>NZ_JAAMPJ010000002.1 GCF_011067745.1 Lentzea alba
CGCCGCGCCCACCGCTGCAGCGTCTCCCGCTCCTGCTCGGTCAACGTCACCACAGCAGGAGGACGTCCAATCCGCGCCATCAACCCACACTAGACTTACCTGGCGGATTTCCGGCGCACGACACTAGGCGGTCTGCGAAGGCTCCACCAGCGCACGGAGCCGGGGAGGCATCCTCTTCTCCAACCCGTACGGTTCGAGGTGAGCCTGCAGCACGCCCGTGAACGCCCGCTCCACCGAAGCGGTGTCCCAGTTGTCGCTCTCCAGGATCGGCTGCTTGAAGTACGGCTGCCCCACGATGTGGAGCTGACGGCCGTTGCAGCGGATGACCTGACCGGTGATGCCCTCGGCGCGGTCCGAGAGCAGGAACAGCACCAGCGGCGCCACCTTGCCCGGCGTACGGTCCGCCGGAATGGCGCGCAGCGAACGTTCCGACTTCCACACCATCCGCGTGTGCGCGACCGGGCACACGGCGTTCACGCGGATGCCTTCGGCTTCCAGGTCGAGCGCCCACGAGTAGCTCAGCGACGCCACCGCGCCCTTGGTCGCCGAATAGGTGGCGAGTTTGCGCTGGCCGAAGGAGGCGCCGGAGGAAATGTTGATGATCGAGCCACCACCGGACGCCCGCATCGCCCTCATCGCGGCGATTCCGACGTAGATGACGCCCAGGACGTTCACCTCGACGACGTGCTTGATCGTCTCGGGGTCGTCCTCCCACGGTGCGGTCTCGTAGTTCAGTCCCGCGTTGTTCACCAGGCCGTCCACGCGGCCGAATTCGTCGACGCACAGGTCGACGATCTTGGCTGCCTCGCTCGGGTCGGCGACCGTGTGGTTCGAGGCGACGGCCCGGCCGCCGTAGCCGCGGATGTGCTCCGCGACCCGTTCTGCCAGGTCACCGTCGTTGTCGTTGACCACGACCGACGCGCCCGCGAGGGCGGCGTGCATGGCGTAGGCCTCACCCAGCCCTCGGCCGGCCCCCGTGATGACAACCGCTTTTCCGTCCAGGATCCCCATTGCACGCTCTCTTTCACTCAGCGGCGGTTCCCCGGAACCCCCCTGTGGCCCTGTACCCGCCTTCGACAAGCGTGCGGACTAACCGAAGCGGCGTAGAACATGTTTCGATGAGATGTCGCTGCCGAGCGCCCAATGGCGAACCGAGTTCGGCCCGGCAGTTGGCCCCGACTAATCAGTCCCTCCGGACCAAGGCCTTTGGACCTAACCCGATCGAGTGACAAAAAGAGGCCGCCTTCCCGCGAGGGGAAGGCGGCCGGGAAAACGAGAATTCACCGTTCCGTGTAGGTCAGGTTCCTGCCGCTGGACGGATCGAAGAGCTGCACCTTGTCCGCGTCGAACCAGATGTCCGCCGAGGCTCCCTCGACCGCGCCGGACGCCGACGACAGGCGCGTCACGAGCGAGATGCCGTCACCCGGCACGTCGTCCGCTCCGGCGTCCGCCGCGAGCTCCTGCAGCTCGGCCGAGGCCGCCTGCTCTCCGGTGAGGTTGAAGTAGGCGTACTTGTCCGACCCCATCGACTCCAGCACGTCCACCTGCGAGGTGAACTTGCCTCCCGACGACAACGCCGCCGCGTCGACCAGGGCGGCGTCCTCGAAGTGCTCCGGGCGAATGCCCATGATCACCTCGCGGGGCGCGTCGGAACCCTCCACCAGCTGCCGCACCCGGTCCGTCAGCGTGCAGTCGCCGAGGACCGACCTCAGCGCGCCGTTCTCCAGCGTCGCCGGTACGAAGTTCATCGACGGCGAGCCGATGAAGCCGGCGACGAAGAGGTTGGCCGGGTGTTCGTAGAGGAACTGCGGTGCGCCGATCTGCTGCACGACCCCGCCGCGCATGACGACGACCCGGTCGCCGAGGGTCATCGCCTCGGTCTGGTCGTGCGTCACGTACACCGTGGTCGTGCCGAGCTGCTTCTGCAGGCGCGACACCGAGGTGCGCATCTGCACGCGCAGCTTGGCGTCCAGGTTGGACAGCGGTTCGTCCATCAGGAACGCCTTGGGGCTGCGCACGATCGCGCGGCCCATCGCCACGCGCTGCCGCTGGCCACCGGACAGGTTGGACGGCTTGCGGTCCAGGTGTTGGGTGAGGTCCAAGATCTCGGCCGCTTCCTGGACCTTCCGCTCGACCGTGGCGTTGTCCACCTTGGCCAGTCGCAACGGGAAGGCCATGTTCTCCTTCACCGTCATGTGCGGGTAGAGCGCGTAGGACTGGAACACCATCGCGATGTCGCGGTCCTTGGGCGCCCGCTCGTTGACGCGCTGCCCGCCGATGCGCAGCTCGCCGTCGGTGATGTCCTCCAGGCCCGCGATCATGTTGAGCGTGGTGGACTTCCCGCAGCCGGACGGTCCGACCAGGATGATGAACTCGCCGTCCGCGATCTCCAGGTTGACTTCCTGCACGGCCAAAGCGCCGTCGGGATACCGCTTGGTCACCTGGTCCAGAACGATCTCTGCCATTGGTCAACTCACCCCTTGACGGCGCCGGAGGTCAGGCCGGCGACGATCCGGCGCTGGAAGAACAACACGAAGAGGATGATCGGAATGGTGATCACGACGGCGGCCGCCGCGATCGACCCGGCCGGGTCCTCGAACTGCGAGCTGCCGGTGAAGAACGACAGCGCCACCGGCACGGTCCGCGTCTGCTCGGTCGAGGTGAGCGAGATCGCGAACAGGAAGTCGTTCCAGCAGAAGATGAACACCAGGATCGCCGTCGTGAACACGCCCGGCGCGGCCAGCGGTGCGATGACGCGACGGAACGCCTGCCCCGGTGTCGCGCCGTCCATCTTCGCCGCCTTCTCGAGTTCCCAGGGGATCTCGCGGAAGAAGGCCGACAGGGTGTAGATCGCGAGCGGCAGCGCGAACGTGATGTACGGCAGGATCAGGCCGGGCCACGTGTCGAACAGGCCGAGCGAGCGCTCGATCTCGAACAACGGGGACACCAGCGAGACCTGCGGGAACATCGCGATCAACAACGAGACGCCGACCAGCAGGTTCTTGCCGGGGAAGTCCAGCCTGGCGATGGCGTAGGCGGCCATCGTGCCGAACACCACGGCGATCGTGGTCGCGATGATCGCGATGCCGATGGAGTTGACCAGCGCCCGCGTGAACTCGGTCGTGGAGAAGATGTTCTGGTAGTTCTCCAGACTCCACTCGCGCGGGATGAAGTTGCCGTCCGCCAACGTCTCCGACGACTTGAACGACAGCGACACGATCCACAGCACCGGGACCAGCGCGTAGATCACGACGACCGTGTTGAGCACGCCCCAGCCGACCTTCTTGCCGGTGGTCTCCGCTCCTCCGATACCAGCCATCAGCGCTTCCCCCCGTCGTCGCTGCCGGGAGCAGCGGTGCCGAAGAGCTTGATGAACACGAACGCGATGATCGCGACCATGATGAAGATCAACACCGACATCGTCGATCCGATGCCGAGGTTCAAGCCCTTGATGAGGTTGTTGTAGGTCAGCATCGACACCGACGACGTGCCCTGCGAACCCGCGGTGAGCACGAACAGGTTGTCGAAGATGCGGAACGCGTCGAGCGTGCGGAACAGCAGTGCCACCAGGATCGCCGGCTTCATGATCGGCACGGTGATCTTGATGAACCGCTGCCAGCCGCTCGCACCGTCCATCGCGGCGGCCTTGAGCAGGTCGTCCGGCACCAGCGCCAGGCCCGCCATCAGCAGCAGGGCCATGAACGGCGTGGTCTTCCAGATCTCCGCGAGACCCACGACCATCAGCGCCGGGATCTTCTCCGTGAGCACGGGATCGCCGCCGAGCGCCTCCGCGAGGTAGCCGGTGCCGGGCGTCCAGGCGAAGCGCCAGGAGAACGCGGCCACGACCGTCACGATGCCGTACGGGATCAGCGTCGTCGTGCGGACGATGCCCCGGCCGACCAGCGCCCGGTGCATGATCAGCGCGAGCGACATGCCCAGCACCAGTTCGACGGCGACCGTGACGACGGTGAGCAACACGGTCACCCAGACCGCGTTCCACCAGTACGGGCTGCTGAGCACCGTGACGTAGTTGTCGAACCAGATCCACTCGGTGCGGTCCGGGAACTTCAGGTCGAACCGCTGCATCGACAGCAGCAGCGAGTAGAGGATCGGCCAGCCGGTCACCGCGATCATGGTGATCGCGGCCGGCGCGCAGAGCAGCCAGCCGAGTCTGCGCTCGGCCCTCTTGCCCTCGCTCAGCGCGACTTTCTTCTTCGGCGCAACGGTTTCCGGTGACGTCTCGGTCTTCGCCGTGCCTTCTGTCGTCGTCTGACTCACGGCAGCACCCCCTTCGAGTCGAGAGCGTCCTGCAGTTCCTTGCGCAGCCTGTCCGCCGTGGCCTGCGGGTCGATGCTCGCGGGCGGCGACAGGATCGTGGAGATGACCGTCGAGACGTTCTGGTACGCGGGCGTGCGCGGCCGCACACTCGCGTTCTTCAACGTCTCCTTGATGTCGTCGCGCATCGGGTACGCCTCGGCCATCTCGGGCTCGTCGTAGACGGCCTCGATGGTCGGCGGCACACCGTCCTTGAGCGCGGCGAGCTTCTGGTTTTCCGCACTGCGCAAGCACAACACCGCGTCGAACGACTCGTCCGGGTGCGTGGTGTAGTTGCTGACGGCGTAGTTGATCCCACCGACGGTGACCTTCGCGGCCTCACCGCTCACCGTGGGATACGGCGCCCACTTGAAGTTCTTCGCGAAGTCCGGCTTCTTCTGCGCCGCCGCGTAGACGTAGGGCCAGTTGAGCTGGAACGCCGCGTTGCCGGCCTCCATGGCGAGCCGCGCGGTGTCCTCGGCCGCGTTGGAGAAGGACGGGTCGATCGCCTTCGACGTCGCCAGCCTCTTCAACGCCGCCAACGCTTGCACGGCCTTGTCGTCGACGACGGCCTTGGTGCCGTTCTCGTCGAGGATGGTGCCGCCGTTGGAGTTGACGAGGGTGTTGTACAGCACGACGAGCCCCTCGTACTGCTTGCCCTGCCCCACGATCCGGCCGGGCTTCCCTTCCGCCACCAGCGCCTCGGCCATGGAGATCATCTCGTCCCACGTCTTCGGCGGCGTGGGCACCAGGTCCGATCGGTACCAGAGCAACTGGACGTTGGTGTTGTCCGGCGCTCCGTACAACTTGCCCTCGTAGGTCGCCGTGTCGAGCGGTGTCTTCAGCGTGCCGCTCTCCACCTGCGACTTGACCGAGCCGGTGAACTCCCTGATCCAGCCCGCCTTCGCCAGTTCCGCGGTCCACGTGACGTCGAGCCCGAGCACGTCCATGCTGTCGTCTTCGGCCGCGAGTCTGCGCACCATCTGTTCGCGCTGACCGTCCGCCTCGCGCGGCAGCTTGTTGTAGACGATGTGGTAGCGCCCACCGGCCTTCGCGTTGCAGCTGTCGACGACGGCCTGGAAGTTCTCCTGGGGATACTTGTAGACGTTGACGGTGATGCCGCCGTCGCCCGACCCGC
Source organism: Lentzea alba (assembly GCF_011067745.1). Classification (GTDB taxonomy): domain Bacteria; phylum Actinomycetota; class Actinomycetes; order Mycobacteriales; family Pseudonocardiaceae; genus Lentzea; species Lentzea alba. The sequence goes on from NZ_JAAMPJ010000002.1 coordinate 5,453, forward strand.
ACGCCGTGAGGGTTCCTGCCGCGAGCACCGCGGCTCCCACTCCGGCGGCAAGTCGATAGCGCCGTGTCCCACCCATCGGCCCTGCCTCCTTCCCGACTACACGGAGGAGCCAGACCACCCTTCTGCCCGGCACCTCGTCGTGCCACCGGCCGCACCGGGCGAACCGGTCAACCGAACCTAGGCCCGGTGATCAGGAGCCGCAACCAAGGGAAGCAACGATTCAGAACCAATGGGTTTTTTCGTAGTCTCAGCTGTTGGGGTTGACCGGCCGCATCGCGAGCTTCGCGAGCAGGTCACGCCCCTTCTCGGCCGACTTCGGGTGACAGAGCACGTCATACCGCCCCGCCACCAACTGGCTCGCCGACTGGAAGTCCCGCTTGCCGCGCGCCGACCCGTACCCGACCGCCGCGAACACGAGCCCGAAGAACACACCGGTGATCAGACCGGTCAGCACCGGCCCGACCGTCACTCCCGGTTCCGGGCTGAAGAGGGTGAGCAGCAGGCCGACGAAGAGACCGAACCAGGCACCGCTCGCCGCACCCGTCGCGAGCACGCGTCCCCAGGTGAGCTTGCCGGTGACGCGCTCGACGAGCATCAGGTCGACGCCGACCACGGTGATGTCCTGCACCGAGAAGTCCTCGACGGCGAGGAAGTCGACCGCGCGCTGAGCTTCCTCGTACGTGGCGTACGAGCCGATCGGCCACCCCGTCGGCGGGGTGGGCAGGCGGGGCGGGACACCGGGCCGGTTCGGGTTGGCGAACGGACTCGTCACAGGGACCACCTCTGTCGGACGCGCTGATCGTTCCATCCTGCCAGTGCCCGCTGCGGCGTGCTGAGACGCCTGCGGGTGTTTTGCCGGTTTCAGTCCTCGGGCGGCATGACCACGTGGTCTTCGTCGCGGTGGGGCCGGAAGAACCGCCAGTCCTCGCTGCCCGAATCGCCGCGCGGTGCCTCGATCCGGAGGCCGCCCGAGAGGAACACCGTCAGGCTCCCCTCCCCGGTCACCTCGACCGACGTCACGAGGATCTGCTCGGCGGCCAGGAGCGTGGTCAGCTTCGCGGCCCGGACGTCGAACCTGTTGGCCCCCTGCACGTCCCAGTCGAACTTGCCCTCACCGGTCCGGCCGGACGGTGGCAGGTAGACGTCGGACGCCCCGGTGAGGCGCTTGTCCCCGAGGGACAGCCGCCACCCGCACTGCAGGTGCAGCGCGTACTCGGCCCTCTCGCGAGCACCGCCCCGGTGGTCGGTCGTCTCACGAAGCGGCCCGAAGCCCAGCCACACGAGGTCGCAGGCGCGGCCGACCTGACGCCACCGCTCACCGACCAGCTCTGCCAGCGACTGGCGTGCCCTCTCCATCACCCGAACAGTGTTGCCGTGCCCCGTCAGCCGGGAAAGGCGATTTCGAACCGGTGCGCGAAGGCCCGGTACGACCGCGCGTACACGTCCGCCTTGTCCGCCACCCGCTCGCGTTCCTTCTTCAGCACCTCACCGGCCGCCCCGGCATTGCCGTTCAGGACGTGGATGATCGCGAGCTTCCGCGCCCGTTCGAAGTCGAGCAACGTCTCGGGCTTGCCGACGAGCTCCTTCGACACCGCGCCCCACTCGGCCCGCTTGTCGATGTACGGCTTGCCGTGCTTGAGAAACGCGCTCACCAGCGACGAAGCGACAGCCGCGTGGTCACCGCCGGGTTCGAAGACCCACTTCCAGACCGGCTTCTCCCCCATCAGCCACCCGAGCGGAGTGGACAGCAGGGGTGTCCCGGGGATGCCGACGCCGAGCGTGCGGCACACCTCGTCGTAGCGCGCGAAGCACACGCCGACCAGCGGGGTGAGCTCCAGCGAGCCCGCCACGGCGAAACCGAGCCAGCCGGACACGCCGTCGCCGCGGTCCTGCCGCCAGACGTGACCCCGGCGGACGAAGCCGGTCGGGTGCAGGGCGGTGTCCACGGCTACCAGCGCGTCGGTTTTGGGGGATGGCCTCACGAACGACAGAGTCCCACCGATGATCGGTCAGTGCAGCACGGGCTGGAGGAACTTCGCCAGCGCGTCCACCGCCTCCGCGGGGACCTCGTCGAGGTGTTCGGTGAGCTGCAACAAAAGCCGCCCGCCACCCAGATCGGTGACCGAGAAGCAGGGCGCCGTCGAGCAAACCTGTTGCACACCACCCAAAGCAGCGACCTGACGCGGGCCGAGCAACGTCGCCCAGTGCGGGCCGCGAGCCAGTTCCGCTGCCATGAAAAGAGATTCGTCGAGGCCCACGCCCACCGCTACCTCGTGTGCGGTCCGCACTCCCACCCGGTCCAGGGTGATCCAGCCGCCCGACGCGCGCACCAGCGACGCGCCCGACCGGAACATCGACAGCCAATCCTGTTGCACGGCATGGGAAATCCAGCCGCCGAACAACGAGCGGGCAGCGGTGACCACGATCTGGTGCGGGAACGCGGGGTCGTCCTTCAACAGGATCTCCGCGCACCAGCCGTCGTCGACCAGGGGAAGGCCCTGGAAGTCGAGCTGGACCAGTTGCACGCGCAGGAACGACGGCAGCTCCGTCAGTGCGGCCTCCCACGACGGAAGGGTGAACTCACCCGAAGAGAGCAGCAGGCGCGCATAACCCGGTGGCCCCCAGGGCGTTGTGTCTGATGGCCGGTAGTCGCGGGCCACCGACACGAGCTCCGTCACCGAGGCCGGGCAGAGGGGTTCGAGCAGTTCGGTGAACAGGGCCCCGAACCAGGTGGCCAGCGCGGGACGGTCGACGACGGAGAACGTGTCCAGCTCCAGGCGGACCACGTGCGGCGGCGACACAGGTCTCGGAAGCGTCAGATCTGTGCTCAAAGTGAGCGAACCCTATGGCTCCCAGACAAAAACCGTTAGGGGCCACTCTCGTGAAAGAATGGCCCCTAACGGAGGAACGTCTAGCCGCGCGACTGGTAGTCGCGGAGCAGGCCGCGGGAGATGATCGTCTTCTGGATCTCCGACGTGCCCTCGCCGATCAGCAGGAACGGGGCCTCGCGCATCAGGCGCTCGATCTCGTACTCCTTGGAGTAGCCGTAGCCGCCGTGGATGCGGAACGACTCCTGCGTGACCTCGGCGCAGTACTCGGACGCGATGAGCTTGGCCATGCCCGCCTCGACGTCGTTGCGCTGGCCCGAGTCCTTCAACCGGGCGGCGTTGACCATCATCAGGTGCGCCGCCTCGACCTTGGTGGCCATCTCGGCGAGCTTGAAGGCGATGGCCTGGTGCTCGGCGATGGCCTTGCCGAAGGTCCTGCGCTGCTGCGAGTACTCGATCGCGAGCTCGAAGGCGCGGATCGCGATGCCGCACGCGCGGGCCGCCACGTTGACCCGGCCCACCTCGACGCCGTCCATCATGTGCCGGAAGCCCTGGCCCGTGACGCCGCCGAGCACCTGGTCGGCGGCGATCTCGAAGCCGTCGAACACCATCTCGGTGGTGTCGACGCCCTTGTAGCCCATCTTGTCGATCTTGCCGGGGATCGTGAGGCCCGGCAGGACCTCGCCGTAGCCCTCGGGCTTCTCGACCAGGAACGTCGTGAGGTTCTGGTGCGGCTTGTCGGCACCCTCGTCGGTCTTGACCAGCACCGCGGTCAGGTTCGACGTGCCACCGTTGGTCAGCCACATCTTCTGGCCGTTGATCACGTAACCCGAGTCCGACTTGGCGGCCCTCGTGCGGATCGCCGCCACGTCGGAGCCCAGTTCTGGCTCGGACATGGAGAACGATCCGCGCACCTCGCCGGCGGCCATGCGCGGCAGGTACTTCTCCTTCTGCTCGGGCGTCCCGTGCTGCTTGAGCATGTGCGCCACGATGAAGTGCGTGTTGATGACCCCGGAGACGCTCATCCAGCCGCGTGCGATCTGCTCGACGACCAGTGCATAGGTCAGCAGGGACTCGCCGAGGCCGCCGTACTCCTCCGGGATCGTCAGGCCGAAGAGGCCCATTTCCTTCATGCCCTCGACGATGTCGGCGGGGTACGTGTCGCCGTGCTCCAGCGTCTGGGCGTGCGGAATGATTTCCTTGTCCACGAACGTGCGAACGGTCGCGAGGATTTCTTCCTGGATGTCCGTGAGACCCGCGGTCTGGGCGAGGCGCGCCATCGCACTTCCCTTCCAAAACAAGAGTTACCGGCGAGTATGGACCGGTTAACGCTCGTTTGCGACAGCGGTGTGCTCTCCGCAACACAGCTGCGTCAGCTGTACCGAAACAGCATCCCTGACTGGCGGAATCGCGCACCCGCACGCGACGAACTCGCCGGGCGGACCTTAAGATCCCGGCTCACCACATCTAGGGGGACCAGCGATGACCTACGACCCGTACAGCCCGAAGCAGCCGGGTGATCCGTACGGCCAGCAACAGCCCTACGGCCAGCCTGGCCCGTACGGCCAGCAGCCCATGTACGGCTACGGATACCCGCCACCGCCGAAGTCGCAGACGAACGCGATTCTGGCGCTCGTGCTGTCACTCGTGGGCTTCGCGACCTGTGGCGTGACGGCGATCGTCGGCGTCATCTTCGGGCACATCGCGATGGGGAAGATCAAGCGCGGCGAGGAAGAGGGCCACGGCATGGCGCTCGCCGGCATCATCATCGGCTACGTGGTCATCGTCGGCTGGCTGCTGGTCGTCGCGTTGTACATCGTCGCGATCGTCGCGGCCGTCAACGGGGGCTATCGCTGACCTGACCGGGGAACTCAGCCCGCGAGGGCGATCTCCAGAGCGCCACCGCAGTGGCGGCAGACGTCGGCGAACACGTGGACGTCGGCATCGCATCCCGGGCAGCTGCGAATGCTGCGCTCGAGCAGGTCGTCTTCACGGCGCTTGAAGAGCCGCAACCGTCTGCTCGCCTTGCCGTTACTCGAATGTGACATGCCAAGAGCATGCCCCCACACCGGGGCAAGATCGCAAACTTCGGTGACGGATTGTGCGTCACCTCACCCTTTTTGAATGCAACCTGTGACGGTCGAACACGTCCAGTAACATTTGGGGTGAAGTAGCGCACAATCCGTAACGGACCTCAGTCCTCCGGCGGCGTCCACACGTTCGCGCGCGACATGCCCGCGGCACGGCCCTTGCCGGAGATCACCAACGCCATCTTGCGCGACGCCTCGTCGATCATCTCGTCGCCGAGCATCACCGCACCGCGCTTGCCGCCGGCCTCCGACGTGTAGAACTCGTACGCGTCGAGGATGTTCTCGGCGTGGTCGTAGTCGTCCTGCTTCGGACTGAAGACCTCGTTGGCCGCGTCGATCTGGCCGGGGTGCAGCACCCACTTGCCGTCGAAGCCCAGCGCCGCGGACCGACCGGCCACGCGCTGGTAGCCCTCGACGTCGCGAATCTGCAGGTAGGGGCCGTCGATGGCCTGCTTGTCGTGAGCCCGCGCGGCCATCAGAATCCGCATCAGGATGTAGTGGTAGGCGTCACCCACGTCGTAGCCGGGCGGCTGCTCGCCGACGACCAGCGACTTCATGTTGATCGACGCCATGAAGTCCGCCGGGCCGAAGATGATCGTCTCGACGCGCGGGGACGCGGTGGCGATCGCGTTGACGTTGTTCAGGCCCAGGGCGTTCTCGATCTGCGCCTCGATGCCGATCTTGCCGACCTCGTAGCCCATCGTCTTCTCGATCTGGGTGATCAGGAAGTCGAGCGCGACGACCTGCTCGGCCGTCTGGACCTTCGGCAGCATGATGCAGTCGAGGTTCGCACCGGCGCCCTCGACGACCTCGATGACGTCGCGGTAGGTCCACTCCGTCGTCCAGTCGTTGACGCGGACGACGCGGGCCTTGTCGCCCCAGCCACCCTCGTTCAACGAGGCGACGATGGTCTTGCGGGCGTCCGGCTTGGCCAGCGGCGCACAGGCGTCCTCCAGGTCCAGGAACACCTGGTCCGCCGGCAGCGTGCGCGCCTTGTCGATCATCTTCTGGCTCGAGCCGGGGACCGCCAGACACGAGCGACGGGGACGCTGCTGGTCGACCACTGGAGTACCTCCTCGTACCGGCCGGTAACTATGTGCGCCACAGTGGCACGCATCATCTCCGGGCGCATATTCGCTGAGTCCCGTTTCACAAACCCTGGCAGGCTGAACCGGTGGAGATCACTCGAATCCTCGATGCGGCGCTGCGCAAGGCGGCAGCCGTCTGGATCACCTCACCCGGCCACGAACCCCGTCTCGTGCACGCGCACTGGCGCGACGACGCGCTGTGGGTCATCACCGGCGGCAGCGAACAGCAGGTGCCGGGCCTCAGCGACCAGGCCAAGGTCACCGTCACCGTCCGCTCCCCCAGCACGCACTCGCACCTGATCGACGCTCCCGCGACGGCGCACCTCGCTGAACCCGACGAGGAGACGACGCAGGCCCTCAAGACCGCGCGGCTCAACACCAAGCCGGAGTGGGAAGCGGTGTACCGGCTGGAGTTCAGCGCATGATCACCGTTCCGGAAGGCTTCGGCCAGGCTCTCGGCGACCGGGCGGACGAGTGGGTGGCCTCGCTGCCGAAGCTCGCCACGAAGGCGTGCTCCCGCTGGCAGCTCACCCCGGCCGGACCGCTGCTGAACGGCATGTGCGCCGTCGTGCTCCCGGTGCGCCAGGCCGACGGACACCCGGCGGCACTCAAGATCACCTGGGTCGACGAGGAGACCGAGGACGAACCGCTGGCGCTGCGGGCCTACAACGGCGACGGCGCGGTCCGGCTGCTCGACCACGACGAGGAGCTCGGCGCTCTCCTGCTCGAACGCCTCGACCACACGCACTCGCTGGACGACGAGCCGATCGACAAGGCAATCGGGGTGATCTGCGGGCTGTTGCGCCGGCACCGCGATCTGCCCGCGCCCGCGGACATCCGCAGGTTCCAGGGCGAGCTGCGAGATCACCCGGCGATCCCGCGCGAACTGTTCGCCGCGGCACGTGACGTTGCCGACAACAGGGTCATGGGCACCACGTTGGTGAACGAGGACCTGCACTACGAGAACGTGCTGCGCGGCGACCGCGAGCCGTGGTTGATGATCGACCCGAAGCCGCTGGCCGGCGACCCCGAGTACAGCGTGATTCCGTTGCTGTGGAACAGGTTCGACGAGCTCGACGGCCGCAAGGGCCTGACCGACCGCTTCCTCACGATCTGCGACGCCGCCGAGCTGGACGTGACGAAGGCACGGGACTGGACGCTGTACCGGGCGGTCGCGAACTGGACCTGGTGTCTGGAAGAGGACTTCGAGGACTTTGCGGCCAACCTCGCCGAGATCGCCGGGTGGGCGGTCAGGTCCTGATCTAGCCTGGTCATGTGGTGGCTGTGAACCGGGTCTACATCGCTCAGCTGGCCGGACTTCCCGTCTTCGGCCCCGACGGCGAACCCGTCGGCAAAGCCCGTGACGTCGTGATCAGCCTCCGAATAGACCGGCAGCCACCGCGCGTGCTCGGCATGGTCGTCGAGCTGGTGACGCGCCGGCGGATCTTCGTGCCGATGCTGCGACTCACCTCGATCGAGCCGAACGCCGTGACGCTCGCGACGGGCTCGGTGAACCTGCGGCCGTTCCACCAGCGCGTCAACGAGGTGCTGGTGATCGGCGAGCTGCTCGACGCCAGGATCCAGCTCGAGGACGGCAACACGGCCGTGGTCGTGGACGCCGCGATGGAGCTCACCCGCACCCGCGACTGGCGGATGGTCCGCGTCGCCGCCCGGCAGCGCACCGGCCGGTTCAGCCCCAAGGGTCCGGTGCAGGTGTTCCAGTGGGAGGACGTCGGCGGCCTGAGCGTGAACGAGATCGCGGGCCAGCCGCAGGGCGCGCAGCAGTTGGTCGCGGTGTTCGAGGGCATGCGTGCCGCGGACGTCGCGAACGCGTTGCACGAACTGCCGCCCAAGCGCCGCTACGAGGTCGCCGACGCGCTCGACGACGAACGGCTCGCGGACGTCATCGAGGAACTGTCCGAAGAGGACCAGAAGGACGTTCTGGCGCACCTGGACGAAGAACGCGCCGCGGACATCCTGGAAGCGATGAACCCGGACGACGCGGCGGACCTGCTGGCGGAGCTGGCCGAGAACACCAAGGACCGGCTGCTGGAACTGATGGAACCCGAGGAGTCCGAACCGGTCCGGCGCCTGCTGGAGTACTCCTTCGACACGGCCGGCGGTCTCATGACCCCGGAGCCGATCATCCTCACCCCGGACGCGACGATCGCGGAAGCGTTGGCACGAGTGCGAAATCCCGACCTCACGCCGGCGCTGGCGTCGATGGTCTTCGTGTGCCGCTCCCCCTCCGCGACCCCGACCGGCCGCTACCTGGGCTGCGTGCACATCCAACGGCTGCTGCGCGAACCGCCGTTCGACCTGGTCGCCGGCGTGCTCGACACGGACATGGCGTACCTGTCGCCGAACGCCTCGCTGAGCGACGTGACGCGCTACTTCGCCACCTACAACCTGGTGTGCGCCCCGGTGCTCGACGAGACCGAGCACCTGCTCGGCGCCGTCACCGTGGACGACGTGCTGGACCACCTGCTGCCGGACAACTGGCGCGAGACGGGACTGAGCCATGCCTGAACTGCTGCCCAGGCGCAGACTCGACCAGCCGCGCGAGCCGCGCGGCCTGCGCTTCTCGATCGACCCCGACGCGTTCGGTCAGTTCTCCGAACGGCTCGCGCGGTTCCTCGGCACCGGCAAGTTCCTGTTCTGGCAGACGATGATCGTCATCGCGTGGATCACGGTGAACCTCGTCGCGGTGTCGCTGCGCTGGGACCCGTACCCGTTCATCCTGCTGAACCTGGCGTTCTCGACCCAGGCCGCCTACGCCGCGCCGCTGATCCTGCTCGCGCAGAACCGGCAGGACGACCGGGACCGGGTGTCGCTGGAGGAGGACCGGGCGCGGGCCGCGCAGACGAAGGCGGACACCGAGTTCCTGGCCAGGGAGCTGGCGGCGCTGCGGCTGGCCGTGGGTGAGGTGGCGACGCGCGACTTCATCCGGGGTGAGCTGGAGAAGCTGGTGAAGGAGCAGAACAACCAGAGGAAAGTCCGGCCGTGAGCCGAATCACCCGTTGATCTGTCCATTCGCGACCAGGTCTGCCAGAACCTCGTGGATCGCGGGCGCCGTCTCGGCGTGCTCGCGGTACTCGTCGTGCGTCACATAAGTGAGTTCGGCGATCTCGCCCATGGGCCGCGGCGTGCCCAGAAGCCGTGCCGTGAAACAGGTCATGTCGACCATCGCGCCTTCACCCTCGCCGTACGCCGGGGCGACGTAGCGCTTGAGGACCGCGGGATGAGTGAGCCCGATCCCGAGCTCCTCCCGGACCTCCCTGCGCAGAGCGTCCTCAGGGGACTCTCCCGCCTCGATCTTGCCGCCGGGAAGGTAGAAGGCCTTCTTGTTGCGTGAGCGCGCAACGAGGAGGCGGCCAGCCTCGACGTGCACAAGTCCCACCACGGTGATCACGGAAAGATGTCGTCCGCTGCCAAGCGATCACACGTGCGGCCGAAGGCTTCGAGCTCACCTGGCCCGAAGCTCTCCCCGAAGTGCTCCGCGACACCCGCGAGGTGTGTCGCGGACGCGCTGCGGAGACGTTCTGCCCCGAGCGGTGTGAGCACGGCCACGATGCCGCGTCCATCACCGTCGGCGCGTTCCCGCCCGACCAGACCGGCGCGTTCCAGGCGGTCCACCAGGCGGGTCACGCCAGAGCGGGACAGCAGGACGGCATCGGCGAGTTCGGTCATGCGCATGCGCATGGAAGGCGTCTCGGCCAGTTGGACCAGCACGTCGTACGCCGCGAGCGATAGGCGCTGCTCAGCAATCAGTTCGGCCTCGAGGACCCTCGTGATCCGTGCATGCGCGCGGAGGAACGATCGCCACACCCCTAGCTCGACACGGGTGGGCAACCGGGAACTACCCGATTCCGGCACGGACGTCGATGTTACGGACAGCTCCGACCCGGCTACGACCTGGGCCTGTCGTCAAAAGTGACCAGCCGGTAGGACAGGCCTGAACCGGACGTAGCATGGCTGGGTGACCACCACGCAGCCCCTCCCCACCGTCGAGGACGTCCGCAAGGCGCTCGCCGGTGTGCAGGACCCCGAGATCCGGCGCCCGATCACCGAGATCGGCATGGTCAAGGACGTCGAGGTGGGCTCCGACGGTGCCGTGGTCGTCGGGGTGTTCCTGACGGTCGCCGGGTGCCCGATGCGCGACAAGATCACCAAGGACGTGACCGAGGCGGTCCAGGCCCTGGACGGCGTCTCGTCGGTCCGGGTGGACCTCGACGTGATGAGCGACGCTCAGCGCACCGAGCTGCGCAAGACCCTGCGCGGCGGCGCCGAGGAGCCGGTCATCCCCTTCGCCCAGCCGGGCTCGCTGACGCGCGTGTACTGCGTCGCGTCCGGCAAGGGCGGCGTCGGCAAGTCGTCGGTGACCGTGAACCTCGCCGTGGCGATGGCCGCGCGCGGCCTGTCCGTCGGCATCGTCGACGCCGACATCTACGGCCACTCGATCCCGCGCATGCTGGGCGCCGACGGCCGTCCCACCCAGGTCGAGAAGATGATCATGCCGCCGTCCGCGCACGGCGTGAAGGTGATCTCGATCGGCATGTTCACGCCGGGCAACACGCCGGTCGTGTGGCGCGGCCCGATGCTGCACCGCGCGCTGCAGCAGTTCCTCGCGGACGTGTTCTGGGGCGACCTGGACATGCTGCTGCTCGACCTGCCGCCCGGCACCGGCGACGTCGCGATCTCGGTGGCCCAGCTGGTGCCGAACGCCGAGATCCTGGTCGTCACCACGCCGCAGCAGGCCGCCGCCGAGGTGGCGGAGCGGGCCGGGTCGATCGCGCTGCAGACGCGGCAGCGGGTCGCGGGCGTGATCGAGAACATGTCGTGGATGGAGATGCCCGACGGCTCGCGCATGGAGGTCTTCGGTTCCGGTGGCGGTGCGGCCGTCGCGGAGTCGCTCTCCAAGACCATCGGCTCCGAGGTGCCGCTGCTCGGCCAGGTGCCGCTGGACCCGCGCCTGCGGGAGAACGGCGACTCGGGCACGCCGATCGTGCAGGCCGTGCCGGACTCGGCGGCGGCCAAGGTGCTCACCGAGGTGGCGACGAAGCTGTCCGTCCGCTCCCGCGGCCTGGCGGGTCGCTTGCTGAACGTCTCCCCCGCCGGCCGCTAGACGGAGCGCGCGATGAGGGCGCGCTCCATCTCGGCCTGCCACTCGGCCTCGGTCAGCGGTGGCGGCTCCTCGGCTTGCACGAACCCCTGCTGAGCACCTACTTCGTCGAGCAGCCGGACCAGCCACCGCTCGGCCAGCCCTGCCGCGGCGTCCTGGTCTGGTTCCAGGTCGATCGACACTCCCAGGACGATGCCCGCGTCCCGGGGAAACGCGACGATCACGAAGTCCAGCTCGGGATCGCGAACTCCGCTGGTTGCCGAGGCGTACAACGTCTCGCCGGACGGGGAGCCGGCAAGGCCGGCTTGCAGGATCTCGGAGGCGTTGTCTGAGAGCCATGCGTGCGACTCCCGCCAGTTCGCCACGTGCGCTTCGAGGAAGCTCTGCACGTCAAGGCGGTCCAGGCGCGGCAGCCGCACGTAGACGTCGAGGCAAGGCGCCACCCGTCAGGTCGCGTCCGGGTCGTACGGTGGGCGCTCGCCGGGTGCGAGCGGCCGCTGCTCGGGCGCGGTCGGCGTCGAGGGCGTCGGGTAGCCGTTGGCCTTGGTGGGCTCGGGATCGTCGAACAGGTGCTTGGTGACCGCGCGCTTCGGGTCGAAGTTGCGGAGCTCGCGCAGGTCTTCGAGGGGCTTGCGGAGCGACTCGAACTCCGGCCCCATCTCCTGCTTGAGCTGCTCCCGCGCGCCGGTCGCGTACTCGCGGACCTGGCGCACCGTCTTGCCCAGCCATGCTGCCGCGGACGGCAGGCGTTCGGGTCCCAGGATGAAGAGACCCGCGACGACGATGATGAGGATCTCTACCCATCCGATGCTGTCGAACACGGGTCCCAGCCTACTTGTCAGTCGCTCTTGAGGGTTACGTCTAGTTTGAGTTCGCGGCCCTGGCGGGCGAGCGTGACCTGGACCGTTTGGCCGATCTCGTGCTCGCGCACGGCCACGACGAGCTCCGCGGCGTTGCGCACCATGCGGTTGCCCACCTTGGTGATCACGTCGCCCTCCTGGATGCCGGCGGCGGCCGCGGCACCTCCGGCGGGGACGTTCTGCACCTGGGCGCCCTCGGAGGTCTCCGCGGACACGGACTTGACGTTGACGTTCATGTCCGCGTGCTTGACCTGACCGCTGCGGATCAGCTCCTGGCTGATCTTGCGGGCCTGGTTGCCGGAGATCGCGAAGCCGAGGCCGACCGAACCGCCGGTCTCGGTGCGAATCGAGGAGTTGATGCCGATCAGGGCGCCGCGCGAGTCGACCAGCGCGCCGCCCGAGTTGCCAGGGTTGATGGCCGCGTCGGTCTGGATCGCGTCGTAGGTGACCTGGGGGCCGCCGTTCTCGCCGGCCGCCGTCACGGGGCGGTGCAGCGCGGAGACGATGCCCTCGGTGACCGTGTTGGACAGCTGCAACGGCGAGCCGATGGCGATCACGCTGTCGCCGACCTGGAGCTCGTCGGAGTTGCCGAACTGCAGGACCGTGGGGTTGGTGACCTCGACCTTGATGACGGCGAGGTCGGTCTTCGGGTCGCGGCCGACGACGCGGGCCTGGGCGCGGGTGCCGTCGGTGAAGACGGCGCTGAGCTTGGCCGACGAGTCCTGGGCGGCCGGGGCCACCACGTGGTCGTTGGTGAGGATGTAGCCGCCGCCGTCGATGACGACGCCGGAGCCGACGCCCGCGACGTTGGCGCCCTTGAACTCGATCGACACCACGCTGGGCGTGACGCGCTTGGCGATGTCCGAGATCGAACCGGCCGGGCGCTCCTTGCCCTCCTCGACCTCGGCCAGGGTGACCGTCGAGTCGGTGAGCGGGTTTCCGGCCCTGCCGATCAGCCAGCCGATCAGGCCGCCGACCGAGCCGACGAGCAGCGCCGCGACCATCAGCAACGCGAGGGCGGTCGACTTCACGCGACGACCGAAGATCAGCTCGGGAACGCTCAGCTGCGGACCGGGCTCGGCCTTCTTCTCAGGTTCGCCCGGCGGGTCCTCGCCCACGGCGGGCGGGCCGATCACGGCACCGGAGGCGGGGTCGCGCCACGGGTCACCGGCGGGCTTGTCGCCCCAGAACACCGGATCGATGTCCGGATCGGGGTCGGACATCGGCTGAGGGGGCCGCTGCAGCAGCTCCGCGGAGCCCTGCCGGCCGAACGCGCTGACGAGCGACTCGGGAGGTGGCGGCGCCGACTGAACGGCGGGCACCGGCACGTCACGCGCGGCGAACGCGCTGGAGACACCGTCCGGGCGGCCGAAGGCTGTCGCGTACGCGGGGTCGACCGGCGGCTGCGCCAAGGGCCGTGGCCGGAGCCTGCGATGCGCTCCGTCGTCCACTCCGGAAACGGGTGTGGGCGTCTGGCCGTTGGGCGACTGCTGGCTCATCTCTCCCCGAATTTTCCGCTAGGAGTGCTGAGCTACAGCCTGCCTGAAGAGCGGTGAAATGACTGTCAGGGGGTGGTCGCGAAGACCGCGCGGGCGTTCTGCGGCGCGGACGGCGAAACAGGCGCGTCGCTGTCCGGCGTGGTGAACGCGAGCGCGCCGAGCAGCATGCCGCTCACGACGACCCCGGCACCCTGGCGGGCGCGGCGGGCGCTGAACCAGCCGTTGCTGCCCAGAGGTCTCGACGACCCCAGCACCGGGCCCGAGCCGAACGCGGGCTTGTCGGTGCGTTGCACGGCGACGAACTGTCCGTCCTCGGTGATCGCGAGCCCGTCCGGTGCGGACGGCAGCTCGACCTCCTGCGGGATGGCCCCGAGCCGGTCCAGCAGCGACGCCGACGCCGTGGGCGCGGCGGCGGTGCGCACCGCGGCGCGCGCCTGCTGCTGGGTGTAGGTCTCGAAAGCGCAGAAGCCACAGCGCTGTATGTGCGACGAGGCTCGCTCGTGTGCGATCGAGGACAGTTCTCCGTCCACGAACGCGACCACGGCGTCCGGCAACAGGTGCTGCTCAGGCAGGCCCCAACCACGGAGGTCGGTCATGCAGAGTCCTCCAGCAACGATTCCCGACGACGACGTTCGAGCGCGACCCTCAGAGCCTGACGACCCCGGTGGATCCTGCTCCTCACGGTACCCATCTTCACCCCGAGCGTGGCGCCGATCTCCTCGTAGGAGAGTCCTTCCACGTCACAGAGCACGACCGCGGCGCGGAACTCCGGCGGGAGCTCGTCCAGCGCGGCCTGCAGGTCGGGGTCGAGGTGGTTCTCGTCGTAGATCTCTTCAGGGGACAGGTCGTCACCCTCGAGGCGGTCGTTGTCCTCGGGCAGCGCCTCCATGCGCACGCGGCTGCGGCGGCGAGCCATGTCGAGGAAGAGGTTGGTGGTGATGCGGTGCAGCCACCCCTCGAAGGTGCCCGGCTTGTACGACGCGAGCGACCGGAAGACGCGGATGAACGTCTCCTGGGTCAGGTCCTCGGCGTCGTGCTGGTTGCCGGTCAGGCGGTACGCGAGCCGGTAGACCCTGTCCGCGTGCTCGCGGACGATGGCGTCCCACGAGGGCGGCGTCCAGTCGGCCGTCTCGATGGGCGCGACGGCCTCCAGCGAACTCGACTGCGTGCGCATCAGGTGTTTCGGCACCTCCATGTGGGCCGCCCGGCGACCCTTATGCGGCTCAACGGACGTCGAGTCCGGCTTGTTCCCGACTAGAGCCTGGCTTCTTGCTTCTGTACCTTCTCCTGCTCTCTTTAAACGATCGTGAGAGTGGGCTGAGAGCATCCTGAGAATCTCGGTTCGGGCCGCGTTCACCCGTTTTGGGCACCTGTGGCACTAGCCTGCGTACCCGTGACAGCGGAATCGGCCCTGCGGGAGTACGTCGAGCAGTACCTCCCCGAGGACGACGTGCACCTGGCAGCACGAGCACGCGGCCAGGAACTGGGCTGCGTGCCCATCGGCGCAGGTGGCGGGGCCGCACTGCGGTTCCTGGCCACGGCGCTGCAAGCCAAGGCCGTCGTCGAGATCGGCACCGGAGCGGGCACCAGCGGCCTCTACCTGCTCGCGGGCATGCCCGCCTCCGGCATCCTGACCTCGATCGACGTGGCCCCCGAGCACCAACGCGCCGCCCGCGAGGCCTACGCGTCCGCCGGCATCTCGCCCTCGCGCACCCGCCTGATCATGGGCAAGGCGCTGGACGTGCTGCCCCGTCTCACCGACGCGGCCTACGACCTCGTGTTCGTGGACGCCTACAAGCCCGAGTACCCGCAGTACCTCCAGCACGGCGTGCGGATGCTGCGCCCCGGCGGCGTCATCGCGTTCGACAACGTGCTGTGGCACGGCGCCGTCGTCGATCCCACCAAGCGGGACGAGTCGACCCAGGCCATGCGGGACATCGCCCGGCTGGTGAAGGAGGACGACCGGCTCGTCCCGGTCATGCTCCCGCTGGGCGACGGACTGCTGGTCGCGGCGCGCAGGCCATAAGAAAGCCGGTTGGCCCACCTGAGTGAAGTGGTAACAACGCTTCACGACGATTCGACATGCCCTCCGCAGGGTCGGGGACGGCCAATTCCCCGAAAGGGGCTCAGGTGAAACCAACAAGAGTTCTCGCCGCACTGGCGGCTGCCGCGATACCGGTCATCGGCCTGACGACACCCGCCGCCGCAACCACCCCTTGCTGGGGAAACGGCGACGACATGGTCAACTCCTCATGCGGCCGCAACACCTACATCATCGATCCCGGAATCCACACGGAACTCACTCCGCAGAACATCCGGGACGCTGAGGGTTACTACGTCGGACGCGGCTTCAACCGCAATTTCCTCTGGTACGCACCCACCGGCCTCCGACAATTCCACACGAATGCGGAACAATGGTCGGGCTGCGACGTCGACATGCCCCAGGACGTCCCGTGCACGCCTGGGCAGGAGCACTACCGCGCGGTCGTCGACGCCTTCTCCGAACGCCCGGTCGTGCTGCACTCGATGACGTACGGCGGCAGCTTCATCGGGCTGGCCTGCGGAAACTTCTCGCTGGACAAGTCTGGCAAGCCGGTGCCGGTGATCAGTGGGCACAAGTACCACGACGCCAACCGCAACGGCGTCCGCGACGCCGGTGAGCCCGGCCTGGCCGGCTGGACCGTCACCCTGCACCGCGACCGCTCCGACGCTGGTCAGGGCACCGGCGCGGTCGCCACGACGACCACCGACGGCAACGGCTACTACGAGTTCCGCCTCGACGGCCACCTGCCCGGCGACTACGCCCTCACCGAGGAGAGCCGCGACGGCTGGACCCGCACCAGCGGACCCGAGCGGCACACCCTGAACGTGGCCCCGAACATCGGCGACGCCCGGTTCGACGGCCGCGACTTCGGCAACGTGGAGACCAAGGCCGACGCCGTGAAGGTCGCCTTCGACGTCGTCGACCCGCCCACCGAGATGACCGCCGACACCGAACACACCCTGCGCGTCCGCGCGCTGCTGGAGAACCGCGGCCCGGCCCCGATCATCGAGGTCCAGGACGCGATCTCCGCCTCCGGCCCGCCGGACTGCTCGTTCACCACACCGCCGCCCGCAACCCGGCAGCTCGTGCTCGGCCGGCCGGTCGAGGTGATCTTCGAGGTGGCCGTCACCTGCCTCGATCCGAGCTTCCACCCGTTGTCGTTCGAGAACACGCTGACCATCACCACGCCCGGCGTCACCGATCCGGACCCGGCGAGCAACCACCGGACCACCAGCGCCACCATCGCCGTGATCGACGAGGCGAACGTCGGCATCGACAGCACTCAGCTCGACTGTGCGAGCCGCACCTACGTCCGCGACCAGTTCGAGTGCACCGCCACGACCGTGGCGATCAACCGCGGTGACCACGGCCCGGCGAACACCGACGTCGCGCTCGGCCTCACCGGCCCCGCCGACTGCACGCTGACCCCCACCACCGCCACGACCCACGAGGTGTCGATCAGCAGCCCGGTGACCGTCTCGTCGAAGTGGAACGTGACCTGCGCGAACCGCAGCTACCACGACTTCACCGCGTCGTCGAAGGCCGTGCTCGACCACCTGCACGTCATCGACCCCGACCCCGCCAACAACGACGGCAGCGCGACCGACCGCGTCGAGGTGTTCGAACGGGTCGACCTCTCCGTCAGCGACATCCGCCTGACCTGCACCGAACGTCAGTACCGCACGCAGGACTTCGCCTGCACCACCACGACGACGGTCAGCAACGCCGGACCGGCCGACGCGGTGCACACGCTGACGACGGTCAGTCTCGGCGCACCGGCGGACTGCACGGTCTCGCCGAACACCGGCCAGCAGCAGACGCACGTCCTCGGCGTCGGCACCACCGCGACGTTCACGAAGGACTGGACGGTGTCCTGCACCGAGAACCGGAGGCACCTGCTCACCACGACCGCGGTGATCGCCGCCGACGAACCGCACCCGGAGGACACGGACCGCGCGAACGACGTCCGCTCGATCTCGTGGGTGCCGCCGGACGTGAAGCCGCGCAGCTTCCCCAGTTCGATCAACCTCAAGAAGGAGGGCGTGATCCCGGTGGCGATCCTGTCCACCGCGGAGTTCGACGCCGTGGCGAGCGTCGACCGGACCAGCCTCACGTTCGGCGCCACCGGCCTGGAGCAGAGCCTGATCCGCTGCGGATCGCCGGGTGAGGACGTCGACGACGACGGCAGGGCCGACCTGGTCTGCCAGTTCGACGCGACCAGGACCGGTCTGACGTGCGGCATGACGAGCGCGACCCTCATGGGCCGCACGGTCGACGGCCGCCGGTTCGAGGGTCAGGACGACATCAAGCTGACCGGCTGCTAGTAAGCCCGGACGCCCTTGCCGAGGACCGTGACCCCGCTCGCGGACACCGTGTAGCGCTCACGGTCCATCGGCGCGTCCACACCGATCAACGCACCGTCCGGCACCACGACGTTCTTGTCCAAAATAGCCCGTCGCACCACGGCACCCTTGCCGATTCGAACCCCGGGCAGCAGCACCGACCCCTGCACCACGGACCCGACCTCGACCGTGACGTCCGAAGAGATCACCGACCCGTGGATCTTCCCGGAGATGATCGACCCGGGTCCCACCATCGAGTCCTCAGCGGACCCTCCCGCGATGAACTTCGCGGGAGGCAACGGCGGCGTGGCCGTCCGAATAGGCCACAACTGGTTGTAGAGGTTGAAAATCGGATGGACCGAAACCAGGTCCATGTGGGCGTCGTAGTAGGCGTCGATGGTTCCCACGTCACGCCAGTACCCGCGATCCCGGTCCGTGGCGCCGGGAACCTCGTTGTCCTGGAAGTCGTAGACGTGCGCCTTACCCCGGTCCACCAGCATGGGGATGATGTCGCCACCCATGTCGTGGTCGGAGTCCGGGTTCAACGCGTCCCCGCGCAGCGCGTCCAGCAGCGCCTCGGTCGTGAAGACGTAGTTGCCCATCGAAGCGAAAGTGACGTCCGGATCGTCCGGTACGTGCGGCGGCTCGGACGGCTTCTCCAGGAACCGGGTGATCTTCCCCGAGGCATCGCTGTCGATGCAGCCGAAGGCCTTGGCCTCGGTGCGCGGCACCCGGATGCCGGCCACGGTCACGGCCGCGCCCGACTCGATGTGCTGCGAGATCATCTGGCCGGGGTCCATCCGGTACACGTGGTCGGCACCGAAGATCACCACGTGGTCCGGCTTCTCGTCGTGGACGAGGTTCAGCGACTGGAAGATCGCGTCTGCCGAACCCGTGTACCAGCGAGGGCCCAGGCGTTGCTGCGCCGGGACCGGTGTCACGTACTGACCGAGCACATTGGACAGGCGCCACGTCGTCGAGATGTGGCGGTCCAGCGAGTGCGACTTGTACTGCGTCAGCACGCAGAGCTTCGCGAGCCCCGCGTTGACCAGGTTCGACAGCACGAAGTCGACCAGCCGGTAGTTGCCCCCGAAGGGCACAGCCGGTTTCGCGCGGTCGGCCGTCAGTGGCCACAGGCGCTTGCCTTCACCACCGGCAAGCACAATTCCGAGAACGTGCGGCTGCCCCTTCACGGTATGTGACCCTATCTGTGCGATCGCGCTTCAACCAGACGCAAACTGCTTTGTCCCAACAAGTACCGCTGTGATCTACGGTGGGGGCGTGCGAGTTGCGCTGATGACGCGGGAGTACCCACCGGAGGTTTACGGCGGCGCTGGCGTGCACGTGGGATTCCTCGTGCCCCATCTCCGCGAGCTCGTCGACGTCGACGTGCACTGCTTCGGTGCGCCGAGATCGGACGCGACGGCTCACAACCCACCGCACAGCCTGGAGCAGGCGAACGCGGCTCTCACGACCCTCGCGGTCGACCTCGAGATGGCCTCCGCGGTGGCTGCGGCGAACCTCGTCCACTCGCACACCTGGTACGCCAACATGGGCGGTCACCTGGCCAAACTCCTGCACGGGATCCCGCACGTGGTCACCGCGCACTCGCTGGAGCCGCGCCGGCCGTGGAAGGCCGAGCAGCTCGGCGGCGGGTACCGGATCTCGTCGTGGGCCGAGCGAACCGCGTACGAACACGCGGACGCGATCATCGCCGTGAGCGAGGGGATGCGGGCCGACGTGCTCGACGCCTACCCCGCGCTCGACCCGGCGAGGGTGCACGTGGTGCGCAACGGGATCGACTCCAACGCCTACCACCCCGTCACGGAGACGGACGCGCTCACCTCGCGCGGCATCGATCCCGAGAAGCCGATCGTGGCCTTCGTGGGAAGGATCACCCGGCAGAAGGGTGTCGGTCACCTCGTCGCCGCCGCGCACCACATCGACCCTGACGCCCAGATCGTCCTCTGCGCCGGTGCCCCGGACACGCCGGAGATCGCCGAGGAGACCAAACAGGCGGTCAGCGAGCTCGCGTCGGGCAGGGAAGGCGTCTTCTGGATCCAGAAGATGTTGCAGCCCGCCGAGGTGCGGCAGATCCTCAGCCACGCGACGGTGTTCGTCTGCCCGTCGGTCTACGAGCCGCTCGGCATCGTGAACCTGGAGGCGATGGCGTGCGGCACGGCGGTCGTCGCGAGTGATGTCGGCGGCATCCCGGAGGTCGTCGTGCACGGCGAGACGGGTCTGCTCGTCCACTACGACGAGCACAATTTGTCGACATATCGACTTGATCTTGCCCAATCGATCAACGAATTGATCGCCGACCCGGACCGCGCCCGGCGCTTCGGGGCCGCCGGACGCAAGCGGGCCGAGCAGGAGTTCTCCTGGTCCGCCATGGCCGAGCAGACGGTCGAGGTCTACCGCGCTGTGATCTGAGCCACACTCGGTCGGGGCAACCCCAAACGGTTACCGCCGCCTTTAACCAGTAGTGACGCTTTGACTTCAACTGGTGAGGGGCGCGAGAACTGTGCGTTGTGCGCTGCTGGGTCTGACGGTCCTCCTCGCAGTGACCGGATGCGCCACAGCTCCCGCACCACAGCCGACCGCCGTCCAGCTCACCGTCGAGGGCAGGAAGCTCGCCGACGCCGCTGAGCTGCAGGCACAGGCCGAGGCGCAGCTCGCCTACACGCTCGACTACGGCTACGTGGCACGGGCGGGCGCCGCGGCGGTCAGCTGCTGGTTCGCCAAGACCGGCCTCGAGGCCGAGGTGGACAAGCGGCTGTGGTGCGGACCCGTTCAGGTCCCCGGCACCGGCGCCGGCACCGACTGGGTGCCCGTGCCGCTGAAGGAAGTCACCAAGAAGGATGACGAGATCCGCTACGAGGTGCAGTCGCCGCAGGTGCCTGAGAGCGGCAAGCGCAGCACCCCGACCGGCAAGCTCGTGCGCACCGACGGCAAGGAGTTCGACCCGTCGAAGCAGCAGGACCTCATCGCCGGTCGCGACTTCCTCGCCGTGCTGCCCGACGACGGCAAGCGCACCAACGTCGACCTCGGTCTTGGCAACGTTGACATGAAGATGCGCGACGACCTCCTGGCCACCGCCGTCACCGGTTTGGCGAACCCGGACATCTGGTTCACCGCCGAGGGCACGGTGCGCGCCGAGCCCGGCACCCGGCTGCGCGTGCTGCGGATGAAGGTCGAGAAGTACTACGAGACGGACAGCGGTTTCCACCGCACCAACTGGCAGGGTTTCGCCCCGCAGCCGTCCGAGCTCGCGCTGGAGGTGCCGGGCAAGCGCCACCTGCTGCCCGCCGACCGCCTGCCGGCCAGCGGTTCGGTGTTCGTCGTCTACACCGTGCCCGACCCGCAGGCCGGCACCGAGATCCTCGCCCTCGGCACCCTGGGCGCCAAGTCGCTGGAGCAGCGCGTCGAGATCTCGTCCGGCAAGCGCACCGACACCCCGCCGCACGTGCTGCAGCGCGCCGCCGCCCCCGCCGAGTTCGCCGAGCCGGCCCAGAAGATCCGCTTCGGCGAGCGCGAGCTCGGCATGAAGATCAGCGGCATCCGGCTCGGCCGCCAGCGTCCGATCAAACTCGGCCAGAGCCAGTACGACGTCGCCACGATCTCCGCGCCGGACAAGGCACTGCTGGAGGTGCGGGTCGAGGCCGTCGGCAACCTCCCGGACACCGCCGGTGGCCTGCTGACCAAGGACCTGATCACCGTCAAACTTCCGGACGGCTCGACCGCTCCGCAGGTCGGCGCCCGCTACGACGGCGGCCCGCTGCCGTTCGCGGTCGTGGTCGAGATCCCCGCGGACACACGCTCGGTCACGGTCGGCATGGAGTCCGGGGCGCTGGAACTGCCCCGACTGGGCACGACGGCGATCTCGCCCCTCGACTCGCGCATCACCCTCGCCCTGGAGTTCTGAGCGAGCATGGCGGCTAGCAGCAGCCAGCCGAGGATCACCAGGACCAGGCCGCTCCAGCCCCACTCCTCGTACGCGGTGCTGCCGGACGTGCCACCGACGCTGCTGCCCACGTAGAACCCGCAGAGATACAGACCGGACGCGTGGCCACGGGCATGTTCCGGCGTGCGCGCGGCGACCCAGCCACTCGCCGTGGCGTGCGCCGCGAAGAACCCGGCGGTGACGATCGCCAGTCCGAGCGGCACCCACAGCAGACTCGCCAGCGCACCGAGGGCCAGCACACCGATGCACAGCAGCAGCACGCGACCACGGCCGTGCCGGTCGGCCAGCCTGCCCGCGAACGCCGCCGACGTGCTGCCGAACCCGTAGAAGAGGAACACCAGCGTCTCCAGCCATGCCGGACCGGTGAGCTGGAAGCCCGCGACGTTGTAGAACGAGATGAACGACCCCACGAGCAGCACGGCCACCGCGTACAGCGAGAGCAGCACCGGGTCCGTCAAGGCCGCCTTCATGCCGCGCGGCGCCCGCTTCGGCCGGCCGTGCGCCCTGGGCAGGAAGAACACCACCACCAGTGCCGCGACCAGTCCGAACACGCCGGCGAGCAGCACCGAGCCACGCCATCCCAGCCAGTCCGCGGTCATGCCGGTGACCATCCGGCCGGACATGCCGCCCAGGCTGTTCCCGGCGATCATCGCGCCCACCGCGGCGCCGAGCCGCCTGCTGTCCAGCTCGTCCGCGAGGTAGGCCATCGACGCCGCGGGCACCCCGGCCGCCGCGATCCCCTGCAGCACGCGCAGCAGCAGGAACAGCTCGTAGTTCGGCGCGAACGGCAGCACGAGCCCCAGCAACGCCGCCGTCAGCACGCTGACCACGATCACCGCCCGGCGCCCGGTCCGTTCGGACAGCATCGCGATCGGCACGACCGCCGCCGCCAGCGCGAGGGTCGCTGCGGAGAGCGCGAGCGACGCACCGCTGGGCCCCAGCCCGTACTCCTGGGCGATCTGCGGCATGACCGGCTGCGGCGTGTAAAGCAGCGCGAAGCACGCGAAGCCCGAGGCGGCGATGGACGCGGTCAACCTGTTCACGCATTCGACGCTAAGCCATACGTCCAATACGGAAATGAGTCAGAATCAATTCGTGGATGAATTGGAGCTGGCCCCGAAGCTGGCAGTGCTGAAAGCGCTTGCCGCCGACGAACACGTGACTCGTGTCGCAGAACGCGTCGGGCTTCCCCAGCCGACGGTCAGCCGCTGGCTCGGCGAGCTCGGTGAGCAACTCGGTGCGCCGATCATCACGAGGAGCGGCAGGAGGGTCCGGCTCACCCGCGCCGGCCGGCTGCTCGCCGACGCCGCCGCCCGGTCGCTGGCCGCGCTCGAACCCGGCCTGCGCGAGGTCGAGGAGGAGCTGGATCCGGAGAAGGGCCGGGTGGTGCTGGGGTTTCTGCACATGCTCGGCCGGTCCGTCGTACCGGAACTGGTCCGCGGGTTCCGCGTCGAGCACCCGCACGTCCGGTTCGGGCTGATCCAGAACGCCCGCCAGACGCTGGTCGACAAGCTCCTCGACGGCGAGATCGACCTCGCCCTGATCGCTCCGCCGCCCGACGGTCCCGAGTTCGCCTCCGCCGTCCTGTTCGAACAGGAACTGATCGTCGTCGTGCCCTCGACGCACCGGCTGGCGTCGCGCAAGGCCGTGCGGCTCGGGGAACTCGCCCACGAGGAGTTCATCGTCCTGGAACACGGCTACGGGCTGCGGCAGATCACCGACGACCTGTGCGAGGCCGCCGGGTTCACGCCGAAGATCGCTTTCGAGGGCCAGGAGACCGAGACGGTGCGCGGTCTGGTGGCAGCAGGACTCGGCGTCGCCCTGCTGCCCCACCCGGAGTTCACCCCGCCGGCGGGAGTGCGTGAACTACCGCTGACCCCGCGCATCGGTCGCGCGTTCGGGCTGGCATGGCTGAAGAACCACCCGCTGCCGCCCGCCGTCCGCGCCTTCCGCGAGCACGCCCTGAAAACTCACGAACGCCAGCGCTGAGTGCTCGACCACGTCCGCAGGTACGACTCGGCGCCGCCCAGCATGTCCTGGACGAGCTGGTCACCGCCGAGCTGACGGACCTTCTCGACCCAGTCCGGCAGCAGACCGACGTGCGCGCCGCCGTCGACGTTGATGTCCCAGACGCGCTCGCCGGTGCGCTGCCGGTCGACCAGCGGACCGTCCGGGTAGCTGCGGAACGGGTAGGTCACGCCGGTCTGCGGTGCCGGGTGCGAGCCCACGCCGTTGTAGTCGGAGCCGAACCCGATGGCCACGTCGTACTTGCGCCGCAACGGTTCGTACGCGGCAGCCTGCGCGACGTAGGTACCGGGGTCGTTCTCGTAACCCGCCACGAAGCCGCCGAGCTGGTAGACCTTCTCGGTCCACTGCGCGTCCATCCAGCTGTGGCTGGAGACGATGCCGGGGTAGTTCTTCTGCGCGGCCAGCTCCAGCGTGCGACCGGCGGCCTTCACGCTCATGTGGTCGATCTCGATCATCATGTGCCGCTTCATCATGCCCTGCACCGCGTACTCGCCGAGCGACGTCAGACCGCGCACGTTGCACCGCTTCGCCGGGTCGTACTGCGGCGCGACGGCACTCGCCGGGATCAGCGCGTTCGGGCCGACGGTGCCGATCGGGTTGTCCTGCTGCGGGCCCTTGCACACCTCGGTCTGCCACCACTGGCCGGTGCGCAGGAACTGGCCCGCGTTGATCACGCCGCCCTGCGTGCCCGAGTCGAACCGGACACCGCACAGCGCGTTGTCGAACTTGTGGCACAGGAACGCGCTGCGCACCCCGAGCGCGTACATCTCGTCGAGGCCGCGGTCGATGCTGTCCTTGTTGCACAACGGGATGTCGAGGAACGTCCGGCAGCCGAACAGCTCAGAGGTCTCGATGCCCAGCACCACGGCGAGCTTGCCCTGCGTGACCACGTCGCGGGCCTGCTCGGCGGACGTGACGATGCGGAACCAGCCCTTGCCGGGCCCGCCGAACATCTTGTCGATGAACGCCTGCAGCTCGTAGGTGCGCTGGGCCTGCAGCCGGACCGACGCCATCTCGTCGCAGGACCGGTCCTTGAACGGGTGGATGATGCACAGCGTGGCGTTGCTGGTGAGGTCCTGGACCAGCACGCGCTGACCGCCGCGCCACGCCCGTTCCAGCCAGGCGTAGTAGTTCTGCTGGTGCGAGACCGTGGTGTAGGACGGCCAGTCCTTGAACGTCGGCCAGCCCACCGGGTCGTGGCCGTCGAAGTCGCCCGTCACGATCGCCTCGAAGATCGCGCCCAGGCCCGCCGGGTGGTGCTCGGGACAGTCCTTGAGCGCGTCCGCCACGCCCTTCTCGGAGAACGCCGCGCCGCAGATCAGCCGGCCGCCGAACCCCTCGTTGGTCATGAGGTGGTTGTGCGCGTCGACGAACCCGCGCACCCGGCCCTGGCCGTCCGTGCCCTTGAAGGGCTCACCGGTGACGTTGATCTGCGAGTCCGGCGCCGGCCGCGCCACTGGTTCCCACCAGGGCGTGGCGGCCGACGCGGGGGTGAGCGCCGCCAGGACCAGCGAGACGGCGAGAGCCAGGCGGAGTAACACGAGGTGCTCCTCTACAACGTTGTGAAGGAGCTCACATCATGCCGTGGAACGTCGCCGTCTCGTATGGCCGATCGTAGGTAATCCAGGGCCTAACGCGAATATTTTTCGGCCAGTTCGACCAGCGTGCGCGCGCCGAAGCCCGTGGCACCCGCGACGACCTCGTCGTAGACCTTCTCCGACCGTGCGGGCCCCGCGATGTCGAGGTGCGCCCACGGCACGTCACCGACGAACTTCTGCAGGAACAGCGCCGCCGCGATGCCGCCGGGGCCGGACGGGCACTGCTTGTAGTCCGCGATCTCACTGCTGACGGCGGCAACGTGCTCCTCCAGCAACGGCATCCGCCACCACTTCTCGCCGACCTTCGCGCCCGCGTCGATCACGTTGGCCGAGATCTCGTCGGACGCGGTGAACACGGCACCCGTGCGCAGCCCGAGCGAGATCTTCATCGCACCGGTCAGCGTGGCGACGTCCACGATCAGGTCCGGCTTGAGGTTCTTCACCGCGTACGCCATGGCGTCGGCCAGGACCATGCGGCCCTCGGCGTCGGTGTTCTGCACCTCGGTGGTCGCGCCGCCGTAGTGCCGCACGACGTCGCCCGGCCGGTACGCCGCGCCGCCCACATGGTTCTCCGCGCACGGCACGAGCCCGGTCACGCGGACCGGCAGCCCACGCCTGGCCACGGCCAGCAGCGCGGAGATCACCGCGCCGCCGCCCGCCATGTCGGTGCGCATGAGGTGCATGCCGTCGGCGGGCTTGATCGAGATGCCGCCGGTGTCGAACGTGATGCCCTTGCCGACGAAGACCAGGTGCGGGCCGGTGGTGCCGTACGTCAGCTCCAGCAACCGCGGCGGGCGCGCCGATCCGCCCCCGACCGCCAGCACGCCGCCGAAGCCCTGCTGCGCCAGCCACTTCTCGTCGCGCACGACGGCGGACAGCCCGTCCTGCTTCTCCGCGAGCTTGGCGGCCGTGGTGGCGAGCCAGCGCGGGTCCTTGACGTTGGAGGGCGTGTTCGCGAGATCACGGGCCAGCGAGGTGGCCGTGGCGAGCGCGTGGGCCTTCAGCGCGGCCGAGGTCAGCACCTCGTCGAAGCCGGTGTCGCCGGTGACGAGCCGGAGTGACCCGACGCGCTTGGGGCCGTCCTCACCGGTGACCTTGAAGCGGTAGCCGCCGAGCGCCGCGCCCAGCACGAACGCGCGCATCTTCTCGGCGTCGAAGTCCGGGGTCAGCAGGACGTCGGCGGACTTGGGCGCGTCGTCCCCGCTCAGCGCCCGCACGAGTGACGCACCCGCCGTGCGGTAGTCGCTCAGCGAACCGGTGCCGACACCGAGCGTCCAGGCGTCGTCGTGGCGCACCGTCTCGCCGGCTTTGCCGGTCAGCTCGGACGCGTCGATGCCGTCGCCACCCGGTCCCAGCGCCGGTCCGGTGGCCGCGAGCACGACCGCCGGCGTGTTGCGACGTGCGGCGGTGGCCACCTCCACGTCGACGAGCTTGGTCGGCACTGACGGAACCGTCGACGCCACGACTTGACCTCCCCTGTGCATTAACGACCGTTCATTCTGACTCAAGGCAGAACGAAGCGATGCCCCGGTCTCCACTGTGGAAACCGGGGCTCACGTGCTTCTCGCCGGGATGCCTCTCAGCCGGCGGCGGCCTTCAGCGCGTCGCCCAAGGCGCTGGCCTCGTCCGCCGACATCTCGACGACAAGGCGCCCACCACCCTCGAGCGGCACGCGCATGACGATGCCGCGTCCCTCCTTGGTGACCTCGAGGGGACCGTCGCCGGTCCGGGGCTTCATGGCCGCCATCGCGTGCTCCCTCCGTCAACATCTTCCCCGTCCGGCCAGGCCGGATCTGCCCCATTCTCCCCTATCGCGACTCAGGGGCGAAACCGAACCGATCTTTTGGCGAGTTCGGGTGATAGTTGTGGATCTTGATTTGTGCCTGTTAACTACCCGTTTTCACGACAAGGCAACACTTTCGGCACGGACGGACCGGCGGGGCACGCTCTCGGGCGCGGCGTGACAGACTGGGCAGGGTGCGAGCCCGTTCCGCGCTCTTCGACGTCTACGGCGGCCACCTGCGCGAACGAGGTGGTGCCGCCACCATCGCCGCCCTCGTCCGGCTGCTCGAACCCCTGGGATTCGCGGCGCCGGCCGTGCGCACGGCTGTTTCACGCACGGTCCGGCAGGGCTGGCTGCACCCCGTGCGCCTGCCCGACGGACCGGGCTACGCGATGACACCTCGCGGGGAACGAAGGCTCGACGAGGCCGCCGCCCGCATCTACCGCACCGGGCCGTCCACGTGGGACGGTCGCTGGCACGTGGTGGTGCTGGAGGAGATGCCGGGCCGCGACTCGCGCGACCACCTGGCGTCGGAGCTGCAACTGCTCGGCTACGGCGCGCTCGGCCCTGTGACGTGGATCGCGCCGCGTCCGTCGCCGGAGCTGACCGACGTGCTGGCCGCGGAGCAGGTTCTCGCACGAACTTTTCACGGTTCACACGACGGCGCGGACGCGGAACTGGCCGCGAAGGCCTGGGACCTGGCCGAACTGGGCCGCGACTACGCCGCGTTCGTCGCGCAGTGGCGGGCGGCCGTGTCCGTTGTGGACGAAACAGACGACGCCGCGGCGTTCGCGGCGTCACAGCAGCTGCTGCACGCGTGGCGGAAGTTCCTGTTCCGCGATCCCGGTCTTCCTGCTGAACTGTTGCCACCGGACTGGCCGGGGCACGCGGCAGCGTCGTTCTTCGACGAACAGACACTGCGGCTGGCGCCGGGCACGAGTCGTTTCGTCGACGAGTGCCTGCGGCCGGTTCGCAACGTTTCCACTGCTTGATGGAGGTCCAGTGTCCGAGCTCCTCGTCGACGACGCCGATGGTGTGCGCACGTTCACGTTCAACCGCCCCGAGTCGTTCAACGCCTTCACCATCGCGCTGAAGGAGTCGTTCCTCGACGCGCTGAAGGAGGCCGCGGCCGACGCCTCGGTGCGCGCGGTGGTGATCACGGGTGCGGGCAGGGCGTTCTGCGCGGGTCAGGACCTCAAGGAGCACATCGGCTTGCTGCAGGCCGGTGATCCCGCGCCGCTGCACACCGTGGAGAAGCACTACAACCCGATCGTGCGCGAGCTGATCGGCATGCCGAAGCCGGTGATCGCCGCGGTCAACGGCAGCGCGGCCGGTGCGGGCGCGTCCCTCGCGTACGCCTCGGACCTGCGCATCGCGGGCAAGTCGGCGAAGTTCCTGATGGCGTTCGCGAACGTGGGCCTGACCGCGGACTCCGGCGCGTCGTGGACGTTGCCGCGGCTGATCGGCCACGGCCGCGCGATGGAGATGATGCTGCTCGCCCAGCCGGTCGGCGCCGAGGAGGCGTTGCGGGTCGGCATGGTCAACCAGGTCGTGCCGGACGAGGAACTGCAGGAGACCGCGCACCTTCTCGCGGCCAAGCTCGCCGCCGGACCGACCACGGCGTACGCGAAGATCAAGGAAGCGCTGGCTGCCGCGGCGGACGGGACGTTGGAAGACGCGCTGGAGGCCGAGCGCCGCACCCAGGCCGACTGCGGCGCGACCGAGGATCACCGCGAGGCCGTCGACGCGTTCGTGAACAAGAGGGCGCCGAAGTTCATCGGCCGCTGACGCCGCGCGGGTGTGATAGCGGGCTCGTCGGGCCTCACGGTGGCCCGATGGGCACCCGTGCCCGACTTGGCTCGCTGGATCACCTTTCCGTTGTGGACGAAGAAGTGCTGGAACTCATTGGTTCCTGTCTGGATGATCGCTGGTGGCTCCTGATGCACGGCGGCTGTGGGCAGCGGACATCCGAAGTGCCCGAGGGAGCTTCCCCGTCGCCATTTCTCGTCGGCTTCCACTTGGCTTCCACCAGAAAGCCGAGGGTGACGTCAGCCCGCCACAGCGCGACGTGAACGACCAGCATCGGCTCTAATCGCGGTCAGCCCTGAAACACGTGGCGATGTGGTCGTCGACCATCCCGGTGGCCTGCATCAGCGCGTAACACGTGGTGGGGCCGAGGAACTTGAAGCCGCGGCGCTTCAGTTCCTTGGCCATCGCCTTGGACTCGTCCGTGATCGCCGGCACGTCCGCGATCGTGGCGGGCCTCTTCCGTTCGGCAGGCGCGAACGACCACAGCAGAGCGTCCAGGTCGACGTCGGTCTCGACGATCGTGCGGGCGTTGTGGATGGTCGCGTCGATCTTCATCCGGTTCCGGACGATCCCCGCGTCGGCCATCAGCCGTTCCACGTCGGCCGGCCCGAACTCCGCCACCAACTTCGGGTCGAAGTCGAGGAAAGCCGCGCGGAACGCGGGCCGCTTGCGCAGGATCGTGATCCACGACAGCCCGGATTGGAACGCCTCCAACGACATCCGCTCGTACAGGGCGTTCGTGCCGTGCAGCTCCACGCCCCACTCGGTGTCGTGGTAGTCGGCGTAGTCCGGGGTCGAGTCACCCCACGGGCAGCGCGAGATCACCGGTACTCCTCGGCGAAACGGGCGAACCGCTGCAACGACCGGCGCAGCATCAGCACGAAGAGCGGTTTCACCAACGGGTAGAAGAACGGCACGTCGAGGCGTTCCGTCCACACGAAACGACTGCCCTTGACCGCGAACACGCCCGTGCCGCGAACCACCTTGCCGAGGTGCTCGACCTCGACGGCGTGCGGCGGGTCCCAGCGCGTGATCCGCATGCGGTCGCTGACGCCGAACGTGACCGCGTCGATCTCGCTGCCGACCGACTCCCCGTCCCCGGCGACGACCCGGACACGAGTGCCGAAGACCCACTCGCCCTGGCGTTCCCAGTCGGTCATCGCCTTGAAGATCGTCGCGGGCGGCGCCGCCACCTGCACGGACAGCTCAAGCTCGGTCACTGCTCTCCAGCTCCTCGACGCGTGCCCGCAGCTCCCCGACCTCGGTCGCCAGACGTTGCAGCACCCAGTCGACCTCGCTCATCTTGTAGCCGCGGAACACCTGCTGGAACTTCAGCTCGCGGACGTCGTCCGCGGTGATGGTGTCGGACGGCAGCCGCGTCGGCGAGGCACCGGGCGGCAGCGGCGCGAGCTCCTCGCCGCGCCCGAACACCAACGCCGCGAGCAGGAACACCACTGCCGCGACGGCCACCATCACGATCAGGTAGATCAGGGCGTTGGTCACCCGACGATCGTGGCACAGCTCAGACAGCGGCGAGCGAGCAGTCCGAGTCGAATGATCACGGTCCAGCTGATCAGGCTCGCGATGCTCATGGGCAACGACTGCATCAGCCTGCTCACGTCCAGGTGCGCGGTGGCCACGAGGATCGCGACGTTGCCCAGCAGCACCACGCCGACGGCCAGGAGCGCGATCGCCGCGGCGAGCTTGGCCAGCAGCTTCGTGTCGTACTTGCGGGCCAGGATCCGGCCGAGCACCAACGCCACGAGCGCGACCCCGGACGCGACACCGCTGGTCAGGTCGTTGGCCTTGGCGATGAACAGGTACCAGGACGGCGGCGGCGTGCCGAAGTCCTGCCACGGCCCGATGAGCAGCATCCGGCCGTACTCCCACGCCATGTGCATCAACGGCAGGATGATCGCCAGCCAGATGAGCGTCCTCGTGCCGTACGCGACGGCCAGCTCGGCCTGGTACTCGTTCGCGATCTCCTTGACCGGCCCGAACTCCTCGACCGCCTTCTTCCTGGCCTCGGTTTCGGTGAGGCCCTGTTCCAGGTGCGCCTCGGTGGCGTCCTCGAGACTGTCGCGGGTCTCGGTGATGAGGTCGCGAACCTGCTTCTTCGAGCCCTGGAGCCGTGATCCGAGGTCGGTCACGTACCTGTCGATCACGTCTGTGCCCACTTGCCACCACCTCCCAGCACCCCGTCGATGACCGTCGTGAACTCGCGCCAGGCGTTGCGCTCGGCGTGCAGCGCCTTCTGCCCGGTCGGCGTCAGCTTGTAGGTGCGGCGTTTGCGGCCGCCGACCGTGCTCCAGTCGCTGGTGACGTGCCCGGCGCGTTCCAGCCTGCGCAGCGCGGGGTAGACCGTGCCCGTCGGGAGGTCCAGCGCGCCCCCGCTGTGCTGCTGCAACGCCTCGATGATCGCGTAACCGTGCAGCTGCTTGCCGTCGAGCGTCGCCAGCAGCAACGCGTCGAGGTGTCCGCGCAGGGCGTCGGGCTTCATGAGTAGCGACTCTACTGATGCGAGGCCTCGGGCGACCCCTGAGATCTCCCTGATTTCCGGCCTTTCCGCTGGTGCGCGAGGTACCGAAGCTGTTGCCATGAAGACTGCCCGACGGGGCTTCGAGCTCCCGTCAGGGACGTCCCTGAGATCCCCCTGAGATCGCGGCGCGAGCGTTCATAAGTAGCGGACCTACATATAGCGTCCCTACTCATGAGCGCAGTAGACCTCGCCAGACTCCAGTTCGCGTTGACGACGTCGTTCCACTTCCTGTTCGTGCTGCTCACGCTGGGCCTGATCACCCTGCTCGTGATCATGCAGACGCGGTTCACGATCACCGGCGCGCCCGTGCACGAGCGGATGACGCGGTTCTGGGGCCGGATCTACGTGATCAACTACGCGCTCGGGATCGTCACCGGCATCGTGATGGAGTTCCAGTTCGGGCTGAACTGGTCGGGGCTCGCGACCTACGCCGGCGACGTGTTCGGGGCACCGCTCGCGCTGGAGACGCTGATCGCGTTCTTCCTGGAGTCGACGTTCCTGGGGCTGTGGATCTTCGGCTGGGGCAAGCTCAACCGCTGGGTCCACCTGGCGCTGCTGTACCTGACCGCGCTCACCGCGTACGCGTCGGCGTTCTGGATCATGGCGGCGAACGGGTTCCTGCAGCACCCCGTGGGCTACCGGGTCGAGGGGAACGTCCTGCGGCTCGACGACTTCAGCGCGTTGCTGAGCAATCCGACGTTCAACTCCGCCCTGATGCACGTGATCTTCGCGTCGATCACGGTCGGCGGCGTGTTCCTGACCGGGGTGTCGGCGTACCACTTCATCAAGCGGACTCCCGAGGTCGACTTCTTCCGGCGGTCGCTGCGGATGGGCGTGATCACGACCGCGCTCGCCACGCCGTCGCTGATCGGGGCGGGGTTCGCGCAGTTCCCGATCATCGCGGAGTTCCAGCCGGGCAAGACCGAGGCGACGCCTTGGGTCGGGGCACCGCTCGGGTTCATGATCCTGATCGGGATGACGCTCACGATGGTCAGCTGGGTCACGCTGCCGTTGCTGATCAAGGACGCGGTGATCCGGCTGCGATTCCCGTTGTACCTCATGGTGATCGGCATTCCGCTGCCGTTCATGGCGGCCATCTTCGGGTGGATGTTCCGCGAGATCGGGCGCCAGCCGTGGCTGATCTACGGGCTGCTCAAGACCGAAGACGCGGTGTCCCATGTGGAACCTCAGCAGATCCTGTTGTCGCTCATCGTCTTCACGTCCCTGTTCGTGTTGCTGGCCTGCGTCGACTGGGCGTTGATCGCACGTGCGGTCCGTCGTGGTCCTGACGTCGCGCCCGCTCCTGTCTCGCCGTTGGTGGTGTCGCTCTGATGGAAACCCTCTGGCTCGTCGTGCTCGGCACGCTGACCGTCGGCTACTTCGCGTTGGCCGGTTTCGACTACGGCACCGGGTTGCTGCTGCCGTTCCGTCGCCGCGAAGAAGCACTGCAACGGATGACGCCGTTCTTCCTGGGCAACGAGGTGTGGCTGGTCGCCGCGATCGGGGTGCTGTTCGCGGCGTTCCCGCGGCTCGAAGGCGAACTCCTGTCCGGCGCACACAGCACGTTCACGCTGGTGCTGGCGGGGTTGGTGCTGTTCATGGCCGCGGTGCAGCTGCGGTTGTGGTGGTGGCTGGTGTTCACCGGTGCACTGATGGTTTCCGTTGGCTGGGGGCTGTTCCTGGCGCATCTGATGGAAGCGCCCTGGCCGTTGGCGCTCGTCATGCCAGTGCTGTTCGCGCTGCACGGTTGGGTGTTCCAAACCAGGAACTGGAAGTTGTTCCCGGTCACCGCGCTGCTCTGCGCGTTGCCGATCCCGCTCGCGTTCAGCTCGATCGACACGACCGGACTGATGGCGCACGTCGACACGCTCGGCCTGCTCGCGTGGGTCGCGATCCCGATCATCCCGCTGGTGGTGTTGCTGCAATGGTCGACCGTCGCCATCTCCTCGCGCTGATCCCGATCCCGTTCCTGGTGCTGGCCCAGGCCGAACTCCTGGCGTCGGTGATCAGCGGCGGTGCCGGACTTCTGTTGCTGTGCCTGGTCATCGGTGCACGGGTGCTCGTGTGGTGGGTCCACCGCGAGTGGGCGCACCGGGCCGCCGAACGCACCCGTACGCGACTGCGACAAGCGTTCCTGCGCGAGCCGGGCACCAAAGCCGGCGAGGTCGCCACGCTGGTGACGCGCGGCGTGCACGACGTGACGCCGTACGTCGTCGGGTACCTGCCACAGCAGATCCTGGCGATCGCGGTACCACTGGCGGTCGTCACGAGGCTGGCCTTCGCGGACCTGACCGCCGCCCTGACGATCCTGCTCACGCTGCCGTTGATCCCGATCTTCGGTGCACTGGTGGGCGCGCACACGCGTGAGCGAACCGCCCGCCAGTGGACCGCG
This sequence comes from Lentzea alba, assembly GCF_011067745.1. Lineage (GTDB taxonomy): Bacteria > Actinomycetota > Actinomycetes > Mycobacteriales > Pseudonocardiaceae > Lentzea > Lentzea alba. Next base: position 39,439 of record NZ_JAAMPJ010000002.1, read on the forward strand.
TTGGCCACGCTCGGCGGGCACTTCCTCGACGTGGTCAAAGGCATCGGCACGCTGAAGGCGTTCGGCCGGGCCGAGGCGCAGTCCAGGACCGTCCGGCAACTGGCCGCGCAACACATGACCGAGACCATGTCCGCACTCAAAGTCGCGTTCCTGTCGGCGTTCGTGCTGGAACTGGTCGCGACGATGTCGGTGGCGATGGTCGCGGTGCCGGTCGGGCTCAGGCTGCTCGACGGCGGCGTGCCGCTGCACACCGCGCTCCTCGTGCTTTTCCTCGCCCCGGAAGCGTTTCTGCCGCTCAGGGCCGCCGGGGCGCAGTACCACGCGAGCGCACAGGGCCGCGAAGTGCTCACCAAACTGCCCGCGACGACCGATCACACCGGCCAGACCCCGCCGGATCTCGCCCAGGCCGAGATCGTGTTCGACAACGTGAGCGTCCGCAGCCTCAAGAACTTCTCGCTCACCATCAAGCCCGGCGAGCGGATCGCGCTGGTCGGCCCGAGCGGCGCGGGCAAGAGCACGATTCTCGGGCTGTTGCTGGGTTTCGTGCGTCCTGATGACGGCCGCGTCCTCGTCGGTGGCGTCGACCTGCAGAAGATCGACAGGACCAAGTGGCTGGAAGCGCTGTCGTGGGTACCGCAACGGCCCACGCTCGTCCCCGCGAACCTCTCGTCCGGCGAGCAACAACGCGTCGCACTGGCCAAGGCGCTGGACCGTCAGCACGCCGGGTTGTTCCTGCTCGACGAACCGACCGCGCACCTCGACGCGGAGACCGAATCCCTGGTGCTGCAAGCAACCCGGGAGTTCACGAAAGGCCGCACGGCCGTGATCGTGGCGCACCGGCCAACGCTGCTCAACGAAGTCAACAGGGTGGTGACGGTGTGAAGCTCGCGATCTTCGTCGGCACGCTCGCCGAACTGGCGGGTGTCGGCCTCACCGCGACGGCGACCTGGCTGATCATGCGCGCCGCCGAGCACCCGCCGATGCAGGCGCTGACCGTGGCGATCGTCGCGGTCCGCACGCTCGCGCTCGCCAAGGGCGCCCTGCGCTACCTCGAACGCCTGACCAGCCACAAGGCCGTGCTCAGCGAAGCCGTCGAACTGCGCGGCCGGGTCTACGACGACCTCGTGCACCGCCGGCACGTCCCGTCCGGCACGGCGCTCACCCGCATCGTCACGAACGTCGACCAGCACCTCGACACGCAGCTGCGCACCACGCTGCCGTGGATCACCGCGGCACTGGTGAGCGCCACGGTCATCGCCGCATCGGGCTTCTCGCTGCCGCTGATCGCGGGCCTGCTGATCAACCTGGCGGTGCTGCCCTGGCTCGCGATCCGCAACCCGCAAAACCTCACCCCGTTGCGTGCCAGGCTGACCGAACAAACCACCGAACTGGTCCACAGCAAAGAAGAACTGATCGCCTACGGCCTGTTCGACGAAAAACTCCACACAGCCACCAAAACCGCGAAAGAGCTGTCCCGCCAGGAACGCACCCGAGACCTGACTCCGCTGGCGATCGCCGTCCAGTTCGGCGCCGCACTGCTCATGCTCGCCCAGCACGAACCGGCCTGGCTCATCATGGCGGCCATCGCGACGTTCGAGATCACCGTCCCGCTGGCCGCGCTGTCGAAGCCGAACCCGGAACCGACCGACGAACCCGAACCGCCCCACCACCCGGAAACCCCGCAGCTGCAAGGCAAGACCGCGATCGTCGGCCCGAGTGGCGCGGGAAAGACCACGCTGCTCAACGCCATCGCGCGCCAGCTGGAACCGAGCAAAGGCGCACTGGCCGACGCACACGTCTTCCACACCACGGTCCGCACGAACGTCCTGCTCGCCAAACCCGATGCCACGCAGGAAGAACTGGACCGAGCGGCCGCGACGACCGAGCTCGACCTCGACTGGGACCAGGTCGTCGGCGAACGCGGCGAGGAGATCTCCGGCGGCCAGCGTCAGCGCCTGATCCTCACCAGGTCAGTGCTGGCGAACCCGGAGGTCCTGCTCATGGACGAGCCGACGGAAGGCCTCGACCCCGAACAGGCCGACCGCGTGCTCGGCAAGATCCTCGACAACTGCCAGGGCACCGCACTGGTCGTGACCCACCGCGAGGAGCAGCTACGACTCTTCGACCACGTGCGTCATCGGGGGCCGATCAGCCACGAGCACGTCGGTCGAGTCGGGTAGCCACTCCCCGCCGACCTGCACGAACTGCGTCAGCGGCCCGGCTTCCGCACGAACCCCGCACCGAGCCAATGCCGTTCCCATGATCTGCGAGGACATCACCCCGAGCTGCAGCAGCGACCGGTTCCGATGCTTGCGCACACCCAAGTTGACCTGTGCCAACGCCGACAGCCCGTAGATCCGGTGCACGTCGAGCAGCAGGCCGATCTCCACCCCGTACCCGGCCGCGAACGGCACGGACTCCAAAAAGGACCGCGTGGCCGCGTACTCGCCGCCGAGCGGTTGCACCACACCGGAAAGCTCCGGCCGCAACGTGTTCAGCAACGGCCGCGCCACCAGCTCGGTGACCCGGCCACCGCCGGAGCTCTCCAACCGCAACGGCCGCCGGTAGAACCCCTTCACCAGGTGCACGTCGGCGTCCAGCAACAACGGCCCCAGCAACGCCGTCACGAAGGCCGTCTCCGGTTCCACCAGATCGGAGTCCAGGAACACGATCAGGTCCCCGGAGGTCGCGGCCAGCGACCGCCACAACACCTCACCCTTGCCGGGCAACGGTTCCAGCCACGGCACCACGTCGGAACGCAACACGACCCGCGCTCCGGCTGCTTCGGCAACGGCAACGGTCCGGTCGGTCGACCCGGAGTCCATCACCACCAGCTCGTCGACGAGGGTCCCGAGCAACGGCCGGACCACGGCGACGACGTCACCGACGGTGTCTTCCTCGTTCAACGCGGGCAGGACGACGGACACGGTCCGGCCGCGCTTCAGGGCCACCAGTTCGTCGACGGTCCAGGACGGCTGCTGCCAGGTGTGCGTGGCGAACCAGGCTTCGACGGAGGGCAGCATCAGGCGAGCGCCCGCACCGCTCGGGCCGGCGGACGGGTTCCCGTCACGCTCGCGACCATCTCCACGACCTTCCTCGCCTGCCGCACGTCGGATGCACGAACGGCGCGTGCTCCGGACATCGCAGCCACTGTGGCAGCCGCGAGAGTGAAATCCTCATCCCCTGGCGGGATCGTCACCACATCCAACGTTTCGGACAGCTTCGGCAATTCCAGATCGCCGTTGAACTCGACGACATCGGCGCCGTCGGCAATCGCTTGATTCACGGAATCCGCGCTGGTCAGATGCGCCACGACGAGCACGCGGTCGTTCGGCAGCTCACTGACGCGGAATCGGTTCACGCCACTCAGCGTAAACAGTGAGCTGGCTCACAGCTTCTTGCTACCCACGAGTAGCAATCTGCTTTACTCCCCAGTAACAACCCTGTGTGATCTACGTCATGGTCAAGGAGGACCAGCGTGCGACGATCACTTGTTTCAGTCCTGGTACTCCTCTCAACCCTGCTCGGTGCTCCGGCTGCCGTCGCGGCTCCCGGACACCAGATCTCCTACGAGACCATCCCCGGCGTCGGCGGCACGTCCCTGAAGGCCTTCGTCGTCGAACCCACCGGCCAGGGCAGCGGCCCCTTCCCGCTGCTCGTCCTGCCGTCCAGCTGGGCGGTGCCGAACATCGAGTACGTCGGCGCGGCGGCCAAGCTCGCCAAGGAGTCCGGCTACGTCGTGGTGAGCTACACCAGCCGCGGCTTCTGGGACTCCGGCGGCGAGATCGACATCGCCGGTCCGGAGACGGTCGGTGACGTCAGCAAAGTCATCGACTGGGCCATCGCCAACGCGCACGCCGACGGCACCAAGGTCGGCGCGGCCGGAATCTCCTACGGCGCCGGGCAGTCCCTGCTGGCTGCGGCGAACGACAAGCGCATCAAGGCCGCGGCCGCGCTGAGCACGTGGACCGACCTGGCCCGCTCGCTCTACCCGAACAACACCGTCAGCAAGCAGGCCGTCGAGCTCCTGCTGGCCGCGGGACACGCCACCGGACGTCCCGGACCCGTCCTGCAGGAAGCCGAGGACGCCTACCGCGACGGCAGGTTCTGGGAGGTCGTGCCGATCTCCGCGGGACGGTCGGCCGCCTCGAAGATCGACCAGATCAACGCCAACGGCACCGCGGTGATGATCGGCAACGCCTGGAACGACGGCCTCTTCGCACCGGGCCAGGTCGCGGACTTCTACGGCAAGCTCACCGGTCCCAAGCGGCTCATGCTCTCGCCGGGTGACCACGCCACCGCCGAACTCTTCGGCGCGGCAGGGCTGCCCAACGAGATCTGGGAGTCCGTCGGCCGCTGGTTCGACCGCTACGTCAAGGGCACGGCCAACGGCATCGACGCCGAACAGCCGGTGCAGCTCAAGCCCAACAACGGCGGCACGTGGAAGAAGTTCGGCGCGTGGCCTGCGGGCAACGCCGACACGGTGCAGCTCGACGGCAGGAAGATCCACGCGGGCTGGAACACGGTCGCCGACAGCGGCACAGTCCTGGTCTCCGGTGCGCTGCAAGGGTTCCTGAACATCCCGACCGGGGTGGCGCTGCCGTTCATCGACCGCAGCGTGGCGGGCGTGTGGAGCGGACCCCAGTACCCGAGGGGCGCGACGCTCGCCGGCACGCCGAAGCTCAAGCTGCAGGTCACGCCCAGCGCGGAAACCACCACGCTGTTCGCGTACCTGTACGAGGTCGGACCGCTGGGCCTCGGCGCGCTGGTCACGCACAAGCCGATCAAGGTGACCGGCGCCGGCCGCACGCAGACGCTCGACGTGGAACTCGAGCCGACGGTGTGGAACGTCGGTTCCGGCAACCGGCTGGCGCTGGTGATCGACACGGCCGACCCGCGTTACCTCACCGAGTCGACCCGTGGCTCAACCGTCACCTTCGGACCGTCGAGCCTCACGGTTCCGAAGGCGTAAGAATGTCCGGGTGGACTTCACCCGGCAGCAGGTGCTCTTCCACCGGATCCATCAGCACGAGCTGGACCGGCGGGTTTCCGACGCGGCCGAGCTGGCGGTGTTCTCCCTGGGCGTCCAGGACAACACCTCCGGCTCGGCCGTGTCGAGTCTCGCCGCCAGACTCGCTGAGCCGACGGTGGACGACTTCGTCCTGACTTGGTCCGTGCGCGGCGCTCCCCACCTGCACCGCGCCGGTGAGCTGAAGGCGTTCTCCCGCGCGCTGTGGCCGTGGAGCGACGCCGACGCCCGTGCCCGCGCGTCCCGCCCGAAGGTGGACGACATGGTGGACTCGCTGCGGCACATCGCCACCGCGATGAGGTCGATCGTCACCAAGCCGATGACCAAGGGCGAAGTGAGCAAGGCCCTGACCCCGTTGGCGCCCAAGCAGACGATCGAACCGTGCCGGGGCTGCCAGACCGACCACGTGAGCGACCCGATCTTCCGGCTCGGCGCACTCCCCGCCGGCCTGCGGATCATCCCGGAGGAGAAGACCGTCACGTTCGAGCGCGTCCACGGCTGGCCGGGCGTGCCGCGCAAGACCGCGGGCTTCGACGAGCTGATCCACCGCTACCTGACGTTGCACGGCCCCGCCGGACCGTCCGAAGTGGCCAGTTACTTCGGCACGACCACGCGCGAGGTCAAGAAGCAGTGGCCCAAGACCGGCCTGGTCGAGGTCACCGTCGAGGGCCAGAAGGCCTGGCTGCCCGAAGACCTGGAGATCGCCGACGCCGAACCGCCGGACGTCCGCCTGCTCCCACCGACCGACCCGTACCTGCAGGCCCGCGACCGGGACCTGCTGCTGCCGGACAAGGCCGCGCAGAAGGACATCTTCCGCATCCTCGGCCGGCGCGGCGCGATCCTGGTGGACGGCGAGATCGCGGGCTCCTGGCAGGGCAGGGTGGTGTCCGGCAAGCGTTTCGAGGTCACGGCCACGCCGTACCGCCCGCTGCCGGACCTCCTGCCGGAGGCCCAGATCCTCGCTCAGGCCAAGGGACTAGACGACGCAAGCGTCAAGAGCAACTGACACGTCGTCCGTCACGACCAGCGACGTCAACGCGGCGTGCGAGACAAAACCCTTGTCCCGCAACTCGCCCAGCCACTCGACGAGTCCTTTGTAGTGGTTGTCGACGTCGAGCAGCACGACCGGCTTGGCGTGCATGCCCAGCACCCCGGCCGTCCACACCTCGAAGAACTCCTCGGCGGTCCCGATGCCACCGGGCAGCGTGAGGAACGCGTCGGCCTTGTCGTCCATCATCTTCTTGCGCTCGCGCATGGTGTCGACGACGTGCAGTTCGGTCGACTCGCGATCGGCGATCTCCCTGGTGGCCAGGCCCTTGGGAATCACACCGTACGTGTGCGCCCCACCAGCCCTGGCCTCCCGAGCCACCGCCCCCATCATCGACGTCTGCCCGCCACCCCAGACGAGGTGCCAGCCGCGAGCCGCGATCTGACGCCCCACCTCGGCGGCGAGGTCCACATAGCTCTGCGGCACGGTCGCCAGACTCCCGCAGTAAACAGCGACATACATCAGTGCGTGTCCGCCCATGCCTGGTGCGCTTCCTTGACCACGCGCACCGCATCCTCGATGTCGTCGGTGAGGTGCAGCAGCGCGAGGTCCTTCTCCCCCACCTTGCCACCTTCCAGCACCGAGCTCTTGATCCAGTCGTAAAGCCCCTGCCAGTACTGCGTTCCGAACAGCACGACCGGGAACTTGGTGACCTTCTTCGTCTGCACAAGCGTCAGCGCCTCGAACAGCTCGTCGAGCGTGCCGAACCCACCCGGCAGGCAGATGAACGCCTGCGAGTACTTGATGAACATCGTCTTGCGCACGAAGAAGTACCGGAAGTTCACCCCGAGGTCGACCCACGGGTTCAACCCCTGCTCGAACGGCAACTCGATGCCGAGCCCGATCGAGAACCCACCGGCCTCAGAGCACCCCCGGTTGACCGCCTCCATCGCACCGGGCCCACCCCCGGTGATGGCCGCGAACCCGGCCTGCGCCAACGCGGCGCCAAGATCCCGCCCGAGCTGGTACTCGGGGTGATCCCGCCCGGTCCGAGCCGACCCGAACACCGTGACCGCACTGGGCACCTCGGCCAGCGCCCCGAAGCCCTCGACGAACTCGGCCTGAATCCGCAGCACCCGCCACGGATCCGTGTGCACCCAGTCCGAAGGACCCCGCGAATCCAGCAACCGCTGGTCCGTGGTGGTCAACTCGTCCCTGCGGTCCCGTCGCAACACGACAGGCCCGCGCATCTTCTCCTTGGGACGCTCGTCCACCACGCCGTTCTCTTTTTCCGTCATCACGGAGATATTAGTGATCAGGCAAGCAAAAATCGCTTAAGCACGTCGAAACACCCGGTGATCTGCTGGACCGGCACGTTCTCTTCCTGCGTGTGCGCCAACGTGGGATCCCCAGGCCCGAAATTCACCGCAGCCATCCCCAGCGCCGCGAATCGGGCCACGTCCGTCCACCCGAGCTTCGCCACCGGCGTCCCCCCAGCAGCCACGACCAACTCCTGCGCAGCAGGCGCCTGCAGCCCGGGCAACGCCCCAGCGGCGAAGTCCGTGACCACGACCTCAAACCCCTCGAACACCTCACGAAGGTGCTGCGCAGCCTGCTCCACAGTCCGATCCGGCGCGAACCGGTGGTTGACCGTGAGCACGCACTCGTCCGGCACCACGTTGCCGGCCACCCCACCGCTGATCTTCACGGCCTGCAGCCCCTCGTGGTACCGGCACCCGTCGATCTCAGGCTGCCGAGGCACGTACGCCTCCAGCCGCCGCAACGCCTCCCCCATCCCGTGAATGGCGTTCTGCCCCATCCACGCCCGAGCCGTGTGCGCCCGCTTCCCTCGCGTCCGAATCTCGATCCGCATGGTCCCCTGACACCCGGCCTCAACCGTCCCGTTGGACGGCTCGCACACGATCGCCAGGTCTCCCCGCAACCACTCCCCGAGCTCCCGCTGGATCCGAGTGAGCCCGTTGCGCTCAGCCTCGATCTCCTCGCAGTCGTAGAACACGAACGTCAAATCGTGCCGCGCACCTTCACTGAGCGCCGCGATGGCGAGCATGACCGCGTCGCCACCCTTCATGTCCACGGTCCCGCACCCGTGCAACACATCGCCCTCGCGCCGACTGGGAAAGTTCTGGTTGATCGGCACCGTGTCCAGGTGCCCGGCCAGCACCACACGCCGCTCCCGCCCGAGGCCAGTCCGGGCCAGCACAGCGTTCCCCGATCGAGTGATCTCCAAATGCGGCGCATGCACCCGCAACGACCGCTCGACAAGATCCGCGATCTCCGCCTCCTCCCCGGACACGCTGCGCACATCCACCAATGCAGCAGTCAACTCAACGGGATCGGCCAGCAAATCAAGGGTGTCGGACACCCGACCACCCTACTAACCGAACTTGGGCACTACCCCAATCGGCCGATACCTTGCACATCGTGATCAAGCGCACACTCCTGGTCATCTCGCTCCTGCTGATGACCACCGGCTGCGGCGATCCTCCAGCCACCTGCGCCCGCCAGTGCGGCGAAATCCGAACCCTCTTCACCGCCCCCTGCGGCTCCCAACACAGCTTCACCCCAGCCGACTGCGCAACCTGGGTGACCAGCGTCAACACCATGACCCGCAACCTGGACAAGTCCCTGCAGGGCAAACAGATCAAACCCGCGGTGAACGAAGTCCTCCCCCGCCTGATGACCGCAGTAGGCGACTTCGAGGCACACCAGTGCGGCGAAGTGCGAGTGGACAACGTCTCCAGCACCGACGCCCGCCAGTCGAAGTGCAACGAAGCACTAATCGCAACACGAGGCGACCTGGGCTCCCTCTACTTCTCGGCAGACGTACCGGACTAACACCGCCGATGGCGAAGCCGAGGCGCTCTTGCTTTTCCCGTGCGCTCCGCACCCCCTACGGAACAGGCAGCCGCCCAACGCAACAGAGACGATGTGGTGGCGGGATCGCCTGATCAGATTGGCAGGGGGTCCGGGGGACGGAGTCCCCAGGGGAAGCACGCGACGCAAGCTCGCCGCCCGCAAGGCGACCACCCGCATGAGTCGCGCCCCCGAATCGGAACGTGACGCGCCCAATGCAAGCCGACCGCCCACCCGGTCGCACCCCACCGCACCCCTCACCAGCAGGGACTAGGCTCACCCCCGTGAGCACCGCATACGGCATCGGCTTGGCCACTGTGACCCCGGACGGCACCGTCCTAGACACCTGGTACCCGTCCCCCGTGCTGGGCGAGACGACGGACGTGCAAACCATCCGCCTGTCGTCCACCGAGATCGCGGAAGCCCTCGGCGAATCCGCGGCCAAGCTCCTGGGCGAGGACCCGGAGCGCGATGTCGAGGTAGTAGGCGTACGAGTGGCCATCGACCTGAACGCGGCCCCACGCGACACCTACGACGTCTGGCTGAGGCTCCACCTCCTGAGCCACCGCCTGATCCAACCTCACGGCGCCAACCTGGACGGCCTCTTCGGCCTCCTGACCAACGTCGTCTGGACGAACCACGGCCCCTGCGCGGTGGAAGGCTTCGAACAAACTCGAACCCGCCTGCGCACCCGAGGACCGGTCACGGTCTACTCGATCGACAAGTTCCCGCGAATGGTCGACTACGTGGTCCCGACAGGCGTGCGGATCGCCGACGCCGACCGAGTCCGCCTGGGCGCCCACCTGGCCGCCGGCACCACGGTCATGCACGAGGGCTTCGTCAACTTCAACGCCGGCACCCTGGGCAACAGCATGGTCGAGGGCCGCATCTCCGGCGGCGTGGTCGTGGGCGACGGCTCGGACGTGGGCGGCGGCGCCTCGATCATGGGCACCCTCAGCGGAGGCGGCAAGCAGGTCATCTCGATCGGCGAGCGCTGCCTCCTGGGTGCCAACGCCGGCCTCGGCATCTCCCTGGGCGACGACTGCGTGGTCGAGGCGGGCCTCTACATCACCGCCGGCACGAAGGTCACGCTCCCCGACGGCGAGGTCGTCAAAGCCACCACTTTGAGCGGACAATCGAACCTGCTGTTCATCAGGGACTCCGTGACCGGCACGGTCCGGGTGAAGCCGCGCAAGGGCACCGGCGTCGAACTGAACGCCGCGCTGCACGCGAACGACTGAGAAACGACTGAGAGCGATAAACGGTGTCTCGGGCCCGGTCTGCTGAGGCAGGCTGGGCCCGTGCCGTCTTCGGGGCCGGCTCAAGGAGGTGCGCGTGCTGAAACAGCGACTCGAGTTGAACGCTCGCGCCGCGATCGAGCGTGCCCTGCAGGGGGCGCAGTCCGAGGACTCGTTCGTGGAGTTCAAGACCCAGTGGCCGATCGACCACGGCAAGGCCGCACGCCAGATCGCGGCCCTGTGCAACGCGGCCAGGGGCTCCGAAGCCATGTGGATCGTCGGCGTCGACGAGAAGGGCCGCTACGTCAAGGGTGCGCCGGCCGAGGAGCTGTCGAGCTGGTGGCCCAGGGTGGAAAGCCACTTCGACGGCGTGGCGCCGGGGCTCACCACGGTGGCGTTCGACTGGGCACCGAGAAGAACCGTCGTCGTCCTGAGCCTGCAGACCGACAACGCCCCGTACGTCTTCGTCACGAAGAAAGAGCCCTACAGCAGGGAAATCCCGTGGCGCTCGGGTGAACGCACCCGCTCCGCGCGCAGAGGCGAGGTCCTCGAACTCCTGATCCCCAAGCTGGACATGCCGGGCTGGGAGTTCGTCAGCGCCAGAGCCACCCTCAGCCAGCACTCGCCGACGCTGAGATTCGAGGGCGACCTCTACCTGGAGACGAACCAGCCGCTGTCGCTGCCACACCACAGATGCCACTCGTACGCGACGTACGGCCTGGACAGCGAAACGGTCGACCTGGCCTTCAGCTTCCGCACGAACACACGGGACGTACGAGCGGTCGAGCGGGTGGTGAGAGTCGCCGAACCAGCGGTGCTCCACGTCAGCGCGGACGCCGACGTGGAACTCGACGCGTTCCAGGACCTCTGGGACCTGCACTGGCACCTCGTGCTCGGCCTCGGCCTGAGCGGCGAGGAGATCAGCACCAGCGTCCGCCTCACGACGGACGCCGTGCCACCCAACCAGTTCACCCGCAGGGTCTGGTCGGCTCTCAAGCCTTGAGTCGCTCCGCCGCGGCCGCGACCCGCTCGTCCGTGGCCGTCAGAGCGATCCGCACGTGCTGGGCGCCGGCCGGTCCGTAGAACGTGCCGGGAGCCGCGAGGATGCCGCGGTCGGCCAGCCAGGAGATCGTCTCCCAGGCGTCCTCACCGCGCGACGACCACAGGTAGAGCCCCGCCTCGGAATGCGACACGGTGAACCCGGCCGCTTCCAGCGCGGGCTTCAGCACCTGGCGGCGAGCCTCGTAGCGCGCACGCTGCTCGACCACGTGCGTGTCGTCTTCCAGGGCCGCTCGCATGGCCTCCTGCACGGGCCGGGGCACGATCATCCCGGCGTGCTTGCGAAGCTCCAGCAAACCTGAGATCAGCTCGGGGTCACCGGTGATGAACCCGGCCCGATACCCGGCCAGCGACGACGTCTTCGACAACGAGTGCACGGCGAGCACACCGTCGAAGGAGTCCACAACGGACGGATGCAGCACCGACACCGGCGAGGCGTCCCACGGCAGAGCCAGGTAGCACTCGTCCGACGCCACCACCGCGCCCACCTCACGAGCAGCGGCAACGGCGTCACGCAGTTGCGCCGCCGACAGCACGCGCCCGGTCGGGTTCGACGGCGAGTTCAGCCACACCAGCTTCGTGCCGGCGGGCGGCAGTTCGCCGTCGGCCAGGCGCACAACGGTGGCCCCCGCCAGCAGCGCGCCCACCTCGTAGGTCGGGTACGCCACCGAAGGGACGGCGACGATGTCACCGGGCCCGACGCCGAGCAGGGACGGCAGCCACGCCACGAGTTCCTTGGAGCCGATCGTGGGCAGCACCGCGGCCGCCGGAAGCCCGACGATCCCGTACCGGCGCTCCACCGCGGCGACGAAGGCCGCGCGCAGCTCAGGCGTGCCGTGGGTGGTCGGGTAGCCGGGGATGTCGGCGACCGAGGACAGCGCGGACTGGATCACCGCGGGAACCGGGTCGACGGGCGTGCCGACCGACAGGTCGACCACGCCACCGGGGTGCTTGCGCGCCTTGGCGGCGTGGTCGGACAACGAATCCCACGGGAAGTCCGGCAGCGCCGGGCCCCTGCGTTGAATGATCAATGCCCCTCAGCCTGCGGTTCGAGCACCTTGATGAACTCCGGGTCGGCGCTGACCTTGCCGACCTTCGACGCACCACCGGGCGAACCGAGCTCGTTGAAGAAGTCCACGTTCGCCTTGGTGTAGTCCTTCCACTCATCGGGGACGTCGTCCTCGTAGTAGATGGCTTCCACCGGGCACACGGGCTCGCACGCACCACAGTCCACACACTCGTCCGGGTGGATGTAGAGCATCCGGTCGCCTTCGTAGATGCAGTCGACCGGGCACTCTTCGATGCACGCCTTGTCGAGCACGTCCACGCACGGCTGGGCGATCACATAAGTCACTGCGCTCTCCAACTTCATCTGGTCACACCGCGCAAGCCGGAGAGTACGCGGCACGTTCGAGTATCACCCGGTCAGGCCTGCCTTAGCTGCACGGTGCGCCACGTCACATCACCTGCCGGGAAATTCCCTCTCCAACGTAGTCAGGATGGACGCGTGCACACCGTGGATCATCTGGAATCGCTTTGCGCGCGAGCATGGCCCGCCCTGGCAGAAGTCCCGCTCGGGGACTGGTTGATGCGCGCCGCCGACGGCTTCACCGGCCGCGCCAACAGCACGTTGACCTGCGGTGATCCCGGCCTGCCGATTCCACGCGCGTTGGGCGCGGTCGAAGGGTTCGCGCGCGAGCACGGGATCAAACCCACCACGCACGTGGTCGTCGCCTCGGCCCACGAACAGGCGATCGAGGACGCGGGCTGGCACGTGGATCTCGATCATCCCGGCGGCGCGGAGTCGCTGGTGATGACCGGCGCGCTGGAGAAGTTCGCCGACGGCGTAGCCGAGAGTCGTGACCTTCCCGGATGGTGGGAACTCGCGGCCGGATCCGAGGTTTCCGCCGCCCAGCGGCACGTGCTCGGCAGCGGCGGCAACGTGTGCTTCGCGAGCATCACCGAGAACGGCACCGTGGTCGCGGCTGTGCGGGGCGCTGTCGTCGAGGACGTGGTGCACGTCGCCCGGCTCGCCGTGCGGCCGTCACATCGCCGTCAGGGCCTCGCCAGGCGGCTCATGGGTGAGCTGGCGGGCTGGGGCCTGGAGCAGGGCGCCACGACGTGCGTGCTGCAGGTCGCCGAGCACAACGAGCCGGCGATCCGGTTGTACGAGGAGCTCGGCTGCACCGAGCACCACCGCTACCGCTACTGGGTGCCGGCGGTCTCGTAGAGGCCGGGGCGGTTGGCCGCGTTGCGCGCCATCACGGCGCCCACGGCCACCGCACCCGTCAGAGCACCACCGGCGAACATCAGCAGCCCGCGCCAGTCCTGCAACAGCAGGACCTGCCTGGGGATTCGGCCCGGTTCCAGGTAGCCGACGACCATCAGCGTGAGGAACCACACGATCAGCGGCAGCGCGGCGGTCAGCACCCGTTCGGACAGCTCGGCCGCCCACGACACCAGCAACGGGGTCGTGACGGCGGCCACCACGATCATGATCGGGAACGGGAAGTCGCCCAGCTTCGGCAGCAGTGTGCCGTCGAAGCGCAGGGGCAGGAACATCGTTTCCAGCACGGCGAGCACTGCTGCCTCGACACACAGAAGCAGCAGCAGGAACACTCGCGCGCTACCGGTCACCCAAGTCCTCCGAACAAGTCCGTGGCGGCGCCTTCCGCCGAGCCCTTGGCCAGCACGTAGAACTCACCGCCGACCAGCGGCTGCGCGATGTTGTTCGACAGCGCGTACCCGTCGTCCCACACACTGACCTGCGTCGAGTGTGCCCGCAACGCGCGGCGTTTAGCCGTCAGGTGCTCGGACACGTCCACAACCGTTGTGATCTCTTCATCCGGCGTGACCGGCAGCTCGCCGGGCTCCGGCAGCCGGAACTGCTCCGGCACGTTCTCCAGCGCCTGCACACCGGCGTTCGTGGCGTCGCGGGACGTCACCGCGTAGAAGACCCGCTCGACCTCGGAGACCTGGGCGCAGGCGGCCACGGTGATCTCGTGCGCGCGGATGTGGTCGGGGTGGCCGTAGCCGCCGAACGCGTCGTAGGTGACGACGACCTGAGGCTTCACCTCGCGCAGGATCTCGACCAGCTGGCCGGTCTGCTCGTCGAGGGAGCCCTGGATGAACGCGCGCGCGTGCGCGTTGGACGGCACGTCGACCATGCCGGAGTCGCGCCAGCGGCCGATGCCACCGAGGAATCTGTGGTCCGTCACGCCGAGTGCGGCGCAGGCTGATCTCAGCTCGCCCACTCGGAATCCACCCAGCTGGTCGGCGGCGTCGGCGGCCAGGTGCGCCAGCGCGGGCGGGATGATCTCGCCCTCTTCCCCCAGCGTGCAGGTGACGACAGTGACGTGCGCGCCGGCCGAGGCGTAGCGCGCGATGGTGCCGCCGGTCCAGAGACTCTCGTCGTCCGGGTGGGCGTGCACGAAGAGCAACCGTGGTGGGGCAGTCAGCGTCACTGAACCAGAGTAAAGGCCGCCCTCATCAGTTGATAAAGGCGGCCTTTGCTAAGGGTCTCATTTGGTCGGTGAAGCTTTTAAACCACCGAACGCTCCTCGGCGAAGTGGCAGGCGGACAACGTTCCTTCCGGCCCACCACGTCGTTCCAGCTTCGGTTCTTCGGTGGCGCAGATGTCCTGCGCCTTCCAGCACCGCGTGCGGAACCGGCAGCCCGACGGCGGGTTGACCGGCGACGGCACGTCACCCGTCAGCACGATCCGCTGACGCTTGCGCTCCTGCTTGGGATCCGGCATCGGCACCGCGGACAGCAACGCCTGCGTGTACGGGTGCATCGGCTTGGTGTAGATGGCTTCCCGCTCGCCCATCTCGATGATCTTGCCGAGGTACATCACCGCGACGCGATCCGAGATGTGCCGCACCACCGAGAGGTCGTGCGCGACGAACAGGTAGGCCAGCCCGAGCCGTTCCTGCAGCTCCTCCAACAGGTTCACGACACCGGCCTGCACCGAGACGTCCAAAGCGGACACGGGCTCGTCCAGCACCAGGAACCGCGGGTTCAGCGCCAGCGCGCGGGCGATGCCGATGCGCTGCCGCTGACCGCCGGAGAACTCGTGCGCGTACCGGCCGCGGTGCTCGGGGTTGAGCCCCACGAGCTCCATCAGCTCGTTGACCCGCCGCTGCACGCCACCCTCGACACCGTGGATCACCAAAGGTTCCGCGATGATGTCGTTGACCTGCCACTTGGGGTTCAGCGACGCGTACGGGTCCTGGAAGACGATCTGGATGTCCTTGCGCAGCGGCCGCAACTGCTTGCTGCTCATGGAGGTGAGCTCACGGCCCTCGAACTTCACCGAGCCCGAGGTCGGCTTGTGCAGCTGCAGGATCGCGCGGCCGGTCGTGGACTTGCCGCAACCGGACTCGCCGACCAGGCCGAGCGTCTCGCCGGGGTGCAGCGTGAACGACACCCCGGACACGGCCTGAACCGTGCCGATGTTGCGCGGGATGATTCCCTTGCCCCGCACGGGGAACTCCTTGACGAGGTCGGTGACCTCGAGCAGTGGCGCGGTCACTTCGCCTCCTCGTCCTTCAGATCCGTGATCAACGATCCGTGCACGGCGGTCACCTCGAGCGACTCGTCGGGGTTGGCCGCGGCGAACACCGCGGGGTTCTCCACCGTGCCGATCTCGTCGTGCAGGAACAACCTCTGCGAGTGGTCGATCGTCGCCAGGTGCTCCCAGCGGTGGCACCGCGTCGTGTGGTTCGCGGAGCCGGCCTCCTCCAGCAGCGGCTCCCACTCGTGGCACACGTCGGTGACGAGCGGGCAGCGCGGGGAGAACGAGCAACCGGTCGGCAGGTTCACCAGCGACGGCGGCGCGCCCTTGATCGGGGTGAGCCGCTTGCCGAGCGTGGCCGGGTTCGGGACCGAACCCAGAAGCCCGACGGTGTAAGGCATCCGCGGCCGTTCGAAGACGTCGTCGACGGGGCCGGACTCGACCACCGTGCCGCCGTACATCACCTGCACGCGGTTGACCATGCCCGCGACCACGCCGAGGTCGTGCGTGATCATGACGATCGCCGCGTCGGTCTCGGTCTGGATGCGCAGCATGGTGTCGAGGATCTGGGCCTGCACCGTCACGTCGAGCGCGGTGGTCGGCTCGTCGGCGATGATCACGCTGGGGTCGTTGATGATCGCCATCGCGATGACCACGCGCTGCCGCATGCCGCCGGAGAACTCGTGCGGGTACTGGCCCGCGCGCTTGTCCGGCTGCGGGATGCCGACCAGTTCCAGGGACTCGACCGCCTTGGCCCACGCCGCCTTCTTGGAGACGTTGTGGTGCGCGCGATAGGTCTCGGCGAGCTGCCACCCGACGGTGTAGACGGGGTTCAGCGACGTCATCGGGTCCTGGAAGATCATCGAGATGTGCTTGCTGCGGAACGGCTGCATCTGCTTGTAGGTGCGGCCGTTCAGCTCCTCGCCGCGGTAGCGGATGGAGCCCTCGATGATCGCGTTCTTGGGCAGCAGGCCCATGATCGCCATGGACGACACCGACTTGCCGGAGCCCGACTCGCCCACGATGCCCAGCACGTCGCCGGCGTTGAGGTCGAACGAGACGTTGCGCACGGCGCGGACGTCGCCGTCGTCGGTCGGGAAGGTGACCGACAGGTCCTTGACCGAGAGCAGCGGTGCGGTGGTACCGGAGGGCAGGAAGTCCTCCGACAGTTCGGAAACACTGGTCATCAGGCACGCACCTTCGTCTGCCTCGGGTCGAACGCGTCGCGCAGGCCGTCACCGATGAAGTTGACGGCCAGGGAGAGCGCCACCAGCACGATGAACGGACCCCAGAACAGCCACGGCCGGTTCAGGAACTGGCCGTAGTTCTCCAGCACGATCACGCCCAGCGAAGTGTCGGGAGGCTGAACTCCCAGGCCCAGGAACGAAAGCGCGGCCTCGGTCAGCACCGCGGTCGCGACCGCCAGCGTGGCGTTGACGGTGATGCTGCCGATCATGTTCGGCACCAGGTGCCTGAAGATGATGCGCGGCGTGGTGGCGCCGCAGGCCCGCGCCGCCTCGATGAACTCCCGCTGTGCCAAGGAAAGCGTCTCACCGCGGGTGATGCGGGCGATCTGCATCCAGGCGAACGCGGCGAGCACCAGTGCGACGACGTACCAGCTGCCGGAGAAGCCCTTCACCACGATCGCGGCGACCGCGATCTGCGGGATGATCAGCAGCAGGTCGACCAGGCGCATCAGCGCCGTGTCCACGAAGCCGCGCAGATATCCCGCCAGCGCACCGAAAACCACGCCGATCGCGGTCGCGAGCGCGGCCACGATCAACGCGATCTGCAGCGAGTAGCCGGTGCCACGCATGAGCAGCGCCAGCATGTCCTTGCCGACCTGGGTGGTGCCGAGCGGGTGCGTACCGCTCATCGGCTGGTAGGACTTGCTGGACACGTCCTCGAAGTCGTAGGTCCAGATGAACGGTCCGAGGAACGCGAACAGCACGAGGAAGACGAAGACGCCGAAGCTCACCATCGCGAGCCGGTGGCGCAGGAAACGCCGCAGGACGAGCTGGCCCTGCGTGCGGGTCTTGGTGGCGTCGAACTCGTGGGAACCGGACTCGGGAGCGCTGCTCACCACGCCGCCCTCGGACGCCAAGTTGATGTTAGCCAAGGCGAATCCTAGGGTCGAGGATGCCGTACACGACGTCGGCGATCAGGTTGAACAGCACGATCAGGGTCGCGGTGACGGCGAGCCAGCCCATCAGCATCGGCGGGTCGAACTGCCGCACGGAACTCACCAGCAGCGTGCCCATGCCGGCCCAGCCGAACACGGTTTCCGTGATGATCGCACCGGACAGCACGGCGCCGAAGTTCAGCGAGAACAACGTGGCGACGGGGATGAGCGCGTTGCGGAACGCGTGCTTGAAGATCACGCGCCCCTGCGAGATGCCCTTCGCCCGTGCGGTGCGCACGAAGTCCGAGTGCAGGATCTCCAGCATGGAGGCGCGCTCGAACCGGCTGTACGCGGCGAAGCTGATCAGCATCAGCGCGATCGTCGGCAGCAGGAACGTGCCGGTGTACTTGAAGATCACCTCGCCGAAGCTGCCGGTGAACCCACCCGGCCGCGGACCCGCGGTGGTGAGCCAGCGGTCCAGCCCCATCGACTCCAGGACGTTGTTGAACTGGATGCCGTAGTTCTTCACGATGACCGCGACGCAGAAGATCGGCATCGAGAACATCAGGAACGCGGTGCTGGTGGCGAGGTAGTCGAAGATCGAGTACTGGCGCACGGCGGCGAGCACGCCGACCGAGACACCCAGTGTGAGAGCGAGGAGTTCGGCGCCGATGACGAGCCGTCCGGTGGTCCACAGCGCGTCCGTGACGGCGGGGAAGACGGCGGTCTTGGCCTGGCCGAGCGCGATGCTCTGGCCCCAGTCACCGGACAGGAAGTCGGTGAGCCAGTTCCAGTAACGAACGACGACGGGCTTGTCCAGACCGAGGGAGACCTCGGCGGCCTTGAGGTCGGCTTCGGTGACACCGGGCCGGAATCGCATTTCCGCCAAGGGGTTTCCGGCGGAGGCGACGAGGACGTAACAGGCGAAGCTGCCGATCAGCAGGATGGGTATGGAGATCAGCAGGCGCCGGATGATGTAGCGGATCACGGGCGGGCTCCTAGGGGGCAACCCGGCTCGGGCGGGGCCGGACTCGTGGTCCGGCCCCGCCCGGTCAGGCGTTGCGCACTTCAGCTATGGCGATTTACTTGGTCTGCCACTCGTTGGCGTCCCACAGTGCGCCGTAGTAGCTCTGGAAGTACACGCGGTCGAGACCCTTGAATGCCCACATGTTCGGCATCTGGAACAGCGGCAGCGAACCGTAGGAGTTCGCGACTGCCTCGTCCGCCTGCTGGAAGTACTTGAGCGAGTCCGCGATCGACGTCTGCGACACGGCCTGCTTGAGGGCCTCGTCCGCCGCCGGAACGCTCAGGTTGCCCCAGTTCTGGCCACCACCGGTCTCGTAGATCGACTTCTTGTCGCTCTTGAGCGGACCGCCGGTCCACGCGAACAGCGCCACGTCGTAGTCGCCGTTGCTCACGCGCTCGTCGAGGAAGTTCGCGTCGGTGTCGTCCTTGACCTCGATGCCCGCTTCCTTGCACTGGCCCTGGATCAGCTCGACGGTCTGCTTGCGCCGCGGGATGTCGGTGTGGCTGATCCGGAAGGAGGCACGCACGCCGTCCTTCGCGAACACGCCGTCGGCACCCTGCGTCCAGCCCGCGTCGCCCAGGATCTTCTTCGCGGCGGCCGGGTCACCCTTGGCCTTGTCCGCGTAGACGTCCTTGTAGCCCTCGTCCTTCGGGAAGAAGATCAGGCTGCCGAGCGGCTTGGCGTCGGACTGCACCTCGGTGATGAGCTTGTCGATGATGTCCTGGCGCTTGACGCACATGAAGAAGGCCTTGCGGATCTCTTCCTTCGCCAGCACCGGGTTCTTGAACTGGATGTCGAGGTGCTCGAACGCCAGGCCGGAGGCCGCGCCGAACGTGACGCCCTGGGCGCTCAGGCCCTTGAGCCGCGTCGCCGCGTTCGCGTCGGGCTGGGCCATGGAGTTGACGGCGACCTCACCGTTCTCCAGCGCCTGCGCCTGCGCGACGGGGTCCGAGACCGCCTTCAGGACGATCTTCTCGGGACCGCCGGGCCTGCCGATCCACTTGGGGTTGCGCTCCAGCGTGACCGACTGGTTCGGCTCGAAGCCGGTCAGCACGTAGGGGCCCGCACCCGGCATGAGCTCCTTGGTGAAGCCGTTCCACTTCTCGTTCCAGAAGTCGGCTGCCTTCTGGATGTCGGCGGCCGGGCTGTCCTTGGTCAGCTTGGTGACGTCGGCGATGCCGGTCTGCTTCTCGAGGATGTGCGCGGGAAGCACGTCGTTGTTGAACATACCGATGTAGTCCGGGTAGGGCCCGGAGAACGTGCCGACGAAGGTCTGGTCGTCCTTGCACTGACCGGTCATCAGGTCGTACCCGGTGGGAGCGGCGGGCTTGAAGAACTTGCCGCCGTCGGCCTTCTTCGCCGAGTTGCTCTGCGTGAACCACGCCATGTACAGGTCGTCGCAGTCCCAGGCCTCGCCGTCGGACCAGCTGACGCCCTTCTTCAGCTTCCACGTGACGACCTGCGGAGACTTCGAGGTGACCTCGATGCTCTCCATGACGTCCTTGTTCAGGCTGTACTTGTTGTTGCCGTTCAGGATGTTGACACCCGGCTGCACGAGCACCAGCGCGAACGTGTTGTAGGACTGGTTCGCGTCCTCGGTCGCGTTGTTGTACGAGGTGAACGGCTTGTCCGTCGTCACGACGATCTGACCGCTCTGCTTCGTCTCCGGCGCGGTGTAGCCGTCCGCGGACTCGCCGCGCGCCACAGCCATCTCCGCGATGGTGGCGTCGCCACCGTTCGCGTCGTTGTTCCCGCCACCGCCACCACAGGCACCCAGCACGAGAGACGCGCTGGCGACCAGCGCGATCGCCGGAAGTGCTTTGGTTCTCCTCATCGACACGTGCCCTCCTAGCACCGGGCGGCCGTGACCTGGTCGGTCGGCACACCCATAACCGTGATGTGCCATCCGCGCCCCGAACCGGCACATCGTGGGCAGCACGGTAAGAACCCGCCGAGGGAGCGGTCACTACCTGGGAGGGCGATCGTGACCCAAAGGAAACACCTTGTAGCGCGCCGCAATGGCCCGATTACCGGGCGAAAGCGTTCGTTAACCGGGCGCTTGAAATTCTGTCAACAAGGGCGGCCGAACGTACCAACGCCGCAACGGCGCTGGCAACTGGTTTTCCGGCCCGCCACTACTTGTCGCGACGCCGCCATTCGGGTGCTCCGCTGAGCACGCCGGCCAGCGGCGCACCGGCGTCGACCCCGGAAACCGTTGGCAACACACCAAGAAGATCCACTACCTGGAACAACGGCAACGCCACCGCCTGGGCCTGGATCTGCGGCTCGATGCGGGCAAGCGCGTCGCTGAGCAGAACCTTGCCGTTCAGCGCGGCGTCGATGTCCGACTGGATCGCCGGATCGCAGAACCCGGCCGGGTTCTGCGGGCTGGGGGTCGCCCCGTCCGGAGCGTCACCGACACAGCCGTAAGCGCTCGCCAGCCCCGCCGCCGAGTCACCGGCGTCGACCCGCGGCACCACCGCGAGGTCGATGTCCTTCTCGAGGAGCTGCTTGCTGAAGAGGTCCTCGGCGTTCGGCGTGACGACCTCCGCCTGGATGCCCCGCTCGGCCAGCTGCGCCTTCATCCGGTTCGCGATGACGACGTACGGCTCGACCTTCTCGGGCGCGGCGATCCGGAGCTTGAGCGCCTTGCCGCCCTTCTCCCAAGACCCCTGCGCGTTCTTGGCGTAGCCCACCTCGGTGAGGAGCTGGTCGCTGACCGCCGCGTTGAGCGTGTTGCCCGTGATCGTCGCCTGGTAACCGGTGCGGCTCGGCGGCACGACGTACGAATCGGCCCGGAACTGCGCACTCGGCCCGCTCTGGGTGCCGGACGCGATCAGCGCGTCCCGGTCGAGGGCGGCCACGATCGCCTTCCTCGTCTTGACGTCCTTGAGCTGTTCGCTGACGGGCCGCAGCAGCACCTGCGCGACCTCGTTGCGCGGCACGGGTTTCGTGGTCAGGTCCTGAATCGCCTTGAGCAGGTTGACATCCGAGGCGTCCGCCCGCAGCAGCGCCGCCTGGTTGTCCCCTTTGGACAGTGACTCGGCCATCGCGGTGTGCGTGGCCCTGCGGATCACCACGCGGTCGAGCGTCGTCGGCACCTCCCAGTACCGGTCGCTGCGTTCGAGGATCACCTCACCGCGCGGCTCGTCCAGGCTGCGCACCGCGAACGGCCCCGCGGTGGCCGGGAAGTTGCTGCTGAGCACGTTCGACCACGTACCGGGCGCGTCCTTGAGCAGGTGCGCCGGCAACAGGTTCGCGAACAGGCTCCGCCAGCCCGGGAACGGCTTGCCGAACGCGACCTCGACGACCTTGCCGCCCTCGCGCGCGCTGATGTTGTTGATGAGCCGGTAACCCGCCGGATCCACCACGCCGGGTTCGCTCCGCATACGCTGCCAGAGGTAGTAGAAGTCCTCTGCGGCGATCGGAGCGCTGTCCGACCAGCTGGCGTCCTTGCGGATCGTGTACGTGACGGTGAACGGCTCGGCCTTGGTGACCTTCGCGCTCACCATGAGGTTCCGGTCGAGCTGCGGCGTGCCGTCCGCCCCCGCGCGGAAAGCGCTGGGCAGCAGGAGCGAACTCAGCGCGGTCGTGATGGGGCTCTGGGCCGCCAACGAGTGCGGGTTGTAACCGCCCGCCACGTCGTCCACGCCCACCACGATCTCGGTCACCTTGGGCCCGGTCGTGGTGATGACCGGCGCCTCGGACTTGGGGACGAGGGGCGGAGGTGGCGCGTTCGTGCACGCTGCGGCTGTGCCGCACAGGATGGCGGCAGCCAGCACTCCCCCGAGTCGCCTCATGGTCCTCACATTGCCAGAAGGATGGTGGTGGCGTTCGAGCAACCCAGGTTTTGTCACCCGCGCCACTAGAGGGACGTACCGGGGTGGCGGCGGGTTGCCCGCACGGTGGGTAGTACGGCTCACCTGGTCGAGTGGTTCGGGGCTGGGGTCGGCTGATTTCGACCGGCTGAAACTGATCGGCGCCCCGCCGTCT
Source organism: Lentzea alba (assembly GCF_011067745.1). GTDB lineage: Bacteria > Actinomycetota > Actinomycetes > Mycobacteriales > Pseudonocardiaceae > Lentzea > Lentzea alba. Next base: position 62,285 of record NZ_JAAMPJ010000002.1, read on the forward strand.
GGCCCGCCGAGATCTTGATGAGGGGAGCTTTCCCAAACCTCAGGTTTAGGAAAGCTCCCCTCATCAAGATGAGGTCACGCCATCAACGCCCGCCCGGACACGACGAAGGGCGGCCAGGCCATCGGCCCGGCCGCCCCTGTCAGGCGTTACGTCAGCGGCGACGCTGGGTGGGTCAGCCGCGCTGCTTCAACCGCGAGCGCTCGCGGCCGCGCAGGTTGGCGTCGAGGGTCACCTTGCGGACGCGGATGACCTCCGGGGCGACCTCTACGCACTCGTCGGAGGCGCAGAACTCCAGGGCCTCCTCCAGCGAGAGCTTGCGGGGGCGGGCCAGGGTCTCCATCACGTCGGCCGTGGAGGAGCGCATGTTCGTGAGCTTCTTCTCGCGGGTGATGTTGACGTCGAGGTCCTCGGCGCGCGGGTTCTCGCCCACCACCATGCCCTCGTAGGCGTCGGCGCCCGGCTCCACGAAGAACGTGCCGCGGTCGGCCAGCTGGATCATCGCGTAGGCGGTGATGGAGCCGGTGCGGTCGGCGACCAGGGAACCGTTGTGGCGGGTGCGGATCTCGCCCGCCCAGGGGCCGTAGCCCTCGGAGACGGCGTTCGCGATGCCGGTGCCGCGGGTTTCCGTGAGGAACTCGGTGCGGAAGCCGATGAGGCCGCGCGACGGGACCACGTAGTCGAGCTTGATGCGGCCGGTGCCGTGGCCCGACATGTTCTCCATGCGGCCCTTGCGGTTGGCCAGCAGCTGCGTGACGGCGCCGAGGTGCTCCTCGGGGCAGTCGACGGACAGGCGCTCGAACGGCTCGTGGATCTTGCCGTCGACCGTGTGCGTGACGACCTGGGGCTTGCCCACGGTCAGCTCGAAGCCTTCGCGGCGCATCTGCTCGACCAGGATGGCCAGCGCCAGCTCGCCGCGGCCCTGCACCTCCCAGGTGTCCGGGCGCTCGGTCGGCAGGACCTTCACCGACACGTTGCCGACGAGCTCGGCGTCGAGGCGGGCCTTGAGCACGCGGGCGGTGAGCTTGGTGCCGCCGTTGCGACCGGCCAGGGGCGAGGTGTTCACACCGACGGTCATCGAGATGGCCGGCTGGTCGACCGTGATCCGGGGCAGCGCCTCGGGGGCCTCGGCGTCGGCCAGCGTGTCACCGATGGTGATGTCCGCGATGCCGGCGATGGCGACCAGGTCGCCCGCCCGCGCGAACTCGGCGGGGACGCGGTCCAGCGCCTCGGTGATGAGGAGCTCGGTGATGCGGACCTTGACGGGCTCGCCGTCCTCACGGCACCACGCCACGGTCTCGCCCTTGCGCATCGTGCCCTGGTGGATGCGGCACAGCGCGATACGACCGAGGAACGTCGAGGCGTCGAGGTTCGTGACGAGCGCCTGCAGCGGGCCGTCGACGTCGACGTGAGGAGCCGGGATGTGGTCGAGCAGCACCTGGAACAGCGTGTCCAGGTTCTCCTCGTCCGGCAGGCCGCCGTCCTCGGGCTGGGTCAGCGACGCACGACCGGCGCGCGCGGAGGCGTAGACGACCGGCAGGTCCAGCACGGACTCGTCGGCGCCGACCTCGGTGGCCAGGTCGAGCAGCAGGTCGTGGGCCTCGTCGACGACCTCGGAGATCCGGGCGTCGGGGCGGTCGACCTTGTTGACCAGCAGGATCACCGGCAGACCGGCGGCCAGCGTCTTGCGCAGCACGAACCGGGTCTGGGGCAGCGGGCCCTCGGAGGCGTCGACGAGCAGCACGACACCGTCCACCATCGACAGAGCGCGCTCGACCTCACCACCGAAGTCGGCGTGGCCGGGAGTGTCGACGACGTTGATGATCACGTCACCGTCCGGCGTGTGCCGACGCACAGCCGTGTTCTTGGCGAGGATCGTGATGCCCTTCTCACGCTCGAGCTCGCCGGAGTCCATGACCCGGTCGACGAGCTCGGCACGCGCGGAGAAGGCGCCGGACTGGCGCAGCATGGCGTCGACCAGGGTCGTCTTGCCGTGGTCGACGTGCGCGACGATCGCAACATTTCGCAGGTCAGTTCGCGTCTGAAGGGCAGACGCGGTGGCCGTGGGCACGCAGAACTCCTAGAGCTTCGAAGGCGTTGGAGGGGCTCGCGCCGGACACTTCGATGCGCAGGGCCGTTACTCATCTTACCGGCTACGTCGCCATTACCACACAAGAGTGCCAGTGAAGTGAGCCTCACCTACTCTAGCGATACGTGTCGGAGTGGAGTTCAACCAGTGGGTAAAAAGCTCAAGAAGAAGTGCTGCAGGTCGAAGCCCCAGTGCAAGCGCTGCCCGGTTCCGTTCCTGCTCAAGGAGCGTGACAAGGCGCGCAAGAAGGCAGCGAAGAAGGCTGCCAAGGCAGCCAAGAAGGCGCTGAAGAAGGCCGCTTGATCCGCCGTGCGCTCCTGGTCCTGCTGCTGACGGCCACGACCGCGGGAGAACCCGTCCCCGAGGCCCGCGCGTACCTCGACACCGCCCTCGACCTGCTCCAACAGCACTCCTTCGAGAGCTTGGAGGCTGACTGGCCGAGGCTGCGTGCCCAAGCTCACCGTGACGCCGCACACGCACGGCGGCCGGCCGACACCTACCCGGCGATCGAACGGGCTATCACCACTCTCGGCAACCCGCACACCAACCTGCTCGCCTCACCCGACGGCGGCGCGCCGTCGTCGGGTGAGCGCAACGTCCCGGGCGGCCGGATGATCGGCTCCGTCGCCTACCTCACGCTGCCGCCGACCGCCTCCGAGGACGGCGACGTGTACGTCGACTCGGGCCGGCGCCTGATGCACGACCTCGTCGCCGCTCACCCCGGCGGCTGGGTGGTCGACCTGCGCGGCAACTTCGGCGGCGACATGGCCCCGATGCTCACGGTGGTCGCGCCGCTGCTCGGCGAGGGCAAGAAGGGGGCGTTCGTCGGCCGGGACGGCACCAGGACCGACTGGGGTGTGCGCGACGGCCACGTCTTCAACGGCGAGCTCGTCCGGTTCCCGCAGGTGGAGATGCCCGCGGCGAACGGCGCGGTCGCGCTGCTGGTCGACGGCCGGACCGCGAGCTCGGGAGAAGCGGTGCTGATCTCGTTCATCGGCGCGCAGAACGCGCGCAGCTTCGGCGGGCCGACCGCGGGCTACGCGTCGAGCAACGAGCTGTTCGAACTGCCCGACGGCGCCCAGCTGGCGATCACGACAGCGCTCATGGCCGACCGCACCGGCCGGACGTACGGCAACGCCCCGATCACCCCGCACACGCTCGTCGGCGACGGCGACGCGCTCACAGCGGCGATCGAGTGGCTGTCCGAACAGACCTAGCCCTGCAGCACGGCCTCGTTCAGCTTCATGAGCTCGGGCGCCGTCCGCGTCGCCTCGAACTCGCAGATCTCGTACTTCACCAGTTTCTGCTCGGCCCACGGGTCCGTGGCGAGCAGCGCATCGAGCTTCCCGCGGGGCATGGGCCGCGTGATGATCACACCGCCGACCCTCGGCACCTGACGCCCGGAGGCGAGGAACAAACCTCGCTCGTACTGCTGCTCGACCCACGCTCGGTGGTCGGGCAGGGCGTAGTCGATCTGTTCCAGTGGCGCGACGTACTTCAGCAGCACGATGAACATCCTTCAACGGTAGTCCTATACTGCCGAACATGCGCACGATGAACGCCTACTGGTGGGCCGCTTTCAGGCGGCCGGAGTAGCTGTGCGCTGACGCGTTCACAGGCCGCCCGAGACGGGCGGCTTTTTTGTGCGTTTCGTCCGGGCGGTCCTTCACGGAAGGACCAACGACCATGATCCGCTTGTCCGCCATCACCCCGTCGGGCCAAGTCCACCTGGGCAACTACCTCGGGGCGTTGCGCACGTGGGCTCGTGAGGGCACCGACGAGGACGTGTACTTCATCAGCGATCTGCACGCGATGACGTCGTCGCACAACCCACAACGTCTGCGATCCCTGACCAGGGAGCAGTTCGCGGTGCTCATCGCGTCCGGCATCGCCCCGGAGAGCACCTGCGTGCAGAGCGACCTGATCCGCGAACTGGGGGCGCTCAACTGGGTGCTGGAGTGCACCTGCACGTACGGGGAGGCCGCGCGGATGATCCAGTTCAAGGAGAAGTCGCTCGGGCGCGACTCCGTCCGCCTCAGCCTGCTCACCTACCCGGTGCTGATGGCCGCGGACATCCTGTTGCAGGGCACCGCGGAGGTCCCGGTCGGCGAGGACCAGCTCCAGCACGTCGAGCTGGCCCGTGCGCTCGCCCGCCGCTTCAACCACGCGTACGGCGAGGCGTTCATCGTCCCGACCGCGGTGGTGCCGAAGGTCGGAGCGCGCATCAAGGACCTCTCGGACCCGACGCGCAAGATGGACAAGTCCGCCCAGAACTCCACGGGCGTCGTGTTCGTCCTGGACGATCCGGACCTGGTGCGGCGCAAGGTCCGGCGGGCCGTGTCGTCCACCGAGGGCATCGCGAACCTGACCGAGATCCTCGTCTCCTGCACCGGCAAGGACCCCGAGGACTACACGAGCAGGTTCGCGGACCTCAAGAACGTCGTGGCCGAAGCGGTGATCGAAGAACTGAGGCCCGTGCGCGACCGCACGCTGGAACTCCTCGCGGACCCGGCGGAACTGGACCGCGTCCGGCAGGCGGGCGCGGAACGGGCCCGCGAACGCGCGCAGCACCGGCTGAACGCGGCGCTGCGCCTGTCCGGACTCAGTTGAGGAGCGTTTGAAGGGCAGGTACCAGCACCCGGTCCGCCGGCAGCCAGTCCACCCCGGGCAGCTCGTCGGCGGTGAGCCACCGGACAGCGTTGTGCTCCAACGCTTCCGGCTCACCGCCGACGAGCGATGCCGCGTAGATCCGCAACACCATGTCCTTCTTCAACGGCACGTCCGGCCCGACCTGCTCGCCAACGGCGACCGGCACGCCGAGCTCTTCCACGCATTCGCGCACCAACGCGTCCGTCGGCTTCTCGCCGGGCTCGACCCGCCCACCGGGCAGTTCCCACTGCCCCGCATGGCTTTCCGGATAGGACCGCTGCTGGGCCAGCAACCGTCCATCCCGGACGATCGCCGCCCCGACCACGACCCGGGCCGCCCGAAGTTCCTCACACCGCGCGGCCAGCAACGCCGACCGCTTCTGCAGCACCCGCAACGCCATCCCGCGCCCGACCGTGACGTCCGCGAACCGCCCGACCACGCCACCCACGGTCGTCCAGCTGACCCGGTCGATCACCATCGTCCCGGCCCCGGTCACCACCAGATCCGTGTGCAGCTCCAGAAACTCCCCGGCAGCGGACACACCGGACAGATCAGCCCGCGTGACCGTCAGTCGGACCCCGAACGGTCCGGCCAGCTCGTCTCCCAGGCACAGCAGGGAACCCCGCACCTTCACCCCGAACCCCGTAATCAGTGAGGTCTCCAGCAGGGCTCCGGCAACAGCGGCAACTGGCGCGTCGACCAGCGCCGACGCTCGCAATTCTGGCACCAGAGCTTGCTACCAGGACGGCCAGCGGATCTCCAAACGCGCACCACCGGCAGGTGACTCCGCGGCCCGCACCGAACCGCCCCGCCGTTGCACGAGATGCGCCACCAGCGCGAGCCCGAGCCCGAAACCACCGGACCGCCGGCCGCGGTCCTCGTCCACCCGGTAGAACCGGTCGAACACCTTCGTCCGGTGCTCGACGGGAATCCCGTGCCCGTCGTCGTCCACGAGCAACCGCACGTCTCGTCCCACCGGCACCAACGTCAGCGTGATCGTCGAGTACGCGTACCGGGCGGCGTTGCGCAGCAGGTTGTCCAGCACCAGCTCGACCTCGGAACGGGTGGCCGACACCAGACAGGCCGACGGCGGAGCGTTCAACCGCACCAACAGATCCGTGTCGAGCCGGGAGATGGCCGCCTCGGCCTCCAGCACCAGATCCACGGCCTCGGCCCTGGGCGGTGCCGCGGTGTCCGCCCGCGCCAGGATCAACAGCGAGTCCACCAGCGCACTGAGCCTGATCGACTCCTCGACCACCGACTCCAGCACCTCGATCGAGAAGTCCGGATCCGGATGCGCCACCGCGACCTCGGCCTGCGCCCGCACCGAGGCAACCGGCGACCTCAGTTCGTGCGCCGCGTCCCCGGTGAACCGCCGCAGCCGGTCCGACGCCTCGTCCCGCCGGGCCAGCAACGCGTTCAGCGCCTCCGCCAACGCCTGCAGCTCGTCCCGCGACGGCGGCACCGGCAACCGTTCCCCGTGCGGCAGCTCGCCGGCGGCGACCCGCATCCGTTCCACCGGCCGCAACGACGACCGCACCGACAACCACGTGGCGATCCCCACCAGCCCGGCGACCAGCACCGCCGCGACCAGCAGCCACCGGGTCCCCAGCGTGTTGGCGTTCTCGTACCCGAGCAGCTTGTCCCCGTACACCTCGAGCCGCGGCGACCCGTCCGCCGCGAACACCACCTGCCCGCGCCACCGGTAGGCAGAGGCCCCCTCCAGCCGCAGCACCGTTTCCCCGGACTTCAGCGACCGGATGTCCTGTGCTGTCAACGGAAGCGGCGGTTTGCCGTCCACCGGCACCCCGGACACGTCCAGCACGCGCGGCGCTTCCTTGGCCAGTTCCTGGTCCACCGCGGTGATCTGGACCAGCCCGATCAACGCCGGTGCCAGCCCGGTGAACGCCAGCAGGCACAACAACGCCACCCCGGTGGCGACCACGGTGATCCGGAAGCGCAACGTGCGCCGGAACCACCAGCGGCGAGGATTCACCTGTTGCCCAACGCGCTGTCGAGGTCCGCGGTGGACGCGATGTACCCGTGCCCTCGAATCGTCCGCACGACCTCGCCGGCCCCCACCGCCTCCAGCTTGCGCCTGAGGTACCCCACGTAGACCTCGACCGCGTTCCGGGTGGCGGCCTGCTCGTCTCCCCAGACCGTCCGCAGCAGCTCGTCCTTGGTGACCACGGACCCGGCCCGCGACGCCAGGACGTCCAGCACCGCGTACTCCCGCGGGCTCAGCGAGACGTCCTGCCCGGCCCAGCTGACCTCGCGCAACCCGCGGTCGATGACGAGGTTCCCCAGCGTCAGCTTTCGGCGCGCCCCACCACCACGCCGCAGCAACGCCCTGACCTGCGCCACCAGCACCACGAAGCTGAACGGCTTGACGAGATACCCGTCGGCCCCGAGGTCCAGCCCGTCCGCCTGGTCGACCTCGCCGTCCTTGGCCGACACCATCAACACCGGCGTCCGCACGCCGTCCGCCCGCATGCGCTGCAACACCCGGTACCCCGACAGCCCGGGCAGCATGATGTCGAGCAGCACCACGTCGAACGCACCGGTCAACGCCACCCTCAGCGCGGTGGGCCCGTCCGCGGCAGTCACGACCTCCATGCCCTCCGCCGCCAGGCCACGCTCCAACGCCCGACGCACGCCGACTTCGTCGTCCACGACCAGCACCCGAGGCTTCACACCGCACAGCATGCCGCGCACGGCTCTCAGCCGCGCGCATGATCTCAGCCGACTCTCAGCAAGCACCCTGCAACGGGCGTAAAACCGCAGCTAGAAGTAGTCTCAGCACCATCTCAGCAACCTCGATCCAAGCTATGAGTACAAGCCCTTGGAGGAGGGGACCTAGATGAACAAGCGAAAGGTGACCCTGGCCGCTGCGGCGGCCGGTGTGCTCACCGGTGCGGCAGGCCTCGGCCTGCTCGCCATGCCGGCAGGCGCAGGCCAGCCACCATCACTACCGGACGTCTCCGCGGAGTCCCTCGTCGAGCAGGTCCTGACGAGCAAACCCGGCGCGTTCGGCGGCACCGTGGAGGTCGACAACAAGCTGGGCCTCCCCGCGATCTCGGAGATCCCGCAGCTCGCGGACGGCAAGCACAGCGCCCGGATCTGGACGGACGGCAACGGCAAGCTGCGGCTCGCCCTGCCCAACGGCCAGTCCGAGCAGACCATCGTCGACGACGGCACGACCACGTGGTCGTGGAACTCGCAGGACAACGAGGTCACGAAGTCCGAGCACAAGGCCGACGAGAAGGCCGAGAAGCCGGAAACCGGCCAGAAGGCGATCGACCCGGCCACCGCGGCCAAAGAGATCGTCGGCCTGACCAAGGAGTTCAGCGACATCAGCGTCGACGGCACCGCGAGGGTCGCCAACCGCGCTGCCTACGAGCTCGTGCTGACCCCGAAGGCCAGCGAGAAGACGCTGATCCGCGAGGTGCGGATCGCCGTCGACTCCGAGCTCAAGATGCCGCTGCGGGTCGCCGTCCTGACCAACGGGACGAGCGAGCCGGCGGGCACCGTCGGGTTCAGCCAGATCGACGTGGGCCCGCAGGACCCGAAGCTGTTCGAGTTCACCCCGCCCGCCACCGCCAAGGTCACCACGCCGGAGGCCAAGGAACAGCGGCAGCAGGGCAAGCCCGAGGTCGGCATCGAGCAGGCGTTGCACGGCAAGGACCCGCAGATCTTCGGCACCGGCTGGGACACCGTGGTCGGCGCGAAGATCCCCGGTGAGGCCATGGCCCAGGTGCCCGCCGAGGCGCAGGGTCTGGTCGACCGGTTCACCAAGCAGGTCAGCGGCAGCTGGGGCAGCGGCAAGCTGTTCAACACCAAGGTCGCCACGATCCTGATCGCGGACGACGGCCGTGTGGTCGCGGGTGCCGTGCCCGAGCAGGTCCTGTTCGACACGATCGGACAGGTGAAGTGACCACCTCGACCAGCGCGCCGGTGACGACGAGCACCAAGACCGCCGTCGCCGCGCGGACCAGAGGTCTGCGCAAGGAGTACGGGAGCACGGTCGCCGTGGACCGCGTCGACCTCGAGCTGCCGGAAGGAGCCGTGCTCGGCATGCTCGGCCCCAACGGGTCGGGCAAGACGACCACGATCCGGATGCTGCTCGGGTTGGTCCGCCCCACGCAGGGGGAGATCGAGCTGCTCGGCAGGCCGCTTCCGGACGGGGCCGAGCAGTCGCTGCCGCACGTGGGCGCGCTGGTCGAGGGTCCGGGGTTCCACCCGTTCCTGAGCGGGCGGGAGAACCTCATCCGCTGTGCCGCGTTCGAGCCGCTGCTGCCGAAGAAGCAGATCAAGCAGGCGGTGGAGGACGCACTCGAACGCGTCGGGCTCGCCCAGGCGGCCCACCGCAGGTACCGCGGGTACTCGCTCGGCATGAAGCAACGCCTCGGCCTGGCCGCGGCGTTGCTCGTGCCGCGCAAGCTGGTCGTGCTCGACGAGCCGACCAACGGCCTCGACCCGGCCGGCACCCGCGAGATCCGCAAGATCATCGCGGAGCTGCACGAAGCGGGCAGCACGGTGCTGGTGTCCAGCCACCTGCTGAGCGAGGTCGAGGCCACCTGCACGCACGTCGCGGTCCTGCACCGCGGAACCGTGGTGGCGCAGGGAGAGCTGACCGAACTGCTGCAGGCGGGCGGTTCGGCGCTCCAGGTGATCACACCGGACGTCGAAACGGCGTTGAGCGCCCTGCGGCAGGCCAAGATCTCCGCACGGCCGCTGGGTGAGGGCCTGCGGGTCGAGCTCGCCGGCACCTCGGCGCCCCAGGTGATCGAGACGCTGGTGAAGGCCGGCGTCGGGGTGTACGAGGCGACGCGCTGGAAGACCGGCCTGGAGGAGCTGTTCGCGCGGCTCACCGAGGCCGAGGAGGCCGAGCGGGGCATGTCCGCTGTCGACACGCTGGACGGGGGACCGCGATGATCACGCGTCAGTTCGGTTCCGAGGTGCGCTGGATGCTGCGCCGGCCGCGCACCATCATCGGCCTGTTCGGCCTGGTCCTCGTGCCGATCATCATCAGCTTCGGCATCTGGACCGCGGGCGGTGAGGAGGGCGGCGGCCCGCCCGGCCTGGGCGCGATCCTCCAGGGCAACGGCCTGGTCGTGCCGATCTTCACGTTGTTCCTGTCGCTCAACCTGTTGCTGCCGCTGGTGGCGTCGATCTGGGCGGCGGACGGCCTGGCGGGCGAGGCGCAGCACGGCACCCTGCGCGGACTGCTGGTCGCACCGGTCTCCCGCGTGCGGCTGCTGTTCGTGAAGCTGTTCGGGCTCACCGCGATGTCGCTCTTCGCCGTCACGCTGATGGCGGTCGTCGGCATCATCGCCGGCACCGCGTTCCTCGGCACGAACGGCATGGTGACGCTGACCGGCACGACCCTGTCCACCGGGGAAGGCCTGCTGCGCATCGCCCTGTTCATCGTCCTGGTGACGTTCCAGATGGTGGCGATCGGCGCGGTGGCCCTCGCGGTCTCCGCGACCACCGAACACCCGCTGGTGGTGCAGGCGGCGACGATGACGACGATCATCGTGTTCCAGGTGCTGGGGCAGTTCTCCTCGCTGGACTGGCTGCACCCGTTCCTGATCACGACGGGCTTCCCCGGGCTGGTCGACGTGATGCGCGACCCGATCCCGTTCGGCCAGATCTGGGACAGCACGCTGCTCGCCGGCTGCTACCTGCTGATCGGCACGGGCCTGGCCGCAACACGCCTGATCACGAAGGACAGCTAGTTGTTGATGAGGGGAGCTTTCATCAACCTCAGGTTGATGAAAGCTCCCCTCATCAACAAGCTCATCAGCGGAACCCGCCTTCGCTGTTGATCACCTGACCGGTGATCCACTCAGCGTCGTCGGTGCAGAGCCAGGAGACCAGCCGGGCGGCGTCGTCCGGCTGGCCCCAGCGGCCGAGCGGCATCCGCTCCCGCACCCACTCCCTCGTCTCCGCGTTCGCGTAGCCGGTGTCGGTCGGGCCGGGGTTCACGGCGTTGATCGCGATCCCCTGCCTGATCAGGTGGTGCGACAACGTGGACATGATCCCCACCAGCGCGCCCTTCGACGCCGCGTACGCGACCTCGTTCGGCATCGGCCCGAGGTTCTGTCCGGACGTCATGAACACGACCCGCCCGCCCTTCGCGCCGTCGTGCTGCCGGGCAAACGCTTGCGTCAGCAGGATCGACGACCGCGTGTTCACCGCGTAATGCCTGTCCAGCATGGCCGCGTCCAACTCCCCCAACGGACCGTCCGACCCGCTGAGCGCGTGGTTGCACACCAGGACGTCGACCCGCCCGTACGCCTCGACCGCCGCCGCGACCAGCTGATCCGGTGCATCCGGCTCGGCCAGGTCGACGCCGAGGTGTTCGACGCGGCCGTCGATGCCGGCGATCACCTCGTCGATCGGGTCGGCGCCCCACGGCTGCGCGGCGTCGTGTGCCACGTGGTGCTGCACGAACAGGTCGGCGCCGAGCCCCGCCAGCCGGGAAGCGATCGCGTAGCCGATGCCCTGCCGCCTGCTCACTCCGGTGACGAGCGCGACTCGTCCTTCTAGAAGCCCCATAGGCCCCCAGCTAACCGATTCGAGCGACACCGTCCAAGTCGATTTCGAGCCGCACGCGGTCGCCGATCTCGCTCATCGGCCCGACCGCCTCGTACTCCTCGCCGTCGATCTCCACGAGCAACCGCACGTGATCACGCCGGTGCACCCGTTCCAGCACAACACCTTCCAGCGCACCCGCCGGATCGACCCGCAACGCCGTGGCCCGCAACCCAACCCGTCCCACGTCGAGGCCCACGAACGAGCCGGGCACGAACTTGTTGCACCCCAGGAACTTCGCGGTCTCCACGTCGACCGGCGACGACCACACCTCGGCCGGCGGCCCCACCTGGACGATCCGGCCGCGCGACATGATCGCCACCCGGTCGGCCAGCGTGAACGCCTCGTCGTGGTCGTGCGTCACGACCAGCGCGGTGGTCTGAGCCTCCCGCAGCAACCGGGCCAGATCGACCGCGAGCTGCTCGCGCAACGCCCGGTCGAGCGCCGACAACGGTTCGTCCAGCAGCAACAACCGCGGCGAAGGAGCCAACGCCCGCGCCAACGCGACGCGCTGCTGCTCGCCGCCGGACAGCTGCGTCACCCGCCGATCCGCGTACCCCTCCAGGCCGACGAGTTCCAGCAGGGACAACACCCGCTTGTCCCGCGACTCGCGTTCGACCTTCTTCATCCGCAGGCCGAAAGCCACGTTCCCGGCCACCGACCGGTGCGGGAACAGCTGCCCGTCCTGGAAGACCAGCCCGAACTCCCGCCGGTGCACCGGCACGCCGGCCAGATCCGCGCCGTCCCACCGCACCGAACCCGCAGAAGGCTTCTCCAGTCCCGCGATCGTGCGCAGCAGCGTCGACTTCCCGCACCCGGACGGCCCGAGCAACGCGACGACCTCGCCGTCCGCCACGGTCAGCGACACGTCCGACACGGCGGCGGTCTGTCCATAACGGACGGTGATCGAGTCCAGTTCCAGCGCCATCAGAACTCCCCGCTGCTCGGCACGCGCAACCGCTCGATCAGCAGCACGCACCCGACCGTCACGACCATCAGCAGCGCGCACGCCGCATAAGCCATCTGGCTGTTCAACTCCCCCGGCCGCGACATCAGCCGGGCGATCACCACCGGCAGCGTCGGCGCATCCGGTCGCGCCAGGAAGCTCGTCGCCCCGAACTCCCCCAGCGCCACCACGTACCCGAACCCGGCCGCCGCCACCAGCGACCGCCCGACCAGCGGCAGATCCACCTCGCGCCACACCCGCAACGGTGAGGCGCCCAGCGTTGCCGCCGCCTGCCGCAGCCGTTCGTCCACGGCCCGCAGCACCGGCAGCACCATCCGCACGATCAGCGGTGTCACCACCAACGCCTGCGCCAACGGGACCAGCAGCGGCGAAGTCCGGAAATCGCCGGGCAGCGCGTCCATCGTGACCAGGTAGCCGAAGCCCACGGTCACCGCGGACACCCCGAGCGGCAGCATCAGCGCGGTGTCGAGCACCTCGGCGATCCGCGACCCCGAGCGTCGCAACCCGACCAGCACCACGGCCGAGAACACCCCGACCACCAACGCCACCAAGGTCGCGTCGAACGCCGTCCGCACCGAGTTCAGCGCCGCGTCGATCCCGGTCACCGCCAACGTGCCGCGATCACCCCGGGTCGTCAACGCGACGTACCCGGCGAAGCTCCACCCGTCCCGAGTGGACAGTGACCTCGTCACCAGCCCGACGACCGGCGTCAGCAACGCCACGACGACAGCGAAAGCAGCCAGCACGACGTACCACTCACCACCGGAAGGCCGTCGCGCCAGCTCTTCCCTGTCGCGCAACGCCAGCGCGGTCTCCCGCCGTCGCCGGGCCAACGCGCCCAGCACGAGAACCGCCAGCACCGCGACGAACTGCAGCAACGACAGCGCCGCCGCCCCGGACAGGTCGAACAGCTCGACGGTCCGCAGGTAGATCTCGGTCTCCAGGGTCCGGTACCGCGACCCGCCCAGCACCAGCACCACACCAAAACTCGTGGCGCAAAAGAGGAACACGACCGCCGCGGCGGACCCGATCGCCGGCGCCAACGCCGGCAGCACCACCGACAGGAAAGCCCGAGGCCGAGAGGCACCCAACGCCCGAGCCGCGTCTTCGGCCCGCCGATCGGTGTGCGCCCACAGCCCGCCCACGGTCCGCGCGACCACGGCCACGTTGAAGAACGCGTTCGCCAGGACGATCGGCAGCACGCCGCCGTCCGGCCAGAACGTCCGGAACGCCAAGCCCACCACCACGGTCGGCAGCACGAACGGCACCATCACGGCCGCCCGCACCAGCCCGAGCCCGCGAATCCGGCACCGCGCCAGCACGAAAGCCACCGGCAGGCCGGCGACGACTGCCACGACCGTCGACGCCAAAGCCTGCCCGAGGGTGAACCCGACCAACTCCCAGGTGTCCGCGGCGAAGAGGACGGTGGTGACGCCGCCCTCGCGCAGACCCAGGGTGATGATGGCGAGGACGGGCCAGGCGAAGAACAGCCCGAGGAAGGCCAGCGGCAGCAACGCCGCCGCCGACCAGCCCGAACGCGCCGAGATCAGGCCGGGGCGGGCTCGCGCCGCCGACCCGCCGCCACCAGGACCGGAGCCGGTGTCGCTCAGCCCTGCACGAGCTTGCGCCACTGCTCGACCCACGCTTCGCGGTTGTCCTTCACCTTGTCCGCGGGCAGGCTCTGCGGGTTCGTCGGCAACGGAGCGTCCTTGGCCCACGACTCGGGCAGCGCGACGCCCTCACGCGACGGGTAGACGTACATCTGCTCGGCCACCTGGGCCTGGAACTTCTCGCCCAGCAGGAAGTCGAGCACCTTCTGCGCGTCGGCGGAGTTCTTCGCCCCGGCCAGCACGCCCGCGTACTCGACCTGCCGGTAGCAGGTGCCGAGCACGGCCTTGGTCTTCCCGCCCTCGGCGGACGGCGACGACGCGTACGAGACGACGATCGGCCGCGTGCCCTTGGTGGCGGAGAACTCCTGGTTGTAGGCCTCTTCCCAGCCGCTCACGACCTTGACGCCGTTGGCCTTGAGCTTGGTCCAGTACTCCTGCCAGCCGTTCTCGCCGAACTTCGCGATCGTGCCGAGCAGGAACGCGAGCCCCGGCGAGGACGTGGCCGGGTTCTCCACGACCAGCATGTCCTTGAACTTCGGGTCGACCAGGTCCTCGTACGAGGTCGGCTCGACCCCGCCGAGCTTGGCCGGGTCGATGTTCAGGCACACGTCGCCGACGTCGACGGCCTGCAGGCGGTTCGTGTCGTCGGCCTTGTACCGCTGAGCGCCCTTCGAGGCCTCCGGCGAGGCGTACTCGGCGAACACGCCCTCGCTCAACGCCCGCGAGGCGAACGTCGAGTCGACGCCGAACGCGACGTCGCCGATCGGGTTCGCCTTGGTGAGCACCAGCTTGTTGGTGAGCTCGCCCGCGTCACCGCTCGCGATCTGCTTCACGGTGATCCCGGAGGACTTCTGGAACTCCTCCAGCACCTCCGGCTTCACCGCGAACGAGTCGTGCGTCACCAAGGTGACCTCGTGCGTCTGCGGTCCGGTCGAGGTACCGGCCGAACAACCGGTCAACGCCAGAGCAGCGACGACAGCAAAAATCCTTCTCACGTCAATCTCTCCCTACGCCGGTATGACCCGGATCAGGTGGACGGTCGAGGGCTTGCGAGCCCTCCTCTCAGCCCGGCGCTTCACCGGACTCCCGTGGCAAACGCGCAGCTTACGTGACGTGGTGGGACGATCAGGACATGGCCGAGCTGTTGAGCGACGATCAGTTGAACGACGCGCTGCCCAAACTGCCCGACTGGACCGCGCAGGACGCGGCGCTGGTGCGGACCGTGGAGCTGGCGAGCTTCCCGCAGGCGATCATGGTCGTGAACCGGATCGCCGAGATCGCGGAGAACGACAACCACCACCCTGACATCGACATCCGCTACAAGACCCTCACATTTCGCCTGAGCACCCATTACAAGGGAGGAATCACCGCACTCGACGTCTCCCTCGCCGAGGAGATCGACGGAGTCCTGGACGCCATGGCCTGATTCGGTCAAGATGTGCGCTGCCGCCGCCCGCGGACAGGAGAGGGAACACCCTCATGCGGTTGCGCACACCTTTGTTCGTCGTGGCGCTGGCGGGCAGTCTTCTGATCACTCCGGCAGCGGCTCAGGCCGTGCCGTGCGCCGTGACGGACGTGATGATCAAGGCCAGTGCGGCTTGGGTCACCAAGGGCACCGACCTCAAGGCGAACAACTGGTCCAACGCGAACTTCCACACCGGCAACATCGCGCAGGTCCGGACGACCGGGATCAGCAACCACAAGACGTGGCCGTGGGTGAAGGCGAACAACTTCCTGCTGCCCGTCGACCCGGCGAACCCGTACGCCCCGGACCCGCAGGCGAGCGGTGAGGCCTACCTGGCCGTCTCGTTCTTCCACCCGGAGCCCGAGGTGCTCCAGCCGCTGCGGGACAACCTGCGGGCCCAGGCGAAGACCGGGAGGTTCGACCACTGGAAGTCGCCGGACGCCCTGACGATGTCGCTGCCGTCCTTCACCGAGGTCGCCGTGCGCGACCTCGACCAGGACCTGCTCGACTACTCGTTCAAGTCGTACCGCGACCTCAAGAAGCGGACGTTCAGCGAGGTCACGGGCCTGTGGAGCCGGAACGTGCAGACGAACGGCTGGGCGGTGCAGGGCCTGGCCAAGGCGATCCAGATGCTGCCGAAGGACAACCCGTACCGCGCCGACTACGCCAAGACGCTGCGCAAGTCCGCCCAGACGCTGCGGTACCTGCAGCGTCACGACGGCTTCTGGGGCGCCACCGGCAAGGACTCGGCGGCCACCGCGATGATCACGTACGCGTTCGCGGCGGGCATCAACGCGGGCGTGCTCGACCGGGACACCTACCTGCCGCACGTGCAACGGGGCTGGCAGGCGCTGCAGACCGCGCTGGACGCCGACGGACTGCTCGGCTGGACGGCGGCCCGCAACTCCTGGCAGCCCGCCTCAGCCGGCGACTCGGCTGGGTTCGCCGTCGGCAGCTTCCTCATCGCGGGGCAGCAGCTGGTCCCTCTCACGCCGGGTTGCTAGACCGATCGCGACCAGCGTGAGCATGCCCGCCACCGGGTAGCCCCAGCCGAGCACCACGAAGTACCAGGGGCGCGGGAAGTCCCAGATGTTCGGCTGGGCGAGCAGCAGGAACGAGATCAGGTAGCCGCCGGTCAGCAGCACCCACAGGCCGGCGGTGATCTTGCACAGGAGGTGTCCGCCCTCGTAGATGAGCCACAGCAGGGCGGGCACCATCCACACCCAGTGGTGGCTCCACGAGATCGGCGAGACCAGCAGGCCGAGCATCTGCACGCTGATGATCAACGCCAGCGCGTCCTTGGTCTTGCTGACCGCGAACCAGGTCAGCACGGCCGCGACGAGCACGGCGGCGAGGTAGATCTTCCCGGTCTGCACGTCGTAGCCGAACGTGCGGCTCAGCGCGCCGCGCATCGACTGGTTGATCGCGCTGCCGACCGGCCCGACCCGGCTCGCGTCACCGAGCAGCTGGAACCAGAACTTGTCCGACTGCGACGGTGAGATCGCCCAGCCGATGCCGTACACCGCCACAAAAGCGACGAACGACCACACGGCGGCCATCCACCGGCGCTGGATGAGGAAGTACAGACCGGAGATGGCGGGAGTCAGCTTGATGCCCGCGGTGAAACCCACACCGGCGCCGCCGACCCAGTTGCGCGCGCTCGCGAGCGTGCCGATGAGGATCGCCGCCAGCACCAGGTTGATCTGGCCGTAGTTGAGCGTGGTGCGCACCGGCTCGATCCACAGCACCAGCGCGGTCCACATCATCGCGCGGCGCGGGTCGTTCAGCTTCAGCAGCTTGAGGCTGGTGCGCACGATGAAGTACAGGCAGCCGAGGCAGATCAGCTGCCAGACCCAGCGGGACGCCTCCCACGGGATCCAGCTCATCGGCGTGAAGATCGCGGCCGCGAACGGCGGGTACGTGAACGGCAGCGGGAACACGTCCGCGTACTGGTCGAGCCGCCACTCGTACAGGTCGCCGGAGAACAGGTGCGGCGATCCGTTGCGGTACACCAGCAGGTCGATCATGGTCATCTTCGCCTGGAAAGCGACCATGAGCAGGTGCCCGACGACCGACAAGGCGAGCAGCCACGGCGCTACGGAGAGCACACGCGCTTCCACAGCACGGAGTTTCACCCCGAAAACGTTACCCGAGGCAACTTTCGCGGGTACCCCGGCGTCATAAGGACGGGAGAGATCGCAAGAGGGAGTTTTTCTGATCATGTCTGTTGATCTTGTTGTTGCCGCTGTCGCCGCTCTGGCCATGCTGGGGGTCGCGTTCGGAGTGTTCGCTGCTGCCGCGCGCGCCAAGAACAACGTGTAAAACGTTGTGAGACAAGGAAAGGGGGAGCCTCCACATGGGAGGCTCCCCCTTTCACCTTTCCGAGGGGAGGAAAGGGATGCCAGGCGGCATCAGAAGTAGTGCGCGCGACCGCCGACCGGCTTGCCCACTGCGCCGAGGACGGCGAGGATGGCGCCGATCACCAGAAGCACCACTCCGATGGTCGTCAGAATGCTGATACCGGCCAGCCATCCGACGACGAGCAGAATCAGACCGAGGACGATCATGACACCTCCAGGTGGGGAATCCTTCTCTGGGCTACCCCACCGGTGTCGGTACAAACCTCAGGACACGGATACTCCGCAATCCCGATAAGCATTGGCGGCCAATAGTTCCGCGTCCGCCGCACCGTCGGCGTCGCCGGTCGCGCGGAGTACTTCCGCGAGTGCCTGGAGTGACTGCCCTTCGAGGTGCCGCTGGTGATACCGGCGGTGCGTGGCGACGGCCTCCTCCGCGCAGCGCAGCGCCTCCTCCGTCTCGCCGAGCGCGAGGTGCAGCAACGCGCGCTCCTTGAGTTCACTTCCCGCGTACAAGAGGTGGTCGCTGTCGAGACGTGCCCGCACTTCGCTCAGGTGGTGCGCCGCGTTCTCGTAGTCGCCCAGTTTGCGATACGCCCGCGCGGCCGACCAATGAGCAGTGATTCGGTATTCGGTCATCTTCTCGCTGTCGACTATCTTGAACTGCAGGCGTACGGCGGCCAACGCGTCCTCATGTGCGTCGCAGTCGTCGAACAGGTCGGCCAACGCGTGCCAGGCGTCGAGCTCCTCCTCGAAACCGGACCGCAGCCGCACCTCGTCGAGAACGTCGATCATGAGGTCGAACGCCTCGTCGACCTGGCGGAGCCCCAGCTTGGCCCGCACGGCGGCGATGGTGCCGATCGTGAGCTGCCTGGGGTGCCCGAGCTCTGCCTGCAGTGCGACGTACGCGGCTTGGTGCGCCAGCACGTCCGGAAACCGGCCCAGTTCGGTGTAGACGCCGTTCAGCGAGGCATGGGCGTGTCCGCGGACGCCGGGCGAGTTGCTGAGCTCCAGCACCCTGAGCAGCGACTGCTCCGCGCCGAGGAGGTCGGGCATGTTGAACGACATCGCGGCGATGGCGAGCAGTACCAGGGCCTGGCCTTCGGTCTCACCTCGCTGCTCGTCGATCGCGAGCGCCTGGTGCTGGTGGTGCAGCGCGGTCTTCACGTCGCCCGCCGAGCGGTACACCCCTCCCAGGACCCTGTGCGCGGACGCCTGGACCCGCAGATCGCCCATGCCCACGGCCAAGCCGAGCGCCACGGTGGTGAGCTCCTTGGCCCGGGCGAAGTCTCCCTGGGAGAAGCGGTAGATCGCGTAGGAGAGGTCCGCGTTGGCGATCAGCACGTCCTCACCGGACTCGTGGGCCGCGCGGTCCCGGATCTCGCACAACGCCGACCAGCGCGAGTCGTCGCGGGTCTCGTAGCAGTACGCGGTGAGCACGGCACCGATCTCGTTGGCGGGCCAGTACTCGCCGCGCTCGGTCGCGACCACCACCGCCGAGAGCAGGTTCTCGTACTCGGCGGTCATCCACGCGAACGCTTCTTCCGGCGTCTGCAGCACCACGCCGGGTAGTTGGGTCGTGGTGGTGGAGAGCGGGAACCGTCGTTGGTCCGGGAACAGCAGCTCAGCGGCGTCGTCAGTCATGCGGCGGTAGAAGTCGTACAACCGCCCCATGGCCTCGTCGGTCTCCTCTCTCGTGCACCGCTCCCGTGCGTACACCCGCAACAGGTCGTGCAGGGCGAAGCGGGTGCCGCGCTGTTCGACGAGATGAACGCCGACGAGCTGGTTGAGGTGACGTCGGGCGTTGGGCAGACCCGCGATCACCGCGGCATCGTTGGCGGTGAAGTCCGCGCCGGGCAGCACCCCCAGTCGCCGCAGCACCAGCCGCGCGTCCTCGGGCAGCGAGGAGTAGCTCTCGTCGAAGACGACGCTGACCGCGACCGCGGGGTCACCGGGCACCGCCAGCTCGCCGAGCCGGTCGTCGTCCAGCTGCGCGACCTTGTCCGCGATGGTCATCAACTCCTGCGCGCCCAGGTCGGCGGCCGCGATGCGCAAGGCCAGCGGCAACCCACCGCACAACCGCACCAGCGCCGCAGCGGCGTCCGCCTCCGCCCGCACGCGTCCCTCGCCGAGCACCCGTTCCAGCAGCCGCGTGCCGCCGTCGTCGCTCAACGTCGGCAACCGCAGGAGCTCCGCGTCGTGCAGGGCCAGCCCGCGCAGGTCGCTGCGGCTGGTGACAATCGCCAGCACTCCGGCGGCCGCGGGCAGCAACGGCCGCACCTGCTCGGCGTTCGCGGCGTTGTCGAGCACCAGCAACAGCTTCCGGTCCGCGACCAACGTGCGGTAGAGCGCCACCTGTTCGTCCAGGCCGACCGGCACGGAGTCGACGCCCAGTCCCTTGAGCACGAGCGTCAGGGCTTCCTGCGGCGACATCGCCCGCACCGGGTCCTGCCCGCGCAGGTTGACGAAGATCTGCCCGTCCCCGAAGCGGCTGGCGATACGGTGCGCCCAGTGCACGGCGAGCGAGGTCTTGCCGACCCCACCGGTGCCCGTGATGACCAGCACCCGCGCCGCACTCGCGCCGAGCCGTTCGACGTCGCCCTCGCGCCCGACGAACGTGGTCAGCTCCGGCGGCAACTGCCGGGGCATGGGGGTCTTCTCCTTGGGCGACGTGACCTCGCCGCGCAGGATCTGTTCGTGCAGCTCGCGCAACGCGGGCGCCGGATCGATCCCCAGCTCCTCCGCCAGCATCTCGCTGACCTGCCGATACGCGGCGAGCGCGCCGGCCTGCTGCCCGGACCGGTACAGCGCCAGCATCAGGTGGGCCCAGAACCTGTCACGCAGCGGATGCCTGCGGGTGAGGTCCTGCAGCTCCGGGACCAGCTCCGCCGACCGCCCAGTCGTGAGGTCCGCCTCGATCCGCTTCTCCAACGCGGCGAGCTGTTCCTCCATCAACAGCGGCACCTCGTCGCGGTGCAACGACTCCGAGGCGACGTTCCCGAGCACCGGCCCGCGCCACAACGCGAGCGCACCCTCGAACTCCTGCTCCTCGACCAGCCGCCGGAACCGCGCGAGGTCGAGCTGCTCCGGCGCGACCTCGGCCAGGTACCCACCGAGCTCGGTGCGCACGCAGTTGGCCTCGCCGAGCGCCTGCCGCAGCCGCATGACGACCGTCTGCAGCGTCTTGTGCGCCCGGTCGAGGTCCGGCGGCTGCCCCTCCCACACCCGCTCGACCAGCTCATCGACCGACACAAACCGGTTGGCGCGCAACAACAACGTCGCGAGCAGCACACGTCCGCGCCCGGCGGGAACAGCCACGGGCTCCCCGTCGAGCAGCACCTCCAGCGGTCCCAGCACCCGGTACTCAGCTCTCACGCCCTGGAAGTCTAGGTGGGCGAGATGAGACAGGCGGTCGACGCGGCCCCGATGCGATGCCAGCCTTCATCTCATGCAGGCAGTGAGCAAGACAGCGCTGTGGGTCGCCTCGATGCGAGCAACCGAGGCCGCCCGCCCGGACCGGTTGCACCACGACCCTCTCGCCACCGCCGTGGTGGCAACCGCCATCGAGCCGATCCCCCCGGCCCCACCGGGCGCGGCCGAGTTCATGGCCGTCCGCACCCGCTTCTACGACAACTTCCTGCTGTCCTCGAACGCCACGCAGGTGGTCATCCTCGCCGCCGGCCTGGACGCCCGCGCGTTCCGCCTGCCCTGGCCATCCGACGTCCGCCTGTTCGAGCTCGACCTGCCCGAACTCCTCGACTTCAAGTCGCAACTGGTAGCCGACACAGGCCTCACCGCCGCGTGCTCACGCGTCGTCGTACCCGTAGACCTGCGCGACGACTGGCCCACCGTGCTGACCGCCGCCGGCTTCTCGGCCGCTTCGCCCACCGCGTGGATCGCCGAAGGCCTGCTCCAGTACCTGACCGAGCCGGACCGCAAGCGCCTGCTGGACGCGATCTCGGCGCTGTCGGCACCCGGCAGCCGGTTCGCGTTCGACCACATGGACAGCTCGGCCGACGACCGCGAGGTAGTAGTGGACACACTGGACCGGATCCGCAGCATGGGCGCGGAGTTCGTGGCGACCGTCGACGACCCGGCTCGGTGGTTGGCCGCGCACGGCTGGACCGTGTCGACGGATCGGGTGCCGGCGCTCGCGGAGGCCTACGGGCGGCCGCTGCCGGACTTCATGGATCCGGCGGCGGCGAACGCGACCGCGCTCTGCACGGCTGACTTGGCCTGACCCGCTGCTCAGCCGCTATCTTGGTGCCATGACCGCTCTGCCTGACTGGATGCGCCCTCCCCGCGCGGAAGGGTGGTTCGCGGAGGACCTGGACCGCCTCCCAGAGGCGCCCCGCCACACCGAGCTGATCGACGGAGCTCTTGTTTTCAAGATGTGACCGCAGCGGGTGTGGCACGCCCGCGTCGTCACGGCCCTGACCACGGCCCTTTCCGATCAGGCGCCCGCAGGTGTCGAGGTGGACCGCGAGGTCACCACCCGGCTCGACGAACGCAACCGTCCTGAGCCTGATGTTCTGGCTACAACAGCTCCCTATGCCCCGGCCCGGACGTGGTTCAAGCCCGTCGATGTCCAACTGGTGGTAGAGGTCGTCTCGCCGGAGTCCGCGCATCGAGATCGGACCGTCAAACTCCGCAAGTACGCCGAAGCGGGTATCAAGCACTACTGGTGTATCGAGGAGGAAGGCAGTCTCCCGGTAGTGCATGTGTACGAGCTGGACGAACCCACCAGGGCATACGCACCGGCTGGCATTTTTCGGCATGCGCTGAAGGTCTCGGTGCCGTTCGAAATCAGCCTTGAGCTGGATGAGCTCGACGGCCGCTGAAGCGCCCTCGAACGCGCGAAGGGCCCCTCCAGCGGAGGGGCCCTTCGAACGCTTGGTCAGACGTTGAAGCGGAACTCCACCACGTCGCCGTCGACCATCACGTAGTCCTTGCCCTCCATGCGCACCTTGCCCGCCGCCTTCGCGTCCGCCTTCGAGCCCGCCGCGACCAGGTCGTCGAACGACACGACCTCGGCCTTGATGAAGCCCTTCTCGAAGTCGGTGTGGATGACACCGGCGGCCTGCGGAGCGGTGGCGCCCTGCGGGATGGTCCAGGCGCGCGCTTCCTTCGGGCCTGCCGTCAGGTAGGTCTGCAGGCCGAGGGTGTGGAAGCCGGCGCGGGCGAGCGAGTACAGGCCCGGCTCGTGCTGGCCGATCGACTCCAGCAGCTCGCGGGCCGACTCCTCGTCGAGCTCCAGCAGCTCGGACTCGACCTTGGCGTCGAGGAACACCGCGTCGGCCGGGGCGACCAGCTCGCGCAGTTCCTTCATGCGGGCCTCATCGGTCAGCACGCCCTCGTCGGCGTTGAAGACGTAGAGGAACGGCTTGGTGGTGAGCAGGGACAGCTCGCGCAGCAGCTCGCCGTCCACTTCGGACTGTGCCGAGAACAGCGTGCGGCCGGAGTCCAGGATGTCCTTGGCCTTCTTCGCGTTCTCGAGCGCGGCGCGGCGGTCCTTCTGCATCCGCGCCTCCTTCTCGATCCTCGGGATGGCCTTCTCGAGGGTCTGGAGGTCGGCGAGGATCAGCTCGGTGTTGATCGTCTCGATGTCGCTCGACGGGTCCACGCGGCCGTCGACGTGCACGACGTCCGGGTCGTCGAAGACGCGGATGACCTGGCAGATCGCGTTCGCCTCGCGGATGTTCGCGAGGAACTTGTTGCCGAGGCCCTCACCCTCCGACGCGCCCTTGACGATGCCCGCGATGTCGACGAACGACACCACGGCGGGCACCTCGCGCTCGGAGCCGAAGATCTCGGCGAGCTTGGTGAGGCGCGCGTCCGGCAACGGCACCACGCCCACGTTCGGCTCGATGGTCGCGAACGGGTAGTTCGCGGCGAGCACGTCGTTGCGCGTGAGCGCGTTGAAGAGGGTGGACTTGCCAACGTTGGGCAGGCCGACGATACCGAGGGTCAAACTCACGGGGAGCGAGTCTACGGCAGGCGACGGTCGTGTCCGATTCCCGCGAGCCATCGGCCGTTGCCGCTGGCAGGATCGACGGCATGGTCATTGACGAAGAACACGCCTACCGGGTCTGCGCCGCACGTGACGCCCGGTTCGACGGGTGCTTCATCCACGCGGTCCGCACGACCGGCATCTACTGCCGGCCGTCGTGCCCCGCGGTGACCCCGAAGCGCCGCAACAGCCAGTTCTTCCTGACAGCCGCCGCCGCGCAGTCGGCCGGCTTCCGCGCCTGCCGCCGGTGCCTTCCGGACGCCGTGCCGGGCTCGCCCGAGTGGAACCTCCGCGCCGACCTGGCCGGCCGCGCGATGCGCCTGATCAGCGATGGCGTCGTCGAACGCGACGGCGTGACCGGCCTGGCCTCGCGCCTGGGCTACTCGGAACGCCACCTGACCAGGGTGCTGACGTCCGAGCTGGGCGCCGGACCGCTGGCCTTGGCCCGCGCGCACCGCGCTCACGCCGCGCGGTTGCTCATCGAGACGACCGAACTGCCGTTCGCGGACATCGCGTTCGCCGCGGGTTTCGCGTCCGTGCGGCAGTTCAACGACACCATCCGCATGGTGTTCGCCTCGACACCGTCGGACATGCGGGGCCGCGGCAAGGCACCGGTCGGCACCCCGGGCCGGATCGTGCTGCGACTCCCGTACCGACCGCCGTTCGACGCTGACGGCCTGTTGATGCACTTCCGCGCGAACGCACTGCCGGGCGTGGAGGAGGTCACCGCCGATTCCTACGCACGGACGTTGTCGCTGCCACACGGCGAGGCAACGGTCCGGCTTACGTTCCCGACAGACCACGTCCTGTGCTCGTTGAGGCTGACCGACGTCCGCGATCTGGGCGCCGCGGTCTCCCGCGTGCGCCGCCTGCTGGACCTCGACGCCGACCCGATGGCCGTGGACTCGTTCCTGGGCGCGGACCCGATCATCGGCCCGCTGGTCCGCGCGGTCCCCGGCATCCGCGTGCCGGGCAGTGTCGACGGAGCGGAAACCCTGCTGCGCCTGGTGGCCCCGTTCGCCGGCGTGCCGCTGCAGATCCCGGACGGCGCGCTGACCCACCTCTACTCGGCGGGGGACCACCCCGTCACCGAGGCACTGGCGAACGGCAGACTCGCCGTGGACGTGGGCCGCTCGCCAGAAGACCTGACCGCAGAACTGACAGCCCTGGTCGGCGCTTCCGTCGCCGACGAGGTCGCCATGCGAGTCCTGGGCACACCGGACGTGCTGGTGCTCCCGCCGGGCTTGCAACACCTGGCTTCCCACGGCCCCGAGTGGCGGCCGTGGCGCTCCTACGCCGGAGCACACCTGACGAGGAAGGCAGCTACATCATGAGCGTCGCACACACGTCCACTGTGGACACCCTGGCGGGGCCGTTCACCGCGATCGTCGCGCCGGACGGAGCGGTGCTGGCGAGCGGCTGGACCGACGACATCGCCCTGCTGACGCCGCAGATCCACGCGTCCCTGATGCCGTCCGAGATCAGCTCGCGCGCCGACCTGGGCGACGTCACCAAGGCCGTCGTCGCCTACCACGAGGGCGACCTGACCTCGATCGACACGATCGAGGTGCGCCAGAAGTCCGGCCCGTTCCTGCAGCACGCGTGGGACGTCCTGCGCACCGTCAAGGCCGGCGACCCCGTCACCTACAGCGAGTACGCCGAACTCTCCGGCCGCCCGGCGGCGATCCGCGCCGCGGCCTCGGCCTGCGCCCGCAACTCGGTGGCGTTGTTCGTGCCGTGCCACCGCGTGATCCGAATCGGCGGCAATCTCGGCGGCTTCCGGTGGGGGCTCGACGTGAAGCGCTGGCTGCTGGCCCACGAAGAGGCGTGAATCAGACCTTCAAGGTCATCGGCTCGCCCTGGAAAAGAACCATTTCGAGACGGACGTGCGTGAGTCGCCAGCCGTTTTCGGTTCGTCGGGCGGTGGCGTGGTACTTGCCGCCACCGTCCTCGTGCCGGGCCGGCTCCGCCGCTTTCGGCAGGTGGAACGCGAGGATGTAGGCCACGATCGACGCCTCGTCCCCGTCGACGTCGACGTAGACCTGCCCCAGGTGGTGGAACGTCGCCTCGTAGGCGGCCGCCAGGAACTTCTTGGGACCGGCGACGATCTCCTCCCGGCCGCGGTAGACCCGTCCGCCGACCTCACGGACACCGTCCTCGGTGTACAGCGGTCCCAAAGCGTCGAAATCCCTGTCGTCGAGAGCTCGCAGCAGCTCCTGAATGAGATTCCGCAATTCCGACTCGTCAATCACGCGCTGCAAAGCCACTTCATTCATCGCTTGGCCCCTATCTCAACGTTCCATCCCTCTGAACACGACGCTACTCCCGATTCTCTTGAATTGGGCGTGTGTCAAATACCGCCAAATTTGGCGTTGACGTTGTCAGGGCACCTGTGTCCAACAGCGCCTCAAGCCAGGTTGATCTCCGGGGCACCGCCCGTGGCGACCAGCTCGGTCCGGCATCGCGGGCACGAGCTGGTGGCCGGGGCCGAGCCGGAGCGGAGAAACCCCTCGATGCCCAGCCAGTCGCTGACTCCGTTGTCCCGGCACACGTGGCAGCCGACGCGGTAGTTCAGCTGAACCCACGGCTCTGCGGCCAGCTCCGACGCCTGGACGTCGGGCTCCACCAGGTCGTTGAACGGCGCCCACCAGGAAGTGATGCGGCACCGCAGTCCGCGCTCGCCGCCGTGATCCGTGGTGTCGAACGCGCTGACGCGGATCGGGGCCTGATGCTCGTCAGGCGTGCAGAGGCCGTACGGCATTCCGTGCTGCAGCTGTACAAGACGGGCAACGCGTTGGCACACAAAGCAGTCGTGGCGGTAGTCCAACCGGTTCGACCACACGAAATGGGCAGCCGGGGTGACGGTGACTCGCGCGGTGACTTCCACGTGGGACAGCACGAGCCGAGGCTAGCCCAGCGAGACTTCCAATGTGGATCCAGAACGCGCCTTGCGCACCCGCAACCGAGTGGGAATCCGCTGCCGCAGCTCCTCCACGTGCGACACCAATCCGACCACGCGCCCGCCGGCACGCAGCTCGTCCAACGTGTTCATGACGATGTCGAGCGTGTCCGAGTCCAGCGTGCCGAAGCCCTCGTCCACGAACAACGTGTCCAGCAACGCCCCACCGGTCTCGTTGGCCACGACGTCGGCCAGCCCGAGAGCCAGCGACAACGACGCCAGGAAGGACTCCCCGCCCGACAACGTCTTGGCAGGTCGTGACCGCCCCGAGTAGTCGTCCAGCACGTCGAGGTTCAAGCCGCCACGGGTACCGCGTGCCCCGGCCAAGTCGGAGTGCACGAAGCTGTACCGCCCCTGGCTCATGCGGTGCAGCCGTGCGGAGGCGGCGACGGCGACTTCCTCCAGGCGAGCCGCCAGCACGTACGACCGCAGCGTCATCTTCTTCGAGTTCTGCCCACGCCCGTTGATGACGTCGGTCAGCGCGTCGAGCTCCGCGTACGAAGCCTCCAACGGCTCCAACGACTTCCACTCGGCACGCAACCGGGCAGCCAGCTCACCCACCCGCTCGAACGCGGCCCTTGCCCGGGCCAGACGGGTCGCGGCGGAGGAAGCCGCGGCGCGGGCGGACGAGGCCTGAGCGGTCACCTCGTTCAGGTCCACCTCGGTGGCCGGGTCGACCTCGGCCAGTTCCTCCAGGGTCGCGAGAGCCGAGGCGCGGGCACGTTCCCAGGCCGCGATCTTCTCGTCGAGAGCCTGGAGCTTGATGGCGGGACGGGCGGCGGACAAGGCAGCGTCCACGTCGGGGAAGCCGGCTTCGGCAGCCAACGCCGCGACCGACGCCTGCTGTTCCTCGACGCGCTGGAGAGCGGCGTCGCGGGCCGCACGACGATCGGCCAGCTCCACCAACGCCTTCGAGAGCCGCAGCAGGTGGTCGCGACGGGTGAGAACGTCCTCGTGCTCGCCGCGGGCCTTGTCCAGGCGATCACCGCGTTCCGACACGACCGCGACCAGCGACGCGTGTTCGGTGCGGAGGCCGACCAGGTCCTGTTCGACCTGGGCCTTCTCGGCGCCCAGCTCGCGGGTCTTGGCCTCCAGGCCGACGAACTCGTTCTGGCGCTGCGACCTGGTGCGGGCCAGCTCCAGCGCCGCGTTGTACTCCGCCAGCACGAACGCCGGCTCGTCCGAGCCCAGGGCCTCCCAGCAGGCCTGGATGCGCAGTTCGGCGGCGTGGACGGCGTGTTCGGCCTCGTTGCGGCGGTCCAGGGCCAGCTGTTCGTCGTGGGCCGCTTCCTCTTCGTCGGTCGCGTCCACGCCGCCCAGCATCGGTTGCGCGGGCGCGGGATGCGACGGCGAACCGCAGACCGCGCAGGGCTTGCCGCGTTTCAGGGCCGCGGCCAGTTCGATGGCCATGTTCTCGAGGCGCTGGTGGCGGACCTGCTGGAGGACGTCCTTGGCCTTCTGGTGGACGTCGATGGCCTGGTGCAGCTCGTTCTTGGTGCGTTCCAACGCAACTCCTGCGTCCGGCAGCGCTGACGCGGCGTCCGCGCGGGCTTTCAGGCCCTCCAGCCGGGCCGAGGCCTCCGCGGCCGCGTCCAGCTGCAGGCGGCACTGCGCCAGGCGCTCGGGCAGCACCTCGAGTTCGGCGTTCAGGGCCAGCAGACGGCGTTCCACCTGGTACGACGAGTTCTTCAGCACCGACAGCTTGCGCACGTCGGCCTGCTGCCGTTCGGCCTCCGCGGCCAGTTCTCCCAGACCACCGGCTTCCTCGCGGTGGCGCTCGGCATCTTCCCGCAACGACGAACCGGTGTAACCCAAGCGCGCCAACGATTCCGCAGCGCGGGTCTCGTCGCGCACCGCGAACTCGTAGGACTGCTGGAGCTTCGCGATCTCGCCGAACGCCGGCACGACCGGGATCGCACGGCGGGCCGCGTCGCGTTCAGCGAACCACGACGCCGAGTCGGCGGCTTCCACGCGAGCCAGCAGGTCGCGGGCCTCGCGGACGCGGCGGATCTGGTCGGCGTGCACGCGAGCCTGGGCCAGCAGGGCGTCCGCGCCGTCGGCCACGCCGGCCGTTTCGACGGACAGCTCCTCGGCCTCGGCCACCGCGAGAGAAAGCCGCTCCAGCACCGATTCCAGCCAGCCCGGCTCGAACGACGGCTCCTCCGAAGCGGCCTCGGCCACCCGGTGCATCAGCTCGGAAGCGCCCTGACGGCGTTCCTCCAGCACGCGACCGGCCACGACCCGCTTGTCGCGGAACCACTTCTCGACGTCGAGGAACCGCTCGGTGCCGAAGAGCTTCTCCAGCAACACCTCGCGTTCGGCCGTGTCCGACCTCAGGAACCGCGCGAACTCGCCCTGCGGCAGCAACACGACCTGGAAGAACTGCTCGTACGACATGCCGAGCATGTCCTCGACGGCGCGCGCCACGTCGTCGATGCGGGTGATGCCCTCGCCGTCCCAGCCTTCGAGCCAGGTCAGCGAGGCCTTCGCGGGCTGAGTGGTGAAGCCGCCGCCGCGCTTCTTCGGGCGGTCGAACTCGGGCGAGCGCACGATCCGGAACCGCCGCGACTGCACGGTGAGCTCCAGCTCCACCGACGTCGGCACCTCGGGATCGGCGTACTCGCACCGCAGCTTCTTCACGTCGCCACGCGCGCCCGGCACCCGGCCGAACAGCGCGAACGCCACCGCGTCGAGCAACGTCGTCTTGCCCGCGCCGGTATCGCCGTGCAGCAGGAACAACCCGTCCGCGCCCAGCTCGTCGAAGTCGACCGTCTCCGGCCGCGGGTACGGGCCGAACGCGGTCAGCTCCAGGCGGTGCAGTCTCATTGCTCCTGCTCCCTCGCCACCGACGAGAACGCCTCGCGCAACAACGCCTTCTCGGCTTCAGAAGGCTCCGAACCCCGCGCGTCCGACACGAAACAGCAGGCCACTTCCTCGTCGGAACGGCCGCGCACCCGGTCCGCGTACGTCATGGTGTGCTGCAGCCCCTGCTCCGGCCGCCACTCCACGTGCACCGCGTGCTCGAAGCGCTTCTGCAACTGCCGCAACGCGTCCATCGGCCGCACCTGGTCCGTCAGAACCACCGACAGGAAGTGGTCTTCGAACGGCTTGTGCGCCGGATCCTCCAGCACCTCGGCCAACGTACCGGTCAGCGAGGCCAGCGGACGCGGCACCGGCAGATCCCGCCGCTCCACCCCGACGAGCCCGCCCGCGTCCAGTTCGACCAGCCACACCGACTTGCGGTGCCGCGCCTCGGAGAACGAGTACGCCAGCGGCGAACCCGAGTACCGCAGGTTCTCCGCCAGCGTCTGGGGACCGTGCAGATGCCCGAGAGCCACGTAGTCGACGCCCGAGAACACCTGCATCGACACGTCCTGCACGCCACCCACCGCGATGGTCCGCTCGGACTCCGACGGCGCCCCACCGGTCACGAACGCGTGCGCGAGCACCACCGACCGCGCCGAACGCCCCGCCAGATCGGCCCGGATCCGCCGCATCGCCTCACCGAGAACCGGCGCGTGCCCCTTGTCCGCCACGCCCAGCACGTGCCGCGCGGGCTCCGGCTCCAGGAACGGGATCCCGTACACCGCGACCGGCCCGTGCTCGTCCTCCAGCTCGACCGGCTTGTCCAGCAACGAGATCTGCGTGCGCAGGTGCAGTCCGCCCGCCTCGGCGAACTCGCCGAACACCCCGATGCGCGCCGCCGAGTCGTGGTTGCCCGGGGTGATCACGATCCGCGCCCCGGCGGCGCGGATCCGCATCAGCACCCGCGCGCACAACGACACCGCGTCGGCGGACGGCACCGCGCGGTCGTAGAGGTCGCCGGAGATGACCACGACGTCGACCTTCTCGGAAGACACCAGGTCAGCGAGGCCGCTCAGCACCGACTCCTGCTCCACGAGCAGGTCGCGGCCGTGGAAGGTGCGCCCCACGTGCCAGTCGGAGGTGTGCAGGATCCGCATGGCACCAACCGTAGAGACGGGGTCTGACAAATCTCCGGGAGGGTTCCCGGCGTGTCACCCGATCGAGTTCAACATCTTTGGGGGAGCATCATCGGTGCCGTGACCGCAGTGATCATCACCGCCTCGCTCGTCCTGGCTCTCGTGAGTGCCGGGGCGCTGCTGTTCGTCTGGCGCCTCTACCAGGACAGCGTCCGCCGCACCGACGAAGCGCTCGCCGCCATCGGCACGGAACGCGCGCGCTACGACGCCCAGCAACAAGCCCTGCAACGCTACGAAGTGGCGTTCTCCAGCGTGAGTGGCCGCGGTGAACTCGGTGAACAGGTGCTCGTAGAAACGGCGCGCGCACTCGGCCTGAGGGAAAACCTCCACTACACGCTGCAAACGGACGTTGCCGGTGGTGGAGCCGTGCGTCCGGACATGGTGCTGAACGTCGGCGGCGGCCGTGCGGTCCCCGTGGACTCGAAGATGTCCATGGCCTGCTGGGCCGAAGCGGTCGAAACGGACGATCCGCAGGAACGTCAGGACGCGCTGCGGGTGCACGTCCGCAACATCCGCTCGCGCGCCGCCGAACTGGCCGGCAAGGGCTACCAGCGCTGGGCGGACGCCATCTACGGCACGATCATGTTCGTCCCCAACGACGGCGCCGTGGTCGCCGCCCTGGACACCGACCCCGAACTGCTGCGCTGGCTGCTGGACCGCCGCGTCTTCCTGTGCGGCCCGACCGGGTTCGCCGTGATCGCCTCCAGCGCCATGTTCGCGGTCACCGAACGGGCGCTGGCCGACGACGTGGAGCAGGTCAGGCTGCAGGCGGGCCGGGCCAACCGGGCCGCCGACACCGCGATCGAGGCGGTCAACCTGTCCACCACCCACCTCCAGCGATTCCTGAGCGCGCGCCGCCGCGAACTGGACGCCCTGGAAGGCTTCCGGGCGAGCGTCGAGCCGCTGACCGACGCCTCAGCCACCCCAACGCCCCTCCCCCTGGTCCGAAGGGCGGACGAACAGTCCGCTTAAAACGCACGCAGCGTGCGCAAAGGTTGCTTCTGGGTGAGAAACTCGCCGACTCACGAACACCGTTTGGCCGAACGGCTACCGTGTGCGGCGTGAGTGCGTTGCGCGAGCGTTCAGCAGCCTTCGAGGACGACGTCGAAGACTACGACACAGTCCCGTGGAACTACCGGGCCATCTTCGGCGAGTTCAAGGGCATCCCGTGGTGGGCGGCCATCCTGTCCGCCCTGGTCCCGGCGTTCATCGGCGCGTTCATCGACATCAACTCCAGCAAGACCGTCGGCTGGACGTTCATCGCCGTGTTCTTCGTCGGCGCGCTCGCCGGAATCCTGCTGGTCCAGCGCCGCAGCCTGTTCGCGCCTATGGTGCAGCCGCCACTCATCCTGGCCGCCACGGTGCCCACGCTGGTGCTGCTCACCGGCGGCGTGAAGAAGGGCGGCCTGGCCGCCATGGCGCTCGGCCTGGGTCAGCCGCTGGTCGACAGCTTCCCGGTCATGGCCGTCACCACCGCGGCCACCGTCGCGGTGGGCATCCTGCGGATCGTCATCCAAAAGGACCCGAACCGGCCGTCCAAGGACGAGCTCCGCGAGGCCAAGGCGGAGCTCCGGGAGCGCAGCAAGCCGGCCCGGCGGCCGCGTGAGGAGCAGGACGAGGACCGTCCGCGCCGCCCCCGTCCGGAAGGCCGTGAAGGCCGTGAAGGCACCCCGGCCCGGCGTCCGCGCCCCGAGGGCGCACCCGCGCGTCGTCCGCGTCCGGACGGTGCCGCCCGTGGCGAGCGCCCGGCCGGTCAGCGCAGGCCCCGCCCTCCGCGCGAGGACCGCTAACCTCACCGACGCCCGTTGTTCGTGATCGCCCCCGCGAACGCCGTACAACGGATCCCGGACAACAACCCCCTGGCCAGCACGCACTCTGCCAGCATGAGTTCGATGCCTAGGGGAGAACGTCCACTGGACGAGGGCGACAGTCCGTTGCTGCTGTTCGCCGCAGATTTGAGACAACTGCGCACGAATGCGGGCAAACCGAGCTATCGGGACCTGGCCCGCAAGGCGCACTTCTCGGCGAGCACGCTGTCCGACGCGGCGGGCGGGCGGAAGCTGCCCGGCCTCGACGTCACGCTCGCCTACGTCCGGGCGTGCGACGGCGACGAACCCGCGTGGGAGCGGCGCTGGCACGACCTGGCCGTCGCGATGGCGCAGAGCAGGGCCGTCGACGGGCCGTCGCCGTACGTGGGCCTGAACTCGTTCACCACCGAGGACGCCGACCGGTTCTTCGGCCGTGAGGCGCTGACCCGCACGTTGCTCGACCGGCTGGAGCGGCAGCGGTTCCTCGCCGTGTTCGGCGCGTCCGGTGAGGGCAAGTCGTCGCTGCTGCGGGCGGGCATCGCGGCGAGGTTCGACAACGCGGTGGTGTGCACGCCCGGCCAGGACCCCGACGCCGCGATCGCCGACGCGCTCGCGCGATGCCCGGACCTGCTGGTCGTCGACCAGTTCGAGGAGCTCTTCACGCTCTGCGAGGACGAGGTCCAGCGCACGGCGTTCCTCGACGCGCTGCTCACCGCCGGCTGCAAGAAGGTGATCGCGGTCCGGTCGGACTTCTACCCGCACTGCGCCCAGTACCCGAAGCTCGCGGACGCGCTGACCGACGCCCAGGTGCTGCTCGGCACGATGACCCCGGACGAACTGCGCCGCGCGATCACCCAGCCCGCCGCGACCGTCGGCTGCACCGTCGAAACGGCCCTGCTGACCACGCTCGTGGCCGAGGCCGCGGGACGCAGCGGTGTGCTCCCCCTCGTCTCCCACGCGCTGCTGGAGACGTGGCACCGCAGACGTGGCAACACCCTCACCCTGGGCGGCTACCAGTCCGCCGGCGGCATCCAGGGAGCGCTCGCGCAGAGCGCCGAAGCCGCGTTCGCCACCCTGGACGACGCCGAACAGCGGCTGGCCAAGCAACTCCTGCTCCGGCTCAGCGCCGACGGCACCAAACGTCCCGTCCCTCGCCAGGACGTCGTGGGCGAGGAGGTCCTCGACGTCCTCGCCGACACCAGGTTGATCACCGTCGACGAACACACGGTCGAGGTGACGCACGAGGCCCTGTTCCAGGCGTGGCCGAGGCTCAGGGCGTGGCTGGACGAGGACCGCGAGGGCCTCAGCACGCACCGCAGGCTCACCGACGCCGCGCGCACGTGGGCGGAGCTGGGCCGGGACGCCGACTCGCTCTACCGCAACACCAGGCTCATCGAGACCTCCGAGTGGATCACTCGGACCAAGCCGGAGCTGACCGCCACCGAACGCGAGTTCATCGGCGCCTCGAAGTCGCTGGAACGCCGTCGCAACCGTCGCCTGCGCTGGATCGCGAGCGGGCTGACGGCCCTGCTGGTGGCCACCGCCGCGAGCGCCGTCGTCGCCGTCCAGCAGCGCCGTGAGGTCGAACGGCTAGGCCTCATCACGCAGTCGCAGCAACTCGCGGCGGCGTCGGAAGCACTCGTCGTCAGCGACCCCCGCCAGTCCGCCCGCAAGGCCGCCGAGGCCTACCGGACCTACCCGACGCCGGAGGCGCGCAGCCGTGTGCTGAGCGCGTCCGCGTCCGCACGTGGACGCAGGCTCGACCACCTCGGCGGGTGGAGCTTCGGGTTCGGCAAGGACTTCATCGGCCTGATGGGCCCGGAAGGCCTGGTCGTGCACGACACGGCCACCCTGTCGCTGAAGGCCAGGTGGCGTCCGAGCATGACCGGCGTGGTCTTCTCCTGGGACATCGCTCCGGACGGCCGCACGATCGCGGTGTGCCTGCACGACGGCCGGATCGTGTTGTGGGCGGGCCCGGACGCCCAGCAGGTCGTGCTCCAGCGCCAGGGCACGCGCGGTGGCGTCGCCTTCACCGCGGACGGCCGCTCCCTCGTCGTCGGTGGCGACGTCTGGGACCTCGCCACCCGCCAGGTGCGCCATTCACTGCCGGTCGGGGCGATCAACGGCCCGTTCGACATCGCGGACGACCGGGTGCTCGCGCTGGTGACCGCCGGCTCCATCGCGTTGTGGGACCTGCGGACGCAGCAACGCACCGGTGGCCTGCAGGTGCAGTCCGGTGAGATCACCAGGGTGCGGCTGCTGCCCGGCGGCAAGCTGGCCGCGCTCGCCACCACCGAAGGCCAGGTGCAGGTCCGGGACCTCGCGACCGGCGCCGTGGTCGCCACGCCACCCGCGCACACCGGCGTCGTCAACAGTCTGTCGCTCAGCCCGGACGGCAGCATGCTGGTCTCCGGCGGTGAGGACGGCCGCGCGCACATCTGGGACGTCGCACACGGCAACGCCATCACGACGATCACGATCAACGAACCGGCCAGGAGCGTGAAGTTCTCGCCGGACGGCGGGCTGGCCGTGCTCACCCCGCGAGCCCTGCGGTTCTGGCCGCCCGGCAGCGTGCCGCGGACCGCCGGTTACACCGTCCGCGCGCTCACCGTCGACGACGACGGCACGATCGTCACCCTCGACGACGCCGGCGTGATCGAACGCCGGGACAGCACGCTGCGCACTGTCAAACGCGTCGAAACCGGTGTGCCGCAAAGCCGTTCGGGCCGCTTCAGCCAGAACCACGACCTGGTCGTCATGAACGGCGCACTCCAGGTGCGCGACGCGATGACCGGCGAGACGGTCAGCAAACCGGCGGTTCCGGCCGGGAGCACGACCACGGGCATCGCGTTCGGCGAGAACCGGATCGCCGTGGTGAGCTCCGCGGAACCCGACGCCCTGTGGTCGTTGGACAAGGAGAGCAAGCCGGACTTCATCGGCGGCGACTCCAGCGGCCCGCGCACCGCCGTTTCGTTCGGCCGAAGTGACAACCAGCTCGTGTTCGCCCGCGAGGACGGCGAGGTGCTGGTGCGCGACAACGACATCGACAACCAGAACATGGCGCTGCCCCGCACGCACTCCGCGGCGGTGCGGGCACTGGCGCTGTCCCCAGGTCGCACGATTCTCGCGACCGGCGGCGACGACGGCCTGATCGCGTTGTGGGACACCGGCACCTGGCAGAAGATCGGCGAGCTGCGCGGGCACACCGACGCGGTCAAGGCCCTGGAGTTCAGCCCGGACGGCAATCGGCTCGCCAGCGGGAGCACCGACCGTTCGGTGATCGTGTGGGACGTGCGCGAACGAACGGCGTGGGCAACCCTGCGCGGACACAGCCGTGGCGTCACGCACGTGGCGTGGCGCCCGGACGGCTCACAACTGGTGTCCGCCGGTGCGGACGCGATCCAGGTGTGGGGCCTGGACATGGCCCAGGCCCTCAGAATCGTCGAGAACTAGCGAACGAGGTCCTTGCGGAGCTCGCGCGGCAACGAGAAGGCGATCTTCTCGTTCGCCGTGGTGATCTCCTCGACCGAGTCGTAGCCGTGCGTCTCCAGGAACTTCAGCAGCTCCATCACCAGCAGGTCCGGCACCGACGCGCCCGACGTGACGCCGACGGTCTCGACGCCCTCGAGCCACGCCAGGTCGACCTCCTTGGCGTAGTCGATCAGGTACGAGGCCTTGGCGCCGTGCTGCAGCGCGACCTCGACCAGCCGGACCGAGTTGGAGGAGTTCTTCGAGCCCACGACCAACACCAGGTCGCACGACGGCGCCATCGTCTTCACCGCGGTCTGGCGGTTCGAGGTGGCGTAGCAGATGTCGTCGGACGGCGGGTCCTGCAGTTCCGGGAAGCGGTCCTTGAGCTGCCGGACGCGCACCATGGTCTCGTCGACCGAGAGCGTGGTCTGGGACAGCCAGATGACCTTCGACGGGTCGCGCACCTCGACCTTGGCCGCGTCCTCGGCGGTGTCGACGAGCTGCACGTGGTCCGGGGCCTCACCCGCGGTGCCCTCGACCTCCTCGTGGCCCTCGTGGCCGATCAGGAGGATGTCGTAGTCCTCCTTGGCGAACCGCACCGCTTCTTTGTGGACCTTCGTCACCAACGGGCACGTGGCGTCGATGGTGCGCAACGAACGGTTCGCGGCTTCCTCGTGCACGGCCGGCGACACGCCGTGTGCTGAGAACACCACGAGTGCGCCCTCAGGAACCTCGTCGGTCTCGTTGACGAAGATGGCACCGCGGTCGGACAGCGTCTCCACGACGTACTTGTTGTGGACGATCTCCTTGCGCACGTAGACGGGTGCGCCGTACTTCTCGAGGGCGAGCTCGACCGTTTCCACGGCACGATCAACGCCCGCGCAGTAACCACGCGGCTTCGCCAACAGGACTCGCTTGGGCATGCCTCCAGGGTACCCAGGGCTCGGGCCAGTGCATTCGGCGCGCAGTTGCGGCAGGCTTACGGGCATGAAGCCACTGCCTCTGGGTGTCCGCGTCGCCGCCGGACTCGCGGTGACCGCCCTCGAACAGGCGCGCAAGCTGCCGCAGCAGCTCGCCGGACTCCCCCTCACGGTGGTCAGCGAGGCAATGCAGTTGTCCATGCGCGTGCAGCAGCATGTGACCGAACTCGCCATCAAGGGTGACGACGTCCTCTCCGGACTGAGGCCGGCGGAGGAAGAGCCGGAGTGGGCGACGTTCGACGAGGACGAGACGCCGGTCACGAGTTCTCCGGAGATTCCCGCTGACGATCCGTGGGAAGAGGAGGAGCGGGCGATCGCCGAGGTGCCCGAGTTCCTGCCGGCCTACGACGACCTGTCGATCGCCCAGCTGCGCGCCCGGCTGCGCAACCTGGACGTGGAGCAGCTCGAAGAACTGCTGCGCTACGAGCAGGCGCACGAGTCCAGGCCCGAGTTCGTCGGCATGCTGAACCGCCGGATCGCCACGGTCAAAGCTCAGTGACCGAGGGAAAGTCCACGCCGGAGAACCCGTGGCCGGTGCGGACGGTCGCCCGCAAGCTGCTCGACTGGATCAACCGGCTCGGTGACGTCTGGGTCGAGGGCCAGGTCACGCAGCTCAACGCACGCAGCTCGACGGCGTTCCTGACGCTGCGCGACCCGAGCGTCGACATGTCGATGTCGATCACCTGCAACGCCTCGATGATCCGCGAGCTGCAGCTGACCGAGGGCAGCCGGGTGATCGCGCACGGCAAGATCAGCTTCTACCCGAACCGCGGCACGCTGTCGTTGCGCGCGGACGACATCCGCGCGGTCGGCGTCGGTGAGTTGCTGGCGCGCATCGAGCGGTTGCGCAAGCTGCTGCACGCCGAGGGCCTGTTCGACCCGCGCCGCAAGCGCCGGCCGCCGTTCCTGCCGAACAAGATCGGGCTCATCACCGGGCGTGCGTCGGCGGCGGAACGAGACGTGCTCACGAACGCGCGCAACCGTTGGCCCGGAGCGCATTTCCGCGTCGTCAACGTCGCCGTGCAGGGCCCGATGGCGGTCACCCAGGTGATGACCGCGTTGTCCACTTTGGAACGCGATCCCGAGTGCGACGTGATCATCATCGCCCGCGGCGGCGGCAGCGTGGAGGACCTGCTGCCGTTCTCCGACGAGGCGCTGTGCCGCGCGGTCTCCCAGTGCCGCACGCCGGTGCTGTCGGCGATCGGGCACGAACCGGACACCCCGCTGCTCGACCACGTCGCGGACCTGCGTTGTTCGACGCCCACCGACGCAGGCAAACGGGTGGTTCCCGATGTCGCTGAGGAGAGTGAACGCGTTCGCCAGATGCGCGATCGCGGACGGCGCGCGCTGCACGGCTGGGTCGACCGGGAACGCAAACTGCTCGACGCGCTGCGCTCCCGACCAGTACTTTCGGACCCGTACGGCCCGTTGGACCGCAGAGCCGAAGAAGTGAATCGGTTTCGCGACCAAGGCCGTAGGGCCGTCACGCAACGTCTCGACAGGGAAGACGTCCACCTGTCAGGGACGAAAGCCCGCTTGACGACCCTCGGACCAGCCGCCACGCTGGCCCGCGGATACGCCGTTGTGCAACTCGTCACACCTGATGGGCCCGACGGCGTGTTGCGGTCTGTGACGGACGCCCCGAGCGGAACACAGCTGCGGGTACGCGTCGTTGACGGAGCAGTGCAGGCACTGGTCACCAAGGCAGAAGGGGGAGGTACCGATGATGCGTGATGCCGTGTTCCTGCCCCTGACCATGGAGGCGGCCGGCAATTGCACGACGGGACTGCGACACAAGGCGGAGGCGGCGAACAGGGCCGCGGCGGAGTGCTGGACGGCGTTGGTGGGCGACTGCGACAGCAAGAGCCGCCGCACGCTGATCCTCACGTTGCACGATCTGAGCGAGGCCACCGCTGGGACGGTGCAGTACCGGCGCGTCGCGGAGGCCGAGGCGCTCATCGACGAGGCGGTGCGAGAGGGTGACGGCGAGGAGTTCGCGGAGGCGCTGGTCGGGTACGACCTGGCCGTCGCGACCGTGTTGAGCCGTCTGAGGAGCCAGTCCGCGTGAGTTCGGAAACACTGGGTTACGAAGCCGCCCGTGACGAGTTGGTCGACGTGGTCCGCAAGCTGGAGGCCGGTGGCCTCTCGCTGGAGGACTCACTCGCCCTGTGGGAACGCGGTGAGGCGCTCGCCAAGACTTGTGAGCAGCATCTCGCCGGCGCACGTGAGCGAATCGATGCAGCTCTCGCTGTGGTCGAGGAGGACGTTTCCGAGGCGTGATCCCGTGCAAGGATTCAGTTGCCGATCACAAAATCCGGCACGCTGAGTAGTCGCATGGAGGCGCGCAATGGTGAACACCCCCGCGGAACGACGTCGCGAAGCCCCGGACCGGAACCTGGCGTTGGAGCTCGTGCGCGTCACCGAGGCAGCGGCGATGGCCGCCGGCCGGTGGGTGGGACGCGGCGACAAGAACGGCGGTGACGGCGCCGCGGTCGACGCGATGCGCAAGCTGATCCACACCGTCTCGATGCGCGGTGTCGTGGTGATCGGCGAGGGCGAGAAGGACGAGGCGCCCATGCTGTTCAACGGCGAAGAGGTCGGCAACGGCGAGGGCCCGGACTGCGACGTCGCGGTCGACCCGATCGACGGCACCACGCTGATGGCCAAGGGCATGCCGAACGCGCTGGCCGTGCTGGCCGTGGCCGAGCGCGGGGCGATGTTCGACCCGTCGGCCGTGTTCTACATGGAGAAGCTCGCCGTGGGCCCGGAGGCGGCCGACGTCATCGACATCACCGCCCCGATCGCGGAGAACATCCGCCGGGTCGCGAAGGCCAAGCACAGCGACGTGTCCGACGTGAACGTGTGCATCCTGGACCGCCCCCGGCACCAGGAGATCGTGCAGGAGGTCCGCCGCGCGGGCGCCCGCATCCACTTCATCTCCGACGGCGACGTCGCGGGCGCCATCGCGGCCGCACGCCCCACGTCGGGCGTGGACATGCTCATCGGCATCGGTGGCACCCCCGAGGGCATCATCGCGGCGGCGGCGCTCAAGTGCGTCGGTGGCGCCATTCAGGGCCGGCTGTGGCCCAAGGACGACGAGGAGCGCGAGAAGGCGATCGGCGCGGGCCACGACCTGTCCCGCGTGCTCACCACGAACGATCTCGTGGCGGGCGACAACGTCTTCTTCTGCGCCACGGGCGTGACCGACGGCGACCTTCTGCGCGGTGTGCACTACCGGGCGGGTGGTTGCACCACCCAGTCCATCGTCATGCGATCGAAGTCCGGCACCGTGCGGATGATCGACGGCTTCCACAGCCTGCACAAGCTGCGCGAATACGCCAGCGTCGACTTCGATCTGCCCGAGGACGCGCAGCAGCCGCTGCCGTAGTCCTTGTGAAGGTGTGAACCGTCAACGGACAGTCACCCTCCGAGTGACCCTAGTGACGAAGTCACTTTCGTCCTTAGTTTCCGACCTGACCCCGGCAACCCTGCGCCGGGTTCAGGAAAGGACATTCAACGATGAGGGCACGTTCGTTGTTCTCCGCAGTCGTCGTGGCCGCGGGCGCCCTGCTCGCTTCGGCCGCTGCGGCCACCGCGGCTCCGGCTCCCACCGCTGACGGCGAGGTCTCGCCGATGATCGTCGGCGGCACCAACGCGTCTCAGGTCTACCCGTTCATGGTGTCGCTGCAGAGCACCTCGGGCAGCCACTTCTGCGGCGCGTCGCTGGTCAAGGCCAACTGGGTCGTGACGGCGAAGCACTGCGTCCAGGGCTCGTCGGCGGCGTCGATCCGCACCCGGATCGGCACGACCAACCGCACCAGCGGCGGCACCACCACCGGCGCCTCGCGGATCATCCTGCACCCGTCGGCCGACCTCGCGGTCGTGCAGCTCAACACCTCGGTCAGCCAGGCCCCGATCGCCATCTCGGCGGCGTCCGGCCCGGTCGGCACCGCGACCCGCATCATCGGCTGGGGCCAGACCTGCCCGGTCCGCGGCGCCTGTGGTGCCCCGGTGACCCTGCAGGAGCTCAACACGTCGATCGTGGCGGACAGCCGTTGCTCCGGCATCAGCGCCGCGTCGGAGATCTGCACCAACAACACCGGTGGCAACAAGGGCGCCTGCTACGGCGACTCGGGTGGCCCGCAGGTGAAGTCCGTGTCCGGTCGCTGGGAGCTGATCGGTGCGACCAGCCGCTCCGGTGGCGGCGCGCAGTGCGCGGTGGCTCCGTCGATCTACGTGGACGTCTCGTACTACCGCTCGTGGATCAGCTCGAACGTCGGCGGTCTGTAGTCCGCTAAACGCATTCCGAGGGCCCGTCTCCCAACTGTTACGGAGGCGGGCCCTCCGCGTTGCAACCTGAGTGATCGTCCTGTCGTCTACTTCGGCAAAGGATGAATCACTAGGGGGTGCGCGATGCGGGTGTTGCTCGCAGCGGTCGCGTTGATGTCGGTGGCGGGGTGCGCGCAGGGGGCCGTGCACGCTGAGACGCCTGCGGCGCCACCATCTTCGGTTTCCGCTTCGCCGTCTTCGCCGTCGCCGTCGCCGTCTCCCGTGCCGTCCTCGGAGACGCCGCCACCGCCGCCTCCTCCCCCGCCGGTCGTGAAGCCCACGCCGTGCACGATCAGCGACGGCGCGTGCATCCAGCTCTCCACGAACAAGTCGTGGATCGTGCGTGGTGACAAGATCGTCCACGGCCCGAACCCGATCACCCACGGGCGCAAGGGATTCGAGACGCCGCTCGGCAACTTCCCGGTGCTGCGCAAGGTGAAGGACGAGTGGAGCCGGCCGTACAACGCGCCCATGCCGTGGTCGACGTACTTCACCGAGAGCGGCATCGCGTTCCACGAGGGCGAGTTGGACGTCCCGTCGCACGGTTGCATCCACCTGGACCCGGCCGCGGCCCAGTTCTACTTCACCAACCTCGCGATCGGCGAGACCGTCCAGGTGGTCTCCTGATCACGCCCACTTCCATCAGCGGATGATTCAGATCACCCTGTAGTGGTTACCCCGCTACCGAGGGGTGATGTGAGATGCGAGTACTCATCGCGACGGTGCTCCTGATCCTCGGTTTCGCGGTACCCGCGCAGGCTCAGGCGGGATGCACCGTCTACAACGGAGCGTGCCTGGTGAAGTCCACGAACCAGGCGTGGCTGGTGTTCAACGGCAACACGAGCTACGGCCCGGTGCCGATCAGTCACGGCAAGCCGGGGTACGAGACGCCAGTGGGCACGTTCTCCGTGCTGCGCAAGGTGAAGAACGACTGGAGCGTCCCCTACAACGGCCCGATGCCGAACGCGGTGTACTTCACCACGAGCGGCATCGCGTTCCACCAGGGTGACACGAACGTCCAGTCGCACGGCTGCATCCGGCTGTCCGCCGATGCGTCGCTGGTGTTCTACGACAACCTGATGATCGGTGAGAAGGTCCAGGTGCTGCCGTAAACAGTTGTCCGAGAGGGCCTGACCGGCTCCGGTCAGGTCTTCTCGCAACTCACCCGCTCCTTCGCGAACTCGTCCGCGGTGATGTACTCGTTGTGGTAGCGGACCTTCCCGTCCTTCAGCGCGTCGAGGGTGAACTCGATGCGCAGCGGGGCCCCGTTCTTCCGCTGCACGGCCATGACCAGGTCCTGGTCGCCCTTCGGCGGCTGCCAGGCGACCTTCTCCTCCGCACCTGCCGGCTTCTGGCCGACGGTGATCTCCTTGAGCTGCGAGGGTGACGCGAACTCGATCTTCCAGATCACCGGGTCCTTGTCGTCCACAACCCCGTTGTCGTCGGTCGCCTGGACCTGCATCCACTCGGCCCCCAGCGTCTCGCAGTCGGTGTCGACGAACTGCGGCAGCCCGGTCGGGGTGAGCTTCGCCGCCCAGCTGGGCAACGGCGAACACCCGCCCAGCGCGGTGACGACGGCGAGTGCCGCTACCAGCTTCAACCGGCTCATGTCCGCTCCCTCACCCGATGGCTGCCCACCAGCATCCATCATCGCGTCCCAGCACCGAGACGCGGCCCGCGAGGCCGGCGGGCAGCCAGCCGGTGAGCCGTTCGAGCTCCTTGCCGACCACGACCAGCGCCGTGCCGGGATCCGCGGACAGGTCGTCCAGCAACACCGGCACGTCCACCGCGCTGAAGTCCACATCGGACACCGGCCGCCCCGCCGTGTCCCGGTGCGGCCGGACGATCCGCCAGCCCTCGTGGCGCTCCCACGGGACTTCCTCCGCGGGCAACAACGCCATGAACTCGTCCGCCGCCACGGACGGCGACACCAGCGCGATCGTCCCGCCGAACCGCCCGGCCAGCGTGCTCAGCCGCAGCGGGTGCTCGAACCTCCTCGGCTCCGCCCTCGTCCGCACGTACGGCACTCCCAGCCGCCGCGCGACCCGTTCGACGGTGGCGTGCACGCCGTCCTCCAGCGCGGCCACCACCAGCTCGACGTCCCGCGACCGGTTGAGCGCGTCCGGCAACGCGAGCTGCGCCACCGTGAACCCCGCCATCACCCCGATGTCGGGCACCAGCCGACTCGGCACCGTCAGCTCGACCAGCACGTTCGAGCCCCAGCCCGACGTGTCGACCTCGGCGTTGACCCGCCTCTCCACCAGGTCGGACAGCGGCTGCCAGTAGACCGTGCGCGGCCGCTCACGCGTGACCGGACCCGCCCACCACGGCGTTCCGGTCACCACGTCGGCCCAATAGACGTGAATCACGAATTCCCCCAGAATCCATCGACCTGGAGTTTATGGGCCGGCGCCGACGCGCCGCTGTCGTATCACTGGCGCGACCGGAGGAGCTCTCGAACCGTCTCCTCGATGCCGTCGACCCTCTTGAGCGCCGTCTCGTGGTCGGCCCCGTCGTCCTCCCTGGCGAGCGTGTAGATCACCCCGCCCGCGCTGGCGACGTGGTCCGGGACCCACA
Source organism: Lentzea alba (assembly GCF_011067745.1). GTDB lineage: Bacteria > Actinomycetota > Actinomycetes > Mycobacteriales > Pseudonocardiaceae > Lentzea > Lentzea alba. The sequence continues at coordinate 106,151 of NZ_JAAMPJ010000002.1, forward strand.
CGACGCCGCGTTGCTCGAGCAGTCCGGCCACGCTGTCGTCGGTGAGCTGGTTGTTGGCGGGTCCGACGATCAGCCGGACGTCCAGCCGTGCCACCGTTTCGGGGCTCAGCACGCCACCCACCGCGGCCGGCACGAGCACGTCGGCCTCGACCTGGTACGCCTGAGCCGGGTGCACCCAGCCGAACTCGCCCGTCCGCCTGCTTTCGTCCACATCGGACACGACGATCTCGGCGCCTTCGAGTCCTCGCGCGATCAGCTCGCCCACCGAGCCGAACCCGCTGATCACGACCTTCTTCCCGGTCAGGTCGTGCGTCCCGAAGACGTGCTGTGAAGCCGCTTTCAGCGCGGCCAGCACACCTCGCGCCGTCGGTCCGCTCGACGAACCCGTGCCGCCCTGCTCCTCCGGCAGGCAGTAGGCGTGCGGGGTGAGCTCCCGGAGCACCGCCATGTCGTCCGGACCTGTGCCGACGTCCGGTCCCGCGCGGTAGGCGCCGGCGAACTCGTTGATCAGGTCGGCGTGGTCGAGCAGCACCTCGCGGCGCAGTCGTTGCGTCAGCGGCCGGTCGACCACGATCACGCTTTTGGCCCCGCCGTGGGGAATTCCGGCGGCCGCGCACTTGAGCGTCATCGCCTTCGAGAGCCGCAGGACGTCCGTGACGGCGTCGGTGATCTGGTCGTAGGACTTCATCCGGCACCCGCCGACCGCTGGTCCCGCCTCGGTCGAGTGCAGCGCGACCATCGTGGTCATCCCCGACCGCCTCCCGGTGCGGACAACCAGCTGTTCGTGTTCCCACATCTGCGTTCCTCCCGAACTTCCGCCATGCTCTGGCCTTGAAGTTAGGGTGATCACCAGCTTGTTAGTCGCTCTGCCGAACGTTGTTCGGCAGAGGAGTTCGGGGAGTGAGATGGACGAACTTGATTCGGCGATCGTGCGGGAACTGCAGCGCGATGCCCGGCAGTCGAACCGCGACATCGCGCGAAAGGTGGGCGTGGCGCCGTCGACGAGCCTCGAACGCATCCGGCTGCTGCGCGAACGCGGCGTGATCCGCGGCTACCACGCCGACATCGCCCCGTCCGCGCTGAACCGCGGCGTGCAGGCGCTGGTGTCGGTGCAGATCCGCCCGTTGAGCCGAGTCGTCATCGACAACTTCAAGACCTTCGCGGCCGGGCTGCCCGAGGTGACGGCGGTGTTCGTGATGGCGGGCAGCGACGACTTCGTCATCCACGTGAGTGCTCAGGACAACGAGCACCTGCACGCGTTCCTGGTCGACCGGCTGAGCCAGCGCAAGGAGATCGTCGGCTGGCGCACGTCGATCATCTTCCAGCACCTGGCGAAGCACGACCCGGCGCCGCTGCCGGAAGCCTGACAGCGGCGCCGGTCCGTCAGCTCGCGTTGCTGGAGTGCCCGGGGAAGAGGTGCGCCGCGGGGTTGAGCGCGACCGCGATGTTGTTGACCGCCGTCGCCGCCTCCCCGAACCCTGTGGCGATGAGCTTGACCTTGCCGGGGTACTGCGCGACGTCGCCGGCCGCGTAGACCCGGTCCAGCTTGGTCTTCATCGTGGTGTCGACGACCACAGCGCGGTGGTCGAGCTCCAGCCCCCACGACTCGATCGGCCCGAGGTCGGCCGTGAACCCGAGCGCCGCGACCACGGTCTGCGCGGGCAACGTCTTCACGTCCTCACCCTTGACCTGGACGTCCACTTCGGACAGCGGCTCGCCGCGCAACGCCAGCACCTCGGCGTCCGTGATGATCTCGACGCCGAGCTCCCGCACCTGCCGCACGGTCGCCGCGTGGGCCCGGAAGTTGGCCCTGCGGTGGACGATCGAGACGCTGGCGGCGATCGGGTGCAGCGCCAGCGCCCAGTCGAACGCCGAGTCGCCACCGCCCACGATCACCACGTGCTGCCCGGCGTGCTCGGCGAGGACCGGCACGAAGTGCACCATCCCGCGCCCCAGCCAACCGTCACCCGCGGGCAGCGGCCGCGGGTTGAACTCGCCCATGCCGGCCGTGATCAGCACGGCCCTGGCGTTGATCACCGACCCGTCCGCGAGACCGATCCGCAGACCGTCCTCAATGGACTCACAGGTGCGGGCCTGATGCCCGAGCAGATATGTCGGCTTGAACTGCGCGGCCTGCTCCACGAGACCGTTGACGAGATCGCGCCCGCGCACCGCGGGAAACCCGGCCACGTCGAAAATCATCTTCTCCGGATACATCGCGGTCACCTGACCGCCCGGTTCCGGCAGCGCGTCGACCACGGCGACGTTCAGCTCCCGGAAGCCCGCGTAATAAGCGGCGAACAACCCCGTGGGACCAGCGCCCACGATGAGGAGGTCGACGTCACGCTCCATGAGTGGTGCCCTTCTGCCAGTGGTGGGTGGCAGTGCTGTGATCGACCATAGAGACTCGAAGGCATGTCTGAACAGGAGTACCGCGTCGAGCACGACACGATGGGTGAGGTCCGCGTGCCGGTCGACGCATTGTGGCGCGCCCAAACCCAACGCGCGGTCGAGAACTTCCCGATTTCCGGTCGAGGCCTCGAACGCGCCCAGATCCGAGCCCTGGGCCTGCTCAAGGGCGCCGCGGCCAGGGTCAACGCCCAACTGGGCGTCCTGGACGCCGACGTGGCCTCAGCCATCGCCACCGCCGCCGACGAGGTGGCCGCCGGTTCCTGGGACGACCACTTCCCGGTGGACGTCTTCCAGACGGGTTCCGGCACGTCCTCGAACATGAACGCCAACGAGGTCATCGCCACCCTGGCCACCCGCTCCCTGGGCCGCGACGTGCACCCGAACGACCACGTCAACGCCTCGCAGTCGTCCAACGACACCTTTCCCACCACCCTGCGCGTGGCCGCCACCGAGGCCGTCGTCCACGACGTGATCCCTGCCTTCGAGCACCTTCTCGGCGTGCTGGAATCGCGTTCGTCGGAGTGGTCCGACCTGGTCAAATCCGGCCGCACGCACCTGATGGACGCCGTGCCCGTGACCCTGGGCCAGGAAGCCGGCGCCTGGGCCTCCCAGGTGAGGTACTCGGTGGAGCGGTTGCGGTCCTCCGTGCCCCGCCTGGCCGAGCTCCCGATCGGCGGCACCGCGGTCGGCTCGGGCCTGAACGCACCTGAGGGTTTCGGTGCTTTGGTGGCTGCCGAACTGGCGTCTGCCACCGGCCTGCCCCTGGTCGAGGCCCGCGACCACTTCGAGGCCCAGGCCACCCAGGACGGCGTGGTCGAGATCTCGGGCCAGCTCCGCGCCTCGGCCGTGGCCCTGTTCAAAATCGCCAACGACCTCCGCTGGCTCGGCTCCGGCCCCCGCACGGGTCTGGGCGAACTGGCCCTGCCCGACCTCCAGCCCGGCTCGTCGATCATGCCCGGCAAGGTCAACCCGGTGATCTCCGAAGCCACGATGATGGTGGTGGCCCAGGTCATCGGCAACGACGCCACCGTCGCCTTCGCCGGCTCGCAGGGCAACTTCCAGCTCAACGTGATGCTGCCGGTCATCGCCCGCAACGTCCTGGAGTCCTCCCGCCTGCTCGCGGCCGTGGCCCGCCTGCTGGCCGACAAGGTCCTGGTCGGGGCTGAGCCGCAGGTCGCGCAGATGAGCGAGTACGCCGAGTCGTCGCCGTCGATCGTCACGCCGTTGAACCGCTACCTCGGCTACGAGGAGGCGGCGTCGATCGCCAAGCAGTCGCTGAAGGAGCGCAAGACGATCCGTGAGGTGGTGCTGGAGCGGGGGCACGTGCCGTCGAAGCTGAGCGAGGAGCAGCTGGACGCGGCCCTGGACGTGCTGCACATGGCCCGCGGCGGCCGCTGAACGCGGGTGGAGCCGCTTGCCTGGCGGCTCCACCACCATTCCCCAGCGAATCCACCTGCAAGCGCCCGCGAAGCGACGACCGCGACGCCCTCACCTTTGGTGCCGGAGGTGCCACCAAAGATCTTCAATCACCTTCCCCAGACGAGAGTTGTCCTCAGGGCTGAAGTCCGGCAGTGGGGCGCCGGCTGCGATGTGTTCGCCGAAGCCGTACAACGCGGCGTGCAGGGCCTCGACCGTGGCCCGGTCCATCTCGATGCGAATGCCGTCGGCATCGTGCGGCATCACATTGCGCTCGTCGAACAGTGCGGCGTCAACCGTGCCCATGTCCAGATACGCGACCGGCCGACCGCCGGGCTTGAGGCCGCGGTCCGCAAGTTGCTTGCTGGTGGCCAGCCCGCGAGGCGCGCTGCCGGGTCTGTAGATCGGCTTGCCGTCAGCTGCGGTGGGCCGCTCGAGAGCCATGCCTTCGACGGTACAAATCGGCATACGCCTGCACGACCGCTGGTGAGGTGATCTCCAGCAGTTCATTAGACGGCACATCACCGGGTCAGGAGTACATCGCGAGCCAGATGGCGATGTAGTGGCAGATCGCCGCCACCACGGTCGCAGCGTGGAAGAACTCGTGATACCCGAACACCTGCGGCCAGGGATTGGGCCACCGAGTCGCGTAGAACACCGCGCCAACCGTGTAAAGCGCCCCACCCACCAGCAGCAACACCAACGCGGCAACCCCGGCGTGGTGCAGCAGCTCAGGCAGCACGAAGACCGCGACCCACCCGAGAGCGATGTAGATCGGCACCCCGAGCCACCGCGGCGCGTGCGGCCAGGCCATCTTCAGCGTCACACCGGACAACGCCCCGATCCACACCACCCACAGCACGACGTACCCGGTCCCCGGATCCATCGCCAGCAAGGCGAACGGTGTGTACGTCCCGGCGATGAACACGAAGATCATCGAGTGGTCGAGGCGCTTCATCCACGTGCGCACGCGGTCGGACTCCCACGTGACGCGGTGGTAGAGCGCCGAGACGCCGAACAGGCCGAGGACTGTCAGGCCGTAGACCGAAGTGGCCAGCGCGGCGCGGGCAGACACTGTGGACGCTGCCAGAGCGATCAGTGTCGCGCCTGTCGCCACCGAAGTGATGAAGGACCAGAGGTGCAGCCAACCACGAAGGCGCGGCCGCAGTCCGGGCTGTGGAGGGGTGGTCGCAGTGGTCACAGGGACCTAGGTTACGCGACCGTAGGTTTCCTACCGCGACTCAGTGATGAACGTTGCACGGCGTACGCTGTTCGGACGTGGCACTCCGCACCCGTGTGAAAGACGTCGCTATCCACCTCTACGAGTGGATTCTCCGGCGCGAGCTGAGCGCGAACCCGCAGGTGCCCAAGCACGTTGGCGTGGTCCTCGACGGCAACCGCAGGTGGGCCCGCGAGGCCGGGTTCACGGACGTCGCGCACGGGCATCGGGCCGGCGCGCGCAAGATCCTCGAGCTCCTCGAGTGGTGCGCTGACGCCAAAGTGGAGGTCGTCACGCTCTGGATGCTGAGCACCGACAACCTCAACCGCGACATCGAGGAACTGGCCCCGTTGCTGGACATCATCGCGGACATCACCGATGAGCTGGCCGAGGACGACAAGCCGTGGCGCGTACGGCACGTCGGCGCGATCGACATGCTGCCCGCGGAGCACGCCGAGAGGCTCACCAACGCCGCGAACAAGACCAAGAACCGCACCGGCATCCAGGTCAACGTCGCCGTCGCGTACGGCGGCAGGCAGGAGATCGCGGACGCCGTGCGGAAGCTGCTGCAGGCGCACGCCGAGCGCGGTGGCACCATCGAGGAACTGGCCGAGGTGCTCGACGTCGACCACATCGCGGAGCACCTCTACACGTCTGGCCAGCCGGACCCCGACCTGATCATCCGCACGTCCGGTGAGCAGCGGCTCTCCGGGTTCATGCTCTGGCAGTCGGCGCACTCGGAGTTCTGGTTCTGCGAGGCGTACTGGCCGGGCTTCCGGCGCACCGACTTCCTGCGGGCCATGCGCGAGTACGCCAAGCGCCACCGCCGCTACGGGAACTGAACGCGAAAGGGGGCGCTCACCGCGAGGTGAGCGCCCCCTTTCGCGGGCAAGACGAGATCAGTCGTCGTGGCCCCAGTCGTCGCCGTCCTCGATGCCGCCGGCCGCGCAGGTCTCGGTGATGGAGGGCGAGTTCACCGGAACCGCGCCACCCAGCACACCGACGTTGTTGCCACACGCGCCCACAACACCGTTGAGGTTGTTGGCGTTGCCGACGATCAGCAGCGGCGCGTTCTCCCACTCGTGGCCCTGAACGGCCATCGCCGGGGAACCAACAGCCAGGAATGCGGCAGCCACACCGAGGGCGGCGCCAGCCTTCTTCAGCACGATTTTCTCCTCATGAAGGTTTAAAACGGGGAAAACGCGTCTGGGGGCGCCAGAAATGACGCCCCCAGACGTGGAACTAAAGGGAGATCAGCCCTCGTCGACGATGCCGCCGGCGGCGCACGTCTCGGTGATCGACGGCGAGTTGATCGGCACGGCGCCGCCCAGGACACCGACGTTGTTGCCGCAGGCACCGATCGTGCCGTTGAGGTTGTTGCCGTTCAGCAGAACCAGCAGCGGGCCGTTCTTCCAGTGGTGTCCGCGGTGGCCGTGGCCTTCGCCCGCCATGGCGGCCGGGGCGAACGCGAGGGACAGCGCAGCTGCGGCGACAACCGCGGCACAAGCCTTCTTCACGTCATTCTCCTTCATGTCGGGTCTTCCCCGTCATTTCCGGAGTCTTCGGGGATCTCCGGAGCGGTGGGGTCTCCGGGCGGAGACGCTATCGGTGAAGATCTCGATTGGCGGCCCGCATGACCCCATTGTGTGACGCCAAGATCAACAACAATCCCCGATCAGGTGGTCGTCGTTTCACGATTCGGTCGCGAGTAAGTCGCTGTGGTAGACGCTCTACGCTCTCCCACTTATGGACGCCAACGAGCTGGTGCGCGGATATCTGGTGCTGGGGCTGCGGCTCGGGCGCCTGGTGTCCGGGTTCGTCGACTCGTTCACCGGCGACCCGGCGCTGAGCCGCTCCGTCGACAACGAGCCGCGCCTCGCCCCCAAGGCGCTGGCGCAGCACGCGCGGCAGCTCGCGCGGGAACTTCCCGGCACCGACCTCGCTGACCAGCGCAAACAGTTCCTCCAGGCGCATCTCACCGCGTTGGAGTGCACCGCGCGCAAGCTCGCCGGCGAGCGCATCACGTTCGTCGACGAGGTCGAGCGGTACTTCCAGGTCCGCATTCGCCCTGGTGACGAGGACGGGTACGCGCTGGCCCACCGCAAGCTCGACGCGACCCTCGAAGGCCCCGGCTCGCTCACCGACCGCCTCAACGCCTTCCGCGCGGCCGACGAGGTGCCCGTGCGCCGGCTCCAGGGCGCCGTACAGGCCCTTTCCAGCGCCCTGAGGGACCGCGTGCGGCACAAGTACGCGCTGCCCGAGCAGGAGATCGTCGAGTACCAGATCGTCACGAACAAGCCGTGGAGCGGCTTCAACTACTACCTCGGCGGCTACCGCAGCCGGGTCGCGATCAACGCCGACCTCGGCCACCGCATGTCGAACCTGCCGCACCTGGTGGCGCACGAGTCGTATCCGGGCCACCACACCGAGCACTGCCGCAAGGACGCGGGCCTGGTCGCCAAGCGCGGCCACGCCGAGCAGTCGATCTTCCTGATCAACACGCCGCAGTGCCTGATGGCCGAGGGCATGGCGGACCTGGGCCTGCACGCCGCGGTCGGGCCGGGCTGGGGCGTCTGGACCGAGCAGATCTTCCGCGACCTCGGGTTGCGAATGGACGGCGAACTGTCCGAAAAGGTGGAATCGGCGACATCCGGCCTGCTCACCGTGCGACAGGACGCCGCGCTGCTGCTACACGATCGTGGTGCGGATCAGGATGACGTGGTTGCGCATCTGCGCAGGTGGCTGCTAGTCCCCGAGCGTCGCGCCCGGCAGATGGTTCGTTTTCTGGCGGACCCTCTGTGGCGCGCGTACACCACGACGTACGTCGAAGGGGTGCGTCTCGTGAGGGCCTGGTTGGACGTTCGGGCGCCCGGAGAGTCGCTCGACTCCCGGTATCTGAGACTTCTCGACGAGCCGTTGGTGCCGAATTCACTCGAATCCCAGGTGCGTGACGGACTGTCGTGGCTGGCTCGCAACACCCACGAAAACACCATCTGAGCAGGTAGAACACGTCTGCGGTCATGTTTCGGCCAGCTTTCCGGCAGATGACAAGTTCGGATTCACCTGTGTGGCTTCATGCATACGGGGCACTCCCGCAGGTAACTTCAAAAGTGGCGGGACGCGACCACTGCGGACCGCGCAGGGAGGTCCTGATCGTGGCTGACAACGTCGCGAGGGGGCCGGCACCCGGCCCTCGTGGTCGACCTGCCTGACGCCTCACCGGCGGAAGGCAAGACGATCAATCAGGGTTGTGCCTGGCCCAGCGAGGAGCGGACGCGGGTGCCGCGTTCGTGAGGGAGTTGCCGTGAACGCACGACGTCCCGCGAGCCGTTCCTCAGGCTCATCGCGCAGTTCCTCCCCCAGGCGCAAGTCCGCCGCCCCAGCGATCACCACATATGTGCTGGACACGTCGGTACTGCTGTCCGATCCACTCGCACCCACCCGGTTCGCGGAGCACGAGGTCGTGCTGCCGCTCGTGGTGATCAGCGAGCTGGAGGGCAAGCGCCACCACCCCGAACTGGGCTGGTTCGCGAGGGAAGCGCTGCGACTGCTCGACGACCTGCGCTTGCGGCATGGTCGCCTCGATTCGCCAATCCCCATCGGGGATCTGGGAGGCACCTTGCACGTCGAGCTCAACCACTCCGACCAGGAGGTGTTGCCATCAGGTTTCCGAACGGACTCCAACGACGCCCGGATCCTCGCTTGCTCCCTCAACCTCGCTGCTGAGGGACGCAACGTCACTCTCGTGACGAAGGACATGCCGCTGCGGGTCAAGGCCGGATCGGTCGGCCTGCAGGCGGAGGAGTACCGGGCGCACGACGTCACCCTGTCAGGCTGGACGGGAATGTCCGATCTGGACGTTCCGCAGTCCCTGGTGGACAGCCTGTTCAAGGAGAACGTCGTCGACCCGACCCAGTACGAGGACCTGGAGCACATCGCGGAACTGCCCTGCCACACCGGAATCCGATTGCTGGCGGGCACCTCAAGTGCGCTGGGCAGGGTGACCGCGGACAAGAAGATCAGGCTGGTGCGCGGGGATCGGGAGGCGTTCGGACTGCACGGAAGGTCCGCTGAGCAGCGGATCGCACTGGATCTGCTGCTCGACTCGGAGGTCGGCATCGTCTCGCTGGGCGGACGTGCGGGCACCGGGAAGTCGGCACTGGCGCTGTGCGCCGGTCTCGAAGCAGTGATGGAACGCAGGCAGCACCGCAAGGTCGTGGTGTTTCGGCCGTTGTACGCGGTCGGTGGCCAGGAGCTCGGCTACCTCCCCGGTAGCGAGAACGAGAAGATGGGGCCGTGGGCGCAGGCGGTGTTCGACACCCTCGGCGCGCTGGTGAGCCAGGCGGTGGTGGAAGAGGTGATGGACCGCGGGATGCTCGAGGTCCTGCCCCTCACCCACATCCGCGGCCGCTCGCTGCACGACTCCTTCGTGATCGTGGACGAGGCGCAGTCGTTGGAGCGCAACGTGTTGCTGACCGTGCTGTCCAGACTGGGCAGCAACTCGCGGGTGGTGCTGACGCACGACGTGGCGCAGCGCGACAACCTGCGGGTGGGCCGGCACGACGGCGTGGCGGCGGTGATCGAGAAGCTGAAGGGCCACCCGCTCTTCGCTCACGTCACCCTGACCCGCTCGGAGCGTTCGCCGATCGCGGCTCTCGTCACCGAGATGCTGGAGGACTACGCCTCGTAGATGAGCCATGAACGGCGCTTTTGTGGACCTGAAGTCCGCGAAAGCGCCGTTCATGGTTTCTAGTCCAGGGCGCGCTTCATGAAGCCGCGCAGGCCGAGGCCGCCGAAGCCCGCGATCGCCACCACGAGCACGAGCAGCACGATCGGCAGCGGGATGTGCGGCACGTTCGGCACCAGCTCCGCGCGCATGCCCTCGCTCACGTAGGTCAGCGGGTTGAGCGCGCAGATCACCTTGAACCACAGCAGATCGTCGCTCAGCGACCGCCACGGGAACTGCGAGGAACCCGTGAACAGCAACGGCGTCAGGATCACCGCGAACATCACGTTGACCCGGCGCGCGGGCACCGACGTGCCGATGACCAGGCCGACCGCGCCGCCCGCCAGACAGCCGAGGACGATCACCACGAGCGCGCCGGGAATCCCCGACCACGCCCAGGAAACGTCGAGCATCACGAACCCGACCGGCACCATCAGCACGGCCGCGAAGAATCCGCGGACCGCGCCGAACACGATCTTCTCCACCGCCACGAGCGGGATGGAGATCGGCGCGAGCAGCCGGTCCTCGATCTCGCGCGTCCAGGAGAAGTCGAGCACCAGCGGCAGCGTGGTGTTCTGCAGAGCGCCCAGGAACCCGTTCATCGCGATGATGCCGGGTAACAGCACCTGCGCGAAGTCGTCCTGGACGTACCCGATGTCCCCCAGCACCTTCGCGAAGATGAAGAGGATGAAGAACGGCTGGATGATCACCTGCGCGAGAAAGCTCGGCAGCTCGCGGCCCGTGACGAAGACGTCGCGCCACAGGATCGCCTGGAACGTCCTGAGTTGGCTCACCGCAGCTCCCTGCCGGTCAGGTGGATGAAGACGTCCTCGAGACTGGGCTTGCCGATCGCGACGTCGCTGACGACGACGTCGAGGTCCCGCATCACGTTCAGCACGGCGGGCAAGGTGATCGCGGTGTCGCTGTCGGTGTAGACGCGGAACATGCCGCTCACCTCCTCGACCCGCTGCACACCGTCCACTTCGGACAGTTCTTGGCTGATCTTCCCGATCTCGTGGCCGTTCAGGCCGACCGTGACGCTGACCGTGTTGCTGCCGGGCAGGCTCTTCGTCAGCTCGGCCGGCGTGTCCAGCGTGAGCAGCTTGCCGTGGTCGACGATGCCGACGCGGTCGCACAGCTTGGTGGCCTCGTCCATGTCGTGCGTGGTGAGCACGACCGTGACGCCGTCGGCATGCAGTGCTGCGACGCGTTCGTGGACGAAGAGCCTGGCCTGCGGGTCGAGTCCGGTGCTCGGTTCGTCCAGGAACAGCACCTTCGGGCGGTGCATCAGCGCGCGGGCGATCATCAGCCGTTGCGCCTGCCCGCCGGACAACGTGTCGACGAGTGCGTTCTGATGGTCTTTGAGACCCATCCGTTCGAGGATGTCGTCGGCGAGCTTCTTGCGCTCGGTCGGCCCGATGCCGTGATAGGCCGCGTGGAACAGCAGGTTCTGCCGCGCGTTGAGCGAGCGGTCGAGGTTGTTGCGCTGCGGCACGACGGCGAGCAGCTGCCGTGCGCGCTTGGAGTCCGCGACCACGTCGACGCCCTCCACGAACGCCTGCCCCGAGGTGGGGCGGACGCGCGTGGTCAGGACGCCGACCGTGGTCGTCTTGCCCGCGCCGTTCGGCCCGAGCAATCCGAAGACCTCACCGCGGCGGACGGTGAAGCTCAATCCGTCCACCGCCGGTTTTTGTCCGATTTTATAGACTTTGCGGAGTTCTCTTACTTCTACCGCTTCGTCCATCGTCACCATCCCCCTGGCAACGGCCTGCCTTCCGCGAACCCAGCCGCCGACTGGATGCCGAGAACAGCCCTGGAGTGGAATTCCTCGAGCGAGGTCGCTCCGGCGTACGTGCAGGCCGAGCGAACGCCGGAGGTTATCGCGTCGAGCAGATCCTCCACGCTCGGGCGCACCGGGTCCAAGCGCATTTTCGACGTGGAGATGCCTTCTTCGAACAGCCCCTTCTTCGCCCGGTCGAACGCGTTGTCGCTCCTCGTCCGCGCCGTCACAGCGCGCTTCGACGCCATTCCGAACGATTCTTTGTAGAGGTTTCCGCGCTCGTCGCGCTGCAGGTCACCGGGCGATTCGTAGGTGCCGGCGAACCAGCTGCCGACCATGACGCTGCTGGCCCCCGCCGCGAGCGCCAACGCCACGTCGCGCGGGTGCCGCACACCGCCGTCGGCCCACACGTGCTTGCCGAGCTTCCGCGCCTCGGCGGCGCACTCCGCCACCGCGCTGAACTGCGGCCTGCCCACGCCGGTCATCATCCGCGTGGTGCACATGGCGCCCGGCCCGACACCGACCTTGATGATGTCCGCGCCGGCCTCGACCAGGTCCCGCACGCCCTCCGCGGTGACGACGTTGCCCGCCGCGATCGGCACGCCGGGGTTGGCGTCCTTCACGGCCCTGAGCGCGGTGAGCATCTTGTCCTGGTGCCCGTGCGCGGTATCCACGACGAGAACGTCCACACCGGCCTTGACCAGCGCTTCCGCCTTGGCCCGCACATCGCCGTTGACCCCGACCGCGGCCGCGATCCGCAGCTTGCCGGCGTCGTCGGTGGCAGGCCGGTAGACCTCCGCCCGCAACGCCGTCAGCTCGGTCAGCACACCGCTGAGCCGCAGGTCGTCGTCGATGCCGAGCGCGATCTTGTGCGCGCTGTGGTGCAGCTGGTCGAAGACGTCCTGCGGCAACGTGCCGAGCGGCAGCTTCAGCACGTCGGTGTTCATCACGTCCCCGAGGCGCGCGAACCGGTCGACGCCCGTGAGCGCCGCCTCGTCGACAACGCCGAGCGGCCGCCCCCCGTCGTCCACGACGACGACCGCCCCGTGCGCCCGCTTGTGCAGCAGGTTCCACGCGTCCGCGACCGCGTCACCCGTGGTGAGCGTGAGCGGGGTGTCCCAGATCGGATGCCGCTCCTTGACCCACGCGATGATCTCCGCGACCGCCTCGGTCGGCACGTCCTGCGGGATGACGACGAGCCCGCCGCGCCGCGCGATGGTCTCCGCCATCCGCCGCCCGGCCACGGCCGTCATGTTCGCCACGACGATCGGGATGGTGGCCCCGGTGCCGTCCGAAGTGGAGAGATCGACGCCGAACCGCGACTCCACGGCACTGCGGCCGGGAACGAGGAACACGTCGTCGTAGGTCAGGTCGTAAGAGGGTCGATGCCCTTCGATGAACCGCACGTGCTTCCACGATACCCGCAGCGTCCTGCTCGGGCTCAGTCCGAGTTGATCCACCAGAGCACACCGGGGGCAGGTCGAGCTGGTCCTGCCGGCACTCGAACCGCACCTCGGGCCAGTCGTGGCTCGTCGTGCCGCACGTCCCGAGCGTGACCCGGGCCGTCCACCCAGGCAATCCGGATCTTCACTTCGGCGGCCAGACGTACCCCGTTGTGGTGGTGACCTTGACGAACCCGAGCCGCTCCAGGATCGGCCTGCTGTCCTCGGACGCGTCGACCTGCAGGTACTTCACGCCGCGCCGCAGAGCCACCTGGGCCCGGTACGCGACGAGGGCCCGGTAGATGCCCCGGCCACGCCACTGCGCGAGGGTGCTGCCGCCCCAAAGTCCGCCGAACTCCGTCCCCGGCACGATCTCGAGCCGCGCGGACGACACGATCTGTCCCTCCGCCTCGGCCACGACGATGACCATGTTCGGGTCGTCCTTCTTGTCGTTCAGGTAGGGCGTGAGGAAGCCGATGTCCTTGCCGAACGCCTCGCTCGACGCGGCTATGAGCCGGCGGAAGTCCGCCGGCTCGCGCGTCTCCCGCAGGACGATCCCGTCGAGCTCGACCGGTGTGGCCATCTCCTCGGCGAGCCCGATGACCACCGTCTCCGTGTCTTCTGCCACGAACCCGGCTGCGAGGAGCCGGTCCGGCAGCTCGGCGGGCAGGTCGTGGCCCCACGTCTTCCACTCGATCGACTGTTTGCGCGCGGTGAAGAAGTCGCGCTGCCGGGCGATGAGCTCGTCCAGCTCGGCACCGGTGACGCCGAGGTCGGGCGGGCCCGCGACGAACCCTCGCCGGTGTGGCCAGGACACGCGGAACAGGGGACCGTCCTGTTCGACCACGGCTCTGGGTTCGGGGAACGTCCATTCCTCGGCGCGGGCTTGGTCGTCGAAGGCGCGGAGCAGCGCGGCAGCGTCAGTCATTGGCCTGACGCTATTGCGCTGCGCTGGGCAGCCGCACCCGATTTTCGCCGCTCAGCACGCGCTGGAGCACCTCGTGGTCGGTGCTGATCACCCGCGCCGGCTCGTCGCCTCGAGAACGACGCCGCCTGTCCGGTGTCGAGCACGACCGGCATGACCGCACGCACGATCAGGCCGGCGCCCTGGACGAGCCCACCGAACCTATCGGCGTCAGGCCTCGGGATTCGGTTGTGCGGCAGGCAGAAGCGCCCTCACCTCCTCGATCGTCGTCGCCTCCGACGGGTCCTTGTCCGGGCGGTAGCGGACGACGCGGGCGAACCGCAGCGCGACGCCGCCGGGGTAGCGCGGCGAGACCTGCACGCCGTCCAGTTCGATCTCGATGACCAGTTCCGGGCGGACCATCACCACCCAGTCGTTCTGGTCGGTCGCGATCTCCTGCAGGGCCTTGGTCTGCCAGGTGAGCAGCTCGTCGGTGAGGCCCTTGAAGGTCTTGCCGACCATCACCGGCGGGCCGCCGTCCGGGTCGCGGGCGCCGAGGTGCAGGTTCGACAGCCAGCCGCGGCGGCGGCCGCTGCCCCACTCGACGCCGAGCACGATCAGGTCGAGCGTGTGCACCGGCTTCACCTTCTGCCAGGCGCGGCCCCGCCTGCCTGCGGCGTAGGGCGAGGCCAGCGACTTCACCATCACGCCCTCGTGGCCCGCGGACAGGGCGGCCGTGACCACCGACTCGGCCTCCTCCTGTGAGGGGTCCAGCACGCCGGGAATGACGTGCTCGCCCGCCACCTTCCGCAGTGCGGCCAGGCGGTCGCGCAGCGGTTCGTCGAGCAGGTCCTCGCCGTCGAGGTGCAGGCAGTCGAAGAAGTACGGGTGCAGCAGCAGCTCGCGCTCGTCCTGCGCGCCGAACCGGCTCATCGTCTCCTGGAACGGCCGGGGTCTCCCCTCGTCGGTGAGCGCCAGGGTCTCGCCGTCGAGCACCACCGACGTGCACGGCAGGCCCCGCACGAGCTCGACCAGCTCGGGCACGGTCTTGGTGATCTCGCGCAACGTGCGGGTGTAGACGTGGACGTCGTCGCCCGAGCGGTGCACCTGAATGCGCGCGCCGTCGAGTTTGTGCTCCACCACGCAGCTGCCGAGCTCGGACAGCGCCTCGCCCAGCGACTCCGCCGGCGACGCCAGCATGGGTCGCAGCGGCCTCCCGACCTCCAGCCGGAACGCCTCCAGCGCAGCCGCACCGCCCTCCAGCGCGGCCACGGCGGTCTCGGGTAAGCGGCCGGACAGCATGAACGCGCGCCGCACCGTCTCGCCCGGCACGTCCGCGGCCGAGGCGATCGCGTCCAGCATCACGCCTTCCAGCGCGCCCTGGCGCAGCTCGCCGGTGAGCAACCGGCGTAAGAAGTCCTGCTCCGCCGCAGTTGCCCGCCCGAACAGCGCCGTCAGCAGGTCGACCCGGCGCTGTGCCGAGCCCTTGCCGGACGTCGAGGCCACCTCGGCGAGCGCGGCGTCCACCTCGGCGATCGTCAGCCCGGCCTGGGCGACCGGCGGCACGGACAGGTCGACGACCGTGCGCCAACCAGCCCCGATGCGACCCTGCCGCGGCGTGCCTATGAGAAACGACACCACCGCGACCACGACGTCGGCGGTCGCCGCCCGCAGCAACGCGGACAACGCCTTGACCTTGGCAAGGCGCGACCGGGTCGCCGCCACGGCGGCCGACGTGTCGACTGCTTCGGAAAGGAGCACGGACTCATGGTGCACCCGAGCACTGACAATTTCTGGAGGCTCGGACTAGGCTGGCCGGGACAACCGTTCTACCTGGGGGTTTATCTCGCCATGAAGGCTTTCAAGCTCGTCGCTGCCGCAGCTCTGCTGGTCGCCGCCGTCGCGGCGCTCGCTGGTCCCGGCACCGGCGACCGCGAACACATCATGGGCGCTGAGGGCGACGCGAGCGTCCTGCGCGAGCACATCCTCTAGGGCCTGTATCGACGTCTGGGGTCGATACAGGTCCTAGGCAACAGCGACGTTCGCGATCTCCCTGACGGCCTCCCGCAGCCGGTCGGGGGTGAGCGACGCGTAGCCCAGCACCAAGCCGGGCCACATCGGCGTGCGCGTGTACTGCGCCAACGCCCACACGTGCACGCCGCGCTCCTCGAGCCTGCTCTTCAACGCGAGGTCGTCCGTCCCGTCCGGCATGCGCAACACCACGTGCAGCCCGGCCGCGACACCGATGGACTGCCACGCCGGCAGATGCTCCGCGACGGCCTCCAACAGCGCGTCACGCCTCTTCCGGTAGAGCGCGCGCGTCCGTCGTAGATGACGGTCATAGCCACCCGTCCGCAACATGTGCGCGAACGCGGCCTGCGGGATCGTCGCAGTGCCCATGTCGTTGTACTGCTTGCGTTGCACGATGCCCTCACGCAACCGCTCCGGCACCACGAGCCACCCGAGGCGCAGCGCGGGCGCCAGCACTTTGCTCGTCGTGCCCTGGTACACCACGTGGTCCGGCGCGAGCGCCTGCAACGCTCCGAGCGCGGGCCGGTCGTACCGGTGTTCCGCGTCGTAGTCGTCCTCGATGATCAACGCGTCGCGCTCGCGCGCCCAGTCCACGAGCGCCCGCCGCCGTTCCGGGTGCAGCACCACGCCCAGCGGAAACTGGTGCGCCGCCGTGACGAGCACCGCCCGGCAGTCCGTTTTGGACAGAAGGTCGACCCGGATCCCCTTGTCGTCCACCGGGATCGGCACGGTGTCCAACCCATGAGAACGCAGCATGTTCTCGCCGCCGAAGTGGCTGGGCTCCTCGATCGCGATGCTGCCGTCCAACATGCGGGCGGTGAGCTGCAACCCGTCCGCGGCGCCGTTGGTGATCACGGCATCCCGCGCGACCACCGCCCGCACCCTCGCGAGGTAGTCGACGATCTCCTTGCGCAGCAACACCAATCCCGCCGGGTCCGGGTAGGCGAGGTCGTCGTCGGGCAGGTCGGCGAGCGCCGCCCGGTGCGCCGCAACCCATTCAGCGCGCGGGAAAGCGCCCAACGCGGGCAGGCCGGGTCGCAGGTTGAACCGCCACCGCTGCGGCGGTTCCGGCACACCGCACGCGCCGGCGGGCCCGAGGCTCGCGACCGTCGTCCCCGACCCGCGGCGGCTGGTGAGATACCCCTCCGCCACGAGCTGCGTGTACGCCGCCGTCACCGTCCCGCGCGCCACCCCGAGCTGCGCCGCCAGGTCCCGGCTGGACGGCAACCGCGTCCCCGGCACCAGCCGCCCGTCCCGGATGGCCCTGCGCAGTTCGACCTCCACGCCGCGCCGCCGCTGATGCCCCGGCAACAGCAGCTCGCGGAAAGTGGACCAGTTCGTAGTCATCGAAGTGGAGCTTAAACCTGGACCAGTTCGACGCAAGGCTCTGAACCATGAAAATCGGAGTGGCCGCGGGAGCTACAGCGGCAACGATCGTCGGCGCGTCGGTTCCGGTCACGGGCATGCTCGAGGGCTACCCGCTGCTGACCGGCCAGGCCATGCGCTACCTGCTCGGCGCCGCCGTGCTGCTGCTGGTGGCCCGCCGCCTGCCGATGCCCTCGTGGCGCGACATCCCACCGCTGCTGGGCGTGGTCGCCACGGGCATGCTCGGCTTCAACGCCCTGCTCATCGCCGCCCAGCAGTACGCGGAACCGGGCTTCGTGGCCGCGGTCATGGGCTCCTCGCCCATCGCCCTCGCCCTGCTGGCCCGCAACCGCTCCCTCGCCGCCGTGGTCGGCGCAGTGGTGGTGGCAGCGGGCGTGGTGGTGTTGTCCGGCGGCGGCGCGTGGCACGGCCCAGGCCTCGTGCTGGCGTTGCTCACGATGGCCGGCGAGGTGTGCTTCACGCTCTTCGCCGTCGGCGTGGTCCGGCGCCTGGGTGTGCTGGGTGTCGCCACTTGGACGTGTCTGCTGGCCGCGGCGATCGGCGGGGTGCTCGGCACGTTCGTCGGCGGCTGGCAGATGCCGGACACGCGGCAGACGTTCGCACTGGTCACGCTGGCCGTGCTGGTCACCGCCCTGGCCTTCGGCCTGTGGTACTTCTCGGTGAACCGCCTGGGCTCGGACCGCGCGGGCGTGCTCATCGGCCTCATGCCGGTGTCCGGCCTCGCAACTTCTGTGTTGCTGGGCCTACAGGAACTGACGCTCGTATCCGTCATTGGCGTCACCACGGTCGCACTCGGGTGCGGCATCGCCCTCTGGAGGAAGGCGCCGGACAGGGTCGCCGTCGACGTCTCGCCGAGCGAACGACCCTGTGAGCTCCCCGCCGCGCGGGCTACGTGAGGTCCGGCCCCTGCGAACGCAGATCGTCCACTTTGGACATGGCGTCGCGCAGTTCGCCGAGCCACGAGTCCGCGTGCTCGCCGACCAGGCGGACGGCCCACGCCAGGGCGTCCGCGCGCGACCGTGCCACACCCGCGGCCACCAGCGTGTCCAGCACCTGACGCTCCGGCTGGCGCAGGCGCGTCATGACCGGCACGGCCAGGTGCGTGAACAGTTCGCGCGTGCTGCCGAGCGAGGCGCCCCACGCGACCTTGCGGCCGTAGCGGTGCTCGGCCTGGCGCGCGATCTCGATGCGCTCGTCGCGCGTCTCCTCCCGCCACCGGGCGATGCGGCCCGACTCGGCCGCCGAGCGCGAGGCCTCGTCGAACTCGCCCTCCAGCGGAGCCAGCGTGCCGACGACCGTGATCTCCTCGCGGTCGACGATCACCTCGGGCGCGCCGGTGAACCAGCCGTCGGGCAGCCGGCCCGCGAACCACGCCGCCGCGTCGTCGGCGGACGGCAGGTCAGCCTGCTGCCACCCGCCTCGTCCTCGCCATCCACGTCCCATTTCAACCATCCCTGATTACATGATTACGTCGTTACCGACGTTACGCCTGCAATCAGCTAGAGGGTGTTCGCCGTCAGCGAAGTGACCAGCGCATCTGCGGAAACGACCGGCATGTCGCACACGTAGCCGCGGCACACGTAGGCGGCGGGTGCCTCGTCGACCAACGGCCGGTCTTCCAGCAACGGCACAGAGCCCGGTTCACCGGACACGACGACACTGCCGCCGGGCACGTGCGCGACCGCCGCCGCCCACAACGCCGCACGGCGCGGGTCCTCGCCGTTGCCCACGACAGCCACCTGCAGCGGTCCTGCCACCAGGGTCTCCGCGACGGTCAGCCAGTGGCCGGCGAACCGGGGCGCCCGAGCAGCCAGGAGTCCGGCGCGGGTCACCGCCTCCGAAGCGGCGGTCGCATAACGCGAAGAGCGATCGGCTCCCGCCAGCAACGAGGCCGTCAGCAAGGCCGAGGCCAGCGAAGACGCCCCCGACGGCGACGCGTTGTCGGTCGAGTCGGCAGGGCGGCGCACCAACGCCTCCGCATCATCGGCGGTGTCGTAGTAGGCGCCCGGTGAGTCCGGCACGGCGAAACGAGAGAGAGCGATGTCCAACAGGCCACACGCCAGATCGAGCCACCGGATCGAACCCGTCACCTGGTGCAACGCGAGCAAACCATCGGCGAGGCAGCCGTAGTCCTCCAGCACACCGAACGACGGCCCCGCGACGCCGTCCCGTGAGGTTCGCAACAGCCTGCCCTCGACCACGTGTACCGACGCCAGCAACGACGCCGCCGCCGAAGCCGCCACGATCCACGACGGCTCACCGAAGAAGGCGCCCGCCTCGGCCAGAGCGGCGATCGCCATGCCGTTCCACGCCGCGATCACCTTGTCGTCCCGGCCCGGTTGTGGCCGCGAAGCACGGACAGCCAGCAACGACGCCCGCACGTCCTCACCCGGCTCCGACACGAACCTCAGCGTCGACTTGCCGTCCTCGAAGTTCGGTTCGGCAGTGACACCGAACGCGGCGGCGGAATCCCCGAGTTCCTCGAAAGACCACACGTACGTCAGGCCCTCGACGCCCTCGGTGTCCGCGTCCAGCGAAGCCGCGAACCCGCCCTCGGCCGTGCGCAGGTCCCGCAGCAGGAACGAGGCCGTGTCCCGCGCGACCCGCGCATGGCGTTCAGAACCGGTGACGCGCGTCAGGTGCGTGTAGAAGCGGAGCAGTAAAGCGTTGTCGTACAACATCTTCTCGAAGTGCGGCACGCCCCACGACGCGTCGACGCTGTACCGTGCGAACCCACCGCCGAGCTGGTCGTACATGCCGCCGTTCGCCATCGCGTCGGCCGTCTTGGTGGCCATCGAGATCGCCTCGACCGAACCGGTGCGTTCGTGGTGCCGCAGCAGGAACTCCACGACCATCGACGGTGGAAACTTCGGCGCGCCACCGAATCCGCCGTTGCGCCGGTCGAACTCGCCGAGCAACGACACCACCGCGCCCGCCAGCGCATCAGAGTCCACAGCGGACGGTGGCAGCGGCGCGGTGTGACGGGAAATCTCCTCCACCACAACGGAAGCCGACTCCAGAATCTCGTCCGGACGGGTGGTCCACGCCTCCGACACGGCCTCGACGAGCTGCGTGAACGACGGCATGCCCTGCCGCGGCGAGGGCGGGTAGTAGGTGCCGGCGTGGAACGGACGGGCGTCCGGCGTCAGGAACACGGTCATCGGCCACCCGCCGGAGCCGGTCATGGCCTGCGTGACCTCCATGTACACGGCGTCGACGTCGGGACGTTCCTCGCGATCGACTTTCACCGGCACGAAATGGGCGTTCACGAACCCGGCCACAGATTCATCCTCGAACGACTCGTGCGCCATCACATGACACCAGTGACAGGCCGCGTAACCAACAGACAGCAGCACCGGGACGTTGCGCCGTCGTGCCTCCTCGAACGCCTCCGCGCCCCACGGCCACCAGTCGACCGGGTTGTCAGCGTGCTGCAGCAGGTAGGGGCTGGTCGCGTCAACGAGCCGGTTCGTCATGAGAACCACACTAAATCAGCAGCGCAGAGGCCGACTCTCGATCAGACTCGACCTCGTGCTGCTGACCATGACCACCACCCACCAGCCGGCGACCGACCTCGGTCACCTGCTGCACAAGCACCCGGACCGTGCTCAGTCGTTCTCGACGAGCTCGGGCGTCGCGCACGTCTTCTACCCGAAGGCGACGAACGAGGAATGCACGGTCGCCCTCCTGCTGGAGGTCGACCCCATCGCGCTCGTGCGAGGTCCCGGCAGCACGCTCACGCAATACGTCAACGACAGGCCGTACGCGGCCGGGTCGTTGCTCACCGTCGCGCTCGGCAGCGTGTTCCGCACGGCCATGAACGGCCGCAGCGAGAGCTTCCCCGAGCTCGCCCGGACGCCGATTCCGCTGGTCGTCCGCGTTCCCGCGCTGCCGCACCGGCTCGCGGAGCGGTTGTTCACGCCGCTCGGCTGGACCGTCGAGGTCACCGAGCACGGCGATTCGCGCTACGGCGACGTCACGCTGACCGGAACGCTCAAGGTCAGCGATGCCTTGAAGCACCTCTACGTGCTGCTGCCCGTGCTCGACGGCGGCAAGCACTACTGGGTCGCGGCCGACGAGGTCGACAAGCTGCTCAAGGCCGGTGACGGCTGGCTGGCGGCGCACCCGGACAAGGAGCTGATCACCACCCGGTACCTGGCGCGCAAGCGACCGTTGATCACCTCTGCCCTCGAACGCCTCGCGGACGTCGACGAGGTCGAGCCGGAGGAGCTGGACAACGCCCTGGCCGAGCCGAAGATCTCCCTTGCCGCACAGCGCAAGGAGGCCGTGATCAAGGCTCTGAAGGAGGCGCGGGCGAAGCGCGTCCTCGACCTCGGCTGCGGTGGCGGCGCGTTGCTGCGCGAGCTCGTCAAGGAGCCCGAGTTCACCGAGATCCACGGCGTCGACGTGTCCGCGAAGGCGCTGCAGGAGGCCGCGCGCAAGCTGCACCTCGACCGCATGTCCGATCGGCTGCGCGAGCGGATCACGTTGCGGCAGTCGGCTTTGACTTACGCCGACCCCGAGCTCGCCGGCTACGACGCGGCGGTGCTGATGGAAGTCGTCGAGCACGTCGATCCGTCGCGCCTGCCCGCGCTGGAGCACTCCGTGTTCGTCGTCGCTCGCCCTGCGGTCGTTCTGGTGACCACGCCGAACGTCGAGTACAACGCGCTCTTCGAAACGTTGCCAGAAGGCCAGATGCGGCACTCCGACCACCGTTTCGAGTGGACGCGGGCGGAGTTCGCGGCGTGGGCGGAGGGCGTCGCGGAACGTCGTGGCTACACCGTGCGTCATGTGCCGATCGGACCGGAGGACACCGAACGCGGCGCGCCGACCCAGATGGCCGTGTTCAGCTTGGGAGACGAGAACTGATGGACCTGAAGATTCCTGACCTGTGCCTGGTGGTGCTGATCGGTGCCTCCGGTTCGGGCAAGTCCACGTTCGCGCGCAAGCACTTCCTCCCGACGCAGGTGCTGTCGAGCGACTACTTCCGCGGTCTGGTGGCCGACGACGAGAACGACCAGTCGGCGTCCGCGGCGGCGTTCGACGTGCTGCACTACGTCGCCTCCAAGCGACTGGAGGCAGGGCGCGTCACGGTGATCGACGCGACCAACGTGCAGGCACCGGACCGCGCGAAGCTGATCGAGGTCGCGAAGAGGGCGAACGTGCTGCCGGTCGCGATCGTCCTCGACACCCCGACCGAGGTGTGCCTTCAGCGCAACGCACAGCGCCCCGACCGCGACTTCGGCGCACACGTCGTGAAGCGGCACCGGGCCGCGTTGCGGCGGTCGTTGAAGTTCCTCGGCAAGGAGGGCTTCAAGCGCGTCCACGTGCTGCGCTCCGAGTCCGATGTGGACAGCTCGACGATCGTGTACGAGCGGCTGCTCAACGACCTCAGGCACGAGACCGGCCCGTTCGACGTGTTCGGTGACGTGCACGGCTGCCGCGCCGAGCTGGAGGAACTGCTGGTCGAGCTGGGGTACTTGCTGGTGCGCGACGACGAGGGCCGCGCGATCGACGCGGTCCCGCCGGCCGACCGCAAGGCCGTGTTCGTCGGCGACCTCGTGGACCGCGGCCCGGACACTCCCGGCGTGCTGCGCCTGGTCATGGGCATGGTTGCCGCCGGTCACGCCCTCAGCGTGCGCGGAAACCACGAGGAGAAGCTCGTACGGGCGTTGCGCGGCCACAAGGTGACGGTCCGACACGGGCTGGAGAAGTCGCTGGAGCAGCTCACGCACGAGACTCCCGAGTTCCGGCGTGAGGTCGAGAAGTTCTGCGACGGCCTGATCGCCCACTACGTTCTCGACGGCGGAAACCTCGTCGTCGCCCACGCCGGTCTGCCCGAGCGCTACCACGGTCGCGCGTCGGCGAAGGTGCGCAGTTTCGCTTTGTACGGCGACACGACCGGCGAGACCGACGCGCACGGCCTGCCGGTGCGCCTGCCGTGGGCGAACGACTACCGCGGCTCGGCGATGGTGCTGTACGGGCACGTCCTGGTGCCCGAGGCCGAGTGGATCAACAACACCATGTGCCTGGAAACGGGTGTGGTGTTCGGCGGCAAGCTGACCGCGTTGCGCTACCCGTCGCGCGAGATCGTCTCGGTGAAGGCGCACCAGGTCTGGTACGAGAACGACCGGCCGTTCCCTCCTCCGGTCGCCGAACGCGCGCCGGACGTGCTGGCGTTGACCGATGTCACCGGCCTGCGCCGGATCGACACGTCGCTGATCGGTGCCGTGACGATCCGCGCGGAGCAGTCCGCTTCCGCGTTGGAGGTCATGAGCCGGTTCGCGATCGACCCGCACGACCTGCTGTACCTGCCGCCGACGATGGCACCGACCGCGACCTCACAGCGCGACGACGTGCTGGAGCACCCGGAGGACGCCTTCGCCGAGTACGCGGCGGCCGGTGTCACGCAGGTGATCTGCGAGGAGAAGCACATGGGCTCCCGCGCGGTGTTGTTGGTGCGCAAGGAAGGCGGCGCGATCTACACGCGCACCGGACGTGCGTTCTTCGACGGCGCGCTGGGCACCGAGCTGCTCGACCGGGTGCGCTCGGCCTGTTCCGGCTTGTTCGACGAGTTCTCGACGGACTGGCTGCTGCTCGACGCCGAGCTGATGCCGTGGAACGCCAAGGCTTCCGGCCTGATCCGCGAGCAGTACGCGGCGGTCGGCGCGGCGGCCGGCGGAGCGCTGCCCGTGGCCGTCAGCGCCCTGGAGTCGGCTGCCGCGCGCGGCGTGGACGTGTCGGAACTGTTGGCGCGCACGACACAGCGGGCCTCGAACGCCGAGGCCTACCGCGCGGCGTACGAGCGGTACTGCTGGCCGGTCGAGGGGCTGGATGGCGTGCGCATCGCGCCGTTCCAGCTGCTCGCGGCCGAGGGACGGACGTTCCACGACCGTTCACACCTGTGGCACCTGGAAACGCTGAGCCGACTGGAGGGGCCGTTGTTCCAGCAGACCCGGCACCTCGTGGTCGACACCGCGGATCCCGCCGCCGGCGTTCGATGGTGGGAGGAGCTGACCGCGGCCGGCGGCGAGGGCATGGTCGTGAAGCCGCTGGCGAACCTCGGCGGACGCGTGCAGCCGGGTGTGAAGGTGCGCGGGCGCGAGTACCTGCGGATCATCTACGGCCCGGACTACACGACGCCGTCGAACCTCGCACGGTTGCGCAAGCGCGGCCTGGGCCGCAAGCGCGGACTGGCCCTGCGCGAGTACGCCCTGGGCATCGAGGCTCTGGAACGCGTCGCGCGCGGCGAGCCGTTGTGGCGGGTGCACGAGTGCGTCTTCGGCGTGCTCGCGCTGGAGTCGGAACCGGTGGACCCGAGACTGTGATCCTGGAAGCGATCATCGGTTCGCACGCCTACGGGCTGGCGACCGAGGAGTCCGATGTGGACAGACGCGGGGTGTTCGTCGCGCCCACGGAATCCTTCTGGCTGCTGGAAAAGCCGTCGACCTCGGTCGAGGGCCCGTCGCCGGAGCAGCTCAGCTGGGAGGTCGAGCACTTCTGCAAGCTGGGGCTGAAGTCGAACCCGACGGTGCTCGAAACGCTGGTGAGCCCGCTGATCGAGATCAACACGCCGATGGGGGAGGAACTGCAGGCGCTGCTGCCCGCGTTCCTCTCCCGGTACGCGGTGCGGGCCTACACGCGCGCGACGGAGATGCAGCTGTCACGCGCGGGCCGGAACCTGAAGCCCAAACAGCTCATGCACGTCGTGCGGTTGCGGCTGCTCGGGCTGCACTTGGTGCGCACAGGCGAACTGTCCATCGCGGCGGACCGTTCGTTGCTCAGGATCCGCGACGGCTCGATGCCGTGGGACGACGCCGTCGCGTGGGCACACCGGCTCGGTGACGAGCTGGCGAGTGCGGACGGGCCGTTGCCGGAGGAGCCCGACCGGGCGCGGGTCGAGGACTGGTTGGTTTCGGTGCGCAGGAGGATGTTGTGAGCTACGAGGTTCCTGACCTGAGCGCGGTCGTGGCGGAGCAGTCGCACGACCTGCTCTTCGCGACCGTGTCCGGCGCGCACCTGTACGGGTTCCCGTCCCGCGACTCGGACGTGGACCTGCGCGGCGTGCACGTCCTGCCGCTCTCCGAGATCGTCGGTCTGCGGCACGGCCCGGAGACCAAGGAACGGATGTGGGTGCGGGACGGCGTCGAGATCGACCTCGTCACGCATGACGTGGAGAAGTTCTGCCGCCTGCTCACCCGCCCCAACGGCTACGTGCTGGAGCAGCTGCTCTCGCCGCTCGTCGTGCACACCAGCGAGGGGCACCGGAAGCTGGCCGATCTCGCCGCGGGGTGCCTGACCTCACGGCACGGGCACCACTACCGGGGCTTCGCGGTCACGCAGTGGCGGCTGTTCGAGCGGACCGGCGAGATCAAGCCGCTGCTCTACACGTTCCGCGCGCTGCTGACCGGCGTGCATCTGCTGCGCACCGGCGAGGTGATCGCGCACCTGCCGACGTTGCTGGAGAAGCTCGACGGACCGGACTACCTGCCCGCGTTGATCGAGGCCAAGATCCTCGGCGAGCACCGGGCGCTGGCGGGCGTCGAGGCGCGTCCGGCACCAGAACGGCTGGAGGCGGACCTCGCGCACTGGCAGGAGGAGCTGCAGAACGCGCGGACGAACAGCGACCTGCCCGAGCACCCGCCCGCGTTCGAGGCGGTGCACGAGTTCGTGGTCGCGACGCGGTTGAGCTAGTCCTGCTTCTTCGGCTCGGCCGGGGTCTCCGCCGTCTTGTCGGCGGGGGCCTCGGCCGGCTCGTCGAACGACGCCGGCACCCGCTTGAGGTGCTTGTTCATCGACTTGACGAGGAAGAACACCGCGATGAAGAAGACGATCAGCAGGACGAGGCCGACCGGGGAGGACTTGCCGAAGTCCTCACCCTGGCCGCCCTTGTCGTTCTCGTTCGTGTTCGACGGCTGCACGGCGACCAGGGCCACCGTGCTGCTGAGGTCGAAGTCCTGCGAAAGCTGGGGAATCACCCCTAGACCTTAACTCCGGCGAACAGGTCGTTCTCCGGCAGCGTCGAGTCGACCTGGGAGCGCACGAGCTCGTACTCCTCGGTCGGCCAGATCTCGCGCTGCAGGTCCATCGGGACCACGAACCAGCGGCTGGTCGGGTCGATCTGGGTCGCGTGGGCCTTGAGGGCCTCGTCGCGGACGTCGAAGTAGTCCGCGCACTCGACCTGGGTCGTCACGCGCTCCATCACGTCCGGGCGATCAGTCGACCAGTTCGCCAGCCACTCCGTGTAGGGCGACTCCAGGCCGCGGGCCTCCATGGCCTCGTGGAACGCCAACAGCTTGGCGCGCGAGAAGCCGTGCCCGTAGTAGACCTTCTGGGTTTCCCACGGTTCGCCCAGCGAGGGGTCGAACGACGGGTCGGCGGCCGCGTCCAGGGCCGCCATCGAGATCTCGTGCGTGCGGATGTGATCCGGGTGCGGGTATCCACCGTTCTCGTCGTACGTCACGACGACGTGCGGGCGGAAGTCGCGAATGGCCTCCACCAGGGACGGCACCGACTCCTCCAGCGGCACGAGGGCGAAACAACCCTCGGGCAGCGGCGGCTTCGGGTCGCCCTCGGGCAGGCCTGAGTCCTTGAAGCCAAGCCAGCGGTGCTGGATGCCGAGGATCTTGGCCGCGTTGGCCATCTCCTCGCGGCGGACCTCGATGATGTTCTCGAGCACGTCCGGCTTGTCCATCGCCGGGTTGAGAATGCTGCCCGCACCACCGTCGGTACAGGTCACGACCATCACGTCGTGCCCTTCCGCGATGTAGCGGGCCATCGTGGCCGCGCCCTTGCTCGACTCGTCGTCGGGATGTGCGTGCACTGCCATAAGGCGCAGCTTGTCGGCCATGACCCCCGTGGTCCTCCTGTGTGAACGATCCTGCGACACTCAACAACTGAACGTCGGGCACCATTGTTCCCCAGAGGCCGAGGAGGGCGCGGGAAAGTGGCACAGCGCGCGCTCCCCGAGGGGCGCTACAGCAAGCAGAGTCGCAAACCGCTGTCCAAGTGGACGCGCTGGGCGTTACTCGCTGTAGCCGTCGCGGTGGGTGCCCTGGTCGCCTTCGTCGGTTACCGAAATCTCGGCACAAAGCCGATCGAGGCGAAGCAGACCGCGTTCAACTTCCTCGGCGACGACCGCGTACAGGTCAGTTTCGAGGTTTCCCGAGATCAACCGGAGCGCGCGGCTGTCTGCATCATTCGGGCCCGATCCAAAGACGGGGACGAAGCAGGCCGACGCGAAGTTCTGATCCCACCGGGAAATTCGCTCGTCGTCGAGACAACAGTTCTCCGCACCTCGAAGCCGCCGGTCACCGGCGAGGTGTTCGGGTGCTCCTACCAGGTTCCCGCCTACTTGTCCACGAGCTAGCGGCCAAGCGGGTGATCTGCGGTTTAAACGGCGAGATGGGGAACAAATCGCCGTCGCTGAACGTTGTCTCCGTGTTACTATTGCCGCTCAAGCACGGCCCCGGCGCGGGCCGTGTTTTTCCGTTCCGGGCCCCCGGCCCGGGAACTATCTGGGGCACACGTGTGCGCCAGAGCAAGACGAGGAGTTGGTGACCGTGAGCGACACCCAGGTGACCTGGCTGACCCAGGAGGCCTACGACCGGCTCAAGGCTGAGCTGGACGAACTTATCGCGTACCGCCCGGTCATGGCTGCCGAGATCAACGCCCGCCGCGAAGAGGGCGACCTCCGCGAGAACGGCGGCTACCACGCGGCACGCGAGGAGCAGGGCAAGCAGGAGGCGCGCATCCGCCAGCTGCACGAGCTGCTCCAGGCCGCGAAGGTCGGCGAGGCCCCCACCACCAAGGGTGTCGCGGCGCCGGGCACGGTGCTCACGATCCGTTACGACGGCGACGACGAGACCGAGACCTTCCTGCTCGCGACCCGCGAAGAGGGCGCGCACGGCGAGATGGAGGTCTACTCCCCGGTTTCGCCGCTCGGCAAGGCGCTCAACGGCGCGAAGGACGGCGAGACCGTCGAGTACGAGCTGCCCAACGGCAAGCTCCAGAAGGTCACGTTGATCTCTGCTGTTCCGTACTCGGCGTAGTCACGCCACACGACGCGTGAAGGGCCGGTCACTTCTGTGGCCGGCCCTTCACACGTTCAAGGAGCGGTCGCACGCGTGGGGGCACGGGGGTCGACAACGCGATGGAGGTCGACAGCCGACGCACGTGCGGCACGTCGACGATGTGATCGACCACGCGCTGCAGGTCCGCGTTCGACCTCGCGACCATTCTCACGAAGAGATCGCCCTGGCCGGTCGTCGCGTGCACCTCGCACACCTCGCTGATCGCGGCCAGCCCCTCGCACACCTCCGCGCGCCGGCCCTGCGCGATCTCGACCACCGCGAACGCCGTCAGCCCGTAGCCCATCGCGCCGAGGTCCAGCGCCGGCGGGAACCCGGTGAGCACTCCTTTGTCGACAAGGCGATCAAGTCGGGCCTGCACGGTTCCCCGCGCGACCCCCAGCCGCCGCGAGCATTCGAGGACGCCGAGCCGCGGCTCGTCTGTCAAGAGCAACAGCAGCCTCGCGTCGAGTTCGTCGACAGGCTGGTCAGAGTGCTCACTCTGTTGATCCGAAGGCATAGATCACTATACAAACTGCTCAGCAAAATCGCTGACTGTTGCTCACCCTGCTAGGTGGAATCATGCTGTGAAGCATGACGCAGCAGCTTGACGACGTGAGCTACGACCAGCTCCGGCAGCTCGTGGGGTTGGTCGACTACGACGCGACCAAGGACCCCTTCCCCGTGCGCGCCATGGACGCCGTGGTGTTCGTCGCGGGCAACGCCACCCAGACCGCCTGGCTCTACCAGGTGGCGTTCGGCATGGAGCTCGTGGCCTACGCGGGCCCCGAGACCGGCCAGCGCACCCACAAGTCGTTCGTGCTGAAGTCGGGCTCGGCCCGTTTCGTGATCCACGGCGGCGTCCAGCCTGGCTCCCCGCTGCTCGACCACCACCGCAAGCACGGCGACGGCGTGATCGACCTGGCGCTGGAGGTCGGCGACGTCGACCAGTGCATCAAGCACGCACGTGAGCAGGGCGCCACCGTGCTGGAGGAGCCGCACGACGTGTCCGACGAGAACGGCACGGTCCGTCTCGCGGCCATCGCGACCTACGGCGAGACGCGGCACACGCTCGTTGACCGTTCTCGCTATTCCGGCCCCTACCTGCCCGGTTACGTCGCGCGGACGTCCACGGTCAAGCGTCCGGAAGGTGCGCCGAAGCGGCTGTTCCAGGCCGTCGACCACTGCGTCGGCAACGTCGAGCTCGGCAAGATGGACTACTGGGTCGAGTGGTACAACCGCGTCATGGGCTTCGTGAACATGGCGGAGTTCATCGGCGACGACATCGCCACCGACTACTCGGCGCTGATGTCCAAGGTCGTCTCGAACGGCAACCACCGGGTCAAGTTCCCGCTGAACGAGCCGGCGGTCGCGAAGAAGAAGTCGCAGATCGACGAGTACCTCGAGTTCTACGAGGGCGCGGGCGTGCAGCACATCGCGCTGGCGACCAACGACATCATCCGCACGGTCACCGCCATGCGCGACGCGGGCGTGGAGTTCCTGGAGACCCCGAACTCCTACTACGACGACCCGGAGCTGCGTGCGCGCATCGGCGAGGTCCGCGTCCCCATCGAGGTGCTGAAACAACACCGCATCCTGGTCGACCGCGACGAGGACGGCTACCTGCTGCAGATCTTCACCAAGCCGATCGGCGACCGCCCGACCGTCTTCTACGAACTGATCGAGCGCCACGGCTCGCTGGGCTTCGGCAAGGGCAACTTCAAGGCCCTTTTCGAGGCGATCGAGCGCGAACAGGAACGCCGCGGCAACCTCTGATGGCATTCCCCCGGTAGGCTGCTTCACGGGGGATACACATCGTGGGGAGGTGGCATGGCACTCGTACGACGCGTGGCCGCGGTGATTCCGCTGGTCGGAGCCGTGACCACGGCTGCGGCACTGACCGGAGCGGCGTTCTTGACCGTGGCGCACGCCGGTTGTGACGAGGCCGGCCGCTTCGTCCGCACTGGCGATTCGATCGAGTTCGTCGGCGGCTGCGTCAACGGCGCTGACCTTCCGGCGGCGCCCGCGGCCGAGGCCGAGAACGTGGACAGGTTCAGCGGCTCCAAGAAGCCTTAGCGAGCTTGATGAGGGGAGCTTTCATAAACCTGAGGTTTATGAAAGCTCCCCTCATCAACTTCGTTTGGGGTTAGCCCAGGGCTTCGAGGAGGTCGGCCACCAGGTCGTCGCCGGACTCGATGCCCACGGAGACGCGGACCAGGTCAGCGGGGACTTCCAGCATGGAACCCGCGGTCGAGGCGTGGGTCATCTTGCCTGGGTGCTCGATCAGCGATTCGACGCCGCCGAGCGACTCCGCCAGCGTGAAGAGCTTGGTGCGGGCGCACACCTCGAGCGCGGCCTCCTCGCCACCCTCGACGAGGAACGACACCATGCCGCCGAACCGCCGCATCTGCTTGGCCGCGACGACGTGCCCGGGGTGCGACTCCAGGCCGGGGTAGATGACCTTCTTCACGCGCGGGTGACGCGTCAGGGCCTCGGCCACCAGTTCGGCGTTGTCGGAGTGCTTCTCCATGCGCAGCTCAAGGGTCTTGATGCCGCGCAACGTCAGGTAGGCGTCGAACGGCCCGGGCACCGCGCCGGCACCGTTCTGCAGGAACCCGAACGCCGCGTCGATCTCCTCGTCGGAGGTGACGAGGGCGCCGCCCACGACGTCGGAGTGGCCGCCGACGTACTTGGTCGTCGAGTGCAGCACCACGTCCGCGCCCAGCTCCAGCGGGGTCTGCAGGGCGGGCGAGGCGAAGGTGTTGTCGACGACGAGCTTGGCGCCCGCCTCGTGCGCGACGGAGGCGATGGCCGCGATGTCGCCGATGTTCAGCAGCGGGTTGGTCGGCGTCTCGATCCACACGAGCTTCGTGGCGGGCGTGATGGCCGCGCGGATGGCGTCCACGTCCGAGACCGGCGCCGGCGAGTGGGTGACGCCCCACTGCGAGAAGACCTTGTCGATCAGCCGGAACGTGCCGCCGTAGGCGTCGTTCGGGATGACGATGTGGTCGCCGGGCTTGAGGAACGTGCGCAGCGCCGCGTCGGTCGCACCCATGCCGGAGGAGAACGCACGACCGAAGCGCCCGCGTTCCAGCGACGCGAGGCACGTCTCGAGGGCGCGGCGGGTCGGGTTGCCGGTGCGCGAGTACTCGAAGCCCTCACGCAGCCCGCCCACGCCGTCCTGGGCGTACGTGGACGTCGCGTAGATGGGCACGTTCACCGCACCCGTGGTCGGGTCCGGGTCCTGACCGGCGTGGATCGCCCTGGTGGCGAAGCCGTATGGGGTGCTCATCTTTGAAGGGTACTCACCCATCTGGCGGTCGACGGCAATAGTCCAAGTAGTGAACCGACAACCGCGAACAGCAGCGTGAGCCACACGGTGTCCTGCACGTGCAGCAGGGCGAACGCCAGCACGGGGACGATGGCGCCGAAGGGGAACTCCTGCAGAATCGCGACCAGGACGATGCCGAGCACCACCACGGCACCGATCGGCAGCAGGAACCTGCCGAAGCCCACCCTCAGGCACAGCAGCAGACCGCCGATGAGCAACAGCACGGCGGCGAGCCCCTGCAGCACGAGGAGGATCAGCGGGGTCACGGCGTTGATCAGGAACCCGAACGTCCCCCCGAACTGCGCCAGCGCCCAGATCGTGCCGACCAGGATGACAAGACCGGCCAGCGTGCCGAACACACCGCCGAGCACGCCCGTCGCACCACTCGGGCGCGCCGGACCGGGACCACGACCCGGATGACCTGGTCCCTGATGCGGGCCAGCCCCCGGCCACTGGGAAGTGACCGGGGGCTGGTACGGCTGCTGAGGGTTCACCAACCCTGCTGCTGACCGCCGTAGCCCTGCTGCGGCGGCTGGCCGTAGCCACCCGGCTGCTGGGGCTGCTGCTGCGGGTAACCGCCGGTGCCCGGCTGCTGCGGGTAGCCGCCGGTGCCGCCGCCGTACTGCGAAGCGGTCTCCGGGGCGTTGATCACGATGGACTTCATGATCTTGTCGGCCCAGGTCTGCTTCTTGGGCTCCCACAGCGGGGCGAAGAAGCCCGCGTAGCACGGCAGGGCGTCGACGATGTGGCACAGCTGGCGCACGAACGTCGTACCGCCGCCGAGCGGCTGCATGGTCTCCTCGGAGACCAGCTTGATCTTCGCGACCTTCTTGCCGATCGACTGACCGGTCTGGCCCTGCTTGATCACCGTGTTCCAGATGATGAAGCCGAAGTTGGCCAGCCAGACGATGACGCCCAGGAAGAGAAGACCGGGTGCGTCAGCGCCGACCGCGATGCCGACGATGATGTAGTACAGGATCGTCGCGACGACCGAGGGCGCCGCGATGTCGATCAGGTAGCCGACGAAGCGCGAGCCCCACTCCGCGTAGCCCGTGGGGGGCGGCGGCGCCATGCCGTAACCGGCGGGCGCACCACCGTAGGCGGGCTGGCCGTACGGCTGCTGCGGCTGGCCGTACGGGTTCGACTGCGGAGCACCGTACGGCTGCTGCGGCTGACCGTAGGGCTGCTGCTGCGGCTGGCCGTACGGGTTCGACTGCGGAGCACCGTAGGGCTGCTGCTGCGGGGCGCCGTAGGCCGGCGGCTGCTGCTGCGGAGCACCGTACGGGGGCGACGGCGGCTGGGCGGGGAAACCGCCGGAGCCGGGCCCCTGTGCCGGGAAGCCGCCCGAACCGTGGGCTGCCGCGGGCGGCACCTGGCCGGGGCTGACGACCTGGGTGGCGTCCGCGTTCTGCTGAGGTGCGGCGGGAGCCTGACCAGGCGAGACGACCTGCGTCGCGTCCGGGTTCGGGTTCGCCGCAGAGGGCTGGCCACCTCCCGGGACGATCTGCGTGGCGTCCGCGTTGGGCTCCTGCTGCGGCTGACCGCCGAACTGGTTTCCTGGCGGCTGCGGAGCGTTCATCCGGTTTCCAACCCCCTTGGCTGGGCCGTGTGTGAGTAAGACTGATGATCTGGGGCGTCACGCTATCGGACGCACCGGCTTCTACGCTCAGCGACCAGCCAAGAACCCCAGAATGTCCTGCCGAGTGACCACTCCGGCGGGCTTTCCGTCCTCCAGCACGAGCGCCGCGTCCGCGTTCGACAGCGCGTTCATGGCGATGCCGACGGGCTCGCCCGCGCCGAGCGTGGGCAGCGGCGGCGACATGTGCTTGTCCAGGCGGTCCGCGAGCTGCGCCTTGCCGGTGAACAGGGCGTCGAGCAGGTCGCGCTCGTTCACCGCGCCCGCGACCTCGGCGGCCATGATGGGCGGTTCGGCGTTCACGACGGGCATCTGCGAGACGCCGAACTCGCGCAGGATCGCGACCGCGTCACCCACGGTCTCGTTCGGGTGCGCGTGGACGAGGTCGGGGAGCATGCCGCCCTTGCGCCGGAGCACGTCGCCGACGGTCGCGCCGGTCGAGTCCGGCGGGAGGAAGCCGTAGGAGGCCATCCAGCGGTCGTTGAAGACCTTGGACAGGTAGCCGCGGCCGCCGTCGGGGAGGATCACGACCACGACGGCGTCTTCCGGCAGGTCCTTCGCGATGCGCAGCGCCGCGGCGGCCGCCATGCCGCAGGAGCCGCCGACCAGCAGGCCTTCTTCGCGAGCGAGGCGGCGGGTGATGTCGAACGAGTCCGCGTCCGAGACCTCGACGATCTGGTCGCAGATGGTCTTGTCGTACGCCTCCGGCCAGAAGTCCTCGCCGACGCCCTCGACCAGGTACGGACGGCCGGTGCCGCCCGAGTAGACGGAGCCCTCCGGGTCCGCGCCGATGACCTGCACGGCGCCGTTCGAGGCTTCCTTGAGGAAGCGGCCGGTGCCGGAGATCGTGCCGCCGGTGCCGACGCCCGCGACGAAGTGCGTGATCTTGCCCTCGGTCTGGCGCCAGATCTCGGGACCGGTCTGGTGGTAGTGGCTCGCCGGGTTCTCCGGGTTGGAGTACTGGTTCGGCTTCCACGCGCCCGGGATCTCGCGAACGAGCCGGTCCGAGACGTTGTAGTAGGAGTCCGGGTGCTCGGGCGCGACGGCCGTCGGGCACACCACGACCTCGGCGCCGTAGGCCTTGAGGACGTTGCGCTTGTCCTCGCTGACCTTGTCCGGGCACACGAACACGCACTTGTAGCCCTTGCGCTGGGCGACCAGGGCCAGGCCCACGCCGGTGTTGCCCGAGGTCGGCTCGACGATCGTGCCGCCGGGCTGCAGCTCACCGGAGCGCTCCGCCGCCTCGACCATCCGAAGCGCGATGCGGTCCTTCACGCTGCCGCCGGGGTTCAGGTACTCGACCTTGGCCAGCACCGTGGCCTTGATTCCCGACGTCAGGGAGTTGAGCTTCACCAGCGGCGTGTTGCCGACCAGATCAACGACGTGCTCGACGTACTCCACCGGTATCTACTCCCCTGCTCCCACTCTCCGAGATAGCGGAACGAAGCCTAGCTCTAGTGACGGCGGAGGTTAATTCGAACAGCGGTACCGACGATTCACCGGGAAAGGGGGTGTTGCGGATGATCGGACTCAGGACGCTGCGAGCGGTGGCGATGACCGCCGCGACGCTCGGAGGTCTCTCGGGCGCGCTGGTGGGGTTGCTGAACGAGCAGGGCAGACGCGCTCGGGCGGCCATCGGCCTGCTGGAGCACCTCTGGCCCGCACCGGACGGCGTGTATCTCGACGACGGCACCGATCCGCTGCGGCTGGCCGTGCTCGGCGACTCGATGGCGGTGGGCGTCGGTGTGACACATCCCTCGCAGATGCCGGGCGTGTTGCTGGCCCAGGCACTGGCCGAGGAAGCCGAACGGCCGGTGCGCCTGTCCACGTACGCCATCAGCGGCTCCACCACGCGCGACCTGGTGGCGCAGGTCGACGCGGCCGTGCTGGACGCACCCCGGGCGGCGCTGATCATCATCGGCGCGAACGACGTGACGTCACGGCTGGGCGTCCGCGAGTCGGCGCTCCTGCTGGGCGAGCAGGTCCGCAGGCTGCGCGCCATCGGCTGCGGTGTCGTCGTCGGGACCTGCCCCGATCTCGGGATCGTGCGGCCGATTCCGCAGCCGTTGCGGGCGATCGGACATCGGTACAGCCTGCGGCTCGCGGCGGCGCAGACCGAGGTCGTCAAGCGGGCCGGTGGCCTGCCGGTGTCGTTGGCGAACCTGCTGGCACCCGAGTTCATGGCACGGCACGTCGACATGTTCAGCACCGACCGCTTTCATCCCAGCGCCGCCGGCTACGAGGCCGCGGCGGGCGTGCTGCTCGCGCCGTTGTGCCAGGTGGCGGGCCTGTGGCCGGGCTGGGCCGTGGCGCCGCTGCCGTTGCGTTCCGCGGCGGCCCTGGCGGTCGGGCCCTCCAGGTGGCCGACGTGGCTGCAGAAGCGGCACGCCTGAGTTTCGGAATTCTCGTCACTCGCGCTGGCCGGGGTGAGCGGGCGTTAACTAGGCTCGGCGGCAACCTTGACTCTCAACGAGGAGTTTCGTGATGCCAGAGGCCGTGATCGTCTCCGCTGCCCGCTCCCCCATCGGCCGCGCGGGCAAGGGCTCGCTGAAGGACCTGCGGCCGGACGACCTGGCGGCCCGGATGGTGCGGGCGGCGCTCGACAAGGTGCCGCAGCTCGACCCCGCGCAGATCGACGACCTGATGCTCGGCTGCGGCCTGCCCGGCGGTGAGCAGGGCTTCAACATGGCGCGCGTCGTCTCCGTGCTGCTGGGCCAGGACTCGCTGCCCGGCACGACCGTGACGCGGTACTGCGCTTCGTCGCTGCAGACCACGCGCATGGCCCTGCACGCCATCAAGGCGGGCGAGGGCGACGTGTTCATCTCGGCCGGTGTCGAGATGGTGTCGCGGTTCGCCAAGGGCAGCTCCGACTCGTGGCCGGACACCCACAACCCGCTCTTCGGCGACGCCGAGGCCCGCACGGCCGCCACGGCTGCTTCTGGCGCCTCGGAGTGGGTGGACCCGCGGTCGCTCGACGTCGTGCCGGACGTCTACATCCCGATGGGCCAGACCGCCGAGAACCTGGCGCTGCTCAAGGGCGTCTCGCGCCAGGAGATGGACGAGTTCGGCGTCCGCTCGCAGAACCTCGCCGAGAAGGCCATCGCCAACGGCTTCTGGGCCCGCGAGATCACCCCGGTGACGCTGCCCGACGGCACCGTGGTCTCCGCCGACGACGGCCCGCGCGCCGGCGTCAGCTACGAGGCCGTGTCGCAGCTGAAGCCCGTGTTCCGCCCCGACGGCCGCATCAACGCCGGCAACTGCTGCCCGCTCAACGACGGCGCCGCCGCTCTCGTGATCATGTCCGACACCAAGGCCCGCGAGCTCGGCATCACGCCGCTCGCCCGGATCGTGTCGACGGGCGTCTCGGGCCTGTCGCCGGAGATCATGGGCCTCGGCCCGGTCGAGGCGTCGAAGCGCGCGCTGGCTCTCGCCGGACTGTCGGTGTCGGACATCGACCTGGTGGAGATCAACGAGGCGTTCGCGGCCCAGGTGATTCCGTCGTACCAGGACCTCGGAATCGAGTTGGATCGTTTGAACGTGAATGGTGGCGCGATCGCCGTCGGCCACCCGTTCGGCATGACCGGTGCGCGCATCACCACGACGTTGATCAATTCTCTGCAGTTCCACGACAAGCAGTTCGGTCTTGAGACCATGTGCGTCGGCGGCGGCCAGGGCATGGCAATGGTGATCGAGCGCCTCAGCTGAGCTGGGGTTTTCTTCAAGATCTGCAAATTGACGCTTGCAAGTAGCTCCGCTTCACCCGAACGGAGCTACTTGCCTGCCCCCTTTCTGCCGATGAGATGAATCGTCGCGCAACCGCGTCATCGGGCGAGGGGAAGTCCGTCCCTACCGACGAGCAAGGAGGGGTCGGACATGCCCTACGTGTGGTGGCAAAGCGAATACGACCTGCAGTGCCACGCTTTCTCTCGCGATCAAGCCGACGGTTCTCGCAGCTTTTACGAGGCCGTCTGCGAACACTCGGTGCCCGACGAGCGGGTTTCCCGTGCTCAAAGTGGCGCCCTCTGCACGACCTGCCTGATCAAGGTGGGCACCGAACTGCCGGACGTGCGCTGGCGGGCCTAACCGCTCAGCCGGGCCTTCCAGACCTCCTCGCTCGGCCATTGGCGGGCCCAGGCCGACGACACCTCGTCGTACTCGCGGTGCGGGGGTTCCGGCGCCTGGATCTCGATCAGGTCTTCCACGACGAAGCCGGCCGATCGCAGCAGGCGCAGCATTTCGCCGTGCGGCAGGGTGAACTCCGCCGACGTGCCGTGGTCCACCATCCGGAGACCGAACTGCGGACGCGCCAACGAGGTCTCCGCCGAGCCGCCGGGCCGGGCGCACAGCGCCAGCAACGGTGACCGGTGCAGGAAGACCAGCTGCCCGCCGGGCCGCAGCAGCCGGGCGGCTTCCGGAATCCAGCGGTACGGGTCGCACCACAGAGAGGCGCCGTACTCGCTGATCGCCAGGTCGAACGTGGCGTCGTCGCGCGGTACCCGCTGGGCGTCCCCCAGGATCAACGGGAAGTCCAGACCGAACTCGGCCTGCATGGCGCGGGCGGTGGTGAGCTGGGCGGCCGAGATGTCGATGCCGACCGGGCGGGCACCGAGTCGCGCGAGCCACGCCGACACGTAGGCGGTTCCGCAGCCGAGCTCGATCACGTCCATGCCGGAGATGTCGGCGGGCAGGAGGCGGAGCTGGGCCTCCGGGGTCGCCCACAGACCCCATCGCGGTTCGGTCTTCGACCAGTGGTCACGTGCGAGCGGCCCGTGCCAGGCGGCGGCTGCCTCGTCCCAATGGCGGCGGTTCAGTTCCGTGTGATCAACCATGGGCCGAAGTCCTTTTCATGCCGACAGACACTGGCGCGCTCTCGGTGAAGCCGTGCCGTTCGTAGAGCCGGCGGCCGGGTGGGTCGGCGAGCAGGTTGACGTACGCGTTCGGCGCCTGTTCGCCGATGCGGTCCAGCAACGCGGTCATGATCGCGTCGCCGATTCCTTTGCGTTGATGACGTGGCAACACCGCCATGTCGATGATGTGGAAGTACCAGCCGCCGTCGCTCAGCACGCGGCCCATGCCGACCGTTTCGCCTGATTCCACGTGAATGACGCATGCACTGGCCCAGGCGCCGTTGACGCCGTTCTCCGCTTCTTCGCGGGTTCGCGCGCTCAAGCCTGATTCTTCGCGCAGCCGCAGATAGTCGTCGACGGCCGGCGGTTTCATGACCAGCCGGTATGCGGAGTCCACGAATTCCCCCTGAAGTTGAATTCCCCGAGTTCGTCGCGAGAACGCCGAAGGGGCGCCCCGCCGCAGCGGAACGCCCCTCCGGACAACCCTGACGTCAGTCCGAGTTGAAGTACGACAGCAGGCGCAGGATCTCGGTGTACAGCCACACGAGGGTGACGGTGAGACCGAACGCGATCTGCCACGCGTACTTGGCCGGCACGCCGGCCCGGATCGCCTGGTCCGCGGCGTCGAAGTCGATCAGGAAGCTGAACGCCGCGAGGCCGATGCAGACGAGGCTGAAGATGATGGCGATCGTGCCGCCGGAGCGGATGCCGATGCCGCCGCCACCGTTGAAGAAGCTCAAGACCAAGTTGAAGAGCATCAGCACGCCGACACCGATGATGGCGCCGGTGATCCACTTGGTGAACTTCGGCGTGACTCGGATCGCGCCGGTCTTGTAGACCACGAGCATGCCGAGGAACACACCGAGCGTGCCGATCACGGCCTGGCCGATCACCGCGATGCCGTTGCCGGGCACCACGTTGTCGAGCGCGCGGCCGATGATGTAGCTGATGCCACCGAGGAAGATGCCCTCGGCGACGGCGTAGGCGATCACGAGCGGCGGGCTCGGGTTGCGCTTGAACATGATGATCAGCGCGAGCACGAGGCCGACGATGGCCGCGGGGAACGCGAGGGCGTACAGCCCGGTCACGAAGGTCGCGACGGCACCGACGGCGACCACGCCGAGGGTGATGCCGGTCTTGGTGACGACGTCGTCGATCGTCATCGGCCGCTCGCTGGTCAGCGGCGGCGGCTGCTGCTGGTAGCCGGCTTCTGGCTGGCCAAAGCCTGCGTAGCCTCCGTACCCGCCGCCGGTCGGCAGGTTACGGAAAGCCGGGTTGCTGCTGGAGCGCACCTGGTCCTCCTGGGGCGTTGCTTTACGCCGTCACGGGTACAACGAGCACGCTCGGTGCCAGGTTCCCCGTCGGTAAAGGCGACTTTACCCCCGACGACGATCACACGTGCGCAAATACTGCACCAACTCCGAAGCGTAATAAGACTACGGCGTGTCGCGGCGTGTCCGACCCGAAGTGAGTAACCCCCGTCACATTTCGATCACGTTCACACCCAGAGTGACGACACACTTCCCCCGCGTGGCGGCTTGTCCCCGATGTGGGGTACCGACAAGCTCGCACGCGGGATTAACACAGGTCAGAGGGGATCAAGATCCAAAATGGGCTGGAAACGTCTGGCCGCCGTGGCGATGGTTTCGGGGCTCGCGCTCCTGACCGTCCCCGCGACGGCGACCGCGGTCGGCGTCAAGGGCATCGGCCACAACGCGTCAGGGCTCCAGCCCAACGCCACGCCGGGTAGCGAGTGGCACGGGTCATACATCTGGCAGAACAAGCACGTGTGGTGCGTGCAGTACGCACTGCCCGCGCCGGACAGCAACGTCGGTTACAAGGAAGGCGACGCGCTGCTCACCAAGGCGGGCAAGCCGCTCGCCACCGACATCGCGGCGAACATCTCCTACCTGCTGCTGCGCTACTCGACGACCAAGTCGCCGGACGAGGCCGCCGCCCTCGCGCACCTGCTGCACACCTGGACCTCCCCGGTCGACGGCGACGTGAACCTCGACGCCAAGGACGCGAAGCACCTCGCCTACGACTCGGCGTTCTACGCCTCGAAGCTGCCACCGGTCGTCATGGAGGCCGTGGCACGCCTGAAGGCCGACGCCGAGGTCAACCGCGGCCCGTGGACGCTCACCGCCACCGCGCCGAAGGAACCGCTCATCATCGGCACGGAGTCGAGCTGGACGCTGGCGCTGCTCAAGGCCAACGGCAAGGGCGTCACGAACGCCCCGATCGGCTTCAACCTGACCGACGCCAAGCTCGCCGACGGCAGCGTCAGCGGACAGGCCACCACCGGCGCGGACGGCAGCCCGGCCGTCGTGAAGATCATCTCGACCGGCCCGAACCCCTCGATCACGGCCGTCGCGGCCTCCCCCGCCGACAAGCCGGTCGTGCACCAGCCGATCCCGACGGACAACATGCAGCGCATGGTCACCACCGGTGGCGAGAAGACGCTGAACGCCGCCGCCAACGGCAAGGCCAAGACCGCGCCGGGCATCGTGAAGATCACGAAGATCGACTCCGAGACCAAGAAGTCCATCGCGGGCGTCGCGCTGCGCGTCACGGCCAAGGACCAGACGTCCCCCGCCGTCAAGCAGGACGACACCCCGCTGGTCGGCACCGACGGCAAGCCGCTGGTGCTGCAGACCGGAACGGATGGCACGGTGGCCGTGCCGGACCTGCGCACCCCGCAGGAGATCTGTCTCGTCGAAGTGGCCGCGCCCAAGGGTTACGAGGAGTTCTTCGACCCGAAGGCACCACCGGCCGCGTGCGGCACGGTCGCGGCCGGGCAGACCCTCGCGCTCGAACTGGTGAACAAGCCCAACAAGCCCGTCGTGCCGAGCACGATCCCGGCGGGTGCGGACGGCCAGACACCGGTCGCGACCGCCGCGTTCGACACGAAGCTCCGTCCGGGTCTGCTGCTCGGGGTGGGCGGCCTGGTGCTGCTCGGCGTGGCGCTGGCAGGCTTCCTGGTGTGGCGCAGGCAGTGAGTCCCAAAGCTTTTCTGACCGGCGTGCTGGTGGCGGGCGTCGCCGCCACCAGCGTGCTGGTCACCACGTCCGAGACCGCGGTCCTCAAGGGGCACGCGGTCGCGGACGAGATCCCCGTGGTCGGACCGGGTCCGGTCGCGGACAGCCTCAGCACCGGCCGCGGCGCCGACCTCACCGGGCTGCTCGGCGGGGCGAACACGGACAACGCCACGACACCCGAGCCCACCGCGCAACAACCCGCGCCGCCCAAGGCCGGCCCTGGTTCGGTCCGGCTGCCCGCGGGCGGTTCGGCCACGCTGGTGCGCAAGGAGGTCAAGGACGGCGTGCTGCCGGTGCCGGACGGCATCGGTGAAGCCACCTGGTGGGGCACCGAACTGGCCGGCGCCGAGGGTGCGACGGTGCTCGCCGGGCACGTCGACTGGAAGGGTGCCAGGGGCCCCTTCGCCGAGCTGTGGCAGGCGCAGAACGGCCGCGAGGTCGTCATCGCCGACAGCGCGGGCAACGAGTTCAAGTTCCGCATCAAGCAGATCGAGACCGTCCGCAAGGAAGAACTGCCGGCCCGCGCCGTCGAGTTCTTCGGCCCGCGTGGCCCGCACCGGCTGGTGCTGGTCACCTGCGGCGGGACGTGGATCGGCGGACAGCAGGGGTACGAGGCGAACCGCGTGGTGATCGCCGAACCCGTTCAGTAGTCAGTTGCTCTCACCGCGCAACCCGTTCGAGTGACCAGTCGTCTCCTTAAGTGTGAAACGCTGGGGATGGCTGACCACGGGCTTGGCACTCGCGCTGGCCCTCGTGCTGGTGATGACTCTCGGTCCGCACAAGGACCAGGAGAGCCAGGCGGACACCGGTCCCTTGCCGATGGCGCCGCACCTGCCCGCCCCCAAAGACGCCGGGCCCACGCCGACAGTCCCCGCCCCCACTCCCGAACAGCTGCAGAAGCAGCCGTGGATGCACAAGCTCGCGCCGGGCGAGAAGCCGCCGCAGTTCGTGTTGTTCTCCTTCGACGGCGCGGTGTCCAAGCAGCACTGGGACAAGGTCCTGCCGATCGCGAAGGAGAAGGGCGCGCACGTCACCGGTCTGCTGTCCGGCGTGTACATGCTCGCCGACCAGGACGGGAACCAGTACCAGCCGCCGGCCGGGCTCAAGCGCGGCGTCTCCGACATCTCGTTCGGCGGCAGCAGAAAGGACATCACGGCCCGCATCGGATACCTGAACCAGGTGATCGACGAAGGGCACGAGATCGGCACGCACTACAACGGCCACTTCTGCTCCGGCGGCACCCAGCCGTCCGTCGACAAGTGGGACAACGCGGCCTGGAAAGCGGAGCTCGAGCAGTTCAAGAAGATCGTGGACAAGGCGCGCGCCGCCGGGTTCAAGCTGCCGGTCGACGCCGTCCGGGGTGGACGGACGCCGTGCCTGGAAGGCAACTGGGACCAGGCTTTCCCGGCGATGGCCGCACACGGCCTCGTCTACGACACGAGCAAGGTCGCGCTGGGCGTGCAGTGGCCGTCCGTCCAAAACGGACTGTACGAGTTCCCGATGCCCGAGGTGCGGGTGCCGGGGCTGGGCAAGCAGGTCGTCATGATGGACTTCAACCTCTGGTACTCGCTCAACGGCGCCAAGGAAGAACCGGCGCGCGCCCCCGAGTTCACCCAGATCGTCTTCGACACCTACAAGTCGGTGCACCTCGCCGCGTTGAACGGCAACCGCGCGCCGCTCGTGATCGGCAACCACTTCAACGAGTGGAACGGTTCGGCGTTCTCCAACGCGATGGAGCAGTTCCTCGGGTACGTGTGCGACAAGCCGGAAACGGTGTGTGCCACCTACACCGAGGTGATCCAGTGGATGCAGCTGCAGGATCCGGCGGTGCTGGACCAGCTCCGCCGGATGCCCGCTGCTCGCAACTAGCTCAACTAACGCGACTAGCCGTCAGTCGACAGGATCCGGTCGTCGTTCGCGCCCGGCGAACCGTTGGCGTCCTGGTTGGACGTGCCGAGCCACAGCGTGCCGTCCGGTGCCGCGGCGACCGCGCGCACCCGGCCGTAGCCGGTGAACACGGACGCGGGGGTGCCGAGCGAGGTGCCGTTGACCGGAATCTTCCACACCCGCTTTCCGGTGACGGCGCCGATGTAGAGAGCACCCTTGTACAGCGCGATGCCTGTCGGGCCCGCCTGGCTGTTGGGCCACGTCTTGACGGGGTTGGTCATGCCGGCGACGTTGCAGTTGCCTTCGCAGTTCGGCCAGCCGTAGTTCTTGCCGGCCTCGATCTTGTTCAGCTCGTCGGTCTTGGCGTCGCCGAACTCGGTGGCGTACGCGGTTGCGCCGATCCAGGTGATGCCCTGGACGTTGCGGTGGCCGATCGAGTAGACGACGCTGCCGGCGCGAGGGTTGCCGGCCGCGGGCCTGCCGCTCGTGTCGAACCGCAGGACCTTGCCGCCCAACGAGTTCCAGTTCTGGGCGTTCGGCTTGTTCTGGCCGTCACCCGTGGTCGCCCACAGGAAGCCGTCCGGGCCGAACTCGAGACCACCGCCGTTGTGGTACCTGTTCTTGGGGATTCCGGTGACGATCGGCTCCGGCGTTCCGCCGAGCTTGAGCTTGGAGACACGGTTGTCGTTCGCCGTCGAGTAGTAGATGAAGACCGTGTTGTCCGTGGCGAAGCTCCGCGACAGGGCCAGGCCGAGCAGGCCGCCCTCACCACCGGTCGTCTGGGCCTGTTCCACCGTGTCCAGGTCGGTCACGGTGGTGCCCTTGATCTTCTTGATCTTCCGGGTGTCCCGTTCGGTGAAGATGCCGCTGCCGTCGGGCGCGAACTCGATGTCCCACGGGATGTCCAGCTTCGTGGCGAGTGTGCGCACAGCCTGCGCGGACGGGCCGTCCTGGGCGGAGGCTCCGGGGATCACGCAGAGAGATGCGGCCACGGCAGTGCAGGCTGCCGCCACCGCGATACGACGAGCACGCATGTGTGCTCTCCTTCGGGTC
This sequence comes from Lentzea alba, assembly GCF_011067745.1. Taxonomy (GTDB): domain Bacteria; phylum Actinomycetota; class Actinomycetes; order Mycobacteriales; family Pseudonocardiaceae; genus Lentzea; species Lentzea alba. The sequence goes on from NZ_JAAMPJ010000002.1 coordinate 150,328, forward strand.
CGCTCGTAGTTGTCTGCGGCGGCGGTGTTGCAGGGCGTGTTCACCCAAGCACACATCGCATGGACTGACAACAGTGATCGGATCTCTGCGTGACCATCCCGATGTGGTCAGCTGCCGTCGGCGAGGTGGATGCCGCCGGGCGTGATCACCCAGAGTGAGCCGTCGGGACCCGCGACCTCGTCCCGCGTGCGGCCGAGGTTGGTGTAGATCTTGCCGCCGTTGCCGTTGGTGTCGAGCTTGTACGTGCCGCCCTTGAGGGAGGCCATGTACAGCGAGCCCTTGTAGGTGGTGAGGCCGGACGGCGTGGCGGACGAGGTCGGCCACTGCTTGACCGGGTTGGTCATGCCGGCGGTGCCGCAGGAACCCTCGCACTTCGGCCAGCCGTAGTTCTTGCCGGCGTCGATCTTGTTGAGCTCGTCGACCTTGCTCGCACCGATGTCGGAGACGTAGAGCTGGCTGCCGACCCAGGTCAGGCCCTGGACGTTGCGGTGGCCGTAGGAGTAGACGAGCGAGCCGAACGGGTTGCCCGGCGCGGCCTTGCCGTCCTTGGTCATGCGCAGCACCTTGCCGCCCAAGGAGTTCTTGTTCTGCGCGTTGTCGCCGTTCTGGCCGTCACCGGTACCGGCGTAGAGGAACCCGTCGGGACCGAACTTGATGCGGCCGCCGTGGTGGTACTGCGAACCGCGCGGAATTCCGGTGACGATCGGCTTCGGGGCGCCGCCACCGATCTGCCAGGTGGCGATCCGGTTGTCGCTTCCGGTGGTGTAGTAGAGGAAGAGCGTCTTGTCCGCGGCGTACGAGGGCGACACCGCGATGCCGAGCAGGCCCGCTTCCTTGGTCACCGAGACGCCGGGGATGTCGCCGACCTTGGTGACCTTGCCGTCCTTGGTGATGGTGGAGACGGTCTTGGCGTCCTTCTGCGTGAAGATGCCGGTGCCGTCCGGCAGGAAGTCGATGCTCCAGGCCTGCTTGAGGCCGCTGGCGATGGTCTTGACGGCCATCGTGCCGACTTCGCCGCTCTCGGCCGCGGACGCCAGCGTGCCGCTGGACAGTCCTGCCGCGAGCGCGAGAACGCCGACGTATGCACTTCGACGAGCACCCATTGTGTTGACCCCTCAAACTTTCGCGTCGTGCGGCGACGGAGGAGGGCCCCCAGATACAACCACGGTGTGTAGTCATCGACGCATCCGCCGATCGGGTAACCCCTCCGATGACTTTAGGTAACTTTATGTACGGTCTAGACCTTGACCACTCGCACGTCATACGGTGTGGTTCGCCGCCGCGCCCCCACGGAAGTGCCGCGCGCCCGCTTTGGGCTCGCCGGCCCGGACCCGAGGAGTTGCGCCATGAACGTTGCCGTCACCACCACCGAGACGAAGCTTCCCGAGGTCAAGCGCGAGTGGGTCAAGCCCGACTTCCGCGACTTCGAGACGCCGATGGAGGTCACCGCCTACGCAGCTCGCAGCTGACGTCAGGCTTCTCCGGGGTTCCCGCCTTGCGCGGGAACCCCGGCCCCACTCCGAGGAGTTTCCGCCCATGACTGCCGTTCCTCCTGAGGAGTTCGTCGCCGAGCTCCGTGCCCTCGCCCCCCGGTACTGGGACAGTCACCCGTTCCACCTGCGCATGCACGCGGGCCAACTGAGCAAGCACGAGCTGCAGGCGTGGGCCGCGAACCGCTGGTACTACCAGCGCTGCATCGCGCAGAAGGACGCCGCGATCCTCTCCAACTGCCCGCTGCCCGACATCCGCCGCCAGTGGCGCGAACGGATCATCTGGCACGACGGCTCGCGACCGGGCGAGGGTGGCGCCGAGAACTGGATCCGCCTGGCCGAAGCCGTCGGGCTGACCAGGGAAGAGGTGCTCGACGAACGGCACGTGCTGCCCGGCACGCGGTTCGCCGTCGACGCCTACGTGAACTTCGCGCGCACTCAGCCCTGGGTCATCGCGGTCGCGTCCGGCCTGACCGAGATGTTCTCAGGCGCGTTGATGCGCAAGCGTTTGGCGGCCCTGCGGGAGCAGTACCCGTGGATCGCCGAGGAGGGTTTCGCCTACTTCACCAACCGCATCCAGGCGGTCGCCGGTGAGGGACGGGCCACCTTGGACATCGTGGTCGAGCACGCGGTGACCCGCGAGCAGCAACTGGCCGCGGTCGCCGCGCTGTCGTTCAAGTGCGACGTGCTGAGGGCCGTGCTGGACGCCGTCGACTACTACTCGGGCAAGGGCAAGCCGTGACGTCGGTCGTCGCGCTGGACGCCGTGCCGCACATCCGGCGCGGCGTGAAGTGCGCCTACGACCAGATCCGATCGGCGCACGTCGTCCTGTTCCCCGAGGGCGTGCTGGTGTTGAACGAGACCGCTGCTTCCGTTGTGTCGCTTTGCGATGGTGTTCGGTCGGTCGGCGACATCGCCCTCGTCCTGGGTGACGAGTACGACGGCGTCGAACCCGAGGACATCGCCTCGTTGGTTGCTCGCCTCGTCGAGCGGAGGGTGGTGGACGTCGATGGCTGAGGCCCCGTTCGGCCTGCTGGCCGAGCTGACGCACCGATGCCCGTTGCAGTGCGGGTACTGCTCGAACCCGGTCGAACTGGTGCGCCGCAACGCCGAGCTGTCGACCGACGACTGGCTGCGCGTGTTCGACCAGGCCCGCGCGCTGGGTGCGTTGCAGATCCACCTGTCCGGCGGCGAACCGTTGCTGCGACCGGACCTGCCCGAGCTCGTCGTGCACGCGAACAGCCTCGGCTGCTACGTCAACCTGGTCACGTCGGGAGTCGGTCTGTCCCGGGACAGGCTGCGGGACCTGGCTTCGCGCGGGGTCGACCACGTGCAGCTCTCCCTGCAGGACGCCACTCGTGAGGGCAACGACCGGATCGCGGGCATCAAGGCGTTCGACCGGAAGGTGGAAGCCGCGGCCTTTGTTCGTGACGAAGGCCTGCCACTCACCGTGAACACCGTGCTGCACCGGCAGAACCTCGACAACATCGCCGGCATCATCGCGATGGCCGAGGAGATGGGCGCCGAACGTCTGGAGCTCGCCAACACCCAGTACTACGGCTGGGCGCTGCGCAACCGAGCCGTTCTCCTGCCCACGCGCGAACAGCTGGCAGTGGCCGACCCGATCGTTTCCGCGGCTCAGGCGCGGTTGCGTGGGCGGATGGAGATCGTCTACGTCATCGCCGACTACCACGAGGCGCACCCGAAGCCCTGCATGTACGGGTGGGGCGCACGCCAGTTGACGGTGGCACCGAACGGCGACGTCCTCCCCTGCCCCGCCGCCACGGTGATCTCGTCGCTGAAGATCGAGAACGTGCGGGACTCTTCTCTGCACGAAATCTGGCACAACTCGCCTTCCTTCAACGCCTTCCGCGGCTTCGACTGGATGCAGGACCCGTGCCGCTCGTGCCCGCGCAAGGAGATCGACTTCGGCGGCTGCCGCTGCCAGGCGTTCCAGCTGACCGGTGACGCGGCCGCGACCGACCCGGTCTGCTCGTTGTCGCCCGCACGGTCCACTGTGGACCTTATTCTGGAGACCGAGATGGCGCCGTCCGAGGTGCCCGCGATGGCCATGAGGAAGATGAGTTGAAAGCGGTTCTGCTCGGCACGACGGCCGGTGGTGGCTTCCCACAATGGAACTGCGCCTGTTCTTTGTGCGTGCGCGCTCGATCCGGTTCGCTGCCGTCGCGCTCGCAGGACTGCCTGGCGATCAGCTGCAACGGCACGGACTGGTGGCTCGTCAACGCCTCCCCGGACATCCGCACGCAGATCGCTTCTTGTTCGCTGCTGAATCCCGGTCCGGGCCCGCGTGACACACCTTTGCGCGGGGCTTTGTTCACCGACGCCGAGCTGGACCACACACTGGGCCTGCTGACGTTGCGCGGCGGGGCTGATTTGACGGTGTGGGCTCCTGACGCGGTGCTGCACGCGTTGAAGGACCAGTTCGACCTGCGCACGGTGATCGACGGCTACTCGCCTTTGTCGTGGCGGTCGGCTTCCGGCCAGTTCGACCTCGGCGGGTTGCGCGTGTCGGTGATACCGATCAGCGACAAGCGTCCTAAGTACGCTCGCTCATCCACTGTGGACGGTCCCTGGGTGGTCGGGTACCGGTTTCTCGACGTGGTGACGGGCGGCGTGCTGGTCTACGCGCCCTGCCTGGCGTCGTGGCCCGCCGGGTTCGACGAGGTGGTGGCGTCGGCCGACTGCGTTCTGCTCGACGGCACGTTCTACGCGGCGTCCGAGATGGGTTCGGCGACCGGCAGCTCGTCGGGCCAGGCCTCGATGGGCCACCTGCCCATTTCTGCGAGCCTTCCTGAGCTGCGGCGATTCCCTCACGTTCGTCGTCTCTACACGCACCTCAACAACACCAACCCGGTGCTGGACCCGTCGTCACCCGAGTCGTTGAAACTACGTGAGGCGGGTGTCGAGGTTCCGCTCGACGGCACGGTGATCGAGCTTTAGCCAGGGCAGAATCGGCGAACGTCCGCCGGCCGCCCGCCTGATCGCGGAGCTGCCGTCGTTCGTGCGCAGGTGCTGGCCGAGTTGCTGACGTCGTTGCTCGACGGCAGCGCGGAAGCCGGCCGGTACGTCGTGCTCGCCACGATCCGCATCCCGAACCTCCAACGTCATCGTCAGGTCAGCTCATCGTGGTGGCTCTGGTCACGTGGGCGGGTGGGACGTTGCCCAGAGTCATCCGGTCGTGTTTGTGACGCATCACAATGGACGCGTGACTCCTGGGGATCTCCTCGCACTGGCCGCACAGTCCTGCGTGGACGCCGCGAAGCTGCTGCACGACGTTCAGGTCGACGTCTCGCCGAAAGGCACGTTCGACCAGGTCAGCACCGCTGATGTCGAGGTCGAGGCGTTCCTGCGCGCCGCCCTGGTCTCCGGCGCCCCCGGCTCGGCGGTGGTGGGCGAGGAACTGGGGAGTGCTTCTGCTCCTGTCACCTGGTACGTCGACCCGATCGACGGCACCAGGAACTTCGTGCGCGGCATCCCGCTGTCGTGCATCTCGGTCGCCGCGGCGGTGAATGGGCAACTGGTGGCGGGCTGCGTGCTCGACCCGTTCCGCGACGAGCTGTTCACGGCGGCTGACGGCGTCCCGTTCACCGTCCGCTCGACGGGCCTGGTGATTCCTCCAGGTTCCAGTCCCCGCCCACTCGTGCTGACCGACATCCCGTTGCCGGGCAGCCCGTACAGCGGCGAGATGCAACTGCTGGAAGACCTCTTGGCGGTGGCCGACGTGCGCCGCGTCTACTCGACGGCCCTGTCCCTGGCCTGGGTCGCAGCAGGCCGGGCGGACGCGGCGGCGAACCTGGGCATCCACCCGTGGGACGTCGCGGCGGGCGAGGTGCTGGTCCGCGCGTCCGGCGGCGAGTTCGTGCCCGTCGGCTCCGACGGTTTCGTGGCCGGCCGAGGTGAGATCGTCTCGTGGTTGGCCGAACGTCTGGAGGGCATCGTCTCGTGATCGATCTCAGCGGCAAAGTCGTCCTGGTCACCGGCGCCGGCGGCACCATCGGCGCGGGCATCGCCGCCCGGTTCGCGAACGCGGGCGCCCAGGTGGTGACACATCGCGGCCTGGCGGACGGCGACCTGCGCACCGAGGCCGAGCGCGTGGTCTCCGACGCCTTCGCCACCCACGGCCGATTGGACGCGGTCGTGAACAACGCGGGCGTGCAACCCGTGGACCCGTTGCCGGGCATGACGACCGGGCAATGGCAGTCCGTTGTGGACACGAACCTGACCGGTCCGTTCGCCGTCACCCAGGCCGCGGTCTCCTACCTGCCCTCCGGCGGCTCCATCACCCACATCGCGTCGATCGAGGGCACGCACCCGGCTCCTGGGCACGCCCACTACGCCGCCTCGAAGGCAGGTCTGATCATGCACGCGCGTGCGGCGGCGTTGGAGTACGGCCCGCGCGGCATCCGCGTCAACACGGTCTCGCCTGGTCTGATCGCCCGCCCCGGCATCTCTTCGGAGTGGCCGGAAGGGGTTGCCAGGTGGGAAGAAGCGGCCCCGCTGACCCGGTTGGGTTCCCCTCAGGACATCGGCAACGCGTGCGTGTTCCTGGCCTCGGAGCTGGCTTCGTGGATCACCGGCCACGACCTGGTGGTCGACGGCGGCGTGACGGCCCGCCCGACCTGGTAGTCACTGCGCGAGATAACCGCCGTCCACCGGCAAGATCGCCCCGGTGATGAACGAGGCCTGATCCGAAGCCAGGAACGCGATGGCCCGCGCCACCTCGACCGGCTCGCCAAGCCTGCGCATCGGGTGCATCGCCACCACCTCGTCGACGTACGGGTCACCCGCATCCTCGAGCTCGCGCACCACCGCCGTGCGAATCGTGCCGGGCGCGACGGCGTTGACCCGGATGTTGTGCGGCGCCCACTCCACGGCGAGGTGCTTGGTCAGCCCGGACGCCACGAACTTGGCGGGCCCGTACACGGCCTGCCTGGCCTGCCCCGCCATGCCGGAGATCGACGACGCACACGATCGAGCCGCCTTTCCCTTTCATGGCCTCGATCGCGTACTTGCAGGTGAGGAACATGCCCTTGCCGTCGACGTCCATCACGCGGTCCCAGTCGTCGCCCGTGGCCTCGGTGACGTCCATCAACGGAATCACGCCGGCGTTCGCCACCAGCACGTCGATCCGCCCCGACACGTCCACCGCGGCCTGGATCATGGCCCGCGCGTCCGCGTCGTCGGAAACGTCGCCCACGACCTTGGTGACGCCCTCCAACGAGACCAGCCCGTCCGCGTTGATGTCGGAGGCGACCACCGTGGCGCCCAGTTCGACGAACAGTTCGGCGGTGGCGCGACCGATCCCGCTGGCGGCACCGGTGACGACGCAGGTCTTGCCGGAGAGAGTCATGATCCTCAAGCTAGCGACGGCGCCAGAACACGTCATTCCGCCACGAGGTACCGATAGGACAGCGGCGTGAGGTTGGGCCGCACGATCCGCCAAGGATGGATCACCTGCAGCTCGCCTCCCGAAGCCGACGGCGGTGTGGCGGAGCGGTCGAGCACGATGCTGCTGACGATCAGCAGCATGTTGTTCGGGTACTCGCGCAGGTGGAGCTCGACTTCCTTCTTCGTCAAGATGATCTCGGAAGCGCTCGTCCACACCGTCGTGGTGCCCTTGACCTCGACGTACAGCCGTTGCTCGCCGCGTCGAGCATCAAGGTCGTAAGACTCGGTGGCTCCCACATCGGTGACGTCGTAGCCCTCCCCCGTGAGGTACTCCGTCGCCACCGCGACAGCCCGACGTTCGATCGCGATGCGTTCCGCCGAATCGAGGCGAAACCCCTGGCCTCGCCGAGCCTTCCCCGCGGAACGGTCGGCCTCGACCAGCGCGTCGACGATCTCCGGGGCCACGTCGTCAGCAAGACCGACCACGGGTGCGATGTCGTAGAGGTGGCTCAGGACGGAGGCGAGGAAGATCAAGTCGTCCCTGAGCACCTCCTCCGAGGGCAACGCATCCAGCGAGTACTCGAACGCCGCGACAGTTCCGGCCTCATACGCCGGCCCGAGCGTGTGTTTGGGAGCTTTGAGGGTTATCTGCTCGACCAGGTCAGGTCGTGCACGCAAACGGGCCGACAGAACCTCTCGCGCCCGCTGCGCACGCAGACGAGTGCCCTCCAGAGGTCGGCGTTTGAACTCGCCGTTCTGCCACTCGCTGGTGCCCTGCATCAACGACAGGTAGACGCTGTCGCCTTGAGCTCCGAACAGGTAGACGACGTACCACCCCTTCGTCGCCGAGTCCGAACGACTGGCCGAGTACACCCGAGCCCACGGAACCACGCTCTTGTTCCCGGTGGCGTCCCGCGCCTCGACGTCCCAGTCGTCCAACTCGACCGGCGCGTCCCGCTTGAGCACGGGCAACTGCTCGCGCAGCCAGTCCGCTACGCCCCCATGGATCAGGCGCCCCCGCTTCTGCATGGCGGGTGTGTTCTTCCAACTCCACTCGCGCTGAAGCAGCAAGACGTCGCGCAGAAGCTCACGCATGAGGAACGGGCCACCACCTTCACACGATCAGTAACCACAAGATCGTGCTTAGCCTGCCTGGGTGTTACCCGAACGAGTGAGCCGGGCACCCGCGGTGCTGTCGACTCAGTCGTTGAGATGGACGACACATGCCCGCCAACGCCGGTACCGGGTCGACTTCGAGGACGGCGCGGAGCCGGGACGGGCCCGGTATCACGGGGAGTTACAAGATCATCATGCGACAGCGCTTGCGCTGGTCAGCACCATCGCGAGCGGGTGAAGCGCGTGGTGCCCCCGACGGGATTCGAACCCGTACTGTGATCCTTTTAAGGGACCTGCCTCTACCGATTGGGCTACGGGGGCGCGGTGAGCCTAGGCCTTGATCGTCGGCCTGTGTGAGCGGATGGTCTTTTCTCGCCCGCCTGGCCCAGCGAATTGGACTAGAGCGAGCAGCCGGCTAAGCGTCGAACGGACCCGAACATCAGCGTGCCCTCCCCGCTCCGAGCAGCTCCTTGAAGCGGAGGGCGACCCAGTCGTGGACGGCTGCGGAGACCGAGTTGTCGCCTGCGCGGTGCTCGAACCAGCGCCAGTCGCAGTTCACGTTGATCTCCAGGAACACGTGGTCGGAGCCGGTGACGAGCAGGTCGAACGCCGCCACTTGCACACGCCAGTGCCGTGCCAACGCCAACAGCCGATCCGACAGAGAAGAAGGGACCGAGGTCGGCGTCACGCGCACGGCGTCGGGGTCCACCCAGAGCTGGGCCGGGTCGAGCTTGTCGACCTGGAAGGCGATGCAGCGCTCGCCCACCACGAACACGCGCAGCTCGGTGTCCGACGGCACGTACTCCTGGACGATCACCGGGGCTGGCTCGGGTGCGTCGGAGGCCCTAGACGTCTCCAACGGCCGTGGGAACAGGCCGTGCTGCACGCCTGGGCGCGGCTCCAAGAGATGACGGCCCGCGGTTTTGACGATGCAGCGTCCGCCGCCGGGGCGCGTACGGCCTGGACGGGTTGTCACGGCCGTGCGCGGTACACGCAGGCCGAAGGAAGCAGCGTCGGAAAGCTGCGTCAGACGGTCCAGATGCGTTGAGAAGCGCGATGGGTTCACATGTGCCCAGTCGGAGCGTGAGGACAGCCAGTTGGCCACTGAGGCCCACTGGTCGACCGCGTAGGCGCCGGCCAGGGTGCCGGGCTCGACGGGGACGGCGGAGAGTTCGAAGTGGCGGCGCCAGACCAGCAGGGGGCGCAGCAGCCAGCGGTCCAGTTCGATCAGAGGCTGGTCGGTGTAGACGGACAGCGGCAGGTCCACGCAGCGGTCGGCGTCGATGCGGGCCATGCGGATGCCGCGCTCGGCCAGGGCGATGGAGAGCTCGTTCATCTCCATGTCTGCGGCGCGCGCCAGCACCAGCACGCAGGGCTGGGGATTGCCGTCACCCTCGTCGACCATGCCGAGACGGTGGACCTGTTCCTGGAAGTCCAGGCATTTGGGCGGCGAGCGGAAGAGGTAGTCCTGACCCTGCAGCAGCAGCGGTCTGGCAGCCTCGGACGGGGCACCTGGCACCCGCCCGTCAGCCGACCTGCTCAATCGTCCTTCTTGCTGCGGAAACTCTGCCCCGCCTGCGCGTACTCTGCGGCGTACTGCGCCAACGCGGGGTCCTCGATCTCGCCGCGACGAAGCTGTGCGGCCAGCTCCTCGAGAGACATCGGGATCACCTCTCTCCCCACACGGCGAATCACGCATTCAGGTGATGCACCAGCGGTAGTCTCTGGTTCACGTAACGCAATGTCAAGACAGGCCCCGGAGCTTACTCCGTTTGGGCGCTCAAGTTCCGCCCTTGGACGAGCGAAGTGCCCCGAACGTGGTCACGTTCGGGGCACTTGGGCACTCACGCGGAGTAACGATCAGGACTGGACGGCGCGGTCGAAGTCCGACTTCGGGTCGTTGATCTGGCCCAGCGCCACGATCTCGCGGCCGTAGAACAGCGCCTGCGTCCAGTCCATCAGGACGCGGAGCTTGCGGTTCACGGTCGGCATGAACGCCACGTGGTAGCTGCGGTGCATGAACCATGCCGGCAGGCCCTTGAAGCGCATGCCGAACACGTCCGCCACGCCCTTGTAGAGGCCGAGGCCGGCGACCGAGCCGAGGTACTTGTGGAAGTAGTCCTTCGGCTTCTGGCCGCGCAGCGACGCGACGATGTTCTTGGACAGCAGCTTCGACTGACGGATGGCGTGCTGCGCGTTCGGCACGCACGTCGCCGTCGGGTCCTCCTCGATGCGCGAGAGGTCCGGCACCGCGGAGCAGTCGCCGGCGGCCCACACGCCGTCGAGGCCCTGGACCTGCATGGCGGCGGTGCACCGGACGCGGCCGCGCTCGTCGAGCGGGAGGTCCGTGTTGCGCAGCACCGGGTTCGCCTTCATGCCGGCGGTCCAGATGATCGTGTCGGAGTCGAACTCGGTGCCGTCGTCGAGAATGACGTGGCCACCCTCGAGCGACTTCACGCGGGTGTCGAGGTAGATCTTGATGCCGCGCTTCTCCAGCGCCTCGACGGTCCACGCGCCGAGCTTGGCGGACACCTCGGGCATGATCCGGCCCATCGCCTCGACGAGGACCCAGTTCATCTCTTCGGGCTTGACACCCTCGTAGTACCGAAGCGCATACCGCGTCATGTCCTCGAGCTCGGCGAGCGTCTCGATGCCCGCGAAGCCGCCACCGATCACGACGAAGCTGAGCAGCTTCTTGCGCAGGTCCGCGTTGTTCGTGCTCGCTGCCTGGTCCAGGCGCGACAGCACGTGGTTGCGGACGTAGATCGCCTCGCCGATCGTCTTCATGCCGATGCCGACCTCGGCCAGGCCGGGGATCGGAAGCGTGCGGGAGATCGCACCCAGCGCGGAGACGAGCACGTCGTACTCGATCTCCTCGACGTGGCCGTCGGACAGCTCGGCGGTCACGATCTTGCGCGCGTGCTCGATCTTGGTGACGCGGCCCGTGACGACATGGCAGCGCTTGAGCACCTTGCGCAGGGGGGCGACGACGTGGCGCGGCTCGATGGAGCCGGCCGCCGCCTCAGGCAGGAAGGGCTGGTAGGTCATGTGCGGCTGCGGGTCGATGACGGTGACCGACGCCTCACCGGATCGCAGCTTCTTCTGCAGTCCGAGAGCCGTGTACATCCCGACGTACCCACCGCCGACAATGACGATTCGCGTGGGTTGCGACTTCACAGCAGCCATACACATATGGTCGCACCAGGAGCCCCTTTTTCGCGCGTCCGGAGGGGCCGTTGTGACTACCGTCGCCGGGTGATGCCGAACACCCTCACCGCTGACCTGCACCTTGAGTGAGATTTGAGGTGTTCTCGCTGAGAGGGTCGATTCAGATCCTCAGCGCGACGACCGCGATCACGACCGTCAGAGCACCCAGTCCGAGCAGCTCGACGAGTCCGATGTTAGGCCCCGATGGGACGAACGCCGCGATCCCCGCGACAGCGAATGAGATCGCCTGGACAATGGCGAACCGGCGCGCTGGAGCTTTCAGCGCGGCGGGCTCGATTCTCGTTTTCACCGGAACGACCGCGGCCAACGCCGCCGTCACGTGAATCAGGTGCAGCGCCGGGATCATCAGCAGCACGCCGAGTCGCAACGGGTGCCCGTCGGCGAACGCCATCGCCACCGCCGCGTAGCCGATCAGCAACGCCGCGCCCGCGCTTCCCGGCATCAGCGCGGTGATCGCCGTCAGCACCGTCACGATGATCAGCGGCGCGATCGAGTCGGACTCCAGGTGCAGGATCAACGCCACGGGCACCGCGGCGAGCACTATCGCCAGTCGCATCAGCATTCCGGCGTCACCGCCACCCCGTGCCGGCTCATGCGCTTGAGCCGCAACCGGTGTTCCGCTGCGATCATCTCCGCCGCCACCTCACCCCACGGCGCCTCCGGATCAGGCCGCAACGGCAACGGCAACGTGTTGATCGCCAGCACCACGTGTCCGTGTTTGCGCGTCTGCACGGCCAGCTCGGCGATCTCGTCGTCGAGGAACGGCGACAGCAACACGACCACCGACCCGTGCGGGAGCTTCCGCAACGCCACGCGCGACGCCCACCCGGCAGCCTGCACGCACACGACGAGCTGCGTGCGGATCCGCATCAGGTGCCGACGGCCGACCCCGGACCGGACGTTGAGCTGCGGCCGGCTCAGGTCCATCAACGCCACCCGGTCGCCTTGCCGCAGGTACCCCGCCGCCATCGACGCCGCCCTGCGCACCGCGCGGTCCAGGCTGCCTCCAGGACGCGTCGTCGCCCCGTAGTAGGGCGACGCCCAGTCCGCCACGTTCGCGCCGACGTCGGTGCGCGTGTCGACGGCCAGCACGATCTCCGCGTCGGCCTCGGCGTGCCGTTCGCGGACGTGGACCGTGCCGGTGCGGGTGGTGACGCGCCAGTCGATGCGCTTGAGCCGGTCACCGGGCTGGAACGCCCTGATGTCGCGCAGTTCGGTGGAGTCGCCCGCGCGGGGCGAGCGGTGGATGCCGACCAGCCCGGCGGGGCGCGGTGGCAGCGGGCCGGACGGGTGGTGCTCGACCGGAGGCAGGATCGTGCGGACGTGTTCGGTGCCGACGATCGGGCCGTAGACGTGCATGCCGTCCGGGCCGGCGAAGAGGTGGTCCAACCGCAGGTCGACGCCGGGCCCCCACGCGTCCCGCCGGATCTCCACGGGCAGATCGGGCGAGTGCGCCGGGACCGCCGCGGGGCCGCCCGGCAGCTTGATCACCGCGATCTCCGCGTCCGCGCCGTCGACGTGCGCGACGGTGTGCACCACTCCGGCGCCCGCACCGCGCGGCACCGGACGGACGCTGACCGTCGGCGTGCCCGTCGGCTTCGACGTGAGCAACACGCTGAGCACCAGCGGCACGCCGAACAGCACCATCTCGACCTGGTGCAGGAACAGGCCGCCGACGACGAGCCCGACACCGAGCCACACCGCGCGCGAGTAGGCGTCCGTCGGATGCCAGTGCGCGCCGTGCGACCGGGCGAACGCGTCCCTGATCTTGTCCGCTCTGCTCATGAGCTGGGCGGGCCCGGAACCTTGCCGAGCAGCTCGGTGACCACCTGCACACCGCTGACACCGGACGTCCACGTCTCGGGCTTCATCACGAGCCGGTGCGACAGCACGGCGACCGCGCACTCCTTGACGTCCTCGGGCGTCACGTACGCACGTCCGTCCAAAGTGGCGACAGCGCGGGCGACGAGCACGAGCGCCTGCGCACCTCGTGGTGACGCGCCGACCTCGACAGACTGGTGCCGCCGCGTCGCCACGGCCAGATCGACGCAGTACCGCAGGAGATCGTCGTCCACTGTGGTCTTTTCCAGCTCGGCCTGAAGCTCCGCGAGGCGGCCTCGCGCCAGCACCGGCGGCACCTCGGCCTCTTCCCGCTGCCGCGCGATCCGCCGCCGCAGGACCTCGACCTCTTCCTCGGCGGGCGGATAGCCGATGTCGAGCCGCACCAGGAACCGGTCGAGCTGCGCCTCGGGCAACGGGTAGGTGCCCTCGTACTCGACGGGGTTCGAGGTGGCGAGCACGTGGAACGGCTTGGGCAACCCGAACGTGCGCCCCTCGACCGTGACCTGCCGCTCCTGCATGGCTTCCAGCAATGCGGACTGCGTCTTGGGCGGCGTCCGGTTGATCTCGTCGGCCAGCAGCAACCCGGTGAACACGGGCCCCTGGTGGAACTCGAACTCGCGGCTGCCGGGGTCGTAGAGGAACGACCCGGTGACGTCCGCGGGCAGCAGGTCCGGCGTGCACTGCAGGCGGCGGAAGTCGAGGCTCAACGCCTGCGCGAGCGACCGCGCGATCAACGTCTTGCCGAGCCCCGGCACGTCCTCCAGCAGCACGTGCCCACCGGCCAGCACGGCCGCCAGCGCGAGTCGGACCGTCCGCGTGCGCCCGACGACGACCTTGCCGATCTCGTCGAGAACGGCCTTGGCCTCCAGTTCAATGCTCACTCGACCCTCCTGAGCCTTTCGGCGAGTTCCTTCGGGTCCGGCATCTCGGATGCCTCGATCCCCAGTCGTGCGAGCCGGGCGCGGAACCGTTCCTGGTAGCGCCGCGGGTTCTCCGCCGCCTCGGCCAGCCTGCTCGCGAGCGTGCTGGCGTGCGCGGAACTGATCGAGCCGGGTGGCGGCGGTGCCGAGCTCCACACGATGTCCGTGGCCCGCGGCAGCCTCGTGAGCAGCACGCCGAACGCGGTGGGCGGCACGGCCAGCGCCGTCGCCCAGAACGGCGAGGCGCCGAACCACCAGATGACGACGCCGATGATCACCCCGACCACCAGCGCGAGCGCGGTTTTCATGCCAGCTCCCGGACGATGCGGCTCAACTCTCGTTGCGCCTCTTGAGCTTGCTCCGCGGTCACGTCCTCATGCCCGAAGCGCGCGCGTTGGTACAGGTCCTTGAGAACGGCGGCGTCGACGCCGAGCTTCTCGGTGAACTCGGTCGGCGTCTGGTGCGGCAAGCGCTGCTCGGCCTCCTCCAGCGCGAGCCAGGCGGCGATCACGGCATCGCGCGGCGGCCGTTGCGGGTGCTCGGTGAACTCCTGCAACGCCTTCTCGACGCGCTGGACCGCCGACACGGTCGGCGCGAGCTCGAAGTCCTCGATCTCCACACCGCGCACACCGCGGCGGCGACGCCAGCGCGGCAGCTCGAGCGCGAGGATGATCCCGACCAGTCCGAACAGGACGAGCCCGGCGAGGAACAGCAGCAACGCCGTGAACGGCACCGCCACCACGTCCGGCAGGTGCTGCGGCACCACGACGTCGAGCGCCGGCGACGAGTCCTGAGGCGGCGCGCGGTCGTCCAGGCGGTTGACGAGCGTGATCGGCGACGAACCGCTGGCCGCCACGACGACGATCAGCAGCGCCGCCACCGCGACCACGGCTCGCCACCACTTCATGCTGGTCAGCCTTACACGGTTCGCCGCCGTTGGGATGATCCTTTTGGCCAACTCGAAGGTCTCAGACCGGAAACGGCAGGAACCTCCAGACCGGCGCCCGCGGATCGACGTCGACGAGGTGCGGCACGACCTTGCGCAGCGCCGCTGACTGCTCGCCGATGCGCTTGCGCACGACGTGGCCGCTGCCCCCTCCCTCGGGGACGTCTCGCTCGGGGCCCAGGCCGAGGGCGACGTAGAGGGTGCTCAGGCCGGCGTAGGCGCTCCGCTCGCGCACCCACACCGTGGTGCTGACGCCGCGGTCGGGTCCGTATCCGCTCCACACGTTGATCTCGACGCTCAGCCTTCCCCGCTCGTACCGGAGACCGCCGTGCTGGAGGTAGCCGCTGGGTTCGATGGTGTGGGGGCCGGTGAACCCGTGCTTGTCGACCAGGAACGAGAACGCCGCCGGCCCCTCGGTCCACAGCACGTGTGCGGGACTCCGCTTCCCCATCAGCTCACCGCCCTCCGCAGCACGTCCTGAAGCATCTCCTGGGTGAGCTTCCCGGTGAAAACGTTTTGCTGTCCGGACTACCCGGATTCACGAACGTCGACCTCGATGCGCGGCCACGGGAACAGCCTCACCCTGACCGACACGTCCGCCTTGCCCTTCGGCCGCACACTCTTGGTGAGCACCATCGCGACAAGGAAGTAGGTCCAGATGAGCAGCACACTGAGCAGAGCTACGAACGCCAAGGGGCCGGCACTCGCCACGAGCTCACCCATCTGAGACCACATGCGGCACCTCCGCCGACCGCACCTCCGCGTGAGGTGCCCTCAAACGGGAAAACGCCTCTGCGGCTGGCCGAGGCGGCTCATGTCACAGAGGCGTGCGAGGTTGCAGGTCTTCTACTTGCTCGTACGTACATGCCCGCCCAGGCAGTTCAACGTTCCTACGCGTCAGAGCGGAGACCACCCGAATGGGCGCAAGCCACTGCTCGCGCTGCCTGTTTGAACGTGCAGCCCTTCAGCAGAGTTCCCGCTCTGACGTGCCAACGTTGTTCACGAGCTCACGCTCACCGCCCTCCGCAGCACGTCCTGAAGCATCTCCTGGGTGAGCTTCCCGGTGTAGGTGTTGTGCGGCGACACGTGATAGCACCCGAACACCCGCAGCCCGCCCATCTCCACCTCCACCCCGTGCCCGAACTTGGGCCGCTCCGGCCCCAGCAACGGCAGGAACGCCTTCCACCCGAACCCGCCGAGCACCAGCACGGACCGCAGGTTCTTCATCAGCGCGATCTCCTCGCGCAGGAAGGGCGAGCACCGGTCGCGTTCCTCGGCCGTCGGCTTGTTGTCCGGCGGCGCGCACCGCACGGGCGAGGCCATCCGCACGCCGCGAAGCTCCATGCCGTCGTCGCGCGCCCACGCGTGCGGCTGGGAGGCCAGCCCGACCTCGTACAACGCCCGGTAGAGGAAGTCGCCGGAGGGATCGCCGGTGAACATCCGCCCCGTCCGGTTTCCCCCGTGGGCGGCGGGGGCGAGGCCCACGATCAGCAGCGAGGCGTCCATGGGGCCGAAGCCCGGGACCGGCTTGCCCCAGTACTCCTGATCGCGGAACGCGGCGCGTTTTTCGACCGCGGCCAACTCGCGCCACGCGACCAGGCGCGGGCACGCTCGGCAGGCCGTTATTCGATCGTCGAGTTCCGTAGTGTTGCTCCTATGTCCGAGGAGAAGACCGAAGAGAAGCCCGAGACTCCTGCTGATGATCTGGTCACCACCCAGCACAGCATCACCGTCAAGGGCCGCGAGCTGAACTACACCGCCGTCACCGGGCGTGTCGTGCTCAAGGAAGAAGTGCTCAAGGACGGCGTGTTCGAGGGCCACAAGCCCAAGGCCGAGGTGTTCCTGACCGCGTACACGCTCGACGGCGCCGACCCGCTGAAGCGGCCGGTCACGTTCGCGTTCAACGGTGGGCCCGGATCCGCCAGCCTGTGGCTGCACATGGGGCTCCTCGGGCCGCGCAAGGTGCTGAGCGGAGACGTCGGCAACCTGACGGCGCCGCCGTACGGGATCGCGGACAACGAGGAGTCACTGCTCGCCGAGAGCGATCTCGTGTTCATCGACCCGGTGTCGACCGGGTTCTCCCGGGCCGCGAAGGGCGAGAAGCCCGCCAACTACCACGGCTACCAGCCCGACATCGACTCGATCGCCGAGATCATCCGGCTGTGGACGTCGCGCAACGGCCGGTGGATGTCGCCGAAGTTCATCTGCGGCGAGTCGTACGGCACGCTGCGCGCCGCCGGTCTGGCCGAGCAGCTGCAGAAGAAGTACGGCATGTACGTCAACGGCCTCATGCTGATCTCCTCGGTGCTGGACTTCGCGACGCTGGAGTTCAACGAGGGCCACGACCTCGGCTACACGCTCTACCTGCCGACGTACGCGGCCATCGCGCACTACCACGGCCTGCACGGCGACCGTCCGCTCAAGGAGGTGCTCGCCGAGGCCGAGGAGTTCGCCGCCCGCGACTACCCCTACGCGCTGGCTCGCGGCAACCGGCTCTCCGACGTCGAACGCGCCGCCACGATCGAGAAGCTCGCCCGGCTCACCGGTCTGACCGAGGAGTACGTGGACGCGGTCGACCTGCGCATCGAGCACATCCGGTTCTTCACCGAGCTGCTGCGCCGCGACCGCAAGACCGTCGGCCGCCTCGACGGCCGCTTCACCGGGTGGGACAAGGACTACGGCCGCGAGGAGATCTCCGCGGACCCGTCCATCGACGCGATCCTCGGCCCGTACTCGGCGGTGATCAACCACTACCTGCACGCCGAGCTCGGGTACTCCAACGACCTGCCGTACGAGACCCTCGCCTGGTCGGCCATCGAGAAGTGGTCGTACAAGGAGTTCGAGGGCCGGCACGTCACGACCGCGGGCAAGCTCTCGGCGGCGATGCGGGCGAACCCGCACCTCAAGGTCCACGTCGCGTTCGGCTGGTACGACGGCGCCACGCCGTACTTCGCGGCCGAGCACCTCATCGCGCACCTGCAGATCCCGAAGGAGCTCACCGCGAACATCGAGTCGGCCTACTACCCGGCCGGCCACATGATGTACGTCCACGAGCCCAGCAGGATCCAGCAGTCCGAGGACCTGGCCGCCTTCGTCCGCAACTCGTCCAACACGTGATCCTCACCCGATCGAGTGGTTGATGAGGGGAGCTTTCATAAACCTGGGGTTTATGAAAGCTCCCCTCATCAAGCAGGTGACCGAAATTGTCAGGGGTGCTGGGCACCATGTCCTCATGGAGCGAGGGACGTGGGATCGTGTCGACGGTGAGCTGTGGAAGCACAGTCGCTTCGGCGTGGTCAGGGCATCGCTTCTCGAGGCCCTCGGTATCAGCCAGACAACGACATATCGACAGTGCCAGCCCGGTGGACGATGGCGTCACCTCCTGCCCGGCGTTGTGCTGCTGACCCGGTCCTTGCCCACAGCGCGTCAGCGGATCGAAGCAGCACTCACGTTCGCGAAGCACGAGGCCGTGATCACCGGCTTCCAGGCGGCGCGCCTGTACGGCCTTCGAACCGGACCAGACCCGCAGTTCGTACACCTGCTGATCCCACACGAGAGCCGCGTACTCAGCTCCGGATTCGCAGTCCTGGAGCGCACGAGATTCCTTCCCAAAGCGAAGTGCCGAGACGGTGTACCACTGGCTCCGCCGACACGAGCAGTGTTGGACGGTGTTCGCCGTATCCGGGAGCTCGATGCTGTACGAGCCCTTCTGATCGAATCGGTCCAAAGCGGACTAACCGATGTGGACAGCCTTCGCGGTGAACTGGACGTCGGAACGAAGCGCGGAACCGCGTTGCCGAGACGAGTGCTGGACGAGATCGGTCTGGGGGTGCGGTCAGTCGCTGAAGCCGACACGTTGGAGATCTGGCACCAAGCAGGCTTGCCCACACCACATCGGAACGTCGTCATCGTTGACGCGGACGGTGCCTACATAGGCATGCCGGACACGTGGTGTGACGAGGTCGGACTCGCCTGGGAGATCGACAGCAACGAGTTCCATTACAGCAAGGACACCTACGCAAGAACCCTGGAGCGCAACTCCAGGTACGCCTCAGTTGGCATCAGCGTCGTGCAGACACTCCCGTCGCGTCTGCGCACAAAGCCTGATGCAGTGATCGCGGAACTGCGTGCGGCCTACGCTGCCGCGCAAGCACGGACACGACCGGCGGTGAGCATCAAAACGACGGGAGCGACGTGAGCGGGTCTCAGGTTGATGAGGGGAGCTTTCATCAACCTGAGGTTTATGAAAGCTCCCCTCATCAACCTCCTTGGAGGCAACGTGATCCTCGACCTGTCCGACGACAGCGTCCTGCGCGAGCTGTGGGCGGTGCAACGGCTGGCGTACGCCGTCGAGGCCGAGCTCATCGGCTTCGACGGCATTCCGCCGCTGCACGAGACTCTCGAAGAGCTCAGGGCGTCAGAAGAGACCTTCCTCGGCGTGTACGACGAAGAAGGGCTCGCCGGTGCGGTGTCCTACCAGCTCGTCGGATCCACTGTGGACATCTGTCGGCTCGTGGTGCACCCGAGGGCACATCGCCGCGGCATCGCATCCCAGCTTCTCGACGCGCTGCCGGACGGACCTCAGATCGTCAGCACCGGTACGAAGAACGAGCCGGCGCTGAACCTCTACCGCCGGCGCGGGTTCGTCGAGGTCGGCACGCGCGAGATCGCCCCAGGGGTGACGATCACCGAGCTGAGTCACGAGTGATCATCTTTCTCAACGGGACGTCCAGCTCCGGCAAGTCGAGCATCGCCGAGGAGCTCCTGCAGGTGCTGGACACGTGGTACTTCCACCTGAGCATCGACGCGTTCGCCTCGATGTGCCCCGGCGACCGGGTGATGGAGCTCGACGAGCCTGAGCTCAACGCTTTCCTGCGCCGCATGAGGGCGGGCTTCCACCGCTCGGTGGCGGCCATGGCGCAGGCCGGCAACGACGTCGTGGTCGACCACCTGTTCAGCGAGCCCTGGAGGCTCCAGGACTGTCTGGAGGTGCTGGAGGGCCTGGACGTCGTGCTCGTGGGCGTTCATTGCTCTCTGGAGGAGCTGGAGCGGCGTGAACAGGCCCGGGGTGACCGGACGCCTGGCATGGCCGCGAAGCAGTTCCAGGTCGTCCACCAGCACGGGCTCTACGACTTCGAGGTCGACACGAGCACCAGCAGCCCACGCGAGTGCGCGGAAGCCATCAAGGAGTTCCTGGGTCGGGCACCGGCGTTGCGGGCGTTCGACGAGCTGCGTCTGCGGTGACCTCCCGCCGCTGGCGCCGCTTGGAGTCGACGCGTTCGCCCGTCTCGGCGTCGAGGTACTGCACGCGCATGAACTTGATGCGGGAACCGGGGATGACCACGCGTTCCCAGTCGCGGCCGATGATCGTGACCTTCTTCTCATCGCCGCCGGTGACGGGTTCACCGACGTAGGTCAGCTTCGTGCCCTCCAGGACGATCTCGCGGGTGTCCGGGTCGCCTGCCGCGTCGTACGAGCGCAGGAAGCCGAAGAACGAGGTGCCGTCCTCGATCATCACGTGCACCCAGCAGAGGGCGTTCTCGGGACGATCCTCGCGGAACACCTTGACCCAGGCGGACTGCTTGCCCATCGACCGCGGCTGGCGGCGTGTGCGGGCCAGCGCGGTGTCGAGCGACAGGGCCAGCGCGCACGCCAGCATGAGTTCCGCGACGACGCTGTAGCCGATGAGCACCACGTGTTGCTTGGCGTAGGTGGGCTGGGTGAGCAGCGCCGGTACGTCGACGACGAGCCTCCAGCCGAACCACGACGTCGTGGCGGCGTGCAGGGTGAGCAGTATTGCTGTCGAGGCGAGTGTGAACCCGAGACTGCCGACCGCGATGCGCGATGCTTCGTGGAACGCCGACTCCCTCGCACCCGCCCGCCGCCGCTCGCGCAGGAGCTCGAAGACGATGCCAGGGGCGACCAGCGCGAGAAAGGAGGCGAGTGCCCCGATCGTCTGGGGGACCACTAGTCGACAGTGCCGGATACCGGAGGTGGCAGGAGAGTCTCCGAGTCGTGTTGGCACATCGGGTGCGAGGTAGGCGATCCGCAGCATTGAGGTGTGACAGGTGGATCCTCGCGATCCAGCGGCTTGGCCTCGTCGTCGGTGATCAGATCCTTGACCTTGTCGAGGATGTCGCCGAGGAACCCCTCGCGGGTGCCACCGCCAGGACCGTCGTCGGGCTTCGTCATACCGACTCCACAGGTCGATCGTTAGAACCGGAACCAAGCTAGCACCGCGGCAGCAGCCCGTCCCCGAGAACGGAAAAGGGGCCGCGCCCGCAGGCACGACCCCTCAACCGGCTAGCCACGGTCAGACGACCGCGCGCTCCTCCGCGAAGTGGCACGCGGCGGGATGGCCGTCGTTGCGCACGACCAGCTCCGGCACCTCGGTCGCGCAGATGTCCTGCGCCTTCCAGCACCGCGTGCGGAACCGGCAGCCCGACGGCGGATCGATCGGCGAAGGCACGTCGCCCGTCAGACGGATGACGTCACGCCGGCCGCGCTGGGTCGGGTCCGGCACCGGCACGGCGGACAGCAGTGCCTGCGTGTACGGGTGCATCGGGCGCTCGTAGATCTCGTCCTCGGTGCCGATCTCCACGATCTTGCCGAGGTACATCACCGCGACGCGGTCCGACAGGTGGCGGACCACCGACAGGTCGTGCGCGATGAAGACGTACGAGAGCCCCATCTCGGACTGCAGGTCGCCCAGCAGGTTCATCACCTGCGCCTGGATCGAGACGTCCAGCGCGGACACCGGCTCGTCGCACACGATCACCTTGGGCTTCAACGCCAGCGCGCGGGCGATGCCGATGCGCTGGCGCTGGCCGCCGGAGAACTGGTGCGGGTACCGGTTGATGTGCTCCGGGTTCAGGCCGACGATCTCCAGCAGCTCCTGGACCTTGCGCTGCCGGTCGCCCTTCGGCGCGACCTCGGTGTGGATCTCGTAGGGCTCACCGACGATGTCGCCGACCGTCATGCGCGGGTTCAGCGACGTGTACGGGTCCTGCAGCACGATCTGGATGTCGCGGCGCAGCTTGCGCAGCTCCGCGCCCTTCATGGCGAACATGTCGCGGCCCTCGAAGCGCGCGGTACCGGACGTCGGCGGCTCCAGGCGCATCAGCACCTGGGCCAGCGTGGACTTGCCACAACCGGATTCGCCCACGACGCCGAGGGTTTCGCCCTTGTTCAACGAGAACGAGACGCCGTCGACGGCCTTGACGTGGCCCACGGTGCGCTTGAACAGCACGCCGACCCGGACCGGGAAGTGCTTGACGAGGTTCTCGACCTCGAGGATTGGCTCAGCCACGAGCGACAACCTCCTCCGCGATGTGGCACCGGCTGGTGCGTCCCATGCCGAGGTTGTGCACCGCGGGCACCTCGGAAACGCAGCGGTCGAACACGCGCGGGCAGCGCGGGTTGAACGGGCAGCCGGGTGGGATGTTGGTCAGCGACGGCGGCAGACCCTTGATCGTCTTGAGCTCCTGGCCCTTGAGGTCCAGGCGCGGCAACGATTCGAGCAGCGACTCGGTGTACGGGTGGCCCGGCGCGCGGAACAGCTCGTACACGTCGGCGTGCTCGACGATGCGGCCCGCGTACATGACCGAGATCCGGTCCGCGACGTCGGCGACCACGCCGAGGTCGTGGGTGATCAGGATCATGCCCATGTCGCGTTCCTTCTGGATCTCCGCCAGCAGGTCCATGATCTGGGCCTGCACGGTGACGTCCAGCGCGGTCGTGGGCTCGTCCGCGATCAGCAGCTCCGGGTCGAGCGCCAGCGACATCGCGATCATCGCGCGCTGCCGCATACCGCCGGAGAACTGGTGCGGGTAGTCCGAGACACGACCCTTGGCGTTCGGGATCTTGACCTGGTCGAGCAGCTCGACCGCGCGCTTGCGGGCGTCCGCTTTGGACATCCCGCGGCGGACCTTCAGCTGCTCCTCGATCTGGAAGCCGACCGTGAACACGGGGTTCAGCGCCGAGAGGGCGTCCTGGAAGATCATGGCGATGCCCTCGCCACGAACCTCGCGACGCTCGTCCGCCGTCTGAGTCAGCAGGTCCTCACCGCGGAACTTGATGGAGCCCTTGGTGATGAACGCCGGCGGCATGTCCAGGATGCCCATGATCGTCTGGGCGGTCACGGACTTGCCGGAACCGGATTCACCCAGCACCGCAAGGGTTTCACCGGCCGAGACGTGGTAGGACACGCCGTTGAGCACCTTGGCGACACCGTCGCGGGTGCGGAATTCCACGTGGAGATCCTCGACCTCCAGCAATGGCTGAGTCACAGGATTCCCCTATCGGGACTTGGGGTCGAGGGCGTCGCGCACGGCGTCGCCGAGCATGACGAAGGCCAGCACGGTGATCGTGACGAAGGCCGCGGGGAACAGCAGCATGTGCGGTGCCGACTGGAAGTAGTCGCGCGACTCCGAGATCATCACGCCCCACGACACGACCGGCGGCCGCAGGCCGATGCCGAGGAACGCGAGCGTCGCCTCGGCGCCGATGAAGGCACCCAGGGCGATCGTCGCGTACACCAGCACGGGCGCCACGGTGTTCGGCAGCAGGTGCCGGAACACGATGCGCAACGGAGAGGCGCCCAGGCCACGCGCGGCCTTGACGTAGTCCTGCTGCTTCGCCACGAGCGTCGCGGAACGCATGATGCGCATCGCGACCGGCCACGACAGCACGGCGATCGAGAGCACCACCTGCGTGATGATCCGGACCACGCCGGGGTTCTCCGTCGGCGCGTTGAGCGTCGTCAGGATGACGATGGCGCCGAGCACGAACGGGATGCCGGCGAAGATGTCGGCGAACCGGGACAGCAGGCTGTCGAGCCACGTCTTCGCGTAGCCCGCGATGATGCCGACGATCGAGCCGAGCAGCACGGTCAGCAGCGTGGCGAAGATGCCCACCAGCAACGACGCGCGGGCGCCGTGCATGGCGCGGGCGTAGACGTCGTAACCCTGCAGGTCGTAGCCGAACCACGCGGCACCCGAAGGCGGCTGCAGCGACTTGTCGAGATCGGCGTGGCGCGGGTCGACCGAAGTGAACAACGTCGGCCAGATCGCCATGACCACGATGATCGCGATGATCACCAGCGACACGATGAACGTCGGCTTGGTGCGCAGCTCACTCCACGCGTCGCTCCAGAGCGAACGCGGCTTGCGCTGCTTCTGCGACGAGTCGTCGACGTGGCTGAGCTGGTCGACACCGGCCGCCGCGGCCGCTTCGAGTCCGGAACCGCCGGACACGGATCCTGGGTCACTCATAGCGAATCCTCGGGTCGAGAACGGCGTACAGGAGGTCGACGAGCAGGCTCGCCAGCAGGTAGACCAGCACCAGCAGGGTCACGATGCCCGTGACCATGATGCCTTCCTTCTCCTGGATGCCGCGGAAGATCAGGCCGCCGATGCCGTTGATGTTGAAGACGCCCTCGGTGACGATCGCGCCACCCATGAGGCCGCCGAGGTCGGTGCCGAGGAACGTGATCACCGGGATCAGCGAGTTGCGCAGCAGGTGGATGCCGACGACGCGGGTCTGCGGCTGGCCCTTCGCGATCGCCGTGCGCACGTAGTCCGTGCGGCGGTTCTCGACGATGCTGGAGCGGGTCAGCCGGGCGACGTAGGCCATGGAGAGGCTGCCGAGCACGAAGCCGGGCAGGATCAGCTCACCGATCGTCGGATCGGAGCTGACCGAGGTGTCCATGAAGTCGAAGCCCTGCGGGCCGAGGTAGAGGCGCAGCACGAAACCGGTGACGAACACCGGCAGTGAGATCAGGAACAGGGTCGAGACCAGGACCAGGTTGTCCAGGAAGCCCTGCTTGCGCAGACCGGTGAGGATGCCGGCGGTGATGCCGATGATGGCTTCGATGATCAGGGCGATGATGCCCATCTTGAGCGTGATCGGCCACGAGGTGGCGATCTGCTCACCGACGGACACGCCGTTGAAGGTGGTGCCGAAGTCTCCGGTGACGAGGTTGCCGAGGTACTTGAAGTACTGGACCAGCAACGGGTCGTTGAGGTTGAGCTTTTGGCTCATCTCCGCGATGTAGGCCGGGTCACACGGCCGCTGGCCGCACTTGCCCGCGAAGGGGTCCTGCGGAATCGCCCAGACCAGGGCGTAGATCAGAAAAGTGGTCCCCAGGAAGACCGGTATCAGCTGCAGCAGACGGCGCAGCACATAGCGACCCATGAGGTCGGCTCCTTGCGTGGTGGGGGCGCCCCGAGCCCGAAACCGCTCCGGCCCCGCGCCCGTCACGTTCGACGGACGCGGGGCCGGACAGGTCAATCAGAACTCAGGTGTTCGGCAATCAGGCCTTGACGCGGAACGTCTCCAGAACGCCCTGGCGCTTGAACGACATCTTGGCGGCGATGAGGTTCTTGGAACGACCGCCGATGCCCTTCTCGTTCCAGGTCGGCATGGACGGCAGGTCCTTGGCGATGAGGTCCTCGGCCTGCTGGTAGAGCTTGATCGCCTCGTCCTCGTTGGCCGTCTCGTCGGCCTTCTTCAGCAGCGCGTCGACCGCGGGGTTCGAGTAGTTCGAGTCGTTGGACGAACCACCCGTGCGGTACAGCGGGTTGAGGAAGTTCTCGATCGACGGGTAGTCGGCCGACCAGTCCGAACGGCTCATGCCGGTCAGCTGCTTGCCGTCGACGATCTGCCGGAACGCACCGAAGTTGGTGGCGCCGACGAACTCGCACTCGATGCCCAGAGCCTGCTTGATGCTGTTGCACGCGGCCTCGAGCGGCTCCTTGCGGCCACCGTCCTGGTTGGACTGGATGGTCACCTTGCCGGTGAAGCCGGACTCCTTCAGGAGCTCCTTGGCCTTCTCGGGGTTGTACTTGCAGGCGTCACCACAGGTGCCCTCGCGGTAGCCCTTGATGCCGGGCGACACGAAGCTGGTGGACGGCACGTACGAGCCGGCCAGCACCGTCTTGGTGATCTGCTCCCGGTTGATGGCCATCGAGATGGCCTGGCGCAGCTTGGGGTTCTGGAACGCCGGGATGTACTGCGGGAACGCGATCGCGCTCTGGCCCAGCAGGTTCGCGGTCACGACCTGGTCACCGAGGTCGGCCTTGTACTTCTCGCCGACCTTGGCCGACGGGGGCAGGGCCTCCATGAAGTCCAGCTTGCCCGCGACCAGGTCCTGGTACGCGGTCTCCTGCGAGGAGTAGATCTTGTAGTCCAAGGTCTTGAAGTGGACCTTGTCCTCGCCCTTGTAGTCGTCGAAGCGCTCCATCTTGATCAGCGCGTTCGGCGTGCGGGAGACGAACTTCAGCGGGCCGTTGCCGATCGGCTTGGCCTCGGCGGCCTTCGGGTCCGCGAAGAACGAGTCGGCCATCGGCGCGAACGGCGTGTAGCCGATCATCGTGGTGAACACCGAGGTCGGGCCGTTGAGGGTGACCTTGAACTCGTAGTCGCCCACGAGCTCGAGACCGGACATCTTGTCCTTGGCCGGCTTGGCGTTCTCGTCGGCCGGGTGGACCTCGTCGAAGCCAGCGATCGGAGCGAAGAACGACGCCGCCTGCTGTGCGTTCGGCGCGTACGCGGCCCAGTTCCAGGCGTCGACGAAGTTCTTCGCCTTGACCTCGGTGCCGTCGTGGAACTTCCAGCCCTGCTTGATCTTGATGTTGTAGACCTTGGCGTCACTCGAGGTGATCGACTCGGCCATCAAGTTGTAGGGCGCGCCGTCTTCAGCCTTGTAACCGACCAGCCGCGAGAACAGGGAGTCGGTGACCTTGCCACCGCCCGCCTCGGTCGTGTTGGCCGGGAACAGCGTGCTCTTGGGCTCGGTGCCGTAGATGGACACCGTGCCGTCCGGGTTCTCCTTGCCATCGGCGGTGTTGGTCCCACCACCACCGCCGCATGCGCTGAGCGTCATGGCGAGCGCAGCTGGCAGAGCCACCCACGCAACCCGTGATCGCGACATCAGTCTCTCCCGCCTTTCCCCGGCGCCGCCGCAGGTATTTGCGTGCGCACGCCTCCCCGGGAGGTCTCGTCCACCTCCCAAAACGTGAGAGGACGTTAACCGGGGTGTCCAGGAGTACGCGCATCGAAAGCGGTCACAAAGTCGTCACGATCACCTCAAGTCGACCTTAATTCGGCGCTAGACCAGCGAAAACGCGATGCCGTCGAGGATGTCGTGCTCACTGCACACGAGCGTGCGGATACCCGCGCGATTCGAGAGCTCCTCGGCAATCGCACGCAGAACCAGCGCTCCACCGCAGATCACGTCCACTCGACCGGGGTGCATGGGCCCGAGCGAGGCACGTTCATCATGCGTCATGGAGAGAATACGGTCGGTGATTTCTCGAACATTGTCAAGTGTGATCCTGCTGAGGTGAATAACGTCGCTGTTGTACACCTCCAGGCCCTGGACCAGGGCTGACAACGTCGTGACGGTCCCGGCGACCCCGATCCAGGTCACCGCCTTCTCCACCGGCACCGCGTTGAACGCTTCTTTGATCGCCTCACGCGCAAACGCTTCCGCATCCGCGATTTCCGCCTTCGCCGGCGGATCGGACTTGATGAACCGCTCGGTCAGCCGCACGCACCCGATGTCCATCGACCGCGCGGCCTCGACCTCCGTGCCGCTGCCGAGGACGAACTCGGTCGAACCTCCACCCAAATCGGTGACGAGGAAGGGTCCCTCTTCCGGGTCAAGATCGGCCACCGCGCCGAGGTACGACAGCCGCGCCTCCTCGTCCCCGGTGATCACCTCGGCGGGCGCGCCGAGGATCTCCGCGGTCATCCCGAAGAACTCGTCCCGGTTGCTCGCGTCGCGCGTCGCACTGGTGGCGACCATCCGTGCGACCTCCACGCCCTTGCGCTGCATCGTGCGCGCGTAGTCGAGAAGGGCTTCTTTGGTCCGTTGGATCGCGTCGGGGTGCAACCGCCCGGTCGCGTCCACGCCCTGCCCGAGCCGGACGATCTTCATCTCGCGGTGCACGTCCCGCAGCCACGCGGTGCCGTCGTCGCGTTTCGTCACGTCCGCGACGAGCAGTCGGATCGAGTTGGTCCCGCAGTCGATGGCCGCAACCCGCGACATGATCACCCCTACTTCAGCTGCCGATGCTCCCCGGCAAGCATGGCGTAGACGAAACGGTCGCCCCACTCGCCCTTGACGATCTCGCAGTGCCGGAGGTGAGCCTCCCGGCGCATGCCCCGCGACTGCCCCTCCTCGGTGATCTCGGGGAGCGACCGGTAGACCAGCACGTCGTCGAGGTCCCCGAGGTCGAACGGCCGCAGGACGAGACGCTCCGTCCGGATCGGATAGTCAGGCCGTACCGTCGTACTCCTCTTCGAGCAGGGCGTAGATGAAGCAGTCACCCCACTCGCCCTTGAACATCTCGCTCTCCCGGAAGTGCGCCTCCCGGCGCATGCCGAGGCGTTCCATCAGCCGCCACGACGGCTCGTTGCGCACGTCGCACACGGCGGTGATGCGGTGCAGGCCCATCTCCTCGAACCCGATCCTGAGCATGGCCTGCGCGGCCTCACGTGCGTAGCCGTTGCCCTGGTAGGCGGGGTTGAAGACGTAGCCGAGCTCGCCCTGGCGGTCCTTCTCGCTGACCCACTTGAGCACGACGTCGCCGATGACCCGGTCGTCGAGCGTGACCGCGCAGACCAGCCACTGGCCTTCCTCGGTCAGCTCGTCCATGGTCAGGCTCTTGTCGAGGCGTTGCTGGGTCTCCTCGATCGTGCCGGGCTCGCTGTAGAGGTAGCGGCAGACGTCGGGGTCGGAGCGGTAGGCGTGGAGGTCGTCGAGGTCGCCCGGTTCGAAGGGGCGCAGGACGAGGCGTTCGGTCTTCAGCGGGTAGTCAGGGCGCACGCCTTCACAATGCCAAGGAACGCCGTCCACGCCTCGCGATTTACCGCGAGGTGGGAGGCGGGGGCCTTGCTGTCACGGATGCCGATGCCGCGGCCGACCTCGACGAGGTCATTCGTGGTCGAGTGGTGGCTGCTGCTCTGGCGGCAGTGCACCGATGATCAGTTCTCTGGATTCCTCGACGCTGAGGGCCTGCACGTCGAGCAGCTTCAACAGGTCGTCGTAAGCGCTCATGGTTTCTGCGTCATCGAGGAAGAGGCCGGTCCTGAGCGCTTCGAGCCAGATCACCGGCGGGTGCTTCTCGTACTCCAGCTTGATGAACGACGTCGCCACGCCGGCGTGCGCGCCGATCGACGTCGGCACGATCCTGAGGGTGATGTACGGACGCATCGTCATCGTCAGCATGTGCAGCAACTGCGCCCTCATCACCGCCGGCCCGCCGACTGGCAGCCGAAGCGCGCTCTCGTGCAGGTAGAAGACGAACTCCCGGTCACCGTGGAAGAGCGCCTGCCGCTCGAGCTTCATCCTGATCGCACCGTCGATGTCGGCGGGCTTGATCACGCTCGAACTCTCCATCAGGGCGCGTATGTACGCGGCGATCTGCATCAGGCCCGGCACCACGGTCAACGACCACGTGGTGATCTTGCTGGTACCTCGTTCGTGATTCATCAGGGTGCGCAACGGGACCAACGCCCCACCCTCCATGAACCGCAGGTAGCCCTTTTCCCTGGATTCGTTGTAGAGGGCGAGCAACCGGCGGACCTCGTCACGGTCGACACGGCAGTAGGCCAGCAGCTCACGCACCTCGGCCTCGGTGACGCCGCCCTTGCCCTGCACCATGTCGGAAATCTTGGCCTCTTGCCAGTCCAACAGTTCAGCTAGTTGGCGTTGGGTCATGCCGCTCTGTTCGATGGCGTTGCGCACGCCAATACCGAACTCCCGGCCCACCACGCTTGAGTTGCGCTTCGGCATGACGACGAAGCTAGGAGACGAACTCCCCTTAGCCCCAACGTTTCTGCCCGAATCGCCCCGAACGAAGTACGACTTGGAATCGTTCCAACGCGACACGCCGGACTAGCTGGGCGTGGTCGTTACCAAGCTGACCGACGGCGACTCGGCCGCGCTGCTGCCGCTGCTGGTGTTGGCGCTGCTGCCACCACCGGTCGACGACGCACCCGACGACGTGCCCGAGGACGTTCCCGTGTTCCCGGTGGAGGACTGCACGGGCGGGTCCGACTGGACGGGCGTGGTCGTCGTCGTGGTCGTGGTGGTCGTCGTGGTCGTCGTGGTGGAAGTCGTCGGCTGCGTCGGGCACACCGGGGTCGACGAAGGCGGCGTCGACGTCGTGGTCGTCGTCGAGGTGGTGGTCGACGTCGACGGGATCGGCGTGCCGCAGGGCTGCGACGGCGGGGTGCTGCCCGGGGTCGACGGCGGGGTCGAGGGCGGGGTGGTGCCGCCGTTGTTCGGCGGGGTGGTGGGGGTGCCCGGGTTGGTCGGGGCCGGGTTCTGCTGGTTGTTGCCGGTGTCCGGCAGCAGCGGCAGGGTGTCGACGTTGTCGCCGTACTCCTTGGCCCACTTGAGGACCGTCTGGACGTAGGACGAGGAGTTGTTGTAGCGGAAGACGGCGGCGGCGCGGTCGCTCTGCTTGGTCAGGTCGCCGCCGCCCGCGCACAGGTAGCGGCCGGCGCCCAGGGCGGCGTCGTAGATGTTGTTCGGGTTGACGATGCCGTCTTCGTTGAGGTCGCCGCTGAAGCTCGCCCAGGTGGCCGGGATGAACTGCATCGGGCCGACCGCGCGGTCCCAGGCGCTGTCGCCGTCGAGGCGGCCGCCGTCGGTGTCGCGGATGGCGGCCACGCCGGGGCTGCCGTTGAGGACCGGGCCGAGGATCTTGGGAACGGCGTCGCCGACGGCGTTCAGGCGGCCGTTGTTGGCGTGGTTCGACTCGATCTTGCCGATGCCGGCCAGCAGGGCCCAGTCGAGGTGGCAGCCGGGCACGAGCTCGGCCATCTTGTCCTCGGCGCGGAGGTACGCCTCCAGCACGACGCCGGGGATGCCGTGTTCGCCGGGGAGGTCGTCGATCAGGCCGGGGTCGTTGTCCAGGTCGCCATCGATGTCGCCGTCCTCGAGGTCGGCGATCAGGGCGGCGCTCAGCTCCTCGGAGAGCGGCAGCCTGCCGGAGGCACCAAGCTCAGCCGGGTCGTAGCGCAGGGCGCCGTAGACGTCGGCCTGGCCGAGGGCGACGTTGATGTCCTGGTGCTTGGAGAGGTTGACCCAGTCCACGAGCTTCGTGCCGACGATCATCGCCGGCGCGAGCATCGCAGCCAGCGCAGCCACGGCGAAGCCCCGTTGCCTGGGGCTCAGCGCCGACGGACCGCGCAGTTTGGCCATTGCCACGAATACTCACCTCTCGTGCGTCATCGCGGCGCGCCGTCCTGCAGTTACGGCGCCGCCCCCACATCGCTGACCCGTTCCACCCTGCCCCACTCCGGAGACTAGGTGTACCCAAGACGGAGTGAAGCGTGTGTTCGGTTCCGTTGACTGTTAACTCGGCGGAAGGCTAGGCACAGTCCCCTGCAGGCCAGAGCAACTGTTCCTTCAAGAGTGCCAGTGCTTCGTCCCCCATGGGATTGACCCCAGGGCCCTTCGCGAGGGCATGAGCGACGTGCACGTGAAGGCACTTAACTCTGCTCGGCATGCCGCCCGCGGTGACTTGCGTGCCCAACGACTCGATGGCGTCCCTCTCCGCGAGGTACGCCTCGTGCGCGCGCAGGTAGGCCGCGGCGAGCTCCTCGTCCTCCGCCAGCCGTTCCTGCTGCTCCTTCATCAGCCCGCCGCCTTCCAACGTGCTGACCAGCGAGTTCAGCTTCGGGCAGGTCAGGTAGTAGAGCGTCGGGAACGGCGTCCCGTCGGGCAGCCGCGGGTTCGTCTGCACGACGTTCGGGTGCCCGCTGGGGCACCGCGAGGCGATCGCACGTGTCCCGCGCGGCGTGCGGCCGAGCTGCTTGGCGACCGTTTCCAGGTCAGCAGCACTTACTTGTGCGTCACCGATTCCCACAGTTCCTCGTACCAAGACCCTTGTGCCGCGGGCTTGCCCGACGGCCTCTCCGATTCAGTGTTGCGACTCTCGTCACCCGGCAGTTGCACGATGTACGGCGTCTCGCCGGGCCGCACCCAGTGCAGCCGTTTGCGCGCCTCGATCTCCACGTACGCCGGGTCCTGCAGCTGCGCCTTCTTCTGTTCCAGCGCCGCGACCGTCTCGCGCAGCTTCTGCTGTTCGGCACCCACGTCACGCAGCTCGTCACGCTGCGAGAGGTAGGTCCGCAGCGGGACCGCGATGCTCAACGCCAGTGCGCACAGCACCATCGCGAACATCGCGGCCCGCCGCGTACCGGTCATGCCGAACGCGCCACCCGTGCCGTCACCACGACGCGACGGCGCCTTGGGACGTGGTGGCTTTCGCGCGCGCGCAGGCCGCGCCTCCCGCTCTTCGCGGGGGCGACGGGGACGACGCGCGCGCTCGGCCATACCTCAGCTTCTCAGCTCTCCGGCGTGTAACGCGGGAACGCGAGCTCACCGGCGTAGCGCGCCGCGTCACCCAGCGACTCCTCGATGCGCAGCAGCTGGTTGTACTTCGCGGTGCGCTCACCACGCGCCGGCGCACCGGTCTTGATCTGACCGGCACCGGTCGCGACGGCGAGGTCGGCGATGGTCGTGTCCTCGGTCTCGCCGGAACGGTGCGACATCATCGACTTGTAGCCGTACGACGTGGCCAGCGAGACCGCGTCGAGCGTCTCGGACAGCGTGCCGATCTGGTTGACCTTCACCAGCAGCGCGTTGGCGGCGCGGCGGGAGATGCCCTCCTCCAGGCGCTCCGGGTTCGTGACGAACAGGTCGTCGCCGACGATCTGGACCTTCTCGCCCAGCTCGGCGGTCATCTGCACCCAGCCGTCCCAGTCGTCCTCGGACAACGGGTCCTCGATGGACACCATCGGGTAGTCGCGGACCAACTCGGAGTAGTAGCCGATCATCTGCTCGGCGGACCGCTTGTTCTTCTCGAACGTGTAGGCGCCGTCGGAGAAGAACTCCGTGGCGGCCACGTCGAGCGCGAGCGCGACGTCACGGCCCGCCCGGTAACCGGCCTTCTCGATGGCCTCGAGGATCAGGTCGAGCGCGTCGCGGTTGCTGGCGAGGCTGGGGGCGAAACCACCCTCGTCACCCAGACCCGTGGCGAGCCCCTTGCTCTTCAGCACGGACTTCAGCGCGTGGTAGACCTCGGTGCCCCAGCGCAGACCCTCGCGGAACGTCTCCGCGCCGATCGGCGCGATCATGAACTCCTGGATGTCCACCTCGGTGTCGGCGTGCGAGCCACCGTTGAGGATGTTCAGCATCGGCACGGGCAGCACGTGCGCGTTCGGCCCACCGACGTACCGGAACAGCTCCAGACCACTCGAGGTAGCCGCGGCCTTCGCCACCGCGAGGCTCACGCCGAGAATCGCGTTGGCACCGAGCCGGCCCTTGTCCGGCGTGCCGTCGAGGTCAACGAGCTTCTGGTCGACCACGCGCTGCTCGACGGCCTCGATGCCCACCAGCTCTGGGCCGATCTCGTCGAGCACAGCGGTGACCGCACGCTCGACACCCTTGCCCAGGTACCGCTTGGCGTCGCCGTCGCGCAGCTCCACCGCCTCGTGCTCACCGGTCGAAGCACCCGACGGAACAGCCGCACGCTCCAGCGTGCCGTCGTCCAGCGCCACCTCGACCTCGACGGTGGGGTTGCCGCGCGAGTCAAGGATCTCGCGTGCTCCGACCTGCTCGATGACCGCCACTTGCGCTCCCTGTTTCTCCTGCGTCTCGTCTCGCGACGAGCCTACTTGGGCCAGGTGACCGGCCGGGGCTCGCCACCTCAGGATCACAGCGGGGCCGCAGGCGCCGGTCGTCTGAATCGTGCCAGACGCCTCCACCTGCCGCCCAGACCCCACTGGTCAGCCCTCTTTTTGGAGACCCGCAGCAAAGCGGGGCAACACCACGGCCAGGTGCGCACGCGCCGAATCTTCACTGCGGGCGGTGATCGAGACCGAGACGACGAGGGCACCACGCGAGATGAAGGCCGTGCAGTTCCAGTTTCGCTCCGAAACGTCAGCCATGCTTTCGCAGACGCCGTACGAGCCATCGACGCCAGGCAGTCCGGGTAGTTCGACGTCGGCCTTGACCACCCGCTCGGGCTTGTTGAGCGTCAAGACGTACGTCTTACATGAGCGAGCCTTGGCGCGCACTGTGTCGAGGACATGCGCGCTGGTGACGCCGATCAACCCGTACACATCCTGCTGGATGCCCACGGAGCCATTCCACACGCGCCGTCGCGAGGTCGAGATGCCGGTGTCGACGCGAGTCTTCAGGCACACATCACTGAGATAACCGTCGGTGTTGCCGATCGCGTCAGTCAGCAGCGGTCGATCCAGCCGGAACTCGCTGCCGATGTCTTGGAAGCTTTCCGGCGCGACGAGCGCCGCCTTCACCTTCGGATCCATCGCTCGCACCATGTCCGGTGTCGACATGGTGGACGTGACTGTCGTCGTCGACGTGGGCGGCGCAGGCCGCGGCTCGGCCGGTGCCGACGAGCAGGCCGAAAGCACAACCACGGTGAATACCAATACGAACCGCATCAAATCTTCTTCATAATCATCTGCACACCCAAATCCTGATCAGCGAGACCAACGCTCGATGAGCATCAATAATCCATCAACTCAACAACAAGTCCCCAAAGGCACCCAACTTTCACCCAAGGACGCAAACAAACCATCACACCAATCCATCGAAGGCCGCATTATAATCCCAGCATTGAACCTTCTTTGGACTGCCAAATCCGCCAGCCTAAACACTTAGCAGATTAACTCCGGAAAACGAGCACCAACTCTCCTGACACACCTTCCTTTTCTGATTCCACAGGATGAATCCAGACACTGTAGCTCATGCAAGCAACCAGGCCGCCGCCACTACTTGCCTTTAGCGCCCTCCCGAATCCGGTTAGAAGTTTCCCGCAGCCCTATTCCTCACTGGAAATCAGGCGAGCCGCATCGTCGACCACTTCATCCCAGACTTGGATCCCCTCCGCTTCGAACGCCACAGCAAGAGTCTCACGCACTTCCGCCACCGGGCGTCCCCGATGGGTGCGCCGAACGCTGGCAAGCGCGCGCTGATACTTCTCCAGATGCCGCTCCACGATGGGCATATCTGCGTCATATCCGCCAGAAGCTGTCATCAGAAATTTCTCCTGTAAATCTGGGTAAGGAAGGGCATGGCTTCAGCACCGAAGATGTGCTCTACCCGACCGCTGACCTCGTCAGTTACACGGGTTGTGATATGCCCCGCAGCCGTGAGTCGATCGTACTGGCACCTACACATTTGAAAGACGAGCAGCGCAGGCCTCTCACCCGGACCGGTCCGAGTACCACCAAACGTCGCAGCTGCGCTAAGGGTGTCACTGTCCCCAGGATTTACTTCATAAGTGAACAAGTTCCCAGGCTGTCCGACCGATCCACCGCTGGACGCAGCTCGCGCGGCATCACCACTTAGCCCATTTGCAGCAATGTTATCGGCATGAGAGGTAGTCGTCCCGTGCGCGAAATCCATCGTTTCGCCGCAGTTATGAACAAGGACGGGCTTATTGCCGGCCAGCACGTAGTAGGTATGGATTCCTTCGACGGTCAGGTTGAGGACTTGAGCCTTTTCCGTCCACGCTCGCTTCGCAACGATCCGCAGTTGCATACCAGCTGAAGTGGCCAGATCCTGCCCTGCGGCCAGATCCGAGGCGTTGGCCCAGCGCTGCTCGTTGGGAAGCCAGAACGGTGACCTTCAGTAGCGGTGATCGTCTCGGTCGCCGCATCCTTAGCACCGTCGGTGTCGACGGTGACCTCGACCAGATCGTCCGCCATCGACACCTGCATCCCAGGCTTGAAGCTATTCAGACACGAATCATAATTGCGACCGGAAGCCGCGACACAGCGCAGTTCCCAGAGACAACCACGATCGATGATCAGACGCCCGCCACACACGATAGGCTCACCGGAATCAAACCCCGGTGAGCCTATCGACCACTTAGTCCGGCACCACATTCCAAACGCCGAATATCTCAACAAGATCTGGAGTTCGAATTATCAGGTTCGGCGATCCTGTCCTGGCAGACAGAAGCTCCTCAACGATGCTGCGCACCTTAGCCGAACCGAGCCCGCCAGACACCGGCCAAACATGACCGCCTTGATCATCCTCGCCGAACTCTTCGCGCAGGATCGAGCTATCCGAATCTGGAATCGTCCAGAAGGCGAAGAGACGATCGTCGAGAGTCTCCATTTCCAGCCGCTCCGCGAACAACTTGAAGTACCAGCAGGCGTCTCCACCCGCGCGCCTCACGACCCCTTCGATTGGCCCATCGCGCCAATCAAAGATGACTAGGACCTGCAGCCGCTCAAGCTTCTCAGTCAAACTCTCGCTCACCTTAGCTCCGCCCAAAAACAGCGTTGAACGCTCTTTGAACTACCGAGTCTACCGGCTTCGGAACTATCAGAGTGTGATGCATTGGGAGATTTCGAGTAGGAGTGAAGATCAGCGAGAACCCTGCTGCCTCTATTTGCCCCCGGGTTGCGACAGATGCACCTTCAACAGCACCGTCGACCGCTCGAACCGAAACCCCATGCCCAAATGATTTCGGGTTCTCTTCCGCCTTTTGCGCCTGTGAGGCGAGGCGCCCAGTGCTTTCCTTGCTGGTCCCGAGCCTCGCAAAACTCTGATCAGAACTGCAGGTGCATGCCTGACCAAACTTCGGACCGTCGGTACCGCAGTTATGAACCAGAAGCGGCGTGAGCCCCGCCAGTACATAGTACGTGTGGATACCCTCGACCGTCAGGTTGAATACCTTCGCCTTTTCGGTCCACTGTCGCACCGCCGTGACCTTCAACTCAAGGCTGGCGGAGTTCAGCAGCCCCTTCTCAGCGGTCAGCTCGGAAGCCTTGGCCCATCGCTGCTCGCCTGGCAGCCAGAACGGGTGCCCATCGGTAGCGGTGACGGTCTCGGTCGCCGAACCCGCGACTCCGTCGGTGTCGACGGTGACCTCGACCAGGTTCTTGTAGCCCTCGCCGATGATCACCCGCGCGACGGTCTTCGCTGCTGTCTCGCCTGTTTCCGGATCAGTGGCGAGCACCGTGTCGCCGACCTTCACCTCAGCCAGCGGCTTGCGTGACCCGTCCGCCATCAACACTTGTGTCTCAGGCGTGAAACTGTTCACCTCACAGGAATCGCCGGTCACCTCCCGCTTACGGCTCAGCGCATCGCGGGCGCGGCCGAGCAGGTTCTTCGCCCACTCCTGCTGCTTCAGGAACGACTTCACCGCGCCAACAGCGTTCTCCAACGCCTTGACGATCTTGCCGGCCTTGAGGATCTTTCCCCACGGAATCGCGCCGAGAACCATCGACGCGCACGCCCCGAAATCACCCTCGCCGAAGCACTTGACCATGTCGTTGATGCCCAAGACTTCCTTGAGCACCTCACCGCCGGCCTCCAACGCCACATCAACCCACGACTGACGCTCAATCTCCTGTGCCCGAGCCAGATCCGCCTGAGACACACCAGCAGCCTCAAGCTGCTGGTTCTGCTGCGTCTTCGAAGCCGCATACGCGGTGTACTCCGGAGACGCAGGCTTATCGGTGTTGTGGTGCGTCGAGCAGTTCAGGCCATCGTCCAAGCAACTCGTCGCCCACAACCCAGACGCATCAGAGAACGTCACAGGCGAACTGTTGCCATACGCATAACCGTTGATCTGCTGGGGATTCGACAGCTCCATGATCGGATCCGCCGAGATGAACCGACCAGTCGACGGCTCGTACTCACGAGCACCCAAATGTGTCAGACCATTCGGATCGTTCGTGCCCCCGACGAAGCCCTTCTCCTCCGGCCACGCACCAGGAGCAGCACCACGCGACTCACCGAACGGAGTCTGCCGACGACGCTCCACCGCCAGATCCGGAGCCTTGATCGCATACTGCTGCGTGCCCTGGTGATCACCCGCCATCCACGTCAGCGCAGCCTTCGTCCGCACCGCGACAACCTGACCACCCAACGAATACGAACGAGTAGCAACAGGCGACGAAGAACCCGCGGCGAGACGAACCTCCTGACCCGCCAAGTACAACGTCGTGCCACCAGGATCCTTGCGCAGCAACCGGTTGCCGTCGGCGTCGTAGACGAACGACGTCGTCTGACCGCCAGCCTTGTCGGTGGCAAGATGACCTTCAGCGTCCCACGTCATGTCGTGCGTCGTCCCGGACACCATGCGGGTCGTCGTCTCGCCGGCAGCGTTGTACCCGTACGTCTGCAGCTGCTGACCCGACGGCCCTTCCGATGTCACCGACTGAAGAAGGTGACCGGCAGTCGGATACGCATAGATAGACCGCGTGTCACCCGCGGCCGCGTGGTCGACCTCGGTGAGGCGATTGCCTGCCTTGTCGTAGGTGAACGACTGCCAGTAGCCGGCAGGGCCGCCAACAGCAGACTGCGAAGGCGTTGCGGCACAACGGGAGATGCCCGCCCATGCCTCGGTCAGCTGCTGCACGTGGTCGTAGTTGAAGCACTGATAGTCAACCGACAGCGGGTTGCCGTTCGGCAGCTCGGTGATGTTGCCGTCAGCGTCCGTCTTGAAGTTCGTCGGCGCCGTCAACACCGAGCGCACGTTGCCCGCGGGGTCGTAGCGGTACTCGGTCTGACCGACGATCTTGTCGGTGTCGTTGTTGCGGAGCACCGCGGTTTGCGACAACCGACGGGTGTCCGCCTCATAGGTGAAGTTCTGCTGGACCCACTTGGTCTTCTGCGAGATGCCGCTGTTCATGGTGAGCAGCGACAGCTGGCCGTACTCGTTGTAGTCGGCCTTCTCGACGTACGGCGTGGTGCCGGTGAGCGAGAGGGGCTGGCCGGTCTGCAGGTAGCCGTACTGCAGTTGCTCCGCTGGCAAGTCGCCCGCTGCTGGCAGATCGACCGTGAGGACGCTGCCGTCCTGGGCGTACGTCGTCTTGGTTTGGTACTGCTTCTCGGCGAGCTTGCCCTCAGTGGCTGGGAGAAGGACCTTCGCACCCAGCGGCTTGCCCGTCGGGTCGTAGCCGGTGATCGCGGTGGTGTAGGCCTGGCCACCCGAATAGCGGGTCGACGACGTCAGCAGACCCTTGGCCAAGGTGTCGTAGGTCCAGCCCGTCAGCTGGGTGTTACCCTGGTGGACGGACTTCTTGCGGCCCAGCTCGTCGTAGCCGTAGGTCAGGGTCCGGTTCATCGAGTCCGTTGTGGACGTCAGCTGACCGGCTTTGTCGTAGACCGACGTCGAAAGACCTCGGTCGGGGTCACGGAAACTGGTCTTGCGACCGAGAAGGTCGTAGGTGCTCTCCCACTTGTTGCCAGCGGGGTCGGTAACTCTCTCCAAGTCTCCGTCACGCGAGTACTCGTACCTGGTGGTGTCGTAGTCACCAGTCGGCGTGGGGTTCTTGTACTGCCGCAGCTCGGTGGTCCGGCCGCGTGCATCGGACACGGTCATCGTCGCCGTGCCTCCGGGCGGAGGCGTCGTCGAGATGCGGTCGCCCCCGTACACGTTCGTCGACGTCCACTTGTCCACGCCAAGGCCCCGGAACGTCGACGTGAGCACACGTCCGAGGGAGTCGTAGGTGTTGATCGTCTGTGCCGGGAGATCTCGTTCGTTTCCAGTCGGCACGGCGGCGAGAGTCTTGGTGGGCAGCGAAGCCTTGTCGTAGTACGACGATGCCGTGCGGCCTACCAGGCCCTGCGCGTTGTAGAACGTGTCGGTGATCAGCCTGCCGGTGTTCGGCGAAGGCTCCTGAGTCTGGCGAGGACGAAGCAGGCCGTCGTACAGGGCATAACTGGTCGACTTGGCACCGGTCCAGGTCAGACTGGTGGTCGCGACCGCGGTGACGGCGTCCTTGTTGACGAAGTACTCGAACTTGACGTTCGCGGCATCGTCGGTCTGGCGACCCGGCAGCCGCACCTCGAAGAGCCGGCCGAGCGGGTCGTAGGTCAGCCTGGTGATGCCGTTGTTGGCATCGGTCTTGAGGGTCGGCTCGCCCCACGCCGGGTTCATCGCTGTGGTCGCCGTGAAGCCCTTGGCGTTCGTGACGGTCAGCTTGGTCAGCAGACCCGCGGTGTGCTCGTAGGACATGGACGACTTGCGGTCCAAGGCATCCCACGCGTCGAGTACACGGCCGTACTGGTCGAAGCTCGAACGCGCTGCCTGCTCGTAGACAGGCTTGTTGTTCTCAACGCGAGGCGCCTGCTCGGACTTCGTGACGTTGCCAACGCCGGGAACAGCGCCTTCGTTCGTGCTGTTGTCGAAGAAAGCTCGCGAGCTGCTGATCAGGTCGTTGGTGTAGTTGCGCGACGAGGCACAGCTCTTGGCGAACGTTTCGGTCTTGACCGGCAAATGACGAACCCACAACGCGTCATTGCTGGCATAGGTGTGGGTGGTGCACATGTCGTCGTTCGGCGTGGAGTCGTCGCCCCAGTCGGTGACGTCGGTGGTCAAGCCGTTCGCGTCGATGGTCGGTGTCGTCGTTGACGATCGCTCGCCGCCTGCCGCCAGCGCGGTGAAGGTGCGAGTCTCGCCCGACCTGATCATCCAGGCCTCCACGGCACCCTTGCGTGCTGTTGGGCCGCGTGGCTCGGGCTTGGTGACAACGGTCAGCATCGCTGGGCCGTCAGGACCGTTGCGAGTGATCTCCTCGCGTTGGAAGCCCTGTGCTGCGGGCCAGTCGTCGATCTCACCGTTCCTGGAGTCGACGACCGTGGCGTGCTTCCTGCTGCCGTCCTTCTTGAGGTCGCCGTTCATGCCGCGGAAGAAGCGGCGCTCGGTCTGGCTGTTGCCCTTCGTGACCTTCACGCGGCCGTAACCACGCCATTCCGACCACGTGCGCAGCCGTACTGGGGTGATCTCGTCTTCGGTGTAGTGCCAAGCAGGATCACCTTCGTAGGTGTAGGTGATCTGCTGATGCGGTGCACCGCCGGTGCGGTCGGTCTCGACGGTCTCCTTGACGACGTACTTGTTGAACCAGTCTTCGGTTTCCTGCCTGCCCGGCGGTGCCCAGGTCACAGGGAAGCAGCGGAGGTTGTTCTCGTCCACCGCAGCGGGCAGCCGAGTCTTCCGATCGCAGTCGCTGTCGAGGTAGTCGAGCGAGACCTGGCCGCCGGACTCGGAGAACACGCGAGTGAGGCGGTACTTGTACAACGGGAGATAGCCGCCGAAGCTGCCGTCCTGTGCGCCGACCCGGTTCGCGAGTTTCTTTCCGTCGAAGGTGACCTCTGGCAGTTCAGCGGTGCCGCCGACGTGACCAGCGTGCTTGATGCCCGACAGCCACAACGCTGGGGAACTCGAGTCCTCCGTCGTGGGAAACGTGTGGTTCAGCGACCAGCTCTCGACGTCCTGTCCGCCGATCTTCGTGGTGACCTTCGCCAGCCGCTTGGTGGTGAAGAACGTCGGAGAGATCCGGTCCGGACAGGTGTTGCCCTCGCAGAACTGGTCGATCGGCACGTCCGGGAAGTCAGCGGCGTTGCCGATGTTGCAGCCACTGCCGGGCAGACAGCGATCCGCGGTGGTGAAGACGACCTTCGCCGGCGCCTCACCCGAGTACTCCTGGCCAAGCCTGGTGCCGTATTCAATGCGGTCGATGGAACCGCCGCGCGTGTAGACCGAGGCCGCCTCGTTCTTGTTGCGGCCGTATGAGTTCTGTTCCTTGTTGTAGTAGTACGTCATCGTGTTGCCGTGCTTGTCGATGACGTGGTCGAGGTTCCACCGCCACGCGCGGTCGCACCACGAGTCCTTCCAAGAGCTCGTGTTGTTGCAAGGCTGTCCGCCATAACGGCCGAACACCGGGACGGTCCACGCCGACTGCGTCTCCGGCTTGCCCGCGGTCCAACCATCGAGCTTGTTGCGACCGAACACGTACTTCGTGCCGTCGGACTTCGTGATGACCCAGTACTCACCGTCGCGGTCACCGTTCGCCGCGCCGAACTGACGCTCCACCTTGGAGCCGTCGTCGTTCTTCAGCCGGTAGAGCTGCTGGTCCTTGTCGTAGATGATCTGTCCACCGGAGCCGGCGAGCACCAATGAGACGTTCTCGTCGAACCAGCATCGGTCCGCGGTCTTCTTCGCGACGTCATCCGTGTTCTCCGCGCAGGAGGTGAACCTGCGCTCGATGTACCCCGACCACATGTCCCAGCCGTCGCCGAGCCAGGACGACTGATTGTTGGTCGAGGCGGTGTGACCGTCCACTCTGGATGAGGCATAGCTGATGTTCAAGGGCGGTGTGAGGCCGCTCGGCACCGGTGGAACCTTCAACGGGTACGACCAGTTGAAGTCGCCGGTCTGCTGGGAAACCTGCCATGTGGCCGAAGGCTTGAGGGGCGTCGCCGAGTAGTCACCCAAGCCAGACGACGACACCGGGCCTGCAGCGAGAGCAAGCAGCACGCCGCCCGCGCTGCCTGAGGCGCTCTGGGCGACGGTCTGGTCATCTCCGCCCGGAAGCACGAGCTTGACGGTGACCTTGGAACTCACCGCGTCGTTGGTCGAGTCGAGCCGCAACCGCCCAGCGCACTCAGGCTGTGTCAGGGCACATTCCGGCAGTTGCACCACTCCGAGCCGTGAAGCCCAGTCTCCGCCGTACGCGTTGCGGAACGAGCTGTAGTCGACGCTGACGGACAACGGCCCGCCGGCACCGGCGATCCGCAACAACGGGCCCTGCACGCCTGCCTTGCGCGCAGCCTCCCGGTCCAGTACCTGAACTCGCACATCGCCAGTTCGGCCACCGACCCAAACCGGAAGATCGCCAACACGGGATTGCGCGTCGTCGAGGCTCACCTGCGCTCCGCCTGCCGAAGGCCAGTTGACCCCAGGCGAACCGGTCGACGCCCGCTTCGACGCCTCGTCCGGTTCAGCCGGTCGCACAGGGTGCTCCGCTGTCGGCACGCTGTGCGCGGCCTGAGCAGACAAGCCGTTCAAGCCCAGTCCCTGCCACGTCGAGGCCGGCACCACCGCGGTCGAGGCCACCACCAAGGTGGCACTCAGAGCGGCAAGACCTCTGGTACGCCAGTTGAATCCCGACATCACTGATCTCCCCCTCAGCCTGCAGCCAGCGTTGCGATCTCAGAGGGCGTGAGCACACCCTGGTACAACCGAGCGTCGAAGACCTTCCCCGGAAACTCGTCGAGCAGGCCGTCGTTGAACTTTCCCTGGCCGATCAGCAGCGGTCCGTTCGCATGCCAGGTGGAGGTGTGTTTTCCAGGAGCGCCCTGCGGCACTCCGTTGATGTAGATCCGCAGCTCGCTGGCCGATGCGTCGTACACCGCGGCCAAGTGAACCTTTTCGCCGACGAATACCGGATCAATCGCGACCACTGCATGTTCCGCAGGACCAACTCGGTCCGGTTCCACCATCGAGAACACCCATGTACCCGCGTCCTTCGAGTACTCCAGGTAGAAACCGCTCACGTGTCCGCCGCTCTGGGCCATGACCGGGAAGTAGCCGTTGGTCCGATCGAGGCGGACCCGTGCGGCGACACTGAAGCTCTGGTCAGTGCGGACGACCGGGCCCGCCGTGGTGGCGTAGCCGGAGTCTCCGTCCAGCATCAGCGCACCGTCGCCGAGCGACGCACCGCCG
Source organism: Lentzea alba (assembly GCF_011067745.1). Taxonomy (GTDB): domain Bacteria; phylum Actinomycetota; class Actinomycetes; order Mycobacteriales; family Pseudonocardiaceae; genus Lentzea; species Lentzea alba. The sequence goes on from NZ_JAAMPJ010000002.1 coordinate 193,796, forward strand.
AGCAGAGTGGCGCCGTGCTCACCGGTTTCCTCAGACGCCAGCTTGCCGGCCGAGCTGAGGCCGAAGGCCGCGTCGGCAGGCGGTTGGCCCGAGTTCAGTGCCACCGCCACATCGCCGGCAGTCAGGGCCCTGGTGTAGACCTGTGCACCTTCGACCGTTCCGGGGAAGAATCCGAAGTCTGCCCCGTTGAGCTTGCCGCGGCCGACCTGGAGGTTGCCGGCAGCGTTCCAGGTCGACACCTTGCTCACCGGTGCGGACGCGGATCCGTTCATGTACAGGCGCATCTGCTGTGCGGCGTGGTCGTAGACACCGACGAGGTGCGTCCACACTCCGGTTTGAGCGACTGCGGTGGAGTTGACCCATGTCTCCTGCGGCGAGTTGGTATCGGTGTTGGGCATGTCGAAGCTCCACCGGTCCGACGAGTGCGAGTACTGCAGTACGAATCCGCTGTTCGTGCTGCCGTCCTGGCTGACCGCGTTGAACCAACTGCCCTTGCGATCGAGCTTCACCCACGCCACGACGCTGAAACTCTGGTCGGTGCGCACGGCAGGCGTGGTGGCGGACAGGTGTCCCTTGTCCCCGTTAAGCGCCAACGCATTGATTCCCTGTCCAGGACGACCCGCAGTCCAGGTCGCGCCGGAGTGCAGCTTCGTCGCTGGGCCCTGCTGTGCAGCTTCGTCGAACGCCCAGTGAGCCTCCATGACCGCAGGCCGGTTGGACAGCTCAGCAATGTCCTCGGCGACCAAGGCACGGTCGAAGAGGGCGACGTCGTCGACAGCGCCTCCCCAGAAGCTGATCGGGTTGCCGTTCTGCTTCCCGCGGCCGACGACCAGATCACCGGTCGCATCCCACGGCGTCTGCCGCTTGGCCGCGCCCTGGTAGACACCGTCGACGTACAGCTTGATCTCTTCGGTCGCCGCGTCGTAGACACCGATCAACCTGGTCCACACGCCGGTCTCGGCCGGACGGGTCGACGCGACCCAACTCTCCGGCGCCCCGTCGGTGTCTTTGCTGGGAGTGTTGAAAGCCCACTTGCCCAGCGAGTGCGAGTACTGCAGCGAGAACGCGCTGTTGCGGTTGCCGTCCTGGCTGACCGCGTTGTTCCAGTCACCCTTCTGGTCGAGCTTCACCCACGCCGCGACGCTGAAGCTCTGACCAGTGTTCACACCAGTGTCCGAAGTGGACAGAATCCCCTTCTGCGCTCGGTTGAGCTGCGCGGCTTGGCCGTCACGTCCGGCAACCCAGGTGACACCGCTCGAAGAGCTGGTCAACGGATGCGGAGCGTCCGCGAGATCGTCACCGTTGCCGTCCAGCAGCCAACGGTTCTTGGACGGCCGCTGCTGGTCGGTCTGGAATCGGTACGCCACCGGCTGCGCGACGTTGACGTTGCCCGCCCGGTCGACGCTCTGCACGTACAGCGTGTTGCGACCGAGGTGCCGCGCGGTGACCTTCACCGTGGCCTTGCCGCCGAGATTGTCAGCCGGAGCCCAGTTCGCCGGTGGGTTCTCGTAGCCGTAGTAGAAGCCCTTGACGTCGGCGACGCCGTTGGCATCGAGGGTGAACGATCCGACCGTGCCGGCATAGCCGTGAAACTCGTCGTCGCTGGGAAAGTCGGTGGACATGACGATCGGCGGACGACCAGGCTGCTCGGTGTCCACCTCGAACTCGCAGAACCCGGAGCGATCGGACAAGTCGTAGTTGTCGCCAGCGGCCGCTGACCAGCCGTACTTTCCGCCGTGGGCGAAGGTTCCTGCTGCCTGGCGCTGCCTCGCGATCCCCCCGTTCGGTACGCCCCCGACGCCTTCGGAGCCCTTGTCCGGGCCGCCCACGAGGCCCCAGTAGAAGCGCGCGTTCAGAATCGGGTTCTCAGATCCGTCATCATCGACCAGTCGAGCGCTGAACTCCGGGTTGGCGTTGCGGATGAACGGCCGCTTGTCCCCGACCGCGCAGTCCACGCCGTCGACCTTTAGCTCACTCGGAGGTTTCGGCCTGGTGTTGTAGGTGACGTGCAGGACCGGGTTCGTCTCGAACTTCCGCCACCCGTTGTTCGTGGTCTCGTCGCCTGCCCAGAGCCCCAACGAGACCTGCGTCGTGTTCTGTTCCGAAGCCGCCGCGCTCACAGCGCTGACGGCATCGAAGTCGATCCCCATCTTCGCGCTGTTGTTCACGCACTTGGTGTCCGTGCCGCTTTGTCTGTTCAGCCAGCCGACGTTGTTCCAGTTGGACCCCGCACCCACAACGCTGGTCCGCCAGAGGTTCACAAAGCTCTTGGTGCAGTTGTACGCACTCACCTGGGTGGTGATGAGAGTGGCGGTCTTGATCACCTTGCCACGCAGGCGCTCGATGTCGAACGTCCAGGCCGACCTGACCGTGACCTTGTCACCGTTTTCGCGTCCGGCACGGGCCACGCCCTCGTACCACTGGTTCCAGTTGGTGTCACCGGGCGCTTGTCCCCACAGCTCGGTGCCGCCGAGACGACCCGCGTCGAGGGGCGGGTCGACGTAGACCGGGTACGCCGTGTCCGACGCGGTGAGCATTCCCTGATCGGGGATGACCTCGACAGCGTTGGCGCCGACGACCGTCTCCATGAACGCTCTCTTGGCGCCGGCAGCCGGTCCCTTCGTGGTGGACTTCTCGTCTTCGCTGGACGAGTCCCACATCAACGGGCTGGCGCTGGTGAAGACGTTGTTACCGCTGTCATCCGTCACCTTGGCATTGCCGGCCTCGTCCTTCCCGAGCTTGAGCCCCTTGGTGCTGGCGTCGAACTTGACCCGCTGCAGGAGCGAGCTCTTCGCGGCCTCCTTGTTCTTCACCACGAGAACCTGGGAAAAGCCCTCCGGCTTCGCGTGCACCACCAGGTCGATGCCGGGTTCGACCTCGGCGTACGTCGCGCTGTCCCCGGCGAGCGTCGGTGCTGGCAACGCCTTCGGCCAGGACAACGCGATGTTCTTGTCGCCCTTGGTCATCCGCACGAGCGGCGCGTCCTTACCGCCGGAGAAGACGACATCCGCGGTCGTCGCCTTGGCCTCGACGCCGCCGTCGGCCCGCTTGTGCAGCGAGGTGTCGACCGCTGTCCATTCGCCGTTCTTCTTGACCCGGACCGGTTGGGGGCTTGTCTCCAGGGTTCTTGTGCCGTCGGGATTGGCGAAGACTCTCGATCTCTCGGTGGTTTCGCTGACCACCTCCACGGGTCCGTCAGCAGCCTTCGCCTTCGCGGGCGACGGTCCGGCCTGAGCAGCGGGTAGCCCGCCGAGCCCGACCACTGCCATCGCGACACTGGCACACAGAACCCGCAGCACACGCGCATGCGCATGCCGCGTCGCACGACGACGCGACATCAGGATTTCCCCCCAATTTGGACACAATCCCCCACCAGCGACCGCTAGCTTCGGTCACCGCTCAACAACCAGCAAGCGGCCATTTGGCTGAGCAGAGGGTGAGTGTGACCAAACTGTGAGCGATTTGTGGGCTCACCTCACCGGCAGGTGCTTCACGCCGTTCTGGAAGTTCGACCTCAACCGGCTGATCTCCCCGTCGAGCTCCAACATGCCCGGCAAATCCAGAACCGCCTCGAAAACCGCCCGCATCTGAGTCCGAGCCAACTGCGCCCCAAGACAGAAATGCGGCCCGTGCCCGAAGCTCAAATGGTCAGCCTCCCGCCGCCCCACGTCGAACCGGTCAGGCTCGGTGAACACCAGCTCATCCCGGTTGGCGGCGGAGAACCAGACCACGACCTTGTCCCCCGCCTTGATCTTCACCCCGCTCAACGAAGTGTCCTGCACAGCCGTACGACGGAAATGCATCACAGGCGTCCACCACCGCAGCATCTCCTCAACGGCCGTAGGCAATAACGAACGGTCAGCCCGCAACCGCGCGTATTGGTCCGGATGCGAGAGTAAAGCGATCATCCCGCCGGGGATGCCGTTGCGCAGAGTCTCATTACCGGCAACAGAAAACAGCCAGAAGAGGTTCTCGAACTCCTCAAGAGAGATGTCCTCGGACATGAGGTTGCTCAAAACATCGTCAGAGGGATGCGCACGCTTAAAAGACCCCAGAGCGTGCGCATACGCGTAGAGGTCGGGCATGCCGTCACGCGAGCGCGGGTCACGGCCGTCAGAAGGTCGGAGCTCCAACGCCGCCAGAGCCATGTCGGTCATGCCCTCGGAGGAGCTCGACGACAGCGCGTACTCGGTGTCCTGGAAGCCGATCACGCGGTTGCTCCAGTCGTAGAGCAGCGCGCGGTCCTGCCTCGGCACGCCGAAGACGTCAGCCAGCGTCAGCAGCGGCAAATCGGCCACATCAGCGGCGAAGTCGCCGGACAAGCCGGCGACGATCGCACGGGCGTTGGAGCGGATCCCGGATTCCAGCCGGGCCACGGCGCGAGGGGTGAAAGCCCTGGTCAGCATGCGCCTCAGCCGCGAATGCGCAGGAGGGTCCTGGTTGAGCATCATGCGTTGGACGTAGGCCAGGTCGGCGGGCTGCGGGTCGCGGATCTGGGTGGCGCCGCGGTGCGATGAGAAGACGGTGGGCGAACGCAGAACAGCGCGGACGTCGTCGTACCGGAAGACTGCCCAGAAGTCGTCGATGCGCACGACGTTCTTTTCGCGCAGCCGGGTTAGTGCGTCGTGCGGTACGCCCGAGGTATACGTGTCCGGGTCGACGATCAGCTCGGCATCGGTCCGCATAGAACGGGATTCTGACGTGCTTCATGTCGAACGTGGTGGAAACGGGCCGCTGCTGGTGCTGTTGCACGGGCTCGGCGCGACCGGTGAGGTGTGGAAGGACGTCGTAAAGGACTGGCACGGGAGCTGGCTCGTGCCGGATCTGCCTGGTCACGGCCGCAGCCGACCGATCCCCAGGTACTCGTTCGGTTCGCTCGCGGCAGCTGTCGCGGAGGTCGTTCCACGCGAGCCGGTGACGATCATCGGGCACTCACTGGGCGGCGTGGTCGGGCTGGCGCTGGCGAGCGGGTGGTTCGGCGTCGAGGTGACCACGTGCGTCGGGGTCGGGATCAAGGTGCAGTGGACGGACGAGGAGTTGGAGAAGGCCGCGGCGTTGAGCACCAAGCCCGCCAAGGTCTTCGCGAGCAAGGAAGAAGCCGTCGAGCGGGCGTCCAGGATGGCGGGCGTGAAGCTGGAGCACGGTGTGTCCGAAGTGGACGGCGGATGGGTGCCGAGCCTGGACATGAAGGCCTTCGGGGTGGGGCAGCCGGACATGCCTGGGCTGATCATGGCGGCGCAGGCCCACGTCGTGCTGGCGGCGGGTGAGAACGACCCGATGAGCCCCCAGGAGCACCTGGAGGAGCTGGTGCCCGAGCCGGTGATGTTCCCCGGTGCGGGCCACAACGTGCACGTCGAGTCGCCCTCGTCCCTGCACACCGTGCTGGCTCAGCCGACCACCCCGTCAGGGTGATTCACACCCGGAAAAACACGAAATTCATTCACCATTCTCTTCCTGCCTCGGCACCGCGAGCTTTACAGTCTCGCCAGCATCGGCGCGCCCTACCAGCGCCGAAGCCGCCCGGAAGGGCGTCAGGGCACAGAGAAGGGCCCATCATGCGACGAGCACTGGCTGGTGCGGTGGCGGTGACACTCGCCTCGGCCGCCATCGTGGTGCTGCCGACCGCGCCCACGGCATCCGCTGCGGAGTCCGGCACGTTCACCGCGCTGACGTACAACATCGCGGGACTGCCGGAGGCGCTGTCGAGCGCACCGACTCCCCGCAAGTCCGCGACCACGACGATCGGGCAACGGCTCGGACCGTTCGACATCGTCCACGTGCAAGAGGACTTCAACTACCACGCTTACCTGTACGCGGGGGACACCACACACGCGTACCGAACTCCGACCAGCGGTGGCGTGCCCTTCGGCAGTGGGCTGAACACGCTGTCCAACAAGCCGTACGACGAAGACGACTTCGAGCGCGTCAAGTGGAACGACTGCGACACCAACAGCGGTGACTGCCTGACGCCCAAGGGCTTCACGTTCATGCGGACGCGGCTGGCCGAGGGAACCTACGTCGACTTCTACAACCTGCATGCGGACGCGGGCAGCAACAGCGGCGATCTGGCCGCACGGGCCTCCAACTTCGCCCAGCTCAGCTCGTTCATCCAGAGCCGCTCGGCCGGGAACGCGGTGGTGGTCATGGGCGACACCAACACCCGCTACACCCGCACCGTCGACGGCACGACGATCCGCGACTTCGCCGCCGTCAACGGCCTGACCGACCCGTGGGTGCAGCTCGTCCGCGGTGGCAACGCGCCCGCCGAGGGCAGCGACGCCCTGGTGTGCGACAACGCCAACCCAACCGACGCGTGCGAGGTCGTCGACAAGATCTGGTATCGCGGCAGCCGGGCCCTGACGCTCAACGCGACCTCCTACAAGAACAACCACGCCGGGTTCCGGGAGGACGGCACCGGCAAGATGCTGTCCGACCACTTCCCGCTCAGCGTCGGCTTCAGCTGGTCGACGAACCCGGCGTACCAGTTCAGTGAACAGTTCGGCGGCCCGCACGGCGACTACTTCAACGACGTCGACCGGGTGGAGTTGGGCGCCCAAGCCACCGAGATCTCGTTGCGGAGCAACGCACGTGTCGACCAGGTGGGCGTGACGCTCAGCAACGGCACGAAGCTGACGCACGGCGGGACGGGCGGTTCGTTCTCCTCGCTCACCTTGGGCAGCACGGAGTACGTGAGCAGCGCGTACCTCTGCCAAGCCAAGCACAACAACCACACACGGGTGTTCTACGCGAAGTTCACCACCAACCTCGGGCGCACACTCGCCGGCGGCCGAACCACCTCGACCTGCACCACCCGCACGGCGCCCGCCGGCTGGCAGATCACCGGCTTCACCGGCCGCAGCGGTTCCGAGGTCGACAAGATCGGCTTCATCTACACCCCGAACCGCAGATGACACGGACGGCGAAAGGCCCGTTCGTACGTCTAGGGCGTACGAACGGGCCTTTCGCCGTGGGTCAACTGGCCACGTAGCCGCCGTCGGCGGTGAGGACGGCGCCGGTGACGTAGCTGGACTTCTCGGAGGCGAGGAACAGCACCGCTTCCGCGATCTCGTCGGGCTGGCCGACGCGCTGCAGGGCGGTCAGGCCGGTGATCGTCTCGAACATCTCGCCTGCTCCCTCGACGGCGGCGTCGGTGGCGATCGGGCCGGGAGCGACCGAGTTCACGCGGATGCCCGCCGGGCCGAACTCGACGGCCCACGACCTGGTCAGCGCGTCCATGGCGGCCTTGGAGGCGTTGTAGACGGAGCCGACCGGGGTGCCGACCACGGCGGCGATCGACGAGACGTTGACGATCACGCCGTTGCCGCGAGCCACCATCGCCGGGACGAGGGCGGCCGTGAGGAAGTAGGTGCCGCGGACGTTGACGTCGAACACCTGCTGGTAGCTGTCGAGGGACTGCTCGGGCGTCGGCGAGAACGGGAAGATGCCCGCGTTGTTCACGAGCACGTCGACCTCGCCGACCTCCTCGGCCAGCTTGCGCACGTCGTCGAGGTTCGCGACGTCGGCGACGACGTAGTGACCGGTGCCGCCGGCCTGCTCGATGAGTTCGACGGTTTCCTTGCCCAGTTCGGCGCGGCGGCCGCTGACGTAGACGGTGGCACCGGCCTCGGCGAGCTTGACCGCGATGGAGCGGCCGATGCCCGAGGTGGCGCCGGTGACGAGTGCCTTCTTGCCTGCGAGTTCCTTGGTTGACATGTCTACGAAACTGCCGACGCCGCATGGTCAGGACATAAATTCCGGATATACGGCCAGGTCAGATCGCGATGGCGCCGCCGTCCGCGGTCACGATCGACCCGGTGAGGAAGCTCGACCGCGGCGAGGCCAGGAACAGCACGGCCTCCGCGATCTCCTCCGGTTCGGCCGCGCGACCGAGCGGGGTCGGCGCCACGATGTGCTCGATCGCGTCGCCCAGATTCTCCTCGACCTTCTCGGTGCGGGTGAGGCCGGGTGCAACGGAGTTGACCCGGATGCCGTGGCCGCCGAACTCCGCCGCCCAGCTCAGCGTCAACGAGTCCAGCGCGGCCTTCGTCGCGCCGTAGACCGACATGATCGGCGTGCCCGTGCGGGCGGTCACCGACGAGACGTTGACGATGCTGCCGCCGCCCTTCGCGATCATCTTCGGCAACAGCGCGGCGGTGAGGAAGTACGGTCCGCGCACGTTGACCTCGAAGACCTTCTCGTAGGTCTCGACGTCCTGTTCGAGCGTCGGCCCGAACGGGAAGATGCCCGCGTTGTTGACGAGCACGTCGATCTCGCCGACCTCGTCGGCGAGCCGGCGCACGTCGTCGAGGTTGCCGAGGTCGGCGACGACGTGGTGGGTGTCGCCGAAGCCGGCCCGACGCCCGGTGGTGAAGACGGTCGCGCCGGCCTCGGCCAGCTTCACCGCCACCGCCCGGCCGATGCCGGACGTCGCGCCGGTGACGAGTGCTCGTTTTCCCTGAAGTTCCATGCCTCCAACAGTTCCGCCGGTCCGTCGCCGAACCGTAAACGCGGAGTGAATCAGCTGGTCAACGCCGGTGCGCGCCAGCCGAAGTAGATCCGCACGAACCGCGGCAGCCGGTACCGGCCGAGCACCAGAGGTTCGATCAGGTGGACGTCGGCCAACGCCTCCAGCAGGTACTCGATGACGCCGGGCTCGACGCCGGTCATCTCCGCCGCCGCGCAGATGTCGATCACGTCGGTCTCCCGCCGCGAGAAGCACCGCAGCAGGTGCAGTTCCTCGTCGCCGAGCTGCTGCTCCGCCTTGATCATCGGGCCCAGCACGGCCCGGCAGTCGGACGGGATGGCGTTGCCGAGCCTCGTCTCCCGCTCCATCTGCGCCAGCAGCATCGTGATGGTCCAGTTCGGACGAGCGGCGAGCTTGCCGCCGAGCACGCGGATGGCGTTCGGCATGGCCGACATGCGCTCGAGGACCTCGCGCGCCTGTTCCGGCTCGGCGGCGATCCTGGCGGGGTCGAGGATCTTGCCGAGGAACTCGTGCGCTTCCTGGTCGGCGAGCCCGGCGATCTTCAACCAGGTCACGCCCGGCAGCTCGTTCAGCCGCCGCACACTCGTGATGATCATGGCGGAGCCGGGCGAGGCGAGGTCCCGGACCGAGGCCGCGTCCTGCAGGTCGTCCACGATGATCAGGAACCGCTTGCCGCGGGCCTTCTCCCGCCACAGCGCGGCCTTGTCGCCCGACGGGTTCTCCACGCCGACTGCGCGCAGCAGGTCGTTCGCCACGTCCTTGCCGCGGACGAAGATCTGCCCGTCCTTGAACCGGTGCTTCACCAGGTGCCCGATCCTGGTGGCCAGCGCGGTCTTGCCGCTGCCGTACATGCCGGTGATGCCGACCGTGCCCGGCAACGCCCGGAGGGCTTGGGCGATCTCCTGCGCGCGTCCGGTGAAGTCGGCGAGGTCCGGCGGCAGCTGTTCCGGCCGGCGGGTCAGGTGGAGGTCGCCCTTGAGGATCTGCGCGTGCACCTTGCGCAGCTCGGGACCCGGTTCGAGGCCGAGTTCCTCGTTCAGCAGCGCGCGGGCCTGGTGGAAGTGGTCCAACGCCTCGGCCTGCCTGCCGTCCCGGAACAGCGCCTGCATCAGCAACGCGCGCGGGCGTTCTCGCAGCGGGAACATGCCGACGTGTTTCTGCAGTTCGAGCACGTCCAGCTCACGCTCGAGCCAGTCCTCACGCGCCTTGAGCCGGTACTGCGCGAGCCGGACCCGCTGGGCGTCGAAGTAGGTGCTGTTCAGGCCTTCCAACGGCTCGCCGCGGCAGTCGTCGACGAGCTCGGCGTGCAGCGTGTAGCCGCCGTCCTTCGACTTCAGGTTCAGCTCGGGGAGAGCCTTGCGGATCTTGTACATGTACGTCCGCAACGCCATCACGGCGCTCGGCGTCGGTTCGTCCCAGACCATGCCGATCAGCTGGTCGTTGCTCAGGCGGATGCCGTTGTTCAGCAGCAACGCCGCCAGCACCGCGCGTTGCTGGCGCGGGCCCAGGTCGATCTCCTCTTCGTCGCGCCAGGCTCGTACCGGACCCATCAGTGAGAAGCGCAGGCTCATGCAACACCACAACGTCCGGGAGCATTCCCCGCTTCCCGTCTCACGGATTGGCCGGCAACGGACGTGACTCGATCACCTGCTTCATGACGATCGTCGAGGTCAGCCCGCGCACGCCGGGCAGCTTCGCCAGCGTCTGCTCGTACAGCCGCTGGTAGGAGGCGAGATCGGCGGTGACCACGCGCAACAGGTAGTCCGGGCTGCCGAACAGGCGCTGCGCCTCCACCACGTTCGGCACGTCGACGAGCGCGCGGTCGAAGTCGTCCATGGCCTCCAGCCGCAGCTTGGCGAAGACCAGCGCCTCGAAGCCGAACCCGATCGCGGCCGCGTCCACCACGGCGCGGTAGCCGCGGATCACCCCGGCGCGTTCCAGCTCGCGCAGCCGGCGCTGGCAGCGGGAGATGCTCAGCTGCACCTTGTCGGCGAGGTCTGTGACGGTAAGTCGTCCGTCGGCCTGCACTTCAGCAAGAATCTTGCGGTCGATGGCATCCATGCAGCAAAGAATGGCAAACACTTCCTCCGCTTGCTCGCCTACCTTTGCCCTATGAACCCGTTACGTCAGCTTTCCTTGGACCAGCTGAGGCAACGCACGAGCATGAAGTGGCGGCACTACCCGGAAGACGTGCTGCCGGTGTGGGTCGCCGAGATGGACGTCATGCTCGCCGAACCCGTGGCGCGGGCGATCACCGACGCCGTGCAGCGGGGTGACACGGGCTATCCCCACGGCACCGCCTACGCCGAGGCGCTCGCCGAGTTCGCGAAGAAGCGCTGGGACTGGGCCCCGGCCGTGGAACGGACCGCGATCGTGCCCGACGTGATGCTGGGCGTCGTCGAGATGTTCCGGCTGGTCTCCCACCGCGACACGCCCGTCGTCGTCAACTGCCCCGTGTACCCGCCCTTCTACCAGTTCGTCGAGTCCCTCGGACGGTCGATCGTCGAGGCGCCGCTGAACGCCTCCTGGCGGATCGACTTCGCCGCGCTGGAGGAGGCGTTCGCACGGGCGGGCCGGGGCGCGGTGTACCTGTTGTGCAACCCGCACAACCCGACCGGCACCGTTCACACCGCCGCCGAGCTCGAAGAGGTCGCCGAACTGGCCCGCCGGCACGGGATTCGCGTGGTCGCCGACGAGATCCACGCGCCGCTCACGACCGCGGACTTCGTGCCGTACCTCAGCGTCGCGGACGACGGACTGTCGTTGATGTCGGCCTCCAAGGCCTGGAATCTCGCCGGTCTCAAGGCGGCGCTCGCGATCGCCGGCCCCGCGTCGGCGGAGGACCTCGCGCGGCTGCCGGAGGAGGTGAGCCACGGTCCCAGCCACGTCGGGATCCTCGCCCACACCGCGGCGCTGCGGGACGGCGGCGACTGGCTCGACGCGCTGCTGGGCGACCTCGACGAGAACCGGCGGTTGCTCTCTGTGCTCCTGGCCGAACAGCTTCCCGCGGTCCGCTACACGCCGGGCCAGGGCACCTACCTCGCCTGGCTGGACTGCCGTGGTCTCGGTCTCGGCGACGACCCCGCCAGGACGTTCCTGAAGCGCGGCAGGGTCGCGGTGAACTCGGGGCTCCCGTTCGGCACCGGCGGCGAGGGGTTCGTGCGGATGAACCTCGCCACCACGCCGGAGGTGATCACCGAGGCCGTGCGCAGGATGGCCGTCGCCTGGAACGAAAGCTCGTGCTGAGCGGATCTGACTGGTAGTCCTGGGGATCGTGCGGATCAAACCCGGCTTCGCGGTCGTCACGGTGCTGGTCTGGGCGTCCGGCTATCCGGTGGGCGCGCTGGCCGTCGCCGTGGCTCCCCCGTTCCTGATGACCACGATCCGGTTCGCCCTGGCCGCCACCCTGATGGCGCTCGTGGCGTTGGTGACGAGCGCTCGCTGGCCACGCGGATGGTCCCTCGTCCACACGTGCGTCGCGGGCCTGCTGGTGCAGGCCTGCCAGTTCTCCGGCGTGTACTTGGGACTGCGGCTCGGCGTGCCGGCGGCCGTGACGGCGTTGGTCATTTCGTGCACGCCGGTGCTTACGGCCGTGGTGGCCGCTTGGGTGTTCCGTGTCCGAATTGGACTCAAGCAACTGCTGGGGCTCGCGTTCGGCATCGCCGCGGTGCTGGCCGCGCTGTGGGACCGGCTGGGGTCGTTCGGGTCCGGTGCGGTGTTCACCGTGCTGGGCATGCTCGGGTTCGTCGCCGGTGGTGTCTACCAGCAGAAGTTCTGCCGGGACACGGACTTCCGCAGCGGCAACGCGGTGCAGCACGCCGTGTCGGTGCCGGTGGTCGGGTTGCTCGCGCTGACCGAGAGCGCCGGGGTGACGGACTGGCGGCAGCTGTGGCTGACGCTGGTGTTCCTGGTGCTGGTGAACTCGATGAGCGGGGCGTCGCTGTTCCTGGTCGGGGTGCGCGACGGCGGGGCGGCGGCGATGACCACGCTGTCCTCTGTGGTCCCGTCCGTCACGGCGTTGATCGCGTGGCCGTTGCTCGGGCAGACACCGACGGCCGGCGTGGTCGCGGGCCTGGTGCTCGGGTTCCTCGCGTGCTGGCTGGGAACGTCCACTCCTTCGAGTTCTGTCGCCCGTACGGCAGTCGAAGAACCAGCGAACGGTAGGTAGCGTAGATCGAATGACGGACAGCACCTTCGAGGCGTTCCGGAAGGCGGAGGCGTTGATGGCCCAGCGCCGGCCGCTGGAGGCGCTGCGCGAGCTGAAGCAGGTGCTGGCCGAGGCCGGGGAGGCGCCGTCCGTGCAACTGCTGGCCGGCCGGGCGTATCTCGGGTCGGCGCAGCTCCACCGGGCCGAAGAGGCGTTCCGCAAGGTCCTCGACCTCGATCCGAGCGACCACTACGCGCGGTTCGCGCTGGGCAAGACGTTGCAACGGCTGGCCCGGCTGCCCGAGGCGCTTGCGCAACTGCGGATGGCCGTCGCGATGAACCCGTCACCTGAGTATCAGGAAGCCCTCGGCGAAGTGCGCGCCAGGATGGCCGTGGAACGCGACCGCTGACTGTCCTTTGAGGACTGTTCGGCAACGTTGCTCCGTTTGGACGCGTGGTGAGCGGTGAGTGAGCGACTAGCTTCTCTGTGAGGCCACCAGGGGGATGCGAAGAGCGTCTGACGGCCGTGCAGAATCCGGGGATCTGTCTACCGTGAGCGCGTCTGTTCGCGCTGCCGTGTTCTGGTGCGCCGCCGTTACGCCGCGAACAGAGGGGTTTTTGGCAGTGAAGATGGTCAAGCTTTCGGCGGTGGCGGCGATCGCCGCCACCGCGGCTCTGCTGGCGTCGGCCACGCCGTCACTCGCACAGGGGCCCAGTGGCCCGTCCGCGATCACGCCCGAGGTCAAGGCGCTGATGGCGACCCAGGACAAGCTGCACAAGATCGCCGACCGGTTCGACAGAGGCAACGGCTTCGGCGGACTCTCCGTCGACGCCGGCAGCAAGACGCTGAACGTCTACTGGAAGGGCAAGGCGCCCGCCAAGGTGACGGCGGCGGCCGCGGTCGCCAAGGCGCAGGGCCTCGTCGTGAAGATTCACCCGGCCAAGTACTCGCAGGCGGAGCTCAAGGCCGAGGCCGCGCGCATGCTCAAGGCCGGTGCGCCGATCCAGAGCATCGCCGCCAAGCACGACGGCAGCGGCCTCACGATCAAGCAGGCGGCGGGCTTCTCCGCGAAGGCCGCGGTCCAGAGCGCGGTCCCGGTCGAGGTCCAGGCCGGCGACGTCGAGCTCGCCGCGTCCCGGCTCGTCGACACCTCGCCGTTCAAGGGTGGTGCGTACATCCAGAACACCGCCCCGGACGGCGCCGTCCAGGGCGGTTGCACCTCCGGCTTCGCGGTGGTCGACAACGCCACTGGCGCCGACAAGCTCCTGACCGCCGCGCACTGCGGCCAGTCCGGCAGCTACTACACCAACGCCGCGGGTGACTTCATCGGCTCGGTCGAGGGCCGGGCGGTGGCATCGGACAGCGAGATCCTCGGTGCCACGGGTCAGGCCCGCGTCTGGATCGGCGACTCGATCGAGAACGAGCAGAACCAGGTCGCCCTCGACGTCGCCGGCTCCTCCGCCACGATCGTCGGCGACTGGCTGTGCGACTCGGGTGCGTACTCGGGCACCATCTGCCAGATCCAGGTCGTGAACGTCGGCCTGACCGTCTGCCTCGGCAGCTTCGGCTGCGTGAACAACGCCGTCGAGGCGCTGCACCGCGGTGGTTTCAGCGCGGGCGGCAACGGTGACAGCGGTGGCCCGGTCTTCTCGGTGCAGGCCGACAACAAGCTCGTCGCCCGCGGCACGCTGACCGCGATCTCGGTCGCGGCCGCCGACATCCGCCCGTGCAGCGGTGTGCCGGAGCGCAACGGCCGCAAGTGCTCGCAGCGGATCATCTTCCCGGACGTCACGGCCCAGCTCGCGGCCCACAACGTCCGGGTCAAGACGATCTCCTGACGATCAGCTCCTGAAGAGGGTTTCGCCCCAGTAGCCACCGGGCTGCACGCCCGGTGGCACTGCGAAGTGACCCGAACCCGTGTGTTCGACGTACTCCATCATGTCGTCCTTTGTGGACAAAGCCTGCTGCATCGGCACGAACTGCGTGCGCGAGTCACGGTTGAACGCCACGAAGAACAGGCCCGCGTCGAGGTGGCCGAGCCCGTCGGAGCCGTCGGTGAAGTTGTAGCCGCGGCGCAGGATCCTGGCCCCGTTCAACGCCTCCGGCGAGGCGAGCCGGATGTGCGCGATCTCGCCGATCAACGGCACCCCGCCCGCGCCCCTGACGTGCAGGTCGGGTTCGTCGAACTCCTTCTGCTGGCCCAGCGGCGCGCCCTCGCCCTTGGTGCGGCCGACGATCTGCTCCTGCTCGGTCAGCGACGTGCGGTCCCAGATCTCGATGTGCATGCGGATCCGGCGCGACACCAGGTACGTGCCGCCGACGAGCCAGTCCGGGCCGTCCTCCTTCGAGACCCAGACGTGGTTCTTCAGGTGTTCGGTGTCCTCGGCCTTGATGTTGCGCGTGCCGTCCTTGAACCCGAACATGTTGCGCGGCGTGGCCTGGTCGCGCGTGGTCGACGACGTGCGGCCGAAGCCGAGCTGCGACCAGCGGACCGCGACCCGGCCGAAGCCGATGCGCACCAGGTTGCGGATGGCGTGCACGGCCACCTGCGGGTCGTTCGCGCAGGCCTGGAGGCAGATGTCCCCGTTGCTGCGCAACGGGTCCAGGTCGTCCTGCGGGAAGCGCGGCAGGTCGATCAACCGTTCCGGCCGCTTGCCCTTGAGCCCGAACCGGTCGTCGAAGAGCGAGGGTCCGAAGCCGATCGTGATCGTCAGCGCGGACGCGGGCAGGTCGAGCGCCTCGCCGGTGTCCTTGGGCGGCGCCTCGGCGTTGCCACCGACGGCACCGTTCTCCGCGGCCTCCTGACCTGCCGTCATCCGTTCCGCGGCCACGGTCCACTGCTTGAGCAGGTCGACCAGCTCGTCGCGGCTCTTCGTCTTCACGTCCAGCGCGACGAAGTGCATGTGGTCCTGCGCGGGCGTGGTGATGCCCGCCTGGATGTCACCGTGGAACGGCACCTTCGCCGCGGCGACGTTCTCGACCTCGGGTGCCTGCTTGGAGGCCAGCACACCGGCGGCGGCGCCCGCGCCCGCGAGCGCCACACCGGCGCCCGCGAACCCGAGCAGCCTGCGACGCGGAACCCCGGTCACTTGGCCGACACCACTTCCGCGACCTTGCTGACCGGCTCACCGAGCGCGTCGACGGCCTCGGCCAGCGCCTTGATCTCGTCCTGCGTCAGCTCGGTGTAGAGCTTGAAGCCGTCACCCTTGCGGTGCTTCTCCAGTGCCTCGTCGAGCGCCTTGAACTTCTCGTCCAAAGTGGACACCAGCGCCTTGTCCTTCTGCTCCACGACGGGACGCAGCGCGGCGACCGCGGCCTGCGAGCCGTCGACGTTCGCACCGAAGTCCCAGAGGTCGGTGTGCGAGTAGCGGTCCTCCTCACCGGTGATCTTGCCGGTGGCGACCTCGTCGAGCAGTTCCTTGGCACCGTTGGCCAGCTGCACCGGCGTCAGCTCGACGCTCTTCGCCTTGGCCACGATCTCCTTGACGTCGGTCAGGAGCTGGTCCGCGATCTTCTCGGAGTCGGCCTGCAGCCCGGACACCCACAGGTCCTTCTCGAGACGGTGGTAGCCGGTGAACTCCATGCCCTCCGCGATGACGTCCTCGCGACCGTCGATCTTGGGGTCGAGGTCGCCGAAGCTCTCCGCGACGGGCTCGATGCGCTCCCAGTAGGTGCGCGACACGGGGAAGAGCGCCTTGGCGTCGTCGACCTTCTTGGCCTTGACGGCGTTGACGAACTCCTCGGTCTTCACGAGCAGCTGGTCGGCCTGCGAGTTGACGTAACGCTGGTAGCTCTTGGTCGCCTCGGCGAGCAACGCGTTGCCGTCGGTGGACTTCTTGCTGTCACCGGTGACCGTGAAGTCGCCCCGGATGCCGTCACCCTTCATGCCGGGCTTGCACGCGGTCTGGAACTTGCCGGACTCGGTGACCTCGACGATCAGCTTGCGGCTGAGCCCGGGCCCGATGTTCTCGACCTCGCCGAGAATCCGGTCGCCCTCCGCGTAGAGGTAGAACTCGGTCACCTTGGTGCCCTTGTTGGTCACCTCGAACGTGACGTTGCCGGTGCTCGCCTCGGTCTTGGCCACCTTGCACGCGTCGTCGCTCGCCTCGACGGCGATGTTGCCGCTCGCGTTGCTGCTCGTGCCGCCGTTGCCACACGCCGCCAACACCGCGAGCGAGCCCAGGATGACTACTGCTTTGCGCACGGTTGCTACTCCATCGATCAGTTGGACACGGCAGCGCGCCGACGCGGCCGGATGAGGAACAGGGACAGAACAACCCCCACGTAGGCGACCCACGCGATGGCCTGCAGCACGGACGTCCGCTGCGAGTAGTTGAAGAACCCCTTGAGCAGCGCCCCGTACCAGGAGTCCTCCGGCACGACGTCGCTGATGTCGAACGCCAGCGTGTTCAACCCGGGCAGGATGGCGGCCTCCTGCAGGTCGTGGATCCCGTAACTCAGCACGCCCGCCGCCACGAACACGAGCAGCACACCCGTGACCGTGAAGAACTTGCCGAGATCGAACCGGATCGCCCCCTGGTACAACAGCGCCGCGATCACCACCGCCACCGCGATCCCGGCCAAAAACCCGATCAACGGCTCAGTCGTCCCACCACCGGCGGCCTGCACGCTGGAATAGAAGAAGACGGCCGTCTCCAGCCCTTCCCGCCCCACCGACAAAAGGGCAAGAGCAACAATGGCGATAGGTCCAATTTGCAGCGCTTCGTCCATTTTGCCGCGCAACTCGGCCGCGATCGTCTTGGCCGCCTTGCGCATCCAGAAGATCATTCCCGTGACGAACGCGACGGCAATGATCGACATGCTCCCGCCGAACGCTTCCTGCTGCTCAAACGTCATGCCAGCGGCACTGAACGTGATGATCGCCCCGGCCGCCACGGACAGTGCCACCGCCGTCGCGACACCGACCCAAACCCACTTGAGCGCATGCCTTCTGTCCGTCTTCACGAGGAATGCGATCAAGATGCTCACCACGAGCGCGGCCTCGAGGCCTTCCCGCAGCCCGATCAAGCCATTGGCAAACAGCATCCCGACGCCTCCGTGAATTAGGTCGGCCTTATTTAAGGTAAGCCTCACCTGATTGTCCAGCCGCCATCAGTGCCGGTTCCATCACTCTTCACCCGCTCGGCCCCTCAACAGAGCACGTAGCCTGGGTCTCGTGGTCCCGCAGCCGCCCCAGCAGTCCCCCGCCCGCCGCAACCGCTCCGGCAACATCTTCGGCCGCATCGTCCTGGTGCTGCTGCTGATCGTCGTAGTGGCCGCCGGCGCCTGGGGCCTGGGCGCCCTGAACCGCAAGGACGCCGCTCCTCTGGGCCCACCCCCGTTCCTGGTTCCCATCCAGGAGGTAGAACCAGGCGCAGCGGCCCCCGGCAGCGCAGCCACCCCAGGCAGCACCACCACCGCAGACCCGAACCCTCTAACCGAGTGGGCAACAAGGGTCGCCGGAAAAACCGACATCCCGATCCGCGCCCTGCACGCCTACGCAGCAGCCGACCTGGCCATGCAACGAGAAGCCCCCGCCTGCCGCATCTCCTGGGCCACCCTGGCAGGCATCGGCAGGGTGGAATCACGCCACGGCCACATCAACGGCTCCCGCCTGCAAGACAACGGCCTACCGTCCCGCCCGATCATCGGCATCCCCCTGAACGGCGGCAAAGGCGTCCGAGCAATCCCCGACACCGACGGCGGCCGCCTGGACGGCGACACGACCTGGGACCGAGCCGTGGGCCCGATGCAGTTCATCCCCGGCACCTGGAACCGCTGGGCGAAACGAGCAGCAGGCGACGGCCTCCCAGCAGACCCGCAGAACATCGACGACGCAGCCCTGACCGCAGCGCGTTACCTGTGCAGCGGCGGCACCCGAGACCTGGGCACCGGCCAGGGCTGGTGGGCAGCCGTACTGGCCTACAACAACTCGGTGGAGTACGGCCAAAACGTGTTCAGCGGCGCCGACGCCTACGCCCGAGCCAGCGTGGCTTAGCCAACGCCAACCACAAGTTGGGTGTAGTTACAAGCCTGTTGATGTTGAGTTGGTGGTACTTGCAGACGCCAACCAGCGAAGGCGCAGCCGAGCAGTTCGCACGGTGACCACCCACCCGGAACGTGCACGCAGAAACGGGGCAGCGGCCAAACCGCTGCCCCGCAGGCCAGGCGACCCCAAAGATCCAGGCCGGTCAGGTCGAGGCAGACCAGCCAACGGGGGCAACCACCCAACCCCGCACTGCACAAACAATCTGTGCGTTCCAGAAGAAACGGAAGGAAGCTGGGACCCAGCGGAAGAGGATCCCAGCCCCCTCTCTCAGACCCCTGCCAAGGGCGCGGAGGACGTGGACGATTCCTCAGCAGGGGAAGCAATCGGCAACTCGACCTCGATCACAACCTCACCGGACGGCTCCGACGGCTCGGACGGCTCCACCGGCCCCGGCTCAGCCCGATCACAAGGCGGCTCAACAGGAGTAGTCGGCACAGAAGGCGAAGTAGGAACAGACGGAACCGGATCCTCAGCCCGAGGCGTGGAAGGCGGCACCTCCCCAGGCGGCACAGTCGGCTCAGCCGGCCCAGTGGAAACCGGCGGCTGCATCGTAGGCGGCCCAGGAACCACACTGGACGTCGTCACCACCGGCGGTGAACCACTGTCCGAAGTGGACGTGACCACCGGCGGCTCGGGCTCCTCCTCCGCATCCCCACCAGGAGGCTCATTCCGCCCAACAGCAGCAGGCTTCGTAGAGCTGACCCGAACAGTCTCCGTGACGGTGGCAGTAGCAGCCCCACCAGCAGTGGCCAACCGAGCCGCCCGAACCTCCCGAGCCGCCCCCTCGACCACCACGGTCTCCGTGACCGTGGACAAGGAAGTCCCGGTCTCGAACGGCTCCGTCCACCACTGAGAGGTGGGCCGGGAAGGCGGCGGCGCGGCCAGCGGTGCCTCGTCCGGCGACCCGGTCAGGGCGATCAGCGCGAACATGCCGCCCAGTGCCAGGAACGGCACGACGACCACGGCCCCGAAGCATCCGCGGCCACTGCGCGGTTCTTCACGGTGACTCATCTCCAGCACACCCCCGAACGGTGACAACTGTTCCATCTGGTTGATCGTCCACATGGAACAGTCCGTCACAGTTCTTTAGTCACACGATGGGGTGTTCAGGCCAGCGGCGGCAACTCCGGAGCGTGAGCAGCGGGCGAAGATGAAAGGCTTTCCAGAGCCAACGAAACAGCCTTCTCCAGCTGCGGGTCACGACGATTAACGCGGTCGGACGGCGTCATGACCACCTCGATGTCCGGGTCGACACCGTAGTTCTCCACCGCCCAGCCGTGGCCCTTGAACCAGGACGCGTACCTCGGTTGGGTGACCATGGTGCCGTCGACCAGCGTGTAGAGCATGTCGATGCCGATGACACCGCCCCACGTCCGGACGCCGACGACCGGGCCGATGCCCAGTTCCTTGATGGCCACGTTGACGATGTCGCCGTCCGAGCCGGCGAACTCGTCGGCAACCGCAACCACGGGCCCGCGCGGCGCGTCCTGCGGGTACGACTCCGAGGCCGTGTACCCACGAGCGACCGACCAGCCGATGATCTTGCGGCCGAGCTTCTCGATCACCAGCTGGGACGTGTGACCGCCGCCGTTCTCGCGGACGTCCAGCACAAGAGCGTCGCGCGTGAGCTCCACGCGCAGGTCGCGGTGCAGCTGGGCCCAGCCGGCGCCCATCATGTCCGGCACGTGCAGATAGCCCACACGGCCACCGGACAGCTCGTGTGTGTACGCACGCCGATTAGCAACCCAGTCGTGATAGCGCAGAGGCTCCTCGTCAGCCAGGGGCACGACAACGACCCGACGCAGCTCGCCACCACCGGCAGGCCGCACGGTCAGCTCCACGGGCTTGCCCGCGGTACCCACCAGCAACGCACCAGGACCGGCCAGCCCGACCGGACGGCCGTCAACAGCCACAATCGCGTCCCCCGCGCGTACGGCCACCCCAGGCGCGGCCAACGGCGAACGCGCGTGCGGGTCAGACGTCTCGCCGGGGATCACGCGCTGCACGAGCCACGCGTCGCCGTCCCGCACCAGGTCCGCACCCAGCAGACCCTGACGCCGGGACGCGGGCACGCGCGGCGGATCGCCCCACACGTAGGCGTGCGAGGTGCCGAGCTCGCCCTGCACCTCCCACAGCAGGTCGACCAGGTCGTCGTGGCTGCCCAGCTCGGCCACCAGCGGCCGGTAGCGGTCGAGCTCGCCCTGCCAGTCGACGCCGCCCATGTCGGTGCGCCAGAAGTGGTCGCGCATGAGGCGCCCGTTCTCGGCGTACATCTGCGCCCACTCCAGCGCGGGGTCGACCACGACCCGCACCCGCGACAGGTCGATCTCCACGTAGTCGGCGGAGTCCTCGTCGGCCTTGCTGTCGGACGGCACCACCCGCAGGTCACCGCGGTCCTCGACGACCATCCGCTTGCCGTCGCCGGACACCGCAAACGCTTCCGCGCTGTCCGCCAGACACTCGGTCTTCAGCTTCGTGAAATCGAAACGCTCCAGCACCGTGCGCGGCGGCCGGGCCTCCGGCGACGCCAGGTTGTCGCCGAGAACGCCGAGCAACGGCCGGCGCAGCCACAACAGCCCGCCGCGAGCCGCCTTCAGACCGACGTACTCGGCGGCCGCGACCGGCACCGGCACGACCCGATCCGCCAGGCCCTCGATGTCGACCTTCGTGACGGAGGCCTTCTCGTCCTCGTCGTCGGAGTCCTTGTCCTCGTCACCGACCGGCCGGCCGCCGTGCATCGGCGCGAACGGCGACGGTGTGGTCGCGGCCAGCGGCACGAGGTGCGGCCGGCACCCGGTCGGGAACGACAGGTCGAACACGTGCGCGTCGTAGACGGGGTCGAACGTGCGGATCGACAGGAACGCCAGGTACTTGCCGTCCTCGGTGAAGGTCGGCGAGAAGTCGGCGAACCGCAGCGGCGTGACGTCCACAACGGACAGATCAGTCACGTTCACCATCTTGATGTGCCGCAACGGGATCGGCCCTGGATGCGACCAGGCCAGCCACGCGGAGTCCGGCGAGAACGCGAGGTTCGTGATGTGCGCGTTGGCACCCGAGACGACCTCGCGGACCTCACCGGAAGCGATGTCCACCAACAACAACCGGCCGTCGTGCGTCGCAACGGCCACGCGCGAGCCGTCAGGTGCGGCGGCCAGCGACATGACCCGGCCGAGCACACCGGAGGCGATGCGGCGCGCGGTGTTGCCCGGCTCGACGCCACCGACGGGCGCGATCTCCAGGGCCTCCTCGCCCTCGACGTCGGTCACCCACACCACGTGATCGGTCTCGCCGAGCACCTTCGGCAACCGCGCGCGGACGTCCGACCGGTCGGCCAGCACCCGCACGGGGCCGTCACGATGCGTCACCCAGTGCACGGACCCGCGGACCTCGACCACCGACGCCCGGCCGGTGTGGTCGACGCTGAACGAGTCGATGTTGCCGGAAGCCTTGACGTGGTGCGGTTGCCGGCCGGTGCGCGGGCCGCCGAGCTTGATGTCGAGCTTGCGCAGGTCCGACAGGCCTTCCAGCAGCCACAGCTCGCCGGCCTGGTGGAAGATCACCCGCGAACCGTCGGTGGAAGCGTTGCGCGCGTAGAACTCCCCGGCCGTGTGACGGCGCAGGTCGGTGCCGTCCGGCAGCACCGAGTACACGCTGCCGACGCCCTCGTGGTCGGACAGGAACGCGATCCGCCCGTCCACCCACATCGGGTTCGCGAGCGACGACTTCAACTCGCCCAGGATCCGGGAGAAGTCGCCGGAGCCGTCGAGATCCACCCACAGCTTGCCGGCGGTACCGCCGCGATAGCGCTTCCAGTTCGCGGGTTCCTGCATGTAGCTCGACGACGTGACGACCTGCCCGTCCGGGCCGAACGAGGCGTCGTTGACCCAGCCGAACGGCAGCACCTCGGCCGGTCCACCGTCCAGCGGAACGGCGTGCGCCTGCTTGCGATGCCTGGACATCTGCCCGGTGGTCGACACGGCGAGCACTCGTCCGTCCGGCGTCCACCCGGACACGGCCGTGCGGCCCACACCCCAGTGCGTCAATCGGCGTGCGGGGCCACCGTCCACAGGCGCCACTCGCACTTCCGGCGCGCCGTCGATCGTGCTGGCCCAGGCGAGATGTGTGCCCTCGGGGGAGAACCGCGGCGTGCGGGCCGGTACCTGATCGGCGGACGCGCGCCAGGCCCTTCCCCCACCGACGGGCGCGAGCCACACGTCGTCCTCGGCCACGAACGTCACCAAGTCACCGCAGAGGTGCGGATACCGCAGGTAAGTCACGAGATCGACGTTAGCCCACGCTCACCGTTTCAGGCGCGGAAAAAACGCCGCCAGTCCTCTGCTGTCAGAGAATCCACACCTTCGGCCCGTGCCTTGGCTTCGGCATCGCGGACGTTCGTGACAAAACGGCGGCAGACCTGGCGAAGCTCTGTCTCCGGGTCCTCACCCGCGAGCTTCGCGAGTGCCGTCACGGCGAACAGCGTCGTGCCCGTGTCGTCGCCCTCGGGCAGCAGATCGACGGGGAAGCCCGCGCGTTTGGTGCGCTGCACCAACTTCGACGCCAGCGCGACGGCCGGCTGACCGAGTGCGACACCGTCCACACTGGACTCGCGCCGCTTCTCGACCTGCTTCAGCTCCTCCCACCGGTGCTGTTGCGAGGTCGCGTCGTGCACAGCCGGGTCGTGGCCCTCGAAGACGTGCGGGTGACGGCCGACGAGCTTGGCCACCAGTTCGGACGCGACCGCGTCGACGTCGAACGGATCTTCGGGGTCCTCGGCCGCGACCCGCGCGTGGAACAGCACCTGGAGCAGGACGTCGCCCAGCTCCTCGCGCATGGCCGCGCGGTCGCCGTCCTCGATCGCCTCCAGCAGCTCGAAGGTCTCCTCGAGCAGGTACTGGCGCAGCGACAGGTGATCCTGCTCCGCATCCCACGGGCAGCCGCCCGGTGAACGCAGCCGGTGCATCACCGCGGCCGCGTCGAGCAGAGCCGCGCCCATCGGCTCCGGCGTCGTGATCACGACAGCGTCCGGGTACGCGGACGCGTCGGTGGTGATCACCACCGCGCCGTCCTCGACGACGTCGGGCGCGGGCCCGTCCACGCCCAGGGAAGACCAGAACTCCAGCGCGACGCCCTCGCCCGCGTACACGGCCTTGGCCGAGCGCAACGCGGGCAGGGCGGCAGCGGGCAGCACGGCATCGAGCCGCTCGCTCAGGACTACGACGGTGATCAAGACTTGTTCTTGGTCGCGGGCACGCCGACGAACCCGGCCCTCTCACCGGCGTTGCCGACCACGGTCGCGTCGGTCGGGTCCCACACGCCGTAGCGCGGGTTGACCTCGACCGGCAGGTCCGCCGCCAGGAACTGGGCGATCCGCAGGCCGAACGCGGCGAGCAGGCGCGGGTCGATGCGCTCGGCCAGGTCGTCCTCACCGGGCACGGGCGAGACCGTGTTGCGCTCCTTGACCAGCGCGACCATCCAGCTGGACTGCTGCTCGTCGGCAGGGAAGGCGACGACGGTGCCGGGCTTCACACCCCAGAGCATCGTGTGCACCAGCGACGGGTTCTCGGTGACGCGGACCTTCTGGTTCGACGCCGACGCCTGCTGACCACCGGTGGTGCGCGGGGCCTCCTGCACGAACCGCGACATCTTCGAGGGGTCGGCGGTGACCTCGGCGGCCTTCTCCTTGGCTTCCTTCGGGTCCTTGACCTGGAAGAAGTCGATCACGACCTCGAGCGTGGAGAGGTTGCGCTTCGCGAGCTCACCCATGACCAGCACGTCGCGCTGGCGACGGTAGATCGTGGTCTCGTCCTGCTCGCTCTGCTTGGCGGCCGCCTCGGGCCCGCCCTTCTCCTGCACCGCGTCGTACACCTTGGTCTCGTCGACCGTGATGTTCTCGCGCTGCGCCGCGTACTCGGCGATCTTGTGGGTGATCTCGTCGGCCAGCACCAGCCGCGAAACCCCGTCGAGCTTGCCCTGGTCCTGCATCTGCTGGGCCGCGGGCTCCTTCTTGAGCACCTTCACGGTCCGGTCCTGGACGGTGCTCAGACCGATCGACTGACCCCCGACGATCGCGGCCGAACTGGCCTTCGCGGGCCCGGTGGCACAACCGGTGGCGAGCAGCGCCACGGCAACACCGACCAGCGAGAAACGCTTCAGAACAGTGCTCACGAGGATCTACCCTCTCACGCCTTGGTGACCGGGGTCACGGGAGTCCCCGCGAGTGAGTCGAGGAACGCACCGCACCAGTCCAGCAGCTCCTGGTCGCGCAGCTGAGGTGCGCCCATCCGGCCGCCCGCCGCTCCTTCCGTCGGCCTAGGCACCGTGACCGTTCCCATCGCCTGCTTGTAGACGGCCTTCGGGAACAACCGGCGCAGCCTGACCAGCTGCGAGTCGAGCAGCTCCAGCTTCGCGAACCGCAGGTTCTGCCCCATCGCGATGACCTCGGTGACGCCGTGGCGGCGGCAGGTGTGCCGCAGCCGGGCGACGCTGAGCAGCCGCTCCACCGGCTCCGGCGGCGTGCCGTAGCGGTCCTTGAGCTCCTCCCAGACGGCCTGCAGCGCGGGTTCGTCGGAGGCTGCCGCGATCTTGCGGTAGGCCTCCAGCCGCAGACGCTCGCCCGGCACGTACTCGTGCGGGATGTGCGCGTCGACCGGGAGGTCGACCCGGACCTCGGCGAGCTCCTCCTCGATCTCCCCTCCGTCGGCCCCCGCGTGCCTGCGGAACGCCTCGACGGCCTCGCCGACCAGCCGGATGTACAGGTCGAAGCCGACGCCCGCGATGTGACCGGACTGCTCGGCGCCGAGGATGTTGCCGGCGCCGCGGATCTCCAGGTCCTTCATCGCGACGGCCATGCCGGCGCCGAGCTCGGTGTTCTGCGCGATCGTCGCGAGCCGGTCGTGCGCGGTCTCGGTCAGCGGGGTCTCGGCCGGGTACAGGAAGTACGCGTAGCCCCTCTCCCGACCACGGCCCACTCGTCCGCGCAGCTGGTGCAGCTGGGCGAGGCCGAGCAGGTCGCCGCGTTCGACGATCAACGTGTTCGCGTTGGAGATGTCCAGGCCGGTCTCGACGATCGTGGTGCACACCAGGACGTCGTACTCGCGTTCCCAGAAACCCTGGATGAGGTGTTCGAGCTTGTCCTCGTTCATCTGGCCGTGCCCGGTCACGACCCGGGCCTCCGGCACCAGCTCGCGGATGCGCTTCGCGGCCTTCTCGATCGTCGAGACCCGGTTGTGCACGTAGAAGACCTGGCCGTCACGCATCAGTTCGCGCCGGATGGCCGCACCGACCTGCTTGTCGTCGTACGCACCGACGTAGGTGAGGATCGGGTGCCGTTCCTCCGGCGGGGTCAGGATCGTGGACATCTCGCGGATGCCGGCGAGCGACATCTCCAGCGTGCGCGGGATCGGCGTCGCGGACATGGTCAGCACGTCGACGTGGGTCCGGAGCGCCTTGATGTGCTCCTTGTGTTCCACCCCGAACCGCTGCTCCTCGTCGACGATCACGAGGCCCAGGTCCTTGTACCGCACGGTCTTCTGCAGCAACCGGTGCGTGCCGATCACGATGTCGACCTCGCCGTCCGCGAGACCGGCGAGGGTCTGCTCCGACTCCTGCGGGTCGGTGAAGCGGCTCAGTCCCCTGACGTTCACCGGGAACTGGCGCATGCGCTCGGCGAACGTGTTGAGGTGCTGCTGGGCGAGCAGCGTCGTCGGCACCAGCACGACGACCTGCTTGCCGTCCTGCACGGCTTTGAACGCCGCGCGGACCGCGATCTCCGTTTTGCCGTAGCCGACGTCACCGCAGATCACCCGGTCCATCGGCACGGAGCGTTCCATGTCGGTCTTGACCTCGTCGATCGCGGCCATCTGGTCCTGCGTCTCGGTGAACGCGAACGCGTCCTCCAGCTCGCGCTGCCAGGGCGTGTCGCTCGCGAACGCGTGACCGGGCGCTGACTGCCGCGCCGCGTAGAGCTGCACCAGCTCGGCCGCGATCTGCTTGACCGCTTTGCGCGCCTTGGACTTCGTGTTCTTCCAGTCGCTGCCGCCGAGCTTGTTCAACGTCGGCAGCTCGCCGCCGACGTACCGGCTGACCTCGTCGAGCTGGTCGGTCGGGACGAACAACCGGTCGCCCGGCTGGCCGCGCTTCGACGACGCGTACTCCAGGACCAGGTACTCGCGGGTGGCTCCGGCGACCGTGCGCTGGACCATCTCCACGTACTTGCCGATGCCGTGCTGCTCGTGCACCACGAAGTCGCCCGCCTTGAGCGCCAACGGGTCGACCGCGTTGCGCCGCTTCGACGGCATCTTGCGCATGTCCTTGGTGGACGTACCACCGCGGCCGCCGGTCAGGTCGGTCTCGGTGAGCACCACCAGCGCGAGGTCCGGCAGCACGAAACCGTCTTCGAGCGCGCCGCGCACGACCGTGACGGTGCTCGCTTTCGGTGCCTCGTCGAGGGATTCGACGCAGACCGCGGAGACGTCCGCTTCCTTGAGCCGTTCGACGGCGCGCTGCGCGGTACCGGCACCGGGCACGACCAGCACGGCCGCCCCGCCCGTCGCGGTGTGCGCCTTGAGATCGGCGAACGCGCGCTCGACGTCGCCCTGGTAGGCCTCGACCGGCTTGACGTCGAGGTGCACCACGTCCGACGCGTCGGTGGTGAGCTGGCTGAGCGTCCACCAGGGACGGTCGTTCGCCTTGGCGTGGTCCGAGATCTCGCCCAGCCCCTGGTAGGCGCTGCGGCCGAGGTCGATCGGCGCCTTGCCACCGGCCGCCGCGGCCATCCAGGAGGCTTCGAGGAACTCCTGGCCGGTGCGGACGAGGTCGGCGGCGCGGGCCCGGATCTTCTCCGGGTCGTTGAGCAGCACGTGCGTGCCGGCGGGAACGACATCTGTGAGCAGCTGCAGCTCGCCGGGGCAGAGCGCGGGGATCAACGCTTCCATGCCCTCGACCGCGATGCCGCCTGAGATCTTCTCCAGCATCTCCGCGAGGTGGGCGTCCGACCGGTGCTCCTCCGCGAGCTCGGCCGCGCGGAGCTTCACGTCGTCGGTCAGCAGCAGCTCCCGGCACGGCGGCGCCACGAACCCGCTGACCTCCTCGGGCAGCGATCGCTGGTCCTGCACGGAGAACGGCCGGATCTCGCTGACCTCGTCGCCCCAGAACTCGACGCGGAACGGGTGCTCGGCGGTCGGCGGGAAGATGTCGAGGATGCCGCCGCGGGTCGCGTACTCGCCGCGCTTCTCGACCATGTCGACACGGGTGTAGGCGTTCTCGGCGAGCTGCGTGATCAGCTCGGCGAAGTCCTGCTCCTCGCCGACCACCAGGTGCACGGGCTCGAGGTCGCCCAGCCCCGGCGCCATCGGCTGGATGAGGCTGCGGACGGTCGTGACGAGGACCTTGACCGGGTTGCCCTCGGGGTGCTTGAGCCTGCGCAGCACCTGCAACCGCGCGCCGACGGTGTCCGCGCGGGGCGACAGCCGTTCGTGCGGCAGCGTCTCCCAGCTGGGGAAGAACGCGACCTGGTCCGCGCCGATGAGGTCTTTGAGGACGCTCGTCAGCTCTTCGGCTTCTCTGCCGGTGGCCGTGACGGCGAGCACCGGCTTGGCGGTGGACAGCGCCGCGGCCACGAGCGGGCGGGCGGCCAGCGGACCGTCCAGCTCCAGCTCGGGCACACCGGCGGAGTCGACCAACGTGCGGATGGCTTTGTCGGGCAGCACGCAGGAGAGCAGGCCGAGCAGCGGCATGTGAGAAACCCCGGTCGAGTGGGAGACGCCAGACAGACCCCTGCCTGGGACGAGGGATCTCACCACCCACCTTAGCTCCTCCCGCGACCCCTTATCGGGTGGCTTCCAGCGCGGCTCAGGCGGGCTCCCAGGCCACCAACCGGTGGAGCACCTCCACGTCACCCTCGAACTTCAGCGCGTCGAGGTCGATGCGGCCGTACATGGTCAGGACGATGTCGCTCGCGGTACCGACGGCGACGAGGTCGGCCTCGGCAGGCCCGGACAGCCGTTCGGCCCGTGCGCCCTTCTCGGAGAGCCAGAGCGCCCACGAGCGGCCCTCGGTGACGGTGTATCCGAGCACAGCGGGCTCGTGCGGCCACGGGGACGTCGTCGCGTTGCAGGTGAGCAGGAACTCCTCGACGCCGTCGACCGCCACCTCTTCGGGCAGCGGCTGCGGTTCGCCGATGGTGAGCTGGGCGTCGTAGGTGTGCACCGCGATCTCCTGGATCTGGTGCCGGGCCACCGCGCCGGTGGTGCGTTCGGACTGCGAGTCGGTCCAGCCGACCCAGCACTCGCGGTCCGGGCCTGCTTCGGTGAGCGCGTCCAGGAGTGCCTGCGTCGACTTCTCCAGCCAGGCCGGCAGTGCGTCGCGGTCCTCCGGCATGGGCTCGATCTCCGGATCGGCTTTGGCGTCGGCGGGGCCTGCCGCGACGGTGGCGGCCCAGATCTGGCGGCGCTCGCCGATGTGCCAGGCCAGGTCTCGCAGCGTCCAGCCAGGGCAGGTCGGGACCGGGAGGTCGAGGCTGGAGGCGGAGGCGATGGCTGAGCGGAAGGCGGTGGACCGGTCGTCGATCAGACGGAGCAGGTCGGAAAACCCCAGAGCGTTGTGCACGCGCGATGTCTAACATCCTGTCGCCGTGGAGCAAAGAGAAATACGGGCTGACTACGACGATCAGTCCATCGTGGTCTACCAGGCATATTCGCCCGCGATCGCCGATCCTGCCGTGGCCGCGCAACGGTTCGTGCCGCCGTTCAAGATGGAGCGGATGACGTGGATCAAACCGTCGTTCCTCTGGATGATGTACCGCTGCGGGTACGCGCGTAAGGAAGGCCAGGAACGGGTGCTGGCCGTGCGGATCACCCGCGAGGGGTTCGACTGGGCGGTGTCGCACGCCGTCGAGAGCAACATCTCCGGCAAGCCGTCCGTGCGTGTGCAGTGGGATCCCGAACGCGGCCTGAACCACGAGCCCTTGCCACACCGGTCCATCCAGATCGGTCTCACGCGTGAGGCCGTGCAGAAGTACGTGCACGAGTGGACGGTCAGCATCACCGACGTGACCGCGTTGGCGCGGCAGATCCACGAGAGAGTGCGTGCACAGGACCTGGACGGAGCACGTGCGCTGTTGCCCGTCGAACGGCCTTACGGAACCTCCACGACACAAAACGCATAGTTAGGACATGCGCGCACTCGTTGCTTCGTCGGTGCTGCTCCTCGCCGCCTGCTCCACCCCGGTCTCAGGCGGCAACGCGCCGTCGAAGGCACCCGCGCCCACCGGTCTCCAGGTCGAAGAGGTCGCCGGCGGGTTCCAGCACGCCTGGGACCTCGGGTTCTTGCCCGACGGGTCGATCCTGGTCACCGAGCGCCCCGGCACGATCAAGCTGGTCCGCGGCGGCCAGGTCACGCCCGTCGACGTCGATCTGGGCGACGTGCAGGCGCGCGGCGAGGGCGGCCTGATGGGCCTGGTGATCCACCCGGACAACCAGCGGTTCACGGTTTGCTACAACACCTCGCGCGACGTCCGGCTGGTGACGTTCCGGCTCGAAGGTGCCAAGGCCACCAAGGTCAAGGACCTGGTCACGGGCATGCCGTCGAACTCGAGCGGGCGCCACTCCGGCTGCCGGCCCACGCTCGGGCCGGACGGGTCGATGTACGTCGCCACCGGGGACATCGCGCAGGCGCGCAACCCGCAGGACCGCACCAGCCTCGGCGGCAAGGTGCTGCGGATCAACCCGGAGACCGGCGAGGGCGCGGCCGGCAACCCGTTCATCGGCTCCGCCAACGCCAACGAGCGGCGGGTCTACACCTACGGCCACCGCAACGTGCAGGGCGTGGTCTTCCGGCCCGGCTCCGACCAGGCGTTCTCCAGCGAGCACGGGCCGTCGATCGACGACGAGGTCAACCTGCTGAAGGCCGGCGCCAACTACGGCTGGGACCCGTCGCGTGGCGGCACGCGGGGTGGTTACGACGAGAGCGTGCCGATGACCGACCTCCAACGGTTCCCGGACGCGGTGCCGGCG
Source organism: Lentzea alba (assembly GCF_011067745.1). Taxonomy (GTDB): domain Bacteria; phylum Actinomycetota; class Actinomycetes; order Mycobacteriales; family Pseudonocardiaceae; genus Lentzea; species Lentzea alba. Next base: position 224,488 of record NZ_JAAMPJ010000002.1, read on the forward strand.
GTGTGGTCGTCCGGGCAGGAGACCGAGGCGATCTGTCAGGCGGCGTTCTGGAACGGCAAGCTCGCCATCACGGCGTTGAAGGGCTCGAAGCTGCTGCTCTTCACACTCGACAACGCGGGCAAGGTGCAGAACGTCAGCATCCCCGACGAGCTCAACGACAAGTACGGCCGCCTGCGCGCCGCCCGCACCGGTCCGGACGGCTCGCTCTACCTCACGACGTCGAACGGCTCCGACGACAAGCTGCTGAGGCTCACCGGAACCGCGTGAGGCCCCGTGCCGCTCGACCCCTCGACGAACGGCACGGACACAACCTCGCCGTCCTGGACATCGCTCCAGCGCGCCCGCACCGTTTCATCGCTCTCCGGAGCTTGAACGAAATGCACGAAAAAGGTCCGTGAGTTGTGCAGCTGCACAACGGGCCGGTCAGGACCGGCTGCGCAGCTTGGGCTTGTGGTCCATCGCGGACAAGCCGTTCCAGGCCAGGTTGACCAGGTGCGCCGCCACCTCGTCCTTCTTCGGCTTGCGCACCTCGAGCCACCACTGCCCGGTCAGCGCGACCATCCCGACCAGCGCCTGCGCGTACAGCGGGGCCAGCTTGCGGTCGTAGCCCTGCTTGGCGAAGTGCAGCGCGAGGATGTGCTCGACCTGCGAGGCGATGTCGTTGAGCAGCGAGGAGAACGTCCCGGAGGACGAGGCGACGGGCGAGTCCCGCACCAGGATGCGGAACCCGTCCGTCGAGCCCTCGATGTAGTCGAGCAGCGCGCCGGCGGCGTGTTCGAGCAGCTCACGGGGGTGGCTACCGCCGTCCAGCGCCTCGATGATCTGGTCCATCAGGCGCTGCATCTCACGGTCGACGACAACGGCGTAGATGCCTTCCTTGCCGCCGAAGTGTTCGTAGACCACGGGCTTGGACACGCTCGCGCGGTGCGCGATCTCCTCGATGGAGGTGGCCTCGAAGCCCTTCTCGGCGAACAGGGAGCGGGAGACGTCCAGGAGCTGCTCGCGGCGTTCCTTGCCCGTCATCCTGACCCTGGTCATCGAGTCAGCCTACAAAAGCTCACTTCTTCACACTGATCCTGGCCAGCCGCTGCTCGCTCGGCCAGCGCACCTGCGTCGCCCAGCCGAACTTCTCGAACAGCCAGATCAGGCGGGCCGAGATGTCGATCTGGCCGCGCTTCACGCCGTGCCGCGCGGAGGTCGGGTCGGCGTGGTGCAGGTTGTGCCACGACTCGCCGAAGCTCAAGATCGCCAGCGCCCAGACGTTGGCGGAGCGGTCGCGCGCGGCGAACGGGCGGTCTCCGACCATGTGGCAGATCGAGTTGACCGACCACGTCATGTGGTGCAGGAACGCGACGCGGACCAGGCCGGCCCAGAAGAACGCGGTGAGGCCGCCCCACACGGACCACGTGACGAGGCCGCCCAGCACGCCCGGCGCGGCCAGCGAGATCGTCGTCCACACCACGAAGAGCTTGTCGACCCACACGATGTCCTTGTCGGCCATCAGGTCCGGGGCGAAGCGCTTGTGGTTGGTCTTGTCGCGGTCGAACAGCCAGCCCATGTGCGCGTGCCAGAAACCCTTGACCAGCGCGGCGGGTCCGGTGCCGAACAGCCACGGCGAGTGCGGGTCGCCCTCGCGGTCCGAGAACGCGTGGTGCCGGCGGTGGTCGGCGACCCAGTCGATGACGGGGCCCTGCAACGCCATCGAGCCGGCGATCGCCAGCGCGATCTTCAGCGGGCGCTTGGCCTTGAACGAGCCGTGCGTGAAGTACCGGTGGTAGCCGATCGTCACGCCGAGGCCGGAGAGGTAGTAGAAGGCGACGAAGAGGGCCACGTCGACCCAGCCGAGACCCCAGCCCCACGCGAACGGGACGGCGGCCAGCAACGCGAGGAAGGGAACGATGACGAACACGTACACGCCGAGTTGTTCGGCGTGGTTTCGCCGTCCGTCGAACAGCGGTTTGGGTCCCTGGTCGGTGGACGAGTCCATCGTCTGGGTCATACGGATTCCTCTGGGGGATGAGGGGCGTATTTGGGGGAAATGACGTACCTACGCAACCGTAACTTACGGAAGCGTAGGTTAGGGCTGCCTACTTCGCCAGACCTCGCGTGGAAACTCATGGGCAGTTCTCAGGATCAGCACGCTGTGTCGCCTGGAATCGAGACCTCGACGAGGCATCATCGAGAAATGGCCAGACGCAAGATCATCCGGATCTCCGTGACCACGCTGCTCGTCCTGCTCGTGCTGGTCACGGGGGCTCTGGGCGGCATCGGCTGGTACTACAGCGGGGAGCTGCTCGAACCGGCGGAGGCGCTGCCGCAGCGCTACCCGGAGACCTCGCTCGGCGTGGAAGACAAGAACGTCGTGCTCGCCGAGTCCAAGCTCACGACCCAACGCGGCACGTTCGGCATCGTCTGGCCCGGCGGCGCCGCCAAGGTCGGGGACATCGCCGCGAACGAGGACGGCCGGGTCGAACGCCCGCTGCTGGAAGGCACCGCGCCTCCCGAGGGCACCAAGGTCCGCATCGAGACCGACGTCTACGAGGGCACCCCCAAGACCACGCTGGGTCTGGTCTACAGCGAGGTCAGGGTGCCGTCCGAGCTCGGCGAGATGCCCGCGTGGCTCGTGCCGTCGACGAACAAGGACACATGGGTCATCACCGTGCACGGGCGGGGTGCGTCGCGCGAAGAGGCACTGCGCGTGGTTCCTCAGCTGCACAGTGCCGGATTGCCCGTTTTGCTGATCACCTACCGCAACGACGTCGGCGCGCCCGCGTCCCCGGACGGCCTGTACCACCTCGGCGACACCGAATGGCGCGACGTCGAGGCGGCCATCAAGTACGCGCAGAGCCAGGGCGCGCAGAAGGTCGTGCTCTACGGCTGGTCGATGGGCGGCGCGATCGTCGGTCAGACGCTCGCCCGGTCCGACGTCGCGGCGGCCGTGTCCGGCGTCGTGCTCGACTCCCCCGTCACGAACTGGACGCAGACGCTGAACCTGCAGGCGGAGAACCGGGGCGTGCCGACCTGGCTGACGCCGATCGCCGAACTCGTGTCCGGCTGGCGGGCCGGCATCGACTTCGACCGGTTCGACCTCGTCCGCAACCCGCCCGCGTTGAAGCCGCCGACGCTGCTGTTCCACGGCTCCGCGGACGGCACCGTGCCGGCCCAGTCGTCGCGCGACCTCGCGACCGCGGCGAGCGGGCTCGGGTGGCCGCTGCAGTACGTGGAGATCCCCGGCGCCGACCACACCTCGGGCTGGAATGTGGCGACCGACACGTACCGGAACGCGCTCGCGGACTTTCTGAGCAGGTCAATCGGTCTGAAAACGTGATCATGCGCTGACCAGTCCGGCCGCCGGACGAGTGGCGGTTGGACAAGAAGAGGACGTCTCGTGACAACATGTGCGCAGGGCGGGTGCGAACTCGCCCGTTCCGCCATGGTGTAAAGGCAGCACCTCTGATTTTGGTTCAGATGGTCCAGGTTCGAATCCTGGTGGCGGAGCAGGGCCTGGAAAGCAGGGGTCACAGGCGTCTTTGGGAGGTGCGAAGCTGCCCGAGGAAACGGTCGACGAGCAGGGCAACGTGGGCCACCGCCACCACGAGATGTCCGACGCGTGGCTGGTGGGCCGCGCGAGCGAGCTTGTCGCCGTGGCCCAGAGCAGCCACCTCGCCGCGCAGCTGGACGCGGCCTCCGAGATCGACCACATCCTCGCCGAGGCGCAGGGCCGCGGAGAGCCCCGCATCGTCGCGCAGCTGCTCAGAGCCGCGGCCGTGGTCCGCCTGGTGACTCCCGGGCTGGTCGACATGTCCGACCCGCAGCTCGACGAGATGCTCACCCACTGCCGCCGCCACGGCCTGATCGTGCTGGAGGCGGACGCGCGGGCGTTGCGCGGACGCCGGTTCCTGCTGGGCAACGCCGAGGACAAGGCGCTGACCGAGATCGCGTCGGCGCTCGCGATGATGCTCGACGAGGAACCCGAGACCGACCCGGTGTTCGACAAGCGCACGTGGGACCAGTTGCTGGCCACGACGCTGCAGGACATCGCCCTGGTACTGACCCAGCTCGGTGTCTACGAGATGGCCGACGACGTGCTCGCGCGCGGCCACAACCCGTTGTGGGAGAGCGGTCAGCCGCACCAGATCTACGTGCACCTGGTGAACCGGACCCGGCTGCGGATCGGCTGGGGCCTGCGCCTCGAACGGGTGAACTTCCACGACCAGGCGCACGAGCAGTTCGCGTTCGCGGCGGGACTCGCCGAGGCCGCCGAGGTGCCGTTCCGCCAGTCGCTGCACCCCGGCCGACGCGACCTCCCCGCCGCCGAGCAGGTGCCGATCCTCGGCGCCGCGCAGGCGTTGACGAACCCCAGCGAAGATCACCTCGACCGGCTGTGGTCGTTGCGCGGCCTGTCGATGTACGCGCGGGAACTGATCATCGTGGCGATCGCGCTGGCCCGGTGCCTGGTCCGGGCGAACCGGCTGGACGACGCGCTGAAGGTCCTCGCCGACACGCGCACGCAGATGGAGCACGACACGTCGGAGCCGTCGCTGGTGCTGTCGCTGGAACGCGAGTACGCGCACCTGAGCGGTCCGCACTCGATGTCCGCGCTGGAGGCCTACAACGCGGCGCTGGAAGCCGAGCTGTGGGCGATGCGCGAGTCCCGCGTGGCCACGTTGACGACGCGTCGCGAGCACGAACGGCTGACGCGCGCTCATGGTGCGATCGCGCAACAGGCGTTGCAGGACCCGTTGACCGGGCTGCCGAACCGCCGGGCGCTGGACGACAAGATGAGCGAGCTCATCGCTGGTCAGGTCGACCCGTTCTCCATCGCGCTGGTGGACCTCGACGGGTTCAAGGGCGTGAACGACCGGCATTCACATGCCGAGGGTGATGATGTTCTTCGGGTGATTGCCAGCACACTCCGGCAGGCCCTGCGGGGTGACGACATGGTGGCCCGCTACGGCGGCGACGAGTTCGTCGTGCTGTTGCCTGGTGCCCCGCTGAACGCCGCGGAAGCGGCCCTCGGCCGGGCCGTGGATGCCGTGGCAGGCTTGCCAATCGACCTCTCCCGGGGGGTCACGTTGTCGGTCGGCGTCATCTCGTTGCGCCCCCGCGAAACCGCGAATCAGGCCCTGTCAAGGGCGGACTCGGCGATGTACGTGGCGAAGCGCCAAGGTGGCTGCCAGGTTGCGGCCGTGGCCGGGGAGCCGTCCGCGGAGGCTTAGGCTGGTCCGCGGACTTCGAACCACCCAGCCTGTTAGGGAGAGCATTGATGCTCGAGGGCCCTGTCAGCACGGTCGTGCTCGCCGCCGGGGAAGGCACCCGCATGCGGTCGTCCACGCCCAAGGTGCTGCACCGGATCGCCGGACGCTCACTCGTCGAACACGCGGTGCGCGCGGCAGCCGGTACAGATCCCGACCACCTGGCCGTCGTCGTCGGCCATGGCCGTGAAGCCGTCACCGAGCACCTCGAAGCTCTGGCCGGCGCGCTGGGCCGCAAGGTCACCGTCGCGGTGCAGGCCGAGCAGAAGGGCACCGGGCACGCCGTCTCGTGCGGCCTGGCCGAGCTGCCGCACGACCTGGGCGGCACCGTGATCGTGAGCTACGGCGACGTGCCGCTGCTCGACACCCAGACCTTCCAGGCACTCCTGGCCGAGCACGCTTCGGCGGGCAACGCGGTGACCGTGCTGACCGCCGTGGTGGAGAACCCCACCGGGTACGGCCGGATCGTGCGCGACTCCGACGGCACCGTGCAGCGGATCGTCGAGCAGAAGGACGCCTCCGCGACCGAGCAGTTGATCACCGAGATCAACTCCGGCGTCTACGCGTTCGACGCGGCGGTGCTGCGCGACGGCCTCTCGCGGTTGTCCACCGACAACGCGCAGGGCGAGCTCTACCTGACCGACGTGCTGGGCATCGCCCGCGGCGACGGCCTGCGGGTCGGGGCGCTGATCGCGTCCGACCGCTGGCTGGTCGAGGGCATCAACGACCGGGTGCAGCTCGCCGCCGTCGGCGCCGAGATGAACCGCCGCATCGTCGAGGGCCTGATGCGCACCGGTGTGACCGTCGTGGACCCGGCCTCGGTCTGGGTGGACGCGGACGTGCGGGTCGGCCAGGACGCCCTGATCGAGCCGAACGTGCAGCTCCGCGCGGGCACGGTGATCGGTGCTCGTGCTGTGGTCGGCCCGGACACGACCCTGTCCGGCGTGACCGTCGGCGAGGGCGCTTCGGTCGTCCGGACCCACGGCAGCGACTCGCAGATCGGCGACGGCGCCTCAGTCGGCCCGTTCGCCTACCTCCGCCCCGGCACCTCCCTGGGCACGAAGGGCAAGATCGGCACGTTCGTCGAGACGAAGAACTCGCAGATCGGCGAAGGTTCCAAGGTCCCCCACCTGTCCTACATCGGCGACGCGACGATCGGCGACCACAGCAACATCGGCGCGGCCTCGGTGACCGTCAACTACGACGGCGTCAACAAGCACCGCACGATCGTCGGCTCCCACTGCCGCACCGGCTCGGACAACATGTTCGTGGCCCCGGTGACCGTCGGCGACGGCGCCTACACCGGCGCGGGCACCGTCCTGCGCCGCAACGTCCCACCGGGCGCGCTGGCCGTGTCCGGAGGCCCCCAGCGCAACCTCGAGGGCTGGGTCGTCAGCCGTCGGGCGGGCACCGCCGCCGCTCAGGCAGCGGAGGCCGCCATCGCGAAGCAGAATGACGAGAAGACAGAGGAGGGTCGCTGAGCGTGAACCCGCAGATGCCAGGCACACCGAAGAAGAACCTGATGCTCTTCGGCGGACGTGCGTATCCGGAGTTGACGGAAGAGGTCTCGAAGCACCTCAACGTCACGGTGACCCCGCAGCAGGCCTACGACTTCGCGAACGGCGAGATCTTCGTCCGCTTCGAGGAGTCCGTGCGCGGCTGCGACGCCTTCGTCATCCAGTCCCACACCGCCCCCATCAACCAGTGGCTGATGGAACAGCTGATCATGGTCGACGCCCTGAAGCGCGCCTCGGCCAAGCGCATCACCGTGATCATGCCGTTCTACCCGTACAGCCGCCAGGACAAGAAGCACCGCGGCCGCGAACCGATCTCCGCCCGCCTGGTAGCCGACCTGTTCAAAACGGCAGGCGCCGACCGCCTGGTCTCCGTGGACCTGCACACCGCCCAGATCCAGGGCTTCTTCGACGGCCCGGTCGACCACCTGTGGGCCATGCCCCTGCTGGCCGACCACATCCGCGGCAAGTACGCGGGCCACGAGATCACCGTCGTCTCCCCCGACTCGGGCCGCACCAAGCTGGCCGAGAAGTGGGCGGACACCCTGGGCGGCGCCCCGATCGCCTTCATCCACAAGACCCGCGACCCGCTGCGCCCCAACGAGGTCGTCTCGAACCGCGTGGTCGGCAAGGTGGAGGGCCGCCTCTGCATCGTGATCGACGACATGGTCGACACCGGCGGCACCATCGCGGGCGCGGTGAAGCAACTCCTGAACGAGGGCGCCTCCGACGTGGTCATCGCCGCCACGCACGGCATCCTCTCCGGCCCGGCAACCCAGCGCCTGCAGGACTCAGGCGCCCGCGAAGTCGTGTTCACCGACACCCTCCCCATCCCGGCGGAGAAGCGCTTCCCGAACATGACGGTCCTGTCCATCGCGCCACTGCTGGCACGAGTGATCCAGGAAGTCTTCGAGGACGGCTCAGTCACGTCCCTGTTCGACGGCAACGCCTGACCTCAGTTGTCCAAGGGGCCTTCCGCACGAGCGGAGGGCCCCTTGGCCTTTCCGCGAAGCGGTTGCTTTCAAGTGCGCTCCCGGTGGGGTCTGGGGCAGAGCCCAGGGGAAGCACGCAACCGCAAGGTCGCCGCCCGCAATGCGACCACCCACTCGCTCGCGCCCCCAGAACCACCCCACCCCCGATTAGCACCCCAACAACCCCCTCACCTACACTGGTCGGGTTGCCTCGGCGAGGGCGGGCCTTCCACGGTCCGGCGTGATCGACGCGGTGGCTTGATGCCGCGCGTGTTGACGTTATCCGCGTGCTGCTCGCCGCCGCAGGCCACCACCCCAAAGCTAGATCCAACGCCTGACTAACTTGTGCACCGCCCCGACGTACAAGGCCAGACTCGTAAGGAGTACCCCACCGTGTCCGAGGTCCGTCTCGCCGCTGAGCAGCGCACCGAATTCGGCAAGGGCGCCGCCCGCCGTACCCGTCGCGCCGGCAAGATCCCCGCGGTGCTCTACGGCCACGGTTCCGACCCGAAGCACCTGGCCCTGCCGGCGCTCGAGTTCGCCCGTGTTGTCCGTGAGCACGGTCAGAACGCCGTCCTCACCCTCGCCCTCGACGGCGCGAGTGAGCTGGCTCTGACCAAGACCGTCACCACGCACCCCATCAAGAACTACATCGAGCACGTCGACCTGCTGCTCGTCCAGCGCGGCGAGAAGGTCACCGTCGAGGTGCCGCTGGTCATCTCCGGCGAGCCCGTCTCGGGCACGCTGGTCACGCAGGACCTCACCACCATCACCATCGAGGCCGACGCGCTCAACATCCCCGAGCAGATCGAGCTGTCGATCGCCGGTGTCGCCGCCGGCACGCAGATCCACGCCAGCGACCTGAACCTCCCGGAGGGCGCCACGCTCGCCGGTGACGCTGAGGCGCTCGTCGTCGCCGTCAACGAGGCGCCGTCCGCGGCGCAGCTCGAGGGTGACGAGGCCGCTCCGGCCGAGGCCACCGAGGAAAGCTGAGCCCCATCACGTCGGGCAGGTCTGACGGCTCGCCACCCCCTCACGAGGGGGGCGGCGAGCCGTTGCAGTACCTGGGACCGGCCGAGATCCGGTCCAAGACCTTCCGCCGCAAGAAGCAGGGCTACGACCCGGACCAGGTCAACGAGTTCCTGCTGATCATCGCCGACGCCCTGGCCGGCCGTCTCCGCCTGAACCCGGACCACGTGCGCACCGTCAGGTTCGCCACGGTCCCCAACGGCTACGACCCGCTCAGCGTCGACGGCGTCCTGCACCTGCTGGAGCACCAGGTCCGCAACGGCATCGTGCCACCCACGGGCCTGGCCACCGGCGAAGACCTGCACGCGCGCAAGCTGCCGAAGTCCGGCACCGGATACGATCGCGCCGAAGTCGACGCCTTCATCGCCCGCGCCGCGGCCAACCTGGACGGCCGGGGTGCCATGACCTCCACCGAGGTCCGCAACACCCGGTTCAGCACCACGTCCGGCCTGCTGGGCAAGGGGTACCAGGTGCAGGCCGTGGACGCGTTGCTGGACGACCTCGAGCAGGAGTTGCGGTTCCGTGGCCGATGACCTCGCCCAAAATGATCTGACGCTGATCGTCGGCCTGGGCAACCCGGGCCCGAAGTACGAGGGCAACCGCCACAACATCGGCTTCCTGGTGCTCGACGAGCTCGCCGGCCGCGTGGGCGGCAAGTTCAAGGCGCACAAGTCCGGCGCCGAGATCGTCGAGGGCCGCCTGAACGGCCACCGCGTGGTCCTGGCGAAGCCGCGCAGCTTCATGAACCTCTCCGGCGGCCCCGTCGCGAGCGCCGTGAAGTTCTTCAAGCCCACCACCATCGTCGTGATCCACGACGAGCTGGACCTCCCCTTCGCCACCATCCGCATGAAGCTCGGCGGCGGTGACAACGGCCACAACGGACTCCGCTCCATCACGAAGTCGTTGGGCACCAAGGACTACCACCGCGTCCGCTTCGGCGTGGACCGTCCGTCAGGGCGCCAGGACCCCGCCGACTACGTCCTCAAGGACTTCTCCACGGTCGAGCGCAAGCAGCTCGCACTGGAGATCGACCGGGCGGCGGACGCGGTCGAGGCCCTCGTCACCTCGGGCCTCGAAGCCGCGCAGAACGCCTTCCACTAGCGGGCACAATGGTCGGCATGACCAACCGAAAGGGCCATGCCGCGTAGGCGCCCGAACATCGCTGCCAGGCCAACGGCGCGGCAACCAGCCGGGACCACATCTGCGAGCCATCGAAAACGGCAGCACCTGCGGTGTCTTCGAGTGCTGCGGCAACCCGTGGGACGCCCACCAGATTTTGGTCAACGCCGTGCGAAAACTCCCCCGTCGCAGTGCGAGGGAGCTCCGCCACCTCCTGAAGGGCCTCTACCAGGCCCTAGACCAACGCGGCCGCCGCGGACCGCCGGAGCTTCCCCGACGGCGTCTTCGGCAAGGTCCCCGGCGGCTGCACCACGACGGCGAACGGCCGCAACCCGACCGCGTCCACGACCCGCGCCGTGACTTCCTTCACCAGCGACTTCTCCGCCTCGGCGTCCCCGGCCAGCTTCGACTCCAGCACGACCGCGAACCGCTCGCGCTGCGTCCCGGCGTCCAGCCGCACCGCGACCGCGTTGCCGGCCCGCACACCGTCGACCGAGCAGGCGGCACGCTCCACATCGGTCGGATAGATGTTCCGGCCACCCATGATGATGACGTCCTTGCGCCGCCCGCAGACGACGACCTGGCCGTCTTCCACCAGGTATCCGATGTCTCCAGTGGACAGCCAGCCCTCGGCGTCCTGAGTCGCCAGTGGACCGTTCACCGTCAGGTACCCCGGAGTCACGGCCTCACCGCGGATCTGCAGCTCACCGACGTCCCGCACGCCCAGAACCGCGCCCGACTCGTCCACCACCCGAAGCTCCAGGCCCGGCAGCGGCGGCCCGAGCAACGGGAACCCGCGCCCCGAGTCGGAAGGCACGGCCCGCCGGTCGGCCTCGACGGCGTCCGCGTCCACCACGTCCACCGACAGCCCGGTGAACAGGGGCGCGAAGGCGACACCCAGAGTGGTTTCGGCCATGCCGTACGCGGCCAGGATCGACTCCGGCCGCAGTCCGAAGCGGGCGCCGGCGTCGACGAAGGCCTGGACAGCGGCCGGATCGATCGGCTCGGCACCGTTCAGGGCCAGCCGCATCGAGGACAGGTCGAACGAGTCGGACGACGAGGCCAGCCGGCGGGCCACGATCGCGTAGGCGAAGTTCGGCGCGGCGGTGATCGTGCCGCGATACCGGGTGATCAGGTCAGCCCACAGGGTCGGTCGCGACAGGAAGTCGACTGGGGTGACCTTCACCAATTCCAGGCCGAACAGCATCGGCACGGTCAGGAAGCCGACCATTCCCATGTCGTGGAACAACGGCAGCCACGAAATCATCACGTCGGACGACGGATCCAGCGCGGCCGCGATCTCCATGCCGCGGGCGTTGGCCATCAAATTGCGGTGTGTGATTCGCACCGCCTTGGGATCTGCGGTGGACCCACTCGTCAACTGCAGCAGTGCCGTGGCATCCTCGGGAGTGGGAACAGGGTGAGCGATCGGTTCGCCGTCTAGCTCGGAAAGCTTGCGGTACGGGATTCCGTGCTGGTCCAGCACGGAAGCCAGAGCGTCAAAAGGGCTGCCGAGCAGGACCAGACGCGAGTCGATCATGGCGAGCACCCGCAGCGTGTCCTCGGCCCACTCGGCCAGGTCGGTGCGTGGTGTGGGTTGATGCAACATCGTGACGCTGCCACCACACAGCCAGGCTGCTTGCACGGCTGGGGCGATCACGGCTGGTTCGGCGGCGAGCACGGCGATCGCGGTGCCCGGCGCCACGTCGAGCGCACCGGCCATCCGCCGGGCGCGTTCGTGCACCTCGGCCCAGGTCCGGCGGACGGGCGCGGCGGGTTCACCCGTCGTCATGCCCTTGTCCCGACCGTTTGCGGCCGTCGCCAGCATCACATCCACGAACTGACTCATGTTCGCGATCGTAGTGGCGCCGTTTGGTCCATCAGGGCGAAACGTTATGCCACGCGAAACGCGATACTCCCCAGTACAGGTACGCAGGAGGAGGTCATTGGTGGATCGGGGCGGCCCCGGAGCGCAGCATCGTCTGCCCGCGCATCCGGCACCTCTGCTCTCCGCGCAGGACGTGGCCTCGGTCGCGTTCCACCGTCCCCCTTCGGGACAGCGCGGGTACGACGCGGCTGAGGTGGACGCATTTCTCGACCGCGTCGAGGACACCATGCGCAGCAGAGACATCCTCACGCGTGAGGACGTGCTCAACGTCAAGTTCAGCAACGCGACCCGGGATCCGGGCTACGACGTCAACGAGGTCAACGTCTTCATGGAACTCGTGGCCGACACACTGCGGTCCACTCCGCAACGTCAGCAGGCCTCAGCGCCCGCTCAGGGCGCGCACGCCACGTCGCAGGCGCTCAGACCCGCGGTGCGGCTGTCACCCGACGACGTTGCCGCTGTGCGCTTCCACAAGCCCAGACCGGGGACCCGCGGCTACCACGAAGGCCAGATCGACGCTTTCCTCGACCGCATCGAGGCCACCCTGCGCGGTGCCGACAACCTGACCGCGCAACAGATCCAGGACGCCGTGTTCGGCGAGACGGCGCCCGGCACGTTCGGGTACGACGAAGAGGACGTCGACACGTTCCTCGACCTCGTCGTGTTGATGTTCGAAACCGCGCCGCCGCCGCTCAGGGCCTCCCCTCCGACGACGCAGCTGCCGCAGCAACAGCAACGGCCCCAGCAGCGCCGCCCACAGCCACAGCCGCAGCAGCGCCCTCAGCCGCCGCAACCGCAGACTCAGGCACCGGTGCAGCAGCCCGCGACGCCCAGAGCCGTCGACTCGCCGAAGCTCACCGCCGCGGACATCCGCAAGGTCGCGTTCCACCGCCCTCCCCGCGGCCGCCGCGGGTACCAGGAGTCCCAGGTGGACGCCTTTCTCGACCGCATCGAGGCGACGCTGCTCGGCCAGGACAACCTGACCGGCAAGGACATCCGGGACGTCCGCTTCTCGCGCCCGCTGATCGGCCGGCGCGGCTACGACGAGACCGAGGTGGACGCGTTCCTCGGCCAGATCGAACAGCAGCTCGCCGGACCGATGCGCAGCATGCCGCAGGTCAGGTCGTGGAAGGACCTGCGGCAGCTGCGGATCCCGCAGGCCGCTGCCGGTCAGCGCGGTTACCGCACCGCGCAGGTCGACCGGATGCTGGAGGAGATCGGCGTCGCGCTCGACGGCATGCTCGGGGCGACCTCCGAAGAGGTCATGAAGGCGCGCTTCAGCTACGCCCTGCTCTCCGGCCAGGGCTACGACACGTCGTTCATCGACGAGCTGCTGCCGATGCTCGCGAACGAACTGCGCCGCCGAGGGCGTTAGCCCTCGACCACCTCGGCCGCGGCCATCCAGGCAGCCTCGACGTCGGTCTCCTCCGCCAGCACGGCGCGAAGCTCGGCGTCGAGCTTCAGCAGCCGGTCCGGATCGGTGGCGGCCTCGGCCAGCGCGGCGTGCAGCTCGGCTTCCTTCTTGTGCAGCACCTCGAGGCGCCGTTCCAGCCGGGCCAGCTCCTTGCGGGCGGCGCGCTGGTCGGCGGCGTTCGACGGCGCCTTGTCGGCAGCCGGGGCGGCAATGGCGCTTTCCCGGTCGCGCAACGAGTCCCGGCGCTTGAGGTACTCCTCGATGCCGCCGGGCAGGTCGGTCAGCCCGCCGTCACCGAACAACGCCACGACCTTGTCGCACACGCGCTCGACGAGGTAGCGGTCGTGCGAGATCACGACGAGCGTGCCGGCCCACGAGTCGAGCAGATCTTCCAGCTGCTGCAACGTGTCGATGTCCAGGTCGTTCGTCGGCTCGTCGAGCAGCAGCACGTTCGGCTCGGCCATCAGCAACCGGCACAGCTGCAACCGCCGCCGCTCGCCACCGGACAGGTCCGACACCGGCGTCCACTGCTTCTGCGACGAGAACCCGAACCGCTCGCCCAGCTGCGAGGCCGACATCTCGTACTTGCCGAGCACGACCCGCCGCGCGACCTCTTCGATCGCCTCCAGCACGCGCATCGACCCGTTGAGGTCGAGCAGCTCCTGCGAGAGGTGCGCGATCTTCACCGTCGAGCCCTGGATCCGCTTGCCCGTCTCGGGTTCACGTTCCCCCGCCAGCAACTTCAGCAACGTCGTCTTGCCAGAGCCGTTGACGCCGACCAGACCGATCCGCTCACCGGGGCCGATGCGCCACGTCAGGTCGCGCACCAGCACTCGGTCCGGAATGGACAGTGTGGCGTCCTCGACCTCGATCACCGTGCGCCCCAGGCGCTTCTTGGCGAACGCGAGCAGCTCGACGTTGTCGCGCAGCGGCGGCACGTCCGCGATCAACGCCTCGGCGGCCTCGATCCGGTAGCGCGGCTTCGACGTCCGCGCGGGCGCACCGCGGCGCAGCCACGCGAGTTCCTTGCGCGCCAGGTTCTGCCGCTTCTCCTCCAGCACGTCGGCCAGCCGGGTGCGCTCGGCGCGGGCGTAGATCCAGTCGGCGTAGCCGCCCTCGTACTGCTCGACCTTGCCCTGCACCACTTCCCACGTGCGGTTGCAGACCGTGTCGAGGAACCACCGGTCGTGGGTGACGACCACGAGCGCGCACTTGCGGGCCAGCAGGTGCTCCGCGAGCCACCGCACACCCTCGACGTCCAGGTGGTTCGTCGGCTCGTCCAGCACGAGCAGTTCGAGGTCCTGGATCAGCGCGGCCGCCAGCGCGACGCGGCGCCGCTCGCCACCGGACATCGTGGAGACCACGGAGTCCAGTCCCAGCGCGGTGATCCCGAGTCCGTCCAAAATGGACCGCACGCGGGCGTCCGAGGCCCACTCGTGCTCGGCGTCGAACCCGAGGGGGTCGATCACCGCGTTGCGCACGGTCGAGCCGTCCGGCAGCTCCGTCCGCTGCGTCACGACGGCCATCCGCAGATCCCGCGAGCGCGACACGCGGCCGTCGTCGGCGGGCTCCACCCCGGCCAGCACCTCGAGCAGCGTCGTCTTGCCGCCGCCGTTCAGGCCGACGACACCGATCCGGTCGCCCTCGTTGACGCCGAGCGACACGCCGTCGAGCAGCGGCCGGACGCCGAACGACTTCGACACGGACTCCAGGTTGACCAGGTTGGCCATCAAAACCTCACGACTAGTAAGAAACTGCCCGGTGCAGGCTACCCAGGAGGGGCAAAAGCCCCTGCGGCTACGCGTGCACCTCGGGCGGCGTCGGCTTCGGCTCTTCAGTCGTGATCACGCGCGCACCGGGCACCGGACCGTGCGCGACCCGAACCGTCCGGCACACACCCGCGCCGGCCAGCTCGGCGGCCACCCGCACCGCCGTGTCGCCGTCTTCGCACAGGAACGCCGTCGTGGGGCCCGAGCCGGACACGATGCCGGCCAGCGCGCCCGCGTCGACACCCGCGCGGAGCGTACGGCGCAGGTTCGGTCGCAGCGACACGGCGGCGGCCTGCAGATCGTTGCCGAGCAGCAGAGCGAGCTGGCGCGGGTCGCCGGAGGACAACCCCTCCAGCACCGCCTCGACCTGGCCGACGCGCGGCGGATCACCCTCGGTGCGCAAGCGGTCCAGCTCGTCGAACACGTCCGGAGTGGACAGTCCACGCCGGTCGAACGCGAGCACCCAGTGGAACTGGTGACGGCCCAGCACCGGCACGATCCGCTCGCCGCGGCCCGTGCCGAGCGCGGTCGCGCCGTACAGGGCGAAGGGGACGTCCGCGCCGAGCTTCCCGGCCAGTTCGGCCAGCTCGTCGCGGCTGATCTCCAACCGCCACAACGAAGAGAGGCCGACCAGGGTCGCAGCCGCGTCCGCGCTGCCGCCCGCCATGCCGCCCGCGACGGGGATGGCCTTGCGGATGACGACGCGGACCTTGGGGTCGTCCGGGTCCTTGCCCACGTGCGCCGCGAGCAGCCGGACCGCGCGCCAGGCGAGGTTCGAGGCACCGGTGGGCACCTGGTCGGCGCCCTCGCCGTGGACCTCCACGCCGGGCTCGTCGGCCACCGCGACGGTGACCTCGTCGACCAGCGACAACGCCTGGAAGATGGTCACCAGGTCGTGATAGCCGTCCGGGCGCACGTCACCGACGGCCAGGTGCAGGTTGACCTTGGCCGGGACGCGAACTGTGACCGGGGGTGGAACGACTGCGAGCACCATGTCAGCCTACGGGCGTTCTGGAGTCCCGGACTCCTCCCCCGGTCACTGTCGCTGTCAAACCGGGATGACCGAACCGTTGAAGGTCTGCTTGATGTAGTCCTTGACCTGCTGCGACCCGAGCAGCTCCGCCAGCTCGCGGATGCGCTTGTCGTCCTTGAGCTCGGTGCGGGTGACCAGGCCGTTCGCGTTCGGGTTGCCCTCGGCCTTCTCCAGCGCGAGCGAGTCGGTGGCCGGCTTGAGGCCCGCGTCGATCGCGTAGTTGCCGTTGATCACCGACGCGTCGGTGTCCTCCAGCGACCGGGGCAGCTGAGCGGCCTCCAGCGGCACGAACTGCAGGTTCCTGGGGTTCTCCGCGAGGTCGCGGACGGTCGGCTGGTCCACGGCCTTGAGCTTGATCAGGCCGTTCGCCTCCAGCAGCTTCAGGCCGCGCGCCTCGTTCGTGGCGTCGTTGGCCAACGCGACCTTGGCTCCGCTCGGCAGTTCGTCGAGCTTCTTGACCTTCTTCGAGTAGAGGCCCAGCGGCTCGACGTGGACGGGCTCCACCCACGCGACCTCGGCGCCGCTCTCCAAGGTGTACGTCTCCAGGTACGGCACGGTCTGGAAGTAGTTGGCGTCGAGCGAACCGTCGACCAGCGCGGTGTTCGGCTGCACGTAGTCGGTGAACTCGACGACCTCGATCTTCAGGCCCTTCTGCGCGGCGAGGTTGTCGGCCACGTACTTGAGGATCTGGGCGTGCGGCACGGGTGAGACACCGACTTTGAGGGTGTCGGACGCGCCGGCACCGGATGAGCAAGCGGACAAAGCGGTCACAGCAGACAAAGCGACTGCGATCAGGGCAGCACGAATACGCATTACGTTCCTTTTGAGAATTTCTACGGGGTCAGACGGAGGCGTGCCGGCGCCGGTCGGACGCACGGGCGGCACGGGTGAACCCGAGTTGGATCACCGTGGTGAGCACGGCGAGCCAGGCGACGGTGCTCCACAGGATCCGGTCGTTGAAGCGCTGGTAGCCCTCGCGGATCGCGAGGTCACCGAGGCCGCCACCGCCGATCACGCCGGCCATCGCCGAGTACCCGATCAGGGCGATCACGGTGACGCCGATGGCGTTGATCAGCGCGGGCAACGACTCGCGGATGAGCACGCTGCGCACGATCCGCAACGTCGAGGCGCCGGTGGTGATCGCGGCCTCGACCACGGTCACGTGCACCTCGGACAGGATGTTCTGCACGAGCCGCCCCACGAACGGGATGGCGCCCACGGCCAGCGGCACGATGACCGCCGTGCTGCCGATGGAGCCGCCCACGATCAGACGGGTGACGGACGTCAGCGCGACGAGCAGCACGATGAACGGCATCGAGCGGCCCAGGTCGGTGATGAAGCTCAGGACGCGGTGCACCGCGACGTTCGGCCGCAGCCCACCCTTGGCGGTGAGCTGCAGCCAAACACCTACGGGAATTCCAAGCGCGGTGGCGATGACGGTCGAGACGCCGACCATGTACAGCGTCTCGCCGGTGGCTTCGAGCAGAAAGCTGAGAACGTCGGACCAGGGTGTTGCAGACCTCACGCAGCTACTCCCTGCGGGCCCTTCAGGGACCTCTGCACCGCACCGCCGGCCTCGCCGATCCACTCGAGCGCGGAGTCGGAGCGCTCGCCGTTCAGGCCGAGGCGGAACCGCGCGACCGGGGTCTCGCCCAGACGCGTGAGGCCACCACCGACGATGTTGAGCTCGACCCCGAACCGATGCGCGGCCTCAGGCAGCAAGGCACCGACCGCGGCGAACCCGACGAGCACGACGTCCGCGACGCGGTCGTAGCTGCTCTCGTTGATCGGGTTCAGGTCGACGGCGGGCAGCAGCGCACTGCTCGTGCGGCTGGCGGCGTCGTTGACCAGGTCGAGGACCTTGCCGTGCTCGACGACACGGCCCTGCTCCAGCACCGCGACGTCGTCGCAGATCTTGCGGACCACGCCCATGTCGTGCGTGACGACGAGAACGGTCACACCCAGCTCAGCGCGCGCACGGTCGAGCACGGTCAGCACGGAACCGGTGGTCTCCGGGTCCAACGCGCTGGTGGGCTCGTCAGCGAGCAGCACGGACGGGTTCGCGGCGAGCGCACGCGCCACGGCGATGCGCTGACGCTGCCCGCCGGACAGCTGGTCGGGGTAGGCGCCGGCCTTGTCGGTCAGCCCGACGAGGTCCAGCAGCTCGCCCACTCGGGTGCGGCGCTGCGGTCCGGGCACTCCCGCGCTTTCGAGGGGAAGAGCGATGTTGCCGGCCGCCGTGCGCTGCCGGAGGAGCGAATCCCCCTGCGGCACAACGCCGATCTGCCTGCGGGCCGCGCGGAGGGCGGACCCGTCGAGGCTGGTGATGTCGGTGCCGTCGACCCGGATCGCACCCGAGTCGGGACGCTCCAGCAGCGCAACGCAGCGCGCGAGCGTCGACTTGCCGGCCCCGCTCGGGCCGACGACGCCGAGCACGGTGCCCGCCTCGACGTCGAGGGTCACGCCGTTCAGGGCGTTGACACCCTGGAAGGACTTGGTGAGGTTTTCGACAGTGATCACATCTGCTCCACGGCTGCGCGCGACGGCACACACGCCTCGTGGGCGGTGCGCGATCGGAGTTCTGCTCAGGTGTGTGCGCCACTCGTTGACTGAGTGCGCGTCAAAGGACTTTGAGAAGGCGCCTTAGACGAGGTGGCGACGACATGCAGAGGCGGTGCGACGGCACTGGTCGACAACTCGACGGCGCGTCAGCATTCGCGTGGTACCCATGTGATCCTCCATCGGTCCTGGCGTTAGCACCTGCCCGCATCCAGCGGGTGGTTGCTGCGACGTCGTAGAGCCAGGTCTCTCAGTCGCTCCGGATGGCACTTAGCAGTCAACCGGACGGACGTTCGGTTGCGCAAGCCAGATTCCGATTCGTTCGACAGATCACACTGATGGCCGAAGGATCCCCGGCCTAGACCTCGGCAATCCGGATGAAGTCGATCACGCTGAGCTGCTCGCCCCGTTGCTGCGGATCGATCCCGGCCTTCTGGAGCAGCTCGTCGACCTTTTCGGCGCTGCCGGCCCAGCCCTTGAGCGCCGCGCGGAGCGTCTTCCTTCGCTGCGCGAACGCGGCGTCGACGATCTGGAACAGGCGTTTCCTGTCCACTGTGGACAGCGGCTTTTCGTGACGCTGAAACCAGACCAGGCCCGAGTCGACGTTGGGCGCGGGCCAGAACACGTTCTTGCCGATGGAGCCGGCCTTCTTGGCCTCCGCGTACCAGGCGAGCTTCACGCTGGGCACGCCGTAGATCTTGTTGCCGGGCTTGGCCGCCATCCGGTCCGCGACCTCGGCCTGAACCATGACGAGGCCTTTTTGGAGGGTCGGGAGCTCGCTGAGCAGGTGCAGCACCACCGGGACCGCGACGTTGTACGGCAGGTTCGCGACGATCGCGGTGGGTTGGGCCGGCAGGTCTTTTTGGGTGACCTTCATCGCGTCTTTGAGGACGACGTGGAGCTTGGCTGCGTTCTCCGGGTCCATCTCGCTGACGGTCTGCGGGAGCCTCTGGGCCAGGGGTGGGTCGATTTCGACAGCCACTACCTGCTGGGCGTTCGGGAGCAGGGCGAGGGTCAGGGAGCCCAGGCCTGGGCCTACCTCGAGGACGATGTCGTTTTCGTCCAGTTCGGCGGCGGTGACGATCTTGCGGACCGTGTTGGGGTCGTGGACGAAGTTCTGGCCCAGTTTTTTGGTCGGGCGGATGTCCAGCTCTTCGGCTAGACGGCGAACTTCTACGGGTCCCAGCAGGCTCACTGGGGCATTCTCGCAGGCTTGTGGGTGGAGGGCGGGGGTGGGCGGCTTGCGGGGCTGGTCGCGTTCCGATTGTTGCCCACCGGGGCATGCGCTCCTGCCAACCCACTCCCCCGGAAGCGGCAAAGGCCGCCCCCGGCGAACCAGGAGCGGCCAAAGCCAAAGCGCGGTGCGGGTTTACGGCAGGCCGAGCTTGGCCCGGCAGCCCGGCCACGCGCCGTAGGTGCCGCCGGAGCGGTCGCGGAGCTTGGTCGCGATGGCGATCTGCTGCTCGCGGGTGGCCTGGTGCGGGAGCTGGGCGTACATGGTGCCGCCGTTCGAGGCCCAGGTGCTGGCCGAGAACTGGAGGCCGCCGTAGTAGCCGTTGCCCGTGTTGATGGCCCAGTTGCCGCCTGCCTCGCACTTGGCGAGACGGTCCCAGACCTCGCTGTCGGGCAGAGGCTTGGTGCCCACGGTGATCTTCTTGGGCTTCGGCTCCTTGGTGATCTTGCCGCCGATCTTCTCGCGGCTGATCTCCTTGCCGTTCTTCACGGTCACGCGGTAGGTCGAGACCTGCTCGCCCGGCGTGCCGGGGTCGGTGACGGTCTGCTGGCCCGCGTTCATGTTCGGGTCGTTGGTCTTCTCGACCGGCGGCGCCACGGGCTCGTTCACGTTGATGACCGTGACGCCGGTGCGGGAGATGTAGACCTCGGCGCCGGTGGCGAGCTTCACGTCCAGGCCGGTGGTGACGGCGTCCTCGGGGCCGAGGGTGAGGTTCTCGCCCTTGAGGAGCTCGTCGACGGTGACCGCGGTCGTCTGGAGCTCGCGGACCGGGTTGGCGCCGTCGAACAGCTTGATGTTCTTGCGGGTCTTGACCTCGAGGTTCATGCCTTCCAGCGGCACGTCCTGGGAACCCGGCGCCGACATCCAGGCGCCTTCGAGCGGCACGCCCATCTGCTTGGCGGCTTCTTCGACGGTGACCGAGCGGACCCAGTCCTCGCGGGCCTGGCCGTCGACGCTCATCTTGAGCAGGCGGCCGCGGTCGAGGCTGATCTTGCCGCCGTCGGAGACCGGAGCGTTCAGGGACGGCGAGAGGGCGTCGTGCTCACCGACGGTGATGCCTTCCTCCGCCAGGACCTCGCCGACCGTGCCCTCGTAGGAGTGGACGGTCTGCAGCGCGCCGTCGACCTCGACGGTCAGCGACTTGTCCATCGCCATGGCGGTGACGCCGCCACCGGAGATGGAGACGAGGACCGCGGCGACCGCGCCCTTGAGGAAGCGGCGCTTCCAGGACGAGACGGCCGTGACGAGCAGCTCTGGGTCGTTCTTCTCCTCTTCCTCCGACGGGAGGACGAGGGGCGGCATGATCGTCGTCTCGGCGTTGATGAGCCGGATCAGCTCGTCGACGTCGACGTTCGCGGTGGCGAGCAGTTCGTCTGCGTCCGGGCCGAGCACCTCGAGCACGTCCGCGGGCGAGATGGTCAGCGCACCGGCGGGAAAGCTCGGGTGGGGATCAGCGACTCCGACTGCGGTACCCCCGACCGGCGTGAACCAGTCGGTGTCGTCGTTGAAGTCGTACGGAGCGGCAGTTCTGTCGCTTCCAGACAAGGGTCGATACCTCCATTGCGGAAGCTCGAGGCCACCGCACAGTTGGCGCTGCAAAGATCATTCGAGGGTTGAGCTCGAAGGTTCCCGGCAACTCCTCCTACGTGGTCTCGCTTCTTCGCGCTTCTGGCTTCGGTCCCGCCCCGACTGCGGGCGTGCTCCCAACCGACTGGGTCGGTCCAGGTGGCACGGTCACGGGACAGTAACGGGGTCGCGGACGTTGCGCAAACACCCCCGCCGATGTTGTGACCTCAGTCACCCCATGGGGGTAGGAACCCTGTGCTCCGTTCGTTCTAGTTCGCATTTCAGTAGCCAAGCCCGAACACTCGTTGAGCAGTACGGGTGACGGCGGAGCAGAGTTCAGAAAGATCTTCGCCACGGAGCGTGGCCAAATCCCGAACTGTGTAATTCACACAATATGGTTCATTCGGCCGCCCCCGGTACGGATGAGGCGTCAGGAACGGCGCGTCCGTCTCGACCAGAAACTGATCTTGCGGGACCAGCTGGGCCGCCTCCCGCAGCGCGCGGGCGTTCTTGAACGTCACCGGGCCCGCGAACGACAGCACGTACCCCGCGTCGACGCACCGCCGGGCGAAGTCCGCGTCGCCCGAGAAGCAGTGGAAGACCACAGTGGACGGTGCGCCCTCGGCGTCGAGGATCTTGAGGATGTCCTCGTGCGCGTCCCGGTCGTGGATCATCAACGGCTTCCCGACGCGCTTGGAAAGGTCGATGTGCCAACGGAAAGCCTCGTGCTGAGCGGCCGGCGGCGAGTAGTCCCAGTAGTAGTCCAGACCGGTCTCGCCGATCGCCACCACGCGGTCGAAGGCAGCGAGCCGTTCCAGCTCGGCCTTCTCGGCGTCCCCGAACGAAGAGGTGCGCGTCGGGTGCACGGCCACCGCCGCGTAGACCCGCGGGTCCCAAGTGGACGCCTCGGCGGCCCACCGCGCGGCCTTCAAGTCGTCGGCCACGGTGATCACGTGCGAGACTCCGGCGGCCTCCGCACGGTCCAGCAGGACCGCCACGTCAGCCGCGTCGACAGCCCCGCACGCGTCGAGATGCGTGTGAGCGTCGATCACCGGTGCCGGAAGAGCTTCCGGCACCGGCGGTCGTTCACGCTTGTCGGACGTCACTTGACGATCGGAGCCCACTCGGGACCGGTGTCGCCCAGTTCCTTCTCCAGCTTCGAGAACAGCGGCGACGGCTTCTGCAGCGGCCGGCCGACCTCGATCGGCGTCGACTCCCAGCGAGCCTGCTCACCGGCGTAGTCACCGGTCAGCACCGGGTACGAACGCTCCGGCACGTCCAGGTCGGTGACCTCGTTCATCGACGGCTGTGCGGCCCACACGCCCGTGCCGCCCAACGCCTCGTGCACCTTCTGTGCCGAGTGCGGCAGGAACGGCGTCATCAGCGTGTTCGCGTCCTGAACCACCTGCAGCGCGGTGTGCAGCACCGAGTCACGGCGGTCCGGGTCGTCCTTGAGCTTCCACGGCTCCTGGTCCGACAGGTACTTGTTCGCCGCCGAGATGACGCGCATGGCCTCGCCCGACGCCTGCTTGAACCGCGACCGGCGCAGGTGCGCACCGACCGTGTCGAACGCCGCGCGAGACTGCGCGAGCAGCTCGTGGTCCGCGGGCGTCAAAGCCACGGCCTTCGGGATCGCGCCGATGTTCTTGTGCGCCATCGAGACCGAGCGGTTGACCAGGTTGCCCCACTCGTTCGCCAGCTCGAAGTTCGTCCGGCGGACGAACTCCTCCCAGGTGAAGTCGGTGTCCTGGTTCTCGGGACCCGCGACGGAGATGAAGTACCGCAGCGCGTCCGGCCCGAACTCCTTCAGGAAGTCGCCGACGTAGATCACGGTGCCGCGCGACGTCGAGAACTTCGAGCCGCTCATCGTCAGGTACTCCGACGACACGACCTCGGTCGGCAGGTTCAGCGTGCCGAACCGGCCGGGCTCGCCGCCCTTGTCGCCCGCGCCGTTCTGCCCGAGCAGCAGCGACGGCCAGATCAACGAGTGGAAGACGATGTTGTCCTTGCCCATGAAGTAGTAGCCCTGGGCGTCACCCGTCCAGAACTCCTGCCAGGCGTCCGGGTCGCCGGAACGACGGGCCCACTCCACGGACGCGCTCAAGTAGCCGATGACCGCGTCGAACCAGACGTAGAACCGCTTCATCGGCTGGTCGCTCCACCCGTCGAGCGGGATGGGCACACCCCAGTCGAGGTCACGGGTGATCGCGCGCGGCCGCAGGTCCTTGATCAGGTTCTGCGAGAACTTGAGCACGTTGGGACGCCACTCGGTGCGCGTACCCATCCAGCTGCCCAGCGACTCGATGAACGCGGGCAGGTCGAGGAACAGGTGCTCGGTCTCGATGAACTTCGGCGTCTCGCCGTTGATCCGCGAGCGCGGGTTCTTCAGGTCGATCGGGTCGAGCTGGTTGCCGCAGTTGTCGCACTGGTCACCGCGCGCGCCGTCGTACCCGCAGATCGGGCAGGTGCCCTCGATGAAGCGGTCGGGCAGCGTCCGGCCGGTCGACGGGCTGATGGCGCCCATCTCCGTCTTGGGGACGACGTAGCCGTTCTTCCACAGCGCGGAGAACAGGTCCTGCACCACCTGGTAGTGGTTGCCGGTGGTGGTGCGGGTGAAGAGGTCGTAGGAGAGGCCGAGGCCCTGCAGGTCAGACGCGATCACACGGTTGTACTTGTCGGCGAGCTCACGAGCCGTGAGCCCTTCCTTCTCGGCCTGCACCTGGATGGGTGTGCCGTGCTCGTCCGTGCCGCTGACCATGAGCACCCGGTTCCCCGACATGCGCATGTAGCGGGAGAACACGTCGGAAGGGACACCGAAACCGGAGACGTGACCGATGTGCCTGGGGCCGTTGGCGTAAGGCCAGGCCACCGCGGTCAGTACGGAGGCACTCATGCACATAGCCTACGGAGGCGGTGCCAGGGTGTTTTCACCGAGTGGGAGGTCGGTTTGTCCGCGACCAGGATGCTGGTGCTCGGCGTGGTCAAGCTCGTCGGCGAGGCACACGGTTACGTGGTGCGGCGCGAGCTCAAGTCGTGGTCCGCGGACGCCTGGGCGAACGTGCAACCGGGCTCGATCTACCACGCGCTGAAGTCGCTGGCCAAGGACGGACTGCTGGAGCCGGTCGGCACCGCCGAGTCCGACGAGGGCCCCGCCCGCACCACCTACAAGATCACCGCCGCCGGTGAGCACGAGCTGCAGGACCTGCTCGCGCACGCGCTGGCCGACGCCTCCGCCGGCAACGACGAGGTCTCCGCGGGCATCGCGATGCTCAACCTCGTCCCCCGCAAGCAGGCGGTCGTGCTGCTGAAGAACCGGCTGGCGGGCCTCGAAGGGCAGCTCACGCCCACCCGGCACGGCATCGACTCGATGCCGGAGATGGGCAAGCCCGCGCACGTCAGCGAGCTCTTTCGACTGTGGCTCGTCCACCTCGAAGGCCAGGTGCGCTGGACTCAGGAGCTGATCGAACGTCTAGAGGCCGGTGCCTACGAACTGAAGGACTAGTCAAACTTGATTAGCTCCCGCTAGCCTCTAGTCAAATTTGATTAGAGGGGATTCAGTCATGATCAAGGCACGCGGCCTCGCGCGCCGGTTCGCGACGAAGTCAGGTCCCGTGGACGCGGTATGCGGGGTCGACATCGACGTCACCGAGGGGGAGCTCGTCGGGTTCCTGGGCCCGAACGGCGCCGGCAAGTCCACGACGTTGCGCATGCTCACCACGCTGCTGCAGCCGACGGCGGGCGAGGCGGTCATCGCCGGGCACGACCTGCTCACCGACCCGGCGGGAGTGCGCCGCAACATCGGGTACGTCGGGCAGAAGAACGGCGCGGGCGCCGACCAGCGCGTCGCCGAGGAGCTGGAGTTCCAGGCCCGCTTCTACGGCCTGTCCAAGCACGACGCCCGCAGGAAGGTCGCCGACCTGCTCGACCGGTTCGACCTCCAGGGCCTGGAGAAACGCGGCGTGATCACGCTGTCGGGCGGCCAGCAGCGCCGGCTCGACATCGCGATGGGCATGCTGCACGACCCGCGGCTGCTGTTCCTCGACGAACCGTCGACCGCGCTCGACCCGCAGAGCCGCCGCAACCTGTGGGACCACGTCAAGCAGCTCAAGGCGGATGGCACCACGGTCTTCCTGACCACGCACTACCTGGACGAGGCCGACTTCCTCAGCGACCGGCTGCTGGTGATCGACCACGGCTCGATCGTGGGCGAGGGCTCACCGGACGAACTCAAGAACAACGTCTCCGGCGACCTGGTCGTGCTCGGCACCCTGCAGGCCGCGCTGGTGGCGGGCAAGTTCGAGAACGCCGTGGTCGAGGGAGAGAAGGTCAGCTTCCGCATCCCGAACGGCGACCGCGCGCTGCCCGGCCTGCTCCGCGACCTCGACAACCTCGGCGTCGAACTGCACTCGGTGCAGGTCCACCGGCCCACGTTGGACGACGTGTTCCTCACCATGACCGGCCGCTCTCTCCGGGAGCCAGCAAATGCTTTCTAAAACACTGTTGCGTGACACCTGGCTCGTCTTCGTCCGCGTGATGCTCCCGGTCCTGCGCAACCCCGTGGCGATCGTGTTCGGGCTCGCCCAGCCGTTGCTCTACCTCGGCCTCTTCGGCCCGCTGCTCGGCGACACCGGCTGGCAGTGGTTCGTGCCGGGGCTGCTGGTGCAGATGGCGTTGTTCGGCACGGCCTACGCGGGCTTCTCGCTGCTGCCGGAGGTGCGGACGGGCGTGATGGAACGGCTGCGGGTGACCCCGGTCAGCCGGATCGCGCTGCTCGTCGGCAGGGTCGGCAAGGACGTGGTGCTGCTCGTCGTGCAGGGCCTGCTGATCATGCTGGCCGCGATGCTGTTCGGGTTCCGGGCCACGCCGGGCGAGATCCTGCTCGGGCTCGGGCTGGTGGCGTTGCTGGGCGTCGCCATCGGGGCGTTGTCGTACGCGATCGCGCTGAAGGTGAAGCTGGAGTACGTCTTCGCGTCCGTGCTGTCCTCGACGATCGTGCCGGTGATGCTGCTGTCCGGCGTGCTGCTGCCGATGTCGAACGGCCCGCAGTGGCTCTACTGGCTGTCGCGGATCAACCCGCTGGCGCACGTCGTCGACGCCGAACGCTCAATCTTCAACACCGGTTCGATCCTGCTAGGCCTGACCTCGGCATCTGCCCTGGTACTCGTCGGCGTCTTCTACGGCGTCCGCACCTTCCACCGCGAGTCTGCTTGAGGGAACGCGGGGGCCCCGCGTTTCCTTCCGGGGAACGCGGGGCCCCCGCGTTCCCGAAAACAGCGCGGTCAGGAGGATTTGATCGCGGCGTCGTAGAGGGTCTTTTTGCTGATGCCGGCCGCGTCCGCGACCTCGGCGGCGGCCGACTTCATGCGTTCGCCGTCAGCTACGCGTTGCTTGACCTCGGCGACCAGGGTTTCCAGGTCCGGCGTGTCCGCGATGGGCGCAGGGCCGAGCACAACGGTGATCTCGCCGCGTGCGCCCTCCACGGCCCACTCGGCGAGCTCCGCCAACGTTCCGCGCACGACCTCTTCGTACTTCTTGGTCAGCTCGCGGCACACGGCGGCGCTGCGGTCCGGCCCGAGCACCTCGACCGCGTCCGCGAGCGTGTCCGCGAGCCGGTGAGGTGCCTCGAAGAAGACGACGGTGCGCTGTTCCGCGGCCAAAGGCGCGAACCAGCGCTTCCGTTCACCGGACTTGCGCGGCGGGAAGCCGTCGAACGCGAACCTGTCGCTCGGCAGGCCCGACACGGCGAGCGCGGTCGTCACGGCGGACGGACCGGGCAGGCAGGTCACCTGGAGGTCCTGCTCGACACACGCGGCCACGAGCCGATATCCGGGATCCGACACGGAGGGCATCCCTGCGTCCGTCACGAGCAGCACGGTCTCGCCATTTCGCAGCGATTCCAGCAGCCCCGGCAGCCGCCCGATCTCGTTCTGGTCGTAGAAGCTGATCACCCGGCCGGACGGCTTGACCTGCAACGCGTTCGCGAGGCTGTGCAGCCGGCGGGTGTCCTCGGCGGCGATCACGTCGGCTGTCTCCAGCGCCTCGATCAGGCGGGCGGAGGCGTCGCGGATGTCCCCGAGAGGGGTGGCTGCCAGGACCAGACGGCCTGAACCGGATACAGGACTCACATGGTTCACCCTACGATCGGCGGCGTGACAGTCCTCGTGCAGCCAGGAGAGGCGCCCGTCGTCGTCGAGGAGCCACGCACGGATCGTGCGGCGGCGCTCGACCCGCCTCCGTCCGGAGACCGCATGCGCGGGTGGCTCGTCACGATCGTCGTGACGCTCGTCGGCGCCTTCGTCCGGTTCTGGAACCTCGGGTATCCGACGGACAAGGGCACGCCGATCTTCGACGAGAAGCACTACGTGCCGCAGACGGCACAAGTGCTCCGCAACGGCGGTTACGAGGACAACCCCGGCTACGAGCTGATCGTCCACCCGCCGCTCGCGAAGCAGCTGATGGCGATCGGCCAGGAGCTCTTCGGCTACGACGGCCTCGGCTGGCGGTTCGCGTCCGCGCTCGCGGGTGCGATCACGATCCTGCTGATCGTCCGGATCGCGCGTCGGCTGACCCGGTCCGACCTGCTGGGCGCGCTGGCCGGCGTGCTGCTCATCGCGGACGGCGTCTCGCACGTCCAGTCGCGGATGGGCATGCTCGACATCTTCCTGGCGCTGTTCGTCGTCGCCGCGTTCGGTTGTCTGGTCGTCGACCGCGAACAGGTGCGCGCGCGCCTCGCCGTGGCCGTGCGCGAGGGTTTCATCAACAACTCGGCGTTCGGGCCGTGGCTGGGCTTCCGCTGGTGGCGCTTCGGTGCGGGCGTGATGCTCGGCATGGCGTGCGGCATCAAGTGGTCGGGCATCTGGTACATCGGCGCGTTCGGCCTGCTGACGGTCATCTGGAGCGCACTGGCGCGGCGGGCGGCCGGGGTCGAGGAGCCGTGGCTCGGCGCGCTCGCGAAGGACGTGCTGCCCTCGCTCGGCGGGCTGGTCGCGATCCCGGTCCTGGTGTACATCGCGACCTGGTTCCCGTGGATGGCCAGCGAGACCGGCATCGACCGGCATGTCGTCGGCGGCAAGGTCAAGGACATCGCGTACATCCCGGACGTCCTGCAGTCGCTTTGGTACAACGCGAAGAACGTCTACAAGTTCCACGTCGAGCTGGTCACCTCGGAGACCAACCGGCACCCGTGGGAGTCGAAGCCGTGGACGTGGCCGATGGGCCTGCGTCCGATGCTCTACTACTACGACAACGCCGTCACGGGCTGCGGTGCGGCGTCGTGCCTCGGCGCGATCATGCTCATCGGCACGCCCGCGATGTGGTGGCTCGCGTTCCCGGTGATCGGCTGGGCGGTCTGGCGTTCGGTCGGCCGGATGGACTGGCGCTACGCCGGCGTCCTGGTCGCGTACGCGGCGGGCCTGCTGCCGTGGTTCCTCAACCTCGACCGGCAGATGTACTTCTTCTACGTCACGCCGATGGCGCCGTTCCTGGTGCTGATGATCGTGCTGGCGCTGGGCGAGATCCTGGGCCGGCGGACCGCGGGCTCCGAACGGCGCGGCACGGGGCTGCTGGTCGTGTCGCTGTACGTCGGCATCGTGGTGGCGAACTTCGTGTGGCTGTGGCCGATCTTGAACGGCAATCCGATCACGCCGGAGATGTGGCAGCAGCAGCTCTGGCTGCCCAGCTGGCGGTGACCCGGATCTCGCGGGGAAAGCCCGCAAGGCCTTTCCCACCAGCGACGATCAGTTAACATCCTCCTGCGAAAAGGGGGATCCACAGCCGTATGACCACCACCATGCAGTCACGCCCGGAGCAGGACGAACGCGGGCCTGGCACAGGTCGCAAGCCCTCGTCCGCCGGCTTCCGGACGGACGTGCAGGCGCTGCGGGCGATCGCCGTGCTGGCCGTGGTGGTCAACCACTTCTGGCCGAACGTGATGACCGGGGGCTACGTCGGCGTCGACGTCTTCTTCGTCATCTCCGGCTTCCTGATCACCTCGCACCTCGACCGCGAGCTCGTCCGCACCGGCAAGGTGCGACTCGGCACGTTCTACGCGCGGCGCGTTCGCCGGCTGCTGCCCGCGGCGTTCCTGGTGCTGGTCGTGAGCATCGTGCTGGCGTGGTTCCTGCTGCCGTACCCGCGGTGGACGACGAACGCGTGGGAGGCCTTCGCCGCCGCGTTCTACTGGGAGAACTGGCTGCTCGCCGCGAAGTCGGTGAACTACTCGGCGCAGACCGAGGCCGCGAGCCTGGTCCAGCACTACTGGTCGCTGTCGGTCGAGGAGCAGTTCTACCTGTTCTGGCCGCTGCTGCTGATCGGCCTGGTCAAGTTCGGCGGCCGGCGGTTCCTGCTGCCCGGCGTCGTGGTGCTCGGCGTGCTGTCGCTGGCGTTCAGCGTCTACTACACGATCGTTTCGCCGAGCGAGGCGTACTTCATCACCCCGGTGCGGGTGTGGGAGTTCGCGATCGGCGCCGTCGTCGCACTGGCCGCCTCGAAGCTCGTGCTGCCGCGGATCGGCGCCGAGGTGGCCGCGGGCATCGGCTTCGCGATGATCCTGGTGTCCGCGTTCGTCTACGGCCACACCACGCCGTTCCCCGGATACCTCGCGCTGGTGCCCACCGTCGGCACCGCTCTGGTGATCATCTCGGGTATGCGCCCCGACCGTCAGTGGCACACGGCCGTGACGGCCTCCGCGCCCGTGCAGTTCGTGGGCAACATCAGCTACTCGCTCTACCTGTGGCACTGGCCGATCGTCGTGCTGGCGCCGTTCGCGTTGAGCGGCGCGCTGGACAAGGGCGCGCTCACCACGCCGTGGCGGTTCTGGCTGGTCGGGGTGTCGTTCGCGCTCGCGTGGCTGACGAAGATGTACGTCGAGGACCGCGCCAGGACCTGGCCGCGGCTGAGCCGCAGCACCATCCGCACGTTCGGGGCGATGATCGTCGGCCTCGCGCTCGTCGAGGTGCTCGCCGGCGGGCTGCAGTGGAGCTACCACCGGCAGGCCGCGGAGGCTGAGCAGAGGGCAGCCGCAACGTCGACCGACAAGTGTCATGGCGCCGGTGCCATGGTCCCCGCCAACAACTGCGCCGCGCCGTTCGGCCCGGCCCACGAGACCATCATGGGTCCGGCGAACGAGTTCTGGCTGTTCCCCCCGGAGTGCAAGTCGCTCGAAGACGAGTACAAGGCCGCTGACCGCAAGACGACGACCATCTGCGACTACAGCGGCGGCGACGCTTCAGCGCCGAAGGTGTGGCTGGTCGGCGACTCGCACGCCGAGCACTGGATCCCCCCGATGCTCGACCTCGCGCGCGAGAAGAAGTGGAAGCTCACCGTCAGCACCCTCGGCGGATGCCCGTTCGCGGACGTCGCGCTGGTCGGCTACCGCGGCAAGGACACCGCGGCGGTGATCGAGCGCTGCACCTCCTGGACGCCGCGGATGACCGACGTGATCGCGGCCGACAGGCCGTCGATGGTGTTCATGTCGTTCTTCTCCCGCAAGGAGGCGGTCAACGACGGCAGCGGCCGCAGCCAGGCCGAGCAGTACCTCCAGGGTCTGGACCCGAAGTGGCGCAAGTGGACCGATGCGGGCGCACGGGTGTTCGTGTTCGCCGACCCGCCGTTGAACGGGGACATCCGCTCGACCGAATGCGTGCCGGAGAGCCCACAGACCCCGCAGGACTGCGCCCTCCCGCGATCCGAGGCCCAACCGGCCGATCCGCTGGCCGAGGCCACCAGATCGACGAAGAACCCCGGCGTGAAGTTGATCGACTTCACCAAGTACTTCTGCGACGAGCAGCTGTGTTACGCGGTGATCGGGGGCGTCGCCGTCTACTTCGACCGGGACCACCTGAACAAGGAGTACAGCCGCTCCCTGAAGCCGATGATCGCGGCGGAGATCGGCTAGCTTTCGCTGATTTCGAGGGCGCGCTCCTTGGTCAGCTCGCCCTCAAGCCTCATGGTGACCTGATCTCGTTGCCAGATCAGGGTTTGTCCGGCGCCTTGCGGTTTCTCGGTGTGCCACTGGCCGTTGCGGTCGATGTAGAAGAACGGGTGCGGATACGGGATCCAGATCCTGTCGTTGATCTGCTCGACGCCCTCGCCGTGGACGAGCTTGCCTACCGTCGAGCCGATGGTGCCGTCGAACTGGTCGAGCCTCAGGTTGCCGTAGTGCAGCGTGACGAACCGTCCTTCGTGGACGGTGATCCGGTCCGGAGTGCCGAGTTCCCGCGGCAGGTGGATCTCGAACGGCATCTGCTTCTTCGCTTCGTCGAGCGAGACCTCCTGGCTGGGCAACGGAGGCGCGATGCTCTTCGGCGCCTCGGTGTGGAACTCGACGCCGGCGAACTCCAGGAGGTTCTGGACGCCCGCTCGGACCGCCGGCGACACCGCGAAGGCGATCGCGAAGGCCGTGATCGCCGCTACCAGTGCGGTGAGCCAACGGTTCCTGCGGCGCGGGGCGTTGATCCGGGTCAGCACGCTCGCGCTGAGATCGGGCGGTTCCGGCACGTGGATCTTCCGCCCGAGATCGCGGAGGGCGGCCTCGGTCTGGTCATCGATCATGGGCCACCTCCTCCAGCATCGGGCGCAGCTTGGCCAGTGCGCGGGACAGCCGCGACTTCACGGTTCCCTTGGCGAGGTTGAGGGTCTGCGCGGTCTCGGCCTCGCTCAGGTCCAGCAGGTACCGGCACGTGACGACCTGGCGGTCGTGCTCCGGGAGGTTCTGGAGGGCCTTCAGGAGCTGGGCGCGGGAGCCGTCCACCAGGGTGCCCGGGTCGTCGTGGTCGACGGTCTCGGTGACGGAGGCGAGCTTGAGCTCCATCAGGTTGCGGCGCCGCCGGCTGCGGTGCAGGTTCTTGGTCTCGTTGGCGACGATCTTGAGCAGCCACGGCTTGAAGTCGGCGTCCGACCTGAACGTGCCGAGCTTCCGGTACGCCTTCACGAACGCCTCCTGCACCACGTCACCGGCGTCCGCACCCGCCCCGAGCAGGTAGGCAGTCCGGTGCGCGAGCGCGGTGTACCGGGCGACCAGCTCGCCGTAGGCCGCCTGGTCACCTGCGATCGCCCGTGCCACCGCTTCGTCCGTGATGCCCTTCCTACACCGGGAACCTCGCCTCGGTTCCCGGTGTATTCGCGTCATGAGAATTCTCGCCTTGATGTGCGCGTTCCTGCTGATCAGCGCGCCTTCCGCGATTGCGGGGGCCTGGGCGGTCACGTACCTGGACCCGGTGCCGTCGGTCCAGCCGTCCGTCACCCACACCGTCGGCTACTGGGTGCTGCAACACGGCACTCATCCGTACGCCGGGGACGATCTCGGCAAGACGGGGCTGCGGTTCCGCTCCGGTTCCGACGAGCGGGTGTTCGTCGGTGTCCCGCTCGGCCAGGCCGCGCACTACGCCGTGACGTTCAGCCTGCCCGCCGGGTCGTACGAGGTCTTCGGCGTGCAGGGGTTGTTCCCGGACCACTCGCTGGGCTCGCTGACGGTGCCGGGCACGTTCCTGATCAAGCCGCCGGACCCGCAGAGGGTCCAGGGCGAGGTCGAGGGCCCGTGGCAGGAGATCGCGCCACCCGTCGCGACGCCCGCTGCCGTACCTGAACCGGCGGCAGCGGTGGTGCCTGCCGAACCCGAACCCGAGTCCAGGCCGGCGCCGGTGTGGCTCGTCGGGCTCGTGGTGATGGGCGCGGCCGGACTGTTCCTGGTGCTGCGCAAGAGGTTGCGGCCGTTCGCGCGAAGGTGAGTGGTGAGGCGATCGGCGGAAACCGCCTCACCACCCTTCGTAGGGCATCCGTGAGATGCCGAAGCTTCCGGGTGAACCACGGCTTAGGTCGTGGAACGGTGAATCACCGTTACGGCCGGGCCGAACGTTCACCCGGTTCGCCTACATCGGCATGTGTTTCGTGGGTGGCGGCGTCGGCTTGCTGATGAACCGGGTGACCGGGCCTTCCTTGCTCATGCCCTGCTGGTCGAGGAACTGCGACAGCTGGCCGCGCACCTGGGCGAGCGTCGGACGGCGGCCCGGTTCCGGGTCCATCGCCGCGAGCAGCAGCCTGGCGTGCGCGCTGTTCTGCGGCAGCTTGGTGATCGGTTCGCCCTGCGCGGCGGCCATCAGCGAGGAGATCGGGTTCTCCCGCGAGCCGCGCGGCGGGTGGCCGGTCAGCGCGTAGGAGACCGTCGCGGCCAGCTGCCAGGAGTCGGACGCCGGGGACGCCGTTTCGCCGCGGGCCGTTTCCGGTGCGAGGAAGTCCGGGGTGCCGACCATCATGCCGGTGGCCGTGAGGGTGCTGTCGCCCTTGGAGCGGGCGATGCCGAAGTCGATCAGGTGCGCGGTGCCCTGGTCGTCGACGATCACGTTGGACGGCTTCACGTCGCGGTGCAGGACACCGCGGTCGTGCGCCGCCGCCAGCGCGTCGGCCATGTTCAGCCACAGGCGGGCGGCGAGCTTGTCGTCGATCAGGCCGTTCTTCAGGACCGTCTCGGACAGCGAGGCGCCCTCGATGTACTCCATGACCAGGGCCAGGCCGTCCGGGTCCTGGACGATGTCGAACACCCGCACGCAGTTGGGGTGCCGGACCGCGGCCAGCGCGCGGGCCTCGCGGAGCATGCGCGCCTCGGTCTCGTTGTCCGGGGCGTGCGCGAGCTTCACCGCCACCGTGCGGTCGAGCTGCTCGTCGACGGCCAGCCAGACCGTGCCGAAACCACCGGCGCCGAGCTGGCGGACGCGGCGGAACCGGCCGTTGCCGGGGTTCCAGACCTTGCCCGACTTCTGCACTGGCGCGGGCGCGTCGGCGTTCGCGGCACCAGGTCCGAACGGCAGCGGGCCCGGCGTGTCGGCGAGGACGGCAGGCTGGGACGGCTGCGGCGGCTTGGGCTGCGGCAGGACCTCGGCGACGCGGGTCGGCGGGTACTGGCCGGGAGGCGGAGGCGGCGGCTGGTTCACCGGGCGCATCGGCCGGTTCATCGGCGCCGGCTGGTACTTCGGCACCTGCGCCGGCTGGTACGGCGGCGGGTTCTGCGTCGGCTGGTGCTGCGACGGCTGATGCGGTGGGGGCTGGTGCTGGCCCGCCGTGATCGGCTTGGTCGGCGCCTTCTTCTGGGGGTTCTGCGGCACCTGGGGCTGCTGCGGCGTGCGCGCCACCGGCTGCGGTGGCGGCGGGTTCTGCGAGTTCCGGTCCTGGGACCGGTCGCGGCCGGGGCGGTTGAGCATGGCGGTAGTCAACCCGAAAATCCGCACGACGATTGAGCCGATTATCGCAATCGGTAGAAACCCGAGGAGTACATGACCCACGAGCGTCACGGGCAGTGCCGACGTGGCTGCGAGCAGCACCAGGAACGGCGGCCAGAACACGCGGCGCGGCCAGTTGGGCCCGAGCCGGAACGCCGAGCCCGACTGCAGCATCACGAACAGCAGGCACAGCAGCGCCAGCACCACGGTGATGGCGGCGGCGACCAGGAAGACGATCGACTGACCCGGCCGCTGGACCACGCTGAGGATCGACGGCGTGCTGTCCACCAGGTAGTCGCCCTGCCGCAGCTGGCCGAAGCAGGTGACGTCGTCGAGCGAGCCGGAACCGGGGATCGACCGTTTCTGCAGCCCCTGCACGGTCCCGCGCATGATCAGCCACGGCAGCACCAGACAGCTGGCCACGCCGAGCACGGCGAAGATCGCGCCCGTCACCGCGCCGTAGGAGTTGCCGACGACCCGGCGCACCGCGATGGACAGCAGCGCCCCGATCGTGGGGAACAACCCGAGCACCGCGCCGAGCGCTGTGGTGGTCCACACCCAGTCACCGGGGCAGACACTCGCGCCCACGAAGCCGTGCAGCCACGTGAGCAAGGACTCCGCGAGCCCCACGCCCACACCACCCCTTCCGCGATCACCCCCAGCCTAGGCGTCCCGACAGCCTACGGTGCGTAATTGGTCTGCGGTTGACGCCACAGCAACCTCTTGCACGATCACTGCGTTGTACCTCTGACTATCACGCGTTCGCAGTAATCCGGGGTGCTGTCACCCTCTACAACGCGGCGGAACCCCGCCCCGTTGACCACCGTCGCGCATCGGCCTCGCAGGCCCTGGTCGGAGCGTGATCAGCTCTGCCAGGGTGTAGGTCCATGAGGATCGTTGCCCTGCTGGTCAGCGCGTGATGGACGACTTGTCGGCCAACCGCGGACGCGCCGCGTTGCGCGCCGGCAGGAGGCCACGCCCGTTCCACCGCGGCGAACACCTGATCACCGCGGGCACACCGAGCGACGAGGTGCTGTTGCTCGAGTCGGGCCTGGTCAAGGTCGTGCTGCCGACCGGCGCGGCCCGCGATCCCATCACCGGCCTGTACGGCCCGGGCGATCTGCTCGGCGAGATCGGCGTGACCAGCGGCGCCCGCCGCAGCGCTCACGTGATCGCACTCGTCACCGGCGCGGCGTGGCACGTCGCGGGCAGCCACTTCCTCGCCCTGCGCGACGGCGACCCGGACGTCCGGAGGCTGGTCGACGAGACCTGGCGCAAACGACAGCGCAACGCCGACGACAACCAACTGCGGCAAACGCGCACAGGCGCCGCTCGGGTCGCCATGTGCCTGCTGTCGTGGGCACGCGAGTTCGGCACGGAGAACGACCGCGGTCTCGAACTGCGCGGCGTGAGCCAACAGGACCTGGCGCACGCCGTGGCGATGTCGGTGAAGACGATCGAACCGTTCCTGCACGCGCTGCGCGATCGCGGCCTGCTGCACACCAGCCGCCTCTGCTACCGGCTGCCGGCCCCTGATCTTCTTGGCCATTTCATTGCCACCGCGGATGGCATGAACTGACCACTTCTTGCCCCTGGTTTCCGGGAGAGCGCACCCGCCCCTGCCACCACACTCGCTGTTCCCGCGAAGATGGAGGCAGCGAGTGAATCCCGTTCCGCAGCACCGCGCGTTGCTCGGCGTCGACGTCATCGGCTCGGCCCGCCTGCCCGCCTACCTGATGAACGCAGTCCCGGGAACGATCTCGAAGCTGGTCGACTCCGCACTGGAGCAGAGCGGAGTCGAGCCGGACCACGTGCTCTCCGTCGAGTCGCCGGGCGACGGGGTCCTGATGGTGCTGCCGAGCGGACAACTCGGCGCGGTCCTCGACGCGGCCGTGCGGCTCGACCAGCTCACCATCGACCACAACCGGTGGAGCAAACCGGAAGTGCGGCTGCGCGTGGCCGTGCACGTCGGCCCGGTCGGCGACGACGGCTTCCACCGAGCCCGCATCACGCACACCCGCCTGCTGGACGCACCGGAGTTCAAGGACCTGCTGAAACGCTGTAAGGACGAGGGTGCAGAAGAGACCGCGACCACCGCGTTGATCGTCTCGTCCGAGGCCCTGGACACGGCGTTCAGCGGCGACCACACGCAGGTGGCGCGGCGCGGTGACTTCGCGTCCTTGCCCGTGGCGCACAAGGAGTACCGGCACGACGCGTGGGTTCGCGTGCCGGGCTTCGACCCGCGCAGCCTGGCCGGGTTCGTCGGTGCCGCGAGCGCGCCAGAACCCGCTGCACGCAACCAGAACATCGCGTACGGCGCCATGAGCGGTGTCCAAGCCGGGAACGTGGGCGGCGACCTGAACTTCCACGGGGGTCGCCGGCGATGAGCGAGATCCAGGAGAAACCCGCGGAGACGGCACCGCTCTCTCCGGACGAGCCTCGGTACCTGCTCAACGTCGCACAAGGCGACATGAGCGGCGTGCAGACCGGAGACGTCAACGGCGATGTCAACTACTACGGCAACTCGAAGGCCAAGCCGGAAACCGAACTGCGCGCCCGGTACGCCTCACCGGAGGAGGTCCTGGACGCGCAGGAGCTCTTCGTGACGCCAGGCGGCTTCGCGTCCGCGCGCGCCGCACTGCAGGCGAACAACGCGGTCGTCCTGTGCGGGAAGGGCACCGGTCGGACGCACGCCGCACGTCGGCTGCTCACGTACGAATCCGGCCTGACGACGTTCGTCTACCTGAACCGCGCCCGGCCGCTCGATCACCTGCAACCCGACGAGCTGGACGAAGGCACGGCCTACCTGCTGGACCTCGGCGGCACGAACGACCGGCCGATCACCGACTGGGCTTTCGAGCAGGGCCTGAACGTCATGCGGCAGGCCCGCTGCCTGCTCGTCGTTCTTCTCGACCATCGCGAGCAGACGCCCGTGACCGCCGCGCGGCACTCGTACACGCTGGAAGCGCCCCCGCCCGTCGAGGTGGCGCAGGCCGCGCTCCGACGCCTTGAGGACGTGGACGAGGCCATGCTGCAGGTGGTCAAAGCCGATCTGGCGCCGGCGCTGGAGGGTGCTTCGCCGGACAAGGCGGTGTTCGCCGCGCGCCTCGCCGTGGAGGTGCACAAGAACCAGCTCACGGTGACCGAGGCCCTCGACAAGCTGCAGGAGGAGGCCACGGACGCCGTCGCCCACTGGTTCGAGAAGCTCGACGTCCGGGGACACGCCTACTCGTTCGCGGTGGCGTTGCTGGAGAACCACCCGTACGAGCACGTGCTGAGCCGCGGCTGGATCCTGGACGAGCGGATCCGCGCGGCGGCGCTGCCGATCGACAAGAACCTCCGGCCGCGGGGAGTCCTGGAACAGCCGAAGATCAAGTTGTTGCACGACATCGCAGCGGCCACGGAGATCCGCAAACACCCGACGATCGTCGGCCAGACCGAGGAGACGATCCGGTTCCAGCGGCAGGACTGGGCCACCGCCGTCTTCACGTACATGTGGCAGCAGTACCCGGCGGCGAGGGAAATCCTCCGCAACTGGATGTGCGACGACACCTCCGAGGAAGCGCGCGACGCGGTCACCAGAGCGATCTACGCGATCGTGACGACCGTTCCCGCGCGTGAACCTCTTGCACTCGTGGAACACCTCGCCTCCCAAACGGCCGTCGGCCGCCGCACGATCGCCGTCGCGACGCTGGTGCGTCTCACCGAGAACGCCCGGATGCGGGGGCCCGCCGAACAGGCGATGCACCAGTGGGTGGAGGACGGCTACGCGTATCCGTTGTGGACCGTCGCGAGGGTCTACTCGACCCCGGCACCGCATCGACCGCCACACGCGGTGCTCGACATGTTCACCAAGATCGGGAAGTCGAAGAAGTACACACCGCAGAACGCCGTTGTGGCAGGTGTGCTTCCGCTGCTCCTGGACGAGAGCACCCAGCAGGTGGCGCTGGACACCGTTGTGTCCTGGACATCGCCGAAGTACCGCAGGACCGGACTGCCGAGGGTCGCGATCGGACTCGCCCTGTGGGTGATCGGGTTCTACAAGCAGTCCCGCGCCCTGTCCGTCGTGCTCAACGCTCAGCATCCGAACGCGGTGCAGATCCTGCTCGATCACGTGCTGAACGACGACATGTTCGGCCCGTACGTGCTCCGGCGCATGGCGGACAGGGCGAAAACGGCAACCTGGGACGACGACGACGCCACCGAACTCGTGTGGTTCGCCCAGCTGGTCAGCCCGGAGCTCGGCTG
Source organism: Lentzea alba (assembly GCF_011067745.1). Taxonomy (GTDB): domain Bacteria; phylum Actinomycetota; class Actinomycetes; order Mycobacteriales; family Pseudonocardiaceae; genus Lentzea; species Lentzea alba. The sequence goes on from NZ_JAAMPJ010000002.1 coordinate 263,298, forward strand.
GTGGCGACGACGTGCGGCGGTGCGGCGACTGTGTCGCCGGTATCCGTACATGCGGTCGGCCATCCGCCGGATCTTCCGGGTCGCCAGACGGGTTCAGCCGTCGTAGATGCCGTGCTCCGCCTCCGCCCGCGAGCTGCCCTCCCCCGCCGACCCGCTCGACGCCCTGACGGCCGGATCCACCGCCACCGGCAGCTCACCGAGCCCGGCGAGGAACTCCACGGTCCAGAGGTGCCGCGCGGACGGGTTGGCCTCGGTGAAGGAGTCGCCGAAGCCGTAGGTGGCGACGCGGGCGTCCTTGGAGCCGTGCATCTCGACGGTGATCCGCGAGCCGAGCAGGCCCTTCTCGCCGGGTGCGCAGGCCAGTTCCAGGCGGGCGCGGATCCACTGCGGGACGGTGGCGGGGTCTGCTTCCAGTTCCGCGGAGATCGCGGTGCAGGAGGTGCCGTGGGCGCGGGCGACGAAGGCGGCGCGGAAGACGACGAGCTCACCGGCCGTGCAGCCGGTGAGAACGCGCGCTTCGACAGCTGTTTCCGTGGTGGAGACGACGGGGCGGGCGGCCGCGCACCTCGCGGCAGGAGCCTCGGTCGACGCCGCTGCTCCTCCGGAGGTGACGGCCACGAGTAATAACGCGGCGACCACTGATCTCATGCGAGAAAAGCTATTTGCGGTCGCCGCGTTCCTCACCGAACTTCACCCCACAGATGGGTGAGGGCGAAACGCCAGGTCGTCAGTGGTCGTGGTGGTCGCGGTCGTGCTTGGGCGCGAACGGCTGGTAGATGTAGAACATCGTGACCGGTTCATCGCCCGCGACGGTCTCGTGGTCGACGCCCGGCGGCACGAACGCGTAAGAGCCCGCGCCAGCCTCGAAGCCACCGATGCTCACCGTGCCGTTGATGACCCACGTGTGCTGCGTCGCCGACGGGTGGTTGTGCCCGACATCGCGTGCACCCGGTGCCATCTGGATCAGGCCGACGATCGTGTCGCCGTTGGGGGACTTCCACAGCAGCTTGTTCTGCAGTCGTTCGTCGCCGTGCAGCGGGAACGACTTCAGCTGGGCGAGGGCCTCAGCGGACAGGACCGTGACTTTGTCCTGCGGCGCGTCGCTCATGGGCACAGCCTTTCGGGAGCCGAACGGGCTTACAGCCGTTGTATAGCCGAACGGGCCGCCCACATTACGGTGGACGGCCCAGTCGGCTCAGCTCAGCTGCACTTGTTCTCGGCGTTGAACAGCAGGAACGTCACGAGCTTCCCGTCGGTGAAGTGGAAGCTCAGCACCGTGCCCTGCTGGTCGGGCACCGGCACGTCGTAGGTCTTGTCGTCCCGCTGCGCGAGCGTCGGGTAGGCCGCCTTGACCTGGTCGACCGTCGCACCCTTGCCCACGCCCTTGGCCGCGGTGGCACCCGGCGGCGGCACGATCATCCGGATCTTGTCCCCGGCGAACAGCACCCCGCCGTTGGCCTCACGGGCCTCGGCCCGCTTGGCGATGCGCTCCGTGGACTCCGCGATCAGCTGAGTCGCCTTGGCCCCCACCTGAGCCGCGTTGGCGAGCTTCTCCGCGTGGGTGGCGTATTCCTCGGCACTGGCGTTCGCTCCCGGCGCGGGCCCGACAGCGGCGTCGGCCTCGTCCGCGGCCTTCTGCGCGGCCTCGTACTGCTTCTCCGCCTCGATGTCCGCGGCGAGCTGCGCGGCGTCCGGCGCCGGCGCGCCCTGGTAGCGGTAGTCCTCGCACGTCCCGGACTTGCCCGCGCCCGTGGCGGCGAGCTCACCGGTGGCGAGTGCGTCCTGCTTGGACATGCCGGGCTTCAGCTTTCCCCAGCCCGTGACGTCGAAGTGCTTCTCCTGCACGGCCTGCTGTTCCGCGGGCGTGCAGCTGACGGCGGCGAGTGCCGCGGCCACGACGACTACCGCCTTCAATCCCCCATTGTTTCTCACGCGCACACGGTATCCGGCAGCGCGGCAGAACCCGAAGGTGTTTCACAGCATCTCCACACACTCGCCGCAAAGTCCACTTCGGACGGTGCGTGGCTGCTGGCCGGCCACCGAGGTGGCCGGCCATCACGAACCTCGTCACCACTTGTCGGAGGTGACGATCGCCTTCAGCTGGTCGAGGGTCAGCGGCGACTGCGGCGAGAGGATTCGACCGCCCGGCGCGAAGGTCACGGTACCGCTGGGGTCCTCCTGGTTGCTGACCTTCAAGAGGATCATCGTCCCGTCGGGCCGCTTGACGCACGCCATGTACGCCACCGCGCCGACATCCGGCTGCAGGGTCCCGGTCGCCAGCCGGGAGCCGTCGGGCAGGGTGCTGACATCACAGACCATCGGGCGGCCACGGTCGCACCACTCGCCGGGCTCGGACTCACTGGGGTGCACAGTCAGGAGCCAGCTTCCGGTGATGCCCGCGGAGGTAAGAGTCCCGGCGACCATCGCGCCGATACCCGGGCCTTCCAACTTTGTCACGGATTCCCCCGATTGCTTGGACGGGGAAGGCTTCGGCACGGACCACTTGTCGGTCACCTCGAACGTCGCGGTGTCGCCGAGCACCACCCTGAACCGGGCGATCAGGTCATCCGGCGAGATGGGGACCGAGCTCTGCGTGGTCGACGGGGAGTTGGCCGGCGGGCTGGCAGCGGGCGTGCCGGAGCCGCCCGGCCCGAGCCACACCGCACTCGCGACCAGGGCCGCCACCGCGACGACGGTGGCCGCGACGGGTACCAGCCGCACGGCCCGCCGCGGCCGCACGACCGGGGCCATGTCCGCGGCCGTGCCCGCGGTCGCGGCGTCGGCGCGCCGATCCAACTCGGCGAAGGCGTCGTGGAGGGTGCGCAGGTCACTCATGAGGTCTCCTGAAAGTTGGGGGCGCTGGCGGTGAGGTCGATGCGCAGAGCGTTGAGCGCTCGATGGATCTGACTGCGCACGGTCGGTTCCCGGCACCCCAGCTGTGCGGCGATCTCCCTGTCGGACAGGCCCGCGTAGTAGCGCAGGACCACGGCCGCCCGCTGCTTCCTGGGCAGACCGGCGAGGCGGCGGATCATCGCGTCCCGCTCGGCCCACTCGTCCGTGCCGTCGGAGATCACCACCGGCTCGACCTCGGCTCGTGGGGACGTGCGGGTCAGCCTTCTGCGCCAGGACAGGAACTCGTTGACGACCATCCGCCGCACGTAGGCGTTCGGCTCGGCCATCCCCGAGATCCGTTCCCAGCGTTCGAACGCCCTGCCCAACACGTCGCTCACCAGGTCCTCGGCCAGCCACGTCTGGCAGGTCAGGACCGTGGCGAACCGCATCAGCGCGGGACGCTGCCTTGCCACGTACTCAGTGAACTCCACCGGCAACTCCCGATCGTCTACTCGATTTCGCACCCCTAATGAAGAAGTGACCCCAGACGTTGCATCCGGTCTCCCAACATCTGTGGAGAGTCTCCACGCCGCACCCCGGCTGCCTCACCTGCGAAAGAAAAGGCCGTCCACTCAATGTGGACGGCCTTTCGTGCGGTGGGCCTGACCCGGCCAAGCGCTCAGACCACCGGACCGCCCGTGTTGCGAATCATCTGCTGGAGCACCTTCAGGGCAACCACGTAGTCGGCGTCGTCGATGCCCTCGTGGATGCGTTCGCGGATCGCCGGGGCGTGCTTCTTGAGGTCCGCACGGGCTTCATCTCCCGCATCGGTGATCCACAGCCGTCCCTCGTCATCACGGGTGAGCCAGCCTCGTTCCAGCAGGACTTCCGCCTCCGCCTCCAGGTCGTCCTCGGCTCTGAGGTAAGTGCTCATCGCCCGCTGGAGCTCGGGGATCGTCATCCCCTGGCCGTCGGGTGAGATGTCGTTCTCCGACAGGTTGCGCAGCAGCCAGTACTGAGGCTGGGTGAAGCCGAGCTCGGCCTGCTGAGTCCGAGTGAACGCGATGAGAGCCTCGTAGGCCACTCCGGTCCAGTACGCGGCGGGCTGGACCGCGAGTTCGGCGTCGGAAAGGTGCTGCCTGGTCATATGAGCCGCCTCCGGTGAAAGATCACTGACCAGGAGACCGTAGAAGCTCAACCAAGGTCGAGGTCAAGAGAACCCGACCGGGCAGCGTCCTGAATGCACGCAGTCCTTTGTGGACCTGGAGCCACCGCATGAGAACCCCGACCTGCCGGTCGACCTACGGGGGTCCGGGGGCTTGCCCTCGGCGTGGGGTTTGGGGCTCGGCCCCCAGAAAACACTTCGGGCCGAGGAGGTCTGCGCTTTCTGCAGACACTCCTCGGCCCGAGGCACTAAATGGAGCTGAGGGGAATCGAACCCCTGACCTTCTCGATGCGAACGAGACGCGCTACCAACTGTGCTACAGCCCCTTGCGGTGTTACGAGAGAACTATAGCAGGGGCTGGAGGGGTGTTTTCACCACCCCCACCTACGCCCCGACAGCACCTCGGTACCGCAGCGACTCCAGTCCCTCTAACTCGACGAAGACCGGGTCCTCGTCGTCGGAATCGACCGGAATGGTGCCCGGTCGCACGTGGTGCTCGTAGCGCGGCAACGGTGGCAGCGCCGGCCTGTCGTCGACCACCTCGACCTCGGTGGTCTCCGCCATCTCGACGGGCGAGGTGGTCGGCTGAGCCGGAACGACCGGGGCTTGTTCGGCCTGCTGCGGCTGCGGGCCCGTCGCACGGCGGCGGCGCACCTGCTGCAGGCGGGCGAGCCGGCGCGCGCGGATCTCCTCCTCTATCCGCACCTGCCGGCGCAGGTAGGTCAGGTAGCCCACGAGCAGGAGGTCCAGTGCGGCGTGGCCGTACCAGAGCTTCGCGTAGAACACGCCCGCGACGATTCCCGAGGCCACGGCGGCGACCAGCAGGAACGCCACGACTCTGCGGCGGAACGCGTACTTGGCCTGCGCGACCAGGGCCGCGCTCTCCGGGTCGTAGCCGCCACGGCCCCGCCGGAACGGGCGTTCGACGTACTCCTCCTCGTCGAAGTAGTCGTCGTCGATGTCGTGGATGTCGTCGTACTCGGCGTCGGGCATGGCGTCGTACTCCTCCCCCACGCTGCGCGCACTCTCCTGGCGCTTGCGGGCCATCATGGGGACGAGGACCACCAGCCACGCCACGACCAGCGCAACGATGATCAGCGAACTCGGCATTCCCCGTTCACCTCCCCCGGCCCACGCGTGGTGCTGTCACCACGCTAGTCACAACAGTCACACCTGTGTCGGAGGCTCGCCGAGCGCGGTGCGTACCAAAGTGTGGTGTATCACCCACTTTTGGGTGAAGTGATTAGAGCGAACGGACGCGAACGTCAGGGAAGACGGGCCTCTCCGCGTGCGACCAAACGGTGCACTAGGCCATCAGGGACCTCTTCGGTCGTGAGCGCGAAGCAGAGGTGGTCGCGCCACTGTCCGGCAACATCCAGATAACGCTTGAAGAGGCCTTCTTCGCGGTAGCCGGATTTCGTGAGCACGCGGATCGAGGCGCCGTTCTCCGGTCGCACGGTCGCTTCGAGCCGGTGCAGACCAGCGTCGCGGAAAGCGTGGTCGGTGAGCAACGCGACGGCCGCCGTTGCGACGCCTCCGCCCGCCCGATCAGCGGCCACCCAGTAGCCGATCCAGGCGGACAGCAGGGAGCCGCGCACGATGTTGCCGACGGTGATCTGACCGGCGATCTCGCCGTCGACCAGGATCATGAACGGCAGCGTGGTGCCGCGCCGGGCCATGGCGCGCAGCGACGACCACTGCGCGGGCCAGGAGAGCGTCGCGTTGCGCTCGTCCCAGCCCTCCTGCGCGGTGGGTTCCCATCGCTCCAGGTAGTCGCGGTCGCGGATGCGCAACCGGGACCACTTGCCGCCGTCGAACAGCCGGGGTCCGCGCAGGGTCACCGTTCCGGCGCGCACCTCGACGGGCCCCAGCCGGACGGGCCAGCCGGGGTGACGTCCCATGTCCGAGAAGGCGCTCATCAACCCCTCTGGGCGAGGAAGCTGACGAGCACCTCTTCACCGACCGAGACCTCGGTGACGTCCTCGTCGACCATGATCAGGCAGTTGGCCTCCGCCAGTGACGCGAGCAGGTGCGACCCGGACGTGCCGAGCGGCTGCACCAGGTACTCGCCGTTGTCCGCGTCGCGCAGCAGCTGGCCGCGCAGAAAGCCGCGGCGGCCCTTCGTCGACGACAGCGGCGAGAGCAGCCGGGCCGACACGGCGCGGCGGTACGGGTTCTTCTTGCCGAGCGCGGCCCTGATCAGCGGCCTGACCAGCACCTCGAACACGACGAGCGCACTCATCGGGTTCGCGGGCAGCAGGAACGTCGGCACGGCGTCCGGGCCGAGCCGCCCGAAGCCCTGTGCCGAGCCGGGGTGCATGGCGATGCGGGTGACGTCCACGTCGCCGAGGTCGGCCAGCGCGGCCTTGACCTCGTCACCGATCGCGCCGCCCACGCCACCGGCGACGATGACGATCTCGGAGAGCAGCAGCCGGCCCTCGACGACCTCGCGCAGCCGGCGCGGGTCGGCGGACATGATGCCGACCCGGCTGACTTCCGCCCCCGCGTCCCGTGCGGCGGCGGCCAGCGCGTACGAGTTCACGTCGTAGACCTGGCCTTGACCGGGCGTGCGGTCGACGTCGACGAGCTCCTCGCCGAGCGAGATCACCGACACCCGCGGACGCGGGTGGACGAGCACCTTGTTGCGCCCGACAGCGGCCAGCAAACCGACCTGAGCAGCGCCGATGGACGCACCGCGGCGCACCGCGACGTCGCCCGTCTGCACGTCCTCGCCGGTGCGGCGGACGAACCCGGCGGACGGCACGCTGCGGTTCACCGTGACCTTGGCGTGGTGGCCGTCGGTGTAGCCGAGCGGCACGACGGCGTCGGCCAGCGTGGGCAACGGCGCTCCGGTCGCGACCCGCACCGCCTGGCCGGGCTGGAGCCGGCGCGGCTGCCGGGACCCGGCCGGAATCTCGCCCACGACCGGGAGCTGGACGGGGCTCGCGTTCGCGCCGGACACGTCGACGCTGCGCACCGCGTAGCCGTCCACCGCGGCCTGGTCGAAGCCGGGCAACGCGCGTTCCGCGACGACCTCCTCGGCGCAGAGCAGGCCCTGCGACTCCGAGATCGCCACCCGCACGGGCGCGGGCCGCACCGCGGCCGCGATCACCCGAGCGAGTTGCTCGTCAACTGACCTCATGTGATGGTCCTCGCGCCCAGAAGGGATTCAGTCAGGAGTTGTCGAGGCGTTCCCGCAACCACTCGCGCAGATCGGGTCCGTACTCCGGGGTCTTGAGTGCGAAGTCAACCGCAGCGCGCAGGAATCCTGCGGGATTGCCGAGATCGTGTCGCCCGCCGCGGTGCACGACGACGTGCACGGGGTGACCCTCCGCGATCAGCAGCGCGATGGCGTCGGTGAGCTGCAGTTCACCGCCCGCACCAGGGGTGATGCGCTTGAGAGCGTCGAAGATGGCGCGGTCGAGCAGGTACCGGCCGGCGGCGGCGAACGTCGACGGCGCGTCCTGCGGCTTGGGCTTCTCGACCATGCCGACGACCTGCTTGACGTCGTCGCTGCCGGTGTCGCGGACGTCGAACACGCCGTACGCGGAGATCTGCTCGCGCGGGATGTCGAACGCCAGCAGGACGCTGCCGCCCTTCTCCTCGCGGACCTTCGCCATCTTCTTGAGCGCGTCGGTGGGCAGGATGATGTCGTCGGGCAGCAGCACCGCGACGGCCTCGTCGTCGCCGGTCAGGTTGCCCTCGGCGCAGCCGACCGCGTGCCCGAGGCCGAGCGCCTGCTCCTGGATCGCGGTCTCTGCCTTGATCAACTGGGGCGCGCGCCGGATCTTCTCGACCAGGTCGGCCTTGCCGCGCGCGGCCAGCGTCTGCTCGAGCTCGGGGTTCGCGTCGAAGTACTCGGCGACCGACGCCTTGTCCGGCGAGGTGACGATGACCAGCTTCTTCGCGCCGGCTTCGGCCGCTTCCCTGGCCACGTACTCGATGGCGGGGGTGTCGACCAGCGGCAGCAGTTCCTTCGGCACGGCTTTGGTCGTGGGGAGGAAACGGGTGCCCAAACCGGCCGCGGGCACGATAGCGGTGTGGAAGGCGCTGCTCATGGGCTGCGATGCTAACGACATACCGGGGGTTACCCAGCATGACGTCCGATCTTCGTGACCGTAAGGCCACGTTGCGTTCACGGTTGATGGCCGCGCGGCGGGCCGTGTCGCCCGAAATCCGTGCTGTGGAGGCGGCGGCGCTGGCGGCGCACGTGGCTGCTTTGGACGTCGGCGCTGATGACACCGTGTGCGCGTTTCTGCCGGTCGGATCGGAGCCCGGTGACGCGACGTGGCTCGACGGCCTGCGCTGCCGGGTGCTGCTGCCGATCGTGACGGGCGACTCGCCGCTCGACTGGGCGGTCCACACCGGACCGGACGGGCTCGTCCCCGCCGCGTTCCGGTTGCTCGAACCCTCCGGTCCCCGGCTCGGCGCCTCGGCGATCGCTGGAGCCTCGCTGGTGCTGGTGCCCGCGCTGGCGGTGTCGGTGTCCGGGGTGCGGCTGGGGAAGGGCCAGGGGCACTACGACCGGTCGTTGCCGCTGGTCAAAGCCCCGCTGGTGGCTGTCGTGCGCGACTCGGAGGTGCTCGCCGACGTGCCCGCGGAGCCTCACGACGTGCGGATGAACGGCGTGCTGACCCCCTCGGTGGGCCTGCGGTGGCTGTGACTTTGACCGGGTGTGTTTGCGCTCCGGGAAGGTCCTGAGCGAAAATCGTGTTGGCACTCACAACGCCCGAGTGCCAGATCTAGGAGCGAACCCAGTGCCTACGTACCAGTACGCCTGCACCGCGTGTGAGCACCGGTTCGAGGCTGTGCAGTCGTTCAGCGACGCCTCCCTCACCGAGTGCCCGGAGTGCTCGGGCAAGCTGCGCAAGCTCTTCGGCGCCGTCGGTGTCGTGTTCAAGGGCAGCGGTTTCTACCGCACGGACAGCCGCTCGGGCTCGTCCAAGAGCACGTCGTCCACGACGACGTCCTCCACCACCTCGGAGACGAAGTCCTCGGACAAGAAGTCGTCCTCGGACTCGAAGCCCGCGAGCAGCGCACCGGCGGCCGCCGCCAGCTGAAGATCGCGAGTTGTCCACAACTTGCGGCTGAGCCCCCTTTGACGTGCCCCGACGGCCCTACCGTCGGGGCATGACTCTTTCCACCACCTTCCTCGACCGCCTCCGCTGCCTGACCCGCCGCCGCCCTTCCATTGCGTGGCGCAGGTTTCTGGCCCTGGGGCTGGCGCTGCTAGCCGTGTCGACGAGCTTCTGGCCCGACGTGGGCCATCCCGCGGTCGTCGCCTCCCGCGACCTGCCGGCCGGAGTGCCGCTGTCGTCCGCGGACGTCCGCCTGGTGTCGCTGACCACGCCGATCTCCGGTTCGTTCCCGGGAGTCGACGCCGTGGTGGGCCGAACCCTGCGCGACGCGGCGCGGGAGGGCGCCCCGCTGACGGACTTCGATCTTGCCGCCACCTCGGGGGATCAGGTCTCGGTGGCCGTGCGAGTGGCTGACCAGGGCCTGGCCGACGTGGTGCGGATGGGCGACCGCGTCGACGTGGTGTCGCCATCGGCGGAAGTGCTCGCGGAGAACGCATCCGTGCGTGAGACACGAGGACAAGTCGTAGTCCTCACGTTGCCGAGACTTAATGCCAACCGTGTGGCCGCGATGTCACTGGATCATGCGTTAGCCGTTACCCTCCGCTGATGCTGAAGGGTTTCAAGGACTTCCTGATGCGCGGAAACGTCGTCGACCTGGCCGTGGCCGTGGTCATCGGCACGGCGTTCACCGCGATCGTCACCGCGTTCACCACGAGCCTCATCAAGCCGCTCATCGCTTCGCTCGGCGGCGCCGAGACGAAGGGTTTGGGCTTCTACCTCCGAGAGAACAAGGAGGACACGTACCTCGACTTCAGCAACATCATCAATGCGGCGATCAACTTCGTGATCGTCGCGGCGGTCGTGTACTTCGTGCTGGTGCTGCCGATCAAGAAGATCCAGGAGCGCCGCAAGCGGGGCGAGGAAGCGGGCCCGGCCGAGCCCACGGACGTCGAGTTGCTGATCGAGATCCGCGACCTGCTCGCGGCCCAGCAGAACCAGCAGCCGACGCTGACCACCACCACCGACGTGCGCGGCCCGAAGATCTGACGCTCACGCCGGACAAGCTGAGACAACAGCACCGCGTGGCGACGCCGAGACGCACACGCCGCGCGGTGCTACCCGACGAACCGGCCGACACGGCAAGCCGAACAGCGCATGCCGCGCTGGGTGCACCCAGTGTGGTGCCGCGCTGGGCGAGGCGCGGAGGGGTTGGCAAGAGCGCATGTCCCGGCGGGCACCAATCGGCTGCGTAGCGGTTGGGCGCCCACGCGTCGCGATTGGGGCTTTACCTTGAAGGGGCGGGATGCTTCCCTCGTGGGCTCGGCCGGGGCGCTTTGATCCCCGGCTTTTGAGGCCGATTCAGCGTCCCGCCAGAGGCTCGAGGCCAAGCCCCAATCGCAATCGTCGCGAAGCGGCGATGCACTCCCACGCCCTCGGTAAGGCCCGCGCAACCACCTTCGCCAGGTGACTGTCCGCCCGCAGGGCGACCCCTCCGCTGGAACGTGACCAGCCCTCGCAAGGCGACCACCCGTTCGGAACGCGACCAGCCCCGCAAGCCGACCCACTCGGCCAACTCACCCAGCAGGCAACAGCTCAGCCACCGTGATGCGGCGGCCGATTCTCCCGATACCAAGCCTCACGGTCCCCAGAACCGTCACCAGAAGCCGACCCACGCTCATCCGACGTGGTCTCCGGCAGCACGTCCCCGAACACCTCAGCCAACCGACGGCGACGCTTCACCGCGTCGTCGTCGGCCGGCTGAGACTGCGAATCACTCTTCGTCAAGACCGCTCAGCTGCTCGATCACGTAGGGCACCAATGCCGACAGCGTCGCCATGCCGTCGCGGACCGCGGAGCGCGACCCGGCGAGGTTGACGACCAAGGTGCTGCCGGAGACGCCGACGAGACCGCGCGAGATGCCCGCGTCCACCGCGCCCGCGGCAAGACCGGAGGCACGGAGTGCCTCGGCGATGCCGTGGATCGGGCGGTCGAGCACGCCCTGCGTTGCGTCGGGGGTGACGTCGCGCGGTGACACGCCTGTGCCGCCCACGGTGACCACGAGGTCGACGCCACCGATGACGGCCGTGTTGAGCGCGGCCCGGATGTCGACCACCTCACCCTCGACCGCGACGGTGCCGTCGACGATGAAGCCCGCTTCTTCGAGCAGTTCGGTGACGAGAGGGCCGGAGTTGTCGTCCTGCTCGCCGTGCGCCACCCGGTCGTCCACGATCACGACCAAAGCGCGGCCAAGGCGCTGCGCGCTGCGTTCCATACCGATCACCGTAGCGGGAGTCGGACTTCGAAGCGGCAGCCAGGACCGTGGTTCTGGACGCTGATCCTCCCGTGGTGCGCGTCGACCAGGCCCCGAGCGATCGAAAGTCCCAGTCCGGCACCGGAGGGATTGCGCGCGGACGAACCGCGGAAGCCCACGTCGAAAACCTGTGGCAGCACGTCATCGGGTATGCCGCCGCACGCGTCGTCCACCCGCACCACCGCGTCGGGTCCGTCCACATCGACCTGGACGGCCACCGCGCCACCCTCCGGTGTGTGCCGAATGGCGTTGGACACAAGGTTGCGCACAACACGCATCAGTTCCGGATCTGAGCCCCGTACGACCGGCCATTCGCGAGCGTCGGCGCGCAACTCCACGCCCTTCAGAGCAGCGACCGGACGGGACCCGGCGACCACGTCGCTCACGACGTCCGCCAGTCGCACGTCGTGCATCGTCAGCTTCAACGCGCCGGCGGTGATCCGCGAGAGCTGGAAGAGGTCGTCCACGAGCTTCGACAGGTGATCGGCTTCCAGAGCGATCTGCTTCGCGTACACGGCGACCTCGCCCGGCTCGGAGACGACCCCGTCCTCCAACGCCTCGGTCATCGCCCGAATACCGGCCAACGGCGTCCGCAGGTCGTGACTGATCCACGCGACCAGCTGCCGCCGCGCCGCCTCGGCCTCCCGCTCCCACACACTGCGCCGCGCGATCGCACGGCCCAGCATGATCGACAGCGGCACCGTGATCACGCCGACCACCGCGCACACCACCAAAGCGGCCGTGAGCATCGGCGTGAACATGAACTTGCCGACCGCGAGCACTCCGGCGATGGTCGCCACCACCGGCACGATCACCATGACGGTCATCGCGGTGGTGAGCGAGACGCGGCTCAGCCGATCGAAGACGTTCACAGCGAACTTCTGTCGTAGCGGTAGCCGACGCCCCACACCGTGCTGAGCCGCATCGGCTTGGCCGGGTCCTTCTCGATCTTCTCCCGCAACCGTCGCACGTGGACGGTCACGGTCGACTGGTCCCCGAACTGCCAGCCCCACACCCGCTCCAGCAGCTCGGTCCGGCCGAAAGCCCGGCCGGCATGAGCGATGAAGAACGCCAGCAGGTCGAACTCGCGGGTCGTCAGCTGCAACGGCATGCCGTCCAACGTCGCCGTGTGCGCGGCCACGTCCAGAACGAGATCGCCGTCCCGCACCACCCGCGGCTCGTAGGCACGCGAAGCCCGCCGCAACACCGACGAGACCCGCAACGCCAGCTCACGAGGGCTGAACGGCTTGGTGACGTAGTCGTCGGCCCCGATCTGCAGCCCGGCGATGCGGTCCTCCTCCTCGCCCAGCGCCGTCAGCATGACCACCGGCGTGCTGCCGCGTTCCCGGATCCGCCGGCACACCTCGAGCCCGTCGATCCCGGGCAGCATCAGGTCGAGGACCACGATGTCCGGCTCCTGAGCGGCCATCGACCGCAGCGCCTGCTCCCCGTCCCCGGCGAGCTCGACCTCGTACCCGGCGTGTTCGAGGTAGCGGCGCACCACGTCGCGCACCGTCGTGTCGTCGTCGACGACCAAGACCCGTTCCACCACGTCACCAACGCTAAGCCAAGAACACCGGCCCGGCTGAGATCCGTCACGTGGCCGTAAGAAAACCCTCCATCATGGCAAGGAATGGAAGCCCGAAAACTGCACGGACCGGTGAACTTTTGCGTTCGGACGCTTGCTTCACTGTCCCGCGATGAGCACAGTCCTCCAGGCATATCGGTTCGCCCTCGATCCGACGCCGCAACAGCAGGCCGACCTGCGGTCGCATTGCGGCGGACAGCGCTACGCCTACAACTGGGGACTCGCGCGGATCAAGGCGAACCTCGACCAGCGCGCAGCAGAGAAGACCTATGACATCCCCGACGACCAACTCACCAAGGCGTTGCGCTGGTCGGCCTACAGCATGCGCAAGGACTGGAACCAGGCCAAAGACGTGGCTGCACCCTGGTGGAACGAGAACTCCAAGGAGGCTTACTCGTCGGGTCTGGCCAATCTCGCTACCGCGCTGACGAACTGGCAACACTCACGTACCGGTGAACGGCGAGGTCGCAAGCTGAACTTCCCGACGTTCAAGAACAAACGCAGCACGCCGTCGTGCCACTTCACCACGGGAGCGATCGGCCTCGCCGACTCGGATCGACGGCACGTGAAGCTTCCACGCATCGGCACCGTTCGCACCCACGAATCCACGCGCCAGCTCGCCCGACACGTCGAACGCGGAACGGCTCGTATTCGATCAGCGACCGTCTCCACCGATCCGGCCGTTGGTTCTGCTCGTTCTCGGTGGAGATCACCCGGACCGACCCAAAACCTTCACAACCCAACGCGGTGGTCGGTGTCGACCTTGGAGTGAAGTCGCTGGCGGTCCTGTCCACCGGGCAGGTCATCCCCAACCCGAAACACCTCGAAGCCGTACAAAAGACACTGCGCCGTCTAAATCGTCAGGCCTCCCGACGCATCGGCCCTGACAAACGCACTGGGCAGAACCCCTCAAGCCGATGGCGCAGCACCCAGAACCGTGTAGCGAAGCTACACACCAGGGTCGCCAATGCACGACGAGACGGACTGCACAAGCTCAGCACCAGTCTTTGCCGCACGTACGGCACGATCGTGCTGGAAGACCTCAACGTCTCCGGTATGATGCACAACCACCGCTTGGCACGTCACATCGGCGGGGCTGGGATGGCCGAACTACGACGGCAGATCGACTACAAGACCACCTGGTCAAACAGCCGGCTTGTCATTGCAAGCCGCTGGTACCCGTCTTCGAAAACCTGTTCGGACTGCGGTGCGGTGAAAGCCAAGCTGCCACTGCGCGTCCGTGTGTTCCGCTGTGTCGAGTGCGGCTGCGTGCTCGACCGCGATCTCAACGCCGCCCGCAACCCCGCCGCACTCGTTGACGAGATACCGGGTGGCCAGTCCACGGCGAGTTGCGCCGGGACGTTAAACAAGCCCGATGGAAACCCATGTAAGACCCGGTTTGCTCGGGCTGCGGGTACCGCCACGGGAAGACCCGCGCCAACCGGCGCAGGCCAACGTCGCCGCCACAAGGCGACGACTGCCTGAAGTCGTGAATTCGAGCCAGGCAACGGCAGGTGCGCACAGGGCAACGACTGACCCCCGCGCGGGGCAGGTGCGCGGGGGGCAGTCTCCCGGGTCGTGACGTACGGCTCTGGCGGGCGGCGGATGCCAGAGCCGTACGCTCCCCCGACCTATCCCACCTCGACGCCGTCGAGGGTGGCTTCCACCGTCCTGTTGTCGGACAGCGTGACGGTGACCTTGTCGCCAGGAGCCTTGGACCGGACCGCGGCCACGAGCGTGTCCGACTCGTCGATCCGGCGGTCACCGAACTTGGTGATCACGTCACCGGCCTTCAGCCCGGCCTTCTCGGCGGCGCCGCCGGGCGTGATCTCGGTGATCTTGGCGCCCTGCTCGGTCGACTCGACCTTCACACCGAGCACGGTCTGCTTGGGCTTGCCGGTCTTCACGATCTCGTCGATCGTGCGGCGCGCCTGGTCCATCGGGATCGCGAAGCCGATGCCGACCGAACCCGCCTGGCCGCCTTGCTGGTTCGGGCTGTAGATCGCGGAGTTGATGCCCACGACCTGGCCCTGCATGTTCACCAGGGGGCCGCCGGAGTTGCCGGGGTTGATGGCGGCGTCGGTCTGGATGGCGTTCAGGACGGTCGCCTGCGAGTTGCGGGCGTCGCTGCCGGCGGAGACCGGGCGGTTCACCGAGCTGACGATGCCCGAGGTCACGGTGCCGGAGAGTTCGAACGGCGAGCCGATCGCGACGACGCCCTGGCCGATCTTCAGGTCGCCGGAGTTGCCGAGCTGGACGACCGGCAGGCCGGAGACGCCGTCGGCCTGGATGACGGCGATGTCGGAGCTGGGGTCGCGGCCGAGGATCTTCGCGCTGGCGGTCTTGCCGTCCTGGAAGACGACCTTGATGTCACCGCCGGCGGCCGCACCCTCGATGACGTGGTTGTTCGTCACGATCTGGCCGTTGCTGGAGATGATGAAGCCCGAGCCCTCGCCGGCGCCGGTCCGCGTCGTGACCTGGATCTGGACGACGGACGGCAGCATCTTGTTCGCCACGTCCTCGACCGAGCCCGCGGGGGCGTTGCTGGCCTGCGAGGCGGGGCGCGGCGAGTCCAGGGAGCTGACGGACGACGACTCGTTGGCGAAGTTGTAGCCCAGGTAGCCGCCGATGCCACCCGACAACCCACCGACCAGCAGCACCAGCGCGGCGACGCCTGCCACGACCTTGCCGCGGCCCTTGGGCTGCGGTGCGGCGGGCGGGGGCTGGTAGCCGGGCGGGAGGTAGTACTGGCCGGTCGACGGGGGCTCCGCGCCGAACTGGGCGGTAGGGGCCCCCAGGCCGAGGGGGTGGCCTGGGGGAAGTTGGCCGGACCCTGGTGGAGGTAGCTGCTGGCCGGGTCCGGACCCGCCGAGCTGCGCCTGGCCCGCGTCAGGTGAGGGGACCTGCGGCTGGGCCGAAGTGAAGGAGGCAGGCACGCTGCCGAGACCGTGAGGCACGTCCGAGGCCCCAGCCTGGCCGGATCCCCCCTGCAAAGGATCCGGCTGGCCGGGATCCGGCTGCGGCGGGCCCTGCTCCCGCGCGCCGGAGTCGGTCTGACCGGCGATCGGCGGCGCGGAGTTGGGCTGTTCCGGCTGCTGCGCTGGCTGGTTGCTCTCGGTCATGGGCATAGTCTCTCGGCCCGTCCTGAGAGAACCCTTAAACCAGCCTGGGAGCTAGTTGTGTGTTCCTCGGAGGCGTTCCGCGATCTGTTCCGGCGTCACGTCGTTGATCCACACGGCCTCGCCGGACTCGGAGCCCGCGAGGTACTTCAGCTTGTCCTTGGTCCGGAGCACCGAGAAGACCTGCAGGTGCAGCCACATCTCGTCACGGCCGACGTTGACCGGTGCCTGGTGCCAGGCGGCGATGTACGGCAGCGGGCGGTCGTACAGGGCGTCCAGGCGGTGCAGCACGTTCAGGTACAACGACGCGAAGTCGTCACGCTCCACAGAGGACAGACCGGCCAGGTCCGCGATCTGGCGACGCGGCGCCAGCACGACCTCGACGGGCCAGCGCGCGGCGGCGGGCACGAAGGCCACCCAGTGCGCGGACTCTTCCACCACGCGCGCGCCCGCGCGTAGTTCGGCTTCCAGCACGTCACCGAACAGCGGACGCCCGTGTGCCGCGTAGTACTCCAGTGCGGCTTCCACCATCCGCTCGGTCCGCGGCGTCACGAACGGGTACGCGTAGATCTGACCGTGCGGGTGCGAGAGCGTCACGCCGATCTCTTCGCCGCGGTTCTCGAAGGGGAAGACCTGTTCCACGCCTGGCAACGTTGACAAGAACGCGACCCGGTCCGCCCAGGCGTCCACGACGGTCCGCACGCGCGACACCGACAGCTCGCCGAACGACTTGTTGTGGTCCGAGGTGAAGCACACGACCTCACACCGTCCACGCCCCGGCGCGCGCGCGAACAGCTCCTCACCATCCACAGTGGACGGCACATCGGGAACGTTCTGCGCCAGCGAGGGAAACCGGTTCTCGAAGACGACGACGTCGTAGTCGGCCTCGGGGATCTCGGTGGGCCGGCCCGGCGTCGACGGGCACAGCGGGCAGAGGTCCGCCGGCGGTTTGTAGGTCCGTGTCTGGCGGTGTGCCGCCATGGCGACCCACTCGCGGGTCAACGGGTCCAACCGGACTTCGGACAGCGGCTGCGACTCGGGAAGGTCCCGGGAGTCCACCGCGACTCGCGGTGGTGCCTCAGCGCTGTCGTCGAAGTAAATGATCTCCCGGCCGTCCGCCAGCTTCCCCGCGGTACGCCTCACGCCAACTCCTCGCCGCTTCCTGGTACATGAGCCAACACCAACTCGCCGACCTGTTCGCTGAGGATCGCCCTCGCGTCGTCGGGCAAACCCTCGTCCGTCACCAGGACGTGCGCCTCGTCGAGGTCCGCGATCGTGGAAATGCCGACGGTGCCCCACTTCTCGTGGTCCGCGACCACGACGACGCGGCCGGCGGCGTCGACGAGCGCGCGGTCCGTCTCGCTCTCGTTGAGGTTCGGGGTGGTGAAGCCGGAGCGCTCGGCCATGCCGTGCACGCCCAGGAACACCACGTCCAGATGCAGCGACCGCAACGCCTGCACGGCCACGGGACCCACCAACGCGTCGGACGGTGTGCGCACGCCACCGGTCAGCACGACCGTGCGGTCGGTGCGCCCGCTCTGCTGCAGCACGTCCGCGACGCGGATCGAGTTCGTCACGACGGTCAGGTCCGGGATGTCGTCGAGGAAGCGCGCCAACGTCCACGTCGTCGTGCCCGCCGACAGACCGATGGCGGTCCCCGGACGCACGAGTCCCGCGGCCGCCGCCGCGATCGCTTCCTTCTCGGGCAGCTGCCGGACCGACTTGGCCTCGAAACCGGGCTCGTCGGTCGAGCGCCCGACGACGGACGTCGCGCCGCCGTAAACCTTTTCCACCAGGCCACGTGAGGCGAGCACGTCCAAGTCGCGGCGCACGGTCATGTCCGAGACACCGAGCCGGACGACGAGGTCGCTGACGCGCACCGCTCCCGTCCGCCGGACCTCTTCGATGATTACCGCTTGCCGTTGACGTGCCAGCACCTCACACCTCTTCCCTGAGGACGACGACGTCCCCGGCTCGCACGGTGAGGCGTCCGGAGACCTGCGTGCCGGACAACACGTCGACACCGGACGCCTCGATCTGCGCGTCGGTGTCGGAGTGGTTGACGGCGAAGAGCCACGATACGTCGCCCTTGCGCCTGACAAGCTCAATCTCAGAACGAGACACCGGTACGCCCGCACCGGAAAGCGCGTTTTCCACCGTTCGGCCGAGACCGCTCTCGTCGAGGTCGCACGCCACGTACCAGGCGACACCGTTGCCGAACGCGTTGCGTGTCACCGCGGGCACGCCGGGCAACGGCCCATCGGCATAGGAGACAACGACCTCAGCACTGCGCACGTGCAGGTGCTCCGTCCACAGCGAAGCGGTTGACCCGTCTGTCAACGAAATGGTTTCGCCTTGCCGCAGCGGGTAGAACTCCTCTGACCACACGCCGAGCACGTCCCGGAACGCGCCGGGGTATCCGCCGAGTCGCACCCGCGTGTGCTCGTCGGCAACACCGGACAAGTACGTGACCACGACATGACCGCCGCCTGCCACGTAGTCGGCGATCACGGCGGCGTGCGCGTCGGACACGGCGTAGAACGCCGGCACGACCACCATCGAGTACGCCGACAGGTTCGTGCCCGGCGCCACGAAGTCGACGGTCACACCGGCCTGCCACAACGCCTTGTAGTAGCCGAGCACGTGCTTGCGGTACTCGAAGTCCGTGGTCGGGTGCGAGTCCTGCCGCAGCGCCCAACCCGACTGCCAGTCGAACAGGATCGCCACGGTTGCGTCCACAGTGGAGCCCATGACGTCGGACAGCGCCGCGTAGTCGGCACCGACCTGGCAGACCTCGCGGTACACCTTGGTGTCGGCGCCCGCGTGCGGAACCATCGCCGAGTGGTAGCGCTCGCCACCACCGCGCGACTGCCGCCACTGGAAGAACAACGTGCCGTCCGCGCCGCGCGCGATGTGCTGGAACGAGTTCCGCCGCATCTCGCCGGGCAGCTTGGCGATGTTGCGCGGCTGCCAGTTCACCGCCGACGTGGAGTGCTCCATCAGCAGCCACGGCTTGCCACCCGCGAGGCCTCGGGTGAGGTCCGCGGACATCGCGAGCTCGATGTGCCGGTCGGGCGACTGGGCCTCGGTGTAGTGGTCGTTGGACACGAAGTCGACCTCGCGGGCCCACTTCCAGTAGTCCAGGGCCTCCATCGTCCAGGTGACCATGAAGTTCGTGGTGATCGGCACGTCCGGCGTGATCATCCGCAGCACGTCGCGCTCGGCCTTGTACTGCTCCAGCAGCGCGTCGTCGCTGAACCGGTCGTAGTCGAGCACCTGTCCCGGGTTCGAGTACGTGGGCGTGGCGCGCGGCGGCAGGATCTGCGAGAAGTCGGTGTAGCCCTGGCTCCAGAACGCGGTCGACCACGCGTCGTTGAGCTGGTCGAGCGTGTAACGGGCAGACAGCCACTCACGGAACGACGCGGCGCACGTGTCGCAGTAGCAGCGCGGGACGTGGCAGCCGTACTCGTTGCCGACGTGCCACGCCGCCAGCGCCGGGTGGTCGCGGTAGTGCGTGGCCATCTCGGCCGCGAGCGCGGTCGCCCGGTCACGGTAGATCGGCGATGACGGGCAGTAAGCCTGCCGCGAGCCGTGCGAGAGCCGCACACCGTCCGCGCGGACGGGCAGCATCTCGGGGTACTGGGCGGTCAGCCATGGCGGAGGCGCGGCGGTGGCGGTCGCGAGGTCGACCCGGATGCCACCCTCGTGCAGCAGGTCGAGCACCCGGTCGAGCCAGTCGAACCGGTACTCACCTTTGCTGACTTCGATCTTCGCCCAGCTGAAGATCCCCACGCTGACCAGGTTCACGCCGGCCCGTCGCATGAGCTCGACGTCCTCGGCCCACACGTGCTCAGGCCACTGTTCGGGGTTGTAGTCAGCACCCCACGCGAGCCCCTGCATGCCAGTCGGCCATGTCGTCACGGCGGCAAGCGTGGCCGACAACAACCCCCAACGTCAACACAAGCAAACACAACTTTGCGTTTAGCTCTGTTCGGCGGTTGACCGGGCCCCGTCCCGGCATAACCCCCAAACACCCGGTGCACGGGGCTAAACGCCGCGTACACGGGGGTTAACAGCTGCGTAACGAGACTTGACATGGTGTGTGCCTGGGACCACATTGTGCGCAACTTTGTTGGAGTCCTGTTCGGTTCGCGAGACCGAGCGTCACCCGTAGGAGCGATGATGGTTCGGTACACACCCGGTTCCTCTCCGTCACCAAGTTTGGACCGGCGGACGCTGCTGCGGGTCATGTTGGCGGGTGCGGGTGTCGCCGCGACCGGTGGCCTCGCGGCCTGCGGCAGCGGCGGATCGAGCTCGGACAGCGGTTCCAAGGTCGTGACGTTCGGCAACAACCTGTCCGACCAGGTGCCGAAGGACGCGATCACGGCGGCGGTGAAGGCCTTCGAGGCCAACTCCGGCGGCCTGTCGGTCACGATCAACACCAAGCAGCACGAGCAGTACCAGGAGCAGATCAACAACTACCTGCAGGGCAAGCCGGACGACGTGCTCGCCTGGTTCGCCGGGTACCGCATGCGGTTCTTCGCCGACCAGGGACTCACGGGCGACCTGAGCGACCTGTGGGGCAAGATCGGCGGCAACTACTCCGACGCGCTCAAGCAGGCGTCCACGGGCTCGGACAAGAAGCAGTACTTCGTGCCGTTCACGCAGTACGCGTGGGGCATGTTCTACCGCAAGAGCGTCTGGCAGGAGAAGGGTTACGCGGTCCCGAAGACGCTCGACGAGCTGGTGGCCCTCGCCACGAAGATGAAGGCCGACGGCCTGATCCCGATCGCGTCCGCCGGCAAGCAGGGCTGGCCCCTCATGGGCACGTTCGACCAGCTGAACTTCCGCCTCAACGGCTACCAGTTCCACGTCGACCTGCTGGCCGGCAAGGAGAACTGGCAGGACAAGAAGGTCAAGGACGTCTTCGACACCTGGAAGCGGCTGCTGCCGTTCCACCAGGAGAACGCGCTCGGCCGCGAGTGGCAGGAAGCCGCGCAGACGCTGCAGCAGAAGAAGTCCGGCATGTACCTGCTGGGCGCGTTCGTGGGGCAGCAGTTCCCGGACGCGGACAAGGCCGACCTGGACTTCTTCCCGTTCCCGGAGATCAACCCGGAGCACGGCATCGACACGGTCGAGGCGCCGATCGACGGCTACATGATGGCGAAGAAGCCGGCCAACCCCGAGGGTGCGGCCAAGCTGCTCGAGTACCTGTCGAGCGCCGAACCTCAGCTCGCCTACCTCAAGGCCGACCCGACCGCGGTCGCGACCAACCAGAAGGCGGACACCTCCGGCTACAGCCCGCTGCAGAAGAAGGTGGCGGACACCATCAAGAACGCGAAGCACATCACGCAGTTCCTCGACCGCGACACCGACCCCGGTTTCGCGAGCGAGGCGGCGACCAACGGCCTCATCTCGTTCGTCAAGAACCCCGACGACATCGACACCGTGCTCAAGGGCATGGCCGACCAGGCGAAGAACATCTTCAAGTGACCGCGTTGCAGGAGAAGCCGAAGGCGGTGGCCCCCCAGGGGCCGCCGCCTCGTCGGCGTGGAAAGCGTGCCACGGCCCTCGCCGGCACGGACAAACTGGTGCTGGGGCTCATGCTCGGCATCCCCACGATCGTGCACGTGCTGTTCGTGTGGATCCCGGCGCTGGGCTCGATCGCGTTGTCGTTCAGCAGATGGAACGGCATCGGCGGGTTCGAGGACATCGAGTGGATCGGCGTCGGGAACTACGTCGAGATCTTCACCGAGTACCCGCGGTTCTGGCCGGCGGTGCAGCACAACCTGATCTGGCTGGCCTTCCTGCTCATCGTGCCGACCTGCGCGGGCCTGCTGCTGGCCGTGCTGCTCGACCGCGAGCTCAAGTTCAGCCGGATCTACCAAAGCGCGCTGTACATGCCGATGGTGCTGTCGCTCGCGTTGATCGGCTTCATCTGGCAGCTGATCTACACGCCGGACGGCGGCCTGCTGAACTCGCTGCTGGGTCTGAGCGACAAGCCCGTCGACTGGATCGGCGACTCGGACATCAACCTCTACGCGGTGCTCGTCGCGGCCGCGTGGCGGCACACCGGCTACATCATGCTGCTGTACTTGGCCGGTTTGAAGGGCGTCGACCCGTCGTTGAAGGAAGCCGCCGCACTGGACGGCGCCTCGGCGACGCAGACGTTCTTCCGCGTCACCTTCCCGGTGATGAAGCCGGTGAACATCGTGGTGGCCGTGGTGACGGTGATCGAGGCGCTGCGCGCGTTCGACATCGTGTACGTCATCAACAAGGGGCGCAACGGCCTCGAGCTGCTGTCGGTGCTGGTGACCGACAACATCATCGGTGAGGCTTCGCGCATCGGCCGTGGTTCCGCGGTCGCGGTGATCCTGCTGACGATCTCGCTCGGCGTCATCATCCCGTACCTGTACCAGACGTTCAGCAAGGAGAACCGCTCGTGACGGCCACGCTAGAACGGCCCTCGGTGCCGGTTGTCAAGAAGAGGACGGTGACCCCCGCCAGGGTCGCGTTGCACACCTTCCTGATCCTGACGTGCCTGATGACTCTGGCACCGCTGCTGTGGGCGGTCTACGCCTCGCTGCGGACGTACGACGACACGTCGGTCAACGGCTACTTCTCCATCGCGAAGTCGCTCACGCTCGAGAACTTCGCGAAGGCGTGGGAGATCGGCGACCTGCCGCACTTCTACTGGAACACGTTCCTGATCACCATCCCGGCGCTGATCATCACGCTGCTGCTCAGCTCCATGGTGGCGTTCGGCGTGTCCCGGTTCAGCTTCAAGTTCAACCTGGCCCTGCTCATGATCTTCACCGCGGGCAACCTGTTGCCGCAGCAGGTGGTCGTGACACCGCTGTGGAGGCTGTACCGGCTGATCGAGGTCCCCGAGTGGATCAGTGCGAGCGGTTCGCTGATCGACTCGCAGCTCGGCGTGATCCTGATCCACATCGCCTTCCAGTCCGGCTTCTGCACGTTCGTGCTGTCGAACTACATGAAGACGATCCCGTACGAGCTGACCGAGGCCGCCCGTGTGGACGGCGCGTCGGTGTTCCGGCAGTACTGGCAGCTGACCCTGCCGTTGTGCCGGCCGGTGCTGGCCGCTCTGGCTACGCTGGAGTTCACCTGGATCTACAACGACTTCCTGTGGGCGTTGGTGCTGATCCAGGACGGCGACAAGATGCCGGTCACCTCGGCGTTGCAGAACCTCAAGGGCACGTTCTTCACGGACAACAACCTGATCGCGGCGGGATCGCTGCTGGTCGCGTTGCCCACGCTGGTCGTGTTCTTCGTGCTGCAGCGGCAGTTCGTGGGCGGCCTGACGCTGGGCTCCACCAAGGGCTGACCCGCACCCCCGCACAAACCATGGGGGGCACATTCATGGACCTGAGGTCCATGAATGTGCCCCCCATGGTTGTTTGGGTGGCTACTTGCCGCCGGTCTGCGGGTTGTAGTCCGAGATCGAACCCCACCGCCCGACCGGGATCACGATGACGCGGGCCTTGCCCACCACGTTGGAGATCGGGATCGCGCCGTCGGCAGGCGTCGGGTCGCCGTGCTTGCGCGAGTCCGCCGAGTTGTTGCGGTTGTCGCCCATCACCCACAGCTTGCCCGCGGGGACGGTGACCTTCTCGAACGAGTCCTGCTGGCGCGGGCCGCCGCCGAAGTTCAGGTACGGCTCGTCCAGCGGCTGGCCGTCGACCATCACCCGGCCCTGGTCGTCGCAGCACTCGACGGTCTGGCCGCCGACGGCGATGACGCGCTTGATGAAGTCCGTGCCGCTGGGCTCGGACAGGTTCACCATCGAGCCGAGGTCCTGCAGCGTGCCGGTGATGAAGTTCGGAGGCTGCTTGCCACCGGTCCAGTTCGGCGGGCCGCGGAAGACGATGACGTCACCCGGCTGGGGGTCGTGGAACAGGTAACCGATCTTCTCGACCAGCACCTTGTCGTTCACGCAGCCCGTGCAACCGTGCAGCGTCGTCTCCATCGAGGCCGACGGGATGACGAACACACGCGCGATGAAAGTCTGGATGACGACGGTCAGCAGCAGCGCCACGCTGAAGATGACCAGCAGCTCTTTCCAGAACGGCTGCTTCTTCTTCACCTTCTTCTTGGAGAACCTCGGCGCCGGGTCTTCGCCGTAAGAAGCCGACGATGACCGCGAACCGGACGTCGAAAAGCGCGTCGTCGGTTCAGCGGGGCCGTCTCCGGTGGGAGGCGTCGTCTCCCAGGTCGACGAAGAATCGTCGTTCACGCGATGACTCACACGCCCCACCTTACGGACGACCGGGTAGGCGCAACGTGAACAGGGCCCCGCCTTCGGGGGCTCTGCCCGCCGTGGCCGTGCCGCCGTGCCGTTGTGCCACCTGCTTGACGATGGCGAGTCCCAGACCGGAACCCGGCAGGGTCCGTGCCTCGGACGATCGGTAGAACCGTTCGAAAACGTGAGGTAGATCGGCGTCCGCGATACCGGGACCCGCGTCCGCCACCTCCACCACGGCGCTGCCGTCGCCCACCTGGCGGACGTTCAGCCGCACCGCTGAGCCCGAGGGGCTGAACTTCACCGCGTTGTCGAGGAGGTTCAGCACCGCGCGCTCGAGAGCACTCGAATCACCCAGAAGTGTCCACGGTTGCAGCTGCACGTCGAACGTGACGTTCGAAGCGCGTCGGCGCGCGCGGTCCAGAGACCGTTCTACCACCTCGACGAGGTCGACGGGCTCATGCACCACCTGCGGGGCGTCCTCACGGGCCAGTTCGACCAGGTCACCGATCAACGTGGTCAGTTCGTCGATCTGGGCGCGCACGTCCGACTGGATCTCCCGCTTGTCCTCTTCGGACAGGGTGGGCGAATTCGGACGTTCCGACGCCAACAGCAGCTCCAGGTTCGTGCGCATGGACGTCAACGGCGTGCGCAGCTCGTGGCCCGCGTCGGCGACCAGCCGGCGTTGTCGCTCCTGCGATTCCGCGACCGCGCCGAGCATGGCGTTGAAGCTGTGCGTGAGGCGCGCGAGCTCGTCGTCGCCCGAAACCGGTATCGGCGTCAGGTCACCCGTGTTCGCGACACGTTCGGTGGCCTCTGTCAGCCGTTGCACCGGACGCAGACCCGTGCGCGCGACGGCTGTGCCCGCGATGGCCGCGAGCAGCACGCCGGCACCGCCGATGAGCAGCAGCACCACGCTGAGCTTGGCCAGCGTCGTCCGCTGCGGCTGCATCGACTGGGCGATGATCACCGCCTGGCCCGGCGCGTACTTGACGGCGATGACCCGCGACTCGGTCTTGTGGTCGGTCCACAGGAAGTCGGGGCGCTCGCCCTGCGCGACGTCCCAGGCCTCCTCCACGGTCGGCGGCCGGTCGGAGCCCTTGGGGTAGAGGATCTGCCCGGTGTTCGCCTGCAGCAGGCCCATCTTCACGTCACCGGCCGCGAGGAACGCCGCAGGGAAGTTCTCGACCTCGTCCGGCGTCGTCACCTTGCCGCCCGTGGCCACCGTGGCGGCACGGGAGCGCAGGCTCTCGTCGAGCGCGTCGTACACGCTCTTGCGGACGATCATGTAGGCGCCGAACGACACCAGCGCGACGGCTCCGGCGACGCAGAACGCCGCGAGCCAGGTGACCCGAGCCCGCAGCGACGCCTTCTGCAGCCGCCCCTGGGGTTCGAAGATCACGGAGGGGTCTCCCGCAGGACGTACCCCACCCCCCGCACCGTGTGGATCAGCCTCGGCTCGCCATCCGCCTCCGTCTTGCGGCGCAGGTAGCCGACGTAGACCTCGAGTGCGTTGCCCGAGGTCGGGAAGTCGTATCCCCACACGTCCTCCAGGATGCGGCTGCGAGTCAGCACCTGGCGCGGGTGCGCCAGCAGGAGCTCGAGCAGCGCGAACTCGGTGCGGGTGAGACTGATGGAGCGTTCGCCGCGGCGGACGTCCCTGGTGGACGGGTCCAGCTCCAGGTCGGCGAACTTGAGCACGGCGGCGGACTGCTGGGCGGCGTCGTCGTCGTGGGCGGCACGGCGCAGCAGGGCGCGCAGCCTCGCCAGCAACTCCTCCAGCGCGAACGGCTTGGGGAGGTAGTCGTCGGCACCGGCGTCCAACCCGGACACGCGGTCGCTCACGGCGTCCCGCGCGGTCAGCACGAGGATCGGCAGGTCGTCACCGGTGCTGCGCAACCTGCGGCACACCTCGAGACCGTCCAGCCGCGGCATCATCACGTCGAGCACCATCGCGTCCGGCCTGGCGGCGGTCACCGACTCCAGGGCCTGCATGCCGTCGCCGGCGGTCTCGACCTGGTAGCCGTTGAACTGGAGCGAGCGGCGGAGTGACTCCCTGACCGCCCGGTCGTCGTCGACAACGAGGATGCGCATGGGGGCAGTCTTGCCGAGGGATCTGAGAGTCGCCTGAGAAGGGCCTCAACTGCACGTGTGAGTTCGGCGTTAGCCTTCGAGGCCACGCGCGACGGGTGCGTTCCACTTCCGCCAGAGCGCAATCAGCCTGATGGTGATGATGATTGACGCACCAGTCAGCGCGACCAGGCCTTTCGGCAGTTTCGCCCATTCACCCAGTGCGACGACGACCGCGCCGGCAAGGGCTGCGACGGCGTAGATCTCTCTCCTCAGAACCAATGGAATTTCTCGGAGGAGGAGGTCACGCAGTGCACCACCACCGATACCTGTCGTCATACCGATGAGGCACGCCGCGTACGGGGTCGCACCGTGAGCGAGCGCGGTGGTGGTGCCCGACGTGACGAACAGACCGAGCCCCACGGCGTCCAGCAGCAGCACGGACCGGCGAAGCTTCGCGACCTGCGGGTGGAACCAGAAGACGATCAGACCTGTACCGCCCGCGACCAGCAGGTACGGCCAGTTCCGGAGGCTGGTCGGCGGGTGCACGCCCAGCAGCACGTCCCGGATGATGCCGCCGCCCAGCGCCGTGGTGAGCGCCAGGACGATCACGCCGAACACGTCGAGGCGAGCGCGGACCGCGGCCACCGAACCGGAGGCGGCGAACACGGCGATCCCGATCAGCTCCAGGACGATGAGCAGCACGAACGGAGAGAATAGTGCCGCCTATCGCGGTGGCGCTGCCCGACGGTAACCGGCCTCCAGGCGCCCACCCGCCGACTCCAGAACGCGCTCCACGACCCGGATGAACCGCTCGGCGCCCTCGCCCCGGACCAACGCGCGGTAGGAGTCCACGAGCTCGTCCTCCTTGGCGTCGCGCAGCCGTCGCAGCAACCACTTCCCGTGCCCGAGCCACCGGTTCTCCACGACCAGCGCCAGCTCCCCCACGCAGGTCAGCAGCCGTGCGGCGACGAAGAGCAGTTCGTCCTCGTCCCGTGCCCCGATGAGGTCTTCAAGCAGGTCGGTGGTGCCGTACCGGCGGTCTTCCAGCTCCGTGACGGTCGCGAGTGGAGGGCCGGCGTCCAGCAGAGCGCGCGCCTCGGTCCTCATGCGCGCACCAGTGCCGTCGGCGTCGAGCATGAGGAAACCCTCGGCGCACATGTGCAGCAGCGGAGGACGTCGGCCCTCCGTGTCCCGGGCGACGAAGTCCTGGAACGACTCGATGGTGTGACAGAACAGCTCGACCGGCCAGCCGCGGTGCTCCAGCGTCTCGCGGAATGCGCCGGGCAGGTCGTCGACGATCACGACCATGTCCAGGTCCGAGTTCGCCGTGTAGGTGCCGGCCGCCACGCTGCCGCCGAGGAACGCCGCCCTCGCCAGCGGATACCGGACGTCGAGCAGGTCACGGGCGACCTGCACCGGGTCCTTGTCCCAGTCCAGCGGATGCCCGGTGACGTAGTAGTCCTGGTCGGGGTCAAGCGGGCCGAGCACCTGTTCGACGCGCGGGCGGATCTCCCGGCCGACCTCGTTCAGGTCCACCAGCCACGGGTTGTCCTCGGCGTCGAAGAGCGGTCTGATCGCCAGGAACTGCGCGCGGGAGATGTCTCGCACGCTGACCGGCGACCCGCTGCGCCGCTTCGCATAGCCCTTCAGGCGCCAACCCATGTTGTCGCCGTAGGCGTGCCTTACCTCGTCCTGGTCCTCGGCCACGCCTCCATTCTTACCCGGCGAACACTTCGGCTAACCGCCGAACGTCGGCAGTTGCTCGACCGAAAGGTCCTCTTTGGAGGCTGAGAGACCGCTTTTGTCAGAAGAAGTCCGCGAGCCGAGGCACCCCGGACGCGCCGACGAGCTGGTCCAGCACCACCGCGTCGGCCGGGTCGCCCTCCAGCAAACCCGCACGCCGCAAGGCATGCGTGTTCTGCGCGCCGGAGAACCACGGTCCGAGTGCCCGCGCGTGCAGCCGCACGGCCCCGGTGCCGCCGGGTTCGACGCGCACGGAGCCGTCCTCGACGACGATCCGTTGCGGACCCGCGTGCCACGGCGCGTGGTCGTCGATGATCTCCAGGTCCACGGCGGCGTTCGCGAGGCGCGGCCAGCCACGGGCGGCCACGGCGGCGGGCAGGTCGACGACCCGCAGCATCCACGTCGAGGTCGACACCGAGTAGCTCATCGGGGTGGCACCGAGCAGGTTGAGCGTCGCGGGGTCGGTGATCCGCAGGTCGATGGCGTCGAGCGTGCCCGCCCACGACTTCAGCGAGGCGAGCAGGTTCAACTGGGCCTCGACGTCGACGCCGATGAGGTCGTAGACCTTCAACCGGCCCATGTCCCCGCCGGGTTCGCGCCCGGCGGTCAGATATCCGCGCAGGCCGTTCGGGCCGGGCAGCACGCTCACCAGGTCCATCTCGAGCACCTTCGCGAGGTCGATCCGCGGCGGGCGCCGGTCGGCCATGCCGTCGATCGTCCGCGCCACCTCGAGATAGCAGTCGTGCAGCGCCGTGAGATCGCTCTCCACAGCCGGGCGCGACGGTATCGGCTCGGTGGGCCGCTCAACCGCCAGCAACCGGTCCATCGGCAGCTCGACCCACTCGAAGAGCCCTGTCCGCTCCCAGCCGCGTTTCCGGTACAGCGTCGGCACGGTCGCGTAGAGCACGGAGATGGGCTGCCCGTGCTCCCGCATGACCGGCAGAGCGGCGTCGAGCAACGCGTTCGCCACGCCTCGGCCGCGGTAGGCGCCGTCCACGGCGACGCCGCCGATCCCGCCCATGGGAACCGCGGCGCCGCCGTAGAACTGCGCGTACTCGCCGATGCCGAGCACACCGGCGACCCGCCCGTCGATCTCGGCCGCCAGACCGCACGAACCGGGCCTCAGCAACGGTCCGGACGGCGTGGTCCCGTTGAACGCGACCTTGCGAAGCCGGAACACGGCGTCGCGGTCGTCCTCGGTGTACTCACGGATGTGCACGGAGAACATCTACCAGGAGAAGAAGCCCTGACCCGACTTCTTTCCCAGCTCGCCGCGTGCGACCTTGTCCCGCAACAATCGCGGCGGCTCGAAGCGCGGCCCCAGCTCGGCGGCGAGGTGTTCGGCGATCGCCAGCCGGACGTCGAGCCCGACCAGGTCGGTGAGCTCCAGCGGGCCCATCGGCCAGCGGTAACCGAGCTTCATGCCGGTGTCGATGTCCGCGGCGGAGGCGACGCCCTCCTCCAGCATGCGGATCGCTTCCATGCCAACGGCGACGCCCAGCCGTGACGTGGCGAACCCCGGCGCGTCGCGCACCTCGATGACGGTCTTGCCCCACTGCTCGGCCCAGCTTCGCGCCTTGGCCACGTTCGCGGGGTCGACGCCCTCGTGGTGCACGAGCTCGACGAGCTGCTGCACCGGCACGGGGTTGAAGAAGTGCATGCCCAGCACGCGTTCGCCGGGCAGGCCGGCGGCGATCTCGGCGATCGACAGCGACGACGTGTTGGACGCGAGGATCGCCCGCGGGCACTTCGCCGCGGCCTCGCCCAGCACCTTCTGCTTGAGCGGCACGTTCTCCGGCACGGCCTCGACGACCAGCTCCGCGTCCGCCGGCAGCTCGCCGGTGCGCAGGTTCGCGAACGCCGCCTCGGCGTCGGCGAGCTTGCCCTTCTCCTGCGCCTTGTCGAGCGACCGCCGGACGGCGAGCCTGCCCTGTTCGACGCGCTCGGCGTCGGCCTCCGCGAGCGTCACCTCGTGGCCGTGGGCGAGCAGGACGTGGACGATGCCCGCGCCCATCGTGCCGCCACCGATCACGACAGCCTTCACGAGACGACCTCGGCGCTGAACATCGCCACGAGCTCCATCCCGCCGATCTCGCTGAGGTTGGCACCGGACGAGGCCCACTCGGCCGTCTTGAAGGCGGCCTTCATCGACTCCGCGGACTCGAAGTACAGCTCGGCGATCAGGTACGGCTCGGTGTCGCCGAGGAACCCGGCCAGGAAGACCCGCTGCACCTTGGCGACCTCGGCGCGCACGAGTCCCGGCACCGAGTCGGCGATCGGCATGTGCGTGCCGAAGTACTTCTCGTCGAAACCCTCGGGGTCGGCGGGCTTCTTGTACAGCGCGATGTACTTGATCATGTGACACCGTCCTCCTCGACTCGCCGAGCACTGTAACGCCCGGAGCACTCGCCGGGCTGAGGCACGATGGTGAGGTGCGGATCATCCTGCTGCGCCACGGTCAGAGCCTCGGCAACGTCGACGAGCTCGCCTACTGCCGCATCCCCGACCACGCGCTCCCGCTCACCGAACTGGGCGAACAGCAGGCCAGGGCCGCCGGCGCCACGATCAGGGAGCTGATCGGCACCGGACCGGTGGCGGCCTACGTGTCGCCCTACAAGCGCACGCGCCGGACGTTCGACCTGCTCGGCGTGCGAGCCGAACGCGTCGTGCACGAACCACGGCTGCGCGAGCAGGACTGGGGCAACCTCCAGGACCCGACCGAGCAGGAGATGCTCAAGCACCAGCGGCACGCGTTCGGGCACTTCTTCTTCCGGCTGCCCAACGGCGAGTCGGGCGCAGACGTCGACGACCGGCTGGCCGCGTTCATCGACAGGCTCGAAGTCCGGCTGAACGAGGACGAGGCGCATCCCAAGACGGTGCTGATCGTGTCGCACGGTCTGACGATCAGGTTGCTGTGCCGCAGGTTGTTCGACTGGAGCATCGAGCTGTTCGAGTCGCTGTCCAACGTGGACACCTGCGAGAACCGCGTGCTCGACCACGACGGCACGGGGTGGAAGCTGGACCGCCCCTTCGACCAGTGGCGCGACTCACCGGACGGGACGGTCCAGCACCAGGTCTAGATCAGTCCGCGCTTGTAAGCGGCCACAAGGCGGCGAGGAACGAGAAGCTCCTTGCCGTCCAACGTCCTGACGGGCACGAGGTCCGGCGCGGTGGCCTTCCACTGCGAACGCCGGTGACGCGTGTTGGAGCGGGACGTCTTGCGCTTGGGGACGGCCATCAGCGCTCTCGCTTTCCGTAGCGGCGGTTGAACTTCTCGACCCGGCCCGCGGTGTCCACGAGTCGTTGCGTGCCCGTCCAGAACGGGTGCGAGTCGGCGGTGATGTCGACGACCAGCAGCGGGTAGCTGTTGCCGTCCTCCCACTCGATGGTCCGGTTCGACGTCGCCGTCGAGCGGGTCAGGAACGTCTTGCCGGTGGACGCGTCCTGGAAGACGACGGGGTGGTAGTCGGGGTGGATTCCGGGCTTCACATCTCCAGCTTTCGGATCGAGTCCACGAAGGACAGTTCGTCGTCGGTCAGCAGCGCGCCTTCGAAGGCACCGGTGATGGCTTCCGGTTCACCCAAGGTGATCGCCACGATCTGAGTGGTCTTGCCTTCGCGCGGGCCGCCTTCGCCGACGTGCATGCCGCAGCCCGCCGATTCCAGGTGCAGCGCGATCTCCGGCTCGTCCGCGACCCAGAGCCGGCCGCGCGAGCGCACGACCGTGCCGTCGAGCAACGAGTCGAGCGCGTCGTTGAGGCGGGCCGGGTGGAACGGCCGGTCCGCCGTGAAAACCGCCGTCGAGACACCGCATTCGGGCGTGAGCGGCATCATCCGCGGACGCGTGCGGCTGCACACGACCACGGTTTCGGGCGTGCAGCGATGCGCTCCGGGTGCCAGCCGGTCGAGCACGGCCAGCGTCCGTTCGTCCGCGTTCCCCTGCAGCACCAGCACATCCGCTGCTTCGGCCTGCGCGACGACGACCTGCGCCACCGTGCGCTGATCGGTGGTCATGGACGCGTCGCTCAACGCGTCGTCCAGCCAGGTCGCCGCGTCGATCACGGTGATCACGCACTCGACGTCGACGCCGAGGTTGCGGCGCACGGCGTCCGGTTCGAGCAACGGGTCCAGGTGCAGCACGACCGTGTGCCCGGCGAGCGTCCCGAGCAGTTCCCTCAGGTCCTCCCGCACGGTGCAGGACACGCAGTTGTGCAGCAGGTCCACCTCGGTCACGATGCCGTCGACCCAGCGCCGGACGCACGTTTCCGCAGCCACGTGACGTACCAGCACCGAGCCAGGCCGGTCGCGCCACACCCGCACGGCGATGTCGTGGTCGACCAGCCCCGCCACCATAACGACAACGGTTTCCATGTGAGGTACCGTAGATGAAAACGAAAGTCGTTTCAAACAGGAGGTGTGCATGCGCTGCCAGCTGACCGGCCGTGAGCCGGGCTTCGGCAACCGCGTCTCGCACTCGCAACGCAAGACGCGGCGCCGGTGGAACCCGAACGTCCAGCGCAAGCGGTACTTCGTGCCGTCGCTGAACCGGTTCGTGACGCTGACGCTGTCCGCGAAGGGCATCAAGACCGTCGACAAGCTGGGCATCGAGGCCGCTGTGGCCCGGCTCCGCCAACTTGGGGTGAAGGTCTGATGGCCAAGAGCACCGACGTCCGGCCGATCATCAAGATGAGGTCGACCGCCGGCACCGGCTACACCTACGTGACCCGCAAGAACCGCCGCAACGATCCGGACCGGCTGGTGCTGCGCAAGTACGACCCGGTCGCGCGCAAGCACGTCGACTTCAAAGAGGAGCGCTGACGTGGCGAAGAAGTCGAAGATCGCCGCGGATCTGCGCCGCCGGGAGGTCGTGGCGCGCTACGCGGAACGGCGGGCTGAGCTCAAGGAGATGCTGCGGCACCCCGAAACGCGCGAGGAAGCGTTGCGGGGCCTGCAGAAGCTGCCGCGGGACGCATCGCCGACCCGGCTGCGGAACCGGGACGTGGTAGACGGCCGCCCGCGCGCCTACAACCGGGCGTTCGGCCTGTCCCGCATCCGGCTGCGGGAGATGGCTCACCGCGGTGAGCTTCCCGGCGTCTCGAAGGCGAGCTGGTGATGCGCGAGAAGAGGCCGCCGAAGCGCAGGGTGAACCTGCTCGCGAAGGAGGGCGTGACGGTCGTCGACTGGAAGGACATCACGCTGCTGCGCAAGTTCATCTCGGACCGGGGCAAGATCCGGTCCCGCCGGGTGACCGGCCTGACGCCGCAGCAGCAGCGTCAGGTCGCGACGGCTGTCAAAAACGCACGGGAGATGGCCCTGTTGCCGTACCCGTCACAAGGGCGATGACGCGGATCGCCGTGCTGGCCACGACCGCCAGCACGGCGAGCTGCACCAGCAACGCGAGCACCCAGGTCGTGTGTTCGTCGACCGTCAGATCGCCACGAACACCCACCAAGAAGGTCGCGTAGAGGCCCCAGCACTGCAGTGCGGCCAGGCCTGCTCCGACGATCGTCGTGCGCATGGACACGATCACGACCACCGCGGCGAGCAGGACGAGGGCCAGCAGCGGCCAGGCACCGGTGAACGCGGTCACGCCGACTCCGCCGCCGAATCCGAGCGCGGAGCCGTAACCACCTTTCATTCTTCGCATCCGATCGGTCTATCGCCTCAGGTGAGATCAGCGCCACCTCTCCAGCGTGAAGTTGGTGCTTTCGAGTGAGGCACGATCGCACGAATGAACCTGTACGAAGTAGTTCACCGGCGCAGGGACACCCGTGCCGAGTTCACCGGCGAGGAAATCCCACCCGACGTGCTGCGGCGCGTGCTCACCGCGGCGCACGCGGCGCCGAGCGTCGGCCTTTCCCAGCCGTGGGACTTCGTGCTGGTGCGTGATGAGTCGATCCGGCGGGCGTTCCGGGATCACGTCCAGGCTGAGCGCAGCGTGTTCGCCGCCCAGCTCGACCAGGAGCGCGCGGAGACGTTCTCCCGCATCAAGGTCGAGGGCGTCATGGAGTCGTCGCTCGGCATCGTCGTCACCTACGACCCCGACCGGGGCTCGCCGGCGGTGCTCGGCCGGCACGCGATCGCGGACGCGGGCCTGTACTCCGTGTGCCTCGCCATCCAGAACCTGTGGCTGGCCGCGACCGAGGAAGGCCTCGGTGTCGGCTGGGTCAGCTTCTACCGGGAGGATGTGCTGCGCCGCCTGCTGAACATCCCCACGAGGGTCCGTCCGGTGGCGTGGCTGTGCGTCGGACCGGTGCGATCGCTACCGGACACGCCCGATCTGGAACGGCACGGCTGGCGCAACCGGCTGCCTCTCGAGGACGTGCTGCACTACGACTCGTACGGCCGACGAAATTGAAGTGATGCGGACTATCTCTGTCGTAACGCCCGTGCATCCACCTCACACACGTTTCCTGCCTGAGGCGTACGAGTCTTTGTGCGCGCAGGAACTGCCGGAGGGGTGGAGCTGGGAATGGGTGATCCAGCACGACGGTGACGCGGAGTCGGAACCGTCCTTCGGGGACCCGCGGGTCACCTTCTCGGCGTCTCCGGCGGCAGGTGCGGCGGGCGCGCGGAACATGGCTCTCGCCCGGTCCCGCGGGGAGTTCGTCCGGAACCTGGACGCCGACGACCTGCTGGTGGACGGCGCTCTGCGGCGCGACGTCGAGGTTCTGGTGCGGCACGCGCACGTCGGCTGGGTGACCTCCGCCGCGCTCGACCTCCTGCCCGACGGGGAGGTGGTCTCGTGGGCGTCCGGTGATCCCGGCGAAGGTGTGGTGGAACCCGGCTGGATGCTCGACGTGTTCATCAGCGGCGAATGGCGACTGCCCGTCGTCCCGGGCACGATGTGCGTCCGGCGGGACCTGTTGCTTGCGCTGGGTGGGTGGATGGCGTTGCCCCGATCCGAGGACACCGGTCTGCTGATGGCTTTGCAGACGGTCTCGGCCGGGTACTTCATCGCGACGCCGAGCATGCTGTACCGCAAGCACGGAGTGCAGGTGACGGCGGGGAACCTGCACAACGACCCCGTTGACAAGAAGCTGCGCTACGGAATGATCGTCGATCGAGCCCAGGCACTGCGCCACATGTACACGCAACCAGCCCGGTAGCCTGTGCAAGCCGCTCGGCGAGTCGGAACGGAGTCGATGAACGAGTGGAGCAGCGTGATCCGCTGGTAGCGGGCCAGATTCCGCGGTTGGACCGAGAGGTCCGCGCGTTGCTCAACGCTGGCCGTTTGCCGGAGGCGAACAGTCTTTTCGACGAGGTGGTCACCAAGGTGTCACCCGGCGCCGACCGCTGGGTTCGATCAGCCGTACTGGTGAACCGCGCCGTCATGGCGTGGCGGCTCGGCCGCATTCCACTCGCCCTGGAATTGGCCGCCGAGGGGTGGACAGACCTCGACGCCGACCGTTCGGACAGCCCTGCCGTGGCCCAGACGATGGGCTCGCTCGGCTATCTGATGGAGGGCATCGGCAACCGTCGTGCCGCGCTGGACATGCTGCGGCTGTCCGTGCAGGTGGCGCGCCGTGCGGGCAACACGGACACGTTGGCCCACTGCCTGCAGCGCCTCGGTGGTTCGCTGAACTTCCGCGCCTGTTCGGGACCTCCCGCGGCCGCGCCGGCGATCTTCGAGGAAGCGCTGGTGTACCTCGACGAGGGCCTTTCGCTGGCCAAGGACGAGCTCATGCGCCGGGCGTTGATGGGGGCCCTCGGCCGTTCGCTGGCCGGTGTCGGGCAGCTGGACAAGGCCGAGGAGCTCGGCGCGGAGACGTTGCGTCTCGCGACGGACGCCACCGACCTGTGGGGCATCTCGGTCGGCAACTGGGTTCTCGCCGTCGTGCGCCGTGAACAGGGCGATCTCGACGAGGCGCGCACACTCTCGTCCCGTGCGGTGTGCAACGCCGAACGCATCAACGACACCTCACTGCTGCTGCGGTTCTCCACGGAGCTGGCGGACATCTGCCACGCACTGGGTGACGCGGTGGGCGAGGCCGAAGCGTTGCGCAGGTCGATGACGGCGTCGCGCACGGCCACGGAGACGTTGCAGGAAGGCCTCGGCCAGGCGTTGGAGCAGCGCCGGGTGGCCGTGCAGGCACAACGGCTCGCCGTGGCGGCGCAGGAGGCCGCGGCGCGCGACCCGTTGACGGGTCTGGCGAACCGGCTCGGGCTCGAACGCGCCGCTCAGGCGTTGCTGGAGTCGACGGCGGCGCGCGGGCGGGTGCCGTGGCTGGTGCTGGTCGACGTGGACTGGTTCAAGAACGTCAACGACGACGCCGGGCACGCCACCGGCGATGCGGCGTTGCGCGAGATCGCGGCGTTGCTGCGGCGCGAATGCCGGTCGGACGACCTGGTGGCGCGCTGGGCCGGTGACGAGTTCGTGGTGCTGCTCGGGGACACCGGGCCGAACATGGACGTCGGCCCGAACGTGGCCGAGCGGATCCGCGCGGCCGTCGACGGCCACGACTGGACGATGGTGCTGGGCGCGGTCCGCCGGCCGACGGTGAGCATCGGGGTCGCGGCGGGACCGGCCAAGCTGGACCAGCTGTTCGCGGCCGCGGACATGGCTCTGTACCGCGCCAAGCGACACGGCCGCAACCGCGTGGAAGTGGAACCCTCGATCGACGAGGTCCCCGAGACCGTCTCCGGCACTTAGTCCATGGGGGGCACATTCATGGACGTGAGGTCCATGAATGTGCCCCCCATGGTTCAGAAGGTCTAGGCGATCAGGCCGCCTCGGTAGGCCACCAGCGCGGCCTGCACGCGGTTGACCGCGCCGATCTTGCCGAGCACGGACGACACGTACCCCTTCACCGTCGCCTCCGACAGGTGCAGGGTGCCGCCGATCTCCGCGTTCGACATGCCCTGGCCGATCAGCACGAGCACCTCGCGCTCGCGCTCGGACAGGCTCTGGAGCAGTCTGCGCGCCGGCTCGGCCATGCGCTCGCCGTCCGCGACGGCCGCGAGCACCCGCGCCGCCACACCGGGGTCGAGAACCGCGCCCCCGCGCGCGAGGTCGCGCACGGCTTTGACGAGCTGTTCCGGTTCGGTGTCCTTGAGGAGGAAGCCCGCCGCGCCCAGCCGCAGTGCTTCCGAGACGTATTCATCGACGTCGAAGGTGGTCAGGATGCAGACTCTCGGCGGATCCGGCAGGGTCCGCAGTCTCCGCAGTGCCACGAGACCGTCCGACGTGCGCATCCGGATGTCGAGCAAGACCACGTGAGGACGGTGCTGGCGGGCCAGGTCGGCCACCAGATGCCCGTCATCGCATTCCGCGACGACTTCGATGTCCCCGACGCTGCTCAGGATCATGCGAAGGCCGGAACGGACGAGGTCCTCGTCGTCGGCCAGCAGAACCTTGATCACGACGCCTCCCGCATTGGCGTTCCGTGCTCCCTCATGTTCGCGATCTTCGCGTACACACGTCGAAGGTCACGTTAATTCTCAGTTATCTCATCATGTGGTAACGGATTTTCGAGAACGGCGACGACGTTCACAGTTACCGGAATTGCGCGCCGACTTCGCTGCGTAGGCATGCCACCAGGCCGTAAGCGGTGTCATCAGAACCCTGAGTAACCAAACGCGAAAATCCCACTGAGTGGAATGTCGTACCAGAAGCACAGATGTGGACCAGAAATTGCTTCGGCGGCTTCTGGATCGATGCAGCCCAACCGTGACCGAACCGCAAACGCGAAGGTCTTTCGCGATAGGCGTACCGGAAAGTAACGTCCGTCACAGCAACCCTGCCCTGCACGGAGAGGAGCTTCGCGCCATGCGGAGAGCCAATCCGGTGACGTCCCTGCTGGCGACCGCCGCCGTCACCGCCTCCCTAGTTCTCGTCCCGACCGCTCGAGCCGAGGAACCTCGCGCCGCCGCGTTCGCCGCCGACGACTACTGCCTCGGCCAGTGCGGCGACATCCTGCCGCCCGGCAACAACGGCAACGCCACGCTGGCCGAGATCCTGGCCCACAAAGCGTTCGGCTCCAGGCCCGGACACTCGGCCGACCAGCTCGGCAAGTACGACGGCCTGGTCAGCGGGGCCAGCGGCCTCACGAACGACCAGCTGACGAACTTCTTCAACGACGCGTCGTTCGGCGTGACCTCCGACCAGGTCGAGAGCACGATCAAGCCGCGCGCGGACGTGACGATCGTGCGCGACAAGAAGATCGGCATGCCGCACATCACCGGCACCACGCGGTCCGGCACGATGTACGGCGCCGGTTACGCGGCCGCGCAGGACCGGTTGTGGTTGATGGACCTGTTCCGCCACCTCGGTCGCGGGCAGCTCTCCGGGTTCGCCGGCGGTGCGCCGTCGAACCGGGTGCTGGAGCAGAGCTTCTACAACCAGATCCCGTACACCGAGGCGGACCTGCAGAAGCAGATCGACACCGCGGCCGCGAAGAACGGCGAGCGCGGGCGTCAGGCGGTGGCCGACGTCAACGACTACATCTCCGGGATCAACGCGTACATCACGCAGTCGATCTCGGCGCGGAACTTCCCCGGCGAGTACGTGCTGACCGGGCACGCCGACTCTGTCACGAACTGGAACGACATCCAGCCGTTCAAGTCGACCGACATGGTGGCGATCGCCTCGGTCGTCGGCGGCCTGTTCGGCGCCGGCGGCGGCGGTGAGGTGCAGTCCGCGCTGGTGAAGCTGGCCGCGCAGAACAAGTACGGTGCCACCGTCGGTGAGCAGGTGTGGAAGGCGTTCCGGGCGCAGAACGACCCCGAGGCCGTGCTCACCCTCCACAACGGACAGTCGTTCCCGTACGCGGCCTCTCCCGTTTCTCCCCAGGGCGTGGCGCTGCCCGACTCCGGCAGCATCACGCCGGAGCGGATGGTCTACGACGAGGTGGGCGGCACGGGTACCACGGCTTCGGCGCCGGCTACCGCTGACGTGGCGAAGGCTCGCGGAATTTTCGAGGACGGCGTTCTGCCCGCCGACCTGCTGAACAAGAAGCACGGCATGTCCAACGCGCTGGCCGTGTCCGGCGCCTTCACCGACACCGGCAACCCGATCGCCGTGTGGGGCCCGCAGACCGGCTACTTCGCGCCGCAGTTGTTGATGCTGCAGGAGCTCAACGGTCCCGGGGTGCGTTCGCGCGGTGTCGCGTTCGCGGGCGTCTCGATGTACGTGCAGCTCGGCCGCGGTGTCGACTACTCGTGGAGCGCCACTTCTTCCGGGCAGGACATCGTCGACACCTACGCCGTCGAGCTGTGCAACCCGGACGGCTCCGCTCCCACGAAGGCTTCGTCGAGCTACCTGTTCCACGGCGTTTGCACGCCGATGGAACGCCTGGAGCGCAAGAACGCCTGGAAGCCCACGGTCGCCGACGGCACGGCCGCCGGTTCCTACACGTTGGTGATGTGGCGGACGAAGTACGGCCTGGTGACTTCGCGTGCGACCGTAGGCGGCAAGATCGTGGCGTACACGACGTTGCGTTCGACCTACATGCACGAGGTCGACTCGATCATCGGGTTCCAGGAGCTGAACGATCCTTCCGCGATCCGTTCCGCCACCGACTTCCAGCGCGCGGCCAACAACATCGGTTACGCGTTCAACTGGTTCTACGTGGACTCCCGTGACGCGGCGTACTTCAACTCGGGCCTGAACCCGGTGCGTCGCTCCACTGTGGACCCGAACCTGCCGACGTGGGGCCGCGCCGAGTACGAGTGGGTCAACTGGGACGGCAACGAGAACGTCGCCTCCTACATGCCGTTCGCCGGCCACCCGAACTCGATCAACCAGGACTACTACATCTCCTGGAACAACAAGCAGGCCAAGGACTTCACCTTCGGTGGCTTCGGCCACAGCGCCGTGCACCGTGGCGACCTGCTGGACGGCCGGGTCCGCGCGCTGATCAACTCGGGCCAGAAGGTCACGCGTGCGTCGTTGACTCGCGCCATGGGCGAGGCCGCGGTGGCCGACCTGCGCGCCGAGCAGGTGCTGCCCGAGTTGCTGCGCGTCGTCGAGTCGTCACCCGTGACCCCGGCGCTCGCTCCCGTCGTGCAGAAGCTGAAGGACTGGCAGCGCTCCGGTTCGTTGCGCAAGGAGACCGCGAAGGGCAGCAAGACCTACGCCCACGCCGAGGCCATTCGAGTTCTCGATGCCTGGTGGCCCCTGCTGGTGCAGGCGCAGTTCAAAACATCGCTGGGTGATGGTTTGTACGACGCCATCGCGGCCGCCCAGCAGATCGACGAGTCCCCGTCCGACACCCACGGCGCCGCACCGCACAAGGGTTCCTCGTTCCAGTACGGCTGGTGGGGCTACGTGGACAAGGACCTGCGCAAGGTCCTCGGCGACCCGGTCCAGGGCGCCTTCCCGCAGACCTACTGCGGCGGCGGCACCTTGTCCGGCTGCCGCACCGCCCTGGTGGACTCCCTGACCGCGGCCGTCGCCAAGCCGGCCAACCAGGTCTACCCGGGTGACGCCGACTGCGCCGCGGGCGACCAGTGGTGCGCGGACACGATCATCCACCGCGCCATGGGCGGCATCACCCAGGACAAGATCCACTGGCAGAACCGCCCGACCTACCAGCAGGTCGTGCAGTTCCCGTCCCGCCGCAGCCAGAACATCACCAACCTGGCAGCACGCAAAACCGCTTCCGCGTCGTCGCACGAGACGGGTGCCAACAACCTCCCGCCGTCGAACGTGCTGGACGGAAACCCCACGTCGCGCTGGGCGAGCGACTGGAGCGACAACCAATGGATCCAGGTCGACCTTGGCTCTGTGCAACGAATCGGTCGCGCAGTGTTGCACTGGGAATCGGCGTTCGGCAGCGGCTACCGCATCGAAGTTTCCAATGACGGCACGAACTGGCGGAACGTTTTCTCCACAAGTGCTGGCGATGGCGGCGACGATGTCGTAGCGTTCACGCCACAGGACGCGAGATACCTCCGACTGACGGGTACCCAACGGGCCACTCGTTACGGATACTCCCTGTACGAGCTTGAGGTCTACAGCTTGTAGGCCTTCGAGATGAGGACGCCGATCCACCCCCAGGGGTCGGCGTCCTCTACTTTTCCCGGACTTTCTCGTCCATGAGCGCCAGATGCTCCAGGTCCCGCGGCCGCCCCAGCATCACCTTCGTCGCCCGGATGACGTCCAGCCGCACGAACCTGAAGCCGTGCAACACATCGGCGTCGTCGATGAGCTCATCAACAACCCACATGTCGGAAAACCACCGGTCGACGAACTCCAGGCACCCGCTCACCACGGCCTCGCCGGCGGTGAACGGCATCGGCTGCGGCGCCGCGAGTTGCGTGACCCGCTCCCAGGCGAGCCCGCGAGTCAGCACGTCGAGATCGCGGGGATCGGCGATCAATCCATGGGCGAACAACACACCGCTGCCCGTGACGGCGAAGTCGCCGGCCGGCAGGTCCAGCGCGGCGAGCTCGCGGAAGTGCGGATGCTCCCAGAACCTGTTCACCGCCGACGTGGTCCTGCTAGGCCCTGAACAAGTAGTTCCGCGCCTCGTCACCGATGTTGCCGGTCGGCACCCACTCACTGCCGTGCCAGGTGCTCATCCGGTACCCGCGCTCGGTGAGGAAGTCCGCGACGTCCTTCGCCTGGTACCCGAACCGTTCGACGTGCCGTTCCTCGATCTCCAGCAGGAACGCCGGCTTGAACCGCTCGATGGTCTCCTTCGCCCCCTCGAGCACCCGCAGCTCGGCCCCCTCGACGTCCGCCTTGACGAAGTCGAGCCGCCCGATCCCGTTCTCCTCGACGAAGTGATCGAGCGTGTCCGTCTTGACCAACACGTCGAGGTGCTGGTCGAACTCCTCGTTGGACCCCAGCCCCTTGGCCCCCACCGTCAAGAACGACCGCCCGGTGACGGGACTCCCGTGCCGCACCGGCACGCTCATGACCTCGCGCCCATGCCGCTCGGCCCCAAGGGCAACCGAGTGCCTCTTGATGTTGCGCCCTTCTCGCGGCCTCAGGACGTACGACAACGCAGGATGCGCGAACACCAACGGCTCCACGCTGTGCACAGTCCCTTGTGGACCAACGAGTCTGGACAACGTGACCGTGTACAACCCCAAAGCCGCCCCGACGTCAACGCAGACGTCCCCAGGCTTGATGATCTTACGGAGCCCGAGGAGCTCCGCCTCGGCATAGGGCGTGAGCCGGGCGAGCGCCCGCAACCCGGCAACCACCGCGGCACTGCGAAGTTCGGTCAACACCCGAACCACCCTAGACGTGCCCGTTGGTGTGCTGTTCGCCCGCTGGCAACCCGATCTGATCCGCGAACTCGGCAGCCACCCGCGACCCGCCATAAACGCTCAACGCCTTGGCCAGATGCTGCCTGAGGTCCTTCCGATGCCGGTCCTCCAACTCGGGCAACGCCCGCTCGACACTGCTGACCAGCGACTCGGCCCAGTGCGTCGTCGGCTCAAGCTGAGCGATCTTGACCAGCTCAGCGAGGTGCCCGGACAACTTCACCGCCTCCTCAACCCGGTACCCGTTGCGCTGCAACCACCAAATCGTGGCGGTGCCGACGTCCGTCAACACCTCGTCCCGCAGGTACCGGATCTCCGCCCGTTCAACATCCCGCTCAGCCAACTTGAACGTGGAGTTCCGGAGCAGCTCGATGTGCTTCCGCGCCATCTCGAGGTCGTCCTCGTTGACACTGATCTTCACCTGCTCGGCCCTCGCCCACACGTGCGTCCCGGGCACCTGCCGCTCAGTGGCGAGCTCATCCCCCAACTGCACCTGCAGGGCCGCGTGGTGCACCAACATCGCCTTGCCGCTGATCTCCTTGGCCCGCTGCAAGATGTGATGGATGGCAGCGTTCTTCGGCGAGTTGTGCCTCAACCCGGTCGCCAGATCAAGCCGCCAGTTGACGATCAGCTTGATCTGAAAGTCCAGCCCGTACACAGCGCTGGGCAACGGCGTCTCGAACTCGTGCTGATGACTGCTCACCGGCGGCACGAAGGTGATGTCCTCAGCACGCCTGGGCACGCGCCGCCGCCACCAAGCCTTGAGGGCGCCAAGCGGTCCAGGACGGAAGTCGGGCCAGGGTCTGCTCACACGCCTTGCGTACCTGACGTTTCTACCCAACAGAAGGTGGCGTGCCTCACTTCCCTCCAACGGCCGCACGGGTCTCGGCCGTTCCCTCACCGAGCGTGAGCGGTCTCGGGTCGGCGGTAGGCGGGGGCGCTGGTCAACTCGGTGGCGGCGTCCCGGTAGACTGCTGTCGCCAGCCCTAGTAGCTCAGGGGATAGAGCATCGGTTTCCTAAACCGTGTGTCGCAGGTTCGAATCCTGCCTGGGGCACCACCTTTCGCCGGGTGAAATCAAGCTCTGACCAGCGGCAACGCGGTCAGGGCTTGATCTTTTTGGTCAGTCACCGTCAGCGGGAATCTGCCCCTGTTTGCCGCCGTCTGCGAAACCATCGCGAAACAGATCGAGCCCAGGCACAGCCTCTCGAACTCTCCTTGATCTGGCCCGCTGCCCATCGGTGCACTTGCGTGGATCTTGAGCGGCACTTCCCCGAGTGCCTGTCCACTCCGCGACCTCGGTGGCCGGCACGCCGCCGCGTGAGCTAGAGACAGAGCCGCGTGCCTCCAGGTCGTCCGGTCACCAAGCGAGCGGCGAGGCCAGCATGAGCAGGCTCCGTCCGGGAGTGTGCCGTTAGCCAACTCGCCTCAGGCCCTTAAAGCCTGCCGCTCCGGCAACTCAGCACGTGAACCACCGAAAAGTCCACCTCAATCAACTTCGGCTTAACCACCGGTTGTCACAGATCGCCCGCTCGCAGCGGACCAACCGCGCCGTTCTCCCAAGCGCTCCGACACCCACAACGGACTACGACCGCGGGACGTCTTCCGCAAAATCATCAACACGGAAATGTTCAGTCGGCAGGTCTGTAATACGAATGAACTCGACCTCTGTAATCTCAGGATGCACAGGTTGCACGAGGCTACCGAACTCGACCTCTACACTTGGGACACCATCAGAATCCGTATCCCCCTTATCAACAACTGATACGGATACTTGGGTCCCCTCGATCTCCTTCAAGGAACCGCCTTGCTCAGGTCGACGCACCAGGCGAGGAAGCTTTGCTCGATCAAGCAGTGCAATATGCTCTTCAACATCATTGAGAACGTAAACTTGAAGCGCCTCAATAGTTACGCCATCAACCTTGATCGTCGAGGTGTCATAGTTGAAGTTTAGAAGGGAGGCGACGTCGTACGAACCGAATAGAAGGACAACGGGAGCCGAGGCTAGCTCAGCCCACCTCGAAATCTTCCGCGCGGAATTCACAAAGCTTAGAGACGTCGACTTACCCCAAGAGAACAACTGAATTAGCGCCAAGCGCTCTTCGCTAACTCGAATCATGCGTCCAACGTTGGCGCCAAGATGATCAGGGTCTCCATGGACCTCAGTTTCTACAAAGTAGAGTTTCGGGACGCTGAGCCGTTGCCCAAAAACTCGCGAATTCTCAGAGTCCACTTGCTGATCTTCACTGGGCTCAACAAGCTCCAGCAGCCTGCTTGACTGACGGACCTCATCCGCAAGCGCCTCCAAGAATTTGGAAACTCGCTCTTCCTCCAGTTTCGCAGCCTTCAGCCTCTGCTGCGACTCTCCCCGATATCGCTCAATCACTAGCTTTAGAGCACTTGCGACCGTATCAAGATACTCTTCTTTAATTCCCCACGACGGGTCGATCTCAGACTTCAAAGGCTCGATATACTGCCCGGCCGCAAGCGAGTAGTCGTAAAACTCTCTCGGAACACTTCCGGGGGCCAACGGAGGAAGCTTGGTCAGCACGAGAATTCCTGCCTTGAAAACAAACTCACTAGCCCGAACCAAACGCGC
The DNA here is from genome assembly GCF_011067745.1 of Lentzea alba. Classification (GTDB taxonomy): domain Bacteria; phylum Actinomycetota; class Actinomycetes; order Mycobacteriales; family Pseudonocardiaceae; genus Lentzea; species Lentzea alba. The sequence continues at coordinate 308,281 of NZ_JAAMPJ010000002.1, forward strand.
CTCATACATAGGCATAGCTGAAGTCATTTCCCATCGCCTGATGAGATCATAGTTTTCGCTACGCCTTGCCCCAACCGCAGCCCTCAACGCACTATTCATATCACTGAAGTCGAGCTTGATACTAGAAAGGACCTGGCTAATTGCGCCGCCCGTATCGACACCAAAGGTATCACGACGATACAGAAGCCACGCGATTAGCAAGATCGCAGACTGCTGCACCTCAGACTTCATCTGCGAAGTCTTCGCCGTGAACCTATACAACCCCGAGTGGTAGGTAAGCGCACGAGTAGCCCATTGATCTTTATTCTTTTCGTACGCCTCACTCAGGATCGATATCCAAACTCCAAGCGCGGCTGCCGCAAAGCTGTCAATTTTCTCCTCATGTTTGACCCTGTAGGGTACCGTGTATTCAGTCAGGTCCCTAAGCGACACCAGGAGATGCTCCAGCGCATTCTCATTCTCATCCGCTTTCAGTAGCAGCGTCGACCAAAGCTGCGAGTAGTTTTGGGCTTGCGCGGCAAAGAAGCCAATGTCTGTACTTGACAACGCATCGACACAACGACCATAGACCGCACCTGTAGCTGCAATAGCAACTCTCTCGCCAGCCCTTGCCGCGATATCGTTTATCTCCCAAATATGGGAATCCAGCCATCGCCAATTCGTCTCGTACGAATCGACAGCCAGCCTCCCAGATGCTCCCTCCATGACGCTGCGTACGCTCACTACTATCTTTCGATAGTGTTCAAATCCGCGCTTAACGCTTGGATACCTCGCAGCCTGCATGGCCACTATTAGGACTTCCTGAAGGTCTTCAAGCGCCCTCAGGAGAAGAAGTGCCGGATCATCGGCCTTATCAACCACAACAAGAGCGCTGGCCGCCAGCTTCTCCAACTGATCGCGCACGCGATCAGGCAAGTGATCGATATTGAACACATCGATGACTCCGTGGCCAGAAAGAGGCTTGCGTCCTAGATGAGCCCTTAGATACGCGACAGGACTCTTGCTCTCGCCAGATTGAATATCTTTCATAGCCCCCGCACTGACCAAGAGGCTTGAGATTTGTTCAAGCTTTTTCGTATCAAATCCCTGAATAAGCCCAGGTGGTACAGGTTCAGGAACTCTCACGACTAGGGTCGGCACCGAGGACGGGTCGGCATTCCGCCCAAGAGCAATACTCGGAAGCTTGCGTACAACCTCATCGAGTTTACTGGCTTTTTCATTGTAGCAGGCGAGCTGACGGGCCGTATCACGGATGGTAGCAATTAGATCGTCGAGCGTCAGATCCTCAACCTCGTGAGGACGACCAAAGAGATGAGCTGAATACGCGTAGGTTACCCCGATCGCTAGGATGCTTGGCACGAAAGCGAGCATGAACATAAGGAAGACATTTGCGTGACTATGAAACCAGATCGCCGCCATGCCTGTCGCGATATCTGATGCAATGCCAACAACCAGAAGTTGATTGAACCTTATCCGACGCATCACCGAACGACGAGCAGGGCCAGGAGAAACTTGCGGATCCGCGAGAAGCTGAAACGTGATCGCCAAACCCGTAAAACCGACAGAGATGATAGCCCCGTGCACTTGCCACATGACACTAAGTGCATCGCGAGCACTGGGGGCAAGGCTTGCAAAAAGACCTACTTCGATAAACCGTGCCCCTACCGCCGTGGCAAGCACGATAATCACGTAGGAGCCGACAACTCTCCACGCCATTACTTTCCGGTAAGACTGCACCACGGCCTCCAGCATTGCTCGATTCTAGGACCTAAGTCGCCGCGAGCTCTGCTCCATATGTCCGCGAGTCGGCGGGCTTTGATCAACTAACAGCGCTCTCTCAGATCGCGCCCGAAGAACAACCCCTCGATCAGCTCGTTGATCTGGTCCCGCTGCCCGTCGACGCACTTCGCGTAGACCTTGAGCAGAACCTCTACAGAGTGCCCAGCCCGCTCCGCGACCTCGGTAGCCGGGACGCCTCCGTTGAGCCAAAGCGACACGGCCGCGTGCCTCAGGTCGTACGGCCGCCCAGCGAGCGGCGAAGTCACCTGAGCAGGTGCGAGCGCATACTCGCGGGCGTCGCGCCAGACTCGGTAGTAGGTCGAGGACGACACCACGCCATCGTTTGGCGACCAGAACAGTCGGCCATCCGAGCCGACACCGAATCGGTCGATGTGTTCTCGAAGCCGCCGCACGTGGACAGGCGGAATCGGCACGGGCCGCACGTCTTTCGCGCCACGGTGCTTCAGCCCGCGCTGGTCGTGCACCTCTCCCGAGTCAGTCCACCGCTTCCCCGCCGATGGCCTGGACTCACCGAGCATGAGCAGGCCCCAGCCCTCATCGGGAAGCGTGCAGTCGTCCAGCTTGAGCCCGAGCCCTTCAGCCGGCCGCGCCGCCGCGTAGTAGCAGGTGGCAAAGAACGCTTCGAGGTGCGCGCCCCGATCAGCGTTCCGCCGCCCGACGTACGACACCGCCGTCAGTAGCTCCTCAATCTGCCGAGGATTGGCCACCACGCGCGGGTCCACCTGCTCCACGAGCTTCGCGACCTTGCGCTTGATCCGGTTCAACGGGTTGTCCGGGATCAACTCCCGCTCGACCGCTAACGCCAGCAGGTTAAACAGCACAGCCCGCTTCCGCGAGTACACGGTTGCAGCCGCGGACTTGCCATCGAGTTTCGTGGCCAGCGCGTCCAGAACCTCCCGAACGGCCACAGCGTCGGTCATGTCATACAGAGGCCGGGAGTACCGAGCCAGCCAGTCCGCGACCTCCTGCTGTTCGCGGTCGAGCTGATCGTCACGAGTCGTCGGCGGCAATAGGTGACGAGTGAGCACTCCGCGCAGCTCCGTCAACTCCGGCCGGCTAGGCCCGCTCTTCACGAACGCAGCGCACGCAGTCGCCAGCGCATCCACCGTGCTGCTCCGCGTCTTCGCAGCCGAGTCGGGCCACTTCATATCCACATAGGACTGAGCAAACTCCAAGAACGAGAAGGAGTTCTTCCGCTTCAGCTCCGACAGCGGAAGCCCAGTCTCCACATCGAACTCTTCACCGAGCCGCGCCGCCTTCATCAGGTCGGAACGCCGGTTGATCGCCTGCGCCTTGTTCGCGAACCATTCCGAGTGGCTCTTCTTCTCCGTCACCCACCGGACGCCCCACGGCTTCGGCCGCTTCTTGCCCTTGGCCGTCTTCTTCTTCGTCCAGTCGGCGATCTCCCAGAAGGTGACCTTCAGCGTCGTCTCGCTCATGCGGCCCGCCCGTAGAGGTCATCCATCCAGTCCAGGAAGTCCGTGCGCCGACACCGCAGCTCCCCGTTCGGGAGCGGGAAGCAACGAGGCCCCTTCCCCGTTTGCCGCCACTTGTAGAACGTGTCCCTGGAGACGTCCCCGCCAAGCGCTTCCAGCATCTCCGGAACAGACATCAGTTCAGCGATCTCACGTGCCTTACCGTTCATGGTTCCCCCCGTTTACGCAGCTAGATGAGTTGCCGAACTTTCTGAAGGTCCGGCAGATGCGAGCAGCGCGGCCGTGTATTCGGCCTTCCACCTGTGCCGCTCAGCGACGGCACTCAGAAGCAGGTGCGCCCGTGGCGGCACGTTCGGATCACCGGGCTGGAGGTTGTTCCAGACGACGCGCTGCGCCTGGTCCTCAGGCTTGATCCCGACGTCCGCGAGCAGTTGCCGAACGAATGCCTTGCGGTCGTGCTTGTGGTCAGCGAGCGACTTCCCAGACCACTTGCGCGACACCAGCACCCGCCGACCAGCAACGCCGAGCGTGGTTCGCTTGTGTGCCTTGCCTTTGCACTTCCCAGGCACCGTGGACAGTCGAGCCCCACGAGGCTGGACGCCGTACAGCAACCACACCGCGCACTGCGGCGAGCAGGGCGTCACAGCCAGCTCCGCGCACAACCGTTCGGCGTGGTCCCCCTGGCGCGCGGTCTGCGGCTCAAAACACTCGTTGATGCTCTTGGTGAGGTACTTCGTCAGGTAGCCGATGTGACGGCCGGCCTCTTCAGTGCCGCCGAGGATGCCCTTGGAGTGCACTTGCACCCCGAACCGCGCCACATGAGCCGGACGCTCAACTTCGCTGACGGCGTCTTCCCAGCTAGGCAAGGCCCTCCGCGTCTGCGGATCAACGAAGCCCTTGGCCCGGACATCCCACACTGGCAGGTTGTCGCTGCTGTACTTGATCTCGTCATGTTCAGGCCACCAGACCTGGTGATACGTGGCCTCAGCGACCGCCCGCAACTCCGCTCGCGAGATCGATCCGCGAACCGCCGCGTGCCAGTGCGGAGCAAGCCGACGCTGTGGCTCGACCGTCGAGAAGTACTGAACTTCCCAGCCAACACAGCGCCGAAGGTTCTGGACGAACCGGTCGAGCAGCGCGGCAAAATGCACCGCATCCCTTGCAGCACGGCGATAGTCGTACGACGTCGGATCAACTGGTGTGCCATCGCTACGGACCTTGCCGTAGGTGTCGAGGGTCAGTGTGAGGAACGTCGAGGGCTGGTACTTGCCGCCGAAGACCTTGCCCACAGTGCGCCTGCTGACCGGCCGTCGAGGCAGGTTGGGCGCGTCCTGCCGCCGCCTGGTCGACCGCTTCCGAGCAGCCTTGAACGGGATCTCCAGAGGCGGGAGCGAACCGCGGACTCCCAGTTGCCGAAGTTCGGCGTCGACCTCCGCGACCTCTTCCCGAACCTCCTCCGCTCCAACTTCGTCACCCTCATCGAGGGCCAGGCGGAAGGCCTTGACCAGGTCGGCCCGGTAAGCAGCCAACTCCCGCTGTTCGTCGCTCGGAGCGTCCGGCGTGAAGTCTGGTTCCTCTGCCAGGTGCCAACCCTCACGGCACTGCGCCATCCGCAGACGCCGGTTCTTCTCAGCACAGGTAGGACACACACTCGCGACCGTCGAGCCGCACGGTACAGGCACGATGTCCACGCGTCCGGTGTCGAGGTCGATCCGCTCCTTGGCCAACGGCCGAACACACACGCCGTGTTCTTCAGCGACAGCCCGAGCCACGTCGAGCGCGGCCGGCTGCTTCATCCGCTCCGAACGAGTGAGGTACTCAGTCACGCCGCCTCACGCCCCTCAGTCAGCTCGGGGAACTCGTGGACCGTGGCCGGAGCGAGGTAGACGCCCAGCTCGACCAGGTCCGCATCCGTGACGTTGAAAGCCCGCGCACGCTCCGGTTCGCGCTGCCCGTCCTCCTTGCCCCACGCGACACCGGGCGTGTTCTCGCTGATCTCGTGGGCAGCCGCACCGCGTTGCCGGACGCCGTCACCCAGGACCATGTCCACCTGCACCGGCTCATCGAGACGCAGTGCCACGCGGGTGGTGAACAGGTGCCGGAAGCTCACGATCTCCTTGCGCGGGTCCTGGACCAGACCCACAACGGCATAGCCAGGTGCGCGCCCCTGCGAGGTGATCGTCTGGATAGCCCGCGTCGCACGCTCACGCAGGTTCCGGTCCGACTGGTAAGCGATCAGGTCCGCCAGCTCATCAACGATCAGGACCGTGAACGGCTCACCCGTATTGCGCGCCCAGAGGCGCCGAATGCCCCGGTAGCGAGTGGCGCGCTCTTTGACCTCTGCCGCGATTTCTTCAAGCAGGGCAACAGCTTCAGGGCCATTGTCGTAGACGACCTTCTCGAACGCGTCCGGACACTGCCCTAACTCCATGCCGCCCTTGGGATCGATGCCGACGAGGCGGACCATTCCTGCTTTGATGGCCGGGGCGAGCTGCCACACGATCGACCACAGCACCGAGCCTTTGCCCGCGCCGGGAACGCCGACAACGAGGACCTGAGAGCCGAGCAGCTTGAGCCGCCAGGACTTACCGGTCTCGGTCTGGCCGACGACCACGCGTTTGAGATCGACCTCTCCGGCATCGGCGAGTTGCGGCACAGCAACCGGTCGGGCCAGCGGGTCAGCGTGGATGAAGTCGAGCTCAAGCAATCGAGGCTTCAGCACCCGCACTCGGCACGACCGAGCGTTGAACGAGTGCGCCAGGTTGTCTCGACGTGCTTCCCACTGCTCCGGCGACTGCGCAGGAATCATCCCACCCGGACTTTGTCCCGCCAACCCTCAGATCGGACGCGGCGCAGCTTCGGGAGGTACTCCTTCCCGCGGACTTCTTTGGTCATCTCAGCGAGGCGCATCACGGTGCGCCACTGCGGCACGTACACGCTGAGCCGCCGCCACTCTGTGAGCACGCGATACCAGCCGTGCCGCAAGAACGAGTCCCGATCGAGGCCGTACCAGACGGTCAGGGCGCACACGAGTGACAGCAGCGCCAGCACCAGCGGGGAGAGCCCGAACTGCCGATAGGCGACGTCCCCACCGAGGCCGGCCGTGACGGCGATCGGGTATCGAACGGTCAGCATGACGAACTTCGCGGCCAGACGAAGCGCCAGCCACAGCAGTGCGAATGGTGCGAGCACGAGCTTGACCCAGCCGGGAAGCCATACCCACCAAGGGACCTGCGGACGCGCGCCCTCGAACGGCGCGGGATCAACCCACCGGTTGCCCTTCATCGCGCACCCACCGAGCACGCGATGCACTGAAAGACGGAACCCACGCTCGGGATCCGACCAACGGGCACGAAGGACCCCGCGCTGTTCGAGCACTGCGCCTTACACGTCAGGCACTCGAAGCCCTCGGCCTGTGCAGCGGTGAGTTCCAACGTTTCCAGGCCGCCGTCATCAAGCAAAACGACGTAGCTGGAAACGGTCTGCATGCTGGAGATCATTCGATCCCACAGCCTTTGCTTTGTGGCCCTGTCTAGCGCACGGATGCGCTCAGGCTCTACGCTCATCTTTGTTCACTCCCACGTTGGGTGAGCAATGCAGGAGCGGCAAGGTTGGTAGCCGGTTTCCGCTCCTGCGTCTCAGGTTCTCTTTGCGCCGCAACAAGACGTGCGGCATCGCCGCATGACCCAGCACGGTCACACGCTCTGTCCAAACAGGACTTAACTAGCTCTTGCGGAGCTTGATCGCCTCGCCCTTCTCACGCTCACGGTTGGCCCAGTAGATGGCCTCGTGGTGGTGACTGCGATCGGTCTCCGCGACGCGCGCATAGATGGCAGCCGAGCGCAGGTAGTAGTCCTTCAGCACCTCAGGCTTGGACTTGGGATTGGGCAGGAGCTTGCTCAGCACGTCATGCGCCTCGCTCAGCGTCTTGACCTGTTCCGCCCGACTCCAGGTCATGACCTCAACCGCGGACATCGGGGTCTCCCTCCGCGAGCGCGTGACGCCCTTCCTGGTTGCCGAGGTAGTCGGCCAGCTTCGCCGCCTCGCGCGACAGCTCCCGGCAGAACCGCATCAGCACGTCCGCGCCACCTGGGAAGGGCGGAAGCTGGACCGCGATGTTGACCGGGTCGAAGAAGATCGCCAGGGCGGGGACCTCTGGCGTCACGTGGACCATGGCCGCAGCGGCGTCGAAGCCGGGCGTGCAGGTGGCGTTGAACCCCATCACTGACCACCTCGCGCAGCGTCGAGAGCGGCCTGACCTTCCGCGACCGCTTCGGCGAGCCGGGGAAGTGCTTCAGCGTCAACGACCAGCACCGCCGGGAAGGCGTTGCCCAGCCGGAACTCAACCCGTCCAGCGAAGACGAGCGGTTCCACCCGAATCGGCAGGTTCGCCGTCAGGTGCAGGCGCATCAAGTCGGCCACGGATCACGCTGCCTTAGATGCAGGCTTGGCCGCGGCGGCCGCCTTCATGCCGGTGGCGCGCAGGCTGTACCCGAGCTTGGCCCGGCAGCGGTGACGCTCACCGACATGGCCGCCACGGCAGCCCTTGTCGTCGATCCACGGCGTGACCGTAAGCCCCTCGAACACGGCCGGGCGGATGTCCGTACCGGGGATCGCCTCGGGCGGCACCGGCCGGTGAGGCGCCGAGATCTTGACCGTGACCGCCGCGTCCGTCTTGCGCTCGGCCGCCTGGTCGATCACCAGGACAGACCACACAAGGAGTCCGTTCTCCTTGTCGACCTCCTGCTCGACGGGCAGGCCCTTGGCGCGGTCCTCCGCTGACTGGAACTTGAGCACCGGCTCGACGCCCATCACGAGCGCACCCCGCGGGAACACGAAGTCATGACCCGCCGGGAACCTGCTCCCACCTGTGATCGCCATCGTCGTTCTCCTGTCGTTTGTGCCGGTCGGGGCCGTTCCCCGACATCTCGACACCTACGACTTTCGACGAATCCGCAGGACGTCAACACCACACAACAGGACAACTACAGACGTCTCTGTTAGCTTGAAGACGTCCCTAGTTGTACGGAGGGTGCGGTCATGCCGAACCAACGCTTGCGGGATGCGTTGCTGCGCAACACTTTGGGCTTCGATGAGGTGGCCAAGGCCACCGGCGTCGACCCGAAGACGGTCGAACGGTGGATCACCCAGGACCGCACGCCGTACCCGCGCCACCGGCACGCCATCGCCGCCATGGTCCGCGAGACGGAGACATACCTCTGGCCGGACGCCGTCGCGCCGGAGAAGAAGAAAGAGATCAACGAGTCCGAGGTCGTGCAGGTCTACGCACACCGCCACGCCGTACCGCAGGACATCTGGGGACACCTGATCGAGCAGTCGAAGATCAGTATCTCGATCCTGGTTTACGCCGGCATGTTCCTCGTGGACAACCCCGCGCTGATCAGGACGCTTCGCCAGAAGGCAGAGGACGGCGTCAAGATCCGCCTGTTGCTCGGAGACCCGGCAAGCCGCGAGGTAGCTCGACGCAGCGAGGAAGAGGGAATCGGGAAGAGCACGCTCGGCGCGAAGATCCGGAATGCTCTTGCGGTCTACAAGCCGTTGGCAGAGGTGTCCGGCGTAGAGATCCGCGTACATGGGACGACTCTCTACAACTCGATCTACCGCTTTGACGACGAGATGCTCGTGAACACGCACGTCCACGGCTTCATGGCAGCTCACGCCCCGGTCCTGCACCTGCGCCGACTGTCCGGCGGCGACCTGTTCGAGACGTACGCCGAGAGCTTCCAGGGCGTGTGGGACGGCGCAAAGCCACCGAAGTGGTAGGCAAGTAGGTATGGCTCGCACCGATCACTACAACGATCCCAACGCCCCCAAAGCGACCAACATCGTGGTGGCGGTGACCGCGTTCGTGCAGGACGAGCACGGCCGGCTGTTGATGATCCGACGCACCGACAACGACCTATACTCAATCCCCGGCGGAGCACAGGACGTCGGCGAGACCATAGGCCACACCGTCATCCGCGAGGTCAAGGAAGAGACCGGGATCGACGTCGAGCCCGTCGACATCATCGGCGTCTACTCCGACCCCACACACGTCATCGCGTACACGGACGGCGAGGTACGGCAGCAGTTCTCCATCTGCTTCCGAGCGCGGCTGATCGGCGGCGAGCTGCGCACGAGCAACGAGTCCAGCGAAGTTCATTGGGTAAGCCGCGGAGACCTCGACGCGCTCAACATCCACCCGTCCATCCGACTTCGGATCGAGCACGGGTTCCAGGAGCGCACGACGCCCTACTTCGCGGTGTAGTCGACTCCCGCCACGCGTAGCCATTTCTCGGTGCGTTCGACCGCGCCGACCAATTCAGGCTTGGCCTGCCGGATGAAGAAGGTGACCAGGTCTTCCGGGCCGTAGCGCTTCTGGATCTCCTCGATCCGGTCGTGCACGCTCGTGGGTTCACCTTCAGGCGTGGTCGTCATGTCGGCCCACCAGAGGGCATCACGCAGAGGCGTGCTCTCGTCCGTCCAGCGTGCGAGTTCGGCCGACACCCCTCGAAGCTCAGCCTCTCGGTACGCGCACGAGTGATGGGCCACAAGCGCGCACAGCCGCTCAGGAAATTTGAGGTCTTCCAAATAGGCGGCACCATCGAGCGGATGGAACCGACACTTCGCAAGCCTTGGAGCATATCCGACGTCATGAAGGATGGAGGCCGCCACAAGGAGATTTCCGTCCTCTACAGAAAACGTAGATGCGGCCAACTTGGCCCTGTCTGCCACCCCTTGAACATGAAGCCAACGAGTCGGCAGTTCAGCAGCAAGTTCCTGCTCCGCGAGTAGCATCGCCCGCTCAACGAGGTCCACCCTTGCCAACCTAGCCGATGACTGCCCGGCGGTCACCATGCAACAACCTGAACATCACGTTTATCCTGCCAAAGGCACCATGGATCCTCGAATTCTTCACGAACGAGTGGGTTCAGGTCATCGCCAAGGCGGCTCGGTGTTCGAGTTGCCACCATTTCAGATAGGACGTTTGTTCAGCAACACGCTTCAGGCAATCCCACTAAGAGAGATGGATTAACACCCGGCAACCTAGCATCTAATCTTGCGCTCAACCGCCTGAAGGAAGTTGATAATTTCAGCAGCAGATTCCGCAAACTCAGCTTTTGCGAGTTCCTCATTTTGAAGACACCACTCAACCACTATGTCAAAGAGCGCCTTTTTTGCAGGACGCTTCTCCCGGTGATTCAGCGAGAGAACTCGATCCGACTCCTCAGAGAATCGCAACGGATAGTACCGCTCGAAATCATGCTCACTGAATACATCGAAATGCTCCTGAGGCCAGGTGGTTCCATACTTTTCACGCAGTTTATCGATCACTTCACGACCGCTCGGATCTCCGTCGAGCATGACCCATGCCCGTTCGTGATACTGCGCTTCAAGGTGCAGATAGAGGAAGAGTCTACGGAAGTCCTCGAAGGCAGGTTCGGCTTTCGCAGTGCCGCCAGCGGCGAGCGTTCGAACGCGATTCAGACCTGGAGCAAACCATGGAATTAGAAATCGCCTGATAATTGCTTCTGCGGTTGACTCTTCGAGTATCAACCAGCCGTCCCAAAGCTCAAAGTCATACAGTTCATAGCCTAGCTCGCGCAGCACGCCTATTCTCGCCGAGGACGTCTGCCCAACCTCAGTCAGGGTAGAAACCGGAATCTCACGAGGAGGAGCCGATACCGACACCGAGAAAACCTTGCAGTTCGGAGCAGAACCCAGATGACGCAAAACCACGTTAGAATGAGTTGATACTACAAACTGATTCCTGTCAGAACTCTCAACAATAGCCTCAAGGAGTGCTTTCAACGCCTGCGGGTGGATGTCATTCTCAAGCTCTTCAATTAGGAACAAGTTTCCTTCCGCAACACAAAGGTTGACAATAAGGCCGAGGAGGTTCGGCACACCTTCCCCCATTGAGGAGAGTGCAACATAATCTTCTCGACCGATCGGAATGCCTGCAACCTTACCTTCCCCAGAAGCTTGAGTGCCGACTTGGAATCCAATCACCTTGGCACACAATTCGGAGAACTTCTCGTACGCGTGGTGCTGAGGAGTAGAGATTCGATCAATTTTGGCGTAGAGATTCGAAAGGTCGCTAGAAACCCGTCGAGTACTTAGGAGATCTACACTCTCACTGTAAGTTGCAACTTTCCGATTTGACAAATAAGGGTAGATATAATTCCTCGGCTCTGACGCGCGGATCTCTTCAAATCCAAGTTCGTTCTCGGCACCATTTGTCATACTTACAGCAAGTGCCTTCCGGTTGACCACCATCTTGTCGCCAGACCGGAAGAATTCCATCCCGATTCCGAGTGTACGGATTCCACTAGCATCACTTCCGAACTGAATATTGAAGTACTTGTTGACGTCATCCGTAAGCCGGTCACCCTTGATTGTGTAGTGCACGGATCCAGATGTTTCATTCAATCGCACGGGGGAGTTTTCATAAACGCCGCCCTGCTGAATCATGTGAAGCGCACGGACGAAGGCAGATTTGCCGCTATTATTTCGACCGACAATCACGTTTATGTCGCCCAACTCAACGACACCGGTGTCGGCAATACTTCTGAAGTTCTTGATTCTTACAGCGGTGAGCTTCATCGCATGATGATAAGGTGCGTGCCCACTGTCACCTTGGATCAAAACACCGTTTCTGTGTCAAGCGTGCTCGACTTGGAAGCGAAGCGTCACCAATCTGACTTGCCGAAATCAGCTCTACAGGATCAAGGCCGCCTCTGGCGGCACGCTCCGCACGTACGGCGAACACCTTCCATCCCGGCACTCCCGGCATCCGCTTCGCTGCGCCGGTCGGCCGGGCGGCGCTGCGCGCCGTCCTCCGGCCTTGCCCCAACCGACGAGCTCACCCGTAGAGCCATGCCGGCCAGCAGCTCCCGACGAGCGCCGTCAGGGTCACCGCGGACTTGCCGGTCCGGGCGCTCGACTGCCGCGCCGGCTCCGCCGCCTTGCCACCGATCATGAGCACACGTCGACGAGGCTCCTTGTCGACAAGCAGACAGCACGCCGCCAACCCGTCCCCGCGAGCATGACGAACGGCCAGCACCGACGCGTCAAGGCTGGAGGGCGTACCTTGACTCGACGGCACCGGCCGCGTGCAGGCTGGGGATCGGGTTGATGGCCGAGAAGTGGCAGGACGCGAACCGCGAAACCATTGCGAAACGCGGAGCCCAAGCGCCACAACGGCAGCAGCCGAAGCCGCAGGTCAGCAGGCACGGAGCGCCCGATGCCTGACGTGCCTTCCTAAACCGTGTGTCGCAGGTTCGAATCCTGCCTGGGGCACCACCTTTCGCCGGGTGAATCAAGCTCTGACCAGCGGCAACGCGGTCAGAGCTTGATCTTTTCGTCACGCCCCCGAGCGCACGAATTCAATGTACGGCTCGTAGGCCGCCAGGTCGTGGTGCGGTTCGTAGGTGCTCAGGTAGTAGTAGTCGGCCATGATGTTGGCCTGCTGCTCGGTGTTGAAGTCGGCGAACGTCTTCCCGCGCAGCCCCTCGGCGCCGCCGTAGTCGTAGAGCCCCTTCACGAAGAACCCGGCAAACGCGGTCGGGAGCATGCTGAGGACGCTGCGGCCGTGTTGGTACTGGTAGGCGTGGGTCAGTTCGTGCACCAGCCAGCGCTCGTAGCGCGCCTGGTGTTGTGGCGCCGTCAGGACTCCGCGAGGGAACGTGACCAGGCGCGGCAGGGTGCGGGCCACGCCGAAGCTGCCCAGCAGGCCGCCCTCGGCCAGGCGTAGGGCACTGATGTCCAGGGCGTCGCCGAAGACCTGGCGGGCTATCGAGGCCTCGCGCGACTCCAGGTTGCGGCGGAACACTGGGCGAAACACCACGGCACCTCCCAGGTCGGCGGAGGGACGATGGTAGGCAAAGAACGTGGTGATCGCCGGGCGCGGATTCCCGCCTGGTGAAGGCTGGTGACGATCGGGATGCGTGGAGGCCGCTATTCCATGCTGAGAGGACCGCGGACATTCTCAGCCTTTGCTGAACTCTTCTCTCAGAATTGCCGCGTATTTCTGTAACCACACCGTTCATCGGGTGGGAGGCGACGTGGCCGGCAGAGGGGGGCGCAACGAGCTGAGCGGCAAGGCTCGGTTCGCCGCTCAGGTGCGCACCGTCCACGGCGGACTGCACATGAGCGGGGCGACGATGACGGGCGTGGCGCTGGTGTTCGCTGTCGTCGGTCTGGTGCTGGTCTCGGTGGTCAAGCGGCCCGAGATGGTGAGTGTGTTCGGGGTGCCGTTGGCTGGGGCGAATGGTGATTCCGCTGTCGTGAACACCGTCGAGCCCGGGGCTGCGTGGGACGTGATCGAGGTTCCCAAAGGGGACAAGCCTGCCGTCGTGGCGATGGTGGAGGCAGAGGAGTTTCTGCGGCGGGAGTGGCCGGATGACGCTCGGTTGAGAGATGCGCGTTCGTCGCGGATCTCGGGTGGGTTGTGGTTCAGGGCCGATGTCGTTCTGCCGGGTGAGGGTTGCGCCGGCGTGGTCGAGGTCGTGGTGATCGACCTCGGTGAGGTCTACTCGGTGCTGGTGATCACGGCTGCTCGATAGCCAAAGCGACCAGCAGAAGTACGAAGTTCAGCACGGCGCCGACAACTCCGAAAGCCTTCTCGTTCACGGCCTGATCGCCGATCTCGGGCCGCCCCGGACCACGTGAACGAGACCGGAGTGCTCGTCGACGAGATCACCGTCCGACGCTAGAGCGTGCGGCGGTAGCGGACCTCGGTCAGCTCTGCCCCGCGCTCCATCTCCGTTTTCGTGACGCCATCGGCGCGGAACCCGATGCGCTCGTAGAAGCGGCGGGCCTGCACGTTCGTGTCCAGCACCCAGACGATCACGTCCGGCTCGTCGCCCAGCGCGGCCTTCGTCAGCTCGAAACCCAGGCCTTTGCCCGCCGCGGCGGACAGCACGTAGATCGCGTACAGCTCGAACGGCGCGTCGGGGTCGCGGGACGGGCCGGCGGCGGCGAAGCCGACCACCTCGTCATCGACGAGCGCCACCCAGACGCCGCCGTTCGGGATGAGGCGTTGCCACATCGACGTGCGCGCTTCGACCGACTGGGCGGCGAGCACCTCGTCCGGCATCAGGCCCTGGTACGCGGTCCGCCAGGTCTGCACCTGCACGGCGGCCACCGCAGGAGCGTCGGAGACGTCAGCGAGACGGACTGTCATGTCATCCCCCAATGGGTACATGCGGATCATCTCGCTTTGTACTACCCGCACGCGCAGGGCGACACCGAAATAGTCAGTGGTGCAGGGACGCCCGCGGCCCGAGGTAGAGGCCACCGTTGACCTCCAGGACCTGACCGGTGACCCACCTGCTGTCCGGCGTGGTGAAGAACGCGACCGCGTCGGCGATGTCGGCTGCCGCACCGACCCGGCCGAGGTGACTCGACGTCGCGAGTCGTCTCTTCTGCTGGCAGGGCATTCGTGCGACGGGCGTGGACAAGATCGCGACCAAGGACGAGCTGGTCGCGGCTTACGCCGCCAGGTCACGGCAACGATCGGAGGACCGCTTCGACGCCGCTGTCGCCGCGGCCGGTCCCGACCCGCGTGCGGGCATCCTCGCCATGTTCGACGCGCTCGCCGAGGACATCCGTCCCGAGGTGTTTCGCGGCTGCGCCTGCATGATGACGCTCGCGGAGTTTCCCGACGACGCATTGCCCGCCCACCAGCGCGCGGTCGGCGCGAAGGTCTGGGTGCGCCGGCGGTTCGGTGAACTGGCGGCGCGACTGGGGGGTTGCGGAGCCTGAGGTGCTCGCCGACCAGTTGTCGATCATCTGGGAAGGCGCGAACAGCACCGCGCAGGCGATGAGCGCGGACGGACCGCCGGCCAGCGCACGTGCACTGGTCACGGCGATCCTCGACCACCACGCGCCGCCCGGATGAAAAGAGCAGCTCGGACGGAAACCTTTCTGCCCTCCGCGGCAACCAGGTGCTGAAGACGGTCAAGCCCCTGGGAGTTGCTGCGATGAAGAAGCCCGTGTCCACACCGGACCGGAGGCGGGCCCGCACCCGCCGTGGGAGGGTGATCGCCCTGGCGCTGAGCGCGTCGGCGGTCGCCGGTTCCTGCCTGTCCTACGTGCTGTTCACGAAGGACGCGGTGTCCGTGGACTCCGCCGCCTACTACCAGTTCGTCTCCGCGCGCAGCGGCTACGCGCTGGACGTGGCCGGTGCGGACAGCGCGGACGGCGTCCGGATCCAGCAGGAGCAGCCCGCCACCGGTTCCGCCAGCCAGCAGTGGCGCGTCAGGCCGGTCGGGGAGGGTTTCCACCAGCTGGTCAACCACAACAGCTCGAAGGTCCTGGGAGTGCGGGACGCAGGCGTCGAGCAGCAGTCGGACACCGGCGCGCCCTCCCAGCAGTGGAAGATCAGCGAGGTCGGCGACGGCGAGGTGAAGATCGTCTCGCGCAGCAGCGGGATGGCGTTGTGCGTGCACGACGGCGCTGACAAGCAGGCGGTCGTGCAGGCCGCCGATCAGGGCGGCGCCGATCAGCGCTGGAAGCTCGCGAAGGTCGCTGCCCCCGCAACGCCCAAGCCTCCGGCCGTGGTCGCGCAGCCGAAGCCCTCACCGACCACGTCCGCCGCACCGTCCACACCGGCGGCGCCCACGGCGTCCGGCAAGTACTCCTGGCGCAACGCGCCGATCGGGGGTGGAGGGTTCGTCACCGGGTTCGTCTTCAACCCCAGCCGCAAGGACCTGCTGTACGCGCGCACCGACATGGGTGGCGCGTACCGCTGGGACGCCAAGGCGAGCCAGTGGATCCCGCTGACCGACTGGGTCGGGGACTGGAACCTGCTGGGCATCGAGAGCCTGGCGACCGACCCCGCCGATCCCGAACGCGTGTACCTCGCCTCCGGCACCTACACCAACGGGTGGGCGGGCAACGGTTCCATCCTGCGTTCCACCGACCAGGGCAGGACCTTCCAGCGCACCGACCTGCCGTTCAAGCTGGGCGGCAACGAGGACGGCCGATCCATGGGCGAGCGGCTCGCGATCGACCCCGCCGACCACCGCACGCTGTACCTGGGCACCCGCAAGAACGGGCTGTGGCGCAGCACCGACTTCGGCGTCACGTGGAGCCAGGTCTCGAGCTTCCCCGTCAAGGACGGCGCCAGCAGCGGCGTTGGCCTGTCCTTCGTGACCTTCGGACCGGCCGGCAGCAAGACGATCTACGTGGGTGTCGCCGACAGGACCACGTCGCTGTACCGCTCGACCGACGGCGGTGCCACCTGGCAGGCCGTGCCCGGTCAGCCCACCGGTCAACTGCCGCACCACGGTGTCCTGTCCGGCGACGGATCGCTGTACCTGACCTACACCGACGTCCCCGGACCGAACGGCGTGAAGGCTGGTTCGGTCTGGAAGTACAACGGCACCTGGAAGGACATCTCGCCGATGCCCGGCAACGGTTTCGGCTACGCGGGTCTCGCGGTGGACCCGCAGCGTCCGGCCACGGTGATGGTCACGACCCTCGACCGCTGGTGGCCGTCGGACGAGCTGTTCCGCTCCACCGATGGCGGCGCCACCTGGAAGGCACTCGGCGACAAGTCGGTGCGCGACGCGTCCGGAGCGCCGTACGTCGGCGACCACATCGGCCACTGGATGGGCGCGCTGGCGATCGACCCCTTCGACTCCGGGCACGTCATCTACGGCACCGGATCGGGCCTGTGGGCGAGCAAGGACGTGACCGCGGCGGACCAGGGCGGCTCCACGCACTGGACGATCCCGGTCAAGGGCCTGGAGGAGACGGCGGTGCTCGGCTTGGTCGCGCCGCCGGGCGGCAAGCTGGTCAGCGCACTCGGCGACATCGGTGGCTTCCGCCACGACGACCTGAACGAGGTGCCGGCCGGTGCCTCGTCCGGACCGCGCTTCAGCAACACCACCGGCATCGACTTCGCGCAGGCCAAGCCGAACATCGTGGTCCGCGTCGGCTACAGCGGGGAACAGCGCGGTGCCTACTCCACCGACGGCGGCGCCACCTGGAAGCCGTTCACGGGAGCTCCGGTGAGCGCGGCGGGCGGTGGCACCGTGGCGATCTCGGCCGACGGCGGCACCGTGGTGTGGACCGCGTCCGGGCAGGTGCCACACGTCTCCACGGACCTGGGCAAGACCTGGACGGCGTCCTCCGGTCTGACCTCCGGCGCGGCCGTGGTGGCCGACCGTGCCAAGGCGGACACCTTCTACGCACTGCGCGACGGAACCTTGTTCGCCAGCACCGACGGCGGCAGGAGCTTCACCGCCCGCGCCCGCGGCCTCGCGGGGGAACGCGTCCAGGCGACCCCCGGCCTTCCCGGCGACCTGTGGATCGCGAACGGCGGCGGGCTTCTGCACTCGAGCGATGGCGGAGCGACGTTCAGCAAGATCGGCGGTGTGCAGCAGGCCGGAGCCGTCGGCTTCGGCAAAGCGGCCCCCGGTTCCGCCCGCCAGACTCTCTACCTCATCGGCACGGTGAACGGCGTCACCGGGATCTTCCGGTCCGTCGACGGCGGCACGGCCTGGACGCGGATCAACGACGACCGCACCCAGTTCGGCGGAACCGTCGGCGGCGTGATCACCGGTGACCCCGACGTGTACGGCCGCGTCTACGCGGGCTCCAACGGT
This sequence comes from Lentzea alba, assembly GCF_011067745.1. Taxonomy (GTDB): domain Bacteria; phylum Actinomycetota; class Actinomycetes; order Mycobacteriales; family Pseudonocardiaceae; genus Lentzea; species Lentzea alba. The sequence continues at coordinate 326,135 of NZ_JAAMPJ010000002.1, forward strand.
CGCGGCGTGCTGATCGGCGAGCCGTCCTGACCACCGGGCGGCCACGGCCCGTGCCCCGGGTCGTGGCCGCCCGGCCTTCCAGCGCCGCAGGTACATTGCCGCCCGATGGGGCCATGGCAGGGAGAGGGCAACCGAGAAACATGCTCGTCGACCACAGATCGGCGGAGTTCCACGACTTCTTCGAACGCCACCACGCCGAACTGGCCCGCTTCGCCTGGTTGCTGACCGGCGAGGCGGACGCAGCCGATGATCTGGCCGCGGACGCCCTGGTCGCGCTGTGGCAACGCTGGGACCGGCTGCGCGAGGCCGAACATCCGCTCGCGTACGCCCGTGGCGTGGTCGCGAACATGGCGCGGGAACGCATCCGTGCCGCGACGCGCGAACGACGTCGGATCGCTCTGTTCTGGTCCCGTGGTCCACAGCCGGTGCAGGGCCCGGACATCGCCGCCGTGGTGGACGTGCGAGCGGCACTCGACCGGTTGCCGTTCCGCAAGCGGGCCTGTGTCGTCCTGCGGCACGCCTTCGACCTGTCGGAGAAGGACACCGCGCTCGCGCTGGGCATCTCGGTCGGTGCGGTGAAGAGCCAGACCTCCAAGGGAATGGCCGAGTTGGAACGCGCGCTCGGTGCGCGAGCGGCCGCGAACGTGGTCGTGGGAAGGGGGAACCGGTGAACGAGCGGATCAGCAGGCGACTGCGGGAGGCGGCCGAGGCGCATCAGCCCGACCGCGTCCGGATGCTCGCCCGCGTCAACCGCGGCATGGCCGACACCACGGTGACTCGTCCCGCGCCGGGCATCGGCAGGTCCTGGTCCAGGGTGGCGCTCGCCGGCGTGGCCGCGGCCGGTGTCCTGGTCACCGCGGGAATCGCCTTCGCGGGCATCGTCCGGACCGGACCGCCCGCCGAGACGACCATGCCCGCCGTCCCGAACTCGGTGAGCAGGCCCAGTCCAACGCCACCCAGCCCCACCGGCAGCTCCACGCCCCCGGTCATCACCCGGCAGGACCCGCCGGGCACCACGAACCCGAAGACGGAGCACCGGCTGTCGGACGGGCCGTTGTCGTCGACGGGATCCGTCGATCCGAACAGCCACACCTTCTGGACACAGGACACACTCGTCCTCGACCTGACCCAGCCGCTGACCAAGCTCACCGTGCAGGTGCACATCGCCCAGACCGGCGGCGTGCAGAGCTCCGGCCAGTGGCAGACCGCGCCCGGTGACGACTTCACCGTCACCGTGCAGGAAATCAACGGTGAGGTGGTCTACCGCTGGGATCTCAAGCCCGGTCGCACCGTGCCTGCCGCACAGCAGGTCTTCGCCGTGCAGTACGGCCACACCCGCGGCGCTCGGGACGGGAAGGCTGACCGCTACGGCGTGATGGCCACGGCAGCGGGTCGCGACTACGCGGTGTGGGGCGGTTTCACGCCTTGACGATCATCTCCCGATGGAATGATCGGGCGCATGCGGATCATCGTGGACGCGGACCCCGGCATCGATGACGCCCTTGCTCTGTACTACCTGCGCGCACAACCGGACACCGAAGTGGTCGCCATCGGCACGGTGCACGGGAACGTGCCGGTCGACGTGGCGACGGCCAACGCGCTCAGGCTCACCGAGCGGCTGAACATCGACGCACCTGTTGCCATGGGCGCCGCGAAACCGCTCGCGCAGCCGCTCATGACAGCGGAGGACGTGCACGGCCCGGACGGGCTCGGCGGTTGCGCGGGAGACACGCCCACCTCGACCCACGTCGAGCAGAGCGCGGCCGAGCAGCTCGCGGACCTGGCCAGGCAAGCGCCCGGCGAACTGAGCCTGCTCGCGATCGGGCCGCTCACCAACGTCGCGCTGGCGCTGCAGATCGAGCCGCGCCTCCCGCAGTTGCTCGACCAGGTCGTGGTCATGGGCGGCGCGCTCAACGTCCCGGGCAACATCACCTCCTACGCCGAGGCCAACTTCTGGCACGACCCGGAGGCCGCGGACCTCGTCCTCGGGGCCGGCTTCGAGAACCTCACGATCGTCGGCCTCGACGTCACGATGGCGAGCCACGCGCCCGGCGAGTGGCTGGAAGCGCTCCCGCAGGACAACTACGCGCGGCAGTTCCTCAAGTTCTACGCGGACTTCTACGAGAGTTTTCTGGGACGGACCGGGTTCGTGCCGCACGACCCGCTCGCAGCCGCGATCATGCTCCACCCCGAACTGGCCACCTACGAAGAAGACCGGTTCGCGATCGAGCTCACCGGCCGGTACACGCGCGGCGCACTGGTGGCCGACCAACGGTTCCTGGCCGAGGGCAGCCCGTTCGGCCGGGACATCGCGACCGAACGCACGAAGGCCAGGTACGCCGTCACGGCCGACAAGGACCGGTTCCTCGACCAGCTGAGGCACGCTGTGACACAACCATGACAATCCTCCGACGGGATCCGGACAAACAGCCGGGACCGTCAGAGGTATGAACGTCCACTTGAAACGATGGCTCGCGGTCTCGGGGGCCGCCGTGGTCATCACGGCGGGCGTCGTGGTCGGGGGCTCCTACTGGCGGCTGGAGAGCAATCTCAAGACCGTGGATCTCGCGAAGGAGATCACCCACGCCAGGCCTCCGGCGACGCCCGGCCGTCCGCTCAACATCCTGCTGATCGGCAAGGACGACGGCCGCTCCGACACCGCGATGGTCGTGCAGCTCAACGCGAAGGGCGACCAGGCCCGCGTGGTCAGCATCCCGCGCGACACGATGGTGCCGAGGCCGCAGTGCGGAACCAACCCGCCGGCCGCCATCGCCATGTTCAACAGCGCCTTCTCCACGGGTGGCGCGGCGTGCACGGTGGCGACGGTCGAGCAGCTGAGCGGCATCCGGATCGACCACTTCGTGCAGATCGACTTCAACGGTTTCCGCGACGTCGTCGACCGGCTCGGCGGAATCGACGTCACGATGCCCGAGGCGATCGACGACGAGAAGAGCGGGCTGCACGTGCCGGCCGGGCCTACGAAGCTCAACGGAACGCAGGCGCTCGCATTCGTGCGGACGCGCTACAGCATCGGTGACGGCAGCGACCTGAACCGGATCAAGAACCAGCAGCTGTTCATGAAAGCGTTGAGCGAGAAACTCGCGAACGAGAACTGGCTGGCCAGTCCGCAGAAAACGCTCGAACTCGCCGACATCCTGACGAAGTCGATCGTGACGGACACCGAAATCGGCTCGATCGCGAAATTGGCGGACCTCGCGGGCAAACTCACCGCGTTGAAACCGGAGAGCATCACCTACGTGACGCTGCCGACCGAGTCCTACCTGCCCGACCCGAACCGGGTCCAGCCCAAGCAACCGGAAGCGGATGCGCTCTGGACGGCCGCCTGACTAGCAGGCAGCACCCTGCCATTCGCTTGGCCAAGGCCACGGCTGAGGAGACCCCCAGCGCTCCTCAGCCGTGGAGGATTTGCCCCAGTTAGCCACTACCACCGTGACGGTCTCCCGGTCTCGTGATGGACGTGGGGTCGAGGTTGTCAGACCACCTCGTTAGGGTGGGCTTCTGACCTCCTGTCCGGTGCGTGCGCCGCAGCTCAGGCGGGTGGTCCACGTTTTCCGGTCCGGACGAGGTGGAGGCCGATTGGGACCCCGTGGCGTCTTCGCGGAGCGCTTTGCGCTGCTCTACGCGGAGGCAGGTGACCCTCCCCTCAAGCGAGTCACGGAGTCGGTCGCCCGTGCCCGCCGAACGGACGAACAGGGCAGACCAGTTCGCGTGCCCGCTCAGCGCGTCAGCGACTGGCGACGCGGGCGAAATGTGCCCGCCAGGTTCAGCGGGCTGAGCGCGGTCCTCGAGGTGCTCGTCGGCGAGGCCCGCAAGCGCAAGCCCCAGCCGGCGATCGACGGACTGTACGACATGGACGCGTGGCGCACTCTCTGGGAGGAAGCGCTCGCGAGTCCCGTCACCGACACGGACACACCCCCTCCGGAAGACAGTGCCGTCTGTCCGTACATGGGCCTGAGCGCGTTCGGACCACAGGACGCGAATTGGTTCTTCGGCCGGGAAAGGGCGACGAAAGCTCTTCTCGACCGGCTGAACGAAAACGGCATCACAATGCTCGTCGGCGCGTCCGGCGCCGGAAAGTCGAGTTTGATGAAGGCCGGTGTGCTGCCGCGCCTCGACAAAGACACGATCATCATCTCACCCGGCACCGATCCGCTGAAGGAATTGGCGCTCCAGGTGCCGGAACTGATCGTCACGCTGGAGGCGGCGGCCGACTCCGACGTGCTGACCGAGTTCGCGGACAAAGTGCAGATCGCGGTCGGCAGCCGGGTGGTGATCGTCGACCAGTTCGAGGAGGCGTTCACGCTCGGCGGCGACGAGAACCGGCTGCGGATCTTCGTGCAGGCGCTGCACGCGGCGGCGGAGAAGACCGCGGTCGTGCTCGGTGTGCGGGCCGACTTCTACGCGCGCTGCCTCGACTTCCCCGAGCTCGCCGAGGCGTTGCAGAGCAGGCAGATGGTGCTCGGCGCGATGTCGGCGGCCGAGGTGCGCGACGCCGTGACGAACCCGGCCAAGGCCGCCGGCCTGCAGCTCGAACCGGGTCTCGTCGACCTCATGCTGCGCGACCTCGGCGCGCACAACCGCCGCGGCAAGGACGTCTACGACGCGGGCGCGCTCCCGTTGCTCAGCCACGCCCTGCTGGTCACGTGGCAACGCAGGCAGGCGGGCCGGCTCACGATCGCCGGTTACCGGGCGGCCGGCGGCATCCAGGGCGCGGTGGCCACCACCGCCGAACGCGCCTGGTCCGACCTCGACGAACCGGCCCGCGCCGCCGCGAAACAGCTGCTCCTGCGCCTGGTCCGGGTCGGCGACGACACTCAGGACACCCGTCGCCGGTCGAGCCGCCACAACCTGCTCGAGGCCTCCGCGAACCTCGCCGCCACGGAACGCGCGCTCGAGGTCCTCACCCGCGCCCGCCTGATCACGGTCGACGCCGGCAGCGTGGAGATCACGCACGAGGCGTTGCTGCACGCCTGGCCGCGGCTGCGCAGCTGGATCGACGAGGACCGCGCCGGCAACCTTTCCCGGCAGCGGCTGGAGGAGGACGCGGCGACGTGGGCCTCCAGCGACCGCGACTCGTCGTTGCTCTACCGCGGCGCACGGCTGGAGGGCGCGCGGCAGCAGCAGGTCACCACGCTCGCGAAGGAGTTCGTGCAGGCCTCCGAACGCCAGCACCGCAAGAGCGTCTGGTTGCGCCGCAGCGCCGTGTCCCTCGTGGTGGTGTTCGCGCTGATCGCGGCCAGCGCCGCGGTGATCGCCGTGCGGCAGCGCAACGACGCGGTGTTCCGCCAGGTCGTGGCCGAGGCGGACCGAATCACCGACACCGATCCGTCGCTGGCCGCCCAGATGCTGCTCGCCGCGCACCGGATGCGGCCCGACGACCAGGACGTGGCGTCCAAGCTGATCGCGGACCAGCAGACTCCGCTGGGCGTGCCGTTGAAGGGGCACACCGGTGCGGTGTACCTGACGTCGTTCACCAAGGACGGCTCGGTCCTCGCGACCGCGAGCTACGACCGCACCGCACGCCTGTGGGACGTGCGCGACCGCTCGAACCCGAAACCGCTCGCGGTGATCACCGGCCACAAGGACTGGCTCACCTCCGCGGTCTTCTCCCCCGACGACAAGGTCCTCGCCACCACCGGCAACGACAAGACGATCAAGCTCTGGGACATCGCCGACAGAACCGATCCGAAGCTCCTGCACACCATCGAGACCGGCAACGGCACGAGCTACCTGCTGGAGTTCAGCCCCGACGGCAAGATCCTCGCCGCGGCGAACGAGGACAAGACCGCGCGGCTGTGGAACGTCAGCGATCCCGCGCACCCCACGCCGCTCGGCGAACCACTGCGCGGCGCCACCGCGGCGGTCAGGACGCTCGCCTTCTCCCCCGACGGCAGGACGCTCGCCACGTCCGGCGACGACCAGAACATCCGGCTCTGGGACGTCGCGACCAGGACCATGATCGGCAAGCCGCTGACCGGGCACACCAACGGCGTGCATTCGGTGACCTTCAGCCCCGACGGCAAGCTCCTCGCGTCCGGCAGCGACGACAACACCGTGCGGCTGTGGGACCCCGCGACGCAGGCACCGATCGGCGATGCGCTCGTGGGCCACACCGCGGCTGTGTGGTCGGTGAAGTTCAGCCCCGACGGGCGTCTCCTGGCGAGTGGCGCGTCGGACGCCACCGCCCGGTTGTGGAACGTCACCGACCCGGCCAACGTGATCCAGTTCGGCAAACCGCTCGCGGCACCCAGCGGCGGCGTGTTCGCGGTCGGCTTCACCCCGGACGGCCGGACCCTCGCGACGGGGGCGGGCGAGAACTCCGTCCGCCTGTGGTCGTTGCCGCGGAACTCGGTGCCGATCGCCGTCTCGAACGTGGGGCCGCCCACGTTCAGCCCGGACGGCAAGCTGCTCGTGGGCGGTAACGGCAGCAAGACGGTGCAACTGTGGGACAACACGGACCCGTTCGCGCTCAAGCCCGTCGGATCGGCGCAGGTCGGCCCGGAGCGGATCGGCATCAGGGTGAAGCTCACGCAGGACGACAAGGTGCTCGGCACCGCCACCGGCGACGGAGTGGTGCGGTTGTGGAACACCAGCGATCCCGCCCACGTCGTGCCGTTCGGACCGCCGATCACGCTCACCACCCGGTTCACGAACCCGCTCGCGTTCTCACCCGACGGCAGGACCATGGTGACCGGCAACGACGACAAGTCGGTGCGGGTGTGGAACATCAGCGATCCCGCGCACCCCGTCCAGCTGGGCGATCCGCTGACCGGACACGACGGGTACGTCAACGACGTGACGTTCAGCCCGGACGGCAAGACCATGGTGACCGCGAGCAGCGACCGCACGTTCCGGCTGTGGGACATGACCGACCCCGCGAAACCGCGGCTGCTGGGCAAGCCGGTGGACGACCACCACGAACCCGTGCAGCGCGCCGTCTACACCCCGGACGGCCACACGCTGATCACCGGGGGAACCGACAAGGCGATCCGGCTCTTCGACGTGCGCGACCGGGAGAAGCCGGTGGCGCTCAGCGTGCTCACCGGAGGGACCCAGCAGGTCAGCTCGCTCGCGGTGACGCAGGACGGGAAGACGCTCGCGAGCGGCAGCTCGGACAAGACGTTCCGGTTGTGGGACATCAGCAATCCCGCCGAGGTGGTCGCGCTGGGCCAGCCGATGGCGCTGGCCTCGGGAGCCGAGCCGTTCGTCCACTTCAGACCGGACAGCCGGGTGCTGATGATCAGTTCGGGCGACGGCGTGCTGCGCCTGTGGGACCTCGACGTCGCGCACGAGGCCGAGCGCATCTGCACGAGCAGCCGAGGAGCGCTCACAAAGGACCTGTGGGAGGCGAGACTGCCCCAGGTGGAGTTCCAAAATCCCTGCTGAGCCGGCCTGGTCGACGAGAGTCCGCGCAACTGCCTCACCTGCAGCACCGCATCGATTACTGTCCGCTCCATGCGTCTTCTTGCTCGGGTCGGCAGCTTGCGCGCGATCGTCGCGGTGACCGTCGGGTTCATCGCTCTCAACATGCTTCTCGTGGTGTTCGGCAACGTCACGGACTACGGCACCAACGAAGCGTTCGTGCAGCACGTCCTCGCCATGGACACCACGTTCGGACAGGGTCTGAAATGGCGTGCCATCACCAGTCCCGCGATCGTCACGATCGTCTACGTCCTGATCATCCTGTGGGAGGCGATCTCCGCGGTCCTGCTGATCGCCGGCACCGTCGCCTACGTCCGCGACCGGGAGGACAGCGCGCGCAAGTTCGCGTCCGCCGGTCTGCTGATGATCATGGCGCTGTTCCTCGGCGGGTTCATGACGATCGGTGGTGAGTGGTTCGCCATGTGGCAGTCGAAGGACTGGAACGGCATCCCCGCGGCCCTGCGGATGGTGACCATCGCGGGCTTCGCGCTGATCCTCGTGCACCTCAGTCCGCGGCGGGCCACTCAGTAGTCGGCTCCACGCAGAACACCGGCCCGACGCCCGCGTCGGCACCCAGCTCACTCCACCAGTCGCGCTGCTCAGCGTCCTCGATCGCGTCGATCACCACGAGACCACCGGCCTCGTGCACGAACCCGACGAGGTCGCTGAGCACGTGCGACACCAGGTCGTCCGGCTTCTGTGCCCGCCCCTTCACCCGCACGGCCTTCACGCCGAGCGAGCGGACCAGTTCGATCTCCGCCGTGGAACCCTTGAAGTCGCGGGCTCCGATGTGGATGCCCATGTCGGACAGCAGGTCGAGGTTGTCGGCGGCCTCGCTGTCCTCGGACGCGAGCACGTGCACCGGAAAGCCGAGCAACAACCTGCCCGCCTGCAACCCGGTGTCCGCCAGCACCCGCCGCACGTCGCGCACCAGGTCCGGACTGTTCGCCATGCTCTCGGTCAGGCAGACGGCGAGGATCTCGTCGTGCCCGCGCGCCGTCTCCGCGGCCGTGCGCAACATCCACTCGCCCAGCGGCAACATCAACCCGGTGTGCTCGGCCATCGACACGCACTTCTCGTGCGCGATCAGCCCTGCGTCCCGGTGCCGCCAGTTCAGCTCGGCCTCGACGCACACCCGCGCCGCCCCGTCCAGCCGCATCACGGGGTTGAACACGACCTCGATCTCGCCGCTCTCCCACGCCCCCGGCATCACGGCGGCGAGCGCGAACTCCTCCTGCTCCCGCTTGTCCAGTGTGGCGTCGTGCAATCCCCACTGCCGCGGCCCACTGCGCTTGGCCCGTCGCAACGTCATGTCCGACGCCCGCAGCACGTCGGCCGGATTGCCACCGGGATGCAGCCGCGGCAACACACCGATCGACGCGGACACCGCGACCCCGTGCCCGTCGAAGTAGACCGGCTCGGCCAGCTCGTGCTCGATCGTCCGGATCGTCGTGTCCACGTCCGGCGTGTCCGGCCCGTTCTCGACCAGCACGGCGAACTCGTCACCTTCGAGCCGGGCGACCATGGCCTTCTCGCTCGCGAACACGGCGCTCAACCGCTCGGCCACGAGCTTCAACACCCGGTCGCCGATCTCGCGTCCCAGCCCGTCGGTGATCACCGCGAAGGCGTCCAGGTCGAGGTGGTACAGCGTCACGCCGTGCTCGACATCGCTGTGCAGCAACGACTCCAGCCGAGTCGTGAGGTACTGCCGGTTCGGCAACCCGGTCAACGCGTCGTGCAACGACTGGTACTGCAGCCGCCCACCGAGCAACGTGAGCTGGCTGTCGTCGTCGATCATCACGACGAAGTGCTTCGGGTTGTCCTCGGCGTCCTTCTGCACGGTCGCCGCGAGCAACACCCGGAAGTGCTCGCCGTCCCGGTCGATCAGCCGGGGCCGTTCCTCGATCCGCCGCATCCGCCCGTACTTCAAGCTGGCCAACGCATCGTTGATCAACGGCAGATCCGCGGGCGCGATGAGATCGGTGAGCGTCATCCCGGCAACGTCCTCGCGCCGGAGAATGGTGCACAACGCCTCGTTCGCCCGTTCCAACTCCCCGGACAGACTCACCATCGCGATGCCCGTGGACGAATGCGCGAAGATGTCCTCGAACCGTTCCTCGCTGGCCTGCAAGTCCAGCTGCACAGCCCGGTTCGCCTTCAACAACGCCTGGCTGACACTTTCCTGCTGCTCCAGCACGAACGCCTGAATGGCCGCGGTGTACGCGGCCGCCACGGCGCCGATGACGAGCGCCGCCCGCTCGGCGTCCGCACCCTGCTGCACCACGAACCGCGCGAGGACCTCGACCGACTTCGGCAGGCTCTCCGCGCCGACGCAGTGGATCTCGACGAGGCGAGTGCCGACCTGAGCGGCAAGAGCAGGATCCTGGGCGATGGCTTCGGCAACGACGTTGAGCAGCTCGTGCAGCTCCTCGGTCAGCTTCGCGGCCGAGAACGGGATGTACGCGGTCCGGCTGACGTTGATCGCCCAGTCACGCGCCAGTTCGTCACGTCCTGTCGGGCGCGACGATCCGGCGTCGTCCTGGCTCGGCAAATCATCCACCTGACCTGCTCGGCAGCAACGGTGCGGAAGCCTACCGCCAGCAAACCACACCGTCCCATTGCGCAGGGGCGTTCGCCCCAACAGGGGTACAGCGATCTCGTAGCGTTACAACCTTTACTCGCTCGATCGGAGCAATTTTGTCACGGCACGGCGCAACCCGGAGACCTTCGTTCGGGGCACGGGCGCCTACCGGCAGCCAGTCTGCGGTGAACGGTGAACGCGCTCAGGACCCCATGATGTGCCGCAACTGAGCGAGCAGATCCGACCGGGAAGTGGATCCCAGCCGCTGCCGCATCCGGGCCATGTGGTGCTCGACGGTCTTGGCGGAGATGAACAACCGGTCCCCGACCTGCTTGTAGGTCATCCCCTCCAGCACCAACTGGGCGACCTCCCTCTCCCTATCGCTCAACTTCCCGGCGTCCTCGGTCAGGACAGGAGCATCGCTCTCCGGAGACCTCCTGGCCGAAACCGGCCTCCCCTGCAACAACCGGGCGCAGTCCAGCAGCCGGACCATCGCCTGCCGATCGGAAGTCCGGATCGCCGCCTGCCCGGCCAACCGCGAGGCGTCCCACCACAGCCCCACCGCGTGCAGACTCCGGGCAGCTTCCTCGACGCGGTCCGCGTCCACCTTGCCGGCCACCACGTCCAGCCAACATTCAGCGGCGGAAGACAGAATCGCGCAGTACCGAGATCGCTCCCGATTCACCGCCAACGCGGCCGCATGTTCTTCAGCCGCCGCGGTGTTCTCGTCGATGATCGCCGCGTGCAGCAAGCTCCAGTGCAGCTGCGTGGCCCACAACGGCGGATTCCCCAACGACCGCAACAAAGCGGACGCCTGTGCCAGGTGCGGTGCCAACCGTTCCTGATCCCGCAACCGAGCAGCAGCAGCCGCGAACTCCCCCAGCGGCAACAGGCTGAACAGGTCCACGGGGTGCCGCAGCACCGCCTCGCAGGCCTGTTCCCACGTACGCCGCAACGTGGCCAGGTCGGAGTTCCGCCGGGCAACCCCGACCTCGAGCGCCACGGCGAAGATCCAGTCCCGAGGCTCGAAAGCGCCTCGAACCGACATCAACGTCTCGCGCGCCACGGTCAGGTTCCCGCGCAACATCTGCAACCAGGCCTGCAACAGCCGATGCCGCACCGACATCAGCACACCACCGGTACCGGTCTCCACCGCCCGATCCAGCACGGACTCGGCCACGTTCGGCTCACCGCAGTGCACAGCCACCAGAGCGGCGAGCGCAGCCGGACTGTCCGGCAACAACACCGCCCCGCCCGCAGGCTCCAGCATCGACGAAGCACGGACCAAAGTGGACAGTGCGACGGTCTCCGCGCCGGCGACCGACTGGCGAACTCCCTGCAGCATCAGGGAAGCCGCACCACCGAGCATCGTCGGCGGCTGCGGAGGAAGCTCCTCGAAGAGGTGCCCGGTCCCGATCAACCCGATCCCGGCGAACGCGGCCGCGTAAGGCGTGGCAGCCCACCGGAACAGCTCGGTGCTCCGGGCCAACTGTCCGCGGTGGGCCAACGCCACCGCGGCAACCTCGGCAGCGGTACGGCGATGCGGCGTGTCCTGAGCGGAAATCACCTGGTCAGCGAGCCGCAGCGCGGAATCCAGATCACCGGCCATCGCCGAAGCCGTGGCCCACTGCGCAGCGGTCTCCGCCGAGGGTGCCCCACCACCGGTGGAGGCCTTGAACAACCGGGCAGCCAACCCGGGATCGGCGGACAGCGCCTCCCGAGCGGCCGCGGCGAACACCGGGCCGCCGATCCCGGTGTCCAGCAACGGACGCACGAGATCCAGGACGGGTCCACCGCGGTCGAGCTGGAGCTGAGCCAGCTTCTGCCGCACCGCGATCCGGCGCTCGGCGCGGGTCAACGCTCCCACCGCGCGAAGTGCGAGCGGGTGCAAGGTGCCGTCCTCGGCCAGCAGACCGGTGGCGCGAGCGGCCTCGATGATGTCGCTGACCTCGTCGAAGTCCTTGTCCAGCAACGTCGAGAGCAGATCCAGGCGCTGAGCGGCACCGGCCTCGGCGGCCAGCAGGAACTTCTGCAGGTCCGGGTCGATCCAGTCGAGCTCGGCGCGGAACGCGCTCAACGCGTCGGCGGAGACCTCGGACACCGCGCCGAGCCGCTCCACCAGTCCTGGCACGCCACCGGTCTGGGCGAACACGAAGTCCACCACGGGCTTCGGCGCGTGCAGGAACTCGCGGACCTGCTCCCGGGAAAACGGCGCCAACGGCACAACCACCGCGCCGCGCGTCAGCTCGGCCAGCACCGCACGGCGCGGCCAAGGGCGGTAAGCCAGGACGAGCAACGGCTCAGCAGCCAGAGCGCGCAAGGCACCGTCGTCCAGCAGGTGCGCGTCGTCGACCACGCGCACCGCGGAGTTGGTGATCTCGGAAAGCAGGGCTGACTTGCCGTAACCACCAGGCGCCGCAACGACAACGCGCAGGCGGTCGCCCGGCTCGGCGTCGTTGATCCGGTCGAGGACACCTCGTACCGAGGGGTCCAGCACCAACCTGGCTCGCGTGGTCACGCTCAACGGCCATCCTCATCGTCGTGTCGGGAGTCGTTCCGGGACCGGCGGCCGGCGGGCTTCAGCGCGGTCGCCACGCGCTTCACCCGCGTCGGCGGCAGTTCCAGGGGAGAAACGTCCACCGGTGGGCGCGGTGGTGGAGCGGTGAACTCCTCGTCGTCGGTGCGGGCGATCTCGCCGACCGGGAACCGCAACGACGCTTCCCGGGTGTGCACCAGAACGGACGTGTCGAACGGTTCCGGCTCGGCCTCCGGGCCCACCACGACCAGCCGGGCGGCGACCGCCAGGCCCTTCGCGACCGAGTGCTCCGGCGCGACCTCGGCCAGCACCCGGCAGTCGACGGAGGCCGACAGCGCGTCGCCGATCACCGGCATCCGGCAGGCGCCGCCGACGAGCAGCACCGCGTCGGGCTGCGCCGTGCCCAGCGCCCGGACGAACGTGCTGACCAGGTGGTCGACCGACGGGCGGATCTCCTCGACGAACTCGTCGCGGCCGATCTCGACCCCGCTGATCACCACGGACGCGCCGAACGCCCGCTTGGCCGCCTCGCACTCGGCGGCGGAGACGAGTCCGTCCTTGCCGAGCCGGCCGCGCACCAGGCCGGCCAGCAGGTCGTCGAAGTCGGCACCGGTGTGGTGGTCGACGCCGTCGACGTGGTTGACCAGCTCGAACGTCCGCGACTGCGATCGCCGCACGACCGACGCCGAGAACGCGTGGCTGCCCAGCGAGAACACCGCCAACGACGCGTCAGGCACCACACGGGAGCGCACGGCGTGGTTCTCGGCGGCCGCCAACGGCTCCGGCACGAGCGTCACGTCGTGCACGCCGACCGCCCGCAACGCCGCGTAGAGCTGTCCTCGCCGATAGGGGCCCCACCCGGCCGGGTGGCTCACCGCCACGTGACGGGGCTGTTCACCCTCTCGGGCGACCACCTCACCGATGACCCACATGATCAGCAACGCGGTCAGTTCCTCGGCCGGGCACGTCTCCGGGCCCAGCGAGAACGGCACCGCGTCGCCGATCCGCCGGGCGAAGCCGGTGGCCGTCCAGCCGGGCACCCCGTGCTCACCGACCGAGAACGTCCCAGCCTCGGTGAGCTGCAGAAACGACGGAACCACCAGCGCGATCTCCGCGTCCCTGGCGCCGTCGAGGCGGCACACCGCAGCAGTCGTGCGGGTGGTCCCGACATCGACTCCGAGTACGTACGCCAAGTCTCTTCCTCACCTGTTCGCAGCAGCGATCAGTACCTACACGGGTGAACAAGAGGCACTCAAGCACCGCCCCTAAGCCCCTAGGGGGTCAACGAGCGTCACCCCATCGGGGAACGGGGATTCACTGGGAGTGATCCCCGATGTTGGGGTGGCCCCGCTCTCATAGCTTTCTGGGTGCACACACCCCATGCCACGTGCAAACACCGCCTCAACAGGAGTTCCTTCAGATGATCCAGCCCAGCACGCTCCACGACTTCGTGCTCAACCTGCTCAGCGACCCGTCCCTCAAGGCCGCGTTCGCCACCGATGCTCAGGGCACCCTGGAGCAGGCTGGGCTGGCCGACATCACTGCCGTTGACGTGCAGGAAGTCATTCCGCTGGTCATCGACCTGCTCCCGGAGACCCCCGCCGGCGTGCCCAGCCTCGAGGGTGTCTACCTGGAGGGCGTCGGGGAGGAAGTGCTGGCGGAGGGACCGCTCGGCGCCATCAGCCAGCTGCAGGCCGTCGCGTCTCAGCTGACCTCGTCGGGTCTGTCCCTCGACAACCTCACCACCTCGTCCGCCGGCCTGCTCGCCGTCGACGAGAACGCACTGACCGTGTGGGCCGGCACGGACACCGCCGACGTCTACGGCGCCGGCGCCCTCAAGCTCGACGGTGACTTCTCCGCCGTCAGCGACGTGACCTCGGTGCTCGACCAGACCGCGTCCCCGGTCACGGGCACCGTCCTCGACGTGACCGACACCGCGACCGCGACCGTCGACTCGTCCCTGGGCGGCGTTTCGCACTCCGTCCCGGGTCTCGACGGCGTCCTCGGCAACCTGGGCGGCGTGACCGGCCTGACCCACGACGCGCTGGGCGTGCTCGGTGGCGGCGACGCCTCGTTGAACGTGCTCAACGTGACCGGCCTGGACAGCATCTCCGACGGCAACATCGGCGTGAAGACCGACGACACCCTCGGCCAGGTCCAGCACACCGCGTCCGGCGTGGTCGACACCGCGACCGGCCTCACCCACTCGGTGACCGGCGTGACCGGCGACGTCGCGGGTGTCGGCAACGTGCTGGGCAGCGTCACGGGCGTCGCGGACCACGCTCCGGTCGTCGGCGACCTCGACCTGGGCGGCCTGCTCGGCGGCTGAGCTTTCTGACCGAAATCGGACCGGCCCTGTCCTCAGGACAGGGCCGGTTCGGTGTCTCAGCAGGAAAAACCACGATCCGGTGAGGAACGTCACCGCTGCTCCGAACAGCCCGGTCTCGCCCGAACGGAACCGGTCTTGCGTTCGAGGCTTTCACCCAAGGGGGTGAACACGGCACTATGAGTCAGGTGATGGCACCGCCCTGGCTCGACGTGCTCGACGAGACGATCGGGGCCTGCGTCACGCACCGGCGGCCCGATCTGGAGGCCCGGCTGCGGGAAAAGCGGGCTCAGCAACTCGACCCCAAGTTGCGCGTTCTCGTCGTCGGCGAGTCCAAACAAGGCAAGAGCCAGCTCGTCAACGCGTTGCTCAACGCCCCCGTGTGCGCGGTGGGCGACGACATCACGACGACTGTGCCGACTTTCGTCCAGCACGCCGACACGCCGTCGGCCGCGCTGGTCCGCAACGCGTCGGCCCGCGGGTCGATCTTCCACACCCCGACCGAGCGGATCGCGGTCCCGATCGAGCAGGTGACGAAACAGGCCACCGCGCAGCACGTCGTGCGCGCCGAGATCGGCATCCCGCGCGCGTTGCTCGACAGCGGTCTGGTCCTGATCGACACCCCCGGTGTCGGTGACACCAGATCCGCGCACACCGCGAGCACGTTCGCGACGCTGATGCAGGCCGACGCCGTGCTGCTGGTCTCCGACGCCACCGGCGAGCTCACCTCGGCCGAGATGACGCTGCTCAAGAAGGTCATGGAGGCCTGCCCGAACGTCACCGTGGTCGTGACGAAGATCGACCTGGTGCCGGCCTGGCGCACCGTGGTGGAGCGCAACCGGGCGCTGCTCGCCCGCGCCGGCGTCCGGGCCAAGCTCATCCCCGTTTCGTCAGCGCTGAGGCTGCGCGCCGCGAAGACCGGCGACCAGCGCCTCAACACCGAGTCCGGCTTCCCCGAACTGGTGGCGTGCGTGCAACGCGACATCGTGGCGAGTGCCGATCTGCTGGCCCGCCGCGCCGTCGCCGTCGTCGCTTCGTCCGCGCTCACCCAGCTCGTCACGCCGTTGCGCGAAGAGCTGACGGCCCACGACTCGTCCCGCACGGTCGCCACGATCTCGACGCTGCAGGAAGCCCAACGGCGCGTCGACGAGTTGCGGCGCCGGTCCGCGCGCTGGCAGAACGTGCTCAACGACGAGATGGCCGACCTGATCTCCGACGTCGAGTACGACCTGCGCGATCGCACCCGCAAGATCCTGCGCGAGGTCGACAAGACCTACGACGAGGCCGATCCCGCGATCGGCTGGGACAAGTTCGAGCAGTGGCTGGAGGACAACCTCAACGAGGCCGCCACCACGAACTTCGCCTGGCTGATGGAACGCGCGGAGTGGGTCGCCGCGAAGGTCGCGAAGAACTTCCCCGTGTACCGGGAAGACCTCATCCCGGGCTCGGTGCTGCCGGACGACCTGCTGGAGCCGGCGAGCAGGCTGGAGAAGCCGAAGATCGAGCCGTTCTCGATCCCGCAGAAGCTCTTCACCGGTCTGCGCGGCTCCTACGGCGGCGTGCTGATGTTCGGTCTGGTCACCTCGCTGGCCGGCATGCCGCTGATCAACGTGATCTCGCTCGGCGCCGGTGCGCTGTTCGGCGGCAAGTCGATCCTGGACGAGAGCGACCAACGGCTGAAGCGCCGTCAGGCCGCCGCGAAGGCCGCCGCGCAACGACACGTGGACGACTTCTTCGTGAAGTTCTCCAAGGACGTCCGCGACTCCGGCCGCCACATCCAACGCTCGCTGCGCAACCACTTCAGCACGCTCGCCGAGGAGCTGCAGGAGACGTTGCTGGAGTCGGCCCGCAGCGCCAAGCGCGCGGTGCAGGACGACCAGACCGAGCGCGAGCGCCGGATGCGCGAAGGCCGCAAGGAGCTGGACAAGCTGATCACGCTCTACAAGCGGGTGCAGGCACTCGGAGGTCCGACGATGGAGCTCACCGCGTGACCTTGGACCGCGTCGTCTGGTCGATGCTGCACGAAGCACTGGCCGTCTACCGCGACAGCCCGCGCGCCACGGCGTGGTTGCGCTCCCACGTCGAGCGCTACACCGAACCCGTGCGGATCGCGGTGGCCGGCCGGTCCCGCATCGGCAAGTCCACCCTGGTCAGCGCTCTGATCGGCGACGAGTTCGCGCCGCTGAGCTCGTTCGTCTGGTACCGCAACGGCGCAGAGCCGCGAGCACACGTGTTCTCCGGGCCCGGCCGTCCGCACGAGGTCACCATCGGCAGGCGGGGCAGCCGGCACCACGTGGAGATCGGCCAGTTCGACCGCGCCGACCGGGTCGTCGTCGACTGGCCCGCGCGGACGTTGCGGGACGTCGTGCTGATCGACACCCCGTCCGAGGCCACGCCGGAACAGGTGCTCGGCGACGCGGACGCGTTGCTCTACCTGATGCGGCACGTGCAGGACGACGACCTGAAGTTCCTGCAGTCCGCCAACGACCACCCGATCGCCCGGACCGCCGCGATCCACACCGTCGCGGTGCTCGCCCGGGCCGACGAGATCGGGGCCGGCCGGATCGACGCGCTGTCGTCGGCCAAGCAGATCGCCCGCCGCTACCGCCGTGACGTGGCCGTGCAACCGTTGTGCCAGAACGTGGTTTCGGTCGCCGGTCTGCTGGCCGTCGCCGCGAAGACGTTGCGGGAGGACGAGTTTCAAGCCTTGCGGGTGCTGGCGTCGCTCGGCCGCGAAGAGCTCGAGGACCACCTGCTGTCGGCGGACCGGTTCGTCGGCGAGCAGTTCCCGGTGGCGATGGAACCGACCGTGCGGCAGGCGTTGCTGGAACGGTTCGGGATCTTCGGCGTCCGGCTGATCACCGCGTTGATCCGGCAGGGCTTCGACTCTCAGGTGAAGCTGACCGGCCAGCTGGTGCAGCGCAGCGGGCTCGGCGAGCTGCGCGACTCGATCGCGGTCCACTTCTCCGAACGCCGCGAGATCCTCAAGGCGCGGTCGGCGTTGCTGGCGCTGGACGTGCTGTTCCGGATGGAGCCGCGGCAGAACGCCCGCAAGCTCATGACCGACCTCGAACGGGTCGTCGCCTCCGCACACGACTTCCGCGAACTGCGGCTCGTGGCCGCACTGCAGTCCGGACGCACGAAGCTGCCGGCGGAACTGCAGGCCGAGGCGTTGCGACTGGTCGGCGCCGAGGGCACGGCACCGTTGGCGCGCTTGGGTTTCGAGTACGAGGCCGACCCGCGCGAGCAGCGGGAGGCGTTGCTCGACGCGCTGGTGCGGTGGCAGGCGCAGGCCGCGGACGTGCACGCGTCGCACGATCATCGCAAGGCCGCCCAGATCGTCGTCCGCAGTTGTGAAGGGCTCCTCCCCCAGTTCCCCTGAGGCACGATGGCTCTCATGGAACTTGTTGCTTGGGGGGACGAGCACTTCGAGCACCTGCTGCGCTGGTCGTCGGATCCGCAGGTGATCGAGTACGTCGGCGACGGCGAGCCCTGGTCGCCGGAGTACGCGGAGGAACGGCACGAGAAGGCGTTGCGGCTGCACGAGGAGTTCGGCTACGGCTGGTTCGCAGCGGTCGAGCACGGCGAGGTGGTCGGGCTCGGCTCGATGATGTACCGCGGCGAGGCCGGCATCGAGATCGGCTGGTGGGTCGACCCGGCGCATTGGGGCCGCGGCCTGGCCACGCGGATGGCGACGAGGTTGCGGGACCGGGCGCTCGCGCGGAGCCACCGCGTGATCGCCGGCTACCACGACGGCAACGCCGCGTCCGGCCGGGTGATGGAGAAGATCGGCATGACCTACGTGGAGAGCTTCCACGCGGCCGGAAGACTTCAGCACAAATGGGCGTTGGAACGCGACATGACCACGGAGCTGCTGCGCTACAGCGCGTTCACGAAGGATCCGGCAGGCGGCAACCCCGCGGGGGTCGTCCTGGACGCGACCGGCCTGTCCGACGAGGTGATGCTCGCGATCGCCGCGAAGCTGGGCTACTCCGAGACGGCGTTCGTGCTCCCTCGGGAAGGGCGTGAGTTCGACGTCCGGTACTTCAGCCCCAAGGCGGAGGTGCCGTTCTGCGGCCACGCCACCATCGCCACGTCGGTCGCGCTGGCCGAGCGGATCGGCGACGGGCCGCTGACGTTCCACACGCCGGCCGGTGAGATCAGCATCGAGACCGCTGCCGGCACGGCGACGTTGACCAGCGTGCCGACCAGCACGTCCGAGGCGGACCCGGAGCTGGTGCGGCAGGCGTTGGAAACGTTGCGGTACAAGGAGATCGGCGACGCGCCGGTGCACGTCGGGTTCGGCGGGGCGCGGCACCTGCTGATCCCGCTGCGCGACCGGGAGCAGTTGGCAGAGCTGGACTACGACTTCGACGCGTTGCGCGACCTGATGCTGGCGCACGACCTCACGACCGTGCACCTGTGGTGGCGTGACGACGAGGGCGTCGTGCACGCCCGCGACCCGTTCCCCGTCGGTGGTGTGGTGGAGGACGCGGCGACGGGCGCTGCCGCCGCCGCGTTCGGTGGCTACCTGCGCGACCTCGAAGGGCCGCAACGGTTCGTCATCAGCCAGGGCGAGGACATGGGCAGGCCGTCTCGCCTGGAGGTCGACGCGACGCGCGAAGACCGCCGGGTGTCCGTGACCGGCGCCGCGGTTGTCATCCCCTGACTTTCACGGGTTCGACGCTGCTACCGCGGAGCGCAGGGTGCGCGGCAGCAGCGTCGAACCGAGGGGTGCGCACCCTCCCGCACCGGACCCGTGAGCGCTGCCGCAAGCGCCGGGCCGGAAGATCGAGTCTCACTATGCCCCGATCGAAGGGTGGTGTCGCATTCAGAACGGGGATACAAGGTCTTTATGCCCGAGCTGGAGCTCCGCCACCTCCGCGCGGTACGGACGATCGCCGAGGAAGGCAGTGTGACCAGGGCCGCCACGCGGCTCGGACTGACCCAACCCGCTTTGTCCGCCCAGTTGCGCACGGTCGAGAGACTCGTCGGCGGACAGCTGTTCGACCGGACGCACAACGGCTGCGTCCCCACTGACCTGGGCCGTCGGGTGCTGGGCACGGCAAGACTCGTGCTCGACGAGGTGGCGCAGCTGATGGGCACGACCCGCGCGACGAACCGGCGCGGGCCGTTGTTCCTCGGCTGCATCCCGATCCTGTACTTCGCGAAGCTCGTGGAGGGCCTGCGACAGCTCAACGACGACGTGCGCGCGGAAGTGCGGCCGTCGTCGGCGGAGATCGTGGACATGCTGGAAGCCGGCCAGGTGCACGTGGCGCTGTTCGAGTTCTTCGACGGCATGCACGCGCGCGATCTGGCGGGCATAGAGCTGCGCAAACTCGTCACCGAACCGTCGTTCGTCGCGCTGCCGGAGACCGACCCGCTGGCCGCGTCGGAGGAGGTCGACCTGGCTGAACTGGCCGACCGCGACTGGGTGACGCCGCCCAAACAGCACATCGGCAGCCGCACCCAGATGTTCCAGGCCTGCTCGGACGCGGGGTTCGTGCCGCGGCTCACGCACCACACCGGCGAGGCGAGCATGGCGCGCGGCCTGGTGGCGGGCGGCTGCGTGTCGTTCGCGGCGGCGCCGTCCCGGACCGGCGAGGGCATCGTGATCCGGCGGTTGCGCGGGATGCCGCTGATGACCGACATCTTCGTGGCGACGCGGCGGGACTCACCGGTGGCGGGGCGGGCGCACGAGGTGTTCGCGTGCGCCGCCGATGCCTACCGGTCGGTGCTGGACCGCAACCCGGACTACCGCAGGTGGTGGGACGCGCACCCAGAGGCCCACCCGGAGTTCACCTGAGCGCGGCCGGAGTGTCGACAGATAGACATCGGGTTAGTCACTCGAATGCCACGTGAATGATCTCACCCATACCCAGGAAATCGGCAGTAGACATCGGATGGGTCACGATTAGGGGGCGCGATCTGGCCCCTCTCCCTGGCACAATGGACCAATGGCCCAACCGTTCACCGACG
The DNA here is from genome assembly GCF_011067745.1 of Lentzea alba. GTDB lineage: Bacteria > Actinomycetota > Actinomycetes > Mycobacteriales > Pseudonocardiaceae > Lentzea > Lentzea alba. The sequence goes on from NZ_JAAMPJ010000002.1 coordinate 347,000, forward strand.
AAAGCCATCCGGCTGAGCCCTATCCGGGTACTCGTCCAGACCACTGTTTCGTCCACGTGGACGAAACAGGCTGGCCAGTGCGACCGGACCTCACGATGGAGTCGGGATGGCGCGTGGAGCCGGAGAACATCGATCTGGACCAATGGCTCGCGAACCACGGTGAACCGCCGCTAGCAGCCCGAATGCCGGTGCTCGGCTACGGCTCGAACGCCAACCCCAGCAAGGTCACCTGGCTCCGCGAGGAGCTCGGACTCGAAGGCCCCGCGGTCGTGCTGCGCGCACGGTGCGAGGGCCTTTCCGCTGTCTGGGCCGCCGGCATGCGCGCCCGGGACGGCCAGCGTCCCGCGACCCTGGCGGCCGAGCCCGGCCACGTCGAGGAGCACTCCGTCTGGTTCGCCACGCCCGAACAGCTGCGCGTGCTGGACCGCTGCGAGGGCCGCGGACTGCGCTATCGCCTCGTACGCCTGCACACGGGCCGTGTGGTGCTCTACAACGGCGGTGTCATCGACAGCGTGTTGGCCTACACGGCAGGTTCCAAGAAGCGGATGCCCGTGCTCTTCAACGGCCGTATGGTCCGTTGCGAGGACGTCTCGCAGCGACGCGCCCTCACCCTGGGCGAGAGGGCGGCCGTGACGGACGGGCTGGACGTGACCGAGGTGCTCGGCGAGCCGTCTGCCGACGACTGGCCCGAGCTGCTGTTCGTCTACGGCACGCTCCAGCCGGGCGCAAGCGCTTGGCACCTGATGGAGCCGCACGTCGTGGCGTCCGAGGAGACGCACCTGCCCGGCACGTTGTTCGACACGGGCCTGGGCTACCCGGCGTTGCGTCCCGGTGCCGGCCTGGGCGTGCCCGGTTTCGTGCTGCGGCTGAAGTCGCCCGAGCAGTCGCTGCCGCTGCTCGACGAGTACGAGGGCGAGGACTACCGCCGCGTGCGCGTCGTGCTGCCGGACGGCCGGATCGCCTGGACGTACATCTGGACCGCGGCGGTGAAGGGCATGTCCGAGCTGCCCGACGGATGGGACGTCCACCAGATCCGATGATTTTCCCGCGCCGTGCCGGTCTGTACGCCGAACACAGACCCACGGAAGGCTGACGCCATGCGGAAATTGACCTACGCCATGAACCTGAGCCTGGACGGCTACGTCGCCGCGCCCGGCGGCGACCTCGGCTGGAGCGTGCCGAGCGACGAGCTGTTCCAGTGGTGGTCCGACCGCGTGGGGGCGACGGGGTTGGCGCTGTACGGGCGCAAGTTGTGGGAGGGGATGAGTTCCCACTGGCCGACCGCTGCCCAGCAGCCCGGCGCCACACCGGCGCACGTCGAGTACGCCGGCCGCTGGCTGCGCATGCCGAAGGTGGTGTTCTCCTCCACGATCAGCACGGTCGACTGGAACGCCCGCCTGGTCACCGGCGACGCGGTCACCGAGATCACCCGGCTCAAGGCCGAGGACGGCGGCCCCATGGACATCACCGGTGCCACGCTCGCCGCGGCGGCGATGCGCGCCGGGCTGATCGACGAGTACGTGCTGGTCACCGCACCGGTTCTGGTGGGCGGCGGCACACCGTTCTTCACTGCCCTGGACAACTGGGTGAACCTGGCCCTGGTGGAGACCCGGACGTTCCCCGACGGCGTGCTCCTGACCAGGTATGAGACCAGGCGCTGAGGCCACCAAACCATCGGGTGAATTACCGGCACGTTGTGTGGGCGAGTTGATGTTTGGGCACATCCTCACTGGTAGGAGGTGCACCCATGACTCGACGGTTGCTCGCTTGCGGACTGCTGGTGCTTGCTGGCGTGACGGCCTGCGGCGACAGAACCTCGGACAACGGCACGCAGACGCTGCCCACCTCCCCGTCGACCCCGTCGTCGACCCCCACCTCCGCGCCCGCCGGCAACTCCGGCGCGGCCAGCCCTGCCGCGAAGCGTTGCGACTCGTCCGTGTTGAAGGGTCAGGTCGACCCGACCGACGCCGGCGCGGGCAACAGGTACGGCAAGTTCGTCGTGACGAACTCCAGCACGGCGCCGTGTACCTTGAACGGCTACAGCGGTTTCCAGCTGGAGAACGCCTCCGGCGCGGTGCCGACCAAGCTGGAGCGCAAGGCCGACCCCGCCCCCGCGGCTCTGACGCTCGCACCGGGCGGGAAAGCCTCGGCGAACCTGCACTGGGGCGTCGTGCCGTCGGGCAACGAACCCGTCGAGGGCCCGTGCCAGCCCGAGCCGTCGAAGGCCGCGGCCATCCCGCCGGACGAGACGGTGCCGCTGACCGTGCCGTGGACGCTCGGACCTGTGTGTTCCGGTGGCCGGATCGAGATCAGCGCGTTCTACGCTTCGTAGATGTCCGCACCTGGATGGCTCGCCGTGCTGCCGCATGGCGAGCGCATCGCCGTTTCGCTGCGCGCCGCCGCTGTTCCGGTCGTGGTGACCGAGGACGTCGAGGCCGCGGTGAAGGCGACCGAGCTGCCGGTCATCCTCATTGGACACTTCACCGGCGCGCCCGCCGCGGTTCGTTACGCGCAAACGCATTCCGGGCTCGCCGCGCTGGTGCTCGTGTCGCCGGTGCTCGGCCTGTGGGACGGCGCGTCCGACGAGTTGGCCGACCTGATGGACGAGGTCAACTTCGGGCCGGCGCTGGGCGACCTGCCGACGTTGTGGCTGCACGGTTCGGACGACGAGATCGTGCCGATTTCGGACACGAGGGCGGGAACCGACCGGATTCGCGGGTCCGCGTTCGAGGAGCACGTCGTCGACGGCCTGCTGACCGACGCCGAGGCCGTCACTCGGGTGCTGGAGTTCGCCCGCCGGGTCGTCTGACACCATTTCGGACGTGGATGACCTCGTGCTGCTGATCACCGTCGTGGTCGAGGCGGCGGACGAGCAACAGGCGCTCGCTGCGTGCGACGCGCTCATCAGCGGCGCCCAGGTCGTGGACGCCCGTGACTGCTCCGACGAGGAGCCGGGCTGCTGGGCCGTCGTCATCACCCGGCCGAGCCCGGAGAAGGCCACCCACAACGTCTCCGCGGCGCTGGCGCGGGCGGTTCGCTCCTTCGTGCGCGGGCTGGGTGACGGTTTCGCCACGCCCAGGGTGGCGTGCGAGCCCCCGACCGCGTGGACCGTTCTGGACGAGCCAGAGCTGATCAGCGCGCTCGTGCCGGGTGCCGAACGCGTTCTGGTGGAGGCGTGGGCCGGAGATGACCCGTTTGGTGCAGGCACTTTGCGTGACAACTCACCCATCAAGCCGTCTTGATTCACCCGGCTGGTCGCCAGATCAACACAACGGGCTGTAGGCGGCATTGTGAGAGTTCCTACACGCGTGCACAAGGGGCCAGCAGCACGCTCAACTGATCATTAAATCAAGGCCCGTTCGAGTGGATTCAGGCATCCACCCGGTTAGCCGATCTTCGGTCTCAACTGTGAAAATCGCGCCACAATCTCTACTGAGGGTGGTTGTACGACCACCCTGTTCCGGGAGGGTTCGGGAGCCGACATGGCCAGCATCGAAGAGGTCCGTGCCGCAATTGCCCAGGCGATCGACAAGGCGAGTCAAAGCCAGTCGGCCCTCCAACAGGCGGCTGAGCTCGCCGAGGACGCGCAGCAACTGCTGACATCGGTCACGCAGGGGTCTGTGCAGGCGGACGTCGAAACGACGAACGCCCAGTTCGCCCAGGTCGTCTCCGGCGTGAGCGAGCTGCAGAACTACCTCGGTGCGGGCATATCCGGCGCCGAGGGCATCAACAGCAGGCTTTGATGGCATCCATCGCCGAAGTTCGTGCCGCGCTCGAGCAGGCGAGCGAAATCCTGCGTGAGTCGTACCGGAGCGTGCGGTCCGCGCAGGACGGCCTCGACGAGGCGGTGGCGATCCTCACCGAGTCGAGTGAGAACCACCACGAGTCGCTGCTTCCACCGGAGTTCGTGCGCGCGAAGGAAAGATTTCCTGATCAGCTTGAGCTGATGGTGGGAACCCTAGAGCGCATCCAACGACTCACCGTGGAGCTGTGATGAGCAGGCGGGACGACCGGCGGCGAAGGGTCGAGGACGCCTTCGCGGAGTTCCAGCGCGCCGTCTCGGCCGCGCTGGGCTCCGTGGCGCGCGAACACCGGGCACTCGCGGTCGAGCACGCGAAGGACATGTTCGAGTTCACCGTGCGCGGCATGGGCGTCGACCGCGCCCTGCAGGACGTCGCGCTGGCTCAGGTGACCTCGTTCCTGACCGTGGACGAGAAGCGGCTGCGCAACCCGCGTCAGGCGCCGCTGTCGATGGCCGAGTTCGCCGAGCGGCTCGCCCAGATCAAGCACGACTGGCAGCAGTCGTACCACGAGTGGACCGCGTCGGGTCCGGACCAGCTGACCGCGCTGGTGAACACGGTCGCCGCCGGTCCCGCGTCGTGGCCGCACGAGTCGTGGCTCGGCACGCCGGGCACGCACGACGGCAGCGAAGGCGTGCCGGAACTGTGGCGGATCGGCACGGGCGTGGTGACGTCCGCACCGGAAGCCACGCCGTTCCCCGTCGCGGTCCCGTTGCTGGACCAGGCACACCTGCACGTCTCGTCCACTCCGGACAGTCGCCAGATCGCGGACACGCTGGTGGAGAACCTGTTGCTGCGGGTGCTGTCGCACTTCCAGCCGGGTCTCGTGCACGTGCACGTGTGGGACATCGGGCAGCTGACCGGGTCGTTGCCGGGGCTCTACCCGTTGACCCGCGCCGGTTTGCTGACCGTGCACGACCCCGCGCGGTTGCACGAGCTGCTCGACGAGCTGTCCGAGCACATTCGCCAGGTGCACACCAAGGTTCTGGTCGACGGGCACCTGACCGTGCGTTCGGTCAGCGGAGAGGGCCGGCGCACCGAGCCGTGGCGGATCGCGGTGCTGTTCGGCAACCGCAAGGCGTTGCGGGAAGAACACCAGCAGCAGCTGCAACGCGTGGCGCGCAACGGTTTGGCGTGCGGTGTGCAGCTGTTCATCGTGGACATCCCGATCACGATCAACTCGCCGGTGGAGACCGTGTCGTTGCGCGGCGACGGCACGGCGTTCTGCACGATGACCGGCAAGCACGTGACGGTGACGCTGGATCCCGCGCTGCCGCGCACTCTCGTGCCACGCGCCTGCGCCGCCATCGCGGAGAAGCGCGAGGAACGACGTTCGCGCATGAGCAAGTTCGGCGATCTGCTGCCCGAACGGCCGTGGACCGAGAACTCGGCGGCCGGAGTCGTTGCGCCCGTTGGGTTCGACGACGGCGAACCGGTCTGCGTGCAGCTCGGCGACTCCTCGCCGCACGCGTTGATCGGCGGGCCTTCGGGTTCGGGCAAGACGAACTTCCTGTATGCGATGCTCGGCTCGTTGTGTGCGCGGTACTCGCCGTCCGAGCTGGAGCTGTACCTGCTGGACTTCAAGGAAGGCGTGTCGTTCGCGCAGTTCGCGCCGGGCCGCAAGGACCCGTCGTGGCTGCCGCACGCACGCCTGGTCGGCGTGAACGTCAACACCGACCGCGAGTTCGGAGTGGCCCTGCTGCGGTTCCTGTCCGACGAGATGCGCCGGCGTGCGGACGCGGCCAAGCAGCACGAGGTCACCAAGCTGGAGCACCTGCGCGCCGAAGACCCAACCGGTCGCTGGCCGCGGATCGTCGCGGTGATCGACGAGTTCCAGTACCTCTTCGGCGAACGCGACCAGGTCACCGCCGCCGCGACGCAGCTGCTGGAGGACGTGGCGCGGCGCGGTCGTTCGCAGGGCATCCACCTCGTGCTGTCGTCGCAGGACGTCTCGGGCATCGAGGGGTTCTGGGGCAAGTCCGCGATCTTCGAGCAGTTCACCGTCCGGATCGCACTGCCCAAGGCGCGCCGGGTGCTGGCCGAGCCGGCGAACGACGCCGCGGTGGAACTGCCGCGCTGGCACGCGGTGATCAACCACGAGTCGGGCGTGAAGCCCGGCAACGAGATCTGCCGCATCCCGGACTCGACGTCCAAGGGCACCATGGACTCCCTGCAGAACGATCTGTGGCGCTTCGAGCCCGGTGAGGCGCCCGGCCTGTTCGACGGCAGCAAGGTCCCGTTCCTGGACGCCCTGCCGGACTTCCTCGATCTGCGGCCGGGCGACGCATCACCTACCGTTCTTCTCGGACAGGTCATCGACGTCGCGGGCAGCGCGGCGCGTGTGCGTTTCGCCCGGACCCCGGGCCGCAACATCGCGGTGATCGGCTCCGTGGTCCAGGACGCGGCCGCAGTGCTCGGCGGAGCGGCCGCGTCACTGGGCAGGCAGCACGAGCCGCACGAGGCGGCCTTCACGCTGGCCTGCCTGGTCGACGAGGTGATGCCGTCGGCGTTGCACCTGGCAAAACGCCTGAGCGCCGACGGTCACGATGCGTCGGTGATCGGCATCGACGGCATCCGCGAACTGCTGGACCGCACCGCGGCCCGGCTGCAGTCGCTGAACACGGGCACGGCCGACACCCCGCCGTCACCGCACTACCTGGTGCTGTACGGAGTGGACGCCGCGCAGACGTTGCTGGAGCAGAAGGACCCGACGACACGGATGTCCGGCGTGGACAGCCTGCGGACCGTCCTCAAGCACGGCCCGGAGAACCGCACGCACGTGCTGGGCTGGTGGCGCGGCGTGCAGAGGCTGAAGGCGAGCCTCCCGCCGGGCGTCTACGACGACATCGGCGCCTGGGTGGCGTTCGACGTCCAGGGCAAGGAACTGCTGTCGCTCGGACCGGAGCAGGTGATGGCGTGGTCACCTCGACCGCGGCGTGGCCTGTTCTTCGACAGGTTCGAGCACTCGCGACCGCAAGTGATCATCCCGTTCGACACTGGAGAAGCTCCATGAACCCGATGATGACGACGATGTTCGAGCCGGTGCCCGCGCAGCGCCAGAGCGAGGAGGTGATCGAGGTGCCCGCCCCGGCTGAGAAACTTTCAGCGGTCGAGCGCTACAAGGAGATCATCGCGATCGCCACGGACGCCGCGGCCCGCCAGCGCAAGCTGGACGAGGTGCGCTGCACCGAGCTCGCCGAGCGGATCGCGTCGACCCAGCAACAGATCGCCGAGGTGCGCGATCGGGAGCGGGTCGTGCGGATGGGCGCCGCGCTGCACTGGGAGCAGGCCGTCGAGCAGCTGTGGAACGAGCGCTGGCTGCAGATGGTCACCTTCCCGGCGCCGGACGAGTCCGTGCCGCCGCGTCCTCAGGGCGAGTACAACCACGCGATGGACCTGGCGTACCAGGCGCTGGAGGACTCGCTGGCCAAGCGAACCCTGTTGCGCCGCAAGCAGAAGGACTGAGTGCGCCGGTTACGCACCACGGCCGACGTGCTGGACGCCTGCTCCGACCCCCTGGTCAGGTGGGCGTCCCAGGCGTTGTCGGCCGATGGTGCCGCCTGGGAACACCGGGGCGCCGTCGCCGTGCACGCCCCGTCGTTGACCCGCCGCCGTCGTCTGGTGCTCTCCGGACCCGCAGAGGGTGTGGCGTCGCTGTTAGCGGCACACGGCCGTGGTGTGTCCCTCAGACCGTTGATGTCGAGATCACTCGCGCACGAGGTCGCAGAGCTGATGCCCACGCCGTGGGTGGAAGACAAGCCGTTCGGTTGGATGGACCGCTCGGGCTCGTTGCCTCTGCCCGACGACGACGTGTCGTGGCTGTCCCGTGTGGATGACGTCTCGCCGTTGCTCGAAGCGGCCAACCCAGGGTCATGGGCGTGGCCAGGCGAAACGGGCGTGCGTCGGTGGGCAGGCGTGCACGTGGGCGACAAGCTGGTGGCCACCGCCGCCGAAGCTTGGTCGTCGGCGGACGTCGGTTTCATGATGGGCGTGGCGGTGCATCCGTCGTGCGTCGGACAGGGCCTGGGGCGGCGCGTCTGCCAGTTCGTCACGTCCTCTCTCTTGTCGCTCTACGGCACGTGCGCCCTGTTCGTGGAGAACTACAACGCTCCGGCCATCGCTCTGTACCGCAAGCTCGGCTTCGCGTATCGAGACGTCACCACCCTTCTTCCTGCGGTCTAGCTCACATTCCGGAACAGTCGTGTTGCACCCGCGGTTGAAACGGATAACTGATCCGCAAAACTTGGATGGAGATGGTTCGACCATGACCAGCACCGCACTCGAGGTCCGGCTCGCGTCCCGCCCCACCGGCTGGCCGACCGAGGACAACTTCGAGATCGCCGAGGTCGAGGTCCCGACGCCGGGCGAAGGTCAGGTCCTGGTGCGCAACGTGGTCATGAGCGTCGACCCGTACATGCGCGGCCGCATGAACGACGTCAAGTCGTACGTCCCGCCGTTCCAGGTCGGTGCCCCTCTCGAGGGCGGCGCGGTGGGCGAGGTCGTGGCCGTGGGCACGAACGTCACCAGCCTCGCGGTCGGCGACAACGTCCTGCACGGTCTGGGCTGGCGCGACTACGCCGTGGTCCCCGCCACTCACACGGTGAAGGTCGACCCGAACGTCGCGCCCCTCTCCGCCTACCTGGGCGCCCTGGGCATGACCGGCCTGACCGCCTACGCCGGCCTCCTCGCCACCGCCGAGTTCAAGGAAGGCGACGCCGTCTTCGTCTCCGGCGCAGCGGGCGCCGTCGGCCAGCTGGTGGGCCAGATCGCCCGCTTGAAGGGTGCCTCGCGCGTCATCGGCTCGGCCGGTTCCGCCGAGAAGGTCAAGTACCTGGTCGAGGAACTCGGTTTCGACGCCGCCTTCAACTACAAGGACGGCCCGGTCGCCGAGCAGCTCGCCGCTGCCGCGCCCGACGGCATCGACGTGTACTTCGACAACGTCGGCGGCGAGCACCTCGAAGCCGCCATCGAGAACCTGAACCTGAACGGCCGCATCACGATGTGCGGCGCCATCTCGCAGTACAACGAGTCGGAGAAGCCCTCCGGCCCGAGCAACATGATCCAGATCCTGGCCAAGCGCCTGACCCTGCGCGGCATGCTGGTGGGCGACCACAAGGCCCTGCAGCCGCAGTTCGTGGCCGAGGTCGGCGCCTGGATCGCCTCCGGTGAGCTCAAGTACAGCGAGACCGTCGTCGAGGGCGGCGTCCGCCAGGCCCCGTCCGCGTTCCTGGGCATGCTGCGCGGCGAGAACACCGGCAAGATGCTCGTCCAGTTCTGATTCTGAGCGCACGCGGGGCCCTTTCGTACTATCAGACAGTACGAAAGGGCCCCGCGTGCCTTTCAGAGCAGCTTGCCGGGGTTGAGGATGCCGGTCGGGTCGAGTTGGGCCTTGACGGCTCGCAGGACGTCCACGCCGATTGAGCCGATTTCGCGTTCCAGCCAGGGTTGGTGGTCCCGGCCTACCGCGTGGTGATGGGTGATCGTGCCTAGCCGGGAGATCGCGTCGGAGGCGGCGACCTTGGCCCGTTGCCACTGGCCCACCGGATCATCGAGATCGCGCGGCACCAACACCGTGAAGTACAGCGAAGCGCCGGTTTCATACGCGTGCGAAATGTGGCACATCACCACGGGGTTCCCCAGTTCCGCGGTCAGCGCGGCCTTCACCGCATCCCGCAGTTCCGACACGCGTGACCACTGCGTGGCGGTCTCCAACGTCTCGACGCACACCCCGGCGTCCAGCAACGCGTCCCGCTGGCGTGGCCCGTTGAACCGTCCGTGCAACCAGGAAGCGCCCATAGCCCGCCCCAGGCGCACGACCTTCTTGCCGCTCAACGCACTCATGGTCGCGGACCTCGATCGGCACTCCCACCCGAGGATCACCAGGCAGGGTTGCTCAACCCGGCGGAACCGCAGGTACTTCTTCAGCGCGGAAGCCTTGGGACCGGCCAGTTCCAGCGCGACCTCGGTTTCGTCCTCATCGGACAGACGGGTGATGTCGGCCAGCACGCCGTCCTGCGCCAGCGACCGGACGAGGTCGGCCCCGGCCTCCCAGCCGTCGACGACAAAACCCTCGTACCGAGGACCGTAAGGCTTTGGCCGAACCCGCACGGACACCTCGGTGATCACCCCGAAGAGCCCCTCGCTGCCGAGCACCAGCTGCTTCAGGTCAGGCCCGGCGGCAGAAGCGGGCGCGGCCCCCACGACCCACTCGCCGACCGGGGTGGCAACGCGCACGGACTCGACCATGTCCTCGAACCGGCCGTAGCCGGAGGAGGCCTGGCCGGCTGAGCGAGTGGCCGCGAACCCACCGATCGTCGCCCGCTCGAACGACTGCGGGACATGGCCGAGCGTGAACCCGTGCTCCCCCAACAGCCGCTCGGCCTCGGGCCCGGTCACCCCGGCCTGCAACACCGCGACGCGGGACACCGGGTCGATCGACACCAACGACCCGAGCCCCGCCAGGTCCAGAGCCACCACAGCGGATTTGGCACCGCGCAGGGCCTCTACCCCACCCACCACGGACGTGCCACCACCGAACGGCACCACGGCGATGTCGTGCTCCACGCACACCTGCAACACCTCGACCACCTCGGCCGGCGAGGCGGGCTGGACCACGGCGTCAGGAACGGCCGGAGTGCCGTGACCGCGGTGACGCAGCAGGTCCAAATAGGACAGACCTCCTGCCCGGCCCAGCCGGTCGGCGTCGTCCACGCTGATCGTGCTCACGGCCTCCAGCGCCGTGAAGGCATCAGCCGTCAACGCCGAGTCCGGCGCCGACAGCGGCTCCTCGACGAACGGCTTCCCCAGCCCGACGCGCTGACTGAGCCAAGCCAGCGCGTGAGGCGGCAGCGGCACGGTTTCGGTGGTCCATCTCGCCCTGGTCACTGCTACAGTGTTACACATGACGTCTCAACGTCACACCCACGACGCGCTGCTCGACGCCACCCGTGAGTGTGTTCTCGAGGTCGGCGTACGCCGGACGACCCTGACCGACGTGGCGAAACGGGCCAACGTGAGCCGCATGACGCTGTACCGGCGCTATCCCGACGTCGACCACCTCGTGCGGGCGTTGATGACGCGCGAGTTCGCCGCACTGCTCGAAGAGGTCGGGCAGGCCAGTGGTCAGGGCGACGCGCGCGAGCAGCTCGTGGGCATGGCCAAGGACGCGATCCGGCTGTTGTCGGGCAACCCGCTCATGCAACGGGTGCTCCAGCTCGACGCCGACCTCATGCTGCCGTACCTCACCGAACGGCTCGGCAGCACGCAGCGGCTGGTCGAGCAGTTCCTCATCGGCCAGATCGAGGCCGGCCACCTCGACGGGTCGATCCGGTTCGGCGACGCCAAGACGCAGGCGCGCGTGGTGTTGCTGACCACGCAGTCGATGGTGCTCTCCACCAAGCCCGCCACGTCCGGGCTCGACTTCGCGGCGCTGCTGGACGAGCTGGGCAAGCAACTGGACGGGGCGCTGAAGCCGTGAACACCTCCCTGAACGCCACCAGGCGCGCGCAAGACCTCGAAGCAGCACAACGGGAAGTCGCCGACGTGCTGGTGATCGGCGGCGGGGTCACCGGCACGGGCGTCGCGCTCGACGCGGCGTCGCGCGGCCTCAAGACCGTGCTGCTGGAGGCGCACGACCTGGCGTTCGGGACGTCGCGGTGGTCCAGCAAGCTCGTCCACGGCGGCCTGCGCTATCTGGCCAAGGGCGACGTGAAGCTCGCCCACGAGAGCGCGGTCGAGCGCGGCATTCTGATGACCAGGACGGCGCCGCACCTCACCCGCACGCTGCCGATGCTGTTCCCGCTGCACGCGGGCGCGAACCACTTCGTGATGGCCGGGCTCAAGGCGGGCAACGCCCTGCGCATCGCCGCCGGCACGCCCGCCAGCGTGCTGCCCCGTCCGCGCCGCGTGCCCAAGCAGGAGGCGCTCGCGCTGGTTCCCGGCCTGAGTCCCGACCGGCTCACCGGCGGACTGCTCAACTACGACGGCCAGCTGGTCGACGACGCCCGTCTCGTGGTCGCCCTCGCGCGCACCGCCGCCGGGTACGGCGCCCGCATCATCACGCGGGCGAAAGTCGTTGTGTTGCAAGGCGATGGCGCCGAAGTGCACGACACCCTCACCGGCACCACGTGCACCATCAGGGCCAAGGCGGTGATCAACGCGACCGGCGTCTGGGCGGGCACGCTGGCGCCGGTGCAGCTCAAGCCGTCCCGCGGCTCACACCTGGTGGTGGACGCGAAAGCCGTCGGCCTCAGCGAAACCGCGCTCACGATCCCGGTGCCCGGCGAACGCAACCGCTACGCGCTCCTGCTGCCCCAGTCGAACGGCCGCGCGTACCTCGGTCTCACCGACGAGCCGGTCGACGACATCCCGGACGTGCCGACGGTGCCCGAGTCCGATGTGGACTTCCTGCTCAGGACGGCTTCCGGGGTCCTGCAACGGGAACTGACGCGAGCGGACGTCATCGGCAGCTATGCCGGCCTGCGCCCGCTGCTCGAAGCCGAGGGCCAGACCGCGGACCTGTCCCGCCACCACGCCGTGCTGACCGCGCCGAACGGCGTGATCACGGTCGTCGGCGGCAAGCTCACCACCTACCGCAAGATGGCGGCGGACGCGGTGAACGCGACGAACCTGACGCAGATCCCGTGCCGCACCAAGGACATCCGGCTGGTCGACGACAGGCCGCGGCCGACCACACCGATCGCACCGGGCGTCACCGAGGCCGACGTCGTCCACGCGATCAACCACGAGGGCGCGCTGGACGTCGACGACATCCTCGACCGGCGCACCCGAATCGGCCTGGTAGCGGCAGACCGCGAAAAGGCCGCCCCGGAGATCGCCAAACTCCTCGCCTCCGTCTGAAAGCGGCGGGAGGTTGATGAGGGGAGCTTTCATAAACCTGACGTTTATGAAAGCTCCCCTCATCAACCTCCCATACCGGACAAACGGGGCGCCCCGTGAGGGACGCCCCGTTCTCAGCGCAAGATCAACTGGTGCAGGAGTGCGAGGTCACTCGCCGATGACCGGCTTCGCGGCCTTGGGCGGGTCGACCAGGGCCTCGCCCTCGATCCGCACCTTCCGCTTGTGCTCGCCGTTGCCACCCTGCTGACCGCCGGCACCGGCGCCCATCGGAGCGCCACCCATCATGCCGCCGGCCGCGCCACCGGAGCCGCCACCGCCAGGTCCGTGCGGGACGCCACCGGCCGCCGCGGCGCCACCGCCGCCGCCTGCCGCCATGACACCCGCCGCGCCACCGAACTGCGTGGCCGCGGTACCACCGGCGCCACCGCCACCGGCCGGGCCGCCGCCGAAGCCGGGGGGCATGCCCCCGCCACCGCCGCCGCCCATGCCCTTCGGGATGCCGCCGCCACCGCCACCACCGCCGCCACCACCGGCCGCGGTGGTCGTGCCGTGGTCCACCGGCGTGAAGGTCGGGCGGTCCACCGGCGTGATGGCCGGGCGGTACCAGTCGGTGTTCGGCGCGCTCGGCGTGGTGCCGAACGACGGCGGCTTGCTCACGTTGCCGCCGGACGCCGAGGTGTTGTCCGCCGGCTCCCAGTGACCGGGAACCCAGCGGCCCTGACCGGTGCCCGTACCGGGCGCACCGGGGCCGCCGACGCCGCCCGCGCCACCACCCGCGCCACCGCCGGGGTGACCGGGAGGAAGCGTTCCGGGCGGCCTGCTGCCGGGGTAGCTGCCGGGCTGACCGGGCAACGGCGGGAACGGCCGCACCTGGCCGCCCGCGCCACCGCCGGCGCTCCACCCGTCCGGGTAACCGCCCTGAGCGCCACCGGCGACCGGCTGGAACGGGTTGACCTGAGGGCCCGCGCCCGACTGACCGAGGCCGCTGCTGCCGGGAACGCCACCCGCACCGCTCGTGTAGGTGCCGCCCGCACCGGCGGACGCGCGGTCCTGCTGGTCGGCGCGGATGCCGTCGAAGCCGCCCTGGGTCTGCCGGGTGATGCCGCCGGCACCGCCTCCGCCGCCCTTCTGCGCCATCGAGGAGATCGCGTCGATGACCTGCTCGGCGACCTTGGCGATCTGCGAGACCGACTTGATCAGGTTCATCAGCTTCTGCACGGAGCCGACGAGCTTCTGCAGGAAGTCGGCGAGCTTCTTCGCGTAGTTGACCGCGGTCGTGACGATGTCCGCGATCGCGCCCGCGATGGCCGCGCCGAACGTCAGGAACGACGCCGCCAGCCACTGGATGATCTTCATGACCATGTCGGACACGGCCTGGCTGATGAGGTCCATGATCATCTTGCGGACGGTGCCGACGAGCTCGCCCGCGCCCTTGACCGCCCCGGCGATGCCCTCGACCGACTTGGCGAGGGTCTCCAGGCCACCGGCGTGCTTCTTGGCCGCGGCGCGGTAACCGTCAGCCGCGCGGCCCTCCCACTCGCGGGTCTGCGTGACGCAGATCTTCTCGTACTCGCGCGCGATGTCGTGGACCTGCTTGCCCGCGCTCTTGAACGACTCCGACATCTTGGCGATCGACTCGGGGCTGCCGAGCAGGACGTCGAACGGCTCGCGCAGGAAGTCGACGTGCTGGATGGCCCAGCTGAAGCCGGCGGAGAGGAAGCCGCTCAGCGGGTTCGACGCCATGCCGACGATGCCCATGGCCGAGTTCGCGATGCCGAGGCCCGCGTTGACCCAGTCGCCGCGCTCGATGGCGGAGTAGGTGTTCGAGATGGAGCTGATCAGCTGCTGAGGGTCGGTGCCCTTGGCCTGCGACGCTGGGGCGTTCATCCCCGGCCTCCCTTGAAGCCGAACATGTTGTCGAGGTCGACCTGTTCGTACTGCTCGATGGTCTCCTTGAGACCGGTGCCCATGTCCATCAACGAGTTCGCGGCCTTGCCGAGCATGTCCTGCGACAGGCCGGCCCGCTCGAGGACGTTCTGGGCGAGGAACCCGAGGAAGACTCCGAACGCCTCGGTGGTGAGCGCACCGGGATCGCACGTCTCGGTGGCCTTGCGCATCCGTTCCATGAGCCGGTCCACGCTCTTGGCGTGGTTTCTCAGCTCATCGAGATCGATGTTGAAGTGTGCTGACTGCATCGCCGAACCCCCTCCTCCTGCACTCAGGCCATGACGTCGGGCGGGTTGGTGAAGTACTCGTCGTCGGGCCGCGTGTCCTTGCGCTCCAACTCCGACTTCGGTTCTTCCTCGTCGGTTCCGTCGCCCGCGTATCCGTTCGGCATCTGCGCCTTCACGAACTCGAGAGCGGGGCTGTCGCCGACGAAGTCGGTCATGATCTGCACGACCCGCCCGGACGCGTCTCGCTGGGCCTTCGCCGAGGCGGTGAGCACCGCGGAGGCGATCTCGCTGGGGTCCATGCCGCGGGCTTCGGGCTTGATCTGGAGATCGGTCAACACGCCGGTGGCGTTGACGGTCACCGTGATCAGGCCGTCCGGTGAGCTGGCGCTCCCGCCCACACCACCGAGTTGGTCGCGGGCCTGCTCAGCGTGCTGCTTCGCCTGCTCGATCTTGGCCCCGTACTGCGCGAGCCACTGATCGGGGTCAATGGGCTGCATGGTCACCCCCGTTGAGTGAATTGGTCGTTCGTTCGATTCGCCGTAGACGCCCGTATCGTTTCACTCGTTCCCTGCTCATCGATACTTTGAGTCCGATTACGACCATCCGGGCTAACGAAGGGGTGCACCGTGCCTGAGGGCGTGCTGGAGATCGACCGGATCTCCAAGCGCTACGGAGAGGTGGTCGCCCTGCGGGACATGTCTTTCGACGTGCGTGCGGGCGAGCTCTTCGGGTTCGTCGGCAGCAACGGCGCCGGGAAGACCACGACCATGCGCATCGCGCTGGGAGTGCTCGCGGCCGACTCCGGCGAGGTGCGGTGGAACGGGAGAACCGTCGACCTCGACACGCGCCGCCGCATCGGTTACATGCCGGAGGAACGCGGCCTCTACCCGCGGATGAAGGTGCTCGACCAACTGGTCTACCTGGCCGAGCTGCACGGCATGAGCACCAACGAGGCGCACACGAGCGCGGAGAACTGGATCGCGCGCCTCGGGTTGCGCGACCGGCGTGCCGACGAGGTGCAACGGCTGAGCCTCGGCAACCAGCAACGCGTCCAGCTGGCCGCCGCGCTGGTGCACGAGCCGGACGTGCTGGTGCTCGACGAGCCGTTCTCCGGCCTGGACCCCGTCGCGGTGGACGTGATGAGCCAGGTGCTGCGCGAGAAGGCGTCCTCCGGGGTGCCCGTCGTGTTCTCCAGCCACCAGCTCGACCTGGTGGAACGGCTGTGCGACCGGGTCGGCATCGTGAGCGCCGGCTCGATGGTCGCCGTCGGAACGGTGGACGAGCTCCGGTCCGGCGGGGTGTCGCGACTTGTCGTTGAGTCGCCAACCACCGACTGGACTGCCACCCTTGGTGGAGTGCGGGTGATCGAGAAGAACGGGACGCGTTGCGTGCTCGAGCTCGCCGACGGCGTGGACGACCAGTCCGTGCTGCACGCCGCGCTCGCAGCAGGTCCCGTGCACGAGTTCTCCCGGCAGCGGCCCTCGCTGACCGAGTTGTTCCGCAACGTGGTGACCACCGAGGCGAGGATCGCATGACGTCGGCCCGAGCCGTCTCGTTGGTGGCAAAGCGAGAGTTCGTCACGAAGGTGCGCACCAGGTCGTTCCTGATCGGCACGGCGGTGATCATCGCCGTGCTCGCCGGGTACGTGGTGCTGCAGTCGGTGTTGTTCGACGACCAGCAGCGCAGCGTCGTCGGGCTCTCCGGACAGGCGACGCAGCTCGCGGATCCGTTGCGGGAGAAGGCGAGGTCGTTCGGCATCGACGTCGAGACGCGGGACGTCACGACGACGGGCGACGCCGAGGAGCAGGTCCGCGACGGCAAGCTGGACGCCCTGGTCACCGGTGCGCCACCGTCGTTGAAGATGATCGTCAAGGGCTCCGGCAACGACGTGCTCACGACCGCGCTGAACGACGTGCTGCGCCAACAGGTGTTAGTCGCGCAGCTGGCCGAGGCGGGCATCACGCCGCAGCAGGTCGCGCAGAACCTGGCGAACGTCGAGGTCGCCGTGACGGCACTGGATCCCGTTGACCCGCAACGAGGTCAGCGTCTCGCGATCGGCTTGATCGTGGCCGCGCTGCTGTACTACTCGCTGCTGGTCTACGGCACGATGGTCGCCCAGGGCGTGGTCGAGGAGAAGTCCAGCAGGGTCGTCGAGATCCTGCTCGCGACCGTGCGGCCGTGGCAGTTGTTGCTGGGCAAGGTGATCGGGCTCGGCGCGGTCGGCCTGTTGCAGTTACTCGTGATCTCCACGGTCGGTCTAGGACTTTCGTCGGCGTTCGACGTGATCGACGCCGGAGCCCTCGGCGGGACGGCGCTGTTGACCGGAGTCCTGTGGTACCTGCTGGGATTCTTCTTGTACGCCACGGTGTTCGCGGCGGCCGCGTCACTGGTGTCGCGGCAGGAGGAGCTGCAGTCGGTGCTGACGCCGATCAGCATGACGATCATCGTGGCGTTCGTGGCCGGCATCAACCTGATGATCGGCAGCCCGTCCGGCCCCACGGTCACGTTCCTGTCGCTGCTGCCGCCGTTCGCCCCGATCCTGATGCCGGGCCGGATGGCGATGGGCGTGGCGACACCGTGGCAGGTGGTCCTGGCGATCGTGCTCGCGCTGGCGGCCATCGCGGCGATCACCTGGCTGGGCGGCAAGGTCTACGCGAACGCCGTGCTGCGGACGGGCGCTCGCGTCAAGCTCCGCGAAGCGCTCAGGCTTTGATCTGCTGGTAGCGGTCGAGCGCCACCTGGCGTTCGACCGCGTGGTCCACGATCGGCGGGATGTCCGGCGAGTCCGGCGCGTACCTGCGGACGTACGCGCCGTCCGGGTCGAACTTCTTGGCCTGCGTGGCCGGGTTGAAGATCCGGAAGAACGGCGCGGCGTCCGTGCCACAACCGGCGACCCACTGCCAGTTGTGCTGGTTCGAGGCGAGGTCACCGTCGATCAGGTGCTTCATGAAGTGACGCGCGCCCCACCACCACGGCAGGTGCAGGTCCTTGACCAGGAAGCTCGCCACGATCATGCGCACCCGGTTGTGCATGAAGCCTTCCTGCAACAACTGGCGCATCCCGGCATCGACGATCGGGTAGCCGGTGCGGCCCTGCGTCCAGGCCTCGAACAGCTCGACGTCGTTGTCGTGCGTCATCCTGTCGAACTTGCGGTCGTAGTTCTCGCGCGCGGTCTCCGGCCTGTGCCACAACACGTCGGCGTAGAACTCGCGCCAGGCCAGCTCGCTGCGGAACGTGCCGTCGCAGTCCCGCAGCAACGTCCTGGGGTGCAGCACGCCCCACCTCAGGAAGGCGGACAGGCGGCTGGTCGCGTCGAGGTCCGGCCGGTCGCGGGTCTTGTCGTAGTCCTCCAGCCGTTCGTCGCGGAACTCCTCCCACAGCTTCATCGCGTCCGGGAGTTGTTCTTTGACAGCGGGAAGTTCGACACTGTGGTCCGGTTTGGTCCAGTCCAAAGTGGACGCGTCGGTGTCCGCGGGTTTGCGCCAGCCGTGCTCCAGCCAGGAGTTGCGGAACGGCGTGAAGACCTTGAACGGCGTGCCGTCCTGTTTGCGCACCCGGCCCGGCGTCACGGCGTACGGCGAGCCGGAGCGGACGAGTTCGATGTCCCCCAACGCTTCCTCGACGGCCTCGTCCCGGCGGCGCCCGTACGGCGCGCAGTCCGCGGAGATATGGACGCTCCCCGCACCGATCTCCTGCGCGACCTGCGGAACCACCTGCACCGGGTCGCCGTGCACGACCATCAACCGGCCGTCGAGTTCATCGTTCAGCGCGTGCAAACACCGGTGCAGGAAATCGATTCGCGGCTGTCCGGACGGTTTCAGCAACCTGTCGTCGAGAACGAATAGCGCGAGCGCGCGAGGCGACCTTTCCGCGGCGGCAAGAATCGCGGGATGATCGGATGTCCGCAAATCTCTGCGGAACCAGACGAGCGATGGAGAACTCACCACTCGACGCTAAAACGAACGGGGCGCGCCTGCATGACAGGCGCGCCCCGCACGGGTGAAGCGGTGAAGATCAGCGGTTCTCCATCGCGATGAAGTCGCGCTCGGTCGGGCCGGTGTAGATCTGCCGCGGGCGGCCGATCTTGGTGGCCGGGTCGTTGATCATCTCGCGCCAGTGCGCGATCCAGCCGGGAAGCCGGCCGAGCGCGAACAGCACGGTGAAGAACTTGGTCGGGAAGCCCATCGCCCGGTAGATCAGACCCGTGTAGAAGTCCACGTTCGGGTAGAGCTTGCGGGAGATGAAGTACTCGTCGCTCAGCGCGGCCTCTTCCAGCTGCTTCGCGATGTCGAGCAGCTGGTCGTCGGCGCCGAGCTTGTTGAGGATCTCGTCGGCCGTCTTCTTGATGATCGCGGCACGCGGGTCGTAGTTCTTGTAGACCCGGTGGCCGAAGCCCATCAGGCGGACGCCGTCCTCCTTGTTCTTCACCTTGCTGACGAACGCCTTCACGTCGCCGCCGTCGGCCTTGATCTTCTCGAGCATCTCCAGCACCGCGCTGTTCGCGCCGCCGTGCAGCGGGCCGAACAGGGCGTTGATGCCCGCGGAGATGGACGCGAAGAGGTTCGCCTCGGACGAGCCGACCAGGCGCACGGTCGACGTGGAGCAGTTCTGCTCGTGGTCGGCGTGCAGGATGAAGAGCAGGTCGAGCGCGCGGACCAGGTCCGGGTCGAGGTCGTAGGCCTCGGCCGGGAAGCCGAAGGTCATCCGCAGGAAGTTCTCCACCAGGCCAAGGGAGTTGTCCGGGTAGAGGAACGGCTGACCGACCGACTTCTTGTACGCGTAGGCCGCGATGGTCGGCAGCTTCGCGAGCAGGCGGATCGTGGAGATCTCCACCTGGTTCGCGTCGAACGGCGACAGCGAGTCCTGGTAGAAGGTCGACAGCGCGGAGACCGCGGAGGACAGCACCGGCATCGGGTGCGCGTCACGCGGGAAGCCGTCGAAGAAGCGCTTGAGGTCCTCGTGCAGCAGCGTGTGCCTGCTGATCTTGGAGGAGAAGTCCTCGAGCTGCGCGGCGGTCGGCAGCTCGCCGTAGATCAGGAGGTAACTGACCTCCGCGAAGTTCGAACGCGCGGCCAACTGCTCGATCGGGTACCCGCGGTAACGCAGAATTCCGGCGTCACCGTCGATGTAGGTGATCTCGGAGGAGCAGGAGGCCGTGTTGACGAAACCGGTGTCCAGGGTTACCAGACCGGTGGTCGACAGCAGCTTGCCGAGTTCGATGCCGGACGCGCCTTCGGACGCCGGCACCACCTTCATCTCGAGCTCTCCGCCCTCATGGCGCAGCGCGACGGTCTGTGGGTCGGTCGGCGCAGTCGTCGCGTCGGGCATTCAAGTCCCTCTCAACGCTCGGACGGGGTGGCGGCAGGCCACGCTGGGCCTGCCGTCGTCTCGGACCACCCCGTTGGGATCTGAGTCTTCAAGTTCACTCACGCTAGTCGGCGGAAGGCCCGCCTCGCAGCAGCGGTATGAACCGATTCTGTGAGATGGGACCGGCATCACATCCGTAATGCCAGTTTCTAGCGCGGCTACCCCACGGTAGTCCGATCCCCGGCTTTATCCACCCAACGCGGCGGTGAGTTCGCTCGCAAAAGGCGGTTCGGCACCGGCGCGCGAACATGTGATCGCGGCGGCGGCACCGGCATGGGCCAATGCGTCGGTCCATTCCTCGTTCGTGAGCGCCCGCACCTTCTCCACGCTCAACGCGTCGTGGTCGTGCAGCCACGCGAGCAGGGCACCTTGCACCGTGTCGCCCGCCCCGATCGTGTCGACCACGTCCACCTTCACCGGCGGCACGTCGACCTGGCCCGTGGCGGTGATCACGGACAGTCCGTCACCACCCTTGGTGAGCACGACGGCGGCCGGTCCCTGTGAAATCCACGTCCTTGCGATCTCGATCACGTCGCTGTCCTCGGCGAGCCACTGCGCGTCCTCGATCGACACCTTCAGCAGCCCGACGTCCGGCAGCCACGACCGGAACCGCTTGCGGTAGGCGCCCGGATCGTCGATCAAACCTGCCCGGATGTTGGGGTCCAGCACGGTGAGCAAGCGCTTGCTCTCGCGCCGCAGCACCGTCTCGTAGACGGACGCACCGGGCTCCAGCACCAACGACAACGTGCCGAACGACACGGCTTTCGCGTCCAGCGGCAGCGGCCCGGGATCCTCGACGAGCCGGTCGGCCGTGCCGTCGACGTAGAACGCGTAGCGCGCACTGCCGTCCTCGGCGAGCCCGACGACGGCGAGCGTGGTGTTCTCCGGTCCGCGCTGGACCAGACCGGTCTCCACGTTCGACGCGTGCAGCCGCTTGATCAGCTGCCCCCCGAAGTGGTCGGTCGACACCCTGGACAGGAAGCTCGTCGGCACGTCCAGGCGTCCGAGCGCGATGGCGACGTTGTACGGCCCGCCACCGAGCTTCGGCGCGAGCGGCGTCAGCTCGTCCTCGCCCACCGGCACCATGTCGACCAGCGCCTCACCAGCAACCACGATCACTGCGTTCTACTCCTTCTGGGAGGCCCCGTTCCGCTGCAGCCCATCCAACAACAGTTCGCCCAGCGCGGTGAACGCCTCGGCGTCCGAAACGCCTGCCCGTTTTGTGAGGACACCCGTCTGGATGCTCTCGATGAGCAACCCGGCCATCTCGGCGAACAGCGCCGCGTGCACCTCGCGGAAGACGTGCCGCTCGACACCGTCCTGGATGAACGCCTTGATGCGCTCGGCCGCAGCGCGCGCGTTGCGTTCGTAGGTGGCACGCGTGGGCGGGAAGTCCGAGACGTCCGCGATGAACGCCGCCGAGGCCTTGTTGAGCTCCTCCGCAGCCCCCGCGAGGTAGCTGCCGATGCGTTTGCGCACGTCGTCGAGGCCGGCGATGCGCTTCTCGATGCGTTCGGCGGCACCCTTGAAGTACCGGCCGACGACCCGCACGGCCAACTGTTCTTTGCTGCCGGCGAGCGCGTACAGCGTCGATTTCGAGCAGTGCAACCTGCCCGCGATGTCATCCAGCGTGAGATGACCGAAGCCCTCGGTGAGGAAGAGCGCTTCCAACCGGGTGAGCAGCTCAGCCTGCCGCTGCGTGAGAGCCCGCGTCATGGTGAGGACCTTGCCACACTCACTGGTAACTGTACTGGCGTACGTCCTACAGTACTACTACCAGTACACACCGGAGGTCGACGATGCCCGCCGAGCGGTTGCTCCCCACGCAAGAGGCCGAGGACCTGATCGCGCTGGTCAAGGAGATCGCGCGGGACGAGCTGAAGCCGCACGCCGCGGACGCCGAGGAGAACGAGAAGTTCCCTCGCGACGCGTTCCGCCTGCTGGGCAGGTCGGGCCTGCTGGGCCTGCCGTACTCCGAGGAGTTCGGCGGCGGCGAGCAGCCCTACGAGGTGTACCTGCAGGCCCTCGAAGAGGTCGCCTCAGCGTGGATGACGGTCGCCGTCGGTCTCTCCGTGCACGTCATGTCCTGCTACGGCCTAGCCACCTTCGGCACCCGCGAGCAGCAGGACCGCTGGCTCCCCGAGATGCTCGAAGGCGAACTGCTGGGCGGCTACGCCCTGTCCGAGGTCCAGGCGGGCTCCGACCCGGCCGCCATGTCGACCAGGGCCGTCCGCAAGGGCTCCGAGTATGTCGTGAACGGCACCAAGGCGTGGATCACGCACGCCGGCGCCGCCGACTTCTACACGCTCATGGCCCGCACGTCCCCAGACGCGGGCCGCGGCATCTCCTGCTTCCTGGCCCCCGGCGACGCCGAGGGCATCACCGCCGCCACGCCAGAACGCAAGATGGGCCTCACCGGCTCGATCACCGCGCAACTGGCGTTCGACGACGTCCACTTCGGCACCGACCGCCTGATCGGCAACGAGGGCGACGGCCTCAAAATCGCACTGTCCGCTTTGGACTCAGGCCGCCTCGGCATCGCCGCCTGCGCCGTGGGCCTCGCCCAAGCCGCCCTGGACGAAGCCGTCGCATACGCCAAGACCCGAACCCAGTTCGGCCGCCCGATCATCGAGTTCCAGGGCCTCGAATTCCTGCTGGCCGACATGGCCGCAGCAGTCGAATCCGCCCGCGCCACCTACCTGCAGGCCGCCCGCAGGCGCGACCGAGGCCTCCCGTTCCGCCAGCAGGCGTCGATCGCCAAACTGGTCGCCACCGACGCGGCGATGAAGGTGACGACCGACGCCGTCCAGGTGCTGGGCGGCGCCGGTTACACCCGCGACTTCCCGGTGGAGCGCTACATGCGCGAGGCCAAGGTCCTGCAGATCTTCGAAGGCACCAACCAGATCCAGCGCCTGGTGATCGGCCGGGGCCTCCGCTAGTCGCTCTCGCGGTAGAAGGGGTCGGCCACGACCCCTTCACCCTTGCTCTCGTCCCACGTGTAAACCTCGCGCCCCTGCACGTACACGTGCAGCGCCCGGCTCATCACGTCCAGCGGATCCCCGGACCAGATCACCACATCGCCGTCCAGCCCGGGCTTCAACGCACCGACCCGATCGTCCAGCCCCATGATCCTGGCCGGGTTCGTCGTGATGCTCCGCAACGCGGTGTCGCTGTCCAGCCCTTCCTTGACCGCCAACGTGGCCTGGTGCACCAGGAAGTGAATCGGCACCACCGGGTGGTCCGTGGTGATGGCCAACTCCACCCCGGCCCGCGCCAGAATCCCGGGATTGCGCAACCCACGGTTCCGCAGCTCCACTTTGGACCGAGCGGTGAACAACGGCCCGATGATCACCGGAATCTGCTTGTCCGCAATGACATCCGCGATCAGATGCCCTTCCGTACCGTGGTTGAGGATCAGCTTGTACCCGAACTCCTCAGACAACCGAATGGCCGTGGCGATGTCGTCCGCCCGGTGCGCGTGCTGACACCACGGCAGCTCACCACTGACGACCTTGCCCAGGATCTCCAGGGTGTTGTTGCGCTCGAAGGCCTTCCCGTCAGCCTCCGCCTCGGCCTTCTTGGCCAGGTAGTCCTGTGCCTTGGTCAACTCGTCCCGGATGACCGCCGCGACCCCCTGCCGAGTGGACGGCAACTTCCCCTTGTCCCCGTACACCCGCTTGGGGTTCTCCCCAAGCGCACTCTTGACGCTGACCGGCTCCCTGACGAGCATCTCGTCAACCGTCCGCCCCCAACACTTCACAGCGACCGTCTGCCCACCGATCGGGTTGCCCGACCCGGGCTTGATCACCGCCGTGGTCACCCCACCACTGAGCGCATCCGCAAACCCCAGGTCAGCGGGGTTGATGGCGTCCAACGCCCGCATCCGCGCCCCAACAGGATCCGTCATCTCGTTGGTGTCCTGACCGGCCCACCCCTCGGCCTCCTCGTGGACGCCGATGTGCCCGTGCGCCTCGACGAAGCCGGGCAACACCCAGGCCCCGTCGGCGTCGACGACCTCAACCCCGTCCGGAATGTCGACGTCCATGCCAACCGCGACGATCTTCCCGTCCTGGATGAGAACGGTGCCGCCCTCGACAGGCTCCCCGTCGACGGGCACGACGTAGCCCCCGGTGATCGCGATGTTCATGGTTAGCAACGCTAACGGTTAGCCGGTCCGTCGGCCACCCCGAGATCTGCGGCCAGGTTGCTACGAACCCAGCGGCCGAATCCCCCACCGAGCGCCCCAGGACTCACCGGGCGCGACCCAGATCAGGTCGACTCCTGAGTTCAACGCGTCCGGCGGACAGGTCATCGGCTCGATCGCCACGGCTCGCCCCCGTCCCGGGTAGGAGTCCGGCGTGTAGACCTGCACCCACTTGAAAGCGGGGTCTGCCCAGACTTCGACGCCGCCGTCCTCCGACTCGAGCGAGTGGTGCACCAGTCCGTCCCGCGCCGGCTCGCAGCCCCCGAACGGCGTGTCCAGGCGAACCCCGTCCAGCGCCCGCCCACCCCGGAAGTCGAACTCGGTCCCCTCCACCGGCACAGCCGCCCCAGAAGGCACCATCCGAGCAGTGTCCAACGGCAGCACAG
Source organism: Lentzea alba (assembly GCF_011067745.1). Classification (GTDB taxonomy): domain Bacteria; phylum Actinomycetota; class Actinomycetes; order Mycobacteriales; family Pseudonocardiaceae; genus Lentzea; species Lentzea alba. The sequence continues at coordinate 371,790 of NZ_JAAMPJ010000002.1, forward strand.
TCGTAGCCGCCAACGTCAAAACACAAGAATCGGTATCAGCAAGACCGGCCCGCGGATAAGGATGCGTCCCCACCCCGAACGGCGTAGCAACATCCCCAACGTTCTTGACCCCGTGCGTAACCGTCAGCCCACGATCATCCAGCGCGTACGACACCGTGACGTCCAAAGCCGCAGGCCACCCGGCCTGGGGCTCGATCAGGGCCCGCAACGACACCAACGACCCGGTGTGCTCCAAAACGGACCAGGGCCGACGCCGCACGAGCCCGTGAATCGCGTTCCCCCGAGCCGGCTCAGTGACCTCCAGCTGCTGAACAACCCCGTCCAGCACCCACGAAGCCCCAGCAGTCCGGTTGGGCCACGGCACCAGGACGGCGCCAGCGCTCATCGGCGGTTTCTCGTCCGGCCCGAACGTCTCCACATACGGAACGCCGTCCACCTCGAAAGACCGCAGGCCCGCGCCTACCGTCGTGATCACGGCGGTGGCACCCTCGTACGAGATCCCCAACATGAGGCTGAAGCCTACGGGGCCAGCGGAAGGATTTGCTCGTGAAGGTTCATCACCTCAACTGCGCCACGATGCGCCCGCCCCTGGTCGCGGGCGGCATCGTCGCCCACTGCCTGCTGATCGAGACCGATCAGGGCCTCGTCCTGGTCGACACGGGCTTCGGCACGAACGAGGTGACCAACCCGAAGGGCACCATCGACCCGCTGAGCCGCACGCTGCTCAAACCGGTCCTCGACATCAACGAGACCGCGATCTTCCAGGTCGAGAAGCGCGGGTACGGGGCCGAGGACGTCCGGCACGTCCTGCTCACCCACCTGGACCTGGACCACGCGGGCGGTCTGCGCGACTTCCCGAACGCCACCGTGCACGTGCTGGACACCGAGCTGGAGGCCGCGACCAGCCCCAGGAACGCCAAGGAACGGGCGCGGTACCCGAAGGCCCAGCGCGAGGGCGTCAACTTCCAGACGCACAAGGCCGAGGGCGAGGACTGGTTCGGGTTCGAGGCCGTGAAGAACATCCCCGGCCTGCCCGAGGACGTCCTGATGGTGCCGCTCATCGGCCACACGCGCGGCCACACCGGCATCGCCGTCAAGGGAGAGGACGGCTGGCTGCTGCACGCCGGCGACGCGTACTTCTACCGCGGCGAGATCGAGACGCCGCCGAGCAACATCTTCGCCCTCAAGCTCACCGCCAAGCAGACCGAGACGATCCGCGCGCAGCGTCTGTCCAACGTGGAACGCCTGAAAGAGCTCAAGACCACCGGCGAGGCCGAGATCTTCTGCGCTCACGACCCGGTAGAGCTGGCCCGGCTGGCGTGACGTTCATCCACCAGATCAGGCTCGACCAGCAGCACGACACGCGCCGGTACCCGTTCACGCTGCCGGTCGTGCAGCACCTGATCAGGAACCCGATCGAGCTGACCAAGCCCGTCACGTTCCTGGTCGGGGACAACGGCGCGGGCAAGTCGACGCTGGTCGAGGCGATCGCGGTGGCGGCCGGCTTCAACGCGGAGGGCGGCTCGCAGTCGTTCCGCTTCGCCACCAAGGCGACCGAGTCGTCGCTCGGCGACCACCTGACGCTGCGCTGGGGCACCCGCAAGCCGCGGACGGGGTTCTTCCTGCGCGCCGAGTCGTTCTACAACGTCGCGACGGAGATCGACCGGATCGGCGAGGGCATTCACGCCTCGTACGGCGGGAAGTCGTTGCACGAGCGATCGCACGGCGAGAGCTTCATGGACCTCATCGCGCACCGGTTCGGCGGCCGAGGGCTCTACGTGCTCGACGAGCCGGAGGCGGCGCTGTCCGTCAAAGGATGCCTCACCGTGCTGCGGCACATGAAGGAGCTCGTCGACGAGGGCTCGCAGTTCATCATCGCCACGCACTCGCCGATCCTGCTCGCGGCGCGCGACGCCGCGATCCTGGAGATCACGGACGGGGCGATCGACGAAGTTCCTTATGACGCAGCGGAACCGGTCGCGCTCACCCGGAACTTCCTGAGTGAGCCCGACCGGTTCCTGAGGCACCTGCTGGACTGAGAACTACTTGCCGAGCTTCTCCGGGTGGATCTCCACCTTGCCGTGCAGCACACGGTTGATCACCCAGAGCACGAGACCCGCCAGCAGCAGGTAGCCCGCGATCTTGTAGTCGTCCCACGGCCGGCCGGACAACACCGGCATCGCGAGGTACGCGCACGTGATCGAGCCGAGCACCGGCGCCCACGTCGGGGCCCTGAAGTGCTTGTGCTCGGCCTTCTCCCGGCGCAGCACCAGACACGCGACGTTGACGATGGTGAAGACCACCAGCAGCAGCAACGACGTCGTGCCGCCGAGCTTGCCGATGTCCGCGGTCGACACCAGTATCACCGCGACGCCGGTGGTGAAGACGATCGAGATCCACGGCGTGCGGCGGAACGGGTGCACGGTTCCGAAGAACTTCGGGATGATCTTCTCGTTCGACATGCCGTAGAGCAGGCGCGACGCCATCAGCATGTTGATCAGCGCCGAGTTGACCACGGCCAGCAGACCGATCAACGCGAAGATCCACAGCGGGAAGCCGGGAGCGCCGACGGTGACGACCCTCAGCAACGCGCTGCTGCCCGCCTTCGCGAGCTCGTCGGACGGGATCAGCAACGACGAAGTGATCGCGACCAGCACGTAGATCGTCGCCGCGATGCCCATGCCCCAGAGCATCGCGCGCGGGAAGATCTTGACCGGGTCGCGGCACTCCTCCGCCATGTTCACCGAGTCCTCGAACCCGACCATCGCGAAGAACGCGAGCGCCGTCGCCGAGGTGACCGCGAGCATCACACTGCTGCCGGACGGGACGTGGATCTCGGTGAGCCTGCTGGGCTCACCGTCACCCGCGATGACGGCGTACGCGCCGATCAGGATGATGATCACCAGGCCGGACAGCTCGATGCAGGTCAGCACCACGTTGGCCTTGACCGACTCGGACACTCCGCGGAAGTTGATGATCGCCAGCGCCGCGATGAAGATGACCGCGATGCCGGTGATCACCAGCGACTCCGGGCTGAGCGCGACGTCGAAGAACTCGACCAGCAGCTGCCGCAGGTAGGTGCGGCCGAACGCGAGCGCCGCCGACGAGGCCGAGGTGATGCCCGAACACATGACCGCGAACGCGACCATGAACGTCAGGAAGTGGATCTTGAACGCTTTGTTGGTGTAGAGCGCGGCACCGGCCGCCTTGGGATATTTCCCGACGAGCTCGAGGTAGCTGAACGCGGTCAGGAACGCGACCACGAACGCGAGCAGGAAGGGCAGCCACAACGCGCCGCCGATCTTGCCGGCGACGTTGCCGGTGAGCGCGTAGATACCGGTACCGAGGATGTCGCCGACGACGAAGAACAGCAGCAGCTTCGGGCCGATTGCCCGATGTAGCTCTGGTTGCTCCGTTTGTGGAGTCGCTTCAGCCATGCCAATTGATTCTGCCCGTTTTGCCTGGGTACCAAGACAGCTCAGCGCCGACCTCACCCATATGGTGGAACCATGAAACGCACGGCAACTCTGCTCGTCGCGGCCCTCGCGCTGACCGCCTGCACGTCGTCGGAGCCGTCCTCCACACCTGAGCGGCAGCCCGACGTGAAGAGTCTCGTCGCCGCCGTGACCAAGGCGGTCGACGAGAAGGCGGCCTACCACTTCACCATCGCGCCACCGACCGCGGGCGGGGTCACCGCCCCGGCGAACGGCTCGGTCCGGCTCACCGGCAACGGCGACGCGAGCATCGAAGCGACGACCACCCGCGCCGTGCAGACGGGCGGCAAGGCCGAGGAGCTGCGGTACGTCTCGACCACGCAGGACGCCGCGTTCGTGAAGCTGCCTCCGGTGTTCGGTCTGCAGGCGGCAAAGCCGTGGATGAAGCTGCAGCGCGCGGACACCGACGAGTTCACCAACACCCTGCTCGGGTTCCACGACGTGATCTACCAGCAGGCCGTCTTCACGACGTACCACCTGCCGGTGATCGGGGCGGGTGGCGAGCTCAGGCTGACCACGCAGGTCGCGGACCGGACCCACTACTCGATCCTGGTGGACTACCGGAAGGCCTACGACACGCTCACCGACGAGGCACTGCGCAACGAGGTCAAGCTCGCCCTCGACCAGAACGTCTCGAGCGCGGTCGCCGAGATCGAGTTGGACACCAGCGGCCTGCCGACGCTCATCAGGTTCTCGACTCAGTTCCAGAACGCGATGATCGTCGACGAGACCCGCTTCTCCGACTGGGGCGGCAACATCCAGATCACCGACCCGCCGTCGAACGAGATCAGCCCTCGGATCTGACGCGATAGCGCCAGATCGTCGGCAGCAACGCCACCATCACGACGGTCGCGACGACCACCAGCACCCCACCCGCGGTCACCGCCGCGGCAGTGCCGAACGCCGCGCCACCCGTGCCGTGCAACAGGTCCGCGATGCGCGGCCCACCCGCCACGACCACGATGAAGACGCCCTGCATCCGTCCGCGCATCTCGTCCGTCGCGGCCGACTGCAGGATCGCGCCCCGGAACGCCATCGACACCATGTCCGCCGCACCGGCCAGCGCCAGGAACGCCGCCGCGACCCACAACGAGCCGGCCAGGCCGAAGCCCATGATCGCGACACCCCAGCCGATCACGGCCAGCACCACCGCGACACCGTGCCGGTTGACGTTCGAGATCCACCCGGACGTGAGCCCGCACAGCACCGCGCCGACCGGAATCGCCGCGAACAGCACGCCCAGCGCGAACCCGCCACCGGCCGGGTCGCCGAACGTGTGCTGAGCCATCTCCGGGAACAGCGCCCGCGGCATGCCGAAGACCATCGCGATGATGTCCAGCAACATGCTCGCCAGCAACACCTTCTGCGCCCACAGGTAGACGAACCCGTCCAGCACGTCCCGCAACCCCGCGCGCCGCACCACCCCGTCCAGCGGTGGCATCGGCGGCAGCTTCCACACCGCGTAGACCGTGACGACGAGCGCGATCGCGTCCACCAGGTACAGCGTCGAAAGCCCGACGACCGGCATCAACGCACCCGCGAGCAACGGCCCGAGCACCGCACCGAACTGCATGACCGTCGACCCCAGCGCCCCGGCCGACGGCAACAGCTCAGCCGGCACCAGCCGCGCGATCGAAGCCTGCCGAGCAGGCGCGTTGGCCGCGAAGAACACCTGCTGCAGGCCGAGCAACGCGATCACCAGCCACACCGAGCCGATGTTCACCGCCGCCTGCACCCACAGCAGCACCGACGACACGGCGATGCCGATGTTGGTGACGAGCAGCAGCTTGCGGCGGTCGACCGTGTCCGCGATCGCGCCGCCCCACAGCCCGAAGACCAGCAGCGGAACCAACGCGACACCAGCGGCGATGCCGACCCACGCGGACGACCCGGTGAGGTCGTAGACCTGCTTGGGCACAGCAACGGCGGTGAGCTGGGAGCCCACCGCCGTCACGATCGTGGAGAGCCACAACCGGCGATACGCGACGATCTTCAACGGTCGAGTGTCGATCACGAACGTCGAGCGCGCGCTTCTCCCCAGGGTGGCCACTTCGTTAGCTTATGGCAACTAACAAGCCCTTTACGTGAGGTTGTCGTCAACACCACTTCAGAGACGAACCGGGTAGACCGGTTCCGGCACCTTCGGACTGATCCGGCCCTCGACGAAGATCCCGTGCCAGATCATGAAGCACAGCAGGGACCACAGCTGCCGCGACCGGTCGAACTGCTCCGACTTGTGCTCTTCCAACAACGCGTACACCGCGTTCTTGTCGAGCAGGTGCCCGGTCTGCGAGTCCGCGATGATCCCGCGCGCCCAGTCGTACATCTCGGCCCGCAACCAGTGCCGGATCGGCACCGGGAAGCCCAGCTTGGGCCGGTTCAACACGTGCGCCGGAATGGTCTTCGCCAACGCCTTGCGCAGCGCGTACTTGGTCGTTCCCTCGGTCAGCTTCTGGTCGAGCGGCACCTCGGCGGCAACCCGGAACACCTCGGGATCGAGGAACGGCACCCGCAGCTCGATCGAGTTCGCCATGGTCACCTTGTCGGCCTTGACCAGGATGTCCCCGCGCAACCACGTGAACAAATCGATGTGCTGCATCCGCGCCACCGGATCCCAGCCCTCGGACTCGCGGTACCAGGGAGCAGTCACGTCCTGGAAGCCGACGCCCTCCACATACCCCGGGAACACCGCCCGCACCTGCGCATCACTGAAGTTGCGAGCGTTCCCGTAGTACCGCTCCTCCAACTTCAACGCCCCGCGCCGAAGCAAGTCCTTGCCCCGCACCCCTTCCGGAATGCTCTTGGACACCGCCCCCATCAACTTGCGAACGCTGCCCGGCACCTTCTCGAACGGCGACAACGACAACGGTTCGTGGTAAATCACGTACCCGCCGAACAGCTCGTCCGCACCCTCGCCCGAAAGCACAGCCTTCACGTACTTCCGCGCCTCCTTGGCGATGAAGTACAACGGCACCAACGCCGGGTCAGCCACCGGATCGTCCAAGTACCAGAGGATCAGCGGCAGCTCTTCCATCATCTCGTCCGGCGACACCGTCCTCACGACGTGCCGCACCCCGATAGCCGCCGCCGTCTCCGCGGCAACGTCCACCTCGGAGTACCCCTGACGATCAAACCCGCTGGTGAACGCAATGAGGTTCGGGTTGTGCAACTTCGCCAACGTAGCCGTGGCCGTCGAGTCGATCCCGCCCGACAAGAACGCGCCCACCGTGACATCGGGGTCCGAGATCATGTGCTTGGCCACCGAGTCCCGCATGACCTCGGCAATGCGCTCGTGCAGCGCCTCAGCCTCGTGCTCGCTGTTCACCGGCCGAGGCGTGAACACCGGCTTGAAGTACCGGTTGAACAGCACCTGCCCACCAGGCGAAACCTTGAACGACGTCCCGGACTCAACCCGCCGGATCGCCTTGTGCAACGACTCGGGCTCCGGCACGTACTGCAACACCAAGTAATGCTGCAGCGCCGTCTGATCCAGCTCCTGACTGATCCCCAACACACCGGTCAGCTGCAACAGCGACTTCTTCTCCGACGAGAACGCCACCCCACCAGGCCCAGCAGCCCAGAACAACGGCTTGATCCCAAACGGATCCCGCGCGCCGAAAACCACCCGCTCCTGCGCGTCCCAGATCATGAAGGCGAACATGCCGCGCAACTTCTTGACCCAGTCCGCCCCGCGATAGTGGTACCCGGCAACGATCGCCTCGCCGTCACCCTCCGTCTTGAACTGAGCCCCGAAGTGCATGGCCAACTCGGCCCGCAACTCCTTGTAGTTGTAGATCTCGCCGTTGAAGTTCAACGTGTAGCGGGTCGGGTTCTCCGGCGGCCCCCACACCAACGGCTGGTGGGAGTGCTCCAGGTCGATGAACCCGAGCCGGTTGAACCCGTAGACGACCTCAGCATCAGCCCAGGTGTCCTGCTCGTCGGGCCCACGGTGCCGCTGGCAGCGCAGCGCTGCGGCCACTGAGCCGCGAGCGGAGGCCGCAGCGGCTTCGGTGGAACAGATGAGTCCGAGCACTCCGCACACGTGAAATCGCACCTCGTAGTTCGCTGTGGCTGAAAACCCAGTATGCCCGTGCACAAATCGGGCACTTCCCGCAGCCTGAGGACGCGCGAACCGGAGGTCAGGTTCACCGTGACGGCGAAGGCGCCCCTCGAACATGCAAAAGGGACGCCTCCCGCCCACAGGAGACGCCCCATCCGCAAAAGTCTCGACAACCTCTACGTGCTGGCCCTACGGAGCAACCCGCTCCACCTGCCAAGAATCCCGTCCCAACCGGAACCGCAACCGGTCATGCATCCGATCCCGCCGTCCCTGCCAGAACTCGACCTCCTCAGGCCGAATCCGCCACCCACCCCAATGCGGCGGCACAGGAATCCTCTCCGTGTCAGCGAACTGCCGCTCGATCTTGTGCAGCGCGGACTCCAAAGTGGACCGCCCACCCACTACTCGAGACTGCGGCGAAGCCCAAGCCCCGATCTGCGACCCACGAGGCCGGGAGTTCCAGTACTCAGCGGTCTCCACCGGCCCGACCTTCTCCACCACCCCACGCACATGCGCCTGACGCTGCATCGCGAACCAGGGGAACGTGGCAGAGGCGTACCGAGTAGCCATCAGATCGTGCGACTTGTTGGAGGTGTAGTTCGTGAAGAACACCAACCCCCGAGCGTCCAGCCCCTTGGCCAGCACAGTCCGCGAGGAAGGCCGGCCCTTGGTGTCGGTGGTGGCGAGCACCATCGCGTTCGGCTCCGGCAGCCCAGCACCGGAAGCCTGGTCGAGCCACAGCTGGAGCTGTTCGTGCCAGGTGGCGGCAAGCTCCGACTCGCTGAGCGAGCCCTGCTCGTAGGACACGCGCATCGCGGGAAGAGCGATGTTCGTGGTCTCCGTCATCGGCGAACCTCCAAGCGGCGGCAGAACTCGTGGTCCCTGGACCCGCGACCATACGCACGGCGAACCGATCCCGAAACCGCCTGCGTGGTGATGGCCACCACCTGAACGGTGACTGTCCGTACAAAGAACAGTTCTGTATCGAGTCCGTGATCGAGTCAGATGGCGTCGAGCACACGTGTGACCGTGACCACGTCATCACCCAGTGCGGTGGCAAGACTTCCGCCCGCTGCCAAAGGAACGACGTTCCACCACTCACCGCCATCCGACTCGCGCGCCACCGCGTCCAGCATCAGCGACGTTCCGACGACGCGCTTGCCCGCGAGCCCTGCCGGAGACGAGTCGACCGCCGCGTCTCCGACCACCAGCTGTTGGTGCAACACCGGCTTGCCGCAACGGGTTGCGCGCACCGAGGTCGACAAGGACCCAGACGTTTCGCCCACGCGGCCGAGCACCAGGACCTCGCGCAGCAGCAACTCAGCGTGACCGTCCAATTCGGCCTCCACCACTGCGGTGTGGCAAGCCCGGCCCGTCACGACCGTCGGCTCGGGGAGGTAGCGCACCGAACCCTCCACCGAGAACCTCACCGAAGACGAGGAGGGCAAACCGGTCGGGCCGGGCAGCATCAACGTCGCCGCCACACCGCGCAGATCGAGCGATGCTCCGGGTCCGACTTCGACCGTCAGCTCCAAGGAGTCGCCCCCGAGAGGTGACGTCACGGAACTGACGAGGTGCACCAACGCGACCGGCCCCACCCGCCGAGCGGGCACCAACGTCAACGGCGCTTGAGACCGCAGGACCCGCACGACGCTGTTGCCGTGCGAGTCCAGCGACACCACCAACCGAGCTGCTGCCTTCATCGAAGAACCGTCACAGCTGGGCCAGCACCCACTTGGCGACCTCGGGCGCGTCCGGCGTCTCCACCAGCGACTGGGCGATGACGGGCAGCTCGCCGCGCATCCGGTGCGCGTCCGAGATCATCACGTCCATGTCCGCGCCGACGAACGGCGCCAGGTCGATCTTGTTGATGACCAGCAGGTCCGCGGTCGTGACGCCGGGGCCGCCCTTGCGCGGCACCTTGTCGCCGCCGGCCACGTCGACCACGAAGATCTGCCGGTCCACGAGCCCGCGGGAGAACACCGCCGTCAGGTTGTCCCCACCGCTCTCGATGATCACGAGGTCCAGCCCCGAGAACCGGTGCTCCAACCTCTCCACCGCGTCGAGGTTCGCGGTGATGTCGTCGCGGATCGCCGTGTGCGGGCAACACCCCGTCTGCACGGCCTCGATGCGCGACGGGTCCAGCACGCCCGCGCGACGAAGGAAGTCCGCGTCCTCGGTCGTGTAGATGTCGTTGGTGACGACCGCCAACTCCAGCTGTGACCCCAAAGCGCGGCACAGCGCGGCCGTCAGCGCGGTCTTGCCGCTGCCGACCGGGCCGCCGATGCCGATCCGCGGTGCGGCGCCGTGGTGGTGATCATGCGGGTCGGGCCCGTGGTTAGCTCCCAAAGAGACGCACCCCTTCACGTCGAACATGTGCCTCGGCCAGGAGATCCAAGGCAGGTGAACCGAGCGCGGGCAGTTCCTTGCACGCCCGCGCGGCGACGTCTTCGACGGGAAGCGCCGCCACGATCGCGTTGACCCCGAACGGGTCCAGTCCGAGCAACCTGACCGCCGCCGACGCCGGCCCGCTGACGGCCAGGTACGCGCAGGTCAAGGCAGCCTCATACGGCTCACCGGTCAGCACGCCGATCACCAGCGGCTGGTGCGGATCCCGCGGCAGGGCAGCGAGCCGCGCGGACGGCCAGGCGCGCCGAGCCGCCCGCAACATCCCACGTCCCTGCGCCCGCGAGGCCTCGCGCTGAGCGGGCGACGGCGTGCGCGCGTCCAACTCGGCGTCCAGCAAATCGAGATCCTCACCGCGAGCCGCCGCGGCCGCGAACCCGGCCGCCAGCAACCCGGCGGTGAGCAATCGCCCGTGCAGGAACGACTCCAGCGACGGCTCGTCGACGACCAACCCGCGCGCGGCGGCCTCCTCGAGGCCGCCGGAGTGCACGTGTCCGCCGCCGGGGAACCGGGAGTCGGCGAGGATCAGCGCGGTCAGCATCAGAACAGGAAATACCGTTGGGCCATCGGCAGTTCCGCGACGGGCGAGGGCCCCACGAGCGAACCGTCGACGTGCACGGCGAAGCTGTCCGGATCCACCCGCACGTCCGGCATCGCGTCGTTGTGCACCATGTCCGCCTTGGTGACCGACCGCGTCGACGAAACCGGCAGCACCCGGCGTGCGTAGCGATCACCGATCCCGGCCTCGATCGCCTCGGGCGCAACGAAGAACACCGACGACGCCGCGCCGGCCGTGGCACCGAACATCGGCCGCGCCCACACCGGTTGCGGCGTCGGGATCGAGGCGTTGGCGTCACCCATGGCGCCCCACGCGATGAACCCGCCCTTCAACACCACCGACGGCCGCACGCCGAAGAACTTGGGCTCCCACAACACCAGGTCGGCGAGCTTGCCGACCTCGACCGACCCGACCTCGGACGCGATTCCGTGCGCCAGCGCGGGGTTGATCGTGTACTTCGCGACGTAGCGCTGGGCCCGCAGGTTCGAGTCCATGGACCGGCGCGACGACATCACGTGCGCGGTCTGCCAGGTCCGGATGATCACCTCGCCGACCCGGCCCATCGCCTGCGAGTCGGACGAGATCATCGAGATCGCGCCCAGGTCGTGCAGCAGGTCCTCGGCCGCGATCGTGGTCGGCCGGATCCGCGACTCCGCGAACGCCAGGTCCTCCGGCACGGACGGGTTGAGGTGATGGCACACCATCAGCATGTCGAGGTGTTCTTCAAGCGTGTTGACGGTGTGCGGGCGCGTCGGATTCGTCGACGACGGCAGCACGTTCGGCAGCGAGACGACCCGGATGATGTCCGGCGCGTGCCCGCCACCGGCGCCCTCCGAGTGGTAGGCGTTGATCGACCGGCCACCGATGGCGTCCACGGTGGACTCCAGGAACCCGGCCTCGTTCAACGTGTCGGTGTGGATCGCGACCTGCACGCCGGACTCGTCCGCCACCCGCAGGCAGGCGTCGATCGCGGCGGGCGTGGTGCCCCAGTCCTCGTGCAGCTTGAACCCGCCGGCGCCGCCAGCGAGCTGTTCGCGCAGCCCTTCGAGCGAGACCGTGTTCCCCTTGCCCAGCAACAGAACGTTGATCGGCATGTGGTCCATCGACGTCAGCATGCGGTCGAGGTACCAGGCGCCCGACGTGACCGTGGTGGCCTTGGTGCCCTCCGCCGGACCGGTACCGCCACCGATCAACGTCGTCAGCCCGGACGCCAGGGCCTCGTCCACGATCTGCGGGCAGATGAAGTGCACGTGGCAGTCGATGCCGCCGGCGGTCAGGATCTTCCCGTTGCCGGACAGGATCTCCGTCGACGGCCCGATGACCAGGTCGGGGTGGACCCCGTCCATCGTGTCCGGGTTGCCGGCCTTGCCGATCGCGACGATCCGCCCGTCGCGCACGCCGACGTCCGCCTTGACGACACCCCAGTGGTCGAGGATCACCGCACCGGTGATGACCAGGTCCGGAGCGCCCTCGGCCCGGGTCGCGACGCCCTGTCCCATCGACTCGCGGATGACCTTGCCGCCGCCGAAGATCACCTCGTCGCCCGACCCGGCACCGCGTGACCGGTCCTCGGTGACCTCGATGAACAGGTCGGTGTCGGCGAGCCGGATCCGGTCGCCGACGGTCGGCCCGAGCAGTTCGGCATAGCGCTCGCGGTCGATCATCGCTGCAACCCCCGGACAATCCTCAAGCCTGCCAACGGAACCAGCGTGACCTCGCGTTCGACGCCCGGCTCGAACCGGACGGCGGTGCCCGCCGGGATGTCCAGCCGATACCCGAACGCGGCCTCGCGATCGAACTCCAGCCCCGTGTTGACCGAGGCGAAGTGGAAGTGCGAGCCGACCTGAACAGGCCGGTCGGCGGCGTTGACCACCACCAGGGTCACCCGCGGCCGTCCGGGGTTCAGCTCGACGGGCTCCGAGCCGACGACGACCTCACCCGGAGCCGGACCGGCGGAGGGCGCGATCGGGTGGTGCACGGTGACGAGCTTCGTGCCGTCCGGGAACGTCGCCTCGACCTGGACCGAGTCGATCATCTCCGGCACCCCGCGCATGACCTGCTCCGGCGCGAGCACCGTGCGGCCGCTCTCCATCAGGTCGCTGACCGTGCGGCCGTCCCGCGCGCCTTCCAGCACGTGGTCGGTGATCAGCGCGACGGCTTCGGGGTAGTTGAGCAGCACCCCTCGTTCCAACCGGCGGCGGGCCACGTCGGCGGCGACGTGCACGAGGAGCTTGTCGCGTTCATGCGGCGTCAGATGCACCCGTTTGTTCTAACACGCGAAAGCGCGCTATCGCGGAGTGGAAACACGGTCGAAACACGGCCGCGTGTCCACCGACCGGTTGACAACCGGAGTCAGCGGTGCGGTCGTCCCGCGTGGAGGGTCCGAAACCGCAGGATTTACCCCATGAACGCGATCCGAGTGAGGGGCCTCCGGAAGGCCTACAAGGGCCACCAGGCGGTGGCAGGGGTGGATCTCGACGTCGCACGAGGCGAGGTGTTCGCGGTCCTCGGACCCAACGGCGCCGGCAAGACCACGAGCGTGGAGATCCTGGAGGGCCACCGCGACCGCGACGGCGGCGAGGTCAGCGTGCTGGGCGTCGACCCGGCCAAGGGCGGCCGCGAGTGGCGTTCGAAGCTCGGCATCGTCCTGCAGAGCGCGACGGACGCCGCCACGCTCACCGTGCGCGAAGCCGTCCACCACTACGCCAAGTACTACGCCGACCCGCGGGACCCGGAAGAGATCATCGACCTGGTCGGGCTCACCGAGAAGGCCAAGTCCCGCGCCGGCACGCTCTCCGGTGGTCAGCGGCGGCGGCTCGACGTGGCGCTCGGCATCATCGGCCGCCCCGAGCTGGTGTTCCTCGACGAGCCGACCACCGGCTTCGACCCCGAGGCGCGCCGCCAGTTCTGGAGCCTGATCAAGCTGCTGGCGGCCGAGGGCACCACGATCCTGCTGACCACGCACTACCTGGACGAGGCCGAGGCGCTCGCCGACCGCGTGGCCGTGCTCGCCGGCGGCCGGATCGTCGCCGAGGGCACGCCGCGAACGCTCGGCGGCCGTGCGCACGCCGACGCCACGGTCCGATGGCTGTCCGACCGCGGCTACACCGAGATCAGGACCTCGGAGCCCACCAAGGCGATCGCCGAACTGTCCCGCAACGGCGAGCTGGCCGAGCTCACCATCACCCGCCCGTCGCTGGAAGACGTCTACCTGGAGCTGATCAAATGACCACCGCGGTGCTGCCCGGAACCCTGTCCCTCGGTCTCGCGAGGGGTGCGACCGAACTGCGGGAGTTCTTCCGGCAGAAGGAAAACCTCATCTTCACGGTGTCGCTGCCGGCGATCCTGATGCTGCTGCTCGGCACCGTCTACGTGCGCGAAGTGGCACAGGGCCAGATGTTCGCGGCGAGCATGATCGGCGCCGGCATCATCTCGACGTCGTTCGTGGGCCTGGGCATGAGCGTCGTGGCCGACCGCGAGGACGGCACGCTGAAGCGCCTGCGCGGCACGCCGATGCCGTTCACGTCCTACTTCATCGGCAAGATCATCCTGGTCTTCGTGTCGAGCCTGGTCGAGGCCGTGCTGCTGATGATCGTCGCGATCGTGCGGTTCGACGTGCAGCTGCCCTCGACGGCCGAGAAGTGGTTCACGTTCGGCTGGGTCTTCGTGCTCGGCATCATCTCGTGCTCGCTGATCGGTGTCGCGCTCAGCTCGATCGCGAAGTCCACCCGGAACGCGGCGGGCGTGCTGAACCTGCCGTACATCGTGTTGCAGTTCCTGTCCGGTGTCTTCATCAGCACGGCGGCGCTGCCGGAGTCCCTGCGGGTGACGGGTTCGCTCTTCCCGCTCAAGTGGGTGTGTCAGGGTTTCCGCTCGGTGTTCGCACTGAACGACGGCTACGCGGTCATGGAGGCGGCGGGATCATGGGAGCTCGGGAAGATCGCGCTGGTGCTGGGAGCGTGGACGATCGGCGGCCTGGTACTCGTGAGCAGGACTTTCAAGTGGAGCAACGCCGCCAGCTGATCACCTGGTACGTGCTCTTCGCGATCACGCAGGTCACCGCGCTCGTGCTCGTCCTGATCGACAACAGCACCCTCGCCGACCGCCTGTCGGCGGCGGGGTTGTTGTGCTTGAACGGCGTGTGGTTCGTGCTCTACGGCAGGCGGCTGGTGGTCCGCGGGGACGACGACTGGCGCGGATTCGTCTACGCGGCCGGATCGCTGGTCACCTTCGCCCCGGCGGTCTGGTTCAGCGGCAACGCGACCTTCGCCCTGTTCGGCCTGGTCCCGCAGATCTACATGGTGCTGCCGCTCGGATGGGCGTTCGTCCCGACGGTGGTGTTCGTGCTGACGCCGCAGGTCCTGACCTGGCTGGCGGGCAACGAGCCCTCCCTGCCGTGGGCGGCGGCCCTGCTGATCATCGGCTTCTCCCAGGCGTTCGGGTGGGCGATCACCCGGATCGTGCAGCAGAACCAGCAGCGCGGTGAGCTGCTGGAGCGCATCGAGGCGCTGACCATCGAGGCCGAGCGGGCGCGGTGGTCGGCGGACATCCACGACACCCTGGCACAGGGCTTCACCTCGATCATCACGCTGTTGCAGGGCGCGCAGCCGAACGTCGAGCTGGCGCTGCAGACCGCGCGGGAGAACCTGCGCGAGGCCAGGGCGTTGGTCGCCTCCAACGCACCGTCACCTTTGGACGGTTCGACGTTGGAAGACGCGTTGCGGCGGCTGATTTCCGGGGTCGCGCTGCCGTCGACGTTCCGGGTGATCGGGGACGTCGTGCCGTTGACGACCTCGGCCGAGGTGGTGCTGCTGCGGACCGTGCAGGAGGCGTTGAACAACGTCGTCCGGCATTCCGGGGCCACGCGGGTCGACGTTGTGATGAGGTTCGACGAGGACGGCGTCTCGCTGGAGGTGCGCGACGACGGCCGCGGGTTCGGTGACGCGCCCGAGGGGTTCGGGCTGCGCGGCATGCGGGCCCGGCTGGAACAGGTGGGCGGGACGCTCTCGTTGTCTTCGGACGAAGGGGCGTCGGTGCTGGTGGAGGTGCCGCTGTGATCAGGATTCTGCTGGTGGACGACCACCCCGTCGTGCGTCAGGGGTTGAAGGGCATGCTCGTCGCCGACGATCTGGAGGTCGTCGGCGACGCCGGGTCGGGCGCCGAGGCGATCGCTCAGGCCGCCCTGCTGAAGCCCGACGTCGTGCTGATGGACCTGCGGATGCCCGAAATGGACGGTGTCGCCGCGACCGCGAAGATCGTCGGAACCGGGCCGCGCGTGCTGGTGCTGACGACGTACGAGACCGATTCGGACATTCTTCGCGCGGTCGAGGCCGGCGCGTCCGGCTACCTGCTGAAGGACTCGACCACGGAGGACCTCATCGCGGCGATCCGCGCGGCGTCGCGCGGCGAGACAGTGCTGGCGCCGTCGATGGTCGCGAAGGTCGTCGGGCAGGTCCGCACACCGCCGCTGTCCGCGCGCGAGGCCGAGGTGTTGCGGCTGGTCGCGAAGGGGATGTCGAACGTCGAGATCGGACGGACGCTGTTCATCTCGGAGGCGACCGTGAAGACTCACCTGCTGCGGGTGTTCAACAAACTGGGCGTGTCCGATCGGACGGCCGCGGTCACCACTGCGATGGATCGCGGGATGCTGCAGTAACACCCCGCCGTCACGGCATTAGTGCACAGTGGTGAAAGAGCCGAGCGGCCCGGCGGCCGTTCGAGTGCCACCCCCCGGCGAACTCGGCATCGGCGCAACAATCTGTTCATTCGACTATCACGGGCAGTCGTCGACGCTGTTCGCAACATCAGTCGGGGGGACAGGTGCTGCGAGAGACGATTCTTTTCCTGGAGGAATTTCTCCACGGTCGCGGCGCGCCCGCAGTGACCAAAGCCGTGGTGGGCATCATGTCTTTCGCCGTGCTCCTGGGCGCGGCCCTCGGCAGCACCGCGATCAAGTCAGGCGCACTGGTCGCCGTCGTACTGCTCGTCACGATCGCCGGAATCGCCCTGGTGGTGAACCGCCGGAGCGACCGGCGAGAACTCGCGACACAGCAGGAGCTGCTGTCTCGCTACTGCAACCAGCTAGACAAAACGCGGCCCGGCTATCAGATTCTCGAATGGAAGGAGACCACCGTCATCGGCGACCGAGGTGACGCCTGCACAAAGGTGACGGTCAAGCTTCGTCCATTGGGAACAGATCTGCTGTTCGTTCGCCTGAAGTTCGGCTGCGGCTGGCCCCAGCCGGCCAAGTATCGGCGCCAGGTCAAGATGGCGGTGCGCAACGTGCTCGTGGACGGCTCTCCCGGAACAACGCTGCACAAGACGCTGTCCTGGCCCAGAGACGGAACACTGGCAGCGGTGATTCACTTCCACGAGCCACCGCTGCACGATTCCGAAATCTCGTTCGCGGTCGAACTGGATTGGCCGAGGCAGTGCCTGCCACTCGTGGAAGGCTCGCCGGACGAGTTCTCCCTCATGTTCGCCCAACCGGTCGCGCACGCGGTGTACCGGGTCGTTCTGCCCACGGGCACCGATGCCTACCTGGAACCGATCGGCCCCCTCGACGAGGGCTACGACCTGCGCAAAGACCAGGACGACCTGAACACGCGATCGATCACCCTGGAGCTGTTCGACCCGCCTGTCCGCCATCGCGTCGGCGCACGGCTGGAACTCAGAAAAGATCAGCGTGCGGTCTCACACCGCTGACGAGCAGCGAATCAGTCGTCCTCGTCCGTGGTACCGCTGTTCCCACCCATACCTGCACACATCCGCAACACTGAAGTTACCCTCCGTGATCATTTGCGAGTTGAGGTTGCGGACCGTAACAAACTCTCTCGTCATGATCAACTCGACCGCCGCGTGAGCCACGACACCCGGCCGACATGCCCCGGCCACCCGCCTGCAACACTGTGAACTCCGGCAACGGCGCCGGTCAGGTCCACTTCAAGTCCGATCGCCCCGGAGGCGTGACCACATGACCCAGACCGCCGATCCGACCTCGTTGGTGCTTCCCGCCGAGCTCAAGCCGTCCGACGGCCGCTTCGGCTGCGGACCGTCCAAGGTGCGTCCCGAGGCCGTCGCGGCCCTCGCGTCCGAAGGTGCGGCGCTGCTCGGCACGTCTCACCGGCAGAAGCCCGTCAAGAACCTCGTCGGCCGCGTTCGTTCCGGACTGCGCGAGCTGTTCCAGCTGCCCGACGGCTACGAGGTCGTGCTCGGCAACGGTGGCACCACGGCGTTCTGGGACGCGGCGTCGTTCGGCCTGGTCCGCGAGACCGCGCAGCACTTCACCAACGGTGAGTTCTCGAGCAAGTTCGCGAAGGTCACGCAGACCGCACCGTTCCTGAAGGACTCGCTGGTCACCAAGGCCGAGCCGGGCACCGCGCCCGAGCTGTTCTACGCCGAGGGCGCCGACCTGGTCGGCTGGGCGCAGAACGAGACCTCGACCGGTGTGGCGATGCCCGTCACCAGGATCGAGGGCTCGAAGGACGCGCTCATCGCGATCGACGCGACGTCCGGCGCCGGTGGTCTGCCGGTCAAGGCCGAGGACTTCGACGTCTACTACTTCGCGCCGCAGAAGTCGTTCGCGAGCGACGGCGGCCTGTGGCTCGCGCTGATGTCGCCGGCGGCCCTGGCCCGCGTCGAGGAGCTCAAGGACCGCTGGGTGCCGGAGTTCCTGTCGCTGCCGACCGCGCTCGACAACTCCACCAAGGACCAGACGTACAACACGCCGTCGGTCGCCACGCTCTTCCTGCTGGCGCACCAGATCGACTGGATCAACGGCAACGGTGGTCTCGACTGGTCGGTCGCGCGCACCAAGGACTCGAGCGACCGTCTCTACGGCTGGGCCGAGAAGACCGCGTACACCACGCCGTACGTCGAGAAGGCCGCCGACCGCTCGCAGGTCGTCGGCACGATCAACTTCACCGACGACGTGGACGCGGCGACCGTGGCGAAGGTGTTGCGCGCCAACGGGATCGTCGACGTCGAGCCGTACCGCAAGCTCGGCAAGAACCAGCTGCGCGTCGCGATGTTCCCGGCCATCGAGCCGAACGACATCACCATCCTCACCCAGGCCATCGACTGGGTGGTCGGCCAGCTCTGAGTGCTTGATGAGGGGAGCTTTCACAAACCTGAGGTTTGTGAAAGCTCGCCTCATCAATTTCCAGCCGGGGGCGCACCCTGGCGGATCGGTGCGCCTCCTCTTTCAGGCGAGGGCTTCGGTCGGGGACTGGCGCGCGGCGCGGACCGCCGGGTAGACGCCGGCGATGGCGCCGATGAGCACGGCCGCGCCCACTCCCCCGAGCAGGGCGGGCCAGGGCAGTGCCGCCGGCCACTTCTGGCTGATCGAGTAACCAGCCGTGACCGCGATCCCGACGACCACCCCTACCAGGCCGCCGAGGCCGGACAACAGCACCGACTCGGTGAGGAACTGCCACCTGATCTGCCGCCGGGTCGCCCCGAGCGCCCGCCGCAGACCGATCTCCCTGCGCCGTTCCAGCACCGAGATCACCATCGTGTTCGCCACGCCGACGCCACCCACCAACAACGCGACCCCGCCCAGTCCCAGGAAGAGCGCGTTGTAGCTGTTCTCCGCGATCTGCTGCGCGGCCAGCGCGTCCGACGGCCGGGACACCTTCACCTCGTTGGACTGCTGAGGGTTCAGCGTCGGGCCGAGCAGCTTGCGGACGGTGTCGACCTGCTCCTTGTCGGTCCGCACGTACACGGTGCTCGGGCTGCCGTCGAACCCGAACGCCTCCTTCGCCGCCTCCCAGCCGATCAGCGCGGCCCGGTCGATCTCCGGCGACAACGGCAGCGGCGCCAAAATCCCGACGACGCTGAACCACTGCCCGTCGATCCACACCTGCGCGCCGACGCGGTCGATGCCGAGCCGGGACGCCGCGGTCGAGCCGAGCACGATGGTCTTCTCGCCGGACTCCAGCCAGCGACCCTTGTCGACCTTGGCCTCCAGCACCTTCAGCAGGTCCTCGTCGGCCGCCGCGACCCGCAGCCCCAGCGTGTCGCTGGACGGCACGAGGTCGGTCTTGCGCACGTTCGCCGAGATGCCGCCGGTCGCGCTCGCCCCCGTCACCGCGCCGATCCGGCGGGCCATCGGCACCGCGGTCTCCGGCAGCTTGGCCTCACTGCCGCCGAACGTCTGGCCGGGCGCGGCGGTCAGCAGGTTCGTGCCGAGGGTGGCGAGCTTGTCGCGCAACGCCTGCCCGCTCGACGCCGGGATGCCGATCACGGCGACCAGCGCGGCGATGCCGATCGCGATGCCCAGCGCGGACAGGACGGCGCGCATCGGGCGGGTGCGCATCCCGAAGAACCCGAGGCGCAGCAGGTCCATCACACGATCACCCCGTCGCGGACCTCGACGCGACGCGGAGCGCGTGCCGCCACGTCGCGGTCGTGCGTGATCAGCACGACCGTGGTGCCGTCGGAGTTGAGACCCTCCAACAACTCCAGCACACCGGCGCCGTTGCGGGTGTCCAGGTTCCCGGTCGGCTCGTCGGCCAGCAGGATCCCCGGCGTGTTCACCACCGCACGGGCGATCGCGACGCGCTGGCGTTCACCACCGGACAGCTCGTGCGGCTTGTGCAACGCCCGGTGGATCAACCCGACTCTGTCCAAAGCGGACATCGCCAAAGCCCGTCTCTTGTGCCGTGGCACGCCCGCGTACACCAGGCTGGCGGCGACGTTCTCGATCGCCGACAGCCCGTCGGTGAGGAAGAACTGCTGGAAGACGAACCCGATGGTGCGCGCTCGCAGCGCCGACAAAGCGTTGTCCGACAACGACGACACGTCGTGGCCATCGATCTCGACGCGACCCGTCGTGGGCTTGTCCAGTGTGCCCATCAGGTGCAGCAGCGTGGACTTGCCGGAGCCGGACGGCCCGACGATCGCGAGCATCTCGCCGCCCCCGACGGTCAGCGACACGTCCCGCAACGCCTGCACGCCACCGGGATACGTCCGCGAGGCGTGGTCGATGGTGATCACTCGGTGGTCACCACCTTCATGCCCTCCCGCAGGCCCTCCCCGGTGACCTCGACCTGGCCCTTGGCGAAGAGGCCGACGGTGACCTTGATGATCCTGCGGTCCTCGGTCTCGACGCCGTAGCCGCCCTCGGCCAGCGCGAGCAGCGCGCCGATCGGCACGGCGAGCACGTTCTGCTTCTTGCCGACCGTGAACACCGTCGAGACGGTGGCGGAGTCGACGCCCTCGGCGGCGGCCGGGTCGTCCACGGCGATGGTCAGCACCAGCTTCGGCTTCTGGTCCATGCCGTTGCCGGGGGTCTTGGTGACGGACTGGATGGTGCCGGTGGTGGGCTTGCCGCCGGGGATCGACAGCTCGACCTTCTCGCCGACCTTCGCGAGGCGCTGCTTGTTGGTGTCGAGCTCGACGGTGACGGCGCGTTCGGTGCCGGTCACCTTCATCAGGTCACCGGCGGCCGGTGCGCCGAGCTGTGCGCTGAGCGCCGACACGCGGACCGCGCCGGGCTGCACCACGACGTCGCCCTGGCCGAGCTTTCCGTTCTGCTCCAGCCCCAGTGCCTTCTGCCACTTCTTGATGGCGGAGGCGGTGTAGGAGGTGAACTTCTCGTCGGGAGTGCCGAAGTCCTGGAACCCCAGGGCGGCGAGGTTCTCCTCGACGACTTTGACGTCGGGCCCGTTCGGCACGCCCGCTTCCAGGTCGCGGTAGAGCGGCAGCGAGCCGTAGAACAACGGCACAGGCTTCGCGTCCGCCCAGTACAGCGGCTTGCCGCGGGCGACGACCGAACCCTGTTCCGGCAGACCGGTGATCGTGCCTCCTTTGCGGCCGGCCAGCGCTCGTTCCGCGCCGTAGCCGAGCTGCCCGGAGATGGACTGCTGGTCCGCGAGGTTGGTCTTCTTCACCGGGGCCGTCTTGGACGGCTCGGCCTTGGGCGGCTCGGCGTTCGCCTGGCTCGACGCGACTCTGGTGAGGACCACGACGCCGCCGGTCCCGAGCAGGACGGCCGCGATGATCGCGGTGATGATGATTTTGCGCTTCACTTCCCCTCCACCGCGGCGGTGCCGGCCATCTGGAACTCCATGCCGCAGTCCTTCATGTCCTGCTTGATCTTCTCGTCGTCCATGTCCGGCAGCTCGATCGCCTGTCCCTTGGCGTTGCCGTCGAACTCCGGGTCCGGCCAGTTGTGTCCCTTGTCCCGCATGCACTTCGCCTGCTGGCGCATCTTGTCCTGCTCCTCGGGCGACGGTGGCTTGAACTCGCCACCGTTGGGCAGGTGCTGCTTGCACGCGTTGTGCGCGGTCTCGAACTTGCCCGCCTGGCCGTCGGCGCCGCCGGCTTCGTCGGCCGGCATCGCCCGCATCATGACGCCGCCCTTGCCGTCGTCCTCCGGGTCCGGCATGTCGATGCCGTTCTCCCGCATGCACTGGGCGAACTTGACCATGTCGCCCGTGTCGTCCTTCTTGGCACCGCCGTTGTCCTGCTTGCTGCCACAGGCGACGAGCGCCAGCAGCACGGCGATCAGCACTGGGATGGTTTTCTTCACGGCGACAGGTCTACGGAGGACGTCATTCGACGGCGCTAAGCGAAAGCCTTTATCCGGCGCTTATCCGCGGCAAGCGGAAAATAGGTGTCATGCGCGTGCTGGTGGTCGAGGACGAACAGCTGCTCGCGGACACGGTCGCCGAGGGGTTGCGCAGGTTCTCGATGGCGGTCGACGTCTGCTACGACGGCGAAGCGGCGTTGGAACGGGTGGGGGTGCACGCGTACGACGTCGTGGTGCTGGACCGCGACCTGCCTCTCGTCCACGGTGACGACGTGTGCAAGGCCGTGCACGCGACCGGTGGCGAGGCACGGGTGCTGATGTTGACCGCGGCAGCCGAAGTGGACGACCGGGTCGCCGGCCTCGGGCTCGGCGCCGACGACTACCTGACCAAGCCGTTCGCGTTCGCCGAACTGGTGGCGCGCGTGCAGGCACTGGGCCGCCGCGCCCGGCCCGCGCTGCCGCCGGTGCTGATGCGGGCCGGGGTGACCCTGGACCTGCCCCGGCACCAGGCGTCGCGGGACGGGAAGTTCCTGCCGCTGTCCCCGAAGGAGTTCGCCGTGCTGGAGGTGCTGATGCGGGCCGAGGGCAACGTCGTGAGCGCGGAGGAGCTGTTGGAGAAGGCCTGGGACGAGCACGCCGACCCCTTCACCAACGCCGTGCGGGTGGCGGTGATGACGCTGCGCCGCAAGCTGGGCGCGCCGCAGGTCATCCAGACCGTGCCCGGTGCCGGCTACCGGTTCGGCTCGTGAGGCTGCGGACCAGGCTGACGGCCTGGTACGCCGGGGTGTTCCTGATCGCGGGCGTCGCGCTCATCGCGCTGAACTACTGGCTGCTCGCCGAGTGGATGCCGATGGACGGGGCGGTGGCCGCGCGGGCCCTTCCCACGGATCCGTACGGGTCCTACGCGACGATCGAGGCCGCGCAGCTGCCCGCCGACACCGTGGTGGTCACCGGCGAGCAGTTGAAAGCAAGCACGATGAGCACGGTGCTGTGGCAGTCGATCATCGCGCTGCTGGTGGCGGCGGTGATCGCCGTCTGGCTCGGCTGGGTGGTGGCCGGACGGGTGCTGGCGCCGTTGCACTCGATCACCACGACCGCGCACAGGCTGGAGGCGACGCGGCTGGACCAGCGGATCGAGCTGGACGGGCCGCCGGACGAGCTGAAGGAGCTCGCGGACACCTTCGACGGCATGCTCGACCGGCTCGCGTCGTCGTTCGACAGCCAGAAGCGGTTCGTCGCGAACGCCTCGCACGAGCTGCGCACGCCGTTGGCCGTGCAACGGACGTTGATCGAGGTGGCGCTGGGCGCTCCCGACGCGTCGGACGAGATCCGCCGTCTCGGAGCGCATCTGCTTGACACGAACGAGCGCAGCGAGAAACTCATCGACGGGTTGTTGCTGCTTGCGCGCAGTGACCGCGGGCTGGCCACGCGGGAGCTCGTGTGGCTGGACGAGACGATCGAGGACGAGGTCCAGTCGTGCGCGTCGCTGGCGGCGTCGAAGGAGGTCACCTTCGACGTGTCGGTGCGGCCGTACCTCGTCGAGGGCGATCCGGTGCTGCTGGCCCAGCTCATCGGCAACCTGTTGCGCAACGCCGTGCTCTACAACAAACCTGGCGGGACCGTGTCAGTCCGCCTTGGTCGAGAACTCGTGGTCTCGAACACCGGGCCGACCGTGCCCGCGGAGGCCGTGCCGGGTCTCTTCGAACCGTTCCGGCGGCTGCGTGACCGCGTCGGAACCGCTGGCTCCGGCCTCGGACTGTCGATCGTGCAGTCCGTCGCGAGGGCCCATCAGGGGTCGGTGAAGGCTCGTCCGAACGGGGGAGGCGGTCTGGTGGTCCAGGTGAACCTTCCGGAAACGGGAGTGCGACAGCCCTCGTGAACTGGCAAGATCACGTTGAGATATCGGCGAGTCTCCCACCCTTGGACGGCTCGTTGTCCTAACGTTGTCTGCTGGCGAGGTGCGAATTCAGGGAGGCCACGATGCGAGCGCTGCGAGTCATCGGGCTCGACGAGGACGGCAAGTCCGTCATCCTCGAGGACCCCGAAAACCGCGGCGAGCGCTTCACGCTCCCCGCTGACGAGCGCCTTCGGGCGGCCCTGCGCGGTGACCTGGCGCGCCTCGGCCAGATGCAGATCGAGTCGGGTGAAGCCCTCATGCGGCCGCGGGAGATCCAGGCCCGCATCCGCGCGGGTGAGTCGATCGAGCAGGTCGCGGCTGCCGCCGGCATGCCGACGCACCGCATCGAGCGCTTCGCCTACCCCGTGCTGCTGGAGCGTTCGCGCACGGCCGACCTGGCCCAGCGCGCGCACCCGGTGCGTGAGGACGGGCCCGACGTGCAGACGCTCGGCGAGGTCGTCGCGCACTCGTTCGGCCTGCGCGGACACGACCTCTCGGACACCTCGTGGGACGCGTGGCGCGGTGACGACGGCCGCTGGATCGTGCAGCTGCACTGGAAGACCGGGCGCTCGGAGAACCGTGCGCACTGGGCGTTCCACCCCGGTGCGCAGGGCGGCACGGTGACGGCGCTGGACGACGCCGCGGTCGACCTGATGGACCCGAACCCGAACCGGACTCTGCGCACGGTGCGGCCGGTGACGCAGCTGGCGCGGCAGGCGCTGGAGGCGACTCCGGTGCTGCCCACCGCGGTACCGATCGCGGAGGAGCCCGTGTCCGTTCCGGCGCAGGCTCCTGCCCCGGCACCCGCGCCGGCTCCGGCCCCGGCCCCCGCTCCGGTGGTGGCCGAGAAGCCGGTACAGGAGAAGCAGCCCGAGCCGGAGCCCGCGCCTGCCCCACCTGCACCACCGGTGAAGAAGGAGCAGGAGCCCGCGGCCGAGAAGCCGGTGCGCAAGGACCCTCCTCCGAAGCGGGGGAAGAAGAACCACCCCATCGTCCCTTCGTGGGAGGACGTTTTACTGGGAGTGCGGTCGAACCGCTGATTGACGCCCAGTGGGACGCCGTGTCGCGCTGGCTGCCGGAGTGGGTGCATTCCTCGGGCTGGCCTGGTGGGGAGTGTTCGAGCTCATCAGCTCGGGCGCGGTCTGCACGTTCGAAGACTGGGGCTGCCTCGGCGCCTTCGTGATGACCTTGCCGGTCTTCGCGGTGGCCGGGGCGGTCCTGGGCGGGTTCGCACTGCGTTCGCTGAAGGTGTCGCGGGCATGGCTGGTGGCCGTGCCCGCGACCCTCATGGCCGTGACGACCATGGTGTTCCTGCTCGGCCAGCCCTTTCTCGGCTTCGCGGTGTTCGCCGCGCTGTACTCGTTGATCGCCGTGCTCACGGCGACGCGGTGAAGGTGTTGTAGAGGATCTGTGCAGATCGCCCTCCTTCGCGCGGTGATCGGATAGTTCTTTGCGCATGTTGTTGCGCACGGTCGTGGGGGCCGTCGCCGGAACGTTGGCCGGCATCGGATTTGTGGCGTCTCTCGAAGCGCTCACGCGGTACTGCTACGAAGGCCCCGGCCGCAGGGGATGCGGTACCCCGCCCGTGCAGACGTTCGGGCTGGGCTTCTCGCTCTGGATGATCGTCGCCGCGGCCCTGGTCTACACGGGGTTCCGGCTGCTGCGGATGGAACGCGGCTGGTGGGTGGCCGGGATCGGCAGCGGCCTGTGGTTCGTGCTGATCCTGGCGGTCATCTACCTCAGGATGAACGCGGACGGCATGTACCAGGAGGAAGGCCATGAGTTCCTCGCGGCCGGGTACCTGGCCGCGGCGGGTGCCTCCTACGCGATCGCCGCTCTGTGCACGGGCCGGAGGCGGGCGTGGTGACGCGTGCGGTGATGGGCGCGATCGCCGGGTTGCTGGGCGCGGTGGGGACCGGATCGGCCCTGGTCGGCCTGTACCTGGGGTTCTGCGGGTTCGTGACCCCGAAGCCGTGGGAGCGCCGGGAGTGCGTGGTCCGTGAGTCCGCTGAGCAGGGGATTCTGCTGGTGCCCGTCGTGCTGCTGGTGGGGCTGATCGGGACGGCGTTGCTGCACGTCTGGCTGCTCAAGCTGCGGGACCAGCCCCGGCCGTGGTCGGTGGTCGTACCGGGGACGTTGCTGGTCATCGCTCTCCTGACGGTCCGCGGGTCCTGGGGGCTGATCGGTGCGCTCGCGGTGCCGGCGACGGCGTTCGCGGTGGCCGGTGTGATCACCGGGTTCGGGCCGTGGCGGGAGATTTTGAGGGCAAGGGCGCGGTGAATCGGTCGATCGCCTTTCCGGACTGCCCGATGAAGGGTGAGCCGTGCGACATGTTTCCGGACGTCCTCACGCCGGCCTACGCGATCGGCTGGTCGCTGCTCTGGGCGTTCATCGCGAGCCTGCTCGTGTTCGTGGTGTTCCAGCTGACCAGACGGACCGGCTCCGACGACGCGATCGCGCTCGGCTGCCTGTGCTGGGTGCTGTTGTTGATCCTGTGCGGGGTGCTCGGAACGCTGCGTGGCGACTTCGTGCCCGTCGCGGTGCCGGTGGTCGCCTTCGGGCCGGCAGCGGTGGTGATCTGGCGCCGGCGGTCGAGTGGTTCTGCTCATGGCGAGGTCTCCGGCAAGTCAGCATGATCGGCCGCATGAGGACGGCGACGGCGGCACTGGTGGGGGCGGCGGTGTTGCTGGCCGTCACCGTGTTCGTGCAAATTCAGCTGCCGGCGGAAAGCGCGATCTTCGTGGTCGCGATCGCGGCGGCCGTCGGCTACGCCTTGGCTGCCGAGGTGACCGCTCGTTACGGTGGACGGCGTGACCGAACAGAGCACCGCGGGCAAGACGGGTAGGACAGGACGCCGGCTGTTGTTCCGGGTCGTCCTGTCGATGGCCGTCGGGGCAGGGCTGGTGCTCGGGTGGACGTGGGCGTACGAGTCGGGCTTCCTGAAGTCGTGGCTCGACAGCACGTCGATGTCGACGTTCCTGCTGCTCGTGCTGATCGGGTTGCCGCTCGCGCTGGTGTCCTCGCTGGTGCTGGCCGGGCCGATCCTGTGGATCTTCGGGGTGCGGCCGGTGTGGCCGATCATCCTGCTCGGGCCGATCGTGCTGGGCCTCGGGCTCTACTTCAAGGTGCACGAGCCCGTCCTCGGGTGGTTCACCAACCGGCACCACGCCGAGGCGTTGCTGGCCGCCGTCGCCTACGGGCTGGTCGGCCTGGCCACCTTCAAGAGGGCATAGGGATCTCGTCCAGCAGGTGCAGGTCCCAGCCCTCGCGTTCACACCAGTCCTCGGCCTCCTCACGGGTGACGAACATCGCGTGCCGAGGCCTCGGGCCGGCCAGGTGGTCCCAGCCGTCGGGCGCCAGCACGTAGTTCGCTCCTTCGTGTGAAGCGATGAGCCGTCCGTGTGGAAACGCCATCGTCTGCTCGGTTCGCAGAAACCGCGTCATGGTGGTCATCGTGCCCTTGACCTCGACCTAAGTCGAGACAGCAGGCTCCGGTGGGGAGAAAAACCGGATGCTGACTGTCGGTCGTACTTCGTACTTTGGAGACGACCTGGAGGGGGCTCACCGCGTGAGCGATCAACGTAACTCGACGATCCGGACCTTGCGGAGGTTGTGGCCGTACGTGCGGCCACACCGCGCACGGATGGCTGTCGTGCTGTCGGCGACGATGCTCGCGATGCTGTGCGGTCTCGGCATCCCGCTGCTCACTCAGCGCATCGTCGACGGTTCGATCCAGAACAAGCAGACCGACCTGCTGCCGTGGCTGATCCTGGGCGTGCTGGTGCTCGGGCTCAGCGAGGCCGGCCTGTTCTACATCCGGCGCAAGATCGTCGCCCGGCCCGCCGCCGAGGTCGAGGCGCGCATGCGGCTCGACCTGTACCAGCGCCTTCAGCGGTTGCCCGTGGCGTTCCACGACAAGTGGCAGTCCGGTCAGCTGCTGTCCCGCGCGACGAACGACCTCACGACCGTGCGGCGGTTCGTGGCGTTCGCGGTCATCTTCCTGATGGTGAACACCGTGGTCGTGCTGATCGGCCTGGGCATCATCGCGGCGCTCTCACCGTGGCTGGTGATCGTGTCGCTGTGCGGCGCGCTGCCGTTGATCGTGATCTCGTACTTCTTCGAGGCCAAGTTCAAGATCGTTGCGCGCCGGGCCCAGGACCAGGCCGGCGACCTGACCACGACGGTCGAGGAGTCGGTGCTCGGCATCCGGGTCCTCAAGGCGTTCGGGCGCGGGCCTGACCTGTCAAAGCGGTTCCTGGCGCAGGCCCGCGAGCTGCGGGCGACCGAGCTGCACAAGGTCTCGATCCTGGCCGCGTTGTGGTCGGTGCTGATCGTGCTGCCGGAGCTGTCGATCGCGGGCATGCTCGGCGTCGGCGCCATCGGCATCGTGAACGGCTGGATGACGGTCGGCACGCTGGTCGCGGCCGTCGCGGTGAGCGCGTACCTGCGCTGGCCGATCGACTCCATCGGCTGGTTGCTGGCGGAGACGAACCAGGCCGCGTCGGCGCTGGAACGCTACTGGGAGGTCATCGACTCCCCCGTGACGATCACCAGCCCCGCCTCGCCCGCGCCGCTGCCGACGCCGCTGCGCGGCCACGTTCGGTTCGAGGGCGTGCGGTTCGCGTTCGAGGACGGCAACGAGGTGCTGTCGGGGGTGGACCTGGACCTGCGTCCCGGCGAGACGGTGGCGCTGGTCGGCGCGACCGGTTCCGGCAAGACGACGCTGACCGCGCTCGTGCCGCGGCTCGCGGACGTCACCGGTGGCCGGATCACGATCGACGGGACCGACGTGCGGGACCTGTCGCTCGAGGACCTGCGGCGGGTGGTCGGCACGGCGTTCGAGGAACCCGTGCTGTTCTCCGCCTCGGTCACCGAGAACGTCGGGCTGGGCGTGCCGGACGTCTCCGAGACCGCGGTCCGCGAGGCGTTGCGGGTGGCCAAGGCCGAGGAGTTCGTGGACGCGTTGCCGTGGGGTCTCGCGACCCGCATCGGCGAGCAGGGCCTGTCGCTGTCCGGTGGTCAGCGGCAACGGCTGGCGCTGGCCCGAGCGGTCGTCGGCAGGCCGTCGGTGCTGGTGCTGGACGACCCGCTGTCCGCGTTGGACGTCCACACCGAGGCCGAGGTGGAAGGGGCGTTGCGCCGGGTGCTGCACGACGTCACGGCGTTGGTCGTGGCACACCGGTCGTCGACGGTGCAGCTCGCCGACCGCGTCGCGATGCTGGTCGACGGAAAGATCGCCGCGATCGGCTCGCACCGGGAGTTGTTGGAGACGAACGAGGAATACCGGCGCCTTCTGTCCAACATGGACAGTGAGGAGATCGTGGAAGAGGAGGTGGCGTCGTGAGTGAAGAACAGTGGCGCGGCGTCGCCGCGGAGGAGATCGAGGAGATCTCGCACTCGACGGGCCTGCGCCTGCAGGCCCGCTCCCGCAAGCTGCTGGGTTCGTTGCTGCGCCCGCACATCGGCCTGGCGTCACTGGCGGTCGCCGCGGTGATCGGCGGCAACCTCGCGAACCTCGCGGGCCCGCTGCTGATCGCCGCCGCGATCGACAAGGGCATCCCGGCTGCGATGAGCGGCGGCGCGTGGGTCCTGGTGTGGTGCGTGGCCGGTTACGCGGTCTGCGCGGTGCTGACGACGTTCCTGCGCTGGGCGTTCCTGCGGATCTCCGGCCGCGTCGGCCAGGACCTGGTCCTGGACCTGCGCGGGCGGATCTTCCGGCACTCGCAGCGCCTGTCGGTCGGGTTCCACGAGTCCTACACGTCCGGCAAGGTCATCTCCCGCCTGACCAGCGACGTCGACGCGTTGCAGGACCTGCTGGAAGAGGGCCTGGACAGCCTGTTCAACGCCGCCCTGTCGGTGGCGGGCATCGCGATCATCCTGCTCTACCTGGACGCCCCGCTGGCGTCCGTCGTGGTGGCGGGCTTCCTGCCGCTGTACTTCATCTGGCGCTGGTTCCGCCGCCGCTCGATGGAGGCCTACCGGGGCACGCGCGGCGCCATCGCGAAGATCATCATCCAGTTCGTCGAGTCCATGAACGGCATCCGCGCGGTGCAGGCGTTCCGGCGCCAGCCCCGCAACGAGCAGATCATGAAGGGCTTCAACGGCCAGTTCCGCGACGCGAACACCGACGCCCTGGGCGTGATGGCCACGTTCGTCGCCACGATCCGGGTGATCGGCAACGTGTCCCTGGCCGTCGTGCTGGCCTGGGGCGCCTACCGAGTGGTGGGCGGCGCCCTGGAACTGGGCGTGCTGGCGGCGTTCATGCTGTACCTGCGCCGCTTCTACGACCCGTTCGACGAGCTGGCGATGTTCGCGAACTCCTACTCCTCGGCCACGGCCGCGCTGGAGAAGATCTCCGGCATCCTGGAGGAGGAACCGTCCGTCCCGGAACCCGCGGCACCGGTGGCCCTGCCGCACGCGCGGGGAGCCATCAAGTTCGCCGACGTCGAGTTCAGCTACCCCGGCACTTCCCGGCAGGTGCTTCCTCGCTTCTCCCTGGACGTGCCCGCGGGCCAGACCGTGGCCCTGGTAGGCGCGACCGGCGCCGGCAAGACCACGGTGGCGAAGCTCGTCGGCCGGTTCTACGACCCGTCCGCAGGCTCCGTGCTGCTGGACGGCGTGGACCTGCGTTCCGTGGCGGACACGGACCTGCGCCGGGCAGTGACGATGGTGACCCAGGAGAACTTCCTGTTCTCCGGCTCAGTGGCGGACAACATCGCCCTGGGCCGCCCGTCCGCATCCCGTTCCGAGATCGAGGCAGCAGCCGCCGAACTGGGCGCGCACGAGTTCATCGCCGCCCTCCCCGACGGCTACGACACGGACGTCCGCAAACGAGGCGGCCGCCTCTCCGCGGGCCAACGCCAGATGGTCGCCTTCGCGCGCGCCTTCCTGGCCGACCCAGCCGTACTGGTCCTCGATGAGGCAACATCATCACTGGACGTCCCCACCGAACGCGCAGTCCAGGCCGCCCTGGAAACAGTGCTGGCCGACCGGACGGCGTTCATCATCGCCCACCGCCTGTCGACGGTCTTGATCGCAGACCGCGTACTGGTGCTGGATGGTGGCATTGTGGTGGAAGACGGCTCCCCAGAGGAGCTGATCGGTGAGCGGGGCCGTTTCGCGGCCCTGCACACGGCCTGGCGCGACTCGCTCGCCTAGGCCTGAGGTCGCGTTCGCGCCAATGGGGATCTGGCGCGAACGCGACCCGCGTCGGGACTGGTTCCAGCGGAGGGTCACCGCGCCGGGTCATTTCATCGCCGCTTCGCGACGATTTCGATTGGGGCTTGACTTCGGGGCCCTTGCGAGGCGCATATCGGCCTGTAAAAGCCGGGCTGATAGAGCGCCCGGCCGATCCGAACACGGTAGCACCTCGCACCCAAAGTCAAGCCCCAATCGCGCGATGGTCGCCTTATCACCGCTTGGCCAGCGGTTCACTCTATCGTGGTCGCCTTTAGGCGTTATCCCGTCGTGATCTTGCAGTAAAGTAGAACACGTGATCGAAACCCGACTCCTCCCCACCGACGAGCTGCTGCGCAGTCTCGTTGATGAGGTGGTGGAGATTCGGGTTCGCGAGAATTCCGTGTTGCAGAAGATTGCCGAGTTGGATCGGCGTGGGGCTGCGGTTGAACTGGGTTACAAGAATTTGCCGCAGGTGTTGCGGCACGCGGTCCGCTGGGATCTTACGACGGCCAAGAAATGGGTCGCGAATGCCGGGCTGTTGGCGAGTGAGATTACGCCGACCGGCAGCGAGCTCGCGCCCGTGCTTCCGGTGACTGCTGAGGCGGTGGCCGAGGGTGCGTTGTCGGTCGAGCACGTCGCGGTGGTCGCCGAGGTGATGAAGACCCTGCCTGCCGAAGCCGAAGACTCCGTCGTCAGCTTCGCACGTGAGCACGAGCCCAGTGCGGTGCGCGCGTTCGGCAAGGACCTGGCCTACCGGCTCTACCAGAACGACCCCGAGCCCCGTGAGCCCGAACCCGCGTCGCAGGTCAACCAGCACGTGATGCACTGGAAGAACGGCATGCTGGAGATCAAGGCCCTGCTGGACACGGTCACCGGCGCCAAGTACCAGGCGCTGCTCGATCCGCTGGCGAAGCCGCGCCCCGAGACCGTCGAGGACGGTCCCGACCTGCGGTCACGTGCCGTGCGTGAAGGTGACGCGCTGGCGGAACTGGTCGACCTGATGCTGCGTGCCGACCAGCTGCCCGAGCACGGCGGCGAACCGGTCACGCTCACCGTGACCATGCGCTACGACGACCTCGCCAAGCAGGTCGGCCAGGCCACGCTGGACAACGGCGAACGCGTCCCGGCCGACCAGGTCCGTCAGCTGGCGTGCAGCGCGGGCATCATCCCGCTGCTACTGGGGGCGAAGTCCCAGCCGATGGACATCGGCCGCAAGACCCGCACCTTCACCGCCGGAATCCGCCGGACCCTCGTCGCCCGCGACCGCGGCTGCGCGTTCCCCGGATGCGGCAGGCCACCTAGACAATGCGATGCCCATCATATTCGCCACTGGTCAGACGGCGGCGACACCTCCGTCGACAATGCCGTCCTGCTCTGCCGCCATCACCACACGCTCATCCACCAAAGCGAATGGGACGTGACAATGGAGCACGGCATCCCCACGTTCTACGCACCCCGCTGGATGGACGAGCAGCGCAAGCCCCGGAGAAATCTTCTCCACGCCACTGCCTGATCGATACGAATAAAGCTGCGGCAACTCGAAGAGAGAGCCGCACCCCCTAATGCCGCGATGGGTGAGCCCGCTGCCGATCCCCCGCTGGGCAAGCGGTCATGACGCAACCACCGCGCGATTGGGGCTTGACTTTGGGTGCGAGGTGCTACCGTGTTCGGATCAGCCGGGCTCTCTATGCCCAGCTTTTGAAGGCCGATAAGCACCTCGCAAGGGCCCCGAAGTCAAGCCCCAATCGCAATCGTCGCGCAGCGGCGATGAATTGACCCGGCTCGTCAACCCGCCCGCGCAACCACCCGACCAAGGTGACCACCCGCTCGCAAGGCAACCCCTCCGCTGGAACGCGACCAGCCACCCGCAACGCGACCACCTCCACGCCACCCCCGTCCGATAGGTTCTGCCCCGAGGCTCCGGAAGACCGAGGAGGGTTTCGTGGAGTTGCGAGTCCGGGACGGCCGCGCCGTGCTCGCCGGGGAGGACGAGTCCGGTGAGCGTGAGGTCGACCCGCACAGCTTGCCCCTCGGCGCCGACCTCGCCGAAGCCCTGCACGAGTGGGCGAAGGTCGCCGACGCGGTGGTGCGCACCGAGACGCCGGCCGACGGGGTGGCCAGTGCGTTGGTCACGCGTCGGGGCAAGCAGCTCGCGGGCAGGATCGCGGCGGTCATGAACTCGCCGGTCAACTACACCGACCCGGTCAGCGGAGAACTTGTGAGCGTCGAAGCACCCGAGAGCGCCGCGAAAGCCGCGAAAGCCGAGAAAGACGAGTACCCACTGGCCACCGAGCCGGAGCCCACGCCGTGGGGTACCGGGCTCACGGTCAGCGGCATCACCGCGGCGATCGTCGCGGTCACCGTCGTGTCGCTCTCGCTGGGCCTGGGCGAGACCAGCAGGTGGCTCGCGCTCGTCGCGAACATCTTGGTCGTCGGCGGGCTCGCGCCGAGTGTCTGGCTGGGACGCAAGGTGCCGGTGTGGCGCTGGGTCGCGTACGGCGTCGTCACCGGGGTGCTCGTCGCCTGGCTCGCGCTGATCCTGACCCTGCTCTGAACCGGAAACCTCAGAACCAACTCAGAGCAACCAACTCAGAGCAACGCGTAGAACGCCACCGCCCCCGCGGTGGCCACGTTCAGCGAGTCCACGCCGGACGACATCGGGATCCGCACCGCGACGTCCGCCGCCGCGATCGCTTCCTCGGTCAGGCCCGGCCCCTCGGAACCCAGCACCACCGCGACGCGCCGGCCGCGCAAATTGGCATCTGCAAGATGCAGTGCGGACGGCCTGGGCGTCAGAGCGGCAACTGTGAACCCCTTGTGCCGCAACATGTTCAGCGCCGCAGGCCACTCATCCGTGGTAGCGAACGGCACGCGCAGCACGTGACCCATCGACACCCGCACGCTGCGTCGATACAGCGGATCGCTGCAGCCGGGGCCCAGTACTACGCCGTCGACGCCCAGCGCGGCGGCGTTGCGGAAGATCGAGCCCAGGTTCTCGTGGTCACCCACGCCCTCCAGCACGGCAAGGCGCTGAGCACTGGAAACCAGCGAGTCCAGCGACACCGCGGGAGCGCGATCGGCGGCGGCCAGCACGCCCCGGTTCAGGTGGAAGCCGACGACGGACGCCATCACCTCGGCTGACGTCACGTAGGCGGGAACGTCCAGGTCAGCGAGGTCGAGCGCCTCGATGCGGCGGCGCACGCCGAGCAGGCCGCGCACCGGGTACGGCGACGCCAGCAGGCGTTCCACCACCACGACGCCCTCGGCGATGACGAGTCCCCGTCCTCCTGGCCGGTCAGGCCGGCGATCGGCCGTCGACAGGTCGCGGAAGTCGTCCAGCCGCGGATCGGCCGGGTCGTTGATCTCGATCACCTTTGCCACGCCGGAAGTTTCGCATCCGGCCGGATGTGGAACAGGCGAGGTAGTCCGGAGGGTGGAACCACACACGCCCGACCAGCGGATGATCGCTGGTTGTTACCTCGACGTGACAGAGAGCACCGTTTTGGGCGATGTAAAGGAGGTTTCCGCTGTGTCACGTTTGGCGTTCCGCCTGGCCCGCGCCCACCGGCGCCGAGCGAAGGGGTAGCGGCATGGGAAGCGAAGTGTCCAGCCGCACGTTCACCAGAGACGATCGCCAGCGTTATCGAGAGAAGATGCAGCGAAGTCTCGACGCATTGGCCACGATGCTGGCCGAAGACACGTTTTCCTTTCCCCGTCGGCAGATGGGGCTCGAGATCGAGTTGAACCTCGTCGACGACGCGATGCGGCCGGCGATGGCCAACTCGGAGGTGCTCGAGAAGATCGACGATCCCTCCTACACGCTCGAGCTGGGACAGCAGAACCTGGAGATCAACGTCCCGCCGCGCGAGCTGGCGGGAGGTGAGATGCTTGGCCTGGAAGAGGAACTGCGCACGTCGCTCGACAACGCCGACGCCAAGGCCAACGACGTCGGCGCCAACCTCGCGATGATCGGCTTGTTGCCCACGTTGCGGGAGAGGCACTTCGACCGCAAGTGGCTCTCCGAGGCACCGCGGTACGCGCTTCTCAACGACACCATCTTCAAAGCCCGTGGCGAGGAGATGGTGTTGCACATGGAAGGTCCGGCGATGCCGGGCAAAGGCCCGGAGAAGTTGCTGAGCTACGCGGAGTCGATCCTGCCCGAAGCCGCGTGCACCTCGGTGCAGCTGCACCTGCAGGTCGAGCCGACGCACTTCGCCGCGCACTGGAACGCCGCGCAGTGCCTGGCCGGGGTGCAGGTGGCCATCGCCGCGAACTCGGCTTTCCTGCTGGGCAAAGCGCTCTGGCACGAGACCCGCATCCCGTTGTTCCAGCAGGCCACCGACACCCGCCCGGACGAGCTGAAGAACCAGGGCGTCCGCCCGCGGGTGTGGTTCGGTGAACGGTGGATCACGTCGATCTTCGACCTGTTCGAGGAGAACGTGCGCTACTTCCCCAGTCTGCTGCCCGAAACCGACGACGAGGATCCGTTGGAGACCCTCGAAGCCGGTGGCGCGCCTCGTCTTTCCGAGCTGCGCCTGCACAACGGCACGATCTGGCGCTGGAACCGCCCGGTTTACGACGTCGTCGACGGCGTGCCGCACCTGCGCGTCGAGAACCGCGTCCTGCCCGCGGGCCCCACGGTGCTCGACACGATGGCCAACGCCGCCTTCTTCTACGGCACCCAGCGCGCGCTCACCTCCCAGGAACGTCCGCTGTGGACGCAGATGTCGTTCCAGGCGGCCGAGGAGAACCTCTACACCGGCGCCCGGCACGGCATGCACGCCCAGCTGTACTGGCCCGGCATCGGCTGGATCCCACCGGACGAACTGGTGCTGCGCCGGCTCCTGCCGATGGCGCACGAGGGTCTGCGCGACTGCGGCGTCTCCGACGAGGCCCGCGAACGCTACCTCGGCGTGATCGAGCAGCGCTGCCTCGCGCGGCGCACGGGATCGTCGTGGCAGCGGGAAACCGTTGCGCTGCTTGAGGAACGTGGAATGTCGCGGGAAGCGGCCCTGAGCGGCATGCTCAAGCGGTACATGGAGCTGATGCACGCGGGCGAACCCGTGCACACCTGGCCCGTCGGCTGAACGGCCAGCCGGCTAGGGCTTCAGCTTCTCCAGGAACGTCCCCCAGACGGCCTTGGGCAGGCCGGCGTCAACGGCGCCGCCGGCCTCGTCCCCGCCGACGAACACCGACACCGACAGCTCCGGGGTGTACCCGAGCATCCACGCGTGCCGAGCCGGTCCGTCCGACGGCCACGCGCCGGGCCGGCACGCCAGGTACGGGTTGTTGTCACCACACACCGGGTCGTCCCTCAGCACCTTGGTGACCTGCTGCGCGATGTCCTTGCTGCGCACCGGATCCCGGTCGAACGCGGGCTGCGGCGTCCCCAACGCCTGGTAGAGCGTCGAACCGTGCGCGTCGGTGACGTGCGTGACGAAGTGGGCGTCCCGGTGCACACCGTCCGCCGCGAACGTCGCATAGCCCGACGCCAGGTCGAGTGGCCGCAACACGCCACCGGGGCCGTCGAGCAGTTTCGTCCGGTTGCCCGCGACGTCCGCGAACTCCGGCACCCCTGCCCGGCGCGCGACACCGATCGCCCGCTCCACATCACCCTCACCGAGCGGTTTGCCCTCCTGCACCGCCGCAACAGCGGTGAACGGGAAGAACACCGAACCGGGCTCCTTCACGACACCGCCCGCGAAATCCACCGACGGATCGTTGCCCGGCGCGTAGGCCCGCACCGCACCGCTGGCCGGGTCGACGGCGGTCACCGACGTCCGCGCGGCCGACTTCTCGCGAATCGTCGCCGCCCCGGCGGACTGCGCCCTCGCGTCGATCGTCGTCACCACGACGGCACCGGTGTTGCGCAGCTGGTCCAGCGACAGCGACGCCCGCGTGCCGAGCTCCCGGACGATCTGCCTGACCAGCGGTGTCTCCGCGTCGCCCGACCGCCACAGCTCCGAGGCGTCCGCGTACTGAAGCACCACATAACGCTCCGGTGGCTCCTCGAACCGTTGCCACACCACCGCGGCAACGGCGCCGACGAGCACCAGCACTCCCAAGACGGGCAGGAATCGCTTCATCTCATCCCCCAGAAACCCGATGCCGGCCTCACCCCGCCAGCGACGACAGGAACTCCTGCCAGACCACCCTGGCCAGGTCGGCGTCGGCCACGGCGTCTGCCTTGTCCACGAACACCGTGACCGCGAGCTTTGGTGTGTAGCCGGCCGTCCACTGGTGCGCACCGGGCACGCAGGCGACCCCGTTGCAGCCGGGCCGTTCCTTGAGCTGCGCGGTGACCCGGTCCGCCACCTGGCGATCGAACGGGACGTGGCCGATGCCCACCTTCCGGTACAGCTCCGCGCCGTCCCCGCCGCTGACCGAGGTGACGAAACGCGGCTCCTGCCGGACGCCTCCCGCGGCGAAGGTCCCGTACGCCGATGCCAGGTCCAGCGGGCTCATCCGCGCTCGCACCAGGTTCGGCGCACCCACGTCGGTGAACGGGCGGACGATCTCCGGCGGCAGTTCCTTCGCCTCGTCTCCCGCCAGATCGGCGCCCCGGCTGAGTCCCAGGTACACCCGCACATCACCCGAGGCCGGATCGATCGCGGCCACCGCCGCGCCCAGCTCCGGTCGCCGAGGTGCGACCAGCCGCCCGACGACAGCGGCAGCGACCGTCTGCGCCTTCGCGTCGATCGTCGTTCGAACCACGCTGCGGCTGCTCCGGAGCTGGTCGAACGACAGCCCCTGGTCCTTGAGCTCTGCGAGCACCCGGCTCACGAGGTACGACTTCCTCGGGCCGTCGGAACTGCTCCACATCCTGGAGCCGTCCGCGTACTGCAGGACGAAGTCCTCCGGCAGGAGGATTTCCTGCGGTGCCGGCGCAGGCCCCGGAGGTTCAGGCCGCAGCCACACCACCGCACCGACCAGCGCCGCGACGAGGGCGAGCGCGCCGAATCTCGGCAGAAGACGTTTCACGGATCCCCCAGATCACGAAACTCCCAGGGGATCGAATCTAGCGGCGACGTCCAGACTTCAGCGGCGCGACGTCAGCACCGTCGTGCGAGGTGCGGCACTCGTCCGGCGTCACGGCCTCGACTGCCAGCGTCAACTCGCCCTTCACACCCGTGTAGATCGACTCACCGCGGGACGCCAGCGAGGCGTGCACGCGGTTCGAGTCGGTGAAGTCGCGCTCGTCCTTCACGCGCTTCTTCCCGGTCTCCTCGGGCCGCGTCGCGCTGCGGAGGTTGACCTCCAGCCACGCCGCGACCTCGGCCGGCGACGTGAGCACCTCCTCAGGCGTGCGTTCGAGCCGGACCTGCCGAGGAGAAGCGTGGTCGAGGGACGTGTGCTCCACATAGGCGTGCCAGTGGGTGTTGCGCATTGACCAGGTCTGTTCGACCGGCCAGTCCTCCTCGGTGGTCATGGCTCATATCTTCCACCCTTAACACGAGGAAACGTGAGGAGGTCGCGAACGTTGATCTCGCGATCCACCCGCACGGCCGATGCGAGCCGCCGATCGTGCGTGACCAGCAACAACGTGCCCTCGTAGTTTTCGAGCGCTTGTTCCAGTTGTTCGATCGCCGGCAAATCCAAATGATTCGTCGGTTCGTCGAGAACCAAACAAGTGGTGCCACGAGCTTGCAACAAGGCCAGGCCTGCCCGGGTTCGTTCGCCCGGCGACAGCTCGCGCGCCGGCCGCAGGACCGTGTCCGCGCCCAACCGGAACTTCGCGAGCAACGTGCGCACCTCGACGTCCTGCAGGCCCGTCGCGCCGGCCACGATCCGCAACGCCGAAGCGTCCGAGGCGAACTCGGCGCGCAGCTGATCGACCTCGCCGACCACCACGCCCGGCCCGATCGAGCGGTCGCCGGAGACCAGCGGGATGCGGCCGAGCAGCGCGCCGAGCAACGTCGACTTGCCGGAGCCGTTCGGCCCGGTGATCCGCCACCGCTCGCCCGCGCCGATCGTGAGGTCGACCGGCCCGAGCGTCACGTCCCCGCGGCTGACCACGGCCTGGCGCAACGTGAACGCCACCGAGCTGCCGCGCCCGGCCGACGGCAGGGTGAGCCGCAGTTCCCACGCCTCGCGCGGTTCCTCGACCTCCTCCAGTCGCTCCAGCTGACGGTCCACAACGGACGCTTTCGCGGTCAGGCTCTCCGCTCCCCGCTTGTGGGCCGCCCGGATGTTCTTGTCCGGCTCGTCGTTGCGCGCCTTGGCACTCGTCGCCCGGCGCACGCCCTTGCGCGACCACTCCTTGACCTGCCGGCTGCGCTGCACCAACGAGTCGCGCTTGCCCGCGTAGGCCTCGTACTCCTCCTGGGCCCGCCGGCCGGCGTTCGCCTTCTCCTCGACGTAGGCGTCCCAGCCGCCACCGAACACGGTGAGCCGGTGCGTGAACTCGTCGAGTTCGGCGATCGCGGTCGTGGTGCGCGCCAGGAACTCCCGGTCGTGGCTCACCAGCACGATCGCGCCCGGATACCCGCTGACGTGGGATTCCAGGAGATCGAGCCCGGTGGCGTCGAGGTCGTTCGTCGGCTCGTCGAGCAACAGCACGTCCGCGCGCGTCAGCAACACCGCCGCGAGCCGCAGCCGCGCCTGCTGCCCACCGGACAGCTCGTCCGGCGCACGACCGTCGAGCAGATCCGCCTTCAGGCCGAGGCGTTCGCAGACCGCGTCCGCGCGTTCGCCGAAGTCACCGGCACCGATCGCGGTCCAGTGGTCGAGCGCGTCCGGGTAGTCGTCGCCACCACCCTCGCCGAGCGCTTCGGCCGCACGTTGCAGCCACGCTTCCGCTTCGGCGACGCCGGTGCGGCGGGCGAGGTGGTCGCGCAGCGACTCTCCAGTTACGTGGAGGGTCTCCTGCGTCAGGTGCGCGACGGTCCCGGTGCTTGAGACAGATCCGGTCTCCGGACGCAGCTCGCCGGAGAGCAGGCGGAGCAAAGTCGACTTGCCGACACCGTTGGGCGCGCTCAGACCGACGCGGTCACCAGGCGAAACATCGAAATCAACCTCCGAGATCACGGTCCTCGGACCGAACGACAGCGAAATATTCCTGGCTGTCAGCACGGACACGCTTCGACGGTACGTGCCCCCGCAACTGGTTAACTCGACCTTGTTGCTAGTAAGTTGCAACTACCAAGAGATTGCAAATGGGGAGTTGTCATGGCCCAGTACGTGCTGCCGGATCTCGACTACGACTACGGCGACCTGGAGCCGGCGATCATCGGCGAGATCAACGAGCTGCACCACGGCAAGCACCACGCCGCCTACGTGAAGGGCGCGAACGACACGCTCGAGCAGATCGAGGAAGCCCGCGACAAGGAGTCCTTCGGCTCCATCGTCGGCCTCGAGACCACGCTGGCGTTCCACCTGGCCGGCCACGCGCTGCACCAGGTGTGGTGGAAGAACCTCTCGCCCAACGGCGGCGACAAGCCGGTCGGCGAGCTCGCCGCGGCGATCGACGAGCACTTCGGTTCGTTCGACAAGTTCCGCGGTCAGCTCAACGCGGCCGCGTCCTCGATCCAGGGTTCCGGCTGGGGCATCCTCGCGTGGGAGCCGATCGGCCAGAAGCTGGTCACGCTGCAGCTCAAGGACCACCACTCGAACCTGTCGATCGCGACCACGCCGCTGCTCGCGTTCGACATCTGGGAGCACGCGTACTACCTGCAGTACCGCAACCTGAAGGCCGACTACATCAGCGCGCTGTGGAACGTCGTCAACTGGGAGGACGTGTCGGCCCGCTTCGAGGCCGCCCGCGCGGGCCAGAACGGCCTGCAGCTCTGACTTCGGCGGTGGGTGCTCCGACAAAGCTTCCCGCCCGCTGAACACGACGAGGCCCCCGCTCTGCCCAGAGCGGGGGCCTCGTCCGTTCCCGAACTGACTGCCGCTCCCACCACGAAGCGACGAGACTTAGGTTAGCCTAACTTCGCTTCCTTGGGAAGCCCTCCTGATCAGACCCCTCGCGACCAGTTCGACGACGGCCGCCACGGCGGCCACCTCCACCGCGAGAAGCGCGAGCAGGACCACGAGTTGTAGTGCGCCGGCCTGCCAAACGGGAGCCCCTCCCAGCAGCATGCCGACAAAAGCACCCGGAAGGGTGACAAGACCGACCGTCCTGGTCTGGTCGAGCGCCGGCAGCAGAGCCTCGGCCGACGGCTGGCGAATGAGGAACCGTGCCGCCTGCGACTCCAGGAAGCCCAACGCCAGCGCGGCCTCGTACTCGCCGTGCCGGTCCCTGAGCGTGTCGAGGGCACGCCTGGTCGAGAGGGTGGTCGCGGTCATCGCGCCGCCGATCAGGATGCCGCCGACCGGGATCAGCGCGATTCCCTTGATCGGGAGCAGGCCGATGGCGATCAGCAGGCCGAGGGAGGGCACCGATCCGATGAGGATCGCCACCGCCACCCACGTGCCTTTCCAGCCGGTCTGCGCGCGGCGGGCCGAGGTCGCGGTGGCCACGATCGCCATCAGCGCCAGGAACAGGCCGGTGAGGCCGAGGTGCTGCAGGACGAACGTGATGACGGCGCTGACCGCGGCGAGTTGCACGACGGCCCTGGCTGCGGCCCCGAGGAACGGCATCGGCTTGGTGAGGCCGGCGAACCACGCGATGGCACCGGCGGTCGCGGTGAAGACGACGCAGACGATCAGCAGCCGGACCCAGTCGGTGACGTCGATCATCAGGCGCGGCTAGGCCTCGTCAAGGCCCTGCTGAGCCCCACGTGACCCTCGCCTCGCGGCCCGGCGTTGCCAGTAGAACACTCCGTAGCCGATGATCCCGAGCAGACCGCCGGACAGCGTCGTCCACAGCAGCGTGCTGTTCGAGCGGTCGACGACGAGAACGACCAGAAATCCGAGGAACCACAGCGCGGTTCCACCCAGCACCACCGGCACGGGGTCGGCCAGCCGATGTGGCAGCGGCGGTGGGTGTGGGGCGGAGTCGCGTTCGGACACATCGTTAGGAGACCAGATGCTGGACGGGTTCTTCAAGATTTCCGAGCGCGGGTCGACCGTGGCGCGGGAAGTGCGCGGCGGTGTCGTGACGTTCTTCACGATGGCGTACATCGTCGTGCTGAACCCGCTGATCATCGGCAGCTTCGCGCCGACGGGGCCCGGAGCGCACCCGGACGTGCTGGGCAACATCCTGCCCGTCGGTCAGGTCGCGGCGGTGACGGCGCTGGTCGCCGGTGTGATGACCATCCTCTTCGGACTGATCGCGAACTACCCGTTCGCGCTGGCCACCGGGCTCGGCATCAACTCGTTCGTGGCCGTCAGCGTGGCCGCGAAGGTCAGCTGGCCAGAGGCGATGGGCCTCATCCTGGTCAACGGCCTCGTCGTGCTCCTGCTGGTGGTCACGGGCGTGCGGACCGCGGTGTTCAACGCGGTGCCGAACGAGCTCAAGGCCGCCATCGCGGTCGGCATCGGTCTGTTCATCACGTTCATCGGCCTGGTCGACGCCG
This sequence comes from Lentzea alba, assembly GCF_011067745.1. Lineage (GTDB taxonomy): Bacteria > Actinomycetota > Actinomycetes > Mycobacteriales > Pseudonocardiaceae > Lentzea > Lentzea alba. Next base: position 414,377 of record NZ_JAAMPJ010000002.1, read on the forward strand.
GGTTCGTGCGCCGGCTCCCGGACGCCGCCAACACCACGGTTCCGGTCGGCCTGGGCATCAACGGGTCGATCGCGAGCTGGCCGACGCTGGTGTTCGTGGTCGGACTCGTGGTCACCGGTGTGCTGTTCGCCCGCAGGATCAAGGGCGCGATCCTCATCGGCATCGTGAGCACCGCGATCTTCGCGATCATCCTCGAGGCGATCGTCAAGGCCGGTCCGTCGGCGGGCACCAACGCCAAGGGCTGGAACCTCGGCTACCCCGCGCTGCCCGACCACGTCTTCGGCGTGCCGGACCTCAGCCTGCTCGGTGACGTGTCGTTCGGCGCCTGGACGCGGCTCCCGGCGCTGGCCGCGGCCCTCATCGTCTTCACGCTGGTGCTCACCGACTTCTTCGACACGGTCGGCACGATGACCGGTCTCGGCAAGGAAGCAGACCTGATCGACAAGGACGGCCAGCTGCCGAACGTCGGCAAGGCGCTGTTCGTCGACGGCCTCGGCGCGGTGGCCGGCGGTGCCGCGTCCAGCTCGTCGAACACCGTCTACATCGAATCGGCGTCCGGCATCGCGGAGGGCGCGCGCACGGGCCTCGCGAACGTCGTCACCGGCGTTCTCTTCCTGCTGGCGATGTTCTTCACGCCGCTCTACCAGGTCGTGCCGATCGAAGCGGCCGCGCCCGCACTGGTGATCGTCGGCGCGCTGATGATGATGCAGGTCCGCGAGATCGACTTCAGCGACTTCACCATCGCCCTGCCCGCGTTCCTGACGATCGTGGTCATGCCGTTCACCTACTCGATCGCGAACGGCATCGGCGCGGGCTTCGTGAGCTACGTGCTGCTCAAGGCGCTGACCGGCCGAGCCCGCGGCATCCACCCGTTGATGTGGATCGTGGCGGCCGCTTTCATCGTCTACTTCGCACTGGGCCCGATCCAGGCCCTGCTCAACTGACCTTTCGGCAGGAAACTATTTCGTGAGGTATGCTAACTACGTGGCGACCGATCAGCACGGACTGGCGAGCAGGCTGAGGCTTGCCGTCGTGCGCCTCAACCGCCGCCTGCGGGCCCAGCGCACCAACTCGTCGGTGTCGCTGACGCAGGTGTCCGCGCTGTCCACGCTGCACAAGTGCGGACCGCTGACGCCAGGCGAGCTCGCGGCCAAGGAAGGCGTGCAACCGCCGTCGATGACGCGCGTGATCGCCGCCCTGGAGGAGTTCGGCTTCGCAACGCGCAGCCCGCACCCCACCGACGGCCGTCAAGCCATCGTCGAGCTGACCGGCGAAGGCTTGTCGTACTTGGAAGACGAGATCACAGCCCGCGAAGCGTGGCTGGACAAGAGGCTCGCGGAGCTGGAACCCGGCGAACGGGAACTGCTCTCGCAAGCCGCCGAGATCATCGACAGGATGGCGGGGCAGTAAGGACGTGTCGGGTTACGCGGGTGGTGGAGCAGACAGTTCGCCACCTCGTCGTACCGGAATGTTCGGTTCCTTAGGCATATACAACTATCGCCTCTACGCCTCCGGCCAGATCATCTCGCTGGTCGGCGTCTGGATGCAGCGGGTGGCCCAGGACTGGCTGGTCCTGGAACTCACCAACGGCTCCCCCATCGCCCTGGGCTTCGCCGCGTCCCTGCAGTTCCTCCCAGTCCTGCTCCTCTCCATGTGGGGCGGCGTCCTCGCCGACCGCATGGACAAGCGCAAGTTGTTGCTGTGGCTGGAATCCGCCCTGGGCGTCTGCGCACTGGCCCTCGGCCTGCTGGACGTGACCGGCGTAGCCGAACTCTGGCACGTCTACGTGCTCTGCTTCCTGCTCGGCTGCTTCTCCGCCGTGGAAACCCCGGTGCGCCAATCGTTCGTGGTCGAAATGGTGGGCCGCGACCAGCTCACCAACGCCGTGGCGATCAACTCGATGATGTTCAACCTGGCCCGCATCATCGGCCCGGCCATCGCGGGCGTGACGATCGTGGCCATCGGCACCGGCTGGGTCTTCATCGCCAACGCCATCAGCTTCGTCGGCGTCGTGGGCGGCGTCTGGCTCATGCGCACGTCCCAACTACAACGCTCCGACCCGGTACCGCGCGAAAAAGGCCAACTGCTCTCCGGCCTCCGCTACGTCAAACACCGCCCAGACCTGCTGACCGTGATGCTGCTGGTCTTCTTCATCGCCACCTTCGGCATGAACTTCTACATGACCCTGGCAATCATGGCCCGCAACGTCTTCGGCGGCGACGCCGACGCCTACGGCCTGCTCTCCACCCTGATCGCCGTGGGCACCCTGGCAGGCGCAACCTGGGCCGCCAGACGCAAAACCCCCAGGCTGAGCGTCTTCATCGGCGCGGGCGTGCTGTTCGGCGCGCTGGAAATCGTGTCCGGCCTGATGCCGACGATGATCCTCACCGGCCTGATGATGATCCCGGTCGGCATCGCGATGATGACCTTCAACACCACCGCGAACGCCACCATCCAACTGGCCGTGGAACCAGAGATGCGCGGCCGCGTGATGGGCATCTACATGCTGGTCTTCCTGGGCGGCAACCCGGTGGGAGGCCCACTGATGGGCTGGCTGGGAGAGATCAACGGCCGCGCACCGATCATCATCGGCGGCGCCGTCTCGATGATCGTGACGATCACCGCCTGGATCATCCTGGTGAGGCGCGGCGACATAGCGAAACCCCGCCTGCGCAGACAGAAGCAACAACAACAACAACAAGAAGAAGTCAGCCCAGCAGAACTGCAGCCGTCGGACCGCTAGATCACGCCGATGGCGAAGCCGAGACGACCCGACGGCGCAGCCGCCCAACGCAACAGGCGTGCCATCAACCCGCTGGAGGCGTGGTACCCCTGATCAGATTGGCGGGGTCTGGGGCAGAGCCCCGGGTGGAAGCACGCAACCGCATGGTCGCCGCCCGCACGGTGACCACCCGCAAGGTCGCGCCGAGACTCGGAACGCGACCCACGCACGCTGACGCAGGCGTCCCCCGCTCTCGGAACCCCTACATCACAAGAGATCTACCGACCTGGCGACCTACTCCAACCGTGAGTCACGAAGCAGAAATCAGCCAAGTCACAACACCTCAGCGTGGCGCGAGCGGGCAGGACAGCTACGGCACGCTGCTGAGGCACGTCGGGCTGCCAGCCTCTTGAGTTCGCACAGTGCTGTCCAGAGTCAACGTTCCTCCACAGTGCAACTCGGTACCTCCAAGATGCCTTCATCCGAGAGGGTGGCCCTGGGCAGGCGACTGAACCAGCAGCCCGGGACTGGTCGACCCGCGATCAGAGGACATGAACAACCGCGAGGCTCGGATCGCGGTCAGGCGCGGTGATCGAGTTGCCGATCCCAGCTTTCTCAGGCGGTCGGGGTTCATCAACCTGATCAGGTGGTTCCGAGCCATGTGCTGGCCGAACGCCTCTGTTCTCGAACACCGACGGCCGCGCCCTCGCCCCGAGTCGTTGAAGGGATGGTTGCGCGTCAGCGGTAGTTAGATCAGGCGGCTGGTGTACCCGGCCTCAACAAGCCGCTGGAACGCATCAACCACGTTGTCGGGCACGTCCTGCTCGATGGCGAATCCTCGCCGGGCGTACTCGGTGATGCGCTGGGTGTCGCCGACCAACATGTTGATCACGCGGTCGACGTCGCCGATCCCGGCGATGTACTCGTCGAGTGGTAACGGTTGGGATGAGCACATGACGTTGATCTCAGGCCATACCTTGCGGCAGGTCGCATAGGCTCGTCGCTGCTGGTAGGGCCGGGAGATCAGCATGATCGACTCGGGTCGGACTCCTGCCTCGGCAAGGATCTGGCGACTGTTGGTGAGGTTCTGGCCGGTGTTGGTGGCCTGGGTCTCGATGCTGATCACCTCGGCGGGCACGCCGAGAGTGATAGCGTGTTCGCGGTAGTGCACGGCCTCACCGCGGGGGAATCGTTCGATTGTGGTGGGCGCATTGGCGCCGGTGAACACAATGCGCGGGAACATGCCCTGGTGATAAAGCTCGGCGGTGTAAGTGGCAACACCGAGGTCGTGGCTACCCAGGCCGATGCCAACGTCGCAACGGCGAGGTTCGTGACCCATGTCGTGGTAGGCCCACAAGGTCTCGACATCCGCACGCAGGCCTCGGGGAAGCATGGTGGTCGCCATGCCCAGGCACCTTACGGCTGACGAGGGTCGGTGCCGTGAACACCCATCCGATGAGCCAGCTCGACGGCGCGGGTGGCAGGACGAGGCAGTCTGATCATCTCGCGGACGAGGATGCGGGACAGTCGGTGGTACCGGACTTGTTCAGGTGCGTCCTGCTCAGCGGTAAGAAGCACAGCGAGTGCCTCGTCAACGCGGTTCCACCGGACGTAGGCGCGAGCGGTCTCGATGGCGTGGCGGACGCGCCGTTCGGTCGGAAGACTGCGGGTATCGACGCGGGGGCCGAGGTCGACGGCGACTTGGACGTCCCCGAGTTCCATCGCGGCGGTGACCCGGTGGATCTTGACGTTGGTGGGGCCGAAAGCGGTCCACAGGTAGTTCGCATCGTGGCCGAGTCGGCTTGCGGCCTGATCTGCCTCGGTGAGGAACGCCGTGGTGTCGACGCGGTCGTCGCGGCGGGATGAGGCGACCGCGCCGACCAGGTGCAGCATTCCGTAGACCGAGAGGTACTCCGGGGTCGCAAGGCCCAGGCCTGGTTCGAGGTGGTCTGCGGCGGCTCGGGTCAGTGCGATGGCCTGCTCGAACTCGCCGATAGCCAACAGCGCGTGTGCCACCGACCGGTACAGCGAACCGATCATCAGAATGTCGCCGCTGGTGTTGGCGGCGGCAAGGCCACGGCTCGCAGAGATCGCCGCGAGATCGGCTTCGCCGAGCTTGGTCAGCAACGCGGTGGCCAACTGGTGGGCAGCAGCCGCGAGTGCGTGCGCGCGGAGCCCGTCGTCGCTGGTGGTGCCGTAGTGCTGACAGGCAGCCTGGGCATCGGTGATCAGGAGCGGCAGGCGCTGGGTGAGTCGGGCGTAGCGAGAGTTCTGGTAGTCGCTCCACTACTCATCGATGTTGATGGCCAGAGTGTCAAGCCGGATCGGGTCTCCTGGCCGCAGGCCGGTCAGGAACTGGCGGTGGTCCATGAGCGCCACCCTGAGTGCGGGGACAGTCCGCCGACCGGGCTCGTCTGCCCAGGCCATCAGTACTGGTTCGCCGATCAGGTCGCCGAGGGCGACGTCGAGCGCGTAGGCAAGGCGGCGCAGCACCGAGAGTCGGTCCAGTGGGAGCACGTCGTGCTCAACCTTTCGCAGCCAGTCCTCGGTGCGACCTACGAGCCCGGCCAGGACGACCTGGGTCAGACCCCGCCGCTGCCGGTAGAACGCGACGCGTTCTCCGATCGTCATGCCGTCGGTCATTCCTCGCATGGCGCCCACCCTCGCATCCGCGCAGGTGAGGACCCCAGAGAAATCCTCCCGGTTCACGCCGCTGGGCGTACCTACCGTCTGCGATGACGCCGTGTGACACCTCGGTCGCACGGGCAATGTCTGAGTTCGTCCACAAGGGAGCGGCCATGAGCGAGAGGCCTCAACCTGGCCAGTTGACACACCGGGGCGCTTCAGTCTCCGTCTCGTTCGCGCGGTCGGGAGGAGTCTGATGTTCGCAGGGATTGTGCTCGCACTATCGGGAGTAGCGCTCGGGCTCCTCGCGGTCTATGCGTACCGCTTGTTTCACGCGAGGGCTTGTGGGTGCGTGAGTTGCCTCGCGTTCGTCGAGCGCTGCTCACTCGGCCCGGAGCGGAAGCTGTGAGCGCGGACGTGGTCACCGATGAACTCACGATCTTGCTCCGCATGATGGCTGAGCGGCGCTGGACGTTCGCGTACTACCCGGACCGCGAGAACATCGAACGGCTCGCTGCGGTTTTTGAGTATCGCGCTCGGGGAGTCGCCGATGTCGCCATCATGACGCGGCCTGGATATGCGTACGGCTATCGCGGGATTCTCACCGCATCTTCCGACCCGTTCGCACCCAACTTCGTGTCCTGGACCTATTCCGACCAGCCCGTACACGTCTTCCGAGCTTCCCTCGCGTTGCCTGCTCCCGGGCTGCAGGGGGCAACTGCTAGGACATCGATCAGTGCCGACCCACCTGACCGAAGCCGCCGAACCCTTCGTCCGGAATCGCGGCATCCGGCCACCACAAAGCACAGAGAGACCCCAGCTATGAGCAGCGGAGCCCCCGAAGGCTCCTACTCGGCGGCACCAATCATCTGCGCGCAATCGCGGTTGTCACACAGGAAACGACGACAGGACGCACAATGACGACAACTCTTGAGCCTGAGGTCAAGGCCGCTCAGGCAACTGTCTCTACGGAGTTCCGCATGACGTGGCGGAATCAGATCATGGAGGACAGCGGACTCCCGCTGATGGAGGCGGACAGGATCATCAGCGACACGTTGAGTTTCCTCACCGTATGCGCGCTGAACCCGTGCAACCGCTACCGGCCGAGCAAAAAGGTCGACATCGGCTGGCATCAGTTCATCCTGAACACAAGGGACTACGCCGAGTTCTGCGAGCGCGTCGCGGGCCGGTTCCTTCACCACGTCCCGGAGAAGTTCGCCGCGCCGAGCGGGGAAGGTACCGCCGTAGTCGACACGTTGAGGCCTACGGTGGGCGCGATCGAAGCAGCGGGGCTGCCGATCCACAAAGAGCTGTGGTTCGCAGAAGCGGGCAAGTGCACTCAATGCCACGCCGGCTGTACCAGCTGCGGGCAGGAAGACCAACCGTAACACCGCCTGAACAGGAGACTGACGATTAACCGCCTTGACTGGACCGTGCTACCTCCGGCCCTCGTGAACGCAGTCGAGAAGGAGGTCGGAGGTGTGATCGACACGGAGGACGCGCCAGCGGGCCGGAACTCCGAGATCGCCGTCTCGCTCATGGCTGCGGATGGCAGGTTCTTCTGCAAGGGCGTCAAGGCGGACGATCCTCAGTCCTTCATGCACCGCAACGAAGCAACCGTGAATCCGTTCCTGCCCGAGGGGCTGGCACCACGGTTGCTGTGGCAGATCGAAGAGGAAGGTTGGCTGCTGCTCGGGTTCGAGCACGTGTCCGGGCAGCACGCCGACTTTTCCCCTGGATCGCCGCATTTGCCGATGCTGGCCGACGCTGTGCGAACGATCAGCACGACCAACGCACCCCCTACTTCCTCTGCGAAGCGCGAGATGGGGAAGCAATGGGCTACCGCTCTCGACCGCGAGTTGAGCATGGAGCTACCCGAAGACGCCCACGCCTGGTCTCGGGAGAACGCAGCCACAATCAGGGAGTGGGCCTGCCGCGCACCCGCCTACATGGACGGCACGGCCCTGATCCACTCCGACCTGAACCCGTTCAACTTCCTCATCTCGGACCGCGCTCGTGTCGTGGATTGGGCATGGTGGAGGTCTGGCGCTCCGTGGGTTGACGGCGCTCAAGTCGCTGTTCGTCTCATCGCCGCAGGACACTCGCCCTCAGACGCTGAAGCATGGGCCGGGCAACTCGACGGATTCAGGGCAGCGGATCCGGACGGGATCACTGCGTATACCGCCTCCCTCGTGCGTCTCTGGGAGCGGAAGTTCGCCGGGACGGACGCCACCGAAGGCGCGCGCTGCTGGCTTGAACACAGGCTCGACAACCACTGACGGCTGGTAGCAGCGACGCCAGGAACACTTCTCTGCAAGAGCGTGCGCGCGTAGAACCACACAGCGACACTGTGTTCGGCGTTCGCGAGGTGCTACCCGCTACCGCGCAGCTCACAGGCGACCCGAGAGTGCTACCGAGGATCGGATGTGACGCTACCGCGTAGCAGCACATCCGACCGTCAGTAGCAGCAACCAGGCGAGTGTTCCCAGCTCACCGGTAGGTCACCAAATTGGTAGAACCCAACGTACTCAGACACCCTGACAAGAAATCAGCCCAACAACGTGGCAGCAGTCGGATCCCCGATCAGCGCAGCAAACGTGTGCCGGTCCCCCCACCGCCCAGCCACCCAAGCCAACGCCCGAGCCAACCCCTCAGGCGTGTCCGCAGCATGCGGCACCCCGTCAGCCATCCACCACTCAACCCGCTGCCCATCAACGAACAACGAGTCGTGCACCACCACAACCCCGTCAGGCAACGCGACCTCGAGCAACTCACAAGCCATCCGAACCGCCCCGAGGTCGCGCCACTCCACAACCTCACCAACGTGATCGGGAGACCCCTCGAACTCCTCCGAAGCAAGCGCCAGATCCAACAGATCCGCCAGCTCCTCGGACCCGTCCGCGAGCAGGACCCGGTCAGTCGGCACGACCCCGAGCAACCACGGGTGATCCAGCACCACGACGTCGTCAGCCGCGACCACGGCACCGCTCAACGCCCGAACCCGAGCCGGCGGCGCGAAATTGCTGTCCGGCAAAGCCGCATGTGCCCGCAGCACAACCGCGTCCGCGATGGCGCGATCCGGATCGCCCAACCGCTCCAACACGAACTCGGCGTCGTCCTCGTCCAGGATCTCCAGCCGCGACCGCACTCCGGCAGCCCGCAGCACGTGTTCAGGCAACTCCAGGTCCGGGACGGTGTCGAACAGCCCGTCCAACAGCGAAGCCTCAGCCAGCCGGTACTCCCGCGGCGCCTTCCCGGCCAGCAACGCGTGCCGGGCGATCCACCACCCCGTGTACCCGTCGGGCTCGGAAACCGCCCGCCACGTAACCGGATCCGAGGCCAGCAGCCGCAACGCAGCAGGCCAGTCGGCCACCAGGTCCAGGTCCCGGACGGCGACCACCCGAGCAGGCTCGTCCGGCACCGATGACCACCACGCGGACTCGTCCGGCAGATCGTGATCCGGACCAGCGGGCTCGTCGTCGACGACCACCGAGAAGCCGTCGATCACCCCGACCGCGACCAGCGCGGCACGCGGGTAGGACTCGGCGATCTCCTTGGACAGCAACGGAAACGCGTCCGCCTCGACCACGCCGACCAACGGCGAGTCGGGCAGCAGCAGCTCGTCGGCGCGGTGCCACTCGCCGGAACCGTCCGGCAGCGCCAGCGCTCCCAGCCACGGTTCCTCGCCGGCCCGCAATGCGGCCCGATCCACCAGCCGCAGCACCGTCTCGACCAGATCGAACCCGTCGAGCCCGGCCTCGGCGTCCTCCAGCGACCGCGCCACGTTCTCGCGCAACGACGGATCCGCCAGCAGCTCCGACGCTCCGGCCTCGACCGCGCCAAGACGCACCAGCAACGGATGCACGGCGTCCGGGTGCACAACCCGAAGTCCCGGCAACGGCTCGTCGGCGATCAAGGTCGTGCGCGGGCCGGTGACGGTCCGGCCGTCGGCCAGCGGCACCGGCAGTGACTGCAGGGCCTCGCGAACGTCCGGATCCACCTCGGCCAACGGCTCGAAGGCGGCGTACACGTCACGCCACCAGCCCGGATCGCCGGAGACGCCGGCCAGCGCCGCGACGACCTCGGCGGTGGAGACCCGCGGCACCTCCAACGCGGCCAACGCCTTGGCGTGCACCGGCGCGGACAGTTCCGCGTCCAGCAGACCGGGCAGCGCGTCCTCGACCAGTTCGACGAGCTCCTCGGAGCCGACGTCCAGCACACGCGCCCGGGCGGGCGCGATCCACTCCCCCGAAGCCAGCGGAAGCCAAGAAGCAGCGCGCAACGAGCGCAGCACCGCGGACCGCAGTCGATCATCCACTTCGGACAGAGGGAAGCCGGGCAGCGGCACCAGGGCGGTTCGCTCGACGGCGGGGACCCGTGCGATCAGGGCCGGGTACAGCTCGGCGGCGGCGTCCAGCACCGACCACGCGGCCGCGCCGGGCAGGATGCGGCGGCGCGACGGCTCGACCGGCAGGGTGGCGATCAGGCGGGCCGGCAACGACACGCGTTCATCGGTCGGCGTGGGTGCGTGCAGCACGTCCTCGCCCAGCGGGGCGTCCAGCGGGTACGCCCACGAGACCGTCCACTGAGGACGGTGCTCGACGCCCTGCACCAGTTCGGTGGGCAGCTCGCCGACGGCGCGCTCGACCAGCCAGCGCGACTGCCCGACGGTGACGACGCCGTCCGCGGTGACGAAGCGTTCCCACGACTGCGCACCGACCTCGATGCGACGCAGGCCGGGCAACGCCAGCAGCAGGTCCGGCACCTCGGCGGCGAGGTCGTCCAGCGAGACCGAGACCTTCAGCGGCAGCCGGACCTCGGTCGTGAAGCCCTCGGGGGCCACTTCGTCGCAAGGCCACACCAGGCGCAGCACCGGCACGTCGCCACCGCGCTCGGACGCCAGCTCCGGCACCTCGGCACGGGTCCGGGCAGCGGAGAACTCCACGCCACCCGAGACGGAGACCACGCGCGGCGCGTCCGACACGGCCAGGACGGCCGCGAACCCGACACCGAACTGGCCGACGCCGGACTCCTTGGCCGAGGCGCGCAGCGAAGCCAGTGCGGCCACGCCCGCGGACGTCAGAGCGGCACCGGTGTTGGCGGCACGGAGTTCGCCGTCGACCAAGGTGATCCGCAGCACACCCGGCTCGGCACCGGCCGCGTCGGCGGCGTTCTGGGCGAGCTCGACGAGCAGCCGGTCCCGGTAGCCGCCGAGACGGAGGTCTTCCTCGGCGTTCGCGTCTTCACGGAAGCGGGTGGGCGAACCACGCCACGCGGCGAGGACCGAGGTGCGCAGGGCCTCGGTGCCGAACGGGTCGGTCACTCCGAGACGTCCAGAACGTCCAGCTGCGCGTCGTCGTAGACCAGGTCGGCGACCGGCACCATCGGGCTGATGTCGACCTCGGCCTGCGAGTGGGCGCCGCAGCCGTACTCGACGTGCACGACGTGGCCGTCCGCGGGCGCGATCTCGTTCGCGCACACGCCGAACGCCGCACCGAACGCACCGGCGACGCGGGTGTAGAAGCCGCACGTGCCGCAGTGCGCGGGGGCGCTGCGGGCCATGTCGGACTTGGGGCCGAAGTCGGAGGCCGCCCAGCGGTCGGCGGCGTCGAGGCGGCCCTCGCGGGACAGCACGCGCTGGCGGCCCAGGCCGATCTCCAGCGCGACCTCCTCGACCGCGGGGTCGTCGGACTGCACGTAGGCCTCGATCAGGCGCGGGTCGTCCTCGCGGGGCGGCATCAGGTCGCCCACACCGAGGTCGCCGGCGCGGACCCGCTCGCTCCACGGCACCCACTCGGGGGCCACCAGTGCGTCCTGACCCGGCAGCAGCACGACCTCGCTGACCGACACCGGGGTGCCCTCGCCCGCGAAGGCGACGGTCACGGCCCAGTTCCAGCCGCGGTAGCCCGCGTGCTCGGCCTCGAACAGGTGCGTCACCGAGAACTCGTCCTCGCCGTGCACCCCGACGTGAGCGCCGACGCGCTCCACACCTGCCTCTTCCTCAGCGGCGGCGCGGGCGAGATCAACGGCGTCGAGGAGCATCTCAGTCGCGGTCACGTGGTGAATTGTGCCGCAGGTCTTCGCCGGGACGAAAACTCGTGCCACCCTCCGTTGGGTGCGCTCACCCGTCTGGCTGGTCCTCGTCGCGGTCCTGGCTGCCTGCTCGTCGCCGCAAGAGACAAAACCGCAGGTAGAAGTCCTGCAAAAGATCCCGCACGACACCTCGGCGTTCACCCAGGGATTGGAACTGGTCGACGGCGTCCTCTACGAGGGCACCGGTCTGGAGGGCCAGTCGACGATGCGGGCGCTCGATCCGTCGAGCGGGAACGTCCAGAAGAAGGTCGACCTCCCGCAGGACTTCTTCGGCGAGGGCATCACCGTCGTCGGCGACACCATCTGGCAGATCACCTGGCGCAACGGCGTGGCCATCGAACGCGACCGCAAGACGCTGAACGAGCTCCGCCGCGTCGAGTACCAGGGCGAGGGCTGGGGCATCTGCGACGACGGGCAGCGCCTGGTCATGAGCGACGGCAGCGCGAAGCTGACCTTCCGCGACCCGAAGTCGTTCAAGGAAACCGGGAACGTGCAGGTCACCAAGGACGGCAAGGCGCTGGAGCAGCTCAACGAACTGGAGTGCGTCGGTGGCAAGGTCTGGGCGAACGTGTGGAAGACCGACGAGATCGTCCGCATCGACCCCGCCAACGGACAGGTGACCGACACCTACGACCTGTCGGCGCTCAAACCTCCGGGTGATGTCGACGTCCTCAACGGCATCGCGCACGTCCCCGGCACCAACGAGTTCCTGGTCACAGGCAAGAACTGGCCCACCATCTTCCGGGTGAGGTTCAACGGGATGGGGCAGGATTGAGGGTGTGACGGGCGACCGCGGGTGGAGTGACGAACCGACTCCGAAGCGCTACCCGTGGCAGGACGACGAGTACCAGCCGCGGCAGCGTCCTCGCGACGCGTCCGAGCACGGTTTCCAGGCCCCGCCCAGAGGTCCGGCACAGCGTCCGCAGAACACCCGGCCGCTGCCGAACCAGGATCAGCAGACCACCCCGACGCCCAAGCCGCCGAAGAAGCTCACGGTCACGCGCGTCGCCTGGTTCCGCGGCAAGCAGCTCTCGCAGCAGGCGGTCGCGGCGTTCCGGCGCGCGGCCCACGCGGACGGCGCCAAGAAGTCCGGCATGTCCTCGGTCACCTACGCGGTGATGATGAACTACGCGGCCGACGCGGCGATGGCCGTGGCGCTGGCGAACACGCTGTTCTTCAGCGCCGCGAGCGCCGAGTCCAAGACCAAGGTCGCGCTGTACCTGCTGATCACCGTCGCGCCGTTCGCGTTGATCGCGCCGGTGATCGGGCCGTTGCTGGACAAGATCCAACGCGGCCGGCGGCTCGCGCTGGCCGCCTCCTGCGTGCTGCGGATCGTGCTGTCGATCGTGATGGCGCTCAACTTCGACAACTGGCTGCTGTACCCGGCCGCGCTGGGCAGCATGGTGCTCAGCAAGTCGTTCACGGTGCTCAAGTCCGCGATCACCCCGCGCGTGCTGCCGCGCGAGATCACGCTGTCCAAGACGAACGCCCGCATGACGGTCTTCGGACTCGCGGCGGGTGCGGTGTTCGGCGCGTTCGCGGCGGGCTTCGCGCACCTGTTCGGCTCGCCCGGCGCGCTGTGGTTCACCGCGGTGTTGTGCCTGGTGAACGCGTGGCTGTGCATGAAGATCCCGGCGTGGGTCGAGGTGACCGAGGGCGAGGTCCCCGCGACGCTGACGTCCAAACCCGCCAAGCAACACATGTCCCGGCACATCGTGGTCGCGTTGTGGGGCAACGGTTCCATCCGCATGCTGACCGGGTTCCTCACGCTGTTCGCAGCGTTCGTGGTCCGGGCGCAGACCGAGGGCGACGCGTTTCAGCAACTGCTGCTGCTCGGTGTGATCGCGGGTGCCGCGGGTGTCGGCAGCTTCCTCGGCAACGCGATCGGCGCGCGCCAGCAGTTCGGCAAACCGGACGAGGTGGTCCTGGCCTGCGTCGGCACCGCGCTCGCCGCGACGATCGTGGCCGCCGTCCTGCCCGGTCTGGTGACCGCGGCGATCGTCGGCCTGCTGGGCGCGACGGCGTCGGCGCTGGCCAAGATCAGCCTGGACGCGGTGATCCAGGACGACCTGCCGGACGAGTCGCGCGCGTCCGCGTTCGGCCGCTCCGAGACGATCCTGCAGCTCGCGTGGGTCTTCGGCGGCGCGCTGGGCGTGCTGCTGCCCGCGACGTTCTGGGTCGGCTTCCTGGTGCTCTCGGTGTTGCTCGCGCTGGGCCTCACGCAGACGTGGATGTACCGCAACGGCACGTCGCTGCACCTGGTGTTGCACCGGCTCGTCCGCAGGCCGGCCGCGGCCACCCCGTAGGCTGCCTGACGTGCGTCGACTTGCTTCTGTAATGGCTGCCAGTGTTCTCGTGCTGTCCGGTTGCTCGCTGCAGCAGCACGACCCCGAGGTCACGTTCTACGCGAACGGCAAGACCATCCGCGTCGAGCCGACGATCTACTGCGACGTCACCGGCGAGAACTGCGCGGAGAAGAACGCTCCGGCCAGCCTGAAGGTGCCGGCGGGCAAGGTCGTGCAGATCTCCGTGGACGGGCAGCTCGCGGACGGCCTCTGGGAGGTCGTGTGCGTGTACGAGAACGCCGCGAAGGTCCAGGAGGGCTGCACCTCGCCGTTGCTCGGCAAGGGCGAGAACTACACCTACACGCTGGCCGTGCCGAACGACTCCGACCAGCTGCTGCGCATCGAGGTGCACGAGGCGGCGGGCGCAGTACTCGAGACCGGCCAGCCGCTGATGCGCGGTTCCTGGGTCGTCGACATCACGCACTAACGCCTGCCGAACGCTTCCCACCACTCGCTGGGGACGATTCGCAAGGCGCTTTCCATCAGGGCCTTGCCGGTGTCGGTGACCACCGACGCCCGCATGGTCTGGATGAAGCGTTCCATCTTCGTGATCCCCGCGGCCTGGTACTCGCGGGCCTGCAGCAACAACTCCAGCTTGTCGGCGTCCCGCGAGCAGCGCGCTTCCGGCGTGAAGTCGTCGCTCTTCGCCGACTCGTGCTCGGCGACCAACTGTTCGATGTGCGCGGCCAGCGGCGCGGGCAGGTGCCGGACCTGGTCGGCGGCAACGGCTTCCGGCGCCATCTTCACGTCGACGTAGAGCTTGCCGACGTACGGGATGTCGCCGATCCGCGTCTCGGGCACGTCGTGGAACAGCCCCAGCGTCGCCGCCCGGTCCGGGTTCGCGCCCTCCTGGACGGCGATCGCGTACGACAGAACGCCCACCCGGAACGAGTGGGCCGCCACCGACTCGGGGTGCTGCACCCCGGCGAACAGCCACCCCGCTCGGGGCAGGCGCTTGAGCTGGCCGACTTCGTAGAGGAACTCGACGATCCTGTCAGCATCAGACATGACGCTGATCTTTTTACGGATCGAGGTCCCGCGCCACCGCCCGGACGACCTCGGCGACGAGCTTCATGGTCTTCTTGTCGGAGGGGTAACGGCCGCGGCGCAGGTCAGGCTGGACCTTGTTCTCCAGCAGCTTGATCATGTCCTCGATCAGGCCGTGCATCTCCTCGGCGGGACGGCGGCGTGCCTCCGCGACGGACGGCGCCGGGTCGACCAGGCGCACGGACAGCGCCTGCGGCCCACGGCGGCCTTCCGCCATGCCGAACTCGATGCGCTGGCCGGCCTTGAGGCCGTCGACACCCGGAGGCAACGCCGCCTTGCGGACGTAGACGTCCTCGCCACCGTCCTGGGTGACGAAGCCGAAGCCCTTCTCCGTGTCGTACCACTTGACCTTGCCGGTCGGCACCGCGCTCACCATTCCCTTGCTTTTACACAACGAACGCGCCCCAGGCGTACCCGAGACGCGTCTCACCAGAGTAGCCAGAAGACCAGCTCGAAGGCACCTCCGTTAGCGCGACTAGGCTCTCGGGCATGACCGCTCCGAAGTTGATCCCACTGGCCATCGGCCTGTTCGCCGTCGGCGTACTGGCGATCATCGCGGTCTTCGTGCTCTTCGCCACGGGTCACAGCGACCTGCCGGTCTGGCTGAACGTCGCGGCGACCTACCTGCCCGCGATCGGCCTCGGGCTCGGAATCATCGCGGTGATCAGGAAAGCACGCCAGAAGAAGTCCTGAGCCACTCCGGGAACTCGCGCAGGTCCTCCAGCACGACCGCGGCACCCGCCTCGACCAGCTCGGCACGACCGCAGGGCCCGGTGACGACGCCGACGCCCAGTGCTCCGGCCGCCGCCGCCCCGCGCATGTCGCCGATGTGATCACCCACGTAGACCGACGCGCCGTGCAGCTTGAGCGACTCCGCCTTGCCGGTCGCCCACAGCTCGCCGTAGAGGTGGTCGACCTCCCAGCCGAGGGCTTCCAGGTGCAGCGCGGCGTTCTTGCGGTACTTGCCGGTCACGACCATGGTCCGGCCGCCGAGCGCGCGCACGCACTGCAGCGCCGCGGCGGCTCCCGGCAGCGCGACGGTCGCCGGGATCACGACGTCCGGGTACAGCGCGCGGAACAGCGTGACCAGCTCCGGGATCTCCTCCTCCGGCACGCCCATCTCGCGGTAGGTCATGTCGAGGGGCGGGCCGAGGTTCGCGGCGAAGTGCTCGCCGTCCAGGGCGTGCCCGCTGCGGGCGCCCACCTCGTTCAGCACCGCGGCCATGCCCGGTCTCGGGTCGATGAGGGTCATGTCCAGGTCGAAGCCCACGGTGAACGGCACAGAACCCAACTGTACGTCTTTACAAAGTCAATTAATGTGTAAAGCTGAGGGCGTGAGCGACATCACCGAGCTCTTACTGGATGCGGCCGCTGACCTGCTCGCGGCCCACGGTTTCCACGGGTTGCGCATGATCGAGGTCGCCACCCGCGCCGGGGTGAGCAGACAGACCGTCTACAACGAGTTCGGCAACAAGGAGGGGCTCGTCCAGGCCGTCGCGGCCCATCAGACGGAGGAGTACCTCACCGGGATCGTGACCCGACTCAAGGAAAACCCGGACCCGTGGGAGGCGATGCGGTCGGCGTTCCGCTACACCTTCGAGCGGACCGAGAAGGACCGGCTGGTGTCCGCCATCCTCACCGGCCAGGACGCCGAGGACCTGCTGCCGTTCCTCACGATTCGCGGCCATCCCGTGCTGTTCCACGCGACCGAGGTCGTTGAACGGCACCTCAGCGAGCACTTCCCCGGCAGGCGCGTGCGACTCACGGCGGAAACGACCGTGCGGCTCGCGTTGAGCCACCTGCTGATGCCCAGCGGTGACCTCGACAGCGCGATGGACGCCGTCGTGCGAGTGGCCAGGGCCACAATGGAAGCCTGACCTCCTTGTTGCAATAATCTTGCAACAAGGGGAGGTGTCCGGTGGTCGCTGTTTCGACGCGCTTGCGCGCGGGCGCGGCGTTGCTCGGTCCGGCGTTCGTCGCCGCGATCGCGTACGTCGACCCCGGCAACGTGGCCACCAACACCGCGGCGGGCGCTCATTACGGCTACCTGCTGGTGTGGGTGCTCGTGGTCGCGAACGTCATGGCGGGGCTCGTGCAGTACCTGTCGGCGAAGCTCGGGCTGGTCACCGGGAAGTCGTTGCCGGAGGCGGTGCGGGACCACCTGCCCCGGCCGGTGCGGCTCGCGTACTGGGGCCAGGCCGAGGTGGTCGCGATGGCGACCGAACTCGCCGAGGTGCTCGGCGGGGCCATCGCGCTGTCGTTGTTGTTCGACCTGCCGCTGCTGCTCGGTGGCGTGATCACCGGTGTCGTGTCGACGATTTTGCTGCTGGTGCAGGACAAACGCGGGCAGCAGCCGTTCGAGCGCGTGATCACGACGATGCTGGTCGTCATCGCGGTCGGGTTCATGGCGGGACTCTTCGTGTCACCGCCGTCGGTCTCCGGCGCTGTTTCCGGTCTGGTGCCGCGGTTCGACGGCGCGGACAGCGTGCTGCTCGCGGCGGGCATGCTCGGGGCGACCGTCATGCCGCACGCGGTCTACCTGCACTCGGCACTGGCGCGCGACCGGCACGGCAGGAACCCTTCAGTGCTCGGCGCGACGAAGATCGACGTCGTCGTGGCGATGGTGCTGGCCGGTGCGGTGAACATGGCGATGCTGCTGCTCGCGGCTTCGGCCTTGCAGGGTGTTTCCGGTGTGGACACTCTGGAAGGCGCGCACGCGGCTGTCGGTGCCACGTTGGGCGGCGGGATCGCGCTGTTGTTCGCTTTGGGTTTGCTGGCTTCGGGTTTCGCGTCGACCGCCGTTGGCTGCTACGCCGGCGCGGTGGTGATGGACGGCCTGCTGCGGGTGCGGATTCCATTGCTGGCACGCCGATTGGTGACGCTCGTGCCGGCGCTGGCGATCCTCGCGTTCGGCGTCGATCCGACGTTCGCGTTGGTGCTGTCACAGGTCGTGCTGTCGTTCGGGATCCCGTTCGCGTTGATCCCGTTGGTGTGGCTGACCGCGCGCCGGTCCGTGATGGGCTCGTTCACGAACCGGCGCTCGGTCACCGTTGCCGCCTGCGTTGTGGCGTTCGCGGTGGTCGCGCTGAACGTGGCGCTGATCTACTTGACGGTGTCCGCGTAGCTCACGCCCAGCTGGTTCAGCGCCTCTTCCAGCGTGCGCATGACTTCCAGCGTGTTCTGCCAGGTGATCGACGGGCTTTCGGTGAGCCCGGCGGCGATGCACTCCTCGACGGCGCGGATCTGGTGCGTGTAGCCCTCGTCCTCGATGGTGTGCTCGACGCCGTTGATCGTCGCCTTCGTCGCGTTGAACATCGGCTCGGCGAGGTCGATTCGGCCCGAGGTGCCGACGATGTCCGCGGTGCAGCCGATGTTCGCGACGAGCGAGCAGCTCAGCAACGCGTGGACGCCGCCGGGATACCCGAGCAGCAGGCCGGCGTCGGAGTCCACATCGGACGACGCCTTGCCGCCCCAGGCCCGGATCTCCTGGGGAACCCCGAGCAGCATGTGCGCGAGCGCGACCGGGTAGACGCCGAGGTCGAGCAACGCTCCGCCACCCGCCTCCTTGGCCCAGAGCCGGTGGTCGGGGTCGAACCCGAGCGCGAAGCCGAAGGTTGCTCGCAACGAGCGGACCTCGCCGATCTCACCGTTGCGGATGGCCTCGTGCACCTTGCGGATCAACGGGTTGAACCGCGTCCACATGGCTTCCATGAGGAAGAGGTTCTTCTCCTCGGCCTTCGCGATCATCTCCTCGGCCTGGGCGACCGTGAGCGCGAAGGCCTTCTCGCACAGCACGTGCTTGCCGGCGTCGAGCGCGGCGAGCGTGACCTCGTGGTGCTGACCGTGCGGGGTGGCGACGTAGACGACCTCGACCTCCGGATCAGCGAGCAGTTCGCGGTAGTCGCCGTACGCCCGCTCGATGCCGAACCGCTCGGCAAACGCTTGCGCTCTCGTGACGTCGCGGGAGGACACCGCGAGAACCGTGACGCCCTCGACTTTCAGCATGTCGGCGGTCACGGTCTGCGCGATTCCGCCGGTAGCGATCACACCCCACTTCATGAGGTGAGCTTAGATTGGAGGTATGCGCCTCATCCTGAACGTGATCTGGCTGGTGTTCGCCGGGTTCTGGATGGCCGTCGGGTACGCGGTCGCCGGCATCATCTGCTGCATCCTCATCATCACGATCCCGTGGGGGATCGCGTCGTTCCGCAACGCGAACTACGCGCTCTGGCCGTTCGGCAGAGAGGTCGTGGACAAGCCGGGCGCGGGTGCGGGGTCGCTGCTGGGCAACATCATCTGGATCGTCGTCGCCGGGTGGTGGCTCGCCATCGGCCACATCGTCACCGGCATCGCGCTGTGCGTCACGATCATCGGCATCCCGCTCGGCATCGCCAGCTTCAAGCTGGTGAAGGTCTCGCTGGTGCCGCTGGGCAAGGAGATCGTCGAGGTGCCGTGAGAGTCTCCCGCGGCCGTCCGGGGACGGTCGCGAGAGACCGCTGGCGCAGGCACTCGCCGTCAGGCGTCGTCGCCCATCAGCTCGTGCAGGCACAGGATGTTGCCCTCGGTGTCGGTGAACCACGCCGCGCGCTCGGTGCCCATGACCGCGATGTGGTTGATCGTCTTGAAGTCGGGCAGGTCGTAGTCCTCGAAGTGCACGCCCTTGTCCTCGAGCTCGCGGATCTCGTCCTCGAGGTTCGGCACCTCGAAGCTGAGGACCGTGTGTGCGGTCTGCGCACCCTTTTCCGCGGGCATCAGCCCCAGCGCGTCGCCCTGGCCGAGCGCGAAGATCCGCGTGCCGTCCGGGGCGGTGGTGACGGGCTTGAGGCCGAGCATGTCCGCGTAGAAGCGTCCGGCGCGGTCGGCGTCTTCGACGGGCAGCATCGTGGTGGTCTTGGTGGCGGTGAGCATGCGCGCCTCCTTCTGGCGGAATCCACCGATGTTGCGCGCGTCACACTCCGTCCACAAGGGTCTTTCCGCCCCGTCGCCCGCCGTAGTTCCCCGGACACGGCTGGAGTTCAGTCGGCGAGCCCGGCGCCGACGATCGCCTTGACGTGGTCGAGATCGGAGCCCCGCCCGGTCGGGTTCAGCGAGTAGACCACGCGGTGGCGCAGGTCCCTCGTGGCGAAGAAACCGTTGTCCCAGCCGGGACGCGAGCCGGTCTTGCCCCACGCGTACTCCCCGCTCGGCAGCCGGTAGCGCATCAGCCCGCCGACGCTGTAGCACGCCTCGGTGCCGAAGCAGTACCTCGTGTTGGTCGCCGCTCCGGGCACGTTCGGCACGTCGAACAGCAGCTTCTGCTCGGCGGGGAGCAGCAGGCGCCCCTGGAACAACGCGACGAGGAAGCGGTCCAGGTCGGCGGCCGTGGAGATCATGCCGCCCTCCGCCCACGGGTACGGGCTCTGCTCGGTCACCTCGTCCCCGTTGACGTACACCCGCGCGTGAGGCGAGCGGATCGTCGGGTCGTCGGCGGCGGGCAGGCTGGTGTGCCGCAGTCGCAGCGGCTGGATGATCCGCCGCTCCAGCTCGCAGGCGAAGGAGTGGCCGGTGACCTTCTCGACGACCAGGCCGAGAACGAGCGAGTTGAGCCCGTTGTACTGCTGCTCGGAACCGGGCACGGGTGGCACACCGGTGGCCGCGGCGAACGAGGCGGCCAGGGCGTCCCGAGGCGACACTGACTTGAGCCACCACCCGGCACCGTCCAGCGGGCTCGGGGTCGCGGCCGGCTTGGGCAGGCCGCTGGTGTGGTTCAGGAGGTGACGCACGGTCACGCCGTCGTACTGGCGGGGCACCAGGTCCGGGACGTAGCGCCGGGCCGGCGCGTCGAGGTCGACACGGTGTTCGCCGACGAGCTGGAGCACCACGGTGTTGGTGAACACCTTCGTGACGCTGCCGATCCGGAAGTGCGCGTCGGCGGTGACCGGACCGGCCGCGTCTCCTGCGCCGTCCCGTCTGACGAGGGCGCCCGCGACGACGTCGTCGGGCAACCCCTCCAGGAGGCTGGTGGCGGCCGTCGCGGGCAACGCCGTGCCGATCGCGAGGGCGGTGGCCAGTACTGCGGAGGTGACGCGTTTGCGCATGGTGGGCCGCTCCGGGGAAAGGATCTTGGTGATGGGGTCGACTCTGCTGTGCCGAGTCGGCGGCGCCCATCGGTGATCACCCCGGTCGTACCCTGATCCGCCCCTGTGGTCAGGCTCCGGTGTACGGCAAGGGCACGACCAGGCACGGCCCACCGCTGTAGAGGCCCGCGTCGATCGCCAGCACCTTGTCGTCGGCGTACACGAGCGGCCCGTCGATCTGGTCCGGCGGCACCCCGAGCTGGTCGGCGATGACGCTGTGCCCGTGCACGATCGTGCTGCCGCCGAGCGTCGCGAGCAACTCGTCCGCGATCTCGGGCCCCTGCGGACCCCGGAACGCGTACCGGGTCGTCATCTTGCGCCAGCACTCCCACCAGTCGACGAGGTCGTCGCCCTTGAGCACCTGGCGAACGGCCTCGTTGACCTCCTCGATCGAGGCCCCCCATTCGAGGTAGGCCACCGTGTCGGAGTGCATCAGCAGGTGGTCGTCGCGCAGCTTCAGCACCGGTCGGCTGGTGAGCCACTCGACGTGTTCCTCGGTCAGCCGGTCCTGGTCGCTGCGCAGCCCACCGTTGAGCAGCCAGCTGCGCGCGAACGACCGCGGGCCCAGGCTGTCCGGCACCTGGTCGTCGCCGAACCGGTGCATGCCGAGCAGCAGCACCTCGTGGTTGCCGATCAACGAGTTGACCGACCCACCCGCCTCGGCCGCCTCCTCGCACAGGCGCATGACCAGGTCGATCACGCCCACGCCGTCCGGGCCGCGGTCCACGAAGTCGCCGAGGAACCACAGCTCGGCCTCGCCGCCTGTCCAGTGCCCTTCCTCGTCGCACAGTTCGGCGACGTGCAGGGCCCTGGTCAGTTCGGCGAGGTGCCCGTGCACGTCGCCGACGACGTACGTCGAGCGTCGATCCGTGTCCACGTCCGCGACGATAGGTGATGGACGCTCGCGCGTCAGTGGTCAGTCCAGTCGCCGAACGGGTCCTGAGAGTGACCGACGAGCTCGGCGATCGACTTGAGCACGCGCGTCGGACGGTACGGGTACATCTCGGCGTGCTCCGAGGTGAAGATCCCGGAGAGCACGAGGATGGTCGACAGACCGGCTTCCAGGCCCGAGCGCACGTCCGTGTCCATCCGGTCGCCGATCATTAGCGCGTTCTCGGAGTGCGAGCCCAGCGCGCGCAGCGCCGACCTCATCATCAACGGGTTCGGCTTGCCGACGTAATAAGGCTCACGGCCGGTGGCGCGCTCGATCAACGCCGCCACGGCGCCGGTCGCGGGCAGGGAGCCCTCACGCGAGGGGCCCGTCGCGTCCGGGTTGGTCGCGATGAACTTCGCGCCCTCCTCGACCAGGCGAATGGCCTTGGTGATCGCGGTGAAGCTGTAGGTGCGGGTCTCGCCGAGCACCACGTAGTCCGGGTCGCGGTCGGTCAGCACGTAGCCGATCTCGTGCAGCGCGGTGGTGAGGCCGGCCTCGCCGATCACGAACGCCGAGCCGTTCGGGCGCTGCGAGTCCAGGAACCTGGCCGTGGCCAGCGCCGACGTCCAGATCGACTGCTCCGGGATGTCCAGGCCGGTGCGCTGCAGCCGCGCGCGGAGGTCCCGTGGCGTGTAGATGGAGTTGTTGGTGAGCACGAGGAACGGGGTCTCGGAAGCACGCAGCTCCGCGACGAACTCGTCCGCTCCGGGGATCAGGTGCTCCTCGTGCACGAGGACGCCGTCCATGTCCATCAAGTAGTGCCACATGGCCTAAGTATCGATCACGCGCTTGCGGAACGTCTCGATCTGGACCTGGAGATAACGCTCGATAACCTGGAGTTCGCCCTCGTCGAAGTGGCTGAGCACCTCGATCAGGCTCTGCCGGGCCACCTCGAAGAGCTGACCGAACTTCTCGACGTCGCCGACCGTGACCTCGACCAACACCTTGCGGCGGTCGTGCGGATCCCGGACACGACGGACGAAACCGGCACGTTCGAGGCGGTCGATCACGCCGGTGACGGCGCCGGTGGAGAGACCGGACAGCTCGGCGATCCGGCCGGCGGTGACCGGTCCATCGGCTCTCATGATGAGATCGATGCACTTCTCGTCGGTCGCGGACACGCCCATCTGCTCGGCGATCTTCGTGTGGAACATGATGGTCATCGCGCTGATCTCGCGCATGTACCAGGTGAACCTCTCCAGCGCTTCAGGTTCCATGTCGAACATCTTAGCCGCTAAGACAATTCCTTGTGACGGTGCTCCAAACGGGCGGAACGTGAGAAACCTCGTTTGTGGAGTCACCTACAAGGGGTTGTTCATTAAGCTGAACAAGGTGACAGCAGTGGACCTGGGACTACCCGTCGTGCGCGGCACGCCTGACGCGTCCGCACGACCGAACTCGCCGCTGCTCGTCGACCGGTTCGGCCGGGTGGCGAAGGACCTGCGGGTGTCGCTGACCGACCGGTGCAACCTGCGCTGCACGTACTGCATGCCGGCCGAGGGCCTCGACTGGCTGCGCAAGGACGAGCTGCTCACCGACGCCGAGCTGATCCGGCTCATGCGGATCGCGGTGGTCGACCTGGGCGTCACGGACATCCGGTTCACCGGCGGCGAGCCGTTGCTGCGCCGCGGCCTGGAACAGGTCATCGCCGCGACGGCCGAGCTGGAGCCGCGTCCGCGCATGTCGATGACGTCGAACGGCATCGGGCTGTCCCGCCGGGCGAAGTCGCTCAAGGACGCCGGCCTGAACCGGATCAACGTCTCGCTCGACACCCTCGACCCCGACCGGTTCGCGACGCTGACCAGGCGCGATCGCATCACGGACGTGCTGGACGGCCTGGACGCCGCTCGCGAGGCCGGGCTGGAGCCGGTGAAGGTCAACTCCGTGCTGATGCGCGGCGTGAACGACGACGAGGCCGTGCCGCTGCTGCGGTTCTGCGTCGAGAACGGCTACCAGCTGCGATTCATCGAACAGATGCCGCTGGACGCGCAGCACGGCTGGACGCGCACGAACATGGTCACGGCCGACGAGATCCTCGAGATGCTCTCGACCGCGTACACCCTCACGCCCGAGGAAACCCCTCGCGGCGGCGCGCCGGCCGAGCGCTGGCTGGTCGACGGCGGCCCCTCGGTCGTCGGTGTGATCGCGTCGGTGACCAGGCCGTTCTGCGCCGCCTGCGACCGCACCCGGCTCACCTCCGACGGCCAGATCCGCAACTGCCTGTTCAGCCAGGGCGAGACCGACCTGCGGGCACTGCTGCGCGACGGCAGCCCTGACGAGGCGATCGCCGACGCCTGGCGTGCCACCATGTGGGCCAAGGCGGCCGGTCACGGCATCAACGACGCGGGCTTCCACCAGCCCGACCGCCCCATGAGCGCCATCGGAGGATGAAGCTGTGACACCCCTGTCCGGGACCGCCGTCAAGGTCCGCTACTTCGCGGGTGCGCGCGCCGCGGCCGGGGTGGCCGACGAGGACCTGCTGCTCGACGCCTCCGAACCCACCGTGGCGCTCGTGGTGAGCACCATCGGCGAACGGCACGGCGCCCAGCTCGGCAAGGTCCTCGCCGCGTCCAGCTTCCTGTTGGACGGCGTCGCGGTGCGGGACACCTCGACGCGCGTGCCCGCCGGCTCTCAGCTGGACGTGCTGCCGCCGTTCGCGGGCGGCTGAGCGGCCAGAGCGGCCAGGAACGCCTCCGCGCGGGCCACCACCGCGCTCTGTTCCCGGGCCTTCGCCAGTTCCAGCGCCTCCCGGGCCACGGCCGCATCGCCGGTCACCTCGGCTAGCACCAGCACTGCCGGGGCCTCCAGCAACAGGTCACCGTTGTCTCGCACGTCCCGCACCAGCTCTTCGGCGATTCCCGGATCGTGCCTGGCGAGTTTCAGCTGCGCCCTGCGCCGCGCCACCGGGTAGCCGATCCGGTCCGCCAGCTCGACCGCCACCCGCAGGTCCTCCAGCACGACCAGCGCGTCGGCCTCGACCGAGAGCTCACCGAACTTCCGTGCCATTTCGAGGCTCCGCAGCGCCAACGTCCTGGCCTGCTCGGAGTCACCCGTTTCCTCGGCCACCACCGCCAGGTTGAAGAGCACGTTCGCCTCGCCTTCCGACGCCCCGCCCTCCTGGTAGCCGGCCCGCGCGGCCTCCAGGCAGCGCCGTGCCTCGTCGAACTCCCCGAGCTCGCGGTGAGCGATGCCGATGCCCTCGACGGCGGTGGCCAGGTTGATCGTGGAACCGGTCGCCTCCGCGATCTGCCTGGCCTCCTCGAAGTGCGCGATCGCCGTGCGGAGCTCGGCGCGGGCACCGTGGATCGTGCCCAGGTTGAACAACATGGCCGCGAGAACGCCGGGCTCGTCGGGGCCCAGGCGCCACAGTCGTACCGCTTCTCCCAGGTCTGCCAGCGCACCGGTGAGATCACCGGTGTCCCGCTTCACCACCCCCCTGTTGTTGAGCACCGAGGCCCTCGAACGATCCGACTTGGTCAGCTCGACCGCCTCGCCGAACGACGCCAGCGCCTCGTCGAACTCTCCCAGCATCCACCGGAGGTGGCCGAGTCCGTTGTGCATCGCCGCCTGACAGACGGCATCGCCCGCCGCGCGTGCGGACGCGAGCCCCGTCTCCAGCAACATCTTCAGCTCCGGGCGGTAGCCGCCGTAGTAGAGGTAGCCGCGCAACGAGTCGGCGAGATGGCTCGCGAACGGGTGCGGCGCGACCTGCACCGCCGCCACGAGCACCGCGCGTTTCGCATCGAGCCACGCTCGTGCGTCGTCGGCAGTGGCGAACGCGAGTCCCTCGACGTCCAGCGGTAGCGGGTCCAGCCGTTTGACCGCGGGGGTGGCGAGTTCGGCGGCGGTGCGCGCGGTGGCCAGGTAGAAGGACAACAGCCGGCGCAACGCGGCGGGTCCGTCGGCACCGACCTGCTCCGAGGCGAAGAGGCGGATCAGGTCGTGGAGCTGGAACCGCTCTCCTGCCTGCTGCACGAGCCCTGCGCGCACCAGCACACCCACCTGCCGCGCACTGTCCTCAGTGGACAGATGACCGAGCACGGCCGCGTCCGTCACGTCGAAGTCCGTGCCGGGGTACACACCGAGCAGCCGGAACAACCGGCGCGCGTCGTCCGGCAACGACTGGTAGGACAGCTCGAAAGCCGCCCGCACCGCCGCGTCACCCTCGATCTCCAGCGCGTCCAGCCGGTGGTCGCCGCGCAACTCGGTCAGGTAGTCGGACAGATGCCGGTCGGTGAGATGCGCGTCCGCGATGCGCAACGCCAGCGGCAGATGTGCGCACAACCTGATCAGTTCGGCGCGCTGTTCGGTTGTCCCCTCGATCTCCCACCGGTCGAGCAACGCGCGAGCGTCCTCATCGGCCAGCACCTCCAGCCTGGTCTGGCCGGGGAGATCGTTGCGGCTGGTCACGACGGCCATGCAGCCTTCGACGTCCGGCACGAGCGGGCTCAGCTCCGTGGCGTTGTCGAGCACCACCAGCACCCGGCGGCCGCGCAGCTTCGACCGGTAGAGCTCCACCTGCTCGTCGAGGTCGAGCGGAACCTTCGCGGGCGGCACCCCGAGCGAGCGCAGGAAACGGCCGAGCGCCTGGTCGACGGTGACCGCCGGGCCCGTCGCGAAACCCCGCAGGTTGACGTGCAGCTGACCGTCGGGGAACCGGTCGCGGATCCGGTGCGCGAGCCTGATCGCGAGCGCGGTCTTGCCGACACCGGGCGGACCGGTGATCGCGAGCACCGGAGCGTCCGAAGAGGACAGTGCCGCGAGCTCGTCCTCTCGTCCGACGAAGTCCGGCAGGTCCGCGGGCAGCTGCGCCGGGCCCGGTGCGCGCACGACGAGCCGGTAACCGGAGGCGTCGGTGACGATCTCGTCGTCGACGGACCGCCGCAGCCTCTTCACGAGACTTCTCAAGGCGGGCAACGGTTTCGCCGGTGGCTCGGCTCCCCAGACCGCCTGGACGAGATCTCCGAACAACACCGGCTCTCCGGCACGGGCGGCCAGGGCCCGGTGCAGCGCCGCCAACCTCGATTCGCCGTTCACGAGAAGTGATCGTAGAAGCGGCATTCCGTCTCGGCGGCCAGTTCCCGCCCCGCGCGGGCGGTCTCGTCGGCGGCGGCGTGGTCGCCGATCGACCGCTGCACGCGTGCCAGCACCACGAACGTCCGGACTCCGCGTACCCGCATCTCACCCTCACGAGCCCGTTCACGGGCGCGCAGTGCGACCTTCAGCGCCTCGCTGAGCTCGCCCGCCGCGTGGTGGTCGGCGGCAAGGCCTGCGAGGGCGTTGACCTCGCCGCGCAGATAGCCGTTCTTCAGGCTGATGGCCAACGCCTCGTTGTGCGCGCTCATGGCCTTGTCGATGTCGCCCAGAGCACGGTGGATCTCGCCGAGCGTGTCGTAGGCGTCGCACTCGTCCTTGGTGCTGTGGGCCTCCTGGGCGTGTTCCAGCGATTGAAGAGCGAGGTCGAGCGCCTCCTCGGTGCGGCCTCGGACGAACGCGAGGACGGCGTGCGAGTCCAGCCCGGGGATGCGGCGGACCAGGCCGGGCGGGGCGTGGGCGCGCAGTTCGTCGGCCCTGGCCAGGTACTCCTCGGCCAGGTCGTAGTCGCCGCGCAGCTGATGGACCTCGACGACCGCGTTCAGCGCGAGAATGCGTCCTACCAACAGGTCCTGCTCCTCCGCGATCTTCAGGGCCCTCATGACGTGGGCGGCCGACGCCGAGAGCGGGCCCAGGTCGAGGTGGACGCCGCCGAGGTTGAAGAGGATCGCCGGGTTGTCCGGTGACATCTCCAGTGCCTCGCCGAGCAGCTGTGCGGAGGCGCGGAGGCGCCCGAGTTCCCAGTTCACGATGCCGCTGTTGATCAGCAGCGAGGTCATCACCCGCTCGTCGCGGTGAACGCGCAGGATGTCCAGCGCCTTGCCGTACTCCTCGCCGGCGTCGGCGAGGTTGCCGGTGCTCCAGTGGGCGAGGCCGAGGCTGCCGTGCATGACGGCCTGAGGGATCGGCTGCCGCGCCTGCTGGGCGGCCCTGAGGCCGGCTCTGGCGGCGGCGAACCAGTCGACGTGATGCGCCTGGAAGTGGAAGTGGCCGCGCAGCATGTCGGTGAGCAACCACGCGACGGGGTCCGGTCCCGCCTGCTGGATGGCGGCGACGATGTTGGCCCGTTCGGCGTCGAGCCACGCGACGGCGGCCGACTCCGACTCGAGGTCGTGCCGTGGGAGGTCGTCGGGGAGCTCCGGCAGGTCGAGACGGAAGAACTCCCGGTTGAGCGTGCGGGCCGCTGCTTCGGCGTTGACCAGGTAGTAGGAGAAGAGCCGGGTGCGGGCGGTGGCTTCGGCACCGAGGTGCTTCGCGTAGATGCGGAGCAGATCGTGGAGGCTGTGGCGGTTGTGCGAGCGCTGCACGAGGTTCGCCTCGACGAGCTGCCCGAGAGGTTCGGTGGCGTCCTCGCCGAGCAGTGCGGTGGCACCCTCGACGCTGAAGTCCTGTCCGGACACGAGTGCCAACAGGCGGAACAGTCGTTGCGCGACAACGGGTTGCGCACGATAGGAGAGGTCGAACGTGGCGTTCACCGCCGCATCGCCCTCGATCTGCAACGCGCCGAGACGGTCGTCGCCCCTCAGCTCGCTCACGTAGTCGGGGAGGTAGCGGTCGGCGAGGTTCGCGCCGGCGATGCGCAGCGCGAGCGGGAGGTTGGCGCACAACCGGATCAGCTCAGCCCGGTCGCGATGCCCGCCGGCGATCCGCATGTTGTCGAGCAACGCGTGGGCCTCGTGCTCGTCGAACACGCCGAGCCTGATCTGCTCGTGCTCCGGCAGGTCCGTGCGGCTCGTGACGATCACACGGCACGTCGGACTGTCCGGCAGCAACGGCCGGAGCTGGTCGCGCGTGGCGTTGTCGATCACGAGCAGCACGCGGCGGTTCCT
Organism: Lentzea alba; assembly: GCF_011067745.1. Lineage (GTDB taxonomy): Bacteria > Actinomycetota > Actinomycetes > Mycobacteriales > Pseudonocardiaceae > Lentzea > Lentzea alba. The sequence continues at coordinate 443,182 of NZ_JAAMPJ010000002.1, forward strand.
GGTCAGCTCGCGGAAGCGGATGGTCTGCGCATCGAGGTCGACCGGGACGTGCTCGGCACCTAGCGCGCGCAGGAACCGCGCGAGCGCCTGTTCCGGCGGCACCTGGTCGCCCGGCGAGAACGCGCGGAGGTTGACGTGCAGCTGGCCGTCCGGGAACTCGGCGCGCAGGAGGTGCGCGAGGTGCACCGCGAACGACGTCTTGCCGACGCCGGGCGGGCCGGTGACCGCGAGGACCCCGGCGTCGCTGCCGTGAGCCCTGCGGAGCTCCTCGCCACGGCCGACGAAGTCCGGGAGGTCCGCCGGCAACTGGCTCGGGCCGGGCGGGCGCACGACGAGCCGGTAGCCGAGCGGTTCGGTGACGACCTCGTGGGCGCGGCGCAGACGGCGCACCAGATTGCGCAGCGCGGCCCTCGGGTTGGCGGGCGGCGCTTCCGGCCAGACGGTCGAGATGAGGTCGTCGAACGGGACGGGTTCGCCGGGACGCACGGCGAGTGCGTTGTGGAGCGCGCGCAGTCTGCTTGCCTCCGCCATGAGTTGATCGTAGGGAGAATCCCGGGATGCTGGTGGCGTGACCGACACACCTGCGCCTCCGGATCCGATTTCGTACGTCCCGCCGAACTACCTCACCTCCGACGACGGCAGGAAGTGGGCGGTGAAGCACTGGTTGAACGTGCCCGGCCCCTTCTACACAGGTGAGACCGACACCGGTTGGATGGGTCGGAAGTCCGCACCACGACACGTCCTCTACGGCGGCGAGTACCTCAACGAGTTCGTTTACCGCCAGCCGAAGACCAAGGCGGAGGTCGCGTGCCTGCTGGAGGCCGCCGGGGACGACCCTCTGGACGGCTACGCCGGCGACGGCGACTCGCGGTGGACACCGGACGCCGTCCGCGCCTGGTGGGACGCGCGGAACGAGGTCGAGGAACACGTCGCCGGGCTGGTCGTCCAGTTCTCCGCTCTTCCCGATCCCGAGGACCAGGAGGCCGCCGAAGGCGCCCGCGACTTCCTCGCCTACCTGGCCGGTGAGCTGAGGAGCGACCTCCAGGCCTACCTCTTCCGCTTGGAACGAGGCCGCTACCCGGTCGCCGGTGACCAGCTCCCGGACCTCTGAGCGAGCCGCCGTTCCCACGAGCGCCGCCCGGTGACGCGCGCCAGCTCCAGCGCACGCGACCGGCATTCGTCCGCCTGCTCCGCCGCACCCATCGCCCGGTGCACCTCGGCGAGCTCGGCCAGCGCGGGCACCTCGCGAACCCGCAGCTGGCCACGTTCAGCGGCGGCGACGGCTTTGGTGGCGTGCTCGAACGCCTCCGACAGGTGCCCGCTCACCCGCAGGCAGGCGGCGAGTCCGATGAGAGCGTCGACCTCGCCGCGCAGGAAGCCGACCTTGTGGCACAGCCCGAGAGCCTCCTGGTGGTGCGGGGAGGCATCGCCCGCACGTCCCTGGCCGGACAGCGCGAAGCCGAGGCTGTTGTGCCCGTCCGCTTCCGACTTGGGGTCGCCGCAGTCGATCGCCAGCTCGATCGAGCGGCGGGCGTGGGCCTCCGCGGCGGCGAAGTCACCGCGTTCCAGGTCGAGCAACGCGAGGGTGTCGGAGTTCCGGGCGGCGAACGCCGGGCCGGCCGGTGTCAGGTCGAGCCGGTCGATCTCGTCGAACTGGGCCGCCGCGCTCTCGACGTCGCCGATCAGCACGTAGGCGTCGGTGAGGTGCCCGGCGGCGAACACCCTGCCCACCGGGATGTTCTGCGCGACGGACAGCCGGCCGACCTCCTCGGCGTAGGAGACGGCCAGGTCGAGTGGACCGAGGTCCATGTGGATGCCGCTGAGGTTGAACACCGCCGGTGCGCTGTCGGGCTCGATGGCCAGCGACTCGCGCAGGGCGTCGGCGGCTTCGGTGAGCCGGCCGTGCTCCCAGTTCACGATGCCGAGGTTGGTCAGCACGGAGCTCAGCGTCTGCTCGTCCCCGAGGTCGCGGGCGATCGCCACGGCCGGTTCGAACTCCCCCAGCGCCTCGGCGAACTGGCCGCCGCGCCAATGAGCGAGGCCGAGTGCGTTGCGCATGGTCACTTCGGCGTTCAGGTCACCGCGGTTGCGCGCGGCCCGGAGGCCGGCCCTGGCGGTGGTGACCCATTCGACGAGATGGCTGTGGAAGTAGAAGTAGGCCCGCATGGCATCGGTGAGCAGCCACGTCAGCGGCCGGTCGGCGGCCGCGAGGATCGCCGCCACGATGCTCGCCCGTTCCGCGTCGAGCCAGGAAAGCGCGTCGGGTGTGTCGGACAGGTCGTGTTCCGGCACGGATTCGTGCGGTGGCAACGGCAACCGGCTGAACTCCGGGTGCAGCGCCTTGCCCGCCGCGTAGGCGTTGACGAGGTAGTAGTCGTGCAGCCGGTCCAGCGACGGCTCGCCCAGCCGCATCGCGTAGATGCGCAGCAGGTCGTGCAGGAAGTAGCGATCTCCGTTGCGCTGCACCAGGTTCGCGTCGACGAGTTGGCCGAGGGGCGCGGTGGCGTCCGCGCCGAGCAACGCGGTGGCGCCGGCGACCCCGAAGTCCGGGCCCGGCACGTGGCCGAGCAACCGGAACAACCGTTGTGCCACAGCGGACTGCGCGCGGTACGACAGGTCGAAGGTCGCCCGCACCGCGGCGTCGCCCTCGATCTCCAGCGCGCCGAGTCGGTCGTCGCCGCGCAGTTCGGTGAGGTAGTCGGGCAGGTGGCTCTCGACGACGTTCGCCGCGGCGATGCGCAACGCCAGCGGCAGGTGCCCGCACAAGCGCGCGAGCTCGGCGCGTTCGCCGTGGCTGCCGCCGATCCTCAGATGGGACAACAGGTCCTGGGCCTCGCGGTGGTCGAACACGCCGATCTTGAGCTGCTCGAACTCGGGCAGGTCCGTGCGACTGGTGACGATCACCCGGCACCGGTCGCCGGCCGGCAGCAGCGGGCCGATCAGGTCACGGGTGGCGTTGTCGACCACGATCAGCACCGCGCGGTCGGCGGTCAGCTGGTGGTACAGCGCGGTCTGAGCGTCGAGGGAGACGGGGATGTCGTCGGCGCCGAGCGCGCGCAGGAACCGGGAGACGGCCTGCTCCGGGGTGACAGGGGTGCCCGGCGAGAACGCGCGCAGGTTCACGTGCAGCTGGCCGTCGGCGAAGCGCGGGCTCAGCCGGTGCGCGAGGTGGATCGCGAGCGAGGTCTTGCCGACGCCAGGCGGCCCGGTGATCGCGAGCACCGGTGCGCGTGACGCCAGCGCGGCGGTGATCTCGCCCGTTCGCCCGACGAAGTCCGGCAGGTCCGCGGGCAGCTGCCGCGGACCGGGTTTGCGCGGCACCAGCCGGTAACCGGACGGTTCGGTGACCACCTGTTCGGTGGCGCGGAGCCGCTGGACGAGGTTGCGCAACGCCGACTTCGGGTTCGCCGGCCGTTCGGCGCCCCAGATGGCGTCGATCAGCTCGTCGAACGACACGGGCTGGCCGGGTTTGGCCCCCAGCGCTCGCCGCAGCGCGTCGATTCTCATGCCTTCGATCTTGGCCATCCGATCGCGGTGATGGCCAGAACCGGCGTGTCTCCGATGGCGGAATCGCGTGAGCCACGCCTCACTTTGCGTGATAAATCTCGATGGATCTCAGAATGGAAACGGACCGATAACGACACCTTTGAGCTGCGCGTTTGTAGGCCCAGCACAACAATCCGCAGTGTTACTGTGATGCGCGTCACAGCTCGAAACATTTGGTGAGCCCGACTTCGGTTACGTACGGTCGCTCCTCGGCTGGCCCCGACCAGTCACGAGCACGACCGGAGGACCGAGCACCGAGCCCAGTCCGAGGGTTCTCCGGCACAAACCCCGAGCGAGAGAAACCGCCGGACTGGGACGCAGGGACGTACCGGGCCCCGAACCCGAGTTCCTGACCGCAGGTGCGGTGGACCGAGAGGCACATGGCTTTCAACCGTGGCAAGCAGGGCAAGCAGGGTTCCGCCGCTCGCACTATCGCCAAGGTCGCGGCGCTCGGCATTCTCGCCAGCGCCCCTCTGGGCCTCGCCGTTGGCACCGCCAACGCCGCGCCCGGCATGGACTGGGACGCACTCGCGCAGTGCGAAGCCAGTGGCAACTGGGCCGCCAACACCGGCAACGGGTACTACGGCGGCCTGCAGTTCACGCAGCAGACCTGGAACGCCTACGGCGGCCAGGGCAACCCGGCCAACGCCTCGCGCGAGCAGCAGATCGCTGTCGCCGAGCGCGTGCTCGCCGGCCAGGGCCGCAACGCCTGGCCCTCGTGCAGCGCCAGGCTGGGCAACTACACCGGCCAGGCCCCCAAGAAGGCCACCCCGGCCCCGCAACAGCGCAAGGCGCAGCCGCAGCAGCGCCAGGCCCCGGTGCAGCAGGCGCCGGTAGTCGCCCTCGCGGGTTCGAAGTCGAACCCGAACGGCAACTACGAGATCAAGCCGGGCGACACGCTGTCGAAGATCGCCGACGCCAACAAGGTCGCCGGCGGCTACCAGGCCATCGTGGAGAAGAACAAGGAATTCCTCACGAACCCGGACCTGATCTTCCCGGGCGACAAGATCCTGATCTGATCAGCGATCCAGTCCGATTCTGAACGTTGGCCCTGTTTTGCCGTGGGCTGATGCAGGAACCAGGGATCTCACCGCTACCCCCCGGCGGTGAGGTCCCTGGTTGCGTTTCCGAGGTCCAGCTCAGGGGCAGTTGACCCACTCGTCCTTGCCGTCCGAGAACACCTGCCGCTTCCACACCGGCAACCGGGCCTTAACCTCGTCCACAAGGTCCGAGCACAACGAGAACGCCTCCCCGCGGTGCTCAGCCGCCACCGCGCAAGCCAGCGCGACATCACCGATCTTCAGCGGCCCGACCCGGTGCGACACCGCGATCCCGTGCACCCCGGAGTACTTGGCGGCCAGCGACTCCACGACCTCGGCCACGACATCGGCAGCGGACGGGTGCGAGTGGTACTCCAGCTCCAGCACCGAACGTCCACCGTCGTGGTCGCGCACGACGCCGGAGAACGTCACCACCGCGCCGGCTCGGTCCGAACCCACCAGAGCGGCGTGCTCCTCGACCGACAGCGGTTCCTCGGTCACGACGGCCCGCAGCACCACGCTCATTTGTGGTCACCTCCACGCAGTTGGTCCAGCGCATGCTCTACGACGGACCCCAGCACGTCCAGCCCGTCGCGCACGCCGCCGGTCGAGCCCGGCAGGTTCACGATCAGGGTTCGGCCCGCCACTCCGGCCACGCCGCGCGACAGCACCGAGCCCGGCACGCGCGGCCAGCCCGACATCCGGATGACGTCGGCCAGGCCGGGCACCTCGTAGTCCAGCACCGCGCGCGTGGCTTCCGGGGTCCGGTCGGTCGGGTTGATGCCGGTGCCGCCCGTGGTCACCACGAGATCGGCACCCGAGGACACCGCCTCGGCCAACGCGAGTCGAACAGGTTCGCCGTCCGGCACGACGACCGGCTCGGAGACCGAGAAGCCGCGCTCGGCGAGCCACGTGACGATCAGAGGTCCGCTGCGATCGGAGTAGACCCCGGCGGCGGCACGGTTGGAGGCCGTGATCACCACTGCCTTCACGGGCGTTCCCACAGGCCGGACTTGCCGCCTTCCTTGCGTTCCACCCGCACCGCGTCCAGCGACGCGGCCGGGTCGACGGACTTCACCATGTCGTGCAGGGTCAGGCCGGCCACCGACACCGCGGTCAGGGCCTCCATCTCGACGCCCGTGCGGTCGGTGGTGCGGACCGTGGCCGTGATCAGCACCGAGTCCGGTGCCAGGGCCAGGTCCACCACCACCGACGACAACGAGATCGGGTGGCACAGCGGCACGAGCTCCCAGGTGCGCTTCGCGGCCATGATGCCGGCGATGCGGGCCGTGGCCATGGCGTCGCCCTTGGGCAGGCCATCGGCACCCAGCAGCTCAACCACCTCGGCGGTCGTGTGCAGGATCCCGGTGGCCACGGCCGTCCGCGTGGTCTGCTCCTTGCCGGAGACGTCGACCATCCGGGCCGCGCCGTGGGAGTCCAGGTGGGTGAACTGCTTGGTCATGCCGCGATCGTATGCCCGCTTCCAGGGGAACGCGGGGGCCCCGCGTTCCCCTGAAGGAAACGTGGGGCCCCCGCGTTCCCCGAAATCAGGACTGGGCGGCCTTGCGGACCGCTTCCGCCACGGCCGGAGCAACCGTGTTGTCGAAGACCGACGGGACGATGAACGACGCGTTGAGGCGGTCGCCGTCCACCACGTCGGCGATGGCCTGCGCGGCGGCCAGCAGCATCGCGTCGGTGATCGTCCGGGCGTGCGCGTCCAGCAGGCCGCGGAACACGCCGGGGAACGCCAGCACGTTGTTGATCTGGTTCGGGAAGTCCGAGCGGCCGGTCGCCACGACGGCGGCGTGCTGCTGGGCCTCCATCGGGTCGATCTCCGGGTCCGGGTTGGCCAGCGCGAACACGATGGCGTCCTTGGCCATCGTGGCGACCTGGTCGGCGCCGAACAGGTTGGGAGCCGAGACGCCGATGAACACGTCCGAGCCGACCAGCGCGTCGTGCAGGCGGCCGGACTGGTTGTCCTTGTTCGTGGACGCGGCGATGGACTTCAGGTTCGAGTCCAGGCCGGGACGGTCGCGGTGCACGATGCCGTCCACGTCGACGGCGATGATGTCGCCGGGCGTCTGGGCCTGCAGCAGGCGGATGATCGCGGAACCGGCCGCGCCGACGCCGCAGACCGTGATGCGGCAGTCCTTGATGTCCTTGTTCACCACGCGCAGGGCGTTGCGCAGCGCGGCGACAACGACGATGGCCGTGCCGTGCTGGTCGTCGTGGAAGACCGGGATGTCGAGCTTCTCGCGGAGGCGGGCCTCGATCTCGAAGCAGCGCGGCGCGGAGATGTCCTCGAGGTTGATGCCGCCGTACACGGGAGCGATGAGCTCGACCGCGCGGATGATCTCCTCGGTGTCCTGGGTGTCCAGGCAGACCGGCCAGGCGTCGACGCCAGCGAACTTCTTGAACAGCGCCGCCTTGCCCTCCATCACCGGCAGCGCGGCGGCGGGGCCGAGGTTGCCGAGGCCCAGCACGGCCGAACCGTCGGTCACGACGGCCACGGTGTTGCGCTTGATGGTCAGACGACGCGCGTCGTCCGGGTTCTTGGCGATCGCCTCGCAGACCCGCGCGACGCCCGGCGTGTACGCGCGGGAGAGGTCGTCACGGTTGCGCAGCGGAACCTTCGACGAGATCTCGATCTTGCCGCCGAGGTGCACGAGGAACGTGCGGTCCGACACCTTGCGGACGACGATGCCGGGCAACGTCTCCAGCGTGTCGGTGATGTCCTTGGCGTGGTTCGCGGACAGCGCGTTGCAGGTGAGGTCGATGACGACGCGGTCGTTGTGCGACTCCACGACGTCGAACGCCGTGATGACACCGCCCGCGCGGCCGACGGCCGACGTGAGGTCACCCGCAGCGCTCGCTGACGGCGGCGCCTCCAAGCGAACGGTGATCGAGTAACCAGGGCCGGGGACCGGCATCGTCGTCCTCCCACGAAGTGCAGCTCAAGTGGGAAACGAGCCTATCCCCGGGCCCATTGCGGTACGCACGCGACTCGGCAGTTTTAAGACCGCCCTGACAGTCCGATCAGGACTTGTTGATTTCGGTCACCGGGTGCGTGTAGCCGAGGTCCTCCACCGGCAGCGGGAACGTGACCGTGCCGAACGGGGAGAGCGCACCCTGCGTGTCACTGGTGAGCTCGGTGACGGGGTGGCCGCCGTCGGGGCCTTCCGGCCAGTGCGGGTCGACCCGTCCAGGGCGTCCTTTCGCCACTTTCTCCTCCTCGGTGGTGCCTGATGACGGGCACAAGTGTGACAGAGCACGACGTGGCTGCCACCGGCCCATATAACGTGGTGAGAATGTCCGGCATCACTCTCGCCGACTGGCTGCGCGCCCGGGACGACGTCGCTCTCGTCGCACTGCTGCGCGCGCGTCCTGACCTGGCAACGCCCCCACCTGCCGATATGTCCGTGCTCGCGACACGGGTCGGCACCAGGGCGTCGGTCGCGCGTGCCTGCGAGGACCTCGACACCTTCACGCTCGCCGTCCTCGAAGGCCTGGTCGTGCAGGGTGCCGACACCGAGCCCGTGGCGTTGGCCACACTCGCGGAGGTGCTCGGGCCGGACGTGAAGCCCAAGCCGCTCAAGCAGGCCGTCGCGAGGCTCAGGGCCCAGGCGCTCCTGTGGGGCGAGGACGACGCGCTGTCGATCCCCCCGGTCACGCGGGAGGCGTTCGGCACCTACCCCGGCAACCTCGGCCGCGCGACCGGGCAGACGTACGACCTGAGCGGCATCACCGAGGGCGAGCAGCGCGTGCTGCAGAAGCTCGCCGCCGGACCGCCGATCGGCGACACCAAGGACGCCTCCCGGGTCGTGCCGCTCGACAAGGCCGAGACGCCCGTGCAACGGCTGCTCGCCCGCAACCTGCTGCTGCGCCGCGACCCCGGCACCGTCGAGCTGCCGCGCGAGATCGCCCTCCAGCTGCGCGGCGAACGCCCGCTCGGCCCGATCCAGGTCACCGAGCCGAAGCCGAAGACCTCGACGCTCCAGCAGACCAGCATCGACGCCACGGGCGGCGGCGAGGCCCTGGAACTCGTCCGGCACGTCGAGAAGCTCATCGCGAGCTGGTCCGCCGAACCGGCACCGGTGCTGCGCACGGGCGGTCTGGGCGTCCGCGAGCTGCGCAAAGCCGCCAAGGACCTCGACGTCGACGAACGCCGGGCCGCTCTGCTGATCGAGCTCGTGGTCGGTGCGGACCTGGTCGCGAACACCGAGGCCGCCGAACCGGAATGGGTGCCGACGACCAAGGCCGACGTGTGGCTCGCCGCGACCGCCGAGGTCCGCTGGGCCACGCTCGCCCACGCCTGGCTGGAGCTGCCCAGGCTCCCCGCGCTGATCGGCCGCCGCGACGAGAAGGACAAGCTCTTCACCCCGCTCGCGGACGAGGTCCGCCGCGCCCAGGCACCGCGCGACCGCAGGTGGGTCCTGGAGGCGCTCGGCGCGTTCCCCAAGGGCACCGCGATCGCGAACCCCGCCGACCTGGCCGCGCTGCTCGGCTGGCGGGCGCCGCGCCGGGGCGGGCGGCAGCGCGACGAACTGGTGCGCTGGACCGTCGAAGAGGGCACCGCGGTCGGCGTGCTCGCGCTCGGCGCGATCACCAGCGCGGGCCGCGTGCTGCTCGACGAGGGCCCCGGCCACGCCGCCAAGACCCTCGGCGAGGCGTTGCCGGAACCGCTCGACCACGTCCTGGTGCAGGCCGACCTCACCGTCGTCGCGCCGGGCCGCCTCGAACCGGACCTCGCGGACGAGCTGGCGATCGTCGCGAACGTCGAGTCGGCGGGCAGCGCCACCGTCTACCGGATCAGCGAGAGCACCGTCCGTCGCGCGCTCGACTCCGGCCGCACCGCCGATGAGCTGCACGAACTCTTCAAGATCCGTTCACGCACGCCCGTTCCGCAGTCGCTGACCTACCTGATCGACGACGCCGCACGCCGGCACGGAAGGCTCCGCGGCGGCGCCGCCGGGTCGTTCCTGCGGTGCGACGACCCGGTGCTGATCAGCGAGGTCCTCGCGCACCCCGAGGCCGCGCGCCTGGAGCTGCGGCGGATCGCGCCGACCGTGCTGGTGAGCCCGTTGCCGCTGGCGGACGTGCTGGAGGGGCTGCGTTCGGCCGGGTTCGCCCCGGCCGCGGAGGGCCCGGACGGCCAGGTCCTCGACCTGCGGCCGGGCGGGCGCCGGACCACGCCGAGGCAGCGCTCGGCACGCAAACCGGCGTCACCCGCAGTGCCCGCCGACGAGCGGTCGGGTGAACTCGTCCGGCTGGTCCGAGCCGGAGATCGTGCCGCCGCGACACCACGGGGTGAACGCATCGCCGTTCCCGGCCACCTCGGCGCCGGGCCGTCCGCCACCCTGTCGTTGCTCCAGCAGGCCGCACGGGCGCGACGGAGAGTGCTCGTCGGGTTCGTCGACTCCCACGGCACGGCGGCACAGCGCGTGATCGAGCCGCACGTGGTCGGCGGCGGCGTGCTCGAAGGCTACGACCACAGCTACGGAGAGGTGCTCAGGTTCCCTCTTCATCGCATCACGTCCGCCGCATTGGTGGACGAGGGCTGACCGTCGGTCATCCCCCGGTCGATCCGCACGACCACCCTTGCGTGGCTGTTTCGCGACCTAGCGTCGAGTGGCGTGAGCGTTTCACGACGCTCCCTCGACGAAGGAGGAGCAGCGCAATGGCCATCACCCGGTGGGCGCGTAGAGCGGTCCTCACCGCAACGGCATTGGCGTTCGCCTTGCCGTTCTCGACAGGAACAGCCCAGGCCGACCCGATCATCGAGATTCTCGGGGACAACAACGTCAACGTGACCGTTGGTGCCTACAACAACAACGTGAACTCGATCCCGGTCAGTCTGGGCGCGGGCGCGAGCCTCAACACCGGCAGCGGCATCACCCTCGACACCAACGAGGGCATCCAGCTCGCGATGAACATCGGCCACGCGGACGTCTGGGCCGACGCGTCGGTCGGCGTTCCGTTCACGAACATCGGCGTCGAGGCCTCCGCCGCGGCCGCGGTCGACGTGCCCGCGGCACAGGTCGCGGTCGCCCCGCCGCCGGCTGAGCCCGAGGTGGCGCCACTGCCGGCTGAGCCCGAGGTGGCGCCGCCGCCGGCAGTTGAGGCCACACCGATCCTCGAGTCCGCGGTCACCGACGCCGCCGCACCCGCTCAGGAAGCCGTCGCCGACGAGGTGAAGGCGCCGGTGACCGACGACCCCAAGGGCGACGACGAAGAGGACTGCCCTGAGGAAGTCGAACCGTCAGGCTGCCCGAACATCACCGCGCTGGGAATCCTCAGCGTCTGCCTGCTGCCGAACGTGCTCCAGCTCCACATCTGAGCCGAAGCTGACCGCGGAGGAGGAGGCCACGACGACACGAACCAACTGAATCAGACCGCAACGACGAGGCGAGCGCCGCACCCGAAGGTGGCGCTCGCCTCGTTGCTCGTTCTGGAGTTGGACCGGCGAGGCGAAGATCAGCCCGCGCGGACGGACATCCACTGGCGCATGGCGTGCTCGACCAGCGTGATGAGCGTCTGCTTCGTCGACTGCCGGTTCCGCGCGTCACAAGTGACGATCGGGACCGACTCGTCGATCGTCAACGCCTCGCGCACGTCCTCCAGCCTGTGGTGCAGGAGGCCGTCGAAGCAGTTGACGCCCACGACGTACGGCAGCTGCCGATCGTCGAAGAAGTCGATCGAGGCGAACGCGTCGGCCAGGCGGCGGGTGTCGACCAGCACGATGGCGCCGATGGCACCCCGTACCAGGTCGTCCCACATGAACCAGAACCGGTGCTGACCCGGTGTACCGAAGAGGTACAGGATCAGGTCGCTGTCGAGCGACACGCGGCCGAAGTCCATCGCGACCGTCGTGGTGACCTTGTTCGGCGTGGCGGAGAGGTCGTCCACCCCCGCGCTGGCCTCGGTCATCACCGCCTCGGTGGTCAACGGGACGATCTCGGACACCGAGCCGACGAACGTCGTCTTGCCCACACCGAAGCCACCCGCCACCACGATCTTGGCAGACGTCGTCGGCTTCCGTGCGCCCTCGGCGCCCTGGGGACTAGAGCTTGCGAAGCCCACTGAGCACCCTCTCCAGGAATTCCATGGAAGGCCGGTCCCCCACGACCAGACCGCCCTGGTGAATCAAAACCAAACCCATGCTTGCCATGTCGCCGATCAACACCCGCACGACGCCAAGTGGCAAGCGTAGGAGTGCAGCGACCTCGGCCACCGACCGAGTGTCGACACACAGCCCGCAGATCGACCTGTGTTCGGGAAGCACTGCGGCATCCCGTTCGAGGCCTCGTTCGCTGGTCGAAATCAGCGCCTCGATGGCCAGGTCGTAGTCGGGCCGGGTGCGTCCACCAGTGCGCGTGTAAGGCCGCACAAGTGAACCCGAGTCCGCAGAGGAATTCTCCTCCGGCCGCACAACAGGTTGCGCACCGGTGCTGTACACCGGCTGCGGCCCGGTGGTGTACGGCAGCTGTTCCGGCACGGCGTCCGGCATCTCGTGCTGGCCGAAGAGGTCCGCACCGGGGCCACCGAACAACCCGGTGCCGTACCCGTCGATGTCGAACCGGTTCGGCACGTCGTCGTACGGATACGACGACGAGTCATCCACCTCACGCTGAGACATATCGCCTAGCCCTTGCCCTGTAACCCGCTCATCGTGGGGTGCGTCCTCGGCTTCCTCTGGTTCTTGGGGTATCGCGTCAGGCTCGTCGAACTGGAACCCACCAGCGGCCCACTCCTGGTAGTTGAAGTTCCTACCGAAGCCACGGCCTCTAGCGCCAGGTCTGCTAGCCATCTCTTCTCACCCCTGAACTGCCAGTGAGCTCTAGCGACGGACCACACCCTGAAGCTGCGCGCGCAGCTCAGGGGTGAGTTGTTGACCGACTCGCTCCACCAGAAGCGTCATTTCATATGCCACCAGGCCGATGTCACAGTTTGGTGCCGCCAGGACGGCGAGACACGAACCGTCGCTGATCGACATGAGGAACAGGTAGCCCCGCTCCATCTCGACGACGGTCTGGTTGACCCCGCCTGCCTCGAAGCAACGGGCAGCACCCTGTGTGAGGCTGACCAGTCCGGACGCGACAGCGGAGAGCTGCTCTGCACGGTCCCGGGGCAGCCCCTGGGACCCCGCGAGCAACAGCCCGTCCGCGGACACCACGACGGAATGTGCCACGCCGGGCACCCTCCGCACGAAGTCGGTGATAAGCCAACCAAAGCTGCCTGGCTGCGCTGCGGTCGTCACTCCTGCTCCTCGTTCTGCCGGCTCGATTGGTCACCAGCGTATGCCTCGATCAATGCGTGCCGGCCTCGCTTGACACCACTCTGCAGGCTCGACATCCGCCCGCGCACCGCGTCTGCGGTACGAGGCGGCAGCGGAGGCCGCTGCGCTGTCTGCGTCGTGCCCTGCGGCTTGGGTGCCGCAGATCCTGGCACGAGCTGAGCCTTCGGTGTCCGTTTTGGCAATCCTGCGGATGTCTTCGACTCCGGCGCCTTGTTCAACAACGCCTGAGCCGCTTGCCATCCCTCGTCGGCAGGCGATTGCCAGGCCGATTCGGAAGTGGGTGCCGCCGCTGGAGTCTCCTCCACAACGGGCTCCGGTTCCACAACTCGCTCCTGCTCGGCGGGGGCGACTACTTCCTCGGCCTGCTTCTTCACGCGCGGCGGGCGCACGGGAAGACCAGCGGCCGACGTGGTGGTGGGTGCCACCGCCGGGACGGGCTTGGGTTTGCGGGTCGGCAGTTCCGGCTCGGGCCCGTCCGAGAGCGGAGGGGTCGTGACCGGTTCGTCGATGTACTCGACACCGCCCTTGTCGGCCTTCTCGACGCTGCCGAGCTTGGACTCGACCCGTCCGTTGGTCGCCGCGGGCTCTGCCTGTTCGTCCGCCGCGGCCGGAACCGGCTGGGCCGCGGACGCGGACGTCTCGCTGCCGACGGCCTGGAACCACTGCGACAGGACCGCCTCGTAGATCGGGAGGCGCTCGGTCGGTGCGTCCAGGTCGTGCTCGACCCCCTTGCGGGCGGCCTCGGACGTGCCGTTGCGGTGCGCCATCCCGATGTCCAGGGACCCGGTGTCGACCGGTGCCCGCGAGACGCCGTTGCTCGAGTGCGGTTCGTCGTCGATCGGAGGGATCGGCACGAACTGCGTGGTCTCGTAGCCCGGCTCGAAGGAGATCTCGCCGCCGTCCTCGTGCCGGTCCTCGTAGGCCGTGAACAGCGTCGGCTCACCGAACGAGCCCTCGGGCTCCACGGCCGCCAGCTGGTCACGACGCCACCGCTCGGACGGCGTCGCGTCCTCGATCGGCGGCTCGCTGTAGACGGGCACCGCCGTCGCGCCGGCACCGGTGTCGGTGAGAGCGCTCGGGACGAAGCTGACCGGGATGCTCGGGTTGCTCGGGCTCGACTCGTCGATCCTCGGCGTGGTGCCGGTGGCACCGCCGAACGCACCCGCGATACCGCTGGCCCTGGTGGCCGTGGTGCCGATCTCGGTGGTGAGCTCGGCCGAGGCCAGGCCGGGGGCCGGGGTCGACATGCCGAACGCCGAAGCGAGCGAACCGGAACCGGACGGCGGGGTCGAGACCGGCGCCTGACCGGGGAACGCGATGAGCGTCTCCGGCACGATCACCAGTGCCGTCGTGCCGCCCTCGATGTCCTCGTTGCCGCGCAGGCGGACCTTGATGTCGTGGCGCTTGGCGAGCCGCGCGACCACGTACAGGCCCATTCGGCGGGACACGGCGACGTCGACGTCCGGCGGGTCCGCCAGGCGGTCGTTGGCGTCGATGATCTCCTGGTCGCCCATGCCCACGCCGCGGTCCTGGATCTCGATCGCCAGCTCGCCCTTGCGGGTCTTGGCCGTGCGAACGGTGACCTTGGTGACCGGGTCGGAGAACGCCGTGGCGTTGTCCAGCAGCTCGGCAATGAGGTGCACGAGGTCGTTGACCGCGCGGCCCTGGACGGTGAGTTCCGGGGTCTGGCCGACCTGCACGCGGGCGTACTGCTCGACCTCGGAGACCGCGGCGCCGAGCACCTCGGCGGCCGGGACGGGCCGGGTCAGGCGCCGCGAGAGGTCCGTGCCCGAGAGAACCAGCAGGTTCTCCGAGTTGCGGCGCATGCGGGTCGCGAGGTGGTCCAGCTCGAACAGCGAGGCCAGCTGGTCCGGGTCCTGCTCGTCCTGCTCCAGCCGGTCGATCAGGTTCAGCTGGCGTTCGACCAGGGCCTGCGACCGACGCGACAGGTTGACGAACATCGCGTTGACGTTGTCACGCAGGAGGGCCTGCTGGGCGGCCAGTCGCACCGCTTCACCGTGCACCGCGTCGAACGCCCGCGCCACCTGACCGATCTCTTCACGCGTGTGCACCGGCACCGGCTCGACGGCGGTCTTGGCCGCGTCCTCCGGGTTCGGGTCCGCGAGGATGCGCTCGACCGCGTCGGGGAGTCCGTGGTCGGCGACGTCGAGGGCGGTACGGCGCAGCGTGCGCAGCGGGTTGAGGATCGAGCGGGCGACGAACAGCGCCATCAGCAACGCGAGGCCGAGGAACGCCAGCACGAGGCCGGACGCGAGGTAGGCCTGGGTCCTGGTGGCACCGGCGGTCTCGTCGGTCTTGTTCTGCAGCTGTTCGATCAGCAGGTTCTCGACGTCACGGGTCAGGTTGACCGTCAGCGTGGCGGCGATGTCCCACTTCTCGGACGTCAGCTGCGTGAAGTCCTTGTTGCCGGCCTGCTGGTTGATCGCCGATTCCTGCATGTCGTTCGCGGTGTCGACGATGAGGCCGGTGACGGTGTCGTCGTAGATCTTGGCCTGGTCCGGCGTCGCGGCCTTGCGGAAGTCGTTGCGGGCCGCCTGGAGCTCGGCGTCCGCAGCCTGCAGGGCCCGCAGCTGGGACGGCGTGAACGCCTTGCGCTGGAAGACGTCGAGGAGAATCGCCCGCTTGAGCGACTCCTCCTCCTTGATCCGCGCGATGGCGTTCGTGGTCAGGTGCAGTCGCACCAGCGCGGGGTCGTCGATCTCGGCGAGCGTCTGCTCACCGAGGTTGATGAGCGTCTCGATCGACTCCGAGTAGGTGCGCTGGACGGCCTCGGCGGGGTACTGCGTGTCGCGCACCGAGTTGCGGAGGCTGTTCAGGCGGTTGAGCTGTTGGAACGCGACCTGGAACCGCTCGACGGCAGCCGGGTTCATGTCCGCGCTCAGCTCGGCGATCTTGTTGCTGAACTCCTCGCTGGAGTCGTTCACGCGGCGCAGCTGGCGCTCGAGAACGACCCGGTCGACCTTCTTGTTCGAGGCGACGTAGCTGACCGACAGGTCGCGCTCGCGCTGGAGCTGCTGAATCAGGCTCGCGACTGCGGTTTCCAGGCGGACCTGGTTCGCGAGGTTGTTCAGCTCCGTCGCGGCCTGGAGGTCGCTGCGCACGCGCAGGCCACCCAGGACGAGCGCACAGATCGTCGGGATGAGCAGAACGGCGAGCAGCTTCGTGCGCAACCTCCAGTTGCGCAACCGCCAGCCCGCGGATCGGGCAGGTCCTGAACCGGTTCCGGCGCCGGTCTCGGTCCTCACCACGTCCGGTGTCGCCGTCACGGTGCCGTTACCCAGCGCAGCCAGTCCGTCACCCGATTCGGGCCTTTCGGAGCGTGTGGTGTCACCCACGCCAAACTGGCTGGGACCTCTCTCACGTCGGGCCACTCTGGGCTTCCTCTTCCAGCAGCAGTGTCCCGGTCTCTCCCCAGGACCGAGCATGGACTCGTCAAACGGGCCGAATTGCAGCACAGAGGTTGTTCGCCCGGTAAGGCGCCCTACCTCGTTCTGAAGACACGATCCTCTACTGCGACCTGTGCCACCCGGCGGGGAGCGTAATGGCCACCCCCTCCTCGGGGGAAGTCTCCAGAAGCACTCACCGTATCGAGACGGGGTGTCCTTTCATACGTTCAGGTGGTTAACATCCCCGGTCGTCGGCATCCCTCAAGTCCGTCCGAACTCCCTGTTGGGGCTGCGAACGACCTGGTCTGTGTCGACACTCACTGATCAATTTGATGCTACTCAAGGCCTACCGGCGAGAGGTGCCATGGCTACCCGAGCCAAAGCTCTGCGGCTTGTCGCAGTGCTCATCACGTGTGTTCTGACCGCGAGCTGCGGCCTGTTCGGAAGTTCTTCGAACGGCGGCACCGCGGACGTGGAGCGCAACACCCTGCGCATCGGCGTGCTGCCGGTCGTCGACGTCGCACCGCTGCGGATCGCGCTGACCGACAAGCTGTTCGAGAAGGCCGGCCTGCAGGTCACCCTGGTGACCCAGCCCAGCGAGGCGGAGGCCATCAAGCAGCTGGACACCACGCTGGACATCACGTGGGCCACGCACGTCAGCCTCTTCCGCGCGGTCGCCGAGGGCACTGAACTGCAGCTTCAGGGCGAGGCCTACCAGGCGGGCCAGAACTCGATGGCGCTGGTCACATCGGCCAACTCGACCTACGACGACCCCGGCAAGAACGGGGCGCCGACCATCGCCGTGAACAGCGAGACCGACATCGGCGCGCTGACCACGCGGGCCGTGCTGGACACCGCCGCGGTCGAGAAGCAGAAGATCAAGTTCCGGCCGATGCCGTTCGCCGAGATGGAGAACGCGCTGAAGTCGAGCACGGTCGACGCGGCGTTCATGATCGAGCCGTTCATCACGAAGGCGCAGCGCAGCATCGGTGCGAAGATCCTCACCGACACCGCGCGGGGCCCGACACTGGACTTCCCGATGTCCGGCTACGCGGCGTCGAAGAAGTTCGCCGAGGCGAACCCGAAGACGCTCAAGGCGTTCCGGGACGTGCTGCGCGAGGCCCAGCAGCGGGCGCAGGCCAACAAGCTCGCCGTGCAGGACTCGCTGACCAGCTACGCCGACGTCGACCAGGCGACCGCGGCCCTCGTGTCCGTGGGCACGTTCCCGCTGTCGCTGAACCCGATCCGGCTCCAGCGGGTCGCCGACATGATGGACACCGAGGACGTGCTCTCGGGCCGTCTGGACGTGCAGCAACTGCTGCCGCCGGGCACCACGAGTTAGCCGGTTTTCGAAAGTTTCCCGATCGGTTGTCATGAGACATGAGAAAGGCGGGCCGTCACCGGCCCGCCTTTGTCAGTTGCCGGTCAGTTGCCCTCGACGGCGGTCACGCAGTAGGTGATCCCGGGCGTGGGCTCGGCGTACGAGACCGCCGTGGCCTCACCGCACTCGGCGGTCGCGGCCTTGACGACCTTCTCGATCTTGAGGATCTTCTGGACGGCGAACTCGTTGGGCGCCTTCGGGCACTCGACGACCTTCATGCCCTCCATGTTGATCTTGACGATCTCCTCCTGGTAGCACTTGCCCTCTTCGAGCTTCTCGACGAGGCAGAGCTTCAGCGAGGAGCTGCGACGACCGGACTCGGTGTACTCGGCGTAGTCCTCGCTCGGGCACGCCTCGGTGGTCGAGTTCATGGCCTTGGCGATGAAGTAGTTCGCCTCGGTCGAACCACAGTCGACCTTCTTGTACTTCGGGCTGATCGTGGTGCCCGTGACGCTCGCGCAGTCGCCGGCCTTGGCCGACGGCTCCGTGATGCCGCTCAGGCCGCCGCTGATCAAGGCGCGCACGACCACGAACGCGCCGACCAGCACGACGACGCCGACGATCGATCCGATGATCTTGCCGGCGCCGCCCTTCTTCTTGGGCGGCGGGCCGTACGGCATCGGCTGGCCCATCGGCCCGCCGGGCGGCATCTGACCAGGCGGCATCTGGCCGGGCGGCGGACCGTACGGACCGGGCTGACCCGGCTGCGCGTACGGGTCACCGGGCATGCCCGGCTGACCGGGCTGGCCCTGCGGCTGGGCGTACGGGTCGGCGGGGTAGCCCTGCTGGGGCATGCCCTGCGACGGCGTGTAGGGCTGCGGCTGCTGACCGTAGGGCTGCTGGGGCTGCCCACCGGGAGGCGGGCCGTAAGGCCCAGGCTGCTGCGGGTAGTTGGGGGTGGTCACTGGATTCCTCTCCGATGGGTCGTGCGAAAGACGGCGGAACCGAAGCCGTGGACGGCTCCGGTTCCGGGAAGCTGTTGCCAGTCAGTCGTCGACGTGCCTCTTGTCGTTTCGCACGCATGCTCCGAACGGCCCACGCCCCCCGACATGGCCGGAGGAGAGGTTGCCACGCGGTGAGGCAATCCGCCTGCGCTTTACAGAACCGTTACTGCCGCTTGTCCCGGCTCACCGGGCAGCGATGCAGTAGGTCAGCTTGACCTCGGGAAACGCGCGGGTCTGCTCGTCCGTCGCGCACGCCGGCGCGGGCACCTCGGAGCTGACCCTGGTGACCCGGAACGTGTCGGCGCCGCAGTCGACGGCGGCGATGTCGTAGCCGGAACCGGCCTCGGCGTAGCAGTCGCCCTCGTCGTACCGCGGGACCAGGCAGAACCTGATCTTCGGGTCGATGAACCGCACGGGCACCCAGTCCTCGTCCGCGGGGTTCGGGCAGCTCTCGGACCTGGCGACGGTCCCGGCGACCACGTAGTTCGCGTTGGGCGCCGCGCAGTCGACGGCGTTGTAGCGGCCCCCGCCGGCCGTACCGGTGAGGTACGCGCAGTCGCCCGGCTTCGGCTTCTGGACCGGGGTCAGGAACTCGGTCAGGCCGTAGATCGCGACGGCCGCGACGACCAATGTCGCGCCGTAGGTCAGGATCCGCTTCCCCACGCTCGACCTCGGTGCGGCCGGACCGTCGCTCATCACGCCGCAGAGGGTGTCATGCGGCCGGACGGGCGTGGTGCCCTTTACGTGAAGATCACGGCCGGCGGTCGCCGCGTTCCAGGCAGAAGGTGACGGCGGGCTCCGGGAAGACCGCGGCCCGCGAGTCTCCGCAGGCGGCGCCGTCGGTCTTGCCGGCGAGCACCTTGGCGACCTTCACCGAGTCCTTGGTGGTGCAGTCGACCTTGGCGATGCCGGTGTCGGGGTTCTGGCCGTAGCAGGCGCCCTCGACGAAGTTCGGCATGAGGCAGAACGTGGAGTCGCCGGTGTAGGTCGAGTAGTCCATGCCGCCGTCGGGGCACTTGTTCTCGTTCCACTGCAGGATCTTGGCGATCTTGACGTTCGCCTGCTCAGACCCGCAGTCGAGCGCCTGGTACTTCGGGTTGTCGAGCGCGCCGGAGATGCGGGCGCAGTCGCCCACCTGGGCCGTCCTCGCCACGCCGCCGAGCTGGTTCAGCACGAACCCGCCGAGCAGGACGAGCGCGAGGACAACGGCGATACCCAGGCCGACCTTCTTCATGGCCTGGGTATCGGCGTCGGACCGTCGTGAACTCAACCGAGTTCACCCGATCAGGAACCTTCGTGCACGCCCATGCAGTAGACCGAGGCCGGTTCGCTGAACCGGAGCTCGCTCGACCCCTCGGGACAGACGGTGCCCTCCTCGGGCAGGCCGTCGACCTTCTTCACGATCTTCACCGGCGATTCGGTGGTGCAGTTCTCCTTCTTGAACGCACCGTCGTCACCGGAGGTGTAG
Organism: Lentzea alba; assembly: GCF_011067745.1. Lineage (GTDB taxonomy): Bacteria > Actinomycetota > Actinomycetes > Mycobacteriales > Pseudonocardiaceae > Lentzea > Lentzea alba. Next base: position 463,264 of record NZ_JAAMPJ010000002.1, read on the forward strand.
CAGTTGCCCTCGGCGAGGTTCGGCATCAGGCACATGATGTCGCCGCCCGCGTTCACCGCCTCGTAGATGCCCTCGGCGGGACAGGGGTCCTCGGCGCTCTTCAGCACGGCCGCGACCCGGTGCGTGGCGGCGGTGTCGCCGCAGCTCTTCGACGAGAGGTTCCACTCGCCGTCCGGCTTGTCCACGTCCTTCGGCGACGCGCTGACGCAGTCGCCGACCTTGGTGCCGTTGAGCGCGGTCAGCGCGTACACGCCGCCGCCGACCAGGATGACCGCCAGCACGGCCACGATGACCGGCTTCAGCCACTTGTTCTGCTTGGGCGACTCGTCGGTCTCGGTCTCCTCAGAAGCCGGTACCTCGGTCTCCTCGGAAGCCGTCGCCACCGTGTCCGGTGGCTCGACGGGATCAGTCGACTCGGTGCTCATGGGCGAGAACGTACGACACGTCGTGTGGGCTGGGTGTGTCGCCTCTCACTTGTTATCGCCAGTTGACGCAGGTCGAACGCATTTGGCGTCGTCAGGGAGACTGTTACGCGTGACCGATGGCCCACTGATCGTCCAGTCGGACAAGACGCTGCTGCTCGAGGTCGACCACCCTCTCGCCAACGACGCGCGGACGTCCATCGCGCCGTTCGCCGAGTTGGAGCGGGCGCCTGAGCACGTGCACACGTATCGCGTGACGCCGCTGGCCTTGTGGAACGCCCGCGCGGCCGGGCACGACGCCGAGCAGGTGGTCGACGCGCTGGTGCGGTTCAGCCGCTACCCGGTGCCGCAGCCGTTGCTGGTGGACGTGGTCGACACGATGAGCCGGTTCGGGCGGTTGGTGCTCACCAACAACCCGGCGCACGGGCTCGTCCTGCACACCAACGACCGCGCGGTCCTCGAAGAGGTGCTGCGCAACAAGAAGATCGCGCCCATGTTCGGGGCGCGGATCGACGACGACACGGTCGTCGTGCACCCCAGCGAACGCGGGCGGCTCAAGCAGCTGCTGCTCAAGGTGGGCTGGCCGGCCGAGGACCACGCCGGGTACGTCGACGGCGAGGCGCACCCGATCGAGCTGGAGGAGAACGACTGGAAGCTGCGCGACTACCAGCGGCTCGCGGCGCAGGCGTTCTGGGCGGGCGGGAGCGGCGTCGTCGTGCTCCCCTGCGGCGCCGGCAAGACGCTGGTCGGCGCGGCGGCGATGGCCGAGGCGCAGGCGACCACGCTGATCCTGGTCACGAACACCGTGGCGGGCCGGCAGTGGAAGCGCGAGCTGATCGCGCGGACCTCGCTCACCGAGGAGGAGATCGGCGAGTACTCGGGTGAGCGCAAGGAGATCCGGCCGGTCACGATCGCGACCTACCAGGTGATCACCCGCAAGTCGAAGGGCGAGTACAAGCACCTGGAGCTGTTCGACTCGCGCGACTGGGGCCTGATCGTCTACGACGAGGTCCACCTGCTGCCCGCGCCGGTGTTCCGGATGACCGCGGACCTGCAGTCGCGCCGCCGTCTCGGCCTGACCGCGACGCTGGTGCGCGAGGACGGTCAGGAGGGCGACGTCTTCTCGTTGATCGGGCCGAAGCGGTACGACGTGCCGTGGCGCGACATCGAGGCGCAGGGCTGGATCGCTCCCGCCGAGTGCACCGAGGTCCGGGTGACGCTGACGGACAACGAGCGGCTGCAGTACGCGACGGCCGAGCCCGAGGAGCGCTACAAGCTCTGCTCGACCGCGCGGACCAAGATCCCGGTGGTCCGGCGGGTGCTCGACCAGCATCCCGACGAGCCGGCTCTGGTGATCGGTGCTTACCTGGACCAGCTCGACGAGCTCGGGGAGGAGCTGGACGCACCGGTGATCAAGGGATCGACGAAGAACAAGGAGCGCGAGGAACTGTTCGACAAGTTCCGCAGGGGCGAGCTCCGGACGCTGGTGGTGTCCAAGGTCGCCAACTTCTCCATCGACCTGCCCGAGGCGTCCGTGGCCATCCAGGTGTCCGGCACGTTCGGGTCGCGGCAGGAGGAGGCGCAGCGGCTCGGCCGGATCCTGCGCCCCAAGGGCGACGGCCGGCAGGCGCACTTCTACTCGGTCGTCGCGCGCGACACGCTCGACACCGACTACGCGGCGCACCGGCAGCGGTTCCTGGCCGAGCAGGGCTACGCGTACAAGATCGTCGACGCGGACGACCTGGTCGGATGACGTTCTGGTGGATGTGGGACCCGGCAGGGACCGTGCCCGTGCGGCGGTTCCGGTCGGAGGAGTCGCTGGCCCGGTCGGCGTCGGGCACGCAGGTCGTCCGGTCGGACGACTTCACCTGCCCCTCGCAACGCCGCCGCGCCACGGCCGTGCGTTCGGACTTCCTCCGCGTCACCGGTGATCCGGTGCAGGTGGCGTTGGTCGAGCAACGGCTGTGGACGCTGCTGGTCGCCTTGCGCCGGGCGCAGCCACTCCGCGACGCGCTGGCGACCGCGGTGCCCAAGGCGGGCCGGGCGGCGCTGGTCGCCGAGCCGTCCCGCGAACTGGCCGAGTTCGACCGGCGCTTCGACCAGTTCGCGGCGGCCCTGCAGGTCCTGGTCGCCGACCCGACCCCCGAACAGCTACGCCACACCGCCGCCCTCGACTAGGTGCTTGACCTGCTGGCCGTAGCGGGCGCCCTGGCGCACCGTCACCGTGCCGTCCGTTGCGACCTCACAGGGGTTGTTCGCCGTGCACTGCTCGCCGTTGTCGTTGCCCGTGCTGTGCACACCGACGACGGTGACGCCGTCCTTGAGCACGATCGGTGAACCCGAACCGCCGTGCGACGGCGTGCACGCGGGGTCGTACCGATAGGCGTTGTCCTGCGTGTAGCCCTCTTCGCGGAGGTGCGGGACCACGGCGTCGATCGTGCAGCTGAAGCGTTTGCCGTTGCCCGCCGAGATGATGTCGACGCGTTCACCCGGCTTGGCGGACCTGCCGGCGAGCTTGAAGACCTTGACGCCCTTCGCGTGGAGCTGCGCGTAGGTCTGGTCGAGCCGGAACAGCGCGGTGTCGGTGCCGGACATGGTCGCGTAGATCAGGCGGGTCGTCCTGGCCTTGGCCTGGAGGTAACCCTGGCGGTCGCCGATGGTCACCGGGACCTCGATCGCGACGTCCTTCAGGGTCTCGCCGGGGGCCGGACGTTGCGGGACGCAGTGGCCGTTGGTGAGCAACAGCGCCGGGTCGCTGAGCTTGGTGTGATCGGTTCTGACGACGGACGCCGAGCAGATGCCTCCCAGCACCGCGGCGCCTTCGAGGTTGGGCACCGGGGTGTCCGGCGGGTTGACCTTGCCGGTCACGACGTCGTTGATCCAGCCCTTGAAGTAGCTGATGTCGGTGTACATGACGGGCCGGTCGTCGCCGCCCGAGCCGCTCACGACGCCGGCGATCACCCAGCGGTCGCCGTCGCGGACGAGTCCGGGGCCGCCGGAGTCCATGTTGGTGGCGGCGACGCTGCCGTCGAGCGCGCCGACGCACAGCTCGCGATCGGCGTGGATGCCGTCGCAGGCGGTGGCCGGCTGGATCACCGTGTCCGCCTCGCGCAGCTTCTTCGGGTAGCACTCGGGCGCGCGGCGGTCACATGTCATGCCCCAGCCGAGGATCCGCGTCTTCGTGCCTTCCGCGGGCCTGGCCGACGGCAGCGCGACGGGCTTGGTCTTCGCCGGCTTCTTCAGCTTCAGCAGGCCGATGTCGCCGTCGTGCACCGGGAACTCCGTGTAGGTGATGAACCGCTCGACCGCGATGACCTCACCGCCGCTGCCCGCGTCCGTCGTGCCGAGACGGACCGTCCAGTCCCGCGGCCGACCGACCTGGGCACCGCTGGGGTTGTTCTTGGTGCAGTGACCGGCGGTGACGGCCCAGCTCGGCGCGACGAGGGTGACGCCGCAGGTGTGGCCGTCCTCGCGCGGTGAGTCCGGCCGTTGCAGGGAGCCGGAGAAGGGGTAGGCCTGAGGAGCTTCGACGCCGCCGCGAACGGCGAGCGCGGGAGCAACGGTGTTGATCACCGCGATGACGGCGAAGCTCGCCGTCAGCAGCACTTTTCGCATGTCGCAGAGGTTTTCGAACCCGTGTGCGCGCGTGGTCATGGCCGGGCAACAACTGCGCACGGGCGGTCGTTACGCAACGATGACGCGGCAAGAACGTCCTCATGAGACCCGTCGGGAAAGCTGGAGGACATGCCGCGCGTACTGCTGATCGAGGACGACGAGGCGGTCCGCGAGGGACTGTCGCTCGCCCTGACCTACCAGGGACACACCGTGGACGCGGTGCGCACGGGCGAGGAGGGCCTCGACCTGCTGAGCAGCGTCGCGCCCGACGTGGTGGTGCTGGACCTGATGCTGCCGGGCGTGGACGGGTTCGAGGTCTGCCGGCGCATCCGGGCCGCTGGTGATCTGCCGATCATCATGCTCACCGCGCGCAACGACGACATCGACGTCGTGGCCGGTCTGGAAGCCGGTGCCGACGACTACGTGGCCAAGCCCGCGCAGGCCCGTGTCCTCGAAGCGCGGATCCGCGCGGTGCTGCGCCGCTCGTCCGTGTCCGCGCCCGAGGTCGTGGCCGAGCGTTACGGCGACCTGACGATCGACCGCGAGGGGCTCGTGGTGACGCGGCTCGGCCGGCCGGTGTCCCTGGCCCCGACCGAACTGCGGTTGCTGCTGGAGCTCTCGTCGTCGCCCGGCCGCGTGATGTCCCGGCAGCAGCTGCTGGAGTCGGTGTGGGACCAGGGTTATCTCGGTGACTCGCGGCTGGTCGACGCCTGCGTGCAGCGGCTGCGTTCGAAGATCGAGGACGACGCGGCCGCGCCCCTGTACGTCCAGACCGTGCGGGGCTTCGGCTACCGCTTCGGGCCGCTGTGACCCTGCGCCTGCGGCTGCTGCTCGCGTTCGCGTTGCTGAGCATCGTGACCGCGGTGGCGGTGGCCGGCGTCGGCTACGTGCGTGCCCGCGACGCCGTCGTGCAGCGCGCCCAGGACAACGCCGTCATCGAGACCACGAACCGCGTCGAGCAGCTCTACCCGTTGCCCACCCGGCTCGACGCGGCCGCGCTGGAACGCATCGCCGGCCGGGTTTCCGGTCGGGAGGGAACGGCCCTGGCGCAGGCACGGGGTGTGGTGGCGGGCTCGATGGACTCCTCCGTGATCACTCAGGAGCTGCGCGACCTGGTGTCGTCCGGACGCGTCGGCTGGCAACGCGTGCCGTACCAGGGCGGGGTGTGGCTCGTGGTCGGCATGCAGCTGCGGGTGACGTCCGGCGGTTCGTCCAGCGGTTCGTCCGGTGTCGAGGTGTACGTGCTGCGGCCGTTCACCACCGAGATCGAGTTCGTCGGCGAACTGGCCCGCAACGCCTGGCTGGTCGGCGGCGCCGGCCTGCTGTTCGCCCTGGGCCTGGGTTTCCTGGCCGCCCGAGGCGTGCTGGGCCCCGTCCGCGAACTGCAACTGGCGGCCTGGAAACTCGGCCAGGGCGACCTGACCGCGCGGGTGCCGGTGCGCGGACGCGACGAACTGGCGTCCGTCGCCTCGACCTTCAACAGCACGGCGTCGTCCTTGGAGCACTACGTCGGTGAGCTACAACGGATGGAAGCGGACGCACGTCGGTTCGTCGCCGACGTGTCGCACGAACTGAAGACTCCTCTCGCCGCCATGACCGCCGTGACCGACGTGCTGGACGCCGAGACGGGCTCGCTGCCGGGCGTCGCGGGACAGGCCGCGCGGTTGGTGAACCGGGAGACGCTGAACCTGACGCGGCTGGTGAACGACCTGATCGAGGTGACCCGGTTCGACTCGGGCACGGCGGCCCTGGCCCTGGACGACGTCGACGTGGCCGAGGTGATCCGCGCGTCGCTGCGGATGCGCGGCTTCACCGACGTGACGACGTCGCTGCCCACCGACGTGCGGGCGCGGCTGGACCCGCGGCGGTTGGACGTGATCGTGGCGAACCTGGTCGGCAACGCGCTGCGGCACGGCTCGCCACCGGTCTTCCTGACGCTGTGGATCGAGGGTTCGTCGTTGGTGATCTCGGTGGGCGACTCCGGCCCGGGCCTGCCCGATGCCGTGCTGCCACACGTGTTCGCGCGGTTCTACAAGGCCGACTCGGCGCGCGGACGGTCCGAGGGCAGCGGCCTCGGCCTGGCGATCGCGTGGGAGAACGCGCGGCTGCACGGCGGCACCCTGGTCGCGGCGAACCGGCCGGGCGGCGGGGCGCTGTTCACGCTGCGGCTGCCGCTGGGAGGTGAGCGGTGAGGCCGAAAACTGTCGGTGCCGGCTGGGAGAGTGGAAACAGGGGGACCCCCGGGAGGGGACCCCTGCGCGAGCTCGGCCTGGCGGTGCTCGTGCTCGCCGTGCTCACCGCGTGCGGCATCCGCCCCACCGACCCGATCCCCGGCCTCGAAGCGCCCAGCGGCCCCGCCGAGATCACCTCGCCGTCGGTCTACTGGGTCTCCTCGGGCAAGGTCGTGGCGGTCAACCGCCCCCAGGCCAGCCTGAGCGGCTACGACGTCATCTCCCTGCTCGCCCAGGGCCCCAGCGCCGCCGAGCAGAACCGCGGCTTCACCACCGAGGTCCCGTTCGACGCGGTGCCCGCCACCGTCGACCGCGTCGCGAACGGGCTCGACGTCACCATCTCCAGCGACGTCTCGCAGCTCAGCCCCGCAGCGGTCCAGCAGATCGTGTGCACGTTGCTCGGCGTGCAACCCGTCGGCACCGTGAACCTGCACGGCGGCGGCCATTCGCTGGAGTTCCAGAAGTGCGCTTGAATCGGCGCGTGCACGTCTACTCCATCCCGATGCGTTCCCGGTTCCGCGGCATCACCCAGCGCACCGGACTGCTGCTCGAAGGACCGGCCGGGTGGGGCGAGTTCTGCCCGTTCGAGGAGTACGACGACGACGAGTCCATGCCGTGGCTCGCGTGCGCGCTGGAGGCGGCGCACGACGGCTGGCCGGCGCCGGTTCGCTCCCGGATCCCGGTCAACTGCACGGTGCCGGTGGTCAGCCCGGAGAAGGCGCACGAGATCGTGGCGCGCTCGGGCTGTTCGACGGCCAAGGTCAAGGTCGCCGAGTCCACGCTGGCCGAGGACTGCGCACGGCTCGAAGCGGTGCGCGACGCGTTGGGGCCTCACGGGGCTATCAGGGTCGACGCGAACATGCTGTGGGACGTCGACACGGCCGTTGCCGCGATCAAGGCCATGGACAAGGCCGCTGGTGGCCTCCAGTACGTGGAACAGCCGTGTCACACGTTGGACGAACTTGCGGAGGTCCGCAGGAGGGTTGGCGTGCTGATCGCGGCGGACGAGTCGATCCGCAAGGCCGAGGATCCGCTCAAGGTGGCGGTGTCGGGTGCCGCGGACATCGCGGTGATCAAGGTGGCGCCGCTCGGCGGTGTGCGCCGGGCCCTGGAGATCGCCGAGGCCTGTGGGCTGCCGTGCGTGGTGTCGTCGGCGCTGGAGACGTCGGTGGGGATGGCGGCCGGGGTCGCGCTGGCGGCGGCGTTGCCCGAGCTCGACTACGCCTGTGGGCTCGCGACGCTTCAGCTGCTGGACGGAGACGTCACGAGCGACTCACTCATGCCGGTGGACGGCTATCTTCCGGTGCCGGCGAAACCACCCGTGCCGGACCGCGTCGAGGGGTTCGAGAGCGATGCGCTCACGAAGGCCTGGATTAGTCGGTACGACAGGGTGCTGAACAAGCTCAGTCGATGAGCCGATCAATCTGAATCTTCAGCGGGAACGGCTCCACCGCCTCGTAGACCCCGGTCTCGGCAGGCGCCTCCTGATAACCGAGCTCTCCAGTCAGGTGCATCGGTGTCAATGAGATCGGCTCGTCGAGGTCGACGAGCCAGTAGAACGGAATGCCGGCTTCTGCGTATTCGGCACGCTTGGTGTGGCTGTCCGTGTAGCGCGAAACTGGCGACAGCACCTCGACTGCAAGAACGACCTCTGTAGCCCTGATGAGACCGTCTTCAGCGTCCAGCCGCCGAAGAGCACTGCGTTGAATCACGACAAAATCTGGACGCCGGACGAAGCCTGGCTTGTCCGGCGGAGCCAGCTCCAGGTTCACGTCCATGCTGGGGATCACTTTGAGATCGTCAGGGAGTTGACCGACGAGCTGCATGACCAGATTGATGCTGGCGCGAGCGTGCACGATGAGAGAATTGGGGAACATGATCAGGCGGCCGTCCACCAATTCCGTGTAGCCGTCTTCGGTTTCCCCGAGTGCGATGTACTGAGCAACTGTCAAAGGACCCGTTGCAACAGTGATCATGCGCCTCAGGGCAGCATCGGGCTGTGCGATCACGGCGTCTCCTTTTGTCTCAACCACCTTCGCACTTGGAGACGCTCCAAACTGTCCTTCAATTCCACACCTTCGAGCGTTTTAAGGCTTGGCGCGGGTCAGCCCCTGCCCGTTCGCCCCCATGCTGAACACCACGCCCTCGGTCCGGTTGATCGCCTCGGTCCGCCGCGCCGAGGCCGGCACCCGAGTCAGGTCCACCAACCGGATCGGCGGCCCCAGCTCGACCAACGTCGGCGTGTAGGAGGCATCGACCACGGTCCACCCCTCAGCGCGCTGTTCGAACTTGAACCGCGCGATCACGCCCTCCTCGGTCACCCCACGAGGCTCGGCGTGCCGGGCGACCTCGTTGCCCAGCCCGTACGCGACCCACTTGTTGCCGATCTTCTCGAACGGCTGCACCACGTGCACGTGCGTGCCGATGATCAGGTCCAAAGCCGGATCCGCCAGCAGTTGGCGGGCCAGGGCTTTCTGGTCCGCGGTCGCCTCGTGCTGGTACTCGTTGCCCCACTGCACGGACAGCACGACGACCTCGGCGCCGGCCGCACGAGCAGCACGCGCGTCGGCGAGGATTTTCGCGGCGTTGATCTGGTTCGCGCGCCACGGCTGGGGCAGCGGGATGCCGTTGAAGCCGTAGGTGAACGACAGCTGGGCCACGCGCACGCCGCCCGCGTCCAGGATCAGCGGCGCCGCCGATTCCTCCTGGGTGCGGAACGAGCCGGTGTGCTTCAGGCCGACGGCGTCCATCGCGTCCAACGTCGTGGTGATCGCCGAGACACCGCGGTCCAGCGTGTGGTTCGAGGCGGTCGAGCAGGAGTCGTAGCCGACGTCGACCAGGCCTTTCGCGACCTCGGGCGGTGCCAGGAACGCGGGATAGCCGAAGAACGGGCCCTCCTTCGGGCCCAGCGGGACCTCGAGGTGGCACAACGAGAGATCAGCCTTCAGGGTGTCCTTGATGCCCGAGAACAACGGCAGGAAGTCGCGACCGGCCGCGCCCCCGTCAGCCACGGCCTGGTCGGTCAACGCCGGGTGGATCAGGATGTCGCCACCGGCGGTGAGGACGAACGACCGCGCCGGAGGCGGGCCCGTGGACGTGGGAGTCGACGGCGGGGCAGGCGGCGTGGTGATGACGACCGGCGAGCCGGTGCACGCGGACAGCAGGAAGCCGGTGGCCAGCACGAATGCCGGCCACCGGGCAACACGCTTCAGCGCTGCCGCCTGCGTCGCAGGACCACGAACAGCACGACGGCCAGCACCGCGGCCGCGATGGGCAGCACGCGCTTCAGGACCGGTACGCCTGCGGTGTCGATCAGGTCGATCGGCTCGTCGGGGACCACTCGGAGATGCTGCTGTTGCGCCACCTCGTCAGGATCCACTGAACCCAGCGTGCTCGCCAGGCATTCCGCGAACTGGTCGACGAGCTTGCCGCTGACCTCGGAAATCAGCCCGCGGCCCAGTTGCGCCGGACGGCCGGTCACCGACAGTTCGGTCTCGACTTCGACCGAATCACCGACCTGGAACGTCACCACGGCCGATGCCGTGCCGTTTCCACGGGTGTCCTTGCCAGCGGCTTTCATGACGGCGCGGCGCAGCACCGGATCGATCTCCACGAACTCGCCGCTCCCCCGGTACAGCAGTTGCACCGGGCCGAGCTTCACCTTCACCTCCCCGCTGAACGTCTTGCCGTCGACCGAGGTCAGCGTGGCGCCGGGCAGGCACGGCGCCACGCGTTCCGGGTCGATCAGCGCCTCCCAGACCTCCTCGGCCGGGGCAGGCGCGACGAACGAGTGCGTCAGCTTCATCCCGCTACCGCCGCCATCAGTGCGCGGTCGGTCAGCACCCGAGCCAGGTTGTCCTTGTAGCCGTCGCCCGAGGAGGCCTTCAACGCCGCCGCCGAGATCGCCTCGGCCGACGCGGGCTGGCCGATCAGCGCGGATTCCACGTCGGCAGCGCGCACCGGCCCGGAACCGACGTTGGTGAGACCCACCCGGGCCGCCGCGATCTTGCCGCCGCTGACCTGCACGGCTGCCGCGACCGCGACGATCGACCACGCCTGCGCGACCCGGTTGAGCTTCTCGTAGTGCGCGCCCCAGCCGGTGTACTTCGGCACGCGCACGTCGATCAGGATCTCGTCGGGTCGCAGCGCCGTCTCGAAGTAGTCGACGAAGAACTCCGCCGCGGGCACTTCCCGACGGCCACCGGGACCGGCGATGATCATCACCGCGTCCAGGGCCAGCGCCGGCGCCAGCAGGTCGCCCGCCGGGTCCGCGTGGCACAGCGAGCCGCCGAACGTGCCGCGGTGCCGCACCTGCGGGTCCGCCACGGTGTCCGTGACCAGCCTCAACAGCAACGCGTGGTCCTGGATCAGGTGGTCGCGCTGCACCTCGTAGTGCGTCGTCATCGCACCGATGAGCAACGAGTCACCGTCGTCGCGCACGCCCGTCAGCTCGGTCAGCCCGCCGATGTCGATCAACGCCGTGGGCGCGGCCAGCCGCATGCGCAGCACCGGCACGAGCGACTGCCCGCCCGCGATGATCTTCGCGTCCTCGCCCTCCTCGGCGAGCATCCGCACGGCTTCGTCCACAGAGGACGGGAACAGGTACTTGAACTCCGCCGGGATCACGACTGTCCTCCCTGCGCGTCGATCGAACCGAGGCCGCCCGCGGCCGGTGCGGAGGCGTCCGCGGCCCGGCCCTGCAGTGCGTTCCACACCCGTTCCGGCGAACACGGCATCTCGATGTCCCGCACGCCCATGTGCCGCACGGCGTCCAGCACGGCGTTCACCACCGCAGGCGTCGAGGCGATCGTGCCCGCCTCGCCGACTCCCTTGGCGCCCAACGGGTTGGACGTCGCCGGCGTCGAGGTGCGCGCCGTGATGAACCCGGGCAGGTCCGCCGCGGACGGCACGAGGTAGTCCGCGAGCGTCGCCGTGGTCAGCGTGCCCATCTCGTCGTGGACGGCCTCCTCGAACAAGGCCTGTGCGATGCCCTGCGCCAGTCCGCCGTGCACCTGACCGTCGACGATCAACGGGTTCACCACGGTCCCGACGTCGTCCACGGCCACGTACAACCGGATCTTCACCATGCCGGTCTGGGTGTCGACTTCCGCTGCACACAAATGAGTTCCGTGCGGGAACGAGAAGTTGTCCGGGTCGAACGTGGCATCGGCGTCCATGCCGGGTTCCATGCCTTCGGGCAGGTCGTGCGCCACGTGCGCGGCCAACACGACGTCACCCAGCGTGCGAACCGTTGACGTGCCACGAACCGAGAAGGATCCGGAAGCGAACTCCACGTCCGCCTCGTCGCACTCCATCATGTGCGCGGCCAACGTCCGTGCCTTGGCGAGCACTTTGTCCGCCGCGTGCACCAGCGCGGTGCCACCCACGGCCAGCGAACGCGAGCCGTAGCTGTCCATGCCCTTGTGCGACGACGCCGTGTCGCCGTGCAGCACTTCGACGTCCTCGAACGGCACCCCGAGCCGGTCCGCGACGATCTGCGACCACACCGTCTCGTGGCCCTGCCCGTGCGGCGACGTTCCGGTGATCACCTCGACCTTGCCGGTGGGCAGCATCCGGATCGACGCGGTCTCCCATCCGCCTGCGGCATAACGCAAAGCGCCCAGCACCCGCGAGGGAGCAAGGCCGCACATCTCGGTATAAGTGGAAATTCCGATGCCGAGCTGCACCGGATCACCCGAGGACCGGCGCCGTTGCTGTTCCTCGCGCATCGACTCGTAGTCGAACAGCTCCATCGCGCGAGCCGTCGCGGCCTCGTAGTTGCCGGAGTCGTAGGTGAGTCCGGCGACCGTGTTGAACGGGAACTCCTCGTGCTTGATCCAGTTCATTTCGCGGATCTTCATCGGGTCCATGCCGAGCTCGACCGCGAGCTCGTCCATCATCCGTTCGATGGCGAACGTGGCTTCCGGCCGTCCGGCACCGCGATAGGCGTCCGTGGGCACCTTGTTCGTGAACACGTTGGTGCACACGAACCGGTAGGCCGCGAACTTGTAGATCGCGTTGAACATGAACGCGCCCAGGATCGGGATGCCCGGCGTGACCAGCCGCAGGTAAGCGCCCATGTCGGCGAGCAGCTCGACCTTGAGCCCGGTGACGGTGCCGTCGCGGCGGGCGGACAGCGTGACCTTCTGGATCTGGTCGCGGCCGTGGTGCGCGGACAGCATCGACTCGGTGCGCGTCTCGGTCCACTTCACCGGACGGCCCATCCGGCGCGCGACCAGCAGGCACAGCAGCTCTTCCGGGGTGACCTGGAGCTTGCCGCCGAACCCGCCGCCGACGTCCGGCGCGATCACCCGGATCTTGTGCTCGGCGATGCCGGTGACGGCCGCGAGCATCCAGCGCAGGATGTGCGGGATCTGCGTCGCCGACCAGATGGTGAACATGTCCGCGCTGGGGTCCACGACGACCGACCGCGGTTCCATGAACGCCGGGATCAGCCGCTGCTGGCGGAACGTCCGCTCGATCACGACCTCGGCCGAGGCGATCTCGTCCTCGACGTTGGTGCCGCTCCCCGCCTCGGCGGAGTCGTAGATCCAGGTGGCGCTCTTGTTCGTGCCGAGATCCGGGTGCACCAGATCGTTGTCCCGCAAGGCTTCTTCCAGGTCGAGCACGACCGGCAGCTCGTCGTAGTCGACGTCGATCGCGGCCAGCGCGTCCGCGGCCCGGTAGGCGCTGTCGGCAATGACCAGCGCGACGGCCTCACCGGCGAAGTTGACCTGGTCCACGGCCAGCGCGGGCGCGGGAGGCGCCTTCATGTCCTCGGTGATCGGCCAGGCGCACGGCAGCGAACCCTGCTCAGCGGCGAAGTCCTCGCCGGTCAGCACGACGGCCACACCGGGCATCGTGGTCGCACGGCTGCAGTCGATGTCGCGGATGCGGGCGTGGGCGACGGGGCTGCGCAGCACGGCCATGTGCAGCATGCCGGTGAGCTGGATGTTGTCGGTCCACTTGGTCTGACCGGTGATCAGACGCGCGTCTTCCTTGCGGAGCCGGGCTTTGCCGACTTCCGGTTCCGCTGTGGCGGTCACTCGCCACCTACCGGCTGCTTCGCCGCGATGTTCTCATCGCTGTGCTGTTCGATCTTCGGGCCGGCGCCCGGCTTCATCCGCTGGGCGGCGTCCTGCACCGCGCGGACGATGTTCTGGTAGCCCGTGCAGCGGCAGAGGTTGCCCTCCAGGCCTTTCCGCACGGTCTCGTCGTCGGGATCCGACTCGTCGGCGAGCAGGTCGATCGCCTGCATGATCATGCCGGGCGTGCAGAAACCGCACTGCAACGCGTGGTTGCTCCGGAACGCCTCCTGCACGGGGTGCAGCCGGCCGTCGCGGGCGAGGCCTTCGATCGTGGTGACCTCGTGCCCGTTCGCCTGGACCGCGAACATCTGGCACGACTTCACGCTGTGGCCGTCGAGGTGCACCGTGCAGGCGCCGCAGTTGCCGGTGTCGCAGCCGACGACCGTGCCGGTCTTGCTCAGCCGCTCCCGCAGGTAGTGGACGAGCAGGAGGCGGGGTTCGACCTCGTCGGCGTACGTCACTCCGTCGACGTTGACCGAGATGTGCATGGGAACCCTCCCAGGGGTGGTGGGCCTTAGTGACGAGGGTCACTTCAGCCTCCTCCCTGTTTGCGGGTTCAACAACCCGATCAGTGGTGAATCGGTTCACCAAGATCGACCAGACGGCGGCCGGATCCCTTCCACCTCAAGGAAATGATCTCGGCGGCGATCGACACCGCGGTCTCCTCCGGTGTCCTCGCACCCAGATCCAGGCCGATCGGCGAGGCCAAAGCCTCTAGCTCGCTCTCGGTCAAACCCGCTTCCCGCAACCGTTGCAGCCGATCTTCGTGCGTGCGCCGCGATCCCATCGCGCCGACGTAACCGACCTTCAGTCGCAACGCGACTTCCAGCAGCGGCACGTCGAACTTCGGGTCGTGCGTGAGAACGGCGATGACCGTGCGTTCGTCGAGCTTGGACGACTCGCGCTCCAGATACCTGTGTGGCCAGTCCACGACGACCTCGTCCGCCTCCGGGAAACGGGTGCGGGTGGCGAACACCGGTCGCGCGTCGCAGACCGTCACGCGGTAGCCGAGGAACGCGCCGAGCCGGGCCATCGCGGCCGCGAAGTCGATCGCGCCGAACACCAGCATGCGCGGCGGAGGCTCGAACGAGTTCACGAACACGCTCATGCCCTCACCGCGCCGCTGACCGTCCGGCCCGTACTGCAGCACGCCGCTGCGCCCGGACGCCAGCATGCCGCGCGCGTCGTCCGTGACGGCGTCGTCGATCCGCGCGCTGCCGAGAGTGCCGGCCCGCCGGTCCGGCCAGACGACCATGCGCCGGCCGATGCCGTCCGGGTGCTCGACGACCGTCGCCACCGCCACCGGTTGTTCGGCGCGCACCGTCTCCACCACCTCGGCGAGCTGCGGAAACGTCTCGGCGTTGATCTTCTCGACGTAGATGTCGATGATCCCGCCGCAGGTCAGCCCGACCGCGAACGCGTCGTCGTCGCTCACCCCGTACCGCTGCAGGACCGGGTCGTCGCCGGCCTGCGCCAGGTCGTAGACCGCCCCCTCGACGCAGCCACCGGACACGCTGCCGATCGCCTCGCCGCCCTCGGTCACCAGCATCGCCGCGCCCGCGGGCCGGGGTGCCGAACTGAAGGTCGCGACCACGGTCCCGACGCCGACGGTCTCGCCGTTCGCCACCCGGTCCGCGAGCTCGAACAGGACATCACGCATGCCGCACTTCCTTCAGCAGTTCTTCCAACGCGTGCACGCTGTGGCCGGCGACCATGACGTCGACGTGCGGGAGCGCTGCCACCACGCCCTGCTGGACCGGCCGGTAGCCGACCTTGCCCGCGTGCGGGTTGGCCCAGATGACCTTGTGACTCACCCGTTTCAGCCTCGCCATCTCGGTCGCCAGCAGGGTCGGGTCACCCCGTTCCCAGCCGTCGCTGAACAGCACGACCACCGCACCGCGCTGCCGCCACTGCTGGTTGAACCGGCGCAACGCGTCGCCGAGCCTGGTGCCGCCCTCGTAGTCCGGGATTGCCCGGCCGGCGGCGCGCAACGCCCGTTCGGGATCGCGTTCCCTCAACTGGCGGGTCACGCGGGTGAGCCGGGTGCCGATCGTGCGGACCTCGACGGGCATGGCATGTGCGATGACGTGCGCGAACCGCAACAACGCGTCGGAGTAGGCGGCCATCGAGCCGGACACGTCGATCAACAACACGAGCCGGCGCGCTTTCACGCCGCGACGACGGTGGCGCGGCCGGGTGATCTCGCCGCCCGTCTCGATCATCGCGCGGACCGTGCGAGCCAGGTCCACGCGACCCCGGCGAGCCTTCCTGAGCCGGCGCGAGCGCCTGCGCGGCGGGAGGGGCTTCAGCTGCTGGATGAGTGGTGCCGCGGTGAACTCGGAGATGTCCTTGTGCTTCAGCACTTCCACATCGGACGCGGCGACGCCGACGGTGACCGAGTCGAGTTCGATCGTCGTGCGTGGACGAGGTGGGGTGCCGCCGAAGTACGCGCGGTAGGCGGCGTCGTAGCGCGGCAGGTCGTCCGGGTCGGCGCACAACGTGAGGCGCCCGGCCCAGTACAGGTCGACGTGCGCGGTGGCTCGCAGGAACGCCTGGACGCGATCGGGCCCGCACTGGAGTCCCGCGCCCCGCAGGACGCGCGTGAACCCCACGCAGGCTTCCGTCACCCCACGATTGTGCTCCCGATCACCCGGTCCGCGTCCTCCCGGTACTTCAGCACGGCCCCGAGGGTCGCCACGTCCGGTTCGGTGCGGCCGAGCGCCTGCAGCGCCCGCGCCCAGTCCAGCGACTCCGCGACACCGGGCGGCTTCAGCAGGTCGAGTCCGCGCATCTTCCGCACGGCCTCCGCGACCTGCTGCGCGAGCCGTTCGTCCAGGCCGGGAAGGGTGCGGCGGAGGATCGCGACCTCCCGGTCCAGATCGGGGTGCTCCAGCCAGTGGTAGAGGCAGCGGCGCTTCAACGCGTCGTGCACCTCGCGGGTCCGGTTCGAGGTCAGCACGGTGAGCGGCGGCGTCGAGGCCCTGATCTCACCGAACTCGGGGATGCTGACCGCGTTCTCGGACAGCACCTCCAGCAGGAACGCCTCGAACTCGTCGTCCGCCCGGTCGATCTCGTCGACCAGCAGCACGCACGGCGCGTTCTCCAGTGCTTGCAGGAGCGGCCGGGCGAGCAAGAACCGTCGCGTGTAGAGCGAGGCTTCGTCCACTTCGCCGCGGGTCTCCAGCACGCGCAGGTGCATGAGCTGACGCGGGTAGTCCCAGTCGTACAGAGCCTGGGTGGCGTCGATGCCCTCGTGACACTGCAGCCGGATCAGCGGGACGTCCATCGTCTTCGCCAGCGCCAAAGCCAGCGATGTCTTGCCGGTGCCGGGTTCGCCTTCGAGGAACAGCGGCCGGCCCATCCGGACCGCGAGGAACGCCGCCGTGGCGATCCCGCCGTCCGGCAGGTACCCCGCGCGGTCGAGCCCTGACGCCAGTTCCTCAGGGGACTCCATGCCCCTCAGCGTAGGCCCCTTTAAGGTGGACTGATGGGGTCAGTGAAGCAGGTCCAGGTCACCTTCGACTGCGCGGAACCCGTGCGCGTCGGCCGGTTCTGGTGCGAGGTGCTGGGCTACGTCGGACCGGCCGAGCACGACGACGACTCGTGGTTCGCGGCCAGCGATCCGACCGGCGTGGGTCCGCGGCTGTTCTTCCAGCGCGTGCCCGAGGGCAAGATCGTCAAGAACCGGGTGCACCTCGACGTGCGGGTCGGCACCGGGCTGGTGGGCCAGGAGCGCCTCGACGCGCTGGAGGCCGAGGCCGCACGACTGGTCGCGCTCGGAGCGGTGCGCGGGCAGCTGCTTCTCGCCGACGAGGACAACGAGTCGTGCCAGAACATGCAGGACGTCGAGGGCAACGAGTTCTGCCTGGACTGACACATCTTCGGAGCCCCTGAGAGCTCGGCCCGGAATCAGGGTCGGGTTCCGGGTGGTCACCGATGTGCCGGGCCTGGGTTTCGGCGAATCTTGAGCCATGACGAACAACGTGCTCAACCAAGCCACTGACCAGGTCAAGAAGCTCCGCCGCAGCCGGAGCGACAAGATGATCGCCGGTGTCTGCGGCGGCATGGCCAAGATGATCGGCGTCGACGCCGCGATCCTGCGGATCATCCTGGTGGCGGCGACGCTGCTCGGGTTCGGCACCGGAGCGATCCTCTACATCGCCGCCTGGATCCTCATGCCCGAGGAAGACGCTGCGATGTGATCGACATGGACCTCACGAACGCACAGGTAGCCGTCGGCAGGGGTGGGGGACTCCACCCCTGCTGATCAGCGCGGGAACCCCGGCACCCCGGGGAGCTTCTGCCACGGGAGTGGGCCGTCGAGGGGTCGGTACTCCACCCCCAGTGCGTCCAGTCGCGGCAGGTGGTGCTCCGCCAGCCGGTGCACGAAGTCCGGATCCTTCTCCGCCGGGGACCACATGACCTCGGCGAACGCGGCCAGCCTCGGGAACGCCGCGTAGTCCACCCGGCGGGCCGAGTCGAGGTGCTCGGTCCAGATGTTCGCCTGCGCGCCCAGCAACCGTCCAGGTTCCTCACCCGTGAGGTCCGCAGGCACCGGATCCCACGCGTAGACGTCCTCCAGCGTGGTCACCGTCCCCACCGGAATCGGTTCGTCAGGCGACTCCGACTGCCGGTAGTCCAGATAAACGTGCTGCTCGGGGCACATCACCACGTCGTGGCCCTCGCGCAGCGCCGCGACACCGCCTTCGACTCCGCGCCACGACGCGACGATCGTGCCCGGCGGCAACGGACCGGACTCCAGGATCTCGTCCCACCCGTACGGCCGCCGCCCGCTGCGCACGATGTGCTCGGCGATCGCGCGGACCAGTTCTCCTTCGTGGCCGGGCGCTTCGTCACCGCCGAGCCCGATGACCTCGGCCGGGAAGACGTCCATCAGCTCGTCGAACACGTTCCGATAGAAGTCCACAGTGGACTCCTCGGTGTTCAGCACGCGTTCGTTGACGCCCCAGTCGGTCCAGACGCCGCCGCCGTGCACGCCGAGTTCCGGATACGCCGCGATCGCCGCCTGCGAATGCCCTGGGATGTCGATCTCGGGGACCACCACGATGTGCCGCGCCCGTGCGTACTCGACGATCTCGCGCAGGTCGTCCTGAGTGTAGAAGCCGCCGTGCGGACGTCCCGCCATGCCGGCCGAGCGCCGGTCGCCGAACCGCGAGTCCTCCCGCCACGACCCGACCTCGGTGAGCTTCGGGTAGCGCTTGCACTCGAAACGCCAGCCCTGGTCGTCGGTGAGGTGCAGGTGCAGGACGTTGAGCTTGTGCACGGACAACAGCTCGACGTACCGCAGCACCTCCCGCTTGGGCAGGAAGTGCCGTGACACGTCGAGCATCACCCCGCGCCACGGGAACCGCGGGTGGTCGACGATCTCGCACGCGGGGATGACGGTCGGTTTCTCACCCGCCGCCCGAAACGCCTGCGGCCCCAGCAACTGCCGCAGCGTCTGCAGCGCGTTCATCTCACCGGCCGCGTCGTGCGCCTCGATCAGCACACCGTCGTCGTTCGACAGGAGCCGATAGCCACCGGCCGGGCCGTCGACGAGAACCGTCTCCCAGCCCTTGTACTCGCACGTTCTACCGCCGTCCACATAGGACACCGGACGCGGGAGGAGGTTCATCCCTTCACCGCCCCTGCGAGACCGGACACCAGACGGCGCTGCACGAGCATGAAGAAGATCAGCACGGGGATGGTCATCAGGGTGGAGCCCGCCATGATCGCGCCCCAATCGTTCTGGTCGGGTTTGACGAACACCTGGAGAGCCAGCGGCAGGGTCTGGTTCTCCACGGCCGAGATGATGAACGTCTTGGCGAACAGGAAGTCGTTCCACGCGTGGATGAACGACAGCACCGACGTCGCCACCAGGCCGGGTGCGACGAGCGGGAACAGCACCTGCCAGAGGAACCTCAACCGCGAGGCGCCGTCCAGGGTGGCGGCCTCCTCCAGTTCCACCGGCACCGCGGCGACGAACCCGCGCAGCATCCAGATCGCGAACGGCAGGCTGAACGCCAGGTGCACCAGCACGAGCGAGCCCAGGTGGTTCAGCCCGAACGCCGGCACGCTGTCGCCGACCGACCTCATCAGGAAGAACAGCGGCACGGTCAACGCCTCGACCGGCACCATCTGCACGACCAGCAGCATGATCAGCAACGTCGTGCGGCTGCGGAACCGGAAACGGGTCAGCGCGGTCGCGGCCAGGAACGAGATCAGGATGCTCAAGCCCACCACGACCAGCGCGACGATCACGCTGTTCAGGAAGTAGCGCCCGAAGTTCGCGACGGTCAGGGCACGGGTGAAGCTGTCCAGCGTCGGCCGGGTCGTCCACGGCACCGGGTCGGCCGAGATGATCTCGTCCTCCGGCTTGAACGCACTCAGGACCATCCAGAACAGCGGGAACGCGACGACTCCCGCGATGACGAGGACGAAGCCCTCGGTCAGCCAGCGCCTCACAGGACCTCCCCGGACCGCCGCAGCGCGCGGAGGTAGAACATCGTGATCGCCAGCAACAGCACGGTCATCACGACACCGATCGCCGCGCCCAGGCCGTACTCCGACGCCGCGAACGCCTGTTGGTAGGCGTAGACGTTGAGCACGAGGTTGCGCCCGGCGATGCCGCCGCCGTTGGTCATCACGTAGATCTGCGTGAAGACCTTGAAGTCCCAGATGATCGACTGGATCGTCACCACGAGGATGATCGGTCGCAGCAACGGCAGGGTGACGCTCCAGGCCGTGCGGAACGCCGACGCGCCGTCCAGTGCCGCGGCTTCCAGCACCTCGCCAGGGATCGCCTTGATGCCCGCGTACAGCGTCACCATGACGAACGGGAACGAGCACCAGATCACCTGTGCCGCAACGAGTCCGAACGCCGTCCACTTGTCGAACGTCCAGGAGAAGCCCTGGATGCCCAGGACCTCGTTGACGAACCCGAAGTTCGCGTCGAACAGGAACAGCCAGATCGTCGAACCGGCGACGGCGGGCGTGGACCACGCGCCGAGCGCCGCCAGGAACAACGTCATCCGAACCCAGGTGCGGACCCTCGTGGCGAGGATCGCGAGAAACGCGCCCACCAGCAGCGTGCCGACCACGCAGACCGCCGCGAAGGCGACGGTCTGCCCGAGCACTCCCCAGAACTGCTGGTCTCCCAACAGCTTCTGGTAGTTCCCGAGGCCCAGGAAGTGCAGCGGTGCTCCACCGCTCACCTGCTCCTGGCCGTAGTCGTAGAGCGAGATGAGCACCAGCTGGTAGATCGGATAGGCCAGCAGCCCGCCGAGGACCAGCAGCGCTGGAGCCAGGTAGGCGAACGCGGTCCGCCCCTGGCCTTTGGCGGTCATGCTCACGAGGCGAAGGCCGCGTTCATCGTCTTGGCGGCGTCGGCCGTGGCCGTCTCGACGTTCTTCGCGCCGGTGACGACCTCCTGGATCATCGTCGGCACCACGGTCTGCGCCTCGATCTTCGCCCACGCCGGCGTGACGGGAACGAACTTCGTACCGGACTGCAGGGTCTTCGTGAACGGCTCCAGGAACTTGTCCGAGTCGCTGACCTGCTTCTGCACATCGCTGAAGGTCGGCAGGTTCCCCATCGCCGCGTACATCTTCTGCTGGTACTTCTTCGACGCGAGCAGCTGCGTGAACTCGTTCGCGAGGGTCTTGCGCTGAGTGCCCTTCATGACGCCGAGCAGGTTGCCGCCGGCGAACGCGGGCGCGACCGAGCCGGGGGTCTTGCCGGGCAGCGGCACGACGCCGTACTTGCCGGCGGCGCTGCTGGCGTCGACGGACTTGCGGTTGAAGTCGCCGCCGATCGTCATCGCCGCCTTGCCCGCGCGGAACGCCTCGACGCTCGCGTCACCGCCGTTGCCCGCGCAGGTGGCGGGCGGGCAGATGTCGTCCTTGATCAGCTCGGTGTACTTGGCGACACCGGCCCTGGCCTCGGCGCTGTCGATGGTGGCGGTGAACTTGCCGCCGTCCTGCTTGGCGATGTCACCACCGTTGGCCCAGATGAACGGCAGCGCGGCGAACAGGTACTTGCCGCCGGCCGAGATGCCGATCAGCTCGGGTTTGCGCTGCCTGATCTGCCGGGCCAGCGGCGCGATCTCGTCGAGCGTCGTCGGCGGCTTGAGGCCGAGCTCGGTGAACACGTCGGTGCGGTAGTAGAGCGCGCGGACGCCGACGAACCACGGCACGCCGTACGTCTTGCCGTCGACCTTGGCCGTGTCGAGGACGGTCGGGACGAGGTCCTTGGACTCGTCCCACTTGCTCAGGTCGAGCTCGGAGAAGCCGCCGGCGGAGACGTAACCCGCGAGGTCGGTGTTGCCGAACTCGGCGACGTCCGGGGCGCTCTTCGGGTCGCTGAAGGCCGCCTTGAAGCGTTCGGCCCGGCTGGACACCTGGATGTACTGCACGTCGACGGTGACGCCGCTGTGCCTGCCCTGGAACTCGGAGATCGCCTCCTTCACGACGGCTTCCTTGGGGCCGCGGTTGACCTCGTCGAACAGCCAGACCCGCAGCTGCCCGGTCTTCTCGTCCGTGCCCGTGTCGCTCGGTCCTCCCGACTGCACCGGGGCGCAGGCGACCACCGCGCCCACGCCCAGCACAGCCACGATCGTCTTCAGCCTCATCGCGCCCTCCGATTGCACATGTTGCAACGGCCATTTCACAGGAAGCAACGTGACTGTAGAACGGTCCAGGGCAAGGGTCTAGACCAGACGGTTGACCCATTCCCGAACCGACGCGGAGTCGACCGGCGAGTCCCACCCCTCGGGGCGGACCGCGCTACCGACGTGAAATCCGTTCACGCCCGCTGCCAGCAGTTCTTCGACGTGCCGCGCCTGGAGCCCGCCACCGACGAGCAGCGCGGGAGGAGCCTGGGCGACCAGCTTCTTCAGGTTCTCGATGCCGTCTTCGACCCCCTGGGGACTGCCGGCGGCGAGCACCGTGTCGCAGCCGAGGGTCTGCACCACCGCCCAGGACCGGAACAGGTCCGCGGAGTTGTCGAGCGCGCGGTGGAACGTCCAGGCGCAGCCCTCCAACTCGGCGAGCAGGTTGAGCGTGACACCCTCGTCGATCTCCCCCTCGGCGTCGAGGAAGCCGAGGACGAACTCGGTGGCGCCCGCCTCCCTGAGCTCCCAGGCCTGCCGGCGCAGCTGCTTGAGGTTGCCGGGCGCGAACCCCTTGGCGTCCCTGAGCATCACGCGGACGGGCAGGTCGGTCGCGTTCCGCACCTCTTTGAAAGTGGCGACGGACGGGGTCAGGCCGTCGGAAGCCATGTCGGCGACCAGTTCCAACCGGTGCGCGCCACCCGCCTGCGCAGCCTCGGCGTCCTTCGCGTTCAGTGCGATCACTTCGAGAATCGGCATGGTCTAGACCATAACGGCCACTGGAGAATGCCTCCGCGACATGTGCTTTCGTGAATTCGGAGCCAGAATGGCAGTCGGTGCGTCAGAACCTGTATCTGCTCGCCTGAGTTCCGCTCTGTTCCAGTGAGCGCTTGTTCAGGCGTGGAGCACGTGTCGGCCGGTTCGAGGGGTGCCGGCCGGCACAGCTCCCAACACTGGCGGCCCGTGACTCGGAGGGGGAATCACGGGCCGCTGGCATACCCGGAGGAAGATGAGGGCCGACGTGGCGGTGATACTGCTCCATCCGAGTGAATTTTGTATCTACCGCCCAGTTAGCCCTTCATGAGTTGGCGGACGGCGCTGACAGGGCGGCCGATCGGAGGTGCTGCATGGACGAGCTGCACACGGCGGATGACCGTCCGCCGTGGGACGGGCTTGAAGGCACCGAACGACACGCGGTGTGCGTGGAGGCCGCACGTGAAGGCAACCGACACGCACTGGACGTCCTGGTGACCGAGCTGACCCCACTGTTGTGGCACGTCGCGCGCGGCCAAGGCCTGGACAGGGCCGCCGCAGAAGACGTCGTGCAAACCGTGTGGCTCGCGTTCTTGAAGAACATCGAGAACATCAACGAGCCAAAAGCCCTGGTCGGCTACCTGGTGGTCACGACGAGGCGTGAAGCACGCCGAACCTGGACACCCAACAAGCGTGAAACGCACCTGTCCGACGAGTTCGCCGAACAGCTCGAGTCCGACACCGGCCTGCCCGAGGACGTGACGCTGATGGACGACCGCGACCGCAGGCTGTGGCTCGCGTTCGGCCGCTTGACCACGAGGTGCCAGGAACTGCTCCGACTCACCGTGCTCGCGGGGCGCGCGGAGTACCGAGCAGTCGCCGAGGCACTCGCCATGCCCCACGGCAGCATCGGTCCGACCAGGGGACGGTGTTTGACACTGCTGCGCAACTACCTGGAGACGGAAGGAGGATCGCGGTGAACGAGATCGACCCGCGCGACGACCGCAGGGGCCTTGAGGACACCGCCGTCCTCTCCGAACTGAACAGGCTCGTAGACGAACTGGACCCACCGCCCGCCGACCTGGTGGACCGGGTGAAGTTCGCGATCGCCTTGGAATCCCTGGACGTGGAAGTCGCCCGGTGGGAACGCGCGGGCTCGTTCGCCGGTGTGCGCGGCGGCCAGACCGGCACGATCACGTTCACCGTCGACAACCTCACCCTGATGGTGAACTTCACCTCGACGGGCTCCCGCCATCGCATCGACGGCTGGCTGGTCCCGGCGGGAGAGCACGAGGTCGAGGTCCGGGTGGCCGACCACAAGTCCACGAGCACGCGCGCGGACGACGGCGGGCGCTTC
The DNA here is from genome assembly GCF_011067745.1 of Lentzea alba. Taxonomy (GTDB): domain Bacteria; phylum Actinomycetota; class Actinomycetes; order Mycobacteriales; family Pseudonocardiaceae; genus Lentzea; species Lentzea alba. Next base: position 487,338 of record NZ_JAAMPJ010000002.1, read on the forward strand.
GTGCTGCCGGACGTGCCGGCGGGGACCACGCAGATCCTGGTGCATCTGGTGAACTCACGCGGCGAACCGGGCCGAACAGTGGTGACACCGACAATCATGCTTTAACAGCGACAGAACTGGGGTTCCTGGGGTTTGCGTAGGCCTTACCGGGCCTGGTCAATTCATCGCCGCTGCGCGACGATTGCGATTGGGGCTTGACTTCGGGGCCCTTGCGAGGCGCATATCGGCCTGTAAAAGCCGGGCTGATAGAGCGCCCGGCCGATCCGAACACGGTAGCACCTCGCACTCAAAGTCAAGCCCCAATCGCGCGGTGGTCACCTTGATACCGGTACCCGGCGCGGCATCAGGCCTTTACGGCTCGGCTTCGCCTTCGCCCAACCAAGACCGGCGGGGCGATCAGGCCGCGGTGTGGAGAAGATTTCTCCGGGGCTTGCGTTGCTCGTCGAGCCAGCGGGGGCGCGTAGAACGTGGGGATGCCGTGCTCCATTGTCACGTCCCATTCACTTTGGTGGATGAGCGTGTGGTGATGGCGGCACAGGAGAACGGCATTGTCGACGGAGGTGTCGCCGCCGTCCGACCAGTGGCGAATATGGTGGCCGTCGCATTGTCTGGGTGGTCTGCCGCAACCGGGGAACGCGCAGCCGCGGTCGCGGGCGACGAGGGTGCGGCGGATTCCGGCGGTGAAGGTGCGGGTCTTGCGGCCGATGTCCATCGGCCGCGACTTCGCCCCCAACAGCAGCGGGATGATGCCCGCACTGCACGCCAGCTGGCGGACCTGCTCGGCCGGGATGCGCTCGCCGTTGTCCAGCGTCGCGTGGCCGACCTGCTTGGCGAGGTCGTCGTAGCGCATGGTCACGGTGAGGGTGACGGGTTCGCCGCCGTGTTCGGGCAGCTGGTCGGCGCGCAGCATCAGATCGACCAGCTCGGCCAGCGCATCGCCCTCGCGTTCGGACCGTGGCCGCAGGTCCGGGCCGTCGTCGGCGGTCTCGGGGCGTGGCTTTGCCAGGGGATCGAGCAGCGCCTGGTACTTGGCGCCGGTGACCGTGTCCAGTAGCGCCTTGATCTCCAGCATGCCGTTCTTCCACTGCATCACGTGCTGGTTGACCTGCGGCGCGGGCTCGGGCTCACGCGGCTCCGGATCGTCCTGGTAGAGCCGGTAGGCCAGTTCCTTGCCAAACGCCCGCACCGCACTGGGCTCATGCTCCCGAGCAAAACCCACGACGGAGCCTTCGGCCTCGGCGGGCAGCGCCTTCATAACCTCGGCGACCACCGCGACGTGCTCGACCGACAACGCACCCTCGGCCACCGCGTCAGCGGTCACCGGAAGCACGGGCGCGAGCTCACTGCCGGTCGGCGTGATCTCACTACCCAAAAGCCCGGCATTCGCGACCCATTTCTTGGCCGTGGTGAGATCCCAGCGGACCGCGTGCCGCAACACCTGCGGCAAATTCTTGTACCCCAGTTCAACCGCAGCTCCACGCCGATCCAACTCGGCAATCTTCTGCAGGACAGCATTCTCCCGAACCCGAATCTCCACCACCTCATCAACGAGACTGCGCAGCAGCTCGTCAGTGGGGAGGAGTCGGGTTTCGATCACGTGTTCTACTCTACCGCAAGATCACAACCAGATAACGGCAAAAGGCGACCACAATAGGGTGAACCGTCGGCCAAGCGGTCATGACGCAACCACCGCGCGATTGGGGCTTGACTTTGGGTGCGAGGTGCTACCGTGTTCGGATCGGCCGGGCTCTCTATGCCCGGCTTTTATAGGCCGATAAGCACCTCGCAAGGGCCCCGAAGTCAAGCCCCAATCGCAATCGTCGCGAAGCGGCGATGAAATGACCCGGCCCGTCATGGAACCCGCAAGGAACCGCCCCAACACACCAAAAGGCCCGGCTCGCCGAAGCGAACCGGGCCTTTCAGAGCAATCAAGCGGCGGGACTCAGAAGTCCATGCCACCGGCGTCCGGCGCGGCCGGAGCAGCGTTCTTCTCCGGCTTGTCCGCGACGACAGCCTCGGTCGTCAGGAACAGCGCGGCGATGGACGCGGCGTTCTGCAGCGCGGAACGCGTGACCTTGGCCGGGTCGATGATGCCCGCGGCGACCAGGTCCTTGTACTCGCCGGTCGCGGCGTCCAGGCCCTCGCCCGCGGGCAGGGACTTGACGCGCTCGACCACGACGCCGCCCTCGAGGCCGGCGTTGATGGCGATCTGCTTCAGCGGAGCCTCGACGGCGACCTTGACGATGTTGGCACCAGTGGCCTCGTCGCCCGTGAGACGCAGGCCCGCGAAGGCGGCCTCGGCAGCCTGGAGCAGCGCGACGCCACCACCGGCGACGATGCCCTCCTCGACGGCGGCCTTGGCGTTGCGCACCGCGTCCTCGATGCGGTGCTTGCGCTCCTTGAGCTCGACCTCGGTGGCCGCGCCCGCCTTGATGACGGCGACGCCGCCGGCGAGCTTGGCGAGGCGCTCCTGGAGCTTCTCGCGGTCGTAGTCGGAGTCCGACTTCTCGATCTCGGCGCGGATCTGGTTGACGCGGCCCTGGATCTGCTCCGCGTCGCCCGAACCCTCGACGATGGTCGTCTCGTCCTTGGTGACGACGACCTTGCGGGCCTTGCCCAGCAGCGAGATGTCGGCGTTCTCCAGCTTCAGGCCGACGTCCTCGGTGATGACCTGGCCACCGGTGAGGGTGGCGATGTCCTGGAGGATGGCCTTGCGGCGGTCACCGAAGCCCGGAGCCTTGACGGCGACGGACTTGAAGGTGCCACGGATCTTGTTCACGACCAGGGTCGCCAGGGCCTCGCCCTCGACGTCCTCGGAGATGATCAGCAGCGGCTTGCCGCCCTGCATGACCTTCTCCAGGAGCGGGAGCAGGTCCTTGACCGTGGAGATCTTGGAGCCGAACAGCAGGATGTACGGGTCCTCGAGGACCGCTTCCTGACGCTCGGGGTCGGTCACGAAGTAACCGGAGATGTAGCCCTTGTCGAAGCGCATGCCCTCGGTGAGCTCGAGCTCGAGACCGAGGGTGTTGCTCTCCTCGACGGTGATGACGCCTTCCTTGCCGACCTTGTCCATCGCCTCGGCGATGAGCTCGCCGATCGTGGGGTCAGCGGCGGAGATGGACGCGGTAGCAGCGATCTGCTCCTTCGTCTCGATCTCCTTGGCGGCCTTCAGCAGCTGCTCGGCGACGGCCTCGACAGCCTGCTCGATGCCGCGCTTGAGGCCCAGCGGGTTGGCGCCGGCGGCCACGTTGCGCAGACCTTCGCGCACCAGAGCCTGGGCGAGAACGGTCGCGGTGGTGGTGCCGTCACCGGCAACGTCGTCGGTCTTCTTCGCGACTTCCTTGACGAGCTCGGCCCCGATCTTCTCCCACGGGTCCTCGAGCTCGATCTCCTTCGCGATGGAGACGCCGTCGTTGGTGATCGTCGGCGCACCCCACTTCTTCTCGAGCACGACGTTGCGGCCCTTCGGGCCGAGCGTCACCTTGACGGCGTCAGCGAGGGTGTTCATACCCCGCTCGAGACCGCGGCGGGCGTCCTCGTCGAACGCAATCATCTTGGCCATTGCGGTGTGTTCCTCCGCCTTTGTGGATTCTGGGCCACTGCGGGCCGGCAGAGCCCACAGCGGAACACGATGCGAGTGGCCAGGTTGGTGCCCGCGACGGACGACTCCCCCGACTCGCGCCGGAGGGGCCTCACCGCCCTAGCTCACTTCTTTGGCACTCGACCGAGCCGAGTGCTAGTTCGTGTTTAGCACTCGGGCACGGCGAGTGCAAGCGAACCGGGGGCGAACTCAGCGGGAGGTGCGCACCGGCACAGAGGTGGGCAGCGGCTTCTTCGAGGTCGGCTCGTCGCCGATGTTCAGCGTCGGCGAGGAGTTCGTCTTGGGCTGACGTGCGGGCTCGTCACGAGGCGTCAGGATGAGGACCACGATGATGATCACCACGATCGCCACCGCGGCCGCGATGACCGGCGCGAACCACGCCGGACGCTCCTTCTTGCCCGACGTGAACGCGCTCACGCCGACCTGGTTCGGCGGGCGCAGCCGGACCGGGTCCTGCAACGCCTGCTGCTGGTAACCGCCCTGGTACGGCCCCTGCTGCACGGGCATCGGCCCGGACTGCGGCGCCTGCACCGGGATCGAGCCGGACTGCGGCCCGAGTTGAGCGGGAGCCGAGCCCTGCGCGACCCCGGCGAGAGCGACGCGCGCGGCGTTGATCAGCTCGGCGCAGTTCGCGAACCGCTGCGACGGGTCCTTCGAGGTGCCCTTGCGGATCACCTCGTCGATCGCCGGAGGCAACGCCACGAGCTGCGACAACGCCGGCACGATCTGGCCGAGGTGGCCGGCGATGACCTCCTGCACGCCGCCCTGGAACGGCGGACGGCCGCTCAGGCAGGCGAACAGCATGCAGGCCAGCGCGTACTGGTCGGTGCGGCCGTCGACGGGCTCGCCGCGCAGGTGTTCCGGCGCGGCGTAGGTCGGCGAACCGAGGAAATCACCCGTTCGGGTGCGGTGGCCGGTGGCTCCGCGACGGGTCAGGCCGAAGTCGGCGACGTAGACGTGCTCGCGCGCGCCTTCCTTGGTCGTCACGAGGACGTTCGCCGGCTTGACGTCGAGGTGCACGAGACCCTTGCCGTGCAGCATGTCGAGCGCTTCAGCCACCTGGGCGAGCAGCCTCAGGGTGCGCTCGGGGGTGAGCGGCCCCTCCTTGACGTGCCCGGCGAGGTCCTGGCCGTCCACGAGCCGCATGGCGATGTACAGCAGGCCGTCGACCTCGTCGAAGTCGTACAGCGGCACGATGTTCGCGTGGTCGATGGCGGAGGTGTTGCGCGCCTCGTCGACGAACCGCTCGCGGAACTCCGCGTCGGGTGCGAGGTGCTCACCGATGACCTTGAGCGCGACCTTGCGGCCGAGTCTCACGTCCGTGGCCCGGTAGGTCACGCTCATGCCACCGCGGCCGAGCACGCCGTCGATCCGGTAATGCGCGATCCGCCGCCCGCTCAGGTCCTCCGACACGCCAGGCAGCCTAACGTCCGGCCAGATCGACTTGCGGAGGGTTCGCCGAAGCTGTGATCAGGTCGTCGTCATCCGGCGCGGCGCACGTCCGACGCCTGGCTGCGTCCGTCCCGTCCGGCCTGCACCTCGAACTCCACCCGGTCGCCCTCGGAGAGGGTCCGGAAGCCTTCCATCTGGATCGCCGAGTAGTGCACGAACACGTCGGGCCCGCCGTCGGTTGCGATGAAGCCGTATCCCTTTTCGGAGTTGAACCACTTGACGGTACCGAGAGCCAAGGCGTCCTCCTTCAGATCACGCACGCAGAACGCAACGCTAAAAGAAGACAAGTCACGCGGATACCTCCTTACGGAGTCATGAACGCGAGCTGACTCCGTTGGCGCGCAACCAGGTGGTGAGTCGCCGGGGTCCCCGCGTCTGGGTCAGCACGGCGCCGGGACCAGCGAAGTCGAACACCAAGCCCTCACCGGTGGGAATGGATTGCGCGCCATCTGCCGCGGAAGGCCGGAGGCGGCATTGCACGGTGTCCGCGAACGCCACGACGTGATCGCTGCCGATGGTCACCGCCTCGCCCGCTTCGAGCGTCACGAGGTCCAAAGTGCCGTAGCAGGCGAGCACCACCACGCCCTGGCCGTGCGCGTAGTTCAGGAAGCCTTCGAGACCGCCGAAGAGCGCTTTCATCGGCGGCGCCTCGGGATTCATCGCCACCGTGCTGCTCGACGCGATCCAGCTCAGCCGGGCGAGGCACCAGCCGTGCGTGCCGTCGAGCTCGACGAGGTGCAGGTCACCGGGCAGCGCGGGGGCCGCGTCGATCCAGCCGCCTGCCGCGCCCGCCGTGCACAGCGCCACCGCTTTGGTGCCCGCGCCCTTCACCTCGACCGTGAGCCCGTAGCTCGTGGCCGCGACGGTCAGCGGGTCGACCAGGACCAGCTCGCCGGGTGCGAGGACGAGTCTCGCCACGCCGAACGTCGGTGTGTGCCTGGTCCGGACCTGCACGAACAACACCTCCGAGGATGAACTGGGTCAAGCGATCGTCACGACCACCTCGACGTTGGCAGTATGCAGTCGTGTCCCCCACCACTGTCGCCGAACACCGCCAGCGCGTCGCGGAGCTCGTCGGGCTCATGCCCGTGCTGCAGCTCCCGCTCGACGAGTGCCTCGGGCTGGTGCTCGCCGCCGACGTCATCGCGCCCGTCTCACTGCCGCCGTTCGACAACTCCGCGATGGACGGGTACGCCGTGCGCGCGGCCGATCTCGCCGGGGACCTCCCGGTCCGGCTGCCGGTCGCCGACGACATCCCCGCCGGGCGCGTCGAGCTGAACGCGCTCGAACCCGGCACGGTGCACCGGATCATGACCGGCGCCCCGGTGCCGCCCGGTGCGGACGCGGTGGTCCAGGTCGAGTGGACCGACGGTGGCACGGAGACGGTGACGATCAACCGGGCCGTCGCGGCGGGGGCGAACATCCGGACCGCGGGCGACGACGTGGAGAAGGGCGACGCGGTGCTGGTCGCGGGCACGGTGCTGCGCCCGTCCACGCTCGGCCTCGCGTCCGCGCTCGGCCACCCCGAGCTCCCGGTGCGCCGCCGGCCGCGGGTGCTGGTCCTGTCCACGGGTTCCGAGCTGGTCGAACCCGGTCAGCCGCTGCAGCCGGGTCAGATCTACGAGTCGAACGGCATGATGCTCGCCTCCGCCGTGCGGGACGCGGGAGGCATCGCGGTGCGGCTGCGGTTCGTGCCGGACGACGTGGAGGAGTTCCACCGCGCGCTGGCGCCATATCTCGGCTCGGTGGACGTGATCGTGACGTCCGGCGGGGTCAGCGCGGGTGCGTACGAGGTGGTCAAGGACGCGCTGGCCAGCCACGACGTGCGGTTCACCAAGGTCGCGATGCAGCCGGGCGGGCCGCAGGGCGCGGGCACCTACGAGGGCCTGCCGGTGCTGACGCTGCCGGGCAACCCGGTGAGCGCGCAGGTGTCGTTCGAGGTGTTCGTGCGACCCGCGCTGCTCGCGTCGATGGGGCACGCGCAGGCCGAACGCCCGACCGCGCGGGCAACCGTGTCGTCTCCGCTGACGTCTCCAGCAGGAAAGACCCAGTTCCGGCGTGGCCTGTACGACCCGTCGTCCGGCCAGGTCGTGACGCCGGTCGGTGGCCCGGGGTCGCACCTGCTGTCGGCGCTCGCGCTGTCGAACTGCCTGATCGAGGTGCCAGAAGACGTCACCGAGCTGGCGGCGGGAGACGAAGTCACCATCAGACACCTGCAGTAGACGAAAGGCCTGGGGGAATGAGAGCGGCACTGGCGCTGGTGATGCTCGCGGGCTTCTTCGTGCTCGCGGTGGCGCTCGCGGGCGGACTGACGGCGATCGCGATCTGGCGGTTCTCGATCGGCGATCCCGAGGGTGGCGTCTGGATGCTGGTCGTCGCGGTGGGGCTGGGCGGACCCGCGCTCTGGGCGACGCTGCGGGCGTTCTTCGCGCGGCCGGAGCCGAGCGGGTTCCGGATGGCCCGCGAGGCCCATCCCGAGCTGTGGCGGCACGTGGACGAACTGGCGCGGCTCGCCGGCACGCGCGGTCCCGACGACATCCGGCTCGTCGACGGCGCGAACGCGGCCGTGTGGGAACGCCGTGGCGTGCGCTACCTCGAACTGGGCCTGCCGCTGGTGGCAGGGTTGAGCGTCGGCGAGCTGAGGTCGGTGCTCGCGCACGAGTTCGGCCACTACGGCGGCGGCCACACCCAGCTGTCGGCGATGACCTTCCGGGCCAAGCTCGCGCTGCAACTGTCCCTGCACGGGGACCGCGTGTTCGGGCTGCTCAGCGCGTGGGCGCACCTCTACGCGCTGGTCGCCGCGTCGGAGAGCCGTGACCACGAGCGGTTCGCCGACGAGGTGGCGGTCGCCGCGGCGGGCAGGGACGCGGCGCGCAGGGCGTTGCTGCGCAGTGGTCCGGTGGGCGAGGCGTGGAACGACTACCGCACGTCTTATGTGTCGCTCGCGCTCATCGCGGGACGCACACCGCCGTTGCTCGAAGGCTTCCGCTCCTACCTCGACCACCCGCGCCGCGTGCACGACCTGCGCGAGCTGGAGCGCAGGATGGCCGAGCTGGAGCCGAAGTCGGTGTTCGACAGCCACCCGCCGATCCGCGAGCGAGTGGCCACGATGGCCCTGCTGAGCAGCGGAGACATGCCGATCGACGACCGGCCGGGCTGGACGTTGCTCTCGGGCATCCCACCGGAGGCGACCTCGCAGCTGGTCGGCGTGGAGGGTCCGCCGGCGACGTGGGAGGAGCTCGTGCGGGTGAGCGGCCCCGCCCAGGTGCGCCGCTACGCCGACGCGCTGCGGCACGCGGGCCGGGTGAGCAAGGTCGGCGAGACGCTGGCCGACGTGCTGGCGGCGTTGGCCAGGGCCGAGCTGCACAAGCTCACCGGCAGGCCCGTGGACGCCTCGCTGACCGCCGAACAGGTGCACGAGGCAGCCGTCGAAACCGTGACGGAACTCCTCGCCTGCGCGGTCGCCGACCAGCTGGTTTCCGCTAACCGTGCCACGCTGGAACTCAACTGGGGCGGGATGTTCGTGCTGCGTCTGCCCGACGGAGCTGCGATCTACCCGGATGATCTCGTGGCACCCGCTGTTCGTGACGCTAATCGGGTCGCTGAAGTGCGACTCCGGTTGCAGGCGATCGGCGTGGACGGACTGTGACGGAACGCTCACCCAGCGACGTTGTTCACGCCATGTGACGGGGATTACACTGGTTGCAGGTGCCGGTCGGCACGTGCATTCGTCGGGGGATGCACGAGCCGACCGGCCACTTGCTTTTTCCGGCAGTCCCGATGGGCGGTTTGGCGTGTTGGCGTAGCGTGATGCCGCCCGACATCCACGGAAGCTACGGAACCCACAGACACGATGAGCAGCGAGAAGCCCGTCTCTCACTTCCTCGAACTCGCCCGCGGCATGGTGCCGCCGATGCACCCGGCTGGACGCCCGTTCGTCGCCGGCGCAGCGATCGCGACCCTCCTCGTCCGGCTGCGCTTCAAGCGCCTGGGCGTCGTCCTCGCGCTGGTCACGGCGTGGGTGGCGTGGTTCTTCCGCGAGCCGAAGCGCGTGACGCCGACCCGCCCGAACCTCGCGGTGGCTCCGGCCGACGGCACGGTCTCGCACGTCGTCGACGCCGTCCCGCCGGCCGAGCTCGGCCTGGGCTCGCAGCCGATGACGCGCGTCAGCGTGTTCCTCTCGGTCTTCGACGTGCACGTGCAGCGCGTGCCCGCGGACGGCGAGGTCGTCCAGGTCTCGTACCACCCCGGCAAGTTCCTCTCGGCCGACCTCGACAAGGCGTCCGAGGAGAACGAGCGCAACACCGTGTGGCTGCGCACCGTCAACGGCCACGACCTCGTCGTCGTGCAGATCGCCGGCCTGGTCGCGCGCCGCATCGTGTGCGAGGTCGCCGAGGGCGAGAAGGTCACCGCGGGCCAGACCTACGGCCTGATCCGCTTCGGCTCGCGCGTGGACCTCTACGTGCCGCGCGGCAGCCGCGTCCTGGTCGAGGCCGGCCAGCGCACCATCGGCGGGGAGACCGTCCTCGCTGAGCTCCCGGAGGCCTGATGGCGCCCAGCGGGCCCGGCGTTCGCCTCCTGCCGAACGCGATCACGGTCCTCGCCATGTGCTCGGGCCTGTCCGCCGTGCACTTCGCGAACGTCGGCATGTGGGGCGCGGCCATCGCGTCGATCGCGGCAGCGGCCGTGTTCGACGGCCTCGACGGCCGCATCGCCCGCCTGCTGGACGCGACGTCCAAGATGGGCGCCGAGCTCGACTCGCTGGCCGACGCCATCTCGTTCGGTGTCGCGCCCGCCCTCGCGATCTACCTCTGGAAGTTCGAGGGCAGCAGGGCCGGCTGGGTCATCGCGCTGATCTTCGCGGTCTGCATGGTGGTCCGCCTGGCCCGCTTCAACACGTTGCTGGAGAAGGAACAGCCGCCGTTCGCGAAGGAGTTCTTCGTCGGCGTGCCCGCTCCGGCCGGCGGCCTGTTGCTGCTGCTGCCTCTGATCATCGAGGAGCAGGTGCGCACCAAGGGCTGGTGGAACGACCCGATCGTCGTCGGTGTGTGGACGGTCGTCGTCGCGATCCTGCTGGTGTCGCGCATCCCGACCCTGTCCGTGAAGACCGTGAAGGTGCCGCCGCGCGCGGTCGCACCCCTGCTGGTCCTCATCGGACTGCTGGCCGCCGCGGTCATCACGTACCCGTTGGTGGCGCTGATCATCGCGATGGTCGTGTACCTCGGGCACCTGCCGTACTCGGTGCGCCGGTACATGTGGCTGTCCAAGCACCCGGAGGCCTGGACCGTCACGGGCGTCGAACGCCGCGCGATCAAGCGCGCGCACGGCGTGGCAGCCCGTCGGCTCGGCCTGCGCCAGCCGCTGCACGGCCGTGTGGCCGGTGCCGCGATGCGCGCGGTGCGTCGTCCACGGCGTGACGCTTCCACCGCTGCTGCGGCGGAGGGTGCGGCACCGACGGCCGGCAACCGCCGTCGGTCCTGGCGCCAGTTGGGGCTTCGCCGACACCACAAGCCGTGATCGCACGCTCTGCCCTCGGGCCGGACACGTTCATCGTGTCCGGCCCGAGGTCTTTCAGGGCCCGTCCGCACTAGAGTCGTCGGCGTGATCACGCTGACGGCTCGTCTGTCCCCGTCCGCACTGGACACCCGCCGCGGCGTCGTCCGCCTCCACCCCGAGGTGCTCGACGCCCTGGGCCTGCGCGCCTGGGACGCCGTGAAGCTGACCGGTGCCCGCGTGAGCGCCGCCCTGGCCGCCTCCGGCGAACAACCCCCTGGTGTGGTGCTAGTGGACGACGTCACGCTCACCAACCTCGGCGTGGTCGAGGGTTCCGAGATCGTCGTGGCACCCGTGCAGGTGGCGGGCGCGCGGTCGATCACCGTTGCCGGCTCCCGGCTGGCCAGCACCGCGCTCACGCCCGATCACGTCCGCTTGGCGTTGACCGGCAAGGTGCTCACCGTCGGCGACAACGTGAGCCTCCTTCCGCAGGACCTCGCGCCGCCGCCCGGCGCCAACGTCTCCGAGACGCGCCGCAAGTTGTCCAACGCCATCGGCATGACGTGGACCAACGAGCTCATCACCATCACCTCGACCGACCCGGCGGGGCCGGTGGCCGTGCAGCCGTCCAGCGTCGTGGGCTGGCGTTCGGCTTCTGCTCCGGCGGCCGAGGTGACCCCGGTCGTGGTGCAGGAGAAGCACGACGCCGTTCCCCTCACCGACCTGGTGGGTCAGAAGGACCAGGCCCGGCGCCTGACCGAATGGCTGGAACTGATGTTCCGCCAACCAGAACTCCTCACCAAGCTGGGCGCGTCCGCACGGCTCGCGGCCATGGTCAGCGGGCCGGAAGGCGTCGGCAAGGCGACGCTGGTGCGCGCGGTGGCTCATTCGGTGGGCGCGTCGGTCGTGGAACTGGCCGCCCCGAGCATCGGGGTGCTGGAGCCGGGCGCGATGGCCAAGCAGCTGGGTGACGCGATCGCCGGGGTCCCGGAACAGCCGACCGTCCTGCTGCTCACCGACATCGACGCGCTGCTCCCCTCGACACCTCCCCCGGTCGCGACGGTGGTGCTCGACATCCTGCGCACCGCCGTGTCCCGCCCGAACCTGGCACTGGTGGTCACGTCCGCCCGCGCGGAGTCTGTCGACGCCCGCCTGCGCGCGCCCGATCTGGTGGACCGCGAGCTGACCCTGCCTCTCCCGGACGGGGCCACGCGCACCGAACTGCTGCGGGTCCTGCTGCGCGACGTCCCGCTCGAGTCCGAAGTGGACTTGGGCGCCGTGGCCGAGCGGACGCCCGGTTTCGTGGCGGCCGACCTGTGCGCTCTGCGCCGGGAGGCTGCGGTGCGGGCGGCGCTGCGGCAACGCGACGTGGCGGAACCTCGTGTGGGACAAGAGGATCTGCTCGGCGCGCTCGGCACCGTCCGCCCGATCTCCATGTCCGCCTCGGACACCATCCAGACCGGTGGCCTGACGCTGGACGACGTCGGCGACATGGTGGAGGTCAAGCAGGCCCTGACCGAGGCCGCCCTCTGGCCGCTGCGCTACCCGGACTCCTTTGCCCGCCTGGGCGTGGCGCCGCCGCGTGGCGTGTTGCTGTACGGGCCGCCGGGGTGTGGCAAGACGTTCCTGGTGCGCGCGCTCGCCGGTTCCGGCCAGTTGAACGTCTTCACCGTCAAGGGCGCCGAGCTGATGGACAAGTTCGTGGGCGAGTCCGAACGTGCTGTGCGTGAACTGTTCCGCCGGGCCGCCGACGCCGCGCCGGCCCTGGTGTTCCTGGACGAGGTGGACGCCCTGGCTCCACGGCGAGGCCAGTCGTCGGACTCCGGTGTCGCGGACCGCGTCGTGGCGGCCCTGCTGACCGAGCTCGACGGCGTCGAGCCACTGCGGGACGTCGTGGTGATCGCCGCGACCAACCGCCCGGAGCTGATCGACCCGGCACTGCTGCGGCCGGGCCGGTTGGAGCGGCTGGTCAACGTGCCGCCGCCGGACGCCGAGGCTCGCACGGAAATCCTCAAGGCCTCTTCCCGCAACACTCCGCTCGCGGGCGACGTGGACCTGGCCGCACTGGCCGCCGAGCTGGACATGTACTCGGCGGCGGACTGCGCGGCCCTGGTGCGCGAAGCGGCGCTGACCGCCATGCGCGAGTCGCTGGACGCGGCCGAGGTGACGCAGGCCCACCTGGCCAAGGCGAGGCAGGTCGTGCGCCCCTCGCTCGACCCGGCACAGCTGGCAGCGCTGGCGGCCTACGCGGCGAACCGCTGACGTTGATGAGGGGAGCTTTCCCAAACCTCAGGTTGATGAAAGCTCCCCTCATCAACCTCTACTTGTTCTTGGACGCGCCCTGGAAGTCGTTGGTGACGATCAGGATGACGCCCGCCGGCGACTGCTCGATCCCGGTGAACCGAGGCTCGACCCGAGCCCGCAGCACCCTGGCGAGTTCCTTGGCGGAAGCCTCTTCATCGGTCCCCGGCCGGTAGTACACGGTCGTGGTGGGGATGGTCCCCTGCGCGTAGTTGCCGGTGTCGGCGACGGTCCACCCGTTGGCCCGCACCTCATCCGCGGCCTTCGACGCCAGCCCGGTGATCGTCGAGTTGTTGTAGACCCGGACCGGAACCTTCACCGCACCCGGCTGGGTCACCGGCGGCGGAGGCGGCTGTTCAGCGGAAGAAACCGGCGGAGCCGTCGTGGTGGTGGCCGCCGGCGGCACGGACGTGTCCGTCGGCACGGTCGGCGACCCGGTGGTCGTCTGAGGTGGTGGCGGCGCGGTGGAACTGCCGTCGGCGGAAGGTGTGTCGGACCCACCACCGAACAGGCTGACCACACCGATGATCAGGGCCACGGCGGCGACGCCGAGCAGGGCGAACCCGGCGGCCTTGGCCGGACGGGACGGGCTGGCGGACTCGGGGGAGGTCATCAGTCCTCGGTGCTCCTGGCGCGTGCGCGAACCCTCTGGCGGCCTGTCCGCACCCCGCGCAACCGCTTGACCAGCATCGGATCGGCAGCCAGAGCGGCTTCCTTCTCAACTAGCGCGTTGAGCAGCTGGTAGTAGCGAGTGGCCGACATGTCGAACAGTTCCCTGATGGCCTGTTCCTTGGATCCCGAGTACTTCCACCACTGCTTCTCGAACGCCAGCATCGTGCGTTCGCGGCTGGTCAGCCCGTCAGCGGAGGTAAGCGCCTCGGCGTGATCCATCTGGCTCCCCACGGTCGCCACACCATCTCAGGTGCGGGCAATTCAATCACGTGATCGTTCCAACCTACCGCGCGACACCGACAGTTTTGGACCGCTTAAGGTCTGACCATGGCCGTGCATCGCATCCGCATCGCTGGTGACCCCGTGCTTCACAACTCGACGCGTGAGATCACCAAGTTCGACACCGAGCTGAAGACGCTCGTCGACGACATGTTCGAGACGATGGCGGCCGCTCGCGGAGTCGGGCTCGCGGCCAACCAGATCGGTTTCGACCTGAGGGTCTTCGTGTACGACTGCCCGGACGACGACGGTGTGCAGCACCGCGGGGTGATCGTGAACCCGGTGCTCGAGACCTCCGAGATCCCGGAGACCATGCCGGACCCGGACGACGACTTCGAGGGCTGCCTGTCCGTGCCCGGCGAGGCGTACCCGACCGGACGCGCCCAATGGGCGAAGGTGACCGGGCAGGACGTGGACGGGCAGCCGTTCGAGGTCGAGGGCACCGGCTTCTTCGCCCGTTGCCTGCAGCACGAGACCGACCACCTCAACGGCTACCTGTACCTCGACCGGCTCGTCGGCCGGTACAAGAAGGAGTCGAAGCGGATGCTGCGCGACAACGAGTGGGGTGTGCCGGACCTGTCCTGGGACCCGGCAGACCCCGCGAACTTCGCCGACGAAGACGACGACTGACGCCGGACGAGGACTGACTAGGACTGGCGGAGCACCGACTCCACCTGCGCCAGTTCGTCGGCCGTCAGCGGCCCGAACGCCAGCGCACCCGCGTTCTCCTCGGCCTGCTCCACCGTCCGGATGCCCGGAATCGGGATCAACCGGGGAGAACGCGCCCAGAACCACGCCAGCGCGCCCTGCACCAGGGTCCTGCCACCGGACGTCAGCACGTCCCGCACGGCCTCCCGCGCCTGGAAGTACTCCGGCGACGGCTTCCCGTCGACGAAGAACCGCAGCCACGACGGGTTCGTGACGCGCACGTCGTCGGCGGGCAGCTCGGTGAACGTCTCCCGCGCCAGCAGCCCCATCGCGAGCGGACGCCGGCACAGCACCGAGTACTCCCCCGCGTACATCTCGGGGTTGTCGAACAGCAGGTTGATGTCCGCCTGAGCGGCGATCCCGTGCTCGCCGGCCGCGAAGAACCGCGCCCGTTCGACGTCGTCGGTGCTCCACCCGTACGCGCGGATCTTGCCCGCGGCGACCAGCGCCTCGCACTCGTCCCGCAGCAGCGCGGCCTCCTCCAGCGGCAGGTCGCCGATGTGCAGCTGGTACAGGTCGATCCAGTCCGTCCCCAAGCGCCGCAAGGACCCCTCGACCGCACGGCGCAGGTACGCGACGGACCCGTCGTTCCCCGTCATCTCCCGTGACCCGGCGTCGAACGTGCATCCCCACTTCGTGGCGATCCGCACCTGGTCACGTACATCCGCAAACGCTTGCCCGACCAGCGTCTCCGCGTGCCCGCAGCCGTACACGTCCGCGGTGTCGAACAGCGTCACGCCCAGCTCGAACGCTCGCCGCAACGCCTTCAGCGACTGCCCGTCGTCGGCCGGCCCCCACCCGACCGGCTGACCACCGCTGAAGAACGGGCCACCCATGGCCCACGTGCCGAAACCCATCTTGCCCAGATCCGTCATGAGCAACAGCGAACATCCTGGAGCGCGCTCCAGGTCAAGAAACAAGTTGCTCCGATCGGCGACCATCGAGGCATGCCAATCGAAAACATCGTCGCCTTCGTGGCGGCCTCGTTCCTCATCGCACTGTCGCCCGGACCTGGCACGGCCATGGTCCTGCGACAGTCGGTGCACGGGCGAAAGGCCGCGCTGGCGACGGTGTTCGGCATGGAGGTCGGCGTCGCGTGCTGGGCCATCGCCGCTGCTCTGGGCCTGTCGGTGCTGCTCACGGCGTCCGAGATCGCCTACCACGCGCTGCGGATCATCGGCGCGGTCTTCCTGATCTACCTGGGCGTCAAGGCCCTGATCAGCAAGAGCCTGCCCACCGACGAGCCCCCGCCGGCCAGCCACGCGTTCCGCAGCGGGCTGGTCGTGAACCTGGCCAACCCGAAGCTCGGCGTGTTCGCGATCTCGTTCCTACCGCAGTTCGTGCCTGCTGGGGAGGCCGGCCAGGGGGTTCTCCTCTTCCTCGCCGTCGGCTGGGTGCTGATCGACACCGTCTGGTACCTGATCATCGTGTCGATCCTGCACACCATCCGCGGCTGGCTGCGCCGTCCGCGCGTTCGTCCCGCGCTCGAGAAGCTGTCGGGCGGCGTGCTGCTGGCGCTCGGAATCCGGCTGGTACTCGACCCGCGTTGAGATCGGGTTGCCCCGGCGCCAGAACAGCTCGGGCAACCCGGCCAGCTCGTCGAGGGTGTGGCACGCGGCCATGGACGCGTACCCGCCGGCCAGCACGTGCGCGCGAACGCGGTCGAGACGACCGAACTCGATCACCTCACCGGCGATCAGGAACGGCAGCACCAGCTGCCAGGCCCGCACCACCGCCGGCCGCCGCCGGTGGGGTGCGCGCAGGGCCGCGCGGGCGACTCGTAAAAGGTGCTCGTTCGCGCTCATCGTGTACGGGTGCGCCGAGTGGTCCCAGTTCCACCGGCGCTCCTCGGTGACCGCGCAGCGCACGCACTCGACCGGTCCGGTGCCGAGCTCGGCACCGCAGCGGGAGCACGCCAGCAGGGTCATCGCCCAGTCGACGCACGTCCACGGGTACTGCCCCACGTCGGAGGAGGTCACCAGTTCGGCCAGTTCCCGGTCCGCCAGCTGGGACGACGTCCGCAGGGCTTCCCAGTCCGCGAGCCAGAACTGGTCGAGCAGTTCCGCGCAGAAACCGCAGTCGGGGTAGCCGCGACCTGCGAGTTCACCGCAGGAAGGGCATGCCGAGACCACGGCGGGACGTTGACCGCGACGCGCGCCGGGCGGGAACGGCTGATGATCCGCCACGAGAGAGAAGGTTAGGGCCAAAGCGAGCGCTTGGCAGCTACGGCGCGCGCTGACTATGGTCAGGTCTCGACAACTCAACACAACGCGGGAGCTCGCGCCTGAGCGGGCTGAGAGGGTGACTGGCTGCTACGCCGGTGTCACCGACCGCCTGAACCTGACCGGGTAATGCCGGCGTAGGGAGGAATGTCGTGACGGCACTTGACGACCGTTCGGTCAAGCCCAGTGTGACCACCGGCCCGATCTCGGGCTCCCGCAAGGTGTACCGCGAGGTGTCCGATTCTGTTCGGGTGCCTTTCCGCAGGGTGGAACTGACCAACGGCGAACATGTCGATCTGTACGACACTTCCGGTCCGTATACCGACGACAACGCGACCATCGACGTCCACAGTGGACTTCCCGACCTCAGGTCGGGGTGGATCGCCGCACGGGAACCGATCAACGGAGCTGTCAGTCAGCTCGCGTACGCGAAGGCCGGGATCATCACCCCGGAGATGCGCTACATCGCGGTGCGCGAGAACCTCGACGCGGAGTTCGTGCGCAACGAGGTCGCCATCGGGCGTGCGGTCATTCCGTTGAACCGCAAGCACCCCGAGGCCGAGCCGATGATCATCGGCAAGAAGTTCCTCGTCAAGATCAACGCCAACATCGGCAACTCCGCCGTGTCGTCGTCGATCGAGGACGAGGTCGAGAAGATGGTGTGGGCGTCCCGCTGGGGTGCCGACACGATCATGGACCTGTCCACCGGCAAGCGGATTCACGAGACGCGCGAGTGGATCCTGCGCAACTCGCCCGTGCCCATCGGCACCGTGCCGATCTACCAGGCGCTGGAGAAGGTCAACGGCGATCCGGCCGCGCTGTCGTGGGAGGTCTACCGCGACACCGTGATCGAGCAGTGCGAGCAGGGCGTCGACTACATGACCGTGCACGCGGGCGTGCTGCTGCGGTACGTGCCGCTGACGGCCAAGCGCGTCACCGGCATCGTCTCGCGCGGTGGTTCGATCATGGCCGCGTGGTGCCTCGCGCACCACCAGGAGAGCTTCCTCTACACGCACTTCGAGGAGCTCTGCGACATCCTGCGCACCTACGACGTGACGTTCTCGCTGGGTGACGGGCTGCGGCCGGGTTCCATCGCGGACGCCAACGACGAGGCGCAGTTCGCCGAACTTCGCACGCTCGGCGAGCTCACGCACATCGCGCGCGCCAAGGACGTCCAGGTGATGATCGAGGGCCCCGGCCACGTGCCGATGCACAAGATCGCCGAGAACGTGCGGCTGGAGGAGGAGTGGTGCGGTGAGGCGCCGTTCTACACCCTCGGGCCGCTGGCCACGGACATCGCGCCGGCGTACGACCACATCACGTCCGCGATCGGTGCGGCGCAGATCGGCTGGCTGGGCACCGCGATGCTCTGCTACGTCACGCCGAAGGAGCACCTCGGCCTGCCGAACCGGGACGACGTGAAGACCGGCGTGATCACCTACAAGATCGCGGCGCACTCCGCCGACCTGGCCAAGGGCCACCCCGGCGTCCAGGACTGGGACGACGCGCTGTCCAAGGCGCGCTTCGAGTTCCGCTGGGAGGACCAGTTCAACCTGTCGCTCGACCCGGACACCGCGCGTTCGTTCCACGACGAGACGCTCCCCGCGGAACCGGCGAAGACGGCGCACTTCTGCTCGATGTGCGGGCCGAAGTTCTGCTCCATGAAGATCACGCAGGACGTGCGGCGCTACGCCGAGGAACGCGGACTGTCCACAGTGGAGGCGATCGAGGCGGGCATGGCGGAGAAGTCCGGCGAGTTCGCGGACACGGGCAACAAGGTCTACCTGCCGGTCGTGGAGACTTCGTGACAGTGACACCACCCAGGGTCCTCACCATCGCCGGAAGCGATTCCGGCGGTGGTGCGGGCATCCAGGCCGACCTCCGCACGTTGTTCGCGTGCGGAGTGCACGGCTGCGTCGCGCTGACGGCCGTGACGGTCCAGAACTCCTTGGGCGTCACGGGCGTTTCCGAGATCCCGGCGGACGTCGTCGCGGCGCAGATCATCTCGGTCGCCGAGGACATCGGGCTGCAGGCCGCCAAGACCGGCATGCTGGCGTCGGCGGTGATCATCGAGGCGATCACGCCCGCGCTCGACCGGGTCGGGATCGGGCGTTCCGGCAGGACCCCGTTCGTCGTCGACCCCGTTTCGGCGTCCATGCACGGCGACCAACTGCTCGCCGACAACGCCCTCGACGCGTTGCGCGGCCTGCTGTTCCCGCGCGCGACGCTGGTGACGCCGAACCTCGACGAGGTGCGGCTGATCACCGGAATCGCGGTGAAGGACCGCGCCGACCAACGGGTCGCGGCGGAAGCGTTGCACGCCATGGGCCCGGAGTGGGTGCTCGTGAAGGGCGGCCACATGTGGGACGACCCGGAGTGCCTCGACCTGCTGTACGACGGCCGCGAGTTCATCGAGCTGCCCGGCCCGCGCTACGACACCAAGAACACGCACGGCAGTGGCGACACGCTCGCGTCGTCGATCAGTTCGGCGCTGGCCCGCGGTGCGTCGGTGCCGGAGGCGGTGCGGTTCGGCAAGGACTTCATCGTGAAGTCCGTCGCGGCCGCCTATCCCCTGGGCGGTGGCGTCGGCCCGGTCTCACCGTTCTGGAGGCTCGACAGGTAACGGGCGTACATCGCCTTCAGGTCGGTCTGCTCCGGATCGAGCAGCCAGACCGTCAACGCGCCTTCCAGGAACGCGATCAGCTCCACCGCGGCCGCTTCGCCCCACTGTGCGGCGAAGTGGCCGCGGAGCATCCGGTTGCGTTCGCGGAAGCGCCGCGTGATCTCATCGTCGCGCGCCAGGTGCTCGGCTTGCAACACCGTGTGCAACGTCGCCAAACCCTTGTGCGCCATGGTGTATTCGGCGTCCTCCAGCAACGCCGTGACGAGGTCCTTCGACGACACGCGCGCTGCCGCCCGTGCGTCGAACTCGTCCAGAACCGCTTTGAGCAGGTTCTCCTTGGACCCGAAGTGGTGGATCACCGCGGACGGCGTGACGCCCGCCTTCTTCGCGATGGCCGCGACGCCCGTGCCCGCGTATCCGTTGACACCGAACAGTTCTATTGCGGCATCAACGATCTCGCGGCGTCGCTCGACGCCGCGCTGCTGCACCTGTCCCTTGATCCCAACGATGGAAAAAGACTAGCCGCTGTCATTATGCTGAACAACCATGCAGGAAAATGAGGTCAGGACAGAGCTGGTCGTCCCCGCGCCGATCGACGACGTGTGGCGAGTGCTGGTGGACTTCGCGGGTTACGCGCAGTGGAACCCCGTGATGGAATACACACAGGTAGATGGCATGCACACCAAGGTGAAGGCGGCCAAGGGCACGCCGTTCGAGCGCGACTTCGACGGCGAGATCACGTCGATGGATCCTTATTTGCTGGCATCCCAGGGTGGCGAGCAGGGGACCTTCTTCGGTCGCCACCGCTGGGAGCTCAGTGAGGTGGAAAGCGGCACACGGCTGGTGAACGTCGAGGAGTTCACCGGCACGATGGCCGCCGACGTGCTGGCGCAGACCCGCGAGGTGCTGGTCGCGGAGTTCGACGCCTTCAACCAGGCGCTACTTCGACTCTTCGCCGACTGACATCAGGGCTGGCCAAACCATTCGGCGAACCCCTTTCCACAGGCTTAAGCGTCCTTCGACTTCTCAGTCCGCCGCAAGTCAGCACGCCAGAACAAGTAGTCACCGACCAACGACACGACCGAGAGGAGCGCGACCATCAACGCGGCCGACCAACTCGGCCAACCAGCGACGGCAGAACTGAGCACACAGAGGATCGCGAAACCGAGGAGGAAGAGTCTGCTTCGGCCGATTCTGTCGTTTCTCAACCACCAGAGAGGTGATTTCGTACGCCCTACCTTGTATTGATCTCACTGGCGCAGTTGGTGGCATTTGAGGTGATCTGCAAACGATTTCACAAGCACTTTCCTACTGAGCCTATTCCATTCTGTTTCAGCTGGTCATGCCGTCGGAACGGGAGTGTCGGGCTGGTCGCGCTCTCATGGTGGCGTGAGGGAAGTTGGTAGTAGCTGACGTGATCAGCAAACGCTTGCGTCGGCAGTTTTCTACTACCAACTCGCCATCTGCTGGTGAGGGAACACCTCGGACCAGCACGAATAAGTTGGAAAAGGCTCACTACCAACTCAACCTGCCTAGGGCCGAGAACAGGAACCATCCGGGTGAGCAGGTAGGTGCAGGCCCACCGCGATTCCGTGCCCTTGGGGTTGATCGCGCCCTTGGCCAGCTTCAGCGCAAGCTTTCGTGGGTCCGGAATCGCGGTCGGGCCGTCCGCGCTCCTGAGCGCGACCTTCCAATCGAGTTGGGTGAGCCGGGAAATCTCGCTCGCCACGATCAGCCGACGCACCTTCGGATCGTTCTCCAGCACCTGAATCACCAGATCGGCGTTCTCCTGGCCAGGAAGCTTGGCGATAACGCTCAGCGAGTTCGTTCGCAAAGTCGCCGTGTCGCCCTCGACCGCCCATTTCCGGAACCACTCTGCCGCCTTCTCGGAGACGGCGTTACCCAGACTCACGTCCGTTCGATGTGCTGTCGGCGTGTTCCGCAGCGGTCCGGGATCACCTTGCTCGACCCCTGCCAGCAGAGCGGCCCGGCTTGCTTTCGTGAGGATGAGCAGGTTCGAGTGTGTGATGTCCTTGCGCCACATGTCGACCCCTAGGACTCGTTCGTACGCCTCGACCAGCTCCGCCGAAGCCGCGCGCTTGCCGGTCTCGACCATACCGAGCAACGATTTGGAGAACCTGATGGTTCTCGCCATCTGGGTGAGTGAGAGCCCGGCGTCCTCGCGTGCGGCTCGCAGTCGAGTACCAGGCACGGTCATCGCAGGTGTGGACACTCTGTGGACGCCTTTCCCGTTCACCTCACGGCATGTGATGTCGAGACCACCGAGAGGAGAACTGATCCAGGAGGGACCATGGGCGACCTCGGACAACTGCTTCCAGCCAACGAACGCATCCTTCACGCGCTGCACGGACTGCCTCCGGAAGGGCTGGCGCTCAAGCGGCACATTCTCGATCAGCTTCTCGGCGGCGCATCGGACTGGTTGACCGCCGCGCAGGTGGCGGGCGGCGGACCGAAACGCACAGATGCTTCCATCTGGTACGCGTTGAAGGCGCTCGAACGCGTCGGCGTCGTAGCGAAAGCTTGGTCCGAGGACGAGAAGTCCGCCGTGGCCCGCTTTCGACTGGCGCCGGACACTCAAGACGTTGTCGAGGCCTTCCTCGCGGACGAACGAGGCGAAGGGCCGCGCTCTGTCTCACCGCTGCCCGGTCTGCCGCGCTACCAACGAGTCCTCAAGGTCCTGTACGACGCCCCTGAGACGTCCTTCACGGTGATGAAGCTGTGCGACAAGGTCCGCCGCGGAGACGTCGCGGTACGCCGGAGCCTGCAGGAGCTCTATGAAGCCGGCTACGTGACGCGTGAACTTCCGGACCCGAACACGCCTGAGCGTCCCCAGTTCCACTACCGGCTCAATCCGAACACCGCAGAACACGCGTCTCTGCTTCTGCTCGGGATGACCTCGTGAGCGACGCGGCGGCGATCCGAGCGTTTCCTGCGCTCGCTGGGCTCATCGCCATCAGGGACGCGGGCTGGACGTTTGTGCACCGAGACGTGGTCGCGGGCGTGCCGACACAGGTCGACGGCTATCGGGTGTGGCCAGGCGATTGGATCGACGCCGTTCGTGTGCGCGATGAGGGCGACGCGATGGCGTTGCGCACCGACGGAGACGAGCCGCCCGGCATCGTGTGGGAGCGAACAGGCTCGCTGCCGCACATCGTCGAGGAGTTGCTGAGCCTGCCCGCTCCGGGAGATCGGCTGGCGCCTCGGCTCGTGGTGGTAACCGGGCCAATGTTGTGGACCCCGGCCTGACCCGCATCGATCAGACCGGTGCCAGCCGCGCAGCTACTTCGACTCTTCGCCGACCAGGGTCTCTAGCGCGTCGAGAGCGTGCACCAGTGCGGAAACGTGCTCGGGCGTGAGCTGCTCGATCCGCCGCTGCAGCTCGCGCACGCGTGCGGACCGCACGCCGGACACCATCGTCTCGCCCTCGGGCGTGGGGGTGGCGAGCCAGGCGCGGCCGTCCTGCGGGTCCGGTTCGCGCTTCACGTAACCGGCTTCGACCAGCGCGGCGACGATGCGGGACAACGTCGGGGGCGCCACGCCCTCCTTGTTCGCGAGGTCTCCCAGGCGCATGGGGCCGCACCTGGCCAGCGTGGCGAGCGCGGAGACCGCGCCGGGGCCGAGTCCGGGGGAACCGGTGCGTCGCAGCAACCGGGCCAGCCGGCCGATCGCCAGGTACAGACGCGCGGTCGCGTCCTCGACCTCGGCGTCAATGGGGGCCGTCACGGCTTGTCGTCCTCCTCGGCGGGGATCAGGTAATGGTCAATCATCCCCCAACACGTGAGTACCCAAGGTAGCGACTCAAAGACCCGGCGAAGACGCTTGGGCCCAAAAGCGCTGCGGAATTCGGCCGGCCAACCGCGCCAGCCTTCCGCCCTCGACCGCACAACGCATGGCGGCGCCCATCCGTTCCGGGTCCTGCGCTCGTGTGACGGCGGTCGCCAGCAACACCGCTGAGCAGCCGAGTTCCATGGCCAGCGCCGCATCGGACGCCGTGCCGATGCCCGCGTCGAGCACCACCGGGACGCCTGCGCGCGAGGTGATCAGCTCGATGTTGTGCGGGTTGCGGATGCCGAGCCCTGTCCCAATAGGCGATCCGAGAGGCATGACCGTGGCGCAGCCGATGTCCTCGAGCTTGCGGGCCAGCACCGGGTCGTCATTCGTGTACGGCAGTACCACGAATCCGTCCTGCACCAACCGTTCGGCGGCGTCGAGCAGTTCGACGGGGTCCGGCAGCAGGGTCTCCTCGTCGTGCACGACCTCGAGCTTGACCCAGTTCGTCTCCAACGCCTCGCGCGCCAGCTGGGCGGTCAGCACGGCCTCTGCGGAGGTGCGGCAGCCTGCGGTGTTCGGCAGGACCTCGATTCCAAGGCGCCGCAACAACTCCAGCACGCCGGTCTGGCCGGCGGCGTCCACCCGGCGCATCGCCACGGTGGTGAGCTCGGTGCCGGACGCCACGAGGGCCCGTTCCAGCACGGAGAGGTTCGCGGCACCGCCGGTGCCGGTGATGAGCCTGGACCGGAACTCCCGGCCCGCGATGATCAACGGGTCGTCCACGTCAGCCTCCCTGGACCGCGGTCAGCACCTCGACCACGCCGCCGTCCGGCACGATCGTCTTGTCCCACAACGCCCTCGGCACCACAGCACCGTCGAGCGCCACGGCCACGCCCTTGTCCGGCGCCCCCACCAGCGACACCACCGCGGCCACCGACGTGCCGTCGGCGAGGTCCCGCGATGTGCCGTTGACCTGTGCTTTCACGAACTTCCTCCTTCAAGCAGCCCGACCACGAGACGAGCGGTGTGCGGGGCCAGCAGCAGACCGTTGCGGTGGTGTCCGGTCGCGGCGATCACGCCGGGTTCGAGCCAGCGCACGATCGGCACGTTGTCGGGACTGCCCGCGCGGAACCCGACGGCGGCCTCGGTCAACGCGTACTCGGCGATGCCCGGCAACACGGTTTCCGCGTCGCGCAACAGATCCCGCACGCCCGACACGGACACGTCGGTGTCGAACCCCGCCTCGTACTGGGTCGCGCCGACCACCAGTCCGTCCGATCGCGGCACCAGGTACACCGGACGGCCGGAAACCAGTGCGCGGATGGTGTGCTTCGGCGGCGGCAAGGCCCCGGTCCGGTGCGTCAGCCGCAGAATCTCGCCTTTGACCGGCCGGATCACGTCGCGCAACGCGGGGTGCAACTGACCGCTCCACGCCCCGGCCGCGATCACCGTGACCCGTCCATCCACATTGGACCGCACGCCGAGGTCGACGCATGCCTTCCACAGTGCGGAAAGCAGCACGCGGTTGTCGACGGCGAGGTCACCCGACGCGTACACGCCACCACGAACAGCGGGCCCCAGCGACGGTTCCAGCGCACGGATCTCCCGCGAGGTCAGCAACTCCCCCGCGTGCCGCAGGTCAGCGAGGTCACCGGGTTGCGTACCGACGGCCAACGTGCCGGCGGTGAACAGCGGAACGCCGATCGACGCGGCGAAGTCCGGCCACCTCGCGAGGGCCTCAACCCCCTGCGCCACCACGGCTTCCTCGCCCGGCCACGCCTCGGTCAACGGTGCCAGCATCCCGCCCGCGACCCGCGAGCCCGCGTGCGGCGAACCGTCGTCGAACACGGAAACCGAGTACCCGGCCCGTGCCGCGAACAACGCGACGGACAGGCCGATGACACCGCCACCCCGGACGGCCACTTCCACACTGCTCAAGGCATTCACGCTCCCTGCGCCGGCATGACCCGGATCAGGTTCGACGGTCGGAGCGAACCACGCTCCCTCTCAGCCCGGTGTTCTCCAGGCTCCCGTGCGGACCGCCATCAACATAACGGTTAACGTGCGTACGTGCCAGGACTCGACGGAAACCTGATCAGGCAACGACTCGCCGACGCCACGCTCTACCTCTGCACGCCGAACCGGCCCGATCTGGCCGAGTTCGCGGACGCGGCCCTCGCCGGTGGCGTCGACATCATCCAGTTGCGGGACAAGTCACTCGAGGCGAAGCAGGAGATCGAGGCGATCGAGATCCTCGCCGAGGCGACCGAACGCCACGGCAGGCTCCTCGCCGTCAACGACCGCGCGGACATCGCGCACGCGGTCGACGCCGACGTGCTGCACCTCGGCCAGGACGACCTGCCCGTGCCGTTCGCCCGCAGGATCATCGGCGACGAGGTGGTCATCGGCCGCTCGACCCACGACGTCGGCCAGATGTCCGCGGCGGCCGTGGAACCCGGCGTGGACTACTTCTGCACCGGACCGTGCTGGCCGACCCCGACCAAGCCCGGCCGTCCGGCGCCGGGACTCGACCTCGTCCGCGCCACGAAGACCGAGCGCCCGTGGTTCGCGATCGGTGGGATCGACCTCACCAACCTGCACGAGGTGAAGGCGGCCGGAGCCACCCGCGTGGTCGTCGTCCGGGCCATCACCGACGCCGAGGACCCCCGCAAGGCGGCCGAGTCGTTCAAATTCGAACTTGATCGTTGAAATTTGAACTAACAGGCGTATTCTCGAAGACGTGAGCGCACCTGTGCTGTACCTGAGCCACGGAGCACCCCCGCTGGCTGACGACGAGACGTGGACCAGAGAGCTCAAGGACTGGTCCGCCACCCTCCCGCGCCCGGAGGCCGTGCTCATGGTCTCCGCGCACTGGGAGGAGGCGCCGACCACCATCGGCGCGACCGAGACCGTGCCGCTGGTCTACGACTTCTGGGGCTTCCCGCAGCGCTACTACGAGGTCACGTACGAGGCGCCCGGCGCCCCTGAGCTCGCCCAGGACGTGCGCAAGCTCCTCGGCGGGCACGTGGAGCAGGACGCGGAGCGCGGTCTCGACCACGGCGCCTACGTGCCGCTGAAGGAGATGTTCCCGGACGCGGACGTGCCGGTGCTGCAGATGTCGATGCCCACGCTCGACCCGCGCGAGCTGCACGAGATCGGTCGCAAGCTCGCGCCGCTGCGGGACCAGAACGTGCTGATCGTCGGCAGCGGGTTCATGACGCACAACCTGAGCTGCGTGAACTTCCCCGCCGGACCGGACTACGAGCCGCCGTCGTGGTCGAAGGAGTTCGACGACTGGGCACACCAGCAGCTGGCCAACGGTGACGTGGACGCGTTGCTCGACTTCCAGCAGAAGGCGCCCGCCGCCGGCATCGCACATCCGAGGACCGAGCACTTCGCGCCGTTGTTCGTGGCGCTCGGCGCGGCGAGCGACGAGAAAGCCCGTACCAGCGTTGAAGGCTTCTGGTACGGGCTCTCGAAACGGTCTGTTCAGTTCAGCTGACTCAGCCGCGCGTCAGGGTCAGGCCGTAGCGCGACAGGATCGGGTTCACGGGCTGGAAGAACGTGGTGCCGCCGGACGAGCAGTTGCCCGAACCGCCGGACGTCACGCCCTGGGCCTGGCCGAAGCCCGAGCCCGCCACCCACGAGCCACCGGAGTCACCGGGCTCCGCGCACGCGTTGGTGCGGGTGAGGCCGCGGACCGAGCCCTGCGCGTAGTTCACGGTCTGGTTCTTGGCCTGGACCGTGCCGCAGCGCCAGCCGGTGGTCGAGCCGGAGCGGCAGATCTGCGCGCCGACAGCGGCCTCGGTGGAACCGCGGACGATGACGTTGGCGCCGCCGTAGCGGTTGACCCACGGCCGCGGCGTCCAGTTCGCGTTGGTGCGGACGTGCGCCATGTCGCTGCCCGGGAAGACCGAGCCGGCGAACGAACCCGCCGCGACGCGGTTGTAGCCCTGGACCGCGGTGCCGGCGCGGCCGCAGTGGCCGGCCGTCACGAAGCCACCACTGACGGAGAAGCCGAGCGAGCAACGGCCGCCGCCCATGTAGATGGCGTCACCGCCGCGCAGGTCGTACAGCGGCGTCGGGCTCTCGGTCACCTCGGCGACCTGGACCGAGCCGCTGATGGACTTCGCGGTCGCGATCCACTTGTCCGCGGCCGCGTCCCGGGTGTTCTTGTTGACCTCGACGATGACGCTGTTCGACTTCTCGTCGACGCGCCAGCTGGTGATGCCGGCGGGGGCGCTCATGAGGTCGAGCACCGACTTGGTTCCGTTGAGCTGGGTGAGCGAGTTCTTCACGACCTGGGTGTCGGCGCCGCTCACGGAGAGTCCCGACTTGGTCACCCCGACGGTCAGTCTGCCGCTCGCCTGGTCGATCCACGCTCCGCCGAACGCGTCGCCCAGAGAGGACTTCGCCTGCTCTGCGATTTCGCTCGACTTCTGGTCAGAAGCCAACCGGACGCGGGCCTGCTCAGCGTTCAGGCCCAAATCACGTTGGACCGCTTGGAGCAATTCGGCCGGGTAGCTCTCCGTGTCGGAACCGGTTGGGGCGACTGGTGCGGCAGGGGCGCCAAACGCCGGTACGCTGAGAGCAGTCACGACTCCGGTGGCGAGCAGAACGGCACCGGTTACACGGGCCGCACTCGTGCGGTTCATCAGACGTCTCCCTCACTTTCGGGTGCAGGGGAACCCGAGAGATCGGTTGCAGGGACCTCTCTCGGGGGCTCTAGGGGGACGGGTGGTGGGGCGGCGGCAGGGGTCGCCCCACCCCTCCCATTCCAGTCCAGATGACTTCTCCGCCAAGGACGCTGCGCTCAAGTGGTCGTCCCACGAGCCTCATCGCGCCCTCCCTCGTGTCTCTTTCGGGGCTAAACGTTCGCCCGTTCGAGTGACGTTACGGGCTCGTTATCTATGACGCTCGAACCCGACAGTGGACGAAGTGTGTCACAGCTCACGACAGATCAACTCCGCTGCGTAGCAATTGACAGTTAACTATCGCTCAACGTAGTGACGTGATCACCGAATGGGGTCGACAGTTGACGAGGGCGTCGAGCTGTCGGTCGGCTGTCGGGATTCTGTCGACGTAGCCGGCGGTCCGGTCGGCGTCGTGCTTTCGGTGGGCGACTGACTGGACGTGCCCGGCGTGCTGCTCGGCGGCACCGTGACCGTCATCGTTTCGGTCTTCGTCGTCTCGGTGTGGGTCTCGGTGCGGGTGCTCGTGCTCGACGTCGGCCCGGTGTCCGCCGATGTCGGCTTGCCGGTGACGAGTTGGACGCTCGTGACGGTGAGGACGGTGACCACGAAGGCGAGCAGGCCGCCGACCGCGATGACCTGCCAACGCTTTTCGCGTTCCATCGACCGCTGATAGAGCACGGCGCCCACAGTGGTCACCACACTTGCGAGGATCGCGCCGATGATGGTGCCGACGACGTTGAGGCGAAGGCTCAGCACGGCCGCGGTGACGGCGGCGAGCACACTCGCGACGAGCTTGACGGGGGTGATCTTCTCCTTCTC
The DNA here is from genome assembly GCF_011067745.1 of Lentzea alba. Lineage (GTDB taxonomy): Bacteria > Actinomycetota > Actinomycetes > Mycobacteriales > Pseudonocardiaceae > Lentzea > Lentzea alba. The sequence goes on from NZ_JAAMPJ010000002.1 coordinate 515,994, forward strand.
AGACATGACACTTGTGGGACGTCGGGCACAGTTCACCGGTTGTGCGCCGGTGACGTGCATCATCGACACATGCGCCTGGTGACTCTCGAAGACATCCGCGCGGCCGCCACCGCGATCGCCCCGCACGTCGTCCGCACACCGTTGCTGTCCTTCGGTTCGGACTTCTGGATCAAGCCGGAGAACCTCCAGCCGATCGGTGCGTTCAAACAGCGCGGCGCGGTGAACGCGTTGTCCCGCATACCTTCCGAGGCCCGCGCCCGTGGTGTCGTGGCGTACTCGAGCGGTAACCACGCGCAAGCGGTCGCCTACGCCGCCAAGACCCTGGGCATGCCCGTGGCGATCGTCGTGCCTTCGAACACGCCCCAGCTGAAGATCGACGCGACGCGCGCGCACGGCGCCGAGGTGTTCGTCGTCGGCATCACCGAACGCGAGTCGCGCGCCTACGAACTGGTGCAGGAGCGCGGCGCGACGTTGATCCCGCCGTTCGACCACCCGGACGTGATCGCCGGCCAGGGCACCATCGGCCTGGAGATCTGCGCCGACCTCCCCGAGGTGGCCACGGTCCTGGTCCCGGTGAGCGGCGGCGGACTGATCTCGGGCATCGCCACGGCCGTGAAGTCGTTGCGCCCCAACGTTCGCGTGATCGGCGTCGAGCCGGAACTGGCCGGCGACTCGGCCGCCTCGTTCGCCGCGGGTTCGCGCGTGCACTGGGACGCGCACGACCGCGCCCGCACCATCGCCGACGGCCTGCGCGCCGAGCCGTCCGAACTGACCTGGGCCCACATCCGCGAGTACGTCGACGACATCGTGACGGTGACGGAGGACGAAATCCGGGACGCGGTGGGACAGATCGCCCGGCGCACGCGAGTGGTCGCCGAACCGAGCGGTGCGGTCCCCGTGGCCGCGTACCTGAACCGCGACCTGCCCGCCGGCCCGGCCGTAGCGGTGGTGTCCGGCGGCAACATCGAACCGAAGCTGTTCGCCGAACTGGTCGGCGGATGATCTCGCTCGACGACGTCCGGAAGGCAGCGGCGGTGATCGCACCGCACGTGGTGCGCACGCCGCTGCTGCCGTTCGGCTCCGGCTGGCTCAAGCCCGAGTCACTTCAGCCGATCGGCGCGTTCAAACTCCGCGGCGCGCTGAACGCGTTGGCACGCCTGGAAAATCGCTCACGCGGTGTCGTCGCCTACTCCAGCGGCAACCACGCCCAGGCCGTGGCGTTCGCGGCCAGGCTGCACGGTGTCCCGGCGGCGATCGTGATGCCGTCGAACACCCCGGCGGTCAAGATCGAGGCCACGAAGGCGCTGGGAGCCGAGGTCTTCATCGTCGGCATCACCGAACGCGTGGAACGGGCGCAGGTCCTGGTCGCCGAACGCGGCTCCGCGCTGATCCCGCCGTTCGACCACCCGGACGTGATCGCCGGCCAGGGCACCATCGGCCTGGAGATCCTGGAGGACCTGCCCGGCGTCGAGGCGGTCGTGGTCCCGATGTCCGGCGGCGGACTGATCTCCGGCGTCGCCACGGCGGTCAAAGCGCTGAGCCCCGGCACCCGTGTCATCGGAGCGGAGCCCGCCCTGGCCGCCGACATCGCGGCCTCGCTGCGGGCGGGCTCCTTGGTGCGCTGGGACCCTTTGCAACGCGCTCAGACGGCCGCTGACGCGCTGCGGGACGAACCGTCGGAGCTGACCTGGTCGCACATCAGCAAGCTGGTCGACGACGTGATCACGGTGTCGGAGGACGAGATCTTCGCGGCCATGTCCGACCTCGCCAGGCGCGCCAGGCTCGTCGCCGAGCCGAGCGGGGCTGTCGCGGTGGCGGCGCAGTCCAAACTCGGCGGTGGTGTCGCCATCGTGTCCGGCGGCAACGTCGATCCGGAACTGTTGCGCGAGGTGCTGGCGAACGGCTAACCGCGGCAGGCGATCACGTGTGTCAGCGCGGCCACCCGGCGATACGGATCAGTCGCGCCGGCACGTTCCTCGCACTCCAGCAACGCCGTCAGCGCGGGTTCGTGCGGCAGCGGCGCATCGTCGGCCGCGACGTCGGTGAACACCCGCACGCCGTACCAGGCGCGCACCTGCATCCGCCGGTCCGCCAGCGACGCGGCCAGATCGTCGATGCGATCGGCACGAGCCGTCACCCCGATGCGGTTGTCGTAGGACGAGCTCTCGAAGGCTCCGAGCGTGGCGTCCCAGTCGCCGCGCAGACCCGGTCGCATCGCCAACGCATCGCCGTTGCGCACGAGCAAAGACAACACACCGCCTGGTGCGACCAGCCGCGCCAGGTCGTCGAGCAACGGGTCCGGATCGGCGAAGTACATCAGGACTCCGTGGCACAGCACCACGTCGAAGCTGCCGGCGTCGAACAGCGACGCCAGGTTCCGCACGTCGTCCTGCACCGTCCGCACCCGCGCCCGGACGTCGTCCGGCTCGTCGGCCAGAGCTCGCAAGAGTTCGTCCAGCAGGGTCGGCGAGGAGTCCACACCCGTCACGTGGTGTCCGTCCCGCGCCAGCCGAAGCAGCTGCGTGCCCTGGCCACAACCCACGTCCAGGACGCGGAGCGGCGTCGCCGGCAGCTGAGCCGCGAGCTGCCTGGACACCAGTTCCTGGCGCACGACCTGCCGCAGCGTGCCCAGACGAGCCCGCCACTGTTCTTCACCCGCCGCGAAACTCGTCACTGGCTCGCGTGCTGCCCGCCTGACCGGATGTGCGTCGGCGGCCCCTCCACCCCGCAGTGCAGGCACTCGCCGGGATGCGGGTTGTCCGGCTGCTCGTGGTCCGTGGCCAGCACCCGGTTGTCCACGCCCACCGCGAGCAGGCCGCCCGCGATCGCCGCGACCGCGCACAGCACGAGGGCCATCTGCCAGCCGGAGGTCATGACCTCGGGGTTCGTGTAGTCGTCGCCGATCAGGCCGACCGCCGCGGGCAGCACGGCCATGGCCAGCAGGCTGCCGGTGCGCGCCACGGCGTTGTTCACCCCCGACGCGACACCCGCGTGGTGGTCGGGGGCGGAGGCGAGCACGGTCGCGGTGACCGGTGCGACCACGGCGGCCAGGCCCAGGGCGAACACGATCACGCCGGGCAGCACGCCGGTCAGATAGGTCGCGCCGGGTTCAGCCTGACGCAACAGCAGCATGCCGAGGCCGATCACGATCGGGCCGAGAACCAGCTGCCAGCGCGGGCCGTAGCGCTGCGCGATCTTGCCCGAGGTCGAGGACAGCAGCAGCATGATGATCGTGAGCGGCACGCTGGCCAGGCCGGACGCCGTCGGCGAGTAGCCGAGCGACACCTGGAGCTGCAGGACCAGCAGCACCATCACGCCACCGAGCGCCGCGTAGACCAGGAACGTCAGCAGGTTCGCGACCAGGAACGTGCGGTCGCGGAACAACGAAGGCGGCACCAGCGGGTCCGCCGACCGCACCTGGACGACGCCGAACGCGATCATCGCGGCGAGCCCGAGCGCTGCCACCAGGTAGGACTGCTCGACCAGGCCGCCGGTCAGCAGGGCGAGCCCTACCGCGCCGACCAGTGCCGAGAGGTAGTTGGGGTGGCCGGCCTGCTCGTCGCGCGACTCCGGCACCGACCGCAGCGCGAGCCACACGCACAGCGCGGCCACCGGCAGGTTCACCAGGAACGCGAGCCGCCACGACCACGCCTGCACCAGCAGCCCGCCGACGAACGGCCCGATGGCGGTGGCCACGCCGGACAGCCCGGACCAGGCCCCGATCGCGCGCGACCGGTCCTCCCGGTTGAACGACGACTGCAGGATCGCCAGGGCGCCCGGTGTCAGCAGCGCCGCGCCCACGCCCTGCAGCACGCGCGCGGCGACGAGCACCGGCACGTCCCACGCGACGCCGCACAACAGCGACGCGACGCCGAACCACACCACGCCGATCACGTAGACCCGGCGCCGGCCGAACCGGTCACCCAATGATCCCGCGACCAGGATCAGGGAGGCCAGCGCGAGCATGTAGCCGTTCAGGATCCACTGCAGATCGGTGACCGACGCGGTGAACTCCGCGCCGATCCGGGGCAGCGCCACGTTGACGATCGTGCCGTCGAGCATCGCCATGCCCGAGCCGAGGATCGTCGTTGCCAGGACCGCGCGGGCGCGCGGCGTGCCCCAGGCGATCACGCGCTGCCGATCAGGACGGCCGGTTCAGCGTGGCGACGAACTTGTAGCGGTCGCCGCGGTAGACCGAACGCACCCACTCGATCGGGTTGCCCTCGGTGTCGAACGAGTGCCGCGACAGCAGCAGCATCGGCAGGCCGATGTCCGCGCCGAGCAGCTCTGCCTCTTCGGGCGAGGCGAGCGCGGTCTCGATCGTCTCCTCGGCGTGTCCCATTTCGACACCGAACCGCTCGGACAGCACCTGGTACAGCGAGGCGCCGGGCGCGAGGTAGCGCCTGAGGCCCCGGAACCGGCCCAGCGCGAGGTGGGTCGTCTCGATCGCCATCGGCTCGTTGTCCGCGAGACGCAGGCGGTGCAGGCGTAGCACCTTCGCACCGGGACGCACACCCAGCAGCCGGGCGAGCTCGGCCTCCGCGGGCATCTCCGAAGCCTCTATGAGCTTGGACGACGGCACGCGACCCTGAGCGCGCATGTCCTCTGTGTACGAAGACAGCTGCAACCTCTGGGCGACCTTCGGTTCGGCCGCGAAGGTGCCCTTGCCCTGCACGCGGAGCAGCCTGCCTTCGACCGTCAGCTCGGCAAGCGCTTGCCGGACGGTCGTCCTGGAGACGTCGAACTCCGCGGCCAGCGACCGTTCCGTGGGGATCGGCGAACCGGGCGGCAGCGCCCTCAACAGGTCGAGCAGGTGCCGCTTGAGACCCCAGTACTTGGGTTCGCGTTGCGCACGCGTCCTGGCGTCCACGCCTGATGCAGGCGTCGTCTCCAGCATGGCCTCCTCCTCGCACTCCATGTCACGCCACACAAGGATGCCTTGTCCCTGTCGATTCGTGCGTCTTAACCCCCGCCATTCGACACAAAAAAGATCCGAGGACTCCGCAACGCTTTGGCAACGCGCTTGACAGGACCGGTGACGCAGCACACGCTGTTGCACATTGGTCTACACCACTTGGGCGTTCCGGCCGAGGGGCCGGGCTTGCTGAAAGGGCGCGACTGTGAAGGGCTGGAGAGGACTCGCTGCTGGTGCCGCCGCACTGGCAGTGGCCGTGTCGGGATGTGGCACGAGCACGAACAGCGGTAGCGGCACGGAGACCAAAGAGATCACCGTGTGGCTCATGGACGGCTCCGCGCCGACGACCCTGACCGACGCCTTGAACAAGGAGTTCGAGACGGCGAACGGGATCAAGGTCAAGTACGAGGTCCAGAAGTGGACCGGCATCCAGGAGAAGCTGACCACGGCGCTGGCCAGCAGCACGCCCCCGGACGTCATCGAGCTCGGCAACACCCAGACCGCGAGCTTCGCGGACCAGGGCACCCTGGCCGACCTGACCGCGGACGCCGGTCAGTTCAACGGCGGTGAGTGGCTCGGCGGTCTGAAGGACTCGCTGACGCTCAACGGCAAGCAGTACGGCGTGCCGTTCTACGCCGCGAACCGCACCGTCATCTACCGCACCGACCTGCTCCAGGCGGCGGGCGTCGCGAAGCCGCCGACGTCGCGTGCCGAGTGGCTCGACGCGATCAACAAGCTCAAGGCCGCGAACGCGTCCAACCCGGAGTTCCAGGCCCTGTACCTGCCCGGTCAGTCCTGGTACTTCCTGCTCTCGCTGATCTGGGACGAGGGCGGCGACATCGCCAAGCAGGACGGCGGCAAGTGGACGGGCACGCTCGACACCCCGCAGGCCAAGGCGGGCTTCGAGGCCTACAAGGCGCTCTACGACGCCTCCGCGGCCAAGAAGGTCCCGGCCGACATCGACGAGGCCAAGCCTCAGCAGATGGAGGTCTTCGGCACGGGCAACGTCGGCATGATGGTCGGCCTCCCGTGGGAGCTCGCCGGTGCCGTCAAGGCCAAGCCGGACCTGAAGGACAAGACGGCGGCGTTCCCGATCCCGTCCAAGAAGGCCGGTTCGGCCGCGCCGGTGTTCCTCGGCGGCTCGAACCTCGCCATCCCGGCGGCCAGCAAGAACAGCGACGCGGCCAAGAAGTACCTGGCGCTGCTGTCGTCCAAGAAGTACCAGGACATGCTCGCCGAGGGCGGCGCGGTTCCGGGCACCTCGAAGGACACCTCGAAGCTCGCGAGCAACGCGATCGGCAAGGCCATGGCGGACTCCTCCCCCAACGGCAAGGTCACCCCGGTGACGCCGAAGTGGGCGGCCGTCGAGGCGGGTCAGAACCCGCTGAAGGACGCGCTCACCGCGTACCTGACCGGCGCGAAGACGCTGGACCAGGCGACGAAGGACGCGAGCGAAGCCATCACCAAGGCCATGGCCTAGCCCAGCTGAGATGACGGCCGTCAAAACGACCGAAGCGGCAGCGCCGGCAGGGGACCTCCCTCCGGCGCTGCCGCCTGCCGTGACGGGTGGCGCCCCCGGGCGTCGCCGGGCCGGCGCCTTCGACCGGGCGCTGCCCTACCTGCTGCTGGCCCCCGCGCTCATCGCGATCCTCTGGCTGATCGGCTGGCCGGTCGTCTCGGTCTTCGTGACGAGCTTCCGCCAGCTCAACCTCGGCGAGCTGGTGCGCGGCGAAATCGTGTGGACCGGCCTCGACAACTACGTGACGGTGCTGCGGGACGAGCGCTTCTGGACCGTCTCGCTGCGGACCGTCGTGTTCACCGTCGCCGTCGTCGGAGCCTCGGTGGGCATGGGCCTGCTGATCGCGTTGCTGATGCGCGTGCTCACCCCGTGGGTGCGGATCGCGTTGCAGATCGCGATGCTCTGCGCGTGGGCGATGCCGATCCTCGCGTCCACCACGGTCTACCAGTGGATGTTCGACCAGAACTACGGCATCTTGAACAAAACGTTGGTGCAACTGGGTTTCGACTCGTTCGCCGGCTACTCGTGGTTCTCCTCCGGCACGTCGACGCTCTCCGTCGTCGGCCTGCTGATCGTCTGGCAGGCGATCCCGTTCCTCGCCTTCTCGCTCTACGCCGGGCTCGTCGGCATCCCCCGCGACCTCTACGAGGCAGCGGGCATCGACGGCGCCACGGGCTGGCAGACGTTCCGCGCGGTGACGTGGCCGGAGATCCGGTCGCTGCTGATGATGGTGACGTTCCTGTCGACGTTGTGGGACTTCAAGGTCTTCGCGCAGATCTGGGTGTTCCGCGAGGGTGGTCCGAGCGGTGAGAGCACGACGCTGCCGGTGCTGCAGTACCTGGAAGGCATCGCGAAGAGCCACTTCGGCGTCGCGGCCGCGATCTCCGTGCTGATGATGGTCATCCTCGGCCTGATCACCTTCCAGTACCTGCGCAAGCTGCTGCAGACCGAGGAGGGCAAGATCTGATGCTCAAGAAGTCTGCCGCGAACCTCGCGGGTCTCGGGCTCGCGTTGTTCTTCCTGTTCCCGACGTACTGGATGATCACGTCGGCGTTGAAGCCCAAGGGTACGACGATCACGTCGGACTACGACCTGGTCCCGTTCTCGGTGACGTTCTCGAACTTCGTCACCGCGTGGACCAAGCCGGGCTTCCTCTCCGCGCTCGGCAACAGCCTTCTGGTGACGCTGACCGCAGTGGTCGCCGCGATCATCATCGGCATCACGGCGGCGGTCGCCATGTCGCGCTTCGCGTTCCGCGGCCGCAAGAGCTTCGTGCTGCTGATGCTGGTGGCGCAGATGGCGCCGTTCGAGGCGTTGTTGATCCCGATGTTCCTGATGATGCGGGATCTCCAGCTCTACGAACACCTTTCGTCGCTGATCCTGGTGTACTTCGCGGTGACGCTGCCGTTCTGCGCGTGGACGTTGCGCGGGTTCGTCAACGGCATCCCGGTCGAGCTCGAAGAGGCCGCGATGGTCGACGGCTGCGGGCGCTGGGGCGCGTTCCAGAAGGTGACTTTGCCGTTGCTGGGACCGGGTCTCGTCGCGACTTCGGTGTTCGCGTTCATCACGGCGTGGAACGAGTTCCTGTTCGCCAAGGTGCTGATTCGCAGCCAGGACAGGGAAACCCTGCCGGTGTGGCTGTCCGGTTTCCAGACCGCGTTCGGCACCGACTGGGGTGGCGCGATGGCCGCGTCGGTCCTGTTCACCGTGCCGGCACTGGTGTTCTTCCTCATCGTCCAGCGCAAGATGGTTGCCGGCGTCACCGCCGGTGCAGTGAAGGGATGACGCGTGGATCAGTTGGCCGCTGCCGTTCTGCTTCCCGGATTCCACGGAACGACCGCCCCCGACTGGTTGCTGCGGCGGGTCGCTGACGGCCTCGGCGGCGTGGTGCTCTTCGGGCGCAACGTCGTCGACGACGCCCAGGTGACCGAGCTGTGCGGGGAACTGCGTTCGGTGCGCCCGGACGTGGTGATCGGCATCGACGAGGAGGGCGGCGACGTCACGCGGCTCGACGCGGGCCGCGGTTCCGAGGTGCCGGGCAACCACGCCCTGGGCGCGGCGGACGACCTCGACCTCACCCGCTCGGTGGCCGTGTCGATCGGCGCGCGCCTGGCTCGGTGTGGCATCTCGCTGAACCTGGCCCCGTCCGCCGACCTCGTGCTCACGCTGGACGACCCGATCATCGGGGTCCGCGCGTTCGGCTCGGACCCGGTGCACGCGGCCCGGCACGTGGCCGCGTGGGTCGAGGGCCTCCAGGCCGTCGGCGTTGCCGCGTGCGCCAAGCACTTCCCCGGCCACGGAGCGTCCACAGAGGACTCTCACGAGCAGCTCCCGATCCTCCCGCGCACCGAAGAGCAGCTGCGCGCGGTGGAGCTCGTGCCGTTCCAGGCGGCCGTCAACGCCGGTGTCCGTTCGATCATGACCGGCCACCTCGTCGTCCCCGAGTGGGGCAACGCTCCGGTGACGCTGAACAAGCACGCGATCGGCCTGCTGCGCACCGAGCTCGGTTTCACCGGCGCGGTGATCACCGATGGCCTCGACATGAAGGCGGTCGGCGGCGACCTCGCTCAGGGTGCCGTGCGCGCCCTGGCCGCCGGTGTCGACGCGATGTGCCTCGGTGGCATGGCCCTGGGCGACGACGACCTGCAGTGGTTGATCGACTCGATCGTGGCCGCCGTGAAGTCCGGCGAACTGTCCGAGGAACGCCTCACCCAGGCGGCGGCGCGGTCGCTGGCCCTGGGCCTCCCGCCGTCGACCGTCGACGCCCACGACGCCGAGATCGGCCTCACGGCCGCTCGACGTGCGGTGCAGGCGCGTGGCCGGGTCGATGTCGGCGCTGACCCGGTCGTCGTCGATCTGGTGGTGGACCCGTCGATCGCGGTCGGCGACGTACCGTGGGGGCTGGGCCCCTACCTGCGCGAGGTGCTTCCCGGCACCGAGGTGATCGCGGCACGCGACATCACCGCCGACGAAGTTGCGAAAACCGCGGGTGACCGCACGATTGTTGTGGTGACCCGAGACGCCCACCGCCACACCGGCGCTCGACAACTGGTAACAAACTTAACTAATCTGGGCTTGAACGTCGTGCACGTCGAAACCGGCGTGCCGGGTCCGGACCTGGGCAGCGTCGCCCGCATCGACACCCACGGCGGTTCTCGGGTGAGCCTCCGAGCCGCGGCCGAGCTGATCCTGAAAGGCACCACATGACCACGCCCCAGCCAGGCCGGCACATGGCAGCGGAGATCGCCGAACAGCCGTCGATCTTCTCTTCCCTGTACGCCTCGCGCTCGGCCATCGCCGAGGTGGCCGCCGTGATCCGCGACCGAGCCCCGCGCTTCGTCCTGTTCGCGGCCCGCGGCTCCAGCGACCACGCCGCCATCTACGCGAAGTACCTGACCGAGATCCTGCTCCAGCTCCCGGCGGGCCTGGTCTCGGCTTCCACGACGACGTTGTACGGCGCCGAGCCCGACCTCCGCGACGTGCTGCTGGTGACGGTGTCGCAGTCCGGCGGCTCCCCCGACCTGCTGGAGGTCACCGCCTCCTACCGCAGGCGCGGGGCTCTGACCGTGGCGGTCACCAACACGCCCAACTCGCCGCTGAACGCGGCCGCCGAACTCTCGGTGGACGTCTCCGCGGGCGTCGAGCACGCCGTGGCGGCCACCAAGACCTACTCGGCCACCCTGCTGGCGTTGTACCTGCTGATCGACGCCGTGCGCGGCGGCGACGGCGAGGCCGCGGCGTCGCTGGGCGACCTGGCGCAGGTGACCCTGGACGCGTCGGCTCCGACCGTCGAGGAGGCCGTGCGCCGCTACCGGTTCGTGGACCGCGTGCTCACCACCGGCCGCGGCTACTCCTACGCGACGGCGCTGGAGGCTTCGCTCAAGCTCGCGGAGACGTCGTATCTGGCGGCCCGCGCCTACAGCGGCGCCGACCTGCTGCACGGCCCGGTGGCGGCGGTGGACGGTGAGACGGCGGTTCTCGCGATCACCTCGCTGGGCAAGGGCGGCGACTCGATCCGCGACGCCCTCGACGTGGTGCACCAGCGTGGCGCGGACGTCGTGGCCGTCGGTTCGGCTTCGGAGAAGGTGGGCGCGACGCTGTCGATCCCCATCCCGGAAACGACCGAGGAAGTGGCTCCAGTGCTGGAGATCCTCCCCGTGCAGCGCCTCGCCTACGGCCTGGCGCTGGCCCGCGGCGGCGACCCGGACAGCCCGCGCGGCCTGAACAAGGTCACCCGCACGCTGTGAACACTCGAAAGGGCCGCCCGGAACTGTTCCGGGCGGCCCTTTCGCTCGTCTCAGCCGAAGATCTCCTCGATGAGCCGTGCCGTCGCCTGCTGGAACGGCACGGCCAGGGACAGGCCGGCGTCGTCCACGTAGTTCAGCGCGGCGGTGAGGGTCTTGCTGCCGTCGACCGTGCAGTACATCAACGCGGCGTGGCCCATGATGCCGCCGTTGTGGGTGATCACCTTGCCGCTGCTCGTTTCCTGCACGAACACGCCCAGGCCGTACGGCACCTTGGTGTGCGGCTCGAACATCTCGGCGAGCAGCGGGGAGGGCAGGAGCTTGCCGCTCACGAGCGCGGTGATGAAGGTGTGGAGGTCGGCGGTCGTCGAGATCATGTCGCCACCGCTGGAGATCCACGAGGGGTTGTGGTGGGTGACGTCGATCGTCTTCTCCGCGCCGTCGACCTCGTACCGGTAGTAGGCGTGGGCGTGCGGTTCGCCGACCTCCGTCTCGGTCGTGGGCACCACGGTGTCCGCCAGCCCCAACGGTTCGAAGATCAGCCGCTGCATCTCCTCGGCGAGTGAGCGGCCGGTGACCTTCTCGATCAGCAGCCTGGCGATCACGTAGTTGGTGTTGGAGTAGCTCCAATCCGCGCCCGGCTCGAACCGCGCGGGCTTGGCGAGTGCGAGTCGCACGAGCTCCTCCGGCAGGTACGTCCGGAACCGGTTGTTCACCCATTCCTCGCCCTGCCAAGCGATTCCGGGCACGACCGAGCCGTCTTCGAAGACCTCACCGGTGAAGTTGAAGATCCCGCTGGTGTGCTGCAGCAGCATGCGCACCGTGATCCGCCGGTCGATCCCGAACTCCGGCAGGTGGTCGTCCACCGGGCCGTCCAGCTCGATCACGCCCTCGTCCACGAGCTGCAGCACCACCGTCGCGACGAAGGTCTTGGTGTTGCTGCCGATCCGGACCCGGCCGTCGAGCGGCGGCGCTGCGCTCTTCCCGAGCTCGCTCAGGCCGGCGGAACCGACCCACTCACCGCGCTCGTCGTGCACCCGCATCTGGAGGCCGGTGAAGCCCGTCTCGACGATCTCCTGGATGGTCTTCTGCATCGTGATCATCCCCAGTGCTCGTTGTTTCCGATGCAGAAAACGCTACGTTGCGTTCGCATGCAGCAACAACAAACACGGGTCTTGTGATCGATATTCATGCAGTTCAGTGGCTTAGAATTGTTGCAACGGCTCTGTTTTCAATGCAACAGAGCCGTTGCAATGAACTCATCCTGAACGCTACTGCCCGGCGGTGGCGTATCCGGCCGACACAGGCTGGGCGGGCACCGCGGCGTCGAACACGATCCGGCCGTCCACCCACACCTTCTTGGGGCGCAGGTCGTCGTCCCACCACACGAGGTCCGCGACGGCACCAGGCGCGAGGCGCCCGAGCCCGGACTCGCCGATCACCTCGGCCGGCACGATCGTCGCGGACGCCAGCGCGTCCGCCATCGGCACGCCCACGGACACGATGTTCCGCACGGCCCGGTCCAGCGTCAGCGCGGACCCGGCGATCGTGCCCTCCGGCGACCGCGGCACACCGTCCTCGGTGAGCAGCACATCGGCGCCACCCAGGTGGTACCGGCCGGGCGGCATCCCCGCCGCCGCAACGGCATCGGTCACCAACGCGACCCGCGCACCGGCGGCGTTGAACACCAACCGGCACACGTCCGGACCGACATGTGCCAGGTCGGCGATCAGGCCGAGCGTGAAGCGTTCGTCGACGAGCGCCACACCGGGCACACCCGGTTCACGATGGCCGAGCGGCCGCTGGGCGTTGAACAGGTGCGTCACCATGCGGGCACCGGCGTCGGCGGCGGCCCGCGTCTGCTCACCGGTGGCGTCGGAGTGCCCGACAGCCACCAGAACACCCGCTTCGACCAGCCTGCGCACGGCCTCCAGGCCGCCCGGCTGCTCCGGCGCCAACGTCACCATCCGCAACGCGCGTCGCAGGGTGTCGTCGTTCAACAGGGCAGAGATCTGGTCCGGCCCAGGCTCGACCATGAACGACGGATCGTGCACGCCGGCCCGCTTCGGTGACAGAAAGGGGCCCTCGAGGTGCACGCCGAGGGGGCGCGCTCCCACTCCGTCCGGCAGCGCGGCAGACGCCGCCAGAACAGCACGGGCCTGACGTATGACGACGTCGACCGGCGCGGTGATCAGCGTGGGCAAGAACCGGGTCACCCCGGTCGAGGGCAAAGCCTCGGCCACGGACCGCATCCCGTCGGCGTCGACCTCGGCGAAGTCGACGCCGACGGCGCCGTTCACCTGGACGTCGACGAGCCCGGGGGTGAGCAGTCCATCGGAGAGGACCTCCGCGCCGGGTGGTGCTTCACCGGTGGTCACCTCGACGATGCGGCCGTCCCTGATCCGCACCGAGGCAGGACCGACGATCGTGCGACCGAGCAAAGCGCGCGGTGCTGCGACAACGGCGTCCAAGATCCCTCCTTGAATGGTCCAGACCATTATGGCGGCTTGTGCGGGTTCCCGTCACGTCTCGTTAAGAGATAACCATCCCACATAGCATCCCGTGAATCACGGCCATATCGCACGGCCTCCGCCGAAGATGACCATCCGTGGCGCATACTGGACCCCAGACATCCGAGGTCTACCGACGAGTTGAGGGTGCCGTGGCAGTCACTGACGACGCGATCCTGCGGGTCAAGGAGATGATCGTTTCGGGCGAGCTCAAGCCCGGCGACCGCCTCCCGCGTGAGGCTGACCTGGCCGAACGTCTCGGTCTGTCGCGCAACTCACTGCGCGAGGCCGTGAAGGCGCTGTCACTCGTCCGAGTGCTCGACGTCCGCCAGGGCGACGGCACCTACGTCTCTTCGCTACGAGCCGACGACCTGCTCGGCGCCCTGTCGTTCGTGCTCGACCTGCACCGCGGCGAAGACTCGGTGCTCGAAGTCCTGCAGGTCCGCCGCATCCTGGAACCCGCCGCCGCCGCGATGGCCGCCCAGCGCGTCGACCCTGACGAGATCATCAAGCTGCGAGCGTTGTGCGACGCCGCCGAGTCCGCCAAGTCCGTCGAGGAACTCGTCGAGCACGACCTCGACTTCCACCGCGCCATCGCCCAGTGCTCCGGCAACGCCTACCTGGCCCAACTGCTCGACACGCTGGCCGGTCCCACCGTCCGCGTCCGCATCTGGCGCGGCATCACCCAGTCCAACGCCGTCGACCGCACGGTCGCCGAGCACCGCGCCATCGTGGACGCGCTCGCCGCCCACCAGCCGGAACTCGCCCGCAGCTGGTCGACGGTGCACGTGGCCGGCGTCGAGCAGTGGCTGTCCGACCTGGCCTGATCGGTCGCGGACAATGAAAAACCCGGCCCACGAGGGACCGGGCGGATATGCATACACGTTAGCACGTTGCATGCATGTATGACTTACCAGCCAGCGGGCCGGGTGTAGCGCCCCGCTGGATCAGGCAGCTGATGGCGTTGATAGTCCACCACCGTCAACGTCCTCCACCAGTGATGGCCGGTACCGACGCCCGTTCCCGCGTTCATCGACAAAGCGCCAGCCGTGTAGCCGCTGCCGGGGTTGACCACGCCGACAGGCACTCTCCGCCAGGCGTGATCGACCGGCAAGCGAAGATCGCTGTCATTGCTGATGAGAACGACGGCGTCAACCGCCCCACCGAGTACGTCCACCAGCAAATGCGCAGCAACGTTGACGTCAGAACCCTTCTCTTCGAACGTCGCCACGGATGCCATGAACAGCGCACCGGCGACCGGCTGCCCCTGAGCCTGCACCTTGATCGGCCAGTCAGGATGAACCAGCACAGGACGGCCGCGGTTGCCTTCGGTCGCCAGCGGTCGCTTGATCACCTTGCTGATGTAGTTGCCGTACTCGATGTGGTCAACACTCCCGGCTGCGAGCAGCGCCTTCAGGTAAACGTCCTGGTCCTGCGAGCCGGACGCGTTGTGGGCGGAACTGATCCTGGCGGTGCAGTAGACGATCCGATCGATCTGAGCACCTGGCCAGTTCGCAGCCTGCTCGGTCAACAGAGTGTCGACCAGAGCTCTCACATCGAGCCAGCGCCAACCTGCGGTGCCACGGCCACAGTGCTTTCTTCCTCCGTAGTAAAGGTTGTAGCCATCCACATAAACGCCCACACGCATCCGTCGACGATAGCCCGATTCCACATTGGACCCAAACGAGTGAACGCTTCAGACCTGGCGTAGCTGCTCCAGCACCGCGCGCACCGCAGGCTGCCCATCCGCCCGATGCCGCACGACAGCTGAAACAGTCCGAAAAACCTGCTGCTTCAACGGCCGCAAAGCCACCCCGGGCCGCCGAGCCACGGACGGCACCAACGCCACCCCGAGACCGGCCTCGACGAGCCCGCACATCACCCCGAAGTCGTCGCAATAAGCCTGCGCCCGCGGCACGAACCCGGCCGCACCACACGCACGCTGCGTCAGCTCGTGGCACGAGGCGTCGGTGCGAGGCATGATCCACGGCCGTTCGGCCAACACCGACAGATCCACGGAATCCTGCTGCACCAACGGATCGCTCAACGGCAAGGCAACGTTCACCGGCTCCACGAACAATTCGAAGGCCTCGCAAGAAGTGGGCAACGAGCGCGGCATGATGTTGTAGGAGTGGATGACCGCGATGTCGATGTCCCCGCGGCGCAACGCCGGCAGCGAAGCCTCGGGTTCCATCTCGTGCACGAAAAGCTCCACATCGGACCCGTGCGCCGACCGCAGCACCTGAATCACCCGCGGCAGCAACAAAGCGACCGACGCGAACGCCCCGACGCGCACCACGCCGGACACGGAAGTCCGCAACGAAGCCAAGTCCGCCTCGGCCGCGGCCAGTTGGTCCAGCACGAGCTGCGTGTGCGCGGCCAGCACGTGTCCGGCACGCGTGAGAACCAGCTTTCGCCCGTCCCGTTCGACCAACGCCACCCCGGCCTCACGTTCCAGAGCAGCCAGCTGCTGGGACACGGCGGGAGAGGTCACGTGCAGGGCCTCCGCCGCAGCGGTGACCGTGCCGTGGACCGACAGAGCATGGAGCAAACGGAGCCGTCGTACGTCCAACACAAAGCTCAGCTTAACGTTCCGAGCAGAACTTCTAACTGGAACTTTCCAAACGTTCGAGTCACGCTGGAGTCATGTTCGGACGAGTGCTGGTAGCGATGGTCACCCCGTTCACCCCCGACGGTGACCTGGACCTCAAGGGTGCGCAGGAGCTGGCGGCGCACCTCGTTGGCAAACAAGGCGTGGACGGGCTGGTCGTCAACGGCACGACCGGCGAGGCGCCGACCACGACCGACGCCGAGAAGGCGCAGCTCATCAAGGCCGTGAAGGAAGCGGTCGGCGACAACACCAAGATCCTCGCGGGCGTCGGCACCAACTCCACCCGCCACACCATCGAGCTCGCCCACCAAGCGGAGCAGAACGGCGCGGACGGGCTGCTCGTCGTCACGCCGTACTACAGCAAGCCCACCCAGGAAGGCGTCGAGAACCACTTCCGGCAGGTCGCCGACGCAAGTGGCCTCCCGGCGCTGCTCTACGACATCCCCGGCCGCACCGGCACCGCGATCGAGACCGAGACGCTGCTGCGGCTGTCCGAGCACCCGCGGATCGTCGGCGTGAAGGACTGCAAGGTCGACCTGCTCGCGACGGCGAAGGTCATCGCCGAGACCGGGCTCGACTTCTACTCCGGCAACGACGAGCTGATCCTGCCGCTGTACTCGATCGGCGGCGTCGGCACGGTCAGCACCGTCGGGCACGTCGTCGGCAACGAGATCAAGGCGATGCTCGACGCCTACGACGAGGGCGACAACAAGGAAGCCCTGCGCCGCCACCAGGCCATGCTGCCGGTGATCACCGCGATCATGACCCGCGAACCCGGCGCCGTCGCGGTCAAGGCCGCGCTCAACCTGCTCGGACTCCCGGCGGGCCCGGTCCGCGAACCGCTCGCCGGGGCCACGCCCACCCTCATCGCCGAACTGCAGGCCCTCTTCGCCTAGAGCGCGTAGACCCGGCGAGCAGTGCCCGCGAAGATCGCGGCCTGCTCGTCGGGTGACAGCTCGGAAACCAGTTCCCGAGCTGCTCCGAGCCACTCGTCATAGGTGGCCGCCAACAGGCACACCGGCCAGTCCGAGCCGAACATCAGGCGCGAAGGACCGAACGCGTCCAGCACCACCTCGAAGTACGGCCGCAAAGCAGCCACGTCCCAGGACTTCCAGTCAGCCTCGGTGACCAGGCCGGACAGCTTGCACGTCACGTTCTCGTGCGCCGCCATCGAGCGAATCAGCTCGGCCCACTCCCCCGCGTCGGACCCGATCGCGGGCTTCGAGCAGTGGTCCACCACGAACTGAACCTGAGGCAACGCCGCCACGGTCCGGCGCGCCGCCGGCAGCTGGTGCGGCAACGTCAGCAGCTCGTAGATCAGCCCGCGCGCGCCAACGGCCGCGAGCCCGTTCCAGACGTCCTTGCGACACAACCACTCCGGGTCCGGCTCGCCCTGAACCTGATGCCGGATCCCGCGCAGCCAAGAGCCATCAGGGCCGTCGACCAACGCGTCCAACGCATCGCCCACGCCCGCGGACGTCAGGTCGGTCCAGCCCACCACCGCGCCGACGACGTCCGAAGAAGCCGCCACCGCGAGGAACTCCGGCGTCTCCTCCGGCACGCACACCGTCTGCACCAGCACGGAAGCGGAGACCGAAGGCGCCGCGGCGACGAAGTCCGGCTCCAGGAACGATCGCCGGATCACGCCCATCGGCGGATCGGTGATCCAGTCCTGGTCCCGTACCGACAGGTCCCACAGGTGGTGATGGGCATCGACGATCACGGCGTCGGAACCTCCGGGTCGATCAGGTTCAGCGCCTTCAGCTCGTTCCACAGGTCCTCGGGAATCGGAGCGGAGAAGTACGCGGCATTGGCGTTCATCTGCTCCGCCGTTCGCGAGCCGATCACCACCGACACCACTGCCGGATGCCCGAGAGCGAACTGGATCGCCACCTCCGGCAACGTCACCCCGTGCCGCTCGCACACCTCAGCGATCGATCGGGCACGAGCGACCAGAGAAGCAGGCGCGTCCTCGTAGTTGTACTTGGCATCAGCAGCGACGACGGGCTTCGACAACAGCCCGGAGTTGAAGACACCGCACGCCACCACGGAAACGCCGCGGTCCACACACGCGGGCAGGAACGAGACCAGCGCAGGCTGCTCCAGCAACGTGTACCGCCCGGCCAGCATCACCACGTCGATGTTCGTCTCACGGACGAACCGCTCCGGCATCTCCCACTGGTTCATCCCGACGCCGATGGCGCCCACGACGCCCTGCGACCGCAGGTCCTCCAAGGCGGGATAGGCCTCACCGACAGCGGTTGCCCAGTGGTCGTCCGGATCGTGGATGTAGACGATCTCCACCCGGTCGGTGTCCAGACGCTCCAAAGAGGACTCGATCGACCGCTTCACCCCGTCCGCCGAGTAGTCCCGGATGCGACGGAAATGCCTGGGTACCGCGAAACCCTCGTCGTCCAGGCCTTCGCCGTCGAACGGCTCCAGCAACCGCCCGACCTTCGTGGAGATCACGTACTCGTCGCGCGGCCGCCCGGCCAGCGCGACGCCCAACCGCCGTTCCGACAACCCGAGCCCGTAGTGGGGCGCGGTGTCGAAGTACCGGACGCCCGTCTGCCACGCCGCCTCGACCGCCCCGAAGGCCTCGGGGTCGGAGACCTCCCGGAACAGGTTGCCGATCGGCGCGGCACCAAAGCCCAGACGAGAAACAGCAACCTTCACGGCAGCTCCCACACGAGTCGCACATCGGGTTCGGCACCGGAGTAGTCGTCCTCGACCTCCAGCAGTTCTGCCATCTGAGCCTGCCACGGAATGTTCGCCGGGTGAGTGGCCAGATGAGCACGCATCGCCTGGTAGTCGTCCACCTCGACCAGGTGGAACAGCTCGCGGCCGGACCGCCAGATCCGCCACGAGTGCACCCCGGCCTCGCGCAACGCGACGTCCAGCTCGGCCGGAATCCGCGCGTGGATCCGGTCGTAGTCGGCCTCCCGCCCCTCACGAAGCCGGGTGTGCAACGCAACGGTCTCCAACGCCTACTCCTGTTTCTGGCCGGTCGCGAACCGGGTCACGATCAGCGCGAGGATGATCACCGCACCGTACGAGGCCTTGATGTAGAAGCCGGACACGCCCTGCAGCCGCAGGATCTGCTCGACCAGGCCGAGCATCAGCACGCCCGACAACGCACCGAACAGCGTGCCCTTGCCGCCCTGCAACGAGATTCCGCCGATCACCGCGGCCGCGAAGACCTGGAAGATCATGCCTTCACCCTGCGTGGCGGCGACAGATCCCAGCCGCCCGGTCATCAGGATGCCCGCGACCACGGCCAGCACCGAGCCGATGATCAGCACGGTCCACACCACGCGGTCCACCCGGATGCCGGCGGCCCGCGCGGCCTCCGAGTTGCCTCCGACCGCGTACAGCGAACGGCCGGCGCGCAGGTACTTCAGCACGAAGATGCCCGCCGCGTAACAGACGATGCAGATCCACACCGCCGCCGGCAGCCCGAACCAGGTCGTGGAACCCAGGTACAGGAACGACTCCGGCACGTCGATCAGCGACTTGCCCTCGGTGATCGCGAGCTGCAGACCGCGCAGCATGGTCAGCATGCCCAGGGTCACCATGAACCCGGACAGCCCGACCTTCAGGATCAGGAACCCGTTCAGCCCACCGATCGCAACACCGATCAACAGGCACAACGGCAGCGCCATCCACGCCGCGAGACCGACGTCGAGCCCACCGGCCGACGCGGGGATGATCAACGCGACCGCCAGCGCGGGAGCGAGACCGACCGTCGATTCCAGCGACAGGTCCATCTTGCCGACGATCAGGATCATCGCCTGGCCCAGCACCAGCAACGAGAGCTCGCTCTGCTGGGTCAGCACCGCGATCAGGTTGCCGGGCGTGAGGAAGATCGGCGACAGAACAGCGCCGATGATCAGCAGAAGGATGATCACCGGGACGAGCGCCAGGTCCTGATAGCGCGCGAACTGGAACTTCTGCTTCCCAGGCGGCGTAGGAGCCGAGACTGGCGGAGTCATGGCCTTGGTCATTCCGAGCTCATTCCTTCAATAGCCGCAATGAGTTCCTGATCGCGCCAGCCCCGTGCGAACTCGCGCACGACCTGGCCGTGGAACAGCACCAGAACACGGTCGCAGACCCGCAGGTCGTCGAGCTCGTCGGAGACGACGATCGCCGCCTTGCCCCGGCGTGCCTGCGCGTCGACCACCCCGAGCAGCGACTCCTTGGACTTCACGTCCACGCCCGCGGTCGGGTTGATCAGCACCAGCACGGACGGGTCGCCGGCGAGTGCCCGCGCCATCACGACCTTCTGCTGGTTGCCGCCGGACAGGTCGGACACCGGCTGGTCCGGTCCGGAGGCCTTGACGTCGTAAGAAGCGATCGCGGTGGCACCGGCGGACCGTTGCGCCGACGGCCACACGAAGGCGCCCGCCGTGCTCATCGTCGCGTTCTCGGCGATCGACAGGTCCAGCACGAGCCCCTGGTGGTGGCGGTCCCGCGGCACACAGCCGATCCCGGCCTTCAAAGCCGCCGGAACATCGCCGCCGCGCACCGCGGACCCGTTCACCGAGATCGTGCCGACGGACGGCTTGCGCAGCCCGTAGACGGTTTCGGCGAACTCGTGCTTGCCGGACGACGCACTGCCCGCGAGCCCGATGACCTCACCGCGCGACGCGGACAGCGAGATGTCCGAGAAGTGGTCGCCGCTCAACGACGAGACCGTCAGAATCTGATCTTCAGAGGAAGGCCGGTCGTCGCCGCTGGGCACGTTCAGCCCACCGGCCTCACCGGTCATCGCCTCGATCAGGTCGGGCTTGGACATCTCGGCGACCGGAGCGGTGACGATGTGCCGCGCGTCGCGGTAGACCGTCACCGTCTGGCAGACCTCGTAGACCTCCTGCAGGTGGTGGGAGATGAACAGGAACGTCACTCCCTTGTCCTGCAACGACCTCATCCGGTCGAACAGCCGCTCGATCGCCGGGCCGTCGAGCTGCGCGGTCGGTTCGTCGAGGATCACGAACCGCGAGCCGATCGACAGCGCCCGCGCGATCTCGACGAGCTGCCGCTGCTCCACGGTCAGCGTGGACACGAGCGAGTCCGGCCGGACCGCCACGTCGTAGGTCTCCAGCAGCGTGGAAGCCTCGGCCTTCAGCTTCTTCCAGCTGATCAGCCCGCCGCCGAGGTCCTGCCGGTTGATGAACAGGTTCTCGGCGACCGACAGCTCCGGCACGACCGTCGACTTCTGGTAGACGCAGGCGACGTGCCGGCGCCACGCCGCGCGGTCGGCGACGGGCGGCGCGGGTTCGCCGAAGAAGCTGATCTCGCCCGCGTCCGGCACCTGCATGCCGGTGAGGACCGAGACCAACGTCGACTTGCCCGCGCCGTTGCGTCCGACGAGCGCGTGCGACTCCCCGGCCCGGATCTCGATGCCCACGTCGTCCAACGCGAGCGTCCGCCCGAACCGCTTCGTCACGCCACGCGCGATGGCTGCGAACTCACTCATTTGGCGATCTGGTTGCCCCAGAAGGCCTTGTCGTCCACATTCTCCTTGGTGATCAGCGGTGCCGGGAGCTGGTCCTCCAGGCGGCCGTCACCGGTGTCCACGATGGTCGAGTCGTGGTCGGTCTTGCCGGGCGAGAACGTCTTGCCCTCGACGGCGGCCTTCGCGTAGAAGAGCGCCCACTGCGCGTAGAGGTCGGCCGGCTGGGACACGGTCGCGTCGATCTCGCCCTTGCGGATCGCCTCCAGCTCCTGCGGGATGCCGTCGTTGGAGACGATGAAGATGTGCTTCGGGTCGGTCGGCGGCACGATCAGGTTCTTCTGCCGCAACACCTGCAGCGTCGGCGTGAGGAACGCGCCACCGGCCTGCATGTAGATGCCGTTGATGTCCGGGTGCTGGTTGAGCCGCGTCTGCAGGGCCGCGGACGCCTTCGGGCCCTCCCAGTCGGTCGGCTCCTCGAACACCGTGATGCCGGGGTAGTTCTGCTTCATGCAGGCGGCGAACGCCTCGGAGCGGTCACGGCCGTTGACCGACGCGAGCGCGCCCTGGAACTCGACGACCTTGCCCTTGCCCTGCAGCTTGTCGCCGAGGAACTTGCACGCCTTCTCGCCGTACGCCTTGTTGTCCGCGCGCACGACCATGTAGGTCTTGCCCTTGTCCGGACGGGTGTCGACGGTGATCACCGGGATCTTGGCCTTGTCCAAACGGTCCAAAGTGGATGCGATCGCACCGGTGTCCTGCGGCGCCATGATGATCGCCTTGGCGCCCTGCGACTGCAGCGACTGGGCGTTGGCGACCAGGTTCTCCACCTTGTTCTGCGAGTTGGTGGGGTTCAGCAGGTTGACACCGAGTTCCTTCGCCTTGTCCGGGAAGTACTTGATGTAGGAGTTCCAGAAGTCGGTGTCGGCACGCGGGTGGTCGGCGCCGATCGGGCCGACGCCACTGGCGCCGGTACCACTCGCTCCACCGCCACACGCGGTCAATGTGAGTGCACCGGCGAGCGCGAGGCACACCGCGGCGGTGAGGTTGCGACGCTTCATCGTTGAATTGCCTTTCATGACTGCTTGGGACGCAAGCGCAGGCCATACATGCCACCGTCGACAGCGAGGATCGTGCCTGCGGTGGACCCCGACAGCGGGCTCGCCAGGTAGGCGATGGCTCCCGCGACCTCATCAGCGGAGACGAGCCGGCCGTGCGGCTGGCGTGCCTCCAACGCGGCTCGTTCGGCGGCCGGATCCGGTGCCGAGTCGAGCAGGCGGCCCACCCACGGGGTGTCCGCCGTACCGGGAGCGACCGCGTTGACGCGAATGCCTTCGCGCACGTGGTCGGCGGCCATCGCGAGCGTCAGCGAGTACACCGCGCCCTTGCTGGCCGAGTAGAGAGCGCGCTGCGGGAGCCCGGCCCAGGCAGCGATGGAGCAGGTGTTGACGATCGCCGCGGACGGCGAGTTCCGCAGGTGCGGCAGCGCGGCCCGCGAGACGCGCATCATGCCCAACACGTTGACGTCCAGCACTTTCAGCCACTGGGCGTCGTCGTTGGCCGTGACGTCGCCCTGCGCGCCGATGCCCGCGTTGTTCACGACGACGTCCAGACGACCGAACCGCTGCACGACCTCGTCGATCGCGGCCCGCACGCTCTCGTCGTCGGACACGTCCGTGCGGATCCCGACGAGCGGGTCCTTCACGTCCGGGTTGAGGTCCAGCGCCACGACCGTCGCACCGCGCGACGACAACAGGTTCGCCGTCGCGAGCCCGATGCCGGACGCGCCGCCCGTGACGACGGCGACCAGGCCTTCGAAGTCAGTCATCCTCGTCCTCCAGTGCTGTCCACACCGGACCGTCCGGGTAGCGGTAGTCGGACAGCGTCTCGTCCTTGAGCTGAGCGGAGAATCCCGGCTCGGCGGGTGCCAGGTAACGGCCGCGTTCGACGACGGCCGGGTCCAGGAAGTGCTCGTGCAGGTGGTCGACCCACTCGATCACCCGGCTGCCGATCTCGCCGGAGACGGCGGCGTAGTCGAAGAACGACAGGTGCCGGACCAGTTCACACAGGCCCACACCACCGGCGTGCGGGCACACCGGGATGTCGAACTTCTTGGCCAGCAACAGGATCGCGATGTTCTCGTTGACGCCCGCGACCCGGCACGCGTCGAGCTGCAACACGTCGATCGCGCCGGCCTGCAGGAGTTGCTTGAACACCACGCGGTTCTGCACGTGCTCACCGGTGGCGACCCTGATGGGGGCCACCGCGTCCGCGATCGCGCGGTGCGCCAGCACGTCGTCCGGAGAGGTGGGCTCCTCGATCCAGTACGGGTCGTACGGCGCCAGCTCGCGCATCCAGCGGACCGCCGTGTCGACGTCCCAACGCTGGTTCGCGTCCACCGCCACGCGTACCTCGTCACCGACGACCTCGCGGGCGAGCTTCATCCGGCGGACGTCGTCGTCGAGGCTGCCACCGACCTTGAGCTTGATCATGTCGAAGCCGTCGGCCAGGGCCTGGCGCGCGAGCCCGGCGAGCTTCTCGTCGGAGTAGCCGAGCCAGCCCGGTGACGTCGTGTAGGCCGGGTATCCGTCGCGGGCAATGGTTTCCACGCGTTCGGCCTTGCCGTGTTCGATCTTGCGCAGGATCTGCAGCGCGTCGTCGGGCGTCAGCGCATCGCTGAGGTACCGGAAGTCGACGAGGCTGACGATCTCCTCGGGCGTCATCTGGGCGAGGAACCGCCAGACGGGCAGCCCGGCGCGGCGGGCGGCGAGGTCCCACGCGGCGTTGACCACCGCGCCGATCGCCATGTGCGCGACGCCCTTCTCCGGGCCGAGCCAGCGCAGCTGCGAGTCGCCGATCAGCTCGAAGTACAGCTCCGCCAGCGCCTTCGCGTTCTCCGGCACGTCCTTGCCGACGACGTGCGGGGCCAGCGCCTTGATCGCGGCGGCCTGCACGTCGTTGCCGCGGCCGATGGTGAACGCGAGCCCGTGGCCCTCGGGTCCGTCGTCGGTCCGCAGCACCACGTACGCGGCGCTGTAGTCGGGGTCCGGGTTCATCGCGTCGGAGCCGTCGAGCTCGCGCGAGGTCGGGAACCGGATGTCCAGCACGTCCAGTGAGGTGATCTTGGGCATGGTTCAGGCCTGCCCGAGGGTCTGACGTTGCTTGCCGAGGCCTTCGATCTCCAGCTCGACCACGTCGCCGGCGCGCAGGTACGGCTTGGGCTCCGGCTGGCCGAGCGCCACCCCGGCGGGTGTACCGGTGTTGATGACGTCACCCGGTCGAAGGACAAGGAACTGGCTGAGGTAGCGCACGATCTCGGCCACCGGGAAGATCATGTTCTTGGTGGACGAGTTCTGCTTGATCTCGCCGTTCACCCAGAGCCGCATCTCGAGGCTCTGCGGGTCGGAAATCTCGTCAGCGGGCACGAGGAAGGGGCCGAGCGGGTTGAACGTCTCGCAGTTCTTGCCCTTGTCCCACGTCCCGCCGCGCTCGATCTGGAACTCGCGCTCGGAGACGTCGTGCGAGAGCACGTACGCGCCGACGCAGCTCAGAGCGTCCTCTTCGGACTCGAGGTAACGAGCGGTGCGCCCGATCACGACGCCGAGCTCGACCTCCCAGTCGGTCTTCACGGACCGGCGCGGGACGAGCACCTCGTCGTACGGGCCCACGACCGTGTCGGGCGTCTTGAGGAACATCACCGGCTCGCCCGGGATGTCCGCGCCGGTCTCCTCCGCGTGGTCGCGGTAGTTGAGGCCGATGCAGATGACCTTGCCGGGACGCGCGAGCGGAGGCCCGACGCGCACTCCCTCGGTGTCCAGGACTTCCAGCTCACCGGCTTCGAGGGCCGCCCGCACGCGGTTGACGCCGTCGTTCGCGAGGAACGCCCCGTCGATGTCCGGGGTGATCGGCAGGAGGTCGTATGTGGTCCCGTCGTCGGTCCTCACTGCAGGACGTTCATCGCCGACCGGCCCGAGGCGCAGAAGCTGCACGGCCGTTCCTCCTCTGGTCACACCTCACGAAGACATCGGATGTATAGCCCTGCGAGGGCACTTACGTCTAGGGCTTGCCGCGAAGTCGTCCGATGAATAAAGAGGGGTTGATCATGAACCTGACGGCCGCATCACTCCTGGTCGGGGCGCTGCTGACACCATCGACGCCGACCGAGCCCGTAACCGTTTTCGTGGAGCTGACCTCGACAGCTGCCGTCGACACGAACTCTGTTACACAGGCCCGTTCAGCGCGCGACAGGACTTCGGAACAGGCTTCGCGCATCGTCTCCCGGTCGGGAGGCCGGGAAGTTGCGCGAACGGCCAACGCCGTGCCGGGCGTGGTTCTGTCGACCCCAAAGTCACGTGTGTCTGCTTTGTCCCGCATGCCTGAGGTACGCGCGGTACATCGGATGACGCCGGCGAAACCCACCCACGCTTCCAGCGTCCGGCTGACCCGGACGGCCGACGTGTGGAAGTCCCTCGGGCGCTTCGGGGACGGCGTGCGGATCGGGGTGATCGACACCGGCGTCGACTACCGGCACGCGGACTTCGGCGGTGGTTCCTTCCCGAACGCCAAGGTCATCGGCGGCCACGACTTCGCGGGCGACGCCTACACCGGGAAGCCCGGTTCGCTGCCGGAACCCGATGGTGATCCGCTGGACTGCGAGGGCCACGGCACGCACGTCGCCGGGATCGCGGCCGGGTTCGGGGTGAACTCCGACGGTTCCACCTATCGCGGGTCCTACGACTCCGTCGACCTCGACGCGATGACGATCGGGCCAGGAGCCGCTCCTCGTGCCCTGCTGTACGCGTTGAAGGTCTTCGGCTGCAAGGGCAGCACGAACCTGATCGCGAAAGCACTGGACTGGGCGCTCGACCCCAACGGCGACGGCGACTTCTCCGACCGGCTCGACGTGGTGAACCTGTCGCTGGGCACCGACTTCGCCGCGGCGGACGATCCCGACTCGCTGTTCGTGCGCAAGCTCGTGGAGCACGGCGTGGTCGTGGTCGCGGCGGCCGGCAACGGTGGCGACCTCTACGACGTGGCCGGGAACCCGGCCAACGCCCCCGAGGCGATCTCGGTGGCGAGCAGCCGGGACGAGTACCAGGTGCTGGACGGACTGGAGGCCGCGGGTCGTCAGTGGCCCGGGCAGTACAGCATCAACTACGAGCAGCCGGTCGACCTCACCGCGCCCGTCACGCGACTTTCGTCCAACGTGGACGGTTGTCAACCGATCTCCGAGTCGCTGACCGGGAAGATCGTCTGGCTGGAGTGGGACGACAACGACGCCACCCGCGCCTGCGGTTCCGCGGCCCGCACGGACAACGCGTGGAAAGCGGGAGCGGCCGGGGTGCTGTTGCCGACCACGTTGCCCGTGTTCGCGGCCAAGATCGCCGGGAATGCCCACATTCCGGCGTTTCAGCTGACCGCGGACGCCTCCCGGGCATTGCGGCCGGCGTTGGAGGCCGGAACGCTGACGGTGCACCTGAACTCGGCGTGGAAGGGCTCGCAGCCGACGTTCACGCCGTCGATCGGGGACACGCTCAGCACCTTCTCGTCGCGTTCCCGTTCGTCGATCTCGGTGTCGGCGCCGGGCGACATGATCAGCTCCGCCGAGGCCGGCACGGCTTCGCGAGGCGTGGCGCTGTCCGGGACGTCGATGGCGTCACCGCACGTGGCAGGAATCGCCGCCCTGCTGCGCGAGAAGCATCCGAAGTGGACGGTGGCGGAGATCAAGGCCGCGCTGATGAACACGGCGTCCGGCGTCGTGCGGTCCGATTCGGGCCTGCGGGAAGCCCCGATGCGAGTCGGCGCCGGCCGGGTGGACGCGCTCGCCGCGTTGTCCACCGACGTGGTGGCGTTGGGCGACGCGTCGTTCGGCACGGTCGAGGTGAGTGCCCCGCTGCTGGCCAGTCGAACGGTCCGCTTGATGAACAAGGGCACGGAGACCGTCCGGCTGAAGGCGCACTACGAACCGATCACCGCGGTGCCAGGCGCGTCATTCCAGGTGACCGCGCCGTACGTGGTGCTGCCCGCGGGCGGGTCGGCGTCGGTGACCGTGAGGCTGCGGATCGCGAACCCGGCCGCGTTGCGCAAGTCCCCCGACCCGACCATCTCGCTGGAGGACGGACGGCAGTTCCTGGCGGAGGCGTCCGGCCTGCTCCTGTTCACCGGCGACCGCTCGCTGCGGGTGCCCGTCTACGCGGCGCCGAAGCCGGTGTCGCGGCTGACCGCGACCGCCGGCCGAGTCACCGGCCACGGCCTCGACCAGCAGGACTACCAGGCCCGCATGACCGTGCTGCAGCTCGGCGCGCACTCCGGCCGCCTGCCGGACTGCGGCCCCGACCGGCAGGACGACTGCGCGGTGAACCGCACGGCCCGCGGCGGCGACCTGCGCTACGTGGGCGCGACGGCGACCACCGACCTGCTGGCGTTCGGCGTCGCGACATGGAACACCTGGGCGAACCTGGGCACCACCACTCAGCCCGAGGTGCGGTTCTCGGTGGGTGGCAAGGACTTCGTGACGAAGGCGGTCAAGCAGACCGACGCCGACGACAACGTGACCGCCGACATCTGGTTCGCGCGGACCGTCGTCGCCGGCACGGACGAGGTCGTGGACGAGCAACCGCTGAACGGGTTCGACGGCTCGGTCGACACCAACGTGTTCGACAGCGATGTCGTGGTGCTGCCGGTGTCGCGGTCTCTGTTGCCGTCCGGCCCAGTGACCTACACCGTCGGCATGCGCAGCGGCTACACCCCTCCAGGGGACTCCGACGGGTTCGTCGACCTGGCCCCGCAGGCCGTCTTCAACTACGAGGTGACCGTCCCGTCACTGTCCACTGTGGTCCATCCGGGTGATCAAGTTCCGGCTGGGTCGTTGGTGCTGTTCCACCACAACGCAACGGGTAACCGGGCGCTCGTTCGGTGACACCCGGTTGGCCGTGCCCTCGCTGACCTGCTCTCGGCATACTCGGTTCCCATGGATCTGGTGGTCGGACTCGACGCGGGTGGCACGTCCACGAGGGCTGTGGTCCTCGATCTCGACGGCGCCCGCCTGGGCCAGGGCCTGGCGGGCGGCGCGAACCCGAACTCGCACCCGCCGTCGGTGGCCGCCGCCCACATCGGCGAAGCGCTCGCGGAAGCGTTGGACGGTCTGGATTCCCGCAAGGTCCGCAGCGGCGTCCTGGGCATGGCGGGCGCCTCGAAGATGGCCGACCCCGCCGTGTCCGCGCTCTTCCAGGAAGCCTGGAAACGGGCGGGCCTGGACTGCCCGATGCGCGTGGTCACCGACTGCGAGGCCGCCTTCGCCACCGGCACCTCGTCCCCCGACGGCACGGTCCTGGTGGCAGGCACCGGTTCCATCGCCGGGCGTGTGGTGGGCCACCGCATGGTCGCCCAGTCCGGCGGCTACGGCTGGCTGATCGGCGACGACGGCTCGGCCTTCTGGCTCGGCCGCGAGGCCGTCCGGGCGACGCTTCGACTGCTGGACCTCGACGCCCCGCTGGAAGGCCTGGCCACCGCCGTCCTGACCGCCGCCGGTGCCCGCAACCGCGGCCAGCTGATCAACGCCGTCAACGACCGGCCCCCGATCGCCCTGGCGCAGTTCGCCCCGCTGGTCAGCTCGGCCTACCACCACGGCGATCCCGAGGCGTTGACGATCGTGGCGTCGGCCGCCCGCCTGCTGGCCAACACGGCCTCGACCGTCCGCGAGCCGTCGGACACCTCACCGATCGTGCTGGTCGGCTCGCTGATCAAGACCCCGGTCGGCACCCACCTCAAGCAGGAGCTGCTCACCCGCTGCAACGCCCAGGTGGTCATGGCGACCGAGGGTGCGGCAGGCGCGGCCTGGCTCGCGGCCGTCGACGTGCTCGGTCCCACCGCGCCACGGCCCGCTTAGCGGGTTCGCCGTCCCGCCCGTCCAATCGAATTACTGATCACCGCAGATCCGCATTCGCGACGAGTGTGCGTTCGCAGCTCCGGCCGACCTTTTGCCGGAAACCTTCCCGTTACATCTTGACGCGCCCAATGTTATCGATCACAGTCCTCATGGCACATTGAGAACGGCCGCACAGTCGGCTATCCACCACCCAAGCAACATATTCCTGCCCAAATACTCGTCAGTAAATGTTAGCGCTAACAATGCCCTTGCGTCTCATTTCGACGTCCCCAGACAATGAAAGGAAAGGTGCTATGTCGGTTGGGTTTGCGCGCACCGCGACGTGGCGTCGCCGATTGCGGTCGGGATTGGCCGCCGCGGCAGCCGTGGCATTCACCGGCGGGCTGCTCGCGGTGGTTCCCACCTCCGCGTCGGCTGCCACGGTGGACACCACCGCCTGGTACGTGCTGGTGAACCGCAGCAGCGGCAAGGCTCTCGACGTCAACGGCGCGTCAACCGCCGACGGCGCCGCCCTCATCCAGTGGACCCGGACGAACGCCAACAACCAGCAGTTCCAGTTCGTGGACGCCGGCGGCGGCTACTACCGGCTGCGCGCGCGGCATTCGGGCAAGGTCGCCGACGTGCGAGGCGCCTCGACGGCGGACGGCGCCGCCGTGGTGCAGTGGGCCGACAGCGGCGGCACGAACCAGCAGTTCCGCCTCGCCGACTCCGACAGCGGGTACGTCCGGCTGGTCAACCGCAACAGCGGCAAGGTGGTCGAGGTGCAGGGCGCCTCAGCCGCCGACGGCGCCGCCGTGGTGCAGTGGAGCGACTGGAACGGCAGCAACCAGCAGTGGCAACTCGTCCGGGTCGGTGGCGGCAGCGGCACCTGCACGCTGCCGTCGACGTACCGCTGGACGTCGACGGGCCCGCTGGCCAACCCGAAGTCGGGGTGGGTGTCGCTCAAGGACTTCTCCGCCGTCGTCCACAACGGCAAGAACCTCGTCTACGCCACGACGCACGACACCGGAAAGAACTGGGAGTCGACGAGCTTCAGCCCGTTCACGAACTGGTCCGACATGGCGGCGGCCACCCAGACCAAGTTGCCCTTCAACGCCGTCGCGCCGACGCTGCTCTACTTCGCCCCGAAGAACATCTGGGTGCTCGCCTACCAGTGGGGCTGGCCGGACACCTTCTCCTACCGCACCTCGAGCGACCCCACCAACCCCAACGGCTGGTCCGCGCAGCAGACGCTGTTCACCGGCACCCTCCCCACCGGGGCGCCCATCGACCAGACCCTCATCGCCGACGGCACGAACATGTACATGTTCTTCGCCGACGACCTCGGCAACATCTACCGCGCCAGCATGCCCCTCGGGAACTTCCCCGGCAGCTTCGGCTCGTCGTACACGAAGATCATGAGCGACACGAAGGAGAACCTGTTCGAGGCGGTCGAGGTCTACAAGGTCAAGGACCAGAACCAGTACCTGATGATCGTCGAGGCGATGGGCGCGAACGGGCGCTACTTCCGCTCGTTCACCGCGACCAGCCTGGGCGGCTCGTGGACCCCGCAGGCCGCCACCGAGAGCAACCCGTTCGCCGGCAAGGCCAACAGCGGTGCCACCTGGACCAACGACATCAGCCACGGTGACCTGGTCCGCACCAACCCCGACCAGACCAAGACCATCGACCCGTGCAACCTGCAGTTGCTCTACCAGGGTCGCGACCCCGGCTCCGACGGCATGGACTACGGCCTCCTGCCGTATCGGCCGGGCGTGCTGACGCTGCAGCGCTAGCCGAACGAGAGAAGGTCAGCTCACACCCGTGTTCGCCGCCTCGGCAGGCGATCACGGGTGTGCTGCGTTTGGTTGTTCCGGCATCTGTGGATGCGGACGATCTGCAACGGTCCTGGAGCGCCGCGCCCCGCGTAACCCGTTTCCCGGCAACGTCGCTTCCTATAACGTCCGCACGTGGAGTTGTTCGCACGCCGGACAGCGGCGCTGACCCTGATAGCGCTGCAAGCCGTTGTGCACCTGTGGCTGCCGTCCCACCCCGCGATCACGCTCACCAGTGCGGCTGTCTGGTCCATTGTGGCCGGTGGCCTGTGGTGGCACTGGAACCGCCTGACGATGTGGCCGATCTGGTCGCGCTGGGCAGCTGTGCCGGGGTTGTGCTGGATGCTCTTCACCTCGCCACTGGCCGTCGTGGCACTGGTGGCGGCGGGCTGGGCGGTGAGCGAGGCGGTCCGCCTGGTCACGACCAGGCCCGTCACGGCCGCCTTGATCGCCTCGTCCTGGGAGATCCCGTTTCCGTTGCGCGGGTTGACGTTGCGGCTGTGCGTCCGCGCGGACCGGCTCGTGCTGGACAGCCTGGCGTCCCGGCTCACCCGTTCTTGGGGCGTCGTCGCCGTGCCGTGGTCGGCGCTGCGCTCGATCGAGCTGATCGAGGTCGAGCAGGACACGGTGTGCGAGGTGCTGCTGTACTCCGGCGGGCACCGGGCGGACGCGCGCGAGTTCGACGTGTTGCGAGGCCCTGCCCTGCGCATCACCGGAACCGCACGGGAACTGCTGATCCCGGTGACGCGTGAGGTCGGCGAACTGGTGCTGGCCGCCGTCGCGGCACGGTCCGCCGGCGTCGAAGTAGACGAGGTGCCGCTCACCGAGGTGCGGTGGGCGCTCCAGGAACCCAGCCCGGCCCCCAGCCTGTCCCCGGAGCGCCTGTTCGGCGGCGCGGTGATCCTCCTCATCCCGCTGTTCGTGCTGGTGATGAGGGTGGTGTCGCAGCTGACCCGCGACCTGGATCTGCAGCGCGCGCTCGGCGTGACCTCGCCGTTGACGAACGACGACGCGGTGCGCCTCGTCGTGATCAGCATCTTCGCGATCGTGTTCGTGCAGCTGCTGGAACGGTCGGTGCTCAGAGACGCCCTGGACATGATGGGTCACCGCGCCTTCGTCGAGGCGTTCCCCGAGCCTCCACCGGCCGAGCCGGACACCGAACCGGAGGTCGACGACGCGCCGGTGTCGTCCAGGAAGCGGAAACGGCGGCGGAAGAAGCGCTGAAAGACACCCTGCCGGGCAAGGTTGTTGCGCTGGAGATCACAGCGGAGAGCACAGGGTTCGTCACGTTGTGCCACCGCCGATGTGTCAGAGTGCAGCGGTGATCCACATCGTCGCGGCCGGCCCCGACCCGTTCGAGCTCCTCGGCAGCCTGGTCGGGTTCGCCATCATCCCGATCATCGTCATCGCGGTGGTCGTGTCGTCTCGCAACAGCCGGAAGAACCGCGAGCGGCAGCAACAGCAGTACTGGGCTCAGCAGCAGTACTACGCGCAGCAGCAGCAGTACGGACAACAGCCGTACGGACAGCCGCAGCAGTTCCAGCAGCCTTACCCGCCGCAGCAGCAGTACCCGTACCCGCCGCAGCACTGACCTGATCGGCGATGAGGCGCGGCCTTGTCACTCCCCAGGCGCGGTTGCGGGCAGTCCGAGAGAGACAACGGCCGCAGTGACGCGAACGGCGGCATTGATGTCCACCCGACAAAGCCGGGCGAGTACGCCGGCGACAGCCCTCAGCACACCTGGTGAGCTGCGCCGCAGAGCACGAGGCAACTCCGCCTCGATCAACGCGGACGACACAAGCGACTGATCCGCGGCGTTGTTCAGCCACTCGACGAGCGTCGCGGTCTCTCACTCCTCACCGACCAGTTTCACGACCGCCGCCGTGTCGAGGTAGATCACCAGCGTTCGTCGTCGCGCATGCCCGAGACCAGCTCACCCGCATCCGCTCCCGGCTCCGCCTCGGCACACGGCATCGGGGTCGGACCCGCGATCGTCGGCGACGTGACCACACCCGTAGCGATCAGGTCGTCGAGTTCACTTTCGATCACCGGCACGATGCGCGCGATCGGCTTACCCCGATTGGTGATCTGCTCCACAACACCATCGTCCTGCATTTCGTACTACAACAGCTCGACACTTCGCGTGGACCACCCGCTCGATCAGGTGAACAGCTCTGTCTTGCGCACCTTGAGCGCCATGCGGGCGAACGTACCAACGGGGACCGACAGTCCTGTCCGCGCGGCGGAGTAGGTTCGCCGGATGGACGATGAGCTCCTCCTCGTACCGGATCCGGCAGAACTCGGCCTGCCGGACGAACTGCCGCCGATCCGGATCCCCGACCTCGCCACGCTGGCACAGCACGCGCGCGCCAGCGCGTTGGTCGCCAAGGCGCAGCAGGCAGCGGCGTGGTTCGACGGTCGCGAAGTGCAGGTCGACGAGTACCAGCTCAGCGACGCCGACGTCGCTGCCGCGAGCACCGAACTGGGTTGGGCCGGCCGCGAGTTCCTGTTCCTGGTCGAACTCGCGGAGGAACTCGGGTTCGTCGAGACGACGGAGACCGATCTGAAGCCGGTCGAAGTTGTCGCCGACGAGCCCGAGGAGGAGGCGGTCGAGACATGGGATCGCGCGCTCGAGTTCGTCCTGGTCGAGTCGGTCTGGTGGGACGGCGAACTCGAAGCCGGAGTTGATCCCGATCTCAGCGCGGCCGGGCCCGCCATGATGTTCGGCCTGTTCCTCGCGGCTGGCAGCGGCATTCCGCGCAAGGAGCTGCCTGAGCTCGTCCGGTCCGGGTTGACGGACGAGGATGCTCTCGCGGTCCACGACCCCGTGCCGGCGCTGCTGGATCGGCTGCGCGACCTGGGTGCGGTGGAGATCGACGACGACACCGTCAGGCTGACGTCACTCGCGTTGTGGGCGATGCGCGAACGCTATGTAGCGCTGGGCATCGACATCGCCGTGTTGCGGCCGGCCGAGCAGATGACGGCGGAGGATCTTCTCGCCGCGGGACCGTCGCTCACCGAAGAGGAACTCGACACCGAGTCCAGGGCCTGGTTCGCGTTGCGCAGTCCGGAGCAGGCGGGCGAGGAGCTCCTCGGCGCAACGGCGACGGGCGATGCCGTCGAGAGGATGTTCGCGGTCCACCTGATCAAGTCGAACGACCTCGGCACCGAACGGCTGTGGCGGTCGGCGCTGGACATGCCGGAGATGCGCCCGTACGCCAAGGTCGAGTTGCCCGACGAGGAACCGGACGTCGCCGAGATGGCGTGGCTCCTCACCGACGTGCTGGCCGCGACGGGCGAAGTCGAGGAGTCGTTCTCCTCAGCGGTGCCTGCCGGGCGCGAGCAGGAGATCTTCGACGCGATGTGGCGCCTTCCCCATCCGGACGTGCAGGACGTGCTCACCATGATCGGCGAGGAGCACCCCGACAAGAAGATCGCGAAAGCGGCGCGGAAAGCGGCCTTCAAAGCAAGATCGTGAAACATGGAGCCGCTCCATGCCTCCCACCTTCAGGCAGATTTGGCCGGAAACGATGGAGCGGAAGGCCCTACCAGGCCTAGTTTCCCGACATGCCCAAAAGATCGTCCAGTGTGGTCGGACGGGAGTTCGGCAACGGCGTGCGCGCCATCATCGCCCGGACCGGTTTCACCCACCGCCGCCTCGCCGAACTGCTCGGATGGCAGGAAGCCAAGATCTCGGACCTGACGCTCGGCAAGGGCGGCGTCACTGAGCAGGACGTCCTGCTGTTGCTCGCCTACTGCCAGGCCACGGTCGAGGAACGCGAACACCTGCTGGCGCTGTTCCGCGAAACACGCGAGGTCGGCTGGCTCCAGGTGCCCGAGGACGGCCTGCCAGACCAGGTGCGCACGCTGATCGACCAGGAACGGGAAGCCGACGAGATCATCGACTGGTCCATGATCGTCGTGCCCGGCCTGCTCCAGACACCCGAGTACGGCTACGTCGTCACCGAATACGCGCCGTCAGTGAAGGCAGAGGACGTCCCCAAGGTCGCCGCTGCGAGAGCAGCACGAGCGAAGATCCTGGAACCAGGCCGGAAGTTCACGTTCTTCGTGCACGAGCAGGCGTTGTGGCTTCCAGTCGGCGGCTTGGAGGTGTGGCGGGAGCAGCTGGCCCATCTGCTCAGGATGTCCGTGCGGAAGTACATCAGCCTGCGGATCGTTCCTCGCTCAGTGGGAATGCACGCGGGCACGGCAGGCGACTTCCGCGTGATGAAGTTCCCGAAGTACCCGCCCGTCGTCTATGCCGAGAGCGTCAACTACTGCCTGTTCTTCGACGACCCGAACACCATCAAGGTCCACGAGGACATCCTGACGGCTCTCGCGGCCCTCGCGTTGAGTGAGGCAGACTCAAGGGAGGTGATCGACAAAATCTTGGAGGACCTCCAATGACCACCTGGCGCAAGAGCAGCTACAGCGGCGGTGGCAACAACTGCGTCGAGATCGGCCGCAGCGTCGGCATCCGCGACAGCAAGGCCCCGGCCACCCACCTCCCCGTGTCCGCGAACGCCTGGTCCGCGTTTCTCCGTTGCCTGGACCATTTCGCTACCACGGCCCGGTAACTGTCGGTAGTGTGTCCCTCACGCACAAGCCTGGGGGGCCTGTAGTGATCCACGTACTCGCACAAGAACCGAGCGCCGGCTACCTCATCGGCCGGGTGTTGGGCACTCTCTTCGTCCTGGCGATCATCGGCGGGGTGATCGTCGCGATCATCGCGGTCAGCACCAGCAGGAGCCGCGGCCGCGCACGGCAGCAAGAGCAGTACTGGGCCAAGCAACGAGAGCAACAGCGGTACGGGCAGCCGCAGCAGCCCTACCCGCAGCCGCCGCAGCAACAACAAGAGCAGATCCCGCCGCAGTCCTAGGCGGTGCCACCCACCTCCCCGTGTCCGTGGACGCGTGGTCTGCGTTCCTGCGGCTCGCGGCCAGCCGCTGATCCACTTGGCCTGACCGTGGAACCGGCTCCCCGCCGTCATCGTCTACGGGTTCTGTGAACCACAAAGCTCTGAGCCTGCTGACGGCCGTGGCTTTCGCGACAGTCGTTTCCGGCTGCTCCGCCGAAGTTGCGGGTCAGGCGAACGCGCCCGCGGAGTCCGGCCTCGACCTGAGCAAGTTCGCGGACGATCCGTGCCGGCTGTTCACCGGCGAAGAACTCAACTCCCAGGACGAGTTCAACACCCCCAAGCTGAAGGACACATCGCAGGGGCCGGCCTGCTTCTGGGATCCGAAAGCCATGACGCGGCCGGCTTACCTCATCACCTTCTCAACGAAGGAGACGTTCGAGGAACTGAAGAAGAAGGCCAGGAAGGGCGAGACGTTCCGGGAGACGATGGTCGCCGGACACCCGGCTTTCGTCAGCAACATCGGCGATGGCCAGGGAACCTGCGACACCACCATCAGCGCGTCGGGCGGGGATGCCGTGGAAGTGCGCATCACCACCAACTTCCGGGCAGAACCCGAATACCCGATCGCCTGCGACCTCAGCGAGAAGCTCGCCGGACGGGTCGTCGAGAAGCTGAAGGCCTAAGCCTGCTCCGGCACCTGCGGGTGCCGGAACCCGGGGTGCGTGGCCGGCAGTGCCCGCCGCAGCAACCACCCCGACACCAGGATGCAGACGATCTGCAACGGCCACGACAAGGCCGCCCGCAAAGTCGCGAGCCAGAACACCTGGGCGTCGAGCCACAACGGTGTGAAGACCGCGACCCGCAGCACGTACTGCCCGACCCAGGCCCACGACGCGACTGAGTAAGCGCGCAAAAGGGCAGGATCGCGACGCCACCGCGTCTTCTGACCCAGAATCGTCCCCACCACCACGCCGAGCAACGGCCAGCGCACCGCGATCGAGCCCGCCCACGCCAGGGCCGAGGCCACGTTGGACAGCAGCTGGATGAGGAAGAAGTCCTCGACGCGCCCGGTGTAGAGCGCCACCAGAGCAGCCGCCACCACGAGCAGCACCGAGAGCACGACCGCGCGGGGCTTCTCGCCGCGCACGAAGCGGAAGACGCCGATCACCACGCCGCACAGGACGGCCACGACGGCGCCCGCACCGATCGAGTGCTCCCAGATCAGCCAGCCCGCGACGAACGCCAGCGGCGGCAGGGAGGCGTCGAGGGCGCCGCCTCGGCCTCCGAGCAGTGATGCGAGCGACTCCTGGCGCACGTCGGTCATGCTTCCAGACTGCCTTAGGTGAACCTAAGTCAGGTAACGGACCCATATCGGGGATTGACCGCGGTGAACCAGGTCACTACCGTCTGCGGAAATCGTCTGGAAAGTTAACAGACAGGAGCGGACCTAATGCGTGCCGGAAGCCCACGACTGCTGCGGGAGATCAACGACCGCGCAGCCATCGAGGCTTTGCTGCGCAACGGGCCGCTGACCAGGTCGGAGTTGGAGGGCCTGATCGGTCTCTCCAAGCCGGCGACCGCACAGCTGCTCACGCGGCTGGAAACCGCCGACACCGTGGTCCGCAACGGACTGCGCGGTGGTGGACGCGGGCCTCGCGCCCAGCTGTGGTCGGTCAACGGG
This sequence comes from Lentzea alba, assembly GCF_011067745.1. Classification (GTDB taxonomy): domain Bacteria; phylum Actinomycetota; class Actinomycetes; order Mycobacteriales; family Pseudonocardiaceae; genus Lentzea; species Lentzea alba. The sequence goes on from NZ_JAAMPJ010000002.1 coordinate 553,486, forward strand.
GCGCTTGCGCACATCGCCGCTGTCGATCTCACCCCCGAGACGGTCGACATCGCGATCGCGGACATCTCCGGTGCCGTGCTCACCGAGCACAAGGCACCGATGCCCGCCAAGCACGGCGTGCTGGAGGCGTTCGTGAGCGCGGTCGGCAAGGCGTGCGGGCAGGCAGGCCTGCATTCCGACCAGCTGCTGCACGTCGTGGTGGGCTGTCCGGGAGCGGTGAACCCCGCGAACGGCGAGCTCGCCTACGCACCACATCTGCCCGGCTGGAGCGGTTTCGACATGCCCGGCCGGTTGCGGGAGCAGCTCGCGACCTCGGTGAGCGTCGAGAACGACGTCAACCTGGTCGCACTGGAGGAGATGGTCGCCGGACGGGCCACCGAGGTGAGCGACTTCGTCGTCATCTGGCCCGCTGACCTCGTCGGTGCCGCCGTCGTGATCAACGGAGTGCTGCTGCGCGGCGCTTCCGGTGGCGCCGGCGAGATCGACGGGCTCATGATCCCCGACCGCGCAGCCGCCGACACCGACACGGACCGCTCCGGTGGTACGTACGGTGAGCTGCTCAGCAACGCATCGATCTGCAAGCTCGCCAGGGCTCACGGGCTCGCCGCGCGCAACGGTCACGGTGCCGTGCGCAAGGCGTTGGCCGCGGGGCCGGCGGGCGGTGAGTTCATGGTCGATCTCGCCAAGCGCATCGCCACGGGCGTGGCCAGCGTCGTCGCGGTGCTCGACCCGGAGCTCATCCTCCTGTCCGGCGACATCGCCCAGGCAGGGGGAACCACGCTGAACGATCTCGTTGCCGCGGAACTGCGGCAACTGGTGGTTCCGAGGACACCTCTCCAACTCGCTCTGGTGACCGGGAAGCCGGTGCGCAGCGGCGCACTGCACTCGGCACTGGCGGTGGCACGCGAGACGGTGTTCGGCCTGCCGGCCGCCACCACGGCTCCATTCCGCGGCCCTGTGGTCGCCGGGTCCCCACGTTGATCGAGAAGGAGTGCACATGCGCAAGCACACCCGTGCTGCCTTGCTCTGTGTCGCCGCAGCGCTGACCCTCACCGCATGTGCGGCGGGCAAGGGTGGCGGCGCGAATTCCGACGTCGCAGCTGCTCCTGGCAAGGACGACAAGCTCACCCTCACGGTCTGGAGCAACTACTCCGACCGCGAGCTCGAAGAGGTCACCAAGGCCCTCAAGACGTTCAACAAGAAGTTCCCGAACATCGAGATCAAGCACGAGGGCTCGCAGGACGACGACAAGATCACCGCGGGTATCCGTTCCGGCAACACGCCGGACGTCGCGCTGTCGTTCACCACCGACAACATCGGCCAGTTCTGCTCCTCCGGGGCGTTCCAGAAGCTGCAGCCCTACATCGACCGCGACAAGGTCGACCTGAACCAGATCTCACCCGCGGTCCGCGAGTACACCGAGTACAAGGGCAACCGCTGCGCCATGCCCATGCTCACCGACGTCTACGCCATGTACTACAACACCGGCATGATGGCGGAGGCCGGTGTCGCGGCCCCGCCGAAGACGCTGGACGAGCTGTTCGAGGCCGCGAAGAAGCTGACCAAGAAGGCGCCGAACGGCGACATCCTGGTCGCGGGTTACCTGCCCACCATGGGTTTCTACGCCAACCGCCCGACCATCCTGGCGCCGTCGTTCGGTGCCGAGTGGGAGAAGGACGGCAAGTCGTCGCTCGCGAGCTCACCGGGCTTCAGCGAGATGATGACGTTCCAGAAGAAGCTCGTGGACTTCTACGGCTACGACGCGCTCGAGCGCTTCCGCGCCGGCCTGGGTCAGGAGTACTCCGCTGACCACGCGTTCCACCAGGGCAAGATCGCGATCATGATGGACGGCGAGTACCGCACCGCCTTCCTCAAGGCCCAGGCACCGCAGATCAAGTTCGGCACGGCTCCGTTCCCGACCTGGAAGCCCGCCGACTACGGCACCGCCTTCACCACCGGCACGATCATGGGCATTCCCAAGGGCGCCAAGAACCCCGGCGCCGCGTGGGAGCTGATCAAGCACCTGTCGTTCGACACCGACACGATCGTCGACCTCTCCAACGCCATCAAGAACGTGCCGAGCACCAAGGCCGCGATGGAGAGCCCGAAGCTGGAGGTCGACGAGCAGTTCAAGACGTTCATCGACCTGGCCAAGAGCGACAAGCTCAAGGGCAACCCGGTCACCCCGATCGGTGACGCGCACATCAAGGCGGTCACGGACTTCGCGGTGTCCTACACCTCCGGCAAGGTCCCGGACCTGGCCGCCGGTCTGAAGGAAGTCGACAAGAACATCGACGACCAGATCGCCAAGAGCGGCAAGTAAGGGAATCGGATAGATGACCGCCACGCTCGAGGCTCGGCCCGCCCCCGGCAGGGGGCGGGCACGCGCCCGCCACCGTCTCGCCGTGCTCGGGTTCATGGCCCCGGCCATCATCGGCTTCGTCCTGTTCTTCGGCTATCCGCTGGTCGCCACGGTCATCTTCAGCTTCACGAAGTACGACCTGATCAACGCGCCGGAGTTCAACGGCCTCGACAACTACACGTTCATGTTCAAGGATCCCTTGCTGATCAAGGCGATCACGAACACGCTGTGGTTCGTCGTGGTGCTCACGATCGCGCGGACGGTGTTCGCGCTGGGCGTGGCGTCGGTCATCGCTCGTCTGAAGTCGGGCGTCGGGTTGATCCGCACGCTCTGCTACCTGCCGTCGCTGGCTCCGCCGGTGGCCGCGACCCTCGTGTTCTTCATGGTGTTGCGCCCCAACGGCGGCCCGGTGGACAGCATCCTCGGCTGGTTCGGCGTCGACTCACCGCTGTGGTTCTCCGACCCGGCGTGGGCCAAGCCCGGCATCACCGCGATCATGCTGTGGATCTCCGGCGACCTGATGATCATCATCCTGGCCGCGATCCTCGACGTGCCGCAGGAGCAGTACGAAGCCGCCGAACTCGACGGCGCCGGCCCGATCCGGCGGTGGTGGCACGTCACGCTGCCGACGATCTCACCGGTGCTGCTCTTCGGCATCGTGAACTCGGTGATCCTCGCGTTGCAGCTCTTCACGCAGGCGGTCGTCGCGGGGTCGGCCGGCTCGGGAGCTGCGGACGCGACGGGATCGACCAAATATCTCGGTTTCCCGGACAACTCCACGCTGACGTTCCCGGTTTACCTGTACACGCAAGGCTTCCGCTACTTCGACATGGGCTACGCGGCCGCCATGGCCACGGTCCTGTTCATCATCTCGTTCGCCGTGACCATCGTGCTGGTCCAGCGGATGCGCAAGAACTCCACGGCTGAGGAAGGGGGTCCGGGAGCATGACCGCCACGCTGGCCAAACCACCGGTCGACGTCTCCGCGGAACCGGAGCAGCCGCGCCGCAAGCGCGATGTCGGCGGCTTCCTGAACTGGGTCGCCACCCACGCGCTCGGGCTCGCCCTCGGCCTGATGTTCGCCACCCCGGTCGTGTTCGTCTTCCTCACCGCGGTGATGTCGGACGACCAGGCGTTCACCTCGAACCTGTGGCCGACCGAGTGGCACTGGGAGAACTTCGTCGAGGTCTTCGACAAGGCGCCGCTGTTCCAGTACCTGGTCAACAGCCTCACGTACTCGCTGCTCGCGACGCTGGGCATGCTGCTCTCGTCGATCCCGGCGGCCTACGCGCTCGCGAAGCTCAAGTGGCGCGGCCGGAACGTGGCGTTCATCCTCGTCATCGGCGCGATGATGCTGCCGCCGCAGGTCGTGGCGGTGCCGCTGTACGACACGTGGTCGTCGCTGGGCCTGACGGGCACGCTGATCCCGTTGATCGCGCCGTACTTCCTGTTCGACGCGTTCAGCATCTTCCTGCTGCGCCAGTTCATGCTCACCATCCCGCAGTCCTATGTGGACGCGGCACGGGTGGACGGCTGCTCGGAGTTCCAGGCACTGGTCCGGATCATCGTGCCGATGGCCAAGCCGGGCATCGCGGCGACCGCGCTGTTCTGCTTCCTCTTCACCTGGAACGACTACTTCGGCCCGTTGCTCTACACCGGTGAAGTGAAGGACCAGTGGACGTTGTCGCTGGCGCTGGCGACGTTCAAGGGGATGCACATCGTCCAGTGGAACTCGTCGATGGCGGTGACGTTCCTGACGATGATCCCGGCCGTCGTCCTCTTCGTCTTCGCCCAGAAGTCGTTCGTCAAGGGAATCACGTTCACGGGGGTCAAGGGATGAAACTCACCGTCGTCGGTGGCGGGTCCACCTACACACCAGAGCTGATCGACGGCATCGCCGGCCGTCGCACCAGCCTGGCGGTGGACGAGATCGTCCTGGTCGACCCGGACGAGCACCGCCTCTCTCTCGTCGGTCCGTTCAGCCAGCGTCTGCTGGAGCACGCGGGCCACCCGGCGAAGGTGCGCACCACCACGTCGCTCGAAGAAGGTGTCGAAGGCGCGTCCGCTGTGCTGTTGCAGCTGCGCGTCGGCGGCCAGAAGGCGCGTGCGTCAGACGAGACGTTCCCGCTCACGTGCGGGTGCGTCGGCCAGGAGACCACCGGCGCGGGAGGCCTCGCCAAGGCCCTGCGGACCGTGCCGGTGGTCCTGGACATCGCCGAGAAGGTGCGCGAGCTGGCCGGTCCGGACACCTGGATCGTGAACTTCACGAACCCGGTCGGCATCGTGACGCGTGCTCTGCTGCAGCACGGCCACAAGGCGATCGGCCTGTGCAACGTGGCGATCACGTTCCAGCGCTGGACCTCCGGCCTGCTGGGCGTGGATCCGTCCACAGTGGAGTTGGACCACGTCGGCCTGAACCACCTCACGTGGGAGCGCGGCGTCTACGTCGACGGCGTGGACCGCCTGCCGGAACTGCTGTCCGACCACGTCGAGGGACTCGCCGAGCACATCGGCATCGACGGTGCACTGATGCGGCGCCTGAACATGGTGCCGTCGTACTACCTGAACTACTTCTACAACCACGACGCCGTCGTGAAGAAGCAGCAGACCGAACCGCCGCGCGCCGAGGTCGTGGCCGCGGTGGAGAAGGAGCTGCTCGACATCTACGGCGACCCGTCGGTCGTGACGAAGCCGGAACAGCTGGGGCAGCGCGGCGGCGCGTACTACTCCGAGGCGGCGGTGCAGCTGGTGCACGCGCTGACGGGTGGTGCGGGCGCCGAGAAGCACGTGGTGAACGTGCGGAACAACGGCACGCTCCCGTTCCTGCCCGACGACGCCGTGGTCGAAGTCTCGTCCACTGTGGACTCCTCTGGAGGCGTGCCACTCCCGGTCCGCCCGGTGGAACCGTCCATCTCAGGCCTGATCTCGCACGTCACCGCGTACGAGTACCTGGCGCTGGAAGCGGCCGTGCACGGCGGCCGCGACCGAGTGGCGAACGCACTGCTCGCACACCCGCTGATCGGCCAGCACGCCATCGCGGACCAGCTGGCCGACGAGCTGATCGCGCAGAACCGCGATCTGCTGCCGTGGGTGAAGGGAAACTGACGAAGATGACCGACCGTGTGCTCGCGATCGACGGCGGCAACAGCAAGACCGCTGTGCTGCTGGTCGACGCGGACGGCAAGGTGCTCGCGCAGGTGCGCGGGCCCGGCGCACCCCCGCAGACCGTGGGCATGAAGCGCGGACTCGACGTGTTCGAGGAACTGGCACGCGAGGCCGCGGCGCTGGCGGGACTGTCGCCCGACGAGCCGATCGCCTCGCACACAGCCGCGTACCTGGCCGGAGCCGACCTCCCGCGCGAAGAGGAGGACCTGACCCGGGAGATCACCAAACGGGGCTGGTCCACCACCACCTTCGTGGGCAACGACACCTTCGCCCTGCTCCGCGCCGGCACCAACTCCGGTGTGGGCGTGGCCGTGGTCTGCGGTGCGGGCATCAACGCGGTGGGCGTGGCCCACGACGGCCGGACCCACCGCTTCCCCGCCCTGGGCGCCATCTCCGGCGACTGGGGTGGCGGCGGCCAGCTCGGCAACGACGCCCTGTGGCACGCGGTCCGCGCGGAGGACGGCCGGGGCGAGCCCACCGAGCTCCTGCCGGCCCTGCTCGCCCACTACGACGAGAGCTCGATCCTCAAGGTGGTCGAAAAGATCCACTTCGAGGAGATCGCACTGGACCCGCACGCCCTGTGCCCCCTCGTCTTCGAGGTGGCCGCCCGAGGTGACGCCGTGGCCCTGGCCCAGGTCGAGCGCCTCGTGGAGGAGATCGTCCTGCTGTCCACCGTCTCGTTGCGCAAGCTCGACCTGATGGACGAGCCGGTGGACATCGTGCTCGGCGGCGGCGTCATCACGAACACGGGCGACGTGGTGGTCGGTCCGGTCCGCGAACGAGTGCTGGAAGCGGCGCCACTGGCCCAGGTCCGCGTCGTCGACGTGCCCCCGGTCGTGGGGGCCGCGCTGGCGGGGCTGGACACCATCGGAGCTTCACCGGGCGCGGAGCTGAGGCTGCGCTCGGCCTACCACGATCACCTGCCGGCCACCGAGTCCACAGTGGACGTCATGGCCAGCGGGTGATCCCTTGAACCCCGTCTCAGGGGGTAGATCGGCGGCGGCGCCCCCTGAGACGGTCCCAGCCCCACTGCTCGGGGCAGATCGGCGGCGGCGTCCCGAGCAGTGGTCCTGCCCCTTTCCGAGGGGGAGCTGATCGGCGGCGGCGCTCCCCTTCGGAAAGGTCCCACGGCCCCCGCAGTGACCTCACGCGCCGAGGTCGCTGCGGGGGTTTTCCGTTGGGGCGGATGACGAAGGCGCGCTCGGCAGCGGCTCGGACGACAGCGTCGGCAACGGCACGGAAGGCATCACCGTGGTGCCGACGACGCTCGCGCGTGGTTGTGCGATCTCCGGTGTCACCACCGGGTTCGAGTGCGGCGGCGAGGTCACGACGGGCCGGCCGGACGACGGCCGCGGCGGCGCCACCTTCACGGCGGATGGCACCGGCGTGTACTCCATGGGCGGCTGATCACCCCCGATGTTCGCCACCTCAGGCTCAGTGGGCGCGGCATCGGACGGGCCTGGAACAGGCACCACACCGGTGCTCATCGCCACACCGGCGAGAACTCCGATTGTGATGAGCGCAACACCAAGCGAAATGGACGGAAGCGGCAAACCAGAACGCACCCGGCAGAAGGTAGCGACCTGATGAGACGAATCCCCCGGACAACCCTCAAGCTTCGCTCGATCGAGTGGTAAAAGAATCGTCACCCACAGCAACAAAAACTACGATGCTGTAACCGACGGTGGCGTAACCAACGGTTCGTTGTGCATGCTAATCAGTCGCCTGCGAACGGGAGCCGCGGGCGACAGGTCAGGCAGGCAGAAACGCGAGGGGGATGTTGATGCTGCTGCGATGGAACAGTCTGGTGTCGGTGGGGGACAGCTTCACCGAGGGCATGGACGATCCGGGCCCCGGAGACACCTACGTGGGGTGGGCGGACCGCCTCGCGGGGATGATCGCGCAGAACGCACCTGAGTTCAGGTACGCCAACTTCGCGATCAGAGGCAAGATGCTGCAGGAGATCGTCGACGACCAGGTGCCGCTCGCGATCTCGCTCAAACCGGACCTGGTGACGTTCTGCGGGGGCGGGAACGACATCATGCTGCCGAACAGCGACCCGGACGCGCTGGCCGAGGTCTACGAGGTCGCGGTCGCGGACCTCCGGGCCGCCGGATCCGACGTCGTCATCTTCACCGGCTTCGACACGCGGTCCACGCCGTTGCTGCGAAGCCTGCGCGGCAAGATCGCCATCTACAACAGCCACCTGTGGTCGATCGCCGAGCGCTACCACTGCCGGATGGTCGACCTGTGGTCCATGCACGTGCTGCACGACAAGCGCGCGTGGAGCGAGGACCGGCTGCACCTGTCGCCGGAGGGGCACCAGCGGGTCGCGCTCAAGGTCTACGAGGTGCTCGGGCTCAGCGACGACCGCTCGTGGAACGAGCCGTGGCCGGCGTTGGAGCAGGCGGACTGGGTGACCCAGCGCAAGGCCGACCTCAAGTGGGCGCGCGAGCACGTGGTGCCGTGGATCGGCCGCACGCTCAGGGGTGAGTCGATGGGCGACGGCATGGCGCCGAAGCGGCCGGAGCTGCTGCCGTTGGCGCGCTGTACGGAGGAGAACTACCAGTGAAGGCGAGGGCCCGACCGGCACTCTCCCCCGAATGCCGGTCGGGCCCTCCAAACGCAGGCGCCTTACCCCCTCGGTAATCCCCCACTCGGCGGCCTGCACATCCAACATCCCATGTTTTGGGACCAGACGACTAAACGTCCGCTAAACCTCTGACGACAACGAGTCCAGCGCGGCCCGCACCTCGACCGCGCGGGCCGAGTTGACCTGCGCGTACAGCCGCAGCGCCTCCGTCAATTCCGCTGTCGCAGCAACCCATTCCGCCCGCCGGAGCAACACCCCGCCGAGCACCTGGCGACCAAAACCCTCCAGGTGGGTCACCTCGGCGACGGCGGCCTGGTCGACGACCTGACGTGCCAGCGCCTCCGCCTGGTCCAGCGCTCCGGCCTCCAGGGACAGCTCGGCCAGGTTGGCCAGACCGCGGATCAACGCGACCTGGTCACCGGAGCGTCGATACACCTCGACGGCGTGAGCTTGGTGCTGCAGAGCCACCTCCACGTGTCCACGGGCCTGTTCCACCTGTGCCACGTTGTTCAGTCCGTGCGCCTCGCCGACGACGTCACCGGACTGCTGCGCGAGTTGCACCGACTCCCAGAAGTGCAGCAACGCCTCGTCGTGGTGTTCGAGCCGGAACAGGACGTCGGCGAGTTGGGCGAGCGTCAGCACGAGGTACTGGCGCTCCCCCAGCTCGGTCGCGAGCCGGTGCGCGCGGCGAGCGTCCGGCAGCAGGACGGGCCGTCCCAGCCGGGCGTTCGTCGTGTAGGTCGTGTCCAGCATCAGGACCTGGCCGAGGCGGCTCCCCGTCACCTCGGCCGCGGCCAGGCCGAACCCGACCAGCGCGACCCACTCCCCGGTGAGCGCGCGCACGGTCGCGTACGGGTGCAACAGCCGTACGAGCTGCCACACCTGGTCGTGCAGCCCCGATTCGGCGGCCGCGTGCACGACCGCGACGATGTTGGGCCACTCCTGGTCGAACCAGTCGACCGGGTCGCCGAACTCCGGCAGCGACGTGGAACCGTTGTCCCTCAAGGCGAAGTCCAGCCCGTCCCGCGCCGGTCGGATGGCACGGCGGACGTGGTCGCACGCCACGAGGTAGTAGTTCACCAAGCGCCGCAACGAGTCCCGGTCCGGGCGACCCGCTCCGCGCACGTACAGCCGCACCAGCTCGTGCATCGTGAACCCGTCCGGCCACGGCTCGACCAGCAGGTTCACCTCGACCAGCTGCGCCAGCCTGGAACGAGCGGAGTCGACCTGCGTGCGGGTCAACGCGGCGACGGCGTGCGACGACATCCACCGGCCGGGCGCCATGCCGACGGACTGGAAGACCTCACCGAGCTCGGACGGCAGGTCGCGGGTCGACAGGTCGAGCGCCCGCGACACCCCCACGCCTGCCTCAGGTAGGTCCAACCCACGCATCCGCTGCCCGTCGTCGGCCAGTTCCCCGACCAGTTCCTCGACCGTCCACTCCGGACTGATCACCAGCTTCGCCGCGGCCACCCGCAGCGCGAGCGGCAACCCGCCGCACAGCTCGGCCAGCTTGCGGGCGGCCGTCGGGTCTTCCTGCGACAGCGGTCTGCCGAGCACGTCGTCCACCAGCGACCGCGCGGCCTCGTCGTCCAACGGCCCGAGCTTGCGCACGCGGGCGCTGTTGGTGACGACGAGCCGTTCCATGTGCGAGCGCGAGGTCACCAGCACCACCGAGCCCGACCCCGGCGGCAACAGCGGCTGCACCTGGTCGAAGCCCGTCGCGTCGTCCAGCACCACCAGCACCCGGCGGCGGTTCAGCAGCGACCGGTACAGCCCGACGCGGTCCTCCACCGCGACCGGCACACCGTCCGCCGGCACGCCCAGCGCCACCAGGAACCTGGTCAGGACCTCGCCCGGTTCGGTGTCGCCGAGCGACGCGAACAGCACGCCGTGCGGGAACATCTCGGAGTTCTCGTGGCCCCACGTGATCGCGAGCGCGCTCTTGCCGACTCCGGGCGCACCGGTCAGCACCGCCACGGCCGTGCCGAGCAGGTTCCGCGTCGCGCACACGTTGTCCAGCCACGCCTTGTCGTCGTCGCGGCCGAACAACCGCGAGGCCGAGGCGGGCAGCAGCGCCGGGGACACGATCCCCGCCCGCGGTGCGACGGGACGCGACTCGACCGGGCCGATCAGGCTGAGCGCCGGGTCGTCGCGCAGCACCTGCTCCTGCAGCAGCCGCAGCTGCGGGCCGGGATCGATGCCGAGCTCGTCCACCGCGCGGCGCTGGAACCGTTGGTAGGCCTCAAGAGCGTCCGCGCGCTGCCCGGACCGGTACAGGGCGCGCATGCTGTGCGCGACCAGCCGTTCCCGGAACGGGTACTCGGTGCACAGACCGCGAAGCTCGCCCACGAGCTCCAGATGGCGGCCCAGCTCCAGTTCGGCGTCGATGCGTTCCTCCAACGCCGACAGCCGAAGCTCTTCGAGATCAGAGGTCATCGGGTCACCCGGTACGTCAGCGAGCACCGGCCCGCGCCACAGACCCAACGCCTCGCGCAACAAGCCCGCCCTGATGGCGGCGGGCTTGCCACGGGAAGACGCCACGAGCTGCCGGGCGCGGTGCAGGTCGAGACGCCACGGATCGACGGTCAGCTGGTACCCGGTCGGCGTGGTGCGGATTGTCGCGGAGCCCGACGGGTCGGCCTCCTCCAGCACCTTGCGCAACCGGGACACGTAACCGTGCACGATCGTCCGCGCCGTGGCCGGCGGCGATTCCGTCCACAACGCGTCGACGATCTGGTCGATCGAGACGGGTCGGTTCGCCTCGACGACCAGCATGGCCAGCAACCCGCGCATGCCACGACGGCCCAGCTGGATCAACCGTCCGTCCGCGAGCACCTGGAGTGGACCGAGCACGCCGAACTCGAGTCCGGTTTTGCTCCGCATGCCCCTCCTTCAGATGCGCTGACCTCGTCACTTCAACAGGTGCGACCGGAGCGGTCGCAGATACAAGTACGGTTCAAGTTCGCGGGACGCTACTGTTCACGCGTGCCGCGAGACAGGAATTCCGTGGTTGACCGCGGCGCCGGGTGCCTCCTCGGCGGCGCTCTCGGTGATGCGCTGGGCGCACCTGTGCAGTACCTCGGCCTCGCCGACATCCAGCGCGAACACGGCCCCGAGGGCGTGCTCGCACCGCCGAAGCCCGCGCTGTTCACGGACGACACCCAGCTGACCCTCTTCACCGCCGACGGCTACCTGCGCGCGTGGGTGCGCGGGAAGCGGACGGGCGAGTGGGAACCGTCGGAGATGGTGTGGCACAGCTACCGGCGCTGGCTGATCACTCAGCAGCAACCGGCACCGGAACACGGCGCGGTCGGGCTGCTCGCCGACGAACGGCTGTACGAGAGCCGCTCGCCGGGTCTGACGTGCCTGCGCGCGCTGGCCGCGGAGACACCGTCCACTCCGGAGAACCCGCACAACGAGTCGTCCGGCTGCAACGGTGTCACTCGCACCGCACCCGCCGGCTTCGCGCCGTCCGCAGCGATCGCGTACGACCTGGGCTGCCGGTTCGCGGCACTCACGCACGGCGGCACGGGCGGCTGGGTCTCCGGCGGCGCGCTGGCGTTGCTGATCCACCTGCTGGCGGTGAAGGGCAGGCCGCTGCGCGAGGCGATCGACCAGGTCATCGGCCGCGTGCTGCGTGACGACACGTACACGGCGACGGTGCTGACGCGGGCCGTGGTGCTGGCGGAGGAACACGACGGCTCGTCGACCGTGCGCGTCGACCGGCTGGGCAGCGGCTGGACCGGTCCGGAGGCGCTGGCGATCGCGGTCTACACCGTGCTGACGCATCCGAAGCCCGTGCAGTTCGTGGACGCCATGCGCGCCGCCGCGAACCACTCCGGCGGTAGCGATGCCACGGCGGCGTTGACCGGCAACATCCTCGGCGCGCTGCACGGCACCGACGCGCTGCCCCGCGACTGGCTGAGCGGCCTGGAACTAGTCGACGTCCTGGACGCGATGGGCCGCGACCTGGGCTGCTCGGCGGTCAACCTCGACTTCAACGAGGACCGCTACGCCTGACCAGGCGTGCCATGGGGGGCACATTCTTGGACCTGACGTCCATGAATGTGCCCCCATGGACAGAAAGAGCCCGCTGGCGCGCGCTCCCGAATTCGCTCGCCAGCAGGCTCTCTCGCACGAGGTGTTGGTCGACAGCAGGCCGGGTCTTGCCCCGAGCGCGAGCTCCGATCAGCTCTTGATCAACGAAATCCGTGCCCCGGAGTCAACGCTCCGTTGGGCGGGCATGTTAACAGATGTGTACCGGAAGTCCAGGGCTCGAGTACACGCGACGATCTTCGTCGACGATGAAGACCTCGCAGTCCTCTTGGCTCGCCGCCCACTCGATTCCGTCCTTACCCAGCGTAAACGCTGCTGTGGCAGTGGTATCGGCGATCGCGAGGTCGTCGGAGAAAACCGTGACGGACAGAAGTCCCGTGACGGGCAGACCGGTACGGCCGTCCAGGATGTGCTGGCCGCGTTCGTACAACGCTGACGTGGCAACGGCTCCGTCCCGCACGCCGAGCACCACGCTGACCTGGTCGGCGAGATCGGGATGCCGAACGCCCACGCGCCAAGGCTTTCCGGCTTCGGGCTCGCCGGCCGTCACGACGTCGCCGCCCGCGTTGACGCAGAACGTCGTCGCCCCGCCTTGGCGCAGGATGTCCGCGGCCCGTTGCACGGCCCAGCCCTTCACCACCGCGCACGGGTCGAGCCCGCGTCCCGGCACCCGTGCCGTGAACGCGCCACCCGTCGACTGCTCGTACCAGTCGCACAGCGAGAGCACCTCGACCAGATCCGGGGTGAGCTCTTCCCTGGAGAGCTCACCCCGGTCCAGCCGGGACACCTCGCTGTCCGGCTTGAAGGGCGAGAACTGGGCGTCCGCCTCCCTCAACCAGGCGAACGCGCGCTCGGCCAGTGCGGCGTCCCCGTCACGCAGGTCCACCGAGATCGGCAGGCCCATGATGTGCTCGACGCGCCGCAAGGTCTCCACCGCTACTGCGCCCCGTCGATCGCGGCCTGCAGCGACTGCTTGTAGCCGTCGGAGGTCGCGGTCGCACCGGACACCGTGTCGATGTCCGCGCTCTGCGCCTTGAGCGCCGACTCGCGCAGCAGCGGCAGCGCCATCCGGGTCGGGTTGCTGTTGGGCGCCCGCAACGCCTTCACGTCGGTGATCTTGGTGCCCTGGAAGGTGACCTGGACCTGCACGGTGCCTTCGGACGTGTTCACCGCCGGTCCGGACACGCTGCGGGTCTGGGCCTGCTGCGGAGTCTGCTGTTGCTGAGTCTGCTGCTGTTGCTGCTGAGGGGTCGGCGTGGACCCGGTCGCCTTGGGGGCGGACGTCGTGGTCTGCGGAGCCGCCTGCTGTTGCTGCTGCGGGACTTCCGGCGCGGCGACCTCGGTGAGCTCGCCCTCGTGCGCGGCACCCGGCGAGTAGAGCCACACCGGGACCAGGCCGGCGACGCTCAGTGCCAGAACGGGAATTGCCCTCTTCACGTCGAACCCTCTCAGTTGGCCAGCGCGAAGCGCTCGGCGTGGATCTGGTTGCTGGGCACTCCCAGTTCGTCGAGGCTGCGCACGACGGCGTCGGTCATGCCGTTGGGGCCGCAGATGAACACGTCGCGGTCCTGCACGTCCGGCACCAGCGCGGCGATGTTCTCCGGGCCGAGCAACGGCCCGTTCGCCGTGATGGTCTTCGACGACCCCGTGACCAGGCGCAACACCGCACCCTTGGCCCGTGCGAGGCCTTCGATCTCACGCAGCAGCACGGCTTCGCGGGGGTCGGTCACCCGGTACAGCACGACGACGTGGCCCTTGATCTCCTCCAGCAGCGCGCGGATCGGCGTGACGCCGACACCACCCGCGACGAGGAGCGCGTTCTGCTTGGTCTGGTGCATGGTCGTGAAGGCGCCGTACGGGCCCTCGGCGAACACGCGAGTGCCGACCTTGATGTTGCGGATGTCCGCGCTGCCGGTGCCCAGGGCCTTCGCGGTGAGTCGCAGGTACTTGCCGTTCGGCGCCGCGGACAGCGAGAACGGGTTGGCCTGCCACCAGCGGTCCTTGGTCAGGAAGCGCCACAGGAAGAACTGGCCTGCCTTGGCGCCCAGCTGGTCCAGGTCCTTGCCCTCGATGTAGACCGAGACGACGTTGTGCGCCTCGGGCACCACGGCGGCGACGTGGAACTGGTGGCGCCAGTTGCGCCAGAACGGGAGCACCAGCCGTCCGATGAGGACGGACCCGAGCGCGAACCCCCAGAGGCCCCACCAGTAGGCCGTCGCGAGCTCGGACTTGCGGAACGTGCTGCCGACCGCGACCTGGTGCGTGAACGCGAGGAAGATCGCGATGTAGGTGTACAGGTGGATGAAGTGCCAGGTCTCGTAGGCCAGCTTGCGCCGCGCGAAGCGGGCCGAGACCACGCCGACGACCATGATGATCGTCCACGCCACCAGCGCGCGGAGGATGCCCTCCAGCTCGGTCGCCTGGCGGATGATCTCGGCGATCGGGCCGTCGTCACCGGCGTTGCCGAACGCGATGAAGGTCAGGTGGCCGATCAGCATCCAGAAGATCGTGAAGCCGACCCAGCGGTGCCACGAGGTCAGCTTGTCCATGCCCAACCGGCGGTCGAGCCACGGCAGCCGGGCGACCAGCAGCAGCTGGAACGCCATCGCGAGCGCGCCGTAGAGACCGGTCAGCCGACCGAAGTTGACCAGCTTGTTCGAACCCACGCCCGCCGTGTTGAACAGGTAGGTCACGAATGCCACGTTGGCCAGGAGGAACACGTAGAGGCCGGCTTTGGCCAGCACCTTGTGCGGCGTCGCGCGGCCGGCCGGAGCCGGTCGCACGGTCTGCGGCAGGGTGGTCGTCACGGCGGGCTCCTCGGTCAGGCGGTCACTGGCGGTCTTTCACGATCCTGTGCGTCCGAGCTGTGCCTCCGCTTTGCACGCGCTGTCGACTTCCTGTCGATCGAGCGGAGAGCTCATCAGGTGACGCACCATGAGCACGTGGACAAGGGGAACTCGGTTCGATTGCTCGTCGTGGACGACGAGCCGCACATCGCTGACCTGGTCGCGACGGTCGCCCGCTACGAGGGCTGGCAGGCCGCGACCGCCCTCAACGGCGAGGATGCCCTGAGGGAGGCCGCCGAGTTCCAGCCGGACATAGTCGTACTCGACCTCATGCTGCCTGACCTGGACGGATTCACCGTTCTTGATCGAATGCGCGCGGCCGGGGCGATGGTCCCGGTGGTGTTCCTGACGGCTCGTGACGGCACCGCGGACCGGGTGGCGGGACTCACTCGCGGCGGCGACGACTACCTCGTGAAGCCGTTCTCCGTCGAGGAGCTGATGGCCCGGCTGCGGGCCGTGCTGCGCCGCTCGACGGGTCCGTCGTGGAAGCGGTCTGTGCTGAAGGTCTCCGACCTGGTGATGGACGAGGACACCCGCGAGGTCCGGCGCGGCGGCAAGCTCGCGACGCTGACCCCGACCGAGTACGAACTGCTGCGGTACCTGATGCGCCGCTCACCGGCGGTGCTGACCAAGGCGCAGATCCTCGACCACGTGTGGGAGTACGACTTCGGCGGCCGCTCGAACGTGGTCGAGCTGGTCATCTCCCACCTGCGCCGCAAGCTCGACGACGGCCGCGAGCCGTTGATCCACACCGTGCGCGGGGTGGGGTACGTGTTGCGCCGGGCCGCGGAATGAGACTCGGCACGAAGCTCGCGGTGAAGCCCGTCCGCGAATGGCGGCTCGGCACCCGCCTCGCGCTGGGCCTCGGCGCGCTGGCGCTGACGGTGTTCGTGATCATCGGCTGGGTCATGGTCGCGTCGATGCAGTCGTTCCTCGACCGCCGCCTCGACGACCAGATGGTGATCAGCCAGACGGGCGCGGCCAACGAGATCGCGTACCACGGCAAGGTCACCAAGCTCCCGCCGGACTGGTTCGCCGTCGTCTACAAGGTGGAGAACGGCGAGGTGCTGCCCCAGCCGGGCGATCAGCACCCGGCCGACCGGGAGGAGTTCGACGCCCTCGCGAAGAAGGCGCTGGTCGCCGACGGGTTCGAGACGGAATACCTGCGTGGCGAGGGCAAGTTCCGCATTCGCGCCTGCCAGGTCGTCAAGAACGAGTGGGTGCTGGTCAGCGCGGCCCCGATGCACGACCGCGACGGCACGATCTCCCAGCTCATCACGGTCGGGGTGATCGCGTTCCTGGCCGCGCTCGTCGCGTTGGTCGTGGGTGGCCAGGCGCTGATCCGCAAGGGCATGCAACCGCTGTCGGACATGGCCGACACCGCGCACGACATCTCCTCGCACGACCTCACCGACTCGGCCGACCTCGCCGTGCGCGTGGACGGTCGCGGCGGCGGTGTCGAGGTCGAGGAGCTGCGCGAAGCGTTCAACAACATGCTCGCGCACATCGACTCTTCTTTGGCCGCCCGCACGGCCGCGGAACAACGGCTCCGGCGGTTCATCGCCGACGCCTCGCACGAGCTGCGCACGCCGTTGACCTCGTTGCGCGGCTACGCGGACCTCTTCCGGTACGCGGCGGCCAACGAACCGGGCGAACGCGAGAAGCACCTGGAGAAGCTCCGGTCGGAGGCGTCCAGGATGAGCGTGCTGCTCGACGACCTGTTGTTGTTGGCGCGCTTGGACTCCGCCGAGTCCGAACCACCGCTGCGCCCCGAGGAACTGGACCTGTCGGTGATCGCCGAGGCGGCCGCCGACGCGTTCCGGGCGGCCCGTCCGTCCCACGCGCTGTCGGTGGACGCCGACACGGTGACCATGACCGCGGACGCGACCCGGTTGCGGCAGGTGATCGACAACCTGCTGACCAACGCGGCCGTGCACACCCCGCCGGGCACCGCGGTGTCGTTGCAGGTGACGGCCTCGAACGGCTGGGCAGTGGTGAAGGTGAGCGACACCGGCCCCGGCATCCCGGAGGCCGACCAGGCGCGGATCTTCGACCGGTTCTACCGCGTCGACAACTCGCGAACCCGCCAGCGCGGCGGCAGCGGCCTGGGCCTGGCCGTGGTCCAGTCCCTGGTCCAGGCGCACGGCGGCACCATCACCCTGACCAGCCGCCCTGGCTCAACCACCTTCACCATCCGCCTCCCCCGCCACCCGCTCGACTGACCGCACGCGGGGCCCTCCCGAGCGCTCCAAGCGAACG
Source organism: Lentzea alba (assembly GCF_011067745.1). Classification (GTDB taxonomy): domain Bacteria; phylum Actinomycetota; class Actinomycetes; order Mycobacteriales; family Pseudonocardiaceae; genus Lentzea; species Lentzea alba. Next base: position 570,769 of record NZ_JAAMPJ010000002.1, read on the forward strand.
AAAGCTCCCCGCGTGCACTTCAGCTGCTCGCACGCGGGGCCCTCCCGTACTGCGTGACAGTACGAAAGCTCCCCGCGTGCGGTCGGGGACTACTCCGATTGGGAGCTGGGGGCCCACAGGTCGATGCCCGACTCGACGGCGTACTTGTCGATCTCGGCGAGCTCGTCGTCGGTCAGCGGCGGCGCCTGCAGGGCCGCGAGGTTCTGCTCCAGCTGCCCGACCGACGAGGCGCCGATCAACGCCGACGTGACGCGCGGGTCGCGGATGGTCCAGGTCAGCGCGAGCTGGGCGAGCGACTGCCCGCGCGACTTGGCGACCTCGTTGAGCGACCGGATGCGGCCGAGGTTCTGCTCGGTCAGCAGGTCCGTCGACAGCGACTTGCCCTGCGACGCCCGCGAGCCCTCCGGAATGCCGTTGAGGTAGCGGTCGGTCAGCATGCCCTGCGCGAGCGGCGAGAACGCGATGCAGCCGGCGCCGACCTCCTCCAGCGCGTCCATCAGCTCCGGCTCGATCCAGCGGTTGAGCATCGAGTACGACGGCTGGTGGATCAGCAACGGCACACCCGCGCTCTTGAGCAGCTGCGCCGCCTCACGGGTCTTGGCCGGCGAGTACGACGAGATGCCGACGTAGAGCGCCTTGCCCTGCTGCACCGCGCTGACCAGCGCGCCCATCGTCTCCTCGAGCGGCGTCTCCGGGTCGAACCGGTGCGAGTAGAAGATGTCGACGTAGTCGAGCCCCATCCGGGTCAGCGACTGGTCGAGCGAGCTCAGCAGGTACTTGCGGCTGCCCCACTCCCCGTACGGCCCGGGCCACATGTCGTAGCCCGCCTTGGTGGAAATGACGAGCTCGTCGCGGTACGGCCTGAGATCATCCTTGAGGATCTGCCCGAAGGTGATCTCCGCCGAGCCGTACGGCGGGCCGTAGTTGTTGGCGAGGTCGAAGTGCGTGACACCGAGGTCGAACGCCCTCCGCGCAATCCCGCGGCCCAGCTCGTACGGCCGGTCTCCGCCGAAGTTGTGCCACAGACCGAGCGAGATGGCCGGCAGCTTGAGGCCGCTGCGACCCGTCCGCCGGTACGTCATCTGGTCATAGCGCGCGCTATCCGCGAGGTAGGACATGGTGCCCACGATGTCACGTCCTAGTGAGACAGAGCAGGACATGAAACGCGCTGCTGAGGCGGGTGAAGTCCTCGACCTCTCACGTCGTGGGAACAACGTGCTGCGCGCCGACGCGATCCACGGCCTGTTGCAGACCGGCGATCTCGGTCCGGTGGGGCTGCAGGTGTCCGGTGCGCGGATCACCGGTCAGCTCGCTCTCGACTTCTTCCAGTCGCCGAACCCGTTGTTGCTGGACAACTGCCTGTTCGAAGAGCCGCTGTCGCTGTTCCACACAGAGCTTCCCGGGCTGTCGCTCGACGACTCGACGTTGCCCGGCGTCAACGCCGAAGGTCTGCGCACGAGCTACCTCGCCATGCGGGACGTCCGCTGCGCCGGTGTGCTGGACCTCGACAACGCGCGGATCGACGGCCCGCTGCTGCTCCAGGGAAGCAGCCTGGGCGGGCTCTCCGGCGGCAGCATGAGGATCAGCCGCGACGTGTGGATGTCCGACGTGTTCATCGCCGCCGAAGGAGTCGGGTGCTGGCTCGACAGCTGCGAGATCGGCATCGACCTGATCCTCAACGACGCCGTCGTCGATGCCGGCGGTACCGCGCTCAACCTCAACGGCGGACAGATCGGCGGCATGGTCAACCTCCACGGCGCCTTCTTGAGAGCAGGCGGGGCAGGTGACGCGGTGACCTTCATCGACGCCTCGGCACGCGGACTGGCCATGACCGACACCGTGTTGCGCAGCGCCGGGGGCAACGCCCTGTGTGCCGACGGCGCCCACATCCGCTCCGGCATGAGTCTCGTCGGTGACTTCGACGCTCTGTCGACCAGAGCGGACGCCACGATCCGGGTGACCAACGCGAAGCTGGGCGGCGCACTCGTGATCGGGGGATCGATCCGCAACCGGGGCGGCCAGGCGATCTCCGTGCACCGAGCGGCCGTCGACGGCAACGTGCTGATCGGCGGGGAACGCGTCGAAGCCACGACCGGCCTCCCCGCGCTGGAGGTGAGCGACGCCGACGTCGGTGGTGAGCTCACCCTCCGTCCCGAGAAGATCGCCAACCACGGCGGTGGGCTCACGGTCGACCTGTTCAGCACGAGAGTCGGGCGGGCGCTTCGGCTCGACGTCCCGAAGCTGATCGACAGCCCGGAGTTCGCCACGTCGGTGAACGGCCTGACCTACCCCGAACCTCCCGCCGACACCAACGCGTGGCTCACCATGCTCCGGAATCACACGTTCAGGTACGAAGCTCAGCCGTACCAACAACTCGCGGCCGCGCACCGTGCGGCGGGACACGAGCACACCGCCCGCAAGGTCCTGATCGCCCAGCAACGGGACCTCAGACACCGCGGCGACCCCGGCAACAAGCTCTGGCACCGGATCCTCGGCGTCACCCTCGGCTACGGCTACAAGCCGTCCCGAGCGTTGGCCGGCCTGCTGGCGACGTTCGTCCTGGCGATCGGTCTGGTGTGGACAGCCGGCACCTACCACGGCCTGACCCCGGCCAAGGACCGCCCAGCCGACGCCTGTTCACCGGTGAACAGAATCAGTCTTGCGGCCGATCTCGCCATCCCGCTGGTCAAGCTCGGCGGCACACCGAGGTGCGAACTGGCGAACGGCCCAGCAGGACAGTGGGCGACCGGAGCAGGCTGGGTGGTGCAGATCCTGGGCTGGTCGTTCGCCACGCTGAGCGTCGCGGGCTTTACCGGACTCGTTCGCAAAAGCTGACGAAGCGTCACGCCGAATTGAGACGGGGGCCCGCCCACCTGGGCGAACCCCCGTTGCAAAAGAGCCGGCGAGGGGAATCGAACCCCTAACCTTTCGCTTACAAGGCGAGTGCTCTGCCAATTGAGCTACGCCGGCCTGGCTCGTGTTCGCGAACATGGTAAGCGCCCGTTGCGGGTGCTACCTGCGGCGAACGGTCTGCTCTCAGTGTGATCGGATTGCTCCGACCGGAGTCAGACCAACCAACTGAGTGGATCAAAGCGCCGGACGGGCCGCCTTGACCAGGTCAGGAGGGTAACCAACAGACAGTGATCGTGTCCTCCGTTTTGGGTCGCCCGATCGGAGGTGGCAGACGACACAGCAACAGTCGAACGACTCCTCACGATCACACGACGGAGGTGCGCGAGATTTCCACGAACAACCTGCACGGCCCCGCTCTGCCCGACGACACCACGGTTCACCTGGTACTCGATCTCGCTCTGAAGATCGGCGAGGTCCAGATGTCCAGCGGGGCGGGCGCGGCGGACGTAACTGCCACGATTCTGTCCGTCACCGAGAGCTATGGACTTCCGCACACGGAAGTCGACGTGATCTACACCTCTATCAGCGTGTCGTGTCATCGCGGCACGGAGGCGCCACCGATCACCGCGGTGCGGGTCGTCCGGCAGCGCAGTCTCGACTACACACGGCTCGCGGCGGTCGAACATCTCGTGCGTCATCTCGGGCCCATCGAGGACGCGCACGCCCAGCTCGAAGACATCACCAACGCCAAGCACCCGTATCCGCGCTGGGTCGCCACCGCCGCGTGGGGTGGGATGGCCGCCGCGGTCGCGTTCCTCGTCGGTGGCGGGTGGGAGCTCGCGATCACCGCCGCGATCGTCACCGCCTTGATCGACCGGGTCGGCCGGATCCTCAACCGCCGTGCGTTGCCGTTCTTCTTCCAGCAACTCGTCGGCGGTGCGCTCGCCACGGGTGCCGCGCTGACCGTCTTCGCCACGGGGCTGCTGCCCAACGTCCGGCCGAGCCTGCTGGTCGCCGTCGGGATCGTCGTGCTGTTGTCCGGGCTCGCGCTGGTGAGCACCGTGCAGGACGCGATCTCCGGCTACAACGTCACCGCCGCCGGCCGCACCGTCGAGACCGTGCTGCTCAGCGCCGGCCTCATCGCGGGGGTCGCGATCGCGATCCGCACGGCCGTCCACTTCGGACTGGACATCAAGCTCAGCGACCCGTTGCCCGCGTTGATCTCCGCGGTGCCGATGCAGTTCGCGGCCGGTGCGGCGACCAGCGCGTTCTTCGCGCTCGCCTGCTACGCCCGGCCACGCGCGCTCGTCGCCGCCGCGATCTCCGGCGCGATCGGCACCGCCTCCTACGGTCTGGTCACGAGCTTCGGCCTGGACGCGCTGCTCGGGTCGGCCGTGGCCGCCGCCATCACCGGGTTCGGCGGCGCCACGATGACCCGCCGGTTGCGCATCCCGACGCTCGTCGTCGTGCAGGCCGGGGTCGTCCCGCTGCTGCCCGGATGGACCACCTACCGGGGGTTGTTCCAGCTCACCGCGGAGGGCGATCCAGCCGGTGTGAACACGCTGGTGTTCGCGAGTGGTATTGCTCTCGCCCTGGCCGGAGGGGTGGTGTTCGGCGAGTACCTGGCCCAGCCGGTGCGCACCGGACTCGGCCGGTTGGAGCGCAAGTTCGCTGGTCCGCGCATGTCCGGGCCGCTCAAACCCACCAAGCGTCGGTTGGAGTGAACCTCGCTGTGACGGGGGTTACACGACACGCAAGGGTCACGCAACCGCACTAGCCTGGGCTTTTGTGAGCATGGACATTGGCGAGAACGGGGCGGAATTCGTAGTCGTGGCCAACCGGCTGCCGGTTGACCTGGAGCGCTTGCCAGACGGCACAGAGCGCTGGAAACACAGCCCTGGAGGGCTGGTCAGCGCACTCGAACCGTTCCTCCGCTCACACAGCGGCGCGTGGGTCGGCTGGCCGGGCGTGGCCGACGCCGACGTGTCGCCGTTCGAGGACGACGGCCTGCTGCTGCACCCCGTGCCGCTGTCGGCCAAAGAGGTCGAGGACTACTACGAGGGCTTCTCCAACGGCACGCTCTGGCCGCTCTACCACGACGTCGTCGCGCAGCCCGCGTTCCACCGGCACTGGTGGAACTCCTACCGGCAGGTCAACCAGCGGTTCGCCGACGCGACCGCGAAGATCGCCGCGCAGGGTGCGACCGTCTGGGTGCAGGACTACCAGCTGCAGCTCGTCCCGGCGATGCTGCGCGAGCAGCGACCCGACCTGAAGATCGGCTTCTTCCTGCACATCCCGTTCCCGCCGGTCGAGCTGTTCATGCAGCTCCCGTGGCGCACGGAGATCATCCGCGGCCTGCTCGGCGCCGATCTGGTGGGCTTCCACCGGCCCGGTGGCGCGCAGAACTTCCTCTGGCTGGCCCGCCGGCTCGTCGGCCTGGAGCCGAGCCGCGGCACGGTCGGTGTCCGGACCCGGCCGGGTGTCGTGCAGGTCGGCGACCGCACGGTGCGCGTGGGCGCGTTCCCGATCTCGATCGACAGCGCCGGGCTCGACGCGGTGGCGCGGCGCAAGGAGACGCAGGCCCGCGCGAAGCAGATTCGAGCGGATCTCGGCAACCCGAAGCGCATCCTGCTCGGCGTGGACCGTCTCGACTACACGAAGGGCATCGACGTCCGGATCCGCGCTCTCTACGAGCTGATCGCGGACGGACGCGTGGACCCCGAGGACGTCACGATGGTCCAGCTCGCCACCCCCAGCCGGGAGCGGGTCGACCACTACAAGACGATGCGCCAGGACATCGAGCAGTCGGTCGGCCGGATCAACGGCGAGTTCGGCCGGGTCGGCAAACCCGTCGTGCACTACCTGCACCAGTCGGTGAACCGCGAGGAGCTCGTCGCGTTCATGAGCGCGGCGGACGTCATGGTCGTCACGCCTGTTCGGGACGGAATGAACCTCGTGTGCAAGGAGTACGTGGCCTGCCGATATGATCTTGGTGGAGCTCTGGTGCTCAGCGAGTTCGCCGGCGCTGCCGCAGAACTGACCAGTGCGTTCCTGGTGAACCCCCATGATCTGGACGGTGTCAAGAACGCACTGCAGGCCGCCCTCGACATCGATCCCGCCGAAGGCCGCCGTAGGATGCGCGCTCTGCGCCGACAAGTCCTCACCCACGACGTTGACCGCTGGGCAAGGTCGTTCCTGGAGGCGTTGGGCACGCAGACCTCGGTCTGAATCCTTTCAGATCCCACTGACCCATCGAGTGCTCCAGGAGGGGCGTTGACCGCCGAGGCCCTCCCCGCCGAACTGCGCCGAGCTATCTGTCAGCTCGCGCGGACCCCGCGACTTCTGGTCGCCAGCGATTACGACGGAACACTCGCGCCGATCGTGGCCGACCCGGAGCAGGCTCGCCCGCTTCCGGAGTCGGTGAACGCGCTGCGTTCGCTCGCGAGCCTGCACGAGACCACCTCAGCCGTGATCTCCGGTCGTGCGCTGCGCGATCTGGCCACCCTTTCCCGCCTGCCGGGCGAGGTCCACCTGGTGGGCTCGCACGGCTCCGAGTTCGACGTCGGCTTCGTCCACGCGCTCGACGCCAACGCCAAGGCGTTGCACCGGCGCATCGAAGCCGAGCTCGAAGAGATCGTCGACGGCCACGAGGGCGTGCACCTCGAGGTCAAGCCCGCGTCCGTCGCCGTGCACGTGCGCCGCGCCGCGAGCGAGGCCATCGGCGAGGCCGTCCTCTCCGCCGTCCGCTCGGGCCCGTGCACCTGGGAAGGTGTGCAGGTCACCGAGGGCAAGGCCGTCATCGAGCTCGCGGTCGTCGAGACCAACAAGGGCCAGGCGCTGGACATCCTGCGTCACCAGGTCGGCGCCACCGCGGCGATCTTCCTGGGCGACGACGTGACGGACGAGAAGGCGTTCGCCCGCCTGTCCGGCCCTGACCTGGGCATTCGCGTCGGTGCCGGCGAGTCCCTGGCCGCGCACTACGTGAACGACCCTGCCGACGTCGCCACCGTCCTCGCGTTCCTCCTGGAGGAGCGCCGGGCGTGGCTGCACGGCGACCAGGCCGTGCCGATCGAGCGCCTGACCATGCTCGCGAACGAGCGTTCGGTCGCGCTGGTGACGCCGGACGCCAAGGTCAACTGGCTGTGCCACCCGGAACCGGACTCCGCGGCGATCTTCGCGGACCTGCTGGGCGGTCCGGCCGCGGGCCACTTCTCGATCAAGCCGGAGCACGGGTCGCTGCCACTGGGCCAGCGCTACCTGCCGGGCACGATGATCGTGGAGACCCGCTGGTCACGGCTCCTGGTGACGGACTACCTGGAGCACGACCTCGCCTCGCACCGCACGGACCTGGTGCGCCGGATCTCCGGCTCGACCAACGCGGTGATCACGTTCGCGCCGCGGCCGGAGTTCGGTCAGGTGCCCGTGCGCTTCCTCCGCGAGCGCGACGGCCTGCGCGTCGTGGGCACCTCGGACCCGATGGTGCTGCGTTCGCCGGGCGTCGACTGGGAGATCACCTCCGACGGCGTGCAGGAGACCGCGCGCGCTGTGGTTCGTCCGCGTGAGGGCGCACCCGTGTTGCTGGAGCTGCGTTGCGGCACCGACGACATCTCCGAGCACGCCCAGGCCGAGTCCGTTCGCCGGGACCGCGCGGCCGGCTACTGGTCGGACTGGGCGGCGGGGCTGAAGCTCCCGACCGTGCAGACGGACCTGGTGCTGCGCTCGGCGCTGACGCTGCGCGGCCTGGTGCACAAGGACTCCGGCTCGATCATGGCGGCGGCCACCACGTCGCTGCCGGAGGAGCTCGGCGGTGTCCGCAACTGGGACTACCGCTACTGCTGGCTGCGCGACGGCGCGATGACCGCCGCCGCGCTGGTGTCCGTGGGCTCGTTCGCGGAGGCCGACGGCTTCCTGGCGTGGCTGCACGGCGTCCTGGAGACCATCCCCGGCCCGGAGCGCCTGCACCCGCTGTACACGCTGCACGGCACCCAGCTCGGTGCCGAGGCCGTGATCGACACGCTGCCCGGCTACGCGGGCTCACGCCCCGTCCGCGTCGGCAACCTCGCGAACCAGCAGGTGCAGCTCGACGTGTTCGGCCCGGTCGTGGACCTGGTCGTGCAGCTGGCGTCGGCGCGCGGTTCGTTGTCGGACGCCGACTGGGCGATGGTCCAGGCGATGGCCGAAGCCGTCTCGCGGCGCTGGCACGAGCCCGACCACGGCATCTGGGAGGAGCGGCACGCGCCGCGCCACCACGTGTACTCGAAGGTCATGTGCTGGCTGACCATCGACCGCGCGATCAAGCTCGGCGAGCAGTTCGGCCGGGAGCTCGACCCGTCGTGGGTGCCGTTGCGCGACACGATCGCCACGGACGTGCTGAAGAACGGCTGGAACGACGAGGTCCAGTCCTTCACCACCGCCTACGACGGCGACGACCTGGACGCGGCTTCGCTGTTCGTCGGCCTGTCGGGTCTGATCGACCCGGCCGACGAGCGCTTCCAGTCGACGGTGACGGCCATCGAGGCCGAGCTGCGGTCCGGCTCGACCGTGTACCGCTACCACCGCGACGACGGCCTGCCGGGCGACGAGGGCGGCTTCCACCTGTGCGCGGCGTGGATGATCGAGTCGTACCTGCTGACCGGCCGGCGCACCGAGGCCGAGGAGCTGTTCGGCCAGATCGTCGCCGCTGCAGGCCCCACCGGCCTGCTGCCGGAGGAGTACGACCCGGTCGCCGAGCGCTCGCTGGGCAACCACCCGCAGGCGTACTCGCACCTGGGCCTGATCCGCTGCGCCCAGCTGCTCTCGCAGTAATTTTCTGTCACGCGGGGCCCTTTCGTACTGTCTGACAGTACGAAAGGGCCCCGCGTGCGTCTCAACGGCGCGGGGACACGGTTTTGACGATCTTCGCCGTGCCTTGGTTCTCGCCGTACTGCTGATAGGTGATCAGGTCACCCGCGTTCAGCCGCTCCCAGCCGCTCGGCAGGAACGGTCGCAGCCGCACGGACGCGTGCTGCCCCGGCTCCAGCACCGGCTGTTCGATCCACATGGCCGCGACGCCGCGCTCACCCTCGCCGAGGACCCACACCGGCCGCGTTTCCCGCTCTCGCACGGCTTCCGCGGTCGCGTCCAGGGTCAGCTCCGCCAGGACGAGCCCGTGCAGCACCTCCGCGCGCCGCCGGCGGAACCAGGCGGGGTCGGTCTCCAGCTGCACCGCGACGTCCGCCAGCAGGTCCCAGTACCGGTAGGTCTGCCAGGTGCCGTCCTCGAAGTCCCCCAAGGCTTTCAACACGTTCCACCACTCGTGGTCGACGTCGACGTCGCCCTCGATGTCGGCCCGCGTCAACCCCGTCGCGGTGCGCGCCTCCGGTGGCACTTCGGCGACGGCGAGTCTCAGCACGGCGCCCACCTCGTCCAGGTCACCGTCCGAGAGGCGCTCCAGCAGGCGAATGAAGTCGTACTGGACCTGCGCGGCACACCCCCGTTGCATGGCCGCGTCCGCGTCCTCCAGCGAAACCTCGAACGCCAGGCTCCACGCCCTCAGGATCTCGTCCTTCGACATGGTGCTCTCCGCGAGCCGACGGGTGATCACGCGTTCGTCGGCACCGTCCAGCTGCCACGCCCGCAACTGATGAAAGTTGATCATCGTGCCTCCCCCCTGAGGGCATGAGTGTTCAGGGTCGCGGCGGCACTCGCTCGATGATTTTCGCCGTGCCCGGCGAGCTCCCCTGCAGCGTGATCACGTCGCCCCGGATCAGATGAGCCCACGCCGGTGGCACGAACGGCCGCAACCGGGCCGTGGCGCGTTCACCCGGCCCCAGCACGGGCTTGGACTCGATCCACAGCGCCGCCACCCGCTCGTACTTCCCGGTCACGTCCCACGTGGGCCGTTCTCCCCTGGCGGGCAACGGTTCCGCGTCGAGTCCGAGAACCAGCTCGACCCGCAACACGCCCTGGATCGACTCCACGCACCGCCACTGGAACCAGGACCCGTCCACGTCCAGCTGCACGGCCGCCTCGGCCAGCAGTGCCCAGTAGCGCGGTGTCTGCCAGGTGTTGCCGTCGAACTCCCCCAGCAGGTCGAGCACCAGCTCCCACTCCTCGTGGTCGAGGTGGTCGAGGACGTCCTCGCTCTGCACCTCCGCCGGCACCATGCCCGCCGCGAACCGCAACAACTCACCGATCTCGCGGTCGTGTCTCCCCAACACCGACGTATTCGATCACAGTCGCTCTGCCCGCCACCGGCGGCGCCTCGTGCATGGTGATCTCGTCTCCGACCGCGAGGTGCCGCCACGCCTCCGGCGACCTCGCCAGCAGCCGAACCACCGCCCGGCCACCGGGTTCGAGCTCGGGCTTCGACTCGACCCACATCCGGGCCACCCGCAGGTCGCCGCCACCGACGTCCCACAACGGCCGCAGCACACCCGCACGCGGAATCGGCACCTTCCTGGCGCCGGGCACCAGGTGGAGATCGACGCGGACCAGGCCCAGCCGTGTCTCGGCCTCGCGCCAGTGGAACCACTCGGACGGCAGGTACATCTCCTCCGCCGCGGCCGCGAGCAGCTTCCAGTACTCCGAGGTCTGCCAGACAAGGCCGTCGAAGTCGCCGAGCAGGTCGAGCGCGAACTCCCACTCGTCCTGCTTCAAGTACTCCCGCACGTCCGCGGCCGAACACCCCGCGTCGCTGCACGCGTCGTCGGGCACGAGCGCGACCGCGCGACGCAGCAGCTCAGTCATCCTCGGTCTTGGCGGCACGCGTGCGCCGGTTCAGCCCCAGCACCTCCAACGCCGACACCAGGTCGTTCGCCACCAGCGCCCGCACCCCGTCCGGCAACGGTCCGTGGTCCGGTGGCACCAGCGCCTTCTTGAACCCCAGCCGGGCCGCCTCGGCCAACCGCTTGCCCACCCCGTTGACGCGCCGGATCTCCCCCGCGAGCCCCACCTCGCCGAGCACCACCAGGTCGGCGGGCAGCGCGATCTCCCGTTCCGCGGACGCCACCGCCAGCACCACGGCCAGGTCCGCGGCGGGTTCGACCAGGCGCATGCCGCCCACGGTCGCGGTGAACACGTCCTTCTGGAACAGGTTGACCTTGCCGCGCTTCTCCAGCACCGCCAGCGCCATCGAGATCCGCGCGGAGTCAAGCCCGCTGACCGCGCGCCGGGGCGCCGGCAGGTTCGTCTTGGCCACCAGGGCCTGCACCTCTCCGAGCATCGGGCGCTTGCCCTCGACGATCACCGTGACGCAGGTGCCCTCGACGGCCTTGTCGCGACGGGTCAGGAACAACCCGGACGGGTCCGGCACCCCGACGATGCCGTCGTCGCGCAGCTCGAAACAGCCCACCTCGTCCGCCGCGCCGTAGCGGTTCTTGATGCCGCGCAACAGCCTCAAGGTCGAGTGGCGATCGCCCTCGAACTGCAGCACCACGTCGACGAGGTGCTCCAGAACCCGGGGCCCCGCAACGGATCCGTCCTTCGTGACGTGCCCGACCAGCACGATCGGCAGGCCGCGTTCCTTGGCCATCGCGATCAGGCCGGACGCGACGGCACGCACCTGCGTGACGCCGCCGGGCCCGCCCTGGGCGCTCATCGTCGACATGGTCTGGATGGAGTCGACGATCAGCATCGACGGCTTGACCGCGTCCACCTGCCCCAGCAACGCGCTGAGCTCGCTCTCGGCCGCCAGGTACATCTCCCCGTGCAGGTTGCCGGTGCGCTCGGCGCGCAACCGCACCTGGCCCGCCGACTCCTCGCCGGTGACGTAGAGGCAGCGGCCGTGCGACTCGGCCCAGCGGTGCGCGGTCTCCAGCAGCAGCGTCGACTTGCCCACGCCTGGTTCACCGGCCAGCAGCACGACGGCTCCCGGCACCAGGCCGCCGCCGAGCACCCGGTCGAACTCGCTGACGCCGGTCGTCAGCGCCCGCGCCGACTCGATGTCGACCTCGCCGATCGGCCGCGCCGCCGACGTGGGCGCTCCCGCCACCACGCGGGTCACCGACGCCGTGCCACGTTCCTCGATGCTGCCCCAGGCCTGGCACTCGGGGCAGCGGCCGAACCACTTCGCCACCTCGTGCCCGCACTCGGCACAACGGAAGATCGGCCGCGCTGTCTTCGCCACGCGACGAACGTTAGAGGAGAGGTCTGACAAAAAATTTTCGCGGGCTTGTCGATCCGGCGTGGTGCCCGTTCGACGCATGAGTGGAAGGACACGACAGCCTGGAGGACACAGTGACCACCGCAATCGCGACCCAGACCCGCAAGTTCGCCCTCGGCCGCTACGCCACCGTCGTCACTCGCGTGCTGACCGGCCTGCTGTTCGCCACCACCGGGCTCAACGGCTTCATCATGTTCATGCCCGCCCCGGACCCGAGCACGATGGCGCCCGAAGGCGTCGCGTTCAGCGCCGCGCTCTACGCGACCGGCTACATGCTGCAGCTCACGTCCGGTGTCCAGCTCCTCGCCGGCGTCCTGCTGATCGTCGGCCGGTTCGTGCCGCTGGCGCTCGCGCTGCTGGCCCCGATGGTCGTGAACATCTTCCTGTTCCACGTCTTCCTGGAGCCGAGCGGCATCGGCATGGCACTGCTCGTGGTCGCTGCCGAGATCGGGCTCGCGTGGGCCTACCGCGACAAGTTCCGCCCGATGCTCAAGGCCTGACCCGACGGAAAACGCCGCCCCCTCACGTCGAGGGAGCGGCGTTTTCGGCGTTCGAGAAGCGGAGCAGCGGCAGAGGACTCAGTGACCGCCGGACTCGTGGCCCTCGCTGACCCGCTTGTGCTCGGACGGCGCGATCGGCACCTCGAGGGTGACCGAACCGGCCTTCTCGAAGAGGAACGTGACCTTGATGGTCTGCGCGGCCACGATGTCGCGGTTGACCTTCTTCAGCGTGCAGCGGATCTGCAGCACCTCGAGCGACTGGTCCTGCGCGGCCGACGACGAGGTCGGCGACACCGAGGACGACCCGGACGGGCGGCCCGAGGAGGACGCCGGCGAGCCGGACGACGACGGCGTCACCGAGTTCGAGGTCGGCGACACCGAGGACGACGAAGGCACGCTGTTGGACGTCGGCGAGACCGACGAAGAAGGCGCGTGCGACGACTCCGAGGCGTGCGCGGAGGACGACGGCGCGGAGGTCTTCGTCGGCGCCTGCGAGGCGTCGTACTCGGCCTGCAGCGCGTACCGGGACGGGATGTCCTTGCCGCCCAGGACCTCGGCCTCGCCCTCGGCGGCGTCGGACTTGATCGACAGCAGCTTGTCCGGGGTTTCGCCCGTGTTCGCGATGACGAAGGTCATCGGCACGGCGTCACCCTCGTGGTACCGGTTGCCGTCCGGCGGGAAGGCGAGCATGACGTTGCGCACCGCGATCGGGCCCGCGTTGCCGCTCGCACCGTCGACGGCGGCGACCTGGGTGTCGGTCTGGGTGACCTGACCGGCGCTGCAGCCGACCGCCACCAGGCCGAGGCCCGCGGCCAGCGCTGCCGTCACGATCATCCGGCGAGACACTCCTGAGTTCACGGCTCCAGCGTCCTTCCTAGGGAACAACCACCAGGCAAGGAGCCTAACCGGGACCCGGAAACCGGACTCGACGTGGTGCCAATCGATCTTGACAAGCCCGTACGTTGCACGCAAACAGGTGGTTTGTCAACCCCCCACACGGCCCTGACCAGCGCTAACGGATCATCGACCTGCGATCGAAGGGTTGCTGGACGTGTTAGTATGGAGGAAGCGAAAGGGGCAGAGGACACATGGTTTTCAAGGTCGGAGAGACCGTCGTCTACCCGCACCACGGTGCCGCTCTCATCGAAGCAATCGAGACCCGCGTGATCAAGGGCGAGGAGAAGAAGTACCTCGTTCTCAAGGTGGCGCAGGGCGACCTCACCGTTCGGGTTCCCGCTGACAACGCCGAGATCGTAGGCGTGCGCGACGTTGTCGGCCAGGAAGGGCTCGACCGGGTCTTCGAGGTCTTGCGTGCTCCCCACACCGAGGAGCCGACCAACTGGTCTCGGCGGTACAAGGCCAACCTTGAGAAGCTCGCCTCCGGCGACGTGAACAAGGTTGCGGAAGTGGTGCGCGACCTCTGGCGGCGCGAGAAGGATCGCGGGTTGTCCGCCGGCGAGAAGCGGATGCTGGCGAAGGCGCGGCAGATACTGGTCAGCGAGCTGGCGCTGGCCGAGGGCACCGACGAGGACAAGGCCGAGGTTCTCCTCGACGAAGTTCTCGCCACCGCGTCGTAGGTTTCAAAAAACAAAAAACACAGAGCATCGGACAAAGTCGCAACATGAGTGTTGTCGCGCTCGTGCCTGCGGCAGGGCGGGGTGAGCGTCTGGGCTACGGGATGCCCAAGGCGCTCGTGCCGGTCAACGGAGTACCGCTCCTGACCCGTGCCGTGCAAGGCCTGTTCGCGTCAGGCCAGGTTCAGCACGTGGTCATCGCCGCTCCACCGTCCGATGTGGACCTGGTGCACACTGCAACCGCCTCGCTGGCTCCGGCCGGTGGGGCGGTGCACGTGCTTTCAGGGGGTGCCGAACGCACCGACTCGGTACGCCTCGCCCTCGAACACGCACTCCGCGTGATTCCGGACACCTCGATCGTTCTGGTTCACGACGCTGCTCGTGCCTTCACCCCTCCCGAGGTCATCGCCGACGTCGTGGCCGCGGTGCGCGACGGACACGACGCCGTCATCCCTGTGCTGCCGGTGGCCGACACGATCAAGCAGGTGGACGAGGTCGGAGTAGTCGTCTCCACACCTGACCGAGCCGGTCTGCGAGTCGTCCAGACCCCGCAGGGTTTTCGCGTCGAGACTCTCAAAGCCGCCTATCGTTCCGGTGTTGCCGCAACTGATGACGCTGGTCTCGTAGAGAAAAACGGCGGCAAGGTCCACACGGTTCCCGGACACGCGCACGCCATGAAGATCACCACCCCGTTCGACCTCGCGGTCGCGGCAGCACTGTTCGCTGGAGGAAGCGCGTGAGGATCGGCCAGGGCGTCGACGTCCACCCGATCGAAGCAGGTCGTGAGTGCTGGATCGCCGGACTGCTGTGGGAAGGCGTCGACGGTTGCGCGGGTCACTCCGACGGCGACGTGGCCTCGCACGCGCTGTGCGACGCCCTGCTCTCCGCGGCCGGCCTCGGCGACCTGGGTGAGGTCTTCGGCACATCGGATCCGCGCTGGTCCGGAGCGCACGGAGTGGTGCTGCTCACGGAGGTGCGCCGCCTCGTCGAAGAGGCCGGTTTCCGTGTGGGAAACGCCACAGTGCAGGTCATCGGCAACGAGCCGCGCATCGGCAAGCGCCGCGCCGAAGCCCAGAAAACGCTTTCCGAGGCCGTCGGCGGCCCGGTCTCCGTGGCCGGCACCACCACCGACGGGCTGGGTCTCACGGGGCGAAACGAGGGAATCGCAGCGATCGCCACGGCGTTGTTGATCGCATGGCCACCCTCTCAGAACAGCAGCGCGGTCTCCTGGACAGCGCGAACTACGCCACGGTCGCGACGCTGACCAAGGACGGCAGCCCGCAGACCTCGGTCGTGTGGATCAAGCGCGACGGCGACGACGTGCTGTTCTCCACCGTCGTCGGCCGCGCGAAGGAAGTTCACCTCAAGCGCGACCCGCGAGTCAGCATCACCGTCATCAACAAGGACAACCCGTACCAGTACACGGAGTTCCGCGGTGACGCGTCGCTGACGACCGAAGGTGGCGACGAGCTCATCAACGAGCTGTCGCACAAGTACCTCGGCAAGGACTACCCCGGCGACGTCGGCACGGACAACGTGCGCGTGATCGTCCGCGTGCAGGTCGCCAAGACCACGGGCAACGTCTAGTCCGGCACTCGCTGGCTCGGCACCTTCAGGACAGCCGTGCCGCCGTCGAGGTCGACCCGGCTTCGCGGCGGCGCGCCGTCCCCCTCCTCGTCGCGCAGCTGCCGTTCCTCCTTGCGGAACTCGATCTCCTCGCGCTTGCCGGCCTCGAACGTGGCGCCGAGCTCACCGATGCCGGCCGTGGCCATCGGCGTGCCCTTCGTCTTCCCGCGCGCGAAGCGTTCGATCACGGCGAGCAGGAACAGAGCCGCCACCAATGCCGGTAACGAGATCGCGAAAAGGAACCCCAGGGTCATACCTGGACAACTCCCCCCACAGCGCTGTGGTTCCCGCCACTAACATCCACCCGGTGACCAAGTACGCCGTCTGTCTGTCGTTCGCCGGTGAAGACCGCAAGTACGTCGCCGAAGTGGCCGAACACCTCAAGAACCTCGGGATCGACCACTTCTACGACGTGAACGAGCAGGCGGAGCTCTGGGGCAAGGACCTCAGCGAGCACCTCGACGACATCTACCGCAAGAACTCGCGGTTCTGCGTCATGTTCGTGTCCGAGCACTATGTGCGGAAGATGTGGACCATCCACGAACGCCGCAGCGCGCTCGCCCGCGGCCTGCAGAACCCGGAGCAGGAGTACGTGCTGCCGGCGCGGTTCGACGACACCGAGGTCCCCGGTCTCCGCCCCAGCGTCGGCTATCTGGACCTGCGCACCCGCACGCCGCGCGAACTGGCCGAGATGATCGCGAAGAAGGTCGGCGTCGCGGTCGGCGCGCAGGACGCGGGCTGGGAGTACCAGCTGTTCTCGGACACCGTCGCACTGCACATGAGCAAGCTCGGTGACAAGCAGATCAGCCACGAGCTGGGCGACGTCTCGCCGGGGCGCACGATCACCTCGGACACCGACGCGCACGACAACTACCTGGCGCGCACCCGCACGTTCGACGAGATCGTCAACCGCATCGCGGACCTGCTCTCACCGGGCAAGCAGCAGTGGGCGTTCGGCCCGGCGGGGCGGCCGGGTGACCGGGACCGGATCCGGCTGCTGGCCAACCGCTTCGTGGAGTCGTACGAGAGCCTGCTCGACTGGGCCGCCGAACTGCGCGGCACCACGACCCCGGACCGCTACCGCACGCTGTACCAGGCCACCGCCCGGCTGGCGGACGAGCCGCTCAGGCAGATCGAGGAGTTCGTGGCGCAGTTCGCGGCAGCCACCGAACGCGGTGCCGGCGACCTGCAGCTGCTCCTGTCCTACGACCTGGGACCGGTCGAGGCGGAGCTCAAAAAGGTCCAGACCACTTAACCCTGAAGAACGTAGAGTCGGGGGCGTGACGATCCGCGCCGCGCTCTTCGACTTCTCCGGCACGCTCTTCCGGCTCGAGCACCCCGAGCTCGAGTCCAACGGTGACCTGATGCGTGCACTCACCTCGCCGGTCGGCCTGGCCGAGGGCGTCGACCCCGAACTGGCCGATGCCTGGCACCGCCGCGACCTCGACCCGGACGTGCACCGCTGGGTGCACGTGAAGGTGCTCAACGACGCGCTGGTGCCGGGCGCCGAGGCGTTCTACGACCAGCTCCTCGATCCCGAGTCGTGGCAGCCCTATCCGGACACGAAGGCCGCGCTGGAGCACCTCGCCGACATCCCGCTCGCGGTCGTCAGCAACATCGGCTGGGACATCCGCCCGATCTTCGAGCGCCACGGCCTCACCCATCTCGTGGACGAGTTCGTGCTCTCCTACGAGGAAGGCGTGATCAAGCCGGACCCGAAGATCTTCACCGCGGCCTGCGAACGGCTGGGCGTCGATCCCCGCAACGCACTAATGGTCGGCGACAGCGCGGAGGCGGACGGCGGAGCAGAGGCGATCGGTTGCTCCTTCCGGCTCGTCAACCCCGTTCCGACGAGTGACCGGCCCAACGCTCTTTTGGATGTGGCCCGTACCATTCCCGTGTGAGCCTCCACATCTACGACACCGCGAGCCGGTCCATGCGGGAGTTCCACCCGCAGGTCAACGGAACGGCGTCGATCTACGTGTGTGGGGCGACCGTGCAGGGCGTACCTCACATCGGGCACGTGCGCAGCGGCCTGAACTTCGACGTGCTGCGCCGCTGGCTCGCGCGCGACGGTGCCGAGGTCACGCTGGTCCGCAACGTCACCGACATCGACGACAAGATCCTCACCAAGGCCGCTGAGCACGACAAGCCGTGGTGGGCCTGGGCTTACAAGCACGAGCTCGCGTTCGAGGACGCCTACAACGCGCTCGGCTGCCTGCCGCCGACCTACGCGCCGCGGGCCACCGGGCACGTGACGCAGATGGTCGAGCTGATGCAGCGGCTGATCGACAAGGGGCACGCGTACGACGTCGACGGAGACGTCTACTTCGACGTGCGCTCGTTCCCCGAGTACGGCGCGTTGTCCGGACGCAAGCTGGACGACCAGCAGCAGGGCGAGACCGAGGTCCGCGGCAAGCGCGACCCGCGCGACTTCACGCTGTGGAAGGCCGCGAAGCCCGGTGAGCCGAGCTGGCCGACGCCCTGGGGCAACGGACGGCCCGGCTGGCACCTCGAGTGCTCCGCGATGGCCACGACGTACCTCGGCGGCACGTTCGACATCCACGGCGGCGGGCTCGACCTGATCTTCCCGCACCACGAGAACGAACAGGCCCAGTCGCGCGCGGCCGGTGACGGCTTCGCGAACTACTGGATGCACAACTACTGGGTCACGATGTCCGGCGAGAAGATGGCCAAGTCGCTCGGCAACACCGTGTCCATCCCGGCGATGCTGAAGCTGGTCCGCGCCCAGGAGCTGCGGTACTACCTGGTCTCGCCGCACTACCGCTCGCACATCGAGTACTCCGAAGAGGCGTTGCAGGAGGCGGTGACGTCCTACGCGCGCATCGAGTCGTTCCTGCGCCGTGTCGCCGAACGCGTGGGCCAGATTCAGCTGCGCGGCGACATGTGCCCGGACTTCGTCGTTGCGATGGACAACGACCTGAACACGCCTCAGGCCGTGGCCGCACTGCACAACAAGGTGCGCCAGGGCAACACGGCGCTCGCCGACGGCGACCACGACAAGGCCCGTGAGGCGGCCGAGTGCGTTCGCCGGATGGCCGACATCCTCGGCGTCGACCCGTTGTCGCCGAAGTGGAACGACCAGTCGTCTGCCGACCTCGGCATGCGGCAGGCGTTGACCACGCTGGTCGATCGGCTGCTCGTCGAGCGCCAGGAAGCCCGCAAGAGCAGGGATTTCGCACGCTCTGACGCGTTGCGCGACCAGCTGCTCGAGGCGGGCATAGCCGTCGAGGACACCCCCGACGGTCCGCAGTGGACTTTGAAGGACGACTGACTTCCGTGGCTGGCAACTCCAAGCGCAAGGGCGCGATGCGCAATCCGGGCTCGAAGAAGGGCGCGGTCGTCGGCTCCGGCGGACAGAAGTCCAAGGGCCTGCAGGGCAAGGGTCCGACCCCGAAGGCGTCGGACCGCCCGAACCACCCCGCGTACAAGCGGGCCAAGGTGGTCGCGAAGACCGAGGCCGTCAAGAGCCAGCGGCGCCAGAAGACGGAGAAGGCCCAGGCCGAGACCGTGGCCGGCCGCAACCCGGTCGTCGAGTGCCTGCGCGCGGGCACCCCGGCAACGGCGCTGTACGTGGCGCTGGGCATCGACGCGGACGACCGCGTGGCCGAGGCCGTGCGCCTGGCCGCCGACCGGGGCATCTCCGTGCTGGAGGTGGCCCGCGGCGAGCTCGACCGGATCACCGGCGGCGCGATGCACCAGGGCCTCGGCCTGCAAGTTCCCCCGTTCGAGTACGCGTCACCCGATGAGTTGCTCGAAACCGCACAGCGTGCCGGTGTGCCACCGCTGCTGGTGGCGCTCGACGGCGTGACGGACCCGCGCAACCTGGGCGCCGTCGTGCGTTCGGCCGCGGCGTTCGGCGCGCAGGGCGTGGTGCTGCCGCAACGGCGCAGTGCGTCGATGACGGCTGTTGCGTGGCGGACCAGCGCGGGCACGGCGGCCAAGCTGCCGATCGCGATGGCCACGAACCTCACCCGCACGCTGCGCGACTGGGCCGAGGCAGGCCTGATGATCGTGGGCCTGGACGCCGACGGTGACGTGGACGTCGACGGTCTGGAGCTCGCGACGGGCCCGCTGGTCGTGGTCGTGGGCTCGGAGGGCCGTGGTCTCGGGCGTCTGGTCAAGGAGACCTGCGACCAGACCGTGTCGATCCCGATGGCCACCGGCGTCGAGTCGCTCAACGCGTCCGTCGCCGCCGGTGTCGTGCTGGCCGAGGTCGCGCGTCGCCGCCGGATCGTCGCCAAGGGCTGAGCCGGCCGAGGCCGATCAGACTCAGGCGGTCTGACGTTATCGGCTGGTTCGCGACGCCAAGCGCACTCATTCTCCGACGTTAGTGATCGTTTTCCTGCCTGCGAAACCGGTTTAGGTTCGCAGGCGGGAAAACGGCGAACTCCACTTGCTGCCAGCAGGTTGCGAGTGACCGCGCAGACAAACGGCGCGGCCTATTACGCGTGACTCCCGAGCCCCGGTACGTTCTGGCTGGATCACCAATTACCAGTTCCACCGGGCAGGAGTCGGAGCCGCTTGCACCGGTTGGCCGATCAGATGACACCCGTTTGGCACCGGTTGACACACAACGTGACCATTTGGGGTCCAATCAGGCGACGCCCAGGTCAACTGTGAAGAAGATCAGCGCTACGTTTCGCTATTGTAACTACTTTAGGTAACCAGCCTGCTCCGTTTAGGTACACACTGTGGTAGGACAGACGTTGAACGGTCAGGCAGCTTCTACCGTGATTGTCGATAGAAATTGATTACCACCGGCGGGGGCGACGTGACTCGGCGTAGAGCGAATCAGGACGTGCTGATTCGCCGCGCGCGCTGCGCCGCTCGCCGAGGTCGCGCATGACGACCCGCGGCGCCCTCCGCGAGCTCGTAGGTTTGCGTGAGTTCCGCGCCATGTGGGTCGGTTCGACCGTTTCGACCGCCGGAGACCAACTCGCGGCGGTCGCTTTATCACTGCTCGTATTCGAACGAACACGATCCGTTGCCGCAACGGCCCTCACCTGGTCGCTGACGCTCTTCCCGCCGCTGATTTCGGGCCCGTTGCTCGGCTGGGTGGCCGACCGGTTCCCGCGACGCACGGTAATGGTGACGACCGCCTGGTTGCAGGCCGGCCTGATGGCCGCGATGGCCATTCCGGGCATGCCGCTCTGGGCGATGATCGTGCTGCTGGTGACGGTGCTGGCGATCTCCTCGCCGTACCTCGCGGCCCAGGAGGCGAGCCTCCCGCACGTCCTGCCGCCCAAGCGCTACGACGACGGCGTGGCGCTGTTCGGCACGTCCGTGGACATAGCTCAGATGGCCGGTCTCGCCGCCGCCGGCTTCCTCGTCGCCTACACCGGCCCAGGCGTGGCACTCGCCATCAACGCCGGCACGTTCGCCCTGCTGGCGATCTTGGTGCAGGTCTCCGTGCGACACCGGCCAGCCGCAGACCCGCTGGGCCGCAAGAAGAAGGACGACGAACCACGCGGCGTCCTGGCCCTGATGGTGTCCGAGCCGCGCCTGAGGACGCTGCTGGGCGTCCGGCTCCTCGCGGGCCTCGCGATGGTCCCGGAAGGACTCGCGGTACCGCTCGCGGCGAGCCTGAACGCGGTGTGGGCGGTCGGCCTGATCCTCGCCATCGAACCCGCCGCGAACGTGCTGGGCGTGGCGTTGCTCTTCCGTCTCGTGCGAGATCCGGCGAAGCGAGAACGGCTGATCGGTCCACTGGCGATCCTGTCGCTGGCACCATTGATCATGTTCGCGTTCAACCCGAACCTGACGTGGACGATCGTTTTGCTGGTGTTCGCCGGTATAGGCGGGGCTTATCACACGCCTGCTCGTTCAGCCTGGATGCGGCTGCTACCGGACCAGTACCGAGGAAGGGCTTACGGTATTGGGCGCGCCGCGTTGCGCTCGAGCCAGGGCGGAGGAATGGCGCTGGCCGGTGTCGTCGCCCATTCGATCGGCTCGATCACGGCCACGATCGCGGGAGCGGGCGGTATCGGACTGCTGCTGGCGACGCAGGCCACCTTCGCCTGGCGACGCGCCCGAGGTCGCAACGACTCGAAGGCGGTGGCAATCTGAAACAGAACGGTCACCAAAAGCGATATCCGTAGCAGAGGCACCATGATGATCCAAGGTGCGAATGAAGTCGATCGAGGAGAGGCGGCGTTCAGAAGTCACGGTTGTTGCACATGGAAGGACACCTCCTCGTTGCGACAAGCAGCAGCGCGGTGGTCTACGACCTGGTCAGCGGCGGCTTTGCTCATGATGTGCCATGAGCGTAGGGGGTCGTGGTGAAGAACAGTTTGACTGATCGCAGGCGATCGCGGGCACTCGGCTTGACTCCGATTCGCAACTGGGACCTTTGGACCGTTGCGCCTAGTGCGATCGCGTATTTCTTCGTGCTCGAAGCGGCCGTGCTCGTGGCCTCCATCTGGCTGCTGACGCAACTGACTTCGATCTCGACCTCCGACTGGCTGCGCTTCGGCGCGCTCATCGCCGCGATCACGATCCACCTGACCGTCGTCCGCAGAGCCGAAGAAGCCCGCCGCAACGAGGCCTCGGGCCCCCACATCGACCTGACCTCGGTCTGGACCTTCGCCGCAGCCGTGGCTCTCCCCGGCGGCCTGGCCGTAGTGGCCACCATCTGGATGCGCATCCTGATCCAGCCCATCGCCCGCCGCCAGCCGTACCGCTTCGTCTTCGGCACCGCCTCCATGCTCGCCAGCACCCTCCTTTCGTGGGCACTCGTCCACCTTTCGGGTGTCTCACTGGCAGCAACCGGAAACGTCCCGACCGACCTGGGCCTGGTACTGGTCCTGGCCATCGCCGCGGTCCTCTACTGGTTCGTCCAGGTGATGACCGTCGCGGTCGCCTTCAAGATCGTGACCCCGAACTCGAAGGTCCTCGACTTCCTCGGCTCAAAAGTCGACAACATGCTCGAAATGAGCACCCTCGGCGCCGGCGCCATGCTCGGAATGCTCATGACCTCGCACTGGGTGGGGCCACTGCTCCTGGTAGTCCCGGTAATTCTCGTGAACGCCCTCCTGTCCCGAGCCGGAGAACGCCGAGCCCACCTGGAACGCCTGCTGCGCGAGCAAGAACAACTCCACCAACGCCTGGCCGCAGACGCCCACACCGACTACCGAACCGGCCTGCTCAACACCAACGGCCTGGCCGAGTACGCGGGCCGCCTGGCCGAACGCTGCCGCCTGGACGGCGAACCGATGACCGTCCTGGTGATCGACCTGGACCACTTCAAGCGCATCAACGACACCTGGGGCCACCCGGCAGGCAACGCCGTCCTGGCCGAAGTAGGCCGAATCCTGCGCGAAAAGCTCCGCCCAGGCGACGTAGCAGGCCGCGACGGCGGCGAAGAGTTCGTAGTAGCGCTCAAAGACACCCCGGTGGCCCAAGGCGTGACGATCGCCGAACGCATCCGCGAGGCCATCGGCTCCCTGGCCGTCCCGACCACCGACAAGCACCGCAACGTGGTCACCCTGTACGGCCGCGAAATGCAACCGTCAGAACCAGAAGGCGTGGAGCTGCAAGCAATCTCGGCCTCAATCGGCGTAGCCGTGATCCCGGACAACGGCCCGGACATGGCCACAGCCCAACACTCGGCCGACGCGGCCCTCTACAAGGCCAAGGAAAACGGCCGCAACCAGGTCCGCGTAGCAGGCCTGGACATCCCACCGCGCCTGATGCCGGCACCACGCCAAGACGACATCACCAAGCCGATCACGTCGCGAACCGCCTGACGATCAAGGCGATGGTGAAGCCGAGGCGCTGTTGCTCTTCGCGTGCGCTCCGGGTGGGGTCCCGTCACGAGTCGTGCCTGATGCCCTGCCTCGCGGTTGACGAGGTCCTGGTCCAGCAACGGTTCGCCGACGTCCAGGGCCAGGTACGTGAGGTCCAGCGACAGCGGCAGCCCGTTCAGTCGCCACGACTACCGTGCCGACGCCCGGCAAGTCCATCAGGTGGAACGTCGTTGCACAGCCCCAATACCTCGGCATACGAGGTATATGACGAAGCTCACCGCCGTGACGAGAGCGGAGACCGGAAGGCCGGGTTGCAACGACAGCAGAATGCCGCCGACCGCCGCGACTTCGGCGAAAACAACGGAAAGAACGGTCGCCCGCAAAGGCGACGCGGTGATGCGCATGGCGGCCGCGGCCGGCGTGATCATCAGCGCCAGCACCAGAAGCGCGCCGACGACCTGTACCGAAAGAGCCGTCGCGACACCCACCAGGACGGCGAACACGATCGACAGGCCGCGCACCGGAACACCGCGCGAGATCGCGACGTCCGGGTCGACCGAGGCGAAGAACAGCGGCCGGTAGATGAACGCCAGCACGGCCAGCACCGCGATCGACGACACCACCAGCAGGTTCAGGTCCGTCGAGTCGACGCCGACGATCTGACCGGTCAGCAGGCCGAACTTGTTGGAGGCACGGCCTTTGTAGAGCGCGAGCATGAGAATGCCCATGCCGAGCCCGAACGCCAGGATCGCGCCGATCACCGAGTCGCGGTCGCTCTCCCGGCGGGACAACACGCCGAGCAGCACCGCGGCGACGATCGACCCGGCCAGCGCGCCGTAGCCGACCCCGACGCCCAGCAGCAGGGCCGCCGCGCCACCGGTGAAAGCGAGCTCGCTGGTGCCGTGCACGGCGAACGCCATCTTGCGGGTCACGACCAGCGGCCCGAGAACACCCGCCACGAGACCCAGCACGGCGGCCGCGATCAACGCGGTCCGCACGAAGTCCAGTTCGAGCAGATCCAGGAACGTCACGACGCGGCCTCCGCCGTCAGGTGGTGGGTCTGCTCCTCGCAGGCCCCGGCACCGACGACCAGGATCTGGTCGCGCACCCGCACGACCTCGACCGGCGTCCGGTAGAGCTCGGACAACGTCCGGGAGTTCATGACCTCGTCCGGCTTGCCGACCCGGAACCGTCCACCGACCAGGTAAAGCACTCGGTCCACCAACGGCAGCACCGGGTTCAGCTCGTGAGTGACGAACAGAACGGCCGTGTCAGCCTCACGACGCCGTTTGTCGATCAGCTCGGAGACCACCCGCTGGTTCGCGAGGTCCAGGGACAGCAGCGGTTCGTCGCAGAGCATCACGGTCGGGTCGCCGACCAACGCCTGGGCGACGCGCAGTCGTTGCTGCTCACCACCGGACAGCACACCGATCGGCTCGTCGGCGTACCGCGTGGCACCGACCGAGGCGATGGCCGCGTCGACCCGGATCCGGCGCTCACGGCGGTTGCGCAGGCCGAAGCCCCACCGGTAGCCGTCGAGGCCGAGACCGACGAGGTCCCGGCCGCGCAACGTCATGGACTGGTCGAGCGCTCGCTGCTGCGGGATGTACCCGATGGCGCGGTTGCCACCGACCACCTCGACCGAACCCGACGACAGCGGCTGCAGTCCCAGCAGCACCCTCATCAGGCTGGTCTTGCCGGACCCGTTCGGTCCGAGGACCGCGAGGAACTCACCGGGCTCGACCTCGAGGTCGAGCCCGTCCCACAACACTCTGTCCCCGTAGGACAGCCGGGCCCCGCGCAGCGAGATAGCGCTCATGCTTTGAGGGCCGTCGACAACGCGTCCACCTGCTTGCTCATCCAGTCAAGGTAGCCGGTCACACCCGCGGGCAACGTCTCGGTGACCGCGACGATCGGCACGCCTGCCGTCTTGGCCTTCTCGACAAGGCCCTTGGTGACCTGGTTCTCCGTCTGCGTGTTGTCGATGAACACGTTCACCTGCTTGCCCTCGACCAGCTGGTTCATCGACGCGAGCGCGGCGGCCGGCACGTCCGACTCCTCCTCGACGGCCTTGCTGAACGCCTCGGGCGTCACGTCCTCGGCCCCGGTCTCGTCGATCAGGTAGTGCGCGATCGGCTCGGTAGCGACGACCTTCTTGCCCTTGCCGATGCCGTCGACCTTCTTCTCGAGGTCCTCGAGCGCCGCGGTGAACTGCTTGGTGTTGCTCTCGAACGTCGCCTTCTTGTCCGGTGCGAGGGCGCTCAGCTCGTTCTGGGCCGCCTCGGCCACCGCGGCCACGGTGTGCAGGTCGTACCAGACGTGCTCGTTCACGCTGTGGTCGTGACCGTCGGCGTCCGGTGTCCCGGTCTGCGGCTCGGCGTGGTTGTCGCGCAGCGGGAACGCCTCGATCTTCTTGGTGGCGTCGCTGGTGATCAGCTTGGCGAAGAAGTCGTCGTAGCCGCCGCCGTTGAACACGACCAGCTTGGCGTCCTTGACCAGCGCGGCGTCCGCGGGCTTGCTCTCGTACGAGTGCGGGTCAGCTGTTGGGTCGTCCAGCAGCGCCTTGACCTCGACGGCGTCGCCGCCGACGGCCTTGACCACGCTGCCCCACACGTTCGTGGAGGCCACGACCTGGATCTTGCCGCTGTCGGCGGACGGCGTGGTCGTGCCACAGGCGGTCAGGCTCGCCACAGCGAGCGCGCCCACCAGAACGTTGCGGAGAGTCATCACGCCGTCCCTCGATCAGGTAATGGAAACCGTTGTCGAGTTCAGTTTAGAACACGAAAAAGCCCCCGACGGTCACGCCGGGGGCTTTCGCGTGTGAGTCACGCCTCCAGGCGCTCGCCCGATTCGGGGTGGAACAGGTGGATCTCGCTGTGGTCGCGCACCGCGACCTTGACGTTCTGCCCCAGGGTCGGCGGCGTGCGGCCGTCGACGCGGACGACGAAGCGCTGCGAGGAGTCACCGATCTTCACCGCACCGTGCACGAGCGCGTCGGCACCGAGCTCCTCGACCAGCTCGACGGTCATGTCCATGCCCTCGTCACCCGACGGCACGATGCCGAGGGCCTCGGGCCGGATGCCGAAGGTGACCTCGTCCAGACCACCGGCGGCGTCGAGCGCGGCCCGGCTGAGCGGCACGATGATGCCGTCGAGCTTCGCGCCCTCCGACGAGATCGGCACGGTCTTGAGGTTCATGGCCGGCGAACCGATGAAGCCCGCGACGAACGCGTTGGCCGGGCGGTCGTACAGCGCGCGAGGCGTGTCGCACTGCTGCAGCAGACCGTCCTTGAGCACCGCGACGCGGTGGCCCATCGTCATGGCCTCGACCTGGTCGTGCGTGACGTAGATCGTCGTGGTGCCGAGCCGCTGCTGCAGCGCCGCGATGTTCGCACGGGTCTCGACGCGCAGCTTGGCGTCCAGGTTGGACAGCGGCTCGTCCATGAGGAACACGGACGGCTCACGCACGATGGCGCGCCCCATCGCGACACGCTGCCGCTGACCACCGGACAGCGCCTTCGGCTTGCGCTCCAGGTACTTGGAGAGGTCGAGCATCTTGGCGGCCTCGTCGACCTTCGCCTTGATCTCGGTCTTCGGCACACCGCGCAGCTTGAGCGCGAAGCCCATGTTCTCCGCGACCGTCATGTGCGGGTACAGCGCGTACGACTGGAACACCATGGCGATGTCCCGGCCCTTCGGCGGCACGTTGGTGACGTCCTTGCCACCGATCTGGATGGCGCCCTCGTCCACGTCCTCGAGGCCCGCGAGCATGCGCAGCGCCGTCGACTTGCCCGAACCGGACGGTCCGACCAGCACCAGGAACTCGCCGTCGCTGACTTCGAGAGACAGCTCGTCGACCGCGCGGACCGGCGGGTTGCCGGAGAACACGCGCGACGCCTTGACGTAGGACACCTCAGCCATGTGACGCACCTTTCACCTTTGTCTGGGCGCGACGTTAGGCATTGCAAGCGCTTACGGGAACAGACGTAAGCGCTTACGTTTCAGAAGGCTTCCGCGTTGCGGGCAGCCCAGTCGGCGAAACGCGTCGCCTTCCGCCCGGTCACCAGCTCCACATCGCCGCTGACCTGCTGCTCCTCAGCCAGAGGCGACCCGAGAACGGTCAACGTTCCCTCCACCACGTGCGGAGGCATGAACTGCGACATCTGCGCGCGAGCTTCCTCTTCGGACTGCTCGACGAACGGCAACGAAAGCGCCTCAGCCCGCTCGCGCGGAGTCAACGCTTCCGGACCGGTCAGCACGTACGTCCGCCCCTCATGGCCGCCCTGAAGCGCCACTGCAGCAACGGCAGCGATGTCCAGAGGATCGACGAACGGCAGCGCCACGTCCGCGAACGGCGCCGCGGCCACCCCGCCGGCCCACGCGTAGGCGTTGGTGAAGAACCCGCTCGGCCGCAGGATCGTCCACTCCAGACTCGACTGCCGCACGGCCTCCTCGAACGAAGCCAGCAGCGAGTGCGAACCGATCTCCGGCCGCGTACCCGCGACCTGCGACGACAACAGCACCACCCGCCGCACTCCAGCGGCCTTCGCGACGTCCAGCACCGCGGCGATGTCCGTGTCCGGCCCGAGCAGATCTCCCGCGAACAACAGGAAAAGCGCCTCCGCACCCTCCAGCACCGGCTCCAGCGAAGCAGGCCGGGACAGATCCACCTGCGGCCGTGACACCCCGACAGCCTTGTCCCCCAACAACTCCATCAACGGACGGCCAACGTTTCCGGTCGCCCCAGTCACCACGATCACGAGCATCTCCTCAGCCGTTGATTCGGTATCGCGAGGAAAGCTAACATCGTGAAGTTAGTAGGTACCTAGAGGAAAGTGACTATCCATGGAGTCGGAACTGGCCTGCCCGATCGCCCCGGTCGTGGACCTGGTCTTCAGCCGCTGGACGACACCGATCCTGTGGACGCTGAACCAGCACGGCCGAATGCGATTCGTGGAGCTGGAGCGCAGGATCGGCACGATCACGCCGAAGGTCCTCACGCAGCGGCTGCGGCAGCTCGAAAGAGACGGCCTGATCACCAGGACCTACCACCCGGAGGTTCCTCCACGGGTGGAGTACGAGATCAGCGAGCTGGGGCGCAGTCTCGCGCCGATCTTCCACAACCTCGCCGAGTGGTCGAAGCGCAACCTGCCGGAAGTCGAGAAGGCCAGGTCGCGCTACGACCGATGAGTTTCCCACAGCGCCCAGGTCTACCTCCGCACAACCCGAACGCAGGAGGAAACCGATGACCGGCAAGGTGCGACTGCACTTCTCGATGTCACTGGACGGCTTCGTGGCTGACGCGGCCAACGGCTTCGGCTGGCTGGCCCACACGACCGACCAGCCCGAACTCGTCAACTCCTACGCCGAGCGCACGGGCGCCATCCTCGGCGGCCGCAACGGCTGGAACGCCATCCCGGATCCCACCGCACCGTACGGGGGCCAGTTCGCAGGCAAGCTCTTCATCCTGACCCACCACCCGGAGGACGCGACGCCCGCGGCCGGTGTCACGTTCCTGACCTGCGACGTGGCCGAGGCTGTGCGGATCGGGCTGGAGGCAGCGGACGGCAAGGACCTCGAGGTGTTCTCGCCGACCATCGGCCGTCAGTTGATCGAACGAGGACTTCTCGACGAGATCGCACTGCACATCGCGCCCGTGCTGCTCGGCGACGGCCTCAGGCTCTACGACAACCCTGGTGGGGCGCCGATCCACCTGCACCGGCTCGACACCGCCGACCCCCACTCAGAGGTGAACGTGCGGTATCGGCCGGTGCGGCAGAGCGGCTAACCCTTCACGGCACCGGACGACAGCCCGGTCACCAGGAACCGTTGCACCAGGTAGAACACGATCACCGCGGGAATCGCGACCAGGATGGACGCCGCCGCGAGGTGGCCCCATTCGGTGCGGTTCTGCTGCACGAACACCTGCAGCCCGACCGCCAACGTCTTCGAGTCGTCGGCAGCGGACAGGAAGGCCGACGCGAACGCCACCTCACCCCACGCGGTCAGGAAGGCGTAGAAGGACGTGACCGCGAGACCCGGCTTGGCCAGCGGCATGACCAACCGCCAGAACACGCCGAACGGCGACAAGCCGTCCACCCGACCGGCTTCGTCGATGTCCGTCGGAATCGTGTCGAAGTAGCCCTTGAGCATGTAGGTGCAGAACGGCACCGCGGTCGTGCAGTACACGAGCACGAGGCCGATCGAGGTTCCCTGCAGTCCCAAGGCGATCAGGATGTTGTACAGCGGCACGATCAGCACCGCGAACGGGAACATCTGCACGACGAGGAACGACATCATCAGCGATCGCTTGCCGGGGAACCGGAAGCGCGACGCCGCATAGCCCGTCGTCGCGGACAGGAACACCGCGATCACGGTCGTCAGCAACGCGATCAGCACCGAGTTGCCGAACCAGGTGAGGAACGCGCCCTTCTCACCGCCCAGGATCCGCGTGTAGTTGTCCAAAGAGGACTCGTTGAACAACTTCGGCGAAGTCTCCACCGCACGGGCGTCCGGCTTGAAAGACGTGACGAGCACCCAGAAAACCGGGAACACGGCGACCAGCGACGCGATGATCAGCCCGGCGTGCAGGCCGATGGACGCGGCGAGAGAGCGGTCGCTGCGCTTGAGCCGGCGATCCGTGGCACGGACCACCTGCAACGAAGAAGCGTCGAGCGTCATCACCACACCTCGCCTTGCTTGCGCAGTGCACGGCGGTAAACCGTGGCGAAGACCAACAACACGGAGAGGATGAGCACGCCGTAGGTCGACGCGATCGCGTAGTCACGTGAGGCGCCGGAGAAGAAGCGCTCGAACGCGTACGTGACGAGGATGCGGGTGTTCGGGTTCGGGCCGGCGATCAGGTAGATCACCGGGAACATGTTGAACGTCCAGATGATGCCCAGCAGGATCACCGTCGACGAGACCGAACGCAGGCCCGGCAGCGTCACGTTGCGGAACCGCTGCCACGGCGTGGCGCCGTCCATCTCCGCGGCTTCGTACAGATCCCCCGGGATCGACTGCAGACCGCCCAGCAGCGCCACCATCATGAACGGCACGCCCAGCCAGACGTTGACGACGATCACCGCGAACAGCGCCCAGTCGGACTGACCCAGCCACACCGGGTCGGGCAGGCCGACCGCGCGCAGCAGCTGGTTGATGATCCCGTACTGCGCGTTGAACATGTACTTCCACGCGAACGCGCTGATGAACGCGGGCACGGCCCACGGCAGGATCAGCAGGACGCGGTAGAGCGTGCGGCCCTTGACCTCGCGGTTGAGCAGCAACGCCAGGCCGAGGCCGATCGTGTAGTGGAAGAACACGCAGCCGAACGTCCAGATCAAAGTCCGGAGCAGCGTGCCCCAGAACGCGCCGTACGACGAGTCGCCGGACAGCACGTTCAGGTAGTTCTTGAAACCAACGCCCTCGTAGGTCGCCGGCCGGTCGAGCACCGGGTTGGCGATGTTGGCCTCGTTGATGTTGGTGAAGGTGAAGAACACGCCCTGCGCGAGCGGGTAGAGCACCAACACAGCGATGACCACCACGACGGGCAGGACCATCGCGTACGCGTACCAGTGCCGTTCCAAGAACCGGCGCACCGAAATCTCTCCCTCCAGCGTGGTCGTGAGCGGCCCGGCGGACCGGACCGCTCACGAGCTCACTCAGCCGATCGAGTACTCGGTGACGACGGTGTCCTTGTAGGCCTTGGCGACCTCGTCGAGCGCCGCCTTGGCCTCCTTCTTGCCGGCCAGCACGTCCGCGTAGGCGATCTTCAGCGGGTCGAACAGCTGGCCGCCCTCGGGGATCCACGGGCGAGCGTGCGCGGCCTTGGCCACGGGCTCGAACGCGGACACGACGGCGTTGGCCTTCACGTCGGCGTTGCTGTAGGCGGACTTGCGGGTCGGCAGCAGGCCGAGCTCCTTGGCGACCTGCGCCTGCGACTCGGCCGAGCTCATGCACTGGATGAACTTGATCGAGGACTGCTTCGCCTTGGTGCCCTGGCGGATCACGTAGTCGTGGCCACCGACCGGCGCGCTGCCCTTGCCCGCGCTGTCACCGGGAACCGGCGCGATGCCGAGGTTCGCCTTGTCGGTGAACGCGGCGCCCTTGAGGTAGTCGGCGACGGCCCACGGACCGTTGACGACCATCGCGGCCTCGCCGGACGAGAACGCGGCCTGCATGTTCGCATAGGAGTTCGTCGGGTCGAGCGCGGTCGTCGCGGCCTTGGCGTCGAGCAGGCCCTTGGCGGTCTGCAGCGCCTTCACGTTCTTGTCCGAGTTGACCACGATCTTCTTGGCGTCCGCGTCGACCAGGTCGCCGCCCGCGCCGTAGATGAACGGCAGCGCGTAGTACGCGTCGTTGTTGAGGAAGAACGACTTCTCGCCGCCCAGCTTGGCGGCCGCAGCCTTGAGCTCGTCCCACGTCTTCGGCGGCTCGACACCGGCGTCCGCGAGCTTCTTCTTGTTGTAGAGCAGGGCGAGCGAGTCGGTGACCTGCGGGACGCCCCAGGACTTGCCCTCGTACTTCGTGGAGCCCAGCGGGACCTCGAGGAAGTCGCCGGTGTCCTTGGCGAGGTCGGTGTCGCTCAGGTCGGCGATGAGACCGTTCTTCGCGAGCTGCGGCACCCAGGCGACCTCGGAGCGGAACACGTCCGGCCCCTGACCACCCTGTGCGGCGGTCTTGTAGTTGTTCAGCGCCTGGTCGAACGCGACGGTCTCGGTCTTGACCTTGTAACCGCCCTTCGAGGCGCAGTCGTTCGCGATCTTGGTGAACACGGGGCTCTCGTTGGGGCCACTGGTGTCCCAGAAGGTCACTTCGCCCGAGTCGGATCCGCTGTTGCTGCCCGATCCGCCGCTTCCGCAGGCGGTGAGCACGAGGGCGACACCCGTCGCCATGGCGGTCACGAGGGTTGTCCGTCGCATCGTTGCTGCCGTTCCCTCCAGCTGGGCCTCATCTCCCGGTGAGATGAGGGGGTCTTGCAAGTTTTTGCGATAATGTTGCGGGCGATTTCACTACCAGAACCATGGTCAGGTCAAGACGTCGACCGTAACCAAGCCGTAACGACACCGTCTTGCAAACGCTCGTTGCAAAATTTTTCTGCACGCGGCAAGCTTGCGCCCAACCGAGCTTGACCAGGGAGGCAACGTGTCCGGACTGTCCGAGATCGCCAGGGCAGCCGGGGTGTCCATCTCGACCGTGAGCCGTGTCCTCAACAGGCGCGCAGGTGTGAACGAGGAGACCCGGCAGCGGGTGCTGTCGGTGCTCGCGGAGATGCCGTACACCCCGCGCGGACTCGGTGCGTTGCAACGCACCGGCGTGATCGGCCTGCTGGTGCCGGAGCTCTCGAACCCGGTCTTCCCCGCGTTCGCCGAAGCCCTGGAGACGCGGGCGGCCCGCCTCGGCTACTCGTCGCTGCTGTGCAACACCCGCAGCGGTGCCCCGATGGGCGAGGAGGAGTACGTCCGGATGCTCCTGGCCCGCGGTGTCGAGGGCATGGTGTTCGTGTCACCGGAGATCACCAACGTCGAGGTGCCGCTCGGTCAGGCGCCCCGGCCGAGCTACTACGCGAAGCTCGTCGCGGACGGCGTCCACATGGTCTTCCTGAACGGTGCCACGCCTGCGCTGGACGTGCCCGACGTGACGGTGGACGAGCAGCTCGCGGGCTACATGGCCACCAAACACCTGATCGAACTCGGGCATGAACGAATCGGGTTCGTCTCGGGTCCGGCGCGGTCGCTGCCGTCGCGGCTGAAGCGCGCCGGATGGGCCGCCGCCCTTGAGGAGAACCACCTGCCGGCGGGTTCGGAGTACGTCGCGCATGGGCCGTTCAGCCCGGAGGGTGGCGGTCTGGCCGTGGCGCAGTTGCTCGACACCGTGACACCCACCGCGGTGATCTGCTCGTCCGACCACATGGCGCTCGGCGTGATGCGTGAGGCTCACCAACGGGGGATCTCGATCCCGGGCGACCTGTCCGTCGTCGGGTTCGACGACATTCCGTTGGCCGCCTATTCATCGCCCACTTTGACGACGCTCGCGCAGCCCATCGAGGAGATGGCGGCGGCGGCGATCGACGAGCTCGTGCTCCGCCTGGACCCGGATCGCCGCAGGCAGGGCACCGACAACTACACCCGCGTGTTCCGGCCCCGGCTCGTCGCGAGGGAATCGTCCGCGCCTCCGAAGTGAGACGCCCGATGGGCGAATTTGGTCTGGACCAACTTCTGAACAAGGCAGATGGGTCAACCAGGGCGGATGCGTCATTTGAGGGACACGGGTCACCCTCGCTTCACGAATTGGTTCTGAACCGTTACGGTCCTTTCATGGCGCGGTCGATGCATGTGCGACGTCCGGCAACGTTGGCCTCTCTGGCCGCTGAGCTGGGCGTTTCCCGGACAACGGTGTCCAACGCCTACAACCGTCCCGACCAGCTCTCTCCCGAGCTGAGGCGGCGGGTGTTGGACACGGCCCGAAGGCTGGGTTATCCCGGCCCGGATCCTGTGGCGCGCTCGTTGCGCACGCGCAAGGCCGGGGCGGTGGGCCTGTTGCTCACCGAGAACCTCTCCTACGCGTTCCGCGACCCGGCGGCGATCGGCTTCCTCGAAGGCCTCGCTTTGGCGTGCGAGGACGCGGGAACCGGCCTGCTGCTGGTGCCCGCCAACCCCGAACGTGAGGACGTGGCGTCCGTCCACCGCGCCGGCGTCGACGGCTTCGTCGTCTACTCGGTCCCGGACGACGACCCGCACTTGGCCGCCGTGCTGGAGCGCCCGGTGCCCACCGTCGTCTGCGACCAGCCGGACCTCGGCACCGTGGACCGCGTCGGCATCGACGACCGCGGCGCGATGTACGAGCTCGCGAAGCACCTGATCTCGCTGGGCCACCGTCGCGTGGGCGTCGTGTGCATGCGCCTCGCGCGTGACCGCAACGACGGCTTCGTGACCGCGGACCGCCAGCACGCCGCGCACTTCCACGTGCAGCGCAACCGCCTGTCCGGCCTGGCCGAGGCGTTCAGCGAGGCCGGCGTCGACTGGTCGCAGGTGCCCGTGGTCGAGCGTTTCGACCACAACACGGCCTCCGGTGCGTCCGGCGCGGCGCAGGTGCTCGACAAGGACCCGCAGATCACCGCGTTGATCTGCACCTCGGACGTGCTGGCGCTCGGCGCGATGACCGAGGCCGCACGGCGTGGCCTGCGCGTGCCGCACGACCTGACGGTGACCGGCTTCGACGGCATCCGCGCGGGCGAGGAGGCCGGGCTCACGACGGTTCGTCAGCCGGTGCTGGAGAAGGGCCGGGCGGCGGGCAAGCTGCTGCTCGACGCGAGCGAGCGGTCACGGCCGCGGTCGGTGAACCTCTCGACCGAGCTGATCATCGGCAAGACGTCCGGGCCGCCGCGCGGCGGTGCCGAGGAGCGTTGGTTCGGGCCGTGAGGCTCAGTTTTCCAGTCTGAACACCACGGGTGAGCTGGCCTTTCCGGCCAGCTTCGCCACCAGCAGGTAGTCGCCGGGCCCGAGCCGGGTGTGCGCACCGCACCCCGGCTTCGAGGTGGAGCCCGCCCACTTCGTGCCGTAGTTGAAGATCTCCTTGGGCTGCATGACCCGCACCTCGGAACCCGCGGTCGCCAGGCAGTGGTTGCTGGACCACAGCAACGTCGCCCCGTCGGCGCTCAGCACGGTGAGCTCGCGGTGCTGGCGCCCGATGTCCCTGATGCACGGCACCGGCCCGTTGTTGGCCACGTCCATCGACAGTTCCGGCTGGTCACCGATGGTGTAGAACGGCTTGTTGGCCTTCGCCACCACGCCGATCACGTCGTCCGGGCAGGGCTGCGGCGGTCCGGGAGGCGGAGGCGGCGGGGCCGGCGGCGTGGTCTCGCTCGGCGGCGGAGTGGTCGAGGACGACGCGGACGCCGTCTCGGAGATGCTGGGCGGCGGGTTCGACGACGACGCGGCGGCCGCGTTGGCCGGCTGGGGTTGCGGGTCGTCCGAGCCGAACATCCCGACGAGCCAGATCACGAGCAGCAGTGTGACCAGCGCGGCCCCGATCGCGGCGATGCGGCGGCGCCAGTACACCGTGGACGGCAGCGGACCTGTGGGCTCGATCACGGCCCGAACGTAGCCCGACCAGGTGGAATCCAGCGGTAGGCGAGCATCGCTCGATCCGGTGAACGTGATATTGACCCTCTACCCCTTGTGAACGCCTGCTAACTCCGGTTCCAATCGACGCAGGGGTCCGCCGGTAGGCCATGGAGGTTGTCATGACCGCGATCGACGAACTGCTCAAGCGGAACTACGAGCTCGGGAACGTGGTTCCGGGAGACCGTTCGTCCGCGAAGCCGTCCCTGCAGGTGGCGATTCTGACCTGCATGGACTCGCGCATCCGGGTGTTCGAGATCTTCGGGTTGAAGCAGGGCGAGGCACACGTGCTGCGCAACGCGGGTGGAGTCGTCACCGACGACGCCATCCGGTCGCTCGCGCTGAGCCAGCGCAAGCTGGGCACGCGCGAGGTGTTGCTGGTGCACCACACGAACTGCGGCCTCGAGATGGTGACCGAGGACGACTTCAAGGACGAGCTGGAGGCCGACACCGGCCTGCGCCCGACCTGGGCCGTCGAGGCGTTCAAGGTGGTCGAGCAGAGCGTGCGCGGCTCCATGGCTCGCCTCCGTCGCAGCCCGTTCATCCCGCACACGGACAAGATCCGCGGCTTCGTGTACGACGTGCACACCGGCGAACTCCGCGAGGTAGACGCGGTGGACACCGCCGCCGCCTGATTTTTCGGCACGCGGGGCCCTTTCGTACTGACTGATAGTACGAAAGGGCCCCGCGTGCGTTTGCGAGAATGGCGGCGATGAATCACGAGTTGCTGCTGGGCTGGTGGGACACCGCCGCCCGCGACCTGCCGTGGCGCCGTCCCGACTGCACCGCCTGGGGTGTGCTGGTCAGCGAGATCATGCTGCAGCAGACGCCGGTCGCCCGCGTCGAACCGATCTGGCACGAGTGGCTCGCGAAGTGGCCGGTGCCGTCCGCGATGGCGGCCGCGTCCCAGGGCGAGGTGCTCCGCATGTGGGGCAAGCTCGGTTACCCGCGCCGTGCTCTGCGGCTGCACGAGGCTGCCACGGCCATCGCGCGCGATCACGACGATGTGGTGCCTTCGGACGTTGAGACGCTGGAATCGTTGCCGGGCATCGGCAGCTACACGGCTCGTGCGGTGGCCACGTTCGCGTACGGGCAGAAGTGCGCTGTCGTCGACACGAACGTGCGGCGCGTGGTGGCTCGCGCGGTACACGGAGCCGGTGACGCCGGGCCGCCGTCGACCAAGCGCGACCTGCGGGACGTCGAAGCGATCCTGCCCGACGCTCAGGACGACGCCGCGGTGTTCTCGGCGGCGTTGATGGAGCTCGGGGCGTTGATCTGCACGGCCAAGAACCAGAAGTGCGCGGACTGCCCGCTGTACGCCGAGTGCGCCTGGCAGTTGGCTGGCCGGCCTGCCTATGCGGGGCCGGAGAAGAAGGTGCAGAAGTTCGCGGGCACCGACCGGCAGGTCCGAGGCAAGTTGCTGGACGTGCTGCGCGGCGCGCCGGGACCGGTGCCCAAGGCACAGCTCGACCTCGTCTGGAACGACATCACGCAGCGGGAGAAGTGCCTGGTCTCGCTGCTCGACGACGGGTTGCTGGAGCAAACGCGGGACGGCCTGTTCGCACTACCTGGAGAGCACTGATGCACGCGCTCGTGGCGTTCTTCGACAACGAGGCGGACGCCAAGGTCCGCGAGCTGCAACGGCGCGTCGGCGCGAAACTCGAGTACCCGCCGCACCTGACCTACGCCGTCGCGAGCACCATCGGCCCCAAGGTCCGCAAGGAGTTGCGCGAGGATCTGGAACGGCTGTGGATGCCGGATCTCTGGCTGCACACGCTCAGCACGTTCTCGACGGTCGAGAACGTGCTGATGCTCGCCGCCGTGGTCGACGCCGAGCTGCTGGCCGTGCACTCGGCGATCCACGACGTGCTGGCGGGCCACGTGAAGAACCCGAGCGCGTACTACCTGCCCGGCAGCTGGGTGCC
Source organism: Lentzea alba (assembly GCF_011067745.1). Lineage (GTDB taxonomy): Bacteria > Actinomycetota > Actinomycetes > Mycobacteriales > Pseudonocardiaceae > Lentzea > Lentzea alba. The sequence goes on from NZ_JAAMPJ010000002.1 coordinate 608,279, forward strand.
GCACTGCACGCTCGTCCACAACATCGACGACGACGCCATGAAGGCGGCGTTCGCCGAAGTGTTCCCGGTCGAGCCGATCCGCGCGAAGGTCCGCGAGGTCTCGATCGTCGACACTCAGACCGGCGAGATCGACGTGCTCAAGAAGGCCTCCACCGCACCCCGGTAGACCCACGGCGCGCTGGCGTGCACCACGTGTCCGGCTTCCGGCACGTAGAGGTACCGGCCGCCCGAACGCCGCGCCGCCTCCTCCATCTGCCCTGGCAGCTGGCCGCCCTGACCTGCCTCGATGACCAGCGACGGGCACTGCACGCGGTCGATCTGGTCCCAGTACGCCCGCGTGCCCCACTCGGCCGCGATCTCGTAGAGGTCGTCCATCGAGGCGATCAGGTGCCAGCCGTCCTCGCGTTCCTCGAAGTACTCGGCGAACAGCGGCATGCCGAAGAACTCGGTCACGTGCCCGAGCGACTGGAACGGCACCGGCCAGGCGTCGAAGAACCACTTCCACTCGTCGATCGTCCTGCCCCTGTTGTCCGGGGCGAAGTCCTCGACCACAATCGCCCGCACCAGGTCCGGACGGGTCGCCGCGAGACACCACGCGTGCAGCCCGCCCATGGAGTGCCCGATCACCACAGCGGGCCCGAGGTCCAGATCCTCGATCGCCTTCGCGGCGTCGTCGACGAAGTCCTCGGTGCGAAACGGCCCCCGCTGCGGGTTTCTGCCGTGCCCGCGCTGGTCGATCCCGACGACACGGCCGAAAGGTTTGAGCCACTGCGCGACCGGCCACCAAGCGGTGGCCCTGCTCATCAGGCCGTGCAGGAGCAGTACGCCTTGACCCGTTCCGCCGAACTCCACCACCGACACAGGGATGATTAAACGCATGAAGGCCCGTCCGTACCTGATCGCCCTGGTGTTGCTCGTGCTCGTCGCCGGCCTTCTCGTCGTGTTCCGCACGCCGAGTGGCGACAACGCGCAGCAGCAGCGTCAGGAGACGTCGCCGGAGGCCGCGGTGGAGGCCGGCGCGGGCGCGGGCGACGCCTACTACCCGACGGACGGCAACAGCGGTTACGACGTCACGCTCTACGACCTGAAGATCACCTACGACCCGAAGTCGAAGCAGCTGGAGGGCGTCGCGACGATCACCGCGACCGCCACCGCGGACCTGTCGAGGTTCAACCTCGACCTGGAGGGTCTGAAGGTCAGCGATGTGAAAGTCGGCGGTCAGCCCGCGAAGTTCGTGCAGGAGGGCGACCACGAGCTGGTGATCACGCCGTCCACGCCGCTCGCGAAGACCAAGCCGTTCACCGCGGTCGTCACCTACGGCGGTGAGCCCAAGGCCGTCGCGGACGCCTCGCTGGGCCGCAGCGGCTGGCAGATCTCGTCGACCGGCGGGGCGTTCGCCGCAGGTCAGCCGCACTCCGCGACGTCCTGGTTCCCGGCCAACGACACCCCGCGCGACAAGGCGACCCTGAAGCTCGCGGCCCGCGTCCCCGACGGCTGGACGGCGGTCTCGAACGGCCTCGAAGGCCCGGTCACGCGTGATGGCGGCTGGACGACGTTCAACTGGTCGGAGGAGACGCCGCTCGCGACCTACCTGGTCACCGTGGCCATCGACAAGTTCGAGATCGTCCGCTCGAAACTGCCCAACGGCACCCCGGTGCTCGACGCGTACGCGCCCGGCACGTCCGGGCAGAAGAAGCCGCTGCAGGCGGAGATGCCGGAGATCATCGCCTACCTGGAGACGAAGTTCGGCCCGTACCCGCAGCGCGCGGCCGGCAGCATCTGGGTGGCCGACCAGATCGGGTTCTCGCTGGAGACGCAGACCCGGCCGATCTACGCGTCGTGGGCCGACCTGGAGACGGTCGTGCACGAGAACGCGCACCAGTGGTTCGGCGACTCGGTGACGATCTCGAACTGGGCGGACATCTGCCTGAACGAGTGTCTGGCGTCCTACTCGCAGTGGATGTGGCTGGAGAAGCAGGGCACGAACCTCGACGAGCGCTACCGCAACCGCGTGGAGGAGCTGCGCCAGCGGTCGTCGTTCTGGGCGCCGAAGCTCTACGACATGGGCAAGGGCAACGAGTTCCGGGGCGTCTACGACAAGGGCATCATGGCGATGCACGCGTTGCGCAAGCAGGTCGGTGACGACGTGTTCTTCAAGACCCTGAAGACGTGGACGGCCGAGCACCGCGACGGCAACGCGTCCTGGCCGGAGTTCGAGAACCTCTTCAAGAAGACCTCCGGGCAGCAGCTGGACGGGTTTTTCCAGGCCTGGTTCCGGGGATCGGGCATTCCGGAAGAGCAGTACCTGCTGCCTGTCGGGGTGCGCCGCTAGCGACGTGGCCCGAAGACTTGCCGGTCATTTCGCGATACGTCCTGCTGAGCGTGGAAGGGCCGCCAAGGATTCGGGCCACGCCGCTAGAGTCGGTGTCATGGCAGTCGTGAAGATCAACGCGATCAAGGTCCCCGAGGGCGCCGGCCCCGAGCTGGAGAAGCGTTTCGGCGCCCGCCTCGGCGCGGTCGACAACCAGCCGGGGTTCCTCGGCTTCGAGCTCCTGCGGCCGGTCGCGGGCGAGGACCGCTACTTCGTCGTGACGCACTGGGAGACCCATGAGGACTTCGTGGCGTGGCGCGACGGCCAGGCGGGTGCGGCGGCGCACTCCGGTGAGCGTGCGAAGCCGGTGTCGACCGGCGCCGACCTGCTGGAGTTCGAGGTCGTGTTGGGGAGCAAGCCGAAGCAGTGATCGAGCAGGCCTACGACCAGGCGGCAGAGCTGATCGCCGGCGCGGACGCGGTGCTCGTCTGCGCCGGTGCCGGCATGGGCGTCGACTCCGGTCTGCCGGACTTCCGCGGCACCGAGGGCTTCTGGCGGGCCTATCCGCCGTACGAGCGGCTCGGGCTGAAGTTCGAGGAGATCGCCGATCCCGTGCACTTCGCCGACGATCCCGAGCTGGCCTGGGGTTTCTACGGCCACCGATTAGCGCTCTACCGCGCGACCGTGCCGCACAAGGGCTTCGCGATCCTGCGCTCGTGGGGCGCCCGCGCGTTCACGTCCAATGTGGACGGCCAGTTCCAGCGGGCGGGCTTCGCGGACGTCGCCGAGGTCCACGGTTCGATCCACCACGTCCAATGCGTGGAACCGTGCACCGACGAGATCTGGGAGTGCGCGTTCGACGTCTCGGTCGATCCCGAGACGATGCGCGCGGTCGGTTCGTTGCCGTCGTGCCAGTTCTGCGGTGGGCTGGTGCGGCCCAACATCCTGATGTTCGGCGACTGGGGCTGGGTGCCGCACCGCAGTCAGGCGCAGCTCGACGCGCTGACGGAGTGGCGGCGTGCGCACCGGAACCTGGTCGTGATCGAGATCGGTGCCGGGACCGCGGTGCCGACCGTGCGGCGTCAGGCCGAGCTGGCGAGCGCGGCGTCCGGTTCGTTGATCCGGATCAACACCCGCGAGCCCGAAGTCCGCCACGGCCGGGGCGTCTCCCTGCCGGTGGGCGCGCTGGAGGCCCTCACAGCCTTGGCACGACGAACTGCGTGACGACGGCCCGGTGATCGCTGCCGGGCACGTCGAACACGTCCAGCTCGTCGACGGGGCACCGCGTGTCCACCAGCACGTGGTCGATGGTGACCGGCGGCGGCCAGGGCCCGCTGTTGCTGGGCCACGTGTGGATCAGTCCCTTGCCGACCTGGTCGGCGGCGTCCACGTACCCCTTGTTCAGCAACCGCGTGATGCCGACGTGGTCGAGCGTCGCGTTGAAGTCACCGGCGAGCACCCTGATCGCCCCGGTCGAGTCGGGAGTGGGCAACCCGGCCATCTCGCGTTGCCACGCCTCCGGCCCGTCGGTGACGACCGGCGGCAACGGGTGCACCGAGACGACCTCGATGTCCTTGCCCGGCAGGTCCACGAGCGCGCCGGCCTGCTGCAACGTGCCCGGCGGGGTCAGGTTCCGTTGCGCGAGCGGGTACTTCGCGGCGATCCCGCTGCCCGACCCGCCCGGCTCGTCCAGGAAGACCCGGTTCGGCAACACCTGGTTGAGGCCCGCCCGTTCGAGATCGCGCACCATCTCCGGGGTCAGCTCCTGCATGGCCAGGATGTCGACCTTGCGCGCCTTCACCTCGCGCACGATGGCGTCGGCGTCCGCGATGCCCGTGAGCAGGTTCGCGGTCATCAGCCTGACCTGCTGCCCGACCCCGTTCGGCCGTGCGTCCGGAAACGCCCGCGGCGCCACGTTCGCCACGAGCACGATCGCCACCAGCGTCATCGTCAGCCCGACGACCCACCTCTTGCGAAACAGCGCGAACAACCCGATGAGCAGCCCCGCGACGGTGATGTACGGGGTCAGCGAGGTCGTGGCGATCATGTACCGCGTGCCGTCGATGCCGAGCAGCCTGATCATGGCCGCCGCGACGAACGCCATCGCGCACACGACCAGCAAGAACGTGGCGAAACCGCTCTTCTCGGCCTTCACCTCGGTGGTGACCACGTCGTGCAGTGTGCCCGAGTGCGCGTCGGTCTCCGGTGTGGTGCTCACACCTGAAGGACGGCCGAGAGCGCGCCCTCGTTGCCCGCCGAAAAATTGTCAGACCCTTCCGGCATGCTGACCTCATGGGAGCCAAGGACTGGATGCTCTTCTACGCATCCGACGACGTCAGCAAGGTTCTGCGGTCGTCACCCAAGATCGACCGCGAAGCCACCACCGCCCTGGTGGAGCGCCTCTACCAGGGACACGACATCCGCCCGATCGCCGACGGAAGCCTGTACCTGGGCAACCCGCCGGAAGGCGAGGTCTACGCCGGCGTCTTCCCGGGCCTGTCCATCGTCTGCACCTGGGAAGCCGCCAACGACGCCCCCACCGACCTGTCCCCGCGCTTCGTCCGCGAGGCCGCCGGCCGCACCCTCTACCTGCACGCCATGCACAGCGTCGTCGACTTCTTCGCCTACGCGATCTGGTCGCCCGACGGCTCGGTGCGCCGCTCGTTCAGCCTCTCGCCGGACAGCGGCGTGATCGAGGACATCGGCACACCGCTGCCGTTCGAGGAGAAGTACCTGGCGGGCGACCCGGAGTTCATCGAAACCCTCGACGAGGACGACGACTACCCGTTCCGCTTCCACCCGCTCGACCTGGCCGAGGCCGCTCTGCGCGCGTTGTTCGGCTTCAACTACGAGGGGATGTGGGAGGACGACGACCCGGCCCTGGAGGAGATCGTGCTGTCCGGCTTCGCGGTGACGCCCAGCTGACTCACCGCGAAGCCGGCGTCCTCAGCCGGCGGTCACCGGATTCCTCGGCCGCACACCGGGCATGTGGCCGAGCAGATCGAGCAGTGCGTCGACCCTGCTCAGCACGGACTCCTCGGCTATCTGCCCGTCTGCCGTCGTGTAGACGATTCCAGCCTCGAAGGTGAGGTGCCGGAACAGCTGTCCGTCGGCCTGAGCCTGCAACCACCCGGCAACCTGTGGGCTCAGCACCGCGTCCGCCTCGACCAGGTCACTCGTGAACGCGAGGTGCGCCTGGTCGACAGCTTCAGCCAGACGCAGTTCCATCCAGAGAGGACGTTCCTGATCTGCAACGCTCTGCGGCATCTCGGCCGCCCACTTCCTGAAGCGCCTTCCCTGGGCCCAGTGCCTGGTGACGATCTTCAGGGGGACCAGCTCTGACGTAGCCACCTCGATCCGGTGCTCGTAGTCCGTGACGGTGTTGCCGGCTGTGGTCGCGGTACGCACCTCCACCGATGCCTCACACACACGAACGCGCCACCCGTTGCGCTCGAACTCGAGCGCATAGTCGAACTGCGGCCCACCCGCGCTGCTGATCATCCCCATCACGCCGTCGTGCTCACCCAGGAACGGTGATGCCAGACCGGCCGACCAAGGCAGCACGTCACCACTCGCATCGGTCACCGTCGCGCCGACCTTGTTCGCGAACGCTGCCAGCTTGTCCTCGTGCTCAAGTGCTTCCTGCCGGTTCTTGCGCCAGGACCACCACCACAGTGGCGTGAACAGCAGAGCGAGACCCAGCAGCAGTAGCAGGAGTTTCCACTTGTAGGGCTCCATGATCAGATGTCCAGATACCCTTCGATGCGTTGTTTCGAGTAGTCGGTGCCTGTCTGGTCGTACTCGTTCGCCTTCTCCTGGATGGACGAGTTCCGCCCGCCCTTCTCGTGCGCGATGTTGCCCTGAGCCAGCGCCTCGTTCCCGGCCGCGTCCCCCATTGACCGCCAGAAACCCTGATTCATGCGTTCGCCGACCATGCCCTCAGAGCTGTTCAGCTTGTCGCGAGGCGATGCCGTCAACCACTCCCGGGACCACTTGCCGTTTTGGTCCAGCACCGGCTTCAGCTTCCTGTCCGCGGTCGCGACGGCGGCCTTCTTGTCCGCCATGGCCTTCTTGAAGCCGGTACCGAGGTTCTTGGCCTTCGTCGCCAGGTTCCGCAGGAAGTCCATGATCTTGGTCAGCAGCTGACGCAGCTTGGCGACAATCCGCGACACCCGGCTCGCAGTGGAGGCCACCCGCACTCCGGTCGCCGCGCCCGCTGCTGCTGTCGACGCGCCACAACTCGGAACCGCGGCGGCGAGCGCAGGTATCCAGATCATGATGAGCCAGGTGATCAGCTCGGTCAGAATCGCCTTGATGACGTCCTCGATGACCTGCATGACCATCGACGACATCATCAGCAGTTCGGCCAGTTCCCCGGCCTGAGCGGCAACACCGTCGATCCCGTGGGCGAACTCCCCCAGCTTGGTGCCCGCCGCCTCGGAAGCGCTGCCGTCCCAGCTCTGCACCGTGCTCTGCAGGTCATCGGCGAACGTGGTGCGCAGCTCGGCGATGCCCGCTGCGATGGCACCGAAGTTCTCGCCCGCCTGCTGCAGCGCGGGACCGTCACCACTCACGAAGTGGATCGCGTCCTCGAGCGGCTGCACCACGCTGATCAGGAAGTTGAGCCCCTGTCCGACCAACCAGCCGAGCGGGTCCATCGCGAGGCCCTGCCCAGCTTCGACCAGTCCGTTGATCAGAGCGCTGCCTTCGGAGGACAACGCCGACACGCCACCGGTCTCGCCTGTCTTGCCCAGTGCCTCGGTCGCCTTGGCGAAGTTGCCGTAGATCGGGATCGCCTCGACGGCTTTTTCCCCGGTGGTCTTCTCACCGACAGTGATCTCAACGCCACCGGCCTTGATGGCTTCCTCTGCCACGCGGTTTACCCCCTGTCGACCTTGATGCCGTTGAGAATCTGCTGCAGAGCCTCTTCCTGATCCACATAGCCCTGGGCGGTGTCGCGGAACTTGCCCGCGCCGGACTGCAGGCCCTCTTCCATGGCCGTGAACGTGTCCCTGAGGTCGTTCAACATGTTCGTGTAGGTGTCGAAGACGAACACGCCCACCACACCCCACGACTTGCCAGACACGTCGGCCTTGTCGACGAGGCCTTTGATGGCGCTCGCCGTCGCGCGGTGACCGTCGAGCTTGTCGGCGTACGCCCGCAACTCCTCCGGGCTGACGCTGTACCCGCTCACCGGCCGTCCTCGTCGTCGTAGAGGTTCAGGAACTTGCCGTCCTGTTTGGGCGGAGCAGCGGGCGGCTGCGGCGACCTGTCGGTCCACGCGTTGCCGCGCATGATGTTCTGGTCGGAGAAGTCGTCGTGCGGCTCGGGCGCGGGCCTGCGTGGCGGTGCGGGCTGCCGGACCGGCCCCTGGGCCGCCGGCGGCACAGGCGGCATCGGAGGCATCGGGGGACGCGACGGTGCCGGTGCGGCGGACGGTTGCGGCGCCGCCTCTTCCGCCCTGACGGCGCGGAGTTCCTCTTTGGACATTCCGAAGAGTTGCGCCTGGGTTTCGAGGACCTGGTCCGAGAGTTTCATGTCGTCGCCGACCGCGCCTTCGACGATGCCTGCCTGGCGGCGGGCGGCTTCGGCGACGGCCTGTTGCAGGGTCGACATCAGTTCGGCGGCGAGGGCGTGCGGTGGCCTGCGCATGGCGAGGTCGGTGAGGCGGATGGCCTTGATGCTGCCGGACGGGCCCGCCACGACGGTCACCGCTCTGTCGGCCGAGGTGGCCACGGCTTCCAACTCGGTCAGCTGTTGCTGCATCTCGCCGATGTTGGCGAACTGCTGGTCAACGCGCTGCATCCGGGACTGGAACTGCTCGAACTGAGCTACCAGTTGTTCGAACGCGGCCGACGGCACAAGGACCTCCTCCTGGGAACACCTGCTCGCGCAAGATCACGTGAGCGGGCGCAATAGTGCCAGGAGGGGTTTCGGGGGCGCGGCGAAACGGACGAATCGTTGGTGCGAGGTGACGCGATCCGTGTCACGCCGCCGCGGCGGGATCCCTCGGCTCCACGCCGGGCATGAGTTCGAGGGTCTCCAGGATCATGTCCACCAGCGGAGGCCTCGGTGACCCGGACGTGCCACGGTCCGCGCTGGAACTCCAGGGTCAGGTCGGGCTGGTGCGACGCCCGTTGGAGTTCTCAACTCGCCGCAGGCACCGGATGTTGAGCACAGACGAAAACGGCTCCCAGGCCGAAGCCTGGGAGCCGTTCTCACAGAGCGACTAGATCACTCGGTCTCGGTCGCCGGAGCGTCCTGCGGCTCGGCGGCCGCCGCGGGCGCTGCGAGGTCGACCGGCGGGGCGTCCGGCACGCGGTTCGGCTTGGCCTCGCCGCGGAACACGAACTTCGCCTTGTCGTGCTGGTCCGACTCGCCGTCCCAGCCCTCGACGTCGGTGATGATGATCTGGCCCGGCTGGATCTCGCCGAACAGGATCTTCTCCGACAGGGTGTCCTCGATCTCGCGCTGGATCGTCCGGCGCAGCGGGCGGGCGCCCAGCACCGGGTCGAAGCCGCGCTTCGCGAGCAGGGACTTGGCACGATCCGTGAGCTCGATCGCCATGTCCTTGTTCTTCAGCTGCGTTTCGACGCGAGCGATCATCAGGTCCACCATCTTGATGATCTCGTCCTGAGTCAGCTGGTGGAAGACGATGATGTCGTCGATGCGGTTGAGGAACTCGGGGCGGAAGTGCTTCTTCAGCTCGTCGTTGACCTTGTTCTTCATGCGCTCGTAGTTGGACGCGGTGTCCTGACCCGAGGTGAAGCCGAGGCCGACGGCCTTGCTGATGTCGGACGTGCCCAGGTTCGACGTGAAGATGATGACGGTGTTCTTGAAGTCCACCGTCCGGCCCTGACCGTCGGTCAGGCGGCCGTCCTCCAGCACCTGGAGCAGCGTGTTGTAGACCTCCTGGTGGGCCTTCTCGATCTCGTCGAAGAGCACGACGGAGAACGGCTTGCGGCGCACCTTCTCGGTGAGCTGACCGCCCTCTTCGTAGCCGACGTAACCGGGAGGAGCACCGAAGAGCCGCGACGCGGTGTAGCGGTCGTGGAACTCGCCCATGTCGATCTGGATGAGCGCGTCGTCCTCGCCGAACAGGAAGTTCGCCAGCGCCTTCGAGAGCTCGGTCTTACCGACACCGGACGGGCCGGCGAAGATGAACGAGCCCGACGGACGCTTCGGGTCCTTCAGACCGGCGCGGGTGCGGCGGATCGCCTGCGACACGGCCTTGACCGCGTCGACCTGGCCGATGATCCGCTTGTGCAGCTCGTCCTCCATGCGGAGCAGACGCGTGGTCTCCTCCTCGGTGAGCTTGAACACCGGGATGCCGGTCCAGTTGGCGAGGACCTCGGCGATCTGCTCGTCGTCGACCTCCGCGACGACGTCCAGGTCACCGTCCTTCCACTGCTTCTCCCGCTCGGCCTTCTGGCCCAGGAGCTGCTTCTCCGCGTCACGCAGCTTCGCCGCGCGCTCGAAGTCCTGCGCGTCGATCGCGGACTCCTTGTCGCGACGGACGTCGGCGATCTTCTCGTCGAACTCGCGCAGGTCTGGCGGCGCGGTCATCCGGCGGATGCGCATCCGCGCGCCCGCCTCGTCGATGAGGTCGATCGCCTTGTCCGGCAGGAACCGGTCGTTGATGTACCGGTCGGCCAGCGTGGCGGCGGCGACCAGCGCGGAGTCGGTGATCGAGACGCGGTGGTGCGCCTCGTACCGGTCGCGCAGACCCTTGAGGATCTCGATGGTGTGCTCGAGCGACGGCTCGCCCACCTGGATCGGCTGGAAGCGGCGCTCCAGCGCGGGGTCCTTCTCGACGTGCTTGCGGTACTCGTCGAGCGTGGTGGCACCGATCGTCTGCAGCTCACCGCGGGCCAGCATCGGCTTCAGGATCGAGGCCGCGTCGATGGCGCCCTCGGCGGCACCCGCACCGACGAGCGTGTGGATCTCGTCGATGAACAGGATGATGTCGCCGCGCGTGCGGATCTCCTTGAGCACCTTCTTCAGGCGCTCTTCGAAGTCACCGCGGTAGCGCGAGCCCGCGACCAGCGAGCCGAGGTCGAGCGTGTAGAGCTGCTTGTCCTTGAGCGTCTCGGGCACCTCGCCCTTGACGACCATCTGCGCCAGTCCCTCGACGACGGCGGTCTTGCCGACGCCGGGCTCGCCGATGAGGACCGGGTTGTTCTTGGTGCGGCGGGACAGCACCTGCATGACCCGCTCGATCTCCTTGGTGCGCCCGATCACCGGGTCGAGCTTGCCCTCACGGGCCGAAGCCGTGAGGTTGCGCCCGAACTGGTCGAGCACCAGGGACGACGACGGCGTGCCCTCGCCACGACCCGGCGACTCCGACGAACCCTTCTCCGTCGAGTAGCCGGACAGCAGCTGCAGCACCTGCTGCCGCACCCTGTTCAGGTCGGCACCCAGCTTCACGAGGACCTGCGCAGCAACGCCTTCGCCCTCACGAATCAACCCGAGCAGGATGTGCTCGGTGCCGATGTAGTTGTGGCCGAGCTGCAGCGCCTCGCGCAAAGACAGCTCAAGCACCTTCTTGGCGCGCGGGGTGAAGGGGATGTGTCCACTCGGAGCCTGTTGGCCCTGGCCGATGATCTCTTCGACCTGCTGGCGGACGCCCTCCAGCGCGATCCCCAACGACTCGAGCGCCTTGGCGGCGACACCTTCACCCTCGTGGATCAGACCCAGGAGGATGTGCTCGGTGCCGATGTAGTTGTGGTTGAGCATCCGTGCCTCTTCTTGGGCAAGGACAACCACCCGCCTCGCGCGGTCGGTGAACCTTTCGAACATTCGCACTCCCTGACTGCTGCGTCGGCGGTCCTCGGCTCCACCGATCTACCCTGGTGAGCGCGGCACCGTGGCTCCACTGTAGTGGGCGGTCCCGAGGCCTGTGGTTCCCATCAGCGGCAAGCCGCGTCCGGCGAACTCTGACACCACCATCAACGCAGGTCGGGAGCAACGGATTCCACAGATCGGGCGATGTCCGCTGAGCGCGAACAACCCGCCGCTGGGCGATACTCGTGTGACCGGGCCCACCACGACAGGCGAAACAAGAGCGATCTTCGGTAAGGTTAGGCAAGCCTCATACACATGAGATAAGGACTTGCGCCGTTGACCGTACCTGCGAGGGTCTCACAGCAGAACCCGCGTGCGCTCACGCCACTGGCCGAATCCATCGCCCGTCTGAACGCCGGCACCGAGATCCACTTCGGCACGCCGCCCGCCGACTGGGAGATCTGTTCGGACCTGCTGGCCGAGCCCGCGAGGTTCGACCTGTGGCGCAAGGACCTCGCCGAATGGATGGTCGAGCAGTACGGCGAGTCCGACGACCGCGCCACCGCCGGCTACATCATGGGCTGGTACCTGCACATCCCGGGCCAGCTGGCCGGCCTGCTCTTCCACACGGCCCGCCGCGTGCCCACCCTCAAACCCTCGGACCTGGCCTTCCGCCTGAACCAGGACGGCCGCCCGCACCCGGACGGCACCGCCGTCCTGTGCGACGAGTTCGCCTGCCTCCCCGACGACCCGGCCTCGAACCACCCAGCCGCCACCGTCGTCCAGAACGAAGCAGCCCTGGCCGCCCTCCTTCGCGCCCGCTACGCCGCCCACGCCGCCCAGTTCGTGGCCTCATTCGGCCAAGTGGTCCGCTTCGGCCGCCGCCAACTCTGGGCCGCCGCCACCGACATGCTGGAGTACGGCGCCTGGGCAGCAGGCCGAGTCTGCGGCGACGAGAACGGCGGCGTCACCGACGCCGCCCTGATCCTCCCCGAAAAACTCGCCCCATTCGTCTCCGCCTCAACCCTCCACTTCACCGACGAGGGCTGGAAGCGCAAGCGCAACAGCTGCTGCTTCCACTACGTGCTCCCGGACGCAGAGCCGTGCACGGCCTGCCCCCGAACCTGCTCCTGACCCGCGATCACGCCGACGGCGAGGCCGAGGCGACGCGAAGGCGCAACCTCGCCGCCCGCAAGGCGACCACCCGCATGGTCGCGCCCCCTACGGCAACCGATGCCGAGACCCCACAGGCACCACCAACGGCGTCCCAGCCACCGGATCCTCGACCACCCGAGCATCCAACCCGAAAACATCCAGCAACATCGACTCGGTCAACACCTCCGCAGGCGTCCCCTGAGCCACAATCCGCCCATCCCGCATAGCCACGATCACATCCGCGTACCGAGCAGCCAGATTCAAGTCATGCAACACCATGACGATCGTCCGCCCCATCACCGCATGCAGCTCCTGCACCAAATCCAGCACATCAATCTGGTGAGCAAGATCCAGATAGGTAGTCGGCTCGTCCAGCAACAACAGATCCGTCCCCTGAGCAAGCGCCATCGAGATCCAGGCCCGCTGCCGCTGCCCCCCGGACAGCTCATCCACAGTCCGCTCGGCCAGATCCGAGATCCCAGTCATCTCCAACGCAGCGTCAACAGCCGCCGCATCCTCAGAAGACCACTGCCGGTACCAGGACTGATGCGGATGCCGCCCCCGAGCAACCAGATCCGCGACAGTGAGCCCCTCAGGAGCAGAAGGCGCCTGAGGCAACATCCCCAGCACCCGAGCGACATCCCGGGTGGCCATCCGCTCGATCTGCTTGCCGTCCAGCAACACGGCCCCAGACCTAGCCGGCAACAACCGCCCCAAAGCCTTCAACAGGGTCGACTTCCCACACCCGTTGGGCCCGATCACCGCGGTGACGGTGCCACCCAGCACAGACAGATCCAGGGTGTCGACAACAAGCCGCTCCCCGTACCCGACACTCAACGACGAGGCCTCAAGACGCACACTCATACCCGCGCCTCCCGGCGGCTCCGAACCAGCAGGAACATCAGATAGGGCGCCCCGAGCACGGCCGTGACCACCCCGACCGGCAGCTCGACCCGATAAACCGTCCGCGCCACCAGATCCGACAACATCACGAGCACCCCACCGATCACCACGGACCCGAACAACGGCGGCTGAGCGGTACCGGCCAAGCGCAACGCGATCTGCGGCGTGGCCAGCGCGACGAACGCGATCGGCCCGGCCGCAGCGGTGGCCACCGACGCCAGCACGATCGCCACGATGATCAGGCACGACCGCGCCCAGTTCACCCGCACACCAAGCCCGCGCGACGTCTGGTCGTCGAACTGCAGGGCGCCGAGAACATGGCCACCGATCAGAGCGACCGGGATCAGCACCAACAGCGCCAAAGCGACCGGCACGACGTGTTCCCAGCCGCGGCCGTTCAGAGACCCGGTGATCCACACCATCGCGCGCCCGGCGTCCTGCACGTCGCCGACGGTCAGCAGGTAGTGGGTGAAGTTGCCGGCCACCGCGGTGATGCCGATGCCGACCAGCACCATCCGGAAGCCCTCGATGCCCTGCCGCCACGCCAGCGCGTAGACCAGCAGGCCCGCGGTCAACCCGCCCGCCAAGCCCGCCAGCGGCAGACCGTAAGCAGCCGCGCTACCGGTCACCACGCCGAGCGAGCCGGCGAAGGTGATCACGGAGACCGCTCCGGCGCCGGCTCCCCAGGTCACGCCCAGGATGTCCGGCGAGGCCAGCGGGTTGCGCACGATCGCCTGGAAGATCGCGCCGGAGAGTCCCAGAGCGCCGCCGACGAGCAGGCCCGTCAACGCGCGCGGCATCCGCAGTTCCATCACCACGAACTGGTCGCGCCGGGTGCCGCCGCCGAACAGCGCGTCCACGACCTGCGCCGCCGTCAGCGGGAAGTCGCCGATCATGATGTCGACGACCAGGACCGCGGCCAGCAGCACCAGTGCGACCGCGACCACCATCAGCGGCCGACGGCGCAGCTTGAACGAGGTCACCCCGACCCTGAGCGCGGTCAAATCTTCACCAGCTTCTTGCGGCGCACCAGGTAGATGAAGAACGGCGCGCCCAGCAGCGCCAGCATCACGCCGACCTCCACTTCGGACGGACGGGCCACCACGCGGCCGACGATGTCGGCCAGCAGCAGGAGGATCGCGCCGACCAGCGCGGAGAACGGCAGCAGCCAGCGGTAGTCCGGCCCGGTGAACGCGCGCGCCACGTGCGGCACCACGAGGCCGATGAACCCGATGGGCCCGCACGCCGCGACAGCCCCGCCCACCAGCAGCGTGATGGCGAAGACGCCCAACGACCGTGTCATCCCGACCCGTACGCCGAGCGATTTGGCCACGTCCTCGCCGAGCGACAGCGCGTTGAGGCCCGGTGCGTTGAACGCCGCGATGACCAGACCGACGACGAGGAACGGCAACACCTGGGTCAGCACCGACATGTCGCGTCCGGCGATGGCGCCGACCTGCCAGAACCGGAACGCGTCGAGCGACTGCTGGTCGAGCAGCACGATCGCCGACACCAGGCCGTGCATCAGCGCGGAGACCGCGGCCCCGGCCAGCGCCAGTGTCACCGGCGAAGGCCCGCCCCGCCCGGCCGAGCCGAGCAGGAACACCACGATGCTCGCGATCATCGCGCCGGCGAAGGCGAACCAGATGTAGCCGACCAGCGAGTCGACGCCGAGCAGGAAGATCGACAGCACCACGGCCAGTGCGGCGCCGTGCGTGACGCCGAGGATGCCGGGATCGGCCAGCGGGTTGCGGGTGTGGCCCTGCATGAGGGCGCCGCCGACCCCCAGCGCGATGCCCACGGCGATGCCGATCAACGTCCGCGGGATCCGCAGCTCGCGGATCACCACGTCGTCCTCGGCACCGGTCGGCGTGAAGAGGCCGTGCCAGACCCCGGACAGCGGGATCTCCTTCGAGCCGATCGCGATGCTCGCCAGGCACACGGCGACCAGCGCGATCAGCAGGAAGAGCAGGCCGAACCACCTCTTACGGCCCAACGCCCACCCCTCCGAATGCCCGACATATGCTCCGCGAAAGACAGGTAAGCCTAACCGAATTCGTGGAGTCATCGATGCGAAGAACAGCCCTGATCGGTGTGGCGCTACTCGCGCTCACCGCATGTGGTCAGGCGACTACGACCAGCCCGAGTGCGCCTGCCGAGCAGGGTTGGACGGCGGTGACCATCGAACACGCGATGGGCAAGACCGAGATCAAGGACCGGCCGAAGAAGGTCGCCGCGCTCGACTCCAGCTACGTGGACGCCACGCTCGCGCTGGAGACCGAGGTCGTCGCGTACACCCGCTACCGCACCGACGGCCTGCCGGACTACCTGGCGGAGGACGCGGCGAAGTACGCGAAGAACGCCAAGGCGGTGGGTGAACTGGCGAACCCGAACCTGGAGGAGCTCGCCACCATCGCCCCGGACCTGATCGTGTCGGCGAAGGTCAGGCACGAGCAGATCTACGACAAGCTGACCAAGATCGGCCCCACCGTGTTCAGCGTGACGACCGGGCCGACGTGGAAGGACAACATCCGCCTGCTCGGCAAGGCGCTGGGCAAGGAGGAGCTGGCGAACAAGAAGATCGCCGACTACGAGGCGCGCGCGAAGAAGGTCGGCGACGCCATCCGCGCCAAGGCCGGTCACAACCCGTCGATCTCACTGGCGCGGTTCGTCGCCGGCGAGCAGACCGTCCGGCTCTACACGGAGAAGTCGTTCCCCGGCGGCGTGCTGTTCGCCGACGCCGGACTCGCCCGCCCGCAGGGGCAGCCGACCTCGGAGAAGATCTCGGTCGACCTGAGCCAGGAGCAGATCTCGTCGCTCGACGCCGAGCGGATCTTCGTCTCCGCCTGGGCCGATCCGAAGGGCGAGACCCAGAAGATCAAGGATCAATATTCGGCCAACCCGTTGTGGGGTCAACTAAAGGGTGAGAAGCACGACGTCTCGGATGTCGTTTGGGTCTCTTCGGTCAGCCTTCAGGGCGCACACGCGATGCTCGACGATCTCGCGAAGGGTTTCGGCGTCGATCCAGCACGTAGTTGAACAGTCACCCAAATAACATGAAGGGGGTTCCGGGAATCATCCCGGAACCCCCTTCGTGTTTTACCGAATTTCAGCCCTGCTGGTGGTAGGCGTCGAGCACCTCGGCCGGGATGCGGCCGCGATCCGACACCTTCATGCCCTGCTTGCGTGCCCACTCGCGAATGGCCTGGTTCTGCTCACGATCCGCCGATGCGGGGCGTGCCTTCACACCCGCCGGACGACCGGGACCAACGCGCTTGCGCCCACCCGCACGACGAGCACTACCGACGAAGTCGGCAAGAGCGTCCCGCAGTTTGCCCGCATTGCCCGAGGAAAGGTCGATCGTGTAGCTGACACCATCCAGTCCGAACTCGACGGTCTCCTCCGCAGTGGAACCGTCCAGATCGTCGACGAGGGTCACCGTGACCTTCTGCGCCATGCGTATCCTCCTGGACCCCGAATGCGCGGTCACCCGCGTCGCCAACTAAAGCCTCTTGCGAGGCAGGTTAGCGCACGGGTGCCGCATTGCACCTATCGACATCCGGAAAGTTACTCATTCAGGGCGAACGAGCGGGAACAAGATGGTCTCCCGGATACCCAGACCCGTGAGGGCCATCAGCAGCCGATCGATACCCATTCCGACGCCACCACTCGGTGGCATTCCGTACTCCAGTGATCGCAGAAAGTCTTCGTCGATCGGCATCGCCTCGACGTCACCGGCCGCGGCAAGGCGCGCCTGTGCTTCCAGGCGTTCCCGCTCGATCACCGGGTCCACCAGTTCGGAGTAACCGGTTCCGAGTTCGAATCCGCGAACGTACAGATCCCACTTTTCGGCCACGCCCGGCTTGCTGCGGTGCTGCCTGGTCAGCGGGGACGTCTCGACCGGGTAGTCGCGCACGAACGTCGGGGCGTACAGCGAGTCGCACACCAGGTGCTCCCACAGCTCCTCGACCAGCTTGCCGTGCCCGAACTTGGGGTTGACCTCGAGTTCGTGCCGGTCACAAAGCTTGCGCAGCACCTCGGCGGGCGTCTCGGGGGTGATTTCCTCACCAACCGCTTCGGACAACGACTCGTAGATGCTGAGCGTCGTCCATTCACCCGACAGGTCGTACTCGGTGCCGTCGGCCAACGTCACGATCTGCGAACCGGTCACGGCTTCCGCCGCTTCCTGGATCAGCTCACGGGTGAGTACCGCGTTCGAGTCGTACGTGGCGTACGCCTCGTAGTACTCCAGCATCGAAAACTCGGGCGAATGAGACGAGTCCACGCCCTCGTTGCGGAAGTTGCGGTTGATCTCGAAGACCTTCTCGATGCCGCCGACCACGCAGCGCTTCAAGTACAGCTCCGGCGCGATGCGCAGGAACAGGTCGATGTCGAGCGCGTTCGAGTGCGTGATGAACGGACGCGCGGAGGCGCCACCCTGCAGCGTCTGCAACATCGGCGTCTCGACTTCGAGGAATCCGCGCCGGTGGAACGAGTCGCGCAGAGAACGAACGACGTTCGCACGGGTCCGAACAGTGTCCCGCGCCGTCGGCCGCAGGATCAGGTCGACGTATCGCTGACGAATGCGGGTTTCCTCGCCGAGTTCCTTGTGCGCGACCGGCAGCGGACGCAGCGACTTCGACGTCAGCTGCCACCCGTCCGCCATCACGGAAAGCTCACCGCGGCGCGAGCTGATGACCTCGCCGTGCACGAAAACGTGGTCACCGAGGTCGACGTCGGTCTTCCACTCGGAAAGCGCTTCTTCACCCACACCGGCGAGGCTCAGCATCGCCTGGAGTTCGGTGCCGTCGCCTTCGCGCAACGTCGCGAAGCACAACTTTCCGGTGTTGCGCATGAACATCACCCGGCCGGTGATGCCGACGATCTGACCGGTCTGCGTGTCGGGTTCGAGCTCGGGATGCGCCTCACGAATCTCGCGCAACGTGTGCGTGCGCGCGACTTCGACGGGATACGGCTCCTTGCCGGAAGCGAGCAGCCGCGCACGCTTTTCCCGGCGCACGCGCATCTGCTCTGGCAGGTCTTCTTCGCTGGTCACGAGGTTTTGCTTCGGCTGCTCACTCACGCGGAGAAGGGTACGGAAGGGCTCACCGGCATGACGAACCGGATACCCCGCCCGATCCGGGACGCCCTAAGTTGGACGGATGGATCTACACGCGAGGCGAGCGGACTCGTTCGGCGCGCAGGCAGAGGCCTACGCCGAACACCGGCCTGACTATCCCGTGGCGGCGATCCGGTGGGCGTTGGAGCCGCTGAACACGTCCGAGCGGTTGGAGGTGCTCGACCTCGCCGCCGGCACCGGCAAGCTGACCGCGGGTCTGGTCGCGGAAGGCCACCGGGTGACCGCCGTGGAGCCCAACGAGCAGATGCTGTCCGAGCTGGTGCGCCGTGTTCACGACGTGCGCGCGCTACCCGGTCACGCCGAGCACATCCCCGTTCCCGACCAGACCGTCGACGCCGTGTTCGTCGGCACCGCGTTCCACTGGTTCGACCAGGTGAAGGCGCTGCCGGAGATCGCCCGCGTGCTGCGGCCCGGCGGCGTGCTGGCGGCGTTGTGGATCTCGCCCGACCCGGACCTCGAGTGGTACACGGAGTTCGAGCGCGCGTCGGCGTCCAGCGTCGAGTCGCAGCGGAACAACCCGCTGGACGTCATGGCGCACCCGTCGTTCGGGGCGATGGAGGAGAAGACGTTCCCGCACGTGCATCGCCGCGACTCGCCGGAGGCGCTCATCGCCACGGTGAACACCCATTCACGCATGCTCGTCGTCGACGAAGAGGAACGGGCCTCGATCAACGCCAAGATGCTCGCGTTCCTCCGCGCACGCCCGGAGACGTCGAACGGGCCGTTCGACGTCTCCATGGTCGTGGAGGCTTTCCGGATGGTCCGCGTCAGCGAGTAGCCATGTTGCGCTCGAAGACGAGCCGCAACCCCAGCAGGGTCAGGTCCGGCACGTGGTGCGCGATCGTCGACGACTCCGAGACGACCAGTGGAGCGAGCCCGCCCGTGGCAATCACCGTCACGGGGCCGGGATCGGTCTGCTGGAGCTCCTCGGTGATCTTGCGCACCAGCCCGTCCACCTGGCCGACGAACCCGTAGACGATGCCCGACTGCAGGCACTCCACGGTGTTCTTGCCGATCACGTTGCGCGGCCTGACCAGCTCGACCTTGCGCAGCTGGGCGGCACGGGCGGCCAGCGCGTCGACCGAGATCTCGATGCCCGGCGCCAGCGCACCGCCGAGGAACTCGCCGCGCGACGAGATCACGTCGAGGTTCGTGGACGTGCCGAAGTCGACCACGATGCACGAGGTCGAGTAGAGGTGGTGCGCGGCCAGCGTGTTGATCACGCGGTCCGAGCCCACCTCCTTCGGGTTGTCGACGAGCAGCGGCACGCCGGTCTTCACGCCCGGCTCGACCAGCACCTTCGGCACGGCGTCGTAGTAGCGGCCGAGCATCACCCGAAGCTCGCGCAGCACCGCGGGCACGGTCGACAGCGCGGAGATGCCGGTGATCTTGTCGGCGTACTCGCCGAGCAGGCCGCGCATGGTCAGCGCGAGCTCGTCGGCGGTCATCCTGGCGTCGGTGCGCATCCGCCAGTCGCGCACGAGCGGGGCGGAGTCACCCATCCCGTCGTACAGACCGAGCACGATGTTGGTGTTGCCGACGTCGATGGCGAGCAGCACGGTGGATTCCTCAGTTCTCGGCCTGGATCAACGCGTCCAGCGCGGTCGCCTCAACGGTCTCAGAAGACGGCGCCGGATTCTGGGCGGTCGTGGAACCGTTCACCAGCCCGGAGCCTTCCGGGGCGTGCGCGGGGTCCACACCGAGGTCGACGACCTTGTTGTCGGCATCCACGAACACGACCCGCGGCTGGTAGGTGCGCGACTCGGCGTCGTCCATCTGCCCGTAGGCGATCAGGATCACGATGTCGCCGGGGTGCACGAGGTGCGCCGCCGCGCCGTTGATGCCCAGCACGCCGGTGCCGCGCTCGCCGGGGATGACGTAGGTCTCCAGCCGCGCGCCGTTGGTGACGTCGACGATGGCGACCTGTTCGCCCGCCAGCAGGTCGGCGGCCTCCATCAGGTCCTCGTCCACCGTCACCGAGCCCACGTAGTGCAGGTCTGCCTGCGTCACGGTGGCGCGGTGGATCTTGGACTTCAGCATCGTGCGGAACATGTCATTCCCCCTACTCGTCGCCTTCGCCGAGCAACACCGCGATGTTGTCGATCAGGCGGGTGGAACCGACGCGGGCCGCCACGAGCAGCCGGGCGTCACCGTTCTCGGGCGCGGGACCGAGGTCGACCCCGCGCAGCTCCAGGTAGTCCAGTTCGATCTCGGGCGTCTGCGCCAGCACGTCGTGCGCGGCCTTGAGCACCGCGTCCGCGCCCTGCGAGCTCACGTGGGCGCCGGCGGTGAGCGCGGCGGACAGCGTGACGGCCTGGTGGCGCTGCTCCTCGTTCAGGTAGGCGTTGCGCGACGACAGCGCCAGGCCGTCGTGCTCGCGGACGGTCGGCACGCCGACGACGTCGAGCGGGAAGTTCAGGTCGCGCGCCATCGTGTGGATCAGCTGCAGCTGTTGGTAGTCCTTCTGCCCGAACACCGCGTACGTGGGCTGCACGATGTTGAACAGCTTCGACACCACGGTCAGCACGCCCGCGAAGTGGCCGGGCCGGACCGCGCCTTCGAGCTCGTCGCCCAGCGGTCCGGGGTGCACGGTGACCTGCGCGCCCGCCGGGTACATGTCCTCGACCGACGGCGCGAAGACGATGCCGACGCGCTCCTCCCGGCAGATGTCCACATCGGACTCGAACTGCCGCGGGTACTTGGCGAGGTCCTCGTTCGGCCCGAACTGCAACGGGTTCACGAAGATCGACACCACGACCACGGTGTTCTGCATGACCTGCGCCTCGCGGATCAGCTGCCGGTGGCCCGCGTGCAGGGCGCCCATCGTGGGCACCAGGGCGACGTTGCGGCCGGCGTTGCGCAGTGCCCTGATGACCCGGTTGAGCCGGGCGGGGTCGCGGTGCACCGTGACGTCGTCCGGGCGGTAGTCGTCCTTGGTGAGTGGCTTGGTCACGTCAGTCCTCAAGAGTGGTGCGAACGTCGTTGGCCGCGTCGGGCTTGAGCAGCCCGGAGTGTTCGGCCCGGTCGGCGGTGCGGCGGGCGAGCACGCGGTAGCTGGGCAGGGTCTCCGGTGCCTGCTCGGCGAGCACGTCGAGGTGCTTGCGCAAGGTACCCGTGTCGCCGCGGGCGACCGGACCGGTGAGGGCACGGTCACCGTGGCGCAGCGCGTTGTCGAGCGCCGCGGACAGCAGCGGGCCGAGCAGCCGTTCCGCGTTGGGGACACCGGCGTTCGTGAGCAGGTCCGCGGCGTCGCGGACCAGCGTGATCAGGTGGTTCGCGCCGTGTGCCAGGGCCGCGTGGTAGAGCGGGCGGACGGCTTCGGGGACCCGGACCGGTTCGGCGTCCATCTCCACGACCAGCGCCTCGCCGACGCTCCAGGCCACCTCGTCGCCGTCCGCGGCGGTGACGCCGACGCACGCGGCGCTCATCCGCTGGAGGTCCTCCGGACGGCCGGTGAACGTCATGACGGGGTGCAGCGCGAGCGTGAGGGCACCGAGCTGAGCAGCGGGTTCGAGGACCTTGACGCCCTGCGCGCCGCTGGTGTGCACGATGATCTGCCCCGCGCGCAGCGAGTCCGTGGCGATCAGGCCCTTGACCAGGCCCGCGAGCTCGTCGTCCGGCACGGCCAGCAACACCAGGTCGGCTCGCTGGGCGACCTCGGTGGGGTCCTCGATCGGAACGCCGGGCAGCAGCTCGTCCGCACGGTTGCGGGAGGCCTGGGAGACGGCGGTCGTGCCGACCACCACGTGGCCCGTCCTGGCCAGCGCGGCGCCCAGCACCGAGCCGACCCGACCTGCCGAGATGACACCGACGGCGAGCCTGGCCGGACGTGGGGTCGCGTCCATGCGACTAACTCCTTCAGACGTTCCAGTCCCTAGTGCGGGTACCAGACGACGCCGCCGAGGGTAATCCCGCGCGGATTTGCCCGTGCCTGGTCGTGACAGGACTCACCGGCGGGCGGCGGCCCTGGCGGCGTGCAGCGTGTCGAGCAGCACGCCGTGGCGGTGTTCGGCGCTCTGTCCCGCCGTGCCCTGTTCGATGCGGTGCCGCAGGAAGGCGAGCTCGGTGACCGCGATCTGGTAGCTCCGCACGGCCTTGGCCGACTCGTCACCGGACTTGCGCTTGACCGCTCTGAGCCAGTTCTTGCGGCCGTTGAGGCTGGCCAGCAGGGCCACCTCGCTGTTGGCGATCCACCGGTTCTGCGCCATCGCGGCGAGCTGCCCGGCGACGATCCGCTGTTCCCGCCGCCGCTGCCACACCACGATCGCGACGGCGCCCGCGAACACCGGCACCATGATCAGGAAGTACAGGTTGATGAAGTCCGAGCCGGTGCCGACGGTGGTGGAGAAGTTCCACAGCGAGTGCAGGCCGACCGCGGTGAGGTACCCGCCGATCGGCGCGATGACGCGGGTCACGGCGTTGCTGGAGGTGGCCGCGATGCCGACGCCGATGCCGGTCATGGCCGTGAACAGCGGATGCGCGAACGGCGACAGCACCCCGCGCAGGACGAACAGCGCGATCACGCCGCCGCTCATGTCGCCGAGCCCGTTCTCCAGGAAGACCCGGCCGAAGTACCAGATGTTCTCGGTGAACGCGAAGCCCGCGGCAGTGATGCCCGCGTAGACCATGCCGTCCACGACGCCGTCGAACTCGTGCCTGCGCCGCACGAACACCGCGATGAGGAACGCCGCCTTCGTGGCCTCCTCGACGATCGGAGCACCGACCACGGCGGTGAACGTCGTGCCGTCGTTGTAGAGCAGGTCTCCGAGCACGCGGCTCGTCTGGTTGAACGCGAGCGAGCTGATCGTCGCCCCGCAGGAGCCCCACACGAACGCGAAGAGCAGCATCTTCGCCGGTTCCGGCTCCCACCGGTCGATCCACAGGAACGCGCTCACCACGAACGCGACGGGAATCAGCGCGGCCGCGGCACCGACCAGCAACGGCTCGATGCCGATGCTCGACGTGCCCAGTGCGAACAGCACGAGCCCGGCCGCGGCGAGCGCGATCAGCGCCACGACCGGGAACAGGACGGTCCAGCGGCGTTGCTCGATGCGCTTCTTCGTCGGCGTCGGCGTGAGGTCGGCGTCGGTCACGGGAAATGACCTTAGATGCACACTTGTCCGGTGTTCGACTGGGAAGCCGCTTGGCACGCCGCCCTGTACGGCCCTGATGGCTTCTTCGCCCGCGGTGAGAAGCCTTCTTCGCACTTCCGGACCTCGCCACTGGTGGGGCCGGAGCTGGCCGAGGCGTTGCTGGAGCTGTTGTCGCGGGTGGACGCCGCGCTGGGATTTCCCCCGGTCGTGGACTTCGTGGACGTCGGCGCCGGCGGTGGTGAGCTGGCCTTCGCGGTGCGTTCGCTGGCCACCGGGTCGCTGGCCTCCCGGTTGCGGGTGACCGCTGTCGAGCTCGGGCCTCCAGTCTCACTGCCTGGGGTTCGGTGGACGACCTCGGTGCCGTCTTGCGTCGGGTTGCTGGTCGGGCACGAGTGGCTCGACTCGATCCCTTGCCCGGTGGTGACCGGGCCTTCTTCTGACCCGTGGATCACCCGGTGGTGGCCTTCTTTGGCGGACGGCGCCCAGGCCGAGGTGGGGGCTCCTCGGGATGCGGCCTGGGCGGCGGCGGTCTCGTCGGTGCGCGGAGCGGCTCTTGCGATCGACTACGGGCACCTGGTGTCGTCGCGGCGGTTCACCCTCACCGGGTATCGCGCCGGGCGTCAGGTGCCGCCGGTGTTCGACGGGTCTTGTGACATCACCGCGCACGTGGCTTTCGACGCGTGTGCCGCGGCTGCCGGCGGGGACTGGGTGCTGGTGTCGCAGCGGGATGCGCTCGCCGCTTTGGGTGTGGCGGGAGACGTTTCCGGGTCCGGTTGGGACTGGCTGGAGTCTGCCGCTCGGGCCGGCCGGGTCGCCGAACTTCGGGATCCGTCCGGGCTGGGGTCGTTCGGCTGGTTGCTGCACGGGAACGGGGTGGAGGTCTCGGAGTTGCTGCCCGTGCTGCCGCCCTGGCGTCCGAATCCCGCCAGCTTTTCGGGGGTCTGACGACGATCGTTGCCGGTATGCGAATCCACAACGTGTCGCCTGCCGAGGCCTTCTCCGACGCCGGCCGGGAGTACCGCGCTTCTGAGCCCGGTGCACCTGTGCGGTGCTGCCTGCGGAAGTCGCTGCCGGACGAGCCGGTCTGGCTGATGCGCTACTCGCCGTCGAACGGCAAGGGCCCTTACTCCGAGGTCGGCCCGATCTTCGTGCACGTGGACTGCCCGGACGAGCCTTCGTTGGATCGTCTCCCTGTCGAATTGTTGAACAATCCCCGGATCCTACGTTCCTACAACGCCGCAGGTCAGATCCACGACGGCGAGGTGGTGGAGCCCGGATCGTTCGATCGTGCAATCGAAGAATCGTTCAACAACCCCACAATCGAGTCACTCCAGGTCCGCAGCCTGTCGCACGGTTGCTTCTACTTCGGCATCACGAGGGCCTGAGCCTCGTCCGGGGACGCGTGAAACCATGCTCCGGTGAGCGAGCAGATCACCGTCGGCGTAGGCGCAGGCGCCCAGTACCTGGGCGTGGACCGCGTGATCGACCTGGGCCCACTGCACCCGTCGGCCCACGGCGCCTACCGCCTGCGCCTCACCGTCACCCCGGACCTGACGATCACCGCAGCCGAGCCCCTCGTAGGCCACCTGCACCGCGGCGCCGAGAAGCTGTTCGAGGTCCGCGACTACCGCCAGGTCCTCACGCTCGCCAACCGCCACGACTGGCTTTCCGCGTTCTGCAACGAACTCGCCGTGGCCCTGGCCGTCGAACGCATGACGGGCATGGACGTCCCGGCCCGCGCACAGTGGCTGCGGGCACTGCTGTGTGAGCTCAACCGACTAATGGCACACATGGTCTTCCTGACCCCGTTGTGCCCCAACGCCGCCGTGTACCGCGAGG
This sequence comes from Lentzea alba, assembly GCF_011067745.1. Lineage (GTDB taxonomy): Bacteria > Actinomycetota > Actinomycetes > Mycobacteriales > Pseudonocardiaceae > Lentzea > Lentzea alba. Next base: position 633,504 of record NZ_JAAMPJ010000002.1, read on the forward strand.
GCGTGCAGGCGTTGATGGAGGAGGCCTCGGGCGGCCGCATCCACTTCATGTTCAACCGGATCGGCGGCCTGCGCGAGGACGTCCCAGCCGGCTGGACCGGGCGGGTCGCCGACTTCCTGTCCACTGTGGACTCTGTACGGTTCGAGATCGACTTCGCGAAGCTCGAAGGCCTCGGCGTGCTGGGGTACGACGACGCGTTGCAGTACGGCGTCACCGGACCGATCGGGCGCGCCAGCGGCGTGGACTTCGACCTGCGACGCGACGACCCGTTGCCCGCCTACAAGCAGCTCGACATCACACCGGTGCTGAGGACCGAGGGCGATGCCGCAGCGCGCGTGCGGTGCCTTCTGGGTGAGGTGGAGCTGTCCAAGGCGTTGGCGCGCCAATGCTTGGAGCAGTTGCCGTCAGGGCCGGTGAACGTCCGGCTGCCCAAGGCGATCAAGGCTCCCGAGGGCTCGGTCTACACGCGCGTCGAGGCGCCACTCGGCACCTCGGGCGTGCACCTGTCGTCGCGCGGCGAGAAAACTCCGTGGCGGTTGAAGCTGCGAACGCCGTCGTTCAACAACGTCCAGGCGCTCTCCGCACTGTTGCCGGGCACGAAGGTGGACGACCTGCCGACCGTGCTGAGCTCGTTCGCCGTGATCGTCGGCGACATCGACAAGTAACCACCCCTGCTCGGCCTGCCGCACGCGGAGCCCCATCGTGCGCTCCAAACGAACGAAAGCTCCCCGCGTGCACTCACCGAGAGCGCGCCCGGCGGGGACGGCGCGTCGCCCGCCGAGACACGCCAGCAACTCGCTGACAAAGCCGCTTCCACTGCCACGGCGCGTCACGCCCCGACACGCCGCCACCGAAACGCACGCAGGGAGCTTCCGTTCACTCAGACCGCACGAAAGCGCCCCGCGTGCCACCAACGCGCAGGCGCGGAGCCAGTCGTCGCGGCAACGAAGCACACCACCCCACCGAGACACGCAAGCAACTCGCTGACGGAGCCGCTTCCACTGCCACAGCGCGTCACACCCCGACACACCGCCACCGAAACGCACGCGGGGAGCTTCCGTTCGCTCAGACCGCACGAAAGGACCCCGCGTGCCATCAACGCGCAGGCGCGGAGCCAGTCGTCGCGGCAGCGACGGCGACGTGCATCACCCCCGCCGAGAGACGCCAGCAGCTCGCTGACGGAGCCGCTTCCGCTGCCACGGCGCGTCGCACCCCGACACGCCGCCACCGAAACGCACGCGGGGAGCTTTCGTTCGCTCTGACCGCACGAAAGGGCCCCGCGTGCCATCAGCGGGGAGGCGCCGGGCTAGTCGTCTCGGCGGCGACGGCGGCGAGGTGCGTCGCCTCCGCCCAGGGATGCCAGGAGCTCGCTCACGGACTTGCCGTCCGCGTGCGCGCCCGCCGGGTCTTCCGGGGCCGCGCGGCGGCCGGTCGAGACCGCGGGCAGGCGGGTGGACGAGTCCTCGGCCACGCGACGGCCGGCTACTGGCGGTTCGTCCGCGGCGGAACGGCGGCCGGTGGACACCGCCGGCAGGCGAGCCGACGACTGCTCGGCGGCGCGGCGGCCCGAAGGCGGCAGCGACACCAGTGAGTCTTCCGGCGCGTCGTCGGCACGCCGGCGGCCGCGGGAGCCGGAGGAGCTGGGAGTGTCCGTGCTGCCGGGCTTCAACGTCTCCCACGAACCGCTGTCCTGGACCGGAGCGGCCGGAGCGGCCGGGGTGGCCGGACGGTCGTCGGCGCGTCGGCGGCCGCTGCTCGGCTTCGCGCGCGACTCCAGTGCGGCCGGGTTGATCATCTCGGTGCGCTCGGCGACGCGGGGGCGTGCCTCGGGCTTGCGGGTCTCCACGGCCTTGGCCACGGCGGCGGGTGCCTTGGGGGGCTCTGCCGGACGCGCCGGCGCCTCGGTGCGGTTCGGCTGCGGGCGCGGCACTCGCTCGGTCCGTTGGACCTGCGCTTGCACGGGCTGCGGCTGCACCGGCGGGGCCTTGACCGTCGGCGGCTGGGCGGGCGGGGCGGGGACGCCGAGACGGGCGGCCACTCCACCTGCTGGCCTGGGCTGGGGGCGGGCCGGTTCCTGCTTCGGGGTCTTCACGGGGTCGCGGCGCACCACGGCCGGCTGCGGGCGCGGCGAGTTCCTGGTCGGCTCCGGGCGCGCGGGCTCGGGCCTGGCCGGCTCACGGCGCGGCGGCTGCACCTTGGCGTCGTGCGCGACGCGCTCGATCAGTTCGGTGCGCTCGGACGGCTTCTCCATCGACGACATCGAGGACGTCACCGACGCGGTGATCGCGGGTTTGGCGTTGATGATGCGGTTCTCGGGCAGCGAGGACAGCCGGGACGCCTCGGAGGCCAGCGAGCGCAGGCGGGTGGACTCCGCGCGCAGCGCCACGCGTTCGACCAGGACGTCGCCGCCCAGCAACGCCTGGAGGTTGTCGCGCAGGGCGTGCAGATCGGCGCGCAGGGCCTCGATGTCCGCGCGCGACTCCTCCTCGATGCGCTTGCGCGTCTCGGACTCGATCTCGAGCTCGTACTCGCGGCGAGCGGCCACCTCGCGTTCGAGCTCCAGTTCGTAGACGGACTGGAGGTCGGCCACCTCGTCGTCGCGCTCAGTGACCTGTCTGCGGTATCTGGCGGCGAGGAAGGCACCGACCAGGGCCGCCCACAACGCGGCCACCACGGCCAGGCGCAGCATGCGGGCGCTGTCGCTCGCAACGAGCACTGCCGCGGCTATGAGAGCGAGGACCAGTGCCGCTACTAACAGCAACCGCCCGGAGCCACGACCGTGATCTTCCTGCTCGTCGTCGATCGACGCGCGTCGCCCGGTCATGCGCACTACGGTACCGCGTAGTTATGCGACCGAGACCTACGGCCGGGTATCTAATCGGTCCCGGAATTCTCTTTGGGCGTTTTGCAGCAGTGCTCCAGCCACAGCGCCGCAGCCGTCAGAACAGCGGCCGAAACCATCCCGACCACGGCCGCGAACAGGTCGTTCCCGGCAGCGGGGAACGAGTCGCGCACCGGGATCGTGTAGATCAGCAACCCGGCCCAGGCACCGAACATCAGCGCGCCCAGCACCGAGGAAGCCTTCGCCAACGCCACCGCGCGGGCCGCGGTGAGCGGCTGCACCGGCCGCGCTCCCGGACGGCGCTGGATCCTGGCCCGCAACGAGAACGCGAGCACGGCCTCCACGAGCGCGATCACCAAGAGCGTCGACCCTGCCAGCTGAGGCAACGGCGGCAACGAGTCGTACGCGAGTCGCAGCAGCAGATGAGCCAGGAGCCCGCCGACGATCGCGACGGCCGCCAGATCGCGGGGGCTGGTGAACTTCACGAGTCCATCCAACCCGAATTCAGCACGAGATCGTCGCGCCGCCGCACGCCTTCCGACGAGAACGGCAGTGCGGCAACGGGTCCGTGGCCAGCGAGCACCGCGTCCGGTTCGACGTCGAGCCACGGGATGAGGACCGTCGCGCGCTCAAACGCCCCAGGATGCGGCAGAAGCAGCTCCGGGTGGTCCGAGGTCACTCCGTCCACCGAAACCACGTCCACGTCCAACGTGCGCGGTCCCCAGCGCTGCTCGCGCACGCGCCCGGCGGCGTTCTCCAACGCCTGACCGCGCCGCAGCCAGCCCCACTCGTCGACGTCGTCCGCGTTCACGATCACGATGGCGTTCAAGAAGTCCGGCTGGTCCTCCACGCCCCACGCCGCCGTTTCGTACACGGGCGACACCGCGACGACCAACGGCCGCAAGCCGTCCACGACGGACTGCAGGAAGGCGAACCGGTCGCCGAGGTTCGAGCCGATCGACAGGACCGCGCGGGTCACCGGGCTTCCTTGGGCAGTGGTGCGGCGAGCCTGCGCGACCGGCGGATCGTGACCGACACGTCGTCGAACGTCAGCGGGATCGGCGCGGACGGCTTGTGCACCGTCACCTCGACCGCGTGCAGCCGCGTGTCCGTCATGGCCGCGTCGGCGATGCGCCCGGCGACCGTCTCGATGAGATCGCACGGTTCGCCGCCGATGATCGCGGCGGCCATCTCGGCGAGCTCGCCGTAGTGGTAGGTCTCCTTGAGATCGTCCGTCCTGGACGCCGAGCTGAGGTCCAGCCACAGCGTGACGTCGACGACGAACTCCTGGCCGTCCCGCTTCTCGTGCTCGAAGACGCCGTGGTTGCCGCGCACCCGCAGGCCCGTCAACGCGATCCGATCAGCCATGTCCCCGCCTCCACGCACCGGCGACGGCGACCGCGTCCAAAGTCCGGTCGACGTCGTGCACCCGCACTCCCCACGCTCCGTTGAACGCGGCCAGAGCAGACACCGCGGCGGTCGCGTCTTCCCTGCCGTCCGGTGGACGGTTGTCCAGCAACGTGCCGAGGAAGCGTTTGCGCGACGCTCCCACCAGCACCGGGAAGCCCAGCTCGACCAGTTCGTCCAGGCGCTGCAGCAGTTCCCAGTTGTGGTCGCCGAGCTTGGCGAAACCCAGTCCGGGGTCGAGCACGATCGACGACTCGGCGACACCGGCCGCCATCGCCGTCTCGACGCGCTCCAGCAGCTCGCTGCGCACGTCCGACACCACGTCGTCGTACTGCGCGAGAGAGTCCATCTCGGTGCTGTGGCCACGCCAGTGCATCAACACGTAAGGCACACCGGCAGCGGCAACGACACCAGCCATCTCGGGGTCGGCGAGACCACCGGACACGTCGTTCACGATCGACGCGCCCGCCTCCAGCGCGGCCGAAGCGACGGCAGCACGCATGGTGTCCACGCTGACCGGCACACCTGCGGCGACCAACGAGCGGATCACCGGCACGATCCGCGCGATCTCCTCGGCCGGTTCGACCCGCTCGGCACCGGGACGCGTGGACTCGCCGCCCACGTCGATCAGGTCGGCACCGCGCTCGTGCATCCGCACGCCGTGCGCGACGGCGTCCTGCCGGTCCAGGTACCGGCCGCCGTCGGAGAACGAATCGGGCGTCACGTTCAGCACGCCCATCACGACGCACCGGCCCGGCTTCGGCAGACCACTCACCGCAGCCGGCCCCTGATCAGCTCGATCGCCTCCGCCCTCGACGAGGCGGACGTGCGCAGCAGCCCGCGCACCGCGGAGGTCGTCGTGCGCGAACCGGGCTTGCGCACGCCGCGCATGCCCATGCAGAGGTGCTCGGCCTCGACGACGACGATCACGCCGCGCGGTTCGAGCCTGCGCACCAGCGCGTCCGCGACCTGCGAGGTGAGTCGTTCCTGCACCTGCGGCCGCTTCGAGTAGAGGTCGACGAGCCGGGCGAGCTTCGACAGGCCCGTCACCCGGCCTGCCTCGTTCGGGATGTACCCGACGTGCGCGACGCCGTGGAACGGCAGCAGGTGGTGCTCGCAGAAGCTGAACATCGGGATGTCCGTGACGAGGACGAGCTCTTCGTGGCTCTCGTCGAACGTCTTGGCCAGCACGCTGTCCGCGTCCGTGTAGAGACCGGCGAACAACTCCCGGTAAGCCCGCGCCACCCGTGCGGGTGTCTCGCGCAGGCCCTCGCGCTCCGGATCCTCACCGCACGCGATCAACAGCTCGCGCACCGCTGCCTCCGCGCGCGACTGGTCGAAGACCCGCCGCGCGGAGACGCCGGCCTCCCCGTTTCGGGTGAGGCCGGCGTCCACGTCGAGCTGGTTGGGCTCGGTCACTGCCGCTCGTCCTGGTCTGGCTGCGGCTTCTTCGGCTCCCAGACGTTGTGCGGCTTGCCGCCGGGCACGGTCGCCGGGGTCCATCCGGGAGGGGCGCCGTAGTTCGGCGGACCCGACTGGCCGGACGGCTGACCGGGCTGGTGCACGCCGTTCGACCCGTTGGGCGACGGCTGCTCCTCGGTCGGCTCCGCGGCAGTGGGTTCCTCCTGCTGCAGCTCCTCCTCGAGGGTGTCCTCGACCACCGGCGGCCACGGCTCGCCGCGTTCCTTGGCGAGCTCACCGGGCGTCTTGATCGGCGGGATGTCGGACGGCGTGCGGTCACCGAAGTCGTTGAACTGGGTGATCCGCGGCCGCTTCTCGACCCGCGCGAAGATCCGCTCCAGTTCCTTCTGGTGCAGGGTCTCCTTCTCGATCAGTTCGAGGGTGAGGTCGTCGAGGACGTCGCGGTAGGTGACGAGCACCTCGTACGCCTCGGTGTGCGCCGCCTCGATGAGCTTGCGCACCTCCTCGTCGATCTCGTGCGCGACCTCCAGCGAGTAGTCCGCCTGGCGACCGGCCGAGCGACCGAGGAACGGCTCGCCCTGCTCCTGCCCGTACTTGACCGCACCGAGCTTCGCGCTCATGCCGTACTCGGTGACCATCGCGCGGGCGATCTTGGTCGCCTGCTCGATGTCGTTGGACGCGCCGGTCGTGGGCTCGTGGAAGACGAGCTCCTCGGCCGAGCGGCCACCCAGTGCGAACACCAGTCGCGCGATCATCTCGGACCTGGTCATCAGGTCCTTGTCCTCTTCCGGCACCGAGAGGGTGTGACCACCCGTGCGGCCGCGGGCGAGGATCGTGACCTTGTAGACCGGGTCGATGTCCGGCATGGCCCACGCGGCCAGGGCGTGCCCGGCCTCGTGGTACGCGGTGATCTTCTTCTCCTTCTCGGAGATGATCCGGCTCTTGCGGGCCGGACCGCCGATCACGCGGTCCACCGACTCCTCGAGCGCGCCGGCCGTGATGACGTGGCCGTTCTGCCGCGCCGTGAGCAGCGCGGCCTCGTTGATGACGTTCGCGAGGTCGGCGCCGGAGAACCCGACGGTGCGCTTCGCGAGGCCGTCGAGGTCCGCGTCCGCGGCCAGCGGCTTGCCCTTCGAGTGCACCCGGAGGATCTGCTTGCGGCCCTTCAGGTCCGGTGCGGACACCGGGATCTGACGGTCGAAGCGGCCGGGACGCAGCAGGGCCGGGTCGAGGATGTCCGGCCGGTTCGTCGCCGCGATCAGGATGATCCCGCCGCGCGAGTCGAAGCCGTCCATCTCGACGAGCAGCTGGTTCAGCGTCTGCTCGCGCTCGTCGTGACCGCCGCCGAGACCGGCGCCGCGGTGACGACCGACCGCGTCGATCTCGTCGACGAAGATGATGCACGGCGCGTTCTGCTTGGCCTGTTCGAACAGGTCGCGCACACGCGAGGCACCGACACCGACGAACATCTCGACGAAGTCCGAACCGGAGATCGAGTAGAACGGCACGCCCGCCTCACCGGCGACGGCTCGGGCGAGAAGCGTCTTACCAGTTCCCGGCGGGCCGTACAGCAGCACGCCCTTCGGGATCTTGGCGCCGAGCGCCTGGTAGCGGCCGGGGTTCTGGAGGAAGTCCTTGATCTCCTCGAGCTCCTCGACGGCTTCCTCGGCACCGGCGACGTCGGCGAACGTCGTCTTGGGCATGTCCTTGGACAGCTGCTTGGCCTTGGACTTGCCGAAGTTCAGAACGCGGTTACCGCCGCCCTGAGCGTTGTTCATCATCCACATGAGCAGCAGCAACAGCAGGCCGAGCGGCACGAGGTAGATCAAGATCTGCATCAGGATGGACTCCTGGCTGACCTTGGTCTCGACGGTCGGCTTGTTGCCGGCCTGGTCGAGGACGTTGAAGATCTCGTCCGTCGCACTGGCCGGGTACTGCGTGATCAGGCGGTTGCTGCCCTCGAAGGTCGTGCCGTCGGTGAGGGTGAGTCGGAGACGCTGCTCCTTGTCCTCGATCGTGGCTTCCTTGACCTTGCCGTCCCGCACCTGTTGCAGTGCCTGGGAGGTCTTGACCTGGTGATAACCCCGTGAGTCGTCAAAGAGCACGGTGAAGACGAAGTAGAGCAGCAACACCGCAGCGATCCACAGCAGCGGGTTGCGAAGCAGGCGCTTGCGGTCCATGCACTTACGGCCGGCGGGCGGCCTCGACCCTCCCTGACTTGCGCGTCGGGCAGTGGAAGACCCACATACCGCGTCCGACCAGCCTACCGCCCGCTGGTCGGGTACTGAGCAACCAACGGTCGGGGGCGGTTCCGGGTTCCCGGCGGTGACCCCCGCCACGCATGTTCACGCAGTTCGGTTCATCCGGAACAAATACGGCCGTCCAGACGAGTGACGCAGGTCACGCCATCTCATTACGTTTGGGGGTCACATGTCATCCTCATGCATCCCCCGAGTGTTCCCCCGCCACTCGAAAGAGTGAACACGTGACCGAAGGTATGTAACTGTATGTCAGCACGTCACACGTCCCCCGGCTTGGTCCGGCGGGTGGCCCTCCCCGTGGGCGCCCTGCTGGGCGTGATCGCGGCGGCGGGCGTCACAGTCGTCGCACTGCGTGTCACCAGCGGCGCAGACTGCTCCAGCTCACTGCCGTTGAAGGTCGCCGTCACTCCCGCCGCGCTCGACGTGGTGAACGCGGCGGCCCAGGACTACCAGCGGTCACAACCGGTCGTGAACAACCGGTGCGTGCAGATCCAGGTCGAGTCGCGCAACGCGGCCGACGTGGCCAACGAGCTCCCCACCGCGCAGATCAACCCCCACTCCCTCTGGATCCCCGACTCCTCGATGTGGGCCGCCGAGGCCCAGCGCCAGGCCGCGGAGACCGGTCCGGAAGCCCCGAAGCTGGACATCAAGCCCTCACTGGCGTCCAGCCCCCTGGTCATGGCGGGCTCCGAGTCCGCGATGTCCAAGATCGGCTTCCCGGTCTCCCCCGTCTCCTGGTCCAAGGTCCTCGACCCGAAGGTCCAGGTCGCGATGAGCGACCCGACGATGACCTCGGAGGGTCTCGCCTCGCTGTTCGTCATCCGCACTTTGCTGGGCAACGCGGACGGCACCCCGAAGCCCGAACTGGTCGGCACCCTGCTGCGCGTGGGCCGCAGCGCCGTGCCGTCGGTCCGCGACTCGTACGGCAAGGTCACCACGGACGCGGAGAAGGCACCGCTGTTCGCCGCGACCGAGCAGTCCGTCGTCGCCAACAACCGCTCGGCGAAGGACAACGCCGTCCTGGGCGCCCCGCCCAAGGAAGGCACGCTCTCGTTCGACTACCCGCTGGTCCGGGTCTCCCGCCCGAACGAGCCGGAGGGCATCGGCGAGGCCTCCGCCGAGTTCGAGAGGGTCCTGCGCTCGGCAGAGACCGTCAAGCGCTTCGGCGAGGCGGGCTTCCGCACCGCGCAGGGCGCCGCGCCCGCCAAGTGGTCGACCGACGTCGAAGGCGTGCAGGCCGGCGACGTGAAGCTGATCGAGACCCCGAACGCCGACCAGGTCTCCGAACTGCTGCGCACGTGGGGCGCCATCAGCCTCGACATGCGCATGCTGACCGTCATCGACGTCTCCGGCTCGATGATCGAGAAGAGCGGCAACGGCAAGACCCGGATCGAGGCCGCCACCCAGGCGTCCATGACCGCGTTGTCGATGCTGCCGGACACCACGCAGATCGGTCTGTGGGCGTTCTCCACCGAGAAGAAGCCGCCGAACGACTGGATCGAGCTCGTCGCGATAGGGCCTCTCGGCGAGCCGCTGGCGGGCGTGACGCGCCGCAAGCGTCTCGAAGCCGGCGCCTCGCAGCTGCCGGGGCTCGTGGGTGGTGGCACGGCGTTGAACGACACGACGCTGGCGGCCTTCCGCCACGTCCTGGCGGGCTACGACCCGTCGAAGGTCAACTCCGTGGTGCTCATGACCGACGGCCGCAACGACGACACCGGTTCGTCGATCGACACCGCGACGTTGATCGAGACCCTGAAGCGGGAGGCCGACCCGGCCAAGCCGGTGCCGATCATCATGGTCGGGCTCGGGGACGAGGTCGACATGGACGCTCTGCGGGCCATCTCCTCCGCGACCGGCGGCAAGGCCTACCAGGCGCCGAACCCGGAGGACATCCGCGCCGTGCTGCTGGACGCCGTCTCCCAGCGCCGCTGCCGTCCGAACTGCTGATCAAAACCATGGGGGGCACATTCATGGACCTGACGTCCATGAATGTGCCCCCCATGGTTTTCAGCTCGAGTAGACCCTCGGGTCCAGCGTGCCGATGTAGGGCAGGTCGCGGTAGCGCTCGGCGTAGTCGAGGCCGTAACCGACGACGAACTCGTTGGGAATGTCGAAACCGACGTACTTCACCGGCACCTCGACCTTCACCGCGTCGGGCTTGCGCAGCAGCGTGCACACCTCCAACGACCGCGGCTTGCGCGACTGCAGGTTCTTCAGCAGCCACGACAGGGTCAGCCCCGAGTCGATGATGTCCTCGACGATCACCACGTTGCGGTCGGCGATGTCGCGGTCCAGGTCCTTCAGGATCCGCACCACGCCCGACGAGGACGTGGAGGAGCCGTAGGACGAAACGGCCATGAACTCGAGCTGCACCGGAACGGGCAGCGCGCGGGCAAGATCGGCCATGAACATCACAGCGCCCTTGAGCACGGTGATCAGCACGAGGTCCGAGTCACCTTCTGGGTGATCATCCGCGACCTGCTTGGCGAGTTCGGTGACCTTGTCGCTGATCTCCTGCTCGGTGATGAGCACGGATGCGATGTCGCCGTCGTACACGGACAGGTCCCCTCTGCTTAAGACTGTGGTTCCACCGCGAGCCTGCCATGCGCGCGCCGCACGACAAAGCCGCCAGGTAGCCAGACACCGCCCTGACCGCGCCATTCACTCACCAGTGCGTCAACACGTCGCAGGTGCGAATCGGACAGTTCCGGCACGCCCTCGTCGATGAGCCACGCTCTGAGCACTCTGCGTCGCAATGCGACGGGCAACTCGCTGATGTCGTCCACGGCACAGCAGTCGCCCGCGAACGCGGCGGCCAGCGAGTCGAGTGCGTCACAGTCCTCCCGCAGCTGGGCGGCCGTGCGTGCCAACGACGACGAGACGCCGCCCTGCAGCACGTCCTCCAGCAACGGCAAAACCTCGGTGCGCAACCGCACGCGCGTGAACGACGGGTCGGAGTTGTGCGGGTCCTCCCACACCTCGATGCCCTGCTCCGCGCAAAAGGCACGGGTCGAAGCCCGCGACACGCCGAGCAACGGGCGTCCCCACGGCGGGTCGTAGGAACGCATACCGGCGATCGAGCGCGGGCCGGAGCCGCGGCCCAGGCCGAGCAGCACGGTCTCCGCCTGGTCGTCCAGGGTGTGGCCGAGCAGCACCACACCGGAAACAGGCCTCAGAGCCGCGTACCGGGCTCGGCGGGCCGCTGCCTCGGGCCCGCCACCCCCGGACACCGAAACGGTCTCCACACGCGACACCAGACCGAACTCCGCGCACTGCCGGGCCGCGCGCAGGGCCACGTCGGCCGAACCGGGCTGGAGCTGATGATCGACGATCACGGCACCGGCGCCGGGCATCAGCCGGCCGACGCAGCAGGCCAGTGCCAGGGAGTCCGCGCCGCCGGAGACGGCCACGGTCACCGCGTCCGGGCACACCGAGTCCAGGAACCCGCGGACCGCGGTCCTGATCTCGGCGACCGGGCCGTTCACGGTGCCACGCGGCGCAGCCAGGTCATCGGTTCGGTGATCTCGGCGCGCGTCGGCAGGGTGTCGGCGGACGTCCAGATCGCGTTGAAGCCGTCCATGCCGACCCGTTCCACGACGTACTCGGTGAACGCCGCGCCCTCTTCGTACTGGCGCACCTTCGCGTCCACACCGAACGCGGTGCGCAGGATCCGGTCGAGCAGGCCACCGCCCTTGCGGCGGGCGCTGAAGCGGGTGCGGATCGTCGACACGGACGGCACGACGGTGGGACCGACGGCGTCCATCACGTGGTCGGCGTGACCTTCGAGCAAAGTGGACAGTGCGATCAGCCGGTCCAGCACGGCTTTCTGCTGCGGCGACTGGATGAGCTCGATCAGTCCGATCGGGCCGTCGCCGGCGCGCAGCTTGTGCCGGAAGTCGCGGATGACCTCCGGCAGCGGCGCCCGTTCCTCGTCCATTGAGGACAGAAGTGCGGTGACCTGGTCGGAGAAGTACTGGCGCAGCCACGGCACACCGGTGAACTGCAGGCGGTGCGTGCACTCGTGCAGGCACACCCACATCCGGAAGTCGTCCGCGGGAACGTCCAGAGCCTGTTGCGCGCCAACGATGTTCGGCGCGACCAGCAGCAGTCGTCCGGCGAGCTGGTCGTTCGGGCTGAACGGGTCGTACTGGCCGAGCACCCGTGACGACAGGAACGCCATCACCACACCGGCCTGCACCCCGGCGGTGCTCGCGAGGATGCTCGCCATCGCGCCGGACTGGCGCGGCATCGCGGGCGCGGTCAGCGCGGCGAGACCCTGCGAGGCGGCGGCGACCCACGCGGGACGGTCGACGACCTCGCCCGGCAGCAGCGGCAAGCCCTGGCCGAGGCCGGTCAGCTCGCGGACGTGCACCTCCGACTGCGGCGCGAGCTCGCGAAGCCTGCCCACGACGTGGTCGGCCTCGTCCTTCCCGATCACCGGACCTGGTCGCACGAGCCGCACGGCGGTCGACACCGCCAGCTCCCAGTCGATCGGGCCGAGCTCTGCCTCCGAAACGCCGTTCACGCTTCCGACGCTACCTGCGCACGCCCCACTACGAACAGCCACAACCCCGCAACGCAGCGGCCATCACGTCCAGCGCGGGCCGCACCTCGGTCTCGGGGTTGCGGTTGCTGGCAGACATGAACGCGAACACGAGCACCCGCCCGTCCACGTCGACGACGACGCCGGCGAGTGCGTTGACCCCGGTGAGCGTGCCGGTCTTGGCCCGCACCCAGCCCTTGCCGTTCGCCGAGTTGCCCGTGTAGCGCCCGGCGAGCGTGCCGCTGCCGCCCGCCACCGGCAGCGCCGTCAGCAACGGCCGCAGCTTCGCGGTGCGCGCGTCGTCGAGCGTGGGCTTGGCCGCCGCGGACAGGACGTCGGTGAGCAGCTTGGCCGGGATCTTGTTGGTCGCGGAGAGACCGCTGCCGTCCACGAAGGTCGCGCCGGTGAGGTCGAACCCGTTCTTGGTCAGCACGTCCCGCACTGCCTTGACGCCACCCGCGAACGACGGCTCGTTGCCCGTCTTGATCGCGATCTCGCGCGCGATCGCCTCGGTGAGGACGTTGTCGGAGATCTGCATCATGTTGTCGACGAGCTGCTCGATCGGCGCCGACTTGATCTCGCCGAGCACCTGCGCGCCCTGCGGAGCCGTGCCCACCGTCGCTCCGGGAGCGCCGATCCGCTGCGCGAACGCGTCCGCCGCGGCCTGCGCCGGGCTGCCGGTCCGCGCGCCGTTGACGTTCGCCTGGTCGACCCGTCCGCCGTCGAGCATGAACGGCACGATCGGCGCGACCGAGCCGCCGCCGATGTCCGCCTGCTCCCACTGCGGCCCGAGCGCCTCGCCCGTGTAGCGGCTCAGGTCGAACTGCACCTTGGTGACCGCGCCCTTCTGCTTGACCTGGTTGACCAGGTCGTCGAGCGTCGCCGCGCCGGGGTAGACCGACCGGCCGGGCACGCCGGAGATGGTCGGGTCGCCACCGCCGACGATCACCACGCTGCCGGGCTCCGCGCCCTGCACGACCTTGGTGCTGAGCTGGTCGGTCTTCTCCAGGCTGAGCAGCGCGGCGGCCGCCGTGAGGACCTTGAGGCTGGACGCCGGGGTCGCGGGCGTGGTGTCGCCCTGCTGCCACAGCGCGGTGCCGTTGGCGGGGTCGATGACGCTGCCGGTGACGGTGCCGAGCGCGCTGTTGCCCGCCGGACCGGCGATGGCCTGCTGCACACCGGCCGGCGTGGGGGCCGGTGCGCCCGCGGTGACGGCCTTGACCAGCGGCTGGACGACGGCGGGTGCGGCCGGGGGCTTGGTCTCGATCACCTCGGGGCCGCCGAACTCCTTGACGGCGTAGACGGTGGCGCCGGTCAGCGCCGCGACGACCAGCAGGCCGATGACCGCGACGAGGGACTTGCGGCCCTTCTTCGGTTCGTCGGTGGTGAGCCGGTCCTCGGGTTCCTCGTCGTAGCCGGTGACGGGGAGGTCCAGGGGCTTGGGCGGGTCCTGCCGCGGTGGTTCCTGACGCGGCGGCTCGGCGCGCGGTGGTTCGGGACGCTGCTCCGGGCGCGGGGGCTGCGGCGACCGCGGTGGCTGCTGGGCCTGGAGCTGGTCGACGCGCAACATCTCGGTGCGCTGCCGCGGTTCCTGACGCGGTGGCTGTGCCGGTTGAGCTGGTTGGGCCGGCTGCGGACGGGCCGGCTCGGATCTGGCCGGCTGGTCGAACCACGACGGTTCCGACTGCGGCAGCTGGTCGACCCGCGCCGTCTTGGCGTTCGGGACCGACAGCTCGGTCGTCTTCTGCTCGCCCTTCGGCTCGATCCGCACCGGGAGCGCCCGAGGTTCGCCACCATCCGGACCAATCGCCCCGTGAGACTTCCCACCCGAAGATCCATTCGCGGACCCGCTGGAACCCCCGGAAGACCCGCTCGAAGCCCCTGAACCGGTACCGACACCGTTTGGCGCGGAACGAACCGGAGACGAGCGCAGCGGCTCCTGAATGGACGGTGGCTTGAGCACGGCGGCGAGCGGGAACCGCATCGTCGGCTGGTCGACGGACGGGCGACTGACCTGCACCGTTGGCTCAGCGGGCGCGGAGTCCGCGCCGGCGTCGTCGTCCTCGGTCGGCCACTGGGGCTCGTCCGGCAAGAGGGCCTCCGTCAGCTCGGTACGGGCAATCTCACACCCTCCAGCCACGGCTCCGATGAGGGTTGACAGGGCGTCGTGGTCCACACTAGTGGCGTCACGAATGGGCTACATGAGCGAGGACCAGTGGAGTTCGACGTCCTGATCGAGATCCCCAAGGGCGTGCGCAACAAGTACGAGGTGGACCACAAGTCTGGTCGCATCCGCCTCGACCGCACGTTGTTCACGTCGACGCAGTACCCGGCCGACTACGGGTTCATCGAGAACACCCTGGGTGAGGACGGCGACCCGCTGGACGCCCTCGTTCTCGTCCAGGAGCCGACGTTCCCCGGCTGCCTGATCGCGGCCCGTGCCATCGGCATGTTCCGCATGACCGACGAGAAGGGCGGCGACGACAAGGTTCTGTGCGTCCCGGCCTTCGACCCGCGCCACGAGCACCTGCGCGACATCCACCACCTGGCGGAGTTCGACCGCCTGGAGATCCAGCACTTCTTCGAGGTCTACAAGGACCTCGAGCCGGGCAAGAGCGTCGAGGGCGCGACCTGGGTGGGCCGCACCGAGGCCGAGGCCGAGATCGTCCGTTCCTACCAGCGTCTCAAGGACGCCGAGGCGAACGGCGAAACGCTGCACTGAGCTTGAAAGCCATGGGGGGCACATTCATGGACCTGAGGTCCATGAATGTGCCCCCCATGGCTTTGCCGGTGGGTCAGACCGCGAGCGACTCCGCGTCTGCCACGCGCTCCAGGCCCGACCTGGTGGAGAGCGGCTTCTCGCGCAGGAACCACACGAGGACGAACGCCGCCACCATCACGATCCCGCCGGTCATGAAGACCGTGTCGATCGCGCTGGAGAAGCCGTCCAGGAACGGACGCGCCAGCACCGGGTCGAGGTGGTTGAGGAACTCGGTGTTGTTGATGTCCACCCCGCTGCCGCCACCGGCCTGCAGCGACTTGGCGAACTCCGGGTTGTGGGCCAGCGCCGACTTGAACGCCTCGGTCTGCATGGCGGCCCGGAGGCCCTCGGCGATCTTGTCGCCGACCGTGCTGAACAGGATCGACAGGAACACCGCGGTACCGACCGTGCCACCGATCTGGCGGAAGAACGTCGCCGAAGCGGTCGCCACACCCATGTCACGCGGCTCGGCGTCGTTCTGGATGGCCAGCAGCAGCGTCTGCATGCACTGGCCCAGACCGGCACCCATCACGAACATGTAGATCATGGTCAACCAGTTCGGCGTGTCCGTGCCGATGGTGCTGAACAGGAACAGCGCGATCGACATCAAGCCGGCGCCGATGATCGGGAAGATCTTGTAGCGCCCGGTGGCCGAGGTGACCTTTCCGGAGATCGCGGTGGCGGAAATGATGCCCAGCGTCATCGGCAGCAGCATCAGACCGGCGACCGTCGGCGAGACGCCCTTCACGATCTGCAGGTACAGCGGGATGGAGACCATGCCGCCGAACATGCCGATGCCGAGCACGAAGTTGGTCGCGTTGCCCAGCGCGAACGTGTGGTTGCGGAACATCCGCATCGGCAGCAGTGCCTCGTCGCCCATGCGGATCTCGGCCCACACGAACGCCACCAGGCCGAGCACACCGGTCACGTACATCGCGATCGAGGTGCCGGACGCCCAGCCCCATTCGCGGCCCTGCTCGGCCACGATCAGCAGCGGCACCAGGCCGACGGTCAGCGTCAGCGCGCCGAGGTAGTCGATGCGGTGGTCGACCCGCTGGTGCGGGATGTTCAGCACGCGGCCGACGACGAACAGCGCGAGCAGCGCGATCGGGACGTTCACCAGGAACACCCAGCGCCAGCCGGTGATGCCGGCGAACGAGTCGAGACCCGCGAACACACCGCCGATGACCGGCCCGAGCACGCTCGCCGAACCGAACACCGCCATGAAGTAAGCCGAGTACTTGCTGCGCTCACGCGGCGAGATGATGTCGGCCATGATCGCGAAGGCCAGCGACATCAGACCGCCGGCGCCGAGCCCCTGCACCGCGCGGAACGCGGCCAGCTCGTACATCGACGTCGCGATGCCGGACAGCAGCGAGCCGACCAGGAACAGCGAGATCGCCGCGAGGTACATCGGCTTGCGCCCGTAGATGTCCGACAGCTTGCCGTACAACGGGGTCGTGATGGTCGCGGTGATCAGGTAGGCGGTGGTCGCCCACGCCTGCAGCGTCTGTCCGTGCAGCTGGTCCGCGATGGTCTTCATGGCGCTGGCGACGATCATCTGGTCCAGCGCCGCGAGGAACATGCCCAGCAGCAGACCGGACAGCACCGTCATGATCTGGCGATGCGTCAGGGAGGCCCCTGGTGTGGGTGTCGCCTCGGTTGTGGATGACATCTCTACTTTTCCCCTCCCGCGCGGGTCCCCGTCCCGCGGTCGGTCATGTACGCCGGAACCGTGCGTTCGTAGTCCTGCACGAAGCGCTCGAACAGCTCCGCGAAATTCTTGAAGTCCTCGTCCGGCCACTCCGAGACCATCTCCTCGATGGCCTGGTTGCGCTGCCGGCGCCGATCCATGATCAGCTTGCGTCCCGCCTCGGTGACCGCCAGAACGCTGGCTCGACCGTCAGCCGGGTCCGCGTGCCTCTCCACGAGTCCGTCCTTCACCAGTCCGGCGACCTGCCGGCTGACCGTGGACGGGTCGGAGAGCACCGCCTCCGCGAGCGCGCTCGAACGGCACTCACCGAGACCGGAGAGCGTCGCGAGGAGCACGAAGGCGGACTTGTCCATGCCTTGCTTCGCCATCTGGTGCGCGACCTGGGCGTGCATCTTGTTCAGGCGCACCATCGCCATCCCGACCCGGTCCGCGAGCTCGTGCTCCGGATCGTGTCCCGTGCACCTGCCCGGATCGACCATCTGACACCTCGTTGCTTGTATCACCCAACTAGTTGCTCGGTACAAGCATCCATTCCGACACGACGTAATGCAAGTGAGTTCCGAGTCTCACTCCAGAGTGGAGTGCTACGGGCACGCCGAGTGGCGGTTACCGACCGGTAGCAGTTCGGGTTACTCGTCGGTAGCATCCGTCTCATGAGCCAAGACGTGTCGAACCTCGCCGCCTCGATGAAGCAGGCCGTGCCGTACGTGAAGACCACGGGCATCGACTTCGAGGAGGCCTCCGCGAGCCGGGTCGTCGCCACGCTGCCGGACGACGAGACGCTGCACAACCACATCGGCGGGCCGCACGCCGCGATGATGTTCGGCCTCGGCGAGTCCGCGTCCGGCGCCGTCGTGATGGCCGCGTTCGCCGCGCACCTCGGCAAGGCCACGCCGCTCGCCGTCCGCGCGGAGATCGCGTACAAGAAGATCGCGATGGGCCCGCTGTCCGCGGAGGCCGTGCTGGGCCGTTCCGCGGACGAGGTGCTGGCCGAACTGGAGTCCGGCACGAGGCCCGAATTCCCGGTCACCATCACGATCACCGACGCCGCCGGCGTGACCACCGGCGAGATGACCGTGGTCTGGACCTTGAAGCCCGCACGCTGAACTGCGCGTCTCCGTATTTCAGTTCGGACTACCTGTGAACCGATCCGAGCCAAATACGTAACCTTGGCCACACCGCCGCTGAGGTGCACCATTCCAGGTCATGTCGGGGTGGAGAACTGTGAGCGGCCTTTTGCTGGTGGCGCTCACCACGGGTTGCACGGTGCAGACGCACCAGTCAACGCCTGTTGCCGTGGAGAAGCCGGCCGAGGACGTGCCGATCACGGCGTCTTCGACGACGCCGTCGGTCCCGCCGGCTCAGCTGGGCATCAGCGTGGCGTCGATCGTGGACGGCCGCGCCGTGATGCTGTCCGACGGCTCGAAAGCCGAGGTCGCGGGCCTCGCCCAGCCAGGTCCGTGCTGGGCGGAAGCGGCGGCCGGCTTCGCCAAGGCCATGCTGCTCAACCAGCAGGTGCGCTACGACCGGGCCACCGGCGCGCTCAGCCTCGCGGACGGCACGGACTACGCGTTGCTCGCCCTGGGCAACGGCGCCGGGCGCACCACGGGCACGCCGAGCGCGGCGCAGAAGGAAGCCGAAGGCGCCGCACAGCGGGTTCCGATGGGGCTGTGGGGTGCGCCGTGCGGTGGCAAGGACACCACCGAGACGCCCACCACTCCCCCGCCGCCACCTCCGCCTCCCGCTCCTGCCCCGAAGCCGACCACGACGACACCCAAGCCGAAGCCGACGTTCTTCGCGACGTGCGAGGACGCGTGGCGGGCCGGTGCGGCACCGATCTACTGGGGCCAGCCGGGCTACCGGGTCGAGCTGGACGCCAACCGCAACGGCGTCGCGTGCGAGCCTCCGCGGCGCTGAGCTCCTAGCCTCAGCGGCATGAAGCTGGACAGGAGTGCCGTCGACTACACCCCGGCCACCGTCGGGGACATCGCGAAGAGGGCGGAGGACCGCGGCTACGACGGGTTCTGGCTCGCCGAGACCAAGCACGACCCGTTCCTCGCGCTCGCCGGTGCCGCCGCGGCGACCGAGCGGATCGAGCTCGGCACGGCGATCGCGGTGGCGTTCGCGCGCAACCCGATGACCATCGCGACCACGGCGAACGACCTGCAGCTGTTGTCCGCGGGCCGGTTCAACCTCGGGCTGGGCTCGCAGGTCGAGGCGCACATCACCAAGCGCTTCTCGATGCCGTGGAGCAAACCGGCCGCGCGCATGCGCGAGTTCGTCCTGGCGATCCGCGCGATCTGGCACGCGTGGGAGACGGGCGAGCGGCTGGCGTTCCGCGGCGAGTTCTACAAGCACACGCTGATGACGCCGTTCTTCGATCCCGGCCCGAACCCGCACGGCACCGCGCCGATCTACCTCGCGGGCGTCGGCGAGCTGATGACCGAGGTGGCGGGCGAGGTCGCGGACGGCTTCCTGTGCCACAACTTCACGACCGAGCGGTACCTGCGCGAGGTGACGCTGCCGGCGCTGGCCCGTGGCCGGGTGAAGGCGGGAAAGACGTTGGAGGGCTTCGAGATCAGCGGGCCCGTGTTCGCCGCCACGAACGACGAGGAGATCGCCGACGTCAAGCGGCAGATCGCGTTCTACGGGTCGACGCCTGCCTACAAGGCGGTGCTGGACCTGCACGGCTGGGGTGCGCTGCACGAGGAGCTGCACCGGATGTCCCGGCGGCAGCAGTGGACGGAGATGAGCGAGCTGATCTCCGACGAGGTGCTGCACGAGTTCGCCGTCGTCGGCTCCCCGGAGACGGTCACGGCCGCGCTGCTGGACCGCTACGGCGACGTGGTCACCCGGCTCTCACCGTCGACGAACGTGCTTCACCGACCGGAGAAGTGACTGAGCCCCTGACGTGCCAGCTCGGCCTGGAAAGCGTCGAGCTCGGCACGCACTCTGGCGACGCCCCTCTTGCGAATCCAGCGGCGTCTGCCCACGTTGGCGGCGGTCAGGGCGAACGGTAGAGCCAGCAGGGTCAGGAAGAGCATCGTGATCATCTTGTCTCCTCAAGGGTTGCGAACAAGCAACGACCAATCGAGACAGCGCTTACGGTACCGGCTCGAACGCCACCCAGGTGGAGCAAAGTCACCGACAGCAACTCAGTTCTTGACTAATTTTGTTTTCGGTGTGACGCTGGGTCCATGTTCGAAGTGGCGGTGATCGAAGACCCGTCCGCGGCCGAGGTGTCGCTGGACCCCGTGCGAGCGCGACTGCTCGCGGAACTGGCCGAGCCCGGATCGGCGACGATGCTCGCCGCGAAGGTCGGTCTGCCCAGGCAGAAGGTGAACTACCACCTCCGCACCCTGGAGCAGCACGGCCTGGTGGAGCTCGTCGAGGAACGGCGCAAGGGCAACGTCAACGAACGCCTGCTGCAGGCGACGGCGGCGTCCTACGTCATCTCCCCGACGGCGCTCGCGGCCGTGCAGCCCGACCCGGCCCGGTCACCCGACCGGTTGTCCGCCCGGTGGCTGCTGGCGGTCTCGGCGAGGCTGGTGCGCGACGTCGGCACGTTGATCACGGGCGCCACCAAGGCGAAGAAGCGGCTCGCGACCTTCGCGCTGGACGGCGAGATCCGCTTCGCCACCGCGGCGGACCGCGCCGCGTTCGCCGAGGAGCTCGCCTCGTGCGTGACGCAGCTCGTGTCCAAGTACCACGACGAACAGGCCGAAGGAGGGCGTCCGCACCGAGTCGTCGTCGCCCTGCACCCGAGCGTGACCGCCAAGGAGGAGGAGTCGTGACTCGCGAGTTCGAGATCAAGAAGGAAGTCGAGGTCGACGGGACCCCGGAGCAGATCTGGGACGCCATCGCGACCGGACCGGGCATCGACTCGTGGTTCATGGGCCCGCACACCGTCGACGGACGCCTCGGCGGCCGCATGTCGCTCGACATGGGCTTCTTCCAGGAGGGCTCGACGATCACGACCTGGGAGCCGGGCAAGCACCTCGCCTACGAAAGTGACAAGGCCGAGGACGGCACGATCCACGCGATGGAGTACCTGATCGAGGCGCGGGAGGGCGGCTCGACCGTGCTCCGGTTCGTGCACAGCGGCATCCTCGGCGACGGCTGGAGCGACGAGTACCTCGACCAGACCTCGTACGGCTGGGACATGTACCTCGCCACACTGGGCCAGTACGTCAAGCACTTCAGCGGCCGCCGCGGCACGTACGTGTTCGCCCAGGCGCCCCAGGAGCAGCCCGACGACGCGTGGGCACGACTGCTCGCGGCACTCGGCGTGCCTGCCGACCCCGAGGTCGGCGACGAGGTCACGCTGGAGCCGTTCGGCATCACAGGGGTCGTCGACTTCGCCTACGACCTGCCAGGGGTGTTCCTCAGCGTGCGCGGCACCGATGGCCTGTACCGGTTCCACGGCACCCGCGCTGTCGGCCACCACCTCTTCGGTGACGCGACGGGCCAGCAGGAGAAGTGGACGGAGTTCCTGGCGCAGGCGGTCGGGCGGAGCTCGTAACACGCAGGGCACTCCATCGCTTACAAATGAGATTTAGCTTCCGGGATGTGAAAACTCGGTCGCTCTTCTTGCAGCTCCTCGCCGCCGTGGTGGCCGGCGTGCTCGTCGGCCACTTCTTCCGGTCGTTCGGAGCGGACCTGAAGCCGATCGGGGACGGCTTCATCAAGCTGATCAAGATGGTGATCGCGCCACTGATCTTCTGCGTGGTGGCGACCGGCATCGCCAAGGTCGGCGACCTCCGCTCGGTCGGCCGGATCGGCGTGAAGGCCCTGATCTACTTCGAGGTGGTCTCGACGGCCGCGCTCGCGTTCGGACTGCTGGTCGGCAACGTCGTGCGGCCTGGTGCGGGCATGAACGTCGATCCGTCCACCCTGGACGCCTCCGCCGTCGAGGCGAAGACGCAGGGCGGTCACCTCCCCGGCGTCGTCCAGTTCCTGCTCGACCTCATCCCTTCGAGCATCGTGGACGCGTTGGCCCGCAACGCGCTGCTCCAGGTGCTGCTGTTCGCCGTGTTGTTCGGCTGTGCGCTGGCCCAGCTCGGCGAGCGCGCGACACCCGTGGTGGACCTTCTGGAGCGGGTCAACCTGGCGTTCTTCACGGTGCTGGGCTACGTGATGAAGCTGGCGCCGCTCGGGGCGTTCGGCGCGATGGCGTTCCTGGTCGGGCAGTACGGGCTGGGGTCGTTGCGCACGTACATGTGGCTGATCCTCGCCTCTTACGGCGCGGCTTTGCTGTTCTGCGCGCTGCTGGGTGTGATCGCGTGGGCGTTCGCTCGGGTCAACATCCTGCGGTTCCTGCGGTACGCCAAGGAGGAGTTCCTGCTGGCGCTCGGCACGGCGTCCTCGGAAGCCGTGCTGCCGCGGATGATGGCCAAGCTGCAGCGGGCCGGCTGCGCGCCCACGTCCGTCGGGCTGGTGCTGCCGACCGGGTACTCGTTCAACCTGGACGGTGCGTCGATCTACCTCTCGCTGGCGACCGTGTTCCTGGCGCAGGCGTTGAACATCCCGCTCGACCTCGGCGACCAGCTGACGATCGTGCTGGTGCTCGTGCTGACCTCGAAGGGCATGGCGGGCGTGCCCGGCTCGGCGTTCCTGGCGCTGTCCGCCACGGTCGCCGCGGTCGGCTCGATCCCGGCCGCGGCGGTGGCGTTGCTGCTGGGTGCCGACCGGATCATGGACTCGATGCGCGTCTTCACGAACCTGCTGGGCAACTGCGTGGCGACGTTCGTCGTGTCGCGCTGGGAGGGCATGCTCGATGTCGACCAGATGCGGTCAACGCTCGGCGATCCACGCCGTGACCACGTCGTCGAGCAGCCCGAGGGTGAGCTTGCCGTGGCCGAGGACGACCTCGTGGAAGTCGCGGACGTCGAACGCCGGCCCTAGCGCTTTCTCCGCTTTCGCGCGCAGCTCGTCGAACTTCAGGCGCCCCACCATGTACGCGAGCGCCTGGCCGGGCTGAGCGAGGTAGCGGTCGACCTCGGCTTCGGCGAGCTCGCGCGACATCGGGGTGTTTCCTCGCAGGTAGTCGACGGCCTGCCGCCGGCTCCAGCCCTTCGCGTGCAGGCCGGTGTCGGCGACGAGCCGGCCCGCGCGCTTGGCCTCCATCGTGAGCATGCCTCGTCGCGCCTCTTCGTCGCTGTACAGCCCCATCTCGTCGGCAAGGCGTTCGCAGTAGAGCGCCCAGCCCTCGCTGAAGGCGGCGACGCGGGCCTTGCGGCGCAACAGCGGGAGGTCCTGGAGCAACATGAGCCTGGCGCTCTCGAAGTGATGGCCCGGCACGGCCTCGTGGAACGCCGTGGCTTCCGCGATGTTCCGCGGCCGGGTGTGCGGTTCCTTGGTGTTGATGAAGTACGTGCCGGGGCGGCTGCCGTCGAGCGCGGCGGGGACGTAGTGCGGTGGCATGCTCGCGGGCACTTGCGGTCCGGTCTCGGCGATCACGCACCGCTGGTCCGGCATCGTCCGGAACCATTGCGGGGCAATGGCTTCGGCTCTGCGCACGGCTGCTTCGGCGTCCGCGATCATCTCTGCGGCGCTGGTGTACTTGAGTCCTCGATGCTCACTCAGTTCGAGATTCTCGACGAGCCGGAGTCCGGTGGCGTGCAGCTCGTCCGGGTCCAGCTCCAGCGTCGTGTGCGTGCGGATCGCCTTGCCGTACAGCTCTTCGCCGTCGGGCAGCCAGCACAACCCGGCGTGTTCGGTGTCCCTGCCATGCGGGAGAACGTCGTTCTTCAGCACGTCGAGGTAGTGCTGCAACCCTGGTGCGTCGTGTCGCTCCACCAGTTCGATCGCCTGCTCCACGAGGTGTTTGACCGGCGTCCGGCCCGCGGCGATGCCCGCGCGGTGCCGTTCGGCGACCGTGGCGAGAAACCCCGGCACGGCGTGGTGGCTCTTCAGCTCGGGCAGGAAGTAGAGCAGCTCGGGCACCGCGTCCTGGACGGACCCGCTGACACCGAACTCGATCGTCCGCGACTCGATGGTGTCGCACTCCACCTGGGCGAGATGCTGGACGAGCCCGTGCGTGACGGGATCGGTTTCCGGCGTCCGTTCCGCTTCTTCGGCAATGGCCCGGTAGCGCCGCAGGTAGTCCTGGTCCGCCTCTTCGCTGTGGTCCTGCAACGCGCCGTCGTCGCGCAGGCCCATCAGGTTCGCCCGCAACGCGTGGTGGTCCAGCATCAGGTTCCACAGGCGTTCCGCGAGGTCACGCATCGGCCAGCCACCGTCGACGACCTCTTCGAGCAGCGCGAGCGTGAGCCTGCCCTGGCCGAGGACGACCTCGTGGAAGTCGCGGACGTCCTTGCCGGCAGCCTCGGCTCTGGCACGAAGTTCCTGGAACTTCAGGCGCCCCACCACGTACGCGAGCGCCTGGCCCGGTTCGCCGAGGTAACGGTCCACTTCGGACCCGATCTGCGTCCTGCTCATCGGTGTGTTCTCGGCGAGGTAGTCGATGGCCTGCTGACGACTCCACCCCTTGGCGTGCAAGCCGGTGTCGACGACGAGCCGGCCCGCGCGCATGGCGTCCATCGTGAGCATGCCGAGCCTGGACTCGTCGCTGCCGTAAAGACCCATCTCGTCGGCGAGGCGTTCGCAGTAGAGCCCCCAGCCCTCACCGAACGCGCTGATCGGCGCCTTGCGGCGGACCACAGGCAGGTCCTTCAACGCCGCCATCCTGGCGTACTCGAAGTGATGCCCCGGCACGGCCTCGTGGTAGGCCGTGGCCTCGTCCTCGATCTTGAGGCGGTTCCGCGGTTCCTTGGTGTTGACGAAGTACGTGCCGGGCCGGCTGCCGTCCTCCGAGGAGGGGAAGTAGTGCGGCGGCACGTGCGCGGGCACCGCCGGCGGCGTCGCCCTGACCACGCACCTGGCGTCCGGCACGGTGCGAAACCACTGCGGCGCCGCGGCTTCGGCCTTCGCAACAGCCGCCCGCGCGGCCTCGAGCATCTCCTCGGCGTTGGTGTGCCGGAACGCCGGATCGTGGCGAATGCGGTCGAACACGCCGTCGCCGTACTGCGCGAACTCGTTCTTGAGCTCCTCGATCAGCCTGATCCCGGTGGCATGTAGCTCGTCCGGGTCGAGATCCTCCGTGGTGTGCGCGCGAATCGCCATTCGGTAGACCGCGTCGCCGTTGTCCAGCCAGCAAAGGCCGCCGTGTTCGGTGTCCCGGCCCAACGGCAGCGCATCGTTGCGCAGGAAGTCGCGGTACTTCTGGATGGCCGGCCGGACGATCTCGCTCGCCCCCTCCACGACGTCGAACGTGCCGAGGTTGGCGAGGTGACCGTCCATCAACGCGACAGCCTGCTCCACCAGGTGCCTCACCGGCGTGCGACCGTTCGCAAAACCCTTGCTGTGCCGCGTGATCATCGTGTCGAAGAACCCGTCGAGCCCTCGCATCCGCTGCAGGTAACCGGCCCGGCGCTCCGGGTTGTCGACGGGCAGCCGCGGCAGGACCGACAGCGTGCCGGGGACCACCGTGCGGATGTTCGCGCTGATGCCGGACTCGATCTGCAGCCCCTCGATGTCGTCCGACTGGGTGCGCACGTCGTGCAGCACGATCCCCAGCGTGATGCGCTCGGACAGGTTCCGCGGCTCGAGCCGCTCGGCGGCGTCGCGAATCTCGCGCAACCGGACCTGGTAGCGCTGATCGGCCTCCTCGCTGTGGTCGACGAGACTTTCGTGATCGAGGTCGAAGCCCATCAGGCTGGCATCGACCGGAAAGCGGTCGAGAATCGTGTCGAAGAGGCGATCGGCGAGCGCGTTGACTTCGGACATCCGTCCCCCAGAGTTACGCCGTTGAGCGGCCATCACCACCCAGTTTCCCGGGTAAGCCCTTCCCATGCGCTGGTTGCTGCTGATCGTCCTGCTGACCGGCTGTTCCGCGTTCCCCTTGGCCTCTTCGGGCGGTCCTCAAGTGGATCGCGTGCCTGCCGGAACCCTCGACGCCGCAACGGCACGCACCTCTCTCGCAGCCCTGCCGTTGAGCGCACCGGGCCGCCTGGACGGCTACGTGCGCGACTGCGACAGCGACAAAGCCTGCGTGTTCGGCCAACCCTGGTTCGACACCGACGGCGACGGCTGCGACCAACGCAGCCAAGTGCTGGCCCGCGACCTAACGGCCGTGGAACGCAAACCAGGCCGTTGCAGCGTCCAGTCCGGCACACTCGACGACCCCTACACGGCCTCACAGATCAACAGCGTGTCGAAGATCCAGATCGACCACGTGGTGCCGCTGGCCGAGATGTGGCGCAGCGGCGCGGCCACGTGGCCCCAGGAGCGGCGGGTGGCGGCGGCCAACGACCTGCGCAACCTCGTGGCGGTCTCGGGGAAGGTCAACCAGTCGAAGAGCGACAAGACGCCGGACGAGTGGATGCCGCCCAACGCGGGATACGCGTGTTCGTACGGGCGGATCTACGTGACGGTGAAGGCGGCTTACGGGTTGAGCGTGGCTCCGGCGGAACGGTCGGCGCTGGAGCAGGCACTCACCACCTGTGACACACCGCCTGCGACATGATTCAGTCAGTTCGGCGAATCAGGCTGGAGTAGCCCACGACAACGAGCGTTGCGAGAATCCACACGGCTACCTGCAGCAGCCAAATCGCCATCGCGAAGGCCTGACCACGACGACTGATCGTGTCGAGGTCACACCTTTCGCGCACGCCGGTCACCGCGAGGGGAAGTCCTCGGTCGATTCCAAGGCCGATCTGTTCAAACGTCGAGCATGGTGTGAACGGCTGTTCGGAACGACTTGTGTGGCCTGCGGCATACCGACCGTCTCGGATCGGAGTGTGTCCAGCCCAAAGTCCCAGAAGTCCCGCCACCACGAGGACCACCAGTGTCGTGACAACTGTTCGGCCAATGCGGTAGCCATAGCCCGCCAGAAGCCCCCAAAGACGGTGCCTCAACCTCGACCACAGACTGTCGAACTCTCCTCGAATCCTCAGATCATCCTGCTGGGCGATCAAAATGCGCCGAACTGCCACATCGTTGCCGGCGGCGCGCTCGACACCGGCCAACTGCCAATAGGACTGGGCCGTGTAACCACGAGTGTGCGAACGGATCCAATGCAGCCACTTCCGCCAGTCAGCGCCCGCTACCGCCAGAGATCGGTAGGTGAGCCCACTGATCGTCAAATCTCCAGCAGCACAGTCTCTGCTGATGTCAGCATCACACAGGACATCGCCACTGATACCTACCCAGCCTGCTGAAACGTGCTCCATGCTAACCAGCGCGCCGCCAACTTCAGAGTTCTTCATCTCGAACGGGCTCCAGCGAACGGCCCCTAGGTTCGCACCGAACAGATCAACGATGACATGGCGGCTTCGCCCCTGAAAAGAGGAGCTACAACCTAACACCAGTTCTCCGCCGACTCTGATCCCACGCGCACTGAGCGCAGGGCCAGACAAGTTCTTCAACGTCGAATCAGCAAAGGTGACAAGACCGCCGACAAAGGCTCCGTTCAGCACCACAGCACCTTGGCATGAATCGGCCGTTGCGGAAAATCCATCGCGCAGAAAGAGATTTCCTTCAATCCGAATGTCCTCGGCGTGCAGCGCGGACCCATTCGCGCCGGACAGCGTCGCTCCATCGCATTCGAAATTTCCGTCGATGCGAGCACCAGGCAGCCTGACCGCTCTGCCGTCCACACTGACGGCAGTGAAGCCCTTTCGCAAGAACAGGCTCCCCGCCACCCGAAGCTTGTCTGCTGACACTCCAGGCACGTGACAGCCTTCAAGCTCAAGCCAGGGGAACTGTGCGTCTCGCAAAACCACCGGATCCGACATCCGGCAGTTGGTCAAATTCAGGCCAGCAGTGCTGAGCACGCCCTCCAAGTCCAGCGCACCTTCGATCCGCGCACCGGCCAGTTGCACACCCCTCGGACCCACAGCCCCATGACGGCCAAGCAGAAGATCGCGAATGACCTCAGCACGAATGCTCTGAGGTCCACAACACCGGAGACGTTGTCCACGCCCAGCCGCCAGGACGAGCTTGCGTTCCGGGGAGGTGAGGCCTCGCATCCGCAGCACAACCAGTACGTCGTGACCCGGATCACAACGTTACGAGGCCGAAACAGAAACCGGCGGGCCCTCCGAGGAGGACCCGCCGGTCATCTCACCGAGCCGCCTATCGGAATCGAACCGATGACCTGCTCATTACGAGTTCCCTGGTGTTCGTGTTGAGTGCTGACGGGTAGTACCGCACCGGTCTGATTGATCCTGGTCAGACCGGTGCGGCTGCCGTTCGGTGCCGTTGTCGATCAGCTCGTTTCGGAGCGTTCGGGCACACAATGGGCACACTTTGCGAGCCCCCACTTCATCCCTGCTGACCAGCACGGATGCTGCTCCACAGACAGCGAACCAAAGGTCGATTCCCCGGAAGCAGATCGACCGCTCTTGCGTCGCGACCGCGTGCAGCAACGGCCGGAAAGCCCCGACTGCGGGTCTGACTACGGCGTCCACAGTCTTGGCCCGGTCGCCTTCACGAGCCGAGGTGCGAGCCGATCTCCAGGGGCAGGCAGGCTCAGCAGGTCCTCGACCAGATGCGCGAGCGAGCCCGTGCGCTCCCACACGATGCCGGGCGGCTCATCCCCGTCCGTGCGCAGTGCCATCGCGTCGTCTTCATCGCGAACGCGGACAGCGTCAATCCATCCGCCTGGCCAGGCTCTGTAGCCGTCGACCTGTGTCGGCACACCCGCTACCGCGTCTCGATGCACGAACGTCCAGCCCGCGTCCCTGATCGCGATGAGCGCGGCGAGTCCAGGAAACGCGCGGATCGCTGCCGCGTCGCTCATGCCGCATCGCTCGACGCCCGGACGCGAACGCCAGTCCCGACAACGAGTTCGGGCAGCGGATCGCCGTTCACGCGGTGGACGACACGCTGCCCGGTGAACGCTCGTCGACCGTGCAACCAGCGGTGGTTGTCCAGGACGTAGCCCTGCCCGGCAGTAAGCCTGAACTCGAACGCGTGACGGTCGATCGCCGCGCGCAGCACTGGAATCCAGCGGTCGACCTCGGGCGCGAACTGAGCAAGCTCGTCGAGCCGAAGTCTGACAGCGATCCGGCCGCCGCCGTTGTCGCTGAAGATCGAGCTGAGGTACCCGGCCGCGCCGCCGAACAAGACGGAGCGTGGAGTACTCAAGGCGGTGAGCGCTTCAGGCTCCGACTCGGCGAGATCGTCGTACACGGCCTGGCCGTCGATGAGCACGCACTCGCCGCCGGCCGTCGCAGCCTGCGAGCAGCTCATCATCAGCAGCGCAGGCGGATGCGGAACGCCTGAGCGATCGGTGTGCGGGTTAAGCGCACAAGCGCTGAAGCCTGCGAATCCGCTGCGCACGATCGACTCACCAAGGTCAGCGATCGTGGTGACGCCATCAGGTCCGCTGTCCCGGTGCGGCACGACGATGGCGATCGACTGCGCGAGCCTGAGCAGGTCCTGGGGGCCGTCGAGACCGTCGACTACAGCGAGTCCCTGCTCGGCGATCAGCTCGACCAGGTTGGCGGAGTCCGCGTTGACGCGATACGGCTCGATCATGGCGTCTACCTCCCGAAACGACTCGTCTACGGGATCAGCAGAACGCTGTTCTGTCCACCACGTCCAGTGACAGGTTGTCAACACCGCGTCGCCTCGGCATGGTGGGTTCCGGTGCTACTTTGCCGTTGAGCAGCCTGCCCGCGAATCACGGAGGACACCTCGATGAGCCAGCTTGCCTACCCCGTCTCGATCAAGGGCGTGGTGGTCCGCGACGGCAAGGTGTTGCTGCTGAAGAACGAGCGCGAGGAGTGGGAGCTGCCGGGCGGCCGGATCGAACCCGGTGAGACCCCTGAGGAGTGCGTTGCGCGCGAGATCACCGAAGAGACGCAGTGGAAGGTGACGACCGGGCCGATCCTCGACACGTGGATGTACTACATCAACGTTGCCAAGAAGAACGTGTTCATCGTGACCTACGGCTGCCATCCGGACGGCACCAGCGAGCCCGTGCTTTCCCACGAGCACAAGGAAATCGGGCTGTTCGCCGAGGACGAGGTACCCGGCTTGAACATGCCCGACGGCTACAAGCGCTCGATCGCGACGTGGTTCGAACGCTTGCGCGCGGACGCGGTCAGGTAAGCCATGACGAGCAGGCGGTGCGATGCGTGCGGAGCCGGGTTGAGTCGGCTCGCCGTCGAACCGATCTGCCCAACCTGTCACGCAAGCGCGCGCCACGTCGCACCGGTTGTTCCCGCTCGTCAGCTCATGCCCGCGGTGTGGTTGTGGTCGGCACCTGAAGCGACGGCCGCACTCAGAAGTCGTAATCTGGCAACGATCCTGCGCGTGTACCGCAGATTGAACAAGCTGAGTCAGGAACGGCTCGCCGCGCTGCTCGGTTACGACAAGACCTACGTGTCGATGATCGAGACCGGTCGCCGGAACATCAGCGACGTGGCCACTCGGCGGCACATCGCGCGGACGCTCGGGCTGCCGATGCACGCGCTCGGTGTTACCGACAACGACGATGCCGACTTCGCCGCGATGATCCAGTTCGGTGACTCGACCATCCGCCTTGCCGAGATCGCGCGCCAGTCCGGCAGGGTCGTCGATGCGGTCAACGAGTTGTGGCCGCTGGTCGCTCGACTTGAGGCGCGAGCCGCCGAGGGACGGGCCGAACGGGACACGATGATCCTGCTCGGTCAGGGCCGCGCCGCGCTCGGCGTCTCGCTCGGCACGGTGCTGCCTGAGGAACGGCTGACGGCCGCTGCCCGCTGGACGGGCAAGGCGCTGGCGGTCGCCGAGCGCCTCGGTGACCGAGCGTTCCTCGCTCACGCGCTGCGGATGCACGGGAACGAGCTGCGCAAGGCTGACCACGTCGGCGCAGCCATCGCTCGACTTAGCCGAGCTGTTGCCGTGTCCGAGGATCGCGAAGGACAGGGAGCCGCGTTCGCGCTACTCGCTCGTGCCGCAGGCGAGCACGGCGACCCAGACCTGTTCGACCTCGCAATCAACGGCTACCGCGAACGGCTCGACGACGGTGGCGGCCGAAGCATGTTGTTCAACCCGTTCACCTTCCGGGAGATCGAGCTACGCGGACTGGTCGCAACTGGCAGAGCCGCCAACGCGGTCCGGATCATGCAGACGCATATGCCGGATGCAGCACCAGTCGCCCCGCAATGGCACATCATCGAGCGAGTCACCGCCGGGCAGGTTCTGCTTGCAGCCCGACAGCGAGACGGCGCAGAAGACGCCTTGCGCACCGCGCTCCTTGCCGCTGAGACCCACCGCCTGCCGCACCAGATACAGCGAACAATCCGCGCTGCCGACGATGGTGGACTCATCGAAATCAGCACGAGTGGGCAACTGGCACTACAACGCCTCAACGCCCTTCTGACACCGGGCTGATGAGCTTCGGCTGAGTCGATCTCAGCGGACGACCACGGTCAGTAACGCGTTGCTGGTCTCACACCGATACAGGGCATGCCTGGCAGCCAGATGTGACACCACTTGCGACTGCGAAAAGAGTTCCGCATGCGCCGATTCACGCTGCCCTTCATCGCGCTAGGCGCAGTAGCCGCTCTGTCCGCCTGCGGCGCTGCAAGTCCTTCGTCTGAACCGTCCCGATCATCAACGGCGGTAACGACCACGACGACCTCCGCTGCACCGCTTCCACCAGTGATCGACACCGCCAAGTACGTAGGCGTCACTGCGAACACAGCGGTCGCCCAGATCCAAAAACTCGGCTACTACGTCTACGTGACGCATGCGACGAAGAAGTCGAACCTCTTCCAGATTTCGACTACTGGGACGCTCCCCGAGTCCCTGAACAAGTGGGTCGTGAGTTCGATCGAGGCCAACCGCAGCACCTACTCCTCGACTGCGACCGTGTGGGTCAAGCCTGGAGAACTCACTCCAGCGGAGAAGGTCGATGAGGCTGTACAGACAGCAGGACTCAACTCGGCCGTAGGCACCACGTACCGCACGGCATCCGCATGGGTGCTCGACGTGTGCAAGAGCATGACCACACCGGCTCAGTACGTGACCGCGTCGGAGTTCCTCCAGGGGCAGATCAACGAGGACGCGAAGAGACTAGAGATTTTCAAGATCGGCATACCGCTGCTGTGCACCGAGCACCAGGGCGCACTGAACGAAGTTCTCGAAGGCAACGTTCCCTTCGGTAGCGGAACCTACGAGATCGGTACCGGGAAAGGGAAGATCAAGCCCGGTAAGTACCGCACGCTGTTCAGCGTTGATGACTGCTACTGGGAGCGGACACGCCCTGACGGCGAGATCATCGACAACAACTTCGCCACACACGCTCAGTCGATCACGGTGACGATCGCACCAACAGACGGAAGCTTCACCACTCAGCGATGCGGCAAGTGGCAGCTGGTCAAATAACTCCGAGTTTCGTACACGCCGCGAGTTGCTATGACGTACTGGTGCCGCCAACATCACCCCAGCGGGGCATCCCCCAGGGGACCAGAAACTGTAGTACGGCCTGATACTCCGGAGGTTGCATGATGGGGCCGAACTGGGCAGACATCATGGAGGCGGTCGGCACTGTAGGAGCGTTCGTTGCGACCTTCTTCCTCTTGCTTCGAGAGTTCGGGCGTGACAGAGATCGAGACACAGAACGGAAGAAGACTCAGGCGTCCAAGGTGTACGCATGGACAGCCTTCGAACGCTTCACCCTGCTCCCTGAAACGAACCCAGAGGCCAAGAGGGCATGGTCAGAGCTAGAAAGGGAGCCAGACGACCTTCCAGCAGTCACACAGCAGGCCGTCCTCTCCGGACGCAAGACCGGCATCATTTTCACCACGTGCGTGACGAACAGCAGCGATGGCCCGGTATATGACGTCAAGGCAAAGATTGGCCATCAGACAACGATCTGCGAACTCGATCGAAGCGTTCTGCTGCCGGGAGCGTCGTTCCGGATCTACTGGCTTGATCCAACAGTCTCGGCGCAGGACAGCGTGTCCGGCCCCAAGGAAGTCAGATTTCTGGATGCAGCGTCCACCAAGTGGGTTCGATCCAAGCAGGGCGCACTCGGTGAGCAGCAGGACAAGTAGCCCTGCACACAGCTTCCCCTTGCGCGCGCGGGACCGCTGCCGGCCGGTCGAGACGATCCCATCCGGATCACCATTCAGCTCATTCAGATCAGCTTCCGGGACGTGGTCTGAACGGTCTGAATGGTGATCCGGATGGCGAGGGCTACAAGTCGAGCGTCCACACCGAGCCCTGCCCAAAGCCCTGCCGGGTGGTCGCGATGCCCGCGCGCTTGCGAGCACGCTTGAGCGTCGCCTCTGCGATCCCGTCGGCGCGGGCGGCCTTGACGATGTCGGAGGCCTTCGCGCTACCGCCCTGCTGAATCAGGTACTCCCGCAGCCACGACGCGGCCTCGTCGCGTTCCGATCGGGCCTCAGGATCTCCGCCAGACTCGGCGAGGATGTCGCGCACGTTGCGCTCGGTCTCGCCGACCATCACCAGTCGCCCGACCTCGGCGGGACCATCGTCGGTCTCGATCTCGCGGGACTCGATCCGGTACCCGAGAGAAGGCAGGTCGAGACGCCCGAGGTTGTTCTTCGCCTGGCTGATCACGCACGAGCCGTCCTCGCTGTCATCGTCACGTGCGACGGCGAGCACAGCGCGGGCGACGGCAGAGAACGCCCGACTACCGGTGATCAGGTTCAGCGGGTCCGGGCTCGCCGACTTGTTGAAGTGAGCGAGCCCGACCACTGCGCATCCGGTGCGATCTGCCATGCGCACCAACGGTTCTAGCGCCAACCGCAGCTCACGATCCCGGTGCGTGTCGATCCCCGAGGCGATAGCCGACAACAGCGGATCGAGCACGAGCAGGCCGACGCCTCGGGCTGTGATCTCGTCGCCGAGCGCGTCGCAGTCGCGCGGCAACGTGAGCCCGGTGAGCAAGCCATCCGCGATCACTTCGGCGCGGTACACCGCATCGAGGTCGGCACCTGCTGCGGACAGCCGCGGCGCAACTGTGTGCGCCCACGAGTCCTCGGTGGCCGCGTAGATCACCGGCCGGCGCTGACCATGCATGGAACCAGGCAAGGTGCCGTTGGTGACCTGTGCAGCGAGCCAGCACGCGAACTGGCTCTTACCGATGCCCTCACGACCTGGCACCAGCGAGAGCGAGCCCGCTGGCACCCGGTCCTGCCAGGTCCACCGCACTGCTCGCATCCGGATTCCAGACGCAGGCGTGAGGCGGATCTGCCTGTCAGGCACGGGATTCCCTACTTCAGGCGGGTGTGCTGTCAGCGTCAAGCGACACCGCCGAGGCCCCATCGGGCCATGTGCTCGACGTGCGCAGCCTCGGCGGCCTCCTGGCGTGCTCGTGCCCGGTCGAGATACTGCACGACCTCACGAATCGCGTTCGTGTCGTCGCCCTCGACCTCGACGAAGCGCGCAGGCCATGTCAGGTGAGCGAGCCGTTGCAGGGTCGAGGCGTCGAACCAGCGCTCACGGCCCAGGTGGACCCGCACGCGCACCCCCGTTGGGATCGCAGGAGACATGGACAGGTCGCTGATGTGTAGTGCCAGTACGCCGTAGACGGTCGAAGTACGCTTGGGAGCAGTTGCGTTGTTGTGCTGGGCGGTGACTCCTGCCGGGGAGTCGCCGCCCTTGCTCGTGTAGGTCACGCCGCGTTGTCCTCCTCCACGCCGAGCAGGCGCAGTAGATCGGCGGTCACGACGCGGTAGGTGTTGCCGAGTCGGAGCACACGCGCCGGGAAGTCCTCCGCGCGTGCCAGTTCGTAGGCCTTTGTGCGGCCGATGCCGAGCGCTCGGCCAGCGGTCACCAGGTCGACAGACGGCGGCAACTCCAGAAGCTCACGCCTACTCATGCCCCCAGAAGCAGTCACTCAAGAACTCCGTTCGCAATGCCGATGTTGCAGATTGCACTTTGGTTGTGTCAGTATTGGCCTGTCAGGCAAGATCGGACGCTACCGATCTTGCCTGAAGAGTGCAAGCAGATGAACGTGGAGGGCGCAGTGCACGAGATGAGCGACACGGTGGCACGCGAGATGCAGTGGCACCGCAATCGCCACGGGTGGACTCGCAAGCAGCTCGCCGAACGGTGCCAGGAACTCGGCGCGGACTGGCTGACCTTCGCGGCCATCACCAGCATCGAGACCGGCCGACTGGACGAGAACGGCCGACGTCGGCGCGGCGTCACCGTGGATGAGTTGGCAGTGATCGCGAGGGCGCTCCTGGTGCCCCCGGTCGTGCTGCTCTTCCCGGTACGCAACGAAACCGACGTGACCTGGTCCCCCGCCGAGAAGGCACACCCCTGGTACGCGATCCGGTGGTTCAGCGGCGAAGGTCGTCAGCCGGTGAAGCCCAAGGGCGGCGGCGAATACGACCCCGCGACCGGTCTCTACGAGTGGTACGAGGAGGAACCCAAGGACAACCACGAACAGCTCGATCTCCTGCGCAACCACGAACGGCTGACCAGGGCTTGGGTTGAGTCCGAGCAGCGAGCGATCAACGCGCACAGGTTCGCCGAACTCGCGCAGTCTCCCGAGTCGCGCCAAGCGCGATTGATCGAGGCAGACGGCGAAGACCTCTACCGCGCGCAGGTCATCGAGCGTGACCTGATCAATGTGCGTCGCGCGATCCGCAGGCTCGGGATCACCCCACCGACCAACGAAGAACTCGACCAACTCGATAGGAAGGGCACCAATCAGTGAAAGCAGGAAGCGTCACACGACGTTGCGCTTGCCGCGATCCCGAGACGGGCAAGCAGTACGGCAAGTTCTGCCCCAACGCCAGGAAGAAGGGGCACGGGACAGTCGCAATCCGTCAGGAACTCCCGTCTACAGCGGACGGTGAACGTCGACTGTTCCGCCGTTCTGGGTACGCGACCGCCGAGGCAGCGCAGGCCGATCTCGACAAGGTTCGCGCGCTCCTCGCCATCCCGGAGAAGGACGACGAAGAGGGCCGTGAGGCAGTCGCCGCACTGCTCGCACAGGTTGCGGCGGACAACAAGCAGCCGATCCCGGACTACGACGAGACGAAGCGTCGACTCAGGACCGGGCAGAGCCTCGTCAGCAAGATGACGGTCGGGGAATGGCTCGACGAGTGGTTGCCGGGCAAGCGCATCCGCAAGACGAGTCGCAGGCACTACGAGTCGGCGATCAGGGTGCACCTCAGGCCGCTCATCGGGCACATCCCGGTGACGAGGCTTCGGGTCAGCCACCTGAACGAGATGTTCGCGAAGATCGAGGAGAACAACGACGAGATCGTCGCGGCCAACGCGGCACGCCGGGCAGTCGACGACGCGCGCAAGCAGGCCACGAAACGAGCCGAGCAGCGCGCGTTTCGGGCACAGCTTCGGGAGATGCCGCCGTTTCGCAGGACGACCGGACCTGCGGCACAGCTCAAGCTCCGGGCGACGCTGCGAGCAGCGCTGAACGACGCGATCGCGCAGCAGATCATCACGTTCAACCCGGCTGCTCACGTCGAGGTCGAGCCAGGCAAGCGCCCCAAGGCGCTGGTGTGGACCGCCGAGCGCGTCGAGCAGTGGCAGCGGACCGGAGAGAAGCCATCACCGGTCATGGTCTGGACTCCAGAACAGACGGGCGAGTTCCTCGACCTGGTGCACGAGGACAGGCTGTACGGGCTGTACCACCTGATCGCGTTCCGGGGCCTGCGTCGGGGAGAGGGGTGCGGGCTGCGCTGGTCAGACGTCGACCTCGACGCGAAGACGGCGACGGTCGCGACTCAGCTCGTCCTCGACGGCTGGGACGTCGAGGAGGGAGACCCGAAGACGTCCAGCGGCGCGCGAGTCGTCGCACTGGACGCCGAGACGGTCAAGGTCCTGCGGACGCACAAGGCGCAGCAGGCAGCCGAGCGGTTGGAGTGGGGCGAGGCCTGGATCAACACGGGCCGCGTGTTCACCGAAGCCAACGGGACGCTGCTACACCCCGGCAAGGTGTCCGAAGCATTCGAGAAGATCGTGCGGACGTCGAGCCTCCCACCGATCAGACTGCACGACCTGCGGCACGGTGCGGCAACGCTCACGCTTGCGGGTGGTGCGGGCATGAAGACCGTGCAGGAAATGCTCGGCCACTCCTCCATCACGATCACGTCGGACATCTACACGAGCGTTCTCCCCGAGGTCGCTCATCGGGCCGCCGAAGCAGCGGCCAAACTCGTCCCACGCAGGTCCACCGGGACCGATGGGCACACTTCGGGCACACACGAGGCCCAGAGCAGCGCTGCTCTACAACTCGTCACGAACCTGGGGCAAAAGAAAGACCCAGGTCAGGAAGCCTGACCTGGGTCTTATCTCACCGAGCCGCCTATCGGAATCGAACCGATGACCTGCTCATTACGAGTGAGCCGCTCTGGCCGACTGAGCTAAGGCGGCGAGACGCGATAACTATAGCTGACCCGAAGACCCGTCACTCACGGGGGTCGCCTTCGTTGTACGGACCGTGACCGACGTCACCGTCTCCTAACCGCCGAGGAGTGGGTTCATGCGCCGTTCGTTGTCCGCGCCGCTGGCCGGGTTGCTGCTCGCGCTCGTCTCCGCGCCGGCGCTCGTGGCGGCACCCGCGCTCGCGCAGCCTCCCACCACGCCGGTGCCTGGGCCACGTGACCCGAACCAGCCGCCCGCGTCGGCGCCGAACGGGCCGCAACCGCTTGCGCATGCTGTTGGGGATGCCGGTACCGGGCTGGCGATGGTCCGGCTCGGGCCGCAGGGGGTGCCTACGAACACGATCCTGCCGGGGCTCGGTGAGCAGTTGCCCAAGCAGTCGGTCACCGAGTTCGGGTTCGGGCTGGCCAGTGCTCAGGTCAACACCGAGGCGTTTCTGAGCACCGAGCGGGTTGTCACGCAGGCCAACCCGTTCGGGTTCGCGGTGGCGGGGCGGTCGCCGCAGTCGCCGGGGACGCTCGTGCAGACGGCGATTCCGGACAACCCGCAGCCGACCGATGGTGGGCTGCCGATTCCCGAGACTCCGCTCGGCAAGCTCAAGGTGCTCAACGGCAGCGTGCATGCGCGGTGGGACGAGAAGCTGGGGCCGTGCGTCAGTCCGCTGGCCACCGCCAGGACCTCGTTGGCCGGGCTTGAGGTGCTGAGCGCGTTGCCGGCTGAGGTGCCGTTGCCGTCCAAAAGCCTCATCAGCGTTCCGGACGCGTTCGAGGCGAGCTCGAACGTGAAGCTCGTCGACCTGCCGGGCAGCAAGAACAAGGCGGTCGAGTCGACCTCGACGATGCGGGCGGTCAGCGTCGAGATCGCGGGCGGTATCAAGATCGATGTCGTGAGCCCGCCGACGCTCACGGCCACGGCTACCGGGGACGAGAAGACGTCGAAGATCAGTTACACGGCGCCGGTGCTCAAGGTCAGCCAGAACGGCAAGGAGCTCGGGACGCTGGATGCCGCGCATCCGACGTTGGACATCCCGCTGCTGCTCGACCTGGTCGTCGTCAAGCTGCAGATCGCCGGCCTCAACGAGAAGAAGGCCGGCTTCACCGGCAACGGGTTCAGCGGGTTCCAGCTCGGGGCCACGGCTCGGATGCTCGACGTGCAGCTGTTGCCGACGGACAAGCTGAAGTTGCCGAACCTGCCGACGGCGCTCGCGCAGGTCTCGCTCGGTGAGCAGATCGTGCGGGCCGCGGCGCCGCAGGGTGGCGTGGTCTGCGGGACCAGCCAGCCGCCGGAGCAACCGGGCGGTCCGGCGGCGCCTCCTGCCCAGAAGGCGCCGCCGCTCGCCTACACCAACGCCGCGTACCAGTCGATTCCGCTGTTCTGGACCGGCACGGGACTGCTGCTCGCGGGTGTGGTGATCTTCGCGGCGCTGCCGGTCAGAGGCCGATCGCGCGCGAAATCCGCTGAGGTTTCAGAACCCTGAGCAACGCCTCCATCAGGTAGTAGTCGCCGTAGGGCAGGGAGACCTCGATGCCGGTCTCGATGCGGCGGTTGCGGGTGCCGCGCGCCAGGATGGCCTCATGTCGTTCGGAACGAGTCGTCAAACACGTGCGGCACAACGCTTCCAGGATGCGCAACGCAGCCACGTAGTAGGAGGCACGGCCCGACGCGCGAGACAGGTCGATCAGCCCGCACGCCATGATGGCGCCCGCCGACGAGTCCTTGACGTCGTTGGGCGCCAACGGTGAGCGGTAGTCCCACACCGGAATGTGGTCGGGGGTAAGGGCGTCCAGTGCGAAGTCCGCGAGTTTTCGTGCTGCGTCGAGGAACTCGGGACGGCGAGTACGCCGGTACATCGTCGTGAAACCGTAGATGCCCCACGCCTGTCCGCGCGACCAGCACGACGTCGGGCTGTAGCCCTGGTTCGTGTTGGGACCGATGTCCTCGCCCGTGTCCGGGTTGAAGTCGAAGACGTGCGGCGTGGACCCGTCCGGGCGGATGAACTTCGAGCGCGTGGTCAGGGCGTGCGCGACCGCCACGTCCAGGAAGCGCGGGTCCCCGGTCTGCTCCGACGCGAACGTCAGCAGGTCCAGGTTCATCATCGTGTCCATGATCGCTCGGCCGGCGTTCGCCGGTGTGCCGAGCGCTCCCCACGCCCTGATGAAGCGGCCTTTGTCGTTGTAGCGCTGGATCAACGACGACGCGGCCTGCACCGCGCCGTCCCGCCACGAGACGTCGCCGGTGAGCCGGAAGGCGGTCACCCACGACGGGTAGAAGAGGAAGCCCAGGTCGTGGATCGACGTGTCGGTGCGGCGCGGCGACAACCGCAGCGCCGACTCCACCGCCCACGTCTTGAACTGCTCGTCGCCGCTGTCGAGGTACGCGAGCCAGTGCATGCCCGGCCAGAAACCGCCGACCCAGCCGCCGGAACTGACGTAGATCCACTTCTCGAACTTCGTCTCCTCGGGGAACGAGGTGACGTTCGGCGCGACCTGGCGCAGCCGTTTCAACGCGAAGTCCAGCGACTCGCGGAAAAGCCGTCCGGAAGAAGCCGACGCTTCTCCGGCCAACAGTGGGGTCGCCGCGGCCGCACCGAGCAGGGTTCTGCGGCTGAACGCCATGAGGTCCGGGTTCTGCTTGTACACCAAAGGCCGCCTTTCATAAGCCTGAACACGTCTCCGGCGGCGTGGAGACGGGAGGCTTGTTCCAGTCCACGGAACGTAGTTCCATGTTGGTCGGCGCACATCGTGTCACTCCGTCGCCCCGATCGGAAGGCATCCCAGATGCAAATCAGGCACTCGCACGGAGACCGCATCGTCATCGGTGGCGCGACTCCGTCACCGGGCACACCGCTGATGCGCAACGAAGAAGCCGTGATCTCCCCGTCGTGGTTCGTCCACAGTGGAGCGGGTACGCACTCGTACTCGTTCGTCTGGGCCATGGGCGGCGAGAACCAGGCCTACGACGACACGGACCCGGTCGCCGTGACGGAGCTGCGGTGAGCTTCTCCCTCGAAGGCAAGACGGCCGTGGTGACCGGCGCTCGCACGGGCATC
Source organism: Lentzea alba (assembly GCF_011067745.1). GTDB lineage: Bacteria > Actinomycetota > Actinomycetes > Mycobacteriales > Pseudonocardiaceae > Lentzea > Lentzea alba. The sequence goes on from NZ_JAAMPJ010000002.1 coordinate 673,885, forward strand.
GGCCGAGCCATCGCCCGCGGCCTGCACGACGCGGGTGCCCAGCTGATCCTGGTGGGCCGCGGCGACCTGGCCGACGTCGCTCCGGCTCTGGCCACGGTCTCCGTCGACCTCGCCGACCCGGCCTCGATCGAACCCGCGCTGGCACCGGTCCTCGCCGAACACCGCGTGGACGTGCTCGTCAACAACGCCGGCACGATCCACCGAGGCGCCGCCGTGGACGTCTCGCTGGCGGACTGGCAGCGGGTGATGGCCGTGAACCTCGACTCGGCGTTCGAGATCTCGAAGCTCTGCGGAGCTCAGATGATCGCGAACGGCGGCGGCAAGGTCGTCAACATCGCGTCGCTGCTGTCCTTTCAGGGCGGAATCCTCGTCTCGGCCTACACCGCCTCGAAGCACGCGCTCGTCGGCATGACGAAGCTGTTGGCCAACGAGTGGGCCGCATCGAACGTGCAGGTCAACGCCATCGCACCGGGGTACGTCGAAACGAACAACACGGCCCCGCTCCGCGCCGACCCCGACCGCGAACCAGCCATCCGGGGCCGCATCCCGGCCGGCCGCTGGGGCACCCCGGAGGATCTGGTGGGCCCGGCGGTGTTCCTTTCGTCCAGCGCGTCCGATTATGTGACCGGACACGTACTGGTGGTCGATGGAGGCTGGCTGGCGAGATGACCGATACCGCCGTCGAAAAAACGCTCGCCGTGCTGGAGGCCCTGGCCGACCACACGCGCATCACCGACATCGCGCGCGTCACCGGCCTGCCGAAGTCCACGGTCCACCGTCTGCTCCAGGCGATGGTGGACCGCGGCTTCGCCACCTTGGGCTCGGACGGCTACCTGACCGGCCCGCGGGTACTGGCCCTGGCCGGCAAGGTGCTGCGTCCTCTGGACACAGTGGAGCGAGCACGGCCGTTCCTGCGCTCGCTGCAGGAATCCACGGGGTGCACCGTGCACCTGGCCGTGCTGTTCGGCGACGAACTGGTCTACGTGGACAAGATCGAGGCCAACAAGCCGTACCGCATGGCGTCTCGCCTGGGCATGTCGCTGCCGGCCCACGGCACCGCCATCGGCAAGGCCGTGCTGGCCTCGTTCTCCCCGTCCGAACTGGACGCGTACATCACGCGGGTGGGCCTGCCGGGCCGCACGCCGCGCACGATCACCTCGTCCTCACGGCTGAAGTCACAGCTGGCACGGGTTCGGCGGTCGCGGTTCGCGCTGGACGACGAGGAGAACGAGGTCGGCGTGCGCTGCGTGGGCGCCGCGATCCGGGACCACGCGGGAACGGTGATCGGCGGGCTGTCGGCGTCGGCGCTCGCGCTGGAACACTCGCTGCCCGAGATGATCGCGCTCGGGCCGCGGGTGCTGCGGGCGGCGGACGAGGTGTCAGCGGCACTCGGCTGGGTCTGACCGGCGGCTCAGCGAACTCGCCTCAGGGTGTCAACACGATGTTCTCGGTCGACGCGATGCGCAGGTACCGATCCCAACATCTCGTGGCATGACTCGCCGCAGCGTCGGGAAGGTTCTCCGCTTCACTTTCCATCCAGGGAGTCGAGCCGAGTGAACACGCCAACAAGAACCTGACCAGTGTCTCTTTTTCGCGGGCATCCAGTTCGAAATGCGCACAGGTCTCCAGGTACACCGACTGCATGACTTCCCAGATCCGCAGCTCCGGTTCCGGATCGAAGTCCTGGTGGAGGTTGATCAGGAAGGTCGTCAGATCGCCGACGACGCCTGGTGCGGCCGCGCCCATGGTGTTCACGACGTTCTTCACCCGGATGACGAGGTGCCCCTCGACCTGGAGCCGTTCGGGCACAGGTCGCAACGGCCGGAGATCCCCCAACCTCGCCTGCACCACTTCGCGTTCGTCGTCTTCGCTGCCGTGCAACAACGTTCGCAACATCGACAGGCGATCCGCCAGCTCGGGGCGGATCACCTTCAGAATCGACTCCGCAACCTCCGGCACCGACTTTCCGGCCGTGAAGATGGCGATCTTGTCGGCCAGCGTCGGCGAGTACCCGAGGAGATCCTCAGACGACATGTCGTGCAGCAGCGGAATGATGACCTTGTTCGAACCGGCCATCTCCTTGGCGGTCAGGCCGCGCAACTCGTACTCGGGCCAGCGTTTGACGACGAAGTGCGGACTGATGACCACCAGGCCGTATCGCGCGATCGCGAGCCCCTTGTCGATGGAGCGCGAAAGACTGTCACCTGCGGTCAGCTCGAACTCGTCGTACCACACCCTGACCTTCGCGCGCCGCAAGTAATGCGCGAGCGGGCGCACCAAGCCTTCCTTGTCCTCGGACGCGTGCGAAATGAACAGTTCGATGTCGTCCAGGCCATCCGATGCCATGCCGCCTGAGGGTAGAGGACGACCCGTTCACATCAGCACGGCGCGTGGCTCAGCCCCGATGGAGCGTCGTGACCATCGCCTCGATCGCGATGCGCGGCTTCACGTTGACCTCGATCGCCTCCCGGCAGGCCAGCACCGCCTCCAACCGCCGCAGGATCGACTCCCGCGACCACTGGGCAGCCGCGGTCCGCGAGTCCGAAGCCCGATCCGGATGCATCAACGCGGCCTCGGACCCCGTGTGCACGACCAGTGCATCCCGGTAGAACCCGGCGAGGTCCACCAAAGCCGTGTCGAGCGAGTCGCGCTGAGTCCGGGTGGCCCGGGACTTCTGCCGCTTCTCCAGATCCTTCAAAGCCCCCTTGGCCCCACGGGTGGCGGCGGCAGTCCCCTTGCCGGTGCCCCCTGCCCCCATCGCGGTTTCCAGGGCCTCCCGCTCAGCCTCGTTGCGAGCCTCGTTGGCCGTGGAGGCGTCCTCTTCCGCGGCCTTGATCAGCTCATCGGCACACGTGAAGACGTCAGCGGGCTTCCGCAACGCCAACGGAATCCGCAGCACGGCCTCACGACGTCCACGAACCTGCTCGTCCACGGCCAACCGCCGCGCCCGCCCGACGTGCCCGCCGCAGACGGAAGCCGCCCACTGGGCCATCTCCGGCGCGATCCCGTCGACCGTCTCCAGGGCCGACGCGATCGCAGCGGGCCGGGGCGAGCCCAGCGACACGAGCCGGCAGCGCGAACGGATGGTCACCGACACGTCGTCCGGGTGGTCAGAAGGCGCGCACAGCAGGAACACCGTCCGCTCCGGCGGCTCCTCGACAGCCTTCAGCAGAGCGTTGGCTGCGCCCTCGGTCAACCGGTCGGCGTCCTCGATGATCACCACCTGCCACCGCCCCGAGGTAGGCCGGCGAGCGGAGATCTGGACCAGCGACCGCATCTCGGCGACCGAGATCGACAACCCCTCGGGCGCCACGACCCGCACGTCGGCGTGGGTGCCGTGCAACGACGTCCGGCATCCGGTGCACTCGCCGCAGCCGGGACGGTCGTCCGTCACCACGCACTGCAAAGCCCCGGCGAACGCACGCGCGGTGGACGAACGGCCGGAGCCGGGCGGGCCGGTGAAGAGCCAGGCGTGGGTCATCACGCCGGGCGCGGGAGTGCCGCCCGCAACGATCATGGCCGCCGCCTCCGCGGCCGCCGACAGCGTGGCCACCGCGTCAGGCTGGCCGACGACCTCGTCCCACACGCTCATGGGTAGCAGTCTTCCAGCGAACGGTCAGACCGCGGCTTGGGGGACCGCGCGCCTGCGGGTCGCGAGCAGCGGCAGGATGGCGGAGCGGACTCGGTCGGCCACGACGTCGGCGTCACCGTCGGCCTCGACCACGACGTAGCGGTCCGGGTCGGCGGCGGCCATCTCGCTCAGCAGCCGCTGGACGCGCCAGTGGTGTTCCAGGCCGATCGCCTTGCCGTCGGCGACCGGGCGGTCCAGCAGGATCGTCAGGTCGGGCCGCAACCGGCCGGTGGCCCAGTCGACCAGCCCTTCGAGTTCCTGGTGTTCCAGCGAACTGGTCGCGGTGAAGTGCGCCAGCGGCGAGTCGACGTAGCGCTCCATCACGACGACGGAACCCTCGTCCAGAGCGGGGCGCACCTGCCGTTCGACGACATCGGCGCGGACGGCGGCGGCTACGAGAGCCTGTGCACGCACGCCGGCCAATTCGACGGAGGACAGCATCGTGCGCAGGCGGCGTTCGTCGTGCTCGGGGTCGGCGGCCAGCAGCACCTCGACGCCCTCGGCACGCAACGCGGCGGCCAGGCGGCGGGCCTGCACGGACGTGTCCTCGCGGGTGTCGCCCTCGACCGCGATCAGCAGGCCCTTGGTGGCCCGGCGGCCGCGGATCGCCGCGAACAGCGACGACAGCACCGGCTCCTCGCGGCGGTCGTCCATCTGCCGGTACGCGACCAGACCGAGGACGATCGCGATCGCCGCGCCACCGAGCATGACCGGACGGGTCGCGTCGACCTCCATCGGGTGGCCGAAGACGCTGACCGTGCGCTTCTGCAGCAACGCGACCAGCAACGGCGCACCGGCGGAAGCACCGAACAGCACGATCTTGAGCAACGACTGGATGAGCGCGACCGTGCGGCCGCGCATCTCGTCCTCGACCTGCGACCCCACGATCGTCAGGCCGGTCAGGAACGCAACGCCGGCGCACGTGCCGACCAGCGCCACCGTGAGCAGCGCGATCCACAGGTGTGGAGCCAGCGCGACCATCACCAGCGTGACGCCGGCACCCACGATCGTGACGCCGAACAGCCGGTTGTAGGCGAGCCGCCGGGCCAGCCGCGGCGCGGTCGCCATGCCGATCGCCAGGCCGACGAACACGGCCACGAACAGCAGGCCGAACGTCGAGGCGCCGCCCAGCAACGACTGCGCGTAGAGCTTCGCCGTCGCGATCACGACACCGGCCGCGGCGAACGCGCCGATCATGCCGATCACCAGGCCGCGGACCAGCGGCGTCGCGGCGGCGAACCGGATGCCGTCGCGGAACATCGCGACGAAGCCCGGCTTGTCGGCGTCGACCTCCTTCTTCTTGGCCGCGACCCGGCCGGACAGCTCCGGCAGGCGGGTCGCGATCAGGATCGCGGAGGTGAAGTACAGCAGGCCGTTGATGATCACCGCGATGGTCGCGATGTTGAACTCGAGGTTCCCGCCCTGCAGGTTCAGGTAGGCGGGGATGCCCGCGATCAGCGAGTACAGGCCGAAACCGCTGATCGTGGAGATGCCGTAGGTCATCACCAGGCCGAGCTGGTTCGCCGACTCCACCTGGTCCGGGCGGCGCAGCAGGTTCGGGACCGCCGACTCCTTGGCCGGGATCCACAGCATCGCGCAGCAGCCGACCAGAAAGTTCGCGACGAAGAGCCAGATCGGCGACCCGATCAGCGCGATCGAGATGAACAGCGAGCCGCGCAGGACGTCGCAGACGACCATCACCTTGCGGCGGTCGAACTTGTCCGCGAGCACGCCACCGATGGGCGCGAACAGGATGCCCGGCAGCAGCTGGGTGAGCACGACCAGCGACAGCGCGAACGACTGCCACTGGTAGCTGTTCATCATCTCGGAGACCAGACCGGTCAACGCGAGCAGTGACAGCCAGTCACCAACGCTGCACAGGTAGGTGACGAGCCACAGCCGGCGGAACGGCCGGATGGCCAGCACCGAGCGCAGCCGGTGGACCGTGGACACGCTGGACTCGGCCTGCCCTGTCTGGCCTGCCTCGGTCGCTCCTGTGTCCGCGTCCTGAATTTCAGTCACCCCTACTCGGCCCACCCGTGGGATCAGCGTAACCGGATGAGGTGGGTGACGTTGCCGGACTCTCAGCTCGGCTAGCTGAAGATCGCCCCAAGAATGTTGACCAGGACCAGCACGAAGAAACCGATCACGACCAGGCAGCCGATGAACGCGGCCACCCCGCCGGACTGCTTGGCGGGCTGTTGTTGTTGCGGCACAGGCATGTGCGCCGCCGGCACCCACGGCTGCGGCGCCTGTTGCTGCTGGGCCTGTTGGGTCCGCGGACGCCGGCCGCGGGGCCGCCGCTGCTCCTGCTCCATCGCCGACCAGATCGCCTGGCGCATTTCTTCCGTCGGCGTCGGCGGTGTAGGCACCGACACACGTGACGTGGAGTACCCACCAGTCCACTGAGGAGTGACCCAGGTGTCGGCCGTCACCAGTCCCGCCAACGGGTCGGGGAACAGCCTGGGAGGCGGCGGGGCCTGAGTCCCGTCCGGACCGAACTCGTTCGTCGGCACCGCCACCTCCTAGCCGGAAATCATCCGCGGCTCAGCTCTTGGACTTCGCCGGAGCCTTCTTGGCCGCGGCGGGCTTCTTCGCCGCGGGCTTCTTCGCGGGAGCCTTCTTCTTGACCGGTCCCTTGGCGCGCTTCTCGGCCAGCAGCTCCGCCGCGCGTTCGTCGGTGATCGTCTCGACGCTGTCCGTCTTGCGCAGCGACCCGTTGGTCTCACCGTCGGTGACGTACGGGCCGAACCGGCCCTCCTTGATCACCATCGGCTTGCCGGACACCGGGTCGTTGCCCATCTCGCGCAACGGCGGTGCGGCGGCCGCGCGACCGCGCTTCTTCGGCTCGGAGTAGATCTTCAGGGCCTCTTCCAGCGTGACCGTGAAGATCTGCGCCTCGTCCGTCAGCGACCGCGAGTCCGTGCCCTTCTTCAGGTACGGGCCGTAGCGGCCGTTCTGCGCGGTGATCTCGGCGCCCGTCTCCGGGTCCTTGCCCACCACGCGCGGCAGCGAGAGCAGCATCAACGCGTCGTCCAGCGTGACCGTGTCCAGCGACATCGACTTGAACAGCGAGCCGGTGCGCGGCTTCGGCGCCTTCGCCTTCGACGGCGCGGCTCCGTTCTCCGCGGGATCGGGCAGCACCTCGGTCACGTACGGGCCGAAGCGGCCCTCCTTGGCCACGATCTCGTTGCCCGAGACCGGGTCGGTGCCCAGCGAGCGACCTTCCTGCGGCGTCGAGAACAGCTTCTCGGCGATCTCCGCGGTCAGCTCGTCCGGCGCCAGGTCGTCCGACAGGTTCGCGCGCTGCGCGGCCCCGTCGACCTCGCGCTCCAGGTACGGCCCGAACCGGCCGACGCGCACGACGACCGTGCGGCCCTCGGAGTCGCTGAACAGCGGGATCGAGTTGACCTCGCGCGGGTCGATGTCCTCGACACCGGTTCCGACCAGCTTCTTCAGCCCGCCGGAGCGGCCGATCGAGCCGTCCGGGCCGATGCTGCCGCCGAAGTAGAACCCGGACAGCCACGTGGTGCGCTGCTGGCGACCTGCGGCGATACCGTCCAGCTCGTCCTCGAGCGCGGCGGTGAAGTCGTAGTCGACGAGACGGCCGAAGTGGCCCTCGAGCAGGCCGACCACGGCGAACGCCACCCACGACGGGACCAGCGCGGCGCCCTTCTTCCACACGTAGCCGCGGTCCTGGATGGTGCTGATGATCGACGAATAGGTGGAGGGACGGCCGATGCCGAGCTCCTCCATCGTCTTGATCAGCGACGGCTCGGTGTAGCGCGAGGGCGGCGAGGTGGTGTGCCCGTCCGCGGACAGCTCCGCGATCGTCAGGTCCTGGTCCTTGACCAGCTGCGGCAGGCGCGACTCCGCGTCGTCCGACTCGCCACCGGCCTCGGCGTCGACGGTCTCGACGTAGGCCTTGAGGAAGCCGGCGAACGTGATCGTGCGGCCGGACGCGGCGAACGTGACCTCCTGGCCGGTGCCCGCGCGACCCACGATGCGCACGCTGGTCGTGTTGCCCCGCGCGTCGGCCATCTGGGAGGCGATCGTGCGCTGCCAGATCATCTCGTAGAGCTTGAACTCGTCCGCGTCGAGCTCGGCGGCCACCTGGCCGGGCGTGCGGAAGACCTCTCCCGCCGGCCTGATCGCCTCGTGGGCCTCCTGCGCGTTCTTGACCTTGCGCGTGTACTGGCGCGGCTCCTTCGCGACGTACTGCGCGCCGTAGAGGTCCGTGGCCTGCGTGCGGGCGGCGTTGATCGCGGTCTCCGACAGCGTCGTGCTGTCGGTACGCATGTAGGTGATGTAGCCGTTCTCGTACAGCTTCTGCGCCGTGCGCATCGTGCGGTCGGCGGAGAACCGCAGCTTGCGGCCCGCCTCCTGCTGCAGCGTCGAGGTCATGAACGGCGCGTACGGCTTGCGGCTGTACGGCTTCTCCTCGACGGACGCGACCTTGACCGGCGCGTTCTGCAACCCGTTCGCGATGGCCCTGGCCTGCTGCTCGTCCAGCACGACGACGTCGGCCTTGCCGGTGAGCTTGCCGTCCGAACCGAAGTCACGGCCCGTGGCGAGACGCGTGCCGTCGACGGCCACGAGACGCGCGCCGAACTGACGCGGCGTGGCCTGCGCACCGGCGTCCATCTGCGCGGAGATGTCCCAGTAGCTCGCGCTCACGAACTTCATGCGTTCGCGTTCGCGCTCCACGACCAGACGCGTTGCCACGGACTGCACGCGGCCCGCCGAGAGCTTCGGCATGACCTTCTTCCACAGCACGGGGCTGACCTCGTAGCCGTAGAGGCGGTCGAGGATGCGCCGGGTCTCCTGGGCGTCGACCAGGTCCTGGTCGAGGTCGCGCGGGTTCGCGGCGGCCGCCTGGATCGCGGACTCGGTGATCTCGTGGAACACCATCCGGCGAACCGGGACCTTCGGCTTGAGGGTCTCCAGCAGGTGCCACGCGATGGCCTCGCCCTCGCGGTCACCGTCTGTCGCGAGGTAGAGCTCGTCGACGTCCTTCAACGCTTCCTTGAGCTCAGTGACCAGCGACTTCTTGTCCGCGGAGACCACGTACAGAGGTTCGAAGTCGTGGTCGACGTCCACGCCGAGCCTGGCCCAGGCCTGGCCCTTGAACTTCGCGGGAACGTCGGCGGCACCGCGCGGCAGGTCCCGGATGTGTCCCCTGGAGGACTCCACGACGAAGTTGCTGCCGAGGTAGGAGGCGATCTTGCGCGCCTTCGTGGGCGACTCGACGATCACCAGTCGTCGGGTGCTACCCGCTCCTCCGCTGCTCTTTCTCGTCCGTGTCGATCCAGCCACTCGCCGTCCCGCTCTCTTCCAAACCCGGTTCCCAGGCCCGCCAGTGTTGCCCAGCGTCGGCCGAAAAGCACACCATCCGCGACGCCTGTACGACGAGACAGCGTGACACAACCATGCCGGACCGCCCGCTCAGGCCGCCGGCCAGGTGCTGCACGCCACCCCGTGCGGAGGGCTTCCGACCAGCTCAGCGAGCCGTGCCAGCCTTCGTCGGCCGGTTACCCGCAACGCCGGAGCCCCTACCAGGGTGCACGGAAGTCCGGATGCGAGCAGGGCATTTTGCAACGGCAGGTGTGTCTGCGGTGCGTTGGGGTCCAAACCGAGCAGGTACGCCGACTCCATCCAGCTGCCCGCGGCCAGCGCCCAGACCCGCAGCACTGCGCCGTTCAGCTCGAAGTCCGCCGGGACCTTTTTGACAGATCCGTCCAGCCAGCGGGCGGCCAGAGGGGTGAGATCGGTGCGGAACGGCGTGCGGACGAAGTGCGTGCCCTCTTCGTTCACGCAGAGCTCGGACGTGACCCCGCGCTCGGCGCAGGCCTGCTTGAGGGGCTGGTGGCGCCATTCGTCACGCAGCTCGACGTACACGCGGGCCGCCGTGCCGCGCGCGAAGCTGACGGCCTGCCCCGGCCCGCAGAGGAAGCCGGCGAGGTCCGCCTTGGCCGGCGTGCGCGCCTCGGCCGAGAAGAAGGACAGCTGCCCAACCACGGCCCACAGGGTAGAACAGACGTTCGACTGTGACCAGTGGGACGTGTGTGAATACGCTGGTCGAGTTACTGCCCGGACTTCAGTTCCGCGCAGGGTGCGGACTTGCCCATCGCCGCCGCGTACTTGGGTGACTTCTCCAGCGCGTCGAAGGTCGCCCGGAGCTCTTCCGGGCTGCTGACCTGCGAAGTGTCGGTGAGCGTCTTCTCCGCGCTCTCCCAGAACGCGGCGTTGGCTTCGAGCTTCTCGACCGGCGCCTTCGCGGCGCTGTAGGACCTGGCCGACTCGCCGAGGTACTTCGTCAGCCGTTCGTGCACGTCCTCGAGTTCGTCCGACGGTGGTCCGAGCTCCTTGAGCTTCTTCTCGGCGTCGGCGAGCGCGGTGGCGTTGGCCGTGACCAGCTTGAGGTAGGCCGTCTTGACCGCGGCGGGGTTGGCGGCGTCCTGCTTCTGCAACTCCTGGCCCGCCTTCATGCCGGGCAGCAAGCCACCGCAGAAGGCGTCCACCCACTGTCCCTGGGCGTCGGTCAGCGGCTTGTCCTCGTCGGAACCGCACGCGGTCAGCACGACGGCGCTGGCCAGCACGGCAGCGAGCAGACGCTTCTTCATCGGGCCTATTTTCCTCCGGCCAGTGCCTGCCAGTTCACGCACACCTCGTTCGCGCGGAACGCCTCGTCGTGGTGGTGGCAGGCGCGGGTGCCGACGCCTGCTGCGTGCACGCGGAGATCGCGGCCGTGACCAGCACGGCCGCGATCAGCGGAGGTTCGTCACTGGCCGATCAGCTTGCCGAGCTTGGTGCGCATCTCCGTGCACTCGGGCGCCTTCGCGATGGCGTCCTTGTACTTCGGGTCGGAGTCGAGCTTCTTGATCTGCTCGGAGAACTTCGACGGGTCGGCGGACTCGCCGCCGATCTTCTCGACCTGGCCCAGGAAGTCGGGCGCGTTGGCGTCGATCTTCTTGACCTGCTCGGCGACCGACTTGTACTCCTTGGCACCGTCACCGAACATCTTGATCAGCTCGTCGTGCAGCGCCTGGGCCTCGGGGCCGGGCGCGCCGACGTCCTTGAGCTTCTTCTCGGCGTCGGCGAGCGCCGTCGAGCCGCTGTCGAGGATCTTGAGCATGCCCTCCTTGAGCGCGGGCGGGTTCTGGCTGTTCGCCGCGGCGAGGGTGATCAGCTCGACCGCGCCGGTCAGCACCGGCGTGGTGCCGCTGCAGAACGCGCCGGCCCACTTGACCGGGTCGGCCGCGGGCGGGGTGACGGACGTGGTGGTGGGTGCGGTGCTCTTCTGCGTGGACGGTGCGGCGCTGTTGGAGCACCCTGCCAGCGCGAGGGCGGCACCGGTGCAGGCGACAACGAATCTCAAACGTGCGTTCATGGTGGAAATCCCCCAGAAATGGCGAACCGGATCGCCGAACGGTACACGTCCGGGCGATCCGGTCCGGCGGGATTCCCGGTTCGTCAGGAAGTCGGCGGAGACGTGGGGGTGATCGCCAGGCCCTTGCAGTTGGGGGCCTTCTGAGCGGCGTCCGCGAGTCCCGTCTCGGTGAACTTCTTCTGCACGTCGGCTCCGGCCCCCTCCAGCGCGGCGGCCTTGGTGACCATCTCGGTGAAGGCGGTGATGACCTGGGTCGGGTCGGTGGCGGAGTCCACCTTCGTCCTGGTGTCGCCGAGCAGTGTCCTGATCTGGCCCATGCCCTGCTCGGCGGTGCTGACCAGCTCCTTCGACCTGGGGTGCGGACCGTTCTCCAGCGCCTTGAGGTCCGCGATCGACTTGTCGACGGCGGTGACCTTGGTGCCGAGCCACTCGGAGAGGCCCGTCTTGAGTTTGGCGGGATCGGTCATGTCGATGTTGGGCTCGTCCGACATGGCCTTGACGGTGCCGCCGACGGCACCGCAGACCTTGTCCATCCACGCCACGACATCGGCGTCAGTGGTCTGGGTCGGGGTCGGGGACGTGGCTGAGCCTCCTCCTCCGGTGCTGCACGCGGTGACCGCGAGCAGGCCCGCCAGGAGCGCGATGACTGTGCGACGCATGGCGCGGAAGCTACCCCTGCCGGGCCCGTTCAGCTCGTTGGCGTGACGTTGAGTCGCTGCATCTCCTGGCACTTGGGTGCCGTCTGCGTGGCCTTCTGCAGCTCCGGGTTGGCCTTGAGGTCGCGCAGCGGGTCGGCGAGCTCGGAGAGCTTCGCGATGGCCTCTCCGGCGGCCTGGATGCCTCCGGTGGCGTTGTTCGCGTCGGCCTGCTCGACCTTCGTCTTGGCGTCGCTGAAGACGGCACCGAGCGAGGTGAAGGTCTCGGCCATCTTGTTGACGGCCTCCTCACCACCCGCGACGGGGGACGGGCCGACGTTCTTGAGGCCTTCCGCGGACTTCGTGAAGGCGTCGGCGAGCTGGCCCATGTAGGCGGCCATCTCGGCCTTGAGCTTGGCCGAGTCGGCGTCGATCTTGGGGGCCGTCTTCTCGATCTTGGCGAACTCGGAGGCGGCGCCGCACACCTTGTCCATGTAGGCGACGGCCTCGGGGCTGGCCGCGCCGCTGGTGGGCGTCGATGAAGTGCCGGAGTTGCCGCCATTGGTGCACCCGGCCAGCGCACAGGCGGCGGCGACAACGGCAGTGGCGACGAGGCTGAGCCTCATGTCGTAACTCCTAGGTCGGGGTACGTCGGGGGGAAACCCGAACGTACCCCGACCGGAGGCGGTGAACCTACGCGGCGCCGTTGCTCACGGTCTCCGCGGGCGCGTCCGCGATCGCGGTGCCGCGACGCTTGGACACGACCACCGCACCCACGATGATCAGTGCCGCGACCACGGCGATCGCGATGCGGATCGGGTCGGACGCCTGGTCACCGATGGAGAAGGTGACGATGGCGGGCGCGATCAGCACCGAGACCAGGTTCATGACCTTGATCAGCGGGTTGATGGCCGGACCGGCGGTGTCCTTGAACGGGTCGCCGACGGTGTCGCCGATGACCGTGGCGGCGTGGGCGTCGGAGCCCTTGCCACCGTGGTTGCCGTCCTCGACCAGCTTCTTCGCGTTGTCCCAGGCACCACCGGAGTTGGCCAGGAACACCGCCATCAGCGTGCCGGTCGCGATCGCGCCGGCGAGGTAACCGGCCAGCGGGCCGACGCCGAGGCCGAAGCCGACGGCGATCGGGGCGAGCACGGCCATCAGCCCCGGAGTCGCGAGCTCGCGCAGCGAGTCCTTGGTGCAGATGTCGACGACCTTGCCGTACTCCGGCTTCACCGAGTAGTCCATGATGCCGGGGTTGTCGCGGAACTGACGGCGCACCTCGAACACGATGGCACCGGCGGCGCGCGTCACGGCGTTGACCGCGAGGCCCGAGAACATGAAGACGACGGCCGCACCGATGGCGACACCGACGAGCACGTTCGGGCTGAACACCAGGTTGCTGAACGACACGGGCAGGTCGCCCGCGACGTTGCCGACCTTGGCGATCGCCTGGGTGATCGCGTCCTGGTACGAGCCGAACAGCGCGGTCGCGGCGAGCACGGCCGTCGCGATCGCGATGCCCTTGGTGATGGCCTTGGTGGTGTTGCCGACCGCGTCGAGCTCGGTGAGGATCTGCGCGCCCTCGCCGTGCACGTCACCGGACATCTCGGCGATGCCCTGCGCGTTGTCGGAGACCGGGCCGAAGGTGTCCATCGCGACGATGACGCCGACGGTCGTGAGCAGACCACAACCGGCGAGCGCGATCGCGAACAACGCGACGACGACCGAACCGGAGAGCAGGAACGCGCCGTACACGGCCGCACCGATGACGAGCGCGGTGTAGACGGCGGACTCGAAACCGACCGAGATGCCGGACAGGATCACCGTGGCCGCACCGGTCAGCGAGGTCTGGCCGACCTCCTTGACCGGCTTGTGGTCGGTGCCGGTGTAGTAGCCGGTCAGCCAGAGGATGACGCCGGCCAGCACGATGCCGATGATCACCGCGACGGCCGCGATCAGCTGCGGGTTGCCGCTGGTGGCCTTGACCGCGTCGCTGACGCCCCTGAGGTCCGCGAAGGAGCTCGGCAGGTACGAGAAGGCAGCGATCGTGCACAGCACCGCGGAGATGACCGCGGAGATGTAGAAGGAGCGGTTGATGGCCGTGAGGCCGCTCTCGCCCACCTTCGCCTTCGTCGTGTACACGCCGATGATCGCGGTCAGCACACCGATCGCGGGGACGATCAGCGGGAACAGCAGGCCCTGCACACCGAACGCGACGGTGCCGAGGATCAGCGACGCCACCAGGGTGACGGCGTAGGACTCGAAGAGGTCCGCGGCCATGCCGGCGCAGTCACCGACGTTGTCGCCCACGTTGTCCGCGATGGTGGCGGCGTTGCGGGGGTCGTCCTCGGGGATGCCCTGCTCGACCTTGCCGACCAGGTCGGCGCCGACGTCCGCGGCCTTGGTGAAGATGCCGCCGCCGACACGCATGAACATCGCGAGCAGCGCGGCACCGAAACCGAAGCCCTCCAGGACCTTCGGAGCCTGACCCGTGTACACGAACACGACCAGCGCGGCGCCGAAGAGGCCGAGACCGACCGTGGTCATGCCGACCACACCACCGGTGCGGAACGCGATGCGCGTCGCCTTTTCGCGACCGCCTTCTTCGTTCGCGGCGGCGGCGACACGCACGTTGGCGCGCGTGGACAACCACATGCCCAGGTAGCCGATAGTCGCCGAGAACGCGGCACCGACGATGAAGAACAATGATCGGCCGATTCGTTCGGCCAAATCATCTGCCGGTAGCGCGAACAGCAGCACGAACACGATCACGACAAAAATGCCGAGCGTGCGGAACTGCCGGTTGAGGTAGGCCGCTGCGCCCTCCTGAACCGCCTTGGCGATGTCCTGCATCTTGTCGGTGCCCTGGCCGGCGGCCAGCACCTCCTTGAGCAGCACGTACCCGACGGCGAGAGCAGCCAGGGCGACCACGGCGACCACGGCTACGACGCCGCGATCACCCCCGGAGAGCTCGAGGCTCTCCGCGAGGAATTGCCGGGACATCCGTCCTCCTGGTGAGTTGCCATGTGCAGCGCCAAGGCAGACCAGCCGCCCAGCGCGACGTGACGCATCCCTCATTGGATGCGATGAGCGGGGAGTCTAGGGGGTGGTTGCAACGAGGCAACGAAACGTCCCGATCCGTGCACACACCGTTATCTGCGCTGGAAGTCGAGTACGCCCCGGCCGGAAGTGTCGGTGTCGTGTGCAAAGCTCGCCTCGTGGTGGATCAGGGACGGCGGTTGCTGGACCGCGTGCTGGCGGGGGTACCCGCCGGGGAGTCACCTCTCACACACGCACGTGATCTGCCGTTGCGGCAGGCTGATCACGTCGAATGGCCTCCGTGGGCGGCCGCGCCGGTGGTCGAGGCGTTCGCGGAAACGGGCGTGCGGGAGCCGTGGCGGCACCAGGTCGAGGCCGCCTCGCTGGCGTGGTCGGGGCAGCACGTGGTGCTCGCGACGGGCACGGCGTCCGGCAAGTCACTTGCCTACCAATTGCCCGTGCTTTCCACTCTTTTGGCGGACACGAAGGCCACCGCGCTGTACCTGTCACCCACCAAAGCCCTTGGGGCGGACCAGCTCCGCGCGCTCGAGGAGCTGGGGATCAAGGGTGTGCGCGCGTCGGCCTACGACGGGGACACCCCGATGGCCGAACGCGACTGGGTCAAGGCGCACGCGAACTGGGTCTTCACCAACCCGGACATGCTGCACCGCGGCATCCTTCCGCAGCACCCGAAATGGCTGCGGTTCTTCCGCCGGCTGAAGTACGTGGTGATCGACGAGTGCCATTCCTATCGCGGTGTTTTCGGTTCGCACGTGGCGTTGTTGATGCGACGGCTGCGGCGGATCGCCCGCAAATACGGCGCGAATCCGATCTTCGTTTTGGCATCGGCCACTGTGGCTGATCCTTCTGCCTCGGCGCAGAGATTGCTCGGCGTGCCGGTTTCCGCTGTCGTGGACGACTTTTCGCCGCGCGCCTCGCGGACGGTCGCGCTGTGGGAGCCGCCACTGACCTCTCTGGAGGGTGAGAACGGCGCGCCGATCCGGCGTTCGGCGGGCGCGGAGACGTCGCGGATCCTCGCCGACCTGGTCGTCGAGGGCGCCCGCTCGCTCGCGTTCGTGCGCTCCCGCCGCGGCGCCGAGCTGACCGCGCTGGGCACACAGCGGATCCTGTCCGAAGTGGACAGTGAGCTGCCCGGCCGGGTCGCGGCCTACCGGGGCGGCTTCCTGCCGGAAGAGCGGCGGGCGCTGGAGAAGTCGCTGTCCACGGGTGATCTGCTCGGCGTCGCGACCACGAACGCCCTGGAGCTCGGCGTCGACATCGCCGGGCTGGACGCCGTGGTGGTGGCCGGTTTCCCCGGCACTTTGGCGTCGTTCTGGCAGCAGGCGGGCCGCGCCGGCCGATCCGGTGACAGCGCGTTGGTGGTGTTCGTGGCGCGCGACGACCCGTTGGACACCTACCTGGTGCACAACCCGTCCGCGGTGCTGGACCGGCCGGTCGAGGCGACGGTGCTGGATCCGTTGAACCCCTATGTGCTGGGGCCTCAGCTGGCCTGCGCCGCGTCCGAGATGCCGTTGACCCCGGCGTGCCTCGACGACTTCGGCGGACCGCTGGCCGAGTCGGTCCTGGAGGAGTTGGTCGCGGAGAAGCTGCTGCGGCGCAGGCCGGCGGGGTGGTACTGGGCGTCGCACGACCGCCCGCACGCCGGTGTGGACATCCGCGGTTCGGGCGGCGACCAGGTGGCCGTCGTCGAGTCGGACTCCGGCCGGATGCTCGGCACCGTCGACCCGGGATCGGCCTGCTGGCAGGTGCATCCCGGCGCCGTGTACCTGCACCAGGGGCGGGCGTACGTGGTCGACGACCTCGACCTGGAGAGCGGCCTCGCGATGGTGCACCGCGAAGACCCGGAGTGGACCACGCAGCCGCGTGACTGCGTCGACATCACCGTGGTGCGCGAGGTCGAACGCACCGATTTCGGCGGTGTGTCCGTTTCGCTGGGCGAGGTCGAGGTGACCACGCAGGTCGTCGGCTACCTGCGGCGGCTGCCGTCCGGCGTGGTGCTCGACCAGATCCCGCTGGACCTGCCGGAGCAGAGCCTGCAGACCAGAGCCGTCTGGTACACGGTCGACGAGTCGCTGCTGGTCTCCGCCGGTGTCGACGGCAAACGGATCCCCGGCGCCCTGCACGCCGCCGAGCACGCCGCGATCGGCCTGTTGCCGCTGTTCGCGACCTGCGATCGCTGGGACATCGGTGGCGTGTCGACGGCCGTGCACCCGGACACGGGGATGCCGACGGTGTTCGTGCACGACGGCCACCCCGGCGGCGCGGGCTTCGCGGACCGCGGTTTCGAGGCGCTGCGGGCGTGGCTCTCGGCCACGCGTTCGGCGATCAGCTCGTGCTCGTGCCCGATGGGTTGCCCGTCGTGCGTGCAGTCACCCAAGTGCGGCAACGGCAACGAACCGCTGGACAAGGCCGGTGCCGTGCTCGTGCTGGACGTCGTGCTGAGCAAAATCGCCTGACCGTGGCACCGCTCGTTGGTTACGGTGGCGTCGTGACCGCATGCAGCTGCAACGCCACTGACCGGACCCGTCGCGCCTAGGCGCGGCTGAGTCCGATGCTCCGCCGCGCCCGTCCGCTTCTCGGCCACGGGTTCATTGGAGACTTGCCTTGTTCACGCCTTTTGCTGATCTGAACGCACTGCTCGCCGACCTCGTCTCGTCGGTTCGGGAGATCCTCGGCCCCACCTACGTGGGCGCTTACGTCCAGGGCTCGTTCGCCTTGGGCGCCGGTGACATCCACAGCGACTGCGACTTCATCGTCGCCTGCACCGAGCTGCCGTCCGGCGCTCGGGAAGCGGGCTTGCGGGCGTTGCACGACGAGATTCCCCTGCGACCAGGCCACTGGTCGACCGAGATCGAGGGCTCGTACGCCGACGTGGAGTCGCTGCGCTCGGTGGCAGGCCTCGGGGTTCCGTGGCTGTTCAACGACCACGGCCATCGCACGTTGATCTGGGACACCCACTGCAACAGCCCGCACGCCCGGTGGATCCTGCGCAACCACGGCATCGTGCTGGACGGCCCACCGATCACGTCGCTGGTCGACGAGGTGCCGGCTTCGGTGCTGCGCTCGACGATGCGCGCCGACCTGCCGATTCTGTGGGAGGGCATCAAGTCGTGGGCGCCGATGGACGTCGCCTGGACTCAGCGCTACATCGTCGCGCAGTACTGTCGGACGCTCTACACCCTGCACACCGCAGAAGTGACGTCGAAGCGCGGCGCCCTCAAGTGGGGATTGAAAATGCTCGATCAGCGGTGGCACCCGCTGATCGAGCAGGTCTTGGTGGACCGGGACCTCGGCTGGGACGCCGACGCGGTACCGCGTCCGGGAAGCATGGAGCAGACCGAGGCTTTCGCGGCCTACTGCGAGCTTCTCTAGTTTTCGTGGGGGCGCGCCGCAGGCTCACGGGTACCTGCGGCGCGCCCTCTCCACGTGCCGAACACTGTTTTCCCGCCTACTACCGCTTCGCGACCGGATTCCTTGGAACATCGGCGGAATCTGGTTCGTTCGTCTCGACAGGACACGCGGGAGGCGACGGTGTCCACTGTCTTCTGACGAACTCCGGGGAGGAGCCGGCTTCACCGACCGCGGCAGAGCTGGTGTTCTGCCACTAACGTTCCTCGGTCCGGTCACTAGTGCGGGAGGCTGTCCTTCGGGGTGCGTGTTCGGCTTTTTGCCCGTTCCTCAGCGGCCCCTGAAGTGCGGGGTACGGAGGCCGATCATCGGATCGGGCGGGGTTGGAACGGCCGTGCAGGGCATCGTCTTCGGGGTTGTCGGGGAGAGTCCACGACGACACCCAGCACGGCCGGGCTCTTTTGTAGTTGTTAAACGGTTTCGAGCTGGTAGCCGGCCGGGGCGTGCAGCGCCTCGACGAGAGCGTCCTGCACGACGTGCGCGTCCGGCAGGTTCCAGCCGCAGATCGACGGCTTGACCCGCCAGTGCACGACGCCGTGCGCCATCGGGGTGGGCGGCAGCGGGATGTACTCGCCCTTGGCGTAGTGGTGCACGTCGCTGTTGTTGGCCAGCTCGGTGTTGAGCTTCGAGCCGGACTTCACCAGGAACATCCACCGGCCGGACGGGGTCGCGGCGATCGGCACAGGAACACCGATCGAGCGCAGTGCGACGGCCGCGCGACGGCCGAGGTCGGTGCCGACCTCGATCGCGTCCACCACGTGGCCGGTGGCGACGAGAAGGCTGTAGGAGCGACCCGCCCACCACGTGGCGACCTGGTCGGGACGGGTCCCGATGCGGTCCACCCAGTCGCGGTGCACGGGGATGGGGCCGTGGAGTTCGAGCCCGCTGCGGCCCGCCCACTGGGTGACGCCCTGCTCCGAACCGGCCGGGTAGGTGCCGGGCAGTACGGGCCAACCGCGGTACGCGAGGCTGACGGCCTCGGCACGCAGTTCAATGCGGAAGGCCCCGCGCCAGCTGTCCGACCAATCCATCTTCCGTCGCCTTCTTCCCAGAATCTGACTCGACATCAACGTGGTGCCGGTGTTCGTAGGACACCGCGTCGGTGCCGCCTCTACAACTAACGACACCGGCACCAGCCTCCGTAACCCCCGCTCGACAACTGGTAGCTACGAGACGGCGAACGTCCTTCGTCTGACCGAGGCACTGAACTGCCCGCGTTTAGTTCGATCACCGTTCAGCATGTCCCGGCGGACTTGTGAGTCCGCTCACCGCTGCGAGTCGACCGCTCGTCGCGCTCCAAACGCTTCGATCTTCGGCCGGACCTGCCCTGGCACGTGCGTTCACCGGGCCGAACGGCGTAATCGCCGACAGCTGCACAACCACCTCCCATCCGCTCACCGCGCAGCTGTCGAGGGTTGATCGATTGGCCTCGGCCACTCGTCTTGCCTGCTCACAAGCACTTCCGTCGCCGTCGGTGAGACGAGCGGCAGCCGCCAGGGCCGCCAGATCGGCCGCACCGGTCACCCGGTGCCGCGCGACGACCGCCGCCCCGACCTGCGCACCGGTGATCGTGACGATGATCAGCAGCGACATCGCCACCACACCGCTCACCGCAGCCGAACCTCGCTCGCAACCAGGCCGTTCACCGCTCATCGCGGCTCCACGACGGCGAACGCCTGCGCGCTGAGCGGTAAACCCAGCGGCCCCTTCTTGCGGACGACAACCCGCACCGCATCCCCCTCCACCTGGAATTCGACGGTGGCTCCCAACGCGATCTGCCCGGCCGCCTCCTCGCCACGCTGCCGTTCACCGCGTGCCGTGAGCCGCGCCGCCTCCCGTGCCGCGTCGGTGCACCGCATCTGCTCGATCACCGCCGTCAGCCCGGCGGCCGCGAGCCCCATGACCACCAGCAGCGCGCACACCGCGATGGCCGCCTCCACCGTGACCATGCCGCTGTCATCAGACCGACGACAGCGCACGCTGTATCAGCCCTTGCAACATGTTCTGGACCAGGTCACTGGTGAACAGCGCGTACAACGCACCAGCGAACGCGGCCGCCGCCAACGTCCCGATCGCGTACTCCACCGTGCTCATGCCGCTGTCGTCCTTCAGCAGTTCCATCTCTTCGCTCCTTGTTCGAGGAATCAGTTGAGGAATCGGCCGGCCAGCCCCAGCACCACCGGCACCACGCCGAGACACAGGAACGCCGGCAGAAAACACAGCGCGAGCGGCGCCGCCACCGCCACCGCGGCCTTCTGCGCCTTCGCCTCGGCCTCGTTCGTCGCCTCGGCCCTGGTCCGCTCGGCCAGCTCAGCGGCCTGCCTGGCCAGCGCGGCCCCGGACCGCGCGGTCCTGCGCGCCGCCCTCGCCAGCGCGGCCGTCTCCGGCCGGTCGAGCGCGGGTGCCCATGCCGTGACCGGGTCGGCCCCGAGCCTGAGGAGTTCCGCGACCTGACCGAGCTCTTCGACGGCGACGGCCTGGATCGCCGTCGGCACCGGCAACCCGGCTCTGAGGCAGGCGGCCAGCAGATCCCAGGCAGCGGCCCGTTCGAACGGGCCTGTGCGTGTGGCCTTCTTCTGCGGCGGGTCGTGCTCTCTGGGCCGCAACCGATCGATCGCTCTTCGCTGAGCCGGTGCCAGCAGGATCGCCAACGCGAGGAGGAGGAACGTCACGGCTCGACCTCCGTGATCCGCTTCGTCCACCACAGGCCCGCCGCCAGGAACAACGCGCCGAGAACCAGCAGGAACTGTCCCGCCGTGGTGCCGGCGAGCACCTGCATCGGCCGGGCACCACTCAGTTCGCCCAGCAACACACCGAACACCGGCAGCCCGGCCAACACCGCCGCACTCGCGCGCGGCCCGGCCATGCGCGCGTGCACCTGCCGCGCGAACGCGGCCCGCTGATCGAGATCGCGCCTGGTGGCGTCCAGCACGTCCGCCAACGCCACGCCGTGTTGGGCCGACACGTGCCACGCCCTGGCCAGCTGATCCGTCGGGAGCAGCGGCAGGCGAAGCTCTTTCAGCGTCCGCTCGACATCACCACCCGACCTCGCGGTGGCCGCCGCGGCCTTCAACACCTCGTCGGCCGGCGCCGGAGTGTCCTGGGCCGCCCCTTCCGCAGCGGTGGCGGGATGAGCACCCGCGCGGAGCTCGTCGACCACGCCGGCCAGGCCGTTGCTGAGCGCTTCGGTCGCCGCCCTCTGCGCGCGCCTTCGCTTGCCCTGCTTGACCATCCGGTAGACGGTGGCGGCGAGGACCGCTCCCGCGATCAGCCCGCCGATGCCCGCCACGAGATAGGTTGCTGTCATCGCCGCGATCAACCAGATGTACTGCGGGACAACGATTTCTCGCTTGTTCGCCGGCCTGAGCCTGCGGAGTGGCTTCAGTTGTGGCCAGACCAGCAACGCGGTCGCCACCAGCACGAGGCTCAGCACAGCAACTCCTTCTCGTGCCAACCTTGTTGTCTCGTCCAGATCGGACGGACTCCGAGGGTGCTTCTCTCTTGCGTGAACGCCCCGATCTCGTTGAGGTACCGGGTGTTGCCGTCTCGGCGCATGTGCAGCACCAGTTGCACGGCCGCGGCAACCTGGCTGTGCAGGGCCTGCACGTCCAGCCCGCCCAACGCCCCCAACGCTTCGAGCCGCGCCGGCACTTCCGTCGGCGAGTTGGCGTGGAGCGTTCCGGCACCACCTTCGTGCCCGGTGTTCAGCGAGGTGAGCAACTCACGCACCTCCGCACCCCGCACCTCACCCACGACGATCCGGTCGGGCCGCATGCGCAGCGCTTCCCGGACGAGGGACCGCACGGTGATCTCGCCGGCCCCCTCGATGTTCGACGGCCGCGCCACCAGCCGCACGAACTGCGGATGGTCCGGATTCAGCTCGCCCGCGTCCTCCACGCACACGATCCGTTCGCTTGGCGGGACGCACGCGAGCAGCGCCGACAGCAACGAGGTCTTGCCCGACCCGGTGCCGCCGATCACCAGGAAGGCCAGGCGTCTGCGGACGATCGTTCTGAGGACTTCCGCGATCTCGCCGTCGAACGTGCCGAGCCGCTGGAGCGCGTCGAGATCGTGCGTGGCGGGCCGGAGCACGCGGAGGGACAGGCAGGTGCGGTCCGCGATGGGCGGCAGCACCGCGTGCAACCTCACACCACTGCCGGGCAGCCACCCGTCGACGCACGGCGAGGCATCGTCCAGCCGACGCCCGGCCGCAACCGCCAAGCGTTGGGCGAGCCGGCGCACCGCGGCCTCGTCGGGGAAGGTGATGGCGGTGCGGCGCAGCCCGTCCGCGCCGTCGACCCACACCTGGTCCGGCGCGGTGACCAGGACGTCGGTGGTGCCGGGGTCGGCGAGCAACGGGTCGAGCGGCCCGGTGCCGCTGAACTCCTGCCGAAGCACTTGGAGGGCTTCCAAGACGTCCGAGTCGGCCAGCACGCCGCCCGCTTCGGACCGGACCGCGTGTGCGACGACGGCGGCGGTCATCTCCATGTCCGCGCCGGCGAGGCGGTGGCGGACGCGGTCGATCAGGGCTGCGGTCACGTCACGCCCCTTGGACGTACAGGGTTCGCGGTCCCGTCACGCTGCTCGGGCGGAACAGGAGTGACGGTCACGTCACTCCCTACGGGCAGAACAGAAGTGGCAGTCACATCGCGCCCGTTGGGCAGATCAGGGGCTGCGGTCACGCCACGCCCCACGGGCAGAACAGAAGTGGCAGTCACGTCGCGCCCGTTGGGCGGAACAGGAGTGACGGTCACGTCATGCCCCAGGAGCGGAACAGGGGCGGCAGTCACGTCACGTCCCACGGGCGGAACAGGGGCGGCAGTCACGTCACGTCCCACGGGCGCACAGGGAGTGGCGGTCATGCTGCTGCCTCCGGGTGGCGGGCGTGCCGGCCGTAGGTGATCTCGCGGCCGGTGAGGCGGCGCCAGGTTTCGTGGCACCAGGCGAGGAAGCGGCTCATTCCGGTGGCTCCTTGAAGACGAAGGGAGGCGGGAAGGGACGGCCGTAGACGAAGACGTTGCGCACCATCCGCAGCAGGACGGCGGCGAGGGTCACGGCGGCGATCGACTTGGCGCGAAAGGGTTTTCCCGGCGTTGGGGCCGCGGGTCCGGGGCGAGGAGGCTGGGTGGCGGCCGGAGCTCCGCTCACCCCAGGCTGATCTCGTGGCGGAGGCGTCGAGCGTCCCTGCGGAGAAGGCGGGGTCATGGCCGCAGCCCCCCTCGCACCACACTGCTCTCACAGCGAAGCGAGTGAAGAACGGTCACGGCGGCGCCCAGGAATCCGCTGTCCGGCCGCACCGGTCGGTGGACCGCGGAGCCGGTGACGAGCGCGACTCCTTTCGCACCTCGGGGCGGCTCGGAGCCGGTGAGTACCGCGACGCTTTTCGCGGCTGGGCGTAGGTCGGAGCCGGTGGCGAGCGCAATGCCTTTCGCGGCTGGGCGCGGCTCGGGGCCCGTCATGGGCGGAGTTCCTTCAGCACCAGGCGGGCCGCAGTGGCCAGCGGGCCCTTGGCGTTGCGCGGGAAGCGGCCCCGTTCCAGCACCTCGGCCAGGCCCGGTTCCGGTCTCATCTGGGTGAGCAGGGGGATACCGATCACGTCGGCCATCTCGGTGGCTTGCAGGTTGCCGGGGGACGGGCCGCGCACCACCAGGCGGATGTTGCGGCCCTGGGTGAGCAGGCGGGAGGCGACGCGGCAGGCGGCGGCGGTTGCTCGTACTTCGGCCGGTACCACGAGGACGGTCAGGTCGGTGCGGTCCAGGGCTGCTGAGGCGGCGGCGGTCGGGTGGCGGGGAAGGTCGCAGACGACGGTGTTGCCAGCGCGGCGGCCTGCGTCCAGGACTGCGGCCACCGCGGCTGGTTCCGGGTCTGGGCCGGTGCGGTCGCAGGCCAGGACGCTCAGGCTGCCCGAGGCGGGCAGGGCCGCACGGAGAGCGGACATCGGGACTCGGCCGCCGGTGCAGTGCACGCCTGGCCAGCGGGCGCCCTCATCCGACTCGGTGCCCAGGGCCAGGTCTATGCCGCCGCCCAGGGGGTCGCAGTCGACGAGCATGGCCTCGCCGCCCGTCGCCACCGCCTCACGGCCGCAGGCGATGGCCAGGATCGAGGCGCCGGAGCCGCCTCGGCCGCCTACGAACGAGACCACTCGGCCGCGGTCGGAGGGCGGGCCCTCGTCCACGTCGGCGAGAGCGCCCACCAGCAGGCGGCCCTCCACCGGCAGTTCGAGCACTCCGTCGGCGCCCAGGGCCACGGCCGGGGCCCAGGGCGGGTCGCCTCCGTGGACCACCAGGACGCCGGAGCGGCGGGGGAAGTTCGCGTCCAGGCAGGCGGAGACCGCGGCCGGGTCCAGCAGGACCAAGGGAGCGGTGTGCCACTCGGAGCGCAGGGCGGTCACGTCGGAGGCGCACGAGACCTCGCAGTCGGCCGCGGCGGCGATGCGGAGGACCTCGTCGAGCAGGTCCGGGTCGGTGAGGAGGGCGCTGGGTTTGGGCATGGGGTCCACGCTGGTGGGTCGTGATGAACGACACAACGGGCGAAGATCCAGATGTGGACAAATCGCGGGGTGTGGACAAGTCGCGATCTTGAGGCGCCTGGACGGCGGGAAGTGTCGGACCTGTGTGCGAGTCTGGAGGGTTGGGCGGCGAAAGCCGGGCAAAGGGCCGCAGAGGTCCAGTCGCGGTGACGCGGAAACGGGGTCCGGATATGGGACGACCCCCGCCAGGGGGGAGGGACGGGGGTCGTCAATGGTTCAGTCCCGGGGGGTCGGACTGAACCCGTCCGTCGAACCGGACCCTCCTACTGTATCCCCATGCGCCAGTGCTGCGCGCAACTTCGGCAACAGCCGCGGGGCAAGTTTCGGTAACCGTGACACACAATGGATTCGTACACGAACGAAATGCCGCCCGAACGGCCTACTGACGAGTACGCCTAAGCTGCGGTACATGAGTCGGATCGCCGCCTTCTTCGACCTCGACAAGACCGTGATCGCGAAGTCGAGCACGCTGGCGTTCAGCCGTCCCTTCTTCCAGGAGGGGCTGATCAACCGCCGCGCGGTGCTGAAGAGCGCTTATGCGCAGTTCGTGTTCATGCTCGCCGGCGCGGACGCGGACCAGATGGACCGCATGCGCGCGCACATCACCGCACTGGCCGCGGGCTGGGACGTCGAACAGATCCGCAGCATCGTGAACGAGACGCTTCACGACATCGTCGATCCACTCGTCTACAAAGAAGCGACGCAGTTGATCGCCGACCACAAAGCCGAGGGTCACGACGTCGTCATCGTGAGTGCGTCCGGCGAGGAACTCGTCGCCCCGATCGCCCAGATGATCGGTGCGGACTTCAGCGTCGGCACGAAGATGGTCGTGCACGACGGCCGCTACACCGGCGACATCGACTTCTACTGCGCGGCGGACAACAAGGCGGTCGCGATCAAGCAGCTCGCCGCCGAGCACGGTTACGACCTCACCCAGAGCTACGCCTACTCGGACAGCGTCACGGACCTGCCGATGCTCGAGGTCGTCGGCCACCCGACGGTCGTGAACCCGGACCGCGGCCTGCGCCGCACCGCCCTGGAGAAGGACTGGCCGGTCCTGCAGTTCGTCGACCCGGTGAGCCTGCGCTCCCGCATCCCCACCCCGTCGGGCAAGGCGGTCGCGGTGACGGCCATCAGCCTCGGCGCGGTCGCGGCCGCCGGCGCCGCCTGGTACGGCCTGCGGCGCAAGCGCGGCAGGGACTGAAGTCAAGCCCGCGAAGCACAAAAACACCGAAGGTGACGGGTACCGGCGAGTAGCGGCAACGCCACGCACACGTGGTGCCCGCGTGAGTGCACGCCGCCGCCCTGTCAGCGGTACCCGAAAACGGAGAAACGCTCACAAATCCAGAAACGCCAGTACTTTCACTACTGAACGTGGCTTGAACGGTGCACCCGTCCGAGCCCTTGCTGTGACCGGCCCCACGCACTTAAATGGGTGGTGCGGACCTCGGGTCGGCCAGGGGCCAGACGAAGAGAAGTCAGGATCCACCCCGACCAAGCTCCGTGCGCGGACTTCGAGCACCCACGCGCAGCACGCCGCGGGAGGCTTGTCGTCTAGGGCCTGCGTACCGGGACGCCGGACGCCGAGGCCAGGGTTGTACGACTAGAGTTGCACGCTTGGTAACTCGCAAGCCCGCGCTGAAGACGGGGCCACCCTTCCGAGGGTGGCCCCGTCTGCTTGTTCGGTCAAAAATTGCCTCCGGACGGCAGAATGTTCGCCCGTTGACCCACCACGCAGCCGTGAGTAACTTGCGAAATGCGCCAGTTACCTGTGGGAACATCACCGGGAGGCAAGGGATAGTGCGGAAAATCGCCGCGTTCACGCTGGTCACGGCCATGGTTGCGCTCACGCCGGTGGCGAGAGCGGACGCCTCGGTGACCACGCTGCGCGGGATGTCTCTGGAAGAGAAGGTCGGCCAGCTCTTCGTCACGTACGTCAACGGCCAGGCCGCCGACGTCCCGCACCCCAAGAACCAGACCGACTTCGGCGTGGCGACGGCCGCGGAGATGGTGCGCAAGTACCGCCCCGGCGGCGTCATCTACTTCAACAACTCCACGCGCGACAACATCGACACCCCGAAGCAGATCGCACAGCTCTCCAACGGCCTGCAGAAGGCCAGCCCCATCCCGTTGCTCATCTCGACCGACCAGGAGATGGGCCTCGTCACGCGCATCGGCCCGCCGGCCACGCAGCTGCCGGGCAACATGGCCCTCGGCGCCGGCCGCAGCACGCAGGACGCCGAAGAGGCCGCGAGGATCACCGCCCAGGAGCTCCGCGCGATGGGCATCAACCAGAACTTCGCGCCGGACGCCGACGTCAACTCCAACCCGGCGAACCCGATCATCGGCGTGCGCAGCTTCGCGAGCGACCCGAAACTCGCCGCCGACATGGTCAGCGCCCAGGTCCAGGGCTACGAGGGCCGCCGCTGGTTCGACATGAGCTCGGTCACCTCGACCGCCAAGCACTTCCCCGGCCACGGCGACACGGCCGAGGACAGCCACACCAGCCTGCCGGTCTCCAACCGCAGCCTCGACCAGTGGCGTCAGATCGACGCGCCGCCGTTCCAGGCCGCCATCGCCGCCAAGATCGACTCGATCATGACCGCGCACATCCAGGTGCCGCAGATCGACCCGTCGGGCAACCCGGCCACGCTCTCCCCGCGGGTCATCACCGGTCTGTTGCGCGAAGAGCTGAAGTACGACGGTGTCGTCATCACCGACTCGCTGGAGATGGCGGGCGTCCGCAAGCTCCACTCCGACGCCGAGATCCCGGTGCTGGCCATCAAGGCCGGGGTCGACCAGCTGCTGATGCCGCCGAACCTCGGCCTCGCGATCGACAGCGTCCTCAAGGCCGTCCGCAGCGGTGAGATCACCGAGCAGCGCATCGACCAGAGCGTGCTGCGCATCCTCAAGATGAAGCTCCTGCGCGGCGTCATGCTCAACGCCCAGGTCGACGAGAACAAGGTCGACCAGGTCGTCGGCTCCAACACGCAAAAAGCCCAAGCGATCGCCGACCGCACCATCACCGCCGTCCGCAACGACGCGCAGGCAATCCCGCTCAACGCCACGGCTCCCCTGGTCGTCGGCACCAGCGACGCACCCACGACGGCCCTCGCCGCCAGGATCAAGGGCACGAAGGTCGTCACGGCGACGAGCCCCACGCCGGCGCAAACGCAACAAGCACTGGCAGCCGCGGCCAACGCGGACAAGATCGTCGTGCTGACCAACAACCTGAGCACCCGGCCCGCCCAGCTCGACCTGCTCAACCAGCTGGTCGCCACCGGCAAACCGGTCATCGCGGTCGCCACCGGCAACCCGTACGACGTCGCCCACGGCAACGCCAAGACGTGGCTCGCCACCTACTCGACCACGACCGTCTCGATGGAGGCGCTGGCCAGGATCCTGCTCGGCGAGGCCAAGCCGCAGGGCAAGCTCCCGGTCGACGTCCCCGGCCCGACGCCCTACCCGCTGGGACACGGGGTGACCTGGTGAGACGACGGAGCTTCCTCGCAGCGAGCGCCCTGTCCGTCCCCCTCGTCACCGCCACAACCGCCACCGCGGCCCCGAAGCTCACGACAGCCGCCGAACAACTCGCGCAGGACGGCTGGCGCAAGCTCAAGGGCCGCAAGGTCGGCGTGCTGACGAACCCGACGGGCGTCCTCAAGGACCAGACCCACGTCGTCGACTCGATGGTCGCCCACGGCGCCAAGCCGCAGGCCGTCTTCGGCCCCGAACACGGCTTCCGCGGCACGGCTCAGGCCGGCGGCTCCGAGGGCGACTACGCGGACCCACGCACGGGCGTGCCGGTGTACGACGCGTACGGCGCCAACGCCACAAAGCTCCAAGCGATGTTCACGAAGGCGGGCATCGACACGGTCGTGTTCGACATCGCGGACGTAGGTGCGCGCTTCTACACCTACATCTGGTCGATGTACACGGCGATGCAGGCCGCACCTGACCTGGACTTCATCGTCCTCGACCGCCCGAACCCCATCGGCGGCAACGCGAACGGCCCGCAGCTCGATCCGGCCTATGCGACCTTCGTGGGCCTGAAGCCGATCGTCCAGCAACACGGCATGACCGTCGGCGAACTCGCCCGCTTCTTCAAGGGCGAGTTCGACCTGACCACGAAACTCGAAGTGGTCAACGTCAGGGGCTGGCGCCGCAACCAGCTCGACACCGGCCTGCCGTGGGTGCCGCCGAGCCCGAACATGCCCACGCAGGACACCGCGCTGGTCTACCCCGGCACGTGTCTGTTCGAGGGCACGGTGCTGTCCGAGGGTCGCGGCACCACCCGCCCGTTCGAAACCGTCGGCGCGCCCGGCATCGACTGGCGCTGGGCCGAGGCCCTCAACGCCTTGAACCTCAAGGGAGTCAGGTTCCGCGAGACCTACTTCGCGCCGACCTTCAACAAGTTCCAGGGCAAGACCTGCGGCGGTGTCACCCTGCACGTCACCGACGCGACCGAGTTCGACGCGATCGAAGCCGCCGTCGCCATGCTGATCACCGCGAAGTCCTTGTACCCCAGCGTGTTCGCGTGGCGTCCGGACAACTGGATCGACAAGCTGAGCGGCTCGGACCGGCTGCGCAAGATGATCGACGCCCAGGCCCCGCTGCACGAGATCGTCGGGGCGTGGCAACGAGAACTGCAGCAGTTCCGCCGCACCCGTCTGCCCTACCTGCGCTACCGGTGAGGACGCGATGCTCATCCCTGCCCTGGCCGCCGCACTCGTGACGGTCGCGATCCCCGGCCACTTCGACCAGCCCCAGGACGGTTTCGCGCACCCGTGGACCACCCTGCGCGAATCCAACCCGTACTGGGCCAACCTCGACCCCGAGCCGATCAACACTGCCCTGCGCCAGGTCCGCGACTTCACCAAACCCCAGGCCAACGGCAAACCGCTGTTCGCCGGCGCCGTCACGATGTACGTGCACGACGGCAAGATCGTCACGCACGACCGCACCGGCTACGCGGTGCTCTACCAGGACCAGCAGACCCAGTTGCCGGAAGACGAACGCGTCCCGATGAAGAAGGACACGATCTTCGACCTCGCCTCGATCTCCAAGCTCTTCACGTCGATCGCGGTGATCCAGCAGGTCGAGCAGGGCCGGGTGAACATCGACGAGAGGGTCGCCACCTACCTGCCCGAGTTCGGCGTGAACGGCAAGGAGAACATCACCGTCAAGCAGCTCCTCACACACACGAGCGGCCTCGAACCGTTCATCGCGTTGTGGAAGCTGTACCCGGATGTCCCGTCACGCATCAAGGCGGTGATGGACGTGAAGCCGAAGTCCACGCCCGGCACCACGTACGTCTACTCCGACCTGAACCTGATCACGCTCGGCGAGCTCGTTCACAAAGTCAGCGGCAGGAAGCTCGACCAGGCGGTCAGGGACGGCATCACCAAGCCGCTCAACATGAAGGACACCGGCTACAACCCGAAGGCCAGGAACCGAACGGCCGCGACGGAGTTCCAGGCCGCACCGCCACGCGGCATGGTCCGCGGCGAGGTGCACGACGAGAACGCCTGGTCCCTCGGAGGAGTCGCCGGCCACGCCGGTGTGTTCGGCACGGCCAAGGACCTCGCGATCCTCGGCCAGACGATCCTCAACGGCGGCACCTACCAGGGTCGCCGGATCCTGACCGAGCACTCCGTCGAGCTGATGCTCACGAACTTCAACCAGCAGTTCCCCGACAACGCCCACGGGCTCGGTTTCGAGCTCGACCAGCGTTGGTACATGGGTGGCCTGAGCGGACCGGGAACCGCAGGTCACACCGGCTACACCGGCACGTCGTTCGTGATCGACAAGGCCTCGCGGTCGATCGCGATCCTGCTGGCCAACCGCGTGCACCCGAGCCGTGACTGGGGCAGCGTCAACCCCGCCCGCCGCGCGGTCGCCGACGGCCTGGCCAACGCGCTCGCCGTCCAGTCGCACGGAAAGCAGTGGCGGGCAACGACTTCCGGCGGCACGCTCACCGCGGAACGCCCGGTCGAGGTCTTCGTCGACGTCGACAAGGGCGACAAGCTGACGATCCAGCACTGGAACGGCACGGGCTGGCAGGACGTCCGCACGATCACCACCACTGAACGCCGTTGGGTTGCCACAGAACAAAAGAAGTCCCGATTCGTCTACACGAAGGCAGGCCAGTACAACGGCCGTGGCGTGTACGTCCACGCCCGTGGCGACGTCACCGCGGAAGGCTGGTCAGTGGCACGCCGCTAGCACTTCAGTGAACAACGGGAGAGCCCGTGGAAACGCGGGCGCTCCAAAGCTCACCACGATCCCCGTGCGGTCGTCGTCGCTCAGCTCGTGCCGGAACCCCGAGAGAGGACTGACCTCGATCCCGCGTTCGAACGCGGTCTGCACGATCTCCGCTTCATAGGGCGTATCCAGCACAGCGTGCATACCGGCCGCGATACCCGAAACCGATGCGTACGGCGAAACAGCCTCCACAAGCCGGTCACGCCTTCGTTGGTACTTAAACCGCATTCGTCGCACGTGGCTGTCGTACGCGCCCGACGACAAGAAGTCAGCCAACGCCAGTTGGTCAAGCATGCTGCTGTACTGCTCGCGATCGGTCTTCAGCGACAAGATCGGATCCACGAACCGGTCCGGCAACACCATCCACGCGATTCGCAGCGCGGGCGACAACGCCTTGCTGGACGTGCCCAGGTACACGACGTGCTCGGGATCGAGCCCCTGCACCGCTCCGACGGGCTGCCGGTCGTAGCGGAACTCACCGTCGTAGTCGTCTTCCAGCACAAGGCCACCCACGCGCCGTGCCCACTCCACGGCCGATGCGCGCCGCAGCGGGTGCAACGGACCGCCCAACGGGAACTGGTGCGCCGGCGTGAGCACACACACGCGGCGATCGTCCGGCAGCTGTTCGGTGTTCGCGCCGTGGTCGTCCACCTTCAGCGGCACGGTCGACTTCCACAACGACTGGTGAAAGCCCAGCCCGTACTCCTCGACCACGGTCGGCGGCTTCAACAGCCGGTTGAACATCCGGATGCCGTCCGCGAACCCCGAACACACCACGATCCGCTCTGGATCGGCCCGCACACCCCGCGCCCGCGCCAGGTACTCCGCCAGCGCCGTCCGCAGCTCGATCCGCCCCTGCGGATCCCCCGGCCCGAACGCCTCCGACGGCGCCGCCATCAGCGCCCGCCGCGTCGACCGGATCCACTCCGTGCGCGGGAACTCGGTGATGTCCGGTGTGGACACCGTCAGGTCGAACCGCACGTCCGGCCCCAGTGCCTGCCGCTTGACCGGCGCAGGTGGCGAAACCCGTTGGGCGACCACGGTTCCGGACCCCTGGCGCGCCGTCAGCCAGCCCTCCGCGACGAGTTCGGCGTAGGCCTCCGCGACGGTGTTCCGCGCGATCCCCAGATCCGCGGCGAGCGACCGCGAGGCGGGCAGCCGGGTCCCCGGCGGCAGCCGCGCGGACCGGACCGCTTCCCGCAGTGACGCCGTCAGCCGATGCCGCAGCCCACCCGGACCGGACAGGTCGAGGTGGAAGTCCAGATTGGCCCAAGATTCCACGACTGGATTGCACCATGCCGGGGGCCAATCGGCTCCATAGGTTGTGCAGATGAACAACCGAATCGACCTCGCCAAGAAAGCGCCGAAGGTCTACCGCGCCATGATCGCTCTCGACGCCGCCGCGCGTGAGGGCCTGGACGAGCAACTGGCGGAGCTCGTCCGCATCAGGGCATCCCAGCTCAACCACTGCGCCTACTGCATCAACATGCACACGGCTGACGCCCGGATGGGTGGCGAATCCGAGGCGCGCATCTACCTCCTCAACGCGTGGGAGGAAGCCGGCGACCTCTACACCGAGAAGGAGCGGGCGGCGCTTCGGCTGACCGAGGCCATCACGGTCCTGAGCAGCCACGAGTACGTCAGCGACGAGGTCTATGAGCGGGCCGCGAAGCACTTCGGCGAGGAGGAGCTGGCCCAGCTCATCGCGCTGATCTTCACCATCAACTCCTGGAACCGGATTGCCGTGTCCACCAGGAAGGTGCCCAACGTTCGGTGACGTTCGGCCGCAGATTTGCCCGTACAGGGTGACTTTCGGACACAGTTGGGGTGAGTTCCGCCCACACTCCGTTGACCCCCGAAGTGGCGGTTAGTAAGTTTCCCACGTGTCCACTGAAAGCAGTGCCGAGTCCAGTCCACTGGTGAAGATCCGGTCGTTGCTGCCGGGTCTCGCGCGCGCCGAGCAGCGCGTCGCGAAGGTGGTCCTGGAGAACCCGGCAACGGTCGCGCACCGCAGCATCACCGAGGTCGCCGAGCAGGCCGGCACGAGTGAGACCACGGTGACGCGGTTCTGCAAGGCCATCGGCGTCGGCGGCTACCCGGAGCTGCGCATCGCGCTCGCCGCCGACACCGCACGCAGCCAGGCCAGGGCCAACCACGACATGGGCGGCGACATCCTGCCTGGCGACGACCTCAAGCAGGTCGTGGGCAAGGTCGCGTACGCCGACGCCCGCGCCGTCGAGGAGACCGCGGAGCAGCTCGACATCGAGTCGCTCGACAAGGTCGTCCAAGCCGTCGCGGGCGCCCGCCGGGTCGACGTCTACGGCTTCGGCGCGAGCGCTTTCGTCGCGTTCGACCTGCAGCAGAAGCTGCACCGCATCGGCCTCACCTGCTTCGCGTGGAACGACACGCACATCGCGCTGACCTCGGCCGCCGTCCTCACCGACGCGGACGTCGCCGTCGGCATCTCCCACACCGGCTCGACCGCGGAGACCGTCGAGGCGCTGCGCGTCGCCCGGGAGACCGGCGCCACCACGGTCGCCCTGACGAACTTCCCGCGCTCGCCCATCACCGAGATCGCCGACCACGTGCTGACCACGGCCGCGCGCGAGACCACCTTCCGCTCCGGCGCGATGGCCAGCCGCATCGCCCAGCTCACCGTGATCGACTGCCTGTTCATCGGCGTCGCCCAGCACCACGTGGACACGGCGAAGACGGCGTTGGAAGCGACCTACGAAGCGGTGTCCGGTCACCGGCTGGGCGCGAGACCAGATGGCCGGCGGCGGCCGCGGGAGACGACTAAATGATCTCCCCCCGGAACGGTGTGGTGGTGCGCGTGGAATCTCCGACCGAACAACGGAACCCTCGCACCACGGACATCGACCGGGTCCCCACGATCGACGTGCTGCGCATGATCAACGATGAGGACCGCACGGTCCCGTCCGCCGTCGCCGAGGCACTGCCGGAACTGGCCCGCGCGGTCGACCTCGGCGTCACCTCGATCATGTCCGGCGGCCGCGTCCACTACGTCGGCGCCGGCACGTCCGGGCGGCTGGCCACGCTGGACGCCGCCGAACTGGTGCCCACGTTCAACGCCCCGAGCGACTGGTTCGTCGCCCACCACGCCGGCGGTTCGGAAGCCCTCGTCCGCGCCGTCGAAGAGGTCGAGGACTCGTCCGGTGCCGCCCAGATCCGCCGCCACGCCACCGGAAAAGACCTGGTGGTGGGCGTGACGGCGTCCGGGCGCACGCCGTTCGTGATCGGCGCGCTGCAGGAGGCGCAAGCGCTTGGCGCCCACACCGTGCTCGTGTCGAACAACGCGTCGGTGCCGTTCGCGGCGGACGTCCTGGTCGCGCTGAACACCGGCCCGGAGGTCATCGCCGGGTCGACCCGGATGAAGGCGGGCTCGGCTCAGAAACTGGTCCTGACCTCGTTCTCCACCGCGGTGATGATCAAGCTCGGCCGCACCTACTCGAACCTGATGGTCAGCATGCGCGCGACCAACGCGAAGCTGCGCGGGCGGACGATCCGCATCCTGCACGAGGCCACCGGCCAACCCGAGGACGCCTGCGAGCAGGCGCTGGCGGACGCGGCCGGCGACCTCAAGGTGGCGCTGGTGCACCTGCTGTCCGGCGAACCGACCGAACGTGCGGCCGCCGCCTTGGAGGACACCAAGGGCCACGTCCGCAACGCGCTGGACCGGCTGGCGGGTTAGGTCCGGCCCGAACGCGGATGCCTTGTCATCCCGGCAACACCGGACGCCACGGGATCGGCGTCGACAGCACCATCGCGCTGGACGTCTCCCCGTGGCTCGCGAGCCGGACCAGCAGCCGTTCCAGCTCCGTGATCGAGGTCGTCACGACCTTCACGACCGAGCAGATGTCGCCGGTCAGCCGCACGACCTCGACCACCTCCGGGAGGTCGTCGAGCAGCTCGGGATGGACCGTGATGCACCGCGGGCCGTAGCACTTCATGCGCACCAACGCGACGACCGGACGTCCGACGACGGTGGGGTCGACCACGGCGCGATAGCCGGTGATGGCGCCCATGTTCTCCAGCCGTCGGACGCGTTGGGCGACCGTTGGCGGTGAGACGTGTACTCGCCGTGCGAGCTCGTTGTAGGACAGGCGCGCATCCTCTTGGAGGGCCTCCAACAGGGCCTTGTCGACCTCGTCCAACATGAATGCAAAGCTACCTGGCGATTCTGTTTGCAATCAGAAGAAGTTTGGAGCAAACGCCTTTCGTCACCCATTCAGGTGAGGAAGCCCAGGCAGGAGGATTGAGGGCATGAGCTGCCCCGTGTCCCCCAAGCTGGATTTCGGCGGCACCACGCCGTACGAGGACTACGTGCACGCGTCGGTGCTGCACACCCTTCAACAGCAGTGGTCCAAAGATCCCCGTGAGATGTCGTTCCTGGTCATCACGCAGGTGATGGAGCTGTACTTCGGCCTGCTCTGCTTCGAGTGGCGGCAGGCCCAGACCGAACTCCGCCAAAACGACCTCAGGGCCGCCGTCCGCACGCTCAGGCGTTCGGACCTGCACCTGCAGGCGCTCTCCGCGGCGTGGCGGCCGATCGCGCGGATGACGCCTACCGAGTTCAACTCGTTCCGCGACGCGCTCGGTGAGGGCTCGGGCTTCCAGTCGGGCATGTACCGCGAGATGGAGTTCCTGCTCGGCGAGAAGTCCGCGTCGATGCTCGTGCCGCACCGCGCGGTGCCGGCGATGCACGCGCAGCTGGAGGAGTCCCTCGCGAAGCCTTCGCTGTACGACGACGTGCTCGCGGCGTTGAAGCGCCGCGGTTTCGACATTCCCAGCGAAGTGCTCGACCGCGACCTCACCAAGGCGTACGAGGCGTCGCCCGAGGTCGAGCAGGTGTGGGCGGCGATCTACCGCGGCGACGACCGCGACCTGCTGGAGCTGGGCGAGGCGCTGACGGACATCGCCGAGGAGTTCGCGCGCTGGCGCTACGACCACCTGCTCGCGACGCGCCGGTCGATGGGCGCGAAGGTCGGCACCGGCGGCTCCGCTGGTGTTGCCTGGCTGGAGAAGCGCACCCAGCGTGCGGTGTTCCCGGAACTGTGGACCGCCAGGAGCTACGTGTGAAGCGTGAGCTGTTCGACATCCCTGAAGGTGTCATCTACCTCGACGGCAACTCTCTCGGCGCGGCGCCGAAGCACGTCGCCGAACGGATGCAGGAGGTCGTGCGGCATCAGTGGGGCACGCGGCTGATCCGGTCGTGGTCCGAGGGCTGGTGGGAGGCGCCGCAACGGATCGGCGACCGCGTCGGCCGGCTGATCGGGGCCGCGCCCGGCCAGGTCGTCGTCGGCGACTCCACGTCGGTCAACGTCTTCAAGGCGTTGATGGGAGCCGTGAAAGGCACGAGCCGCACCGAGATCGTGTGCGACGAGTCGACGTTCCCGACCGACGGGTACATCGCGCAGTCCGTGGCTTCGTTGACCGGGCTCAAGATTCGCGGTGCGCATCCGTCCTCTTTGGACCTCACTGAGGACACCGCGGTGGTGTTGCTTAACCAGGTCGACTACCGGACCGGCGCGCTCAACGACATGAAGGCGCTGACCGAGCAGGCGCACGGCGTTGGCGCACAGGTGGTCTGGGACCTCTGCCACAGCGCGGGCGTGCTGCCGATCGAGCTGGACGCGTTGGGCGTCGACTTCGCGATCGGGTGCACCTACAAGTTCCTCAACGGCGGACCGGGCTCGCCCGCGTTCATCTACGTGCCGACGCACAAGCAGGCGACGTTCGAGAACCCGTTGTCCGGCTGGAACGGCCACCGCGAGCCGTTCGCGATGGAGACGTCCTACGAACCGGACCCCGGCATCGTCCGGGCGCGGGTCGGCACGCCGGACATCCTGTCGATGCTGGCCCTCGACGCCGCGCTGGACGTGTGGGACGACGTCGACCTCGCCGAACTGCGGGAGCGAGGGCTCGAGCTCACCGCGTTGTTCCGCGCGCAGGTCGAGAAGCTCACGAACCTCGAAGTGATCACCCCCGAGGTCCGCGGCAACCAGATCTCGGTGCGCTGCCCGGACGCCAAGGCCGTGATGGACGAACTGATCGCGCGCGGCGTCATCGGCGACCAGCGGCCGCCGGACATCCTCCGGTTCGGGTTCGCGCCGCTCTACGTGACCGACGAGGACGCGATCAGGGCCGCCGAGGTGCTGGCCGAAGTCACCCGGTGAGTGCGGCGTCCGCGATGCTCTTCGCCTCGCGGGCGCCCGCCTCCAGGGACGAGCACACGAACAGGATCCACTGCGCCAGACCTTCCAACGAGCCCGACGCGAACGCCACGGACGCGGCCTCGTACTCGGCCGACCGGCGCAGGCACGCCACCTCCGGCACGCCGAGGCCCTTGGGGTCGAGACCGCTGGAGATCGAGGTCATCCTGGCCGCCGCCCGCGCCACCACGCCGTTGGCCACGTCGAACGGCGCCAGCCCGAGCAGTTCGCCGTGCACGACCGCGACCAGAACCGGAGCCGGCACGGACGTTCCACCGGTGACCAGCGACCCGAGCATGTCGAGCCGGGCCGACACGTCCTCGGACACCCGTGGACGACCAACGTCAGATGCGAGGTCCGCAGCAGCGAGCACGTGCAACCGCGCGAGGGCCTGCAACGGCGCGCGCTGCCAGGTGCTCACCAAACCGCCCAGTGCCTCGGCGACGCGCAAAGACCCGGCCAGCACGGGGTTCGTGACCTCGCCGGACTCCGGAATCTCGGTCGGCCCGCCTTCCAGCGCCGCCGACGCACGGGCGGCGCGGACGGACGCTTCGGCCGCCGTCGTGGCCCAGCCGCGCAAGTTCACCCGATGGCGGTGCACCTGGAAGACGGCGTCCTTGGCCGCGTTGGCGGCGTCGGCCACACCAGGCAAGGAAAGCAGCGGAGCAAGCGGATCGGTCACGGTCGCGCAGAGTACCTGACCAGGTGAAACGCGTGATCCAGCTCACTGCCCGGACCGTTGAGCGCGCAACTGCGCCCGTTCAACGCGCCGCACGTGCTTCAACCAGACAAAACGGGTTACACAATGGAAGCCGTGTCGTAATCCACCCCAGATTGGTCTGAACCTTTCGGGGGAGGACCCTGTTGGAAGTGAACTGGCTCGCACTACGGTCAGTACCCGCATCCCCAACCGGTCTGGATTTTCCAGGAGGTCTCGCACCATGACCCAGTCGCCAGGCCAGGGCCAAGCCCTGGACAACCTGCTCACGGAGAGCAGGACGTTCCCGCCTTCCGACGAGTTCGCGGCACAGGCGAACGCACAGCCCTCGCTGTACGAGGAGGCGAAGGCCGACCGCGAGGCGTTCTGGGCGAAGCAGGCGGAACGGCTGCACTGGGACACCAAGTGGACGCAGGTCCTGGACTGGTCGGACGCGCCGTTCGCCAAGTGGTTCGTCGGCGGCAAGCTCAACGTCGCCTACAACTGCGTCGACCGGCACGTCGAGTCCGGCCACGGCGACCAGGTCGCGATCCACTGGGAGGGCGAGCCCGGTGACTCCCGCGCCATCACCTACGCCGAGCTGCAGCGCGAGGTCTCCAAGGCCGCGAACGCGTTGACCTCGCTGGGGATCGGCGCCGAGGACCGCGTCGCGATCTACATGCCGATGATCCCCGAGGCGATCTTCGCGATGCTCGCGTGCGCCCGCGTCGGCGCGATGCACAGCGTCGTGTTCGGCGGCTTCTCCGCCGAGGCGCTGCGCACCCGCATCGAGGACTCCTCGTGCCGGCTCGTGATCACCACCGACGGCCAGTACCGCCGCGGCAACCCCTTCCCGCTCAAGCCCGCCGTCGACGAGGCCGTCGCCGCCGCGCCGTCCGTCGAGAAGGTCATCGTCGTCAAGCGGACCGACTCCGAGGTCGCGTGGACGGACAAGGACGTGTGGTGGCACGAGCTGGTGGACGGGCAGTCCGACCAGCACACCCCCGAGGCGTTCGACTCGGAGCACCCGCTCTTCATCCTCTACACCTCGGGCACCACAGGTAAGCCGAAGGGCATCCTGCACACGTCCGGCGGCTACCTCACGCAGGCGTCGTACACGCACCACAACGTGTTCGACCTCAAGCCGGACACCGACGTGTACTGGTGCACCGCGGACATCGGCTGGGTCACCGGCCACAGCTACATCGTCTACGGCCCGCTGTCGAACCGCGTGACGCAGGTCGTCTACGAAGGCACGCCGAACACCCCGCACGAGGGCCGGCACTGGGAGATCGTGCAGAAGTACGGCGTCTCGATCTACTACACCGCGCCGACGCTGATCCGCACCTTCATGAAGTGGGGCGCGGACATCCCGGCCAAGTACGACCTCAGCTCGCTGCGGGTCCTGGGTTCGGTCGGCGAGCCGATCAACCCCGAGGCGTGGATCTGGTACCGCGAGAACGTCGGCGGCGGCAAGACCCCGATCGTCGACACGTGGTGGCAGACCGAGACCGGCGCGATCATGATCTCGCCGCTGCCCGGCGTGGTGTCGACCAAGCCCGGTTCGGCGCAGCGCCCGCTGCCCGGCATCGGCGCGAAGGTCGTCAACGACGAGGGCGTCGAGGTCCCGCACGGTGGCGGTGGCTACCTGGTGCTCGACGAGCCGTGGCCGTCGATGCTGCGCGGCATCTGGGGCGACGAGGAGCGCTACCGCGACACGTACTGGTCGCGTTTCAAGGACCAGGGCTTCTACTTCGCCGGTGACGGTGCCAAGTACGACGACGACGGCGACATCTGGCTGCTCGGCCGCGTCGACGACGTGATGAACGTGTCCGGCCACCGCATCTCCACCACCGAGGTCGAGTCCGCGCTGGTCTCGCACCCGACCGTGGCCGAGGCGGCCGTCGTCGGCGCGTCGGACGCGACCACCGGCCAGGGCATCGTGGCGTTCGTGATCCTGCGCGGTGGCGCGGGTTCCGACGCCGGTGGCGCCGACGCGATCAAGGCGCTGCGCGACCACGTGGCCAAGGAGATCGGCCCGATCGCGAAGCCGCGGCAGATCATGGTCGTGCCGGAGCTGCCGAAAACGCGGTCCGGCAAGATCATGAGGCGTCTTCTCCGGGATGTCGCCGAGAACCGCGCGGTCGGCGACGTGACGACGCTGGCCGACTCGTCGGTGATGGAC
The DNA here is from genome assembly GCF_011067745.1 of Lentzea alba. Classification (GTDB taxonomy): domain Bacteria; phylum Actinomycetota; class Actinomycetes; order Mycobacteriales; family Pseudonocardiaceae; genus Lentzea; species Lentzea alba. The sequence goes on from NZ_JAAMPJ010000002.1 coordinate 713,917, forward strand.
CTGATCTCGGCGGGCCTGCAGTCGGGCAAGTCCGAGGACTGATCAGCACAAACGTGACGGGCGTCCTCACTCGAGGGCGCCCGTTCGCGTTAAGATCGCAACAGGGTGAGCCGGGAAGTCTGGTCGGCACGAGGATTTGCCGTACCTGCTGACCGCCCTAGGAGCCCTGTGTCGCGCAAGAAGGCCGTTGCCGCCGAGTTCGCCCGTTACCTCCGCACGGAAACCGTCGGTGGCACCGTGCTGCTCGCAGCGACCGCCATAGCGCTGATCTGGGCCAATTCACCGCTCTCCCCCGCCTACTTCGGGCTGCGGGACCTGCACGCCGGACCGTTGACCGTCGGCGAGTGGGCCACGGACGGACTGCTCGCCATCTTCTTCTTCGTCGCTGGTCTCGAACTGAAGCGCGAACTGGTCGTCGGCGAGCTGTCGGAGTTCAAGGCGGCGATCCTGCCGGTGGTCGCGGCGATCGGCGGGATGATCGTGCCGGCGCTGATCGCGTTGTCGATCGGCTGGGGCCAGCCGGGGATCGAGAAGGCCTGGGCGATTCCGGTGGCGACGGACATCGCGTTCGCGTTGGGGGTGCTGGCGTTGACGGCGTCCGGGCTGCCGTCGAGCCTGCGGGTCTTCCTGCTCTCGCTGGCCGTGGTGGACGACCTGGGTGCGATCGTCGTGATCGCGATCCTGTTCACGGCGCACTTCAACCTGCTCGCGGCGGGGGCCGTCGTGCTGCTGCTCGCGCTGTACTGGTTCCTGCAGCACAAGCGGGTCACCAGCGTTTGGCTCTACGTGCCGATCGCGCTCGCCACCTGGTGGTTCATGCACGAGTCGGGCATCCACGCCACGATCGCCGGCGTCGCGCTGGCGTTGCTCACGCGGGTGAAGCGCGACCCGTACGAGCAGGAAGCCCCCGCGGTCCGGCTCGAACACCGGCTGCAGCCGTGGTCGGCCGGGGTGGCGGTGCCGGTGTTCGCGCTGTTCGCGGCGGGCGTGCCGGTCGGCGCCGAAGCGCTGGGCAGGCTCTTCGCGGACAAGATCGCGATCGGCGTGATCGTCGGGCTCGTCGTCGGCAAGGTGATCGGGATCGTGGGGGCCTCGGCGCTCGCGGTGTGGTTCAAGGCGGCGGTCTGGCCGTCCGGCGCCGGACCGCGGGACATCTTCGCGGTGGCGGTGCTGGGCGGGGTCGGGTTCACGGTGAGCCTGCTGATCGCGGACCTCTCACTCGACCAGCCCGAGACCGCCAAGGCCGCCGTGCTGATCGCCTCGATGATCTCGTCGCTGCTCGCCGCGGTGTTGCTCATTCGCCGCAGCCGGGCGCATGGCACGATGTCCGGGTGACCACCAGGGAGCACATTGCGTCGATTCCGCTGACCGCAGACGACCCGACCGCCGAGGCATCGATCGGTGGCCTCGTTCGTGACGCGACCGCGCACATGTCGACTCTGGTCAGAGCAGAGGTCGAACTCGCCAAGGGCGAGCTCGTCAAGGAGCTCAAGAAGGGCGCGTTCGGCAGCGCCTACCTGATCGCCGCTCTCACGGTGCTCTGCTTCAGCCTGTTCTTCCTCTTCATGGCCCTCGGGTTCGGGTTCTCCGAGTGGTGGGGCTGGCCCAGGTGGGCGGGCTTCGGGCTCGTGTTCGTCGTGATGCTCGTGGCGACCGGGCTCCTGGTCCTGCTCGGCGTGCGCAAGCTGAAGAAGATCAGGGCGCCGGAGAAGTCGATCGCGGCCGCGAAGGACACCGTCGCGGCCCTCACCCAGCGGGACACCAAGAGCAGGGGCGACGACAACTGAGCCGCAAACCCGACCCGTCGGTGGTGCGGGTCGCGGGTCCGTGGACGCACCGCGACGTGTCGGCCAACGGCATCCGCCTGCACGTCGCCGAACTCGGCGAGGGACCGCTCGTGCTGCTCCTGCACGGGTTCCCCGAGTTCTGGTGGTCGTGGCGGCACCAGCTGACGGCACTGGCAGAGGCCGGCTACCGCGCGGTGGCCGTCGATCTCCGCGGGTACGGCGACTCGGACAAACCCCCACGCGGCTACGACGGCTACACGCTCGGCGGTGACATCGCGGGCCTGATCAAGGCGCTCGGCGCCCAGCGCGCACACCTGGTGGGTCACGCGTGGGGCGGCGCCATCGCCTGGACGGTCGGCGCGGTCCACCCGCGGCTGGTCTCGTCGATCTCGGTGCTGTCCGCACCGCACCCGCTGGCGATGCGCCAGGCGTTCCGCCGGCATCCGCGGGTGAACTCGCACGTGCTGCGGTTCCAGCTGCCGATCTACCCGGAACGGTGGCTGACCGGCGAGAACGCCATGCAGGTCGCCCGGCTGCTGTCCGCCTGGTCCGGTCCGAAGTGGCGGTCGGCGCCCGAGTTCGACGAGGTCATCCGCCGCTGCCGGCAGGCGATGACGATCCCGGGCGTCGCCCACAGCGCGATGGAGTACTACCGCTGGGCGGTGCGCTCGCAGCTCCGCAGCGACGGCCGCCGGTTCACTGAGGCCGTCGACAAGCCGATGCAGGTGCCGGTGCTGCAGATCCACGGGGCGCTCGACCCGATCACGCTCGAGTCCTCCGCCCGCGACTCGCGGCAGTGGCTCGGGCCGGGGTCGGAGTTCCGGAGCCTGCCCGAGGTGGGGCACTTCCCGAACCAGGAGGCGTCCCACACCACGAGCAGGCTGATCACCGAGTTCCTGCAGAAGACGTCCTGAACGCGGCCGCCAGCGCCCCCGCCGGGTCGTCCGGCAGATCGACCGAGCGCCAGGCGATGTAGCCGTCCGGCCGGACCAGCGAAGCGCCCTTCTCGGACAGCCCGAACACCTCCAGTTGCTCGATCCGTTCGTACTGGACGCCCAGCGGCGTCGCGGCCTCCTCCCACTGCGGGTGGTCCGCGACGAGCACCCAGCCGCGTTGGAACAGGTCCAAAGTGGACCTGCCGGGCTCGATCCACGCGTGCGGGGCCCGCGTCCCCGGCTGGCCGTGCCACTGCTCGGGGAGCTGGGCCGGCGGCAGTTCCGGGCCGGCGCCGAGCACCGCGGCCGACCGGTAGAGCACGCCGTAGTGCATCGCGTTGTTGTCGTACAGCGGCGCGTCCACCGGTTCGCCGTCGCGGTTGTGGCCGTCGTTGCGCGCGAAGATCTGCTGGTGGCACAGCAACGCGACCGGGCGCCGTTCCGCGTCGTAGGTGTCCAAGAGGGACGGACGTGACTCGCCGTTGAGCACGGCGGCGAGCTTCCAGGCGAGGTTGTGCGCGTCCTCGATGCCGACGTTCGCCCCGAACCCGCCACGGCTCGGCGGCAACGTGTGCGCGGCGTCGCCCGCCAGGAGGATCCGGCCCTTCGAGAACTGGTCGGCGACGGCCGCCGAGATCGTCCAGCGGCCGGTGGTGATGATCTCCACGTCCAGGTCGTCGCGGCCGATCGCCTGGAAGATCTTCTGCCGCAGCTCGGCCTCGTCGTACTCGCGGTCCTCGAGCATCAGGACCCAGCGCCCGTCGCCGTAGGTGGTCAGGAACCCGACGTCGTCGATGAGGAACTGGCCGACCCCGTCCTTCAGGTACTCGTCCAGCGACGCGCGGAACAGCACGCTGCGGGAGGTGTGCATGTACCCGCGTCCGGTGCGGCCGATGCCGAGGGCCTCCCGGATCGGGCTGCGGTGGCCGTCCGCCGCGATCAGGTAGTCGGCGCGGATCTCGTACGGCTCGCCGTCGCCTTGGACGATCGCCGCGACGCCGTCGTCGTCCTGGGAGAACTCCAGCATCCGGGTGCTCATGCGGATGTCCGCGCCGAGTTCGCGAGCCTTGTCCCGCAGGATCGGTTCCATCCGGTCCTGGGCCAGCGCCACGCCCTTGCAGGGCGAGTACTCGACGTCCGAGAGCTGCGCCGGTGGCGACCAGAAGGTCTCGTCGTACTTCTTCCCGATCAGGCTCTCCGCGCGGACCCGCCGGACGCCGAAGCCCTTCGTCACCTGGCTCGGCGGCAGCTCGGCCTCCAGTCCGACCGCCCGCAGCAACTCGCCCACCCGAGCGTTGAAGCCGACCGCCCGCGGGTGCGGTGAGCTGCCCGGATGCTTCTCCACCAGGGTGACTGCCACCCCGCGCCACGCCAGGAACATCGCGGCCGACGTCCCGGCCAGTCCCCCGCCCACCACCAGCACCGAAGTCTTCATCGCATCCTCCCGATACACCGTATTGGTCAATACACTGTATCGCAGACAGACGGTGTATCGTCCGGTCCGATGTCGAACGAACTCGTGTGGGACCGCCCAGAGCCGCCCAGCAAGCCGTCACCGACCCCGTTGAGCAGGGAACTGATCGTGCAGGCCGCGATCAGGCTCGCCGACGAGGGCGGACTCGACGAGGTGTCGCTGCGCAAGGTCGCGGGCGCGCTCAACGCCGGTCCGATGCGCCTCTACGGCTACATCGAGACCAAGGACGAGCTGCTCGACCTCATGGTCGACGAGATCTACGGCGAGATCGCGCTGCCCGAGCCCGGCACCGAGTGGCGCGCCGCCCTGACCCGGATCGCCCACGGCATCCGCGCGGCGGCGAGGCGGCACCCGTGGTTCGTCGACCTGCTCGGCGGCCGCCCGCACCAGGGCCCGAACTCGCTGAAGCACATCGAGGCGTCACTGGCCACGCTCGACGGCAAGCCGGAGTTCCCGACCATCGACCACGTCCTGGGCGCGGTCGGCGCTGTGATGGCGTTCGTCCACGGCGCGGTCCGCGGCGAGATCGCCGAGGCCCGCGCCGAGCAGTCGAGCGGCATGACCGAGGAGCAGTGGCAGCGGGCGTCCGGCCCGTACATCGAGCGGGTGCTGGCGACCGGGAAGTTCCCGATGCTCGCCAAGGTCGTGTACGACGCCGACCACACCAACGTGGGAGCGATGTTCGACACCGGTCTGAGCTACGTGCTCGACGGCATCGCTACGAGGCACACCCCTGGGTCGACGCCCGGCGGGTCAGCGTCGGCGCCTTCTGCACCAACGACTGCACCTGCTGGGCGGTGAGCACGAACCCGGTCTCCGGGTCGTCGACCGCGGCACCGAAGACCACGCCCATCACCCGGCCGTTCGGGTCGACCAGCGGGCCACCGGAGTTGCCGGAGCGGACCTCGGCGCGAACCGTGTAGACGTCGCGCGTGACCGTCTGGGCGTCGTAGATGTCCGGGCCGCGCAGCAGCTCGATCCGCTCGCGGACACGGGCCGGTGAGGCCTTGTACGGGCCGTCCAGCGGGTAGCCGAGCACGATGCCGTCCTCGCCCGGCTGCACCGCGTCGGTGCGGAACTGCAGTGGCGTGGCCTCCAGGTCCGGAACCGCCAGCACGGCGATGTCCGTGCGGGGGTCGTAGGCGACGACCGTCGCGTCGAACTGGCCGCGGCCGACCTCGACCGTGACCTCGTTGGTGCCGGCGACGACGTGCGCGTTGGTCATGACGCGTTCCGGCGCGATCACGAACCCGGTGCCTTCCAGGGCACGCGAGCACGAGGGCGCCCGACCGCGGATCTTCAGCACGGACGACTTCAACCGGGTCGCGACCGGGGAGTTCGCGAGCTGGTCGTTCGGCGGCTCGACCTCCTTGAGCGGCGTTCGGTTGAACGGATCCATCGCCTGCGGGAAGCCCGAGACGTCGAAGAGGTTCTGCAGGTCCTGCGACAGCACCCGGGCGGCCTGCGGCATGGTGTCGTTGACCTTGCCGAGGATCACCGACTGGTTGAGCGACTTCGTCAGGTCCGGCAGGCCCACGACCGACGTCAGCGGGAGCGCGATCATCCACGCCACGACGAAGACGACCAGGCCCTGCACGATCGCCCCCAGGGCGTTGTCCGCGCCGCGCAACGGCGACGCGTTGACCCGTGCCTTGATCGTCCGGCCGATGTAGACGCCGATCGTCTCGCCCAGCGCCACGAGCAGCACCACGATGCCGACCGCGAACACGACCTTCGTGACGACGTTCTCGAACTGGGACACCAGCAACGGTGCGATCTGCGTGCCCAGGATCAGGCCGACGAGCACACCGACGAACGCGGGCAGCGCGACGACCATGCCTTGCCTGGCCCCGGACACCGCGGCGATCGCGGCAAGGCCCAGCACGAGCAGGTCAACCCAGTTCAACCCGAAAACCTCCGCCTCACTCTGTAGCGCGCAACGCTAGTTCAAGGTCACGCACATCCGTCGCATCCCACGGCTGTTCCCAGCCGCCGAGTGCGATCAGGCCGTTGATCAACCCCGCGGTGAAGCCCCACACCAGCATGCCCGGCGCGGAGAAGGCCGCTCCGACGTAACCCGCAGGGTGACGCACCCGGAACCGGTTCGCAGGATCGGCGAGGTGCGCGACGGGCACCCGCGCGACGGCGGCGGTCTCCGCCGGGTCGACAGGTGCGACGGGGCTCGGCTGTTCCCAGTAGGCGAGCACGGGCGTGACCACGAACCCGGACACCGGCACGTACAGCTCCGGCAACAGGGCGAGCGGTCTCACTCCTGACGCAAGTACACCCGTCTCCTCGTAAGCCTCGCGTAATGCGGTGCCCACCGGGCCGTCGTCGGTGTCGTCGGCCGCCCCGCCGGGGAACGCGACCTGACCCGGATGCGAGCCGAGCGTGTCCGATCGGCGCAGCAACAACACGTCCGGGCCGTGGTTCTCGTCCTCGCCGAACAACATCAGCACGGACGCCTTGCGCACCCCCTCGGAGGGAGCGCGCGGGACCCGCATGAACGTCTGCGCGTCGATCTGGTCGGTGGCCTTGGCCAGGCGCTGCATCCAGTCGGGTGGCTCTGTCGCCTCCGTCATCGAACCGCCTTTTCCACCTGCTCGGGCGCACTGAACGGTGGATCCGTGATCTGCCGGATCTGACCGTCTGCTGCTATGTAGTACGTGGCGGGCAGCCTGTTCGGCGCCTTGAACCGCTTGCGCAGCTCGTCCGCCCCGTCGTAGACCGAGGGCAGCCGCACGCCGAGCCGGGCGAGCAGTTCGAGGCCGTCGGCTTCCCTGCTCTCCACAAGAACTGGGACGACCGGGACGGCACCTGGTTGCTTCGCATACGTGTCCAGCACGGGCAGCTCCTCCTGGCACGGCTGGCACCAGGTCGCCCAGAAGTTGATCAGGAGCGGCCCCTTCAGCGCGAGGGCCGTCCGGGTGCCGTCGCCGAGACATGTCACGTCGACACCGCCCTGTTCGCCCGGCACGCACGGCCGTAGCTGGGCCTGCGCGCGCAACGCCGACACGTCCTGCGACGGACGGGACGGCGTGGGCAACGGCCCCGGCGTTTTGTCACGGGGCCACAGCGCTACGACACCCGCGACGCCGAGGACGAGCACGAGGACCAGCCAGCGCGTGCGGTTGTTCACCCAACCAGCTTCTCACCCGCACGAACCCGCTCGGCGAGCTCGATCAGGTGCGGCTTCTCGTCGCCCTTCACGAGCTTGGCCGCCTTGTCCGGATCTTCCGGACCGAGGCCGTACGATGGGCAGTCCTTCATCAGCAGGCATGCGCCGCAAGCAGGCGTTTTGGCGTGGCAGACGCGGCGGCCGTGGAAGATGATCCAGTGCGAGGCCATCGTCCAGTCGCGCTTCTCGATGAGCTCGCCGATCGCGTGCTCGACCTTGACCGCGTCCTCCAGGTCGGTCCAGCCCCAGCGGCGGACGAGACGGCCGAAGTGGGTGTCGACTGTGATGCCCGGCACATCGAACGCGTTGCCTAGAACCACGTTGGCCGTCTTGCGTCCTACACCAGGAAGCTTGACCAGCTCTTCCAGCTTGCCCGGAACCACACCGTCGTGCTGCTCCACAAGGGCGGCACCGAGACCCATCAGAGACGTCGCCTTGTTCCGGTAGAAACCGGTCGGGCGGATCATCTCTTCGAGTTCGACCCGGTCGGCGCCGGCGTAGTCGGCGGCCGTCGGGTACTTCGCGAAGAGCGCGGGAGTGACCTCGTTGACCTTCTTGTCGGTGCACTGCGCGGACAACACCACCGCCACGATCAGCTCCAACGGCGTGGTGAAGTCCAGCTCGCAGTGCGCGTCGGGGTATCCCTCGGCAAGCACGCGCACCATCCGGCGGGCCCTGCGGGTCAGGCCGAGCTTGGTTTCCGGTTTCTTGGTTGCGGGCACTGAACCAGCGTAGTCAACACGCCGTAACCCACCCCTAGACGCGTACTCGAATCCCACTTGCGCCACACTGCGGAGCATCATGACTGCCTGGCTTGTGATCGTCGTACCGATCGTGATCATGTTCTTCGCGCTCTTCATGGAGCGCGTCGAAGCGAAGCTCCGGCACGTTGCCGTGCAGGAGAACGAGGTCGAGGAGTTCCTGGAGTCCGCCCGGCCCGAAGAGGTCAAGGCGCTCTACGGACACGGCATCGGTCGCGCACTCGACATGTTCCGCCTCCGTCGCCGTGGCCGCGGCGGTGCGCGCAAGCGAGTCCGCTAGATGGCGTAGACTGGCCCGTCGGGCTGGATCGAGTCAGTGCTGGTTGTTCCTAGTGAGACGGCGAGCCGAACGGCGATCCACTACACAGCCCTTAGACTGCAACGCAGTGATCGGCGGCACGGCGCTGACTCCACCAAAGATGGTGGTAGGCGTGCCGTCGCGTCGATTAGGAGGGACGAGGTGGACGAGACCCTGGCGCGAGCGGGCATCTTCCAGGGGGTGGACCCGGCAGCCGCAGAGGCGCTGGCGACGACCCTGGAGACGGTGGAGTTCCCGCGTGGCCACGTGATCTTCGCGGAGGGTGAGCCGGGCGATCGCCTGTACATCATCCAGTCCGGCAAGGTGAAGATCGGCCGCAAGTCGCCGGACGGCCGCGAGAACCTGTTGGGGATCTTCGGGCCCTCCGACATGTTCGGCGAACTGTCCATTTTCGATCCCGGCCCCCGCACGTCGACCGCGACGACGGTGACCGAGGTGCGCGCGGTGTCCATGGACCGCCCCGCGCTCCGGCAGTGGATCACCAACCGGCCGGAGATCGCCGAGCAGTTGCTGAGGGCCCTGGCCCGCAGGCTGCGCCGGACGAACTCCATGCTGGCCGACCTGATCTTCACGGACGTGCCCGGCCGCGTCGCCAAGGCGTTGCTGCAGCTCGCGCAGCGCTTCGGCTCGCAGGAGGCCGGTCTGCTCCGCGTCACGCACGACCTGACGCAGGAGGAGATCGCCCAGTTCGTCGGCGCGTCCCGCGAGACCGTGAACAAGGCGCTCGCCGACTTCGCGCACCGCGGCTGGCTGCGGCTCGAAGGCAAGAGCGTGCTGATCCTGGACCCGGAGCGCCTCGCGCGCCGCGCCCGTTAGAGATCTTTCGCAGAACACAAAGGACCGGGCGCCACCCCCGACGTGGCGCACCGGTCCTTTGCGTTGCACGGCCCATCCCCCGACGAACCGTGCCTTCCATCCCTCTGGCGCGTAGGCCCCGACCCTCAAGCCAGAGGTTGGTCTCGGTGGATGAGTCAACTTTCGCACGTCTCCACCCCGACCGCTCAAGCCCTTTCACCCTCAAGGACCTCGTACGTGGCCGATTCGTTGCATCTTTCACCCGGTCATCCCATTCCTGTGACCTAATCGCAACCGTGGTGACCCTGGGCACCTGATCTGGTACAGCCGTACCAGGTTTGGCATACTGGTACACATGTCCCACTCCGCTCGTCTCTCCGACTACCGTGCTGCCCTGACGACCCCCGGCATGCGCGGCCCCGTGGTCGCGTCTCTGCTCGCCCGCCTCCCGATCGCGATGGTCGGGCTCTCGCTGCTGCTCTACGTGGAGCGCGCGACGGGGTCGTTCGCGGTCGCCGGGATGGTGTCGGCGGCGGCGCTCGTGGGTGTGGCGATGGGTTCCGTCGTCCAGGGCCGGCTGATGGACCGCTTCGGTCCCACCCGCCCGCTGATGGTCGTGACGGCCCTGTTCGCCGTGTTCGTGACGGTCTCGGTGCTCGCCGTCGAGGCCGGTTCGCCGGTGTTCGTGCTGGTCCCGCTGGCTCTCGGCGTCGGCGCGACCGAGCCGATGGTGGGCTCGGCGTCGCGGGCGCTGTGGGAGCGGATGGTGCCGGCCGGTCCGACGCGCATGGCGGCCTACGCCTACGAGGCGATCAGCATGGAGGTCTTCTTCATCCTCGGACCGGGTCTCGCCGGTCTGCTGCTGGCCGCGCCGTGGGCGGGCACCGGCGTGGTCGTCGGTGCCGTGCTGATGGTCGTGGGTGCGCTGTGGTTCGCCACGAACCCGGTCGTGCGCGCGTGGGGCCCGGTGCTGCAGGCGCCTCGTCCGCTGCTCGGTGCGTTCGCCTACCCCGGCATGCGCACGGTGGCGCTGGCGGCACTCGGCTTCGGCGTGACCATCGGGTTCGTCGAGGTGGCCGTGCCGGCGTTCGCGAAGGCGGCGGGCCAGGCGTCGATGGGTGGCCTGATGCTGTCGCTGTGGTCGATCAGCTCGGTGATCTTCGGCGTGCTCTACGGCATGCGCCCGTGGCCGCGTCCGATGCACCTGCGCCTGCCGGTACTGCTGGGTGGCTTCGCGCTGCTCGCGTTCCTGCTGGCGATCCCCGCCACGCTGATCGGGCTCGGCGTCGCGTTGTTCCTGGTCGGCACGCTGATCACGCCGCAGTCGACCGCGCACTCCGCAGCGATCGAGCAGGTCACGCCGTCCGGCATGGCCGCGGAGGCGTTCGGCTGGGTGATCACCTCGGTGACCGTCGGCCTCGCCATCGGTCAGGGCCTGTCCGGTCAGCTGATCGAGCACTTCGGCACGCGGCCGGCGTTCATCGCCTCGGGCGTGGCCGGGCTGCTGATCGCGCTCGCGGTGTGGCTGCTGCGCGGCACGGTCCGTCGTGGCGTCCCGACGCCCGAGCCGCTGCCTTCTCGCTCCGAAATGGACCTCGCCGCTCGCTGAGCCGCACGCGGGAAAGCCATGGGGGCACATTCATGGACCTGAGGTCCATGAATGTGCCCCCCATGGCTTTGCTGAGCGTCAGGCGACCGAGCGCATCGGGACGACGAGGTAGGTGAGCTCTACGCCGTCTTCGCCCGGGGGCGAGGTGAGCACGGTGGAGCGCAGGCCGTCCTGGATCTTCAGCTCGATCCGGCGGCCGGAGAACGCCTTCAGCGCCTCAGCCAGGTAGCGGGCCTGGAACGTCTTGGTCAGGTGGTCGCCCTCGACGGTGGCCTTGACGAACTCCTCGGACTCGCCCTGCTGCGGGTCGCTGCCCTTGACGCGCAGCTCCGAGTCCTCGACCTGGAGCGTCACCGCCTGCCGCGGGCCGCCGTACGGGGTTGCTCGGCGGACGGCGCGAGCCAGCGCGTCCGCGTCCACGAGCACCGTGCTGTCGATGACTGCCTCCAGGAGTCGGCGCGCTCGGTCGTCCGGGAACGGAGCGGCCAGGAGTGCGGTGGAGATCGAGTTGTCGGCCCAGGCGAGGCCGATGCGGTCCGCGTTGGCGTGCAGCGCGACCGGGCCGTGGGCTTGCCGTGCCGCTTCCACGAGCGGCTTCGCTGGTACCAACAGGTCTAGTTGACCTTCTTGTTCCCACGGGAATGTGGCGTACGCCATGCGATAGCGATCCGTCGCCATCACGTGCAGCTTGTGGGGGTCCGACTGGATCCGGATGCCGGTGAAGATCGGCAACGCGTCGTCCTTCGACGCCGCGCCCGCCACCGCCGCGATCACCTTGAGCCGGTCGGCGTCGATGGAACCCTGCAGTGGCGGCAGTTCTGGGATGCCGGGGTGGTCGAACAGGTCGAGGAGCGGGATCGCGAACCTCGACGTGGGCGTGCGAATCGCCAGCCGCTGACCTTCGACCTTGAGCCGGACCTGCGGCTCGTCGAGGGCCTGGAGGGTCGCGGCCAGCGGCTTCGCCGGCACGAGCACCTCGCCCTCGGTGTGGACCGTCGCACGGGCCGTGAGACGCACGCCGTGCTCCTGGTCGCTGCCCGCGATCTCCACATCGGTGCCGGCCCGGAGGCGAAGCCCGGCCAGCACCGGGTCGAGCACGCGGGTGGGCAGCAGCCGCGCCACCTCGGCGGCGGCGCCGGCGAGCTCGGCTGTCGTGGCGGTGAGGTCCATGCCCGGGAAGCTAGCGGGCACCCCTGACAATTTTCGGCGCCCTCGTCGCGGCCCGGTGCCAAGATGGCGAGATGGCGGAACGAAGCGGAAGCGCGTCGTTCCAGCGGGTGCCGGACGAGTGCTTGATCTGCGCCAAGCACCGGGGTTCGGGACCGCTGGCCGGCCCGGTGGTGTTCGAAGACGACCTCGTCGTCGTCTCACACCAACCGGGTGAGGTGCTGGGACACCTGTTCGTGGAGACGCGCCGACACGTCGCAACCCTGGACTTGCTCACGGTCGCCGAGGCGGAGGCCGTGGCTCGGGCGGTCCGGCTGGTGGCTGTCGGGCTGCGAGCCGAACTGGATCCCGAGTTCGTCTTCTCGGCTGTTGTCGGGCGGGCGGTCGCGCACTTCCACCAGCACGTGTTCGTCCGGCATCGAGGGACGCCGGACGAGGTGCCGTGGGACGAGGATTGGCCGGAAGCACCAACCGGTGACGCCGCCGACCTGTGCGCGCGGCTGAGGACGCGCTTCTAGCCGTCAGGCCTCCGCTTTGCGCCGCGCCAGGTCGATGACGCGCTGCAGGTGCAGACCGCGCCTCACGTCGCACTCATGCGTTGTGGTGCCGCTGTGCACCATGGCCACGAAGTCGTCGAGCAGGTTCGTGAAGCAGTCCTGGGCGGACGTGTCACGGCTGTTGAGCGTGCGATGGCCGTTGGGGCCGTACACCGTGAAGCCCGCGAACGGTGGCTGCAGCGGCAACGAGAGAGTCATCGACAGGGTGCTCGTGGCGCCACCCGCGTGCTGCAGGATCAGCTGCCACAGGCCGGTCTCGGACACGTTCGCCGCGATCACGTCGGTGATCTCGCCCAGGGCCGCGTCGAGCAGGTCGAACGCGTGCGGGCCGATGTCGTCCAGCGCGCCCTTCTCGTGGCGCCACGGGGAGTTCGAGAACGGGCCGTCCAGCAGGGCGCCGGTCAGCCAGCGGCCGTCCGCGCCGGTCCAGCCGCCCGTGCGGTGCAGCTGGGCCAGCAGTTCCTTGGTTTCCGGGGCGTAGCGGCGGGTCAGGACGACCAGCGACGCGACGTTGGCGGAAGACACTGCGGCGGCAAGGTTTTCGGCCACCTCCACCGACTCGGCGATCGGCTTCTCCAGGATCACGTGCTTGCCCGCGTTGGCGGCCTCGATCGCCATCGGGCCCTGCACGGCCGGCGGCACGCAGAACGCCACGGCGTCCACAGTGGACAGCATCGCGGTGTAGTCCTCGAACGGCTCCGCGCCGTGTGCGACGGCCAGTTCCCCTGCCGCCTCGGCGCGCCGGGCCCAGACGCCGGTCAGCGTCGTGCCGGGGTGGTTCGCGATGCCGGGGGCGTGAATCATCTGAGCCCACGGGCCGGCACCGACAAGTCCTACGCGCAGCTGTTCGTCCACTCGCCCATCCTGCCTCAGGAGTAACTGGCCTTGGGCACGAAGATCTCGCCCCCGTTGTCGAACCTGAGCCGCATGCCGTCGCTGGTCGTCTCGCGGTCCGGGTCGTGTTCCCAGCCGTTGGGCACCGTCACGACGTGACCGCGGTCCGGCGACGGGCCGAGCCAGATCTCGTAGTAGGTGCCGCCCACCAGCCGTTCGACCTTCTTCACGTACACGCCCGGAGCGGTCGCCGTGGGATCGACGCTGATCACGGTCGTGCGGTCGGGCACGAACATCACCACGCCCGCCACGGCGGTCAGGCCGGTGCCCAGCACGGCGCCGAGCAGGAACAGCAGGATCTGGACCAGACAGCCGGAGACCTTCGTCGCCATCACACCATCCTCGGGTAAGCGCGGTCGTACGCTCGGAGAATGCCCGACGACATGACCTTGCCGGGAAACCTGGTACCCACCTCGCCGGCCGCTCAACCCGTGCAGGCCCGCGACGCCGTCACCGTGGTCCTGCTCAGGGACGGCAGCGACGGCCTGGAGGCCTTCCTGCTGCGCCGCGTGAAGGGCATGGCGTTCGCGGGCGGCATGACCGTCTTCCCCGGCGGTGGGGTCGATCAGCGCGACGCCGACACGTCCGTCGCGTGGGCAGGTCCCGAACCTCAGTGGTGGGCCGAGGTCTTCGGCGTGGACGCGGCCACGGCCCGTGCCTTCGTGTGCGCGGCGGTCCGCGAGACCTTCGAGGAGTCCGGCGTCCTGCTCGCCGGGCCCGACGCCAACTCGGTCGTCGCGGACACGTCGACCTATTCGGACGCCCGGCGGCAACTGGTCGACCGCGAGATCTCGCTGGCCCAGTTCCTCGCGGCCAACGACCTCGTCCTGCGAGCCGATCTCCTGCGGCCGTGGGCCAACTGGGTCACCCCCTACGAGGAACCCCGCCGCTACGACACCCGCTTCTTCGTCGCCGCTCTGCCGACCGGGCAACGCGCCGACGGTGAGACCACCGAGGCCTCCGACGCCTCGTGGCAGAGGCCCGCGGAGGCCGTCCAGGACGCCCAGGAGGGCCGCCGGATGCTCATGCCACCCACCTGGCGCACCCTCGAGGAGGTGGGCGCTCACGGGACCGTGGAGAAGGTCATGGCCGAGGAGCGCAGCGTCGAGAAGATCATCCCCAAGCTCATCCGCGACGGCGACGTGATCCGGGTGGTGTTCCAGTGAGCGGCTCCCCGCTGATCGGCGCCCGCGCCGCGCATCCCCGCTACGGCGAACTCCGCCAGGTGACCGCGCACGCCGCCGTGCTGCTCGCGGACAACCCGTCCCCGATGACGCTCGACGGCACGAACACGTGGCTGCTCAAGGCCCCGGACGCGGACGAGTACGTCGTCATCGATCCCGGACCGCTCGACGAGGCCCACCTGAAGCGCGTCGCCGCGGTCGGCCCGATCGCCGAGATCCTGCTGACGCACGGCCACCCGGACCACTCCGAAGGCGCCCGCGAGTTCGGCGAACTGGTCAAGGCTCCGGTGCGCGCGCTCGACCCGACGTTCACCTACGGCTCGGAAGGCCTGGTGGACGGTGACGTGATCACCAGCGCCGGACTGGAGCTCCGCGTCCTCGGCACGCCGGGCCACACCAGCGACTCGCTGTGCTTCGTGATCGACGGTGAGGCGGTGCTGACCGGCGACACGGTCCTGGGCCGCGGCACGACGATCGTGGCCCACCCGGACGGCAAGCTCGGTGACTACTTCTCCTCGCTCAAGCTGCTGGCCGAGCTGCCGGAGCACACCGCGGTGCTGCCCGGCCACGGCCCCGAACTCGCGGACGCGGGCGAGGCCGCACGGATGTACCTGACGCACCGGACGCAACGGCTGGAACAGGTCCGCAAGGCCGTGGAGTCGCT
This sequence comes from Lentzea alba, assembly GCF_011067745.1. Lineage (GTDB taxonomy): Bacteria > Actinomycetota > Actinomycetes > Mycobacteriales > Pseudonocardiaceae > Lentzea > Lentzea alba. The sequence continues at coordinate 729,241 of NZ_JAAMPJ010000002.1, forward strand.
CGGCGGCTCACCGACCCCGCGACAGGTCGTCGAGGTCGTCTACGCGGACGTGGACAGGGTGCTGTGGCCCGCCGCCGAGTGGTCGGTGCGGGCCCAGCTGGAGTACCTGCGCACCGGCTACTAAGGCTGGTGCCCGTTGTTCGTGACCCCGAACGCGGACTGACGCGACGAGGACCGGTCGATCTGCCACCGGCCGGAGTCGGTGGGCTTCGCGCCGGTCTGCTCGCGCTGCGCCAGCTCCTCGTGCAGCTGCTGCAGCAGGGCCCGCTCACGCTCGCTCAGGTTCGCGTCCACCGACGACGGCTCGGCGGGCTCGGCCAGCGCGGCCTGCAGCGCCGCCAGCTCGTCCGGCTTCAGCTCGGTGGTCACCTCGGCCCGGTTGATCGGCGTGGGCTCGGGGAGCAGCTCGGCCCGGTCGATCGGCGAGGGTCCTGGGAGCAGCTCGATCCCGGCCTCGGTCGGCACGATCGGGATGCGCTTCACGGGCTTGGGCGGGAAGGGCTGCGAGCCCTCGAGGTTCGACGACGATGAACGCGTGCGACGTGAGCCGGTCTCTTCCAGTGGCTCCGGCGCCGGTGTCGGCTCGGCCACCGGCGCCGGAGCGGGAAGTTCTTCGTTCTGGTCGAACCAGGCGGCGGCCGGTTCGTGGGCCATCGCCGGTTGCTGGGACGGAGGCGGCGGCGGGGACTGCGGGGAAGCCATCGGGGCGCCGGAGATCGGCACCGCGCGCGACGACGTCACGGCGGACGCGTGGTAGTCGCTGAGCTGCGTGCCGACGGTCAGGACCTCGACGGCGGCCCGAACACCCACCTTGCGCAGCACCGCGTCGACCCGGTAGGCGGTCGCGGGCGCGAAGCCCTGCGGACCGATGTCCACCAGCACCACGCGCTGCGGCAACGGACCCGGTGTCGAGCCGGCGGGTGAGGAACGCCAGACGCAGCGCACCGAGCGCACGTCCGGCAGCACCTGCACCGCGCGGGTCAGCGGGCCCGCGATGTCCGAGGTCGGATCCGACTCGGAGGTGAACCGGTGCCGGATGAACGGCAGCATCTCGACCACCGGCAGGCGGTCGGTCAGCGATCCGTCCGAGCGGACCTCGTGGAGGATCCAGGTGATGGCGGCACGCTCGTCCGGCAGCACCGGGATGCTGCCCGCGAGAAGTGCGCCGATGAGCATCTCGATCGCGCGGTCGAGCTCTCCGACCGCGAGGAACTCGCGCGCCTGCGACAGGGCGTCGTCATCGACGCGCCCGGCCATCGACAGCAGGAGATCGTGGAGACGGACCGGCAGACCGACACCGTCGTTCGTCGTCACGTCCAACTCTCCTTAGCTGAGCACCAAGTGCTCCTCGGACTCGGCGCCGGCGCACACCAGCTCCGATGCCGCCAACGCCGCCCGGTGGTAGGGCGGCAGGTCCAGACCGGACGGCACGACCTCGACACACGGGTCGTGTTCGCCCAACGCACGCAACACTCGCTGCAACTCGCCGGTCAGCCGGGCGTGGCCGGTGGTCGCCGCGACCAGCAGGACGCGGTTGACCCCGGAGGGACCGATGCGCCAGCAGGAGCGAACCTCACCGACCCCGTGCCGGCCTCGCAGCGTGGCACCGAGCACGACGGTCGCGGAATCCCCCATCGGCACCCGATCGGGTGATTCTGGGGAAAAGGTGTAGTCGGTAGGTGGCAGTTCGTCCAGTCCTTTGACCGAACTGACCGCACCGGGTTCCGCCCCGTAGGGCACCAGCGCGTCCTGCAAAAGGCGCATTTCATGATCCGTCAGAGGGATGCGTCCGTGCAGCAGAGTGCGCGGCAACGACCGCGCGAGCACCGCATACGCGTCCGAGGCGGCCCAGTCCCGGTACCGCCACAGCAGGTCGTCCGGGAGGCGCCCGGCGAGCCGCAGCAGCAGTTCGTGGCACGTGTCCGACATGTCACACCTCGACGATGAGTTCGATCTCAACTGGAGCACCGATCGGCAGCTCGGCGACCCCCACGGCCGACCGGGCGTGCTTGCCCGCGTCCCCGAAGATCTCGCCCAGCAGTTCCGAAGCACCGTTGATGACACCCGGCTGCCCCGTGAAGCCCTCGGCGGAGGCCACGAACCCGACAACTTTCACGACTCGCTTGATCGAGTCAATCCCCACGAGCGCGTGCACGGCGGCGAGCGCGTTGAGGATGCAGGTCGCGGAGTACTGCTTGGCCTCCTCCGGGGAGACCTCGGCGCCGACCTTGCCGGTGGCGGGCAGCTTGCCCTCGACGAACGGCAGCTGACCGGAGGTGAACACCCACGACCCGCTCTGCGTGGCGGGGACGTAGGCGGCGAGCGGGGCGGCGACGCCGGGCAGCTCGATGCCGAGCTCCTTCAGGCGGGCGCTCCAGGTGCTCACGCCTTCACCCGCTTCAAGTACGCGACGTGCTGCTCCCCCGTCGGGTTCGTCAGCACCGTGACCAGCTCCCAGCCGTCCTCGCCCCACTGGTCGAGGATCTGCTTCGTTGCGTGGATCAACAACGGCACGGTCGCGTACTCCCACTTGGTCATGACGCGGAGCCTAACCCGCCACCCGAACGACGCCTGCGCGGTTCCCGGACTTCGGGCTACCTTGATCACATGGAAACCTGGCGGATCATCGCCACCAGCCTGTTCGGTGTCGGAGGGCTGGTGATGGTGCTCGTCGCCATGGCTCAGGTGCGTGATCGCAAGCACAGTGAGCGCAAAGAGGTCGTGCAGGCCGGGTTGATCGGGCTCGTGGTCGTGGCCGTGATCACGCTCAGCATCGCGCTGTGGCTGCCGTCGGTCGTGGCCTGGGCGCTGGTCGCCGCCACCGCCATGGCCGTTCTCTTCCTCACCATGGCCGATTGACCGACCGGTCCACCTCCAGCCGATTTCACACATAGTCTGGACGTGTGACGTCGTGGACCGAGGAGCTGACCCGAGCCCGTCTGCACGTGGTTTCCGGCAAGGGCGGCACCGGCAAGACCACGATCGCGGCCGCGCTGGCGCTCGCGCTGGCCACCGGCGGCCGGCGGGTGCTGCTGATCGAGGTCGAGGGCCGGCAGGGCATCGCCCAGCTCTTCGACCGCGCCCCGCTGCCCTACGCCGAGGAACGGATCGCCTCCGCGCCGGGCGGCGGTGAGATCCACGCGCTCGCGATCGACGCGGAAGCCGCGCTGCTCGAGTACCTGGCGATGTTCTACAACCTCGGGTTCGCGGGCCGGACGCTGCGCAAGATGGGCGCGATCGAGTTCGCCACCACGCTCGCCCCCGGCCTGCGGGACGTGCTGCTGACCGGCAAGGTCAAGGAGTGCGTGAACCGCACCGGGCCGGACGGCCGCCACCTCTACGACGCCGTCGTGCTGGACGCGCCGCCGACCGGGCGCGTGGTCAAGTTCCTGGACGTCACCAAGGCCATGGCCGACCTGGCCAAGGTCGGGCCGATCAAGGGGCAGAGCGAGGGCGTCGTACGGCTGCTGCACTCCGGCGACACCGCGGTGCACCTGGTGGCGTTGCTGGAGGAGATGCCGGTGCGCGAGACCCTGGACGCGGTCGCCGAGCTCGACGGTGCCGACCTGCGGCCGGGCGCGGTGCTGGTGAACCGGGTCCACCCGGCCCGGCTGCCCGCGCGTTCGGTGCCGGTCGCCGCGGAGGGCCGGATCGACGAGTCACGGGTCCGCGCCGGTCTGCAGGCCGCCGGGCTGGATCTCGACGAGTTCACGCTCGAAGGTTTGGTCGACGAGACCGTGGAGCACGCCATCCGGGTGCAGTCACAAGAGGAAGCCATGGAGCTGCTCAGCCATTCGGACCTGCCGACGGTGGAGCTGCCGGAGCTGAACGACGGGGTGGACGTGGCCGCGCTGTACGAGCTGGCCGAGGTGCTGGTCGCGGCGGGTGTGCGGTGACCACCAGGCTCGACTTCGACCCGCTGCTGGACGACCCGGGCACCCGCGTGCTGGTCTGCTGCGGCTCCGGTGGCGTCGGCAAGACGACGACCGCGGCGGCGCTGGCGTTGCGGGCGGCGGAACGCGGCCGGCGCGTGGTCGTGCTGACGATCGACCCGGCGCGGCGGCTGGCGCAGTCGCTGGGCCTGCGGGAGCTCGACAACACCCCGCGCGAGGTCGTCGTCGACGGCTTCGAGCCCAAGGGCGAGCTGTTCGCGATGATGCTGGACATGCGTCGCACGTTCGACGACATGGTGCTGACCCACGCGGGCCGAGACCGGGCCGACCAGATCCTGTCGAACCCCTTCTACCAGACCATTTCCTCGTCGTTCTCCGGCACGCAGGAGTACATGGCGATGGAGAAGCTCGGCCAGCTGGTGGCGCAGGACGACTGGGACCTGATCATCGTCGACACCCCGCCGTCGCGGTCGGCGCTGGACTTCCTGGACGCGCCGCAGCGGTTGTCGACCGTGCTCGACGGCAAGTTCATCCGCATGCTCTCCGCGCCCGCACGCGCGAGCGGCCGAGGTTTGCTCAAGATCGTCGGAACCGGTTTCAGCCTTTTCACGCGTGCCGTGTCGACGATCGTCGGCGGCCAGCTGTTGCAGGACGCGTCGACATTCGTTCAGGCGTTCGACAGCATGTTCGGCGGATTCCGCGAACGCGCTCAGCGCACGTACGAGCTGCTCCGCTCACCGGGCACCGGATTTGTCGTGGTGGCGGCCGCGGAACCGGACGCGTTGCGCGAGGCGAGCTATTTCGTCGAACGGCTGAGCGCCGAAGGCATGCCGCTGTGCGGGCTCGTGGCGAACAGGACTCATCCCGTGCTCGCGACGGACCTGCCGGCGGCGAACGCGCTCGCCGCAGCGGACGACCTGGACCGCTCCGGTGATGCGCCGCTCGCGGCGGCGGTGCTCCGGTTGCATGCGGACCGGGCAGCAGTCGCCAGTCGGGAAAAGCGGCTGCTGGCCCGGTTCACACGTGCTCACCCCGGTGTTGCGCTGGTCGGCGTGCCCGCGTTGCCCGCGGACGTGCACGACCTGGACGGCCTCCGAGAGATAGGTCGGCGCCTCGCCGGGGAGTAGTAGTTATCCCACCCTGGTGTCTTCGAGGTGCTCCTGACGTGCGGTGTCGAGCAGTTCGAACCACGACTCCACGTCAGGCCGGCGACGCAGCAGAGCACGGCGTTCGCGCTCGGTCATGCCTCCCCAGACCCCGAACTCGATCCTGTTATCCAGCGCTTCGGCCAGGCATTCCATGCGAACTGGGCAACCCAGGCACACGAGCTTCGCCTTGCGCTGCTCCGCACCTCGTACGAAGAGCTGGTCAGGCTCTTCGTCTCGGCACGAAGCGTTGATACGCCAATCCCCCTGGTTCATATCCCCCACTCCTCAGTGCTGTCCAAATGTGGAAAATCCGCCACACCCCTGCCACGGATGCCGTAGCGTTCGAGCTACGGCTGCATTCCTTGGACGTTGACGGACTGTAGTGCCGTTCGGTTCCACGTCCAACCCTGGGTCACCCGACTGTTACCTGTCTTGCGTATCTCTACTCATGCTGAGTAACGGGGCTTACTGATCACCTTCACCCGTTCGTGTACGGCGTACGCTGACCCGCGTGCGAGTCAGGAATGGCGTGCTCAAGATGCTCGGCCTGTGCCTGCTGGCTGGGGTTCTCCTCGCCGGCATGCTGTTCCCAGTCGTGGGCGCGACGGGCCTGGTGTCCAACCGCGCCAGCGACACCGTGGACAGCATCTCCGCCGACCTCGTGACCACGGACCCCCCGCTGATCACCAAGGTCACCGACAAGGACGGGCAGCCGATCGCCTACCTGTTCGACCAGTACAGAGTCCTCACACCACCCGAGAAGATCTCGCCGACCATGAAGGCGGCGCTGATCTCGGTGGAGGACCGCCGGTTCTACGAGCACCAGGGCGTGGACTGGAAGGGCACCATCCGCGCCGGGCTGACGAACCAGGTCAGCGGCTCAGTGTCGCAGGGCGCGTCCACGCTGACCCAGCAGTACGTCAAGAACTACCTGGTCCACGTGGTGGCGCGGAACAACAAGCTGGAGCAGGCCAAGGCCCAGGAGCAGACCATCGCGCGCAAGATGCGCGAGGCCCGGATCTCGTTGCAGCTGGAGCGAAAGCTCGGCAAGGAGGAGATCCTCGCCCGGTACCTCAACGTCGTTCCTTTTGGTTCGACGATTTACGGCATCGCGGCGGCGGCGCAGGCTTACTTCAACACGACGCCGGACAAGTTGACGGTTCCGCAGGCCGCGATGCTCGCGGGAATGGTGAACAGTCCGTCAGCACTCGACCCCGAAGCGTATCCGGACAAAGCTTTGGACCGGCGCAACAAAGTGATCGACAGGATGGTCGAGAACGACAAGCTGTCGCGCGACGCGGGTGAGGCCGCGAAGAAGGAAGGCCTCGGACTCGCAACGCCGGTTCGCACGCCACCGAACGGTTGTGTAGGCGCCGGTCCGGAAAACGGTTTCTTCTGTTCCTACGTGGTGAACTACTTGCAACGCGCCGGTTTCAGCGAAGAGCAGTTGCGCACCGGCGGTTACACCATTCAGACCACTTTGGACAGAGCGGTCACCTCGCAGGCGAAGGCGGCCGCGGAGGCGGGCGTCGCCAAGGGCACCGACGGCATCGCGAACACGATGGCCGTGGTGAAGCCCGGCAAGGAACGCCACGACGTGCTCGCGCTGGTCGCGAACCGCGACTACGGCCTGAAGGCGGACCAGAACCAGACGACGTTCGACCTGCCCAGCGGCGTGGAGAACAAGTTCGGCGCGGGCTCCGTCTACAAGGTCTTCACGGCCGCGGCGGCGCTGGAGAAGGGTCTCGGCATCGAGAACGTCATCCAGACGCCGACCTCGTACACCTCGAAGGTCTTCAAGGGCGGCGCCCAGCGGTGCCCGTCGACCGGTGAGCCCGGCACCCGCTGGTACTGCCTGAGCAACTTCGACTCGAGCTACCCGTCGTCGATGACGCTGCAGGCGGCTCTGCAGACCTCGCCGAACACCGGCTTCGTGATCCTCGAAGAGCTGACCGGCATGGACGCCGTCGTCGACATGGCGTCCCGGCTGGGCATGCGCGAGACGATGGCGACGAACCTGCAGGGCACCCGGCCGGACCCGAAGGCCAAGGACAAGCAGAACCGCATCTCGCAGACCGAGTTCTACAAGCAGAACGGCGGCAACGCGTCGTTCACGCTCTCGCCCGCACCCGTGTCCACTCTGGAGCTGGCGAACGTCGCCGCGACCATCGTGAGCGGTGGCAAGTGGTGCCCGCCCACCCCGATCGCCAAGGTGCTCGACCGCAACGGCAAGGCCGTGCAGGTCAACGAGGCGCCGTGCGAGCAGGTCGTGGCCGAGGGCCTCGCGAACGGTCTCGCGATCGGCATGAGCAAGGACGACCAGGGCAACGGCACTGCCGCGGGAGCGGCCCGCGCGGCCAAGTGGACCCGCCCGATGATCGGCAAGACCGGCACCACCGAGGAGTACAAGTCGGCCGCGTTCATCGGCGCGACCCCGGACTTCGCGGGCGCCGTGCAGACGTTCAACGACGGCACCAACCCGCGTCCGATCTGCCTGGCCGGCGCGCCCCGGTTGTGCGGCAGCGGCAACATCTTCGGCGGCTCCGTCCCGGCCAAGACGTGGTTCACGACGATGTCGGCGATGCACGCCTCGCTGCCGGTGTCGCAGCTCGCACCGGCGGACCCGCGCTACCTCAAGGGCGGCAAGGAGATCCAGGTCCCCGACGTCGTCGGCAAGCAGGTCAACGACGCCATGCGGACCCTGGAGCAGGCCGGCTACAAGGTGAACCTGCAGACAGTCAACTCCGACCAGCCGAAGGGGACGGTCGTGAGCCAGTCGCCGCGCGGAAACGCGTTGCGCGGCACGGTGATCACGCTGTCGGTCAGCTCGGGCTACGTGCCGCCGCCGGTGGCCACGGAGCCCACGAACCAGCCGCCGCCGGGCACTCCCGGCAACCCCGGCAACCCGAACGAACCGCCACCGATCACGCTGCCGACCGAACCCGGCATCCCCAGGAGGTAGGAGCTACCGGTCGTCGGCGAGCAGCTGCTTGAGCCGCTGGACGCTCGTGTCGATGTGGGCGCTGATCTCGGCGACCGCGCGGTCACGGTCGCCGGCGCGGATGGCGTCGACGATGACCCGGTGCTCGGCGACGATCTCGTCCGGCGTGTCGTCCTTCGAGAGGACCGTGAGGTAGAAGCGCAGTTCCTTGGTCATCGCGGCGTAGAAGTCGTCGAGCCGTGAGCTGTCGAGCGTGGTCACGATCGCCTGGTGGAAGGCCAGATCGCGGTCGACGATCTGCTTCGGGTCACCGGTTTTCGCGGCCTCCACCAGGTCGTCGAACGCCGTGTTGATCGCTTGCAGCTGCTCGGGACGCGGAGTGCGGACCGCCGCGGCCGTTTCCAGGCGTTCGCGCGCGGTGTAGAGGGCCTCGACGTTCTCCGGCGTCGGCGCGATGACGACGGCGCCGCGGTTGACCTCGTAGCGGACCAGGCCGGTGAGCTCCAGGATGCGCACGGCCTCGCGGATGGTGTTGCGGGCGACGCCCAGTTCGGCGGCGATCGCACTCTCCCGGAGCCTGTCGCCTGGCCCGAAAGCGCCGGCCATGATCCGGTCGGCGAGGCCGTCGGCCAGCTGCTGGGCCGTGGTGGTGCGGCGCACTTCGAGGCCGTCGAGGGCTGACATGTGGCCAGCTTAACCGGTTGCCCTACAGTTGAACTGTACTACAGTTTGGTTCATGGACCTGACGAAGTTCCAGGCACTCAGCTTCGACTGCTACGGCACGCTCATCGACTGGGAAAGCGGTCTCGCCGCGGTGCTTTCGCCGTGGGCGCGCGAACAGGGGCTCGAACTCTCCACGGAGGAGCTGCTGCTCGCGTACAGCTCGCACGAGGCGGCCGTGGCGGCGGAGACGCCGTTCCGGCTGTATCCCGACGTGCTGGCCACGGCCTTCCGCCGGGCCGGCGCCGAACTGGGACGCGAGGTGAGCGACTCGTGGGCTCGGCGGCTGGGCGACTCGGTGCCGGACTGGCCGGCGTTCCCCGATTCCGCCGACGCGCTGGCCCGACTGGCCGCGCACTACCAGCTGATCATCCTGTCCAACGTGCACCGCGCCGGGTTCGCGGGCAGTAACCGGCAGCTGCGCGGGGACTTCGCAGCGATCATCACCGCGGAGGACGTCGGCGCGTACAAGCCGGCCGAGAACCACTTCCGGGCGTTGGACGCAACGCTTTCCGAGCTGGGCGTGGAGCGTTCGGGCCTGCTGCACGTGGCGCAGAGCCTGTTCCACGACCACGTCCCGGCGAAGCGGGAGGGGCTGCCGTCGGTGTGGATCAACCGTCGGCGCGACCAGCCGGGCTGGGGCGCGACGCCCGAGCCGTCCGGGGAGTTCAGCTACGACCTGGAGTTCGGGTCGATGGGCGAGTTCGCGGACGCTGTCGACAAAGCGTTCTAGAAATGGGTGCCGCAGCGGTTTCGGCCGCTGCGGCACGACGTTCTCAGGAGGTCAGCCTGGCCTTCACCGCGGCGGCGACGCGGCCACCCTCGGCGCGCCCGGCGACCTCGGCGTTGACGGCCTTCATGACCTGGCCCATCTGCTTCGGCCCCGGCGTCTCACCGAGCTGCGCGGCAACGGCCTCGACTGCCTTGTCCACAATGGACGCGAGCTCGGCGTCGTCGAGCTGGGCGGGGAGGTAGGCCTCCAGCACGGCGAGCTCCTGGCGCTCCAACTCGGCCTTCTCGGCGCGCCCGGCGCCGTCGAAGGCCTCGGCGGCCTCCTTGCGCTTCTTCGCCTCGCGCGAGAGGACCTTCACGACCTCATCGTCGCTGAGCTCACGGGCCTGCTTGCCCGAGACCTCCTCGTTCGTGACAGCCGTGAGCGCCATCCGCAGCGCACCGGCCGTGACCGTCTCCCTGGCCTTCATCGCCACAGTCAGGTCGTTCTGCAACCGCGTCTTCAACTCCGCCATGGCGCAGAACGGTACCGCCCGCCGGATGCCGCGCCGATCGAGTTATCCCCCTTCCGTACCCTTGACGCGTGAACAAGCTCGGCCGCGCCCTCCTCACCACGACCGCACTCGGTGCCGCCACCGTCGCGTACGCGGCGGGAATCGAGAGAAGGCACTGGACCCTGCGCACGGCCACGGTGCCGGTGCTGAGCCCCGGCGCGCGCCCGATCCGCGTGCTGCACATCTCAGACCTGCACATGACGCCGAACCAGGTGTCGAAGCAGCGCTGGGTCGCCGCGCTGGCCGACCTGAACCCCGACCTGGTCGTGAACACGGGCGACAACCTCGCGCACAAGGACGCCGTACCAGGCGTGCTGCGCGCGCTCGGCCCGTTGCTGGACAAGCCGGGCCTGTTCGTCTTCGGCAGCAACGACTACTACGCGCCCAAGCTCAAGAACCCGGTGCGCTACCTGCTGCCGTCGTCCAAGACGAAGCGCATCCACGGCGTGACGCTGCCGTGGCGCGACCTCCGCGCCGGCATGATCGAACGCGGCTGGGAGGACATGACCCACGTCCGCCGCACCATCACGGTGAAGGGCCAGACGATCTTCGTGGCGGGCGTGGACGACCCGCACCTGAAGCGCGACCGCTACGTCGACATCGCGGGCACCCCGGACCCTCAGGCCGCTTTGCGTCTGGGCATCACGCACTCGCCGGAACCGCGCGTGCTGGACCCGTTCGCCGCCGACGGCTACGACTTCGTGATGGCGGGCCACACCCACGGCGGACAATTGCGCGTGCCGTTCTACGGCGCCCTGGTGACGAACTGCGAACTGGACCGCGGCCGCGCCCGCGGGGTGTCGCGGTGGGGTTCGCACATGTGGATGAACGTGTCCGCCGGCATGGGCACTTCGCCGTACGCGCCGGTGCGGTTCTGCTGCCCTCCGGAGGCTTCCCTGCTGACTCTCGTTCCGCGGCCGGTTACGCCTGGTCAGGGGCGAAATGAGGGGGCCCGATTCGGAGCTGGAGCGGACATGATGTAGAGTTCTACTCGTTCCCAGCCGGGGTGTGGCGCAGCTTGGTAGCGCGCTTCGTTCGGGACGAAGAGGTCGCAGGTTCAAATCCTGTCACCCCGACAAAAAATCGGGCCGATTCCACGATTTAGTGGAATCGGCCCGATTTTTGTTTTGTGCATCGAAATGCCCAGCCGTCGAGCTGCCAGCGGTCTCCACATGGCTTTGTCGACAAACCACTTCTCGCCGATTCGCCGGAGTGCTCGCCGACCCCAGGGCCGAAGGTCCCGCCCCCCTCCCTCACAAGGCCACCAATAGTGCCCGAGGACCACTCGATCGTGTGATGCGGCTCGACACCAGCGGCCACAGAGGCCACCGTGTCTGCATGACGCAGCGCCACCGTTCCGCGCCAAACTATGCGGAACGTGCACGTAGCGTTAAGCCCTTCGAGTGAAGGTTGACGGTTCAACTCACGGTAAGTAACGGGTGCCTTGATCGACGCGACACAGGCAATGCGTTCGGCACTCGTTCGAAAGTCGGGAGATGCTTGTGATGGACTCCGCCGCCGCCAAACCCGTCCACAGGTCGTGGATCGTCGTAGTCGCAAAGTCCATTGTGGTCTTGCAGACGCTGGCGATCGTCTACATGCTCACGTCGGCTTGGGTCACCGCCGTTGTGGCAGCCGGATTCGTGGTGGTCGTGGCCGCGGTCAAGGCGTTGTCGCGGGCTTCGCGTCAGGTCGACCAGATCTTCGAGCAAGAGCTCGGCAAGTAGAACTGTGCCAATAGGATCGGGCACATGCTGACGCGTGTGTCCGAGGCTCTCGTGAAGCCGGGGCGGGAGCTGGAGTTCGTCGAACGGGTGCGGGACCTCGTCAGGACGTTTCCGGAGACGTACGACGGACTTGAGGGACACGAGGTGCTCGTCGACCTCGACGACCCGCTGAAGGTGCGGTACGTGAGCCGGTGGCGGGACGAGCAGGCGCTCGAGAACTACGCGGGGCCTGGCTGGCGCACCGACCCGGTGACCTTTCCGGACGAGGACGAGTACCTGCAGCGGCCGTTGGCCCTGCGGCACTTCCGTCACATCAGCTGAGGAAGCCCCGCGCGGGCAGGCCCTCCGGGAAGCGTTCCAGGGCGTCGCCGGCGACAGCGGCCAGTGACTCCAGCGTCGCGATTTCGTCGGGGGTCGCGGTGTGCGGAATCGCCCAGTAGCAGCCGATGGCGCCGATCGGTTCCGGGCGCAGGATCGGGGCCATCAACAGGCTTCGCACGAAGGTCGGCCGATACGCTTCTTGAGGAATCCTCGAATCGAAGCGAATGTCCCTGATCGCCACGGTTTGGCGGTGGATCATCGCCCAGCCGCTGATGCAGTTGACCGCGGGGAATCGCTGGCCCTTCCACAACGGACTCATCGAGTCCTCGTCGGCGTAGTAGCAGAGATCGCCGTCCAGCAGCACCAACGTCGCGCCGTGGGCGGCCAGCGAGGACCGGGCCGTGGTGCGCACGACCTGTTGCACTTCCTCCAACGTGGCTGCGCCGGCGAGGCGATCCATCGTTTCGGACATGTATCAACGTTAACTCTCGGCGGGCCGCACACCTAGCTATTCCGCTGGCCGGAGAAACCGGGCGAGTTCGCCGGTCATCGGCGCGGCCGGAGCGTGAGGAAGACGTTGAGGAGGCACACCGCCAGCATCGCGACCATCACCACCCACTCGATGGGCCCGGCGGCACCCAGGACCGCTGACCGGACCAGCGCGCCGCCGAACGCGAGGGCGGTGACGAGGCTCGCCCACCGGGACAGGCGGAAGTCAGCGTGGTCGATGGCCAGCACGGCCGGCACGTTGAGCAGTCCGAGGGTGGCCCAGGCGATCGCGAGCGAGACTCCGGTGACCATGCCGTCGCCGGTCATCGCGACGCTCAGGATCGCGAGGTCGGCCAGGGCGAACGTGCCCGCGAGGAACGCCCAGTGCAGCAGGGTCACGACGGTGGTGACCAGCTGCTTGCGCGGCGGCTGGGCGTACGTCGGAGGTGGCTGCTGCGGGTGCGGCCGGTAACCCGGCGACGGTTGTGGCGGCGCCGCGGCCCACTGCTGTGGTCGTGTCATGACAAGTCCCCCTAGAAAACTGCCCGTGACTCTAGTGCGGGGAACGTCGGCCCTTGCCCGTATTCCGACGGCCAGACGGGTGCATCGCGGCACCAGGGCCTGTGTCGAAGTCTGGGTTCGATGAGAGTCGCGCCTGAGGTGGTTCCTGGTGGTGCGGACGCCCGGTCCGCATACCGGTGTTGTACGTGGGCCGGTCGTCCGTGCCGTCAGGGGCCGCCTCAGGCCCGGCTATCGCGGATCCAGACTTCGACACAGGCCCTAGTGTTGAAGGGTGAGCACGCACCCTTCTCCGAACGTTCCGGACCAGCTTTTCGACGATCCGGCCGCCGAGACCCGGTGGCGCGAGCGGTTCACCGCTCCCCGGATGAGCCTGCCCGGCTGGGCCGACGACGCGCCGGACCGCACGCTGTACGTCTCCAACGCGAGCGGCGTGTGGGAGATCTACGCCTGGGACCGGGCGGCGGACGAGCACCGCAAGGTCACCGACCGGCCGAACGGCACTTCGCACGCCACGCTGAACCCGGACGGCACCGAGATCTGGTGGTTCGACGACCACGACGGTGACGAGTTCGGCGTTTGGGTGCGCGAGCCGTTCACCGCGGACGGCAGCAAGGCCGAGCCCGCGATCCCGGCCGTGACGCCCGGTTACCCCGCCGGTCTGGAGCTCGGCCGGGACGTGACGGCGGTGGCCGCCTCGACCGACGACGGCACCACGGTGTGGTTGTCCCGCAACGGGCAGACCGAGGTGCTCTACCAGCACGTCAACGACGCCGGTGTCAGCGCGATGTCGAAGGACGAGTCGCTGGTCGTGATCGCGCACTCCGAGCACGGCGACAACCGGCACATGGCCCTGCGCGCGCTCGACGCGGTTACCGGGGAGAACAAGGGCGAGAAGTGGGACGGCAAGGGCAAGGGCCTCGACGCCATCTCGTTCAGCCCGGTGCGCGGCGACCAGCGGCTGCTGGTTTTGCACGAGCGCCGCGGTCGCGAGGAGCTGCTGATCTGGGACGTCGCCGCCGGCACCGAGCAGGAGATCGTCCTCGACCTGCCGGGTGAGGTCGCCGCCGACTGGTACCCGGACGCCACCGCGTTGCTGATCGTGCACACCCACCACGCCCGCAACACCGTGCACCGCTACGACCTCGCGACCGGCGAACTGTCCACTCTGGACACGGCGCCCGGCGTGATCGGCTCCGCGGGCGTGCGGCCGGACGGCACGGTCGAGTACTCGTGGTCGTCCGCCGAGAAGTCCACGGTGATCCGCGCGCTGGCCACCGACGGCACCGAGCGCGTGCTGGTCGAGCCGCAGGGCGCCAAGCCCGCGACCTCGCAGAAGCTCGAGGACGTCTTCGTCGGCGAGGTGCACGCGCTGGTCTCGAAGCCCGAGGGCGAGGGCCCGTTCCCGACGGTGTTCCTGATCCACGGCGGCCCGCACTCGTCGGACGAGGACCGCTTCTCCGCCTACCGCGCGGTCTGGCTGGACGCCGGGTTCGCGACCGTGCACGTCAACTACCGCGGCTCCAGCGGTTACGGCTCGAAGTGGCGTGACGCCATCGAGGGCAGGCCGGGCCTCACCGAGCTCGAGGACATCGCCGCCGTGCACGACTGGGCGGTCGAGTCCGGGCTCACCGACCCGGCGAAGTCGGTCCTCAACGGTGCGAGCTGGGGCGGTTACCTGACCCTGCTCGGCATCGGCGTCCAGCCCGAACGCTGGGCCGTCGGCATCGCGGGCGTCCCGGTCGCCGACTACTTCGCGGCGTACGAGGACGAGATGGAACCGCTGCGGGCGTTCGACCGGGCGCTGTTCGGCGGCTCGCCGGAAGAACTGCCGGAGCTCTACAAGGAGTGCTCGCCGCTCACCTACGTCGAGCAGGTCACCGCGCCGGTGCTGATCCTCGCGGGCGAGAACGACCCGCGCTGCCCGATCCGGCAGATCGACAACTACCTCGACGCGCTCGCGGCTCGCGACCACACCTACGAGATGTACCGCTACGACGCGGGACACGGCTCGTTGGTCGTCGCCGAGACGATGCGGCAGACGGCGGCCGAGGTGGACTTCGCGCGGCGGCACCTCGCGAAGTGAGACCGAACGCTGATGGGGGGTGGGTCCGGGACCTGCTGCAAACGGCGGCGTGGGCCGGACTCGCCTTCCTGGCGGTCGTGGCGGTGGTCGTGGGGTTCGCCGTGCACACGATCGCGTCCATGGGTCTCCCCGACATCGACGACTGGTCGCTGCGAGGCTCGCTGGCGGGTGACGAGGCGCTGCTCGACCGCGCCGAGGAGGTCTGGCGCGCGTCCGGCGGCCCCGGTGTACCCGACGGCGACGTGGACCCGCTGTACGCCGAGCGGTCGTCCTCGCTGGCGGTGAACACCGTGCTGGTGGTCATGGCCGGGTACACCGCCGACGACCGGCCGGTCGTGGCGTTCGTGACCAGCCCGGCGACCACCGGCACCCCCGGCACCGAGCAGCTGTTCGTGCGCGCGGTGAGCTTCCCCGAGGAACAACCGCTGGCGGTCGGTTTCGTGGCCGCCACCCAGGACCCCGCGGACGCCGCTTTCCCGAACGGAGGCAGCCTGGCGTTCGCGCTGGCCAAACCGGAGACGACGTCGGTGATGGTCAGCACGACCGTCCCAGGACCGCGGGAGACGGGCCCGCTCGGCGACACGTACTGGCGGTTCCTGCCGCGCGGCGCCGGGGCGTGGAACAGCCAGATCAACGGCGTGGAGTCCGGGGAGACGCCGATGTGGCCCGCGGCGGGACTGCGCGATGCCCCGCAGACGAGGACCGCGACGGTGTCGGTCACCACCGCCAGGTACCCGGCGCCGGCGGCCGGAGACCTGCTCATGACGCAGTACCGGTTGTTCGGCGTGGTCAAGGACGCCTCCGGCGAGGTCGACGTCGGCGCCGCCACCTGGGCCGCCCACGGCGAGGTGCGCACCGATTCCGGCATCCCCGGTCTGCTCACCGCCCTGCCGACCGGCCACCTGCGCTTCATGCCCACGGGTCCCGGCACGATCACCGAGAACGACGAGGTGCTGTTCACGAGCAAGGCCAACCCCGCTGTCGTCGTGCGGGTGGGCCTGATGTTCTCCCACGACGGGGATTGGCGGGTGGACCGGCCCGGCTACCCGCCCTACGTCGCGAACCAAGAGGTGCAGGTGGTCACGCCGCGCGGGCGTTAGCATGGTGACTGCGCCGCCGAGCGCCTCACCTCCTGATCGGTCACCCGCGCTGACCGGCGTCGCGGAGGCAAAGGGGACTCCTGTCCTCCCGGCACCGGTCAGTCGTGTGCACCGCGAGCGCAGCCCGGACGAGCAGAGCAAGGCGTGGGGAACGGCTCCAGCACGTCCGCGAAAGGCACGCCATGACCGAGCAGAAGTCGTTCAAGCGCCTGGTTCGCGCCCGGATGGAACGCACCGGCGAGTCCTACACCACCGCACGCCGGCACGTCCTCAAGGACGCCCGGCCCACCGGTCGGATGCACGATTCCTGGCTGTTGCGGGAGATGCTCGACGACGAGTGGTCGGAGGCCATGCTGGCCGGGCTCGCCGGCGGCATCGGGTTCATGTACTTCGTGTTCGAGTACAAGGGGCACACACCGACGATGACGATCGTCGCGCGGCACCACCCCGCGCCGTTCATCCCCACCGCGCTCATGCACGCGAACATCGCCCACGACGTCACGTCCACCAGGTCCGCGCGCAAGGCCGAACAGCAGCTGCGATCAGCCGACGGACCGGTGATCTGCCTGCTGGGCAAGGAGAAGCACCCCGTCGGCGTGCTCGGCGTGGACGACGACGTGGTCACCGTGCACAACCACGGCACGAACACCCAGCCGCTCAGCGAGTTCATGACGAGCTGGGGTCAGGGCAAGCACGAGATGATCAGCATCGGCGCCCGCCAGGGCGAGCCGGACGTCGAGGAAGCCGTGCGGATGACGTGCGAACACCTCACCGGACCGGTGCTGGGCAACAACTTCGACGTGAACTTCGGCTTCTCCGGCATGCGCAAGCTCGCGGAACAGTTGCGCGACAAGGGGAAGAAGGGCTGGACCCAGCGGTGGGCCGACGACCCCGGGTTCGTGCGGCAGCGGCTGCACGACTGCCTGGA
The DNA here is from genome assembly GCF_011067745.1 of Lentzea alba. GTDB lineage: Bacteria > Actinomycetota > Actinomycetes > Mycobacteriales > Pseudonocardiaceae > Lentzea > Lentzea alba. Next base: position 746,399 of record NZ_JAAMPJ010000002.1, read on the forward strand.
GGTCGAGTACACGGCACCGGGCGCGACCCGGCCGCTCTACGCCGAGTTCCTCACCGAGGCAGGACTGCCTGGTGCACAGGAGTTCCGGCGGTCAGGGCAGCTCTGGTCCGAGATCGCCCGCGGCGGCGACTACGACGACCTGGCCGAGAAAGTCGACGAGGCCCGCTCCATCGAGGAGCGGGCCGTCCGTCAGCTGATGGGTTAGGCGGACTGGGCCTGCCACATCCAGTGGGCCTGCTCCAGCTCCTGCGTGATGCCGATCAACAGGTCCTGGGTGACGAGGTCCGGCTTGTCGGTCTCGTCGATGCGGGCCCGCATGCGGGAGATCAGCGACGCCAGGGACGCCGTGATCGAGGAAACGACCTGGTCCTCCTTCAGCCAGCCCGTGGCGATCTCGGGCACGCCGGACGACGCGGCGATGGTCTTCGCCGTGCCGTTCGGCGTGACGCCGAGGGCCGCCGAGCGTTCGGCGACCTGGTCGGCGGCGTTGCGCGCCAGCACGACCAGTTCGTCGAGCTGCAGGTGGACGCTGCGGAAGTTCTTGCCGATCACGTTCCAGTGCGCCTGCTTCCCGATCAGGGACAGGTCCACGAGGTCCACCAGAGTCGCCTGCAGCACCGCTCCGACCGCGTCGCGGTCGGCGTCAGCGAGTGGGCTGGTGATCGGGTTCTTGGCCATGGTGAAACGCGCCTCCTCAGACGGTGACGGTGAGCGCCACCTCGATGTTGCCGCGCGTCGCGTTGGAGTACGGGCAGACCTGGTGGGCCTGCTCGACGAGCTTCTCCGCGACCGCCTGGTCGAATCCGGGGATGTTGACCGCGAGCTCGACGGCGAGCTGGAAGCCCCCGGCGCCGTTCGGGCCGATCCCCACCTTGGCGGTTACCTCAGAAGAAGCGAGCTGAATCTTGCCGGCGCGCGCGACTGCGGCGAGGGCGGAGTTGAAGCACGCCGCGTAGCCGGCCGCGAAGAGCTGCTCGGGGTTGGTCGCGTCACCGCCGGGGCCGCCCATCTCCTTCGGGACCGACAGCACCTCGTCGATCACACCGTCGGAGGAGCGCACCTCGCCGTTGCGGCCTTCGCCGTAAGCAGTCGCCTCGGCCGTGTACAGCGTGTCCATTCCGCTCTCCCTTGAGTCAGTGGTTTTTGTTACCCACTGGTACCCAACGGATCGCACACGACTTGTCTGCCCGATCGTGAGTCAGTTCACGTCGAGTTGAGACGCATGGCGCAGCGCGAACTCGACGACCTGACGGCCGATCACCCGCAGGTTCCGGTCCACGTCGGCGTCCGAACAGGCGCCGTCGCCGTCGAACTTGACCTGCGCGGAGTTGATCGCCGCGCCCAACGGCGTCGGCCAGCCGCGCAGCGCGTGCACGATCGAACGGACCGCCGACAGCGTGTTCACCGCGGCCTGCCAGCCGTACGCGGCGGTGATGGTGCCGACCGCGCGGCCGTCGAGGTACGGGCGTTCGTCGTCGCGCAGGTCCTCGATGTAGTCGAGGGCGTTCTTGACCAGGCCGGACACGGTGCCGTGGTAGCCGGGCGACACGAGGATCACGCCGTCCGCCCGGCGCAGGTCCTCGACCATCTTCAGCGCGACGTCCGTGCGTTCGGGGACGGACGGGTCGTAGAAGGGCAGCACCAGCTCAGGGCCGCTGTACTGGATCGTCTCCGCACCGAGCTCGCGAGCACCCTCCAGGGCCACCCGCAGCGCCCGCTCGGACTGCGAGTCGGACCTGATCGAGCCGCCGATGCCCACCACCGTCACCGTCATGACTTCGATCCTTCCACCTCCAGATACCTGGAGATCCAGCACTACTCATGAGTAACCTGCAACACATGTCGAACTTCCAGGCGGCCGTGCTGGCCGGTGCACTGCGCTTCGCGTTCGGTCTTCCCAACCCTGTGCGTCGACTCATCGCCGGTACCCCGATCCGCCTGGACGGCCAGGACCTGCACCCCGAGGCACAGCTCCTGCTGAGGCTGCAGCAGCTGTCCGGAACGGACTGGCGCACCAAGTCAGCATCCGAGAGCCGACTGGACCTGGAGTTGAGTTCGAAGCTCGTCGCCGGCCCGAAGATCACCGGAGTGGGTGCGCGGGAGCTCACGATCGGGGAGTTCGCCGGCCGCCTCTACACGCCGGACGGCCTCGCGACCGGCTCGCCGTTGTTGATCTTCTACCACGGTGGCGGCTGGGTCACCGGAGGTCTGGAGACCCACGACAACCTGTGCCGTTTCCTCGCGAGGGAAGCCGGCGTGCGGGTGCTGGCGGCCGACTACCGGCTCGCGCCCGAGCACCCGTTCCCCGCGGCGGTCGACGACGCGGCCGAGGTGCTGCGCTACGCCGTGGCCAAGGCCGAGGACCTGGGTATCGACGCGAACCGGATCGCGCTCGGCGGTGACAGCGCGGGCGGCAACCTGGCCGCGGTCACCGCGCACAGCGCCGAGGTCGACATCACGTTCCTGCTGCTCTTCTACCCCGGCGTGGACGCCTCGGTGCGCCGCCGGTCGCGGGAGATCTTCGGCAACGGGTTCTTCCTGACCGACGAGAAGATGGACTGGTTCCTCGACCAGTACAGCTCCGGCGGCCAGGACCGCCACGACCCGCGCCTGTCGATCATGCTCGCCGAGGACCTCTCGAACCTGCCGCCCACCTACATCGCGACCGCGGGCTACGACCCGTTGCGCGACGAGGGCGAGGCCTTCGCACAGCGGCTGGCCGCCGAGGGCGTGCCGGTCGTGCTGCGCAGGCACGAGGGCCTGTTCCACGGCTTCGCGAACGTGCTCGGCGTCGGCGGGATCTTCCGCGAGGCCGTGTCCGAAGCCGTGGGAGCGCTCCGGACCGGCTTCGCGCTGGCCAACTCCGCTCAGGACGTGACCGAGACCGCCTGACGCTGGCGGGAGAACACCCAGCCGAGACCGGCGATCGTCAGTCCGGCCAGTCCGGCGACGGCGAAACCGAGCGGGGGTCCGCTGTGGTCCACGGCGAGCCCCGTGAGCGGCTGACCCGCGGCGACGCCGAACGTGAAGGCCGAGCCCTGCAGCCCCAGTGCCAGGCCGCGCGCCGACGCCGGTGCGTGCTTGCTGATCAGCTCGGTCGAGGCCGCGATGGTCGGCGCGCACAGGAGGTTCATCGGGACGAGCGCGACGGCCAGCAACGCCACGCTGCCGTCGCCCAGCCCGACGGGGATCTCCAGCAGCGCCATGCCCGCGAGCAGCACCACCCCGCCCGGCACTCGTTTGAGGCTGCCGTAGACGAGTCCGCCGAGGGCCGACGCCGCGCACATCACCACGAAGATCAGGCCGAGCCAGCTCTGCTCGCCCGCGCGCTCCAGCGACGCGATCGAGGCGATCTCCATGCCGGACAACGTCATCGTGGCGCCGAACGGGATGATCAACGCCGCGATCACCGGTCCGCGCAGCCATTCCGTCACGCGAGGTTGTGGCCCGTCGACGACCTCGTCCTCGTGCACCAGCGCCGGGTTCACCACGAACAGCACCGCGCTCGCGGCCAGGATCGCCACGCCGATCGAGATGAGCGCCGTGCCGGTCGAGAACTTCGTCGCGATCAGCACGCCCGCCGCGGGGCCGACCATGAACGACAGCTCGACCGAGATCGAGTCCAGCGAGAACGCCGGCCGCCGTTGCGGTTCGGGGATGAGCGCGGTGAGGGCCTGCCGGCCGATGGACATCATCGGCACCGCCACCAGGCCGTTCGCGAACGCCAGGACGAGCAGCAGGTAGTAGTCCATCAGCGGCGCCGTCACCCAGAACACGCCTTCGAGCAGGCTCAACGCCAACACGAACCGCAGGCCCTTGCGATCGACCAGCCTGCCCATCAACGGCGACCCGAGGCCGAGACCGATCATGGTCGCGAACCCGACCGTGCCGGCCGCCGCGTAGCCCTTGTCGAGCGTGGTGACGACGTGCAGGGTCACCGTGACGCCCGCCGCCGTCGGGGGAATCCTGGCGAAGAGCATCAGCAGCATCAGGGGACGGACCCCCGGCAGCGCCAGGACCGACTTGAAGGGGGCGAGGTTCACGAGGACATCGTCACCCGGCTGGCAACAGGTTTGCTCTGCCTGGCCAGCAGCCACGCGACACCCGCGACCAGCAGTCCCGCCACGCCGACGATCGCGAACCCGGCCGGGGCGCCGCCGTGGTCGACCGCGACACCGGCGAGTGGTGCGCCGATCGCGCCACCGATGGTGAACGCCGACCCCTGCAGCCCGAGGGCCAGGCCACGGGCGGTGGGCGGCGCGAGCCTGCTGATGTGCTCACCGGACGCCGCCATCAACGGCGCGCACATGAGGTTCATCGGCACGAGGAGCAGGCACAGCAGCAGGACGTTGCCATCGCCCAGTCCGACGGGGATCTCCAACGCCGCCATGAGTGCCAACAGCACCAGCACGCTGGGAGCCCGCTTCACCCCGCCGTAGACCAGGCCGCCCGCGATCGACGCCACGCACATCGCGAAGAACACCACACCCAGCCAGCTCTGCTTGCCGATGTGTTCCAGTGACGCGATCGCCGAAACCTCCATGCCGGCGAGGCACACGGTCGCTCCGACGCACACGACCAGCACGCCGACGATCCGGCCGCGCATCCACTCGACGATCTTCGGCTGCGGCCCGTCGACGATCTCGTCCTCGTGCACCATCGGCGGGTTCATCCAGTACAGCAACACGCCCGCGACCAGGATCGAGAGGCCGATGAACAGCAACGCGGCGTTCGTGGAGAACTTCGTCGCGACGAACACGCCGAGGGCCGGTCCACCGATGTACGACAGCTCGACCGAGATCGAGTCGACCGACAGCGCGATCCGGCGCCGGCTCTCCGGCACGAGCGCGGTGATGACCTGCCGGCCGATCAACATCATCGGCGCGCCGAGCAGGCCGACGCCGAACGAGGTGCACAGCAGCGTCCAGTAGCCCATCAGCGGTGCGGTGAGCCAGAACGCCGCCGACGCCGTCACGCCGACCGTGAGCAACGCGCGCAGACCGCGCTGGTCGATCAGCCTGCCCATCAGCGGGGTGCCCAGCCCCATGCCGATCGTGGCCGCCGCGCCCACCAGTCCCGCCGCGCCGTATCCCTTGTCCAGGGTGACCGCGACGTGCAGCGTCAGGATCACGCCGGTCGCCGCCGGGGGCATTCTCGCGAAGAACATCAGGAGTGCGAGCGAGCGAACTCCGGGCAGCATGAGGACGTGTTTGAAGGGGGCGAGATCCACGTCCTCATCCTCACGTGGACGGCAAAGCGTTTAACCCTTCGCTTTCTTGATGTGTTCAAGATCGCCGTACAGCTCTTCCAGCGCCCGGTACGCCTTCGCCACGAACGGTCGTGCCTTCGCGTACCTCGTGATGGCGTCGGCGTCCGGCGTGATCGTCCGGATCGGCCGCACGAGGTCGACGGTCAGCGACTCGATCTCGCCGAGCGCCCGCCACGCCAGCAGCGCCGCGCCCACGGCCGAGCCGCCGGTGTCCTCGGTGAGGTGCAACGGCATGCCGAGCGCGTTCGCCAGGGTCTGCGCCCAGATCGGGGCGCGGAACGCTCCGCCGGTGATCCGCAGCTCGTCGACGTGCGGCACCGCGTCCAGCACCAGTGCGAGCTGCTGACACACGCCCTCCACCAGCGCTTTCGTGATCTGCTGTGGCGTGTGTTCGCGACGCAGGCCGAGGAGGGCGGCGTGCGCGGTCGGGTCCCACCACGGCGCTCGTTCGCCGAGCAGGTACGGCAGCGCGACGAGCCCGTCGGAGTCGACGTGTTCGGCTTGGGCGAGCAGGTCGCCGACCGGGATGCCGAACGTCTCGGCGGCCCACTGGGCCACCACGCCACCGTTGCTGATGGCACCGCCGCGAACCCACAGCCCGTCGGCGATGGCATAGCTGAACGTGCGGCCCTCGTCGTCGATGCCGGGTCCCTGCTGGGCCACCCGGAGCGCTCCCGACGTGCCGAGCGAGACGGCGCCCGCGCCAGGGGAGGCCGCGCCGACGCCGAGGTTGCCGAGCGGGCCGTCCCCACCGCCGACGACGACCGGGATGCCCTTCCTGAGCCCTGGGATGTCGGCTTTCAGCGGCGTGGTGTGGGTGGGTTCGACCAGCGGCGGGAGCTGGTCCGCGGTGACGCCGGCGAACTCCAGCGAGGGCTCGTGCCACTGCAGTGTGTGGATGTTCATCAGGCCCGTGCCCGAGCCGGACGAGTGCTCGTTGATCAGCTCGCCGGTGAGGTGGAGGTGCACGAAGTCCTTGATCTCGCACCACTTCGCGGCGCGGACGCCGTTCTCGTGGAACCAGGCGAGCTTCATCAGCGGCGTGAACGAGTGGATCGGAGCGCCGGTCTGGCGGTGCAGCTCGCGACCTTCCGCAGTGCCGCGCAGTCGTTCAGTCTGCTCGACCGCGCGGTTGTCGGCCCAGCTCAGCGCCTCCGTGACCGGGTTCAGCGAAGCGTCCAGCCCCATGATCGAGTGCATGGCACCGGTCAGCGCGATGGCTCGCACGTCCTCGGACGCCAACTCGCGGATCGCGTCGAACGCGGCGTCGAGCACCTGCTGCGGGTCGTGCGCGGCTTCGAGACCGCTGGTGCGCATCGGATAGGTGCGTTCGGTGGAGGCGACCACCTTCGCCCGCGCGTCCACCGCGACGACCTTCGTGGCCGTCGTCCCGAGATCGACCGCTAGAACGATCATGCGCCGGCCCGCACGGCGGTGAACACACCGAAGCTCGGGCACTGCAGCAGCCCGTCCCAGGACTCCTCTTCGTCCGGCACGACGACCGGATGGCGGGTGACCTCCGTCAGGCCCGCACGGGTGAGCGCGCCGTCGAACACGCCGCGCTCCCAGTAGAAGGAGTCGAAGTCGAACGGCGGGTCGCCGAGGACGCGCACCCTGACCGGCTGCTTCAGGTTCATCGGGCCGGTCGGGACGATCTCGTAGCCGTAGCGGCCGTACTGCGCGTACAGCTCCCAGTCCGGTTCCGGGTTCGGCACGAGCACGACGAGTCGCCCACCGGGCACGAGGTTCGCGGTGAGGTTGCCGATCATCGCGTCGAGCGCGGGCACGTCGTCCGCGTAGCCGAGCAGCCACACCGCGGTCACCACGTCGAACTCGCCGAGCACCGGCAGGCTGGTCGCATCGTGCTGCTCGTAGGTGATCCCGCGCCATTCGCGTTTCTCGACGTGACGGGCGTAGGCGATCATCTCGCCGGCCGAGTCGACGCCGACGACCTTCGTCGCACCGAGGTCGCGGAAGAGCCGCGCGTAGAAGCCGGTGCCGCAGGCCACGTCCAGCACGGACTTGCCGAGCAGGTCACCCACGGCCGACAGCAGTGTCGCGCGCTCGGCCAGTCCGGTCGGGATGTGCTTGGCACGCTCGTAGATCGCACCCAGCGCGTCGTACTGCTCGTCGCTCTCCGCCATGGCCATCAGCCTAGGAGGGCGGATACCGCTCGAACCACTCTTGTGCCACCGGCGGGTTGGGTTCCCGGAACTGAACGTGCCCGACCCAGAATTCCGAGCCTCCCAGAATACGACTACATCCAGTTGGCGGTACCTGTTCACTTTGAACTGCGGTTCCGTGGTTTCCGCGAGAAGAGGCGGCACCGCTGGGGGCAGTCGCCATTCCGCAATCATTTAGTTCTTCGGGGGAAGACTGATGAGAGCATCGCATCGCACTTTGGCAGCACTCTGCATCACATCGGGACTGACGTTTTCGCTGTCGTCGCCCGTGCTGGCCGAGGAAGCAGAACCCTCGGATTCTGCCATCAGTGACATCATCCATTCCTACCTGCAGTCCCGAGCAGGCCTCATCACTGGCGAGACGGATTCCGAGCAGGGCTCGCGATTCACGTCGAAACTCACGCACGAACTCGGTGCTCAGGAAGGAAAACTACGCGCACACCGCGATCAGCTGCGGAAGCTGCCGTTCGGCGGCCACCGTGACGCGGAAGTCCAGGTGCGGGTCGGAAAGGTGGACCGGTCGGGCTCCGGCGTGATCCGGGCGCGCGCCGCCGAGACCACAAAGCTGTTCTTCCGCTCGGTCAGCACCACCGTCGACCCTGCAACCGGTCTCACACCACCGCAGCACGAGGGCTACTCCCTCACGCACGACTTCGTCCTGCGCACGGAGGACGGCCGGTGGAAGATCGATTCCACCACGCCGCACCTCGACGGAAGCGCCCTGCCGCCACCGACTCAGGCGGACAAGACGATGAAAGCCCCGCAAAACGACACCGTGACGGCCAAGTCCGACAAGCCGGCACCCCGCGTCGAACGACCGAACTCCGCTCCCACGCCCGACTCGGGCGCCACCCCGAACCGACAGGGGTTCACCCCGCGGGCCGAGGAGGCGAAAACGGTCGCCGCGCCGTTGGACTGGTTGGCCATGCTCGCCTACGCGGACCGCTGGTGGGGCCAGGTGCCCGATTCACAGGAGTTCTACAACCCGGAGTTCCGCAAGTACGGCAACGACTGCACCAACTTCTTCTCGCAGATCATTTTGCGGGGCGGACTCGAACCAGTCGGCTATTGGTGGAACCGCACCGATCCGGACGTCTGGTTCTACGGACCGAGCGGCGAGGGGTTCACGGCGTACAGCTGGGCTGCCGCACACAACAACGCGGTCTACATGTACAACTTCTCCGGCCACACCAGGGATTTGGTCGCAGGTGACCCGTACGGCGTGTGGAAGGCACAACCCGCCGACGTCATGTACGTCAACTGGGACCACCCGCCGAACGACCCCAATGGCGAGGGAAACCTCGACCACACCATGTTCGTCAGTGGGCGAGAGGCTTACCCGGAGGACCCGACTTGGCCGTACGCCAAGGAAATCTTCCTCACTTACCACACGAACAACCGGCACAACGTCCCACTCACCTCGGTGATGTTCCGCGACGGTTGGAGCAACAAGGACGGCTGGTCGGCACTGCATACTTTCTGACGTGACCGCTGAACCGCGACGGCGGCTGCGAGACGTGGTTCTCGTGGCCGTCGTCGGCTGTGCTCTGTTGATCGGCGTGGCCGCCGCGCTGGTCCTGCTGACCGCGGACAACACCGATCCCACGTCGCGCGACCTACCGCCGGGGGCGACGGGGTCGGCGACTCCGGCCGCGGCCGCCGAGCGCTACGTCCGCGCGCTCAACGACAACGACGAGAACGCCTTGCGCGCTTTGTCACCAGGTGTCGACGCGTCGGTGGACGCTGCTGTGACTGCCCGGCTCGCGACGTGGGGCGGGCGGAACATCGTGGTGACGGAGACGCGCGTGCGCGACAGCGAGATCGCCCACGAGTCGATCGCCGACCTGACCGGCACCTCCGCCGCGGGACCGTATGCCGAGAAGATTTTCGTGGTCGAGCGAGAAGGCCAGTGGCTGGTGAACCTCGCGAAGAACGTTCCATAGACGAAGGTGGCCTCTGCCGTGTGCACGGCAGAGGCCACCAACGCGACAGAACGTTCAGAGGCGCTTCGCGAGCTCTTCCGCGACCTCGTAGGTGTTCAGCGCGGCACCCTTGCGCAGGTTGTCACCGCACACGAAGAAGTCCAGCGTGTTCGGGAAGTCCAGCGCCTGGCGCACGCGGCCCACGTACGTCGGGTCCTCGCCCACCATGTCGGCGGGCGTCGGGAAGCGCTTCGCGGCCGGGTCGTCGACCAGGACGATCGACGGCTGCTCCTCGAAGATCTTGTGCGCCGCCTCGACCGTGACCTCGCGGGCGAACGTCGCGTGGACGGACAGCGAGTGCGTGGTGACGACCGGGACGCGCACGCAGGTGGCGGAGACCTTCAGGTCAGGGATGCCCAGGATCTTGCGGGCCTCGTTGCGGACCTTCAGCTCCTCCGACGTCCAGCCGTCGTCCTTCAGGGAACCCGCCCACGGCACCACGTTCAGCGCCAGCGGGGCCGGGAACGGCGAGTCCGAGATCGGCAGCCCGGCGGCCTCCAGCGTCTGGCGGACGTCGCCCGCGACGACACCGACCTCCTTGCCGGCCAGCGCGCTGATCTCGGCGTACAGGCGGTCGATCGCCGCCTGGCCGCCACCGGAAGCGGCCTGGTAGGAGGCCACGACCAGTTCCTTCAGCTCGAACTCGCGGTGCAGGGCACCGAGCGACGCCATCATCGACAGCGTCGTGCAGTTCGGGTTCGAGATGATGCCGCGCGGGCGGTTGTTGATCTGGTCCGCGTTGACCTCGGGCACGACCAGAGGCACGTCGGCGTCCATCCGGAACGCGCCGGAGTTGTCGATCGCGACCGCGCCGCGCTCGGCGGCGATCGGGGCCCACTCGGCCGAGACCTCGTCAGGGACGTCGAACATCGCGATGTCCACGCCGTCGAACGCCTCGGGCGAGAGCGCGATGACCGTGAGGTCCTGGCCGCGCACGTTGATCTTCTTGCCCGCCGAGCGCGGGGAGGCGATCAGCCTGATCTCGCCCCACGGCACGGTGGACCGGGTGTTGATGATGTCGATCATGACGGTACCGACGGCACCGGTCGCGCCGACCAGTGCGAGAACGGGGGCGCTCATCGTCCAGTCCCTGCGTAAACGACGGCCTCTTCGTCGGTGCCCAGGTCGAACGCGTCGTGCAGGGCGCGCACGGCGTCGTCGAGCTGGGTGTCGCGGCAGATGACCGAGATGCGGATCTCCGAGGTGGAGATGATGTCGATGTTGACGCCGGCCGTGGCCAGCGCCTCGCAGAACGTCGCCGTGACGCCGGGGTGCGAGCGCATACCCGCGCCGATCAGCGACACCTTGCCGACGTGCTCGTCGTAGAGGACCTGGTCGAACCCGATCTCGCCACGCGCCTTCTCCAGCGCCGCCACCGCGCGCGGGCCGTCGACCTTGGCCAGCGTGAACGTGATGTCGGTGCGGCCGGACGCGGCCTGCGAGACGTTCTGCACGACCATGTCGATGTCGAGCTCGGCCTGCGCCACGACCCGGAAGATCTTGGCGGCGATGCCGGGGTGGTCGGGCACGGCGGTGACAGTGATCTTGGCTTCAGACCGGTCGTGCGCGACGCCGGTGATCATCGCCTGTTCCACGTGAAGGTCCTCCACTGAACCGGACACGATGGTTCCGGTCTTGTTGCTGAACGAAGAGCGGACGTGCACGGGCACGTTGTAGCGGCGGGCGTACTCCACGCAGCGGAGCATCAGCACCTTGGCGCCACACGCGGCCATCTCGAGCATTTCCTCGTACGTGATCGTGTCGAGCTTCTTCGCGTTCGGCACGATGCGCGGGTCGGCGGTGTAGACGCCGTCCACGTCGGTGTAGATCTCGCACACGTCGGCTTTGGTCGCGGCCGCGAGCGCCACCGCGGTGGTGTCGCTGCCGCCACGGCCGAGCGTGGTGATCTCCTTGGAGTCCTGCGAGACGCCCTGGAAGCCCGCGACGATCGCGATGGCCCCCTCGGACGTCGCGTCCTGGATCCGGCTCGGCGTCACGTCGATGATGCGGGCTTTGCCGTGCACCGAGGTCGTGATCACGCCTGCCTGCGAGCCCGTGTAGGAACGAGCCTCGGCACCGAGTGAGTTGATCGCCATCGCGAGCAGCGACATCGAGATCCGCTCACCCGAGGTGAGGAGCATGTCGAGCTCACGTGCGGGCGGCACCGGGGAGACCTGGCGGGCGAGGTCGAGCAGCTCGTCGGTCGTGTCACCCATGGCGGACACGACGACCACGACGTCGTTCCCCGCCTTTTTGGTCGCGACGATGCGCTCGGCCACGCGTTTGATCCGCTCGGCACTCTCAACCGATGAACCGCCGTACTTCTGGACGACGAGCGCCACCGACCTGACCTCCTTCGCGCGACTAAAACCCCACGTCGTAGGCAGCCTACCCGGACCACCTGGTGAGACTCTGGAGCCGTGACGCGCGTGACTACTCTGTCCGGGTGTCGTCGAGCACCGATGTCGTGGAGGCCCCAACAGCCGTGCATGAGAGCAATGCGCCCTCACGGTTGGCCGAGGCGCTCAGACACCCGGCGGCGCGCTGGACGGCCCCCGCCCTGATCTACCTGTTCGTGCGGCAGGTGGGCCTCTTCGTCCTGCAACTCGTCGTCGAGTACCAGAACAAGATCCACGGCAAGGCCGACACCGCCGTCGACAACCTCAAGTCGTGGGACGGCGAGTGGTTCCTCGGAATCGCCTCCGGGGGCTACAACGACGTGCCGCAGCGCCTGACCGACGCGGCCGGCAGGCGCTCGGCCGAGACCCCGCTGGCGTTCTTCCCCGGCTATCCCGCCCTGATCAGGTGGGTGGACGGCCTGCCGGGCGTGGACGCGGTGGGCGCCGCCTTCGCGGTGAGCCTGATCAGCGGCCTGTTCTGCGCTTACGGCCTGTTCGTGCTCGGCCGCGCGGTCCGCGACGGCTCGACGAAGACCGGCCTGATCTTCGTGACGCTGTTCGCCGCGTCCCCGATGGCCGTCGTCCTCTCGATGACCTACTCCGAGGCCACGTTCTGCGCGTTCGCCGCGTGGGCCCTGGTCGGCGTGGTGAAGAAGCGCTGGATCCTCGCCGGCGTCTGCTGCGCGGCAGCGGGCCTGGTCCGCCCCACCGCGGCAGCGCTGATCGCGGCCGTCGGCCTGGCAGCCCTGGTCGCGGTGATCGCCGACCGCCGCGACTGGCGAGCCTGGGCAGGCGGCCTGATCGCGCCGCTGGGCCTGCTCGGCTACCTCGGCTGGGTGGCAATCCGCACCGGCGACCTGGCGGGCTGGTTCGGCGTGCAGCAACGCGGCTGGGGCTCGAAGTTCGACGGCGGCGGCGCCACCCTGGAGTTCGCCTTCGAACACCTGGGCAATCCGCGCTCTGAACTGGAAACCGGCACGGTCTGGCTGCTGGTGCTGGCAGTCGTCCTGGTCGTCTACGCCTTCCAGCGCCGCCTGGAGTGGCCGTTGATCGTCTACGGCATCGGCGTGCTGGTCATGGACATCGGCTCGAACGGCCTGATGAACTCGAAGGCCCGCCTGCTGCTGCCCGCGTTCACGCTGCTGCTCCCCCTGGCCCTGGTCCTGGCCCGCCGCAAGACCTCCACAGTCCTGACCGTGCTGGGCCTGGCAATCCTGTTCAGCGCCTGGTTCGGCGCCAACGCCCTGGCCGTTTGGCAGTATGCGATCTGATGAACGAGCTGATCTCGAAGCGCTGGAGCCCACGCGCTTTCCACGCTGAAGCCACCATCTCCGACGACGAGCTGCGCGTCCTGCTGGAAGCGGCCCGCTGGGCACCGTCCCACGGCAACAGCCAGCCCGCCCGCTTCGTCGTGGGCAAGCGCGGCACCCCGACGTTCGACGCGATCTTCGAAACCCTCCGCCCCGGCAACAAGACCTGGGCCTTCCGCGCCTCGGTCCTCCTGATCGGCTGCGTGATCACCCAGGACTCGCGCGGCGACCTGCCCAACGTCGAGTTCGGCCTGGGCCTGGCCATGGAGAACATCGCGCTACAAGCCGTGGACCTGGGCCTGATCGCACACATGATGGGCGGCTTCGACAAGACAGCCGCCCACACCGCGTTCAACATGCCCGACGACGTGCGCCCGTTGGTAGTGATGGCTCTGGGCCACCAGGGCGACCTGGAAGACCTCCCCGAAGACCTTCAAGCCCGCGAACAGCGCGAACGCCAACGCCACCCGCTCTCCGACACCACCTTCACCGGCACCTGGGGCCAGTCACTGTTCGGTTGAGAAGTACTTGGACGCGACCTCGTTGTGCAGCGGAAACGCCAACGGCTCGCGCTCGAAGATGACCTTGCGCTCAGACGCCTCGTCGTTAGGCACGAACGGCGGCAAGTCCTCGGCGTTGATCGCCGGCGCGGCGGCGAACATCAGCACCGTCCCCCCGTCCGGCGTGGACACGAAGTGCAACGGCCGCAACTCGTCGGGGTCAACGCGCACGTTCGCTTCCTCTTCGAGCTCGCGCGCCGCACTCTGCTGCCACGACTCGCCGCGGTCCATGAACCCGCTGACGAACGCCAACTGCCCCACCGGCGGAATGGCCCTGCGCACGGTGAGAAGTCCAGTGCGGGCCCCGTCCTTCACCGGCACCAGCAACACGACAACGGGCGACGGGTTGTCCCACACCATGTGCCCACAGCTGTCGCACTTGCGCGGATACCCGGACGTGTCCGCGTACTGGGCCCCACAGCTGTTGCAGAAGTCGTCGCGCGCCATGCCCCGAACCTAGTTGAGGCGCCTCACGAGCTTAAGGACGATCGCTCGAACGGCCAGCCAGAAGCTCACGTGACAACGTTGTCAGCAACCTATTTGCCAACGGGCACAAGGCTTTCTGCGCCCAAAACGGTACGCGGGGTCCCCGCGTACCGTCAGACGGGTACGTAGGGACCCCGCGTGCCGTCGGCAGCAAGCGGCGGGCGGTCAGTAGCGTGACACCGCACGCGCGAGCAGCCCAGTCACGACCAGCCAGAACACGGCGGCCAGACCGTAATTCAGGAACACGTCGACGTTGTAGTTGCCAGTGTGGAAGAGCCCGGGGAAGAACAGGGCGAGGGGCTCGGCCAGGGACTGGATGAACCTGAAGAACCCGTTGGCGGTGTTGGCGCCAAGCACGATCATCAGGATGTAGAGGATCTCGATCAGGGCGAAGAGCGCACCGATGCCGCTGATCACGCGTGAAGCCGTGCCGCGGCCACTAGTCGTACGTAATCTGGACATACGTGAACGATTCCCGGATTCACGCGCAACAAAACTTGTGGTTGCACCATGACATGCACCCACGCCGATGGCGGAGCCGGGTCTGGGGCAGAGCCCCAAGTGGAAGCACGCAACCGCATGGTCGCCGCCCGCACGGCGACCACCCACCCGGTCACTCCCAGCAACCACATCCCACGATCCGGGCCCGCAGTTCCATCTTCAACCAAACTGTGACTACTCTGTCCGACGTGTGGCGTTCCCTCCTGCTTCGCTGCCGTGACGGGGTCTGATCAGACCGGCCCCCCGTCGCGGGACTCAGCGTTGCCGCCGGTCGTTCCCATCACGACCCGCACCCGGAGCCAAAAATCATGACCTCCCCCGACGCCTACACCTCGGGAACCAGCCGAATCCGCCAGCCGGCGCGCCCGGCCCCCGACTCCCAGCCGCAGTGGAACCGCCAGCTCGGCAGCAGCATGCCCTTCCACCGCTACCGCCCGTTCCACGAGGTAGTAGAGGTAATCGACGTCCCTGACCGCACCTGGCCGACCAAGCGGGCGGAAAAGGCTCCCCTGTGGTGCGCCGTAGACCTGCGAGACGGCAACCAGGCCCTGATCGACCCGATGTCCCCCGCGCGCAAGCGCAAGATGTTCGACCTCCTGGTCCGCATGGGCTTCAAGGAGATCGAGGTCGGCTTCCCTGCCGCATCCCAGACCGACTTCGACTTCGTCAGGGAGATCATCGAGGACGGCGCCATCCCGGACGACGTCACGATCCAGGTCCTGACCCAGTGCCGTGAAGAGCTGATCGCCAGGACCTTCGAGTCCCTGCGCGGCGCCAACAAGGCGATCGTCCACTTCTACAACTCGACGTCGATCCTCCAGCGTCGCGTCGTCTTCCGCTCCGACCGCGAAGGCATCAAGAAGATCGCCGTGGACGCGGCGAAGTTCGCGAAGCAGCAGGAGCAGGACTACCCGGAGACCGACTTCCGGTACGAGTACTCCCCCGAGTCCTACACCGGCACCGAGCTGACCTACGCCCTCGACGTCTGCAACGCCGTCACGGCAGTCATCCAGCCCACGCCCGAGAAGCCGCTGATCATCAACCTGCCGGCCACCGTCGAGATGGCCACGCCGAACGTCTACGCCGACTCGATCGAGTGGATGTCCCGCAACCTCGACAGCCGCGACTCGATCATCCTGAGTCTGCACCCGCACAACGACCGCGGCACCGGTGTGGCGGCGGCCGAGCTGGGTTACCTGGCCGGTGCGGACCGGATCGAGGGCTGTCTGTTCGGCAACGGTGAGCGCACCGGCAACGTCTGCCTGGTCACGCTGGCCATGAACATGTTCAGCCAGGGCATCGACCCGCAGATCGACTTCAGCGACATCGACGAGATCCGGCGCACGGTCGAGTACTGCAACCAGCTGCCGGTGGCCGAGCGGCACCCGTACGGCGGTGACCTGGTGTTCACCGCGTTCTCCGGCAGTCACCAGGACGCCATCAAGAAGGGCTTCGAGGCGCTGGAGGCCGACGCCAAGGACGCCGGGCAGCACGTCGACGACTTCCCCTGGGAGGTCCCGTACCTGCCGATCGACCCGAAGGACGTCGGCCGCAACTACGAGGCCGTCATCCGGGTCAACTCGCAGTCCGGCAAGGGCGGCGTGGCGTACCTGATGAAGCAGGAGCACCACCTCGACCTGCCGCGGCGCCTGCAGATCGAGTTCTCGAAGGTGATCCAGGAGGTCACCGACACGCAGGGCGGCGAGATCAACCCGAAGGAGATGTGGGACGCCTTCGCGGAGGAGTACCTGCACGGCAAGGTGCCGCTGTACCTGCTCAAGCACAAGGCGTCGTCGGACGGCAGCGGGCACGAGGAGATCACCGCGACGCTGCTGATCGACGGTGAGCAGCAGGAGATCACGGGTTCCGGCAACGGGCCGATCGCCGCGTTCGTCGATGCGCTCGCGTCGGTGGGCTACGACGTGCGGGTCATGGACTACGCCGAGCACGCGCTGTCCGCCGGTGACGACGCCCGCGCGGCCGCCTACCTCGAGTGCGCGGTGGGCGACCGCGTGCTGTGGGGCGTCGGCATCGACAGCTCAACGGTCGCCGCGTCGTTCCGCGCGATCGTCTCCGCGATCAACCGGGCGCAGCGTTAGATCATTTTGGGCTGAAAACAACGGACGGGGAGGACGCGTGCGGCACCAGTTGCCGCGGCGCGCCCTCCCCGTTCGCAGGCACGGCCCAGATGCCCTCACCCGGCAGGCCGTAGGCGATGGTGTCGTTGTCGAGCCACACGACCTGGTCGTCGATCCCACGCGTCTCGGCCAGGGGTGTCTCCACCATCGTGGTCAGGTCCAGCACGTGCTGCCGCCACGGCCGCGCGCCGTCGCCCGGCACGCGCTTTTTGAACGCCACGCGCTTGCCGTCCGGCGACAGCGACGGGCATTCGACGTTCTCCCGCAACGGTTTCGCGGAAATGTCGACCGAGTCGCCACTGATCAGGTAGGTCTTGCCCCCGGTGGACAGCGTTGCGTAGTAGGAGCGATCGTCCTCGGTGAACGTCACGCCCCAGAAGTTCATGTCCTCCGCCCTCTTGATGCCGGCGATCCGCGTGCCCTCCATGTTGCTCTGGTACAGCAGCGTCTCCCGGTCGTAGATGCCCGTGCGAGTCGAGAACGCGCCGGTCTGCGCGTACGAGTCGCCGGTGACGAACGTCGTCCAGGACGCCATCCGTCCGTCCGGCGACAGCTTCGCGCGATTCGGCACACCCGCGACGTCGATGCGGTGGGTCTCGGAAAGCGACTCGTCGACGAAGATCGCGACGGATCCGGGGAACGGGCCGGACCGGTCCGCGAGGCACAGCCCCTGCCGAGCTGCCGTGAAGAACCGCTTGCAGGACAACGAACTCAGCCGACGCGGACCGCCAGGTGAGGACAGCGGCACCGACGCCACCCTGCCGCTCGCGTCGTCCACGAACAGCAGCCGGCCCGCGGTCAGCTCGACCGGGCCGGGCTCGACCGCGACCGGGACCTCCTCCGGAGCGCGCAGGGCGTAGGCGGTGGCACCCGCGCCCAGCACGATCACGGCTGCGACGACGAGCAGCATCCTCACCACGCGAACCACGTCCACAACGCGCCGAACAGCACGGAAGACGACGCCCGCGCGAGCACCTGGCCGGTCTGGAGCAGGGCCAGACCGGACGTGCGCAGCTCGTCCGGGATCAGCGGACCGGCGACGGCCATCAGCACGCCGTCCGTGCACGCGTAGAACAGCCCGTGCAACAGCAGAACGCCCACGAGCAACGAAATCCCGGAAGCACCGAAGAACAGCAGGTACGCCCCGAGCAACGCGAGGTGGCCGACGAGGAACATCCGCCACCGCCCGACCCGGTCGGCCAGCGCGCCCATCGGCACGGCGGCGAGCAGGTACACGCCGGCCGTGCCGAGGGGAAGCAACGCGATGTAGGCGACGTCGACGTCGAGTTTCTTCTGCAGCAACAGGTAGATGAACCCGTCGCCCAGCGTCAGGAACCCGAGCCCGCACGCGACCAGGCAGACCCGCCGGAACGGCCTGGACCGCAGCAAACCGAACGCGCTTCGCAGCGACACCGCGACGCGTGGCAGCACGTCGCGGTGATCGCGCACGAAGAGCACCAGAACGAGAACACCGAGCGCGGCGAAGCAGAAGCTCACCACGAACACCACGTCGTAGCGGGCCGGGAGCGTCCACAAGAGACAGAAGGCCACGAGCGGCCCCAGGAACGCGCCCACGGTGTCCATGGCGCGGTGCACACCGAAGGCGCGTCCCAGCGCGGAGGGCTCACTGCTCAACGTGATCAGTGCGTCCCTCGGTGCGGTGCGCAAGCCCTTGCCCGTCCTGTCCCCCGCCAGCACGAGCCCCATCGCGGTGGCGGAGGTCCCGGCGGCGAGCAAGCCCAGCTTGCCCACCGCCGAGATCCCGTAACCCAGGCCGGCCACGAGCTTGCGCCGTTGCCAGCGGTCAGCCGCATGACCGCCGACGACTCGGACCAGTGCCGTGACACCGGTGTAGATGCCGTCGAGCACACCGAACTGCAGCGGGGAGAACCCCAGCCCCAGCACCAGGTAGAGCGGCAGGATCGCGGTCACCATCTCGGACGAGACGTCCGTGAGCAGTGAGACCGAGCCCAGGGCGAGCACGTTCGCCGCGATCCTGCCGGTGCCACCCGCGGCGGGGGCTTGTCGAGCGGTTGCGATGTACACGACGGCCTCCGATCAGCAGATCAACGGCAGGAGTAGGGACCGGCCTTGTCGCGCACCGTTCCGGCCGTGTCGATGACCTCCCACGAGTAGGAGCGGCCGGAGATGGTGAGCTTCATGACGCCGTGGCTGTCGGAGAAGTACTTCTCCACGCCGACCCGCGGGGTGCGCTCCTTGTAGAGGTAGTCACCGCCGATGCCGACGACCGCCGACCTCACGCCGTTGGTCTGGTCGATCGCACCGCTCTTGTTCAACGGGGACAGCCGCTCGTAGTGGTGGTTGTGGCCACCGAGCATCAGGTCCGCCTTGACGTCCGCGAACGCGTTCCAGTACGGCGCGATCTTCGCGTTGTCGCCGTACTTGCCGGAGGTGAACCGCGGGTGGTGCATGTAGCCGACCACGCAGGGCTTGGTGTTCGCGGCCAGGTCCGCCTTGAGCCAGTTGACCTGCGTGGAGTCCGAACCGTCGTTGTCCATCGGGTCGGAGTCGACCGAGACGAAGTGGAACTCGCCCGCTTCCCAGCTGTAGTACGGCTTGCCGGCGGGGTAGGCCTGCGCACCGAAGTACGCCTTGTACCCGTTGAGGTTGTCGTACCACTCGTGGTTGCCGGTCGCGGGGTGGGTGATGCTCTTCCACTTGCCCCACGACTTGTCGTAGTGGGCCCTGAACTCCGCGAGCGTGCCGTTGTCGTACTGGTTGTCACCGACCGTCAGGATGTGGTTCGGCTTGATCTGTTCGATCAGCTTCGCGGTCTCGTAGTGCTCGCCGTTCGTCAACGACGCGATGTCGCCGGCGACGACGATCGTGATGTTGTCGCCAGGCCCGGCCGGCAGGGTCGTCGCCTGCACCGCGTTGCTCGACGGCCCGAGGTTGCCGGCCGCGTCACGAGCGCGGACGGTGTAGGTGAACGCCGTGCCGCTGGCCAGCCCGGTGTCGGTGAACGTCGTGCCGGTGGGAGTGCCGACAACGCTGCCGTTGCGCAGCACGTCGTAGCCCGTCACGGCTTCGTTGTCGCTCGCGGCCGTCCACTGCAGACTGACCGAGCTCGACGTGGTGCCGGTGCTGGTGAGGTTCCCCGGCGCGCTCGGCGGCGTGTTGTCACCGCCTTCACGGCTGCCCCAGACCTCCAGCTCCCAGAGCGAGTAGCCGTAGGGCGTACCGCGCTTGGTGCCGTAGATCCGCACGTAGCGGCCGCTCGCGGTCAGGGCGGTCTCGTCGATGCCACCGTTCTGCCCGGTGAGGGTCTTCTTGGTGCTCCACGACGAACCGTCGGCCGAGGTCTGGATCTTGTACTCGGCGGCGTGGGCGACCTCCCAGTTCAGCTTGACCTTCGTGATGGTGGCGGTGCCACCGAGGTCGACCGCGATCCACTGCGGATCGACGCCTTCGAGGCTCGCCCAGCGAGTGGTCGGATCTCCGTCCACGGCATTGGCGCCGCCGAAGGTCTGAGCCTCGACGGACGAGACGGTGGTGGGTTTGTTGGCCGACAGCAGGGAATCAGCCGCGTTGGCCGTGCCCGACGCTGCGATCTGAGGTATCACCAGCGCGAACAGGGCCAACGCGACACCCGTGCGGGTGTGCTTTCTGATCACTTCGTCCTCCTGGGCAAGGGCGGCGGCTCGAAGGATTGGTAAACAAGCTTTCCTATTGGACCTCGGAGGTTAATGACGGGTGAACAAGCAGGTCAAGACGGGTGCCCGGCAGTCATCACGTGTCATTCCGTGACTGACCGAAGCGCCAGAGAACGGCGTGGACCACGACGGCGACGCTCACACCCTGAATCAGGCCCAGCAGGAGACGTCGTACCCAGTCATAAAGGCTGATCTGGCTGACAGGATCAGACAAAGACCACGTCACGCCGATTGCCGCGGCAAGGGCCACGAAGATCCAGAACTTGTACCGGGATTTCCCGGTACGTGACGGCCAGTCATGCACTTTCGGACACCGGGCAGCCATCCAGGCGAGCAGCACCATGCCGCCGAGCGACGACACGTACCCGATGACGTTGTAGAGCCGGTGCGGTCCGACGACTGTGATGTCCAACCAGTCCCACCGCCGCACGAACCATCCGTCGGTCTGCGTGAAGCCGTCCCACAGCAGATGCGTGAGCACTCCCACCACAATGGACAACGCGCGCACGACGGGCTGGCGGATGCCTCCGGGCCGCGGCACCCGCACCCGCACGAACTCCGGCGCCACAGCCATCACCGAGGGCAGCAACAGCCGTCCGACCAGCAGCAACACCACTGCCGCGACGGATCCGCCGAGCAGGTCGTGGGTCGGCAGGACCGGAACGTAGTAGCCGACGTCAGGCGCGACAGCACCCGCGACGAGTCCGGGGAACCAGAGGAACCGGCGCAACGGCAGCACGGCGGCCGGGTGCGCGAGAGTGAACGGCACGAACCAGCGTAGATCGACTTCCATCCTGTAGGTGCGCTGAAGAAACACCCAGGTCGGGATTGTTCATCCGCGTCACGTACGTTCACGGATCATGAGCACCACAGCCGCCAGTCTCGTCGTGCTGTTCCTGGTCGCCGTCGTGCCCTTGGCACCGACGGAGGCCGTGCTCATCGGTGCCGGCGTCCTCGCCGCTTCCGGTGAGGTTCCGCTGTACCTCGTGGTGCTCGTCGCGGCCGCGGGTTGCCTGGCCAGCGACATGATCAACTTTACGATGGGCCGGCGGATGGGCATGAGGGCCCTCGACCGCGTCAACAAGAACGCCAAGGCGCGGGCCATGGTCGTGTGGACCGCCGACCAGCTCGGGTCCAAGGGCGAGACGATCCTCATCGCGGCGCGGTTCCTGCCGGCCGGCGGCATCGTGGGCGCGCTGCTGGCGGGTGCGCTGAAGTGGCCGCTCAAGCGGTTCATCCCCGTGGCCGCGGTCGGATCGGCCCTCTGGAGCCTCTACCCCGCCACCATGGGGTACATCGGCGGTCAGATCGTCGACGAGGCGTGGCTCGCGATGCTGCTGTCGTTCGGCGTGGCCACGCTCATCTCCATCCCGGTGGGCATGGTGATCCGCACGCGCAACGCCGACCGCACCCTCTCGTACGCCGAGGCGTCGTCGTAGAGCACGGCGAACCGGTCCGCGGCGGCCAGCAGGGCGTCCACCTCGAACGCCATCTGAGCGTCACCGCAGAGTCGCTCCAGCAGTGAGATCCAACGCAGGTTGAACAGCATCAACGCGTCGCGCACGCGGCCGGGGCGGGCGGCGAACTCCGAGCGCGTCACGACGAAGAAGCAGCCGCCGGGGAACACGCGGCGCTTCGAGTAGTCGAGCCAGCGCCCGCACACGTCCATCAACGCCCCACCAGCGACCACGACCTCGCGCGCAAAAATCTCCGCGGCCGCGTGCACCGTGGCGATCTGCAACTCTTCCTTCGCCCCGAAGTGCGAGAACACCCCGCTCTTGCTCATGCCGAGCTCGACCGCGAGCCGTCCGATCGTGACTCCCTCGAGCCCGTCCACCGACGCGATCTCAGCAGCCCTGACCAATATCGCCCCACGACTGTCCACCCAGCCACGGGACCATCACCCACTAGAGCCTCACTCGCCACTGGGGTGAGACACGCAGGGCCCTTTCGTACTACGTGACAGTACGAAAGGGCCCCGCGTGAACTTTGGAACTAGGGGTTCAGGGCTTCGGTTACCGAGGCTGGGCCTACCAGGGGGATGTCAGGCGACAGGGTGTCGCCCTCCTCCACCAGGATCGGCTTGACCTCGTGCGGCTGGATTTCGCCGGACTGGATTTGTTCGGCGTAGTGGCATGCGACCTTGTGACCCGGCTTGAGCTCGCGCAGCGCCGGGCGTTCGGTGTCGCAGCGAGAAGCCTGTCGCCACGGGCACCGGGTGTGGAACCGGCAGCCGGACGGCGGGTTCGCCGGCGACGGGAGGTCGCCCGCGAGCAGGATCCGTTCGCGCCGGTCCTCGACCACGGGGTCGGGCACCGGGATCGCCGACAGCAGCGCCCGCGTGTACGGGTGCAGCGGCTCCGCGTAGAGGTCCTCGGCGGTGGCCTCCTCGACCAGGCCACCGAGGTACATCACGCCCACGCGGTCGGAGATGTGCTTCACGACCGCGAGGTCGTGCGCGATCACCAGGTAGGTCAGGCCGAACTGGTCCTGCAGCTCTTCCAGCAGGTTGACGACCTGGGCCTGCACCGACACGTCCAGCGCGGACACCGGCTCGTCTGCGACGATCAGGTCCGGGTTGAGCGCCAGCGCCCGCGCGATGCCGATGCGCTGCCGCTGACCGCCGGAGAACTCGTGCGGGTACTTGCGCAGCGCGGTGGACGGCAGGCCCACGGCCGACAGCAGCTCGCGGAGCCGCTTCGACGTGGATTCCTTGCCCTCGTCCAGGTCGTGCGCCCGCAGGCCCTCGATCAGGATCGACTCCACGGACTGGCGCGGGTCGAGCGACGACAGCGGGTCCTGGAACACCATCTGGATCCGGCGCCGCATCTTGCGCAGCTCCTCGCCCTTCAGGGCGGAGAAGTCCTGACCGTCGAAGACCATCTTGCCCGCGGTCGGCTCGTTGAGCCGCAGCATCGCCCGCCCGAGGGTGGACTTGCCGCAACCCGACTCGCCCACCAGGCCGTACGTCTCGCCGCGCTTGATCTCGAGGTCGACGCCGTCGACCGCGTAGACGTAGCCGACGGTGCGGTCCATGAACACGCCCCGCTTGATCGGGAAGTGCACCTTCATGTCCTGGACGGAAACCAGGGTCTCGCTCATACCGGCACCTCCTCGGCGGCGGGAGTTCCCGGCACCACCGGGTTGTGGCAGCGGAGCAGGCGGCCCAGCTTCTCGACTTCCGCGGGCGTCTCCGCGCGGCACACGTCCAGCGCGTTCGGGCACCGCGGCGCGAACGCACAGGCGCTGGTCCACGGGATGTTGTCCGCGACGGAACCCCTGATCGGCGTCAGCTTCTCGCCGGGCGCCGCGTCCAGGCGCGGGATCGAGGCCAGCAGGCCGTGCGTGTACGGGTGGCGCGGCTCGGCGAAGAGCTTGTGCCGCATGGCCTTCTCGACCACCTTGCCGCCGTACAGCACGTTCACCTCGTCGCACAGCCCGGCGACGACACCCAGGTCGTGGGTGATCATCACCAGAGCGGTGCCGAGGTCCTGCACCAGTTCCTTCATCAACGACAGGATCTGGGCCTGGATCGTCACGTCCAGCGCCGTCGTCGGCTCGTCCGCGATCAGCAGCTTCGGCCGGCACGCGAGCGCGATGGCGATCAACGCGCGCTGCCGCATACCGCCGGAGAGCTGGTGCGGGTACTCCTTGAGCCGCCGGTTCGGGTCCGGGATGCCGACCTTGTCGAGCAGGTCCTTCGCCTCGATCATGGCTTCCTTGCGGGGCATGCCGCGGTGCCGTTCGAGCACCTCGGTGACCTGCAGGCCGATCGGGACGACGGGGTTGAGCGAGGACAGCGGGTCCTGGAAGACCATGCCGAGATCGCGGCCGCGACGGTCGCGCATCTCCCGGTCCGACAGCTTCAGCAGGTCCGTGCCGTCGTAGGACACCGTGCCGGTGATCTTGGCGCCGCGCTTGGGCAGCAGACCCATGATCGCCAACGATGTCACGGACTTGCCGCAGCCCGACTCGCCGACGAGCCCGACCGTCTGGCCGGGCTCGACGTCGAAGCTGACGCCGTCGACCGCGCGGAACGGCTCCTCGCCCTTGCGCTGGAACACGACGGTGAGGTCACGAACTTCGAGCAGTGCCACGACGACTCACCGCCTGTTCTTCGGGTCGAGGGCTTCGCGCAGCGTCTCGCCCA
Source organism: Lentzea alba (assembly GCF_011067745.1). Lineage (GTDB taxonomy): Bacteria > Actinomycetota > Actinomycetes > Mycobacteriales > Pseudonocardiaceae > Lentzea > Lentzea alba. The sequence continues at coordinate 771,051 of NZ_JAAMPJ010000002.1, forward strand.
TGAGCGTGAAGCCGAGCGCGACGATGATGATGCAGACCGCGGGCCACGCGGCGAGGTGCGGATGCGTGTCGAAGACGTTCTGCACGTCGCCGAGCATCTGCCCCCACTCCGGGATCCGGTCGTCCGGGTTGCCGAGGCCGAGGAACGACAGCGCCGCCGCTTCGATGATCGCGGTGGCCAGCACCAGCGTGGACTGCACGATCACCGGGCTGAGCGAGTTCGGCAGCATGTGCCGGAACACGATCGCGTTCTTCTTCACGCCGAGCGCGGTCGCCGCCAGCACGTGGTCGCTGTGCCGTTGCGCGAGCATCGAGCCTCTGAGCAGCCGGGCGAACACCGGGATCTGCACGATCGAGACCGCGAGGATCACGGTGAACTGGCTGGGCTTCGCGAACATCGCCGCGATCGAGAACGCGAGCAGCAGCGACGGCAGCGAGAGCATGACGTCGACGATGCGCATGACGACCGAGTCGACCCAGCCGCCGAGCGCGCCCGCGAGCGTGCCCAGGATCAACCCGCCGGCCAGGCCGATCAGGGTCGCGCCGACGCCGACGATCAACGTCTGCTGCGAGCCGACCAGCAGACGCGACAGGAAGTCGCGGCCCTGCAGGTCGCCACCGAGCGGGTGACCCGGCTGCGGCGGCGGGATCTCGTTGCGCGCCTTGACGACCTGCTCGATCAGCATCGGTTCGGACGGGTTGTGCGGGGCGAGCCACGGCGAGAGCAGCGAGAGCGCGACGAAGATGCCGATGATCGTCGCACCGATGAGGAACACCGGGCTGCGGCGCAGCCTCTTCCACGCGCTTGCGGCGAGCGAGACGCCCGCGGACTCCGCGAGACCGTCGATCTTTTCCTTCTTGGTCACTCCGAGTGCCACTGCGCTCACCTCGTCCTGATGCGCGGGTCGATGAGCGCGTACGAGAGGTCGACCAGCAGGTTGACCACGACGTAGACGATCGTGGCCATGATGATCAACAGCAGTAGCACCGGGTAGTCACGGCGTTCGAACCCGATGGCGAGCGCCTGCCCGACACCGGCGAACGAGAACACCTTCTCGGTGAGCACGGCGCCGGAGAGCAGCGCACCGGTCTGCAGGCCGATCGTCGTGACGACCGGCAGCATCGCGTTGCGCAGCACGTGCCGGCGGCGGATCACCGGTGCGGTGAGGCCCTTGGCCTCGGCGGTGCGCACGAAGTCCTCGTCGAGCACGTCGAGCACGGCCGCGCGGGTGATCCGGAAGATCACCGCGAACGGGATCGTGGCGAGCGCGATCGCGGGCAGGATCAGGTGTTCCAGTGCGTTCAGCGTCGCGTCGAACTCGCCGGTGATGAGACCGTCGAGGGTGAAGAACCCGGTGACGCGGGTGGCGTCGATCGCGTCCTGCCGGCCCTGCGAGGGCAGGCCGAGACTGGATGACGCCACGTCCTTGAGCAGGTAGGCCAGGAAGAACACCGGCACTGCCACACCGATCAGCGAGCCGACGACGCTGAGGTTGTCGAACCAGCCGCCGCGACGCTTCGCGGCGAGATATCCGAGCGGGACGCCGACCGCGATCGCGATCACGATCGCGAAGAAGCTGAGTTCGATCGTCGCGGGGAACCGCTGGAGGAAGATGTCGAGCGCCGAGTCACCGGGCTGAACACCGGTGGAGACGCCGAAGTCACCGGTCGCGGCGCGACCGAGGAACTTGAAGTACTGAACAAAAATCGGCTGATCGAGGCCGAGTTGCTTGGTGAGGGCTTCGCGCGACTCCGGCGTAGCGCGTTCTCCCAGGAGGGCCGAAACCGGCCCTCCTGGGAGAAGTCGCAACCACGCGAAGAGCAACATCGAGAGCACCAGCACCACGCCGACCAGCTGAATCAGCCGTCGAATCGTGTAGCGGAGCACTTGAGCTACCCCGTTGTTCTCTTGTGGTGGGAGCTAGTCCAGCTCAGCCCTTGGAGGCCGGGCCGAACTTCTCGTCGGTCAACGGGCTCGGGACGACACCCTTGATGTCCGACTTCAACACCAGAGCGGGCGGGGAGTGCGAGATCGGGATCGCGGGCAGGTACTGCTCCATGATCTGCTTGTTGATCTCTTCGTACTGCTTGGTGCGCTTGCCCTCGTCGGGCTCGGAGTTGGCCTTGGCCAGGGCGTCCGCGAGGGTCTTGCCCCACGGCGACACACCGGTGTTGAAGCGGTTGTCGGTGCGGCCGAAGAACGTGCCGACCCAGTTGTGCGCGGTGCCGTTGTCACCGGTCCAGCCGAGCAGGAACAGGTCCGGGATGCCCTGGTCAACCTCGGTCAGGTAGCCACCGTTCCACGGCTTCGTGGTGACCTCGATCTTGATGCCGGCGGCCTGCAGGTCACCGGAGATCGCGCCGAACAGGTCCTTCGGGGACGGCATGTACGGACGCGTGACCTCGGACGGCCAGTAGAACTTCAGCGTCAGGTCGGAGGCACCGGCCTCGGCCAGCAGCGACTTGGCCTTGGCGGCGTCGTAGCCGACGGCCTTGATGTCCTTGTTGTAGCCGTTGACGGTGTCCGGCATGAACTGCGTCGCGACCTTGGCGCCCTCGGGCAGCTGCGACTTGACCAGCTGCTCGCGGTTGATCGCGTACATCAGGGCCTGGCGAACCTTGAGGTCGGCGAGCTTCGGGTTGTTCTTCTGGTTGATGCCCAGGTAGAACACGTTGAACGCCGGACGGATCGCGACGTTGAAGCCGTCGGTCTTCAGACCGGCCCAGTCCGCCGCGTTCGGCAGGTCGTAGCCGTCGATGTCGCCGGCCTTGAGCGCCTGCTTCCGGGCGGTCTCGTCCGGGATGATCTTGAAGACGATCTTGTCCAGCTTGGCCTTGGTGCCGTGGTAGGCGTCGTTCTTCACGAGCTCCACGGTGTTGTTGGCCTTGTCGTACTTGCCGAACTTGAACGGGCCCGTGCCGGTCGGGTGCTCGTTCGCGTAGGCCGGGTAGGTGAACGCGTCACCAGCCGCCACGACGTTGTCCGCGTCGTACTGCTTCAACGCGGTCGGGCTCGAGATCGAGAACGACGTGAAGCCGAGGACCGACGGGAACTGCGAGGTGACCTCGTTCAGCTCGATGACCGCGGTCTTGGCGTCCTTGGCCGTGCAGGCCTTGTACAGCGAGGGCTTGTCCGGCGTGGTCTTGAACCCGCCGAAGTTGTCCAGCCAGTACTGCGAGACGGCGTCGGACTGGCCGGCGCCCTTCTGGTTGTACCAGCGCTCGAAGTTGAAGCAGACGGCCTCGGCGTTGAAGTCCGAGCCGTCGTGGAACTTCACGCCCTCCTTGAGAGTGAAGGTCCACGTCTTGCCGTCGGCGCTCGACTCGTACTTGGTGGCCAGCGCGGGCTCGACCTCGGCGGTACCCGGCTTGAAGCCGACCAGGCCTTCGTACATCTGACGAGCGACCCGGAAGGTCTCGCCGTCAGTCGCGTAGAACGGGTCGAAGAGCTTCGGCGCGCCGGCGGCACCGAAGGTCAGCGTGCCGCCTTCCTTGCCGCCACCACCAGAGTCGCGCTGGGATTGCGCGCAACCGGACAGGGCCAGCGCGCTGACGCTGAGGAAGCCGATCGCGGCAACCCAACGGCGGCGAGCCGTTACTGAGTGGACCATCAAACACCCCTTGGACAATCCGCACATCTCACGGTGTGGTCGCCGACCATAACCGTTGTACATACCCCCTCCGGGGCTACTCAGGTCACGATCCGGCCACTAGACCAGGCATTCTGATACGTCTGGCGCACGTTCGCTGACCCAACGTGAGCACCACGGATACGTCGAACGCTCTCCTAGGCTGTAGAAACAACAACGACACGCGGAGGAGGTCGCATGAGCAGGCAGGTCGAGTTCCGCGTGCTCGGCCCCCTCCAGGTCCTCCTCGACTCCGAACCACTGCTGGTCCGGGCGGGCCGTCAGCGGGCGCTGCTGGTGTCGTTGTTGCTGCGTGCGGGCACTTCGGTGTCCGTGGACGAGCTCGCCGGGAACGTGTGGGGCGAAGATCCGCCGGCCCGCGCTCGCGCCACGTTGCAGACCTATGTGATGCGTCTCAGACAGCTGCTCGGGCCGTCGGTGCCCATCCGGACCGTCCCGGACGGCTATTTGATCGACGTCGACGAGAAGACCATCGACCTGATGCGCTTCGAGCCGTTGATCGACCAGGGCGAGCAGGAGCGCGCCGCCGGCAACCTGCAGGCCGCCTCGGCCGCGTTCGCCGCCGCTCTCGGGCTCTGGCGGGGTCCGGCGCTGGTCGACGTGCCGTCGGAGATCCTGCACCGCGACGAGGTGCCGCGGCTGAACGAACGCCGCCTGCACGTGCTGGAGCGCCGGGTCGAGGTCGATCTCGAACTGGGCCGGCACGGCGAGCTTGTGGCCGAGCTGTCGCGGCTGACCAGCGAACATCCGTTGCGCGAGCGGTTCTGGGCGCAGCTGATGGTGGCGCTGTACCGGTCCGGCCGCCAAAGCGAGGCACTGGCCGCCTACCAGCGGGTTTCCCGTCTGCTGGGCGAGGAGCTGGGCATCGATCCCGGCGACGAGCTGCGGCGTGTGCACAGCCAGGTGCTGTCCGGGTCGATCGACGCGGTGGCCGCCGCGTCGGCCGGCGTGCCCGTGGTGGCCGCGAAGCCCGAGCGGGTCGTGCCGTCCCAGCTGCCCGCGGACATCCCCGACTTCGTGGGTCGCGACGAGGCCGTGTCGCTGATCATCGCCCTGCTGCGGACCGCGCAGGGCGTGCCGGTCGTGACGCTGGCCGGGCCGCCGGGGGTGGGCAAGACGGCCCTGGCCGTGCACGCGGCGCACCGGATGCGCGCGGACTTCCCGGACGGTCAGCTGTACGTGAACCTGCGCGGATACGCCCCCGGCCCGCCGTTGAGCGCCGTCGACGTGCTGCCGCGGTTCCTGCGCGCGCTGGGGACCGAACCGGACCAGGTGCCGCTCGACCAGGACGAGCAGGAGGCGATGTTCCGGTCGACGCTGACCGGCCAGCGCGTGTTGCTGCTGCTCGACAACGCGTCGTCCGCCGAGCAGATCCGGCCGCTGCTGCCGGGTTCTCCGGGATGCGCGGTGCTGGTGACCTCCCGCGACACGTTGCGCGGCCTCGCGGTCTCGCACGCAGCGTCGAACGTGCGGTTGGACGTGCTCGACTGGCACGAGACGAAGTCGTTGCTGGCGGGTATTTTGGGTGCGGACGAGGTCGAGTCCCAAGAGGACGCCGCGCTGGAGCTGGCGGCGTTGTGCGCGCACTTGCCATTGGCTTTGCGTATCGCAGCCGCGAACCTCGTGTCGCGTCCGGAACTGTCCATCGCGGACTACGTGGAGGAGTTGCGGGCGGGCAACCGGCTGGCCGCGCTGGCGGTCGAAGGCGACGAACGGGTCGCGGTGCACGCGGCGTTCGACCTGTCCTACACGGCCCTGAAGCCCGAGCTGGCGCAGATGTTCCGGCTGCTTTCTTTGGTGCCCGGCACCGACTTCACGCCCGAGATGGCCGCGGCGCTGTCGGGGCTGACCACTCAGGACGCTCGCCGCCGGCTCGACCGGCTGGCCACCGCGAACCTGATCGCGAACCACGCGCCGTCCCGCTACCAGTTCCACGACCTGCTGCGCGACTACGCGGCCGAGCGCCTGGCGTTCGAGGAGGGCCGCGCGGACTCGCGGCTCGCGTTGCGGCGACTGGTGGACTGGGCGGTGCGCTCGGTCGACAACGCCACCTCGGCGATGAAGTCGACGCTGTTCCGCTTCCCGCGCCCCGCGCCGTTGGACAGCGTGGTGCCGCGCACGTTCAGCACGTCGACCGAGGCGTTGACCTGGCTGGACGTCGAGCGCGCCAACCTGGTGGCGCTGGTGGCGCACTCCGTGGAGCGCGACCCCGAGAACTCGCCGTGGCAGCTCGCCGACGCCCTGCGCGGCTACTTCTACACGCAGGGCCTGACCGCCGAGTGGCGCGAGACCGCGAAGGCGGGACTGCTGGGCGCTCGCGCGCCGCGTGACGAACTCGGCCAGCTCGCGATGCTGTCGTCGCTGGGCACGCTGTACTGGGTGACGGGCCAGCACCGCAACGCCCTGGGCTACTACCAGCAGGCCATCGCCCTGCAGGAGCACATCGACCTGCCCGAGGCCGAGGCCGCCGTGCTGTCCAACGCCGGCAGCGTCTACATCGACCTCGGCGAACTCGAACACGCCGCCGACCACCTCGAACGCGCCCTGGTGATCGCCCGCCGGGTCAACGCGACCCAGGTGCTCGCCAACGCCCTGTTCAACCTCGGCGGCGTCTACATGCAGCTGGGCCAGCTCGACCGCGCCGCGACGACGTTCGAGGAAGCCCTGGAAGTCGGCACGCGCCTCGACTCGTGGATCAGCCAGGCGAACTCGATGCGCGCCCTCGGCGAGGTGCACGCGGCGCGCGGCACGCCGGACCTCGGCGCCTCCTACTTCGCGCGGGCCAGCGAGCTGTACGAACGTGCGGCCGCCCGCAACTTCGGCCACACCATGCACGAGGGCATGGCCATTACGCTGATCATGCGCGGCCGCTACGACGAGGCCGCGGTCGAGGCTTCTGCGGCGATGCAGATCGCGCAGGACCTGGAGAACGCCAAGAGCGTCTGCGACGCGCAGAACCTGCTCGGCCGGGCTTTGGAGGGCGCTCGCCGGTTCGAAGAAGCGGTGGAGCAGTTCTCGGCGGCGCTCGCGATCGCGGTGGAGACCGGTTACTCGTGGGGCGTCTGCTCCGCTCGCCGCGGGCTGGCGTCGGCGTACCGCGGCGTGGGTCGCTACGAGGACGCGCTGTCGATGGCGACCTCGGCGCTCGTCGAGGCTGGTCGGTCGCAGTTCCGGCTCGCCGAGATGGAGGTGCTGCTCGTGCTCGGGCGCATCCACCTCGACACCCTCGATGCCCACGGTGCTTTGGAATGCGCTCAGCGCGCGGCTTCCGTCGGCTCGGACTCCGGGCACCGCTGGGTGTTCGGGCGTGCTCTGCAGTTGGCCGGCGACGCTTCCGCCGCGTTGGGTGACGTGGATTCGGCTCGGGAGTACTGGGCTTCGTCGCTCGAGGTGTTCAGCGAGATCGGCACGCCCGAGGCCGGGGTGGTCCGGGCTCAGCTCGAGGTGACAACGTAGTCGGCTCTGGCCTTGGTCTCGTCGACCGCGAACCAGCCTCTTTCGTATTGCTGCCAACGGATGAAGTGCTGTCGCTGGCTTTCGCCGTCCCGCTGGACCGCGCGTTCGAGTCTCGTTGCTTCGTCGCCGTGGTCGACGAAGATGGTGAGGCTGGTGCGGGTGTTCGCTTTCCTGGCTGAGGAAAAACCCTCCAGGATGATCGTCCCTTGTGGACGGATTTCTACTTCGTCACCTTGGTCTGGGCACGGAAAGCCTTGGGACCAGTCGGTTTTCCGGTACCTGCCGGGTTTGCCGTCGGCTACCTGGTCGAGGGCTTGGACGAGTCTTGGCCACCATTTGGTCGTGGGGTCGCTCCACGTGGCGAAGTGGTCGGTGCTGATGAGTTGGGCGCCGAGTTCTGCTGCGAGGTTTTTCGCGAAGGTGGATTTGCCGGCGCCTGACGGACCGTCCACCGCGACCAGGCGGGTGTCGCCCAGTCGCGGTGGAGCGGTGGTCACATGCTTCGGCGACCAGATAGCGCACGTCCCAGCGTCAGTTCGTCCGCGAACTCCAGGTCGCCACCCATCGGCAGGCCGCTGGCCAGCCTGGTGACCGTGAGGCCGGGGAAGTCCCTGAGCATCCGGACCAGGTAGGTGGCCGTGGCCTCGCCCTCGGTGTTGGGGTCCGTGGCGATGATGACCTCGGAGATGTCGATCCCGTTGGTGGCCGTGCCGATGCGGTTGAGCAGCTGCCGGATCCTGAGCTGGTCCGGGCCGACACCGCTCAGCGGATCCAGCGCGCCGCCCAGGACGTGGTAGCGGCCCTTGAACTCCCTGGTGCGCTCGATCGCCTGGACGTCCTTGGGCTCCTCGACCACGCAGACCAGGGCTAGGTCCCGTTTCGGGTCGCGGCAGATGCGGCAGGTGGTCTCCGCACTCACGTTGCCACAGACGTCGCAGAAGACGACGCCTTCCTTGACCTTCTGGAGTGCGTTCTGCAGACGCTCGATGTCCGCGGGTTCCGTTGCCAGGAGGTGGAAGGCGATTCTTTGGGCGCTCTTCGGGCCGACGCCTGGGAGTCTGCCCAGCTCGTCGATCAGGTCCTGTACTGGGCCCTCGTACATTTGTTAGCCGAGCAATCCGCCGAGGCCACCCTGGGCGAGCGGGCCGAGCTTCTGCTCCACCAGCTGCTGGGCCTTGGTGTTGGCGTCCTTGATCGCGGCGATGACCAGGTCCTGGAGGGTGTCGACGTCTTCGGGGTCGACGATCTTGGGGTCGATGGCGAGGTTGACCAGCTCGCCGCCGCCGGTGACCGTGGCGGTGACCAGGCCGTTGCCCGCGTTGCCGGTGACCTGCGTTTCGGCCAGCTGCTGCTGTGCTTCTGCCATCTGCTGCTGCATGTTCTGGGCCTGCTGGAGCAGGGCCTGCATGTCGAACTGACCGGGTTGCACCGCTGGTCCTCTCGTGGGTGGGTGGTTGAGGTCCAGGGTACGGGTTTCGACGATTCGGCCTGGGTGGGGCGCGGTCTTGCGGGTGGTCACCTTGCGAGGAGCGCGTTGCGTTTTGGGACTCGGGGCTCCGCCCCGGACCCCGCCAATCTGATCAAGAACCGGGCCAGCGCCGCACGTGGGTTGATGGCACGCCTGTTGCTCAGGACGGCTGCGCGTTGCGTTGCTTCTTGCGTTGGTGGGCATGCCAAGAGCGGGCTCGGCTGCGCCTTCGCGTCGCCTCGCCTCCGGCATTGGGCTTGAGGGGCCGCTTCGCGGGTGGTGCTTGCGGTGGTGCGGGTCAGGCTTTTTTGAGCGGGCGGGCGCCCAGTTCGTCGGCCAGCAGTTTGAGCATCACGGCTTCGGGGTCTTTGGCCTCGGTGATGGTGCTCGGGTCTGCTGGGCGGGCTGCCTCGGCCAGCATTGCCTCTTCGTCGTCCGGTTCCGGCGGGAGGGGTTCGTCGGGCTCCGGCGGTTCTGGGGGCGGAGGGACGTCGTCTGCCGGTGGGCGTGGGGCTGGGCGTTGGGGTTCTGGCTTGCGGGCGGGTTGGGCCGGGGCTGCTGCTGCCTGGCTTGGGCGCGTGGGGGCCGGGCGGGCCGCTTTGGTGGGGGTTGGGGCTTGGGTTGTGGTGCTGGGGGTGCCGTGGGTGCAGCGGACCTGCCAGGTGCCGCCCAGGACTGCGGACAGGGCGTTGGCGATGGCCTCGGTGTTGCGGGGTTCGGCCAGGCGGCGGGCCAAGGGGGCCGAGGAGTGGGCGATGGTGACGACGTTGCCGTCGACCTCGCTGACCACGGCGTTGGTCAGCATTGCTTCGGTGCTGCGGCTGGAGTTGCGGACTGCGGCCAGCAGTTCGGACCAGACTCGGCGGACTGCTGCCGCGTCCATGCCGCCGGTTGTGGGGGCGGCGGGTTCCGGGGTCGGGGCGGCAGAGGGGGCAGCGGCGACCGGGGGTTCTGCGGCGACCGGAGCCGGGCTTGGCGCCGGGGCTGCTGCGGGCGCGGGAGTTGCGGCGGGGGGAGGGGTGGCTGCCGGGGGCGCAGTTGGTGCTGGGCGGGGTGGTTCTGGTTGCCTCGGCTGCTCGGCGGTTGGCGGTTGCTGGGACCTGCGGGTGAAGACCGGGCCGCCTGCGGCGGCGGTGTCGCTGCTGATGGCCGGGGCGGGTGCGCCGGGGGCTGCGGGAACTCCGGCCGGCATTGCTACTGGTGGGCGGCGTTCCAGTTGTTCCAGGCGTTGGAGCAGGGCGGCTTCCGACTGGCTCACTGACGGGAGGAGCATGCGGGAGCAGAGGAGTTCCAGGAGCAGGCGCGGGGCGGTGGCGCCGCGCATGTCCACCAGGCCCGTGTGGACGATTTCGGCGTAGCGGGTCAGGGCTGCTGGGCCGATGCGTTCTGCCTGGGCGACCATGGTGGCCACCTCGTCGTCCGGGGCGCTGACCAGGTTGCGCTCGGCGGCGTCGGGGACTGCGCAGAGCAGGACCAGGTCGCGGAGGCGGTCCAGGAGGTCCGAGGCGAAGCGGCGGGGGTCGTGGCCCGCTTCTACCAGGCGGTCGATGGTGCCGAAGACTGCGGCGCCGTCGCCGGTGGAGAGGCCGTCGACCACGTCGTTGATCAGGGCCGCGTCGGTGACGCCCAGGAGCGTGATGGCTTGGGTGTACTTGACGCCGTCCGGGCCCGCGCCGGAGAGGAGCTGGTCCATCACCGACTGGGTGTCGCGGGCCGAGCCGCCGCCCGCGCGGATCACCAGAGGGAAGACCGCGGGTTCTACGGCCACGCCTTCGGCGGCGCAGTTGCGTTCGAGCAGGCTGCGCATCACGCCGGGTGGGATCAGGCGGAACGGGTAGTGGTGCGTGCGGGAGCGGATGGTCGGGAGGACCTTGTCCGGTTCCGTGGTGGCGAAGATGAAGATCAGGTGGTCCGGCGGCTCTTCCACGATCTTCAGCAGGGCGTTGAAGCCCTGCGTGGTGACCATGTGCGCCTCGTCGATGATGAAGACGCGGTACTTGGACTCGGCGGGGGCGTAGAAGGCCTTGTCGCGGAGTTCGCGCGCGTCTTCGACACCGCCGTGGGAGGCCGCGTCGAGTTCCACCACGTCGACGCTGCCGCTGCCGTTCGGCGCCAGGCCGATGCAACTGTTGCACTCGCCGCACGGGTCGGGCGTGGGGCCCTTCACGCAGTTGAGCGAGCGGGCCAGGATGCGGGCCGACGAGGTCTTGCCGCAGCCGCGCGGGCCGCTGAACAGGTAGGCGTGGTTCACCCGGCCTGCCGACAAGGCGACGCGCAGCGGGTCGGTCACGTGCTCCTGGCCTACGACCTCGGAGAACGTGGCCGGACGGTACTTGCGATACAGAGCGAGCGCCACGCCCGGAACAGTACCGGTGGACCCCGACAGAAAAAGGGGACCCCGTGCACCCACCAGAGCCCGCTTATCCTTGCTGCCTTCCGGCCCTGGGGAGGTTCGCGAGATGTGTGCCGCACGAGGTCCGACGCAAGTGTAGCGAAGGGTCTACATCGAACGCATGTTCGAGTTGCCCACAGTGTTGTCCCCAGTTGTGGACAACACGCGGCCGGTGGCGATCATCAGCAGGTCAGACACCGGAAGAGCAGGCAGTTCGCCGTTGGGGAAACGCTTGCGGGCGCCGTAGAACGAGCTGCGCAGGACGTGCTCCAAGGCCGACTGGGCGGGTTCGAGAGGCATTTCACGGGAGCGGCCCAGCGGACGGGCGATGTCCTGGCCGTGGACCAGGAAGTCGACCAGCGGATCGATCGGGGCGGCACCCGGAGCCCGTTTCGGCGACGCGGCGGTCTCGCGAATTTGCGCGATCAACTCCGACCGGGTGAACCGTGCCGCGATCGCACGCGCCTGGCGGTCCCCCATCCGGTCGAAGCTGAAGCCGGACGTGACGGCGCCCTTGATCGCGTCCCACCAGCCGGTGCGCGTCGAGGTGGTCAGATGGGCGGCCATCTCCTGCATGGTCCAGCCGGTGCAGAGGGTTTCGCGCTGCCACTCGTCGTCGGTCAGGTCGTCGAGGAGGTCGGCGACGCTCAGGCGTTCGGCCTCCAGCCACTTCATGATCACGATTGCCCCTCGATGGCGGTCAGCCTGCGGCGCAGGAAGTCCTGTTCGGGTTCGGTGCCCGCGAGCGCGATGGCCTCGCGATAGGCCTGGGCGGCTTCGGCGGCGCGGCCCAGGCGGTGCAACAGGTCGGCGCGGGCCGCCCGGTACGGGTGGTAGTCGCGGAGTTTGGGTTCGTCGGCCAGCGCGTCGAGCAACGCGAGCCCCGCCGCGGCGCCGTCGCGCATGGCGATCGCGGCGGCCCTGTTCAGCGCGATCACCGGTGACGGCGTGAGTTTCCGCAGGACGTCGTAGAGGGCGACGATCTGCGGCCAGTCGGTGCTCGCGAAATCGGGGGCCTGGTCGTGCAGCGCGTTGATCGCGGCCTGCACCCCGTACGGACCGTGTCCGCCGGTCAGCGCCACCTCGACGAGCGCGCTGCCCTCGTCGATCAGGTCGCGGTCCCACAGCGAGCGGTCCTGGTCCTCCAGCAGGTCGGCGCGGGCGTCGCGGCGGGCGTGGATCAGCAGCATCAACGCCAGCAGTCCCGTCACCTCGCGGTCCGGCAGCAGGCGGTGCAGGATCCTGGCCAGCCGGATGGCCTCCTCGGCGAGGTCGGTGCGCTGCGCCGCGTAGCCCTCGGTGAAGATCGAGTAGACGGCCTGCAGCACGCCGGGCAGGCGTTCCGGGAGCTCGTGCGGGTCCGGGACGCGGAACGGGATGCGCGCTTGGCTGATCTTCTTCTTCGCGCGCACGATCCGTTGCTGCATCGTCGGGACCGGCACCAGGTAGGCCCGCGCGACCTCCGGCGTCGTGAAGCCGGCGAGGCAGCGCAGGGTCAGCGCGCCGCGGTCCTCCTCGGGCAACGCCGGGTGCGCGCACGTGAAGAACAACTCCAGCCGCTCGTCCGGCAGCACGTCCGCGGCCGGCGGATCGGCCCGGTCGACCTCCACCTGCAACAACGCCAGCCGCGCCGCGTAGACCTGGTCACGACGCAACCGGTCGACGGCCTTGCGGCGCGCGGTCGTGAGCAACCACGCGCCGGGCCGGTCCGGCACCCCGTCCACCGGCCAGTGCCGCAGCGCCGCCTCGATCGCGTCGGAGGTGACCTCCTCGGCCAGGTCGAGGTCGCCGAACCGCTTGACCAGGGTGGCCAGCAACCGGCCGCGCTCCTCCCGGAACACCTGCTCGACGTTCATCGCAGGACTCAGAAGTCGAATTCCGCGATCGGCCGCACGACGACCGCCCCGCCGTCACGCGAACCGGGGCACTTCGCCGCCCACTCCAGCGCCGCGTCGAGGTCCGGCACGTCGATGATGTCGTAGCCGCCCAGTACTTCACGGGTCTCGGCGAACGGACCGTCCGTCACGGTCCTGCGGCCGTCGGGTCCCACCTGGACGGTGGTCGCCGTGACCAGGTCGGCGAGCGAGTGGCCGGAGACCAGGACACCCGCGTCCTTCATCTCCTTCTCGTAGGCGATCCAGTCCTCGACGGTGCAGCTCGCCTGCTGGTCAGAGGCCGCGTAGATCAACAGCATGTACTTCACGATTGTCCTCCTCGGTCGGTCTTACGGGATCACGACGAGCGGGCACCCGCCAGATCGACACAGACCTCAGAAGTTTTCCCGGAGACCCCCGTTTTGGGTCCCGGAACACCCGTCCGGTAAGGTTCTCCACGGAGGATTCGCATAGCGGCCTAGTGCGCACGACTGGAAATCGTGTTGGGTTCACCCCCTCACGGGTTCAAATCCCGTATCCTCCGCTCTCTTCACCGGAAGGGCGCCGACTCGCAGGAGTCGGCGCCCTTCCGGCGTTACGAGCTCACGGTGGCCGCGACGTCGGTGGCGTCGAGCTGATACGAAAGTCGGATTCCCGGGACCACAGCGGCACCTACCGTTCTTTCATGCTGCCCGGAGACCTGATGTTGCTGCTCATCGACCAGCGGAGCGGCCGTGTGCGGATCGGTTCGACGTCGGCGGAGAACGCGCTCGCGGGTGCCGTGCTCGTCGAGCTGGTGAACTCGGGGCGCGTCGCGTTCGAGCCGAACGGCAAAAAACTGCGAGTCGTCGATCCGACCCCGTTGAACGACCTGGTGCTGAACGAGGCTCTCGGCCGGCTGACCAAGCCGCTGCGCCCGCAGTCCGCGGTCGAACGCGTCCGGAAGCGCTTGTGGAACAACGTGATCGGGCAGCTGCGGGACCACTCGGTCATCAGGGTCGAGCCGCGGAAGGTGCTCGGGATCTTCCCGGCGAAGAGCTATCCGATCGTCGACGAAGCAGCGGCGGAGAAGCTGCGCAAGGCGGTCGGCGAGGTCGTGCACGGGTATCGCGGGGCCGATGCGCACATCGGTTCGTTGATCACGCTGCTGTACGCGGTGGACGCCGTGCACAAGGTGTTCGTGGGCGACAAGCGCGAGATCAGGAAGCGGGCCAAGGAGATCGCGCGGGGGAACTGGGCGGGAGACGCCGTTCGCCGTGCGGTGGAAGCGATTCAGGCCGGGGTGACGGCCGCGGCCAGCGCCGCCGCGTCAGGAGAGTGACGCGGCGGCGGCGAGCCGTGGTTACTTCTTCAGGCAGTCGAGGATGTCCTCGAGCGCGAACACGATCTTGTCGATGTTCGCGTCACCCGTGGACGGGCGGGCGCGGACGATCTGCGGGTCGTGGTCGCTCGCCTGGTCGGAGAACTCGGCGTTGATGCGCACCACGTCGTAGCCGAAGCGGGTGATGTTCTTGCTCAGCACGAGGTGGTCGAGCGTCTGCGAGTTGCCCTCGAAAACGTAGCTGTACCGCTCGTTCACCGGCAGCGTCTCGATGAGCGCCTTGAGGTTGCCGTCACCGGTCAACGTCTTCAGCGCGGGCGAGAACTGGTAGTCGTTCAGGTCGCCGGCGAGGACGACGTTGGCGCCCTTGTCGATCGCGCGGATCTGCTCGGTGAACGCCTTGAGCGCAGCGGCCTGCTTGACGCGCTGCACCTCGGAGGAGCGGTTCGGCGGCTGGGTGCGGCCGTGCATGGCGTCGTCCCCGCCCTTGGAGGCGAAGTGGTTCGCGACCACGAACACCGTGCGGCCCCGGAACTTGAACTCACCGGCGAGCGGCTTGCGGCTGTCCTGCCACGCGTCGTTCAGCGGATCGATCCGGCCCGGTGACACGGAAAGCGCGGCGCGACCGTGCTTCTTGACGACCTCGACCGGGGTCTTGAAGTCGCCACCCGGACGGTCCACGAAGGACACGCGCTGCGGGTTGAAGAAGAAGCCGACGCGGATGTTGCCGCCCGGCTGACCGCCGTCCTTGCCGTTCTCCGGGTCGATCTGCCGCCACTGGTAGCGCGGGCCGCCCTTGGCGACGATCGCGTCGGTGAACTTCTGCAACGTCTGGTCCGCGGCCACCGTGCCGTCGTTGACCGTGCCGTTGTTGTCCTGGATCTCTTCCAGCACAACGACATCAGGGCTGCGCAGGTTGGTCACCACGCCGTCCGCGAGCCGGTCGAACTTGGCCTGCGCGTCGGCCGGGTCGAGGTTCTCGACGTTGTAGGTCGCGACCGACAGCTCGCTCTCCTTCTGCTGCGCGGTGATCTCGCGCTGCAGGTTGGACGAGACGTGCTGACCGAGCTTCAGCGCGGCCAGGGTGTAGCCGCCGAAGTCCGTGTACTCGATGGCTCCCACGGTCGCGCCGGCGTAGACGTCGCCGACGTTCGACACGGGCAGCGGCGTGGCCTTGATCTTCAGCCGGCCGTTGTTCGGCTGGTCGTAGCCGGTGTAGATGGTGCCGCCGCGGACGGTGGGGTGCTGGTTCGGGTTGATCGTGACCCAGACCTCGCCGAACTCGGTGCTCGGGCCGACCACGCGGACGTCGTCGACCTGGACGAGCGTTCCTTCGAGCGACTCGAGGAGGTCGAGGGCGTAGGTCTGCGGCTCCAGCGGCAGTTGCTCGATGTCGCCGCCCGGCGCGGGCAGGTAGCCCTGCGGCAGGTTCTTGACGAGCACCGGCGCCGGGACCGGGTTGCCCTTGGACAACGTGATCGTGGTGGGCACGGTGATCTCGGTGAGGGTCTGCTTCGAGCCGCCACCCGGCCGGTACTCCGCGATCGTGCCGCTGACCAGCACGTTGTCGCCGACGGCGACGGTCGGCGCGGTGCCGGCCGTGTAGACGAAGACACCCTCGCTGGTGCGCGGGTCGCTGTCCTGACCCGTGACGTCCTGGATCCAGAAGCCGCGGTCACCCGTGGCGCGCGTGCCGGTGACGACGCCGGGGACGTTGGTGACCTTCTGGCCGAGCAACGGCGAGATGCGCGTGACGCCCTGGATGTCGTGGATGCGCTTGTCGCCGGGCACGGGGTCCGGGTCGGGATCCGGGTTGCCGCCGCCCGGGGTCTCGCCCTTGGAGTTGGTCGGGGTCGGGTTGCCGACCGTGAAGTCGGCGCCGTTGTCGTCGGTGTCGGCGAGCCCGGTCTTGCGGGACGCCGAGGTGGTGTTGCTCAGGGCGCCGGTCGCGGTGCCCTCGCGCACGACCGCGGTGCCGAAGCCGACGAGGTCCTTGACGCGCGAGTCGGCGGCGCAGTCGGCGGCCGTCTTGCAGGTGAGCGCCTCGGTGCCGTTGACCAGTGCGATGGTGCCGTTGGTGCCGCCCATGGCGATGGTGCCGACGACGTCCGGGGCCGGCAGGTCGACGGTGCCGCCGGTGCCCTTGGCCTCGGCGACGAGGAACGTCTTGCCGGGCGCGATCGAACCGGCGAGCGGGGTCACACTCCACTGCGTGGTCGCGCCGGGCGTGGCCGAGATGTACTGGACGCTGTAGCCGTCCAGGCTGATCGCCGAGGCGCTCTTGTTGGCGAGCTCGACGAAGTCCTGCTTGAGCGTGGCGCCGGAGTTGCCGCCGCCTCCGTAGACCTCGGAGATCAGCGCGTCGGAGCTGGGTGCGGCAACGGCGGGGACGGCGGCGAACACGAGCGCCGCCACCGCTGTCCCGACGCCGGGCAGGGTGGGTCTCAAAACTTCCTCCAGGGGATGCGGCGGATCGACGCATCTTTCCTCGATCGGGTGGCGTTTGGAAGGCGTTGTTACTAACGGTTAACCAGTTGGCCCATCAATGATCACTCGAACAAGTGTTCGATCATGGTGTATGCTCGATTTCGGAACGCTGACCGGCGGTCCCCTCCCAGGCGTCGGTCAGCGTCCCTACGTTTGGGGCATGTTGGACTACGAGCGCCGTTGCGCCGAGATCATCGACCAGACCGCACTGCTCGCGTCGTCACTGGACGGCGCCGACCTCTCGATCGCCGTGCCGACCACGCCGGACTGGACGCTGAACCAGCTGGTTCGCCACGTCGGCCACGCCCACCGCTGGGCGGACCTGATGATCCGCGAGCGAGTCACGGAGATCCCGTACGACCGCAACGGCGCCCAGCAGCTGGCCTCGTACGTCGGTGAGCAGGTCTCCGACGTCGTCCCGTGGCTGTTGGAGGGCGCCGCGTCGTTGTCGGAGGCGCTGCTGGCCGTCGATCCGGATCTCATGATCGCGACGCTCGGCGGCCACCCCGGCCCGCGGGCGTGGTCGCGCCGGATGACGCACGAGACCGTCATGCACCGCTGGGACGTGACGAACGCGCTGGGTGTGGCCTTTGATCTCGATGCGGAGGTCGCCAGGGACACGCTCTCGGAGTGGACCGCCCTGGCGCTGCCTTACGCGTTCATGCGGTGGCCTGCCGAGACCGCTCCCCTGCTCGGGCCAGGCCGTTCCGTGCACCTGCACGCGACCGATTGCGAAGCGGAGTTCGTGATCGATCTCACGGGCGCCGCTCCCGTGGTGCGGCAGGGGCACGAGAAGGCCGCGGTGGCGTTGCGCGGGCCGGTCGTGGAGCTGGTGCTGGCGGTTTACCGGCGCCGGCCGGTGGACGGGCTCGAGGTGTTCGGTGACGCGGAGCTGCTCGACCTGTTCCTGGACCGGGTGCGCTTCTGAACCTCGCTCAGAAGACGCGGCGCTTGAACCGCCACACGACGAACGCGAGCAGCGCCGCCGCCAGGCCGACGAAGATGGCGGTCTCCGCGAGCTGGAACGTCCAGAACCGGCCGGTCGGTTGGTACTCGACCCACTGCTGGACGCCCCGCTCGTGGAGGTACGCGCTGAACTTCACGCCCTCCTTCTCCGCGGCCGAGTACATCGTCACGGCGTCGTAGAGCGAGAGCGGGCGGCCGGACGAGTCCAGGTAACCCGTGGCGATGGTCCAGTCGGCGGCGGAACCGGTCGACATCCGCGGATTGCCGGGGTCGGCGGGGTCACCGGCGGCCACGAGTTCCACGAGACGTTGCGGTTCCTGGTAGTTCGGCCGCAGCCAACCCCCGACGAAGACGCGAACCGCGAGGAAGGCACCGAGCGCGACCGCGAGTGCGGGCAGGCTGCGACGCAACACCGCGCCCGCCGCCGTGGCGACGGCGAACGCGAACAGGGCGTACCCCGCGGGAGCGAGCCCTTCCACGTCGAACGCGTCGGCCCCGAACCGGCCGTCGAGCACGTCCATCGGCTGCCGGTACCACGTGACGACGGCCGCGAAGATGCCGGCGAACAACGCTGCCGCGAGGCCCAGCGCCCCGAGTTTGACCGCGAGCCAGCGCATCCTCGGCACGGACTGGGTCCAGGCGAACTGCCAGGTGCCCGCCTCCATTTCGCGGGCCACCAGCGGTGCGCCGAAGAACGCGCCGATCAGGAACGGCACCAGGCTGAACAGGTTCAGCATCTTGGAGGCGTACCCGTGCTCTTCGTTCAACCGCCTGATCGCGGTCGAGCACGCCTCGGTGACGTCGATGCCCAGGCACTGACTTGCACCGTTGGGGAACAACGAGTGCAACGGCAGTCCGACGGCGAGCAGGAAGACAGCGATCGCCGCGACCAACAGGCCGAGCGTGTACATCTCGGCGCGGTGTTGCCGCCAGGTCAGCCAGGTCATGCCGACACCTCCGCCAGTTCGACGTCGTTGCGCGCGGGCCGGCGCAGGTAGGCCAGCACCAGGTCCTCGAGGCCGACCGGACTCGCCTGCCAGCCGGGAGCCGCCGGCAGTCCGCCGTCGCGCACGAGCAACGTCGTGTGCCGCTCGCTGTGCGTGGCCTCCACGACCGTGCCCGCCCTGCCGAGATCACCGGTCGTACGCGGACCGACGAGCAGCCGGTGTTCGTCCACCAGCGAGTCGATGTCGCCGGCGAGCGTGACCCTGCTGTGGTTGAGCACGATCAGGTGGTCGCAGACGCGTTCCAGCTCGGGCACGACGTGAGAGGAGAACAACACGGTCATGCCGTCCGCGGCGACCGCGCCCATCAACGCTTGGAGGAACTCCAAGCGAGCAACGGGGTCAAGACTCGCCATGGGTTCGTCCAGCACGAGCAGGTCGGGCCGCTTGGCCAGCGCCAACGCCAACGCGACCTGGGCCTGCTGACCGCCGGAGAGCGCACCGGCCTTGCGGTCGAGCGGGATCTCCAGCTGCGCCAGCCGCCGTTCGGCCAGGCCCTGGTCGAAGCGCGGGTTGCAGGAGCGGCCGAGGCGCAGCAGTTCCGCGACGGTGAAGTGCTTGTAGAGAGGGTGGTCCTGAGCGAGGAACCCGATGCGGGACAACACCTGCGGGGTGTTGGTGGCGGGAGACTCGCCGAGCACCTCGACACTGCCGGTGGTCGGCGCGAGCAGCCCCACCACCAGGCGCAGGAAGGTGCTCTTGCCCGCGCCGTTGGGTCCGACGAGCGCGGTGACCCGGCCGGCCGGGACGGCCAGCGAGCAGTCCCGCAGCGCCCACACCTTGCGATAGCGCTTGCCCAGGCCGTCGGTCCGGAGCGCGTACTCGGTCGCTGTCATGCGATGTTCTCATTCTTCGCTTGGTTGAGGGCGGAAGTGAAAAGCGCGCTGATCGCCTGCTCGTCGAGGCCGGCGGCCCGCGCACGGCCCATCCACGCCTCCAGACCGCGTTGCAACGAGGTGTAGGTCGCGGGCGAGATCGTGGCGGCCGCGGTCTCGTTGACGAAGGTGCCCTGCCCCGGACGCCCGGTGACCAGGCCTTCCTGCTCCAGCTGGCGATAGGCCTTGGCCACCGTGTTCGGGTTGATCGCCACCGACTCGGCCACCTCGCGGATCAACGGCAGCCGGTCGCCGTTCCGCAGGAAGCCGAGCAACACGCCCTGACGCACCTGCTGGACGAGCTGCAGGTAGGGCGGCACGCCGGAGCGACTGTCGATCCGGAAGACGAACATGAGGTCCCCTTTACTGCTTTACTAGGCAGCTAGTAAAGCAGTAAAGATCAGCTCGCGACAAGGGTCAGAAGGTTTCCGGGCATGCAAAAAGGGCCCCGGAGAGATCCGGGGCCCTTCTGAGCGGTGGCGGTGGGATTTGAACCCACGGAGGCTTGCACCTCACACGCTTTCGAGGCGTGCTCCTTCGGCCGCTCGGACACGCCACCGGTAAGAACAATACACAGCCGGATCCAGGGGGTTAACGCTGGGTCCGGAAGAAGCGTTCGAGCAGGTCAGCGCACTCCGACTCGAGCACACCGCCCTGCACCTCTGGCCGATGGTTGAGCCGGCGGTCGCGCACGACGTCCCAAAGCGAGCCCACCGCGCCGGTTTTGGGCTCCCAGGCGCCGAAGACGAGACGCGAAACACGCGCGAGCACCAACGCGCCGGCGCACATCGTGCACGGTTCGAGCGTCACGGCGAGGGTGCAGCCGTCGAGCCGCCAGCCGTCGCCGAACTTCGCGGCCGCTGCCCGCAGCGCGAGGATCTCGGCGTGCGCGGTCGGGTCGCCGAGCGCCTCACGCGCGTTGCAGGCCTCGGCCAGGACCTCACCCGAAGGTGAGAAGACCACGGCGCCGATCGGCACGTCCGCGCCCGCGCCGGCAGCCGCACGGATCGCCGTGCGGATCATGTCGTCTGAGGAGATCACGCCTGGATCGTGTCGAGCAGCTTGGTGAACTCGTCGATGAACCCGATGCGCTGGGCGATCATCTGGAGCTGCTCGTCCGGGTAGAGGTCTTCCTCGTCGACGATGATCTGGAGCTCGTGCGAGGGCATGCCGAGGTCGGACAGCACGCCCAGGTCGCCCTCGGGCCAGATCTCGGTGTCCTCCTCGTCCGGCGGTTCGACGCGCAGGAGGTCCAGGACGTCCGCGGCGATGTCGTAGTCGAGGGCGGCGGCCGCGTCGGAGAGCAGCAGGGCCACGCCTCCTGGGACCGGGCGCAGGATGATGAAGAACTCGTCGTCGACGGCCAGGAGCCCGAACACGGCGCCGGTCGACCGTAGTTGGCGCAGCTGTGTGATCGCCGCGTCCAGCTCCGACAGCGCGGAGCTGTCCATCCTGCTGCACCGCCAGCGGCCGTCCTCTCGGACGACCGCGACCGCGAAGCCGTTGACCGGCTCCTGCTGTGTCATGTGCACACCGTAGGGCCCAGACGACCTTCCCGGTAGCTGAGGTGGTGGCACCATCGATAGATGAGCACAACAACGTCGGACCCACGGCTCGCCGGACTGCTCGAGGGGGCGCGCTCGCTGCAGCCCCGCACGGTGGCGCTGCGCAGGCAGATCCACCGCCACCCTGAACAGGGGCTTCAGAACCCGAAGACGCAGGCGGCGATCCTGCACGCGTTGGAGGGTCTGCCGCTCAAGGTCACGAAGGGCGAGTCGACGACCTCGGTCGTGGCGGTGCTCGAAGGCGAACGGCCGGGGCCGACCGTGCTCCTGCGCGGCGACATGGACGGGTTGCCGCTCCAGGAGGACACCGGGCTGCCTTACGCGTCCGAAGTGGACGGCAACATGCACGCCTGTGGGCACGACACGCACGTTGCGATGCTCGCGTCGTCCGCACGGCTTCTCGCCGACCGCCGGGACGCGCTGCGGGGCAAGGTGCTGTTCATGTTCCAGCCGGGCGAGGAGGGCTACCACGGCGCCCGGTACATGATCGAGGAAGGCCTGCTGGACGACGGCGTGGAAAAGGCGTTCGCGCTGCACATCACGTCCACGACCAAGTCCGGCGTGGTGACCACGCGGCCAGGCCCGATCATGGCCAGCGCGGACACGTTCCACATCCACGTGAAGGGCCGCGGCGGACACGGCGCGATGCCGCACAACGCCCTGGACCCGGTACCGGCCGCCGCGGCGATGGTCGGCGCGATCCAGACGATGCTCGGGCGGCGGATCAGCGTGCACCAGCCGGCCGTGGTGACGGTCGCGCAGATCAAGGCCGGCACGACGACGAACATCATCCCCGAGGTCGCCACGCTCGACGGGACGATCAGGACGTTGTCCGAGCTCACCCGCAAGCAGGTGCACAAGGAGCTCAAGCAGGTCGTGAAGCACACGGCCGCCGCCTACGGGTGCCACGCCGAGGTCAGCATCGTGCCGGGTTACCCGGTGACGGTGAACGACGACGAGGTCGGCACGCACGTGGTGGAACTCGCGGCGAAGGCGATGGGGCCGTCCTGGAGCGAGCCGATGCAGGACCCGCTGATGGGTGCCGAGGACTTCTCCTACGTGCTGCAGAAGGTGCCGGGCGCGTTGGCGTTCCTCGGGGCGTGCCCGCGCGGGATCGATCTGGAGGAGGCCGCGCCGAACCACTCGAACCGGGTGCTGTTCGACGAGGCGGCGATGGAGCACGGGGTGGCGACGTACGCGGCGTTCGCGCTGGACGCCCTCCGGTAGCGCATTTATGTGGTAACGGCCGACGACAGCCGGCCGTTACCACATAAATTCCAGGCAAAGCTCGCTTGTGGACAAGGTTTTAGCGACGAAATTCTTCGTTAACCAAAGTGCGGTTTTTGGTGAACCGCCTTCTGCATGCCTAAACACAAAGCTCTTGCACGTCAGACATGCCGATGAACAGTTGTCCACACACTCGATCGAGGGATCGGGCAACCAGGACATTGCCGCCTTCAAGGGCCGCGTGCCAAGATTCGCCGAATCCCGCGTTGAACACTCGACGCAATCAGTCTGACTTTGTGGAGAAGTGCTGTGGCACAACCATTCACGCTCGCGCACGCCCTGCTGGTGGCGATGACCTTCGGCTTCACCGGGTGGTTGATCGAGCGTGGCCAGGAACCTCATTCGGCGCTTCTGATCACCCTCACCACGCTGGCCGGCACCGTCGTTGTGACCAAGGTCAGCTGGCAGGGCGCTTTAGTGGTCCTGCGACGCCTCACCACCAGCGCCTGACCAGGCGCGGTTCGTCCGAGCACGGGTCGCACGGAATGATGGGCGAGTGCGAGACGTGTGCGTGATCGGACTGGGACTGATCGGCGGCTCCGTGCTGCGGGCCGCCAAGGCTGCCGGGCGCACGGTGTGGGGTGCGACCGCGAGCAGGGAAGACGCGGACCGGGCACGCGCTGAGGGCTTCGACATCACGACGGTGGACGAGGCCCTCAGCCGCGACCCCGAGGCGCTCGTCGTCCTCGCCGTGCCGCTGCCCGCGCTCCCGGATCTGCTGCGCAAGGTGCCCGCCAGAACCCGCCTCACCGACGTGACCAGCGTGAAGGGGCCCGTCCACGACGCCGTGCACCGGTACGCGCCGCAGGCGCGCTTCGTCGGCGGACATCCGATGGCCGGCACCAGCAGGAGCGGTTGGGACGCGGGGTCGGAAACCCTCTTCCAGGGTGCTGCCTGGGTCGTCACGCCCGAGGAGGCGGACGACCACCTCAACGACGTGATGCAGCTGGCGCTCGATCTCGGCGCCCACGTCGTGCCGACCACGCCTGAGGAGCACGACGAGGCCGTGGCGCGGATCAGTCATCTGCCGCACATCATGGCGGCGATCCTGGCGGCGGTCGGGGCCGATGGCGGGCCGCTCGCGATGGCCCTCGCGGCGGGCAGCTTCGGAGATGGCACTCGGGTCGCGGGCAGCAGGCCCGAGCTCGTCCGGGCGATGTGCGAGGGGAACCGGGACGCGCTGCTGATGGCCGTCGACGACGCGCTCGGCAGGCTCGGCGCGGCACGCGGGTCGCTGGCGTCCACAGGTGGGCTCGCCAAGACCATCGAGGCGGGGCACGAAGGCAGGAACACGCTGGTCAACCAGCCGCAGCGGACCCGCATAACGATCGACCTGACCAAGCCGGGTGCACTGGCCGCGCTGCGGAACCTGGGGTCGCGCGGCGGACGTGTGGTTGGGCTGAACGGCAGCACCGCCGAAGCGGAAACGTCGTAGGGTCGCCGGGTGGATCGACGGACGCTCGCCGGTGGGCTCGGTGGACTCGCGCTCGTCATCGCCGCCGTGGTGGCACTCAGGATCGGCGACGCACCCGACACGTTGAAGCGCGAGATCGACAAGAACGTCGAGGTCGTGCAGCAGCAGGAGCCGATGAAACCGGCCAACCCGCGGGCTCAGGCGCTGGACGCGGACGCGCTGCAGATCGCGTGGAACGGCTCGGCGCCGGCGTACGAGGTGCGCTGGAACGGCAACGAGCAGCTCGTGCCCGGACCCGAGGTGGAGCTCGCCGGGCTGAACCCCGACCAGCAGACCGAGGTCGAGGTCCGCGCGGTCAGTGCGACCGGCAAGCGGTCCGAGCCGCTCACGATCGCCGCGACGCCCAAGGACCTCTACAACGACAAGTGGGACGACCTGCTCGTCGGCCAGACGGACCGGTTCGACGGCCCCGAGTCGCTGGATCCGCGCAGGTGGCGGATCGAGGCGGAACCGGAGTGCCTCGGGCTGCGGCCGTTCGGGCCGAGCAAGCGCGTCGACGTCGACTGCTCGATGGCGGCGTTCCAGTCGAACACGCCCGTCAGGTTCGGCGTTCCGGCGAGTGACGGCGCGATCGGGCGGGCGATCATCAGCGTCGCGGGTGCCGTCGAGTCGAGTCACGTGCGGCTGACGATGCTGCCGGACCCGTGGCAGTACCTGAAGGAGACCGAGGCCCTGCCGCGCGGCGCGGTCAGCCTCGACATCACGACCCAGGGCACGCGGATCATCGCCGACCCCGACCTGCCCCGCACCGACAAGCAGGTCGCGCTGGGCGACTCGCCGATGACCGGGCTCGTCGCGGGCGTGCGGCACCGGTGGGAGATGCGGGTGCTGCCGGACGCGGTGATCGCGCTCCGCGACGGTGTGGTGGTCGCGTACGAGGCCGTGGCGATCAAGACACAACTGGTGCACCCGCGGATCCGCATCGACGGTGGCGGGTTCCTCGACTCGTTCGGCGTCGGTGGCGTGCCGGAACGGGTGGTGCCCACCGAGGTCATCCCGTTGTCGCCGAACACCGAGGTGCCGCAGGACGCGGTCGCGGCGAAGATCGTCACGCCGGAAGCCGGCAACCAGGTGCGGGTCGTCGAACTTCCGGTCGGCGAGAAGAGGATCGCGGTCGCGGCTCCGGCCCAGCTCGTGGTCATCCGCAAGCCCGAAAGCCGCCCCGGCACCCTGCCGAAGCTCGCGAACCGGCCCGGTGGCATCAAAACCGGCGGGCCGCGGCTGCACGTCATGCACGAGGACGGCACCAGGCCCCCGCAACCGTTGTCCCCCAAGGGTCGCGTCCTCATCACGGCCGAGATCAACGCCATCGGGCACCGGGGCATCGAGCTCGAACTCGACGGCAAGCGGATCGTCGCGCTGCCCACGAACGAGCAGGGTCCGGGAGTGCCCGGCAGGCACGAGTTCTGGCTCGACACCTCGGCCCTGACGCCGGGGGCGAACGCTCGGCTCAAACTCTGCGTCCTTCCGGCGGACCATGGCGAACCCGTTATCACCGAAACCGTGTTCGAGCTGGGCAAAACGCCTTAGCGTGACCGCTATGAAGCGGGTCGCCTTCGCTGCCGCAGGCCTCGCGCTGGTGGTCGGCGTGATCATGTTGCGCGACACCGGCGGGAGCGACTCCGGCCTGCCCACCGCTCCCCCGCCGCCGACGAAGCTCAAGCCGTTCGTCGCGGAACAGGTGCTCGTGCCGAGCCCCCAGAGCCGCCCGAGCACCCCCGCAGGCGTCGTCGCGCGCGGCGGGCACCACAAGATCCAGCTCAACTGGTCCGGCGACGCCCCCGCGTACGAGGTGCGGTGGGGTGCGCGGACCAAGCTCGTCACCAGGCCCGGCACCCAGCTCAACGGCCTGGCGAACGACCAGGAGCAGCAGATCGAGATCCGCGGGGTCGACTCGTTCGGCCAACGCTCCCAGCCCGCCCGGATCAAGGCGACGCCGCGCGCGGACAACGCCCCGTACACGTTCGTCGACCGCTTCGACAGCCCCGCCGAGCCCGACCTGCAACGCTGGCGCCTCACCAAGCGCACCGACTGCGCCCGCGCGACCTCCGGCGACGAGGACGACCACGACCGGCTCGTGATCAGCAGCAGCTGCGGCACCCGTGCCGTCACGCTGAGGTCCCGCACGCCGTTCGTCCGCGGCGACGACGACAGCCGGATCGTGATCGAGACGGACGCCCCGAGCACCGGCGGAAGGCTGCTGCTCGACCTCGTGCCGGGACCGGTCAGCGTCCAGGGCGAGCCGGTGCTGCCGGGCGCGATCCGCGCTTCGATCTCCACCGACGCGTCCGGCAACTCGATCGTCGAGCTCGTCCCGGACGGCATCAGCACCAAGGCTCTCCCTCCCACCGTGCCGGGCGTGACCGTGCGCTGGGAGTTGGTGCTCACGAAGAACGGCACACAGCTCGTCCGGGACGGCGACGTCGTCGCCACCTCGCCGTTCGTGCCGCCGTGGCGTGAGGCAACGGCCCTGGTCGGCGTCGCGGCGCTGGCCGGCGACCGGATCCGCGCGGGCATCGACCTGATCGGCTACCGGACCGCCAAGGCCGACGCGCCGCCCGCCGTCCCCACGCCGCAGGTCCGCGTGGACGGCCCCGCCAGCACGAGTACCCACCCGATTCAGGACGTCAAGTCAGGTCAGCTGCGCATCGCGATGATCCCGGCGCGAGAGAGTCCTCCGGTCACGGCCGTGCGGATCAACGGCGTCGAGGTGCCCTTGCGGCCGGCCGTCGAGGGCACGCCCTGGAAGGCCGGCGCGGAGTACCCTGCCGTCGCCGACCTGCCCAAAGAGGCTTTCACCGACAACCTCAACGTCCAGCTGGTGACCACCGAACGCGTCCAGGTCACCCACACCGACGTCGAGCTGACCGGACCCAAGAGCGTGGCGCAACGCCAGTCCGGCACCCCGCTGATCGAGGCCAGGTCGACGCTCGGCGACCCCGTCCTGGAGGTCCTGGACGCCAGCGGGCAGCCCATCGAGAACGGCGCCGCCTTCAACCGCGGCCGGGTGGTCCTGGAGGTGCGCATCAACGCCCTCGACGCGGCCGTGGCGGGCCTCGCCGGGTTCGAGGTCCGGCTCGACGGCACCCACGTCGCGACCGTGCCGACCACCGCCGACGGCCCCGGCGCCGCAGGCCGGTGGCGGATTTCACTCAACACGGGGTCGATGGCCGCGGGCGCGCACGCCGTCGAGGTGAAGGCCTTCAGCACCGATTCAGGGGTGCACCCCGAGACGGGTTACGTTCCCTTTTTGCTCAAGCCGTGATTGGCGCAAGATGGGCACATGGCCCGCGCACTGATCATCGACGCCGCCCGCACGCCGTTCGGCAGGTATCGGGGAGGGCTGTCCGGCATCCGGGTGGACGACCTCGCCGCGCTGCCCATCGTCGACCTGCTGCGCCGCTATCCGGGCCTCGACCTGGCCCGGATCGACGACGTGCTGCTGGGTGACGCGAACGGCGCGGGCGAGGACAACCGCAACGTGGCCCGCATGGCTGCGATCCTGGCGGGTCTGCCGGTGTCGGTGCCGGGCGTGACGCTGAACCGGCTGTGCGCGTCGGGCGGCGAGTCGATCATCCAGGGCGCGCGGGCGTTGGCTGCCGGAGATGCCGATCTGATCGTTGCCGGTGGCGTTGAAGGGATGTCACGCGCGCCGTTCGTGACGGCCAGGCCGGACAAGGCCTTCCCGGACCGGATGGAGACCGTGTCGACGGCGCTCGGCTGGCGGCTGGTGAACCCGCGCATGCCGAAGCGGTACACCGTGCCGTTGGGGTTGGCTGCCGAGAACGTCGCTCACGAATTGGGCATCACACGGGATCAGATGGACACTTTCGCGTTGCGTTCGCACCGACGTGCGGCGGCGGCCTGGGATGCGGGCGTACACGAGGGTTTCGCGTTCCCTGTGCAGCTTCCGGACGGCACGGCCGTGCGTCGCGACGAGAACGTGCGCGCGGACACGAGCATCGAGAAGCTCGGCAAGTTGAAGCCCGCGTTCTCCGAGAACGGGTCGGTGACCGCGGGCAACGCGTCGCCGCTGAACGACGGCGCGCTCGCCGCTCTCCTTGGCACGGAAGCGATCGCGGCCGAACTGGGCGTCGAGCCGCTCGGTGAGGTGCTGGGCTCCGCGACCACCGGCGAGGAGCCGCACCGGTTCACGATCGCGCCGGTGTCGGCGATCCGGAAGTTGTTGAAGCGCCTGCACCTCGAAGCCGCTCAGATCGACCTGTGGGAAATCAACGAGGCGTTCGCCGCCATGGCGCTGTCAGTGCTGCACCACCTGCCGGAGATCGACCGCGAGAAGGTCAACGTGCACGGCGGCGCGATCGCTTACGGCCACCCGCTCGGCGCGTCGATGCCGCGCGTGATCATCGACGTGGCCCGGCACCTGCGCGCACGTGGTGGTGGCGTGGGTATCGCGGCCGCGTGTGTGGGCGTCGGCCAGGGAGTGGCGGTCGCGGTCCGCGTCTAACCCTTGGGGTGCAAGATGTCCCGCGCTTGTTCGGCGGCCCGGACGATGCTCTCGGACACGAAGTCGAGGAACCGCGAGATGTTCTCCAGGCGGTCGCCCGCCTGAGTGCCGGAGCCGAGGACGCCCACACCCTGCCGTGCCGCCTCGGCGAGCTTGGACGTCCCGGCAGCGCTGGCGATCATCGACTGGTACCAGATGTCGCCCTCGTCGACGACGTAACGCTCGCGGCGGCGTTCGTCGCGCACGCGGCCGATCAGGCCCTGGCTCTCCAGGTACGACATCGCCTTCGAGACCGACGCCGGGCTGACCTGCAGGTGGTTGACCAGTTCTGACGCGCTGAGGCTGCCGGAGTCGGTCGCGTACAGGCTGGCGAGCGCCCTGGCCGTCATCTTGGGCAGGCCCTGGGCCATGAAGATCGCGGAAAACGCCTCCTCGAACTCCCGCACGGCCTCCGGATCGCGGCCGTCGGCCCGTTCGACCGGCTGACGGCCTCGGGGCGCGGCCTGCTTGCGCCGCTGCGCACGGCGTTCGGTCGCGAGGTGGGCGAGATCGGCCTTGTACCCGGCCGGACCGCCGTTGCGCATCACCTCGCGCGTGACCGTCGAAGTGGGTCGGTCGAGCGCACGGGCGATCTCCGCGTAGGCGAGGCCGTCGGCCAGGCCGATGGCGATCTGCCGGCGCTCCTGCTGGGTCAGTCGGCCTCCTGGCATGCCCGGAGCATAGCTTTCACCTCCATCCCATTGCAACGCAACAACTTGATCGTTGCGTTGAATTTACACTCCATTGCAACACTTCGCGTGCCTTGATCTGCGATTATCCGACTTGTGCGCAACAAGCTTGTTGATGGGTTCTATGAACGCAACGTAGCTTTCTGGACATCAGAAACAACGAGCTACAGGAGCCAGAGATGCAGACCTTCACCACCACCGCCCCCATCACCACCGTCCTCGACGTCCCCGCGGGCCTCATCCAGTTCATCGCCACGGACCGCACCGACACCGCCGTCGAGGTCCGCCCCTCGAACGCCGCGAAGAGCCGCGACGCGAAGGCCGCCGAGGAGACCGAGGTCGCGTTCGCCGACGGCGTCCTGCGGATCAGCACCAAGGTGAAGAACCAGCTCCTCGGCGCCTCCGGATCCGTCGAGATCACCGTCCAGCTGCCCGCCGGTTCTCGCGTCGAGGCGACGGCGGCCGCCGCCGAGTTCCGCGGCGTCGGACGACTCGGTGACATCGCCTTCGAGGCCACCCAGAGCGACATCAAGATCGACGAGGCCGCGAGCGTCCGGGTGAGCACCCAGGCCGGTGACGTCACCGTCGGCCGCCTCACCGGTTCCGCGGAGATCAGCACCCAGAAGGGCGACATCACGGTCGGCGTCGCCGCCGGTCTCTCCGCCTCCATGGACGCCGGCACCTCCTACGGCCGTGTGCACAACTCGCTCAAGAACGACGGCACGACCGACCTGCACATCCAGGCCACCACCTCGTACGGCGACATCACCGCCCGCAGCCTCTGACAACTTTCCGAAGAACTGGGGAGAAAACCACCATGAGCACCGCCGACAACTACCAGGCCGCAGAACAACTCCTCCGCCGCTCCGCCAGCCCTGGCGAGCTCGTGATCGGGGACAAGGTCCGTCCACAGTGGATCGACGGGGGCGCCCGTTTCTGGTACCAGGTCCGCGACGGCGCCGACCGTCAGTTCATCGTCGTCGACCCGGACGCCGGCACTCGCACGCCAGACTTCGACCCCATGCCGTTCATCGCGCCTCCGGGCAACCCGCTGGAGGTGCCCTCCCCCGACGGCAAGGTCGCGGTGTCCCGCCGCGGCCACGACCTCTGGGCCCGGTCCGGCGACCGCGAGTGGGCGCTGACCACCGACGGCGTGGAGGACCACGGTTACGGCTACGGCCCGGACGCCACGAGCTACCCCACGCTGATGCAGAAGTTCGGCCTGCCGCACATGCCGCCCGCGCTGGCCTGGTCCCCCGACTCGACGAAGGTGCTGGCCCACCGCACCGATCAGCGCGACGTCCGGCAGACCCACCTGCTGGAATCCCGCCCCGCCGACGGCAGCGCGCCCCGAGTGCACACCCAGCGCTACGCCTACCCCGGTGACGAGTCCATGCCACTCGCGGAACTGGTCGTGTTCGACGTAGCCGAGGGAACCACGGTCTTCGCGCAGACCGAACCGCTGCTCATGCCGGAGTTCTCGCCGCTCATGGCCGGCTGGGCGTGGTGGTCCGAGGACAGCTCGGCGGTCTACTTCCTCCGCCGCACCCGTGACCAGCACACCCTCACCCTGAACCGGATGGACGCCCGCACCGGCGAGGTGCGGGTCGTGCTCAGCGAGACCGGTTCGAACCGCGTGGGCCCCAACCAGTTCATGTACGGCCTACCGATCGTCCGCGTGCTGGAGAGCGAGGTGCTGTGGTTCTCGCAGCGCGACGGCTGGGGCCACCTCTACCGCTACGACCTGCACACCGGCCAGCTTCTCGGTCAGGTCACCTCCGGCCAGTGGCTGGTGCGCGAGATCCTGCACGTCTCCGACGGCGTCGTGTACTTCACGGCTTCTGGTCTGGTCGCTGAAGACCCGTACCGCCGCACGGTCTGCCGGGTCGCCTTGGACGGCACCGGTTTCGCGGTCGTCACCGACGACTCGCTGGACCACGTCGTCACGGTGGCGCCGAACGGCCGGTACTTCGTCGACTCGGCGTCCACTGTGGACACGCCGCCGGTGACCGCCGTTCGCGACTGGTCCGGCCGCGAGCTGGTGTCGTTGGAACAGGCTGACATCACGCGACTGCTCGCAACGGGCTGGACCGCCCCGGAACGCTTCTGCGTCAAGGCGGCGGACGGCGTCACCGACATCTACGGCGTGCTCTACAAGCCGCGGGGATTCGACCCGTCGCAGAGTTATGCGGTGGTGGACAGCGTCTATCCCGGCCCGCAGGTCACCAGGGTCGACCCGTGCTTCGACCCCGGCGGCATGGGCATGGACGCGGAACCGTTGGCAGCACTCGGCTTCGTGGTGGTCGCACTCGACGGACGCGGCACCCCGGGCCGTTCGAAGGCCTTCCTGGACGTGTCGTACGGCCGGTTGTCCGACGCGGGAAGCCTGGAAGACCACGTCGCGGCGCTGCAGCAGCTGGCGGCTTCGCGTCCGTGGATGGACCTCTCGCGGGTCGGCATCATGGGCCATTCCGGCGGTGGTTTCGCTGCGGGACGGGCGATGCTCGCCTTCCCCGAGAGCTTTCACGCCGGTGTGGCGATGTCCGGCTCGCACGACGCCCGGCACATCGGTTTGGGCTGGGCTGAGTCGTGCGACGGCGCCGACAACCCATCGGCGTGGGAGCGTGCTTCGAACGCCGAGATCGCGGACAGGTTGGAAGGCAAGCTGCTGATCGTGCACGGCGAGTTGGACGACACGGTCCACGTCGACCACGCGCTGGGACTGGCGGACGCGTTGATCTCGGCCGGCAAGGACTTCGAGATGCTGATCGTGCCGGGCGCCGAGCACCTGTTCATCGACCGGATCGCTTATGTGCGGACGCGCTGCTGGGACTTCCTCGTGCGCTCGCTCATGGGAGTCGAGCCGCCGGCTTACCGGCCCGCGCCGATCCTGATCGACCCGGAGGTGCTCAGCGAGATGCTTTGACCTCGGTGAGGAACGCCGACCACGCCTTGTCCGAGAGGGGCAGATGCGTGGTCGGCGCCTTGCTGTCCCGGATGCCGATGCCGCGACCAACTTCGACGCAGTCACTGGACGCTTGGCTGTAGCTGCTCTTCCGCCACGTCAACATCCCCGGCGCCTCCTCAGGACACGATGCTGGTGATCAGCTCCCTCGATTGTTCCTCATCCAAGGCCAGCCCATCGAGCGCCTTCAACACTTCGTCGTAGTAGGCCAGGCTGTTTTTGTCCTCCAGGAAAAGGCCGGTCCGCTCACCTTCGAGGTAGATCACCGGCTCGAACTTCTCGTACCCCAGCCGCACGAACGAACCGGCGGAACCAGCGTGCGCACCGACCGAGATGGGTACGACTCGGACCGTGATGTACGGCCGCACTGTCATCGCCAGGATGTGAAACAACTGCTCTTTCATCACGGCCTCACCTCCAACGGGCAGGCGGAGCGCATGTTCGTGCACGTAGAACACGAACGTCCGGCTGCGGTGGAAGACCGCTTGCCGCTCCAGCTTCATCCTGATGGCGGCTTCGAGATCGTGACGTTCCGTGAGAACTATCCCGCCCTTGGAGACAGCTCGGATGTAGGCGGGCGTCTGCAGGAGGCCAGGGATGAGCGTCAACGACCAGATGGCGAGCTTGGTGGCAAGTTGCTCCTGCTCGATCAGAGTGCGCAGGGGACTGAGCAGGCCTCCCTCGTCGAACTGGAGGTAGCCCTTTTCGCGCGTCTCCCTGTACAGGGCGAACAACCGTCGCGCCTCGTCCGGTTTCACGCCGCAGAGGCCTAGCAACATGGCGAGCTCGACTTCGGTGACCCCGCCCTTGCCGTTGACCAGGTCGGAGACCTTGGCCTGCTCCCAGCCGAGCAGCTCGGCAACCTTGACCTGGGTCAAACCGGCGGAATGGATGGCGTCGCGGACGCCATCACCGAAGGAGCGCCCCACCACGCTCGAGAATCGTTTCGGCATGGTCGGACGCTAGAAGCCCGGGGCCCGTCGCATCCATCGTTTGGATGCGACTCGCCACGAAGGAAGTACTTCTTGGAAGCTTTCTAAATCCGCTTCGAGATCAACGGGTAGTCGACGACGAGGCCGTTGGAGTCGACCTTGATGTTCTGCTCGAACCCGCCGCTCTTGAACCGCACCACCGAGACGTCGTCCCCGACGGACACCGTCTTGTAGGACTGCGTCACGGCCTTCACCGTCAGTTCGGGCAGCGACACCCACACGACGGGGAGGTCGAACTCGCCCTCCTCGCGGTGCAGGTCGAGGCGCCTGATCGGGATGGTGTTGAACAGCACCGCGAACTGGACGTCGACGTCCAGCGCACCGTTGAACGTCTCGCGCTTGGCGCCCTGGCCGTGGTCGACCAGCCAGGCGCCGTCCTCGGTCCTCGACAGAGAGCACTGGCGCTCTTCCAGGACGGTGGCTGTGCGCAGCAGCAGCCTGTTGACCTGGCCGCTCTCGTCGACGGAGACCTCGAACGAGGCGCTGAACTGCTCGGTCGGGCCGGTGGCGACCATGCGGCCGGAGGCGCGCAGGCGTGGGCTGTTCGTCAGGAGCAGGCGGACCTGTTCCAGGCGCGGCTCGTGGAGGCCCTGCCAGGTGATCATCTCTGGCTTGCGGGCAGAAGGAGAGCGGGTCTCTCCCGTGGAGGTGACCCGCCCGGCGTCAGTGGTGTTGAAGGAGTTCACTCATCCACCTGGAAGGATGTCCTTGATCTTCTCGGCAACCGAGTCGACCTGCTCGTCGTGACCGAACTTGCCTGCGACGAAGTCCGCCGCGGCGTCCACGCCCTTGTCGACCTGCTCGTGGTGCTCTTGAGCCAGGTCCAGGGCCTTGTTCTTGATCTCGTCGAAGTTCATGTGGTGCTCCTCCGCTTCTGACGCAGAGTACCCGAGTAGGGCCCGCGTGTTGATAGCCGACGATCACGCTAACTCCGCCTGGACAAGTCGGCTCTGCGAAACGAGGATGTCCCCTGCCGCCGCCTGGTCGGCCGCTCTCGCGGCCAGAACCAGGAGGACACGCCACATGACACGGCTCCTGCGTGGAGTTATGTCCGCTGTACTGCTGTTGCCGCTCGTCGCGGTCCCTTCGGCCCACGCCACGGCCGATGCTCAGGGGAAAGCGAAGTTCGCGGTGACGACGACGGCCACGAACGTCGCGGCTCGCAGTGACCGGCGACCGGTCGCCGGTGGGGTCTACGACCGCAAAGTCGGCAAGACCTTCATCTCTTGGGCCGGGCAGTACGAGGACAGCTACGTCCAGACGTACGACCACCGCAAATCCACCTGGTCCGCGCCCAACCGGATCGCGGACGGGGACAAGGACGCGCACAACTACCCGACCATGGTTCAGGCCGAGGACGGGCACCTGCTCATCTTCCGCGGCATGCACAACGTCGAGCTGCGGATGTCTCGTTCACCCCAGGCCCACTCGGCCGACGGGGTCTGGGAAGAGACGCTGATCTCGAAGAACGCGGCCACGTACCCGATGCCGTTCGTCACCCGCGACGGCACGATCTACGTCTTCTACCGCGAGACGTCCCGCGACCTCGACCCCACGTTCCCGACGGACACGCGTCCGATGCTCTACGTGGTGTCCAAGGACAACGGCAAGACGTGGAAGACCTCCACGGAACTGACCGGCGACCGGTTCGCGATCGGTTCGACGGCCCGCGCGGACAACATGAACGAGATCTACATCGGTCAGCTGCGGCAGGAGGACAACGGCCGCGTGCGGATCGTCTACACGCTCGCGGGTGGTGGCACTGAAGGACATCTGCACGACCGGTACCACCGCAACATCTACTACGCGTGGTTCGACCCTCACAACCGTCACTTCTACTCGGCGTCCGGCAAGGATCTGGGCACCCAGATCGACGACGCCGACCAGGAGAAGCACCTGAAGGTCGCGGAGACCCCGCTGACCCTGCCGAACAACGTGAAGTCCCCCGACTACATCCAGCTCGTCGGCACGACGCTGGGCCGGCCGTTCCTGCTGTGGTTCATGGGCGACCCGGACAAGGGGCCGCTGCGCAACTACCTGTCCACTTGGAACGGCCGCGCGTGGGAGACCGAGGAAGTCGCGCGGGGGCTGCGCACCCGTGAGATGGAACCGGTCGACCCGTTCACCTGGCGCGTCTACGCCACTGAGGACGGCAAGCCGAACGTGAACACCTACCTGGTGCGGTTCGGTCGCACGTGGACGCCGGAGGCCGTGATCCCGACGGCCAAGCCGGTGCAGCGCGTCGAGATCGTGGAGAACTTCCGCGACCCGGCGCGGGCGATCTTCTCCGGCGCATCCTCCAACCGGGACGTCGCCATCGCCGACGGCGACATCAGCGTCGCCGGCCTCGCCCGCCGTTAACGCACGCGGGGCGCTTTCGTACTGACACACAGTA
This sequence comes from Lentzea alba, assembly GCF_011067745.1. Lineage (GTDB taxonomy): Bacteria > Actinomycetota > Actinomycetes > Mycobacteriales > Pseudonocardiaceae > Lentzea > Lentzea alba. The sequence continues at coordinate 806,417 of NZ_JAAMPJ010000002.1, forward strand.
CGAGAGGGCCCCGCGTGCGTCCCAGCGAGCAGCGGAACGGCAAACGCCCCCAGGATCGGCGCGGATCCTGGGGGCGTTCGTCTACGGGGTGCTGATTACTCAGGCACCGGCCTTCTTGCGGCGCACGACGAACAGCGCACCGACACCGGCACCGACGAGCACCAGACCGCCGACCAGCGGCCACAGGATCGAGGCACCGGTCGAGGCGAGGTCCTCACCGCCACCGGGCGCCGGGTTGGCCGGCGTCGTGGAGGTGGTGGGGGTCGGCGAAGACGGGGTCGCCGAGGACGGCGGGGTGGAGGAGGACGGCGTGGTCGGCTCGGACGGCTTGACCTCGAGCTTCCAGTTGGCCTTGCCCTCCTTCTCGACCTTGGCGTTCGACGGCTGCGCGACGATGAGCGACTGGGCGACCTTGTCGTCGCCGACCGAGTCCTTGTCCTTCGCGACGAACAGGCGGCCGACCTGCAGCGTGGCCTCAGCCGAGAGCTGGAACGCCGCCTCGCCGTCCTTCGCACCGGCCGGGACGTTCACGAAGAACTCGGAGACCTTCTCGCCGGTGCCCTGAACGGCGAGCTCCTTGTCGCCCTTCTTCTGCACGGCGAGCGGGTTGCCGGCGGCGTCGGTGATGGTGACGCCCTCGGGCAGGTTCGCGGTCAGCTTGACCTCGGACGCGGTCGTGGTGACCTTGAACGGGCCGATCTTCTCGCCGGACTTGCCCGCCTTCTCGGCAGGGTCGATCTCCAGCGTCGGCTTCGGCTGCGCCTCGTCCTTGGCCTGCTCGAGGAACTTCGTGTACAGGTCCTTGACGTCCTGGCTGTTGCGGCCGTCGTTCATGTCCAGCTCAGCACCATCGGAGAAGTGCCAGATCGCGGCCTGCGTGGCGGCGATCGTCTCCTTCTCGCTGAACTGCTTGCCCCACTTGGTCTCGATGTCGGCCCCGCCCACACCCTTCTTCATCGGAAGGTTGGGGAAGGAGTTCGTCAGGATCCAGAGGATCTTGCCCGCGTTGTCGTTGAACTGCTTCTGGTTGGGGTGCTTGCCCCACTCGACCTCGCGGAGGTGGTCACCGTTCGAGAGCTCCGTCGGCAGCTCCACGCAGTACGCGTAGACCTTGGTGTCCTTCTGGCCCTGGATCTGGAGCCGGATGATCTCCGTCTCGATGTAACGCTCCTTGTGGGAGGGCAGGCGGGGGCCCTCCTTGAGCGCGACGAACTCACCCTTGGGCTGGTCGCCCTGGTCCGGGGTGGCGATGACGTCGGCGTTGGCAGGAAGGGCCGAGAACGACAGAAGGGCAGTGGCGCCGAGCAGCGCCGCGCCGATCCTCAACCGGGAAGCCATGGGTCTCCTTGCTCGCTGAAGTTAGCCCGCACGCGTAGAAAGTCAGTTCGCCCGTCGGGACGGTCGGCACGTCGTCATCGACACTGAACCGACAGGAAGCGAGCGGACACTATCCGATGGGGTGTCACACGACCGGGTGAGGTATAACGGCTATCACATACTGGTCGTGACCAGCGAAAATCTACTCAGGGTGTCCACAGTGGATAGGCTTGCGATGCATTGATTTTGTCAGGTGACGTTAAATTCGTTGCCGAACAGTTATCGATTGCCGCGTCCCGCTACGGATGGCGAGCACGTTCGGTTCAGAGACCTACGCCACCATTTCGGTAACTTCCACCGGCCGAATGTCGCCGGGACGCAGTGAAGTGCCTCGCAGACACATCTCCCGCGGCTCCGGGCGGCGGCCGGTGAGAATCCACCGGGTGAGCCCGGCCAGCTGGTAGGCGATCAACGGCGGAACGGCGTCGCCGACGTGCCGGTAGGCGTTCCCGAGAATCGAGACGTCGAACCGGAACTGGCGCGGGAACCCTTGCAGGAGCGCCATCTCGCGGACCGTGCACAGCCGGTGCTGCTCCGGGTGGGCATAACGGCCGTTGCCGACGTGACCGCATTCCCGCTTGATCGTGCGCGCCGGTTCGTCCCACCACATCCGGCCGTAGACATCGGGGTGCGAACCCCAGTTCTGCTGTTCGACGATCTTGCGTTGTGCCGGATTCAACAACTCCGCGGTCTCGGGTGAGCGGAGCAGATCGGCCCACGAACCACCGTTCGCGGGAATTGCCCGCATTCGTTCCAGACTGCGGTCCTGGGAAAAGGTCGGCGACACGTGAATGAGATCTTCTGGGTGCGCCTCGCCGGCCGCCACGACCGGCATCTTGCCGATGGCGCGCCGGACCGTGATCGCGGAAGGCCGGATGACCCGGCCCGCCCAGAGGTCGTCCAGCGTGAGCAACGGCAGACCGGCGTCCACGGCAACCATCAGCGTCCGCTCGCGCAGCTGCGGCAGGCCGAACTTGGACAGCATGTGCGTGCCGCCGGCGACCGAGTAACCGAGGCTGGTCAGGTCCTCGGCCAGGCTGTCGAAGTGGTGGCGCTGCTTGCCTTTGACGAGCTCGCGGGCGTTCTCGACGAGCACGACCTTCGGGCGCAGCTCCTCCGCGTAGACGGCGATCCGGCCGACCAGGGAGTTGCGCGGGTCGTCGCGCAGGTGGTTCTGGGCGGTGATGCGGCTGAAGCCGGAGCACGGCGGGCACGCGAGCAGCACGTCCAGCTCGCCGCGCTTGAGGCCCCACACCTCGCGCAACGCCGCCGGCGACACCTTCGAGAGGTCGACCTCCAACGGGTCGACGCCGATGTTCGCGCGGTACGTGTCGTTGCAGCGCAACGAACCCAACCGCGACGAAGGCTTGCCGATCTGCGCGTCAGCGGCACCGACGACCCGGAAGTCGCGGTGGGCGTGGAAGCCGTAGCTCATGCCGCCCGCACCCGAGAAGATGTCGGCCACCGAGAAGGACACCACGAGATCGTACGGGCGAGGCTCCGAGGAGCCTTCCCTGACATCCCGTACCTTTCCGCCCTATGGAGCTGCCGCGCGCCTGGCAACGGCCTGACCCGTTGCGCGGACTCGACAGGATTTCCTGGGTCGAGGTGTACGACGGCCGGGGTGGCGCCGGTCGCGTGCCCCGTCTGCTGCGCTCCCTGATGGACTCCAGCGCCGACGTCCGGCTCGACGCGCTCTCCTCGCTCGCCGACCGGCTGCTGACCGACGACACGGTCTCCGAGGCGTCGTTCTGCGCCGTGCCCTACCTCGTCGAGCTGGGAGCCTCGTACAAGGTCGCCGCGGACGTGCGTGATCGGGTGATCTTCCTGCTGGCGGCCATGGCGTTGGCGGGCAAGGGGTTCACTGAGGACGGACGGCGCACGCACCGCAGGTGGAACGCTCTCGGGCGGGAACTGCCGCGAACGGCGCCGGACTGGCTCACGCAGACCAGGCACGCCGTCGCCCAGGGCGCACCGAAGATCTTCGAGGCGCTGGCGTCCGAACGGGTCGCCTGTCTGGTGGCGCTGGCGTGCGCCGTGCCGGAGAAGCTGCCGTCGTTCGTGAGCGGGCTGATGAACGACATGATCGAACTGCCCGGCGAGGAGATGCTCGCCGACGCCGCCGAGATCGCCGTCGGGCTGCTGAAGCGCTCACCCGAGTCAGTCGGCGTGGGCCGGCCGAAGGTGCTCGGCGAAGGGCTGGTGCGACCAGCGCACCAGCCACGTGAGGTCGCCGCGGCCCTGATGGGCTACCGGTCCGCCCTCATCTCCGCCTACGGAGACGAGGGCGCCTGGTAGACCGTCCATTCAGGCGGTGACCGCTTCTTCGATGATCGACTGCTCGACCTGGACGTCGTCCTCGATCGCGATCGCGGGCTCCAGGGCGCCGAGGCCCGTCCCCCACTCCTGATCGGCCAGCGCGAACGCCGCGACGGTCAGCGCCGCCACCGGTGCCCCGACGGGCATGTTCTCGCGGTGCAGGTCGAGGTCCAGGCGTCCGCCGATCGGTGACGGGCTGAGCCGCAGCGTCGCGTGCGCGGGCTCGTCCGGGTGCGCCAGCCGGCACGCCCAGCCGGTGAAGATCACGCGGCGTTCGTCCACCTGGGTCGGTTGCACGGCACGCACGTTGGCGCCCACCGCACCGGACCGGACGGTGTCCGCGGCCTGCAGGACGAGCTCCTCGAACTCCATTGAGGAGATGCCGAGGTCCCAGCCCGCGACCAGCGCGACCTGGACGAGCGCGAGCGGCAGCGTCGGGACGGCGTCCTCGAAGCACACCATCGCGCCGCCGTAGCGGGTGTTGATCTCGGTTGGCAGGAAGCCGTCCTCGGTCGCGATGCCGTCCAGCGTGAACGTGCCGCGGTAGCCGACGGTCTCGCGCAGGTGCTCGCCGACGCGGCGGGCCAGGTTGCGCATCTCGTCGCGGATCCACACAGGCGGGTCGTAGTAGGACGCGCAGCCCGCGTAGAGGAACTTGGCCTGGCCCTGACGGCGCGGCACGACCATCTCGATCGGGCGCAGCACCGCGGTGCCGTCCGGGAAGACGATGCCGTGCACGCTCACCGGAATGCCTTCCAGGAACGGCATCACGCGCACCTGGTCGCACTTGGGCGCGAGCACGTCGAAGGCCTCCTTGGCCTCCTCGTACGTGCGCACGCGACGCACGAAGTTCGCACCGCCGTTGATCGCCGGGCCGTCACCGGACCAGACGACGCCCGCGCCGCGGTCCAGCATCTCCGAGGCGCCCCAGAGGCGTTCGAAGTCGAGGTCGAACACCATGGCCGGCGCGCGGCGGGCGCTGAGCTCGTCCCAGAGCGCGTCGATCGTGGTCTTGTTCTCCAGCTCGACCCACTTGTGCTGACGCGCGTTGAGCACCGGGCGGCCCTGGAACGTGCTGATCTCGTTGTAGGGCGTGCTGATCACGACGGCTTCGGCGTCCGGGTCGAAGTCCTTGAGGATCGCGCGGACCTCGGTGCTCGGCTTGGTGAGCAGCTTGCCGAGACGGCGCTGCTCGACCGCGACGAAGCCGCCCTTGATGCCCAGCGACACCCAACGGGCGATCACCGAATCATGCAGCGGGGCATGATCGTCGGTATCGAGCACGAGCGTATGGCGTGCACCGAGCGTATGGAGCTCGTGCGCGCGCTTAGCCAGACGCGTGCCACCGGCCAGCACAACCAGCCGGTCACCGAACAACCTGCCGAGGCGCTCGTTGAGCGCTGCGAGGACATGATTCATCGCCGAAAACTCGCTTAAGAGAAGCGGAGGACGTGACCGGCGATCGCCGGGTGACGCGTAGCGTAGAGGCACCCGGTATGTGTGTCGAAGCACGGTCCGGCAACGGCCGGATGAAGGTTGCGGCGGGCCCGCTTTCGCGGGCCTCACGGCAAGTGGATCAGACGATGATCTGTGTGCGCCCTAGGCGCGGGCGGCGTCCCGAAGAACCTGGTCAACGCCGTTGAGGAAGGTGCGCGTGGAGCTGAGGACCGGCATCGGCACGGTGACCTCGGTCGACTGAGGCGCGGGTGCGGCTCCCACGATCTCAGCCACGTTGCGCAGGAACTCCTGCCGCTTGAACTCGTGCACGGCCACGTCGTGCAGGAGTCCGGCGATGCTTGTGTGCACAGCGCGATGGGGATAACTCACTTGGGTGTTATCGGCGCACTCCTGGGCGACCTTTAGGGTCAACTCGTGCGAGTTCTAGTGACCGGTGCCACTGGGTACGTGGGCCAGGCCGTGGTGCGTGAGCTGCAGGTTCATGGTCATGAACCGGTTTTGTCGCGTCAGCGCCTGTCGGAGCCGTTCGAGTTGCCCGATGTGGACGCCGTCATCCACTTGGCCGCCGTCGCCCGTGTCCGCGAGTCGTTTCTTGATCCAGTTTCGTACTACGAGACGAACGTGGCCGGAACGCTGAACATCCTGAAAGCGTTGAAGGGCCAACGATTCCTGCTCGCGTCGACTGGCACGGTGTACCGGCCGTCGGACTCTCCCCTGACGGAGGAGTCCGTTCGGGAACCCTCGTCGCCGTACTCGGCTTCGAAGGCGGCGGCCGAGGACCTCGTGGCCTGGGCGGCGCGGTCCGGACAGATCGGCGCGACCACTCTCCGTTTGTTCAACGTCGCTGGAGGTGGCGACAAGGACACCAGTCGGGTGATCACCCGTGCCGTCGCTTGCGCGGCCGGAACGGTGCCGGGCATGGACGTCTACGGCGACGGTGGGGCCGTGCGCGACTTCGTGCACGTACGCGACGTTGCTGCTGCTTTCGTCGTGGCGCTGGAAGCTTGTTCCGTCGGCACGTCGTCGGTCTACAACGTCGGCGCGACCGCTGCGTCTGTTCAGGACGTTCTCACGACCGTTGCGGAGGTGACCGGGCGGTCAGTGGACGTCACGTGGAAGCCCGCGCACGCCGGTGAGGCCCGGTCGCTGCGGGCTGACGTGTCCGCGCTGCGCGCGTTGGGCTGGGAGCCCCGTTGTTCCGCCCTGGAGGAGATCGTCAGGGACCAGTGGCTCGCTTCGGCACCGGAACCCGGTCCAGGTCCTTCGCGATGACGATCTCGCCGCCGAACTCCTGGGCCGCTTCGGCGTGGAACTCGGCGGGGTCCTCGTAGCGCTGGGAGAAGTGCGTGAGGACCAGCTTGCGGACCTTGCAGTCCTGCGCGACGCGGGCGGCCTGCTGGGCGGTGAGGTGGCCGTGGTCGCCGGCGAGCTTGGTGTCGCGGGCAAGGTAGGTCGACTCGATCACCAGCATGTCGGCCCGGTCCGCGAGCTCGTAGACGTTGTCGCAGAGCCTGGTGTCCATGACGAACGCGAACTTCTGACCTTTGCGGGGTTCGCTGACGTCCTGCAGCTTGACGCCGTTGAGCTCGCCTTCGGTCTGCAGGATCCGGACCTGCAGCCCCTGGATGCCGTGCTCCTTGAGCTTGTCGGGGAGCATGCGGTGGCCGTCGGGTTCGGTGAGCCGGTACCCGAAGCTGTCGATGCCGTGGTCCAGCCGGTACGCCTCCAGCGTGCCGAACTTGCCGGTCGCGATCTCGCCGTCCTGTTCGACGGGCTCTTCCTTGATGTCCGCAGCGTCGTAGAAGGCGCTGGCGTAGCGGAGGCGTTCGAAGAAGTGGGCGCCTGACTTCGGGAAGTGCGCGTGGACGGTGTGCGGGACCCGGTCCAGGGACAGTCGCTGGACGATGCCGGGGACGCCCAGGCAGTGGTCGCCGTGGAAGTGGGTGATGCAGATGCGGGTGATGTCGCTCGCAGCGGCGCCCGACCTGAGGAGCTGCCGCTGGCTGCCGTCGCCGGGGTCGAAGAGGAAGCCCTCGCCGTCCCACCTCAGCAGATAGCCGTTGTGGTTGCGCTGGCGCGTGGGAACCTGGCTGGCCGTTCCCAGGACGATCAGTTCCCGGACTGTCACCCCCTGACGTTAACGTCTGTCCCATGCGGAGCGTCGAAGTGGCAGCGTCGTGGCCGGTCGAGAACGTGGCGGTGGCCGTCGTCTCGGGTGGGTCGGTCGTGGGCTCGCTGGGTGATCAGCAGCGGGTGTTCCCGCTGGCGTCGGTGACGAAGCTGCTCACCTCGTACGCCGTGCTGGTAGCCGTCGAGGAGGGCGCGATCGAGTGGGACCAGCCGGCCGGGCCTCCCGGTGCGACCGTGCGGCACCTGATCTCGCACACCGCCGGCTACGCGTTCGACAAGGCCGAGGTGCAGGCCGAGCCGGGAAAGCGCCGGATCTACTCGAACGCGGGCTTCGACGTGCTGGCTTCTTTTGTTGCCTCGGCTTGCGAGATGCCGTTCGCCACTTATCTGCACGAGGCGGTGTTCGTGCCGCTGGGGATGAAATCGTCGACTTTGGTCGGTTCAGCCGGCGCAGGAGCCGAGTCCTGTGCCGCTGACCTGGCCTTGTTCGCCGCCGAGCTGCTGTCGCCGTCACTGGTTTCTCGCGAGCTGGTGAGCGAGGCCACTTCGGTGGTGTTTCCCGGGCTGAACGGCGTGCTGCCCGGTTATGGCATGCAGAAACCGAACGACTGGGGTCTCGGGTTCGAAATCCGTGACGGCAAGTCGCCGCACTGGACCGGGAATTCTTTTTCCCCGCGGACGTTCGGGCACTTCGGCCAGTCCGGCACGTTCCTGTGGGTCGACCCGGAGATCTCCGCCGCGTGCGTCGCTCTGACCGATCTGCGTTTCGGCCCGTGGGCGGTCGAGGCGTGGACGCCGTTCTCCGACGGCGTCCGCGCGGAGCTCAGTCAGCGAGCCTGATGGCGAGCTGCCTCAGCACCTCTTGCACGTCGGCGTCCTCGTAGTCGTTCTCGTACGCCTGGGCGACGCCGTGGAAGGCGTAGAGCAGGCCGGCGGTGAACCAGCCGAACTGCGACAGCACCTGGTCCATCGCCTGCTTGAGGGCCTGCGCGCCGGCCTCGTTCAGCTCGCCGTCGACCTTGACCTCGTAGCTGAACACGCCCTCCTGCAACGACTTGAGGGCCGTGCGCAGGTAGTCGCTCGACTCGGCACCGTCGTAGCTGAGCGTCAGGACGCCGAGCGCCCGCTGCATGATCTCGCGCTGATCCACTCGGCCACTCTGCCCGTTCCCGTCAGGTTCTGACACCCCAACGCACCCAAGCGGGGTCCTCCGGTTCGAGCGCCTCCTCGAAAGCCTCGGCGATCTTGTCGACGTCCCACTCGTCGCTCTCGATGACCGGTGCCTTCGGCGACGTCTGGCCCATGACGTGCAACTTGCCGTTCGCGAACCTGATCAGCTGCCCGGTGATCTTCGCCGCCCGGTCGCTCAACAGGTACGTGACCAGCGGCGCGATCGTCTCCGGCGGCCCGCTCGGGGTGGCTTTCGTGTCGGCCGCAGCCATCCGTGTCCAGGCGAGGGGACACACGGCGTTGACGCGAATGCCTCTCTCGTGGAGCTCATTTGCTGCCCCAGCCGTGATGCTCGCAACGGCACCCTTGGACGCTGAGTACGTGAGCGCCGTTGGTTGCCCGACCATCGCCACGGAGCCGAGGTTGACGATCGACCCTCTGCGCATGCTCCGCACGGCCGCGTTGATGCAGTACAGGGTGCCGAGGACGTTGACCTCGACGAGTTCGCGCATCCTGTCCGGGTCGTCCTGGCCGATGTCCGCCTGGTAGCGGATGCCGGCGTTGTTGACGAGCCCGTCGATCCGTCCGAACGCCGCCGTGCACGTGTCGACCATGGCCTGGGCCTGCTCGGGATCCGTGACGCAGCCGCCGCTGACCACGGCCTCGCCACCCCTGAGCGAGATGAGGTCGGCAACCTTCCTGGCGAGCGGCTCGTCGACGTCGTTGATCACCACCGCGGCCCCGTTCGCGACCGCGTGGGTGGCGAACGCCCTCCCCAACCCCTGCCCGGCGCCGGTGATGACCACAGCCTTGCCCGCCAGAATCCCCATGCTTCGAGTGTGGCCAGGGACATTCACCCAGTGGTCGTTCGCGTCGGCCAATGGCCGCTGTCCGCGCCGAACGGTGTACGCGGGACGACGACCGGTTGCCCGGCCGTCGTTCACCCCCGTTACCAGTAGCAGGTCCTACGGCCGCCAGAAGTCCTTCCAGCCCTTGCAGTAGCCGTTGTCGAAGCACAGGTCGACCATGACGCGCTCGAGACCGCCGGGCCGGTTCGTGTCGCCGATGACGAAGCTGAACTCGCGCTTCGGTCCGTACCGCCCCGCGTCGTCGGTCGTGCGGGTCACGAGCTCCCCGTCCGGCCTGCCGTCCTTGTAGGCCACGAACTTGGCCTGCGTCCAACCGGGTTTGTGGTCGAAGACCCAGCCGTGCACGGTGGCCGTCCGGTTGTGCCAGTCGATCGTGCCGAAGGTGCCCCCGTCCTCGCACGGGCTGATGCAGCGCTCGAACGCGGTCAGGTCCTCCGCCTGGGCCGTGGCGGGCGCGGCGAGTGCGGCGGCGGCCACCAGTGCGCCGGCGGCGAGCTTCTTGATCATCACTGTTAGCGGTCCCTGTACTCGACGGTGCTGTCAACGCACGTGGTGAAACAGATCCAGATCCTGATCTCGTCGATGCCGCCGGACAGGTTCGTGTCCCCCATCGGGAAGCCGATCTTTCGCGGAGACTTGACGTTCGGGTCCGAGGTCTCGTCGTTGGCGGTGCGGGCCACTTCCGGGCCGATCTGCTTGCCGTTGGCGTAGGCGCGGAACTTGATCGTGGTCGACCCGAACCCCTGGTCCCAGATGATCCCGGAGACGTTGGCGGTGCGGTTGTGCCAGGTGATGTCGCCTTGCGCACTGCTGTCGCAGTTGGTGCCGTTGCAGATCACCCAGGGGTCGACGATCGTGGCGTTGGCCGTGGCGGGCGCGCCGAGTGCGACGGCGGCGGCCGCCAAAACTCCGGCGGCGAGCTTCTTTGTGGTCACCGGGACACTTCAGCAGTGACCGGGCCGCCTCCGGCCCGATCCTGGACGAAGCTGGACAATCCTGGACGGGTCACAGCTCGGCGAGGGCCGCCCGCAGCCGTTCCGCCTCCGGCACACCGATCGCCTCGTAGCGCTCCAACGCCTGGCGCCACTGCCGTTTCGCGCTGATCACGGCGCCGGTGGCCCTGGCGACGGTGCCCAGCCCTTCCAGCGCCCGCGCTTCCTCCAGCCGGTAGCCGTGCTCGGTGGCGAGGGCCAACGCGTCGTGGTGCGCCTCGCGTGCCCCCGACTGGTCGCCGGACAGGCCACGGGCGAAGCCCAGGTGGTTGAGCAACTCCGCCTGCAACGACGCGTCGCCTGCCTCCCGGGAGATCCGCAGCGCCTCCTCGAAGCGGTCGATCGCGAGGTCGTGCTCGCCCTTCGCCCGGTGCACCCCACCGAGGAACTTGACCACGAAGGCCTCGCCGATCCGGCTGCCCAGCGCCCGGTACCCCGCCAGTGCCTCGTCGAACATCAGCAGTGCCTCGCCGTGCTCGCCCAGCTGGTTGAGGACGTTGCCGAGATTGGTCAGCGCGTGTGCCTGGCCCAGCTGGTCACCGAGCGTGCGGAACGTCTCCAGCGCCGCGCGTTGGTTGGTCAGCGCGCGGTCGAGCTCACCGCGTTGTTCCAGGGTGACGCCGAGGTTCAGCAGTCCCATGGCGAGCTGCTGCGGCCGGTCGAGGTGCCGGAGCAGTTCGTTGGACTCCTCGTGGGCGGCGATCGACTCGTCGAACCGGCCGAGCGAGCCGAGCGTGATGCCGATGCTGCTCAACGTGCTGGCACGGCGTCGGCGGCTGCCCAGCCGTTGCCAGACGTCCGCGCTCTGCCGCAGCCAGTCGAGCGACTCGAGTTGCCTGCCCATCACCTCCGCCGCCACGCCGAGGTCGCGCAGCGCTTCGCCCTCTCCCGCCAGGTCGCCGTCGGCCCTGGCGCTGTCGAGCGCCAGCTGATGCATGCGCATCGCCTGCGGGCCGCGCGAAATGGTTTCGAGGTGCCGCTTGGCGACGTGCGCGAGTTGCCGGGCCCGAGCCCCGAACCCCAGGTCGGCGGCGGCCTTGACGACCTCGACCACGTTGTCCGCCTCGGCGGTCAGCCAAGCCCGTGCGGTGTCGGCGTCCGTCAGCCAGGAGACCTCCTCCTTCCCGGCGGGGTCGGCATGACGGGGGTAGGCGAGTGCCAGCGCCGCGGTGTGCGCCTCGACGTAGTGGTCGATCAACCGCACGGCGGCGGGATCCGCCGCCGGAGCCAGCTCCCTGCTGTAGGCGCGGAGCAGGTCGTGCATTTCGCAACGGCCGTTGTCCTGCACCAGGTTTGCGCTGATCAACTGCTCGACGCGCAGCGCGGCGTCAGCCATGTCGATGCCGACGAGGGCGGCCGCGGCGGGGACGTCGAAGTCACGGCCGGGGTGGTGCCCGAGCAACCGGAAGAGCTCGGCCGCCTCCGGCCTGAGCTGCCGGTACGACCGCAGGAACACAGCGCGCACCATGCTGCGCGGGTCGCCGGTGCTGTCGAGCAGGTCCAGGCGTTCCGCCCGGAGGTCGCGGACGACGGCCGTCAGCGGTTCGTGCCGCGCGAACTCGGCCGCGATCCGGATGGCGAGAGGCAACCGGGCGCACAACTCCGCGAGCTCGATCGCCGCATCGGGTTCGTAGCAGACGCGTTGGCCCAACAAGCTCTTGAGCAGCTGCACGGCCTCTTCGACGGTCAGCACGTCGAGATCCAGCCGGTGCACGCCGTCGACGACGGCCAGGCCGGTGAGCGCGTCCCGGCTGGTGACCAGGGTGAAACAGGAGGAGGTCGCGGGCAGCAACGGCCGCACCTGCTCGGCACTGCTCGCGTTGTCGAGCACGAGCAGCACCCGTTTGGCGGCCAACGCCGACCGCAGCAACCCCGCCCGCTCGTCCAGGCTCGGCGGCACCTCGCTGATCCCCAAGGCCCGCAACAACCGCAGCGCCGCGTCGGCCGCGGACACCGGCGGCCCGACGTCGTACCCGCGAAGGTTCAGGTAGAGCTGGCCGTCCGGGAACCGGTCGGCGGCCCGATGCCCCCAATGCACGGCGAGCGCGGTCTTCCCCACCCCCGGCGTGCCGGTGACCGCGGACAGCACCACGGTCCGTTCGTCCTGCTCCACCAGGTCGTCGAGCTGCTGGAGCTCCGCTGCCCGCCCGGTGAACGCGGTGACGTCCGCCGGCAACTGCCTCGGCGCCGTGGCGGCGGGAACCTGCTTGCCCGAGTGCTCGTGCGCGGCGACGCGGTCCCAGGCGTCCGCCCACGACCTCAGGTCGGCGTCCGTGCCGTCCAGCGCGATGACGATCCGGTCCAGCACCTCGGCGGGCAACAGCGTCTGCCCCGTGAGGTACGTGTGGACCGTCGACCTCGGCACGTCGATGCGCTTGGCCAGGTCAGCCAGCGACACCCTGGTGCGACCGCTGCCCCGCGCCGCGTTCCCCCTCAAGACTTCGAGCTGGCGAACCAGGTCCGCCCGCGTCCGCACCTGCCCTGGATCCGCGCCCACACGCCCTCCCCTGCGTGACCACTACATCGAGAACGTATACGTCCCGCGGCTGATGACCGTTGCCATTGACGGCCTCGCCCGGAATTGACCAAGTACTGACACGGTTCCGGGCGACCCGGTGAGTTTTGGCGGAAACCAGAGAGCCCCTCTTCGCGTATTCCGCGAAGAGGGGCTCTTGGTCTGGCGCGCTCGACAGGATTCGAACCTGTAACCTTCTGATCCGTAGTCAGATGCTCTATCCGTTGAGCTACGAGCGCAGGTCTTCAATTATAACCGATCCTCAAGAGGCTCGGCCTTGCGGAGGCTCCGGGATTTGAACCCGGGATGGGGGGTTACCCCAAACCGCATTAGCAGTGCGGCGCCATAGACCAGACTAGGCGAAGCCTCCCGGGACCATCCTTGGCCACGACGCATAGGTTACACAGGTCCCCAACCGAGTTGCAAAACGCCCCCCTCTAACCCCGGAAAGCGCTGGTCAGGGCACGTTCCGAGGGGTCGAGAGGGGCGTTAAACGCCTGTTCACGCAGACGAGAGTGACCTAGATCATCCTGAGGCGAGTTCCAGGAACGGTTGGAGGGACTCGGGATTGCGCAGGGCGCCGCGCGACACGGCTCGGTCGACGTCCATGCCGGCGAGGATCTTCTTGACCGGCACCTCGCACTTCTTGCCGTTCAGCGTCCTCGGGATCTCGGCCACGGCCACGAAGCGGTTCGGGACGTGGCGCGGGGACAGGGCCGAGCGCAGTTCCTTGCGCAGCAGTGGTTCCACGTCGGCCAACCCGACGCCGTCGAGCACCACGAAGCAGAGCAGTTCGCCCTCGGTGACGCCGGAGGTGTCGATCACGAGCGAGTCGACGACGCCGGGGACGGACTCGACGACGCGGTAGAACTCCGAGGTGCCCATGCGGACGCCGCCGCGGTTCAGGGTCGAGTCGGAGCGGCCGTAGATCACCGCCGAGCCGCGCGGGGTGATGCGGATCCAGTCGCCGTGGCGCCAGATGCCGGGGTAGGTGTCGAAGTACGCGTCGCGCAGCTTCGAGCCGTCGGAGTCGCCCCAGAAGAAGACCGGCATGGACGGCATGGGCTTGGTGATCACGAGTTCGCCGACGGCGTCGTTCAGCGTCTCGCCCGCCTCGTCGAACGCGTGCACGGACGCGCCTAGTGCGCGGCAGGAGAGTTCGCCCAGCCAGACCGGGCGGTCCGGGGAAGCGGCCACGAAGGCGGTGCAGAGGTCGGTGCCGCCGGAGACCGAGGCGATCTGGACGTCCTTGCCGACGGCCGAGGCGATCCAGCGGAAGCCTTCCGGTGTCAGGGGTGCGCCGGTGGAGCCGACGACGCGCAGGCCCGTCAGGTCGTAGCGGGACGACGGGTCGATGCCCTCTTTCAGGCACGACTGGACGTACGGGGCCGAGGTGCCGAAGTAGGTGACGCGGTGTTGTTCGGCCAGGTGCCACAAGGTGTTCAGGTCGGGAAACGCCGGGCTGCCGTCGTACAGGACGATGGTGGTGCCCGTCAGCAGACCGCCGACCAGGTAGTTCCACATCATCCAGCCGGTGGTGGTGAACCAGAAGAAGCGGTCGCCGGGGCCGAGGTCGCTGTGCAGGCCGATCATCTTCAGGTGTTCCAGCACGATGCCGCCGTGGCCCTGGACGATGCCCTTGGGCAGGCCCGTGGTGCCGGACGAGTAGAGCACCCACAGCGGGTGGTCGAACGGCACCGGCGTGAACTCCAGCGGCGCACCCGCGAACGAAGCGACCAACTCCGAGAACGACAGCGTGTCCGGGAGCGAGGAGCCGTTGTCCAGGTAGTCGATCAACACCGTGGCGCTCAGACCGGGCAGCTGCGCGCGGATCTCCTCGACGACCGGGCGGCAGTCGAAGGACCGTCCGTTGTAGACGTAGCCGGAGACGGCGACGAAGACGGTCGGCGAGATCTGGGTGAAGCGGTCGGCGACGGCTCGGGCGCCGAAGTCCGGGGAGCAGGACGACCACGTGGCGCCCAGTGAGGCGGCCGCCAGGAAGGCGATGAGGGCTTCGGGGGCGTTCGGGACGAGTGCCACCACCCGGTCGCCCTTGGAGACGCCCAGAGAGGCCAATGCGGCCCGGAAAGCGGCCACGCGTGAACGCAGCGTGCCGAACGTCAAAGAAGAAGCCACGCCGTCTTCGCGATGGAAGATCACGGCCAGGTCGTCGTCGCCACCGCGACGGAGGGCGTGCTCGGCGTAGTTCAGGGTCGAGCCCGGGAACCACTCGGCGCCCGGCATCTCGGCGGAGCCCAGCACGCGCTCAGGAGCGGTGTGGAACCTGACGTCGAAATACGAAGCTATGGCGCCCCAGAACCCCTCGAGGTCGGAGACGGACCACTCCCACAACGACTCGTAGTCGGGGAAGTCGTGGCCGCGGCCCGAGAGCCACGACCTGAAGGCGGTCATCCCGTTGTCCCTCGTGGGGTCCGGGCGCCACAGCAGTTCGACGTCGGTGTCGGTCATGCCCCATGTCTAACTCAGGCACAACCGAACGTCCATGTGTGATTGGCGGACACGACGTCCACCAACGGTGTGGAACTACCCCGCCGCGAGCAGTTCGTCGACGGCGCTGGTCAGCCGGGGCGCGTCGGCGGGGGCCAGCACGAGCCAGCCGTCCTGCTTGCGGAGCAGGTAGCGGCCCTCGCGCGTGTCCAGCCACGACACCGAACGGCCGGTCGGGCGCGGGACGCCGTCGCGGTTGCGGGCGGTGAGGCCCAGTTCGCCGCCGCCGATCCGGGACGTCACGATGCGCATCAGGGCGTGCGCCTCGGGTTCGCGGATGCCGGCGTCGCGCAGCACGTCCAGGAACGCCTGCTTGCCGTCCTGCTCGCCCGCCTTGCCCGCCCGCACGTAGTCGTCCCAGCGCACGTTGACGGCGCGACCCGTGCCCGGTGCGAGGCCTGGCAACGATGACACCGTGGCCGAAGCCAGCGCGGTCGGGCGGAACGAGTACAGGTGCACGTCGTTGTTCACGCGCGCGGCGAAGGCTCCGCTCCACCCCGCGCAGGCGATGCCGCGGGCCAGTTCGGTGCCCTTGAAGTACGCGATCTCCAGCGCGCGGTCGAACTCGCCGAGGCCGGCGATCAACGCGCGCAGATCGGGGTCGGGCCGGTGGACGGTGCCCAACCGGCGGGCGTGCAGGGTCTGCGAGCTTGCTTCGACGAGACGCTGCCGCGCCGCTCGGGTGGCCCCCACGTGGGGGGTCCCGAGCGGCACGACGCGATCCTCGCCGTGCACGGCTTGCCAGAGCAGGAAGAACTCCTGCGAGCTCACCGTGAACTGCCTTTCGCTCACTGGCCGATCACCGGCGGGGCGGCCTTGCGGTCCAAGCCGAAGACGTTGTCGTCCTCTTCCAGGTAGCTCGCGGTCCGGTGCTCACGCTCGTTGTTGTTGCCCTGCGCCGCGGCGGGCGCACCGGCCATCGGCGCACCGCCCATCGCGAGCGGGTTCTGGAACGCCTTGGTCTGGCCGCCGGTCGCCGACGAGGCAGCGGCCGCCGCGGCACCCGCACCGCGCGACACCTCGTTCACCCCCGCCGCGCCACCACCGGAACCGGGTCCACCGGCACCGCCGCCGCCACCGGCCTGGTTGCCGGAGTTGGACGTGAAGGGACGTGCCATGCCGAAGCCGCCACCGAGACCACCACCGCCGCCGCCACGTCCACCACCGGAACCACCGCCGAAGCGGGAGGAGGCGTTCGTGGTGCCGCGGTTCTGGCCCGCCGCGGGGTTGGTGGTCGTGACCGGGGCTCCGGTACCACCGCCGGCACCGGTCTCCGGGCCCGTCGGGGTGCGGCCGCCCAGCTCGGGGCCGGTCGGCGTCGGGTTGATCGGGTTCACCGGCGGGGTGAACTGCGCCGGCACGGTCTGGTCGACCGCGGCCGAGTTGCGCTGGAACGCCGCCATCACGTCCGCCGCGAGGCGGTGTTGGGCGTCGTTGGTCGCGAGCGTGTCGACCGGGCTGCTGCCGATGGTCTCGAAGCCGCCGAACTCACCGCGCAGCGTCGTCGCCAGACCCGGCTCCCGCAGGGTCTCCACGCCGAACATGTCCGATGCCCGGTCCGAGATCGTCAGCCGGTCCCGCAGCGTCGCCGTCTCGGTCGGCACCGGCGCGGCCGGCGGGTCCGGAGGTGGCGGCATCGCGGCGCGGGCGGCCTCGACGTTGTCGGTCTCCGTCGTGATCGCGGCCGACACCTTGTGCGCGTAGTTCGCGGTGTCGTCGACCCAGTTGGTGACCTCGGTCAGACCGTTGCGCGCCAGTCTGGCGGACTCGCTGTCCCAGCCGACCGTGGAGTCCTCGACGGCCTTGAGCAGGTTCGACCGCACGCCGGCGATGTCGTCGCCGATCTTCTTCCAGTTCGTCGCGGCGGTTTGGGCACCGTCGAGGTTCACACCCGTGTGCACCATGTTGTACAGCTCTTTGTGCGAGTACGTCATCCAGTCGTGCGGCTCGTACAGAGCGCCGTGGTCGTACTTGTTGTCGTTGCTCCCGCTGCCCTTGTTGTCGTTGTTGTCGTTGCCCTTGTTGTCGTGGTTGCCGCTCACCAGGACCCCCCGGCGTTCTTCATCGCCTTCTCGGATTCTTCGTCGGCGTCGCGGATGCTGTCGCGGTTGCGGCTCAACGCGTTGCTGATGTCGTCGAGGACCTTGAACAGGTCGAGCAACGCCTTCGCGGCACCCGAGTCCTCCCCGACGGCCAGATCGGCGAACCGCGCGCTGATCGCCTTGGCGACCGGGTTCTCGCCCAGCTGCAGCGGTGTCGCCAGTTGTTCGGTCGCGCGCTCCCACAGGTCCATCACCTGGTCGCGCGCGGCGTCGACCGCCTTGATCAGCGCGTCCGCCGCTTCCACGTCGAGCGTCAGCTTGCCGCTGTCCGCCGCCTGGTCGAGCTTGGCCGCGGCGTGGCTCGCCTCCGCCTTGTCCACCAGCATCTGCTGCTGGAGAACGGGTTTCACCGCCGCCAGCTGCTCAGCGGTGATCGGCGCGGTGACCGACGCCGAGGCATCAGGAGTCACCGCTGGAGTCTCCGCGGGCGGTGGCGCGCCCGTGCCCGTCGTCGTCGCTGTGCCAGTCGTCCCCGTGCCTTCAGCCATCCCTCTACAACCCCCTGCACTGCTAACTCGTCACCGCAGCACTGAGTGTTACCAAGAGCTACACCCAGTCAGCCGTCCGAAGCATCCCTTAGATGTACCTGGATGACGGTTCGGTTCCAATCCGCCGTAAAGACTCTTACCTCATGTGTGCGTCGAACCAGTTCAACGCACGAGCCCACGCTTCGTCACTGGAAACGTCGAAACGAACCACATCGGACGCGGTCTCGGAGCTGATCACCGCGTCCCGCAGCTTGCTCACTTCTTCCGAGTCGTCGTCGCGGTAGATGCCGAGCCAAGGGCAGGTCAGGTCGCCTGCGACGTCCACCAGCGCGGGCAGCCCGTCCGACAGCGGCTCCAGAATTCCGGGGCCCTGCACGGTGACGGCGGCGCCGATCGTGCGGCTCGCGGCGACCACCATCGCGACGGTGCCACCGGTGTCGAACCCGACGACGCCCATCCGGTCGGCGCTGACGCCCTGCTGGCCCAGCCAGACGAACGCGACATCGGTGTCAGCCAGAAGGCGGTCACCCGAAAGCTTGCTGACCTGGTCCCGGATGTCGTCGCCGTGCACGCGGTCCTCGTCGTAGAGATGCGGTGCGATGGCGAGCCAGCCCTCGTCTGCCAGGCTGCTGACGAGCGTCCGCACGCCGGCGGTCATGCCACGAGCCTCGTGCAGCACCACGAGTCCGCCCCGGACGGCGGAGTCGGGTTCGGCGATCGTCACCCGCAGCTCACGGCCGTCGGTGAGGGATAGCGTCTCGATGCGGGTAGTGGTCATGTCTAACCCTCGCACGTCAGGGTGAACTCCAGTCAACGTGTCCAATCGGACGGAGCAATGCGAGGATCGGGTGCATGACCGTGCGAACCCGTGCCGACCTGGCGTCCTTGCCCGCCTACGTGCCCGGCAAGTCCATTCCCGGCGCCATCAAGCTCGCGAGCAACGAGGTGTCCGCCGGACCGCTGCCCAGCGTCGTCAAGGCGATCGCCGAAGCCGCCACCGCCATCAACCGCTACCCCGACTCGGGCTGCGTCGAACTCACCGGACGACTGGCCGACAAGCTCGGCGTCCCCGCCGACCACCTGGCCCTCGGCTGCGGCTCGGTGA
>NZ_JAAMPJ010000020.1 GCF_011067745.1 Lentzea alba
TCCAGACGGAATATGTCTGGCAATCTGGTATTACTCTCAAAGGAACTACCTCGACGAGGAGGTAATTCATATATTACTGGCTGTGTTTCGGCACGCTGTTGAGTTCTCAAAGAACACGCGCTCACCGGTTCCAGTCTCCGTTTCCGGAGGCTTTCTCTCGGGGCTTGTGTTGAAAGCTTAGCCAGTTCGTTTTCGCTTTGTCAAATCGGCCGTTTCGGCGATTCAGGCTCCGCGCAAACTCGCTTCGCATTCAGTTTTTGGCTTGTTCAGAAGTTATCTGAGTGGCTTTCCCGGTGTCAAATCGGGGTCATTTTCAGATCCCGGACAGCACGTTAGGCCGCTTATTTACTTCTGGGGGTTTGACGCCGTGAGACTTTACCCGGCCCGATCCGCGGTGTCAACCGCTCGTTCCGGGGTCTCGCTTGCGACTTGGAGAAAGTTACTGACGGGGAGGTTCAAAGTCAAATCGCCTGGTCAGCGGGCTGCTTGATCGGCACGGACGGAGACGGAGCAGCCGGCTTGGCCCCAACCGGACGCGGCCGGAGCCACAGGGTGATGGAACGAAGTCCCTCCATCGCCTTCACGATCTGGTCCGCCGAAGCCGCCTGACCGGTCGCCAACGGCACCAGGTCGTAGCCCCAGACACCGAACTCCTTCAGGACCGTCACCGGATCGTCACCGAAGTCCGCCGTGGCGGTGGCCGAGAACTCGAGGAACACCTGTGGCCTGTCACGACGCAACAGCCGTACGAGGCCGGCCAGCGCACGATGCCCACGTCCAGGCGTGTCCACCCGTACAACGGAAAGCTTCATGCCTTGTACCAAGGAGATCTCTTCGAGCTCCTTGTCCAGGCGCACCGACTTCACCCGTGCGACGTCTTCACCGGCATCCGCGGCCAACGGCGACACGGACACACCACCGGTCAACGTCGGTGCGACGGCCAGCTCACCAGCGCTCTCCCACGCCGCACCCTCGATCACGGTCAGACGAGCGGCGACAGCGGCAGGCAGGTTCGCCGACACGTTGTGCCTCAACAGCGCTGCGGCGGAAGCGTCCGGCTCGACGGCGACGACCGCGCCCATCAGGCCGAGCCGCGACAACACCCTGATCGAGTGATACCCGACGTACGCGCCGACATCGAGGAAGATGCCGTCCGGTTCCAGCACCGAGTCGAGCTGTGCTGCGAGGTCTGGTTCCCACACGCCGTTGGACGACAACAGTGGAAGCATGAACGCGTCGTCTGAAGGCAGCCGCATCATGCCCGCGTCGCACAAGACCAACGACGAACGCACTTCAGGTGCGTCACCCGATGCCTCGTGCTGACGCACCACCACGCGCCGCAACGCGTCTGCGGTCTGTTGCGCGTGTGAAGCGGCACGGATAGCGGAGTCCAACCGCGAGTCACGTTCGCGGAACACCTCGACGACCTTGGACTCCAACGTGTCGATGCGGTCCAACGTCCGATCGAGCGCCACGGTCAGCTTGTCGATCCGCTCGGCCAGGACGTCCGTCGCCTTCGCGCGCTTGGTCGCCTCACCGATGACCGCGTCCTCGATGTCCCGCAACCGGCGTCCCTGACCGGCCATGTCCGCGCGCACGCGCACGACCCCGTCGTCGACGCCGACCAGCTGGTCACCGAAGTGCGACTGCCGTTCCGCGACCTGCTCGACCTCGGCGCGCAGCAGCTCCAGCTCGCCCGCGCCGACCCCCGCCTTCAGCGCGTCCTGCCGGTTGACCAGCTCGGAGACCGTGCGCTCGACCCCGTCGATCAGGGTGTGCAGCACCTGGCGCATGTGGTTGTCGTAGTGGTCCAACGCGCGCAGCACGACCTTGCGCAACGCGGGTGCCATCGGCGTCCGATGAGGGCCGTCGACGTTGGGCTGACGTAGTAACGCGTGCTTGGCCGACTGCAGCGCGAGCATCGGGTCGACCTCGGGCTTCGGCTTCGGCCGGCGGGCCCGCCATCCCCGGTACGAGTGCTCGACGCGCTCGCGGAGGATCTCGCTCACGCGCGTGACCGACCGCACCGACAGCACGTGCTCACGTCCGGCGGCACCCAAAGCAGCCGCCGTGGGCAGGTCGTCGGCCAACGAGCGCAGCAGCTTCGCGGCCGCCTGCACATCGGGTTCGGCGCCCTGGTGACACGGCACGAGAACAGCCGTCTTGCCGAACAGCTCCGCAACGGCGCCGTGGTCGGACGCCACCACGGGCACCCCGCGCACGGCCAGCGAGGCCAGGCGCAACGCGATCCGGTCATCCGCCCCACCGCGGTGCAGCGACACCACGGCATCGGCCGTCAGACACACGTCCTCGTCCTCCACCAGCGAAATCCGCTGGTCAGAGGCCGTAGCCAGGCGCAACCGCTCGGCGGCCTCCGGGTGTTCGAACGCCCCGGACACCGCGATCCGCAGTTCGACGTCCGAACGGTCCGGGAACGCGCTCAAGAACGCCGACACCGCGCCCAGCACGTTGCCGGGCCGGTCGAGAGAGTGGTCCGCGATCGCCGCGAACACCACCACCTCACCTGCCGAGTGCTCACGCGCGCCAACGTCGTGCACGGGCACAGGCACCACACGGACGATGGGTCCGCCGATGCGTTCGGCAGCGGCACGCGACACGTCAGACGAGAGCCAAAGCTCGTTAACGCCCGTGCGGTCGTCCGCAGCAGTGGCATCCAACGCCACCTCCACGACGAACCGTCCAGCGGGCACCTCGTCCGCGGCGGACGTCCGAATGACCACGGGATAGCCAGCGGAAGTCGACACCGGCAGCCCGGACGCCCGCGCCGCGGCGAGCATCAGCTCCGCCAACGGCCCCGAGCCCACGACGGACACGCCGAGCTGGTCGAGCAGCGCGGGTCCCTCTTCCCGGGGCTGCGGCACGGCCGGCGCGGGCAACCGCCCGGAAGCCACGCCCACCCCGGCACACCACTCGCGCCAGGCGTCCGCGTCCGCACCGAACGGCGCCGGGAACTGCTCCTGCAACGACGAGTCAGCACGCCACACGGCGTCTGCCCAGCGCGTGCCACCGTTCTCCGTCTGCTCGCACGCCCAGACGAGGAAGCCACCACCACCGTCTTCGCCGAACGCCGGCAAAGGTGTCGGCGACGCAGCCCGGTAGTCGGCGCGCAGCTCGGACGGGATCTGCGTCCCGTCGACCAGGGAGTCGAACCGGTACGGCACGGGCTGCACGCTCCAGCCGCATCGCACCAGCTCAGCGCGGTAGGCGGTGCACAGCTCGGCGACCTCGGCGTGCTCCGACAGCAGCACGCGTGGCCGTTCGGCGAAATCGGCGGACAGCAGCCACGGACGACGCGGGTCGAACCCGCGGAAGTGCACGGTCAGCAGGTCCTGCCCGACCACGGCCAGCGCCCCGGAATCGGTGCGGTGCAGCGGCCGGTCCGCCACGTTCCACACCGACACACCGACCCGTGCGTCACGCACGACGAAGTGCGGCACGATCGCCGGCATGTCGAGCGACCCCAGATAGGGCTCGGCGCCCTCGGCCACCGCGATGAAACCGGGGTCGAACGCACCCAGTTCGTGCAGTTCGGCGGGCCCTGGCTGCAAGCCGTCGGACGGCAACGGCCGCAACGTGCGCGGCAGCAGCGCCACCGGTGCGTTGCGCAGCGCCTCCAGCACGAGCTTCGTGAGCGACCCGAAGACCTGGACCCACGGGTCGAGGTACAGCACGGGCATGCCCTGCGACAGCAGCGCCTCCAGCAGCCGCGGCAGGATCGCGGCCTTCAGCGCGTCGGCGTCCAGCGAGGTCGCGAGCACGTGCAGCTCGACCTCGGACACGCCGATCTCCAGCGGCGTGATCAGCCCTGGTCCCGCGTGCTCCGGCTGCGCGTCGACGATCAGCGCGACGAACCGGCCCTCGGGGTGCTCGGCGAGAAACGAGCTGGACAGGACCTTGACCGCGGGCAGTTCCGCCGCCGTGGCGACCGTGCACGCGCAGATCGTCGGCTGGAACTCGGGTACCTCTGTCACGGAGAGCAACGTAGCGGCCTCACAGCACGGGAAGAAGAGTGCGCAACTCGTACGGAGTGACGCTTCGACGGTACGCGTCCCACTCCGTCCTCTTGTTGCGCAGGAAGAAGTCGTAGACGTGCTCGCCCAACGCCTCGGGGAGCAGCTCCGAGTTCTCCATCTCGGTGAGCGCCTCACCGAGGTTCTGCGGCAGGTTCGCGTAGCCGGCCGCGCGCCTCTCCCGGTCCGTCAGCGACCACACGTCGTCTTCGGCGGGTGGCGGCAGCTCGTAGCCCTTCTCGATGCCCTTCAGCCCGGCGGCCAGGATCACCGAGTAGGCCAGGTACGGGTTGCACGCGGAGTCGAGCGACCGGATCTCGACGCGGCGCGACGACGACTTGCCGGGCGAGTACATCGGCACACGGACCAATGCCGAACGGTTCGCGTGACCCCAGCACACGGCCGTGGGGGCCTCACCGCCGACGATCAGCCGCTTGTAGGAGTTCACCCACTGGTTCGTGACGCCGGAGATTTCGCGCGCGTGCTTCAGCACACCGGCGACGAACTGCTTGCCGATGTCGCTGAGCTGGAACGGGTCTTCCTCGTCGTGGAACGCGTTGCGATCGCCCTCGAACAGCGAGAAGTGCGTGTGCATGCCCGAGCCCGGCTGGTCGGAGAACGGCTTGGGCATGAACGAGGCGCGCACGCCCTGGGTGATCGCGACCTCCTTCACCACGTAGCGGAACGTCATGACGTTGTCCGCCATGGTCAGCGCGTCGGCGTAGCGCAGGTCGATTTCCTGCTGACCGGGCGCGCCCTCGTGGTGGCTGAACTCGACGGAGATGCCCATCGCCTCCAGCGCCTCGATGGCGTGGCGGCGGAAGTGCGTGGCGGTCTCGTGCGAGGTCTGGTCGAAGAAGCCGCCGTTGTCCGCGGGGATCGGCTCGCTGCCGTCGCCCGGCAGGTCCTTGAGCAGGAAGAACTCGATCTCGGGGTGCACGTAGCAGGTGAACCCGGCCTCGCTGGCCTTCGACAGGGTCCTGCGCAGCACGTGCCGCGGGTCGGCCCACGACGGGGCGCCGTCCGGCATGGTGATGTCGCAGAACATGCGCGCCGAGTAGTTGCTGCCGTCCGGGGTCTGCCAGGGCAGCACCTGGAAGGTGGCGGGGTCCGGCTTCGCGACCATGTCCGACTCGTAGACGCGGGCGAAGCCCTCGATCGCCGAGCCGTCGAACCCGATGCCCTCGCTGAAGGCACCTTCGAGCTCGGCCGGTGCGACCGCCACGGACTTCAAGAAGCCCAGGACGTCGGTGAACCAGAGCCGGACGAACCGGATGTCGCGTTCCTCGAGCGTGCGGAGCACGAACTCCTGCTGGCGGTCCATAGGGCGCAGCTTAAGGGCTCGGGACTCTCTACGATCAACGCATGTCCGCCCGTTGGTTGTTGGTTTGCGCACTCGCCCTGCTCACGAGCTGCACGTCCGGTGGAGATCTCCCCGATGGTGCGACGTTGCTCTCGAAGTCGGCCGAGTCGATGCGCTCGGTCAAGACGGTCCACTTCACCATCAAGGTGGACGGTGAACTGCCGGACGTGCCGGTGAAGGAGGCCGACGGCGACCTCACCTCGGCCGGTGACTCCAAGGGCACCGCGAAGGTGACGTTCGGCGGGCAGCTGTTGTCCATCGAGTACGTGCTGACCGGGGGAAACCTGCACTTCAAGGGCCCGACGGGTGGCTTCACGAAGCTGCCGGCGGCGTTCGCCGGCCAGGTGTACGACCCGTCCGCGATCCTGAACCCGGACAAGGGCGTGGCCAAGGTCCTGGCCAGCGCGAAGGACGCGAAGACCAAGTCGTCCGGTGACGTGTCGGTGGTCGAGGCGACCGTGCCGAAGGACGTGGCGGCCGGGCTGGTGCCGGGCATCTCCGCCGATGTGAAGAGCACGTTCTCCATCGACAAGGACAACAAGCTCAAGAGCGCGTTGTTCGAGCTCCCCGGTGGTCAGAAGGTCGACATCGGACTGACCGACTTCGACAAGCCCGTCACGGTCACGGCGCCTGCTTAATGCGAAAGGTCGCTCTCGCCGCGTCCGGCGCGGCCGTGCTTCTCGGGGCGTTGGACGCGTACGTCGTCGTCGGTGTCCTCACGGACATGGTGCGCGACCTCGGCATCGCGGTGAACGAGCTGGAGCAGGCGACGCCGATCGTCACCGGCTACCTGCTCGGCTACGTCGCGGGCATGCCGTTGCTCGGGCAGCTCTCGGACCGGCTCGGACGCCGGTTCGTGCTGCAGGTGTCGCTGCTCGGGTTCCTGGTCGGCTCGGTGATCACGGCGCTGGCCGCGGAGTCGCCGCTGCTGGTCGCCGGCCGGGTGCTGCAGGGTCTCGCCGGCGGCGCGTTGCTGCCGGTCACGATGGCCCTGGTCGCGGACCTGTGGGAGGAGAACCGGCGGTCGACCGCGCTGGGGACGGTCGGTGCCGCGCAGGAGCTGGGGTCTGTCCTCGGCACGCTGTACGGCATCGGCGTCGCGTCGCTGTTCAACGCGTTGCCGTTGTTCGAGGCGTGGGAGCCGCAGAGCTGGCGGTGGGTGTTCTGGGTGAACGTCCCGTTGGCGGTCATCGCGATGGTGATCGTGCAACGGACCGTGCCGAACACACGTCGTGAGGTGCGCATCGACGTCGTCGGCGGGGTGCTGCTCGCGTTGGCGCTGTCGTTGCTGGTGGTGGCGCTCTACAACCCGAAGCCCGTCGAGTCCGTGCTGCCGTCGTGGGGCTGGCCGCTGCTCATCACCGCGTTGGTAGTTCTCGTGGCGTTCTTCTTGTGGGAACGCCGTGCTGCTGTGCGGCTCATCGATCCCGAGGGTGTGCAGTGGCGGCCGTTCTGGGCGGTGCTCGGGGTGTCGCTGGCGGCCGGTGCGGCGTTGATGGTGACGTTGGTCGACGTGGAGTTATTCGCGCAGACGGTGTTGCGTCGTGACTCCGCTGCTGCCGCGACGCTCCTCACCCGCTTCCTGATCGCCTTGCCGATCGGCGCTGTCCTCGGTGGATGGCTGGCGTCGCGGTTCGGCGACCGCTGGGTGTCGTTCGGCGGGCTCGCAATCGCGTCGGTGTCGTACGTGTTCATCGCGCAGTGGCCGGCTGACGTCAGCGGGCTGGTGCTCACGCGGGACCTGGCCATCGCCGGTTTCGGACTCGGGCTGGTCATCGCGCCGTTGTCCGGTGCTGTGCTGCGTGTCGTGCCGTCAGTGCGTCACGGCGTGGCGTCGGCGTTCGTCGTCGTCGCACGCATGACGGGCATGCTCGTGGGTGTGGCGGCGTTGTCCGCGTGGGGACTCCACCGGTTCCGCGAGCTCACGGCCGGTCTGAACACGCCGGTGCCGTTCGGCGTCGAGAAGGCCGTGTACGAACAGCAGATGGCCGAGTACCAGCGCAGGCTCACCGAGGCGCTGCTCACCGAGTACCACGAGATCTTCCTGGTCACAGCGGTGATCTGCGCGGTCGGAGCGCTGGGCTCGATCCTGCTGCCGGGGATCAGGCGCAGGGCGAGGGTTCAGGTCGACGACGTGGTGCTCGAACAGACCGACTGATCGACGAGGCGCTCGGCTGGGGAGTCCCAGCCGAGCGTTCGCCCTCGTCAGCAGACCGAGTCGGTCTCCGGCAGTCTCAGATCCACCAGGTAGTTCGTGCCCACGTTGTCCACGCAACCGATGTTGGCCAGGAACGCCGTGTGCTGGTTTCCGTTGTACGTCAGCAAACGCGCCCCGAGCGCGGTCGCGAGGTCCACGCCGGACTGGTACGGCGTGGCCGGGTCACCGGTCGTCGAGATCACCAGGACCTGCGGCAGCCCGTTCACGTTCGGCGGATGCGGTTCCGACGTGTGCGGGGCCGGCCAGAACGCGCACGGGCCGAGCGCGGTCTCGTCGGTCGGGATGGTGTCGTTGCCCAGCAGTTCCAACAGCCTCCGACGGTTGGACTCCAGGGTGGCGCGGTCCTTGATCGGCGGTTCATCGACGCAGCGGATGGCCACGAACGCGTCCTGGATGCGGCTGTAGGTGCCGTCCGGGGCGCGGCCGAGGTACTGGTCCGCGAGCTGGAGCAAGGTGTTGCCCTTGTTCTGCTTCAGTTCCTGCAGGCCCTTCAACGCGGTCTCCCACAGCCGGTCCGTGTACATCGCCTGGATGATGGCGGTGTTCGCGTCCGAGTGGGACAGCTTGCGGTCGCCGACCTGCAGCGGCGTCTTCTTCAGCGGCTCGATCATCTGCCGGAACTTGGACTCGGCGGTGCTCGTGTCCCTGCCGATGGGACAGTCGCGCTGAGCGCACCAGCCCGCGAACCGCTGGAACGACTCGTCGAAGCCCTGCGCCTGACGTGCCGACGCGGCCACCTTGTCGGCGTTGGCCTCCACCGCTCCGTCGAGCACCATCGCGCGCACGTTGCGCGGGTACATCTCGGCGTACAACGTGCCGATGCGCGTGCCGTAGGAGTAGCCGAGGTAGGTCAGCTTGTTCTCCCGCAACGCCCCGCGCAGCACGTCCACGTCCCGTACGACGTCACGGGTGCCGACGTTGCGGAGCAGGTCGATGCCGCTGCGTTCCGCGCACTTCTCGACGAAGAACCTGTTCTCCGTCTCCACTGCGTTCGCCGTCTCGCCCTTGGGACGCAGGCGTTGCGCGTCGCGTTCGGCGTCGGTCAGGCACTGCACGCGAGGCTGGCTCGCGCCGACACCGCGCGGGTCGAAGCCCACCACGTCGAACCGCTTGCTGACCGGGTTGTTCGGCTGCATGTTCGCGACGTGCGCCATGCCCGAACCACCGGGACCGCCGGGGTTCACCACCAGAGAACCGACCCGTCGCCCTTGTTCAGCGGCGGGCCGGCGTAACAGTCCGACGCTGATCGTCCCGGCGTCCGGATTCTCGTAGTCGAGCGGAACCTGCAGTCGTGCGCACTGGATGCCTTCGCGCTCGAACAGGCCCTTGCTCTTCGTGTCCGTCGCGTAGGGCTGACACGGGCCCCACGACAACACCTGCTCGTAGAAGCGCGCCAAGCCCTTGCGCGCGGCGACGGGCGAGCCGTCGATGCGCGCGTAGGACGTGGACGTGCTGAGCACAACGATCAAAGCGAACAACGCCGCAGTGATCCGGGAACGCCTCTTCGTCATTAGGCGCACCGGGTTCCGTCGGCGGGCAATGTCTGGTCGATCAGGTACTTCACGCCGGCGTCGTCCACGCACGCCACGCCCTGCAGGAAGACCGTGTGCTGGACGCCTTCGTACGTGAGCAGCCGCGAGTTGAGCGCTTTGGCCAGGTTCACGCCGGCCTCGTACGGCGTCGCCGGGTCACCGGTCGTGGAGATGACCAGCAGCGGTGGGATGCCGTCGGCCTTGGGCGTGCCCGTGCGCGCGGTGACCGGGGCCGGCCAGAAGGCGCACGAGTCGAGTGCCGCGCCCGGAGGGTTGCCGTCGTCGAGGAACGGCGCCGCCTCCTTGTACTTCTTCGCGGTCTCCAACAGGGCGTTCTTGTCCGTCAGCCGTTGGTCGTCGACGCAGTGCACGGCGTTGAACGCATCCGTGATCGTCGAGTAGTTGCCCTGGTCATCGCGGTCGAGGTACGCGTCGGCGAGGGTCATCAGCACGCGGCCACGGCCGTTCTTCAGCTCCTTGAGGCCGTCCAGCAGCAACGGCCACAGCTGCTCCGAGTACAGCGCCTGGATCGTGGCGGTGATCGCGTCGCTGTAGGAGAGCTTGCGGTCGTTGACGTTGACCGGCTTCTGGATCAACGGGGTGGTGAGCTGACGGAAGCTCGCGTTGGCGTCGTCACCAAGGGGGCAGTCGCCCTTCTCACGGCACCACTTCACGAACTCGTCGAACGCCTTCTGGAAGCCGGCGGCCTGGGCGACCAGCGACGCGAGCTGGTCCTGGGTCGGGTCGACGGCACCGTCGAGGATGAGTGCGCGCACGTTCTGGGGGAAGGTCTCGGCGTACTCGGTACCTATCCGGGTGCCGTACGAGTAGCCGACATAGCTCAGCTTCGCGTCGCCGAGCGCAGAGCGAAGGACATCCATGTCCTTAACTACGTCCCGCGTGCCCAAGTTGGCGAGCATTGATGCCCCGAATTTTGTACCGGCGGCACACTTCTCGGCATACGCCTTGTTCTCTTGCTCCGTTTGGGCGATTCCAGCCGGACTCGTGTCGATGTCAAGGTCCAAACGATCGGCATCTCGCTCGGGTCCGGTCAGACATTTCACCGCCGGCTCGCTCGCGCCGATGCCCCGCGGGTCGAACCCGACGAGATCGAACCGTTTCGAGAGCTCGGTCTTGCGGTAGTCCGAGACCATCCCCGCGGCCGCCGCCATGCCGGACGCTCCCGGCCCGCCGGGGTTGATCAGCAATGAGCCGATCTTCTGCCCGGTCGCCTTGTAGCGGAGGACACCGATGGTGATCGTGTCGCCGTCGGGCTTGGCGTAGTCGAGCGGAACCTGCAGCCGGGTGCACTCGACGTCGCGCTTGCTGCCGTACGCCGACCGGCTCGACCCGGTCGTGGCGAACGGCGCGCAGTCCTGCCAGCCGAGCTGCTGGCCGTAGAACTTCTCCAGTCCCGCGGGGACTGTGCCGGCCGGTCCTGCCTTCTCGAGGGAGACGCCAGGCTTGGGCGCCCCCTCGATGATCGACGTGCAGGACGCGAGAAGGGGAATGACGAGCAACACGCTCAAGAGACGGACCACAGCCCGATGGTATGGGAGATGATGAGGGCATGCCGCAGCTTCGGATCGCGCTCGCCCAGGTCAACGCCACTGTCGGTGACCTTGAGGGCAACGCTTCGTTGGTCGTGGAGTGGACGCGCAAGGCCCGTGAAGGCGGCGCGCACCTCGTGGTGTTCCCCGAGATGGTGCTGACCGGCTACCCGGTCGAGGACCTGGCGATCCGCACGTCGTTCGCCCGCGCCTCCGCCTCGGCACTGGAAGCACTGGCTTCGTCGCTGAACGAGGCAGGCCTCGGCGACATCGCGGCCTACGTCGGCTACCTGGAACACGACTCCGTCGGCCCGCGCAACGCGGCGGCGGTGCTGCACGGCGGGCGTGTCGTGGCCCGGCAGAGCAAGCACCACCTGCCCAACTACGGCGTGTTCGACGAACGGCGGTACTTCAAGCCCGGCTCGTCCCTGGACATCGTGCGGATCAACGGTGTCGAGGTCGGCATGGTGATCTGCGAGGACCTGTGGCAGGACGGCGGCCCGATCACCGCACTCGGTGACGCCGGCGTGGACCTGGTGGTCTCCCCGAACGCCTCCCCGTACGAGCGCAAGAAGGACGACCAACGCCTGCCGCTGGTAGTCCGCCGCGCCGCCGAAGCAGGCGCCCCGCTCGCCTACTGCAACCTGGTAGGCGGCCAGGACGAACTGGTCTTCGACGGCGACTCGCTGATCGTGGGCGCCGACGGCCACCTGATCGGCCGCGCGCCGCAGTTCGTAGAGCACCTGATGTTCGTCGACTTCGACCTGCCGGGCGACGGCTCGTACGAGCAGGGCCAGATCGGCGAGTTCTACGTGCGCCGAGTGTTCCTCTCGGACGCGATCCCCGCCTACGAACCCCTGCCCGCACCACGCGTGTTCGAACCGCTGTCCGACGAGGCAGAGGTGTGGCACGCCCTGGTGACCGGCCTGCGCGACTACGTGCACAAAAACGGCTTCCGCTCCGTCGTGCTGGGCCTGTCCGGCGGCATCGACTCCGCCGTAGTAGCAGCACTGGCCGTAGACGCCCTGGGCGCCGACTCGGTCTATGGCGTCTCAATGCCGTCCACCTACTCGTCCGAGCACTCCCGCTCAGACGCCTCCGACATGGCCCAGCGCACCGGCCTGCACTTCACCACCGAACCAATCGGCGACATGGTGTCGACCTACGTAGGCCAACTAGCCCTGACCGGCCTGGCCGAGGAGAACATCCAGGCCCGCTGCCGAGGCATGCTGCTGATGGCCCTGTCGAACCAGCACGGCCACCTGGTCCTGGCCACAGGCAACAAGTCCGAACTGGCCGTCGGCTACTCAACCATCTACGGCGACGCCGTAGGCGGCTACGCCCCGATCAAGGACGTCTTGAAAACCCTGGTCTGGGACCTGGCCCGCTGGCGCAACGCCGAGGCCGAAAAGCGCGGCGAAACCCCACCAATCCCAGAAAACTCGATCACCAAGCCGCCCTCGGCCGAGCTTCGCCCAGGCCAGGTGGACACCGACTCGCTGCCGGACTACGAGATCCTCGACGACCTGCTGGACGACTACGTCGAAGGCGACAAGGGCTACGACGACCTGCTGGCCGCAGGGCACGAGCCCGAGTTGGTCGACCGCGTGCTGCGGATGGTGGACAAGGCCGAGTACAAGCGCCGCCAGTACCCACCGGGCACGAAAATCTCGAACAAGGCCTTCGGCCGCGACCGCCGGCTGCCGATCACGAACGGCTGGCGCGAAGGCTAAGCCGAGCAGTCCACCCCCGCACTGAGCGAGCCCGGCGGTGGGGTCCCCAGGAGTAGAGCCTGCTCCACCGCGCCCACCCACCCCACCAGCTACGTTCCCCTCATGAAACGGATCTGGGCGGCGTTCGTCTACCTGGCGACCGGCCTGCTGACAGCAACAGCGTCCTGGCTAGCGCTAGGCGTGCTACTGCTGTCCGTAGTAGTCCTGCCGTTGCTACCGATCACAGCCCCGGCCATCCGCCGAATCGTCGATCTGGACCGCCGCCGCCTGGCCCGCTTCACCAACAAGACCCTGCCCTCCCCAGAACCCCTGACCGGTCCCTGGCTGCACCGAGCCCAACGAGTCCTGTCCGACCCGGCCAGCCGCAAAGACGGAACCTGGCTGATCACCCACGCCCTGTACGGCACGGTGTTCGGCGCAATCGCCATCTCCATCTCCGGCGCACTGCTGCAACAGCCACTGGTCCCACTGCTCTGGTGGTCCATCCCAGGCGGCTTCGCAAACTCCTTCGGCGTCCACGTCGACTCCTGGCTCAAAGCGCTGCTCAGCGTCCCGATCGCGATAGTCCTGACCCTGATCGTCACCCAACTGCCCAAACTGGCAGCCCTGGACGCCAAGTGGGCAGAAAAACTCCTAGCACCCCCCAAAGCATCACTGGAAAAGCGCCTGGCCGAGGTCGTAGCCACCCGAGCAGCAGCCCTGCAAGCACACGGGGCCGAACTAAGGCGGATCGAACGAAACCTCCACGACGGCACGCAAAACAAGCTGGTAGGCGTCGTGATGATGCTCGGTTTGGCCGAACGAACCCTCAAACAGAACCCCGACAACGCACTGCAAGCGCTGCTCCGCGCCCAAGACGCAGCAGGCGACGCACTGGAAGAACTCCGCAACGTCGTCCGCAGCATCCATCCGCCAGTGCTGGAAGATCTGGGACTGGACGGCGCGATCCAGGCACTCGCCGCGCGGTGCCCGGTCCCGTGCATCCTCCAGGCCGACCACCTCGGAAGGATGCCGGCAGCAGTCGAGGCAGCGGCGTACTTCGCGGTGGCCGAGGCGCTCACGAACGTGGCGAAACACAGCGGGGCCAGGCACGCGAAGGTCATTCTGGGCACAGACGGATCGAGGCTCACCGTGGTCGTCCACGACGACGGCAAAGGTGGCGCCGACGAGAAGCAGGGCACGGGGTTGGACGGGATTCGTGGCAGGGTGGCGGCGTTGGACGGCATCGCTGCCATCAGCAGTCCCGAGGGCGGCCCGACCGTGCTCACCGTCGTGCTACCAATTGGGAAGTGACCATGCGCATCGTGATCGCCGAGGACGACGCCCTCCTCCGCGAGGGACTGACGTTGTTGTTGCGCAACGAGGGCCTCGAAGTGGCGGCGGCCGCGGACAACCCGGACGACTTCCTCGAAGCTGTCGCGGAACACGAGCCGGACATCGCCGTGGTCGACGTGCGCATGCCACCGACGTTCACGGACGAGGGGCTCAAAGCAGCCGTGGAGGCACGACGCCGGCACCCGAAACTGGCCGTGCTCGTCCTCAGCGCGTGGGTCGAGCAGAGCTACGCGCACGAACTGCTCGCGGGCACCAACGGCGGTGTCGGCTACCTGCTCAAGGAACGCGTCGGCAAGGTCGCGGACTTCCTCGACTCGCTGCACCGGGTGGCGCAGGGCGGCACGGCGCTCGACCCCGAGGTCGTGTCGCAACTCCTGGTGCGGCGCAGGGCGGACGACGCGCTCGGCGTGTTGTCACCGCGTGAGCGCGAGGTGCTCGGGCTGATGGCGCAAGGGCTGTCGAACGCCGCCATCGGCGAACAGCTGGTCATCAGCGCCGGCGCGGTGCACAAGCACGTCGGCAACGTCTTCCTCAAGCTGGGCCTCAACTCCGAGGACGGCGCCGGTGACCGTCGAGTGCAGGCGGTGCTCGCCTATCTCGATCACTGAGCCGAAGCTCAGCTAGCTCGGCCGCACAAACGGAAAGAGCACGGTCTGCCGGATCGACGTGCCCGTCAGCATCATCAGCAACCGGTCGACGCCCATGCCGAGCCCGCCCGTCGGCGGCATGCCGTGCTCCAGTGCCCGCAGGAAGTCCTCGTCCAGCTCCATCGCCTCGACGTCGCCGGACGCGGCCTTCAGCGACTGCGCCTCCAGCCGGCGCCGCTGCTCCAGCGGGTCGGTGAGTTCCGAGTACGCCGTGCCGATCTCCGCACCGAACGCCACCAGGTCCCACCGCTCGGCCAGCCGGGGATCGGTGCGGTGCTGCCTGGTCAGCGGTGACACCGAGGTCGGGAAGTCGATGTAGAAGGTCGGCCCGACGGTGGAAGCCTCCACGAACGAGTCGTACGCCTCCTGCACCAGCTGTCCGTGGTCCCAGTCGTCGTTGATCTCCACACCTCGTCCGGCCAGCAGCGAGCGCAGCTCGGAGATCGAGGTGTCCGGCGTGACGACGGCGTCCAAAGCCGAGGAAACCGCGCTGTAGACCGGAATCACCGGCCACTCCCCCGAGATGTCGAACGCGCCTTCCGGTCGCATGGCCACTTCTTCGCCGAACGCCGTGCGCGCCGCGTGCTGGATCAACGCGCGCACCAGGTCGAGCATGACCTGGTAGTCCGCATAGGACTGATAGGCCTCGAGCATGGTGAACTCGGGGTTGTGGGTGGCGTCCGCGCCCTCGTTGCGGAAGTTCCGGTTCAGCTCGAACACGCGGTCCACCCCCGCGACGCACAGCCGTTTCAGATAGAGCTCCGGCGCGATTCGCAGGTACATCCGCATGTCGTAGGCGTTGATGTGCGTGACGAACGGGCGGGCGTTCGCACCGCCGTGCACCGCCTGCAGCATCGGCGTCTCTACTTCGAGGTACTCGTGCGAGTGCAGGAACTCGCGCACGCTGCGGATGACGTCGCTGCGCAGCTTCAACAGGTGCGCCGAGTCCTGGTTGACGACGAGGTCCAGGTAGCGCTGACGGACGCGGGCCTCCGGGTCGGTGAAGCCCTTCCGCTTGTCCGGCAACGGGTGCAGGCACTTCGCGGTCATCACCCACGAGGTGGCCAGCACGGAGATCTCGCCGTGGTCGGACTTGACCACCTGGCCGGTCACGCCGACGTGATCACCGAGGTCCACGTCCGACTTCCACGACGACAGCGCGTCGCCGAGCGAGTCGATCGACAGCATCAGCTGGATCTCCCCGCTGAAGTCCCGCAGCCGCGCGAAGCACAGCTTGCCCATCTCCCGCAGCGCCACCACTCGGCCGGTGACCGAGACGTCCTCGCCGAACCGTTCCCTGGCCGCGGCCAGCAGGTCCGTGCGCGAGAACCCGACCGGGTACGGGTCGACACCGGCGGCCACCAGCCGCTGGACCTTCGCGATCCGCACCCGGACCTGCTCCGGGCGCCGGACCGCCTTGGGTTCGACGCGGATCGCGTCGATCTCGGCGACCTTCAGGGCGAAGTCGGAACTCACGTCGGTCTTCTGCAACGCCCGCTTGCGCAACGACCGCAGCGACGGCACGAAACCCTCGGCCACGCCCGCGGCGATGCTGACCCGCGGCAACGACCGGGACCGCTGGTAGCAGAGGAACCGCGGTTCCCAGTTCGGCAGGTACTTGGCGTTCGACCGGTACAGCGACTCCAGCTGGAAGAACCGCGACGCGAGCGACAGCACCCGCCGCCACGCCCGCAGCACCGGGCCGGCCCCGATCTTCTCGCCTTCCTCGAACACCGCGCGGAACATCGCGAAGTTCAACGAGATCCGGTGCACACCGAGGTGTCCGGCCGCGGCAGCGAACTGGGCCACCATGTACTCGTTCAGGCCGTTCTCCGCCGCGCGGTCACGTCGCATCAAGTCCAGCGACACACCACGGCGTCCCCACGGCACGAACGACAACAACCCGCGCAGCGCACCGGACGCGTCGTAAGCCTCGACCATCACACAGCGGCCGTCGCTCGGATCTCCCAGGCGTCCCAGGGCCATCGAGAACCCGCGCTCGGTCTCGGCACCGCGCCAGGCCTGCGCGAGGTCCAGGATGGACGACATCTCGTCCGGCGCGATCTCGCTGTGCCGGCGGACCCGCGCGGTGTACCCGGCACGTTCCACCCGGGACACCGCCTGCCGCAGGCCACGGCGTTCCGGACCGGCCAGGACGAACTCGCGGACGTCCAGGATCGCCTCGTCACCGATCTCCAGCGCCTTCAGCCCGGCAGCGGAGTAGACCTGCGCGCCGCGTTCGGAAGCGCCCAGGACTCCGGGCATCCAGCCGTAGGTCCGCGCCTCGGACAGCCACGCCAGCACGGCCTCGGGCCAGGCCTCCTCGTCACCGATCGGGTCGGCCGACGCCAGCGTCACACCACCGATCACCCGGTACGTCAGAGCCGCTCGGCCGGAAGCCGCGAACACCACGCTCTTGTCGCGCCGGGTCGCGAAGTACCCCAGCGAGTCCGGCTCACCGTCGGCGGCGAGCAGCCGGCGCACGTCCAGCTCCTCGTCCGGGGTGATCATGCTCTGCGTCCGGACGCCCCGGAAGAACAGGTACATCGCGTGGATCGCGACGACCGTGCCGCCGAGCCCCAGCAGCACGCTCAGCCACTGCGGGCCCTCGGGGATGTCGAGCCGGCCCAGCCGGACGACCTCACCCGTCGCCTGGTTCGCCGCCCACGCCAGCTTGTCGGTCTGCTCGACCAGCTTGCCGGGGAAGACCTCGGTGAGACCCCAGCCCAGGAGCACCAGCACGATCATGCCCAGCACGAACGACGCCAGCGCGCGCTTCCACGCGCCGCGGGCCAGCCGGGCCGGGAACGCCTCGCGCACAGCCCACAGCAGCACCAGGCACACCAGCGAGGTCACGACCCCTACGCTCAGGAACACCCAGGGCGCTCGCTCGCCCTCGTCCAGGACTTCTTCAGGCGCGACGGCAAAGATGACCATGGTGAAACTGACCAGTGCCAGGCCCATGACCTGGACCAGCAGCAACACCCACAGCGCTGCTCGCTTGTGCCTGCGCAGGGCGGCGCCCAGCACGAAGAACACCAAGGCGATGAAGAGGTTGCCGTCGATCGGCAGGCCGACGAGGTATCCGACCTGGTCGGCGACCCCGGTGAACCAGCTGTCCTCCGGCAGAATCACCCTGAGCAGCGACAACACCGCGGCCAACTGCACGACCGTGGCGATCGCGCCCGCGATCTTCCACTTCACGTCAACTCCCGGGGTCCGCACGTGTCGGCCATGATCCCCTCCTCGGCAGGACGGCTGCACGTCACCTCCTCCGGGCGGCCTGACCAGCCTGTGGTCGTGCTGAGCTCGGGGCTCGGCGGGGCCTGGTTCGACTGGGACCGGACCGTGCGGTTGCTGGAACCACTCGCTCGGGTGATCGTGTTCGACCGGCCGGGCCTCGGGATGAGCGGTCCGGCCCGGCGCGGGCCGTCCCTGGCGCGCGAGGTGGCCGTGCTGGACGCGGTCATGCGCGGGGTTCCGCGGGCGGTCCTGGTCGGGCACTCGATGGCATCGCTGCACGTCGAGGCCTATGCCCGGCTGCGGCCCCATCGGGTCGCCGGGGTCGTGCTGCTCGACCCGGACACCGAGACGCCGGGCGCGGGAGCCCCGTTCGACCCGGCGGCGTTGATCGCGCAGGGCATGCGGGCGTTCGGCAGCCGCTGGCTCGGCGCGCGGATCAGCCGGCGGTACGGGCACGCCGTGCGCAACCTGCTGACCGCGGTGTCGACGCTGGGCGTCACCGATCCCGCACCCGCTGACCTGGTCGAACTCGTCTACCGGCGGCCCGGCGTCGGGCGGGCGGCGCTGTGGGAGCTCGCGTCGTACCCAGGTCAGGTGGCGACGCTGGAACGGCTGCGCAAGCGTCGTGAGCTGCCCGAAGTGCCGTGGATCGTGCTCACGGCGGGACGAAAGGTGTGGCCGGAGCACCGGTCGTTGGCCGCCCTCGTGCCGTGGGGGCGCAACGTGCCCGTGCCCGGCAGCCGTCACATGATCCAGATGGACCGGCCGGACGCCGTGGTCATGGCCGTCCGGGACGTGCTCAGAGGTCTGTGAGGCTCAGTAGCCGAAGTTCTGGGTCCAGTACGGCCCGGCTCCACCCAGCTCGACGCCCACGCCGAGGGTCTTGAACTCCGCGTTGAGGATGTTCGCCCGATGCGGAGGGCTGTCCATCCAGGCGGTCATCACGGCATGGGGGTTGCTCTGTCCCTGCGCCACGTTCTCGCCACCGGGACTCGGGTGGCCGGCCGCGCTCATGCGCTCCGCCGGCGTCACGCCGTCCGGGTTCACGTGAGCGCAGAAAGCGCGCGCCGCCATGTCCCTGCTGTGGTTCCTGGCGGCGACCCGCAACCGTTCGTCGCAGCTCAACCGCGGTAGACCAGCCCTCTTGCGGACCACGTTGACCAGCGTGAGCACGTTGTCCTCGAAGCCGGACTGAGTGCTCTGGTTCCACCGGGCCGACCGCGCGGGGGTGGGGACTTCCTGCCCGTGCGCGGGTGCGGAATCGATCCGTCCTGGGGAAGGCCGGAACAGGCCGACCGAGTCGGCACGTTTCTTCGGCAGCTGGCTTCCCGGCATGCGTGTGACGGTAACCGCATCTACGACACGTTTCCGGCTAACGGTGTCACCCTGGTCTTCGGCAACCGTGCACAAAGCGCCCGGGGACCCGCGAAGGCGGGCCTCGAGGAAAGGACCGGTCGACGATGACCACTGCCGAAGTTTCCGCGCCGTACGGCAACGGAGCAGGCCAGAAGGCCCCCGCCAAGCGCGTTCGCGTCCACCACTTGCGTGAGATGAAGGAACGCGGCGAGCCGTGGCCCATGCTCACCTCCTACGACACGTTCACCGCCTCGATCTTCGACGAGGCCGGTATCCCCGTCCTGCTGGTCGGCGACTCCGCCTCGAACACCGTCTACGGGAACGAGACCTCGCTGCCGGTCACGGTGGACGAGCTCGTACCGCTCGTACGCGCGGTGTCACGCTCGGTCAAGCGCTCTCTCGTGGTCGCTGACCTGCCGTTCGGCTCCTACCAGGTGTCGGTCGAGCAGGCTGTCGCGACGGCGGTCCGGTTCATGAAGGAAGGCCAGGCGCACGCGGTCAAGCTGGAGGGTGGCGCCTACTTCGCGCCGCACATCCGCGCGATCACCGCGGCGGGCATCCCGGTCATGGCGCACATCGGCTTCACCCCGCAGTCCGAGCACCAGCTCGGCGGCTACCGCGTGCAGGGCCGTCACGAGAACCACGACGTGGTCGTCCAGGACGCGCTGGCGGTGCAGGAGGCGGGCGCGTTCGCGGTCGTGCTGGAGATGGTGACCGCCGAGGTCGCGAAGCAGATCACGCACGACCTGGTGATCCCGACCGTCGGCATCGGCGCCGGTCCGGACACCGACGCCCAGGTGCTCGTCTGGCAGGACATGATGGGCCTGAACCGCGGCAGGGCGCCTCGGTTCGTCAAGCGTTACGCGGACATCGGCAACATCATGCTGGGCGCGGCGGCGGAGTTCGCCAACGAGGTGCGCGGGCACCAGTTCCCCGGTCCCGAGCACACCTTCCACTGAACCATGGGGGGCACATTCATGGACCTGAGGTCCATGAATGTGCCCCCCATGGTTGCTGTCAGCGGGTCCAGACCTCCGGGGCTGGGCCCGCTTCGTCATGTGTCCGACGATAGGCCCATGTACCCGGAGATCGAGCCCCACACGTCAGGCCACCTGGACACCGGCGACGGCAACCTCGTGTACTGGGAGGAGTGCGGAAATCCCGACGGCAAGCCCGTCGTCTTCCTGCACGGCGGCCCCGGCGGCGGCTGCTCGCCCTCGCACCGCCGGCTGTTCGACCCGTCCGCCTACCGGATCGTCCTGTTCGACCAGCGCGGGTGCGGGCGGTCGCTGCCGCACGCTTCGACGACGGGCGACCTGTCGTTGAACACCACCTGGCACCTCGTCGCGGACATGGAGCTGCTGCGGGAGTCGCTGGGCATCTCGCGGTGGCAGGTGTTCGGCGGTTCCTGGGGTTCGACGCTGGCGTTGGCCTACGCCGAGAAGCATCCGGATCACGTTTCGGAGCTGGTGCTGCGCGGGATCTTCACGCTGCGTTCGTCCGAAGTGGACTGGTACTACCGCGGCGGGGCGGCGAACCTCTTCCCGGATCTGTGGGAGAAGTTCACGGCGCCGATCGCCGGGCTCGACGGCGATCCCGTCGAGCTGTACGCGAAGTTGTTGAGCTCTCCGGATCCTGAGGTGCACGGACCGGCGGCGGTCGCGTGGAGCACGTGGGAGGGCGCGACGGTCACGCTGCTGCCTCGCCCCGAGCTGGTGGCGGAGTTCGCCGTGCCGGAGTACGCGCTGGCGTTCGCGCGGATAGAGAACCACTACTTCGTGAACAACGGGTGGTTCGAGGAGGGGCAGCTGATCCGGGACGCCACTCGGCTGGCGGACATCCCCGGCGTGATCGTGCAGGGGCGGTACGACATCGCCACGCCCGCGGTGTCCGCGTGGGACCTGCACAAGGCGTGGCCGGGGTCGGAGCTGGTGATCGTGCCGGATGCCGGGCACGCGTACGACGAGCCCGGCATCCTGGCCGCGTTGCTGGAGGCGACGGACCGGTTCCGCGATTAGCGGTGTCGCACCACTAACGAAGGCCGACCCACTTCGCGCTCGACGTGCTGCAGGGCGTGACGGTCACCGACGCGGTCAGGCACTTTCCGGTGGCCACGTTGCGGAACCGGAAGGACGAGGCGGTGACCGGGTCGCGGCGCCAGCGGGTGGTGCCGGCGCTGCAGGCCTGGCCGAGGACGTCGCCGGCGGTGGTGGCGCCGAGGCACTTGTCCGTGGCCATGTTGTGCGGCCAGTCGACGTTGTCGGTTATCGGCACGACCCAGCGCTGCGCTTCGGACGTCCGGTCGCAGGTCCTCAGGACCACGTTGGTGCCGGTGTCGGCGAGGCAGCGGTTGGTGCCGGACAGCTGGTAGATGACGACCGGCTCGGCCGAGGCCGGGACGGCGGTCAGGGTCGTGACGGCGGCGGCGGTCGCGATGATCGCGGCTAGTTTCCCCATGGGCGACGATCTTGGCAGCGGTCCCGGTTTCGCGAATCCACCTGTGGTTGTCAACCCTGGCCGTAGTCCAGGGCTCGTTCGAGGCTCGCTCTCGCTTCCACCAGCGACGGGCCGTACCAGGTCAGATATCGGCCGTTGACCAGCGCATAGGGCAGTCCGGGGAAGCTTTCCGGGCCGTCGGAGTGGGTGAACAGGTACGGCTCGTCGGGCAGGATCACCAGGTCAGGGCGCTTGTCGTTGAGCTCTTCGAGGCTCGGTCGCGGGTAGCGCTCTTCGTGTGAGGCGTAGACGTTCTCGATTCCCAAGCGCCGCAACACATCGGTGGCGAAAGTATCGCGGCCGACGACGACCCACGGACGGCGCCAGACCGGGATCAGCGCGGTGAGCTTCGCCGGTTTCGTCTCGCGCCACAGGTCTTCGGCCTGCGTGAGCCAGCCGGGTTCGAGGTCCCAGGCCAGGGCGAAGAGCCTGCGCAACGACTTCAGCGCCATCGGCACGGTGGCAGGCGCCTCGGTCACCCAGACCCTGATGCCGTTGGCGCGCAACCGGTCGACGTCCTCGGCGCGGTTCTCCTCGGAGTTCGCGATGACGAGGTCCGGTTGCAGCGCCATGACCTGGTCGACGTCCGGGTACTTGGAGCCGCCGACCCGCTGCACGTCCAATGAGGACGGATGGGTGCAGTAGTCCGTTGCGCCCACGAGGGATGCGGGCACGCTGACCGCGACGGCCTCGGTGATCGACGGCACCAGGCTGACCACGCGCTGGGGCTGGTCGAGCGGAACCGGCTCACCGAGGTCGTCGACGGGAAGCATCAGACTCCTGTGATCTTGAGGCCCGCGTGGGTCTTGTAGCGGCGGTTGATCGCGATGAGGTTCGCGGTGAACGCCTCGACCTGGTGGGCGTTGCGCAGCCGGCCGCCGTAGACGCCGCGGAAGCCCGGCACCAGCTCGGCCAGTTCGCGCACGGTGTCGGTGGCCTCGCGGTCGTCGCCCAGGACCAGCACGTCCATGTCCACTTCGGACACGTTCAGGTCGGCGAGCAGCACGGCGGACACGTGGTGGAACGCGGCCGTGACCTTGGACTCGGGCAGCAGGAGCTCGGCCTGCTGGGCCGCGCTGCCCTCGGTGACCGGCAGCGCGAACGGACCCTGCTTGTCGAACCCGAGCGGGTTGACGCAGTCGATGACGATCTTCCCGGCCAGCTGGTCGCGCAACGACGCGAGCAGGTCGCCGTGACCGTCCCACGGCACCGCGACCAGCACGATGTCGGAGTCGGCCGCGCAGTCGGAGTTGTCCGCGCCCCGCACGTCGCCGCCGGCGACCTCGACGATCTCCTTGGCCGCCAGCTCGGCCCGCTCGGCGCTGCGGGACCCGATGATCACCTTGAGGCCCGCCTTGGCCCAGCGGATCGCGAGGCCCTTGCCCTGGGCTCCGGTTCCGCCCAGGACGCCGACGGTGAGGTCACGAATGTCTGTCACCCCTGCATCTTCACACGGTTCGCCGAGTGCGGGCTGCGCAACGTGACCTTGCGCTCGATGCTCACCCCGCGGTGAACCGGACGCGCCGCTCAGCGGGGTCGGCTTCGTCCAGGCGGACGCGAATCCGCTCGCCTTCCGGCAGGCGTTTGCCGGCGCACTTGGCCAGCACCGGCGGGTCCGCGATGAACACCTCGGCGTCGTTGTCACCCGCCCGCAGCACGACGGCCTCGAACTCCTGCCCCACGCGTCCGGCCAGCACCCAGGCCTCGACCTGGTCCAGGGCGGCCCGGTCCACCTTCGCGGCCAATGAGTCCGAGGCGCCCATCAGCGACGGGAGCTGCGGCAACGCCTCGGCCAACCAGGAAGGCAGCTCCGCACCGGCCGTGATCGCCAAACAGGCCTCGGTGGCGAAGCGGTCGACCAACCTACGCAGCGGTGCGGTCACGTGTGTGTACGACGCGGCCACGCCCGCATGCGTCACAACCTCGGGCACAGACCCGTTGAACGCCGAGTAGCCCGCGCCGCGCAACAACCGTGTGGCATCGGTGAACAGCGCCAGAGCCTCAGGGGTCGACGCGTCCAGCCCGGCCAGGAAGGCACCCGGCGACACGTCCGCGGGCCACGGCACCTGCAGAGCCGCCGCGGACCTGCGCAGCGAACCCACCGCCTGGGCGTCCGGATCGGGCAGCGTGCGGAGGATGCCGCAGCGGGCCTCCAGCATGATCGACGCGGCCGCCATGCCCGTCATCAGCGAGATCTCGGCGTTCCACGAGTCGACGAGCGCGCGGGGCCGGGTGACGAGCTTCCAGCCGGAGCCGTTGGACTCGATCTCCTGTTCGGGCAGCTGGAGTTCGATCGCGCCGCGCTCGCGGGCCAGTTCGCGCCGCAACGGGCCGAACTCGGCCAGCGCCGCGACGGACGGGTGCGGGTTGCCGGCGTCAAAACTCGCCTGCACCGAGGCGTAGTCGAACTGGGCCTGCGAACGCACCAGAGCGCGCCGCACCTCGACCGAGACGGGCACGCCGTCAGCCGAGCAGGTGAACGTCCACAGCACCGCGGGACGCGTCACGCCCGGCAAGAGAGAGGCCGCGCCCTCGGACAACACGGTCGGATGCAGCGGCACGTTGCCGTCGGGCAGGTAGATGGTCTGACCGCGCTGACGAACCTCAGCGTCCAACGCGCCACCCGGCGTCACGAACGCACCGAGGTCGGCGATCGCGTAGTGAACGGTGAAACCGTCGCCGGACTTCAGCACGCAAAGGGCCTGGTCCAGGTCCTTCGCGCCGGGCGGGTCGATCGTCACCAACGGAATGGAGGTGAGGTCGGGGCGGTCTCCGAACGAACGGGAGACCGCCGCCTCGGCCTCGGCCAGCACGGCGGCGGGGAACGCGGACCGCAGTCCGAACTCGTCCCGCAAGCCGTCGAAGGCCAGGTCAGCACGGCCCGTGCGGATCACCAAAGAAGCCACCCGCACAGCCTAAGGACTCAGACGTTCAGTCCTCGTCGTCGCCGCGCCACTTCTTGTCCGACTCGTCCGCGGCACGGGTCCGCTCGCGGGCCATCTCCAGGGCGTGGGCCGCGGTGGCCTCGTCCGGGTACGGGCCCATCCGGTCCCCGCCCCTGCAGCCCTTGCCCTGCTCGACCGTCTGGTGGGTGAGGCAGTAGTACCAACCGCTCGTGTCACTCATACGCGTTCGCCTCCCAAAGGCGCCGGGAATCCCCGCGGCGGCGTCGACTGGTTGGCGTTGGCGTACTCCGAGGGGATCGGATCCAAACACGAGACCAGAACGGTCCGGTCCTCGGCGTTCTCGATCTTGCGTCCGGACCGGTCACGGTAGACCAGCGAACCGTCGGAGTCGATCTCCATGATGGCGCCGACCTCGGCCAGCTGTTCCTCGTCGAGGTCGGCGAGTTTCTCGTAGCGGGACGGCACCACCCGGTAGATCGGCCACTTGAGGTGGCCGTAGGTGCGGTGGAAATCGGCCAGCAGGTGCGTCAGGTGCTGCTGCCACGGCAACGGCATGGCTTCCGCCAGCGCACGCGGGATCACCACGTAGTCGGCGGACACACCCGGAGCACCAGCCGCCATGTAGTCACGCACTGGTGTGCTCGACGCGGGCGGTCCGGAAGGCCTCGGGATGGGGTCGTGGTTGAACATGCAGCGCCTCCCCGCGATCTACACGCCCGGCCGGACGGCCAGCGGCATCAGCTCTTGATAATTCCAGTTGATCTTGGAGATCTTCACGACGTCACCCGTCTGGGGGGCATGGATGTACTCGTCGTTGCCGAGGTACATGCCGACGTGGTGGACAGATCGTGGATCCGCTGTGTTGTAGGCCCAGAAGAGCAGGTCTCCGGCCTGGGCCTCGCGCACCGGTAGATGGGCACCGCCCTTCTCGTACTGGTCGTTCGCCACCCGCGGGATCTTCACGCCGGCCGCCCCGAACGCCTTCACGAGGATGCCCGAGCAGTCCCACGCGTCCGGGCCGTTGCCGCCCCACAGGTACGGCTCGCCCAGCTGTTCCTTGGTGAACTGGATCGCGATGCCCGCCGCGTTCGACGCCAGCAGGAACTGGCCCGCGCCCGAGCCGCAACCGGCGGGGTCGGCGATCTGCCCCAGCTCACCCAGCAGGAAGGCCGCCATGGCCTCCCAGTTGTGATAGCGGTCGGGGAAAGCCGACCGTTCCACCGCCTGCGCGGAGTCGCCGGGCCGCTTGTTCTCCCAGTCCGGCACCTTCAGCAGCACGTCGTAGAACTTGTTGATCGCGTACGTCGGGTCTTTGACCTCGTCGGGTGATCCCCAGCCCATCGACGGACGCATCTGGAAGATGCCGAGCGAGTCGCGGTCGCCGTAGTTCAACGGACGCAGGCCCGACTCGGTCATGCCGGCCTGGATCGCGACCTGCCACGCGAGCGGCGGCAGCTTGCGCTCCTGGCCGATGGAGATGATGCGGGCCACGATGTTGCGCTGCTCGTCGTTGAGGCGCGACGCGTCGT
The DNA here is from genome assembly GCF_011067745.1 of Lentzea alba. Lineage (GTDB taxonomy): Bacteria > Actinomycetota > Actinomycetes > Mycobacteriales > Pseudonocardiaceae > Lentzea > Lentzea alba. The sequence goes on from NZ_JAAMPJ010000020.1 coordinate 25,940, forward strand.
GCCGACCCTTGTCGCCGCCGCCCGCGTCCCACGGCCCGATGGCCGCGTTGCAGCTCATCCGCATGAAGTTCGCCCCGGCGGCGGGGTTCGTGGAGTTGCTGACCACCTGCGTCACACCGGAGGTCGCCACCGCGATCACGACTACCGCACCAAGCGCTCCGAGCAGCAGCATCCACCGCATGGTCAGTCCGCCTTCGTGTAGCCGTTGACCCGCCACTCGTTGCTGGGCGAGAGCTTGATCAACGTGATGACGACCTTGCCGAGATCCGTGCTCACCTCGAAGTCGGCCGACGACACGGTCGACCGCACCGGCCGCACTCCCGGCGTGAGCTTGTCCGGCACGTTCTTCGGATCAATGGTCGCCATCTGCGCGAGGAATTCCTCCGTCGTGTACGGACGGAGCTGCGCGAGCCACTTGTTGACGTCGTTGTCGGGCGGCGGCTTGATCCAGTTCTCCGCCCACAGCTCGGCGACCAGCTGCGCGTCGGCAGCGGTCGGCGCGGCCGAGGCGGCGTTGGTGGGCGGTGGCAGCTTGGTCGGCAGCGAGACACCGCTGGACGGCAGCTGTCCGACCTGGGTGCCCTGCGACGACGTCGAGGGCTGGCCCGCGGCCGACTGACCGGCGGGTTTGCGGTCGAGCACCCTCGGGATGATCACGCCGAGCGCGACGACCACCACCACGAAGATGATGATCGAGGCGGCGAGGTGCCGCGGGGAGCGCAGCGGCCAGCCCCACAGCCTGCGGTAGACCGCGGCACGGCCGCGGTTGGTACGGATCGGCACCTACGCCTCCCTTCAGTTGTCCCTGACTTCGAAACCGCGCGAAGGTCGGTAGATCACGTGCACCGGACGTCCCGCCACCACTTCCGTCTCGGCCCGGCGAGGTTCCTGCACCGGTCCCTGATAACCGTTGGAACGCGACGGCACGAGCACCGAGTCGTCGACCCGGTCCCACTGCCGATCCGTGACGGGCGGGCTGTCGACCACGCGCGACCGGCCGACCGGCAACGCCGCCGGGCCCGATCCGGCGGGCAAGGCACCCGCGCGCACGCCGTAGCCGTCCCCGCCACTGACGATCTGTCCCGGCTGGGAGTCGCGGTCGAGCCGTTGCGCCGTCGCCATGACCGGGCTGGAGGCCTCCGGGCGCACCCGGCCGCGGCCGCGCTGCGGCACCTGTTCGCCGTCGGTGTCGTTCTCCCGCACGGAATCCCAGAACTCGTCCTGCGGCGTCGGGCCGGTCGGCTTCTTCCTGCCCATCATCTTCGACCAGATGCCGCCGCTCATCGGCAGGACGTTGCTCGCCGAGCCGACGGACATCTCGACCATCTGCCACATGCGGCGCAACGGTTTTCCGATGACGAAGCAGACCAGTGTCAGCATCAGGCCGAGCAAAGTCCTGGTGAGCAACGAAAGCCCGGTCGCACTGAAGATCGCCTGCAGCAGCAGCGCGTGGACACCCGCGAGGACCGCGAGCACCAGCACGTTGAACACCGTCACGGCGGCCGCCCGCGCGACCTTGCGCAGCAGGTCGTGGTGGATCAGCGCGACGAGACCGATGAGCGGTCCGGCGAGCGTGAGGATGCGCAGCAACAGCTGGGCCAGCAGCACCGCGGCCTTCGCGAACAACTGGAACAGCGAGAACGCGATGGCCTGCAGCAGTGACAGGAACCCGGCGCCGGTGCGGCTGCCGTCGGTGCCGTCGAAGTAGCCCTTCGCGGTGCCGAGCTGACCTTCCAGCGCCTTCCACTCGGCCTTCTTCGCGGTCAGCGCCGCCTGGTCCGCGTCCTTGTGCTCGGCGATCTCCGCCGTCGTCCAGGCCTGGGCCTTGAGGATGCGCGGACCGTACTCGGCGGCCTGCGGTGCCTCAGGTGTGCCGAACGCACCGCGCAGCCAGCTCTGGTAGACGACCGCGTCGTGCAGTTTCGTTGGTAGTACGTGAAGTGTGCCTTGTTCTTCGGGTGCCTCGATGAATCCCGCCTGGATCTCCGAGGTTTTGGAGACCAGCGTGTTGTCGAGGAGGTTGTAGAACTGCGGCAAGGCCAATGTGGACGTTGCCAGCCACATCGCCGCCAACGCCCAAAGCCCGCGTTTGGAGATCGCGGCGAAGTCGCCCGTCCAGATCTGCCGGAACATCAGGATCGCGAGGATCAGCGCGACCAGTCCGAACCAGCGCAGATAGACGTTGTCGTAGACCTTCTGCACGCCGTTCTTCACGGCGTCGTCCAGCGGCACCAGCAGACCGCGGCCCATCACCGTGTAGTGCAACGCGTTCGTGGCACCGACGATGTTCTTGCCGACGCTGAACAACTCGTTGCCCGCCCACGTGTCGAGCGTGGCGCTGGCGTTCGGGATGGTGCAGCTGGACTGGTAGTAGTGCCAGACCATGCCCGCGTAGCCGTAGTCGAGGTACGGCGAGCCGGGCAGGCCGTTGCCGACCGGCGGGTCGAGTGCGCCGACCATGCCCGCGCCGGGACGTTCGGGGTTCGGCGGGTCGCCACAGGCCTGCGCGTGCGCCGGAGCACCGATCACCACCTGCAGCGCGAGGATGACCGAGACCGCGAGCACCGAGCGGGACTTCGCTGACGTGCGCAGCGCGAACCGCCGCCTTGCCCAGAGCAAGGCGGCGATCGCGAGCACGATCGTCAGCGCCGTCATGCGGCGCCGCCGTGGTGGCGGTTGGTGCCGTCACCGTGGCCCACCAAATGGGCCTCGTCCTCCGTCAGTCCGAGTTCCATGTCCGCCGCCAGTTCGTCGTCGATCTCGTCGGGCACGTAGGCGGGCGGCTGGGCAGCCGCGTGCTCGTCCGTCGGCACGAGCTCGCCGTTGCCGTTCGCGTTGCCGCGCTTGGCATCCGGGGTCGTGTCGAGGGCGTTGCGCAGGTGTTCGAGGTGCGGGCCGCTGAAGTCGATGCGGATCCGCTCCACACCACCGGCACCGTCGCCGAAGATGAACTGCCGCGGGGCGCGGTCGCGTTCGGTCGCGGTGCGCTCGCCACCGGGACGGCGGCCGAGCGACGCGACGACCTGCTCGTAGCCGGCTGCGATCGGAACCTTGAGCAGCCGCAACGCGTCCGCCTGCGCCTGGTCGTCGTCGAGCCGGCCGACGAAGACCGAGTCGAGCAGTGCCACGAAGCCCTGGATCTTCAGGAAGTCGGCGGGGATCTGGGACGACAGCAGCACGCGGACGTTCCACTTTCGCGAGTCACGCGCGAAGCGGTTCATCAGCACGCGACCGGTCGGGACCTCCGAGAGGAAGAACGCCTCGTCGATCCAGACGCCCTTGCGCTGGTCCTTCGGCTTTTCGTAGATCGAGCGCTGGGTGAGCCAGGCGGCGAGGTTCAGCATCTCGACACCGAGCGACTCCGCATCCGTCCAGTGCTCGCGGCCGACGCCGTCCTTGGGCAGGTTCAGGCCCGCCATGGTCAGGACGGTGAGCCGGTCGTCGCGCACCTCGTTGTACGGGTCGTGGTCCTCCTCGGGGATGAGCAACGACATGCGCTCGCGCATCTCGTCGAGGAAGTCCGCGACCACGACGGCGTGCTCGTGGTGCTCGGACGCGTCCCGGCGCAGCGCCTCGAAGACGAGACCGGGGTGGGCGTCGAAGCGGCCACCGACCGTGCGGACCGCGCGCAGCAGCACGATGCGCGTCTGCGGCAGGCGCGCGACCTCGAACGGCAGCAGACCCGTGAGCACGTCCAGCACCAGACGACGACGGGTCGCCGCCGCCAGTGCCTTCTCGCGGCGCCAGGCGCGTTCGGGGTCGTCCTCGTCGAGGAAGTGCTCGATCATCGGCTCGGCGACCACCCGGTACGGGTTGAGGATGCCGGGCTGGGCGTTGAGCAGGTTGATCGGTCGCGCGTACGGCCGCAGTTCGGGCAGGTCGCAGAGTGCGGACAGCGGTCCGGACGGGTCGAGCAACGTCCAGTGCGCGCCGGCCCGCAGCGTCTTGTAGACCATGCCGCCGCCGAGGAACGACTTACCGGCACCCAGACCCGCGACCATCGCCGTCAGACCCGAGGCGTCGCGGAGTTCCTGCGCCATCCACGGGTCCCACGCGACCGGGCGGCGGGTGGCCGTGACGGTCTCGCCGAGGAGAATGCCGCGACGGTCACCGACCTCGGCCGTGGCCGTGGGAACCGCGCTCGCCGCCCACAACACGCTGCCGCGACGCAGGTACGCGCCGTTGGACAGCGGTTCACCGGGGATGAACTCGCGGGCGATCGCGTACTGGGCCTCGGGGTGTTCGATCGCGATCTTCGGCTTGTACAGCTCCAGCAACGACTGGGCGAGCCGCAGCGCCTCGCGCTCGGTCGGTCCGCTGACCGCGAGCCGCCACCACGAGCGCACCCGGGTGCCGAGCGCGGTGAAGCCCGACGTCATCTCGTCGTCGATCTCCAGCACGCGACCGGCCTGGCGGGCCAGTGACTGCGGCGGTTCGAGCTCGTGCTCGTCGGTGTAGTGGCGGACCTGCGAGCGCACCTTGCTCATCTGCCGTGACAGCTCGCCCGAGACTTCCTCGGGCTTGCGCACGTAGATGCGGGCGGACCACTCGACACTCGCCGGGAGCCGGTCCGCGCGCTGCACCCACGGGTCGTCGACCTCGGGGATCTGCAGGCCGTGCATCAGCCCGACGGTGAGCACCGCGACGTGCCGTTTGATGCCCGCGTTCGAGCCGGTGCGGCCGCGCACGGTCACCGTCGGCGAGTAGGGCTCCTGGTGGAAGTCGGCGGCGTCGGTGAAGGACGCCAGGTCCTCGGGCTCCCACGCGGCACCGGGCACGGCGGGCAGGTTGCGCGGCGCGGGCAGGCCCAGCGAGCACGACCTGTGCATCAGCCAGGACATCTCCTCGGCCGTCGCGGGACGGCCTTCGAGACCGGCGGACCCGATCACCTGGTCGAGGTGCTCGACCTCGGAGTCGAGCGCGACCAGTTCGGCGTCGACGGCATCCGGGAAGACCTTGCGCAGCACGGGGGCCGCGCGTTCGACGGCGCGGTCCATCATGTTGCGGGTCTGCACCTGGACGCCCAGGTAGACCTCTTTCTCCGCCATCGAGCGGCCCATGAGCTGCTGCTGCTCGCCGATCATGTAGTCGTCGAACGACAGCGTGCCGGGCGTGTCCGGCAGGCGCTTGACGGCGTTGTGCACGTGCGCCTCGGCCCACATGCGGATGGGATACGGCCGCGTGGTGACCCGCAGGTGCATCCAGCGGCCCTGCAGCTCGGCGTACTGGCCCGCGATCGCGGCGATCAGGTCCTGGCGCTGCGAGTCGCTGCGGAACGACCAGCGCTGCGGCGCGAGCCGGTACCAGGCGTAGACCTCCTGGCCGGTGCGCAGCAGGTGTCCGTCGATGCTGCGCGCGGCGATCGACGGCGTGTAGCTCGGCACGGCCTGTTCGCCGGGCAGGCGACGGCCGCGCTTCGAATACGCGGCCCGGTCACGCTCGCGGGGGTCGGCCGCGGCGTGCTGGGCGATGTGCTGGGCGGAGCGACGGTCACGGTCTCGCCGGCGTCCGAACACCGCGAACCTCCTTCTTACGGCTGGCTGACGTCCGGCGTTGGGCCTGCTGTCTCGCCCGTTGTTTCTTGCTCAACTTGGGACGAGGCCGCTGCGGACTGACCCGGATCCGGGCGGCGCTGGCCGCTCCGCCGGAGCTTGCCGTGCGCTCTCGAGGTGCGGTGAGCTCGCGGACCCACATCGACATGACGGCCGTGAGCGGCCGTTCATGGCTGATCCGCTGGGTGATGAAGCGCGTGAGGATGATCGTCGCGACGAGGGCCCACGCGGTCGAGAAGAACCCGAACCCGATGCCCATCTGCCGCTCGATCGTGAGTACGACGAGGAAAACGACGATCCCGACGCCCCACGCGACGTATCGCGCGCGCCAGGGAAAAGTCGCTTTGGGCGGGCCGAGCCAGACGGCGTCGACCCGGTAGACCTCGTCGTCAGTGCGGACCCGCACGTGTCAGCCTCCGACGAACAAGCCGGCGAGCCACTTGCCGATGTTCGACCCCGCGTCGGTCGTCACCGCGAGGCCGATGATGGCCAGCGCGACGATCACGCCGCCAAGGCGACGCATCACGCCCGCGTTGTCGCCTTTGCCACCTCCCAGCCAGAGCAGGAGGAGCGCGACGGTCAGCAGCAGCAGCGGAACGATGTTGCCCAGGATCCAGTCACGGACATTGCTTGTGCCCGGCACCGTCGGCTGCTGCTGAGCGAGTGTCACCAGGTCCATGGCGGTCATTAGGTACTCCAGAGTGCGCTCGGGCTTGCGCTACGAGTAGAACACGAGTTCGTCACGACGTGTGAAGCTGTTGGAGCTGGCGGTAGATCATCTGGCCGTTCCCCCTGGGGAGAATTACGTCTAATCTGGCCGACACATCATCACTGAGGAGACGTCAGTGGGGAACACCGGGCTCAAGATTCTCTCCGTCGCCGCCAAGGTTCACCCGACTGCGAACGCCCTGGTCACACACAGTGCGTGAACTTTAAACATGAGCACGTGTCCACCCATGTGAACGCCCTGATCGGCCGGTTCGCGACCCCTCTGAAAGGCGCTGCGGGTGCGGTCCGGAGCGACGACTCCGAGGAGATTCGCCGATGCTCGAACCTGACCTCGTGCCGGACGGAAGTGTGGACGGAATCACAGCCTCCCCTAGTGCTCCAGGCGTGATCGAGCCTACCGGGGAGGCTCCGCAAACGCGGCGCCGGGTCCAGCGGACGATCAACTTCGACCGGTCCGTGCTGGAGCGAGCGCGTGCGGCGGCCACCTATCTGGCTTCCTACGAGCCTCAGGCGGGGGTGCGGTCGCTGGCCGACATCGTCAATCCGGCGGTGCTCGCGTACGTGACGGAGTTGGAGGAGCTCTACAACGCCGGGGAGCCGTTCCGGCCGGTGTTGAGGATGCCTTCGGGGCGCCCGGCCAAGCGCTGAGTCTTCACAACTTTGTGAAACCTGTGTAGCTTCTGAACCATGTTACGGTTCCTGCTGCGTCGTGACCGGGTTGTACTGGGGTCCTGGATCGCGCTCATCGCAGGTGTTGTTCTCAGCGTCACCGCCCAGTACAGCCGCATGTTCCCCACCGCCGAAGCCGCGCTCTCCTTCGCCCGAGACGTCGCCGGCAACACGGCGCTCACCGCGTTCACCGGACAGCTGACCGCGCCGACGCTGCAGGGGCTGATCCTCTGGAAGATCGGCGACGTCGCGTTCATCCTGACCGCCCTGATGGCGATCCTCACGGTGCTGCGCCACACCAGGGCCGAAGAGGAGTCCGGCCGTCAGGAGCTGCTGCGCTCGACGCCTCTGTCCCGATGTGCACCGCTCGCGTCCGCGCTGGGCCTGGCGATGGGAGCTTCGCTGCTGGTCGGCGTACTGGTGGCGATGATCGGCGGCCTGAGGTTCGGGCTCGCGGTGACCGCGCCGGGCCTCGTGTTCGCGGCCGTGGCGGGAGTGGCCGCCCAGCTGACCGAACGGTCCTCGACCGCTCACCTGATCGCGTGCGGGCTGCTCGGCCTGACCTACGGCGTGCGGTTCGCGGCGGACGGCAGCGGCCTGCTGTGGGCGCGCTGGTTCTCCCCCAACGGGTGGAGCCACCTGTTCCTGGTGTCGAGCTGGGTGCTCGTGGTGCCCCTCGTGGCCACCGCGCTGCTGACCGTCGTCGCGTTCCGGCTGAACCTGCGCCGCGACTTCGGGGCGGGCGTGGTGCCCGCGCGGCCGGGCAGGACCGGTGGTGACGTCAGCCTGCCGTGGCGGGTGCACCGGACGCAGCTGATCGGCTGGGTGACGGCGTTCGCGCTGGCCGGAGCGACCATGGGCGGCGTCGCGGCCGGCATGCGGGGCGCGGTCGACGGCGGTTCGGCGGTGATGAGCGAGTTCCTGCGGCGCTACGGCAGCGGCGAGCTCGGGGACACGTTGCTGTGGATGATCATGATCAGTCTGGGTGGCACGGCGGCGTTGTTCCCGGTGCTCGTGGTGTTGCGGCTGCGGGCGGACGAGGTGTCCGGGCGGGCGGAGTTGTTGTTGTCGACGGCCATGAGCCGGATGCGGTGGGCCGGCGGGCACCTGCTCGTGGCCGTGGCGGGGACCCTGGCGATGATGACCGCGGCCGGGCTCGCCGCCGGTCGTGGCGACCTTCGCGTGCTGACCGCGGCGTTGCTCCAGGTGCCGGCCGCGTTGGTGGTGGGTGCCGTGGCGATGCTCGCCGCGGGTGTCGCGCCCCGTGCCGCCGCGGCGATCTCGTTCGTGGTGTGGCTGGCCGTCAACATGTTCGGTGAGATCGTCGGACCGTCGCTGGGGATCGGCTACGACGTCGCGAACCTGGTGTCGCCGTTCCACTACCTGCCGAGGGTGCTGACCGGGGAACAGCTCACCGCCGCGCCCCTGCTCGGGCTCGCGGCGGTGGCTGTCTTCTTCAGTTCGCTCGGGATGGCGCGGTTGAGGGTCCGGGACCTCGGTTAGGAGGCGCCGGAGATCCGCCAGAACCAGCCGGTCGAGGCGTAGTCCGGGCCGACGGAGCCCTTGCCCCAGAAGTAGTCGTTGTAGTTGCCCAGCCCGCCGGTCGTCGGCAGGTAGACGCCCATGGTCGCCCAGCGGACGGAGGCGGGCTGAGTGTCGATGCTGGCCTGCGCCCACGCGTCGCGGACCTTCATCGGGTTGTTCCACCACAGGAACGGCGAGCGCCACATGTAGTGACCGAACTTGCCGCCGTGGTTGGCGGAGTTGTAGCTGACGGTGGTGAAGCTGTTGATCTGGTGCAGACCGCGGAAGGCCTGGCCCCAGCGCTGCGCCCAGTTCTGGCCGCCCGTGGTGTCCTCGAGGATCAGGCAGGTGAAGAGGCTCATCCACTCGACGTCGTTCTGGCCCCAGCGCGCGTCGGTGTTCGCGAGCTTGTCGTCGGTGTGGTTGGAGCAGCCGGTGAAGTAGAAGCCGGTGCCCGAACCGTGGCCCTGCCAGTAGGTGAGGTCGACGTCGTCGGCCCAGTTGGTGTCGTCACCGCCCGCGAACATCGGGTCCTTGAAGTCGCTCTCCCACGCGTTGCCGTCGAGCCAGCTGAAGTCGCGGGTGATGCCGTGGTTGCTCGCCTCGGTGTTGAAGGTGCCGATGTTGGCGGCGGTGTTGGGCAGGCCGGAGCAGTTGCCGGTGCCCTCGCTGCCGACCTGGGTGCCGACCGCCTGCATCTTGAACTGGGCATCGGGCCTGGGCTCCTGGCCAGGTCCCGGCTGCGGCAGTTCGGCACCGACCGCGGCGGGCAGGGTGATGGCCTGCGGGGCGCCACCGTCGTCGTTGCGGCCGGCGCAGCGGAACGAGGGCTCGATCTTGTCGACCTTGTCCTCCAGCGGCGGCGCCACGTAGACGTAGCTGACGTCCGGCTTCACCGAGGCGCCGAGGTACTTCTGGCACAGCTTGGCGCCGTACGCGAGGTCGTTCACCTTGGCGGTGCCGGCCTTGTCGTAGGTGCGCGCGGCGTGGCTGACCGCCGTGACGCCCTGCGCGTCGAACGAAACGCGGATGTTCGCGCCCTCACCCTCCAGCGGGATGCCGCCGAGCTGGAACGTGTAGGACACCGACGTGTCCAGGTTCGCCGTGAGTGCGTTGCGACCGTTGGGGTCCGACAGCTCGAACGTCGTGTGCTGCGCGGTGGCGGTTGCGTTCGCCGGCAACACGCCCGCTGCCCTCAGGCCTTCCTGAGCGCGCTTGGTCGCCTCGTCCGCCGGGATCGTCTTGATCCGCTTGATGGCCTCGGTGTCGAGCGCGGTCTGCGTGGTCGCGTTGCCGTCCTCGTCGGGTCTGCCCTGTCCTTTGTCGACGGTCGGCAGGTACTGGTAGCGCTGCTCGTCCGCGAAGGACACCGCGCCCGCCTCGGATCTCTGGACGTCCTTGAGGCCGAACACCCGTTGCAGCCGCTGAGCCTGCTCCTGGTCGAGGCCGGAGCTGGTGACCCCGTACACGGGGAGCTCTGTGGCGTCGGCGGTCGCGACCCCGACAGCTCCGGCGGTGACCAGGCTGGACAGGGCCAGCACCACGGTCAGCTTGCGTTGCATGTCTCTTCCCTCCCTTGGGGACGACCGGCTGCAGGGGCCGGCCGTCTGACAGGAGGATCGGGGGTTTCGAGCCGTGATACCGAGGGGGGCGTGTTGCGACGGCGGCACCACTCGAACGGCCGAAATTCTGTAACGCTCCCAGGGACTGCGGCTACTTAGAGGCGGACAGCTGGGTACTTGATGCCGGCTCCGGTGTTCAGCACGACGACCTCGTCATCCGCTTGGAGCCAACCGGTTTCCCGGAGTTTCCGGACCGCGCTGATCGTGGCGGCGCCTTCCGGGCAGAGGAACACGCCTTCTCGTCGTGCGCACTCCTCCCGGTCTTTTTGGATCTGCTCGTCATCGATTGCCGTTGCGGTGCCATTGGTTTCGCTGATGGCTTGCAGGATGATGAAGTCCCCCAACGGCTTCGGCACGTTGATCCCGAACGCGCTCGTGAAGGCGTTGTCCCAGAAGGTCGATTCGGCCGCGCCTTCGTCGTAGGCGCGCACGATCGGCGCGCAGCCGGTGGACTGCACCGCCACGAGACGCGGCAGAGGTCCGTCGATCCAGCCGAGCTCGCGCATTTCGCCTAGCGCCTTGTGGATCCCGATCAGCCCGACCCCGCCGCCGGTCGGGTAGATGATCACGTCCGGGACGCGCCAGCCGAGCTGTTCGACGATCTCGTAACCCATCGTCTTCTTGCCCTCGATGCGATAGGGCTCCTTGAGCGTCGAGGCGTCGAAGAGATCGACGTCCTTGATGGCCGCGGCCGCGTCGGCGATGGTGCCTGGGACGATCCGGAGCTCGGCGCCGCTCGCCTCGACCTCCTCGCGGGTGATCAGCGGGGCGTCCTCGGGCATCGCGATGACGCTGCGCATGCCCGCGCGGGCCGCGTAGAGGGCCCAGGCGGCGCCCGCGTTGCCGTTGGTCGGCATCTTGATGCCCTCGACGCCGAGCTCTTTCGCCCGCGCGACCCCGACGGCGGCGCCGCGGGCCTTGAACGAACCGGTCGGGATGAGCGACTCGTCCTTCATCAGGATGTTCGCGTCCAGTGCCCGGCTCAGCGCCGGGAGCGGCACGAGCGGGGTCATGCCCTCGCCGAGGCTGAACGCGGGGTCGGGGTTGCGGACCGGGAGGACGTCCCGGTAGCGCCACAGCGAGTTTTCCGAGGTGGGACGGGCGACGCGGGTGAGGTCGTAGCGGGCCAGCAGCGGTGACGCGCACTGGCGACAGAGGTTCTGGACCTGGTCGGCGTCGTGGCGCAGTCCGCAGCGAGCGCATTCCAAATGGGAGAGCACGGCTCCATCAATACCGGCGAATCCGGTCGTGGATTTACACCCGAAAGTACTAACGCTTCACCCCGTTCGGGTGAGAGCATCGTGGTCCCTGCTCAGCCCCTTGAGGAGAGCCCATGCGACGACTCACAGTCAAGGCCCTGTTCGCAGCTTCTCTGCTCGCCGCCGCAGTTCCCGCCGCTCCAGCCACCGCCGACACCGCTACCAGCGGATACATCGTGCTGCTGAAGGACGGCACGAGCGTGTCCAGCCTGACCAACCTGCTCGGCGTCACGGTCGACAACGTGTACGAGTCCGCGGTGCGCGGTTACTCGGGCCGCATGACCGCCGGCACGGCCGCACGACTCGCTCGTGACCCGCGGGTCGCGCTGGTGCAGCCGGACGGCGTGGCGTCGATCGCCGCGCAGACCCAGCCGACCGGCATCGACCGCGTCGACGCCGAACAGAGTCCGACCGCCCGGATCAACGGCACCGACGAACGCGTGAACGTGGACGTCGCCGTGATCGACACCGGCGTCGACCTCGACCACCCGGACCTCAACGTCAACACCGCGGGAGCGAAGAACTGCTCCACCGGCCGCAGCGCTGACGACGGCAACGGCCACGGCACCCACGTCGCCGGCACCATCGGCGCGCTCGACAACGGAACCGGCGTCGTCGGCGTCGCTCCCGGCGCCCGCATCTGGCCGGTCCGCGTGCTGAACAACCAGGGCAGCGGCTCGTTCTCGGCCATCATCTGCGGCATCGACTACGTCACCGCGCACGCGAGCGAGATCGAGGTCGCGAACATGAGCCTCGGCGGGTCCGGCAGCGACAGCGCCTGCGGGTCCAACAAGGACGCGATGCACGAGGCGATCTGCCGTTCGGTGTCCGCCGGCGTGACCTACGTGGTGGCCGCGGGCAACAGCGCGAAGAACTCGTCGACCTTCGTGCCGGCCACCTACGAAGAGGTCATCACGGTCAGCGCGCTGGCCGACTTCAACGGCCAGCCGGGCGGCGGCGCGGCGTCGACGTGCCGCGCGGACGTCGACGACACCTTCGCCGACTTCTCCAACTACGGCGCCGACGTGGACATCATCGCGCCCGGCGTGTGCATCCTGTCGTCCTGGAAGGGCGGCGGCTACAACACGATCTCGGGCACGTCCATGGCCAGCCCGCACGTCGCGGGCGCGGCGGCGCTGTTCAAGTCGACCCACCCGAGCGCGTCCCCGTCGGCCGTGAAGTCCGCCCTGCAGGCGGCGGGAACGACCAACTGGAACTCCACGACCGATCCCGACAGCACGCACGAGCGGCTGTTGAACGTCGCGACGTTCTGATCGTCTTCACCACACAACGGTGCCCCGAGCGGAGATCCGCCCGGGGCACCGTTGTGCGGTGAGGCTATGAACCGATCACGTTCCTGATCACGGCGTGCAGAGCGGGATCAAGCCGCTCGACGATCGGGAGGTAGTCCGGCACGTCGAGGTTCTCCAGCACGTACACGCGCAGGCCGTACCTGGTGTCCTCCCACGGAGGAGGCTCCAGCTCCCACGCCTCGCGCACGATCCGCAGCAGCCTCGTCACCCACTCCTCGTCCATCGGTTCGGCGTCGAGCGCCGGCTGGATCAGCGGGTACCACAGGACGTCACGGGCGGTGTCCATCGGCTGGATGGGCTGCAGTTCCCGGTCGTGGTCGATCGCTTCCTCGACCTCGGCCGCGATCCGTTCCGCGAGGAACGGGCGGGCCTCCGGCAGGTTCATCCAGACGAAGTCGCCGAGGACCCCGATGCTCCACTGCATCTGCCGATGTTTCTGCCGGTGCGGTGACGGTTGCTCAGGCATGAACCTCTCCCTCACGCCGTTCCGCAGTTCGGATCGGCCGCGCACTGCTGCATGGGCATGTAGTCGCCCACGACTCCGGTGACGTCGAACGTCTCGATGACCGCGCTTTCGAGGCCGCGGTTGTACCGCACACGTACGGTCAGGGTGGGCCAGACGATGTAACGATCAAGGCGGATGAGCCGGCATGTAAGCCGGATCCTGTTCATGGGACTCGCGTCCCACTTGGCGGCCATCCATCTGGGCCTGCCGTCGCCGGCAGGCTCTAGCGGCCTACCCGCGAGCATCGGACGGGCAGTCCTCGAACGCTCGCGCAGGCACTCGCGTGCCCTCTTGGCCTTGCTCCGGGTGGGGTTTACCTAGCCGTCCCAGTCACCTGGGGCGCTGGTGGTCTCTTACACCACCGTTTCACCCTTACCCCGGCTTTCGCCGGGGCGGTCTGCTTTCTGTGGCACTGTCCCGAGGGTCACCCCTGGTTGCCGTTAACAACCACCCTGCCCTGTGGAGTCCGGACTTTCCTCGACTACCAACATCAAATGACACTGGCTGCCGCGGCCGCCCTGCCGACTCATCCGCGCCCACCAGGATATCCCAGCCGCTGAGACCGGTTGTTCACCGGTCCGGACGTTGCTTGACTCACACCATGACACGACGTCGCCACGTCGACTACGGCCGCGTGGCAGCCAGCCTGTGTTGCCTCCGCTGAGTTGCTCACAACCGCGACCTCAGGGAGTGCCCAGTCATGTCCAACCTGCTGATCATCTCCGGCGCGCCGTCCCCGGCCGCGCCGACCGGCTTGGTGGTTTCACACGTGTCCGCGGTGCTGCAAGCCGCCGGACACCACGTGTCGTTGCTCGACGTGCGCGCGTTGCCGACGTTGTCGCTGCTCACCGAGGACCTGCGCGATCCGGAGATCAGCGCCGCCGTGAGCAGCCTGCTCTCCGCCGACGGCGTCGTGGTCGCCTCGCCGGTGTACCGCGCCGCGTACAGCGGCCTGGTGAAGGCGTTGCTGGACCTGCTGCCGAAGAAGGCGTTGCGCGGCCGCGCGGTCCTGCCGTTGGCGACGGGTGGCAGCCAGGGCTTCCTGGTGGCGATGGACTACGCGCTGCACCCGTTGCTCGCCACGAAGGGCGCGGACCAGGTGGTGCGCGGTGAGTTCGTGCTGGACCGGAACGTGGGTACCCCCGGCGCGGCCGCCTTGTTGGACGCGGCGGCCGACCGGTTCACCTCGGCGCTGACCCCACGCCTGCGAAAGGTCAGCTGAGATGTGAGGTGTCGTTCACGAGCTTCACCGAAGCGTGCCCGTCCGGATAGAACTCCGCGATGGACACCCCGGTCAGGTCGAGGTGCATCCGGAACAGGAACTGCGGCCCGACGTCGAGCGCCTGCCGCAGCAACGTCTTGATCGGCGTGACGTGACTCACCAGCACCAGCGTCTTGCCGCCGTACTTCGCGATGATCTCGCTGCGCGCCTTGCGCACCCGCGCGTTGACCTCGTCGAAGCTCTCGCCGTTCGGTGGCTGCACGCTCGTGTCGCCGAGCCACCGCCGATGGATCTCCGGGTCCTGCTTCGCCGCCTCCGCGAACGTCAGCCCTTCCCACGTGCCGAAGTCGGTCTCGATGAGCCCCTGGTGGGTGACGACCTCGAGCCCCGTCTTCTCGGCGAGCTTGCCCGCCGTCTGCTGCGCCCTGCCCAGCGGTGACGAGATGATGCCCTCGATCCCGTCTACTTTGGACAACCGGGCCGCGGCCTTCTCCGCCTGCTCCAGCCCGAACTCCGTGAGCGGGTGATCACCCCGCCCGGAGTAGCGACGGTCCACCGACAGCCTGGTCTGCCCGTGCCGCAACAGGATCAACCGCGTGGGCTCGCCCACCGCACCACTCCAGTGCGGCTGCTTGGCCCCTTCCTCGGTTTTTTCGGCTTTCTCGGCTTTTTCGTCGTCCATGGCCTCGTTCGCCAACCGGTCCGCCTGCCGGTTGCGCTCGCGGGGAATCCACTCGTACGTGATGGCCCCGAAGTGGCGCGCCAGGGCCTGCGCCTCCCGCGCGAGCGGCTGCATAGACGGGTGCTTGATCTTCCAGCGCCCGGACATCTGCTCGACGACCAGCTTGGAGTCCATCCGCACCTCGACGGCCGCGGCCCCGAGTTCCTGCGCGGCCCTGAGCCCAGCGATGAGCCCCTGGTACTCGGCGACGTTGTTGGTCGCCACCCCGATGAAACCCTTGCGCTCGGCCAAGGTCTCGCCGCTGAGCCTGTCCCGCACCACCGCGCCGTACCCAGCCGGCCCGGGGTTGCCCCGCGACCCGCCATCAGCCTCGACGATCACCTTCACCGGGCGATCGTAGCCCCGCGTTCGGGGGCCTCTGAGGGCCGTGTACGATGATCCCATCAGTCTGGGTGGCGGAATGGCAGACGCGCTAGCTTGAGGTGCTAGTCCCCGAAAGGGGGTGGGGGTTCAAGTCCCCCCTCGGACACGAGCGTTAATCACCCCATGGGTTTGATGGAGACATCAAACCCATGGGGTTTTTTGCTTGTGCGGGCCGAGCCCTGGGCGAGACGCGCTGTCCACTCCAGACCTGACTCCGACGATCACCACGCGCCGGGCGGGCCGTACCACATGGCATCGTGAGATCTGATCTTCTCCGACAGCACCGATCGGCGATGGGTGGCCCCGCGGTCGAGGGCGATGCGTTCCCGCAGGCTTGCCAGCAGTTGCCGTCCCACGGGGTCCTCCTTTTCGAAGAGCTCCTCCATGTGCGGATCGTCGATGAGATCGAAGTAATGCTTGAGCAGAACCGCGAATTCGGGATCGGGCGGTTGTGCGTCGACCGTGTCGTCCTCCGGGCCGACGAGGTGCTGCTCCGGGTTCTCCAGCAGCCAACCGGCCAGCCGGCCGTTGGCGAACAACAGGTCGAATTCGTCGGTCACCCGAAGGCGCAGAGGCTCGGCCGCCGTTGCCATGGCCGAGGCGTACAAACCCACGAGCACGCCGCCGTCCTCGGCACACCATCGCACGTCGGCCACCTCGGAACTGAACAACTTCTTGTCTTCACGGTGTAGTACGCCGGCCATTGGCGTCAGTTCCAGCCACGGCCCGATGACGCCGGGATCGGCAAGATTGGTCTCGGGCAGGTGCATCGACACGCTCTCGAGCAGCCCGGTCGCGTTGTCGAAGCGGAAGTCGTCGCCTCCGGCCCACAGCCACCACGAATTGCCGTGCGTCCGCAACATGTAGTCCTCGTAGCCGCCTGGGCCGCTGGCGGCCCAGGCGGTCACCACGAGATCGTCCAGGGCCAGCAGGGCCGGCTCGCGCAGATGGCCGCCGGGGACCACTTCGGCCTCGGCGCCCTCGGCGAGGTACATCACCGGTCACCTCCCGCTGGCACATCGGCACTGCTACGGGATCATCGAGCCACTCGCCGCCTACCGCCAGCGAATTAACGGCTCGGGGCTGCTGTCATCGGGTGCCGAAGGTCTGCACCCAGTAGTGCCGCCACTGCGCGCCCGCGTTGTGGGAGTAGCCCACGCCGATGGACTTGTACGAGCAGTTCAGCATGTTCTTCTTGTGCCCTGCGGAGTTCATCCACCCGACCACGACTCCACTCGGGGTCGGATACCCGGCCGCGATGTTCTCGGCCTGACCGGTGTTCTTCGGATAACCCGCGCGCGCGATTCGGTCGAACGGGCTGCTGCCGTCCTGGCCGGTGTGGCTGAAGTAGTTCTTCTCCGCCATGTCCGCGCTGTGTCCCTGCGCTGCCTTGTCCAAGGACTCGTGGCGCACCAGTGCGCCGCAGCCGACCTTGGCGCGTTCGGCGTTGGTGAGCGCGACCACCTCTTCCCGGAAGTCCGGGGCGGCGTTTGCCTGCGGTGCAACGCAGACGAATGCCAGAGTCGTGCACACCAATGCAGCTAATCGCGACAAAATATATCTCCTTGAAATTCCCGATATGGGACAGACACCGGAGAATGATAATTACCGAGACTCGCGCCGATACCGGAGAAAGGAGTAATCGAAGTCGAGCGAACGGCGGTAGACCAACGACCGTTGGACGGGCACGTTCGGCGGTTCCCAACCGGCGACACGTGCAGAACGCGCAGCTCTTGCTCAGGCGGTCACCCCCTGCGCCCGGTACGTGCGCTCGGCGTTGGACGTCTAACAGAGCCCGGTCGCCGGGTCGGCGCAGTGTTCGACCTTGCCACCGACGACGGTCACGAGCGCCTCGATGTCCCGCAACGAGTCGACGGCGACCGCGGTGGGATTCGCGGACAGGATCACGAGGTCGGCGTACTTGCCGGGCGCGAGAGTGCCCTTCACGTCCTCCTCGAAGGTGCCGAACGCGGCGTCGGCGGTGAACAGCCGCAGTGCCTGATCAACCGTCAGGCGCTGCCGCAGTTGCCAGTCCTCGGGAGTGCGGCCGAGATAGCTCGGCCGGGTCACCGCCTGGAACACCGCCTCCAACGGTGACCCGTGCGGCAGGTCGGTGGCGTGGTCGCCCAGCACGAGCACGATCCACGGCATGTCCGTGCTGCCGATCGTGCGGACGCCGCTGTCCACGAGGTCCCGCCAGCGGGTGATCCACCCGATCTCGCCGCGCGCCACCAGTTCCGGGAAGCCTGCTTCCGCCGGAGCGTCACCTGGCAGGGCCGGCTGGATCGACGCGATCATGCCCAGCTCGCGCATCCTGGCGAGCTGGTCGTCGCGCAGCTGGATCACGTGCTCCGCCCGGTGGCGCGCGTCCGGGGCGGGATGCGCGGCCAACGCTCTGCTCACCGCCGTGAGGTACTGGTCGTGGGCCTCGGCGCTGATCGCGTGCGCGGTCACCTGCCAGCCGTTGCGGTGGGCGGTCAGGACGTAGTTGTCGAGCTCGACCTGGCTCCAGTGGAAGCGGGTGCCCCAGTCGTGGTCGACGAACAGCTTGACGCCGGCCAGCCGCAGGTGCGGGCTGTAGACGTGCCGCGGCTCGTGGTCGAGGAACCAGGAGAACTTGTCGTCCTCGAAGTTGAGCGGCAGGTAGGCGTTGACCCGCAACCGGAGGCTGCCGGACGTGTCGAGCTCGCGCAGGCGGTCCAGTCGCTGCACGTTGACGAACTGTTCGCTGATGCTGGTCCAGCCGCGCCGCAACGCCGCCTCGATCGCCAACTCGGGCGTGAGGCCGACCATTTCGCCGTCGCCGATCCAATGGGCGTGCGAGTCGATGAAACCCGGCAGCACCGTCCGGCCACCGAGGTCCACGAGACGGGTCACCCGGTCCGCCAGCGGCAGCACCTGTTCGTCGGTGCCGACCGCCGTGATCCGGCCGTTCCGGATCGCGATCGCCTCGGCACGCGGCTGGGTCGCCTGCATCGTGAGCACGACGCCGCCGTGGTAGATCACCTCGGGCGCGGTGCGGCTCGTCTGGAGCACCGGCACGTGGAAGATCGCCAGGCAGCCCACGAGGGTGACGGCCAGGGGGACGGTGCGGTGCCGGAACCGTGCACCCATCGCACGATGATGCGCGCGGAAGGGCCGCCCCGCCACGCCCTGAACGTCCGGAACGCCGGAAAGCGCTCTCCCCGAACTGTCACACTCGCGACCGGGAGGATGACCGGACGACAGGGGGCGCATGGAGTTTCGGGTGATGGGGCCGGTGGAAGTGCGGCGCGACGACCGGGTGGAGGTGTTGTCGGGACGACTCCAGCGAATCCTGCTCGGTGTGCTGCTCGCACGGGCGAACCAGCCGGTGCCGGTGGACGTGCTGACCGACGCGTTGTGGGGTGATCGACCGGATTCGCGGGCGGCGCAGAAGCTGCAGCTGCACGTGCATCGGCTGCGCGGTGTGCTGGACAGCCCGGAGCGGCTGACGTTCGGCGCGGCTGGCTACCGGTTGCGGGCCGGGCAGGACGAGGTCGACGCCGTCCGGTTCGAAGCTCTGGTCAAGGCTGCCTCGGACCAGGAGCCGCAGCGCGCGATCGAGTCGCTGCGCGCGGCGCTGGCGTTGTGGCGGGGCAACCCGTTCGCGGACGTGGAGACACCGGTGCTCGCCGACTGGGCACGCCGGCTCACCGAACGTCGCCTCGCCGCCGTCGAGGCGCTGTACGAGGCCGAGCTCGCCTGCGGCCTGCACGAGGCGGTCCTCGGTGAGCTCACCGAGCTGGTGCGGGAACACCCGTTGCGGGAGCGGTTGCACGGCCTGCTGATGACCGGGCTGCACCGGGCCGGACGCCGGTCCGACGCGCTGGAGGTCTACCGCCGGGCGCGACAGGTGCTGGTAGCCGAACTCGGTCTGGAGCCCGGGCCGGAACTGCGCGAGCTGCAACGCCGCATCCTCGCCGAACCGGAGCCCACACCGGAGTCCGCACCCGAGCCCGTCCCGCATCGCCAGGAGATCCCCGCCCAGCTCCCGGTGGACGTCCGCGGGTTCGTCGGCCGGGAAGCCGAACTCGCGGAGCTGGAGGAGGTGCTGTCCGCCGGGGCGCCGGTGGTGATCACGACGGTGGCCGGCACCGCGGGGGTGGGCAAGACGGCGCTCGCCGTGCACTGGGCGCACCGGGTCCGCGACCGGTTCCCGGACGGCCAGCTCTACGTGGACCTGCGTGGCTACGGTCCCGACGAACCCGTGGCACCTGCGGACGCGCTCGCGGGTTTCCTGCGCGCGCTCGGTCTCGACGGGGCGGCGATTCCCGACGATCTCGACGAACGGGCGGCTCGCTTCCGCACCCTCCTCGACCAGCGCAGGATCCTCCTCCTGCTGGACAACGCCCGCACCGTCGACCAGGTCCGCCCGTTGCTGCCGGCCGGCTCGTCCTGCCGCACGCTGGTGACCAGTCGCGACTCGCTGGCGGGACTCGTCGCCCGGTACGGCGCGCATCGGATCGATCTGGACCGGCTGCCCGCCGCCGACGCGGCGGAGCTGTTGCGCGAACTGCTCGGCGCACGCGCCGACGGCGAACCGGAGGCCGTCGGTGCGCTGGCAGAACGATGCGCGCGGTTGCCGCTGGCCCTGCGGATCGCGGCCGAGATTGTGCGATCTCGGCCGGGTCAGGCCATCCGCGAACTGGCCGGTGAACTCGCCGACCACCAGGACGCACTGGACCTGCTGGCCGCGGACGACGACCCGCACACCGCGATCCGTGCGGTGTTCTCCTGGTCGTACCAACGGCTCGACCCCGCCGTTGCCCGGCTGTTCCGGTTGCTCGGGGTGCACCACGGGCACGACGTCGACACCTACGCGCTGGCGGCGATGGCCGGAACCGGGCTGCGCGAGACCCGCCGGGCGCTCGACGTGCTGGTGCGCGCCCACCTCGTGGACCAGCCCTCCGCCGGGCGGTACCAGCCGCACGACCTGCTGCGCGCCTATGCCGCGGAGCTGGCCGGCACCACCGACGACGCACCCGATCGCGCCGCGGCACTGACCCGGCTGTCCGACTACTACCTCGTCACCGCGTCCGCGGCCATGGACCTCGTCGCCCCGTTCGAGACCGAGCGCAGGCCGAAGGTCGCCTCACTGGACGCCGAGTCACCGGTGTTCGACAGCTACGACACGGCGTTCGGCTGGCTCGACCGCGAGCGGGTCAACCTGCTCGCGACCCCCCAGCACGGCGAGCCCGACCACGTGGTCAAGGTGTCGAACACCTTGTGGCGCTACCTCCACATGGGCGGGTACTACGACGACGCCTTCGCACTCCACACCCGTGCCCTGCACGCCGCCCAGACACTCGGTGACGCCGCTGCGGAAGCCAACGCGCGGCGCGTGCTGGCCGCCGCAACGCTCCGCGCGGGCCTCATCGAGGAGACCGTCGATCACCTCGAGCGCGCACTGACCCTGTTCGTGCAGGTCGGCGATCGGTCTCTGGAGGCGGCCACGCTGAACAACCTCGGCGTCGTGACCGGGCGACAAGGGAATCAGGCCGAGGCCGCGGAGTACACCCGCCGCGCGTTGGACCTCTACGAGGAGCTCGGCAACCACCGCCTGATGGCGTCGGCCACCCTCAACTACGGACGACTCCTGCACATATTGGGACGACGCGACGAGGCGTTCGCACTGTTGGAACAGTCGTTGGCCATCTCACGGGACAGCGGAGACCGGACCGTCGAGGCGAACACCTTGTGCGGCATGGCGGACATCTGCGCGGAGCAGGGCAAGCCGCAGCAGGCGCTGGGCTACGCGCACCTCGCCCTGAACGTCGCGTGGCAGGCCAGTCACCGCCCCATGGAGTGCGCCGCCATGCGCACGATCGGTGTCGCTCACCGCCATGCCGGCGAGCACGAACTGGCGATCCGCTACCTCGACTCGGCGGCGCACACAGCACGCTCCGTCGGCGACACCGAGCAGTTCATCGCCACGCTGAACGAACTGGCTGCCGCACACGCGGCCGCGGGAAACCTGACGGAAGCGCTCCGCGTCTATCGCGAAACGCTCTCCGACAAGAACGGTGACAGGCTCCTCCACGAGCGCGCCCAAGCACACGAGGGCATCGGCGACGCACACGCCGCCTCCGGAGAGCACGACCTGGCCGCTGAGCACTGGCAGCGAGCGCTGGTGCTCTACCGTCAACTCGGCCTGCCCCAGGTCGACACGGTGACCGTCAAGCTGGGCGGCGCACGCGGGTGAGCCGGGTCAGGCCTTCGGCTGCGCGATCCTGACCAGGATGGCGCCGCACTCCTCGCAGCGCACGACCTCGTCCGCCGCCGCCTCCTGCAGCTTCGACACCGCGCCGCGGTCCAGCTCGATCCGGCACGCGCCACACCGGCGCGACTGGAACGCCGCGGCGCCGATGCCGCGCTGCTCGCGCTGGCGGTCGTAGAGCTTCAGCAGGTCGTCCGGGAAGCCCTTGGCCATCACCGAGCGGTCCGCGGTGCGCCTGGTCTCGGTCGACTCCAGGTCGGCGAGAGCGGCGTCGCGGCGACTGGCGGCGTCCTCCAGGGTCGAACGTGCCTTGTCGAGCTCCACGCGGGCGAACGACACGTCGGCCTCCACGGCCTCACGGCGTTCCATCAGCTCCAGCAGGTCGTCCTCGAGGACGCCCTGGCGGCGCTCGAGCGTGGCGAGCTCGTGCTCCAGGTCGGTGAGCTGCTTGGCGCCGACCGAGCCGGACTGCATCAGCTTGCGGTCGCGCTCCTCGCGGGCGCGGACCTGGTCGATCTCGGTTTCCTGGCGCTTCACCTCGCGGTCGAGGTCGCCGAGGGTCGTCTCGACGGCCACCAGCGCGTCCTGCTTCGCGCGGACCTGCTGCTCGGCCTCGGCGATCTCCGCGATCTCGGGCAGCGTGCGGCGACGGTGGGTGACACGCGCCAGTTCGGCGTCGACCTCGGCGAGGTCGAGCAGCCTGCGCTGCACTGCGGGATCGGCTTTCACTCAGGTCCTCCTGCTGCTTCGCTCGTCGCACCAACTGTCCACGGATCGGTCCGGCGGGTGGAGACGAGTACGTCGACCCTACCGCCGAAGGCCGTCCGCAGAATCTCCGCCGCCTGCTCGCACCACGGCCACTCACTGGCCCAGTGCGCCACGTCCACCAACGCGGGTCCGCCGGACTCCAGGTGCTCGCTCGCCGGGTGGTGCCGCAGGTCGGCCGTCACGTAGGCGTCGACGCCGGCGCGCTGCACCGTGCCGAGGAAGCTGTCGCCCGCTCCGCCGCACACAGCGACCCGTTTGATCAGGCTTTCCGGGTCGCCCGCCGCGCGGACGCCCTGCACCGTGGCCGGCAGCGCGTCGGCCACGCGCTGGACGAAGACCCGCAGCGGTTCGGCCTCCGGCAGCTCGCCGATGCGGCCCGAGCCGACGTCGTCGGACACCTCCAGCGGACCGGTGACGGCGAGCCCGATGGCGTCCGCGAGCGCGTCCGACACTCCTGGCGAGGCGTTGTCGGCGTTGGTGTGCGCGCAATACAAGGCGGCGCGGTTCCGGATCAGCTTGTGCACCAACGAACCCTTGGGGTCGTCGGCTGGAACACCGTTGACGCCTCTCAAGAGCAACGGGTGATGAGCGAGCACGAGCTGCGCCCCGACCTCGACCGCCTCGTCCACAGTGGACTGCGTCGGGTCCACGCAGACCAGGACCCTGGTGACCTCTTCGTCCGGGTCACCGCAGACCAGGCCGACCGCGTCCCACTTCTCGGCGGTCTTCGGCGGATACGCGGACTCCAGCACCGCGATCACGTCGGCGAGCTTCACGCCAGTTCCTCCATCGCTACCCGCAGCGCGTCCACGAACACCGCGAACTCCTTCGGCGGCCTGATCGCCACGCGCAGGTACGTGTCGTCGAGTCCGGGAAAGGTGTCGCAACGGCGTACCGCGATCCCCTTGTCCCGCAACGCCTCCCGCGTGCCCCTCGGCGCCCTGATCAGCACGAACGGCGCTTTCGGCGCAACCACGACCAGGTCTTGGAGCTGCTCCAAGGCGAACGCGGCGTGTTCTTCCGCTTCTCGCGCGAACCGTGCCGAAGCCTCCAGCGCCTCCGGCTCGCAGCACGCCGTGATCGCCTCCAGCGTCAGGCTGCCGACAGGCCAGTGCGGACGGCCGTGCGCGAGCCGTTGCAGGGTCTCGGGATCACCGAGGAAGTAGCCGGCCCGCAGTCCGGCGAGGCCCCACGTCTTGGTGAGGCTGCGCAGCACGAGCACCTCGGGATCGTGCGCGAGCGACTCCGGCTCGCCGGGCACGGCGTCCATGAACGCCTCGTCGACGACGAGCCGGCCGGGCAAAGTCTTGAGCTTCACGGCCTCGTGCAGCACCGACGTCGGGTTCGTCGGGTTGCCGATGACGGTCAGATCGGCGTCGGCGTGCGTGCTTTTGAGCTGGAAGTCACCGTCGAGCAGCACGTGCTCCACCGGAATTCCGGCGTCGCGGAACGCCACTTCGGGCTCGGTGAAGCCCGGATGCACGATCGCGGCACGGCGCGGCGCGAGCTTCGGCAGCAGCGCGAAGCCCTCAGCGGCACCGTTGAGCAGCAGAACCTCGTCCGGCGAGCGCCCGTGACGGCGTGCGACGGCCTCACGGGCGCGCTCTTCTGCCAGTTTCGAGGGATAGGTGCCAAGGCCGTCGAGCGCCGCGGCCAGCCGTTCGCGCAGCCAATCGGGCGGGTGCGGCACCCGCACGTTGACGGCGAAGTCGGCAAGGCCTGGTGCGGCGTCGACGTCACCGTGGTGGCGCAGGTCTGGGCTGGTCATCGCCCGGATTCTAGGCGACCAGCGCAGAGCCCCGCGTCATTGCATGTAGCGGCGGAGCTCGGTGAGGTGGCTGATCAGCTCGTCCAGCTGGAAGGCGTCGAGCTGCGCCGACTCACCGGGCGGGGTGCGGAAGCAGACGCGACCCTTCTCGTTGAGGTACACCTCGAACGCACGACGGCGCCCGAGGGCGTCGGTACACCCGATGATCTCCCGTTGCGGGGGCACGTCGGTACCTGTCTGCATGGGCGGCCTCCATGTCGTTTGTCCGTACATCTTGTGACAGCGGTTGAGCGTTACCGTGCGGCGGCACCCCATAGGCTGCGCGACATGCAGGTCCACGTCAGTTTCGTCTGCACCGGCAACATCTGCCGGTCCCCCGTGGCAGCGCTCGTTTTCCGAGAGTGGCTGTCCCGGGAAGGATTGTCGTCTTTCGTCACCGTGTCCAGTGCCGGAACCGGTGGATGGCATGTCGGCGACCCCGCGGACCCGCGCGCGCTGAAGACGTTGGCTGCCAACGGATATCCCACCGACCACGTGGCGGCGCAGGTGTCCTCGCTTCATCTGGACGCGGATCTGCTGGTGGCGCTGGACTCCGGACATGCCCGCGCGTTGCGCCGGATGGCCGATCCCGACCGCGTCCGGCTGCTCCGTTCGTTCGATCCGGACGCCGACGGCGTGGACGTGCCGGATCCTTACTACGGCGACGATGCGGGGTTCGACGAGGTGCTCGTGATGACGGAGGCGGCGATGCCGGGGTTGATCGCGTGGGTCCGCGAGCAGCTCTGAGGACGAAACACCAGTCACCGGAGGCGACCGCGGCCGAGGCGGCCGGCCTGCGCTGGCTGCGCGTCGACGGCGGCCCGCCGATCCCGTTCGTGCACGAGGCGACCGAGGGCCGGTTGGTGATCGACGAGATCCCGCACGGCACGCCGAATCTTCAGGCAGCCGTGACCTTCGGCCGTCGCCTGGCCGCCCTGCACCTCGCCGGCGCTTCCGCGTTCGGTGCCCCACCGCCTGGCGGCCCACGCGTGGCGACCATCGGCACGGCCCCGATGGTCAACGAGCCCGCGCCGTCGTGGCCCGGGTGGTTCGCATCACAGCGAATCGAGCCGTACGCACGTCGCGTCGACATCGACGTGACCGAGGTCTGCGCCCGGATCGCCGAGCTGGCCGGCCCCGCGGAACCTCCCGCGCGGCTGCACGGCGACCTGTGGAGCGGCAACGTGCTGTGGGGAGCCGACGGCCAGGTGTGGCTGATCGACCCCGCGGCCCACGGTGGACACCGGGAGAGCGACCTCGCGATGCTCCAGCTCTTCGGCTGCCCGTTCCTCGACCACGTACTCGGTGCCTACCAGGAGATAGCGCCACTGGCCGACGGCTGGCAGGCACGCGTGCCGTTGCATCAACTGTTCCCGCTGCTGGCGCACACCGTGATGTTCGGCGGTGGATATCGGTCGGAAGCCTTGGCCGCGATGACCGCTGCTTTGCGAGGATGACGTTCATGGACCTCACCGGGTGGACGTGGCTGAACGAGCCGCGGAAGTGGTCGACCGATCCCCTGACCGTGCACGCCGACCCGAACAGCGACTTCTGGCGCCTCACCGGCAACGGCATCGTCCGCGACAGCGGTCACCTCTACGGCGTGACCCTGACCGGCGACTTCACCATCACCGCGACCTTCAGCGGCGCCTACGCGGCCCAGTACGACCACGCGGGCGTCGGGCTGCTGATCGACGACGAGACCTGGATCAAGGCCGGGGTCGAGCTGTTCGACGGGAAGCGGCGCGCCAGCACGGTCGTGACCAGGGGTTTCTCGGACTGGAACCTGGCGGAGGTCAGGGAGTTCGAGCGGTTCACGATCAGCGCGGAACGCAAGGGCGACGCGGTGTGGGTGCGGTACGGGGTCGATGGCGAGGGGGCCACGAACGTGCTGCGTCAGGCGTTCTTCCCGCCCGAGCAGGAGGTCAAGGTCGGGATCATGGCCGCGAGCCCCGAGGGTGCGGGGTTCGTGACCCAGTTCCACGAGGTCCAGCTCACGCATCTACCGTGAAGAGGTGCGGTTCAAGTTCCTCCTCAAGCCGGGCTGGCTGGCGCTGACCCTGGCCGTCTGGGTGTTCGCGGGTGCCTGCATCTACTTCCTGTCCCCGTGGCAGTTCGGCCGCAACGACGAACGCCAGGCGCAGAACTCCGCCATCACCAAGTCGCTCAAGAGCGACCCGGTCCCCTTCGGCGCCCAGCACGACGAGTGGCAGAAGGTCGAGATCAAGGGTCGCTACCTGCCCGAACTCGAAGCGCTCGCCAGACTGCGCACCGTCCAGGGCGAGGCCGCCTTCGAGGTCATCACGCCGTTCCAGACCACCAACGGCCAGACGGTGCTCATCGACCGCGGTTACGTGCGGCCCGTCAACGGCATCAAGCCGCCGAACTTCGACGCACCGCCGACGGACGAAGTCACCCTCATCGGGCTGGCCAGGCCGAACGAGTCCAACGTGCAGCCCGCCTTCGAGCAGGACGGCCGCAGGCAGATCTACTCGATCAACAACAACGCCGTCGGCCCGAACATCGAGCCCGGCTACTACCAGCTGATCGAGAAGCAGCCGGGGGCGCTCGACACGTTGCCGCTGCCCCGGATCGAGTCCGGGCCGTTCTTCTCCTACGCGCTGCAGTGGATCGCGTTCGGCGTCATGGCGGTCGGCGGCTGGCTGTACTTCACGATCCGCGAGGCACGGCCGGGTGGCGTGCTGTACGAGGGCACCAAGCGCAAGAAGTCGATCGCCGAGCTACTTGCGGAAGAGAGCGACGAAAGCGCTGATGAGGCCGGCCCCGAAGCCGACGACGCGGGACAGCTCCACCGCACGCGTCACGTGACCTGAGTCCGGGTTGCGGCCGTGACCGAGCACCGGCCGCTCCTCGACGCCGTGCGAGTACACCGTGCGGCCGCCCAGACGGATCTCCAGCGCGCCCGCGAACGCCGCTTCCACCTGGCCGGCGTTGGGTGACGGGTGCGCGGAGGCATCACGGCGCCACGTCTCCAGCGCCTGGCTGGCGGACCCGCCCACGACCGGCGCGCCACCCACGGTCAGCAACGCCGCCAGTCGCGACGGCAGCAGGTTCAGAAGATCGTCCAACCGCGCCGAAGCCCAGCCGAAGCGCCGGTAACGCGCAGACTTGTGCCCGACCATCGCGTCCAACGTGTTGGCGGCGCGATATCCCAACAAACCGGGCACGCCGAAAACCGCACCCCACACCAACGGCGCCACGACCGCGTCCGACGTGTTCTCGGCCACGGACTCGACGGTCGCGCGGGCCAGGCCGAACGTGTCCAGCCGGGAGGCGTCACGGCCGCACAGGTGCGGCAGCCGGGCCCGAGCGGCCTCGACGTCACCGGAGTCGAGCTCTCGGCCCATCGCGGTGCCCTCGGTAGCGAGCGAACGGCCGCCGAGCACCGCCCAGGTCGCCAGCGCCGTGGTGACCGTCTGTGCCAGCCAGTGCCGGCGCGCGAGACGTTCAACGGCCACACCAGCGGCCACGGTGCCACCGACCAGCACGGCCGTGTAAGCCACACCGGCAGCCTGCGAATCGGCGTAAACGCGCTTCTCGAGGGCCGCGGCCGAGCTTCCGAATGCCGCTACCGGGTGAAATCGGCGTGGATCACCGAACACCGCGTCCGCCGCCACGCCCAGCAACAACCCCAACGCGCGACCCGCGCCCACGGCATCCTCCCCAGCTCGTCGAAGGCACGGTAGCGCCGCATCACACCAGCGCGCGCATTAGGGTGGCCGGTCGTGGAGCACAAGCGGCTGAAGCTGTACGCCTATCTGGACGCGCGCGATCACCAGCGCACGTACCTGGCGATCATGCGGCTGTTCACCTCCACGCTGCTCGCCGACCTGTCCGCGGGCGAGGTCGCCGGGGCGCTCGCGGGTCAGGAGCGCGAAGGCAAGGTCGACCAGGGCGAGAGCCGCATCGAGAACGTCATCAACCGCCTCAAGCAGCTGGTCGAGTGGGGCAACCTCGTCCAGGGCCGCCGAGAGGTCGTCGCGGCGAGCATCGCCGAGTTCCAGCACGGCAGCGTCCGGTACCAGGTGTCCAAGCTCGCCGTCCGCGTCCAGCGAGACGTCGACGAGCTGCTCAGGGTCCCCGAAGGCGCCCGCGAGGTCTCCCGCGAACTGCTCCCCGCCATCGAACGCGGCCTCAACGAGCTGGGCGGCAGCCTCTCCGTCGCACTGCTCAACGAAGGCGACAAGACCAAGGAACTCCTGGCCGAGCGCGTCACCACGCTGTTCCTGCAGCACGCCGAGCTCGCGGCGACCGTCCGCGACTTCTACGCCTACCTCGGCCAGGTCGTCACGCGGAACCACCTGGCGCCCGAGGAGATCGCGGGCTTCCGGAACCTGCTGGTCGAGTACATCCAGCGGGTCGTCGAGGACGTCCTGAAGTTCACGCCCCCGATCGCGGAAGCCCTCGCCGCACTCACCAGAGCCCGCACCGAACTCCTGCGGCTCCTCGGCACCGACCTCGGCCTCAACGTCGAACGCGCCCGCGGCCGCACGCCCGAGGACTGGCAGGAGCTCACGGACTGGTTCGTCGACCGCCCCGGCCGCCCGAGCCAGGTCACGGCGCTGCGAGAAGCAACGGCCCGCGCGATCGGCAGCCTCCTGGCGAGCGTCAAGAGAGCGACCTCCGGCGGCGGCCTGCTCCCCGGACGACGCGCCGAGTTGCTGAAGCTCGCGAGCTGGTTCGACAACTCGACCAGAGAAGAAGCGCACGAGATCTACGCGTCGGCGTTCGGTCTCTACAGCGCCCGCCACCTCTCCCCCGCGCCGGAACACGACTCCGACAACGAGCGCACGCCGTGGCGCGACGGCCCGGTCTGCGACGTGACGGTCAGCGTCCGATCCCGAGGCGACCGCGGCGGGCGCGGTCGGCCGTCACGGATCCTCGACGACCCGATGACCGAGCAGTCGTTGCTGGCGGAAGCCCGTGAGGCGGACGAGATCCGCGCCCGGCACGTCGCGGAACTGACCAAGGCCGCCGGAAACCTGGAGAACACGACGCTGACGCACGGCGCGTTGGAGGTCTTCTGCGAACTGCTCACGCTCGCGATGGCCCAGCGCGACTCGCCGAATGACAGCGGATCGGCCAGCGACCCCGTGCGCGGCCTCAAACTCGAGATCGCCCACGGCACGACGACGCAGATCAAGTCGGCCGCCGGGACGCTCACCCTGCACGACGCGACGGTGGCCCTGAAGCAATGAACCACTTGGACAACCTCTCCGACATCGACGCCGCCAACGTGGTGCGGTGCGCCCGGACGTTGCTGCGCAGGCCCCTGCTCCGCCAGGACGGACCGGACGGCGAGCTGCTCAGCCTCGTCTACCGGCACCGGGCAACGCTCCAGGACCTGTTCGCGGGCCTGCTCGGCTACCGCCTGGTCGTGGAACGCCGGTTCGCGCGCCTCTACAAGTCCGGCCCCGGCAACGACGACACGCGCGGCGTGCTCAGCATGTCCCCGCGCGGCTACGCCTATCTCGCCCTCACCCTCGCGGTCCTCACCGGCATCGGCCGCCAAACGCTGCTCTCCAGGCTGGTCGCCGACATCCGTTCCGCCGCGGTGGAAGCAGGCATCGACGCACCGGACGACGTCACCGAACGGCGTGCGCTCACCGCAGCTCTGCGGCACCTCGTTTCCCTTGGCGTACTTCAAGAAACCGAGGGTTCGGTCGCCCAGGACCTGCTCCCCCAGGAAGCCCTGATCACGATCGACACCGACCTGCTGGGCCAGCTCGTCACGGGCCCGGTCGGCGAGGCCCAGGACCCGGCCCACCTCATCGAACTGGCCGCCCGCCCCGGCCCGCGCGGCATCGAGCACGCCGTGCGGCGCAAGCTCGTCGAGACGCCGCTGGTGCTGTACGCGGACCTGCCGGACGAGCAGGCGGAGTGGCTGCGCCGCAACCAGCGCAAGGAAACCGCGTTGCTGGAGCAGGCGTTCGGCCTCTACACCGAGTGCCGCGTCGAGGGCGTGCTGGCCGCCGACCCCGAGGACTTCCTGACCGACCTGTCGTTCCCCGGCGTCTCGACGGTCGCGCGCATCACGTTGCTCGCGCTGCCCGACCTGCTCGACAGCGAGGACGAAGACCCACCCGCACGGCACGTCGTGGCGACCGAACGGATCCGCGAGGTCTGCGCCGGGCTGGTCGAGGACTACCCTGCCGCGTGGTCGAAGCAGTTCACCGACGACCTCGACCGGCTGGTCGCCGAGGTGACGGAACTCCTTCGCCGCATGGGTTTGGCTGTCCCGGCCGAAGACGGCGCGTGGTCCATCAGCGCGGCCGCGCACCGCTGGCTGCCGTCGCCCGACGGCGATCCCGAGCGAGAACAACCGGAACCCGTTGTGGTGCCCGAAGTACCGAGTTGGTCCCTGTTCGACGAGGAGAACGTTTCATGAGCAGGTGGCGGCTGCACCGCGGCGGCGTGGTCAACATCTGGCAGTACACCGAGCAGACGTTCGACTTCTCCGGTGGCCGCGCGATCTTCCAGGGCACCAACGGTTCCGGCAAGTCCCGCACGCTGGAGCTGCTGCTGCCGCTGTGCCTGGACGGCGACCTGCGCCAGCTCGGCTCGAAGGGCTTCGACACGGTCAGCATCCGGCGCCTGATGCTGGACGACTACGACGGCGGCCCGAACCGCATCGGTTACGCGTGGGTCGAGCTGATCCGCGAAGCCGCCGACCACTCGGGCAACGAGTACCTGACCTGCGGCCTGGGCGTGAAGGCGTCGAAGACCTCGCAGGCGATCACGGACTCGTGGCGGTTCGTCACGCCCATGCGCGTCGGCACGGAACTGCAGCTCGCGGGCCCGGAACGCGTGCCGCACGGCCCGGCGCAGCTGCGTGATCTCATCGGCGCGGACTGCATGTTCGAGGAGCCGGCGTTCCGCGCGAAGATCGCCGATGCCGTCTACGGCGTGCCCGCGGCGCGGTATGGCGACCTGCTGCACCTCCAGCGGACGCTGCGCAACCCGGACGTCGGCCTGAAGGTGTTGGAAGGCCAGCTGGAGCAGATCCTCAGCGACGCCCTGCCGCCGCTGGACCAGACGATGGTCGAGCAGCTCGCGACGTCGTTCGACGACCTGGAGTCCATTCGCGAGAACATCGTGCGACTGTCCTCTGCGGACAGTGCGCTCAGCACGTTCCTCAAGACCTACCGCGACTACGCGTTCGGCGGGCTGCGCAGCGCGTCCGAACGGCTGGACGCCGCCGAGAAGTCGGTGACGAAGCTGCAGCGCGAGCAGGCGAAGCTCACGCAGGAGCTGGACGTCACGCGGATGGAGCGCGCGGCGTCCGAGCAGGCACTTGTCGACATGGAGACCGGCGAGCAGCAGGCCGAGGAGACCATCGCGGCGCTCAAGGAACTGCCGGCGTTCCGCGACCTGCAGGACCTCAAGACGCGCGAGAACCTGGTGGCGGAGAAGCGTTCTTCCGCCGTTGCCGCCCTCGAAACGGCCCATCGCCAGCGCGCCCAGGAAGACGCGTCGGTCGACAACGTGCTGCGGCTCCTGCGCAGGCTCGCCGAAGACCTCCAGGCCGCCGACGCGTTGAGCGACCCGCTGCGCGAGAACCTGCGCCTGGCCGGCATGGACTCCGATCTGGCGCCGGACGTCCCGCAGGTCCCCGCCGCCGAGGCCACCGTGACCACGGATTCCGTCCGCGCCAAGCCGGATCCCGAGGCAGGGCCGCTGCCGATCGAACGCCGCGTGCCGCCCGCCGCCGCGACCGAGGACGTGCTGACCGCGCTGTCGTCGGTCGTCGACCAGACCTCGGGCATCGCTTCCCTTGCGCGCCAACGAGGTGCGCTCGCGATGGCGCTGCACGAACAGGCGCTGGCCCTGGACGCGCAGCAGCGCGAGGTGGAGTCGTTGCGGCAGAAGGCTCGCGACGCCCAGCTCAGCGCGACCGAGTCGACCTCCCTGCGCAACCAGGAGCTGCAGGAGCTGGCCGAGGTCGTGCAGACCTGGCTGGAGCAGGTCGAGGTGTGGACGTCGAGCGGCCCGCTGCTCGACGAACGCCCCGCGGACGCCCTGAGGTTGCCCCAGACCACCGATCCGGCCGCTGCCAAGGCGTTGAGCACGACGGCCCGCGAGTGGGTCGGCCCGCTGGTGCAGGCCGCTCGCGACGCCGCGCACGCGTTCACGCAGCAGCGCGCGGACCTGCGCGCACGACTCGACACGCTCGACGAGGAGCTGGTCGGCCTGCGTTCGGGCAACGAACGGGTGCCGGCCCCAGGCCAGTACACGTCACCCTCGCGCGACACGACTGCCGGCGCGCCCTTCTACCGCCTGGTGGACTTCGCGCCCACTTTGTCCGATTCCGAACGCGCCGGCCTGGAAGCCGCCCTACAAGCCAGCGGCCTCCTGGACGCCTGGGTAGCGGTTGATGAGGGGAGCTTTCATAAACCTCAGGTTTATGAAAGCTCCCCTCATCAACCTGGAAGCGATGTGTTCGCGGTGGCGCGTGAGGCGGTGAGCGGGCGCTCGTTGGCCGATGTGCTCGTGCCGGCCGTCGAGGGTTCGCCGGTGCTCGAGTCGATCGTCGCCGACCTGCTGCGCGCGGTGTCGCTGGACGACATGACCACCACCGGCGACTGGCGCGCGGGTGTGCTGACCGGCCGCTGGACCAAGCCCGAGGCCGAGTTCATCGGTGCGGGCGCACGCGAAGCCGCCCGTGGCCGCCGCATCGCCGCGCTCGAAGAGGAACTCGCCGACCTGCGCGCCCAGCTCGGTGCCGCCGAGGACGAACTGGCCCGCGCCCACGAGCACGTCGCCACCTGGGAAGCGCACGTCGCGGCGTTCCCCGGCGACGGTGAACTGATCGCCAAGCACAGCCGCGTCCAGGCCGCCGAGGAGTCCGCGGCACGATCCCAGCAGCGCATGTTCGAGCTGCGGGACGCCTTGGACAACGCCAATTCCCGGCTCGAAGCGGCGCGCGGCGAACTCACTCGGCAGGCAGGCGATGCCGGTCTGCCGAGTGACACCGAGGCTCTGCGCCAGGCACAGGCCGCGGCGTCAGAAGCCCAGCGGACGGCCGACCTGCTCGGTGACGCGGTGCGAAGGCGGTGCCAGGGCACGATTTCCGACCTCACCGACGCCTCGCACCGCTACCACGAGGCCGTCGCGGACCGGCAGAGCGCGGAAGCCGACGCCGACAGCCGGTGCGTCGACTACGCCGCCCAGGCCGGCACGCTCGCGGAACTGACCGACGCGGTCGGCGGCGAGGCCAAGGAGATCAGCGAACAGCTCACGCAGCTGGAGAAGTCGCGCAAGAGGATGCGCGAGGACCTCAAGGGCGTGCGCGAGAGCATCACGACCGCGCGCGAGCAGGCGGCGAAGCTGGAAGCGTTGCTGGAGACCAACTCCACGCAGGTCGCCGACGCCGCAGAAGCCATGGAACGGGCCAGGGCCAACTTCTCGGCGACGGTCCGCGCGC
Organism: Lentzea alba; assembly: GCF_011067745.1. Classification (GTDB taxonomy): domain Bacteria; phylum Actinomycetota; class Actinomycetes; order Mycobacteriales; family Pseudonocardiaceae; genus Lentzea; species Lentzea alba. Next base: position 59,698 of record NZ_JAAMPJ010000020.1, read on the forward strand.
CGGGGCTGGTCGCGGCCGCGTGCCCGGACCTCGGCGTGAGCGACCAGCCCGGCGGCGACGCACCGCCCACCGGCGCCGCCCTCGAAGCCGCCGTCCGCCAGGCCATCGCCGACACCCCGGACCGCCGCGGCGGCACCGAGGCCACCGTGATCGCCAAGCTGCAGGCGTTGCAGACCTCGCTCGCCGGCAGCCACGACATCGCCGCCGAGCAGCACGCGGGCCTGCTGACCGTGACGGTGACCGGCGAGGAGGGCGCGAAACCCGTCGCCGTCGCCGCCCGCCAGGTCACCACGAAGCTGGCCGAGCAGCGCGGGTTCCTCGACGAGCAGTACCAGGGCATCTTCGCCGACTACCTGATCCGCGACCTCGCCGAGTGGCTGCGCGGCCAGATCACCGTCGCCGAGGACCTCACCAAGCGCATGAACGAGGTGCTCGGCCAGGCCCGGTCCAGCCAGGGCGTGCACGTCAAGCTGGCCTGGAAGTCGTCCAGCGCCCTCGACGACCAGACCAGGCAAGCGCTTGCGCTGGTGCGCCTGCCGTTCGGCGAACGCACGGCCGAGCAGGACGCCACGCTGCGCCGCGTCTTCACCGAACGGATCGAGAACGAGCGCGACACGCACTCCGGCGGCTACGCCGAGATCCTGTCGCGCGCCCTCGACTACCGGACGTGGCACCAGTTCACGGTCACCGTCGCCGACACCGGCCCGGACGGCAACCCGCGCGAACGGCGACTGCGCCAGCTCTCGTCCGGTGAGACCCGCCTGATCTCCTACGTGACGCTGTTCGCCGCCGCCGCGAGCTTCTACGACGCGGTGAGCGACGAGTTCGACCCGCTGCGCCTGGTCCTGCTCGACGAGGCCTTCGAACGGCTCGACGACCCGACCATCGCGCGCATGCTGGGCCTGCTGGTCGACCTCGACATGGACTGGGTGATCACCTGGCCGAGCGGCTGGGGCGTGTCCGACAAGATCCCGCGCATGCACATCTTCGACGTGCTGCGACCGAAGAACGGCCGTGGTGTCGCGTGCACGCAGACGACGTGGGACGGCGCGGTGCTCGACCGGGTCGATCCCTAGAACGGAACTTCGGTGTCCAGCGGGGCGGTCCCGCGACCGGAGAGCGCGCGGCAGAACTCGACCGCGTCGAACTCCAGTTCCGGACCGCCCTCGCCCCAGGTCCCACCGGCGGGTCCGGTCAGGCGCAACGTGAACGGCCGGCCGTGCCGCGCGGCCCACTCGCGGACCACGTCGTCGACGAGCACGCCGTCGTGGTCGGCGGTGAGCACCAGCGGAGCGCCGGTGGCGCGCGAGATGTCGACGCGGTGCATCCACGGGTCGCGGGTCATGATCACGTCGGACAGGAACCCGAGCGTCCACGCCTCGTCCCGGCCGTTGACCGACTGCGTGCCCGGCATCTTCCGGCCGCGCACGAACCACGGGGTGCGCCGCCGTGCCTTGGCCGCTCGCGGGCTCACCTCGGCGTAGCGGGCGACGATCTGGGCGGGCGTCATCGTGGCCCGTTCGCCGACCTGCAGGGCGGTCAGCTCGTCGATGAACACGCCGTCACGGGACTGGGCGAGCTTGACCTGGCGCATGCTCTCCCGCATCGACGCGGACATCTCGGCCATGCCGAGCAGGTGCGCGGCCATCGCCCGCACGTCCCACCCCGGGCAGCCGGTGGGTGTGGCCCAGTCCTCGGGCGCGAGACCTTCGAGCAGGGCGAGGAAGCGCTCGTACTCGGTCTTCGCCAGACGCATGGCGGTGTCGCGGTCGAGCGCGGACGCGCGCGGTCTCGAATCGAGTGCGGTGGTCATCTTCTACTCCTCAGGGGAGGTCCGGGAAGGTCGAGTTCGTCGGCGAACATGTCGATCACGCGGGGCAGCTGACGGACCCAGCGGTCGCCGCCGGGGTCGTTGGCGAACTGCCGGTCCAGCAGCCCGCCTCCCAGCGCGAGGAAGAGGTCGAGGTCGGCGCTGTCGGTGATGCCGAGGCGGTGGAAGGTGCGCTGCAGCAGGCTCATGACCTCGACCGACGGGGCGTAGGCGGCCTCGGACGGCACGAAGCCGGGGATGGAGCGCTGGTTCATCAGCTGGTAGCGGGCGAGGTCGGCGATCGAGAAGTCGAAGAAGTGGCTCGCGATCGACAGCAGCGCCTCGCGCGGCGCTTCCGGCAGGTGGTCGAAGCTCGCTTCGGCTTCGGCCAGGAAGACGGTCCAGGCCTGGCCGAACATCGCGTCGTAGATCGCGTTCTTCGAGTCGAAGTGCGAGTACAGCGACGGTGAGCGCATCCCGATCATGGCCGCGACCTCGCGCAACGTGACCGCGGCCAGCCCGTCGCGGCGCGCGATCTCCCACGCGGCGTCGACGATCTCCCGACGGGTTGCCTCACGCCGTTCGGCTTGCCTATCACGATTAGGCAGAACGCTCATGGTTAGGTACGGTCCGCTCACCGCCGCGAACTGTCAAGGCCTAAGTTGGGGACGTGATCGAGTACGACCGCCCCGAACTGGCCGAGTTCTGGCGCCTCGCGCGCGAGACGCTGGAGGGCGGCGGCCGGTCGGCGTTCAGCTTCCGCGTCGAGGACGCGGGCACCGCGGCCGCTCTCGGCGAACTGCTGCGCAAGCCGGTGGCACACCCGGCTCGCCGCCAGATCTCGTTGGCGCGCCTGGACGAACACCTCCGTGCGCACGGCAGCACGTTGCCCGAGGTGCTGGAATCCGTGCACGGCAGGCCGGTCGGCATGTCCTCTTCGGAAGAAGCACCGACCGCGGACGCCGTGGTGAAATTCGCGTTGCGCGAGCATGGTCTGTTGCAGGCCCCCTGGGCCGCCGAGTGGATCGAGCACGTCCGCCGGTACGGCAAGATCCCGCAGCCCGCGCTGCCGATGATCGCGAACCAGGCCGCGCAGATCCTGGCTCGCCTGAATCCCGAACCCCGCCGCTGGACGACCCGCTTCGCGTTGGCGGGCAACGATCTCGACGACGGCCGACCGCTCGCCCGGATCGTCGGCAGGGCGCTGGCGCTGGCCGGCACCGACTGGGAGCGCAGTGGCGTGTTGCCCGACGCCTACCGCAACCCGGTGCTGACGTCCCAGGGCTACCTGACGCTGAACGACACCCTCGAAGCCGCGGAGATCACCGTCGTCCGCAGCCCGCGCCTGCTCGAGTCCGGCGTGCCCGGTCCGTTGATGGTGCTCCCGAACGGACTCACGCCCCAGGCCAAGCACCACCTCGACGGCAAGACCGTCCGTTGCCACAACGACTTCACGCCCGACGGCATTCGCACCACCAACGACGTCCTCGCCTGGACCGGCGGCACGGCGTGGCGCATGTCAGCGGCCGACTACCGCGAGGCCGTGGCCACGCTGATCGCGCGCGGCGTGGAACTCCCGACCCTCAACGCCCGCCCGGAGACCGCGAGCTGGGACCCCGATCTGGCCGAGACCATGGCCACCACGGGCCTGATGGTCACCGAGGAGCACGTCCTGCCGTCACTGCTCTGACGGCTCCGAGGGCGCGAACCGCTTCACGTCCCACCGGCCGTGCCCCTCCATCAACTTGCGCCCGATCCGCCGCAGGTCGGCGAGGTCGCGGTCGTTCAACAGCTCGGTGAACTCCTCGGCCAGCGACGCCCGGTACACCCGCGCGGTGGTCCCGACGCACGCCTCTTCGCCCTCGTCCGTCAGCACCGCGTAGACGAGCCGCCGGTTGTCGGCCGGTTGCTCGCGAACCACCCACCCCCGCTTGACCAGTCGTTCGATCAGCCGCGTGACCCCGGACGGACTCACGTCCAGCAGCTCGACGAGCTCCGACATCTGCAGCCGCCCACCGTTGTGGTGCAGCTGGTAGAGCGCCACGTGCTCCAGCAGCGAGCACCCGGCCTCCGCCTCCATCCGCTGCCCCATAGCGGCCTTCACGGCGTCCACGCCCTGCTGCACGTACAGCCACGAGTAGATCGGCTCCGTCACCATCCCATCCTAAAACAGATTTGACCGCGCGATGTTTTCACGCTCAAATGTTGAGCATGAAAACGTCCTCTGAAGCCACCGTCGTCGGCGCGGGCCCGGTCGGTCTGCTGCTCGCCTGCGAACTCGCCCTCCACGGCGTCCGCACCACCGTGCTCGAACGCCTCACCACCCAGGCCGACACCATCAAGGCTCACATGATCAGCGGCCGCACCTACGACATGCTCGCCATGCGCGGCCTGGGGCCGGCCGTCACCGCCGCCAGCGAGGCCGAAACCTCCCGCCTCTCCTGGTACCGCCGCAGCACGGGCCACTTCGCCGGACTGTTCAAACTGGACGGTCAGGACCTCGTCATGCTGAGCCAGCAGGCCCTGGAACGCCTCCTGGAGTCGCGCGCCCGGGAACTGGGCGTGACCATCCACCGCGGTGTCGACGTGACCACCCTCGACCTGGACTCGGAGTGGATCGTCGGCTGCGACGGCGGGCGCAGCACCGTCCGCAAGCTCGCCGGCATCGACTTCCCCGGCACCGGTCCCAGCCTCACCGGCTACCAGGCGATCGTCGACCTCGAAGGTGACCTGGACCGGGGCTGGAACCACACCCCCACCGGCGTCTACGCCTCCGGTCCCCTCAAGGGCCGCATCATGATGATCGAGTACGACGGCCCGCCCGCGACGCGTGAGGTCACCGGGGAAGTCCTCGAAGCCAGCCTCCGCCGGGTGAGCGGCCGCGACGTCCGCATCACCGCCGTGCACACCGCCACCGTCTGGACCGACAACACCCGCCAGGCCACCACCTACCGTCGCGGCAACGTCCTGCTGGCGGGCGACGCCGCTCACGTGCACTCACCGTTCGGCGGCCAGGGCCTCAACCTGGGCCTCCAGGACGCCCTGAACCTCGGCTGGAAGCTGGCCACCGGCGACTCGGCCCTGATCGACACCTACACCGCCGAACGCCACCCGGTGGCCGAACGGGTCCTGCGCAACACCATGGCCCAGGTCGCCCTGACCCGCCCCGATCCGCAGGCCCGGGAGCTCTACGCGCTGTTCAGCGACCTGCTGGACCTCCCAGAGGTCAAGCGCCGCGTCTCCGCCATGGTCCAGGGCACCGACATCCGCTACGACACGGACTGCGACCACCCGCTGGCCGGCACGTTCGTCCCGGGCCTGGATCTCGCAGACGGCAAGGGCACCACCATCGCGCTCGACGGCAAGAGCGCCACCATCCGTCCCGACGGCTACATCTCGAGGATCGACACACCGTGAAAATCGCAGTCACCGGCGCGACCGGCACCCAGGGCGGCGCCGTCGCCCGGCTCCTGTCCGAACGCGGCCACGACGTCCGCCGCGTCACCCGCAACCCGCGGCACCCCGACGACGTCCACGGCGACTTCGACGACCCGGCCTCGCTCAGCACGGCGTTCGCGGGCGTCGACGGCCTGTTCCTGATGACCCCGCTGAGCGGCCCCGGCGAAGTGGCTCAGGGCAAAGCGGCGATCGACGCGGCACGGCACGTCCCGCACGTCGTCTTCACGTCCGCCACCAACGCCGACCGCGCCACCGGCATCCCGCATTTCGACACCAAGGCGGAGATCGAACGGCACCTGGCCGCCCACCATCCACAGTGGACCGTGCTGGGCCCGGCGGCCTTCATGAGCCACCACGGTCCGGTGGCCCTGCCGATCCCGCCGACCCTGAAACTGCACCTGATCGCACCGGAAGACATCGCCGCGGTGGCCGTGCTGGCGTTCGAGCAGCCCGAACGGTTCCGCAACCGCCGCCTGGACATCGCGGGAGACCAGCTCACCGGCCCGGAGATGGCCGCTCTCCGGCACACCGAGTTCGTCGAGGTCTCCCGCGCCCAGGCCGAGGTCTACTCGCCCGACCTGGCGGCGATGTTCCGCTACTTCACCGACGTCGGGCTGGACCTGGATCTCGAGGCGCTGCACGCGGAGCTCCCCGAGATCCGCTGGCACAGCTACGCGGACTGGCTCCAGCTCTGCAGCATCCGGAACGCGATCGACGCGCCACCGGCGAGCCCGAGTCCGTCAACGCTGCCGGGCACCTCGATCGCCCGGCGCACGTCGGCCCGGGAAACCCACTTGGCCTCGGCGATCTCACCCTCGGCGAGCCGCAGCGGTTCCGCCGGATCGGCAACGGCCTCGAACCCGATCATCAACGACCGGGGGAACGGCCACGGCTGGGACCCGAGGTAGCGGATGTCCCGCACGGAGATCCCGACCTCTTCCAGGATCTCCCGCGCGACGCAGGCCTCCAGCGACTCGCCGGCCTCGACGAAGCCGGCCAGCACGGAGAACCGGCCCTCCGGCCACTCCGGACCGCGGGCCACCAGCACCTGATCCGCGCCGTCGTGCACCAGGCAGATCACCGCCGCGTCGGTGCGCGGGTACTCCTCGCGCTCGCAGCCCGAGCAGACGCTGATCCAGCCGGACTTCTCCAGCACGGTCCGCGCACCGCACTTGGCGCAGTACTTCCCGAGCCGGTGCCACTGGAACAACGCCGCCGCGGTCGTGAAGAGCCCCGCCGACATGTCGTCGAGCGTCGCACCGGCCTGCCGCAGGTCGAGCCACTGCGGCTCGTCCGTGAGCTCCGGCGGACCCCACGCGCGGCTGGCCGGCACCTGTTCGCCTGCCTCGGCGGGCATCAGCACGGCGAAGTACGCCACGCCGTCCTGCTCACCCAGCAGGACGGCGTTCACCGGTGGCTGGTCGCCGAACTCGGTCGCGGGCCGGTCAGCGAGCCGCGTGCCGCGATCAGCGACCAACGTGCGGCCCCGCGTGTCGACCACGATCATCCGTGCCTTGGGCCAGAGCGCGGCGAGCTTCTCCTCGTCGCCGCGCAACGGCTCGCACCGGTCGATCGCGGACCGCGACAGCGCGGGAAGGCCGACCAGGTCGAAGGTCACTGGAACGCAACCCCGCCCAACGCGGACAGCTTCGCCTTCAGCTGCTCGGCGTCACCGACCAGCACGCCGGTGAAGTTGCCCGGCGCGAAGAACTCCAGCGCCGCCGCGGCGACCTGCTCGGGCGTGACCGCCTGCAGCCGCTGCGGGTGCGCCACCAGCCAGTCGATGCCCAGGCCGAGCGCGACGAGGTTCACGACGAACGACGCGAGACCGGACTGCGAGGACGTGGTGGTGAGCAGCGTGCCGATCGCATAGCTGCGGGCGACGTCCACTTCGGACTCCGACGGCGGGACCATGCCGAGGCGCGCCAGCTCGTAGCGGGTCTCCAGCAGCGCCGCCGCCGTCACGTCCGAAGCCGTGTCCGCGTCGACCAGCAGCGTGGCACCGTGCACGGTGAACTCGGGGTGCGAGCGCGCGCTGTAGGTGTAGCCCTTGTCCTCGCGGATGTTCTCGACCAGTCGCGACGAGAAGAACCCGCCGTAGACCAGGTTCGCGAGCTGCAGCGCCGGGTAGCGCTCGTCGGTGCGCGGAATCGCCTGTGCGGCAAGGCGGATCTGCGACTGCACGGCACCGGCGCGGTGCACCAGCAGCACGTCGCCACCGGTCACGGGCGGCAGCGGCGGCAGCTGGACGGCCTCGCCCTCGCCCTGCCACTCGGCCAGCGCCTCGCCGATCTGCGCGACGGCCTCGGCCGGGTCGACGTCGCCGACGACCACGAAGACCGAGCCGCGCGGCAGCAACGCCTTGCGGTGCAACGCGACCACGTCTTCGCGGGAGACCTCGGCGACCTCGTCGGCGTCCGGCATCTCCTTGGCGTACGGGTGGTCGCCGTACAGGACCTTCTGCAACGCCTCACGCGCGATGACGCTCGGCTGCGACCGGGCGATCGTGATGCGCTCGACCAGGCGAGCCCGCTCGCGCTCCACCTCGTCGGCCGGGTACGACGCGGACGTCAGCACGTCGCGCAGCACGTCCAGCACGGTGCCGAGGCCGCTGGCCAGGGCGTTGCCGGTGAAGCTCAGGCGCTCCGGGTCGACCACGGAGTCGAGCTCGCCGCCGACCAGCGCCAGCTCGGTGTCGATCTCCACGCGGGACCGCGACGCGGTGCCGGTCAGCACGGTGTTCGCGAGGATCTCCGCCTGCGCCGCGTGCGCCGAACCGACGCTCGACGCGGCCGGGTCGGCGAACGGCACGCGCAGCCGCAGCTCGACCATCGGCACGGTGGCGCGGCGCACGGCGATGACGCGCAGGCCGTTCGGCAGCACCGTGTCCACAGTGGACAGATCGGCGGCCGCCTTCTGCTCGCCCAGCTCCGGCAACGGGCGCGGGCCGGTAGCGGTACGCCCGATCTCCTCGGCGGAACGGTGGGTCTTGGCCGCCGAAACAGACGCGGTCACTGGGCTCCTCCGGTGGGCTTGACGAGAAGAAGGGCGCGGGCGTCGGGACGCAGCGCCTTGGCCGCGGCGGACACCTCGTCCACGGTCACCGACGCGATCCGCTCGGGCAGTTCGTAGATCAGCTCGGCGCGGCCGAACAGCAGCTCCGCGGAGCCGAGGCCCAGCGTGCGGTTCGTGAGCCGGTCGTGCTCCTTGTGCATGGTCGACGCCCAGCGGGCGGTGACCTTCGCGAGCTCCTCGGTCGACGGCGGCTCCTGCGCGAGCTTCTGCAGTTCCTCGTCGATCGCCGCGACGACCTGCTCGGCCGGGACCTCGGCGGCGTGGATCGCGGTGATGCTGAACGTGTCGGGGTCGCGGGCCTCCAGCGGCCCGAACAGGCCGCAGCCGGCGTTCAGGTCGATCACGATGCCCTCGCGGTGCACCAGACGCTGCTGCAGGCGCGACCCGTCGCCGTCCGCCAGCACGCCGGCGAGCACCAGGTACGCGAGGTAGCCGTCGATGTCGGTGACCGGGTCCGGCACGCGGTAGCCGATCGCGATCGCGGGCAGCGGGGCCAGCGCGTCGCCGTGCTCCTGCCGCACCTCGCCCTGCGGGGCGGGCTCCGCGAACGACGGGCGCTCGGGCTTCGGCCGCGCGGGCACGTCGCCGAAGTGCTTCTCCACCAACGTCTTCGCGGTCTCGACGTCGAGGTCGCCCGCGACCGTCAGCACCGCGTTGGACGGCGAGTAGTAGGTGTCGAAGAACTCCGCGCAGTCGTCGACCGTGGCGCTCTCCAGGTCGACGAAGTCGCCGTAGCCGTTGTGCGCGTTGGCGAACGTCTTGAACAGCACCGGCGGCAGCAGGATCCAGGGGAACCCGCCGTACGGGCGGTTCAGCACGTTGAGCCGGATCTCCTCCTTCACCACGTCGATCTGGTTGCGGAGGTTCTCCTCGGTGATCTTCGGGGCGCGCATGCGGTCCGCCTCGAGGAACAGCGCCCGCTCCAGCGCCGCCGAGGGCAGCACCTGGTAGTAGTCCGTGTAGTCCGGGTGCGTGGACCCGTTGAACGTGCCGCCCGACGACTGCACATGGCGGAAGTGAGCCAGCTTCTCGAGGCTCTCGCTGCCCTGGAACATCAGATGTTCGAAGAGGTGCGCGAAACCGGTGCGCCCCTCGGGCTCGGAGCGGAAGCCGACGTCGTAGTGCACGCTGACGCCGACGACCGGTGCGCTGGCGTCGGGGGCGAGCACCACCCGCAGGCCGTTGGGCAACGTGAACCTGTGCAGTTCGGGTGAGGCCATGTGCGCCAGCCTACGGGTTCGGCGTCCGGAGCGATCGCAGGTGGCCCGCCTGGGCGAGCACGCCGTCGAGCGCCCCCAGGAACGCGGGGAAGCTGCGCCGGAAATCGGTCGCGTTCCCGTACCAGTAGAGGTCCTGCTGACCGAACGTCGCGAGCCAGCGCTCGGTCTCGCCGAGCACCACGGCGTACGGCAGCGAACGGGAGAACACGAGCTCGCGGTCGCCCTCGGGGACGTCGTCCGGCGTCACGCCGTGGAGATACCCGCGCAGACCGCGCACGTGCTCCAGCAACTCGCTGCCGCGCTTGGTGCGGGCGGGCATCGACCGCGCGCCGAACGTGAGCGCGACACCACCGACCGCGACGGCGAGCCCGAACAGCGCGTTGCCGATCGTCAGCGCCAGCACGACCGTGGCGACCACGCCCAGCACCGCGATCACGATGCCCACCCACCAGAACAGGCTGCGCTCGGCGTCCGGGCGGCGCACGAACCAGCGCTTCTCCACGACGTCGGCGTACAGCTCGTCGCGGACCCGCGCGAGATCGATCCCCCGGCCACGCAGCTCGGACACGGTCACCGCGTCCACGCCGTCGGGCAGCAGTGCCGTGTAGACGGCCTTCTCGTAGCCGGACAACGAGGCATCGGCCGGGTTGCGGCGCACGATCTGCCAGTCGTGGCCCTCGGTCTCGGCGATCCAGACGTAGTTGCGGACCGCGAGGTCGATCACCGTGGCCGTCACGTCGACGACGTCCACGTGCTCGTCGACGACGGTGCCGACCTGGCCGGGCAGCACGCCGTCGGGCGACGCGAACGCGACCCGGCCGCTCTGGTCGCGCACCAGCACGGAGACCGCGCCGACCTCGCTCGCGAGCGCCGCGGCGTCCCGGCCGCGCAGGTACCAGAGCAGCGCGACACCGCCCAGCAGCAACACCAGCAGCCCGCCGAGCGCGATGCCGCTCACCGGCGTCAGCGCGAACGCGGCCGCCAGGCCGGACTCCTCGACCACGACCGCGTTCGGCGGCACGACACCGGCGGACAGTCCGATCGCGAGGTCGACGCGTTCGCCCGCGGCGAGCTTGATCTCCTGCGCCCGCACGCCTTTGCCGTCCGCGAGGTCCGCGCTGGTGCACGGCTGCGACGAACCGACGGGGCCCGCGAGACAGTTCACCGATGTGGGTGAGTCGGGGGCGGAGAACGAGACGGCGACCTTGTCGAGCTCGGTGTCCCAGCCACCGGCGACCTGCCAGCGGACCTCCAGCGCGTCACCGACGGGGGCGACCGCGCCGACGACGGTGTAGGTCAGCGTGGTCCTGCCGCCCTTGAACACGACGGAGAACTTCTCACCGACCGCTTCGACGCTGCCGCTGCCGTCGACCTTGGCGTCGGTGACCTGGTACTGGCGCTCGAGATCGTTGCCGACGGCGAGTCGCAAGGGGACGGTCCGCTTGACCGTCTTGCCGTCCGGCACGGTCACGGTCTCGGTGACGGTGAGCTTGGCGTCGCGCTCCAGCTTCATCCGGACCTCGGTGCTGACAGTGCCGGGAAGCGGCTGCGCGAGCGCGCCAGCAGCCGTCGTGGACGTCAGCGCGGCCGCGGCGAAGATCGCCACTCCCCAGTTCTTCAACACGGCTGCGGACAATAGCGGAGTCCTCATATGCTCCGGCGGACTTTCGTACAGACGCCATCTGGGGGATCTTCGGCGATGACGCAACCACCGCATCCGGGCTGGCCACCGCCACGCCCGGTCGGCCCACCGCCCGTGCCCGCACCACCTCCGTACGGGCCGCCGATGCCTCCCCGCCCAGTTCAGGGACCTCCACCCGGCCAGCGTCCGCCGATGGTGCCCCCGCCGCAGATGCGCCCGCCGCTGCCGCCACCCCGCTACGCACCGCTGCCGCCGCCGCGTCCGGTGATGCCGCCGCCCCAACCGACTTGGGGTTACCAGCCACAGCCCGGTTTCGCGCCGTACCCGGTGCTGCCGCCGCGCCGGAAGAGCAGCAACGGCCCGATTCTGGCGCTAGTGCTGGGTGGCGTGGTGATCATCGGGTTAGGTGCCGTCGGTGTGTTCGCGGCGACGTTCAACAACAAGGTGAAGGACACGGGCTACTCGAACTACACGACGTACAGCCCGACCGGCACCTACACAACTACGACGACAACGACCACCACGACGACGTCCACGCGCACGTCGTCGACCCGGACGTCGAGCACGCAGCCGACCCCGGTGGGCCCGAAGGCCGTCTACAAGCTCGCCGACCACCCGATCTTCAGCACCGGCGTCGGCGCGAACGACTTCGGCGCGTGCCCGTTGCCGAAGATGGAGTACAACCCGGCGGGCGAGGAGCGGTTCCTCTCGGCCGCGCTGCCGTGCATCGAGAAGGCGTGGCAGCCGGCGTTGAAGGCGGCGAACCTGCCGTACCAGCCGGTCGAACTGCAGGTGTTCACCGGCACCACGCAGACGCCGTGCGGTTCGCGCCAGGCCAACTCGACCGCGATGTTCTGCCGGGGAGTCATCTACTGGCCCGGTAACTTCTACTCGAACGAGGGCGGCTCGACGGTCCGTCACCCCGGCGTGTACCTCGGCCAGCTCAGCCACGAGTACGGCCACCACGTCCAGTGGCTGACCGGCCTGATGCGCGCCGCGGACCAGGCCCAGTACGACGTCGGCGGCTTCGACACGCCCAAGGGTCTCGAGCTCAACCGCAGGCTGGAGCTGCAGGCCACCTGCATCGGCGGCATGACGCTGGCGCCGTTCTCGCACAAGAACGTCGTGCCGATGGATGTCGTGAACACCGGTCTGTCGGACGCGGGCCAGCGCGGCGACTACGACCGCAGGCCGGACCACGGCAGCGCGCCGAACAACGAGCGCTGGGTGATGCACGGCCACAAGCAGAACGACATCAAGGCCTGCAACACCTGGGCGGCAAGCGCCGGCGACGTCTCGTGAACCGATCCCCATGCCCGCGCGTCTCAAGAACGCGGACGGGACGCATTAGCCCGGTCGGGGGACACGTGATCTCGCTCCGCATATGCTCGTACCCGACCCAGGCTCACCAATGGGGGGACCTCAGGCGATGACGCAACCACCGCCGCCGGGCAATTGGCCGCCACCACGCCCGGTAGGCCCGCCGCCCATGCCCGCACCGCTCGGGCAGCGTCCGGCACCAGGCTCACCGCCCCCTCCCCACGGCATGCCCCAGGGCCCACCGCCGACCTACGGCCCACCGCCCGGCCAGTACCAGCAGTACGGCCCGCCACCTCCGGGCCCGGTCATGCCGCCACCGCAACCGACGTGGGGCGCCCCACCCGGCGGCGGCTACCAGCCCGGTTACGGCCCGTACCCGCCGATGCAGCCGCGCAAGAAGAGCAACGGCCCCATCCTGGCGCTGGTCCTGGGCGGCGTCGTGGTCCTCGGTCTGGGCGCGGTCGGCGTCTTCGCGGCCACCTTGAACAACAAGGTGAACGACACGGGCTACTCGAACTACACGCCCCAAAGCCCCACGTTCACCGCGCCCACCACCACGGACGAGCCGACCACGACGACAACAGCCGGCCCGCCGTCGCGCCCGCCGTCGTCCAAGTCCCCCTCCACCGGCCAGACCCAGGCAGGCGGGAAGGCCGTCTACGCGCTGGCGGACCACCCGTTCCTGAAGGCGAACTTCGGCGCGAACACGATCGCGGCCTGCCCGCTCCCCGCCATGGACTACTCCCCGGCAGGCCAGGACGCCTTCCTGCGAGCGGCACTCCCGTGCATCGAGAGCATGTGGAAGCCCGCCCTGCAGGCCGCGAACCTCCCGTACCAGCCCGTTGAGCTGCACGTCATCACCGAAACCGCCCAATACCCGTGCGGCACCGTCCGCCCGGACCAGACCGCGCGCTACTGCCAGGGCGGCATCTACTGGACGGCGAACGCCTACGCCGCCGAACGCAACCCGAACAACCCGAACCACCCCGGCAAGTACCTGGGCCAGCTGGCCCACGAGTACGGCCACCACATCCAGTGGCTCACCGGAATGCTGAAAGCCTCGGACCGCGCGCAGTACGACGCGGGAGGGTGGGATACTCCGAAGGGCCTCGACCTGAACCGCCGGATGGAGCTACAGGCAACCTGCTTCGGCGGGATGTCACTAGCCCCGTTGTCGCACGGAGCGATCCCCATCGACGTCATCAGGGTCGCCCTGTCCGACGCAGGCAACCGAGGCGACTACGACATCTACCCGACCAAGGACCACGGCTCACCGCAGAACAACGCGAACTGGGTGAACCAGGGCTACAAGACGAACCAGGCATCGGCCTGCAACACCTGGGCAGCCGACGCCGGCACCGTCTCCTAGAAAGGGGCGAACGTGACCCAACCAGCCAAGAACAACCCGGTGCTGCTAGCGGGAGTGTTCGTGCTGGTGGTCGCGTTCGTCCTCGGAATCGGTCAACTGAGCCGCCCCAGACTGGTGACCGGCCACCCCTTGGCAGGCTCCCGCCCGGCCACGCCCCCGTCAACGGAGCCGACCACCCCGATCCGCCCCCGAGCCGTCTACCGCCTGGCAGACCACCCGTTCCTGGTAAAGCCGGCCTCCCTGGCCCAGAACACCTGCGCCCTACCGCCCTTCGGCGTCTCCGACCAACAACTGGCCGCCTACTACGCGGCAGGCGTCGACTGCCTGGACGCAGCCTGGGGCCCCCTCCTCACGGCAACGAACCTGCCCTTCGAAAAGCCGTCGCTGGACGCCTCCCCAGAACTGAAAGACGGCCCGTGCGGCGCCGCCCCGGAAAGCGACCACGCCGTCGCCTACTACTGCGGCCGCAACAGAACCATCTACATGCCCACCGCCCGCCTGCGCGACAACGGCGGCGGCGACGCCCCAGCAACCCACCTGGCCACCCTCTCCCACGAGTACGGCCACCACGTACAAGCCCTGACCGGCCTGCTGCGCGCCGCCGACCTGAAAATCACCGACGCAGGCGAAAAGACCCCAGCGGGCCTGGAAATGTCGCGCCGAATCGAACTCCAGGCAAACTGCTTCGCGGGCATGTTCCTGGCCAGCGCAGCAGGCAGAGGCTCGGTCCCCACCAGCCTGGCCCGCCAAGCGCAGGACGACTTCCAGTACGCCATCGAGGAAGAGCCAGAAAACAACGCGCACGGCTCAGCCACCAACCAAGCGCAATGGGCAACAGCAGGCTTCAAGGCAAACTCGACAACAGCCTGCAATACCTTCTCGGCAACCCCTCAACAAGTCGCATAGCCAACGGCGAAGGCGAAGCCGGGCCGAAAAACCCCCGCACTACGCAAGCCCACCAACGCAACCAAACTACGCAACGCGCAGCCGCCAAAAGCAACGGGCGTGCCATCAACCCGCGTGCGGCGCTGGCCGGTCTTTGATCGGTTGTCGGGGGGTCTGGGGCAGGGCCCCGGCAAAGTCGTTTCTGCTGGCGGGGCGCCTGCAAGTACTGAGCCTTTTCCATCCTGTTTCAGCTGGTCCTGCTGTCGGAACGTGAGTGTCGGGCTGGTTGCGCTCTCATGGTGTTGGTGAGGGAAGTTGGTAGTAGCTGGCGTGATCAGCAAACGCTTGCGTCGGCGGTTTTCTACTACCATCTCGTCATCTGCTGGTGACGGAACATCGCGGACCAGCACGAACAAGTTGGAAAAGGCTCACCACCAACCCTTGATCAAATCGCCGCTAACTACACCCAACATGTTCGGCGACTACCGAACATGGCTGAGCCGGGATCGGCAAGACCAGTTGGTGGTAGCAAAGTGCTTGTTGATGTTGGGGTGGTGGTACTTGCAGACGCCATCGGCAGCCAGGCGGATGGCCTGACGGGACTTTGCCGGGCCCTTGGGGTCTGGGGGACGGAGTCCACCCAGGTGGAAGCACGCAACAGGAACCCGCCAACGCAACCTGACCCACTACGCAACCGGGGAACCCTACGAAACCGGCGCCTCAGGCAACACAACCCGAAAAACCGCTCCACCCTCAGAAGGCTCACAAGTCAGTTCCCCACCGTGAGCCCGAACGACCCCCCGAGCAATGGCGAGCCCCAACCCAGACCCCCCAGACCGCCGATCCCGAGCATCATCCAGCCGAACCAACCGATCAAAGATCCGCTCCCGCTCGGACTCAGGCACCCCAGGCCCGTCGTCAGACACGGTGAACCCGGTCAGATCCACCCGAATCCGCACACGACCACCCGGCCCAGTCGCCTGCCGAGCGTTGTCCACAAGATTCGCCAGCACCTGCGCAAGCCGTTGCCCGTCGCCAAGAACGGTCACCGAAACCCCATCGGCAGCGATGTCGAAGTCCGGCGCCACGAACCGAGTCCGGGCCACCTCAGCCTCAGCCAGCCCGAGCAAGTCCACCGACTCCCGCTGCATCTCATACCCGGCGTCCAACTGAGCGAGCGCCAACAGGTCGTCCACCAACCGCCCAGCCCGCCGAGCCTCCCGCACCAGCAGGAACGACATCTGATCCCGATCAGGCGAGTCAACAGGAGCCTGCACCAAAGCCTCGGCCACCGCCTGCACCCCAGTGATCGGCGTCCGCAACTCGTGCGCGGCATCCGCCACAAAACGGCGAGTCCGCTGCTCCGACCCCTCCAACGAGTCCAACATCCCGTCAAAGGCCGCCGCGGTACGCCCCAACTCGGTATCGGTGCGCGAGGGATTCAACCGCCCACCCCGATGCCCAGCCGCAATCGCCTGAGCCAACGAAGTCATGGCGTCCAACGGCGCCAACGCCCGCCGAACCACCCAGATCATCAACACCCCGGTGATCACGATGGCGCCGATCCCCAGCATGATCAGCAGCTTCCGCAACCGCCCCTGGGCCTGCGAAATGGCCTCGGTGTCCGCGTAGAACGTGAACTTCGCCCCGCGAATCACCTGGTTCTTGCGCTGGAACAACCCCTCGTCAGGCGCCTCCCCGAACCGGGTCCCGTTCGGCAACTCCACCGTGACGTGCACGTTCCGCTTGGTCAGCTGCCGCACGACCTCCCGCGGCTGCGACCCGCGCAGCATCATCGTGGCCGCGCGCGACTCGGCGTCGCGCAGCACGAGGTCGACGTCCTTGTTGGACTGCCCCTCGAACGTCCGGTCCACCGCGATCACCAACGCCACCAGCACCAGGAACAGCACCAACAGCACCGACACCGCGACCCGGCGCCTCAGGGACACCGTCTTCAAACTCATTCGTCGGCCCGCAGCACGTACCCAAGGCCTCGCACGGTGTGCACGAGCCGTGGTCCGTGCTCCTCCAACTTGCGTCGCACGGCGGAAATGTGGACCTCGACGAGGTTCGGGTCGTAGTCCTCGTAACCCCACACGGCGGTCAAGATCTGCGTCTTCGACACCACCCGCCCACGCTGAGCCGCCAGGTACACCAGCAGCCGCAGCTCGGTCGCGGTCAGCTCGATCGTCTGATCAGCGCGCATCACCACGCCCGCATCGGCGTCCACCACCAGGTCACCGACCTGCACCGTCGAGGGCGTCCGGCCGAGGCGTCGCAACACGGCGGACACCCGCGCCACCAGCTCGGCCAGCACGAACGGCTTGCCCACGTAGTCGTCGGCA
Organism: Lentzea alba; assembly: GCF_011067745.1. GTDB lineage: Bacteria > Actinomycetota > Actinomycetes > Mycobacteriales > Pseudonocardiaceae > Lentzea > Lentzea alba. The sequence goes on from NZ_JAAMPJ010000020.1 coordinate 76,823, forward strand.
CCGCCGGACAGCCCGCGCAACCGGTCCGGCACGCCGTCGCGCGCGGTCAGCATGACCACCCCGGCGCCGGACGCACGACGGATCACCTCGAGGAGCTGGAAACCGTCGCGGCCGGGCAGCATCACGTCGAGCACGACCAGGTCGGGGCGGAACCGCCCCAGGTCGGCCTCCAGCTGGCGCCCGTCCAGCCGGTGCTGCACCTCGTACCCGGACTCGCGCAACGCGGACGACACCGCGGCGCCGATCGCCTCGGCGTCCTCGATCACCAACACCCTGGCGGACACCTCACCATTCTGCTGATCATCCGGACTTCGGGCGACTCGCCTTCAGCTCACGCTCAGATTGCGCGCGCACGCTGTGCCCCATGTCGAAGAAATCAGCGTGGGCCGGCGCCATCGTCGCGGCCGTCGGGCTCACCGTCGGCGGCATCGCGGTCGCGACAGCGGCCGAAGGCCACGACAGCGCGCCGAACGCGGCGTTCGCGGAACGTCACCCCGGCGGTCCTGGCAAGCCGGGCCGCCCGGACAAGGCGAAACTGAAGGACAGCACGCTCGTCGTCGGACGCGTGAAGTCGGTCGAGACCGGCAAGCTCACCATCACCAAGGACGACGGCAGCGACGTGTCGTTGACCACGGACGGCTCCACGAAGCTGCGCGGCGGCGACCTCGCCGGGCTCAAGGCCGACCAGCGCGTGACCGTGCGGGTGAAGGACGGCAAGGCGCTCAACGTGGCCCTGGCCAAGGCCAACGAGCGCGGCACGATCAAGGACGTCAACGGCAACAACGCCACGTTGGTGCAGGTGGACGGCCTGCAGACGCCTCTCGACCTGTCGGCCGTGAGCGAGAAGCCGAAGAACGGCGACCTCGTCACCGTGACCGGGACCGTGTCCGACGGCAAGACCATCAAGGTCGAGCAGCTGCGCCAGCTGCCGAAATAAACCTGGGCTCCACGCGGACCGCCGCGTCTGCGAACATCGCAGTGTGGCGGTTCCGCGAAGCCCGGACAGATGGGTGTTCATCCTGCTGGTCGTAGGACTGGTCGGGATCGGGGTCGCGGTCGCGCTCTTGGTGCCCGCCAAGGTGCTCGGCGCCGAGGAACCCCCCAGACCCGTGGCCGCGACCGTCGTCGAGACCGGCGCGTGCGGCCAGGGCATGGACACCGTCGAATGGGACGCCGGCGGTCAGAAGAAACAGGCCAAGCTGGACGGCTGCGGCCACAGCAAGGGCGAGACCGTCGAGATCGTCACGACCGGCAACGACATGGTCTCCTCCGCCTCCTCGGTCCCCTCCGGACTGCCGGTCGGGCGCCGTCTCACCGCGTTGCTGCTGTGCATGGCAGCCCTGGCGGGCGGCTTCTACGCATTCCTCTTCCGCTATGCGCCTCTGCGAGCGCCGGCGGTGCTGCCCACTCCGCGGCAGGAGCGGGTTTCTTAGCTCCGTTCGGTCTATTCCGCTCTTCCGAACTCCGCAATACCGTGGTTCCCAGTGTTCACTTTTCAGCCTGGGGGCTTTGTGAAGCGCGCAAGAATTCGAATCGCGACCGCATTTTTCGGAGTAGCACTCGCCTTGGCCGGCGTCTTTCAGCCCGCGAGCGCGGAACCAACGCAGACGGACGTGGAGATCGACCTCGGCTTCCGGCTCGTGAACTGGAACAGCACCAAGTGCGCTCTGGCCCGGGGCGGGGCCGACAACACGCCCATCGTCCAGTACACGTGCCTGGCCTACCAAGACCAGAGGTGGAACCTCGCCGCCAAGGGCGGGGGAAAGTTCCAGATCTACAACATGAACAGCGGCAAGTGCCTGCTCGTCCGAGGTTCTGCGAACGAGGCACCCGTAGTCCAGTTCACGTGCCTGGACTACGCCGACCAGTACTGGGAGATCATCCCTTATACGCCCGCCGTTTACTTCTGGCTGCGAAACGTCAACAGCGGCAAGTGCCTGCTCGTCCGCGGGAACAACGACAACGCCCAGTTGGTGCAAACCGAGTGCGCCGGCTACCCGGACCAGGCCTGGGCCCAGTTGGCCCCATCCTGATCCGCTGATGAGTCGAACATCCTGCCTCGGCGACGCCGAGGCAGGATGTCGGCGTGCTGTCTACTCCTCGCCGGGAGGAGTCACCTTCTTGACGTACAGCAGCCGGTCCCCCGGCTCGATCGCGTCCGCCTCGGGAGCGTCCACCCGGTAGAGGGTCTTGCCCCGCACCACGCCCAGCACGATGTCGGGCAGGTGCCGCGGCGACCCGCCGATCTCGCTCTTCTCGACGTCCCGCTCCGCGATCGCGAGCCCCGCGTCGGGCGTGAGCAGGTCCTCCACCATCGCCACCACCGACGGCGTCGCCGTGGCCATGCCCAGAAGCCGGCCGGCGGTCTCCGACGACACGACCACCGAGTCGGCACCGGACTGCTTCAGCAGGTGCTCGTTCTCCCGCTCTCGCACCGACGCCACGATCTGCGCCTTGGGCGCGAGCTCGCGGGCGGTCAACGTCACCAGCACCGCCGTGTCGTCCCGGTTCGGGGCAACGACGATCGCGCGCGCTCGGGCCGCACCGGCGACCCTCAGCACGTCGTTGCGCGTACCGGAACCATGCACGGTCACGAGCCCGATGGCAGACGCGGCGTCGAGCGACTCCTGCACGGTGTCCACGACGACGATCGAGCCGGGCTCCACACCGTCACCGAGCAGCGCTGCGACCGCCGACCGTCCCTTCGTGCCGTAGCCGACGACCACAACGTGGTCCCGCACGATCCGCCTCCACTTCTGAATGCGCAACGCCTGCCGGGAGCGCTCGGTGAGAACTTCGAGTGTCGTGCCGACCAGCACGATCAGGAACAGGACCCGCAACGGCGTGATGACCAGAACGTTGACCAGCCGCGCCGACGACGACGCGGGCGTGATGTCGCCGTAGCCGGTCGTCGAGAGAGACACCGTCGCGTAGTAGAAGGAATCGAGCAGCGAGACGCCGTCCTCGTTGACGTCGCGGTAGCCGTCGCGGTCCAGGTAGACGATCAGCACCGCGAGCAACAGCGCGCCCATCGCACCGACGACGCGTTTGAGGATCGCGCGGCCAGGGCTTTGCGCCTGGTCAGGCATCCTGATCACGCCGACGAGCGAATGCGACGCCTCGTCAGACAGGCTCATCGGGTCAACCTCTCGGGCAACATCCGCCACAGGTGAGCAGCCGCCTCCGCGCCTTTGAGGAGCAACGGCACCACAACGCGCTCGTTCGGCGCGTGCACGCGATCATCCGGCAAGGTCGCGCCGAGGTACACGAGGGGCACCCCGAGCCACGCCTGCAAGACCGCCGCGGGCCCCGATCCGCCGGCCCGCGCGAACCTGACCGGCTGGTCGAACGCGAGCTCCAGCGCCTCCTTGACCGTCGCGTTGGCCGGGTCGTCCGGGCTGATCGCGTACGGCGGCACGCCCTCGCCCCGGAAGCTGACCTCCGCCCGGATGCCCGCCGGCGTGTGCTTCGCGACGAACTCCTCCAGCTGGTCCTTCACCTTCGCCGGGTGCTGGTCCGGCACCAGCCGGAAGCTGATCTTCGCCGTCGCGGTCGCGGGGATGATCGTCTTCAGGCCGGGACCGGTGTAGCCGCTGCTGATCCCGTTGACCTCGGCGGTCGGCCGGACCCAGATCCGTTCGAGCGTGGTGTAACCGGGCTCGCCAGTGACCGCCTGCGCGCCGCCTCCGTTGTGCGCCAGCCACTTCCGCTCGTCGAACGGCAGCTCGGCGTAGTCCTCGCGCTCCTTTGTGGACGGTTCCAGGACGTCGTCGTAGAACCCTTCGAGCTGAATACGGCCGTTGTCGTCGTGCAGCGCGGCGATCAGTTTCGCCAGCGCCGTCGCCGGGTTCGGAATCGCACCGCCCGCGCGCCCGGAATGAACGTCCTCGGTGCCGCCGAAGAAGGTGATCTCCCCGCCGAGAACACCCCGCTGCCCGGTGTTGACGGTGGGCGCCTCGCGTTCGTGCAACGCCGTGTCCGTGAACACGACAAGATCGCAGTCGAGGTCCTTTTTGTGGTCTTCGAGCAGTTTTCGCAGGTGCGGAGAACCCGATTCCTCCTCACCCTCGATGAAGAGTTTCAGCGTGACGCTCGGCGCGTCCTGCCCGGTCGCGGCCAGATGCGCCTTCACCGCGAGCAGGTGCATCGCGACCTGCCCCTTGTCGTCGCTCGCGCCGCGCCCTCTGATCTCGTCGCCGCTGATCACGGGCTCGAACGGCGGGTGGTGCCAGCGCTCGACCGGATCGACCGGCTGCACGTCGTGGTGACCGTAGACGAGCACGGTCGGCGCCTCGGGATCCGCGGCCGGCCAGCACGCGTAGACCGCCGGAAGCGCCGGTCCCTCGCCCCAGATCCGGATCTCCGGCCAGCCGTCCTCGCGCAGCCGATCCGCCAGCCACTCGGCGGATCTGAGCACGTCAACGCGGTGCGCCGGGTCGACGCCGATCGACGGGATCCTGATCCACTCGCAGAGCCCGGCCACGAAGGACTCGGTCAGCGCGGCGATCGCGGCGCGTTCGGGACGACGTTCGGGATGATGAGAATCACCTGCCACGCTCGTGGAGAATAGGCCAGGCCCACCTCGCCTACGCGGCGTAGGCATGACAGGGTGACCGCATGGAACCGAACCGTTCCCGAGCGCGGTCGGCGATGGCTCTGGCCGCACTGCTCGGCCTGGCGGGAGTGACCCACTTCACCAGGCCGAAGTTCTACGACGCGATCGTCCCCCGCACGTTGCCCGGCACCCCGAGGCAGTGGACCTACGCGTCCGGCGTCGCCGAACTCGCGGTCGCGACCGCGGTGGCCGTGCCCCGCACGCGCCGTCTGGGCGGGCTGGCCGCCGCCGCGTTGTTCATCGCCGTCTTCCCGGCAAATGTGAAAATGGCTCGCGATTTCCGCGACAAGTCGCCGAAGGCGCGGGCCCTGGCGTATGGTCGCCTGCCATTGCAGATCCCGCTCGTGGCTTGGGCCTGGAAAGTGGCCAAAGCCGCTCCATGAACACCCTGGGTAATCCTTAACCAAGTATCCCGCAAACGCTGTCATTTTCCGCGCGAGGAACCTTAGGATGCGCCCTGTGCACACGCTTCTTCAGCGCGCCGCAACCGCGCTCGGCTGGGACGGAGTCGTCGTTCCCGACGTCGCCGTCCTGGGTCAGCAGGTGTCCGCGGTGGTGCGTCTGCTGCCCGAAGTGCACGAGTGGAGAACCCAGAACGGCTGGCCGCCGAGAGCCGACCCGTCCTGGTTCCGCTCCTGGTTCGAACCGGAGGCCCACGACCGCCTCCCGGTGGCCGCCGTGGAACTCGTGGGCGTCCTGGTCAGCGAGTCCACGACAGACCGCGCCCTCCAGTCGTGCGGCACCCTGCTGACCCTGGCCCCGTGCGCGGTGATGCTCCCCCGCACCGACGAGTCCCAGGCCTGGTCGTACATCGAACTCGACTACTACGGCATCGGCGTGGTGGTGGCCGACGACTCCACCGCGGACCTGATGGTGCCGCCGGAGGACCGCTCGCCCGAGTTCGGCCCGTCCCTGTTCGGCCGGTGGCTGCTCGAGGTCCTCTACGAACGGGTCCTGAAGGCCTCGCACGCTCCCGCCGGAGCCTGACTCACTCCACGGACCGGATCAGGTCCTTCAACCCCTGCTCGTCCAGCAGGTCCGCCGGCCGTTCCGTGTGGTCGTGCCGCACGTAGTGGAACGCGGCCCGCACGTTCTCCAACGGCTCTCCCACCAGCGCGGCCCAGGCCAGCCGATACGCGGCGAGCTGCACCGACAGCGCCGGCAGGGCGTCCGCGTCCGGCACCGCGCCGGTCTTCCAGTCCACGACCGTCCAGCCGTCCGGATCGCGGTACACGGCGTCCATCCGGCCCCGCACCGAGATCCCGTCGAACTCCGCCTCGAACGGCACCTCGACGTCATGCGGCGTCCGGTCCGCCCAGGCGCTCCGCAGGAACGCCTCCTTCAACTTCTCCAGGTCCGCGTCCGGAGCGGCGTCGGAGTCACCCGCGCCGGGCAGCTCGTCGATGTCCAGCAACCGGGTGGCGCCGAAGCGGTTCTCCAGCCACGTGTGGAACGCGGTGCCGCGGCGCGCCAGCGGGTTCGGCGGGAACGGCAACGGCCGGCGCAACCGGCGCGCCAGGGCGTCCGGGTCCTTGGCCAGCTCCACCAGTTGGGAGACCGACAGGTGGTCGGGCAGCTCGACCTGTTCCCGGCGGTTCTGGGCGGCGGCGCGTTCGGCCAGCAGCACGTCGACGTCGCGGGCCCAGCCGTCCGGGTCGTCTTCTTCCGGCATCTCCGGGTCGTCGGGCACCACGTCGTCGGGCAGCGGTTCGGGCTCCGGCGGGAAGTCGTCGTCCGGAGGCTCGTCGGTGGGCGGCGGGTAGTCCTCCTCGACGACCTCCGGCGCGACCTCTTCGAAGATCAGCGGCAACGGCTCGGGCGGGGTGTTGCGCAGCGCGTCCAGCGCGGCCAGCACCATCGCGGCGCCCTCGACCACGGCGTCCCGGCGTTTGCCCAGGGGGTCGGCGGGCCACTGGGAGGTCTTCACGTCCTCGGCGAGCGGGTTCGGGGTGTCCGCCTCGGGTTCGGGAGCCCACGCGGAGATGTCGCCGGGCGGGTTGTCGCGCTGCAGGACCTCGTGCATCTCCTGCAGGAACACCGAGGGGCCCTTGGGCTTCTCGCCGGACTCCGACCACCAGTGGCCCGACATGAACAGGGTGTGCTCGGCGCGCGTGACGCCGACGTAGAACAGGCGGCGCTCCTCGACCAGGCGGCGGTCTTCGAACTCCTCGGCGTGGATGGCCAGCGCCTCGTCGACCTCCTTGCGGTTGAAGCCGGCGGACAGCTTCAACACCGGCAGGTCGGCCGAGTCGCCGCGCAGCGACGCGGGGAGCTCGGTCACGGACTTGAGCCAGCACGAGGACTTCTTGCGGCCGGGGAACACGTCGCGCACCAGGTGTGGCAGCGCGACGATCCGCCACTCCAACCCCTTGGCGGAGTGCACGGTGAGGATCTGGACGCGGTCCTCGGAGACCTCGACCTCGCCGGGTTCCAGGCCGTCCTCGGCGTGTTCGGCGGTGTAGAGGTAGTCCAGCAACGACGGCAAGGTCGCGGACGGGCTGGCCGCCGCGAAGTCCGTGACCACGTCGGAGAAGGCGTCGAGGTGCGCGCGACCGACCATGCCGGGACGCGACATCGACTCGATGTCCAGCAGCAGCGTGCGCTCGACGTCCGCCACCAGTTCGGACAGCGGTTGGTCGAGCCTGCGCCGCAACGCCGCCAGCTCGCCGCCGAGCCGCCGGATCCGCCGGTAGCCGTCCTGCGAATAGGCGTCCGGGTCACCGGGATCGTCCAGCGCGTCGGCCAGGCCGGCCTGCTCGGCGTGTTCTCCGGGCAGCGCGTCCGCCAGCACCAGCAGTGGATCGTCCACAACGGACTGTCGCGGCGCGACACCGGCCAGATCCCGCGCCCGTGACCACAAAGCGGCCAGGTCGACGGCCGCCAGCCGCCAGCGCGAACCGGTCAGCAACCGAGCGGCAGCGGTTCCGGCCAAGGGATCTACCAGCACCCGCAGCGCCGAGACCAGGTCGCGCACCTCGGGTTCGTCCAGCAACCCGCCAAGACCCACGACCTCGACCGGCAACCCGCGCTCGCGCAACGCCGCCGCGATCGCCGCCATGTCCGAACGCCGGCGCACCAGCACGGCGGCGGTCGGCGGTACGCCTTCGGTGTCGAGGTGCGCCTCCCACTGCGCCGCGAAGTTGTCCGCCATCCAGTCGAGCTCCTGGCGGATGTCCTCGTGCAGGGCGAGACGCACGTCACCGGGACCGGCACCGGGCCGCGCGCGCAGTTCGTCGACGTCCAGACCGGCCTGGCGCAGCGGCAACGACACGGCGTTCGCCAGTTCCAGGACCTCCGGCGGATTGCGGAAGCTGGTCAGCAGCCCGAACTTCCTGGTCGGCGGGAAGTCGTCGGCGAAGCGCGGCAGGTTCGCCGCGGACGCCCCGCGCCAGCCGTAGATCGCCTGCGCCGGGTCGCCCACCGACGTCACCGGCATCGGCTCGCCGTCACCGAACAACGACCGCAACAGCACCCGCTGCGCGTGCCCGGTGTCCTGGTACTCGTCCAGCAGGACCGCGCCGTAGCGTTCGCGCTCACCGGAAGACACCTCGGGGAACGCGGCGAGCTGCGCGGCCAGCGACATCTGGTCCGCGAAGTCCAGCGCGGCTTCCTTGCGCTTGCGCTGCTGGTACGCCTCCAGCAACGGCAGCAAGGCAACCCGCAACCGTTGTGCCGCAATGACTTCGCGCAACTTCTCCGGCAACGCGTCGCGCTGCCGCGGCGCCTTCGGAGCGTTCTCGATCAACGCGCACAGCTCGGCGGCGTGCGCTTCCAACTCTTCCGGCGTCACCAGGTGCTCACCCAGCTCACCGGCCAGCGACAGCAGGTAGCCGGTGACCGTGGCAGGCACCTTGTCCGTGTCCAGGTCCTTCGCCCACGTCGACACCACGCGGTGCGCGAGCTGCCACGACGCCGTCTGGGTGAGCAGCCGCACGCCCGGCTCGACCGGCAGCCGCAGCCCGTGCTCGGTCACCAGCCGCCCGGCGTACGCGTGGTACGTCAGCACGACGGGCTCACCGGTCAGCACGGCCATCTTGCGCTCACCGCTGGGATCCAGGTCGTCCAACAAGGACGATCCGGCCAGCCTGCGCAACCGCGCCCGCACCCGGTCCGCGAGCTGACGCGCCGCCTTGCGCGTGAACGTGAGGCCCAGCACCCGGTCCGGCAGCACCAGGCCGTTCGCGACCAGCCACACCACGCGCGCGGCCATGGTCTCGGTCTTGCCCGCGCCGGCGCCCGCCACGACCAGCGCGGGCTGCGCGGGTGCGGCGATCACCTCGGCCTGCTCGGGGGTCGGCTTGTTCAGCCCGAGCGCCTCAGCGATCTCAAACGGGCTGACGGTCATCGGGCACCCAGCTCGCGCAGCACGGAACCGGCCCCGAAGGCGGCAGCGCGGTCACAGGTGCTGAGCAACGTCACCCACACATCTTCCTACCCGGCCCGTACGCGTCCGCACCACCCGGCCCGGTGTGTTCGCCGACCATTTCGAACACTGAAACGTGCAGGTCAAACACCACTTACTCACTCACTTGCCGCCCGGACGGGTGGACCGGGCACGTCGTGCGCGCCGGGCAGCGGTCGCAGTCCGCGTTCTCGCGCGCCGTGTACTGCGGGCCCAGCACGGACTCCGCGGCGCCCTGCACCACCTCCAGCCACGCCTGGACGCCCTGCTCGTCCAGCGGCGCCTGGGTGCGTTCGACCGCACCCGTCTTCTTGTCCTCCTTCGCGACGTACAGCAGCCGCGCCCCGCCGGGCTCGGTGCCCAGGCCGATGTGCGTGAAGCCGCCCAGCGACGACGCCAGCTGGTAGACGGCCAGCTGCGGATGTTCCTGCGACGCCTCGCGCGACACCGGGCTCTTGCCGGTCTTGAGGTCGATCACGACCGGGCGGCCGTCCTCGTCGCGTTCGAGGCGGTCGACCCGGCCGCGCACCTGCAGCCACGGGCCGCCGTCGCGCTTCGGGACCTCGACGACCATCTCCTCCTCGACCGCGACCTGGGTGAGCTGGCTGCGGCTCATGGCCAACCAGGCGAGGAACGTGTCGAGCATCTTCTCCACGCGCAGGCGTTCGCGGCGGGAGAACCACGGCGCTCCGGCGTCGACCGCCGCCCACGCCTCGTCCAGTTTCACGCGCAGCTGCGCGGAGTCAGCGCCCGACGCGGCCGCCTGCGCCAAGGCGTGCACCAGCGTGCCGGTCACCGAGGCGAGCTCGGCCGGGTCCTGGCCGCCGTGCCGCTCGACCACCCACCGCAGCGGGCACTTCGTGATCACCTCGATGGTCGACGGCGTCACGCTGACCTTCTGGTCTTCCGTCCACAGTGGAGCGTCGATCGACACCTCGGCCAATCCGTACCAGGACTCCGGGTGCGCGCCGGGCACCCCGGCCTCGGCCAGCCGGGCCAGCTGCTCGGCCGCGCGCGACCGGCGCGCGGGATCCTCCGTGTCCGAGCACACCACCCGGCGCAGTTCACCGACCAGTTCGCCCAGCACCAGACCGCGCTGCGGCCGGTGCAGCTTCCGTTCGTCCTCGGCGGACGACTCGATCTCGTCGAGGAACCGCGACGGCTGCTCGTCCTCCCCGCGGACGGCGCTGATCAGCAGCTTCGACCGGGCCCGGGAAGCGGCCACCAGCAACAGCCGGCGCTCCTCGGCCAGGATCGGCGCGACCGCCGACACCGACGGTTCGAGGCCGGCCAGCACGTCCACCATGCGTTCGACGCCCAGCACCGTGCCGCGCAGCCGCAGATCAGGCCAGCTGCCCTCCTGCACGCCCGGCACCGCGACGACCTCCCACTCGCGACCGGCCGCCGAGTGCGCGGTCAGCACCGACACCGCCTCGCCGGTCGGAGCGGCCGCGGCCAGCGTGTCGCCGACGATCCGTTGCGACTCCAGGTAGTCCGCGAACCCGGCGACGCCAGAGCCGGGCAGCCGGTCGACGTACTTCGCGGCCGCCTCGAACAACGCCACGATCGCGTCGAGATCGCGGTCCGCCTGCATGCCCGGCATCCCGCGCCGGGCCGACTGCGCCACCCAGCGCTCCTGCAGACCGGTCGCCGTCCACAGGTCCCACAGCACGACCTCGACCGACTTCCCGGCCTCGATCGCCTTGCGCGCCAACGCCAGCAGGTGCGCGATCCGCCGCGCGGGCAGCGACTCCGCGTCCTCCAGGGCGGCCAGCCGGTCCGAGGTCTCCACGACCTCGACCAGCAACTCACCGCTCGGCCGGTCACCACCGGCAGCCATCTCCAGCCGCCGCAGACCCCGTCGCAACCGCCGCAGCGCCAACGGATCCGCGCCACCGTAGGAGGACGACAACAGCATCGCCGCCGTGTCCTCGTCCAGCGACCCGGGCGAAGCAGCGGCACGAACGAGAGCCAGCAACGGACGCACGGAAGGCTGCTGCGCCAACGGCAACTCGTCCGACGGCACCGCCACCGGCACACCAGCGGCGAGCAACGCCCGTTGCAAGACCGGCAAGGACAACGTCGCCGACCGCACGACCACCGCCATCTGCGACCACGGCACCTCATCGGCCAGGTGCGAGCGCCGCAACTGGTCGGCCACCCAGGAAGCCTCCTGCGCGGACGACGCGAGCAACCGCACCTGCACCGACCCCTCACCGTCGGCCGGCAGCACCGAACGCGCGGGAGAAGCACCCGGCAGCCGGGCAGCCAGCCGGGCCACCGCGTCCCGGACCTCGGGCGTCATCCGGTGCGACTGCCGCAACACCACGGTCTCGCCCGGCACGTCCCGCAGGATCTCCGGATCGGCACCGCGGAACGTGAAGATCGCCTGGTCCGGATCACCGGCCAGGACGAACCGCGCGGCACCCGACCCCAGCGAACTGATCAGCGAGTACTGCATCGGATCGAGGTGCTGGGCGTCGTCGACGAGCAGGTACCGCACCCGCCGCCGTTCGCCGAACAGCAGCTCCTCGTCGTTCACGAACGCCGCATAGGCGCTCGACACGAGCTCGGCAGCGTCGTACGCGGGGGCGTACGCCGTCGCGGAGTCCATGCCGGACAGCAGGTTCACCGCCTCGTACTGCGCCCCGAACCGGCCGGCCGCCACCCACTCGTCCCGCCCGTGCTCCCCACCGAGCTCGATCAGGTCCTCCGGCCCCAGACCGCGTTCGGCCGCCCGCAACAGCAGGTCGCGCAGCTCGTGCGCGAACCCCGGCAGCTCCAACGCCGGCCGCAACCGCTCCGGCCACTGCAGCGCGCCCAGATCGACGTCACCGGCGAGCAGTTCGCGGACCATCGCGTCCTGATCAGGCCCGGACAGCAACCGGGGAGGCGGCTCGCCGAGCAGCACGGCCTGGTTGCGCAGCACCGCGAACGCGTACGAGTGCACGGTCCGCACCAACGGCTCGCGGATCGTCGACAACCGCCCCGTCAGCAACCGCGTGATGTGCGCGCGCAACGCCACGGACGCACGGCGGTTCGCGGTCAGCACCAGCACGTTCTCCGGGTCAGCCCCCTGCTCCAGCACGACGTGCGCCGCCAGCTCGGCCAGCAACGTCGTCTTGCCCGTGCCGGGACCGCCGAGCACCCGCAGGAAACCCTCGTGCCCGAAGACCCGCTGGGCAGCGGCGTCCCACCGGGGACGCGGGCGCGTCTCCGGCTTCCGGCGGACCAGCTGGGGTGGAAGTGCCACGACTCGATTTCACCACGCTGCACCGACAAGATCAGCGATGCCCGCCGATCGGAGCACGCTGAAGGTTGATGAGGGGAGCTTTCATCAACCTGAGGTTGATGAAAGCTCCCCTCATCAACCACTACCCGGTTTTCGACTACCTTCTTGACAGATAGAGGTGGTCTAGTCCACTTTTGAACACGTTGTGAGCCCCCTCACTGCCAGCTCCGCCGCCCTGGACCGAGCAGTCTTGGAGGACTGATGAAGCGGTTCCTCGTCGGCGCAGTCGCTGCCACGTGCGCGGCGATCATGCTGCCCACGACCGCGCAGGCGGCCGTCAACCCCGTGCTCGCGGCGCCGTACCTGTACCAGTGGGGCGGCCAGCCCAACCCCGCCACGGTGATGCAGCAGACCGGCATCAAGTCGTTCACCCTCGCCTTCATCCTCAGCGACGGCGGCTGCAACCCGAAGTGGGACGGCACCCGCTCGCTGACCGGGTCGGACAAGACCCTGATCAACAACATCCGCGCGGCCGGTGGCGACGCCGTGCCGTCGATCGGCGGCTGGTCCGGCAACAAGCTCGGCCAGAAGTGCTCGAGTGCCAGCGCTCTCGCCGGCGCCTACCAGAAGGTGATCGACGCCTACGCGCTCAAGGCGATCGACATCGACATCGAGGCGCAGGAGTTCGAGAACAACACGGTCCAGGACCGCGTGCTCGGCGCGTTGAAGATCATCAAGCAGAACAACCCCGGCGTGAAGACCGTCATCACCATGCCGACCGACCGCACCGGCCCGAACTCCTGGGGCAAGCGCCTGGTCACCCGCGCCAAGGAACTCGGCGCACCGATCGACACGTGGGCCGTCATGCCGTTCGACTGGGGCAGCGGCGGCGACATGTTCGCCTACACCAAGAGCGCGGTCGACGGCCTCAAGAACCACGTCAAGTCCACCTTCGGGCTCACGGACGACGCGGCGTACCGGCGCAGCGGCCTGTCGTCGATGAACGGCAAGACCGACACCGGCGAGACCGTCACCCCGCAGAACTTCCGCGACATCGTGACGTGGGCGAACTCGAAGCACCTCGCGCGCGTCTCGTTCTGGGCCGTGAACCGGGACCGCGGCAACTGCGGGGCGATGAGCTCCTCCTGCAGCGGCATCAACCAGCAGACCTACGAGTTCACCAAGGCGCTGGCGAAGTTCACCGGGTAGCGACGAGCTCCTCCGGTGACCGGACGTGCCCCCGACCCCGTCCGGTCACCGGGGTTCCAGCTCCTCCAGGAACTCCCCCGGCGGGCGCGGCACGCCGAAGTGGTCGCCGGTGGCGAAGTCCGCTCCCGCCGCACGCCACCACTGGGCCTGCTCCGCGCTGGAGATCCCGTCGACCGCGACCGCCACACCCCGCTCCCGCACCAGCGGCAACAACGCCGCCACGTAAGGAGACCGCGTCGCCACCAGACCGCGCGCGACCCGCACGGCCTGCACCGGCAGCTCCGACGCGAGCTGGCCGAAGTCCAGCGGCCCGAGTCCGAAATCGTCGATCGCCGTCAGCACGCCAAGACGGGCGAGCACCGTGAGGTTGTCGGCCGCGTCGGCCATCGGCAACACCCCGCCGGGCATGCTGATCATCAACTGGTCGGGCGCCAGTCCGGTCTGGTCGAGCACCCTCACGACCCGCGAGACCAGATCGGCGTCGGCCGACTGGTGCGCGGTGAGCCGCACGGCCACCGCCCGGTCGAAGTGCCCGCGCTGCCGCCACCACACCGACTGACCGCCGGCGACTCGCAGCAGCCATTCACCGAGCGGTAACACCAGCCCGGTCGCTTCCGCCAGTCCCGCGCACCGGTCGTGGTCCAGCACGCCGAAGTCCGGACGGTCCCAGTGCAACGCCGCCTCGACTCCGCTCACCGCACCGCCGGCCAGCTCGACGACCGGCCGGTACCGCACGCTGATCTCGCCGTTCTCCCACGCGGCCGGCATCTCCACGGCCAGCGCGTCGTCCCGCCGGTCCTCGGCGTCCTGGCCGGCGTGGAACAGCTCCCACTGCCCGCGCCGCCCCGTCTTGGCCCTGCGCAACGCCCGTTCCGCCGCCCGCAGCACATCGGCCGGCTCCGCGTCCGTGTCCGGCCGGTGCACGACGCCCGCGCTCACCGACACCGCGAGCCCGTGACCGTCCACAAAGGTCGGTTCGAGCAGCTCGTCGTTGATGCTCTTCATGATCACGCCGATGGCGGGCGTGTCCGCCGTGTTCTCCAGGAAGACGCCGAACTCGTCACCGCCGAACCGGGCGATCATGGCCTTCTCGCCGGCCAGCAACGCCTTCAACCGCTGGGCCACGTGCTGCAACAGCCGCTCGCCGACCCGGCCGCCGAAGCTGTCGCAGATCATGCCGAACGCGTCCACGTCCAGGTGGAAGATCGTGATGCCGTGCTCGGGACCGGCCTGGCGCAGCGCGATCTCCAGCTGGGTGCTGAAGAACTGCCGGTTCGGCAGCCCGGTCAGCGCGTCGTGCAACGACTGCCGCTTGAGCTCGTTCTGCAGCAACGCGAGCTCGGTGCCGTCCTCGATCACCACGACGAAGTAGCCCAGCTCGTCGTCCGCGCCGCGCAACAGCGACGCGGTCAGCGACAGCCGCGCCGCCTCACCGTCCTTGCGCAGCATCCGCTGCGACTGCCTGATCCGCTCCACGCTGCCGGCGACCAGCTCAGCCATCGCTTCCCGCAGCACGTCGGTGAATCCCGGCGCGATGAGGTCGAGCAGCGGCACCCCGACGAGGTCCTCCTGGCTGTACCCGAGGATGTCGCCGACCGCCGCGTTCGTGCTGAGCAGCCGCCCTTCGAGGTCGACGATCAGCACACCGTTGGTGGACGACGTGACGACCTCGTTGAACCGGGCTTCGCTCTCCTTGAGATTCCAGTTGGCGTCGCGCACGGCTTTGAGCAGCGACCGCTGCATGCTCTCCTGCTGGGTGAGCACCGACTCGGTGTTGGCCGCGCTGAAGCCGCTCCCGAGTGCGCCGATCACGAGCGCGACCCGTTCCGCGTACCGCTCGACGGGCTGGAACTCGGGCAGCGCCGGCAGGCCCTTGCCGAGCACCTCGGCGGTGCACCGCAGCCCTCGGTGGCCGAGGTACCCCAGTTCCGCCAGTTCCGCCCCGGCCTGTTCTGCCGCGGCGGCGGGGAATTCCTTCTCGTGCAGCATCGCGCACAGAACGTCGAGCCGGCTGCTCAGCTCCTCGTCGAGAGCGTCCCGGCCCATGGGGATCGACACCGTGCTGAGCAGCCGATACGCCCATTTCCGGGCAAGCGCGAGTCGCGCCTTGGCATTGTCCTGAGGCGAGGGCGTGACGTCTGGTATTCGACTTGAGTACGACATTCCGGGGACTGCCTCGCAATGGGCTCAGATCCCGGGCAGTTTACCCACAGACGGTCGGTCGCCTCTCGACCGTCCGCGTGATTCACTCGCTCGATCGGCGTTTTCTATGGTTTGCGCCCGACTCCGGCGTACGCGATGTCGTTCACGCTGGGATCATCTGATATGTCACCGGGTCCGTAAGGCCGCCATTCGGCGAATCTGACGAGGCCGGGCTCGGCCAGTTCGAAATCACCGAAGAACGCCGCGATCTCGTCCCGGCTGCGTTCGACGGCCAGTTGCCCGCCCGCCTGGCTCATCCGGGCGATCGCCGCCCTGGCCCCCTCGTTGGTGTGATCGGCGGCGAGGTGCGTGATCGCCAGATAGCTCCCGCTGGACAGCACCTCGCGGTAGTGCTTCATCAGTCCCCACGGATCCGCTTCCGTCGGCACCCAGTGCACCATGTACAGCATGAGCAGCCCGATCGGCTGATCGAAGTCCAGCAGCCGGCGCACCTCGGCGCTGTTCAGGATGCTGTCCGGGTCGCGCATGTCGGCCTGCACCGCACCGGTGAGGTCGTTGTCGGCGAGGATCAGCTCGCTGTGCGCGATGGCCACCGGATCGCGGTCGACGTACACGACCCGGCACTCGGGCGCCGCAGCCTGCGCGACCTCGTGCACGTTGGCCACGGTCGGGATGCCGGAACCGATGTCCAGGAACTGGCGCACGCCCTGGTCGACCATGAAGCGCACCGCGCGACCGAGGAACGCCCGGTTGATCCTGGCGGCGCTGCGCATCTGGGGCATGTCGCGCTCGACCTTCTGCCCCATCAGCCGGTCCACCGCGAAGTTGTGCGCACCCCCGAGCATGTAGTCGTACAGCCTCGCCGAACTCGGCACGGAGACGTCCACGCTCTGCGGAACCCAGTTCTTTTCATCGGACACGGCGGCCACCTCTTCGAGTTTTTGGACGCACAAGCTTAGGCAGGCACGAAGCAGCCGGGGTTACACCACCGGAGTGAACACATGCCACCCGATCGGGCACTGTCGTCCTGGGCCGAACGGTCATATTGTGGCCACTTCTTTCCATGCCACGAGGAGCGATGATGTCCGTGCCGGTGGCACCCGGCAGGCTGCCATTTCTCGGGCACACCTTGCCAATGCTCAGAAAAAGATTCGAGTTCACCGCGAATTTGCGACGTCACGGCGATCTCGTGGAGATCTACCTCGGCCCGATGCGGACGTTGTTCGTGACCAGCCCGCAGCTGATGCACCAGGTGCTGGTCACCGACGCGCCGAAGTTCCACAAAGGTCAACTGTTCGACAAGTTCCGCCCGTTCATGGGCAACGGCCTCGCGATGTCGAACGGCGCCTTCCACCTGCGGCAGCGCCGGATGATGCAGCCGGCCTTCCACCGCGACCGGATCGCCGGCTACGCGGACGTCATGACCCGCGCGACGCACGAGCTGGTGGACCGGTGGCGGCCGGGTGAGGTGCGCCGGGTCGAGGAGGACGCGCAGGCGCTCGCCATCACGATCGTCGGCGAGTCGTTGTTCTCCACCGAGATCGGCAAGCTCGCGATCGACGAGGCGCGCCGCTCGGTCTTCGTGATCATCAAGAACGGGATCGTGCGCGCGCTGTCCCCGGCGTTCGTCGAGAAGCTGCCCATCCCGGTCAACCGCGAGTTCGACGCCGCGATCGCCCGGATGCGCGCGATCGTGAACGAGGTCATCGCGAGCTGGCGCGCCGACGGCACCGACCACGGCGACCTGCTGTCGACCCTGATGCTGGCCAGAGATCCCGAGACCGATGAGCCGATGACCGACCAGCAGGTGTTCGACGAGGTCATCACGCTGCTGTCGGCCGGGATCGAGACCACCGCCCTGGCGCTGGCGTGGGTCTTCCACGAGATCGCGGCCAACCCCGAGGTCGAACAGCGGCTGCTGGCCGAGATCGACGACGTGCTGGCAGGACGCCCGGTGACCTTCGCGGACGTGCCGAAGCTGACCTACGCAGGCCGGGTGGCCACGGAGGTCCTGCGGAAGTACTCGATCTGGCTCCTCATGCGCCGCACCGCGGAGGACGTCGACCTGGGCGGCACCCACCTGCCGCCGGGCACCGAGGTGATCATCAGTCCGCACGCGATGCACCACAACCCCGCGCTCTACCCCGATCCCGAACGCTTCGACCCGGACCGCTGGGCGCCCGAACGCGCCCGGCAGCTGCCGAAGGGCGCGTTCGTCCCGTTCGGTGGCGGCATCCACCAGTGCATCGGGAACCACTTCGCCCTGACCGAGATCGTCATCACGATGGCGATCGTCTGTCCCCGCTACCGGTTGGTCCCCGTGCAGCCGCCGCGCTCGAAGTTCACCAACGCCGTTTACCCCGTCGGCCTGTTCATGAAGGCCGTTCCCCGTTAGATGGAGGTTGTTCCCCAATGCGTCTCCGTCGGCTCTGCGCCGCCGCATTGCTCGCACTCCTCGTTCCCGTGCCCGCTCCCGCGAACGCGGTCGAGACGAGCTGTCAGGACGTGTACACGCCGGTGCGCTTCGGGCTCACCCAGCAGACCATGTACGGCAGGCTCTGCGTACCCCAGGGCGCCACGACGGTCCAGGTCCTCGTCCCGGGCGGCACCTACACGAACACGTACTGGGACATCCCGGTCGACCCCGACGTCCGCTCGGTGCGGCAGGCGATGAACCACGCGGGCATCGCCACCATGGCGGTGGACCGGATCGGCACCGGCAAGAGCAGCAAACCGCTGAGCGCACTGATCACCACCCTGAACCAGGCCGAGGCCGTGCACCACGTGATCACGACCCTGCGCCCCAGGTTCCAGAAGGTGCTCATCGCGGGCCACTCCATCGGTTCCGCGGTCGCGCTCGCGGAAGCGGGCACGTACCACGACGTCGACGGGGTGATGATCAGCGGCTTGGCCAACCAGTGGGACTACACCAGGGTGACGCCCGCACTGACCAGCCTGATCCCCGTCACGCTCGACCCGCGCCTGAACAGGCTAGGCCTGGACCCCGGCTACCTGACCACGGCGCCAGGCGCCCGCTACAACGCGTTCCACAAGCCCGGTCCGCTGAACCCCGCGGTGATGGACTACGAAGAGTCCACAAAGGACGTCTTCGCGGGGAGTGAAGCCGTCACCGCCATCCTCATGAACAACATCGTGATCCCGTCCAGCCGCGCCGTCACGGCACCGGTGCTGTCCGCGCAGGCCCGCGAGGACTACTTCTGCGGCACCCCTCCGCTCGGTGCCGACTGCTCGTCCGGCGAGGCGCTGGCGGACTCCGAGAGGGCGTTCTTCCCGAACGCACCGCGGCTGGAGGGCTTCGTCCTCGCCGGCTACGGCCACTGCCTCAACTTCGCGCCGAACTCGGCCGGGTACCACGATGCCGTCACTGCGTGGCAGCGCAGCATTTAGAGCTGCTGCAACAACTCGCCCGCGTCCAGCGGGGACCCGAAGCGGGCGCCGATCGCGAGGTCGGCGCCCGCTTCCGTCCACCACTTCGCCTGCTCGGCGGTTTCGATGCCGTCGACGCACAGGTTCACGCCCAACTCGTGCACGGCCGGAATCAGGGCCACGGAACGAGGATCCTGACGCCGCTCCAGGTCCTTCGGCACCACCACGGTCGCGATCGGCAGCTCCGCGAGCCACGCGAGATCCCGTGCCCCGAACCCGAAGTCGCCAATCGCGGTCCGGACACCCATGCGCGCGAGCACCGTGAGGTTGTCCGCCGCGTCGGCCATCGCCAACACCCCGCAGGGCATGCTGACCATCAACTGGTCGGGCGCCAACCCTGTCTGCTCGAGCACTCCCACCACGCGCGAGACCAGGTCCGCGTCGGCCGCCTGGTGCGCGGTGAGCGGCACGGCCAGCGGCTGGTCGAACTGCCCGCGCTGCCGCCACCACGTCGACTGCCCGGCCGCGACCCGCAGCAGCCACTCGCCGAGCGGCAGGATCAGCCCCGTCGCCTCGGCCAGTCCGGCGCACCGGTCGTGGCCGAACCCCGGACGATCCCAGTACAACGCCGCCTCGACACCACTGACCGCACCATCGGCCAACCGCACGATCGGCCGGTACCGCACGGAGATCTCACCGTTCTCCCACGCCGCGGGCATTTCCACGGCCAACGCGTCATCGCGGCGGTCCTCGGAATCCTGGCCGGCGTGGAACAACTCCCACTGCCCGCGCCGGCCCGTCTTGGCCCTGCGCAACGCCCGTTCCGCGGCGCGCAGGAGGTCGACCGGCTCCGTGTCGCGGCCCGGCTGGTGCACCACGCCCGCGCTCACCGACACCGCCAGCCCGCGACCGTCCACAAAGGTCGGTTCGAGCAGGTCGTCGTTGACGCCCTTCATGATCGCGCCGATGTCCGGAGTGGTCGCGGTGTTCTCGATGAGGACGCCGAACTCGTCACCGCCGAACCGGGCGATCATCGCTTTCTCGTTCGCCAGCAGGACTTTCAGCCGCTGCGAGACGTGCTGCAGCAGCCGTTCGGCGATCCGGGCGCCGAAGGTGTCGTACAGCATGCCGAACGCGTCGAGGTCGAGGTGGAAGATCGTGACGCCGTGCTCGGGATCGGCCCTGCGCAGCGCGATCTCCAGCTGGGTGGTGAAGAACTGGCGGTTCGGCAGCCCGGTCAGGGCGTCGTGCAACGACTGCCGCTTGAGCTCGTTCTGCAGCAACGCGAGCTCGGTACCGTCCTCGACCACCACGACGAAATAGCCCGGCTCGTCGTCCGCACCGCGCAACAGCGACGCGGTCAACGACAACCGCGCCGCCTCACCGTCCTTGCGCACCATCCGCTGCGACTGCCTGATTCTCTCCGCGGTGCCGGCGACCAGGTCGTCCATCGCCGTGCGGAGCATCTCGGCGAAGCCGGGGACGATGAGGTCGAGCAATGGCACGCCGACGAGCTCCTCCTGGGTGCGCCCGAGGATCTCACTGATCGCCGCGTTCGTGCTGAGCAACCGCCCGTCGAGGTCGACGATCAGCACACCGTTGGTGGACGACGTGACGACCTCGTTGAAACGGGCCTCGCTCTCCTTGAGATTCCAGTTGGCGTCACGCACCGCCTTGAGCAACGACCGCTGCATGCTCTCCTGCTGCGACAGCACGGACTCGGTGTTGGCGCCGGCGAATCCGGTCCCGAGCGCGCCGATCGCGAGCGCGACCTGGATCGCGTGCCGCTCGACCGGCTGGAACTCCGGCAGCGCGAGCAGTCCCTTGCCGAGGACCTCTGCGGAACAGCGCAGCCCTTGCTTGCCGAGGTATCCGAGTGCCGCGAGATCCACACCAACGCGCTCGATCGGAGCGCTGGCGAACGGTTCTTGGTGCAGCATCTCGCACAACTCGCCGAGCAAGCCGCTCAGTTTCGCGTCGAGGTCTTCCCGGCCCATTGGAATCGCCGATGTGCTCTGCAGTCGATACGACCATTTCCGCACCAGCATCAACCGCGCCCGGACGTTGTCCTCGGGCGACGGCGTGCTGTCTGGTATTCGACTCGGGTTGGGCATTGAGGCTGCCTCACCATGGGCTCAGATTGCCCGGCAGTTTACCCACCGTCGGCCGGTTCCTTTTGGCCCGACCGCGTGAATCAGCGACGCTCGATCGAGTTTCTACGGCTTACGAGCGACGCCGGCGTACGCGAGCCTGTTCACCGCTGGATCGGCGGAGATGTCACCAGGCCCGGAGGTTCGCCATTCGGCGTAGGTGACGAGTCCCGGCTCGAGCAGCTCGAAATCACCGAAGAAGGCGGCGATCTGTTCCCAGCTGAGTGGACTGGCCTGGTCTCCGCCCGCCTGGTTCACTCGTTCGACCGCGGCGGTGATGCGTTCGTCGCCATGATCGTCGGCGAAGTGCGTGATCGCCAGGTAGCTCCCGCTGGGCAACGCCTCGCGGTAGCGCTTCAGCAAACTCCACGGGTCCGCCTCGGTCGGCACCCAGTGCAGCATGAAGAGCATCAGCAGACCGATCGGCTGGTCGAAGTCGAGCAGCCGGCGCACCTCGCCGTTGTTCAGAATGCTTTCCGGTTCACGCAGGTCAGCCTGTAGCACGCCGGTGCGGTTGTTACCCGCGAGGATCAGTTCGCTGTGCGCGACGGCCACGGGATCGCGATCGACGTACATGACCCGGCACTCGGGATCCAGCCCCTGCACGACCTCGTGCACATTGGCCACGGTCGGGATGCCCGAGCCGATGTCCAGGAACTGACGCACCCCTTCGTCGACCATGGCCCGCACCGCGCGGCCGAGGAACGCCCGGTTGACCCTGGCGGCACTGCGCGCGTGTGGCAGCAATTGCTCGATCTTGTCGCCCATCTGGCGGTCCACCGCGAAGTTGTGCGCACCGCCGAGCAGGTAGTCGTACATCCGCGCCGCACTCGGGACAGAAACGTCCACGCTCTGCGGAACCCAGTTCTGCTCGTCGGGCACGACGATCACCTCTTCAGGTTGTGGGCGCACAAGCTTAGTCAGCCACCAAGTGCACTGGATTCGGCCGCTGGTGTGAACGCAAGCCACCCGATCGGGCACTGTCACTCTGGGCCGAACGACTCCTATGGTTGTCCATCACTTTCCACGTCGCGAGGAGCGATGATGTCCGTCCCGGTGGCACCCGGCAGGCTGCCATTTCTCGGGCACACTCTGCCGTTGCTGCGCAAAAGATTCGAGTTCACCACGAATTTACGAGCTCAGGGCGATCTCGTCGAAGTCTATCTCGGTCCGAAGCGAACTTTTTTCGTGACCAGCTCCCAGTTGATGCACCAGGTGCTGGTGACCGACGCACCGAAGTTCCACAAAGGGCAGATTTTCGACAAGCTCCGCCCGTTCCTCGGCAACGGGCTCGCGATGTCGAACGGCACCTTCCACCTGCGGCAGCGCCGGATGCTGCAGCCGGCATTCCACCGCGACCGGATCGCAGGCTACGCGAACACCATGGTCCGCGCGACGCGGGAACTGGTGGAGGGGTGGCGGCCGGGCGAGGTGCGGCAGGTCGAACAGGACATGCAAGGCCTCGCCGTCACGATCGTCGGCGAGTCGCTGTTCTCCACCGAGATCGGCAAACGAGCGATCGACGAGGCCCGCCGGTCGGTCTTCCTGATCGTCAAGAACGGGACCGTGCGCGCGCTCTCACCGGGGTTCTTCGAGAAGCTGCCCATCCCGGCCAACCGCGAGTTCGACGCCGCCATCGCCCGGATGCGCGCGATCGTGAACGAGGTCATCGCGAGCTGGCGCGCCGACGGCACCGACCACGGCGACGTGCTGTCGATGCTGATGCTGGCCAGGGACACCGAAACCGGCGAGCCGATGACCGACCAGCAGGTCTTCGACGAGGTCATCACCCTGCTGACCGCGGGGATCGAGACCACCGCCCTGGCACTGGCGTGGATCTTCCACGAGATCGCCGCGAATCCGAAGATCGAACAGCGGGTGCTGACCGAGATCGAACAGGTACTGGCCGGACGACCGGTGACGTTCGACGACGTGCCGAAGCTGACCTACCTCGGCCAGGTCGCGCATGAGGTGCTGCGGAAGTACTCGCTCTGGCTCCTCATGCGCCGCGCCGCCGAGGAGGTCGACCTCGGGGGCGTCCGCCTGCGGCCCGGCACCGAGGTGATCCTCAGCCCGCACGCGATGCACCACAACCCCGCGAACTTCGCCGACCCCGACCGCTTCGACCCGGACCGCTGGACCCCCGACCGCGTCCGGCAGCTGCCGAAGGGTGCGTTCGTCCCGTTCGGCGGTGGCGTCCACCAGTGCATCGGAAACCACTTCGCACTGACCGAGATCGTCATCGCGGTGGCGACCATCTGCCCTCGCTACCGGCTGGTTCCCGTCCAGCAGGTGCGCACCAAGTTCACCAATGCTCTCTACCCCCTCGGCCTCATGATGAAGGCCGCCCCCCGTTAGTTGGAGGTTGTCCCCGATGCGTCTCCGTCGGCTTTGTGCCGCCGCATTGCTCGCATTGCTCGTCCCCGTACCCACTCCGGCGAACGCGGTCCAGACCAGCTGTCAGGACGTGTACACGCCGGTGCGCTTCGGGCTCACCCAGCAGACCATGTACGGCAAGTTGTGTGTGCCGCAGGACGCCACGACCGTCCAGGTCCTCGTTGCCGGTGGCACGTACAACAGTTCGTACTGGGACATCCCGCTCGATCCCGAGACCCGCTCGGTACGGCTGGCGATGAACAACGCCGGCATCGCCACCATGACAGTGGACCGGATCGGCACCGGCAAGAGCAGCAAACCGCTGAGCCTGCTGGTCACCGTCGCCAGCCAGGCCGAAGCCGTGCACCACGTGATCCAGAGCCTGCGTCCCAGGTTCCAGAAGGTACTGGTCGGCGGCCACTCCGTCGGCTCGGGGATCGCGATCGCCGAGGCTGGCACGTACCACGACGTCGACGGCGTGCTGATCACCGGCCTGGCCAACCAGTGGGACTACGTCAGGGTGGTGCCCACGGCGGCCAGCCTGATCCCGGTCACGCTCGACCCTCGGCTGAGCAGGCTGGGCCTGGATCCGGGCTACGTGACCACGATGCCGAACACCCGTTACAACTCGTTCCACCGGCCCGGTCCGCTGAACACCGCCGTCATGGACTTCGACGAAGCCACGAAGGACGTCGCTTCGGCGGGTGAGGCCGTCACCACCATCCTCATGAACAACATCGTGATCCCGTCCAGCCGCGCCATCACCGCGCCGGTGATGTCGGTCCAGTCGACCGCGGACTTCTTCTGCGGCACCCCACCGCTTGGTGCCGACTGCTCGTCGACCGGGGCACTGATCGCGTCCGAGCGTCCTTTCTTCCCGCAGGCGCCGCGGATGGACGCGTTCATCCTCAGCGGCTACGGCCACTGCTTCAACTACGCGCCCGACTCGTCCGGGTACCACGCGGCAGTCACCGCGTGGCAGCGCAGCATCTAGTCCTTGAGTTTCTTGAGGAACTCGCCCGCGTCCAGCGGGGACCCGAGGTGGGCGCCGATCGCGAGGTCGGCGCCCGCTTCCGTCCACCACTTCGCCTGCTCGGCGGTCTCGATGCCGTCGACGCAGAGGTTCACGCCCAGGTCGTGCACGGCCTTGACCAACGTGGCGGAGCGCGGGTCCTGACGCCACACCAGGTCCTTCGGCACCGCCACGGACACGATGGGCAGCTCCGACAGCCAGGCCAGGTCGCGCGGCCCGAGGCCGAAGTCGTCGAGCGCGATCGTGATGCCCATGTCCGCCAGGGTGCTCAGGTTCTCCGCCGCGCCGGCCACGTTCAGCACGCCGACCGGCATGGTCAGCGTCAGCCGTTCGGGCGGCATCCCGGTCTCCTCGAGCACCTTCGCGACGCGGGACACCAGGTCCGCGTCCGTCGACTGGTGCCGGGTCAGCCGGACGCCGAACTGGGCGTCGAGCTCACCGCGCTGGCGCCACCACTGCGCCTGGCCGGCGGCGATCCTGATCAGCCACTCGCCCATCGGCAGGATCAGGCCCGTCGCGTCGGCGAGCGCGGCGCACCGGTCCGAGAGGTCCCAGTGCAGCACCGCCTCGACGCCCGCCAGCTCACCGGTCGCGAGCACGCGGACCGGCTGGTACGTCACGCCGATGTCGCCCTGCTCCCACGCTCCCGGCATCACGACGGCCAGCGCGTGGTCGCGCCTCACCTCGGTGTCCTGGTTGCCGTGGAACAACTCCCACTGGCCGCGCTGGTCCTTCTTGGCCTGCCGCAACGCCAGATCCGCCATGCGCAGCAGTTCGATGGGATCGACGTCGGGTGACGGCTGGTGGACCACACCGGCGCTCACCGAGACCGCGAGCCCGTGGTCGTCCACGAAGATCGGTTCGGCCAGGTCGGCGTTGATGGTGGCCATCATCGTCGCGATGTTCGGCGTGGCCACGGAGTTCTCCACGACGATGCCGAACTCGTCGCCGTCGAACCGCGCGACCATCGCCCGTTCGCGGGAGGTCAACGCGCGCAGCCTGCGCGCCACGTGTTGCAGCAGCTTCTC
This sequence comes from Lentzea alba, assembly GCF_011067745.1. GTDB lineage: Bacteria > Actinomycetota > Actinomycetes > Mycobacteriales > Pseudonocardiaceae > Lentzea > Lentzea alba. The sequence continues at coordinate 102,418 of NZ_JAAMPJ010000020.1, forward strand.
GCCGACGCGGCCGCCGAGGCTGTTGCACACCAGGCCGAACGCGTCGAGGTCGAGGTGGAACACCGTGATGCCGAACGCGGGATCGGCGCGGCGCAGCACGGTTTCCAGGTGGGTGGTGAAGAACTGCCGGTTGGGCAGGCCGGTCAGCACGTCGTGCAGCGACTGCCTGCGCAGTTCTCCTTGTAGCAGCGAGAGTTCCGTGTCGTCGTCGGCGACCACGAGGACATGACTCGCCTTGTTGTCGCCGTCACGCAGCAGTGACGCGGTGAGCGTCACCTTGGCCAGGTCGTCCTCGCCACGCAGCAGCTGGATCGGTTCCCGCTCGAAGTCGTCACGCTCGGCGAGCACCTTCTCCATCATCTCGCGGAACGCCACGATCGAGTTCGGCGCGATGAGCTCCATGAGCCGGACGCCCGGCTCCGGCGGCCGACCGATGATCTCGCCGATCGCGTCGTTGGCCCACACCACCTTCCCGTCGAGGCCGACGATCAGGATGCCGTTCGTGGACGAGGTCGCGATGCCCGCGAACTTGGCCTCGCTCTGCCGCTGGTCCCACTGCGCGTCGCGGGCGGCCTTGAGCAGCGAGCGTTGCATGCTCTCCTGCTGGTCCAGGATCGAGCGACCGCGAGCCGCGCTGAAGCCGCACGTCAGCGCACCGATTCCGCCGATGACGCGCACCGTGAGCTGGTCGATCGAGCGGAACTCCTCCAGTGCCAGCAGGCCTTTGCCGAGCACGTCGACCGTGCGCTTCAGTCCGGGCTCGTTCACGTAGCCCAGAGCGACGAGTCGCTCGCCCACCTCCTCGAACGGAGCAGGGTCGAACGGCTCGTTGTGCAGTGCCGCGCACAACACGTCGAGCTGGCCGCCCAGTTCGGCGTCCAGCTCGTCTCTGCTCAGCGCGACGACTACGACGCTGCTGAGCAGGTAGCTCCACTTGCGCGCCAAGGCTTCACGCGCGCGGACGGCGGCGGTGTCCGAAGGTGGAGCGGCATCGGGTCTTCGGCTCGGATTCGTCATTCCCGTTGCCCTGTAATGGGTTGGAGAGTGTTCGGCAGTTTACCTACCGGCAGTCGGTGCCCGTTGCGCCAACAGTGTGATCCTCTGACACTACCGGGTGGTTTCAGTCCTTACGACCGACGCCAGCGTACAAGAACATGTTCATGGACGCCTCGTCGGCGAAGTCCCCGGGTCCGTCCGGTCGCCATTCTCCACACCCGACCAGGCCCGGCTCCACCATTTCGAAACCTTCGAACAGCGCGTTGACCTGCTCGTGCGTGCGCATGTGCATCTGGTCGGCGCTCTTGCTCCGGTTCACCACCGCGGCGGCCTGGTCGACGCTCTCGTCGATCTGGTCCTTGGCGACGTGCGTCATCGCGATGAAGCTGCCGGCGGGCAGCGCGTCGCGGTAGTGGGCGACGAGCTTCTCCGGGCTGTCCTCGTCCGGCACCCAGTGCAGCATGAGCAGCATCAACAGCCCGATCGGCTCGTCGAAACGCAGCAGCCGCCGCACGTCGGGCGCCGACAGCACGGCCTCCGGATCGCGCATGTCGGCCTGCACGATTGCAGCATTTTCGTTGTCAGCCAGCATCAGTTGGCTGTGCGCGACGGCAACGGGGTCCTTGTCGACGTAGACGATTCGCGCAGCCGGGTCGCGGTCCTGCGCCACCTCGTGCACGTTCATGACCGTCGGGATGCCGGAACCGATGTCGAGGAACTGACGAATGCCCTGGTCCATCAGGAAGTTCACCGCGCGGCCGAGGAACCGCCGGTTGAGCCGGGCCACGTTGGGCAGCCCCGGCACGAGCTTCTCGATCTGGGAACCGACCTGGCGGTCGGCGGCGAAGTTGTGGGCGCCGCCGAGGATGTAGTCGTAGACGCGGGCCATGCTCGGCACGTTCGTGTCGATGCCGAGCGGCACCCAGTCCTGGGTCTCTGCCACGGGGAACACCTCTTCGGTTCGTGGCGTTCGGGGGAAGACGCATGAGCTTAGTCACCCGAGCGGTGTGTGCACTGAACCATCAGAGTGACTCGGAACCACCCGTTCAGGCACTGTCGTCTTCCCCCAAACGGCTCCTAGGGTGGTCCGTCCCCATTCGGTCCAACTCCGCAGGAGCCCGAATGCCCGTCCCGGTGGCCCCCCGCCGCTGGCCGTTACTCGGGCACACCCCGGCGATGCTCACCCAGCGCGCCAAGTTCACCGACGCGCTGCACGAGCACGGCGACGTGGTGCGCCTGGACCTCGGTCCACTGCACGCGTACTTCGTCTCCGACCCCGCGCTGACCCACGAAGTGCTGGTGACACAGGGCTCGAAGTTCCGCAAGGGCGCGATGTTCGACAAGTTCCAGCCGTACCTGGGGACCGGGCTGCTGCTGTCGAACGGCGAGTACCACCTGCGACAGCGCCGGATGATGCAGCCGGCGTTCCACCGGGAACGAATTGAAGCGTATGCCTCGACGATGGCTCGTGCTGCTGCTTCGCTGGCCGCGCGCTGGCAGCCGGGCGAGATCCGCACCATCGAGAACGACATGCAGGAGCTCGCGGTCACCATCGTCGGTGAGGCGCTCTTCTCGACCGAGATCGGGCAGCGCGCCGTCGAGGAGGTCCGCCGGTCCATCTTCACGGTCATCCAGCAGGGCATGATCCGCGCGCTGTCGCCGTCCTTCGTCGAAAAGCTCCCGATTCCAGGCAACAGGGAATTCGACGCCGCCATCGCCCGCATGAAAGCCGTGGTGCTGCAGGTGATCGAGAGCTGGCGCGCCGACGGCACCGACCACGGCGACGTCCTCTCGATGCTCCTGCTGGCGCAGGAGGACGGCGTGGGCATGACCGACCAGCAGACCTACGACGAAGTGCTCACCCTGCTGACCGCCGGCATCGAAACCACCGCGATCGCCCTGGCCTGGGCGCTCTACGAGGTCGGGCAGCATCCCGAGATCGAACGCCGCTTGCACGCCGAGGTCGACGCGGTCGTCGGCGATCGCCCCGTGACGTTCGCCGACGTGAGCTCGTTGGTCCACACAGGACAGATAGTGCAGGAGACCCTGCGGAAGTACCCGATCTGGTTCGTGATGCGCAGAACCCTCACCGAGGTGCAACTCGGTGACGTCACCCTCCCTGCGGGCGCCGAGGTGATCGTCAGCCCGCACGCCCTGCACCACGACGAGCGCTACTTCCCCGAACCCCAGCGCTTCAACCCCGACCGCTGGACACCGGAGTTCGTGTCCGCTCTTCCGCGCGGCGCGTTCATCCCGTTCGGCGGCGGCAACCGCCAGTGCCTGGGCAACGTCTTCGCCCAGACCGAGATCGTCATCACCCTCGCGACCATCGCCGCCCGCTGGCAGCTGGTCCCCACCCGTCCGGCGCGCGTGAAGTTCACGTCCGCCCCGTACCCCGACGGCCTGCTGATGAAAGCCGTCCCCCGCAACTAGTTGGAGGTAGTTCCACCATGCGTTTCCGCCGGCTGTGCGCCGCGGCTCTGCTCGCCACCGGAACCCTGCTCGCCCCACTCCCCGCCTCGGCCGCCACGACCTGCCAGGACGTCAGCTACCCAGTGCGAGTCGGCCTCACCCCGCTGATCACCTCGCAGGAAACCATGGCCGCCAGGCTGTGCGTGCCCAGCGGCGCCACCACCGTGCAAGTCCTCATCCCCGGCGGCACCTACGACAGGTCCTACTGGGACGTGGGCTTCGACCCAGCCACCCACTCCTTCACCCGCGCGCAGAACAAAGCGGGCATCGCCACCCTGGCCCTGGACCGCCTGGGCACCGGCAAGAGCTCCAAACCACTGAGCGCCATCGTCACCGCCTCAACCCAGGCAAGCGCAGTCCACCAGGTCGTCCAAACCCTGAAACCGCGCTTCGCCAAGGTGATCGTCGCAGGCCACTCCATCGGCTCCGCGATGGCGATGATCGAAGCGGGCACCTGGCGCGACGTGGACGGCGTCCTGGTCACCGGCTTCACGCACAAGATGAACTACATCACCGTGGTCCCCGTGCTGGCCAACATGATCCCGGCCGGCCTGGACCTCGGCTACCTCACCACGATGCCGGACACCCGCTACAACGCGTTCCACAAACCGGGCCCGCTGGTCTCCGGCGCCATCTCGTTCGACGAAGCCACCAAGGACGTCTTCTCCGCAACCGAAGCGGTCGACACCATCCTGCTCAACACCGTCATCATCCCGATCAGCCGCAACATCAACGTCCCGGTCCTGATCGTCGTGGGCAACGACACCCACTTCTGCAGCTCCGGCCTCCCACTGATGGGCAGCGACTGCTCCTCGGCCGCGGCTCTGAAGGCCGACGAAGGCCAGTTCTTCCCGGCCGTGCCGCGCCTCGACACCTACGTCCTCAACGGCTACGGCCACTCCATCAACTACGCCCCGAACGCACCGGAGTACCACGCCGTCGTCGCCAACTGGTCGAAGACCCTCTAGCTAGACTCGGGGGATGGACGAAGAGATCCACGAGCGGATCCGCGACTTCATCAAGGCCATCCCCCGCGGCCGCGTCGCCACCTACGGCGACATCGCTGATCTCGCCAAGGCACCGTCGCCACGGCTGGTCGGCCGCATCCTCAACGAGGACGGCCACGACCTGCCGTGGCAACGCGTGCTGAAGGCCGACGGCACCTGCGCCCCGCACCTGCGCGACACCCAGCTCCAGATGCTGCACGAGGAGGGCGTGCCGAACCTCGACGGCAAGGTCAACCTCCGCGAGTACCGCTGGGAAGACGCGCGCGAGGAAGAAGCCGAAGGCCTCTGGTGACCAGGGCACCCGCACGGCCGGTCCCCAGCGACCCTCAACCCCGAACAAACCACCCGGTGGAACAGTTCCATTGAGGCCGGACCAGCACCAGCCTCATGCTGATTGCAGCAACACGGCCCGAGCCTCGTAGTACTTGCGCAGCAACGCATCGACCACAAGAGGATGCGCCCCGATCGGTTCGGACACGACGTCCGCACCGCACTCGGCGAGCGACCCGTGGAATGTCCCAGGTGCCAAGAGCCACGAGGCAACGGCCACGCGACGCCCCCGCGCCCCGGCCGCGAGATCGGCGACCACGTCGGGCACGCGGGGCGTCGCGGTCGCCACATACCCGACCGCCGAAGCCCCCAGCAACCGAGCCGCCCGTTGAACGTCGGCCAACGCCCGAGCGTCTGACGAACCCGCCGCGGCGAGCACCACTGCGTCGCCGCGGCGGAAACCTGCTTCCCGCAACCGATCCCGCACCGCGGGCACCGCGTCCAACCCCAAGGGCGACGTCAGCACCACGTCTTGGCGCAGGCCGATCTGCTCGGGAATGTCCTTGCGCACGTGGTAACCGGAGGCCAGGAACACCGGCACCACGATGCACGGACCGTCCACAACGGACCGCACGTCCGGTTGCCGGACGTCGGCGTAGGCGACCTCGACCGGCACGTCCACCGAAGGCCGCACCAGCGAGGCGATCTCTTCACACACCACGGCTCCGCGCGGGTCGCGCGTGCCGTGGAAGGCCAGAACGAGCTTCATGCGGGCTCCATAGCGAGGCGGTAACCGCGTTTCACGACCGTGCACACCATCTGCGGTGATCCCAGCGCGGTCCGCAGCCGCCCGATGGCGGTCTCGACCGCGTGTTCCTCGCCGCCGGAAGGCAAAGCGGCCAACAGATCCTGACGAGAAACGACCCGTCCGCGAGCCGCCACCAAAGTGCGCAGCACCGCCATCGGCGCCGGGGCGACGGGGCGCAGTTCGCCGTCGATCACCACGGCCTGCGCCCGCATCTCCATGTCCCGGGAGGCGATCCGCAACCGGGTGGCACGCGCCGGCAACTCCACCGCCAGTTCGCGCACCATCGACCCGATCCGCGAGCGGGCCGGCTGCACCACCGGGATCCCGGCGGCCACCAACGGGCCGGCGGTGATCGCACCGACTCCGACCACCAGCACGTCGCGTCGCAGCATCGAGACCAGGTCCGCCTGGCGCGGGCCGGCGGTCCGCAGCACCGAAGACGCGGCTGGAGCGCTGGTGAACGTCAGCGCGTCCACCTGGCCGGCCAGCACCGCGTCGATCAACCGGTGCAACGGGCCCATGTCGGCCGGCGGCTCCCACCGGTACACGGGAATCTCCACCACGTCGGCGCCCGCGGCCCGCAGCGTGTTGACGAAGTCCGGCAACGGCTCGCCGTGCAACTGGATGGCGACCCGCTTGCCCGAGACTCCCATGCGCAGCAGGTACTGCAGGAGTTCGGCGTTCGACTCGGACGACGGCGACCACGCCTCGACCAGCCCGGCCGCCCGCACCGCGCCCTTGGCCTTCGGGCCGCGTGGCAGCACCACGGCGCCCTCCAGCGCGCGGTGCAGACGGCTGGCCAGTCCCCACCCCTCAGCGGCTTCGAACCACCCGCGGAAACCGATCGCGGTGGTCGCGACCACGACGTCGACCGGCGCTGCCACCAGCCCCGACGTGGCCTGGTGCAGGTCGGCGTCGTCAGGCAGCGGCACGATCCGGATGGCCGGACCGTGGATGACGGAGGCGCCCTTGCGTTCCAGCAGGGCGATCAGCTCGTCGGCGCGGCGGGCGGCGGTGACACCGATGGTGAAGCCCGCCAGCGGCGCGGTCATGTCACCTCCACTACGCCATCACGCACGCGAACCGCACGAACCGCGACGGAAACCGAAGGCTCGTCCAGGCACTTGCCGGTGGCCAGCTCGAAGGCCTGCTTGTACACCGGCGACACCACGACGGGAACGCCACCGCGATCGCCCACGATGCCGCGCGACAACACCGCGGCGCCGCTGAACGGATCGATGTTGTCCAACGCGTGCAACGAACCGTCCGCGGTCAGGAACACCGCCACCTGGGAACCGTCGGGCAGCAGGGCAGCCACACCCTGCTCGGGACGCAACAAGTCGAAGTCACAGACAACGGTCACCTGACGACCTCCGGAATTCCGAGCTGGACGGGAACGCGCTGACCACGCTCAGCGCGGAACGAGATCGTGGGGTCCGGGGTGCCGGGTGCGTTCACGAACGACGTGAACCGCGCCAGCTTCTCCGGGTCCTCCAGCACGCCACGCCACTCGTCGGCGTAGTCGGACACGTGCGACTCCATCGCGGCTTCCAGCTCGGCGCAGATGCCGAGCTTGTCCTCCACGACGACCTCGCGCAGGTGCTCCAGCCCGCCGTCGAGCCCCTCCAGCCACGCCGAGGTGCGCTGCAGCCGGTCGGCGGTGCGGATGTAGAACATCAGGAACCGGTCGATGATCCGAATCAGCTCTGCGGTGTCCACATCGGACACCAGAAGGTCCGCGTGGCGAGGCGTGAAGCCGCCGTTGCCGCCGACGTAGAGGTTCCAGCCGTTCTCGGTGGCGATCACGCCGAAGTCCTTGCCGCGCGCCTCCGCACACTCACGGGCACAGCCCGACACGGCCGACTTGAGCTTGTGCGGCGAACGCAGGCCGCGGTAGCGCAGCTCCAGCTCGATGGCGAGGCCGACAGAATCCTGCACGCCGTAACGACACCACGTCGTGCCCACGCAGGACTTCACCGTGCGCAACGCCTTGCCGTACGCGTGACCGGACTCGAAGCCCGCATCGACCAGGCGTCGCCAGATCTCCGGCAGCTGGTCGACGGTCGCACCGAACAGGTCGATGCGCTGACCGCCGGTGATCTTCGTGTAGAGACCGTAGTCGCGGGCGACCTCACCGATGACGATGAGCTTCTCCGGCGTGATCTCACCGCCCGGAATGCGCGGCACGACCGAGTACGTGCCGTTGCGCTGCAGGTTCGCCAGGAACTTGTCGTTGGTGTCCTGCAACGAGACCTGGGCCTCGCCCAGGATGTGCCCGTTGTTCAGCGACGCCAGGATCGAGGCCACGGCGGGCTTGCAGATGTCGCAACCACGACCGCTGCCGTGCTTCTCGACCAACGTCGTGAAAGTGGTGATCTGGGTCGCGCGAACGATCTCGAACAGCTCCGCCCGCGAGTACGTGAAGTGCTCGCACAACGCCTTGGACTGCTCGACACCGCAGTCCGTGAGGAGCTTCTTCAGCATCGGCACGCACGAGCCACAACCCGTACCCGCCTTGGTGCACGCCTTCAGTTCGGCGATGTCGCAGGCGACGCCGGACTGAATCGCGTCGGTGACGGTCTGCTTGGTGACCGCGTGACAGGAACAAACCTGCGCGTCCGCGGGCATTTCCACGTCGACCGCGCTACCGGGCTGCAGCAGAGCGGCCGGGACTTCCTTGCCCACCAACGGCCGCAGCGACGGGTAGGACGACGCGTCGCCGACGAGCACGCCACCCAGCAGGATGCGAGCGTCGTCCGACACCACGAGCTTGCTGTAGGTGCCCGCGACCGCGTTGTTCACGACGACTTCCAGCGCGCCCTCGGTGGTGGCGTGCGCGTCGCCGAACGAAGCCACGTCCACACCGAGCAGCTTCAGCTTCGTCGAGACGTCCGCGCCGGGGAACACCTTCGTGCCACCGGAGATCTGGTCCGCGACCACCTCGGCCATCGCGTAACCGGGGGCGACCAACCCGTACGCCACACCTTCGACGGCAGCGCACTCACCGATCGCGAACACCCGCGGGTCGGCGGTCCGGCAGGCGGCGTCGACCAGGTACCCGCCTCGCGGACCCAGCTCCAGCCCCAGGTCCAGATCGGTCCGCGGCCGGATGCCGGCGCTGAACACCACGACGTCGAGGTCGAGCTCGAGCCCGTTGGCCAGCTTGGCGATCAACCGCGTGCCGTCACGTTCGATGGAGTTCGCGGAGGTCCCGGTGTGCACGGTCAGGTCGAGCTTCTCGACCAGCCGCTTCAGCAGTCCGGCACCGCCTTCGTCGACCTGGATCGGCATCAGCCGCGGCGCCAGCTCGACGACGTGCGGAGAGACGCCCATGCCGCGCAACGCGTTGGCCGCCTCCAACCCGAGCAGGCCACCACCGAGCACCATGCCGGAGTGCCGGCCGGGCCGGTCAGCGGCCTCCACGGTCGCCCGGATGTCGTCCAGGTCGTCGATGGTGCGGTAGACGTGGCAACCGGGCAGGTCCCTGCCGGGGACCGGCGGCACGAACGGCACCGAGCCGGTGGCCAGCACCAGCGCGTCGTAGGTGACTTCGATGCCGGAAGCGCCCACCACGACGCGGCGCTCCCGGTCGACGGACACGGCCTTCTCGCCGAGGCGGAGTTCGCAGCCGGTCAACGGACCGAGCTCCAGATCGGCCGAGTTCCAGGTGTCCACATAGGACGACAGCGCGACACGGTCGTAGGCGGGCCGGGATTCCTCGCCGAACACCACGATCCGCCACGACGAGTCACGGAGGATCTCGACGAGCCGGTGGCCCACCATGCCGTTACCGATCACGACCAGGGTTTGGGTCATCGGACAAACCTCCTTCGCCCGGTTATGCTCACCGGGCGGCGTGTCATCCCAAGGTCCGCAATATTTCGCGGGTGTTAAAGGAAACTCTCTCCGCAGTTCAGGCGACGTGCGTCACACGCCGGCGTAGGCCAGCGACGGCCGGGCCGCGAACACGTTGCGCCGCAGGTAGAACCACCAGGTCGTGGCGAGGCAGAGCCCGTAGAAGACCAGGAACGCGGTCAGCGCGGGTGCCAGGGTCTTCGAGCCCTCGAGCGAGAGCTTGAACACGTAGTTCACCAGCACGCCACCGGCCGCGCCGATCGCGCCCGCGATGCCGACCACCGCGGCCGCCTGCCTCTTGGCCGACTTGTCGTCGTCGGACTGCGTGCGGAAGATCGCCGGGATCATCCGGTACGTCGAGCCGTTGCCCACGCCGGCCAGCACGAACAGTGCGATGAACGAACCGAAGAACAGCGCGAAGTTCTTCAAGTCGACGCTCACGATCACGCCGATCGTGCCGATCGCGAGCCCCACGAACGTGCCCGCGGTCACCTTCGCGCCGCCGATCCGGTCGGCCAGCCAGCCACCGAACGGACGGGCCACCGAGCCGATCAGCGCACCGAGGAACGCGAGCGCCACCCAGCCCTTGTAGTCGACGAAGCTGATCTTGATCAGGGACGGGAACGCGAACGAGAAGCCGATGAACGAGCCGAACGTGCCGATGTACAGGAACGACATCACCCACGTGTGCATGTTCGACATGGCCAGCTTGTAGGACTGGCCGTCCGGCTTGGCCTGCGTCAGGCTGTCCATGAAGAACCACGCGCAGATCGTGGCGACCACGATGAACGGCATCCAGATCAGCGCCGCGTAGGCGAGGTGGACCCCGGTGCCGATGGTGATCACGATCGGCACGATGAGCTGCGTGACCGCGACACCGAGGTTGCCGCCGGCGGCGTTCATGCCGAGCGCCAGGCCCTTCTTGCCCTCCGGGTAGAAGAACGAGATGTTCGCCATCGACGACGAGAAGTTGCCGCCACCCAGACCCATCGCGGCCGAGGTCAGCAGGAAGAACCAGTAGGGCGTGCCCGGCGTGGTCACCGCGTAGGCCAGCATCGCGGTCGGGATCAGCAGCAGACCGGCGCTGATCGTGGTCCAGGCCCGCCCGCCGAACTTCGGCACCGCGAACGTGTAGGGCACCCGCAGCACCGCGCCGACCAGGTTCGGCACGATCAGCAGCCAGAACTGCTGGCCCACGCTGAAGTTGAAGCCGACCGAGCCGAGGCTGACGACGACGATGCTCATCAGCACCCACACGCTGAACCCGAGGTTCTCCGCGAAGATGCTGAGCGCCAGGTTCTTGCGCGCGATCCGCTTGCCGGTGCTCTCCCAGAACTCGGGCTTCTCCGGCTCCCAGTGCTCGATCCAGCGGCTCATGAATGTCCTCCACAAGGGTTCGGCGACTGCCGAAAAACTAAGAACCTCGGATTACCGAGGGGTTCTGGCCGATGACGGCGACGGGAACTCCACCGCACATCACGCCGAGGCGGGCTGTGAGGCTCCGAGCCAGTCCAGCAACCCGCACACCGCGTCCTTGCACCCACCACAGCCAGTGGTCGCCCGGGTCGCCTCCGCGAGCTGCGGAACGGTTTCCGCCCCCGCACGCCAGGCCGAGACGATCTGTCCCTTGGAAACGGTGTTGCACCGGCAGATCACCGCGCTGGACGGCAAGTCGGCCGGCGACGCGGCTTCCGCCGGCAACGCCCGTCCCAGCAGCAACGCCAGCCGGTCGGTCGGAGCGGGGATGCCGCGGTCGTAGAGCTGGGTGATCGTGGCGGCCGCGTCCGGTGCGCCGATGACGATCGCGCCGGCCACCCTGTCGTCGCGCAGCACGAGCTTGGCGTAGCGGCCGCGCGAGGGTTCCTGGAAGCACAGGACCTCCGAGTCCGGGCAGTCCACCTCGGTGTGGACGTCACCCAGCGCGGCCAGGTCGACGTCACGAGCCTTCAGCCGGGTGACGACAGACGTGCCGCGGTACCTGGAAGCCGGGTTCGCGCCGGTCAGACGGTCCGCGAGCACGGCGGCCTGGTCCCACGCGGGTTGCACCAGGCCGGAGACCGTGCCGGGGTGCTGGGCGCAGTCACCGATGGCGTGGATGCGCGGGTCGCTGGTGCGCAGGGCGTCGTCGACGACGATGCCGCGGTCGACCTCCAGGCCCGCCTCGACGGCCAACGACGTTTCGGCGCGCACACCCGCGGAGACCACGACGAGCTCAGCGGGAACGTGCGTGCCGTCGTCGAGGATCAGGCCGTCACCGGGCAGGTACTTGGCGGCCAGCGCGTTGAGGCGGAACTCGATGCCGAGCTGACCGAGGGTGCGGGCCAGGACGCCGCCCGCACCGGGGTCGAGCTGGCGTTCCATGAGGTGGCCGACCGGGTGGACGACCGTGACCAGGCAGCCGCGCCCGGCCAGGCCACGCGCGGCCTCGATGCCCAACAAGCCGCCACCGAGGACGACCACAGGTGCACCCTTGTGGGCCTTGGCCTCGATCTCGGCGCAGTCGTCGAGCGTCCGGAACGCCACCACACCGGCCGCCAGCTTCCCGTCCTCGACCAACCCCTCGGCGGGCGGAACCCACGGCGTACTACCCGTAGCGAGCACCAACGCGTCGTACGGCAGGCTCACGCGGGGCCCTTCCGTACTGTCAGAGCGAACGAAAGCTCCCCGCGTGTCCTCCACCGTCACGGTGCGTGACGATCGGTCGATCGAGACGACCTCGTGGCTCAGGTGCAGGTCGATGTTGTGGTCGGCGGCCCACTTCTCGTCGTGCAGCCGGGTCGAACCCGGTGTCATGGTCCCGGCGACCACCGTCGAGAGCAGCACGCGGTTGTACGCGGCGTGCGGCTCGGCACCGATGATGGTGATGGAGATGTCCTGGTCACGGCGGCGCAGCTCGTCGGCCAACCGTGCGCCCGCCATGCCGTAGCCAACGATCACGACTCGTCGCATACCCGCTCCAATCGCACCGCGCAGACCTTGAACTCGGGCATCCGGCTCGTGGGATCGAGCGCGGGGTTGGTGAGCAGGTTCGCCCGCCCGTCACCGGGGAAGTGGAACGGCAGGAACACCGCGTCGGCGCGCATGCTCGGCACGCACCGCACGACAGCCGTCACCGTTCCGCGCCTGGACACGACCTGGGCGGACTCGCCGGAAGCGAGGCCGGCCCGGGAAGCCGTGTCCGGGTGCATTTCCACGTACATCTCGGGAACTGCCTTCATCAACTCGCCGATGAGGCGCGTCTGCGCGCCCGACTGGTAGTGCTGCAGCACCCGTCCGGTGGTGGCCTGCAACGGGAACTCGTCGTCCGGCGGCTCGGCGGGGCCGCGGTGGTCGACCGGGATGAACCGGGCCAGCCCGTCGGCGTGCGCGAACCGGTCGAGGAAGAGCCTCGGCGTGCCGGGATGATCGACGGACGGCACCGGCCAGTGCAGCTGCTCGGACTCCAGCCGCTCGTAGGTGATGCCGGAGTAGTCGGACGGGCCGCCCTTCGAAGCGCGGCGCAGTTCGTCGAACACGACCCGCGGCTCGGTGGAGAACCCGACCGCGCCGAGGCGCGAGGCCAGGCCGTTGATCAGCTCCAGGTCGCTGCGCACCCCGGCAGGTGGGTCGAGTGCCTTGCGACGCCTGATGATCCGGCCTTCGAGGTTGGTCATCGTGCCGTCTTCCTCGGCCCACTGCGTGACCGGGAACACGACGTCGGCCATCGCGGCGGTCTCGGACATCACGAAGTCCGCCACCACCAACAGGTCCAGCGCCTTCAACCGGTCAGCCACCCCGGACGCCCGCGGCGCGGACACCACCGGGTTGCTGCCGAACACCAGCATCGCCTTGAGGTCGTCGGCGTCCAGCAGCTCGTACGCGCTGCGTCCCGGTCCGGGCAACCAGTCGACGCCCCAGACCTCCATGATGTGCTTGCGCGCCGCCGGATCGTCGAGCTTGCGGTAACCGGGCAGCTGGTCGGCCTTCTGGCCGTGCTCACGCCCGCCCTGCCCGTTGCCCTGCCCCGTCAGGCAGCCGTAGCCGGACCCGGTGCGCCCCGGCAGGCCCAGCGCGAGCGCCAGGTTGATCCACGCCGAGACGTTGTCGGTGCCCGTGGCGTGCTGCTCGGTGCCGCGGCCGGTCAGAATGTAGGACCGCCCGGCCAGCATGTGCACGGCGGCGCGCTGATCAGCGGCCGAGACACCCGTGACGCGTTCGGTGTGCTCGGGCCACCACTGCGCGGCGACCCGCCAGGCGTCGTCGAAGCCCGAGGTCCGCTCGGAGACGTACTCCTTGTCGATCACGCCCTCGATCACGGCCGTGTGCAGCAACCCGAGCGCCAGCGCGAGATCCGTGCCCGGCGCGGGCTGCAGGTGCAACGTGGCGCGCTCGGCGGTCGGCGTCCGGCGCGGGTCGATGACGATCAGCCGCGCGCCCTCCAGGTGCCGCAGGAACGGCGGCATGGTCTCGGCCGGGTTCGAGCCGGCCAGCAGGATCGTGTCGGCGGTCCGCAGGTCGGTCAGCGGAAACGGCAGACCGCGGTCCAGCCCGAACGCCTTGTTGCCCGCCGCGGCCGCCGACGACATGCAGAACCGGCCGTTGTAGTCGATCTGCGAGGTCTTCAGGGCGACGCGCGCGAACTTGCCGAGCAGGTACGCCTTCTCGTTGGTGAGCCCGCCACCGCCGAACACGGCGACCTCGTCGGGCTCGTACGACCGGATCCGGGAGGCCACGTAGTCCAGCGCCTCGTCCCACGACACCGGAGCGCCGTGCAGCAGCGGCGTGGTCAGGCGGGACGGATGGCGCAGCAGCTCCCCCGCCGTCCAGCCCTTCTGGCACAGCCCACCGGGACCAGGGGTCACCTGGCCGTCGATGACGCTCATGGAGCACTGCAGCGCGCAGTAGGGGCAATGGGTCACGCAGCTGACGCTAAGAAGCCCCTGTTAACCCGATGCTCCGGAATGTTTCGTCAGTGGAAAATGACCCGCTCAGAGGAGTGCGGTGACCTGGTGAGCAGCATGTTCCAAGCCCGCAAAGGACTGTGATGTTGACAACGGGTGCAGCGCGTGCACAGCCAGACGGAACAGAGTCGCGCGCAGCAGCACCTGTTCCCACTCGGCCTGGTGGCTCCACCGGTGGAGCAGTCCGGAGTCCGCGCCACCCCACGCGACGGCGTCCACGGCGATCACCGCGGCGGCCCACTCGGCCGGGCGCCAGTACGCGGTGAAGTCGATGACGGCGGGTTGGGCGTCGCCGGCGAACAGCACGTTGCCGAACAGGTCACCGTGCACGACCTGCGGCTTGAGGTTGAGCGGCTTCTGCACGTCCTTCAGCAGGTCGAACAGCCGGCCGCCGAGGTCGGCGTCGAGCGGCACGTCCTCCTCGCCCCACGCCTTGCGGTCGGCGACCGCGAACACGTCCGTGCGGGTGTCCAGGAACCGGGGTTTCGGCAGCTCGGCCGTGGCCTGGTGGAGTCGTTGCGCGACCGCGATGACCTCGTCGTGGCGTGCCTCGGCCCGACCGGCGAGGAACTTGGTGGCCGACCAGCCGCCGACGACGTACCGGCCGTCGGTCGAGCGCAACGGTCTGCCGATGCGCAGGTTCGGCACGTCCAGCCCGTCGAGGGTCTTGGCGATCCAGGTGGCCTCGGCCGGCTTGGGCGCGGGCCGGATGGTCGCGTCGCCGCAACGCCACGCAGGGCCACCGTCGATGAGCTCTGGTTCGGCGTCACGTGCCCCGAACGCCGCACGCACGTGCGCTGGGGGCGGTTCGGGGGACCGGGTCACGATCCGGCACGCTACCTGGCTAGACCGTCCGGGTGGTGGACCGCGACACGCGGCTTTTTGACGCCACCACCCGAACAGCCCAGTCGGGACTAGTACGTGGGCAGGCTGGGGTCGACTTCGCGAGCCCAGGCGAGCACTCCGCCACCGACGTGCACCGCGTCCTTGAAACCCGCCTTGTGCAGCGCCGCGAGGGCCTCGGCCGACCGAGCGCCGGACTTGCAGTGCAGCACCAGCGGCTTGTCCTGCGGCAGCTCCGAGAACGCCTCACCTGAGAGGATCTTGTCCTTCGGGATGAGCACCGAGCCCGGGATCTTCACGATCTCGTACTCGTGCGGCTCGCGCACGTCCACCAGCAGGAAGTCCTCACCGGACTCCTGCTTGTGCTTGAGCTCGAGCGGCGTGATCGTGTTGCCCGCGGCGGCCTGCTGCGCGTCCGTGGACACGACCCCGCAGAACGCCTCGTAGTCGATCAGCTCGGTGATCTTCGGGGACTCCGGGTCCTTGCGGATCTTGATGGTCCGGTACGACATCTCCAGCGCGTCGTAGACCATCAGACGGCCCAGCAGCGGGTCGCCGATGCCCGTGAGCAGCTTGATCGCCTCGGTCACCATGATCGAGCCGATCGACGCGCACAGCACGCCCAGCACGCCGCCTTCGGCGCACGACGGGACCATGCCGGGAGGCGGCGGCTCCGGGTAGAGGTCGCGGTAGTTCAGGCCCTGGCCGTTCGGGGCGTCCTCCCAGAAGACGCTGACCTGGCCCTCGAACCGGAAGATCGAGCCCCACACGTACGGCTTGCCCAGCAGCACCGCGGCGTCGTTCACCAGGTAACGCGTGGCGAAGTTGTCGGTGCCGTCGAGGATCAGGTCGTAGTCGCGGAAGATGTCCAGCGCGTTCTCGGAGTTGAGATGCGTCTGGTGCAGCACGACCTTGACGAACGGGTTGATCTCGGCGACCGAGTCGCGCGCGGACTCCGCCTTGGGGCGGCCGACGTCGGACTGGCCGTGAATGACCTGACGCTGCAGGTTCGACTCGTCCACGACGTCGAAGTCGACGACGCCGAGCGTGCCGACTCCGGCCGCGGCCAGGTACAGCAGTGCCGGGCTGCCCAGGCCGCCCGCGCCGACGACGAGCACCTTCGCGTTCTTCAGCCGTTTCTGCCCGTCCACCCCGACGTCCGGGATGATCAGGTGCCGGCTGTAGCGCGCGACTTCTTCCTTGGTCAGCTCCGCGGCTGGCTCAACGAGCGGCGGAAGCGCCATGCTGGTCCTCCTCGACGAATGTCTCCGTGTCCGAGACAACGTCTACCCTGCCTCGACTCTTCCCCGTTGGAAAGCCGTCTCAGCCTGCGGGAAACGGGTTCACCTTGCAGATCTTGCCGTCCGCGGGCACGACGTCCTGTCCCGCGTTGAGCTGTGACACGAAGTTGTTCGCCACGCCGAACGTCTGCTGCATCATCACCGGGGCCGGTGCGTCGTTCTCGGCACACGCCGCGTGCCCGTTGCCGAGCGCGTGGCCGACCTCGTGGTTGATCACGTAGGTCCGGTATCCGGGGATGTCGGACCCGTAGACCATCGCGCCGCGCACCCACCGGGCGACGTTGATGACCACCCGCTTGGTCGGCTTGTCGTAGCACGACGTCTCGAACGGGATCTCCTTGCCGCAGATCGTGTGCGTCGTCTTCGTGCTGGTCAGGGAAATGACGAAGTCCGGGTTCTGGTTCGCCTCGACCCGCTGCAGCGCCACCTGCTTGGTGCCGATCCAGCTGCGCGGGTCGGCCAGGATCCCGTCGACGGTCCGCGCGAACGCCGCGTCGTCGTTGTTGTAGTCGGCGGGCTGCACGCCGTCCTCGATGGCGATGGCGTACTTGCGGAACGTCCGCGCGTTCCCCTCGCCGACCCTGGCCCCGCTGCCCGCGATCGCCCGCCAGGTGCCGACGCCGTTCTCGGAGAACGCCGGTCCCGGCGGCAGCTCGGCGGTGGGGATGTCCAGCTTCGGTTTCTGGCCCTGCACCTCGGACGGAGGCGCCTCGGGCGTGCTGACGGGCGTCTCGGCGGCGTTGTTGGTGCTGGCGCCTCCGGCCGCGGGCGACTTCGGCTGGACGGTGTCGAGCACCACCAGCGCGGTCAGCACGAGCAGGACCGGGATCGCGTAGATGCGCCAGCCGTAGTTGGCGACGAGCTTCTTCACCCCGCCGCGCTTGCGGGGTCTGCGGTGCTGGGCGGTGCCGTCGGGTTCCCAGGCAGCCGCGAGCGGTTCGGCGCTGGTCCGGCGCTCGCCACGACGGTAGCGGTCGACTGACGGATCAGTTCGTCCTCGCTCGGGGGCGCGATTCACGTTGCCCAGGGTCCCACACCCCCTGTATGGCCGTTGTTCGTCACCATGTGTGTCGGTCGACCGCCTCCCACATGCCCAGCACGGCCCTCGCCACGGTGGTGGGCCGTTCCATCTGGGCGACGTGGCCGGTGCGTGGCAGCACGAGCAGTCGTCCCCTGGGCAGCAGCCTGGCCGTCCGAGGTCCCTTCTGCACGCTGACCAGCCGGTCGTGCTCGCCCCACAGCACCAGCGTGGGGGCCTTGACCTGCGGCAACAGCCGCCAGAGCGACTTCGGTCCCGGCGTGAACCAGCTCTGCATCAGCCCGAACGTGCTGCGGTTGAGCGCCTGCCCCGCCCACTGCTGCCGGGCGCGCTCCTCGTTCTCCTTGATCGACTCCTCGATGCGGTGGTCGGGCACCACGCTCGGGTCGGCGAAGCACAGATCGAGCATCTGCCTGGTGCGCTCGTGCGCGCTCAGCTTGGCGAGTTCCCTGCGGACCTTCGACCCGATGATCGGCAGGACCGCGAGCGCCATCCGCGGGTCCGACATGCGGTCGAGCCGCGGCCGCAGGTCGGGGACGGCCGGGCTCACGAGTGTGAGCGTCTTCACCAGTTCCGGCCTGGTCGCGGCGATGATGACCGAGATCGCGCCGCCCATCGAGTTGCCGAACAGGTGCACGGGCTCGTTCAGCGTCTCCAGGTACTTGATCACCGTGCGGGCGTGCGTGGCGAGGCTGAAGTCATAGCCGGGGATCGGCTCCGAACGCCCGAAGCCGGGCAGGTCGAGCGAATAGCCGCGGACGTGCTCCCGCAGCTGGGCCGCGAGATCCGTCCAGTTCGTCGCGGACCCGCCGAGCCCGTGCACGTAGACCGCCGGCGGTCCGTCGCCGGGCGTGACCCTGACGTGCACCTCGTGGTCGTCGACCTGGTGGAACTCACCTGGCCACGGCGTCTGCGACTTGTCCAGCGGCGGCAGCGCGACGGTGGACAGCGGGGCGGGGATCAGCGTGCTCACCAGACCAGGATGCGGGAAAGAAGCTCCAGATGGTTCCCGGATGTGGGCTACCAGCGAGTAAGGTTGCGCTCACGCCTCGGTCAGGCAACCCCTCTCCGACGGCCGATCACTCGTGCTGGAGGCACCATGACGGAGACGGCGCAGAGCGTACCCGCAGGCAGGGGCGTTCGACTGCCGCGCACCGCCCGCCGCGCGCAACTGCTGGCAGCGGCACAGGACGTGTTCGTCGCCAACGGCTACCACGCCGCGGCGATGGACGAGATCGCCGAGCGCGCGGGCGTGTCCAAGCCGGTGCTGTACCAGCACTTCCCGGGCAAGCTGGAGCTGTACATGGCCCTGCTCGAGTCCCATGTGGACGAGCTGGTCGGCCGTGTGCGCACCGCCATCGCCTCCTCCACGGACAACAAGCTGCGCGTGCGCGCCGCCGTGGCCGCCTTCTACGACTTCGTCGACGGCGAGGGCCAGGCCTTCCGCATGGTCTTCGAGTCCGACCTGCGCTCCGAGCCGTCCGTGCAGTCCGCCGTCGAGCGCGCCACGACGGACTCCGTCGACGCGATCACCGACACCATCACCGCGGACGCCGGCCTCGACCCGGAGCGCGCCCGCCTGCTGGCCGTCGGCCTCGTCGGCCTGTCCCAGGTCACCGCGCGCTCCTGGCTGGCCGACAACCGCCGAGTCCCCAAAGAAGACGCCGTAGCCCTGATTTCCAACCTCGCGTGGCGAGGCATCGGCGGCGGCTTCCCCCTCCAACACTGAGATTGATGAGGGGAGCTTTCATAAACCTGAGGTTTATGAAAGCTCCCCTCATCAACATCACATCAGGGCGGCTATTCGGCGGGCCACGTCCTCGGAGCGTTCGAGGGGCAGCATGTGGCCGGTTTTCGGGTAGATGACGAACTCGGCGCTGGGGAGCGCGTCCGCCAGCACTCGTGCGTGCCGCATCGGTGTGAGCAGGTCCCACGATCCGGCCATCACCACGGTCGGGATGTCGGACAGGACCGCCAAAGCCTCACGCCGCTGGTGCAGGGTGAGTTCCTCGCGGAGCCCGACGAACGCCGCACCGGTCGTGTTGCCCGCCATCGCCGCCGCGGCCCGCACGTCGGACCAGCGCGGACGACGGCCGAACGTGACCCGCAGGCCAGGCGTGATCAACCGGCCGAACCCGATCTTCGGCCGCTTGCCCAGCCACTTCCCCGCGAGCCGCTCCACCCCGCTCAGCCGGGGCAGGTTCCCGCACGACGTGGCCACGAGCGCCACCCCCGACACACGTGAGAACAACTCGGGGCGCTGCTCGGCCAGCGCCATGATCGTCATGCCGCCCAGCGAGTGCCCGGCCAGCACGATCCGCCCGGTCGGGACGCGTTCCTCCAGCACCGCCGCCAGGTCGTCGGCGAGCTCGGAGATCGTCCCGGCACCGGTGGAGTTCCCGTGGCCGCGCACGTCGTAGCGGACCACCCGGCCCGGCAGAGCCGCGGTGACGCGATCCCACGTCGTGAGGTCCATCGTCCAGCCGTGCAGCAGGACCGCGGTCACGTCGGAGGTCGCCTCCCCCGACTCGACGACGTTCAGCCCATCAAGAACGAACGACGCCATGAGCGCATCCCCGGCTTTCCGACGAGTCCGGCCTCATTTAGGAACGACATGATCCGTTCCCCCGACCAGCGAATGGTCTCCTGGAAGCGAGGATTGCGCAGTGCCTGCCGGTGTGCCTCGCGCACGTCCAGGCCGACGGCGGCGTACACGGCTGGGTTGATGATCGTCCGCGTGATCATCATCGACACGTACCCGACCAGCCACTTCTGGTACGGCAGCTCGTAGGCCTTCAGCTCGCCCATCCCGCGCAGCAGCTCCTCACGCGCGAACCGCACGTGCCTGGCCTCCTCCAGCACGTGGATGCGGTTCACCATCCGCACGATCGGCTGGACCGTCTCGTCGTTCATCGCCTCGCGCTGCAGCCGGTCGAGGATCTCCTCGGCGACCAGGATCGAGCCGTACATCGCGGGGCCGTACCCGATGGTCGGCAGCAACTTGCCCAGCCGGTGGGTCGCCCGCACCGGCCCGTAGGGCGGGCAGCCGATCCGTTCGACCAGGCGCGCGAACATCGTCGAGTGCCGGCACTCGTCGGCCACCTCGGTCAGCGCGTACTGGGCGTGCCGCGAGGTCGGGTCGGTGTTGTAGACGACCTTGACCAGCATCTGCATGAGCAGCAGCTCGAACCACAGGCCCACCGAGGCGATGGACGCGAGCTCGTGCTTGGACAGCTCGATGCGCTGCTCGTGGGTCAGAGAGTCGTAGAGCGGAGTTCCGTACAAGGAGATCCGCTGTTCAGGGATGTAGAAGAGACCGTCCACCAGAGGTGCGGACCAGTCGATGTCCACCTCGGGGTCGTAGAACTTCTCCGCGGACGACTTCAGCAGCCTCTCCGCCGTCTTCTCCCGATCGGCGACCCTCATCGGTTGCCCTCCCCGGTAAGTGTTACTTGAGGTAACGGTTACTTCTGGTAGCGTGCGTCACATGGCACGCACTGTCAAGGGGCCGGACGCGCGACGCGAACGCTGGAAGGGCCATCGCGAACAGCGCAGGGCGGAGTTCGTGGAGGCCACGATCGCCGCCGTGGCCAAGAAGGGCCCGGACGTCGGCATGGAGGACGTGGCCGCGGAGGCCGGCGTCAGCAAGCCCGTGCTGTACCGGCACTTCACCGACAAGTCCGACCTCTACCTGGCGGTGGGGCAGAAGGCCACCGAACTGCTGATGGACCGGATGGGTCCCGCGCTGGCCGCGGACGGCCCGATCCGCGACCGCATCAAGGGGATCGTGGACGCCTACCTGTCCGTGATCGAGGACAACCCGAACCTGTACCGGTTCGTGGTGAAGGGGTCCTTTGTGGACCGCCCGGTCGAGAAGGACGTCGTCGCCGAGGACAAGAACCTCATCGCGACCACGCTGGCCCGCATCCTCGGCGACTACCTGCGCGCGTTCGAGATGGACTCCGGCGGCGCCGAGCCGTGGGCGCACGCACTCGTCGGCATGGTGCAGAACGCGGGCGACTGGTGGCTCGACCGCCAGACCATGTCCCGCGAGAACCTCAGCGACTACCTCGCCACGCTCATCTGGCACGCCGTCGACGGGCTGCTGCGCTCGGCCGGTGTCCAGGCCGACCCGGCGAAGCCACTCACCCCACTCCGATTGGTGGACTAGATGAGCGAGCACGACGAAGAGGGCTACAGCGGCTCAGCGACCCTTGTTTTCGGCAAGGACGAGGTAGCGGTGACGGTCGATCTGCGCGGCTACTTCCAGCCGATCGACGGCCGCTACCACTGGTACGGCCGGATCAAGCAGAACGACGAGGTCACCACCCGTGTGGAGGCCGGCGCCCGCACCGCTCTGCTGCGCACCCCCACCGGCGAAGCCGAGGGCATGCTCACCGATCCCGACCCGTGGGGCCGCTACCGCATCGGCGGCATCTCCACCCCGCCCTACAAGATCCAAGAACCCGCCTGACAAACCATGGGGGGCACATTCATGGACGTGAGGTCCATGAATGTGCCCCCCATGGTGAACGACTCAGGCGCCGAACCCGACCTTGCGCGAGTCCTGCGGGCCGATCTCCACGTACGCGACGCGGCCAGCGGGCACGACGAAACGCGCACCCTTGGCGTCCACCAGCGACAGCACGCTGGACTTGCCGGACACCGCGTCCGCCACCAGAGCCTCAACGTCTGACGGGTTGAGCTCACTGGTCACGACGAGTTCCCGCGGGCTGTCCGCGACGCCGATCCTGACCTCCACGCTGACCTCCGTGCTCAAAGAGAAACTGATCCTGAGCCTACCTAGCCCAGGCCCAGCTGCGTCATGCGCCGCGCGTGCGACTGCTGAAGCCGGCGGAACAGCTGACCGATCCCGGCGAGGTCTCCCGAGCCCCGCACGATGAGCTCGGAGAGGCCGTCCCGCTCCGCCACCACGTACTGGGCCTGCGTCAACGCCTCGCCGAGCAGCCGCCGGCCCCACAGCGCGAGCCGGTCGCGCACCCGTGGATCCGACTCGACGGCGGCCAGGACTTCGCGCTCAGCGAACGCCGAGTGACCCGTGTCGGCGAGCACGGCGAGCACCAGGTCGCGCGTCGGCTCGTCCAGCCACTCCGCCACCTCGCGGTAGAAGTCGGCGGCCAGACCGTCGCCCACGTAGGCCTTCACCAGCGACTCGAGCCACGACTTCGGGCTCGTCGACTCGTGGAACGCGTCGAAGCCCTTCACGAACGGCGCCATCGCGTCCTCGACGGTGATCCCCTCCGCCGCGAGGTGCTTCTGCAACAGCGTGAAGTGACCGATCTCCGCGGCGGCCATCTGCGCCAACGCCGCGCGCCCGGCCAATGTCGGCGCCGAACGCGAGTCCTCCGTCATCCGGTCGAAGGCCGAGAGCTCGCCATATGCAAGCGCTCCCAGAAGATCGACAACACCCTCCGCAACACCCATGAGAACGAAGCCTAGTGGTCAAATGGTTCCTGCCAGGTAGAATGGCAGCGGACGCCCGGCGTGACGAGTGTGACGAACCGCCGTGAGGCGCACGAAATGGTGCGCGTACACCTTTCCCGCAGCTGATCTCCAAGCGCGGTCGAGAGGCCCGGCCAGGGCTCGTACGCGCTTGGTACGAGAGAGGCTGATCACCCTGACCGCTGAAGTAGAAGCACATCTGGACCCGGTCCTGCTGGAGCACAGCGAGACCGGAGTCCCCGAAGAAGACCCCTCGCACCCGCTGCTGGCGGATGCCCCGGTGGACACCGACTCCCCCACGTTCGCCGAGCTGGGAGTGCGTGACGAGATCGTCAAGGCGCTCGGAGAAGCCGGCATCGTCCGCACGTTCGCCATCCAGGAGCTGACGCTCCCCATCGCGCTGTCCGGCGACGACCTGATCGGTCAGGCCCGCACCGGCACCGGCAAGACCCTCGGGTTCGGCGTGCCGCTGCTGCACCGCCTCGACACGCCCGGCGACGGCACGCCGCAGGCACTTGTGGTCGTCCCCACCCGTGAGCTGTGTCTCCAGGTCGCGCACGACCTCACCGACGCGTCGAAGCACCTGGGTGTGAAGGTCGTCGCCATCTACGGCGGCATCCCGTACGAGCGCCAGATCTCGCAGCTCCGCAAGGGCGTCGACGTCGTCGTCGGCACGCCCGGCCGCCTGCTCGACCTGGCCGAACAGCGCCACCTGGTGCTCGGCAAGGTCCGCGCGCTGGTGCTGGACGAGGCCGACGAGATGCTCGACCTCGGCTTCCTGCCCGACATCGAGCGCATCCTCAACATGGTCCCCGACCAGCGTCAGACGATGCTGTTCAGCGCGACCATGCCGGGCCCGATCATCACGCTGGCCCGCACGTTCCTGAACCAGCCGACGCACATCCGCGCCGAGGAGAACGACGCCGGCCAGACGCACGAGCGCACCAAGCAGTTCGTCTACCGGGCGCACTCCATGGACAAGCCGGAGATGCTGGCCCGCGTGCTGCAGGCCCGTGACCGCGGCCTGTCGATGATCTTCGCGCGGACCAAGCGGACCGCGCAGAAGATCGCCGACGACCTGACCGAGCGCGGGTTCGCCGCGGCCGCCGTGCACGGTGACCTGGGCCAGGGCGCGCGGGAGAAGGCGCTGCGGGCGTTCCGCAGCGGCAAGGTCGACGTGCTCGTGGCCACGGACGTCGCGGCGCGCGGTATCGACATCGACGACGTGACGCACGTCATCAACTACCAGTGCCCCGAGGACGAGAAGACCTACGTGCAC
This sequence comes from Lentzea alba, assembly GCF_011067745.1. Classification (GTDB taxonomy): domain Bacteria; phylum Actinomycetota; class Actinomycetes; order Mycobacteriales; family Pseudonocardiaceae; genus Lentzea; species Lentzea alba. The sequence goes on from NZ_JAAMPJ010000020.1 coordinate 126,691, forward strand.
CGCATCGGCCGCACGGGCCGGGCCGGGCGCGAGGGTGTCGCCGTCACGTTCGTCGACTGGGACGAGACGACGCGCTGGCAGTCCGTCAACGAGCTGCTCAACCTCGGCCAGCCGGAGCCGATGGAGACCTACTCCACCTCGGACCACCTGTTCGAGGACCTGGGCATCCCGTCCGGCTCCACCGGCAGGCTGCCGCTCAGCCACCGCACGCGGGCCGGTCTGGACGCGGAGGTCGAGGAGAAGCTGGACCGCAAGGCGCCGCGCAAGCGTCGTCGCAGCGGCAGCCGTTCGGGCGCGGCGGGCGAGCAGACGGCCCCCGAGGCCGGCGAGGAGACCCCGACCAGGCCGAAGCGCAACCGCAGCCGCACCCGCAGCCGTGGTGGCGTGCCGGTGGAAGGTGCCGAGGTCAAGGCCGAGGCTCCCGCCGCGGAGGCGTCGGATCAGCCCTCGTCGGACAAGCCCCGCAGGCGTCGGCGTCGCCGAACCTCTGCCGAACAGGCCGCTCCTTCGGCAGACTGATCACCATGTCGTCCACCGGTTCCGACGTCACCGACATCGAGGACGTCCTCGACGAGCCCGCGACCCCGTTCGCACCCGAGCCCGTCGAGGAACGTCCGCCCGCCCGGTCGTGGCGCACCCGCGCCGACTACGTCGCGGTCGCGCTGATCGCCGTCGTCTCGGTCGTCGCGGCCGTGCTGACCTGGGCGTTCAGCGATGCTCGGGCCACGACGTCGGTCACCGGGCCGTCGTCGTGGGACCAGCTGCCCGAGGTGGTCGCACTGCCTCCGACGCTGTCGGAGGTGTGGCGAGCACGCAGCGGCGCGTCGCTGTCGCCGGTGGTCGTGCAGACCCCGGTGAAGGAAACGGGCGAGGAGAAGCCGTCGACGGTCGTCACCGGCGACGGCGGCGAGGTCAACGGCCGCGACCCGCTGACCGGTGACGTCCGGTGGACGTACGAGCGCGACCTGCCGCTGTGCACGGTGAGCACGGGCTGGGGCCGCGCGATGGCCCTGTACTCCAAGGGCACGAACTGCTCGGAGCTCACCTCGCTCGACGGCATCACCGGCGAGCGCAAGGCGCAGCGCAACGGCGACGCGGAACCGGGCACGGCGCTGCTCAACGAGGGCTCGCACCTGATCACGACCGGGTCGAAGTTCGTCGAGGTCTACCGGCGCGACGACCTGGTGCGTTCGCTGGAGTACGGCGGCCTGCGCGCGATCGTGAACCCGAACAAGCAGCCGCGGGTCGGCTGCACGTACGGCTCGGTGGCCGTCACGTCCGGCCGGTTCGCGATGGTCGAACGCTGCCCGGAAGACTCCTTCGACCGCGTCTCGGTGCTCAAGCCGAACCCGGACAAGTCCGACGAGCCGAAGGTGTTCACGAGCCTGCTGACCGGCGGCAAGAACGCCCAGGTCGTCGCCGTGACGGACAAGCTCGTCGCGGTGGCGATGCCGAACCCGAGCCGGCTGGTCGTGTTCGACGTCGAAAGCGGCAACCAGATCAGCGACGTGCCGATCGACGTGCCCGCCGCGGACTTCGTCGACCCGCCGAGCCACGTGTCGCGCGGGTTCGCGACCAAGACGAACGTCTTCTGGTTCACCGGTTCCAAGACGATCGCCCTGTCGCTGGAAAATCTCACTCCACTGTGGACCGCCGACGGCACGCTGGGCGCCGGTACGACGCTCGCGGGCCGCGCGGTCATCCCGGTGAAGGAGGGCCTGCGGGTGTACGAGCAGGCCACGGGGGCGGTCGTGGGCACGATCCGGGTGGGCCGTGAGGGCTACACCGGCCCTGTGCAACTCGCCACAGCCGGTCCCGTCGTGCTCGAGCAGCGTGGCGAAACCCTGGTCGCGCTGCGATAGTTCCCTCGTGTACTCGCAGCTCAGCCCGAACCGGGCACAACGTGTCGACCTGCCGGGCCGTTACGGCACGATCGCGGCGCTGCGGGCGCCCGCGGTGGGCGACGACGCGTTGCGCACGACAGCGCTGCTCGTGCCGGGCTACACGGGCTCCAAAGAGGACTTCGCGCCGATCATCGACCCGATCGCGGACGCCGGTTTCGAGGTCCTCGCGCTCGACCTGCCGGGCCAGCAGGACTCGCCCGGCCCCGACGACGAGGCGCTGTACCGCCCCGGCCCGCTGGGTTCGGTGCTCGCCGAGCTGATCGGCAAGATCGCCGCCGACGGCCGCCGCGTGCTGCTGCTGGGCCACTCCTACGGCGGTCTGGTGGCGCGGGCGGCGGTGTTCGCGGGTGCCCCGATCGCGGGCCTCACGCTGATGTCGTCCGGCCCGTCCGAGCTGCCCACCGGCGAACGGCGCACGGTGCTGGACGTCGGCGAGCACGTGCTGGCCGAGCAGGGCGTCGAGGGCATCCAGAAGCTGAACGAACTGCGGTCCTCGCAGAACCCGGCGTGGGTCGCGCTGCCGCAAGAGCTGAAAGACTTCTACCGCAACAGGTTCCTGGCCTCACCGGCCGCGGCGATGCTCGGCATGGGCAACGGCCTGCGCTACGAACCGGACCAGGTGGCCAAGCTGTCCCGCACGCTGCGGTCGTCCGGCATCCCGTGCCTCGTGGTGTGCGGTGACGCGGACGACGCGTGGAGCCCAGCCGCCCAGCGTGACATGGCTGAGCGGCTGGACGCGGACTTCGCCGTGCTGCCCGGCGTGATGCACTCGCCGAACACCGAGTCACCGCACGACCTCGTGGCCACCTTGCTGCCTACTTGGCGGGCCTGGCTGTCTTCCTGATCTTTCCTGCCAGAAAACAACCAGGCCTCAAGTTCACGAGACGATCGTGATCTCGCGCTCGTCCTTCGCGGTGCCGACCATGGGGACGCCCATGGACGCCTGCGCGTACGCGATGCCCTTGCGGAACGCGTTGTCGCGCGCCGCCAAGGTCACCGTGACGGACTTGGACTCACCGGTGCAGTCGACGTTGACATCGGCGCTGCCCCAGGCGATGCGTCCCCCAGCAACGGCCTCGGTGACCTGCAGGTTCAGGCCACCCGAGTAGCCCGCCGGGCAGGCGTAGGTGACCTTGACCTTGAGCACGGCACCCAAGGTCTCGGTCTTCGCAGGCGACTCGACCTGCAAGGCCAGGTTCGACGGCGACTGAGTGCTCACCTGCGCCATGACCGGCGAGACGGACGCCAGGAGCGCGCCTCCCGCGACGGCGACGACGGCCAGCGTCTTCCCCCCAAATGACTTGTTCATTCTGTTCCCCCCATCAAACTTCCGTCCCTTGTGGACGGAAACCCCAGACCGGCGCAGAGGCCGGCGACCACGAGCACGACGGGCAGGTGCCACAGGAAGTCGAAACCGCTGTGCACCAGCACGACGACGACCGCGGCCATCGCCCCCGCCCACAACGACGTTCCGCGCCCTCGCCACATGGCGATCAGCACGGCGGCCACCACCCCCAGCGCCAGCAACAGCCCGACTGCCCCCAGCTCGACGAGCACTTGTAGGTACTCGTTGTGGACATAACGCATGACACGGGTACCTGCGTTGCCCCAGTTGAAGAAAAAAGATCCGTTTCCTGGCCCGACCCCGAACAGGGGTGCCTTCGCGACCAGGTCGAGTGCGGCTTCGGTGGCCCCGGCGCGGTCCGGTGAGCTGAACGAGACCCGCGTGGCCAGCCGGTCCGAGAACGCCCACGCCGCCACCGCCCCACCTGCGGCGACCAGCACCGCGACCGGCACCACGAACCGTCCCAGCCTGGGCAGTCCCAGCGCCACCAGGGCGCCCAGGACCAGCCCGGTGACCGCGATCAACGCCTGCGGCTCGTCGGCCACCCGCATGGTCGGCAGCAGCGCGCCGACCGCGACCACGGCCCCGAGCAGCGGCGGGGTGGCGGCCACGACGGTCTTCTTGAAGCCGGAGAACACGCACAGCACCAGCAACCCGGCCGCCAGCGCGATCACGCCCGCGCGGCTCATCGTGGCGCCGATCCCGGTGCACAGCAGGAAAGCCATCACCGACATGAGCAACGACGGCCGCAGGACCAGCGCGAGCATCGCGGCGGCGGCCATCACGGCGGCGGCCGCGTTCGGGTAGGTCAGTGTCGACGCTGCCCGCAGCAGGCCCTCGGCGACCGTCGTCCAGGACGGGATCCGGAACACCACGGCGACCCAGCCGGTGAACCCGATCAGCGCCCCGACGCCGACGACCACCGTGGCGAGCAGTTCGCGTTCCGCGGAATCAGCCTGTGCCGCAACGAGTACCGCGCCGACGAACACACCGGCGGCGGCCGCGGCCGGAACCGCCGAGAGCACGTCACCTTCGAGCAGCCCGCGCACGACGGCCCACAACGCGAACGCCCCGCCGAAGACCGCGAGCAGGTTCGGCCGCGGGCGGGCGAGCGCGACCGCCATCCCGACCAGCAGCCCGGACAACACCCGGCCCGGCAGGTAGTACCCGCCCTGCGCGACGACGGCGGCCGCGAACGCCGCGACCACCAGCAACACCGGAACCGGCAACGCGACCGATTCTCGGCGCGCGCCAACGAGATCCCCCACAGCCATCGACTTCCCCCAGTGCTCACATCCGCCTCCCCAAGCGGATTGAGAGCACACTGTAGGTGGCGGAACGGCCAGGCGGGAAGGGTGAATCGGCCTCAGCTCAGCAACACCGCGGTGAACGCGCCGAGCAGCATGAACGGCCCGAACGGCAGCGTGCTCTTGAGCGTGACCTTCCGCAGGAGCAACAGGATCAGCGACACGACGGCCGACAGGACGAACGCGAGCGCGGCGCCGAGCAGCAGCACCGGCCAGCCGAGCCAGGCCAGCGCCATCCCGATCACACCGGACAGCTTCACGTCGCCGTAGCCCATTCCCGCGGGGTTCACGAACTCCAGCACGCGGTAGATGAACGCCAGCAGCAGCCCGCCGAGCACCGCGCGGCCGAGCGCGCCGATCGTGCCGCCGGTCAGCGCGGCGACGGTCAGCAGGATCAGCACCGCCGGGTACGCGGGCAGCGTCAGCACGTCCGGCAGCCTCCGCACGGCCGTGTCGATGAACGCGAGTGCGACCCCAACGGCGCCCAGGCACGCGAACGCGAGGACCTCCACCGAGCCGGCGAACTTGATCGCGAGGACCGCCAGCACCGCGGCCGACACGAGCGGCAACGCGATGCCGGTGCGCGTGAACCGGTTGACGAGCTCGCGCAGCGCGACACCGGAGGCGAGCCCGCCCACCGCGCCGCCGACGGCCCAGAGAAGAGTCATGTGATCGACGGTAGGTCGCTCGGGTGTACAACGGAACGTGACGACAGCAGGTCTGACCGACAGGTCGACAGCGTGTCGGCCGATCGGCCGACATTGTCCCCCGACCTGCGTGTTCGTTACACCTCTTCGCCCGATACCGAACAAAGTTCGTCGTCACGCAGAGTTGCGGTGTCCGAAGCCGGAATCCACATTTTCCTCAGGAGACCGTCATGCTCACGTTCCTCAGCTACGTGCAGACGTTCCTCAACCACATCAAGCGCGAGAACGACGACCGCGGCGCCACAGCCGTCGAGTACGGCCTGATGGTCGCCCTCATCGCGATCGTCATCATCGCCGGCGTCACGCTGGTCGGCACCAACCTGCTCGCGCTGTTCAACGAGATCGCGGCTGAACTCACGTGACCACCCGTCGGCGTGACGTTGACCGCGGTGCCACGGCCGTCGAGTACGGCCTGATGCTGGCGTTGATCGTCGTCGCGGCGATGGTGGCCATCACGGCCGTCGGCACCAACATGGCCGCGATGTTCGACTTCCTCGCCGACGTCATCGACGGCTGAACGTCTCCTGTCCCGCGCGGCCGGCGATCCCCTCCGCCGGCCGCGCACCTTTCTCTGGAGCGGTCATGACCAAGAAAGTTCGCGATCGCGGCGCGACCGCTGTCGAAGTCGCCCTCCTGATGCCGATCCTGCTGGTCCTGGTGATGGGCATCGTCGACTTCGGGCTCGCGTTGCGCGCCCAGATCACCATCACCCAGGCAGCACGGGAAGGCGTTCGCGTCGCCGCGTTGAAGCAGACCGGCGCCGCCACCCGTGCGGAAACGGCGGCCAGCGGACTCGACATCGGCGTCGCGGTCGACGCCTGCCCGTCCGGTACGGGCGGCGACGCCACGGTGACGGTCACTCACACGTTCAACTTCGTCACGCCCGTGGGCGGCCTCGCCGGCCTGCTCGGCGGCGGTGGCTTCGGTTCCCCGATCTCGTTGGACGCCAAGGGAGTCATGCCATGCGAAGGCTGAAAGGTGATGACCGCGGCGCACTGGGCGTGCTCATCGCCATCCTGCTCGGTTTCGGCGTCCTGCTCGGCATGGGCGCGATCGTCATCGACGTAGGCTTCATCTACCAGGAGCGCGCCGAGCTGCAGAACGGCGCCGACGCGGGTGCGCTCGCCGTCGCCCGCGGCTGCGCCACCGGTGCGTCGACCTGCCTGGTGAACAAGGCGAACTACTACGCCAACCACAACGCCAAGGACGGCGTGTCCACAGTGGACAAGGTCTGCGGGTTCGACGGAGACGGTGTGCTGTCCTCCTGCCCCGCCCCCACGGGCAAGATCACCGACTGCCCGGCCAAGCCGTCCTCCGGCACCAAGTACGTGGACGTGCACACCTCGACGCAGACCGCCGGCGGAGATACGTTGCTGCCGCCGTCGTTCGCCCGCGCCTTGGCGGGTAACGCTTCCTACGAGGGTTCCCGGGTCCTGGCCTGTGCTCGCGCCGCGTGGGGACCTCCGAAGAGCGCGACCACCATCGCCTTCACGATCTCGTGGTGCGAGTGGTCGCAGGCCACGGCGGACGGCTCCGCGTTCGGCCCGACCCCTCCAGCCACCCCGCCGCTGTCGGTGCACCGGGTGCTCAAGCTGCACACGACCAGCGGTACGGGATGCCCGAGCGGACCCTCCGGTTCCGACGGCCCCGGCGAGTTCGGCTGGGTCGACGAGTCCGACAGCGACTGCTCCGTGCTGATCAACAACAACACGTACAGCTCGGACACCGGCGCCTCGGCCGGCAACGACTGCAAGACGGCACTGGCGAGCGTGTACGCCTCACGCAAGGCCGTCTACCTCCCGATCTACAACAAGGTCACCGGCACCGGCACCGGCGGCACGTACACGCTGGCCGGCTTCGCGGGCTTCGTGGTCACCGGTTACTGGTTGCCCGGCGCCTCGCAGAAGGACTGGCTGACGAACAAGAACGAGTGCAAGGGCTCGGAGAAGTGCATCGCGGGCTACTTCGTCGAAGGTCTCATGCCCAGCACCGGCCCGATCGGCGGCACCGATCTCGGCCTTCACATCGTCCAGCTCACCGGCTGAATCCCAGGAGTAGTCATGAAGAACCGCGCATTCATCATCATCCTGGCGGTGTTGCTGGCCGTCTGCGGCAGCGCCGGGGTGTTCCTCTACGTCCGCAGTGCCGACTCCCGCGCGATCGCGGGCCAGCAGGCCGTCACCGTGCTCGTGGCCAAGGAACGCATCCCCGCCGGCACCACCGCCGAAGAGGTGATGAAGCTCGTGGACGAACAGCAGATGCCCAAGAGCACCGTGCCCGAGAACGTCATGTCCGAACTGGACACCGCGATCGCCGACCTGGTCACGTCGTCGGAGATCGCCGAGGGCCAGCTGGTCACGAAGACGTTGTTCACCGAGCAGGCCTCACTCGCCAAGGGCATCTCCATCCCCGACGGGATGATCGCGGTGACCGTGCCGACCGAGGCCTGGCAACGGGCCGGCGGGCTCATCCAGAAGGGTTCGAAGGTGGCGGTCTTCGACACGTTCACCGTGATGGACGGCCACGGCAACACCCCGGCCGGTGACGGGCTTTCCAAGCAGTACGAACGCAACCAGTCCACCCGCCTGCTGCTGACCGGCCTCGAGGTGCTCTCGGTCGTCGACGAGAAGAAGGCGGCCGAGGACGGTGACGTCGGCAAGGCGATCGTCACGGTCGCGGTGAAGCAGGCGGACGCGGAGAAGCTCATCCACGGTCAGCAGACCGGCACGCTCTACTTCGCGCTGCTCGGCGGCAAGTCCGAGATCACGCCCGGCAACGGCGTCGACAACCGCTCCCTGTTCGGAAACTGAGGCGCGCCATGACGATCCTGTGCGAACCGGCCGCCCGCGCCGGACAGCTCTCCCCCGCCCTGGGCGGTGACGTCCAGATCGCCGGCACGCTGGCCGACGCCCGCCGGATGCTCGCCGCCGATCCCGTCGAGTCGCTGGTCGTCGTCGGCGCGGCCATCGATCTGAACGAGGCGCTCGCCTTCGCCGAGGCGATGCGGGTCGAACGCCCCGCGATCGGCGTGGTGCTGCTGCGCGAGGTGCTGGACGTCGTCGTGCTGACGCAGGCACTGCGCGCAGGTGTTCGTGAGGTTGTCGCGCGGGACGACCTCTCGTCCCTGGCCGATGCCTGTGCTCGATCGCGGGCGTTGTCCGCGCAGGTGACCGGAGTCCCCCAGCCCCGGACCGACGAGCGCAGGCACGGCCAGGTGATCACCGTGTTCGCCGCGAAGGGCGGGTGCGGCAAGACGACGCTCGCGGTGAACCTCGCCGCGGTGCTCGCGGCCGGAGGTGAGCGGTCGGTCTGCCTGGTGGACCTCGACCTCGCGTTCGGCGACGTCGGCATCTGCCTGCGGGCCGAGCCTGCCCGCACGATCGTGCACGGGCTCGGGATGCTCGGTCACGTCGACGCCACGGGCGCGTCGTCGCTGCTCACGGCGTGCCGACCGGGATTGAGCGCGCTGCTCGCGCCGGTCGAACCCGGTGATGCGGAACGGATTCCGGCCTCGCTCGTCACCGAGCTGCTGGAGGTGCTGCCGACGATGTTCGACTTCGTCGTGGTCGACACGCCGTCGGCGTTCAGCGAGCACGTGCTGGCGGCGATGGACGCCTCGCACCACCACGTCCTGCTGACCACCCCGGACGTGCCGGCGTTGAAGAACCTGCGCGTGACGCTCGACATGCTGGACCTGCTGTCCTACGCGCACGACATCCGCTCGGTCGTGCTGAACCGGTCCGACGCGAAGGTCGGCCTGACGATGGACGACATCGACCGCGTCGTGCGCAGCGACATCCGCGCGCACGTGCCGTCCAGCCGCGACGTGCCGATCTCGGTGAACAAGGGCAACCCGATCGTGCTGGACCTGCCGAAGCACCCGGTGAGCGAGGCGATCTCGCGGTTCGCCCGTGAACACGTGCTCGCCGAACCCGTGGTCGCGGCCAAGACCTCGAAGAGGTGGTTCCGATGAGCCTGGCCAATCGCATCGCCGCGCAACGGGAATCCGGCTCGCCGACCCCTCAGCCGCGCCGGCACGCCCGCTCCGCGGACCCGTTCGCCGAGGTCAAGCGCAGCGTGCACGCGGGCCTGCTGGACCTGTTGGGCCCCAAGCTCTACGACGCGCACCTCGACCAGCGCGAGCTGGAAACCCGCGTGCGCCAGACGTTGCAGGCGGTGCTGGAACGCGACGAGACGCCGCTGACCAGTGCCGACCGCGCCCGCATCGCGACGGAGGTGCTGGACGAGATCCTCGGCCACGGACCGCTGGAGCCCTACCTGCGCGACCCGAGCATCTCCGAGATCATGGTCAACGGGTTCGACCAGGTCTACGTGGAACGTGCCGGGCGCCTCGAACCGGTGCCCGTGGCGTTCGCCGACGAGTCGCACCTGCGCCGCACCATTGACAAGATCGTCGCCAAGGTCGGCCGCCGGGTCGACGAGGCGTCCCCGATGGTCGACGCGCGCCTGCCCGACGGCAGCCGCGTCAACGCCGTCGTGCCGCCGATCGCGCTGGACGGTTCGGTGCTGACGATCCGCAAGTTCGCCGCCGACCCGTTCACCGTCGACGACCTGGTCGGGTTCGGCACTTTGACGCCCGCGACCGCGTACCTGCTGCAGTGCTGCGTGCACGGGCGGATGAACATCCTGATCGGCGGCGGTACCGGCTCCGGCAAGACGACGTCGTTGAACGTGCTGTCGTCGTTCGTGCCGGCCGACGAACGCATCGTCACCATCGAGGACGCGGCAGAGCTCCAGCTGCGCCAGGACCACGTGCTGCGCCTGGAAGCCCGCCCGCCGAACGTCGAGTCACGCGGCGAAGTGGCCGTGCGGGACCTCGTGCGCAACGCACTGCGCATGCGGCCCGACCGGATCATCGTCGGCGAGGTCCGCGACGGCGCGGCCCTGGACATGTTGCAGGCCATGAACACCGGCCACGACGGGTCGATCACCACCGTCCACTCGAACTCGCCGCGCGACTCGTTGTCCCGCCTGGAAACCATGGTGCTGATGGCGGGCGTGGACCTGCCGGCGCGGGCGATCCGCGAGCAGATGGCGTCCGCGATCGACCTGATCGTGCACCAGTCCCGGTTGAAGGACGGCACGCGGCGGATCACCCACATCACCGAGGTCATCGGGATGGAGGGCGAGATCGTGACGCTGCAGGACATCTTCCAGTTCGACTTCCACGCCGGCGTCGACGAGCGCGGCTTCTACCGCGGTCAGCTGCAGTCGACCGGGTTGCGGCCGCATTTCGTGGAACGGCTGAAGGACCGTGGGATCGAAGTTCCACCACATCTGTTCGGGGGAGGTCTGCGATGAGGCGAGTGCTCGCCGGGTTCCTGATCGGCGCGGTGCTGACCTTCGTGTTCAGCGCTTTCGCCGTTGCCGCACCATCTCGCGGTGTGGTGGTGCTGCTCGACACCTCCGGCTCGATGGCGCCGGACCGGATCGTCGTCGCACGGCAGGCGATCGTCACCTACGTGTCGAGCCTGCCCGCGGACGTGCAGGTCGGTCTGGTCGCGTTCTCGTCGCAGCCCTCACTGGTGCTCGCGCCGACCACCGACCGCAACGCCGTGGCCGGTGCGCTGAACCAGTTGCAGGCCAAGGGTGACACGTCGTTGTTCGACGCCGTGCCGGTCGGGCTGTCCGCTCTGCAGGGCATCACCGAACGACGCATGGTGATCGTGTCCGACGGCGAGGACACCGTCTCCAAGTCCACTGTGGACGCTGCCGTCACCGCGGTCGCCGCTGCCGGCGTGCCCACGGACGTGATCGGTTTCCAGTACAGCGACCAGGCGTTGAGCCGCATCGCCGCGGCCGCCGGCGGACGTCTGCTGACCGCCTCCGACGCAGGTGCGCTGGCCGCCGCCTTCGCCGCACTGACCGTGCCTTCGACAGTGCCACCTCCACCCACCGCCGTCGCAACACCGGAGCCCGCACCGGCGCCGGCACCGATCGCCGTCCCCACACCGACTCCGGGGCAGAACTGGCTGGCCGGGGCGTTGATCGTCGGCACGTTCCTCGTGGTGTTCTTCTTCGTGGTGATGTTGCTGACGCCGCGCCGTTCCACCACGGGCCGCAAGCTCGAACGGCACCTGGAACACTACGGCGCGCAGGAACCCGTTGCGCAGGAAGAAAGCCAGGCCGCGCAGACCGCCGTGGTGTGGACCCGCCGGGTGATGAGCGACGTCACCGCGGAACGCCTCGCGGACCGGCTCGACCTGGCCGGGATCAAGGCGAGCGCGGCGGAGTGGACGCTGCTGCGGATCTGCGCGTCAGTCGGTCTCGCCGCCCTGTTCACCCTCGTCACGACCTGGTGGATCGGCATCCCGCTGGGCGTTCTGGGCGGCTGGCTGCTGACCGCGCTGGCGGTGCGGGTGCGCACCTCGAAGCGCCGTGCCGCGTTCGCCGACCAGCTCCCGGACGTGCTGCAACTGATCGCCAGCTCGCTGCGCTCCGGCTTCTCGCTGGCCCAGTCGATCGACGCCGTGGTGCGTGAGGACACCCAGCCCACCGCGGGCGAGTTCTCCCGAGCACTGGCCGCAACCCGCATCGGCGCCGAACTGGAGGACGCCCTCGACCGGGTGGCCCTCCGCATGCGCAGCGCCGACCTCTCGTGGGTGGTGATGGCGGTCCGCATCCAGCGCCAGGTCGGCGGCAACCTCGCCGAGGTCCTGATGAACACCGTCGCCACCATGCGCGACCGCTCCCAGACCCGCCGGCACGTCCGTGCGCTGTCGGCGGAGGGCCGTCTGTCGGCCTACGTCCTGGTGGGTCTGCCGATCTTCCTGGCCGGCTTCCTGTTCTGGTTCCGCGCGGAGTACATGCGGCTGCTCTACACCACGCTGGTCGGCATCGTGATGCTCGCGTGCGCCGCCGTGCTGGTCGTCCTCGGCTCCCTGTGGATGCGCAAACTCGTGCGCGTGGAGGTGTGACATGGTGCTGTACCTGGGGCTCGCCTGCCTTCTGCTCGCCCTCTCCTTGACCGTGGTCGCCGTGGTGACCAAACCACGCGCAACCGCCGCCGGCTCCCTGGCCCTGATCGAAACGAGCTACTCGGCCGCCGTCGTCACCAAAACCGACGTCGCCGCCTCCCCGAGCTGGCTGCGCTCCATCGCCCTGCGCCTGTCCCCCGCAGGCGTGGCCCAGCACCTGCAACACCGCCTGGACCTGGCCGGCAACCCGCCGACCTGGACCCCGGACCGCGTGCTGGCCGCCAAGGGCCTCGGCCTGCTGCTCGGCGGCGCCCTGGGCGCTCTGCTAGGCGTCCGCTCAGTCGGCTTCCTGATCACCGGCCTGGTCCTGGGCGCGGTCTTCGGCTTCTTCCTCCCCGACCTCCTGCTCCTCAACGCGGGCCAAAAACGCCAAACGCACATCCGCCGAGCCCTCCCGGACGCCCTGGACATGCTCACCGTGTGCGTGGAAGCAGGCCTGGGCTTCGACGCCGCCCTGGCCCAGGTGGCCCGCAACACCAACGGCCCGCTGGCCCAGGAGTGCGCCCGCGTCCTGCAGGAGATGCAGATCGGCAAGTCCCGCAACGAGGCCCTGAGGGCCCTGACCTACCGCACCACCGTGGCCGAGCTCCGCGCGTTCGTCTCAGCCCTGGCCCAAGCAGGCGAACTGGGCGTCCCCATCGCCTCAGTGCTCCGCGAACAGGCCCGCGAAATGCGCCTCCGCCGCCGCCAGCGAGCAGAGGAACAGGCCCAGAAGGTCCCGGTAAAAATCCTGTTCCCGCTGATAGCGTGCCTGTTCCCGGCCATGTTCGTGATCATCATCGGCCCAGGCGCGATCAGCATCGCCAAGGTCCTGCTGAACCTCTGATGACCCTGCGTAACAAGGTCCAACGACCCTATTAGTCCCTTTGGTGTAACCAACTGAGACATCCGGAACGACATGCGGGTTGAACCTTCAGATCGAGAGGGGACAGCTCATGGCGATCCGAGTTGTCGTAGTCGACGGACACACGCTCACCCGCTTCGGCCTGACGACGCTCGCCGCCGCGCACCCCGACCTGGAGGTGGTCGCGGAGGCCAAAACAGCAGCCGAAGCCCCCGACATAATCGCCGCCACCAGCCCAAACGTGGTCACCGTGGCCGTAGGCCTCCCCGACGCCGACGGCCTGAAACTGGCCCGCGACCTCCGCGACCGCTACCCAACCCTGGGCATAGTGGTCCTGACCGCCCAAGGCGAGGACGACGTCCTCTTCAGAGCCCTGGAAACCGGCGCCTCGGCCTTCGTGGGCAAAACCGCCCCGGTAGAAGAAATCATCTGCGCCATCCGCCACGCGGCAGTAGCAGCCTCGTCCTTCACCGCCGCAGGCCTGGCCCTGGCCATGGCCCGCCGCCAGTCCACCACCGCCCGCCTGGCCCTGAGCCCAAGAGAACGCGAAGTACTGGCCCTGCTACGCGAAGGCGTCTCAATCCCAGCCATCGCCCGAACCCTGTACGTGTCCCCGTCGACGGCCAAGACCTACGTCTCACGCCTCTACGAAAAGCTGGGCGCGTCCAACCGCTCCCAAGCCCTGATGGCAGCCCTGCGCAACGGCCTGATCAGAAGCGACGCGGCAACCGCCTAAGCCCACCAAAAGGTCCACAAGGTGGCCCCGGCAACCGCCAACACCCCGAGCGAAGCCACCGGAGCCCGCCAGTCGGCATACCGGTCAGCCACGATCTGCCCAGCAACCACCACCAGGGCAGCCACAACGTGCGCAACCACCGACAACGTGCCAGGCCCAGGCAAATCACGAGAGTTCGCGTAAAACTGGACGCCGATGTTCCCCAACGCGAGCAGCACCAAGCCCACCGCGAGCACACCACTCACAGCGCGCAGGATTCCAAAGGTCCGCGACGGCCGCTTAGCTGCTTCCACGTCCACCCAAACCACCCTACGGGTCCAGCAGAACAGCCGATGCAAGGGTCACCGCCCCAACCACGCCGATGGCGGAGCCGAGGCAAAGGCGACGGCGGAGCCGAGCTGCGCTTCGCTTTTCCCGTGCGCTCCGGGTGGGGTCCCGTCACGAGTCGTGACACAGCTCTTGCCCCCCGATCAGATTGGCGGGGTCTGGGGCAGAGCACCAGGTGGAAGCACGCAACCGCATGGTCGCCGCCCGCAAGGCGCCACCCGCAAGGTCGCGCCCCCAACACCCCCTACGGAGCCAACAACGACCAAGGCTCAATAGAAGGAACAGCCTCCTGCCCCTCAACACAACTACGCCGAAAATCGCACCACTGACACTGCCGCCCAACCACAGGAGGGAACAAAACCTCCCGATCCCCACCAGCCTTCAAAGTCTCCGAGGCAAGGTCGATCTCATCGGCAGCCTCCTCAGCCCGCCGAACATGCCGCCCCAACGACTCCTCGGTGTGCTCCCACTCAGCCACAGTCCCAGACGGCAGATGATGCAACTCCACCCGCCGGCAAGGCTTCCGCAACGTCCGCCTAGCAGCCACCGCGTACAACGCCAATGCCTGCGACCCCCGAGCATCATCGGAAGTCAGCACGTGCCGCCCAGTCTTGTAGTCAACGATCACCAGTTCCCCGTCCCGGTAATCGATCCGGTCGACCCGCCCCTCGGCCACAATCCGCTCGGTAGGCGAAGACACCCACCGCTCAACCCCGAGCGGCTCAAACGCGACATCCAACGACGACACGTAGTCGTGCACCCACCGACCAGCCCGCTCCCGATAGACAGCAGCCTGGTCGACATCCCGGAACCCGTCCGACTTCCACTGCCGGTTCACCAACGCGACCGCCTGCTCCGGCGTACGACGCTCAGCCGGTAGATCGAACAGGGCCTTCAACGCGTTGTGCACCACCGCACCCAGCGTGTTGTGCGCCCAAGCCCCACCCCGCGGCGGCGACGGCCGATCGAGGTACGTCATCCGGTAGCGACGCGGGCAGTCCGTCCACGTAGCCAGCTTCGCGGGCGTGACGCGCACGAGCCGACGCGGTGCCGCGGTGCCGAAGTCGAAGCCGAGTTGTTCCACCCACCCAACGCTACCGAGGCACCCTGACAGAAAATGAGGGGCATGGAGATCTGGCACAACCCCCGCTGCTCGAAGAGCCGCGCCGCGAAGCAACGCCTCGACGACGAAGGCGTCGAGTACACCGAACGCCGCTACCTGGACGACGTGCCGACGGCACAGGAACTCGACCACGTCCTCGAACTGCTGAACAAGCAGCCCTGGGAGATCGCGCGCAAGAAGGAACCCGCCTACCCCAGCGGCCTCGAACACGACCGCGCCAAGTGGATCGCGCACATGGTCGCCAACCCGAGCCTGATCGAGCGCCCCATCATCATCGACGGGAACAACGCCCACATCGAGCGCTAAGCACCAGCGATGAACCCCTGCACCGAAGACGCGACCAGCTGCACGGCGATCGCGGCCAGCAGCAGACCGGCGATCTTGGCCATCAGCAGGATCCCGCTCTCCTTGAACACCTTGATCAGCAAACCGGCGGACCGCAGCGTCCCCAGCAGCACGAGGTGCACGGCCACGATCGCCGCAGCCAGCGCGAAGTAGGAACCCCAAGCCCCGTCCGCCTGCCGCACGAACACGATCGTCGCGGCGATGGCACCGGGTCCGGCCAGCAGCGGCGTCCCCAGCGGCACCAGCGCGATGTTCACGTCCTCGACCTCAGGATGCTGAGTAGCGCCCTTGCCGGTCAGCAGGTCCAGGGCGATCAGCAACAGCAGCAGCCCGCCCGCACCCTGCAAAGCGGGAATGCCGATGTGCATGTACGCGAGGATCGAGTTGCCCGCGACCGCGAACAGCGTGATCACCAGGAACGACACCAGCACGCCCTGCCGCGCGGCCCGCTTCCGGGCTTCCCGCGACTTGCGGCCGACGAGACCCAGGAACACCGGCACGGTGCCGGGCGGGTCCATGATCACCAGCAGCGTGATCGAGGCCTCGATGAAGAGCCGCAGGTTGAACACGAAGACACCGCCCTATCCGACGAGGATCTTGCCGCCTGTCGCCCGTTCGGCCAGAGCATCCAGCATTTCCGGCGCCGTCGTCTCCGCACCGAGCCGCACCGTCTTGTTCGTGCCGTGGTAGTCACTCGACCCGGTGACGATCAGATCCAGCTCAGCGGCCAGCGCCCGCAACGAGACACGGGTGTCGGCGTCGTGGTCGGGGTGGTCCACCTCGATGCCGCCGAGGCCGGCCTCAGCCAGCGAACGCACGACGTCGGCGGTCACGATCGGACCGCGGGAAACAGCGAACGGGTGCGCGAGCACGGTCACGCCACCGGCCTCGGCGATCATCTCGATCGCGCGCTCGACGGGCGTGTCCGTCCGTCCCACGTAGTAACGCCCACCGGTCAGGTAGGTCGCGAACGCCTCGTCGACGGACGAGACGACCCCGCCGCGGATCAGCGCCTGCGCCAGGTGCGGGCGACCGGCCGGCGCGTCGAACGGCAGCCGCGACATCAGGTCTTCGGGGTCGATCGGGAACCCGTCGGCCTTCATCATCTCGGCCATCTTCTGCAGCCGGTGCCGCCGCTCCTCGCGCAACCGCGACTGCTCGGCCATCAACGCCGCGTGCGTCGGGTCGTAGAGGTACGCCAGCAGATGAACGGTGATCGTGCGCCCGCGGCCGTCCGGGCAGGCGCACGACAACTCGGCTCCGCGCACGAGCCGCAGGCCAGGAGGCAGCGCGGCAGCGGCAGCGGCCCATCCGGCGGCGGTGTCGTGGTCGGTGATCGCCACCGCGTCCAGTCCGGCTAGACCCGCGGCCCTCACCAGTTCGGCAGGGCTGTCGGTGCCGTCGGACTCGGTCGAATGGGTGTGCAGATCGATGACCACGTCGTCCAGTGTGGACGACGCCCCTGTGAGGTCCGGCTACTGGGGTTGCAGTCAGCCTCCGCCCTTCACGGCGGACGGGTGAAGGGCGGAGGCTAACCGGCCACCAAGGCCCGAGCAGCGCCCTGGACCAGGAGGTTCTGCACTATCCGACCAGTGCGGGTGCATGCAAGATCGGTCATTGATCCATTGGTACGGTGCGCGAGTGCAGCTCCGTTTCCATTACCGGCTCTACCCGGACGCTGTCCAGTGTGAGGCGCTGGCCCGGTCGTTCGGGTGCGCCAGGGTGGTGTTCAACGACGGGCTGCGGGCGCGGCAGCAAGCACGAGCCGAGGGACTGCCGCACCTGTCGGACGCCGAGCTGTCGAAGCAGCTCACAGCTGCGAAAGCCACCCCACAACGAGCATGGCTGGGAGAAGTCTCCTCGGTCGTACTGCAGCAGGCGCTGGCCGATCTGAACGTGGCGTACCGCAACTTTTTCGCCTCGCTGTCGGGCAAGCAAGGGCCGCAAGGTCGCACCGCCCCGTTTCCGGTCACGCAAAGACAACCGGCAGGCCATCCGCTTCACGAACAACGCCAGGTTCAAGGTCCTGGACAACGGCCGCCTGCGACTGCCGAAGATCGGCGACGTGCCCGTACGCTGGTCACGCCCGCTCCCAGCAGATCCGTCCAGCGTCACCGTGATCAAAGATGCGGCCGACCGGTACTTCGCGTCGTTCGTCGTTCGGACAACAGACGATCCGTTGCCACCCTCGGATTCTGAGGTGGGTATCGACCTGGGGCTGGCCCACTTCGCCGTCCTGTCGGACGGCACCAAGGTGGCCGCGCCGAAGTTTCTGCGCCGCGCGGCCAGCCAACTCAAAAAGCTGCAACGGGCGCTGTCCCGCAAGACCAACGGATCGAACCGGCGAAGAAAAGCAGTCGTGAAGGTCGCACGGGTGCACGCCAGGGTTGCCAACATGCGGCGCGACTGGCAGCACAAACTCTCGACATCGATCATCCGCGACAACCAAGCGGTCTATGTCGAGGATCTGTGCGTGGCTGGTCTGGGCCGGACCCGACTGGCGAAGTCCGTGCACGATGCAGGCTGGGCCAGCTTCACGGCCATGTTGGAGTACAAAGCCGCGAGATACGGGCGCACCTTCGCCAGGGTGGACCGGTTCTTCCCATCCACGCGGATGTGCTCTTGTTGCGGCCGGATCAACGACAAGATGGCGCTCGACGTCCGATCGTGGGACTGCCCGTGCGGCTGCACCCACGATCGAGACATCAACGCTGCCAAGAACATCAAGGCCGCCGGGCAGGCGGACTTCAACGACCGTGGAGCGAGGGTAAGACCGGCAGCGATGCCGGCACCTCGCGGCGAAGCGGTAACCCACCTGGACACCGCGCGTTCCACACACCGCGGTGTGGAGGGAATCTCCACCCGTTAGGGCGGAGAGGATGTCAAGGGACCATCTTCTTCCCGCGCGCCGCCCGCTGCGCCTTGATCATCGAGAACCGCTCGGCCTGTGCCTTCTTGTCGCCGAAGGTCAGCTCCGAGATGGCGTCGTACACCTCTTCGGGGTCCGGCAGGAACTCCAGGCGGTTCAGCGCCTGGATCTGACCGGCCGACTCCACGATGAGCGTGCCGTAGCCGAACATGCGTCCGCCCACGGTGCGCTCGTAGGTGAGGTCGGTGACCTTGCTGATGGGCATCATCGCGACCTTGGTCTCGAAGACGCCCGATGTCAGCATGAACCGCTTGTCGGTCACGACGATGCGTTCGACCCACCACTCGATGATGAAGTAGGACAGCCGCAACAGCACGAGCAGTCCGCCGTACCACAGGACGTTCTGGATCACGCCCGCGTTCGACGGCAGCAGGTACGAGATCATCATGAAGCCGGCCAGCAGTGCCGCCGCCTCCAGGACGTCCCAGATCAGATAGGACCAGTGCCTGCGCACCCGGATGACCCGACGCTCGCTAGACAGCAGGTAGTCGTCCGGATCACGTGGTGCGAACATGCGCTACCAGCCCTTTCTGGTACCAGCCAGTGCTCTGTCCTGCCCGCCCGGTGTACCGGGTGAACTAGAACAATTGTCGCACGAAGGTGATCAGGGCCTCAGCCGCAGTTCGCAGCGAGTTGAGGATGTTGGTGACCAGCTGCGCGGCCTGCTGCGGCTCCGCGATGAGGAAGAACAGCAGCAAGGCGATGCCGGCGAAAGTGAGGATCTTCTTCAGGTTCACGGTGTCCACCCCGTCCGCGTCCGCACCCGTTTGGCGCCGTTCGTGACCGTTGTACAGCACGATTCAGCACCTTGGGAGATTTGTACCGCAGCCGGGGTAGTGAGCTGCACCGCCGTTCCGGGGTGACTACGCTTCGTGTTCGTGACAGTCGGCAGCAAGCGCACGATCCGTTGCGTCGGAGCACTCGTGCATGACTCGAACGGGCGACTACTGCTCGTGCGACGCGCCAATCCTCCAGGTGAGGGCCTGTGGTCGATACCAGGTGGGCGCGTGGAGTCTGGGGAGACGGACGAAGCGGCCGTGACTAGGGAAGTCGCCGAAGAGACTGGACTCTCCGTCACCGTCGGCCGTCTCGTCGGCCGCGTCGAGCGACCGGCCCCGAACGGGGTTTTCTTGATCTTCGACTACGAATGCCAGGTCACGTCGGGTGTGCTCCGAGCGGGCGACGACGCATCGGATGTCGCTTGGGCCGACAGTGCGACCTTGGCCACACTTCCGACCACCGACGGTCTCGTGGAAGCGCTTTCCGAATGGAACTGCCTGCCCAGGGCCTGATCAGGGTTCACGCGATCGAGGAAGAGCCTCAGCGCCAAACGAGACGTTGCCCATGGGCCTCGGTGGTGGCCAGAGTGGTCGTCTCGACCTCCGCGTCACGCACCCGGATGAGTCGCAGCTCACCGCCCTCGTGGGCGGCCCACCACGCAGGTCTGCCCAAAGCAGACAAAGCAGGCACGAGGTCGAGCCCGGACCCGCTCGTGATGACGACGAGCGGCGCGTCGATCCCCTCGACCGCCTTGGCCAGATCCGCGACCGGATCGCCGGCGACGAGCCGCGGCGGGTTCTTGCGCAGGACCCCGCACGCCACCCCGAACAACCTCAGCCGCTCCGGCTGGTCGGCCCACACGCACGCTTCCAGCCACGCGTAGGCGTCCTCGTCGGTCAGGTCGGCAGGTGCGACGCCGATGCCCGCCTTCGCGGCCACCTTGACCGTCTTGGGCAGCTTCGGCAGCACCGCTCCCGGCGCGAGCTCCAGCGCGCAGTGCAGGCCCAGCGCGGCCTTGGCGGGACCGGCGACGACCTGCCCGGCCTCCTGGGTCTGGTAGCGGTACGAGTACTGGTCGAGCCCGAGCAGCAGTCCCGCCGTCGTCGCGGCCTCCACGAGCCCGATCGGCCCGCCCGCCTGCTTCGCCGCGGCGGCCACCGCCGGGTAGAGCAGGGCCGCGCGCCGCACTTCGTTCGTCTGGATCACCTGCGAACTGACGAGCTTCCGCACGCGTTCGGCGCGCTCGAGCAGGAAGTCCCGGAACAACGGCCAGGTGCTCTCGTCCGCGCCATAAGTGCCACCGAGCGACGGGTAGTAGTTCGAGAGCTGATGGAACGGTTCCGCTTGCACGAGCCGATGCGCCGCCGCCAGCAGGAGTTCGCCCGAGACGTTGTCCTCGCCGGCGGCGGTCAGCAGATCGGCCACCTCCGGATCCTCGGCAGCACGCGACGCCAGGTGCTCGTAGAGCGGCGAGATGCCCGCCGCCTCCTGCGCGAACGCCCTGAGACGCTGCTGTGCCAGATCCAGAGAACTCACGTCACTCCTTGGGTTCAGGGCGCCCTGGCTGCTCGCCGCCGCGAGCCTCGCCGTAGGACTGCTTCGGCACCATGACCTTGCGGCGGAAGATGCACACGACCGTGCCGTCCTGCTTGTAACCGCGAGTCTCCACGTAGACCACGCCCCTGTCGTCCTTCGACTTGGACGGCGTCTTGTCGAGCACCTCGGTCTCACCGTAGATCGTGTCACCGTGGAACGTCGGCTTCACGTGCCGCAGCGACTCGATCTCCAGGTTGGCGATCGCCTTGCCGGAGACGTCCGGCACGGACATGCCCAGCAGCAACGAGTAGATGTAGTTGCCGACGACGACGTTCTTGCCGAAGTCCGTCGTGTTCTCCGCGTAGTTCACGTCCATGTGGAGCGGGTGGTGATTCATCGTGAGCAGGCAGAACAGGTGGTCGTCGTACTCCGTGACCGTCTTGCCCGGCCAGTGCTTGTAGATCGCTCCGACCTCGAACTCCTCGTAGTACCGACCGAACTGCACCGCGCCTCCAACTACGTGTGATCGAGATCTGTGTCAGGTGGGGAGACAGTCTGAACAGAGAGGGAGTACCCTCGGCAACCGGTGTGTGAGGATTTCCACCACCAGTGACCTTCGCCCCGAGGAGGTGAGGACCCCTAAATGAGCAAGGACCCCCACCCTGCCAGTACCAAGCGCGTTCTCACCGAGGTGGCCTTCTAGATCCATCTAGAAGTTCCGGTTCCACCTGGTCAGGACGCCCGTCGTGCTTTCGCACTTCCACGCCGGCGTGTGTACCTGGAGGAACTCACCATGCCCAGCCTGCCCTCGATCCGCGGCCGTGGCGCTCAGCAGCGTCCGACGCCGCACATCTCCGTGCCGTTGTCGCACTACGTGGTCGACTGCGCGGTCTACGTCGACGGCAAGCGCTTGCCCGGCCGCTGGACGCACGCCGACGCCGTCAAGGAAGTGCGCAAGCGCAAGGACGGGTTCGTCTGGATCGGACTGCACGAGCCGGACGCCGAGCAGATCGAGGGCATCGCGGAGACGTTCGGACTGCACGAGCTCGCCGTCGAGGACGCGGTGCACGCGCACCAGCGCCCGAAGCTCGAGCGGTACGACAACACGCTCTTCATGGTCTTCAAGACCGTCCGGTACGTGACCAACGAGTCCCCCGACACCGCCAACGAGATCGTCGAGTCCGGCGAGATCATGGTGTTCCTGGGCAAGGACTTCGTCATCACCGTGCGGCACGGCAACCACTCCGGGCTCTCCAAGCTCCGCCACGTGCTGGAGGCCGACCCGGAGCGGCTGGAGATCGGCCCGTCCGCGGTGATGCACGCGATCGCCGACCAGGTGGTGGACAACTACCTCGAGGTCACCGACCACATCGAGGACGACATCGACCGCATGGAAGAGCGGGTCTTCGCGCCGCGCACCGAGGTGAGCGCGGAGCAGATCTACATGTTCAAGCGCGAGGTGGTGGAGCTGCGCCGCGCGGTGATGCCGCTCGCGAACCCGTTGCGCCGCTTGGCCGAGGGCTACACGCCGCTCATCCCCGAGCAGGTGCGGGCGTTCTTCCGCGACGTCGACGACCACCTCACCGAGGTGTCCGAACGCGTCACGGCGTTCGACGAGCTGCTGACCACGCTGGTCGACGCGACCCTCGCGAAGATCACGCTGCAGCAGAACACCGACATGCGCAAGATCACCTCGTGGGTCGCGATCATCTCCGTGCCCACCATGGTCGTCGGCGTGTACGGCATGAACTTCGACTACATGCCCGAGCTGAAGTGGAAGTTCGGCTATCCCCTGGTGATGAGTCTGGTCCTCATCGCCTGCCTGACGCTCTACCGAATATTGCGCCGAAATCGCTGGCTGTAAGTCCCGGTTTCGCTCGCTTTGTTCGTTGTAGAAGGGCTCTGTCATGACCAGATTGCTGACCAACGTCCGGTTCTGGATCCTCGCGTTCCTGCTCTGCTGGATCACCACCGTGTTCGTGCTGATCTCGGGAACGCCCTGACGTGTACGAGCGGCTGACGAACCTCAGGTTCTGGCTGCTGGTGTTCCCGGCCGGCTGGCTCACGATGGTGTTCGTGCTCATCGCGTTCTGGCCGGATCCGGGGGCCGAGTCACCGGAAGCGCTCGCCTCCGAAGTGACGAACGCCTTGCGCACACACGACTTCCGCAAGCTGCAGCCGTTGCTCGCGGTCGGCGGCGAGGACGTGGCGAAGTCGACCGTCGAGCACTTCGCCACCGCCACGGTGGACGGCGGTCAGTACCGCGACGGCGTGGTCGTCGTGGAGTACACCCGCTCCGGCACGCACGGCGTGTTCCGGATGCCCGTCGAGGAACTGGACGGGCGCTACGTGGTGAACGCGGTGATCACTCCCACGGGGTGACGTCCCACGTGAACGGCGTGCCGTGGCCCGCACCGTAGCCGAGGTTCAGCGAGATGCCGGCGGGCCAGAGCTTGAGCAGCAGTTCGAAGCGGTAGTCGTCGTCCGTGCGGCGCGGCTCGAACACCAGCAGCGCCAACGGTGTCGTGGGGGTGGCCTTCGCGGCCGCGTCGGCCAGCACGGCCCGGCCCATCGCCCGGTCCGCGGGCGAAACGTACTGCCACACCACGGAATGCCACACGACCGTCAGCACGTCGCGTTCGGCGCGGGCGAGCTGCTTCGCGAGCCACTCGGGGCCCGCTGACCGTTCGACCTTCACCGGATCCGTCGCAGCGAGGTCCAGCGCGTCCCTCAGCCGGTTCCACCTGCCGAGCTGGTCCGCCCAGACGAAGGAGCTCAGGTGCAGCCGTCCGTCCTCTGTGGACACGTCGACCGGGCTGAGGTCGCAGCCGGCCCTGCCGACGACGCGCAGCCGGTGGCTGAGGTCCGCCGGCGGCCTGCCGGTCCACTCCGGGTCGAGGACGAGGAGGCTGTCCGGGTCGCCGAGCACGGTGTCCTCGAGCCGGTAGCCGACGTGGTGCGGGCGCAGGTTGAGCCCGCCGCTCGCGCCGACCTCCAGCAGCCGCACGCAGAACGGCACGTGCCGGCCGGCCGCTTTGGCAGCCTCCTGCGCGGCGACCATCAGGCCGCCGTAGAGGGGTGCGCTGCGGCCGGGTTCGTTGGTCTGCACGACGGTGGCCTGCACGCGTTGCCTCAACAGGTCCGCGTGCTCGCCGAGGGCGGGCAGCGCGGCCTCCCACAGCGTCGGCAGGTCCGGCTGACCACCCACCGACGGGTAGTGCTTCGCGAGGCCCGGCGCGCGCCCTTCGAGCACGAGCCGGTGGACGGCGCCCGCGAACCGCAGCCCGGGCATCGTGCCCTCCCGGTCGCGTTCGGAGCCCGCCATGATCCTGGACGTGACACCGCCCTGCCTCAGGTCCTCGGCGGCGTCGTCGAGCAGTCGCTGGGTCAGCGGACTGCGGTCACGGCAGGCGTTGGCGGCCGCGGTGAACAGCTCGGCAAGCACGGTGTTGACGCTAGTGGCAGCGCTGAGCCGCGTCATCTGGAGAAGGGTTAATTACGCTGCTGAAATGCCCAGGATTTTGGCAGTGGCGGACGAAGTGGCCGAACAGCTGTGGACCGAACAGGTGCACGCCCTCGACGTGGACCTGATCCTCGCGGCCGGCGACCTCCCCTTCGACTACCTGGAGTTCCTGGCCAACGCGCTGGACAGACCGCTGGTGTTCGTCCCCGGCAACCACGACGTCGACCTGTCCGGCTACTCGAACGTGCGCGGCCTGTGGACCAAGGCGGGCGTGCCGGTCCGCTGGCCAGGTCCAACCGGTGCGGTGAACGCGGACGAACGCGTGGTCGACGTCGCCGGCCTGCGCATCGCCGGTCTCGGTGGTTCGATCCGCTACAACAAGGGCCCGAACCAGTGGACGGAACGGCAGCAGGCCCGCCGTGCCCGCCGGGTGTCCCGGCTGGCCGGGTGGCGCAGGCTGCGGGACGGACGTGGCGTGGACGTGCTGCTGACCCACTCACCACCGCTCGGCTGCGGTGACGAGCCTGACGCACCGCACCGCGGTTTCGAGTGTTTGCGCGGCCTGGTCTCACGGCTGCAACCCGGTTTCTTGTTGCACGGCCACATCCATCCCCACGGCGTGCCACGGCCAGACCGCGCGTTGGGCGCAACCCGCGTGGTCAACGTCGTTCCGTACAAGGTGCTGGACATTTCGGGAGCTCGTGATGAAACGTGACACCGGTTTTCCCGTCGCCGACGCCGAGAACGACTTCCTGCGAGCCCGCCGCCGTCAGGTGATGTCACGCCTGGCGGCCTGGCTGCGCCGCGAGCCGGACGACGTGAACATCATGCTGCCGTTCCACGAGGTCGTGGACGCCCTGGGCATGCTGTCCGAGAAACGCCTGGGCCTGCAGTCGATCCGCCTGGACTCGATCGTGGGCAGTGTCGACCGCACCCGCGACTTCGACCGCCGCTTCCGCCCGACCTCCGGCCGCGTCCGCGAACGCTGGCAACGACTGGCCCTGGCCGCACGCCGAGGCGAGAACGTCCCGCCGATCGAGGTCTACCGGATCGGGGAGCTGCACTTCATCATCGACGGCCACCACCGCGTCTCCGTCGCGCACGCCCTGGGCCTGACGGTGATCGACGCCTACGTGACCCAGGTGATCACCCGCGTGAACTCGTCCGGCATCCGGTACCGCGGCGACCTGATCGTGAAGGACTACCGCCGCCTGTTCCTGGACCGCGTGCCCCTGTCCGGTGAGGCCCGCGCCGCCGTCGTGCTGTCGGACCCGTGGGACTACGCCGAGCTCGGCGAGCACGTCGAGGCCTGGGGCTTCCGCCTGATGCAGGACACGGGCCAGTTCCTGGACCGCGCGGAGCTCGCCCGCCGCTGGTACGCGGACGAGTACCAACCCGTCGTGGCGATGCTGCGGCAGGCCGACATGATCGGGAACCGGACCGAGACCGAGGCCTACATGTGGGTCGCGGCGGAGCGGTACCGGCTGATCCGCACGCACCGGTGGGACGCCGAGGTGATCAACGCGGTGCGGGAGCGGAGCCGCGACTGAGCACCGTGCCGGCCACCACCACGACCACCGGCACCACCAGCACGTACGCCAGCTGGAAGCGCACGTCGAGGAGGTAGGACAACCACGCCGTCAACTGAGTACCGGACAAAGTTCCGACGTACCCGATCACCGACAGGGCCGCGATCGCGTGCCGGGCGCTCCCCCGCGCCGCCGCCAGGCTGAGCGCCACCGGGAACACGCACGCCAGCCCCAGCCCGGTGACCAGGAACCCGCCCAGCGACGCAGCCGTGTCCCCCACCAGCAGGAGCCAGACCAGCCCGAGCGCCGTGAGTCCGGCGCTCGCGTTCAGCAGGTTCCGCACGCCGATGCGGGCCGCGACCAGCCCGCCCGCGAGCCCGCCGACGGCCATCCCGAGCGCGAGAGCATGCTCGCCGCGCAAGCTGATGGCCCCCACCGCGATCTCCAGCCGCCACGACGCACTCCTGGGCACCACGTCCGCCGCCACGCCCGCCGCGAACGCCAGCACCGCGAGCATCGCGAAGTGCTGCGGCATCCGCGGCCTGATGTCCTCGATCTCCCCGTCCGGCAACGACTTGGCGAGACCGACGGCGAGGGCAACGCTGACCGCCGCCGTCCACAGCAGCTGCTCGATCTGCGGCACGTGCGCGCTGATCCGCTGTACCGCCAGCAAGACGCCCACGAGCCCGCCGAGCGCCAGCAACCCGTGACACCAAGGCAGGAACAGCCGCCCGCTCTCCCGCTCGACACCGGCAGCGAGCAGGTTCATGGCGACGAGCAGCGCACCGTTGGCCAACGCCAGCCCGACCATGGCCAGCGCGAGCACACCGAGGCTGCCCACGAACGCCGATCCACCGAGGACGAGTCCGGCCGCGACCGCCGACGCCACCGCGACGCGCCGCGCACCCCACCGGCCGACCAGCCAGGCACCGAGAGGCATGCCGAGCGGCGCCAGGGCAACGCCCAGCAACACCACCAGGCCGACCATGATGCCCGCGCCCAGGCTGTCCGGACTGGCGAACCTGCTGATGAACATGGTCATCGCGGACAGCCAACTGCTGCTGACCGCGCCGTGCAGGAAGAAGTAGCCGCCGAGCGCCAGCCGACCTCTCATGACCGTTCCCCCAGGTGATCGCCGAGCGTCCAAGCTAGCGGCGCGACCCGGAGGTTCGCTGGCAAAATCGCTTCTTCGCCACGGCGCAGGATGCCTCGACACGCCGCCACCGGAGCGCACGCGGGAGCTTGCGTTCGCTCTGACCGTGCGGAAGGGCACGGGGTGCGCCGAAACTCGCTCGCACCTCCACGCAGGCCGTGGTTAGCGTGCGCCGGTGACCGATCTTGTTTCCGAACGCCTGATCCTGCGCCCGTGGACCTCCACCGACGTCCAGGCCGTGATCGACGGCGACCGCCAGAGCCCGTGGGCCGCCGACTTCCCCGCCGAGGGCGACACCGTGATCGCCGGCGTCATCGCCTCGAACCCCGAGTGGCTCTCGCCGTTCGGGCACCGCCTGATCATCGAGCGGTCCAGCTCTGAGGTCGTGGGATCGCTGGGTCTCTTCTGGCCTCCTTCCGACGGGCAGGTGGAGATCGGTTACGGCGTCGTGCCGTCACGCCAGGGACGCGGCTACGCCTCGGAAGCGGCCGCGGCACTGGCTGCCTTCGCGCTGACGCTGGACGGCGTCGACACCGTGCACGCCGGCGTCGAGCGGTCCAACCCGGCCTCCGCCCGCGTGCTGGAGAAGGCGGGCTTCAGCCGGTACGACAGCACCGACGAGCTGATCAGCTACCGGCGCACCGCGAGCTGAGCCTGGTCAGCCGGCCGGACCGAACTCGCGGTTGAGCGTCGCGGGCCAGTCACCGTTCGCCAGGCCGCCGTTCATGAGCACGTCGCGCCAGTCCAGCGCGCTCAGCTCGACGGCCTGCCACAACCGGTCCACACTGCCGTCCGCCATCAGCACGAGCGCCGCGTGGACGCGTTCGACGTCCTGGTTGCCGCACTCGGCCAGCTCCAACGCGTCCAGAGCCTCGGCAGCGCGCTCACCGAAGTCGCGGCCGATCCGAGCGGAGACCCGATCCGACAAGCTCATCGCGGCGCCACCCGCGGGCTGTCCGCATCGGGCAGCGGGCGAGCTTGGTCCAGCACCTCGTCGGTGTACTTGTCCAGCAAGCGGGTTCCGATCTGTTGCGCGTACCCGAAGATGACGGCCCACAGCAGCAAAGCCGCCGCCGAAGGTATCCCGATCAGCCCGCTCGTGACGCCGGCTCCGAGCGCGAGAATCCCGACCACCGCCAGAGCCGCACCGAGCATGATCTTGATCAGCGCCTGGTAGCCGATCATCACGTACGGCGAGAGCGATGGCCGGCGGCGTAAGAGCAGGACCACGGCCGCCAGCACCGCGCCGAACGAGCCGAGCACCTGCACCAGCCAGACGTCCACACCGGACGCTTTGGCCGTACCGCCGGGGCACACCGTCGGCAGCGCGTTCTCCTTCGGGTCGACGCACAGCGGGATGATGCCCGGCTTCACGATGCCGACGACGCCCAGCACCGTGTTGATCACGAACAGCACCAGCGACGCCGCGATCAGCTTGTTGCGCAACGCGCGGGAACCGGCGTGCGCGAAGTCCGAGTTGTCGTACGCTGCCCGCAGCGCGTCCACCACGATCGCGCGCTCGACCGCGGGCGTGAACTCCCCCGGCCGCAACGCTTCCAGCGCCCGGCGGCGGGGATCGTCGTCGTCGAGGTACTGCGCCACCCGCGCATGCAGCCCCGGCAACCGCCCGAGGAACCCGCGCTCCGCCGAGATCGTCGCCACCTCTGCCTCGTGCAGGGCGCGCCAGGCCCGTTCGATGTACCAGCCCGACCACCACGACGGCAGCATCCGCCACCACGGCTCCCGGTCGCTCAGCATCGCGTCCACCACCGCCGCCTGCTCCTCGGCGGTGCGGCGCCACACGTCGCCCTCGGGATCGACGGGGTCCGACGGTCCGAGCGCGGCCAGATCCGCGCGGACCCGGTCCAACCGGGACTGCACGACGAGTCGCCAGTCGGTGACTCTGGGTTTGCGCTCAGCCATGTCCCGATGGTGACAGGAGGGTCTGACAATTTCCGCAGCCATCCGTGTGACGTGCGCAAACGTCACCAGAACGCCATATACACTTGCGCTTATATACGCACCACGTTATACAACTGCTCGTGGACGTCTTCGAGGCCGTGGCCGAGCCGAACCGCCGGCACCTGATCAGCCTGCTCGCCGAACGCGAGCACACCGCGGGCGAACTCGTCGGCAGCCTGCCGACCCTGACCCAGCCCGCCGTGTCCCGCCACCTCCGGATCCTGCGCGAGGTCGGCCTGGTCGAGGTGAGGCCCGACGGCCAGCGACGCATCTACGCACTGAAACCCGATGGCCTGCAACGCATCGACGACTGGATCACCCCGTACCGCCGGTTCTGGCGCCACCACCTGGCAGCCCTCGAACAGCACCTGGAGAACCGATGACCGACCTCGGCACCGTGACCCGCACCGACACCCACGCGATCCTCACGTTCGAGCGCAGGCTGCCGTTCCCGATCGCCGACGTCTGGGCCGCGATCACCGACCCCGCCGAACGCAAGGCCTGGCTCGGCACCACCCACATCGAGGACGGCACCATCGTCATCGAGCCGGAGGACCCGCCCGCCCCACCCGAGGCCAAGCGCGTCACGGGCCGCATCCTCACCTGGCAGCCACCGCAGGACGGCCGCGCGGTCTTCGAACACTAGTGGCACCAACGAATCGTCGAGGACAGCGTGGTCCGCTACGAGCTGGAGTCCGACGGCGACGCGACCCTGCTGACCTTCACCCACAGCGGACTGTCCGAACGCAACGCACTCGGGTTCGTCCCCGGCACGCACGCGTTCCTCGACCGGTTGCAAGCGCACCTCAACGGCGAGGAACCGCCGAACTGGAGCGAGCGCTACGCCGAGGTCGCCCCGGCGTATCCGGCCTGGCGCTGACCGCTCACAGCCACCTCCGGTCGCTGGGGTTCCAGGCCTTCCGGAAGTCTCCCTCGGTGAGCGGGTCGACGAACTCGACCACGGCAGCCACCACATCCGCGAATCGTTCGGGCAAATGCACGCCATCCACACCAAGCCGCCGCTTGAACGCCCGATAGGCGCCCTCCCGCAACGACACGAACTCTCCGAGGACCGCGGACAGCGGCTGGAGTTCGACACCGCGATGGCTCGTCGTCGCATCCAAGGCGGCACGAACCGACTCGTACGACAACACCTGCCGCCCCGTCAGGGTGTAGAGATTCACGTAGTCGCGCACTCGGGTACTCGTGTCACCGAGCGCGATCGCCGTGCTCGACTTCTCGGCCAGCACCGTTTCAACCGGATAACCGAGCACTGGCACACCCGGAACCCCAGGCCGTTGCGACGGCAGTTCGAGAACACGAGGCGCCGGCGTGATCGGATCGCCGAAGTTCACGTCAAGCCACAGCTTCACCTTCGCCGTCGACAGTTCGCAGTCCATGCCGACCCTCACGCCGGAGTACAGGTCGTCGTCACGAATCGTCCTCGCGACCGCTGTGCCGGTCAGGAAGCGGACGCCGTCATCGGGATCCAGCACCCCCTCGGCGATCTCGATCACCCGCGCGACCACCGACGCCTCGTCGTTGGGCATGTTTCTGGCAAGCAGATCGGCGTCGGCAGTCGGACGACGCGCTTCGAACACCGCGAGCAGTACACCTCCCTTGAGGACGAACTCGCCGACGTGCGGCGACTCGGCGAGGCGGGCGAGCCAGCGCTCCAGCACGTACAACGTCAGCAGTTCCTGGGTGGGCCGCTTGTCGCGACGAGCCCTGTTCTGAAGTTCCAGGTACGCACGCCCAGCCGGGGTGTCCTTCGTTGGTCGGGTCACTCGGCCGTCACCGCGTCCATCGCTGTGCGCACGGGGCCGAGGATGTTGAGCTCCCGAGCCACCACCAGCAGATCGCGTGGTCGCGCATCGCGGCTGCGCAGATATCGCCGCAGCGCCGACAGCGCGAGCGGCTCCCCCAGCCTGTTCCTCAACCGCATGAGATCGGCAACTGTCCTTTCCCTGTTGTACACACGAACCATCTCGCCTGGCGCAGCCTCCACAGAGGACAGTCCAAGTTCGAACTTCTCAGCGGTGAAGCGGAACACCTCGGTCGGCGGATAGTCGATCCGCGGTGATCGCTGCCTGCGCGGCACCGCGAGCTGGACAGCGACGGGTATCTCGTCGGTCAGGTCGTACACCGCCGCCGCCGACACACAGCACACGACGGCGATCGGCACCCGCCTGGACACGGCGAGCAGGTCTGGGAACGTCGGCGCCGGGGCGTCCGCCCAGCGGAACACGCCGCGAGACAACTCGATCAGCGCGCCGTCGTCACGCAGGCCGTACAGCTCGCGGCGGTGCATGCCGCTGCTGAGCGCCTCAGCCGTGGTGAATGTGGTCCCGAGTGTGCCGGCCATGGACAAAAGTGTTGCCACTCGATGGCCGGGTGGCAACACTTTTGTCCATCCAGCTAGTGGTGTGGCCCGGAACGTTGCCGGGGGAATTCGCGGTCAGACGGGTGCATCGTGGTGCCGCCCCCGCGCCTTCATACTGGATGTATGGGGGCGCGGGGGCGGTGCCGCGAGGCGCCCTGCTGAGCGTGGATTACCTCGCCAACGTTCCGGGTCGCACCACTAGTGTCCTGCGCCAGAAATTCGCCTACAAAAGCGTGCGAGTGACTCGAGGATCTCTTCGGCGGTCTTGGTCCAGATGAACGGCCGTGGGTGGGTGTTCCAGTCGGCGATC
>NZ_JAAMPJ010000021.1 GCF_011067745.1 Lentzea alba
GCTGCCCGTTCTGCGCGGGCAGCAACGGCGCGATCGCAGCCCAGGCCTTGTCCGTCAGCTCACCACGTCCGACCACACATCATCATCTGCACACGATCATGAGAAAGATCCGCAGGACACGCCCTAATCAAGTGCCGCCCGTGTCGCAGCGCCATTCACCCACACACCCCCCACCAGCCACATCTTCCGACACGCGGGGCCCTTCCGTACTACTACACAGGACGCAAGGCCCCCGCGTGACAGGAGGTCACGGCCACTTCCCACTCCAACACCCATTCACCCACAAGGCCCCCACCAGCCACATTTTTCGACACGCGGGGCCCTTTCGTACTACTACACAGGACGCAAGGCCCCCGCGTGACAGGAGGCCGCAGCCACTTCCCACTCCAACACCCGCTCACCCACAAGGCCCCCACCAGCCACATTTTTGGACACGCGGGGACCTTTCGTTCGCTCTGACAGTACGAAGGGGCCCCGCGTGGCAGGAGGCGAGCGGGGTTAGAGGGCCGCTTCGTGGGCGACTATGGCCGCTTGGACGCGGTTCTCGGCTCCCAGGCGGGTCAGGATGGCGCTCACGTGGCCCTTGACGGTGCCCTCGACGAGGTCGAGGCGCCTGGCGATCTGCGCGTTGGAGAGGCCCTGGCCCAGCAACGCCAGCACGTCGCGTTCCCTCGCGGTCAGCAACGCCACGCGGGAACGGGCCTCGCTGACCCGGCCCCCGCGGAACCGCGTGATCATCCGCGCCGCCACCTTGGGTGCCAGGTAGGCGCCGCCGGACGCCAGCGCGTGCACGCCCGCGATCAGCTCGCGCGGATCCCCCGACTTCAGCAGGAAGCCGCGGGCGCCGCCGTCCAGCGCCTGTTCCAGGTAGCCGTCGTCGTTGAAGGTCGTCAGCATCGCCACGCCGAACCCGAGCCGTGCCAGTTCGCGGGCTGCCTCCAGCCCGTCGAGGCGAGGCATCCGGACGTCCAGCAGCACGACGTCCGGCCGGTGCTTCAACGCCAGGTCGATCGCCTCGCGACCGTCGGACGCCTCCGCCACCACTTCGAGAGCGGGGTCGGAGCCGAGGATGGCGCGCACACCCGCGCGCACCATCGTCTCGTCGTCAGCGAGCAGAACGCGAATCACAGGTCCCCCGAGTGCGGCAACGTCGCGACCAGCTCGAACCTGCCGTCGCTCCGGCTGATCCGGAGCGTACCCCCGGCGAGCCGCACCCGTTCGCGCAACGCGATCAGACCCAGCCGGCTGCCCGTGCCCCGGCGCAGTCCGGTGTCGTTGCCCGCCTCCACGACGGTGCTGCCCTCTGCCGACGCCACCCGCAACGACACGACGGACTTGGGCGCGTGCTTGGCGGCGTTCGTCAACGCCTCCTGAACCACCCGGTGCACGGTTCGCTCCACAGAGGACGGCACAGGTCCGTCCACGGTGAACTCGACCCGCAGCCCCGCCGCCACCGCGCGGTCCACGAGGTCCCTCAGGTCCGCCGCCGCGGGCGGATCACCGTCACGCAGCAGGAACACCAGATCCGCCAGCCGTTCGGTGGCACCGGAAGCGGTCGTCCTCAGCTGGGCGGCGGCCGCCTGGTGCTCGGCGGGCAGGTTCATCTCCAGCGCGCCCGCCTGCAGCGCCAGCAGGCTGAGCTCGTGGCCCAGCGTGTCGTGGACCTCGTGCGCGATCCGCGTGCGTTCGCGCAGGTGAGCTGCCTCGACGGAGGCCGCGGCCAGCGCGGCCTGCTGACCCGCCACCCGGCCGAGGACCCACGGCAGTGCCGCCGCCAGACCCACGACGATGAGCCCGGTGAGGTTGATGAGGCCCGCCGCGACGAACAGGATCACGGGCCAGCCTGGCGCCATCCGGCGACCGAGCAGGAAGGCGACCACGAACACCACCGCGCACACCGCGACCGTCCACGGCGGCACGGTCCCGGTCATGAAGAACGACATGCCGAAAGCGGTGGCGACACAGGCCGCGAGCGCCACGATCCTCATCGCACCCACCTCACGACCGCCACACTGATGTTCATCGCGCTGGACACGCCCAACCACACCACAAGTGGCAACGAATAGTGCGCCAACTGGAAGAAAGTGATGTCCCGCCCGCTGTACAGCAGCCCCAACAACGTCGGCATCGCCAACAGCACGCCCAACGGCACGAACCTGAGCACCTGCCACGCCTTGTGCAGCTTCCTCGGCCGCCGCAGCGCACGGACACCAAGTCCCACCGACAACAGCGTGAGCGCCGCCAGCACCAGGTCGATCAGCAGCCGGTACGACGACTCGGCAGGCGTCTTGCCGTCGAGGACGTCGGCGATCCCGTTCTCCAGCAGGTACGTGCCCTCGTTGCCGAGCGTGAGCCCGCTGTTGGACATGACCGCGATCCCGTAACCGGACGACGTCAGCAGCTGTCCGGCCGTGGCGGTGAACCAGATGCCGTTGTGCCGCAACTGTCCCTGCGGGTCGGCGCGCCAGCCCATGCCGTCCTGCGGCGCGAGTTTCGGTTGCGCCGCCAGCCACTTCGCCATGTCCGCGGCGGTGCTGATCACGCCGTCCGACCCGCCGACGAACCGGTCCGGCTCGGTCAGCGGAACCGAGAACCCGTAGGCGTACCCGTAACCCTTGCGGTAGTCCGGCGGCAGATCGCGTGGCGTCACGCCGATCCCCACGGTGTCCCGCATGCCCAACGGCTCGAAGACGTGCTTGCGCAGGTAGGAGTTGAACTCCTCCCCAGACGCCTGCTCGACCAGCCGCGCGGCCAGGTGGTAGTTCGTGTTGGTGTAACGGAACTGACCGTCGGGTACGGCGGAGCGCAGCACGTCCTGGGCCCGCTCCACCGCACCGGCGGGACTGTCCGGCTGCGGCAGGCTCTTCTCCGGCAACGTGCGATCGCTGATCCCGGACTTGTGCGCGAGCAGCTGGCGCGGCGTGACGCGGGAGTCGAACACCGGCCGGTCCAGGTCGATCTTGCCCGCGTCGGCGAGCTGCCGGACGGCCAGCGCCGTGAAGGACTTGCTGACCGACGCGATCGCCATCTTCGTGTCCGCCGTGATCGGCGCGCCCGTCGAGTCGTGGCCGTACCCCTCGACCGCGATCACCTGATCCCCCTTGGTGATCGCCACCGCCACCCCCGGATGCGAAGCCTCGGCCGTGTAAGAGGAAACGAACAACGCGAGCGCCGCCCCCAAGATGATGTTCATGGGAGAAAACCTAAGGAGCGCGGCCGCAAGATTCCCGACCCGAAAGACAGGCCGGACCCCCGACGAAAGTCAGGGGTCCCCGAACCTCAGTCGAACGGACGGCTGAGCACGACCAGCCGTGGCCGCGGGTCGTTCGCACCCTGCACCACCGCGTACAGACTCTTCTCGTCCGCCGAGAAGGCCAGCCCGCGATCGGCGAGGACGTAGCCGTCGAGTTCGTACGACCGCACCGCCGTCGTCTGCCCGAGCCGGTAGACCGAAACGGCCTTCGGGCGCGACGTGTACGCCCCAGTCGCCACGTGCGTCGACTCCTTCGAGATGGTCACAGCGTTCGCGGAATGCCCACTGTCGTAGGCACCCTGAGCCGCCAGCGACTCGGTCGCGAAGGCCTGGACCTGAGCACGTGATCCCGCCGCGGTGAAGAGCGTCGAACCCGTGGCGGTGAGCGAGAGATCGGTCAGGTTGCTCCCGGCCACCTCACCGTTGACGATCCGGGTCAGTGCGCCGTTCTCCGCCCGGTAGACCCAGGTGCTCGACAGACTGGTGGCGAGCTGGCCCGCCACCACGGTGTCACCCGCGGCGCGCACGAGCGGCGCGTTCTGGAAGAGGGCCTCACCCTGCTCGTTCAAGCTCACCGGCGCGGTCGCGGCCGGATCGAGTCTGCCGACACCGCCCGTCCACGCGTCCGCACAGCCGTAGCCGAACCACAGGATGCCGCCGGTGCGCGCCAGGTGCACCGGGCAAGTCTGCGGTCCAGTCGGATAACGCGCGGTCTCCTTGAACGTCTCGGTGCTGATCGCCGAAATGGCGTCCCCCGTCGCCAGTGCCGCGAACAACGTCTTCCCGTCCGCGCTCAGGACCAGCCCCGTGGCGCCGAACTGGCCGTCGGCCTTCTTCACCACGCGGCCACGAGAATCCAGTGCCACCACGGTGTTCGACGACGCACCACCAGTCAGGTAAACCCGCTGGCGCGCATCATCCACGAGAATCTGGCCGAAACCGGCCAGTGGCAACGGATCCAGCCCTGTCGCCACTGCCGCTGGAGCGACCACCACGCACGTCGCGAGCGCGACAAAACCTGCGACAAATCTGCGAAACACTTCCCCACCCCCATGTCCGGGGCGCGACAGTGTCCAGAGTGGACGATTCCCCCACGACGCCCCGGCGTCCGATCGTGCTCGCTCTGGACGCGCTCGCGCAACGACGGATGCGCGAATTGGGCCGAATGGCAGATTCGGTTCACCCCGAATCATCCAATATCGTCGGAGGCATGGCTTGGGGGAGCCGTGTGACAGTCGCTCGGTTGTGGGGGCCGGGCTCGAGACATCCACCCGTGGCGCGGCGAGATGCGCCCGCGGCATGGCTCTCCCTGGAGCACCAGGGGGACCTGCAATGGCAAAAGTCCGGCACTTCGGCATCTTCGCGACGGTTTTGTCGCTGATCGCGACGCTGCCCGCGATCACACCGGCGACAGCCGCCGCGGCACCAGCACGCGCTGAGCTCACCACGCGGGTGACCTGCGTACCACCACCGCCGCTCGTCGCCGCGAAAACGGCCGCGAGCGCACCCGCACCGAGACAACCGCAGGCGGCTGACGACAGTTCGCCCACGTACTCGGCACCGCTCACACCGCAGCGGATGATCCCGGGCGAGGAGCACCTGGTCGCGGTCGAGCTGACGAACACCACCGCGAAACCATGGCCGAAGTCGGCGTTCGTCCTCTCCTACCACTGGAAACTGCCGGACGGCACGGACTACACCCGCCCGTCGAACCGCGTGGAGACCGCGTTGCCGGGCGACGTCGCGCCCGGTCAGAAGATCACGGTGAACGCCCGCGTCAAAGCGCCCGTCGAGGTCGATCTGGGCAACCAGCGCGACGAGTTCGTCCTGGCCTGGGACCTGCGCTCCCGCGACACCGGCAAGTGGCTGTCGGAGACCGACCAGGTGCCACCGCTGAGCCAGCCGGTCACCGCGGAACACCCGACGTCCGACCAGCTCGGGCTGGAGAAGTTCTACCAGTACAACGGCGTCACGGCAGGCGGTGGCTGGACCGCGAACGTCAACCAGTACTCCGGCAACGCGGTCATCGGGCTCAACGCGTTGTCGAACCCGGGCCGGGGTTTCAGCTCGTTCGTGCGGCTGACCTACAACAGCCTCGACAACTCGAACTCCTACCTCGGCAACGGCTGGTCGCTCACGACCTCCAGCCTGCACCGGCTCGGTTCGCCACTGCAGTTCCACGTACCGCTGCTGGGCGATCCGCGGTATCCGTCCAAGATCACCCTGGTCGACGGGGACGGCACGAGTCACCTGTTCGAGCTCAACAAGAACGGCTCGAACGACAAGAAGCGGTGGACCTACGACAATCCCGCGGGCGTGCATCTGCACCTGCGTCGCACCGAAAGTGACGACAAGTCGCGCACCTGGGTCATGACGCGGCCGGACAGCACCGAGACGTTCTTCGACGGGGACGGCTATCAGACAGCGTTGCGCGACAAGAACGGCAACGAGCTGAAGTTCACCTACGCCCGTTCCTCACACGGCAACCGCAACACCGGCGTGCTCACCGAGATCACCGACGCGACCGGACGTCGTGTTCTCTCACTGGACTACTACCAGCGAGGCGACGACTTCTTCTCGTTCGTCGGTGACGTCAAGGTGCTCGGCCACGACCTGCTCAACACCTCGATCATCGACCAGGTCCGATCGATCACCGACGTGAGCGGCCGCCGTATCACGTTCGCCTACAGCGACAAGGGCCAACTCCGCGAGGTGGTCGACGGCGCCGGCACGCCGGGACAGAAGGTGTACGGCCTCTTCTACGCCGATCCGTCCGACCACGACGCGAAGCTGGTGCGGATCAACGACGCGCTCGGCCACGGCACCCAGGTGAAGTACTTCACCGACCCGTCCGACCGGGTGCGCCGCCACCGCGCGCAGTCGTTCGTCGACCGGCGCGGCAACAGCACCACGTTCGACTACGCGACCGGCGGCGAGTCGTCGATCAACTCGACGGTCATCGACGCCAACGGCAACAGCACCAAGCTCGTCATGGACGGCTTCGGCCGGCCGGTCAAGCACACCAACGCCAAGAACGAGGTCACCGATCTCGCCTGGGACGCCGACAACAACGTTCGCCTGCTGCGCGAGCACAACGGTGCCACCAGCACGTGGTCCTACGACCAGAAGACCGGGTACCCACTGGAGATCAAGGACGCCGAGGCCGCCGTGCACAACACGGCCCCGACGAAACTGACCTACCGCACCGGCCTCGACGGGCACACCGCGGAGCTGGCGACGAAGACGAGCGCCGAAGGTCGCAAGTGGACGTTCGATCAGGACGACAGGGGCAACCTCATCTCGGTGACGGACCCCAAGGGCTTCGTCACCAAGTACACCTACGACGAGTTCGGCCAGCTCCTGACGTCGACCGACGCCAACGATCACAAGACGACGTTCTCCGACTACGACCCGGTCGGCTATCCACGCCGGACCGTCGACCCGCTGGGCTGCGCGACCACGGTCAGCTACGACTCGGTGGGCAACGTCGTGTCCAGCACCGACGCCCGGCAGAAGACCAGCACCTACACCTACGACGTCTTCAGCCGTCCGGCCGGTTCCAAGACGCCCGTGGACGCGGACACGGGCCGGTTCACCGTGACACCCGGCCCGCGCTACGACCAGAACGACAACGTCCTGTCGAGCACCGCGTCTAACGGCGCTGTGACAACAGCCGTGTACGACGCGATGGACCGCGTGTCGGCCGTGACGGCGCCGAAGGACACTGCCACCAGTGAGGCGAAGGTCAGCACCTTCGAGTACGACCCGGTCGGCAACCTGGTGCGTGGCGTGTCCCCCAAAGGCACCCTCACCAGGGACAACCCGGACGACTTCGCCACGAGGTACGGCTACGACAAGCTCAACCGCCTGATCTCCACCACCAACTCCGACGGCAAGACGTCGACCGTCGAGTACGACGTCGTGGGCAACGTGGTGGCCACGGTGAGCCCGCTCGGCAAGAAGATCCGCGCCGAGCTCGACCTGAACCATCGCGTCCGCAAGACGATCGACGCCGCCGGCAACACCACGACGACCGACTACGACCGCGACAACAACGTCGTGGCCACGGTCGACCAGGACGGCAACCGCACCACGATGCGACTCGACGAGCGCGCGGCGGTCACCGAGATCAGCGTGCCGCACGCCGACGGCGTGCAGCGCGTCACGAAGTTCGAGTACGACAAGGTCGGCAACCGCACCAAAACGATCTCACCCAAGGGCGTCGACACTCAGGACGACGCCGACGACTTCATCGACGAGCTCGTGTACGACGAGCTCAACCGGGTCAAGGAACGCCTGGCGCCGTTCGACAAGGACGACGAGCGGGTCAAGACGCCGGACCGCACGTTGTACGGCTACGACGAGATCGGCAACCTGGTCGAGACGAGCACACCACCGTCCGCGGGCCAGACCGTCCGCAACGTCACCATCAACTCGTACTTCGACAACGGCTGGCTGCGATCGAGCACCGACCCGTGGCAGATCCGCACCGAGTACGACTACGACGCGATGGGCAAACAGACCAAGCGCACGCAGACCGCGGCGGGCGGTTCCTCGACCCGGACCATGGAGTGGACCTACTACCAGGACGGCAAACTCGCGTCGCGCAAGGACGACGGTGTGCCGGTGGGCAAGGACGTGCTGCTCGTCGACAACTCCGACCCCGCGACCGAGGTCAAGGGCGAGTGGGCGACCGCCGGCTCCGGCGGCGATCACGAAGGTTACGACTACCGCACGCACTCCGCCGGTGCGAGCGAGGACTCCTTCACCTGGCGCGCCGACGTGCCCCGCAACGGCACGTACGAGGTGTTCGTCCGCTACGCCAGGTCGGCGACCGCCACGAACGCCACGTACACCGTCGAGCACGACGGCGGCGCGGAGACCAGGACGATCGACCAGACCCAGCAAACCGGGCAGTGGGTCTCCCTCGGCAGCTACGGCTACACCGAGGACGCGGTCAAGCGGATCACGCTGTCCGGCCGCGCGAACGGCACTGTGGTCGCCGACGCGGTGAAGCTGGTCCGCGACGGTAGCGGGGAGACCGACACCGAGCAGAAGCAGTTCGGTTTCACCTACGACGCCAACGACAAGCTGCGTGAGATGACCGACAGCAGTGCAGGCGCCAAGGTCTCCCGTTATGTCGTCGAGTACACCGGACTCGACCAGATCAAGAAGGTGCAGGAGATCGGCACCGCCGGCCGGACGACCTCCTACACCTACGACGACGACGGCAACGTCAAGACCAAGGATCACGACCGTCAGAGCGCGGTCTACGAGTACGACGTGCGCAGTCTGCTGGCGAAGGTCACGACGACCGGCAAGACGCCGGGTGCCACTCCTCAGGTCGCCACGTTCACCTATGACAAGCGTGAACTGCCGCTCACCGAGACGAAGGCGAACGGCAACAGCGTGTCCTACGAGTACTTCCTCGACGGCAAGCAGCGTCATTACACCGAGAAGAAACCGGACGGCACGCTCGTCAACGAGCACACGCTCGAGTACGACGCGAACGGCCAGCGCACCAAGGACATCGCCAAGACGATGAACGCCGACAACACCTCGGCGTACCTCGACCGCGTGCTGGCGTACGGGTTCGACCCGGTCAACCGCCTGCGAAAGTCGACGAAGTCCGACCTGTCGGGTCAGGAGCTGGAGACCGAGTCGTACGTGCACGACGCGAACGGCAACGTCGTCGAGCAGACGGTCGAGGGCAAGACCGCGAAGTTCACCTATGACCGAAACCGCCTCACCACGTCCACTGTGGACCAGCAGACCGCGACGCACAGCTACGACCCGTTCGGCCGGCTGGACAAGGTGACGGCGAACGGAAAACTCGTCGAGAAGTACCGCTACGACGGGTTCGATCGCATCGTCGAGCACCAGAAGCCCAAGCAGGGCAGCGCGGACCGGACGACCGTGACGTTCGCCTACGACCCGCTCGACCGCACCACCACACGCACCGAGACGGACAAGACGACCGAGTTCGGTTACCTGGGTCTGTCGTCCGAGGTGCTCACCGAGGAGTCCGGCGGGAAGCTCGAGAAGTCCTACCAGTACAGCCTCGACGGTCGCCGGCTGTCGCAGACGACCCACGAGGACGACGGGACGACGGAGAACGCCCAGTACGGCTACAACCCGCACACCGACGTCGAGCTGCTGACCGACGAGAAGGGTGACTCCAAGGCCACCTACGGCTACACCGCCTACGGCAAGGACGACAAGGAGTCGTTCACCGGCATCGACAAGCCGGACGCACAGCAACCGGACAAGGAGCCGTACAACTTCTATCGGTTCAACGGCAAGCGGTGGGACAGCACCACCAACGGCTACGACATGGGGTTCCGCGACTACGACCCCGGCCTGAACCGGTTTGTCACGCGCGACCAGTACAACGGCGCGCTCGCGGACCTCAACCTCGGCACCAGTCCGTGGACAGGCAACCGTTACGCGTTCACCGGCGGCAACCCGATCAGCCGCGTAGAGCTCGACGGCCACTGCTGGGCGTGGGACTGGATCTGCGACACCGGGAGCGCGATCGGCGACGCGGCGTCGGCGACCGGCGGTGCCATCGCCGACGCGGGTGTGGCGACGTGGAACTTCTTCGGCCAGGTCGGCGGGTTCTCGGTCGGCATCATCGAGGGCGCCGGCAGCCTGATCGGCGACACGTGGGACTGCGTCTCGGCCATCTTCACCTGCGGTCAGGGCATCGCGGACTTCGCGAGCCTCGCGTGGGACGACCCCGGCGCGGCAGGCGGCCTGCTCTGGGAGGGGATCACCGAACCGATCGTCGACGACTGGAACCAGGGCAACTACGGCGAGGCGATCGGCCGCGGCGCGTTCTCGATCATCGAGGTGATCGCGGGCGGCAAGGGCATCAGCAAGCTCACCAAGATCCGCAAGGGCGACAAGACCCCGGACTCGGGCAAGAAGGACAAGTCAGCCGGGCCGACGCCCAAGAACTTCAACCTGCAGACCTTGAAGGAGATGTTCGACTCGGGGCAGCTCAAGTACGGCGACGCCACGCCACGACCGGACAGCAACGTGCCCAACGCGTCCGACAGCGAACTGCTCGACATCGCCAGGAACCCGCGCAACCCGGATGAGCAAATCAAGATCAACCGCAACTCCGACGGCACGATGACCGTGATCCAGGGCAACCAGCGGCTGTACAACCTCCTGGACCGCGCTGGACAGGGCAGGATCGGGTACAACGAGGAGATTCCGCTGTGGGGCTTCTGGTGACGGCACCGATGACGAGGACGGAAGAGTTCATGAGCATTCGCCGATGGCTGGCGAACCTGCTGCGGGCGGATGATCCCGATCTGCGCACCCTGACTCGCGAACGGCTGGCGGAGCTGCGCGAGATCGCCAAATCGCGCGGGTACACCGGGCGGGCCTGGCGTGACGGCGAGGACTACGAGATCAACGAGTCCGCGTTCGTCTGGCTGCAGGTAGGTGACGACATCGGCGACGGCGTGGTGGTGTGCAACCTCGTCGTGTCGCAGACCGAGTTCACCGGCCGCAGGCCCACGGGCACCTCGATCCGGCGGCACACGCTGCACGTGCACCAGGACGAGCTGGGGACGCTGACCCGAGCCACCGCCGAGCAGGCCCGACACGCCTACTTCGTGCTGCAGGCCTCGGTTCCGTTGAACCGTGACGAGGCCGAACCCTGGTGACGGCGAGGGCTCCCTGCTCGTGAGCAGGGAGCCCTCGCCGTCACAGACGGTCAGTGACCCGCGGCCATCTCCGCTGCCAGCCGGTCGTCGCCGCTCTGCTCCTTGAGCGGCTTCTCCTTGATGAACATCACCGCCAGCATGGCCAGCACCGCGAACGGCGCGCCCACCAGGAAGATCTCCGCGGTCGCCGTCGCGTAGATGTCGGCGATCACGGCCTTGACCTCCGGCGGCAGCACCGAGATGTCCGGCACCTGGCTGCCACCGTCGCCGCCCAGCGGGCCGAACTTCTCGGCGGCGAGCGACGAGACCTTGCTCGCCAGCACCGCGCCCAGCGCCGAGACACCGATCGCGCCGCCCAGTGAGCGGAAGAACGTCAGGGTCGACGTGGTGGCGCCCAGGTCCTTGGCCGGCACGTCGTTCTGCGCGGCCAGCACCAGGTTCTGCATCATCAGGCCGACGCCGACGCCGAGCACGAACATGTGCACGGACACCATGAACACGGTGGTCTGGGCGGAAATCGTGGACAGCAGCAACATGCCGCCGACCATGATCACGCCACCGGACACCAGGAAGGCCTTCCACCTGCCGTACTTCGTGATCATCTGACCGGCGACGGTCGACGAGATCAGCAGGCCGAAGATCAGCGGCAGGCCGAGCAGACCAGCCTGGGTCGGCGTCTTGCCGAGCGCCAGCTGGAAGTACTGCGAGAGGAACACCGTGCCGCCGAACATCGCGACGCCGACCAGCGCGCTGGCGATGGTGGCCAGCGAGACCGTGCGGTTGCGGAAGATCGACAGCGGCACGATCGGGTCGTGCGCGGTGGCCTCGACGCGGACGGCCGCCGCCAGCAGCAGGACGCCCAGCGTCACCAGGCCCGCGGTCCAGCCCGACGCCCACTCGAACTTCTGCCCGGCGAGCGACGACCAGATCAGCAGCGT
Organism: Lentzea alba; assembly: GCF_011067745.1. GTDB lineage: Bacteria > Actinomycetota > Actinomycetes > Mycobacteriales > Pseudonocardiaceae > Lentzea > Lentzea alba. The sequence goes on from NZ_JAAMPJ010000021.1 coordinate 11,871, forward strand.
CGAGACGCCGGACACGATCAGGACCGCACCCAGGTAGTCGATCTTCGTTTCCCGCTTCACCACGACCGGCAGGTGCAGGGTGCGCTGGAGCAGGTACATCGCGGCGAGGGTGAACGGGATGCCGATGAAGAAGCACCAGCGCCAGCCCAGCCACGAGGTGTCGACGAGCAGGCCGCCGATCAGCGGGCCCGCGACGGTGCCGACGCCGAACACGGCGCCGAACATGCCCGAGTACTTGCCGAGCTCACGCGGCGGGATCATCGCGGCCATCACGACCGTGGCGAGCGCCGTGACGCCACCGGCGCCCAGGCCCTGCACGATGCGGCTGACGATGAGCATCTCGATGTTCTGCGAGAAGCCCGCGATCAGCGAGCCGGCGACGAACAGGCTCAGCGACGCCTGGATCAGCAGCTTGCGGTTGTAGAGGTCGGCGAGCTTGCCCCACAACGGCACGGTCGCCGTCATCGCGAGCAGCTCGACGGTGACGATCCACGCGAAGATCGACTGCGAGCCCTTCAGCTCGGCGACGATCCGCGGCAGCGCGGTCGAGACGATGGTGCCGGCCAGGATCGAGACGAACATGCCCATCATCAGGCCCCACATGGCCTGCACGACGTCGCGTCTGCTGTGGATTGGTGCCGCTTCGGTCTCGGTGCTCATGATCCCCCTTCGTGGTGGTGCTTCGGCACGTGAGCCAGCCCGGTGCCGAACAGGTCGAACGCTTCGCTGACCAGGTCACCCAACGCGACGTCGTCGTCGACGGCCCAGCGAGTTACCGCGCAGCGGAACGCGGCGCTGCCGGCCGCCACCAGCAGGCGCGGGTACAGGTGCGCCTCGGGCAGCCCGGCTCGCCGCCCCACCGCGTCCGCGAGCAGCTGCTCGTACTGCGCGCTGTTGGCGAACGCGCGGACCAGCAGGTCCGGCCGCTGCATCAGGACTTCCTTGCGCAGCAGCCACAGGTCGCGGGCGTTGTTCAGCTCGTCGGTGATCTCGGCGAGCACCGACCGCCGGTACGCCTCGAACGGCGAGACCTCGTCCGGCGCGGCCAGGACGCGCTCGGCCATGCGCGGACCCGCCTCGGGGTCCGCGCCGATCAGCGCCTCGTCCTTGCTCGCGAAGTAGTTGAAGAAGGTGCGCACCGAGACGTCGGCCTCGGCGGCGATCTCCTCAACGGTGACGTGGTCGTAGCCCCTCTCGGCGGAAAGACGCACGGTCGCCCGCTCGAGCGCGGCACGCGTGCGGCGCTTCTTGCGGTCGCGCAGGCTCTCCCCCGGCTGGTTCACACGGGAAGAGTACAGGATCGTTTTGCAGTCACTGCAAGTTTGCAGATTGTGAAGTGCGTCTCGCGGAGAGTGGCTACGACCAGGGCGTCTTCGGCTTCGCCTGGAGTTCGCCGTCGACGAAGAGGTCGACGCGCTCGCTGTAGAAGCACGCGAGCCCGGCGACCTTCTGGCTCTCCGGCAGCGGTGACCGGTAGATCCACACGAGGTCCTCGTGCACAACGCCGTTCACCTCGACCGACCAGTACGTGGCCGTGCCCTTGTAGGGACACTGCGTCTGCGTGTCCGACGGCCTGAGCAGATCGAATCGAACATCGCTCAAGGGCAGGTAGTACCGCGGTGGAAGGCTCGTCTCGAACAGGATGCGCGGCTGCGACGACGCCGCCAGCGTCACCCCGTCCAGCGCCACCCGCACGTGCCGTGAGCTGCCCAGTACGTCCACGCGCTTGTACGGGTCACGGGGGTGCACGTAGATGGGCTCGTCCTCTTCGAGCCACTCCTGCATCGCCGCGAACTCGAACCGGACGAGGTCCCGCAGTTCCTCGATCGGTGAGTCCGCGTAGACCAGCGCCGCGCCCTCGGCCGTGCCTCCCGCCGTGACGACGTCGTGGATCACGCCGTCACCCCTGCTCGGCGAGTGCTTGACCTCCCCCGTCGGCTTCAGCTCGGCGCGGACGGACGAAAGCGGCAGGTAGTAGGCCGGGTAGTACGGGATCTCCCAGACCAACCGCGGCGAGGTCGTGTCCGCGACCAGCTCGCCACCGAAGTACGTGCGCACCCGCTTCGCCGAGTGCTCGACGCGCACCGAACCACGCTGCTCGTTACCCATGTCACAGCACAACGCGGCGCGGCCGGGCAGACTTCCCCGGTCAGGCGTTCCCGTCGAACAGGCTGGTCACCGACCCGTCCTCGAAGACCTCCTGGATCGCCCGCGCGAGCAGCGGCGCGATGCTCAGCACGGTCAGGCCGGGGAACCGCTTCTCGTGCGGGATCGGCAGGGTGTCGGTGAGGATCACCTCGCGCGCCTTGCTCGCGACGAGCCGGTCGTAGGCGTCGCCCGACAGCACACCGTGCGTGGCGACGAGAACGACGTCCTTCGCACCCTGCTCCAGCAGCTGCCGCGCCGCCGTCGTGCTCGTCATCGCCGTGTCGATCATGTCGTCGACCACGATGCACGTGCGTCCCTCGACGTCACCCACAACTCGGTTGGCCATGATCTCGTTGGGCCGCAACGGGTCCCGCGTCTTGTGGATGAACGCGATCGGGCAGCCGCCCAGCAGGTCGGCCCACTTCTCGGCGAGCCGGGTGCGGCCCGCGTCCGGCGAGACGATCGCGAGGTTCTCGCCCTGGTAGTGCGCGCGGACGTGGTCGGTGAGCAGCCACATCGCGTGCAGGTGGTCCACCGGGCCGTCGAAGAAGCCCTGCGCCTGCGCGGTGTGCAGGTCGACGGTCACGATGCGGTCGGCGCCGGCGGTTTTGAACATGTTCGCGACGAGCCGAGCCGAAATGGGTTCACGTCCGGCGTACTTGCGGTCCTGCCGCGCGTACGGGTACGAGGGCACCACCGCGGTGATCCGCTTGGCCGAGGCGCGCTTGAGGGCGTCGACCATCAGCAGCTGTTCGATCAGCCAGTCGTTGACCGGCGCCGTGTGGCTCTGCATCACGAACGCGTCCGCGCCGCGCACCGATTCCTCGAACCGCACGAAGATCTCGCCGCTCGCGAAGTCGTAGGCCGCCTGCGGGGTGATCGCGGTACCGAGGTGCTTGGCCACCGCCTCCGCCAGTTCCGGGTGCGCCCTGCCGGTGAGCAGGATGAGCTGCCGTTTGGCTACGCCCGGTTTGCCGCTGACCATCGTCACGCTCCACATCCGTCCGGCGATGAGCCCGATCGTTCAGCATTGCGGCGAGATCAGGCAACGTCGTGTCCGCCCGATGAGATTCCACGTTGCGGGGGAAATTGAAGTAATCACATCGGGCACCACACAGGTGGTCACATACCAGGTACGGACTCGCACCCTGGGTATAGATCGGCTGATTCAGATTCACCTCTTGGGGTATGTCGAGTGTGATTTCTTGATCAGCGTGCTGGAGGCGTCAATGAGCATGCCTACCCTCCACCCATGCCTGAAGAACAGGACGCGCCCGGACCGACACCGTCAGCGCCCCCACCGAGCCCGGTCGTGATGAGCACTCCCATCCACGACCAGCTGGCCGACAGGTTGGGAGTTCGCCAAAAGCATCGACGGCCGGATTGACAGCGGATAGGAAGACCGCATGCGTCTTCCCCTGCTCGGCGCCGTGCTGGCGCTCTTGGTCGTTCCCCTACCGGTGGCCCACGCGACTCCGTCGATCGAGTGGTCCACGTGCGGGCCGGAGCGTCCTGACTTCGAGTGCGCGACGTTCACCGTGCCGCTCGACCACGACCGCCCAGGCGGTGCGACGACCACGGTGGCGTTGACGCGCAAGCCCGCCACCGACAAGGCGCGGCGCATCGGGTCGTTGCTGTTCAACCCCGGCGGGCCCGGCGCGTCCGGGATCGAGGCCACCTGGTACTTCGGGAACAAGATGTCGGCGGGCACGCAAGGCCGGTTCGACGTCGTGGGCTTCGACCCGCGCGGGATCGGCAGGTCGGATCCGTTGCGGTGCTTCGCGAACGACCAGGAACGGGCGCAGTTCCTGGCGGCCGGGCCGATCTTCCCGTACGAGGCGGCGCAGGAGCGCCCCTTCTTCGACAGGTACCGCTCGCTGGCCACCAAGTGCGACAAGCCGATCGCACGGCACATGAGCACCGCGGACGTCGCACGCGACATGGACCTGCTGCGCCGCGCGCTGGGCGACCGCAAGATCACCTACTTCGGCCACTCGTACGGCTCGTTCCTCGGCACGACGTACGCGAACATGTTCCCGGACAACATCCGCGCGCTCGCGATCGACAGCGTGCTCAACCCGGAGCAGTGGTCGAGCGGGCGGCAGATCGAGTCGGACCGGGTCGCGGCCCGCAAGGTCCTCGACGAGTTCTTCCGGCTCTGCGACGAGGCCGCGTGCGCGTTCGGCCCGCAGTCGGAGCAGCGGTGGGAGGCGTTGCTGGCATCGGCGCGCGCCAAGCCGATCACGCTCAACGGTGAGGTGTGGACCTACGACCGTGTGATCGAGGCGGGTCTCTTCGCCGGATACGCGTCCGAGCGCTGGACCGACGTGGCCTCCCTGCTGGACCAGCTGTCCGACGCGTCCGCGGGCACGTTGGCCGCCGCTGAGCCGGTGTACGACAACTTCTTCGACGCGAACCTCGGCAACATGTGCGCGGACATCGAGTTCCCGCGCACCTTCGGCGCGTACCGGGCGATCTCCCGGTACGCCGCGGCGGGTTCGGAGTTCGGGCCCTACTGGTGGTGGAGCAGCAGCGCGTGCGCGGACTGGCCGGTGAACGAGGACCGCTACACCGGACCGTGGCGTGCCCGCACTTCCGCGCCCGTACTGGTGGTGGGCACCTACTACGACACCGGAACGGACTTCGCAGGAGCACAAGCCGTTGCCGCGCAGTTGCCGAACAGCCGTTTGCTGGCGTACGCGGGTTGGGGCCACATCGCGTACCGGCGCAATCAGTGCGCCATCGACTACATCCACGAATACCTGCTCAACGGCGCGTTGCCACCGGCCGGAACCGTGTGCCCGGCGAACCCGAACCCGTTCTCCGACCTCGCGTCCCAGTTGGCCGAACGCGACTTTCGGAGGTCGACGGGCCCTGTCGCCAACCGGTAGGAATGGCCACTCAGCTGACAAGAGGGGAGCTTGTCCATGCGTATCACCGTGCTCGTGGCGGCAGCCGCGCTCATGGTCACCGGTGCACCCGTCGCGCTGGCCGACAACGGGGTGCCGCGAATCAACTGGCAGGCGTGCGGACCGGAACAACCCGGTTTCGAGTGCGCCTCGGTCAAGGTGCCGCTGGACTACGACAACCCGCGCGGCGCGACCACCTCCGTCGCACTGGCGCGCAAACCCGCGACGGACCAGGCTCGCCGGATCGGGTCGTTGTTCCTCAACCCCGGCGGACCGGGCGGGTCCGGCGTGGACTTCGCGTTCCGGGCGGGCAACAGGCTGTCGGCGAACCTGGAGGGCCGGTTCGACATCGTCGGCTTCGACCCGCGCGGGATCGGCCGGTCGGACCCGTTGCACTGCTTCGCGAGCGAGGCGGACCTCGACAAGTTCTTCGAGGGCGTTCCCGGCTTCCCGTACCAGGCGGCGCAGGAGCGGCCGTACTTCGACCGCTACCGCTCGCTCGGCCCGGAGTGCCAGGACGACCAGCCGATCACCCGGCACATGAGCACCGCGGACGTCGCACGGGACATGGACCTGCTGCGCCGCGCCGTCGGTGACCGCAAGATCTCGTACCTGGGCTTCTCGTACGGCTCGTTCCTCGGCGCGACCTACGCGAACATGTTCCCGAACAACATCCGCGCGCTGGTCGTCGACGGCGTGCTCAACCCGGAACTGTGGTCGAGCGGACGGCAGATCGAGTCCGACCGGATCGCGACCAAGGAGGAGTTCCGCGAGTTCCTGCGCAACTGCGACGAGGCGGCGTGCGTGTTCGGCCCGCAGTCGGAGAAGCGCTGGGCCGCGCTGCTGAAGTCGGTGCGGGCCAAGCCGATCCAGCTCGGTGACCAGCTCTACACCTACGACGCGGTGGTCGGCGCCGCGCTCGGCGCGATGTACTCGCCGAGCGACTGGCCGGACGCGGCGGTGCTCTTCGACCAGCTGTCCGACGCGGCCGCCGGCGCTGCGGGTGTTTCCGTTGCGGCGGAACCGGATTACCCCAACGGTTTCGACGCCTACAACGGCAACGTGTGCGCGGACACCGAGTACCCGCGGGACTTCAGTGCGTACCGGGCGATTGCCCGTTACGCCGAAGCGGGTTCGGAGTTCGGCCCGGCGTGGTGGTGGGGCAACGCGGCGTGCGCGAACTGGCCGGTGAACCAGGACCGCTACACCGGCCCGTGGCACACCCGCACGAACGCACCGGTTCTGGTGGTGGGCAACTACTTCGACGGCGTCACGGACTATCGCGGCGCACAGGCCGTGAACCGCCAGCTCGCCGGCAGCCGCCTGCTCTCCTACGCGGGTTGGGGACACACGGCGTACGGCGTGAGCAAGTGCGCGTCCGACCACACGAACGCATACCTGCTCAACGGCACGTTGCCGCCTGTCGGCACGGTGTGCCCGGCCAATCCGAACCCGTTCCTGCCCACTGTGGCAGCCGCGGAACCGCTCTTCCAGCCCACTCGTCGCTAAAAACGTCTGCAAGTACCACCAACGCACCATCAACAGGCTCGTAACTACACCCAACCTGTTCGCCAATCACCGAACAGGTTGGGTGTAGTTGTGGGCGGTTTGATCAAGGGTTGGTGGTACTTGCAGATGCCGTCAGAGCCCTGGCGGCAGTTCCTGGGCCAGTTCGACGGCGGCGCGGGCGGGATCGTGGCCGAACCGGCTGCCGAACGCGTCGTGCACGCGCCACCCCGCGTGGGTGAGCGCACGCCAGCGGGCGAGATGTGCCCGTGCCCCGTCGGGGTGCGGGCGCGTCTCGACCGCCACCGCGTCTTCTTTCTCCCCCACCACGAGGTCCACCCGCCACTGCCCCACCGGGTAGCCCGTCCGCACGGTCAGCCCGGCGGTGCGCAGCTCCTGCGCCAGGCGAGCCGTCCACGCGTCCTCGGGTTCGGCACCGGCGGTCTCCGTGGGTGCGACCTCCGCGTGCCGCAGGTACTGGCCGATCAGGCCGGGCGGCTCGGCGACCGACGTGATCACGTGCACCTGACCGCGAGCGCGGGTGGTCAGCACGGCGAGCAGGTTGCGGTCGTTCACGAACCGCCACGCGCCCGGTTTGGCGTCGGCGGCGAGGCTGATCACGACCTCGTCGAACTCGCCGCCCTGCACGCCGTGCACCGTGCCCGCGCGGACGCCGCCGACCCTGATCTCGTCCAGCGTCAGCCCGCTCAGCAACGCCTCCTCCAGCGCGTCGGCCTGGGCGCGGAACGGTGTCACGACGCCGATCGACCGCACGCCGGCGGCGATCCGTTTGCGCACGTGGGCCAGGACGGCGTCGACCTCGGCCTGGTTGACGCCCTTCGGGGTGCGCTCGCCCGGCACGAGCTCGGTGTCGATGCAGTCGACGTCCGCGATCGCCGGGTGCGTGGTGAGCAGCGCGATCCTGCCGTCGTAGAACTCGGCCGCCGCGAACCCGATCAGGTGCGGCGCGCAGCGGTGGTGCTCGTCGAGCCAGTGCACGCCGGCCGTCGCCGCCGCCGCGTCGAACAGGCTCACCTTCGGCACGTCCAGCCGGTCGCGCAGGTGCTGCGTGCCCTCCGCCTCGACCGCCGCCCGCACGGCCTGATCGCTCACGAACGACACGTGCCGCAGCTGCCGGGGATCGCCGCCGATCACCGCGGACCGTCCGCGCAGCAACGCGGGCGCGGCCAGCGGCTGGTCGACGTGGCTCGCCTCGTCGATGATCACCAGGTCGAACATGCCCGGCACCGGCGGCAGGATGTCCTCCACGTCGGACAGCGTCCCCACCCACAACGGCAGCGCCGCCACCAGGTCCGCGCTGTCGATCTCGGCCAGCCCGCGCCGTCGTGCCGCCCGGCCCGACCGCAACGCCTTCGCGAGCGCCGCCACCGCCCTGCGCGCGCCCGCGCCGCGACGGCTGACCGCGAACTCCTTGAGCCACAACGCTGTCGCTTGCCGGCTCGCCGTGTCCTGCTCGGCCAGCAACGGCCTCAGCTCGGCGAACGTGGTCCCGCTCGTCTCGACCCGCACCAACGCCGCGGTCTGCTCAGCCGCCTCGATCGCGGCCGCCAGGTCCTCCGGCGAAACCTCCCCAGCGCCGGTCAGCTTGCGCGCCTTGGTCACCGCCCACCGGGTGCGGAGTCCACTGAGGAGCCCGGTGCGCGGCTGCAACAACCCTTGCAGCTCAACGAAATTCACCCCGGCGTCGAACGCCTTGGGCGCGACCGCACGATGTCCGGGCATCAAAGCCTGATGCCGACGAGCCTCAGCAGCCAGCAGTTCGTCGTTCAGAGAGGCGGTGACGGTGCGTTCGACGCGCTCGAGGCTCGCCACCGCGGCACGCCGCGCGCGATCGAGTTCCTTCAACCGATCGGGCTTGCTCACCGCGTCGAGCCCGTCGCTCAGCTCGCGCGCCATCTCCTGCCGCAGCTCCGAGTCGCCGAACAGCGCGGGCACCGGACCACCGGCCCGACGCAACGCGGCGCCGAGCACGTCCGCGGCGTTGCGTGTGCGGCTCGCGAGCAACACGGACCGACCGGCGGCCACGGCGTCCAAGGCCAACGCCGCGAGGGTATGTGTCTTGCCGGACCCAGGTGGTCCACCGACCACGGTGATCCGCGCGCGCCGTGCGTGCTCAACGGCGCGTTCCTGACTGTGGCTCAACGGCAACGTGGAACTGATCGGCGCAACGGTGTCAACGGCCGTTTCACCCGCCCCGTAGAGCGCGGCGAACGCGGTGTGGTCAACGTCCGCGGCAGTCGCCCATTCGACGAGTGCCGCGCCGTGCTCGGTCGTCACCACGGGCTCGCCCGCGTGCAGCCCTGCCCCCATCGACACAGCGAGCTGGCTGCCGGAGATGAGGAGACGAGGATCGTCGTGCACGATCGGCACGTCCGAGAACCCCGCCTGCCGCAGCGTCTCGGTGATCCACTCCTCGGTCGGCGCGAGCGCGGCCTCCCGTTCGGCGGTCCGTGCCCAGTCGTCGATCAACGGGAACACACCGGCGTCACCAGCGATGTGGAACGCGTAGTTCGCCCCAACGCCGCTGTGTAGTCGCACGGGCCGTGAGACCAGTGGCAGACACACGCGCCGACGTTGCCCGCCGATCTCCGCGGGCCCGGCGAGAAACGCCCAGCCCAGCCGCAGCAGCCGGTCCTCCTGGTGCAACGCGTCGAACGCGGCGAGGTGCGCGGCCTGATCACGGGCCTGCCAGGGCGCCTTCCACGGCACCGGCTGCCGCTGCAGCACGTCCTGGGTCTGCGTGATCGCGCGCCAGGACGGCTCGTGGTCGCCGAGCCACAGCAGACCGGCGGTCTTGGTGAGGTCGAGCTGGACCTTCTGCGGCTGCTCGGCGGCGCTCAAGCGGGCCAGGGTGCGCAGGACGGCCGGAACGTTCACGGCGCCCATCGTGCCATCGAGACCGATGACCAGATGGGCGCCGCGTCGAAACCGTTAGAGCGTCAAGCGTTAGAGCGTCAGGCTCCACGTGTCGATGGTGCCGACGTCGGCGGTGGCCGCGTCACGGACCTGGAGCGTCCAGGTGCCGTTGCGCGTCTCCGACGACAGGTTGACCGTGAAGGTCTGGTCGATGTTGTCCGCGCTACCGCCCGCACGGTTGTGCAGCAGGTAGGCGGTGCCGTCCGGCGCGAGCAGGTTGACGATCAGGTCGCCCTTGTAGGTGTGCTTGATGTGCACCTCGACCTGGCTGGACGCCGACGCGGTGCCGGTGCAGCCCGAGAACGTGATCGTCGACGTCACCGTCGAGTTGTCCGGGATCGCGACGTCCGTGCCGTTGGTCTGCTTGGCACAGGTGGCCGAGCCGACCGTCCAGGTGAACGACGTGCTGCCCGAACCACCGGCGGACGCGGTGGCCGTCGCGGTCACGTTGTAGGTGCCCGCGGTGGTCGCGGTACCGGAGATCAGACCCGTTGCGGAGATCGACAGGCCGGTCGGCAGACCGGTCGCCGACCACGTGTACGGCGCGGTGCCACCGGACGCGGACAGCTGCAGGTTCGCCGTGCCGTTCAGCGCGGTCGTCTGGTTGCCCGGGTTGGTGACCGAGACACCCGGGACGCCGCCGGTGTTGGTGCGCAGCAACCGGTTGGCGGAGTTGGCACCGGGGTTGGTGACCTTGTTCGGGGTGGCCTGGGCGATGATCGCCGCGTGCACCTCGGCCGGGGTCTTGGCGGGGTTGTCGGCGAGGTACAACGCCGCCGCGCCCGCGACGTGCGGGGACGCCATGGACGTGCCGCTCATCGTGGCAGAGCCCGTGTTGTTGTTGTACGACGCGGAAACGATGTCCTGGCCGGGCGCGAACAGGTCGCTGCACGTGCCGTACGAGGAGAACGACGCGCGGGCGTCCGTGCGGGCCGTCGCCATGACGTTGATCGTCTCGGTGACGCGCTGCGGCGAGTACTTGCAGGAGTCGTCGTTGAAGTTGCCCGCCGCCACGACGTAGGTGATGCCGCGGCCGATGGACGCGCGGACGGCGTCGTCGAGCACCCGGCTCGGCTCGTTCACGTTTCCGGTGTAGAGGCTCATGTTCGCGACCGCCGGCAGCACGGCGTTCGCGGTGACCCAGTCGACGCCCGCCGCCTCGGTCGAGACCGAGCCGCCACCGGCGCAGTTGAGCACGCGGACGGCCTTGAGCTTCACGTTCTTCGCCACGCCGTACGTGGCACCGCCGACCGTGCCGGACACGTGCGTGCCGTGGCCCTGGCAGTCCTTGCCGTTCTGACCGTCGGTGAACGCGTCGAACCCGAACGACGCGCGCCCGCCGAAGTCGGCGTGGTTGTAGTTGATGCCCGTGTCGATCACGTACGCGGTGACGTTCGAGGCGTCCGTGCTGTAGCTGTACTTGCTGTTCAGCGGCAGATCAGCCTGGTCGACCCGGTCCAGGCCCCACGACGGCGGGTTGAGCTGGTCCGCCAGCACCTGCACGGTCCGGTCCTGCTCCACATAGGCCACCGCGGGGTCGGCGGCGAGGCGCTTCGCCTGCTGCTTCGTCATGGAGGCCGAGAAGCCCTTGAACGCGGCGCGGTAGGTGAAGCCGATCTTGGCGGCGTACCGCGACGCGAGGTCGCCGGCGCGGCCGCCGACCTCCGAGCTCGTCATGGTGTTCTTGAGCACCACGATGTAGCTGTCCTGGACCGCGTTCGGCGCGCTCTCCGCGACGATCGGTCCCTCCGGCTGTGCGGCGACAGCCTGTGGGAGCGCTAACACACTTCCAACGGCGGCGATTGCCGCCACACCGAGCGTGCGCAGGGTGCGTTGTCTCATCACTGCTCCTTGATCGCAGGGAACCGCGTGCGAACGCGGGCCGGCCCTCGACGGCCCAAGAGATGCGTTCACACGCGGTTGCGAAACAGCGGTAGTCCGTTATCGGACGTGATGAGTCTTTAGTTGCGACAACGACCAGAACAAGCGACTTTCGTCTGTTGTGTCAGCCGGCGAGCGCGAAAAGTTCCTCCGGGTCGCCCGTCTGCTTCAGCTGGGCGAGCGACTGCTTCTCCAACTGGCGGATCCGCTCGCGGGTCAGACCGAGCTCCTCGGCGACCTCCTGGAGCGTGCGCGCACGACCGTCCTCCAAGCCGTACCGCAGGCGCATGATCCGGCCCTGCCGTTCGGGAAGGACGTCCAAGAGGGACCGAACGCCCTCGGTGAACTCCTGCTGTTCCACGAGATCCGGCGCCGACACGCCGTCGGTGTCCTGGATCAGGTCGCCCAGCACCGAGTCGCCCTCGTCGCCGACCGGCGTCTCCAGCGACACGCAGGAACGGGCCGCGTCGCGCAGGTCCTGCACGCGCGTCGGCGACACCTTGGCCTCGGCGGCGATCTCCTCGACCGTGGCCTCGCGCCCGAGCGACGCGGACAGTTTCTGGCCGATCTTCTTGAGCTTGTTGACCTCTTCCACGACGTGCACCGGCAGGCGGACCGTGCGAGTCTGCTCGGCCAGACCCCGTTCGATCGCCTGACGGATCCACCACATGGCGTAGGTGGAGAACTTGTAGCCCTTGGCGTAGTCGAACTTCTCGACGGCGCGGATCAGGCCGAGGTTGCCCTCCTGGACCACGTCCCCGAACGGCAGGCCGCGGAACGAGTGTTTCTTCGCGACCGACACGACCAGACGCAGGTTCGCGCGGATCATGTGGTCCTTGGCACGCTCACCCTGGGCGACGATCCGACGCAACAGCCGCGGCTCACGCGTCGTGTCACCGCTCTCGAGCAGGTGCGCCGCGTAGACCCCGGCCTCGATGCGCCTGGACAGGTCGACCTCCTCCGCCGCCGTGAGCAGCGGCGTGCGCCCGACATCGCGCAGGTACTGGCCGACCGAGTCCGCGTCCTGCTGGCCGGACGCGCGGTTCTTCAGATCTGCAGGCATGACAAATCCCCCCGTTTCCGTTGGCAGGAGTGGCAGCCGAAAGTGGCTGCCTCATGTGTAACGGTTCAGAGGCCTTGGTCATTCCGCGGTTCTGGCTGTGACCTCAACCTCACCCTGGTGATCGCGTGGTGTTCGACGGCCAGCACCTCGACCTTCCAGCCGGAGACCTCCACCACGTCACCGGGTTCGTCCGGGATGCGGCCGAGGAGCACCAGCACGAGACCGGCGATCGTCGAGTACGGGCCGGGCGGTGGGTCCCGCAGCTCGACGCCGACGTCCGCCAGGTCGTGCACCGGGAACGTGCCGGGCAGCGCGATCGTGCCGTCCGGCGCGGTCCTCACCGCGGTCACGTCCGGGTCGGTCTCGTCGTAGATCTCGCCGACGATCTCCTCGAGCAGGTCCTCCAGCGTCACGATGCCGTCGACCGCGCCGTGCTCGTCCACCACGAGCGCCATCTGCTCGCGCTCGGCCTTCATGCGCCGCAACGCGTCCGCGACCCGCACCGAGTCCGGCAGCACCATCGGCGGACGTGCCACGTCCACCAGTTCCACCGCGTCGTCGAGCAGATCCCGCAGATGCACCAGGCCGATCACGTCGTCCAGGTGACCGTCCTTCGTCACCGGCGCCCGAGAATGTCCCGACCCCGCCAAGATTTCCCGCGCGGTGGCGGTGTCCAAACCTGCTTCCACGACAGTGACCGAACGGCGTGGCACCAGCACCTCGCGCAGCCGTCGTTCGTGGATCTCCAGCGCGCCGGTCATGATCTCGCGCTGTTCCGGGTTCAAATGTTGTTGCACCTCAACGAGATCGCGCAGTTCCTCGGCAGACATCTGTTCCTCTTCGACGTTCGGGTCGCCGCCGAAAACGCGCACCACGAGGTCAGTCGCCTTGCTGAGCAGCCACACGACGGGCCGTGAGATCGCCGACAGGAGATCCAGCGGACGTGCGACGATCTTCGCCCAGCGCACCGCGTACTGCATCGCCAGACGTTTCGGCGCCAGTTCCCCGAACACCAGAGTGACAAACGTGAGCACAACGGTCACAAGTGCGATCGCGACCCCGTTTGCGGCCCCACCGAGAAATTCCAGCAACGGCACGATGGGCTGCGCGAGAGAAACGGCCGCAGTCGCCGAAGCCAGGAATCCGGACAGCGTGATGCCGATCTGAATTGTCGCGAAATACCTGTTCGGATCACGTGCCAGGCGCACGAGCGTGCGATGCCCTTCGCGTTCCAACGACCGTAGCTGGCCTTCGCGCAGTGACACCAACGCCATCTCGCTGCCGGCGAACGCCGCGTTGAGCAAAACCAAGACCGCGACCAGCGCGAGGTTGAAGCCGTAGCCATCCACACGTTTGGGGTAGCACGCGTAGTGGTAATTCGCACGCTGACGGCCATCTTGAGCAGCCAGGAGGGCCTGTACCGAACGAGGTGGGGATCTAGATGGATGCTCCCGAGGTGCTGAGCGCCTCCGCGAGGACCCTGCACACCCTGCCGGAGGACGTACCGGACCTCTCCGCGATGCGCTCGTGGGTCGGGGCTCTGTTGAGAGATTTGCCGGAGGACCTCCGGCTCGACGTGTTGCTCGTGTGCACGGAACTGGCCAGCAACTCGTACGAGCACGCCGAAGGGCCGCGTGCCGTGCGGGTCCAACGACACACCGACTTCATACGGGTCGAGGTCGACGACCACACACCGGCCGAGCTTCCTCAGCTCGGCGAGTCACGGCTCGGTGACTGCCGTGGACGAGGCCTGATCCTGGTCGCCAATCTCTCTCGTTGCTGGGGCACACGCGAGTTCGCCGGCGGCAAGACCGTCTGGGCCGAGATCAACGCATAGTTCGTCCGTGCGTTTCGCACAGAAAAGTCATGACACCGCACGGATGGGCCTTGCTGCGGGTCTCTCCGACTCTTGATGCATGACAACTCATTCCGCAGTGCGGCAGCTGGTTCGACGCCCGGTGGTCCGGGCCGTGCTGAACCGCTGGCCGATGGTCCTCGCGCTCGTGATCACGTTCGACTTCTGGCAGGCACCTGTCGTTCCGCCCGCGTGGACGCTGCTGCTGGTCCAGGCGGCGTACCTGTTCTGGGGATGGCGGGCGCCGCGGGTGCAGCTCATCGTGTTCGGCCTGTACGTGGCGCTGACTGCCGCGGTGCTCCTGATGGCCCCGTTCACGTTCTACGGGGTCGGGCTGATCGTTTTCGGGTGGGCCGCGCACGCCGTGTGGGACCTCGTGCACCACGTGCGCAACGCCGTCGTGCCTCGGTGGTGGTCGGAGTTCTGCGGGGTGTTCGACCTGGTCATCGCCGTCTCCATCCTGCTGGTGTGGCCTCTACCCTGATGGCGATGAACGATCTGCCGCACACCGCGCTGCGCGGAGCGCTGCACCTGCTGTGGGCGAGCACGCTGATCGTGCCGCTGATCGCCGTGCTGCGCGAGCCGTCCTGGCTGCGCTGGTTCGGGGTGCTGGGCCTGCTGGTGCTGGCCGTCGCGTACGCGGTGGCGCTGCGGGAGGCGAAGCTCTGGGTGCTGCTCGCCGCCGTCGCGATCTCGATCCCGCTGGTGGCACCGGTGGGCCCGGAGGAGCTGTCGACGTGGGCGTGGATCGGCGGCGGGGCCGCCGGCTTCGCTCCCCTACTGCTGAGCGGGGTGTGGCGGTGGCTGGCGGCGCTCGGCACCGTCGTGCTGTCCGGGCTGGTGGGCTTCTTCGTCGCCCATCAGCAGACGACCTACCAGATGATCGCGGCCGCGGTCGGCGCGACGATCATCGCGATGGCCGGGCTGCCGATGTGGTTCGCCGGCCTGCTGGCGCAGGCCAGGGCCGGCCGCGAAGCACAGGCCGAGCTGGCGGTGAGCGAGGAACGGCTGCGGTTCGCCCGCGACGTGCACGACCTGCTGGGCCACCGGCTGACCGTGATCGCGCTGAAGTCCGAACTGGCCGGGCGGCTCGCGTCGTCCGATCCCGAGCGGTCGGCGGCGGAGTCCTTCGAGGCGCAACGGCTGGCCTCGTCGGCGTTGGCGGAGGTGCGCGACGCGGTGCACGGCTACCGCGCGGTGAACCTGCCCGAACAGCTGGAGGCGGTCCGCAACGTCATGCAGGAAGCAGGAATCCGATGCACCGTCTCGACCGTTCCCGTTCACGGGGAGGGCGCCACGCAGCTCGCCCTGGCGCTGCGTGAGGCGTGCACCAACGTGCTGCGGCACAGCCACGCGACGTGGTGCATGATCGACGTCGCGGTGGCCGAAGGGGAGGTGCGGATGACCGTCACGAACGACGGCGCCGGCCCAGGCCCTTCGCGCGAGGGCAACGGCATCCGCGGCATGACCGAACGACTCGTCTCCGTGGGCGGCCAGGTCTCCGTCGAACGCGCCGCCGACGAGTTCACCCTGCAGGTAGTGGTGCCCGCGTGATCAGAGTGCTGCTGGCCGACGACGAGGAGCTCATCCGCGACGCGCTCGCGGCCCTGCTGGACCTGGAACCGGACCTCGAGGTGGTGGCGCGCGCCGGCGACGGCCGCGCCGCCGTCGAGGCCGCGCTGGCCCACCGCCCGGACGTCGCCGTGGTGGACCTCCAGATGCCGTTCGTGGACGGCCTGGAGGTGACCGCGGAACTCGCGCGCGTGCTGCCGTCGTGCGCGGTGGTGATCCTGACCGGCCGCGGCAGGCCGCCGCACCTGCAACAGGCCCTGCACGCGGGCGCGAAGGGCTTCCTGCCCAAAGGATCCCCCGGCGGCACGCTGGCCGACGTGATCCGCCGCGTGCACGCCGGTTCCCGCTGGGTCGACCCGGCACTGGCCGCCGACGCGCTGGCCGCCCCGCCGTGCCCGCTGACGCAGCGGGAGCTGGAAGTGTTGCGGTTGAGCGAGTTCGGCACTCCGGTCGCCGAGATCGCCTCGCGCACCTCGTTGTCCGCCGGGACCGTGCGCAACCACCTGTCGGCCGCGGTGGCGAAGCTCGGTGTCGCCAACCGCGGCGAGGCGTTCCAACTGGCCCACGAGCACGGCTGGCTCTGACACAGCCCTACCGCCGCACCCGAAACCCGCTCGTCGTTGATGGCACGCGGGGCCCTTTCGTACTGTCAGAGCGAACGAAAGCTCCCCGCGTGCACTCTGGCGACGGCGTGTCGAGGCACGACGCGCCGTGGAGCGCCCTCAGTTCGCGCCGTCGGGCACGGTGAGCAGGTCGAGCGCGTGCCTGCGGTGCTCCGCGAACAGCTTCAGCGCCCCCTCGACGTTCCCGAGCCGCAGCGCCGCCACCAGGTCGCGGTGCTCCGAGCGGATCTGTTCCAGGTAGCCGGCCGTGCTCACGTTCACCCGCGTGATCAGGAACAGGTGCACCTGCGACCGGATCGCCTGCCACGCCTGAACCAGCCGTGAGTGATCAGCGGCCGCGAACACCGCGTCGTGGAAGGCGATGTCGCAGCGCACCATCTCGTGCGGTGTCGAGGCGCGGTCCATCGCGGCCGCGGCGTCGGCCATCGCCTCCAGGGACGCGTCCGCGGCCACCACGCGGCGGACGGCCAGGTTTTCCAGGGCTTCGCGCAGGCTGTCGAGCTCGGCCACGTCCTGCGAGGACAGCACGGTGACCGTGGTGCCGCGGTGCCACTCGGTGCGGACCAGGCCCTCGCCCTCCAGGGAGCGCAGCGCCTCGCGGACCGGGCCGCGGCTGACCTCCAGGGCTTCGGAGAGCTCCACCTCGCGCAGGGCGGCGCCCGGCGGGTAGCGGCCGTCGAAGATCGCCTCGCGGATCACGTCCGCGACCTCATTGCTCAGGCCCCTTCGGCGGGCCGGTCCCAGGGTCACGGCACCAATGTTAACAAGCGCGATGTTAACAAGCACACAACGTCACGATCTTGCTCGAACCGCTTGTCTCAATGTTAACATTCCTACATGCCGAACATCCCCCGCTTCCACCTCGCCATGCCCGTCAACGATCTCGCCGAGGCCCGCCGCTTCTACGGCGAGACGCTCGGCCTGGAGCAGGGCCGCAGCTCCGACACGTGGATCGACTGGAACCTGCACGGCCACCAGTTCGTCACGCACCTCGCCCCGAAGACCGAACGGGTCAGCAACCCCGTCGACGGCCACGACGTGCCGGTCCCCCACTTCGGCCTGGTGCTGTCCGTCGACGACTTCCACGCGCTCGCCACCAAGCTGCAGGACGCGGACACCAAGTTCGTCATCGAGCCGTACGTGCGGTTCAAGGGCGAGCGCGGTGAGCAGTGGACGATGTTCCTGCTGGACCCGGCCGGGAACGCGCTGGAGTTCAAGGCGTTCGCGGACGACTCCCAGGTGTTCGCCGCCTAAAAGGCCAGCCCCAATCAAGGGCAAAAATCTTGCACGTCGCGCAAGTTTCGGTAGCGTGGTGATGACGTCGAGCCATGGCCCGGTCACGCCGGGTCAGACAGGGAGATGGCCATGACCACGGCCGAGCGACAGCGCAGCGCTCAGGCGCTCATCCGCCCGCAGCTGCCCGCCGAACTCACCGAGAAGTCCGCGGGGTGCCCGTTCGACCCGGCCGGCGCGCTGACCGAGTTGAGCGGGCACGGGGGCATTCACCGGATCGAGCACAAGGGCGAGACCGTCTGGCTCGTCACCGGGCACGAGGAGGCACGGGCGGTGCTCGCCGAGCCGACGATGAGCGCGGACCGGATCAACAGCCCGCGTGCTCGTGCGCTCATCTCGCCGGAGCTGCACGCGGAGATGTTCCCGCCGGAGCGCCAGGCCGGGTCGTTCGTCTTCATGGACGCCCCCGAGCACACCCGTTACCGCAAGCTGCTGACCGGCCAGTTCACCGTGCGGCGGATGCGGGACCTGACGCCGCGCATCCACGAGATCGTCACCGACCGGCTCGACGCGATGATCGAGAAGGGACCGCCGGCCGACCTCGTGCACGACTTCGCGCTGCCGGTGCCGTCACTGGTGATCTGCGAGCTGCTGGGCGTCGACTACGGCGACCGCGAGGAGTTCCAGACCCGCACGGCCAAGCTGCTCAACCTCACCACCACGGTCGACGAGCAGATCAAGAACACCACCGAACAGCGTCTCTTCATGCGGTCGCTGGTCCGCGAGAAGCAGCTGAACCCCGGCGACGACCTGTTGTCCGGGCTCGTGAACGACACCGACCTCGACACGGACGAGCTCACCGGCATCGCCAACCTGCTGCTCGTGGCCGGCCACGAGACGACGGCGAACATGCTGGCGCTCGGCACGTTCGCGCTGCTCGAGCACCCGGAGGAGTTCGCCAAGCTCCGCGAGCACCCCGAGCTGACCGAGAACGCGGTCGAGGAGCTGCTGCGCTACCTGTCGATCATCAGCATGGGCGTCTCCCGGCACGCCAAGGAGGACGTCACGATCGGCGGGGTCACCATCCGCGCCGGCGAGACCGTCGTGGTGTCGGTGCCCTCGGTCAACCGCGACGCGAAGGAGTACGCCGACCCGCACGCGCTGCTCGTCGACCGGCCGCGCGGCCACCACGTGGCGTTCGGGCACGGCATCCACCAGTGCCTCGGCCAGCAGTTGGCGCGCGTGGAGATGACGGTCGGCTTCACCGAGCTGCTGCGCAGGCTGCCGACGCTCGAACTCGCCGTGCCCGCGGACGAGGTGCCGCTGCGGACCGACATGTCGATCTACGGCGTGCACGCCCTGCCCGTCACCTGGTGAACGCGCTCACCTGGTGAAACCGGCGCCGAGCTGGTCGATCATCCCTCCGACCAGCTCGGCGAGCGTGTGCCGCTCCCAGGCCTCGGGCGTGTCGAGCCACCACTGCACGACCGCGCGCATCGACGAGAGGATCGCCGAGGCCGCGACCGCCGGGTAGGGGTCCACCGCCGGGTCGGCGCCGCAGCGGACCGCGATCGCCGCGGCCAGCTCCTGCTCACGTGCGGAGTAGGCAGCGAGGAAGTGCGGCACCAGTGCCGGGTGCCGGCGCAGCTCACGCAGCTGACGAAGCCGGTCCAGGTCCACCTGCAGCAGGTAGATCGAGTGCAACGTCTCCCGCAGCGCGACCAGCACCGGCTCGTCGGGCGGCCGCGCCGCGAACGCGTGCAGGAACGCGACCGCCGTGGCCGCGTCACCGGCGACGATCGCTTCCTCCTTCGAGGAGAAGTAGTTGAAGAACGTCCGCAACGACACGCCGGCCGCCCGCGCGATCTGTTCCACCGTGACGCTGTCCGGGCCGTGCTCGACGCACAGGCTCCACGCGGCATCGCCCAGTGCTTCCCTGGTCGCCGCTTTCTTGCGTTCACGCAGGCCGGTCATGGCGGAAGAGTAAAGCGTACCGGAAATTGGTGTAGACCTTGTCACCCGAGTGAGCACCTCACTACGGTCCGTGAGAACGCTCTCACAGACCTACGGAGGACCGGTGCGCCTACTCGGAGTCGTCGTGCTGGCCGGTGCCCTGCTCACCGCCGGCCACGCCCAAGCCGCTCCCCCACGAGCAGCAAAGACCGCACCGACGATCACCCTGATCACGGGAGACCAGGTGCTCACCGGCCAACGGGCAGTCAGACCGGCTCCCGGCCGTGAGCACATCGTGTTCACGACGTACACCGCACAGGGCCACGAGTACGTGGTGCCGCACGACGCGTTGCCGTTGATCGCGAACGGCCGCCTCGACGAGCGTCTGTTCGACGTCACCGAGCTCGCCACGTACGGCGGAGCCCTGCCCGTGATCGTCACCTACCCCGCGGGCACGCTGAGCACCCAGTCCGGCATCCAGCTGCGCAGCATCAACGGCGTGGCGTTCGATGCCGCCACAACGCCGCTCGTGGGCGGCCTGTCGGCGTCCGGCGCCAAGAAGATCTGGCTCGACGCCCAGCGCCAGGCCGACCTCGACCGCAGCGTCGCCCAGATCAACGCCCCCGCCGCCTACCAGGCGGGCTTCACCGGCAAGGGCACCACGGTCGCCGTCCTCGACACGGGCGTCGACCAGTCCCACCCGGACCTGCAGGACCGCGAGATCGGCGAGCGCAACTTCACCACCTCACCGGACGCGGCCGATCACTACGGTCACGGCACGCACGTCGCGTCGATCATCGCGGGCACGGGCGCGAAGAGCGGCGGCAAGTACCGCGGCGTCGCTCCGGACGCGCGCATCCTCGACGTGAAGGTGCTGGGCGACAACGGTTCCGGCCAGGACAGCGGGATCATCGCCGGCATGGAGTGGGCCGTCGAGCAGGGCGCCCAGATCGTCAACATGAGCCTCGGCGGCTACGACACGCCCGAGATCGAACCCCTCGAAGAGGCCGTCAACCGACTGTCCGAGAAGGGCACGTTGTTCGTGATCGCCGCCGGCAACAGCGGCCCCGACGTCACCACCGTCGGCTCGCCAGGCACCGCCGACGCGGCCCTCACCGTCGGCGCGGTCGACGACGACAACCGGATCGCGGAGTTCTCCAGCCGCGGCCCGACCAAGGCCGGCACGCTCAAGCCGGACCTCACCGCGCCGGGCGTCGGCATCGTCGCCGCCCTGCACTCCGCCGGCAGGATCGGCCCGCCGGTCGCCGACGGCTACACCTCGCTCGACGGCACCTCGATGGCCACCCCGCACGTCGCCGGCGCCGCGGCCCTGGTGCGTCAGCAGCACCCAGACCTGACCGGCTCCCAGCTCAAGGCCCGCCTCACCGGCAGCACCACGCCCACCGCCGAGCTGAGCCCGTTCGAACAGGGCTCGGGCCGCGTCGACGTCGCCAAGCTGATCAGGCAGAACGTGACCTCGAACCCGACCAGCCTCAGCTTCGGCGCGCACCAGTGGCCGCACACCGGCGAACCCGCGCTGACCAAGGAGATCACCTACTCGAACGCGGGCTCCGAACCCGTCACCCTCGACCTGACCGCCGAGACGAACGGCACGCTGTTCAGCGTCTCCCCCGCCAGACTCACCGTGCCTGCGGGTGGCTCCGCGACAGCCACGGTCACGGCGGACATCGCGAAGCAGCCGGCCGGTGGCGTGATGGGCGGCGCGATCGTCGCGAACGGCGTGCGCACGGCCGTCGTCGTCGACCTGGAGCCCGAGAGCTACGACGTCAAGATCACCGGGATCGAACGGTCCGGCGCCCGGACGAGCACGACCTTCGCGTTCCTGATCAACGTCGACACCGGCGCCCGCGTGTGGCCGAACAGCGACACCGGCGTCGCCCGCCTCGCGAAGGGCCGCTACCTCCTGACCGGCAGCGTCATGTCGTCGAGCGGCAGCCACGACGTGATCAACTATCCGAACCTCACCGTCACCGGCTCGACCACGATCGACCTGGACGCCCGGCAGGCCAAACCGGTCCAGGTGACGCTCCCGGTCCCCGCGCGACTCTCGTTGCTGCAGACCGGTTTCGAACGGGTCGTCAACGGCACCAGCTACACCATCGGCAACTTCTCGGTCGGCGGCGTGACCGACCACCTCGGCGTCGCGAGCCTCGGCCCGGACTCCCCCGAGGTCACCGGCAGGACCGCCACCTTCTGGACCGCGGGCCCGGACTTCTACGGACTCGCCTGGTACCAGAAGGGATCCGCGCCGAAGGGTCTGACCAGGACGGTCGCCAGGAAGGACCTCGCTTCCGTCCGCGTCGACATGCCCGCTCTCAAGCAGGGCCAGACCGCCAGCATCGGCCACACCTCGGCACCCGAGGGCCGCGCCGACTGGGGCTACGGCTCGCTGGACAATCTGGCCGCCGGGCCGCGCACCGAGTACTACGGCGGTGAGGGCGGCGACTGGTCGCGCAGGTTCAACCTGTTCGACGAGAACGGCAACATCGGCGCGCTGGCCGGCCCGCTGCGGCACTACCGGCCGGGCAGGTCCTACGTGGAACCGTTCAACCGCGCGGTGTTCGGCCCGGCGCTGCCCGAGACGCGCGACATCCCGCACACGTTCCGCACCGGCGATTTCATCCGCGTCACCGTGCCGCTGTACGGCGACAACGCGGGCAACGCGGGCTACAGCCCCGTCACCGAGGCCAAAACCACGCTGTACCGCGACAACATGAAGGCGATCGAGACGACCGAGGCGGGCTGGGCGATGCTCGACGTCCAACCGGGTGCCGCGAACTACCGCCTGGAAACCACGGCGACCCGCGACACCGCGTTGAGCAGCAAGGTGTCCGGCGTCTGGACGTTCCGCAGCGACACCACGCCCGAGCAGACCGCGTTGCCGCTGAGCGTCATCCGCTTCACCCCGCAACTCGACGACGACGGCACCGCCCGCGCCGGCCGGATGCTCGCGGTGCCGATCTCCACCCAGTCGCAAACCGGCTCGGTGCGGGTCACGTCCGTCGAGGTGTCCTACGACGGCGGCAAGACGTGGCGCGGCACCCCCATCACCGGCCGCCGGGTGCTGCTCGCGCACCCACAGGACGCGAAGTCGGTCTCCTTGCGCGCCAAGGCGTCCGGCAGCGGCCAGACCGTGGAGCAGACCATCGTCAACGCGTACCTGCTCCGCTGACGGACCAGCTGCCAGAATGGTCATGTGCGGGAGCTGACTGACGAACTGGTGCTCGACCACTGCCCACCGCGGACCCCGAATCCGGCCCTGCCAACCGAAGTGCGCATCCCGGGCCGGCACGTCGCGGAGGTCGCCCGGCACCCCGACGGCCGGCTCGCGGTGATCACCTGGTCGTCGCCGAAAATCGACCCCGGCCTGCTCGAACCCGCCCTGCACGTCGTCGAGAACGGGAGGATCACCGACCTGGGCCCGACGTCGGCCGAAGCCGGAAGTCCCGTGTGGTGGGGCGACGAGGTCGTCTACCTGGCTCTCACCCCACCGCACCTGCAGGGCGGCAAAGCGGTGTTCGACCAGCGCCACCGCAACCTCACCGAGGGACTCCAGGCCTGCCCCACCGAACTCGTCCAGGACGACGGCAACGCGCCGATCATGGTGGTCGCGACCGGCCTGGACACCGAGTTCCACCGCCTCGGCCAAGGCCTGCTGGGCCGCATCACGGGCGCGCACCGGCCCCAGGTCGGCCAACTCGAAGGCATCGCGTGGGGCGCCCAGGAACGCCTGCGCTACCAGGCTGAGGACGGGCTCGACCTCGACGGCCTGCTGGTGCTCCCGGTCGGCAAGACCCGCGCGGACGGGCCGTTTCCGATGGTCACGCTGGTCCACGGCGGGCCCTACGACCGATGGGCCGACGAGCTCCAGCTGCAGTGGGTGCCGTCGGCGCAGTGGTTCGCGCATCAGGGGATCGCGACCTTCCTGCCCAACCCGCGAGGAAGCCTGGGTCGCGGCCACGAGTTCGCGACCGCGGTGGCGAAGCGCGTCGGCCAGGAGGAATGGCACGACATCGAAACGGGCATCGACCTGCTGGTCGACCAGGGCGTCGCGGACCCGGACCGGCTCGGCATCTCCGGCTGGAGCCACGGCGGGTTCATGGCCGCTTGGGCGACCACACGAACGCGGAGGTTCAAGGCGGCGCTGGTGGGTGCGGGCATCTCCGACTGGCCCAGGCAGATCGCGAAGGGCGAGTGGGGCAGGTTCGAGGCCGCGCTCGGGGACGGCCCGGACCACAGCCCGCTCACCTATGCGGACCGGATCGGCACACCGCTGTTGATCGTGCACGGCGCCGAGGACACCAACGTTCCGGTGGAGCAAGCCGAACTGCTGCACCAGGCCGTGCAGCACTCCGAACTCGTCGTCTATCCCGGCGAGGGCCACTCCCTCCGGCAGCGTGAGCACAGGCTGGATCTGCTGAACCGAGCCAGAAGGTTGTTCGCGAAGCTCTGAGGTTTGCGCAAGGCTTGCGAAAGTCGTGCAAGGTCAGAGCAAGCCCCCGCAAGCGGGCCTATCGAGATCGAATGAATTTATTCGGGACGTTCGGGCGCGAACTTCCCGCACGCCGCGACAACCAGCCGCTGGTGGCTGCCCGTGCCGCGACGAAGACCGGGTTCAGATACCCGAACCGGGACACGTCTTTCCTGTTCAGAGGCAGATGTCGCAAATTTGCGCAATCACGTCGACATATTGCGATAATCTGCTGGGCACTTCTACGGTGAGGCGCGCCATACCCCCTCGCGTCCCCACCGAGAAGGGCCAAGCACGCCATGTCACCGACGACACGCGTTCGCTCCCTGCTAGCCCCGATAGCCGTGACAGCCCTCGCCGCGGCGAGCCTGACCGTCTCCCCTGTCGCACAAGCCGCGCCGCTGCCGGCGACCTACACCGCCAGCAGCACCAACCAGAACTACGGGCCGGGCAACGCCGGCGACGGCAACCAGGGCACGTACTGGGAGAGCGCGAACAACGCGTTCCCGCAGTGGATCCAGGCCGATCTCGGGGCCGCGCTGAAGACCGACCGGGTAGTCCTGAAGCTTCCCACCGCGAACTGGGGCGCCCGCACCCAGACCCTCGCCGTGCAGGGCAGCACCGACGGCCAGAACTTCACCGATCTGGTGGCCTCCAAGGGATATGAGTTCACCCCGGCCGCGAACAACACCGTCACCATCGACTTCACCGCCGTCACCACGCGGTACGTGCGGCTGCGGATCACCGCGAACACCGGCTGGCCCGCGGGCCAGATCGGCGAGTTCGAGGTGCAGGGCCCGACCGGCGGTGACACGCAGGCGCCGTCGGCACCGTCCGGGCTCGCCCTCACCCAGCCGCAGTCCGGCCAGATCCGGCTGACCTGGAACGCGAGCACGGACAACGTCGGCGTCACCGGCTACGACGTCTTCGTCAACGGCAGCCTGCGCACCACGGTCACCGGCACGACCTACACCGACAGCCAGCCCGACGGCCTGCGGGTGACCTACCACGTGATCGCGAAGGACGCGGCGGGCAACCAGTCCCCCGCCAGCACCTCCGTGACGCGCGAGGGCGCCACCGGCACGAACCTCGCCCAGGGCAAGCCCGTCACGGCGAACCACAACGTGCACGACTTCGTCGCCGCCAACGCCAACGACGGCAACCTCGGCACCTACTGGGAGTCCAACGGGTTCCCCGGCACCCTGACCGTCCAACTCGGATCGAACGCGGACCTCAGCTCGCTCGCGGTCAAGCTCAACCCCGACCCGGTCTGGGGCGCGCGCACGCAGCACGTCGAGGTCCTCGGCCGCGAGCAGAACGCCACCGGTTTCACGAGCCTGGTCGCCGGACGCGACTACCGCTGGGATCCGGCGAGCGGCAACAGCGTCATGATCGGCCTCAGCGCCAGGGTCGCCGACGTGCAGCTGCGGTTCACGTCCAACACCGGCGCGCCCGGCGCCCAGGTGGCGGAGATCCAGGTGTTCGGCACCCCTGCCCCGAACCCCGACCTCACCGTCACCGGCACGTCGTTCACGCCGGCCAACCCCGTCGAGACCGACCAGATCACGCTGACCGCCACCGTCCGCAACGCCGGCACGGCCGCGTCGGCGGCAACAGACGTGACGTTCTTCCTCGGCACCACGAGCGTTGGCACCGCTCAGGTCGGCGCACTGCCGGCAAGCGCCCAGGCCAACGTCAGCACCACGATCGCAGCTCGGACCGAGGGCTCCTACCAGTACACGGCCAAGGCCGACGAGACCAAGAAGGTGGCCGAGCAGGACGAGACCAACAACGCCCGCCTGCACCCCGACCCGCTCGTGGTCACCTCGGTGCCGAGTTCCGACCTGGTCGCGGTGCCCAGCTGGTCGCCGAGCAACCCGGGCAACGGCCAGAACACCACGTTCTCGGTGGCGATCAAGAACCAGGGCACCGTCAACAGCGCCGCCGGAGCGCACGGGATCACGGTCACGATCCTGAGCAACGGCCAGACCGTCCGCACGCTGACCGGCAGCCACACCGGCACGATCAACGCGGGCACCACGACCGCCGCGGTCAACCTCGGCACCTGGCAGGCGGCCGACGGCCGGTACACGGTCCGCACGACGATCGCGAACGACGGCAACGAGATCCCGGCCAAGCAGGGCAACAACACCAGCGAGCAGTCGTTGTTCATCGGCCGCGGCGCGAGCGTTCCGTGGCAGCACGTCGAGGCCGAGGACGCCACCATCGGCGGCGGCGCGCAGGTCCTCGGTCCGAACAGGACGATCGGCGACCTCGCGGGTGAGGCGTCCGGCCGCCGTGCCGTCACGCTGAACGGCACCGGCCAGTCGGTCGAGTTCACGACCTCAGCACCCACCAACACCCTCGTCACCCGCTTCTCCATCCCGGACAGCGCGGGCGGCGGTGGCATCACCTCGAACCTCAACGTCTACGTCAACGGCCAGTTCCACAAGGCCATCGACCTGACCTCGAAGTACATGTGGCTCTACGGCAACGAGGCCAGCCCGGGCAACTCGCCGGGAGCGGGCGGCCCTCGGCACATCTACGACGAGGCCAACGTGATGCTCAACTCGACGTTCCCGGCGGGCACGAAGATCAAGCTGCAGAAGGACGCGGCCAACACCACGAACTACGCGATCGACTTCGTGAACTTCGAGGACGTCCGCACCGCCGGAAACCCGGACGCCGCACGGTATGCCGTGCCCCCCGGGTTCTCCCACCAGGACGTGCAGACCGCGCTCGACCGGGTGCGGATGGACACCACCGGCACGTTGGTCGGCGTCTACCTGCCCGCGGGCACCTACCAGACGCAGCAGAAGTTCACCGTCTACGGCAAGGCGATCCGCGTGGTCGGCGCCGGACCGTGGTTCACCAGGTTCCAGGCTCCGACGAGCCAGGAGAACACCGACATCGGGTTCGACGCGCAGTCGTCCGCGAGCGGCTCGACGTTCAGCGGGTTCGCCGTGTTCGGCAACTACACCACCCGCATCGACGGTCCGGGCAAGGTGTTCAACTTCGCCGGCGTGCAGAACATGACCATCGAGAACATCTGGGTCGAGCACATGATGTGCCTGTTCTGGGGCAACAACGTCGACAACAACGTCATCAGGGACAGCCGCGTCCGCGACCTGTACGCCGACGGTCTCAACATGACCAACGGGTCGGCGGGCAACCGGGTCTCGAACATCGAGGCGCGGTCGACCGGTGACGACGCGTTCGCACTGTTCGCCGCCACCGACAGCGGTGGCAGCGGCCAGCAGAACAACGTCTTCGAGAACCTCTCGGTGCTGACTCCCTGGCGCGCGGCGGGTCTCGCGGTCTACGGGGGCAATCTCAACACGTTCCGCAACATCTACGTGGCGGACACGCTGACCTACTCCGCCGTGACGATCAGCTCGCTCGACTTCGGTTACCCGATGGAGGACTTCGGACCGGAGCCGACGACGTTCAGCGGACTCACGCTGGTGCGGTCCGGTGGCCATTTCTGGGGCGCGCAGACGTTCGGCGCGATCTGGATGTTCTCGGCCTCGAAGAAGTACACCGGGATCCGGGTGAACGACGTCGAGATCATCGATCCGACGTACAGCGGAATCATGTTCCAGACCAAGTACAACGGCGCCGCCGAGAACATCTTCCAGGACACCGTGCTGTCCAACGTGAGCATCTCGGGTGCGCGCAAGTCCGGCGACAAGTTCGACGCCAAGTCCGGCTTCGGACTGTGGGCCAACGAAATGCCGGAACCGGGTCAGGGGCCCGCGGTCGGCGAGGTCACGTTCAACGGCCTCAGGTTCAGCAACAACTTCCAGGACATCAAGAACACCACGTCCACCTTCAAGATCACCATCAACTGATTTCCCTGCCGCGAAGGACAATTCAATGAAGAACACGCTGTTGAGGCGTGCGGTGAGCGCTGCGCTCGTAACCGCACTGGCCCTCTTCGGATTGACACCAACGGCGGGAGCGGCGGTCGTCCGGCTGTCCGCCACCCTCACCGCGTCGAGCACCAACGGCCCATACGGCGCCGGGAACGCCGGTGACGGCAACCAGGGCAGCTACTGGGAGAGCACGAACAACGTGTTCCCGCAGTGGATCCAGGCCGACCTGGGCGCCGCGCGGGACGTCGGCAAGGTCGTGCTGCGACTGCCCTCGAACTGGGAGCAGCGCACGCAAACACTTGCCGTACAGGGAAGTTCCAACGGTTCGCAGTTCACCGACATCTCCGCGGCCAGCGGCAAGGTGTTCTCGCCCGCCTCCAACAACACGGTGACGCTGGACTTCGCGGCGACCAGCACGAGGTACGTGCGCGTCACGATCACGGCGAACACCGCGTGGCCCGCGGGTCAGCTCAGCGAGTTCGAGGTGCACGGCGAGTCCGGCCCGGTCGACCCGCCGCCGAACGGCGACAACCTGGCCCAGGGCAAGCCTGTCGAGGAATCCGGGCACGTGCACGACTTCGTCGCGGCCAACGCCGTCGACGGCAACACCGGCACGTACTGGGAGTCCGGCGGCTTGCCCGGTCACCTGACCGCGAAGCTGGGCGCCAACGCGGACGTCACCTCGGTCGTCGTGAAGCTCAACCCGGACCCGATCTGGGGTGCGCGCACGCAGAACTTCGAAGTGCTGGGCAGGGAAGCGAGCGCGACGGCGTTCGGCACCCTGAAGGCGCGCGCCGACCACCGGTTCGACCCGGCGAACGGCAACAGCGTCACCATCCCGGTCACCGGCCGGGTGTCGGACGTGCGGCTGCACTTCTACTCGAACACCGGCGCGCCCGGCGGCCAGGTCGCCGAGTTCCAGGTGTTCGGCGCCGCCGCACCGGCTCCCGACCTGACCGTCACGAACCTGACGTGGACACCGCAGAACCCGAGCGAGGCTGACTCGATCAGGCTCACCGCCACCGTGCGCAACGGCGGCACCGTGGCGTCCGGCGCGACCACGCTGACCGTCACGCTCGCCGGCACCGTCGTGGGCACCGCCCAGGTCGGCGGGCTCGCCCCCGGAGCCACCGCCGCCGTCAGCGTCGACGCCGGTCGGCGGGGTGCCGGGTCCTACGCGGCCGCGGCCACCGTGGATCCGGCCAACCAGGTCGCGGAGACCAACGAGGGCAACAACACCTTCACCTCCGGGTCTCCCCTGGTCGTCGGCCAGGCACCGGGACCGGACCTGCAGATCACCGGGATCACGCCGAACCCGTCGTCACCCGCGGCAGGCCAGCCGGTGACGTTCGCCGTGCAGGTCCACAACCGCGGCACCTCGGCCGCGGGCGCTTCGGTGACCCGCGTGGCCGTCGGCGGAAGCACGCTGACCGCCAACACCGGAGCGATCAACGCCGGTCAGACCGTGACCGTCACCGTCGGCTCGTGGACCGCCACGAACGGCGGCGCGACGGCCACGGCGACCGCCGACGCAACCGGTCAGGTCGCCGAGACCAACGAGAACAACAACACCGCGACTCAGTCCATTGTGGTCGGACGCGGCGCTTCGGTGCCGTTCACGAGCTACGAAGCCGAAAACGGCCGCTACCAGGGCACGCTGCTGCAGGCGGACGCGAAGCGCACCTTCGGGCACACCAACTTCGGCAGCGAGTCGAGCGGCCGCAAGTCGGTGCGACTGGACTCGCAGGGTCAGTTCGTGGAGATCACCTCGACGGTCGGCACGAACTCGATCGTCGTCCGCAACTCGATCCCGGACGCGGCCGCCGGCGGTGGCCAGGAGGCGACGATCAGCCTGTACGCGAACGACCAGTTCGTGCAGAAGCTGACCCTGTCGTCACGGCACAGCTGGCTCTACGGCACCACCGACGACCCCGAGGGCCTCACGAACCGGCCGGGCGGCGACGCCCGCAGGTTGTTCGACGAGACCTCCCAGCTGCTCGCGAACTCCTACCCGGCGGGCACGAGGTTCAAGCTGCAGCGCGACTCCGGTGACAACGCGCAGTTCTACGTCATCGACCTGATCGACCTGGAGCAGGTCGCACCCGCCGCGCAGAAGCCCGCCGAGTGCGTGTCCATCACGCAGTACGGCGCCACGGCGAACGACCAGACGGACGACGCGGACGCCCTGCAGCGTGCCGTGACGGCCGACCAGAACGGGGAGATCCCCTGCGTCTGGATCCCGGAGGGCAGGTTCCGCCAGGAGAAGAAGATCCTGACCCTGTTCAACAGCGGTCAGCACAACCAGGTCGGCATCCGCGACGTCACGATCCGCGGCGCCGGCATGTGGCACTCGCAGCTGTTCTCGCTGACCCAGCCACAGGACGCCGGCACGATCAACCACCCGCACGAGGGCAACTTCGGGTTCGACATCGACGACAACACGCAGATCTCCGACATCGCGATCTTCGGTTCCGGCCGGATCCGCGGCGGTGACGGCAACGCCGAGGGCGGCGTCGGCCTGAACGGCCGGTTCGGCAAGAACACCAGGATCACCAACGTGTGGATCGAGCACGCCAACGTCGGTGTCTGGGTCGGCCGCGACTACACCAACCTGCCCGACCGCTGGAACCCCGGCGACGGCCTGCAGTTCACCGGCATGCGCATCCGCGACACCTACGCCGACGGCATCAACTTCACCAACGGCACCCGCAACTCCACGGTGTTCAACTCGTCGTTCCGCACCACCGGCGACGACGCGCTCGCGGTGTGGGCGTCGAAGTACGTGAAGGACCAGAACGTGGACGTCGGCAGCGGCAACGCGTTCCTCAACAACACGATCGCGTTGCCGTGGCGCGCCAACGGAATCGCCATCTACGGAGGTGCGAACAACCGCGCGGAGAACAACGTCGTCTCCGACACGGCCAACTACCCGGGCATCATGCTGGCGACCGACCACGACCCGCTGCCGTTCGGCGGGACGACGACGCTCGCCAACAACGCCCTCTACCGCACGGGCGGCGCGTTCTGGGGTGAGGCGCAGGAGTTCGGCGCCATCACGCTGTTCTCCCAGAACCTCGCCATCCCCGGTGTCGTCATCCGCGACACCGAGATCCTCGACTCCACCTTCGACGGGATCCAGTTCAAGGGTGGTGGCAGCGGGATGCCGGACGTGCAGATCACCAACGTGCGCATCGACCGGTCGAACAACGGCTCCGGCATCCTCGCGATGGCCCAGGCACGCGGTTCGGCCAGGCTGACGAACGTGACGATCACCAACTCGCGGGACGGCGACGTCCTGATCGAGCCCGGTTCGCAGTTCGTCATCGACTAGCTGATATTTAGAACCACCTCCAGCCGGGTATGCCCTGGCTGGAGGTGGTTTCTCATGTCCACTGTCGTGGTCGGCTTCGACGGTTCCGATCTCGCCCGCCGGGCCGTGCGCTGGGGTGCCGAAGACGCGTCCCGCTGCGGCGCGGCCCTCCAGGTCGTGCACGCCGTCCGCGCACCGCTGCCCGAACCCGTTTTCACCCCGACGGCCGCGCCGATCCCGGAGTTCGTCACCGAGGAAACCATGCGCCGTTCCGCCGAGGACCACCTCGCCGAGCTCGCCGCCGAGATCAGGCAGGACTGGCCGGACCTCCAGCTCTCCACGGCCGTGCGTCTCGGCCGCCCGGTCGACGTGCTCGCCGAGGAGTCCGGCGAGCTGCTGGTGCTCGGTTCGTCCGGCCGCACCGGCATCGCGGAGATGGTGCTCGGCTCCACCGCCGCCGGACTCGTGTCGATCGGCGGACGCCCCGTCGTCGTCACCCGTTCCGGCCCCGTGGACGGCCGCGTCGTCGTGGGCGTCGACGGTTCCGAGACGTCCACGGACGCCATCGAGTTCGCCTTCGCGTTCGCCTCCCGGCACGGCCGCGAACTGTTCGCCGTCCACGCCTGGAACGACGTCGGCTGGGCCGAGCTGCCCGAACCGGACGTGGACCACGTCCGCGCGGACCTGGCGAAACTCCTCGACGAACAGCTGGCGCCCCACATCGCCCGCCACCCCGAGGTGCACGTGGCGCAGGACGTCGCCTTCAACGCCCCCGCACGCGCGTTGCTCCAGGCGGCCGAAGGTGCTGCTCTCGTGGCCGTGGGCAGCCACGGCCGTGGGGCGGTGAAGCGTGCAATCCTGGGTTCAGTGAGCCACGCTGTGCTCCACCACGCGCCGTGCCCGGTCGCAGTGGTCCATCGGAGGTGACGTGATGCGCGGGTTGCCCGTGCTGTTGATGTGTTTGGTGCTCACGGCATGTGGAGGGCAGAACTCACCACCGCTGACACCGGGATCGAGCACGCCGACCACCGACACGTCCACGCCGAGCATTCCGGCCCCGCTCCCACCCTCGTCCGTGCCGCTCACCACGACCACCACACCTTCGCGGGCGTTGGATCCGGGCGTGACGACGGTGCGGGGCACGGTGTCGGCGGGGGCCGAGGCGGGGTGCCTGATCCTGGCCGCGTCCGGCCAGCAGTACCTGCTGCTCGGCGCCGATCCCGCGATCGCGGTGGCGGGCGCCGAGGTGGAGGTGAGCGGAAAGGCCGATCCGGGTGCGATGACGACCTGTCAGCAGGGCACGCCGTTCCACGTGAGCAAGACGCTGCGCATCAATCCCTGAGCGAGTTTGACCTCGACCTAGCTGAAGGTCGCAGACTTCGATCATGACGATCTGGATCTGTGGCACCTGCGGTGTCGAACACCCCGACAGCGAACGACCTCCGGAGGCGGACTGCCGGATCTGCACCGACGAACGACAGTGGGTGCCGGAGTCAGGTCAGGTGTGGACGACGCTGGAGAAGCTGAGCGCGGACGACTACGAACTGGTGCATCAAGAGGTGGAGCCGGGCATTCACCGGCTGCACCGCGAACCTGAGTTCGGCATCGGCCAGTGGACGTACCTGGTGCAGACGCCGCAGGGCAACCTGCTCTGGGACCCGCCCAACCACCTCGATCGGGCGTTGCTCGACAAGATCGCCGAACTGGGCGGCGCCGCGGTGATCGTGGCGAGCCATCCGCACATGTACGGCTCGCAGGTGAGCCTCAGTCACGAACTCGGCCGCGTCCCGGTTCTGGTGCACTCGGCTGACCGGCACTGGGTCCAGCGGGAGGACCCGGTGATCCGCGAGTGGTCCGGTACCGAGGAGGTCCTGCCCGGCGTCACCCTCGTCGAGGCCGGCGGGCACTTCCCCGGCGCCGCTGTCGCGCACGTCGCCGCCGGCGCCGAGGGGAACGGCACCCTGCTCGTCGGGGACACCATCGTGCCGGTGCCCGCGACCGGCTGGGTGACGTTCATGCGCAGCTACCCGAACAAGATCCCGCTCTCCGCCGGACTGGTGCGGCGGATCGCGGACCGGCTGGAACCCCATGCGTACGAACGCCTCTACTCACTGCTCGGCGCCTCGGTCCTGGTCGACGCCAAGGGAGCGGTACGCCGCTCCGCCGACCGCTACATCGCCTGGGTCAGCGGGGCGAACGACCACCTCGGCTGACGTCAGCTCGCGAGGGCCTGCCGCAGGAACGCCACGGCCTGGTTGATCGCGGCCTCGGCGGCGTGCGTGCCGCGCAGCGCGTTCAGCATCACGAAGTCGTGGATCGCGCCCGCGTACCGGACGGCGGTGACGGGCACGCCGGCCTCGCGCAGCTTGTCCGCGTAGGCCTCGCCCTCGTCGCGCAGCACGTCGGCCTCGGCGGTGATCACCAGCGCCTGCGGCAGGCCTTCGAGCTGGTCCTTGGTGGCGCGCAGCGGGGACGCGGTGATCTCGGCGCGCTCCTGCGGGTTCGTCGTGTACTGGTCCCAGAACCACTGCATGCCGTCGCGGCGCAGGAAGTAGCCCTCGGCGAACTGCACGTACGAGTCCGTGTCGAAGGACGCGTCGGTCACCGGGTAAAAGAGGACCTGGGCCTTCAGCGCTACGTCACCGCGTTCCTTGGCCTGCAACGTCAACGCCGCCGCCATGTTGCCGCCGACCGAGTCTCCGGCGACCGCGATGCGGCTGCTGTCCAGGCCGTACTCGTTGCCGTTGCCGAGGATCCACTGCGCGGCGGCGTAGTTCTGGTTGATCGCGACCGGGTAGCGGGCCTCGGGCGAGAGCGAGTACTCGGGGAAGACCACGGCCGCCCCGGCACCGACCGCGAGCTCGCGGACCAGGCGGTCGTGGGTGTGGGCGTTGCCGAACACCCAGCCGGCGCCGTGGATGTAGAGGATGACGGGAAGCGGGCCTTCGGTTCCGGCCGGCTTGACCACGCGGACCTTGAAGCCGTCGAGCTCGACCCACTGCTCGTCGATCTCGGGCTTGTCGATCGCGCTCGACTGCACCTCGTCAACGGCCTTCCGGCCCTCTTCCGGGGCGATCTCGAACAGGAACGGCGGCTGGGCGGTGGCGGCGGCGAACTCGGCGGCGGCGGGCTCGAGGACTGGGCGCTTCATGGCTGCTCCTTCGGGGTCGGATGCCATAAAGCTAGTGCACGATTAAATCGTGCACAATGTAATTGACGCCTCACCCATCACCGGGAACAAACTGAGGTTCGCCGGCCTCGCTGGTTTCCTCTGTAGACGGTTGGCAGGGTGATGGCATGAGTCCGCGAACTGGCCTCGCCCGAGTCCTGGACGACCTCGGCACCACGCTGATCGACCTGGTCCGGGGCGATCCGGGCCGGGCCGTCGACATCGGCGGCGTGGTGATCCACGACCCGCACGACGACCAGGCGCCGCCACCGTCCGCACTGGTCCTGGGCGTCGGCGTGCGGGAACCGGCGGAGATCCTCGACGAACTGGGCAAGAGCGGCGCCGCGGCACTCGTCGTCCGCGGCCCGGTCGGCGTGACCGACGAGATCGTCGAGGCCGTCGACCGGTCCGGGGTGGCGCTACTCGGACTGGCGCCGGGGGCGTCGTGGACGCAGCTGGCCGCGATGCTGCGGTCACTGCCGGCCGAGGGCGAGGTGGACCCGTCCGAGACGCTCGGCGGCGTGCCGGCCGGCGACCTGTTCGCCCTGGCCAACGCCGTGGCGTCGTTGATCGCCGCGCCGGTGACGATCGAGGACCGCAGTTCGCGCGTCCTCGCGTTCTCCGGCCGCCAGGACGAGGCCGACCCGTCGCGCGTCGAGACGATCCTCGGCCGGCAGGTCCCCGCGCGCTACTCGCAGCTGCTGGAGGCACGCGGGGTGTTCCAGCAGCTCTACCGCAGCGACCAGCCCGTCTACATCGAGGGTCTGCCTGACGACGACGGCACGCTGTGCCTCCCGAGGGTCGCGGTGGCGGTCCGGGCGGGCGACGAGTTCCTCGGTTCCATCTGGGCCGCGGTCCGCGAACCACTGCCGGCAGACCGATCACAGGCGTTCTGCGACGCGGCCAAACTGGTGGCGCTGCACATGATGCGCCAGCGGGCGGGGGCCGACGTCGAACGCCGGCTCCGCGCGGACCTGGTCAGCACCGCCGTGGAGGGTGGCGCCGGGGCGGCGGAAGCGGTGCGGCGACTCGGGCTCGCCGACCAGTCCTGCGTGGTGCTCGCGCTGGCGTCGGCCCACTCGCACGGCGACGATCCCGCCGCCCACGCCCGCCTGCTGGCCGAACGACAGCAGATCGCCGACGCGTTCGCCATGCACCTGACCGCCGTCCACCCGCGCGCCGCCGCCGCGTTGATCGGCGACGTCGCCTACGCGATCCTGCCCGCGGCGTCGGAGGACCGGGCGCTGCGCATCGCCACCGACTTCCGCGACCGCATCGGCGACCACGTGCTCGTCGGCGTCGGCCAGGTGGCGGACGGGTTGGAGCTGTCCCGCTCGAGGGCGGGCGCCGATCTCGTGCTGCGCGTGCTCAGAGCCGGCCGAGCGCAGCACGAGGTGGCGCGAGTGTCCGATGTGCACAGCGAAGGACTGCTGCTGGAGCTCTCGGACCTCATCGCAGAGCGCGGCGACACTCTGTCCGGACCCGTCGCACGGCTGATCGCCTACGACCGCAAGCACAACAGCTGCCTGGTGGAGACGCTCAACGCGTGGCTGGACGCGTTCGGGGACGTGGCTGCCGCTTCGGCCGCCGTTTTCGTGCACCCCAACACCTTCCGGTATCGGTTGCGGCGGCTGTCGGAGGTCGGGGAGATCGATCTCAGCGATCCGAACGCGCGGTTCTCGGCAATGCTTCAGCTCCGGCTGTGGCACCTCCGCCCGTGATCCGGCCGGTTCGTGGTCATCAGCGTTCTAAGATCGGCTGGTGACCACGAACCCCGCCGAAGTCACCCTGACGAGTCCGCGATCCGCCCTGGCTCAGCGCGTGGTCGCAGGGTTCGGGCTCGCCGCGACGGTCGCGGGCATGGTCGCGCTCGCCTTCTCCGGCGAGCCGTGGTGGGCGATCGTGTTGTGGGAGCTGGGCCTGCTGGTGGCCGTGATCTTCTGCGCGGCGATCTGGTCCTCGGCGGGCAGCGACGCGCAGGAGACCGTCGCGTTGCGCGCCAAGGGAACCGTGGTGGTCGCCGAGGTGCTCGACAGCACCGCCGAGGACGACGGCGACTCCATCTCCCACGAGCTGAGGCTGTGGATTCCGGTGTCGGGCGACGGTTTCGAGGTGCACCACCGCTGCCACCACTACGACGGCGAGAAGCACGTCAGCGTCCTCGTCGACCCCGTCGTGCGCACCTGGGGCGTGATCCACTGAGCATGAAGGAAAGGCTTCGAGGTCGTGCCGCACGGGTAACCGCACGGCATGACCGATCCACTCAACCCCGAAGCGCCGCACTCCCCCGGTACACCTGATCTGAACGACCTGGACACTCCGGAACCCGAGGTGCCGGCCGAGGAGACCACCGAGGACGCGAGCGAACCGCCGGACTGACGCCGTGCAACAGCCCCTTCACCCAGCTCACCACGGCGGCGGGTGAGGGGTGCGGGTCGCCGTTCATGCGCTCGACCTCGACCAGTTCGCCCATGCGGTCCTCCACCGCCGCCGACCAGCCGTTCCACTCGTTCCACAGCAGTGCCACGTCGTGGTCGGGGAAGTCGGGCAACCGCCCGTCCAGCGCCACGTACGCCCCGGCCCGCGGTTGCGTCTCCACGAACGAGCTGTCGCCCCGCAGTCCGAGGCCTGCGACGACTTCGCGCACGTAGCGCCGCACCCGGCGCACCTCCGTGTCGTCGAAGTCGATGTCGAGATCGATGTCGAGGTCAACGTCGAAGTCGATGGTCATGTCGCGGTCCATGCCAGCCGTGCCTCCGTCAGCCGAACACCCTGTCGTGCGCCGGTCGGATACCCCTGCCGGGTGTCGGCAAACCCCTTCTCAGGACATGCGTACGGTGAGACCTCGCACCAGGAGCACGGTCGACTCGGGAGCTTCCGCCAGCACGAAACCGATCTCCTCGTCGACCGGCTGGACGTCCCCGCCGGACGCGGACCAGCGCACCGGCTCGCGCGCCGTCAGCTCGACCTTCCCGCCGGGCTGCACGACCGTCGCCGTCAGCACGTCACCGTCCAGTTCGAGTTGCACGGTGCCGCCGTCTTCCGCCCCTCCGGCGTCCGGCAGGTCCGCGGTCAGCCACAACTCCGTCAGCCGGACCGCGTCGCCGGCGCCCTCGACCTGGCACTCGCCCGCGAAGTCGAGCAACATCGTCTTGGACCGCAGGGTCACCTCGGTCCCCTCGGATCGGGCGCTACCCGCACTGTTGGCCATGCGGTCTGCCTACCCGCTGGAAACCCAGGTCAACCCCGCGTTCGGACGACCATCAGCGGACGGTGACCCACCGGGAGATCTGGCCGTCGCGCAGCTCGTACGAGTCGGGCGGGCCCGCGGGAGACGCGGTCGCGAGATGCGCCAGCACCTTCGTGCGGCCCCGGATGGTCACACCGCCCTCGGTCCAGTGGAGGTAGGGGTGCAGCAACGGCTTGAGCACGTCCCAGCCCCGCCGCTCGGCAGCCGCCACCGCGTCCCGCACCAC
This sequence comes from Lentzea alba, assembly GCF_011067745.1. Classification (GTDB taxonomy): domain Bacteria; phylum Actinomycetota; class Actinomycetes; order Mycobacteriales; family Pseudonocardiaceae; genus Lentzea; species Lentzea alba. The sequence goes on from NZ_JAAMPJ010000021.1 coordinate 49,873, forward strand.
CCGGTCCATCGGCTCAGTACATCAGGCGCGTGGCTAACGTTGGAACAACGTGCGCGCGGCCACGGTGACCCAAGCGAGCACAAGTGCGCCGTACAAGACCACGGCCACGACGGTGAACATCGCCGACGGCACCCTCACCGCGAGCGCGCTCGTGCCGGTCACCAACGTGCCGAGCGGGAAGACGAAACCCCACCACGTCAACGCGAACGGCAGCCCGCGCCGGGCGGTCCGCACGGTGACGGTCGCCGCGAGCGCCACCCACAGCAGGGCGAACCCCCACGTGATCGTGCCGTACAGGACGCCGAACGCGGTCTGTCCGGGCAGCACGGGCACGCCGGCGAGCAGGTTGGCGGCCGTGATCGACTGACCCAGCGGTCCGAGCACGATCCACAGCGTCGGCACAGTCGACGCCGCGCCCAGCCCGTGCTGGACGAGCCGCTGCCAGATCTGCGGGACGATCACCATGGTCGCGAACAGGCTGACGCCGAACAGCGCGTAGCACCCGAGCACCATCGCCTGCCTGGCCGGCCCGTCCAGGTGCTGCGCCAGCAAAGCGCCGGACGCGGCGGACACCATCGGCGGCACCACGGGCATCAGCCAGCCGCCGAACGCGCGCTCGCCGCTGCCGATCATCCGCAACGGCACCAGCACCGACGTGGCGAGCCCGAGCACTGTTCCGGCCGTCCACAGCGTCCAGTCGACCGCCAGCGCGGCGGGCAGCCCGATCCAGTCGCGGCCGAGCAGCAACGCGCCTGTGCCGACGGTCATCAACGCCATCGGTGGCGCGCCCCAGAACTGCGCCATCACCGGATCCGCGAGCTGGTCCCGCACGGTCGCCCACGTCCAGCGCCTGACGGCGGCGGCGACGAGGAACGCCAGCAGCGCGGCGTCCAGCGCCCACACGAACGTCGCGGCGGTGTGCAGTCCGGGCATGGCGGCACCGGCGGTGGCGACGATCCCCGTCCCCATCACGGACGCGAACAGGTTCGGGCCGAAAGGCGCCGCTCGTCGCACCTCGGGGGCACGGTGTGGTTGAGGTGCGAGAGCGGTCACGACACGACAATCCTCGCGCCCGCACCACCTCGGTAGGTGCCGATCATCGATGAACGCATAGGCTGTGCCTATGCCTCTGCCGTCCAGGGTCACCGACCTGACCAGCTTCGACCTGCTGCTGAGCGTGGCCGAGCTGGGCAGCATCGGCCGGGCGGCGGCAGCGCACGGCATGTCCCAGCCCTCGGCCAGCGAACGCCTCCGGCTGCTCGAAGCCCGCGTCGGCGTGGTCCTGCTCGAACGCACCTCGCGCGGCGCCCGGCTCACCACGGCCGGCCAGCTCGTCGCCGGATGGGCGGCCCCGGTGCTCGCGCGGGCGGTCGACCTCGACGCCGGCCTCACCAGTCTGCGGGCGGACCGGCACAGCCAGCTCAAGATCGCCGCGAGCCTCACCGTGGCCGAGTACCTGCTGCCCGCGTGGCTGATCGCGTTGCGCACGGTCAGCCCGGACACCGCGACGGTGCTGACCGCGGGCAACTCGGCGCACGTCGCCGAGCAGGTGCTGGCCGAACGGGCCGACCTGGGGTTCATCGAACAGACCGACGTGCCCGCCGGTCTGGCGAGCCGAGTGGTCGCCAACGACGAACTGGTGCTGGTCGTCGCGCCCGCGCATCCCTGGGCCAGACGCCGCCACGTCACGGCCGCGAAGGCCGCCGCGACCCCGTTGGTCAGCCGTGAGTCCGGCTCGGGCACGCGCCAGGCGTGGGAACACGCGCTCCGGGCGGCGGGCATCACCGAGTCCGCCGGGCCGTTGCTGGAGATGTCCTCGACCACCGCGATCAAGGCCGCCGCGATCGGTGGCATCGGCCCGGCCGTGCTCAGCGTGCACGCGGTGGCGGCCGACCTCGCGACCCGCACGCTGGTCCGGATCGAAGTCAGCGACCTGGACCTGCACCGGGCGTTGCGCGCCGTCTGGCCGTCCGGCCGGACACCCCGAGGCCCCGCCTCCGACCTGTTGACCATCGCGACGCGTAGTCTCACGAACCGTGCCGACCGGCGGTAGCAAACAGGTTCGCGCCGCGCGCAAGCGCAAGAAGCGCATGGCTCGCGTCACCCACGACCTCACCGACGCCCAGTGGGACGCGTTGCGGACTTCGTGGGCCGGCTGCGCTTATTGCGGCAGCACAACGGGTTCGCTGCAGAAGGACTGCGTCCAGGCCATCTCGCGCGGTGGCCGGTACACGCTCGGCAACGTGGTGCCCGCGTGCGGCTCGTGCAACGCCAGCAAGTGCAACGCCGAGGTGACGGGCTGGCTGCGGCGCAAGAAGCTGGACGAACGCGCGTTCCTCGTGCGCCACTACGAGATCTCGACGGAGCTGACGGCCCAGTTCGTGACTACTTCGCCGGAAGAGGACGGATCTCCTCTTCCGCCACGGTGAACGACATGGCCGGATAACGCTCTTCCAACTGCTTCACGAAGTTCTCCGGCAGGTTCGTCACACCCACGCGAAGTCCCGAACCGTCGTTGTGATGCCCGACCGACGAGAGCCTGACACCACGGCCCTTCCAGTACTCGAAGTCGTCCTGGATGACCTTCTTCTGGTACTCGATCAGCTCGGCATAGGAGTACCGCGCGTCGCGGAAGTCGATCCGCACGTCCGGCGCGATCTTCCTGACCTCGGCTTCGAACCGCGCGTCCGGCTTGCGGTGGATGATCAGCATCGGCACGTTGTTGCGGACGGCCAGGCTCGAATAGATCTTCGCGAACTCGCCCTCCACCACGGGCTTGAGGGCGTTCGCCGCCCGCTGCAGATCCTCGTTGTTGTAGCCGGGCGCGTACGACGTGGTGTCCGGCGGATCGATGTACGTGGTGGTGGTCGTCGTCGGTGGCGCGGTGGTCAGCGGTACGCCGGGTTCGGTGGCCTCGGGCCTTCCGCACGAGGCCACCGCGGCCAACAGCAACGCCGGTAAGACAAGTCTCCGCATGATTTACCCCCAAGGTTGTGCCCTGAGGACGTGGGGAGTCAGGTCAGAGGTTGCCTGCTTTCCGAAACGCGAGGCCCTGTCCCACCGCCACGGCCAGGTTCGCGACGGCGAGCGCGACCCACAGCCCGGTCAGCCGCCCAGCACCCCGACGAAGACCGCGAGCCAGGCACCGTCCCGCACGACCCACCCCGGGTCGTCCGTCTTCATGAACGGCAGGACGCCGCGCACGGCACCGGAAACCGCTGCCACCGCGGGAAAGTAGACGGCCACCGTCACGGCGAAAGCGGCCAGCGCGCCGGTTCCGCACCGGCCGAGCGCCGCCGTGTTCACGAGGGCGCTGACCGACACGGCCACCATCGACAGGTACAGCGGCAGCGCGACCCGGCCGATCTGCCTTACGTCGCTAAGCAGCATTCCGCAGAGCGTTGTAGTTCTTGAAGAGCGCGTCCCACGCCTTGTCGCAGCGATCGTCGAGCTGCGCGTCGGCACTGGTCCCGCCGGCCGCGAACCACGGTTCGCACGGGGCGATGTCCGTGAGCGACTTGCGGGTCTGTTCGACGGCGGAGCGGCCCGCGGGCGGCAGTTTGTCCGACTGCTTCTCGACCTCGTCGAGGACGCCTGTCACGTCGGGCATCAGGTGGGCGCAGTTGTCCATCCGGTCGACGGGCTCACCGCGCAGCCGCGGGAGGCAGGCGGTGAGCAGCATGCCGATCGCGTCGAGCCGGGGTTGCAGCGCCGGCAGCGGCGAGACGGACGACGAGGTCGGCGTGGGGGTGATCGTGGGCAGGGACGTCGTCCCGGTACCGCACCCGACCAGCACGAAAACCAGCGCGATGGCGGAATGGCGCATGAGCAGAGGGTAGCCACCCCGGCAGGCCGCCAGAGCCGGGGTGGCGCCGGCGCCCTCCGGGTTCACCCGATCAGGTTTGTCAGTCCTGAATGGACTGTCGGCCCTGCACCACAGAGCCGGTTTGGCCCGCCAGGTACCGTTGGGTGCGTGGACATCAGCCTGGGCAGCGATTTCGCCGATGCGGTTCCGGAGATGGCCGTCTCCTGGGAGGCCGAACCGGTCGCTGAACCGGAACTGCTCGCCCTGAACGAGCCGCTGGCGAGGGAACTCGGCCTCGATTCCACCTGGCTGCGCTCGTCCGACGGTTTGTCGTTTCTCGTGGGCAACGCGGCCCCCGGCGTGGCGCAGGCCTACGCGGGACACCAGTTCGGCGGCTACTCCCCCAGGCTCGGCGACGGCAGGGCCCTGTTGCTCGGCGAGCTCACGGACGCCGACGGCCGGTTGCGCGACCTGCACCTGAAGGGCTCCGGGCGGACCCCGTTCGCCCGCGGCGGCGACGGGCTGGCGGCGGTCGGCCCGATGCTGCGCGAGTACGTGCTCAGCGAGGCGATGCACGCCCTGGGCATCCCGACGACCCGCTCGCTGGCCGTGGTGGCCACCGGAGCCGTCGTCCAGCGCGACGAACCGCTGGCAGGGGCCGTTCTCACGCGGGTGGCCGCGAGTCACCTGCGGGTCGGCAGCTTCCAGTACGCCCGCAACACCGGCGACCACGACCTGCTGCGCCGCCTCGCCGACCACGCCATCGCCCGCCACTACCCCGGCAGCACCTATCTGGAACTGTTCGGGCAGGTGGTGGCCGCTCAGGCGGCGTTGGTGGCCCAGTGGATGCTCGTCGGCTTCATCCACGGCGTCATGAACACCGACAACATGACGATCTCCGGCGAGACCATCGACTACGGCCCGTGCGCGTTCATGGAGGCCTACGACCCGACGACGAAGTACAGCTCGATCGACCACCGCGGCCGCTACGCCTACGGCAACCAGCCGATCATCGCCGAGTGGAACCTCGCCCGGCTCGCCGAGGCCCTGTTGCCGCTGTTCGCCGACGACGAGGACAAGGCCGTCGCACTGGCGGTCGAGACGCTCGGCACGTTCGACGAGCACTTCGAACGGGCCTGGATCGGCGGCATGCAGGCCAAGCTCGGCGTCACCGGCGACGTGAAGCCGCTGCTCAAGGACCTGCTCACGCTCATGCACACCGACCACGTCGACTTCACGTCGTTGTTCCACCAGCTCGGCAAGGCGGCGAACGGCGACACCGAGCCCGCGCGGTCGTTGTTCCTCGACCTGGCCGGGATCGACGCCTGGATCGCGCGGTGGCGGGAACTCGGGCCGGACGCCGACGCGATGAGCAAGGTCAACCCCGTCTACGTCCCGCGCAACCACCTCGTGGAAGAGGCGCTGGCAGCCGGCGCCGACGGTGATCTCGGTCCGCTGGAACGGCTGCTCGACGCGGTGCGCGAACCCTGTGGTGAGCGTGCTGGGATGGAGCACTACGCGACCCCGGCGCCGCAGGACTTCAGCGCCACCTACCAGACCTTCTGCGGGACCTGATGAAGCTGCAGCCGATCGGCCACGTCGAATCACCGCTCACCGACCGCTCCGCCGCGCCCAAGCAGGCGGACGAGGGCGCGCCGGACGCCTGGCTCGTCTTCGCACCGGAGTACGCGCGGGCGATGGCCGAACTCGCCGCCGGACAGGACGTCCTCGTGCTGACGTGGCTCGACCGCGCGGACCGGTCCGTGCTCGCCGTGCACCCGCGCAGCGACCCGAACCGCCCGGAGACCGGCGTGTTCTCCACCCGGTCACCGGACCGGCCGAACCCGATCGGCCTGCACCGCGCCACGATCGTGGCCGTCGACGGGTTCCGGGTGCGGGTGGCCCACCTGGAAGCGCTCGACGGCACCCCGATCGTCGACGTCAAACCCGTACTGGGCACCGAACGCTGACCTGCGAATCTGGTGAGCAGGCCCGGAAGCGGGTACCCGCCGCGTATGAGCCAGCCAGTACCGCCTCCAGAACCGCTGCCGAACACGCCGGGGCCGGACCAGCCACAGCCGACCGGCCCCGATCAGCCGCAGCCACCCGGACCGGATCCGGATCCCCTGCGGCCCCCCGGTCCGGACCCGGATCCACTGCCGCCGATGCCGGAACCGACCTGACTCCCGCTCCCCCGCGAGGTTGATGAGGGGAGCTTTCATAAACCTGGGGTTTATGAAAGCTCCCCTCATCAACCTGCCTTGAGCAGCTGGCGGGCTGCTGCGACGACGGCTTCCGCGTCGATGTGCGCGGCGTGCAGCAGCTCGCCGGGCTTGCCGGACACCGGCATCTCGGTCACGGCGAGCTTGCGCACCCGCGTGGGGTGCTCGGCGAGCGCGCCGAGCACGGCGTCCCCGAGCCCGCCCTCGGGCCAGTGGTCCTCGACGGTCAGCACGGCACCTGTCTCACCGGCGCTCTGCACCAGGGTCTCCGCGTCGATCGGCTTGATCGAGTAGCAGTCGATCACGCGGGCCTTGATGCCCTCACCGTCCAGCACGTCGGCTGCCTTCTCGGCCTCACCGACCGTGATCCCGCACGCGACGATCGTCAGGTCGTCGTGATCGCTGTTGCGCAGCACCCGGCTACCGCCGACGCGGATGTTCTCGTCCGGCGACGTGCGCACCGGTGTCTTCCCGCGCAACGTCCGCAGGTACGAGACACCGGGCAGCGTGGCCATCTCGGCGACGAGCGCCGCCGTCTGGTTGGCGTCGGACGGGTGCAGCACCGTGCTGCCGTGGATCGAGCGGAACATCGAGATGTCCTCGAGCGCCATCTGCGACGGCCCGTCCTCGCCGATCGACACACCGGCGTGCGAGCCGCACAGCCGTAGGTCCGCGCGGGACACCGCGGCCATCCGGATGAAGTCGTGCGCACGGGTGAGGAACGCGCCGAACGTGGACGCGAACGCCACCCAGTTGCGCACCTGCAGGCCCACGGCGGCGGCGATCATCTGCTGTTCGGCGATGAACATCTCGAAGTAGCGGTCGGGATGCGCGTGAGCGAACAGCTCGGACATCGTCGAGTTCGACACCTCGCCGTCCAGCACCACGACGTCGCCGCGCAGTCCGCCCAGCTGGGCGAGCGCCTGACCGTACGCCTGCCGGGTCGCGACTTCCTCGCCGAGTTCCCAGCGCGGCAACTCGCCCCCGGCGGTCGGGAACCGGTGCGGCGCACCGGGGGTGGGCGTCTTGACGGACACGCTCAACGACTGCGCACCGCCCAGCTCCTCGATCGCCTCCGCGGGGTCCTCCAGCGGTTTGCCGTGCTTGCCCGGCTTGTCCTCCACGGCCTTCACGCCGCGTCCCTTGTGGGTCTTGGCGAAGATCACCGACGGACGGTCCGTGGTCTGCACGGCCTGCGCCAGGCCTGCGTCGATGGCGTCCAGGTCGTGGCCGTCGATCGCGATGGCCTTCCACCCGAACGCCTCCGCGCGGGCCACGTAGCCGTCGAGGTCCCAGCCGAGCATGGTCTCGCGGGTCTGGCCGAGCCGGTTCACGTCGACGATCGCGGTGAGGTTGTCGAGCCCGGTCCAGCCGGCGTGCTGGAACGCCTCCCAGATCGAGCCCTCGGCCATCTCCGAGTCACCGCAGAGCACCCACACCCGGTACGGCAACCGGTCGAGCTGCTTGCCGGCCAGCGCCAGGCCGACGCCGACGGGCAAGCCCTGGCCTAGCGAGCCGGTCGCCACGTCGGTCGGCGGGATGCGGGGCGTCGGGTGGCCTTCCAGCCTGCTGCCGAGGCTGCGGAACGTGAGCAGCTCCTCGTCGGTGATCGCGCCGACGGCCTTGAGCATCGCGTAGTACAGCGGGGACGCGTGCCCCTTCGAGAAGATCAGGTGGTCGTTCGCGGGGTTGTCGGTGTTCGTGTAATCGAGCTTCAGGTAGCCGTCGAGCAGCACGGCCATCAGGTCGGCCGCCGACATCGAGGACGTCGGGTGGCCGGACCCGCCCGCGTCGCTCGTGCGGATCGAGTCGACCCGCAGCTGCTGGGCCAGGTCGTGACGGAAGTCGTTGTGCGGCAAAGGTCACCTCCGAGCTGGTTGGGCGGTCAGGCGGTCGAGGGCCTGCTGGTAGGAGTCGGCGAACTTCCGCACGCCCTCGCGTTCCAGCGTGTCGGTGAGGTCGCGGTAGCTGATCCGGATCTCGGCGAACCGCTCCAGCACGCCCCGCGCGGCCTCCACTCCTCGGGTGAGCGTGTCGGCGACCCGGCCGTGGTCGAGGAAGGCCTCGATCGTCTTGCGCGGCATGGTGGTCACCGTCTCGGGGCCGATCAGCTCCTCGACGTAGCGCGTGTCCCGGTAGGCCGGGTTCTTCGTCGAGGTCGACGCCCACAGGCACCACTGCGGCGTCGCACCGGCGCGCGCCAGCTCCTCCCAGCCCTTGCCGGAGAAGACCTCCACGTACTGCTGGTAGGCGAGCTTGGCGTTGGCGATCGCCAGCTTTCCCTTGAGCACCTCGTGCCCGCGCATCGCGTCCAGCCGCGCATCGGCTTCAGTGTCCACTCTGGACACGAAGAACGACGCCACCGACGCGACCTTGCGCAGGTCGCCGCCGTTCGAACGCAGCCGGTGCAGGCCGCGGACGTACGCCTCGGCGGCCGCCCGATGGCGGTCGAGGGAGAACAACAGCGTGACGTTGACCGGGATGCCGTTCGCGATCGACTCCTCGATGGCCGGCAGTCCCTCCTTCGTCCCGGGGATCTTCACGAACAGGTTCGGCCGGTCGATCATCTCGTGCAGCCGGCGGGCCTCGTCGATGGTCGCCTGCGTGTCGTGGGCGAGGTTCGGGTCGACCTCCATCGACACCCAGCCGTCCTGCGGTGACGTGCCCTTGCCGGCGAGCAGGTCACAGGCGTTGCGGACGTCCTCGGCGGCGAGCGCGAGGAAGACCTCCTTCGGATCTTGGTCGTGCTCGTCGTTTTTCCGGGCAAGGTCGCGCTTCTGGGCGTCATAGGCGTCGCCGGCGCTCATGGCGTCCGCGAGGATCGTGGGGTTCGTGGTCACCCCGAGCACGCCGGCCTCGACCAGCGCGGCCAGGTCACCCCCGCGCAGCAGTTCTCGGGAGAGCTGGTCCATCCACGGACTTTGGCCCCGTTCGGCCAGGCCGTGGAGAGCGGTGCGCATGGCGGTTTCTCCCCTCGTTTCGGGTCCTTTCGCCGAGTACCCGTGCGGGGCTCACCGACACACAGCACCCCGGAGGTTTGAACGGCGAACGCGCTGGGTAGGGACCCTGCGACGGCCCCATCGACACTGGAGCGCGCCATGCTCAGTCGTGAGGAACAGCAGCGGCTCATCGACATCGAGCGACAGTTGCGGACCGCCGAACCGGACCTGGCCCGCTCACTGAGCGAGGGCCCCCAGCGGACCCTGCGTCAACGAGCGATCGCCCTCGTCGCCACCCTGGCTTTCCGGAAGCCGCCGCCACCGCGCACCTGACCGGCCAATCTCTGGCCAACTCACGGACACTCCTGTTCCGGACGCGACCACGGGCGCAACGATCAGGACGTGGTCCTCGACACGATGCGCAGTCCCTCGGTACTGCGCGACACCCAGTTCCTCCGTCTCTGGACGGCGACCACCGCGTCGGGCATCGCGACGTGGGCGCTGCCGTTCGTGCTGGGTCTGGCGGTGCTCTCCCGCTCGCTGACCGCCGTCGAACTGGGCGTGCTGCTCGCCGCGCGCACCGCGGGTTTCCTCGCCGCGGTCCCGATCAGCGGCGTGCTGGCCGACCGCTACCTCCGCCGTCAGGTCGTCCTGTGGTCCGGCCTGATCTCCGCCGCTGCCGCGCCGGTGCTCGCCGCCTTCGTGGGCAACGCTCTGGCGCCGGCCGTGATCGCCGCCCTCGCGATGGGGGTGGGCCAGGGCGCGTGCCGTCCCGCGTTCTCGGCACTGACCGCCGAGGTGGTCGAGCCGGGCAGGCGCCAGGAGGCGAACGCGGCGATGGTCATGTCGATCCGGGTGACGACACTGGCGGCACCGGGGCTGACCGCGTTGCTCGCGCTGTTCGTGAACACGCAGGGGCTGCTGCTGGGGATCGGCGCGCTGTGGCTGGTGGCGGCGCTGGTGTCCCCTGCCGGTTCCGGCAGCGTGGCGGGGTCCTCCGGCGCGGGCTTCGTGGCCGAGTTCCTGGAGGGTGTGCGCGAAGCCCGCAGGCATCCGTGGTTCCTGGCCGGCCTGGGAGCGCTCTCCGCGGTGATCGCCACCGGTTACTCGGCGACCAGCGTGGTGCTCCCCCTGGTCAGCCGCGACCGCTACGGCACCGAAGCCGTGCTCGCGGGCGCACTGACCGCCTTCACGGTGGGCGCACTGGCTGGCGCGGTGCTGATGGCCCGCTGGCGGCCCCGCGCCGCCGGGTGGACCGGGCTCGTCGGCCTCTCGCTGTACGGGCTCGCGCCGCTGTGCCTGCTGCTGCCGGTGCACCCGTTCGTCTTGATCGCCGTGTACGCGATCGCCGGGCTCGGCTTCGACCTGTTCAACGTGCCGTGGTTCACCGCGACCCAGCGCGAGGTCGAGCCGTCGAAGCTCGCGCGAGTGTCCTCTTTGGACTTCCTGTTGTCCTACGGCCTCGCACCGGTCGGCCTGGCGCTCATCGCGCCGGCCATCTCGGCGTACGGAGCGGGCGCGGTGCTGATCGCCTGTTCGGTGATCTGCTTCGCCGCGCCCGCCCTGGCCGCTCTGGTGCCGTCGTCCCGTGACTTCGGGACGCCGGAGAGCTCGACTACTACTTCGGCGCCTTGACGCGGAGCACGCCCGCGAACGCCTTCTCCGCCAGGTAGGTATCGGTGAAGTAGTCGTAGCAGTCGCCGCTGGTGTTGCTGCTGCCCCCGCTCAGCACACCCTTCGCGGCGATGCTGCCGTCGCTGCGGATGGTGTAGATCGGGGCACCCGAGTCGCCGCCCCGCGTGCAGTTGCCGCGGCGGTACGTCTTGTGCATGTTCCTCAGAACCGTACCGTCGCTGTACTTGTGGGTGATGTTGGCGGCGATCACCTTGAACCCGCACATCTCGCCGGTGACCTTGCCGCTCACGCAGTAGCGGTCGCCGTTGCCGGACGGCCCCCACTTGTCGGTGACCACGCGGTAGCTGTTGGAGTTCGGGCCGCCCTTGTAGACCAGGGTCGAGGACGCCTTGCCGGCCGCCATCTTGATGGTCGACGCGTCACCCGAGTAGTAGGACTGGCCGTTCCACTTGACCGAGCCCTTGCTGTTGTTCCAGTTGTCCGCGGTGACCTTGCCCATCGTGCCGGTGGCGTTCGAGATCGTCTCGTTGAGCGACGTGCAGTGGCCTGCGGTGAGGATGTACGACTTGCCCTGGTGCACCCAGCCGAACGACGAGGTGCAGCCGTAGAACCCACCACCACCCGCGAACGGGCTCGCGTCCTTCTCGCGGTTCTTCTTCACCGACGGGACCGCGTCGGGCCGGTGGTACAGCGCGACCCGGTCGGAGCCGTACTTGGCCGCCAGTGCCTGGCGCAGCTCGGTGGACGCGGTCGACGACTCGACCAGCACCCGGTTGTTCGACGGGTCCACGTAGGCCGACACCAGGGACGCGGCGCCGGGCAGGTCGGTCAACGTCAGCACCTCGTCCCGCGCCGCCTCCAACTGCGCGAGGCTGTACTTCACGGTGGTGAAGTTCGGCGCAAGGGCGGTGGTGGCCTGAGTGGAGAGAGCGGCGGCTCCCGCCTCTTCGACGGGGTTCGGCTCGACCGGCTCCTTCTCCACCGGAGCGCCTTCGATCGTGCCGTCGTCGGAGCCCAGATCCGGCACCGTCGTGGGCACCGTGTAGGGCTCACGTCCCACCCTGAGCGCCTCGGCCGACGCGGTGGGCGTGGCAGTGGCGACAACCTTGCCGTTGGCGACGTACGGCACAGACAGGTCGGCCGGGTGCAACGCGGCGCGGTCGGACGCCGCCGCCAGTGCCGTGCGCTGGGCATACGTCAGCGGCGCGTCGTTCTCGTGCGGGTCGTGCGTGACGACCGCGACGGCGGTCGCGGTGGCCGGCGCGTCAACCGGCACGTCGGCCGTGGCCGGGCTGGACAAGACCACCGAGGCGGTGGCGACGGCGAGGCTGATCCTCGCCACTCTGGCTCCAGTTCTCACGAACACCTTTCCCTACCACGTAGAAATGTTCGGGGAAAGGTGGAACAAACGTCCAGGACGAATCTAGGACGGATCTTAAATCGGCTGCTGGGCGCCCTGCGGCGTTCGCGAAGCGGGAGCCGGCGGCCGCACGCGCACAGCTCGTGGCGGGCACGAAGCCGCCACGGCGCGGTCGCGCCGTGGCGGCAACGGTCACCGCCGCGAGTGCCAGGAGCCTCAGGAACCGGCCTTCTGCAGCTCGCGCTTCAGCTGTTCCTTGCTCATGCTCGCCGCGTTCGTCAGCCCGAGGTTCTTGGCCTGCACGAGCAGTTCCTCACGGGTGGCCTGCCCGGGCAGCTCGCCGAGATGCTCGGCCCGGCTGCTCGCGAACCGTTCCCCGAGCTGGTAGCGGCGTTCCGCGCTGAGCCCCTTGCGCATGCCGGGCAGGACCGTCTTCTCCTCTTCCTCCACGTGGTGGGTGACCGACTCGACGACCTTCTGCAGCATCTGCTCGTACTGCGGGGAGTCGTACTCGCAGTCCAGGAGCTTGGCGAGCAACTGCTCGGCCTGGGCGTGCTCCTCCTGGCTGTGCTCGACCTCGTCGGTCTCCCCCGCCTCCTTGGCGGCGACCGGGTAGATCTCGGCTTCCTCGGCGCGGCTGTGCGCGACGAGCAGGCCGCACAACACCGGGGTGAGCAGCGGCCGTTTCTCCGGGTGGTTCTTCAGTTCGTCGAACAGGCGCTCCACCTCGCGGTGGTCCTGCATGATCAAGTCGACGACGTCGTACTGCACGGCGGTCCTCCTACTGCTGGTTCCTGGGATAACGGGTACCGATCGGGGCGACGCCGCGTCGTCCGATCCGGGCGATCGCCACGCCGAACGCGGCGACCACGACGACGGCCACCACGGAGCCGATGACGATCGACCACGTGAGGCCGGCGTGCAGAAGTCCCGCCGCCGCACCGGCGACGGCGCCGGCGACGAGACCGTTGACGAGGTTCACGAGCCCGGCGACGGTCAGCGCGGTGCCGAGCAGACGCGGGCGCCGGGCCTTGCGCCAGCCGGTCTGACCCGCGTCCGCCTCGACCGCCGCGGGCTCGTCGTGCATCTGGCGGACGAAGACGTCCTTCGTGGACGGTTCGAGGTCGCCGTAGACGTGCCGGATCCGGTTGATCCCCAGGCCTGCCTGCACGTCCTCGATCACGAGCTCGACCGCGCGGAACAGCGTGGCGAGCCCGATCAGGAACAGGCCGCTGAAGACGACCAGCACCAGCGTCAGCAACACCTCGACCGGAACCACCTGGGCGACGAACCCGAGCGCGATCATCGACGCGGAGATGGTGGAGAGCAGGTGGCCGGCCCGGCCGGTCGCGTCGGTGATGTTCGCGGTGCGCACCATCTGCAGCGTGTAGTGCTCGGTGGTGAGGATCGTCAGCGCCGAGGCCTTGTCCATTTCCGGCACGTCAGCGTCCCAGTGCGTTCGCGAGCTCCTTCTTCGTCATGGTGGAGCGGCCCTTGACGTTCTTCTTCTTGGCCTCGTTGTAGAGCTGCTCCTTCGTCGGACCCTTGGGCCCGTTCGTGCCCGACCGCTGCCCGCCGCGCTTCTGCGGCGACATGTCCTTCGTGGACGATCGGCTGGCGGTCTTGGACTCACCGGCCTGGGCACGGTTCTTGTTCACCGTGCGCGCGGCGATCTCCTTCGCCCGCTTGGGCGAGGCGCCGCGGTCCTGGGCGGAGTCCTTGATGTGTTCGTACTGGCGTTCACGTTTCGCGTTCGATCCCGCGGGCATCACGACCTCCTGGTTCGAGCTGTCCCGCGAATACCCCCGGTCAGGGTGGTTCACACACGGGTGACCGGGTAGCCGTCGGTATGGCGATCTCATCTCGACTCGACACCGCCCGAGTGCTGGCGACCGTGCTGCTGCCCACGCTGGCCAAGGGCGTCATCGTCCGCAGGCCGGGGGTCATGGCGCTCGCCGGGAAGCTCCAGTCCGACGGCACCGCGATCGACACGATGCGTCACCTGCGCGACCGGTACGGCCCGGAGCCCGTCCGGCTGCGCATCACCGGCCGCAGTGTCGCGGTCCTGGTCGACCCCGCCGACGTCGGCAGGTTGCTCAGGGAGTCACCCGAGCCGTTCGCCCTGGCCACCAAGGAGAAGAAGGCCGCCCTCAAGCACTTCCAGCCGCACGGCGTGCTCATCTCCGAAGGTGCGGACAGGGAACGCCGGCGCGAGCAGAACGAACGCGCGCTGCGGCCGGAGAACCTGACCGTCGAACCAATCGTGCGCGACGAGGCCGACCTGCTCCTGCGGCACGTGATGAGCACCGGCGAGCTGACCTGGGACGCGTTCACCCGGGCGTGGTGGCGGATCGCGCGCCGGATCGTGCTCGGCGACAGCGCCCGCGACGACGAGCAGCTCACCGACGACCTGTTGGCGTTGCGGCAGAACGCGAACTGGGCGTTCCTGCATCCGCAGCAGCGCGGCCTGCGCGAACGCTTCCAGCGCAGGCTGAACGAGTACAACCCCGCACTGCCCGACCAGGTGCCGCACTGGCTGTTCGCGTTCGACGCCGCCGGCATCGTCACGATGCGTGCGCTGGCCATTGGCGGCCGCGGCGCCCACGGCATCCTGGAGTCGGCCCGGTTGTGGCCGACGACGCCGGTGATCCTGCGCGAGAGCACCAAACCGACCCGCTGGCACGGCACCTGGCTGCCGACGGGCACCGAGTTCGTGGTGTTCACGCCGTTCTTCCACCGCGACGCCGACCGGCTGCCGTTCGCCGACCGGTACGCGCCGGAGTACTGGGACGGGCCGCGCGACCCGGCGATCGTGCCGTTCAGCGCCGGACCCGGTGAATGCCCCGGCCGCGACCTCGTGCTGGCGAGCGCGGGCTGCATGCTGGACGCGTTGAGCGAGCACCTCTCGTTCCCCGTGCTCAGCGAGCCGCTGCCCAAGACGTTGAACCACTTCGGTCTCCGCCTGCAGGCGACCCCGACGAGCACCCGCGTGTCATGAACGCACCCCTCTACGCCGTCGTGACGGGGTCGGACTCGGGGATCGGCAAGGCGGTCGCCGTCGCGCTGGCAGGCGGTGGCGTCGACGTCGGCATCACCTACCACGAGGACGCCGACGGAGCCGCGAAAACCGCTGACGAGGTGCGTGAGGCCGGGGCCAGGTGCGCCGTCCGGCGGCTGGACCTCACCGACCTGCCCGCCGCGGCCGCCGTCGTCGACGAACTGGCCGAGGAACTGGGCGGTGTCGACGTCCTGGTGAACTGCGCGGGCACCGGCAGCAGCCAGAAGGTGATGGACATGTCGTTCGAGACCTGGCGCGAGGTGCTCTCGGTCGATCTCGACGGCGCGTTCCTCTGCAGCCAGCGGGCCGCCAGGCACATGATCGCGGCCGGCCGCGGCGGGCGGATCATCAACATCACCTCGGTCCACGAGCACCTGCCCCGCGTGGGTGCCGCGCCGTACTGCGCCGCGAAAGCGGGACTCGGCGCCCTGACCAAGGTGCTCGCGCTCGAACTGTCCGAACACGACATCACGGTGAACTCCGTGGCACCCGGCGAGATCTCCACGCCGATGACCGGCCAGGAGGACGTCGACCCGAGCACGCAGTCCAGGCCCGGTGTCCCGCTCGGCCGGCCCGGCAGCGCGCACGAGGTCGCGGCCGTGGTGGCGTTCCTGGCCACTCCGGCCGCCAGTTATGTGACCGGAGCGTCGTTCGTCGTGGACGGCGGAATGTCCCTGATGGGTCCGCAAGCCAGTCAACTGATCGCCGACGCGAAGTGGAGGCAGCCCTGATGCGTGCCGTGGTGCTCAACTGCACCCTGAAGAAGTCCCCCGACCAGTCCAACACCGACCTGCTCGCCCACGTGGTGATCGACGAGCTGATCAAGAAGGACGTCGAGGTGGCCACGTTCCGGCTCGCCGACCACGACATCCCGCCCGGCGTCACGACCGACCTCGGTCCCGGCGACGACTGGCCGCACATCCACTCCGCGCTGCTCGAAGCCGAGATCCTGATCTTCGCGACCCCGACGTGGGTCGGCCACCCCTCCTCGCTCGCGCAACGGGCGCTGGAACGGATGGACGCGATGATCTCCGAGACCGACGCCGAGGACCGCCCGGTGGCCTACAACCGGGTCGCGGGCGTGATCGTGACCGGCAACGAGGATGGCGCGCACCACGTGATCAGCGAGATCGCCGGCGGGCTCGGCGACATCGGCTACACGATCCCGGGCCAGGCCTGGACGTACTGGAACCGCGGTCCGGGGCCGGGCCCGAGCTACGCCGACACCGACGAGGGTCACGAGTGGTCGGAGAACACCGGCCGCACCATGGCCGCCAACCTGCACGCGGTCGCCCTGGCCTTGGCGGAGCGCCCGATTCCGGCCTGAGCGAGCGCGACCAGCGCGCCGATGACCAGGCCGCCCAGCACGTCCGACGGCCAGTGCACACGGGTTCGCAGCCGGCTGTAGGCGACGAGAAGCACCAACGGCGCCACGAACACGCCGGCTTCACGGTCCTCCAACGCGGTGGCGGTGCCGAACGCGGCCGCCGTCACCGCGTGTTTGGAGGGGAACGACGACGAGTCGGGATGTTCCGGCAACGCCTGCCGCGCCGGCAGGTTCGCGGCCTGCGGCCGGCGGCGGTGCACCACCACGCTGATGAGATGGCCGATCGGCATCGCGACGGCCGCGGCGAGCAGCCCCTTCTTCGCCGCCGTGCCCTTGCCGGCCACCGCGAGCAGGCCCGCGACCGGCACCCACAGAGCGCCACCCCTGGCGGTGACGCTCGCCGCGATCACGATCCGGGAGGGCCGGCCGGTGGGTAGTTCGGATTCCAGCTCTTCGTCTTCTGTCACGGCCAAGAAGGTTCCTCGCTGTGGGCGACCACAAACTCCCGGATTTCGCAGCCCTCTGGCTGGTTGAGAGCGAACACGATCGCCGCCGCCACCCGGTCCGGAGGGTTCAGCTTCTCCAGGTCCATCGGCCGGTACTGCTCGGTCCGGTCGTCGAAGAAGTGCGTCCGCATCCCGCCGGGGACGACCAGGGTGACCTTCACCCGGCCCGCGGTCTCGGCCGCCAGCGCGCGGGTGAACCCGACGACGCCGAACTTCGAGGCGCAGTACGCCGTCGCGTCGCTGACGGCCTTGAGCCCGAGGGTGGACGCGATCGTCACCACCCGGCCGTTCTCCAGGTACGGCAACGCCGCCCGGACGACCGCCGCGGTGCCGAGCAGGTTGACCTTGACGACCTGGTCCCACTCCTCCGCCGGAACCTCCGCCAGCGTGCCGCACCGGTCGATGCCGGCTGCGGTCACGACCGCGCTGAACCCTCCGTGCCGTTCGGCGAGCGTACGCACCGCGGCTTCGGCGGCCCGCCCGTCCGCCAGGTCGACGAGCTCGAAGTCGGCCTTGTCCGGCGCGGACTTGTCCAGCACCAACGGCGTCGCCCCGGCTTCCCTCACCGCGTCGACCACCGCCGCTCCCAGCCCCGCCGAACCTCCGGTCACCAGCACGTTCCCCAGCATCAAGCCCTCCTCGACAGGATCTCGGTGGTCGATCGACCTCGGTGGTACGGCACGACGACCGTCCGCCCGCCCCAGCGCCGCACGGCGGCGGTCTCCGGCAGCATTTCGGCGCTGTAGTCGCCGCCCTTCACCCACACGTCCGGCTTCACCTCGCCGATGACGCGTTCCGGCGTCTCCTCGCCGAACACGATCACGTCGTCCACGCACTCGAGCGCACGCAACACCTCGACGCGGTCGGACTCGCGGTTGACCGGTCGTCCCTCGCCCTTCAACCGGCGCACCGACAGGTCGGAGTTGAGGCACACCACCAGGCAGTCGCCCAACGCCCGTGCCGCCGTGAGCATCCGCACGTGTCCGGTGTGCAGGACGTCGAAACATCCGCCGGTTGCCACCACAGTCCCGCCCCTGCGTCGTACTTCCTCCACAGTGGACTCCGGCGGGGTGCGCATTCCGGAGACGCCACCACGCGCGAGGAACTCCGCCGCCGCGTTGACGGCATCGGCGACCGCTTCGTCCGGCGCGGCACCGCCCGCCAGCCGCACGGCCGCGGTCACGGCGAACCGGTCCCCGGCGCCACAAGGGTCAGCCACTCGCACAGCGGGCGCGGGCATCGCGGCCGGTGTCCCTCCACTGTGGACCACCGCGCCATCCTTGCCCAGCGTCACCACGACCGCGCGCGCCTGCCAGGCGGCCAGCAACCGGCTCGCCGCCTCGACGGGATCGGCCTTGCCGCTGAACGCCTTGGCCTCCTTCAGGTTCGGGGTGGCCAGCCGCACGCCGGGCACCGGAGCGCGGCCGCGCGGATGCGGGTCCCACACCACCGGGACGCGCCCCAGCACCGACCGCAGCCGTTCGTCGCGCAGCAGCCCACCGCCGTAGTCGGACGCGAGCACGAAATCGGCGGACAGGACCGCGTCCAGCATGTCGTCGCTGACCTCCGGCACCCCGGCCACACCGCGGTCCATCCGAGCCAACGAGGTCCCGTCGCACCGCAACCGCGTCTTCACCGGCACGGAACCCGTGTGCCCGAACAGGTGCGGCATCTCGATCAACGACCGCAACCGCTCCCCCACCGAGTCGTCGGACAGCGCGCTGACCAACAGGACGTCCACCCCGTCGCGCGCGGCCATCGTCGCCGCCAGCGCCGCGCCTCCTGCCCGCGCGTGCTCGCCGACGACGTCCAGCACCGGTGCCGGAGCGTCCGGGCAGAGCCGGTCGACGGTGCCTTCGACGTCGACGTCGAGCAACGCGTCACCGACCACGACGAGCTTCACGAGGCCCTCCGCAGTGACGAGGGCAGTGCCGCCTCGAAGGCCTCGCACAACGCGTGCACCACCACCAGTTGCGCTTCCTGCACGTGGCACGCGTCCCCCGGCAACGCCAGCGTGTCGTCGGCCAGCGAGGCCAACGGGTTCGGCAGCGGTCCGGTCAGCGCCCACACGGTCGCGCCCACCAGCCGACCGGCGTGCGCCGCCTCCAGCAGGTTCGGGCTGCTTCCGCTGGTGGACAACAGGACCACCACGTCGCCGGACCGGGCGTGGGCGGTCACCTGGCGGGCGAACACCTGGTCGTAGCCGTAGTCGTTGGCGATCGCGGTGACGCTGGAGGTCTCGGCGCACAACGCCAGCGCGGAGAACGGCGCGCGGTCGTGGCGATACCGGCCGACCAGCTCGGCGGTGAGGTGCTGGGCCTCCGCGGCCGATCCTCCGTTGCCGGCCGCGAGCAGCCGGCCGCCGTCGGCCAGCAGGCGGGCGAGCGAGGTGCCCCAGCGGTGGATCCGCTGCGATTGAGCACGTAAACCGTCGAGCGTGTTGGTCAGTCCGGCGAGGTGGCTTTCCACGCTCACGGCGCCACCACCAGACGGTCGGAAGCGCACACACTGCGGTAGACGTGCTCTGTCTGGCCCGCGACCTCGTCCCACGTGTACCGCGCGTCCACCCGGTCCTGGCCGGCTATCCCGTACGCCATGCCGCGCGAACGATCCGCCAGCAGCTTGCGCAGCGCACGACCCAGCGCCCGCGGATCACGCGGCGGGGTGAGCACGCCGGTGACGCCGTCGACCACGGTGTCGGTCAGCCCACCGACCGCCGACGCGACGACAGGAACGCCACAGGCCATGGCCTCCAACGGCACGATGCCGAACGGTTCGTACCACGGCACGCACGCCACGACGTCCGCCGAACGCAACAGCGCGGGCATGTCCATGCGCGCCACCTGTCCGATCAAGCGCACGCGGTCGGCCACACCGCAGGCGGTCGCGCACGCCAGCAACCGGGAAGCCTCGGGGTCGGTCCGGAGGTTCGGCGGGCCTCCCGCGATGACCAGTTCGGCGTCCGGCACGAGCGGCAGCGCCGCGATCAGGTCGTCGAAACCCTTGCGCGGCACCAGCCGGCCGACCGACACGATCCGGTGGGCCGCCGATCGTTCGGCGACCGGCCCGGCCGGTGTGAAGAACTTGGTGTCCACGCCGCACGGCACCACGTGGAGCTTGCTCCGTCTGAGTCCCATGGCGATCAGCTCGTCGACCTCGTCGTCACAGGTGGCGGCGACGGCGTTCACCTCGTGTCCGATCAGTCGCTCGATCGTGATCCGGTCGGCCGGACTGGTGTCCCGCGCGCCCTGGTAGCGGCGTTTCACCCTGCCGAGGGCGTGATAGGTGTTCACGACCGGGATGTGGTCGCGGCGCACCGCCAGCACCGACGCCAGGCCGGACATCCAGAAGTGGCTGTGCACCACGTCCGGCGGCGAGTCCTGCCAGTCCCGCAACAGGAACCGGGAGAAGTCGGTCATGTGCGGCAGCAGCTCGTCCTTCGGAATCGGCTTCGCCGGTCCCGCCGGGACGTGCACGACCCGGTAGCCGTCCGAGGTGTCGGCGCGCCGCGGCAGACCGCGTGCGTCGCGCCGGGTGTAGACCTCGACCTCGTGACCTCGCCGCACGAGCGCGGCCGCCAGGGCAGCCACGTGCACGTTCTGCCCTCCCGCGTCGGTACCGCCCAGAGCCGCGAGCGGACTGGCGTGTTCTGACACCATCGCGATCCTCATCCGATCACCTCCTTCAGCAAGGCGTCCCAGTTGCGCAGGAACGCGTCGAGCCCGTAGCGGGCCAGCGCGAAGTCGCGCGCCCGTCGCCCTTTCTCCTGTGCGAGTGCGGGATCCTCGATCAGGTCCCGCGCCGCACGCACCAGCTCCTCGACGTCGGTGGAGATCGCGCCGACCTCCGGGGGCACGGCCCGGATCGCCTCGGTGCAGGCCAGCGCGACCACCGGCAGGCCGATGTGCATGGCCTCCAGCAACGAGAGCCCGAGCGACGTCCAGCGCGCGGTGTGCACGTAGACGCGGCGGCGCGCGAGTTCCCGGTGCAACGACGGGAGGTCGTGGTCTCCCCTGCCGCCGATCTGCTCGGTGCCCATGCCGAACACGTCGATCGGCTCGAACCGCGGCAGCAGGTCGGCACCGACGATCCGGCCGCGCCGGACCGGTTCGTTGATCACCGCCGCCGCCCGCGCGAGCTCGCCGGTGTACAGCGGTCCCGGATCGGCGACACCGTGCTCGATCACCACGGTCTTCGTGCTGCCGCAGTCCCACATCAGGTCGTTGAAGTGCGTGACGTGCACCAACGTTCCGTCCCAGTCGGCCAGCGGATGTTGTTCCGCCGGCCGACTGGGCGTGTTGTGTTCCAGGTACACCAGCGGAATGCCGGCCGGAACCTGCGACAGTTCCTCCAGCCGTTGCACGACAGCGACATCGGCATCCACTTCGGACAGCCGAACCTCGTCGGCCCGCCACGGCCTGCCGGCCAGCCCGATGCCGTGCGGCGGACCGGGGATCAGGTACTCGTGCCCGCCCTGGACGAACGAATGCGTCCACGAACCGTGCACGTGCCACAGCAGAATCCTCATGCCGTCACCTCGGCGACGGCCGCCACGACCTCGGCCGGGTCGACCTGGTCGAGGCAGGGGTGGCCGGACACGGGACATTCGCGGGCCCGCGTGTCACGACAGGGCGCGTTCTGATCGCCGAGCAGCACGTGTTTGCCGTGCGGCGCCCATCGGGCAGCGGGAACCACCGGGGCGAACAGCGACACGACCGGCGTGCCGACGGCGGCCGCGAGATGCGCCGGTCCGGTGTTGCCGACGACGACCGCGTCGGCTCCCGCCAGCACCCCGGCCAGTTCGCGAAAGCTGGTGCGCCCGCCCAAATCGGTTCCGCACGCGCCTGCGACGTGCTCGGTCAGCGCGGCTTCCGCCGGGCCTCCGGTCACGACCACGCGGTGCCCGGCCGCGGTCAGCGCGACCACGGCCTTCGCCCAGCGATCGGGCGACCAGGTGCGGGCGGGCGCCGTCGCACCTGGGTGCACCACCACGTACGGATGGTCCAGTTCGGTCTTCGGCGGCTCCACAACGGCGAGCCGGCTGTCGGACAGCTGGAATCCCGCTGCTAGGGCGACCTCCAGCGCGCGTTCCGCCTCCGGAATCGAGGGGTCGTCGCGCAGCCGCACGTCCAGCAGCGAGCCGGGATAGTCGATCGACCGCGCGACGATCTTGGGCACGCCCGCCAGCCGCAGCAGCAGGGCCAGCGGCAACGGGCTCTGGTGGAACGACGTGAGGATCAATGCCACGTCAGGGCGAATGCCGTGCAGCAGCGCGGTGACGGTCTCGATGTCGATGGCGCGGACATCCGGTCCCGGGTGGACGATCCACGGGCACTCCCACTCGATGATCCGGGTGACGCCCGGCAGCAGTTCCGCCGCCCGCACCCCGCCCGGACCGCAGAGGAACACGACCTCGCCGGCCGTCGCGGCCGCGCGCACCGCCGGGCCCGCGAGCAGCACGTCGCCGTCGCCGTCGAGTCGCGCCACCAGGGTCCTCACCGGACCAGCTCCAGCACACCCAGCAGGTCACGGGCGGTGCGCGGCGCCCGCTCGACCTCTTCCGGCAGCGTCACGCCGGTGGGCACCAGCACGGGCACGGCACCGGCGGCCACCGCCGCGTCCACGTCCGCCCCGATGTCTCCCACCACCAACGTTCGTTCCGGGGCGACACCCAGCGCCGCACACGCCGCGAGCACCAGTCCCGGCGCGGGTTTGCGGCACGCGCAGTCGTCATCGGGGTGGTGCGGGCAGATCTGCCAGGTGCCGAACCTGCCCAGCAGCTCCTCGACCCGCACGTTCACCGCCGCGACCTGCTCCGCGGTGAGCAGACCGCGACCGATGCCCGACTGGTTGCTCACCACGCCGGTGCGAAATCCGTGCGCGCGCAGGTCGTCCAGCACCTCGCGGGCGCCGGGCATCGGTGTGACGCGGGCGGGATCGCCGTTGTACGGCACGTCTTGCACGAGCGTGCCGTCCCGATCGAACAGCACCGCGTCGAAGGCCTGGTCCATAGAGGAGATTTAGCCGAGAAAGATGCCTTGAAACGCTACTCCGCGAAGCGCTTCACAGCACCGGGCTGGCCGGGACGCCCTTCCCCTGCCCGATTCCACGCACCAGGGCCTGAAGCGCCTCCTGTGCGTCGACCGCCGGTTCCCAGCCGAGTTCCGTCCGCGCTCGCGTCGCGTCCAGCAGCGGCGCCGTCAGAGCCAGATCGACCCATCCCGGCGGGGTGGGCTGCAGCCTCAGCCTCCAGGACACGTTCGCGATCTGACGCAACAGCCACGCCGGGACCGGCACGTGCCGGCCGCCGAGAACGTCCGCGAGGGCACGGGGAGTGACGACGGGTTCGGCGACGAGGTTCATCGGTCCGTGCGACCGCTTCCTCAAAATACGAACCAGCGCGTCGGCGACGTCGTTCGCGTGGACGAACTGCAGGACGAGGTTCCGCGGCAGCGGCAAGATCGGAATCCGGTGCCGCAGCAGGGCTTTCGGCACCAAACTGCCGAGGAAGTAGTCGTGGATCTCGGCACCGGCGTCGGACTGCAGGATCAGCCCCGGTCGCGGCCGGGAGATCAGCATCCGCGCCTCGAACTGGTTCAGCATGTGCTCCACAGCGGCCTTGTGCCTGCTGTAGAAGGACGACGTCACACCCCTGACCGGCCACGACTCGTCCACGCGGTGATCCTTGCGGGTCGGCGAGTACGCGCCGACCGACGACATGTGGACCAGGTGCGGCACCTCCGCCTCGGCCGCGGCGCTGAACACGCGCGACGAGCCGGCGACGTTCGTCCGGTACAGCTCGCGTTCGTCGTGGGACGGCTGGATGAGCCAGGCGAGGTGCACCACCGCGTCGGCGTTCTCGAACGCGACGGCCAGCAGCTCCTCCGCGCCCGGCTGACCGATGTCGACCGGTGTCCAGTCGAGGCCCTGGTAGGGCGGCCCCGCGGCGGGCGGGCGGCGGGAGATGCCGTGCACCTGGATGTCGGGCTCCTCGGCGAGTCTGCGGAGCAGGGCCGTGCCGACGTTGCCGGTCGCGCCGGTGACCACGACCTTCATGATCGCGCTCGCGCGGTCTCGCGGTTGTTCGCCTTCTGGATGGCGCCGACGAGCTCGTCCTTGGTCATCCGCGACCGCCCCTCGATCTTCAGCCGCTTCGCGATGTCGTAAAGATGTTCCTTGCTGGCGTTGGCGTCCACGCCACCCGCCGTCTCACCTTCGACCGGCGTGCTGCGTTCGGCCTGATCGTCCGACGGGCCCTTCTCCTGCTTGGCTTCCCAGTGGTCGCCGACCTTCTCGAAGCTGTGCTTCAGCGCGGAGAACGCGGTGCGGTGCGCCCGTTCACCTTCCCCGTAGGTCTCAACGGCCGAGTCGTGGGCCTTGATCCACGTCCGCTGCGCCTTCTTCGATGACCGGGCCACCGTGCTGGGCAGTTCCTGCCGTCCGGGCATGGCTCCTCCAGGGTTTCGACCTGCGGTGACGGGTACCCGCGAGCTATGACCGCCATGCACGCCATCGACGTCCACAGCCCGCGCGATTCGCAGCTCGTCGGTTGGCTCCCCACCGCGACCCCGTCCGACGTCGAAGACGCCCTGTCGGCGGCCTGCTCCGCTCAGCCGGGGTGGGCGGCCACGCCGGCAACCGATCGCGGCGCCGCTGTCCGGGCCGCCGCGTTGTCGTTGCGAGAACGGGCAAACGACCTCGCGACCGTGGTGGAGACCGAGACGGGCCGGCCGTACGCCTCGGCCCGCGAGGGTGTGCTGGCGGGCGCGGCGACGCTGGAACAGTACGCCGAGCTCGGTCCGGTCCATGGTGGACGGTCACTGCTCGGTTCCGCCGTCGACTTCATGGTTCCCGAACCGCGCGGTGTCGTCGTGGCGCTGACCCCGTGGAACGACCCGGTCGCGGTGGCGTGCGGTCTGCTCGGAGCGGCTCTGGTCACCGGGAACTCCGTGGTGCACAAGCCGAGTGAGCGTTGTCCGCACACGGGTCTGCTGCTGGCGACGCTGCTCCAGCCGTGCTTCCCGTCCGGCGTGCTGAAGACGTTGGTGGGCGACGGCGAGGTGGGTGGCGCGCTGGTGAGCTCGCCGGACGTCGATGTCGTTGCTCATGTCGGCAGCACCGCCACCGGACGGATGATCGCGCGTACCTCGACCGCGAAACTGTTGCTGGAGAACGGAGGCAACGACCCGTTGCTGATCGACGACGACGTGGACCCGATCTGGGCGGCGGGGCAGGCGGCGCTGGGGGCCTTCACCAACGCGGGCCAGCTCTGCACCTCGGTTGAGCGGATCTACGTGCACAAGACGATCGCCCCGGCGTTCCTGGAAGCGTTGTGCGCCGAGGCCCGTTCGTGGAACACCGACCCGCAGCCGTTGGTGGACACCCGGCACCGTTCGTTCGTGCACGACCAGGTGTCCGCCGCGGTCACGGCGGGCGCGTGGGCGTTGGTCGGCGGTGAGATCCCGGAAGGCCGGGGCGCCTACTACCCGGCGACGGTGCTGGCGGAGTGCTCCGGAGCGATGCGGATCATGTGCGAGGAGACCTTCGGCCCGGTCGCACCCGTGCAACTGGTGTCGTCGTTCGACGAGGGCCTGGCCGAGGCTTGTTCCGGCGACTACGGCCTGGCCGCCACCGTGCTGACCAGCTCGATGGAGCACGCGCAGCGAGCCTGGCGGGCACTGCCGGTCGGCACGGTGAAGGTCAACGCCGTGTTCGGCGGAGCGCCCGGAGGTGCCGCCCAGCCGCGCGGAGCGTCGGGTTCCGGCTTCGGCTACGGCCCAGAGCTGCTCGACGAGATGACCACGACCAAGGTGGTCCACCTAGGCGTCCCCAACGCCCGCCCGTGAGCCATGGGGGGCACATTCATGGACGTGAGGTCCATGAATGTGCCCCCCATGGCTCACCTGGGCGGCCGGTTCTGATCAGGCGGAAGCCGGCCTCCTCGACCTTGTCCTCCGGTAGCACGTTCCGGGTGTCGAAGATCAACGGACGGGCCACATGGCCGGCCAGGTCCGGCCAGTCCAGCTCGGCGAACTCCGGCCACTCGGTCAGCACGACCAGGGCGTCCGCGCCGGCCGCCGCCTCGGCCGCGGCCGGTTTGACGGCGATGTTCTGCAGGTCCTCGCGGACGCACGGGTCGTAGGCGCTCAGCTCGGCGCCTTCCTGGGCGAGCAGCTGGGCGACCGCGAGTGCCGGCGAGTCGCGCAGGTCGTTGGTGCCCGCCTTGAACGTCAGTCCCAGCAACCCGATCCTGCTGCCGTCGAGCGGGCCCACCTCGGCGCGCAGCCGGTCGACCACCCGGTGCGGCTGGTGCCAGTTGGTGCTGACGGCACCTTCCAGCGTCGCGAACTCGACCCCCGCGGCCCTGGCCGTCGCGAGCAGCGCGAGGGTGTCCTTGGGCAGGCAGGAACCGCCCCAGCCCGGTCCCGGCGCGAGGCACGATCCCCCGATCCGGTCGTCGAGCCGCATGCCCTCGGTGACGCCGTCGACGTCGGCGCCGAGGTGCTCGCACAGCTCCGCGACCGTGTTGACGTACGACAGTTTCACCGCCAGGAAGCCGTTGCTCGCGTACTTCACCAGCTCGGCACTCGTGTTGTCGGTGAGCACGGTCGGCGCGTTGAGCGACGCGTACAGCTCGGCGACCTCGTGCGCCGCGCGTTCATCCCGTGCACCGACCACGATCCGTTGGGGCCTCAGGAAGTCCTCGACGGCGTGGCCTTCCCGCAGGAACTCCGGGTTCGACACGACGCCGGGGTACCGCACGGCGGTTCCGACCGGCACCGTCGACTTCAGCACTACACCGGGAGGCGCGGTGCTCAGCACTTCCTCGACGGCGGACAGGTCGGCGGCGCCGTCGGCACCGGTCGGCGTGGGCACGCAGACGAACGTGAAGTCCACATCGGACAGTCCGCTTCCGTGGACGAACCTCAGCAGGCCACTGCCGAGACCTTCGACGACCAGCTCGCGCAGGCCCGGTTCGTGCAGCGACACCTCGCCCGCGCTCAGCGCCTCGACCTTGGCTTCGTCGACCTCCGCGCAGATCACCCGGTGGCCGAGGTGGGCGAAGCAGGCGGCCGTGGTCAGGCCGACGTAGCCCGCGCCGATGACGCCGATCCGTCTGGCTTGCACAGCACACCTCCCACTGCGTCGAGGACCTCTGCCACGGTGATCCGGAGCAGGCCGGGATCTGGTTCGCCGGCGAACGTGTCACCTGTGTCGCCGTGCCACAGCACCGTGTGCGGGCCCTTCAGCGGGCCCCAGATGTGTGGGGACACCGGTCCGAACAGCAGAATCGACGGCGTGCTGTAGGCCGTGGCGACGTGCGCGATGCCGGTGTCACCGCAGATGACGAGCCTGGCGGTGGCGACGAGATCCATGAGTTCGGACAGCGTGCCTGCCACGGGATCGGGTGTGATCCGGCGGGCGAGGTCGTACTCCCCCGGCCCGGCGGTGACGACGACTTCGGGTCCCAACGCCCGTGCCACGGCGGCATATCTCTCGGCCGGCCACCTCCTGGCCTCGGTGCTCGCCCCAGGATGGATCACGATCCGGCCGGTCCTGGGGCCGACGGCCGGCAACCGCAGATCGCCGATGTCGCACGGGATGCCGTTGCGCTCCAGGAGGTTGCACCACCGCAGCAGTTCGTGCTGTTCCTCCGGCCAGCGCAGCGTCTCCTGGCCGTACGTGATCAACCTGCGCGGGTCCGTCGCGAGCAGTCTCTCGACGCTCTGCGGTCCCTTCCCGTGCAGGTTCACCGCGAGGTCCGGCTGTTCGAACTCGATCGGCGCCAACGCTTCCGTCGGCAGCAGGTGATCGACCGCGTCGATCCGGTCCACCGCGTCCGCGAGCCAGGCGGGCGCCGCGAGGGTGATCTCCGCCCGCGGGAACATCGCCCGCAGACCGCGCAACGCGGGCACCGCCGTCAGCAGGTCGCCCAGCCCGAGCGCCCTGAGCACCAGGATCCTCACGGCCGCACTCCCCGGTGCCGCACTTCGCCGCGCACCCGGTGCACACAGGCGGCGGGCGGGATCAGCGCGCTCGTCACCACCATCCGCGCCACCTCGTCGGGCGTCCGCGGTCCCGGCGCGATCCGCGTCGCCGCGAACCACCCGGTCAACCCGGCCCAGAGCACGCCCAGCCCGACCGCTGCCCGCCGCCACCCCATCAGTCCACACAGGACAGATCCCAGGCCCGCCGCCGTGGTCACCGCGTGGGTGCGAAAACGTCCGGGCTGCCCGCCGATGCGCGAACGCCACCGCGCACCCACCAGCCGCCGCATCAACGCGTCGTCGGCGTTGCCGCGCTGCTGGTCCACGCTCGTCAGGAACGTCGCGGGCTTCACCGGGTGCGTCGTGACCCTGGCGCCGCGCACGATCCGGTAGCCGAGGTCCTGCACGCGCAACGCCAGTTCGGCGTCCTCGCGGTAGGCACGCGGGAATCGTTCGTCGAAACCTCCCGCCCGGGCCAGGGCCTCCCGCCGGTACGCCATGTCGGCGGTGATCCAGTCAGCGGTGGCGAGGCCGGCGGTGCCGCGTTCGGCGTCGGTCGGGCGGCGATCTCCCGGCAGCGGCACGACGATCCTGGCCTGGCTCGCACCGACGTCGACGGGCAGGTCCGCGAGATCCGCGCACAGCCGGGCTTTCCAGTCAGGGGCGACCACCACGTCGTCGTCGAGAAACGCCACCCAGTCGCCGCGGGCCTCGCGCCAGCCGGTGTTGCGCGCCGCGGCCGGGCCGAGGCCGGTCTCGCGGTCGTCCACGACGATGATCTCGCACGGGTCCGGGCCGTCGCCCTCGACCAGCGCGTCCAGCAGGTCGTCGAGGTTCGGGCGGCCGACGGTGGGGATCACGACGGAGTAGCTCATCGGCGCACCGCGTACGGGCCGATGGCGAGCAGGTCGACGGGTGACGAGCCGAAGCACTCCAGGGCGTCGCGCGGAGTGTCGACCATCGGACGGCCGGCGGTGTTGAGGCTGGTGTTGACCACCACCGGTACCCCGGTCCGTGCCTCGAACTCGTGCAACATCCGTTCCAGCAACGGATCGTCCGCGACGGTCTGGGCTCGCGCGGTGCCGTCCACGTGCACCACGGCCGGGATGCGGTCGGTCCACTCGGGACGGACGTCGTGCACGAAGAGCATGTACGGGCTGGGAATCGGGCCGCGGGTGAAGACGTCAGCGGCACGATCGGCGAGCACCATCGGGGCGACCGGGCGGAACTGCTCGCGGCCCTTGACGTCGTTCAGCCGGGTCAGGTTCTCGGCGAAGCACGGGTTCGCGAACAGCGAGCGGCGGCCGAGAGCGCGCGGTCCGTACTCGCTGCGCCCCTGGAACCACGCCACGATCTTGTTCGCGGCGAGCGCCTCGGCCACCTCGACCGCGATGTCCGCGGGTCGGTCGAACGGCACCGCGGCGGTCCGCAGCACCGACTCGATCTCCTCGTCGGAGAAGCCCCGGCCGAGGTCGGCGCCCGGCATCGCCGCGAGCCGGCTCGTGCTGACGTGCAGCGCCGCGCCCAGCGCTGTGCCGGCGTCCCCCGCGGCGGGCTGCACCCACACCTCGTCGAACGGCCCTTCCGCGAAGATCCGGGTGTTCGCCACGCAGTTCAGCGCCACGCCGCCGGCCATCGTGAGGCGGGTTTCGCCGGTGCGGTCGTGCAGCCACCGCACCAGTTCCAGCAGGACCTCTTCGAGCCGCACCTGCACGCTCGCGGCCAGCTCGGCGTGTTCCTGGGTCAGTTCCTCGTCCTTGCCGCGTTGCTTGGCGAGCGTGCTCCAGTCCATCGGCCGGATCTCGAAACCGCCGTCGTGGACCAGCACGTGTTCACGCATCAGGTCCAGGTGCACCGGTTTGGCGTGCGACGCCAGCGCCATGACCTTGTACTCGTCGCTGGACCGCAGAAAGCCCAGGTGCTCGGTCAGCTCCTCGTACATCAGACCGAGCGAGTGCGGCAGCCGTTGGGAGGCGAGGGTCGTCAGCGTCTGGTCGACGTACCGCCCGGCGAGGTGCGAACCGCACTCGCCGCGGCCGTCCGCCACCAGCACCGCGCAGTTGCCGCCGAACGGAGCCGCGAGCCCGGTGGACGCGGCGTGCGCGACGTGGTGCGGCACGAACCGCACGATCTCGGGATCGAGGCCGGGCAGCGAGGTCGCCAGGAACCGCGGTGCCTGGCGCGCATAGGTGGTGCGAAGTTCTTCCCACGGCGCGTACTCGGCGTCCACCAAGGACGGGTCGTACGAGTACGCCACCGCGTCGAGGTCCGCGGCGGTCAGACCGGCCTGCTCGAGGCACCAGCGCGCGGACAGTTCCGGCTGTTCCCAGGCCGAGAACGGCACCGGCCGCTTGCCGTGCTTGCGGCGGGAGAACCGTTCCTCCTCCGCGGCCGCCACGATCTCGCCGTCCACCACCAGGGCGGCGGCCGGGTCGTGGAACACCGCGTTGATCCCGAGAACTCGCATGAGGTGCGGCTACCCGGCGAACTGCCGGGCAAACGAACGGAGTCCCTCTTCCAGCCCGACCAGCGGCTGCCACCCGAGCACCTGCCGCGCCAGACCGATGTCCGGCCGGCGCCGCCGAGGGTCGTCCGTCATCGGCTCGACGTGGCGGACGACCGACGGGCTGCCGGTGACCTCGATCGTCTTGTGGGCGACGTCGAGCACGGTGACCTCGGCGGGGTTGCCGAGGTTGATCGGGCCGGGATGATCACCGCGCGCCATCGCGAGCAGGCCGCGCACGAGGTCGTCGACGTAGCAGAGCGACCGGGTCTGGAGCCCGTCGCCGTGCACCGTCAGCGGTTCGCCCGCCAACGCCTGCCGGAGGAAC
Organism: Lentzea alba; assembly: GCF_011067745.1. Taxonomy (GTDB): domain Bacteria; phylum Actinomycetota; class Actinomycetes; order Mycobacteriales; family Pseudonocardiaceae; genus Lentzea; species Lentzea alba. The sequence goes on from NZ_JAAMPJ010000021.1 coordinate 80,544, forward strand.
GTGGGGATCATCCGGCCGTCGTGCGCGCGCATCCTGGGCCCGTAGGTGTTGAAGATCCGCACGATCCCGGCGTCCACCCCGTGTTCGGCGCGGAACGCCACGGTCATCGCCTCGCCGAACCGCTTGGCCTCGTCGTAGACGCTGCGCGGCCCGATCGGGTTCACGTGCCCCCAGTACGACTCCCGCTGCGGATGTTCCTCCGGATCGCCGTAGACCTCGCTGGTGGAGGCGATGACGACGCGGGCTGCCTTGCGGCGGGCCAGGTCCAGCACGTGGTAGGTGCCGAACCCGCCCGCGCGCAACGTGTCCACCGGCATCCGCAGGTAGTCGGCGGGCGAGGCCGGGCACGCCAGGTGCAGGACGAGATCGACGGGCCCGAGCAGGTCGAGCGGTTCGGACACGTCGGCGACGACCACTTCCACGCCGTCCGGCACGTTGGCGCGCGAGCCGGTGCGGAACGAGTCCACGCACACGACCCGCGCGCCGTCGCGCAGGAATGCCTCGCAGACGTGCGAACCGACGAAGCCCGCGCCGCCCGTCACCACCACCCGGTCACGCGACATCGAGAACCGTCTTCAGCCAGCCGTCCTCCCGCAGGTCGAACGACCGGTAGGCGTCGATCGCGGCTGTGGGCTTCTCGTGCCGGGTGATGAACGCCGTTGGGTCGACCACGCCGGTCTGCACGAGGTCCAGCAGCCGCGGGACGTAACGGCGGTGGTTGCAGTTGCCCATCCGCAGCGTCAGGTTCTTGTTCATCGCCGTGCCGAGGGGGAAGTCGTCGAACCCCGGCGGGTAGACGCCGATGATCCCGATCGAGCCGGCCTTCGCGACCAGTTCGACCGCCCAGTCCAACGCCTGCCGCGGCGCGTCTCCCGGCTTCCACTGCTCGCCGGTGCGCTCCCCCGGTCGTTCGGCGTCGACCCCGACCGCCTCGATCACCCGGTCCGGCCCGATCCCGCCGGTCAGCTCCTTCACGACCTCGACGGGATCCTCCTCGTTGAAATTGACGATCTCCGCGTTCTGCGCGCGAGCTTTGTCCAGCCTGGACTGGACTCCGTCGACCACGATCACCCGTCCCGCGCCCTGCCGTTTCGCCGACGCGATCGCGAACTGGCCGACCACGCCCGCGCCCAGCACCAGCACGGTGTCACCGGCGCCGACCTCGGCCAGCCGGGCGCCGAACCACGCGGTCGGGAAGATGTCGGACACCAGGATCGCCTGGTCGTCGCTGACCTCGTCCGGCACGCGCACCAGTGTCGTCATGGCGTGCGGGATCCGCGCTCGCTCGGCCTGCAGCCCGTTGATCGGACCGGTCGCCTTCGGACCGCCGAAGAAGCACGTCCCGGCGGCCGGTCCGTTCGGGTTGGCGGTGTCGCACTGGGCGAAATACCCGGCACGGCAGTAGGAACAGGTGCCGCACCCGATCGTCGAGGTCACGACCACCCGGTCGCCGGGCGTGAATCCCCGCACGGCCGCGCCGACCTCCTCGACGACGCCGACGGCTTCATGACCGAGCACCGTGCCCTCGACCATGCCCGGCATCGTGCCGCGCACCATGTGCAGATCGGTGCCGCAGATCGCGCTGCGGGTGATCCGGATGACCGCGTCGGTCGGTTCCTGAACCCGCGGATCGTCGACCTCGTCCAGCCTGATGTCGCCGGTCCCGTGCCACACAACTGCCTTCACGTTCTTCTCCTCCTTCTCCTCCCGTCAGTGGCTGGTTCCCCCGCAGGGTCGACGCAAACAAACGACCATTCCAAGAAATCAGACAAACTGCTCATATTGGCATCGAGTTTCATTTCAAGAACGCCGGGTATTGCTTTTCACGGGTCGCATCTCCGACGTATGGGGACCACGCACTTCGCACGGGCGTGACGGCGAGGGGGTTGAAAGTGGACACTGGCGTACGCACGCTGATTCCAGCGCGCATCGACAGGCTGCCGTGGTCACCGTTCCACACCCGCATGGTCGTGGCACTGGGCGTCGCCTGGATCCTGGACGGCCTGGAGATCACGGTCGCCAGCGCGATCGCCGACACGCTGACCAAACCGGAGACGCTCGGGCTCTCCTCCACCGCCGTGGGCCTGCTCGCCACGGTCTACCTGCTCGGCGAGGTCGTCGGCGCCCTGTTCTTCGGCCACCTCTCCGACAAGCTCGGCCGCCGCAACCTGTTCATGCTGACGCTGGCCGTCTACCTGATCGGTTCCGGCCTGACCGCGCTGACGCTGGGCAACGGCCCCGGCTGGCTGGTCTTCCTGTACCTGACCAGGTTCATCGCCGGCATGGGCATCGGCGGCGAGTACGCGGCGATCAACTCCGCGATCGACGAGCTCATCCCCGCCCGCTACCGGGGCCGCGTCGACATCGCGGTCAACGGCACCTACTGGGCGGGCGCGGTGCTCGGCACGCTCGGTTCGTACATCCTGCTCAACCACGTCGAGCTGTCACTGGGCTGGCGGCTCGGGTTCCTCATCGGACCGGTGCTGGGCCTGGTGATCCTGGTGGTGCGCCGGCACCTGCCGGAAAGCCCGCGCTGGCAGATCATGCACGGCCGCACCGAAGCCGCCGAGAAGACGATCAGCGGCATCGAACGCGAGGTCGAGGAGGAGTCCGGCGCGAAACTGCCGCCGGTCGACGAGAAGAAGGCCATCGAGGTCAAGCCCGCGGAGGAGATCGGCTACCTGGCGCTGGCCCGCGTGCTGTTCCGCGAATATCCGAGTCGCGCCGTCCTGGGCGCCACGCTGATGATCACGCAGTCGTTCCTCTACAACGCGATCTTCTTCACCTACACGTTGGTGCTGGGCAAGTTCTACGGCGTCTCGTCGGAGTCCACGCCGCTCTACCTGATCGCGTTCGCGGTGGGCAACCTCGTCGGGCCGTTCACCATCGGCCACCTCTTCGACACCATCGGCCGCCGCCGCATGCTGTTCCTGACCTACGCGATCTCCGGCGCGCTGCTCGGCGTCACGGCCGTGCTGTTCTACGCCGGTGCGTTGAACGCGATCACGCAGACCATCGCGTGGTGCGTGATCTTCTTCTTCGCCTCGGCCGGCGCGTCGGCCGCCTACCTCACGGTCAGCGAGATCTTCCCGCTGGAGGTGAGGGCGAAGGCGATCGGTGTCTTCTTCGCCATCGCCCAGTGCTTCGGCGCGCTCGGCCCGGTGATCTACGGCGCGCTGATCGGCACCGGCGAGCACCCCGTCCGGTTGTTCATCGGGTACCTGGTCGGCGCGGTCGTGATGATCACGGGCGGTTTGGTCGCGCGGTTCCTCGCGGTGGACGCGGAGAACAAGTCGCTGGAGGACATCGCCATGCCGTTGTCCTCCACCGCCCGGCGTGGCCGCACCCGTGCCGAGGGCGCAGCCTCACCGTTCTCCACTTAGCTCGACCCGCAGGACACCGCCGCGCTGCACGAACTCCTCGGGCAGCCACGGCTGCTCCACCTTCCGGCCGTTCCACCTGGCGCCCTGGACGTAGATGTCCGGGGCGCCTGGCGCGAAGATCGTGAGGTTGCGCTGGACAATCCGGGCCTTGGGGAACATCGGGCTGGAGAGGTGCAGCTCGGCACTGCTGGGCGTGCGCGGGTACAGACCGAGCGCCGCGAAGACGTACCAGGCCGACATCGTGCCGAGGTCGTCGTTGCCGGGCAGGCCGTTGGGTCCGGTGCGGTAGACGAGTTTCGCCATCGCCCGCACGGTTTCCTGGGTCTGGTGCGGGCGGCCGAGCTCGTTGTAGATCCACGGGGTGTGGATGCCGGGCTCGTTCGTCGGGTAGTACCTCAGCGGGTCGCCGCCGGTCGCCCACGAGCCGTCCGGGCGGTGGAAGAACGCGTCGAGCCTGGTGGCGGCGGTGTCCTTGCCGCCCATCACCTCGGCCAGCCCGGCGACGTCGTGCGGGACCATCCACGTGTAGGTGGCGCTGCTGCCCTGCGCGAAGCCCTGGTCCGAGGCCGGGTTGAACGGCGTGACCCAGGTGCCGTCGGCTTTGCGCGCCTGCTGGTAGCCGGTGGCCGGGTTGAACGTGTTGCGCCACCAGCCCGCGCGCTTGCGCAACTCCTCGCTGGGCCGGCCCAGGCGTTGCGCGAGATCCGCGAGTGCCTGGTCGGCGACGGCGTCTTCCAGCGTTTCGGCGGCGCCGCCCCAGCAGTGGCAGTTGTCCTGCGGGGCGTAGCCGAGGCGCAGGTACTCGGCGAGGTTGGGGCGCTGACCCTCGCACTGGCCTGGGCAGCCCTTGTCGGACAGGCCGTCCGGGTGCGGGACGGTGGCCTGGCGCAGCAGCGAGTCGTAGGCCGCGCGCACGTTGAAGCCCTTGGCGCCCATCGCGTACATGCCCGCGATCGCCGGTGCGGACGGGTCACCCGTCATCACGTGGGTCGGGCCGTTCACGTGCACCCAGCGGTCCCAGACGCCGCCGTTCTGCCAGGCGAGGTTCAGCAACGACTGGGCGTAGTCGCTCGCCACGCGTGGTTCGAGGAACGCCAGGAGCTGGGTGTGGGCGCGGTACTGGTCCCAGCCGGAGAAGTTGCCGTACTGGGCGAGCTGGCCCGGTGCGAGCCGGCGGACCTGCCGGTCGCTGCCCAGGTAGGTGCCGTCGACGTCGCTGGCCACGTTCGGTTGCAGAAACGCGTGGTAGAGCGCGGTGTAGAAGATCGTCCGCTCGTCGGCGGTGCCGCCGTCGACCTCGACCGCGCGCAGCTGCTTCGCCCAGGCCTGGCGGGCGTCCGCCGCCACCCCGGCCACCGTCGCCCACTGGGGGATCTCCGCCGCGAGGTTGCGCTGGGCGGCTTGCGCACTGGTGTAAGAAATGCCGACGCGCATCCGGACCGAACTGTCCGCAAAGGACACATAACCGCCGGAACCCTTGCCGGCGCGGGCACTTCCGGTCAGGTAGCCCTCGCCACCACTCGCAAACGTCGCTCCCGGTCGGACTTCACTGTTCACCCACGTGCCGTACGCGGTGATCGGCCGGTCGAACGACGCCGTGAAGTACAGGCGGTAGTAGGTCTTCTGGTTGTTCACCCCACCGTTCGCGCGCCTGCCGCAGAACGCCCCGGTGAGCACCGAGCCGGAGACGGAGTTGCCGGCCGGGTCGATCGTGATCTCGGCGTCCTCGCTGCCGTTGAGCGAGTTCGAGGCCCGGAACAGCAGCGATCCCGTGTTCTCCGCCGGGTAGGTGAACTCGCCGATGCCCGCACGGGTCGTCACGGACAGGTCCGCTTTCGCGCCGGACTTCAGGCCCACCCGGTACCGGCCCGGCTCGGCGATCTCGTCGGCGTGCGCGAAGTCGCTGGCGTAGACCTGGTCCTTGGTGTCCGAGGTCGGTGAGGTGGTGATCGCGCCGACGTGCGGCATGATCGGCACATCGCCCGCCGCGCCGGGATGGCAGCCCGCGCCGTTGACGTGGGTGAGGCTGAAGCCGCGCACCCGCGTGGCGTCGTAGGCGTATCCGTTGGCGGCACCCGTGTTCGTCTGGTCGCCTCGGGTCGACGTCGGGCTCCACGAGATCATCCCGAACGGCCGCACCGCACCCGGATAGGTGTTGCCGCCGCCCGCCGAGCCGATCAACGGGTCGACGTACCGGGTGTCGTCTCTCACCGCCGCGCACGCGGGAGTCGCCAGCGCGGCGGTGAGGACAGTGACCAGCAAGATCGCGAGCGCTCTCACGTCCCGGGACCCTAACCTGTTTTCAGTGAACGCAAAGTGGCCGATAGCCGTCGATCTTCAGCCCCCGGAACTCCAGGTCGTTCTTCGTCTTGCCGACGAACACCAGGCCACGGGCGTCGTCGAGCGCCTCCGCGAGCGGGTAGGCGGGCTTGCCCAGTTCGGGCAAAGTCGTCCACTTGTCAGGGTTGAAGCTGAAGAACTTCCGCACCAGCTTGCCGCGCGTGGACGGGATCTTCGTGACCCACTTGTCGCCGCCGCTCCAGTGCGACGCGGGCCGCAGCTGGACGTACAGGTCGCTGGTGGCGCGGTAGGTCATCCAGAAGCCGCGCGACTTGCTGAGGTCGGCCTGGGCCTCGAACTTGTTGCCCAGCCACACGACCATGACGGCCCAGTCGTCGGCGAGAAACTTGATCTTCGCCATGTAGTCGTGCCTGTTCGTCGGCACGAGGATGCTGCCGGTCGCGGGCTCGGTGACACCTTCGCCACTGGCGATCCACTGCTGCAACCGGTCGATGGACGGAGTCCCGCACTCGCTGCCGCGCGAGGCGTTCGCGGCGGTCGTCGAGCCGAGGGTGAACATCAGCGCGTACGCGATCACCGCGACGCGGCCGAGCGTCGAATTCAAGCGCATCTGGCGGACCGTAGCGGATAATGGTCTGAACCATTCGCGTTCACCGTTGACGCGAACTACCTGGACAGCGGATTGTGAGGCCCCCTCACGAGGGTCACAGTGTGCCTCGTGCGCCCTGCCAGATGGCTTGGATCCATAGCTGCCGTAACGGTTTTCGCCGCCCAGCTGACCAGTCCGGCCACCGCGTCACCGGACTGCTCCCCCACCGTCGACGACCGGACGTTCGCCTCCGTCTCCACACTCCGCGACCTCAACGCCCAGGTGGCCGGTTTCGGCGTGCGAGCCACCGGCAGCCCGGCGCACCACCGGCTGATCTCCTGGCTGGAACACCGGGTGCAGCACCTCTCCGGCATGTCCGTGCGCTCCGAACGCTTCCCCATCGTGCGCTGGCAGCCCGGCCCCGGCTTGCTGATCTCCCACGGTGTCGTGCCGGTCGCCGCCCCGATACCCTACTCCGCCCCAGGCCTGCGTTCCGGCGAACTGGTCAAGCTCCCCGCCGGCACGCCGATCACCGCCGCCAACGCCCGCGGCAAGGTCGTGCTGCGCGACTTCCCCGCCGTCGACCGCGGCTACTTCGCCGAACCCGTGCTCAACCAGGACATGGTCGACGCGGGCATCGCCGGAGCCGCGGGGCTGATCGTCGCCTTCCCGTTCCCGCACGAGCAGATGCGCGGCTACTGGGATCCACATCTGGGCACGCACTACCGCGTGCCCGGCGTGTTCGTCGGCGCCGACGCGGCCTTGAAGCTGCAGATCGGCGAACGCACGACGATCGGCGTGCTGGCAGGGCGTTTCCCGGCATCGACACGTTCGTTGATCGCCACTCTGCCGGGGTTGAGCAGCGAACGGATCGTCATCGACACCAACACCGACGGTGTGGGGTGGGTGCAGGAGAACGGCACGGTCGGACTCCTCGCGCTGGCCGAGCACTTCGCCCGCCAGCCGCTGCGGTGCCGGCCCAGAACGCTGGAGTTCGTCTTCGCGACCGGCCACCTGCACCGACCGGCGGAGGGCAGCGAGTTCCGCGCCCGCGCGCTCGACGGCGAGTACGACCGGGGTTCCGTGGCGTTCGCGTTCGTCCTGGAACACCTCGGCACGCGGGAGTTCCTGCCCAGCGCCGGATCCCTGCAGCCGACGGGTGCCGCCGAGCTGTCGGGCTGGTTCGCCGGCAGTCCGGTGCTCTCCCAGGCCGCCTCAACGGCGTTGGCCGGACGTGCGGTGGATCGCACCTTTGTGTTGCCCGGCAGCGATGTGCCAGTGCCCGGCCGCGTGCCACCGCAGTGCTCGTTCGGCGGCATCGGCACGCACTTCCACTCGCACCTGGTGCCGACGATGGCGATGATCTCCGGACCGTGGACGCTCTGGGCACCCGCGTTCGGCGCCGAGGCCGTCGACCACGAACGCATGCGGCGCCAGGTGCTGGCCGCGGGCGACGCCATCACCGCGCTCGGACCGGTGCCGCGAGACCAGATCGCCGGGCCCTACCTGGACCTCAGGCGTGCACGTGCCGCCGGCGCCCCCACCTGTTCGCACGAACTGCCGCCCGAGTGGGCGCCTAGAAGGTGATCGACGCCTGGACCGGCAGGTGGTCGGACGGCCACTGGCCGTCCTGCCGATAGGTGTTGATCGCGGCGGCCTGGATCGTGGCGCCGCGGGTGAGGATCCAGTCGATGCGCGGGCCGTCCGGCACGAGCGGGCCGTAGCCGTGGAACGTCCCGTAGGCGGGCGTGATCCGCGGCCCGGCCAGCCACGTGTCGGTCAGGCCGTTGGTCAGGGTGCAGTAGGTGGGCGAGGCGGCCGGGGCGTTGAAGTCGCCGGTGAGCACGACCGGCAGCGTCATCGCGTTGATCCGGTCGCGGACGAACTCGGCGCTGCGCAGCCGGGAGTTCTCCGACTCGTGGTCGAAGTGGGTGTTGACGGCCACGAACTGCCTGCCCGTCAGGCGATCCGCGAACCGGACCCAGGTGACCATGCGGATCACCTGGTTGCCCCAGGACCTCGAACCCACGACGTTCGGGGTGGCGGACAGCCAGTGGTGGTCGAACTCGAGCGGCTCCAGCCGGAGCGTGTCGAAGAAGATCGTCATGAACTCGTCGTGGCTGCCACCCGCGCGGCCGAGGCCGATCCAGTCGTAGCGGTCCGGCAGGTCGTGCGCGATGTCGAGCAGTTGCCCGAAAAGGCCTTCCTGCGTGCCTAACAAGGTTGGGCGCTCGTTGAGCAGGAGCTGGGCCATGACCGGGCGCCTCGCCGCCCACGAGTTCGGCTCGGTGTTCGAGGCGTAGCGCAGGTTGAACGACATGACGCGCAGGGGATCCACCCTGCCGATCATGGCACAGGGCCGCCGTGCACCACGGCGGCCCTGCGTTCACCTATGCCGGCGCGTAACCGGTGGGACGGCTGGTGAACGAGCCGCGGCCTTGCGTCCGGCTGCGCAACCTCGTCACGTACCCGAACATCTCCGCCAGCGGCACGCTCGCCGTCACCACGGTCGTGCCCGTCCGGGCGGCGGAACCGAGGATCCGGCCCCGGCGCGCGGCCAGGTCACCGAGCACACCACCGAGGTAGTCGTCCGGCACGGTGACCGTGACCTCGGCGATCGGTTCGAGCAACGTCATCGCGCCCGCCTTCAGGGCCTCGCGCAGGCCCAGCCGCCCGGCCGTGCGGAACGCCATCTCCGAGGAGTCCTTGACGTGCGTGGACCCGTCGGTGAGCGTCACCCGCAGCCCGGTCACCGGGTGGCCGAGCGGTCCCTCGGCCAGCGCGTCCCGGCAGCCCTGTTCGACCGCGCGGACGAACTCCTGCGGCACCCGCCCGCCGGTGACCGCCGAGCGGAACTCGAACCCGGTCTCCAGCGGTTCGGTGCTGATGACGACGTGCGCGAACTGTCCGGAACCTCCGTCCTGCTTCACGTGCCGGTAGACGAACCCCGTGACGCCCGCCGCGAGGGTTTCGCGGTAGGAGACGCGAGGCCGTCCCATGGTGATCTCGACGCGGTGGTTCGTGCGCGCCTTCTCCACCGCGACCTCCAGGTGCAGCTCACCGAGGCCGGACAACACCGTCTGCCCGGTCTCGGGGTCGGTCTTGACCTGCAGCGACGGGTCCTCGTCGACCAGGTGCGCCAACGCGTCGGTGAGCCGGGCGTTGTCCGCGCTGGTCTTCGTTTCCACCGCCACCGACACGACGGGATCAGCCGACACCGGTGGTTCCAGCAGCAGCGGAGCCGTTGGCGCGCAAAGAGTTGTCCCCGTGCGTGCCGACTTCAGCCCCACCAGTGCCACGATGTCGCCCGCGGTGGCCTGGTCGACCGGCGTGTGCCGATCGGCCTGGACGCGCAGGATCCGGCCGATGCGCTCGGCCCGTCCCTCCACACTGACCGTCTCTCCTTTGTGGAGGGTCCCGGAGTACACGCGAACGTACGTCAACCGCCCGTTGGCGGTGGCGTTCACCTTGAACACCAACGCCGCGAACGGCGCGTCCGGATCCGGCCGCCGTTCCTCGCCGTCGACGCCGCGCACCGGCGGAACGTCCACAGGGGACGGCAGGTACGCGATCACCGCGTCCAGCAACGGTTCGACGCCCCGGTTCCGGTACGCCGAGCCGCACAGCACGACCGTTCCGGCGCCCTGCCGGGTCAGTTCCCGCAGTGCCTTCCGCAACGTCTCATCGGACAAACCTCCAGCGAAGAACTCCTCGATCGCTTCCGGGTGCAGCTCCGCCACCGTCTCCTCCAGGAGGCGACGACGTCGTTGTGCCTCTGCCATCAGCGTTTCCGGTACCGGACCTTCCTCCAACGAGTCTTCCCAGGTCAGCGCACGCATGCGGACCAGGTCGACGACGCCGACGAACCCGTCCTCGGCGCCGATCGGCAGCTGCACCACCAACGGAACGGTGTTCAGCCGCGTCCGGATGGACTCCACCGCGGTGTCGAGGTCCGCGCCCGCCCGGTCGAGCTTGTTGACGAACGCGATCCGCGGCACGCCGTGGCGGTCGGCCTGCCGCCACACCGACTCGCTCTGCGGTTCGACGCCCACGACCCCGTCGAACACCGCGACAGCCCCGTCCAGCACGCGCAGCGCCCGTTCGACCTCGTCGGAGAAGTCGACGTGCCCAGGCGTGTCGATGAGGTTGATCCGGTGCCCGTCCCACGTGCAGCTGACGGCCGCGGAGAAGATCGTGATGCCGCGGTCGCGCTCCTGCGGGTCGAAGTCCGTGACGGTCGTGCCGTCGTGCACCTCGCCGCGCTTGTAGGTGGTGCCGGTGGCGAACAGGACGCGTTCGGTGAGCGTGGTCTTGCCGGCGTCGACGTGGGCGAGGATGCCCAGGTTGCGGACGGCGTTCAGGGTGATCGTGCGCATGGCTCAGTGCCTTTTCGGGTGCGAAAGGACTACAGGTCAGCGCGATGAGCCGACGAGCTCTCCGACTGGAGGCTCGTCAGACACTCCGGTGCCCGGCGCGCAGCGGGCAGCCGGGGTGCGAAGACACGAGGATCACGTCGAAACGGGACGGGAGGACGGCTGCGGTGCGCATGGCCGGTCTCCTCTCGTCGCTCGCTCAGTGATGTTGATCGTGGAGTGTAGACACGCGAACGCTCGCACGACAGCGATTTGAGCCGACAACTATTTCCGTTGCAGATGCACGATGCATCTACCGTTTGCGTGTCGAAGCGCCTGTTTCACTACGAAAACCTTGACTCAAAGGGTCCGCTGGCCAATGATTCGGCAATCGCACAGCCCCGAGCGACCGCAGACACCCCCGGAAAGGGCGCGCCATGACCCGACTCTCATCACCGGCCGACCACAGCGCCCCCGTGCCGGAACGACAGCTCAAACGCGGTGTCCTCGGCACCGGCGGCCTCGTCTTCATGGTCGTCGCGGCCGCCGCTCCGCTGACCGTCATGGCCGGCGTCGCCCCGCTGGGACTCATGATCGGTGGCGTCGGCGCCCCGGTCGCCTACCTGGCCGCGGGTGCGGTGCTGATCATCTTCGCGATCGCGTTCACCCGCATGACCAGGTACGTCAGCGGCGGCGGCGCGTTCTACGCCTACATCGCGAAAGGACTCGGCCGCGGCTGGGGGCTCGCGGCCGCGCTGCTGGCGTTGGTCTCCTACAACACCTTGCAGATCGGGGTCTACGGCCTGTTCGCCGCGCAGACGCGGGCGACGCTGACCGACCTCTTCGGGGTGACCGTGCCGTGGCCGGTGATCGCGCTCGTGGCCCTCGGCCTGGTGTTGGTGATCGCCTGGCTGGGCATCGACGTCGGCGCGAAGGTGCTCGGCGTCCTGTTGATCCTGGAGTCGGGAATCCTGCTGCTGATGGCGATCGGCATCCTCACGCGTGGCGGTGCGTCCGGTGTGGACGGTGCGTCCTTCGCTCCGGCCGCGGCGTTCACGCCCGGCATGGGCGGCGTGCTCGCCTTCGCGTTCGCCGCGTTCATGGGCTTCGAGTCCACCGCCCTCTACCGCCGGGAAGCCCGCGACCCGGAACGCACCATCCCCCGTGCCACCTACTTCGCCGTCGGGTTCATGGCGCTGTTCTACTGCTTCGTCCTCTGGTCGGTGGTGATCGGGTTCGGCAGCGACCAGGTCGTCGGCGCGGCCAGTGCCAACATCCCCGGACTGTTCTTCGCGGCCACCGAGACCTACGTCGGACCGTGGGCGGCCACGCTGATGCGCCTGCTCGTGATCTCCAGCGTCTACGCCTCGCAGATCGCGTTCCACAACGCCATCACCCGCTACACCCACTCCCTCGCCCAGGACGGGGTGCTGCCCGCCTGGATCGGCCGGGTCCACCCGCGGTTCGGGTCGCCGTACCGGGCGAGCGTCGTGCAGACGATCCTCGCGGTCGTCGTGATCATCGGGTTCGCGGTCGCCGGCGCCGACCCGGTCACCGGCCTCCTGCTGTGGGTCAACACGCCCGGTGTCGTCGGCATCGTGGTGTTGCAGGCGCTCACCGCCTTCTCGTGCGCGGTGTACTTCACGCGGCGCAACAAGGCGGCGAGCACGCCGGCGGCGTTGACCGCGGCGGTCGTGTCCGCTGTGCTGCTGGCCGTGGCGACGTACGTCCTGATCAGCAACGTCGGGTTGCTCACCAACGCACCGGCGAGCGTCAACGTCGTGCTGGTCGGAATCGTCCCGGCGACCCTGCTGGTGGGTGCTGTGCTCGCCGTCTGGCTGCGCAACCAGCGACCGGAGACGTACGCGCGTGTCGGTGAGGGTGCGGAACCCGCGGCCGCACAGGAGGTCGCCGCGTGAACGCGGACCTCGTCCTGTGCGCCGACACCGTGCACACGTTGGCTGGCGGTGACCGTCCGGTGGAGGCGGTCGCCGTGACCGGCGGGGTGATCCGCGCGGTCGGCACCAGGCGGGACGTGCGGGACTGGCGCGGTCCGGGCACCGAGGTCGTCGATCTCGGCCGGGCCGTGCTGACACCAGGCCTGGTCGACGGTCACTTCCACCCGGTGTCCGGACTGGAGCTGACCGCCGACGTCGACCTGTCCGGCGTGCGGGCACCGGAGGAGGTCCACCGGCGGCTCGCCGAGGCCGCCGGCACCCGCGCCCCCGACGCCTGGGTGCAGGCTTGGGGCCTCGACCCGAACGTGTTCGGCGGCAGACCTCTCACCAGCGCCCTGATCGAGGACGCGGTGGGTGGCAGGCCGGCGTTCGTCCGGCTCTTCGACGCGCACTCGGCGCTCGTGACCCCGGCCGCGCTGCGCATCGCGGGCGTGGCCGGGCCCAGGGAGTTCGACCAGCGTTCGACCGTGGTCTGCGACGCGGACGGGCGCCCGACCGGGCTGCTGCACGAGTCGGCGGCCATGGAGCTCGTGCTCCGCCACGCCCCGGTGGAGCCGGTCGCGGCCCGTGCGGCCAGGCTGCACGGGCTGCTGGCCGAGATGGCCGCCACCGGGCTCACCGGTGGCCACGTCATGGACCTGCTCGGCGACAGCCAGGACGTCCTCGCCGCCGCGGAGGAACTCGGCGACCTGCCGCTGCGGTTGCGGTTCGCCCCCTGGTGCGACCCCGGCGTGGACTCCGACGGCATCGCCGAGCTGGTGGCGTTGCAAGGCCGCGGCGGGCGCCGCTGGCAGGTCGGCGCGGTCAAGTTCATGCTCGACGGGACGATCGACAACGGCACCGCCTGGCTGGAGGCGCCGGACGCGCTGGGAGAGTCGACGTCCGCGCTGTGGCCCGACGTCCACGACTACACCGCGGCCCTGCGCAAGCTCGCCGGGGCGGGCGTCCCGACCGCGACCCACGCCATCGGCGACGCCGCGGTGCGGCACGTCCTGGACGCGCTCGACGGGATCGAGCAGTCAGCTTTCACTCCTCACCGCGTCGAGCACGTCGAGACGTTGCCGGGCACGCTGATCGGCCGGTTCCTCCGGCAGGGCGTGGTGGCGAGCATGCAACCCACGCACTGCAGCCACTTCACGAAGGCCGACCACACCGACAACTGGTCGGTGCGCCTGGGAACGAGGCGGGCGGACCGCGCCTGGCGCTGCCGCGACCTGCGTGACGCCGGCGTGCCGGTCGTGCTCGGCTCGGACTGGCCGGTCGCGCCGTTCGACGCACGTCATGGCCTCGCGGAGGCGATCCTGCGCCGCCCGGCCCTCGAACCGGACGTGCCACCCGTGGGGCCGACGCAGGGGCTGACCGCCCGGATGGCCCTGGAGGGCTACACCTCCCACGCCGCCCTGGCCGCGGGCGAACCCGGTGGCGGCCGGATCGCGGTCGGCGGACGTGCCGACCTCACCGCGTTCACCGTCGACCCGCTGCGGGCCGATCCCGACGAGCTGGCCGAAGCCCCGATCGCGCTCACCGTCGTCGACGGCGCAGTGGCGCATCGGGCCGCCGAAACCCTCGCCCGCTGAACCTTGATGAGGGGAGCTTTCATAAACCTGAGGTTTATGAAAGCTCCCCTCATCACTCATGGGGACGGTTCGAGAGTGGGGGCGGCGGGCGATCGCGGACAGCGCCGACATCGACGACCGGTAGTTCCAGGCAGATCCGGCGGATCGAGTCGAGCAGCTGGCGCCCCGAACTGGGCGCCGTAGCGGCTCACGGCGTCTGTCCTCTCAGGACTCGATGTTGGCCATGACGTGCTTGACTCGGGTGTACTCCTCGAACCCGTACAGCGAAAGGTCCTTGCCGTAGCCGGACTTCTTGAAGCCTCCGTGCGGCATCTCGGCCACGAGCGGAATGTGCGCGTTGATCCACACGCACCCGAAGTCCAGCCGCTTGCTCATCCGCATCGCGGTCCCGAAGTCGCGGGTCCACACGCTGGACGCGAGGCCGTAGTCCACGCCGTTGGCCCAGGTGACCGCTTGGTCCTCGCCGGTGAACCGCTGCACGGTGATCACCGGACCGAAGATCTCCCGCTGCACCATCTCGTCGTCCTGCCGCAGTCCCGCGACGACGGTCGGTTCGACGAAGAAGCCCCGGTCACCCTGGCGGCGGCCGCCCGCGGTGATCTCGGCGTGGCCCGGGACGCGGTCGAGGAACCCGGTGACGTGGGCGAGTTGCCTGGCGTTGTTCACCGGTGGAACTAGCGCGTCGGGGTCCTCGGCGCCCTTCTCGTACGTGGTGGTCGTGCGTTTGGCCTGTTCGGTGAGTGCGGCCACGAAGTCGTCGTGGACGCGCGGTCCGACGAGCACACGGGTGGCGGCCGTGCAGTCCTGGCCCGCGTTGAAATACCCCGCCGTGGCGATCCCGGCGGCAGCGGCCTCGACATCGGCGTCGTCGAAGACCACGACCGGCGCCTTGCCGCCCAGTTCCAGGTGCACGCGCTTGAGGTCGCGGGCGGCCGAGGACGCCACGGCACTGCCCGCGCGCACCGAGCCGGTGATCGCCACGAGCTGCGGGATCTCGTGCTCGACCAGCGCACGCCCGGTCTCCGGGCCGCCGCACACGACGTTGAACACCCCGGCCGGCAGGACCTCGGCCGCGAGCTCGGCCAGCCGCAGCGTGGTCACCGGGGTCGTGTCGGACGGCTTGAGCACGATCGTGTTGCCCGCCGCGAGTGCGGGAGCGATCTTCCAGACCGCCATCAGCAGCGGGTAGTTCCACGGCGTGACCTGACCGACGACGCCGATCGGCTCGCGCCGGACGAAGCTCGTGTGACCGGGCAGGTACTCGGCGGCGGCCTTGCCCTCGAGCACGCGGGCGGCACCGGCGAAGAACCGGAGGTGGTCCACCGCGGCCGGCAGTTCCTCGCTCGCGGCCAGCCCGAGCGGCTTGCCGGTGTTGCGGCTCTCGGCCCGCACCAGGTCGTCGGCGTGTTCCTCCACCAGGTCGGCGAACGCCAGCAGCGCCCGTTGCCGCCCGGCCGGCGGCACGTCCCGCCACGTCTCGAACGCCGCGGCGGCGGTCCGGCAGGCGTGGTCGACGTCCTCGGCGCCGGAGACCGGGGCGCTGCCGAACGTCTCACCGCTGGCGGGGTCGATCAGGTCCGCGCGCCTGCCCTCGACCGTGCCGGTGTGCTCGCCGCCGACGAAGTTGCGTAGTTCCAGCCTGTCGGTCACGGTACTTCTCCTCGGTAATCGAGCGAGTTGGCAACGGATTTAGTGGCCAAGATGCGCTCAAGCTACCGGAACCGCAGACGTATTGCGATGGTGCGACCAGTGATCGCGCGTGGTCATACTGTGCCCGTGAAGAGGACGAGCCCTGCGGACGACCGCAACCAGCTGATCATCGACGACGTGTCGAAGGCGATCATCGAGCAGCTCCAGCAGGACGGCCGGCGGGCGTACGCGACGATCGGCAAGGCAGTGGGGCTGTCCGAGGCCGCCGTGCGCCAGCGGGTGCAACGCCTGTCGGACGCCGGCGTCATCCAGATCGTCGCGGTCACCGACCCACTGCAGGTCGGATTGTTCCGGCAGGCGCTCGTCGCGGTCAACGTGCAGGGCCCCATCGAGCCGGTGGCCGACGCACTCGCCGAGATCGACGAGGTCGCGTACGTCGTGATCTGCGCCGGTCGGTTCGACGTGCTGTGCGAGGTCGTGTGCGAGGACGACGCCGCCCTGCTCGATCTGATCTCCCGTCGCGTGCGCACGCTTCCGGGCGTGGCCGACACCGAGGTGCTCGTCTACCTGTCCCTGCGCAAGCAGTCCTACCAGTGGGGCACCCGCTGACTGCGGATTTCGTTGCTCTTTACCACTTGAGCTACTGATTCCCTTGTAATCGCGCTCGCCATGTGCGATAAACGTGGCATGCCGCTTGACAATCTCTGGTTGCACTTCACTCGTCACTCCGCCGCCGACGACGACCACGCCGTGCCGGTCATCGAGCGCGGCGAGGGCGTGTACGTCTGGGACACCGACGGCAGGCGGTACCTCGACGGGCTCGCCGGTCTGTTCACCGTGCAGGTGGGCCACGGACGCGAGGAGCTCGCCGAGGCCGCCGCGCGGCAGACGCGGGAGCTCGCCTACTTCCCGCTGTGGTCGGCCGCCCATCCCAGGGCGATCGAGCTGGCCGAACGACTGGTCGCGGAGGCGCCGGGCGCGCTCAACCGGGTCTTCTTCACCGTCAGCGGCGGCGAGTCGGTCGAAACGGCGTGGAAGCTCGCGAAGCAGTACTTCAAGCTCACCGGCAAGCCGACCAAGCACAAGGTCGTCAGCCGGTCGCTCGCCTACCACGGCACCTCGCAGGGCGCCCTGTCGATCACCGGCCTGCCCGGCCTGAAGAAGGACTTCGAACCGCTCGTGCCCAGCACGATCCGGGTCCCCAACACCAACTTCTACCGCGCGCCCGAGCACGCCGGCGACTACGAGGCGTTCGGCAGGTGGGCCGCGGACCAGATCGAGCAGGCCATCCTGTTCGAGGGCGCGGACACCGTGGCCGCCGTGTTCCTCGAACCGGTGCAGAACACCGGCGGCTGCTTCCCTCCGCCCCCCGGTTACTTCCAGCGGGTGCGCGAGATCTGCGACCGGCACGACGTGCTGCTGGTGTCCGACGAGGTGGTCTGCGCGATCGGCCGCCTCGGGCACACGTTCGGCGCCCAGCGCTACGGGTACCAGCCCGACATGATCACCACCGCCAAGGGGCTCACCTCCGGCTACGCACCGCTCGGCGCCGTTCTGATCGACGAGCGGCTGATGGAACCGTTCCGCAAGGACGGCACGGTGTTCATGCACGGCTCCACCTACGGCGGACATCCGGTGTCGTGCGCGGTGGCGCTCGCCAACCTCGACCTGATCGAACGGGACGACCTCTACGGCCACGTGCTGTCCGAACAGGACGCTTTCAAGTCCACTTTGGACAAGCTGCTCGACCTGCCGATCGTCGGCGACGTCCGCGGCGCGGGCTTCTTCTACGGCATCGAACTGGTCAAGGACAAGGCGACCAGGACGACCTTCACCGCGGAGGAGTCCGAACGCATCCTCAAGGGACACGTGTCCACGACCCTGTTCGACAGCGGTCTGTACTGCCGTGCCGACGACCGCGCCGAGCCGGTCATCCAGCTCTCCCCACCGCTGATCTGCGACCAGTCCCACTTCGACGAGATGGAGCAGATCATCCGGCACACGCTGGAGGGCGCCTGGAAGCTGGTCTAGTGGGCGCGGCTCAGGAGCGCCTGGATCTTGTCCGCGACCGCCCCGACCACCGGCCACAGCTCGTTGTTCAGCCAGTTGGCCACACCGGCGGTCTCGATGGTGTCCAGGAGTTCGCGCAGCTCGTGGACCGCGTCCACCTCCTGCTGGTCGCGGAACACCTCACCGAGTTCGAACGAGAGCTTGGGGTTCATGACGTCCTGGACGGCCCACTGCTGGAGAACGCGTCCCGGCAGCACGTCCGCGAGCCGGTAGTAGAAGTCGGCGCGCTTCAGCGGTCGGCGCACTCCCGCGTAGATGGTCGCCTCGTGAGCCCACCACTCGACGACCTTCTCCGCTTCCTCCCGCGACTCCCACTGGCTCGGCACCCGCCGTTGAAACTCCTTGGTGAGCTGGCGGTGCACGGTCGGCTGGTAGATCCCGCGCACCCGGAAGTTCGTCAGGTGCACGCGCGGCACGACCATCTGGGACACCGGCCCCGGGCTGCCGCGGTGCCGGCCGACCACGATGACGTCCTGCCCGCCGTCACCCCACTGCGGCGGCAGCACCCACATTTTCGTGCCCTGCGAGAAGTGCTTCAGATCGGTGGCGGCCACGTTCGCGACCACGCACCACCCCAGCAGCTCGTCCACCGTCACAGTCTCACCCGGAACACCGCCACGACGCTCGCCGTTTTACGGGCATGCGTCTGCGTTTGCTCGGTGACTCCATCGCGGCGGGCGTCGGCAGCACACGTCGTGAGGACACCCTCGGCCCGCTGCTCGCCGCGCGCCTGCGTGCGGCCGGCCACGAGGTCGACCTGAGGGTGCACGCCGTACCCGGTGCCCGCTCGTCCGGACTGAGCACGCAGGTGCGGGCCGCGGTGGCGAGCGGGGTGGACGTCGCCGTGATCGTGATCGGCGCGAACGACCTGACTCGGTTCGTCCCCGCGCACATCGGCGCGCAGCAGCTGCACGACGCGGTCGCGGACCTGCGCCGCGCGGGTGCCGGAGTCGTCGTCGCCACGGCGCCGGACCTGAGCGTCGTCGCGCACGTGCCGCCCGCGCTGCGCGACATCGTGTCGACGGTCAGCCGCGACTACGCCCTGGCGCAGCAGCAGGCCGTCATCCGGGCGGGCGGCGTGGTCGCACACGTCGAGCAGGTCGTCTCACCGCAGTTCGCCGCCGATCCGTCGCTCTTCGCGCCGGACCGCTTCCACCCGTCCGGCGCCGGGTACCGCGCCATCGCCGCGGCGCTCGCTCCCGCGGTCGAGGCGGTCGCCGCGCGGAACCACGCCTGACCGATTGCGATCACGGGCCGGGCGTCGTACTGTCCGCATTAAGTTCAAGCATTGAACGAATGAGGTGGATGATGAGCGCGCCCACTCCGGCGGACAAGTTCTCCTTCGGTCTCTGGACCGTGGGCTGGCAGGGTCGCGACCCGTTCGGCGAGGCCACGCGGCCTGAGCTGGACGTCGTCGAGGCGGTGCACCGGCTGGCCGAGCTGGGTGCGTACGGGTTGTCGTTCCACGACGACGACCTGTTCGGGTTCGCGGCCACCGAGCGCGAGAAGCAGATCGGCCGGCTCCAGGGCGCGCTGCAGGAGACCGGGCTCGTCATCCCGATGGTCACGACGAACCTGTTCAGCCACCCGGTGTTCAAGGACGGCGGCTTCACCAGCAACGACCGCGGGGTGCGGCGGTTCGCGTTGAAGAAGGTGCTGCGCAACATCGAGCTGGCGGCTGAGCTCGGCGCGCAGACCTACGTGCTGTGGGGCGGGCGCGAGGGCTCGGAGTACGACACGGCGAAGGACGTCCGCGCGGCGCTCGACCGGTACCGCGAGGCCATGAACCTGCTGACCCAGTTCGTCACGGACCGGGGCTACGACCTGCGGTTCGCCCTCGAGCCGAAGCCGAACGAGCCGCGCGGCGACATTCTGCTGCCCACGGTCGGGCACGCGCTGGCGTTCATCACGACGCTGGACCGCCCCGACCTGGTCGGGCTCAACCCCGAGGTCGGGCACGAGCAGATGGCCGGGCTGAACTTCGTGCACGGCATCGCGCAGGCGTTGTGGCACGACAAGCTCTTCCACATCGACCTCAACGGGCAGCGCAGCATCAAGTACGACCAGGACCTGGTGTTCGGGCACGGCGACCTGATGAACGCGTTCGCGCTGGTCGACCTGCTGGAGACCGCGGGCTACGACGGGCCGCGGCACTTCGACTACAAGCCGTCGCGGACCGAGGACATCACCGGCGTCTGGGACTCGGCTCGCGCGAACATGGCCACCTACCTGCTGCTGCGCGACCGCGCGAAGGCGTTCCGGGCCGACCCCGAGGTGCAGGAGGCGCTGGCCATCGCCGGTGTCGCCGACCTGGGCAAGCCGACGCTCGGTGCCGGCGAGTCCTACGAGGACCTGATCAACGACGACAGCTTCGACCCGGACAAGGCCGGCGAACGCGGCTACGGTTTCGTGCGCCTGAACCAGCTCGCGCTCGAGCACCTCGCCGGAGCGCGCTGACATGACGCTCGTCGCGGGCGTCGACTCCTCGACGCAGTCGTGCAAGGTCGTGGTGCGCGAGGCGGAGACCGGCAAGCTCGTCCGGGAGGGCCGCGCGGCTCACCCGGACGGCACCGAGGTGCACCCGTCGCACTGGTGGACCGCGCTGCAGTCCGCGTTGTCCGACGCCGGCGGGCTCGACGACGTCGCGGCGCTCAGCGTGGCGGGCCAGCAGCACGGCATGGTGTGCCTCGACGAGGACGGCGACGTCGTGCGGGAGGCGTTGCTGTGGAACGACACCAGGTCCGCGGCCGCGGCGGCCGCCCTCACCGACGAGCTGGGCGCTTCGTCGTGGGCGTCGCGCATCGGCCTGGTGCCGGTCGCGTCGTTCACGATCACCAAGCTGCGCTGGCTCGCCCAGCACGAACCGGCCAACGCCAAGCGCACCGCCGCCGTCTGCCTGCCGCACGACTGGCTGACGTGGCGGCTGCGCGGCACTGGTGACCTGGCCGACCTGGTCACCGACCGCTCGGACGCGTCCGGCACCGGCTACTTCGACTCGGTGGCAGGCGAGTACGTGCCGGACCTGGTCTCGCTCGGCCTGGGCCGGTCCGACGTGGTGCTGCCGCGCGTGCTCGGCCCGTCGGAGTCCGTTTCCGGCCCGGTGCGGCTCGGCGCGGGAGCCGGCGACAACGCGGCGGCGATGCTCGGCGTGGGCGGCGGCGTCGTGGTGTCACTGGGCACTTCCGGCGTCGTCACGGCGACCAGTGACGTGCGCGCGGCGGATGCGTCCGGCATCGTGGCGGGGTTCGCCGACGCCACGGGCCGCTACCTGCCGCTGGCGTGCACCTTGAACGCCGCCCGCGTGCTGGACGCCACCGCCCGCATGCTGGGCGTGGACCTGGCGCGGCTGAGCGCGCTGGCGCTGTCCGCCAAGCCCGGAGCCGAAGGTGTCGTCCTGGTGCCTTACTTCGAGGGCGAACGGACGCCGAACCTGCCGGATGCGACGGGAGCACTGCACGGCCTGACGCTGACCAACGCAACCCCGGCGAACATCGCCCGTGCCGCTGTGGAGGGCATGTTGTGCGGTCTCGCCGTCGGGCTGGACGCACTCGCCGCGCAGGGTGCGGACGTCAGCGGTGTGCGGCTCGTGGGCGGGGCGGCGGCGTCTCCGGCGGTGCGGGAGATCGCGCCCGTGGTGTTCGGCGTGCCCGTGACGGTTCCCGCACCGGGTGAGTACGTGGCGGACGGCGCTGCTCGGCAGGCGGCCTGGACGCTCACCGGCGACTCGGCGCCGCCGGAGTGGACGCTGGCGGAGAGCACTCGTCACGAGGCGGACGCGGTGCCGGAGATCCGGGCGCGGTACGGGGAAGCGGCAGAGCGGTACCTGAGCCGATGACTGGTCGGCGACCGGCAGGGTTCGTGCTGCCTCCGACCGCGGTTGGAGGCAGCACGCGACCCGGCGTGCCCACCCAGCGATACTGGGCGCGATGACCACCGTCGACCACCTGCGCCAGGTTCGCCTGGGCAACCTGCGGACGGTCCTGCTCGCCCTGGTCGACCGCCCCGGCTCGCGGGCCGACCTCGCGGCCCGCACCGGCCTGACCAAGGCGACCCTGTCCAACCTCACCGAGCCGTTGCTGGCCAACGGAATCCTCCTCGAGGAGCCCGCCACGTCGCCGAGCGTCGGCAGGCCGTCCAAGCCGCTGCGCTTCCACCCCGACGGACCGGTCGCGGTCGGCGCGGAGATCAACGTCAGCCACCTCGCCGTCGAGACGCTCGGGCTCGACGGCGAGACCATTCGCCGCCATCTCGTGCCCGCCGACATGCGCAAGGCCACCGAGGACGAGGTGCTCGACCGGGTCGCCGCGCTGATTCGCGAGATCGCCGGCGAACGCACGCTGCTCGGCGCCGGGCTCGCGATTCCCGGGGTCGTGCACGACGGCGTCGTGGTCAGGGCGCCGAACCTGCCCGCACTCGTCGGCGCGCCACTGGCACGAGGTCTGAGCCGCAGGCTGAACCTGGACGTCGAGCTGGACAACGAGGCGAACCTCGCCGCGCTGGCCCACCTGTGGCCCAGGCACCTGGCGGGTGAGGACTTCGTGCACGTGTCCGCGGACGTCGGCATCGGTGCGGGCGTCGTGCTCAACGGTGAGGTTTACCGGGGTGCCAGCGGGTTCGCGGGCGAGCTCGGGCACGTGGTGATCGAACGCGACGGCATCAAGTGCACCTGCGGCAGCCGCGGGTGTGTGGAGCGGTACGCGGGGCTCGACGTCATCCTGCGCGAGGCAGGCAGGCGCAGGCTCGACTCGCTCCACAAAGCACTCGAAGCGGGCGACCCCAAAGCCAAGAAGTCCGTGCACGAAGCCGGCAAGGCGCTCGGGGTCGGGCTGGCGACGCTGATGAACCTCTTCGACGTGCCGACGGTCGTGCTCGGCGGCAGCTATGCCGTGCTGCACGAACATCTCAGAGCCGCCGTTCAGTCCGAAATGGACAGCAGGGTGCTCGCGGGCGGGGAACGGCACACGCGGCTGACGGCGTCCCCGCTCGGCGAGTTCGCCGTGGTGCGGGGTGCGGCGGGGCTCATCACCCGGCGCGCCGTGCAGCAGCCCGAACGCCTTTTCGCATAGCCACAACGCCCAGCACCAACGCGGCCACGCCCACCACGAGCGAGAGATATCCGCCGACGATGCCGTAGCCGGTGCCGGGACCGCCCTTCGCCATCACCACGACCAGCGCGCCGATCACCATCCCGGCCAAGCCACCGGCAACGGCTACCACGGCACCCCGAAGACGCCGCAGCGCCAGCACGCCGAACACCACACCCACCAAGCCGAGCACCGCGCCCACCAGGGACCACGCACGCCCCGCCGTCATTTCGTATGCAGAAAGGAACATGGGCACAAGCTTGGTCAAGCGCGCGCCGCAGGTCGTCGTGCGAGCGCAGACAGCGACTACTGCGCCGGCAGTACCCGGAAGGTCCTCCCAGCGCACGATCTACCAGTACGACCATCGGTTTAAGGTGCACGTATGAGCAGGCGCTGGCTGGACTGGGCGATCGCCGCCGGAGTGGCGGCGAGCCTCGTGCTGGCCGGGCAGCCCGCCACCACGACGGGTTACCTCCTCCTGGCCGCGAGCGGGCTCGCACTGGCCGCGCGCAGAACAGCGCCGACAGCCGTGCTGGTCGCCACGGGACTCCTCGCGCTGGGCTACCAGGCGACCGGCGCCGACGTGCCGGTGATCGCGTTCCTGTTCGCCGTCTACTCGACGATGCGGGCGGGCCACCGGATCGTCACGCTCGTCGGTTCGGTGCTGATGATCGCCGCACTCCCGCTCGCCGCGCTCCTCTCGCCGCGCGACCTCACGACCGTCGAGGCGTTCGCGCAGACCCGGGACGTCCTGCAGATCGCCTGGCTCATCGCCGCCGCGGCCGCCGGAGAAGCGCTGCGGCAGGCGGAAAGACGAGCCGACGAAGCCGAGCGCACCAAGGAAGAAGCCGCTCGGAGGCGGGCCAACGAGGAACGCCTGCACATCGCCCGCGAACTGCACGACTCGCTCACCCACCAGATCTCGGTGATCAAGCTGCAGGCCGAGGTCGCGGTCCACCTGGCCCAGAAGCGCGGCGAGCAGGTCCCCGAATCCCTGGTGGCGATCCGCGACGCGGGACGAGAAGCGGCCCGAGAGCTGCGCGCGACGCTGGAAGCGCTCAGAGACGACGACAAGAACCCACCGCACGGCCTCGACGACGTCCCGGACCTCGTCCAACGCGCACGAGCCACCGGCCTCGACGCCCAGCTCACGATCGAGGGGCAGCACAAGGACGTCCCCGCCGCGGTGGCACGAACCGCGTACCGGATCGTGCAGGAGTCGTTGACCAACATCGCCAGGCACGCCGCCGCCGCGACCGCGAAGATCAGCATCGACTACCGGCCGGACGCGCTGCTCATCCGCGTCGACGACGACGGCACGGCAATCCCCAGCGGCGATCCCGGAGTAGGACTGCTCGGCATGCGTGAACGCGTCACCGCACTCGGCGGCAGCCTGAAAGCCGCACCCCGCGACGAAGGCGGCTTCACCGTCCAGGCCGAACTCCCCGTGGCACAGCCGTGATCCGCGTCCTGCTGGTCGACGACCAGCCCCTGATCCGCAGCGGTTTCCGCGCGCTGCTCGACGCGGAGGACGACATCGAGGTGGTGGCGGAGGCCGCGAACGGCGCGGAAGGCCTGCAAGAAGCCCGCAAACACCTCCCGGACATCGCCCTGGTCGACATCCAGATGCCGGAGGTCGACGGCATCGAGGCGACCAGGCGCATCGCCGCCGACCCCGCCCTGTCACAAACCCACGTCGTGATCCTCACCAACTACGGCCTGGACGAGTACGTCTTCCACGCCCTGAAAGCCGGCGCGGCGGGGTTCCTGGTCAAGGACGTCCAGCCGGAGGACTTCCTGCACGCCGTCCGGGTCGCGGCCCGCGGCGACGCGCTGCTCGCCCCGTCGATCACCCGCCGGCTGATCGACCGGTACGTGAGCCAGCCGCTCAAACCCAGCAGTGACCTGGCCCAGCTCACCAACCGCGAGCGCGAGGCCGTCGTCCTGGTCGCGCGAGGCCTGTCGAACGACGAGATCGCCGCGAGCATGGTGATCAGCCCGCTCACGGCGAAGACCCACGTCAACCGCGCGATGACCAAGCTGTACGCGCGCGACCGCGCCCAGCTCGTCGTCATCGCCTACGAGTCGGGCCTGGTCGTCCCGCACACCTCGGAACGCGGATAGGTCTCCGCGCAGATCCGCTTCTCGGCGTCCACAACGGACAGAGACCAGCGGATGATCCGCGAGTCGTTCGCACCGGACACCAGTTCGTCGTCGCGGGTGAACGCCACGGCCTGCACCGGCCCCGTGTGCCCGGTCAGGGTGGCGCCGGTGTGCGTGCCGAGGTTCCACACGACGACCGAGTGGTCCTCTCCCCCGGACGCCAGCGCGTCACCGGACGGGCTGAACGCCAGCGTCACGACCGGCGCGGAGTGGCCGCTCAACGTCATCAGCTCGGCGCCCGTGGCCACGTCCCAGACCTTCACCGTCCGGTTCGCGCCCGCCGTGGCGAACCGCGTGCCGTCCGGGCTGATCGCCACGTCGCGCACGTCGCCCTGACCGGTGCTGACGCGCCGTTCCAGCCTGTCGGTGGCCATGTTCCACAGCATCGCGCCACCGGCCGGATCGGTGGAGATCAGCAGCCTGCCGTCCGGCGTGAACTCCACTGCGCTCGCGATGTACGGGCCGCCGGAGAACGAGCCCCGCACGAGGTCGGGCAACGACCAGCGGAACCGCCCGAGCGACGCCGCGACGATCCCGCGCCCGTCCGGTTGGAAGGCGATGTCGGTCGACGCGCCCAAACCGCTGTAGGAGAACGACGACAGCCGCGCGCGCCGCGCCACGTCCCAGATCGTGATGGTGTGGTCGCGGGTCAGCGCGGCCAGCCGCGCGCCGTCCGGGCTGAACGACACGGCCTCGACCCGGTCCGGATGACCGTCCAAAGTGGCCAGAGCGGTGCCGTCGAGTCCCCACAGCCGCACGGTTCCGTCGTCACCGGCGGACGCGACCGTGTCCCCGAAGACGTCGATGTCGTTGACGTCGCCGGCGTGTCCGGTGAACGCGGGCACGGCGTCCTCGCGCACCGCGACGGTCCGGCCGAAACCACCGGACACCAGCAGCGTGCCGTCCCGGCCCAGCGCGAGCGACCTGGACTCGGTGCGGCCGCGGTCGCGGTAGGTCGTGATCGGCCGGCCGGTGCGGATGTCCCAGATCGTGATCAGGCCGTCCTCGTCCGCCACCGCCATCCGGCCGCCGACCGGCGCGGACGCCTCCCACGCGTACGGGCCCTGCTTCGGCAGCGCGGACAACAGCTTTCCGGTCACGTCCCAGAAGCTCACGCCGTTGCGGAGGGTCGCCGTGGTGATCTTCGCGGGACCGTCGAAACCGACGGTGCCGACCCCCAGCGACGGGATTTCGCCGACCTTCGCCCCGGACCCGGCGTCCCACACCAGCGGGTGCTCCTTGTCGTTCGCGGTGACGAGCAGCGCGCCGTCCGGGCTGAACGCCAGCGAGTTCACCTCGTGCGCGTGGCCCTTCAACACCCGGCGGGTCTTCGCGCCGACGTCCCACACCTCGACGTCACCGCCCGCGACACCGACCGCGAAGGACGTTCCCTCAGGGTGGAATGCGAGGCCGGTGGTGAGCACCGCGAACCGTTGCGAGAACACGGGTTTGCGCGTCGAGAGATCCCAGATCACCACGTCACCGGGACTGCCGGCCAGCGTCGGCATGGTGGCGTTCGAGGCGATGAACCTGTCGTCCGCGCTGAACTCGACCTGACGGGCGTAGCCGCCGTCGGTCAGTCCATTGTGGTCGGACAACAACAGCGTTCGTTCGCGCGTCTTTGGCTCCCACAACGTGACATTGCCGTCCCGGTCCGCGGTCGCGATCACGTCACCCTTGTGCGACACGCTCACGTCCAGCACGGGCGGGCCGTCGGTGTTCAGGTCGACGCGGCGCCGGGGTGCGGAGGCGGTGCTGAGCAGCGCGCCTCGGGTGTCGTCGTCCTCGTGCAGCCGGAACGCCGAGATCGCGAGCTGCCCTGCCAGGTCGGGTGCCGTGTCGACGAGGCCACGCGCGGACAACGCGAGCTGATGTGCCCGGTCGACCCGTTGGCGCAGCTGGGCTTCGCGCGACTGCCACCACGCGACGCCACCACCGCCCGCGGCGAGCACCAGCAGCACGCCCATGATCGCGACGAGCTTGGTGAGCAACCTGTTGCGGCGCTTCACCGTCACCTGCTCGGCCTCGTCCCGGTCCCGGCTCGCGCGCAGGAACGACTCCTCGGCCGCGTTCAGCTCACCGGGGTGGTCCTGGGCCCAGGCTGAGGCGGTGATCAGCTGCGAACCCCGGTAGAGCGCGCCGTCGTCCTGGTCGAGCTCGGTCCACGTGTGGGCGGCCGCCGTGAGCCTGCGGTGGACCAGCAGGGTCGAGCGGCCGTCGGAAAGCCAGCGCTGCAACCGCGGCCACGCCCGGATCAGGGCTTCGTGCGCGATCTCGGCGGTGTCCTCGTCGAGCACGATCAACCGTTCGGCGACCAGCCGGGCGAGCACACCGTCGATCACGGCAGGCTCGGCGATGCCGTCGAGCTCCGCACGGCGGATCGGCCTGCGGGTGTCTTCGGTGCCGTCGCCGAACGCGGTGAGACGCACCAGGACCCGGCGCATGGCCTGCTGTTCGGACTCGCCGAGTTCGTCGTAGGCGCGCTCGGCAGTCTGGGCGATCGCGCCGTGCACCCCGCCGCCGGCCCGGTACGCGGCCAGCGTCAGTTCCGCACCGGACCGTTGCCATGTCTCGACGAGCGCGTGCGACAGCAACGGCAGCGCGCCGGGCTCGGCATCCACGTCGGCGAGGATGGTGGCGAGCAGGTCGGCCGTGACGGACAGACCGCTCATCGCGGCCGGCCGCAGCACGATGTCCCGCAGGTCGGCGGTGGACGGCGGCCCGACCAGCACGGTCGCCTCGTCGGCCAGCGCCGTCACCAGTCCGGGGTGCTGTGTCACGTGGGCGAGGAAGTCCGCTCTGATGCCGAGCACGACCCGTGTGCGCCGATGCGGTCCCTGGGCCGCGTCCAGCAACACCGCGAGGAACTGTGAGCGCTCACTTTCATCGGCGCACAAGGTGAACAGCTCTTCCAGCTGATCCACGACGAGCAGTACTCGCACGTCGTCCGGACCACAAGCGAGCGCGTTGCGCACGCCAACGTCGAACGCCGCTGGGTCTTCGCCCAGGTCAGCCTTCTTGCCGGTGATCGACGCCAACGCGGTGGTGAGCGCTGCCATCGGGTGCGCGGTCGGGGTGATCACCACCAGCCGCCACACAGCAGGGAGCCTGCCGACGACACCTGCTCTGAGCAGCGAGGACTTCCCGCTGCCGGACGCACCGAACACGCCCACGACGGGATAGCGCTCGATCCGGCGGGTGACCAGTTCGATCAGGTGGTCGCGGCCGAAGAACCACGGGTGGTGCTCCGGCTGGTAGGCCATCAGGCCGCGGTACGGGCAGTCGCCGCGGGTGGTCCTGGGCGGCACGGGTTCGTCCAGCTGCTCGCCCCGCAGCATGGTCTCGTGCAGTCCGCGCAGGTCGGGGCCGGGTTCGATGCCGAGGTCCGCGACCAGCCGGTCACGCGTGCGGCGGAACACCTCCAGCGCCTCGGCCTGCCGGTTCACCCCGTACAGGGCGGTCATCAGCTTGGCGTGCAAGGGTTCCCGGTACGGGTTGGCCTCGGCCAACTCAGCCAGCTCACCGATGACCTCGGCGTGCCGGCCCAACGCCAGCTCGGCGGTCACCCGCGCTTCGGTCGCGCGCAGCCGTGTCTCGTCGAGTCTGGCGGCGAACTGGCCGGGCAGGTCCGGGTAGGCCGGTCCGCGCCACTTGCCCAGCGCCTCGGTCAGCAGGTCGGCCGCCTTGGCCGGGTCGCCGTGCGCGAGCGCCTGTTCGCCGTCCTCGGTCAGCTGCTCGAACCGGTCGGCGTCCAGTTCGCCGGCGAGGATCGTGAGCTCGTACCCCGCCGGTTTGCGGGTGATCCGCTCGCCGAGGCCGAGCGCGCGCTTGAGCTGGTAGACGTACAGCCGGACGTTCTCCTGCGCGGATGCCGGCGGGACCTCCCACAGCACCTCGATCAACCGCTGGGACGAGACGGGCGTGTTCGCGTGCCGCAGCAGCATCGCCAGCAGGATCCGTTGCTTCGCCGAGCGCAACGGCGTCTCGCCGTTCTCCGCCATGACGACGAGCGGACCGAGTACCCGGAACTCCACGCGCCCTCCCCCCAAGATCGGCGGAACGGTAACAACGACCAGGCGTTATACGCAGCCGATACGGAGAAATACGGTCCTGGACGGACGGTTTCGCACCGTGCGGAAAATCCATGTCGCGCTCTCGCTGCGCAGCGCCTTGCTGGCCGACCAGATCTCCTCGCGCCTCGCCGCCCTGTCGTGGGCTGTCCCAGGCACTCCCGCCGACGTGACCGTCACCGACGCCGCGGACGCCCTCGGTCCTCGAACCGTCGCGGTGCTGCCGTTCGTGCACGCCGTCGACGACCTCGTGAGAGCCGGCGTGACAGGGCTCGTACTCGCCGACGACCCGCTGGACGACATGGTGCGGGCGATCCACGACGTGCACCGGTTCGGCGGCTGGGTGTCGCCCCGGCTCGTGTCGACGCTGCTGCCCCCTCCCCCGCCCGCGTCGCTGACCGATCGCGAACGGGAGACGTTGCGGCTGGTCGCCGAGGGGCGGGAGAACGCGGAGATCGCAGCCGCCATGTTCATCACGGTGAGCGCGGTCAAGTACCACGTCTCGAACCTGCTGCGGAAGTTCGGTTGTCGCGACCGCACGCAACTGGTCTCGCGACTAGGGCGCCCGCTGCTGGTGCGTTCCTAGCGTGCTGGGCATGAGAATCCTCGTTGCCGCCCTGATCTCGTTCGGGGTGCTGATAGGTGTCGTCAGCCCCGCTCAGGCCGCCCTGCCCGCGTGGCCGAACGTCAAGGAAGGCCAGTCCGGCTCGAACGTGCTGACGGCCCAGCACCTGCTGCGCCACCGCGGCTACAACATCGGCGCCGACGGCGAGTTCGGCCCGGCCACCGAGTCCGCGGTCAAGCAGTTCCAGAGCGCCAACGGCCTGTCCGCGGACGGCGAGATCGGCCCGAACACCTGGCCGAAGCTGATCGTCAGCGTCCAGCGCGGCACCAACAGCAACGCGGTCCGGGCCGCCCAGGTCCAGCTCAACCGCTACGGCTACGGCCTCGCCGAGGACGGCGACTTCGGCGGCGGCACCCACAACGCCGCGGTCGCGTTCCAGAGCTCGAAGGGCCTCACCGCCGATGGCGTCGTCGGCCCGAACACCTGGCAGACCCTGGTCGGCGGGAGCGGTGGCGGCGGTGGTGGCGGCTCCTACAGCCTGCCGCTGGCCAAGAGCGCCCTGCCGCGCAGCGAGTACGACGACCCGCACCACGACTATCCCGCCATCGACCTGCCGGTGAACAACGTTCCTGCGTACGCGGCCGTCACCGGCACCGCCTACCGCATCAACGAGCCCAGCGGCTGCGGCAACGGCGTGCGGATCGTCAAGAGCGGCGTCGACTACATCTACTGCCACTTCTTGTCGTGGTCGGTCGCGAACGGTGCCGCCGTGAGGGCGGGCGACCGCGTGGGCACGACCGGCAACACCGGCAACTCGACCGGCCCGCACCTGCACTTCGCGATCAAGATCAGCGGAACGTCGTACTGCCCGCAGAACTTCCTGCTCGCGATCTACGACGGCCGCACGCCGCCGGCGCCGTCCTCGCTGCCGAGGACCGGCTGCTTCTACTGACCGACGACAGGTGGCGCCCCGGAACCGAACGGCTTCCGGGGCGCCGACCCGCAGACCTGATGCACGGCACCGGCCGGACAGCCCGCCGCCAGCCACTCACGGGTGCTCGCGAACGCGGCATCGATCAGCTCCCGTGCCCTGCTGAAGTCGCCGGGCGACACCCGCAACGGGCAGAGCGGCGGTACCACCCGCAGCTCGACCTGGTCCCGATAACGTTCGACGTCCAGCTCCAGCCGGTGGTTGACCAGCAACGTCAACGCCTGCAGCGCGATCCCGATCGCACTGCGCGGCGGTGAGGTCAGCGCGCACGCGTAGCCGGTCGGCAGCACCCACACGCGATCGGCGCCGAGATCGACGGCGTGCGACACCGGAGTGTTGTTCACCGCGCCGCCGTCCACCAGGTAGCGGCCACCGAGGTGCAACGGCGGGAACACCGCTGGGATCGCGGTCGAGGCCAGCACGGCGTCGACCGCGTTTCCGCTGGACAGCAGGACTTCCTCACCGGACAACACGTCCGTCGCACCGACGTGGACGGGAACCACCGTGCCGGTCAGGTCCACCGAGCCCAGCGAACGTTCCAGCAGCCGCCGCAACCCCGACTGAGGCACCAGGTGGTCGCGGAACCCCAGCAGGCCCAGCAGTCCGCGCACCGGGCGGATCGGGAAGACGTCGGTTCGCTTCAACGACACCCAGATGTCGGCCAGAGAGTCCACATCGGACGGATGCTGGGCGAACCACACGGCGTTGGCCGCGCCCACCGAGGTGCCGACGACGAAGTCCGGGTGGACGTCGGCCTCGACGAGCGCGGCCAGCATGCCGACCTCTGTCGCGCCCAAGCTCCCACCGCCTGCGAGCACGAACGCAGTCGCCATGCGCTCATCCTGCTCGCCCGGCGCCCGGCCGCGCGAGGGGCCAACTCCTCCGGCACGGGTGGGCGCGGGCCTGCGAACCATCCGCGCGAGGTGAACCGGCACGCCCGAACTCCCAGCCAGCCTGGGCTTTCGAGCGACGAGAGGTGGGCGACGTGGTCAGTGCGGAGAAGCAGAGGCTGCAGGAAGCCGGTCCGTGGCGGAAGTGGGGACCGTATCTGAGCGAACGGCAGTGGGGCACGGTCCGCGAAGGTGGCGACAACGCCTGGACGGAGTTCACCCACGACCAGGCCAGGTATCGGGCGTACCGGTGGGGTGAGGACGGGCTGGCCGGGTTCAGCGACGACCGGCAGCGCGTCTGCCTCGCGCTGGCGTTGTGGAACGGCGCCGACACGATCCTCAAGGAGCGGTTGTTCGGGCTCACCAACGGCGAGGGCAACCACGGCGAGGACGTGAAGGAGTGTTACTACTACCTCGACGCCACACCGACTTCCTCGTACCTGCGGATGCTCTACAAGTACCCGCAGGCGAAATTTCCGTACGAGGAACTCGTCGCAGTCAACGCCGCACGCACGCGGCAGGACCCCGAGTACGAACTGCTCGACACGGGCGTGTTCGACGACGACCGCTACTTCGACGTCGTGGTGGAGTACGCGAAAGCAGGTCCCGAGGACGTGCTGATGCGCGTCACGGCCCACAACCGCGGCCCGGAGGACGCCACGCTGCACCTGTTGCCCACGCTGTGGTTCCGGCACACGTGGTCGTGGGCGGGCGATGTCCGCGTGCCGACGCTGCACACCTGCGAGCCGGGGACCGTCCGCGCCGAGCACCCGGATCTGGGCGCCAGGTGGTGGTACGTCTCGCCGCCGGCCCCGATCCTCGTGACGGAGAACGAGACCGACAACGAGCACGTGTTCGGCTCGCCCAACGTCACCCCGTACGTGAAGGACGGCATCGAACGCGCTGTGCTGCACGGTGATCTCACCGCGGTCGCCCCGGACGGCGTCGGCACGAAAGCCGCCGCGCACCACGAACTCCGCATCCCCGCAGGGCGCAGTGCCCAGGTCAGGGTCCGGCTCAGCGACCACAGCCTCCACGACCCGTTCGCGGACTTCGACGCGACGATCACCACCAGGCGGGACGAGGCCGACGACTTCTACGACGAGGTGCTCGGCGGCGATCCGCGCAGTGACGAACGGCTGGTGTGCCGGCAGGCGCTCGCGGGGCTGCTGTGGTCGCAGCAGTACTACGCGTTCGACGTCGAGCGCTGGCTGACCGAACGGGGCACGGATCCTCTGGAGGGCGACCAGAACTGGCGGCACCTCATCGCCGAGGACGTCATCGTCATGCCCGACAAGTGGGAGTACCCGTGGTTCGCCGCGTGGGACCTGGCCTTCCACGCGGTGCCGCTGGTGATCGTCGACCCGGAGCTCGCCAAACAGCAGATAGAACTGTTGCTCGGCCGCCGTTACCTGCACCCCAACGGCCAGATTCCAGCCTACGAGTGGAACTTCAGCGACGTGAACCCGCCGGCGCACGCGTGGGCCGCGTGGTTCGTCTACCAGTACGACCGCGACAAGGAGTTCCTGGCGCGCGTGTTCCCGCCGCTGCTGCGCGCGTTCGGCTGGTGGCTCAACCGCAAGGACGCCGACGGCCGCAACCTGTTCCAGGGCGGGTTTCTCGGGCTGGACAACATCGGGGTGTTCGACCGCAGCGCTCCCCTGCCCACCGGCGGGCGGATCGACCAGGCCGACGGCACCGCGTGGATGGCCCTGTACTGCCAGAACCTCATCCAGATGGCGCTCGAACTCGGTGAGGTGGAGCAGGCCGCCACACTGCTGGAGAACCTCGCGTGGATCGCGGCGGCCACCGGTCACGTCGGCAGCGGGTTGTGGGACGAGGAGGACGGCTTCTTCCACGACGTGCTGCGGCATCCGGACGGGAGCTCCACGGCGTTGAAGGTCCGCTCCGCCGTCGGGTTGCTGCCGCTCGCCGCCGCGACGGTGCTCGGGCCGGACGTGCGGCAGGAGCATCCCGAGCTGGTCGACGGCATGCGCGAGTTCCTCGACCGGCATCCGGCCGTGCGGGCGGCGTTGTGGGGGCACGGCGCACAGGCGGACGCGAGCGGTCCGGTGCTGTTCTCGTTGTTCGACGAGAGCCGGTTGCGCCGGATCCTCGCGCGAATGCTCGACCCCGCGGAGTTCCTGAGCCCGCACGGGATCCGCTCGCTGTCCCGCTGGCACGCCGAGCACCCGTACGCGCTCACTGTCGACGGGGTCGAGCACCGCGTCGGCTACCTGCCGGCCGAGTCCGACAGCGGCATGTTCGGCGGCAACTCCAACTGGCGCGGACCCGTGTGGTTCCCGATCAACGTGCTGTTCATCAGGGCGTTGCGGCACCTGCACGAGTACTTCGGCGACGGGTTCACCGTCGAGTGCCCGACCGGCTCCGGACGGCAACTGAACCTCCGCGAGGTGGCGCAGGACATCGGCGAACGGCTGTTGGACGCGTTCCTGTTCGGCGTGGACGGACGTCCGGTCCACGGTGGACAGATGAGGTACCGGGACCCGCACTGGCGCGACCTGCCGTTGTTCTACGAGTACCTGCACGGGGACAACGGCGCGGGCATCGGCGCGAGCCATCAGACCGGGTGGACAGCGCTGGTCGCCCTGCTGCCGCGGGAGGTGACGCGATGAGCTGGCCACAGCAACCGGTCGTCTACGAGATCAACACCGCCGTGTGGCTGACCGAGCTGTCCCACCAGGCCGGTCGCGAGATCACCCTCGGCGACGTGCCCGCGTCCGCCTGGCACGCGGTCACCCCTGCCGGGGTCGACGCGGTGTGGCTGATGGGCGTGTGGGAACGCAGCCTGCTGGGGCTGGCGATGGCGAACGCGCAACCGGGCCTGCGGGCGTCGTTCCGCGAGGCGCTGCCGGACCTGCGGCCGGAGGACGTCGCCGGGTCGCCGTACTGCGTGCACCGCTACGTCGTGGCCGAGGAGTTCGGCGGCGACGAGGGTCTCGCGAAGGCCCGCGCCGAACTGGCCGCGCGCGGCGTGCGGTTGATCCTCGACTAC
This sequence comes from Lentzea alba, assembly GCF_011067745.1. Taxonomy (GTDB): domain Bacteria; phylum Actinomycetota; class Actinomycetes; order Mycobacteriales; family Pseudonocardiaceae; genus Lentzea; species Lentzea alba. The sequence continues at coordinate 115,203 of NZ_JAAMPJ010000021.1, forward strand.
GTGCCGAACCACGTGGCACCGGACCATCCGTGGGTGGTGGAGCACCCGGAGTTCTTCGTGCGCAAGGAGAACGGCGAAATCGAACTCGGGCGCGACCCGTACTTCCCCGCGTGGCCGGACGTCGTGCAGCTCGACGCGTTCTCCCCCGCTCTCCGCGCGGCGGCCACGATGACGCTCAGCTCGATCGCCGCCCGGTGCGACGGGATCCGCTGCGACATGGCCATGCTCGTCACCAACGAGGTCTTCGCGCGCACCTGGCAGAAAACGCCGCCGGAGCAGGACTTCTGGCCGGAGGTCATCAGCGGGCTGCGGGCCGAGCACCCCGAGACGGTGCTGATCGCCGAGGCGTACTGGGACATGGAGTGGTCGTTGCAGCAGCAGGGCTTCAACTTCTGTTACGACAAGCGCCTGTACGACCGGATCATCGGCAGTGACGGGGTGCGCGACCACCTGCGCGCCGATCCTGCCTACCAGGCGAGGCTGCTGCGGTTCCTGGAGAACCAGGACGAACCGCGGATCGCGAGCGAGCTCTCGCCCGCCGCCGCACGAGCGGCGGCGGTGGTGATCGCGACCCTGCCCGGCGCGACGCTGTGGTACGAGGGACAGTTCGAGGGCAGGCGCGTCCGGCCACCGGTGTTCCTGACCCGGCGGCCGGACGAACCGCTCGACCACGACCTCGCCGCCTGGTACCACCGGCTGCTCGCGATCGTGAGCGATCACCAGGTGCGGCTGGGCGAGTGGCGCCTGCTCGACGCCGAGGGCTGGCCGGACAACCAGTCGTGCCGGCAGCTGCTCGCGTGGACGTGGACGGTCGCCGACGGTCCCCGGCACGTCGTGGTCGTGAACCTCTCCGACCGGCCCGCCCAGGGGCTGCTCCCGGTGGAGCTGCACCGCTACACCGACCTGCTCGACGGAATGGTGTACGAGCAGGAGGACGACCTCAGTCCGCTGTACGTGGCCCTGGGGCCGTGGGGGTGTCATCTGTTCGCGGCGGCCTGAGCAGGGCCGCCGCCCATCCCGCCGCCGGGTCCACGTCGACCAGCAACACCTTCACCAGCACGGTGAGCGGCACCGCGAGCAACGCGCCGAGCGGGCCGAGCACCCAGGCCCAGAACACCAGGGCCAGGAAGGTGACGGTGGTCGACAACCCGGCGGCGTCCCCGGTGAAGCGCGGCTGGATCAGCGACTGCACCACGAAGTTCAGCACTCCGTAGAACGCCAGCACGGCCAGCGCCCGGCGCGGGCCGTGCTGCAGCAGCGCGAGCACCGCGGGCGGCGCCACGCCGAGCACGAACCCGATGTTGGGGATGTAGTTGGTGACGAAGGACAACACACCCCACAACAGGGCGAGCGGAATGCCGAGCAACGCCAGCGCGACCGTGTCCAGCGTCGCCACGACGAGTCCGAAGATCGTCGTGACGACCAGGTAGCGGCGCGAGCGGCGGACGAACTCCATCAGCGCCTCCCGCAGGTGCGGCCGGTCGACCGCGATCTCGGCCAGCCGCGAGCCCGCCCAGCCCACCTCGACGCCGAGGAACAGCAGCAGCGCCAACAGGAACACCAGGCTCGTGGTGAGGCTCGTGAGTTCCGTGAGCAGCCCGCCGATCGCGCCCATCAACTGGCCGCGGTCGATGCCGTTGATCGCCCGTTCCGCCCGCACGACCAGTTCGTCGCGCGCGAACTCCGGCAGCATCGCCGCCAGTCGCGCACCGGACACCGCCACCGTGACCGCCACGACCGCCAGCACGCCGTAGACGAGCACCACCACCGTCAGCGTCGCGAGCCACGGCGGCGCGCCGCGGCCGCGCAACCACCGGTGCACGGGGCTGACCGCGATCACGACCAGCAGCGCCAGCATCGCCGGCGCCACCAGCCATGCGATCGCCCGCACACCGGCGACCACGACGACCGCCGCCGCGCCACCGAGCAGGACCGTCAGCGCACGCGGCATCAACGGTGGGTCGACTCGTACTTCGCCGGTGTCGTGATGTCCGCTTCGTTGCCGTGGACGACCACCGCCCAGATCACCGTGACGCACAGGGCGATGACGATCGTCGACCACAGCGGGTGCACCGACGCGAACGCCAGTTGTGCCACCGAGTTGACGACCGCGAGCACCACCGCGACCACCCTGGCCCACGCGGCACCGGAGAGCAGCGCGGCGCCCGCGAGCGCCACCAGAATCCCGATCAGAAGCGTGATCCAGCCCCACGCGGTGATGTCGAAGACGAGCACCTGCTCCTCGGTCACGACGTAGTACTCACCCCGGAACAACGCCACCAGCCCCTCTATGGCGTTGAACGAGCCCATGACGATCATCATGATGCCCGCGAACCAGATCCAGCCGAGCCAGCCTGTCTCCCGCATCGTGCCTCCGTTTTCTCTTCGACGGGGATTGCCCGGTCACCGTGGCACCGGCGCGCGGCGCGGATCTTCACCCGTCGCGGGTGAGGACCAGTCCCGGCCCCGCCGGTGACTGTCGATCCCATGACCACACAACCCCCGTACCCGCTGATCGCCGACCACGGGCTGATCGGCGACCTGCAGACCGCCGCGCTGGTGTCCACCGACGGCACCGTGGACTGGTTCTGCGGCCCGCGGTTCGACTCGCCCTCGGTGTTCGCCGCGCTGCTCGACCGGCAGCGCGGCGGGTTCTGCCGCATCCGGCCTTCTTCCGGGCACACCGGGCGCCAGTTGTACTTCCCCGACACCGCGGTGCTGATCACCCGGTTCATGACCGGCGAGGGCACGGGCGAGGTCGTCGACTTCATGCCGCCGCTGCCGGACGAGGACGCGACCGAGCGGCATCGGCTGGTGCGGATCGTGCGGTGTGTCCGCGGGCGCATGACGTTCGACGTCGATGTGGTGCCGCGGTTCGACTACGGCCGTCGCGCTCACCGCGCACGGATCACCGACGACGGCGTGATCTTCGACTGCGGTCAGTTCGGAATGGTGCTGCACGCGGTGCGCGAACCCGGTGACCCGCGGCTGGTGTCCGGGGAGATCACCGCCACCCAGGACCTGCACGCCACGCTCTCCCTCGCCGAGGGGCAGACCCGTGGCATCGTGCTGGAAACCGGTGCCGCCGGGCCACCACGTGCTTTCGCCGCCGCCCAGGCCCGGGAGTTGTTCGACGCGACCGTGCTGTTCTGGCACGGCTGGCTCGCCCAGTCGGCCTATCGGGGCCGCTGGCGCGAGGCGGTCGACCGGTCCGCGATCACGTTGAAGCTGCTGACGTACGCGCCTTCCGGTGCGTTGGTCGCGGCGCCGACCGCAGGGCTGCCCGAACAGCTCGGGGGCGAGCGGAACTGGGACTACCGGTTCACCTGGGTCCGTGACGCGTCGTTCGCCGTGTCGTCGTTGCTGCGCTTGGGTTTCACGTCGGAGGCCGCGGCGTTCGGTCGCTGGCTCACCGAGCGGTGCGAGGAAGGTGGTCCGTTGCGGGTGATGTACGCGGTGGACGGGTCCGCCGATCTCACTGAGCACGTGCTGGAGCACTTCGAGGGCTACCGGGGATCGTCACCGGTGCGGGCGGGCAACGGGGCGGCCGGCCAGTTGCAGCTCGACATCCACGGCGAGTTCCTGGACAGCGTGTACGCGGCGCACCTCTGCGGCCTGCGGATCTCGCACCGCGGCTGGCACGCGGTGGTCGAGCAGCTGGAGTGGCTGGCGGAGAACTGGGACCAGCCGGAGGAAGGCATCTGGGAGACGAGGTCGGGCCGCGCCGACTTCACCTACGGCCGGGTGATGAGCTGGGTCGCGTTCGACCGGGCGATCCGCATCGCCGCGGCGGAGGGCAGGCCGGGTCCGGTGGAGCGCTGGCGTTCGGTGCGCGACCGGATCTACGGCCAGGTGTGGGAGAAGGGCTGGGACCGGTCGACCGGCGCGTTCGTCCAGCGGTACGGCTCACCCGCGCTGGACGCGTCCCTGCTGCGGCTGCCGCAGGTCGGGTTCGTCTCGCCGCGCGACCCGGTGTGGCAGGACGCGTTGGCCGCCATGGAGTCGCTCGTGCACGACAGTCTCGTGCTGCGCTACGACACCGAGGCCGCACCGGACGGACTGCGCGGGTCGGAGGGCACCTTTTCGTTGTGCACCTTCAATTATGTGAACGCGCTGGCGCTGTCCGGACGGGCGCGGGAGGCGCGCCTGGTGTTCGAGAAGATGCTGACCTACGGCAACCACCTCGGGCTCTTCGCCGAGGAGATCGGACTGACCGGTGAACAACTCGGCAACTTCCCGCAGGCGTTCACCCACCTGGCCCTCATCGACGCGGCCGTCACCCTCGACGAACAGCTCACCCTCCGTGGGTGAGGCATGACACTCGGTCCTTCTCGCACAGTTTCGGCCATGGCCACTTTGACCGTGTGGAAGTTCGACACCGCCGACGGAGCGCGCAACGCGCTCGACCTGTTGCAGAAGCTCCAGGAGCAGCAACTGATCACCATCCGCGACACGGCGTACGTCTACTGGGAGGAGGATGCGAAACGCCCGAAGACCAAGGAACTCGGCAAGCTCACCGGCGCGGGCGCGCTCGGCGGGGCGTTCTGGGGTCTGCTGTTCGGGCTGATCTTCTTCATCCCGGTGCTGGGCGCGGCGATCGGCGCGGGCGTCGGCGCGCTGGCCGGTTCGTTGTCGCGGGCCGGGATCGACGACGACTTCGTCCAGGACGTCCGGGCGAGTGTCACGCCGGGCACGTCCGCGTTGTTCGTGATGTCCGAGCACGCGGTCGTCGACCGGGTCGCGGACCAGTTCAAGCAGACCGGGGCCACGCTCATCACCACGAACCTCTCGGCGGAGCAGGAGAAGCTGCTGAAGGAGACGTTCACCTCGTGACCTGGGCGGTGGTGCGGCCGGTGGCGACTGTCGGGGTGCTGCTGCTGGTCTACTACCGCCTGCCGATGGACCAGCCGGAGGACGGATTCACCGTGCTCCGGCTGGTCGCTGCGCTGCTGCTGGTGGGGTTGGTCTTCTGGTGGCAGGTGCGGCTGATCGGCCGCACGGAGCACCCCGGCTGGCAGGGCGTGCAGGCACTCGCCCTGGTGATCCCGTTGTTCCTCTTGGTGTTCGCTCAGGCGTGTTTCCTGCTGGCCCGGCATCAGCCCGGCAGCTTCACCGTGCCGTTGAGCCGAACCGATGCTCTGTACTTCGTCGTCACCGTGTTCGCGACCGTCGGATTCGGTGACATAGCACCGGTTTCTGCTCCGGCGCGGGTGCTGGTCACCCTGCAGATGGTTCTTGATCTGTTGGTGCTGGGCGTGGCGCTGAAGGTGATTCTCGCCGCGGTTCGCCGTCGCTCCGGATGAACAGCGCGAGGACGAGCCCGGTGACCGAGAACAGCACCAGCAGCGTGAGCGCCGCGCGGTACGGGTGTCCGGCTCCGGTGAGCACCGAGCCGACCAGCGCGGTGCCGAACGAGGACCCCAGGTTCGACACCGCGCGCGACACCCCGGACACGTCGGCCTGTTCGGCGTCGGGCCAGCGCGACTGCACGACGTTCACCGACGCGGTCAGCATGATCCCGATGCCCGCTCCGAGCAGGAACAACCCGACCGGTTGCTGCAGGGTGCCGGCGATGGTGAGCAGGAATCCCACGCGGATCAGCGTGCGCTGGGCGTGCCGCTTCGCGAACCTGCCCGCGAGCGCCGACGTGACGAGCATGCCGATCGTGGCGGGCAGCAGCGCGAGGCCGGTCTCGATCGCGCTGAGGTGCTGTTCCTGTTGCAGGTGCACGGACAGCACGAAGAACGTGCCCTGCAGCACCAGCCACTGCACCAGCTGCGTGCCCAGGCCGAGGTTCGACGTGCGGTCCTTGAACAGCTTCGGCTCGCACAACGGGTTCTTGGCCCTGCTGATGTGGAATCCGAACAGCGCCAGCACCACCGCCCCCGTGCCGATGAACGCCCACGTGGTGGCCTGCCAGCCGTTCACGTTGGTGCGCAACACACCCAGCACCACCAGGAACAGGCCCGCGCCCGACAGAACCGCGCCGATGCCGTCGAACCTGTTTCCCGCCGGTGTGGTCTTGGGCAGGTTCCTGGCCATGAGGATGATCGCCGCGACCACGAGCACCTGCACCGCGAACGACGCCCGCCAGCTGAACGCGCTGGTGATGAGGCCGCCCAGCAACGGTCCCGCCGCCGCGCCCAGCCCGCCCGCGCCGGACACGACGCCGAAACCCTTGGCCCGTGCCGTGGAATCCTCGGCGAGCGCCGTGACGAGGATGTAGATGGGCGGGATCATCAGCGCCGAGCCGGTGCCTTCGAGCAGCGCGTACCCGACCAGCAGGAGTCCGGGGCCGGGCGCGAGCGCCGCGAGCAGCGCACCCGCGCCGTAGACGGTGAGGCCCAGCACGAAACACCGGCGGCGGCCCCAGATGTCGGTGAGCTTGCTGCCCGGCACCATCAGGGCCGCCATGACGAGGGTGAACAGCGTGATCGTGGTCTGGACGCCGGTGATCGTGGTGCCGAGGTCGTGCGCGATCGTGCTGATGGCCACGTTCATGTTGGTGGCGGCGTAGCTCGCGATGAACTGGGCGAGCGCCAGCGGAAGGATCTTCACGCCCTTCCGCCCCTGGCCGGCGATCCACCACGGACCTCGGTGCGTAGTTGATGAGGGGAGCTTTCATAAACCTGAGGTTTGGGAAAGCTCCCCTCATCAACGTCCAGAGGCGCGGGCTCTCCTGCCCCCACGTGGCTCGCCGCCTTGCCCAGCAGGGCGTGCACCACCCGCAGCACGTCCGCCACGCGGTCCCGGTGCTCGCGCAGCACCTCCACCTGCCGCGCCGCCTCCCGCACCGTCTGCTCGGCCCGCCGCCGCGCGGTCTCCTCGATCAGCCGTGCGTCCCGCAGGGTTTCCTTGCGGCGCAACGCCAGCGCCAGCTCGAAGTCCTCGTCGGCCTGCGCGCGCCGGCGGGCCGCGGCCTCGTCCAGGGCGCGGCGGCGGGCCTCGCCCTCGCGGACCAGCCGGGTCATCCGTTCGCGCGTGGTGGCCAGCAGGTCGCGGTGTTCGGCGTGCATCTGCCGGGCGGAGACCCACACGTGGTCCTCGATGGCACCGGCCCGTTCCACGATCGCGGCCGCCTCGGACAGCGCGGAGTCGACGGCGTGCCGAAGGTGTTCGCCCACCGCGTCCGGGCTCAACGGCCGCCGGCAGAGGCGGTCGATGCGGTCGTGCAACGCGCGGTTCTCGTCGCGGGCGGCTTCCAGCGCCCGCGCCAGAGACTCGGCGCGGGCCTCCGCGGCGTCGCGGTCGGCGGCCAGCAGCGTGAAGTCCCGTTCGGTCTCGCCCACGTAGTGCCGGACCTGGTCACGGCGATAGCCGAGCCAGCCGACGTCGAAGCCGGTGCGCAGCGGCACCAGATCGGTGGTCATGAGCGCACCAGGGCGAGCTGCGCGCGGCACAGGCCACCGATGTTCTCGAACGGCGCGGACGGCAGCCCGGCGGCGATCACGTGCACGCGCGTGCCGCTCAACAACGCGGCGCGCACGGCCACGTCCGCGAGCAGGCCGCAGCGGCGTGCCGGTGACCAGCCTCGGGCCACGTCGGTCGGATTGGCGCCGTACCAGGCGGTGGCGGTGATGTCCTCCGGGAAGCCCACGAGCAGGTCGTCCAGGCGACCGGTGGACAGCGCGTTCAGCGTGTCGTCGGCGCCCTCCACGGCCAGGCGGCGCAACCGGCCGCGTTCGTTGAAGTCGGCCAGCACGCCCTCGGTCCAGGAACGGGCGGCCGCGCGCGTTTCGGCCTGGATGCGGCCCGGTGTGAGAGCGCGGCCGCTCCACCGGACGACGACGTCGCGGCGGACGGGGGCGGGCAGCGCCTCCCACAACGCGCCCACCACCTCGTCCTCCCCCGTGACCACCAGCAGCCTGGCCTCCTGGCGGACGAGCATCTCCGCGCACGCGACCGCGGCCGACCGCACGCCTTCCAGCCACTGCGACTCCGGATAGTTCAGCGAGATGTGTTCGTTGCCCGCCAGCAGGTCGGCGCTGCACCGCCCCGCGGTCACGGCGACGCGCGGAGGGCGGTCCTGCAGCCAGGCGAGCAGCGGCAGGACGTGGGCCGGGGAGCTGAACCAGGCCAGGTCCAGATGGCGCAGGCCGGGCGTGTGGAAGACGCGCGGCGGCAGTTCCTCGCCCGCGAACGCCACGAGCGTGTCCGCCGTCGGGTAGTGGGAACGGGCCCGGTCCAGCACTTCGCCGATGGTGTCGACGAGGTCGGGGTCCGCGCCGTCGGCACGCAGCTGGTCGGCCAGCCGCAGCCAGCGCCCCCGCCACGACCGCAGCGGGCTCGATCCCAGGTAGACGGACGCGACGGGCCGAGCGGGGCGGACGACGTCGATCAGGTCGCGCAACGCGAGTCGGTGGCTCATGGGGCCCAGGTTCTTGGCGCGGCCCTGCCCGCTGCCTCACCCGCCGCAGGTGAACCCCATCCGTGCGGCACACCGCTACCGCCCGCCGCGGGGGAGGCCGCGCACGTGTCCGGGCGAGCAGCGTCGACGGCGGAGGTGACCGATCTTGAGTCGTCAACCCGACCGTTCGCGATCCAGACGAATCGTGTTCGCCGTGGCCGTGTTCCTCGCCGTCGTCGTCACCGGTGGAGGTGAGCGGGACTGCGCGCCGTCCGGTGAGACCGGAACGCTCGCGGTGCTCTCGTTGCTGCCGCGGCTGATGGGCTTCGTGGGACGCGGACTGTGGCTGCTTTCCGCCCCTGACAAGGCGAACGAGTCCGAATGCCCGGCTTCGCGGTGATGCGGTTCGATCACGCGATCATGCCCAGACAAAGTCCATCGGGAGACAAAGCGCAATGTCCGACAGTTCGGAGTGTGAGCCTTCCAGCCTCGGGACCGGCCAAGCGAAACTGCGCGTGCCGACGGCCGCCACGCCACTCGTGCCACGCGGCACCCTACTATCCACAGTGGACGAACGCGTGTCGTCGGCGCCGGTCACAGTGGTCACCGGCCCGGCTGGGTGCGGCAAGACGACGTTGCTCGCCGAGTGGGCGCGGCGCCGTGACGACCGGGTGGCGTGGCTCACCCTCGACGAGCACGACAACGAACCGACACGGCTGCGAGCAGCCCTCCGCGACGCCCTCGGCCTCACGGATACGATTCCGTTGACCGAACCCGGTTTCTCCTCGGCGGTCATCGCCGCGTTCGACCAGGTGCCCGCGCCGGTGTGTCTAGTACTGGACAACGTGCACGAGATCCGCGACACCGACGCACTGGCGAGCATCGACCTGCTCATCCGCCGACCACCCGACCGGCTACGGCTCGTGCTGCTCGGCCGTTTTCCGCCACCACTGCACCTGGGCCGGCTGCACCTGGAGGGACGGGTGCGCGAGGTGCTGCCGCACGAGTTCGCCTTCAGCCGCGCCGAAGTCGAGACCTTGCTGGCCGCGCACGGGCTCCAGCTGCCGCCCGCCGACGTCGACCTGCTGGTCAGCCGGACGGAGGGGTGGATCGGCGGGCTGCGCTTCGCGGTCATGCGCATGGCCACCACGCGCACTCGCCCCGACGACCTGCTGCTGTTCGCGGGGCTGGACCAGGTCGTGAGCCGGTACCTCTCCGAGGAGGTGCTCGCCCGGCATCCCCAGCGGGTGCGGGACCTGCTCGTGGCGACCAGCGTGTGCGACACGATGACCGCGGACCTGGCGGGCGAACTCGCCCGGCACCCCAGCCCGGGCATCGTGCTCGACACCCTGGAACGCACGAACTCGTTCGTCAGCAGGCTGGAGACCGCACCCGAGTGGTATCGCTGTCATCCCGTGCTGCGGGCTCACCTGTCAGCCGAACTGCGCAGGTCCAGACCCGCCGACGAGATGTCGCTGCACAAGACCGCGGCCCACTGGTACCACCGCAACGCCGAGCCGGCGGTGGCGTTGAGACACGCGTTGCGGGCGGGCGACGACCAGCTGACCGCCGAGATCGTCGAACACTCCGTGTTGCCCGAGGTGCTGCGGGAGGGCAGCGGGCGGCTGCGGGAGGTGTTCGACGCGGTGCCCGGCCACGTGCTGGCACGTCCTCAGGTCGGCGTCGTCGCGGCGTTGGTGGCGATGGACGCGGGCGACGTCGCGGCCGCGGACCGGGTGCTGACCGGGCTCGGCGGTGAGCCGCTCGCGTTGCGGCAGGACAGGGTGCGGGTGTTGCACGCGACGGCGTTGTTGCGGCGTGGCCGGTTCGACGCACGGCTGGGAGACGCGTTGCGGGTGATGGCACGCACGACGGCGGGGCGTGGCGGCACCGACGCGGAGGTGGCCGCGTTGCTCAACCGCGGTGTGGCGGCGCTGCTGTCCGGTGATCACACGGGCGCGGAGCACGATCTGGTGCGCGCGTTCGGGATCGCGCGGCGGGAGAGGTTCGACCACGCGGCGCTGGACTGCCAGGTCCACCTGGCGGCACTGACCAGTGCCGGCGGTGACATCCGCACCGCGGCCAGGCAGGCCGGGGAGGCGTTGGAGTTCGCCGAGGAGAAGGGATGGCAGTCGCACTTCGTCTGCGCGCTCGCCTACACGTTGGTCGGCGTGCAGGCCTACCTCCGGCTGGACGACGCACGTGCCGTCGAGCTCGCGGGTCTCGCGGTGCACGCGCTGGGCGACCGTCCTGATCCGGCGACAGGACTGGCGGTGTCCACTTTGGACGCCGCCGTGTCGTTCCCGACCGCCGGTGACCCGCGGGCGGTCGTCGGCCGCGTGCGCGCCCAGTGGCAGGACGTCGCCGCACGGCAGGTGATACCTCTGGTGATCGCCCACATCGCCCCCGCCGTGCAACGGATCGCGTTGCGCTCGGGGGACGAGCAGTGGGCGTCGGCGATGCCCGACCAGATGGAGGCGATGTTCGGGCCGTGCGGCGAGCAGGCGGTGCTGCGCGCGGTCGTGCACACCCACAACGCCCGTGTCTCACAGGCCCGCAAGGTCGTCGAACCGCTTCTCTCCGGCGAACTGCCCGCCCTGGCGGCACCGACGGTCGTGGACGGCTGGCTGTTGGAGGCCGTGATCGTCGAACGCGCCGGTGACCAGCGCCGCGCGCACGAGGCGGTCACTCGCGCACTGGCCGCCGCCGAACCGCTCGGCGCGCTTCGCCCGTTCCTCAACGCGGGCAAGCCCGTGCGCGACCTGCTCGCCCGTGGCGCGGGCCGTTTCGGCAGGCTGGAGTCGTTCGCCACCACCACGATGACCGCGCTGCCCGCCGCGTCGACCGCCTCCACCGACGTGCTGACCAGCCGCGAGCGCGATCTTCTCCTCGAACTGCCGTCGATGCGCACCACCGAGGAGATAGCCGACTCGCTGTTCGTCTCGGTGAACACGGTGAAGACGCATTTGCGGGGCATCTATCGCAAGCTCGGCGTGAACCAGCGCCGCGACGCCGTGCTCGCGGCCCGCCGGCTGGGCCTGATCTGAGTTTGGCCCCTTGGGGTCACCGCGGCACCAGCGTCACACTTGATCCACGCGAGCTCGCCGACACGATCGTCAGGCTCGTCTCACTCGCAATCGCGAGCTTTTCCGCGCCAACGGCACCCCCGGCCGTGCGTCGCTGCGCGCTGCGCACGACCGGGTGGGGTGCCGCCATCCTGGCGTCGGTTGCATTGGGACGCGAAGTTTCTTGTGTGGCCAGGGTTTTCCGAGATCCCGCGGTGAGCGGTAACACAGATCATCAGGGAAACACTGCGGGCACCGATGCCGTTATACCCATTGGTCGGTGCGGTCCGTGTCCCCCGGGCCTCACCTCAACGCCTTCGCGGAAGACCGTTCGGCTGGTACCGCGTCGAGCACCTCGCCGAGAGGCGACCGTCCGCATCGACCTCTCCAAGCTCGCCCTCAGGCCGTCAATCTCCCCCGACGGGCGGCCTGAGGGCGTCCTGGAACTCCTTCCGCGCCCGAGCTTCGCCTTCGAGCCGTTATCCCCCGGCGGCTCGAAGGCCTACCTGCAATCCCTTGGGGGACCGGGGTTTCCGGACACCCGGTGGTGAGCGGCAACACAGATCACGTTGGAACACAACAGAACCCGCCACCGTTGAACAGGACGGTCGGTGCGGAACGAGTCCCCGGGCCCCACCCCAACGCCTTCGCGGAACACCGCTGCGCCGGTACCGCGTCGAGCACACCGCCGAGAGGCGACCGCCGCACCGACCACCTCACACCTCGCCCTCAAGCTGTCGTCCTCCCCCAGGCAGCTCGAGGGCGATCCCAGACCCGCCCCCAGGCTGCCGTTCTCCCCCGGTCAGCGTGGGGGCTTCCTGCTTTCAGGCGACGCCGGCGGCGATCAGCTTGGTCCAGATCTCGGCCTGGTCCACCACCTCGACGCCGAGCTTCTCCGCCTTGGTGAGCTTGCTCGCACCGACGCCTTCGCCGGTGATCAGCAGGTCCGTGGTCGCGGACACCGAGGAGGCGGCCGTGGCGCCCGCTCGTTCACACATCTTCTGGAACGTCGGGCGGGTGACCTTCTCCCCGGAACGCGGGTCGCTGATCGAGCCGGTGATCACGACGGACTTGCCCTCCAGGGGCGCGCCGGCCACGACCACCGGGGGCAGGTCCTCCTCGCGCACGTCCAGCGAGACGCCCCGCTCACGCAGCCGTTCGATCTCCGGGCGCAGGCGGGCCAGGTGCGCGGTCAGCGACTCGGCGACCTTCTGGCCGATGTCCTCGACGGCGACGAGCTTCTCGACGCCCGCGTCGGCCACCTCTTCCAGCGAGCCGAAACCGGCCCGGCACAGCCTGGCCGCGGTGCCTTCGGAGGCCATCGGGATCGAGAGACCGATGAGGGCCCGGCGCAGGCCCACGGAGCGGCTGCGGTCGATGGACTCGATCATGCGGGTCGCGGAGACCTCGCCCACGCGGTCGAACTCCAGCAGGCGTTCCTTGGTGAGCGTGTAGAAGTCGGACGGGTTCACCAGGTCACCGGTCTCGGCGAGGCGCTCGATCCACACCTGGCCGATGGCGTCGATGTCCGCGGCCGCGCGGGAAGACCAGTGGATCAGGCGGCGCACGGTCTGGGCCGGGCAGGCGGCGTTGGTGCAGAACAGCTCGCGGCTGTTGCCCTGCTCGGTGAGCGGCTGGGCGCACGACGGGCACTGCGACGGCGGGACGATCTCGCGTTCGGCGCCGGTGCGCTTGGACTCGTCCAGCACACCCGCGACGAACGGGATCACGTCGCCGGCACGGCGGACCAGGACCGTGTCGCCGATCTTGATGCCGCGCGAGCGGATGACCTCCTGGTTGGCCAGCGTGGCGCGGGTGACGGTGGTGCCGCCCACGAAGACGGGCTCCAGCCAGGCGACCGGGGCGATCTTGCCGGTCTTGCCCACGTCCCAGACGACGTCCATCAGCACCGTCGTCTTCTCCTCGGCGGCGAACTTGTAGGCGATGGCGCCGCGCGGTGACGACGACCTGGTGCCGGCGGCGGCGAACGCGTCGCGGTTCGCCAGCCGCAGCACGGCGCCGTCGAGGTCGTAGTCGAGCGAGTTGCGGGCCTGTTCGATGCCCTCGATGAGCTCCTGGGCTTCGGCGGCGGACGAGCAGTGGCTCATGTCGGCGACGCTGAACCCGAGTTTGCGCAGGCCCGCGTCCAGGTCGGAGTCGGCGCTCTCCGGCTCGGTCGTCAGGTCGAACGCGAAGAACTGCATGCGCCGGCCCTCGACCGCCTTCGGGTCCTTGGCGCGCAACGTGCCCGCGGCGGCGTTGCGCGGGTTGATCAGCGGCTTCTCGGGGTTCTTCTTGTTGTACGCGTCGAAGGTCGACCGCAGCATCACGCACTCGCCGCGCACCTCGACCCGGCCCGGCGCCTCGACCTTGTCCGGCACGCCGTCGCACAGCGCGCGGGTCAGGAACGTCACGTCGTCACCCGTCGTGCCGTCGCCGCGAGTCACGGCGCGCGCAAGGCGGCCGTTCTCGTAGACCAGCGCCAACGACAAACCGTCGAGCTTGGGCATGACGACCACCGGCTGACCGGGGAACCGGCCGAAGAACGCCTCGACCTGCTCGGGCTTGTTCGCCTTCTCCAGCGACAGCATCGGCCGCGAGTGCCGCACCGGCGCGTGCAGCACCGAGGGCGCGCCCACGTGGTCCAGCGGGTTGTCCTCCGGCGCCAGCTCCGGGTGCTCGGCGATCAGAGCGCGGAACTCGTCCTCGATCGCGTCGTACTCGGCGTCCGCCACCAACGGCTCGCCCTGGTAGTACGCGTCGCGCAGCTCGACGATCCGCGCGGCGAGCTCCTGAATCCGGTCCCCAGCTGTCATGGTCCAGGACGGTACCCGGCACCTCCGACAATTCCGCGCAGTCGCGCTCGAGTGCTGCTCAAGCGCCTCCGGAGCCACTCGAACCGGTCACCTGCCGAACGGTCTGCAGCGTCAATTCGATCACCCGGCCGGCCAGTGGTGACAGCGTGCGGCCGGCCTGCCACGCCAGGTAGATCTCGCGCGGGCTGAGCGCGGGCTCCAGCTCGTGCGTGCACAGCAGGTCCCCAGGCGGGATGTCCAACGCCAGCGTCGGCATCACCGCGATCCCCATCCCGGCCCGCACCATCGAGAGCACGCCCCGGTTGTCCGCCGTCCGAAACACGATCAGCGGCGCGACCCCGGCGTCGGCGTACACCCGTTCCACCCGTGCCTGGTCGCAGATCGGCGGCTGCGCCACCATCGCGGCCCCGTCCAGCGCGTCCAGCGGCACCGGCCCGGCACCGAACTGTCCGCGCCGGGCGACCAGCAGGTACGGGTCGTCCATGAGCTTGATCTGCTCGACCTCGCCCCGCAGCGGCCCGTCGAAGAACACCAGGTCGAGCCCCTCGGCGCTGGGGTTGTCGGTCTCCTCCTCGACCAACCGGATGTCCGCGGCGGGGTGCTCGTCCAGCAACCGCCGCACCACGCCCGGCAGCACGACGTTGGTGATGCTCTGGAACGTGCCGATGTCCACGCGTCCCTCGCCGGCCTTGAACCGTTCCACGGCGTCCTCAGTGGCCGCCGCGCGCGCAAGCAACTCACGGCCGTGTGCCAGCACCACCTCGCCTAGCGGTGTCAATCGCACCGGCCGCGGCCCGCCTGGCCGGTCGAACACGGCCCCGCCGACGGACTTCTCCAGCGCGGCGACCTGCTGGCTCACCGCCGACTGCGTGTACCCGAGCCGGTCAGCGGCACGGCCGAACGTTCCCTCGACGGCCACCGCGTCCAGCGTGGCCAGATGACGCAGGTCCAGCATGAACATAAGCATGCCTTGTCAAACTGAGCAGAATCTATCGCTTTTGTTAATGTCTGAGCGTTTCTAGCGTTGTTGTCATGACCCCACGATGCGCCCTCTGGCTCCCGCTGTTCGACGACCTCGCCGACCCGCTGCTCGTCGCCCGCCTCGCCGCCGAGGCCGAGGAAGCGGGCTGGTCCGGTCTCTTCGTCTGGGACCACGTCCGCTGGCGCGAGCCGGTGACCCGAGTGGCCGACCCGTGGATCACGCTGGCCGCCGTCGCCACCGCCACCGAACGGCTGCGGTTCGGCCCGATGGTCTCAGCCATCGCGCGGCGTCGGCCGGTGAAGCTCGCCCGCGAGACCGCCACGCTGGACCTGCTCGGCAACGGACGGCTCGTGCTCGGCGTGGGCCTTGGCAGCGACCGGTTCGCGGGCGAGTTCTCCCGCACCGGCGAGGAGTGCGACGACCGGGTCCGCGGCCGCATGCTCGACGAGTCGCTGGAGATCCTCCGCGGGGCCTGGTCCGGCGAGACCGTGCACCACCACGGCGAGCACTACGAGGTGGACGGCGTGACGTTCCTGCCACGCCCCGTCCAACGGCCCGGTGTCCCCGTCTGGGCCGCCGGCTTCCCCGGCAACGCGAAGCCGATGCGCCGCGCCGCCCGGCTGGACGGCTTCTTCCCGGTCAACCTCACGTCCGCCGATCAGTTCGCCGACGCCGTGGGCCAGGTCGAAGCACTTCGATCGAGCGCCGATCCGTTCGACTACGTCGCCGAGGTCGAACCCGGCACGGACATCACCCCGTACGCCGAAGCCGGGGCCACGTGGTGCCTGACCGCGTTCGACCCCGCGTCGCTCTCGGTCGACCACGTGCGCGGTGTGCTGCGGGACGGACCGGCGGCGCGGTGAAACGCTTCGACTGGGATGGCCCCGAACGTCGAACCGCTTCGAGGACCCGGCGAAAAATGAGGGCGGGGCAGGAGTAGGCCCTGGTCTGGCCGGG
Organism: Lentzea alba; assembly: GCF_011067745.1. Taxonomy (GTDB): domain Bacteria; phylum Actinomycetota; class Actinomycetes; order Mycobacteriales; family Pseudonocardiaceae; genus Lentzea; species Lentzea alba. The sequence continues at coordinate 131,370 of NZ_JAAMPJ010000021.1, forward strand.
TAACGGACACAACTTCTGGCGGCCTGCTCAGTCGCGTGGGCCTCGCAGCGTGAGCACCACCCGCAGCACGTGCTCGACCGCGGCCGGGAACAGCGCTCCCCGCAGCTCGTCGCGGTGCGCGAGGGTCTGCCCGGCGAACTCGAGCATGCGGTCCGGCCCCACCCGGCGGACCACGAGCGCGGCGACCTCCTCCAGGTCGAGGCCGGGGTTGTCGAGGCGGGTCAGCGCGAACTCGACGATCAGCTCCTCATCGGTCACCTGGCACCTCCCTCCCACGTGAATCGATCCTCCCGGCTCGACCAGCATGCTTCAAGGCCCCGCCGAGACACCCACGGCCCGAAGTCAGCCGCACGACATCGCCGGTCCGTACATTCCCCGCCCAGGGGAGACGTCGCTGGGGGGAAGCGCAATGCCACGCAAAGAACGCCCGCTCGACGCGGGTGACACGGCGGTGCTCACGTTCGCACGTGAGCTGAGATCGTTGCGGGAGAGGGCCGGCACGCCCACCTACCGCCAACTGAGTTCGATCACGCACTACTCGGAGGCGGCGCTGTCCCAGGCCGCCTCAGGGCGCAAACTGCCGACGCTGCAGGTGACGCTCGCCTACGTCCGGGCGTGCGGTGGCTCGGAGGAGGAGTGGGAGAGCCGCTGGTACGCGACATCCGCCCAGGAACCGCACGTCGAACCGGACACCAACTCCCCGTACCGGGGCCTGGCCGCGTTCGAGCAGGAGGACACCGAACGGTTCTTCGGCCGCGACCGCCTGGTCGGCCAGCTCGAACGGCTGGTGGGCGAACACCGCGTCGTGGTGGTCGTCGGCGCGTCCGGTGCGGGCAAGTCGTCCCTGCTCAGAGCCGGTCTCATGCCCCGTCTCGGCCAGAACGCCGTGCTGTTCACGCCGGGCCAGCAGCCGCTCGACGAGTACGCCGAGGTCCCGGCGGACCCCGACACGGTGCTCGTCGTCGACCAGTTCGAGGAGATCTTCACCCTCTGCGAGGACCGCGACATCCGCAGGCGGTTCGTCGAGCTGCTCACCGCGCGCCGGGTCGTGCTGGGCGTGCGCGCGGACTTCTACGGCCACTGCACGGACTTCCCCGCGCTGGTCGAGGCCATGGGCAGCGCGTTGATCACGGTCGGCCCGATGAGCACCGACGAGCTGCGCGCCGCGATCATCCAGCCCGCGCGGGCCGGCGGGCACGTCGTCGAGACCGCGCTGGTCGCCGAGCTGGTCGCGCACTGCGCCGAGCAGGCGGGCGCGCTGCCGTTGCTCTCGCACGCACTGCTGGAGACCTGGCACCGCCGCAAGGGCAACACGTTGACGCTGCAGGGTTTTCGCGCGGCGGGCGGGTTCGAGGGCGCATTGACCCGCACGGCCGAGTCGGTGTTCGCCGGTCTGACGCAACCACAACAACAACTCGCGCGGTCGCTGTTCATCCGGCTCACCGCGATCGGTGACACCAAACGACGGATCAGCCGCAGCGAGCTGGACGACGAACCGGACACCGCGCTGGTCCTCGAAGCGCTGACCACCCACCGGCTGATCACCGTCGACCACGACCGGATCGAGATCACCCACGAGACGCTGATCCGCTGCTGGCCGCGGTTGCGGGAGTGGCTCGCGGCCGGCCGCGACAGCCTGCGCGCCCACCACGACCTGGCCGAGGCCGCGGCCGTGTGGGAGTCGCTCGGCCGTGATCCCGGCGCGCTCGTCCGCGGTGCGCGCCTCGCGTCGTTCCGCTCGTGGCTCGTCCAGCCACCGCATCCGCTGACCGCCCGCGAACGCGAGTTCCTCACCGCCAGCGTCACCGCGGAGTCCGCCGACCTCGCCGCCGCCCGCCGCAGCCGGCGCCGCCTGCAGATGCTCGTCGGTCTGCTGACCGCCCTGCTCATCGCCACCACCGGCATCAGCATCACCGCCCTGCAGGCCGGTGCCGAGGCGACGAAACAACGCAACACCGCGCTGTCGCAGAAGGTGGCCCAGGACGCCAAACGGCTGCGCGGCACTGATCCGGCGCTCGCCGCCCAACTCGCGCTCGCCGCGTACCGGCTCTCGCCCACGACCGACGCGCGCAGTGCCGTGCTCAGCTCGTTCACGCCGTTCTACGCCACCCGCCTGACCGGACACCACGGCCACGTCAACGCGGTCGCGTACGCGCCGCAACGGCACCTGCTCGCCAGTTCCAGCAAAGATCAGACGATCAGGCTGACCGACGTCACCGACCCGCACCACCCGCGCGAGATCTCCACGCTCACCGGCCACACCGACAACGTCGCGAACGTCGCGTTCAACCCCGATGGCGCGATCCTCGCCACCGCCGGATGGGACCACACGGCCCGTTTGTGGGACACCAGCACCGGAAACGTGCTCGTCAAACTCAGCCACCCGGACCTCGTCAACGCCGTGGCGTTCAGCAGCGACAACCGGCTCGTGGCCACGGCGAGCACCGACAAGACCGTCCGGCTGTGGGATCTCACCGACCTCCGCGTCCCGCGCCCGATCGCGGTCCTCCCCCACGCCGACGCCGTCGTCTCGCTCGCGTTCAGCCCGAACGCACCGCTGCTCGCCGCCGGCACCGCGGACGGCACCACCCGCCTGTGGGACCTGACCGGCACACCGGCCCCGCGCGACCTCCCCGGCAAGGGCCAGGTGCACACCGTCGCGTTCAGCCCCGACGGCCGGCAGATCGCGACCGCCCAGGACCGCACGATCCTGCTCCGGCCGACGAACGGCGGCGAACCACGCACGCTCGCGGGTCACACCGACGTCGTGCGCGGCCTGGCGTTCAGCCCCGACGGCCGCCTCGCCAGCACCGGCGTCGACCGCACGGTCCGGATCTGGGACCAGGACGACCCGCTCGTGCTCACCGGCCACACCGCCGCGGTGGTCGGGGCGACGTTCATCGGGAACGCGCTGGCGACCGCGAGCGACGACCACACGGTCCGCCTCTGGGACCTGCCCGGCGAGCTCCTCCAGGCGCACAGCGACTCCGTGTACTCGGTCGCGACGAGCGGCGACCTCACCGCGACCGGCAGCTACGACCGCACGGTCAAGCTGTGGCGGGGCGGCAGGCTGCTCACCGTCCTCAACGGACCGGACGACGCCGTGAACTCGGTCAGGTTCTCCCCCGACGGCAAGACCCTCTACGCCGCCAGCGCCGACCACCGCGTGCACCGCTGGACCATCACCGATCCCGCCCACCCGCAACCGCTACCCGCCCTCACCGGCCACGCGGACGCGGTGAACGCGCTGGCCGTGAGCCCGGACGGCACCACCCTCGCGACCGCCGGCACCGACCGCACGATCGTCCTGTGGGACGCCAGGACCGGCACGGCACTCGGCACGTTGCTCGGCCACTCGGAATCGGTGCAAGCCCTGGCCTTCAGCCCGGACGGCCGCCGCCTGGCCAGCGGTTCCGGCGACTCCAGCGTCCGCGTCTGGGACGTCGGGCAACGTCGGCTCGCCACCCACCTGACCGACACCACGCACCCCGTCAAGTCGGTCGCGTTCAGCCCGGACGGCACGCTGCTCGCCACCGGCAGCACCGACTTCACCGTCCGCGTCTGGGACCTCGCCACCGGCACCCGCACGGCCGAACTGACCGGGCACACCGACACCGTGCACGCCGTCGCGTTCTCCCCCGACGGCAGGACCCTGGCCAGCGCCGGCGCCGACCACGACGTGCGGTTGTGGCGGCTCGCGGACCGCACTCCGCTCGCGACGCTGTCCGGCCACACCGAACGGGTCTACGCACTGGCGTTCAGCCCGGACGGCCACACCCTGCTCAGCGCCGGTGGCGACCGCACGGTCCGGCGGTGGGAGGCCGACGACCAGCACGCCGCCGAACGCGTCTGCGCCACCGCCGCGCCGGAGCTGTCCGAACAGGACTGGCACCGGTACTTCCCCGGCGTCGACCGCACCTCCCTCTGCCGGCCGTGACGTCAGACCGACGATCGCGGCAGACCCACCTCTTCGGCTGCTCTCATGCCGACGTGTCTAGTCGGCCGCCGTTCTTCACGATCGGCGTTGCGCAGCTGCAGAAAGAACGGTGAAGAACCAGGTCAGGGGCGGGCCAGTCGCCGTTTGAAGTCCGGGCACTCGGCGAGGGGCTCGTGCGTGCACGTGGCCGCGTGCTCGAGGCTGTCGCGCATCCGCTGCAGCCGCGCGATGTCCTCGTCGAGCTCCTTGGCCTTCTCGGCCATCCTCGCCCGCACCGCCGTGTCGCCCGGCATGGCGACCAGGAACCGGCTGATCTCCGCGATGGAGAACCCGGCCCGCCGGGCGCAGTTGATCATCTCCAGCCGGTGCAGCACCTCGGGCTCGTAGGTGCGGCGCAGCCCGTTGCGGCCGCTCGACGCGAGCAGCCCCTTCTTCTCGTAGAACCGCAGAGCCGACGGTGCCAGCCCTGTCCTCTCCGCGACTTCGGCGATGTCCAGCACGCCGTCGAGCCTAATCACGATCTTGACGTTCCTCGAACAAATCCCGAACCCCGCCCGGTTGTCGGTCCGGCAACGTACCGCCCCGAACGTTTCTCTGAGAGGGGCAGGAAGTTGAAGCTCAGACAGGTGGTTTTCGGCATCGCGACCGCCGTGGCGCTGGTGGTGGGCAGCGTCCCGGCGTCGGCCGCCGCGGCGGAACGGCTCTCGGTGTCGGGCGCGCACGTCGTCGATCCGTCCGGCAACCCGATCGTGCTGCGGGGGTACAACTGGGGGCATTGGGGCACGGTTCAGCCGCAGGACGCCGGCAACCACGTGGCGGCAGGCGCGAACTCGGTGCGGATCCCGTTGCGCTGGTGGGGTGAGTGGAAGGACGACGTGGACAGCCGCGACCCCGACCCGCACAACCTCAGCCACATCAAGCAGGGGCACCTCGACCTGCTCGACAAGACCATCGACCAGGCCAGTGCCGCGGGCCTGTGGATCACGCTGTTCGTCGACTCCGACCACGGGCAGGGCGCGGGTGGGCGTCCTGACAACTTCTGGACCAACCCCGAGATGAAGCAGCAGTTCAAGGAGGTCTGGCAGTTCCTCGTGCGGCGCTACAAGACCAAGCCGTACCTGGGCGCGTTCGAGATCCTGCCCGAGCCCAAGCCGGTCGGGCAGAGCGACGGCCAGGTGAGGGCCTTCTACGACGAGATGATCGGGGTGATCCGCGGCATCGACCGGCGGACGCCGATCGTGGTGGGGCCCAACGACAACTACAGCTGCAGCCGTCTGGAGGGCGCCCACACCACGGTCGACCCGAAGGTGATCTACACCTGCAACTACTTCATCTTCGAGAACCCGCTCAACCGGATCAAGGCCATCACCGACTTCCGCACCGCCCACGACGTGCCGGTGTGGATCAACCAGGTCGGCATCGAGGGCTGCAACGACGACGCCGTCGCCAAGCAGAAGGCCCGTGACGTGCTGGGGGCCTTCGACGACAACGGCATCGGCTGGGCGTGGTGGACCTACCGGCTCAACGGCACCAACCCGTGCACGCACGGCATCTACTACCTCGACCCGGACGCCCCGGACGGCTGGCAGGTCAAGAAGGCCTGGCGGACGCTGGTGAACGGTTACCTCGCCGCATGACCGGTTCCTCCACGTAACGCCAGCTGAGCGCCGCCGCCACGACCGTGAGCACCGCCGCGAGCGGTCCGGCGGCGGCGCCCAGTTCGGGTCGCAGCCACAGCGTCAGCGGGTAGTTCCACAGGTAGGCGCCGTAGGAGAGGACGCCCAGCGCCACCAGCGGTTTGATCGGTGTCGCCACCTGCTCCCACTTCGACCAGACCAGCAGCAGCACCGCCGTGCAGCCCGCGATCGCCGGACCCGCGACCAGGTACGTCAGCGCGTGGCCCCGCAACGGGACGACCGACAGCACCGCCAGGCCGACCAGCGCGACCGGCACCGCCCAGCGCGGTGCGCTGGTCAGCTTCAGCCTCGTCGCCGCGCCGATCACGAAGCACACGAACCACGACGTCGGCAGCGCGTACGCGTTGTCCGCGTTCGGCCACAACCAGATCAGCGTCGCCGTGCAGGCCGCGAGCGCCCCGAGCGCGGTGACGGCCAGCACGGCACCCGTCCGGTTGCGCACCCAGGCGAAGGCCAGCAACGCGGGCCACAGCAGGTAGAACTGCTCCTCGGTGGCGAGCGTCCAGCCGTGGAACGCCGCCGGGCTCACCCCGCTGATCGGCAGGTTGCCGGTGAACGTCAGCAACACCGCGACCGTCCGGACCAGCTTGTCCTTCTCCCCCAACGGATCGAACACGAGCGTCACCACGACGAAGATCACCGTCAGCGCGATCAACGCCGGCAGCAGCCTGCGCGCCCGGCGCAGGTAGAACCGTTTGAAGTCGACGCGCCCCTTGGTCTGCAGCTCCCGTGCGAGCACCCCGGTGATCAGGTAGCCGCTCAGGGTGAAGAACACCACGACGCCGACCACACCGGCGCCGGGAAACACGTCGGGGAACGCGTGCCGCAGCATCACCAGAAGAATCGCGATGCCGCGCAACACGTCCAGACCGGCGATCCGCTTCACCGCATCGCTCCGCGGACGAGCTTGTCCAGCAGGTCCGGATAGGACAGTCCGGCGGCCGCGAACATCTTCGGCACCTGCGACTCCGCCGTCATGCCCGGCATGGTGTTGACCTCGTTGAGCACCAGGCCGTCGTTGGTGAGGAAGAAGTCGATCCGGGCGAGACCCCGGCAGCCCAGCGCTTCGTAGACCTGCAAGGCCGAGTCTTCGAGCGCCTTGAGCTCGGTGTCGGCCAACGGCGCCGGGATCACGAACCTGGCGCTGCCGTCGTACTTCACGGTCGTGTCGAAGAGTCCGGGAACCTGGATCTCCAATGGTGGCCCTGTTCGTCGTCCCTCGTCCGGGTCGTCGAGCACGGCGATGTCGATCTCCCTGCCCTCCAGGACCTCCTCGACCAGCACCCGGTCGTCCAGCTCCAACGCCTGGCGCACAGCGGGTTCGAGCTGCTCCCCGTGCTCGACGAGGTGCACCCCGAAGCTCGACCCGGCCGCCACCGGCTTCACCACGACCGGACCGGTGAAGTCCACAGTGGACGCGCTGGTGACCAGCCGGCCCTTCGCCGTGCGCACCCCGACGGCCTCCGCGACGAGCTTGGTGGCCCACTTGTCCATCGCGAGCGCACCCGCCCGCAGCGGCGAGCCGACGTACGGCACCCCGGCCAGTTCGCACAGCCCGGCCAACGTGCCGTCCTCACCCAACGGCCCGTGGACCAGCGGCAACACCACGTCGCACGCCGCCAGCACGTCCACCGCCGCCGCGAGACTGCCGGACGTCAGCGTGTCCAGGACCTGCCCGTCCTGGCCGTGCCACCGGCCGTCCCGGCCGATCGTGAGCGCCACGGCCTCGTACCCGGCCTGGCCGAGCGCCGCCCGCACCGACGCCGCCGACGCCACGGACACGTCGTGCTCGCAGTTCTGTCCGCCGCCGATGACGGCGACCTTGAGACCCCTCATCGCCGCACCCCGGTCGTAGCACTGATTTCGGTCAACACTGAAGCAATAGTCATCGCACGCACCTCTGCACCCGCGTGCCGATCCCGGTCACGATCTCGTGCGGGATCGTTCCCGCCCACCGAGCCCAGTCCGCCACCGTCGGCTCGCCCTCGTCCCCCGGCCCGAACACCACCGCCTCGTCTCCCGGCGCCACACCGTCGTCGCCCACGTCCACCACGACCTGGTCCATCGAGATCACGCCGACGACCGGCCTCCGACGACCTCCGAGGAACACCTCGGCCCGTCCGGAAGCAGCCCGCGGCACCCCGTCCGCATAACCGACCGGCAGCAGCGCCAACGTCGTCGCGCGCTCGGTCACGTGCGCATGTCCGTAGCCGACGCCCACCCCGGCCTCCACCCGCCGCACCTGCACCACCGGCGCCGTGAACCGCAACGCGGACCGCAGCCGGGTGGTGCCGGACGGGTCGATCCCCACCAGACCCGCGCCGATCCGGACCACGTCCAGATGGCTGCTGGGGTCCGTCAACGCCGCACTCGTCGCCGCCAGGTGCCGCACCGACGGCCGCAACCCCGCCTGCCGCGCCATCTCCACACCGCGCAACAACGCCTTGCGGCCGGTCTCGTTCGCTCCGGTCGTGTCGGCACACGGCAGGTGTCCCATCACTCCGACGACCGAGACCTTCCCGGCGAGTTCCGCCCGGCGTGCCGCCGACATCAACGCCAGCCACTCGTGCGGCGCGGCACCGTCCCGCGCCATCCCGGTGTCCAGCTGCAGGTGCACCCGAACCGGCCCCGCCTCGATCGCCGCGAGGTGCGCCAGGCTCGGCACGCTGAGGTCGATCCCGTACCGCACCGCTTGTGAGACCTCGACGTCCACCGGGTTCAGCCAGCTCAGCACCGGAACGTCCACACCGGACTCCCGCACCTCCACCGCCTCCGCCAGCGACGTGACCCCGATCCAGGTGGCGCCGGCGGCCACCGCGGTGCGGGCGACGTCACCGAGCCCGTGCCCGAACCCGTCAGCCTTCACCACCGCCATGACACAGCCGCGGGCGAGCGAGACGAACCGCCTCGTGTTGGCGGCCACCGCGGCGAGGTCCGCCGAGAGCGCGGGCGCCGCCGAGACCTGGCGGATGCTCGTCACGAGCGCGCCCACGCAGGCACCTCCACTGGTCCGTACAGCGCGTGGTCGGCCCCGCTCAGCAGCGCCCAGTAGCGGTCGCCGTAGGACCAGTGCCACCACTCGGTCGGATAGTTGATCAGGCCGGCGCTGGTCAGCGCGTCGGCCAGCACCGTCCGGTTGCGCCGCGCCTCCTCGTCCACCGGGGCGGCGAAGAAGCACCGGCCGTCGCTCTCCTCTGGAGTGGCGTCGACCTCCGTGCCCATCCACAGCTCGGCACCCGCCGTGGTGACCAGCGTCAGGTCGACAGCGGCGCCCGCGACGTGCGGTGCGACGGCCAGCGGCGCGACGAACCGGCTCGACAACCGGTCCAGCTCGACCGAGTCGGCCGTCGGGTGGAGCACGCGCAGTTCGGCGGTGTACCGCTCGATGATCGCGCTCTGGTCGGCGATGCTGCGGTGCCCCTCGATCACCCGCAGGTCCACACCGGACGGAAGCACCGCACGGGCCACGTCGAGACGCCGCGCGAGGCCCTCCCGCACCAGCACGCCGGGCGCGAAGTCCAGTGGCACCAACGGATCACCGTTGTCGAGCACGCGAAGGGCGCGCACGACCGGATCAGCTAGCAGGATGGTCATGCGGCCAACCTAGGAACCGCGCGGGCCGGCGGACTCCTCCTCAAGGTCAACCCAGCTCGCCGAACGGCCGGTTCGACAGCGCGCACATCAGCCGTTCGGCCGAGGACTTGACTTGAACCGCGCTTCAAGTCGCACTCTCGTCCTCATGAAGATCCACCACCTGAACTGCGGCTCCATGCGCCGGCTCGATCCCACTTACCAAGGTCCGCCGAGCGCACCGGCGGTGAACCACTGCCTTCTCGTCGAAACGGACAGCGGGCTGGTTCTGGTCGAAACAGGACTAGGGCTCGACGACGTCCGCCACCCCGCCGACACCCTGGACCCGTCCTGGGTCGAGATGGCCGCACCGGTGCTGCGCGAGGACGAGACCGCGATCCGTCAGATCGAACGGAAAGGCTTCGACCCCAACGACGTCCGGCACGTCATCGTCACCCACCTCGACGTGGACCACTGTGGAGGCCTGCCGGACTTCCCTCAGGCCGCGGTCCACGTCCTGGCCGCCGAACTGCGAGCGGCCGTGGCGGAAGCGCCGAGCCGCCGTTACCGACCGGCACATTGGGCGCACGGTCCACAGTGGCGCGCCTATGAGTCCACTGGCGACGACTGGTTCGGCTTCACCGCTGTGCAACCAGCCGGTCTGCCCGAGGAGATCAAGCTCATCCCGATGAGCGGCCACACCGCGGGCCACACCGGCGTTGCGGTGCACGACGGCACACGGTGGTTGCTGCACTGCGGCGACGCCTACTACTACCACCGCGAACTGGACGAAAGCCCCGAAGTACACCCGATTCTCGACATCGTGCAGACGGGAGCCGAGGTCGACCACGGCAAGAGGGTCGACACGCAGTCCCGGCTCAGGATGCTCGCACGCGACCACGCTCAGGACGTGACGCTCTTCAGCGCACACGACCCGTGGGAATTCGGCAGACTGGCAACGTGACTCGACTGAGGAAGTGCTGACGTGCACGCCGCGGGCTTGGTGCTGCACCCGCAACGGGACTCCGCCGCCGCGGTCGAGGCCGTGCTCGGCTGGGCGACCAACCGCGGTGTAGAGATCCTCGGCATCAAAGACGAGATCCAGCGACTCCGCTGCGAGGCCACCCCGGTCTCGGCGGAGGAGCTGGGCCGCCGCGCCGACCTGGTCGTGAGCCTCGGCGGCGACGGCACGATGCTGCGCGCCATGCGCCTGGCCGACGGCGAGAAGGCCCCGGTCCTAGGCGTCAACCTGGGCAAACTCGGCTTCCTCGCCGAGGTCGACGTCCCGGACCTGCCTGCCGCGCTGAGCGCGATCGACGCCCACGCGTTCACCGTAGAACCCCGCCTGGCCGTCGACGCGATCTTCAACGACCGGAAGATCACCGCGTTCAACGACATCGCCGTCGTCCGCGTCCCGGGCGACGGCAGCGCGCGGGTGGCCGTGCGCGTGGCCGGCCAGCCGTTCGTCAGCTACGCCGCAGACGCCGTCATCGTCGCCACCCCAACCGGTTCGACCGCGTACAGCTTCAGCGCGGGCGGCCCGATCACCAGCCCGTCCGTCGAAGCGCTTCTGGTCACCCCGGCCGCCCCGCACTCCGCCTACAGCCGCGGCGTGGTCCTGTCGGTCAACGACCACGTAGAACTGGACCTGCTCCCGTCCAGCGGCCGCCTGGCCGTCGAGGTGGACGGCCAGGTAGCGGGCTACGTCGAACCGGGCGACCGCGTGTCCCTGCGCGGCCGGGCCGCCGCCGCGCGCGTCGTGCGCCTGGGCATGACGACGTTCTACCAACGAGCCCGGCGCAAGCTGAACCTCACCGACTCGGCGGAGCTGTCGTGATCCTGCGCGAGTTCACCGTCGAGGACGCGGCCTGGTACGCCGAAGCCACGAGGGATCCCGAGGTCCAGCGCTTCACCGCCGATCCGCCCACGATCACCGCGGCACAGGTCGCGCGGGCGATCGAGGAGCGCGGCAAGAACCCGGCAGTCGCGTCGTTCTGCATCGAGGACGACGGCGAGCGTTGTGGCAACGTGGCGGTCGACGTGGAGAACGGCGTCGGGCACGTCTCCTACCTCGTGACCGCCAACGCCCGCGGCAGAGGCCTGGCCACTCGCGCGCTCACCGAGTTCGTGGCCTGGATCTTCGCTCACCACGAGGTCGACGAGCTGCGGCTGTGGACGCACCGCGACAACGCGGGGTCGCGCAAGGTAGCCGAACGCGCCGGGTTCGTCCGGGACCCGGACCGCGACCAGGATCGCGAGATCAAGGGCTCGGTCTGGCCAACTGTCGCTTATGCAGTTCGACGTCGGCGTTGAGTTCGCGAAAAGCCCAGGTGGTGTCGGCCCAGCGCTGGCAATACCGGGCCGGGTCGTTTCATCGCCGCTGCGCGACGATTGGGGCTTGACTTCGGGGCCCTTGCGAGGCGCATATCGGCCTGTAAAAGCCGGGCTGATAGAGCGCCCGGCCGATCCGAACACGGTAGCACCTCGCACCCAAAGTCAAGCCCCAATCGCGCGGTGGTCGCGTTATGACCGCTTGGCCAGCGGTTCACCCTATTGTGGTCGCCTTTAGGCGTTATCTCGTCGTGATCTTGAGGTAAAGTAGAACACGTGATCGAAACCCGACTCCTCCCCACCGACGAGCTGCTGCGCAGCCTCGTCGGCAAGGTGACGGAAATCCGGGTTCACGAGAATGACTCCTTGCAGATGATCGCCGAATTGGATCGGCGCGGAGCTGCAAGCGAGCTGGGGTACAAGAATTTGCCGCAGGTGTTGCGGCACGCGGTCCGCTGGGATCTCACCACGGCCAAGAAATGGGTCGCGAACGCCGGAATGCTGAGTAGCGAGATCACGCCGACCGGCAGTCAGCTCGCGCCCGTGCTTCCGGTGACCGCTGACGCGGTGGCCGAGGGTGCGTTGTCGGTCGAGCACGTCGCGGTGGTGGCCGAGGTCATGAAGGCGCTGCCCGCCGAGGCCGAAGACTCCGTCGTGGGCTTCGCTCGGGAGCATGAGCCCAGTGCGGTGCGGGCGTTCGGCATGGAACTGGCCTATCGGCTCTACCAGGACGATCCGGAGCCGCGTGAGCCCGAGCCCGTGCCGCAGGTCAATCAGCATGTGATGCAGTGGAAGAACGGCATGCTGGAGATCAAGGCCCTGCTGGACACGGTCACCGGTGCCAAGTACCAGGCGCTGCTCGATCCGCTGGCGAAGCCGCGCCCGGAGACCGTCGAGGATGGTCCCGACCTGCGGTCACGTGCCGTGCGTGAAGGCGACGCGCTGGCTGAGTTGGTCGACCTGATGCTGCGCGCCGACCAGCTGCCCGAGCACGGTGGCGAGCCGGTCACGCTCACGGTGACCATGAGCTACGACGACCTGGCCGGGCAGGTCGGTCAGGCGACGCTGGACAACGGCGAGCGCCTCCCGGCCGAGCAGGTCCGTCAGCTGGCGTGCAGC
>NZ_JAAMPJ010000022.1 GCF_011067745.1 Lentzea alba
CCTACCACCGTCGCAGGCGCCAGGTTGCTCTCGGCCGGTTGACCCCTATCGAATACGAAGTAATCATGTCCACGCCAGCCAGCCAGGCTGCGTGACTACCACTGTCACCTAACGGTGCAGCAGACCCAGCCGATTGTCGTACTCAGCGATGATGTCCGGGGCGCCGTCACCGGTGCGGTCGATGATCCCGTAGACGGTGTACGGGCCGAAACCACCACCGATGCGAGCACGTACCTGAGTCGACACCGACCGAATGCCTTCCCCGGGATACAGCCACAGCTCGCCGCTGCCGTCCCTGGCGATCAGATCCTGCTTAGTGTCCTTGTCGAAGTCAGCCAAGCCCGCCAACTGGTAGCCACCGAAACCAAACCCGATCTTGGCGGGTGAGGTCTCGGTCAGCATCGCGCGCACACCGTTGCCGGCGAACATGTGCAGTTCACCGGTCAGGTCGTGGCGGGCGATGATGTCTTTCTTGCCGTCATTGTCCCAATCGGCCATGCCGGCGAAGGTGTAGTCCTGCCAGCCGCCGCTGAGCAGGACGCGGGCACGGAGCACCGTTCCGTTGCCGGGGAACAGGTACAGGTAGCCGCCACTGTCGCGGGCCAGCACGTCCGGATGGCCGTCGTTGTCCCAATCCCCCGTGGCGACCAGGGTTTCGGACCGGTCCAACACACCGTCGTCCAGTTTCGGCGGCGTCGGGATCGTGGTCTGTGCGGTGGTGTTGCTGCCCCACGGATAGGTGTCACGCACCCCAGAGACCGGGGTATAGCTGCCATCCTCACGAACACGCGCCCACTCGAACCGGGCCTGCAGCGCCGGATCACCGTCCCTGTCGTTGACACGGGCACGCAGCGTCGGCGTCACGGTCGGCACGAACGAGCTGGTCGTGCACCCCTTGAGGTCGGACGTCAGACCATCCGGTGCGTCCGGCGGAGTGTTGTAGTCAATCGCCAGGATCGGTGTGATGGCGTTGAACCGCTTCCACTGGGCCGTGTTGTTCTCGTTGCCCACATGCAGCACAAGAGTGATGACATCGCGGTTGTTGTTGGCCGCGGCCTGTACGACTCCTCCGATGTCGAACTCGACATCACCGGTGCCCGCGCAGTTGTGCTCCTGGGTGTACTTGTGGTTCGCGGGCACCGAGGCCGCCCACTCATCCCCCATCCAGCCCGGCTGGTTGTTCCACGTCGTGGAGCCATCGATGTCGTTGGTCCACCGCGCAATCGCGTTCGAACCACCGTCGTTGCAGTGCGACGCCCACATCTGCTGGATCCGGAACGACGCCCCGTTGATCTTCCTGCCCTTGACGTGACTGGTGTCCATCTTGAAATACGACCGGACGTTGTAGGTCGTACCCTGCAGACACCCGCCCATCGAATCGGGATAGTCGCAGATCAGCCCGGTGCCAACCGCGCCCTTCTTGTCGGCCTCCTGCAGGAAACCGCCCTGCCAGAACCCCTGATTCGCCATGTCCGTCTTGTTCGTGACCAGCACCCACTGGCCGTTGTAGATACGTCCCGTCCACGACGGATCGATGTACAACGGGAACCGAGTCGACGTATCCGACATCATCGCCGCGTCCGGCGTCACGGTCAGCTCACCATTGGCCACCGAGACGGGCATCGTGACCTGACGCGGCGGCCGCGGCGGATCAACCGCGGCCTTCAACGGCACCGTCGTCGCCGCGGACTCCCACATCAACGGCGTCGGCGACGCGAAGACAACATTGCCCTGCGCATCCTTCGCGTCCAGACCACCCGCGCCGTTGGATGCCGCCGTCACGTTCTTCGTCGCGAACCCGAACTTCACCTGCGCCAGCTTCTCGCTCTGCGCCGCAGTTCGGTTCTTCACGATCAACAACTCGGAAAACCCCCGAGCCGTCGCAGTCAGCCGCAGGTCGACACCCGGCAGAACCTCAGCGTACGTCGCATTCGGACCCAACAGCGTCGGCTTCGGCAGCTCACCGAGCGGCCATGTGATCGACAACTCGCGATCACCGTCCCGCAGCACCGCCGCAGGTTCAGCGCCGCCGTCGGAGAACACCAGCGGCAACGCCGCGGCCTTCGGCGTCACCGCGCTACCGGTGAACTGCAACTCCACATTGATCGCGGCCCAGGAACCGTCCGGCCGGCGCGACCAGCGCGGCTCCACCGAACTCTCCGTCGTATAACCACCATCAGGCTTCGCGAACGACTGCGAGTTCTCCGACCGACGATCACCGATCTCGACCCGGCGATCACAACGCGCCGCCATCTCATCGGCCGCCGCCGCAGTCGGCTGCGCGTCAACACACTCCGGATCAGCCGCCCTTGCCGGTACGACGACGAACGTGAATACGACTGTGAACGACAAGAACGCGCGCAGGAACAAGCCCTGCGTCACCCCGACGCGTGTCAAGAAAAGCCCCCCGTATCGCGCATGTCCCCCGACAACACGCGAACGCCACCCTCGGCGCAGGAGTCTGCCTGCCCAGATAGCGAATGGCAATGAGGCCGAACGGGTGACAGCGAGCACACGACGTACTACCGGAGGTAGCACCTGGGGCCCGAAGGCACCGCTCGGCGTGCGCTCTGAGCACCACAAGCGCACAACAAACACGACACCACTCAGCCGACCACAGGAAGTCGTAATGGCTTGGGCAGAACAGATCGGTACGCAGTCCTGGCGAGTCCGCTACCGGACCGGGGACGGCCGCACTGCCTCGCTCCGGCGTCACCACCGGCGCCGCCGACAACTACGCCGCCGACATCGAATCCGACCAACGCCGCAACACCTGGTTCGACCCGACCCGCGGCCGCACCACCGTCGCGGAATGGGTCACGACCTGGTTCGCCGCGCTGGACCTGAACCCGCGCACGATCGACAACTACCGCAGCGTCCTGCGCTGCCACATCCTGCTCCGCTGGGCGCCACACCGCTCAACGCCATCACCGCACTCGGCGTGAACAAGTGGATCAGCGATCTACGTCAGCTCGGTTATTCCAACACGACAGTCGCGACCATCGTCAAAGTGCTCTCGATGATCCTCACGACGCAGCCACCGCCTCGAACGCGAACGCGTCTGGGGCCACCCCCACCGAGATCCTCCGCATCGCCGAACAGGCCGCCGCCCTCGACGACGACATAGCCGGCCTGCTCATCATCACCGCCGCGTGGACCGGATGCCGCTGGGGCGAACCCACCGGCCTACGACGAGACAACATCGACCTCGACCGCAGCGTCCTCATCATCGACCCGCGCACCGGGGCACTGCACGAAAGTGCACACACGCGGTGGCTCGGCTCACCCAAGACGGCTTCGTCCGCCCGTACCATCACACTTCCGCCGTTCCTCATCACCATGCTGCGCAATCATTTCGACCGGCACGACAACGAGTTCGTGTTCACCGCAGAAGGCGGAACATGGCTGTGGCGCAGCACCCTTCATTCGACGGGTACTCAAACCCGCGGTCAACGGCAACGAAGGACGCCCTCGATCAGGCGTCCGCACGGTGCCGATCCGGCCAGGACTGACGCTTCACGGGTTGCGGCTCAGCCACAAGACATGGCTGATCTCCGGCGGCGCCCCGAGATCGCCCAAGCACGACGACTCGGTCACCCTTTGCCCAACCGCGTCACCGGAGGTCTATCCCACATCGCACCCGAAGTCGAACTCCGACTCCTCAACGACCTCCAATACCGCTGACACGAAGCTGACCTGAACATCCGAGCACACCAGACGCACCGGAACCATCACAGCGCCACGTCTCCGGACCACTTGCGGCGTAACCAATCCTCCTGCCCCCTCACACCGTTAGTGGGAAGGGCGCGACGATCACCCAGTCCAGCGACCAGGACACCGATCAAGCCAGAGATCACTGCTCCAGAACTGCTCCATAGGGGCAGCACGACACGATCACCGAAGATCAGGGCCAGAACAGCAAGAAACCCGCCTGACCAGCGGAAACCACTCGATCAGACGGGCTCTATTTCAAGTGGAGCTGAGGGGACTCGAACCCCTGAACGTCACACTGCCAGCGGTCCACAAAGGACTCCTACCAGCACAAACACCAGAACCCCAACAACTCCAGCGCAACTAGCCGCCGTTCAGCGCTGTTGAGTGCCGTTCGATGACGATCCGTTCCTGGTGCTGCTCCAGCACAAACAGTGCGAGACTCGCCATCAGCATCACCAAGCGTCGACGGCATGTGGGCAGGTCACGACGGCACGATGAGCCGAAACCGGCCTCCACCCAGGCGAACGAGCTCCAAGCGAGGCAGCGCGTCCTTGGGCCAAGGCGCGCGCCCAAGTGCCAGCAGCCACCGACCAACTGCGGCACTGCGCAACTCGGTGCACCTGCGCCAGAACGACTTCGACAGACGCACCGTGACGGCGTCGACCTGCTCGAGTTGATCTGCATCGCGTCCAGCGGGTAGAGAGCGAGGTCGTCAAGGATGCAGTTCAGCACCTCCGTCGCGCAACCGTGCGATCCGCTCATCGAGCCATCTCGACCAGATCCTCCTCGGTCGAGTCCAGCGTGACCACGCCGTCGAAGTTGTACCCCTCGTCGCAGAAGATCACGTCGATGTCCGCCGTCACGAGTTTCCGGTACCAGATGGCGAACTTCACCACCAGGTCGAGGTCGCCCATCAGGTAGAGACAGGTGCCGTCCTTGGCCGTGTACGCCTCGACGACGGCGTCTTCGGTCCGGTAGAACCAGTGCACGTCCCGGACCTCGCTCACGATGTGTGGGGTCGGCGGCTGCATCTCGACAGCCGGCCACTCCTCCCGCAGTGAGTCGCGCAGCACGTCCGCGTCGACGTGCCAGGTCTTGCTGTCGAACACGACCAGGTACGACACACCACACCTTCTTCTACGGTTTGACGAGCATCGGCCACCACCTACCAACCGCGTCACCGAGGTCTACTCCCAGATGACACAAAGCCAATGCAACCGTCAAAGCACACCCACGGGCACCAGAACCAGTCGCACGACGACCCTCCGGCCCTGTTGCCGCATAGCCAACACGGCGACCCTCACCCCGTTGGCGAGAGGGGCGCAACGATCACCCAGTCCAGCGATCTGCACGCCGATCAAGCCGGAGATTGCTGCTCCAGAACTGCTCCATAGGGGCAGGACAACACGATCACCGAAGATCAGAGCCAGGACAGCAAGAAACCCGCCTGACCAGCGACAATCGCTAGATCAGACGGGCTCTCAATTCAAGTGGAGCTGAGGGGACTCGAACCCCTGACCCTCACACTGCCAGTGTGATGCGCTACCAGCTGCGCCACAGCCCCTTGAAGGTCCACGTTCCCGCCAGGTTTCCCTGTCGTTCTCGTGTGGCAATACCGTACATCAAGAGGTCCACGAGATAAAAATCGGGGGTATCCAAAGCGCATTCGGCCTGGTAGGACCGGGTGATGACCGCCGGAGCGCCGTTCGACCCGAAGATCGAGTGCATGGACCCCGAGGCCCGTCGCGAGCTGCAGGAACAGCGGCTGCGAGGGCTTGTCGACAGGCTGCTCAGCACCGACAACTTCCAGGGTGCGCGGCTCAGGGATCTTGGAGTGACGCGCGGCACAGATGTCAGCCTCGACGAGATCCACCTGCTGCCGACGATCACCAAGCAGCACCTGTGGGACCACTACCCGTTCGGGTTGCGGATTGCGCCGCCGGAGGACGTCGTCTGCGTGCACGGGTCCTCAGGAACCGGGGGCAGGCCGACGCTCATTCCCTACACCGCCAACGACATCGAGGTCTGGGCCGAGGTCATGGCCAGGGCGCTGAAGGGCGCGGGAGCTACTCAGCGATCGACCATCCACAACGCGTACGGCTACGGGCTTTTCACGGGTGGGCTCGGGGTGCACCACGGTGCACTCAAGTTGAAGGCCACCGTCGTCCCCATGTCGGGTGGCATGACGGAGCGGCAGGTCAGGCTCATCGAGGACCTGAAGCCGGACGTCCTGTGCTGCACGCCGTCATATGCGCTGAGGCTCGCGGACGACCTGAAAGAAACCAGCCTCCGGGTCGGCGTCTTCGGTGCCGAGCCGTGGACTGAGGAGATGCGGCAGGAGATCGAGCGACGGCTGAACATCAAGGCGCTGGACATCTACGGGCTATCCGAAGTGATCGGTCCTGGTGTGGCGTGCGAATCCCTTGACTCCGAAGGGCTTCTCAACATCGCGGAGGACCACTTCTACCCCGAGACCGAGGACGGCGAGCTCATCTTCACCACGCTCACCAAGACCGGTATGCCGCTGCTCCGCTACCGCACGGGCGACATCGCCAGCCTCCACGAACCAACGGGCCTGCGGACGTTCAGAAGGATGAGCAAGCTCAAGGGGCGCAAGGACGACATGCTCGTCGTCCGGGGTGTCAACGTGTTCCCCACGGAGATCGAGGCGGTCGTGCTCGAACTCGCGAGTCCGCACTACCTGATCGTCGAGGACCGGCGCACGACCACGGCGCAACTGCACGTGGCGGTTGAGTCCACACAGGACATCCGCCAAGAACTGACAGGCAAGCTCAAGGAACGCCTCGGCATCACGTGTCAGGTCCACGTGCTCGAAACGGGCAAGCTGCCGCGGACGGAACAAGGAAAAGCACAACGCCTGGCCCGATGGACTCAGGGCCAGGCGCCGATCGACGGACTCACTTAGTCAGGTCGGAGAGCCAGTTCTTGTTGTCGAGGTCGACGAGCTTGCCGCCAGAAGCGACGCTGGGCGTGCCGCGGAAGCGGCCCGTCTCGGCGTCGCGGAGAGCCGGGTCGTTGCTGGTCTTCGACATCAGGTCGTCGAGTTGCGACTTGTAGGTCTGGTTCTGCACGCACGACTCGAAGGAAGCCGAAGTGACGCCGACTTCCTTGCCCAGCTTGATGAGCTGGTCCTTGGTGTAGCCGGCGTCGCCTTCCTCGGGCTGCGTGTTGAACAGCGCCGCGTGGAAGGCGTTGAACTTGCCGTCGTCCGCCACGCACAGGGCGGCGTTGGCCGACTCGGTCGAGTAGCCCTCTGGGCTGGAGAGGCGGTTCAGCATCGGCAGGATGTGGTAGCGGACCTTCACCTTGCCGTCCTCAACGGCCTGCTTGATCGAGGAGCCGTAGGTCTTCTCGAACGTGCCGCAGATCGGGCAGAGGAAGTCCTCGTAGACGTCCACCGTGACGGAAGCCGAATCCTTGCCGACCAGCACGGTGCTGCCGTCGCGGACCGCGGGTGCCGAGATCGTGTGGTCGGCGGGGGCTAGGGGGATCGCCTCCGTGCCGGTCGTGGACGGCTTCATCTGCTGGAACACGACGTAGCCGATCACCGCGACGGCCAGCACGGCCACTACGGCGATGCCCGCGATCACCTTGGTGCGGTCCGAACCGCCCGAGCTACGGGCCTGGGTCACCGCACGCGCGGCCTGCTTCTTCTTCCGCGCACTGCGCTCTGCTCCACCCACGGCGACGAGGGTAGCGACACAAACTAAAAGAAAGCTGAGTGGGCGATCACGCTTCTGGGTGGCGTGGCTTGCCGCCCACGCGTTCGCCGGTCGGGACCTCGGCGCTTTCGTCGAGGCAGCCGCACTCCGGCGCGACGGACGAGGCCGTGTGTTCCTCCTCGTGGGTGGGCAGGGTCTCGGGGGCGAGGAACCAGAAGCCGACGGCCAGCAGCAGTGCGGCGCCGGTGACGGCGAACGAGGCTTCGAAACCGAACGCGTCGGCGAGCACGCCTGCGGAGATCGGGCCGATGATGGCGCCCAGGTCGGTCACCATCTGGAAACCGGCGAGCACCGGACCGCCCTTGCCGCGGGTGCCGATCACGTCGGCCACCACGGCGTTCTGCGGCGGGTTCAGCAGGCCCGCGCCCATGCCCGCGACGATCGAGGCGGCCATGAAGTCCCAGATGCCGCTGGTGAAGCCCATCCAGATCGTGGCCAGGCCGCTGATCACCAGACCGGCGATGGCGACCGGCTTGCGGCCCCACGTGTCCGCGACCTTGCCGGACAGGAACAGCATCGCCGCGTTGCCGGCCGCGAACACCGACATCGACAGGCCGGCCAGGGTCGCGCTCTGCTTCAGCGCCTCGACCACGAACACCGGCACCAACGAGATGCGCACGCCGAAGACGGCCCAGCCGTTGGCGAACCCGGACGCCAGCGCGGCGTGATAGGCCCGGTGCCGCAGAGCCTCGACCAGCGGCATGTGGCCTTCGCTGTTGGACTTGTCCAGCGCGGCCAGCTCCGAGCGCCGCAAGAAGATCCAGACCACGAACGCGGCGAGGCACAGCAACACGCCGTACGACACGAACGGCACCCAGAGCCCGAGCGGCACCAAGACAGCACCGACGATCGGACCGGCGATGTTGCCGATGAGGAAGCCAGCCGCCCACAGCCCGGACGCGCGGCCGCGCATCGGCGCCGGGGTGATCCGGATCAGCAACCCGAGCGCGGCGACCGTGAACATCGTCGACCCGACACCGGCCAGCGCACGCCACAGCACCATCTCGACATAACTGCCGGAGAACCCGGCCATGGCCGTGCCGAAAGCCACGATCAGGATGCCGACGATGTAGACCCGCGGCTCCCCGAACTTGTTCACCAGCACGCCGCTGACCGGCGCGAACGCCAGCCGGACCAAAGCGAAAACGCTGATCAGCGCCGCCACGGCGGTGTGCCCGACACCGAACTCCGCCGCGAACACCGGCAGCACTGGCGCCACGATCCCGAACCCCACGGCGATGATGAAGCTCGCCGCGACCAGAACCCACACCTCGACCGGCAACCGCTCGCGCAACAAAGCCTCCTTTAGCCCTGCTAAGGATATGTCACGCGGCAACTAAGTAATTCAATCGAGCAGCTCATCCACTCTGCGTACATATGCCGTCACCGGATACGCCGCCACGAAGCCGCACGCCTCCGCGAACCGCTCCCCCGGACCCTCGTCTACCTGCGAAGCAATCAACATCGCACCGCCAGACCGCAGGGCCGCAGCAGCAGACACCACCAACGACCGTCCGACGCCACGACGCCGTCGCGCCGGACGCACGACACACTGCTCGACCAAGCCCACACCGCGTTCAGCGAACCCCGACACGAACCCGCCGATCCGGTCGCCGTCGTCCACCACCATCAACAAACAACGCGGGTCGTCCAATCGATGCCCGAGCCACCGCCCCAGTCGCTCCCGGTTTCCCACCAGCTCGTCCGACAGCAGCTCGACGATCCCGGGCAGATCAGCGTCGACAGCCGGCCGAACCTCCGCGGCCACGGAAGCGGGCCCGCGGTGCACCACGGTCTGGAGCTCCTCGACCGCGTACCAGCCGGAGTCGTCGGCGATCCCCTCGATCTCGTCCACGGTCGTCGGCGACGCGTACACCACCGCCTCCGCCCGCCCCACCGCAGCGAACGTGTGCTCCAGTTGCAGCAGCGTCGACGCGACCTCGACCGACGACCCGTCCAGCGCGCAGCCGAAGTTCCCGGCGGGCAGCGGGTTCTCGCGGTTGATCACCACCGCGGCCGAGCCGACCTTGCCGACTTTGCCGTACCGCACCGCACCGGACGCGAGCCGCGCCCCTTCCACCAGGATCGCGAGGGACCGCGACTGGTACGGGTCCAGCAACTCCGGGTCGTCCGGATCACGCAACGGGTCAACCAACTCGACGGCCCTTCCACGACGCACCTGGACGCAACGCGCAGTCCAGCAGGAACACGCCAATCGTCGCCCACGAGAGAGGCGCCAGCACAGCCGACACTTGAGGTGCACCGACCCGCCGCACGAACTCACGGTGCGACACGGCCTGCGCGAACCACGCAAGCCACGACCACGGCGAACGCCACCGCAACACCGGTATCAGCCCGTACGCCAGGTGCAGCAGCCCGGCGACCACCAACAACACGCGCCCCCACGGCCCGAACATCTCCCGCATCGACGGCTGGATGCTCTTGCGCAACGACCGCCACGTGTCGCCGAACGAATCCAGGCCGGACGTCGTCAGCAGCGCCGTCGCGTCGAGGAACCGCACGACCCCGCCGGAGTCCCTGATCAACGTGGCCAGGCCCACGTCGTCAGCGTGCGTCGAGGCCAGCGCGGGCCACCCGCCGTCCGCCTCGAAAACAGCCCGCCGCACGAGGATGCAATGCCCGACCGCGAGCGCCGTCGCACCACGACCGTCCGGCGGCGAGCCCTCGAACACCAGCGTGTTGAACGCGGGCAGCAGGAACCACCACGCCGGCCCGGTCCCCCGCCCCGACGACGACACGAGATCCGCGCCCAGCTCACCGGCCGACGCCACCAGCCGCCCCACCAGATCAGGCGCGACGGTCACGTCCGCGTCCACGAACAGCAGCCACTCCTCGTCCCGGGCGGCCTCCACCCCGAGGTGCATCGCGTGCGTCTTGCCTGCCCAACCGTCAGCCGGGCCGGACGACGAGATCACCTCAGCCCCGCACGAACGCGCGACAGCGGCCGTCGCATCCCCAGAAGCGTCGTCCACCACCACGACGCGCACACCCGGCTGACCGACCAACCCGGACAGCAATGCCGGCAACGCGGCTTCCTCGTTGCGCGCCGGTACGACCGCCAAGACCGAGGCGACCGCGGAAGCGGAAGACACCTCGGACACGTGCTTCCACTGCGCGACGTTCCGCGCGGATCGCAGTGTGGACAGCGTCCCGGACACCACACCAAGAATCCCCATGACCTCCACCCTGACACACTCATCGGCGTGCACCTGCCCGATCTCCCGGTGAAGTCCGTTCTGCCCGAGCTCCTCAAAACCCTCGAGGACCACGGCGCGGCGGTGCTCGTCGCACCTCCCGGCACCGGCAAGACGACGCTCGTCCCGCTGGCCCTGCCCGGCAAAGTCGTGGTCGCCGAACCGCGCCGGATCGCCGCCCGCGCCGCCGCCGCACGCATGGCGAGCCTCCTGAACGAACCCGTGGGCCACACCGTCGGCTATTCGGTCAGGGGCGACCGCAAGACCAGCAAGCACACCCGCATCGAGGTCGTGACCAGCGGTCTGCTCGTCCGCAGGCTTCAGCACGACCAGGACCTCAAGGGCGTCGGCACCGTCCTGCTCGACGAGTGCCACGAACGTCACCTCGACGCTGATCTGCTCCTCACGCTCCTGCTGGACGCCAAGGCGGGCCTGCGCCCGGACCTGAAACTCCTCGCGACCTCCGCAACCGTTGCCGCGCAACGACTCTCCGACCTGCTCAACGCACCGGTCCTGCACACCGAGTCGCGCATGTACCCGACGGCGATCACGTACGTCCCACCCGCACGCAACGAGCACATCGAGAACACGGTCGCCAGAGCCATCAACAAGGCTCTGTCCGAAGTGGACGGCGACGTGCTCGCGTTCCTGCCGGGCGTCAAGGAGATCAACCGCACGGCGAGCCTGCTCAACGCGGAAACCGTGATCCTGCACGGCCAGCTCAACGCCCAGACCCAGGACGCCGCCCTCAAACCCGGTCAGCACCAACGAGTCGTGCTCGCCACCAGCATCGCCGAGTCCAGCCTCACCGTCCCCGGCGTCCGGGCGGTCGTCGACGCCGGGCTGGCCCGCGTTCCCAGGGTCGACCACCGCAGGGGCCTCGCCGGACTCACCACGATCCGCGTCTCCCAGGCCGTCGCCGAGCAACGCGCCGGACGAGCCGGACGTGAAGCCCCGGGCCGCGTCTACCGCTGCTGGCCGGAACACGAGCACTCGACGCTCCCCCGTTACCCGGAACCCGAGATCAAAACGGCTGACCTGACCAGGCTCGCCCTCGAGCTCGCGGTCTGGGGCACCCCGGACGGCAGCAGCCTGAACTGGTGGGACGCCCCGCCCGAGGGCGCGCTGAAAGCAGCCCAGGAAACCCTGAACGCCATCGGCGCACTCGAACCGGACCGCCGCGACCGCATCGCGAACGTCGGCCTGCACCCCCGGCTCGGCCGCGCGCTCATCGACGGCAGCGCACTCGCCGGCAACCGGACCGCCGCCGAAGTCGTGGCACTGCTCGACGACAGCACGCACACCAGCACGAGCGACCTCGCGACCGCGCTGAAGGCCCCTGGCAAGTGGCGCAAGGAAGCCAAGAAGCTGGAGAAGCTCGGCAGCAACCCGGCGGGCAACGGTGACCCGGCACTCGTCGTCGCACTCGCCTACCCGGAACGGCTGGCGAAACGCCGCTCCAAGAACAGCAACGTCTACCTGATGGCCAACGGCACGGCCGTCGAGCACACCGACTCGCACAACAAATGGCTGGCGATCGCGATCGCCGACCGCGAACCGGGCAGCAAGCACGGCCGCGTCCGCCTCGCCGCCCCTGCCGACGAAGAACTCGCCATCACCGCCGCAAAGGCGCTCGTGCACACGGAGGACGACATCCGGTGGACCGGTGACGTCGTCGCCAACGAGGTCCGCAAGCTGGGCGCGATCACCCTCGACGAACGTCCGCTCAACGACCTCGCCAAGTCGCAGCAGGCACTCCGCCTCGGCCTCGAAGCCGAAGGCCTGGGCCTGCTCAAGTGGACCGACGCCGCCAAACGCTTGCGCGAGCGCATGGCGTTCCTGCACCGGACCCGCGACTGGCCGAGCGTCGACGACGAGAACCTGATCCGCGCGATCGACCTCGGCAAGGCGAAGAAGCGCTCCGACCTGGCCAAGATCGACACGACGACGCTGCTGCGGAGCCTGCTGCCGTGGCCGGAGGCGGCGGAGTTCGACCAGCTCGCCCCGGAACGCATCGGCCAGGGCAAGGTCGACTACACGCAGGACCAGCCAGCCCTCCACGTCCGCATCCAGGACGCCATGAAGTGGGCCGACACGCCGCAGATCGCAGGAGTTCCGGTGGTCGTGCACCTGCTCTCCCCCGCAGGCCGTCCCACCGCCGTGACCAGCGATCTCAGGTCTTTCTGGCGCAACGGCTACCTGCGGGTGCGCAGCGAGTTGAAGGGCCGGTATCCCAAGCACCACTGGCCCGAGCGCCCTTACGACAAAAGATAGAACAAAGAAAACCTGAACAGAATCACAACAGCACTTTGAACCATTAGGAATCGAACAACGTTAATCTCAGCTGTGGCGCACATCGCGATCTTCCTCATGCCCGAGCGCGGGCACGTCCACCCCGCGCTCGGGATGATCGCCGAGCTCGTGCGCCGCGGTCACCGGGTGAGCTGCCCGGTCCCCGCCCAGTTCACCGCGGCGGTCCGGGAGTGCGGTGCGACGGCGATCTCGTACGAGACGACGCTGCCCCGTGAGCTGCCGGAGTCCCTCTACGTCGCCGCGCAGCTCGCCCTCGTCGAGGCCGAGTCGGTGTTGCCGCAGCTGGAGGCCGGGTTCCGGGACGACCCGCCGGACATCGTGTTGTGGGACATCGCGGCCTGGGCGGGCGGTGTGATCGCGCGCCGGCTGGACGTGCCGAACCTGTTGCTGGAGAGCTTTCTGACCAGCAACGAGCACTGGTCGCTGGGCGCCGCCGTGGTGCCCGCGCGCACGTTCGACCCGGACGCGATCAAGTTCTTCACCAGGGTGCACGGCTTCGTGGGCAGCTCGCTGCCGGAGTTCGTCGCGGGCGCGCGACGCAGAATCGCCTTGTTCGCCAGGGAGTTCCAGCCCGAGGGCGACACGTTCGACGAACGGTTCGCCTTCACCGGCCCGTGCTTGACCGAACGGGCGTTCCAGGGCACCTGGGAGCCGCCGGACGACCGACCGGTGGTGCTGGCGACGACCTCCACGCAGGTGTGCTCCGACGCGGCGCGCGGGATGCCGTGGCGGCTCGTCACCAGGGGCAGCGTGCACAGGCCGGCGGCGAACGTCGAAACGCACGACGAAGTGCCGCAGCTCGCGGTGCTCGAACACGCCAGCGTGTTCGTCACGCGCGGCGGGATGGCGGGCGTGATGGAGGCGCTGCACCACGGAGTTCCCATGATCGTCGTGCCGCACATGGCCGACCAGCGGCTCAACGGCCAGCGCGTCGAGGAGCTCGGGCTGGGCGTGGTGCTCGACACCGTCACCAAGGAGGGCGTGCGCTCGTTGGTGAGTCAGCTGTCGTCCGATTCCGCGATTTCCGCACGGGTCAAGGACATGCGGCGGATGATTCACCAGTCGGGCGGCAGCGCGCTCGCGGCGGACGTGGTCGAGGAGGAGCTGGCGCGGTGAAACGGATCTGGGACGACGCGGTCCGCACGCTCGGAGGCGCACCGGACGCGGGCGACCTGATGGAGCGCTACGCCGAACCACATCGCTCGTACCACAACACCTTCCACGTGATGTCGGTCGCGCGCGACTCGTCCGAGCTGGCCGACGCGTTCGCGTTCAGCACGGAAGAACGCGCGATCCTCGCGCTGGCCGCCTGCGCGCACGACGTGATCTACGACGGCAACCCGGGTGACGACGAACGCGCGTCAGCCGCGTGGGCACGAGAACGCCTGCACGGCCTGGAAGAAGAGCACATCGCGCGCGTGGAGTCGTTGGTGCTGGCCACGATCACGCACTCGTCCGACGATCCGCTCGCACACGTGTTGCTCGACGCCGACCTCGCGATCCTCGGCTCGGAGCCGGAGCACTACGAGCGCTACCGCCAGGCCGTGCGCCAGGAGTACTCGCGGTATGACGACGAAACGTGGCGGGCGGGTCGCGCCCACGTGCTGAAAACCCTGCTCGACCGCGAGGACCTCTACGTGAGCGAACCCGCACGGCAGTTGTGGGACGCCGCCGCGCGGATCAACCTCGCGCGCGAGCTTCAGTCGTTGGGGTAGAGCACGCGAGTCGCGGTGGTGAAGCGCCGCAACGTCTCCGGGATCGGGTCGACGCCGATGCCCGGACCGGTCGGCACGTGCATGAACCCGTCCTCCAGTTCGAACGGCTCGGTGACGTCCTCGGCGAAGTACCGGCGCGACGCCGACACGTCGCCCGGCAGCACGAAACCCGGCAGTGCGGCCAGCGCCAGGTTCGGCCCGCGCCCGATGCCGGTCTCCAGCATTCCGCCGCACCACACCGGAATCCCGTGCGCCACCGCGACGTCGTGGATCCGGCGCGCCTCCAGGTAACCGCCGACCCGAGCCGGTTTGACGTTGATCACGCGGCAGGCGTCCAGCGCGATCGCCGTCGCCGCGTCCTTGGCCGAAGTGATCGACTCGTCGAGGCAGATGGGCGTGCGGATCCGTTGTGCGAGCAGCGCGTGGCCGCGGATGTCGTCCTCTTCCAGCGGCTGTTCCATCAACAGCAGGTCGAACTCGTCGAGCCGGCGCAGGTGTTCGGCGTCGGCCGGCGTGTACGCGGTGTTCGCGTCGACCTGCAGCAACACGTCGGAGCCGAACCGTTCGCGCACGGCCCGCACCGGTTCGAGGTCCCAGCCCGGTTCGATCTTGAGCTTGATCCGGGCGTACCCCTCGGCGAGATAGCCCTCGACGTCCGCGATCAGTTCGGGGATCGAGTTCTTGATCCCGACCGAGACGCCGGCGGGCACCTTGGAGGCCGTGGCACCCAGAAAAGTCCCGATCGACATCCCGTACGACCGCAGTTCCGCGTCCAGGATCGCGGTCTCCAGTGCGGCCTTGGCGAGCTTGTGGCCCTTGATCGCCTCGGTCCGGTGAGCGACCTCCGCGGCCGTGATCTCGGGTGTCACCCGCGGCACGAGATGTTGCTCCAGCACCAGTTCGGCCGCTCCGACGAACTCCGAGCAGTACAGCGGTTCCGGGTCGGCCGCGAACTCCGACCAGCCCTCCGCGGCGTCCGTGACGACCCGCAGCAGGAACGTGTCCTTGGTCGTCATCGTCCCGAACGACGTGCGGAACGGCGACACCAGCGGAATCGCGACGTGCAGCAGCTCAATCCGCTCGATCTTCATCGGCGCTCCAACTCGTACCAGCCCTCGCGGGACATCGACGTGGCCGCGTAACCCTGACCGAAAGCGTCGACGAACACGCCGCGCACCGACTCACGCCACTGCCGAGCCAGCGCGGCGGACTCCTTGCGCACCTGCACGATGTCGCGTGGCACCCGGCACCAGATCCGTTCGCCGTCCGTGCGCGCCAACGGTTCCCCGTCCGGTGCCACCGAAGTGACCTCGCCCGAGGGCACGGACTCGTGCGCCTCACGAGACCGCGTGAGATCCCATTGCACGGTCAGGCGATCGCTCTCGTCACCTTCGTTCACGCCGTCGCGCATCGGCCCGTAGAAGTCCACCGTGTACTCGGCGACGACCGCGCCGAGCTTCACCAGGTTGAACCGGGCGTTGCGCGCCACCAGCGGGTCGTAGGTCCACCGCATCGACCTGGCGCCGAGCCCGACCGCCCAGTCCTTCTGCGCGAGCTTCAACGGGTGCCCTACGCCGGACCGCGCGGCCGCGATCATCGAGTACACCGACCCGTCCGGGCAGAAGAGCCCGGTCGTGGCACCGGCCAGCTCGTCGCCGTCGAACGCGCCGATGGTCGCGCCGCCCGCGTGCCGGATGCAGTGCAACGTCTCGGTGGACAGCACGTCCTCGGTCGTCTCCCACACCGCGGCGTAGTAGGCCGCGACGCGGGCGATGCCGGGCACGTCACTGATCACTCGGAACCGCAAGGCGTGCCTTCCTGACGCTGTAACCGAAGTAGATGACGAACCCGAGGACCATCCACGCGAGGAACGCGATCCACGTGTCGAGCCCGAGGCTGAACATCATGTAGACGCAGAAAGCCAGCCCCAGCAGCGGCGTGACCGGCGAGAACGGCACCCGGAAGCTGCGCTGCCGGTCCGGTTCGGTGCGGCGCAGGATGATCACCGCGACGTTGACCAGCGCGAACGCGAAGAGCGTGCCGATGCTGGTCGCGTCGGCCAGCGACCCCAGCGGCACCAGCGCGGCGAGCACCGCGATGAACGAACCGACGACGAGCGTGTTCACGAACGGCACGCCGGTCTTCGGGCTGAGCCGCGCGAAGACCGACGGCACCAACCCGTCGCGGGACATGGCGTACAGGATGCGCGTCTGTCCGTAGAGGACGGTCAGCACCACCGAGGTCGTGGCGACCACCGCGCCGATGGACAGCAGGATCGGCCAGATCGCGCCGCTGACGTTGTCGGTGAGCACCCGGCTCAACGCGGCTTCCGTGCCCTCGAACGACTGCCACGGCATCGCACCGATCGCGGCGAGCGCGACCGCGCAGTACAGCGCGGTGATCACGACCAGCGACAGGATGATCGCGCGCGGCAGGTCGCGCTGCGGGTTCTTGGCCTCCTCGCCGGCGGTCGACGCGGCGTCGAACCCGATGTAGGAGAAGAACAACGTGGCCGCACCGGCGCTCATGCCCGCGAGACCCAGCGGGAACAGCGGCTGCAGGTTGCCCGCCTTGAACGCGGTGAACGCGACCGCGCAGAACATCAGCAGCGCGCCGACCTTGACCCACACCAGGATCGTGTTCGTGCGCGCACTGCCCTTGGAACCGCCCAGCAGGACCAGCATCGAGATGACCACGACCAGCACGGCCGGGACGTTGACGATCCCGCCGGCCCCCGGCGGCTGGCTCAGCACGTCCGGAATCCGCAGTCCTGTCACCAGGTGCAGCAACTCGTTGACGTACTGCCCCCACCCGACCGCGACCGCCGCGACGGAGACGCCGTACTCCAGCACGAGACACCAGCCGCACACCCACGCGACGATCTCGCCGAGCGTGGCGTAGGTGTAGGAGTACGAGGAACCGGACGCGGGGATGAGGCCCGCGAGTTCGGCGTACGACAGCGCGGAGAACAGCGCGGTGATGCCGGCGAGGACGAACGACACCACGATCGCGGGACCGGCGAGCGGCACCGCCTCCCCCAAAACGACGAAGATGCCGGTGCCGAGCGTGGCGCCGATGCTGATCATCGTGAGGTGGCCGACACCCATGGTGCGCTTGAGTTCGCTGCCAGGGTGAGTCAGCTGGTCGATCGGCTTGCGCCGCAACACCCGCGCCCCGATGCGCTGTCCGTTGCTCATCCGATCAACATAAACCCCCAGCTCCGGCCTATCGGCCACCAACCGGGCGGAACGTGCGGCGGTATGTGTCCGGTGGCACACCAACGGTTCGGTGGAAGTGCCGGCGCAACGTCGTGGCCGTGCCCATGCCGGACGCCTCGGCGATCTGGTCGACGCTGTCGTCCGTCATCTCCAGCAACTCCTGGGCGCGCCGGATCCGCTGGGTGTGCAGCCACTGCAACGGCGTGGTGCCCGTGACCGCCTTGAAGAGCCGGGCGAGATGGCGCGAGCTCACGTTCGCCTGCCGCGCCAGGTCCTCGACGGTGATCGTCTGGTCGAACCGCGCCGAGACCCAGTCGAACAGCTCCGCGAGTGGATGCCCTTCGCCGGACGGCACCGGCGCCAGCACGAACTGCGCCTGCCCGCCGTCCCGGTGTGGCGGCACGACCAGCCGGCGCGCCGCGGTGTTGGCCGTGGCGGAGCCGTGATCGCTCCGGATCAGGTGCAGGCTCAGGTCGATCGCCGCCGCCTTGCCCGCACTCGTCATCACCTGGCCGTTGTCGATGTACAGCACGTCCGGGTCGACCTCGACCCGCGGATACCGTTCGGCCAGCACGTCGGTGTGCGCCCAATGCGTGGTCGCCCGGAGCCCGTCGAGCAGCCCGGCCTCCGCGAGCACGAACGCGCCCGTGCACAGCGAGACGATCCGCGCGCCCTCCTCGTGCGCCTCCCGGACCGCTTGGACGAGCTCCAAGTCGATCGGGTCGTCCACGTCCGCGAGCGCGGGCACGATCACCGTTTCAGCGCGTTTGAGCTGGTCAAGAGGCAGATCCGGCTCCAGCGTGAACCTGCCGACGCGCACCGGCGCGTTGCCGCAGACAACCACGCGGTAGTCGAGCTGGGGAGCGGTGAAGATCTCGTACGTGGCGGTCAGCTCGAAGTGCAGCATCCCGTCGGTCACAGCGAACGCGAGCATGTCCGAAACTGTACGCATCGTGTCGTTCCAGACACTAGTCCGTTCTCGGGTTCACCAGTTGAATGATCCACATGGGACACAAGATCGCGGTGTACGGCGCTTCCGGACTCACGGGGCGCTTCGTGGTGGCAGAACTGGAAAAGCGCGGCTTCTCGGCACTGCCGTTCGGCCGCGCCCAGGCAACGGCGGACGATCCGGCGGCCCTGGACCGGGCACTGGAGGGCGCCGACGCCGTGATCAACGCGGCCGGCCCGTTCGCGGTCACCGCCCTGCCGCTGATCGCCGCGGCCGAACGGGCGGGCATCCCGTACGTCGACGTGGCGGCCGAGATCGAGGCGAACGCCGACACCGTCGCCCGCGGCGCGACGATTCCGGTGGTGCCCGCAATGGCGTTCTTCGGCGGCCTCGGCGACCTGATGGTCACCGCCGCGATGGGCGACTGGACCACCGCCGACTCCGCCCACGTCGCCTACGGCCTGAGCGGCTGGCAGCCGAGCCCCGGCACGCTCACCGCGGGCCAGGTCTCCCGCGACCGCCGAGCCGGCCGCGGTGTCCGGTTCCGCAACGGCGCACTGGAGTACCACTCCGACTCCCCGGCCACCGTGACCTGGGATTTCCCGTCCGGCCCGCGCGAGGTCGTCGCCGAGTTCACCATGGCCGACGTCGTGACCGTGCCGAGCCACCTGGCGATCCCGGCGGTCACCACCTACATGTCGGTGAGCGCCTCCGACGGCCTGCACAGCGGCGCGGAACGTCAGGAGGCGGAGACCTTCGAGGTGGACGTAGTAGTCCGCAACGGCTCATCAGAGCGCCGCATGACCGCCACAGGCCGCGACATCTACGCCGTGACCGCACCCCTGGCCGTAGAAGCAGCAGAACGCCTGCTAACCGGCCGTTTCAACGTAACCGGCGTGGCCTCAGCAGGCGCGATGTTCGACGCCCAAAACTTCCTGAACGCCCTGTCCAACGTAATCCCGACCAGCTGAACGCCCGCCAACCTGAACGCCCGCCAACCTGAACGCCCGCCAACCTGAACGCCCGCCAACCTGAACACCCGCCAACCTGAACACCCGCCAAGCTGAACACCCGCCAAGCTGAACGCCCGCCAAGCTGCGAAGCAGCGAGGCGGGCGGGGGGTCCGGGGGCGAAGCCCCCGGCTGGGGTCTGGGGGCTGGGCCCCCAGAAAACACCCGGAACGAGCAGGCGAAGGTGGCCCGCAGGGCCACCGAGCAGCCTTCGGCCGAGTGGAGGTGCCGGGAATCGAACCCGGGTCCTGTGGCGGTTCATCAGGGCTTCTCCGTGCGCAGTCTGCTCTGTCTCTACTTGGCCCCATCAGTCACGCAGACGAGCTGATGTGACAGGCCCAGTCGCTGTGAGTTTCCCGAACAGCCTCCGCGACCGAGACTGCAGGTAAGCCTTCTAGCTGATGCCGGACACTAGGTCGAAGGCAACCCTAGGCCGACAACCGCCGCTACTCGCTGTCAGGCAGCAAGAGCGTAAGCGGTGCGCGTGTCGTTAGACGTGGCGCTTATTGGTTTGCGATGACGCTTGCGGTGGTCTCTCGCCTGCACCGGCACGCTTCCCCTGAATCAACGTCCACAGTCGAAACCGTTCACCCCCTTGTAGTGGTACGCATAGCATAACGAGTGGGGCCAACCAGTTCTTCCCGAGGCTGGTAGGGCTGTCCCCACCTCTGACCGGCTAGCTGGCCAGATGGTCTCTGACCAGCGAGAACGACACGATGGACGGCATGAGGAAACCGAACGCGCTCGCAGCCGGGTTCTACCTGCTGACCAACCTGGTGACCGGCATCTTCTGGTTCACCCTCTCCGTCGTGCTGGTCGTGGTGGGGCTGGCGACATCGGTCCTGTGGGTCGGTCTGCCGATCCTCTGGCTCGCGATGAACGTGGTGCGCGGTGGTGCGACGATCGAGCGGGCGTGGGTCGGGGCGGCGTTGCGCACGGACATCCCCAGGCCGTACCGCGAGAGGCCGGACGGCACGCTGTGGCAGCGGTGGAAGGCCCAGTTCACCGATCCGGCGACGTGGCGCGACTTCGGTTATCTGCTGCTCCTGCTGCCGCTGGGGGTGGTGGAGTTCGCGTCCGTCCTCGCGATGTGGACGGTGGCGGCGGCGTTCGTCGCGGTGCCGTTCTGGATCGACGACGCGCCGTTCGCGGTGATCGTGGGCGAGTTCTGGACGATCAACTCGTTCACGTCGGCGCTGCCGGTCTCGGTGATCGGTCTGGCGTTGGTGCCGTTCGCGGTCATCGGCACCAGGTGGCTCGGTGTGCTGCACGGCAGGTTCGCCCGCGGGATGCTCGGGCCGACTCGCGCCGACGCGCTCGCGATCGAGGCGGAGCGGTTGCAGTCGAGCCGGGCCCGGGGCGTCGAGGCGGCCGAGGCGGAACGCCGGCGCATCGAACGGGACCTGCACGACGGCGCGCAGCAGCGGCTCGTCGCGGTGGCGATGGGGCTGGGCCGGGCGAAGTCCAAAATGGACTCCGATCCGGAGGGTGCGGCCGCGCTGATCGCCGAGGCGCACGCGGACGCGAAGCTCGCCATCAAGGAGCTGCGCGACCTGGCGCGGGGGATCTACCCGTCCGTGCTCGGCGACCGCGGTCTCGACGCGGCACTGAGTGCGCTGGCCGCACGCGTCCCGATCGAGGTCGATCTCCAGGTCAACGTCGAACCGCGACCGCCGACATCGGTGGAGAGCGCCGCGTACTTCACCGTCGGCGAAGCGCTCACGAACATCACCAAGCACTCCAACGGCACCAAGGCGACCGTGCGGGTCAACCGGGTCGAGACCGGGGTGCTGGTCGAGGTCACCGACAACGGTCAGGGCGGCGCCGAGCTGAAGCCGGGCGGCGGACTCGCCGGTCTGGCGGACCGGGCTGCCACTATCGACGGTGTGGTTGTCGTCGTCAGCCCCGTTGGTGGGCCGACCGTTATTCGAGCGGAGTTGCCGTGCGTGTGGTGATCGCCGAGGACTCGGTGCTGCTGAGGGTGGGCGTGCAGCGGTTGCTCGCCGACGAGGGCATCGAAACCGTTGCGGCAGTGGAGAACGGCGACGACCTGTTGGACGCCGTGACCGAGCACAGGCCGGACCTGTGCGTGGTGGACGTGCGGATGCCGCCGACGTTCACCGACGAGGGCCTGCGGGCGGCCATCGAGTGCCGCCGCCGCTACCCCGGGCTGCCGGTGCTGGTGCTGTCGCAGTACGTCGAGGAGCGCTACGCCGTGGAGCTCCTCGCGGGAGGTGCGAGCGGAGTCGGCTATCTGCTCAAGGAGCGGGTAGCCGATGTGAAGGAGTTCGTCGACGCGGTGCGTCGGGTCGCTGACGGCGGCACGAGCATCGACCACGAGGTGATCACGCAGCTCATGGTGCGCAGTAAGAAGAGTCCCGTCGACTCGTTGACGCCCCGCGAACGCGAGGTGCTCGGGCTGATGGCACAAGGACTGTCCAACACGGCCATCGCCGGCTCGCTCGTCGTGTCCGACGGCGCGGTGGAGAAGCACGTCGGCAACATCTTCGCCAAGCTCGGCCTCGAACCTTCGAACTCGGAGCACCGCCGGGTGCGCGCTGTCCTCGCCTACCTGGACAGCTGAAGCAGGCGGGCGCCGTTGTCGTGCAGGATCGCCTGCTCGGCGGCGGCGCCCAGGCCCCACGACCGGATGGCGTCGAGCTGCACGTCGTAGGGGTACGGGATGTTCGGGAAGTCGGTGCCCAGCACGACCCGGTCCGCCAGCCCGGCGACGCGCTGAACCCAGCCGTCCGGCAGCGGCACCATCTGCTCGGTGAACGGAACGCCGACCATCGTGGTGTCGACGTGCACGTTCCGATAGCGCTCGACCAGGTCCAACGCCTGCGAATAGTCGGGCATCCCGGCGTGCGCGATCACCGCGGTCAACCGCGGATGCTTCTTCAGCACTCCCTCGAAGATGCCGAGCCCCGTGAACTCACCGGGCATCGGCCCGTCGCCGCAGTGCACGACCACCGGCACACCGGCTTCCGCGAGCTGGCCCCAGACACCGTCCAGCAGCTCGTCCCGCGGGTCGTACCCGCCCACCTGGACGTGTGACTTGAAACAGCGCGCCCCGGCTTCCAACGCCTTGCGCACGTACGCGTCAGCACCCGGTTCCGCGTAGAACGTGCCCGTCGGAACAGCCTCGGAGGCCCGTGACGCGAAGTCGGCGACCCACTCGTTCAGCCACTGCGCCATGCCCGGCCGGTGCGGGTAGAGCAGTGGGGCGAACGCGACAACGCCCAGCTCCCGCAGTGCGGTGAGCCGGGCGTTCTCGTCCGTTCGGTAGTGGATGTACCAGTCGACACCGGACTCGCGCACGCGGTCGAAGTACGCCCAGACCTTGTCGAGAACGTTCTGGGGCATGAAGTGGACGTGGACGTCCACCAGTGCCATCAGTAACGGCCCTTCAACGCCCGTCCGTGCGCCTTGGCGATCTCGCGGTTG
Organism: Lentzea alba; assembly: GCF_011067745.1. Classification (GTDB taxonomy): domain Bacteria; phylum Actinomycetota; class Actinomycetes; order Mycobacteriales; family Pseudonocardiaceae; genus Lentzea; species Lentzea alba. The sequence continues at coordinate 23,325 of NZ_JAAMPJ010000022.1, forward strand.
GCGTCGCGCTTCGCGATGTCCTGGCGCTTGTCGTAGGCCTTCTTGCCCTTGGCGAGGGCGATCTCGACCTTGACGTAGCCGTCCTTGAAGTACATCTGCAGCGGGACGAGCGACAGACCGGACTCCTTGGTCTTGCCGATCAGCCGTTCGATCTCCGCCTTGTGCAGCAGGAGCTTGCGCTTGCGCCGGACCTCGTGGTTCGTCCAGGTGCCCGCCACGTACTCCGGGATGTGCAGCGCGTGCAACCAGATCTCGCCGTCGTCGACCTGGGCGAAGGCGTCCACGAGGGACGCCCGTCCCATGCGCAGGCTCTTCACCTCGGTGCCGACGAGCTGAATGCCCGCCTCGTAGGTGTCGAGAATGGCCCAGTCGTGCCGAGCCTTGCGGTTCGACGCGATGACCTTCTGCCCGCGTTCCTTGACCATGGCGACAACTTTACGTGGTCGTGCGAGCGGTTAAAGCCGCACGTAGAGACGGAGTGTCACGTAGCCGGTGGTGGCCGAGATGACGATCGCGACGAGGAACAGCCACGGCGACACGATCAGGATGTCCAGGTACCCGATCGGCGGGATGATGCCCGACTCGGTGAGGTTCCTGGTGATCCGGTCGAGGAAGAACGCCTTGAACAGCACCAGGCCGGCGACCGCGGTGACCGAGCCGATGATGCCCGCGACGACCGCCTCGATGAGGAACGGCAGCTGCGTGTACCACCGGGTCGCGCCGACCAGTCGCATGATGCCGACCTCGACGCGGCGGGTGAACGCCGACACCTGGATGGTGTTCGAGATCAGCAGCAACGCGGCGAACGCCTGGATGAGCGCGAGGATCAGGGCGACGTCGCGCAGACCGTTGAGGCCCTCGAAGAACCGCTCGAGGAACTTGCCCTGGTCGTCGACGCCCTTGACACCCGGCTTGCCCTCGAAGGCCTGCTTGATGACGTCGGTGCGGTCGGGGTCCTCCAGCTTGACGCGGAAGGTCGCCGGAATGGCCTCCGGCCGCGCGAGCTTGAGCAGCTCGGGCTGCGCCTCGAAGATCTTCTTGAAGCGCTCGAAGCCCTCGTCGCGGTTCTGGAACACCACTGTCTCGACGCCGGAGGTCTGCTCGAGCTGGGAACGCAGACCCGCGCACGGCTGCTGGGTGCAGTCCTTGTCGTTGGCGCTGACGTCGTTCGTCAGCAGCACGGAGACCTCGAGCTTGCCCGCGTAGTTGGCCTGCATCTTGTCGACCATGCGGACGACGAGCAGGCCACCGCCGAGCAGCCCGAGCGAGATGGCGGTCGTGAGGATCATCGCGATCGTCATCGTGACGTTCCGGCGAAGTCCGGTGACGACCTCGCTGAACACGAAGCTGGTACGCATCGGGGGCGGGGTTCCTTGGGGTTCGGGGGCTAGGGACGCTTAACGGCCAACGCCGTAAACGCCGCGTGCGTCATCACGGACGACCTTGCCGTACGCCAACTCGACGACGCGACGGCGCATCGAGTCGACGATGCCGTGGTCGTGGGTGGCCATGATGACGGTCGTGCCGGTGCGGTTGATCCGCTCCAGCAGCAACATGATGTCCTGGCTCGTGTCGGGGTCCAGGTTTCCGGTCGGCTCGTCGGCGATCAGCACCAGCGGCCGGTTCACGAACGCACGGGCGATCGCGACGCGCTGCTGCTCACCACCGGACAGCTCGGTGGGGAAACGGTCCTCCTTGCCGTCGAGGCCGACCAGCTGCAGCACCTCCGGCACCACCTTGACGATGGTGTTGCGGGGCTTGCCGATGACCTCGAGCGCGAAGGCGACGTTCTCCGCGACCGTCTTCGTGGGCAGAAGACGGAAGTCCTGGAACACACAACCGATGGACTGACGCAGGCGGGGGACCCTGCGCCGCGACATCTTGGCGACGTCGAAGTTGGAGACGTAGACGCGTCCCCTGGTCGGCACCTCTTCGCGCAGCAGCAGGCGCAAGAACGTCGACTTGCCGGACCCCGAGGGCCCGATCAGGAAGACGAACTCGCCCTTCTCCATCTCGACGGACACGTCGTCGAGCGCGGGACGCGTGGAGGTCTTGTAGACCTTGGAAACGTGTTCGAGACGAATCACGAGGCGCGAGTCTACTCATGGCCGGGGTAAAGCCCCCGTTCCGGTTAACTTCCGGCCCCGGAAGGGCGGTTCGAACCTCGACGCGGCGTGTCCGACCAGGCACGTCCCGTCCACGAAAAGAGCACGTCCCGCCCTCGTTCGGACTGAACGTGCTCTTCGCCTCAGATCAGCTGCGGGCCAGTGCCGACTAGCCCTGCTGGGACTGCTTGCGCCACCGGATGCCGGCCTCGAGGAAGTCGTCGATCTCCCCGTCCAGCACCGCGGAAGGGTTGCCGACCTCGTGCTCGGTCCGCAGGTCCTTGACCATCTGGTACGGGTGCAGCACGTAGGAGCGCATCTGGTTGCCCCAGCTGGAACCGGAGTCCTTCAGCGCGTCCATCTTGGCCTGCTCCTCCTGCCGGCGCCGCTCGAGCAGCTTGGCCTGCAGGACGTTCATGGCCGTGGCTTTGTTCTGCAGCTGCGAGCGCTCGTTCTGGCAGGACACCACGATGCCGGTCGGGATGTGCGTGAGGCGCACGGCCGAGTCGGTGGTGTTGACGCCCTGGCCGCCGGGGCCGGACGAGCGGTAGACGTCGACGCGCAGGTCCTTCTCGTCGATCTCGACGTGGTCGGTCTGCTCGACGACGGGCACGACCTCGACGCCGGCGAACGACGTCTGGCGGCGGCCCTGGTTGTCGAACGGCGAAATGCGCACCAGGCGGTGCGTGCCCTGCTCGACGCTCAGCGTGCCGTAGGCGTAGGGCGCGGTGACGCGGAACGTGGCGGACTTGATGCCCGCCTCTTCCGCGTAGGAGGTGTCGAAGACCTCGACGCCGTACTGGTGGCGTTCGGCCCAGCGCGAGTACATGCGCAGCAACATCTCGGCGAAGTCCGCGGCGTCGACGCCACCGGCCTCGGCACGGATGGTGACCAGAGCGTTGCGCTCGTCGTACTCGCCGGACAGCAGCGTGCGAACCTCGAGGCTCGCGATCTCCTCGCGCAGCTTGGCGCGGTCGTTGTCCGCGTCGGCCTGGGCGTCCGCGTCCTCGGCCTCTTCGGCGAGTTCGTAAAGCAGCGGAAGGTCGTCGAGACGTTCGCGCAGGTTCGTGATGCGGCGCAGCTCACCCTGCTTGTGGGACAGCTGGCTGGTGACCTTCTGCGCCTTCTCCTGGTCGTCCCAGAGGTCCGGGCGGGCCGCCTGCTCCTCCAGGTCCGCGACAGCGGCGCGCAACGCATCGAGGTCCATCACCGCCTCGATGCTCGAGAGCGTGGCGGAGAGGTCCTTGATGTCTGCTTCGACGTCCGGGTTCACGCAAAAAGATTACGCCAGCACCGGTCGCCGTTCGCGACCGGTGCTTCGCTGGCGTCCCCTTTAAGCCGTGGGGATGGCGTCGAGCAGCTTGAGAACCGCCTTCGCATGAGCAAGGCCGAACTCGGCCACCGCCTTGGCGTAGGGGTCCTCCGCCGTCTTGGCCGCGCTCTTCGCGCTCTCCTGCTCCTGACCGTACGCGGAACGCGCGGTCGTGATCAGGGACTCGCGCTGCTTCGCGGTCAGCGAGCCGGCGTGCACCAGGCGCAGGATGAGCGGGCTGCGGAGGTGGTCCGGGCCGGGCTCGGACAGCAGCCAGTTCTTGAAGGCCTTCTTGCCCGCCGCCGTGAGCACGTACTGCTGGCTCGACCGCGGTCCTTGCTTGCCGAGGCGCAGCAGGCCTTGGTCAGCCAGCGCGGGCAGCTCGCGGTACACCTGGCTGCGGGTCACGCTGAAGAACGCGCCGAAGCGGTCTCCTGCCTCCGCAACCAACTGGCCACCGGTCTTGGGTCCGTCGTGCAGCAGCCCGAGCAGGGCGGCTGCGGTCGCATTCAGGTCTGACACAACGACAACGTTCCCACGTCTGGGGGAAGCTGTCCACAATGGTCAGCCGTTCTGTCCACTGTGGCTGATCACCGGGCTAGTCTGATGGGCCATGCGGAGCAACGAAAAGTCTCGCTGAGTAAGCGGCAGTTTGCCAACCTCACGCGTTTGGCCGCTTGACCGTCTGTGTCCATCCCGGATGGAAAAACCCTTTCGCAGAAACGAAAGTCACCCGATCTCACTCGATCGGCGGTACGACTCTCACCGGCCGGAGCCACCCGAATGGACGGACGTGGGCCCTCGTCGCACGACCCGGTGATGTCCGCTCGCACCTCTTTCCTACGCCCGCGCAACCGGGAAAATGATCATTGCCAGGCAGGCGGAGCGAGACACGGAGGTCGGGGACGATGAAGAGCATCAAGTGGCTGGACCACAAGAAGGTGGCGGCGCACACGGTGGCGTGGATGACCGGTGGCATCCCGGAGCAGGCCGGCAAGGACGAGTGCATGGTGTGCGGCAAACAGATCCGCAAGCACCGCACCGTCAACGGTGAGGGCCGGATCTGCTCCAGCATGCTGTGCGCCCAGTACTGGGCGGAGAACATGACCTGAAACGCGCTGACCTCGAACAAAGCAGAAGGCCGGAACCTGATGGTTCCGGCCTTCTGTCTAGTAGCGGGGACAGGATTTGAACCTGCGACCTCTGGGTTATGAGCCCAGCGAGCTACCGAGCTGCTCCACCCCGCGCCGCTTCTAGCTTGTCTTGCTGTCTTGCTGTCTTGCTGTTGTAAGGAGAACTCTACACCCTCCGAAAACCCCTTTTTCACCACCCCCCTCCAACCGCGGTTTCCGCAGGTCACCCCCCGAAAAACCCCGAGAAGGCCCAGCTTCCCGCTTCCCGATGGTCAACCTACGGGGGGGTCTGTGGGCTTGCCCCCAGGGTGGGGTTTGGGGGCTCCGCCCCCAATGCAATGCGAAAAAGTCCTGTCTACGCTCTCCGCAGACAGGACTTTTCCAACTTTGTAGCGGGGACAGGATTTGAACCTGCGACCTCTGGGTTATGAGCCCAGCGAGCTACCGAGCTGCTCCACCCCGCGTCGGTATGAATAGAACCTTACGCGGGGTGGAGCGCTTAATGCAAATCGAGAGGTCAGCCTGACGGTGTGGGGCTCGGCACAACCGACGACTGGCCCGTAGGCGGCGGCACGGCAGCCCCGGTGTTGTACTGCTTGAAGCGGGCCGACGCGTCCTCCAGGCGCTGGTACGCCTGGCCGAGCGCGGCGAAGTCACCGTTCTGCTGAGCCTTCTTGATTTCCGCCAACGCCGAGTCGATGTCGTTGACCGCCTTCTGCAGGTCAGGACTCAACGCGCTGTTCGACGGCGGCGTGGACGGCGGCGTCGAGTTGCCGTTGTTGTTCGGCGGGTTGGTGCTCGGCGGCGGCACGACCGCGCCGGTGCCGCTGAGCACCTGTTCCAACGCTTCGCTCAACGTCGACGCGTATCCGACCCGGTCGCCGTACCAGACGAGCACCTTGGACAGCTGCGGATACGAGGTGTTGTTGGACGCGCGCTCGATGTAAACGGGTTCGACGTAGAGCAGCGCGCCGCCCACCGGGAGCGTGAGCAGGTTGCCGTAGACGACCGTCGTCTTCTGCTGTGCCAGCAGGTTGAGCTCGCGACTGACGTTGTCCGAGGTGAGGAACTGCGTCTGGATCTGCTGCGGGCCCTTGGCGTCCTGCGTCAGCTGCAACACGCTTATCTTCCCGTAGTTGTCCGGGTCGGACCCCACGGTGACGTACGCCGCCATGAACTCCCGGTTCTCGCGGACCAGCGGACTGGTCAGCTGGAATCGGACCTTGCTGGGATCGGCCGGGTCACCTGCCAGCACGTAGAACGGCGGCTGCGCGTCCCTGCGCTTGGCCGCGGCGTCGCGCTGGGCGTCCGCCGAGGTCACGTTGTCGATCGTCGGGTCCTGCGCCGGCGCCCAGTAGGCGACACCGGAGTAGAAGTCCGACGGCGACGAGACGTGGTACTTCGACAGCATCTGCCGCTGCACCTTGAACAGGTCCTCGGGGTAGCGGAAGTGCTGGCGCAGCTCGTTCGAGATCTCGCTGTTCGGCTTCACCGTGTTCGGGAAGACGCCCATCCACGCCTTGAGGACCGGGTCCTGCTCGTCCATCGCGTACAGGCTCACGGTGCCGTCGTAGGCGTCCACAGTGGCCTTGACCGAGTTGCGGATGTAGTTGACGGGCTTGTTGGCCTGCGAGATCACCACGCCGTCCGCGGTGAGCGAGTCGTTCGTCGCGTCGCCCAGCGGGGTGCGCTGCGCGTACGGGTAGTTGTCGAGCGTGGTGTAGCCGTCGACGATCCAGGTGATGCGGCCGTTCACGACGGCCGGGTACGGGTCGCTGTCGACGGTGAGCCACGGCGCGACGGCCTGCACGCGGTCCCGCGGCGCACGCTTGATCATGATCTTCGACTCGTCCGCGATGGACTGGTTGAAGAGGATGTTCCGTTCGCCGTAGTACGCCGCGAACGCCAGCTTGTTGAACAGGCTGCCGATCGGCACGCCGCCGGAACCGGTGTAGGTGTACGACTTGGCATCCGTGTCGTACTCGGCCGCCGAACCCTGCGGCCGGCCACCCACGATCGAGTAGTCGTTCGTGCCGAACAGCTCGCCGTAGTAAGTGCGGGGCTGGTCGACCTTGATGCCGTTCTCGGCGTTGCGGATCGTGCCGTCCGGCGCGACCTCACCGGTCTTGAACTCCGGGTACCCGCCGTTGGTCTGGTCGGCCACCGCGTTGACCTTGTTCGCCTCGGCGTAGACGAAGCCGTTGCCGTGCGTGTAGATGAGGTGCTGGTTGATCCAGTCGCGCTGGCCCTGCGGCAGGCTGTCGAGCTTCAGCTCGCGGACCGCCACGATGTAGTCGCGCAGCTTCCCGTCCACTGTGTACCGGTCGACGTCGAGCTTGTTCGGGAACCCGTAGAACGGCCGCAGCTGCTGGAACTGCGTGAACGTCCGCCCGAGCACGGCCGGGTCGAGCAGGCGGATGTTGCCCAGCGTCGCCGCGTCGTTGGTCTTGATCTGCTCGTTGGTGATGTTCTGCTTGCCGTCGTAGGGCTTTGTTTCGACCTTGTCCTCGGTCAGCCCGAACGATTGTCGTGTCGCCTTGATGTTGCGCTCGATCGACTGAGCTTCCTTCTGGATGGCGTTCGGCTTGACCGAGAACTGCTCCAGCACCGCGGGCCACGCCGCGCCGACGAGCACGCTCGACAGCACCAGCAGAACGGTCGCGATGGCGGGCAGCTGCACGTTGCGCATGAACGCGCCCGCGAAGAACGCGATCGCGCAGAACACCGCGATGCACAGCAGGATCAGCTTGGCCGGCAGCACCGCGTTGAGGTCGGTGTAGCTGGCGCCGACGAACTTCTCGTTCTCGTGCAGCAGCAGTTCGTACCGGTCGAAGAAGTACGCGACGGCCTTCAGCAGCACGAACGTGCCGGCGACCAGGGCGAGGTGCAGTCGCGCCGGTCCGGACAACTGGCCGCCGCGACCGGCCAGCCGGATCCCGCCGAACAGGTAGTGCGCGATCACCGCGCCGATGAACGACACCGCCGTCGTGATGAACAGCCACGACAGCACCCACTCGTAGAACGGCAGCTTGAACGCGTAGAAGCCGATGTCGTGCTGGAACTGCGGGTCGGTCACCCCGAACGGCTGGGCGTTGAGGAAGAGCTGGAACGGCTGCCAGTCCTGCTGCGCCGACGCGCCCGCGATCAACCCGACGAACACCGGGATGCCGATCGCGAACAACCGCATCCGCCGCATCACGACCGTGCGGTAGCGGGCCACCGGGTCGTCGGGGCCGGACACCGGCACGAACACCGGGCGGGACCGGTAGGCGAGGTAGAGGTTGAGCGCGACGATGCCGCCCACGACGACCCCGGCGGCCACGAACAGCCCCAGCCGGGTGAGCAGCACCGTGCTGTAGACGTCGCGGAATTTCACCTCGCCGAACCACAGCCAGTTCACGTAGGTGTCGAGCAACCGCGATCCCGTGATGAGACCGAACAGGAGCACAACACCGACGATGAGCAGGATTCGGCTGCGTCGGGACAGTTTCGGCAGTCCGACTGGAGGCCGTGTGGCCACGAGGCACGCTCCTGGATCGCGGAATTTCAATACGTACGTTTAGTCCAACTCTACGGACGACGCCCTGGGTTCCCGTGAAGTCGGCGGTCTTACGATGACACGCGTGTCAGCGAGTGAAACGCCAGCGGTCATCCTCCCGACGGTCGCCCGCGAGGTAGAGGAGTTCGTCGGGGCGGGCGGCTGGGAGCAGCCCCCGCAACTCTTCGCCCTCGTGGCCACCTCAGACCTGATCGAGCAGCAACCAGAGCTGCGGGCCCAGCTGGACCCCGAAGCCTCCCCGCTGACCCCGATCGCCCAGGACGAACTGACGGGCGACCTGGGAGACGCGCTGGCGGGCATCGAGTGGCCCCCGGCCGTGACCGGGTGCGCACTGGCCCAGGAGATCGTGGTCCTGCCGCCGGAAGCCGAGACGGAACTGCAGCACGGCGAACTGGACGACGAGGCAGCCCGCAGGTTTGCGGCCGAACACCCGGCCCGCCGCGAGGCGCGCCTGGTGGCGGCGGTGCTGCGCGACGGCTCCGTCTCCTGCGTGCTGCGGCTGCGCGGAACGGTCGAGGTGCCAGAGGAGGTCGTCGAGCACCCCGAGCTGGCGCCCAACCTCACCGACGCCCTGCTCGCCACTTTGCGCCCCTGACCCTCACACCCCCAGGCTGGCACAACCCGGCCTCCAACGGCACGCGGGGGCCCCGCGTTTCCTCCAGGGAAACGCGGGGCCCCCGCGTGCCGAACCGATCAGCAGGCGGGCGTGTCCTTGCCCGAGTTGAGCGCCTCCAGCGACGACACCGCGTCCTTGAGGTTCTCGACCTTGATCAGCTTGAGCCCCTCCGGCGCCTGCTGCTTCGCGTCCTGGCAGTTGTCCTTCGGCACGAGGAACGCGGTCGCACCGGCCTCCTTCGCGGCCACCATCTTGAACGCGATGCCGCCGATGGGCTTGACCGTGCCGTCGCCGGTGATCTCGCCGGTGCCCGCGATCGCCTTGCCGCCGTTGAGCTCCCCCGGCGTCAGCTTGTCGACGATCGCCAGCGCGAAGATCAGGCCGGCGGACGGGCCGCCGACGTCCGACAGGCTGATCTTGATCTTGAACGGCACGTCGGCGCGGTCCACCGGTGAGATGCCGATGAAGCCGGCGGGACGGCCGTCGTCGCGGGTGCCGAGGGTCAGCTGGGTCGACTTCGAGGTGCCGTCCTTCTCGAAAGCCACCTCGATGCGGTCGCCGGGCTTGGTGTTCTCCAGCGCGCTGCTCACGTCGGCCGCGCTCTGCACCTGCTTGCCGTTGACCGAGATGATGCGGGCGCCGAGCGGGATGACGTTGTCCGCGGGGCTGCCCTTGGTGACCTGGTTCGCGATCACCATGCCCGGATACTGGAGGTAGTGCAGCGCGGCGACTTCGGCGGCGGTCTGGGACTCGCTGAACGCCAGCTCGTTGTTCTTCTGCACCTCCTCCTCCGACTCGCCGGGCTTGAAGAACTCCTCGCGCGGGGCGAGGGCGTAGCGGCCGGACAGCCACAGGCCGAGAGCGCCGAACAGCGACACGTCGTCGGTGAGCGAAACGGTCGTCATGCGCAGGGACCCCTTGGTGGGGAAGGTGTCCTGGCCTTCCACCGAGACGACGTCGGTGTCCTTGACCTTGCTGAGCACGTCGTAGGTCGGGCCGGGGCCCAGCGCGACGTACGGGACTCTGGCGAAACCGCCGAGCAGTCCGAGTGCCGCCACCACTAGGAAGCTGACGATCAGCGTCCACGTCCGGCGGGTCAGTCCGCGCTCCCTCGGCGGGGGCGCGGGTGGGGGTGCGGTCGTGACGGTTTCACTCACGGCTGAACAGCGTACGACCATGTGGATCCGCGTACGGTAGAGGCATGAGTGACGTGCCGTTCGGGTTCAGCCCGCACGACCCCGACGACAAGAGCGGGAAGCCGGGAGACAACCCGTTCGACTTCAGCCAGCTGGGCAACATGCTCAGCCAGCTGGGCGCGATGCTGAGCAGCGCCGGGACGTCGAGCGGGCCGGTCAACTACGACCTCGCCAAGCAGATCGCGTTCCAGCAGCTGTCCTCGACGACGACCACCGTCGGGTTCGCCGCCGACCAGTCCGGTGCCGTGACGGACGCCGTGCACCTGGCCGAGATGTGGCTCGACCCGGTCACGTCGCTGCCCGCCGGCACCCGCACGACGGAGGCGTGGACCGCGCGCGACTGGATCGAGCGCACCATCCCCACCTGGCAGCGCCTGTGCGACCCGGTCGCGCAGCGCATGTCCGGCGCGTGGGTCGAGGCGATGCCCGCCGAGGCGAAACAGGCGGCCGGTCCGCTGCTGTCGATGCTCGGTCAGATGGGCGGCATGGCGTTCGGCTCGCAACTCGGCAACGCCCTGGCGCAGCTCGGCGCCGAGGTGCTGACCTCGACCGACGTCGGCCTGCCGCTCGGCCCCGAGGGCACCGCGGCGCTGCTGCCCGCGAACATCGAGAAGTTCACCGAGGGCCTGGAGCGCCCCGCCTCCGAGGTGATGGTGTTCCTCGCCGCCCGCGAGGCCGCCCACCAGCGTCTTTTCACGCACGTGCCGTGGCTGCGGCAGCGCCTGCTCGACACCGTCGAGGAGTTCGCCAAGGGCATCAAGGTCGACACATCGGCCCTGGAGCAGCTGGCCGGCCAGATCGACCCGTCGAACCCGGCCTCCATCGAGGAGGCCATGGGCTCTGGCCTGCTCGAACCGCAGACCACCCCGGAGCAGAAGGCGGCGCTGAACCGCCTGGAGACCCTGCTGGCCCTGGTCGAGGGCTGGGTGGACGTCGTGGTCGACGCCGCCGTGTCCGAACGCCTGCCCGGTGCCCCGGCGCTGCGCGAGACGCTGCGCCGCCGCCGCGCCTCCGGTGGCCCGGCCGAGCAGACCTTCGCGACGTTGGTCGGCCTCGAACTGCGCCCGCGCAAGCTGCGGGCCGCTTCCGCCCTGTGGAAGCTCATCGGCGACCAGCACGGCGTCGAGGTGCGCGACAGCGTGTGGGAGCACGCCGAGCTCGTCCCGACCGCCGAGGACCTGGACGACCCGCTGGAGTTCGCCGAGCGGCTGACCAACACCCGCAACGCTCTCGAGGACCCGATCGCGGAGCTGGAGCGCACCATGCGCGAGAGCGGCGAGAAGCCCGAGGACGGCAAGCCCGACGAGAGCTGACCCCGGTTCCTGAACATGCGAAACGCCCGGCGAGCACACCCTCGCCGGGCGTTTCGCGTTGATGGTCCTTAGTCCTCGGTGATGCCCCAGCCTGCGGCGGCTGAGAGACCTTCCAGATAGCCCATGGCGCGCTCGGTCTTCGGGTAGCGGTGCACCCACTCCCAGAAGTCCTTGCCGTGCCCTGGCACCAAGAGGTGCGCCAACTCGTGCACCAGCACGTAGTCGAGCACCCAAGGCGGCACGTCGCGCAGCCGCTCGGACACCCTGATGGTGCCCTCGGTCGGCGTGCACGACGCCCAGCGCGTGCGCATGGGCGGCACCCAACGCACGCTGACGGGATCGGCGAGCGAGTCGAGGTAGCGCGCCGACAGCTCGGCACACCGCGCCATCAACGCCTCGTCCGACGTCCGCGCAGGTGACTTCCTGCGCGTCTCACTGCGCTGGAGGCGGCTCAACATCTCCGCCACCCAGTGCTTCTCTTCCCCCTTGGTCATCCGTGCCGGCAGAAGGACGACGACGGTGTCGCCCTCCCGGTACGCGCTGACCATGCGGCGGCGCCGGGGGCTCCGCCGCACCTCCACCCGCGGTTCGGCCATGGAGTCACCGTAAACGGCGGCACCGACAATTTTCCGCCCCCAACCGGCGGCAGCCGCGCACCCGGCGGGTGAAGTTCCACCGAACGGCGGCTGGACACGCGCGAGAACGACATGCGCGGAATCACCGCCTCGCCCAGGTACCGTCGCGCCAAGGTCCCCGAGTGTGTCCGCACTCACAACTGCAAGGGAGGGGCTGTGGCCGAGACCTACAACGGCTACTGCGTCAAGTGTCGGGAGAAGCGCGACTTCGACGGCAAGGTCGAGGAAACCAACGGCCGGCGCATGGCGAAGGGCACCTGCCCTGTCTGCGGCACGAAGATGACGCGGATCCTCGGCAAGGCCAAGGTCTGACGTTTCCGCTGGCAGGGGGCCCCGCCCCCTGCCAGTCTTCTCATGTGGACACGAGACCTCGCGTACGTGCAGGACTCGCCGTGGTGCGCCGCGGCGAAGGCGTCGTGCAGGTCGGCACCGATCCGAAACACGCCGTGGTGATCGACTCACTGCCCGAAGCGCTGATCGACCAGCTCCTCACCCTCGACGGCCGCCACACCGTCGCTGAACTGGGTGAAAGACTGAAAGTGCGCGGCGAGGACCCGAGCCAGTTGAGCGCCGTTCTCGACTCGCTCGAAGAGGCCGGTCTGCTCGACACCGGCTCCCCCGCGAAGGGCGCGACGGCCGCCGTCCACGGCGCCGGACACCTTGCACTTTCAATTACTTCGCTTCTAGCTGAATCAAGCGTTCAGCTGGCGCACAACGCGGATCTGACGGTGCTCGCGGCGACGCTGGTCCCCGATCCGAACCTCGTGAGCACGCTGATGGCGTTCCGGACGCCGCATCTCCCCGTGCGGGTGCGTGAAGGTGTGGGCATCGTCGGACCGTTGGTCCTGCCCGGCCGTTCCTCGTGCTTGAACTGCGCGGACCTGCACCGCGCCGACCAGGACCCTGCCTGGCCCGTCATCGCGGCCCAGCTCGTCAGCCGACCGGCCTCGACCGACGTGCTCTTCGCGACGGGAACGGCGGCGCTCGCGGTGGCGCAGATCCTGGAGTCGTTGATCTACCTCCGGGGCCGCGACCTGCCCCCACCTGCCGTGCTGAACGCCACTGTCGAGCTCGACCTCGTGGCGGGTGTTGCTGAGAGGCGTAGCTGGTATCCGCACCCTGACTGTCAGTGCTCCGCACATAACATGGCCGAGTGACCGAGATTCCGCGCAAGGCCGTGCAGCGCACCGCCAAGCTGGCGAGCCTCCCGCTCGGGGTGGCCGGCCGGGTTGTCGGTGGCTGGGGGAAGCGACTGACCGGACGCGCGGCCGACGAGGTCAACGCCGAGGTGACCGCCAAGACGGCGGAACAGGTCTTCGCGGTGCTCGGCCAGCTCAAGGGCGGCGCGATGAAGTTCGGCCAGGCGCTGAGCGTGTTCGAGGCGGCCGTCCCGGACGAGCTCGCGGCCCCGTACCGCGAGGCGTTGACCAAGTTGCAGACCGCGGCCCCGCCGATGCCCGCCCGCACCACCCACCGCGTGCTCGCCGAACAGCTCGGCGCGTCCTGGGCGAAGCGCTTCAAGTCGTTCGACGACGACCCGGCCGCCTCGGCGTCCATCGGCCAGGTGCACCGCGCGGTGTGGCACGACGGTCGCGACGTGGCGGTGAAGGTCCAGTACCCCGGCGCCGACGAGGCCCTGCGCGCGGACCTGAAGCAACTGCTGCGGTTCTCCCGGCTGCTGCAGGCGATCATGCCGGGCACCGACGTGCGCCCCCTGCTGGAGGAGCTGCGCGACCGGTACCTGGAGGAGCTCGACTACCGCGACGAGGCGGCGAACCAGCGCACGTTCGCGAAGGCCTTCGAGAACGACCCGCACGTGCTGGTTCCGCGCGTGGTCGCCTCATCGCCCAAGGTCATGGTGACCGAGTGGACGTCCGGCGTCGGCCTGTCGTCGATCATTCGCGAGGGCTCGGTGGCTGATCGCGACCTGGCCGGTCAGCTGCTCGCCGAGTTCCACTTCTCCGCCCCGTCGCGCTCCGGCCTGCTGCACGCGGACCCGCACCCCGGCAACTTCATGCTGGGCGACGACGGCCGCCTGCGCGTGCTCGACTTCGGCGCCGTGGCCCGCCTGCCCGACGGCCTGCCCAAGACGCTGGGCCTGATGACCAGGCTCGCCCTCGACGGCCGCTCCGCTGACCTGGTCGAACTCCTGCGCACCGAGAACTTCATCCGCGAGGGCATGTCCCTGCACGGCGAGGACGTGCTCGGCTACCTGGCCCCGTTCGTCGAGCCCCTGCGCACCGAGTCGTTCCACTTCACCCGCCGCTGGCTGCAGTCGCAGGCAGAACGTGTGGGCGACCTGCGCAGCCCGGACTCGCAAACCGGCCGATCCCTGAACCTGCCCCCGCAATACCTGCTGATTCACCGCGTGACATTGGGAGCCACCGGCATCCTCTGCCAGCTGGACGCCCACGTGACGGCCCGCGAAATCGTCGCCCGCTGGCAGCCGGGATTCGACGACTAACTCGTCCGAGTGAACCTGCCCGGAGTTGTCCACAGGTTGTCTCTCAGCCCGTTTTCGCCGCCTGCCCGTGGGCCACGATGGTCCGCATGGCACACCTCGCAACCACCGCTGACCTGCTCGAATCCGGCCTGTCCGCCCGGGAGATCCACCGCCGCTGCGCACCTTCCGGGCCCTGGCAAAAGGTGCTTCCCGGCGTCGTTCTGCAAAAGCCGTCGCCGCCCAGCCGACTCGACCGACTTCGAGCGGTTCTCTCGTTCGCCGGCCCGGAATCGGTGATCACAGGAGCGGACGCGCTCGTCCGCCAAGGCGCCGCGTTGCCACTTCCCCGGCACGTTCACGTGCTGGCTGGAAAGAACATGCGAAGAGCGCACCCGTGGATCCTCTTCGAACGCACGACCCGGCCACCGGGCGTGGTGCAGCGCGACGGACTGAGGCTGGCTTCTCCGGCCAGGGCCTGCCTGGACCTCGCCCGGCGAGAGGCGAACCCTCGCGCGGTCGTGGCCATCCTCGACGCCGTGGTGGATGCGCGGCTGTGCACGCCGGGCGAGCTGCACGAGGAGTTGGAGCAGAGCAGCCGACGAGGAACGGCGCTGGTCAGGCAGGCCTTACGCCACTTCTACCCGACCTGACCGCATGATCATGGGTACGTCCGAGCGTCGATGCGCTCCTTCACCCGGAACGGCGACACCCTTGCGTTGGAGGCGGCCGCAGCCGTCCGCTCGGCTTCACAGGCGGTCGACCGCTTGCGCGGGCACGGCGCGGGCGCGGCGCGGGCGGACGCGGTCTCAGCGCGGGAGCGTTCGACGTTCTCGTGCGGCTGAGCACAGCTTCCGACGAGGGCCTGAGCATCGGCGAACTCGCCCGCGCGGGACGGGTGAGCTCCCGAAACGTCACCGGCCTGGTCGACACCTTGGCGAACGATCGACTTGCGGAGCGGGTCCAGGACCAGCACGACCGCCGATCGGTTCGCGCCCGGATCACGCCTGCGGGCGAGGAGTGGCTGGAGTCCTTCCGCGAGCCGACACAACGCGCCATGACCGCGCTCTTCCACGGTTTCACACCGGACGAGCTCACCCTGCTCCGGCACCTGTGCCTGCGCCTCGCCGAGAACCAGCACCGGATCGAGCAGCACCTGAACCCGCCCCAGGAGACGACATGACCACCGATTCAGCGACCCGACGCACCGTCAGGGCCTACCACGACGCCCGGTTCCGAGGGGACGTTCCCGCGGCCGCCCAGACAAGCGAAGATTTTCGCTTGTCTGGGCGGACTCGACGGTCTGCTCGGCATCGTCACCGACGTCGAACTGATCAGTGAGTTGTACGGCGACGCCGAGGCCACCTTGATCTACGACGTGCACACCGCCTCGTCTGTCGGCACGCAGCCGAACACTTCCGCGTCACCAACGGCAAGATCACCTCGATCCTGCTGATCTTCGACGCGGCCCCGTGGCAAGCCCTGATGGCCGCGGCCGGTCCCTCCAGGTGAGTCAGCGCCAGTACTCGTCCGGCAGCTTGCCCTCGATGTCCCGCACGTGGGCCTTCGAGCACACCTGACACAACCACCGGATCGACCCACCGGTCCGCTCAGAAGACCAGGCCAGGAACTCCAGGTCGGAAACGGAGGCACGCGACCGCCCACATCTGTGGCAAGCCGTGGCCGGCGACGCCCCTGCAGTCGGCGACGCCCCAGCCGTCATCGGCGCCGTCCCAGGTGGACGGTGTCCGTCTCGAGCAGGAACACGTCCTCCCGCGCACCCACGTACTCGGAGTCGGACGGGTTGAGCAGCCGGCGCAACGCGTCGCGATCGGACGGGTGCAGGTACGGCCCGGTGATCTCGGCGAGCCAGGTCAGGCGGTCGACCGCCCATTCGCGGACGAGGTGCTTGGCCGGGGCCGGGTGGTCGACGACGAAGCTGAAGGCGCTGATCTCGCCCAGGCCCGCGTCGGCCAGGGCGACGTTCCAGCCGACCGGGAGGCGCACGGAGCCAGTCATGTTCTCGCGCATCGACACGAACCAGTCGGCGCGGGCCGCTGCCATGCGGTCCTGCAGGCCTGGCTCGCCGACGCCGAGGTCCCAGGGCAGGAACCGCGTCTCCAGCCCGCCCTCGGCGAGGGCCAGCCAGCCGCCGGGAGCCAACGCTTCTACCAGGCGCTTCACCCCGCGCAGCTGGTCAGGGAGGTGGTGGATCACCCGCGAGCCCCAGATGAGCTCAACCGGGCCGGCGAAGGACAGCGGGTCTTCCGCTGCCAGGTCGGCCAGCACGGGCTTGATCGACACGGCGCCGTCCGCCTCGGCACGCGCCGCGGTGCAGGCCGCGTCCAGCAACTCCGGCGTGGCGTCTACCAGGACCAGCACGCCGCCGCCGTGTTCGCGCAGGGCCGAGACCAGCGGCACGCTCATGGAGCCGGCACCGCAGCCGACGTCCATCACGACCGGTGAGTCGGGCAGCAGGGACACGAGTCTGCGGGCGACCACGGACAACGCTTCGGACTGCAGCGAGCCGTAGCGCCTCATCGCGTGGAGGCGGGCGGACCAGTCGATTCCGTCGTGAGTGTGGTGCGACACAAAAGCAAACGGTACGGAGGAACGGCCGAGGCCGCCATCCACCTTCTCGTGGATGACGGCCTCAGCTCGAGACTGTCAGAGGTCGAAGCGAGCCGCTCTGCGTCCCGCCCATCGCGACAACCTGCGCCAACGTTGCGCTGACGCGAGGCGGTTCGCCAGGCGTTGCTCTTCCGCGTACCTCTGGGCTTCTTGTATTCGTATTCGCACGAGTTCTTCGTTCAGAGACATGGGAGTCAGGGCCTCGTTCAGGTAGGTGGGGATCGTGCTGTTGCTGGTAGTCACGGTGTTCACGCCGCCGCCTCCGTCTTGTCAGCAGTGACGACAGCTGCCGCGTCCTTGCGCGGACGGCCACGCGGCCGCTTCCGCGCGATCACGACACCGCGCTCGAAGATCTCTCCACCCCAGACACCCCACGGCTCGTGACGGGCGATCGCGCCGGCGAGGCACTCCGCCAGAACCGGGCAGGTCCCGCAGAAGGACTTGGCCTTCTCGAGGTCAGCCGGAACGTCCGCGAACCAGAGGTCGGGGTTGTGGGTGCGGCAGGGCAGGTCGAGCCCGTCCGCGAGGTCCGGAAGTGTCTCGCCGGTGAGCGGGACAGTCGCGGTCAACATCAGGGTTTTCTCCTTGTGTGGGGTACTGCAAAAACACGAAAGCCGCGGACTCTGTGCGAGTCCGCGGCTTTCGTGAGCCTGGTGGTCCTTCGACCCCCTCTATGGGGTCGGCAGGAGCCTTCTCACTTGATGCGCGGACAGCGCATTCGTGTAGTTGTGAACGTCATCGATGACCGGCAGCACGATCGGCTGCTCGCTGGCCAGAGCGGTGCCGCGCAGGGCGGTGCCGCGCTCGCGGCCCAGCAGTGCCACCGGCTTCAGGGCAGACTTCTGCCACATCGCCTGAGCGGCTGCGGACGCGCAGAGACCCTCGGACACGGGGAGGCCGAGCGAGCGCGAAGTGTTGAAGAGCTTCACAACTGCCACCTCCTCCAAGAGAGAGCTCTGCTGTCGAGAGCTTCTAGTAGTTAGTTCTTCTTCCCCAGACGGGTCCTCCGGACCCGGCATGAGCAGGTTATGACCCCGTCCCACGGGCTCGCAACCTATTTAACGAAACTTGTCCCGATCAGGTGGCGGAGTACCCGACACCGGCTCGGACCAGGCCCAACACGTCGTCGCCGAACTTATCAAGCTTGGAGGCGCCGATGCCCGAGATCGCCACAAGTCCGGCCGAATCCGTGGGTCGCTGCTCCGCGATGGCCATCAGCGTGGCGTCGGTGAAGACCACGTACGCGGGCACCTTCAGCTCCCGCGCCCGTCCCGCACGCCACTGGCGCAACGACTCGAGCAACTCCTCGTCCACATCGGACGGGCAGGACCTGCAACGACCGAGCTTGACGGCTTGCGCTTCGACCAGCGTCGACGCGCAGACCCGGCAGGTCGGCTTCTCCTTCTTCATCAGAGGAGGCCGCTGCGCGCCGCCAGATACCCGTGCGGCCGGGTGGTTCTCGGGCACGAGGCTGTAGAGGAAGCGCGAGCGGCGGCGGTACTTGCGTCCACCGGCCGCTCGGGACAACGCCCACGACAGCCAGAGGTGCTCACGCGCGCGCGTCACGCCTACGTACAGAAGGCGGCGTTCTTCTTCGACCTTCGCCTCGTCGCCGTCGGCGTACTGGATCGGCATCGTGCCTTCGACCAGCCCGACGAGGAACACCGCGTCCCACTCCAGGCCCTTCGACGCGTGCAGCGACGCCAGCGTCACGCCCTCGACGGTCGGCGGGTGCTGCGCCTCGGCCCGCATGTCCAGCTCCGCGCAGAACCGCGGCAGGTCGGCTTCCGGCGACGAGGCGGCGAACTCCTCGGCGAGCTCGACCAGCGCGAGCAACGACTCCCAGCGCTCACGGGCGGAGCCACCGGTCGGCGGTTCGTCGGTCAGGCCCACGCGGCCGAGCACCGAGCGGACGACCTCGGGCAGGCTGCCGTCAAGATCCCCGGCCGAGCGCAACGCGATCATCGCCTGGCGCACTTCGGCGCGTTCGAAGAACCGCTCGCCACCGCGCACCAGGTACGGGATGCCGAGCGACGCGAGTGCCTGCTCGTACACCTCTGACTGCGCGTTGACCCGGTAGAGGATCGCGATCTCGGAAGCCGCGACCCCTTCGTCGAGCAACGTCTTGATGCGCCGCGCGACCGCGTCCGCCTCGGCCGGTTCGTCGTCGAACTCGTGGAACCGCGGCAGGGGCCCTTCCGGCCGCTGCCCGATGAGCTGCAGCCGCGAGCCGGCGGGACGTCCGCGCGCCCACTTGATGACGTCGTTGGCCAGCGCCACCACCTGGGGCGTCGACCGGTAGTCCCGCTCCAGCCGCACGACGACCGCCTCGGGAAACCGTCGCGCGAAGTTGAGCAGCGGCTGCGGCGAGGCACCGGCGAACGAGTAGATGGTCTGGTTCGCGTCGCCGACGACGGTCAGGTCGTCGCGGCCGCCGAGCCACGAGTCGAGCACGCGTTGCTGCAGCGGCGTCACGTCCTGGTACTCGTCGACCACGAAGCAGCGGTAGCGGTCGCGGAACTCCTGCGCGACCTCCGCGTTGTCCTCCAGCGCCCCGGCCGTGTAGAGCAGCAGGTCGTCGAAGTCGAGCAGCTGCGCCTCGTTCTTGAGCTGCTCGTAGGTCGTGTAGAGCTTCATGATCTGCTCGGCGGGTGCCGGGATGTCCCTGGCGGCGCGCGCGGCGGCGACCGGGTAGTCCTCCGGTGTGAGCAGCGACGCCTTCGCCCACTCGATCTCGCTGGTGAGGTCGCGCAGCGCGTCGGGCTCGGTCGGCAGCCCTAGCCGGGACGCGGCGCGGGCGACGACGCGGATCTTCTGGTCGACGAGGTCCCAGCGCGGACCGCCGATGACCCGTGGCCAGAAGTAGCGCAATTGGCGCGATGCGGCGGCGTGGAACGTCACGGCCTGTGCGCCGTGCACGTCGAGAGAGCGCAAACGCGTGCGCATCTCCCCCGCGGCGCGCTTGGTGAACGTGACGGCGAGAACCTGTGACGGAGCGACGTGACCGCGTTGGCACAGGTAGGCGATGCGGTGCGTGATGGTGCGCGTTTTTCCGGTACCGGCGCCCGCGAGCACGCACACCGGGCCGCGCGGCGCCTCGACCGCTGCGCGCTGTTCCGGATCAAGACCCTCCAGCAACGCCTCCATGCCCGGCAGTCTCGCAGACGGCCGATGCGAGACCGATACCACCGCGCCGTATCCTGGTGAGCATGGCTGGTAAGCAGGACAAGGCGGCTGCCAAGGAAGCGGCGAAGGCTCGCCGCGCGGCATCCCGCGAACGGCGCAAGCAGATCTTCGAGGCGTTCAAGATGCAGCGCCGCGAGGACAAGGCGCTGATTCCGCTGATGCTGGGGGCTGTCCTCGGTGTCACGGCGATCGCCGTGGTCCTGGGCCTGGTCTTCAACGCGGTCTGGATGTTCGTGCCGCTGGGCGTCGCGATCGGCGCGCTGCTGGCCGTGATCATCTTCGGTCGTCGCGTGCAGAGCAACGTCTTCCGCAAGGCCGACGGCCAGCCGGGCGCCGGCGCGTGGGCGCTGGAGAACCTGCGCGGCCGCTGGCGCGTGACCCCCGCCGTCGCGGGCACCACGCAGCTCGACGCCGTGCACCGCGTGCTCGGCCGTCCGGGCGTGGTCCTGGTCGCCGAGGGCTCCCCGCACCGGGTGAAGCCGCTGCTCGCGCAGGAGAAGAAGCGCATCTCGCGCGTCATCGGCGAGACCCCGATCTACGACTTCATCATCGGCACCGAAGAGGGCCAGGTCCCTCTCAAGAAGCTGCAGTCGACGCTGATGAAGCTGCCGCGCAACATCACGGCCGCCCAGGTCGACACGCTCGAGACCCGCCTCTCCGCGCTGGCCAGCCGCGGCGCCGCACTGCCCAAGGGCCCGATGCCGGCGGGCGCGAAGATGCGCAACGTCCAGCGCACGCTGCGCCGCCGCGGGTGACGCACTCCCGTTAGACGTGAAGAGGCCCGCCGCACGAGATGTGCGGCGGGCCTCTTCACGTCTAACGGGTTCTAGCGGACCTTGATGACGACGGTGCCGGCGGCCTTGTCGTGCAGGCAGCGGCCGTCCGAGTCCCAGACCAGCGCCGGGATCAGCGGGAAGATCAGGATCGTGCGCAGCAGCGCGCGGGGCAGGTGCACGAAGGCCTTGCCGTCGATGCGCGCCACCCGCAGCCCGAACAGCGCGTGCCCCGGGGTGAACCCGAAGAACGCGACGGCGACCACGGTGATGACGAACCAGGCCAGCAGGCTCCAGTTCTTCGGCAGGTCAGGGCGGGTGAACACCGCCGCGACGCCCGCCGCGAGGATGAAGTCGGCCAGGATGGCGAACGTGCGCCGGCCGATCGAGGCGATGGAGCCCGGCCCCTTCTCCGGGAAGCCGTGGCGCTCGCCACGCCAGCGCTGCTGCGTGCCGTCGTTCGAACCCTCGCCCGGTTCGAGCACGGAGTCGGGTCCCGAAAGCCACGAACCGGTCCACTTGCTCACTCCACCAGAGTAAGGCCGTCTCAACGGGTGAGGACCGGCAGGTCGTCTTGCCCCTTCGGACGGCCCCGTTAACACTGGCGAAACATCCGAGTGACGGACGGGCAACACCGCCGACATACGGTCGCTCGCGATGACCAGCCGTTGTCCATAGTCAAGGAGTCGACGAGGGTGTTCAAAAATTCCGACGAGGTGCTGAAGTTCATCTCCGACGAGGGCGTCAAGTTCGTCGACGTGCGGTTCAGCGACCTGCCCGGCGTGATGCAGCACTTCACACTGCCGGCCAAGGCGTTCGACGCCGACGCGATCGAAGAGGGTCTCGCCTTCGACGGCTCCTCCGTGCGTGGCTTCCAGTCCATCCACGAGTCGGACATGCTGCTGCTGCCCGACCTGTACACCGCGCGCCTGGACCCGTTCCGCATCGAGAAGACGCTGATCGTCAACTTCTTCGTGCACGACCCGTTCACGCGTGAGGCCTACAGCCGCGACCCGCGCAACATCGCGCGCAAGGCCGAGCAGTACATCACCGACTCGGGCATCGCCGACACCGCGTACTTCGGTGCCGAGGCCGAGTTCTACATCTTCGACTCGATCCAGTTCGACACCACGGCGAACGGGTCGTTCCACAAGATCGACTCCGAGTCCGGCTGGTGGAACACGGGCCGCGACGAAGAGGGCGGCAACCTCGGCTACAAGGTGAAGTACAAGGGCGGCTACTTCCCCGTCACGCCGACCGACCACTACGCGGACCTCCGCGACAAGATGGTCCTCAACATGGAGGCGAACGGCTTCGCGGTCGAGCGCGCCCACCACGAGGTCGGCACCGCGGGCCAGGCGGAGATCAACTACCGCTTCAACACGCTGCTGCACGCCGCGGACGACCTGATGCTGTTCAAGTACATCATCAAGAACACCGCGTGGCAGGCCGGCAAGACCGTCACCTTCATGCCGAAGCCCCTCTTCGGCGACAACGGCTCGGGCATGCACACCCACCAGTCGCTGTGGAAGGACGGCGCGCCGCTGTTCCACGACGAGAGCGGCTACGCGGGCCTGTCCGACACCGCCCGCCACTACATCGGCGGCATCCTGCACCACGCGCCGTCGCTGCTGGCCTTCACCAACCCGACGGTGAACTCCTACCACCGCCTGGTCCCCGGCTACGAGGCCCCGGTCTCGCTGGTCTACTCCCAGCGCAACCGCTCGGCGTGCGTCCGCATCCCGATCACGGGCAACAACCCGAAGGCCAAGCGCATCGAGTTCCGCTGCCCCGACTCCTCGGGCAACCCGTACCTCGCCTTCTCGGCGATGGTCATGGCGGGCCTCGACGGCGTGAAGAACAAGATCGAGCCGCCGGCCCCGATCGACAAGGACCTCTACGAGCTCCCGCCCGAGGAGGCCCGCGACGTCAAGCAGGTCCCGGCCACCCTCGACGCGGTGCTGGACAACCTGGAGGCCGACCACGAGTTCCTGCTCGAGGGCGGCGTGTTCACCCCGGACGTGATCGACACCTGGATCTCGTACAAGCGTGAGCAGGAGATCGACCCGCTGCGTCTGCGCCCGAACCCCTACGAGTTCGCGCTCTACTACGACGTGTGATCGACCTCTGAACAACGCTGAGGGCCGGGTGACTGGAAACAGTCACCCGGCCCTCAGTTCGTGTGGCTGCCGAGCAACGTCGCACTGCACGCCACGCCTCTCGGACCGGTGATGACCCGGACGTTGGAGACCACGACATCGGCGATGGATCCGGTCGGCAGCTTCATCAGGGCGTCACCGTCGATGAGGGGTTCCGAGGACGTCCCGGCACCGGACCACTGCCAGAACCCACCGGTCATCGTCTCGATCAGATCCGCCCGGTCCAGCTCGACCGTTCTGCCGTCCACGTAGATGAGCTGGGCTGGTCCTGAGTAGCTGAACATCGCCTCTCCCTGCTTTCCCTACGCCTAGACACACGTGTGGCGTGGGCACGAGGTTCACGTGATAGTGCTTCCCCGTGACGGAATGGACGGTGCACGGCACCCGCAGGATCTACGACTCGGAGTGGATGAGCGTCGACCTCGACGACGTCGAGCTCCCCCGAGGTGAACGGTTCGAGCACCACGTGGTGCGTCTGCCCTACCCGTCCACGGCCGTGGTGGTCGTCGAGAAGGACAACGTCCTGCTGATGTGGCGCCACCGGTTCACCACCGGCGTGTGGGGCTGGGAGATTCCGGCAGGCCGCCTCGAAGCGAACGAGACCGCCAAGACTGCGGCATTGCGCGAGACCGAGGAAGAAACCGGTTACCGGCCGCGCAGCATCGAGCCGCTGATCACCATGAACCCGTTGAACGGCATCAGCAACCACGTCACGCACGTCTTCGTCGGCGCGGACCCGGAGAAGACCGGCGAGCACGACCCGGCCGAGGCGGCCAGGGTCGAGTGGGTGCCGCTCAGCAAGATTCCGGCGTTGATCCGAAAAGGACAGATCCCCTGCGGCCTCACGCTGGCGGCCCTCACCACCTACCTCACGCTGCGGACAACCTAGAGCGGACCTCCATCAGGGCCTCGCCGAGCAGGTTCAGGCCGAGCCACGTCGACGGGTCCGCGGCACGCGGGTCCGAGGCGACCAGGCCGATGCCCCACACGCGGTCCTGCGGGCTGGCCTCGACCAGCACGCGCGAACCCGTGCCCAGCAGGTAGGAACGCAGAGCCCGATCCTGGCCGAACTTCGCCAGGCTGCCCTCCACCACGATCTCCAGGCGCGCGGAAACCCAGGTGGCATCGACGAATCCCGACACGGCTCGTCCCAGCGCCTTCGCCTCGGCTGGCGTGCGGGCGGCGAGAACTCGCTCGGCGACGGCGGTGTCGTTGAACAGCAAGGCCTTGCGCCACATCATGTAGTGCTCGGCCGACGCGAACTGTTGTCCCTCAACGACGAACGAGCACGGCCACCACTGCGACAGGCAGCCCTTGCCGATGCTGCCCTCGCGTTCGGGGCGGTGTCCCCAGAAGAACAAGTACTTCACGCGACCACAGTAGGTCGCCTACGGGCGGTCGTCCGACGGGTTTTCGTCCGGTTCCGGCATCTCCGGCTCGCGCCAGGCCTGCGCACGTGTCGGGCCGCCGGCGCGCAGTTCGTTCGCGAGCTCGCGCTTCAGCTCGTCGTCGCGGGCGGGGCCGTGCTGATCACTTCCACGCTGAGCCACAGGTGCCTCCCAAGTGTTGAACACACGAGAGGCGTACCCACTCGGTGGGACCGAATCACCTCGGGATCGGGATGCCCGGCACGGTGATCGCGGCGCCGGTGGGGGCGAACTGGCCGGAGATCGACGAGAACGTCAGAGTGAGCGAGTTCACACCCGTGCCGAGCTTCTCGTCGAGGATGACGGTGCCCTGAGTCGTGGTGCCCTGGGTGACCAGGCCTTCCCACTTGCTGCTCGACGCCGTGTAAGTGCGCTTCAGATCGTCCAAGACCGCGATGCCGTCGCGAGGGAGGGTCATCCTGGCCTGGGAGGCGTTCGTGGCCGTCACGAAGAGCTTCACACGGCCGTTCGCGGCTTCTACGCGTGTGACCTCTATGGTCAGCATGCCGCGCTGCTGCTTGAAGGAACCCGTTTGCACCTTCACGTCTGCGGAAGGCTCAGTGGTTTCCAGTGCGCCATCAGGGGTTTCGACGCCGTTCGACGTAGTGGTCGTCGTCGTGGTGTTGGGCTGAGCGGTGGAGTTGCTGCCACTCAGTGCAAACTGGATCACACCGAGTAGTGCGAGCACCCCAGCAGCCACGCCCGCGATGGTGATCGCAGTCTTTGCTCCGCGCGTGACCCGACGATGCTGCATGACTTCCTCTGTTCGACCCCCGTGACTTGCCCACGCTCCCCCGCTGGGCGCGCCTAGTCTCATATCGATTGGGTGAAACGTCAATGCGCTAGGGTCCGCGCGTGTCCCAAGAAGTCGCCGAATTCACGGCTCCGCAGCTGCTCACCACCCACATCGTCGACTCGGCGGCCGAGGCTCTCGAAGCGGTTCAGGCCGCTGACGTGCTCGACCTCGGTGTCCGCGTCTACAACCGTCTCGTTCCCGACTCCGACGACGCGGAGTCGTTGGAGGAGGAGTGGGTGGTCGAGGTTTACACCAGCGCTCCCGCTGTCGACCCCGACCAGGACGAAGACTGAGCAGCCCAGAAATGGGGGCACTCCGGCAGGAGTGCCCCCAAACCTGAAAACAAACCTGAAGCTTTCAGGCCGTCAGTACGACTTTTCCGCGCACGTGCCCGCCTTCGAGGAGCTTGTGCGCCTTCACGGCCTCGGCCAACGGGAACGTCTGCTGCACCTCGACGCGGATCGAACCGGCCGCCACCCGATCCACCAGCCACTGCGTCTGTTCCCCGTTGGGACGCGCCCAGGTGTTGATCACGCCGTGCTCCAGCGCCCGTGGCCCGTCCACAATGGACGTCATTCGCGCTCGATCGCGCACCAGCTGCAGCGACTGGTCGAACGCGAGCCCGCCGACGTTGTCGACCACCACGTCGACCAGGCCGTCACCGCCGACCAGCTCCGCCACGGCGTCCACCAGCGCGTCACCGTAGGCGACCGGTTCGGCTCCAAGTGAACGCACGAACTCGTGGTTGCGCGGCGACGCCGTGCCGAGCACCCGCGCGGCACCGAGCTCACGCGCGATCTGCACCTGAAGATGCCCGACACCACCCGCGGCGGCGTGCACCAGCACGGCGTCACCAGTGCCGGTGCCGACGGCCTTCAGCGCCTGCAACGCCGTCAAACCGGCCAACGGCAGCGCGGCGGCCGTCACGAAGTCCACGTTGGACGGTTTGCGCGCGATCATCCGGTCCGGCAGCGCGACCAGCTCGGCGTAGGTGCCGAACTGCACGTGGTCTTTACGCCCGTAGGCGAGGATCTCGTCGCCCGGCTTCCAGTCCTGGACGCCGATGCCGACCGCCCGCACGACACCGGCCACATCCCAGCCCGGGATCAACGGCAGGTGGTGCGGCAGCAGTCCCTGCAGGTAACCGGCTCTGATCTTGAAGTCCACCGGGTTCACCCCGGCCGCCTTGACCTCGACCAGGACCTGGTCAGGTCCGAGCAGCGGGTCGGGCAGCTCCTGCCACGACATGACGTCGGCGTCGCCGAACCGGGTAAACGCGATCGCTTTCACGGTTTCTCACCGTAGAAGACTCGCTCCACTACCGCACGTGCACGGCGCGTGGTGCGGCGGTACTCCTCCAGGAAGACACCCGGATCGCCGTTGGGCTGATGCCCCATGACGGAAGCGACGGCGACGAGATCGCGCCCCGACGTCGGCAGCTGGTCGGACGCCTTGCCCCGCACCAACGTAACGGCGTTGCGCGCGTGCGTCGCGAGGTTCCAGGCAGCCGTCAACGCCGCCGCGTCAGCGGAAGCCAGCAGCCCGGCGTCGACAGCAGCGGCCATCGCGGCCGTCGTGGACGGTGTGCGCAGGCCGGGAACAGCGCCGGAGTGCTGCAGCTGCAACAGCTGCACGGTCCACTCGACGTCGGCGAGCCCGCCCCGGCCGAGCTTCGTGTGCGTGCTCGGGTCGGCGCCGCGCGGCAGCCGTTCCGTCTCGACCCGTGCCTTGATCCGCCTGATTTCCCGCACCGACGCCGCGTCCAGGCCGTCAGCCGGATACCGCAACGGCTCGATCAACGCCTCGAAGTCGGCACCCAGCGCGGCGTCGCCCGCGATGAACCGCGCCCGCAGCAGCGCCTGCTTCTCCCACATCTCCGCCCACTGCCGGTAGTACGCGCGGTACGAGTCCAGCGTCCGCACCAGCGGTCCCTGCCGGCCCTCCGGCCGCAGATCCGCGTCGACCTGCAGCGGCGGGTCCTGCGACGGCGCGCCGAGCAGCCGCCGGATCTTCTCGACGATGCCACTCGCCCATTTCGCCGCCTCGGCGTCGGTCACGCCCTCGAACGGCCGGCACACGAACATCACGTCCGCGTCCGAGCCGTACCCGAGCTCGTGCCCGCCGAGCCGGCCCATGCCGATCACGGACAACGCCGCGACGGGTTCGCCGGCCGCGCGCACCGCCGCGTCCAACGCGCTCTGCAGCACCGCGCCCCACACCTCGGACAGCGAGACGCACACCGTTTCGATCGGCATGAAGCCCAACAGGTCCGCAGCCGCGACCCGCAACATCTCGTGCCGACGCAACGACCGTGCGGCCGCAACCGCGCGTGTCAGGTCGTCGTACCGGGAGACTGCGCTGCGCAAAGGATTCCCGACGGCGTGCGGATCACGGCCGACCAACGCCTCGGTGTCCGCGAGCAGCCGCAACACCTCCGGCGCCCGCACCAGCAGTTCGGGCACGAACCGAGAGGTGCCGAGCAACACCGCGAGCCGTTCGACGACAGCGCCCTCGTCGCGCAGAAGCCGCAGGTACCAGGGGGTTTCCGCGAGCGCCTCGGACACCTTCCGGTACGCCAGCAGCCCACCGTCCGGATCAGGCGTCCCGGCGAACAGATCTAGCAGCACCGGCAGCAGCGCACCCTGGATGCGAGCGCGCCGCGAAACGCCGTGCGTCAACGCCTGGATGTGCCGCAACGCGCCGTCAGACGAGGTGTAGCCCAACGCCGCGAGCCGGGCAACGGCCTCCTTGGTGGTGAGCCGCAGTGCCTCCGTCGACACGCCCGCCACGGACTGCAGCAACGGCCGGTAGAACAGCTTCTCGTGCAGCCGCCGGACCTGGTTGGCGTGCTTGCGGAACTCCGCGAGCAGCACCTGGCCCTCCGACTTCTGCCCGTCCGCCGCAAGACCGACCGAGCGCGCCAACCAGCGCAACGCCGCGGTGTCGTCGTCTGCAGGAAAGAGGTGCGTGCGCAGTAAACGCTGCAACTGCAGACGGTGCTCCAACGTGCGGAGGAACCGGTACGAGCGCCCGAAGTCCGCGGCGTCGTTGCGCCCGACGTACCCGCCCCTGCCCAATGCCGCCAACGCGGCAGTCGTCGCCTGAATGCGCAGCTCTTCGTCAGAACGGCCGTGCACGAGCTGCAGCAGCTGCACCGCGAACTCGACGTCACGCAGACCACCCCGGCCGAGCTTCAGCTCCCGGTCAGCCAGCCCTGACGGCACGTGGTCCTCGACGCGGCGACGCATCGCCTGCACGTCCTCGACGAAGTTCTCGCGCTCGGCCGCCGTCCACACGTACGGCCGCACGACGTCGAGGTAGGCCTGCCCCAGCTCGGCGTCGCCCGCGACCGGCCGCGCCTTCAGCAACGCCTGGAACTCCCAGGTCCGCGCCCACTTCTTGTAGTACGACGCGTGCCCGTCCAACGTGCGAACCAGCGCGCCCGCCTTGCCCTCCGGCCGCAGTGCCGCGTCGACCTCGAAGCACGACTGGCCGGCGATCTGCATCAGCGTGCTGGCCAGCCGCGTCGCCACGCTCAGATCGCCCTCGGCGACGAACACGACGTCGACGTCGCTCACGTAGTTCAGCTCGTTCGCGCCGCACTTGCCCATCGCGATCACGGCGAGTTGGCAGCGGTCCGCACCGTTGACGCGTTCCGACGCGAGCTTCAACGACGCCCGTAGCGCAGACACGGCGAGATCGGACAGCTGCGCGGCCACGGTGTCGTATGGAACGAACGGCAACGAGGACTCAACGACGTGCGCCAGGTCGTTGGCCGCAACGAGCAGCAGTTTCGCCCGGTACTCCGTGCGCAGCACGTCGCCGTCCGCCAAGTCCAGCGACACGTCGACCTCGCCGGTGAGCGAGCGCCACCGGTCCGGGTTCACGACGAGGAAGTCCGACAACGCCGTCGACGACCCCAGCACGGCCAGCAGCCGGCCTCGCACCGCGACGTCCTCGTGCAGCGCGGCCGACAGCGCGTCCCAGTCGGCGACCGCTTGGAGCCGCTCCAATCCGCGCAACGCGAGGTCGGGGTCCGGGCAACGGGACAGCGCGAACAGCACAGGTTCGGAGCCGTCGGCCGGGCGGCGGTCAGCCCACAGGCCGAGACCGCGCAGCATTTCCTCGCTGCGCGGCTCGGTGAGACCGAATCTTGCTGGTGAAGAGTGGCGGACTGGTTCGCTCATCAGGAGCCAACCTAGTCCTCACAGAGCTAGAAGACGATCAGAGAGAGTCCATAGAGCACGACGGCGACGCACCCGGCGAAGCTCGCGTACGCCGGCATCTTCTTGTCGGTCGACAACGCGCGGATGCCGAGCACGAACAAAGTCACCACGAGGACCGTGACCAGCAGCGTGGCGCCGAAGACCTGGAGCAGCGCGGTCCAGTTGACGGTCATGCCGCAACCTTGTGCAGCTCGGCCTGAGCGGCCACCTCGTCGACGATGTGCTCGGGCTTCACCGGCTCACGCCGCGACAGGATCCAGATGCCGAGCGAAACGGCACCACCGATGACGGCGACCCCGATGATCCCGCCGGTGCCCGTCGACGCCCACTTGCCCGCGATGGCACCGACGATGCCGGCGGCGGGCAGCGTGAGCAGCCAGCCCGCGGCCATCTTGCCCATGGTGCCCCACTTGACGCCGTGGCGGTCCCGGCCGAGACCGGAGCCCATGATGCCGCCGGACGCGACGTGCGTGGTGGACAGCGCGAAGCCCAGGTGCGACGACGCGAGGATCGCCGTGGCGGTCGAGGTCTGCGCCGCGAAGCCCTGGGCGGGCTCGATGGTCGTCAGGCCGCGGCCGAGCGTGTGCGTGATGCGCCAGCCGCCGAGGTACGTGCCGAGCGCGATCGCGAGACCGGCGCTGACGATCACCCAGGTGGGCGGGCCCGAGCCGGGCGCGAGCGAGCCGGAGGTGATCAGCGCCAGCGTGATGATGCCCATGGTCTTCTGCGCGTCGTTGGTGCCGTGCGCGAGGGAGACCAGCGAGGCGGACGCGACCTGGCCGACCTTGAAGCCGGTGTGCGAGACGCGCGGGTCAGCGGCCTTCTTGAGGCGGTAGACGATGATCGTGGCGAGGGCCGCGACCACACCGGCGACCAGCGGCGCGACGACCGCGGGCACCAGCACCTTGTCGACGACCTTGGCGAAGTGGATGGCGTCCACACCGGACGCGACCCACGCGGCGCCGATCAGGCCACCGAACAACGCGTGCGAGGAACTCGAAGGCAGCCCGGCGTACCAGGTGACCAGGTTCCACATGATCGCGCCGACCAGCCCGCCGAAGATGATCGCGGGCGTGATCTGGGCGTCGTCGACGATCCCGCCGGAGATGGTCTTGGCCACCTCGACCGAGAGGAATGCTCCAACGAGGTTGAGCACCGCCGACAGCGCGACCGCCGTGCGGGGCTTCAGGGCACCCGTGGCGATGGAGGTGGCCATGGCGTTGGCCGTGTCGTGGAACCCGTTGGTGAAGTCGAAGATGAGAGCAGTGACGACGACGATGATCACTACAAGTGCGGGATCCACACTGATCCTCCGGCTGGATCGAACAAGGTGTCCGATGGATGACGGTACCGGGTACTCAGGATGCCCTATAACCTACGAAAGTAACGTCACACCAACGGAAGTTGTGTGCCCAAACACCCCGCGGGCGACAGTTCTCCCCGCACCAGCTTGGCGAATCTGGCCACGAACGGCTGCCACACCTCTTCGAAGTCGCGATGGGCCTCGGCGAGGAAGTCCTGGTCGAAGTGGTGCGGCCGCGCGCAGGCCGCCGATTCAGGATCCTTCGCCGCCCAGTTCAGGACGATTTCCGGGGTCGTTTCGATGTGGAACTGGAGACCGTAAGCACTCGTTCCGACCCGAAAGGCCTGATTCGGGTATTTCGGCGAGGCTGCCAGGTGTTCCGCACCCGGTGGCAGCAGGTGCACTTCGTCGCTGTGGAACTGCAGCACGTCCGGCGTGAACGGCAGGTCCGCGAACAGCGGGTCGGTGCCGGCCGCGTCCCGCTTCGCGACCAGCAACACCCCGACCTCAGGCCCTTGTGGACCCTTGCGGACCTGCCCACCGGTCGCGGCCGCGAGCAGCTGCGCGCCGAGGCAGATCGCGAGCGTGGGAAGTCTCTTCGCCACGGCGCTCGACAGCAGACGGCGGGCGTCGGCGAGCCACGGGTGCTCGAGGTCGTCGAGCGCGCCCATCTCACCGCCGAGGCAGATCACGCCCTGGTAGCCGTCGAGGTTCTCCGGGGCCGGCTCGTCCTTCAACGACACGAGGTGCAGCTCGACACCGTCGGCCTCCAGCCACTCGCCGAGCTTGGCCAACGGGTCGGACTGCGAGGGCTGCAGAACGAGCAAACGCGGTGCGGTCACATAGGTGAGCCTATGTCGGCTTCACTCAGCAATGACACGCGACCTTAGAAACACCTGCTCCGACCAGCTGATCCGACTCGACCGGATAGCCCGCCTCCCGCCACGCCGTGATGCCGCCGGAGAGCCGCTTCACCCGGTACCCCCGCTGCGCGAGAGCGAGCGCGCCCTTGGTCGCGGCGTTGCACTGGAAGCTCTCGCAGTAGCAGATGTAGACGAGGTCGGGGTCGAGGTCGAGCTGCTCGGGCAGGTCGCGGTAGGGCAGGTTGATCGCGCCGGGAATCCGCGCCTGGGCGAACGCCTCCGGTGCGCGCGTCTCCACGAGGACGTATCCCCGCACGTTGCCGTCCTGCAGGTCCCGGTGGACGTCGTCGGGGTCCGCCTCGAACGCGAGCTCGGCGGCGAAGTGGGCGGCGGCGGCGTGCGGATCGGCGGCGGGGAAGCGCAGTGCGTTCGTCATGCCCCTGATCCTGCTTGGACCGCTCCACTTCGGACATGCGGAAGTCCAGGCGTTCAGCGCCTTCTGCTTATGATTTCCAGGTGGAACTCGACGCGGTGGACTGGAAGATCCTCTCGCTGCTGCAGACCGACGGGCGCATGTCGTTCACCGCGCTGGGCCGCGAGGTGTCGCTGTCCGCGCCTGCGGTGACCGAACGAGTCCGGCGCCTGGAGTCGCTGGGCGTGATCACCGGCTTCGTCGCCGTGGTGTCGCCGGCGCGGCTGGGCCTGCCGATCGAGTCCATCGTGCGCGTGCGGGTGCGGTCGCTGGACACGCCGCGGTTCCGGTCACACGTCCTGGTGCTGCCGCAGATCCTCGACGCGGACCACGTGACCGGGGACGACTGCTGGCTGCTGCGCGTCGTCTGCCGGTCGATGGTCGAGCTCGAGGATCTCGTCGAGGTGATGCAGCGCTACGGCGACACCACCACCTCGCTCGTGTTCTCCTCACACGTCCGAAACCGCCCGGTGTCCTCAGAGCTCTTCGGCTGACCACTTGTACTCGGACCAGTCCGACACGTGCCGGAACCCGATGCCCTGGTAGACGGAGTTCGCGGTCGGGTTCGCCAAGTCTGCCGTCAGCACGACGTGATCGACACCTGCCCCGTACGCCCAGCGGCTGACCGCCGCCGTGGCCGCGGCTCCGTAACCGCGCCGACGGTGCCTGGGCGGGGTGTAGACCGGGCCGACCCGAGACACCCCGGCGACCGGTTCGGTACTGGCCGCCCACGAGACCGGCTCGCCGTCGACGAGCCAGATGACGTGCCCCGCCGGCATGGCCCGGCTGCCGCGCATCACCTCCTCGGCCTCCTCTCGCTCGAGTCCGTCCAGTTCGGCGACGAACCGAACCCACCACTCGGTGATCAGGTCTTCGTCGGCGGCCGTCACGAGGCGGGACTCCCCGGGCACGTCGGGAACGACGAGGTCGTCCAGCCGGTAGAGCCGGAGGCGGTAGGTCTCTCTGCCACCGTCGCGCCACAAGGCGCGGAACGCCTCCACGCGGTCCACCGGGCCGGTCACCGCGTCGATCGGCTGGTCACGCACCGCGTCGGCCACGAGCGGGGCTGCCGCGAGTGGCATGGCGGCGACGTGCAACGGGCGGTCCTGCATGCGAGTCGCGGCGCCAACGAGAACTCCGTTGTCGTGCAACGAGATCAACGCCGCAGGCTCGCGGATCCCGCGCCGAGCGGAGTCCACAGTGGTCAGGTGGACGCTGTGGTTCACCGGGTCGGCGTCGAGGAAGTCGCCGGCGACCTCGAGGAAGTCCTCGAGGTTGTCGTGGGTCAGTGCTTCCACCAGAACTCCGCCCAGTCGTCGAGTGGTTGGTAGCCGATGCGTTGGTAGATCGAGTTCGAGATCGGGTTGGTCAGGTCCGCGAAGAGCAGGACGTCGGTGGCGCCCTGGTCCAGCGCCCACTGGCTGACCATCGCGCTGACCGCGGCGCCGTAGCCGCGCTTGCGGTGCTCGGGTGGTGTGTAGACCGGGCCGACTCGGGTCATGCCGACCTGCGGCAGGCTGGCCACGGCCCAGGCGACGGGGGTGCCGTCGATCTCCCAGAGCACGTGGCCGTTGCCGAGCCGCAGGGAGTCGCGCATGGCGTCGGTCGTCCCCAGGTCCGGGGCTTCGGGCACGGCTTCCCTGACGAACGCCTTGCGCCAGGCGCCGAGGAGTTCGACGTCGTCTTCGGTGGCCAGGCGGCCGGCGCCCTCTACGGTCGGCGGGGCCAGGGTTCCTAGGCGGTACAGCCTGGTGGCGAGGGACTCGACGAAGGCTTTGCCCGTCGCTGTGGCGAACGCCGCTGATTTCGCCCGCGGGCCCGTCACGCCGGGGGCGTCCGGGTCGACGTCGCTCACGATCTGCACTGCCAGATTCACCGCATCGAGGGGCAGGTGTGCCGCCTGGAAGGGCCAGGGCGGGGTGCGGATCAGGGAGCCGATCACCTCGCCGTTGTCGTGGAAGGTGATCAGGATCGGTGGTTGGTCGGTGCCGGGCAGCCGGCGGAGGCGGTCGAGTGAGGTCAGCGCGATGGTGTTGCGCACCGGATCGGCTGCGAGCCGATCGTGAGTGGCGGCGTCGAACGATTCCAGGGTGGGGTGCACGACCGCGTCCATGGCTCCATGAGATCAGGGCGGGCAAGTGAGAATTCGCCCCTGAACATGCAGAAGACCCCTGAGAGGAGCACCGAAGTGCTCGACCCTCAGGGGTCTTCTGAAAGATTGTCCGGCGGCGACCTACTCTCCCACACCGTAACCAGTGCAGTACCATCGGCGCAGAAGGGCTTAACTACCGGGTTCGGAATGGGACCGGGTGTTTCCCCAACGCTATAACCACCGAAACACTATGGAATTCAACCTAGAACCCCGATCCAGCGGGGGTTCGATCGGTTCTGGTTGTTCTTCCAGAACCGCACAGTGGATGCGTAGCGTCTTTGTAACAAGTCCTCGGCCTATTAGTACCAGTCAGCTCCAACCGTTACCGGTCTTCCACCTCTGGCCTATCAACCCAGTGGTCTA
>NZ_JAAMPJ010000023.1 GCF_011067745.1 Lentzea alba
TTGGGGAAACACCCGGTCCCATTCCGAACCCGGTAGTTAAGCCCTTCTGCGCCGATGGTACTGCACTGGTTACGGTGTGGGAGAGTAGGTCGCCGCCGAACTTAATTTAGCCCTGCGGGTTGAGCGCTTCATGCGCTCCCCGCAGGGCTTTTTCGTGCTTGAGCGACCGACCGGGTGATGCACACCAGGCGAGCGGGTGACGTGAGCCAGGCTCGGGTTGTTCGTCCCTACCGTGATCGTCATGAACGATCAGCGGGTAGGGGAGGCACCTTTGCGGTGGCGAGCGCGCAGGAGGCGGGGCAGGCACGCCCGCGAGCCCGCGCCGTCCTCGCAGTCACTCCTGCCCGCAGTGCTCGGCGTCGTGCTGCTGGTGTGCCTGATCCTTCTCCTGCTGACGTACCTCTAGCGGGACCGCAGTGCGTCGAGCGCCACGGCCTGCGCGGTCACGAGCCGGCGGTCGACGCCAGGATCCTGGAACGGGACCAGGTAGTGGTCGCGAACCCAGGTCTTCCTGTCGACGCTGAACACGGGAGCGCCGTTCTCCGTGGTGAAGTCGAACTGATACCTCAATGGGGAACGGCGCTTCTCCTACTGCAGACTCACAGCTCACCCTTCTCGACTGGGACGGGCGTCAAGCTTCCGGTCGGGAACCGCCGCTCGTTGCGTTCGATCTTGGCGAACGCAGCCTCGACGAGGTCGACACCCAGCTTGTCCGCCAGCCTGGTGAGGTAGTGCATCACGTCCGCCAGCTCGTCCCGCACGTTCCACGCAAGGTCCGGGTCTTTCATCGCGTTCTGCGCCTCTTCGGGTGTCAGCCACTGGAAGAGGTCGGTGAGCTCGCCAACCTCCGCGGACAACGCCATCACCAGGTTCTTGGGGGTGTGGTAGCTGTCCCAGTCGCGGGCAGCGGCGAAGGCCCGCAACGCATCCCTCAGGTCCACGAGATCACGCTCACTCATGACCCACTAATTATCACGTGGACGAACGAGCAAGGATGGCGGTTGTTCAAGCATGGATCGTCCGAGTCAACATTGATTAGCTCTAGTCATGTCAACATTGAGCGCCCTCAACCCGTCCTCCATCCTCGTGCTCGGCGGCACCGGCAAAACCGGTCGCCGCGTCACCTCACTCCTCGGCCCCGCGGCCCGTCCCGCCTCACGCTCGTCGGCGACGAAGTTCGACTGGGCCACCCCGGAGACCTGGGAGCCCGCTCTCGCCGGCGCCACCGCGGTCTACGTCGTGCCGCCGGACAATCCCGCTGCCCTCGCCCAATTCGTGCCGCTGGCCGTGAAGTCCGGAGTGACTCGGCTCGTGTTGTTGTCCATGCGCGGTGCCCCCGACGACGATCCCTTCGAGGCCACGATCAAGGAGTCCGGCGTCGAGTGGACGGTCCTGCGTCCGACGTGGTTCATGCAGAACTTCGACGAGGACCTGTTCGCCGCGCCCGTGCAGCACGGCGAGCTGGCTGTCCCGGCAGGACAGGGCATCCATCCGTTCATTGATGTGGTGGACATCGCCGAGGTCGCCGTCGTTGCGCTGACCCAGCCGGGCCACGCGGGGCAGACCTACGAGCTGAGCGGGCCCGAGTCGTTGTCGTTCGCCGAGATGCTCGCGCGGATCGTCGCGGTGACCGGCAACCCCGTTCTGTACACCGACGTCGACCAGGAGGAGTTCGCCGCTTCGTTGCGCGGCCTCGGCTACCCGGACGAGATCGCCGACCTCGTCACGATGCTGCTCGTGCGCATCCGCACGGGAGAAGAGGCCCATCTGTCTGACGGCGTGCAACGAGTTCTTGGCCGTGAACCGCGGACGTTCGCTGACTACTTGGGCAGCAGCAACTTCGTCTGAAGGCCACGCGTGCCCTCGTTGGTGATGACCGCTTCGCAGAGCGCGCGCCCCGTGCGGGCGCGCCACTCTTGCGCAACGTCGCAGTAGCGCAGACCCATCGAGTAGGTGAGCTGACCGATGCGTTCGCCTTCGAGGAGTACCTCGAGAGTGTGTTCGCCGATGTGGCTGCCTTCGGCGATGCAGCAGTCGCGGAGCTCGGCGATGACGTGGACGGGCGTGCGGCCGTTGACCACCCGGTGCAGCACGTGCTGATGTGCTTCCTCGCCCGTGATGTTGACCTGGTGTTCGGCGGGCAAGGTCGGTGCGGTGCCAAGGGCTTCGTGGTCGAGCAGCAGCAGCCGCGGGACACCGAGGTGCAGGTGCACGCCGTAGTAGCGCTGGCCACCGCCCATGATGCGGGCGGGACACGAACCGACCTCGCCGCGTTCGGCCAGTTCGAGCAGCAGCGGCTGGTAGTCGGCGGCCTGGTCGCCGCGCAGGTAGCCGGCGGTGATGGCGGATCCGTCGCCGCGCAACAGATCGACCCGCACCGCCTGGTGGTCGTGGCGGTTGGCCTGTTCCGGCACCAGCACGGCGGTCGCGGGGATCGCCTCGTCGAGCGGCAGCGCTGTCGAGTGCCTCGCCACCTCCGCGATGGCGTCCTGGTAGTGCGACTCACCGACGATCGCGACCCGGCCGGCCGTGGACAGCCGACGGATGCGGGACCGGGTCCGCATGGGCGCGGCCTGGTCGGGTGCCGCTCTGTTCTTGCTGCCGATGAACATCAACGCGAACAACGCGAGCCCGATGACGAAGCCCAGCGGGCCGAAAGCAACGGTCAGAACCAACGCGAGCACGGCAACGGAGATCAGGACTGCGGCGGGCGAAGGCTCTGTGCGTTGCTGCATCGTCATGGGGCATCCTCACGACTCGGCTTCCCGTCACTCTCAGTGTCGGGGATGCCGGACGATGCGTTTCACAAATCGCTCGTTTGGCCTAGCATAACCGGCTGTTCGCTTCACTCAGTGACCGAATGACAACGCAATCCGGTCCAACGTGATCAGTCAGTGGACCAAGGTGAGGCGCGCACGTCCTCTGGGGCCTGGTTCTCCGCCACCGGGTAGCGCGGTCAGCACGAGTCCGAACACAAGTCCGTTGAGCTCTTCCAGACCCAGATTCAGCTCTTTGGCGACGTGCAGCGGCGTCGTGCCGTTCTCGCGGAGAACCCTGAACACCTTGGTGAGCAGCTTCGACGTTTCCCGGCGGGCCAGCCAGCGGCGGTAACCCGTGCCGTAGAACTGCTTCTCCGGCATGAGGAACTCGGCGGCGAACTCCACCGGTTCGTCGTGGCCGAGCAGCACGGCGAGTTGCCGGGTGGCGTCGAACCTCGCCTGCTCCGGCGTCGCCGCCGGGTTCAGAAACACGAACGGCGTTCCGTTGTGCCAGCAGGAGAACGCCTCCTGAGCGGCGCAGTCGACGGGCAGCGAGAACACCCGCACACCGCGCGATTCGAGCAGCTGCACCATGTTCGGCGCCGGCCCGTCGTCAAGCCGCCAGGCAGCGCGCGTGCTGCCCGGCGAAGTCCGGGGAGGCGGCAGGTTCGGCTGGGGGAGCACGAACAGGCGCTCCAGCCACCCGTTGAACTCGATGGCCAGCTGAGCCGCCGCGGTCGCCTGCGCGTCGTCCGGCCCGCTCTGCGGTCGTGGCGGTTCCGGCGCGGTCAGGAACGCCGCCGGAAAAGCAAGCGCCCCGGCCAGCGACTCGACGGTGGCGGGCTTGGGCCTGCGCTGTCCGCGCTCGTACTCGCCGATGGCCCGCGCCGACACCCCGGACTTGCGCGCGAGCTCGGCCGCGGTGAGTCCGCGCCGGGTGCGGGCGAGCGTGAGTCGCGACGGGGTGAGCATGATCCGGCCATTGTCGCTGCTGCCGCGCCGCGATGCCACGCGGGTCCAGTTGGACCCGCGTCAGGTCGCTGTCGTGCGTGGTGCTCGGCCTGCCCGCAGATCGTTCACCGCCTCAACGCGATCGGGAAGTCCACCTCCTCCGGACCGTCCACATTGGGCGCCTTGAGCTGCGGGAACTCCATCGGCGGCAACACGATCCGATGCGCCCACCGCTCGATGATCTGGTTCTGCGGCGTCGGCTCCGGCTGCGACACCTCGCGCAACACCACGAGCCGATCCGCCAGCTGCAGCGGATACGTGACCAGGAACCACAACTTGAACCCCTCAGTGCGCACGTTCTCGAACAGCGCGAACTGGTCGTGGTCGTTGTCCCTCATCATCGCCGCGATGGCGGGCCCCTTCGCATAGTCGCTGCGCAGCGGCGCGTCCGTCGACCCCGTCCCCCGGTTGCCTTGCAACGTGCCCAGCAGAATCGGCCGCGACGGGTGCCGCACCAGGCCGGCGTTCCAGTGGTCGAGCCGCTGCCACCCCTCGACGGCCAGCAACTGGCGCAGCGTGCCCACCCGGTGAATCCAGTCGAGCAGCCCCGGCGCGTTCGTCGGCCCGAACGGCGGCGAGGCGGCACGCGCGTCGATGCCGGCGGCGATCGCGCGGTCCAGGACGGCGAGGCGCAGCCCCAGCTCGGCGAGCCGCTCGTCGGGCGTCGGGGCCAGCTTGCGGAAGGCGGCGTTGGTCATGGGATCGACGGTAGCGACGGGGTCTGACAATTCCGGGAAACTGCAGGTCGTGTACCGCTATGTCGATGCAGGACCCGCTCCGGCCGCCACTTCCGAGGCGACCTCGCGGGTGATGCGCAGGACCCGCCGGGTCGGCACCGCGCCCGAGATGGCGGTGCGGCGGGCACTGCACCGCCGTGGGCTGCGCTATCTCGTGGACGTCGCACCGCCTGGGACC
Organism: Lentzea alba; assembly: GCF_011067745.1. GTDB lineage: Bacteria > Actinomycetota > Actinomycetes > Mycobacteriales > Pseudonocardiaceae > Lentzea > Lentzea alba. Next base: position 4,686 of record NZ_JAAMPJ010000023.1, read on the forward strand.
AACCGGCGCCGCCGTGTCGACGTGCTGCGAGGGGCAAGGATCGCGTTGTTCGTCGACGGTTGTTTCTGGCACTCGTGTCCGGAACACGGCCAGCTGCCCAAGGCGAACCGCGAATGGTGGCGGGTGAAGCTGCACGGCGTGGTCGTTCGAGACCTCGACACCAACACCCGGCTCACCACCGCCGGCTGGCTCGTCGTTCGCGTGTGGGAGCAGCCGGACGGCAAGTCAGGCGGCCACAGGCGTGAGCTGGTGCAGCACGTCGCGTTCGCCCAGCCGTTCCTGGGCCCACTCGACCACCGCGCTCTCCTGCGCGAACACCACGATCTGCCGGTCCTCCGACAGCCGCAGCAGCAGGTCCAGCACCGCGCGGGTCCGGGTGTCGTCGGCCTGCACGGTGACGTCGTCCAGCAACAACGGGCACGGCTCGGAAGCCAAGTGCTGGGCGAGGGCCACGCGCAGCAGCAGATAGACCTGCTCGGCCGTGCCCAAAGACAAACGCGATGCCTGGTGCCATGTCTCGGAGGCGGTGCACACGCGCACGGTCAGAGATGCGGGGTCCACTGCTGCGTCGACATAACGGCCGTCGGTCACGAGAGGCAGCCACGCGCGGAGGGTGTCCTCCAGGGCCGGGGCGATGGTGCTGTGCACCTTCTCGCGGGCGGCGGTCAGGTAGCGGGAGGCGAGGTCGATGGCCTGCACCTCGGCGGTCACCTCGGCCAGGACCCGCGCGGCGGTCTGCACGGCTTCTTCCGCGTCCGGGACGCTGGGCAGGCCGCGGACCATCTCGGTGACGGTGGCGGCCAGGGTGTCGCACTGCGCGGCGAGAGACGGGTCCACGGGGTCGCAGGCTGCGTAGCGGAGGGCGGTTTCGACCAGGGCGGCGTGGTGGTTCTGGGCGGCGGAGAGGGTGGTCTCGACGTCGTTCAGCGTGCCGGAGGCCAGCAGGGACTGGAGTTCGGCCCAGGCGTTGCGTTCTTCCTCGGCCTCGCGCAGCAGGCGGTCCCAGCCGCGTTGCCACTCGGCGATGGCGCGGAGCAGGTCTTCGGGGCGTTCGCCGCTGCCGCCGATCGCGGTCACGGCGTTGCGCAGCAGGGCCAGTGCGCGGGTGTGGGCGACGGTGGCTTCGGCGACGGTCGCTTCTGCCAGGCGGCGGTCGGCCAGCGCCTGGGCCAGCAGCGGGCGCTGGGCGGCCATCAACGCCTGGCGGGCGCGGACCTTGCAGTCGGTTTCGTAGTCGATCAGCAGGTCTGGCACGGTCATCGCGGCGTCGACCTTGCCGCGCGCGGCAAGTTCCACGCGGACCACCTTCTCGGTGCGCGCGACCTCGCACTCCAGGTCCGCCTGCACGGCTTCCCAGGCGGCGCGGTTCGCCAGGCGCCACAACGTTTCGCGGTCCGCGGGGATGCCCAGGGACGCGCACGAGGCGACGGCTTCGTCGTGGACGCGCACGGCTTCCGAGGCCACCGCGCGCTGGCCCTCGGCCTCGGCCAGTTTGCGGTCCGCGATGAACAGCACGCCCCGCGCATCGGTTGCCATACGCGCGCGTTCGGCGGCGAAAGCGACGGCGGCGTCGCGTTGGGGGCCGTTGCCGCGGGCCAGGGCGCCGCCGACGCCGGCCACCAGGGCGGCGATCAGGACGCCCACGGCGGCGAGTTGCTGGTCGGTCAGGAACAGCAGCAGGCCGACGAGTGTGGTCAGGCAGCTCAGGGCCAGCAAAGCGTTGCGCAGGAACGGGTTCGGCATCGCGATCTCCTGCACGCGCGCTGCCGCCACGTCGGCTTCCACCTGGGTGCGGGCCGCGTTGGCGGCGGCCTCGTCCTGGAACTGGCGGGCGGTGTCCACCTCGATCGACGCGGTGGTCAGCCGGGCGCCGCTGGTCGGGTCCAGGCGGGTGGCGAGGCCGCGCAGCACCGACGGCTCGGCAGTGGTTGGTGGCGAAGGGCGGCGTTCGTTGTGTGCGGCTGCGACGGCAGAAGCGGTCTCATAGGCCGTTGCTACGACACGGAGTTCATCGTCGACCGCGGTCTCACCAACGGGAGGCTCGGGAAGTGCTTCCAGTTCGCCTTCGAGAGTGGACGCCGACGGGCCGGTCAGCACACGCGGCGTCGGTGCCGCACGCCACGCGGCCAGCGCACGGTTGACCACGTGGGTCAGCTCTTCCTGCGCGGCCAGGCCAGACGGCGGTGAGTCGCCGAAGCGCTCCTGAAGCTCACTCAGCCGTGCCGCCCGAGAGGACAGCGTGTCGAGCACAACCGAGTGCTCTTGAACGGCCAGGCGCGCGCGTGCGGCTGCGGCTGATCGGGCGTGAGCAGTCAGCTCCAGGTACCGGGTGTGCTCGCGGCGGGCCACGCTCAGGTCCGTTTCGGCCTCGCGCAAGCGGTTGCGGGCGTCCCGCAACTGGTCGACCGGCGCGCTCAGCCGTTGCAACGCCTGCTCCACCGTGCCGTCGGTGCCCGCCGTGGCCGCCGCGCGCCGCAGGTGGTCCTGCAGCCCGTCCGCCGCGTCCAGCACGGTCAGCAGCTGCGCCTGGTCGACGCAGGCGGTGGCGGCGAACGACGTGCGGTCCAGACCGATCCGGCGCGCGACATCCGGCGAGGAGTCGTCGTTCAGATCGCGGTCCACCGCGACGACTTCGCCGGACGCCATCGACACCATCGCGGCCACCCGCCACGACTCACCGTGCCACGGACGGTGCCGCGACGACGGTTCACCGCACAGGGCGGCGCGGATCGCGGCGTGCCAGGAGGACTTCGCGGACTCGTTCACGCCCGACACCACGGTCAGCCCCGGTGCCAGCGGCAGCGTCCGGTCGTGCAGCGGCCCGAAGGCGTGCGCGGTCACCGACTCGATCTTCATCGATCCTCCAACGCCCGCAGGCCGGTCGCCAGCACGCGGCCGCGCAACGTCGTGTCCAGAGACGGATCCGCCAGCACGTCCCGCACGAACTGGCCGCGCACGGTCCGTTCCGCGGCGACGGAGTCGAAGTCCAGCAAGGGGAACGTCTCCGTGTGCTCGGCCAGCAGCCCGAGCGACCGCGACGCCGACACGTCGAACACCTCGCGCGTCACCGAGCCGTCGTCGTGCACCGTGCACAGCACGGCCCCGCGCTCACCGGTCTCGTCCGCGGTCAGCGGATCCGGGTTGCCGGGGAAGGTGTGGCGAACGGCGTGCTCCGGCGTGTGCACGTGCCCCAGGAACGCGTGGTCCAGCCCGGTGATCGCGACGTCCTCCGGCGCGGAACCGTGACACAGCGCCAGGTTCACCCCGCCGCGGTTCACCGCGAAGCCGTCCAGGAAGTCCCGCGCCGGGCCGGGGCCGACGTGGGCGGCACCCCACAGCGTGACGCCGTCGGCGAGTTCCACGGGCGTCAACGACTCCGAGGAGAACACGTGCACGTTCGGCGTCCAGTCCACCTGCTGGTAGACCGACTGCGGCCCGTACCAGTCGTCGTTGCCCGGCACCAGGAACACCGGAAGCGAGCAGTCGAACGACGACTGCAGGAACGAGGCCGTGGAAGGGGAGCAGCGATCGTGCTCGTACAGGTCGCCGGCGCAGAGCACCGCGTCGGCGTTCGATTCCTGTGCGAGCTCCACGATGCGGCCCAGTGTGTCGCGCAACGCCTGGCGTCGCGCCGGACCCGCGCTGGAAAAGCGCGTGTCCAGGTGCAGGTCCGCGAACAGCAGCAGTTTCACCGGTGCCTTCAGGTGAGGTCTATGTTGCCGGACAGGGTCAGGGTCGGTTGCAGAGCCTCGACGACCGAAGCCGTGTCGTCGTGCCAGCCGCGCAGTTCCACCACGGTCGGGCTGAGCTCGTAGCCGTGGTGCCGGATCGCGCGGCTCAGCGCGTGCCACAGCTGGGAAGCGTCGTGCGCCACGTCCGCGTCCACATGGGACGGAAGATTGATCAGCAGCGCGTGCACTGGCTGGTCGCTGTTGTCGGCGCCGCACGCGCGGGCGACCGAACGTTCCACCGCCGTGCGCAACAGCTCGGCGCAGCACCGGATCCGCACGCCGTCGAGCTGCTCGGGGCGGGCCAGCAGGTTCGCGACGCAGGTCAGGCGGTCCTGCACGTCCGAGGGGAGGTTCATCGCTGCAGCCACCCCGCGAGCAGTTCGGTGTCGCGGATCAGCACGTCCAGGTCGCCGCTGTCGCCGCCGATGCGGCACGCGTGCAGCAGGTCGACCGCCCACGACCCGACGACGTCCTCCAGATGCGGCAACAACTTCGCCGGTTCCGCGAGGTCGTCGAGCACCGCCAGCGCGATCTTCTGCCTGGTCGTCAACGCGCACTCCAGCACGCGTTCGACCTCGGCGTGCGGTACGCCGCGGCCGAGCCGTTCGCGGCGGAACCGGGCGTGCGACGCCACTTCCAGCGCCGTTCGGCAGCACGAAGCCACCAGCTCGGCTCGCAGGGCTTCCGGCAGGTCCTCGTCGGTGCGCATCGCACGGGCGTCGTTCAGGCACCGGCCAACGGGGTCGTCGGACATCCGCACCTGCACGACGGACTCCTCGCCGCGGCAGACCTCCCAGACGGTCGCGCTCAACCGCAACCGCCGCAACGCCTCCACCAGTCGTTCGTCGTGGGTGAAGACCACGACCTGGCGGGTCAGTCCGACGTCGGCGAGCACCTGCGCGAGACCGTCTACTTTGGATGGATCCATCGCCTGTACAGGGTCGTCGATCACCACGAACCGGAACGGGCTCTCGTCGACCATCGCGCGCGGCAGGAACAGCGCGAGCCCCAGCGAGTGCAGCTCGCCCTGGCTCATCACCGCCAGCGCCGAGTTCGAGACGCCGTCGACCGACACGTCCAGCTCGACGTTGCGGGTGTTGCCGAGCCGCACCGCGCCCAGGTCGACGTTGCTCTGCTGGCGCAGCCGCTGCCAGATCCGCTGCGACTCCTTGGCGAACGGCGCGATGCGCTCGGACCGCAGGGTCGCCGCGGTCCTGCGGATCCAGTTCTCCGCCTCGGTCACGTCGGCGAGCACCTCGGCGTCCGCAAGCGCTTGCTGGGCCTGGGAGTGCCACTCGAACAACGCGAGCGCCATCGGCCGCCACACCAGGTCACGCCGGTCGATCTGCTCCCGCGCGACGGATTTCAGCTGGTCCACGGCCTGCATGAGGTCCGCGTACCGGTCGAACAACTCCCGCCGCAGCCGCACGGGATCGTCGATCGAGACGCAGCCCTCCCACGCCTGCCACGCCTGCAGCGCGGTCGTCGTGTCGAGCATGTCCTGGGCGTCTTTCAGCACGTCCGGCACCGGCAGGCAGGAAGCCCGCGTGGCCGCCACCGCCACGTCCAGCCGGTCCGCGGCGTCGTGCAGCTCCGCCGCGGCCTTGGCGAGGTGCTCGGCGCGTTCCCTGGCTTTCGACAGCCACAGCCCGTCCAGCCGGCCGAGGTCGCACACCGGGCACGACTGGTTGCCGCCAGACTCCTGCAGCTGGATGGCGAGCTTCAGGATCTCGCTGCACCTGAGGGAGTCCTGCGCGTTGTCCGTCGCCACCACGGTCACCGCGCCGAGTGCCAGGTCCAGGGTCTCGCGGATCCGGTCGATCTCGTCGTCGGGAGGCAGTGCGATGTCGACGATCTGGTGCAACAGGCTGGTTCCGCTGCCGACGTCCGCGCCGAGCGCGAGGTCCGCGATCGCGTCGAGGTCGGGGGAGTCGCTGCCGAGCAGTTCGGCGGCGCGGCGGGCGCGTTCGTCGGGGGACGCCGCCAGCTCCGCGCGCACGCGTTCTCGTCGGTCGTAGGGGCGGGCGACGACCTCGGCGAGCCGTTTGCGGTGCTCGGCGAGCGACTGCTGGGCCTCGGTGATCGCTTCCAAGCCCAGAAAGCGATGCATCGCCTCGTAGAGGTCCTCAGGCTGTGCGTCGAGGACAGTGCCCAACTCGCTGTAGGGCAGGAACGGTCGGTAGGTCTCCAACGCGTCGTGCCATCTTCGGTCGTCGAACGGCTCGTTGTCCTGCGTCCACTCGCCCTGCGCCAGGTCTTCTTCCGGCGCCCAGCGTCTTCGGATCGTCGTCCGGCCCGGCCGCGCGGCCTGCACGATGTCCAGCTCGACGGCGGTGCCGGCCTGGTGCAGGTTGCGCCAGCCCTGCCGCCACACGTCGTGCCGCGCGCGGGTCCAGCGGGCGTTGTAGCCGGTCAGCGCCAGTTCCGCGGCCTCGGCGAAGCTCGACTTGCCCGAGCCGTTGCGTCCGGTGATGACGGTCAGTCCGGGGCCCGGTGCCAGCGGCAGGCGTGCCTGGGGACCGATGCCCCGGAAGCCGCGCACGCGGATCTCCGACACGAAGATCCCGTGTCCGGGGCCGTCCGTCCGTTCCCTCGGCGTCTCCTCCCGCGCGGGCACCCCGGCGAGCGCGCTGTCCAGCGCTGCTTCACCTCGGCACGCCGCGAGCACCAGTTCCGCCGCACGTGGGGTGAGATCGTCTTTGGCCAGTCGCCCGGCCATCAGTTCGAGTAACCCGGCTTCACCCGCCACGGTCACATTTCCTCCAGCTGCCACCACTCGATAGGGCGGCAACTTAGGCACCAAATGAGACCTACTGGTGAGTACTCACACGATCGGGTGGTGTTACATAGGGTGACTAAAGTAGTCCGGGCTCGTTATGGCCCCCACACTTCCAGTCCCCTGATCACGAAGTAGGCGTCCGGCACGTAGGTGCCGTGCCGGGGGTAGGTGGTGAACTCGGCCTCGGTCGAGCAGTTCTCGCGCTGGTAGACGGTCGCGTCCCTGCTCAGGCGGTTGGCGAAGGACTTGCCGACGACGTTGAGCGGGATGCATTCGCCGGGGTTCGCGGTCTCCAGGTCGAGACGTTGGACGGACCCCGTGTAGTCCGGTCCCGACCAGACGCAGAACTCGCCCTTGTCGCAGCTCTTGTCACTCTGAGCTACGGCGATCCCACTGGAGGCAACCGCTCCCGCGGTGATCATCAAGGCGGCGATGAGGCTCTTCGTCGACATGGGCGCACCTCTCCGTCGTCTTGGAGTGTGCGTCCGTTTGGGTCAATCGGCCAGACGATCTTGTAGTGCTTTGGCGTCACGCGGGGCGTAGGCCTTCGCGTCGTTGTCGAAGTAGACGAACACGTCGCCGTGCTCACGCCACTTCTCGACCTTCCGCGCCCACATGTCGAGGCCCTCGTCGGTGTAGCCGCTGACGTACAGCTCGTCGTGGCCGTGCAGCCGGACGTAGACGAAGTCGCTGGTGACCTCTTCGATGAGCGGGTACTTGCCGGCGGCGTCCGCGACCACCAGTGCGATGTCGTGGCGCTTGAGGAGATCGATGAACTCCGGCGTGCGATAGCTGTCGTGCCGGACCTCGAGGGCGTACCGCATCGGGCGTTCGGCGTCCGTGGTGGTGTGGGCCGGGTCCACGCGGTGGTCGTGCCGTGCGGCGATCTCCGCGGCCTCGGTGGTGGTGCGGGGGAGGCCCTCGAAGAAGCCGGTGAGCAGGCCGGCGTCGAACTGCAGCGTGGGCGGGAGCTGCCAGAGGATCGGGCCGAGTTTCGGGCCCAGGGCGAGCACGCCGGACGCGAGGTAGTTCGCGAGCAGTTCGTTGCCGTCTTTGAGGCGCTTCATGTGCGTGATGAAGCGGCTGCCCTTGACGGCGAACTTGAAGTCCGGTGGTGTTTCCGCGGCCCACTTCTGGTAGCTGGACGGGCGCTGCAGTGAGTAGAAGGAGCCGTTGATCTCCACCGAGTTGAGCTGCTCGCTCAGGTAGGCCAGCTCGCGCTTCTGCGTGACGCCCTTGGGGTAGAAGACGCCGCGCCAGGGTGGGTAGACCCATCCCGAAGTGCCGATCCTGACCTCTCCCATGTGGTTATCGTGGCACGGTGGAGGAATACCTACAGCGCATCGGTGCCGCTCGCTCGTCGTCGTTGGCGGAGCTGCAGGAACGGCATCTGCTGAGCGTCCCGTTCGAGAACCTCGACACCCACATGGACACCAGGATCGTGCTGGAGATCCCGTGGCTGTACGACAAGATCGTGGTGCGGCGGCGCGGAGGGTTCTGCTACGAGCTCAACGGGTTGTTCGCGGAGTTGTTGCGGGACTTGGGGTATCGCGTCGAGATTCTGGCCGCGCGGGTGTTCGGAGCGAACGGCTTGGGTCCGCCGTTCGACCACATGACGCTGCTGGTCGACGACGCGTGGCTGGTCGACGTCGGGTTCGGCTCGTTCACCCTGCGTCCGTTGTCGTGGACGACGCGCGAGGACCAGCAGGACCCGTTCGGGGTGTTCCGGCTGGTGGATCACGGTGACGACGTGGACGTGCTGATGAACGGTTCCGCCGTGTACCGGATCGAACGGCGGCCGCGTGGGCTCGCGGAGTTCGTGCCGACGTGCTGGTGGCACCAGTCCGCGCCGGAGTCGCATTTCCGCAAGGGGCCGATGGCGTCGCTCGCGCTGCCCGACGGGCGGATCACCGTGGCCGGCGACAAGGTCGTGGTGAGCGAAGGCGGCCGCAAGACCTCAACCGACGTCGAGGATCCCGCGGCCGCTTTCCTGGAGCACTTCGCCATCAAATTCGAACACAGTCACTTCCGGCAGAGCAGCGCGTCCGGGGTCCTGCGCCAGTTGTAGGCGACGCCGGCGATGTGCTCGTCCTGCGCGCACTGGCCCTTGTAGTGCCCGTTTGCCCAGTCACCGCCCTGGTCCGGCCGGTTGTCGCCGCGGTCGAACCACAGGACCCGTGTACTGGTTCCGGTGGCGACCGGCGCGCAGATCAGGGTGAAGTTCGCGTAGCCGACGGCCGCGTTTCCGGACGGGCACTGGAGTTTGGTGTAGCCGGCCGCCCAGTCGTGGGTCACGTGTTGCTCGTTGGTGACCCTGGTGGTGCCGCTCCACTGTGGACCGCTGACGCACAGACCGCGGTTGCCCGTGTGGCTGATGCCGACGAGCTTTTCGTTCTGTGGGCACGATTCCTTGAGGAGCATGTTCCACCGGGTTTCGCGCGGGATCTGACCGGCGCGGCTCGGAGCGTTGACGAGCCGGTTCCACGCGCCGGCGCGCCAGTCGTCGCCGTCGTTGACGCTGATGCGGTTTCCGTTGGCGTCCCAGCGCAACAACGCCCAGCTGTTCCCGGTGCGGTTGGTGTGGAAGCCGACCAGCGGCCAGTACGCGAAGTCGGTGTCCTTGGCGATCAGCTGGTCGACGAAGCGCTCGAACCAGGCTCGTGCCTTCTGGTTCGACTCGTCGATGCCGCCGACGCCGAACTCGCTGATCCACAGTGGTGCGGTGAAGTGCTTCTGCGCCTCGGTGATGTAGAACGCCTGGCGCTGCAGGACGTCGGCGTGCTCCTGCGGTGACAGGTCCTGGTAGCGCGGGTCGCTCGTCTCACCGACTCCGGTGGCACCGCTGTGGTTCGGCCCGGTGTAGCCGTAGAAGTGGGCGGAGTAGACCAGCTTGTCGGTGTTGGCGAGCGTGTGGCTCAGGAAGCGGACCGGCTCCAGCGTCGGCCGGCCGTGCGCGAAGCCGTCGACAGGGATGCCCGTCCAGTTGATGCCCTCGACGATGACGAGCAGGTCCGGCGCCGTCTGCTGGATGCGGTCCGCGGCCTGCTGCGAGGCCTTGTGCCAGTCGTGGTCGTTGCCCCAACCCCAGTTCGGGTCGTCCCAGACGTTGCGACGCACCTCGTTGTAGAGGTCGGCGCCCACGACGCGTTTGTTGGCTTTGTACCGGTCGGCCATGAACGCCCAGTCACTGACCCACTGGTCCGTGCTCTGACTTGTGTTCCACCGTTCGTTGCCGTCGACGCCGCAACACCACCTGGACGTCGTGGTGTGGTTGTTGAGGATGACGGCGAGGTTGTTGCGCGTCAGTTCGGCCACTACCGCGTCGTAGATGTCCAGTGGCCGCTTGCCGTTGAGCTGCGCGTCTTTCAGGCCGTTGACCGGGTTCGTGTCTTTGATCATCTGGTTGGAGAACGGCAACCGGACGCTGTTGACGCCGATCTCCTTGAAGCTGTTGATGATCGTGGCCGTGGTGGCGCGGTCGAGGCCCAGCGGGACCTGGTCGGCCTTCTCGCCGGCGTGGTGGTTGGCGGGGTCGTTGATGTCGCCGGAACCGTTCCAGGTGCCGCTCGCACCGTGCCAGTTGCCGGACTTGAGCTTGAAGCGGTCGCCGTGGGCGTCGACGATCCACCGTCCGCGCGTGCTCAACGGACCGGTCCAGGACGCCGGTTCCGCCTGCGCGGGAGCAACGAGACTCGCGGCCAGGAGTAGGGTGGCCAAGACGTGAGTCATCTTCACATATGTGAAGTTATCGGCATGCCGAGGCGTTGCGCCAGCCCCTGGGCGTTGCCCGTCGCCGCACCCTTCATGGTGTTGTCGAAGTAGACGTAGGTGTCGCGGTCCCAGTCGCGGATCTTCTGTGCCCACTCGTCGAGTTGTCGATCGCTGTAGGAACTGATGTACAGCTCGTCGTGGCCGTGCAGGCGGACGTACGCGAAGTCGGCGGTGACGGCCTCGATGCACGGGAACGTCGGTGCGTCCGACACGACGTGGGCGACGTTGTGCGCGCGTAGCAGGTCGAAGTAGGCGTCAGCGCGGAACGACTCGTGTCGCGGTTCGAGGGCGTGCCGACCGGGCGGGAGTGCCGCCAGGAAGTCCTTCAGGGTGGCGGGGTCGAACCGCAGGCTCGGTGGGAGCTGCCAGATGATCGGGCCCTGCTTCGAGCCCAGGGCGAGCGTGTCGAGGAAGGTCTTGAGCGGATCCTCGACGTGCCGCAAGCGTTTGACGTGCGTGATCAGCTTCGGGCCCTTGACGGCGAAGATGAAGTCCGGCGGGGTCTCGGCTGCCCACTTGCGGTAGTACGTCGACGGCTGGAGGCGGTAGAACGAACTGTTGATCTCGATTGTCGAGACGTGCGTGGCGAGGTGGCTGAGCCAGCGCCGTTGCGGGACGTTGCGGTAGAAGCCGTCGCGCCACTCCGGGTAGCGCCAGCCGGACGTGCCGATCCTGATCACGTCGTCCGGATAGCCACGGGAGCCTGTAGCTACTCTGTAGCACTTCTTCACTGTTTGAGCTACAGTGGTGGCATGCAGCAGCTCAAAGCCATTGGGCAGCGTGAGCTCCGCAACGACAACGCGGAGATCATGCGCCGTGTCGAGGCGGGCGAGGGCTTCGTCGTCACCCGCAACAACAAGCCGGTCGCGCAGCTCTTGCCGTACCGGGAAGAGGTCGTGTCGCGGCCGCCGCTCGGCGACATCCAGGTGCTGTTCGGCACCCTGCCGCCGGTCGACGCGGAGCGCTGGGACGCGGACCGGAAGGCGGCCGACGAGGTCTTCGGCGCGGACGACCCGCTGGAAGACCCGTGGCAGACCTGAGTCGCTGCCTGCTCGACACCTGTGTGCTGATCAGGCTCGAGCGGGCGGACCTGGGCGCGTACATGAACGCCCAGCCGTTCCTCAGCGCGGTCACGATCGCGGAGCTGGCGTTCGGGATCGACATCGACGACCCGGTCGAGCGAGCCGCCCGCACGGAGCGCTACTACGCGGCGATGCAGACGTTCGAGGTGCTGCCGTTCGGCCTGGAAGAGGCCAAGGTCTACGGGCAGATGGCCTCGCTGGTGCGGCGTGCCGGTCGCAGTCCGCGGCCGCGCCGGATGGACCTGCAGATCGCTGCCACGGCGTCGGTCGCCGGCATGCCGGTGCTGACGATGAACGTCCGGGATTTCAAGGACCTCGACCGGCTCGTCGAGGTCGTGCCGATCCGTCAGGTCTGAGCGCGAATCCTCCTCGCGGAGCACTGCCGACCCCTAGGGTGCTCGACATGATCTCCGGGGGATTCACCTGCAAGAGCTGCGGCCAGGAACACGACGGCATCCCGTTCGGCTACACGATGGCCGCGCCGGTGTACTGGAATCCGGACCTCGCCGCGAGGCCCGGCAACATGCTCGCCGAAGAGCAGTGCGTGATCGACAACGAGCACTTCTTCGTGCGCGGACGCATCGTGCTGCCGGTGCGCGACGCCGACGACGACTTCGAGTGGGGTGTGTGGGTGTCTCTCTCGAAGGCGAACTTCGTTCGCATGGCCGAGGTCTTCGAGGGCCCGGCCCGCGTGCAGGAGCCGCCGTACTTCGGCTGGTTGTCGGTGATCTTGCCCGGCTACAAGCCCACGACGCTCGACCTCAAGACCAACCTGCACACGCAGGAGCTCGGCGTCCGGCCGTTGGTCGAGTTGGAGCCCACTGACCATCCGCTCGCGGTCGAGCAACGCGAGGGGATCACGGTCGCACGCGTCCAGGAGTTCGCGGAGATCGCGTTGCACCAGTGAGCAACTGATATATCGCACACCGCCGACCCTGCTGACCTGCCCCTTAGCAATGAGACTTTGGACTTCGTCCGCAAAAGACTCATTGCAAGGGGCGGTATGTGGGGCAGTACGTGAGGTGGTGCGACTGATATATCGGTTGGTGTCAGGCTCGCGCGGGTGTGTCGGCGAGGAACGCCTGGACCTGTTGCAGGTGGTCCATGCCGATGCCCTTGCGCGGATCGACTGGCACCAGCAGAGTGCCGGGCCGGGACGCTGCCCACTCCGGGTCGCGCGGCTGGAACTCGTCGTCCAACCACGCGATCGGCCGCGTGCCGGCCCACTCGGTGATCGCGGGGATCTTGCCGTGGTGGCCGTTCAGGTGGTCGGAGCCGCGTCCGCCGAAGTCGATCCACTCCAGCTCGGGCAGGCCGAGGCGTGGCCCGATGAACTCGTTCGCCTCGTGTTCCCACGTCGTCGCCCACACCAGGTCGGCGTTGGTCGCGGCGGCCAGCGAGAGCAGCCACGGGCCGTGTGACGGGTCCAGCCACACACGCAGAGGCCGGGAGAATCCGAAGGGGCGGATCCGGTGCGTGGTGTAACCGGCCGGGCGCCGTGTCGGCTTCGCGAGGTACGGGTTCAGCGGACCGTCGACGTCGAGCAGGATCGCGGGACGGGACAACATGACCTGATCGAAACATCCGAGTGGCTAATGATCCCGTGATTTTTCCCGATACGGGACACATGACTCTCACGGAGATCGCGGCCTGGGGCACGGCAGACCAGGTGCGGGCCGCGCTCGAACGTCAGCTCGAAGGCGCGCTGGTAGAGGTCCCCGAAGACGACGACTCACCGCGCCGGGCGTTCAGCGAGGCGTTGCGCAGGTCGTTGATGCTGCGCCAGAAGCACCCGTTCGATATCGTCGCGATCGGACTGCCGGACCTGCTGCGTTACCGGGACCTGGTGGCCGGGTCCGAGGTGACGTTGCGCGCCACGAACATCGAGGCCTACTTCGTCCGCAAGGACGGCAGCGCGGAGCAGTACCAGCCCGAAACCGAGGACTGACTCACCAGACGACCGGCAGCGCGGTCACGCCACGCACCAGGTAGCCGCGGTTCCAGCCGAGCTCCTGCTCCGGCACGGCGAGGCGCAACCCCGGCATGCGGATCAGCAGGCGTTCCTGCGCGACCTGGAGTTCCAGCCTCGCCAGCTGTGCGCCGAGGCAGTAGTGTGCCCCGTGACCGAACGCCAGGTGCGGGTTGGGATCACGGGCGAAGTCCAGTTCGTCGGCGTTCGCGAACACGCGGGGATCGCGGTTCGTCACCGGCACCTCCACGAGCACCGGTTCGCCCCGCGTGATGACGACGTCTCCCACCGGCACGTCCTCGGTGGCGAAGCGCGCGAACACGGCGGTCGTCGGCAGCGGGATGTAGCGGAGCATCTCCTCCACCGCGCCGGGCAGCCGAGAGAGGTCAGCGTGCAGGTCCGAACGCAGTGACGGCCGCGTCAGCAGCAGGTACACCATGTTGGGCAGCTGGGTTTTCACGGTTTCCAGGCCGCCGACCAGGATGCTGAACGTGACCATGACGAGCTCGTCGATCGTGAGTTCGCCGGCGTTCAGGTAGCGCACCAGCGCGCCGAACAGGTCGTCCGTCGGCGCCGGAGCACGCCGTGAAGCCAGGTCCGCGAGATAGCCGCAGATCGCGGCGTAGTGTTCCGCCGCGACGTCGGTGGGAACCGCGCCGGTGCTGAGGAAGCTGTCCGCCCACACGCCGAACCTCTCGTGGTCCTCCCGCGGCACGCCGAGCAGGGTCGTGATCATCAGCATGGGGAACGGGCGGGCCAGGCCTTCCACCAGATCGGCCGGTGGAGTCAGGTCGTCCAGCAGCGCGTCCACGACCTCGACGGCGCGTGGGCGCAGTGCCTGCACGCGGCGCACGGTGAAGACGTTCGTCACGAGCTTGCGCAGCCGGGTGTGTTGCGGCGCGTCGAGGGCCAGGATGCCGGGCGCGTTGTTGTGCTCGGCCATGCGCGGCTCGTCGAGCGGGTCCGCGGTGGTGCGCACGAACCGGGGATCGCTCAGCACCGCTCGTGCTTCCTGGTGCCCTGTGATGAGCCAGGTTTCCTTGCCGTACGGCATTTTCACGCGCAGCAAAGGTGGTGCGTCGGTCAGGCCGGGGTCGATGTCCAGCCGATCGGGCTCGGCGAAGGGATAACTTCTGGCCATGCACCGAGAGTAGGACGACGATCACGGTCGGTGTACGTCTGAGCAGACGAAAAAGCCCGGCTCCCGTCGAGGTGGGAGCCGGGCTTCGGCGTTCGAACGTCAGGCAGGCACGGACGCCACGCCAGGCGCCAGGAACCGCTTGCCCGTGACCTTCTCCGAGATGCCGGTGCGGTCCAGGTACGGCGTGATGCCGCCCAGCCAGAACGGCCACCCGGCGCCCAGGAGCATGCACAGGTCGATGTCCTGCGCCTCCGCGACCACGCCCTCGTCGAGCATGATCCGGATCTCCTCGGCCAACGCCTCCAGCGCCCGCGTCTTGACCTCTTCACCCGTCAGCGGCGAGGAGCCGAACTCCCACAGCGCCTGGACCTCGGGGTCGACGGTCTGGTTGCCGGACGCGTCCCACTGCCAGACGGCGCCCTTGCCCGCGGCGACGAACTTCTTCATGTTCTCCGACACCGAGAAACGGTCGGGGAACGCGCCGTGCATCGTCTCCGACACGTGCAGCGCGACGGCGGAACCGACCAGCTGCAGCAGGATCATCGGCGACATCGGCAGGCCGAGCGGCTCGGTGGCCTTGTCGGCGACCTCGAAGGAGGTGCCCTCGTCGACCGACTTGATGACCTCGCCCATGAAGCGGGTCAGCAGGCGGTTCACGACGAACGCGGGCGCGTCCTTCACCAGCACCGACGACTTCTTCAGCTGCTTGCCCACCGCGAACGCCGTCGCCAGGGTGGCGTCGTCGGTCTGCTCGGCGCGCACGATCTCCAGCAGCGGCATGACCGCGACCGGGTTGAAGAAGTGGAAGCCCACGACCCGCTCGGGATGCTTGAGCTTCGACGCCATGTCCGTGATGGACAGCGACGAGGTGTTCGTGGCGAGGATGGCCTCGGCGGAGACGTGCTCCTCGACCTCGGCGAACACCTGCTGCTTCACACCGAGGTCCTCGAACACGGCCTCGATCACGAAGTCGGCGTCGGCGAACGCGGCCTTGTCGAGCGAGCCGGACACCAGCGCCTTCAGGCGGTTCGCCTCGTCCGGCGAGATCCGCTTCTTGCCCGCCAGCTTGTCGATCTCGCTGTGGACGTAGCCGACGCCCTTGTCCACGCGCGCCTGGTCGATGTCGGTCAGCACGACCGGCACGTGCAGGCGGCGGATGAACAGCAGCGCCATCTGCGAGGCCATCAGACCGGCGCCGACGACGCCGACCTTGGTGACCTTGCGGGCCAGCGACTTGTCCGGCGCGCCGGCCGGGCGCTTCGCGCGCTTCTGCACCAGGTTGAACGAGTACAGGCCCGCGCGGAGCTCGTCGCTCATCACGAGGTCCGCGAGGCCCTCGGTCTCGGCGGCGTAGCCCTTGTCGAGGTCGTTCTCCCGCGCCAGCTCCAGCAACGCCAGAGCCTTCTGCGCACCCGGCGCCGCGCCCTTGGTCTTGCCGTCCACAATGGCCTTGGCGCGCGCGACGGCGGCGTCCCACGCCTCGCCGCGGTCGATCTCCTTGCGCGGCACCGTGATCTCGCCACGCACGACGCCGGACAGCCACAGCAGCGACTGCTCCAGGTAGTCGGCGGAGTCGAACAGCACGTCCGCGATGCCCAGCGCCAGAGCTTCCTTCGGCTTGAGCATCTTGTTCTGGTTCAACGCGTTCTCGAAGATCACCGTGACGGCGTCGTTGGCGCCGATCAGGTTCGGCAGCAGCTGCGTGCCACCCCAGCCCGGGAACAGGCCCAGGAACACCTCGGGCAACGCGATCGCGGCCGCGTTCGACGCCAGCGTGCGGTAGTGGCACGACAGCGCGAGCTCGAGGCCACCGCCCATGACCGCGCCGTTGACGAAGGCGAAGGTCGGGATGTCCGAGTCGGTGAACTTCTTGAAGACGTCGTGGCCGAGCTTGCCGATCGTGACGCCCTGCGAGCGGTCCGTCGCCTGCTCGACCGCGGACAGGTCCGCGCCGACGGCGAAGATGAACGGCTTGCCGGTCACCGCGATCGCCGCGGGGCCAGCCGCGTACGCCTCGTCGAACGCCGCACCCAGCGAGACGAGCGACTGCGGGCCGAACGTCGACGGACGGGTGTGGTCCAGGCCGTTGTCGATCGTGATGAACGCGACCGGCTTGTCGAGCCCGGGCACGCTGATCAGGCGCGTCTTGGCAACGGTGACGACCTCGTCGGGGAAGATCGCCTTTGCTTCCTCAGCGGTGATGGTCACTTGCCACTCCAGTTCGGGTTCTCCCAGATGACGGTCCCGCCCATGCCGATGCCGATGCACATGGTGGTGAGGCCGTAGCGCACGTCCGGACGCTCGGCGAACTGACGCGACAGCTGCGTCATCAAACGCACGCCGGAAGAAGCCAGCGGGTGGCCAGTGGCGATCGCGCCGCCCCACTGGTTCACGCGCGGGTCGTCGTCGGCGATGCCGAAGTGGTCGAGGAACGCGAGCACCTGGATGGCGAACGCCTCGTTGACCTCGAACAGGCCGATGTCCTCAATGGACAGACCGGCGCGCTCCAAAGCCTTCTCGGTGGCCGGTACCGGGCCGATGCCCATGACCTCGGGCTCGACGCCCAGGAACGAGTAGCCGACCATCCGCATGCCGACGGGCAGACCGAGCTCGCGCGCGGTCTCCTCCTCGGCGAGGATGCAGCCGGTCGCGCCGTCGTTCAGACCGGCCGCGTTGCCCGCGGTGATCCGGCCGTGCGGGCGGAACGGCGTCTTGAGCTTGGCCAGGTCCTCGACCGTGGTGCCCGGACGCGGCGGCTCGTCGGCGGTGGCGAGGCCCCAGCCGTGCTCTGCGGAACGGGTCGCGACCGGCACGAGCTCCGGGCCGATCTTGCCGTTCTTGATCGCGTCGGCGTACTTCGCCTGCGACGCGGCCGCGTAGGCGTCCGTGCGGTCCTTGGTGATGTGCGGGAACCGGTCGTGCAGGTTCTCCGCGGTCTGGCCCATGACGAGCGCGCTGGTGTCGACGATCTTGTCCGACAGGAAGCGCGGGTTCGGGTCGACGCCCTCGCCCATCGGGTGGCGGCCCATGTGCTCGACGCCGCCGGCGATGGCGACGTCGTACGCGCCGAACGCGATGCCGCTCGCGGCGGTGGTCACGGCGGTCATCGCGCCCGCGCACATGCGGTCGATCGAGTAACCGGGGACCGACTTCGGCAGGCCCGCGAGCAGTGCCGCCGTGCGACCGAGCGTGAGGCCCTGGTCGCCGATCTGCGTGGTCGCCGCGATGGCGACCTCGTCGACGCGCTCCGGCGGCAGCTCGGGATGCCTGCGCAGCAGCTCACGGATGACCTTCACGATGAGGTCGTCGGCACGGGTCTCGGCGAAAATGCCCTTGGGACCGGCCTTGCCGAACGGCGTACGGACACCGTCGACGAAGACCACGTTCCGAACGCGTGCCGGCGCTGCTGGTGCGGCCACGGCGTCTCCTCCACTTGTGGTGACAACTCTGTCCACTCCGGCAGGGGGTGCGCGACATCCCTACCGGTCGGTAACGCCAACTCTAACCCTAGTTACTGGTGAGTAACCACAGCGGCACCCCTGTTCGTTGCGTCACACACCTTGCGCACGATCAGGAACAGCGGCAACCCGACGGGAGCCAGCAGGATCGTGATCACCAGAACGGGTGCCATCACCAGCGGGTGGACGTTCAGCCGACGCCCCTCCAGGTACATCCAGCGGCCGACGAAGAGATCCCACGCGATCATGTGCGCCCACACCAGCGCCGCGCCCGTGTCCGTGCTCATGAACTCGGCCAGCGCGCCCAGTTCGGGCCTGGTGACCAGCGGCAACAGCTCCGGTAGCACCGGAATCATCAAGGCGATGTAGATCGCTACCGGCGGCAGCACGATCAGGTACGACTCGGCGATCTTCTTCGTCCACGACCACTTCGGCGCGAAGATCATGAGTGCCCAGAACGGTGCGATCAGCAGGAACGTCAGGTTGAACAGGGTGGCGGTCATGCGGGCACGAGCTCCTTCTCGATGGTCGTCGTCCGGGACTGCCGTGCCCACACCACGCCCAGCGCGGTCGCGACGGCGATGGCGGCGGCGACGGTCAGGGTGAGCGCGTCGGGCTTGATGAGCGGCTGGCCGCGCAGCGCCTGCCAGATCACGAGCAGGGTCGCGCCGAGGTAGCCGCCGCTGATGACCCACGCGAGGCGCGCGTTCGCTCGCCGGCCGGCGAGCGCGATCAGCAGAGGCAGGATCTGCAACGCGTGCATGCCGACGAAGTGCCCGATGCGCAGGTCGCCGTGGACGGTGCTCCACCCGGTGAGCGGCATGTACGAGCCGCCGTCGGGCCCGCCGATGGAGTGCGAGCCGAGCACTCCCTTCTCGGGGGACTGGCCGGCGCGCGGCTGCGTCATCACGAACCCGACGGCCATGCCGACGAGCGCGATCACCAGGCTGAACCGGATCGTCCAGGCCTTGGCGGGGTTGTCGAACCTCTTGCGGAACAACATCACCGCGATGACCAGGTTCGCGGCCCAGAGGATCACCACCATGATGCCCATCGCGCTGAACAGGGCCGTGTCCAGCGGCGTCTCGAAGTTGAAGTGGCTGCGCTTCCCCCTGACGACCTGTCCGACGATGACCGCCATCTCACCGAGGCCGACCAGTGCGGACACGGTCCCGAGCCACCACGCGATCCGGTGGGCCCGGCCTTCCAGCATGCTGATGAACCACGCGAGCGACGCGCTGTAGAGCACGAACGACACCGCGAACTTGAAAGGCTTGAACCAGATCGGCGAGTCGACCAGCAGCCGGTCGTCCAACAGCATGCCGAACGCGGCGATCGGCGTGAGGACGACCATGGACAACGTGAAGAGCATTAACGGCCGGTGCCACTGGTACGCGGTCTTCAACATCTGAGCCCCCTGGGATGAATGGATAGCGGTGCTCTCCGCTATCGGAAAGGTACACTATCCATATGCGTGTTGGCGAGCTTTCGAAGAAGAGCGGCGTCCCCGTGGCGACGATCAAGTACTACCTGCGCGAGGGACTGCTGCCTGCCGGCGTGCTGACCAGCCCGAACCAAGCTCATTACGACGACGAGCACCTCCGTCGCCTGCGGCTGGTGCGCGCGCTGATGGACGTCGGCGGCCTGTCCATCGCGGCCGTTCGCGAGGTCCTCGCCGCCGTCGACACCCGCGAGGGCTCGCTGCACAAGAAGCTCGGTGCCGTGCAGGAGGCCATCAGTCAGCCGGCTGCGGTGGAGCTCGACCCGCTCGCGGTCGAGGACGTGCAGGCGTTCTTCGCGCGGCAGGGCGAGGCCGAGTGCGTCGACGTCACCGAGAGCAACGTGACCCACATGCTCGCTTCCGCGCTGTCCTCGGCGCGCTCGGTCGGCCACGACCACTTCCGCGAGCTCCTCGACCCCTACCTGGAGGGGTTGAAGATCATCGCGCGGGCCGACGTCGAGTACATCGCCCGGTTCGGGTCACGCGACGACATCATCGAGGCGATGGTCGTCGGCACGCTCGTCGGCGACACCGTCCTCAAGGCGGTCCGGCGGCTCGCGCACGCCCAGGTGTCGCGCGAGGTGATCGGCGACGTCCCCGAAAGCTGATATCCAATATATTGGCGGGGTCTAGTGTGAATGTCGGTAGGTTGCGGACGTGCTCGAGACCACCCCGGACTTGCCGGAGATCGCCTCTGCCCTGTTGCCCGGAGTGCGGCTGGACGACGCCTTCGTCGCCGCCGACGGCAACATCCACCACGTGCTGCTGATCCCCGGCGTCGCCGCCGTCCGGGTCAGCAAGCGACCGCTGGGTGCCGCGTCGATGCCGCGGCGTGTGGAGGTGCTGCGCCAACTGGCTTCCGCCGGCCTGCCGTTCCAGGTGCCGGAGCCGCTCACGCCCGTGACCACGTTCGGTGATCGGGCCGCCGTCGCCGTGTCGTGGGTCGACGGCGCCGGCCTGCCCGAGGGAGCCGGCGATCCGGCGCAGGTGGCCGAGGTGTTGGAGGCCGTGCGCTCGGTGCCGCTCGACGATTCGCTGCTCGCGGTCCTGGACGACCGGGCACAGGGTCCGTCGTGGTCGGCGGTCGTCGCCGAGGAGATCATTCCGCGCCTGCCCGCTCGCTGGCAGTCCGAGGGACGGCGGCGCCTGGACGCCGTGCTGGCCCTGGAGCCCGTGCCCGACGCCCTGGTGCACGGCGATCTCAGCGGTGCCAACGTGCACTGGTCGGCGGACGGGAAGCTGCTCGGCATCCTCGACTGGGACATGGCCATGCCCGGCGACCCCGCCATCGACGCCGCCCAGATGGCCTGGCACGGCTGGGACAACGTCCGCCGCGCCGTCCCCGCCGCCACCTATCACCGCGCCCGCACCTGGGACGCCCTGTTCGGCATCGGCCACCTGGTCGCCACCATGAACGGCCGCCCCATGACCAGCCCCGACGGCTTCATCTCCGCGATCGTCCCCTGGCTGGAGGCCAACGCCGGGTGAGCCGCCCCATGGCAATGACTCTTTTGACTTCGTCCGCAAAAGACTTGTTGCAAAGGTGCGGGCTGAGGTCGAGCAGGGCGCCGGTCGAGCCGGCCGTCGGTGATCATCGCTGCCACGTCGGCGGGGGTGGTGCCGGTGAGCGCCGTGGCCAGCGTGAGGCTGACCACGGCGAGGGGGAGATTTCGTTTCAACGGAGGCTTCTCCTCGGGGACGGACTGCTCCTCGGAGGGCATATGTCCGGCAGCAAGCCTCGACATTTCGCTCGGGCAACTGTCAAAGCTGCCGCTGCCAGCGGACCTCGCCGTCGTGCAGTTCGTCGGTGGCGGTCAGTCCGGCGGAGGCGGCGACAGCGGCGGACGCGTGGTGCTCGGGGTGGATGTGCGCCACGACCGTGTGCACCGGCTGGGTGCCGAGCCAGCTGACCAGACCTCGTGCGGCTTCGCCCGCGATGCCGCGACCCTGCCACGGCGTGCCGACGACCCATGAGATCTCGGCGACCTCGTCGGCGATCGTCGCCTGGACGGTTCCGACGAGGCGGTTCTCGCCGCGGAGGTGGATCACCCAGTTCAGCCAGTGCTGGGCCGGGTCGGGGGAACCCGCGGTCAAGCGCTCGTAGCGGGCTCGGAGGGCTTGCGGCTCGAGCGGGGCGCCGCCGATGAAGGCGTGCAGCGCCGGGTCGGACAGGACCTCGGCCATCTCCGCGGCGTGCTCGGGTCGCAGCGGGAGCAGGTCCAGTCTGTTCGTGCTGATCATGTCGCGCTGCCTTTGCAACGAGTCTTTTGTGGACGATGTCAAAAGTGTTGTTGCTAAAGACCAGGTCAGGAAGGGGTTAGAGGCGATATATCAGTTGTGGGGGTGCAGAAAGGGTGCGCGTCGGGCGCGAGTTGAGGTTCGCCAATCTGTGTGGCCATGTCAGCGCAGTGCAGTGCCAGCGACTTGGCGGCGTGCATCGCGGCGAGAGTTGCCTCGGGCGTGTCGCCGCGTTCGAGGCTCGTGACGGCCGCAGAGCTGATCGCGCCCATCAACGCGCCGACGATGGCGGAGGCTGTGACCTCGTCAAGGGGGTAGGCGTCGCGCAGCGCTGTGCTGATGCGTGCCTGTGCGGTGAAGGTCGTGTGCAGCACACGGGCTTGAACAGCCGGTGAGGTCACCACGAGTCGTGCGCGGAGTGCGGCCAGTCCGGTCGGGAGGTCTCCCTCGGCGGTGTTGGTGATCATCTGGTCTGTCGCGTCGGCCAGGGCGTCCCGCAGTGACGTGCCGGGGGTGCGTTCGGTGATGGCGCGTACGGCCAGGACGACGCGGTCGTCGCCGTCGGCCAGCAGCACGTCCTCTTTGGTGGGGAAGTGCAGGAAGAACGTGCGTTTGCTGACGTCGGCGGCCTCGGTGATGTCGGCGATGCTCGTCTCGTCGTAGCCCTGTTCGGTGAAGAGCCGCACCGCCGCGGCCACCAGTGCGCGGCGGGTGACCTGCTTTTTGCGTTCGCGGCGTCCGGGATCGTCTGGCACAGGCGCTAGTCTAGTGCACTCCGTTAATTAATGCACTCGGTATAGTGTTGCATTAGGTGTACTGACAAGGGGGAGTGATGATCGGGCGGACTGTGCTGGTGACCGGTGCGGGGCGGGGAATCGGACGGGCAGAGGCGCTGCACCTCGCCGAGGCCGGGGCGAACGTGGTGGTGAACGACCCCGGCGTCGACATCGACGGGCGCGGTGGTGACGTCCGCGTCGCCGCGGCTGTCGCCGACGAGATCCGTGCCCGAGGAGGCAGGGCGGTGGCCGACACCGGCAGCGTCGCCGACTGGGACGACGCGCGGCGCATGGTCGAGCGGGCCGTCGACGAGTTCGGCGATCTGCACGCCGTGGTCAACAACGCCGCCACGGAGGTCAACAAGGGCCTGGACCGGCTCAGCGAGAGGGAGTTCGACGACGTCGTCGCCGTCAAGCTCAAGGGCACGTTCGCGGTCAGCCACTGGGCCGCCGTGCACTGGCGGGCGCGAGTGGAGGCCGGCGTGCGCGCAGACCGGGCGATCGTGAACACCGCGTCCGGTTCCGGCCTGCTCAACCCGTTGCCGACGCAGTCCAACTACGCGGCGGCGAACGCGGCCGTCGCCGCCATGACCATCGTCCACGCGTTGGAACTGCGGCGGTGGGGCGTCCGGGTCAACTGCGTCAGCCCGTCGATGGTGCGCACCCGGCTGACGGCGGGGGTGCCGGGATCGGACATGACCGCCCCCGACGTCGTCGCGCCGCTCGTCACCTACCTGGTGGGCGACGGCTGTCCGCTGACCGGCCAGGTGCTGTCGGTGCGCGGCGGGTCGATCGCGGTGAACCGGGGCTGGTCGCTCGGGCCGCGGGTCGACAGCGGCGGAAAGCCGTGGACCGTCGACGCGGTGGCGGCTGCACTTGCGACCGTCGAGGTGGAGGACCCGTTCGACGCGTTGACCGCGTCGCTCGGCGGAGCGCTCGGGCTGAGCAGCCGGGAAGAGGTCGAGAAGCTCGTGAACGCCCAGCTCGGCTGATATGCGATGTATTAGCCGAGCTAGGGCGTCCGTGCCGATATATTGGATATCAGTTTGCGGGCGGCGCTGCGGTCGCCGCCAGGGCCTTCGTCAGAGCCTCGAGTGTGAGGTCGATCTGCCACGACCGTGCTCCGCCCTCGCGCAGCACGGCGGCCACGGACTCAGGGGAGAGGTCGGCCGGTGGCTGCCAGCAGGTACGGCGCACGAGGTCGGGCAGCAGCAGGTTCTCCACCGGGAGGGTGTTGGCCTCGGCGATGGTCGTCAGTGCCGCCCGAGCCGCTGTCAGGCGGGCCGCGGCGTCCGGGTCCTTGTCCGCCCAGCGGTTGGGCGGGGGCGGGCCGTCGTGCTGGCCCGCGGGCTCCGGGAGCTCCGACTTGGTGAGGTTCGCTGCCTTGCGCAGGGCGTTCATCCAGACGCCGGACATGCGGCGCTGGGCTCGGCCGCGGAAGACCGGCAGCGAGAGCAGTTCGGTTTCCGAGGCCGGGTTGCGGGCGGCTGCCTCCATCAGGGCGGAGTCCGGGAGGACTCGGCCGGGGGCGATGTCGCGTTCGCGGGCCACTGCGTCGCGAGCTTCCCACAGGGAGCGGACCAGGGCCAGTTGCCGCTGGTTGCGCACGCGGTGAATACCTGAGGTGCGCCGCCAGGGGTCGGTGCGGGGGCGCGGCAACGGCGCCGTCCGCACCGCCTCGAACTCCTCGAGCGCCCAGGCGAGTTTGCCCTGGCGCTCCAGCTCGGCTTCGAGAACGTCGCGCAGCTGCACGAGCAGCTCCACGTCGAGAGCGGCGTACGTCAGCCAATCGGCAGGAAGGGGCCGGCGCGACCAGTCGGCCGCGCCGTGCCCCTTCTCGAGCCTGTAACCGAGTAGCCGTTCCACCAGCGTGCCCAGTGCGACACGTTCGAACCCAGCCAGCCTGCCCGCCAGCTCGGTGTCGAACAGCACGCCGGGTCGCAGCCCGAGTTCGGCGAGGCACGGCAGGTCCTGAGACGCCGCGTGCAACACCCACTCAGTGCCGTCCAACGCCTGCACCAGTGGGTCGAGCCGTCCGCCCAGGGCGATCGGGTCGACCAACCATGTGCCGGCGCCTTCCCGGCGCAGTTGCACCAGATAGGCACGCTGTGAGTAGCGGTAGCCCGAGGCTCGCTCGGTGTCCACCGCGACCGGGCCCTTCGCCCCGGCGAGCGCGTCAGCGGCTCGCCGGAGCGCAGCAGGATCGGCGACCACGGGCGGGACCCCATCAGCAGGTTCCGTCAGCGGTACCGGATCTGGTCCGGTTGGTGCGGTTGGCTCGTCGGCGGGTACATCCACAGCGGATGACCCTACGACGATCGCACCACTCACAGGTGTTCTCGGCCGGTTCAGTGCTTCAAACCGGTATCTAACGGATCACGCCGGCACGCATGGCCAGCGCGACCATCTGAGCGCGATCCCCGGTGCCCAGCTTCCGGCCGATCCGCGACAGGTGAGACTTCACCGTCAACGCGGACAGGCTCAGAGCCTCGCCGATTTCCTTGTTGCTCTGGCCATCGGCGACCAGCTGGAGCACCTCGACCTCACGCGCGGAGAGTTCCCGCGGCGTGTTGTCGGTGCCCGGCACCCGAGTACCCGCTGCGAGTACTGGTGCCACGCTCGGATCTGCGTAAACGCCGCCATCGAGAACCCGGCGCACCCCGTCGGTGACCACCATCGGAGAGGCGGACTTCAGGAGGTACGCCTGGGCGCCCGCCTGGAAGGCCGACCTGACCGCGTAGGGGTCGTCGGAGGATGCGAGGACCACGATGCGGGGCCAGCCCTGGGCACGGAGTTCCGTGACCAGGTCGATGCCGGTGCCATCCGGCAGGCCCAGATCGAGGATCGCGAGGTCGCACGGTCCGGTTGCAAGTGCCCGCGCCCGAGCCTCTGCCACCGATGCGGCCTCATGCACTGTCCCGGCTCCCATTTGGGTGAGCCGAGCTGATATCGCCTCCCTCAGCAGTGGGTGGTCGTCGACCACCAGCACTGAAAAAAGCTCTTCCCGCGGGTGCGGGACCATGTTCGCCGGCAACGAGCCGGCTGGCGTGGTACGAACGGCCTGACCTAAGCCGACGGCAGCCACGTCACTACCTCCCTGGAGTCGGTCGTGCCCCCCGACCGGC
The DNA here is from genome assembly GCF_011067745.1 of Lentzea alba. Classification (GTDB taxonomy): domain Bacteria; phylum Actinomycetota; class Actinomycetes; order Mycobacteriales; family Pseudonocardiaceae; genus Lentzea; species Lentzea alba. The sequence continues at coordinate 30,257 of NZ_JAAMPJ010000023.1, forward strand.
ACCGGAGACTTTCGTCCAATCAGCCGCGCCACTGATCGACCGAAAGTGGTGTCGTCTGGGGCAGCGTAGCCGCCCATGCGGGTCTACGGGACGATCAATCGGGTATCTATCCCTATTGAGTTGTGACAGATGGCCTCATGTGTCACACGATTGGATGACGACTGGATAGGGGGTGTAACGCGGGCCCCTCTCAGAACGACATCTAGGAGTTGGTTGTGTCGAGCAGTTCTGGTCATGAGCGAGCCCGGGCGTTGCTGCAGCATGTGCCCCTCGTCGACGGCCACAACGACCTTCCGTGGGCGCTGCGCGAGTTCGGCGAGGGAACCGGCGAGGACGTCTACACGACGGCCGCCAAGATCGATCTCACGGAACGTCATCCCAGCCTGCACACCGACATCGTGAAAATGCGCGAGGGCGGCTTGGGGATGCAGTTCTGGTCCGTCTGGATTCCCGGCAGGCTCGCGGGTGATGGAGCCGTCACCGCCGTGCTGGAGCAGGTCGAACTGGTCTACGAGCTGGCGGAGCGGTACTCCGAACACCTGGGCATCGCGACCACCGCCGCCGAGGCTGAAAAAGTTTTCGCCTCCGGGCGTGTCGCGTCCCTCCTCGGCGCCGAGGGCGGACATTCCATCAACTCTTCACTCGGAGTTCTGCGGGCCCTGCGCCGGCTGGGTGTCCGCTACATGACGCTCACCCACAACGACAACACCCCGTGGGCCGACAGCGCCACTGACCAGCCCGAACACGGCGGGCTCACCGAGTTCGGCCGCGACGTCGTGCGCGAGATGAACCGGATCGGCATGCTCGTCGACCTGAGCCACGTCGCGCCCAGCACGATGCACGCGGCGCTCGACACGAGCGTCAAGCCCGTCATCTTCAGCCACTCGTCGTGCCGCCACGTCGCGGACCACCCGCGCAACATCCCGGACGACGTGTTGGTCAAACTGAGGACCAACGGCGGTGTGGCCATGATCACATTCGTGCCGAGCTTCGTGTCGCCCCGGTTCGCTGAATGGGACGCAGCCCTTCGTGACGCCATGACGGCCGCGGGGGAGAAGCACTCCGACCTCGAAGCCCGCAAGGTGTTCGCGGAGAAGTGGATCGTCGACCACCCGGCGCCGGTCGCGACGCTCGACGACGTCGTCCAGCACGTCGAGCACGCGCGTGAGGTCGTCGGCATCGACCACATCGGGCTCGGCGGCGACTACGACGGAGTGAAGGAGCTCCCGCAGGGGCTCGAGGACGTCTCGACCTACCCGAACCTCATCGGCGCGCTGCTCGACCGGGGCTGGTCCGAGGACGACTGCGCGAAGCTCGCCGGCGCGAACGTCCTGCGCGTCCTCAAAGACGCCGACTGACGTCCGTCAGGGCTGGCGCTGCCCGAACATGGTGACGCCGACCGGCGGCAGCCCCACGGCTGTCGCCATCAGCTCGTAGAACGCGGTGCCGTGCTCGGCGAGTTCTCCGTCGAGCGCGGTCCACGACGCCCGCAGCTCCAGGTCGTCCGTGCGCGCGGGCCCCGCGATGTCGCCGAACCGCGCGGAGGACGTCTGCGTCACGGTCCCGCCCAGCGCGGTGAACCCGGCCCCGGACTGCTCCAGCGCCTCGGTCAGCCACGACCACCCGACCTCGGGCAGCAGTGGATCCGACGCGAGCTCGTGGTCCAGTTCGACGCGCACGTACGCCACGACGCGCAGGACACCGCCCCACGCCTCGTCGCCGTCAGGGTCGTGCAGCAGCACGAGTCTCCCGGTCGACAGCTCGTCCGACGGGCCGGTGACCTCAGCCGTCAGCGCGTACGCCCACGGAGCGAGCCGCTGCGGTGGGCGAACTTCGGTGAGTTCGATCTCGGGCCTGTGGCGAACCGACTTGAGCGTCCCCACCGCCCGGCGGAAGATTTCCGGCTCGGTCACACAACTGACTGTATGCCTCGCAATCCGGCCGGGTGATGGCGGCACGCCGAGACGTGGGACCATGAAAGCGATATGACTCCACAAGTTCCTCTCCTCGTGGCCGCAAGTGGCGGCACCCCGTCGCACACCCCTGTCTGGTTCATGAGGCAGGCGGGACGGTCGTTGCCCGAGTACCGGGCGCTTCGCCAGGGCACCGCGATGCTCGACGCCTGCATGGACCCCGAGATGGTCTGCGAGATCACCATGCAGCCGATCCGGCGGCACGGCGTCGACGGCGCGATTCTCTTCTCCGACATCGTGGTGCCGCTCAAGGCCGCCGGTGTCGACCTCGACATCGTCGCGGGCACCGGTCCCGTGGTCGCGAACCCGGTCCGGACGCTCGACGACGTGAAAGCCCTTCCCGAGCTGCACGCCGAGCAGGTCCAGCCGGTCGCGGACGCCATCGGCCTGCTGCTCAAGGAACTGCCCCCCGAGGTCGCCCTGATCGGGTTCGCCGGCGCGCCGTTCACGCTCGCCTCCTACCTCGTCGAGGGCGGGCCGAGCAAGAACCACGAGCGCACCAAGGCGCTCATGCACGGCAACCCCGAGCTGTGGCACGCGCTGCTGGCCAAGATCGCGGACGTCACCGCGGCGTTCCTGCACGCGCAGCTCGACGCGGGTGTGCAGGCGGTCCAGCTGTTCGACTCGTGGGCGGGCGCGCTGTCCGAGCGCGACTACCGCGAGTTCGTGCTGCCGCACTCGAAGCGCGTGCTGGAGACGATCTCCACCGTGCCGCGCATCCACTTCGGCGTCGGCACCGGTGAGCTGCTGCCCGCCCTGCGCGAGGCCGGCGCGGACGTCGTCGGCGTCGACTGGCGGATCCCGCTGGACGTCGCGGTCGAGCGTCTCGAGAAGGCCGCTCCCGAGCTGCCGAAGCCGGTCGTGCAGGGCAATCTCGACCCGGCGCTGTTCTTCGCGGGCTTCGAGGCAGTCGAACGCGAGGTGCGCCGCATCCACGCCGAGGGCAAGGCCGCCGCGGGCCACATCTTCAACCTCGGCCACGGCGTGCTCCCCGACACCGATCCGGAGATCATCACCCGGACCGTCGAACTGATCCACAGCTTGTAATGCACGCGAGAGCGCCGCACGCAGCCCCAAGAGTGGCAATCGTCGGAGGAGGCATCTCCGGCCTGGCCGCCGCGCACCGGCTGCGGATGCTGCTCGGCCCCCAGGCCAGGATCACGGTGATCGAGCAGTCCGACCGCCTCGGCGGCAAGCTCCGCACGACCGAGCTCGGTGGCGTGCGCTTCGACGTGGGCGCGGAGGCGTTCCTGCACCGCAAGCCCGAGGCGCAGGAGCTGATCACCGAGGTCGGGTTGCAGGACCACGTCGTGCACCCGACGGCGGCGAAGGCGAGCGTTCACGCGGCCGGCCGCACGCACCAGCTGCCGGCGCACACGTTCATGGGTGTCCCGGCGAGCGTCGAGACCGTGCGGCACCTGCTGTCGTCCGAGGGCGCGCTGCGGGTCGAGATGGAACCGACACTGCCGCCGATCGAGCTCGACGGCGCCGACGTCGCCGTCGGCGCGCTGATGAAGGACAGGTTCGGCCCGGAGGTCGGGGACCGGCTGGTGAACCCGCTGCTGGGCGGGGTCTACGCGGGCCGGGCGGACGAGCTGGGCCTGCGCGCCACGATGCCGCAGATCGCGACGCTGCTGGACAAGGGCGTCGGCTCGTTGCTCGCGGCCGCCGCGACGATGATGCCCGCGCCGCCGCAGCCCAGGGCCGCGCGCCCGCCGGTGTTCGCGTCGCTGAGCAACGGCGTCCAGACGCTGGTCGACCGGCTCGCCGAGGTGGCCAGGCCGGAGATCCGGCTGGGACTGCCGGTCCGCGTGCTGTCGTGGCAGGGCGACGGCTGGCGGCTGGAGATCGGCTCGGCCGCGACCCCGGAGTACCTGGAGTGCGACGGTGTCGTGCTCGCGGTCCCGGCCCCGTCGGCGCGCAAGCTGCTCTCCGAGATCGCGCCGCAGGTGTCCGCCGCGTACGGCAAGGTCGAGGTCGCCTCGATGGCCGTGGTGGCGCTGGCACTGCCGCCGGGCACCGTGCTGCCGGACCGCTCCGGCATCCTGATCGCGGAGGGGGAGCGGTACAGCGACCGCATCACCCCGTTCACCGCCAAGGCGTTCACGTTCTCCAGCCGCAAGTGGTCCCACTACGGCGAACCCGTCGTGCTGCGCGGCTCGGTCGGCCGGCACGGCGAGACGGCCCTGCTGCAGCGCAGCGACGCCGACCTCGTCAAAGCCGTGCGCAACGACCTGCACGAACTGACCGGCATCACGGCGGCGCCCATCGACTACGTGGTGCAGCGGTGGGGTGGCGGGCTGCCGCAGTACGGCGTCGGGCACCTCGACCTGGTCGACACCATCGAACGGGGCATCGCCGACGTGCCGGGCCTCGCCGTGGCGGGCGCCACGCTGCACGGCGTGGGTGTGCCCGCGTGCATCGCCACCGCGGACTCGGCGGCAGCCCGTGTCGCAGCACACCTGCTGGGCCGCGTTCGGCGTTGAACGGACCGTGCCAAGATGGACGTATGGCGCGCCTGAACTACAACGAGCTCAACGACACCATCCGCTACACGATGTGGTCTGTGTTCCGGGTCGAACCCGGCAAGCTGCCGGAAGACCGCAGCGCCGCCGCCGCGGAGACCCAGAACTACCTGGACGCGTTGGAGGGCAAGGGCGTCGTCGTCCGCGGTGTCTACGACCTGGCCGGTCTGCGGGCCGACGCGGACTTCATGATCTGGTGGCACGCCGAGGAGATCGAGCAGGTGCAGGCCGCCTACACCGGCTTCCGCCGCACCCCGCTCGGCAAGGTCTCCACGCCGGTCTGGTCGCAGGTCGCCCTGCACCGCCCGGCCGAGTTCAACCGCAGCCACATCCCCGCGTTCCTCGCGGGTGAAGAGGCGCGCAAGTACGTGTGCGTCTACCCGTTCGTGCGCTCCTACGAGTGGTACCTGCTGCCGGAGGAGGACCGCCGCAAGATGCTGGCGGACCACGGCAAGGAAGCCCGCGACTTCCCGGACGTGCGCGCGAACACCGTCGCGTCGTTCGCGCTGGGCGACTACGAGTGGCTGCTCGCGTTCGAGGCGGACGAGCTGCACCGGATCGTCGACCTGATGCGTCACCTGCGCGGCACCGAGGCGCGGCTGCACGTGCGCGAGGAGATCCCGTTCTACACGGGCACGCGCATCCCGGCGGCCGAGCTCGTCACCAACCTGCCGTAGCAACCATGGGGGGCACATTCATGGACCTGACGTCCATGAATGTGCCCCCCATGGTTTGCGCTTACCGCATTACGCCACCTTGTAGGCGTGGATCACGGTGATCTCGACCGTGTTGCCCTTGGCGTCCTTCGCCGTGGCCTTCAACGAGGTCCACTTCGCGCCCGCCGGGTGGTAGATCAACGCGCTGTTGCCGATCACACCCGCGTTGCGCCACGACTTGCCGTCGTCGTGTGAGTACTGCACGCCGGTGACGCGCACCTTGCCCGTGTCGCCCTGGGACTGGGTGAGCAAACCGATGCGCTGCAACGTGCCCGCGGGCACCGCGCCGTTGTCGTCGAGCTTCGGCGTGAACCGCACGACGTTCAGCGGAATGGTGTCGACCACGCCCGGCGTGCCCTTGGACCTGAACGTCCACGCCCCGGACACCTTGCTGCTGAACTCGAACTGCGAGCTCCGGTCCAAGGTCGCCTCGACGCGGAAGTCGGCCTCGGGCAGTGGCACGTTCTGGAAGCCGCCGCCGTCGTTCTCCCCGATCAGCGCACCGTTGCGGTAGAGGGAGGCCCGGAAGCTGTCCACAGTGGACCCACCCTGGCCGTTGCTCGCGTCGCTCAGCATCGGAACGCTGACGTACAGCTGCGTGCCGGACCGCTGGCCGTACGGGTACGGGGACTCGGGCAGCGCCGGCGAGAACACCGGCTGGTTCTCCCGCTCCTGGTAGGTCTTGCCCGCCTCGTACGTGCGGTACCCGGAGATGGCCTGCTCCCGGCCGCCGTTCGCGTGGGTGATGCTCACGATCGACTGCCAGCGCAGGTCCTCGGTCGTCACGTAGTCGATCGCCTTGCTGCCCGCCGGCACCGGGTAGAGCGCCGAACCGCCGCTCAGACCGTGCACCGACGTCGGCAACTCGCCCTTGCTCGCCACGCTGTCCGGCTTGAGACCGCCGATGGTGGCCTCGACGCGAGCCAGGTCGCTCTTGGCCGGTGCGCGGGTGAGGCCGTTCGGCAGGCTGCCGCCGACCGGGTAGGACAGCCGGTAGTAGACGTTGGCGTCAGCCGCGGAGTTCGCGTGCAACGTCGCCAGTGACGACAGCTCCTTCGGTGAGAGCGGTCCGCCGATCTGGGCCGCCGAGACACCGTCGAACCCGCCGAACGAGATCAGTCCCGCCTGCACGATCTGCTGGCCGTGCGTGCGCCGGTAGGTGAGCTCGCCGATCACGAAGTTGCCGGTGGCTTCCGGTGCCTTCACCGACAGCGGCTGCGCCAGCCGGGCGTCCTGCTTGATCGTCAGGTCGCCGGTCAGCTTCACGGTCGGCTGGAGCACCATGTCGAGGCCCTGCGGGGAGGTCAGCGTCGACTCGACCGAGTAGTTGCCCTTCGGCAGGCGGATCTTCTGGTCACCGGCGCCGAAGAGGGCCTTGTACCCCCTGGTGTCCAGGCTGTCGACGAACGTCAGGGCGCTCGCGGGGTCCTGTCCGTCCTTGCCGGTCAGGTCGATGCCGAGGGTGTAGCTCTCGACCTCGCGGTCGACGCCGACGAGCGTGCGGACGGTGTGCGTGCCGGACGTGGCGACGACCTCACCGCTGTACGTGGCGTCCTGGGTGCCGACACGGGTGTCGCCGGTGACGTCGACGGACGCGGTGCCCTTGGCGGGGACCGTGACCTTCGTGGCGCCGAGCGAGAACATGCCCTGCGGCGCACCGCTGGTCAGCTTCACGTCGAGGGTGATCGCCGCGTCGGTCGGGTTGGCGTAGGTGATCGCCTTGGTCACCGGCTTGTCGTCACCGTGCGGCCACTCGTGCAGGCCGAGGTTCAGCGCGACGACGTCGGCGGTCAGCACCTGGTTGATCGCCTTCGACACGTCGATGCGGCCGGCGCCCTGGTCGAACGCGCTGACGCCCGCCGTCGGCTTGGCCGTGGTGGCCAGCGCCGACTTGAGCTGCGCCGGCGTCCACTCCGGGTGCTGCGACTTCAGCAGCGCCGCGGCACCCGCCACGTGCGGCGTCGCCATGGACGTGCCGCTCGCCGCGAGGTGCTCGCCGTTCGTGCCCGCCTTGGCCGCGACGATGCCGACGCCCGGTGCAGTCACCTCGGGCTTGAGCCCGCTGTCTCCCACGCGAGGGCCTTTGCTGGAGAACGGGGCGAGCGAGTCGTCGCGGTCGACCGCGCCGACCGACAGCGCGGCCTCGGCGGTGCTGGGCGAGCTGACGGAACCCGTCGATCCCGAGTTGCCCGCCGCGATCACGAACAACATGCCGTACTGGGCGGTCAGGTCGTTGACCGCCTGCTCGAGCGGGTCGACCTCGGGGGTGTCGCCACCGCCGAGGCTCATGTTGACGACCTGGGCGCCCTGCTCGGCGGCCCAGCGCATGCCGTCGAGGATCCAGGACTCCTGGCAGCCGAACTCGACGCAGACCTTGGCGTCGAGCAACTGCGCGCCCGGTGCGACGCCGCCGTACTTCGAGTCGTGGCTCGCGACGGTCGAGCCGACGTGGGTGCCGTGGCCGACGTTGTCGGTGTTGTCGGGGTCGCTCGTGAAGTTCTTCTCCGCGATCTGCTGACCCACGAGGTCGGGGTGCTTCTCGTCGACACCGGTGTCGACGATCGCGACCTTCACGCCCTTGCCGGTGATGCCCTTCTGGTGGGCGGCCGGTGCGCCGATCTGGGCGACCGACTTGTCCAGGCTCGGCTTGCGGATGCCGTCCAGCCAGACCTTGTCACCGGAGTCCGCCTCGGCCTTGAGAGCGCTCCAGTCGTTGGAGGAGCGCGCCGCGAGTCTGGCCCGGCCGTCCACGATCAACGGCATCCGGTCGCGGTAACCGAACTCCAGCAACGTGGTGACGTCGAAGAGCCTGCGATCGAGCCGGCCCGCCGCCAGGGGCCCGAACGCGTCCTTGGGGACGACCGTGGTGTGCCCGTCGGCACTCCGGTGCGTCTTGAACTTCATGCCCTGGCGGCCCTCGCCGGGCTGGATCGCGACGATCTGCTGTCCCTGCCCCAGCAGCACCTTGTCGCCGGTGACGAGCGTGACCTCGTCGATCGTCTTCTGCGGTGCCCTGTCCTGGGGTGTACTGCCCTGTGGTGCGGCGGTGGCGACCGCCGGCATCGCCGTCAGTGCGAGCGCGGTGAACGCCGCGCCCAGCACTTTGGATTTTCCGCGCATTCGAATCCCCTCATGGTTCGAATTTCTGCGCGCTGTGGTCCGCGCAGGCCGGAAGGCCTTCCGCGGCAAAGCGAAGGCAATGCGAAAAGGTCCCCCGACGCTTTCGAACGTATCGATGGTGGCGGGGGTCACACAGGGCTGAATGGGGGATTCTTGGTGGGGAAATGTTCGCCCGTCAGTTCGATTGCCAGAACTTCCAGCGTGCCTTGCGATTCACTGACAGTTCGCCGGAAGCACGGCACCATTCGGCGAACGCGGCGGCGTCCTCGCGCGCACGGGAGCCCGCGCGACGTGGATTTTCCACGGCGTAGGCGTCGAAGAGCGGCCGAAACCGGTCGCCGAGCTCGTCGGCGACCGCGGGCCCCAGCATCCGCGCGATGCCCCGGCGTTTCGACAGCAACGCGCGCCGTTCGACGGCGATGCGTTGTTCGTCGAATCCCGTCGGAACAGGTCCTTTTGCGAGCAAAGCGTTTAGCAGTTCGGCCTGCTGGGCGGCAAGCCTTTTGCGTGCGGCCGAAAGGTCATTTCCCTCGATCATTTCAGCCACGGTGTTTGTCCACGACGGCGCGGATCGCGGCCAGTTCGGACGCGATTTCGGTGTCGGACGGGTAGTTGTCGTCGCGCTCCAGCAGAACGCCGGGTGGCCGCACGCGCGAGCACAGTTCGTCGAGAACGCCGAGCACTTCCGGCAGCACCGCGTGGGCGTGCGTGTCGTGGTAGACGTCGCCGTGCTGTTCGCCGCCGGCCACGTGCACGTAGGCCAGGCGCTCCAACGGGATCTCGTCGAGGAACCGTTCCGGGTCCGTGCCGATGTTGCGGGCGTTCGCGTACAGGTTCGCGACGTCGACGAGCAGCCAGCAGTCCGTGCGCTCGACGAGCTCGGCGAGGAACTGCCCCTCGGACAGCTCGCCGTCCGGCCACTCCAGCAGCGCGGCGACGTTCTCCAGCGCGAGCGGCACGGGCAGGTTCCGCTGGGCCAGCCGGACGTTCGCGACGAGCACGTCGAGCGCGTCCTTGGTGCGCGGCACCGGCATCAGGTGGCCGGAGTCGAGCCCGCCCGCCCGCACGAAGCACACGTGGTCGCTCACCATCGGCGCGCCGACCGCCTCGGCGATCTCACCCAGGTGCTGAACCCGCTTGAGATCGACCTCGTCCGCGCCGCCCAGCGACAGCGACACGGCGTGGGGCAGCACGGGGATGCCGCGTTCCAGCAACAGCGTCACCGACTCCGGCAGGTGTCCGATGTGGAGGTTCTCGGCGACGACCTCGACGAAGTCGACGCCGGGCAGCCGTTCCACGGTCAGGTCGATCTCCGAGCGCCAGCCGATGCCGACACCCAGGTCCGTGATTCCCGCCATCAGTCGCCTCCTCCGCCACCGCCGCAGCCTCCGCCACCACCACAGCTGCTGCCACTCGACGAACAGCTGCTGCTCGACGACGAACAACTGCTGCTACTGCTACCACATCCGCTGCCGCAACTGCTGCAGCTCGACGCCGAACCGCATCCGCCACCGTCCGAAGAGGACTTCCTGGCGCGCTGCCGCTTGAGCGGGATCATCTTGACCACGCTCTGCGAGAGCTCGAAGAGGTCGCCGACCCGGTGCCCGCCGACCTTGCCGCAGAAGCCGTACAGCGCCACCGCGTACACCCGGTCACTCGCGCTCACCGGCCGCAGCACCTCCTTGCCCGCCTTGGTGACCGGGCCCCGGCCGCGTTGCCAGGCGAAGAACAGCAGGGCGATCGGCACACCGACGAAGAACGCCGGCGTCGAGAAACCGAGCACGACCAGCCCTCCCGCGATCGCGAGGGAGAACCACCACGCCTCGTGACGGCGGCGGGGACGTTGCATCAGCCTCCGGTCGAGCAGGTGCCGGTGCAGCTGCGCCATCTCCGTGCTGTTCGCGGTGGACTGCACGATCGTGTCGAACCGGACGGCGGTGCGCGAGTAGCTCAGGATCCGCGCCTCGACCGACGTGGTGGCGCCGTGGTTGTTGCTGTGCACCGCCGTCACGAGGCCGTCGCGCGAGACCCGCACGAGGCCCGCGTCGATCAGCCGGGCCAGCGCGGCCTCGGCGGCCCGGCCAGGACCCGCGGTCAGGTAGCCGACCTGTTCCGCGGACAACTGCGTGGTTTGTGAGGTCATCGGTGTGACCATGGGATCCCCCTTAACTGCTGGAACTGCTGCAGCTGCTGCTGGAACTGCTGCTACTGGAGCAACTACTAGAACTGCTGCAGCTGCTCGAACTGTTGCAGCTGCTGGACGAACAGCTGCTCGTGCTGGAACAGCTCGACGAGCCGCCGCAGTTGTGGTGGCTCCAGTCGTACGAGCTGCTGCAACTGGCACCGCATCCGCCACCGTGTGAAGTGGACCTTTGCGTGTGCTTGCCTCTGCGCAGACCGAACAACGCCACCTGGTTCGCACCGCTGCGCGGGTTCCGCAAGGCGTACCGCAGCACGGTCTTGCCGTTCGACGTGAGCCGGCCCTTGTTCCGCAGCACCACCACGGCGAGGAACAGCAGGATCGCCGTCAGCACGAGCAGCCTCACGTCGAGCACGAGCGCGGCGGGGAAGGACGCGACGGCCAGCAGGAACAACAGGAACCGGAACCCTTTCCTGCTGTTGCCGCTCGGACGGCGCACCATCGAGCAGGCGATCAGGCTGTGGTGCAACGCGGCCATCTCGTTGCTGCGCATCGCCACCTGCACGACCTGGTGGATCGGACGAGAGGTGCCGTGCAACCCGGCGAGGACGTACGCCTCCAGCGCTGTCGTCGCTCCGTGACCGTTCTGATGGACGGCGGTCACGACCCCCTCGCGGGAGACCCGCACGAGACCGCCGTCCATCAGCCGGGCGAGCACGGCTTCCGCCGCCCTGCCCGGTCCCCCTGCCAGGAACCCGATCCCTTCCGCGGACCAGACCGTCTGGTGCGGTGTCGAAGATTTGGACATCAGCACTCCCCTTCACCGGTGCCAGTGCATCTTCGACGTGAGATCTACCCCCAGGTTCCTGGTGTTACCTGAATCGGCCCGAACAACGGATCAGCCGCCCCCGCCCCCGCCGCAGCCGCCGCCCCCGCCGCAACTGCTTCCGCTCGAACACGAAGAAGAACTGCTCGAACACGAACTGTGGCTGCCGCCGCTGTCCGTGTAGCCGGTGTAACCGCTGCCGCTGCCCGAGGAGGCGAGCAGTGAGCTGCGCACCGCCAGATCCGGGTAGACGGCCAAACCGCCGAACAGAACCAGTCCCGCCGCCCCCGCGTACAGGGACTCGTCGGAGGTCACCGCCCCGCGGCTGCTCGTGGTGCGGGCCGCGGCCAGGACGCTGTTGCCCTTGCTGGTGCGCACGTGCTTGCCGCGTCGCGTGAGGACGAAGATCAGCACACCGGTGAGGACGAGCTGCAACGTCAGCCAGCCGATCGGCGCGTCGATCGTGATCCCGTTGAGCCAGCGGGCGGCACCGATCGCGAGCAGCACCCACAGCGCGATGGATCCCTTGCGCAGCGCGCTTTTCGCGACCGCCGGGTTGACGACGAGCCCCATGTCCTCGAGGCGCCGGCCGATCGCCAGCACCACGTCGTCCCTGGACATGGCCGGGATCATCAGGTTGACGGTGCGGTTGGTGTAGCGCTGGGCGTCGGTGATGATGGCACGGTCCACCGCGTTGAGCGACTGTGTGCTGGTCGTGGCCTGCACGGTGCCACGCCGTGAAGTGCGAAGCTCACCCGAGGTGAGCAACCGCGCGATGGCCGTCTCGACCACTCGCCTCGGACCGCCCGCGAGATAGGCGAGCTCGTCCATGTCCAGGGAGCGCACGGGCTGGTTGCTGTGACCAGCCCGCACGCGTACCCGAACGACGATCGCGACCAGCACCGCCAGTGCCAGTCCGATCCAGTAGTACTGAAGGAACTCAGGTCCGGACAATCCCCAAGGTCTCTGCATGCGACCCACCCCCTGACTGCCCCGAAAGTGCTTCGGTGGCGTCCATGGTGTGGTCCGGGCCACATGCTCACAAGGCTTGTTGACGAAGCCTTAGGGTTGTCCGGTTTCTGTCAATGATCCGTGTTGCGAGACACGGCACTAGCTGGACGAGCCGCCGTCGACTCCGCCGGAGCCCTCGCCGTCCGTACCCCGCAGGGCGATCGAGAAGTTCATTGCGCCTCCCAGGTCGGTCCGGTTCATGCGACCGGACTCGGCTCAGTCTCCTATTCGGACGGAACGAGTTTCAAGGAGACGGAGTTGATGCAGTACCGCTGGTCCGTCGGGGTCGGATACCCCTCACCTTCGAAAACATGCCCGAGGTGGCTGTGGCACGTGGCGCAGAGCACCTCGACGCGGGTCATGCCGAGCGCGCGGTCCTCGCGCAGGAGCACCTTGTCACCGGCCAGGGGCGAGAAGAACGACGGCCAGCCGCAGTGCGAGTCGAACTTGTGGTCGCTGCGGAACAGTTCGGCTCCGCACGCGCGGCACTCGTAGACGCCCTCGGTCTTGGTCTCGGTGTACTCGCCGGTCCACGGACGCTCGGTGCCGGCCTGGCGCAGCACCGCGTACTCGGCGGGGTTGAGCTGGGCGCGCCATTCCTCTTCGGAACGCACGACTTTCGGGGTGGCGCCGACAACAGGTTCCATGTCCCTTTATAACGTGGCCACCGTCGCCGGGCTTCCCGGTGGCGGCCCGGCTCACGCGGTCGTAAGGGCTCGTTAAGAACAGCGTTTCTCGTTTGGAGTCAGAAGATGATGGCGAGGATGTCGCCCAGCGCGAACCAGATCGTGAGGAGGACGCCGAGCAGGATCAGGCCGACGACGATGACGGCCACGAGCCGCTGGTGCCCGCTCGTGCGGTTCGCCGAGTCGGCGAAGTCCTGCACGCCCTCCAGGTACCCCTCGACGGTGTAGCCGGGGCGTTGCCGCTTCATCTTGTCGAGATGCGCGGCGAACGCCTTCGTCTCGGGGTCTTGGGGGTCGAGGCCGATCAGTTCCTCCTGGAACTTCTCGCTCTCGTCCTTCGAATCGCCCATGACCACCAGTTTAGTGCCAGGGGAGTGGGATCCAGGCATGCTCGTGTTCACGCCTGTGTGGTGGTCAAGCGGCACCAGCGCCAGTGACGCGAGGTTGACGCGAGGTTGACGCTGACGTGTCGACGTTGATTCGCATGTTGACTGGAATCAACATGTTGACGGGTCGGTACACAGGTGGACCCGTCAACATGCGATCAACGCCTCGTCAACCGCGTGCAGTTCAGCCCGCGAGGGCGAGCGCGGGCCTGACGGCGCCCACCGCGCGTCCGTGACCGAGCACCGGCACCGTGGCGAGGTCCTCGACCTTGCCGACGTCCACGCCGAGCCGCTTGAGCACCGCGATCATGACGACCGCGCGGGCACGGGACGAGCCGTCGGCGATCTTCAGCGCGACCCCCTCGCCGGTGGGCAGGCCGACCGCGTAGACGCCCTCGGCGCCGTCCTTGGCGATGACGCCGGGCAGGGTGTTCATCAGCACGGTGACGTCACGCCCGGTGCCGCCGACCCACTCCGGATAGGCGTTCATCGCGGCGGCGACGCGGTGTTCGAGGGTTCCGGCGGGCGCGGCGGCCAGACGGCCGAACGCGCGCGCCAGGCCCGTGAGGCTGATGGCGAAGATCGGGGCACCACAGCCGTCGACGCCGACCTGGGCGACGGGCTCGCCGGCGACGTCCTCGATGGTCGCGCGGGTCGCGACCTGCAGCGGGTGGGTCGGGTCCAGGTAGTCGTCCGTGGACCAGCCGTTGGCGACGCAGGTGGCGAGCATGGCGGCGTGCTTGCCGGAGCAGTTCATGTACTTCGGGGCGGGGGACAGGCCGCGGGCCAGGTGCTGGGCGCGGGCCTCCTCGCCGAGCGGGAGGTCCGGGGTGCACTGCAGGGCGTCCTCGGACAGGCCCGCACCGGCGAGGATCTCCAGCGCGCTGGCGACGTGGAAGTCCTCGCCCGAGTGAGAGGCGCAGGCCAGGGCGAGCAACTTGCCGTCGAGGTCCAGGCCCTTGGAAACACCACAGCGCAGCATCGCGAGGGCCTGGAGCGGCTTGTTCGACGAGCGCGGGAACGCCACGTCGTCCGGGCGGCCGAGAGACAGCACGGGGGTGCCCGACACGTCCGTGGCGACGACGGTGCCGTGGTGCACCGACTCCAGGAAGTCGCCCCGCCAGACCTCTGCCACGACCTCGTGTCCCATGTCACCCCTCCTGCAGTCAAGGAAACTGCCAACTGTCGACAGTTGACAACTCGGCTAATGTAACCAGGAGACGGCCGGTGCCGTCCAGATCAGGAGACGAAGGTGACACCTCCGACCCCGCTGCACCTCAGCCTGGCCGGGCAGGCCGTGGACGTTCTGCGCGAGCAGGTGCTCACCGGGGAGATCCCTCCGGGCTCCCGGGTCAACGAGGTCGAGGTGGCGCAGAAGCTCGGCATCAGCCGCGGTCCGCTGCGCGAGGCGATCCGGCACCTGGCCTCCGAGGGGCTGCTGACGCTGGTGCCGCACCGGGGCGCGTTCGTGCCGGACGCCGACGCGGACGAGGTCAAGGCCCTGTTCGAACTGCGCACCGCCCTCGAATGCGCCGCCGCGGAACTGGCGGCGTCCCGGCGGACCGACATGGACCTGGTGCGACTGCACGAGGTGTGCGCGGCGAGCCGGCGCGACTACAAGACCGGGCAGCCGTTCCCGTACCGGCTGGATCTCGCGTTCCACCAGACGTTGATCGAGGCGGCACGGAGCCCGCGCATCGCCGAGCAGGTGCGGCTCGTGCAGCAGCGAGTTGTTCTTCTCCGCAGTGCGCTGGCGGACGACCCGCCGCATCAGCACGCGTCGATGGACGACCACGACGAACTCGTCAAAGCGATCGCGGACGGCGACGCGGCCAAAGCGTCGATCGTGATGCGGCGTCACCTCTCTCGCGTGTGCGCACAGATGATGATGAGCATGAGCCACTAGCTTCCGTGGGTATGACGTTCGGCGCGATGCTCCTGCACCACCGCAAGAGCGCGGGGCTCAGCCAGGAAGAGCTCAGCGAGCGGTCCGGCGTCAGCGTCCGCGCCATCAGCGACATGGAACGCGGCCGTGCTCGCTCGCCCCAGCGCCGGACCACCGAGGCACTGCTCGACGCGCTCGGCCTCGACGAGCAGAGCCGCGAGGAGCTGCGCGGGCTTGCCCGGAAGGCGCCGCGGCACCCGGTCTGGTCGTTGCCGCCGTACGTCGCGGACCTCGTCGGCAGAGACGCGGAGCTCACCACCATCACCACCACGCACGATCGGCTCGTGGTCGTGCACGGCGCCGCCGGAACGGGCAAGACGAGCCTCGCGGTGAAAGCCGCCCATTTGCTGGAGAGCCGGTTTCCGGACGGACAGCTGTTCATCGAGGTGGAAAGCGACGCACCGCTCGAACGGTTGCTCAGGGATCTCGGCATTTCCGCTGAGCACGTGCCAGAGGACGCGAACGGCCAGACAAGGCTCTACCGGTCGTTGCTCGCGGGAAAACGGCTTCTGCTCGTGCTCGATGGCGTGAGCACAGAGGAGGAGGTGCGCACGCTTGCGGCTGACGAACCGGGTTGCCTCACGATCGTGACGTCCCGGCGCAGGCTCAACGCGTGCACACGGATCAGGCTCGGCGGTCTCACTGAAGAAGCAGCGGTGGAACTGCTCGCGTCGATCATCGGGCCGCAGCGCGTCGACGCGGACCCGCAGACCGCGCGGGAACTCGTCCGGCTGTGCGGGATGTCGCCGCTCGCGGTGCGGATCGCCGGCAACCGGCTCGCCAGCCGGCCGCGCTGGCCGGTGCGGCACCTGGTGGAGCTGATCGAGGAACGCCGCCTGGCCGCGCTCACCGCGGGCGACCTCGACGTGCGGGGCGCGTTCGAGGTGTCGCTCGCGCACCTGCCGGAGACCGCGCGGCTGGTGTTCCGCCGGCTCGGACGGCTCGCCGGCACCCGCGTCACCCCCGAACTGGCCGCCGAACTCGCGGGCATCGGCGTGATCGAGGCGCAACGGGCGCTGGAGGACCTCGCCGACGTCGGCCTGCTCGACGCCGACGACGCGGGCTACTCACTCCACGGCCTGGTCAGGGCGTTCGCCGACAGTCTCGCGTGAGCGCGTTTCAACATCATCTGCCAGGGTGATCCGGTGCGCGCGACCACGTTCGGCGAGTTCCTGCGCTTCTACCGGCGCCGGGCGACGCTCACCCAGGAGGACCTGGCCGTGCGGACCGGCCTGGGCGTGCGCACGCTGAGCGACCTCGAGCGCGGCCGGGTGCAGACCCCGCAGGCGCAGACCGTCGGCCTGCTGGTGGCAGGGCTCGGGCTGGACGGCACCGAGGCCGCCGAGTTCGTCGCGCTCGCCCGGTCCTCCGAAGCGGTGCAGCCACGTCCCGAACGCATCGACTGCGCGCCACCGCCGGTCGACACTCTCATCGGCCGTGAGCCGGAACAACAGCAGCTCGCCGAACACGTCTGCCGTGCGACCGCGTCGTCGGTCTTGGACGTTGTCGTCGTGCACGGACCTCCGGGCGTGGGCAAGACCTCTCTCGCGGTGGACGCCGCGCACCGGTTCGCCGACCAGTTCACCGACGGCAGCCTTCACCTCGACCTGCGCGGCATGGACGCCACACCGCTGTCGGCGGAACGCGCGATCGCACGGCTGTTGCGCACGTTCGGCGTTCCGGACGCACGGATGCCGTCTGACCCAAGCGACCGCCTGCGTCTCTACCGGTCGATGCTGCGCGAACGGACCGTGCTGCTGGTGCTCGACAACGCGGCGAACGAGGCCCAGATCCGGCCGTTGCTCGCCGCCAGCCCCGGTTCGCTCGTGCTGGTGACCAGCCGCAACGTGCTGGCGGGCCTGGACAGCAAGTACCGCCTCGACCTCGGCCCGTTGCGCCACGACGGCGCCGTCGCGCTGCTCGCCGCGACCGCGGGAGCCGACCGCATCAAGCAGGATCTGCGGGCCGCGGACCTGGTCGCGGGGTTGTGCGGCGGTGTTCCGCTGGCCCTCGCCATCGCCGGCCACCGGCTGACCGGCCGCACCACCTGGTCGCTGGGCCACCTCGCCGACCAGCTCTCCGACGAACGGGAACGCCTCGACGTGCTCGCGACCGGGGACGTCCAGATCCGCACGGCGTTCGAACTGTCGTACCGGCTTCTCGCCCCCGAAACGGCGGTGATCTTCCGCAGGCTCGCGCTGATCCACGGCCCGGACACCTCCGTCGAGCTTGCCGCTGTCGCCGCGGACGTCTCAGTCGACGACGCGGAGATGGTGCTGGAGGAACTCGTCGACGCGAGCCTCCTCCGTCCGGATGTCCCTGGCCGGTACTCGTTCCACGACCTGATCCGCGACTATGCGCGCGAACGCTTGCACAGCGAGGAGTCCGACCTCCACACACACCGCCTGCGTACGCGCGATTGGCTGCTCACCACCGCGATGCGGGCAGCGTCGGCGTTCCTCCCCGACGACAAGGGCGCGTCGGACCTCGCGAGCGCGGATCGCTGGCTGTCCGCCGAGCTCGCGAACTGGCGTGGCGCGTTCCGGGAAGCCGTCGACGACGGCGCCCACGAGCAGGTGCTCTCGCTGGCACGTTCGATGCACTGGTACTCCGACCACCGCGGGCCGGGCGACCTGTGGCGGGAGGTCTACACCGCCGGCGTGAACGCGGCGCGGGAACTGGGGGAGCGCGAGCAGCAGGCCCAGCAGCTCAACTTCGTGTGCTGGGTGTACATGGCTCGCCACACGAACATCCCGCTGGCCATGAGATGGCACGAGGAGGCGTTGCGGGTCGCGGAAGAGTGCGGCTCGCTGATCGAGACGGCGTGGGCGCACTACTACCGGGCAGGCATCGTGACCCGCACCGGCGACCACGAGGAAGGCGTGGCTCACTCCCGGCGCGCCGCGGAGCTGTTCCGCGAGGCCGGCGAGCCCATGTATGAAGTGATCTCGCTGTCGTACAGCGGTGTCCTGCTGCAACGGCTGGGGCGCCTCACCGAGGCCGTGGGGACACATCGGGCGTGCGTCGCCGCGGAACGCACGTTGCGTGACGCTCAACGCGGCGTGGCGCTGGAGAACGCCGCGCAGCTGCTGCTGCGCCTGGCGGACGCGTTGGTCGCCGCAGGTGACCACGACGAGGCGCTCGACGTGGCGGCCGAGGCCGAGGAGCTGGTCGGGCAGGGCGCCGCGAACCTGCGCTCGATGGCCAGGCTCACCCGCGGCCGGACGCTGCTCTCCGCCGACCGGCTCGCTGAGGCGCGCGAACAGCTGACCGGGGCGGTGGAGGCCCTGTCGGACCCGGAGGTCAAGGTGTCCGTGTTGATGGAGCTCGCCGGGCTCTGCGACCGCATGGGCGACCAGGACGCGGCGATCCGGCATCGCGTGCGCGCGCTGGCCGAGTCCGAGCGCTACGAGTCGCCGGGCATGACCAAGCTGCAGCACGACGTCGCCGGCGCACTGGGAATCGATTTGTCAGCGTAGGACCGTGCTGAGGAACGCGTCGGCGTCGAAGTGTTCGGTACCGGGCGGCACGAGCCGATAGGTGGCCTCGAGGAACTTCCGCAGCGTGTTTCTCGTCAGCCGGAACACCGTGATGTGCCGGTCGGAGACGAGTTCGAGCACCAACGCACGGCCGTGCGGGCTCAACCGCACGTCGCCGTCGCCCGCCACTTCGGTCATGCCCTCGGCGAGCAGGTCCCTGCCCATCACCCAGGTGGCCACCGAGCCGCCCGCGTGGAACTTCATCGTCACCGCGAACGGGTCGTCGGCCTGGTAGATCAGTTCCGTCTCCACCGGGGCCGTGGTGCCGCTCGGCCGGACGAAGTCGAAGACGGTGCGTGACGCGACCCGCATCGGAACTCCCTGAAGTGTTCGCCTGTGTACTTCAGTTCACGGATCGGGAGTCGAATTGGTTCAGGGTCAAGTGTTCCCATTACCAATTGATCGGCCGAACAATTTTCAGGTTCAGCTGTGCGAACGGGCAGACCTGCACACTTCTGCCGGTGCTTCTGCATGGTCCTTCCTGGCCGTTGACGATTTGCTGGATGGCATGGTTGCCCCGCTCCGTCCCGGCCTCGTCGGCACCGTCGTGCGCCAGGCGGGTGGCCTTCTCGTCGGTCGTGAGCGGGAGATCGCCGTCTTGACAGACGCGCTCGGTGGTGCGCGGTCGTGCGTGGTCCACGGCGCGACCGGGATGGGCAAGAGCGCGTTGTTGTCGGTCGCGTCGTCGATCGCGGTGCGCAGCGGGTTGCGCCCGGTGCGCGGGTTGCGGGCGTTGGCGGAGGTCGACCGGCACACGGTGCTCGTGGTGGACGACGTCGAGCGGTTGTGCGCTGAGGAGGCCGAGCGGTTGTCGCGGTTTCCCGGTGTCGTGGTGGCCGGGGGTGACCTCGATCCGGACACGTTCGCGCTGGTGGACGCGGTGCGGGTGCCGTTGCGGCCGATCGATGCCGAGGCGGTGGCCGAGTTGGTCCGGCGGCGGTTCGAGGTCGAGGCCTCGCCCGAACTGATCGCGTCGTGCCTGCGGTTCAGCGGGGGTGCGCCCGGTGTGGTGAGCGACGTGCTGGAGCTCGTGCCGGACCTCTCCTCGTGCGACAAGCTGCCCGGGTTGCGGTTGCCGCGGCTGTTGCGGGCCGTGCGGCGGCACTGTCAGGTGCTGGACGCCGACGCGGTGGCCGTCGCCCGTGCGCTCGCGGTTCTGGAGACTGCCCCGCTCGACCTGCTCTGCGAGGTCGCGGGGATGGGGTCGTACCAGACGCTCGCCGCGTTCGAACGGCTCGTTGACGCACGTCTCGCCGTTGCCGATCCGATGCGGATCCAGTCACCGGCGTTGAGTTGCGCGATCCGGCACGAAATGGCGCCGGAGGTACGTGAGCGTTTGCACCGCAAGGCTTCGGACGTCATGCAACGGCGATGTGATCCGCCGACCGCCGTTGCCGAGCACGTGGTGGCGTGCGCCGAACCCGTTGGTGCGCACTGGGTCGCTCCGATGCTGCACAGCGCGGCGCGACTGCATCGGGCAGCTGGACGGCCCGCGCGCGCCGCGAAGTGTCTGCGCGCGGCTCTGCGTGAGCCGATGGACGGGCAGACCGCCGCGCGAGTGGCGATCGGGATGGCCGAGCTCCACCTGCGGTGCGGGATCGCGCCACGGGCGGATGAGCTTGCGCGGCAACGGCTTTCTGTCGAGGGCGACGCGCTGGACTGGCTCGCCGCGGTGGCGGTGGACTGGCAGTGCGACGAGGACGTCCTGGACGGCCTGGGCGCACCGGAGCTGCCGGCGGACCCCGAGCAGGCGCTCCGCGATCTTCCCCAGAGCGGGCCGCGGCTGGTGCCCGCGCTGGTTCTCGCTGGTCTGGGGCTTGTGCACGCCGAATCTGTCGCGGTGCTGGCCTTCGCGCCACGGCTGCGTGCCCGGCTGGTCGGCGCGGAGAACGACTGGCTGGTGGCGCTGGAGATGTGGGCGCACCGGGTTCGCGGCGACCACGTGGAGGTCTCCCGGCTCATGCGCGATCTCGCCCAAACGTCACCGGCGAGAGGCTGTGTGGCGTTGGGTGCGGCGGCGTTCGTCGCGTCCTGTGTGGACGGCGGTCGTGCCGGCGAAGCGCGGGAGATGTTGGTGCGCTTGGGTTACACGGGCGCGTTGCCGCCGGCGTGGGTGTGCACGCCGTTGCTGCGCCACCGGGCGCGCATGCACCTCGCACTCGGTGCGCCACGAGCCGCGCTGGCCGACGCCGAACGGGCCGGGGCGGTGGACCTGCTCGGCGAGGTGAGGGCCGCGCTGGAGGAGCCGTACCAGCCGGTGCGCGGGGCGGCGTGGGGAAAGCTGACGGCGCACGAGGCGCGCATCGTGCGGCTGGTGCTGGTGGGGGAGACGAACCGGGCGATCGCGACGCGGTTCAGCGTCACCCAGCGCGCCGTCGAGCTGCACCTGACCCGCGTGTACCGCAAGGTCGGGATCTGCCGGCGCGTCCAGCTGTCGTCCGTGTTCGGTCCTGCCTAGTGGCGCGTCACGCAACGTTGGCGAGGTAATTCACGCTCAGCAGGACGCCTCACGGCACCGCCCCCACTCCCACAGCCAACCAGGATGAGGAAGTGGGGGCGGCACCGTGATGCGCCCGTCTGAGCGCGAATTCCCCCGGCAACGTTGCGAGCCACGCCACTAGTGTCGTGCGCCGGAAATCCGCCAGGTAAGTCTAGTGTGGGTTGATGGCGCGGATTGGACGTCCTCCTGCTGTGGTGACGTTGACCGAGCAGGAGCGGGAGACGCTGCAGCGGTG
>NZ_JAAMPJ010000024.1 GCF_011067745.1 Lentzea alba
GGCTCAGTCCCGACGAGTACGAGGCCGCCTGGCACGCCGATCAACTCGAGCCATCTATCATCCCGGCGTCCCCAACCGGAGCCAGGTAATCAACCCTCCGAGTTCTCGGGGGAACCTCAGGTACCTATCAACAACCGTGATCGCCGGATACCTGACTAAAGGAAGACATGAGGTGCCTCCGTCTCATGCCCTCGGCAGTATCTCACCGCTCCTGCAAACACACTCAAATCGCCATGAGTGGACGCACGGACGGTTTGTAGATCAGCTATTGAAGTTCACGACGTCGATGCCGGCGTCGCCCAGGACCGCGTCGAATGAAGCGGCGAACTGGCCGGCCCCGTCACGGGACAAGGAACCGGAAGTCGTCGGCTCGGGTGTCGAGGTCCATGAGCAGGTTGCGGGTTTGCTGGGTGGTCCAGGGTCCGTCGGGGTTGGTGGTGCCGAGGATGTGGACGTTGCGGGTGGCGACCTCCATCACGAAGAACACGTACACCCGTTTCAGTGCCGTGGCGTTGACGTATGAGAGTCACGCTCATTCTCGTATCCAAACGAGATCGCGATCGTTGCACATGGAGGAGGGGATCCGGCGGAACGGGGTGCCATGATGAGCGCGCCTTTGAGCAGCAAGCCTGGCGACTGCGTGTTACGCACGCACCACCACGAAAGCGTGTTGGTGGTGAACGTTTCCGGGGAGGTCGACCTTGCCACGATCAATCCGATCGCGAACGAGCTGATCGGTCTGGTGACCCGACGCCCCCATGCCGTTGTCGTGGACCTGCAGACCGTCACGTTTCTGGGCTCGATCGGCATCACCCTGCTGCTCGACGCTCAGGAATACGCCGAGCAGCAGGGCGTCCCGTTCGCGACGACTGCGGCGAACCGAGCAGTGCTCAGGCCGCTGCGGCTTGCCGGGGCAGACCGCGTGTTGCGGCCCCATGCGACCCTGCCGGACGCGGTGTCGACGGTCCGCGCGCAGATCGGCTGAACAGGCCTCAGGGTTCGAAGGCGATGACGGTCCACTGTGGCCAATCACCCCAAGCCAAGGTCGATGCCGCCAGACGACCTGCACCTGCGCAGCGGCAAGTTCCTGGACGTGCGTGGTGGATGTGCTGGCACCCGCGGGGGCAAGTGTCCGGCGAAGTGCCCACTCGGCTACCGCGACGTCCGGAGTGAATCAGCGGAAGCCCACGCAGTGTGCGCACTACCGATCAGTGTGAAAGTGCGCAACCACCGGGTGACAGCCGGTGCGACCACGCGGTCGTGCCGATTGCACCGTCTAGGCTCCGGCGGGTCGTCGCTGCGCTGGTAGAGGAGATCGCCGTGGAGAAGGGTCAGCCCTCCGCCCAAGGCTCGGTGCCACACGCGACGGCTTCGCAGCGCATCGTGGAGCCGTTGATCGGCACGCCCATTCACGATCAGATCGCCACGCGACTGGGCATCCCGCATCGGTTGACGGCCACCGCGCGGCCTGACCTACCACCACGTGACGAGGCCTACGCCGATCAGTGATGCGGGAATTGGCGCTGGCGTTCAAGCTCGTGACCGTCCAGGCTGCGCGCCATCGCAACCTCCCACTCAGCGTGTTCACCGACGAGCTGTGCGATCACGCCGCTCGCCTGGACGGGCTGGACACCAGAGACACGAACTCAAGCATCAGAGCGGTTCCTGATCCGTGACCAGGCCGGACAGTTCACCGCTTCATTCGACGCGGTCCTGGCCGACGCCGGCATCGACGTCGTGAAGATCCCGCCACGGTGCCCGCGAGCCAACTGCTACGCCGAACGATTCGTCGGCACCATCAGACGCGAGTTCACCGACCGACTGCTCGTCATCAACGAGCGTCACCTGAACACGGTGCTGGACGCTAGGTGTCCCACTACGACCACCGCCGGCCCCACCAGGCACGGCAACTCACACCACCACGACCAGACCACCCGACAACAAAGCCGGGCTGCACGTCGACACGTCGCCGAGCAGCCCTCGGCGGCCTGATCAACGAGTACGAACTTGCCGCCTAACGGCAGCTCAGATCCATGTGGCCGACCTTTGACACCCCACAGCCTCGAACACCCATCTCGTCGAAGACGGGCTGCGCCTCTTCCTCACATTCGGACTCAGGGCCGCGGTCCTGGCGGTGACCGGCGGGACGCCGATCGGCATGGAGACCGCTGCTCAGGCAGCCAGGTGGATGAGCGACGTGTCCAGCGGTTCCGCGAGAGGATCCTTGGTGGGGATGGGTGATGAAGGCTGCGGGGAGGGTACGAGATGAAACTGGTCCTTCTGTCCGAGATCAGCTCTTCCATGATCGATCTGGTGGGTGGCAAGGCTGCCGGGCTCGGTGAGATGATCAGGGTCGGCGAGCGCGTCCCGGACGGATTCTGTCTGACCGTCGAGTCCTACAAGTCGCGAGATCTCCCGGAGAACGAGCTGATCGATGCGTACGAGCGGCTCGGTGGCGGGCGGGTGGCGGTTCGCTCCAGCGCCACCGCCGAGGACTTGCCGGACGCGAGCTTCGCCGGCCAGCAGGACACCTACCTCAACGTCGAAGGCGCCGACCCACTCATCGAAGCGGTCCGCAGATGCTGGGACTCCCTTCACTCCGCACGCGCCGTCGCCTACCGCGCTGCCGCAGGCATCGACGACGCCGCCATGGCCGTGGTGGTTCAACGCATGATCGACCCGGCCGTCGCCGGTGTCATGTTCACCGCCAACCCGATCACCGGCTGCCGCACTGAAATGGTCGTCGATGCCGCGCCCGGCCTGGGCACCGCCATCGTCGAGGGCACAGTCGTTCCGGACCACTACGTTCTGAATCAGCACACGCCGGCCGTGCCGAATCGCGACGGGTGCCTCGACCAATACCAGCTCGAACAGCTGTGGGATGCCGGCCTGCGGTTGCAGAGGCATTTCGGTTCGCCGCAGGACGTCGAGTGGGCGATCGATGCCGACGGCACGCTGTGGCTGCTCCAGTCCCGGCCGATCACCACCCTGTTCCCGCAGCCGCCCGACACCGGCGAGACCCGGCTCTACCTGGAGTTCGGTCACATCCAGGGCATGCTTCGGCCGTGCACGCCGATGGGGGTGTCGTTGCTCAAAGTGGGATCGGCCATGTGGTTCAAGTCCGTGGGGGCCGAAGTCGACCCGCACGACCCGTTGCCCCGGCTGGTCCCCATCGGCGGACGGCTTTACTTCGACCTGACCCATCTCATCCGCAGCAAGGCCATGCGCAAGCAGCTGCCGACATCGCTGGAGGTCTACGGGCCGCGGGTGCGCAGTGCCGTCGTGCGCGTGATGGACGATCCGAGGTTCGCTCCACACCGCGGCCTGCCGTTCCGTCTCGCGACCGCGCTCAAGATGACGTCACGGCTGTTGCCGAGAGCGCTCGCCGGGTTCGTGTCGAGCCTGGCCCGCCCGGCCACCGCTCGGGCGAGGGCGTACCGCGGTGTCGCGGAGATCCGGCGCACGCTGATCCCACCGGCCGACTCCGCCACGGCCGCCGAGAGGCTGCGGTGGGTGGTCGAGGAGTCGCACAAGTCGGTCATGAGTCCGGACATGAAGGGGATCGTCTGGCCGCTGATGGCCGGCATCGTCGCCGGGACGGCCCCGGCAGCTCTGCTCAACGGGGTCGCCTCTGCGGAGGAGCTCGACATCGTCCTCGGCGGGATGCCGCACAACGTGACCACCGAGATGGATCTCGCGCTGTGGGGGCTCGCGGTGAACGCGCGGGAGCACCGCGACCTGTTCCTCCACACGCCGCCGGACGAGCTCGCCGCGAAGTACGTCGCCGGCGAACTCCCGGACATCGGCATGGCTACCTTCGTGGACAGGTATGGCATGCGCGCGGCCGCCGAGATCGACGTCGGTGTCCCCCGCTGGGCCGAAGACCCTGCTCCGCTGTTCGCCACGATCGCCAACTACCTCCGCGTCGAGGCCCCCGAGCAGGCGCCCGACCGCCGGTTCGCGGCTGCCGCGCAGAAGGCGGAGGAGATGATCAAGACCCTGTCGGTGCGGGTGCGGGGCAAGCGGCCGATACGCGGACGACTGGCGGTGTTCCTCATGCGCCGGTCGCGCCAGCTCACCGGCCTCCGGGAGATCGCGAAGTTCGCCTGGTTGCCCGCGATCCAGGTGGCGCGCCAACAGCTCCTCCTGATCGGTGCCGACCTGGTCTCCCGCGACCTGCTGGAGCACGCCGACGACATCATGTTCCTGGACCTCGGTGAAGCACGCGCGGCCGTGCTGGACGGGTCCGACCATCGGGAGTTGGTCGCGAGGCGGCGCGCGGAGTACGAGCGTGAGCTGCGGCGCCCCACGGTCCCCGGTGCCCTGCTGTCCGATGGAACCGATGTGGAGGCGCTAGCACCTGCGGAGCCTGCACAGGATGGCGTGCTGACCGGCATGTCCGGAGCCGCCGGCCAAGCGACCGGCAGGGCACGCGTCATCCGCGATCCGGCCGGCGCGCACATCGAGCCGGGTGAGATCCTGGTGGCGCCGACGACAGATCCAGGCTGGACACCGCTGTTCATGACCGCGGCCGGTCTGGTCACCGAGACCGGGTCCCCCGTGGCGCACGGCCCCACCGTCGCCCGCGAATACGGCATCCCCGCAGTCATCTGCGTCCGCAACGCCACCCACGAGATCACGACCGGACAGCTCATCACCGTCGATGGGACGGCGGGCACGGTGCGAGTGGAGGCGGACTGACCCAATGACCGTCGCTCAACGTTCACACGACCGTGTTCGCACCGGCTCAGCTGCAGGAGTCGGTGCCGGTGAAGAACGGGCGAGGCTCGTTGAAGTCATGGCGCAACACGGGTAACGGCTGCCAGCAGCTCAGGCCGTCAATGCCCCGAAGGGCACGGTGCGACCGAACGCCGCGACGGACGCACATCACCTCCAAGGTGAACAGCACGGACGGCGGTTCCGCTTCGACCGCGGAGACGCACACCAGGAGCAGTGATATCCGTGGAGCCATGTTCTCCAACGGATTCAGCACGTACACGAGGTACTACTTACTCGAGCGTGTCGACGTGCTGACTCACCTCGGCCGACGCCGGTGACACGAAGGGGGTCTCGCACGCGGGAGCTCCTTCGCGCGTGATCGTGAGATTGATGAGCCGCTTAGTCGAACGCGTCGTCGATCAGACCGTACGGAGGCAACGTTCTGCTGCGTGTGTACCGCACCACGATGTCGCCTGCGACGGCTTCTGGTGGGCTGTTGTCAACTACGACGAGCTGAGCCCCGACTCCCGGCCCAGCGAGCCACTGCTTGACGTGACGGTAAAAGTTCTCAACGAGACCGGTATCGGCAAAGTCGGGGTCGTCCGGATCAGCTGAATGGCCGAGGTTCTTCTGCGGACTGTCGATGATGAGCAAACCTGGCCGTCGGCCGTCCTGCTCATGAGCGACTTCCCAGATGGCGAGGTACCAGGCGAGGCTGATCAAGACCAGACCACCACTACTCGCGGCCGTGTATGGAAGTCCGCGCACGTGCGGCATCAGGTTGTTGTCCAACCTGGGATCGCTCAGCTTCGGATAGCCCAAGTCTGACAGCACCTCACCGAACCGATGAGAGAGCCGACGGATCACGGCAGCGCGATCGGGTCGTGCTGCTGATTCACGACGCTCGGCCCGCAATCTCTTGGCGTGCCCTTCAAGTCGATCTGCGTTGTCTTCGGCTTGCTGTACGCGTTCCCACAGGCGCAGGCCAGCAGACGGATCCGCTTCCAGTTGCGCCGCAATGGTGTCACTCGCCGCCGGTCCTTGATGCGCGGCCGCTATGTGACGCCAATGTCGTACCCAACCAGCACGTGCGTCCTCGACCAAACGGTGCACGACGCCTTTGCTGTGCGCCGGCCTGAGCTTGAGACCTTCAGGATCGCACCATTGACCGGCCTCGAGCAGAACCTGGTCGACGAGTCCTTGCATTCGGCCCTCGTCATCCGCGGCCGCAACGCGAGCGTTGAAGTGTTGCTCCCACAACGACTGCACATCAAGGTGCAGCTCGTTCAGCGCATTGACACCGACTTCGTTCCCCGCTGAGGCAAGATCACGCGCCAGCGCTTCCGCCGCAAAAAACAGGCCTCGTGCAGCGTCCGTCTCGACGTTGCCCGCTTCCTCAAGTTGACGTACGAAGAGTGCGTCTCCGAGGCCGCTGACGTCGGCCAGCATGCGCACCTGCTCGGCCGGCTGTGCACCATTGCCGGTGAAGTGGATGCGATACACGTTCGCAGCGTCCGGCTGCATGAGCTGGCGACGGAGTTCGACTCCGTTCCACATGGTGATCTTGACGGCGTGTTTCCGGCCTTCACGCGCCGCCCAGCGGTCGAACCACTGCTGCTCATCGGGAGGGAGAATGCATGGCACGCAGAGTGTCCACGCGTCAACGTGGAAGCCCCTCCGACTTGGCCTTGGTCATCAGCTGCTTGAACGAGTCGCGGACTTGCTGCTGTTGATCATTGCCCGCCCAGGTCGGAAAGAACTTCGACTGCCAGACCACGACCGAGTCGTCCAAGCGCCCGACGTACGTGTCGATCCCCCAGTCGCCGCCACCTGGACCAGCGACCTCGTTCGCAGCGGGATACCGCACACCCACCAGATCGGTGATGA
The DNA here is from genome assembly GCF_011067745.1 of Lentzea alba. Lineage (GTDB taxonomy): Bacteria > Actinomycetota > Actinomycetes > Mycobacteriales > Pseudonocardiaceae > Lentzea > Lentzea alba. The sequence goes on from NZ_JAAMPJ010000024.1 coordinate 6,607, forward strand.
GCATTTGGAACGCCTCCCGGGCACCCGCCACCGTGCCGGCCTCTGCTTGGAAGAGGGCGAACAGCACCGCGGGTTGTGGCAACAGCACACTCATCGTCACCGTCCACAGTGCATCGGTCATGTCATACGCCGGCGGCCAGCGACCACGGCATCTCGCAAGCAAGTTGCTCACATCATCGAAGTAATGCTCCGGCATGTTTCGCATCTCACCCAAACGGGGCATGCCGCCAGGGGCGCCCCGGTGCGGTGCAGCGCCACAGCGGCGGCCAGACCACTGATGCAGCCCGCCGATCACGATGGCCTCTCGGGTCACGACGTCTCATTCTTGTTCTCCTTGGGGCGCAGGGGAGGCGCGTTGTCGAAGACGTTCGCCATCCACTCGAAGGTGGCGTGCGCCTGGCGGATGCGCGTCGCGCGGTCGTCGTCCGAGCCGACCAGGTCCAGGCCCTCGCGGGTGATGTCCAGGAACGAGGCGATCCCGGCGATCTGCTGGCGCACCACCGCCGACCACGCCTCCTCGGCCATCCGGTAGTAGACGGTGCGCTCACCCGGCCGAGTCCGCCAGGAGAGGAAGCCCATGCTCGACAGCAGCCGCAGATTCGAGGTCAAGGACGCGCGGCTGGAGCCAATGGCAGCGCTGATCTGCGCGGCGGTCTGCTCTGGTGGGTCGCAGACCATCAGCCACCCCAGCACCCGCCCCGCGATCGGCGGCACGCCATCGCGCGCCAGGTACATGGCCACCCGCTCCACCCACTCCAGCAGCCGTTCCTGTTCGTTCATGGCGAGCCGACCTTCCGTTTACAGCTGTTTCAGTAAATACTAAAACACGTGTACCGTGTGACCAAGACGCCCTCAGGCGTGACATCGGTGAGCCGGGAAGTCTGGTCGGCCCGCGACCCGCCACGGTCGCGGAGAACGAGGAGGATCTCTTGTGGCCATCACCAGACCACTACTGGCCTGCGGTGTTGGAGCCGGCGTGATCATGCCCGTACTGCTCTGGGCCGACGGCGCCACACGCCCCGGCTACAGCTTGTGGCATCACGGCGCCAGTCAGCTCGGCACCGGTGATCGAGCCTGGCTGCTGGTGCTGAACTTCGTGGTCGGTGGCCTGCTGCTGATGGCGTTTGCGGCCGGTCTGCGCCAGGCGCTGCGCCACGGCCGAGGCCCCACCTGGGGACCGATACTCGTGGCACTGGCCGGAGCCTCACTGGTCGTGGCCGGTCTGGTTCCTACTGATCCGGCACTGGGCTACCCGCCTGGGCAGCCGGCCGTGGTCACGGTCGCCGGCCGCATCCACGGCCTCATCGGACTGGTCCTATTCGCCGCGTTGAGCGCCGCGGCGTTCGTCCTCGCCCGCACCCGTACCGGCGATGCCCATATGGATACCAGGCGCGGCTGGACGACCTACTCCCGTATCTCCGGTGTCCTTGTCATCGCCTTCTCCTTCGCTGCTGGCATCGCCTACCGCCTCGACGTCCAGGACATCTGGCGACCGGCACCGGCCGGACTGCTCGAGCACGCCGCGCTACTCGCCGGATTCTGCTGGATCATCGCGCTGGCTGTCCGACTGCTGCGGAAGCCCATCATTGATGAGGACGCATGACCCGACTTGGTTGATCAGCGCTGGACGAACCACTAGCCGCCGAACACACTGGCGCAATGCCGACCGTGTACAAGAACCCGCGTGGTGAACGTACCGTGCGGCAATGGTGCTCGGAAGCGTTGGCGCGAGCGGACTTCCCACTCACCAACGCGACCGTGGACACCACCGTCGGCCGAGTGGAACTCACCTCCGCCGGAACTGGACGGCCGCAGGTCGTCCAGTTCCGGAACCGTGTGCGTGCCGAAAACTACGTCCATGCAGGTTAAGCCGCCCGATACTCGTGGATGACTCAGCCGAGACGGTCCTGCCGATCTATGCTGAGGCGGTCGATCTGCGTCGTCGAACGCGCTGGCGGGGCAGTCAGCGTGCTCGCCGACCGGATCGATCCGCTTGAACTCATGGCAGGTCCGTGACGTGGCTCAAGACCACCGGCACCGGAAGCAGCCACCCTGTGGGGTGCCAAAACATGGTCCGGTGGGCCTGATCTGCGTATCAGGCCGCTGCAGGTTCGTACTCGTTGATCAAGCCACCGAGTACTCGCCGGCGACGTACGGACCTACAGCCGGGCTCTACGATCGGGTGATCCGGCCGCGGTGGAGCGTGGTGCCGCGCTTGATGTGGTCGACGGTGGTTAGGACGACAGAACCCGATCACCGCAGCTCAACGCCTGCGTGCGGAGTTCTGACACCCCACACGGCGACTCGCTACCGCGAAGGCAGGTGCACCAGACCTGTGGCCGCCGAGATCGCCACTGCTGCGAGTGCGGCCAAGATCAGCCACGACATCGGGTGACCGAGGTTCAGCGTCCATCTCATGCCGACACGCTGGTGCACAAGCAGAGCCGGGTCGGCGCGGTTGGCGTAGACGGTGCCGCCGACATGCCAGTACCGGTCGTCGTCGCGCTGCGACAGCCCCGAGTCCTCCTCGTCCTCATCCGCGAGGCGATGTCCCACGTCGCCGGTCCGCGCCATCCACACCAACGCCGCAGCGAAAGCAGCGGCCACAGGAGCTGCGGCGAGCACGGTCCACGCAGATGACGGCGTGACCACCGTCCACATCTGCAACGCGATCACGGTCAGGGCGGCGTTGACCGCGGTGGCCACGAGCACCACGATCCGCAGCATTCCGGTCAGGTAGGCGCGGTAGCGTCGCGCGGAGGCTGCGGGACGGGCCGCGTCGAGCTCCGGCCGGCTTCGTGGCAGGACGACCACGACGAGAACCGCGAGCACTAGTACGACGAGCTGGTGCGTGACCGGCCACGCGGCGGTCCACGGCGTCGTCCCGATTCGGTGGTGGGCGTCGACGGCGAGCCCGGTGAACGTCGGCAGACTCGTCGGCAGCGTGCTGTAGCGGACTAGGCCGAGCACAGCTGTCGCCACGAGGAAAGCGGTGGCGGGCAACAGGAACAGCCACGCCAGCCGCACCGGGTCCGTGCGCAGCGAGGTGTCCGATGCCACGCCCTGGCGGCGTGACGTCCACTCCCCCAGCCGTTTCGCCCTGGCCAATGCCGCCGATGCGGCCCAGTAGAAGAGCAGATCCGCCATGACCAACGGGGGCACGAGGCCGCTGACACCTCCGATGGAAACGACCACCGCGGCCGCACCGAGCAGAGCCACGCCGGCGCGGTAGGCGTTGCGCACCGTGCGAAGGACGGGTTCGCGCAGCCGTTCGCGCGGAACCCGGATCCCGAAGGGCAGCGTCGGCCTGGCCAGCGCGGGCATCGCGAGAAACCCGGCCGTGATGATCACGGTCCAGAGGATCGTCATGCAGTCAGCTCCCTTCCCGGACGTCGGCGACGAAGCCGCTCAGCACGTCACGGCTGCGGCCGAGGACCTCGTCGGGCGTGATGCCCTGCGTCGTCGCCTCCGCCAGCAAGGTCCGCAGCCGCGCCTGCCACGCGTCGGCGAAGCCCGCGTCGGGCGGGCCGCTGCCGTGGTCGCGCCGCACGACCGCGCCGCTCTTGCGGTTGATCCGGATGACGCCCTCGCGGCGGAGCAGGTCGTAGGCCTTGCTCACGGTGTGGAAGTTGATGCCCAGGTCCACGCCGAGCTGCCGGGTGGAGGGCAGCGGGTCGCCCGCGCGCAGCTCGCCGGTTGCGATCGCTTCCACCACCCGGTCCCGGATCTGCTGGTAGATCGGCGTCTCGCTGTCGAGGTCGATCGTCAGTAGCACGACGCCAAGTCTATCTGTTATACAAGTACTACAACAGATGCTCACTGGGGAGGGGGACTCATGGCCAGGACATCGGTCCACAACCACGTGCTGATCGTCGAGTTCAGCGCGTGGGAACGGCTTTTCACGCAGCGCAGGCGGATCGTGGTGCCGTTGACCGCGGCGCGGCAGGTCCAAGCCGAACCGGATGCGTTGGCCGCCATCCGCGGCATGCGCATCGCGGGCGCGGAGGTGTTCGGCGTGCTCAAGGCCGGCTACTGGGGGCTTGGCACCAATGCGCGCCAGCTCGTGTGCGTCCGCCGGGGTCACCCCGCGGTCCGGATCACCTTGGCACCCGGTTTCGCTGCGCGTTTCGACGAAATCCTGGTGAGCGCTCCCACCGCGGTCTCACACACACTCGTGGCGGTGCGGACATGAGCACCGTGCGACCCGTCATCACGTTCCTGTCAATCACTTTCGCACTGCCGTGGCTGCTGTGGCTGGCAAGCGTGAGCACCGAGATCGTCGCGGCGGGCAGCATGCTGTGCGTCGGAATCGCAACGGCCGTCACCACACGGTTGACGCGTACCGGCGACACCGGTCTCACCATCCGCCCGTTGCGCACTGTCGGCGCCTACTGCGCACTCGCCCTGATCGGTGTGCTCGGCTTGGCCGCGCTCGCCGTCGCCATCGGGACGGCAGCAGGTGTGCACCGGCTCGACCTGACCGGGTTTTCCGGCCTGCACCAGGTCTTCGGCAGCGGGCCGACGGCGGCGGTGATGTTCGCGGCCCTGGCGAAGAACGCCATCGTGTTCGTGATCCTGCTCCCTTTCGCGTTCTGCGAGGAATGGGGCTGGCGAGGGTTCCTGTTGCCGCGCTTGCTGCCACTGGGCACGTGGACCGGACTGCTGACGAGCGGCGTCATCTGGGCGCTGTGGCACTTGCCCGGCTATGTCGGGCCGCACGCCCGGCCGGCGTTCCTGAGCTTCGCCATCTTCTGCGTCCTCTTCGGAACCCTGCTGGGCTGGCTTCGCATGACCACGAACTCCATCTGGCCATCCACCGTCGCCCACGCCGCGTACAACACGCTGGTGCTCGGGTTCGTCAACGTCGCGTTCACCGACTCCGCTGAACTGGCCACGCCGAACCCGTGGACGTTCGGCATGGGTGGGTGGCCGGGCTGGCTGGTCATGTCGGTCCTCATCACGATCCTCGCGGTGACCGGCCGCATCGTCGCAGGAGCACGTAGATCCCACATCAACGCGAGCCACTGACTTCTCGACGACTTCGGGCAGGCCGCGGTTGCGCGACCTGCCCAATCCAGTGCCGTCTCATCGCGCCGCAGCGAGTCTCCATGTTGCTTCTCCGGTCACAGCCAACCTGCGCAGCGTTCGCGGGAAAGGTTTGCCTCGCGGGCATTTTCCGGCATCTTTATTGGTGGAGCGCCGGGAAGCCCGGTCGGCCCGCGCCCTTGCCCAGCCTGACGCCTCGGCGGTTCACCGCTACCGTTCCGCACACGAGAAGGTCGATCTTGGGCATCTCATCCGTGTCGACGGTCCTGGCGAACAACGCGGCCTTCTTCGGCACCGCCGCTTCCTCAGGCGAAACAGGCAGCTTCGAGGGGTCGAGCTCGTAGAACGGCTTGGCTGCGGCGATTTTGGGAACCGCCACGAAAAGCAGCTTGCCCTGCCGAGGCCCCAACACCCTGACCGGAGCCTGCGGCTTGTCCGGCACGGCCTTCACCACGCGCGCCTGATCGAACATATGTTACGAATGCAGTGATAGGTTCTCGCGTCATGGGTCGGCAGCTTCTCGAACCGTCCCAAATGGACGGCATGCTCACCTACGGGTAGCGCCGCGGTGATGACGCGTGTCGGTTGTTCCCGTCTGCCGGTGCGGCGTCGGGAACGCCGACACACAGTTTCCGAGCTAGTAGAAGCAGCTGGCTGTGCTCGTCCTCGGCCAGATGCTCAGTGACGCCAAGCCAGTCTCCTTCCTCAACGGCGGCTTCTTCCGCGGCAGCGACGATCACGTGCCGCACGAAGTCACGCACGGTGGCGTCGAGTTCCACAGCAAGTCGCAACAAGCCGGTGCGGACTACTTCCCGGCGGAGCCACCGTCTACTCAGACCGCCACCGGCCGGACGCCGCTGGCCGCAAACGAACCACAGGCACCACACAACCGGCGGTCCTCATCTTCCGACGTAATCGGACCATCGCGCCTTCATCGACTCAATGTCGTCAAGCAAGAGATCGCTATGCCGACAGCCCCCGAAAGCTGTATCTGGTCGACCCAGCAGGTGCCGTTCAACGGAGCGCAGGCCACTGTGGACGTTCCCGAGCTGACTGGTGCGGACCCACGCTGTGTTTCAGCACGTCTCCGACCGGGTGTCTGAGGCGCCCTTGACGCACGGAAGGGCGCACTGTGGACCCGGCTCCCCTGCTGTACGCCGGCGCGGGGCTGGCAACGCTCGCCGCCGCCCTGTTGCCACGGCTGCTCGACCGCGCGCCGATCTCCATGCCGATGCTCTTCCTGAGCACCGGCGCGCTCACCTTCACGATCATGGATCCGCTGCCCGATCCCGATCCCGTCCGGCACAGCACCGCGCTGCTGCACCTGACCGAGGTGTGCGTGATCATCTCGCTGATGGGCGCCGGCCTCGCGTTGAACCGGGCGGTCAGCGCGCGTGGCTGGGCCAGCACCTGGCGGCTGCTCGCGATCACGATGCCGCTGTCCGTGGTCTGCGTCGGCGTGCTCGGCTGGAGTGCGCTGGGCCTCGGGGTCGCGGCCAGCGTTCTGCTCGCGGCGGCGCTCGCGCCGACCGACCCAGTGCTCGCCAGTGAGGTCCAGGTCGCCGAACCGGCGGAGAATCCGGACTCCGACGAGGACGAGGACGAGGCCGAGGCCGGGTTCGCGCTCACCTCCGAGGCAGGGCTCAACGACGGGCTGGCGTTCCCGTTCACTCATGCCGCCATCGCGATCAGCCTCGCCGGAGCCGCGCCGTCGCGGTGGCTCGCGCACTGGCTCGCCGTGGACGTGCTGTGGCGCATCGTCGCCGCTCTGGCCATCGGCGGCCTCGTGGGCTGGCTGCTGGGCAAGCTGTTCTTCTCCGCGCCCTCGGAACGATTCCGCCTCGCCGAACACGCGGAGGGCTTCGTCGCGCTCGCCGCCACGTTCCTCGCCTACGGGCTCACCGAACTCGCCGAGGGGTACGGGTTCATCGCCGTGTTCGTCTGCGCCTGCACGATCAGAGCCGCCGAACGGCACCACGGCTACCACCAGGTCCTGCACCGCTACGTCGAACAAGCCGAGCGCATGCTCACCGTCCTGATCGTCTTCCTGCTCGGAGGGGCGGCCGCCACCGGCCTTTTCACCGGCATCAGCTGGCCGGAGATCGGGATCGCCACGGTGATCCTGCTGCTGGTACGACCGCTGACCGGCTGGCTGGGCCTGCTCGGCGGCCGAACCGGGCCGCGTGAACGCGCCGTCATCTCGTTCTTCGGTGTCCGCGGCGTGGGATCGTTGTTCTACGTCACCTACGCCATCCAGGAAGGCCAGTTCTCCGAACACGGTGTCGTGTAGCGAATCGTCGGACTCGTGGTCATCGGTTCCATTCTCGGGCACGGCTTGTCCGCGTCACCGGCGATGTGGTTGCTCGACCGCCGACGGCGGCAGAAGGCACGCGCCCGCCACGGCGACGCAGGCGAGGCACCCCACACTCCCGTCTGACACAGTTTCGCCGTCGATCAATTGTTCGGCTTTTCGGTCGATGCAGGACCACTTGCACCACCGGCTCACCACGGCGCTACCTTGCCGAGTTCACTCAAGGCCCAGACGCGGCACTATGTGATCGCGCGGGCAGCCACTGCCGCAGCGGCCCATACTTGACGTGGGTGATCACGGCCGGTGCGGAAGGGATGTTGTGGGCGAGCACATGCAGATCGGTGAGGTCGCCGAGCGGATCGGTCTGTCGTTGCGCACGATCCGCTACTACGAGGAAGTCGGCCTGGTCGTGCCCAGCGTGCGCAGCCAGGGCGGGTTTCGCCTGTACACCGAGCCTGAGTGCAGCGGTTGGTGTGATCACGCGGATGAAGCCGCTGGGCTTCCAGCTGGACGAGATGCGCGCGAACTTCTCGGCATCCTCGACTCCGGACAGTGAGCACTTGCACACCAAGCTGTCCGGTCAGCTGACCGGCTCGCACTGACGCATCTGCGAAGCGGGCCGTATCCCACGCGGATGCCGCCCGCTCGGGCGGACCGACATGAGTGGGCTAGTTGTCGTCGTCTGGGCAACGGACCGACGCGAACACCGTTTTGCCGCCGTGAGGCAGTGGACGGGTGCCCCACTCGTGTGCGAGGTTGTCGACAACCACGATGCCCCGACCTCTGGTGCCGCCGAGTCGTGAATGCCCGTGCACCGGCTGCGCCGGTGATCTGTCGTCGACTTCGATCGTGATCTCGCACCGTGCGGTGTGCCGGAAGATGCGGAGTCGCCCCGTGCCAGGTGTGTGGTCCAGGACGTTGCTCACCAGTTCGGTGACGACGAGCGCGACGTCGTAGCGGTGGTCTTCGCCCAGATCGTGCAATGCCGTGGCTATGTGGCCGCGCACTGCCGACAGATTGGTGGCCGGCTCAACAGCCAAGTCGAGCACCATTGCCGCTGGGCCGTCACCGGCGGTCATCAGTTGGGCGCCTCCGAATAAGCACACACCGTCCTGCTGTGCGCTCTTCGCACGGTATCCGCGACTGACCGGATTCGATCACGGATTCGGAGGCCGGCGACCTTTCGAGTTCATTGCGCTTTGGCGATGGTGATGCGACCGGCTTCGTCACGCCCTGGACTCACCACGAGCAACCTGTTCTCGCCACGCAACACCGCGACAGTCGAGTCCTCGGTCCAGAGCCGTTGACCGTGTCGCACCACGGCGAGCACTTGATGCCGGCAGTCGAGCGGTGAACATCCGATCTCGTCGTGCGTGACCGCGCGTTCCGCGACCGTCCATTCGTGCGCGAACTCATGCCTGCTCCCCAATCGGCCGCTACCTCGACGACGTTTCCGCGTCGCAGGTAGCCCGCCCGCCCTCGTCCACACCGGACGGGTACCGGCCTCCGATCCCCCGGCCGGTACCCGTTCTCCCCGGAAGGGTCTGGCACGGACGCTCACCCGACCGAATGTGTCCGCGTCGGCAGTCTGCGGAAGCCCGCATTGTGCAACCTTGCGAGGTCCTTTCGATGAGGGCGTCGGCGGAGATCCTCGCGTGGCTCAGCCGTCGCTGCGCATGATGAGGGCGAGACCACCTGCGAGGATCACGGCAATGGTGATCAGCCCCGCCCATCCACCCCATGAAGCCAACGCAAGTACGACGACCGGTACTACCACCAACATGCCGACGAGAGCCCACGGGCGGACCACACCACTGGAGTCGAACAGGAATCGGCGCATCTCCACAGCCTCGCAAACGTCCTGTCGTGACCTTCGCCTGGGTAGCGCGGCATGGGTGATGTTGTTCTACCGATGTCAGGTGAGGTCGGCCACGCGTTCGACCTCGGAGGTCCGGCCGGCCAGGATCAGCACGTCGCCTCGGTTGATCACCGTGTCGGCCGTGGCGTAGGTGAAGCCCTCGCCCGGCCGCTTCACGCCGACCACCGTCACTCCGTACTTCGACCGCAGACGGCTCTGGTCCAGCGGCATGCCGACGGCCTCTGCCGGGGCGCGGGTCTTGACCATCGCGTAGTCGTCCTCGAACTCGATGAAGTCGAGCATTCTGCCGGTTACGAGGTGGGCGACGCGCTCGCCCATCTCGTGCTCGGGCAGCACCACGTGGTGCGCGCCCATGCGTTGCAGGATGCGGCCGTGCTGGCGGCTGACGGCCTTGGCCCAGATGTGGGGAATGTCGAAGTCCACCAGCAGGGCGGTGGTGAGGATGCTGGCTTCGAGGTCGGTTCCGATGCCGACGACGGCGCGCTGGAACTGGTCGACGCCGAGCTGTCTCATCACCTCCGGGTCGGTGGTGTCGGCGACGACGGCGTGGGTGAGATCCTGCGCGTGCTGCTGGACGATCTTGGGGTTCGAGTCGATGCCGAGGACCTCGGTTCCGCGGGCGGTGAGTTCGAGCGCCAGTGAGCTGCCGAAGCGGCCAAGGCCCACCACGACCACCCGTGAGGTTCGCTTATCCGACAACAGGTCGCTCCTCGGGGAGTTCGTAGCGCCGAGCGCGGTCGCGCAGGGCGAGCGCGGACGCGAGGGTGATCGGTCCGAGTCTGCCGATGAACATCAACGCGATCAGGACGAGCTGACCGGCGGCGGGCAGCTGGGCGGTGATGCCGGTGGACATGCCGACGGTGCCGAATGCTGACGTCGTCTCGAACAGCACGTCGTCGAGAGGGAACGGGCTGATCGACAGCAGCGTGATCGTGCCGGCCATCACGGCTCCGACGCCGAGCAGAGCCACCGTCAACGCTTGGCGCTGCACCTGGTCGGTGAGCCGCCTGTTCATCACGTGCACTGTCGGCTCGCCGCGGATCTCGGCGAGGATGACGAAGCCGAGCAGGGCGAAAGTGGTCACCTTGATACCGCCCGCCGTGCCCGCGCTACCGCCGCCGATGAACATCAGTACGTCGTTGATCAGCAGTGTCGACGAGTGCATGGCACCGACGTCGAGGCTGTTGAAGCCCGCGGTGCGCGGCATGACGCCGTGGAAGACGCCTGCCAGCAGTTTGTGGTGCACGTCGAGCTTGCCGAGGGTGTTGCCCCACTCGAGCACCAGAACCGCGAGCGTGCCGAGCGCCAGCAGTCCGAAGTAGACCGGAACCGTGATCCGCGTGTGCAGGGACCACCTCTTCCGGTTGCGCCTGCGCACGAGCTCGAAGATGACCGGAAAGCCGAGTCCTCCGACGATGACGGCGAACAGGATGGGCAGGCAGATCCACGGATCCGCTGCGAACCCGACCATGCTGTCGGTGTACAGCGCGAACCCGGCGTTGTTGAACGCCGACACCGCGTGGAAGATCCCCAGGTAGGCGGCCCGCGCCGGGGATTCTCCGTACCCGATCAGGAACCGCAGCCCCAGAAAGACCGCCGTCACCGCCTCGACGACCAGGCTCACCACGATCACGCCACCGACCACGGTGCGGACGTCACCGAGCCCGAGGGTCTTGGTCTCCGCTTGGGCCGTGAGCTGCATCCGCAGGCCGAGGCGGCGCGAGACCAGCAAGGTCAGCAGCGAGGCGAGCGTCATGATGCCGAAACCGCCGACCTGGATCAGGGCGAGCACCACCACCTCGCCGAAGATCGACCAGTGCGTCGGGGTGTCCACCACGACGAGTCCCGTCACGCAGATCGCCGACACCACGGTGAACAGCGCCGCGATCGGATCGGTGCCGGCACCGGACTCCGTCGCCATCGGCAGCATCAGCAGCGCCGTACCGATCAGTGTCGCCACGGCGAACGCCAGCACCACGACTCGCGCGGGATGCCGCAGGCTCGGCACCAACCGTCGCCTCAGGAACGCTGGTTTCGACAGCGACGTCACCAAGCTCCACCACGCAGGGGTCCAGGACGCACCCGGCGAGACCGAGCGATGACGCGCGGCTCCTCAGCGCGCCACGTCTCATCAATACCTGGACAGACCCAGCTCCGAAGCAATCTTTACGCCGTCTTTGCGCGTCGGCTGCCAGCTCAACCTGAACATCCACGTCACCTGGGGTTTGCCTCCGACGTGTTTTTACGGCATCTTGATGGGTGGAGCGCCGGGAAGCCTGGTCGGCCCGCTCGTCACAACACGGTGGCGGCGGCTACGCGACTTGAGGTGCCATGCCCCGGCTGCGATCGTCCTTCGCGTTCTCCTCTCCCCGGTCCGGCAAGACGGGACACCCGCCCGAACGCTGATCCGCGCGTTCGTCCTGCCTGGTAGGCACTCGGATACCGAGTTGCTCTTTTTCTCTTGTCTTGCAATGCGTTCATGCCGCTGGGTCTCTTGGGGTGAGGTGTGTCGTGGTGTTCGTTCCGCGCATGATTCCGATGATCGACAGTCCGCAGGTGGCCATCGCGCTGGCAGCACGCTGGCACCGGGCGAGAACGCTCGTCCTGCTCTCGATGGCGGGGTTGCCCGCGTTGACCGGGTTGGTCTGCTTGACCTTCGCGCTGCTCCCCCGCCTTGATGTCTCCGCGATGCCGTGGTGGTCGGCGATTCCGGTTCTCGCGGCCTTCCTGTCCGTCATCGCGCTCGTGGTGTGGTTGCGCCGCGACGGACTGACCGATCCCGCGTCCTGGTTTCCCGCGACGGTGCTGATGACCGGCAGCCAGCTGGTGCTCGGTGTGGTTCCCGGCTTCGGGATCGCGGTGCGGTCCGCGACCGGGACCGCCGTGGTGGTGAAGGCGTTGCTCGCCGTCGGCGTGCTGAGCGCGGGCTCGGCGTGGTCGCTCTCGCGGAGGGCACATCGTGCGCTGCTCGCCAAACCGGTGCCCGAGCTGGGTGCCACCCCGCTGCGGCTCGTGTTCCGCGGTCGTCTGTCCCGCATCGCGATCGGGACCGATCGGGTCGACTGGACGATCCGCGTGTCCGGCAGCTGGCTCGACGCGGGAGTGTCCTTCCGCAACCTTCGTGACGTGTCGGTCACCACGAAGAGCAGCAGCAGCGATGATGCTCTTGCTCTGGTGCTGCACACCTCTTCGGGTCGCTGGACCGTCCCCACGCAGGATGCGGCCGTGTTGTGCGAGTTGCTGCGCCTGCGAAAGACATCGTGGGAGCAGCGGGTCGAGACCGCGATCGAACGGGAACGCGAGCTCTACCACGAGATGCTGCACCTGCTCGCGACCGCACGCGGCACCGCATCCACCGCCGACGAGTCCGTCTCGGTGACGGTGGACGCGGATGGTGTCGCCACCGGCATCGAGCTGACCGACGGAATCCGCGGTAAGAATCCCCAGCGCATCTCGGCGGAACTCATGGAGTGCTTCAGTCGAGCGCGACGAGTGGCGCGCAACGAAGTCCAAGACCTCATGGTGCAGCGATACGCCGGTTCCGCGTCCGAGAAACTCGCCGCCTGAAATCGAGCCTCCACAAAGGATGGTGGTCACCAGTGCAACGCAGCGGAGGTGGCAAGACCAGGCGCTCGAAGCGACGAGCACAGGCCGCAGTGCCCGCGGATCTGCAGGTGTTCCTCCAGGCACTGAGAGAGATCAGCGTCACGGAGAGAACCCTCGCCACCAATGAACGGCACCAGCTGCGCAACGCGGGTGCCGAGGCAGCCGAGCACGGTGTGCCGCTGAGCGAGCTGATCGAGCAGCATCTGACCCGGACTTGGCGGTCGTGGACGACCTTGCCCGGCGTTGAATCAGCGGACAACGCCGAGGCCGTCAAGAAGGTCGGTGAAGCCGTGTTCCGTGCCGCGGAGGACGCAGTCAGCGAGCTGACCAAGGGGTACGAGGAGACCCAACGCTGGACGATGCGCACCGAGGAGTCGCTGCGCCGCGAGTTCATCGACGACCTTTTGGCCGGACGCGATGTCGGCCAGCTCGCGGAACGCGCTGAACGGTACGGACTGCGGCTCGCCGGCCAGAACGTGGTCGCGGCGGCCTGGGCGCCCGAGCCGTTCGTGACGTCGGGGACGGCGACGTCGAACGTCCAGGCCGCGATGAGTCTGCGGTTCAGCTCCCGCCACGTGCTCGTCGCCGCGCGCGAGGGCCTCCTGGTGTGCGTGGTCCCGCACGATCTCGGTGGTGCACCTGAGGAGTTCGCCCGGCAGGTCGGCGAGGTCGTGGGGCGGAGCGCCAGGTGGCGGGTCGGCGTCGGTCAGCCGCAGTCGGGTCCCGGTGGTGCGGCCCGTTCCTTCGAGCAAGCGCGCAACGCTCTGGACCTGGCTGACCGCCTCGAGCTGGGCGAACGGTTCGTCAAAGCCGCGGATCTCCTGGTCTATCAAGTGCTTCTGCGTGACAGCGCGGCGCTCGGCGAACTCGTCACCGCGGTTCTCGAGCCGTTGCGCGGGGCCCGTGGAGGAGCTGAACGCCTGGTGGAGACCTTGGGCGTCTACTTCGCTTCCGGGCGCGTCACCACCGCCACCGCCAAGGCCCTCGGTGTCGGCGTTCGCACGGTCACCTACCGCCTCGGTCGTGTCCGGGAACTGACCGGCTACCGCGCCGACGATCCCGCCCAGGCGTTCACGCTTCAGGTGGCGGTGCTCGGTGCACGCCTGCTCGCCTGGCCTCAGCGGAAATCAGCGCCGTGATTGCCGGGCTCCGGCAGACAACACCCGCCCAACTGGCCGGGCGGGTGCCTTCCCGCCGGACGAGATCGGATCGACGATGGTGTAGAGACGTCACACGTTGAGGCGTACCTCCACCGGAGGAGGGTCGCACCATGGATCCCTGGCTCATCTGGCTGATCATCGCGCTCGTGCTGGCCATCGCCGAGATCTTCTCGCTGACAGCGGCACTCGGCATGCTCGCGGTCGCGGGGTTCGTCACGGCTGGTGCGGCGGCGGTCGGCCTGCCGGTTCCCGGCCAGCTCGTGGTGTTCAGCGTTGTGTCGGCCGCGGGTGTTCTGCTGGTCAGGCCGTGGGCGCGGCGAATGATGCTGCAGCCGCGGCTCGAACGGTTCGGCGTCGACGCGTTGATCGGCGCGTCCGGCTACGTGCTGCGCGAGGTGAACGGGCACGACGGTCTGGTGCGCATCCGCAGCGAGGACTGGACGGCTCGCCCGTACGACGAGTCCCTCGTCATCCCCGTCGGAAGCACAGTCGACGTACTCCACATCGACGGCAGCATCGCCGTCGTCTACCCACGGGAGTGAGCCATGTCCACACTGCTCATCGCCGGACTGGTGCTCGCGATCTTCGCGGCGTTCACCGTCCTGCGTGCCGTACGCATCGTGCCGCAGGCCCGCGCGCGCAACGTCGAACGCCTGGGCCGGTACCAGCGCACCCTCAAGCCCGGTCTCAACTTCGTCATCCCGTACATCGACCGCGTCTACCCGGCGATCGACCTGCGTGAGCAGGTGGTGTCGTTCCAGCCGCAGCCGGTGATCACCGAGGACAACCTGGTCGTGCAGATTGACACGGTGCTGTACTTCCAGGTCACCGATCCCCGTGCCGCCGCGTACGAGATCGCCAGCTTCCTGCAGGCGGTCGAACAGCTCACGGTCACCACCCTGCGCAACGTCGTCGGATCCATGGATCTCGAGAAGACCCTCACCTCGCGCGACACGATCAACAACCAGTTGCGCGGTGTGCTCGACGAGGCGACCGGCAAGTGGGGCCTGCGGGTCAACCGGGTGGAGATCAAGGCCATCGATCCGCCGCAGAGCATCAAGGAGGCGATGGAGAAGCAGATGCGGGCCGAACGCGACAAGCGGGCCGCGATCCTGAACGCCGAAGGACAGCGGCAGTCGCAGATCCTCACGGCCGAGGGTGACAAGCAGGCCGCCGTGTTGCGCGCCGAAGGGCACCGGGCCGCCACCATCCTCGAGGCGGAGGGCGAGTCCCGTGCGATCGACCAGGTCTTCCAGGCCGTGCACCGCAACGATCCGGACCCCAAGTTGCTCGCATACCAGTACCTCCAGGTCCTGCCGCAGCTCGCGAAGGGAGAGGGCAACACGTTCTGGGTCATTCCGAGCGAGGTCACCTCCGCGCTGCGCGATGTCTCGAAGGCGTTCTCCGAGGCGCTGCCGCGATCAGCTGCCGCCACGACCGACGCCGCCGTCGAGGCCGCCACCGCACAGGCGGAGAAGGACGTCGCCCAGGCGAGTAAGGCAGCAGCCGAAGCGGTCGCGGACGCCGCAGACGCCGCCACACCGGTGAACGCGCTGCGCCCGGAACTCGCGGGTCGCTGACAGGACGCCGATAGTCGCTGGTGAATTCGGGAGGTGCGTGACAGTGGGGTTGCCAGAGGACGAGCAGCGCGAGCTGGACGACATCGAGCAACGTCTCGCCGAGGACGATCCCGAGTTCGCGGCGAAACTCGTCAAGACTCCATCACCGCATCACCGATTGCCGCCACACGTGCTGAGGCTGATCGGCCTGCTGCTGATCTACGCAGTCGGACTGGTAGTGGTCGTGACGGGCGTGTCGCTGTCGTCGATCGTGCTGATCACGCTCGGTGCCGCCGTGGCCGCGTTCGGACCGGTGACCATCGTCGTCCGGGCTTGGCGCACTCGCGGAAACGACGAGTCATCAGTCTGATCCGAACCCCGGCCAAGATCACATCAACAGGGCTCAACGCCTGATTGTGGGGTACGGTCGGACTGTTGCCGTGACAAGCGGCATGGTGTGCCGGGAAGTCTGGTCGGCGATGTGGCCGACGACACCCGGAGTGAGTTTTGGAACCCGTGAAGACCCGGCTGTTCAGCCGCGCGTCCTGGCCCGAGGCCAAGCGCATCGCCGACCTGCTTCGCTTGGAGACCGTCGGCGGCGTCATCATGCTGGTGGCGGCAGTGGTAGGCCTGGTGTGGGCCAACTCGCCCTGGGCGGCGATCTACGAGACCTTGCGCTCCGTGGAGATCGGCCCCGAGTCGTTGCACCTGCGGCTCAGTCTCGCCGAGTGGGCGTCGGACGGCCTGCTGGTGATCTTCTTCTTCGTCGCGGGCCTGGAGCTCAAACGCGAGTTCGTCGCGGGCGACCTCCGCGATCCTCGTCGTGCAGCTGTGCCGATCGCGGCGGCCTTCGGTGGTGTCGCCGTGCCGGCGTTGATCTACACCGCGGTCAACCTCGGCGGCGGCCCGGCGCTGTCCGGCTGGGCCATCCCCACCGCGACCGACATCGCGTTCGCGCTCGCCGTGCTCGCGGTGATCGGCAGGTGTCTTCCCTCGGCGCTGCGCACGTTCCTGCTGACCCTCGCGGTCGTGGACGACCTGATCGCCATCGTGATCATCGCCCTCTTCTACACCGACGACCTGTCGCTGCTGCCTCTGCTGCTGATGTTCGTCCCGCTGGCGTTGTTCACCCTGCTCGTTCAGCGACGTGTCCGGTCGTGGTGGCTGCTGATCCCGCTCGCGGTGGCGACCTGGGCGCTGATGCACGCGTCCGGAGTGCACGCAACGGTGGCGGGTGTGCTGCTCGGGTTCGCGGTGCCGGTAATCCGCAAGTCCGGTGAGGGACCTGGCCTGGCCGAGATCTTCCAGCACCGGTGGCAGCCTCTGTCCACCGGTGTGGCGGTCCCGGTCTTCGCCTTCTTCGCCGCCGGTGTCTCGATCGGAGGCCTGAGCGGTTTCGTCACCTCGCTCACGGACAGCGTGACTCTCGGCATCGTGCTCGGTTTGTTGCTGGGCAAACCGATCGGCATCACCGCGGCCACCTGGTTGGTCGCCCGGTTCACCAAAGCGGACCTGGACGACGACCTGTCGTGGATCGACGTGGTCGGGTTGTCGATCCTCGCCGGTATCGGGTTCACCGTCTCGCTCCTGGTCAGCGAACTGTCCTTCGGTGAGGGCAGCGCGGACTACGACAACGCCAAGGTGGCGGTGCTGCTGGGTTCCGTGCTGTCGGCACTGGTCGCGATGGTGATCCTGCGTGTGCGCAACCGGGTGTACCGGCGCATCTACGAGGAGGAGACCCGCGACGCGGACAACGACGGCATCCCGGACGTGCACCAGGTCGACCGTCCGCGCGCAGGCGGGTCCGGGTCGTCCTAGAGATTTCCCCGCAGCCACAACGCCTGGCGACGGCGGATGAGGGCGGTGACGAGATCCGCGTCGTGAACGGGGATCAGCCACTGCTCGTGGGTGGAGGTCAGCAGGATCGCCGGTCCGGCTTGCGCGTACAACGTGATCCCTCCAGGCAGGATGGTCCACGGCCTCAGCGCGGGAACGACGGGCAGGGTCACCGGCATGACCTGCAGGAGTTCCCGGAACGGAACCGACACGTCGAGCTGGCCACCACCGCCACGGCCCACCTGCAAGCGCACCGTCCATTCGACACGGTCACGCTCAACGACGATCCGGGCCGACACCAGTTCCGGCCCGGTGACCGCGGCGCGCACAGCGAGCGTCAAGCGCAGATCAGCCGATCCCAGCTCAGCCACAAGGGGAGTGAGAAGAGCCCGGCCTGCTCGGTGAGCAGACACGCAGGTCGCGACCGCGACCACCCAGCACAGGAACAACAGGGCGGCCGGTCCCGTCAGCGCGTCAGGGGTTCCGCTCGTGGCGATTCCATAGGCAGGAACCGCGACGGACAGCAGCTGCACCCCCACCACGAGGAACGCTGCGGGCAGCCATGTCTGCGGATCAAGAGGGGTCTGGTGCCGGAGCCAAAGGCGCAACGCCACCGCCGCGATCGCAACAGGTACCAGCAGAAGCATTGCCGGCCAGATGTCTCCGTCATCGACCAGCACAACGATCATCGTGCACAGCAACAACTGCAGCGCCGGCAGGGCAACGGAGAACACCGTGATGTGCCGCTGGCTGCGTGACCATCGTTCGCGTAGAACCGCTTTCGCGGCTTCGTCAAGGCTCACGACGATTCCGCTGCCTGGTCTTCTCGGGTGGCGGGGCGAACCACAGCCACAGCATGCTGACGCCGGTCACGGCCAGTCCGAGCGAGTCGGTCCAGTGGCCGGCGAACTCGCTGTCGAACCACACCAGCGCCCACCCGAGAACCGCTGGGAGCTGTATGTACCAGTAACGGCGCGGGATCGCGCAGAAGGACAGCATCACGAGCGTGGCCCAGACCAGTGTCAGGCTCACCGGTTCCATCACGGCTGCTTCCGTTCGACCCGCGCCTCGGGCTGGCCTGTGGGTAGTCCGTCCGGCGGTTCGATGCTCAGCGCCTTGGCCACGGGGACGTCGGTCGAGGAGTGCAGCACGATCGACAACGCGATGGTGATCGCGACCAGGTCGAACACGTGCTCACCGGTGGGAATTCCGGCCTGGAGCACGAGAAGCCCGTAGACGACGGACGCAAAGCCCTTGGGGCCGAACCACGCGGCAACCGAGCGTTCGCGTGCGGCCAGTGGTGTGCGCAGCAGCGACAACATCATCGCCGCCGGCCGCACGAGGAGGATCGCGATGATCGCGACCGCCCAGTCCCCCACGCTCAGGTGCGAGATGCGCTCGGGCGTGATCAACGCGCCGAAGACGAGCAGAGCGGCGAACTTGGTGATCTCGGACAGCAGATCGCCGAAGTGCTCGAAGTGCTCTGCCGCGACACGATCCAGCGTCGCGATGGTCGATCCGGCGGCGAACGCGGCGAGGTAGGGGTTGGCGTGAGTGAGATGGCACGTCGCGTACAGCATCACCGCGATCGCCAGCGGGCCGAGGGCCTGCAGCCGAGGTTCGGCGGTGAAGATCCGCAACCGCCAGGCCAGCACGACGACCGCGGGGATCACGATGCCCAGCGCGAGGCCGGCGGCCAGCTCGATGCCGATCGTGAGGAAGTCCGTGTCGCGGTTCGCCGCCGTGGCAAGGAAGATCAGCACGAACGGCAGCGCCAGGCCGTCGTTGAGGCCGGACTCGACGTTGAGCAGTCGCCGCAGCCGCATCGGCACGTCGGTGCGACCCACGATGGCAGAGGCGAACACCGGGTCGGTCGGCGAGAGAATCGCGCCGATCAGGAACGAGGTCGTCCAGTCCAAGCCCGTGAGGAAGTGTGTCGGCACCGCGATGCCGACCATCGTCAGCGGCATCGCAAGGCCCAGCGCCCGGCCTGAGAGCCGCCAGCCTTGTCTGAGGTCGGGCAGGCCCGCTCGCTGACCGTCGGTGAAGAGAACGGTGAACAGCGCGAGGTCAGCGAGAACCGTGACAAAAGCGCTGTTGGACGGGATGTCGACGAGCCCCAGACCGCCCTGGCCGATCAGCGCGCCGGCGAGCAGGAACATCAACGCCGTCGACAGGATCGTGCGAGCGGCGAGACCGGACAGCGAGACGCTGATCAGCAGGACCACACCGAATGCCAGAACCAGCGCCATCAACGAACCCCGTCCACGTCAGCCAAGCCCACCACGAAATCCGTGATGAGCGTTGCCGACCAGACTTCCCGGCGCTCCGCGCGCAAAGATGCCGTAAAGATCCCCGCAAAGCAAACCGACTGGCCTGGACAGCGACTGAACAAGTGTTCAATACTCGGAACATGCGTTCAGCCTCCGATTTGACGGCGCGGGCTCGTATCCGCGACGCGGCACTCGCCCGGTTCGGCACCGACGGCATCGCCGGAACCTCGGTCCGCGCGGTGGCCGCGGATGCCAGAGTGTCACCGGCGTTGGTCGTGCACCACTTCGGTTCCAAGGAAGGGCTCCGGCAGGCGTGCGACGACTACGTCCTCGACTCGATCCGCAGCGGCGGCGAGGCAGCCACCGAAGCGTTGGGCGAGATTCTGCAGGCGGCGACACCGGTCCGGCGTTACCTGGCGAGGGCATTGCTCGACGACACACCTGCGGCCAGTGCGTTGTTCACCGAGATCGTCGAACGCACCGAGGCATGGCTCGCGGCCGGAGAGAAGGAAGGCTGGGTACGCGCTTCAGCGGACCCGACGGCGCGATCGGTCACCTACGTCTCGTGGTTGCTGGCGCCACTGGTGCTTGGCGGCCAGGTGGGCCGCTTGCTGGGCGGTGACCCGGCCGAGACCGCAACCGCGGTGCGTGGCGCCCGAGCCGGTCTGGAAATGCTGACCCGCGGTCTGTTCACCGACGACCGCTGGCTGGCCGCCTTCACTGCGATCGATGAAGGGAAACGGCCGTGAGAGCGTTGCTGGTCACCCACGGCACACGTGGTGATGTGCAACCGTTTCTGGCGCTTGCGGTGGCTCTCCGGCAGGCGGGTCACGACGCTGTGCTGGCTGCGCCGGAGTCGTTCGCCGACAGCGCTGCCGCGCACGATGTGGAGTTCGCGCCGCTCGACGAGGGACCGAACCGGCTGCTCCGCGACCCGGCCATGCTGAAGGCGATCGAGAGCGGGTACCGCGGTGTCCGAGGCAAGATCACGGCGATCTCGACGATCCGGCGCATCAAGCCGTTGATGGCGGACGTGCTGCGCGATGTCGGTGCGGTCGCACGGTCCTGCGGCGCGGATCTGCTCGTGCACACACCGAGCGTGCCCGCGCAGCACGCGGCCGAACTGCTCGGCGTGCCGGCTGTGCTGGCCACGCTCCAGCCCGGCTGGGTGCCCACGTCGGAGTTCCCGTGCCCGATGGTGCCGCTGCCTCGAGTGCCGAGGTTTCTCAACCGCGCCACTTACCTGACGGTGTCGGCCACCCTGCGCGCCTATTCGGGCATCGTCAACGCCTGGCGTGTCAACGATCTCGGCCTGCCGCGCGGTCGCGGCCCTGGCCACGCGGTGGTGTTGCAGGCGTTCAGCTCACTTCTGACGCCGGTCGATCCGAACTGGCCGCAATCCGTGCGCACCACCGGTTTCTGGTACCTGCCACGCGCCAAGACCTGGACACCCGACGCCGCCCTGAAGGCGTTCCTGGAGGCCGAGCCGGCGCCGGTGTACATCGGGTTCGGCAGCATGGCCGGACGAGACGCCGAGCGCACCGGTGACGTCGTCGCCGAGGCCGTCCGGGCGGCGGGGGTGCGGGCGATCGTCGCTACCGGGTGGGGTGGCCTCGCCGCACGCTCGTCAGACGACCTCCTCGTGATCGATCAGGCACCGCACGACTGGCTGTTCGGCAACGTGGCCGCGGTGGTGCACCACGGCGGTGGAGGGACGACCGCCGCGGCGCTGGCCGCGGGTGTGCCGCAGGTCGTCTGTCCGTTCGTCGCCGATCAACCCCACTGGGCACAGCGAATGCACGCCGTCGGTGTTGCCCCGCAACCACTTCCCCACAAGAAGCTCGCCGTCACCGCGCTCGCCGAAGCGATCACGCAGGCCGCGAACGATCCCGCCATCCGGCAGCGCGCCGCCGAGTTCGGCGAACAAGTCCGCGCGGAGAACGGTGTCGGCGTCGCAGTGCGCGAACTGGAGAGGATCCGCAATGGACGTAGCTGACCGCGTGGCGAAGACCTTCGGCATGACCGACGAGGCATGGCAGCGACACGCCAACCCGTGGAGCGTCTGGACGAGGTTCGCCGCGATTCCCTTGATACTGCTGGCGATCTGGAGCCGCGCGTGGATCGGCTGGTGGAGTCTCGTGCCGACAGGCGCTGTCGTCATCTGGTTGTTCATCAACCCCAGGGCGTTCCCGCCGGTGCGCGAACCACGTAGCTGGGCAGCACGCGGCATCTACGGCGAACGCGCCTGGCTGCAGGGCCGCGATCTGGTGCCACCGGACCACCGCAAGGTGTTGCGGCTGCTGGTCACCCTCGGCCTCGTCGGGTTCGGCCTGATCCTCTGGGGCCTGATCGCCCTGGAGGTCTGGCCCACGGTCTTCGGCACGACGGTGGTCGTCGTGGCCCAGCTGTGGCGGATCGACCGCTTCGGCTGGCTGTGGGAACGACACCGGGCTCAGCGATCCTGATCGGCGTTGCGCCACCACAGCGCGGTCGCCGCCACTCCCGCCGCTCCGACCAGCACCACCAGCAGCACGCCGAACAGTCCGGGCGAAACCCGGTCCGGACCGGCCAGTCCGCTGAGCAACGCCGGTACCGACCACGGGAAGTACTGGCCGTAGCCGAGAGCGGCGACGACCTGCGCGCAGAACACGGCCGCCATCATCACGCCGACGCCCGGCAGGTATCCCCTGCCCACACTGGACGCGAGGGCGACCGGCGTGGTGAGCAGCATCGTCATCACCGCGGTCGCGGCGATCATCGCCACGCCCGAAGCCGCCCCTTCACCAGACCAGCCCGGCAGTGCGAGCACCGCGCCGATCAGCAAACCGAGCAGCACCAGCTGCGCGGCCAGAATCAGGCACCACGCCAGTGCCACGACGAACTTCGCCGCGACGATGGTGGTGCGGGAGGTGGGCAGCGCCAGCAGGTCCTTGACGGTGTTCTGGCTGAACTCGCGCCCGAACAGCCACACCGAGACCAGGCCGAACACGAGCATGCCGCCGACCGCGGTGGTCTGGGCGAGGAAGGCGAAGTACGTCGGCCAATCCGCCTCACCACCGACCAGCGCGGCCTTGGTCCCGATCAAGCCGAGAGAGCGGGCACGGTACTGGTCCTGCAGGATGAACATGAACAGCCCGCCGACCGCCGCGGCGACGGTGAACGCGACAGCGGTCACCCACGGCACGCGGGATCGGCGCGCCTTGAGGATCTCGGTCGCCAGGGCGTTGATCATGCTTCCACCACCCGCAGGAAGAAGGTCTCCAGGTCGTCCTGCTCGACGACGAGGCGGGTCGGCGGGCAACCGGCAGCGACGAGCGCGATGGCGACCGCATCGGGTTCCCGCACCGCTCGGGCGTCGGTCAGGACGAGATCGTCAGCGTCGGATCTGATCGGGATGAAGCCCGCGGCGATCAGCGCGAGCTCGGCCGCTTTCAGGTCACGAGCCGACACGCTGAGCCGCTGACGCAGGTGTGCGGTGAGATCGCCCGCCTCCAGCTCGCGGACCAGCCGCCCGCGGTGGATGACGCCGATGCGCGTCGCCAGCCGCGTGACCTCGGTGAGGATGTGGCTCGACAACACGACGGTCGCCCCGTGCTCCTGACTCAGTTCGCGCAGCAGGTCGCGGATTTCCACAATACCGGCGGGATCCAGGCCGTTCGCGGGTTCGTCGAGGATCAGCAGATCGGGTTTGTGCAGCAGCGCCTTGGCGAGGCCGAGTCGTT
Organism: Lentzea alba; assembly: GCF_011067745.1. Classification (GTDB taxonomy): domain Bacteria; phylum Actinomycetota; class Actinomycetes; order Mycobacteriales; family Pseudonocardiaceae; genus Lentzea; species Lentzea alba. Next base: position 29,999 of record NZ_JAAMPJ010000024.1, read on the forward strand.
GCGCGTTGCCCAGCGACAACGTCCGCGCGCCCTGGCCGGCGTAGGCGGTCAGCCTCAGCCGCTCGATGACCTCGTCGACGTGGTTCGATCCACGCAGGGCACGCAGGCGCGCCGCCACCGCCAGGTTCTCCCGCACCGTGAGCTCCGGGTAGGCGGCGGGTGTCTCGACCAGGTAACCCACCCTCGACCACGCAGCCTGTGCGCCAGGCCGGACCGCTGCACCCAGCACTCGGACAACTCCGCTGGTCGGCCGGACCATGCCGAGCAGCATCCGGATGGTCGTGGTCTTGCCGGCGCCGTTGAGGCCGAGCAACCCGTAGATCTCCCCCGCGGTGATGCGGAGGTCGAGCTCGTCCACTGCCACGACGGTGGCGTAGCGCTTGGTCAGTCCACGCGTCTCGATCACCGGTGCCATCAGCGGGCAACCTTGGCGCAACGCACGGTGCGTTCGATCTCGCTCACCGGCAACGAGCGCCCCGAGGACGCGACGTACCGCTCGGTGAACTCGCGCGGCCCCAGCTGCTCGGCCTCGGCCCATCCGTACGGCTCCAGGAAGCCCGCGACCTCGTCCGGCAGCAGCCCGAACTTCCACATCCGGCGCTTGCCCACGAACTCGCGGTAGGCCGCCTCGCCGCCGAACAACGCGGTTCCGTCGAGAAAGTCCTTGTGCACGAACGTGAACACCAGCTCGCTGCCCGCAGGCGCCTGCGCGAGAACGTCGAGCGTCGCGCGAACAGCGTCCTCGGTCAGGTACTGCGTGACCGCTTCCCAGATGAACAGCGTCTGCAGGTCCGCACGGTAGCCGTGGTCAGCGAGCACCGTGTCCAGGTGCTGCGTCTCGAAGTCGATGGGGACCAGGGCGAGGTCCGGCGGAACGTCGCCGAAGATCGCGCACAACCGGGCTCGTTTGCTCTCGACATTGGGCGGGAGGTCGACCTCGAACACCCGCCTGCCGCGCGACCGGCAGCCGCGCGTGTCGAACCCTGCACCGAGCACCACAACGACATCAGCATCCGTGGCATCCAGTTGCTCGTCGATGTAGCGCTTGCGGCACAACATGCTCGCCCACAACCCGGGAATCTTCTTCTCCGTCGCGGCGAACAACGCGTTGCGCACAGGTCGCCAGCGGGCGGCAGCCACCGCCAACCGTCCGGAAGCGGGCAGGATGCGCGCCGCGAACTCGTCCCGCACCAGCGGGTGTTCCTCGTACTGATCCACTGCGGCGATGACCATCGGTCCGATGGCCGTACCGGCGACGGCGGTGTCCATGAAAGCTCCTCGAAGACGGCGTCATTCACGACGCCGACCAGGCTTCCCGGCACACCTGGGGACAGCCTACAACCACACCGCGCCCCGAGGTTTCTCCGAGCCTGAGCCGAGAAGCGGTTTCCGGGACGAACCCGACCGCCTATCCTGGACAGCGGTGTGCCGGGAAGGCTGGTCGGCGTGACGATGTCCTGTGCGAAGGGGAAGTCATGCTCACCAGAAGAGCGCTCGTCGTAGGCGAGGGCACCAGCGGCCTCGCCACCACCTACCGTCTGCTGCGCAGCGGCTGGGACGTCACGGTGCTGACCACCGGCACTCCCCCGCGATTCGACGGAGTTCCCGCGGCTCTCACCGACTTCGGCTTCGACGCGGCACGCCGGCTGGGCCTGTTGCCGGCACTCACCCAACGACGCCAACCCCGGTGCGCTCTCGTCCAGGTCGACAGCGCCGGCGTACCGCTCGCGGTGCACCCCAAGCCTTCTCCACGGCACCCGGTGCTGGACCGGGACGACGTCGTCGCCGTGCTGAACGACGTCATCGGCGACGCAGCACGCCGCCACGACACGCGCGTGCCTGATCTCGTCGCGGACGATTGCGGCGTCACCGCCACGTTCGCCAACGGCGACGAGGACTGGTTCGACCTGGTCGTGGGCGCCGACGGAGCGTGCTCCGCCATCAGGGACGCAGTCTTCTCCCCTCCTGACGACGATCTGCCCCGCTGGTCGACGCTGTCCGGCCGGATCGAGCTGGCTTCGTCGTGTGCCGTGTCGATGCATCTCGCCACCAGATCCCTTCGACTGCATCCCCTGCGGGACGAGCAGTCCGCCGTGTCCTTCGCCTGGCGGCACACACCGGGCACACCCTGGCGGCAGCAGTTCGCCGACCTCGGCTGGCTCGTACCCGAACTCGTGTCGCGAGTGGACGGTGAACCGAGCAGCGGCTGGGCGCGGACAGGTCGATGGGTGCACAGGCGAATCGTGCTGATCGGTGACGCCGCGTGGTACCTCGGACCGCACTCCGAGCGCTGCGTCTCGCTCGCACTCGGCGGCGCCGAACTACTGGGTGACGCACTGGACATCTTCCCCGACTCCGATCAGGCTCTGAGTTGGTGGGAACGCACACTGCGCCCGTATGTGCGGCGCGCGCAGGCAAGGAACCGGGCACCTCAGAACCGGGAGGCAAGGTGGGACTCACCGAGCACGAGAAGCGTGAGCTGGACGCGATAGAACAACACCTCGCGCAAGGAGACCCGGCATTCGCCACAAAGCTGAGCAAGCCGCGGTGGCATCTCCGGTTGCCCGGCACCGCTCTGTTCGCCATCGGCTTGCTGACAACCTATGTCGCCGGACTGACCTTGCTGGCCGCGGGCGTCACGGCATCCTCCTGGCCGCTGACGGCCCTCGGCGCCGCCGTAACCGCCATCTATCCGGTGAAGGTCACCCTGCACGCGGTACGAGATCGCCACCGTAGCTAGTAGTCCATCCGGGTGAGAAACTGTGCCAGAACGCGGACAAGAGCTACCGCTGATGGTTCTCGGCAGGTATGCCTTTGCGCCATGCAGACCGGGAAGGCAGCACTCGGCTCCACCGCGTTCTTCGTGCTGGCACCGGGTGGCGTCGCCGGCCTCGTTCCCTGGCTGCTCACCCGCTGGCAGTTGCAACCGTTCTGGCTACCCTTCCGGATTCTCGGTGTATTCGTGCTGGTGATCGCACTCGCCGTGCTGATCTCCGCCTTCGCCCGATTCGTCACCGAGGGCTTCGGCACGCCCGCACCCGTGGCCCCGCCCGACCGGCTGGTGGTCGGCGGACTGTACCGACACGTGCGCAACCCGATGTACCTCGCGGTGCTCTCGCTCATCCTCGGGCAAGCGCTCCTGTTCGGACAGTGGATCCTGATGCCCTACGCCGTGGTCGTGAGCCTGGCGTTCGCCGCGATGGTCCACTGGCACGAGGAACCCGTGCTGCGCCGCGACTTCGGTGCCCAGTACGACACCTACCGGGCTGCAGTGCCCGGCTGGTGGCCACGACTGCGCCCGTGGCGCCAGAGCTGATCTGCACAGGCCGACTTTTGGCTGATGCGATCGCTGGGGAGTCGTCAGGTTCATCACCGCGTCTCTTCCCCGAGGATGACGGAGAGCGTCGCCGTTGGAGGAAGAGTTGCCGACATGACGACCGAGCTGGCCGCTGAGTCCAGCAGCCCGAGGCGGTCGCCGACCTGTTGCACCGGCTTGCTCGGCACCGTCTCAACGTTATGCGCGCCGGTAGCCCGCACAGGGGTGGCTGGGACGCCGTCACGCAGAGGTAGGTCAGCGAGAGCATCAGGATCCGTGTGTCCGCGCCCAACGCGACGAGGATTGTGCAGCCGCAGGTCCGATCAGTCGCCCACCGACGTACAGCTCAGCACGACCAACCGGTCGTCACCGCGCAGCTCCCCGACCGTCGAGTCCTCGACCCAGAGCCGCCGACCGTCCCGCACGACGGCCAGCACGTCATTGCCGCATTCCAGCGGTGAACTGCCGACCTCGTCCGGCATCACCGGGCGTTCCGTCACCGCCCACTCCAGGTCGGGCAACTCTTCGTACGGAAGGCTTTCGATCTTGAGTGCCCACTCGCCCACCCGGTCCGCGACCAGGACGTGGTCAGCACCGAGGTACTCCACGAGCTCGTGCAGCTGTGTACTGCGGACCAGAGTGGTGATCGTGGCAGTCTCGTTCAGGCTGCGCGCGATCGAAGTGATGCGCAGCGCGAGAGCGTCGTCGGTCACCGCGACGACGATGTGGTCCGAATTGTGCACGCCGGCTGACCACAACACGTCCAGACGCCAGCCCTCACCTGCCACGGCATGTACACCGTCCGCCCCGGCCTGCGCGATGCGATCGGGGTCGGTGTCGACGACCGTGAAGTCCGTCGCATGTCCTCCGGCGAACAGCGCGCTCAGGATGACACGGCCGCGGGCGCTGTAGCCGATGAGCACGGCGTGTGAGCGCATCCATCGTTCCTCATCGTGCGCGGGCGGGTACCGGCCGCCGATCCTGCCGGCCGGTACCCGGATCTCCCCGTGGCGGTTTGGCGCGGACGCTCGCCCCGACCGGTTCGCGTCCGCCTCCGCCAGTCTGCCGGAAGCCCGCACTGTGCAACCTTGCGGGGCCCTTTCGATGAGATCTCATTGTCGTGACGAGCGCGAGCCACGTGGTCGTCCGCCGGTCCACAGGTAGATCCCGCCCACGACGGCGACCATCACGAGGATTCCGAGCAGTGCGTCGGAACCGCCGCTCTCGTTCTCCTGAGAGAGGTTCTGGGTGCTGGGCACGTTCGGCAGAGCCTGGCGAGCAGCGGGAGTGGTCGGCGAACTGGCCGGTGCGACAGGTGCGGCGGCGAGCGCGGCGAGCGGAATCGCCTCCGTGTCGTTGAAGTCGACCATGCCGGTTGCCTCGAGGACCTGGATGTGGTCGAGCACGACTTCCATGCACCGCTTGGCGAAGTCTCGGATGAGGGTGTTGCGGGTGCCGGTGCGAACGACCGCGAGGAACTTGTAGACACCTCCGTGTGCCGCGCGCAGACGGTTGGCGAAGATGCGGTCGAACTCCGCGCTTCCCGCCGGGGCGCTGGTCATTTCGGCGATCCAGCCCTGCTGGTCGGCGTTGGCCTCGTTCGGCAACGGGACGTTGAGCGTGCGGCCCAACTCGAGGACCTTGGCATCCAGTTCGGCGTGCCCGTCGATCAGATGCCGACCGGCTTCCTTGACGAGCGGGTTGGCGGACTTCTGCAGCCCCAGGCGCCCGGCAGGCCCTTCCCACAGTCCGGCCAGCCGCACCTTAACGAGCATGTCACGACCGGCGGGTCCCATCGGACCGAACTGGGTCTGCGTGTACTCCGGTCCGAAGTCGGGCTGCGCCGATGCCTGCGGGACCGCGAGCGAACAGATGATCGCGAGCGCCGTCACCACCTGGGCGAGACGTGTAAGCACTGTGGATCTCCCTCCGCGCACAGCGGTGAACATGTGTGCTGACACGGAGGAATACGGATGATTCGGGTGATCCGGATTATTGCACTGTGCAAACGTTACTCAGCCGTTACCAACGCAGACGATGCAGTAATGCGGGCCCAGCGGGCGATCCGAACCGGCCCAGCCTGCCTGATCGGCCTGCAGCCAGAGCAGGTCCCACGCGATTCGACCAGTGGCGCTGGTGCGGCGAGAACGCCCGCATCCGTCGCACACGAGAATCGTTCCCGTGAGGCCGTCGTCGGTGGTGGGCATGCCCGTCACGACTCGTGATGACCTTTCGTCGTCCCGAGACAGGTGTCAGCCGCGTCTGGGCGGCCGACGCCTGACCTTCCCCGGAAGCGCGCGCAGGCACGCGCCCAACTACGGGCGTTCACCCGCGGCGACAAGCATGCCGGACGCGTGCACTGTGCAACCTTACGAACTCCTTCCGAACACACGCATTTCCGTCAAGATGCGGTCACCATGGCAACGTGATAGAAGCAGCACTAGAAACCAACGAGGAAAAGCAGGACATGGATTTCTCCGTGCTGCTCGTGGACGACGACGAGCGCATCCGCCAGGCACTCGGTCTCGCTCTCGCCGACGAGGGCTTCGCCGTGGACGAGGCCGTCTCCGGCGAGGACGCGTTGAGCCGCCTCGACACCGACACGTTCGACGTCGTGCTGCTCGATCTCATGCTGCCTGGTGTGGACGGTCTGCAGGTGTGCCGCAGGCTGCGCGCGCAGGGAGATCTGCCGATCATCATCGTCACCGCGCGCACCGACACACCCGACGTCATCGCCGGATTGGAGGCGGGAGCCGACGACTACGTGACCAAACCTTTGGTCGCAAGCGAATTGGCCGCGCGCATCCGAGCGCTGTTGCGACGGCGCGGCGGCCCGAGGCAGAACATCTCCTACCGCGTCGAGGACCTCGAAATTTGGCCGGACGAGGGCGTCGTCAAACGCGGTGGTCAGGAAATCCGGCTCACCCGCACCGAGTTCCGCCTGCTCGCCGAACTCGCGATCGCGGGCGGGCGGATCGTGACCAGGGAACAGCTGCTGCAGCGCGTGTGGGGCTACGACTACTACGGCGACACCCGGCTGCTCGACGTGCACATCCGGCGACTCAGGACCAAGGTCGAGCACAATCCAGAAGACCCGGTGTTCGTACTGACCGTGCGCGGCTCCGGTTACAAGATCGGTCCGCCGAGGTGATCCTCCGCCGTCCGTCGCTGCGCTGGCGGGTAGCCGCCGCGCTCGGCCTCGGCTCGGTGCTGGTCACCAGTCTCCTGGCGATCGCCACCTGGAACCTCGCATCGGACTACATGCTCAGACAGCGCCTGCAGGCCACGACCCGCCAGGCACAGGTCAACCTCCGCCTGGTCGAGGAGGCCGTCCGCACCAACTCGGACGGGCTGACCGAACTGCTGACCGGCCTGACCACCAACCCCGACTCGACGATCATGCTGTTCCGCGCGGACGAGGTGCTGACCAGCGGACGGCAGGTCGACCCCGCCGTCGTACCTGACGACCTGCTCGCCATGGCCCGCGACGGCACTCCGGCCAGGCAACGTCTGCGCGCGGACGGAATACCGGTGATCGCGGTCGCCCAGTCGCTGGCCGACGGGCAGGGTGTGTACGTAGAGCTCTTCCAGCTGGTCCAGCTGGACCGCACGTTCCGGTTCCTCAGCGGCCTGCTGATCGCAGGAACAGTGCTCAGCGGCCTGATCGGCGTAGGGCTCGGCTCGTGGGCCAGCAGACGCGCACTGAGGCCGCTGACCGAGCTGACCGCCGCGGCCTCACGCATCGCCGGCGGAGATCTGAAAGCACGGCTGCCGGACCAGGCCGACCCGGACCTTGGCCCGTTGGCGAACACGTTCAACTCCACGGCCGACGCACTGGAGCAACGAGTGCTGCGCGACGCCAGGTTCGCAGGCGACGTCAGCCACGAACTCCGGTCACCGCTCACGACGATGGTCAACGCGGCCGCCGTGCTGCGTCGCAGACAGGCCGAGCTGCCCGGCACCGCGGGCAAGGCACTCAGCCTGCTCACCTCCGAGGTGGACAGGTTCGCACGCATGGTGGTCGACCTGATGGAGATCAGCCGCGCTGACCAGGACGCCGACCGGGAGGACTTCGAGCCGCTGGATGTCGGCGCACTCGTCCGAGGCGCCGCGAGCCTGCGACTGGATCCGGACGTCGAGATCGTCGTCGAACCGCCACCCCCGCTGGTGCTCGGAGACAGGCGCAGGCTGGACCGGGTGATTGGCAACCTGATCGAGAACGCCGAACAGCACGCAGGAGGTGCTGTCCGGCTCGCGGTGCTCCACCACCGCGGGAACGTCCGGCTGGAGATCGACGACGCGGGCCCCGGCGTCCCCAGTGACATGCGGACGCAGGTGTTCGAGCGGTTCACCCGCGGCACCAGAGCGGGCAGCCGCGGCACCGACACCGGCAGCGGGCTCGGCCTGGCGCTCGTCGCCGAGCACGTCCGCCGTCATCACGGTCGCGTGTGGATCGAAGATCGACCCGGTGGTGGAGCGCGGTTCATCGTGGAACTCCCGGAGGCAGCTGCATGAGAACCGTCATGGCCGTCGTGGCGTGCCTCCTGATGACTGCGTGCGGAGTGTCCACTCAGGACGAACCTGAGCCTCTTGGCACACCGACGGTGTCCGGCGAGGCACCCACCCCCGTCGTGACGCAGCGCCCCCACCATTCGACGCCGGCATCGAGTTCGAGCACTCCCGCCACGTCGACGGCGCCGACGCCCACGCCGTGAGCGATCGTTAGCGACTCGTCAGGTTCGGTCCCGCGTGAATTCGGACAGGATGGGAGGAATCCGCCGGAAGGACCTCGTTTTGACCCGAAGCCGTTCCATGCCCGCCGACGCGGAGGCCGTCTTCGACGTCGTCTCCGACCTCGACAACATGACCACCTGGCTGCCCGACGCGGTCGAGGTCGAGCTGTCCGGCCCCAACCTCATCCGGCTCTGGTTTCCCGGGCGCCACACCGATGTCGACGTCGAGCGCAGGGTCACCGTCGACTGGGACCGGCTGCGCATCACGTGGGGAAGCGAAACCACGACCAGCTGCTCAGGCACCCTGCAGGTGCTCCGGCTCACCCCCGGCCGGAGCGCGGTCAGCGTGCGACTCACCGGCCCGCGCGGTGCATCAGTGAGCTCGGTCGAGGCCTGGGTCGAGGCAGCGCTGGACGCACTGCAAACGGTCGTTGACGCCGAAAGCCGAACAAAACAGGCGGTGCACCAACCTGCTCGGTGATCACAGCACCGTGGTTGCGGTACAACAGTCACATGACTCGGTCCAGGGCCAGTGCGAACGACATCGACGCGCTCACCGACGCGGTGCTCACCGCGTCGCGGCTGCTGGTCGCCGTGTCCGCACGCTCGCTCGCTGCGGTCGAGGACACGATCACCCTGCCGCAGTTCCGGATGCTCGTCATCCTGGACAGCCGAGGACCGATGAAACTCAGCTCGCTGGCCGAACTGCTGGACGTCAACCCGTCCACCGCGACCCGTATGGTCGACCGCCTCGTGGCGACGGAGATGATCGCTCGGCAGCCCAACCCGGCTACGCGCCGCGAGGTCGTCGCCGAGCTGACCGACGAAGGCCGCCGTGTTGTGCGCGGCGTGACGCGGCGGCGCCGCGCGGCGATCGGGAAGATCGTCGCGAAGATGTCCGAGGATGAACGACGGGGACTCGTCGAGGCGTTGACCGCGTTCACCGAGGCAGGCGGCGAACCTGCAGTGACCGCTGGAGACCTCGGCTGGATCTGACCACGTCAGCCCAGCCACTTCCCGGCGTCGATGGCGACCACCAGCGATACCAGCGCGATCATCGTCCCGATCACGATCTGGTTGATCTGGACGCCAGAGCTGACGTCGGCGCGTACGAGGAACGCGGACGCCACAAGCGCTGCCGCTAGACCGATGTTGACCGTGCGCAGCCATGGAACGTCCAAGGGCGCCACTGCACGCAGCATTCCCGCCAGCATGATCACCACGGCGAGGACCAGCGAAACCCAGTAGGGCCGGAAAACCTGCTGTGCGGCTTGGAAATCGAGCAGTGGAGGAGCCGCGATCAGCCACACGCCCGCGAGGAACGTGAGAGTTCCTGTCCTGGCTTCCGATCGACGGCGTTGTTCTTCACGCACACAGCAATCTTTGCCGTGAGCAAGCGAAGCCACGACGCGTCATGTGGATCGTAGGGAGTTCGCAAGGGACGGCCGCGTGATTCGTCGATAGCCGAAGCAGGCCGTGTCCTATGTGCTGCATCGGTTGTCTCATCGGCCACTGTGGTCGCAGCCGGTCTCGGCGTAAGGACGGTCCTTTCGGACTGCTGACGTTGCGGCCTACCTCCCGCCGCTGTCGCCCGCTCCATTCGGACTGCAACAGATCCTTTGGTCACACAAAGGGTGTCGTCAGCACGGATTCGTCATCGACTCGTCAGGTTCCGCGCGCGGCAACGCGCGCAGGATGGAGGTGAAGCCAGGTGAGGAGGAAGCCGGATGACTGTCGAGGTCGAACGTTCCGACCGCCACGTCATGGAGGTGACGAACGGGCTGGCTGCGGAGTTCAGCGGTGTGCTGGCACGGCCCGTTGTTTCGAAGACCGTGCTCGACGCCCGACGTGACCTGGAAGGACAGATCGTGCCCGAGGCGCTGAGCGAGATGCTGCACCAACTCGCCCGGCACCGGTTGGGCAACCTCTGCGGCGCCAGGAAAGCGTCCGTGGGCTGATCACCGCGCCCGAGCGCGCCGGCGGACCAGCAGGACTCCACCGGCCGTGAGCAGGATCAGCACGACGACGAACGGCACCGGCCCAATCGCGGTGAACCACTCCACCAGCAGGCCCTGCAGCCGTCCCGCGCCGTCGACCACCGGGTCCGACGGGTCTGCCCCGCCGAGGAACAGCCGCAGTTCGTAGACGCCGTAGTAGGCCACGTACAACCCGACGAGCACCAGCAAGGCGCCGCCGAGCCGGGACGCGTGCGGCAGCAGCGAGCGGGCCCGTCGGGTCACCACGTCGCTGGCGAGCGCGGTGCCGATTGCGAGCACCGTCACCACCAGGCCCATGCCCACCGCGTAGGCGAGAAACGCCGTTAGACCCTCCACCAGGTCGCCGCTGCGCAGCGTCGATCCTGCGACGGCCAGGAACGGGCCGATGGTGCACGACAGCGAGGCGATCGCGTACGCGACGCCGTAGCCGAACATCGACCCGATGTGCCGGGTCGGCGCTCCCCTACTGGGTTTGGGGATCAAAAGCGTGATCTCACGGCCCATCAGCAGCAAGGCGCCCACCACGACGAGTGCGAGTCCGATCGCCACGGTGACGAACGGCAGGTAGCGCTGCACCGACGAGGCGACCACGGAGAACGCCAGGCCGAACAGGCCGAACACGGTGACGAACCCGAGGGTCATCATCGCGCTGGAGACCACGGCCCTGGTCAGCAACCGCGTGCGGGACTGCTCGCTCGCGCCGGAAACGACGAGCGCGAGGTAGGCGGGCAGCATCGCGAACCCGCACGGGTTGACCGTGGCGACCATGCCGGCCACCACGGCCACCAGCAGTGTTTGCGTCATGCCAGCGTGCTCAGCCTCTGCTTCAGGTCCTGTTCGGACAGTTGGCTGGTCACGATGTCGACCTTGCCGGAGGCGTCGATGAAGGCGTAGGCGGGCTGGGCGGTCACGCCGAACCGCTTCCACACCGCGCTGTCCTCGTCGGCGACGTGCTGGAACGACTGCAGGTTGTACTTCTGCACGAACTGCTGCATCGCGGGAATCTTGTCCTGCGCGGCGACGCCCAGGAAAGTGACTTTCCCGGAGTGTTCCTTCGAGGCCGCCGCCATGCCTGGCGCTTCGCGCTGACACTTGGGACACCACGGCGCCCAGAACCACAGCACGACCGGTTTTCCGGCCAGGTCAGCGCCGTTGAGGTCCTTGCCGTCGACGGTCTTGGCGGTGAACTTCAGCTGGTCCGGCACCTCGGGAGC
>NZ_JAAMPJ010000025.1 GCF_011067745.1 Lentzea alba
CGATCACGAGCGACCCGCACGACATCGTCGCGAAACTCCTGGGGGTAGGGCTTGGGCACAGCGACATCCTCCCAGCTCACCATCACGGCAAGCCAACTCAGATGTCACCTAACGGTGCAGCAGACCCCGCTGCGTGCGGTGCATGAGCGGTTCGTGTCGCTCAAGAAGGGACATGAGGCCGAGACCGGACACGCGTTGACGGAGCTCGCGCGGCACGAGCCGTTCGCACCACTGGCCTGGTGCATCAGACTCGGTGCGGGACTGCCGCAGCGCAGCATCGTCACGGTCACCACCAACGTGCCGGGACCGCGCAAGCCGTTGCGGGTGCTGGGACGCCAGATCGTCGAGATCCTCCCGTACGTTCCGATCGCAATTCGGATCAGGACCGGGATCGCCGTGCTGTCCTACACCGACCGGTTGGCCATCGGCATCACCGCGGACCGTGACAGCACACCTGATGTCGATGTGCTGGCGACTGCGCTTCGGGAGGCTCTGGCGGCCTTGCTCAGCGCGGCTCGCGAACCGTCGGTGACAGGAAGCTGACTCTCAAGCCGTTACGGCGCGGCGCAGCCGCCACGCACCGAGGGTGAACAGAACGAGCGCGAATGCCAGCAACACTGCCAGGTGCGGCAGCACCGTGAGGAAGTTTCCACCATGCCGCGTCAGCACAGCGAACGCGTCGTTGGCCCAGCCGTGTGGGGTGGCGAACGCGACCGTGCGCAGCGTCGGGCTGAAGAACTCGATCGGCACCATGCATCCGCCGAACGCGGCGAGCCCGAGGCCGAGCAGGATGCCCGCGCCCGTGGATTGTTGCTGTGTCCGGCACAGTGCCCCGAGCAGCAGTCCCGCTCCGCCCGACACGAGTGCGAACGCGCACAGCAGCGCAGCGGCGCCGAGCGGGTCGCCCCACCGCACGCCGAACAGCAACGCGGATCCGATGATGACGATGAGGCCCTGCAGCAAGGCGATCGCCACGCGACCGAGCGCCTCGCCCGCGATGACCGTCCGCGCCGGGGTGGGTGTGGCGAGCATTCGCCTGGTGACACCGAGGGAGCGGGTCTCGACGAGCGCGGCTGCCGCAGTGAGCGCGTTGAGGAAGGTGAAGACGATCAGCTGGCTGGCGGCTCCGAGGTCGAATCCCGTGTAGCCCTCGGGGAACAGCGCTTCCCCGGTCGTCGTCACGGCCACGGCGACCGGCTCGACGCGGACCGAGTCCACGAGGGACAACGCCGCGGCGCGGTCGACTCCGGTGTGCGAGGCGACGAACTCACCGACCGCGAGCCTGTTCTCTTCTCGGGTCAGCGCGGTGGTGACGAGCATCTGCAGCTGCTGACCTGCACGGTCGGGCCGCACGAGCAATCGGGGTGGCACCTCCGCGGCACGAACGAGGCCGGCACTGACCTCGCCGTGCTCCACAGCCGTCCGCAACGCCACCTCGTCCTCGAAGTTCCGCACCCGCATCCCGGCCTCCGCAGTCAGCGCACCGGCCTCGCCGACCACGCCGAGTACCGGCGTGCTCGCACCGCCGAACGCGGCGCCGATGATGAACACCAGCAGCAACGGCAACGCCACGAGGAAGAACAGCCCGGTGCGGTCGCGCAGGGCGCGACGCAGATTGGTCCAGGCGATCGACCAGACCTTCACGGTTGCACCGCCTTTCGGAACAGCGAGACGGCGACCGTGCACGTGACCGCGGCGAACACGGTCATTGCGGCGACCGACGGAAGAACGGCGGTGACCTCGCCGCCGGCCAGGTCGGCGAGACCGCGCAGGAACCACCGGTGCGGGGTCGCGAAGCTGAGGACTTCCAGCACGCCTCCTGCTTGTGCGACCGGGAAGAACGTTCCACCGAGAGCGCCCAGCACGATCGCGACGACAGCCTGCCAACCGCCCGCCTGATCCGCGGTCTTCGCGATCGCCGCGACCACCGCCATGGCTCCGGTGGCAGCGAGCACGCCGGACACCACGAGCAAAGCGACACCGACGGGGTTTCCCCAATGCGCGCCCATCAGGAAAGAACTCGCCACGATCAGCACGGTCATGCTGAGCACGCCGATCGCCACGCTGGTCAACAGTTTGCCGGCGAGGATCGAGGACCGGCGCACCGGCGCGGCGAGCAGCCGTGTCATCGTGCCGAGCCGGCGTTCTTCCAGCAGGCCGGTCATTCCCAGCTGTACCGCGAAGAACAGGAAGAACACCGCCATGCTCCCGAGGTGCCGGACCAGCTGAAGTTCACCGCCAAGACCGTCGACGGCAAGGACCTCAACGGCGCTGACCTGGCCGGAAAACCGGTCGTGCTGTGGTTCTGGGCGCCGTGGTGTCCCAAGTGTC
>NZ_JAAMPJ010000026.1 GCF_011067745.1 Lentzea alba
GGATGGGTAGGGGAGCGTCGTGTAGCGGTTGAAGCGGCGGAGTAATCCAGCCGTGGACGCTATGCGAGTGAGAATGCAGGCATGAGTAGCGAAAGACGAGTGAGAAACTCGTCCGCCGGATGACCAAGGGTTCCTGGGCCAGGCTAATCCGCCCAGGGTAAGTCGGGACCTAAGGCGAGGCCGACAGGCGTAGTCGATGGACAACGGGTTGATATTCCCGTACCCGTGTGAACGCGCCCATGATGAACCTTGTGATACTAACCGCCCGAAGCACCAGTGAAGACCCTTCGGGGTTGATCTGACTGTGGAGCGCGGGACCTGAACTTGTAGTAGTCAAGCGATGGGGTGACGCAGGAGGGTAGCTCCGCCAGTGAGTGGTAGTACTGGTGCAAGCGTGTAGGGAGTCTGGTAGGCAAATCCGCCAGGCATATATCCTGAGACGTGATGCGTAGCCGATTGAGGCGAAGTAGAGTGATCCCATGCTGCCGAGAAAAGCCTCTAGCGAGCTTTCACGCGGCCCGTACCCCAAACCGACACAGGTGGTCAGGTAGAGAATACCGAGGCGATCGGGCGAACTGTGGTTAAGGAACTCGGCAAAATGCCCCCGTAACTTCGGGAGAAGGGGGGCCGTAGCGCTTGAAGCCTCTTGCGGGCTAGGGCGAGACGGCCGCAGAGACCAGCGAGAAGCGACTGTTTACTAAAAACACAGGTCCATGCGAAGTCGCAAGACGATGTATATGGACTGACGCCTGCCCGGTGCTGGAACGTTAAGGGGACCGGTTAGTCCTTCGGGGCGAAGCTGAGAACTTAAGCGCCAGTAAACGGCGGTGGTAACTATAACCATCCTAAGGTAGCGAAATTCCTTGTCGGGTAAGTTCCGACCTGCACGAATGGCGTAACGACTTCTCGACTGTCTCAACCGCAGGCCCGGCGAAATTGCATTACGAGTAAAGATGCTCGTTACGCGCGGCAGGACGGAAAGACCCCGGGACCTTTACTATAGCTTGGTATTGGTGTTCGATTCGGCTTGTGTAGGATAGGTGGGAGACTGTGAAGCGGCCACGCCAGTGGTTGTGGAGTCATCGTTGAAATACCACTCTGGTCGTATTGGATGTCTAACCTCGGTCCGTGATCCGGATCAGGGACAGTGCCTGGTGGGTAGTTTAACTGGGGCGGTTGCCTCCCAAAGAGTAACGGAGGCGCTCAAAGGTTCCCTCAGCCTGGTTGGCAATCAGGTGTTGAGTGCAAGTGCACAAGGGAGCTTGACTGTGAGACTGACGGGTCGAGCAGGGACGAAAGTCGGAACTAGTGATCCGGCCATGGCTTGTGGAAGCGTGGTCGCTCAACGGATAAAAGGTACCCCGGGGATAACAGGCTGATCTTGCCCAAGAGTCCATATCGACGGCATGGTTTGGCACCTCGATGTCGGCTCGTCGCATCCTGGGGCTGGAGTAGGTCCCAAGGGTTGGGCTGTTCGCCCATTAAAGCGGTACGCGAGCTGGGTTTAGAACGTCGTGAGACAGTTCGGTCCCTATCCGCCGCGCGCGTAGGATACTTGAGGAAGGCTGTCCCTAGTACGAGAGGACCGGGACGGACGGACCGCTGGTGTGCCAGTTGTTCTGCCAAGAGCATTGCTGGTTGGCTACGTTCGGAAGGGATAACCGCTGAAGGCATCTAAGCGGGAAGCTCGTTCCAAGATGAGGTATCCCACCCTTTGTGGGTTAAGGCCCCCAGCTAGACCACTGGGTTGATAGGCCAGAGGTGGAAGACCGGTAACGGTTGGAGCTGACTGGTACTAATAGGCCGAGGACTTGTTACAAAGACGCTACGCATCCACTGTGCGGTTCTGGAAGAACAACCAG
>NZ_JAAMPJ010000028.1 GCF_011067745.1 Lentzea alba
GGTGCTTCGGGCGGTTAGTATCACAAGGTTCATCATGGGCGCGTTCACACGGGTACGGGAATATCAACCCGTTGTCCATCGACTACGCCTGTCGGCCTCGCCTTAGGTCCCGACTTACCCTGGGCGGATTAGCCTGGCCCAGGAACCCTTGGTCATCCGGCGGACGAGTTTCTCACTCGTCTTTCGCTACTCATGCCTGCATTCTCACTCGCATAGCGTCCACGGCTGGATTACTCCGCCGCTTCAACCGCTACACGACGCTCCCCTACCCATCCCAGCACAAGGCTGAAATGACACAGCTTCGGTGGTGTGCTTAAGCCCCGCTACATTGTCGGCGCAGGACCACTTGACCAGTGAGCTATTACGCACTCTTTAAAGGGTGGCTGCTTCTAAGCCAACCTCCTGGCTGTCTGTGCGACCCCACATCCTTTCCCACTTAGCACACACTTAGGGACCTTAGCTGGCGTTCTGGGCTGTTTCCCTCTCGACTACGAAGCTTATCCCCCGCAGTCTCACTGCCGCGCTCTCACACCACGGTATTCGGAGTTTGGTTGATTTCGGTAAGCTTGTAGGCCCCCTAGACCATCCAGTGCTCTACCCCCGTGGTGAAACACACGACGCTGCACCTAAATGCATTTCGGGGAGAACCAGCTATCACGGTGTTTGATTGGCCTTTCACCCCTAACCACAGCTCATCCCCCAGGTTTTCAACCCTGGTGGGTTCGGGCCTCCACGCGGTCTTACCCGCGCTTCACCCTGGCCATGGCTAGATCACACCGCTTCGGGTCTAGACCACGCGACTCAAGCGCCCTATTCAGACTCGCTTTCGCTACGGCTACCCCACACGGGTTAACCTCGCCACGTAGCACTAACTCGCAGGCTCATTCTTCAAAAGGCACGCCGTCACCCCTAAAGGCTCCGACGGATTGTAGGCACACGGTTTCAGGTACTATTTCACTCCCCTCCCGGGGTACTTTTCATCTTTCCCTCACGGTACTAGTCCGCTATCGGTCACCAGGGAGTATTTAGGCTTAGCGGGTGGTCCCGCCAGATTCACAGCGAATTTCACGAGTACGCTGCTACTTGGGAACACTCTAACGAGATACCAGGTTTTCGAGTACGGGAGTTTCACCCTCTACGCTCACGCTTTCCAGACGTATTCCTCTAACCACAGTATTTTCTGACTCGTTGCCAGTCCGGCAGAACTGACCAAAAGGTCCCACGACCCCGCGAATGCAACCCCTGCCGGGTATCACACAGACGCGGTTTAGCCTCATCCGCTTTCGCTCGCCACTACTCACGGAATCACGGTTGTTTTCTCTTCCTGCGGGTACTGAGATGTTTCACTTCCCCGCGTTCCCTCCACATACCCTATGTGTTCAGGTATGGGTGACCCCACATGACTGGGGCCGGGTTTCCCCATTCGGAAATTCTAGGATCTCAGCTCGGTTGACAGCTCCCCTAGACTTTTCGCAGTCTCCTACGTCCTTCATCGGCTCCTGGTGCCAAGACATCCACCGTATGCCCTTACTAACTTGCTACAAAGATGCTCGCATCCACTGTGCAGTTCTCAAAGAACAATCAGA
>NZ_JAAMPJ010000029.1 GCF_011067745.1 Lentzea alba
TGAACCGCTCCCCGGAAGTTGGACTGGTATCCAGTTCCGACTCTCCGGGGAGCGGTTCGTTGCATCCACGAAGTTCGTTGTGTGAGCGGCAGCGGGAGGCTGCTGTCGCGTTGTTCGAGGCTGGGTATGGGGAGAAGGCCGTCTCGACCCGGTTGGGGGTGTCGGAGACCGCGGTGCGACGCTTGCGTGAGCGTTGGAGTCTGCGAGGCGCGGGAGCGCTGATGATGAAACCGGGCAAGCGGTCGTTCACCTTCGAGTTCAAGCTCGAGGTCGTGCGCCGGTTCGTCGATGGTGAGGTGTCCGCGCTCGAGCTGGCGCGGGAGTACGACCTGTCCTCGCCCAAGCTGGTCGAGGGCTGGGTGCGGGCGTATCGGCGTGACGGTGAGGAAGCGTTGCGGCCCAAGCCGAAAGGCCGTCCCGCCGCTGCCCCGGACCCGTCCGGGCTCAGCGAGCTGGACCGTCTGCGGGCAGAGAACCTGCGTTTGTCGGCGGAGAACGCCTACCTGAAAAAATTGCGGGCCTTGAGGGAGCAGGGGTAAGGGTGAAAACCCAGGTCATCGCCGCCCTCAAGGCCGACTACCCGCTGCCGGTGCTGCTCGCGGTCGCCGGCCTCGCCCGGTCGACGTTCTTCTACCACCAGGCCCGCCTGGACCGGCCTGATCCGCAGGCCGGGCTCAAGGCCGCGATCACCGAGGCGTTCGAGGCCGCCCGCGGCCGCTACGGGCATCGGCGAATCCACATCATGCTGACCCGTGCCGGCTGGCAGGTGGCCAAGAAGACCGTGCTCACGCTGATGAACGCCCTCGGCCTGGTCTGCAAGGTCCGGCGGCCACGCCGATACCGGTCATGGCTCGGGCGGACAGGCACGACCGCCGAGAACGTGCTCAACCGCCAGTTCAGCGCCGAAGCCCCGGACACCAAATGGGTCACCGACGTGACCGAGTTCCGCATCGGTGACCGCAAGCTCTACCTGTCCCCGATCATTGACCTGTTCGACCGGTCCGTGATCGCCTACACCTGCGGCCCGTCCCCGACGCTGGAACTGACCAACTCCTCACTGCGCGCCGCGATCGCCACCCTGCCCGCCGGAGCCGCGCCGCTGGTGCACTCCGACCAGGGCTTCCAGTATCAGCACGTCTCCTGGCGGACCCTGCTCGACGACGCGGGCCTGACCCAGTCGATGTCCCGGCGGGCCAACTGCCTGGACAACTCGATGGCCGAGAACTTCTTCGGCCACCTGAAGGAAGAACTGTTCCACCACACCAGGTTCGACACCGTCGCCGAGTTCACCACGGCGCTGGACGACTACATCGACTGGTACAACACCACCCGTATCTCGACCACGCTCAAGGGCCTGAGCCCGGTCGAATACCGAGCCCAGGCCCTCGCGGCCTAACCTTCAGCTAGCCAGTCCAACTTCCGGGGACCAGTTCAC
>NZ_JAAMPJ010000003.1 GCF_011067745.1 Lentzea alba
TAGACCACTGGGTTGATAGGCCAGAGGTGGAAGACCGGTAACGGTTGGAGCTGACTGGTACTAATAGGCCGAGGACTTGTTACAAAGACGCTACGCATCCACTGTGCGGTTCTGGAAGAACAACCAGGACCGATCGCGACCCTGCGGGGTTGCTGGTTGTAATTTCATAGTGTTTCGGTGGTTATAGCGTTGGGGAAACACCCGGTCCCATTCCGAACCCGGTAGTTAAGCCCTTCTGCGCCGATGGTACTGCACTGGTTACGGTGTGGGAGAGTAGGTCGCCGCCGAACTTACGTACAGAAGCCCCTGAGGGTCGAGCGCCACAAGCGTTCCCCTCGGGGGCTTCTGTTTTTGTGGCATAAAGGACGTGTGACCAATTTGCGCGCGCCAGTGCTCGAGATGTTGTGGGAACCGCACGACCCTCTCGGCGCGCTCGGCGAAAGGTTCGGCTTCGGCGACGAGGAAGCGGCCGTGCACTGGGTCGCTGCCCAGCTGAACGAACATTGGGGTGTCCGGATCCACTCGTGCGAGCGGATCGTGATCAGTGACCACAACGCGCTGGCCTGGGTCGGCACGTCGTCCGGCCGGCTGCTGGCGAAGTGGTCGGTCGTGCCGTGGCTCTTCGAACGCCTGGCGGAGCTCGCCCGGCTCACGCACTGGCTCGACGGTCAAGGCCTGCCGGTCTCGGTGCCACTTCCCGCGCTGGACGGCCGTCAGCAGGTCGAGGCCGACGGCGCTTCGATGTCCTTGCAGCGGGAGATCGAAGGTGACCTGCTCGACGTCGGCGATCCACACCAGGTCCGAGAGGCCGGGGCGGTCCTGGCCCGGTTGCAGGACGGGCTTGCCCGCTATCCCGATGCTGAGCGAGCCGCCATGCCCTGGGGTCCGTTGCCGCCGTTGAACGTCCGGATCGCCGACTGGCTCGACTCCGCTGCCGAGTCCGTTCCCGCGAAAGCTCGCGACACGCTCCGGCGCCTGGTAGCCGAAGCGCCGCCCGGTGAACTCCCGCTGCAGCTCGGCCACCACGACTTCCGCTCCGCCAACGTCCTGTGCTCCGGAACCGAGGTGGCCGCGGTCATCGACTTCGAGGAGGCCAGGTTCGACCACCGGATCGTCGAGCTCGCACGATCAGCGGTCCTGCTCGGCACCCGCTTCCACGACTGGGGCCCGGTGCCGGCCGAGGTCCACGCGGAGTTCCTCGCCGGCTACCGGTCCGTGCGCGCCCTGACCCCGGCCGAGGCGAAGTGGTGGGACGTCGTCCTGCTCTGGCAGGCCCTGGCGATGGTGCCACTCGGCGACGACCCGACCGGCTGGGGCCCCGCGGCACTGCACTACCTGCCGACTCCGCAGTGAGCTGGCGCTGTCCGGTGGACGCTCACTCGACCGGGTGAACAGTGCCCTGATTCGGCCCCTGCTCCCTCTAGTAGTTATTTCCGCTACCTGGGAGGTGTCACAAAACCATGGTCATCTTCGCCGCGCAATGAGGAAGACGCGTGGGGCGCCGGAGGCTCGTGGCTGCCCGGTACCTTCTGTCCCATGCACAACGAGCAACGCACCGCCCGCCGGTCAGCCGGTGTGGGCAGGACGGCCGACCTCGCCACGAACCCGTTCCGGATCGACCGCGACCGGGTGGCGAGCTCGCCGTTCTTCGCGAGGCTCGGCGGCGTCACGCAGGTCGTCAGCTCGACGGGCTCCGGGCTGCTCGTGCACAACCGGCTCACCCACAGCCTGAAGGTCGCCCAGGCCGCGCGCGCGATCGCGGAGCGGCTGACCAGCCGGCCCGAGCTGACCGCGGTGCTCGAGAAGCTCGGCGGATGTGATCCCGACGTGGTGGAGGCGGCGGCGCTCGCCCACGACCTGGGGCACCCGCCGTTCGGACACCTCGGCGAGCAGGTGCTGGATCGGCTGGCGCGGCACCGGTTCGGGTTGCCGGACGGGTTCGAGGGCAACGCGCAGTCGTTCCGGATCGTCACGACGACGGATGTGCGGGGGCCCAAGGCGCTCGGGCTCGACCTGACCGTGGCGGTGCGGGCGGCGATGTTGAAGTACCCGTGGACGCGTCATCAGCCGCTCGACCTCGCGGTGGCGCCGCGTGGTGCGTCCGCGCCCGACGACATGCCGGGGACCGGTAGCTCGAAGTTCTCGGCTTACGTCACGGAGATCAACGATCTGCGGCAGGCGCGCGAGCCGTTCGAGGGGCGGGTCGAGTCGTGGCAGCAGACCGTCGAGGCGAGCGTAATGGACACCGCGGACGACATCGCGTACGCGATTCACGATCTGGAGGACTTCCACCGGGTCGGGGTGTTGCAGCACGCGACGGTCGCGGCCGAGCTCGGGACGTGGCAGGCGCAGGCGCTCGACCTCGCCGGCCTCAGCGACGCCGAGCTCGGCGCGGAGATCCGGATGCCGGGGCGGTCGTTGGAGACGTTGCGCCGGCGCATGCACTTCAAGGACTCGTGGGTGATGAGCGACGAGGCGTTCGCGCTGGCGGTGCGGAAGGTGAACAAGGAGCTGGTCGACGGGTTGCTGGCGGTGCCGTTCGACGGGTCGGTCGAGGCGGAGCAGGCGGTGGCCGGTTTCAGCGCGCGGTGGACGCGCCGGCTGGTGGACGCGGTCGGGGTCATCGAGGAGCCGACGCCGCGGTCCGGTCACGTCGTGCTGGCCGTCCAGCAGTGGCACGAAGTTCAGGTGTTGAAGTTCGTACATCGGCGTTTTGTGTTGCTGCGGCCGGATCTCGCGTTGCACCAACGAGGGCAGGCGCGGTTGCTCACGTCGTTGGTGGACGCGTTGGAGCAGTGGGTCACCGATCGGACGGAGGCGGACCGGTTGCCGCGCCGGTTGCACGATCTGGTGGAGCTGGCCGAAACGGAGTACGCGGCGCTCGCCCGGACGGAGCCGTCCACATTGGTCGGTCCTACCGGTGAGCTGCCGGTCGGGCCCGATGTCGTCAGGGGGTTGGCGCGCGGGCGGGCGGTGGTCGACTTCATCGCGTCGCTGACCGACAACCAGGCCGCCGCACTGCTGGAAGCACTTTCCGGGCGGACGGGTCAGTTGTGGACTGACGCGTTTGTTCTGTGAACTGTGATTGTGTCTGCTAAGTGAGAAGTAGCCCAATCGGATGCTGACTGTGATCAGTCGTGCGCCATACGTTGACGCCTCGGCCGGGATCATCCGGCCGCAGGCCGCGTGCCCAGGGGGATCGTTCCGGGGCACGCCAACGTTCGGGGGAGAAGCCCTGTGCGCCGATCTCGAAGAGGCACGTCGTTAGTCACCGCAGGAACCGCAGTCCTTCTGGCCGCACTCACCGCTGTCACGCCGGCGTCCGCGGACCCGGTCAAGGCGGCGAAGACCATCACCGACCGCACCGCGGCCCAGATCGCCGCGCTGCAGAGCGTCAAGAAGTCGCTCACCCCAGCTGAGTCCAAAGTGGACAGCGCGCTCGTCGTGGAGGCGCGCAAGCGCGTCCAGACTGGGACGATGAGTGCCCTGCCGCAGGTGCAGACCGGCGTTGCCGTGACGCCGCGGTCCACCACCCTTGTGGACATCCGCGCCAAGCAGTACTCCGAGGACCTGGTCAACGCTGTCCGCGCGGCGGGTGGACAGATCCGGGCCGTGTCCGCCGAGCACCGCACCGTGCGCGCCGAGGTTCCGGTCGCGAAGCTCGCGGAGATTGCCGGACGCAACGACGTCACGCGCGTCGAGCCGGGCAGCGACGCGATGACGCAGGACCTGAAGAACAAGCGGGACAACAAGAGCCGCAAGCAGGTTCCGTCCAAAGAGGACAAAGCCAAGGAAATCGAGCGCAGGCTCTCCGAGAAGCAGCTGTCCGTGCAGGCGGCCAAGGTCGCCGAGAGCGACAAGGCCCACAACGCCGAGGCCGCGCGGGGAAGCTTCCGCGTGACCGGTGTCGGCGTGAAGCTCTGCGCGCTCTCCGACGGCGTGAACTCACTGGCCGTGTCGCAGGCCGCGGGTGAGCTGCCGGCCGTCGACGTCCTGCCGGGGCAGGCGGGTTCCGGTGACGAGGGCACCGCGATGCTCGAGATCCTGCACGACCTCGCGCCCAGCGCCGAACTCGGCTTCGCCACGGCGTTCAACGGTGACGCGAGCTTCGCCGACAACATCAAGAAGCTGCGCTTCGAGCTCGGCTGCGACGTCATCGTCGACGACGTCATCTACTTCAACGAGTCGCCGTTCCAGGACGGCATCATCGCGCGCGCCGTGGACGCGGTCGCCGCGGACGGCGCGATGTTCTTCTCCAGCGCCGGCAACCAGGGCAACGTCGCGGACGGCACCTCGGGCCACTACGAGGGCCAGTTCGTCGACTCGGGCGTGGGCGTCGGCAAGTTCGCCGGTACCGCGCACGACTTCAACCCGGACCCGAACGCCAAGCAGCTGTTCAACCCGCTGTCGAACTACTCGGGCGACACCCCCGTGACGCTGCACTGGGCCGACCCGCTGGGTCAGTCGTTCAACGACTACGACCTGTACCTGGTCAACGCCCAGGGCAACGTTGTCACCTTCAGCCAGAACAACCAGGACGGCGCGCAGGACCCGTTCGAGCGGATCAACACGCCGAGCACGTCCACGGGCACGCGTCTCGCGGTCGTGAAGTTCCGCGGTGAGGACAAGTACTTCGCCCTGTCGCTGTTCGGTGGACGGTTCGCCGACTCCAACGACGGCCTCAAGAAGTTCGTCACGCCCGGCATGACCCGCGGTCACTCGGCCGCCAAGGGCGCGATCTCGGTCGCGGCCGCTCCTGCCGCCGCGGCGCTGCCGTTCGACCTGGAGCCCGGTGACCCGGCCAACCCCAAGGGCCCGTACCCGAACGCCTACGACAGCACGCAGAAGCCGGAGCGCTTCACCTCCGACGGACCGCGCAAGACGTTCTTCGCGCCCGACGGAACGCCGCTCGCCGAGACCCGGCAGAAGCCGGACATCACCGCGGCCGACGGCGTGACCACGTCGGTGCCGGGCTTCGCGCCGTTCTTCGGCACGTCTGCTTCAGCTCCGAACGCCGCCGCGATCGCCGGTCTGATCCTGTCCGGCAACCCGACGCTCAAGCCCGCCGAGGTCAAGGAAGCCCTTGTCACCACGGCGATCGACATCGTCGAGTCCGGTGTGGACAACCGCACCGGGGCCGGCATCGTGATGGCCGACAAGGCTCTCGCCTACACCGGCGCGTCGCCTCAGGCACTGGCTCGCGCGCAGCGTCCGACGATCGTGAACGACGCTGACGGAAGCGCTTTCTTCAAGCCGGGCACCACGTCCACGGTGACGCTTCCTGTCGCCAACAACGGTGACGGCACCGCGTCGTCGACCTCGGTCGTGCTGTCGACGCCGGCCGCCGGCGTGACCATCGCGCCGCGGTCGAAGTACTACGGCAACATCGACGCCGGTCAGACCGTCAGCAACACCTTCAAGGTGACCATCCCGGCGTCGGCCGGTCTCGGTACGGCGGTGCGCCTCGACGCACGCGTGACCTACGCGGGTTCGACGTCGCCGACGACGGCCTCGTTCGCCATGCGCGTGGGTGAGCCGGCGCGTGACTTCAAGACGTTCGCCTACACCGGTGCTCCGGTGGCCATCCCGGACAACGACCAGACGGGTGTCTCCATCTCCCTGCCGGTGTCCGGTGTCGGTGCGGCGTCGAACCTGAAGTTCTCGGTGGACGGCGCGACCTGCTCGACGACGGAAGGCGCTACGACGGTGGGCATCGACCACACCTTCGTCGGTGACCTGGTGGGCACGCTCACCTCGCCGTCGGGCAAGTCGGTCACGCTGTTCTCGCGGGCCGGCAACACGGGCAACAACATCTGCCAGGCCGTGTTCGACGACTCGGCCACGCGGGCGTTCTCGTCCGTGCTGAGCGGCGACGCGCCGTTCACCGGGTCGTGGAAGGCGGGCTCCCCGCTGTCCGCGTTGACGGCGGACCCGGCGGACGGCACCTGGGTGTTCAAGGTCGCCGACGTGGTGGGCTCGGACCGCGGTTCCATCCGCTCCGTGACGCTGCACGTCGCCGGCTGGGTGTGACGAGCTAGCTGACAGAGGAAAGGCCCCCGGCTCGCGAGCCGGGGGCCTTTCTCGTCGTACCAAGAACTTCGTGCTGGCGAACGGCTAGCGGTTCGGCCACTCCCAGCGGATGCCGAACACACCCGGACCGAACCCGAGTGCCACGGCGTGCACGCCGCCGCCCGAGTCCAGGGTGAGGTTGCGGCGCCGCGAAGGCGTCTCGTCGCCCGCCGGCACGCTGTACTGCTGCACGCGCGAGGGCAGGTTCGACTCCTCGAAGCGGACCTCGATGACGTACTCGCGGACCGGGAGGCGGAACTTGCGCGCGAACGTGTTGTTGCCCTTCGGTGCGTGGCCCTCGGGGAACACCAGCTGGTATTCCATGATGAGGGTCTCGCCGCGGGTCAACGGGCGTTCGAACATCATCTCGGCGACCATGATGTTGGCTTCGTGGTCGCGTGCGATCCGTCCCAGGTGGCAGTTGCGCACGTTCACGATCTCGGGGAGCACGTCCGACTCCTCGGTCTCGAACACGAGCGCCCAGCGGTCCGGCCCGTCCTGCTCGGCCCGCAGGATCTGCCGCACCCACACGGATTTCTGCCCGCCGTCGGCAGAGATCTCGATGCGGTCGTGCTGACTGATCCTGCCGAGCTTCAGGTCAGAGGACGTGTCGACCTTCGAGAGCAGGTTCGCGACCCGCTCCCGACGCGCCCAGAGCGCGTCGATCGGCATCATCGTCGTCGGGCGGCAACGGCGGCCTCGCGGACGAGGTGGGCCGAGCAGCGCCGACAGACCCGACTGAGGCACGCCCAGGACCGACTCGAGGTGCCGCAGCGCCTCCAGTGATTCAGGGCGTTCAGGCCTTCGCCGTCCTGACTGCCAGTAGCTGAGCGTCGCGACGCTGATGGTCACGCCGCGCAGTGCCAACCGGTGCTGGATGCGGTCGAGGCTGAGACGGCTCGCCTTGATGGCAGCCCTCAACGCTTCCGGGAACGGTCCCGTCGTCAAGAGCTGCGTAAGGCTGCCGTGGCCCGTTGAGTCAGTGTCGTCAACGGTCAGTGTTGGTCGACCGGCAGCAGTGGTCATGGTGACTCCCCGCTGTCATAAGATCACGCCCCAGTGACCCTACCCGTCCGTGAACATCGCTGGTCGGAGCCGGATGGAGTCAATGGTTAATCCATACGGTTGATGAGTTCACGCTTTCGAGACTCATCTGTCAAGCATTTCGAACCGATCAGTAACATCCGTGTGCAGTTCACGCCTCGTATCGAGATGGCTCTAGTGTGTGTCCGGTGAACGACCTCGACGTGCTGACATCGGTGGCCGGTGCGGTGCTCGGGCCCGGTCCGCACGCGGTGGTGGACCTTCTGGACGTGGTGCCCGGCGTCCAGGTGGACGCGGTGCGCGCGACGGACGACCTCCTGCCCAGGCTGGCGCACGAGGAGTCCCTTTCGAACATCCTCCTGCTCGCCCACGCGTCGCTGCGGCCCGGCGGGGTCCTGGTGGCCGCGGTTCCGGAGCTCGACCGGCTCGGCGCGCTGCGGCCCACGGCGCCGCCACCGAAGGTCAACGGGGACCGGGTCACCGTGCAGCTCTGGGAATGGGCTCCCGACGGCCTGTCGTACGGCCTGGAGGTCGTAACGCTGCTGCGGGGTACCTCGGGGTGGGAGATCTCCGGAACGGCCTCCACGCGCCACAGGGTGCTCTCCGCCGCCGAGATGGAGCACGGGCTGCACGCCGCCGGGTTCTCGACGGTCCAGCGGCTCGCTCCGGGGGAGAGCGGCCACCGCGTGCCGGTGTGGGTGGCCGTCAGATGAGCCGGGTGCGGCCGGTCCCCGGTGGCCGGGCCGTCGAGGTCGAACCGGAACGCGTCCAGGGGTGGATCGGCCGCTTCGCCGACCGGCACGGTGCCGTCGACGTCCGGGTCGCCGAAGATGAGGTCGAGATCACCGCCGCGGACGGCGCGACGGCCACGTTCAGGACGCGCGGTGGTGCCTCTGTAGAAGAGGTGCTCGAAAACCTCATCGAACCGCGCCGGATCGGCCTCGTGCTCGTGCGGCTCGGCGGGCACAGCGTCGGCGTGGCGTTCGGCGGCAAGGTCGAGGTCTCCGCGACCGACCGCAAACAGGTGCACGGCCGCATCAGGGCCGGCGGCTGGTCGCAGCAGCGGTTCGCCCGGCGCCGCGAGGGCCAGGCCCGCGTCGCGCTCCAGGCTGCCGCGGACGACGTGTTCCGCGTGCTGGTTCCGAGGCTCGCCCAACTGGACAGCGTCGTGCTCGGCGGTGACTGGCAGGCGCTGGACGTCCTGCGCAACGACCGCAGGCTTCGAGACGTCTTCTCGATGGCCGAAGATCGCGTCCTGGACGTCCCCGAACCCCGGCGGACGGTCCTGGACGAGGCCGCTGAACGGGCCCGGTGCGTCGAGATCGTGATCCAGGACACACGGGCAACCGGACCGGACGCCGACCGCATGGATACGGGTGAGGGTGCCTGAAGAGGGCGCCACTGAACCCTGCTGGAGCTGCAAGTGCGCAAACGAATGGTGATCGTGGCCGGAGCCGTGGCGCTGGGTGCCGTCGGCATCGCGGTGCCCGCGCTGGCGCTGAGCGGCGGCGGCAACCCCGCAACGCCCACGAGCTCGGCTCCGCAGCCGCCGTCGAACACGATCTCGACCTCGCCGGGAGCACCGTCGTCCACCGTGACCCACCCGCCGACCACGCCGCCGCCCACGTGGGCGTCGTCGACGCCGGCCCACCCGTCGCCCACGTCGGCGATCTCGACGCCGCCCTACCCGCCGACGACCTGGACGACGCCGTCGCCGAACTCGACGCCGCCTAAGCCGACGTCGATCGCCACCACGCCGCCGCTGCCGACCAACACCGGGGGGCCCTCGTACCCCGCGACGACGCCGCCGGTGTCGTCTGCCCCTGCCAAGTAGGAGTCACCCCTGAACTGGGAGGCCGAGTTCACCGACTGCTTCGACCGGTGCGCCGACTCGATGCGCTTCACGGCGTTCCTGTTGTGCGGCAACTGGCACGAGGCGGAAGACCTCATGCAGTCGGCGTTCTTGAAGCTGTACCTGGCCGGTCCGAAGCTCAGCGACCGGTCGGGGCTCGAACCGTACCTGCGTCAGATCGTCGTGCGGACGTTCCTCGCCGAACGCCGCAAAGTGCGATGGCGCAGGGAGAAGCTGACTGACACACCCCCAGAGGGCCTGTCCTCCGCCGCAGGGGCGGAGGACAGGCTCGTGGTGTGGCAGGCGCTCACCGCCGTGCCCGCACGGCAGCGCGCTGTCCTCGTGCTGCGCTTTTGGCACGATTTCAGCGTCGAGGAGACGGCGAAGGCACTGGGCTGCACCACGGGCACGGTGAAATCGCAGAGCAGCAAGGGCCTGGAGGCGTTGCGGCGCAAACTGGGGCCTGAGTTCGATCATCTGAGGCTGGAGGTGTGATGGTTCGCGAAGACGACCTGCGGGCGACTTTCTCCGCTCTGCACGCGGAAGGGGCTCCGCCGCGAGCCACCACGGCAGCCGACCTGATCCAGCGCGGCCAGGCCGTGCGATCCCGGCGCCGCACCATCGCGGTGGTCGGCTCCGGACTGGCGACCGTGGGTGTCGTGGCCGTGGCGCTGGCCGTGCTGCCGGCCGCGACACCCCCGGAACCGGCCACCCCGCCCGGGCCTTCCTCGACGACGTCGCAGGTCCCGACGACCACGGTGCCGTCCCCGAGTTCGATGCAGTCGACGCCGACCACGGTGCAGCCGCCGAGCGGTCCGCAGTCCAGCCGGATGTACACGCCGCCGGCGGGCACCTCGCAGCCGCCGCCGATCTCCACCTCGACGCCGGTCCTGCCGTCCAACATGCCGGAACCGACCTCCAATTCGGTCCCGCCGGCGTCGACCACGCCCTCGAGGCCCGGCTGAGCGGCACAATCCTCGGCATGACCGCTCAGATCCGCCTCGTCGAGATCACCGACGACAACCGCGACGCCGTGATGGCCGTGCGCGTGCACCCCGGCCAGGAACGTTTCGTCGCGTCCGTGGAGGACTCGTTCCGGCACGCGCGGGAAAGTCCCGACGCCAAGCCGTGGTTCCGCGCGGTCTACGACGGCGACGAGCCTGTTGGGTTCGTCATGCTCAGCTGGAACCTCACGCCGGGGCCTGAGCTGCGCGGGCCGTACTTCCTGTGGCGGTTGCTGGTGGGCGCGGGCTTGCAGGGCCGCGGGTACGGCACCGCGATCCTGGACGAGGTCGTGGCGTTGCTGCGCGCGGAAGGGGCCTCCGAGCTGATCACGAGCTGCGTGCCCGGGGAGGGCTCGCCGGAGCCGTTCTACCGCCGGTACGGGTTCGTGCCCAACGGCGAGACCGACGAGGACGGCGAGATCATCCTGACGCTGGACCTCAGTACGCGACCGTGAAGTGGCGGTCCGCGCTTGGTGTCGTGAGTTCGTCCAGCACCGCCACGGCCAGGTCCTCCGCGGAGATCCTGGACGCGCCGGACGGGTCGATGAGCAGCTCGTCCTGGCCACGCCGGTAGCTGCCGGTGCGTTCGCCGGGTTCGAGCAGCGCGGGCGGGCTGAGGTAGACCCAGTCCGCCGCGTGCGACCGGCACACCTCGAACTGCCGCACGCTGGCCGCGGCGATCGGCCGGATGTCCGTTGGCACGTAACGGCTGTCGTCGAGCACGAGACCTTCGCCCGGTGAGCGCAGCGGTGCCGCGCCGCCCACGACGAGGATCCGGGTTCGGGTGGCGAGTGCGGCGTCCAGCATCGTTTTCGTGGGCCTGACGGTGGCCTCCTCGCCCGGCCGCGGCCGGGTGGCGGCGACGACAGCGTCCACTTCGGACAGAAGGTCGTCCATCAGGTCGCGGTCGGTCGCGTCGCCCTGCACGGCGCGGGTTCCTTCTGGTGTGGAGGAAATGTCGCTGCGGAACACCGCTATCACATCGTGGCCGCGTCGCACCGCCTCGGCGACCACCCGCGACCCGACCATGCCCGTGGCACCGATGACTGCGATCTTCACTGGAGAGCTCCTTTGGCGAGCACGGGTGCGGGACGCTGGCCGGCGACGATCGCGGCCAGTGCGAGGGCGAAACCGGTGAGCTGCAGCGCGTCCAGCGTCTGGCCGAGCACGACGACACCGAGCAGCGCGGCGGACATCGGGGACAGCAGGCCGAGCATCGAGACCGACGTGACCGGCAGCGTGGTGATCGCGCGGAACCACAGGACGTAGGCGAGCAGTCCGCCGACGCCGCCGAGCCACAGGTACCCGATCGCGGCTGCCAGGTCGATCGCGGGCGGCGGGCCCTCGAACAGGAACGTCACCGGCGCCAGGAACAGCCCGCCCGCGGTCAGCTGCCAGCCGGCGAACGCCGTGGGGCCGACGTTCGCGGGCCTGCCCCACTTCTTCGTCAGCGTCACGCCGAGCGCCATGGTCGCGGCGCCACCCAGGCCGGCCAGCACGCCGATCACGTCGAACCCGGCGGCCGGGCCGAGCACCACCAGTCCGACGCCGACGACACCGACCACACCCCACGCGAACCGCCACGCCGACGGGCTCTCCTTCAGCAGCCCCACCGCCAGCAACGCCACCACCAGCGGTTGCGCGGCGCCCAGCGTGGCCGCGACGCCACCGGGCAGGCGCTCGGCCGCGATGAACAGGAACGGGAAGAACAAGCCGATGTTGAGCACGCCGAGTGCGGCGGCCCTGGCCCACCAGGCGCCGGTCGGCAGCGTCCGGGTGATGGCCAGGGCGATCAGGCCGGCCGGCAGCGCGCGGAGCAGACCGGCGAACAGCGGATGCCCGGCCGGCAGCAGTTCGGTCGTGACCACGTAGGTCGAGCCCCAGACCACCGGCGCGAACGCGGCGAGTGCGATGCGGGTTTTCACGTCATCCAGTGTTGGGCGACGCGATCGATGAGTCCAACACATGCTTTTCATCTGATCCATCGTGATTCAAGATAGATCGGTGGAGCTCCAGCAGATGAGGTACGTGGTGGCGGTCGCCGAGACGGGCAGCTTCACCAAGGCGGCCCGGCGCTGCCTGGTCGTGCAGTCGGCTTTGAGTCACCAGATCGCGCGCCTCGAACGCGAACTCGGCGCCCGGCTGTTCGACCGCACCAGCCGCAGCGTCCGGCTGACCGCGGCGGGCACGGCGTTCCTGCCGTCCGCCCGGCAGTGCCTCGACTTCGCGGAACGGGCGGCGGCCGAGGTCGCGGCGGCGGTGGGCGAGGTGCGCGGGCGACTCGCGGTCGGGGTGATCCCGACGGTCGCCGCCGTGGACCTGCCCGCCGTGCTGAAGGTGTTCCGGCAGAGGTATCCGCAGGTGCGGGTCGCGTTGCGGATGTCGCCCAGCCACGAGCTCGTCTCACAGGTGCGGGACGGAGCGCTTGATCTGGCGTTCCTGGGGTTGCCGCCCAGCTCCGCCCCACTCGGGGTGCGCGGGGTGGAGCTGGCGCGCGACGAGCACGTGGCCGTGGTGGCCGCGGGGCATCCTCTGGCCGGCCGCGCCGAGACGGATCTCTCGGCGCTCGCGGAGGAGTGGTTCGTCGACTTCCCGGCCGGGTCGCCGGGGCGCACGCAGTCCGATCAGGCGTTCGCGGCGGCGGGGGTGCACCGCGAGGTGGCGTTCGAGGTGACGACCCCGGAGCTGATGGCCGGCCTGATCCGGGAGGGGCTCGGGATCGCCGTGCTGCCGTCGCGGTACACGCCGCAGCTGAGCGGGGTGGTGACGCTGCCGATCACGAACGGGCCGTCGCGGGTGGAGCACCTGGTGTGGAGCTCGGCCGGGCTGACGCCGGCGGCCGCGGCGTTCCTGGAGGTGCTCGGCGTGGCCGAAAATGTCGGTGCTGCCTGAGCGTCAGGCGATCCGCCTGGCTGCCGATGGCGTCTGCAAGTACTGAGCCTTTTCCATCCTGTTTCAGCTGGTCATGCCGTCGGAACGGGAGTGTCGGGCTGGTCGCGCTCTCATGGTGTTGGTGAGGGAAGTTGGTAGTAGCTGACGTGATCAGCAAACGCTTGCGTCGGCGGTTTTCTGCTACCAACTCGCCATCGGCTGGTGAGGGAACATCGCGGACCAGCACGAACAAGTTGGAAAAGGCTCACCACCAACCCAACATCAACAAGCACTTCGCTACTGCCAAGTGGCCTTGTCGATCTCGCCGCCATACCGCGCCCGACTCAGTCATGTTCGGCAACTGTCGAACATGTTGGGTGTAGTTGGCGGCGATTTGATCAAGAGCTGGTAGTACTTGCAGACGCCCTGCCCCTGCGCGAGCGTGTGGTTCAGTCCGGTGCGGTTCAGCTCAGGTTGCTCAGCCCGCCGTGCCCGTCGCGAGCATGCCGCCGTCCACCCGGACGGTCTCGCCGGTGATCCACGAAGCGGCGTCGGAGCAGAGGAACGCCACGAGCGAGGCGACGTCCTCAGGCGTGCCGAAACGCTTCATCGGGTAGAGCTCGGCGGCTTCCTCGCGCCCGCTCCACAGCGCCTCGGCGAACTTGGTCTTCACCACGGCGGGCGCGACGGCGTTCACGCGCACCTTCGGGCCCAGCTGCCACGCCAGTTCCTCGGTGAGGCGGATCAGCGCAGCCTTGGACGCGCCGTACGCGCCGATCACGCCCGTGGACCGGATGCCGCCGATCGACGCGACGTTCACCACCGCGCCGCCGTGCTCGCCCATCCACGCTTTCCACGCGAGCTGGGTGAAACCGAGTGCTGCCACGACGTTCACGTCGAAGATCTTCCGCACGGCGTCGAGGTCGGCGTCCATCAGAAAGCCGAACTGCGGGTTGATGCCGGTGTTGTTGACCAGCACGTCGAGGCTGCCGAACTCCTCGACCGTGTGCGCGACGACCTCTTCGCGGGAGGCGGCGTCGCCCGCGTTGCCCTGCAGGCCCAGGACGCGGCCGCCGGTGTCGGCCTCCAGCTGCTTGACCGCTTCGGCGAGCTGGTCGGCCTTGCGGCCGGTGATGGTCACGGCGGCGCCGCGGGACAGGAGCTCGCGGGCGATGCCGAGGCCGATGCCGCGGGACGCGCCGGTGACCAGCGCCGCCTTGCCGGAGAAGTCTTCGCTCATGGCCGGCAATCTATGCGCCTGGCCACAGGTGGGAAATTCGATGGTCCAGATCCCGTAGAATGAGTCCCGTGATCCTCCTCGAGTAGGCCGACCCGGACGTGCCGACCTTGCCGTGCCCGGAATCTTTTACTGCTCGGAGTTTCTCTTGATCACCGCAACTGACATGGAGTTGCGCGCGGGCTCACGCATTCTCGTGAGTGGCGCCAACCTGCGCGTTCAGCCCGGCGACCGCATCGGCCTCGTGGGCCGCAACGGTGCCGGCAAGACCACCTCGCTGCGCGTTCTCGCCGGTGAGGGCCAGCCCTACGGCGGCGCCATCACCCGCAAGGGCGAGCTCGGCTACCTGCCGCAGGACCCGCGTGAGGGCGACCTGTCCGTCATCGCCAAGGACCGCGTGCTGTCCGCGCGCGGCCTCGACCAGCTGCTCCGCGACATGGAGAAGGCCCAGTCGAAGATGGCCGAGCTGGTCGACCCGGCCGAGCTCGACGTCGCCGTCACCAAGTACGGCAAGCTCGAGGAGCGGTTCGCCGCGCTCGGTGGGTACGCCGCCGAGTCCGAGGCCGCCCGCATCTGCTCGAACCTCGGCCTGCCGGACCGCGTGCTGGCGCAGCCGTTGAGCACGCTGTCGGGTGGTCAGCGTCGTCGCGTCGAGCTGGCTCGCATCCTGTTCGCCGCGTCCGAGGCCGGCATCGGCGCCAAGTCGAGCACGATCCTGCTGATCGACGAGCCGACCAACCACCTCGACGCCGACTCCATCACGTGGCTGCGCGGGTTCCTCAAGTCGCACGACGGCGGGCTCGTGGTGATCTCGCACGACGTGGAGCTGCTCGACGACGTCGTGAACAAGGTGTGGTTCCTCGACGCCATTCGCGGCGAGGTCGACATCTACAACCTCGGCTGGAAGAAGTACCTCGAAGCCCGTGCGACGGACGAGAAGCGTCGTCGCCGTGAGCGCGCCAACGCCGAGAAGAAGGCCGGCGCGCTGATGACGCAGGCCGCCAAGATGGGTGCGAAGGCCACGAAGGCCGTTGCGGCGCAGAACATGGCGAAGCGCGCGCAGAAGCTGCTCGACGGTCTCGACGAGGTGCGCCAGAGCGACAAGGTCGCGAAGATCAGCTTCCCGGCACCCGCCGCGTGCGGCAAGACTCCTTTGATGGCAGAGGGTCTGAGCAAGTCCTACGGCTCGCTGGAGATCTTCACCGGCGTGGACCTGGCCATCGACAAGGGTTCCCGCGTCGTCGTGCTCGGCTTCAACGGTGCCGGCAAGACGACGCTGCTGCGGTTGCTCGGCGGCAGCGAGAAGATGGACGCGGGCAAGATCGTGCCCGGGCACGGCCTGAAGATCGGCTACTTCGCGCAGGAGCACGAGACGCTCGACCACGGCGCGTCGGTGTGGGAGAACATCCGGCACATGGCGCCGGACGAGCAGGAGCAGCGGCTGCGGTCGTTGCTCGGCACGTTCCTGTTCAGCGGTGAGCAGCTCGACCAGCCCGCCGGCACGCTGTCCGGTGGCGAGAAGACCCGGCTCGCGCTGGCCGGTCTGGTGTCGTCGGCCGCGAACGTGCTGCTGCTCGACGAGCCGACCAACAACCTCGACCCGGCCTCGCGCGAGCAGGTGCTCGACGCGTTGCGGCGGTACGAGGGAGCGGTCGTCCTCGTGACGCACGACCCCGGCGCGGTCGAGGCGCTGGAGCCCGAGCGCGTGATCCTCTTGCCCGACGGCACCGAGGACCACTGGTCCGAGGACTACCTCGAGCTCGTGCAGCTGGCGTGATCTCCACCCCTCAAAGGATTACCGAGCGCGTTCTATGATCAACTCAGTGTGATCGAATCGACCGTTCGGCGATCTCTTTGCTTGATCACCTGGCGTTCTGCCGGTTCCTGTTCGATCATTGCGACGACAGGGGCCGTAGAACGGCCCGACCTGCTCGTACGGAAGGCGGGACAAGGTGGCTGACCTGAAGAAGGGTGCCCGGATCACCGGCGCCACGCGGGACAAGCTGGCCGCTGACCTGAAGAAGAAGTACGAAAAGGGCGCGAGCATCCGGGCTTTGGCTGAGAGCACCGGACGTTCCTACGGCTTCGTGCACCGGGTTCTGTCGGAATCCGGCGTCACGCTGCGCGGTCGCGGTGGCGCCACCCGGACGAAGAAGAAGTAGCTACAACCCAGACTGCTACTCTCCGGTAACTAGCTTCTAGTTCGCCGGAGGTATGCCATGCCAGTGCCCGCTATCGACGCTGGTGTGCTCGAGCGCGGTGGCGTTCGGCTCGCGATTTCGGGGCCGCTCGCGACCGTCACGCTCGATCGTCCCGACGTGCTCAACGCACAGACGCCCGCCACCTGGCAGGCGTTGCGGCACATCGGCGAACAGCTGGACCCGGACGTCCGCGTCGTGGTCGTCCGGGGTTCCGGTCGCGCCTTCTCGGCGGGACTGGACCGGCGCATGTTCACCGGTGAGCCGGTCGACGGCGAGCCCGGTGGTCTCGGCGCGCTGCTGTCGCTGTCCGCCGAGGAGGCGGATGCGCGGATCGCGTCGTACCAGGCCGGGTTCACGTGGTTGAGCGACCCGGCACGCGTGACGATCGCGGCGGTGCAGGGGCACGCCATCGGCGCCGGCTTCCAGTTGGCGCTGGCGTGCGACTTCCGCGTGCTCGCCGAGGACGCGCAGTTCTGCATGGCCGAAACCGGGCTGGGTCTGGTGCCCGACCTCGGTGGCACGCTGCCCTTGGTGCGCCTCGTGGGGTACTCGCGCGCGGCTGAGATGTGCGTGACCTCCCGCCGGGTTCCGGCCGAGGAGGCGCTGCGGATCGGCCTCGCGAACTCCGTCGCGCCCTTGGACGGACTGGACGCGGCGGTCGACGCGCTGGTGGCTGCCGTGATGAAGCCACTTCCGGGCGCGGTGTCGGAGACGCTGGCGCTGATGGCGTCGGCGGCTTCTGGCGTGCCCTTCGCCGACCAGCTTGCCCTGGAGCGGGCCGCCCAGCTGCGTCGGGTGCGGTCTTTCGCGGCCATGTCCGCCCACAGCTGAAACTTTCCGCGCTCCTGGCCGCACGCGACGGAATTGTCAGACCGCTGTGCTGTTCTAGTCAGCGTGGACGGCTACAGCTCATGGCGATTCATGATGGGGGCGACCGCGGACGCGCCGTCCAAGGTGCGCCGCGGGACCTTCCGGCGCGTGCTGGCGTTCGCCCGGCCGCACCGCGCGAAGCTGATCGTGTTCCTGCTGCTGACGGTGATCTCGTCGGTCCTCGCGGTGACCACTCCGCTGCTGGCCGGCCGCGTGGTCGACGCGATCGTCCGCGGCTCCACGCCGTCCGTGGTGGTGTGGCTCGCCGTGGTGATCGCGGTGATCGCCGTGGTCGACGCCGGGCTGGGGGTCGTCGAGCGGTGGCAGTCGACGCGGATCGGTGAGGGGCTGATCTACGACTTGCGCCGTGCCGTGTTCGGGCACGTGCAGAAGATGCCGGTCGCCTTCTTCACGCGCACCCGCACCGGTGCGTTGGTCTCACGGCTGAACAACGACGTGATCGGCGCGCAGCGCGCGTTCACCTCCACGCTGTCGGGCTTCGTCACGAACATCATCCAGCTGGTGTTGTCGCTGGGCGTCATGTTCACGCTGTCGTGGCAGGTCACGGCGTTGGCGCTGGTGCTGCTGCCGGTGTTCGTGCTGCCCGCCAAACGCATGGGCAAGCGGATGGCGGACATGCAGCGCGAGGCTTCCACGTTGAACGCCTCGATGGTCACCCAGTCGACCGAGCGGTTCTCGGCGCCCGGTGCGACGCTGGTGAAGCTGTTCGGGCGGCCGGACCGGGAGGAGCAGGAGTTCTCGGACAAGGCTGCTCAGGTTCGCGACATCGGCATCCGGACCGCGATGGCCACGCGGTGGTTCATGACGGGGCTGACGCTGGTGTCCGCGCTGGCCCAGGCTCTGGTGTACGGGCTGGGTGGCTACCTGGCTCTGACCGGGCATCTGGCCGCTGGCGCGGTGGTTTCGCTGGCGTTGCTGCTCACGCGGTTGTACGCGCCGTTGACCGCGCTGGCCAACGCTCGGGTCGACCTGATGACGGCGTTGGTGTCGTTCGAGCGGGTCTTCGAGGTGCTGGATCTCGAACCGATGATCCAGGAACGTCCCCATGCTCGGTCTCTCCCCGAGGGTGCCGTGTCGGTCGCCTTCGAGGACGTCCGCTTCGCGTACCCGTCGGCCGAGAAGGTGTCGCTGGCGTCACTGGAGTCGGTGGCCACTTTGGACACTCGCGGTGGTGAAGAGGTGTTGCACGGCATCAGTTTCAAGGCCGAGGCCGGGCAATTAGTGGCCATGGTCGGGTCGTCAGGGGCCGGCAAGTCGACGCTGGCCTCGCTGGTGCCGCGCCTTTACGACGTCGACTCCGGGTCGGTTCGTCTGTCCGATGTGGACGTTCGAGACCTGACCTTCGACTCGCTGCGCTCGACCGTCGGCGTGGTGACGCAGGACGGGCACCTGTTCCACGACACCATTCGCGCCAACCTGGAGTACGCCGCGCCCGGAGCTTCCGACGACGAGATCTGGGATTCGCTGCGGCGAGCCCGGTTGCTGGACCTCGTCGCGTCGCTGCCGGACCAGCTGGACACCGTGGTCGGGGAGCGCGGCTACCGGCTGTCCGGTGGGGAACGGCAGCGGCTGACGATCGCCCGGTTGTTGCTGGCCAAGCCTCGGGTCGTCATCCTGGACGAGGCGACCGCCCACCTGGACTCGGAGTCCGAGGCCGCCGTGCAGGAGGCGTTGACCGAGGCTCTGGACGGGCGCACCGCGCTGGTGATCGCCCACCGGTTGTCGACCATTCGCAATGCCGACCAGATCTTGGTCATGGAGCACGGGGAGATCGTCGAGCGGGGGACGCACACCGAGCTGATGGCCGCTGAGGGCCGGTACGCCGACCTCTGCAACACCCAGTTCGCCGAGCCTCCGGCAGTGGCCGTCTACCCGACGCCTCAGTTCAGCGCGCGGGAGGAGGTGGGGCAGCGGTACTGATCGGGCGTCACGCTTGAGGCCGGACCGGCGATGGTACGGGGGTGAAGCATTGGTCACCCCGGTTGGCTCGGTTCGCTGTCGCGCTGGTGTTGGGCGGATGGGTCGTCTGGGTGGCGTTGATGGACGCGCCCGACCGAGGCGAGAGCAGCACGTTCGGCCAGTTCGCGCTGGCGGCGGCGACGATGGTGTTGCTGCTGTGGGACTTGCTGGTCAAGGTGTTCAAGCGGACCGACGCACCTGACACCGACCTGCTGGCCGACGGCCTGGCGCGAGCCATGCGCGTCCAGTGGGAACACGCGGCGGCCGACCGGCGGCTGTTGCTGCCGGCACCCCTGCCGATCAGGTGGGAACGGTGCGCCGAACCGGTGGCGGGTCCCGTTGCCGCGGCCGTGGTGCCGCGCGGTGGTCAGGCCCAGTTCGACCCGCTGCCCGGCCTCGCGCCGGTCACCGCGGCCAAGCTGCGCAGCGGCGACCGCAAGGCGTTGCACCGCATCTACGGCGGGCTGGCGTCCGGGCGGCTGATGCTGGTCGGCGGGCCGGGCAGCGGCAAGTCGTCGGCGGCGGTGCTGCTGTTGCTCGACGCCCTGCGGCATCGCGACGGGCTCGACCCGACCGAGCGGCAACGAGTGCCGGTGCCGGTGATGTTCACGATGTCGGGCTGGGACCCGGACACCACCCCGCTCGAACAGTGGCTGATCACCACACTGCGGCAGATGCCGTCGTTCCACCTCACCGAACCGCAGGCCGCCGCGTTGCTGCAGGCGCGGAAGATCGCGGTGTTCCTCGACGGCCTGGACGAGGTCCCCGCCGGGCTTCGGGGGGTGATCCTCCGGGCGCTGAGTGAGCAGAGCAGCTTCCGACTGGTGTTGCTCACCCGGACGCGGGAACTCGTCGACGCCGCCGCTGGTCAGACGCTGGCGGGCGCGGTGGCGCTGGAGCTCTCGCCGTTGCGTCCGGCCGATGTCGCGGACTACCTGGCGCGGACGCTCACCGATCCGCCGCCGGCGCCGTGGCAGGCGGTCATCCACGCGGTCACGAACACCCCGGACACCGCGTTCGCCCGCGCGTTGTCGTCCCCGCTGACGGTGAGTCTGCTCCGCGACATCTACGGCAACGCGGGGCCGGTCGACGAACTGCTGGACATCACCCGGTTTCCGGACGCCAAAGCGGTGGAGAACCACCTGCTGGACCAAGTGGTCGCAACGGCCTACGAGCGGCGTCCTGGTGAGCGTCCGTACCGCTGCACGGCCGCGGCGGCGCGCTCCACCCTGGAGTTCGTCGCCCGGAGGCTGTCCGAGGGCGGCACGCGTGACCTGACTCTGTGGGACATCACGCGATGGGTGTCGCTCACGGGGCGGTTGGTGCTGACAGGGATCGTCCTCGCACTCGTGTCGACGGGTGGATTCGTCGTCAGCTTGGGTGAGGACGAAGCTGGTTATGGACTCGTGTTCGGTGTGATCGCTCTCCTCGCAGCTTGGATGAAGCACCTTTTTGGTCCGATGACGTCGCAACGGTTTGAACTTCGGAGGCTCTTCACGCATCAAGCGGCCCTGTGCGGGGTGGCAGCCGGTCTGATCGCCGGGGGTGGGGTGCTCC
This sequence comes from Lentzea alba, assembly GCF_011067745.1. Lineage (GTDB taxonomy): Bacteria > Actinomycetota > Actinomycetes > Mycobacteriales > Pseudonocardiaceae > Lentzea > Lentzea alba. Next base: position 20,686 of record NZ_JAAMPJ010000003.1, read on the forward strand.
CGTTTCTGCTCGCGAGGGGCTACGGGCTCGTGGTCAGCTCGCTCTTCGGAGCGGTCTCGTTCGCCATGTGCGCGGTGCTGGCATGGTTGGGGTTCGGGCTCAGAGGGAAGGCCGCACCGAGGGACCACCCCGTCGCGCCGTGGGTTGCGGTCAAGGAAGATCTGACGGTTGCTCTGGTGCTGGCGTTCGTGTCCGGCGTCGGCATGGCTTCCGCGCGCCAGCTGGGTCATGCTTTCGCTTACAGTCGTGGCAACCCAGCTGCTCTGCTCGATGGATTCGCCGATGACTTCTGGCCGGCCGTGCTGAGCGGCGTGATCATCGGCGTGGTCCTGGCGGTAGGGTTCTCGCACGGTTTTCAGCTGATGATCGCCCAGATCTGGCTCGCTGTCCGGTACCGCACCCCGCTGCGCTTCACCCGATTCCTCGAGGACGCGCACGAACGGCACCTGCTGCGCGTGGTCGGTCCGATCTACCAGTTCCGCCATGCCACCCTGCAGGACAGGCTCGCCGGAGCGACCACGCGCCAGAAAGTCAGCCCTTGAGGAACGCGGCGGTGGCGTTCAGGGCGCTCTGCGACGAACCCGCGTTCTCGACGAACACCGCGAACGCCACGTTGCCCTGGTAGCCCACGAACCAGCCGTGCGCGGTGCCGCCACCTGCTTCTGCCGTGCCGGTTTTGCCCGCCAGGTTGGGGATTCCGGCCAGTTGCTTGGCGGTGCCGCCGGTGACCACCTCGCGCATCATCGCGCGCAGGGGCTGGAGCACGGCGGCGGGCGGGGCTGCTGCCACGTCGTTCGGGACTGAGGGCTTGCCGCGCATCAGCGTTGGTGTGGGCTGTTTGCCCGAGACGACGGTGGCGGCCACCAGGGCCATGCCGAAGGGGCTGGCGACGACGTTGCCCTGGCCGAAGCTGTTCTCCACCTGCTGGTCGCCGGAGGCCGGCGGGACCTTGCCGGTGTTGGTGTCGGCGCCGGTGATGGTCCAGTCGGCGCCCAGACCGAAGCGCTTGGCCATGTCCGGGAGGGCGTTCGGCGGGAGTTTCGAGCCCAGCGAGCCGAAGGTGGTGTTGCAGCTGACGGCGAAGGCGGTGTGGAAGGGGAGGCTGTCGTAGCCGAAGTCGGCGTTCTTGATGGTGCGGGTGCCGATGGTCGCCGTGGCGGGGCACGGCAGGGCCGTGTTGGGTTGCGTCAGGCCCGCGTTCAGGGCGGCGGCCGCGGTCACGATCTTCATCGTCGAGCCCGGTGCGTAGCGGCCCACGAACGGGTTGGTGCCGGACAGCGCCTTGTTCTGGGCCACGGCCAGGATCTCGCTGGTGGAGGCCTCGATGGCGACGATGGCCGCGCCTTGGGGGAGAGCGTCCACTGCCGCTTGGGCCGCTGCTTGGCGGGCCGGGTCGATGGTGACGGTGATCTTTTCGCCGGACTCCGGCTTTTTGCCGTCGATCGGGGTGAAGGCGGTGCCGTTGGCGATGCCCACCTCCCAGCCGTCGGTGCCCTTGATGTCGCCGGTCTGGCCGGTGATGGTCTTGTACAGGCCGTCCGGGATGGTGCCTTGGACCAGCGGCTTGCCGTCGCGGCCCAGGAGGGCGCCGTCGGCCGGTGCCGGGCGGTAGGTGAGGGCGCCGCCTTCGGTCAGTTGTGGGTGGATCAGGGTGGGGGTCCAGTGGACCTTCCAGTCGTCACCGGTGCGGCGCAGGTTGATCGTGATGTCGTACTTCAGGGTGGCGTTGCTGGGCAGGGTCCACGTCACGGTGGCCGGGAAGTCCGCTGTGGTGGCGTCGCCGGTGGTTTGTGATGCGAGAGTGGCCTGGTAGGTGGAGGCGCCCATCGCCGACTTGGTGGCGATCAGTGCGTTCACCGCCGGGTTTGGCGCGTCGGTGTACGGGGCTGCCGCTGTTGGTTCGACGAACAGGTTGTTGACGAACAGGCGGGCCACGTCGGCGGCGGTCACGACCTGCTGCTGTGCTTGTTCCTGTGTTCGTCTTGGCTGTTCGGTCGAGGCGGCCGGGTCGTCGCTGTTGAAGAGCAGGACGCTCGCCACGCCCACCGTGGTGGCGGTGGCGAGCGCGCCGCCGATCAGGATCCATCTGCGAGTCTTCTGTTCCACCGGTCAAATCCCCCCAGGTAAGTGCTTTCCCCGGTGGGAGACTAACGGTGGCCAGCTGAGATGCACTGAGTATTGCTACTCAACCGAGCTGCGGGATGCGGGTTTGGTAGTGCCTGAGCAGGTCGGCGTTGGCCGCGTCGCCGCCTTCCACGTTGGCGCTGCGCCACAGCGGCAGTTGCACACCGGTTTCGGCGGCCTTGTCGACCAGGCGGACCATCAGCAGGTTCCAGAGGAACGCGGTCGCCACGGTGGAGATCGCCGCGGTGACCGGGGCGTGCTCCGGGTAGGTCGAGTCGCCGGGCGGCACGAGGTTGTCCAGGACGACGGTGGCCACCTCGGCGAGGGTGACGCCCGCGCGGCGCGGGGCCTGGGCGCTCGCGGCGACCGACGTGACGGCCACGACCGGGCAGCCCGCGTTGGCCGCTTCCTGGGCCAGTTCGACCGGGTAGTGGTTGACGCCCGAGGTCGAGAAGACGAACAGCACGTCGTGCGGGGCCAGGCCCGCCTCGCGCAGGACCTCGCCCGCGAGGCCGGAGCGGCGTTCGGCCGCCGTGCTGCTGATGGCGCCGTGCATCGGGAGCAGTTCGGGGTGGTAGATCGGGCGGACGCAGGCCAGGCCGCCTGCCCGGTAGAAGGTCTCCGCGACCGCCGCGAGCGAGTGGCCAGCGCCTGCGGTGAGGATGGTTCCGTCGGCCTGCACGGCGGCGAGCACGAGCTCGGCGACGTCGTCGAGTGCGGCGGCGTTCTGCTGTTCGACGCGCGTCAGGTGCGTGCGGACGAGGTTGCCGTAGTCGGAGCCGGTCACGGTGTCGGTCGTCATGCGGGTCAGTAGTACCGGATCGATGGTGACCTCACCAGTAACCCGAGCACGACAAACCTCGATACGCGCGATAACGGCACTCGTGTGGGCAGGGGGTGGGTTGGATCAGGCGGTACTTCTACTTCTGGGTCGTGCTGGCGGCGGTCTTCACGGCTGCGGGGGCCACGCACATAGCGCTGGCGGTCACCTACTCCGAGCTCTGGCCGGTGTGGGTGGCGTGCGGGCTGCTCGTCGGCGCCGGTGGGTGCGCTCGTGCGGCGGTGCACGCGCGGCCTTAGGCCAGCAGTTCCACACGCGCAGCTGCCGCAGAAGCTCAAGGCCGACGTCGTCTACAACGTCAACCACGGCCACGCCGTCGTGATCAACGTGATCAACGTGATCCGCCTGAACGGCCGCAACTACTCCGGCGGCCACTACGCCACGATCGTCGGCTACCGCGCCGGTGACAACGAGTTCGCGGTCGCCGACCCGGCGTACGCGGGCGGTGCGCTGCACTGGCTGAGCGCGTCCAACGTGTCGTCGGGCATCAAGCTCCGCCGCTACGTGGCCTGATTCCGCGGCAGGTCACCGGGGTGATCCACATCGGCACCGTCCGCCACGTCGGCGCATTCGACGTGGCGGACGGTGTTGGCGTTGAGGTAGTCCCGCGCGCCCTGGTCACCCGCCGCCGACGCCATCACACCCGCGAAGTGGTCGGAGCCGATCAGGACCGGGTGCCCGATCTCGCCGTGGTAGACCGCGCGCGCCAGGGTTTTGGGCTCGGCGAGGGCCATCAGGCGGTGCAGCGCGGCGACGGTGACACCCGGAGTGTCCACGGGCAGCACCACGACGGCGTCCGCGATGCCGATGGCGTGCAGGCCGGTTCGCAGCGATGAACCCATACCGGTGTCCCAGTCGGGGTTGTCGACGATCGTCACGCCGTCCAAAGAGGCCTTCGCACGCACCACGTCGGCTTGGGCGCCGAGGACGACGACGACCGGATCGCATCCGGCCGCCTTGAGGAGTTCGGCGGTGCTTTCGACGAAGAGCTTGCCGCCCAACGGGACGAGGGCTTTGGGGGAGCCGAACCGGCGGCCTGCCCCCGCAGCTAGCAGAAGGCCGGCCACGCGCATGCCTCGAAACTACCGCCAGACCTAGGGCCCTGGTCGGTGAGCCGGGCGAGTTGGAACCCCAGCGCCATGCGTGATCGTGTCCCGCAGCGCTGTTGCAGCTGTGCCACCACGGACCGCGTCAGTTCTTGCTGAAGATCAGCCGGTCGTTGCCCGACCTGCCGAGGAAGCCCGTCTGCTCCTCGAAGGAACCGAGGTCGATCAGCTGCGGCGTCTCGTACATGGTTCGCACCTCTCGTCGTGGGATCTTCGATTCAGCGCGCGCAAACTGAACGTAACGAGAGGGCCGAGCCGCTGACCAGGTAGAACGGCTTCCGTTCCGGCAGTTGCCGCAAGCGGCAATCGAGGTTCAGGAGAGGTGTTCGAGGAGCAGCGAGCTCGCCGCCTCCGGGATCTCCTCGGGAATCCAGTGGCTGACGTCCTCGACCATCTCGAACCGGTACCCGCCCGTGCACCACTTCTCGGTCTCGAACGCGGCCACCGACCCGAACGCCACGTCCTCGGTGCTCCACACGTACATCGTCCTGACGCTGACCTTGTCCGCGGCGCCGGACGGCTTGCCCGCGCGGTACCAGTTCAACGCCGCCGTGAGCGCGCCTTCCTCGCTCAGCCGCTGGACGTACTCGTCGACGTGCGACTGCCGGACCCGCCACTCGAACATCGATCTGAGCGCGTGGGCGTTGTTGTCGAGCATGCGGCGTTCGGTGCTGCGTTCGCGCCAGTCCAACATGTACTGCGAACGCATCCGTTGCTCTTCGTCGGTCTGCAGCGCGGTCTTCAACGCACCGGGGTGGGGCGTGGAGAACACTGACAGCGTGCGGAGCCGGTCGGGGTGCTCGATCGCGGTCCACCAGGCGACCGCGCCGCCCCAGTCGTGGCCGACCAGGTCGAACGTGGTCCAGCCCAGCGCGTCCGCCATCGCGATCACGTCGCCGACCAGGTGCGTGACCGTGTACTCGTTCGCCTGCTCGGGCCGGACGCCGGGGGAGTAGCCGCGCTGGTCGGGGGCGACCGCGCGGAAGCCGTTCATGCCGAGCACCGCGACCTGGTGCTCCCACTCGATGGCGGCCTCGGGGAAACCGTGCAGCAGCAGGACCGGGCGGCCGTCCTCGGGACCGGACGCGATGGCGTCGAAGCTGCCTGCCTCGGTCGGGATGCTGAGGTGTTCGATCACCGTTCGACAATACTGCCGTGACCACCGGCCATCCGGGCGGCCGAGCGGGGTGCCACGGTCACGTCACTGACGATCTCGGCGGAGCAGCGCACGGCGGCGCTGGACCGGGTGAGGGAGGTGAGCCTCCACGATCGAGTGACGGCCGAGGTGCGTGACTACCGAGAGGAGCACGATCTCTGCGACGCCGTCGGCAGCTTCGAGACGATCGAGGCAGTCGGTGCCGAACAACGGCCCGAGTACTTCTCGATGATCTACCGGGTGCTCGCGCCGGGCGGCCGGGCAGGGCGGATTGTCGAAACACGCTCGTTCGGCCGCGACTACGCCGAGACCGTTCGCCGCCGGCGCGACACTTGCCTCACCCGTTGGGACCAGGTGAAACAGCTCGGCTTCGACGACACCTTCCGCCGGATGTGGGAGTGCTACCTGGCCTGCTCGGAGGCCGGATTCCGCGGCGGCCACCTCGGCGTACAACAATTTGCCATGGCCGAACGGCTGGGCCATTAGGACCATGTTCTACCCCAAAAGGGTGCTGGTTATCCCGTCCGGCTGGACTTCGTGGTCCTCTTGGAAGCAGGCGGTATCAAACGGCTCGCTGCGTTCTCTTCTTCAGTGAAGCCCCGAGTGTCGCTGTAATGAGGAGGTCGCCGGGATGGTTCAACCCACAGCCGTGCGGACCGGTGGCGGTGTCGGCGTCCTCGCACCCGAGGACACGTGGAACCAGCCAACGGTGCCCATGCGCCGTCGGGTGCGCCAGACGCCGGTCTCCAATCAGTGGCTCGCCGAAGCCGAGTTCACCGACCTCGTCGACGCCGCCCTGGACGGAGACAGACGGGCGGTCGAGCACCTGCTCGGCCGAATCCAGCCGCTGATCGTGCGCTACTGCCGCGCCCGCGTCGGCGGCCGCGAACGGACTCTGGTCTCGGCCGAGGACATCGCGCAGGAGGTCTGCGTGGCCGTGCTGGGCGCTCTGTCCAAGTACCGCTACGAGCCGGGCTCGTTCCTCGCGTTCGTCTACGGCATCGCCGCGCACAAGGTCGCCGACGCCCGCCGCCGCGCCGTCCGCAACCGCGCGGAGGTCGTGCCGGAGCTGCCGGACTGCCCTTCGCTGGACGACGGCCCGGAACAGCACGCGGTCAACGGCGAGATGATGGCCCAGGTCACGCGGCTGCTGCACAAGCTGCCGGCCCGCCAGCGCGAGATCCTCGTGCTGCGGGTGGCCGTGGGACTGTCCGCCGAGGAGGTCGCGCTGGCTGTGGAGTCGACGCCGGGTGCCGTGCGGGTGGCACAGCACCGCGCGCTCACCCGGATGCGGGAGATGATCGCGGAGGAGGGCTAGCCGGAACACCGAGGTCCGTGAACGCCGCGACCAGCGCCGTCACCAGGATGAGCGCTCCGAACGCGAGCAGAGCGGGCCCGCCGCCCGCGACCCCCGCCAGGAACCCGCCGAGCACCGGCGCCAGCGGGGTGAGCACCCGGCTGGCCAGCGTGGTGATGCCGTCCAGGCGGCCCATCATGTCCTCGGGCACCAGTTCGGTGTAGAGCGCGGAGACCGCCACGTTGATCAACGGGGTGACCGTCGCGGTGACCGCCAGCGGCACGAACGGCCAGAAGGCGCCGAACGGGAGTGCCATGGCGAGGTTGCAGAGGCCGAAGACCGCGAGCACCACGACGATGAGCCGGCCGGGGGCGAGCGTGACACGCGGGGCGAACAGCGAACCCAGCACCCCGCCCACGCCGATGCCCGCGAAGACCACACCGGTGTCGAGCGCGTTGCCGCCGCGTTCGCCGACGAGCACGATCACCGGCAGCATCGAGGCGCCGCCCAGCAGGTTCAGCACGAGGAAGACGAACGTGAGGTTGCGCAGGCCCTTCTGGTGCCAGAGCCACGCGCCGGCTTCCTTGATGTCGTGGTGCATCTTCTGCCGTGGCTTCTGTTCGGTCCGTGCAGGGATCTTGGCGAACCACGCGCACACCGCGGCCACGGCGAACGTGATGGCGTCGACCACGAACGGCACCGCGCGCCCGGCGGCCATGAGCAGGGCGCCCAGCGGTGGTCCGGCGACCCGCGCCGCGTGGCCACGCGCCTCCTCCTGCGCGTAGGCGGGCTTGAGCTGGTCTTTCGGCACGACGGCCTGGATCGCGGTGGCACGTGCCGGGCCGGCGAACGCCGTGCACACGCCGTCGACGATCGCGAGCACGAGGAAGACGGCGATGTGGGCGCGATCGGTGAGGACGGCGACGGCCAAGACCGCCGCGGTCGCCGCCTGGACGGTCTGGCTCCACACGAGCGTCATCCGGCGGTCCCAGCGGTCGACCCACACGCCGGCCGGCATGAGCGCGATGATCAGCGCGGCCGCCCGCGCACCGCCGACCGCGCCCGCCCAGAACGGCGAACCGGTGAGCGCGATGATCAGCAGTGGCGCGGCCAGCACGGTGATCGTGCTGCCGAGCTGTGAGACGGCGCCGCCGAACCACAGCAGCTGGAACTGAACGTTTTTCCGAAGCGGAACCCCCATGGGCGTCGTTTCTAACGCATGAGTGTCAGGGGCGGGTGGCAAGGTTTACGCATGGCTGACCCCGCGGCTGTTCCGGACTTCGACGTGCTGCTCACCGGCACCGTCTTCCTCGACATCATCTTCACCGGCCTGCCCCGCCCACCGGCCGCGGGAACAGAGGTGTGGGCCGAGGGACTCGGGTCGTGTCCCGGCGGGATCGCGAACCTCGCGGTCGCGTTGCGCCGGCTGGAGTTGAAGACCGCGCTGGCGGCGGCGTTCGGCGAGGACGCGTACGGCGACTTCTGCTGGGACGTGCTGGCCGACCAGGAAGGTGTCGACCTCTCTTATTGCCGTCGTTTCTACGGGTGGCACTCGCCGGTGACCGTGTCCATGGCCATGGAGCGCGACCGCAGCATGGTCACGCACGGGCACAAGGCGCCCGTCATCGCGGACGACCTCTTCTGCCCGCCGCCCTCGACGCGGGCGTGCTTCGTGCACATCCAGGCCGAGGACGAACAGTGGGTGCGCACGGCGAAGGAGAACGGCGCGAAGCTCTTCGCCGACATCGGCTGGGACCGCACCGGGGCGTGGTCGCCGGAACTGCTGCGCCGGCTCGACGGATATGACGTGTTCCTGCCCAACCACGTGGAGGCGCAGGGCTACACGCGCACCGACACGCCGGAGGCCGCGGCGCGCCGGCTCGCCGAGCACGTGCCGGTGGTCGTCGTCACGCGCGGGGGCGGCGGCGCGGTCGCGGTGGACGGGTCCACCGGCGAGGTCGTCGACGTGCCGGGGCTGAACGTCGCGCAGCTCGACGCGACGGGGGCCGGTGACGTGTTTGGCGCCGGGTTCGTGATGGGCACTCTGGCCGGGTGGCCGCTGGAGCACCGGGTCCGGTTCGCGAACCTGTGCGCCGCGCTGTCCGTGCAGCATTTCGGCGGTTCGCTGTCGTCTCCCGGTTGGGGGGACATCGCGGTCTGGTGGCGGACGGTGAGCCGGCGGCCCGACGAGGAACTGGCGCGGTACGGGTTCCTCGACGACCTGTTGCCCGACCACGCCGGTGTGGAGGTGCGCAGAGCTAGTCCGACGATCGGACTGCGGTTGCTCCGGTAGGTTGAAAACAGTCGATCAGCGGACGCAACCTCACAGGCCTCTCGCGCGACTTATAGGTATAGAGCTCTCTGGGGATTGTTCGGAAGGAGTTGCGGGTTGTTCGCCGCACGCGCGTCAGGCTTGGTCAAATTGCTGGGGTTGTGCCTGACGGCAGGTGTGCTCCTCGCCGCGATGGTGTTCCCGTTCGTCGGAGGTCTCGGGCTCGCGTCCAACCGCGCGGCCGACACGGTCGACCAGACGTCGGGTGATCTCGCGAAGGGCGAGCTGCCGCTCGTCACCACCATTCAAGACATGAACGGCGAGCCGATCGCCTACCTGTACGACCAGTACCGGGTGCCGCTGGAGTCGGCGCAGATCTCGGACACCATGAAGGCCGCGATCCTCGCGATCGAGGACAAGCGGTTCTTCGAACACCACGGCGTCGACTGGCAGGGCATCGCCCGTGCCGCAGCCAAGGCCGGTGTGGACGGTGGAGCGACGCAGGGCGCGTCCACGCTCACCCAGCAGTACGTGAAGAACTACATGGCTTTCGTGCTCGGTGTCGACAACGAGCAGGAGGCCTGGGAGAAGGCCACCGAGGCGACCATCGGCCGCAAGATGCGCGAGGCGCGGGTCGCGTTGCAGCTCGAGCAGCAGATGTCGAAGGAAGAGATCCTCACCGGCTACCTCAACATCGTGCCGCTGGGCAACCAGACCTACGGCGTCGGCGCGGCCGCCAAGGCGTACTTCAACACGACCGCCGACAAGCTGACCGTTCCGCAGGCCGCGTTGCTGGCCGCGATCGCGAACCGGCCGTCGTCGCTGAACCCCGGTGCCGCCCCGGAGAAGGCGCTGGAGCGCCGCAACCTCGTCATCGACAAGATGCGCGAGAACAACGCGTTCGGCACCGACCAGGCCGAGGCCGAGAAGAAGGCCACCGAGTACAAGGCCGCGCCGCTGGGCGTCGTCGACGACCTGAAGATCCTGCCCAAGGGCTGCGTCGGCGCCGGTGACGGCCCGATCTACGGCTTCTTCTGCTCCTACCTGCTCGACTACCTGCGGGAAGCCGGCATCACGGACAAGCAGTTGCAGCGCGGTGGCCTCACCATCAAGACCACGATGGACCCGAAGGCCACCAAGGCCGCGAAGACGGCGGCCGAGCAGCAGGTCCCGAAGACCACGAACGGCGTCTCGAACGTCATGTCCGTCGTCCAGCCGGTCGACGGCAAGCACAAGGTGCGCGCGCTCGTCGCCTCCCGCGACTTCGGCAACAGCGCCGAGCTCGGCCAGGTCGCCCGCCCGGTGCCCGCCGAGGTCCTCCCGTTCGGTCCCGGCTCGGTGAACAAGATCTTCACCGCCGCCACGGCGCTCGAAAAGCACGTCACCGGCATCGACAAGATGATCGACGTCCCCGCCACCTACGCCTCGAGGGTCTACCCGAACGGCAACACGCCGTGGGTCGTGAAGAACGCGGGCAAGTACAACGACAAGATGACGCTGACCCAGGCTCTCGCGACGTCCCCGAACACCGGCTTCGTCATCCTGCAGGAGAAGGCCGGTCTGGACAGCGTGGTCGACATGGCCTACCGCCTGGGCATGCGCGAGACCCTGCAGGGCGTGAACCGCGGCGGTGAGCCGCTCAAGGCCGACAAGTCGAACGGCCCGTCCCAGGGCGACTGGACGAAGCAGAACAACGCGGGCTCCTACACCCTCGGTCCGGGCGCGACCAGCGTCCTGGAACTGGCGAACGTGGCCGCCACCATCGTCTCCGGCGGCAAGTGGTGCCCGCCGACCCCGGTGGAGAAGGTCATCGACCGCTACGGCAAGGAGATCCCGCTCAAGGAGAAGCCCTGCGAGCAGGCCGTGGACCCCGAGCTGGCCAACTCGCTGGCCCAGGCCATGTCCCACGACACCAGCGGCTCGGGTACCGCCGCGGACGCGGCCAAGGATGCCGGCTGGACCCGCCCGGCCATCGCCAAGACCGGCACCACCGAGGAGCACAAGTCGGTGGCCTTCCTGGCCGCGACCCCGCAGTACGCCGGCGCCGCGATGACCTACGCCGACGGCAACGCCCCCCAGGTGATCTGCGCGAACCCGATGCGGCTCTGTCCCGGCAGCTCGCAGGGCGTGTTCGGTGGCCAGGGCGCGGCACCGACGTGGTTCAACACCATGAAGGTGATCCACGAAGGCCTGCCGCCGGCGGGGCTGCCGCCTGCTTCACCCAAGTACAAGTAGGGGCGGGTCCAGCTCGGACCTGCCCGGCCTGAGGGGCCGCCGGACGCCAGCCGCGTCCGGCGGCCCTTTGCGTTGAGCGCGTCGCGCACGGCCCGCGGAAGCCCGAAATCGGCCCGCACACGCCTGGTGACCATCCCCAGCCGACGCCGCTCCAAAACTCGGCCGTGACCCTTTCACGATTAAGCGACTGACCAGTACAAACACCGTGACCGGGATTGGTCTGAAACGCCTTGACCATCGACTCCGCAGGTCAATCACGGTGCGTGACAAACAGTGGGCCTCATCACCCAAACGCCCTCATCGCTTGCTCGGGCCGGTGACGCGAGGTTACGTTCTGCGCCGCATGTCACGGTTCGATAACCGCAAGGACACGGATCCGCCCCCGAAGCGGTCCAGTCCGACACCGGGCCCCCGAAGCCCGCAGCCAGGCCCCCCGAAGCCCGGCGAAGCGCGGTCGTCGAACTCCCCCGAGTGCATGGAGGCAGGTTTGGCACGGCATCGAGCGAAGGACGCTCTGGTCGACTTCGTCGGCAGAGTGGACCTGGACCGCAAGAAGGCCGTTGCGGTGGTTGTCGCCGCGGGCGCCCTCGCCGGCGCCGGTTTTGCCCAGGCGATGACCACGGTCACGCCGGTCGACCGCATCGTCCCCGTCGCGGCCACCAAGGATCTCGCGGCGGCGCTGACCGCGCAGCCGCCGCAGCAGGAGAGCATCCAGACGATCCACTCGCTGGACACCGGTGCCGAGACGCGCAAGCTGTTGCAGGCCGAGCAGCTCCAGGCGCAGTTCCACGTCCGCGAGGCGCTCAAGTCCGCGGAGGGCGCCTACGTCAAGCGCCAGGAGGCAGCCAAGGCCGAGCAGGCTCGCCTCGCGGCCGAGGCGGAGGCCAAGCGGCCCAAGGTCGTCCGGCCCGCCCAGGGGACGTTCACGTCCGGTTTCGGTGCGCGGTGGGGGACCAGCCACAACGGCGTCGACATCGCGAACGCCATCGGCACGCCGATCGTGGCGGCCATGGACGGCACCGTCATCGAGGCCGGGCCCGCGTCCGGGTTCGGGCTGTGGGTTCGCGTCCAGCACGCGGACGGCACGATCACCGTCTACGGGCACATGAACACCATCGACGTGCCGCAGGGTGCGAAGGTCAAGGCCGGCCAGCAGATCGCGACGATCGGCAACCGCGGCCAGTCGACCGGGCCGCACCTGCACTTCGAGGTCTGGGTCGGCGGCTCGCAGAAGGTCAACCCGGTGGGTTGGCTCGCTGAGCGCGGTGTGACGCTCTGACAACGCGTCTCATCACCATCCTCCGGCACTCGCACCAACACGAAAAGTGCGGATAGTCTCCGGCCACGCTGCCGGGCATCAGGCCCGGCGGCGTGGACAACGGAGTCGAGCAAGTGATCTACCGCAGCCCCCTGCCGGCGGTGGTCGTCCCCGAAACCACCGTGCCCGAGCACGTTCTCGCACCAGGCCACGACGAGCTGGCGCTCCTGGACGCCGTCACGGGTGAACGACTGACCTACGCGGAGCTCAGGACCCAGGTCGAGCGGACCGCGAAGGGCCTGGTCGGAGCGGGGGTCAAGCCCGGTGACACGGTCGCGATCGCCAGCCTCAACCGGCCGCTGTACGCGGTCGGCGTGCTCGCGGTGATGGCCGCCGGAGCGACCGCGGCGCTGATCAACCCGCTGCTCACGCCGAGCGAGATCGACCGGCTCAAGGGGCTCGCGAACGTCACGCGCACCCTCGACCTCGACGACCTTCCCGAAGGCGGCACCGAAACGCTCCCGCCGGGCGACCCCGCCGGGATCGCGGTCGTCCTCTTCTCCAGCGGCACCACCGGCCTCACCAAGGCCGTCGAACTCAGTCACCGGGCGCTCGTCGCCAACCTGGAGCAGCACCGCCCGGGCTGGCGCATCGACGAGACCGACGTGCTCGCCGCGAACCTGCCGTTCTTCCACGTCTACGGCTTCACGATCATCCTCAACTCCGGCCTGCTCGGCGGCGCCACGCTGGTGACCATGCCCCGCAGCGACCCCGGCACCTACCTGCAGCGGCTCGCCGACCACCGCGTCACGCGCGCGTTCCTGGTGCCGCCGCTCGCCGCCGCGATCGCGGACCACGACGGGCCGATCCCCGCGCTGAACCTCAAGCTCGTCCTCTGCGGGGCCGCCCCGCTCGACGAAGACATCCGCCAGGAAGCCGAACGCAAGCTGCGGGCTCCCATCCGGCAGGGCTACGGCCTCACCGAGGCGGGCGGCACGCACCAGACGGTCGACGGCGACCTGGACAGCGATCCCACGAGCGTCGGCGTGCTCTGCCCCGGCACCGAGGCCCGCGTCGTGGAACCGGGCACCGGCAACGACACCGCCGAAGGCGAGCTGCTGATCCGCGGCCCGCAGGTGATGAACGGCTACCTGAACGACGAAGAGGCCACGCGAAAGGCCTTCGTGGACGGATGGTTGCGCACCGGCGATCTCGTGCGAGTCCACAACGGCCGGTTCCACGTCGTCGACCGCATCAAAGAAATGATCAAATACAAGGGATATCAGGTCGCGCCCGCCGAGTTGGAGGCGTTGTTGCGACGGCATCCCGCGGTGAGGGACGCCGCCGTGGTCGGTGCGCCCGATCGGGTTAACGGCGAAGTGCCCAAAGCCTTTGTGGTGACGCAAGGCGACGTCACGGCCGAGGAGCTGATGGCGTTCGTGGCAGCGGAGGTAGCGCCTTTCAAGAAGGTGCGCCAGGTTGAGTTCGTGCGAGAGATACCGAAGTCCGTGTCCGGCAAGGTCCTGCGTCGGCTGCTCAAGGAATCACACTAGTGCGCGTTCACCGAAGTCCTTGGTGTGCAAGGTCTCAGCGCGTGCGGGCAGGTTCACCCCGGTGGAGCAGTCGGCCGATCTTTTGGCCCGAATCGTGAGCGGAGAGTTCGATCACCTCTCCGGTGGCTTGATCACTCCGGTCGAGCGCTGAGAAATTCTCCTGGCTGGATTTTCCTCGGGTAGTGCGTACATAAGGCCCTTCCTCGCCGACAGGTCAACGGGGATCGTCGCGAGTGGCTCCCCATGTCGTCCACAGGAGGCGTCGTGCCTGTCGGAACTTCTTCCGCTGCTGTCAACCTGGCCGCGGCTCTCGAACCAGCCCAGCTCGAACTCGCGCGCGGTCCGTTGCACGTCGAACTTCCCGGCGCCGTGCGGGACCGGATCGCGCGCTGCCGCGAGTTCGTCCTCGAAGTCAGCGGCTCCGGACGCGCGATCTACGGTGTCACAACGGGTTTCGGACCGCTCGTGGAGTTCGAGGGCAGAGCGGACAGCGTCGGTCAGAGCGACAACACGATCATTCACCACATCGTCGGCCACGGTGAACTGCTGCCGCCCGCGGTCGCCCGTGCGGCCGTGCTGGCGCGGCTGTTCTCGTTGGCGCAGGGGAGATCCGGGGTGTCGGAGCAGGTCGTGGACTCGCTGTGCGCCATGCTGGACACCGAGTTCGCCCCAGCGGTGCCCAAACTGGGCTCCGTCGGCGCGAGCGGTGATCTCCAACCGCTCGCCTATGTGGCGCATGCACTGCGCGGCCACGGGAACGCGCTGTTCCAGGGGAAGCTCATGCCAGCCGGGGAAGCGCTCACACGCGCGGGACTCAAGAAACTTGAGCTGGACGGGCGGGACGCGCTCGCGTTGGTCAACGGTGTTTCGGTGACCGCCGCAGCACTCGGACTCGCTGTCGCACAGGCCATCCGCGCGCGCCGGAGCGCGGAGTTGTTGTCCGCCTTGATGACCGACGTCCTGGGTTGCGGCACCGAGTTCACGTCGGTTGGACTTCTGGCCGCGTTCGGCCATCCGGACGTCGCGGACAGCGGCGCGGCGATCAGAACCTGGCTGGAGGGCAGCACACCGTCCGGCGAGCGTCCGCTGCAGGAGGTCTACAGCATTCGCTGCACGCCGCAGCTGATCGGCGCGGCAGGCACGAGCGTGCGGCACGCGGAGGAGGTGGTGCGCCGCGACCTCAACGGCGTGAGCGACAACCCGTTGTTCTTCCCGGAGATCAAGGAGGTCGTGCACGGCGGCAACTTCTTCGGTCAGCCCAGCGCTTTCGCGGCCGACCAGCTCAACGTCGCGCTGGTGCAGTTGGGCAACCTGGCCGAACGGCAGCTCGACCTGCTGGTCGATCCGCGCCGCACCAGCGGGTTGCCGCCGATGCTCAGCCCCGCGCCCGGCCGGCAGCACGCGCTGCAGGGCGTGCAGATCTCCGCGACGGCGACCGTCGCCGCGATGCGCCGCGCCGCCGTTCCCGCGTCGGTGCAGAGCCTGCCGACGAACCTGCACAACCAGGACGTCGTCCCGTTCGGCACGCAGGCCGCGTTCGTCGCGCTCGACCAGGCGAACCTGTTGCGGTACCTGCACGCCGCCCTTGCGGTGGCGCTGCGCCAGGCCGTGCACGTCGGCGCCCGTCGCCCGCAGGCACCACGGCTCGCGGCGGTGCTGGACCGGATAGCCGAAGAGGTGCCGCCGATCGTGGAAGATCGCCCGCTCGACGTCGCGCTCGGTCGCGTGGCGGACCTCCTCGATCGCGTCGTGTCCGAAGTGGAGGGTGTGTGATGAGTGCTCCCGTCTGCCTTCCCGCGTGGGGGCACACCTGGGTCGACCTGCCCGTCCTGCGCCTGCCGATGCCGGGGGCGGAATTGATTCCGTGCGCGAACGGGTGCTATCAGATTCCCATCGACATCCGCAGTCCCGAAGATCCGGTCGATCGCGCCGTGCACCGGTGGTTTCTCGGTCATCACGGTGCATTTCTGGTCTGGAGGTTTCTTTCGGATTCACTCGATCGGTTGATACGCGAGCCTGATTCGCAACTAGTCCGCCTCGCTGCGCTTGGATATGACGCGTACTCGGTGATGCTTGCCTATTCGGGCAGTTGTTCCCGTGAGGTGTACGAGGACGTCATCCGGCCGATGATGGTGGCGTTCGACCCGGCGTTCAGCGGGCGGTGGGCACGTGACTACGAGCCCGTGCCCGGTCTGCTGCGCCGGGCCCGTACCGCACTGGGGCCCGTGGCGGCCGCACCGCTCTCCACCGCGAGCAAGGCGAACCTGTTGGCACACATGGAGGTCATGCGCAAACTCGTGCCCGGCGGCAACTCGCTGCTGCGCGAGTCGGGGCGAACGCGCGTGCCCACCACCGACGCCGAGCGCGCCCGGTTCGACGAGTTCTTCCTCGTCAGCCGGGAGAACGTGTGCGTGAGCCGCCATCACGCGCACCGCGCCGCGGTCCTGTCCGCCATCGGTCGTGACCTCGCGGAACACCCGCTGCGGCCCGAGTACGGAGAGACACTCAGGACGTTCGTCACCCGACTATGAGAGAAGGCCGCGCGTGAACGACTTCAAGGCCGTGGTCATGACCCCGCAGATCTACCGCTACGTGCGCGAACAGGCAGGCCGGCCCAGCGCGGTGCAGGAGAAGCTGATCGCCCGCACGCTGGAGCTCGGCGACTCGGCGGAGATGCAGATCCCGCACGAGCAGGCGGTGCTGCTGTCCCTGCTGGTCAAGCTCACCGGCGCGCAGACGGTGGTCGAGGTCGGCACGTACACCGGGTACTCCACGCTGGCGTTCGCGCAGGCGCTTCCCCCGTCCGGCAAGGTCATCACCTGCGATCTCTCCGCCGAGTGGACGGCGATCGCGGAGGAGGCCTGGCAGGCCGCGGGTGTGCGCGACCGGATCGACCTGCGGCTCGGCGCGGCCGCGCAGACGCTCGCCGAACTGCCGGACGAGCCGGTCGTCGACCTGGTGTTCATCGACGCGGACAAGGTCGGGTACGTGCACTACTGGGACCTGCTGGTGCCGCGGGTCCGGCAGGGCGGCCTGCTGCTCGCGGACAACACGCTCTACTACGGCGAGGCCGCCGCGGAGCAGCCGGAGGGCAACGCCGCCGCGATCGACGCGTTCAACAGGTTCGTGCGCGACGACACGCGGGTGGAGTCGGTGCTGGTGCCGATCGCGGACGGCCTCACGCTGGCCCGCAAGAAGTAGAGGTGCGGTGCAGCCCCGACTGGTGGTCGATGAAGGGTCCCTTCATCCCGAGCCGCGGTTGTGGGCATACCGACCGGTCGGTAGGGTGGTCTCCAGTCGCTGAACCTGGAGGCGTTCCATGGCTCGTTGGGGTATCACGCTGCCGCTGCTCGGCGTGCCGGTGCTGGAGCACCGCGCGCTGGTGTCCGAGCTCGCCGGGCTCGGCTACACGGACGTGTGGTCGGCCGAGACGACCGGCACGGACGCGTTCACGCCGCTCGCGCTCGCCGCGCAGTGGTCCTCCGAGCTGCGCTTCGGCCCGGCGATCGCGCCCGTCTACACCCGCGGCCCGGCGACGCTCGCGATGACCGCGGCGACGCTCGCCGAGGTGACCGGCGGCCGGTTCGTGCTGGGCATCGGCTCGTCGTCGCCCGCGATCGTGCAGCGCTGGAACGCGATCCCGTTCGAGGAGCCGTTCAAGCGGACCCGCGACACGCTGCGCTTCCTCAAGGCCGCGCTGGCGGGCGAGAAGGTCACCGCCGAGTACGACACGTTCGCCGTCTCGGGCTTCAAGCTGGAGCGCCCGCCGGTCGAGAGGGTGCCGATCATGCTCGCGGCGCTGCGGCCGAACATGTTGCGCCTCGCCGGTCGCGAGGCCGACGGCGCGATCACGAACTGGCTGGCCGCGTCGGACGTGGCACAGGTCAGGGAGGAGCTCGGCGAGTCCGAACTGGCGGCGCGGATCTTCGTGTGCCCGACCGAGGACGCCGACGCCGCGCGGGCGTTGGGGCGCATGCTGATCAGCACCTACCTGACCGTGCCCGCCTACGCGGCGTTCCACGACTGGCTGGGCCGCGGCGAGGCGCTGCGCCCGATGCGCGAGGCCTGGGCGGCGGGCGACCGCAAGGCGGCGTCGAAGGCGATCCCGGACGAGGTCGTCGACGCGCTGATCGTGCACGGTTCGGTCGGCGAGTGCCGGGCGCGCGTCGCCGAGTACCAGACCGCCGGCGTCGACACCCCGATCATCGCCCTGCTCCCGACCGGTGGCGACCAGGTGGAGCAGGTACGCGCGCTGGCGCCCAAGGCCTAGCGATGCCGAGCGCGACCGAGCAGAAGATCATCGACGCGGCCGTCCGCCTGTTCGCGGCGCAGGGCTACGACGCGACCTCGGTGCAGGAGATCGTGGCGGCCGCCGAGGTGACCAAAGGTGCGCTGTACCACTACTTCCGCGCGAAGGACGACCTGCTCTTCGAGATCTACCGGCTGCTGATCACGTCCCAGTCGGCCGACATGGACCGGATCATCGGCCTCGGGCTGTCCTCGGCCGACACGGTCCGGGAGATCCTGGTGTCGCTGGTCGTCTCGACGGCCGAACGGGTCGACGAGACCGCCGTGTTCGTCCGCGAGCTGCACCGGCTCGGCGAGGACCGGATGACCGAGTTCCGCGCCGAGCGCCGCCGGTACCACGAGACGTTCCTCGCGGTGATCGAGAAGGGGCAGGCGGACGGGTCGTTCAGCTCCGGCGTGCCCGCGGACACCGTCGTGCGGATCGCGTTGGGCGTCGTGAACCAGCTGCCCATCTGGTACCGGCCGGACGGGCCGAAGCCGCCCGGCCTGCTGGCGGAGGAGATCGCGGACTTCGTGCTGGCGGGCCTGCGGTAACAGCGGGCGGGACGAGATCGACTTCCGTGGTGAGGGGGTCGTCATGTCGTCAGGTATGCCACCGGAGTACGGCCTCGCGCCGCCGCTGCACGAAGTGCCCCGGTCGCCGAAGTGGCCGTGGGTGTTGCTGTTGATCGTCGCGCTGCTGGCCGTGGGCAGTGTCGCCTTCGGCCCGCGCGTCGTGGAGGCGGTGCAGCGGCAGCTCTCCGAGGAGTCCGCCGAGGACCCGGTGATGTCGGTGCGGGCTCAGCCCTCTCCTGCCACTGCTCCCGGCGTCGCCAGGAAGACCGTGGTCTTCGAGGTGACCGGCACCGGCGAGGCGTTCAACATCACCGCGACCGTCGGCTCGACGGTGCGGAACCCGATGAACGTGCCGTTGCCGTGGACGCAGACCATCGAGGTGCCCGCCGGCGAGCCGTCCGCGTCCGTGATGCTCGTCGTGGTGGCGGGCCCGGACGGCGCCGAGGTGCACGGCAAGTACACGATCGACGGCAAGACCGTCCGGGAGGGCAAGGCGTCCGGGCCCTACGGCGTGCTGACGATCACCGACTCCTGAGCGCCTCCAGCGCCTTGTCCGCGTGCGAGTTCATGGAGAACTCGCTCTTGATCACCTCGATGATCTCGCGGCCGGTGCCGATGACGAACGTGTGCCGCTTGACCGGGATCGGCCCGAACCGGCGCTTCACCCCGAACTGCTCGGCGACCTCACCGTCGACGTCGGCCAGCAGCGGGTAGTCGAAACCGTTCAGCTCCGCGAACTTCTTCTGCGTCGCCACGTCGTCGCGCGAGATGCCGACGCGCTGGGCCCCGGCCTCCTCGAACTCCTTGGCGAGGTCGCGGAAGTGGCAGCTCTGCGCGGTGCATCCGGCCGTCATCGCGGCGGGGTAGAAGAACAGCACCACCGGGCCGTCGTTCAGGAGATCGGACAGCTTGCGCTCGGTGCCGTCCTGGTCGGGCAGGGAGAAGTCGGGGGCGAGGTCGCCGGGCTTCATGGATCTCCAATACGCTCGGGCCGTGACCAGCATGTCCGATGTGGCCAAGGCCGCAGGGGTGTCCGCTGCGACCGTATCGCGGGCTCTGCGCGGCGAACCGGGCGTGTCCGAGGCGACGCGGCAGCACGTGAGCGAGGTCGCGCGGCGCATGAAGTACGCCATCGCGCGCGACGCCTCGTCGCTCGCCGGCGGGCGCCGGTACGCGATCGCGGTGCTGACGTCCGAGGTCAGCCCGGTGCTGGCGGGAGCGGAAGGCGCGCTGCGGCAGGCCGGGTACGACGTGCTGCTGTACGTGCTCGGCTCCTCTGACGCGCGGGCGAAGTTCTTCGACGAACTGCCGCTGGGACGCCGCGTCGACGGTGTGCTGTTGCTCTCCATTTCCATGACCTCGGCCGAACAGTCCGCGTTGGAGTCGCTCGAGGTCCCGCACATCACGGTCGACGACGCCGACCTCCGGCACGCCCTGCGGACCGCGGTGGCGCATCTGGTGGCGCTGGGCCACCGGGACGTGGCTCTGGTGCTGTCCGACGGAGTCGACGAGTCGTACGACGAGATCCTGGTGTCGGCAGGCCTCGAAGTGCGTCCGGAGTGGACGGTGTGGTGCTCGCCGACCGTGGACGGCGGCGAGCAGGTGGTCGACGTGCTGCTCGACGGCGAACGCCTGCCGACCGCCGTGATCAGCTCGAACGGGGCCGCCGCGCTGGGCATCTACCTGCGCATGCAGCGGGACGGGCGCGCGGTGCCGGACGAGCTCTCCATCGTGTCGCTGGACGGGCAGGAGCTCACCCGCGTGGTCGGGCTGACCGCGGTCGAGGGTGCGGCGAAGGAACAGGGGGAGCGGGCGGTCGCGGACCTGTTCACGTTGATCCGGGGCGGGGAGATCGAACCGGCCGAGCACCACGTGCGGCTGGTCGTGCGGAACTCGAGCGGACCCGTCAGCTGACGAAGCGCAGCTTGCCGGGCTCGTCGCCCTCGGGAAGCGCGACCAGTTCGTAGGTGAGGACTTCGCGGCCTGACGGTGTTGGGCGACTGAGGCTCGTCCGGGCACCGAGTTCCACCGGCGCGTAGATGTCCGTCTGCCCTTCGAGCGGTCCATCCACGTAGACGGCTTCGCACACGCGGATCTCGGGAGCCCGCCGCACCTCGTCCAGGCCGTATCGCGCAGCGATCTCGTCGTCGGACGCGTCGGCGTCGACCAGGACGAACTCGTCGCTCGGCAACAGCAGTCGCCGCTTGCCGGTCGCGGCGTCCAGCCGCGCGCCGAGCACACCAATGCGTTCCACCTCCCCAAAGTACTGTGGCGCCATGCCCGCCGAAGAACGTCTGACCCAGTTGCCCGCGCTGCCGACCACGCCCGGCTACGCCCACGCGGTGGCGGTGACCGGGAAGCTCGCGTTCATCTCCGGGCAGGTGGCGGTCGACGCCGCCGGCTGCGTGGTCGGGGTGGACGACCTGGCCGCCCAGACGCGGCAGGCGTTGAGCAATCTTCATCACGTGATCGAAAATCTTGGCGCCGACTGGTCGGATGTCATCAAGTTCACCTGGTTCGTGCTGGACGCCCGTGAGGTTCAGACCATTCGTGACGTGCGGGACGAGATTCTGCGGCCCGCGCTTGGCGAAGTGCACAACCCGGCCAGCACGCTGGTTCAGGTCGCGGCGTTGTTCGGGCCCGATTTTTTGGTCGAGGTGGAGGCCGTCGTGGCGATTCCAAGCCAAGCATCGGATGTTTAAGTAAATGCATCTCTTGGTAAGCGTCCCAACTGGCCTGCACCCTTCGGGTGACCAGGGACCATTTGCTCTGGTAATACGCACCGAGCTGTGACATAGCTTGTAGTTGTGGAGGAGTCGGTGGCGCGGCTGGCGGACGCCTGGGGCGTTGCCACTCGGTACGAGAACGCGGACCAGCAAGAGGTCACCGTCGACACCGAGGTCGTCGTCAAGATCCTCGCCCAGTTCGGCGTCGACGCGTCCACTGAGGACTCCGTGGCCCGTGAGCTCGCCGCGATCGAGGCGAAGAGGGCCGAGCGGACGCTGCCGCCCACGATCGTGATCCGCGAGTACGAGACGTACGACCTGCGCGGCCCCGCGACGATCGACCTGGAGGACGGCACCAGCTTCGACACCGACCGGCACCTGCCGGACTCGCTGCCGCTCGGCTGGCACCGGATCCGCACCGAGAAGCAGACCATCACGCTGGCCGTCGCACCCAGGACGCTGCCGGACGTGCCGCACACCTGGGGCTGGATGCTGCAGCTCTACGCGGCGCGGTCGAAGGACTCGTGGGGGATGGGCGACTTCGCCGACCTCGCGACGATCGCGCGTCGCTCGGCCCTGGAGCTGGACGCCGGCGTCGTGCTGGTCAACCCGGTGCAGGCGCCGTCGCCGACGCATCCCGTCGAACGCTCGCCGTACTCGCCGACCAGCCGCCGGTTCGCGAACCCGCTGTACCTGCGGGTCACCGACACCGCCGAGTTCCTGCAGGCCTGCCCGCGCACCCGGCAGCTCATCCGCGACCTCCGGCCCGAGAACCAGGACCTGATCGACTACGACGCGATCTGGGACGCCAAGAAGCAGGCTCTGGAACTGCTGTTCCCCGGCGGCGACGTCGAGATGGACGCCGAGCTGGAGAAGTTCGCCACCTACTGCGCCCTCGCCGAGATCCACGGCAAGGACTGGCGGAAGTGGCCCGCGGACCGCGAAGACCCGGCTCCGGAACGAGTGGCGTTCTACGCCTGGCTCCAGCACCTCTGCACCCGCCAGCTCCAGGACGTCCGGCTGGCCGCCCACGAGGCAGGTATGGCCATCGGCGTCATCCACGACCTCCCGGTGGGCGTCGATCCGGGCGGCGCGGACACGTTCGCCGACCCCGAAGCGTTCGCCATCGACGTCACGGTCGGTGCGCCACCGGACGCGTTCAGCGCGGACGGCCAGGGCTGGGGGCTGCCGCCGTGGCGCCCCGACAAGCTCGCCGAGTCCGGCTACCGGCCGTTCCGGCAGGTGCTGCGCAGCGTCCTGCGGCACGCCGACGGCATCCGCATCGACCACGTCGCCGGCCTCTGGCGGCTGTGGTGGATCCCGCCGGGCGAGCCGCCGTCGCGCGGCACCTACGTCTACTACGACGCCGACGCCATGCTCGGCGTGCTCGCGCTGGAGGCCTACCGGGCCGGCGCGGTCGTGGTCGGCGAGGACCTCGGCACGGTCGAGCCGGTCGTCACGAAGACGTTGCAGGAGAACGGCATGCTGACCAGCGCCGTCCTCTACTTCCAGCGCGACTACTACGCACCAGGGCACCCGCTGATCCCACCGTCGCAGTGGAACCCGAACCAGATGGCCAGCATCTCCACGCACGACCTGCCGACCGCCGCGACCTTCTTCGCGGGGGAGGACGGCCCCGACTTCGATCAGTTGATGCGCCAGGAGGGCATCGACCCGCGCGATCGGGTCGCCGGCGCCCACGAACTGCTCGCGCAGGCACCCTGCGCGTTGGTCCTGACCTCACCTCAGGACGCTCTGCGGGAAACCCGGCAGCCCAACGTGCCGGGCACGATCGACGAGCACCCCAACTGGAGAATCCCCCTGCCGGTGGCACTGGACGACTTCTTCCCCCGCGTCCGGGAGATCACCCGGCCACTCCGCAGCCGTGGTAGATGAAACTTCTACGTAACGGCAGGTCACGCGCCTGCGGAGTACTGTAAGGCCGTCACCCGACGGCGGACGACGAACGTTTTGGAGGTGGCGTACCCGATGAGCTCAGCCGTGATGAGCACGCGGACACCAACCGGCGTGCTTGAACTGGCCGTCGAGCAGGTCCTCGCTTCGGTGAGACCCGCTGCACTCGGCGACCCGGTGGTCGGGGCACGGCGCGCGGAAGAGTCCCTGCGTGACGCGCTGCGGGACGCTGGTCCCGTGGAGGACAACATCGCCCTGCAGCACGCGCTGGCGTGCGCGGAGGCCGCTTGTGAACACCTGAAGTACTGCGAGATCCAGGAAGCACGCACGTTGCTCACGGCCGCACGTGGGCAGTTGGTACTTGCACACGAAGGAGTGTGATGCCGGTCCGGTGTTAGGCGGATAGGGTCGTTGGGTAGCTGTTGCTTGTGACGAGGAGCATCGTGCGACCCTGGCCTGGAAGGCCCTACCCGCTGGGCGCCGGATATGACGGCGTTGGCACGAATTTCGCCCTGTTCTCCGAAGTCGCGGAGTACGTGGAACTCTGCCTCTTCGACGAGGACGGCACCGAGACACGTGTGAGGCTGCCGGAGGTGGACGGTTTCGTCCACCACGGCTATCTGCTGGGCGTGGGACCGGGGCAGAAGTACGGGTACCGCGTGCACGGCCCGTACGACCCCGCACGAGGCCTGCGGTGCAACCCCAACAAGTTGCTCATCGACCCGTACGCGAAGGCCATCTCCAACGGCCTGTCGTGGGACGAGGCGTTGTACGGGTACAAGTTCGGGTCGCCGGACGAGCGCAACGACGCCGACTCCGCGCCGCACGTGCCGAAGTCCGTGGTGGTGAACCCGTTCTTCGACTGGACGAACGACAGGTTGCCGCGGACGCCGTACAACGAGAGCGTCATCTACGAGACGCACGTGCGCGGCCTCACGATCGACCACCCCGAGATTCCGCCGCGGCTGCGGGGCACGTACGCGGGCCTGGCGCACCCGGTGATGATCGATCACCTGATCAAGCTCGGGGTCACCGCGGTCGAGCTCATGCCGGTGCACCAGTTCATCAGCGATCACACGCTGGCCGAGCGCAGGCTCAGCAACTACTGGGGTTACAACACCATCGGGTTCTTCGCGCCGCACGACGGCTACTCGGCGTTGCCGTTGAACCAGGTGCAGGAGTTCAAGGGCATGGTCCGGGCGCTGCACCAGGCCGGGATCGAGATCATCCTCGACGTCGTCTACAACCACACGGCGGAGGGCAACCACCTCGGGCCGACGTTGTCGATGCGCGGTATCGACAACGAGGCGTACTACCGGCTGGTCGAGGACGACCCCAAGTTCTACACGGACTACACGGGCACCGGTAACTCGCTGAACGTGCGCACACCGCACACGTTGCAGCTCATCATGGACTCGCTGCGGTACTGGGTCACCGAGATGCACGTCGACGGGTTCCGGTTCGACCTCGCGGCGACGCTGGCCCGCGAGTTCTACGACGTGGACCGGCTGGCGACGTTCTTCGAGGTCGTGCAGCAGGATCCGGTGGTGTCGCAGGTCAAGCTGATCGCGGAGCCGTGGGACGTCGGGCCCGGCGGGTACCAGGTCGGCAACTTTCCTCCACTGTGGACGGAGTGGAACGGCAAGTTCCGCGACACCGTCCGCGACTTCTGGCGTGGTGAGCCGGCGACGCTGGGCGAGTTCGCGTCGCGCATCACCGGCAGCAGCGACCTCTACCAGGACGACGGGCGGCGGCCGTACGCGTCGATCAACTTCGTGACGGCGCACGACGGCTTCACGCTCAACGACCTGGTGTCGTACAACGAGAAGCACAACGAGGCGAACGGCGAGGACAACCAGGACGGCGAGAGCCACAACCGGTCGTGGAACTGCGGTGTCGAGGGGCCGACGGACGATCCGGAGGTCCTCGCGCTGCGGGCGCGGCAGCGGCGGAACCTGATGGCGACGATGTTGTTGTCGCAGGGTGTGCCGATGATCGTGAACGGTGACGAGTTCGGGCGCACGCAGCACGGCAACAACAACGCGTACTGCCAGGACAACGAGGTCTCGTGGGTCGACTGGTCGTTGCTCGAGACCAACGCCGAGCTGGTCGAGTTCACCTCGGCGCTGGCGGCGTTCCGCAAGGCGCACCCGGTGTTCCGGCGCAAGCGGTTCTTCGCGGGCCGGCCGATCCGCAAGGGCGAGGAGCTGCGCGACATCGCGTGGTTCACGCCGTCCGGCGAGGAGATGACCGAGCAGAACTGGGAGGACGACTTCGGCAAGTCGATCGTCATCTTCCTCAACGGTGAGGGCATCCCGGACCTCGACGCGCGCGGCATGCGGGTGGTCGACAACTCGTTCCTGATGGCGTTCAACGGCCACTACGAGGACATCCAGGTGACGTTGCCCGACCTCGAGTACGGTCCTGAGTGGATGGTCGTGGTCGACACGGCGACCGGGCAGGTCGGCAACGGTGAGAAGCCGATCGCCGCGGGCGGGCAGCTGAACCTCACCGCGCGGTCGCTCGTCGTGCTGCAGAGGGTGGGCTGATGGGCGCGCCCTCCTCCACCTACCGCGTCCAGTTCACCCCGTCCTTCACCTTCGCCGACGCCGCCGGAATCGCGGATTACCTGGCGCGCCTCGGTGTCGGCGCGTTGTACGGGTCGCCGATGCTCGACGCGCGGGAGGGTTCGACGCACGGTTACGACGTGACCGACCCGACGCGCGCGCGGCCGGAGCTGGGTGGCGACGACGGGCGCAGGGCTCTGCAGAAGCGGCTCGACGAACTTCAGCTCGGGCTGGTCGTCGACATCGTGCCGAACCACATGGTCGTGCCGAACCCGTGGTGGGAGGACGTTCTCGCACACGGCCAGGAGTCGAAGTACGCGCGGTTCTTCGACATCGACTGGTCGTCGGGCAAGGTGCTGCTGCCGGTGCTCGCGGAGGACGCTGAGGACGAGGTCCACGAGCATTATCTGAAAGCGAACTGGCGGCGTGGCAACACCGAGCTGAACTACCGGCGGTTCTTCGACATCACCGAGCTCGCGGCGGTCCGGGTCGAGGATCCCGAGGTGTTCGAGGCGACGCACCGCGAGGTGTTGTCGTGGGGTGTCACGGGGTTGCGGATCGACCACCCGGACGGCCTGGCCGATCCCGGTGGTTACTTCCGCCGGCTGCGCGAGCACTTCGACGGCTGGCTGGTCGTGGAGAAGATCCTCGGGCCGGACGAGTCGCTGCCGCAGAGCTGGCCGGTCGACGGCACGACGGGCTACGACGCGTTGCGCGAGATCTGCGGTGTGTTCATCGCACCCTCGGACAGGTTCGACGGCGACTTCCACGAGGTCGAGCACGCGTCTAGGCAGCAGGTCGCGGACTCGATCCTGGTGGCCGAGGTGCGCCGGATCGCGCGGCTGGTCACGGGGGTGCCGTTCGAACAGGCCTGCGCCGCGGTCGCCGAGGTGATGGTCAACTTCCCGGTGTACCGGTCGTACCTGCCGGAGGGCTCGCGGTACTGGGAAACCGCGGTCGCGCGGTCGAAATCACCTGCTGTGCGCGCGTTGGACGAGCAGGTGCGTGCGGACCCGCACGGTGAGCTGGCGACCAGGATCCAGCAGACGTCCGGCATGGTCGTCGCGAAGGGCACCGAGGACACCGCGTTCTACCGGTACACGAACTTCGTGGCGCTCAACGAGGTCGGCGGCTCGCCGGACAGGTTCGGGCTGTCCGTCAGCGAGTTCCACCAGCGGGCGGCGAACAGGGAAGCCGGCGAGCCGGACGCCATGACCGCGTTGTCGACGCACGACACCAAGCGGTCCGAGGACGTGCGGGCCAGGTTGGCCGTGCTGGCGGAGATCCCGGACGAGTACCTGGCGTTCGAGGCCGCGATGACCGAGAAGCACGGCATTTCCGAGCCGTCGCTGAACCGGCTGGCGTGGCAGTCGCTCGTCGGCGCGTGGCCGCTCACCGAACAACGGCTGGGCCAGTACCTGGAGAAGGCGTCCCGCGAAGCCAAGATCAAGACCTCCTGGGTCGACCGGAACCCCGAGTTCGACGCCGAGGTGGCCGCGTGGCCCGCGAAGGCGCTGAACGAGCCCGAGGTCTCCGCGTTCGTCGAACGGATCAAGGCTCCCGGCTGGTCGAACTCGTTGGGGCAGAAGCTGGTCCAGCTCACCGCTCCGGGCGTCCCGGACGTCTACCAGGGCACCGAGCTGTGGGACTTCTCGCTGGTCGACCCGGACAACCGCCGGCCGGTCGACTACCAGGTGCGCCAGGAGCTGTTGGAGCGCATCGAATCCGGCTGGTTGCCGGAGGTCGACGACTCGGGTGCGGCGAAGCTTCTCGTTGTGCAGAAGGCGTTGCACGTGCGCAAGCGAGGCCTGCACGGTTACCGGCCGCTGCACGCCGAGGGGCCGGCCGCCGAGCACGTGCTGGCGTTCGAACGGTCCGGCGTGATCACGGTGGCGACCCGGCTACCGGTCGGGCTGGAGCAGAAAGGCTGGCAGGACACGGTTCTGCCGCTGCCTGGTCCGGAGTGGACGGACGTGCTGACCGGACGGCCCGCGACCGGGGACCTGGCGTCGTTGCTCGACCGCTATCCGGTGGCACTGCTGGTGCGAGGGGAATCGTGAGCTTTTCGGTCTGGGCACCCACGCCCGAGTCGGTGCACGTGCGCGTCGACGGTTTCGACCACGAGATGAAGCGCGACGGCGACTGGTGGCGTGCAGAAGTCGAAGGCACGGACTACGCGTTCGTCATCGACGGCAAGGCGTACCCGGATCCGCGGTCGTTGTGGCAGCCCAACGGTGTGCACGAGGCCTCTCGTGTGTACACACACGACTTCGAGTGGAACGACAGCGGGTGGACCGGCCGTGCGTTGCCGGGCGGCGTGATCTACGAGCTGCACATCGGCACGTTCACGCCGGAGGGCACGTTCGACGCCGCCATCGGGAAGCTCGATCACCTGGTGGACCTCGGCATCACGTTCGTCGAGGTCATGCCGGTCAACAGCTTCGACGGTGTCGAGGGCTGGGGTTACGACGGCGTCCTGTGGGGGGCCGTGCACAGTCCCTACGGCGGGCCGGACGGGTTCAAGCGGTTCGTCGACGCCTGCCACGCGCGAGGTCTCGCCGTGCTGCTCGACGTCGTCTACAACCACCTCGGACCGTCCGGCGCGTACCTCGACAAGTTCGGGCCGTACTTCGCCGGGCGCAACGACTGGGGCCCAGGGCTGAACCTCGACGGGCCGAACTCCGACGAGGTGCGCCGGTACGTGATCGACAACGCCCTGCAGTGGCTCGGCGACTTCCACGTCGACGGACTGCGGCTCGACGCCGTGCACGCGCTGGCGGATCGCCGTGCGGTGCACCTGCTCGAAGAGCTCGCGGCCGAGGTGGACGCGCTCTCCGCGAGAGTCGGGCGGCCGTTGACGCTGATCGCCGAGTCCGACCTGAACGACGCGAAACTGGTGACGGCGCGCGAAGGCGGCGGTTTCGGGCTGCACGCGCAGTGGTCGGATGATCTGCACCACTGCCTGCACGTGGCGCTGACCGGCGAGACTTTCGGCTACTACGCGGACTTCGCGGCACCGGGTGCGCTCAAGAACACCTTGGAGAAGGTGTTCTTCCACGCCGGGACCTGGTCGTCGTTCCGGGAGAAGCACCACGGCAAGCCCGTCGACACCGCCCTGATCCCCGGCCACCGGTTCCTCGCGTACACGCAGAACCACGACCAGATCGGCAACCGCGCCACGGGCGACCGGCTGCCGGCCACCGTCTCGACCGGGAAGTTGTTGTGCGCGGCGGCGATCGTGCTGTGCTCGCCGTACACGCCCATGATCTTCATGGGGGAGGAGTGGGCTGCCTCGACGCCGTGGCAGTTCTTCGCGTCCTTCCCGGACCCGCAGCTCGCCGAGGCCGTCCGGACGGGCCGGCGCCGCGAGTTCTCCCGGCACGGCTGGGGCGAGTCCGACGTGCCGGACCCCATGTCACCTCAGACCGTGGAGAACTCACGGTTGAAGTGGGACGAACTGGCTGAGGGCGACCATGCGAGCGTGCTGGAGACCTACAAGGCGTTGATCGCGTTGCGCCGTTCTCACCCCGAGCTGGCCGATCCGCGGTTGCACAGGTTCGTGGTGGAGCAGGACGGGGAGTGCCTCGTGCTGCACCGCGGCACGCTCCGCGTGGTGGTCAACCTCGGCACGACCCCCGTCCCGCTGCCTCAGGGAGACGTGCTGCTGACCTCCTCCACGATCCCGTCGTCGCTGTCGCCGGAGTCGTTCGCGGTGGTCGCGTCGACGTGATCCCACAGCATCTGGTCGGCCACGTTGACGGGCCGTCCGAGGTGCGCGTGCACGAACGCCGTGACCAGCCGGTCGGCGGCGACGTGCAGCTTGATGTTGTGGTGCTGGGAGATGTGCACCAGCAGCTGGAACGCCTGCTGGGGTGTGCAGGGTTTGCGTGCGGCGATCAGGCCCGTGGCCTGCCCGATGACTGTCCGGGACACCAGAGCTTTGCGCAGCCCCGCCACCTCGGCCTCGAGGGCGGTGATTCTCGCGGACGACACCGCCTGCTCCTTTCGCGTCGTCGTGGTCACAGCGGCATGCCGGTGGGACGACGGTGCTGGGGAGCTGCCTTGCGAAAGCGGGAGCACCCAGAGCAAGCCGTCTCATCGGCTTGCGGCTGGGTTCTCAACCGCGAGTGATCACCTTATCAACTGTTTCGGACGGTGCTCGCCGGGTAACCAAAGGGTGTAGCTGACCACGTACTTAAGGAGCCTGATCCATGGGTGCCGACGACAAGTTCAGCAACAAGGCTGAGGAGCTGAAGGGCCGCGCGAAGGAAGCTGTCGGCGACGCCACGGACAACGAGCAGTGGCAGGCCGAGGGCCGCGCAGAGCGCGCCAAGGCCGACATCAAGCAGGCCGGCGAGAAGGTCAAGGATGCCTTCCGCTCGGACAAGTAAAACCGCTGACGCCGCCCAGTTCGTCCCCGAGGGGAAGAACTGGGCGGCGCTGCGTTCGGCGGCCGCCGGCTGCCGCGGGTGTGACCTGTTCCGCGACGCCACGCAGACCGTGTTCGGTGAGGGACCGGTGCCGGCGCCGCTGATGATGGTGGGCGAGTGTCCCGGTGACCGGGAGGACACGGCGGGTCACGTGTTCGTGGGTCCGGCCGGGCGGTTGCTGGACAAGGCGTTCGCCGCCGCGCGAATCTCCCGCGACGACGTCTACCTGACGAACGCGGTGAAGCACTTCAGGTTCACCGAGCGCGGCAAGCGCCGGATCCATCAGACGCCGCGACGCGGTGAGGTCGTGGCTTGCTTCCCGTGGTTGCGCGAGGAGATCCGGGTCGTGCGGCCGGAACTGATCGTCGCTCTGGGATCCGTGGCGGCGAAGGCGTTGCTGGGGCCGTCGTTCAAGCTGACCGAGCACCGGGGTGAGGTGCTGGAGCACGACGGGTTGCGGGTCGGCGTGACGGTGCACCCGTCGGCGGTGGTGCGAGCCGAGAACTTCACCGAGGCGCTCGACGCGTTCGTGGCCGATCTCGTGGCCCTGAAGAAATCCTGAAACCTGTCCTGGAACGGGACAACCCCCGGACGACTCCTGCGCGAGCAGGCCGAGCGGGACCAGCGCTCGAAGTCCGGGGGTCGGGTGGCTGCCTGGGTTTACGACTAGGCGTCACCAAAGGCGGTCCTAGCGGACAGCCACCTCACGAGTCCTGTAGCTATACAACTTTGGACCACCTCCTCTCTTGTGTACCTCGAACCTATGTCGTGATCGGCTGGCGTCGCAACGGACTTTTCTCACGCGGTTCGACTTGCGTGATTCGCGTAGAATCCGCACTCATGGTGCGCATTCCCCTGACGTCGACGGAGCGGGAGCGCGGCAGGCGGCTCGGTCAGTTGCTGCGGGACGCCCGCGGCGAGGAGAGCATGGTCGAGATCGCGGCCCGCGCCGGGTTGTCGGCCGAGACGGTGCGCAAGATCGAGACTGGACGTGCTCCCACGCCGTCGTTCTTCACCATCGCCGCGCTCGCCGGTGCGCTCGGCATCTCGCTGGACTCGATCAACGAGCTGCTGGCGCCGCAGAGCCGATCGGCCTAGGCAGGCCCTGTATCGAGGTCTGGATCCGCGACTCTCATCGAACCCAGACCTCGACACAGGCCCTACGTCACCACGTGATCATCATGGCCAGCGGACCCCGCATGGCCATGCCGGTCCGCCACTTCACCTCCTCGGCCAGGCGCAGTCCGGGGAACCGGTCGAGGATCGCCGTCAGCGCGACCTGGACGTCCATCCGCGCGAGCTGCGCGCCGATGCAGTGGTGCGGTCCGTGTCCGAACGTCAGGTGGCCCTTGGCGTTGCGCGTCACGTCGAACCGGTCGGGATCGGCGTACTGACGCGGGTCCCGGTTGGCCGCGTGCTTGGCGAGCAGCACGGGCTCGCCCGCTTTCACGGTGCCACCGCTCAGTTCCACGTCCTCCACCGCGTACCGGGGCAGGATGTCGGAGATCTCCTGTGCCGGAATCCACCGCAGCAGTTCCTCGACGGCGGCGGGCATCAGTTCCGGCTGGGCGCGCAGCAGGTCGGCCTGGTCGGGATGCTGCAGCAAGGTGTAGATCGAGTTGGCGATGTGCGCGGCGGTGGAGTCGTAGCCCGCGCCGAGCAGCAGGACCGTGAGCTGCACCAGCTCCTCGCCGGTGAGCCGGTCCCCTTCCTCCTGCGCCACCACCAGTGCGCTGATCAGGTCGTCTTCCTGGTGCACGCGTCGCTGGTCGGCGAGCCCGGCGAGATAGCCCGCGAGCTCGCCGATCTTCGCCAGCTTCTCCTCGTCGGTCATCGCGGTGATCGACATGAAGGCCGCGGCCAGGTCCTGGAAGTGGTCGCGCTCGGCGTAGGGCACGCCGAGCAGGTCGCAGACCATCAGCCCTGGCAACGGAACCGCGTACGTGGTCACCAGGTCCGCCGGTGGGCCGGCCTTCTCGATCTCGTCCAGCAGCTCGCCGGCCAGTCGTACGGCGCTCGCCCGCAGCTGTTCGACGCGACGCACGGTGAACGCGTGCGCCAGCAGACGGCGCAACCGGGTGTGGTCCGGTGGGTCGAGGTCCGTGAGGATCGCGCCCATCCGTTGTGGCCCCATGCGCGGGGTGTCCCGCACCGCGGCCTGCGCGAGGCTGAACCTCGGGTCGCTGAGCGCTAATCGCACGTCGTCGTATCTGGTGAGCAGCCAGCCCTCTTCCCCGTGGGGGAGCTGGACTCGGGCGAGAGGTTCGTCCTCACGCAGGCGGCTGTACAGCGGGTCGATCTCGAGCCCGTCCACCGGACCGAACGGGTAGGAACGCACGGACATGGGCATCCTCCAGTTTCTTGCGGCGCGGTCATCGTACGGCCGGTAAACGCTTTCATCCGAGGGTTGACTGGTCTTGACCACCCCTGAGGGTCGTCCTAGGCTGCGATCGTAGGTACACCTCCGATCTTTGGTCGCTGCCGCCGCGGGCCTGAAAGGTGTTCTGTGGATCTGTCGCGGCGCGGTTTGCTCGGTGGAGTGGTGGCGGGGGCGGCGCTCACGGCGTTGCCGATCACGGCGAGTGCGGATCCGGGGAACACCGGGTGCGCCACGAGGATCGACTGGGAGCGGTTCCTCGGTGAGCAGGACCTGGTGTGGCAACGGATTCCGCGCGCCTGGTACGAGGGTCCCTTCCTGGGCAACGGTTTCCTCGCCACGGCGGTCTACCGCGAGCCCGGCGCGAACGCCGTCCGGTTCACCGTCGACCACGCGAAGGTGCAGGACCACCGGCCGCAGTTCGGCAACGAGTGGGGAGTGGCGCGGCTGCCGGTGGGACGTCTGCTGCTGACACCGGTCGGCAGGATCACCGGCGTCGACCTCAGGCTCGACCTGTGGAACGCCGAACTGCGCGGGAAGATCAGCACGGACCGGGGCGAGCTCGCGGTCAGGTTGTTCGTGCACGCCGAGAAGTCGTTGCTGCACCTGGAAGTGCGGCCGTCCGGCGGTGAGCAGGACGTCAGGCTGGAGTTCCTGGCGCTCGACGCGCTGAGCCCGCGCACCATCCGCGAACCACCGCCCGCGACGTTCCCGCTCAACCCCAAGCCGGTCACCCGCACCGAGAACGGGCTCACGCTCGTCACCCAGGAGATGGTCGCGGGTGGCCAGACGGCGACGGCGTATCGGGTCAAGAAGTTCCACGGCCGCACGGACTTCCTGCTGTCCGTCGACCACTCGTTCCCCGATCGCACCGCCGAGGTGACGGTCCGCGACGCGGTCACCCGAGCGCCGATTCCGGAGATGCTGCGCCACCAGCACCGGAAGTGGTGGCATTCCTTCTACCGCAAGAGTTTCGTGTCCGTGCCGGACGCGTTGATGCAGAGCTTCTACTGGATCCAGCTGTACAAGCTCGCGTCGGGTGCGCGCCGAGAAGCGCCGATCATGCCCACCACCGGACCGTGGCTGGAGCCCACGCCGTGGCCGTCGGTGTGGTTCAACCTCAACGCCCAGCTCGAATACTGGCCGGTGCTCGCGTCGAACCACCTCGAACTCGACCCGATCCCGCGCACGATCTCGCAGCATCAACAGATCCTGGTCGACGCGCTCAGACCCGAGTTCCGCGCCGACTCGATGGGGTTGCGGCGCAGCACCGACCCGACGTTTCAGGACGCCGGGTTCGTCGGCTCGCCGCTGCACCCGTCGCCGGACCCGGAGATCGGGAACCTGCCGTGGCTCCTGCACAACGCGTGGCTGCACTACCGGCACACCATGGACGAACGGATCCTGCGCGACACGGTCTTCCCGGTGCTGCGCCGATCGACCAACTACTACCTGCACTTCCTGCGCAAGGGCAACGACGGCAAGCTGCACCTGCTGCCGACCTACTCGCCCGAGTACGGCGTCGCGCCGGACTGCAACTACGACCTCGCGCTGCTGCGGTGGTCGTGCCGCACACTCCTCGACTCCGCGAAACTCCTCAAGATCGCCGACCCGTTGGCGCCCGGGTGGCAGGAGGTGCTCGACCAGCTCGTCGACTACCCGGCCGACGCGGGCGGGTTCATGATCGGCGCCGGGGTGCCGTTCGCGAAGTCGCACCGGCACTACTCGCACATGCTCGCGGTCTACCCGTTGCACGAGGTCAACTGGGAGCAGCCGGAACGCCGCGACCTGATCGAACGCTCGCTGCGGCACTGGCTGAGCTTCGAGGGGTCGTTGCGCGGCTTCACCTTCACCGGAGCCGCCTCGATCGCGGCCCAGATGACCCGCGGCGACGACGCCCTGCGCCACCTGCGCGAGTTCGTCGCCCGGTTCGCCCAGCCGAACACGACGTACTTCGAGGCAGGCCCGGTGATCGAAACGCCTCTCTCCGCAGCGAAGTCGTTGCAGGACATGCTGATCCAGAGCTGGGGCGGGCTGATCCGGATCTTCCCGGCCGTGCCCGCCGTCTGGCAGGACGTGACGATCCACGACACCCGGACCGAGGGCGCGTTCCTGGTCAGCGCGGTTCGCCGGGGTGGCAGGACGCGGTTCGTCCGGGTGCACAGCGAGGCCGGCCAGCCGTGCCGCATCCGCACGGGCATCGAGGGGCCTCTGACCGTGCGGGGCTGCAGCCGGTGGAGTGTCCGCGACGGAGTGGTCGAGCTGGAGCTGCGGCGCGGCCAGGAGGCGTTGATCCACGCGAAGGGCGAGCGGGACTTCACCATCGCGCCGGTCCGGATCACCGTGCCGGCGAGGCGCTGGGGGCTGCCCGCGTTGCCGCCCGGTGGCAGCGCGGTGCCCGTGGACATCAGCGCGGCGCTCGACAACGACGGGCTGTCCAACGAGTTCACCAGCCGTGACGGCGACTTCGACGGCCTGGGCAACACCTACCCGGCCGCCCAGTTGCCGCAGACCGGATCGGTGACCGACGACAGCGTCCTGTTCGAGTTCCACAACGGCGATGAGGCGAGCAAGAACAACATCATCGCCAACGGGCAGACGCTCGCCGTGCCGGCCGGGAAGTACGTGAAGCTGCACCTGCTCGCGGCCGCGGACACCGGCAACGTCGAGGCGGATGGCGCGGCGGTGTATGCCGGCGGCTCGGTTCCGGTCAAGTTCCGGGTGACCGCCTGGCAGCAGCGGCCGCAGTTCGGCGAGTCGGAACCCGTTGCCACGACGCTGATGCACACGCCCGCCGGCCCGGTCGCCAAGCAGGTGTCGATCTTCCATCAGACCGTCGAGCTGGACCCCGCCCAGGAACTCTCCGCCGTCACCTTGCCCAGGACGAGCGGGCCACGCCTGCACGTCTTCGCGATCACCCTGGAGAAGCCGAAGTGAGATCACTGCTCACCGCGCTGGCGCTCGTCGCAGCGTCGGTTGCCGTCCCCGCTTCACCCGCCACCGCCGAGGTCGACCCGACCCTGGCCCTGACGCCGCCGATGGGGTTCAACAACTGGAACACCACCGGCTGCGACATCAACGAGCAGATGATCCGCGACATGGCGGA
Organism: Lentzea alba; assembly: GCF_011067745.1. Classification (GTDB taxonomy): domain Bacteria; phylum Actinomycetota; class Actinomycetes; order Mycobacteriales; family Pseudonocardiaceae; genus Lentzea; species Lentzea alba. Next base: position 56,511 of record NZ_JAAMPJ010000003.1, read on the forward strand.
CATCTTCGTCACCAAGGGGCTCAAGGACGCCGGCTACCAGTACGTCAACGTCGACGACTGCTGGGCCGACGCCACCCGCGACCCGGCGACCGGACGGCTGCGCCACCACCCGACCAGGTTCCCCAGCGGCATGAAGGCGCTCGCCGACTACGTCCACGCCCGCGGCCTCAAGTTCGGCATCTACACCAGCGCGGGCACCCAGACGTGCGCCAAGACGATGCCCGGAGCGTTGGACCACGAGGAGATCGACGCGCAGACGTTCGCGGACTGGGGCGTCGACTACCTCAAGTACGACAACTGCAACAACGAGGGCCGTCCCGCACTTGAGCGCTACACGAAGATGCGGGACGCGTTGAAGAAGACCGGCCGCCCGATCGTCTACTCGATCTGCGAGTGGGGCCAGAACAAGCCGTGGGAGTGGGGCAAGGGCGTCGGTCACCTGTGGCGCACCACCGGCGACATCAACGACACCTGGTCCAAGACCGTCGAGATCCTGAAGCTGAACGCGCCGCTGGACGCCTATGCCGGGCCGGGCCACTGGAACGACCCCGACATGCTGGAGGTCGGCAACGGTCAGCAGACCACGACCGAGTACCAGAGCCACTTCGCGCTGTGGTCGATCATGGCCGCACCGTTGCTGATCGGCGCGGACCTGCGCAAGGTGTCGCAGGAGCACTTCGACATCCTGCGCAACAAGGAGATCATCGCGATCAACCAGGACAGACTCGGCGTCCAGGGCAAGGTGATCAAGCAGGAGAACGGGCACTGGGTGTTCGTCAAGCCGCTCGCCAACGGCGACAAGGCGGTGGCGCTGTTCAACGAGTCCGAGGTGAACGCGACGATCTCCACCTCCGCGCGGGACCTCGGCTTGCCCCGCAGCATCGGCTACACCGTGCGGGATCTGTGGCAGCACAAGAACTTCCAGTCCGCCGGTCAGATCTCGGCCTCGCTGCCACCACACGGGACCGCGATCTTCCGGGTGAAGGCGTCGCAGGACTGGTACGAGCACGAGCCCGCGATCGACGCCCAACTGGACATCGCCGCCCAGATCCCGGGGATCCCGAGCACCATCACCCCGGCCGGTGAACCGTTCGTGGCCACCGTGACCGCCACGAACCAGGCGCCCGTCCCGGTGCTGAACGCGTCGACGTCGTTCGCCGCGCCCGCTGGGTGGAAGGTCGAGAAGCTGTCTTCAGAACGCGCGCCCGTGCTGCTCACCTCGCAGTCGGTGCAGGGCAAGTGGAAAGTGACGCCGCCTGCCGGGGTGACGCCCGGAGCACACGTGGTGAACGGAGCCCTGAACGTCACCTGGGTCGGGCACGGGAAGCTGTCGCGGCCGGTGAACTCGGGCGTGCTGGTGCCGGTCGCACCGCCGTCGGGCGGCTCGCTGTGGGCCAGTGACGTCAAGTTCACCACCGAACGCAGTGGCTACGGGCCCGTCGAACGGGACAGGTCCAACGGTGGGTACGTCGGCGGTGACGGCAAGACGTTGACCATCAACGGGAAGACGTACGAGAAGGGGCTCGGCGCGCACGCCAACGCCGAGCTGATCCTGTACGTGGGCGGACGCTGCACGTCGTTCTCGTCGGACGTCGGCATCGACGACGAACGCGACGTCAACCAGCAGGGCACCGCGGTCTTCGAGGTCTGGGCGGACGGCGCCAAGGTCGCCTCCAGCGGTCTGCGGACGTGGAAGGACGACGCGGTGTCGATCTCGGGCTCGTTGCAGGGCGCCAAGTTCCTGCGGCTGGTGGTGAACGACAGCGGTGACGGCGTCAGGTTCGATCGGGGAGACTTCGCCGGCGCAAAGCTGACCTGCTGAGCCCGAGGGCCGCGATGACGGCGACGAGCACGCCCGTGGACAGGATCTGACCGCGGGCCTGCTCGTCGCTGAGCATCAGCACGATGATCGCGGCGATCGCGGTCAGGGCCAGCCAGGAGAGGTACGGATAGCCCCACATCGGGACCGTGGGGTGCTCGATCGTGCGCCGCAGGCGGATCTGCGAGATGGCGATGAACGCCCAGACGACCAGAAGCGCCGAGCCCACGGCGTTGAGCAGCAACAGGAACACGGTGTCGGGCCACAGGTAGTTCAGGAGCACCGAGAAGAACCCGAACGCCACCGACGCCAGCACCGCGTTGCGGGGGACGCCGTTCTTCCTGGTCAGCAACGCCTTCGGCGCCTCGCCGCGCTCGGCCAGCGAGCAGAGCATGCGGGCGGCGCCGTAGAGGGTGGCGTTGATGGCGCTCAGCAACGCCACGAAGATGACCACGTTCATGATCTGCCCGGCCGCCGGGATGCCCAGCCGGTTCAGCACCGCCACGTACGGGCTCGCGCCCACCTCGGAATCGTTCCAGGGCAGCAGGGTGACGACCACGGCCATCGAACCCAGGTAGAAGACGAGCAGGCGGGTCATGGAGGTGCGCACAGCCTTGCCGATGGCGTGCTTGGGGTCTTCGGCGTCGGCCGCGGCGATGGTGACGACTTCGAGACCGCCGAACGCGAACACCACGGCCATGAAGCCGGCGACGACCCCGCCCCAGCCGTTGGGCATGAAGTCGGTGAGGTTGCTGAAGCCGGGCGAGTCGACGTTCGGGAGCAGGCCCGCGATCGCGGCCGCGCCGAGCGCGAGGAAGAGGACGATCGCGGCGATCTTGAGGCCGGCGAACCAGAACTCGAACTCGCCGAAGTTGCGGACGTCGGTGAGGTTCACGGCGGTGAGCGCCGACATGAAGATCAGCACCCAGGCCCACTGCGGCACGGCGGGCACCCAGCCCGCGGCGATCTTCGCGGCACCGGTGGCCTCGACCGCGAGCACGACGCCGACCGTTCCCCAGTAGGCCCAGCCGACGGTGAAACCCGCCCACGGGCCCAGTGCTTTTTCGGCGTGCACGGAGAACGCGCCACCGCTCGGGTACTCGGCGGCCATTTCGCCGAGCATGCGCATCACGAGCAGCGCCAGAATTCCGGCAAGTCCGAATGAGATGAGCACGGCCGGGCCCGCCAGCGCGATGCCCGCGCCCGTCCCGACGAATAGGCCGGCGCCGATCACACCTCCCAGCGCGATCATGGTCACGTGCCGTTCCCGCAGGTGAGTCACTGTCTCAAGCCCCGTTCGAGTGTGCCGATGGCGGCCCGATAGTGAGTTCATGGCGGCCGAGAGTCAAATCGTGTGATCAGAGTTACACCACACGGAAAAAGTGAGGGTGAGATCCATGAGCTCGCCTAAGGGAGTACTGCCACAACTCGACACGTTCACGAGTGCCATCGAGAGTTACTCGGACTGGGGATGGCTGGTCCTGCGCTCGGAGAACCGCCTTTTGCTGACCACGGATCACCAGGTGTCCATCGTGGAGCTCGGGGCCGGGATCGGCGGGGAGGTCCAGCACTACCTGTCGATCCGGATGCTCGGGGGACCGGTGGTGGTGTTGCCAGGGGCGCCGCGGAGATGGCTCATCCTCACGTCGTCCGCCGACGAGGCCTCGCAGGTGAACCTGATCCGGCTGCGGGCTCGGGGAGCCTTGACGCACCGGCTGGGGACACTGGTGCCGTTGCCGCCCTCGCGGATCGACCGCGGGGTGGTCGGATGGCTCGGTGAGGCACCGACGGGCAAACCGTTCCTGCCGCCGTACTCGGCTGTCGTGGCGGCGTTGAGATCGGTCACCGAGACAGTCGGGCTGCGCTGACCGGCGGTGGGACGTTGGCCAGGAAGTGGTTCAGGGTGTTGCCGCGGTCGGCGAAGTCGACCACCACGTAGGTGCCGTTGGTGCCTTGCTTGAGGCCCACACCCACGCGCGTGGACGACTTCCAGACCATCGCGGTGAAGTGCAGGACGCCGTAGTCGATGTTGGACTGCGTCATCTCCTTGGCGTAGTCGTAGCCACGAGATTCGCCGTACCAGTTTTCCAGTGCTTTTGTGGCAACTGCATCGATTGCGCGCGTGCGGCTGCCGACCCAGTAGAGGTTCTCGCCGTAAGGGTTGTTCGGGCGGTGTTCGAAACTGTCAGTCTCGTGCAGGTGATCTGCCCATTCCTGAGCGGTATGAGTCACTTCGGAATCGAGGGAGAGGGGGCCGACACCGTGCTTTGCGCGGTAAGCGTTGAGCAGTTCCACGGTCTGGGTGACCGCGTCGGCGGCTAGCGCGGGGGTTGCCGGGACCACGAAGGCTGCAGCCATGGCGATCACGGTGAGCATCGTTCGCATGACAGGTTTTGTCCCCCAAATGGGGTACTTAGAGCAATACCTGGGGTGCAATGGCCCGTCTTGATAGGCGCAGCGTAGCCGTGAAGTCGACAAGGTGTGTGATGCAGGACACAAGGAGGTGATGCGATCTGGGGTGCCCCCACGACCCCCTCGGGTTAGCGGCGACTACCCCGGTTGCGGTGGAAATTCACTCCACAGGACGCGGCCGAGGCTCTACGGTTTGTGATGTCAGACACCACGGAAGTTCTTCGGAAGGAGACGGACATGGACCAATACGAAATTCTCGCCGACGAGGACGGCCACGTTCGCGGGTACGACTAGATCGCACTCGACCGGCCGCGGGAGGGAGTCGACGACGCCTCCCTCGTGGCCCGAGTGGAAATCATTCGTGTTTCGCGGCGGCCGTGGTGCTTGCGCGGATCACGAGGTTGGTCGGAAGTTCCCGTTGCTCCGCAGGGCCACCGTCGAGCAGGCCGGCGAGCAGATCCACGGCCACCTGGCCGGCCTCCTCGGTCGGCATGTGGACCGTCGTCAGCGCGGGCGAGCACATCGCCGCGTACAGGATGTCGTCGAAGCCGGTCACGCTGATCTGCTGCGGCACCTTGACGTCCAGTGCTGCGAGGCGGCTCAGCACGCCCAGCGCCATGAGGTCGTTGTACGCGATGAACGCCGTCGCGCCGGTCTTCAACGCCTGCTCCGCGGCCGTGCCCCCGCCGCCGAAGTTCGCCTCGAACGAGCCGAGCAGCTGGGCCCGGCCGCGCAGCCCCTGCATCCTGCGGTGGTTCGACCACGCCGCCTCGGGCCCGCCGAGGTAGACGTAGTGCTTGTGCCCCAACGACTCCAGGTGCGCGACCACCTGGTCCATCCCGGAGGCGCTGTCCATCAGCACCGACGAGACGCCGGGCACGATGCGGTTGATCAGCACCAGCGGGGTCAGGTCCGCGAGGTCGACGATCTGCTCGTCGGACATCAGCGACGCGCACAGCACCACGCCGTCGACCTGCGCCGCCATCGTCCGCACCAGCTCGGCCTCGGTCCGCGGGTCCTCCCTGCTGTCGCAGAAGAACACCGAGGTGCCCGCCTCGCCGGCCCGCGTCTGCACGCCGCGCAGCACGGCGGGGAAGAAGGGGTTCCCGAGGTCGGGCACCACGATGCCGAGGTTTCCGGTGCGGCCGGTGATCAGGCTGCGCGCCGCGCGGTTCGGCTGGTAGCCGAGTCCCGCCACGACGTCCAGGACCCGTTGCCGGGTCGCCTCCTTGACGAGTCCCGGCGCGCTGAGCGCGCGCGAGACCGTCGAAACGGAGACCTGAGCCTGGCGAGCGACATCCCTGATGGTGACGGCCACGCGTGCATCATGGCAGCCAGAGTCAAGATCGACCCATTCGTCGGATGACTCCCGCTCGCTCGCGCGGTAGCTGAGGTGGACGAAGGGACCCTTCATCGTCGGCTCGTGGGCCGGGCGTGGGTTCGTTGGTCAGAGCTCCAATCCGGTCAGCACGAGTACACGGGGTTCGGTGAGATCCTCCATGGCCGAGCGCAGGCCCTCACGGCCGATGCCGGACTCCTTCACGCCGCCGTACGGCATCTGGTCGGCGCGGTAGCTCGGCACGTCGCCGACGATCACGCCGCCGACCTGGAGGTGTTGCGCGGCACGGAAAGCCAGCCGCACGTCGTTGGTGAACAGGCCCGCCTGCAAGCCGTAGCGGGAGGCGTTGACGCGGTCGAAGGCCTCCTCGACGCTGTCCACCCGAGTCAGCGTCACGACCGGGCCGAACACCTCCTCGGCGCTCACCTTCGCGTCCTCCGGCACGTCGGTCAGGACCGTGGGCGCGTACGTGCGGCCGTCGCGGGTGCCGCCGGTCAGGACCGTCGCCGAAGCCTCCCGCACCCACGCCTCGACGCGGTCGGCGGCGGCGTCGTTGATCAACGGACCGACGTCGCCGGCCACGTCGAGCTTGTTCACGTGCTGCACAACGGCTTCCGAGATGGCGTCGTACACGTCGGTGTGCACGTAGACGCGTTGCACCGAGATGCACGACTGGCCCGCCTGGTACATCGCGAACGTGGCGATGCGCTGCGCGGCGAACTCGACGTCCTGCCAGTCGGGAGCGACGACCACGGCCGCGTTGCCGCCGAGTTCGAGCGTCACGTGCTTGCGCGGCACGCGTTCCTTGATGCCCCAGCCGACCGGGCCGGAACCGGTGAACGAGACCACCGGCAGCCGCGGGTCCTCGACCAGGCGGGCGGTCTCCTCGTTGGACAGGTGCAGCACGGACCAGGCGCCCTCTGGAAGATCGGTCTCGGCCAGCAGTTCGCCGAGCAGGAACGCGACCTCCGGGGTGGCGGGCGCGGGCTTCAGCACGATCGGCGCACCGACGGCCAACGCCGGGGCGACCTTGTGCGCCACCAGGTTCAGCGGGAAGTTGAACGGCGCGATGCCGAGCACCGGACCGCGCGGTGCCCGGCGGACCAGCGCCAGGCGGCCCTCGGCGGACGGATCGGTGTCGAGGCGCTGCAGCTCACCGGAGAACCGGCGGGCCTCCTCGGCGGCCCAGCGGAACGTGGAGATCGCGCGGGTCACCTCGATGCGCGCCCACTTGAGCGGCTTGCCGGAGTCGTCGTTGATGGCCTGTGCGAACTCATCGGCGCGTTCGGCCAGTCGGCGCGACACGTGGTCCAACGCGGCGGCACGGCGGTGCGCCGGCAACGCGGCGAGTTCGGGCGCAACGGCCGCAGCAGCAGCAACCGCGCGTTCGACGTCTTCTGCGGTGTGGAAGGGAATCATGCGAGCAGGGCTCCTTCGAGCACGTCGAGGCCTTCGGCGAGCAGGTCGTCCGGGATGACCAGTGGGGGCAGCAGACGGATCACGTTGCCGTAAGTGCCGCACGTCAGCACGACGACACCCTGGTCGTGGCACGCCTTTGCCACGCGTGCGGCGACATCGGGCGTGCGTTCGGTGAACTCGATGGCGAGCATCGCACCACGGCCGCGGATCTCCGCGATGATGTCGGTCTTCTCGGCAACGGCCTTGAGCCGGCTGACGACCGTTTCCTCGATGCGACGGGCTTGAGCGTTGAGGTCGCGCTCGCGCATGGTTCGAATGGCGCCGAGAGCGGCGGCGCACGCGACGGGGTTGCCGCCGTAGGTGCCGCCGAGTCCGCCGACGTGCACAGCGTCCATGATCTCGGCGCGCCCCGTCACAGCGGCGAGCGGCAGGCCACCGGCGATGCCCTTGGCCGTGGTGATCAGGTCCGGCACCACGCCCTCGTGGTCGGAGGCGAACCACGAACCGGTGCGGCAGAAGCCGGTCTGGATCTCGTCGGCGACGAACAGCACGCCGCGCTCACGGCACCACTCGGCGATCGCGGGCAGGAAACCTTCAGCGGGCGCGATGAACCCGCCCTCGCCCTGGATCGGCTCGATCACGACGGCGGCGGTGTTGTCGCCGCCGACCTGCTTCTCGATGGCGGCGATCGCTTTCCGGGCCGCTTCGGCGCCGGTCAGGCCGTCGTGCAGCGGGTAGGACGCCGGCACCCGGTAGACCTCGGGCGCGAACGGCCCGAACCGGTGCTTGTACGGCATGTTCTTCGCGGTCAACGCCATCGTGAGGTTCGTGCGGCCGTGGTAGCCGTGGTCGAACACCACGACGGCCTGCCTGCCGGTGACGTGCCGGGCGATCTTGACCGCGTTCTCCACGGCCTCGGCGCCGGAGTTGAACAGCACCGACTTCTTGGGATGCGAGCCCGGCGTCAGCGCGTTGAGCTCCTCGCACACCTCGAGGTAGCCCTCGTACGGCGTGATCATGAAGCAGGTGTGGCTGAACCTGTCGATCTGCGCGTGCACCGCCTCGGCGACGGCGGGCGCGGGGTTGCCGACGTTCGTCACGGCGATGCCGGAGCCGAGGTCGACGAGCTGGTTGCCGTCGACGTCGATCAACAGGCCGTCGTCGGCCGAGTCGATGTAGACGGGCAGGGTGGAGCCCACGCCCGCGGCGACGGCGTCCTTGCGCCGCGCCTGGAGCTCCAGTGATTTGGGACCGGGAATCGCGGTACGCAGTCGGGTCATGTGCTCAGCATGGCCCTGGTCAAGGCGGTGCGCAGTGTCTGAAATGGCGGTAAACGCTGTTCAGGTTGTACAAACTGGCACATGCCCATCACGCTGCACGAACTCGCCCTGACGCTGCGGCTGCCCGTGCTCGCCGGGGACGTGTCGAAGCCGGTCGGATGGGTGCACGGCACCGAGCTCGCGGATCCCACACCGTTCCTCGAGGGCGGCGAGCTGTTGCTGACCACGGGTCTGCGGCCGCTCAGCGCGGACTACGTCGAACGGCTCGTGCGCGCCGGCGTGGTCGGACTCGGCTTCGGCACCGGGCTGGGCCACGACGTGGTGCCCGCCGCGCTGGTGGACGCGGCGGAGCGGGCTGGTCTGGGACTGGTGGAGGTGCCGCGCGAGGTGCCGTTCATCGCGATCAGCAAGGCGGTGTCGAAGGCGCTCGCCGCGGACGAGTACGCGGCGCTGACCAGGACGAGCGACGCACAGCGCGCACTCACGCGCGCCGCCGTCAGCACCGGTGTGGCGGGGGTGGTGCGCAGGCTGGGCCAGTGGGTCGACGGCTGGGTGGTGCTCCTCGACGCCGCCGGAGAGGCGGTGCACACGCACAACGCGCGCCTCGCCCCGGACCTGACCGCCGAGGTGGTGCGGCTGCGGACTGCGGGAGGGCTGGCCAGCGCGGCGTTCGAGACCGATGGCCGGCACGTGTTCCTGCAGGTGCTCGGCAGCCGGGCCAGGGGAGTGCTGGCGGTCGGCACGGCCGCCCCGCTCGACGCCGCCGACCTGAGCATCGTCAACACCGCGGCGTCGCTGCTCACCCTCGCGCTCGCGCAGAACGGCGACGCCACCGTGAAGGAACTCCGCACCTGCCAGTTCCGCCTGCTGCTGGCCGGGCAACCGGTCGACGGCCTGCCCGAGCGCTTCCGGGTGTTCCTCACCGGCACCCCACCGGAGGACGGCTTCTGGGCCGAGCACGAGGGGCAGATCATCGTGCTGGCCAAGGAGTTCGACGGCTTCTCGTCGTCCGAAGTGGACGTGACCGAGGTCGCGCGGGGCTACCGCGAGGCCCGGCAGGCGCGCGAGGCGGGCGTCCGCACGTTCGAGGACTTCGCCGGGAGTGCGGTGCCGCTCCCGGACGGGTTCGCCGACGCGTTGCTGAGGCCGTTGGATCAGGAAACCCGCGAGACGCTGAAAGTCTGGTTGGGGCACAACGGCGCGTGGGATCCGGCGGCGACGGCGTTGGGCGTACACCGGCACACGCTGCGCAACCGGGTGCGCAAGGCCGAGCAAGCCCTCAACCGCTCGTTGGACTCGCCCGGCCTGCGCGCGGAGCTCTGGCTAGCTCTTCACAGCGAAGGTCAGTGAGGCGGTGTAGCCGGACTGAACGTTGCCCGACATGGTCGCCATCTGGTGCTCGGTGCCGTCGCGGAACACCATGTCCCGCGCCAACGGCGTCCGCGACATGTTCTGGACGCTCTGCGTGTACCCCGCCGTGCCGTAGACCTCCTTGCAGGTCGCTTCCGGGAACGCGAGCTGCGAGGTCGTGACGTCGTCGCCCGCCTTGGTGGCCTCGGCGAGGCTCGGGTAGACCTCGAAGTGGGCGTGCGGCCAGCGCCCCGCGTACGCGCCGGGGAAGACGCTGACGAACTTCAGCTTCCCGGAGCTGTCGGCTTCCTGGACCCCGCGCAGGAAGTTCTCGTTCTTCACGCGGTCGGAGTACATCGAGTAGTCGCCGTTGATGTCGCAGTGCCACAGGTAGAGGGCGGCACCCGCGTACGGCGTGCCGTCCTCCTTCTGGACGGTCAGCTCGATGGTGAGCGGCACGCCCTCGGCGGTGCGGGTCGACGATCCGAAGCTGGACCGGATGTCGGACCGCACGATGCCACTCTGGGTGAGCGCGTTCGGGCCGTTGGAGCCGTCGCCGGGGAACGGGCCGGCGGTCTCCTCGGGAATCGCCTCCATCGGGCTGCCGGCCGCGGTGGTCCCGGCCGCACTCGTGCTGTTCGAGGTCGGGGTCGAGCTGGTGGTGGTCGACGGGGCGCAGGCCACGAGCGTGAGGCCTGCGCCGCCGAGCAGCGACAACGCCCGCCGGCGCCCGATGAGCGTGGCGAGGTCGAACTGGAGGCCGCGGTCGTGGTTGTCCGTCATGGACATCAGATTGAGGCCGTTTCCTGTGAGCCGCCTGTGGAGACCCTGTCTGTGTCTTATTTGCTACGAGAACTCACAGACTTAGCAGCACGGTGCTGGAGCCGTGTCGGGGTTCGAGCTTCAGCACCGTGCCGCCGAACGTGCCGGGCGTTGAGGAGAGGGACGCCCAGCCCGTCGCCTTCCCGCGCAGTTCCTCCACGGTCGAGGGCTCGAGAACCCTGCCGTCGATCACCACGCGCTCGACGCCTGTCGGAACCATCAGCTGTGACTCCTTCGGCGCGCCGCTGAGCCGGACCAGCAGGTGCTTGCCGAACGAGTCGACCTGGAGGTTGCCGAACCTGCCGTCAGCCGTGGGGGAGACGAGCCAGCCCGCACGGTCCTTTCGATCAAGGTCGTTGACGCCCCACGGCTTCGACCAGATGTCCGGCGTCCGGAAGTTGAACGGCATCGCGGCGGAAGCCCGCAGATACAGCGGGGACTCGTCCAAAGTGGTCTCCCGCGTGATCGTCCGCCCACCGGCCACCCGCTCGCCGGAGTACAGGTCGATCCACTCGCCGCGAGGCAGCCACACGTCGACCGGCGTCGGCTTCCCCGCGGCACCGTCGGCCTCGGCGCGATCCGCCGTCACCGGAGCCGCGAGCAGGTCCGGACCGACCATGAACTGCTGGTCGGCCTTCCACGCGGCCTCTTCTCCGGGATACCGGAACGCCATCGGTTGCGTGATCGGCGTGCCGTCGCGAGAAGCCCGGACCGCTTGGGCGTACAGGTACGGGAACAGTTCGTAGTGCAGCACGGCCGCGCGCCGGAACCGTTCGAACGTCGCCGCGTCGTAGACCCACGGTGTGGAGTTGCGGCCGGAGCTGCCGACCTGGAACACCGGCGTCACCGCGGACTGCTGGGCCCACCGCACGAACAGCGACTCCGACGGGCCGCCGCCCAGGTTCCGGTACCCGCCGATGTCCGAGCCGTGCACCGGGTGGCCGGAGATCCACGAGTTGATGCCGCGCCGGGTCGTGAGCCGCAGGCCGTCGAAGCTCATGTCGGCGTCGGCCTGCCAGAAGCCGCGCAACAGCGTGGGCATCCCGTCACCGCCCGCGCGGAACAGCGTCGTGTAGTTGTCGCCGTGCACCTTCCGCAGCATCTTCACCACGGATTCCGCGTACAGCAGCGGGTACTGGTTGTGGATCACCGTGCCGGGCCCGCCGGCGAACGTCGTCTCCTCGAAGTTGTGCTCCTCGCCCCGGTCGCCCTTGACGAAGTTCACGCCCATCCGGAAGACGGCTTCGAGCTTCGCCTCGTAGTGAGCGCGCGCGACCGGGTTCGTGAGGTCGATGTCCCACACGTTCGTGCGGTCGGACTGTGCGAACGAACCTGCCGGGTAGTCGTGCGGACATTCCTTGCCGTCAGACATCTTGTTGAGGAACGGCGCCACCCACACGCCCATGTTCACGCCACGCGAGCGCATCCAGTCGATCGTGCCCTGGGCGTCCGGGTACATCGTCTTGTCGAACTTCAACGTGCCGATGCACGCGTACGTCGGGCGTGCGCCGACCGGGCCCTGTTCCCACGGGTTGTCGACCCACAGCGTGTCGAGCGGGACGCCGCGCGCCTGGAACTGCGTCACGTCCTCGACGACCTCGTCAGAGTGGTTGTACTTGTCCCGCCACTTCGTCAGCGCGAACTGCCGTGCGGGCGGCAGCGTCGGTGTGCCGACACGCTGGAAGTACGCCGAGTTGACCTGCGCCGGCGAGCCCGCGTAGACCTCGTAGTCCAGCCGGGAGGTCTTGAAGCACAACTGGATCCGGTCCGGCACCCCGAACGTCACCGGGCAGGGCGCGGGCTTGTCCGCGCAGTGGTCGTCGGCGAGGGCACCGGGGAACGCCGTCCGGCCGATCGCCTTGGTGTCCGCGTAGACGCCGTAACCCGCGCTGGACATGAAGAACGTCGAAGGCGCGCCGTTCTTGTTGCACTTGCCGAACGTCGAGGCACCGACGAACACGGCCTTGTTCAGCAGTACACGGCGTTGCAGGTCAACGAACATCGTGTGCGCGCCGCCGCCGAGGAAGTGTTCCTCCAACGACCCGGTGAGGTTCGCGGACACCTGGGCGACGCCGGTGGAGGGCTCCAGCGTCCAGCCCACCCGCAGACCACGAGAGGTCCGGGTCACGACCACGTCAGCCGACCGCGCAGCCTCCGTCGTTGCCACGACGTACCGCACGCCGCCCGGAACCCGTTTCTGGGCAACGATGTTCGTCAACGAGTGCTGTGTGCCGTCGGCGAGCCGGTAGAACGTCTCGCGCTGGCCGGTCAACGTCCGCCGGCCGTCCTGGAAGTCCAGCGAGAACGGGTTGTTCACCGTCTTCCACGACAGCCCGGAGCCGGCCAGCGCGACCGGCGAACCAGCCGAGAGCCCAGCGGCGACCAGCAAGAGCGCCAGCAGGAACCTCATGCCGGCACCACCCCGTTGATCGTGGTGTTGCGGAACACGAGGTTGTCGGTGTTCTCGATGAGGTTCGGCTCGGTGATCCCGGTGAACGTCGAGTTCGAGATGAGCACGTTCTTGATGTGCTGCTCGGGGAACCCGCGGAAGGTCGCCGCGACCCGGCCGCCGTTGATCCGCATCCGGTCGACCGTGACGTTGTTGATCTGCGGAAAGTGTCCCTTGGTGCCGCCGTTCTGGTAGTACATCGACACGAACAGGACCTCGCGCTCGACGTTCTGCCCGAACACGTTGCGCAGGTGCACACCGTCGATGACGCCGCCGCGGTCCTGGTTGCACTTGATGTAGAGCGCGTGCTTGATCGGATAGCGGCCGGGGAAGTCGGCTGCGTTGATCTCGCAGTCGCGGCAGAAGACCTTGGACACCCCGCCGGACATCTCGCTGCCGACCGTGATCCCACCCCAGCGCCCGGAGAACTTGCAGCGCTCCACCACGATGTGGGTGGACGGGATGCCGACCCGCCGTCCGTCGGCATCCCGTCCGCACTTCACCACGACGCAGTCGTCGTTGGTGTTGAACTTCGAGTCGTGCACGTGCGCGTAACTGGAGGAGTCCAGGTCGACGCCGTCGCCCTGTGAGTTCGTCGAGTAGATCTCGATGCGCCGCACGGTGATGTTGCGCGAGAACACGAAGTGCAGCGACCACATCGCCGGGTTCTTGATCAGCACGTCCTCGACGAGGAGATTCTCGCAGCGGAAGAACTGGATCATGTTCGGTCGCATGTTCTTGCCGGGACCCATGACGCGTTCCTCGACGGGCACGCCGTCCTCGCCCCACTGCCGCAGCAGCGCGGTCGAGCCCGCGCCCCAGCTCGCCCACCTGCCGCTCGGAGCGTCGCCGTCGATGGTGCCGCGACCCGTGATGGCGATGTTCTTCTGCTCGAACGCGTAGATGAACGGCTGGTAGTTGTAGCAGAGCGTGCCCTCCCACCGGGTGAGCACGAGCGGCAGGTAGTCGTTCGGGTCGGTGGAGAACTTGATCGTGGCGCCCTCGCGGACGTGGAGCTCCACATTGGACAAAAGACGGATGCCGCCGGTGAGGAACGTGCCCGCGGGAACGACCACACGTCCCCCACCGGCTCGGTGGCACGCCGTGATCGCGCGGTGGAACGCCTCGGTGTTCTTGGTGAGGCCGTCACCTTTCGCGCCGTACGCGGTGACGTCGTAGTCCTTCCTGCGGAAGCGTGGTGGGCAGATGCGGGCCAGGATGACCGGCACCTCCCGCCACGGGTCCCGGAACACCGGAACGGCTGCCGCCACGCCTGCCGGGAGCAGGAGACCGGCGGCCGTCAGGCCGGACACACGCGCGAAATCACGACGTGACAAGGACACAGGACTTCCCCTCAGACCTTCTTGCCGTTGATGGTGACGTTCGTGAACGTGGTGCCGTCGGCGTTCTTGATCGACGGTTTGGCGGTGCTGACGCCGGTGAACGTGCTGTTCGAGATCGCCACGTTCTTGATGTGCGACTCGGCCAGGCCGTCCAGCGTGACGGCGGTCTTCTTGACCCCGTTGACGGTGAAGCCGTCGGCGGTGATGTTCTGCACCTTGGGGTTCACGATCGGGCCGTAGCCGGGGCCGGTGAGGCTGTAGTTCAGCGTCACCATGATCGCCTCGCGGTCGACGTCGGTCGCCTTGATCCGCCGGGCGTGGATGTTCTCGACGGTGCCGCCGCGCCGCTTGTTCGTCTTGATGTACAGGACGTGGAACGGCTTGTAGGACGAGCCCTTCTTCACCGTGCAGTCCTGGAAGAAAACGTTGCGCACGCCGCCGGACATCTCGCTGCCGACCGTCAGCGCGCCCCAGCGGCCCTCGAACGAGCAGTTCTCGATGACGATGTTCTCGCTCGCCACGCCCACACGCCGGCCGTCGATGTCGCGGCCGGCCTTGATCGCGATGCCGTCGTCACCGCAGTCGAACCGGCAGCCGGTGATGTGCACGTACTGCGAGGCCTCGGGATCGCAGCCGTCGACCATGCCGCCGCGGCTGTAGACGAAGATGTCGCGGATCGTCACGTTGGTGCACAGCACCGGATGCACGTTCCACATCGCGGAGTTCCGCAGCCGCACGCCCTCGATCAGGATGTTCCTGCACTCGTAGAGCGTGACCATGTTCGGCTTGAGGTAGTGGCCCATGCCGAACTTGCGGTCGGCTACCGGCTTGTTGTCCACCGCCTGCTTCTGCAGCTGTTCCCAGTCGGGCTGGCGCTTGCCGTCGTAGTCGAACCAGGGGCCGGACGGGCCCTGGCCGTCGATCAGGCCGGGGCCGGTGATCGCGATGTTCTCGGCCTTGCGGGCGTAGATGAACGAGGAGAAGTTCATGCACTCGATGCCCTGCCACCGGGTGAAAACCAGCGGGTAGTCCTTGGGATCGGTGGAGAACTTGATCGTGGCGCCCTCGGAGACGACCAGGTTCACGTTGCTCAGCAGGGTGATCGCGCCGGTGAGGAAGCTGCCCTTCGGCACGACGACCTGGCCGCCGCCCGCCGCGGTGCACGCCTCGATCGCCTTCCTGAACGCCTCGGTGTTCTTGGTCTTGCCGTCGCCCTTGGCGCCATAGGCGGTGATGTCGAACCTGGCGTCGGGGAAGGTGGGCGGCACGATCCTGGCGAGAATCGCGGGCACCTGGTCCCACGGCGACTCGGCCAGCGGGATCGCCGCGTGTTCTTCCGCCGCCACCGGCGCGGTCAGGAACGAGCCCGACAACATCGTGACACCAGCGGTGGCCCCGGCGACCCTGAGGAAGTCGCGGCGGTTGGTCTCCATTGCCGTCCTTTCGCGCGCATGCGTTGGTGCAACAGCGAGCGGCGGCGTGGTCACATCTGTGAAACGGGTTGTAAACCTTTTCGAGGTAGGTCTACACCTGGGTCTGGCCCCCGTCAACGGCTGCCCGAAGTCGGCATACTGGCTTGCGTGCTCGGACTGCGCCCGGCGGAACTCGCGGTTTACGAAATGCTCGTGGACTCGTACCAACTGGGGGTGCCGGAGCTCTGCCTTGCCACGGACCTGGCTGAGCGGGCCGTTCGCACCTCGCTGAGGACCTTGACCGATCTCGGTTTCGTCCACCACGTCAACGGTCTGCACACGGCCGTGGCCCCGGACGTCGCGCTGGCGACGTACTTCCTGCGCCAGGAGGACGATCTGCGGCGGGACCGGTTGCTGGCCGGCGAGTTGCAGGTGCGGTACGAACGCGCGGCGGGACTGCGCGCGCCCGCCGACCTCGTCGAGGTGGTCCACGGGGCCGAGGCGATCTCGCAGCGGGTCGACCAGGTGATGCGGACGGCCCGGCACGAGGTGCGGTTCGTGGACAAGCCGCCGTACGCCACGCCGCCGACGTCGTTGCACCCGGTGGAGGAGGAGCTGCTGAACCGCGGAGTGCGGTTCCGCGGGATCTACGAGCGTCAGGCGTTGGAGCTGCACGACCTGCGCGCTGACCTGGAAATGGGGCTGTCGCTGGGGGAGGAGGCACGGGTCGTCGCGCTCGCGCCGACGAAGATGATCCTCGCCGACTCGCACCTGGGGCTGATCCCGTTGCACAGCACGGAGACGACCTTGGAGAGCGCGGTCATCGTGCACCGGTCGGCGTTGCTGGACTCGCTCGGGGCGTTGTTCGCCAAGCTGTGGGAGGACGCGGTGCCGTTGTCGTTGCCCGGTCAGCCCACCTCGAACGAGGTCTCGATCGCGGACGCGCGGCTGCTCGCGTTGCTGGCCACCGGGTTGCCGGACCGCAGCATCGCGAAGCAGCTCGGGTTGAGCTACCGGACGTTCCAGCGGCGGTTGCACCGGCTGATGGACGAACTGGGCGCGCAGACCCGCTTTCAGGCGGGCCTGCGCGCCGCGGCACGAGGTGCTAGTTCCCTGCTCCCACCACCTCAGCCGCCGGAGTAGGTACGGAAGGCCTTCTGCACGGTCTGCGCTACCGTGTTTCCGGCTCCGTCCCTGGCTTCGGTGCGCAGCCACACGTCACCGGTGGGCTGGTCGATCGTGACCTGCCAGCGGTCTCCCGCCGGTTGGACGGCCGCCTGCCGCCACGTCACGCCGTCCGCCGACCACTGCACCTTCACCACGGTCACGGGCGCGCCGCCGGTCGCGTGCACGTGGTAGCCGAACGGCTTGTTCGCCGGTGCGGAGTTCTTGAGGTCGAGCGGCAGGTCGTGGCGCAGCTGGATGAGCGGCTGGAACTGGCAGCTGGTCGCCTGGGCGTGGCAGGAATAGCCACGCGGCGGCGGGTTGAGCGACCGCTGCGACTGGAACGTCCACGTCGTCTCGGTGCGCGGGGCCAGGGTGAACAGGACGGGGTTGATCGCACCCGCGACGGCTCCCGGTGCGTGCGTCTCCACCGCCTCCAGGCGGTAGGTGGCCGGGTTCGGCGCCATCGTGAAGGTCGGGTAGAACGCGAGCGGCTCGTGGTTCTGCGGGATCTCCTGGTTGCCCTGGAAGAGCCGGACCTTGGTGGTCGTGAAGAACTTGCTGTTCTGGTAAGGGTTCGTGTAGTGGCCGGGGGTGCCGTCCGTCCACTGCAGAGCCGGGACGAACGTGTCGCCCGCCCGGCAGTTCGAACAGAGCTGCCGCCACGCGTCGCCGGCCGCGGGGTAGCGGGCCGGGTGGTCGGCCTGCAGGGCGAGCGCGGTGCTGTGCATCGGTCCCGCGAACCACCGTTCCACGGCCGCGGCAGCGCCCGTGCGGAACACGTTCTCCTGGAACATGGTCATCGCCGCGCGCTGACCTTTGGCGTCGGTGCCGCTCAGCGTCACGTGCCGCTTCCAGACGATCCGGTCGTCGCCGGGGCCGACGTACTCGTTCCAGGCGGCGGGCGGGGTGAACGTGGTGCCGCGCAGGATCTGCGTCTGCCACAGCCCGGTCGGGAACGGGTACCAGGTCTTCTGCACGGTCAGGCCGGGTTTGTCGGCGTGGTAGGCGGTCTTGCGCAGCACGAGCTGAGCAGGGTCGACCGTGGTGCGGTGGGCGGCCGGGATGCCGTTGCCGTCGAGGTAGCTGAGGTTGAACACCGACTCGGGAGCGGGTTTGACGCTGAGCTTCAGCGCCGTCTGCCTGGCCAGGAACTCACCGTCGGCGTTGCCGACGCTCAGCGACGGCAGCGCGGTGCTGGCGAGACCGGTGAGCGGGAGGGCGTTCGGCTGGTCCACATAGGACACCAGTGCCTTCTTGCCTTCCTGGGCGGCGGCGGTCGCGGCGGTGTTGGCGGCCTTGACCATGTTCGCGGGCGTGTCCGGCCTGATCTTGACCACCTTGAAGCCGTCGGTCAGGTCGCCGGGCCACTTCGCGGACAGGGTGCCGACGTCGCCGTCGGTGTGCACCGTCTTGCCCGCCGCGCTCAACGTGACTGTGGCGGTCTGCAGGGTCACGTTGTCCTGCAACGAGATCGCGCCCTTCTTGGCGGCGGCGGACGGGGTCGCGCGGATCTCCCACGAGGCGCTGCCGAGCGCGGCTGCGGTCTCGATGATGAGCGGCGTCCGGCCGCCCTCGGCGGGCAGCACCCGGCGCATCGTCACGGTGCGGTCGCGTTGCTCGGCCGGGCCGGGTGGCACGACCTCGATCGGCACGGTCCGCTGGGCGTCGAGTGCGACGTCGTGAGCGCCCGAGACCGTCAGTTCCGGTGCGGCGAGCGCGGACCAGCGGCGCACACCCGCCGTGTTCTCGGTCGCCCAGCTCACCGCGGAGTAACGGCCGCTCGGCACGTTCGCGAGACCCTCGCCGTTCACGACGTCGAAGACGTAGCTGACGGTGTCGTCGAACGGGTCGTTGACGTCGTCCCCGCCATTGGAGTCGTCGATCAGCTGGCCGAACGCCGGGGCCGGGGCCTTGCCCGCGGTGTCGCGGACGTGCACCGACACCGGGAACGTCTGTGGCGCCTCATAAACGCTCACCGGAGTGCGCAACGCGGTGCCGGTCCCGGTGGCCGTCACGGTGCCTCCGTACACACCTGCCGGGCCGGCTTCGGGGTCGAGGGTGAGGGTGGCGGTGGCCTTGGCGCGGGCCGGGAGGGTGAGGTTCGCGGTGCTGAGCTTGAAGGCCGTGGTCGGCTTGCCGTCCCAGCCCTTCATCGTGGCGACGAGATCAAGCGTCAGCGGTGCGTCGGAGTCGTTGGTGTAGCTGAGTTCCCGGGTGAGCACTCCGCCCGTTCCCCTTGTGTAGCGCTCGAAGCTCACGGCCGCGGTGGCGGTGGCCTTCTGCGTGACGGCCTTCGCGACGTCGAGCCGTCCCGCACCCTGCTCGTACCAGGGCAGGCCGACGTCGGCCGCGCTGGTCACGAGTGCGTTCTTCAGCGTCTGCGCGGGCCAGTCGGGGTGCTGCTGTACCAGCAGAGCGGCGGCGCCCGCCACGTGCGGAGTGGCCATCGAGGTGCCGGAGGACGCGGTGTAGAGGTCGGAGACCGGCGCGCCCATCGACGTGTCGGCGGCCCGCGCGGCCACCACGCCGACGCCCGGCGCGTTGATCTCGGGCTTCACGTGCGCGTCGCCGATGCGCGGGCCGGTGCTGCTGAACTGCGCCAGCTTGTTCTGCCGGTCGACCGCGCCGACCGTCAGCGCGGCGGCCGCGGCACCGGGGGAGGTGATCGAACGTCCGGCCGGGCCGTTGT
Organism: Lentzea alba; assembly: GCF_011067745.1. Taxonomy (GTDB): domain Bacteria; phylum Actinomycetota; class Actinomycetes; order Mycobacteriales; family Pseudonocardiaceae; genus Lentzea; species Lentzea alba. Next base: position 76,012 of record NZ_JAAMPJ010000003.1, read on the forward strand.
TGCCCGCCGCCACCACGAACAGCACGCCGGTTTCGGCGGAGAGCCGGTCGACCTGCGCGCTGAGGTCGTCGGAACCGTCGGTGACGTCACCGCCCAGGCTCAGGTTGACGATCTTCGCGCCGGAGCGCGCCGCCCAGTCGATGCCCGCCATCACCTGCGAGGTGTCGGCTTCGCCCGCGCCGTTGAACACCTTGGCGATCACGAGTTTCGCCTCCGGGGCAACGCCTTTGTACTTCCCGGCCGAACCGGCGCCGGTGCCCGCGATGGTCGAGGCGACGTGGGTGCCGTGGCCGTGCCGGTCGACGACGTCCGGTTCGTCGGAGAAGTTCTCCGCCGCGGTGATCTTCCCGGCGACGTCCGGGTGGTTCGGGTCGATGCCGGTGTCGACGACGGCGACCGTGACGCCCGTGCCGTTGAGGCCCTGGGCCCACGCCGCCGGGGCGCCGACCTGCTTGGTGGTCTGGTCGAGCGTGATCCGGATCGGCCGGTCGTACTTCAGCCGCACGCCGGACTTCGCGCTCATGTCGAGGGAACGCCAGAACTCCTGCGCCTTGGCCTTTTCAACGTGGATGCCGGAGGCGTTGAGGCTGTTGATCCTGGTGTGCGCGCTGGCGCTGAAACCGCCGGTCATGAGCACGGGGACGGTCGTCGTGCGGTCGTCGGACTGGCCGGTGCGAACCAGTTCGGTGACGTTGAAGAGAGTGCGTTCGACGGTGCCGGACGTGACGGCGCCGATCGCGTCGGACGGGTAGACGTGCAGACCTTTCGCCGTCGTCATCGTGTGGAAGACGGGCTGTTCGCCGTCCCTAGGCGCGGCGTGGATCTGCGCGACCTTCCGGCCGTCCGACCGTTCGGTGTAGTCGACGACGTCACCGGTGATCAGCGTGATCCGGTGGGAAGCCTCGGACGTCTGTGCCGGCGGCGGTGCCGGCGCGGCGGACGCGGCTGGTGCGACGAGCGTTGCGGCGGCAACGGCAAGTGCCAGAACTTGTCGAATCACGGCGCCCTCCCTCGGTGATCAGGTCAGAGCAGGATGAGGGGCCGGATTACGTTGGGAAACAGGAAAAAGCGGCGGTTAGTCGCCGTTGGCGACTTCGCGCCAGACGCGGAGGTGCCCGGGCCGCCGAGGGGTGGCGGCCCGGGCACCTCAGTGGTTGCACCCGGTTGACGGTCGGTGTCAGTCGATCAGAAGGTGCGTTCCTGCAGCGAGAAGTCGCGCTGGTTGTTGTTCGTGTCCTGGTTCAGCAGGTTGCGCGTGTTCGAACCGGCGAGCTGAGCGGTGCGCTGGTTCTCGGGCTGGGCGTGAACACCTTCCTTGGCGGCGCCCACCGGAGCCGAGAATGCGACACCGTCGATCTTGAAGGCGCTCGGGGCCGCGCTGCCGAAGATCGCGACGCCGCCGAGCGTCGGGATGCCATCGACACCGAGGAAGCGAACCGGGAGAACGTTCGGGGTCGAGGTGGTGCCGGAGAACTCGGCACCCGTCAGCACGAGCGTGCTGCCGACGTTGTTCGCCGGCGCCAGCGTGATCGGCGCACCCAGCGGGTCGAACAGCGGGATCGTCTGGATGACCTCGTTGCGCTGGTTGTAGATCCGGATGACCCAGTTGGACAGGTCCACCTGCTCGTTCGTGGTGTTGATGATCTCGATCGCCTCGTCGAGCGCCCCGTTCGGGCCCATCGTGGAGACCTCGTTGATCAGCACTGCCGGCAGCTGCATGACCTCGGGAGCCGTGGGCTCCTCGGCGGCCGAGGCCATTCCCGCAAACGCGATGGTGCTCGCGATTGCGAGCGCAGCAGCTCCGCTCAGCAGTCGACGCATTGTCTTGTCCCTTCGAGAAAGTGATTTCGGGGTATTTCTCGTCGCGACTCGACTGGTCGAGGGGAACGACCTGTCTTGCCGCTGGGACTGACTTTGCTCGCATTCGTTCGGGTTCGAAAGGGGCCACTGACGATTAGTCAGAGATTGGTTTCGCCGGGAGACGGAATTCGGCAGGTGAAGTCGGCCGAGTTGTGATCCGTGTCGCGCGAGTCGCTGTCGCGGCCGAGCGAGGAATTGTCGCAGGGGGTTGCCGAGCCGTCCTCGCGGCATGGCGAGGAGGAGCTGAGCCCCACGCTGTCGGTGTGCGCACCGTGCCGGTTCCGGGCGATTACGCCGCTTCCACCCACGGTGTCCACGACTTGTCCGTTGGGCATCGTTCCGCTGAACGCGGCGCCGACTATCACGAAGTATTCACCCGGTGGCAGGACGGTGTCGGGGGAGATGGTGGCGAGGATTCGCGCGGTGCCGCCCACGCAGGACTGCACCGACCATCCTCCGATGTCTGCGGTAGTGGAGCCGGTGTTGCGCAGCTCGACGAATCCAGCGGGTCCGAGTGAGATCTCGTTCACCTTCACCGGAGAAACCCCCGGTGCGCTGCCGAACGCGGTACCGGCGAGTAGCAGTAACGTTGCGACGGAGTTTCCGAATGCTGTCACGTCACGCAGTTTGGCCCCCTGTGCGCGGACGCACAGGGGGCCAAAGGTCCCTGCTGCCTGGGACTTGTGGGGAGGGTGGCACCGCGGCGGCCGCGACGGCGCCACCCTCCAGCGGGCGGGCAGACCCCTGCCGTCTGCCCGCGCTCCGCTAGTGGGGGTGCTCTTCGCCGCGTGTCCTGCGGGATTCCCGCTCGATCACCGCGGCCCGGTCTACCTCGGTGTGCGGCACGTCGAGCGCCGCGCTGATCCAGGCACGCCAGTAGGGGCCGGGAATGCGTTTGCCGCGTTCCCATCTCGACACTTCTTCACGGGTGACGCTGTCGTTTTGTGAGATCTCGCACAACAGGTCCGCGAGTTCGCGCTGGGTGAGGCCCTGCTCTCGCCGCGCCTGTGGAATCAAGGCGGTAATCGGCGGGACGTCCTGGTGCTCGTGGGCTTCACGGACTGCCTTGAGCACGGTTCTGCTCCGTTTCGGTGTGATGGCGGGTGCGTCATCCACCTTGCCTCAAAGTCAGGATGCCCGTGCCGTGCATTGCGGTGATACCGACGGTCGTTGAAACTTCAGGTACTGGTGGAATCGCCCGATCGGATGTTTGGGGTAAACGCAGCTGGTCCATCGGGGTGTGTGCTCTCGCATTTCGGGCACCTGACTAGTGTGACTGTACCGTGATCGTTGCTGCAGCAATGACCGGGATGAGAAGGTGGAGAAAATGCTCTCGACGGTCGAAGTGGTGCAGGTGTTCCTCGCACGTCTCGCGGCGCAGGACGCACCAGGCATCGCGCGGTTGTGCGCACCGACCGTGGAATGGGAGGCGCCGGAACCGAACGGCGCCCGGTGGACGACCGGCCCGCGGACCCGCAGAGAGGTCGAGTCCCACTTCCTGACCTTGTTCGCCACGTTCGGCCTGGAGCAGCTCTCGGTGCGCCAGGTGATCGTCGACGGAGGTGACGCCGCTGTGGTCGGACAGGCGCGCTGGCGGGTGCTCGCCACCGGAGAACGCGTCGACCTGCGCTTCTCCGGTGTGCTCTCGGTGCATCTGGGGGAGATCGAGCAGTACTGGCAGATGCCCGACACGCTGGCCGCCGCCGTCGCGACAGGCTCTGCGCGGACCGAGGCATGAGCACCAAACGCGAGAGAGCGACCCACACGCGGGACAGGCTGCTGCGTGCGGCGAGCGAGGTGTTCGACCGCGACGGGTTCGCCGGATCCAGCCTCACCGCCGTGTGCGCCCGAGCGAATGTGTCCAAAGGCGCGTTGTATTGCCATTTTCGGTCCAAAGAGGCGCTCGGGGTCGCGATCATCGAGGAGCAGTCCCTGCTGTGGCACCGGTTGCGCGACGAACAGCTCGCGATCGAGGCCTCGCCGGTCCAGGCGCTGATCGGGATGTCGTTCGAGTTCGTCCGCAGGCTGGAAACCGATCTCACCGTGCGGGTGAGCGCGAAGCTGTTGCGGGAGGCGGTGTTCTTCGACGTCGTGGCCGCCGCGCAGGTCGTCGGCTGGATCGCGGTCGTGCGGGACCTGCTCACGCTGGCCGAGGAACGCGGTGAGCTGCGGGCCGACGTCAACGTGCGGCACGCGGCCGAGCAGATCGTCGCGGAGCTGCTCGGGCTGCAGTTCGTGGCCCAGGCTCTGAGCGGGGGCGCGGACCTGCGGACCCGGCTCGCTCGGGTGTGGCGGACGTCTTCCGGCTGTCTGGTGACAGCAGCCGTCTACGAGAAGTTGCGTTTCGAGTGACGGTCGTCTCGACCCAATCGAGACAGGAATGCCTGGTCACGCCACTGCTGTTGTGCTCCTCGTTCGGCAGACATCTTTACGATTGAGGAGGAGCAGCGGTGGCGGACAGCATCGTGGTGGTGGATCCGTACTCGGCCGGAAGGGGCATCGCGCCCGCCTTCGCCGAGCGTGGCGTCGAGGCGATCGCGGTGCTGACGACTCCGGAACCACCCGCCGGGCTCGCGAAGACGTGGACGCCCGGCGACTACCGCGAGGTGCACGTCCTGTCGGACCTGGACGAGCTCGCCGCGAAGCTCGCCGGGCACGACCCGCTCGCCGTCGTGCCGGGTACCGAGACCGGTGTCGAGGCCGCCGAGGCGCTGTCCGAGCTCATCGTGCCGGGCCGGTCGAACGTGCTGACGTTGTCGTCCGCGCGGCGCGACAAGTGGCAGATGGCCGTGGCGCTGCGGTCCGCCGACGTCCCGCACCTGCGGCAGATCAGCTCGGACCGCGTGGACGAGGTGGCCGGCTGGTTGCGCCGCGAGGGCTTGGAGAACTCGCCGATCGTGCTGAAGCCGCAGGAGAGCGGCGGTACCGACGACGTGTTCGTGGCGCGGCCGGGCGACGACTGGCGGGCCAAGTTCGACCGGATCCTCGGCAGCGTTAACAAGCTGAACCTCCGCAACGACAAGGTGCTCGTGCAGGAACTCGCGGTCGGCACCGAGTACGAGGTCGACACCTACTCGATCGACGGTCAGCACGGCTTGGCCGCCGTCTGGCGCTACGCCAAACAGTGCCGTGGCGACCGGCTGGGCATCTACCTGTCCAACACCTTCGTCTCGGCCGACGACCCGGTGGTCGACGTGCTGTTCGAGTACGTCTGCCAGGTGCTCGACGCGACCGGGGTGCGCAACGGTCCCGCGCACGTGGAGGTCATGATCACCGCAACCGGTCCGCGGTTGATCGAGATCGGCGCCCGGCTGGCCGGTGCCGAGCAGCAGGAGCTGTCGCTGCTGGGCGCGCGGGAAAGCCAGATCACCCGGATGGTGCGCCACCGCGTGGACGGCGATACCTCGGTCGGCCGGTACACCCAGCACCAGCACGTGAAGTCGGTGTACCTGTCGTCGCCCGCGGCCGGCGAGCTGGCGAACGCGGTGCGGTTCGACGAGTTGCCGGACCTGCTGCCGAGCTACCAGCGCGACGTGCTGCCGTACCGCGAGGGTTCGTTGGTGCCGCGTACCGATGACCTGTGGACGTCGTTGGGCTATGTGGTGCTGGCGACGACCGATCTTGAACAGCTCGAACGGGACGTTGAGGTGGTCCGGGAGATCGAAGCCGGACTGATTGTAGTTTGATCTTCAGGTCGGCCGGGTAGCCGGAATTCCACGCGACCCGTTAGGTTGCTGCGCAACGAGCGGAGGCCCATGAGCGCACCCTGGGACGGCGACCTGACTGGAGCGGTGATCGACAACCGCTACGTCGTGGGCTCGCTGCTCGGGTCGGGTGGCATGGCCGAGGTCTACCGGGCCTACGACCGCTCGACCACGTCCTCAGTGGCGATCAAGGTCTTCAGCGGCGCCGGTCTGCCCGACGACGAGCTCCGGTTGCAGCGCGAGGCGGCCATGCTGTCTTCGCTGGAGTGCCCCGGCCTCATCCCGGTGTACGCCTCCGGGGCCGTGTCGCGGCGCCCGTACTTCGTGATGCGCGAGATCACCGGCGGCACCCTGCGCCAGCGCATGCGCGAGCCGCTACCGCCCCGGTTCGTCGCGCGGATCGGCGGGCAGGTCGCTTTCACGCTCGACCACGTGCACGCGATGGGCGTGGTGCACCGCGACGTCAAGCCGTCGAACATCCTGCTCGACGACACCGAGAAGCAGGCGTACCTGGCGGACTTCGGTCTCGCGCTGGTCGCCGAGGTCACGCGGGTGACGACCTCCGGGGTCCTGGTCGGGACCGCCGGGTACCTGTCGCCGGAGCAGGTGCGCGGCGCTGACGTCGGGCCGGCGGCGGACGTGTACTCGCTCGGCCTGGTGCTGCTCGAGTGCCTGACCGGACGGCCCGAGTACCCCGGCGGGGACGCCGAGGCGGCGCTGGCCAGGCTGGCGCGGGCGCCGCGGATCCCGGTCGACCTGCCGTTGGCCTGGGTGTCGTTGCTGTCCGCGATGACGGACATGGACCCGGCGCGCCGGCCCACCGCCGCTCAGTGCGCCCGTTCGCTGTCGGCCGCGCACGAGGCGAGCCGGGGGTTGCCGGCGTTGTTGCCGGGCGCGGCGGTGTCGGAGCCGGCTTCTTCGGGCTCGGGTGCTTCGGACTCGGGTTCGGTTGTGCCGGTGCCCCGGTCGCGGCGGGGCAAGCGTGTGGCGATCACCGCGGCCTGTGCGGCGGCCGCGACGGCGGTGGCGGTCGCGGTGGCGAACCTCGGCGGCGGCGGGAGCGAGGCGCCGGCGGCGGACCAGCCGGTGGTGCCGGACGCGCAGACCCAGGTGGTGACGGTGTCGCCGTCCACGGTGACCGTGGTGCAGCCGCCGGGTGATCCGGACGCGCCCGGTGCGCCGCAGCCCGGGGCCGTGGTGCCGACGGGGACGGTGGCGCCGGGGTCGTCGGCGGCATCGTCGGAAAGCCCAGTGGAGCCCACCTCGGATCCGGCCAAGCCGAGCAAGAGCAAGGACCGCGGACCCAAAACGACGGACCCGCGCCCGTCGACCGGCCCCAAGCCGTAGGGACACGGCCGTCAGCACCCACCACACACACGGCGCAGACCGGGTTCCCCCAGTTTCAATTCTAGGCCTTGCGTCGAAGTCGCATCGTTCGAGTGAAGCAACGCCACAGCCAGCACGCTCCGCAGTCCCCGCCCGTCCTGCCGACGGCACGCGGGGCCCTTTCGTACTGTCAGAGCGAACGAAAGGGCCCCGCGTGCCGAAAAATGGGGCGGGTGAGGTTGGCGTGAGTGAACGAGCGCCACTTCGGCACACGTCCTGGCGAGCGGGGTGACAGCGTTGGGGTGGGGGGTCAGGCGTTGGGGTCGGTCACCTCGGCGAACGGCAGGTCGGCCAGCTCCGCCCGCAGCGAGTCCAGGTCCGCGTGCACGGCCGAGGCGCCGTGGTCGAACAGCTCGTCCTCGCTGAACCCGCCGGTCAGCAACCCGATCGACGGCAGCCCGGCGCGGCGCGCGGCCTCGCAGTCCCACACCGAGTCGCCGACGACGACCGCGCGGGAGTTTTGCACCTTGCGCAGTGCCACCTGGATCAGGTCGGGTGCCGGTTTGCTGTCGTCGACGTCGTCGGAGGACGTCCACGCGACGTCACCCGGATCGATCAGCTTGAGGTAGTGCTCGATGTGCTTGCGCTTGCCCGAGCTGGCGAGCACGACGGTCAGGCCCATCTCCGTGGCGGCGCGGACCAGGCGGTGCGCGCCCTCCAGCGGCTGGATCTCGTCGATGATCTCGTCGAAGCGCCGTTCCCACTCGGCCCGCAGCGCGTCGCCGTGGTCCTGCTCCACCTTGTCGCCGGCGACGGCGGCCACCAATTTGTCGCCGCCCATGCCGATCGCGCGGTGCACGCGCCACGCGGGCACGGTGACGTCGACGCTGCTGAAGGCGCGCAGCCACGCCACCGTGTGGTGGTAGTTGGTGTCGACGAGGGTGCCGTCGACGTCGAGGATCACGGTGTTGCTCATGCCGCCAGGTTTTCCGGCGCTCTACCTCGGCAAACCCACCAGCTCGCGCGCGTCCTGAAGGGACGACACCTCTCGGCGCAGCACGCCGTCGAGCCACTGCGCGTCGGACATCCACGACTGGTTGGTGTTCAGGCAGACGTGCACCGAGGAGCGGTAGACCGACAGCGCGATGCCCACCGCGTGTCCGGGCGCGACCGGGGCCACCGGGTACATCTCGCACAGCGCGGCGCCGTCCAGCGACAGCGGCACGGAGGGCAGCGGCACCGACGTGACCAGCGTGTCGAACAGCAGCGGGGCACAGCGAGAAGCGACCGGTGCGGCCAGGCGGTGCACCAGTGGCGGCACCTTGTCCGCGAGGCGGGGCAACGCTCCGGCGCCGCGGTCGGGGCCGGCCGCCTTCGCCGACTCCATCTGCTCGCGGATGTCGCGCAGTCGTTCCGCCGGGTCCGGCTCGCCCACGGGCAACGCCACCAGGAACCCCGAGATCTGGTTGCCCGCCGCCGCGTCGCCGGAGCGTGAGCGCTGGTTAACCGGGATCAGGGCGCGGACGACCGATGACGGGCCCGCGCTGCCGTGCGCGGAGAGCCAGTGCCGCAACGCACCCGTGACGAGCGCGAGCAACACGTCGTTCACCGTGCCGCCGTGGGCGCGCCGGATTCGGTGCACGTCCGCGAGATCCAGCCTGGACATCACCACGCGGCGGGGCCGGGTCGACGAGGTGAGCACCGGCGAGTTCAGCGTCGGCGGGCGGGTGTTCATCAGCACCGACGAGGCGATGTCGAGGGTGTCCTTGATCCCGCGCAGCGACGGGATCGACGGGATGATCGACTTCGGCGGCTGCGCGGGAGCGTCCGGAATGGACAGCCGCGACGGGTCGAACAGCTGAATTCCCAGGCCAACGGCCTTCATGCCGTCGCACAGCGAGTGGTGCAGCTTGGCGACGACGGCGAACCGTCCGCCCGTGAGACCGGTGATGACGTGCAACTCCCACGGCGGGCGCGCGAGGTCCAGCGGCTGCGCCATGAGGTGGGAGACCAAGGTGGCGAACCGTTCCCGGCCGCGCACGTGGTGCGTGAAGACGTGGTCCTCAGGCGCGAAACCGGGATCCTCCACCCAGCGCGCGCCACCCAGCAACGACGTGCGGGCGCGCTGGCGCAGGCGGGGAATCTCCTGCGCCCGTTCGCACAGCACGGCGGCGATGCGAGCCGGATGCACCGGAGTGGAGGGTGCGAAGGTCGCGACCGCGCCCAGGTGCAACGGATTGCTGTTGCCCTCCATGGCGAGGAAAGCGATGTCGAGGGGGGAGAGTTGCTCGGTCATAGGTGTGCCAGGCAACCAGGTCCGCGTGTCGCGCGCATTTCTATGAGATGGCGCTGACTCTCTACCGGCCTAAGTACACTCGAACGGTGGTACCGGTGTGACTCGTGTGGGTGCGAACCAGGTCACACAACAGGTTCACCATCACGATTCCGAAGCCGGACAGGCCGGTGAACGAGTGTGGAAACCCCGTGCCGGAGTCGCTCACTTCACACACGGCGGTGTCGCCTTCACGCCACATCCGCAGCACTCCGCGCCCGGACGCGTGCAGGATGCTGTTGGTCGCGAGCTCGTTCACGGCGAGGACCAGATCCTCGACCTGCTGGCGGCGCAACCACGTCGCATACGCCGACACGAGCTTGCGCATGTGCGCGAGCGTGCCGACGGAGAAGGTGTGCTCCTCGGCCGTCGCCGGCGGCGGGGGCAACGGCACGTTGTAGACGTCGGCCAGACTGGCCGGGTCGGTGTAGCACTCGCTCGCGATCCGTTTGGCACCGTCGATCAGGACCGGGTGCGTGCGCCGGGCGTCCTCCAGCATGTGGTCCGGCAGCGAAGTGGCGTCGTAAAGACACAACAGGGTGCCGTTGCGTCCCTCGAACGCCGTGTTGATCAACGCCTCATGCTGCACGCACGCCGGGTACTCGAGCTCGGTGCGTCCGGGCCACACCGGCTCGCCCACCATCCGCACCCGGCTCTGCGGAGCGCTCGCGCTGAACGCCATCAGCACGCCGGGAATGATCCGGCCCGGATTGCGGCCCGCCTCGATCATGTCGATGAAGTGCACGTGGTCCGCTTGGCTGCCCAGCCGCCCGCGCAGCAGAGCGATGCTCGGCTCCGGCACCGCGACCAGCACGGGCTCGCCTCTGTTCACGCCGTCCGCGACGAATCTGGTCGTACCGGAGAGGAAGTCGTCCTCGTCCCGGTAGAACAGGGCCTCGTGCGCGAACGGAGCAACGGAGTTCATCGGCGTCCCGGTGGGGTCGGTGGCGGAGGCAAGCCCTCATTCTGCTCCCCGTAACGGTGTTACGGCGGGGCCAGGCCGGTGGTTGTCAACGAACGTGAAGCTGTCAACGTCTCATCACGCTTACGGCGGAGCCCGACCGGTGCCGTCCGATGTGGATTCGGGGTGCGGCCTGGGAAAACTCCCTGCAGACTCGCACCGTCTTCAGCAGGGAGGTGACCCCCGGTGATTCCGCATCACACGCTGACCGGACCGGAAGACGCACCGGTGCTGGCACTCGGCAACGCGCTCGGCACGACCACCGACCTGTGGCGCGACTTCTCGCTCCCGTTCCGGCTCCTGCGTTTCGACCACCGCGGTCACGGTGGGAGCGCGCCGGTTCCGGGTCCGTGCACGATCGAAGCGCTGGCCACGGACGTCGTGGAGCTGTTGGACCACTTGGGACTGCGCCAGGTGTACTACTGCGGCGTCTCCCTCGGCGGCATGGTCGGCATGTGGCTCGCCGCGCACACCGACCGGATCTCCCGGCTGGCGCTGGTCTGCACCACGGCCTGGTACCCGGACAAGTCCGGTTGGGACGAAAGGATCAGCGCGGTGCGCTCGCAGGGGATGCCGGCCGTCGCGGACGCGGTGGTGTCGCGCTGGTTCACGCCGGCGTTCTCGCCCGCGGTGGTGGCCCGGTTCCGCGCCGAGCTGCTGAACGTCGACGTCGCGTCGTACCTCGCCTGTGCCGAAGCGATCCGGGACGTGGACCTGCGGCCGGACCTGGTGAAGATCGACGTGCCGACCGTGGTGATCGCGGCGGCGCAGGACCACGCGACGCCGCCCGAGTGCGCGCGGCACATCGCGGACGACCTGCCGGACTCGGAGCTCTACATCGTCGGGGACGCGGCACATCTGGCGGTCGTCGAGGCGCGGAGAACGATCTCGGTGATCCTCGACGACCACTTCGGCAACGACTGAGCCCGACTAGACCTTTTCCAGCGGGCGGTGTGGTTCGGCCGGCAGCTCCACACGGATCTCGTCGCCCGGACGGACGACCCCGCCCACCAGCACCACGGACATGATGCCCGCGCGCCGGACCAGCTCACCGTCGGCGCCCTTGCCCACGACCTCCTTGAGCAGCCCCTTCGAGAACCCGTCGATCTGCACGCACGGGTTGCGCAGCCCGGTCACCTCGACCACGGCCTCGGGTCCCAGGTGCAGCAACGTCCCGGTGGGCAGGCCGAGCAGGTCGATGCCGCGGGTCGTGACGTTCTCGCCGATCTGGCCCGGCTCGACCGCGTGACCCTTGTCCCGCAACTCGTCGAACAGCTCGGCGTGCATCAGGTGCACCTGTCGCAGGTTCGGCTGCGTCGGGTCCTGCGCGACCCGGGAACGGTGCTTCACCGTGACGCCCTGGTGGACGTCACCCTCGACGCCGAGCCCCGCGAGCAGGGTGATGCTCGAACGGACCGGCTTGGTGAACGTGTACTCCTCGCTGCGGCTCACTGCCGTGACAACCCCCATGCCCCTGATTGTGCACGATCAACGCCGGGGCGCCGGATGCTCCGTTCGGACCAGCGACACCGGAAAGTCGGACTCGATCAAGACACCCCAATTCCGGTCGCAAGATCAGGTCTCACCTGCGGCGATGGCCCCAGCCGTGGAAACGCTCCCACGAACTTCGGGAAAGAGCCTTGACTAAAGCTCACGAAAGGCTGTTGACTCCGTCACACCTCGTCGGAACCGGTACCGAAACCGGTTTCAGAGGCGGCGGAAGGAAGTTCGGCATGCGTGTCACGATCGCAGAGGTCGCCCAACGCGCCCAGGTGTCCAAAGCGACCGTGTCACGTGTGCTGAACGGCAAGCCGGACGTGGACGCCTCCACCGCGCAGCGCGTGCGCAAGGTCATCGACGAGATCGGGTACGTGCCCAGCGCACGTGCGGTCGGCCTGGCGCGGGGGCGCACCCGCACGGTCGGCATGCTCGCGCCGTCGCTCACCTGGCCGTGGATGGGCGAGGTGCTGCAGGGCATCGTCGACACGCTCGAAGCCGACGGGTACGGGCTGCTGCTCTACACGATCAACCGCGGGCCGGAGTCGCTGAACCAGTTCGCGAACCACGTGTCCGCCAACGCCTTCGACGGCCTGCTCGTGGTCGAGCCGCCGGACACCCTGCACTACATCTCCACGCTCTACCGGGCGGGCCTGCCGGTCGTCATGATCGACGACCGCGGCTCGCACCCGGAGTTCCCTTCGGTGACGACGACGAACCGGCAGGGAGGCGCTGATGTCGCGAGGCATCTCGTCGCGGCCGGTCGTCGCAGGTTCGCCGTCGTCACCGGACCACCGCACTTCGGGTGCACTCAGGCGAGGCTGGACGGGTTCCGGCTCGCTTTGGCGGAAGCGGGCCTGACGCTGCACCCGGACCTCATCGTCGACGGCGACTTCACCACCGAGGGTGGCGAGGTCGCCGTCGACAAGCTCATCGCGAGCGGTGTCCCGTTCGACGCCGTGTTCGCGCACAACGACCTCTCGGCGGTCGGCGTGCTGCGGGCGCTGCGCGAGGCCGGCCGGTCCGTCCCCGAGGACGTGTCCGTGGTCGGCTTCGACGACGTCCCGGTCGCGAACCACACCGAACCGCGGCTGACGACGATCCGCCAGCCCGGACAGGAGATGGGCGCCGCCGCCGCGCGCATGTTGCTCTCCACGCTCGAGGGACAGCCGATGCCCGACCACCCGCTCGTGCTGCCCACCAAGTTGATCGTGCGCGAATCCGCGCCCTGACCCACCCGCTCCACCACAACTCCACACGAACCCGTCAGGCCTCCGCAGTGGTCTGGCGAGTTCGCCGTACGCATGAGAGAGCGCTCTCATGCTTCGTCGTGTCGGGAGATTCCCCCATGCGCAGAACAATCATCGTCGCGTTGGCACTGGCGCTCGCGGCGACCGGTTGCTCCTCCGGCGGCGCTACCAAGGCCACCGGAGTGTTGACCGTGGGCATGCCCAACGGGCCGCTGACCGAGAACCACAACCCGTTCCTGCCCACGTCGGCGGCGGGTTCGCTCGGCTACCGCTACCAGATCTACGAGCCGCTGGCGTTCGTGAACAACACGCGCCCGGCCCAGGATGCCGTGCCGTGGCTCGCGACGAAGTGGGACTGGACGGACAACTACCAGAAGGTCACCTTCACGATCCGGGAGAACGTGAAGTGGTCCGACGGCAAGCCGCTCACGGCCGCTGACGTCGCCTTCTCGTACGAGATCCTCAAGAAGTGGCCGGCGCTCAACAACCGCGACTCGCTCAAGGTCGAGACCGCGACGGCGACGCCGGACGGCAAGGTCGAGGTCACGTTCGCCTCGCCGCAGTTCGTGAACCGCAACAAGGTCATCAGCGCGATGGTGGTTCCCCAGCACGTCTGGAGCGCTGTCCCGGACCCGACGACCTACACGAACCCCAACCCCGTCGGCACGGGTCCGTACCAGCTGAAGTCGTTCACCTCGCAGACCGTCACGATCGCGCGGCGCACCGAGTACTGGCAGGACCTGCCCAAGGTGCCGGAGATCCAGTACACCTCGTACAACGACAACACGGCGCAGACCACCGCGCTGGCGTCGGGCGCGAGCCAGTGGTCGTACGTCTTCATCCCGGACTACCAAAAGCTTTACGTCGACAAGGACCCGGCCCACCACAAGCTGTGGTTCCCCGCCGGGCTCGGCATCCACGGCCTGTGGCTCAACACCACGGTCGCGCCGTTCGACAACCCGGCCCTGCGCGCGGCGATGAGCGACGTGATCGACCGCGAGGCGATCTTCGTCCGCGGGGAGGCGCGGCTGTTCCCGAAGCTGGAGTCGCCCACCGGCATGCCGTTGCCCGCCGGTGACTCGTTCCTCGCGCCCGAGTACAAGGACGCGCGGTTCAAGGTCGACGTCGACAAGGCCAAGCAGAAGCTGACCGCGGCCGGGTTCACGCTGGACGGTGGCGTGCTCAAGGCGCCCGGTGGCAAACCGGTGACGATCGAGCTGACCAACCCCTCCGGCTGGTCGGACTACCTGACGGTGCTCGACATCATCAAGAGCGACCTGAAGAAGATCGGCATCGAGGCGACCGTGCGCACGCAGACCGCGGACGCGTGGACGACCGACTTCGCGAACGGCGCGTTCCAGGGCTCGTTGCGCTGGACCAACACCGGCGCGACGCCGTACGAGATGTACCAGAACATCATGGACGGCGCGGAGATCAAACCGATCGGGCAGACCGCGGCGGTGAACTTCGGCCGTTACAACAACCCCGCGGCGACGGCGGCGCTGGCCGAGTACGCGAACGCCGCCGACGACGCGACGCGGGCTCGCAGCCTCGCGGTGCTGCAGAAGATCATGGTCGAGCAGGTGCCGATGATCCCGACCTCGGCGGGCCCGATCGGGGCGGAGTACAGCACGAAGAACTGGGTCGGCTGGCCTTCTGACGAGGACCCGTACGGTCCGCCGCAGGCGACCCTGCCCAACGCCCTGCAGATCGTCATGAAGCTGAAGCCCGCGGGGTCGTAGACGTGAACGAGGTCGCGCTGGAAGCGAAGGGTCTGGTCAAGACCTACAAGCGCGTGCGCGCGGTGCAGGACGTCTCCATCGTCCTGCGCCGCGGGCGCGTGACCGCCCTCGTCGGCGAGTCGGGATCGGGCAAGTCGACGGTGGCGAAGCTGCTGGCGCGACTGGTGGAGCCGACCGCGGGAGAGATCCTGCTGGACGGCGAGAAGGTGCGCAGGGTCCGGGAGTACCGGCGCAAGGTCCAGATGGTGTTCCAGGACCCGTTCGCCTCGCTCAACCCGATCCACACGATCCGCTACCACCTGACCCGGCCGCTGAAGATCCACAAGCGGCCGGAGACGGTGGAGCAGCTGCTGGAACGGGTGCATCTGCCCGCCGACTTCGCCGCGCGGTACCCGCACGAGCTGTCGGGCGGTCAACGGCAGCGCGTGGCGATCGCGCGAGCGCTGGCGGCACACCCCGAGGTGCTGCTCGCCGACGAACCGGTGTCCATGTTGGACGTCTCCATCCGGCTCGGCGTGCTGAACCTGTTGCTGGACCTGAAGGAACGGCTCAAGCTAGCGGTCCTCTACATCACGCACGACATCGCGTCGGCGCGCTACTTCGCGGACGAGACGTTCGTGATGTACGGCGGGCAGATCGTCGAGGGCGGTGACAGCGAGACCGTGACGCAGCGGCCGGCACACCCGTACACGCAGCTGCTGATCGAGTCCGCGCCCGATCCGGAACGGTCCGTGGTCGCGCTGGACGCCCCGCCGGAGGAGGTCGCGGCGGTGTCCGCGGGGTGCCGGTTCGCGCCGCGCTGCCCGAAGGTGCAGTCGCGGTGCTGGACCGACGCGCCACCACGCACCGAGGTCGACTCCTCCGGGCACTGGGCGGCGTGCTGGCTCTACGTGGAGGCGGCGGCATGACGTTCCTGGTGCGCCGCGCGCTGTTCTACCTGGTCACGTTGTGGGCGGCGATCACGGTGAACTTCCTGCTGCCGCGCCTGCTGCCGGGCGACCCGGTGCAGGCGATGATCACCAAGCTCGGCGGCAGGTTGAACAGCGACGCCATGGCCTCGCTGTACGTCCTGTTCGGACTGGACGACAAGAAGTCGATCTGGCAGCAGTACGTCGACTACTGGGGTTCGCTGCTGCGCGGTGACCTCGGGCTGTCGTTCACGTTCTTCCCGACGCCGGTCGCCGACGTGCTCTCGCAGTCGTTGCCGTGGACGCTCGGACTGGTCGGCGTCACCACGGTCATCGCGTTCCTGTTGGGCACGCTGATGGGCGTGTACGCGGGGTGGAAACGCGGTTCGTGGATGGACTCGCTCATCCCGGTGACGACGTTCCTGTCGTCGATCCCGTACTTCTGGCTCGGGCTGATCGCGATCTCGGTGTTCTCCGTGACGTGGCCGCTGTTCCCGGCGTCCGGCGGGTACGCGGCCGGGCTGGTGCCGGAGTGGTCCGGTGAGTTCATCGGCAGCGTCCTGCAGCACGCCGTGCTGCCCGGCATCACGATCGTGGTGAGCTCGGTGGCCGGCTGGATCCTGGGCATGCGCAACATGATGGTGACCGTCACGGCTGAGGACTACGTGCTGGTCGCGCGGGCCAAGGGCCTGTCGCAGCGGCGGATCATGTTCGCCTACGCCGCGCGCAATGCCGTGCTGCCGTCGATCTCCGGTTTCGCCCTGTCGCTGGGTTTCATCGTCGGCGGCGCGCT
Organism: Lentzea alba; assembly: GCF_011067745.1. Classification (GTDB taxonomy): domain Bacteria; phylum Actinomycetota; class Actinomycetes; order Mycobacteriales; family Pseudonocardiaceae; genus Lentzea; species Lentzea alba. The sequence continues at coordinate 92,385 of NZ_JAAMPJ010000003.1, forward strand.
GCTGGTGGAGATGGTGTTCTCCTATCCCGGCCTGGGCTACGTGCTGTTCCAGGGCATCGGCGCGAAGGACTACCCGTTGATGCAGGGCGTGTTCCTGGTGATCACACTGGCGGTGCTGGTGGCGAACCTGCTCGCGGACGTCGGCTACCTGCTGCTCGACCCGCGCACGCGGCGGGAGGGCTGATTCGTGAACTTCAAAACTCGGTTGGGCTTGGGGATTCTGGCCTTCTTCGCGATCATCGCGGTGATCGGCTCGTGGATCGCGCCCTACGACCCGTCGGCGATGGGCGACGACCTGCTGTCGCCGCCGTCGGGCGCGCACTGGTTCGGCACGACCATGACCGGGCAGGACATCTTCTCCCAGGTGCTCGTGGGGACCAGGGGAGTGATGGTCGTCGGGCTGGTCTGCGGTGTGCTCGCGACGGTGTTGTCCATTCTGGTCGGCGTGACCGCCGGGTTCCTCGGTGGTGCGGCCGACGAGGCGTTGTCCATGCTGTCCAACGTCTTCCTGGTGATCCCGGCGCTGCCGCTGATCATCATCGTGGCCTCGATGCTGCCGTCCGCGGACACCGTGCTGATCGCGGCGGTGATCTCGCTGACCGCGTGGGCGTGGGGTGCGCGGGTGCTGCGCGCGCAGACGATGTCGTTGCGGCGGCGTGACTTCGTGGAGGCTGCGCGGGCGTCCGGTGAGTCGACCTGGCGCATCATCGTGTTCGAGGTGCTGCCGAACCTGATGGCGGTGATCGCTTCTGGGTTCGTCGGCACGGTGATCTTCGCGGTGATGCTGCAGATCACCCTGTCGTTCGTTGGTGTCGTGTCGTTGTCGACGTGGAACTGGGGGACGATCCTGTTTTGGGCGCAGAGCAACCAGGCGCTTGGCCAGGGTGCCTGGTGGTGGTTCGTTCCTGCTGGGCTGTGCATCGCGTTGCTCGGCACGGCGCTGGCGCTGATCAACTTCGGGATTGACGAGTATGCGAATCCTCGGTTGCGGAAGGTGCGCGCATGAGTCCGGTGCTGGAGATTCGTGATCTCTCGGTGGATTACGGTTCGTTGCGGGCCGTGCACGGCGTTTCGTTGTCGTTGGGGGCGGGCGAGGTTCTCGGGCTGGCTGGGGAGAGTGGGAGCGGGAAGTCCACTTTGGCCTATGCGGCTACTCGGTTGTTGCAGGCGCCTGGGCGGGTGTCGGCCGGGGAGGTGTTGTTCAAGGGGCAGGACCTGCTGGGGCTTTCCGAGCAGCAGTTGCGGGTGCTGCGGTGGAACGAGATCGCTATCGTGTTTCAGGGGGCGATGAACGCGCTGAACCCCGTCATTTCGGTTGGTGCGCAGATCGATGACGTGTTGCGGGCTCATCGGCCTGGGATGAGGCGGGCGGAGCGGACTGCTCGCGGCCGGGAGTTGTTGTCGCTGGTGGGTATTCCGGTTGATCGGCTTGGTTCTTACCCGCATCAGTTGTCCGGGGGCATGCGGCAGCGGGTGATGATTGCGATGGCGCTGGCGTTGGAGCCCGAGATCGTGATCATGGATGAGCCGACCACCGCGTTGGACGTGGTGGTGCAGAGGCAGATTCTTGGGCAGATGATGCGGCTGCGGGTGACGTTGGGCTTCTCGGTCATCTTCATCACGCATGACATTTCGTTGCTGGTCGAGTTTTCGGATCGGATTGCGATCATGTACGGGGGGCGGGTGGTGGAGGAGGCTCCGGCTTCGGAGATCTACCGGGCGGCTCGGCATCCCTACAGCCAGGGGTTGTTGGCGTCGTTTCCGGCGTTGCGCGGGGCTCGGCGGGAGCTGCGCGGCATCCCCGGCTCGCCGCCGGATTTGCGGTCCATGCCTTCCGGGTGCCCGTTCCACCCGCGCTGCCCGTCGCCGATGGACGTCTGCGGGGAGCGGATGCCCTCGTTGGAACCGGTCGAGGTCAGTCGGCGGGTGGCTTGCTGGTTGGAGGGCGTGCGGGTCTGAGGTGATTGCGATCCGCGACTCGTGCGGGTGGTCACCTTGCGAGACGCGTCGGCGGTGGCTTGAGGGTTGCTCGCGTTTCGGCGGTTTCTGGTGCAGCGGCGTAGATCACGTCCGAATGCACTAGCTAAGGTATGCCTTAGTTAAGTTAGGGTTACTTTACGCTGCCTGGGAGTGCCTGGAGAGGATCGCGATGGAACCGGTGTTAGACCTGGCCGGAATCGGCTTCGGGCCGTCCAACCTCGCTCTCGCGATCGCGGTGGAGGAGCACGCGTTGCCTGTTCGGGCGCGGTTCTTCGAGCGGCAGGCTCGGTTCGGGTGGCATCGGGGGATGTTGCTCGAGGACGCGACCATGCAGGTGTCGTTCCTCAAGGACCTTGTCACGCTGCGCAACCCGACCAGCACGTTCAGCTTCCTCTGTTATCTGAGGGATCGGGGGCGGTTGATCGACTTCGTCAACCACAAGAACCTGTTTCCGCTGCGCAAGGAGTTCCACGACTACTTCGAGTGGGCTGCTGAGCGGGTTGCGCATCATGTTTCGTACGGGGCTGCGGTCAGCCGGGTTCGGGCTGATGGTGACGGGTTCGAGGTCGAGGTGGGGGAGGAGTCGGTTCGGGCTCGCAACCTCGTGTTGGCCACTGGGCTGGAGGCGAACCTGCCGGAGGGGATCGAGGCGGGCGAGCGGATCTGGCACAACAAGGATTTGCTGACGAAGGTCGAGGGGTTGAAGGACCCCCGGCACGTCGTGGTGGTGGGGGCCGGGCAGAGTGCGGCGGAGGCGGTGGCGTTCTTCCACGACCGGTTCCCCGAGGTTGAGGTGCACGGGGTGTTTGCGCGGTACGGGTACAGCCCGGCTGACGACAGCCCGTTTGCGAACCGGATCTTCGATCCGGCGGCGGTGGATGATTTTTATGCCGCGCCGGAGGACGTCAAGCGGAAGTTGATGGGGTATCACGCCAACACGAACTACGGCGTGGTGGACCAGGATCTGATCGAGGAGCTGTACCGGCGGGTCTACCGGGAGAAGGTGGTGGGGAGGCAGCGGTTGTTGCTGCACAACACCTCTCGGTTGACGGAGGTGAACTCGGACGGCAAGTGCGTGATCGAGTCGTTGGCCGATGGGGGGCAGTTGCCGGTTGATGCCGATGTGATCGTGTATGCGACCGGGTATCGGCCCGCGAATCCCGTGGGGTTGCTCGGTGAGGTGGCGGACGCTTGTGAGCGGGATGAGCGCGGGCGGTTGAAGGTCACGCGGGACTACCGGGTGGTCACTACCAAGGACGTTCGGGGCGGGATCTACCTGCAGGGCGGGACCGAGCACACGCACGGCATCACGTCGTCGCTGTTGTCCAACACGGCGGTGCGGGTGGGGGAGATTCTCGAGTCGATTCTGCGGCGGCCGGTGGTGGGGGCCGAGTCGGTGTCGGCGCTTCAGGCTGTCAAGTAGTGGTGAGGAAGGAAAAGACATGACCAACCCGTTCGAGGACCCGCAGGGCCGTTTCTTCGTGCTGGTCAACGAAGAGCAGCAGCACTCGCTGTGGCCGACCTTCGCGGAGGTGCCCGCCGGGTGGAGCAAGGTGTTCGGTGAGGAGAGCCGCGAGGCCTGCCTGGCGTACGTGGAGGAGAACTGGACGGACCTGCGTCCGGCGTCTATCCGGTGAGGTAGTCCGCGAAGGTTCGGTTGCCGACCGCGCGGGCTGGAGTCAGGTTTCCGCCCGCGCGGTAGGCGCGGTAGGTGGCTCCCGGGGCCTTCAGTGTGACCAGTTTGCGGGATTTTGCCGTGGCGGTCAGGTAGGTGCGGGCGAAGGCGGTGGCTTCCTGGATTTCCGGGCCGCCCAGTTCCGGGGCCGTGCCGGTGGGAGCCGATTGGGCCAGCGTTGCCAGTTCCAGGGCGACCTCGGCTTCGTCGATCGGTTGGAAGGCGAAGCCGGGGACTGGCATCAGCGGCAGCTTGGAGAGGTTGTCGAACATCTTGCGCAGCAACGAGTGGAACTGGGTGGCGCGCAGGATCGTGTGAGGCACGCCGGAAGCTGTGATCAACCGCTCGGCCGCGTGCTTTTGGCGGTAGTAGGGGAGCGGGACCCTGTCGCAGCCGACGATCGAGATGTAGACCAGGTACGCGGGTCGGGCCGCCAGTACTGCTTTGGTCATGGCCACCTCGTGCCGGAACGACGTTGCGCAGTGCACGATCACGTCTGCTCGTAGAGCGCCCAAGCCGGTGCCGCGCAACAGGTCTGTGCCCGTGGAGCGGGAGACCGGTTTGGCGCCGGGGAGTGCGGCCACCACGTGTTTGCCCAGGGCGCCGGTACCGCCGGTGACTACGAAGGTCATACCTCCACCCTGACACGGTGGTAGTAGGCGAGCACGACGGTGCCGGAGACCGCGGCGATCGCGCTGACGATCAGGCCTGCCTGGGTCAGGCCGCTCATGCCGGTGCCCTCGCCGACGAGTTTGATGCCGATCCAGGCGGCGACGATCGGGTTGACGACGGTCTGGCCGGCCACGACGAGGTCGGGTGGGCCGGCGGCGTAGCCGAGCTGGATGAACCAGGCGCCGACCAGGAACGCGGTGGCCAGGCTGATCAGCGACACCCACTCGATCACGGGCAGGGCTGTGGTGACGTCTCGGACCAGGACGGCCACCAGGCCGTAGAGGATGCCGGCGCCCGCCGCCAACGCCAGTGAACGGACCGTGCCCGTGGTGAACGTGGCCGCGACCGTGCAGACCAGGACGCCTGCCACGACCAGTTGGCCCGCTTGCAGCGCAACCTTCGGGGAGACGTCGGTGGGCACGGCTTCGCCCGCGGTGATGGACACGAAGACGACGATTCCGGCGGTGGCCACGAGCACCGCGATCGCCAGGAGGCTCGTGACGCGGCGGGTCCTGGCCACGGCGATGATCGGGATGGCCAGTGCGTTCAGCGGGGCGACCACGGAGACCGGGGCCAGGGACAGGGCGATGATCTGCAGGACCGCGCACGCGAAGAGCACCAGGAAGCCGTAGACCCAGCGGCGGGACGACACCAGGCGGTGCGCCGAGGTCAGTTTCAGCTCGGGCAGCTCCCGGATGCCGGCGTGCTGCCACATCGCGCCGAGTGCGCTGCACGCGGCGGCTAGCACCGCGCACAGGATCGCGACCCCGACCACGTGGTCAATGCTACCGCGCCACTGCTATGGTTCATTACATGAGTAACGAACCAAGGAAGTAAGCGATGTTCGACGACCGGAGCCCGATCTACCGCCAGATCGCCGACCGGATCAAGGCGGACGTTCTCAGCGGGGCGTTGAAGGCGGACGAGCAGGTCATGTCGACCAACCAGTACGCCGCGTACTACCGGATCAACCCGGCGACGGCCGCGAAGGCCTTTCAGCAGCTCGTGGACGAGCAGGTGCTCTACAAGAAGAGGGGGATCGGGATGTTCGTGAGCACTCAGGCTCGGGACATGCTGCGGGCACAGGGGAGGGAGACCTTCTTCGGTGAGGTCGTGGATCCGATGGTCGCGGAGGCGCGCGCCATCGGCATTCCGCTCGCCGAGGTCGTCCGCCGGATCGAGCAGCACGAGAAGGGGGAGGTGTGATGCGCGTCGACGTGCAGGGCTTAACAGTGCGCTACGGCTCGGTGACGGCTGTCGACGATATGAGCTTCTCGTTGTCCGGCAACAAGATCTACGGACTGCTCGGGCGCAACGGGTCGGGCAAGACCAGCCTGATGTCCGCCCTGGCCGGTTATCGCAAGCCGGCCGGCTCGGTGCTGCTCGACGGCGAGCCGGTCTTCGAGAACGCCGCCGCGATGCGGCAGGTGTGCTTGGTGCGTCACATGTCCGATGCCGCGGGCAAGGGCGACAAGGTGTCGCACGTCCTCGAGTACGGGGCCGCGTGGCGGGACACGTGGGACAACGCCTACGCGCTCGAACTGACCGACCTGCTCGGGATCTCCCTGAAGACCAAGGTCGGTGCGTTGTCGCTGGGACAGGGGTCCGCTCTGGGCGTGGTCGTCGGGCTCGCCAGCCGGTCGCCGCTGACGATGCTCGACGAGTCGCACGTCGGGATGGACACGCCCACCCGGTATGCGTTCTACGACGCGCTGCTCAACGACTTCATGGCCCACCCGCGCACGATCATCATCTCGACCCACCTCATCGAGGAGCTCGCCTCGCTGCTGGAGGAGGTCGTGATCATCGACAGCGGCCGGCTCGTGTTGCAGGAGGAGGCGGACGTGCTGCGCTCGCGCGGCACCGAGGTCACCGGGAACGCCTCGGACGTCGACGAGTTCACCCTCGGGCTGACCGTGCTGGGCGAGAAGTCGCTGGGGCGCACCAAGGCCGCGATGGTCTACGGCACGCTGGACGACTCGCAGCTGATCCGGGCCCGTCAGCTCGGGCTGGAGCTCGGGCCGATCGCGTTGCAGGACCTGTTCGTCCACCTCACCGAACCGGTCGGAGGCAAGCGGTGAAGGTCTTCCGGCACTTGACCACGACGCTGGTGGCGTACGGCGCGATCGTCGCCGCCTGCGTTTTCCTGGCGGTCCTCGCCGCCACGTTCACCCTCTCGCTGTTCGCCGACATCGTGTTCAGCGGGTGGATGATGGTCAGCGTGCAGATCGCGCGCTGGTTCGTGCTCTGGGTGGGGGTGTACGTCATCCACAACGTGCTGCCGATCGCGATCGCGCACGGCCGCACCCGCCGTGAGTTCCTGGCCGCGGCGACCGGTTTCAGCGCGGTCTTCGCCGTCGCGATGTCGGTGCTGGCGTGGCTCGGGTTCCTCGTCGAAGACAGCGTCTACGACGTGATGGGCTGGCGGAACCACCCGCACGGGTCGCTGCTCGCGTACACCCTGATGTTCGCGGTGTGGTGCGGGGTCGGCATGTTCGTGACCGCGGCGTTCGACCGGTGGGGCTATGGCGGGGCGCTCACCCTGCCCGTCGGTCTGGCGCTGGTGGCCGTGCCGGGGATCACCATGCCGGGCACCGACGACCTGCCCGTCTTCCGGGACGCCCCGGAGTTGCTCGGCGAGGGCTGGCACGTGGTGTCGGTGTTCGCGTGGATGATCACCATGGCCCTCACGTGGGCGGTCGCGCGGGCCATGCCGGTGCGCACCCGGACCTGACGGTCACCCGGCGCCGAGCTCGGTGGTGCGGTGGCGTTCCATCAGCTCGACCACGTCGGCGGTCGGCGGGTGGGTGATCGCGGCACCGGCCGAGCGCAGGACCTCCAGCGACTCGGTGAGATGGGCGTGCACGAACTGCTTGAGCGCGTCCGGGCTGGTCGACGCGAGCGCGATCTCGGCATCCGTCGGCATGCCCGGCATGTCGTGGCCCGCGTGGTGGTTGACGTACGGCGCGTCGAGCAGTTTCCGCAACTCGGTGAGCTCGGTTCTGCGGTTCTCGATCAGCGCCGGGTCACCGCCGAGCTCGACCAGTTTCAACGCCTGTTCGTCGGTCGCGATCGCCAGCTCGACGAACGCGCGTTCCGTTGCGCCGTAACCGTTCGGGACGGGCGGTGGGGGAGGGGGTTCCTGCTGGCAGGCCGAGAGAAGGCCTGCCAGCAGGACCACGATCAGCCGTGGTTTCCGGCGTGATCGCATTTCATCACCACGTTGATGCAGTTGCGGACGCGGCGTTCCATCTCGGCGCGCGGCCACACGTTGAAGAAGTCGCCGTGCATCGTCTGCCCGGTGCCCGACGACAGGCGCAGCCCCGCGGTGCTGCCGTTGACCGGATACCGCAGGACCATCCTGAGCTTCGGCACGGAGACCGGGTGCGAGGACGGACATCCACCGGCCACGGGGTAGGACATGTGCGACCTGTGGTCGGCCGAGTCGAGGTTGCGGCCGTCCCAGCACTGCGGGAAGTCCAGGTACGTCTCCAGCATCGTGCCCGCCGGGCACACCACGAAGTTCTTGGACGGGTTGACGTGCCCGGCGTGCAGGCACGACCAGCGCGCGATGCTGTCGTGGTCACCGGTGGCCTTGGCGTTGCCGGCCACGATTTTGAGCCCGTACGGCGTCGGCTGGATCGCCGCCGGGTTGTTCACCCCCTCACCCAGGTAGTAGAAGGTGACCCCGGTCGGGGCGATCGCGGTGTTGTTCCGGTACAGCGTCGGCACCCAGTACGACGAGATGTCCGCGACCGGGTTGCAGTTGCCGGTCTGCCCCTCCAGCGACTGCGGGGTGGTCGAGCGTGCGTTCGTCGAGTGGTTGCCGAAGAAGTCGTGCGAGTGGGACGCACCGGCCAGGTTCGGCAGGACGATCGGGTCGTCCGGCAGGCGATGGCTGATGGGACACTCCGCGAGGAACTCGGCTACTCGCACCGGTTCCCCTTGCGCCGCAACAGGAATGCTCAGCGCGGCGGCGATCAGTCCGATGATGGCGCTGAAGTGCAGGACAGGCTTCCTCATTGAAGCTTTCCTCTCCGCAGCAGGATTGGGAGAGCGCTCTCACGCAGGTCGAGCATGGCGCAGACCGCGATCGGCCGTCAATCCGAAAGAAACGTTCAGAAGTTCCGGTTTCTCGGTCAGGGTGTTCCGGTGATCGCCACGCGGGCGGGTGGTGAGACGTCGAACGCCTCGGTGACCGCCTCGATCTCGATCTGCGCGGTCTCGCCGGGGTTCAGCGGAATCGCGGGCACGAAGTACGCGTCGTTCGTGGTGCCGCCGAGGAAGATCCGCTCGGTCCCGGTCCACTTGTAGACCCGGTACTGCCGGACCGCGCCGGCCGAGCGCGTCCAGGTGAGCCGTGCCGACATCGTTGTCGCGTTGGTGCGGCTCACCTGCTCGACCCGCACGTTCGACGGTGCCACCGGCGGCGTCAGGACCGGGTTCGTGACCCCGATCCGGCCGATCAGCGCGGTGACCGCGGCGCCGGGCAGCACCCGCAGCGAGATCTCGGTGAGGGTCGACCCGGAGTGCTCGCCGAGCGGGAACACGCTGCGCCGCCACGCCCCTGACACCCCGCCGAGGTCCAGGACCTTCTCCACGGTCCCGAACCGCAGCACGGCCTGCAGCCGCGACGGACCGGTGCCGGTGCGGTGGACGATCTCGAACTGGCTGTCGCCGGTCAGCTTCAGCGACGTCGCGAACAGCTTGACGTCGTTGGAGGACAGCGGCGTACCGGTGATCTTGAGCGCGGTGCCGCCGTCGTACGGGTCGTCCCAGTCCAGCGAAGGCGTCACCTTCGGGCCCGTGCCGGTGACGCTCCACCGCCAGGTCGGCAGCACGTCCTGCAGCGACAGGTTGTTCCACACCTGGGACGACCGCAGGATCCCGTTGACCGCGAACTTCCTGCCGTGGCCGGTGTTGAAGTTCGTCACGAACGGCAGCGAGGTGATCGGCGTCAGCTCGGTGACGTAGTGCGCGACGCCCTTCCAGTTCGCCGTCGTCGTGGTGTTCGCCGGGTCACCGTTGGGGCCCACCCAGAACCTGTTGTCCCTGGCGTAGAAGTCGGCCGGGCTCGACGCGGACTTGAAAGTCCACTCCGGACGGTAGAAGCCGAGCGACGTGGTGTGCGGCTTGCCCTCGGGGAACACCGAGGCCCAGCCGACGCTCGTGTTGTAACCGTTCGCCTCGACGTCCACCCCGGAGGCCAGGTCGTATGGGCTGCGGCCCATCTGCTTCGCCAGCGCCGCCGAGTTCGCGAGACCCTGCGTGCTCCACCAGAAGTTCAGGAACATCTCGTCGGACTGCGCGAAGAACATCTGGTTCCGCGCGGTCAGGGCGTTCTGCCAGGAGACGCTGCCGGAGTCGGTCATCGCGTCGTACCAGATGACCCGCAGCCCGCTCTTCTTCAGGTAGACGATGAAGTCGCGCATGTCGGCGGCCAGCTGGGCGTTGCCGCCGGCGGTCTCCTGGTTGAGGAACCAGCCGTCGAACCCGTGGTGCCGCGCGACCTGGATCATCTTGTCCGCCACCGGGAACCTGTCGCCCTCGCGCCGGACGAAGTCGCGGACCCACTGGATCTGGCCGCCGTACGCGGTGGGCGGGAGGAAGACGTTGCCGATCACGCGGACACCGTTGCGGTGCGCGGCGTCGGTGACGGTCGGGTTCGGCGCGAGAATCAGGCCCTCGGATGCTGAACCGCCCCAGAACACCAGTTCGTCGATGTACTGCCAGTAGTTCGTGGCGTAGTAGTTCATGTCGAGCGAGCCCTGCGCCGGGTTGTTGCTCGTCGGCGCGTACGCCACCAGCGCCTGCACCCGCGCCTCGCCCGCGTGGGCGTGCGCGTTGGCCGGTCTGGCCGGGACGACGCGCTTCGCCAGCGGCACGGTGCTGCGGTTGTACCGGGCGTCCCGGTCCGTCGACGGATCCCAGTCGAGGATCGTGGCCGGGTGCCAGTAGGACGCGTACGGCTGGGCGGTGGCGTCAGCGGCGGACGCGGGAGACTCGGCCAGCAGACCGGTGAGAGCCGCTGTCGAGCTCAGGACGAGGAACTGTCTCCGAGTGGGCACGTGATCACCTTTGTGCGCCGTCTGATTCGCCGCATACCGCCGCTGCGGTGACTGAACCGGACGACAACGTCCCGGTCTGCTGCGGTGGGTAACCGGACTCGTCCGAGGTGACTTTCCGTCGAACGGCGTCGAAACGCTTCGGCAACCATCCGAGTGGCCGAATCCTCACGGGGCTACTGGGCGGTAGCGTGACTCTCGCCGTCGCTTTTGGTTCCCCTGCAACCAATTGAGGTGTACATCGTCGTGCGCATCAAATCTGTGCTTGCGGCGCTCGTTCTGGCGCTGATCCCGGCCACCGTCCCGGCCACCGCTACCGCGGCGGCCAACCCCTACGAACGCGGCCCGGCACCCACGGCCGCATCTGTCGAGGCCTCCCGCGGCACGTTCGCCGTGACCCAGGCCTCCGTCGCCCGTCAGTCGAACTTCGGCGGCGGCACGGTCTACACCCCGACCAGCGATCTCACGTTCGGCGCTGTCGCCGTCTCACCCGGCTTCACCGCCACGCAGTCGTCCGTCGCGCACTTCGGTCCGCGGCTGGCGTCCTACGGGTTCGTGGTGATCACCATCAACACCCTGTCCGGTTTCGACGACCCGGACAGCCGGGGCCGCCAGCTGCTCGCGGCCCTGGACTACGTGGTCCGCACCAACCCCCGCGTCGACGCCTCGCGCCTCGCCGTGATGGGGCACTCGATGGGCGGTGGCGGAGCATTGCGCGCCGCCGCGACCCGCCCCGCCCTGCAGGCCTCGATCCCGATGGCCGGCTGGCACACCACCAAGAGCTGGCCGACGGTCCAGGTGCCCACCATGGTGCTCGGCGGCCAGAACGACCCCACCGCCCCCAACTCCCAGCACTCCACGCCGTTCTACAACTCGATGACGGCCGCACCCGACAAGGCGTTCCTCGAACTGCGCGGCGGCGACCACTCGGCGCCCCGCAGTGACAACGTGACGGTCCGGAAGTACACGCTGTCGTGGCTCAAGCGTTTCGTCGACGACGACCTGCGTTACGACCAGTTCCTGTGTCCGGCCCCGGCGCCGAACACGCTCATCTCGGCGTATCGGGACACCTGCCCGCACGCCTGACCAATCGAGGCGCTGTGCCTGCTCGCGACGGTCTGGCACAGCGCCACCTCAGGCGCCCCGGCGCACATCGGGGAACAGCACGGCTGTACTGGTTACTCGTGTCAAACACAGCACAGCACTCACGTTTCTCTGGTGAACGGTCTGGGCAAGCCCTCCGGCAGTTCCAGCGGGACCGTGTAGAAGCGGACCTCGTGGCCGTCCGGATCGTGCACACCCGGCAGCACCCAGCCGACCGGCGTCCTGATGACCCCGTCGTGCTCGACTCCGTGCTCGGTGAGATGCGCCGCGAGTGCCTCGATGGCCTCCTGGCCCGGCACGCCGATGGAGAAGTAGTCGAACCCCGCCGACGCGGCCGCCTGGTCGGGGTTGAGCCGCAGCGCGAGCGGCGGTCCGCCCCTGGCGTGATCCAGGGACACTCCCATCCGCACGCCCTGCTCGACGAAGTTCACCATCAGCTCGTAGCCGAGGTTCGTCGTGTACCAGTCCAGTGACTTGTCCAGGTCGGACACGGGCAGCTTCAGGTGGTGGATGCCGTCCAGCAGCGGTGCGCTCATGATCGTTACCCCTTGGTTGCAGTGAGACTGCACTTATGCAGTTAGACTGCAACATGTGGCAGAGGACGTCAACAGGGATTTGCGAGCGGCGCGCCGGGCGGACACCGAGGTCCGCGTCATCGAGGCGGCGACCGAACTGTTCGCCGAACGCGGTTACGTCGCCACGACGCTCGCCGACGTGGCGAAACACGCGGGGGTGGGGGCCCGCACGGTGTACGTGCGGTTCGCGACCAAGGCCGTGCTGCTGCAACGCTGCCTGGACGTGGCGATCGCGGGGGACTACCACCGCGTGGCCCTGGCGGATCGCGACTGGTTCCAGCAGGCGATGAACGCGCCGACCGCCGAGGAACGCATCGCGCGCATGGCCCGCATCAGCGCGCAGCTGATGGCACGCACGGGCGCGCTCCTGCGGGTGGCACAACAGGCCGAGGCGATCGAACCGGAGATCGCCGAACGCGCGCAGGCGGCCCGCACGCAGACACATCAGGCCATCGGCGGCTTCTTCCGGAAGCTGGCCGCCGACGGCCTGATCTCGAACGAGACCGTGGACTGGGTCGCGCAGACGGGTGCGGTGCTCGGCCAGGCCGAGACCTACGTGCTGCTCACCAGGACCACGGAACAGACGATCGAGGCCTACGAGTCGTGGCTGGTGGAAACCTGGACACGACTCGTAGGACTCGAAGGTCACTCGTAGGCGATCGCGTCCAGCACGTTGAGACGCGCCGCCCGGATCGCGGGCAGGATCGCCGCGATCACCCCCACGAACGCGGCCACCACCAGGTACTGGACCATGGTGACCCAGGGGAACCCGATCTCCGAGATGCCCTGGTCCTTCAACGCCTGCACGGTCGCGAGACCCAGCGCCACGCCGACCGCGAGACCGAGCACCGCGCCGAACACCGAGATCACCACCGACTCGACGGTGATCATCCGCATCACCTGCGACCGCCGCATGCCGATCGCCCGCAGCAGACCGAGCTCACGGGTCCGCTCGATCACCGACAGCGCCAGGGTGTTGATGACGCCGAGCACGGCGATCAGGATCGCCAGCGCCAGCAGGATCTGGATCATCAGCAGGACCGTGTCGAACTGCGAGGTCGTCTGCTTCACGAACGCGCTGCGGTCCTGCACGGTGATCTCCGGGTTGTCCGCGAACAGCGGTTCGACGCGCTTCTGCACGTCCGCCGCCGACGTTCCCGGCTTCACCTGGAGGAACGCCTGACCGATCTGGTCGGACCGGAAGTCCTTGCCCGCCGACTCCGGCAGCACCAGCGCGCCCTGCAGCACCTGCGTCTTGGCCCAGACGAACGCGATGGTGAACGTCTTCGGCTCGCTCGCCTTGGCCAGTTGCAGGGTGACCTTGCTGCCGACCGACCAGCCCTTCTCGGCGGCGAGGTCTTCCGGCATCGCGATCTGGTCGTCCTTCAGCGGCGCGATGTCGCCGGTCTTCGGCTTGAGGCCGAACATCGTCTTCATCGCTGCCACGTCGGTCGGCGCGATCGCGAACAGCTGGTCGTCACCGGAGAGCACGCCGTCGGACGACCAGCCGAACGCCGAGCTCACGCCGTCGGTCTTCTCGACCTGCGTCAGGGCGTCCCGCTTGAACGTCGCCGGCTGACCCTCCATCTGGCCCTCGCCGGAGATGATCAGGTCCGTCTGGATCTGCCCGGCGGCGAGCTTCTCGATCGACTTGGTCGCCGACGTCAGCACCACGCTCACGCCGGTGATCAGCGAGATGCCGACCATCAGCGCGGCCGCGGTGATCGCGGTCCGGCGCGGGTTGCGCGCGGAGTTGCGGCGTCCCAGCAGGCCCGGCATCGACCACGACAGCAGACGCCCGATCAGCGACACCATCGGCTTGGACAGCAACGGCGTCAGCAGCGCGACACCGACGAACGCCACCAGGATGCCGCCGAAGATCAACGGCAGCGAGGCCTGGTTGAACCCGAAGCCCAGGCTCGTCCCGCCCAGTGCCGCCACCAGCGCGCCGATGATCGTGATCTTGGTGAGCGGACGGTCCGGCGTCGCCGCCTCCCGCATCGCCGCGACCGGCGCGATCCGCGACGCCCGCAGCGCCGGCATCACGGCCGCGACGACGGTGACGATCATGCCCACCGCGAACGACGAGATGATCGCCGACATCGGCACCCCGATGCCCGCGAGGTGCAGGTTGCCGCCACCGAGTGAGCTGAAGATGTTGGCCAGCAACGCACCCACGCCGATGCCCGCCCCGAGGCCGACGATCGACGCGATCAGGCCGATCACCAACGCCTCCAGCACCACGGACCCGATGACCTGGCCCCGCGAGGCGCCCATCGACCGCAGCAGCGCGAGCTCACGGGTGCGCTGGGCGACGATGATGGAGAACGTGTTGAGGATGATGAAGATGCCGACGAACAACGCGATGCCGGCGAACCCGAGCAGCACGTAGTTGAAGAACTTCAGGCCCTCGTTGATCTGGTCGGCCTGCTCCTTCGCCAGCACGGCACCGGTCTTCACGTCGTAACCGGAGCCGAGCTTGGCCGCGACGGCGTCGCGCAACGCGTCGTCCGTCGTGCCCTGGGCCGCCGTCACGGTGATCGACGAGTAGGCGTCCTTCTTACCCAGCAACAACTGTTGCGCGACCGGTTCGGTGAACGCCACCGAGAGTTCGCCGCCCAGCGAGTCACGGCCGCCCGCGTACTCGTAGATGCCGGTGATCTTGAAGGTCTTCTTGGGCTCCAGCGTGAGCAGCCCGATGTCGTCGCCCACCTTGAAACCGCCGGTCGACGCGAGATAACCGCCGACGACGACCTCGTCGTCTGCCTGAGGTGCCCTGCCCTCGCGGATCTTCTCCTGGCCGTTGCCCGTCCAGTTGCTGCCGAAGCGCGGCGACCCGGACGTGGTCATGACCTTGCCGTTCTTGCCGATCGGCCGGGCGGAACCCTGCACGTCGCCGACCGCCGACGCCACGCCCGGCACCGACTTCACGTCGGAGATCGCCTGGGGCGTCAGCAGTTCCGGCTCCTTGCCCTTCTCCGTCTTCGGCGACACCGAAACGTCCACATTGGCGAAAGCCGACGAGAACAGGTCGGTGAACGACCGCTGCAGCGTGTCGGTCAGCACGAACGAACCGGACACGAACATCACGCCCAGCACCACCGCGAGCGCGGACAGCACCAGCCGGAGCTTGCGCGACAGCAAGCTCTTGATAGTCGCCTTAAACATGGCTGCTACCACTGCGTTCGATCACTTTGGCAGAGTCGAGGTGCTTCATCGTGTCCAGAACCTCATCCGCCGACGGCGACAGCAGTTCGCGGACGATGAGGCCGTCCTTGAGGAAGATGACGCGGTCGGCGTACGAAGCGGCGTTCGGGTCGTGCGTGACCATCACGATCGTCTGCCCGAACTCGCGGGCGGACCGCTGCAGGAACCCGAGCACCTCGGCACCGGACTGCGAGTCCAGGTTGCCGGTCGGCTCGTCCGCGAACACCACGTCCGGCCGCGACACCAAGGCACGCGCACACGCCACGCGCTGCTGCTGACCGCCCGAGAGCTGCGTCGGCCGGTGGGTCAGCCTGTCCCTCAGACCCACCGTGTCGACGACGACGTCGAACCACGCCCGGTCGACCTTCTTGCCACCGATCGCCAGTGGCAGCGTGATGTTCTCCTCGGCGGTCAGCGTCGGCAGCAGGTTGAACTGCTGGAAGATGAAGCCGACCTTGTCGCGCCGCAGCTCGGTGAGCCCGCGGTCCTTCAGCCCGGTGACCTTCTTGTCACCGATCCACACCTCACCGCTGGTGACGTCGTCGAGCCCTGCGAGGCAGTGCATCAACGTCGACTTGCCCGACCCCGACGGGCCCATGATCGCGGTGAACCTGGACTTCTCCAGGTCGACGCTCACCCCCGCGAGCGCGGTCACGGCGGCATCGCCGGACCCGTAAGACTTCCACACGTCAACGGCTCTGGCCGCGACTCCATCGGACGCGCTCACTTGCAGTCCCCTCCTGTGGGTCATCGTGCGCACCATCTTCGGCGACACGGACACACCGAAGGGTCAGGTAGTTCACTGAGACGAACCCTGAGATTAACCCCGGTGCCCCCGCTCCGAGCCGCCACGCTGAGAGAACTCTCAGCTGCGCCGCGTGTGCGCGACGGTGCGTTGGAGGAGACGTTATTTCACCGCTGCCGCAGTGTCTTCAGCCTTCGGAGTACTAAGCCGTCAACTTCCGTCGCATCGGGACTTCACAAGTCCTCAACGGATTCCAGGTCGACTGGGGCCGCACCACGCGAAGACCGGCTTTGGCGGCGTTCTCGGTGAGCCAGGTGACCAGGCCGTCACCGTACGCGCTCGCCGGCCTGACCCAGTCGTACATCCGTTGTGCGAACGACGCGTTGAACGCGATCACGTCGTCGAGCACGAGCACAGGGTCCTCTCCCGTGGCGACGTCCCGGAAGCCACCGAAGAGAACCCTGCTCGCACCCAACTCACGGGCTTTGTCCGCCACCCCGAAGAACGCCGACCCGCGCCCGTGAGCGCGCACCACCAGCTGATGCGCCCGGAAGTCGGTGTCGAGGAACTCGTCGGCGTACGTGCCGTCATCGGCCAGCACCAGCACGTTCGTGCCGCCGGGGAGTGCCCCGACCTGGTCAGGATGCGTGACTCCGATGACGTTGATGCCCACGCACACCATCCTGGCGGACGAGTGTTAACCCTTGGCAGCGCTGGCGTTAAACAAGTTTCGGCAGCACCTCGGCACCGAACAGGCGGATCGTCTCGATGACCGAGTCGTGCGGCATGCCGCCGATGTCCACCATCACCAGGTGCGTGTCGATGGACAGGTGCTCCGCCAACGCGTTCAGCCGCCCCGCCACCTCCTCCGGCGTCCCGCACACCGCCGCGCCGTCCATGATCGCGTCCACGTCGATGTCGCCGTCCCCGCGCCACGGATCCGCGAACCGCGCGTACTCGGCGAGATGCGGCCGCCACCGTTCACGCGCGTTGTCCCGCGCCACGAACACATGACTCGGCACGCCGACCCGTCCCGACGGAAAACGCTCCCGGTAGCGCTGCACGACCTCGCGGTAGATCGACGGATCCCGCAGCGTCGACGGCAGCATCAACGGCATCTCCAGCTCGGCGCCCAGATCGGCCGACACCGCCGACCCCGACCCGATCCACACCACCGGCCGCGGCGTCTGCACCGGCCGCGGGGTCGTGGTCACCTCGCTCAACGGCCCGCGGAACCGGCCGTCCCAGCTCACCGACGGCTCCTCCAGCAGCTTGAGCAACAACCGCAGATGCTCCTCGAACCGCGCCCGCAACTCGCCCGGCTGCACCCCGAACGCCGCGTCGGTCTGCTGGTCGACACCGCGCGCCACGATCAGCTCGGCGCGGCCGTCCGACAACACGTCCAGCGTCGCCAGCGACTCGGCCACGAGCACCGGGTCGCGATGGGCGAGCAGCGTCACGCCGGTGGAGAGCTTCAACGTGGACGTCCGCGACGCCACGGCCGCCAGCAGCAGTTCGGGCGCCGACACGATGTAGCGGGTGAAGTGGTGCTCGCCGATCGCGACGCCCGCGAACCCCGCCTGTTCCGCGACCACGGCCTGCTCGACCATCGCGCGCAACCGCTCGGCCTGGGGCACCTCGTCGCCCGTGCACGGGTTCGGCAGGTGGTCTCCCAGGATCAGCAGGTAGACGTCCATGACCGTCATTTTCCATCCGTCCGGGGCAAGATGGTTGACGTGGTCACCAAAAATGAAGCCGAGAGCCGCTACGAGATCCACGTCGACGGCGCGCTCGCCGGGTTCCTGGAGTACCGGACCGTCGACGACGTCCTCGCGCTCGTGCACACCGAGGTCGACGAGGCCTACGCCGGGCAGGGTCTCGGCGGTCAGCTCGCCAAGTACGCGCTGGACGACGCCAAGGCCCGGGATGTCAAGATCTCCCCGTTGTGCCCGTTTGTCGCGAAGTACATCGACAAGCACCCGGAATACCGTGTTACCGTCCGGTAGATAGTTGTGGTCGCTAACAATGAGGTGGCGAGCGTGTGGAGTGAGCCGGGCGCGTTCGAGGTGGCACCAGGTGTGCACCGCATCCCGCTGCCGTTGCCGAACGACGGGCTGCGCGCGGTCAACGTGTACGCGATCGAGGACGGCGACGGCCTTGTCATGGTCGACTCGGGCTGGGCGCTCGACGAGGCCCGCGACCAGCTGGAAGCCGCGCTCGGCACGCTGAACAAGGGCTTCGAGGACATTCGCCGGTTCCTCGTCACGCACGTGCACCGCGACCACTACACCATGGCCGTGTCGCTGCGCCGGCTGTTCGGCGGCAGGATCGGCCTGGGGCTGGGCGAGCAGCCGTCGCTGCTGCACATGCTGCACGGGCAGGACGATCAGCATGTCGCGGACCTGCGTAAATGGGGTGCGAGCGAGCTGGCCGAGACGTGGATCAGGATCATGCACCACGTCGACCGCGGCGAGGCTCTGCGCGACTACGAGGAGCCGGACGAGTGGCTCACGGCGTCGACCCTCGACCTCGAACACCGCAGGCTGGAGGTCGTCCCGACGCCCGGTCACACCCGTGGCCACGTCGTGTTCGTCGACCACACCGCGAAGGTCCTCTTCTCCGGCGACCACGTGTTGCCGCACATCACGCCGTCGATCGGCTTCGAGCCGCTCAGGCCCGAACTGCCACTGGGCGACTACATGACGTCGCTCAGGCTCACGCGCGCGTTGCCGGACCTCAAGCTGTTGCCCGCGCACGGCCCGGTGACCGACAGTTCGCACGCCCGCGTCGACGAGCTGTTGCAGTTCCATGAGCAGCGTCTCGAAGAGATCCTCAAAGCCGCGAGCGGCAGCGCGTTCGAGACCGCCCGCAAGATCGGCTGGACCCGCCGCCAGCGCCGGTTCGACGACCTCGACATGTTCAACCAGGTGCTGGCGATCGGTGAGACGGCCGCGCACCTCGACGTTCTGGTCGAACGTGGTGAATTGACCCGAACGGACAACGCCGGCGTGCTCGAATACCAGGCGTGACACCGTTCGAGCTGATCGCCTGGACCTGGAAGATGCCCCGCCGTGGCCGGGGGTTCTGGTTCTCGCTGGCGATCGACCTGTTGTGGCCGATCGTCGTGCTGTTCGTACGCCTCAGGGTGCGCGGCAGGCAGCACGTGCCGGGCAACGGTGGCGTGATCCTCGCGTTCAACCACCTCTCCAACGCCGACACGGTCGCGGCCGTGGTGTTCGCGTTGATGTCGAAGCGGGTGCCGCGCGTGCTCGCGAAGGCCTCTCTGTGGCGCATACCGGTCTTCGGCCGGGTCATGCGCTCCGGAGGTCACATCCCGGTCGAACGGGGCACGGTGAAGGCCTCGGAGGCGCTCAGGCCCGCTGTGGAAGCGCTCCAGAACGGCGAGTGCGTGATGGTGTTCCCCGAGGGCACCTTCACCGACGACCCCGACCACTGGCCGATGAAGGGCAAGTCGGGGGTTGCGCGGATGGCGCTGGAGAGCCGCGTCCCGGTCGTTCCGGTCGCCGAGTGGGGCACGCAGGACCTGTTGCCGAAGGGCACGATCCTGCCCAGGTTGTTGCCGCGCAAGAACATCGAAGTAGTGGCGGGCGCTCCGGTCGACCTGTCCGACCTCTACGACCTCGAACTGACGGCCGAAGTGCTGGACGAGGCCACCTCGCGCGTAATGGATGCCATCACGACCATGCTGTCGGGCATACGTTCCGCGCAAACGGGTAGCCAAAAAGCATGACTATGCCGAAGGAAATCCACCGCCCCGGAGGGGATGGCCTCTGGGCACCGGTCATCCCCGAGCCCCGAGACGAACAGCAGTGGGTCGTGCAGGCCGACGACGACCCGTTGATCGTGCGCAGCGTGGACTGACCTGCTGTCTAGACACACTAGACGCGTCTAGCTACCCTAGACGCCATGACCCTTGACGAGGAACTGCTGGCTGCGGCGCGCAAGGCGGGCACGCTCGCCGCCGCGGCGCAGGACCAGGCCGACATCTCCAAAGCCGTCTACCACCACAGCGTGCTGCGGCTGCATCGCGCCGGCGGCTCCATGCGCGAGATCGCGGAAGCGCTGAAGATGAGCCACCAGCGCGTGCACCAGATCGTCGAACAGTCCAAGCGGACCGAGCGGTGCTGGTTCTGCGGGCGCGCCGGCCACGAGGTCGACAAGCTGATGGCCGGGCCCGCGGCGTTGATCTGCGACATCTGCGTGACCGAGGCTCAGGTCGCCGAGGTCGGCGACTGCTCGTTCTGCAGTGCGACCTTGCCCGTGCACGAGGGCGCCGAAGCGAAGATCTGCCGGTCCTGCCTGGACTTCAGCGCCGCCGTGATCAGCGCGGCAGCTTCACCACGGTGACGAAGAAGTCGTCGATCTGGCGGACGACCTCGATGAACCGGTCGAAGTCCACCGGCTTGGTGACGTAGGCGTTGGCGTACAAGCTGTAGCTGCGCAGGATGTCCTCTTCGGCCTCCGAGGTGGTCAGCACCACCACCGGGATCGACCGCAGTTCGGCGTCCGCCTTGACCTCGGCCAGCACCTCGCGCCCGTCCTTGCGGGGCAGGTTGAGGTCGAGCAGGATCAGCCCCGGCCGCGGCGCGTCCGCGAACTCGCCCTCGCGGCGCAGGAACGCCAGCGCCTCCACGCCGTCCTTGACGACGTGCAGCGAGTTGCGGATCTTGTGGTGCTCGAACGCCTCCTGGGTCATCAGGGCGTCGCCCGGATCGTCCTCGACGAGCAGGACGTCGATCACGTTCAGCGGTGACTCAGACATGTGCTTCCTCAACCTCGGGAGCGAGTTCGGGTGCTGCGGGGATGGCGGGCAGGGTGAACTCGAAGCTCGTTCCGGAGTCCACGTCGGTCCTCAGCCAGATCGTGCCGCCGTGGTACTCGACGATCTTGCGGCACATCGCCAGTCCGATGCCCGTACCCGGATAGGCGTCCTTCGGGTGCAGGCGCTGGAAGATGACGAAGATCCGATCAGCGTACTCCGGCTCGATCCCGATGCCGTTGTCCCGCACGGTGAACTTCCACATCTCGTCGTCGCGTTCGACCTCGACGGCGATCACCGGCGCTTCCGCGCCCTTGAACTTCAACGCGTTGCTGATCAGGTTCTGGAACACCGCGCTGAGCAGAGACGCCTCACCGCGCACGGAAGGAAGTTCCGCGATCTCCAGGCGAGCGCCGGTCTCCTCGATGCGTTCGGAGTAGCTGTCCACGACCTGGCGCACGATCTCGTTGAGGTCGATCACCGTCTGCTCGCGGGTGATCCGGCCGACACGGGAGAACGCCAGCAGGTCGTTGATCAGCACCTGCATGCGTTTCGCGCCGTCGACGGCGAAGTCGATGTACTGGTCGGCGCGTTCGTCGAGCTGGCCGCCGTAGCGGCGTTGCAGCAGCTGGCAGAACGACGCGACCTTGCGCAGCGGCTCCTGCAGGTCGTGCGAGGCGACGTAGGCGAACTGCTCCAGCTCCGAGTTGGAGCGCTGCAGCTCGGTCTTCGCCTCGTCGAGCGTCGCGAGCTCCTGCACGATCCGGCGGCGCATGGCGTTCACGTCCTCGCCGAGCATCACGATCTCGCGCGGGCCGTCCGCGTCGATCTCGTGCTGGAAGTCACCGGACGCGACCTGGCGGGTGTGCTCGGCGACGTTCGCCAGCGGTGCGATCAGCAAGCGGTGCAGCAGGAACGACAACCCGCCGATCACCGCGACCAGCAGCACGCCCATGCCGATCACCAGCCACAACACGACGCCCGCCGCGTGGTCCAGCTGGTCGCGTGACTGCCGGCTGAGCTCGCCGATGTCGGTCTGCAGGCCCGCCACCTCGGTGCGGAGCTGATCGAAGATCACCTTGCCGCGGTCGATGTCGCGCGCGGGGCTGATGGCGGGACCGGACAGCCGGATGCCGGCGATCGTCGGTTCCGCGTACTGGCCGCGCCACTGCCGGGCGAGGTCCTCGATGCGGCTCACCCGGCCGTTGAGGTCGCCGACGAGTTCACGGACCCTCTCGGAGGACTCCACCTCGGCCGTCCGCCCGTCCAGGTACGGCCTCAGGAAGTCGTCCTGGCCGGTCAGCACGAAACCGCGCAGACCGGTCTCCTCGTCGAGCAGCGCGCGGTTCAGGTCCTTCGCGAGGCGACCGGCGGGCTCGACCTCGTCGACCGCGTGTGCCCGCGCGTTGCCGAGCGCGTCCAGCGCGACGACCGTGGACGAGACGGCCACCGCGGTCATCGCCAGCAGCACCGCGACGATGGCGGCCAGCAGGCGGCTCGCCGGCAACCTTTGCGGCAGGTTCAATTTCCGTCCTTCAGCACCAGGATGGCCACGTCGTCGTCGAGTGCCCCTCCGTTGAGCTCCGTCACCTCCGCGATGACGGGGTCCATCCAGTTCGGTCCGGCCTGCAGGTGCCCGCGCAGGATGTCGCACAGGCGCTCGACGCCGAGCCGGTCCGTGTCGTCAGGTACCCGGCCTTCGATCAGTCCATCCGTGTAGCAGGCGAGTGACCAGCCGGTCGGCAGCTGCACGTCCACGCCGGTCCACGCGTAGTCGGGCAGCACGCCGAGCGGCACGCCGATCTTCGACTGGGGCAGGTCGACGATCTGTCTGCCGACCATCAGCAACGGCTCGGGGTGCCCGGCGAGGAAGTAGCGGGCCGACCGCCGGTCCGGTGCCACGGTGACCATGCACGCCGTGGTGAAGATGCCCTCGCCGTGCCGTTCCGCGACCAGCACCTGGTCCAGCGTCCGCAGCACCTTCTCCGGTGGCTCGCCGGCCAGCACCAGCGCACGCCACGCGATCCGCAGGCAGACCCCCAGCGCGGCCTCGTCCGGGCCGTGCCCGCAGACGTCGCCGATGATCGCGTGGACGGTGCCGTCCGGCATGCCGACCGCGTCGTAGAAGTCGCCGCCGAGCAGCATCCGCTGGCCGCCCGGCAGGTAGCGGACCTCGAGGTTCACGTCCGAGTTCTGCAGCAGCGGGGGAGGGAGCAGGCCGCGTTCGAGGCGTCCCCGTTCCGCGGCGAGCAGCTCGGCCTCGCGCAGCCGGCGCTGGGCGTCCTCGGCGCGGCGCCGTTC
Organism: Lentzea alba; assembly: GCF_011067745.1. GTDB lineage: Bacteria > Actinomycetota > Actinomycetes > Mycobacteriales > Pseudonocardiaceae > Lentzea > Lentzea alba. The sequence goes on from NZ_JAAMPJ010000003.1 coordinate 115,489, forward strand.
GACCGCGTACCGGACGCCGCGCAGCAGCAGTTCGCCGTCGACCTGGCCCTTGATCAGGTAGTCCTCGGCGCCCGCGGCGACCGCCTCGATGCCTTCGCGTTCGTCGTCGCGTCCGGTCAGCACGAGGATGGCGGGGGCGCCCGGTTTGCCGAGCAGCCGGTGCAGGCCGTCCAGCCCCTGCGAGTCGGGCAGGCCGAGGTCGAGCAGCACGCACTCGGCGTCGAGGAGCATGCGCTCCGCCTCCGCGAGCGTTCCGGCGCGGGACAGGACGAACGGCGCGCTCGCTTCTTCGAGCAGCGCCTCGACGAGCACGGCGTCGCCATCGTCGTCCTCGACCAGGAGGACGCGCACGGTCTTGGTTCGCATCGAGTCGGACTTTAACGTTATTGGGCTGCGGGGTCCGCGTCCGACCTACCAGGATGACGGGCGTGTTGATCCGTCTCGCCCAACCAGCCGAACTGCCGTACCTCCAGGAGATCGAAATCGCGTCCGGGGAACCGTTCCGCGACGTCGGAATGCCCGAGATCGCCGACGACGACCCGATGTCCCTGGAGGACCTCGCGAGCCACGACGTGTGGGTCGCCATCGGGGAGCAAGGCCTGCCCGTGGCGTTCATCGCGGTCGGTGACGTCGACGGCGCGACGCACGTCCACCAGGTCTGCGTGCATCCGTCGCACGCACGCCAGGGGATCGGCGCCGCGCTGATCGAGCACGTGACCCGCGGCGAGCGCGCGGTGACGCTGACGACGTTCCGCGACGTGCCGTGGAACCAGCCGTACTACGAGCGCCTGGGTTTCCGCGCCATGACCGAGACCTCCGTGGACGGGACGTCTCCCGGCCTGGCCGAAATCATGCGCGAGGAGGCCTCAAGGGGACTCGATCCCGCGACTCGGGTCGCGATGGTCCTTCTCCCAGCGCAGGAACGACCCTGAGGTGATGGAGAGGCTGCTGAGCAGCCACACCAGGACACCCGCGTCGTCGGTCACGCCGATCACCGGCAGGAACTCCGGCAGGACGTCGATCGGCGACACCAGGTAGACCAGCGCCACCGCCCACATCACCACCTGGCTGCGCGGCAACTCGGGATAGTTGCCGCTGCGCCAGACCTTCCACAGCCGTGGCAACGCCTTCGCGCGCTGGATGGGGTTGCCGACCGGGCCGGGACCCTTCTGCGCACGCTTGCGGCGGTTGCGCAGGACGCCCAGCACCACGAACACCAGGCCGAGCGGGATCATCACCCAGCCGACGACGGCAGGGCTGAGCCCACCCAGGCTCGCGGTGCGGAACAACAGGATCAGCAGGCCTGCCAGTGAGATGAACGATCCGAAGACGACCATCTGCACGGGCTCCTTAGCTCGGCTCCTGGAAGAGCATCGTCGGAATGGCCTTGTGCGGTTGCTTGAGCTGCTGTGGTTCCGGTTCCCGCAGGTCGATCACGGGTTCGGGTTCCTCAACGGGAACCTCTTCAACCTTCGGCTTGCGCACGGCTTTCACCGGCGGCGGCGTGGCGGTGTCCAGCGCGGCGCGCGCCTTGGAGATCCACACCTTCTGCATGGCCTCGTCCTTGCTGCCGGCCGCCGTCGCGCTGAGTCCGGAGAGGACACCGCGGATGCGTGGAACCAGAGCTGGATGACGCCGGATCGCCTGCCACACCGCGTGATCGCCCGGTAGCCGGGCGGACACGAGCCGCATGACCTGCGCGCGCAGCTCCTCAGTGGACAGATCGAGCCAGCGTTCGACCGCTGACGGGCCTATAGCCACGTGTAATGCCTCCCCAAAACGACAACCGCCCCTACAGGATCTCACGGATCCCGCAGGGGCAGTGGTCTGGTGTCGGGAAGTGTCAGGAAGCGACGGCCTCGAGCAGCGTCTTGCCGTTCTCGTCCACGATCCGGAACGTCGCGATCTCGTGCCAGCGCATGGCCACGTTCGCCTGCAGCCGGATGGTCTTCTTGTCGCCCGCCACCGGTTCCGGCGCGTACCAGGACGTGACCTGGGCCACCCGGCCCGCGCGGCCGACCGCGACGAGCGAGCCCCTGCTGGGTCCGGACATGCCGCTGACCTCGATGTCCATCGAGGTGCCCCATGCCTCGTCCGAGGCGGTGATCTTCGTGAAAACACCGCTGTTCGGGTCCTGCTGCTGCACCTTCATCGACGAGTCGGTGGAGTTGTTCGCCACCCGCGTCTGGGACGTCGTCGTGCTCGGGTTCTGGCCGGCGGCCTGGTTCGAGCCGTCATTTCCGCCGCGCACGACCAGTGTCGTCGCGACGATCGTCACCGCCACGATGCCGGCGGCGGCGGCCGCGACACCCTGGGCGACGAACCACCGTCTGCGCTTCCTGCGCGCCGCGACGGCGTCGAGCATGACCCGCACCGACTTGCCGTCCGGACGTTCCGGAGCTGTTCCGCGCAGCATTCCGCCCGCGTCGGCTTCGTCGATGAGGTCGGGTACCACCGCGAAGTCGCGCAGGTCAAGAGCACACCGCCTGCACTCGGTCAGGTGGTTCTCGAACGCCTCCACCTCATCGGCATCAAGGATGCCGAGCACGTAGGCGGCTACGTCGAGGTGATCTGGTGCCGTTGTCACCGCGTCTCTCCCCGATCGTGCAACGCACGCCGCAACGCACGGAGCGCGTAGTACACCCTCGACTTGACCGTTCCCGGTGGCACACCCAGTGCCGCCGCGGCCTCCCCGACGGTGCGGTCCCGCAGATATGTCTCGAGAATAGCCTCCCGGTGTTCCTCAGAGAGACCGTTCATCGCCTCGGCGACGACGATCGCTGCGAGGGTGCGATCCTCCTCGCCGCCCGAAGGCGACTCGTCCGAAGGGGTCAGTTCGAACTCCTGCGGACGGACGCTCCTCTTACGCCTGTCGTCAATGACCAACCGCCTTGCCACCGTGAACAACCACGAGCGCAGGAGTACGGGGTCACGCTCGAGTTTTTCGGCGTTGCGCCATGCCCTGACCAGGGTTTCCTGCACGATGTCCTCTGCCCATTGACGATCATGGCCAGTCAACCTCATGCAGTGTCCCAGCAGGGCACTACCGAATTCCTCGTACAGCCGACGGATCAACTCTTCTTCGAGAGACCCCGGTCTTGGTGATTGTTCGTCTAACTCGCGTTGACGTCTATGCCGCGCCACGGGGGACATCCTTGCCTCATGAACCGTCTCAAGTCGAGAGGCAAATATTCCTCACGAACCTCGTGAACCGTTGCCTGATCGTGTCCGTACTCCTCGGTACCCCAGTCGAGAAAGGACCTGCCGATGCGACGTGGTCACGCCATCACCGCCCTGGCGGCACTGGCTGTCAGCCTCACCGCGTGCGGCAGCACCGACACCCCTCCCGGAGGGGAGGCCACCCCCGGTGGCCTGCAGGCCAAACCCGCTGATCTGAGCGGCGCGAACATGTACTTCATCGCGAACAGCGAGCAGATGGGCTGGTTCGTCACCGACGCCGACGGCCTCCCGCTCTACCGCTTCGACAAGGACACCTCGAAGCCGCCCAAGTCGAACTGCGAAGGCGAATGCCTGAAGACCTGGAAGCCGGTCCTCGCGGACAAGACGCCGATGGCGACCGGGGTGGACCCGATCTCCATGGGGGTCCTGACCAGGCCCGATGGCACCAAGCAGCTCACCATCGCGGGTAATCCGCAGTACACGTACGCCGAGGACAAGTCGGCCGGTGACATGAAGGGGCAAGGAAAGGGCGGGACCTGGTGGGTCACCGCCCCCAACGGCGCCAAGATCACCGGCGGCAAAGCGCAGAACAACAGCAACAAGAGCAGCAGCAAGCCGAGCACGTCCCCCACTCCCGGAGGCCAGACACCCACGTCTGCGGCACCTCCGGCAGCGCCCGGCTACTGAGCCCACTGCTCGATCTTCACGCCCCCTATCGACTCCCTTGAACAACGAGGACATCAAGACGATGACCAGAGCCCTCGCCACCGTCTTGGCGATGTTGTTCCTCTTCTCCGGCCTGACCGCGACGGCTGCAGCCCAGCCCGCGGACACCGGGGGAGTGATGGACACCCCGTCAGGGCCGTTGACGGCGAACGACCGCGAACTGCTCAACAGGGTGCGCCTCGCAGGCCTGTGGGAGATGCCCATGGGCGAGCTCACGGCCACCAAGGCGTCCAACGCCAGGGTCAAGCAGATCGGCAAGATGATCATGCTTGACCACATGATGCTGGACGCGCTGACGAAGAAGACGGCCGCTGGGTTCGGGCTGACCACGCCCGACGTGCCGAACCCTGCGCAGCAGTCGTGGATGGAAGAGATCAACGCGCTCGAAGGCGACGCGTTCGACCAGGCGTTCGTCGCCCGGTTGCGCGCCGCGCACGGCCAAATCTTCCCCTTCATCGCGAAGGTGCGCTCAGGGACCCGCAACGACACCATCCGCGGGTTCGCCCAGGCCGGCATCGACGTTGTGATGAAGCACATGACGTTGCTGGAGAGCACGGGTCTCGCAGGCGATTCGTCCTTCGCTGAGCCCCAGCCCGCCGGCGGCATCATCAACGCCAGCCTGGCCTCCGACGAGGGGCCGAACATGTGGGTGATCCTCACGGTCACCGCCGCGGGAGCCGTCCTCACGGTCCTCCTGCTCCGAGTACTCCGCCCGCGACGACCGGTGCGGTGATTTCAGCAAGACCCCGTTGCACGACGGGAAACGGAGGTGGTGTCCCAAGGTCAGAGGCACTCCAACGCGGACCTGTTCCCACCCGCCCGGCCCTGAAGTGTCCACTCCTGCACCAAGGACCGGGCGGGTTCCCGCGAGAAGTTCTTTCCGGAGGAAGAGTTGTTGTCCAGCCAGATTCCGCTCCTGGTGGCCCAGTCGTCCGAGTTCGACTCGGGCGTCAAGAAGATGGCCCAGATCTCCGCCAGGCTGGCTTACGTCATGATGTGCGCCACGTTGTCCTGGGGCGTGCTGATCGCGACCGGATGGGCCGAGAAGCTCACCGGCCGTGAAGGACTGAAGAACGGGCACATGGTGCTCGCCTCGCTGACCATCGCGTTCGGCAGCATCCACGCTTTTGCCTTCACGTTGATCCAGACCGGCACCTTCAGCTTCATCAAGCTGGTCGTGCCCTTCGTCGACGGTGGCCTGTTCCGGCACGCGCTCGGCATCATCGGCCTCGAGGTGATGCTCGCCATCGCCGTGCTGGCCTCCATGCGGCACAAAGTCTTCTACCGCAAGTGGCTGCGGTTCCACCAAACGGCGTACATCGTCGTCGCCGCCACCGTGGTGCACTCCTGGTTCGGCGCCATCGCGAACAGCAACCTGTCTGTTCTCTGGCTGGCCGGCCTCACCATCCTCGTCCCGACCGCGACCCTGGCGCTGGCCCGCTTCCTGCCGCCCGAGGTGCTCATGCGCATCGGCATGCTCGACTCCGAGCGCGGCAAGGAACCCGGTGTCGGCGAGGGCGACGCGATGGACGTGAGCGTCAACAACGAGAAATGCCACCGCTACGGCACGTGCCAGGCGGAGGCGCCGGATGTTTTCCAGTTGATCGAAGACAACCGCCTGACCTACAACCGCCGCCCGCCGGAGGAGCACTTCGCCCAGGCCCGAGCGGCACAGCGCGCGTGCCCGATGCGCGCGATCGAGATCAGGGAGCGAGTGAAGTGAGCGAACGGATCGTGGTCGTCGGCGGCGGGCTCGGAGGAGTTCGTTCCGCGGAACGGCTGCGGGAGATGGGTTTCGACGGGCAGATCACGATCCTGTCCGCCGAGCGGCACCTCCCGTACCACCGCCCGTGCCTGTCGAAGCAGATCATCACCGGTGAATGGCACCCGGACGACTCGATGTTGTCGTTCTCCGGTGACCTCGACGCCGAGTGGCGGATGAACTCCCCGGCCCTGCACCTGGACCCGAAGAAGCAGTCGGTCTGGGTGCCCGGCGGCGAGGAGATCAAGTACGACGGCATGATCATCGCCACCGGCGTCGACGCCAGGGCGATGGGCGGTGCCCCTCGTCACGACCCGCGGGTGCACGTGCTGCGGACGTTGGACGACGCGGTCGCGATCCGCAAGAACATCCGGCAGTCGCAGGGCCTCGTCGCCGTCATCGGTGGCGGGTTCATCGGCTGCGAGCTCGCCTGTTCGGTTCGTCACATGGGCCGCGACGTGGCCCTGATCGTGCGCTCACCCGCGTTGCTGGGTGGTGTCGTCGGTGACGAGATCGGCAAGAAGATCACCGAGGCGCACGTGCACCACGGTGTGAGGCTCGCCACCGGCGTCGGCATCAAGCACTGGGTGCGTCAGCCCGGCGGCATCGGCATCCACCTTTCGGACGGCCAGGTCTTCTTCGCCTCGTGCGTCGTGCTGGCCGTCGGCGCCGCCCCGGCCGTCGACTGGCTGCGCGGTTCCGGCCTGGACATCTCCGACGGCGTGCTGTGCGACTCCACGAACCACGTGGTCGGCGCGGAGAACCTCGTCGCCTGCGGTGACGTGGCCCGCTGGCCCAACATGCGCTTCAACGGCGTCGTGCGGCGCGTCGAGCACTGGCTCAACGCCGTCGAGGGTGGTCGCGCCGCCGCCGAGAACCTGCTCGTCGGTCGCAACCACGCCAAGACCTACACCCCGGTCCCGCGCTTCTGGACCGAGCAGTACGGCATGCGAGTGCAGGGCGCCGGCCTGCCGGTCCTCGGCACCGACACCACCGACGTGAACGGACTCACCGGCTTCATCGCCAACGGCAAGCTCGTCGGCATCGTGGGTCTGGAAGAGCCAGGCAAGATCATCACCGAGACGCCGGAACTGTTCCGGCAGAACACGGTCGAGACGAACGTCCCGGTGTGGACGCAGCCGGAGGCGGAACCCGCCGCGGCCGAGGCCCCGGAAGTTCTCCCGACCACCATGATCCCCGTTCCCGAACCAGTCGCCGCCCACGCATCATCGGTTCCCCCGTCCGTCTCGTCGTCGATGTCCCCGCCTTTGCAGCGGCGGCGGCATTCACGTTCGAGGCCGGAGATGGTGCGAACGGGCGGAGGACGTGCGAGGCCTTAACCCGGTCAGGAGGACTCAGGTTGTCGGCACAGGGCAAGCGGTGACGAGCGAACTCCGACGTCGCTGTCGTGGCCAGGTGGCGGACCGATGACGTCACGCGGCGATGCGCTCGATCCCGCGCCGGCAACCTGAACCTCTCTCTCGTGCGTCACCAACGGTGTGGCGGCTCGGTGGGCTCCCGAGCCGCCACACCGGCCTATTTGGGGCCTGTTTTCGGGCGTGTGGCTACGGGCAGGTGATGACCTGGCCCGCCCACGAAAGCCCGCCGCCGAACGCGAAGAGCAGCACCGGCTGACCGGACGGCAGCTCGCCGCGTTCGACCATTTTGGACAGTGCGAGCGGCACCGAGGCGGCCGAGGTGTTGCCGGAACCCACGACGTCGCGCGCGATCACCACGTCCTCGCGCAGCTTGATCTTGCGGGTCATCGCCTCGATGATCCGCAGGTTCGCCTGGTGGGTGACGATGCCGGCGAGGTCGGTGGTGGCGATGCCCGCGCGCTCGCAGGCCTGCGTCGCGACGGCGGGGAGTTCGCTGGTGGCCCAGCGGAAGACGGCCTGGCCCTCCTGGGCGAACCGCGGCTGCCACTCGTCGACGAGCCGCACGGCGTTGTTGCGCGTCGGGTCCGAACCCCAGGTGACGGGCCCGATCTGGGCGTCGTCGGCGGCGCTGATCACCGCCGCGCCCGCGCCGTCGCCGAGCAGGATGCAGCTCGCGCGGTCGGTCCAGTCGACGAGGTCGGACATCTTCTCGGCGCCGATGACCAGCGCGTGTTTCGCCGCACCGGCGCGGAGGGTGTGGTCGGCGGTGGCGAGCGCGGTGCAGAAGCCGGCGCAGGCGTTGTTGAGGTCGAAGCAGACCGCGCCGGGGATGTTCAACCGGCCCGCGACCTGGGCGGCGGTCGAGGGACAGCGGTCGATCGCGGAGCAGGTGGCGACGATGACCTGGCCGATGTCGCCGGGCGCCAGTCCGGACGCGGCGAGCGCCTTGGCCGCCGCCGCCGTCGCCATGTCGGCGACCGACTCGTCGTCCGCGATGTGCCGGGTCGCGATGCCCGTGCGCTGACGGATCCACTCGTCGTCGGTGTCCACCATCTTTTCCAGGTCGGCGTTGGTCAGCACGCGTTCGGGCTGGTGATGGCCGAGCGCGACGACACGGGATCCGGACAAGGCGAGCTCCTTCGGCGAGACTGTGACGCGCCGAATATAGCAACCGATCGGTCGGTAGCTAAAGAGGTTAGGATCTCACCGTGAGTCCGCGCCGATCTGTTGCCGACACCCTCGAGACGCGGCAGCGCATCCTCGAACACAGCCTCGCCATCGCCTCGGCGGAAGGGCTCGAAGGGTTGACGATCGGGCGCCTGGCCGCCGAGCTCGGCATGAGCAAGGCGGGTCTGCTGGGACATTTCGGCACCAAGGAGTCCCTGCAGCTCGCGGTCGTCGACCAGGCGGCGGAGGTCTTCCAGCGGGAGGTGCCGGGCCGCGTCAAGCAGGCACCGTCCGGGCTGCCGCACCTCCGCGCGGTCTGCGAGGCCTGGGTCTCCTACCTCGAACGCGAAGTGCTGCCCGGAGGCTGCTTCTTCACCGCCGCGACCACCGAGTTCGACGGCCGCAGCGGCCGGGTGCGGGACGCGCTGGCCGGCATGAACGCGTTGTGGCGCAGGGACCTGCGCATCCACATCCGGCGCGCGATCAGCTTCGGCGAGCTGCCGCCGGACACGGACGTCGACCAGCTGATCTACGAGATCGTCGGAATCATGTTGGCGCTCAACCACTTCCTGCAGCTCGAACACGACAGCGCCGCACCCCTGCGCGCCCGCCGGGCGCTGGACCGGCTCTTCACCGTGTGATGAAGTCGTTGACGATCGCGGCGACTTCGGCCGGCTGCTCGTAGACCATGCCGTGCGACGCGTCGATCTCGTGGACGCGGACGTGCGGGCAGCGCAGCGGCAGGTCGCGGCGCAGTCCGGCGCGGTGGGCATCCATCAACGGCACCAGTTCCGGTGGCACGGGCAGGTTCCTGGCGGCCAGCACGAGCAGGAACGGGACCTTGACCTCGGCGAAGACCGGCAGGGCGTCCAGGAACTCCGGCGCTTTCCGCAGTGCGTCGGTGATCTCGCGGCTGGGTCGCGTGATCGTCTCCTGCTGAGCGCTGAAGAGGGCGTTGAGCGTCGCGAGACCGGCCTCGACCTGCTCGGGCGCGAGCCCTGCGTAGTTCGCGGGATCCGTTGTGGCGGATCGATGTCCGTCCAGACTCACCGCTTTGGGGCAGTCGGGATGGCGGCGCGCCCACATGCCGGCGAGGATGCCGCCGAGTGAATGCCCGACGACCACGGGGTTGTCGAGTCCGAAGTGGACGGCTGTGTCCTCCAGGTCGTCCAGTACCGCGTCCCACTCCCACGGCCCGTCGGGCGAATCGCCGTGCCCGCGCAGGTCGACCGCCAGCGCGCGCCCGTTCAGTTGCGGCGCAAGCGTTTCCCACGCCGTCAGGTCTCCGCCCGCGCCGTGCAGGAGCAGGATCGGCGGCCCGTCGCCGCCGTGGTCGTGTGCCGCCAGCTTCACTGTTCTCTCCTCAGGGCGAGTCGTGCGCGGATGGAGGCGACCGTGACGCCGCCCTCCGGGTGGCGGAGCAGTTTGTTGCGGCTGACCAGGTCGTGAACGCCCTGCCGCGTGATGCCGAGCATCGCGCCCGCCACCCCGAAGGACACGCCCTCCTTGCTGGGGTGACCGGCCCGTCTCGCGGTGACGCGGCCGAGCGGCGTCGCCCACCACTCGTCGGGCGGGTCGAAGGCGGTGTCGCCGGGGTAGAGGACGGAGATCAGGCGGATCACCACCTGCCTGGCCAGTGCGTCGTCCTCGCCTAGGAGCTGGGCCGCCCACATCTCGGCGTCGATCTTGACCTGTTCGCGCAGCTCGTCGAGGTCGGCCTGGGGCAGGAGGATTTCGAGGGGGTCGAGCAGCCGGATCCGGACGAGCCGGGTCAGGTCGTCGCGCAGGTCCACGTGCTCCGAGGTGGTCGCCACTTGACGGAGGATAGCAAGTACTTGACGGATAGCGTCAAGTACCGATGGAGTGGCCTGATTCGTCGACTGACTCGGGAATGATCTAGGATCGTGCCGGGCGCCCGACGGGGTGCCGGGCGCATTGTCCTGTCAATTTCTCCGTGGCCGGAGCGTTGGCGGCGTGCGCCCTGTTCAATTCAACAGGGAGTTGCACTGTGCGGGGCTTTGGTGGAGAAGGTGGCAGCGGCGGAGCTGACGACAAGTAGTCCTCCCGTCTACTTGATGTCCAGTTTCATGCCCACTCGTGCGCCGGTGCTGACCCCATCGGCCACAAGGCTGATCTCCTCGCGACCGCTCGTGTTCGTGCTCCGTTGAATGGAATGACTTTCGGTCCCGGACTTCAGTCCCACGCCGTCCCAGTAACCGCTGCAGCCTGGTGGCAAGACGACCGTGTACTCGAGGTGCTCGGGTCCCGGCGAGAACTTCTTGACGAACTCCTCGGGTGCTCCCTGAACAAAGGGCAGGCACTTCGCGGGAAAGGCGAACTCGGCCACCAGGCTGATCTCGGTGTCGCGCAGCGCGGGCTCGCTCAAGTGCACCATCACCTTCAGGCGTCCTCTGCTCAACCAGCAGGTCGTGACGTCGAACCGGGTCCCGCCGCCGTCACCTTCGAGCTCCACGCTCCGGACGTGCACCTCGGTCTTGCGCCGGTACCTCTCGGGCCACTCCCAGTTCGGACCTTCCCAGAACGTCAGGAAGTCGAGCGCGTCGCAGGTGGGCACGGCGGTGAAGGTGATCTTGTCGCGAGTGTCGCCGTTGGCCTCGATCGTCACGACCTGCCGCCAGTCGGTGATCCTCCACGTGAAGTTGCAGCGTTCGTGCAGCAAGTCGCAGTACCGGCGCAGGAGCCGCCGATCCAGCTCGGTGCGGCGCCGCCATTCCAGCTTGTTCGCGACGAGCAACACGAAGAGTCCCAGGACGGCCACGATCACCGCGACGATCGCGGCGGCGCGCACACCGGCCTGGCCCAGCAGGGCGCTGAGGATTCCGCCGACCGCCAGAATGCCGAGCAATCCTTCGACGATGCCGATGACGCCCGCGTTGAGCACATAAGACTGCAGGGCTTCCACGGTCGATCCCAGCATTGTGGAAGACCTGATTTTCGACTGCATTCGTCGTGTTCTTCGTATGCTCGCCCCGAACGTCATCGGCTACATCCTCGTGGCCCCCTCGGCGGGTGCACCCGCTGCTGATTCGCACGATACTTCCGGGGCGAGGACCTACGATCAGGTTCACACCAACGGGCAGGGTGGGGCTGCTCCGGATCAGTGATGCTGTCCCTGCTCAACCAATTTCGCGTTAGAATCTCTGCTTCGTTGTCGAGGTATCAGGCCGCCCACATCTGCACGGGCGCGATGTAGTTCCACGTGTAGAGCTGGTTCGCCCCGTCGTAGCTGCCGTCCGTACCCGCCCCGTAGGTGTCGTGCACGTAGAACGACCCGTTGTCGTGGTACCCGATGACGACCGACAGGTGGCCGGCGGTCGAACCCCAGGTGCCGCTCATGATGACGAACTTGCCCTGGTCGAGGAACGCGCGGACCTGGGCCGGGGTGAAGTTGCCCTGCTGGACGGCGGCGCCGTTGCGGGCCAGGAAGTCGCGCTCGGAGTCCCACGAGGCGCAGGGGCGGGCCGGGTTGCCGCCGCAGTAGTAGCCGGTGATCCAGCCGTGGGCGCCCTTCCAGCTGCCGGTGCGCGACCAGTCGTTCATGGTCCGGTTGAAGGTGGTGCCGCGGTTGGTGAACTCGTCGGTGATGTAGCGGCCCCACTTCGACCAGTGCGACGACGGCTGCGAGACCTGGACGCCGAACTCGGTGGGCAGCTGGTAGGTGACGAGGTCGATCACCGCGCTGGTCGGGCCGCAGGAGGAGTTGCCGTTGAACTCGTTGCGGGTGTCCCACAACTGGTGGATGTACTCGGCGCGGTTCAGCCGGCCCATCGTGGTGACCTCACCGTCCAGCGAAGCCGCCGACAAGCCCGCGGCTTTCACGTAGCCCTTGGCCGGGCTGCCGATGACGGCCACACCACCGTCGATCCCGGTGAGCGCGTAGTTGAACGACAGCCCCTCGACGACGCGCGAAGCGACACCCGAAGCCCGGTCCTGCACGTAGACGCCGTTGAACCCGGCGAACTGGCCGGGCCCGAGAGTCTTGTCCGACACGCAACCCATGACCTCGTACGCGACCCGAGAACCATCGGCACTCCAGACCGCGCTGCGGTAGTGGTGGCGGGTCTCGCCGATCAGCGACCGGACGGCACCGTCCTCGGAGACCAGGCCCAGCCACTGCGGGTCGGCGCCGCCGCAGCGGTAGATCTCGTTGTGCTTGATGAAGCTGACGTGCCGCTCTCCACGCACGTCCACGAGCTTGAAGTCGCGGTACAGCGCGGAGGAATCGGACGTGACCAACGGCTTGGCGGCGCCGGACTTCAGGTCGAAGCGCACCAGCGAACCCACGTACGTGCTGTCGTCGGCCGCGTCCGGGTGCTCGACGGCCAGCAGTCCGGTGCCGTCGGAGGTGAAGCCGAGCAGCTGGGGCGCGCGCCCCTTGAGCTTGCCCGCGGAGACCCCGTCCACCACCACGTTCTCGCCGTCGGCGTAGGCCAGCCGAGAACCGTGGAACACAGCCGACGTGATCGCGCCGCGCGCGACGAGACGCGACTTGCCGTAGCGGTCGACGGTCTGGAGAACGGAACCGGACGTGCCGTCGAAGTCGGAGATCACGGCAGCCAGCGCGCCATCGGCGGAAGACGTGGAACGGACCGTGTAGGCGGGATCGCTGACCTTGACAGTGGCTCTCTTGACGCCACCGACGACCACGTCGTAGCCGTGACTCGAACGAACGGTGTGGGACTGGGACGGGCTCTCGGAGTAGGGCTCGACAGCCTGGGCGGGGGACACGGCCGCGGCCAAAGCGCCGAGCGCCACCACCAGAGCCAGTGAGGTTTTCGTCATGGGTCAAACGTCAGGGCGCTTGGCATGTGTTCGGTATGCGTCCGGTAGTTACGATCAGGAGTTGTGGAGTTCCGGGTGCTCGGGCCGGTGGAGTGTTACGCCGATGACGGCGTGCGCCTGAGCCTTGGGCCGCCCAAGCAACGGGCGGTGCTCGCGCTGCTGCTCGCACAGCCGGGGCGGGTGTTGTCGGTCGACCGGCTGATCAGCGTGCTCTGGGACGACGCCCCGCCCAAGACGGCGCTCAAGAACCTGCAGGTCTACGTCTACCAGCTGCGCAAGATCGTCGGATCGCGGCTGCTGTCGCGCCCGCCCGGCTACCTGATGTCGATCGATCCGGCCGAGCTGGATCTCACCCGGTTCACCGAGCTGCTCGACGTCGCCCGCAGGGAACGCACGCCGCAGCGCTACCGGGAGGCGCTCGCGTTGTGGCGCGGGCCCGCGCTGGCCGACCTCGCCGCGTCCGGGCTCCTGCGCGGGGTCATCGCCCAGGTCGAGGAGCTGCGGCTGGTCGCACGGGTCGAGTGCGCCGAGGCCGAGCTGGACCTCGGGCGGCACGTCGAGATCGTCGCGGACCTCAACGAGTGGGTGCGCGAGCACCCGTTGAACGAACGCCTGCGCGAGCAGCAGATGGTCGCACTGCACCGCGCGGGGCGGCCGGCCGAGGCGCTGGCGGCCTATCAGGAGTGCCGCCGGGTGCTTCAGGACGAGCTCGGCGTCGAGCCGGGGGAGTCGCTGCGCCGACTGCAGGCGGAGATCCTGCGGGCGAAACCCGTTGGCGCGTCGGCGATCCGTCAGCTGCCGCCGGACGTGGTCACCTTCGCCGGACGCGGCCGCGAGCTGAACCTGATCAAGGCGCGGACCCGCCGCCAGGACCGGGTCGCGGTGTGCGTGATCACCGGGCAGGCGGGCATCGGCAAGTCCGCGCTCGCGGTCCGGGCGGCGCACGAGATCGCGGCGAGCTTCCCGGACGGCCAGCTCTACGCCGACCTGTCCGACGGCGCGTCGGACCGGATCCTCAGCCAGTTCCTGCGGGCGCTCGGCGAACGGCCGGGGGACGAGGAAGCCCTGCGCTACCGGTCGCTCACGGCCTCGCGCAGGCTGCTCGTGGTGCTGGACAACGTTGCCACCGCGGCTCAGGTCAGACGTCTGCTGCCGACCGGGCCGGGCTCGGCCGTGCTGATCACGTCACGTCGTCCGCTCACCTCGCTGGACGGCGCCTCGTACGTCAAGCTCGGCGCTCTGCCACTGGAGGACGCCTTCCAGCTGCTGGAAGCCGTCGCCGGGAAGGTCGACGACGGCGCCGAACTCGTGCGCTGGTGCGGTGGACTGCCTCTCGCGCTGAGGATCGCGGGCGCGCGGCTCGCCGCCCGTCCACAGTGGACCGCGCCGCTGCTGGCAGCGCGGCTGGCGGACGAGACACGGCGGCTCGACGAACTGAGGCTCGGTGACGTCGCGGTCCGGTCGGCCTTCGAGGTCAGCTACGCCGAGCTGGGTTCTCCCGCCGTGGCAAGGGTGTTCCGGCTGCTCGGGCTGCTGGACGGGCCGGACTTCGCGGTCGCGGCGGCACGGGCGCTGACCGACGTGCCGGACGTCGACGAGCTGCTCGCCGAACTGGCCGACGTGCACCTCGTCGAGGAACCGGTGCCCGGCCGCTTCGCCCTGCACGACCTGCTGCGGCTGTTCGCGCGGGAACGCTGCCGCGGCACCGAGTCGTCCGAGGAACGGTCGCTGGCACTGGAACGCCTGCACAAGCACTACCTGGAAGCCCTGGCGGACAACCCGACCGATCTGTGGCTCGCCGAGGAGCGCGACAACCTGATCGCCGCCGCACAGCAGGCCTCGCCGGCTGACACGGTCGCGTTCGCCGCCGGTCTGTCCTGGTACTTCCGCCGCCGTTCGGAGGTGGCGGACTGGGCCGCCCTGAACACGCTGGCCCTGGAGGCCGCTCGCTCGCTGGGTGACGTCCGCGCGGAAGCGCTGGCGTTGAAGGAACTCGGTGCCGCCTGCGAGCGCGGGTTCAAGTTCGCCGAGGCCCAGCAGCACTGGACGGCCGCGCTCGGTCTGGCCCGTGAGCTGCACGACCGCCGGCTCGAAGCCGTGACGCTCAACAACCTCGGCATCGTGCACTGGCGCCGCCGCGATCTGCCCGCGGCGGTGACCTCGCTGGAGGCGTCGCTGACGTTGCGCGAGGAGCTGGACGACTCGCAGGGCGCGGCTTACGTGCGCACGAACCTGGGTCTTGTGCACGCGGCGCTCGGCGATCTGCCGGCCGCGCTGGTCTGCTACGAGGACACCCTGACGACGTTCCGCGCGTGCGGTGACCGTTCCGGCGAGCTGCACGCGTTGGCGAACATGGCCGACGCGCACCGCCAGCTCGGGTCGCTGGACCAGGCGCTGGAACTGGCCGAGGAAGCGCTGCGGCTGGCGCGGTCGGTGGGAGACCGGCAGATCGAGGCGGGTGTGCTGCTCGACCGCGGCATCGTGCACGAGCTGGCGGGCCGGGCGGAGCGGGCGAGGGAGTCCTACGGAGAGGCCGTCGAGTTGTCGCGCCGGATCGGGTTCCGCTGGGGCGAGTCGGAGGCCGCACGCAGATTGGCGGGGTTGGACGGATGAATCCGGGCCTGGTGATCGAACTGACGACCGGCTACTGGCGGTTCAAGGTGATGGCCGCGGCCGTCGACATAGGACTGTTCGCCGCCGTCGATCGCCATGACGAAGCCACTTCCGCCGAGCTGGCCGCGGATCTCGGCCTGCAACCACGTCCGTTGCGGCTGCTGCTGAGCAGCTGCACCGCGCTCGGGTTCCTCACCAAGGAAGGTGACCGCTACCGGAACAGCCCGGTCGCGGCGGAGTATCTGGTGCCCGGCAAGGGACAGTACTTCGGCGGGTTCGTGCGGTACAACGACATGGTCGGCTATCCGGCCTGGGGCAAGCTGCAGGAGGCGTTGCGCACCAACGCTCCCACGACCTCGCACGCCTCGTTCATGACCTCCGACCCGGTGGTGCTGGACAACTTCTGGGACGCGCTGTTCGCGATCTCGTCGTTCACCGCGATGGCGCTCGCCGACGCGTACGACTTCGGTCGCCACCGGAACCTGCTCGACCTCGGCGGCGGGATGGGCTCGTTCCCGGCCGTGCTCTGCGAGCGCTACCCGGACCTGCGCGCGACCGTCTACGACCTTCCGCACGTCGTGGAGAAGGCCAAGGCCACGGAGCGGATCTCCTTGCACAGCGGCGACTTCCTCGCCGATCCGGAGTTGCCGGCCGGGCACGACGTGATCCTGCTCAGCATGATCCTGCACGACTGGGACGAGCAGACCTCGCGCCTGATCCTGGAGAAGTGTCACGCCGCACTGCCTTCCGGCGGCGCGGTCATCATCTGCGAGCTGGTGCTGGACGACGACGAGACCGGCCCGGAGATCGCCGCCCTGATGGGCGTCAACATGCTGGTGGAGACCGCCGGCGGGCAGAACTGGACCGGCGCGGAGTACCGGGAGTGGCTCACCGGCGCGGGTTTCCGGGACATTGCCACGATTCCACTGCTCTCGGCCGGGGCGAACGCCGCGATCGTCGCCTGCAAACGAGGATGAGCCGAACGGGCTAATCTCGATCTCGTGGAACTGCTGCACCTCCGGTACTTCGTGGCGGTCGCCGAGGAGCTCAACTTCTCGGCGGCCGCGCGGAAACTGCACATGGCCGCCTCGCCGCTGAGCCAGCGGATCAAGGACCTGGAGCACGAGCTCGGCCGGAGACTGTTCGACCGCAGCACCCACCACGTGGCGCTGACGCCGGCGGGCACGGCGTTGCTGCCGATCGCGAGGGACGTGCTGGAGCAGGTCGGGTCGATCAGGTGGCGGCTCGACCAGGCCACCGCACCCGCGCGGGCCACGGTGTTCATCGGCATGCCGGCCGGCATCCACCCGGTGCTGCGCGAGCGGGTCAACGTCCTGGCCGAGCGCGTCGAGGCGCGGTTCGAGATCAAGCGGTGGCCGGGCACGACCGCGGATCTCGTCGCGGCGGTGAAGGACGGGAAGCTCGCGCTCAGCTTGGCGCGTCTGCCCGTGCAGGAGGCCTCTCTTGAGACGTTGCACGTGATGACGGAACGCCTCGGCGCTGTCGTGCCGGCCGACCAGTTCCGCGGGCGCGAATCGGTCAAACTGGCTGATCTCGCCGATCTGGCGTATGCGAAGGCGCCGGAGGAATTGATGCCCGCGTATTTCGAACAGCTCGACCGGCAGTTGTTCGAACTGGGCATCAGAAAGCGCATCCAGCTCAGCAACACCGGTTATCAGGGCACCTCGGAGATCGTGTCCAGCGGCCTCGGGTTCTCCGTGTCGATGCTCGACGAGGACAGCGCGATGCGCGGCTACCAGCTGGAGAACATGGCGGTGCTGCCGTTCGAGGACTTCCGCGCGCAGCTCGACACCGGCCTGCTGTGGCGGCGCGACCGCGGCGAGAACGGTGACCTCGAAGAGATCATCGGGACCGCACGCGAAGTCTTCGCCGCGCCGATCGTCAAATGAACAATGGTATGACCGCTGTGGTCATACCATTGTTCGCGACATGATCGTTCCCTTTCGCTGAATTCGCCACTAGCTTCGGTTGTGCAAGAACGAAGCAGGTGCGAAAGGACGAACGATGACGGACATCACCGCCGGTCCGCTGACCGGCATCCGGGTGATCGACCTCTCGACCGTGGTGATGGGCCCGTACGCGGCCCAGATCCTCGGAGACCTCGGCGCCGACGTGATCAAGATCGAGTCGCCTGTGGACACCGTCCGCAACGGCCGCTACCGCACCACGCCGGGCATGACGCCGTTGAGCCTCAACGTCAACCGGAACAAGCGCAGCATCGCCCTCAACCTCAAGGACGAGGACGACCGCGAGAAGGCACTCAAGCTGATCGACACGGCCGACGTGCTGATCACCAACATGCGTCCGGGCGCGCTGAGCAGGCTCGGCCTCAACTACGCCGACGTCGCCGAGCGCAACCCCGGCCTGATCTACGCCCACGCCCAGGGCTTCCGCGGCGACTCCGACCGCGCGGGCATCGCCGCCTACGACGAGACGATCCAGGGCGCGTCCGGGCTGGTCGACATCGCCAACCGCGCCATCGGGCGGCCCGTCTACCTGCCGACGATCATCGGCGACAAGGTGTCGTCGCTGACCATCGCGTACAGCGTGCTCGCCGCGCTGGTGCACCGGAACTCCACCGGCGAGGGTCAGCGCGTCGAGATCCCGATGGCGGACACGATGATCGCGTTCAACCTCGTCGAGCACCTCGCGGGCCACGCGTTCGTGCCGGAGGAGGGACCGACTGGCTTCAACCTGTCGATGGCCAAAGGCCACCACGCCGTGCACACCAAGGACGGCCTCGCCTGCGTCGTGCCCTACAACCCGCAGAACTTCCGCGACTTCTTCGCCGCCGCCGGGCGTCCCGACCTGGTCGACGACCCGCGCGTCACGGGTGAGCGCATCGATCCCGGTGACAGCGACGACCTGATGGGCCTCGTCGACGCGTGCGCGTCCGCGCTGACCACCGAGGAGTGGGCCGAGGTGTGCGCGAAGCACAGCATCCCGTTCGGGCCGGTGCTGGAGCTCGACAAGGCGCACGAGGACTCCTACGTCCGCGACGGCCACCTGCTCGACGTCGTGCAGCACCCCACCGAGGGCGCCGTCCGCTCGATCGGCATCCCGGTCAGGTTCTCCGCCACGCCCGCCACCGTCCGCCGGCTGGCCCCGCTGCCCGGCCAGGACACCGCTGAAGTGCTCGCCGAGATCGGAGTCTGAGATGACTGTTGTGCGCACCGAGCGAGTCGGCTCGGCATTGCTGATCACGATCGACCGGCCGGAAGCCCGCAACGCCGTCGACGCGGCCACCGCGGCCGAGCTGTCCGCCGCACTGGACGAGTTGGAGGCCACCCCGGAACTGTGGGCAGGCGTGCTCACCGGGGCAGGTGGCACGTTCAGCGCCGGAATGGACCTGAAGGCCGCGCTGAAGGGCGAGTCGCCGGAGATCCCCGGCCGCGGGTTCGGCGGGCTCACCGAGGCCGAGCTGACCAAACCGCTGATCGCCGCTGTCGAGGGGTTCGCGATGGGCGGCGGGTTCGAGCTGGCCCTGGGCTGCGACCTGATCGTCGCCGCCGAGAACGCGAAGTTCGGGCTGCCCGAGGTGAAGCGCGGCCTGATCGCCGCCGGCGGGGGAGTCGTCCGCCTGCCGGAACGGATCCCGCACCACCTTGCGATGGAGATCCTGCTGACCGGCGAGCCGATCAACGGCATCCGCGCCGGGTCGCTGGGCCTGGCGAACCGGGTCGTGCCCGCCGGTGAGACCGCCGCGGTCGCGTTGCAGCTGGCCGAGCAGATCGCTCTGAACGCCCCGTTGGCGTTGGCCGCCGTGAAGAACGTGGTGCGTGCGTCCGACCGTTGGGCGGCGCAACGCACCGAGATCGCCAAGCTGATGACGTCCGCGGACGTTCGCGAGGGCATGACCGCGTTCGCCGAGCGCCGCGCTCCACAGTGGACGGGGCGCTGACATGGCACTCGGAGTCACGCCCCTGACCGCTCCCGCGTTTCCGGCGGTGCAGCCCCGGTTCCACGACCGCGAGTACCTGAACATCGTGTACCGCACGGATCCCGATGCGCTGCGGGCCGTCGTCCCGGCGCCGTTGGAGATCGACGAGCCGCTCGTCCGGTTCGAGGTCATGAAGATGAACGACGTCACCGGCTACGGGCCCTACACCGAGGCCGGCCAGGCGATCCAGGTGGTCTTCGACGGCGAACGCGGCGAGTACCTGCACGCGATGTACCTGGACAGCTTCGCCGCCACCGCGTCCGGCCGCGAGGTCAGCGCCTACCCGAAGGTGATGGGGTCGCCGAAGCTGTACGCCGACAACGGCGCGCTCGTCGGGACGTTGGACTACGGCACGCTCCGGGTGGCCACCGCGACCATGGGGTACAAGCACTTCGAGCTGGACCGCCGTGAGGCCGAAGCGGAGATCACGGTTCCGACGTTCATGCTGAAGACCATCCCCGACTACGACGGAACGCTCCGAGTCCAGGAACTCGTGCGCACGGAGATCACCGACGTGGTGGTCAAGGCCGCCTACACCGGGCCCGCGCGGTTGCAGCTGTTCCAGCACGTTCTCGCGCCGCTCGCCGACCTTCCCGTGCTGGAGGTCGTGTCCGCCAGTCACATCATCACCGACCTGACGCTCGCTCCCGCCAAGCCGGTGCACAACTACTTGGAGGCGTCATGAACCCCAAGAAAGAGTTCAATACCGTCGCAGTGGTTGGTGCAGGTGTCATCGGCCTGTCGTGGGCCCGGTTGTTCGCTTCGCACGGCATGACCGTGCGGGTCACCGATCCCCGTCCGGATCTCGCGGACGTCGTTCCAGCAGGCGTGCAGGTGGCCGGGAGTGTCGCGGAAGCCGTGCGGGACGCGGACTTCGTGCAGGAGAACGGTCCGGAGAACCTGGAGTTCAAGAAGACGCTGTTCGCCGAACTGGTCCGGGAAGCGCCCGCGCACGCGTTGCTGCTCAGCTCGTCGTCCGCGATTCCGTCCAGCGCGTTCGCCGAGGGCCTCGACGGCTCGCGAATCCTGATCGGGCACCCGTTCAACCCGCCGCACGTGATCCCGCTGGTCGAGGTCGTGCCGGGTGAGCGGACTTCGGAGGAGTCCGTTCAGCGCGCGGTGGAGTTCTACCGTTCCGTCGGCCGCACGCCGGTCGTCGAACGCAAGGAGATCCCCGGTTTCGTCGGCAACCGGCTGCAGGCCGCGCTGTCCCGCGAAGCCGCCTACCTCGTCGAACAGGGCGTGGTGACGCCGGCGGACCTCGACGCGGTCGTGACGAACTCGCTCGGCCCGCGCTGGGCGACCGTCGGGCCGTTCCTCGGCGCCCACCTCGGTGGTGGCCCCGGCGGCTACCGGCACCTCGCCGAGCACATCGGCAAGTCCATGCAGGGCCTGGCCCTCGGCACCCCGTCCGACAACCCCGAAAAGCTCATCGAAGCAGTTGAAGACGCTTACGGCTCCTCCACGTACTCGGCGCTGGCCGAGGCGCGCGACCGCAAGCAGCTCGCCGTTCTGACGGCATTGGAGGAGAACTGATCATGGAACGACTTGAAGACCAGCTGACCGCCGACTTCTACAACTACGAGGCGCTGCTCAGCGACGAAGAGCGCAAGATCCTGCTGAGCGCCCGCGAGTTCATGACCACCGAGATCAAGCCGATGGTCAACGAGTACTGGGCGCGTGGCGAGTTCCCTCCCGCGCTGATCGGCAAGTTCCGCGGCGCCGGCCTCACCGCGTTGTCGTACGAGGGTTACGGCGAGCACCCCGAAGCCGTCAGCAACCTGCTCACCGGCATGCTGGCCATGGAGCTCAGCCGTACCGACGCCTCCGTCGCCACGTTCTTCGGCGTCCACAACGGACTCGCGATGTACTCGATCTACGCGGGCGGTGACCAGGAGCAGCGCGACCGCTGGCTGCCGGCCATGGCCGCGATGGACAAGATCGGCGCGTTCGCGATGACCGAACCGCTCGGCGGCTCCGACGTGGCCGGCGGCATGCGCACCACGGCGCAGCGCGACGGCGACACCTGGATCCTCAACGGCGCCAAGAAGTGGATCGGCAACGCCACGTTCGCCGACTACGTGATCGTGTGGGCCCGCGACCTGGACGACAACCACGTCAAGGGGTTCGTGGTCGAGAAGGGCACGCCCGGCTTCGTCGCGGAGAAGATCGAGGGCAAGATCGCGTTCCGGATCGTGGAGAACGCCGAGATCACCCTGACCGACGTCCGCGTGCCGGAGGCGAACCGGTTGCAGCGCATCAACTCGTTCCGCGACGTGGCCGAGATCCTGCGCGCGACCCGTGGCGGCGTCGCCTGGCAGGCGCTCGGTGTGATGATCGGCGCCTACGAGCTCGCGCTGGCCTACGCCCAGGAGCGCAAGCAGTTCGGCCGCCCCATCGCCCGGTTCCAGATGGTGCAGGACCTGCTGGTGAAGTCGCTCGGCAACATCACCGCCTCCTGGGGCATGCTCGTGCAGCTGGCGAAGTTGCAGGACGCGGGGATCTTCCAGGACGAGCACTCGTCGCTGGCAAAGGCGTTCGTCACGTCCCGGATGCGCGAGGTCGTCGGCTGGGCGCGGGAGATCTTCGGTGGCAACGGCATCGTGCTCGGTTACGACGTGGCCCGGTTCTTCGCCGACGCCGAGGCGATCTACTCCTTCGAGGGCACCCGCGAGATGAACACGCTGATCGTCGGCAAGGCGATCACCGGGCAGAGCGCCTTCGTGTGACCTACCTCGGGTAGGTGTGGATCTCCGTTGCTTTGAGGGAAACCCACAACGTGTCGCCGGGCTGCAGCCGCAGCTCGGCGACTGTCGCTGTGGTGATGTCGGCGAGCACGGCGGGGTTGCCCGCGAGATCGACGCGGGTGGTGTGCGCGTGCTGCTCGATCCCGGAAACGATGGCCTGCCAGGTGTTTCGCGGACTACCGGCGGGCTTGTCCGGGTAGAGGCTCACCGCGGACGGCGGGAACACCACGTGCACCGGGCCTTGCGCGGGTTCCGCGATGGTGAGCGTGCCGCCGTCGTCGAGCCGTACCTCGGTGCCTTCCGCCACGCCCCGGTAGAAGTTGAGACCGACGAGGTGGGCGACGTAGTCGGTGCGCGGCTGCCGGACGACCTCGCGCGGCGTGCCCTGCTGGACCACGCGGCCGTCCTCGAGGATGACGATCCGGTCGGCGAGCACCATCGCGTCCAACGGGTCGTGCGTGACCAGCAGCGTGTGGCCCGGGTAGTGCTGGAGGTGCCGGCCGAGGTCGGAGCGCACGCGCAGGCGGGTACTGGCGTCCAGGGCGGCGAGGGGTTCGTCGAGCAGCAACAGTTCGGGTGAGGTGGCCAGGGCGCGGGCGAGGGCGACGCGCTGGGCCTGGCCGCCGGACAGCGTGCGGGGTTTGGCCTTCGCGAACTCGGCGAGCCCGACCTGGGCTAGCCAGTGCCGCGCGATCTCGTTGGCCTCGGCCTTGCGCGTACCGCGGGCGCGCAGGCCGAACGCGACGTTGTCGAGTGCGCTCATGGTCGCGAAGAGCAGGTAGTCCTGGAAAACCACGCCGATGGGCCGTTTCTCGGCGGGCAGCTTGTCCCAAGTGGACTCTTCGGTGCGGATGTGGCTCCCTGGCAGGAGTCCGGCGAGGGCGCGCAGGGCGGTGGTCTTGCCGGCACCGTTCGGGCCGAGCAACGCCACGACCTCGCCCGGCTCGATGGCGAGGTCCAGTTCGAGCGCGAAGCCGGCCCGGTGGACGCGGAGTTCGGCGTGCAGGGTCATGCGCGGATCCACCTGTCCCGCAAGCCCGCCAGCACCGCGACGGACACCAGCAACAACACGATGCTGAGCACGATCGCCGCGTCCGGGTCGGTCTCCAGCGCCAGGTACACGGCGAGGGGCATGGTCGTCGTCTTGCCGGGAAAGTTGCCGGCGAACGTGATCGTCGCACCGAACTCGCCGAGCGCGCGGGCCCAGCACAGCACGGTTCCCGCGACGACGCCCGGCATGACGCTGGGCAGCGTCACCCGGCGGAACGTGAGCCACCGCGAGGCGCCGAGCGTCGCGGCGGCTTCCTCGTACCGCGGATCGGCCGCCCTGAACGCGCCCTCGACCGAGATGACCAGGAACGGCATCGCGACGAACGCCTCGGCCAGCACGACTCCCGCCGTGGTGAAGGGAAGCGAGACGCCGAACCACTGGTCGAGGTACTGGCCGACCAACCCGCGCCGCCCGAGCACCAGCAGCAACGCGACCCCGCCCACCACCGGCGGCAGCACCAGTGGCACGGTGACGAGTGCGCGCAGCAGGCCCCGCCCCGGCAGGTCGCTGCGCGCGAGCAACCACGCGAGCGGTACGCCGAGGACGAGGCAGACGATCGTGGCGAGCGAGGCGCAGAGCAACGACAGCCGCAGCGCCTGCCCGACCTCCGCGCTGAAGAGCTGAGCCGGCAGGGTCGCCCAGGGTGCCTCGACGAGCAGGCCCGCCAGCGGTACGAGCAGGAAGGCCAGCCCGATGACCGCGGGCAGGACCAGGACGACCGGCAGCCTCGACCTCACGGCGCCGCGAAACCGGCTTCGGTCAGCACCTTCCGGCCCTCGCCGGACAGCACGTAGTCGACGAAAGCCTGGGCAGCAGCCGCGTTGGGCGCCTTGGCGATCAGCGCGATCGGGTAGTCGTTGACCGCCTTGTCCGCCTCCGCGAAGTCCACACCCTCGACCTTGTCGTTGGCCTTCACGTCCGTGCGGTAGACGAGCGCCGCGTCGACCTCACCCAGCGACACCTTGGTGAGCACGGCCTTGACGTCCTGCTCCAGCGTGTCCGGCGCGGCGGTGATCTTGGCGGCCTCGAACACCTTCTTCGCCGCGGCACCGCACGGCACCTGCTCCGCGCACAACGCGATCTTCAGGTCCGCCTTGGCGAAGTCCGCCAGTCCGGTGACCTTGCCGGGGTTGCCCTCGGGCACCGCGATCTGCAGCGTGTTCTTCGCGAACGTCGCCGGCGTCGCGGTGATCGCCCCGGTGTCGGTCACCTGCTTCATGTTCGCCGGCGCGGCGGACGCGAACACGTCGGCCGGCGCGCCCTTGTTGATCTGCTGTGCGAGCGCCGAGCTGCCCGCGAAGTTGAACGTGACCTTCGTGCCGGGATGCGCGGCCTCGAACTCCTTGCCCAGCTCGGTGAACGACTCGGTGAGCGACGCGGCCGCGAACACCGTGATCTCCCCGTTCACGCCGGTCGTGGGGCTTGCCGTGGTCGATCCGCAGCCGGCCAGCAGGAGTGCCGCCACCGCCACGATCCGCTTCACCATCAGGACTCCGGGATCTCGACGACGACGTGGGTGGACTTGATGGAGGCGACGGCGACGCTGCCCACCTCGAGGCCGAGCTCGTCGGCCGACTCGCGGCTCATCAGCGACGTGATGCGGAACGGCCCCGCCTGCATGTCGACCTGGGCCATGACCCCGTCCTTGACGACACGGGTGACGATGCCCTTCATCCGGTTGCGGGCCGACGCCGCCACCGTCACGCCGGGCTCGGCGATGTCCGTCATGGTCTGGGCGAACGCGGCGAGCGCCGTCCCGCTGACCCCCTTGCGCCCGTTGTCGAGCACAACGGACTCCAGGCGTCCCTGATCTATCCACCGGCGCAGGGTGTCGTCACTGACCCCGAGCAGCGCGGCGGCCTCGCTGATCCGCAGATTCGGCACGGACGGCAGTCTATGTCCGCGTCTGCGGCGAAAACAACCACTGTTGTGGCGCACTCGATAGTTTCAGTGTTGACCGAAGATCGGAGTCGCTGTCCTCCTGCTGGTCATCGGATCGGGTACCTCGAGGTCAACTGATCAGGAATGTCCCGCGATGCGGTGCGGCACATAGGCTTCCTCCAGCAGCCGCACCTCGTCGTCCGTGAGCGACACCTCCAGCGACGCCACCGCGTCGTCGAGCTGCGCGGGCTTGGTCACGCCGACGATCGGGGCCGTCACGACCGGGTTCCGGTGCAGCCACGCCAACGCCACCTGGGCGCGGGACACGCCACGAGCGGCAGCCACGGCGGCGACCTGCTCGACGATCACGCGGTCGGAGTCGGTGTACAGAGTGGACCCGAACTCGTCGGTCTCAGTGCGGGCGGTGACGGCGTCCCAGTCGCGGGTCAGACGGCCGCGGGCGAGCGGGCTCCAGGGGATCACGGCGACGCCCTGGTCCGCGCACAGCGGCAGCATCTCGCGCTCCTCCTCGCGGTAGAGGAGGTTGTAGTGGTTCTGCATGGACACGAACCGCGTCCAGCCGTTCTGCCGTTGCGTGAACAACGCCTTGGCGAACTGCCACGCGTACATGGACGACGCGCCGATGTAGCGCGCCTTGCCGGACTTCACCACGTCGTGCAGCGCTTCGAGCGTCTCCTCCAACGGGACGTTCGGGTCGAAGCGGTGGATCTGGTACAGGTCCACGTAGTCCGTGCCCAGGCGGCGCAGGGAGTTGTCGATCTCGGCGAAGATGGCCTTGCGGGACAGGCCCGCGCCGTTCGAGCCCTGGTGCATGCGGCCGTGCACCTTGGTGGCGAGCACGATCTCGTCGCGGCGGGCGAACTCCCGCAGCGCACCACCGGTGATCTCCTCCGAGGAACCGGCGGAGTAGACGTTGGCGGTGTCGAAGAAGTTGATGCCGGCGTCGAGCGCGGCCTTGATGAACGTCCGGGAGTCCTCCTCCGGCAACGACCACGGGTGGCCGCCCCGCGACGGATCTCCGTAGCTCATCATGCCGAGACAGATCTCGGACACGTCCATGCCGGCGAGCTTGGTGTAGCGCAAGGTAAGCCCCTCAAGAAAAACGACGGTCTCGGTCGGGTGACGGTGACGACAACCCGTTCAACTTCAACGTAGTCCCGCTCGCCGGATCGTGCCCGTCTTTAACACGTCAGTGGCAACGGTGTTTGCGCACCGAACGGTGGGTTTAGCGTCATTTCCCAGGTTTTGAGAGGAATGCGCATGACGAGCATCGACGTGGTCGCGCCGCCGCAGGACGTGCTGGAGCGAACTCGTGCCGCGGTCGAGCCGTTGCTGCGCGCCGCGCTGGCCGATCTCCCGGACGAAACCCGCGAGGTGGTCGAGTACGGGCAGTCCGACTTCACCACGGCCGCGCTGGTGTTGCTGTCGGCCGAGACGATCGGCGACTCGGCCGCAGCGGTCCGGGTCGCCGTCGCGCTGGAGTTCGCTCACCAGCACGAACAGCTGCACGCGGACCTGATGGCCCGCGCGGTGAGCCGCGGCCACCAGCCGAGCGCGTGGGTGGAGTTCGGTGACGACCGGGCCGTCTCCGCGGCCGACGCGCTGCTGTCGCTCGCTTTCGCGCGGCTCACCAAGCCCGAGGTGATGATCCTCAACGTCGCCCTGCTGTCCGTTGTGGACGGTTATGTCCAGGAAATCGAGATGGGCGAACGGGACGACGTGGACATGGCGGAACATCTCGGCGTGGCGGCGGCGAAGCACTCCGCGCTGACGGCGTGCGCGTGCGAGCTGGGAGCGCTGGCCGCCGGTGCGAGCAGGAGCCAGGCCGAGCACTTCAGGGAGTTCGGCGACGACGTCGGCCTGGCGCGCAAGCACGTGGACGACGTGGAGGCCATCTGGGGTGGCGCCACTGTCAGCGGCCGGCCGCTCTACGACGATCTCGCGCACCGCCGCCGCACCCTGCCGGTCTTGGCCGCGATCGACGCCGGCACCGACGTCTACGGCGTGGCGGCCGAACCCCGCGAGCTGGCCGACCTGGTCGAGCAGGCGGGCGGGCGAAAGTGGTGCGAGCAGCAGGCCGAACTGCTGCTCGCCCGCGCCCTCAACCACCTGCGGCAGGTGAAACCGAGGGCGCGGGCGGCCGACGAGCTGTTCGGGCTCGCCAGGGAGGTCACGACCGCCAGGTGTGCGCGGGCTCGAACCCCAGCACCCGTCGTGCCTTCTCAATCGACAGCAGAGTCTCGTGCGGACCAAACTCTCGCTTGAGCGGCACGCCGGGGTAGACCTTCGCGACCAACTCGTCGTTCGGCGTCGTCATGCAGGTGTCCGCGTTGGCGATGATGAACACGTCGAAGCCCGTCGCGTCGTGCGCCAAAGCCTTTCGCACGGCCTGAGCACCGTCACGCGCGTCGATGTACGACCAGAGGTTCCACTTGCGCGAGAGAGGGTCGGCGTCGAACGGGAAGCGTTCGTAGTCGTGCGGCTCCATGACGTTCGAGAACCGCAGCCCGATGATCTTCATCTCCGGCTCCCACCGGCAGAACTGCTGGGCGAGCGTCTCGTCGACCAGTTTGCCGAGGGAGTACGACGTCTCCGGGCGCCCCGCGTACTCCTCGTCGATGGGGATGTACGGCGGGGGAGTGTCGAACGGCAGACCGAGCACCGTTTCGCTGGACGCCCACACGACGTTGCGCACGCCTGCCAGCCGTGCCGCGGCAAACACGTTGTACGTGCTCGTCACGTTGTTGTGGAACGTGCGCGCGTTCGGTGCCACGCCCGGACCTGGAATCGCCGCCAGGTGCACCACGGCGTCCAGCCCGGCGTACCTGTCGTCGATACCGCTGATCGCCTCCACGACCTGGCCGTAGTCGGTCAGGTCGACGCGGGTGAAGTCGCCGCCCTGAGCCGCCGGGGGAGCGGCCTGGTCGAGGGTGTGGACCTCCCAGCCGTGCTCCAGCAGGTCGGCCACGACAGCTCGCCCGAGCTTGCCGCTGCCTCCGGTCACCGCGACGCGTTGAGTCATGAGTCAGATGTTGCCACCTGATGACGTGCGCGGTAGGCGTTGACGAGCACCGCGAGATGCCGGCCGGCGATCTCCAGCGGGGCCGTGCTCTGGGAGACCTGTGCCGACAGTTCCGCGCCCTCCAGCATGTTGATCACGCTGTGGGCGAGGTCGTGCGCCACGTCCTCGGCGAATCCCGCACGTGCGAGCTTGGCGCGGACCAGCGCGCGCCAGTTCTCGTAGGCGCTCTCCGCGGCCTGCTGGATCTCGGGGACCCGGCCCGCGCTCTCCAGTGCCGCGGTGGTGACGGGACAGCCGTCCAGCCAGTCCGACTCGCGCAGCCCGGTGGCGAGGTCGCGGGCGCAGGCCACCATGGCCGCGGCCGGATCGTCCTCCCGGTCGAACGCGGCCTGCAGGAACTCGGTGAACTCCCGCTCCCCGTGGCCGATCGCCTCGACCGCGAGCTCCCGCTTGCCGCCGGGGAAGAAGTGGTACACCGAGCCCAGCGTGGCCTCGGCCTCCTGAGAGATCTGCTTGAGGCCCGTTGCCTCGTACCCCTGCCGCTGGATCAGGCGTGAGGTCGTCCGGACGATCCGCTCCCTCGTGCCGAACTCGTGCTGGCTGCGCATGACGATCAGCCTACTGGGTAGAGCGTTCGTTCTAGAACTGCTAGCGTCTCGACTAAATAGAGCGTTCGTTCTAGGGGGTTGTGATGAAGTCGGTGACCGTGATCGGGCTCGGACCGATGGGGCAGGCCATGGCCGGTGCCTATCTCGCGGCGGGCTACGAGGTGACCGTGTGGAACCGCACGGCGGCCAGGGCGGACGACCTGGTGGCGCGGGGCGCGAGGAGGGCGGCATCGGTCGAGGCGGCGCTCTCAGCCGCCGAGCTGGTGGTGCTCAGCTTGATCGACTACGACGCGGTGGACGCCGTCCTGGCCCAGGTACCGGAGGCCGTGCTGGCCGGACGTGTGCTGGTCAACCTCACCTCCGACACGCCGGACCGAGCCCGCCGGCAGGCGGAGTGGCTGGCTGAGCGCGGGGCCGTCCAGATCGCCGGTGGCGTCCAGGTGCCGCCTCCCGGCATCGGCACGCCGGAGGCGGTGACGTACTACAGCGGTCCCGAGCACGTGATCGAGACGCACCGGTCCGCTCTCGAGGTGTTGACCGGGATCGACTACCTCGGTGCGGACCAGGGGCTGGCGCCGCTGTACTACCAGATCGGGATCGACATGTTCTGGACGGCGCTGGCCGGTTATCTGCACGGCCAGGCGGTCGCGGAGGCCAACGGGATCTCCGCCGAGGACTTCCTGCCGCGCGCGGTGCGGTCCATGGACCTGCGCTACTTCCTGGAGTTCTACGCGCCGCGCATCGCCGCGGGAAACCACGAGGGCGACGTCGATCGGATCTCCATGGGTGTGGCGAGCGTCGAGCACGTGCTGCGCACCACCGAAGCGGCCGGGGTGGACGGCACGCTGCCCGCGGCCGTTCTGGAGGTTTTTCGCCGGGGTGAGGCGGCCGGTCACGGCCAGAACAGCCTCACGAGCCTGATCGGCGTGCTCAAGGGGCGTTGACGGGTGTGAGCCGGGGTTGGGGTCGCGGTCGACCGCGGCTCCACCCCGGTGGCCGAATCTCGGCAGGCGCGTTCCTGCTCGATACAGAGACCTGGGCCACCCTCAGTTGCACGTCCAATAGTAGGAAGTCAAACTATTCTCATGGCGATCTCACTGCACAAGCCGGCGAACCCGGTGCGCTTTGTGACCGCGTCCAGCCTGTTCGACGGCCACGACGCGGCGATCAACATCATGCGCCGGATCCTGCAGTCGCAGGGTGCCGAGGTCATCCACCTCGGTCACAACCGGTCGGTGGCGGAGGTCGTCAACGCCGCGATCCAGGAGGACGCGCAGGGCATCGCCATCAGCGCGTACCAGGGCGGGCACGTCGAGTACTTCTCCTACCTGGTCGAACTGCTGGGCGAGCGCGGTGCCGGGCACATCCGCGTCTACGGCGGCGGTGGCGGCGTCATCGTCCCCGAGGAGATCGAGCTGCTGCACTCGCGCGGCGTCGCGCGGATCTTCTCGCCGCAGGACGGGCAGACGCTCGGCCTGGCTCGCATGATCAACCTGATGATCGAGGAGTGCGACCACGCGCTCACCGAGCCGTTCAGCCACGACGCGTTGCTGACGGGCGCGGACGAGGCGCTCGCGCGCGCGATCACGCACATCGAGGCCGGGACCGCGCAGACCCTGGAGACCACCCGCAAGGTGCCGGTCCTCGGCATCACCGGCACCGGTGGTTCGGGCAAGTCGTCGCTCACCGACGAACTGGTCCGCCGTTTCCGGCTCGACCAGCAGGACAAGCTGCGCATCGCCGTGCTCGCCGTCGACCCGACGCGTCGCCGTGGTGGTGGCGCGCTGCTCGGCGACCGGATCCGGATGAACTGCCTCGACGGCGACCGCGTGTTCTTCCGTTCGCTGGCCACGCGCCGTGCGGGCAGTGAGATCCCTGACGGCCTGGAGCAGGCCATCGTGGCGTGCAAGGCGTCCGGTGCGGATCTCGTCATCGTCGAGACGCCCGGTATCGGTCAGGGCGACGCGGCCATCGTGCCGTTCGTCGACTTCTCGCTGTACGTGATGACGCCGGAGTTCGGCGCCGCGTCGCAGCTGGAGAAGATCGACATGCTCGACTACGCCGACGCGGTGGCCATCAACAAGTTCGAGCGTCGCGGTGCCGAGGACGCACGGCGCGACGTGGCGCGTCAGATGGTGCGCAACCGCGAGGCGTTCGGCGTGAAGTGGGAGGACATGCCGGTCTACGGCACGTCCGCCGCGACGTTCAACGACGACGGCGTCACCGCGCTCTACCAGTTCCTCCGTGACGGCCTCGTCGAGCACGGTCTGGCCGTGCAGGAAGGCTCTCTCGCGACGGTCAACGGCAAGACGTCGACTTCGGCTTCAACGGTCGTGCCCGCTTCTCGCGCGCGCTACCTGTCTGACATCGCCGACACCGTGCGCGGTTACCACAGCAAGACCGACGAGCAGGTCGAAGCCGTCCGCGCGCACACGCAGCTCACCGGTGCGCAGAAGGCGTTGGAAGCAGCCGGAAAGGCCGTCTCGGACATCGCCGAGCTGGTGGACGAGGCCGGGCGCAAGGTCGACCGCGAGACCGCGGACCTGCTCAGGACGTGGCCGGAGGTCCGCGAGCAGTACTCCGGCGACGAGCTCGTGTTCAAGGTGCGGGACAAGGAGATCCACACCAAGCTGACGCGGGAGACGTTGTCCGGCAACCAGGTCCGCCGGGTCAGCCTGCCCCGCTACGACGACGAGGGCTCGCTGCTGCGGTTCCTGCGCAAGGAGAACCTGCCGGGCTTCTTCCCGTACACGGCCGGGGTCTTCCCGTTCAAGCGCGAGGGCGAGGACCCGGCGCGCATGTTCGCCGGCGAGGGTGACGCGTTCCGCACCAACCGCCGCTTCAAGTACCTGTCCCAGGGCAACCCGGCCACCCGCCTGTCGACCGCGTTCGACTCGGTGACGCTCTACGGCCGCGACCCCGACACCCCGCCGGACGTCTACGGCAAGATCGGCACCTCCGGCGTCTCGATCGCGTCGCTCGACGACATGAAGGCGCTGTACGACGGCTTCGACCTGGTCGCGCCGACCACGTCCGTGTCGATGACGATCAACGGTCCCGCGCCGACGATCCTCGCCTACTTCCTGAACACCGTGATCGACCAGCAGGTCGCCGTGTTCACGGAGAAGGAGGGCCGCGAGCCCACTGCCGAGGAGCACGCCCGGATCAAGGCCTTCGCACTGGCCAACGTCCGCGGCACCGTGCAGGCGGACATCCTCAAGGAGGACCAGGGCCAGAACACCTGCATCTTCTCCACGGAGTTCTCGTTGCGCATGATGGCGGACATCCAGGAGTGGTTCATCCAGCAGCAGGTGCGCAACTTCTACTCGGTGTCGATCTCCGGCTACCACATCGCCGAGGCCGGCGCGAACCCCATCAGCCAGCTCGCCTTCACGCTCGCCAACGGCTTCACCTACGTCGAGTCGTACCTGGCGCGCGGCATGAACATCGACGACTTCGCGCCGAACCTGAGCTTCTTCTTCTCCAACGGCATGGACGCCGAGTACAGCGTCATCGGCCGGGTGGCGCGGCGGATCTGGGCCGTGGCCATGCGCGACCGCTACGGCGCTGCGGAACGCTCGCAGAAGTTCAAGTACCACGTGCAGACGTCCGGCCGTTCGCTGCACGCGCAGGAGATGGACTTCAACGACATCCGCACCACGCTCCAGGCGTTGTGTGCGCTGTACGACAACTGCAACTCCTTGCACACCAACGCCTATGACGAGGCGATCACCACTCCCACCGAGTCGTCCGTCCGCCGTGCGATGGCCATCCAGATGATCATCAACAAGGAGTGGGGCCTGTCCGCGAACGAGAACCCGCTGCAGGGCTCGTTCGTCATCGACGAGCTGACCGACCTCGTCGAAGAGGCCGTGCTGATGGAGTTCGACCGAATCTCCGAACGCGGCGGCGTGCTCGGCGCGATGGAGACCGGCTACCAGCGCGGCCGCATCCAGGACGAGTCGATGCTCTACGAACAGCGCAAGCACGACGGCTCGCTGCCGTTGATCGGCGTCAACACCTTCCTGCCCGAGGGCGGTGAGCGCGAGGTCGTGAAGATCGAGCTCGCGCGCGCCACCGAGGAGGAGAAGCAGTCGCAGGTCGACCGCACGCGGGCGTACCAGGCGGCGCACCGCGACGAGGCCCAGAAGGCGCTCGCCCGGCTGCGTGAGGTCGCGCAGACGAACGAGAACGTCTTCGCCGTGCTGATGGACGCCGCGCGCGTGTGCACGCTGGGCCAGATCACCGAGGCGTTCTTCGAGGTGGGCGGCCAGTACCGCAGGAACATCTAGCGGTAAGCGCAGTCGAATGGGGCCATACGGTCGTTTTCGGCCGCCGGTTTTGAGCGATATTCTTACCGTGCTGCCGGCGCGGGAGGTATACCGGTGAACTGAGCGCGCCCGCGACCGGAAATGTGCATCCCTGTCCATTTCCTGTGGAAAAGGCGCAAATGACTGCGAAGAACAGGCTGAGACAAACAGGTCGTATTCCGGTTCGTCTTCTTGTGGCGTTGTTGCTCCTATCTGGTGTCCTGGTCGCCCAACCGGCCTCGGCGGCAGAAGGGCAACGAAGCGGGCAGTTGCTGTCGAACGCCCCGCTGGCCGGGGTCACGGCGCCGTCGGCGTCGTGGACCAGCAACGGCGGGCGCATCGACGTTTTCGAGGTCGGTTCCGATGGCTGGCTCTACCAGCGGTACTGGACGAGCGGGTCCGGTTGGCAGGGCCGGTTCGCCTTCGCCCCGCCCGCCGCGGGGATCGGTAGCGCCCCCAGTGCCACCTGGACCAGCGGTGGCGGGCGCATCGACGTCTTCGTGACCGGGTCGAGCGATGGTCACCTGTACCAGAAGTACTGGACCGCCGGGTCCGGGTGGAGCGGCTGGGTGGACCTCGGCGGCACCCTCATCTCGGCGCCGTCGGCGTCGTGGACCAGCAACGGTGGACGTATCGATGTGTTCGGCATCGGTACTGACGGTCGGCTTTATCAGAAGTACTGGACGAGTGGTTCTGGTTGGCAGGGCTGGTTCGGGTTTGCCGCACCTCCCGCGGGTATCGGTAGTGCGCCGAGCATCACCTGGACGACTGGCGGCGGGCGGATCGACGTTTTCGTGCGCGGGTCGAGCGACGGTCATCTGTACCAGAAATATTGGACCGCCAGTGCTGGCTGGAGTGGCTGGGTGGACCTCGGTGGGGTCCTGATTTCCGCGCCGTCGGCGTCGTGGACGAACAATGGCGGGCGTATCGATGTGTTCGGCATCGGTACTGATGGCCGGCTTTATCAGAAGTACTGGACGAGTGGTTCCGGTTGGCAGGGCTGGTTCGGCTTTGCCGCACCCGCCGCGGGTATCGGTAGTGCGCCCAGCATCACCTGGACGACCGGTGGCGGGCGGATCGACGTTTTCGTG
The DNA here is from genome assembly GCF_011067745.1 of Lentzea alba. GTDB lineage: Bacteria > Actinomycetota > Actinomycetes > Mycobacteriales > Pseudonocardiaceae > Lentzea > Lentzea alba. The sequence goes on from NZ_JAAMPJ010000003.1 coordinate 149,811, forward strand.
ACCGGGGCGAACGACGGACGCCTCTACCAGAAGTACTGGACGTCCGGAGGCGGCTGGAGCGGCTGGGTGGACCTCGGCTGATCCGAGCCTCAGACGGCGTAGGGCCGGCCGACGATCCACCCGCCGATGTGGTGGGGGAGCTCGTCGGTCGGCACCACCTCGACCGCGTCACCGATGCGCACCACGCCCGGCTGGATCACCCAGCTGTCCAGGCACAGCACGCCGCCGAACTCGTGCCGGATCCGCCGGTGCACGTCCAGGTCCTGCGCCCCGGTGTCGGGATCGATCGTCGTGACCACGCACCGGCCCCGCTGCTGGAACATCCCGATCACCACGTCGCCGACCACGAGCGCGTGTCCTGGCCAGCCCTCCTCCTCGCCGGGTTCGACGCCGCCGATGAGGATGTTGGGCCGCAACCGCCGCACGTCCACGCCGGCCGCCTCGACCTGACCGTCCGTGGCCACGAGGACGTTGAGCACGTCGAACCGCTCCGGGCCGGTGTACCGGGTCAGCCGGCCGCCGTGCGGGAGCACCAGTGCGTGGGCTTCCCAGCTGTCCCACGGATGTCCGTCCACGAGGGGTCCGTCGGGACCTGTGGACGCGGGGATGGTGAGCAGGCCGTACCGGGTGCGCCCGGTGAGCACGCCGCGCGGGCCCTGGACGTGCACGAGCCGGTCGCCCGCCACACCGTCGGAGGTGAACTCCGCTTCCCGCAACGGTTCGCCGCCCAGCGACTTCACCGGGTAGCGCCACAACGCCTCGACGTGCATCGCGGTCACTCCGTCGGGATCTCGTAGGTCGACGAGGGGTCGATGCGGCGCTCGGACTCCAGGATCCGCACGTCGTTGATGCTCGCCTCACGCCGCGACATCAGGCCGGACTCGGCGAACTCCCAGTTCTCGTTGCCGTAGCTGCGCCACCACTGGCCCTCGTCGTCGTGCCACTCGTACTGGAAGCGCACGGCGATGCGGCTGTCGCCGAACGCCCAGAGCGACTTGCGGAGCACGTACTCGTGCTCGCGCTCCCACTTCTTCGTCAGGAACGCGACGATCTCGTCGGTGCCGCGGACAAACTCGGACCTGTTGCGCCAGACCGAGTCCGGCGTGTAGGCGCCCGCCACGCGCTGCGGGTCGCGGGTGTTCCAGGCGTCCTGGGCAGCCTGCACCTTGAGCCGGGCGGTCTCGGCGTCGAACGGGGGGACGAGTTTCACAGCAGGGTCCTTCCAACGGTTGGGCGACGATGTAAACGTTAGAACGAGTGCCTAACGGATGCAAGCCCGTGTTACCGTTAGTCGTGCTGACGCCCGACGAGCCCCGTCCGGTCCTGCTGATGAACACCATCTGGGCCAATCGGTCACAGGTGCACGACGACCTGACCACTGTTGGTGGCCTCCGCGAGTTCCTGGGCGTACCGGCCGATCAGGACGACCTCGGGGCGTTTCGCGCGCTGCGGCAGGCACTTCGGGATCTCGCCGGCGTGCTCACCGAAGACACGCGTGCGGTCGCGCAAGACCGTGACCTGGAGCGCGCGGTGGCTGAGGTCAACCGTGCGGCGAGGAGTGCGCGGCAGTGGCCGCAGCTGACCGTGCGCGACGGGGAACTGTTGCGGCACAACGAAAGCGAGGGATCGCTCGCCGATCGGGAACGTGCCTCGATCGCGGCGGAGGCCGTGGAGCTGTTCACCGGCGAGAACCGCGTTCTGTTGCGCGCCTGTTATGCGCCGGGCTGCGTGCTGTACTTCGTGAAGGACCATCCGCGCCGCGAATGGTGTTCGCCGTCGTGCGGCAACAGGGTCCGCGCGGCCCGCCACTACCGGCGCAATCGGGGTGAATCCCCTGGTCCGAACGGGTTTTCCTGATCGCCAGGGCTAACCCCGAGCCGCCTGGGTTCCGATAACCGGAGAACAGTAGGGCGCGCTTTTTGTGTGGTGGTGATCCGCGATGTCCCGAGAATCCGTGCCAGGCCACGACATCAGCTATCACCTCGTCTGCTTCGACGAGACAGGTAACGAGCGGGGGCGCGAAAGCGCGGACGTCGTGTACGACGCCCGCGGTGGCGTCACCGATGTGTTCTTCTTCATCCACGGGTGGAACGGCGATGTGCCCGCCGCCCGGCAGCAGTACGGGCAGTGGGTCGCGACGATGGCCGGCTGCCGGGCCGAACGTGAAGCGGCGCACCGGCTTCCCGGCGGCTTCAAGTCGTTGCTCGTCGGCCTGCACTGGCCGTCGAAGGCGTGGGGCGACGAGGACGTCCGGTCCGACGAGTTCATCAAGGCTCAGGCCGAGCGACTCGGTGGCGGCGCCGGTCGCACCGCCGCGGTGCGCACGATCGTCCAGGCCGCGCGCGAACATCCGTGCCGGATGTCGGCCGCGGTCAAGCAGGCCTACGACTACCTGGAGAGCTCGGTGCCGGACCTGCCGGGCGACGACGGGATGGTGTTCGACGCGGAGCAGCTCTACCGGGCGTGCCTCGAGGACCCGGCGCTGGGCGGGATCCTGTCGCCGTTGCGGGTTCTGACGTTCTGGAAGATGAAGCGGCGCGCCAGGGTGTTCGGTGAGAGCGGTGCCGCGCGCATCGCCCGTGAGGTCGCCCAGGCCGCGCCGAACGCCCGCATCCACCTGATGGGCCACAGCTTCGGCTGCATCACCGCGACCGCGATGGCGAACGTGGTGCCGGCCGCGACGCTCACCCTGGTGCAGGGCGCGATGTCGCTGTGGTCGTTCGCGGAACGGCTGCCCGGCGAACCCGGCTCCGGCTACTTCCGCGGCGTGCTCGGCCGGGTGCCGGGCCCGATCATCGTCACCACCTCGTCGAACGACCACGCGATCGGCCGCTTCTACCCGCTGGCCGCGCGGTCAGGCCGCCAGGTCGACCTGGACGAGTACCCCAAGTACGGCGGCATCGGCTCGCACGGCGTGCAGGGCACCTACGTCCACGGGCACAAGATCGGATCTCCCGGCGAGCTGACCAGGGGGCAGGTGCACAACGTCGACTGCACCTCGGTGATCCGCCGCATCGACGGGATCGCGGGCGCCCACAACGACATCTGCCACCCGGAACTGGCCAGGCTGCTCTGGCGGGCGGTGATGTCGCGCTGAGGGATGTCGCGCTGAGGGATGTCCGTTTTCAGAAACACGCGTTTCCGTTGACTGCTCCGATGACCCGGTTCTACGGTGGGTCGCACCGTCGCTGCCGAGAACCTCGGAGCCGAGGACGGTAACAGATGTTTCGTCGTCCATTGTGGATAGCCGCTGCCTTCGTGCCGGCGCTCGTCGTGGGAGTGACGCCGGCACAGGCCGCGGATCCCGTGCTGGTGCCCATTTTCGACGGCAGGACGCTCGACGGGTGGACCGCCCACGCGAAGGACGCGTTCGTCGTGAAGAACGGCGCGATCCACAGCCAGAAGACCGCCTCGCGCGGCTGGATCTACTACAACAAGCAGCAGTACAAGAGTTTCCGCTGGATCTTCAAGCTGCGCCAAGTCTCCGGCGACCACAAGCCGACCGTGCTGATCTGGGGCAAGATCGCGACACCGCCGTTGAACGGGCTCGGCGCGATCCAGTTCCAGCCGCCCAACGGCGGCGCGTGGGACTACCGGCCGGGCCACAACAACGGCGGCGGCAAGCTGTTCACGAAGTACCCGCACCCGAGCTGGGACGTCAAGAAGTGGGCGCAGTGCGAGATCCTCGCCAACGGTGACACCGGAATCGCGCGCATGGCGTGCTGTCCGCTGCCCGACGGCGCGGCCCGGTGCAAGGCGCAGGAGGTCCTGAAGTTCGAGGACAAGAAGGAACCCGCCGGCCGCGAGGCGCCGCTCGCGATCCAGATCCACAACAAGGGCATCGAGGACGAGTACAAGGACCTCGTCGTCGAGTCACCGGTCGCGGACCCGACGAAGTTCATCACGACCTCCGGGTAGAGGGAACCGTGCCCGTCCCGCGCCGCGAGTCAGATGACCCCCGCGCGACCCGGGACGGACACGGTCTACCCCGCGCCCTGGGGAGGCGATCACAATCTTCACCGCGCGCTTTCGGCGACCAGTAGGGCACCTCGCGGGTCCGACCCCGCACCCCCATATGCCCGATATGCGGGTGCGGGGTCGGACCCGCGATGCACCCGCCTGGCCGGCGAAATCGCGCGGCGAAGGTTAGTGATCACCTCCCCAGCCGCAGAACGACCTGCGGCACCAGCGTGTTGCCGAGGCACGGGCGCAGGTCCGCGCGCAACGCGGACAGGCTCACCGGGTCGTGCAGGGCGGAAACGGCGATCCCGACCGTTCCCGCTGTCAGGATCACGCGCTGCATCGCTTGCCCCGCACGGATTTCCGCCGCGGCGCCCTGGGTGAACGTGCACAGGACCAGCTCGGTCCCGTTCTTCAGGTGCACCCACGCCCGTTCCACCTCGGCGGCGCGCGACAAGAGGCCGCGCCACAGGTCCAGTTCGGGGAACGTCGTCCACGTGCGACGGTTCGTGCACAAGGCGTGCAGCAACGCCAGCACGTCCGGGCTCGGCTCCTGATAGCCGCCGAGCCGCACGGCCGCCGCCGCGTCGTGGGCGCTCGGGCCGGGCAGCAGCGTCACCAGCGGACGGATTCCGTGCCCCTGCAACGCCAGCCGGACGTTGAGCAGCGCGACACCGCAGGCGATCCGCGTTTCCCTGTCGTGGGGGGAGGTCGTGTACAGCTCGATCTGCTCGGGACGCACCTCGAACCGCACATCAGGCGCGGACGCTCTCGCGAGTGCCAGGACGCCGCGCACGTCCTCACCCGCGAGACCGAGCGAGTCGGGCACAGCGATGGTCATGGTCAATAGGGTCCGGCCAGGGCTCTTGATCGGCCACGGTCGAAGGTCCCCACTTCATAGGGCCGTGAGTTGGGCGAAAGTGTGCGAATCTAGTCGTCGTGCCTGATGTGCCCGGTCGCCGTGATCTCGACGAACTGCTCGACGAGGTCCGTGACCGCATGGACGAGATCGTCACCACCCGTGACCACATGCAGGAACTGCTCGGCGCGGTGCTCGCCGTCGCGTCCGGCCTGGAGCTCGATTCGACGCTGCAGCGCATCGTCCAGGCCGCCGTGGACCTCGTCGGCGCCCGGTACGGCGCGATCGGCGTGCTCGGCACGCGGGACGACCTGTCCGGGTTCCGGCACGTGGGCGTGGACGAGGAGACCCGCGCGAAGATGGGCCACCTGCCCGAGGGCAAGGGCCTGCTCGGTCTGCTGATCAAGGACCCGACGCCGCTGCGCCTGCGCGACCTGACCCAGCACGAGATGTCCGTCGGCTTCCCGCCGAACCACCCGCCGATGCACAGCTTCCTGGGCGTGCCCGTGCGCGTGCGCGACGAGGTGTTCGGCAACCTCTACATGACCGAGAAGATCGACGGCGCCGAGTTCACCGCCGACGACGAGGCCGTGCTGCTGGCGCTGGCCGCGGCCGCCGGCATCGCGATCGAGAACGCCCGCCTGTTCGAACGCTCCCGCATGCGCGAGCGGTGGCTGGAGGCGATCGGCGAGGTCAACTCCGAACTGCTCGGCGGCGCGTCCGGCGAGTACGCGCTGCGGCTGATCACCCAGCGCACCGTGGAACTGGCCGGCGCCGACTCCGCGCTGGTGCTGCTCGGCGACGGCAGGCACACGCCGTTGACGGTCGCGGCGAGCGCGGGGGTGAAGATCGACGACTTCGACGCCTCCGGTTACGCCGTCGACGAGGTGATCCGCTCCGGCATCCCGCTGCTGGTCGACGACCTGGGGTCGGCGTTCGGCCCCGCTCTGGCCGTGCCGCTGCGGTCGGGCCCGGAGGTCACCGGCGCCCTGATCGTGCTGCGGCGCGGCGGTGAGTCCCGGTTCCTGCCCGACCAGGTGCCGGTGCTGGCCTCGTTCGCGGACCAGGCGGCGGTCGCGCTGGAGTTCGCCGAGCAGCAACGCTCGCAGCGGTTGCTGGACGTGCTGGAGGACCGCGACCGGATCGCCCGCGACCTGCACGACCACGTCATCCAGCGGCTGTTCGTCACGGGCCTCACGTTGCAGGCGACCATGCGGCGCATCACCGAGCCGGAGGTCGCCGCACGCCTGCAGACGGCCGTGGAGCAGCTCGACGAGACGGTGCGGGAGATCCGCACCTCCATCTTCGACCTGCACTCGAACGACAACAGCTCGCTGCGCCGGCGGCTGCTCGACCTGGTGGCCGGCCTGACCGAGTCGACGCACCTGTCCCCGGCGGTGCGCATGTCCGGCACCGTGGACAACTCGGTGCCTCCCGAACTGGCCGAGCACGTCGAGGCGGTGGTGCGCGAGGCCGTCACGAACGCGGTGCGGCACGCGCAGGCGACCGAGCTGACGGTGCTGGTCGACGCCGGTGAGGACGTCGTGATCACGGTGCAGGACAACGGGATCGGCGTTCCGCCCGACACCGCGCGCAGCGGGTTGCGCAACCTCGCCCGGCGCGCGGAGCAGTTCGGTGGCACGTTCGCGGTGCGCGGGACCGAGGGTGGCGGCGCCTGCGTGGTGTGGCGGGTCCCGCTGCCGGTCCCGTGAGCACGTGGCCGCCGGGCTGACGTGGAGCGCTCAGGTCGTCGGGGCGGCCAGCCGCGGATCTTCCGGATGGGCAGCCCGCGTCCACGCGTCACGGAGGGTCGACGACCGCCTGGTGGCGTTCGAATGGTGACGCCGGACAGCAGGCGCTAACGCGGTTTCTCGCCGTCCTTGCGGAACTGCGAGGCGAACACGGCGGCCTGGGTGCGGCGCTGCATGCCGAGCTTCGCCAGCAGGTGCGAGACGTAGTTCTTGACGGTCTTCTCCGCGAGGAACATCCGCTCGGCGATCTGCCTGTTCGTCAGGCCCTCGCCGATGAGGTCGAGGACCGTGCGTTCCTGCTCGCTGAGCATGCGCAGCGGATCTCCTTCCTCGCGTTCGCGCCGGATGCGGTTCAACAGCGCGGACGTCGTGCGGGCGTCGAGGAGGGACTGTCCTGCCGCGACCGTGCGGACCGCGTTGACCAGGTCGGCGCCCAGGATCTGCTTGAGCACGAACCCCGAGGCGCCCGCCATGATCGCGTCGAACAGGGCCTCGTCGTCGGCGAAGCTCGTCAGCATCAGGCACTGCAGGCCGGGGATGCGGCTGCGGAGCTCGCGACACAGCTCGATGCCGTTGCCGTCGGGGAGCCTGATGTCGAGCACCGCCACGTCGGCCTGGGCTCCCGGCACCTTGGCCAGGGCCTCCGCGACCGATGCGGCGTCGCCGACCACCTCGAGGTCGGACTCCTCGCCGAGCAGGTCCGCGATGCCGCGGCGGACGATCTCGTGGTCGTCGACGAGGAAAACACGCGTCGCCATGGAGGCCACGGTAGCCCAAAGACCCTGACACGAGGGGACCAACGGCACGCGGCTCGCTACGACGATCGGGCTTACTTTGGGATCATGAGCGGTCTTCCCGTTGTCGTCGGAGTCGACGGTTCCTCGTCCGCGCTGGCCGCGGTGGCGTGGGCGGCTCGCTCGTCTGCGCTGCACTCGGTGCCGTTGCGGCTGGTGCACGCGTACACGTTGCCCACGCGCGGGTACCCGGAGGTCATCTCGTCTGCGCGTGAGTTGCGGTCGGCGATGTACGACCAGGGACGGATGTGGCTCTCGCAGGCCGTTGCTGTCGCACGGGCTGAGGCACCTGATGTGCCCGTTGAGCACGACCTGCGGATGGAACACCCGACGCCCGTGCTGATCGCGGAGTCTGCACGCGCGCGGGAGGTCGTGGTGGGGTCGCACGGGCTGGGCGGGTTCACCGGAGCACTGGTGGGCTCAACGGCTGTGGCGCTGTCCGCGCACGCAGAGTGTCCCGTGGTGGTGGTAAGAGGCAACAACCATGACGGGCCTGTGGTGGTGGGCGTCGACCTTTCGCCTGGTTCGGACCCGGCGCTGGGCTTCGGGTTCGAGGAGGCCTCCGCGTCCGGAGTGCCGTTGGTGGCGGCGATGGCGCACGCCGACGATCAGTCGTCGCTGCTGAACGCGCGCATGTCCGGGTGGCTGGAGAAATACCCGGACGTCGCGGTGGAACAGCTCGTGGTGGGGGAGCGGCCGGTCCCCCTGCTGCTGGAGCTGGGGGAACGCGCCGGACTGCTGGTGGTGGGCTCGCGGGGGCGTGGCGGTTTCGCCGGGATGCTGCTCGGGTCTACCTCGCAGGCCCTGATCTACCACGCCCCGTGCCCGCTGGCCGTCGTCAGGCCTTGATCGCGGAGATCTCGAACTCCAGGACGACCTTCTCGCTCACCAGGACGCCGCCGGTCTCGAGCGCGGCGTTCCAGGTCACGCCGTAGTCCTTGCGGTTGATGGTGTGCGAGCCCTCGAAGCCCACGCGGGTGTTGCCGAACGGGTCGACGGCCACGCCCTCGAAGGCGAACGGGATCGTGATGCTCTTGGTGACGTCCTTGATGGTCAGGTCACCGGTGATCTCGAAGTTGTCGTCGTCGATCTGCTTCGCGGAGGTCGAGACGAACTTGATCTCCGGGTAGGTCTCGACGTCGAGGAAGTCGTTGGTGGTCAGGTGGCCGTCGCGCTGCGCGTTGCGGGTGTCGATGCTCGCGACCTTCACGGTCACCTCGGCGGTGGTGTTCTCCGGCTTGTCACCGTCGATGGAGATCTTGCCGTCGAACTCGTTGAACGCACCACGAACCTTGGTGACCATCGCGTGGCGCGCGACGAAGCCGATGCGGGAGTGCGAGGCGTCGATCACGTAGGCGCCGGTCAGTTCGGAGAGGTTGGTGGCCGTGGTCATGGGAATGCCCTTCAGGTTGCGGCGTGCAATTGGTTGATCTGTCATCCACCTTGCACCAACCTGGATGATGTGTCAACTATTCCCGTATGCTGAGCTGGTGACACGATGGCTGGAACCTGAACAGCAGCGGGCGTGGCGTGCGTACGTCCGCATGCAGGGGGAGCTCAATGCGCACCTGAGCAGGCAGATGTCGGTCGACTCGGACATCTCGATGCCTGACTTCGCGGTGCTGGTGCAGCTCACCGACACCTCCGACGGACGCGTGCGCGTCCTGGAGCTCGCACGGCAGATGCACTGGGAGAAGAGTCGCATCTCACATCACGTGGCCCGGATGGAGAAGCGCGGCCTGGTGCGGCGCGAGAACTGCGGCAGCGACGGGCGCGGGTCGTTCGTCGTGCTGACCGAGCTGGGCCGGTCCGCGATCGAGGCCGCCGCGCCCGCGCATGCCGAGATCGTCCGCGCGCTCGTGTTCGATCAGCTCTCCGAGGCCGAGGTGCAGGCGCTGCACGACATCTCGGAGAAGATCTTCACGCGCCTAACGACAGGAGAATGTGCGTCGGTAATCGCTCGGTGCGACGCCGACGACCCGGTGGAAGTGGTGCCGGAGGAGAGCGGCTGTCCCGAAGCCTGACCTGGCGGCGACCGCGTCGACGTCCAGGTCGGTCTCCTCGAGCAGCCTCCGCGCGTGCAGCACCCGCTGCAGGGACAGCCACTTGTTCGGGGTGGTGCCGGTTTCCGCGACGAACCTGCGCGCGAACGTCCGCTCGGACATGACCGCGAGCTTCGCCATCGTCGCCACCGTGTGGTTGTCCGCGATGGTGCCGAGCACGTGTTCCAGCACCGGTTCGAGGCTGTCCGCGCTGCAGGCTGGGATCGGGAGCTCCACGAACTGCCGCTGACCGCCGTCGCGCTGCGGCGCCACGACCATCCTGCGCGCGATCGTGTTGGCGATCTTGGTGCCGAGCTCCCGGCGAACCAGGTGCAGGCACGCGTCGATGCCCGCCGCCGTGCCGGCGCTGGTGATGATGTTGCCGTCGTCCACGAACAGCACGTCCGCGTCGACCCGGGCCTTCGGGAAGCGCTCCTGGAACTGCCGCGCCTCACGCCAGTGAGTGGTGCAGCGCCGGTCGTCGAGCAGCCCGGCCGCGCCGAGGATGAACGCCCCGCTGCACACGCTGAGCAGCGTCGCGTCGGTCTCCCTGAGCGCCTTGACCAGCTTTTCCGGGTAGTGGTCGCGCACGCGCGCGGCGGGGAGTGCGACGAGGTCGACGCTCTGCAGCGCGTCGAACCCGTGTTCCGGCGTGATCGAGACCCCGCGGATGCTCGTGGGCACCGGTTCGTTCGGGAGCTCGCCGCACACGCGGAAGTCGACCAGCGGCACGCCCTCCTCGGTCCGGTCGACGCCGAACACCTCGCAGAGCAGCCCGAATTCGAACGGCGCGACGCCGTCGATGAGGGGAACCGCCACCGATCGCAGCATGGCAGGATTTTAGCGCGCTACGTCAGATCTGCCACTGTTGGCAGGATCTGGTAGGTCGCAAACTTATTGCCATGACTCTTGCAGTGATCGTCCTAGTCCTCGCAGGTATCTCCGTCTGGCTCGACCGGCACCGCGACCGCAACGCCGGTCTGGCGGGCTCGTCCGACGTCAACGACCGCGACCGCACCCGAGTGCGCAACGAACTGCGGTACCTCACCTGATGTGAGGCTGCGTGATTTTTGGCTGGGGTCCCGTGTAGCGGGCGACCGGGCGGATGATCTTCGTGTCCTCGGACTGTTCGAGCGCGTTGGCACACCACCCGATCACCCGGCTGCACGCGAACGTCGGCGTGAACATCTCCCGCGGGATGCCGCACCGCTCCATCACCACGCCGGCGTAGAACTCCACGTTCGCGTACAGCTGCCGGCCGGGCTTCAGCTCGGCCAGCAGCTCCGTGACCCGCTGTTCCACCGTGACCGCGAACTCGGTCAGCGGGGTGGGGTGCTCCAGCGCGATCTCCTTGAGCAGGCGTGCCCGCGGGTCCTCCGTCTTGTAGACGGCGTGGCCGAAGCCCATGATCCGGTCGCCCTGCTCGATGCGCTCCCGCACCCAGGCGTCGATGTTGTCCGGCGAGCCGATGAGATCGAGCGCCTCCAGTGCCCGGTCCGGCGCCCCGCCGTGCAGCGGCCCGGAGAACGTCCCGATCGCCGCCGTCACCGCAGACACGACGTCCGCGCCCGCCGACGCGACCACGCGCGCGGTGAACGTCGACGCGTTGAACCCGTGGTCGATCGTGGCGATCAAGTACTGCTCGACCGCACGGCTCGTCCATGTTGACGGCTCCTGTCCAGTCAACATGTACAACCAGTTCGCCGACGTTGACAAATCAACCCTGGGGTTGACTGGATCAAGTCCGAGCTTGATCCGATGCAGTGCCGCGAGGATCGTCGGCGTCAGCGCGCTGACCCGGAGCGCGTCCGCCTTGCGGGTGCTCATCGGGGCGTCCCACATCGGCTGCGACGGCAGCATCGACAGCGCGGTCCGCAGCCCCGCCAGCGCCGTGCAGCCGGACCGCGCGATCGCGGGCAGCACCTCGCTGATCGCCGCTGGCAGCGGGCGGAGCGCGGCGGTCTGCCGGGCGAAGAGCGCGGCCTCGTCGGAGCTCGGCAACCGGCCCTCCACGAAGAGGAACCACACGTCCTCGAACGTCCGCGTCCTGGCCAGTTCGATCGCGTCGTGCTCGCGGTAGTGGTAGTAGCCCGCGGCACCGTTCACGTCCCCGATCAGGGTCGTGGTGACGACGACGTCTTTAAGCCCTTTGGGTGCATCAATCAACATGTACAAGAGGTTCCGTCAACATGTCTTGTACAGTCAACGTTGATGGAATCAATGTTGACGACGAATCAAGCTGCTCGCCGCCTGGGCGTGAAACCGGCGACGGTCTACGCGTACGTCAGCCGCGGCCTCCTGACCAGCAAAAAGGTCAACCGCCAGAGCATGTTCGGGGTCGCCGAGGTAGAAGCCCTGGCTCAACGTACTGGTGCGCGCGGAGCAGTGGCCGCTGTGACCGATCGCATCCGCACCCGCATCTCGCTGCTGGAGCACGACCGCCTCTACTACCGCGGCCGGTCGGTGCCGGAACTCAGCGCCACCAAGCGCTTCGAGGACGTCGCGCACTGGCTGTGGACCGAGATCGACTCGACGGGCCTGCAGTTCCCCGAGGGCCAGGAGATCTGGATGGCGCTGCCCGAGAGCGCCACCCTGACCGACCGCGTCCGCGTGGCCGTGGCGCTCGCCAGCGCCGGCGACCCCCTGCGCTTCGACCTGGACCGCTCGGTCACCACCGCGAAGGCGATGATCGCGGACGTGGTCGAGTCCCTGCCGTTGGTCGGCAAGCCCCAGGGCACCGACATCGCCGACCGCCTGTGGGCCCGCCTGTCGCCACTGCCCCCGGCCCCTGACCTCCTGAACGCCGCGCTCATCCTGCTCGCCGACCACGACCTGGCCATCTCGACGATGGCCGCCCGCGTCGCCGCCTCGGCCCACGCGCACCCGTACGCCGTGGTGTCCGCCGGCCTGGGCGCGATGGAGGGCCAGAAGCACGGCACGGCCACGACCATCGCGCACCGGTTCCTGGCCCAGGCCGAGTCCGACCCGATGGGCATGGTCGCCGAGCACCTGCGGTCCGGCCAGCCGATCCCGGGCTTCGGCCACCGCGTCTACGAACGCCGCGACCCGCGCGCCGACCACCTGCTCGCGTTGTTGCGCGGCCACGGTGATCTGGTGGCGGACAAGGTGATCGCCACGCAGACCCAGACGTTCCCCAACATCGACCTGGCGCTGGCGCAGCTCGGCCTGATGTTCAAGATGCCGCCGGACGCCGGCGAGGCCATCTTCGCGATCGCCCGGATCGTCGGGTGGATCGCGCACGCGATGGAGGAGTACAAGGAGCCGGGTCTTCGGTTCCGGACACTCGGCGTCTACACGGGTGACCGCCCCTAGCGCCGCGACCGGCGACCTTCGCCGCGTCTTCGACGCTCAGCAGGGCGCCGAACACGGGGCAAAGGCTGCCAGTCGCGGCACCAACCACGTTGGCGGGTGGTGTTCCCGGGCCCAGAAGCGGACCATGGAACGCGTGAGATTGTCCGCTGTGGACAACCTGAAGGTGATCCTCGTGGCGTGGGTCATCGGCGGCCACGCGCTGCTGGGCTACGCCGCGATCGGCGGCTGGCCGTACGACGAGGTCAACGAGGTCACGTTCCACCCCGGCGTCGAGACCGTGCTGGCGGCGGTGATCGGGCCGTCGGGGTTGTTCTTCATGGGCACCTTCTACTTCATGGCCGGGATCTTCACGCCCGGCTCGATCGAGCGCAAAGGCCGGCAGCGGTTCGTCGTCGATCGGCTCGTCCGGCTCGGGACGCCGTGGCTGGTCAGCGCGGTGCTCGTGTGGCCGACGTTCGTGTGGATCGCCTACAACGGGGCCGGGCAGGACGTGTCGTGGTGGCACGCGTTCACGCACCGGGACCCGTTGCTGGACAGCGGGTCGTTGTGGTTCGTGGGCGCGTTGCTGATCTTCTCGATCGCGATCGCCTTCGCGCCGCCGATCAAACAGCACACGATCACCACGAGGACCGTCGTGGGCATGACGATGGTGGTGGCGGGCACGACGTTCCTGACGCGGCTGGTGTTTCCGGCGCGCAGCGGACAGGTCGGGGATCTGCACCTGTGGTGGTGGCCGCAGTGCCTCGGGATGTTGCTGCTGGGCGCGATCGGCGGACACAAGCTCGCGGAACGGGTGCCGGACGAGATCTACCGGATGACCCGCAACGTCGTCGTCGCCACCATCGCGGTGCTGCCGATCGCCGCGGCGCTCATGGGAGTGCTCGACCTCTCGAAGAACGCCGAACCGTTCCTCGGTGGCTGGAGGTGGCAGGCGCTGGTGCTCGCGCTCATCGAGGGAGTCCTGGTGGTGGCGGGCAGTGTGTGGCTGATCGGGCTGGCCCAGCGCAGGCTGAACACCCAGGGACCCTTCACGGAGGGGCTGGCGCGGTCCGCCTACGTCGCGTTCATCGTGCAGGGGCCGATTCTGCTCAGCCTGGCGACCGCCCTGCGTCCGCTGGAGCTTCCCGCCGAGGTGAAGGCTCCCCTCGTCGGGGCCGGCGCGATCGCGTTGTCGTTCGCGATCGGCTGGGTCGTCACTTCACGCCGAGGCGCTTCAGCACGCTCGTCGTGATGCCGGCCGCGTCCAGCCCGTGCGCGCGCAGGATGCGGGCGCGGGAGTCGTGCGGCAGGAAACGCGGCGGCAGGGCGAAGGTCGCTACACAGGTAGCGGAACCGGTCAGCGCCTGCCCGAGCCGTGCGCCCAGTGCGCCGGTGGAGGTCGTGTCCTCGACGGCGAGCACCAGGCGGTGCTGACCGCTGTACTTGACGAGGTGCGGATCCAGGGGCGCGGTCCAGCGCGGATCCACGACGTTGACGCGCACGTCGTGGGCGGCGAGCTCGTGAGCTGCGGCCAGGCACGGACCGGCCAGGGGGCCGACGGCGATCAGCAGGACCTCGGCTTCCGGGGTCTCGTGCAGCACGTCGAAGTGGCTCACCCGGCGCACCGCGGGCACGTCCGGGCCGGCGGTGGCCTTCGGGTAGCGCACGACGGTCGGGCCGTCGGAGACTTCCACCGCTTCCCGGAGCAACGCGGCGAGCGACGCCGGATCGCGGGGCGCGGCGAGGCGCAGGCCGGGCACGACGGGCAGTACCGAGGCGTCCCACATGCCGTGGTGCGAGGCGCCGTCCGGGCCGGTCACGCCGGCCCGGTCCAGCACGAACGTCACGGGTAACCGGTGCAGCGCCACGTCCATGAGCAGTTGGTCGAACGCACGCGACAGGAACGTGGCGTAGATGGCGACGACCGGGTGCAGGCCGCCCATCGCCATGCCGGCGGCGGACGTCACGGCGTGCTGCTCGGCGATGCCCACGTCGAACACGCGCGACGGGAACCGCGCGGCGAACGGGCGCAGGCCCACCGGCTCCAGCATCGCCGCGGTCAGACAGACGACGTCAGGTCGTTCCGCGCCGATCGCCACGATCTCGTCGGAGAACGCGTCGGTCCACGTCCGGCCGGCGGACGAACCCGAGGCGCCGACCGCGTGCATGCGGTCGGCCTCATCGGTCTCCGCGGCCGGATATCCCTTGCCCTTCACCGTCTTGCAGTGCACGACGACCGGACGGCCCAGCGCTTTGGCTTCCCACAGGGCGTTCTCGACCGCGTGCACGTCGTGGCCGTCGATCTCGCCGAGGTAGGCGAGGCCCAACGCCTCGAAGAGCCCGCGGGCCGAGCCGTTGAGCAACGACGCCGCGAACCCGCCGGCGGTCGGGTCGTACGAGCGGCCGTTGTCGTTCAGCAGCACCACGACCGGGCGGGACGAGCCGCCGATGTTGTTCAACGCCTCCCAGCACATCCCGCCGGTCAGCGCGCCGTCACCGACGATCGCGACGACGCGGCGGTCCGTGCCGGCGAGCTCGAAGGCCTTGGCCAGACCGTCCGCATAGGACAGTGCGGTCGAGGCGTGCGAGTTCTCGACGACGTCGTGCGCGGACTCGGCGGCGGACGGGTAGCCGGACATGCCACCGGCCTGGCGCAAGGAGTCGAAGTCCGAGCAGCGGCCGGTCAGCATCTTGTGCACGTACGACTGGTGCCCGGTGTCGAACAGCACGACGTCGACGGGTGAGGTGAAGACCCGGTGCACCGCGATGGTCAGCTCGACGGCGCCCAGGTTCGGCCCGAGATGCCCGCCGGTCCGGTGCACCTTGGAGATCAGGAACGACCGGATGTCCTCGGCGAGCAGCGAAAGCGACGAGGAAGCAAGCGCCCGTACGTCCGCGGGCGAGGTGATGTCAGCCAGCACGGCGCACCGCCAGCGGTAGCGTGAACGAGATCGTCTCGGTCGCCGTCGTGTGCGTCGACACCGACACCGAACCCCACGCCCGCAAGGCGGCGACGACCTCGTCGACCAGTTCGGGAGGAGCGGAGGCACCGGCCGACAACCCGACGGTCGAGACACCGTCCAGCCACGCCGGGTCGATCTCCGAGGCGTCGTCGATCAGGTACGAGGGCGTGCCGCCCCGCGCCGCCAGCTCGACCATCCGCACCGAGTTGGACGAGTTCTTCGAGCCCACCACCAGCACCAGGTCCGACTGCGCGGCGACGTCCCGGATCGCGACCTGCCGGTTCGTGGTGGCGTAGCAGATGTCGTCGGAGCCAGGTCCGCGCAGCTGCGGGAACTTCCGCTGCAACGCGTCGACCACCTCGACCGTCTCGTCCACGGCCAGCGTCGTCTGCGTCAGGTACGAGACGGGTCCGGTGATCTCCAGCGCCTCCACGTCCTCGACGGTCTCGACCAGCACCATCTGATCGGGCGCCTCTCCCAGCGTGCCTTCGACTTCTTCGTGGCCGGCGTGCCCGATCAGCACGATGGTGTCCCCGCGTTCGGCGAACCGCCGCGCCTCGGAGTGCACCTTCGTGACCAGAGGACAGGTCGCGTCGAGCACGTCCAGCGACCGCGACCGGGCTTCAGCGCGTACGGCGGGCGAGACACCGTGCGCGGAGAAGACCGCCGTGGCACCGAAAGGCACCTCGGACAGCTCTTCGACGAACACGGCACCGCGCGCCTCCAGGCCGCGCACCACGTGGACGTTGTGCACGATCTGCTTGCGCACGTAGATGGGACCGCCGCGCTGGTCGAGAAGTCGTTCCACGATCTCGATGGCGCGCTCCACCCCGGCGCAGAACGACCGGGGTGAGGCGAGCAGCACCGAACGCGGCGGGTGTTCCGTCATCGAGTGCCTTTCCCAAAGGAATCCAGTCCAGCGGAATTCAGTGGTCTCGGTGGGTGACCAGTTGGGCGAGCGTGCCCAGCTCCACGGCCGCCCGCGCGGTCGGCGAGGCCTCGCCGAGATGGAGCAGCGCCCGCGTGTGCAGTTCGTCGGCCTGGGTCTGGCTCCACGCGCGACCGCCGGCCAGATCGACCAGGGAAGCCGCCCGCGCAAGCGTTTCCGCGTTCATCTCCTGGGAACCGGAGTAGAGCGACGCCAGTTCGGCGGCACAGTCGGCACCGGAGTTCAGCGCGTACACGACCGGCAGGGACTTCTTGCGGTTCGCCAGATCCGAGTGCACGGCTTTCCCGGTCACCGCCGGGTCGCCCCAGATGCCGAGCAGGTCGTCCACGTGCTGGAACGCCAGCCCGAGCTCGGTGCCGTAGCCGCGCATGGCGTCGATCTGCTCGTCGGAACCGTCGCCGTACAGCGCGCCCAGGGCCGTGGAAGCGCCCAGAAGCGCACCCGTCTTGCCGCGTGCCATCAGCTCGACCTCGGGCACCTGGACGTCCGAGCGCGTCTCGAAGTCGAGGTCGTAGGCCTGCCCGTCGAGCAACGCCACGATGGCGTCACCCAGCGTCCGGATCGCCTCCAACGCGCGCGGATGTCCTGATCCCGCGAGCACGTCCACCGCCAGCGCCTGCAGCGCGTCACCCGCCAGGATGGCCGCGTTGACGCCGAACACGGTCCACGCCGTGGCCCGGTGCCGCCGGGTCGTGTCGTGGTCCATCACGTCGTCGTGCAGCAGCGAGAAGTTGTGGATCAGCTCGACCGCGACCGCCGCCGGGACAGCGGCGGAGGCGGTGCCGCCGACGGCCTCGGCCGCCAGCAGCACCAACGCGGGACGGATCGCCTTGCCGCCGTTCTCCAGCACCGGGTTGCCGTACTCGTCGCGCCACCCGTGGTGGTACTCCGCGATCGTGCGCATCGACGGCGGTAGCTGTTCAACGGCCTTGCGCAGAGCCGGAAGCACAAGGCCCCGGCTCCACGCGAGCACCTCACCGGCAGGTCTTCCGGCTGAGAGCGGTTCAGTCATCTCGGCTGTCATGGCTAGAGACCGATCTCCACGTTCTCCAGCACGCCCAGCGCGTCCGGCACCAGGATCGCGGCCGAGTAGTACGTGGACACCAGGTACTTGAGCATCGCGTGCTCGTCGATGCCCATGAACCGCACGTTCAGGCCGGGCTCGTACTCGTCCGGGATGCCGGTCTGGCGCAGGCCGACGACGCCCTGTTTCTCCTCGCCCAGCCGCATCGCGAGGATTGACGTGGTGCCGTTCTTGTTGACCGGGATCTTGTCGCACGGCGCGATCGGGATGCCCCGCCACGACTGCAGCGGCTTGCCCTCGACCTCCACGGTCGGCGCGTACAGGCCGCGCGCCGACAGCTGCCGGCCGAGCGCCGCGATCGCCTTGGGGTGCGCCAGGATCAGCTTGGTGTTGCGGCGCCGTGAGATCAGCTCGTCCATGTCGTCCGGCGTCACCGGGCCGGTCTGCGTGCTGATCCGCTGCTTGAGGTCGGCGTTCGCGATGAGGCCGAACTCCTTGTTGTTGATGAGCTCGAACTCCTGCCGCTCGCGCAGCGCCTCGATGGTCAGCCGCAACTGGTGCTCGACCTGGTCCATCGGCTGGCTGTAGAGGTCCGCCACCCGCGTGTGGACGCGCAGGATCGTTTGCGCCACCGAGAGTTCGTACTCGCGCGGCCGCAGCTCGTAGTCGACGAACGTGCCGGGCAGCGTCGGCTCGCCGTCGTGACCGGACGCGATGTCGATCTCCGCCTCGCCGTGCTTGTTCGCCGCGTTCGACGGGTTCGCCAGCTGCTGCGCGATGTGGTCGCGCATCGGTTCTATCTGCCCGTTGAGCCGGTTGAACGTCGCCCGCGTCAGCACGACGGCGGTCGTCGGCGTCAACGCTCGCGCGGTGAAGCTCCAGTTCTTCTCGGTGCCGGACAGGACCGGCTCGTCGCCGATGTACTCGCCGTCCGCGATCGTGCCGAGAGCCACCTCGTCGCCGTACTCGCCGAGACCGGTCTTGGTGACCTTGCCGTGCGCGATGACGACGATCTCGTCGACGGACTCGCCGCGTTCCGCGATCACCTCACCCGGCTGGTACTCGCGCTGTTCGAAGCGGTTCGCGACGGCGGTCAGCGCCGCCTCGTCGTCGAACCCGCGCAGCAGCACGAACTCCGCCAGCTCCTGCGGCACGATCCGCACCTCGGTGCCGACGCTGGTGAACGTGACACGGCCGTCGCCGATCGCGTAGGTGAGACGCCGGTTCACCCGGAACGCGCCACCCTTGGCCTCGACCCACGGCAGCATGCGCAGCAGCCAGCGGGGTGAGATCCCCTGCATCTGCGGTGCGGACTTGGTGGTCGTCGCGAGGTTGCGCGCAGCGGCCCGCGACAGGCTCATCTGCTGGTCCTCGACCCCAAGGCCCGGATCGGTAACAGTCACTGCGGGTCCAATCTTCAACGAACGAGGACTGCGGCAGTGCCGAGTCCTGTGGGGGAGTGGAACGATTTCCGAACGGGGTTGGGGGAGAAGCTGAACCTGCCGGATCTCCGGGTCCAGAGCAGTTCACCGGCGAGCCACGACTCCAAGGCTTCGACATAACGGTGCAGGCCGGCTTTCGCCTCCGCGTCGAGGCCGTACTCGTCCGCGATGGACGGCAGCTCGGTGATGATCGAGCTGATCTGCCGCAACCGCGCGGAGATCAGGTCGGCGACGACCGAGACCGCCTGCTGCCGCTCGCAGTCGAAGAACTGCTGCACGGCGAGCACCGCGCTGGTGGTGCTGCCACCGGTGGCGTGGACGCGGTCGAACCCGACGATCTCCTGGCGCAGTGCCGGAACGTCGCCGAACGAGTCCACGAGCGCCCGCATCGTGCTGTTGCGCAACAACTCCGCGGGCAGGTTCGCATCGACCGACTTGCGCACGAGCTTCGCGGACAACTCGGTGGCGATCGAGCGGCGGCGCATTTCCACGAGGTCGATCGGGTCCGGAACCCGGCCCTGAGCGGTGTTGTGCAGCTCCCACGACAACGCGTCCAGGTACTCGGTGAGGTGTTGCCGGTCTTCGTCGTCCAGAGTGGACCGTGAGACCAGGTCCGCCAGGCCGCGCTCGGCGGGGTTCGTCGTCGGTGCCGACCCGGCCAGCACGGCCTTGAGCCTGGCGACGAAGGCCTTGCCCCCGACGACGTTGCGTGGCCGGAGGAAGCCTTCCAGGAACGCGTCGCTCACGTAGAAACCCCACGTGTGCCAGTCGTTGATGTGCAACAGCGCGTCCAGCGACGCCGTGGGATGGGTCAGCGGGCCGAAGCCGCCGTAGTCCGCCGCGTCGTAGAACGCCTCGGTCCACGGCACACCGCCCAGCATGCCCATGTCGCGCACCCACGTCTTGGTGTGCTGGCGGACGCGGTCCACGTGCGGGGACAGCCGTGCCGCGAACGGCATGTCGAACGCGGGGATCTCAGCCACGGTTCACCCCCAGCCACGCGCCGGACGTGCCCAGACCGGTCGGCCCGCGCAGGATCGTGCGGAAGAACGCGGAGTTCCCGGCGCCGCCGCCCTCGACCCCGGAATGATCTGCTTTTGTGTAGCGGCCCGCGTGCAGGTGCCACTCGTGCCCGCCGGACTGCCAGTCCTGCAGACCCTTCACGTACTTGAGCACCCGAGCCTGCTCCAGCGGGTCGACGCCGTGTTCGGAGAACAGGAGCGGCAACTCGGTGAACACGGTGTTCTCGAACTGGTGCAGCCGGGAGGTGAGCAGGTTGTTCACGGCCTCGACGGCGGTCTGCGTGTCGTGGCCGAAGAACTTCTCGAACACCAGCACGCCGTTGGAGTTCTCGCCCTCCCGCAACACTTCCCGCTCGTACGAGAAGATGTCGTTGCGCAGGTGGATCGCGTCGGAGAACGTGTCCGACAGGACCCGCAGCGGGCGGGTGCCCGCGATGGACGCGGGCACCTCGGCTGCTTCGGAGACCTCCACCAGGTTCGCCGACCACGGCGCGCCGCCGACCTTGCGGCGCATCTCGATGTACTCGATCGGGTTGGCGACCGTGCCGCTCTCGATGTTCTTGATCTCCCACATGCACTCGAGCAGCAGGTTGTGGGTGCTCGTGGTGAACCGGCGCCGCCAGTCCTGCGTCATCAACCCAATCGTGCGCTGCCACAGGTCGACGAGGCCGCGTTCGGTCGGGTTCTGCGGCTCGGGTGACGGGTCCGTGCCGTTGATCGGCATGAACGCCGGCAGCCGGTCCAGGTAAGCCTTGGCCCCCGACACGTCCTTGGTCTGCTTGAACTCGGCGAAGAACTCGTCGTCGAAGTAGAAGACCCAGACGTACCAGTCCGTGATGAGGTCGAGGATCTCCGCGGGCGCGTCCGGGTGGGTCCACGCGCACATGAACCCGTAGTCGTCGCCCGCGAGGATCTCGTCGGTCCACACCCCGGTGTCGAGCATCCCCATGTCCCGCGCCCACCGCGTCGAGTGGACGCGGGCGCGTTCGAGGTTCGGGTTCATCCGTGCCGGGTGGGGCACGTAGAACTCCGGCATGGTGAACGAGGGCATCAGCCTTCGCGGCCCAGCTCGACGTGCTCCAGGACACCGATCGCGTCCGGGACCATGATGGCGGCCGAGTAGTAGGCGCTGACCAGGTAGTTGATGATCGCCTGGTCGTTGATCCCCATGAACCGCACGGAAAGCCCCGGCTGGTACTCGTCCGGGATGCCGGTCTGGTGCAGGCCGATCACGCCCTGGTTCTGCTCGCCGGTGCGGATCAGCATCACCGACGACGTGCGGGTGTCCGAGATCGGGATCTTGTTGCACGGCAGCACCGGGATGCCGCGCCAGGCCGGCACCTGCTGGCCGTTGAAGTCGATGTGCTGCGGGTAGATGCCGCGCTTGTTGAGCTCACGGCCGAACGCCGCGATGGTGCGCGGGTGGGCCAGGAAGTAACCGGGGTCCTTCCACACGATCGACAGCAGCTCGTCGAAGTCGTCCGGGGTGGGCGGGCCGGACCGGGTGTGGATGCGCTGCTTGAGGTCCGCGTTGTGCAGCAGGCCGAACGACCGGTTGTTGACGATCTCGTGCTCCTGGCGTTCGCGCAGGGCTTCGATCGTGAGCCGCAACTGCTGCTCGACCTGGTCCATCGGGTTGTTGTAGAGGTCCGCGACCCGGCTGTGGACCTGCAGCACGGTCTGCGCGACGCTCAGCTCGTACTCGCGCGGCGAGAGCTCGTAGTCGACGAACGTGCCGGGCAGCACGGGCTCGCCGTCGTGGCCGGCCGCCATGCCGATCTCGGCCTCACCGAAGTCGTTCTGCGGCTTGTTGCGGCTGTTGAACGCCTGCTGGATGTGCGCGCGCAGACCGCCGGCTTCGCCGTTGAGGGCCTGGAAGTCGTCCCACGACAACGTGAGCACGGTGACCGGCGTGACGGCCTTGGCGCTGTACTCCCACTCGCCCTGCGGCCCGGCCAGCACGGTCTCGCCGAAGTACTCGCCGTCGGCCAGGTTGCCGAGCACGGTCTCGCCGCCGTACTCACCGGTGCCGATCTTGTCGACCTTGCCGTGCGCGATCAGCACGACCTGGTTCTTCGGACGGCCCTTCTCGACGATGACGTCGCCGATGCCGAACTCCTGCTGCGTGAAGCGACCGGCGAGCGCGGTGAGGACGGCCTCGTCGTCGAAGCCCTTCAACAGCGACAGCTCGGTGAGCTCCATCGGCACGACGCGGACTTCGGCGCCCGTGTTCGTGAACGAGACGCGGCCATCGCCCAGCGTGTAGGTGAGTCGGCGGTTGACGCGGTACGCACCACCCGCGGCCTGGACCCAGGGCAGCACCTTGAGCAGCCATCGGGAAGTGATTCCCTGCATCTGCGGGACGGACTTGGTGGTAGTGGCCAGATTACGTGCGGCGGCCGTGCCCAAACTCAGCTGCTGACGGCCCTCATTGAGGTCAGAATCCGTCACAGTCACAACCGGTACCCACCTATCTCAACGCGCTAATGGACCAATCCGATAAGTCGGAACGGACGTTAGTTCTCGCGATTGAGTGCTGTGAAGGGGCCAAAAAGGCGACATTCGGGTGGGTGTCTTACGCCTGTTGATGCTACGGAGCGTACAACTGCTGTCCTACGCAAGCACGGTTGTATCGGCAGGCGGGTGACCGGAAACTATTCGTCGAACTGTGGAATAGGACACTCGTTTGGCCCAGTAGGATCACTCTTTTGTGCGCGTTGGCGATCCGCATTCGACTGCTATACAACACCACTCCGAGTGGAACTCCGTCCACTCGAAGTGGCGTGTTCAAAATTATGTACCAACGACTATTCGTGCTATTACGCGTCGCGGGAGTTCAGAAAAGATTCCAATTGAGTGACGACGAACTCGTGGTCCTCGGCCTGGGGCAGGCCCGACACGCCGACGGTGCCGACCGGTCCGGTGCCGCGCAGGATCACCGGGAAGACGCCGCCGTGCGCCGCGTACAGGTCCTGGTCGAGCCGTGACTCCGCCTCGAACGTTGTCCCCTTCTCGCGGAAGGTGGTGCCGACGTAGAACGAGCTGTGCCCGAACCGGTCGACCACGCGGGTCTTCCGTTCGAGCCACCTGTCGTTGTCCGGCGAGGTGCCGGGCAACGAGGCGTGGAAGAGCCGGTGTCCGTTGCGCTGCACCGAGATCGCGATCGGCAGGCCCTGCTCGCGGGCGGCGTCGAGCAGGTGCAGGCCGAGCTCGATCGCGACGTCGTTGCCGAAGCGGGTGAACTGGAGGCGGCGTTCCTGGGCGAGGAGTTCTTCGGAGTTCACAGCTCTACCACCCGGTTCTCGCGTGCGGACGTGAAGGCGGCCTCGATGACCCGCAACGCCTGGACGGCGCTCGTGGGGTCGACGGGGATCCGCCCGGCCTGCAGTTCGGTGTAGAAGGTCTCGTAGGCGCCGAGCTCGACAGGCACCTCGATCGTCTGGTCGAGCACGCCCAACTGCCCGCTGCGCGTCTCGTAACCCCAGTTGGCGTCGGTCGGCCGGCGACCCGCGTCGAGCGCGTCCTCCTGCTCGTCCAGGCCGCTGATCACGAACGCGCCCTCGCTGCCGAGCACGCGGAACCGCGGCCCGTGCTGGGCGGTGTGCGCGCCGGCCCACAGGTGGGAGCGGACGCCGTTTTTGTGCGTCAGCGCCACGAACACGTCGTCGTCGACCTGCGCGCCGGGGCGGCGCTGGTCGAGTTCCGCGTAGACGCTGCTGACCGGGCCGAACAGCTGCAGAGCCTGGTCGACGAGGTGGGCGCCGAGGTCGTAGAGCAGGCCGCCGGCCTCTTCCGGAGCGCCGAACTCACGCCAGTTGTCCCAGATCTCCGGCACCCAGCGCTCGTAGCGGGACTCGAACCGCCGGACTTCGCCCAGTCGGCCGATGATCTTGCGGACGGTGAGGAAGTCGCTGTCCCAGCGGCGGTTCTGGAAGACGGTGAGCGGCACGCCCTTCGCCTGAGCCGCCGCCACGAGTTCCTCGCCCTCGGCGGAACTGGGCGCGAACGGCTTGTCGACGACGACGGCGACGCCCTTGTCGATCGCTTTTCGGGCGTACTCGACGTGCGTCCTGTTCGGGGTGCCGACGACGATCAGGTCGAGGTCCAGCTCGAACAGCTCGTCCGCCGTCACGATCTTGGCGTCCGGGTGCGCCGCGCGGGCCTGCGCCTGCCGTTCCGGGTTCGCCGTGACGATTGCGACGAGATCCATGCCCTCGGTCGAGGAGATGAGCGGGGCGTGGAAGACCCGTCCCGCGATGCCGTAGCCCAGCAGTCCGACTCGTGTCATGTTTCTCATTAAAGCAACGCTGTTGCATAATTGCGACCGTGGACCTCACCTCGCTGCGTTCGCACAACGACCGGACGGTGCTCCGGCTGGTCCGGTCCGGGGCCCTGAGCAGGGCGTCCATCGCCGCGGAGGCCGGACTGACGCCGCAGGCGGTCTCGAAGATCGTGGCGCGGCTCATCTCGGCCGGGCTGCTGGAGGAGACCGGCGCGGTCCGCGACGGCGGCCGGGGCAAGCCCAGGATGTCGTTGCGGCTGGCCGCCGGCGGGGCCTGCGCGTACGGGGCGCACGTCGACCGCGACGAGCTGCGGGTGGTGAAGCTCGACCTGACCGGCGAGGTCGTGTCGTCCTCGGTGGTGCCGCTCGCGCCGATGTTCACGCCGTCCGACGTCCTGGACGTGCTGGCGCCGCTGATCTCGGTTGACGAGAAGGTGCTCGGCCTCGGCATCGGGATCGCGGGCCCGCTGGAGCACCGCGACGGCGTGGTGTCGCCGCACGGGCTGCCGGGCTGGTCCTCGGTGCCGCTGCGGGCGCTGGCGGAACAACGGCTCGGGCTGCCGGTCGTGGTGGACAAGGACACGAACGCGGCCGTGCTCGCCGAGGCGTGGCGAAGGCCGCTGCGGGACGCGGCGCTCGTGTTCGTCGGCACCGGCCTGGGCGTCGGGTTGCTGCTCGGGGGAGAGGTGCACCGGGGCGCGCGGTCGGGCGCGGGCGAGTTCGGGCACACCACCATCCAGCTCGACGGGCCGCTGTGCGTGTGCGGGCGGCGGGGCTGCGTCGAGGCGGTGCACGCGACCGCGACCGGGGCGGAGGCAGCGCGCGTGCTCGCAGCGGCGGTGACGAACCTGGTGCAGCTGCTGGACCTCGACCAGATCGTCCTGAGTGGACGGACGGTGCTGGAGTCGCCGGAGCTGTACCTGCGGGCGATGCCGGACGTGGACGTGAGCCTCACGTCGTACGGCGCCGACCTGGTGCCGGTGGGCGCGGGCCTGCTCATCCTGGGCGAACTGTTCTAGCGGCCGTGAGGTTGATGAGGGGAGCTTTCATAAACCTCCGGTTTATGAAAGCTCCCCTCATCAACCGCGCGGATCGGGCATATCGGGCATGGGGAAAGGGGCTGGCGTTAGCATCGGGAACGTGGACGTCGAGCACGTCGTCGGCCTGCCGCACCCGCGGCTGAGGCCGTTCGTGACGCGGTACTCCGGGTATCGGATGCGGACCGAGCCCGGTGTGCACCGCGGCCTGCCGTCGCGCTCGCTCACGCTCGTGGTGACGATGGACGGCACGGTCGACCTCCCCGACGGCCGGTTCGCCACGCTGTGCGGCGGCCTGCACGACGAGGCCGTGATCATCACCCACGACGGGTTCCAGCACGGCGTCCAGTGCGATCTCACGCCGTTGGGCATGCGGGCGTTCTTCGGCATGCCCGCCGGTGAGCTGTCCGGCACGACGGTCGGCCTGGACGCTCTGGACGCCCCGGCCGCCGAGTTGCGTGAACGGTTGCAGGACGCGACGACGTGGATCGACCGGTTCGCGCGGCTGGACGAGGTGCTCTCCCGGCTGGTCAGGCCGGTGACGCTGCAGGCCGAGGTGGCGTGGGCGTGGCAACGGATCGCGGCCGGCGCGCCGGTCGGGGAGATCGCCGCCGAGGTCGGGTGGAGCCGGCAGCACCTGAGTGCGCGGTTCGCGGCCGAGTACGGGTTGACGCCCAAGGTGATGGCCCGCGTGATGCGGTTCGAGCGGGCGAACCGGATGCTGCGCGGTGAGCGGCGGCCGACGTTCACCGAGGTGGCCGCTGCCTGCGGGTACACCGACCAGGCGCACTTCAACCGGGACTGGCGGGCGCTGTGCGGCGCGACGCCGGGCGAGTGGATCGCGGCCGAGCTTCCATTCGTACAAGGCAGCGAGGGTGGTCAGGGCGCACAGTTGCGGCCATGAGCACACCTGCACCTACCTGTTGGCCCACGCTGTCCTATCAGGACGCTCCCGCCGCGATCCGCTTCCTCGTGGAGGCGTTCGGGTTCAAGGAGCATCTCGTCGTGCCCGGTGAGGCCGACGGCGAGGTCGTGCACTGCGAGATGGTCTGGCCCGAGGGCGGCGGCGTGATGCTGGGGTCCACCGTGCGTTCGGTCGGCGAGGTCGAGGCCACCACGGCCGGCGCCGGATCCGTCTACGTGGTGACCGACCGGCCGGACGAGATCCACGCACAGGCGATGGCGCGCGGGGCGACGGAGATCCGCGGTCTGCGCGACGAGGACTACGGGTCGCGCGGCTTCACCGTCGCCGATCCGGAGGGCAACCGCTGGAGCTTCGGCACCTACCGCGGAGCGTGAAGCAACCTTCGCGCGCTGATTTGAGTCTTCTGGGTGGAGAGGTTCACACCTAGGGGAGGACAGGTGCGCATAGCGCGCTGTTTGGTGGCCACCGTGGTCGTCACCGGGCTCATCAGCCCGGTGGTGACGGCACACGCGGAGCCGAGAACCACCGCCGCACCGGCGAAGACCCAGACCATCACGCTGATCAGCGGCGACAAGGTCGTCGTGAACGAGCGCGGGGAACTCGCCGGGGTCGAGGGACGACCCGGCATGCGGTTCGCTCAGTACGTGCAGGACGGCGACCAGTACGTGGTGCCGGCGGACGCCGTCGACGCGGTGGGGCAGGATCGCGTCGACAAGCGCTTCTTCAACGTCACGGCACTGCACACGTTCGGCTACACCGACGACAAGATCGACCGGATCCCGGTGCTGGACAACGGCTTCCGCGCCGTCGCAGCGGTACCGAAGAAGGAAGCCGGGCAGCGCTGGAAAAGCCGCGCGAACGCCCGCGCTGCCGGGAAGCTGTGGTTGAACGGCAAGGCGAAGATCTCCCTGGACCAGAGCGTGCCGATGGTGGGGGCGCCCGCCGCGTGGCAGTCCGGGTTCGACGGCACCGGGGTCACGGTCGCGGTGCTCGACACCGGTTACGACCAGAACCACCCGGAACTCGCCGGCGTGGTGGCGGTGTCGAAGGACTTCACCCTGGCCGGCATCCAGGACAACATCGGCCACGGCACGCACGTCGCCGCGACGATCGCGGGACGCAGCGACAAGTACTCCGGCGTGGCGAAGGGCGCGAAGCTCGCGGTCGGCCGGGTCTGCGAGGCCAACTGGTGCGAGGAAAGCGCGATCCTGGCCGGGATGGACTGGGCCGCGCGCGAGGTCAGGGCCAAGGTCGTCAACATGAGCCTCGGCACGCAGATGGCCTCGGACGGCACGGACCCGTTGTCGGTCAAGGCGAACGAGCTCACGGCCGAGACCGGCGCGCTGTTCGTGGCGGCGGCGGGCAACTCGGGTGATCGCATCAAGGTCAACGGACCGGCGGCCGCCGACGCGGCGCTGGCGGTCGCGAACCTGACCAAGTCCGGCACGGTGAACGAGTGGTCGTCGCGCGGGCCTCGGCACAAGGACTACGCGGTCAAGCCGGACATCGCGGCGCCGGGCACGGACATCGTGGCCGCACGGGCCGCGGGCACGCTGTGGGAGTACTACGTCGACGACCTGCACGCGCGGCTGACCGGCACGTCGATGGCCGCACCGCACGTCGCCGGCGCCGCGGCGATCCTGGCGCAGCGCAACCCGTCCTGGACCGCGGCCGAGCTCAAGTCGCACCTGATGGCGACGGTGAAGCCCGTCGCCGACACGTCTGCGAACGTCGGCACCGGTCTGCTGGACGTGGGGCGCGCGGTGTCGCAGCAGGTGCGCGCGGACGTGGGCAGCCTGTCGTTCGGGATGCTGGAATGGCCGCACACCAAGACGTTCACGAAGACGATCACCTACTCCAACTCGGGCTCGGCGCCTGTTTCCCTTGCCCTGCAACACGACCTCGGCGCTGACTTCACGGTGCCGGCCGCGGTGACGGTTCCCGCCGGTGGCACGGCGGCGGTCGACGTGGTGCTGGATCCGCGCAAGGGCAACGGCACGTTCTTCGGGCACGTCAAGGCTTCCGGCGACGGCGTCTCGCTGACCACCGCGGTCGGCGCGTACGTGCAGGAGGAACGCCACACGCTGACGGTGTCGATGATCGGCCGAGACGGCAAGCCGGTCCCCGACGAGTTCCTCGTGCTGGTCGACATGGCGACGAAGGAAGCGTCGATCCTGGACATCACCGATGGTGCCGGCTCGGCGCGCATCGGGGTGGGCGACTACGCGGTGCTCGGCCGGATCGACGAGAAGACGCCGAACTACGCCTGGTTCACCCCGGTGTCGGCCACCGAGGTGGCCGGCCGCGTGTCCCTGACCGCGGACACGACGGTGACGCTGGACGCCAGGCAGGGCAAGCAGATCAGCGTCCAGCTGCCCGACGACAAGTCCGAGGTGTGGTACCGCCACGCCGACCTGCGCGTGCCGTGGAAACCGGGCAAGATCAGCGGCGTCGCCAGCGTCATCGACGGCCGGGTGCCGTTGTACGGCCTGTCGTTCGGCCCGGCGTTGCCGGAGCTGACCTACGACCAGAGTCTCAAGGGCGGGCAGCCGCTGATCTCGGTCGTGGGCGGGTTCCCGGTGCTCTACTGGGAAAGCAGCACGTTCCTGAAGCCGGGCGACCACGCGTTCGACGTGGCCGAACGCGGCACCGACGTGCGCGGCAAGCTGGCGCTGGTGCGCACGTCCGGTTCGGAGAGCCCACTCGACGTCGCCCGGGAGATGCAGCAGGCGGGCGCGGTCGCCGTGTTGTGGGCGGGCCCGGTGCCGTTCCCGGCCGGTGAGCGGTCGGTGATCCCGGTGATCGCGGTGGCGGAACACCACGTGGCGGTCACGCCGTCGCGGCTGACGTTGCGCGCCATCGCGGGCTCGCCGGTGTCCTACACCCTGTACGTGCAGGACGAGGGCGCGCTGCCGGCCGGAACGCGGCAGATCCGCCACTCCGAGCTCGCCGAGGTCAAGGCGCGATACCACACGTCGGGTGCGGACGGCTATGTCGGCCAGCGGAACTACCCGGTGGTGAACGGTGTGCCCAAGCTGAGCATCGGCGCCCTCGACGAGGACTTCACGGGGCCGGTGCAGCGCACCGAGTACTACTCGGCGGGCAACGGCGTCGGCTGGTTCCACGAGGGCTTCGAAGGCGCGACGTCCTGGGCGGACCTCAAGACGGTCACCTACGCACCGGGCAAGAAGTACGAGCGGTCCAACCATCGCGCGGTCGCCTCACCCCGGTTCGGCAAGCCAGCGGAGGTGGACTGGTCGCTGGGTGGAGGTGTCGTGAGGACCGGTGAGCAGATCAGCGTGCGGATCTCCCCGTTCGGCGGCTCCACGTGGGTGGAGAACTGGCGGAACAGCGGCTTCGGCTCGGTGGAACTGCGGCACAACGACGAGGTGGTGGGCTACTCCGACTACCGGCAGGGCTCGCTACCCGCCACCGCGAAGGACGGTCGCTACAAGCTGGCGCTGAGCGCGGCTCGGGACACGCCGGAGCTGTCGAAGAACGTGTGGACGACGTGGGAGTTCTCCGGTGCCGCCGACGGCCGGTTGCCGTTGCTGGAGGTCGACTACACACTCCCGCTCGATCTGCGCAACAGCTGGAAGGCCGGTGCGCCGATGCCGGTGAAGTTCACCGCGTCGCGTCAGTCCGGAGCCGGCAAGGCCACCATTCGTGAACTTCGCGCCTACGCGTCGTTCGACGACGGGGTCAACTGGGTGCCGGTGAAGTCCATCGTTCCCCCTGGTGGGGCGCCTGGGGGGTTCGTGTCGCTACGCGTGGTGGCTGAGGACACCGACGGCAACACGGTCGACCAAACGGTCCTGCGCGCCTACCGCCTTCGGGCGTAACCGCGCGGCCGTTCGGTCGTTGTAACCCCCTGCGGCACCTGCCCTGTTGCGCGCGAGACGAAGAAGGACGCGGCGTCTCGCGACCGGGGCAGGTGCCGCCATTTTCGGTGGCTCCTGCCAGGGGTCTGTGGTGACATGTGGTTCATGGGGAGCTTCGAAGAGCTGGTGGCCGAGGGGGCCGCGGTACCGCTGGAGGGCTGGGACTTCTCCTGGTTCGAGGGCCGCGCCACCGAGGAACGCCCGCCGTGGGGTTACGCGGCGCAGATCGCGGCCAGGCTGGCGGTCGTGGAGTCCGCGCTGGACCTGCAGACCGGCGGGGGAGAGGTCACCGCGTCCGCGCCCGTGCTGCCGCCGTTGATGGCCGCCACCGAGTCGTGGCCGCCGAACGCCGCGGTGGCTGCGCGGAACCTGCCGGGCGCGTTCGTGGTGCAGGCGCCGGACGAGGGGCCGCTGCCGTTCCACGATTCGCTGTTCGACCTGGTGATCAGCCGGCATCCGGTGGTGACGCCGTGGGCCGAGGTCGCGCGGGTGCTCAAGCCCGGTGGCACGTACTTCTCGCAGCAGATCGGCGCCGGGACGAACCGGGCGCTCACCGATTTCATGATGGGTCCGCAACCGGTCGGCGACGAGCGCAGCACCGCACGCGCTCGTGCGGAGGCTGAGGCGGCCGGGCTGGAAGTGCTGCAGCTGGAACCGGTGGCGTTGCGGGTGGCGTTCTTCGACGTCGGCGCGGTGGTGCACTTCCTGCGCAAGGTGTTGTGGACGGTGCCCGGGTTCACCGTGGAGGGGTATCGGGACCGGCTGCTGGCCATGCACGAGCACATCCAGGAGCACGGCGAGTTCGTGTGCACCTCGACGCGGTTCCTGGTCGAGGCGCGCAAACCCTGACGCTCAAGCCTGGCGGCGCCGGGCGGCGACGATCTCCTTGTACCGCTCGGCGTCTTCGTCGGTGATCGGCATCAGCCATCCGCCCTTGCGGGCGTCCTGCACGTCCTCGCGGACGTGGCTCCTGACCCACCCGGAGTCGATCGTGTACGTGTTCTCCAGGTGGTACCCCTGGGGACTCGTCCACGTCCGGATGATCCGCCACGCGTCGTCCAAAGAGGACTTGTCGTCGTCCAGCCAGGCGAAGTGGTCGTACTTCCCGTCCACCGGGTCGTAGCTCACGCCCCGGCCCTCCTGAACGTCGACGAAAGCCGACGCGGTGACCGGCGAGATCACGTGCGCCTCGGTGCCTCGTCCGCCTGACTCGGCCTCGGCCAGTTCGGTGGTGGGAGTCCAGCCGGACTCGTTCACGTAGACCTCGTCGTGGGTCTTCCCGGTCTCGTCCACCCAGCGCCGGCAGACCTGCGTCGGGCCGATTCCCACCACGTTTCCCCGCGAGGAGATGGCGTAGTACCGGTATTCGGGATCCACCTGAACCTCGTTCCACACGAATCGGCGACGCGCCCCGGCAGCCGCCGGGGCGCGTCCATTGTCGACCTGGGTCAGTTGTCGGGCACTTCCCTGATCAAGATCGCACCCACCGGCCGTGGCACGTCACCCCAGATCTGCTGCTTCTGCCGTTCGAGCTCCTTCGCCTCTTCCTCGAGACGCTGCAGCACCCGGTTCTTCTCATCCCTGGACAGGTTCGGATCGTTCTCGATCGCCGTCCGCGCGGCTCGGTTCGACCGGCGATCCCGGTAGTTCGGGTCTTCCGCCTTCTTGGCGTTGATGGCGTCCGGGGTGTGGAACTGGACCTCGAACAACAGTCCTTCCGGACCCTTGAACGTGACGTTGATCCCGGAGTAGGCGTCGACGCCGTTCGCGGTCGCGTTCTTCCTCCAGCCGTTCTTGAGCTTCACCAGTTCGTACTTCTTCCCCAGATCATCGAGGGCCTTCAGCACCTGGGTGGTGTAGTTGCCGCTCTGATAAGTGATCGTGTACCGCACCGAGTCGTTCATGGCGTCCTGGATCTCGGAGATCGGCCGGTGCCCAGGATTGTTCGGATCTTTGGACTGCAACTCCTCGAAGAGCTTGCGCTTGTAGGAGTCCTCGGCCTTGGTCGTGTTCGCCGGGTCGCCGTAGCGTTCGCCGCCCGTGCGGGTCGCCGTTCCCTCGATGTCCTTGGTGATGGCAGGCGCGAGCCGTTCGGCTTTCTTGATCTGCTCGTTGGCCCAGGCGTTCTCCGCCGGGCTGAGCTTGATGTGCAGATCGCCCTCGGTCCGTTCGTACGAGCCGTCGGGCTTGTTGGGGTCCGGCGTGCCGCAGCCTGCCGCTACCGCTGCACGAGCCGAGACACCCACGACGCACTGCGCCGGCGGGTCGACCTTCAGCTTGGCGTCGTCGAGCTTCGCCACGCCGTTCTCGATCCGCAGCGTGCCGCCCTCGAGCCGGACGATCGCCCCGTCGACGAGGTTCGGCGTGCCCTCCGGCCGGAGCGTGAACGACTCCATCCGGTACAGCTGGCCGTCCACGACCGCGACGCCGCCGTCGAACTTGGCGTCGCCGTTCTCGAACTTCGCCCTGAGGTTGAGGATCTCGCCCAGTCCGTTGGGCAGCTTGTCCTTGACCGAGTCGTGCAGCCGGACCGCGAGGCTCTCCAGTTCGGCGAGGCTGCGCGAGAGCTTGCCCGAACCGCCGTCGACCTTGCGGGTCAGCGTGCGCAGCGACTTCCAGGCCGCACCGCCGACACCGCCGGCCTCGAAGGTGAGGATGGCCGCCGTGATGTCGAACAGCGTGCCGCCGAGCGCCTTGCCGGGGTTGGTCTCCCACTCGTCGAGGTTGATCCACGTGTACGGGTTCTTGAGCGAGTAGACGGCGGCGTCCGCCATCTGCTTGCACCTCGACCAGTTGCCGGCCATGCTCTCGCCGAGGCACCCGCCGAGCTCCCAGGCCGCGACGAACGGGCTGATCGCGGCCTCGCCGAAGCCCTTCACCGCTTCCCAGGCGAACTCGCGGATCTTCTTCGACTTCTCTTCGTACTGCTTGCAGGCCTGCTCGTCGCCGCCGGCGCACTTCACGAGGTCCTCGACGTAGTTGCCTGCCGCGTTGAGACCCTGGCCGACCTTTTCCGCGACCTTTTGCTTGAACTGGTGGCACATCAGCAGCGAGCTGGCGACGTTGCAGCTGATGACGCCGGCGAAGATCTCCAGCGTCTTGCGGTTGAGCTCCTGGCGCTTGCGTTCGGCCTCCGCCGCGGCGATGCGCTTGGCCTCTTCGTAGCGGTCGCGGATGTCCGTGACCTGGTTCAGGCGCTCGGTGATCGCGTCCCTGAACGTGTCGAAGTTCTGCGCGATGCCGTGTGCCACCGAACGGATGCTCTCCGCCGCCGCGGCCGCCTGCCCCGCGGTCGCCGCCGCGCTGGAAGCGGCGTTCGCGGCCTGACCGGCCAGCGTCGCGTCCGAACGGGCCGAGCTCGCCCACCGTGCCGCCGTCGCCGCCGAACCCGAGGCGGCACCGGCGTGCTGTGCCGCCGTGTTCGCCGCGTCGTTGGCCTTGACCGCGTCGTCCGCGGCCCGGTTCGCCGCCTCGACCGCGGTGGCCGCGGCCTCGAAGGCCGGTTTGATGTCGCCGACGGCCTGGTCGGCCGCCTTGCGGGCCCGGATCGCGGCCTCGGCGGCCTCCGCCGCCTTCTCCCGCGCGGCCCGCGACTGCTCCTCGCTGATCAGCAGCGCGTCCGCCACGGCCTGCAGCGCCCGGCGGGCGTCGGCGTTGATCCCGGCGAACGGCTTGAGGATGGCCTCGGCCGCCCGCACCGGGTCGATCACCAGCTCGGCGGACGCGGCCGCCGCTGCCGACGCCCGGTCCGCGACCACGGACTGGTAGACGGCCTGGTTGGCCTCCCGCACGGCGTCTTCGGCCTCGGACTGCACCAGCTCGGCCGCGTCCTTCGAAGCGATCGCCGCGTTGGTGGTCTCGAGCGCGATGCGGTTCGTCTCGTCGGCCGCCCGGCGTGCCGTCACGGCCTCCTGACCCGCCCGGTTCGCCGCCGCCTGCGCCGCGTTGGCCGCGTTCGTGGCCGCCTGCGCCTCGGCCCGCGCGGTCGCCGCCGCGGCCCTGGCCCTGCCCGCTGCCGCCGACGACTCGTCGGCCGCGCTCTTGGCGGCGTTGGTCTCGCGCTCGATCGCCCGGTACTCGTCCCAGGCCTCGCCGCCGAGCTCCTCCGCCTTCTTGCGGGCCTTCTCCAGCTGCCCCGCGAACGTGTTGTACCGCTCGACGCGCTTGCCGTAGATCACCTCCATGACGCGCACCTGCTTGCCGAGGTTCTCGGCTTTGGTGACCGTCTCGTCCATGGCCGCCTTGTGCGTGACCGCGTTGTTGTACGCGGCGACGGCGTCCTTGGACTTGGAGATCGCGACCGACGAGGCGCCCTGGGCGTTCACCCGCGCGCTGCGGGCGTTCGCGGCGTGCTGCTTGGCCTGTGAAGCCTTCTGCGCGGCCAGGTTCTTCTGCTGTTCGGCACGGTTGCGCGCGGCGACCGCGATGTCGTGCTGCACCCGTGCCGCGGCGGCCAGGTCGACGGCCCGCTGCGACTGGCGCTGGGCCTCCTCCAGGTACTTGCGCGCGTTGTTCGCGTGCTCCTGTGCGTTGCGGTCGGCGTCGAGCGCGCGGCTGTCGGCGAGGGTCGCCTCGACGGCGTGCTGTGACGTCTCGGCGGCCAGCGCCATCGCCTCGACGCCCTCGGCGATGCCGATGGTGACCTTGGCCCAGTCCAGCCCGTTGGTCGAACCGGCCTGGACCAGCCGGACCGCCGCGTTCTGCGCGGCTGCCTGGATGCCCTTGGCGTCCAACGCGATGCGGGCCCCGCGGGCGGCGTACTCGGCCGCCTCGGCCCGCAGCGCGTCGATCTCCTGGTCGCGGCCCTTGCGGCCGTTGGCCCGGCCGGGCTTGTCCTCCTGGAAGATCCTGTCGGCCTTGTGCGCGGCCTTCACCGCCATCTGCATGGCGAAAACGCCGTCGTCCATGGCTTTGACGGCGTTGATGTTGGCGCGCATGATCTCGGCGCGGGCGTTCGCGGTGGCCTCGCTGCGCCGGGCCAGCTGGTCCAGGTCGGTCAGCGCCTTGTTGCGGTCCTCCAGGGCCTTCTCGATGACCTTCTGGAAGTCGTGGTCGCGCTTGTTCGCCTCGTGGTAGCCGACGAGGTAGAACTCGCGGATCTTCGCGTAGTCGCCGAGGAGGAGGACCGCGTCACCCTCGACCTTCACCTGCGGACCGCCGTGCGCCACCATGTCGCGGACGCGGCCGATGATCCGTTCCTGCTCGGCCTTGTCGTCCTCGGCCTGCTGCTTGTCCTGCTTCAGCGCGATCTCGTAGCCGTAGGCGACGAAGTCCGCGATCGCCTGGTCGCCCGCGTTCAACGCGGCCTGCGCCCCCGCGCGCACGTTCGGGCCGCCGGTGCGGGACCACTCCTCGACCTTCTTGCGGTTCTCCGCGCGTTCGACGCGCTTGCGTTCGTCCGCGCGGGCCTGCGCCTCGGCCTGACCGTGGTCGAGGAACCAGATCAGCTTTTCCTTGGTGCCGACGGCAAGCGCGGCCGCGGCCGCGTCACGCACCTCGACGTCGGCCGCGTGGTCGCGGATGTCCTGGACGAGCTGGAGGTAGAACTGGTGTTCCTCGTCGGGCTCCGGGTCGTTGTTCGCGGAAGCCTGCTGGAGCACCGGTGCGGGTTGTGGTGGTGCGGCGACGGCGGGGGCGTTGCTCCCCAGCAACGCCAGCACGACCGTGACCGCTGTGGCCATGCCTGATCGGCGCCGCAACGAGGCGGCGCTGGACGGTGATCTGTTCATGTGGTTATCGAGCCCCCAGTTCGCGGTCGCGGGCTGCGTCCGCACTCTTCTTCGCCTTGGTGGCGAGGTCCTGCCAGAACGTGGCCTGGCTGAGCGCCCAGGCCGCTTCGTCCGCCCACGAGCCGGTGGACGTGGCGGCGCGGTCGAGGATCGCGGCCCAGTCCTGCTCGCTCTGCGCGGAGCGGGCGTGCTCGGCCACCTGCGCCCACGCCGCCGCCTGGGCGTCGGCCTTGGCCTTCTCGGCGTTCCAGTCCACAGAGGACTGGCCGGCCTCGCGGGCGGCCTCGTCCCACCTGGCGATCGCGTCGAGGCGCGCCTTGCGGGCCAGTTCGCCGCTGGACTCCCGTTCGGCCTTCTCGGCGGCCAGGGCGGCGTCGGTCAGCGCGCGGATCGCGCGGTGCCAGATCTCGTTCTGCTCCAGCGTCCTGCGGCGGAAACCCTCGTTGTCGAGGTCGGCGCCGATGCCCCAGTAGTACTTGAAGAACAAGCCCACCTGGGTGTCGTCACCCTCGATCGCGCGCTGGGCCGCCGCGCGCACCTGCACGCCGGGATCGTTGGCGGCCAGGTAGGCCACGTACGCGCGGTCTTCCCCGGCCAGTCGCGCCAGGTGTTCCTGGTGCTGGTTGTTGTTGGCCTCGTCCGCGGCCCTGGCACGCTCGTATCCACTTTGGACGTAGACGTCCTGCGCGTTCGCCGAGCCGGCCAGCGCCTGGTCCGAGGTGAACCGCACGGCGCTCCCGCTGGGCGAGTAGCGGTTGATCTCCTGGACGTACCGGCGGTTGTTCGTTTCCCGTTCGGTCGCCCTGGCTCTCGCCTTGGCGATGCCGGTCGCGAAGAACTCGTCGATCGCCGCGTCGCCGCGGTTGCTCAGCAGTGCCTGCAACGCCTCCGCGCGGAGTTCCGCCGACACGAACTCCGAGAACGCCGTTCGCCTGACCGTGTCGCGTCTCGCGGTGGCGAGATCGGCCTGAGCGGCGGTCGTGGCCGTGGTGTCGGCCAGCGCCGGTGTGACCGCTGCCGATGTCACCGTCCCGAACGCCATCGCGGCAACGAGAAGTGAGCGCAGCAAAGTATGACGCCCCATGTATTTCCCCCCAGAAACAGGCAAGGCGGTGGGCAGAGTTGCCCACGGGGTTTCTAGCACGGTCGCGGCCCGTCACCGCTCAATGTGACTCAGGTCACTTCGGTTGCGCGGTGTGTTGACGGCGTGCGAAAGTCCAGCCGGCATCCGGCAGGCTGGGGGGTCTGGCCATAAACCGTTGCTGATGCCTTGAGTCCTGGGGGATTCGCAGTTGTCCAGAACCAGTCTGGGCGGCCGCTGCATGCGCGCATTAGCGGCGCTCGCGGTCGTTTCCACGTTCGTTTCCGGTTCGGTCGTGCCGGCGAGCGCCGCGGCGGCGCCGCGTGAGTCGACGGTCGACCAGAAGATCGCGGCAGCGCGGGAGATCCCGCTGTCCATCACGCCCACCCAGTACCAGATGACGGACTGCAACTTCACCATCTGGGTGTGGGGACAGACGAAGCAGGCCGCCAACGCCAAGGTGAACCTGGCCGCGTCGGACGCGTTCGAAGCGAACTCTCCGTCCAATCCGGAGGCGTGCTACCGCTTCATCACCGAGGACATCTACACCGCGCACCAGGCGGACCTCATCGAGCAGCTGCAGAAGGCCAAGCGCGACAAGCAGCGCGTCGCGGCCGCCGAGGTGGTCAGCTGGAACAACCTCACCCAGGGCGATCTCGACGCCACGCTGAAGGAGTTCGTCTTCCGCCTCTGGGAGCGTGCCGAGGCGAGCAGCGAGGTGAAGAGCAAGGCCGCGGCCGTGCTGACCGCGACGTCCACCGACGAGCAGCGCCAGGTCTACGTCGTCACCGACATCTTCACCGCTCGTGAGGTCGACCGGCAGCGCCGCATCGAGGAAGCCGAACGCAAGCGCCAGGAAGAGCTGGCACGGCAGGAGAACGAGGACAAGCGCGCCCAGGCGTGGCTGGTCGTGGCCAAGGCGCCGCTGACCGAGGACCTCAAGCTCATGACGGACCACGAGTTCGTCTACTCGATCTTCCGCCGGGCCACCGGAAAGTGGATCAAGGCCGACGCGCAGGCCGCGGCCGACAACCGTGACCCCAAGGTGTGGAAGGCGTTCATCTTCACCGGTGTGCACGCCGCGCACCAGAAGGATCTCGAAGAGCAGAACCAGGCGGACGCGGCCGAGACCGCGAGGCGGATCAACGAGATCCTGAGTGCGGCCGAACGCGACGGCTACAAGCCGAACCTCGCCAGGGCGGCCCGCGTCGCGCTGTCGGGTGATCTGGCCGCACGTCACGCCTTCCTCAACATCGGCCAGCACGAGGCGCTCAAGCTCGACCTGATCAAGCCGGAGCACAAGCGCGTCATCGAGCTCCAGGGCGTGGCGTCCAGCCGCTGCCTGCAGATCTGGGGGGCGGGCGAGGACTCGATCCGGCCGGGACAGCAGCAGGAGCTGTGGGACTGCGCGCGCGGCACCAAGCAGGTGTGGGAACTGAACCAGGTGAACGGTGACCAGTACCTGTTGCAGAGCCTGCACTCCAAGCAGTGCCTCGACGTCTCCGGTGACGCCGTGGTGCAGAACTGGTGCAACAGCTCGACCGCGCTCTGGAAGTTCATCGAGAACCACGCGGACGGCTCGTTCCAGCTGCAGAACGTCGCCAACGGCCGGTACGCGACGGCGCAGAACAGCGGGACGGCCAACTCGACGCTGATCGTCCTGGGCGGCAACACCAACGCGATCGACCAGCGGTGGCGCGTCATCGACCCGACGCACCGCGCGGACGTGGTGGGCGTGAGCGCCGGCGTCGTGTGGATCAAGGGCGTCGAGTCCGGCCGCTGCCTGCAGCCCGCGGGCCTGTGGGACAAGCCGAACGAGGGCGCGAACGCCGACATGGCGCAGATGGAGCTGTGGGACTGCGTCGGCGGCTACAAGATGCGGTGGGACGTCATCCCGCTCGGCCACAACCGGTTCGCACTGAAGAACGCGCAGTCCGGCAAGTGCCTCGACATCCAGAACGGCCGCTACGAGCGTGGCACCCCGATCATCCAGTACGGCTGCCACTACGGCGGCACCGAGCAGTTCAACTTCACCCAGAGCGTGGACAACAGCCTCGGGTTGCAGAGCGTGCTGACCGGCCAGTTCGCGGACGCGATCGGACACGCCACGCACAACGGCGCGATCGTCCAGACCTGGGACCACACCGGTCTCGCGAACCAGCGGTGGACGCTGGTGTACAACCCGCCGGTGTAATCCGCTGACGAGAACTGCCCCTTCCGGCTCGCCGGAAGGGGCAGTTTCGCGTGGGTCTAGCGGGGCTGGCGCTCGCGGCGGATCGTGACGCGCTTGCCCTTGATGGTCGCGTCGCGCAGTTGCTCGATCACGTCGGCCGCGGCCGGGCCCGGCACCTCGACCAGCGAGAACCGGTCCGCGATCTCGATCGCGCCGATGTCGCGGCCCTTCAGCTGCGTCTCGCCGGTGATGGCGCCGACGATGTCCTGCGGCCGGATGCCCGACGAGCGGCCCGCGCCGAGGAACAGCCTGGTCATGCCCTCGGACGGGCCACGGCGCTCGCGGCGCGGACCAGTGGCGCCGTCGCGGCGCGGACGGTCCTCGCGCGGGCGCACCTCCGGGATCTCCTCCTCGTCCGCGGCGGCGCCGGACGCCTCGTGGGCGAGCTTCACGGCGGCGAGCGCGATGTCCATGACGTCGAACTCGTCCGCCAGGGTCTCGACGACGACGCGGAACCGCGAGAGGTCGTCCTCCATCAGCGACTCCTGCAGCGACGACCGGGTCAGCTCCAGCTGCCGTGCGCGCAGGTCGGCGACCGTCGGCACCTTCTCCATCGGGATCTTGGTCTTGGTGACGCGCTCGATGGTCTTGAGCATCGAGTTCTCGCGCGGCTCGACCAGGGTGATCGCGACGCCCTCACGGCCGGCGCGGCCGACGCGGCCGATGCGGTGCGTGTAGGCCTCGGGCGCGGACGGCACGTTGTAGTTGACGACGTGCGTGAGCTGCTCGATGTCGAGACCGCGGGCCGCGACGTCGGTGGCCACCAGCAGGTCGGCGGTGCCGCCGCGCAGGCGGGCCATCACGCGGTCGCGCTGCTCCTGGCTGATGCCGCCGTGCAGCGACTCGGCGCGGTAGCCGCGGCCGTTGAGCGTCTCGGTGAGCTGGTCGACCTCGTCACGCGTGCGGCAGAAGACGACGGCGGCGGTCGGCGACTCGACGTCCAGCACGCGGCCCAGCGCGGCGGGCTTGTGCTCGCGGCGCACCAGGTACGCGGTCTGCCGGACGCGCGGGGCCTCGCCCGGCTCGGTCTTCTCGCGCTCGATCTGGATCAGCACCGGCTCACGCAGGTGGCTGTTGGCCATGCGGTTGATGCGCGGCGGCATCGTGGCCGAGAACAGCACGGTCTGCCGGTCGGCCGGGGCCTCGGCGAGGATCGCGTCGATGTCCTCCGCGAAGCCCATGTCGAGCATCTCGTCGGCCTCGTCGAGCACGACGATCTGCAGCTCACCGAGCTGCAGCGTGCCGCGCTGCAGGTGGTCGATCGCCCGGCCCGGGGTCGCGACCACCACGTCGACACCGCGGGACAGTTCGCGCAGCTGACGGCCGATGGGCTGGCCGCCGTAGATCGGCAGCACCCGCGCGCCCATGTGCCGGCCGTAGCGGTGCACCGCCTCGGAGACCTGCACGGCGAGCTCACGGGTCGGGGCGAGGACGAGGGCGAGCGGCTTCTCACCCTTGCCGATCTTGTCTGCGATGCGTTCGAGCAGAGGCAACGCGAAGGCCGCCGTCTTGCCCGTGCCCGTGGCGGCCTGCCCCAGCAGGTCACTGCCCGCGAGCAGCGGCGGGATCGCTTCGCTCTGGATCGGCGTCGGCTCCTCGTAGCCCAGCGTGGTGAGTGCGTTGAGGATGTCGGGCCGCAGCCCCAGGTCGGCGAAACCGTTGTCGGCGGTGGTCATGGCGAATATCTTCCCCCACCGCCCGACATCGCACTCACCCAGCACTCACTCCGGGGCTGGTCAAGCAACCTCCCGCAGGCTCACCAGGACGTTCGCGCCGCTCGTCACGCCGTTCGCGGCGGCCGTGATCTTGACCTGACCAGGCCTTATCGCGGTGAGGCCGCCGTTGTCCGGAGCGAGCCGGGGCCGGAGTGGCCGCCCACGCGCAGACCGGGTGACCCTTCCCACACCGCGGCCGCCGGACATTTCACCGGCAGCGTCCTCGCGCCCCGTTTCAGCGTTGCCGTCGATCACGTGCGGGAATTCCGTCCATTGTGGATTTTCGGGTCGGTCGATCCGTTAGTCCACTGTGGATAGTCCGGTGTGGCGGCGATCAGTTCGTCCAGTCGTCGTTGTAGTCGCGTGGCGGCGTCTCCGCGTCCTTGCCGTCGATACAGGTCCACCGCTTCCTGCCACACGGCACGGGCTTCGCCGTGCTGGCCGAGAGCGATGTGCGGGTGACCGAGCGCGTCGAGGTTGTTCGCGGCCTCGTACAGGTCACCGAGTTCGCGGAAGACGACGTGCGCGGCCCGGTAGTGCGCGATGGCCCTGTCGTGCCGGCCGCTGCTGTGCTCGATGAACCCGAGGCTGTCCAGCGCGGAGGCCTCCGCCAGGGTGTCGCCCTGCCGCCGGTGCACCTGGAGAGCGGCCTCGCAGTGAGTGCGGGCGACGTCGTACCGGGCCAGCTGGGAGGCGTACCAGCCGACCTGGTTGAGCGAGGCGCCCAGCCAGGCGTGGTCACCGAGCGCCTCGAACAGCTCCAGCCCGTCCGTGGCGTACCGGAACGCGTCGTCGTTGCGGCCGGACTGCCCGTAGGCTCGCGCCAGTACCCGGTAGGTGAGTGCCCGCTGCTCGAGGTTGCCGTGCCGGTCGGCCAGTTCGAGCGCCTCGTGCAACTGCCGGATGGCGTGCTCGTGCCACCCTAGATCCGTGTAGGCGGAGGCGAGGAAGCGCTCCGCCTGGATTCGCTGCACGGGGGCGTGCAGGTGCGTGGCCGCCGTGCGCGCCGCTATCCACATCGCGAGCTCGTCCTGCGCGAGCCCTCGCCGTCCGTGGTAGGTGCTCGTCGCCCACGCCAGCTGCCACACGGTCTCGTGCTGGCCGTGGTCGGCCGCGGCTGCCTGGACGGTCAGCAGGTTGCGGTGCTCCGCGGTGAACCAGTCGATCGCCGACCGCACGTCGCCGAGCGGCCGGCATCGCACGCCCGCCACGGGATCGACCCCCGACCGGTTCCTGCGGTAGGGGTGCAGGTGCCCGGCGGCGTCGCGCGAGGTCTGCGTGTAGTGGGCGAGCAGCCGCCGCAACGCCGCGGTCATGCCCTCCGGTGCCAGGCGGGTGGCGTACGCGCGGACGAGGTCGTGCATCTGCCATCGGCCGGGGCTGTGCTGATCGAGCAGTGACGCTTCTTCCAGCTGCCGCAGCACCTGTCCGGTG
This sequence comes from Lentzea alba, assembly GCF_011067745.1. Classification (GTDB taxonomy): domain Bacteria; phylum Actinomycetota; class Actinomycetes; order Mycobacteriales; family Pseudonocardiaceae; genus Lentzea; species Lentzea alba. Next base: position 192,246 of record NZ_JAAMPJ010000003.1, read on the forward strand.
TGTGCCGGTGACAGGTCGAAGAGGCTCGCCGCAGCCATGAGCCCGATGTCGGCACCTGGCGCGATGCCCAGCAACGCGAACACCTCGCGTTGCCGCGTGGTGAGCGCGCGGACGGACCACGACAGCACGGTGGGGAGACTCGCGGTCGGATCGGCGTCGTGCAGCGCGCCCAAACCCAGTTCCCGCAGCTCGGCGGCGACCGCGGTCAACGGCAGCTGCGGGCGGGTGCGAACGTGACAGACGATGATCGCCAGCGCCAGCGGAAAGCCGTCGCACAAGGCGATCAGCGTGTCGATCGCCTCGGGTTCCGCGCTGACCCTGGCCGCTCCGAGCTGCCGGACCAGCAGACCGCGCGACTCGTCGGCGGTGAGCGGGTCGAGAGGAACGTGACGTGCGCCGTGACGGACGATCAACCCGTTGAGCTTGCGCCGGCTCGTCACCAGGACGGTGCACGAGCTCGCACCGGGCAGCAGCGGTGTGATCTGCTCGACGTCGGCGGCGTTGTCCAGCACGACCAGCATCCGTCTTCGGGCGACGGTGCTGCGGTACAGCGCGGCCTGGGCGTCCAGGCCACTGGGAACCGCGGCGGTGTCGATGCCGAGCGCGTCGAGGAATCCGCGCACCGCCGCCGCGGGAGGCGTCGGCACGCCGTCCGGACAGAACCCGCGCAGGTCGACGAACAGCTGGCCGTCCGGGTAGTGGTCGGCGTGAAGATGTGCCCAGTGCAGCGCCAGCTGGGTCTTGCCGATCCCGCCGGTGCCCGCGATCGCCGAGATGACGACGACGCCGGAACCGGCGTGGAGAGCGGCGTCCAACGCCTCCAGCTCCTCCTCGCGGCCAACGAACACCGAAGGCGCGGCGGGCAGTTGTCTGGGCACTGCGGCCGACCCCTTCGTGTTCGTGTCGATCAGCGCCGGGTCGGCCTCGAGGATGCGCCGGTGCAGTGCCTGAAGCGCGACACCGGGCTCGGTTCCCAGCTCGCCCACCAGCAGTCGGCGGAACCGCCGATAGTGTTCCAGCGCGTCCGCGGTGCGTCCCGCCTGGTGCAACGCGAGCAGGTACTGCCCGGCCAGCCGCTCGTCCAGCGGGTGCGTCGCCTGCCGTTCGCTCAGCTCGGCCACCAGTTCCTCGCCGTGGCCGAGGCGCAGCCGGGCGTCGACGAGGTCGCGTTCGGCGGCGAGCCGTTCGGCGGCCAGCCGTTCACGCGTGTCGGCCGCCCATTCGCCGTCGACGCCGGTCAGTGCGTCTCCGCGCCACAGGACCAGCGCATCGCCGAGCAGCCGCACCTGTTCGGCGTCGGCGAGCCCACGGGCACCGACGCACAACGCGCGGAACCGGCTCAGATCTGTTTCGCTCGTCTGCAACAGATAGCCGCCCGACCTCCGAACGATGCTCACGTCCTCCACCTCGGCAAGAGCGTGACGCAGACGCGAGATGTACCCGTGCAGCGTTGCTCGTGCGCGCGGTGTGGCGTCCGGACCCCAGACCCGCTCGACCAGACGCTCCACCGGCACCACCCGTCCGGCGTCCACCGCCAACGCGCCCAGCACGCTCTTCTGCCGCGGTGCCCCCAGATCCACCGGTCTGTCGCCGACGTGCGCGGTCACTTCCCCCAGCAACTCCAACACCAGATCCCCTTGTGCCAGACGTGCCCCCCAGGCTTACAGGAATAGCGGAGTCGACCTGCGGCTGCAGAAAACCTGCAAGCGGTTCACACGGATGGACCCCGAGAGTGATCGCACGCCGAGAGGAACGGCGGTTCAACCGAGTTGAGAACTGAGGGGGTTCTGTTGTCAGTACTGAAGAAAGTCCTCGTGACGGCCGCGGCCGCGCTGATGCTGGCCGGCGCCGGGACGGCCACGGCGAACGCGGCGACCGAACGGCCGGGGGTGCCGAAGGTGACGAACGCGGTCAAGGCCGCCGCGGATCCGGCCAAGGACTTGCGGGCGGCCGCCGCCTACGGCCACATCATCAACAACAACAGCGGCATGTGCCTCGCCGTCCCAGGCGGCAGCACGGTGGAGGGCACCGGCCTGATCCAGTGGGGTTGCGGCTCGTGGGCCGACCACTACTGGACGCTGGAGCCGTGGGACATCAACGGCGTGCGGCACTATCGGATCATCAACCTCAACAGCATGCAGTGCCTCGCCGTTCCCGGCGGCAGCACGGTGCCGGGCACCCAGGTGATCCAGTGGGGTTGCGGCACGTGGGCCGACCACTTCTGGCGGGTGGAGAACTGGACCGGCAAGTCGCGGCTCGTCAACTACAACAGCCAGCAGTGTCTCGCGGTCCCCGGCGCCAGCACGGTCGAGGGCGAGAGGGTCATCCAGTGGACGTGCGGCACCTGGCCTGACCACTTCTGGCGCTGAGCACTTTCTGGCGCTGACCACTTCTGGCGCTGACCACTTCTGGCGCTGACCGCGGTCGACCGCTCGTGCCCAGATCCCTGGGCACGAGCGGTTTTTCGCGTCTGAAACCTAAACTGGCCCGGTGACGAAAAGCCTGACGGTCTGCTCCTCGCACCTGATCACCCTGCCCAGCGCTCCCCACGGCCCGGTCCGCGCGGCGATCGCGACGGCCCGCGAGGCAGTGTCGGCATTCGACCCGGAACTGGTGGTCTTCTTCGGCACCGACCACCGCCGTGCGTTCCGTTCGGTCGTCCCCACCTTCGCCGTGGTTCTGGAAGCAACGGCCCGAGGCGACGTCGCCGGCCCTGTCGGCACGTACGACGTGCCTGCTGCTTCGGGACGTGATCTGGTGGCCGATCTCGTGGCGCACGACTTCGACATCGCCACCGCCTACCGTGCGGAGCTGGACCACGCGTTCGGCCACACGACCCGGGACCTGCTGGGGTCGATCGACGCCAAGCCGGTGTTGCCGGTCTTCATCAACTGCGCCTCGCCGCCGCACGCCTCCTTCCGCCGCGCGGCGTCGCTGGGACGCCGCGTCGGCGAGTTCTTCGCTGATCAGCGCGTGCTGTACGTCGGCTCGGGCGGCCTGGCGCACGACCTGCCGGGTTTCCGCGAACCCGAGACGGGCGCGGTGCTCACGGAGGAGGAGCGCCAGGCGTGGATCAAGTCGGTCAACGAGCGCGCACGGTCCGAGGGCACGATCCGGGACCTGGTGCGCACGTGGGACGAGGCCTTCCTGGCCGGCGTCGGCGGCACGTCCTGGGAGTGGCTCGACTCGATCGGCACCGACCTGGTCTCGCGGGCCGGCAACGGCGCCGCCGAGTGCCTCACCTGGACGGCCGCCTGGGCCGCCGGTGGGCAGGCCCTGACGACGCTGGCGCACGAGTTCGACACCAACGGCCGCGCGGTCGCGATGTCCTGACTCTTCAAGTCGGCGGCGCCTCCACGGTGCTGAGCGCGTCGGCCTCGGCCAGGTACAGGCGGCCGAGGTCGATGAGGAGCGTGCCGAGCTCGCGGTAGTGCTCCGCGCGTTCCACATCAGGAATGAGGCCGCACGTGCGCAACATATTCTGTGCGAGCAACTCGCCGAACTGTGGATAAGTCTTCACCACCTCACGCGAGAGGCGTTGAAGAGATACGCGCAGCAGGTCCTCCGTCAGGATTTCCGCGGCCATGGCAGGATCCCCTCGTTCTCGCGCCAGACGCCGTCGCAATCCCAGCACGTCGGCCAGACGTTCTTCTCGCGCCACAAGCTCACCTGGTGCGGCACAACGGGATTGCCGCACAACGTCTCGACGAGCTGCCCCCTGGTCAGCTCGTCGGGGATGGCGTGACGTCGCCCCTCGTGGGGCATCCAACGGAACTTCACCTATTTATCGTGCAGCTTGGACGGACTCCAAGCTAACGCCCTTTTGGGTTGTGTTGCCGTCAAACGTTCTGGAATGCCCGAGAATGGGTCTACCTTCCTCGCCATGCCGAAAAGATTCTCCACTGCAAGAGGTCGTGAGTTCGGCGACGGCCTCCGTGCGGCGATCGCCCGCACAGGTATGACCGCACGCGCTTTGGCCGAGGTTCTGGGCTGGCAGGAGGCCAAGCTCTCGGACCTCGTCAACGGCAAGGGTGGGGCGACCGAACTGGAGCTCGCGCTGCTGCTGGGGGTGTGCCGGACGCCGCCCGAGGAGCGCGACCACCTGCTGGCGTTGTTCAACGAGGCCAACCTCAAGGGCTGGTGGCAGGACCACGGGGCGTGCACGCCGATCCGGCCGCGCACGTTGATCGAGCACGAGCGCACCGCGAAGAAGCTGATCAGCTGGCAGGTGTCGCTGGTGCACGCGTTGATCCAGCTGCCGGAGTACGCGCGGGCTGAAATCGCGGCGAGTGCGAACGTGCCCGAGGACGAGATCGAGGAGCGCGTGCACGCCCGCATTGAGCGGCAGATGGTGCTGGGCAGCGGATTGAAGTGCCACTTCTACCTTCACGAGGCGGCGCTGTTGCCGCCGATCGGCGGGCACGAGGCCATGGAAGCGCAGTTGGAGCACCTGCTGAAGATGGCGGCGCGTTCTTACGTCGAGCTCCGGATCGTGCCGTTCTCGGTCGGCGCTCATGCGGGACTCGCGGGGTCGTTCGACATGTTGACGTTCCACAAGTACGAGCCGGTCGTGTTCATGGACAGCGAGAACTCGAGCCTGATCATCGAGGCGCCGCCGGCCGTGAAGTCGTACGAGCGGGTGTTGGAGGCGCTCGATGAGATCGCCTTGGATGCGGAACAATCGAAAGGACTCGTCAAGAGGCTGCTGACATGAGGAGACACCGATGGCCGAGTGGCGCAAGAGTTCCCGTAGCGCGAACGCAGGCAATTGTGTGGAAGTCGCCATCGGTGTCGGTGTCCGGGACAGCAAGGCGCCCACCGCGCACGTAGAGGTGGGCGCTGAGGCTTGGGTCGCGTTCCTCGCGGAGGTCGCGCGGGCGCGCTGAGAAGCGCGGTCGTTACCATCCGAACCATGACCATGCCCGCAGCGATCGAAGCCGTCCGCGCCGCGTTCATCGGGCTCGCCGCGGAGGAGTTCGACCTGCCGCCGCGGCTCGCGTTCAGCGAGAGCGGCTCGCTCGTGATGGCGGTGCACCACCGGCCGAGCAGGTCCACGGCGGTCAAGGTGATCAGCATCGAGATCGAGCGGGATCCGGTGATCACGGGCACCGTGGTGTACTCGCATCCGGAGGGGCAGTTCGTCACGGACGCGGTGCCGCTCACGACGCTGCGGACCGGGGCTGTCGTCGGGGTGGCAACGGATTTGCTGGCCGATGAGGACGCCTCGCACCTGGCGCTGCTGGGTGCCGGGGCGCAGGCCGCGGATCAGGTGCGGGCCGTGCACGCGGTGCGGCCGTTGAAGAAGCTCGTCGTGTTCAACCGCAACGCCGAGAAGGCCGAGGCGTTGCTGGAGAGCTTGCAGGACGAGCTGCCGGACACGGTGATGGACGTGGAGCTCAACGCGGAGGAGGCGGTTCGGGACGCGGACGTCGTGTGTTGTGCGACGGCGTCGACGGTGCCGCTGTTCTCGTGCGACGCGCTCAAGGAACGGGTGCACGTCAACGCGATCGGGTCGTACCGGCCGGTGATGCGGGAGCTGCCGGAGAACCTGCTCGCCACCGCGGAAGTCGTTGTGGTGGACCAGGTCGAGGCGGCGCTGAGCGAGGCAGGGGAGATCATCCGGGCAGTCCAGAGCGGCGTGCTCAGACTTGAGTCGCTCGTCGAACTCGGTGCGGCGCTGGGAAATCCGCCTCTCAGGCAAGGCCGGACGGTGTTCAAGTCGGTCGGCGTGGCGGTGCAGGACTGGGCGGTCGCCCGCCTTCTCGCGTAGCCCTGACGCGAAACGGCGCTTTTGCGGACCTCAGGTCCACAAAAGCGCCGTTCCCAGCAGGGATTCTCAGACCTGCCACTTCTGGTTCGCTCCGCCGCCGCACTCCCAGATCTGGAGTCTGGTGCCGTTGGCGGAGGAGTTGCCCGTGGCGTCCAGGCACTTGTTGGCCTGAGGGTTCACGATGTCCTGAGCCCCGCTGACGGCCCATTGCTGGGCGCCGGTGCCGTTGCAGTCCCAGAGCTGGACCGCTGTGCCGTTGGCGACGTTGCCGCCGGACACGTCCATGCACTTGCCCAGCGCGCGGATCGTGCCGTCACCGGGACGGCTCCACTTCTGGGCGTTGTTGCCGTTGCAGTCGGTGATCTGGATGGGCGTGCCGTTGGCGGTGTTCGCCCCGGCCACGTCGACGCACTTGCCGCCGATGCCGCGGATCTCCGTGCCACCGCCGGGTGGCGGGCTGTCGTTGGAGACGCGGACCCAGTCGACCACGAGCTGCTGCGGGAACGTCGTGCTGCCGTCCGGGTAGCCCGGCCACTCACCACCGACCGCGAGGTTGATGATGATGAAGAACGGCTTGTTGAACACCCACTGCCGGCCGCCGAGGTCGGCGGGTGTCTTGCGGCCGTAGACGTTGCCGTCCACCGACCACACGATCTCGCCCGGCCGCCAGTCGACGGCGAAGTTGTGGAAGCCGTCGGCGAAGTTCGGGCCGTTGTACTGGTGGAGCAGGCCGCCGGAACCGCTGTAGCCGGGGCCGTGGATCGTGCCGTACACGGTGTTCGTCTGGTGTCCCAGGAACTCCATGATGTCGATCTCGCCCGAACCGGGCCACGGGTTGCCGGTGTTGATGTCGGCACCCAGCATCCAGAAGGCCGGCCAGATGCCCTTGCCGCGCGGCATCTTCATGCGCGCTTCGAACCGGCCGTAGGTCTGGGTGAACTTCCCGGCGGTGTTGATCCGGGCACTCGTGTACTCGCAACGGCCGTACCAGCAGTTGTAGTTGCCGGGGTTCTCGCGCTTGGCGGTGATCACGAGGTTGCCCTGGCCGTCGTGCACCGCGTTCGAGGTACCCGCCTGGTACCACTGAGACTCTCGGTTGTTGCCGTTGTTGTTCCCGACTTCCATTTGCCACTTGCCGCCGTCGACACCGGTGCCGGCGGGGGCGTTGAACTCGTCGGCCCAGGTCACCGCCGCGTTGGCAGGGGGAGCTTGGCTGGTGGTGGCGACGGTGATCCCTGCTGCCACCAACAAGGCGGCAGCGAGGGCCGTCCCGATGCGTCGCTGCATCGAACCGACCTTTCCGGGTGTTTAGTTGTGCGCCCAGTGGTTCGGAAGTGTTGTCACGCCGTGACTGTCGGTCAACGTGTAAACGTTTTCGGCTTTTACTCAGGTGAGAGCGCTCTCAAGGCAGGTTTTCCCGGTCCTTTTCCCGGTCCTTGACAGCTGAGGCTAATGGCATTAGCTTTTGGGCTATGGCCGTTCGCCCACGTCTCACCACCGCCAAGGTCGTGGACGCCGCGCTGGAGCTGGTCGACGAGCAGGGCGTCGAAGGACTGACGCTCGCCGCCGTCGCCGCTCGCACCGGTGTCGCCACGCCCTCGCTGTACAAGCACGTCGCGAGCCTCGCCGAGCTGCGAGGTCACGTCGGCGTGCGGGTGCTGGAGGAGATGACCGCCCGGTTCACCGAGAAGGTTCTGGGCCGGGCGGGCGACGAGGCCGTGGCAGCGCTCATGCACGCGTATCGCGAGTACGTGAAAGAACACCCGAAGCGCTACGCGGCCATGCCGATGGACCCGCTGCACGACGAACTGCAGCAGGCCGCCGGGATGAAGCTCGTGGAGGTCATGCTCGCGACGCTGCGGCAGTACGGCCTGGAGGGCTCCGCGGCCATCCACGCCACGCGCCGCCTGCGGGTGATCGTGCACGGCTTCGCGTCGATCGAGGCCGGTGGCGGGTTCGGCCTGCCGGAAGGCCTCGACGACACCTACGACCAGCTCGTCCGGATGTACCTCACCGACCTCAGGGGGCAATGATGAAGTGGACGCTCACCACCGCAGGCCTGCTTTTCCTGCTGTACCCCGTCTTCAGACCGTGGGAGGACGAAACGACGACGGCCGGTGCCGCGGCCGCGATGGGATCGCCGGCGTGGGTCGCGTCGCACCTGTTCGCCATGATCGGGTTCATCCTGGTGCCGATCGCGCTGCTGGAGATCCACCGCACCGCCGCGATCACGTTCTGGGTCGGCGCCGGGCTCACGCTTCCCTATTACGGCGCCGAGGACTTCGGCCTGCACGAGATCGCCGCGCAACCGAACATCCTCGAGCTCGCCGAGTCGGTGCGCTACAACCCCGTCGCCGTCACGACTTTCGCCGTCGGACTGGTGACGATGGGCGTCGCCGCAGTCATGGTCGCGCTCAAACTCCGCACGCTACCGGCGATCCTGTTCGCGGCCGGGTTCGCGTTGTTCCTGCCGCAGTTCTTCACGCCACCCGCGATCCGCATCGCCCACGGCGTGCTCATGATCGTCGGTTGCGTGTGGCTGGCGTGGGACTCAGCGCGCAGTGAGGCGAAAGACCCTCAGCTCGCGGCCTCCTGACCGCTTCACGTAGTCCTCGAACGCGGGCCAGGCCGCCACCATCGTGCGCCAGGCGGCCTCGCGCTCGGCCCCTTCGAGCAGGGTGCCCCGCACGTCACGGACCTCACCGCGCACGTTCACCTGGATGTCCGGGTTCTTCAACAGGTTCGCGGTCCACGCCGGGTGGTGCGGCTTGCCCCAGTTCGAACCGACGACCAGCATCGAGGAACCGTCGGCCACGTACTGGACCTGGTTCTCGCGCCGCTCACCGGACCTGGCGCCGACGGTGATCAGCGTGAGGCCGGTCTGCTTGCTGAACGAGACGAGGGTGACCTTGCCGCCGGTCAGCTTGTACAACAGGCGGTCGGTGCCGATCACTGCCTTCTCCAGCAACGACATTCAGAGCGCTCCCGTCGACCTCGCCGCGTGGACCGCGGCGGTTCTGTTGTGCACCCCCAGTTTGCGCATCGCGCCCCGGAGGTAGGCCTTGACGGTTTCGGTGCTCAACCCGAGCTCGGCGGCGATCTCCCGGTTGGACGCACCGACCGCGGCCAGCCGAAGCGTATCGAGTTCGCGTGGCGTCAGTCCGGTGGGGACGCTGACGGGAGCGTCACCGCCGAGATCCTGGTGGACCTTGCGCAGGCGTTCGCGCAACGCGGGATCCCCGACGAGCTTGGCGACCTCGGCCAGTTCGCGAAGTGCGGCCTGTGTGTGCAGAGTGGGCATGTCCAGGTCCTGTGCGAAGCCTTGGGCGATGGCGCCGGCCATCCTGATGGCCCGGTCGCCGACGGTCGCCTGCCCGCGCACGGCCCCGTAGAGCACGCCGTGCACGGTGCCGCGCACCGCGACCGGGTAGGCGAACACCGAGGTCAGGCGTTCGTCGACGACCACCATCTGGTCGAACTCGTGGGTGATCGCGCGGGTCGAGGCGTAGTCGTTCACCCGCACGGCCGTGCCCATCGCGATCGCCGTGCCTCCCAGGCCACGGCCGGTGCCGACGCGCAGTCCGTGCAACGACCTGCCGTGCGTGCCGTAGAAGCTGCTCAGCACCAGGTCACGGCCGGACGTGACGGCACCGCCGAACACGACGGGCAACCCGGTGGCTCGGCGGAGCACGTCCAGGCGTTGCGGCAGCAGCGCCTGAAAACGGTCTGGCAGCACGGTGGCAGTGTCACCCACGGCCGCACCCCCGAAAAGGGGTGCACCCCCATCCGGGGGTATCCGGCGGCCTCGGTCCTCCGCACCCTCTTGTGCCAGTGAAGGAGGCCACCGATGTCCAGCCACGACACCTACCGCGCGGCCCGCGACCTGATGCTCATCGACCCCGAGGCGTTCGCCTGGCCGAGTTTCCAGGGCAGCTTCAACTGGGCGCACGACTGGTTCGACCTCATCGCCGAGGACAACGGCACCACGGCGTTGCACATCGTCGAGGAGGACGGGAGCGAGCGCGCCTACCCGTTCGACGAGCTGCGCCGCAGGTCGAACCGCGTCGCGCGCTGGCTCGCCTGGCACGGCGTTGGCAAGGGCGACAGCGTGATGATCATGCTCGGCAACCAGGTCGAGCTGTGGGAGTCGATGCTCGCGGTGATGAAGCTCGGCGCCGTGATCATGCCGACGACCACCGCGCTGGGCCCCGCCGACCTCGCCGACCGGCTGCACCGCGGGTCGGTCCGGCACGTCATCGCGCGCAAAGAGGACGCTGACAAGTTCGAAGACGGGCCGGTGCTCATCTCGGTCGGTGGGGCAACAGCGGGTTGGCTGGACTACGCCGAGACCGCCGAGGCATCGGACAGCCCGGTGCCGCACCCGAAGACCAGGGCGGACGACCGGCTGCTGCTGTACTTCACGTCCGGCACGACCAGCAAGCCGAAGCTCGTCGAGCACACCCAGACCTCGTACCCGGTCGGCCACGTCACGACCATGCGCTGGATCGGCATCAGGCCCGGCGACGTGCACCTCAACATCAGCTCGCCTGGCTGGGCCAAGCACGCCTGGAGCTGCTTCTTCGCGCCGTGGATCGCCGAAGCGACGATCTTCGTCTACAACTACGCCCGGTTCGACGCGGCCGCGCTGCTCGGCCAGATCCGGGACAAGGGCGTCACCACGTTCTGCGCGCCGCCGACCGTGTGGCGGATGCTGATCAAGGCCGACCTCAGCGCCGGGCCGGGCAGTCTCAGGGAGGTCGTGGCCGCCGGTGAACCGCTCAACCCCGAGGTGATCGAACAGGTCCAGCAGCAGTGGGGCCTCACGCTGCGGGACGGTTTCGGGCAGACCGAGACCACGCTGTCGGTCGGCAACGTGCCCGGCGCGCCGGTGAAGCTCGGCTCGATGGGCACGCCGCTGCCGGGCGTTCCGGTCGTGCTCGTCGACCCGATCAGCGGGGAACCGGCTGAAGAAGGCGAGATCTGCATCGACCTCGAGCAACGGCCGATGTCGCTCATGGTCGGCTACCACGGCGACGAGGAGCGCAACGCCGAGGCGATGGCCGGCGGTTACTACCACACCGGCGACATCGCGAGCCGGGACGAGGACGGCTACCTGTTCTACATCGGACGGTCCGACGACGTGTTCAAGGCGTCGGACTACAAGATCTCGCCGTTCGAGCTGGAGAGCGTGCTGATCGAGCACCCGGCGGTCACCGAGGCCGCGGTGGTTCCCGCGCCGGATCCGTTGCGGCTCGCCGTGCCCAAGGCGTACGTGGCGTTGAGCGCGGGCTGGGAGCCCAACCGCGAGACGGCACTGCAGATCCTCAAGCACGCCCGCGAGAACCTGGCGCCGTTCCAGCGCATCCGGCGGCTGGAGTTCTTCGAGCTGCCCAAGACCGTGTCCGGCAAGATCCGCCGCGTCGACCTGCGCACGCGGGAGGAGCAGGGCGTCGGAACGGGGGAGTGGCGGGACGACCAGTTCCCCGAACTGCGCCAGTAGGGCGCTTGCCCATGGTGATCTACTGGTCGCATGGTGCGAAAGATCGCGGGACGCCCGGCGGTGATCACCGGGGCGGCGTCGGGCATCGGCCGCAGCCTCGCCCAGCGGCTGTCCCGGCACGGCTCCCCGGTGGTCATCGCCGACGTCAACGAGGCCGGGCTGCGGGAGACCGCCGACTCGCTCACGGGCCCGGTGCTGCGCCGGGTGCTCGACGTCCGGGACGCCGACGACGTGCGGCAGTTCGCCAAAGAGGTGAAGGACTGGCTGGACCTGCCTCTCGCGGCGGTGTTCAACAACGCGGGCGTGGCCACGTCCACGACCGTGCAGAACTCCCTGCCCGAGGACGACGCCTGGCTGTTCGACATCAACTTCTGGGGCGTGGTGAACGGCACTCGGGCGTTCCTGCCGCAGCTGGTCCAGCAGAACTACGGCGTCATCGTGAACACCTCCAGCGTGTACGGGCTGCTCGGGATGCCGAAGAACAGCGCCTACTGCGCCTCGAAGTTCGCCGTCCGCGGGTTCACCGACTCGCTGCGGCAGGAGCTGCGCGGCACCGGCGTCTCGGCGGTCACCGTGCACCCCGGCGGCATCAAGACCAACATCGTCCGCAACGGGCGCATCCACGCCGAGCTCGACGAGCAGGGCCGATCGCTGGAGCAGATCGCCGCGGACTTCGACAAGGTCGCGCTGACCACCGCGGACAAGGCGGCCGAGATCATCCACCGCGGGGTCGAACGCGGCAAAGCACGCATTCTGGTCGGGCCGGACGCGTACGTGTTCGACGCGCTCGCCCGCATCGCCCCGACCTCGTACTTCAACGTGATGGCGCGGTTGTTCGAACGGTGAGGCATGATCCACGCCGTGGATTCCTCGACGGTGGTGCGGCGCACTGAGCAGTGGTTCGTGCGCCAGGGCGCGCCGACCATGATCGAGGGGTACGGCTTCCGGTCGCACGTGCTGCCGCGGATGCTGCCCGCGCTGACGTTCGTGGCGGTCGGCAGCCTCGCGTGGCTCGTGCTGCTCAGGTCCACCGGGCTGTCCAAGTGGGTGCTGCTCGGGGTGATCGTCGCGGTGATGGTGTCCGCGTGGATCCTCATCTCGTTGTTCGTGCGGCGGATGCCGAGTTTCTCGCCGCGCACGACCGTGTTCCTGTTGGTCGCGTACGCGGCGATGCCGGTGATCGTGCCGGTGTTGCAGATGGTCATCAACAACAACGTCGTCGCGCCCGGAGCTCCTGAGCTGGAACCCGGGTACAAGTGGCTGCTGGTGTTCTGGTTCGTCCTGTTCTTCGGGGTGGCTTTCGTGGCGACGATGCTGGCCACCACCTACGGCCTGGGCGCACTGCTCAAGGGCGGCATCCGGCACGTGCTCGCCGACCTGCGCAACAGCGTGCATCTGCTCGGCCGGGCGTTGCCGCCGATGTTGTTCGTGACGCTGTTCCTGTTCTTCACCGGTGAGCTGTGGCAGGCGATGAACCACCTGCGGTGGCCGAGGGTCAGCCTGGTCGTGCTGCTGTTCGCGGCGATCACCGTGCTGGCGGCGGCCGCCCGCCTGCGCGACGAGATCGGCCGGGTCGAGCAGGACCTGCGGCCGGAGATCCTCACCGGCGCGTGCAAGGGCACGCCGCTGTCCGGGGTGGAGATCACCGAACCGTTGCAGCCCAAGCGGTTGAACCCGCGCCAGCAGCGCAACCTGCTGGTGATGCTCGCGATCCGGCAGCTGCTGCAGGCGGCGGTGGTCGGGCTCGGGCTGTTCGCGTTCTTCGTGGTGCTCGGCCTGATCGTGGTGACCCCGGAGATCGCCGCGCAGTGGATCGGGGCGGAGCCGAAGATGTCGATCATTCCCGGTGTGCCGTCGGCGATGTTGCGCAACGCCACGCTGTTCGCGGCGTTCGGCAGCATGTACTTCTCGGTGATCTCGATGAGCGACGCCGAGCACCGGCGCCAGTTCTTCGCGCCCGTGCTGGAGAAGGTCGAGCGGACGCTGGAGGTCCGCGCGGTCTACCTGTTGGTCAGAGAGCGGGTTCCGGCCTGAGCAGCGCGTCGCGGCTGGGTGGCGCGCCGAACTGACGGCGGTACTCGCGGCTGAACTGCGACGGGCTGTCGTAGCCGACCCGGTGGCTGACCGCGGTCACGTCCCGGTTGGTGGCGAGCAGCAACCTGGCCTCCTGCAACCGGATCTGCTTCTGGAACTGGATCGGGCTCATCGCCGTGACGGCCTGGAAGTTGCGGTAGAACGCCGACTCGCTCATGCCCGCGATCCGGGCGACGTTCTCGACCTTGAACGACTCGGCGAAGTTCTCGCGGATCCAGCTCACCGCCCTGGCGATGTGGCTGAGGCTGCTGTCCCGCGACCCGAGCTGGCGGACGACGGCGCCCTGCTCGCCGGTCAGCACCCGCCAGAGGATCTCCCGCTTGATCAACGGTGCGAGCGCGCGGGCGTCGCGCGGCTGGTCCAACAGTCGTGCGAGCCGGGTCACGGCGTCGATCAGCTCCGGCGTGGCGTCGCTGACGGCGAGGCCCTCCGGGGTGCCGGGCGTGGCGGGGACGTCGTTGTTCAGCAGCAGCTCGGCCACTGCCTCCGGGCGCAGCACCAGGCCGATGCCGAGCGCGGGTTCGGACGGGCTGATGCCGACGTAGTTACCGGTGATCGGCAGGTCGATCGACGCCACCAGGTACTGGCCGGCGCGGTAGTCGTAGACCCGGTCGCCCAACGCGATGCGTTTGCGGCCCTGGGCGACGAACGCGAGGATCGTGCCGGTCGTGCTCGGCGTCGGCGGTCCGCCGAGGGTGGTCCGCGAGACCAGGACGTCCTCGATCGGCGTGGTCAGATCCGGCCGGGCGTGCTTGGCGAGCAACGCGCGCAGTTCGTCCACGCCGTCGATGCTCCCCGGTGGTGGGACGATCAGGCAAGCGAGGGGCGCTCGCCCGGGAGAACTCCGGGCGAGCGCCCCATCAGGTTCAGCAGGTGCCGCGCGAGAGGATGTTCACCTCGACCGGCTTGGCGTCACCGATCTTCTTGTCGCCCTTTTCCCCAGCGGGAGCGACGAAGCACCGGGTGAACGGGAACTCGCCCGCCGGGCGGAAGAGGAGCTCGATCGCCCGCTTCTGGTTGCAGTGGTTGTTGTAGTACACCGTGGTGCTCGTGGAGCCGTCGCCCCACGAGATGTTGATCTTCTTGCCGCTCGGCGACGTGCATTTCGCCGACTTGCGGTGGACCGCCTGAACGGACACGTCGTCGGACGGCGCGGCGGACGCGGCCGGTGCGGCCAGGCCGCCCAGCGCGAGACCGGCGCCGACCACGGCGAGAACGAAGTTGCGAGACTTCACGTGCTAACCCCTTGGGTTGTTCTTCGCGACGGAGCGCGCTGACCGGGTGCGTTGGACGCAGGTCAGCAGCTGCCGCGGCTCGTGATCTTCACAGAGCGCGGGTTGGCGGTGGGCATCTTCTTGCTGTCCTTCGTCCTCGCCGGAGCGACGAAGCAGTCCGTGACGGGAATACCGCCGATGCCGCTGTAGGTGAGCTCGATCGCCCGCTTCTGGTTGCAGTGGTTGTTGTAGTACACGGTGACGCTCTGGTGGCCGTCGCCCCACGAGATGTTGATCTTCTGGCCGCTGGGCGACGCGCAGGGCGCCGACAGGCGGTGCGTGTCGGCGGACGCGGCCGGTGCGGCCAGTGCGCCCAGCGCGAGACCGGCGCCGACCATCGCCATGACGACGTTGCGAGACTTCACTTGGTGCCCCCATTTGCAGGTTGTTCGGGGTTGCCCCCTCTGACGTCGACAACCGTGGAGCACCTGCCCAGGACAAACCTAGGATGGATCTTGAATCGGCTGATCGGGGCACTTCGACCGGCTGTTCGGCCCGCCCATGCGAAACGCTCGGCTGGGACGACCCAGCCGAGCGCTTCAGCCTGCGATCACGTGATCAGCAGCGGCCACCCGCGAGGATGGTCACCTCGACCGGCTTGGCGTCACCGATCTGCTTGCTGCCCTGGTCCCTCGCCGGAGCGACGAAGCACCGGGTGAAGGGGAACTCACCGGCCGGGCGGAAGTAGAGCTCGATCGCCCGTGCCTGGTTGCAGTGGTTGTTGTAGTACACGGTGGTGCTCGTGGAGCCGTCGCCCCACGAGATGTTGATCTTCTTGCCGCTCGGCGACGTGCAGGACGCCGACTTGCGGTGCACGTCCTGGACGGACACGTCGCCGGACGTGGTCGCGGACGCGGCCGGTGCGGCCAGGCCGGCCAGCGAGAGACCGGCGCCGACGACGGCCAGAACGAGGTTGCGAGACTTCACGTACTTCCCCCTGCGTTGTTCTTCGAGTTGGAGCGCGTCGTCAGCAGCTGGTGGCGGTCCCGATGACCGCGTAGTACGGGTTGGCCATGTCGAGCACCTTGCTGCCCTGGGTCCGTGCCGGAGCGACGAAGCACTTGAAGATGGTCGTGCCGCCGGCGCCGTAGAAGCCGAAGGTGAGCGCGCGTCGCTGGTTGCAGTGGTTGTTGTAGTAGACCGTGGTGTTGGTCGACCCGGCTCCCCACGAGATGTTGATCTTCTGGCCGCTCGGCGACGTGCAGGACGCCGATTTGCGGGTCACCGCCTGGACGGACACGTCGTCGGACGGCGCGGCGGACGCGGCCGGTGCGGCCACACCGGCCAGCGAGAGACCGGCGCCGACCATCGCCAGAACGAAGTTGCGAGACTTCACGTAGTACCTCTTTGAATCGTTGTTCGCATGTCCCCCAGCCGGTCACCACGGTGGGGAACACGTCCAAAATGAACCTGAAACGGATCTTGAATCAGCTGATGGGGGCGCGTTGACCTTCGAGTTCGGGCTGCTCGGCGACCTGGAGGTGCGCGTGGACGGCCTCCTCGTCGACATCGGGCACGTGAAGCAGCGGTCGGTGCTGGTGGCGTTGCTGGCGGAACAGGGAAGTCCGGTGCCCCTCGACCGGCTGATCGACCGGGTCTGGGGTGAGCAGGCGACGGCGCGAGCCAGGGACACGCTGTACGTCTACCTGTCGAAACTGCGGCAGGTGCTCGACATCCAGCGGGAACCCGGCGGCTACCGGCTCCGGGCCGACTCCGTCGACCTGCACCGGTTCCGGACGCTCGTCACGCAGGCGCGCGGGCAGGCGGACGAGCGGGCGCTGGAGCTGCTCGACGAGGCGATCGGGTTGTGGCGCGGCCCCGCGCTCGCCGGCCTGGACTCACCCTGGCTGGCCGAGTTCCGGGAAGAGCTGAACGTCGAACGGGTCGAGGCCGAGCTGGACCGCAACGACCTGGCGATCAAGCTCGGCCGCGCCGTGCTGCCCGAGTTGCTCAAGGCCGCGGAACAACGGCCGGTCGACGAACGGCTGATCGGACAGGTGATGCTCGCGCTGCATCGTGCGGGCAACTCCGCCGAGGCCCTGCGCCACTACGAGGCGCTCCGGCAGAGGCTGGCCGATGAGCTCGGGGTCGATCCCGGTGCGCCGTTGCGCGTGCTGCACGAGCACATCCTCACCGCGGAGCCCGCTCGCACGCCGCGCCAGCTGCCCGCGCCGCACCAGTGGTTCAGCGGCCGGGCGGCCGAGCTCACCGAGGTGCGCGGCGAAGGCGTGACGGTGATCGCGGGCGCCGGAGGTGTCGGGAAGACCGCGCTGGCCGTCCAGTGGGCGCACCAGCACCTCGACGACTACCCCGACGGCCAGCTGTACGTGGATCTGCGCGGGTTCGACCCGTCCGGCGAGCCCGTCACCACGGAGGCGGCGCTGCGCGGGTTTCTCGACGCGCTGGGCGAGTCCGGCGGGGAGGTGAGCGCGAACCGCTACCGGAGCCTGGTGGCGGGCAGGCGGTTGCTGGTCCTGCTGGACAACGCGCGTGACACCGAGCAGGTGACCGGGCTGTTGCCGGGGAACGGGTCGTGCGCGGTGCTCGTCACCAGCCGCAACCGGATGCCGGGACTGCTGACGGCCGGCGCTCACCTCGTGCCGCTGGACGTGCTGGGAGCGAGTGAGGCGCGGGAGTTCCTGACCTCCCGGCTCGGGCGGGCGCGCGTCGCTGTCGACCCCGGCGACCTCAGCGAGCTGCTGTGGTGGTGTGGCGGCCTGCCGCTCGCACTGGGCATCGTGGCGGCGCGGGCGGCCATGAACCCCGGCCTCCCGTTGTCCGTGCTCGCCGACGAACTGGCCGAAGGCCGGCTCGACGCCCTGGACGCGGGAGAGGTCGGCGCGAACCTGCGGGCGGTGTTCTCGTGGTCGCGCGACGCGCTGAGCGCCGAGGCGGCCGCGCTGTTCGCGTTGCTCGGGCTGATCCCCTCCACGGACGCGAGCCTGGCCGCGATCGAGGCCCTGTCCGACCGGCCGCGGACGCGGATGGTGTTGCGGGAGCTGGAGAACGCGCACCTCGTGCACCAGCACGTACCGGGTCGCTACCGCATGCACGACCTGGTCCGGCTGTACGCGGCAGACCTCGCCGGGGAGAACACCGAAGCCCTGCACCGGTTCACCGACCACCTCCTGCGGCGCGCCGGGGCCGGTGCGCTGACGCTGGAACCGCACCGGCCGCTGCCGGAGCTGGAACCCTGTGAGAGGTTCTCCGACTCGGCGGCCGCGATGCGCTGGTTCGACGAGGAGCACGAGTCGTTGCTCGCCGTGCAACGGGTCGCGGCCGAGCGCGGCTGGCACGAGACCACCTGGCTGCTGGCCAGGACGATGAACCACTACCACCGCAGGCGCGGACGCTCGGGCGACGAGCTGACCACGTGGCACCTCGGCCTCAGTGCCGCAGAACACTTGGGAGACAAAACGAAACAGGCGGCCGCCCACCTGTGCGTCGGCCTGATCCACGCCCAGCTCTCGCACAGCACGCTTGCCCAGGACCACCTCGCCCGCTGCCTGGAACTGCACGACGAGGACGACTTCGAAGCACGAGCGGGCGCACATCGCGCGATCGCCTGGGCCATGGAGCACGCAGGCGACTTCGCGGGTGCGCTGGACCACGCGCTGGACGCGCTGGACGGCTTTCGCAAGGCGGATCTGCCGATGCGGGAGGCCGAGGCGTTGAACGAGGTCGGCTGGCGATATGCGTGCCTGCACCGCTACGCCGACGCCGCGGACTACTGCGAACAAGCCATGACGCTGAGCCGGAAGCTGGGTCACGTCGAGTGCGAAGCGGCCACGTTGGACAGTCTCGCCCACATCGCGCACCACGACGGCAGGCACGCGGACGCGATCGCGCACTACCACGAGTCGTTGACGCGGTACCGCGAGCTGGACAACAGCTACGAGGAAGCCACCGTGCTGCACCATCTCGGTGACGTGCACGCCGCGCTGAACCAGCACGGGGAGGCTCGTGAGCTGTGGGACCGGGCGCTCACGCTGTACCTGGCGCAGGGCCGGACGAACGACGCGACGGCACTCGCCGAGGTGCTGGGGAGCTGAGGCCTTCGAGGTCGACGCCGTAGGCCCCGAGAACCCGGCGCAGTTCTCCATCGGGTTCGTGGACGACCTGCCGGTAGGCGGGTGGGTGGGTCGGGTGCAGGTCGAGCATGTCGTGGTCGGCGTCCCAGCCGAGCCAGACCTTCTCGTACCAGTCCGGGACGATCTCGTGGGCGTGCCCGAA
The DNA here is from genome assembly GCF_011067745.1 of Lentzea alba. Classification (GTDB taxonomy): domain Bacteria; phylum Actinomycetota; class Actinomycetes; order Mycobacteriales; family Pseudonocardiaceae; genus Lentzea; species Lentzea alba. Next base: position 211,117 of record NZ_JAAMPJ010000003.1, read on the forward strand.
CAACCGCAGCTTCTCCTTCAGCTCGGCGTCCGTGCGCACGTAGGACAGGTGCCGCAGCCAGATGTCGGTGAGGTGCGGTTCGGCGTCGACGTACCGCGTTTTCGTGAAGCGCGCTCCCCGGCGGACCCCGATCGACGCGGTCAGCTTCTCCGGCGGCTCGATGCGGTGCTCGATCGTCTTCCAGTACGTCCTCAGCCGGACCGAGAGCGCTTGGTGCTCGTCGCCGTGACAGAGCTTCACCAGTGCGCGCAGGTCGTCGTCCAGCAGGATCTCGTCCGAGTCCAGGCAGAAGACCCACTCGCAGTCGTCCAGCGCGTCGAGCCCCGCGTTGCGCGTGTCCTGCTCGCTGCGCCACTCCGCCTCGATCACCTCGATGCGGGGATCCAGCGGCGGGACCGGCGTGAGCGTGGTGGGCGCGCCGGACTGGGCGCGGGTGCCGCGCAGGACGACCAGCCGGTCGACGACCTGGAGCAACTGACCTGCGACGGCGGGGAGGAACCGCCATTCGTTGAGGACCGGAATGGCGGCGCCGAGCTTCATGGTGATCACTCTATCCACTGCTACCGTGCGGGAACGAGGTCGGCGCGGACCCGCCGGCCCAGCATGAGAAGGGTTGGCTCGATGAGCTTGCTGCGCAGCTACGTGTCGGGTGGATGGCACACGCCAACGGCTGAGGGCGCGCCGTTGCACGACGCCGTGACGGGCGAGGAGATCGCCCGGATCTCGTCCGCGGGCATCGACATGGGTGCGGCGCTGGCGTACGGCCGTTCGGTGGGCGGTCCCGCGTTGCGCGAGCTCACGTTCCACCAGCGGGCGCAGTTGCTGAAGGCTCTCGGGCTGTACCTGAAGGAGCACAAGGCCGAGCTGTACGCGCTGTCCGCGCGCTCGGGTGCGACCAGGTCCGACTCGTGGATCGACATCGACGGCGGCTTCGGCGTGCTGCTCGGCTACGCGTCCAAGGCCAAGCGCGAGCTGCCGAACGACAAGGTGTACGTCGACGGGGCGGTGGAGCCGTTGGGGCGTGGTGGCACGTTCGTCGGTCAGCACATCTGCACGCCGTTGCGCGGTGTCGCGGTGCAGATCAACGCCTTCAACTTCCCCATGTGGGGGCCGCTCGAGAAGTTCGCGCCCGCGTTCATCGCCGGGGTGCCGTCGCTGATCAAGCCCGCCTCGCAGACGGCGTACGTGACCGAGAAGCTGGTCGAGCTGATGCTCGCGTCCGGGCTGCTGCCCGAGGGGTCGTTGCAGCTGGTCTGCGGGTCGGCCGGGGATCTGCTGGACCACCTGACGCCGCAGGACCTGGTCGGGTTCACCGGGTCCGCCTCCACGGCCCAGCACCTGCGCACGCACCAGGCCGTGATCCGGTCCTCCGTGCGGTTCAACGCCGAGGCCGACTCGCTGAACTGCTCGATCCTCGGGCCGGACGCCGTCGCCGGGACGCCGGAGTTCGACCTGTTCGTCGGTCAGCTGGTGACCGAGATGACGACCAAGGCCGGTCAGAAGTGCACGGCGATCCGGCGTGCGCTGGTGCCCGCGTCGTTGATGGACGCGGTGGCGGAGGCGACCGCGGCGAAGCTGGCCGAGGTCGTGATCGGCAACCCGGCCGACAAGTCCGTGAAGATGGGCGCGCTGGCCGGGCTGGAGCAGCGTGAGGAGGTCCGGCGGTCGCTGAAGGCGTTGCAGGAGAACGCCTCGGTCGTCTACGGCGACGGTGCTCTGTCCCTTGTGGACGCGGACGCCGAGCGCGGCGCGTTCATGTCACCGATGCTGCTGCGCGCCGCCGCCGACGCCGTGCAGCCGCACGAGGTCGAGGCGTTCGGCCCGGTGTCGACGCTGATGCCGTACGACTCGGTCGAGGACGCGGTGGAGCTGGCGGCGCGGGGTGCCGGGTCGCTCGTCGGGTCGATCGTCTCGGCGGACACCGACTTCGTGCGCGACGTGGTGATCGGGGTGGCGCCGTGGCACGGCCGGTTGCTGGTGCTGGACCGCGACGACGCCGGTGAGTCCACCGGGCACGGGTCGCCGTTGCCGATGCTGGTGCACGGCGGACCCGGCCGGGCGGGCGGCGGCGAGGAGATGGGTGGCATGCGCGGCGTGCTGCACCACATGCAGCGCACCGCCGTGCAGGGCAGCCCGAAGACGCTGGCCGCCGTCACGAACCGCTGGGTCACCGGGGCGCCGCGCACCGAGGACGCGGTGCACCCGTTCCGCAAGACGCTGGCCGAGCTCAGGCTGGGCGACACCGTCGTGGCCGGGCCGCGGGAGGTGACGCTGGAGGACATCGAGCACTTCGCGTCGTTCACCGGCGACACCTTCTACGCGCACATGGACTCCGAAGCCGCCGCGGCGAACCCGTTCTTCGGCGGCCGGGTCGCGCACGGCTACCTGGTGGTGTCGTTCGCGGCGGGCCTGTTCGTCTCGCCGGAGCCCGGCCCGGTGCTGGCCAACTACGGGCTGGAGAACCTGCGGTTCGTCACGCCCACGTTCCCCGGTGACCTGTTGACCGTGACGCTGACGGCCAAGCAGATCACGCCTCGCGAGGACCAGGAGTACGGCGAGGTGCGCTGGGACGCGGACGTGACGAACCAGAAGGGCGAGTCGGTCGCGCGCTACGACGTCTTGACGTTGGTGGCCAAGCATTAGCAGGGCCGCTCTGGACGTTGATGAGGGGAGCTTTCCCAAACCTCAGGTTGAGGAAAGCTCCCCTCATCAACCTCAGCCCAAGAACTAGCGCGGTTCGCGGCGGGGGAGGGGCTTGGTGGCAGGCCCCTCCAGCACCTCGCCGTCCACGTCGAAGCGCGAGCCGTGGCAGGGGCAGTCCCAGCTGCGTTCGGCCGCGTTGAACCGCACCAGGCAACCGAGGTGGGTGCAGCGCATGGACACGGCGTGCAACTGGCCGTCCGCGTCGCGGTAGACGCCGGTCTTGCCCAGCCCGTCGCGGATCACGTGGGCGTGGTCGCGCGGCAGGTTCTCGCTGGAGGTGGCGTCGGCGGGCACCACGCGGTCGCCGAGGAACTCCACCGCGACCTCGGCGTTCTTCCGCACCAGGTCCGGCAGGGACCTCAGCGAGAAGCGGTGCGGGCTGAAGCGGTCGGCCAGGTCGTTCGGTTTGTCGGTGACGAGGTCGGCCAGCAGCGAGGCGGCGAACGTGCCGCTGGTCAGGCCCCACTTCATGTAACCGGTGGCGGTGAACAGGGTGGTGTTGCCCGGGGTGTAGGTGCCGATCATCGGCAGGTGGTCGTAGGCCGTGGGGTCCTGGGCGGACCAGCGGTGGGTGATCTCTTCCACCTGCCAGTGCCTGCGGGCGAAGTCTTCCAGGCGGCGGAACGGTTCCACGGCGGACTTGCCGGTCGGGTGGCTCTGGCCGGCGAGGATCAGCTGGTCCCCGTGGGCGGAGATGGACCACGACGGGCTGCCGGTGCTGATCGCCAGCGCGGTGGGCGGCGCGGCGACGCGGGCGGCGATGCAGTAGGCGCGGGTCAGTTCCATGCGGGCGAAGTACAGACCGCGGTCCAGCGTGGGGAAGTGCGTGGCGATCACGATCTTGGCGGCCTCGACCTGTCCGTCCGCTGTGGACAGACGGTTGCCGGTCACGTCCAGCACCCGGCTGTGTTCGTGGACCGCGCAGCCGCCACCCTCGATCGCCGCGGCGAGGCCGAGCAGGTACTTGACCGGGTGCAGCGCGATCTGGTCGTCCAGGCGGACCGCCGCGTGCACCTCGAAGGGCAGGTCGACGTCGGTGCTCGCGCGCACCGGCAGGCCCACCTGGCGGGCCGCGATCAGTTCGTGGTCGACGTCGCTGACCTCGGACTCGGTGTAGGCGTAGGTGACGGCCGGGCCGCGGCGCAGGTCGCAGGCGATGTTCTCGGTCCTGACCAGGTCGGCGACCTGGGCGACGGCGGACACGGAGGCGGTGGCGTAGTCGGTGGCGGCGGCCAGGCCGTGGTTGCGGCGGATCTGGGAGTACACGGTGGACTGCAGAGCGGTCACCTTGGCGGTGTTGTTGCCGGACACGCCTGAGGCCACCCGGTCGGCTTCCAGCACGACGACGCGCAGACCGCGGCGCTTGAGCAGCAACGCGGTGGTGAGGCCGGTGATGCCGCCACCCACCACGGCGACGTCGAACTCGTGGGTGCCGGTCAGAGGGGGGCGCGGCGTGGCGGGCAGCGCGGAGAGCCAGAGCGACTGATCGGCGGTGGTGGTCATGGCGGCCGGATACCCGGCGCCCGGAGTGGGTATGCGGCGGGCATGGGCAAGCACCGAGTAGTAGTCGTCGGCGGCGGGTTCGGCGGGCTGGGCGTCGTGCGCGGGTTGAAACGCGCGGACGTCGAGGTCACGTTGATCGACCGCACCAACCACCACCTGTTCCAGCCGTTGCTCTACCAGGTGGCGACAGCGTTGCTGCCCACCGGAGACATCGCACCGGCGTTCCGCGCGATCCTGCGCAAGCAACGCAACGCGCGGGTGTTGCTGGGCGAGGTGACGGGGTTCGACACGAGGAGCAAACGAGTCCACGTCGATCTGCCGGACGACACGTCCAAGACCGTCGAGTACGACACGCTCGTGGTGGCGGCCGGATCGAGGGACAGCTACTTCGGGCACGACGACTGGGCCGAGTCCGCACCGCCGATGAAGACGCTGGAACAGGCGGTCGCCCTGCGGTCGAGGCTGCTGCGGGCGTTCGAGACGGCGGTGACGTCCGACGATCCCAAACAGTGGCTGTCGTTCGCGGTGGTCGGGGCGGGGCCGACGGGGGTCGAGCTCGCCGGGCAGCTCGCGGACCTGGCGCGCAGGGCGTTGAAGGGACAGTTCCGGGAGATCGACCCGCGTGACGTCCGGATCACGCTGCTGGACGCGGTGCCGCACGTGCTGCCGCCGTTCTCCGCGCCGCTGCGCGAACACGCCCGCGTCAAGCTGGAACGGCTCGGCGTGACGGTGATGACCGGCGCGATGGTCGAGTCGATCGACGCGGAGGGCCTCACCACCGAGGACGGCGACCGGGTCGAGGCGCGGACGATCATCTGGGCCGCCGGCGTGCAGGCCTCGCCGCTGGCGCGCAAGCTCGCCGAGGCGACCGAGACCGACGTGGACCGCAAGGGCCGGATCATGGTGAACCCCGCCGACTGCTCGGTCGCCCGCGACGTCTACGCGATCGGCGACATGGTCAACCTGAACGACCTGCCGGGCATCGCCGAGCCCGCCATCCAGGAGGGCCACCACGTCGCCCGCGTCATCAAGGCACGCCTGCTGGGCCGGGAAACCAAGCCGTTCAGGTACCTGGACCTCGGCACGATGGCGACGATCTCCCCCGGTGACGCGGTGGCGGACATCAAGAAGCTGCGGCTGAAGGGGCTCATCGGCAAGGCCGCCTGGGCGGTCGTGCACATCGCGTTCCTCGTCGGGTGGCGCAACCGCGTCGCGGTGCTGACGCAGTGGGCGTGGAACATCCTCACCGGGCGCCGCGCGCAGCCGATCATTCTGGAGCCGATGCATGCGATAGTGCGGAAATAGCAGGCATGGCTACCGTCCACGAAAGCCGAAGGTCGGAGTGGGCGGATGTCGAACCTGGTGAACCAACTGCCCGTCGAGGTCGTGCGGTGGCCGTTGGACGCGGCGGCACGGGAGGCGTGCCAGCGCAGCGGGACGTTGTGCCTGCTGCTGCTGGAGCGGAACGTGCCCGCGCCCGTGCTCACGGACCTGCGGGAGGACTGGGTCCGCGCGCCGGTGCCGCACCAGGACCTCGCCGTGCGCATCGCGATGTTGCGGGCCCGCGCGGCCCGGTACGCCGTGCCGGAGCTGGACGTGGCCGGCATCCTGCGGTTCCGCACGCGTTCCGTGGTGCTCTCACCCACCGAACGCGCGCTGGCCGCCGAGCTGCTCAGACGCTACCGGTCGCTGACCTCGCGCGAGAACCTGCTGGTCTGCCTGCCCACCAAGGCAGGCGACACCAGCAACGCGCTGCACCTGCACATCATGAGGTTGCGGCGGCGGATCGCGCCTCTGGGTCTGGTCATCAAAACGCTGTGGAACCAGGGCTATCAGCTGGGTCCGGCCGGCTCCTAGGAGGTTTGGCCAGGGGTAACCACGAGCCGTGAACACGGAGCTGCTGGGCATCTACCTCAACGACCACCTGGCCGGGGCGATGGCGGGCACCGAGCTCGCCCGCCGCATCGGCCGCACGCACCCCGAGCTGCGCGTCCTCGCCGACGACATCGAGGCCGACCGCCAGGAGCTGCTCGACGTCATGAAGGGCCTCGGCGTCGAGTGGCGTCCGCACAAGGCGGCGATCGGCTGGCTCACCGAGAAGGCGGGCAGGCTCAAGTTCAACGGCAGGCTGCTGGGCCGCTCGCCGCTGAGCGACGTCCTCGAACTGGAGACGCTGCATCTCGGCATCGAGGGCAAGGCCGCGCTGTGGCGGGCGCTGCAGGCGATCGGCGCCGTCGACGCGCAACGACTGGAACGCCTGCTGCACCGGGCGAGCAGCCAGGCGGAGCTCGTCGAGGCCTACCGGATCCGCATCGCGCCCAAGGCGTTCAACGCGCCGCACGTGTCCGGCGTCGACGTCGAGCGCACGTTCACCGTCGCGTCCTCACCGGAGGGCGTCGTCGAGTACCTGCGCGACTTCTCCCGCGCCGAGCAGTGGGATCCGGGCACCGTGACCTGCACGCGCCTGGACGAAGGACCGGTCGAGGTCGGCTCGCGCTGGCGCAACGTCTCGACGTTCCTCGGCCGCAAGACCGAGCTGGTCTACGAGCTCACCCGCGAGGACGCGCACGGCCTGCAGTTCGTCGGCCGCAACGACACCGCCACCTCCACCGACGACATCTCGATCACCGCGGGACCCGCGCCCGGCACGACCCGGATCGGCTACCACGCCCACGTCGAGTTCAACGGCCTCGCGAAGCTCGGGGCGCCCGTCGCGAAGCTGGCGCTCGAGAAGCTCGGCACCGACACCGAACGCAATCTCATCCGCGTGCTCGGGTCCGTGCGGTAAAGAGAACGGAAAACCGCAGGTCAGGCCGCATTCCCCGGTATGGGCGTGATCCCTAGACTCCCTCGCGCCGGTTCGTGAGACAGGCCTTCCTCCTGTCCGCTCCGGCTAGGACACAGAGGGAGAACTGGGGTGTTCGAAAACAACGTCACCAGGCGCGGCTTCGTCACGGGAGCGGCCGCCGTCGCCGGGCTCGCCGGCCTGTCCACCATCGCTCCGGGACTGGCCGGTGCCGCTCCGCAGACGAACGACCAGCACACCGAAAACGAGATGGCCCCCGCCGTCGGCGCGCTCGCGATGATGACGTTCCAGAAGATCGACGGCACGCCGGTCTACTACTGGCGCTCCAACCGCGGCAACACGACCGCCAGAAACTGGCAGGCCACCGACGCGTTCTACAACGCGCTCGTCGCGTGGATCCGGGACCTGCGCTCGCTCTCGTCGAGCTACGGCTCGATCAGCTACATCGTCTCGGCCGGCTTCTACGTCAACAAGCCCGGCCAGCACGGCGCCGGCACCGCGATGGACCTCGACCACGTGCGCTGGTCCGGCGGCAACACCATCTCGCCGCTCGACAAGGCCCACGCGTCGGGCACCGCCTCGGTCCGCAAGCGCTACCTCGCGACGGAGGCCGTGTGCCGCCGCCGGTTCCGTTACGTGCTCGACGGCTGGTACAACGCCGACCACGCGGACCACATCCACGCCGACTTCGGTGGCATGCCGGTCCGCGCGGTCAAGGACTCCGAGTCCGACACCAAGTTCGTCCAGGCCGTGTGCAACAACTTCCGCGGTTCGGGCCTCGCGATCGACGGCGACTGGGGCCCCGCCACGACGAGCGCGTTCAACGGCCTCAAGTCCGCGCTCGGCGTGACCGGTGACCCGCACACCAGTTCCTCGGTGTGGCAGGGAATGCTGTCGAAGATCGCGACCAAGGGCTTCGCGAACCAGAACATCTGATCCGCCGGAGCGAGAAACGGCAAGGCCGGAGCCCCTGAGGCTCCGGCCTTGCCGTGCGAGGACTGGCTGTTCTCCCTACTTGGGGCACTTCTTCCAGGCGAAGTGGTAGATGGTCTCGATCGAGCCGTCAGTCGAGTCCATCGCCATGAAGCTGGTCTTCTTCGGGTCGGAGGTGCCCTTGTCCACGCGGAGCTCCGTGTTGATGTTGAAGTTCCGCTTCGCACCGCACGGGTGGTAGATGATGGACGCGACGTCGGTCTTGTGCGTCACCTGCCAGTCGTCGCTCAGCGCGCCGTTCCACGTCTTCGACCGCTGGTCGTTGTCCGACATTCCCTGGAAGTAGTAGCTCGCCTTTTGTGTGCCCTTCGCTCCCTTTTCCAGGTGAGCGAATCCTCTGTAGTCGGCCTGCGCGATTCCGTAGGTGAAGCCGCCCGGCACGTTGACCTTGAGGTTCAGCTGGCAGTTCTTCCGGAAATCGGTCGGCCGCGAGTCGGGCCCGACCTGGGCCATGTAGTCGCTGTAGGTGACCGTGAACGCCTTGTTGTCAGGGGAGACGGCGATGGCGGCCGTGCCGATGCGGCAGCCGGAGCCGTTGACCGTGACGACGTCGATGGTGATCTGGCCCGTCGGGGGCGGATCCGCGACCGGGGGAATGACGATGGTGGACAGAGCCAAGCCGGCCGCAGCCAACGTGCTAATCATGGGACACCTTTCCGAATGTGCTCTGACATGTCGGGCGGCGTGATACGAGACCGTATCGGAAAGGGTGTTAACGAACGTCCGCCAACCAGAGCAACATTGCCGGGTGCGACCGCACTGGAATGTGTTCAGACCATTTGTGACCTTTTGTGTTCGATCGGTTACCGCACTGATGGCCGAGTCAAAACGGACGTCGGTCAATCACTGTCCATACCGAAAGAACGCCATTCAGGAACGTAATGCTCCTGGCCTCGCGCCGAATGTAACACGCCCCGAACGGAGTACTGGGGGCCTGCCAGGTGGAACTCAATTCGTGAAGTGTCCACACACGTGAACCCGCTGGCACGACAAGGGCGCGTCCACTGATGGACGCGCCCTTGTGGGTGAAACTCGTGCTGAAGCGGTTTACCGCTGGTTGCCGCCGCCCATGGAGCCGCCGAGGCCGAACAGGATGCGCTGGATGAGCTCGGGATCGACGTCCGGCTCGTCGCCCAGCGCCTCGGCCGCGGGGGAGCGGCGCTTCTCGCGCCGGGGTAGCGGCACCGCGTTGGCGTTCACCCCGGTCGGCAGCGCGAGCTCGCACCAGATCAGCTTGATCCCGCCGGCGAGTTGCAGTTCGCCGGTGCGCAGGTCGGGCGAGGTGGGCGGCATCGTGAACCGGGCGGCCTCGAGTTCGATGACGAGGTAGTCGCCGCTCAGCCTCAGCCGCAGCGTGATCAGCCGCGATGTCTTGGGGTCGGCGGACTCGACGGCTGCCTCCACCAGCGCGCAGGCAACGGCCGAACACTCGCCGATCATGTTCCGCAGCCGCCACTCACCGAGGGTGAAGCGGACGAAGAGATCGGCGCAGTTCACCGCGGTGGGCAGCGCGATGAGTGTCAGGTCGTCAACCTGTGCGGTCTGGGCGTTCACCGGCATGCAGCCTCCGTTCGCGTGCGGCGCGCGATCCAGCGACGGTCACCCGAATGGCCGTCGCGGTGTGCGGGAATCTACATGGGTATACGCGGGAAGCAATGGCCTGGTTGACTCACCCGTCAAAAGTCACGACCGGGTCACGGCGAGAGGCCCCGGCGCTCACTGTGCGTAGAACGCCGGGCGCACTCCGTGATCATTTTCGCTCAGCATCGCTTCCAGGCGAACTGGTAACGGGTGTTGACGCTGCCGTCGGTCGAGTCCATGGACACGAACGCGGGCTGGTTCGAGGGGTTCGCGGACACGCGGACCTCGGTGTTCACGTTGAGGTGCCGCACCATGCCGCACGGCGCGAAGACGATCTCCGCGACCGGGGTCGAGTCGGTGAACTGCCAGTTGTCGCTCAGCGGGCTGGCGATGTTGTGCGTGATCTGGCCGGTCGACGACGAGCCGGAGAAGTAGTAGCTGGCGCGTTGCATGCCCTTCGCGCCCCTGGGTAACGACGCGAATCCTCTGTAGTCCGCCTTCGCGATCCCGTAGGTGAAGCCCTGCGGGTAGTGCACGCGAAGGTTCAGCTGGCAGTTCTTGCGGAAGTCGGTCGGTTTCGATCCGGAACCCGCCTGGGCCGTGTAGTCGCTGTAAGTGACCGTGAATGACGTGTTGTCGTCGGCGGCGGCGACAGCGGCTGTTCCGGCGGGGCAACCGGAACCGTTGACCGTCACGACGTCGACGGTGATTTTGCCGGGAGGAACGACGTCCGCCGTGCTCGGCGCCTCGGGGGCGACGAGGAGCGACAGTGCCAAGCCCGTTGCTGCAATCACGCTGAGCATGAGGCGCCTTCCATTTTGGGGGATGGATGGCGGCGGAGTGGTGTGGACATTATCTTAAATGGACTTAAGGTGTGGACAGCCGACCGGGCGAACTTAAATATATTTAAAACGGATTAATCGTCTGAACGGTGGATTGGCGACGGCGCACCGTCGGCTAACTTCGTGTCAGATCGCAAAAACGATCACATCGACACCCTGAATACGCCGGTCCCCACACCTGGCGCCGAGAGCCCCGGCTGATCCACCTCGTTACACCGGTGTGGGAAGACAAGCGCGCACTGCTCATCGGGTTCCTCCCTCCTGCTCGGAGCTCGGTGGTGCGGCAGCGGTGCTGCGCAGTCGGCCGGTGCCCGCCGGCGGCGTCGGACCCGTCCCACGGTCCGATCGCCGCCGGCGGTGTTCTTTTTCCGGCCCCCCACAAGGGGCACTAGAGCCTCCGGAGCCTCAATTGCACGCGCGCCCCACCCAGCGGCCCGCGGTCGACGCGGAGAGAGCCACCCGTGCTTTCCGCGGCGCGGCGGGCGATGTCGAGCCCCAGCCCGGTGGAACCACCACCGCTGGCGCCGCGCCGCACCGCCTGGTCGATGTCGGGGATGCCGGGACCGGCGTCCTCGACCACGAGCGCCACCAGATCGGCCTGGTGCACCAGGGTGACGGCGAACCGGGTGCCCTCCGGGGTGTACCGGAAGACGTTGCCCAGCAACGCGTCCAGCGCGGCGGTGAGATCGGTGCGGGCGAGCGGCACGGGCGCGGGCTTGTCGGCGCCGCGGACGGTCCACGGCCGTTCCTGGTCGTCGGCGAGCGCGGACCAGAACACCAGCCGGTCGCGGACGACGCTCGCCGCGTCGGCGCCGGTGTTGTCGGGCTGCAGGCCGGAGCGGGCGGCCTTGATGATCTCGTCGACCTCCCTCTCGAGGCCCTGGACGGCCTCTCGGACGCGGTCCGCCCCCGGGCCACTGCCGAGGGTGTCCGCGTCCAGGAGAAGGGCCGTGAGAGGTGTTCTGAGGCGGTGCGAGAGATCGGCGACGACCTCGCGTTCGGCGGCGAGCAGGTGCCGGACGCGTTCGGCCATGGCGTTGAACGCCTTGCCGACCTCTGCGAGCTCCGGCGGTCCCTTGACCGGCACGCGGACGCTGAGATCGCCCTGCCCCATGGCGCAGGCGCCTTCCGCGAGCCGCCGGGTGGCCTTGACGGCCCGCGCGCCCAGGCGGTCGGCGACGAACACCGAGCCGGCGACGAGTCCGACGGCCACCCCGGCCAGCAGCCACCACGTGCCGATCACGCCGTGGGTCAGCTGTTCCTGCGGCACGAACGCCTCGATGATCGCGACCCCGCTGGCACTGGTGGCCAGCGGCTGGAGATAGGAGATGCCATCAGGCCGCTCGACCGTGGACGCCCTGGCGAGGTTCCGCGCCTCCTCGAGGTTGGCACCGGTGATGTGCGACGTGCCGTAGGTGCCGGCGGGGACGGCGATGTGCACGGCCAGCCGCTGCTGCGTGCCGTACTTCGTGGTTCTCATGGCCTGGCGGATGTCCGCGGCCTTCTGGGAGATCACCAGCGCCGGGATGAGCGCGTTGGCCTGCTTCTCGGCCTCGCCGATTGCGCGCTCGTACGCCGCGTTCTTGACGACGAGAGCGAGTGGGATGAGGAAGGCCAGCGCGACCATGCTGGTCGCCGCGAGAGCGACCAGCACCAGTGAGCGCCTCATCTCGGTGCGACCAGACGCACGCCCACGCCGCGCACCGTGTGCAGGTAACGCGGCTGCGCGGCCCGTTCGCCGAGTTTGCGGCGCAGCCACGACAGGTGGACGTCGAGCGTCTGGTCATCGCGGTTGGACGGCCACAGGTTGGCCAGCAGCTCGGCTCGCGGCACCACTTCCCCCTGCCGTGCCGCGAGGTAGGACAACAGCTCGAACTCCTTGTGCGTCAAGGAGAGCTCCTGACCGTCCACAGTGGCCTTGCGGAGGTGCACGTCGATCTCCAGGCCGCCGACGACGAGTTGTTTGCTGTCGCGCGCCCGCCTGAGCACGGCCTGCAGCCGGGCCTCGAGGTGCTCGCTGGAGAACGGTTTGACGAGGTAGTCGTCCGCGCCCGCGTTGAGCAGCCGGATGATCTCGGCCTCGTCGTCGCGGGCGGTCGCGATGACCACCGGGGTGTTCGTGACGCCTCGGATCATCCGCAGCGCGTCACCGCCGTCGAGGTCGGGCAGCCCGAGGTCGAGCACCACGACGTCGTAGGTGTTGGCGGTGACTTGGCGCAAAGCCTCGATCGCGAGCGCGACACCGTGCACGATGTGGCCCTGGCCGGTGAGAGCGCGCGTGATCGCCGCTCGCACCACCGGGTCGTCCTCGACCAGCAGTACTGATGCCATGAGCCGCTACAGGAGGATTGCCGCAGTGAGACGGTCGATCGGATACCTGGTCGCCTGGGCACTGGTGACCGTGGTCGCGGTCGGCCTGTCCTGGTTCGGCATCCGGTCGGCGATGGAACCCGCTCCCGTGGTCGCGACGGAGGTCATCACGGGCTCGGCCGTGCTGCCGATGCCCACCATCACCGCGCCCGCCGTCCCGGTGACCGAGACCGGTCCCTCGCTCGGTTCGTCGCCTGTCACGCCGTCGTCCACCAGGCCTCCCGTGGTCAGTTCCGCTGTTCCGGCTCCTCCCAGTAGTACGGATGGACGCGCTCCCTCGGCTCAACTTTCGCAGGGGGAATGGCAGCCGGACGGTTCCTACGTCCACGCCTTCCACCTGCGCGGCGGTGACGTGGTCGTGCGTTACCGCTCAACGGGCGTGGAAGCGCTGTCCGCCACCCCCGCCGACGGCTGGTCGGTCTCCGTCGAACAGCCCGGCGGCCCGCTGGTGGTGAACTTCCGCACCACCACCGGCCGCCTCTCCCGCCTCGAAGCCACCTGGTCCAACGGCCCGAAGGCCAACCTCATCGAGAAGTGACCGCACGCGGGGCGCTTTCGTACTGTCAGACAGTACGAAAGCGCCCCGCGTGCATCTAAAACACGGTTACAGGCCGATGGCCTTGGCGATCTGGGCGGGCTTGAGGACGCGGAGGATGGCCTCGTAGAGGTAGTAGTCGCCGTAGGGGAGGGAGACCTCCACGCCGTCTTCGGAGGGGCGGTTGCGGGTGCCTCGGGCCATGATCGCCTCGGCGCGGGTGGAGTTCGTGGTGAGGCAGGTGCGGATCAGGCCGTCCAGGATTTTCAGGGCGCGGTCGCGGTAGCGGTCGCTGCCGGTCGCCTTGGCCAGGTCGAGCAGGCCGCACGCCATGATCGCGCCCGCCGAGGAGTCCTTGACGTCGTTGGCGCCCAACGGCGAGCGGTAGTCCCACACCGGCACGTGGTCCGGCGTCAGAGCGCCCAGCGCGAAGTCGGCCATCCTGCGGGCGGTGTCGCGGAACTCGCGCAGGCCTGTGCGGCGGTACATCGTCGTGAAGCCGTAGATGCCCCACGCCTGGCCGCGCGCCCAGCACGACGTCGGGCTGTAGCCCTGCACGGTGTTCGGGCCGATCGCCGCGCCGGTGTCCGGGTTGAAGTCGAACACGTGCGGGGTCGAGCCGTCCGCGCGCAGGAAGTGCGTCTGAGTGGTTCTGGCGTGCGCGATCGCGATGTCGATGAACTTGCGGTCGCCGGTCTGCTCGGTGGCGAACGCGAGCAGGTCCAGGTTCATCATCGTGTCGATGATGACCCGGCCCGCGTTGCCCGGCGTGCCGAGCCTGCCCCACGCGCGGATGAACCTGCCCGTGGCGTTCCAGCGCTGGATCAGCGTGTTCGCGGCGTCGACCGCGCCGTCCCGCCACAACGGGTCACCGGTGAGTCGGTACGCGGTGACCCAGGACGGGTAGAAGAGGAACCCCAGGTCGTGGTCGCGGGGCTCCAGCCGGCGCGGTGCCAGCCGGTTGTTCGCGGCCTCGGCCAGCGCGCGGAGCTGGGCGTCGCCGCTGTCGAGGTGCGCGAGCCACAGCGTGCCCGGCCAGAAACCGCCGATCCAGCCGCCGTCGGCGACGTAGGTCCACTTCTCGAACCGGGTGATCTCCGGGAACGACGTGATGCCCGGTGCGACCGCCTTCAACTTGGTGAGGCCGTAGTCGAGTGCGCCGCGGAGCTTGGCGGGGGAGGCGGCAGCCTCTCCCGCGCCGAGCACGACACCGCCTCCGGTGAGCAGGGGAGTGGCCGCGGCAGACGCCAGAAGGGTGCGTCGAGACAGATTCACGAGACCGTCCAGTCCCTTTCATGTCCTTGCGCCCGGCGACACCCTGCCAGATCCGATCAAGCCGTGTAAAGAGAAGCAGAAATCGATTCTTCGCCTTGTGCCGGCGGAAAAACGAATTGTTCACAAGGGTGAACAATTCGATGCTCAGGCGCGAATCAGGACGGCGTCGAGATGGCGCGGGCTCAGGCCGTACCGCCGTTTGAAGTCGGCGTTTCCCCTGCCGCCTTCGAGCGTCGTCCTGCCCAGCCGGATCGCGAGCTTGACCGACTCGGCGAACAGCACGCCGTACGGGCTGTAGCGGCCGTCGACCGCGTAGTCGACGCCGCACGTCCAGGTGTGGAACCGGGTGGCGTCGGCGAGACAGACACCGGCGGCGACGAGCTTGCCGTGCTGGCGGACCTCGATCACGTGCGCGAGGTCGCCGAGCGCCGTGACGAACCTGGAGAAGGTGACGCCGGGGTAGAAGCCGGTGTTGTCGAAGCGGCTCGCCGTCTTGGTGCACAGCAGGGCGATCTCGTCGAGGGCAGCGTGCTCGACGGAGAGGATCTCGATCGCGACGCCCGCCTCCCGCGATCTTCGCTCGTTGCGCCGCAGGTTCGCTCTGGCGCGGATGCCGAGCCTGGCCAGGTAGTTCTCGTAGCTGCCCAGATCGGTGGTCCACCGGTCGGTCAGGTGGCGGGCGGGCAGACCGGCCGCCCTCAGATCGCGCGACAACGCGCCGCCGCGCTGGACGTTCACGAACCCGTACCAGCGCGCGTCCAGGATCGACGCCGCCTGGCTCATGGCGTCCAGCAGCACGGGCAGGACCTCGGCGGTGGCCGGCACGTGCGCGTCGTCGCAGTGCCAGGTGTGACTCAGCAGCACGGGCCCACCGCGTGCCTCCGGGTACGCCTCGTGCAGGCGGCGCAGCGGGTTCGCCGCCGACTGGAGGTAGACGGGCAGCACACCGACCAGCTTCTCGCCGTCGCGCACCAGGAAACACCCGGAGTAGTCCGCATTGGTCAGCGGCGCCAGTTCGTAGGCGCTGATGTACGCGTGCTCGTAGAACACCGGCGCTCCGCTCGCGTGGACCACCGAATCCCAATCGGCAGCATCGATTTCCCTTATGGAGCTCGAAAATTCCACGCGCACGCACTTACTGTACGGCCTGCCAGACCGCGTAGGGGACGTCGATCTCGTCGCGGCTCAGGCCGCCGTGCTCGAACTTCACGGACGGGTCTGGGATCGGGAACCCCGGCGACGCCGCGACCGCGACGACGGGACCGGCCTCCGGCTGCGGCAGACCGAGGTCGGTCGCGTGGTGCACGGTGGCCGTCGAGCCCAGAGTCGTTGCCACGCGGTCGAAAACGGCTTCCAGGCGGTCGGCTTTCGGGTAGAGCCAGCGGGTCCTGCCCGCGCCGCCCGACGGGATCACGCACTCCTCGCGGACGATCGCGTCCCACGCCTCGACGAGGTCCGGATCGGGATCGACGGCGACCTGGCCGTGGTCCGAATGCGCGACGACCGTCCAACCCTGTGCGGCCCAACGGGAAGCGTGCGCGTCGAGGCGCAGCATGGCCTCGTGCACCGACTCGTCGTACCCGTGGCGGTGCACGTGGTCGTCGATGTTGACGTACGTCCAGAGGAACCGGGCCTGGTCCACGGCCTTGTCGAGGTCGGCCACGACATTGGCGACGAGCAATGGCGGATCCTCCGCCTGAGCGGCGAGTTTGTGCCGCAACGGCGCGGGTATCCGGGTGCAACCTCGCAGCAGGGCGTGGGCCCACGTTCCCTCGAGGAGGTCGAGTTCTCGGGCCAGAACGGTGGCGCCGTGCCGTTCCAGGACGGTCGGCAGGTCCGGGATCGCGGGCGTGCCGTTGATCGCGTGCACGAGCCCGGATCCGTTGCGGTACACCGTTCCCGGCACGCGGTGGACGTCGGCCGGGACACCGGTCAGCGCGGTCAGCCAGGCCGTCGCGGACGTGGTCGGCACCGTGGAGGAAAGAGTGGAGATGGAGGCGGACAGCCACGACTGTTTGGCGACGTCCGAGGAGAGGCCGTCCACTGCCAGGACGATCACGCCGCGCTTCGCCGTGCCGAGGGCGTGTTCGAGCCGGGAAGGAATCTCCGCCAGTGACATCGGGCGACTGTAACGCATCTCATCCGGCCAAGATTGCCTGTTCGGGGGCTAAGTTCCGCAGAATGTGTGCCGATGGGGTAAAGAAGACTTGAGAGAAGGAAGGTGGCGGATGTCGGTCGGGGTTCTGGACGTCGGGTGCTTCAGCGCACACCTGGTGGTCGTGGAACGAGACCTGATGCGTCCGCTGGTGTCCCACAAGGTCCGGCTGCGGCTCGACCGGGAACTCGACTCCGACGGGGTCATGAGCCGTGACGGCATCGAGTCGGTGTGCGCCGCCGTGCTGGCCGCGCGCAAGAAGGCCGGCGACGTCCCCTTCCTGCCCTTCGCCACGTCCTCCGTCCGCGACTGCGCGAACGCCGACGAGGTCATGCGCAAGGTCGACAGACGCACCGGCGTCGAGCTGAAGGTGTTGTCGGGCAAGGAAGAAGCTCGTCTCTCGTACACCGCGGCACGGCACTGGTTCGGCTGGAGCGCCGGGCGGATGGTCGTGCTGGACGTCGGTGGTGGCACCGTGGAACTGGCGGCCGGATCCGGGGCCGAGCCGGAGCTCGCGGTGTCGTTGCCTTTGGGGGCAAGGACTCTGACCCGAGCCGGGCTGACCGTGCAGGACATGCGGTCCGAGGTCCAGGACCGGCTGGCCGAGGTCTTCCCGGCCGATGAGAGCGCTCGCGCCATCGGCTGTTCCAAGGTGTTCGAGCAGCTGGCCCGGCTCGCCGGAGCGCGCACCGGCCCGTACGCGACGCGGCAGTTGCGGCTCAAGGACCTGGAGAAGTGGATCCCGCGGCTGGCGAAGCTGTCGGTGCGCGAACGCGCTGCCCTGCCGGGGATCTCCCGCCACCGGGCCCAGCAGTCGCTGGCGGGCGCGGTGGTCGCGGAGGGGTTGATGAAGGTGGCGGGTCACGAGGTCGTGGACATCTCGCCCTGGTCCACCAAAGAAGGCCTGTTGCTGGATCTCGTGGAACGGTCGCGCGTCCGGCGTTCGGCGGCCCTGTCGGCCTAGCGCCGGCCTAGCAGCCGCTCAGCGCCGTCACCGCGTCGTCCACGTCGGTGAACAACAGCAGCAGCTGGTCGACGGCCGTCATCTCCAGGGGGCGCAACACGATTCTGCTGTCGCTGACGACGCCGAACTTGATGCCGAGCTCGTCGGCCTGGACCTGCGTCTCCACGAGCGCGCGGATTCCCTCCGACCCGAAGAAACGCACTTCCCGCAGGTCGACGACCAGGGCGGGCGGCTTGCGGT
Organism: Lentzea alba; assembly: GCF_011067745.1. Lineage (GTDB taxonomy): Bacteria > Actinomycetota > Actinomycetes > Mycobacteriales > Pseudonocardiaceae > Lentzea > Lentzea alba. The sequence goes on from NZ_JAAMPJ010000003.1 coordinate 229,084, forward strand.
CCAGCAGCTCGGCGAGCCTGCTGGTGACCGGTGCGGAGGACATCATGTCGATCTCGCCGGTGAGAGCGACGATCGGGATGGACTGGACGTAGGTGGTCTTGTGTCGAAGTTGGTTCATTTGGACTCCCGTCCGCACCGACCGTACGCGCCCGCGGGTGACGACCACAAGCTGAGACGGTTTTCTCCAGGCCACGGCGGGTACACGCCGAGTGACCGCATATTCCCTGATAGACGAGGAGGAACCGTGTCGACCACGGAGACCGGTCACGTCACAGGAACGAGGGACAAGGACTACAACATCCTCTGGTTCACCGAGGCGTGCCTCGACAACGCGCTGCGCCTGGAGACCTACATCTCCGACGCCGAGCGCGACGGCGACCAGGAGCTGGCGGAGTTCTTCCGCAAGGCCCAGGGCGAGAGCCAGAAGGGTGCCGAGCAGGGCAAGCGCCTGCTCGCGTCGCGCCTCAGCAAGTCCTGATCGAGCCAAGTCCTGATCGAGCACCGAACGCGGGCGGGGTGTTCTTTCCCGTCGCACCCCGCCACCGGTGTTCTCAGGCCTCCAGCTCGGCCCACACGACCTTCCCGCGTGCGCCCGGTGTCGTCCCCCAGCGCGCGCTCAACGCCTGCACGAGCTGCATCCCGCGCCCCCGCGCGCTGTTGGGGTTCACCGGTCTGAGCTGGGGCTGCTTCGACGACTCGTCGTGCACCTCGACCAGCATGCCGGCGGGCTTTCTGCTCACGCTGAGTGTGATCGGTCCCTCACCGTGGTCGATCCCGTTCGACACGAGCTCGGTCACGACGAGCTGCGCGTCATCGGTCAGATCCTCCGACAGGCCCCACGAGGCAGCGGCCTCGCGCACCACCTGACGTGCACGAGCGCACGACCCGCCCTCGGCGGTCAGGGTCACCCGCACCTCAGCCAGTGGGTCGTTCAGCACAAGGCGCATCGTCGCACATCCGGTGGGTCATCCGGATCTTTCAGCCCCCCGGTGGTCGCATGGTCGGACGCCGTGCTGCACGATTTGGGTCGCACGAGTCGGGCGTGGCGGAAGGAACGGCGACGATGGAGCTCAACGTCGGCAGCGAGGTCCAGCGGGGATGGCGAGTGCTCGCCGTCGCCGGTGAACTGGACATCGACACCGTCCCCGTGCTGGCCGCACGGTTCGATGCGGACGTCACCGGGACGCACGCCGTCCTGGACCTGTCCGGGCTGCAGTTCATGGACTCGACCGGGCTGGCGCTGGTGCTGGAGTGGCACCGCCGGCTGGCCGACGCCGGGGGCCAGCTGCGGATCGCCTCGGTGCAGGGGCCGGTCCGCCGGCTGTTCGAGCTGGCGGACGTGGCCGAGGTGCTGAGCCTGCACGAGACGGTGGACCAGGCGGTTCAGGCCTCCGCGGACACGCCCAGGTAGTAGGCGATCAGCCGGATCAGGTGTTCGGTGTCCACCGGCTTGGTCACGTAGTCGGTCGCGCCGGACGCCAGTGACTTCTCGCGGTCGCCCTTCATCGCCTTGGCCGTCACGGCGATGACCGGCAGGTCCGCGTAGCGTTCCATGGCCCGGATGGCAGAAATCGTGGCGTTGCCGTCCAGCTCCGGCATCATGATGTCCATCAGCACGATCGCCACGTCGTCGTACTGTTCCAGCGCGCGCACGCCCGTGATGCCGTTGTCGGCGTAGATGGCTTCCAGGCCGACCAGTTCCAGCACGCTCGTCAGCGCGAAGACGTTGCGCAGGTCGTCGTCGACGACCAGGACCTTCTCGCCGTGGAAGCGGATCGAGCCGGACGCGGCCAGGACCGGGGCGGGCGTCACGATCGGCGTGGGTTCCGGCAGGACGACCGCGTCGGAGACCACCTTGCCCAGCGGCAGGCACAGCGTGAAGGTCGAGCCGATGCCCGGTTCGGACCTCACCCGCAGCGCGCCGTTGAGGAGCTGCGCCAGTTCCCGGCTGATGGACAGGCCGAGGCCCGTGCCGCCGTACTTGCGCGACGTGGTGCCGTCCGCCTGCTGGAACGCCTCGAAGATGACCGCGAGTTTCTCGGCGGGGATGCCGATGCCCGTGTCGTGCACGTCGAACGCCACTGTGGACGGATCGTCCATGCGCACGTGCAGGCGGATGCCGCCGTCGTGGGTGAACTTGACGGCGTTCGACAGCAGGTTGCGCAGGATCTGCTGCAGGCGGTGCTCGTCGGTGCGCAGGGTCTCCGGCACGTTCGGATCGACGCGGACCGAGAACTCGAGGTTCTTCTCGGCGGTCAGCGGCAGGCACAGCGTCTCGACGTAGCGGACCAGTTCGTCGAGGCGGACCGGGTCCTCGTGCAGCGTCATGTGGCCGGCCTCGACCTTGGTCAGGTCGAGGATGTCGTTGATGAGCTGCAGCAGGTCGGAGCCGGACGAGTGGATCGTGCGGGCGAACTCGACCTGCTTGGCGTTGAGGTTGCCGTCGAGGTTGTCCGCCAGCAGCTTCGCCAGGATGAGCAGCGAGTTCAGCGGCGTGCGGAGCTCGTGGGACATGTTCGCCATGAACTCGGACTTGTACTTCGACGCGGTCTGGAGCTGCCGGGCCCGGTCCTCCAGCTCCTCCGAACCGGCGCGGAGCTCGGTGGTCAGGCGCTGCGACTCGACCAGCAGGGCGTCGGTGCGGGAGTTGGCGAGCAGCGTGTTCACGTTGACGCCGATGGCCTCTTTCAGCTGGTCCAGCAGGTCCAGGTGGACGTCGGTGAACTCGTTGAGCGAGGCCAGCTCGATCACGCCCAGGGTCTCGCCCTGGAAGAGGATCGGCAGGATCACCAGGTTGACCGGCGTCGACTCGCCCAGAGCGGACGACACGGTCAGATAACCGCCGGGAACGCGGGTGACCAGGATGGTCTTCTTCTCCAGCGCGGCCTGGCCGACCAGCGACTCGCCGAGGGCGACCCGCGTGGTGCGGGCGGCGTCCAGGCGGAAGCCGTACGACGCGGTGAGCTCCAGCGTCTGCTTGGTGTCGTCCTCTTCCTGGATCTGGAAGAACGCGCCGTGGTGGGCGCTGACCAGCGGCGTCAGCTCGCTCATGATCAACGACGCCAGCGCGCGGAGATCGCGGTGGCCCTGCATCAAACCGGACAAACGCGCCAGGTTGGTCTTGAGCCAGTACTGCTCGCGGTTCGCGCGGGTCGTTTCCTTGAGGTTCGCGATCATCTGGTTGACGTTGTCCTTGAGCTCGGCGAGCTCGCCGGACGCGTCGACGGTGATCTGCCTGGTCAGGTCACCCGCGGTCACCGCGGTGGCGACGGCGGCGATCGCGCGGACCTGGGTGGTCAGGTTGGACGCCAGCTGGTTCACGTTGTCGGTCAGTTTCGACCACGTGCCGGCCACGCCGTCGACCTCGGCCTGGCCGCCGAGCTTGCCCTCGGTGCCGACCTCACGGGCGACCCGCGTGACCTCGTCGGCGAAGCTCGACAGCTGGTCGACCATCGTGTTGATGGTGGTCTTGAGCTCGAGGATCTCGCCGCGGGCCGAGACGTCGATCTTCTTCGTCAGGTCGCCCTGTGCCACCGCCGTCGTGACCTGGGCGATGTTGCGGACCTGGTTGGTCAGGTTGTCCGCCATGAAGTTCACCGAGTCGGTGAGGTCCTTCCACGTGCCCGCCACGCCGGACACGCGCGCCTGGCCGCCCAGGATGCCCTCGGTGCCGACCTCGCGGGCGACACGGGTGACCTCGTCACCGAACGCGCGCAGCGTGTCGACCATGCCGTTCAGCGTCTCGGCGAGGGCCGCGACCTCGCCCTTGGCCTCGACGGTGATCTTCTTCGAGAGGTCGCCGTTCGCGACGGCGGTGGCGACGGCGGCGATGTTGCGGACCTGGTTGGTGAGGTTGTCCGCCATCAGGTTGACGTTCTCGGTCAGGTCCTTCCACGTGCCGGCGACACCCTGCACGCGGGCCTGACCTCCCAGCCGGCCGTCCGTGCCGACCTCGCGGGCGACGCGGGTGACCTCCTCGGCGAACGACGACAGCTGGTCGACCATCGTGTTCAAAGTGGACTTCAGCTCGAGGATCTCGCCGCGCGCGTCGACGGTGATCTTCTGCGACAGGTCGCCGTTGGCCACCGCCGTCGCGACGTGCGCGATGTTGCGGACCTGGTTGGTCAGGTTGTTGGCCATGAAGTTGACGTTGTCGGTGAGGTCGCGCCAGGTGCCGGCGACGCCGGGGACCTGGGCCTGACCTCCCAGCCGGCCGTCGGTGCCGACCTCGCGGGCGACGCGGGTGACCTCCTCGGCGAACGACGACAGCTGGTCGACCATCGTGTTGATCGTGGTCTTGAGCTCGAGGATCTCGCCGCGGGCGTCGATCGTGATCTCCTGGGTCAGGTCGCCGCGCGCGATGGCGGTGGTGACCTGGGCGATGTTGCGGACCTGGGTCGTCAGGTTGTTGGCCATGACGTTCACCGAGTCCGTCAGGTCACGCCACGTGCCCGCGACGCCGGGCACCTGCGCCTGACCACCCAGCCGGCCGTCCGAGCCGACCTCGCGGGCGACGCGGGTGACCTCGGCGGCGAACGACGACAGCTGGTCGACCATCGTGTTGATCGTCGACTTCAGTTCGAGGATCTCGCCGCGCGCGTCGACGGTGATCTTCTGGGTCAGGTCGCCCTGGGCGACGGCGGTGGTGACCTGGGCGATGTTGCGGACCTGGGTGGTCAGGTTCTCCGCCATGAAGTTCACGTTGTCGGTCAGGTCGCGCCACGTGCCGCCGACGCCGGGCACCTTCGCCTGGCCGCCGAGCTTGCCGTCCGTGCCGACCTCGCGGGCGACCCGCGTGACCTCGTCCGCGAAGGACGACAGCTGGTCGACCATCGTGTTCAGCGTGTTCTTGAGCTCCAGCATCTCGCCGGAGACGTCGACCGTGATCTTCTGGGTCAGGTCGCCGTTCGCCACCGCGGTCGCGACCTGGGCGATGTTGCGGACCTGGTTGGTCAGGTTGTTCGCCATCGAGTTGACGTTGTCGGTCAGGTCGCGCCAGGTGCCGGCCACGCCGGGAACCTTCGCCTGACCGCCCAACCGGCCGTCCGTGCCCACCTCACGCGCGACCCGCGTCACTTCGTCCGCAAAGGACGACAGCTGGTCCACCAGGCCGTTCACCGTCGAACCGAGCGTGGCGAACTCACCGCGCAGCGTCTGGTCCGACATGCGCTTGGTCAGGTCGCCCTCGGCGACGGCGGCGAGCACCCGGCTCAGCTCGCTCGTCGGCCGCATCAGGTCCTCGACCAGGCCGTTCACCGAGTCCGCGATCAGCGACCAGCCCCCGGCGGTGCCCGCGGGCGCCACTCGTTCGGTGAGCCTGCCCTCCTGGCCGACCGCCTGCCGGACCCGGCCCAGCTCCCCGGCGAGCCACTGGTTGCGCTCCGCGATCTCGTTGAACACGTCCGCGAGCGCCGACACGGGCCCGTTCCCCGGCACCACCAGCCTGCGGCGGAAGTTGCCGTCACGCAGGTCTCTCATGGCGGAGAGAACCCGTTCGAGGGTCGCGTCCGTCTCTTCGTTGGCCGTGGTCACTCCAAGCCTCCGTGCCTCGGTGGTCGCAGCCAAGCCTGCCACGTTAGGTTGGGAGCGAGGTAACTTGATGCCCCGATGCACGCCAACTACCCGCGGGAGGCCGTGATGATCCGGCCACAGGACTCCGGCGGATGAGCAGCGCCGTGGGGATCGACCTGGACGGCTGGCAACGCCTGGTGGACGGGCTGCGCGAAGCCGTCCTCGTCGTCGACCCCGCCGGAGTGGTGCGCGTGCGCAACGCCGCGGCCGCCGACCGATTCCCCCGCCTGCGCCTCGGCGGGCACTTCGACGTGCACGTCGCGGGACGTCAGCACGACCTCGGCGAGGGCTGGAGTGCCTGGTACTTCACGGACTCCGCGCTCGACCACGCCCATCTGCGGCTCGCCGGCGGGACTTCGCGCGAGACGACGCTGAAGACGATCGTGCAGCTCGCGGCGGAGTTGCTGGGCGAGCACTGCGTCGCCGTGGTGCCCGCGACCCGCGATCGCCTGGAGTGGTGGCGTTGTGGCGGCGGCGAACCGACGGTGACGCGCTCACCACGCCGGGCGTCCACGCTGTCCGAAGTGCTGACCGGTACCTCCACGCTGACCAGGATCACCTCTTTGGGTGAAGGCAACTGGGGTGTGCCGGAGGACTTCGGTTGCGCGCTGGCCGTGCCGCTGGGCATCGGCGGCGCGCTGGTGGTGTTGCGCAAGGGCGACTTCGCGCCGAACGACGTCGAGCGCGTCCGGCTGTTCGGCAAGCACGCGGCGGTGGCGCTGGAGTCCGCGTCCCGGCTGACCGAGCAGCAGCGGACGATCGACGTGCTGCGCTCGGCGTTGCTGCCGTTGCCGTTGCCCGAGGTGCGTGGCGTGTCGATGGCGTCGGTGTTCATCCCGGCACACCAACGAGCGTTGGTCGGCGGCGACTTCTACGACGTGCACCCGCGCACGGACGGTTCGGCGACGTTCGCGCTGGGCGACGTCTGCGGCCACGGCCTGGAAGCCGCGGTCCACAGTGGACGTGTGCGGCAGTCGCTGCAGGCGCTGTCGCTGGTCGAGACGAACCCGGTGCGGCTGCTGCACCTGTTGAACACCTCGTTGCGCGCCACCGGTTCCAAGCTCTTCACCACGATCGTCGTCGGCGAGCTGGTGCCGCTCGCGGCCGGGGGAGCGCGGCTCTCGCTCGCGTCCGGCGGGCATCCCGCGCCGCTGATCCTGCGCGCCGACGGCACCGTCCAGGACGTGAGCGCGCCCGGTGCGATCGTCGGCATCCTGTCCGATGTCCGTTTCCACGGCGAGCAGGTGACGCTCGCGCCCGGCGACACGCTGGTGCTGTACTCCGACGGGTTCACCGAGGCCCGCGCGCACAACGACCGCACCGAACTGTTCGGCGAGCAGCGGCTGCGGGCCGTGCTGAAGGAGTGCAAGGGCCTGTCGGCGGAGGAGATCGCCCGGCGCTGCGAGGAAGCGGTGCTCAAGTGGCTCGATCGCGACGACCACGACGACCTCGCCCTGCTGGCGGTCCAGGCGGTGTGAGGCCGTGGTTCAGCGGACCCCGTGCGGCCGGAACTGGATGCTGATGCGCGGGCCCACGACCTTGGAGGTCTTGGGGATGGCGTGTTCCCAGGTGCGCTGGCAGGAGCCGCCCATCACCAGCAGGTCGCCGTGGCCCAGCGCGTACTTGTGGGTCTCGCCGCCGCCGCGCGGGCGCAACAGCAGAGCACGCGGCGTGCCGACGGACAGGATGGCGACCATCGTGTCCTCGGTCTGGCCGCGGCCGATGGTGTCGCCGTGCCACGCCACGCTGTCGCGGCCGTCGCGGTAGTAGCAGAGGCCGGCGGTGGTGAACGGTTCGCCGAGCTCCGGCAGGTAGTGCTCGGACAGGGCCGCGCGGGCGGTGGTCAGGACGTCGAACGGGAGTGCGCCGCCGTAGAAGCAGAGCAGGCGGGGGACGTCGACCACGGTGTCGTACATCTGGCGGCGTTCGGCTCGCCAGGGCACCTCGTCGACCAGCCGGTCGAACAACGCGTCGGCGCCCGAGAGCCAGCCCGGTTGCACGTCGATCCACGCGCAGTCGCTCAGCGGGGTGCGGCGCGGGGCGAGCGGGGCCAGGGCCGGCTCCGCCTCCAGGTCGAACAGCGATCCCTGGCGCATGGCCGCAGCATAATCGAACATGTGTTCTATGGCTAACGAACTGCGGGGTGCGCGGATGATCCCGGCATGACTGGGGACGAGGAAGAACTGCAGGAGATCGTGCAGGTGCACGGGGTCGTCATGCAGTTCGACCGCGTCGGACCCGGCGTCGTGACTGAAGGCATCGTGGTGATGCCCCGCGAGGCCGAGGAAGAGGCCTAAGGCTTCAGGACCGCCCAGACGGCGTCCGCGACGAGTTCGCGGGCCTGGGCCAGGTCGAAGACGCCCAGCAGGAACCGGCGCACCGACTCGTGTGCCGGGCCCATCGCCACGGGTTCGAGGGCCCAGGGCGGGATCGAGCGCAGTTCGCCCGCGGCCATGCGGGCGAGGAACCACGTCAGGACCGGGGTGAACTCCGCCTGCTTGGCCGCCGGGTCGGCGTGGTCCGGGGCGGCGTACAGGAAGCGGGCGCGGCTGGGGTTCGCCGCGACCCAGTCCAGGTAGTTCAGCGTCAAAGCCCTGACCGTGGCCTGAGTTGGTCCGGCGTCGAGCGCGGGCAGCATCGCGGCCACGCAGCGGGCGTAGCTGTCGGCGTAGAGCTGGGCGAACACGCCCGCGCGGCTGCCGAAGTGGTGGTAGATGCTGCCGTTCGACATGCCGGAACGCTCGGTCAGTGCTGCGATCGTCACGGCGTCCAGGCCGCCCTCTTCGACGAGCTTCAGGGCCGCGTCGAGGAGGGACTGTCTTCGGTCAGCCATGAGGGTTAGAGTACCGCTCTGGAGCGTCGCTCCAGAGAAGGGGAGTAGCAATGGCGCTGTCGATTCCCGACCTGCTGCGCGACCGGGTCGCCCGCACGCCCGACGCGGAGGCGATGCGGTACCGCGACCGGGGCGGCTGGGCCTCGCTCACCTGGGCCGAGCTGCAGGAACGCGTGGCGAAGGAAGCGTTCGGGCTGCGCGCTCAAGGCCTCGGCAAGGGTGACCGGGTCGCGCTGATGGGCGGCACCAGCATCGCGTGGATCATCACCGACCTCGCCGTGCTCGCGGCCGGTGGCGCCACCACGACGATCTACCCGAACAGCACCGAGGCCGAGGTCGCGCACATCCTCAGCGACTCCGGCAGCCGCATCGCGGTCGTGGAGACCGACGAACACGCGAGCCTCGTGCCGGACGGCGTCGAGGTGCTCCGGTTCGGCGCGATCCCCACCCAGGACGGCGACTACGACGCGTTGATCGGCGAACTGCGCGCCGACGATCTCGCGACGTTGATCTACACCTCGGGCACGACCGGCACGCCCAAGGGAGTCGAGCTCACCCACGACAACTGGCTGACGACCTCGGAAGCCGTTGCCTCCCTTGGCATTCTGCAGCCGAGCGACCTGCACTTCCTGTGGCTGCCGCTGTCGCACGCGTTCGGCAAGGTGCTGACGATGGCGATGATCGCCGCGGGCGTGCCGACCGCGGTGGACGGCAAGGTCGAGCGGATCGTCGACAACCTCGGCGAGCTCAGGCCGACGATCGTGGCCGCCGCGCCGCGCATCTTCGAGAAGATCCACGGCCGGATCGTCGCGGGTGCGCGGGAGAAGGGCGGGCTCACCGAGAAGATCTTCCGGTGGGCCGACCGCGAGCACGGCCCCGCGACGCGCTGGCTCGCGGATCGCTTGGTGTACCGCAAGCTCCGGGACCGCGTCGGCGGACGGATCCGGTACTTCGTGTCGGGGTCGGCGCCGCTCGCCCCCGAGATCGCGGAGTTCTTCGACCGGGCCGGCATCACGATCCTGGAGGGCTACGGGCTCACCGAGTCGTCCGCGGGAACGTTCCTGAACCGGCCGGGCATGGTCCGGATCGGCACGGTCGGGCCGCCGATCCCCGGCATGGAGGTCAAGATCGCGGAGGACGGCGAGGTCCTGCTGAGGGGCCCCGGTGTCATGCGCGGCTACCACAACCGGCCAGACGCCACGGCCGAGACGCTGGTCGACGGCTGGCTGCACACCGGCGACATCGGCGAGCTCGACGACGCGGGGCGGTTGAAGATCACCGACCGCAAGAAGGAGCTGATCAAGACCTCGGGCGGCAAGTACGTGGCGCCCACCCGGATCGAGAGCATGATCAACGCGGCGTCGCCGTACATCAGCAACGTGATCGTGCACGGCGACCGCCGCAAGTACTGCGTCGCGCTCGTGACGCTCGACCCGGACACCGCGTCTGGCCTCGCGAAAGCCGACGCGGAGGCCGAGGTCGAGAACGTGATCAAGACCGTCAACGCGCAGCTCGCGCGGCACGAGACGATCAAGCGCTTCGCCGTGCTGGAGCACGACTTCAGCGTCGAGGACGGGTTGCTGACCGCGTCGCTGAAACCACGCCGCCGCGAGATCGAGAAGCGCTACGCCGACGTTCTGGACAGCCTCTACTAGTCGCAGACCGCTCCGCTATCGCTGCCATGAACGGTGCTTTTGTGGACCCCAGGTCCACAAAAGCACCGTTCATGGCCAGTCAGTCGCAGACAGCGCCGCGCGAGGCCGAGCCGACGAGCTTGGCGTACTTGGCCAGCACGCCGCGTTCGTAGCGGGGAGGCAGTGGTGCCCAGCCCTCGCGGCGGCTGTCCAGGTCGGCGTCCACGTCGAGGGTGCCGGCGGCGACGTTCAGCGTGATCTGGTCGCCGTCGCGCACGAACGCGATGGGCCCGCCGTCGACCGCTTCCGGTGCCACGTGCCCGACGCAGAGTCCCGTGGTGCCACCGGAGAACCGGCCGTCGGTGAGCAGCAGGACGTCCTTGCCGAGGCCCGCGCCCTTGATCGCCGCGGTGATGGCGAGCATCTCGCGCATGCCAGGCCCGCCCTTGGGGCCCTCGTAGCGGATCACCACGACGTCGCCGGCGGTGATCGTGCCGTCCTCCAGCGCGTCCATCGCGGCGCGTTCGCGGTCGAACACCCGCGCGGTGCCGGTGAAGACGTCCGAGTCGAAGCCCGCGGACTTGACCACGGCGCCGTCCGGAGCCAGCGAGCCCTTCAGGATCGTGATGCCGCCGGTGTGGTGGATGGGCTTGTCCAAAGCCCGCAGCACGAGGCCGTCCGGGTCGGGCGGCGCGATGTCGGCGAGGTTCTCCGCGACCGTGCGGCCGGTGACGGTGAGGCAGTCGCCGTGCAGCAGACCGGCGTCCAGCAGGGCCTTCATCACCACGGGCACGCCGCCGATGCGGTCGACGTCGGTCATCACGTGCCGCCCGAACGGCTTCACGTCGGCCAGGTGCGGCACGCGCGAGCCGATGCGGCTGAAGTCGTCCAGGGACAGTTCGACGCCGGCCTCGTGCGCGATGGCGAGCAGGTGCAGCACGGCGTTGGTGGAGCCGCCGAACGCCATCACGACGGCGATCGCGTTCTCGAACGCCTCGCGCGTCATGATCTGCCGGGCGGTGATGCCGCGCCGCAGCATCTCGACCACGGCCTGGCCGGAGCGGCGCGCGAACCCGTCCCGCCGCCGGTCCGTCGCCGGGGGAGCGGCACTGCCGGGCAGCGACATGCCGAGGGCCTCCGCCGCGCTGGCCATGGTGTTCGCCGTGTACATGCCGCCGCACGCGCCCTCACCGGGGCAGATCGCGCGTTCGATCAGGTCGACGTCCTCGCGGCTCATCAACCCGCGGGAGCACGCCCCGACGGCCTCGAAGGCGTCGATGATCGTGACTTCCTTCTCGGTGCCGTCGGTCAGCGTGACCCGGCCCGGCAGGATCGAGCCGGCGTAGAGGAACACGCTCGCCAGGTCGAGCCGCGCGGCCGCCATCAGCATGCCCGGCAACGACTTGTCACAGCCCGCGAGCAACACCGAGCCGTCCAGCCGCTCGGCCTGCATGACCGTCTCGACGCTGTCCGCGATCACCTCGCGCGACACCAGCGAGAAGTGCATGCCCTCGTGGCCCATCGAGATGCCGTCCGACACGGAGATCGTGCCGAACTCCAGCGGATACCCGCCCGCCGCGTGCACGCCGTCCTTGGACGCCTTCGCGAGGCGGTCCAGCGACAGGTTGCACGGCGTGATCTCGTTCCACGACGAAGCGACGCCGATCTGCGGCTTCTCCCAGTCCTCGTCGCCCATGCCGACGGCCCGGAGCATGCCGCGCGCGGCGGTGCGCTCCAGGCCGTCGGTCACGTCGCGGCTGCGTGGCTTCACGTCCGGTGTCTCGGTCATGAGCGCACGCTAGCCGGTACTAGGCGGGGTTCGCCGCGTGAGTCAGCGTCTCCCAGGCGATGAAGAGGTTGTCGGTCCCGTGTGGACGGTGTGACTCGGTGTAGAGCTGGGTGTTCGCCATCGCGATGCCGAGCCTGGTGTTCAGGGCGTTGAACGAGACTTCCGGCGTCGGCCCGAGCTCACGCGAGTACGAGCCGCCGCACAGCCACGACGGCACCGGCGTGCCGTTCTGGTACTTGGTGTGCAGGCCCCACGCGTGCCGCATGCGTTCCCGGATCTCGCCCCAGATGTCCTGACCCTGGTGCCGGGCGGTCTCCGCGAAGTGCGACGCCGCCGAGAGGCCGTAGCCGGTGTGCGCGAAGTCCCGGCAGGTCTCCTGGGCCAGGCCGTCGACGAACGTGGACTGGTTGTGCCAGTAGGAGATGATCTCGGCCCTGGTGTCGATGCCGCTACCCGGCGGCGTCTTCGGCAGTGCCCCGTCGGTGGTGAGGTAGATGAACGCCTGGATGCGGGTGCGGAAGATGCCGACGGCCTTGTCGTAGGCGGCGCGGTCCTCCAGGAACACCGCGATGCCGAGCGAGGCCTCCATCATGCTGAGTTCCCAGTTGCCGTTGGTGTTCGCGCGGCCGTTCTGGATCTCGGGCAGGTAGACGTCGCGCAGCATCGTGGCGAACCGGGCGCTGTTCGGCCAGTTCCCGTGGACGTGCTTGATGATCTCCGCGGCCTTGGGCCAGCTGCTGGCCGACCAGGCGGTCTGCAGCGGGGCGTTCGAGTTGGTGTGGTCGCGGATCGTGGCCGACCAGGCGTCCATGATCTGGATCGCCTTGGCCGCGTACCTGTTGTCGCGGGTCACGTACCAGGCGAGCGACAGGGTGTAGGCGGCGATGGCGTCTTCGCGTTCGTCGGTGCAGCCGTGGTTCGGGTTGGTGTAGGGGCCGCATTCCACGACGGCGCGTGGCCTCGGCGTGCGGTTCAGGTCGGCGTACTTCGACGCCATCATGCGGTCGTAGGCGAGTTTCCACGGCTGAGCGCCGGCCAGGACCTTGGTGCGCACGAAGTCCAGCTGTGGGCGGGAGACGACGACTCCCGGATGGACGAACGTCGCCGGCGCCGCCGCGGCGGACGGACCGGTGACCGGGACTACGAGAGATGCCAGCAGTGCGATCAGCACCGCGCAGGAACGGGTGACCATGAGGTCAGTGTCAGTGGTCTATACCTTTGGGTCAAACATCCCGGTTCAACGTTCACGTCGGTGAACCCGGACGGCGAAAATCCCCGGTGCGCGGGAGGTGCACCGGGGATTTTCGGTCAAGCGGTCTACAGCGTCACTCGCGGCACTTCTTGCCGGTGTTCACGCAGTTGACCAGGCGGTTCATGATCTGCTGCGACATCACGTTCGCGAAGTCGTCGTGGTCGGTGATCGGGTTGTGCTCCTCCTCCGGGAAGGAGTCGACCAGGTAGCGACCTTCCTTCTGGACGTTCTGCGGGATGTTGTAGGTCAGCGAGATCCGCAGCTGCGGAACGGCCTTGAAGCCGTTCTTGCACTTGCCGTTCTGGTCCGGGAAGACGATGTGGTCCCGGTGGTTGGCCGAGTCGATGTTCTTGCCGTCCCAGCAGCTCGGGAAGTCGTGGACGCGCTTGACCTTCGAGTTCTGCGGGCAGATCGGGTACTTGTCCATCAGCACCTTGTCCTCGAACCCGGTGCAGGTCCACGAGGCCTTGGCGTTCTTCGGGCCGTTCTGGCCGGCCTTGGCGTCGCCGTAGAGGACGCGGAGGAACTTGGGCATCGCGACGACCTTGCCGGTCGGGCTGCCGCGGAACTGGAGGTCGACGACGGCGGGACGCTGGATCTCGCCCTCGTTGCCCTCGAGCTCGTTGTTCGCGTTCTCCTCGGCGTTGTTCTGGTTCTTCTTGTCCTCGGTGCCTTCGGCCTGCGCGTCGTCGTTGTTCTCGGCGCCGTTGCCCGCCTTGGAGGCCTGGCCGGCTTCCTTGACCGTGCAGGCGGCAGCCGGGTTCAGGTCCGGGGCCTGCTGGCCCTGACGGCTGAACGCCAGCATCATCCGGTTCAGGATCGCGGCGCGCTTCTCCCGCGTCGGGCCGACGATGATGTTGTTGACGTCCTGGGCCTTGACCTGCTCGAGCCGCTTCTCCGCCTCGTCGGTCACCTTCTCGAGGTTCCCGAGCTCGCGGTCGATCTCCGCCTGGGCGGCGTTCGGCACGTTCTCAGGGAGTCGCGACGCGACGTCGGGGCACTCGAGACGGGCCTCGGCCTTGTCGGCCTTGTCCTTGTCCTGCTGCGCCTTGTCGTCCTTCTTCGGCGGAGCCTGCTCCTGCTGCTCTTCGCCGGCCTCGGCCTCTTCGCCGGCTCCAGCCTCTTCGGCTTCCTCGTCGACGATGCGCACGACGGGCCAGAAGTAGGCGGACTTGTCACCGTTCTTGCAGGTGGTGCCGGCGGCCTGGAGCGACTTGTTGTTGGAGTCCGCGTTCGTGGACAGGTTGCCGACGTAGTCGTGCAGGTGCTCGGCACCGTTGCGGACACCGGGCTGCGCGATGAAGTTGTCCGGGTTGAAGTGCCCGTTTTCGTTGCGACCGCAGTCGACCGTGAACGTACCTGTGGTGGCGTCGTTCTCCGGTTTTGGTTTCTTGACGTTCGCCTTCACCTTGGTGATGTCGACGAACAAGCTCTTGTCTGGCCCGTCGGCGAGCGCGGTGCCATCAGAAGAACTGATGGCCACCACCGTGGCACCACCAGCGACCAGGGCCATCGCCGCTGCGGCGGCGGTCAGCCAGATCGTGGATTTCCTACGGTGAAAAGCCATTTGCCACCTCGTGTAGTCCGATAAAACGGCATGGTGAAGCTGACGGCGGTTAGGGCCGTGTTGTTCGGGTTGAACTTCGGTGTGCGGTCTTCAGTAAGAACGAGAACTTCTTCGAGACTTTTTCTTCGACCGGGAAATCATTCGCATTCCCACCAGCGCGAGCGCGAGCACCGCGATCGCTCCGAAGAAGACACCGTTGTTGTCCCCGAACACGCCTTGCTCGGCGGTGCGGGTGAACTTGGTGCCCTCCGGCACGGTCGGGATCACGCCGTCGGTCGGGTTGGCTGAAGCGTCCGCGTTGTCGTTCGCGGTGTCGCTCGCGTTGTCCCCGGTCGGCTCCGGCGCCCCGGAAGCGGGCGGCGGCGGAGCGAGTGGCTGGGGGGACTCCAGCGCGGCGAAGTCGACCTTGCCGGTGTCCTCGAGCACCTTCATGTGGTCGAAGACGGTGATCATCGCCTGCGTGGCGAGGATGCGGACGAGCTCGTTCTTGGTGCCGGCCCGCATCTGCGCGGAGAAGCCGTAGACCTTGCCGTGTGCCGCGCGGAGCCGGTTGGCGAAGACGGCGTCGAACTCGTCGCCGGTCGCCGCGTCCATCTCGGCGAGCCAGCCCTTCTGCTCGTCGGAGGCCTCCGTGGGCAACGTGTGCCCGAGCAGAACGCCCGCCCGGTTCACCACTTTGTCCAGCAGCGTGTGGCCCTCGATGAGGTGCTTGCAGGCTTCCTGGATCTTGGGCTGGTCCGGCCGCTTGGCCTTGCCCTTCTCGCCCGCGGGCTGCTCCCACAGTCCGGCCTGCTTGACCCGGTTCAGGAAGTCCCGGTCGGCGGGTCCGAGCGGGCCCCACTGCGTCTGCACGACCTCGTCGCCCGTCCCGGCGCTACCGGGAGGCGGGGTCGAGATCGGCGTGGACGGAGTTGCGGGCTGGCCGATCGCGCTCCCGGTGTTGAGCAGCACGGCCAGCGCACAGCCAGCCAGCGCGACCATCAGTCGCGTCGGCTTTGCCAAGTCCATGGGGAGTCGCACGAACGGGGATACGGCCAGCAATGGGAGCGCGCCTCAGTTCGAGACGCTGCCGTTATCGAACCGTTATCTACTGCGGCGCAACCCAGAGCTACCTGGCTCCGAATGCACGGCCGCTACCTGCACGACTTAGGGTCGTGAGCATGAGCAAGCGTTTTGTGGCGTTGGGGGACTCGTTCACCGAGGGAGTGGGCGACTACGACGCCGGACGTCCGAACGGGGTGCGCGGCTGGGCGGACCGCGTCGCCGACGTCCTGGGGGCCGCCGATCCCGAGTTCGCCTACGCCAACCTGGCCGTGCGCGGCCGGCTGCTCCCGCAGGTGCTCGACGAACAGCTCGAGCGCGCTCTCGCGATGAAGCCCGACCTCGTCTCGCTCTACGCGGGTGGAAACGACCTCATGCGGCCGAAGGTGGACATCGACGCGCTGATGCGCCGGTACCGCGCGGCCGTCGCGCGCGCGTGCAACGCGGGCGCGCGGGTGATCCTCTTCACCGGTGTGGACGGTGCCGACGACCCGGTGTTCCGCAAGATGCGTGGTCGTGTGGCCATCTACAACGAACACGTGCGCGCGATCGCCGCCGAGCACTCGTGCGTTCTGGTCGACATGTGGGCGATGCGTCAGCTGCGTGACCGTCGCATGTGGTCGGCGGACCGACTGCACCTCAACTCGCTCGGGCACGCCGAGGTCGCCATTTCGGTGCTCGACGGTCTGGGGGTCTCGCACGACCTCACCCGCACCGTTCTCGGGGTCGCGCCACTGGTCGATCGGAGGGCCCGGCGGGCGGAGGACGTGAGGTGGGCGCGCGAGCACGTCGTGCCGTGGGTGATGCGCCGGCTGCGCGGTGAGTCGTCCGGTGACGTGATCCGGCCGCGCCGCCCCGAACTGCTGCCGCCTGGGTAGAACGTGTTCCTCAGGGCGGCTCGGTTTAACGAGGCAACCCCGGTTTGGTGACGGTATTCCTCGCGATTCTTTGCAGATAGAACGTGTTCTAAAATCGGTGTGGGCCACCTGGGTGAAATCGCAGGTCGCAGGCTCGGGCTGGATTGATGCAGTGGCCTAGCGTTCGTCCGCATGCATCGCAGGGCTGCGCTGGTCGCTTTGGTGGTCTGCGCGTTGATCGCGGGGTGTGGCAGCAGGCTCACCGACGAGCAACGCGCGGCACTCGTGGTGCCCCAGGGAGGGGCGGCGGGGACTCAGGACGGCACGGCGACGGGCGAGGACGGCGCCGTGTCCGGCACCGACGGGACCGCGGGCCAACCGGGTGCGAACAACCCCCAGCAGCCGAACAAACAGCCGAACCCGCCGGGCAGCATCGCGGGCGCCTGCCAGGGCACCGGTGGCGCCACGGACAAGGGCGTCACGGCCGGCGAGATCACGATCGCCAACATCTCGGACATCAGCGGCCCGGTGCCGGGCATCTTCCAGTCGGCGCAGCAGGCGACCAAGGCGTTCGTCGAGTACTTCAACGCCACCCAGGGCGCGATCTGCGGCCGCAAGCTCAAGCTCGTCTCGTTCGACTCGCGCACCGACAGCGGCGGTGACCAGCAGGCCACCGCACAGGCCTGTGAACAGGCCTTCGCGCTGGTCGGGTCGATGTCGGCGTTCGACCAGGGCGGCGGGCCCGCCGCGGCCGGGTGCGGCATCCCGGACCTGCGCGCCTCGACCGTCACCGCGCAACGGCAGCGCACCGCGGTCAGCTTCGGTGTCGCGTCCAACGTGGTGAACCTGGTGTCGTCGGCCGGGCCCGACCTCGTCAAGTCGAGCTTCCCCGGCGCCATCGGGAGTGCCGCCTACCTGTACCTGAACGCCGACGCGAGCGCGCAGAACGCCAAGAGCATGCAGAAGGCGGCCGAGGCGCGCGGGATCAAGTTCGTGTACTCGCAGGCCATCGACATCACCGACGTCAACTACGCGCCGTACGTGGCCAAGCTCAAGGAGACCGGCGCCAAGATCGTCTACTGGATCGGCTCCGGGCAGTACGCGGTCCGGTTGCAGCAGGCCATGCGGCAGCAGGGATACACGCCGGAAGCGTTCATCACGGACCCGTCCGCGTACGACCCGCAGTACATCCGGCAGGGCGGCGCGGCCGTCGACGGCACCGTCGTCTACACGAACGGCGCGCTGTTCGAGGAGTCCAACGCCCAGGTGGCGCTGTACAAGCAGTGGCTCGGGCGGGTGGCGCCCGGTGCGGCGCCGTCGTACTTCGGGATGTTCGCGTGGGCCGCGGCGCGGTTGTTCGTGACGACGGCGGCGAAGGTGGGGCCGCAGCTCACGCGCAAGGCGATGCTCGACGCCGTTCGCCAGGTGCACGACTTCACCGCTGAGGGGATGGTCGCGCCGCAGGACGTCGGCGGCAAACGGACTTCGGCCTGCATGACGCTGGTGCGGCTGAAGGGCGGGGCGTGGAGCCGGTTGGCCCCGGCGTCCGGGTACTCGTGCGGGACGTTGATCGACACGGGGGTGGGCGGATGACCGCGCTGCTCGCCTACACCATCTTCGGCCTGGTCACGGGCGGCGCCTACGCCGTCGTCGCGGGTGGGCTCGTGCTGACCTACAGCACCTCCAAGGTGTTCAACGTCGGGCACGGCGCGATCGGCATGGTCATGGCGTTCCTCTACTGGGAGCTCGCGGAGAACCGCGGGCTGCCGCAGTGGCTGGCACTGCTGATCGTGGTCGGCGTGTGCGCGCCGCTGTTCGGGCTGCTGATCGAACGGTTCGTGATGCGCCGGCTCGCGGGCGCGCCGATCGGGATCACCCTGGTGGCCGGGGTGGGTGTGCTGGTCGGGCTCATCGGGGTGGCGCAGGTGATCTGGCCGCCGCAGGCCCGGCCCGTGCGGCCGTTCCTCGATCAGTTGGGCGTCCACATCGGACAGTCGTTCGTCAGCGGGCACGACCTGGTGACCTTGGTCTGCGCGGTGCTCGTCGCCGCCGGGCTGTACCTGTTGCTGAACCGGACGCGGACCGGGCTCGCGATGCGGGCCTGCGTGGACGCGCCGGAGCTGGCCGCGCTGTACGGAACCCGGCCCCATCGGCTGTCGGCGATGAGCTGGGCGATCGGGTCGGCGCTGGCGGCGTTGGGCGGGATCCTGCTGACGCCGGTGGTGCAGCTGGACTACGTGACGATGACGCTGCTCGTGATCACCGCTTACACCGCGGCGCTGGTGGGGCGGTTGCGGAGTCTGCCGTGGACGTTCGTGGGCGCGCTGGGGCTCGGGCTGGTGCAGTCGTACGCGGTGGCCTACCTGCCCTCGTCGCAGTTCTGGATCTCGTTCCGGGCGGCGATTCCGGCGTTGCTGCTGTTCGTGGTGCTGCTCGCGATGCCGCAGTCGCCGTTGCGGATCGGTGGGGTGCGGGGGTCGCGCGGGGTGGCGGTGCCGACCGGGGTGGCCACCGGCGTCGGCGCTGGGCTGTTCGCAGGCGTGGTCGTCGTGCTGGCGCTGCTGGTGGACTCGGTGGTGGCCGGGCAGCTCGCGCTGGCGCTGGTGTTCGGGATCGTGCTGCTGTCGATGGTGCTGCTCACCGGGTACGGCGGGGTGGTGTCGCTCGGGCAGTTCACGTTCGTCGGCGTGGGCGCCGTGACGGTGGCGCGGCTCGGTTCGACGTCGGTCTTCTCGTTGCTGCTGGGCGCGTTGGTCGCCGCGGCGGTCGGGGCGTTGATCGCGTTGATCGCTCTGCGCGTCAGCGGGCTGTACCTGGCGTTGGCGACGCTGGGGTTCGCGCAGCTGATGGACAAGCTGGTGCTGCAGTCGCCCATCGCGTTCGGCGTGCGGGGTTCGTTGCAGGTGCCTCGGCTGGTCGAGTCGGCCTCAGCGCAGCTGCTGGTGGCCGCCGGGGTGTTCGCGCTGGTCGGTGCCGGTGTGCTGGCGGTGCGGCGCGGACGGCTGGGGCGCCGGATGATCGCGGTCAAGGACAGCTCGGCGGCGTGCGCGACGCTGGGGATGAACGTGCGCTGGATCCGGGTCTGGGTGTTCTCGCTGTCGGCGGCGATCGCGGGGCTGGCCGGCGGGCTGTTCGCGCAGCTGCGGGAAACCGTTGCGGCGAGCGACTTCCAGCTGTTCAACAACCTGCCGCTGCTGCTGTTCGCGGTGATCGCGGGCGTGACGTCGGTGTCCGGGGCTGCCCTGGGCGGGCTGCTGCTGATGCTGCTCCCGGTGCTGCAGAGCGGTTTCCCGGCGCTCGCGGGCGTGGCGGTGGTGCTGCTCGGCGTCGCGGCGGCCGGGCTCGCGCGGGACCCCAACGGCCTGGTGAGCTGGTTCTTCCGGGCCTGGTCCTGGCGGCGCGCATGAGCACGTTGCTGGTGGAGGGAGTGACGGTCCGGTTCGGCGAGGTGATCGCCGTCAACGACGTGTCGCTGTCCGTCGACGTCGGGGTGACCGGGCTGATCGGGCCCAACGGCGCCGGCAAGACGACGTTGTTCGACGTGATCAGCGGGTTGCGGCGGCCGTCGGCGGGCCGGGTGGTGCTGGACGATCTCGACATCACGGCTCGGGGGCCGCACCAGCGGTCGCGGCTCGGGGTGGCCCGGACGTTCCAGCGGCTGGAGGTGTTCGGGTCGCTGACCGTGTGGGAGAACGTCGTGGTGGCGCTGGAAAGCCGCCGCAGGTCGTCCCGGCTGGCTACCGGACTGCTGGAACGGGTGGGGATCGCGGAGTTCGCGTCGAACCAGGCCGACACCGTGCCGACCGGCGCCGCGCGGCTGCTGGAGCTGGCCCGTGCGCTGGCCACCGATCCGTGTCTGCTGCTGCTCGACGAACCGTCGTCCGGGCTGGACCGCGCGGAGACCGACGCGTTCGGCGAGCTGCTGCGGGAGTTGGTGGGGGAGGGGCGTTCGGTCGTGCTGGTCGAGCACGACATGGACCTCGTGATGGGCTACTGCGACCAGGTGCACGTGCTGAACCTGGGCCAGCTCCTGACCTCCGGCACACCGTCCGAGATCCGCGCGCACGAGGGTGTCCGGGAGGCGTATCTCGGATGATCGGATCCCAAAATGATTGATCTCAGTGACGTCCACGCCGGATACGGCCGGATCGAGGTGCTGCGCGGCGTCTCGCTGAACGTGCCGCGCGGCACCGTGACGGCGTTGCTGGGCCCGAACGGCGCGGGCAAGTCGACGCTGGTGAAGGTCCTCAGTGGACAGCTGCGCGCCACGGCGGGGCATGTCCACCTGGGTGGTGTGCACGTGAACGACGCGCCTCCGGACGAGCTGGCGCGGGCCGGTCTGTGCACGATCCCGGAAGGCCGCGCGATCTTCCCGAACCTCACCGTGGCCGAGAACCTGCGGCTCATGCGCGGTGACGCCGACCTGGTCTACGCGCGGTTCCCCAAGTTGAAGGCGCGGCACCGGCAGCTCGCGGGCTCGATGTCCGGTGGCGAGCAGCAGATGCTCGCGTTCTCCCGCGCGTTGATCACCGATCCGGCCGTGGTGGTGATCGACGAGCTGTCGATGGGACTCGCGCCGGTGATCGTCGCCGAGCTGTACGAGGTCGTGAAGGAGCTGGCCGCCGGTGGGGTCACGATGCTGATCGTCGAGCAGTTCGCCGAGACGGCGTCCGCCGTGGCCGATCAGGTCGTCGTGATGACGCACGGCGAGATCTCCGAGGACAACGACCTGGCTTCCGTCTACTTCGGAGGGACATCGTGAGGTACGCGCTCGTTCTGCTGCTGCTTCTGCTGTCCCCGGCACCGGCAACGGCCGCGGAGATCGGCGGGTTCACGCTGTCCGCCCGCGCGGCACCTGTCTCCGTGCTGCTGACCACCGATCTGCTCCCGGTGCCCGCGGAACCACAGGGCGAGGTGCACCTGTCGTACACGCAGACCGAGCTGGGTTCGGGCCCGATCGGCCGGTCGCTCGCCAGCTCGCTGTGGCCGGGCGCGGCCGTGGGCACCGGGTTGCCGCAGCTGGTCGGTTTCGCGTACCCCGTGCAGGCCAACGCGGCGCACCCCGGCGGCCCGGCCGACGAGTCGAAGTCGGGCATGCGAGCAGGCGCCTCCGCATCCAAAGCCGAGTCCTACGCGGGCGCCAAGCAGGAGGTGCCGTTCCTGCTCACGGCCGACGGGCTGGCGTCGTCGAGCGTGAGCTCGGTGTCCGGTACCGAGGCGCGTTCCTCGGCCGTGTCGTCCGCGCAGACGATCACGCTTTTGTCCGGACTGGTGGTGCTGTCCGGGGTTCGCTTCGAGTCCGTCGCAGTGAGCGACGGGGCCAAGGGGAGCGGCACGAGCACGTTCTCGGTGGCGGAGTTCACCGTGCTGGGCCAGAAGTTCCCGGTCAAGTCGCCGGCCGCGCCGCCGGACGGCTTGCTGAAGGCGTTGGAACCACTGGGAGTCACGCTGACGTGGCCGACGTCCGGCACGAAACTCGAAGGCACCGGAGCCACCTCCACCAGCCGTGGCCTGAAGCTGACCGTCGATGTGCTGGCGTTGCGGACCAAGCTGGGCCTCGGCGGAATCCTGGACGGCATCGTGGCACCGTTGCTGCCCAAGGAACTGGTGCCGCTGCTGAACCCGCTGCGCAAGATGGAGATCATCGTCGGCGACACCGAGGCCGTCGCAAACGCTTCCGCCGCATCACCTCTGACTCCGCCGGACGTTCCGGTGCCGCAAGCACCTCTGGTTCCGCCACCTGCTGACGGGGCTTTGTCTCCCCCCTCGCCCGGTACGCCACCGGTGGCCGGGGTGGCACCGCCGCGGTCGCCGGTGACGCCGGTGGCCTCGGCCCGCGCCAAGCCCCGCTCGCTGCTCGACTTCCCCGGCGTACCAGCACTTCTGGTCCTCACCGGACTGGGCGTAGCCGCCGCGGGCGCGTTCGGCATGAAGTCGTTCGGCACGTTCCTGCTGGGCGGCGCACCTTGTCCCTCCGGACACCCGACCGGTGTCCCAGACCTGCGCAACGGGTGACCACATGACCATGCAGGACAGGCGCCGAGCGCGGATGCAGAGCGGTCTCGGCCTGATCGGCACGATGCTGATGACGGCGGGGATCGCGGCGATCCTGTTCGCCTGGTGGGGCGTCGCGCACACCGGGTACGTGTTCGAGCAGATCCCGTACGTCGTCTCGGGCGGGATGCTCGGGGTCGGGCTGATCGGGGTCGGCGGGTTCCTCTACTTCGGATCGTGGCTGGTCAAGCTGCTGGAGGAGCAGCGGCAGACCACGTACGCGCTGTTGCAGCTGCTGGAGGAGCGGGACGTGGAACGCGTGGACCAGCTCTGAGGGAAGATTCCGTCGTGATCGGTTGGTTCCGCCACTACTACCCGGACGACGACATCTGGCTCCACTACGAGGTGGACGACGAAGGTTGGGTGTGCCGGCAGGTTGATCTGCGCGGCGTGGACATGCGGCCGACGACAGCGGCGTCGCTGGCCGAGGTGATGCACGCGCGAGACACCGGCGGTGCTGAAGCGGTGATCGCGTACGAGCGGAGGTTCGGCGTCTTGGCCGAGGCATGCGATCCGGACGGGTGGCACGGCCAGGACGACGTCGAGGTGATCTCCGCGGAGGAGTTCGAACAGATCTGGGCCGTCGCCCGCGATGCGCTCGAAAATGCTGGCCAGCCGGGGTCCTGACGGGCCGGGTCGTTTCATCGCCGCTTCGCGACGATTGCGATTGGGGCTTGACTTCGGGGCCCTTGCGAGGCGCATATCGGCCTGTAAAAGCCGGGCATGTAGAGCGCCCGGCCGTTCCGAACACGGTAGCACCTCGCACCCAAAGTCAAGCCCCAATCGCGCGATGGTCGCCTTATCACCGCTTGGCCAGCGGTTCACTCTATCGTGCTCGACTTTAGACGTTATCCCGTCGTGATCTTGCGGTAAAGTAGAACACGTGATCGAAACCCGACTCCTCCCCACCGACGAGCTGCTGCGCAGCCTCGTTGATGAGGTGGTGGAGATTCGGGTTCGTGAGAATTCCGTGTTGCAGAAGATTGCCGAGTTGGATCGGCGTGGGGCTGCGGGCGAGCTCGGGTACAAGAATTTGCCGCAGGTGTTGCGGCACGCGGTCCGCTGGGATCTCACCACGGCCAAGAAATGGGTCACGAACGCCGGGCTTTTGGGTGGTGAGATCACGCCGACCGGCAGTCAGCTCGCGCCCGTGCTTCCGGTGACCGCTGACGCTGTGGCCGAGGGTGCGTTGTCGGTCGAGCACGTCACGGTGGTCGCCGAGGTCATGAAGGCACTGCCCGCCGAGGCTGAAGACTCCATCGTGGGCTTCGCTCGGGAGCATGGGCCCAGTGCGGTGCGGGCGTTCGGCAAGGACCTGGCCTACCGGCTCTACCAGGACGACCCGGAGCCGCGTGATCCCGCGCCCGCGCTGCAGGTCAACCAGCATGTGATGAGCTGGAAGAACGGCATGCTGGAGATCAAGGCCCTGCTGGACACGGTCACCGGCGCCAAGTACCAGGCGCTGCTCGACCCGCTGGCGAAGCCGCGCCCGGAGACCGTCGAGGATGGTCCCGACCCGCGGTCACGTGCCGTGCGTGAAGGCGATGCGCTGGCGGAGCTGGTCGATCTGATGCTGCGCGCCGACCAGCTGCCCGAGCACGGTGGCGAGCCGGTCACGCTCACCGTGACGATGCGCTACGACGACCTCGCCAAGCAGGTCGGCCAGGCCACGCTGGACAACGGCGAGCACATCCCGGCCGAGCAGGTCCGTCAGCTGGCGTGCGACGCGGGCATCATCCCGCTGCTGCTGGGGGCGAAGTCCCAGCCGATGGACATCGGCCGCAAGACCCGTACCTTCACCGCCGGAATCCGCCGCACCCTCGTCGCCAGAGATCGCGGCTGCGCTTTCCCCGGATGCGGTAGACCACCCAGACAATGCGACGGCCACCACGTGCGCCACTGGTCGGACGGCGGCGACACGTCAGTCGATAACGCCGTTCTGCTCTGCCGCCATCACCACACGCTCATCCACCAAAGTGAATGGGACGTGACAATGGAGCACGGCATCCCCACGTTCTATCCTCCCCGCTGGCTCGACGAAGATCGCAAGCCTCGGAGAAATCTTCTCCATGCCGCCGTCTGATCGCCACGGGTAATGCCGTGGCGAAGCGAAGCGAGCCGTCTTCCTCTTTGTCGCGCTGGGCAAGCGGTCATGACGCAACCACTGCGCGATTGGGGCTTGACTTTGGGTGCGAGGTGCTACCGTGGTCGGATCGGCCGGGCGCTCTATATGCCCGGCTTTTGAAGGCCGATAAGCACCTCGCAAGGGCCCCGAAGTCAAGCCCCAATCGCAATCGTCGCGCAGCGGCGATGAAACGACCCGGCCCGTCGAGGCTCCAGGTGCGCGCTTGCTCCCCAATCTCAAGCGGACTGATCGTGAGAGCGCTCCCTCGCGGTGTGGTTCACCCCCTTGAACCGGTGGTTTAGACCAGTTAGCGTGCTCCCCATCACGTACCCCTGCACGTGAATGGAGCATCATGAAGAGGTTCCGCTGGCAGTTCCTGACCATCGGCCTGGCGGTGGCCGCGGTGGTCGGAGGCGTTGTCGCCGCTCCCGCGAGCGGCGCGACGGGCGTGACGGCGGCGTTCACCAAGACGTCGGCCTGGGACAGCGGCTACGAGGCCAAGTACACGATCTCCAACGGCGGCGCGTCCGCGCTCACGTCGTGGACCGTCGAGTTCACGCTGCCGAGCGGTCAGTCGATCGCGTCGCTCTGGGACGGTTCGTACACCGCCAACGGGCAGAACATCACCGTTCGCAACACCTGGAACGGCAACGTGCCCGTCGGTGGGAGCACGAGCTTCGGCTTCACCGTGCGCGGTTCCGGTGGCAACCCGTCGAGCTGCAAGATCAACGGCGCGTCGTGCGACGGCACGGGCAACCCGACGACGACCACGACCACCACCACGACGACCACGTCGAACCCGCCGTTGCCCGGCACCGGCCGCGGCGCGCCCTACCTGTACCTGGGCTGGGGCGAGCCGCAGAGCGCGACTCAGGTCATGAGCTCGACCGGCGTCAAGTGGTTCACCCTCGCGTTCGTGCTCTCCGGCGGCGGGTGCACCCCGTCGTGGGACAGCCAGCGCCCGCTCACCAGTGGCGTCGACCAGCAGACGATCAACGCCATCCGCGCGGCCGGCGGTGACGTCGTGCCGTCGTTCGGTGGCTGGAGTGGCAACAAGCTGGGCCCGAACTGCTCGACCCCGGAGGCGCTGGCCGGCGCGTACCAGCAGGTCATCAACGCCTACGGGTTGAAGGCGATCGACATCGACATCGAGAACTCCGACGAGTTCGAGAACACGACGGTGCAGGATCGGATCATCACCGCCCTGCGGATCGTCAAGCAGAACAACCCGGGCATCCAGACGATCGTCACGTTCGGCACCGGCACCACCGGCCCGAACTTCTACGGCGCCCGGCTGATCGACCAGGCCAAGGCGCTGAACGCGAACATCGACGTGTTCACGATCATGCCGTTCGACTTCGGCAGCTCGAACATCCGCACCGACACCATCGGCGCGGCCACCGGGCTGAAGAACAAGCTCAAGTCGACCTTCGGCTGGAGCGACGCCGAGGCGTTCAGGCACGTGGGCATCTCGGGCATGAACGGCCTGTCCGACCAGCGCGAGCTGACCACGGTCGACGACTGGACCGCGATCCGCGACTGGTCGAAGTCGAACGGCCTCGGGCGACTGGCCTTCTGGTCGGTCAACCGCGACCGCGGCGGCTGCGACGGTCAGGTGGCCGCGAACTGCTCGGGCATCCAGCAGTCCGACCTCGCGTTCACCCGCATCACCGCTGGTTTCTAGAGCGTCACTCGCCGTCAGCGCCAGTTAATCGGTGGCGCTGACGGCTTACTCTGGTGTCATGCGACGACGACGATCCTGATCTTCAGCTGATCTGACCCGAACCGCGACAGCGTGGGCGTGGTGTTCGCACCTGCTCCCGATCTACGCGCTGTACGCGTTGCTCTTCGACGACAGCGGACTGTCGGACGGCTCCATCTCGGTGCTGTTCGCGATCTGGGGACTGACCGCCGTCGTGTTCGAGGTGCCGTCAGGCGCCATCGCCGACCGCTTCTCGCGCCGTTCGTGCCTGGTCGCCGCCGGTGTGCTGCACGCCTTCGCGTACGCGTCCTGGGTGGTCTTCCCGTCTTTCTGGGGCTTCGCTCTCGGGTTCGTGCTGTGGGGTCTCGGCGGAACGCTGACCTCGGGCGCCTTCGAGGCCCTGCTCTACGACGGGCTGGCGGCCAACGGTGACGAGTCGTCGTACGGACGACTCAACGCGCGGATCGACACCATCGAGCTGATCGCTCAGGTCCCGGTCGCGGTTCTCGCCACCGCGCTGTTCTCGTTGGGCGGCTACCAGCTGGCCGGTTGGGTCTCCGTCGCCATGTGCCTGCTGTCCTCGGTGATCGCGTTGCGCTTCCCGGAGCCTGAGCGCGGTTCTGATGACGACCTGGGATACCTGGAGACTCTGCTGACCGGTCTGCGTGAGGCCGTGCCGATCAAACGCGCTGTGCTCGCCGTGGCGCTGGTCTACGCGATCGACGCGATCGAGGAGTACCTCCCGCTGCTGGTCAAGAACTGGCACGTGCCCACGGTGTGGGTGCCGCTGGCCACGATCGGCATCCCGCTGCTGGGCGCCGCCGGTGCCTCGCTGGCCGGCCGGTTGCCGTTGCGCGGCTGGGTCCTCTTCGCGTCCGGTCTGGTGCTGATCGCGGCGGCGGTGCTGGCCGTGCCCGCCGCCATCGTCCTGGTGGGACTGTTCTACGGGCTCTACCGGTTCGTGCTGGTGCACGTGGAAACCGACCTGCAGCACCGGATCGAGACCGACGCCAGGGCCACCGTCACGTCGGTCGCCTCGATCGGAGCGGAGTTCGTGGCGTTCGGGGTCTACGGCCTGTGGGTGCTGGGGTCGGCGCTGGCGATCGGCGTGCTGATCCTGGTGGTGGCACTCGTGATCTGGCGGAGGTGATCTGCGTTCCTCGCGTGGATCAGCAACCGGTCGGGGCGCAGTTCCAGCGCGGCGTCGATGTCGTCCTCGTTCGCCAGCACGCCGAGTTTCGGGTTCCTGGCCTGGTCGCGGTACCTCGCGACGTGGTCGGTCTGGTTGGCGAACACGAACAGGCCGTCGTCGTGTTCCGCGGCCAGATCGGCAATCTCGGGAGAACGGGTGCAGGCGTGCCAGAGATAAGGCCTGTTGGGCCACAAGGCCTTCAGGGTCTCGTAGTGCTCGATGGTGAGCGGCAGACCGTACTCGATCTCCTTGCCGAACCAGCCGAACACCTTGGCGGTGTTGCCGCGGCCCAGCACCAGGTCCGTTCGGTTCGGGGCCAGGTGGTTCAGGGTGGCGTACTCGGCGGCGAGCCTGGCCGGGTCGTTCGTGGTGATCAGGGTGGTGGCGGTGGAGAGCCGCAGGTGCGTCGTCCTGGCCGCGATGTAGGCGAGGAGGGTGGTGGGGGAGGACGAGTTGTAGGGCGGGTTGTGGTGCTCGCCGACCGCGAAGACGTCCAAACCCGCTGCTTCGGTGGCGATCGCGAGGGTGACGATCTCGTCGGGTTCGAGGTCACCCGCGGTGAAGACGCCGATCTGCACGGTGGCCAGTGTGCCCCGCCGCCGGGCGCTTAGCCTCCACCTGGCCGATTCCACAGGCGGGGGCGTAACGCCAGGATCTGCGGAACAGATCAAACTGCACAAACCAGGACATCCGCGGAGGCCGCCGTGCTCGTCGTCCAGATCTTCCTGCCGCTGGCGCTCGCGCTGGTCATGTTCGGCCTGGGCCTGACGCTGACCACCGCGGACTTCGCCCGAGTCGCCAAGTACCCCAAAGCCGCGATCATCGCCCTCGTCTGCCAGGTCGTGATCCTCCCGGCGATCTGCCTCGGGCTGGTCCTCGCGTTCGGGCTCAAAGGAGTGCTGGCGGTCGGCATGATGCTGCTGGTCGCCTCGCCGGGCGGGACGTCGGCGAACCTCTTCAGCCACCTGGCCGGCGGGGACGTGGCGCTCAACATCACGCTCACGGCGATCAACTCGGTGTTGGCCGTGTTCACGTTGCCGATCGTGGTGGGCCTCAGCATGGCGCACTTCATGGCGGACGACGCCGAGGTCGGGTTGCAGCCGGCGAAGTTCGTGCAGGTGTTCGCGATCGTGCTGGTGCCGGTGGCGATCGGGATGCTGGTGCGTCGCAAGTTCGAGGCCTGGGCGCTCAAGATGAACGACCCGGTGCGGATCGCGTCCGTGGTCGTGCTGGTGCTGGTGATCATCGCGGCGATCGCGCAGGCCTACCAGCAGCTGATCGACAACATCGCGACGCTCGGGCCGGTGGCGTTGCTGCTCAGCATTCTCAGTCTGCTGATCGGGTACTACGTGCCCAAGGCGTTCAACGTCGAGCGCGGACAGGCGGTCGCGAGCGCCATGGAGATCGGGATCCACAACGCCACGATCGCGATCACGCTGGCGTTGACGGTCCTGAACGACGAGACGATGGCGATCCCGCCGGCCGTCTACGGCGTGCTCATGTACCTGCCGGCGGCGGTGGCGGCGCGGTTGTTGTCCCGGAACCGGGCCGTGGCCCCGAATCCTGGGGTCTAAAGCGCTTGCGGTGGGGGCTAGGTTGATCGTGACATGCGTTCAACCTCAACCTTCACAGCGGCCGTTCTCGTTGCCGCAGTAGCAGTTCCCGCCCACGCCGCGGGAACCACCATCCGCACCGACACAGGATTCGTGTCGGGATCCGTCATCAACGCCCAGCGCAGCTTCCAGGGCATCCCGTTCGCCGCGCCGCCCACCGGGGACAACCGGTGGCGCGACCCGCAGCCGGTCCAGCCGTGGCGCGGCGTCCGGCACGCCATCGAGCCGGGGCCGCGTTGCGCACAGGACGAAGGGCTCGGCAGTCCCGCCAGTGACAGCGAGGATTGCCTGTACCTCAACGTCACGGCGCCCCAGAAGGCGCACAACCGGCCGGTCCTGGTCTGGCTTCACGGCGGCGGCTTCACCAGCGGCGCCGGGTCGGACTACGGCGTGGACCAGTTGGTGCGCAAGGGTTCCGTGGTCGTCACGATCAACTACCGCCTCGGCGCGTTCGGGTACTTCGGGTTCCCGGGACTCGAGGGATCCGGCGCGTTCGGGCTGAAGGACCAGCAGGCCGCGCTCCGCTGGGTCCAGCGCAACATCCGGCAGTTCGGCGGGAACCCGCACAACGTCACGCTGTTCGGGGCGTCGGCGGGTGGGCTGTCGACCTGCGCGCAGCTGACGACACCCAGAACGCAGGGCCTCTTCCACAAGGCGATCATCCAGAGCGGACCGTGCCAGCTCGGCTTCCCGGCGGGGGAGAACCAGGTCCAGCACATCTGGGCGAAGCGCGAAGACGTCGAACAGGCGGGCGCCACGGCATCGCACGGCTGCACGGATCTCCAGTGCCTCCGGCAGCTCCCGGTCCACCAGGTCACAGCGTTGACACCGCTGTTCTCGTCGCCCGCGTACGACACGGAAGCCCTGCCGCACAACCCGATCACGGCACTGCGGGAAGGCCGCTTCCACCAGATTCCCGTGCTCACCGGCACCGCGCGTGACGAGCTGACGGTGTTCGTGGCGATGTACTACGCACGACTCGACGCCGCGCAATACGAGCAAGCCGTCACGGAAGGCTTCGGAGCGGCCAAGGCGCAGCAGATCCTGAGCGCCTACCCGCCGCGGGGCGGCGACGAGCGGGTACAGCTCTCGAACCTGCTGACCGCGATGACCTCGGCCTGCACGACCGACGAGCTCCGAGCCCGAACCCAGGCGTTCGGGTACGAGTTCGCCGAGCCGAACCCGCCGATGATCTTCCCCGGCATGCCGGAGTTCCCGTACGGGGCCTATCACGGGTCGGAGCTGCCGTTCCTGCTCAGGTACGGCAACGTCGAACTCGGCGAGAAGCAGCGCAAGCTCTCGGACGAGATGGTCACGGCCTGGACTAGGTTCGCCGAAACCGGGCGTCCCGGCTGGGAGCGCCAGGACGCCCGGCTGTTCGCGACCGAGCAGGTCGCACCGGCGGACCACCGGTGCGACCTCTGGTCCTCTTAGGACTGAACGTCAGGACAGAACGCCTCGCGGCACGCGCCCGTGCGACTTGCCGGGCGTGCGCACGCCGTTCACCGCGGAGGTGTCGAACGCGAACGTGATCACCGAAGTCGCGATCGCGTCGGAGTTCACGTCCAGCGCGGTCAGGTTCAGGTTCGACCGGTTGTCGCACGGTTGGTGGTAGCACGGGTCGTAGGCGACGCCCGCGGTGCCGCCGTACAAAGCGGCCTGCTGAGCCGTCTTGATGCCCTCCGCGCCGGTGAACAGGCCACCCGCCGGGATGCCGACCTCGATGAACGGGCCGTAGTCCGAACGCCCGGAGAACTCGGTGTCCTCGGACGGCAGGCCACGACCGGCGTAGAACTTCTCGAAGACGTCCTCGATCTGCGCCGACCCCGGCGGGATGAAGCCCGGCGGGGCGGTGCCGCTCGAGTTGTCGCCGTCGTAGATGCCGAAGAAGTGGTTCGGCGAGCCGACCATGTCGAAGTTCAGGTACAGCGCGATGCGGTCCCGGTCCGCCTGCGGCAGCGTGGTGACGTAGTGGTCGGACCCGAGCAGGCCGGACTCCTCCGCGCCCCACCACGCGAAGCGGACCTTCGCGTTGGTCTTGACCTTCGACATCTGGATCGCGGTCTCCAGCAACGCAGCCGAGCCGCTGCCGTTGTCGTTGATGCCGGGCCCGTCCTGCACGCTGTCGAGGTGTGCGCCCGCCATCACGACGTTGTTCGCGTTGCCGTACTGGGACTCGGCGAAGACGTTCCAGGCGGTGCGCGTGTCGGTGATGACCTCCACCTTCACCCGGACCGTGGGCGAGGGAAGTGAGGCGAGCTGGTTGCCGACGGCGAACGTCGCGGACACGACCGGGATGGTCAGGCCCGTCCCGTCACCGATCGGGATCACGATCCCGCTGCGATCCGGCTGGCCCTCGTTGAACAGCACGACCGCCGACGCTCCCGCCGCCTGCGCGTTGGCCACCTTGACGGTGAAGTTGCAGGTGCCGCGCTGGATCAACGCGATCCGGCCGGGCACGAACCCGGCGAAGTCGGCCGCGTCGCAGCCGCTGGAGCTGCTGGGCGTCGGCGTGGGCGGCAGGACCAGGTCGACCGCCTGGATGATGCCGGTGACGTCACCTTCGGCCCGCGGCACGAAGTCGGTGTAGGTGAAGTCGAGGTCCTTGCGGTACGGGATCACGAGCGGCGCCAGCACGTCGAGCACCGAGTTGTCCTCGAGGTACGTGAAGTCGAACTGTTGCACGGAGGGCGAGTAGCCGGCCGCGTTGAGTTGCGACACCACGTAGTTCACCGACGCCTGGTATCCAGGACGTCCGGCCGCGCGGTCGCCGTGGGTGTTCGCAATGGACTGGAGTGCGTCGAGGTGCCGAAGCACGCCGTTCAGCGTGACGGCCTTGGTGAGCTTGGCCGGGGTGTTGTTGTTGGGATCAGCGAGTGCGTGGCCGGTCACGGCGAGTGGCAGTACCAGTGCCAGTGCCGAGACGAGCGCGAGACGCCTGCGCCGATAGCGTTGGGTCATCGGTATGCCTCCATGCGTGCTTCGCCGCCGAATGCATCCCCCGAGAATCCATATCTGTCCGATGTGTCATGTGTTACACCCTTTGCTACTGGAGGTGGGTGTTTGTTCCGGTTGCTGGAGACCGCCGTCCGGGTCGAACCGCTGGAAGGAGAGGGCCTCACCAACGTCCTGCACCTCGTCACGCTGGCCGACGGGCGCAAAGCCGTGCTGCGGCAACCGAAGATCGCGCGCGACCTGCCGAAGTTCGTGGTGCCCGGCGCGCCGGAGATCCTCGCGCACAACGGTCGCGGCGACGTGCTGGTCGAGTACGTCGAGGGCCGGACGCTCGCGGACGCACTGCCGGTGTCCGACGAGGTCTGGCGGAGCATCGGCCAGGCGTTCCGGAAGGTCCACCGCGTCGGCCTGCTGCACAACGACGTGAACCTCCACAACATCATCGTCGGCGACGGCACCGCCACGCTGATCGACTGGGACAACCCGGGACAGGGCAACCCGCTCGATGAGCTCGCCGCGTTCGAGGAACACCTCTACCTGCACGGAGCCGTGCTGCCCCAGGCGTTCTGGACCGGGTACGGCCACACGCCGGACCTCGGCCTGCTGCGCGTGCACCGGATAGCCGGCTGCATCGGCTGGCTCGCGAGCGAGGACTGGCGGGAGTGGGAAACCGATCGGACGCTCACTCCCGCGAACCTGGCCAGGGTCCGGAACTGGCGGCGACTCCTCGCGGAGTGGCTCGCCGACCAGTTCCGGACCGACTACTCAGCGGCTGAGGTTGCGGTACTTCAGCACCGAC
The DNA here is from genome assembly GCF_011067745.1 of Lentzea alba. Classification (GTDB taxonomy): domain Bacteria; phylum Actinomycetota; class Actinomycetes; order Mycobacteriales; family Pseudonocardiaceae; genus Lentzea; species Lentzea alba. The sequence goes on from NZ_JAAMPJ010000003.1 coordinate 262,068, forward strand.
AGCGGCCAGAAGACCGCGACGAACACCGCGGGCCACAGCACGGCGAGTAGCAGCGAGTGCTGCGCCGCCCACGAGTCACCGCCGACCCCGGGGTTGCCGAACAGCTCCCGCGCCGCCGCCACCGTGGACGACAGCGGGTTCCACTCGGCCACCACCCGCAGCCAGCCCGGCATCAGCTCGGGCGAGACGAACGTGTTCGCGAACATCGTCAGCGGGAACAGGAACATCCACGACGCCTGCGCGGCCTCCGGCTTGACCAGCAGGCCGAGGTAGATGCCGACCCAGACCAGCGCGAACCGCAGCCAGAGGAACAGCGCGAACGCCACCAGGGCGTTGAGCAACCCGTCGTGGAACGACCAGCCGATCACCAGGCCGCACAGCGCCAGCACGAGCAGTTCCAGCGACGAGTTCACCAGGTCGGCGATGCTGCGCCCGGCCACCACCCCGGTCTGCGACATCGGTGAGGCGCGGAACCGGTCCGTCACGCCCCGGTCGGCGTCCATCGACACCATCATCAGCGTGGTGCCGACGCCGAACGCGATGGTCTGGCCGAACATGCCGGGCAGCAGGAACTCGATGTAGTCACCGCCGCCGAACACGTTCATCGCGCTGCCGAAGACCAGCCCGAAGATCAGCACCGAGATGACCGGGTAGGCCAGGTTCGCGAACACCCTGACCGGCTCGCGCACCCAGTGGATCAGGTCGCGCTTCGCCACGACCCACGAGTCGATCGCCGCGTACCTCATGCCCGCACCCCAGAAGTGTCGACTGCCTTGTGTCCCGTGATGGCCAGGAAGACCTCGTCCAGCGTCGGCCGGCGCAGGGCGATGTCCTCCGCTTCCACGCCCTTCGCGGCCAGCGCCGACGTCACCCGCGTCAGCGCCGCCACCCGGTCGATCACCGCCGCGCTCACCCGGAACCCGTCGGCGTCCACCTCGGCGTCCGGGCCGAGCACGTCCCGCACGACCGGCAGTTCCTCGGCAGTGCGGACCACGACCTCGATCCGGTCGCCGCCGAGCTTGGACTTGAGCTGGTCCGGAGTGCCCTGCGCGGCCACCCGGCCGGTGTCCAGCACGACGATCTGGTCCGCGAGCTGGTCGGCCTCGTCCAGGTACTGCGTGGTCAGCAGCACCGTCGTCCCCTCCGCGACGACCCGTTTCACCTCCCGCCACACCTCGCCGCGGTTACGCGGGTCGAGACCGGTCGTCGGCTCGTCCAGGAACAGCACCGACGGCCGCTGGATGAAGCTCGACGCCAGGTCCAGCCGCCGCCGCATGCCTCCCGAGTACTGCTTGGCCCGCTTGTCGGCGGCGTCGGTCAGCCCGAACTGCTCCAGCAGCTCGTCGGCCCGCGCCGAGGCCTGGCGCTTCGAGAGGTGGTAGAGCCGGCCCCACATCACCAGGTTCTCCTTGCCGGTCAGCACGTCGTCCACCGTCGACTGCTGGCCGTTCAACGCCACCTGGCGCCGCACCTGAGGCGCCTCCCGCGCCACGTCGAAGCCCGCCACCTCGGCGCGGCCGCCGTCCAGGCGCAGCAACGTCGCCAGGATGCGCACCGCCGTCGTCTTGCCGGCGCCGTTCGGGCCGAGCAGCCCGCACACCGTTCCCGCCGGCACGGCCAGGTCGAACCCGTCCAGTGCCGCCTTCTTGTCGAAACTCTTCCGCAGGCCTTCCGCGAGCACCGCGTGTCCCACGACTTCACCCCCGTGGCTTAACTGCTTACGTTGTACACCAGGTGTACGTTGTACACGGTTCTAGGATTCACCGGCAAGCTGGTTGTGAAGAGGGGGCTGGGTGAAGAGCGACCGGGACCGGAGCATCCGTCTGCTGTGGGAGCCGCCGGCCGAGGCGACGAGAGGCCCGAAGGCCGCGCTGAGCCAGGCGCGGGTGGTCGAGGCGGCCATCAAGGTGGCCGACGCCGAGGGCGTCGACGCGCTCACCATGCGCCGGGTCGCCGAGACGCTGGGCAACACGGCGATGTCGCTGTACCGGCACGTGCCGGGGAAGTCCGAACTGCTCGACCTGATGGTCGACGCGGTGTGGGCCGAGACCGAGCACACGCCGAAGGGGCCGTGGCGCGCCGGGCTGGAGTTCTTCGCGCGGCAGATGTGGGCGATGTACCGCGCGCACCCGTGGATGCTGCAGCTCACGACCTCGCGGCGGATGCCGGGCCCGCACGCCATGACCCGTCAGGACGCGGCCTACGCCGTCGTCTCGGAGCTGGGCCTCGCGTCCGAGGAGATCGTCGCGGTGGTCACGGCGGTCGCCCAGTTCGTCGACGGGGTCGGCCGGACGATGGCGGACCGCGTGCAGGCCGAACGGGAGACCGGCGTGTCCGAGGAGGACTGGTGGAACGGCCGGGAGGCGCTCTGGCAGCACTTCACGCCCGACCGGCTGCCGATGATGACCCACCTCTGGAACTCCGGCGGCTTCGAACGGCCGCTGGACGAGTTCGAGTTCGGTCTCGCGCGGCTCCTGGACGGCCTCGCGGTGTTCATCGAAGCCGAGGAACGACCACTGGTTCGTCGAGAGACGTGCCTGTAGCCATTCGAGACACCTTGAGTCGTCCGATCGAGTGAAAAGCGCAGCTCAGGCAGGGCCGGAACAGTAGTTGGACGGTTACGTAATGCCATTGTTATGCGCAATCAGAATGAACTCGTTCGCAAGCTGAACCGACCACTCCTATCTGCGCGTTTTCCTTGTGACACCGTTTCGCCGCGGGGGTCGAATCGGGACGACGAGGAGGTCGTATGACAGCTGGCGCGCACGACGCGGTCACCCTTGGCTGCTACGCGCTCGGCGTTCTGGACGCGCACGAGAGTCTTGGCGTCGAGCAGCACCTGAGGGGCTGTCCGTCCTGCCGTGCGCAGGTCGCCGACTTCCATCGGATCCGCATGGTGCTCGACGAGATACCTCGGGAAGCATTCCTGCACGAGCTCGAGCTCGAAGCCGACCTGCCCAAGCCGTCGGATCTGGTGCTGCAGCGAACGCTGCGGCAGATCCGGAACGAGTCGGTCGTCCCGCAGCCGCGGGTGGCCGAACCTCGTCCCAGAGCCAGTCCACGTGCGGTGGAGGAATCACTTCCCGAACCGCAGCACGCCAAGCCCCGGCGCTGGCCGGGTTACCTCGCCGCCGCGGCAGTCGCCGCGGTGGTCGCGTTCGGAGGCGCTGCGGTTCTCATGCAGAACCAGGCACCGGGCACCAGCGTCGCCTCGACCCGCACGGGTGAGGGGACGTCCGGAGCGATCAGGATGGTGGCGAAGATCGAGCCGTCATCGCAGGATCGATACCAGGTGTCCGCACAGATCGCCGGGTTGCCGGCCGCGCAGAAGTGCAAGCTGATCGTGGTCGGGGCCGACGGCTCGAAGGCCGAGGCGTTCGTGTGGACCTCGTCCGACAAGCCGATGGCCGACGTGCGGGGTGTGGTGAGCGTGCCTCCACAGCAGGTGAAGTCCATCTCGGTGGAGAACGCGGAAGGCAAGGCGTTCGTGGTGGCGAACCTGTCGGGGTAGGACCTGTAAGGACAGAAACGGAGAAGGGCCCGGATTCCGAGGAATCCGGGCCCTTCTTACATTGGTGTAATTCGGACTTCGAGCAGCCTGCAAAGGACTTCAGACAGCCTGCAATGTGAGCCACGCTCCCACCACGATCACCATCGCGGCTGTGCCGACGGGTGCGTAATGCGAGAGCATGCGGGTGGCACGGCCGTCCAGGAATTTCTCCACGCGTTCCCGCGCCTTCACGAGCAGCAGTCCGACCGCGGTCAGCGTGGCGGCCATGCCGAGCCCGTAGCCGACGACCAGCAGCACGCCGAACCACGTCCGGCCCAGCGCCATGGCCCCCAGCAGGACGACGAGGGCGGACGGTGACGGCACCAGTCCGTTGGCCGCGCCCATGCCGATCAGGCTCGCGCGGCTGTAACCGTGCCCGTGGCCATGCCCATGACCGTGCCCGTGGCCATGACCGTGCCCATGTCCGTGGCCGTGCCCGTGACCATGGCCGACGCCGGCCAGCGCGGGTTCGCGGGTCGTCGACACGGCCGAGCGCAGCAGCATCACGCCGATCACCGCGATCAGCACACCGCTGACCAGGCCGAGCCAGCGCAGCACCTGCTCGCCGGCCAGCGCGGACGACGCGCTGATGACCAGGCCGAGCACCAGCACACCGCCGGTGTGCGTGGCCGTGACCGAGGCGCCGACGATGAACGCGTCCCGCGGCCGGCCCTGACGACCGGCAAGGTAGGCGGCGATGAGCGTCTTGCCGTGACCGGGCAACGCCGCGTGCGACGCGCCGAGCACCAACGACAGCAGGACGGCCAGCAACCCGAGCCACGGCGTGAGGTCGTCGCTGCCCAGGATGTCGTTCAGGGCGGACGCCGTGACGCTCAACGACTGGATGGGGGAGCCGGAAGCCTGCTTCGGCTCCGATCCGCTGCCCGGTTCGGCGTTGAAACTGACCGAACGGACGTCCATCGGGTTGCTGAGCAGGTCCTCCGGGTACGTCCGCAGCTCGTTGCTGATGCTCTCGGTCGGCACCTGAGTCTGGGTCAGCCTGATCCCGGTGCCGGCGGCGGTGATCTCCCGCCAGCCGACCCGGTCGGTGTTCGACTCGTCCCGGAAATCGAACTTGGCCGGCCTGTCGAGTTCGACCTTCGCGGTGAACTCGCAGACCAGCCGGGTGGTGCTGAGATCGGCCTGGCCGATCGGATGTTCCTTGGTGGCGCTGGAGAGCGTCCACGAGATCTGCCGGCCGTCGACCGTGGACCGGTCGGTCCGGGAGACCTCGTCACACCACTGTCTCGCGTCCCGCGTCTTCAGGTTCTCCTGCAGCGTCGGGATCTCCGCCACGTCGACCACGGATCTGAGATCGATCCGGTCGGGATGCAGGTGGAGCCCGTGGTAGTGGTTGACGCTGAAGTTGCCCAGCGGGTGGGCGGACGCCTCGCCGTTGATGAAGAAGATGCCCGCCAGCAGGAGGGCGACGACCAGGACGGGCCGCACGACCCAGTTGGACAGGCTCACCTGCCGCCTCGCAGTTCGGCGAGCTTGCGACCCGCCTTCAGCGACTGCAGGGGGGAGAAGTTCGCGTTCAGCCGCAACGCCTGCACCAGCGCTTCCTGCGCCTCCGCGATCCGGCCCAGGGCCGCGAGGATCATGCCGCGGTGGTAGGAGAACGTGGCGTTCTGCCAGCCCAGCGCGTTGGCCTTGTCCGAGAACTCGAGCGCCTCGGCGTCCCTGCCGTTCATGTGCAGTGCCCACGCCATCGCGTCGGCGACGAACACGCTCTGACGGCGGCTCCACTCGGCCTCCGCGCGGCGCAGCGCCTGCATGCCGTCACCGCGGTCCGCGGCCACCAGCGCCGCAGCCAGGTCGTCGGAAGCGCCCTGCGACTCCATCAGCCGCTGCTGCTCGGACAGCACGTCGTACTGCCGGGCCGCCTCCTCGGGCTTGCCGTTGGCCTCCAGCAGCTCCGCGTACTCCTGCAGGTACTGGGGGAGAGGAGCGCGGGCCACCAGCCTGCGGTAGTTCTCGAGTGCGACCGGGGCGTCACCCCGTGCCGCCGCGACCTTGGCCATGCCTTGAGTGAGAGTCATGTCGTCTCCTCTTGCCGCCAGTCCCTGCTCGTAGTGCTGTGCGGCTTCGTCGAGCCTGTTGTGGTCGAACGCGAGTTCACCCAGCCGATAACGGCAGAACGCGATCTCCTCGGGCGTCGACGCGGCGGTCAGCGCACGCTGCATCGCGTCGCGGGCGCCGTCGACGTCGCCGTGGAGTTCGAAGTGGAAGGAAGCGCGGGCGAAAGACGCGGTGTTGGGCTTGAGGTCCAGCATCTTCTGCACCGCTTCCTGCGCGCCCGCGTCGTCGCCCAGCTGCGTCAACGCGTCGGCCAGCACGCCGTACGCCTCCGCGGAGGACGGCAGTGCGGCGATCGCCTTCGTCGCCCAGTCACGGGCGGCGGTGAAGTCGTGGCGGGCGTTGGCCAGCGTGCCCATGCCGATGGCGGCAAGGCCCGTGTCGCCCGCGTTCTTCAGCGCGCCCTCGGCCTTCGCGTAATACGTCGGATCGGCCGTGACACGCGCCAGTTCCACATAGGACGCACCCAGCTGCGCCCAGGAAGACTTGTCCTGGGGCAGTGAGTGCAGTCGCTGCTGCAGCTGGTGCACCACGCGGTGCATCTGGTTCTGCTGCGCCACAGCCGGAACAGGGGGCTCGCCCCCGGCCCTGCTGTCGGCAGGACCGGAGGCGGCTAGGTAGGCAAGCGCCGCGGTGACCAGGAGAACCACCGCGACGGCCTGCCGTTGTTGGTACTTCACTTCGAGTGCGACCCGTACTTGCGGATCGACTGCTGACGCTTGCGCCACAGGAAGAAGCCCGCGCCGAACACGGCCGCCGAGCCCACCGCGGTGGTCATCGCCATCGGGTCGATGTTGCCGATCTTGCCGACCGGGTTCACCGCGACGTTCGCGGTCGTACCGGAGGCGCTGACGGCCGTGCCGTTGCGGGGCAGGCCGACGTACGGGAAGTTCGCCTCGAACGGCTGGTCGTTCGCGTCGACCTTGTCACCCGTGGCGAGCGCGTCGACGAGCTTGCCGGACGCCGCGGCACCCTCCATCGCCTGCACGGCGATGTCCACCACGTCGTCGGTGAGGCGACGGCCGTTCGGGAAGCCCTGCGTGTCACCGGCGAGCAGGCCGAGACGGTTCGGGTTGGCGTTCGGGTTGATCGACATGTTCAGCCGCAGCATCTCCGACGGGCGGAACCGCCGCGGGTCCACGTCAGCGTTGTTGACCTGCGAGTTCAGGTCCGCGTTGATCTGCGCGCCGAGCTTCTTCGTGATGCCGGTCAGGAAGATCTCGGCCAGGTCGTCGCGCTGGCCCTTCGGCGCCGGGATCTTGTAGATGGCCTCGATCAGCTTCGGCAGCTCCGGGTTCACCACCCGGTCCACCAGCTCCTTCACGCCAGCGTCCTGGTCCGGGCGCAGGCCGTTGAACGCGTCCTTCAGACCGGCGGGCGCCACGACCTCGTTGACCAGCGGGTTGCCCAGACGGGAGACCTGCACGAAGTCGCCCTGCGGCTCCGCCTTGCCCGGCGACAGCTTCAGGCTGCGCCGCTGCGTGGTGCTCCAGATGCCGATGTTCGGGTTGCGGTTCGCGTCGTTCTTCACCGCCAGCGCGTGCTTGGGCAGCTGGATCGCGATGGTGTTGACGTTGTAACCGCGCAGCGTGTCCTGGCCGACCTCGCTCAGGTTGCCGCCGTAGAGCAGGTCGAACACCCTCAGGTCGGCGAAGAAGGCGTCGTCGGACGGGCCGACGTAGACCTTGCCGCCACCGGCGACCTGCACGATCGCCTGGTCACGCAGCTTCTTGAAGTCCGGCATCGACGCCGGCCCGTTGGGCGACGGCGCGACCGGGGCGTTGTTGACCAGCTTGACCTTCTGGCCGTTCTGGTAGATCGCCTCGAGGTCGTAGCGCTGGCGGAACAACAGGTTCTCGTCGTCGAGCGACTCCACGGCACCGTTGGCGTACAAGAACGTGTTGTTCTTGCGCCGGTCGTCGTTGCGGAACTGGAACCGCAGGGTGATGTCGGGCTTCGCGTCACCGTCGTTGTCGACGTTGAAGTCGTACTGCGCGTCCTCGGCCCACGGGAAGAAGTTGGGGCCGCCGTTGGGTTCCTGGAACCCGGACCAGTTGCCGACCAGCGTCACGGTGTCCTTGTGGTCAGGACTGACGAACGCGTAGAGGTCCGTGTTGTCCACGGCCGGATCGCCCGCGATGAGAGGGGCCTCTCGGTGTGACGAGGCAGTGGCGTTCGTACCGCCGAACATGGCCGCGTTGAGCAGTGTGGCTGCCACCAGCGCGGCCGCAGCCACCTGGCCGCGCCGACCGCTGAGGACGTGCGGTGATGACATCTCTGGGCAAACCTTTCGGAGAAATGATTTCAGGCGCTGTGCATCAGCAGCGACGGTTCGCTGGAGTGACTCGGACTGTGGCTGGAGTGGCTGGTCCACCTCGATTGCGTGAAATCCCGGATGCCTTCGACGAGCCGTTCCACGTCTTGCTCGGGTCGTACGACGAGCCGCGCGAACTTGCTGGTCATGCCGAGCTTGTTGCCGCATTCGCGGATGAACACCTGGTGTTTGGACAGCAGGTGGTCCCGCAGCTCGCGGCCGTCCATGCCGCCGCCGAGCTTCACGAACAGGAAGTTCGCCTGCGACGAGTAGACGGTCAGATCGGGGATGCGCGACAGCTCCATCCCCATGCGGTAGCGGTCGCGGCTGAGCAGGCGCAGGCTCTCGGCGTACTCCGCCTCGTGCTCGGCCAGCATGAACACCACGGTCTCCGCGAGGGAGTTGAGGTTCCACTTCGGCAGCGTCTTGCGCATCTTCCCGGCGAGTCCCGGGTTCGCGACCAGGTAGCCGAACCGGATGCCGTGCAGGCCGAAGTTCTTGCCGAGGCTCTTCAGCACGACCACGTTGGGCCGGATGGACGCCTCGGCGGCGACCGACGGGTTGCGCTCGACCTCGACGAAGTCGATGAACGACTCGTCGATGACGATGAGGTCCAGGTCGGAGAGCTCGTCCATGAAACGGACGATTTCCCGGCGCGGCAGATAACCGCCGTCCGGGTTGTTCGGGTTGCAGATCACGGCCACTTTGCTGCCGCGCGTGCGGATGAACTTGATGTACTCGTCGATGTCCAGCTCGAAGTTGTTGCTCTCCTGGAGCAGGAACATGTCGACCCGCTTGTTGCTCTCCATCGGCTGGTCGGTCCAGCGGCCGAAGGTGGGGATCGGGATCGCGACGCTCTCGTGGATCCACAGGTGGTCCATCCACGTGATGAGCTCGGTCGAACCGTTCGACATCGCGAGGGTGGCCGGGTTCAGTCCCAGCACCTTGGACAGCTGGTCGGCGATCTTGGCGGAGTCGCTCGGGTAGAACTTGAGCATCGACTCCAGGTTCTTCGACAGCTCCTCGAACATCTCCGGCGTCGGGAAGTACGGATTGCACGGGATGCAGAAGTCCACGAGCTCTCCCGCACCGGTCCGCGACAGCTCGAAATAGGACGGGCTGTGCGCGGTCTGCTGGAAGAGACCCGAGTCCACACCATGCCGCACGCGATCACTCCGTCCCTCGGTCCGATTCCGACATCGGGGCATACGTGCCGTTGTTCATGACGGTTCACGGGTCCGTTTCGGGAAGGTCTCGGAACGGTCTCGCGGGGCAACCGGCGTGATGTTCGCCAAGCCGGGGTAGCCCCCGGTGGCGCGCGCGACGCTCCCGCCGCTGCTCAGCAGGGCCCTGACCGGCGGCTGGAGCGGGGTTCAGGGGCGTGCTGAGACAGTCCTGGAGTGCAGTGGTGACCGCCACGGCGGGCGTCCTGCGAAAAATTGTCGGTCCAGGCGGATACCCTGCTGGCAGTCCGCACAAGACCTGGGAGAAATACCCGTGACCGCAGAGACCCTGTACGGGGCCGACGACCTGACGCACCTCGAAGGACTCGAGGCCGTCCGCAAGCGGCCCGGCATGTACATCGGGTCGACCGACAGCCGGGGCATCAACCACCTCTTCAGCGAGATCGTCGACAACTCGACCGACGAGGGCGTCGCCGGCCACGCGACGAAGATCGTCGTCACGCTGCACGCCGACGGCAGCGTCCAGGTCGACGACGACGGCCGCGGCATCCCGACCGACGTGCACGCGAAGTCCGGTCTGTCCGGTGTGGAACTGGTGTTGACGAAGTTGCACGCCGGCGGCAAGTTCGGCGGCTCCGGCTACAAGACCTCCGGCGGCCTGCACGGCGTCGGCGCCTCCGCCGTGAACGCCCTCTCACACCGCTTCGACGTCACCGTGCGCAACGGCGGCAAGGTCCACGAGATGTCGTTCGCCCACGGCGTTCCCGGCGTCTTCGACGGCCCCGGCCCCAAGGCGAAGTTCACCCGCCAGGGCGGCCTGAACGTCGTCGGCAAGATGAAGCGCAACGAGTCGACCGGCACCTCGATCCGCTACTGGTACGACGCCCGCTACTTCGAGAACAACGCCGCGCTGGACGTGGAAGCCGTCCGTACGAAGATGCGCAACACCGCCTTCCTCGTCCCCGGCGTCACGTACGTGCTGCGGTCGGCGCTGGAAGACACGATCGCCGAAGAGGTCTTCCACTACCCCAACGGCCTCAGCGACATGGTCGACTTCCTCGCGCCGTCCGGCGACCGCGCCGTCTCCGGCACCCTGCTGATCAACGGCTCCGGCACCTACTTCGAGAACGCCGCCGACGAGAACGGCGTGATGCGGTCCAAAGTGGAGCGTCAGGCCGAGATCGAGGTAGCGCTGCGCTGGGGCACCGGCTACGAACGCACCGTCGAGTGCTTCACCAACACCATCCGCAACATGCACGGCGGCACCCACCGCCGCGGCTTCGACCGCGCGGTGGTGAAGGCGATCCAGGACGCCATCTCCAAGACCCGCGGCTTGTTGAAGCCCAAGGAGGACATGCCGACCCTGGACGACGTGCTGGAGGGCATGACCGCCGTCATCCACGTCCGCATCCCCGAGCCGCAGTTCACCTCGCAGACCAAGGACGAACTGTCCACCGCCGGCATCACCAAGGTGTTGCAGGGCATCGTCGACGCCCAGGTGCGCGCGTGGACCGAGGACCGCAAGACCAAGGTCGAAGCCAAGACCGTGCTGCAGAAGGTCGTCGACGCCTCCCGCGTCCGGCTGACCCAGAAACAGCAGAAGGACGCCGCACGCCGCAAGACCGCGCTTGAGGGCGCCGCGATGCCCGCGAAGCTGGTCGACTGCCGCACCACAGGTGTTTCGCGTAGCGAACTTTTCCTCGTGGAAGGCGACTCCGCCCTCGGCTCGGCCAGAATGGCGCGCGTCTCCGAGTACCAGGCGCTGCTTCCGTTGCGCGGCAAGATCCTCAACGTCCAGAAGGCCTCGCTCGCCGACACGCTGCGCAACGCCGAGATCGCGTCCATCGTGCAGGTGCTCGGCGCCGGCACCGGCCGCACGTTCGACATCTCGCAGATGCGCTACGGCCGGGTGATCCTGATGGCCGACGCCGACGTCGACGGCAGCCACATCCGGACGTTGCTGATCACGTTGTTCGCCAAGTACATGCGCCCGGTGATCGAGGACGGCCGCCTGTATGCCGCGATGCCCCCGTTGCACAAGGTGATGACCCGCGGCCGCAACGCCGAAACGCACTTCACCTTCACCCAGCGCCAGATGGAACAGACCGTCGCGAAGCTGGAGAAGGCGGGCAAGACGGTCGTCACGCCGGTGCCGCGGTTCAAGGGCCTGGGCGAGATGGACGCGGACGAGCTGTGGGAGACCACGATGAACCCCGCCAGCCGCTCCGTCCGCCGCATCACCATGGACGACGCCGAGGCCGCCGAGGAAGCTCTCGAGCTGCTGATGGGCGAGAAGGTCGAGCCGCGCCGCAACTGGCTCGTCGAGTCCGCCGCCAGGGTCGACCAGTCGGCCATCGACCTCTAAGCCCTTCCTGAGACAGACGGAGTTACGAAGTCATGGCACGCCGCAAGGGACCCACGACCAAGGTCGACCCCGCCGCGTTCGACCGGGCCGGCGCCCAGGTGCTGGACAACTCGCTGAAGACCGAGATCGAGGACTCCTACCTGGAGTACGCGTACTCGGTCATCCACTCGCGGGCCTTGCCGGACGCGCGGGACGGCCTCAAGCCGGTGCACCGCCGCATCCTGTTCTCGATGCACGAGCAGGGTTACCGGCCGACGCACGCGTACGTGAAGTCGTCGCGCGTCGTCGGGGACACAATGGGCAAGTTCCATCCTCACGGTGACACGGCGATCTATGACGCGTTGGTCCGCCTCGCGCAGGACTTCAGCCTCAACGAGCCGTTGATCGACGGGCACGGCAACTTCGGTAGCCCGGACGACGGACCGGCCGCCTCGCGTTATACCGAGTGCCGCATGTCGCCGGTCGCGATGCAGCTGGTCAGCGAGCTGAACGAGGAGACGGTCGACTTCCGGCCGAACTACGACGGCTCGCTCGAAGAGCCGAGCGTGCTGCCGGCGGCGTTCCCGAACCTGCTGGTCAACGGCACGTCCGGGATCGCGGTCGGCATGGCCACGAACATGATCCCGCACAACCTCCGCGAGGTGATCGGGGCGGCGCGGTGGCTGATCACGCACCCGGACGCGAACCTCGACAAGCTGATGGAGTTCGTGCCGGGGCCCGACCTGCCGACCGGCGGCATCCTGCTCGGCCTCGACGAGGTGCGGAAGGCGTACGAGACCGGGCGCGGCGTCGTGCGCATGCGCGCGAAGGTCGAGATCGGGCTGCTCGAGGGTTCCCGCGGCCGTCAGGCCATCACCGTCACCGAGCTGCCGTACGGCGTCGGCAGTGAGCGGATCGTCGAGAAGATCACCGACGAGGTGAACAAGTCCAAGCGCCTCACCGGTATCGCGGACGTCAAGGACCTCACCGACCGCGAGAACGGCATCCGGCTCGTCATCGAGTGCAAGGTGGGGGTGAACCCGCAGGCGCTGCTCGCGGACCTCTACCGGCTGACGCCGATGGAGCAGTCGTTCGGCATCAACAACCTGGTGCTGGTCGACGGGCAGCCGCAGACGCTGGGTCTCAAGGAGTTGCTGGAGGTCTTCCTCAAGCACCGCTACGAGGTCGTCACGCGGCGCACGAAGTTCCGCCGCCGCAAGCGCGAGGAACGCCTGCACCTGGTCGAGGGCCTGCTGCTGGCGCTGCTCGACATCGACAAGGTCATCAAGCTGATCCGGGGCAGCGAGAACGCCCAGGCCGCCAAGGACGGCCTGATGAAGCAGTTCAAGCTGTCCGAGATCCAGGCCTCCTACATCCTCGACACGCCGCTGCGCCGCCTCACCAAGTACGACAAGCTCGAGCTCGAGAACGAGCAGGACAAGCTGCGCAAGGAGATCGCGGAGCTGTCCGCGATCCTGGACGACGAGGGCGTGCTCAAGAAGCTCGTCTCGACCGAGCTGGGTGCCGTGGCCAAGGAGCTCGGCGGCGAGCGTCGCACGAGCCTCATCGACGGCGACCTCAAGGAGGTGCTGGCGGCGTCCAAGCCCGCCGGTCCGCTGGAGGTCGCGGACGACCCGTGCCAGGTCATCCTCAGCGCCACCGGTCTCGTCGCGCGCACCGCGGCGGAGTCGGAGGAGGTGTCCGAGGGCAAACGCCGGGCGGGCCGGGTGAAACACGACGCCGTGGCCGCGACCGTGCACTCGACCGCGCGCGGCCAGATCGTCCTGATCACGAACCTCGGCCGCGCGTTCAAGACCGACGTGCTGCCGCTCCCGGTGCTGCCCGAGCAGAGCGGCACCGTGTCGCTGCGTGGCGGCATGGCGGCGAGCGAGCTGGTGCCGTTGGAGAAGGGCGAGAAGGTCGTCGGCATCGCGCCGCTCGACCCGAAGGACTCTCCCGGTATCGCTCTGGGCACCAAGCTCGGCACGGTGAAGGTGTGCGTGCCGGAGTGGCCGGTGCGGTCGGACGAGTTCGAGGTCATCACGCTCAAGGACGGCGATGAGGTCGTCGGCGCCACCTGGCTCACCGACGGCAGCGAGACCCTCGCGTTCGTCAGCTCCGACTCGTCCCTGCTGCGCTACGACGCCAAACTGGTGCGCCCGCAGGGCCTCAAGGGAGGCGGCATGGCCGGCATCAACCTGAGCGGCGACGCGCACGTGGTGTTCTTCGGCGCGATCCGCACGGACGACGACGAGCACGGCGAGCCGATGGTCGTCACCTCGTCCGGTCAGAGCGTGAAGGTCACCCCGTTCAGCGAGTACCCGGCCAAGGGCCGTGCCACCGGCGGCGTCCGCTCGCAGCGCTTCCTCAAGGGCGAAACCCACCTGGTGCTGGCGTGGATCGGCTCGCGCCCGGCCGGCGCCGACGACAAGGGCACCCCGGTCGAGCTGCCCGACATCGACCCGCGCCGCGACGGTTCGGGCCACGCGCACCCCGGCCCGGACGTGATCGGGCACCTGGTCGAACGGGACTAGCGCGAGTCCTGAGCAACCTGTGACGAGAAGGGGGATCCGGCTGTCGGACGTCAGTAGGATGGTGTGGTTTCCGTTGTAGGGAGGCCGGGTGGGATCTGCCGAAGCGGAGTTACCTTCCTCCGGGTGGCAGCGCCCACCTGCCGGTTTCGTCGTCGGTGCGGTCGCGGTTCTCGTGCTGCTGCTGGCAGCGATCGTGGTTGTTCCCGAACTGGTCATCGCTCCGTCGCTCGACGTTCAAGGCAGCCAGGTCAGCAACGCTCGCGCGGCGCTGCGGGGGAACCTGCTCCAGGCGTTCGGGGGCTTGTTCTTCATCACCACGGCGGTCACCGCGTGGTGGCAACTGCGGCTCAATCAGCAGACGATGCTGCAGCGCTCGGAAGAAATCAGCTCGAGCGTGCTCCACAGCGCCGAGCAGTTGCGCATAGCGAACGAAACGCTTTCCACTGACCGCTTCTCTCGTGCGGTGGGGCATTTGGGCGACCCGTCGGTCACGCTTCGGCTGGGCGGCGTGTACGCGCTGACTCGGCTGGCTGACAGTTCCGACCAGGACAGGCTTCTCGTGATCGACGTGCTCTGCGCGTTCATCCGGACCCGGGAACACGGCACCGAGGGGCCGGGTCCTGTCGAGCCGCTGCGCCGCAGAGGCGCGGATGTCCAGGCAGCCTTGACGTTCCTGGCGAACCTGCCGAAGGAAAGCGGCAGGGCGATCGATCTGTCAGGTGCCGATCTACGCGGGTGTGACGTGGTGGGTGCGCGGCTGCGGCGAGCCGATCTCAGCCATGCCCGGCTGGACGACGCGGTGCTCATCGGTGCGGACCTGACCGACGCCGACCTGCACGGCGCTCGGTTCGACCGGGCGATGATGAGTGGAGCGCGTCTCGACGGCGCGGATCTCGGCGAGTCCTCCTTCGCGGGCGCGGATCTCACCGGTGCGCGGGTGAATCGGGCGAACCTGACCGGCGCCGACTTCGCCGGCGCAACCTTGGCGGCGGTCTCCGCCGAGAACGTCATCGGGCGGCTGCCATGACTTCGGACGCTCTCGAGTGCGAGGTCAGGTACGCGAACGGCCGGGTCGTGGTGCGGCTCGGCGGCGAGTTGGACTACGTCGCCACCGACAAGCTCCTGAACACTCTTGAAGCGGCGCTCGACTTCTCCCCGCGCGAGCTGATCCTCGACGTGCGGGGAGTGACCTTCATCGGAAGCGCGGGTCTGTCGGCCTTGGCCGGTGGGCTCACGTACTTCGTCGAAGCCGGCGGTGTGGTGACCCTCCGCCCCTCGCCTCGCTTCATGCGCGTGCTGTCGCTGGTGGGCATGGACGAGGTGTGGCAGGTGGACTGGAGCGACGGTGATCCGTGACGGCTGGTGCCGGCGCCGGTCAGTAGCAGGCCGGCCGGTGCAATGCCACAACAAACACAGGGGGATGTCATGAGCACGACCGTGACCGACGAACAGATCCGGGCTTTGGCCGCGACGGCGAAGCCTTACAGCCTCGCGACCCTCCGCTGGACGCCGGAGCGGACCATGGACGGCGCGGACGCGATCGAGCTCGAACACCAGCGACGCATGGTGTCGTTGCGCGCGGAAGGGGTGATCGCGGTGCTCTGCCCGGTCGTCTCCGACACCACGGCCGGCGTCGCGATCATGACCGTGTCCGCTGAGGAAGCCGCGGAGATCATGGCCGGCGACCCGTGTGTGCGGGCCGGGATGATGAGCTGCGAGGTTCTCCCGTGTCTCGGTTTCCCCGGAGACGCTCTGCCCGGCTGAGCATTCTCCAGAAGAACGGCCAAAGGCCCTGCTCGTACCCGCGAGCAGGGCCTTTGGTCGTTCTTTGGAGATGCAGCCTCCTTGTCGACCGGCTGTGGACGGACTGTCGACGGCGCCTGGGAACGTCGTCGGTGTTGTTCGACCGAGGGGAGGAGGAACCATGCAGAAGATGTCGATTCGCAAGGCCGGGACGATCCGCCTGACGAGCCCGAGCTACTACTGCCCGTGCTCCGCCAACTGATCCCGTGACACGGTCGGGGCTGGCCTGCGGATGGCGCGTCCAGCTCCGACCTCCACTTTCTGCTTGAGGGGGTGTGCCGTGTCCGTTCGACTGCATCGGCTCACGATGGTGGCGGAACGCGACGGTGTCATGGTCGGTCGTCCGGACACCGGTTCGTACGCGATGTTTCCGGCGGAGGGTGCGGAGACGTTGCGGCAGTTGGGGGCGGGGAAGCCGGTTGACGAGGTCGCCGCGTGGTACGAGAGCGAGTGCGGTACGCCGCTCGACTTCGACGACTTCTTCGAGGTGCTCGACGAGCTCGGTTTCCTGGTGCCTGAGGACGTGGACGCGCCGGTGGCGAAACCGGTGCGGTGGCAGCGCGTCGGGCGGTGGGCGTTTTCGTGGCCCGCTTGGGTTTTGTACGTCGCGGTGATGGTGGCCGCGGTTGTCGCGATGGTTCGGGTTCCGTCGCTGCGGCCGTCTTATGAGCTCTTCTTCTTCACCGAACACATTTCGTTGATCCCGATCGTGCTGACGTTCACGCAGATTCCGCTCGTGTTGCTGCATGAGTGGTTTCACGTGCTGGCCGGGCGCCGGCTCGGGCTGCCGTCGACGCTGGGCATCGGGCGGCGGTTGTACTACCTGGTCGCGGAGACGCGGCTGGACGCGTTGCTCAGCGTGTCTCGGCGGCAGCGCTATCTGCCGTTCCTGGCGGGGATGTTGCTGGACTTGATCCTGGTGGCGGTGTTCACGTTGACCGCGGCCGTGCTCATGGGCGAGAACGTGCCGGCGTGGGTGCCAGGGATGGTGCTCGCGATCTCGTTCAGCACGTTGCTGCGGCTGGTGTGGCAGTT
Organism: Lentzea alba; assembly: GCF_011067745.1. Classification (GTDB taxonomy): domain Bacteria; phylum Actinomycetota; class Actinomycetes; order Mycobacteriales; family Pseudonocardiaceae; genus Lentzea; species Lentzea alba. The sequence continues at coordinate 278,911 of NZ_JAAMPJ010000003.1, forward strand.
CATGTTCTACCTGGAAACCGATCTGTACCACGTGATCGCGACGGCGTTGCGGTGCGCGGACCTGCAGAACGCCACTCGGTTCTTCATCCGGTCGCAGGTGCGGCGGTTGCTGCGGCGGCCTCCGCCGGTGCCGGACGCCGAGTGGACGGACCGGGATCTCGTGGTGGCCCGCTGGTACGCGCCGCTGCTGGTGCTCGGTTACGGGTTTTCGCTGGGCAGTCTCGCCTGGGCCGGAATCCCCACGGTGTGGCGGTTCTGGTCGACGGTGTTCGAGCGGCTCGCCGCGCCGGACACGCCGGCCTCGGAAGTGGTCGACACGTTGATCTTCCTCAGCATGGCCGTCGCGCAGTTGGGTCTGCTGATCTACGTCACCGTGCGGGACCGGCGTGCCCGGAAACGCACCAGGGCTATGCAAGGAGAGCTCGCATGACTTCACCGCAGGCCTGGCACAGCTGGGCGGTCACCTCGGACTCGCTGCCGCCGGTGCCCACTCCGCACGTCGAGGCGAGGTGTCATCGCCGGTTGCGCGGGCCGTACACCGGAGCGGGCGCGCTGCTGAGACAGATCGTGCCGGAGTTGTTGGCGCACAACGCTGATCTCGTGCTGCCGCGGGCCACGAACATCGTGGCGATCGCACCGGAACTCGCCGCGGTGCTGCCGTTGCCGGAGAAGACGCTCACCGAGGCGGCGGAACCGCGGGAACGCACCCGGTTCTACTCCGCCGGTCGTACCGAACGGCTGGTGCACGGCGTCGCGGAGTTGCTGATGGACTGGGCGCGGGTGCTGCACCCGGACGGTGTCGTGGTCGCCTTCACGGACGTGACCCAAGCCGATGCGACCGACCGCGAACTCCTGACGGTCTTGTTGCGCCGCTGCGATCCCCGCTGGTTGACGGTCGTCGTCGAGCTCGACGATCCCGGTGACGACACGGCGCTCGCCGACGCGGTGGCCAAGTACGCCCGAAGCGGTGCCCGCCGCGGCCGGGAACCGGTTCAGGGAGACGACCTGGCGCAGCTGTACATCGACTCGGACGGCACCCTCGACGACGAGGAGGCCTTCCGCGCCTACGACGAGCTGGCGCCGGACGAGCGGGCACGCCGGCACACGGCGCGTGCGGAAGAGCTTGTGGCGCGAGGAGAGCCCAGCGTCGAGCTGGGGGCGATCCCGTACCACCTCGAACGCGGGACGGACCGGATCCGAGCCGGCGAGGCGCTCCTCACCGCCACCACGCGGTGCCTGGAACTGGGGTACTACCACGCCTCGATGGACCTGGCCCTGCGCGGGCGGGAGCTGGTCTCGGCCGAGGACCAGCCGCAGCTGTACTGGAACCTGACCACCAAGGTCGCGGCGTGCCTGTCCTACCTCGGACCGGCGGAGGACGCCGCGCGGTATCTCGCCGAGCTGCGGCACACCACCGACGCCGAGATGCACATGCGGTCCAGCTACATGACCGCGATGCTGCACACCCGCTACATGCCGAAGGGCGAGCTGGACCACGAGCTCGCGCTGGAGTGGTCCAACATCTCGATCGTGCTCGCCGACAACTACCCGAAGCCCGAGCGGCGCACCTTCAACGGGGCGTTCATGCGCAACGGCAGGGCGCTGGTCGAGCTGCACCGCGGCGATCTGCGGGCCGCGCTGGACCTGGTGAACGAGGCGATCGGGATGACCGACTCCCATCTCGGGCACGAGGAACAGCTGCTGCACCGGTCGGTGCTCACGCACAACCGGGCTCAGGTGCTGGCGGCGATGGGCGAGCACGCCGCGGCGTTGCTCGACTACGACGACGTGATCCGGCGCGATCCGAACTACGGCGAGTACTACTTCGACCGGGCCACGGTTCGTCGTGCGGCGGGCCGGGACGCGGAGGCGCTGCAGGACTACGCGGCGGCGATCCGGCTGAGCCCGCCGTTCCACGAGGCCCACTACAACCGCGCGGACCTGCTCCGCGAGCTCGGGGACGACGAGGGTGCGCTGCGGGATCTGGACTACGCGCTGGAGCTCGAACCGGACCACGTCGACTCGCTCGTCAACCGGGTCGATCTGTTGCTGGAGAACGGGGAGGTGGCACGGGCGACCGCTGACGTCGACCACGGGCTGGCACTGGACCCGCACAACGCGCGGCTGCTCTCGGCCCGCGGCAGCCTGCGCGCGGACGCCTTTGAGCACGACGCGGCCTGGGCGGACTACAGCGCCGCGCTGGCCGAGGACCCGGCACTGGTGGCGGCGTGGGCGAACCGGGCCGTCCTGGCGTTCACGACCGGCCGGCCCCTGCAGGCGGTGGACGACCTCACCGAGGCGATCCGTCTGGCGGACAACGGCGTGCTGCGGATGAACCGCGCGATCGCATTGCAGGAACTGGGAAACCACCGCCAGGCCGTGCGGGACCTCGACGCCGCGCTGGCCGCCGGGGCGGACGACCCGGACCTGCTGTACCTGAGGGGCGTGAGCCGGCAGGCCGTGGGCGACGACGCCGGAGCCAGGGCGGACTGGGAGGCCCACCTCGCGGCGTACGGCGACGAGATCTCGCCGCACGCGGCGCGGATCGCGGAGAGTGTGGCGTGACGACGACGGTGCCGGAGGGGCTCTCGGTGGCGCTGCATCAGCACGCCAAGGGCGTCGCCGTCGTCACGGCCGGTCTGGCCGCGCCGGTGGGCTTCTGCGCCACGTCGCTCGCACCGGTCTCCCTCGACCCTCCCTTGCTGTCGTTCGCCATCAACACGGAGTCGGCGTCGTGGCCGGTCATCGAGACGGCCGAGCACGTCTCGGTGAACCTGCTGGCGGACGACCAGGAGGACGTCGCCCGCGCGTTCAGCCGGCCCGGTGCGGAGAAGTTCGGTCCGGCGACGCGGTGGTACCGCGACAGCGCGGGGTTGCCCGCGCTGCGCGGGGTGCTCTGCCGCTGGCGGATCGCGCCGCTGGAACGGGTCCGGGTGGGCCGCCACGCCCTCGTCGTCGGTTTGGTGGTGGCCGTCGAACGTGGATTTCCCGCCAAGTCGCCTCTTGTCCACTTCGACGGCAGGTATGGCCGATTGTCCGCTGATTGACCGCTTTTTCCCTGCTGACCGGCAATTTTGTCGCACTGCGACGGAGTGCGTATCCCGGTTGTCGCGGCCATCTCCTTGTACTGAGTGGAAACTGAGTTCGCCGCACCGCTGCCGCAGTTCCAGGTGCTGGGGCCGTTCGAGGTGCGCGTGCACGGCGAGATGCTCGACCTGGGCGGCCCGCGCATCCGGACGTTGCTCGCGTTGCTGACGGCGAACGCGGGCCGGGTGACGAGCGTCGGCACGATGGTGGAAGCGTTGTGGGGCCCGCAGTCCCCGCCCGACGCGCAGCGCACCGTGCGCAGCTACATCTCGCGGCTGCGGCGGGCGCTCACCGTCGACCGCCTGATCGTCACGCATCCGGCGGGCTACGTGCTGCGGCTTGAACCGTACGTCGTCGACGCCCGCCGGTTCGAACGGCTCGTCGAGACGGGTCGCGACGCGCTGTGCGCGGGCCGGCCCGCGGACGCCGCCGAACAGCTGTCGCTGGCGTTGACGCTGTGGCGGGGTGAGGCGTACGGCGAGTTCACCGCGACACCGGCGTTGCGCGCCGAGGCGGCCCGGCTGGAGGGCCTGCGGCTCGGCGCCGTCGAGGACCGCGTCGACGCGGACCTCGCGACCGGAGCGGGGGTGTCACTGGTCGAGGAACTGACCGGGCTGACCGACCGGCATCCCGGCCGGGAACGCCTGTGGGGGCAGCTCATGACCGCGTTGTACCGGGCGGGCAGGCAGGCCGAGGCCCTCGATGCGTACCTGCGGGCCCGCACCCTGCTCGTCGACCGGTTCGGGCTCGACCCGTCACCCCGGTTGTCCGAGATCCACCAGCAGGTGCTGGACAACGACGCCCAGCTGTTCGGCGTGCCGCTCGCCGCACCGAGCGAACCCGCCCGTGACGACCTTCCCGGCGACGTCGCGGACTTCGCCGGCCGCGAGGCCGAGCTCATCCTGCTGGAGGCCGCGCGGGCCACCGGACGGCCCGCCGTGGTGATCCAGGCGATCGACGGCATGGCCGGCGTCGGGAAGACGACGCTGGTCGTGCACGCGGCGCACCGGTTCGCCGCGGACTACCACGACCGGCTGTTCATCGACCTGCACGGCCACGCGTCCAACCAGCCACCCGTCACGGCGATGGCGGCGCTCGACGCGCTGCTGCGGGCCCTGGGCGTGCCGCCCGACCGGATTCCGCAGGACCCGGACGCGCGGGCGGCGTTGTGGCGGGCCGAACTGGCCACGCGTTCGGTGCTCGTCGTGCTGGACAACGCCGCCGACGCCGCGCAGGTGCGTCCGCTGCTGCCCGGCACGTCGCGCAGCCTGACGCTGATCACGAGCCGGCGCCGCCTGGTCGACCTCGACGCCACCCAGGTCGTGTCGCTCGACGTGCTGCCGGAGGCGGACGCGGTCGCCCTGTTCACCAGCGTCGCCGGCGGTGACCGCGCGGACTGCCCGGTGCACGAGGTCGTCGCGTTGTGCGGGCATCTGCCGCTGGCGATCCGCATCGCCGCCGCGCGGCTGCGCGCGCGTCCCGCGTGGACGGTGGGCTATCTGGCGGAACGGCTGCGCCAGGCGCACTCTCCGCTCACCGAGTTCGCGGCGGGAGACCGCAGCGTGGCAGCCGCGTTCGCCCTGTCCTACGAACACCTCGGCGCACCGCAGCGACGCGTGTTCCGGCTGCTCGGCGTCCATCCCGGCCCGGACTTCGACGCGTACGCCACGGCGGCACTGGCGGGAGTGGACCTCCCCGAGGCCGAGCGGCTGCTGGAAAGCCTCGTCGACGACCACCTGCTGCAGGAACCCGCGCCCGGCCGGTACCGCTTCCACGACCTGGTCCGCCAGCACGCCCACGCCGTGGCGCTGACGGACGAGCCGGAACCGTTGCGGCACAAGGCACTGCGCCGAGTCGTCGACTACTACCTGCACACCGCGCACAACGGCAGCAGGCTGCTCGACCAGCAACACCCGCCGATCACCGTCGACCCGGCCGACTGCGTTCCGCACCCGCTGCCCGACAGCGCGGCCGCGATGGCGTGGTTCGACGCCAACCATCGCTGCGTGCTGGCGGCGCGGACGGCGGCCGAGGACGCGGGCTGGGACACGGTGGTGTGGCAGCTCGCCTGGTCGCTGGACAACTTCCACTACCGCCGCGGGCACCTGCACGACAACATCGCCTCCTGGCAGGTGGGGCTCGTCGCCGCCGAACGGCTGGGCGACCTGGCCGTGCAGGCGCGCGCCCACCGGCGGCTCGGTCTGGTGTACGCGCCGCTGGGCCGGGACGCGGAGGCGTTGCTCCACTTGCGACGGTCGCTGGTGCTGGCGGAGCAGGTCGGCGACACGCTCGGCCGGGCCGGCGCGCACCTCGTGCTGGCCCTGGCGCTGACCTGGCAGCAGGACGACCACGGCGTGCTCGCGCACCTCACCAGGGCGAGGGACCTGTACCACCGCATCGGGAACACCCAGTGGGAGGTCCGCGCCCTGAGCATGATGGGCGCCTCGTACACCCGCCTCGGCCACCACGCCCGCGCCCGCCGCTTCTGCGAGTCCGCGTTGACGTTGTGCTTGCGCCACAACGATGTCTACGGCCAAGCGGACACTCTCGACAGTCTCGGCGCGATCGCGGCCAACACCGGCGACCACCACCAGGCGCTGCACCACTACGGCCGCGCCCTGGCGTTGTGGCGCGACCTCGACAACACCTACCGGCAGGCGGGCACGCTCGCCGCGCTCGGTGACACGCATCGCGACCTCGGCGAACGCGAACAGGCGCGGCAGTGCTGGCAGGAGGCCATCGACCTGTACCGCAGGCAGAACCTCCACCTGGCGGCTGATCGCATCGCGCAGCGCTCGCAGTGACGGCGGAGGTTCGGTGATCGACGATGTTCGACCAATCAGACCGGTCGGTATGCGCGGAACAGTCCTTGTGGGGCCTTTGTCGGGGAATTAGTTTCGAACCAGTGGCGAACAAGGCTGTCCGGATCCAGGTGCTGGGTTCGACGCGGGCGTGGCGCGAAGGGGCGGAGCTGGAACTCGGCCCACCCGGACGGCGCGCTGTGCTGGGGTTGCTCGTGCTCGCCGAAGGGGAGTCGGTGGCCACGCCGGACCTCGTGGACGCGCTGTGGGGGGATCGGGCGCCGCGCAGCGCGGTGAACGTGTTGCAGACCCACGTCAAACACCTGCGGCAGATCTTCGAACCTGGTCGCACGTCACGCACCGGCAGTGATCTCCTGCCTTATTCGAACGGCGGCTACGCGGTCAACGTGGACGCCGTGGACGTCGATCTGATGTCCTTTCACCGGCTGGTCGCCGAGGCCAACGACGCCCAGCGGGACGAGAGTCAGGAGCGGGTCGCGGCGCGGCTCGGTGAGGCGTTGGGGTGGTGGCGCGGCCGGCCGCTCGCCGACCTGTCCGCGCTGACCGCTCATCCGCGGGTCGTGTCGCTGGTCGCGAAACACCGGGAGGTGCTGGCGCGGTACGGCGACGCGATGATCGCGATCGGCGCCGCCGCCGACGTGCTTCCCGGTATCGCCGAGGCCGCCGCCGACCAGCCGCTGGACGAGGCCGCCCAGGCCCGGCTGATCCGCGCCTACCACGCCGTCGGCCGCCGGGCGAAGGCTTTCCAGACCTACCACGAGGTTCGCGACCGGCTCGTGGAGGAGCTCGGCATCGACCCCGGTCCCGAACTCCGTGCGGCGCACGCGGCTCTGCTGCGCGACGACAGCGACGTGACGGTGGCGAGTGCGCGGTCCCGGCCCGCTCCGCGCGTGCCCAGACAGCTGCCGGCGCAACCGCACGGCTTCACCGGCCGGAGCACCCAGGTGTCCACATTGGACGATCTGGTGCCGGCGAGCACGAGCGGTGCGGTGACGATCGTCGCGATCTCCGGTACCGCGGGAGTGGGCAAGACGGCGTTGGCCGTGCATTGGGCGCACCGCGTCCGGGACCAGTTTCCGGACGGGCAGCTCTACGCGAACCTGCACGGGCATTCGAAGGGCGGGCCGACGTCGCCGATCGAGGTGCTCGCCCAGTTCCTCACCGCGTTGGAGGTGCCGGCCGAGCGCGTGCCCGTCGAGGTGGAGACGGCGGCGGCGATGTACCGGACGCTGACGACGGACCGCAGAGTGCTGGTGGTGCTGGACAACGCGGCCAGCCCGGACCAGGTGCGGCCGTTGCTGCCCGCCGGACCGGCGTGCGTCGTGGTGACCGCCCGGGACCGGATGACCGGCCTGGTCGCCCTGCACGGCGCCCGGCAGGTCACGCTCGACGTGCTCAGTCCCGAGGACGCCATGGAGTTGCTGGCGAGTGTCTTGGGACCCAAGCGGGTCCGGGCGGAACCGGTGGCGGCCGCGGAGCTCGCCAAGCTGTGCGCTCATCTTCCGCTCGCGTTGCGGATCGCGGCCGCGAACCTCGCCGACCACCCGCACCGCGGGATCGACGACCACGTCGCCGACCTGAGGGACAGCAACCTGTTGACCGCCCTTGCCGTGCAAGGCGATGAACACACCGCGGTGCGAACCGCTTTCGACCTCTCCTACGCCGCGTTGCCCGCCGAGACACGGCGGTTGTTCCGGCTGCTGAGCCTCGTGCCGGGAGCCGACGTCGGCGTCGAGGCGGTCGGGGCGCTCATCGGCGCGGAACCCGATCAGGCCGCGCGACTGCTGGACCGGCTGGCCGGCGCTCACCTCGTCGAACCGCGGGCGCCCGGCCGGTACGGGTTCCACGACCTGCTGCGCCGGTACGCCGCGGAACGCGCGGAGACCGACCAAGACCTGAGAGCCGCCCAGGACCGGTTGTACGACTGGTATCTGGGTGCGGTCGACGGTGCCGCCCGGCTGCTCTACCCGCACATGCTGCGACTGCCGGTGCCCGTCGCCGAGGCCAGGACCCCGGCGGGCGTCACGGCGCCGGCGGAGGCGTCGGCCTGGCTGGAGTCCGAACTGGGCAACCTCGTCGCGGCGGTCCGGACCGGGCCAAGACCCGCGGCCTGGCTGATCGCGGACGCCCTGCGCGGCTACTTCTGGATGTGCACGCGCCAGGTCGAATGGCTGGCCGTCGCGGAAGCCGCGCTGGCAGCGGCCGAGGAGGACGGCGGGGCGCGCGAACGGGCCGCCGCCCGGCTCAGCCTCGCCGACCTGTACTTCCGTCAGAGCAGGTACCGGGAGGCCGTCCACCACTACACGCACGCACAACTGGTGGCGCGGCAAGCCGGCTGGAGCGAGGCCCAGGCCGCCGTGCTCGGCAACCTCGGGTGCGTCTATTGGCAGTCCGGCCGGCTGGACGCCGCCGCGGTCCGCTTCAGCCGCTGTCTCGCGCTGAGCCGTGGCATGGGACTGCCCGCGGGCGAGGCCGTCGCACTCGGCAACCTCGGCCTCGTGCACTGGGAGATGGGCCGGCTGGCGCAGGCGGCCGAGCACTACACCCTTGCCCTGCACCGGTACCGGGAGATCGGGTCCCACTACGGCGAAGCGCTCAACCTCGGCAACCTCGGTGAGACGCAGCGCGCCCGCGGGCTGCACGCCGAAGCGGCCGAACTGCTCACCCGTGCGCTCGCCCTGCACCACGAGGCAGGCAACCGCAACGGCGAGGCCCTGGAGCGCAGCCGGCTGGCCGCGACGTTCCTCGATCTCGGCCGCCGCGCGGAGGCGCTCGACCACGCGCGTACCGGCCTCGCGCTGGCGCAGGAGACAGGTGATCCGCGGACCGAGGTGGAGGCGCTCGCGGCGTTCGCCGCCGTGGACCTCGCGCTCGGGCACCGGGCGGACGCGGTTCGCCGGTACCGCCAGGCACTCGAGGTGGTGCGCGGCACCGGCGACCGGTATCCCGAGATCGACATCCTCCTCGGTCTGGCGACGGCCACCGCGGACCTGGGAGTGGCGAGGCAGGCGCTCGTCCTGGCCGAGCGAGCGGGGTATCTCGGCCTGCGAGACCGGGCACTGTCCGTTCTCTCGGCTCTGGAGTGAGCGCTCAGTCGTCAGCGAGGACGTCGGAAAGACTCAAGGCGGGGCGGCCGAGCATCGCCGTGAGAGTGTGGCGCTGACGCTCGGTCAGCGCGGCAACGAAGATCACGGCTCGGGCGTCGGTCTGCTCGCAGGCCTCGGCCACCTCCCGGACCTTTCCGTAGCTCAGCAGCGTCCGCGACGAGAAGGGCAGGCTCATCTTGTGGACTCCGCCGTGCGAGACGCCCCGGCGCTGAACGAACTGCCCGACGACGTGCGCGCCGCGTGCTGCCAGTTGTTCGGCCGCCGACGCCATGAGCGTCGCGAAGTCCTTCTGCTTCGCGGAGAAGTAGCCCACCAGCACCACGCCCGCGCCCGCCGCGGTGAAGGGCGGAGCCTGGCGGCGGACCGGCTCCGATGGCGCCCGGCGAGCCGGGCGCCGGTCGCGCCTTCGCGGCTGATGCATGCGCCACAGGCTAGATGTCCGGTGTGCTGCGGCGACACGCGTTTTCGTCCGGTCTAGTCCACTACGACGTCACCGATGCCTTTGCGCATGACCTTGCTGGAGCCGTTCGGCCACACGTTGATGTAGGCCCAAGGATTGGCGGTTCCGTCGGTGCCGTCGCCGTTCTTGCACGAGAACTCGGACATGTTGAACGCCTCCCACGCCCCGGTGCCGTCGTCCAGCGGAACGTGCTTCTCCTCCGCGCTCGTGACCCAGTCGCACGTGGTGCCGTCGTCCGCATGCGTGATGTGCGGCGTGACGGCGGTGATCTCGCCTTTCACCACGCACCACGTCACGTGGTACTGGTAGGCCCACCGGCCGGGGTTGGCGAGCTGCGCGGACACGGACGTCAGTTCCGGCGTCGGACACTCGGCCTCGTCCGCGGCGCCCGCGGTACCCGTCGTGAGTCCGGTGGCGACCAGCATCGCGCATCCCACGACCGCTGTCGTTCTGCGGTTGAACCTCATCGCTGCCCCCTCGAACTTGCGTGCCTCCAATGTGGTGCCTGGGCCAGGGCGTCCGCAAGGTGCGTGCGCAGTAAGTCCAATCGACGTCCAACGGCCGTCCAGTCCAGCCGAATAGGTTGTGCCGCAAGGTTTTCCTACAGGGGAGCAGGACTGATGAAGGCACAGCTCAAGAGGGGTGTCGCCGCGGCGGCCGTGATGGTGTCGGTGCTGGCCGCGGTGGTCGGCGGCGGTGGGAGCAGCGCCGCGCAGCCCACGGGTCTGCGGGCGTTCGGGATCTCGGCCGACGGCACGTTGATGGCGACGTTCACGACCGATCGGCCGCAGGTGCTGGACTGGGTGCGGACGATCCAGGGTTTCTCGGGTGACACGGCGGCGATCGGCCTGGACCACCGGGTCCAGGACGGCCAGATGTACCTGGTGGGCAACCACGGCGGCGTCTACAAGGTCAAGCTCAACCCGCCCTACGACCCGGTCATCACGAAGGTCTCGCAACTGACCATCGCGCTGCACGGCACGAACTTCGGCGTGGACTTCAACCCGGCGGCCGACCGGCTCCGCATCGTCAGCGACCAGGGTCAGAACCTCCGCCACGACCTCAACACGAACACGACCGTCGCGGACACGACCCTGACCACTCCGCCGGCGGGGACGACCAAGGGCGTCACGGCCGCCGCGTACACCAACAACGACCTGAACGCGGACACCGCGACCACGCTGTTCGACATCGGCACGATGACCGACCAGGTGCTCATCCAGTCGCCGGCCAACAACGGCACCCTGGCGCCGACCGGCAGTCTCACCGTCGACGCCGCCGCCAACGCGGGCTTCGACATCTTCAGCACCCTGAGCAACGGGAAAGCGGTCTCCGCGGCGGGCTTCGCCACTCTCGTCGCACCCGACGGCAGCACGTCGCTCCACAGCGTCAACCTGCTCAACGGCTCGGCGACCGTCATCGGCAAGTTCCCGCTGTCGATCACCGACCTGACGATCTCGTTGAGCGGATACTGACACACGCTCTCACCACGGCCGTCCAGTCGACGTCCAGTCCCGATCAATACCTTGTGCCGCAGGCTTTTCCTACCGGAAGTGGGACTGATGAGGGCACAGGTGAAAAGGGGCGTCGCCGCGGCGGCCGTGGCGGTGTCGGTGCTGGCCGCGGTGGTCAGCGGCGGTGGCAGCAGTGCCGCGCAACCGGCCGGCCTGCGGGCGTTCGGCATCTCGGGCGACGGCACGTTGATGGCGACGTTCACGACGGACAAGCCGACGGTGCTGGACTGGGTGCGGGAGATCCAGGGTTTCTCGGGTGACACGGCGGCGATCGGCCTGGACTTCCGGGTCCAGAACGGGCTGATGTACCTGGTGGGCAACCAGGGCGGCGTCTACACGGTCAAGCTTCCGTCCACGCCGACTCAGGACCCGGTCGTCACGAAGGTCTCGCAGCTCAGCGTCCCGTTGTACGGCACGAAGTTCGGCGTGGACTTCAACCCCGCGGTCGACCGCCTGCGCATCGTCAGCGACCAGGGCCAGAACCTGCGGCACAACCTCGGGGACAACATGACGACCGAGGACGCGATCCTGTCCACCCCGCCCGCCCTCGGCCCGACCAGGGGCGTGACGGCCGCCGCGTACACCAACAACGACCTGAACGCGGACACCGCGACCACGCTGTTCGACATCGGCACGGCCACCGACGAGGTGCTGATCCAGTCACCGGCGAACAACGGCCTGCTGTCCGCCACCGGCAAGCTCACCGTGGACGCGGCCGACGCGGGCTTCGACATCTACAGCACCCTGAGCAACGGCAAGGCGACGTCCTCGGCCGGGTTCGCCACCATCGTCGCGGCGAACGGCGCGGCGACGCTGTACAGCGTCAACCTGCTCACCGGTGCGGCGACCAGCGTCGGCAAGTTCCCGGTGCCGATGGCGGACCTGACCATCTCGCTGACCGGCAGCTGATTTCCGTCCTGAAGGGACGGTCGCTCAGCCGTCCTGGCTCCGCAGGGCCGTGGTGAAGGCCTGGATCTTGGGCTGGCCGGTTGCGCCGCGCCGCACGGTGGCGAAGATCTGCCGCTCCGGACGGTCGGGCAACCGGCGCACCACGACGTCAGGACGGTTCCGGGCGCCGGCGAGGTCCGGGAGCAACGCCGCCGCGTGGCCGCGTTCGACCAGTCGCAGGTGGATCTGCAGATCGGTCGAGGTGTAGCGGACGTCGGGCTCGAAGCCCGCCTGCCGGCACACCGTGGTCGTCCAGTCCCTGGCGGTGGTGCCGACGGGTTCCATCACGAACGGGCGCGACGCCAGGCCGGCCAGTGATCGGCGGCTCCACCGGGCCGGGGTGACCAGGCGGAGTTCGTCGGTGAGCAGGTCCTGCCGTTCGGTCGCGTGCGGGCGGGGCAGGGGATGGCCCGGGTACTCCTCACCGAGGACGACGTCGAACTGGCCGGCCATGAGGGAGGGCAGGGCGACCTCGGGTTCCAGTTCGGTCACCTCGACGCGCAGGCCGGGGTGCTGGTGTTCCAACTGGGTGAGGGCGTTCGGCACGAGGGCGAGCACGGCGGTCTGGAAGGCCGCGACTCGCAGCGTGCCGACGTTCTCGCCCAGCGACTGGGCGAGTGCGGCTTCGGCCCGTTCCATCTCCTCCAGCAGCACCTCGGTGTGCGTGACGAGCAGGTCGGCCTGCGCGGTGAGCCGGACTCGGCGGCCGGCCGGTTCCAGCAGCCGCACGCCGGTCTCCTTCTCCAGTGCGGCGAGTTGCTGGGAGACCGCGGACGGGCTGTAGGACAACGCCTCGGCGACGGCGGCGATGGTGCCCCGGCGGGCCAGCTCGCGCAGCAGTCGCAGGCGCCGGAGGTCGAGCATCGCGGACTCCCTCAACGCAACAGTTCTGCTTCACATTATCGCGCTTGATTCCGCGCTGGACCTGTTGAGTCAACGGGCTGACGATGGTCCGCATGAAGTGGTACTGCTCGCCGTCCGCCCGGGACTGGACCAGCCCGTTCACACCGGGGAACGCCCACGCGTTCCACCGGTCGCTGCCGGGGTTCGCGCCGACGCCGCTGGTGTCCGTTCCCGAGATCGCGGCCGAACTCGGGGTCGGCCGCGTGCTGGTGAAGGACGAGTCGTGGCGGCTGGGACTGCCGGCGTTCAAGGTGCTCGGCGCCTCCTGGGCCTGTCACCAGGTGCTGGCGCGGCAGCCCGGCGTCGCGCTGGTGACCGCGACCGACGGCAATCACGGCCGTGCGGTCGCTCGCATGGCGGCGCACTTCGGTGTCGAGGCGATCGTGTTCGTGCCGGAGGTGACGCTGCCGCAGACCGCTGCCCGCATCGCCGAGGAGGGCGCGCAGGTCGAGCGGGTGGGCGGTGACTACGACGCGGCGGTCCGGCGGGCCGCCGAGTTCGCCGCCGGGCAGCCGGGCCGGGCGCTGGTCCAGGACACCGGCTGGGACGGCTACGCGCAGGTGCCCGCCTGGATCGTCGAGGGCTACCAGACCCTGCTGGAGGAGATCGACGCCGACCTCGGGGCGCCACCGGACCTGCTGGTGGTGCCGGTCGGGGTCGGGTCGCTGGCCGAGGCGGTCGTCCGTCACCACCGACGTCCGGGCGCCGCCCACCCCGGCGTCCTCGCCGTCGAACCGGACACCGCCGCGTGCCTGCTGGCCAGTCTGTCCGCGGGCAGGCCTGTGCGGGTGCCGACCGCGGCAACGGTCATGGCAGGCCTCAACTGCCCCACGGTCTCCAGTTCCGCCTGGCCCGTGCTGCGCGCGGGGTGCGACGCGGCGGTCGCCGTCAGCGACGCCGAAGCACTCCGCGCGGCCGACGACCTCGATCGGCTCGGCGTTTCCTCGGGACCGAGCGGCGCAGCCACCCTCGCCGGCGTCCGCGCCGCCCTCGCCGACCCACAGCGGCGGGCCGCTCTCGCCCTGGGCGATGACGCCGTCGTGGTCCTTCTCAACACGGAAGGACGCACCCGATGACCCGCACCGTTCTGGAGTTGCTCGACCGGCTGGTCCGGATCGACTCGGTCAACCCCGGCCTGGATCCGGCCGGCGCCGGTGAAGCGGAGATCGCGGGCTTCGTCGCCGACTGGGGACGAGCCGCTGGACTGCGGACCGAGATCATCGAGAACACCGCGAGCCGGCCCAGCGTCGTCCTGCACGGCGGGCGGAACACCGGTGGCCGCAGGCTGTTGCTCTGCGGCCATCTCGACACCGTCGGGCTGGCGGGCTCCCGTGACGCGCTCACGCCGCGCGTCGACGGCGACCGGTTCCACGCCCGCGGCGCGTACGACATGAAAGCCGGGCTCGCCGCCGCCCTCGTCGCCTGCCGCGACGCCGCGATCGCCGGCATCGACGGAGAGGTCGTCGTCGCCGCGGTCGCCGACGAGGAACTCGCCAGCCTCGGCGTCCAGGACGTCCTCGCCCACCTCGACCCGACCGGCATCGACGCCGCCGTCGTCACCGAGCCCACCGAACGACAGGCCGGCACCGCGCACCGCGGGTTCGTCTGGACCGAGGTCACCGTCACCGGCGTCGCCGCCCACGGCTCGCGCCCGCACCTCGGCGCCGACGCCATCCTGGCCGCCGGCCACCACCTCGTCGCCTTCGACCACCTGGACCGGCAGCTGCGCGACCGGCCGCACCCGTTCCTCGGTCCGGGCAACCTGCACGCCTCGCTGATCACCGGTGGCACCGAGGAGTCCACCATTCCCGACCGCTGCGTGTTCACGGTGGAACGCCGCACCCTGCCCGGAGAGACCCTCGAACGCGTCGAGGCCGATGTCGCAGATCTGCTCGAACGGTGCCGGCCCGCCGACCCGCGTCTTGAAGTCACCGCGCGAACCGTGCTGTACCGCCCCGCGATGGAGACACCGGTCTCCACCCCCGTCGTGCGCATGCTGCTCGACGCGGCGGGTCCCGGCACGACCGTGGCGCCGATGTCCTATTGGGCCGACTCGGCCTTCCTCTCCGACGCCGGCATCCCCACCGTCCTCTACGGACCGGAAGGGGAAGGAGCCCACGCCGACGTCGAATGGGTCAGCCTGTCGGGCACCAGCACGGTCGCGACCGTCCTAACTGGTCTCGCCCGGACGTTCTGCCGCTGAGCGGTGTTCGGCCGCATGATCAACTCCGAACGGCTGATTGAACGCGCGCAAGATCAAGATACGGTCTGCAGAAGTGAAGCGAAGACCACTGGTACGGCCCGTTTTCCTGGCGTTGATCGTGATCGCCGCCGCGGTCGTGCCCCAGGTCGCCAAGCCGGAGCACGGCGAGGGCGGCGCGCACGACCACCACCGGCACCTGGAAATCGCCGCGGCCGCAATGATTCCCACCGCGCCGAAGCTGCCGAGGGACGGCTGGGTCGCCACGGCGAGCAGCGAGGAGTCCACTGCGGACAACGCTGCCGCGCGGGTGCTGGACGGGGACCGGGCGACGATCTGGCACAGCCGGTGGAGGACGGCGTCGTCGTTGCCGCAGTGGCTGACGATCGACCTGCGGACGGCGCAACGCGTCTCGGGACTCGTCTACACGCCGAGGGCCGATCACCGGAACGGACGGATCGGCCGGTACGAGATCCGCCTGAGCCTGGACGGCACCGCTTGGGGCGCACCGGTCGTGACCGGCATGATGGCCGACGACGAGACGGTCAAGACGATCGGCTTCGCGGTGAGCAGCGCGAGGTACGTGCGGCTGGTGGCGTTGTCGGAGGCCGGTGACCGCGGGCCGTGGGCGAGCGCGGCGGAGATCGACCTGCTGGGTGATCCCGGACTGCCACCACCGACGCAGGGTGATCCGAGCGTGGCCGGGGTGTGGGGGCCGACGATCGGGTTCCCGCTCGTGCCGGCCGCGTCCGCGGTGTTGCCCGGCAACAAGCTGCTGACGTGGGCGGCCTACGCCGTCGACAACTTCGGTGGTGCCAACGGTTACACCCAGACCGCGGTCATGGACCTCACCACCGGGCAGGTCAGCCGGCGTCAGGTCGCCAACACCGGGCACGACATGTTCTGCCCCGGCACGTCGATGCTCGCCGACGGCCGCATCCTGGTCACCGGTGGCAGCAATGCGACGAAGTCGAGCATCTACGACCCTCGCACCGACGCGTGGTCCAGCGCACCGGACATGACGGTCGGCCGCGGCTACCAAGGCCAGACGACCCTGTCCACCGGCGAGGTGTTCACGGTCGGGGGTTCGTGGTCCGGTGGACGGAAAGCCAAGGCCGGCGAGCTGTACTCGCCCAAGACGAACAAGTGGCGATCGCTGCCGAACGTGTCGGCGGCGCCGTTCCTGACGGCCGACCCGGCGGGTGTCTACCGCGCGGACAACCACGCGTGGCTGTTCGCGGCGAGCGGCGGCCGGGTGTTCCACGCGGGGCCGAGCGCGAAGATGAACTGGGTCGACACCGCGGGCCAGGGGAAGGTCACCGACGCGGGCACCCGTGGGGACAGCCGGGATGCCATGAACGGCAACGCGGTCATGTACGACATCGGCAAGATCCTCACCCTCGGCGGGGCGCCCGCGTACGAGAAGGCCGATGCCACGAAGGCCGCGTACACAGTGGACATCACGGGAGGCACGCCGACTGTGCGCAGGACGGCTGACATGGCGGCGGCGCGGGCCTACGTCAACAGCGTCGTGCTGCCGGACGGCACCGTGATGGTGGTCGGCGGGCAGAGCTATCCGGTGCCGTTCTCCGACCAGACCTCGGTGCTGGTGCCGGAACTGTGGAACCCGGCGACCGGCAAGTTCACCAAGCTCGCCACGATGGCGACCCCGCGCAATTACCACAGCGTGGCGAACCTGCTGCCGGACGGCACCGTCTTCTCGGGCGGCGGCGGGCTGTGCGGCAAGTGCGCCACCAACCACCCGGACGGCCAGATCTTCGTGCCGCCCTACCTGCTCAACCCGGACGGCTCCCGCAAGCCCCGCCCGGTGATCACCGCCGCGCCGGTCGCCGCGGCCGGCGGAGCTGCGGTCACGATCGGCACGGACCGTGCGGTGAAAGGGTTCTCGCTGGTGCGCATCAGCGCGGTGACCCACTCGGTGGACAACGACCAGCGCCGGGTGCCGTTGTCGTCGACGGCGATCTCGCCGACTTCGCACCGGGCGGTGATCCCGTCCGATCCGGGGATCGCGCCGCCGGGGAACTACCTGCTGTTCGCCCTCGACAACGTGGGCACGCCCAGCGTGGCGGCGCAGCTCAGGATCGGGTGAGCCGGGCCGGCGCCACAGCGCCGGCCCCGCCACCTGGCTGGAACTCGCCGGCCGGTCGGGGGGACGGCCCTCGCCAGTCCCCGGATGGCACGTCCGGGCTGGTCTCGCGGACACTGGTGCCATGGTTCGCGTGATCGTCGTCGACGACGAGGAGCTGGTGCGTTCGGGGTTCCGCCTGATCCTGGAGGCGGCGGGGGACATCGAGGTCGTGGCGACGGTGTCCGGTGGGCAGGCGGTCAAGGAGGCCGCTCTGCACAAGCCCGACGTCGTGCTGCTGGACATCCGGATGCCCGACGTCGACGGCCTGACGATCCTGCGGCAGCTGCGCGGTTTTCCGAAGCCGCCGGCGGTGGCGATGCTGACGACGTTCGACTCGGACGAGTACATCGCGACGGCGCTGCGCTCGGGTGCGGCCGGGTTCATCCTCAAGGACACCGCACCCGACCAGCTCGCCCAGCTCGTCCGCACGCTCGCCGCCGGCGGTGTGGTGCTCTCCCCGAAGGTCACCCGCACGGTCGTGGACGGCTATCTCGGCTCCGGCGCGGGCTCACCGGAGGCGGTGCAGGCCGATCGGCTGACCGAGCGTGAACGCGCGGTGCTCGTGCTCATCGCCGAGGGACTGTCCAACACGGAGATCGCCGCCCGGATCCACATCAGCGTCGGCACGGTGAAGGACCACGTGTCCACCATCCTCACCAAGCTGGACGTCGGCAGCCGGGTGCAGGCGGCGCTCGTGGCACAACGCGCCGGACTGCTCGACGGCGGTACCGCGTGAACCGGGCACGGCTCGCCGACGCGGGGCTGATCGCGGTCGCCGCCGTCGAGTCCGCGCTCAACTGGCCGGTCGAACCGCTGGAGATCGCCGTGGCGGTCGTGGCCGTGGTGGCGCTGGCGTTCCGGCGGCGCTGGCCGATCGCCGCTTTCCTGGTGACGCTGCCCGCGCTGGCGTTCGTCGGCGGGGCGCTCGCGACCGTGTTCGCCCTCTACTCCGTCGCCCTGCGGCATTCGGACCGCTACCTGCTCACCGGTTGCGGCGTGCTCGCCGCCGCCGGATACCTGGTTCCCGGCGGGGAGTACGAGTTCTCGCGCATCGACTTCGTGCTGACCCTCATCTACGCGGTGATGACCTCCGCCGCGCCGATCTTCTTCGGCCGGCTGGTGCGCGCCCTGGACGACGTGCGGCGAGCCCACGAACACGAACGGGAGCTGGACGCGCAGGCGGTGCTGGCCAAGGAACGCAACCAGCTCGCGCGCGAGATGCACGACGTGGTCTCGCACCAGGTCAGCCTGATCGCGGTGCAGGCGGGCGCGCTCAGCGTGTCCACCACCGACCCGAACGCGAAGGTGGCCGCGGAGAACGTCCGCAAGCTGTCCGTCGACACCCTCGACGAGTTGCGGCACATGGTGAACCTGCTGCGCGCGTCGGGAAGTGCCGTCACCGAGCTGACCCCGCAGCCCACCCTGTCCGATTTGGACAGACTGGTCACCGGCAGCGGCATCGAGACCACCCTGACCGGTGCCGCGCCGGACAACGTCGACTCGGCGTTCCAGCGCACGATCTACCGCACCATCCAGGAAGCGCTCACCAACGTCCGCAAGCACGCTCCCGGCAGCACGGCCGCGGTCGAGATCGCGCACGACGACACCGATCTCACCGTCACCGTGACCAACACCGCGCCGACCCGTCCCACGCTGGCACTGCCGAGCGCGCGGCACGGCCTGGTCGGCCTGCAGGAGCGAGCGGCACTGCTGGGCGGCACCATCACGGCCACTCCGGTCGCCGGCGGCGGGTTCCGGCTCCAGCTGAGGCTGCCGCTCGCGCGTTCGAACTGACCGGGTCAGCTGCCGAACGCCGAGTCCACCGCCTTGGTCAGCTCGCCGACCGTCTCCACCAGCGGGGTGACGGGCCTGACCAGGTTGGTGATCCGCTCGAGGGTCCGCGCGATCACACCGCGGTCCGGCTCGTCCGACTCCAGCTCGTCCTGCAGTTCCGCGGCGGCCTCGTCGGCTTGCTCGGCCGCCGTGTCGGGGAGTTCCGCGCGGTGGTGTTCCAGCAGCGCCATCAGCTGGGCCATCAGCTCACCGGTCAGCTGTTCGCCGGTCGCCGGTGCGGTGGTGAAGCTCTGGCCGTGACTGATCGCGCGGGCGTTCTGGCCGACGGCCTGGTTGCCGACGTTGCTCACGCCGCCGGACTGTTGGATGCCGTAGTTCGGCGAGCTGTCCGGCATGGGTTTCCCTTCTGTCACGCCGGTTTCCCGGCGGCGGGTTCGGGTGTGGCGAACTGCGCCGTCGCGGTGGCCTCGCTGCCGACGGCCTGGTTGCCCACGTTGCTGGTGCCGCCGGTCTGGATGATGCCCTGGTTGAGGATCGTCATCTGGCGGTTGCGGAACTCGGTGGTGTCCACGCCGCGCTCGTCGAGGAAGTCCAGCAGCGTGGCCAGCACGTGCCGTTCGATCAGTTTGAGGTGCTTGGCGGCGTCGGTCTTCTGGAAGTAGTTGTGGTAGTTGGCATCCGTGGCTTCTTCACGAACGCTGAACCGGGCGCCGTAGCTGTAGCCGAGGTCCTGCTGGGCGATCGCCCGTTCCACGGTGCGGTGTCGCTGCCAGCGCCAGTAGAAGGTGGCGTCGCGCAGCACCCGGAAGGGGGCGCGTGGCACCGCGCTGGACACTCCGCTCGCCGCCCGTGCCAGCAGCCGGCCGATCGCGCCCGCGGTGAGCAGCGGGCTGATCCGGTCCACGTCGTGGTACTGCTGCCACAACGGGCCCAGCACGGTCCGGTCGCACTGCAGGTAGAGCAACCGCCCGTCGGTGGAGAAGTGCAGGAACGTGCTGGCGACCACCTCGCCGCCCCAGGAAGGGACCTGCGCGCACAGGTAGTGCCGCGCCGAGCCGTGCGGCCGCGCGGCGAGCCGGGCCAGGTCCGCTTCGGACAGGTGCTGCCCTGGCGCCTGGTCGCGTTCGGGCAGCAGGGCCGGATGCATGGTGAGCGCGTTGCCACTCACGAACGCCCGCTCGGTGAGGAACAGCCCGGGCAGCTCGTCCGGTTCCACCGCGATGCCGGCCAGCCGGTCCCGGACGTGAGCGACCAGCTCGACGGTGTCGAGCGGGACCACGCTCTCCTCATCGGAGTCGCTGCGCAGCAAGGGCAGGGCGAACGACCACGTCGACACCAGCGGGCCGTGACCGATGAACGGGGTGAAACCGTCGTAGACCGTGACGTTGCCGCGTTCGGCGTCGTCGATCGCCGCCAGCCGGTCGGACAGCCACGCCTGGGTGGCGGGCAGCGGCGGCGCGGCGTCGGGGCTGAACGTGGCGCGGGTGAGCTCGCTCAGCAACGTCTGGCGGATCTGCCACTCGCTCCACACCACCAGCCCGTACATCACCAGACCGATCAGCAGCGCGAGCCACGGCAGGCCGACCAGCCACTCCGCGACCGGTGGCTCCGGGTCTGGAGTTCTCCGCGTCGGCTCCGGGGCGTCGCCGAGCGCGGACACCGTCGTCACGGAGATCAGCAGCAGGATCACCAGCACCAGCAAGGCGAACACGGCGTCGCGCAGCCGGCGGGACGCCGCGGCGCGCCGGGCGAGACTGCCGCCGATCGGCAGGATCACCAGCAGTGCGATCAAAGTCCACAATGGAGAGAGGATCAGCGCGAGCGCCGTCGCCACGAGCAGGCACCAGTCCCGCACCCGGCGTTGCCGGAGCCCGGCCAGCGCGTGCAGCAGCACCGGCCGCGACGAGAACCCGACCGACGGCGCCGCCGCGTGCAGGTCCTCCGTCAGCAGTGCCCTGGTCATCCGCGCGGCGAAGCGCTCGTCGGTCCTGGCCGCGACGCACAGGTACCGGGTCGTGTCGTCGGGGGAGAAAGCGGTTGGCTGGCTCATCGATCCCTCTTCACCAGAACGACTTCGGTGCGTTGACCCGGCGTTCCCTGCCGGTGGGAGTCCGGCGCCGCATGACCTCGACGATGCCGAGCACCAGGCCGAACAGCACCCCGAACGAGGCAGACGCGCCGAATTGGCTCAGCAAGAACACTTCCGGCTCGTCGGTGTAGAAGTACTCGAGAGCCGATTCGTCGTTCAGCAGCACCATCGCCACCACCGAGGAGATCAGCCCGGCGCCCACCGCGCTGAGCGTCGTCAGTCCCAGAGTGGTGACGAACAGACCCGCGCCGCCCGTCCGCTCACCCAGCCAGCGCGGCACCTTGAGCAGCCCCGCGATCGCGAACGCCACGAACAGCACGGTCCGCAGGTTCCCGAACCAGAACAGGAACGGGCCGACCTGATCGACGTCCACGTGCCAGCGCGGGTAGGACATCAGCACGGTGACGAACCGGCCGGAGGTCTCGATGTCGGACAGCACGATGAAGATGTCCCGGTACAGCCACGGGTTTCCGACCAGCAGGACGAAGCCGACCACGACGGCGACGCTCGGTGTCAGCACACGCGGTAAGTGAGGTTCCCCCTGCCCGGCCACATCCAGCAACTTAAATCACGTGCCTGTGCCGCGGCGACGGCCGATCGGCGTAGGAGTGGCGCGGGTTTCGTCAGCGGCCCGATTCCGTGCGACGGAGAACTCGGTCGAGCAGTTCGGCGTCCTCGCTGCCTTCCTCGTCGGACGAGGTGAGGGCGAGCAGGAAGACGATCAGCACGCTGAAGCCGGCGCCGCCGATGATCAGGGACGTGATCAGGTCCTCGGAGTTGCTGATGACCACGGGGGCGCTGTGGTCGTGGGCCATGCTCATGGCGGACATGCCGGTGTAGTGCATGCCGGTGACGGCCAGTCCCATCACCAGGGAGGCACCCAGCACGGCGAGCGGGCCGCTGACCTTCCTCGTGAACCACAGCGCGGCGGTCGCGGCCACCACGGCGATCACGACGGACAGCGCCACGATCGCCATGTCGTAGCCGACGTCGGCACCGATCTCGATCGCCGCCATGCCGGTGTAGTGCATCGCGGCGACACCGAGGCCGGTGACCAGACCGCCGGCCACGAGCGGCCAGAGGCGCTCGTCGCGTTGCCGCAGGGCCAGGAGCAGGCCGATGCCGACGACCACGATGGCGACGATCATGCTCAGCAACGTGATGGGGATGTCGTAGGCGACGGTCGCGCCCATCCACGTGCCGAGCATCGCGGTGAAGTGCATGGCCCAGATGCCGAGGCCGCCGATCGACACCGCGGCCACCGTCAGCCACCAGTTGCGTGACGCGCCGGTCGCGTTCCGCGCGCGTTCACTGGACAGAAGTCCCAGCGCGGATCCCAGACAGGCAACGAGATAAGCCGTGATCGGTGTGAAAGTCCCCAGGTCCATGAATGGATGAAAACATTTCACATCTATGGAATCAAGACCACTGTGGACAGTCGACGGACGTCAAGATCCGGCCGGATGGCGTGGATCAGCGGTGATAGGACGGTCGCATGTGTCGTGAGGGCCTGGATTCGGTGCTGCGCATAGTGATGCTGTCCGTGCGCAGCGCGCGTCGCAGGCCGGATCGGGACTCTTTGGATGTCCCGGTCCGGCCGCCGAGTTTCTAGTCGACTCTGGCGCTTTCCACTTTCGCCTCCGCGATGATGCGCTCGGCCTCGTCGAGGGCCACGTTGCGCAGTTCCGCGAGGGCGCGCATGGCCTCGGCTCGGCGCGCCGACATGGCGAGCCGGAAGTCCTCGCGAATCTCCTCGCGCTTGTCCGCGGCCTCCTCATCGAGCTTCCTGGCGCGCTGCTCGGCCTCGCCGACGATCATCAACGCCTTGAGCTGCGCGTCCCGGACGACGTCACGGCGCTCTTCCTCGGCCAGGGCGACCATGCGGGCCAGCCGTTCGGGCAGGCCCTTCAGGTCGATCGGGGTGAGGCAGATGCGGTGCAGGCCGTCCTGCAGTGCCGCGTTCTCCTCCTGAATCGACATCAACCTGCTGGCCAGCGCGTCGGCCCGGGCTTCTGAAGCGTCCCGGTCCGCGGTGACCAGGCGCAGCTCGGCCTCCAGCTCGGCGACGTAGTCGTCCACCTCGTCGCGGTCGTAGCCGCGCCAGCGCAGTCCGAACCACGTGCGCAGCGGTACGAGCTCTGTCCTGCTTTCGACACTCACTTGCCGTCTCCTCTGCCTCCCGCGAGTCAGTCTTGACTGGGTGTACGTACGGGGTGCGGCATCGGTTCTAACGGGTTCACCAGGCATGATGTGTGCGTGAACAACAAACTGTGCCCCTGTGGTACCGGTCAGTCCTATGTGGACTGTTGTGGTGCACTGCACTCCGGGGCCCGCACCGCGGCCACCGCCGAGCAGCTGATGCGTTCGCGCTACAGCGCTTTCGCCGTGTCCGATGAGGACTACCTGCTGCGCACGTGGGCCGCGAGGAACCGCCCTTCGAGCGCGGGCATCGACGCGACCGACCGCTGGTTGAAGCTCGAAATACTGGCAACTGAGAACGGCGGAATGTTCCACAGCGAGGGTGTCGTGGAGTTCCGGGCGCACTACGTCGGGGGCGTCGTGCACGAGCGGAGCAGGTTCGTCCGGGAGAACGGCCAGTGGGTCTACCTGGAAGCCGAGGGCGACTCATGAAGGTCCTGAGCCGGTTCAACGGTCCACCCGGGATGGGCAACGGCGGCTACTCGGCCGGTCTGCTCGCCGCGCACGTCGACGCCGGCGCCGTCAGTGCCGTCAGTGCCGTCAGTGCCGTCAGTGTCCGTTTGCGCAAGCCCGTGCCGCTGGACCGCGAGATGGAGGTTCGCGACGGCCAGTTGCTCGACGGGGAGACCGTGATCGCGTCCGCCGAGCCTGCCACGCTCGATCTCGACGTTCCGGCCGCTCCGACGCTCGACGAGGCCCGCAGGGCCGCCGCGAAGGTGCCGTGGCGCGACCGGCACCCGTTCCCGACGTGTTTCGGGTGCGGACCTGGTCGTGAGGACGGCATCGCCGCGCTGCTCGGCCCGCTCGACGGGCGCGAGGAGTGGGCCGGCGTGTGGCGGCCTGCTGACCTGCTGCCGAACGACGGCACGAGCGTGCTGCCGGAGATCGTCTGGGCGGCGCTGGACTGCCCTTCGGCCCAGCCAGTCGCCCCGGACGGCGGTCCCGCGTTCGTCCTCGGCACGTTCGTCGCCCAGCTGGAGCGGCCGGTCGAACTGGGTGTGGACCACTTGCTCCTTGCGTGGGAACTTGGCCGCGATGGACGCAAGGCGTACTCCGCGTCGGCAATCATCGGCCCTCACGGTGTGTGCGGACGAGCACGCGCCGTGTGGGTATCGATCGGATGAGACCAAATAACCCGACTGGGTGACAAGAGTGCTCCGCGTCTTGATAGCGTGCACCACCGTTGCCCGGTTAAGCCGAAAGGGCGAGTGAACGGGATGGCACGGAGGTGATCAGGCGCTTGATGGGCCGACGTGCCGCCGCCCATGGCGACCAGCAAACACAGACCCAGACCGCGGCTCAGAGTTCGGAGCAGTACGCGAACCCCGCCCTCGACATGGATCTGTACCCCGTCGAGCAGCCACCGGCAGCAGCGGTACCGCAGCCGGAGCCACAACCCCAACGAACGCCGTTCGCGGCGAGTTTCGTCGGGGCGACGCTCGTTGTTTCCGCACCTGAGGGCCCGAGCCAGGCGGCTTCGGGACTCGCCCGCACGCTTCCGGTCGATCGTGGCCGGACCGTGGTCGTGGTCGACTTCCCGAGCGGTGACCAGAGCACTTTCTGGCCGCACGTCGTGTCCGCGCTCAGCGGCCGCGGGCCCATCCGGCTCGCGGTGTCGCACGCGGGCACGATGCGCCCGACCGCGCCCGCGCAGTGGCTCGCGGAGCAGCTCCAGGCCGAGGTCGTGGCCCCGGACGGGGTCCTGACCACGGTGCCGGGTGCCGCGTTCGTCGTGGGCACCCAGGGCTACGGCAGCTGGCTGCGGTTCCAGCCGAACGCGTCGCCGATGCCGTACGGGCGCCGCTTCCCGGTGCCGCAGTGGGAGGCGATGGACCCGAACTCGCCGTGGCCGACCGGCGAGATCGGCATCTCCGAACCCATTCCGTCCGGGCTGTGGTTGCGCGCGCAGCAGCCGCCGTTCGACCCGTCCGCGCAGGACTCGCGGCCGATCGTGGCGCTGCCGTGCCGCGACAACGTGCTGACCGTCGTCGTCGGCGGGCCCGGCCAGTCGTCGATCCCGACCGAAGAGGTCGTCCGCCTGCTGACCGCGCTGCCCCAGGCGGCTCGGTCGCGCGTGCGGCTCGTCCCGTACGGCATCGACACCGGTCTCGGACAGCTGGTCGCGGACCAGGTCGGCGAGCCGATCGCGATGTTCACCGGTCTGCCGACCGGCAACCTGCGCACCGGCGGGCCCGCCGTGATCGCGGTCGACCCGCGCGGGCAGCAGACGTGGCGGCCGTTCGTGACCGAAGTCACGTGCACGCCGAACGAGACCGTTCCGGTGGTCTCCGGCTACCGGACCCCGGTGCCGGGCCTCTCCGAGGTCGAGCCCGGTGTGTTCGCGCTCGGCGACGGCGTTGTGCTCGAGGTCGTGCCCTCAGGTCTGTGGGTGCGTGAGCAGGACGAGCCGTACAACGCGGCTGAGGTGCGTTCTCAGCCCGTCGACCCGGAGTGGGCACGTCTGACCGTAGGCACTCCTGGACGCACCACGCCCGGTGCGGTCGCGGTGCACGGCGCTGCTCTCGTGGAACGTCTTGAGCCCGAGGTGCGCAAGCTGCTGCGTCTCGTGTTCTGCGACGCCACGGTGTCGCCGCCCCCACCGCCTCCGCCACCCACCGCACCCGTTCCCGCGGCGTCCGTTCCCGCGGCGAGCGACGCGCTCACCGGCAGCCCCGCGCAGATCGCCTCGGCGCTGAGCGCGGCCGCGCACGCGATGTCCGCGCGTGACCCCCAGGACCACGGCACGGGCTTCTTCACCCCCGTCATCCCGGCCGAGTCCGAACCGGAACGGCCCGCCTACGCGGGCATCGAACCCGGCCCGGCCGTGGCGTCACACGCGCTGGACGACCCGGACGAGGCCGCCTTCCCGTCGGACGACCCGGACTCCGCTCCCGTCCGGTTCCGCGTCGACGGTCCGCTGCCGCCGCAGCCGCTGGCCTCGTGGGAGGCTCCGCCGGACGGCAGCGGCGAGCGCGAGACGGTGCCGCCGGACCACGACAGTTCGGACGCCGAACGCGACACGGTCCGCAGGGCCTTGGGCGAGCGTTACGGCGTGCACGCGGCGACGGTGTGCCGCCTGCTCGCCCAGCGTCCGGACGCCGAGGAGGACCCGACCGCGTTCGAGGCCATGGTCACCGACCTGA
Organism: Lentzea alba; assembly: GCF_011067745.1. Taxonomy (GTDB): domain Bacteria; phylum Actinomycetota; class Actinomycetes; order Mycobacteriales; family Pseudonocardiaceae; genus Lentzea; species Lentzea alba. The sequence goes on from NZ_JAAMPJ010000003.1 coordinate 305,326, forward strand.
CGGCGCTGCTCGCGTGCGTGTCGCAGGACGAGGAGATGGTCGTCGACACGCTGCGCATGGGCCGCCTCGGCCGGTTGCGCCCGTACGTCGCGTGCATCGTCTCGGGCCTGAACCGCCTGCCGGTGCACTACGGCGTGGCGACGGTGTGGGGCATGAGCGGCCCGACCGGCCCGCGTCGGTTCCGCAGCGGTGACGTCCTGGTCGAGCACGGCCTGCTGGACGCCATCGCGAACCCCGCCCAGCGCGTCGAGGGCGCCACCGAGTTCCTGCTGTGGTCGGTCACCGGCCGCCGGGTCGAGGTGGCGGACCGCGTCGCCGTGGCCACCGAGGAACGCGTGATCTTCGCACCGGGCACGCCGTTCCGGGTGCTCGCGGTGGCCGAGGCCGAGGGCGATCACCCGCAGCAGGTGCTGCTGCAGGAGATGGCCGGACCGGCGGCGGACCAGGAGATCGCCGGGATGCGGCCGAGCGTGCTGTCGAAGCTGGAGCGGGCGGCGGCGAACCTGCGGGTGCTGCCGGTGTCGCACCAGGTGTCGGTGCAGGCCTGAACGCACATCTGGGCATCAGGTACGCGGAACCGCCGGTCGGCCCGCTGCGCTTCCACCCACCGGTGGACTGCGACGGCGAGCCGACCGGCGCGTTCGGCGACGCGCACACGTTGAACGTCTGGTCCGCAATGGACGGACCGGTCATCCTGTGGATTCACGGCGGGGCGAACACCGTCGGCTCGTCCGCACAACCGGAGTACGCGGGTGATTTTCTCGCGAGCCTCGGGGTGGTGTTCGTGAGCTGCAACTACCGGCTCGCGGCCGACGGATACGGTGCCCTGGAAGGCTTTCAGCACAACCGGGGCCTGCGGGACGTCGTGTCCGCGCTCAGGTGGATTCAGCGCAACATCGCCCGCTACGGCGGAGATCCGGGCAACGTCACGGTCGCCGGCCAGTCGTCCGGGGCGCAGACCGTCGCGAGCCTGATGGTGATGCCCGAGGCTCGCGGCCTGTTCCACCGGGCGATCGCGCACAGCCTGGCCGGGCGGTTCTTCACCCCCGACGAAGCCGTCGAAGTGCAGCGGGCGGCCGAGCTGGACGTGCTGTACCAGCCGATCGTGGACGGCGACACGCTGCCGCGATCACCGCTGGAAGGCCCGTACGACGTCGATCTGCTGGTGTGCCACACCGCCGACGAAGATCCCGAACTGTTCCAGCGGCCGACCACACGGTTCGCGGACGAGCACGGGCGGGCGTTCCGGTCGATCTACGCCAGGACCCCGGCACATCACGGCGCGGACGTCCCGGACATGTTCCGCGGCGACATCGCCAGAGCGTGGGCGAGTTTCGCCCGCGACGGTGATCCCGGTTGGCCGCGGGAAGAGCTGAAGCGCTGGGTCAACTCTCCGTCGTGAGGCCGAGCGAGCCGTCCAGCCGCGGCACGCACGCGCCGTCACGCTTGTCGGCCGCCAGGAACTCGGTGAGGCACCGGCCGATCTGCTCGTGACCGCGCGCGTTGGGGTGGAACGACTCCTGCAACGCGTGCGACGAGCGTTTGTCGTCCTTCAAGCTGTCCCACTCGACGGTCAGCCTGGTGAACCACTCCTCGTCGGTCCTGGAGCCGCCCACGCACGCCTCGTGGCCCTCACCGGCGCGGGACAGGTCGAGGAACCGGGCGTTGACCTTCTCCGCCGCGGTGCGCAGACCGTTCGACAGCTCCGGCACGGCTTCGTCGACGACCCAATCCAGGTCGGTGGTGCGCAGCGGGCAGCCGGACAGGTTCTGCAGCGAGCGCGGCATCTTCGGTGACACCGGCGCCGCGTACGACTGCACGACGAGCTGGTACGACGAGTCGAGGTAGCTGGAGTCGCGCATGGTCTGGCGGATGGCCTGCAGCGTGTTCTCGACCTTGGGGACCATCCGCCGCACGCGCTTGGACCACTCCGAGGCGACCGACGACGTGCAGTCGCTGCGCTTGCCCCACGCCTCGAAGCACTTGTTGAGGACCTCGGCGAAGCGCGGGTCGTCGTTCGCGCCGATGGCCACGACGATCGCGACGACCTTGTTCTGCCCGGCGATCTGACGCAGCTTGGGCAGCTGCTCGTTGCGCAGCTTGTCGGAGTTCGCGCCCGAGCAGGCCAGGTTGATCTTCTGGTCGGCCTCGAACACGGTTCTCATGATCGACGCCTCGCGCGAGCGGTGGCACCAGTTGCCGCCGGCCTCACCGTTCGTGCCGGGCTCGTAGTCGCCGGCGCCCTCACCGGACATCGTGCTGTCGCCCAGCGCCACGACCGCGGTTCTGGTCTCGCGGTCCGGTTCGGAGGGTGGTGGGAACGGGTGGTCGCTCACGATCAACAGGATCGTGAGCAGGCTGATCGCCGCGAGGGGCAGGACTCTGCGCATCGCGCACCAGTTTACGGGGCTGGCCGAATGCGAGGGAGATATGGCGTTGCCGCCCCCACTTGTCGTGAGGAAAGTGGAGGTGTGGGGAATCTGAGGGAAATAGTGGTGGTCGGTTACGACCGCACCGCGTTGCTGGATCTGGCGGGACCGATCGAGGTGTTCCAGGCAGCGAACCACCGCGAACCGAGGTACCAGGTCACGGTCGCGTCGCTCGGGGGAGAACCGTTCACGGCGACCGCGGGGGTGCGGATCGAGGCGAGCGAGGACCTCTGCACGCTGGACCGCCCGATCGACACGCTGCTCGTGGTCGGCGGCTGGGGGTACGACGAGGCCGCGGCGGATCCGATGCTCACGACGAACCTGCGGCGGCTCGCGGCGAAGTCGCGGCGGGTCGCGGGCGTGTGCACGGGGGCCGTGGTGCTGGCCGGCGCGGGGCTGCTCGAAGGGCGGCGCGCCACGACGCACTGGGCGTTCACCGGTGAGCTGGAGAACCGGGGTGTCGAGGTGGAGCCGGACGCGATCTTCGTGTGCGACGGGCAGGTGTCCACGTCCGCAGGGGTGACGGCGGGCATCGACCTGTCGCTGGCCATGGTCGAGCAGGACCACGGGCCCGCGGTGGCCCGCCGGATCGCGCAGTACCTGGTCGTGTTCCTGCAACGGTCGGGCGGCCAATCGCAGTTCAGCGTGCACACCCGCACGCGTCCGGTGTCGGACGGCTCGCTGCGGGCGTTGCTCGACGACATCCACGCCGACCCGACCCGTGAGTGGACGGTGCCGGTGATGGCACGAAAGGCGATGATGAGCGTGCGGCACTTCGCCCGCGTCTTCTCGCGCAACGTGGGCGTCTCGCCCGCTGTCTACGTCGAACGAGCCCGCGTGGAGGCCGCCGCCGACCGGCTGGCTTCGAGCGGTGACTCGTTGGACGTCGTCGCCCGCTCCAGCGGTTTCGGCTCGGCCGAGACCCTGCGCCGGGCCTTCCTGCGCGTGCTCGGCGTGTCGCCGGGCAGCTACCGCGCCCGTTTCCGGACAACTGGGGTTGCCTGATGGAAGCCACATTCGTGCTCTACCCGAACATGACCGCTCTGGACTTCGTCGGCCCGTACGAGGTCCTCGGCTCGGTGCCGATCGTCTCGACGCGGTTCGTCGCCGCTTCTTTGGACCCGGTGAAGTCCGACAACGGGCTTTCGGTGGTGCCGACCGACACCTTCGCGTCGCTGAAGTCGACGGACATCGTCGTGGTGCCGGGGTCCGGGCACTGGCGTGAGTTGCTGAAGGACTCCGGCGGCGTCGTCGAGTGGCTGCGGGAGGTGCACCCGACGACGAAGTGGACGACCTCGGTCTGCACCGGGTCGACGCTGCTCGCGGAGGCCGGGCTGGTCTCGAAGGCGACGACGCACTGGGCCGCGCGCGAGGACCTGTCGGTTCGTGGGGTGGAGGTTTCCACAGATCGGGTGGTGTTCGACGGGAAGGTCGTGAGCGGCGCGGGCGTGTCGGCGGGCATCGACATGGCGTTGCGGCTGGTCGAGGCCGAGTTCGGAGAGATGGTGGCGCAGGCGGTGCAGGTCGGCATCGAGTACGACCCGCAGCCGCCGCGCGCCTACGACTCGATCCCGCCGGAGATCGCGCAGGGCCTCAAGGCCGCGTTCGAGTCACGTCAGGCCTGACTGGACGGCGAACACGACGAGCTGGGCGCGATCGCGTGCGCCCAGCTTCACCATCGCCCGCGACACGTGCGTGCGCACGGTCGCGGGCGAGATCACCAACCGAGCCGCGATCTCGTCGTTGGACGCGCCGGACGCCACGTGCCGCATGATCTCCCGCTCGCGTTCGGTCAGCTTGTCCAGGTGCGGCACGGGCCGGGCCGACGCGCCGGACGCGAACCGGTCGATCACCCGGCGCGTGACGGACGGCGAGAGCAGCGAACCCCCGTCGGCCACCACGTGCACGGCGCGCAGCAGGTCGGTGGGGTCGGAGTCCTTCACGAGGAACCCGGACGCGCCCGTGCGCAGCGCCTCGAACACGTACTCGTCGAGGTCGAAGGTCGTGAGCATGACGATCTTCACCTCGGCGCACGCGGGGTCGGCCGATACCCGGCGCAGGACTTCCAGGCCGTCCAGCAGCGGCATGCGGATGTCCAGGAACACCACGTCCGGCTTCACCGACTGGATCAGCGACAGCGCCTCGCGACCGTCGGCGGCCTCGCCGGCGAGCTGGACGCCGTCCTCGGTCTCGATCAACGTCCGCAGTCCCATCCGGACCAGCGGCTGGTCGTCGGCCACCACCACGCGAATCATCTGAAGTCCTCCGAGGAGACCCTGTCCTTCAGGACGGGGAGGAATCGGGCCCTGCGGAGCAGGGTAGGCAGGAGTAGTTGTTTCGTTGCCAGAGCGAAGCTGCGTCTGTCACCCAGCTGCATTGGGGTCCACAGTGGACTGATAGTATGGTGATGTGGGTGGGCAGGTGAAGCGGGCGTTCAAGTTCCGCTTCTATCCGACCGAGGCGCAGGCTGTGGAGCTGTCGCGCACGTTCGGGTGTGTCCGCAAGGTGTACAACCTGGCGTTGCAGGCTCGCTCGGAGGCGTGGACGCAGCGTGGGGAACGGGTCGACTACGAGGCCACGTCGGCGTTGCTGACCGCGTGGAAGCGCACCGAGGAACTCGCGTTCCTGGGTGAGGTGTCGGCGGTGCCGTTGCAGCAGGGGTTGCGGCATCTGCAGGCGGCCTTCGGCAACTTCTTCGCTAAGCGCGCCCGGTTTCCGCGGTTCAAGTCGCGGAAGAGATCGCGTGCTTCGGCGGAGTACACGCGGTCGGCGTTCCGCTGGCGGGACGGCACGTTGACATTGGCGAAGATGGCCGCGCCGCTGGACATCCGCTGGTCGCGGTCCCTGCCGGACGGGGTGGCGCCCTCGACGGTTACCGTGTCGCGGGACGCGGCCGGGCGCTGGTTCGTGTCGCTGCTGTGTGAGGATCCGAGCGTGGCGCCGTTGCCCGTCACGGATGCGGTGGTGGGGATCGATGTCGGTCTCGATCACCTGCTGGTGCTGTCGACCGGGGAGAAGATCGCCAACCCACGGCACGAGCGGCGGGACCGGGAACGCCTGGTCAAGGCGCAGCGGGCGTTGTGCCGTAAGCAGAAGGGCAGTAGCAACCGGGACAAAGCTCGCGTCAAGGTCGCCCGTGTGCACGCACGGATGGCCGACCGGCGTACTGACCACCTGCACAAGATCACTACTCGGCTCGTGCGCGATAACCAAACGCTCGTGATCGAGGATCTGGCCGTGTCGAACATGGTCGGCAACCACTGCCTGGCCCGCGCGATCGGTGATGCGGGCTGGCGGCAGTGCCGGCAGATGCTGGAGTACAAGGCACGGTGGTTCGGGCGGGAAGTGATCGCGGTGGATCGCTGGTTCCCGTCGTCCAAGCTGTGCTCGGTCTGCGGCGCGCTCGCGGCGGAGATGCCGCTGCAGGTACGCGCGTGGACCTGTGGCTGTGGCGCGACCCTTGACCGGGACGTGAACGCGGCACGCAACATTCTGGCCGCCGGGCTGGCGGTCACAGTCTGTGGAGCCGGTGTAAGACCTCAACGGAACACTCCGGGCGGGCAGTCGGTGACGAAGCAGAAAAACCTCCGGCGCGAGCCGTAGGAATCCCCCTCGTTCACGAGGGGGAGAAGTCAAGACGGCAAAGGTATCCGGGCGATCACCGCGAAGCCGTGCGATCCGTCGACCTCCAGCGTGCCGCCCAGAGCTTCGGCTCGTGAGCGCATGCCGGTGATGCCGTGGCCCTCGGTGAACGTGCTCGGCGTGCCGGTGTCGGTCACGTGCACGACGAGCTCGTCGTGCACGGCGTAGACGCGCACGGACGCGGTGACGCCGGGGGAGGAGTGGCGCAGGACGTTGGTCAGCGACTCCTGCACGATCCGGTACACGGCGAGCTGGTGGGCGTCGGGCAGCTCCACCTCGTCGACGTCGACCGACACCTCGAGTCCGGCCTCGCGCATCCGCGTCGCCAAGGCCGGGATGTCGGCCAGCGAGATCGTTGGGGTCAAAGGAGCCGATCCGCGCAGAGTGTCCAGTTCGGACCGAAGTCCGTCGAGCGCTTCCTTCGACGTGTCGCGGATCGCCTCCAGTGAGGCACGCGCTTTCGCCGGATCCTTGTCCAGCACGTACAGCGCGACCCCGGCCTGCATGGCGATCACTGAAAGCCCGTGGCCGACGACGTCGTGGACCTCCTGGGCGAGCCGCAGCCGTTCGGAGATCACGGCGCGCTCCCGTACGTCCACAACGGACCGGCGGCGCAGCCTCATCAGCACGCCGGCCGCGACGGGCAGCAGGATCCAGCCCGCGGACCAGGTGATCCACGACGTCACCGTGTCGTTCCACCACGGCAGGATCGCCAGCGCGTACAGCAGAGCGCAGCCGACCGCCAGTTCGATGCTCGCGTACGTCGCCACCGCGTACATCGCCGCGACACCGCTCACCAGGATCGGGCCGAACGGGTAGCCGAAAGCCAGGTAGACCACGATCGGGACGGTGGTGATCGCGACCGTCCACAGCGGACGGACCGAGCGGAGCAGCAGGCCCGCGGCCGCGACCGTGATGAGCAGGTAGGCGAGGACGTCGAGGGCTTCCGCGCCCTGCAGGCGTGCGGCGAACCGCGTCCCGGCGAGTCCGAAGAACAGCAGCGCCACGGTCAGCGCCACGTCCTGCCATTTGATCCGCATGCCGCTGACCATACGACCGGGGACGTACGCAGATGTGCGTATCTTCATGACGCTCCGGAGCGGACGACCCGAAGCGCTCGCGGGACCACTGTTGAGCCATGATCGTGACGACGGAGAAGCTGACGAAGCGCTACGGCGACCGCGCCGTGGTAGACGAGGTCAGTCTGTCCGTGCGGCGGGGCGAGGTCTACGGGTTCCTCGGTCCCAACGGCGCGGGCAAGACGACCACGATCCGCATGCTGCTGGGGCTCGTGCAGCCGACCAGTGGCTCAGCCCGGGTCCTCGGTGAGGCGCCGGGCACCCCCAAGGCGTTGCTCAAGGTCGGGTCGCTGATCGAAGGGCCGGGTTTCTACCCGTACCTGTCCGGCCGCGACAACCTGCGCGTGCACGCTCACCGCAGGGGAGTCGACAGGACGCACGTCGAGGCCGCGTTGGAGCAAGTGGACCTCGTGGGCGCCGCCAACGAGAAGTTCCGCCGGTACTCGCTCGGCATGAAGCAACGGCTCGGCGTGGCCGCGGCCCTGCTCGGACAGCCCGAGCTGCTGATCCTGGACGAGCCGACCAACGGCCTCGACCCGGCGGGCATGGCCGACATGCGCGACCTGGTGCGGGCGCTGGCGGCGCAGGGGCAGACCGTGCTGCTGTCGAGCCACCTGCTCGGCGAGGTCGAGGAGATCTGCGACCGGGTCGGCGTGATCTCGCAGGGCAGGTTGGTCGCCGAGAGCACGGTCGAGCAGTTGCGGGGCGACACCGTGCTGCTGATTCGCGCGGATCCGATCGAGAAGGCACACGTGCTGATCGAGGGCAGCGAGTTGCGCGGCGATGTGCTGCACGTGCGGGAGACGGACGCGGGGGCGTTGATCCGGACGCTGGTGCACGCCGACGTGGACGTGCGGGAAGTTCGGCCGCTGCGCCGGACGTTGGAAGAGGTCTTCTTCGAGATGACGGGAGTGGCGTGATGGGCAGCGTCAAGGCGGAGCTGCTGCGGCTCTGGAAGTGGCCGGCGACGTGGGTGCTGATCGGCGTGTGGCTGGTGATGTCGCTGACGTTCGGCTACCTGTTTAACTACCTCGCGCTGAACGGCGGCACCAACACGCGTGACCTCTCGCAGCAGCAGCTGATCAGCTCGATGCAGCCGGAGAACGTGGGCGCGGCGGTCGTGCGCGGGCTGCCGATGTTCGGTGGCGCGATCATCCTGGTGCTGGCGGCGCTGGCGGTCGGCAGCGGATACGGCTGGGGCACCTGGAAGACGACGCTGACCGCCGGTCCGCGGCGCGTCTCGGCGATGGCCGGCACGGTGGGCGCGCTGGCCGTCATCGTGGTCGTCCTGGTGGCGTTGACGTTCCTGGTCGACCTGGGGGCGGCCATCACGGTGGCGTCGCTGGAGGGCTGGGACTGGAGCCTGCCGGGTACCGCTGTCGTGGAGCCGCTGGCCGCGTCACTGCTGATCGCCGCCATGTGGACGGGGTTCGGGGTGTTCCTCGGCATCGTCACCAAGGGGCCCGCGCTGGCGGTCGGGCTCGGGCTGATGTGGGCGATCGTGACCGAGAACCTGTTGCGGGGCGTGGGAGCCCTCCTCGGGCCGGTCGAGTCGCTGACCAAGGTGCTGCCCGGTGGTTCGGCCGGCAACCTCGCCGGTGCCGTCGGCGGATCGGGTGCGCCCGGCGTGCTGAACGACCTGGGCGGCACGACTGCCGCGTTGTTCCTCGTCGGGTACGTGGTGTTCTTCCTCGGCACGGCGACGCTGCTGAAGGTGCGCCGCGACCTCGTATAGGGCGACGCCCGCCCAGATCAGGCCCAGCACGACCGCGACTCCGGTGGGGTAGTCGCGGTCGTGCAGTCCTGGGTTGACCGGGCCGCTGTGCTCCCGCCACAGCAACGGAACCGCGAGGAGGGCCACGATTCCCGTGGTGACCAGTCCGATGCCGATCGACGCGCGTGTGACGACGAGCCCGGACGCTCCGACCAGTGGAGCGATCAGGAGGTCGTGGAGGAGGACGCCTCCGCCGAACCAGGCCAGCAGTTCGACGGTGATCTGGGGGAGCAGCAGCCACGCGCCCCACGCGGTCAGTCCCACGCCGGCGATGCCGAGCAGGATTCTCATCGGACCTCCAGCGACGTGACCCACTTCGTCTGCAGCACACCCGGACGGTTCGGTGCGATGAGCCGGCACGGATAGCCGTGGTCGGGGGTGAGTTCCTCGCCGTTGAGCTTCAACGCCAGCAGGGTGAGCGGGTCCTGCGCGAACGCTTCGGGCAGCGTGGTGGCCCGGTAGAGGCCGTCGCGTTCCAGCGACTCGACCCTGACGTCGCCCTTGTGGACCAGATCGGCGACTCTCACACCGGTCCAGGTCGCGTTCTGGCTCCAGCCCTCGACACACGCGATCGGCAGTTCGACGGTGGTCTGCGGCATGGCTTGGAGTTCTTCCAACGAGTAGCTCTTCGGTCCGGCTTTCAGACGCCAGTCCGGTGGCACCACGATGTTCGCGGCCTTCGCCGTGCGGTTGACCGGTAGTGCTCCCGGTGACCGCCAGGCCAGCACCGAGATGTCGCGCAGCCACGGGACCGTGACGCCCGCCGTGGTGACGATCGCGACCCCCGTCGTCAACGCGGTCGTGCGCAGGAAAGCCCGGCGGGACAGGACGGTTCGTTCTTCGGACGGTGGTTCGAGGGTGCGTCGGACGACCGGGATCTTCACCGCGATGTGGATCAGCAGGGCGCCGATCGCGAGGTACGCGACCGCGTAGTGGGCGGTGGGGAAGTAGAACGACCACGGGTAGTTCTGGGCCGCGTTGAACAGCCCGGTCACCAGCTCGAAGAACGACGCCGCGACCAGCACGAGGATCGAGCCGCGTTCCAGCGCGTGCGGCACGTTCCGGACGAGCGGGCGTTCGAACAGCTTCGGGTAGACGCTCCACAACTTGGCCAGCAGCAACGGGATCGACGCGACCCCGGAGATCACGTGCACCCCCTGTGTGACCCGGTAGAGGTCGACCGGACGGGTCGGCCACGGCCAGTCGTGCTGCACGCCGTGGCTGAGCAGTCCGGTGACGAAGCACAGCCCGAACGTGATGCCGAGCCACGTGCCGACCCGGCTGGTCACGCCGATGTGGTGGGCGGGGGCTTTGAACGTCGGTGGTTTCACAGCCTCTCCCAGCAGGCGAACCGGCGGCCGGCGCGTTCTCGTTGCCAGAGCAGGAAGAACCCGTCGGCTTTCAGGGACTCCGCGTCGCTCCAGGCCCACGGGAACCACTGGCCCTCGGTCCCTTCGGTGCGCACCCGTGCCTGGCCGGTGGTCAGGCCGGAACCCGGCTGCTCGACCTCGACGACGACGGTTCCGCTGGGGCGGAGGAGCTGGTGTGCGCGGCGCAGGAGTGCGGCCGGGTCGCCGCCGATGCCGATGTTGCCGTCGGCGAGCAGCACGTGGTGCCAGCGTCCCTCGCCGGGCAGCGGGTCGAACACGTCGCGGCGCAGTGCGATGCCGCCTCGGGCCGTGGTCCGTCGGATGGCTTCCGGGGAGACGTCGACGCCCAGAGCCTGGACGTTGCGGGCCAGGAGGGCGGCGACCAGGCGTCCGGGGCCGCAGCCGACGTCGAGGGTGGGGCCGGTGCAGGCGTCGAGGAGGACGGAGTCGCCGCCGGCGGCGTCGGCCTGCCAGCGGGCGACACTCAGCTCGCGCGGGGTGGCACCGGACAGGTCGAGCCAGCTCGGGTTGCCACGAAGGGCTTGGTCGAACATCATCGGGGCACCGCCGCGACGTCGGCGAGAGCTGTGGCGAACCGGGTGCGCGGTGCTTGAGCCACCACCGCACGGGCGTCCACCATCGTGTCCACATCGGACAGGATCGGCAGCGTCCGCACCTTCAGGCCCTGCAGCGCGTCGAGCGTCCGCGTCCCCGTGTCCGCGCGGGACATCGGCACGTCCCGCAGCACCGAAGCGCGCGAGGGATCCCGCAGCCCGAGCGCCCACCAGCCGCCGTCGAGCGCGAACCCGAGCGCCGCCTCCTCGAACTCGGCGCACGACTCCAGCAGCGCGGGTGTCACCTGCGGGGTGTCCATCCCGATCTGCAGCACCGGCATCCCGAACCGCGCGATGTCGGCGTGCGCGTGCACCAGGCGTTCGGCGAACGTCCAACCGCGCTGCGGGATCACCACGCACTCGGCCAGGGCGTCCCGCACGTCCTCGCGCCGCACCACCCCGGCCAGCGCGACCACGGGCACGGCGCCGGGGGTCGAGAGCGCGGCGTCCAGGGTGTCGAGCAGTGAGGCCGCTGCCACGTCGGCGGCTTCCTCCAGCGAAAGAGGCGGGCAGAGACGGGTTTTCACCTGGCCGGGCACGGGTGACTTGGCCATGATCAGCAGGCAGAACCTCATCGCAGCACCCCCGCCATGTCCCGCGCCGCCCGCAGCGTGCCGCGGACCGAGCCGGACACCTTGGAACGCGTGCCGGCCGCGCGCGGGCCGTAGGTCACGTCGACCTCGCGCACCCGCCAACCCGCCGAAGCAGCGCGCACCAGCAGCTCGAGCGGATAGCCGAACGCGCGGTCCTGGACGTCCAGGGCCAGCAGGGCTTCCCGGCGACACACCCGCAGGGGTGCGATGTCGTGGACGTTCAGGCCACGGCGGCGCAGCAAACCGGAGATCACGGCGTTGCCCGCCCGTGCGTGCCACGGCCAGACGCCGGGCGAGACAGGCACCCGGCGGCCCACCACCAGGTCGGCGTCGGCGAGCAGGGCGGCCATTTCGGGCAGTTCGGCGAGGTCCAGTGAGCCGTCGGCGTCGGCGAAGGCGACGAGGTCCGAGGTAGCGGCCAGGAGGCCGGCGTGCACGGCGGCGCCGTAGCCGCGGCGGGGCTCGTGCACGACCAGCGCGCCGTGGGCCGAAGCAACCGCTGGAGAGCCGTCGGTCGAGCCGTTGTCCACGACTATCGCGCGGTGTCCGGGAGGCAGGGTGGCGAGAACGGCCGGCAGTGCGGCGGCCTCGTCCAGGCAGGGCAACACGACATCCATGCGTCCACCCTGGACCATCGGAAAGTCTTGTGGTGCTTAAGGAATTGTTACGCACGAAAGAGTTCTTACGGTTGTCTTGCGTGGTCGGCGGACGCCGCCGGAAGGCCCTAGGTTGGGCGCGGTGCGTCTAGTCATCGCCGGTCTGCTCGTCGCTGCCGCCGTCATCGTCGGGGTCGTCGTCAACGCCAACGATCCCCACGTCATCTTCGCCGCGGCGGCACCCCTTTTCGGCGACTGGCAGCCCCACCTCGGCCCCGGTACACCAGCAGCGATCCTCATCGCGTTCCTCGTCATCGCCAAGGGACCGGAGCTCGCACAGCACCGGTTCGCGTTGCCGATCGCCTATGCGACAGCAACGGCGTTCACCTTCAGCCTGGCGATGATCGACGGCTGGAGCCGGTTCGTCACCAGGCTGACGACCGAGGACGAGTACCTCCACGAGGTACCTCGAATCACCGACATCCCGGCCATGCTGCAGGGATTCGCCGCGCGCATCCCGGACTTCCAGCCGGACTCGTGGACCACGCACGTCTCCGGGCACCCGCCGGGCGCGCTGCTCACGTTCGTCGCGCTGGACCGCATCGGGCTCGGCGGGGGAGCGGCGGCGTCGATCTTCTGCGTGCTGGTCGGATCGCTCGCGGTCGTGGCCATCCCGCTGACCATCAAGAACAACGCGGTGCTGCCGTTCCTGGTGCTGTTCCCCGGAGCGGTGTGGGTCGGGGTGTCGGCGGACGGCATGTTCATGGGCGTCGCGGCGGTCGGGATCTACCTGCTCACCAGGTGGCCGCTGCTGGGTGGCGTCGTGCTGGGCTGGTGCCTGTTCTTGTCGTACGGACTCGTCCTGCTCGCCCCGCTGGCACTCGTCGCCGTCGGCAGAAAGGTCGGCTGGGCGCTCGCGGGCGCGCTGGCCGTGGTGGGAGCGTTCGCACTCGCCGGTTTCTGGTGGCTCGACGGCTACGAGCTCGTGAAACTCCGCTACTACCAGGGCATCGGCGACACCCGGCCGTACTGGTACTGGGTGTGGGCGAACCTCGCGGCGCTCGCGCTGGTGATCGGCCCGGCCGGGATCCGGGGTCTGCGGAGAGACAAGTGGGTCATCGCAGCAGCGGTTGCGATCCTGGCGGCCGACCTGTCGGGGCTGAGCAAGGCCGAGACCGAACGGATCTGGTTGTCGTTCGCGATCTGGTTGCTCGCCGGAACGGCGAAACTGGACAACCGGAGGAGGTGGCTCACCGCGCAGGCCGTCACGGCGCTGGCGGTGAACCACCTCGTGCTCACGAACTGGTGACCGGCTCCCGCTGCGCGGCGAAGGCGAACTCCCGCACGCCCTCGGTGAACCCCACCTGAGCCTCGAAACCCAGCACCTCCAACGCCTTCGCGGGCGACGCGACGACGTGCCGGACGTCGCCGGGCCGCGCCCCGCCCACGATCGCGGGCGTCGGACCGTCGCACGCCTCGGCCAGGGCGAAGGCCAGCTCACCGATCGTGTGCGGTGAGCCGGAACAGACGTTCACCGCCTCGAAGCCAGGCCGTGGTGAGGACAAGGCCAGCACGTTGGCCCGCGCCACGTCGGTGACGTGCACGAAGTCGCGCCGTTGCCGCCCGTCCTCCATCACGCTCGGGGGAACGCCGTTCCGCAGCGCCGACCGGAAGATCGACGCGACACCGGCGTACGGGGTGTCGCGCGGCATCCGCGGGCCGTAGACGTTGTGGTACCGCAACGCCCAGACGCTGCCGCCGGTCTGCCGGGCCCACGCCACGGCGAGGTGTTCCTGAGCCAGTTTCGTTGCGGCGTAAGTGCTGCGAGGCTCCAGCGGAGCGTCCTCAGGCACCAGCTCGGACACGACGAAGTCGCCGCAGAAGCAGCGAGGTTCGTACACGCCACGAGCGAGGTCATCGGCAGACCGTTCGGCACGCACGATTCCGTGTGACAGACAGCGGTAGCGCCCCTCGCCGTAGACGACCATCGAGGACGCCAGCACCAGCCGGGACACGCCGGCCCGGTACATCTCGGCCAGCAACACCGCCGTGCCGAGGTCGTTGTGCCGCGCGTAAGAAGGCGCGTCGAACGGATCCACGCCGTGGCCGACCATCGCGGCCTGGTGACATACTGCATCCACAGTGGACAGAAGAGGCCGCAGGACTTCGGGAGAAGTGACGTCGCCGACCACGAGTTCGTGGGTCAGCAGGGGAGCGGAGCCGTGTGCCTCGGGCAGCAACGCGTCGAGCAGGACGCACTCGTGGCCCTGTGCGGCCAGCTCGTCCGCGACGTGCGACCCGATGAACCCGGCCCCGCCGGTGATCAGTACTCGCATCCGTCGACCGTAGGACCATCCACCGCTCCGAGCGCCCTGAAGCGGTCGGCCGTCAGAACTCCGTAAGCTCCACGACGAACCGCGAGCCGTGCGGCGAGCGATCCTCCACCCACACCCGGCCGCCCAGTCGCAGCACGTGTTCGCGCACCAGCGCCAGCCCCAAGCCGCTGCCCGTGTCGTCACCCCGGCTGCCCGCCATGACGCCGCGCGCGAACCGTTCGAAGATCTGCTCCCGCAACGGCTCGGGCACCCCCGGCCCGGCGTCCTCCACCTCCAGCCGCACCCGCGAGCCGGAAACGCGCACCGCCACCAGCACCGCCCCGCCCGCATGGCGCTCGGCGTTGTCCAGCAGGTTGGTCAGCACCCGGTCGAGCCGCCGCCGGTCGCCGAGCACGACTGCGGGCTCGAGCGCAAGCGGAACCCCGGCACGGGTCGCGATCACGTTGCGCACCAACGCGTCCAGCGCGATCTCCTCCGGCGGTGGATCATCGGTCTGGTCCGCGCGGGAGATCTCCAGCAGGTCCACCACCATCCGCGCGAACCTGTCGACCTCCGAGGTCAGCAGTTCCAGCGCGGTCCCGGCGGTCCCCGGCAGGTGCTCGCGACGGCGGCGCAGGACCGCGCCCGCGTTCACCATCGTCGTCAACGGCGACCGCAGCTCGTGCGAGATGTCCGAGGCGAACCGGGCGTCCCGCAACGCCCGCTGCTCCAGCGCGTGCGCGGTCGAGTTGAACTTCGCGGCCAGCGCGGCCAGATCGGGGTCGTCCTGATCGGGCAGCCGGGCCCGGAGATCACCGCCGGCGATGCGCACCGCGGCGGAACTCAACTCCGCCAACGGTCGCAGCGCCCGCTTCGACGCCCACGAGCCCAGCGCCGCGCCGAGCAGTGCCGACCCGATCGTGCCGGCGATCAGCACCGCGCCGAGGAACCCGAACGTGCGATCCAGTTGCTGCAACGGGAACAGCTCCACGTAGACCGCGTTGCCCGCCACCGGGAGCGTCACGGCGATGACGGGCAGCCCGGCCACGGTGATCCGCGACCGGCCCGGCGGGTGTTCCACGAGGTCGGCGGGCAGCTGGGACGCCTCGACCTTGCGGCCCGCGTTCACCTGACCGTCCGGGCCGATCACCAGGATCGACGAGTCCGGCCCGGTGGTGAGCCCGGTCAGCAGCTCGTCCAAGCCCGGTGAGGACAGCGACTTCTCGACCAGCCGCACGTTGACCTCGGCCTGCCGGGTCGCGCTCGCCTCCCGTTGCCGCAGCATGTAACCGGAGGCGAGGTTCCAGGTCGCGAACGCCAGCACGCTCGTGACGACCAGCAGGCCGAAGCCGAACGAGAGGGTGATCCGGCAGCGCAGGGTGAGTCTCACGAGCGGATCCGATACCCGGTGCCGCGCACGGTGAGCAGCAACGCCGGATCGTCCGGGTTCGCCTCGATCTTGCGGCGCAGTCTCCTTATGTGCACGTCGAGCAGCCGAGTGTCACCAAAGTAGTCATATCCCCAAACCTTTTGCAGCAACTGTTCCCTGGTGACGATTCGGCCAGCCGCACCAGCGAGTTCCAGCAGCAGCCGGAATTCCGTTCTGGTCAGGTGAACGCGTTCACCCGCACGGTGTACGAGTCCTTCCTGCGGACGGATTTCCAGATCGCCGATCCGAACGGCTTCGCGACCGGGGCCACGCCGGCGCAACAACGCGCGGATGCGCGCGGCGAGAACGCTGGCCATCAACGGTTTCGTGACGTAGTCGTCCGCCCCGGCCTCCAGCCCGGCGATCATGTCACGGGCGTCGGTGCGCGCTGTCACCACGATTATCGGCAGGTCACCGCGTGCTCGGAGAGTCCGCACGACCTCCAGGCCGTCGATGCCGGGCAACGTCAGGTCGACCAGCACCACGTCGAACTGCTCCGTCTCCAAACGCCGAAATGCCTCTTCACCCGAAACCGCCTCGTCAACGGTGAAACCCTCATCGGACAAGGCGAGGCTCAAGGCCTGCCGGATTCGCTCGTCGTCTTCCACGAGCAGGACCCGTACGCACACAACGACTCCACTGTGTGAGAGCCGCGGCGACGGCGTCTCACACAGTGGAGTGAAAGTCGATCAAAAGCAAGAACGTTTCGGATCAGAATGCGGTTAGCGTGACTTTTGCCGAACGCGGGTTGGGTTCGTGGACAAGTGACTCGAACGCGCCGACGTCGTCGAAGGCGAACCCGTAGGCCTTCCCGTCCACCATGTTGGCGTGCACGATCTTCGAGAAGTGGTTCGTGGTCGCGCGGGTGTAGAACTCGCTTGCGTTGTACGTCGGCTGCGTGTGCAGGAAGCCGAGCGTCGACCGGTTGAGCGCGGCGCACAGCGACCGCGAGATCGCGCCGACGTCGTTGTTCGGTGCCGCGAGCCGGCCGTCGCAGTTGAGCACGTCCCGGGTGGACGGCTGCTGGAACGACGCGACCTGCTGGCCGGACGTGTTGGTGAAGTTGAGGACCCCGCCGCTGGTGCGGCCGGTGAACTTGCGGTTCGGCTCGTTCCGGTACGGCACCACCGTCAGCGGCGTGTTCTGGTACGTCGACCAGGTGCTGCTGACGTAGTTCGCGAAGTACGAGCCGGAGAACACGCCCGCGTCGAGGCCCTTGCTCGGGTTCAGCACGCGCAGCCGGGTGCCGTCTCCTCGCGTGTGGATCAGCCGCGCCCAGTCACCGCCGAGCTGCTGGTGCTGGTCGAAGACGCGGTTGCGGCCGTTGGACACCAGCTGGCCGGTCTTCTTCGTGGCACCGGCCTGCGAGGTCGTCTCGACCGCGTGGGGGACCGAGAACATGTCCACCTGCGAGCTGTTCAACCACAACCCGCCGCCGTTGTAGGTGAACTCGCTCCAGTCGAACAGGATGTCGCGGTTCGGGTCGCCCGGCGCCCACGGCGCGGGTTGCACCAGGCCGTTCGGCACCAGGGAGAACTTCAGCTTGTCCCGGAAGGACATGTAGAGCCGGCCGCCGGCCAGGTTGATCGGGATCTGCAGGGTCCGGCTGCCGCCGTTGCCGGGGCCGGGGATCGACACGTCCGGTGCCGGCGTCGGCGGGTTGCCGCCCCCGGACCAGGGGGTGAACTGACCACTGGCGTTGACGTACCCGAGCCGGCCGCCCATCTCGCCGAACACGTACAGGTGGACGGCGTCGCCGCGGCCCGAGTTGTTCGTGACGGTCAACGGGAGCAGGTTCGGTGGAGCCGCGTGTACAGGTGCAGACATCGTTGTCAGCCCAAGCAGGGCCGATGTCGCGAGCAGCAGGAGCTTGCGCATCGACTTATCTCCTCACTGAGACAGGGTTGTTCGTGAGAGCGCTCTCATACTCAGCGTGATCGTGTTGATGTGTCAAGAATGGTCTTCATGCGCGCACTGACGGTGGATCTTGCACGAGCCGGGTCCCTGACGTTGTCCGAACTGCCCGATCCTGAGCCCGGCCCGGACGAGCTGCTGGTGGAGGGGCTCGCGATCGGCATCTGCGGGACGGACCGGGAAATCGTGCGCGGTGAGTTCGGCGTCGGCCGAAGACTGGTGATCGGGCACGAGTCGCTGGGGCGGGTGATCAGCGGGCCGGGGTTCGCACCGGGGGATCTCGTCGCCGGAGTCGTCCGGCGGCCTGATCCGGTGCCGTGCCCGGCGTGTGCGCGCGGTGAGTTCGACATGTGCCTGAACGGGCAGTACACCGAGCGCGGGATCACCGATCTCGACGGCTACGGCTCGACGTTGTGGACGGTCCCGGCCGCGTATGCCGTCGGGGTCAGCTCTTCGACGGGTGTGCTCGTGGAGCCGGCCTCGGTGGTGGTCAAGGCGTGGGAGCGGCTGGACCGGCTGGCGTTGTTCGGGTTCGAGAGCGTGCTGGTGACCGGGGCGGGACCGATCGGGCTGCTGGCGGCGTTGATCGGGGTACAGCGCGGGCTCGACGTGCACGTGTTCGACCTGGCCGCGGACGGACCGAAGCCCGCGCTGGTGGAGTCGCTGGGCGCCACCTATCACCGGACGCTGCCGGACCACCGGATCGTGATCGAGGCGACCGGGGCGCCGTCGGTGGTCGCCCAGGTGCTCGGGCGGGACCTGGTGTGCCTGACCGGGGTGCCGTCCACTGAGGTCGTTCCGGTGGATCTCGGTCAGGTGAACCGGGATCTGGTGCTGCACAACGGAATCGTGTTCGGAACCGTCAACGCGAACGTGCGGCACTACCGGGAGGCCTCGGCCGTGCTGGACCGGGCGGACGACGCCTGGTTGCAGTCGATGATCACTCGGCGGGTTCCGCTGGAGTCCTATGCGGAGGCGTTCGAGACCCGGCCCGGTGACGTGAAGGTGGTGCTGGAGCTGTGATCGCGGCTGTGAGAGCCGCAGCCTCCTAGGATGCGGGACGTGGAACTGCGTCAACTCCGGTACTTCCTCGCGGTCGCCGAAGAGCTGCACTTCGGCCGGGCCGCGAGCCGTCTGCTGATTGCCGGGCCGTCGTTGTCGCAGCAGATCAAGGCGCTCGAACGCGATCTGGGCGTTCCGTTGTTCGCTCGTGACCGGCGCACGGTCGCGCTCACCGCCGCGGGCGCCGCACTGGTGCCCGAGGTGCGGGCGTTGCTCGAACGGGCCGAGGAGCTGCAACGGCACGCACGGCAGCTGTCCGGCTCACGGCCGGTGCGGATCGGGTACGTCAACTGGCTGCCGTCGGACCTCTCCGTACGCACGGCCGGTGTCGCGCAGCTCTACGTGGACGCGTGGGTCGTGCCGTCGCACCAACAGGCCGCACGGGTCGCCGACGGGAGCCTCGACCTGGCCGTGTGCTGGGTGCGCAACGACGACCTCGCCCAGTTGGGACTCACCGCGCGGCTGATCGGCGCGGACCGGCTCTACGCCGTGGCGGTCGGCACGGACACGAGTCCGGTGCGGGCCAAGGACATCGCGGTGCTGGTGGACGACGACGTCACGTCGTGGCAGTCGTGGAACGTCTACGCCGAGGAGTTCGCCCGCGACACGGGCGCCGTCGTGCGACGCATCCACAACGGTGCCATCACCGGGCCCGCGTTCTTCGACCACGTCCGGGTGTGCACGACGCCGGTGCTCAACTCGCCCAAGGGACAGACCACGCCGCTGCCGCCGGATCTGGTGCAGCGCCCGGTGATCGATCCCGAGGCGCTCTGGACGTGGTCGCTGGTCCGTCGCACCGACGAGGTCCGGGCGGACGTCATCGCCGCCGCGGAGGCGATCGCCCGCGACGTCGGTGATCTCGGGTTGGGGCGCGAGGGCGTCTGGCTGCCCGCGGACGACCCCTACCGTGCGCTGCGAGGCTGAGCCTCTCACGAAGGAGGAAACGGGTCGCAATTCCGCGAAATGAACTCGCGGGTGCGGGCCGTTGTGGCTGTCAGTTCCACTACTTCTCCTTCGAAAGCGAGTTGGAAATGAGCAGCAAGGTCGCCATCGTGACGGGTGCGTCGCAGGGAATCGGTGCGGCACTCGTCCCGGCCTATCGCAAGCTCGGCTATTCGGTGGTGGCGGTCTCCCGCTCCATCGATTCCTCGAACGACCCCGAGGTGCTCACGATCCGCGCTGATCTCTCGAAGCCCGGTGAGGGCGCGCGGGTCGTCGAGGAGACGCTGGCCCGGTTCGGCCGGGTCGACAGCCTCGTCAACAACGCGGGCATCTTCGTCGCCAAGCCGTTCACCGAGTACACCGACGAGGACTTCGCCGCCGTCACCGGCACGAACCTGGTCGGCTTCTTCGACATCACCCGCGCCGCCGTCGCGGCGATGGACACCACCGGCGGGCACGTGGTGAACGTGTCCACGAGCCTCGTCGACCACGCGTTGTCGGCGGTCCCGGCGGCGCTCGCGGTGCTGACCAAGGGCGGTCTGAACGCCGTCACGAAGTCGCTGGCGATCGAGTACGCGGCGCGGAACATCCGCTTCAACACGGTCGCGCTCGGCATCGTCCGCACGCCGATGCACGCCCCGGAGACCCACGACGCGCTGGCCGGACTGCACCCGGTCGGCCGCATCGGTGAGATCGACGAGGTCGTGGACGCGATCACCTTCCTGGAACAGGCCGGCTTCGTCACGGGCGAGATCCTGCACGTCGACGGCGGCCAGAGCGCGGGGCACTGACATGAGCGTCGAGAAGGTGCTGGACCGGTGGAAGGACGCCGTGGACGCGCACGATCCGCGGCGCGTGGCGTCGAACTTCACCGAGGACGCGATTTTCCAGGGGCTCAAGCCGTACGGGGTCGGGCGAGCGGCGATCGCCGCCTACTACGATTCCCAGCCGATCGGGTTGAGAGCCGAGTACAAGATTCTCGAAACCCGCGAGTTCGCTGATGATTTGACGCTCGGTCATGTGAACGTCGATTTCACGCGTCCCGACGGAACGGTGATCAACGTCCACCTGAGCGTGCTCGTGCGGGGAGACCTGATAGCGCACTACCAGGTCTCCCGGCTCTGAGTCAGTGCCTGCGCGGCTCCCGGCCGGACGGCGACTTCGGCCGTTCGAGCTCGGGAGCCTTCGGGATGGGCATGGTCACGGGCTGGTCCACCGTGATCGTGATCGGCTCGCCGTGGTGCTTCGTCCTGAGCTCGGTACCGTCCACGATCCGGTAGGTGGCCTCGGTCTCGCACACGTCGATCGCGATTCTCGTGCCCTGGAACGCCATCCGGAACGAGAACCGGGTCAGCGCGGCCGGCAGCCGTGGCGCGAAGGTCAGTTCGCCGCCGTGGTCGCGCATGCCGCCGAACCCGGCGACGAGCGCCATCCACGCTCCCGCGAGCGACGCCATGTGCAGGCCGTTGTCCACGTTGCTGTGCAGGTCGTGCAGGTCGGTGTAGACGGCCTCGATCAGGTAGTCGAACGCGAGGTCCAGGTGTCCGACCTCGGCCGCCAGCACCGCCTGCGTGCCCGCCGACAACGACGAGTCACGCACGGTCCGCGCCTCGTAGTAGGCGAAGTTGCGGGCCTTCTCCTCCGGCGTGAACACGTCACCGCGCACGTGCATCGCGAGCACGAGGTCCGCCTGCTTGATGACCTGACGGCGATACAGGTCGAAGTACGGGAAGTGCAGCAGCAGCGGGTACTTCTCCTCCGGTGTGTTCTCGAAGTCCCACTCCGCGTGCTTGGTGAAGTTGTCCGCCTGCGGATGCACCTGCAGCATCTCGTCGTACGGGATCGCCATCTCGTCGGCGGCCCTGCGCCACGTCGCGATCTCTTCCGCTGAAGCGTTCGCCTTGTCCGGGTGCCGTTCCGCGGCGTCGGCGGCGGCGCGCAGGTTCTGCTGGGCGATCAGGTTGGTGTAGACGTTGTTGTCCACGATCGCCGAGTACTCGTCCGGGCCGGTGACGCCGTCGATGCGGAACCCGTCGTGCCGGTCGTGGTGGCCGAGCGAGGCCCACAACCGTGCGGTCTCCACGAGGATCTCGGTGGCCTCGTCACGGTCGAAGCACTCGTCGTTGGTGGCGTTGAGGTACTGCTGGGTGGCGTAGGCGACGTCGCCCGAGACGTGGAACGCGGCCGTGCCCGCCGGCCAGTACGCACTGCATTCGGCGCCGTTGATCGAACGCCACGGGAACGCGGCACCCTTGAGCCCCAGCACCTTCGCGCGGTCGCGGGCTTTGTCCAATGTGGAGTGACGCCACCGCAGCGCGTCGCGGGCCGCGTCCGGCAGCGTGTAGGTGAGCACCGGCAGCACGAACATCTCGGTGTCCCAGAACGCGTGCCCGTCGTAACCGGGGCCGGTGAGACCTTTGCCGGGAATGGCCCGGGTCTCGCCGCGGGCCCCGGCCTGCAGGATGTGGAACAGGGCGAACCTGATCGCCTGCTGCAGCTCGTCGTCGCCCTCGATCTCGATGTCGGCGACCTGCCAGAAGTCGTCGAGGAAGTCCCGCTGCTCCTGGAGCAGCCCCTCCCAGCCGGTCTGGCAGGCACCGGCGAGCGCGGCCTCGACCTGGGCGCGAAGTGCTGGGGTGGAACGCTTTCCGGACCAGCCGTAGCCGAGGTACTTGGTGAGCTTGAGGCAGCTGCCCGCCCGGACGTCGACGGCCGCGGTGAACCGGGCCAGGTCGGCCTCGGCGCGGATCTCCGTGCGGAGGTCGTTGTACCGGTCGTGTTCGGGGCCGACGACCTCGATCTCGTGGTCCATCGCGGCGGCCATGCGCAGACCGGACGCCTTGGTGTGGTGGCACAGCACGGCCCGCGACTTCTCCGCCATCATGAACTCGTTGACCAGCGGGGCGTCCAGTGCCGCGGCGACGCGGGGATCGTTGGTGCGGTGGACGGTCGGCTCGTTCGCGAGCAGGTCGGACTGGACGACGAGCTGCAGGTCGTCCATTGGCTCGACCTCGTAGCGGATGGCGGCGACCGCGCGTTGGGTGAACGACACCAGCCGCTCGCTGCGGACGATCACGCGACGGCCGGTCGGCGACTCCCAGACCGTGCGGCGGCGCAACGTGCCGGAGCGGAAGTCGAGCGTTCGTTCGTGCTCGATCGCGTTGCCGTAGCGCATGTCCAGCGGCTCGTCCTCGACCAGCAACCGGATGATCTTGCCGTCGGTGACGTTGACGACGGTCTGACCGGCCTCGGGATAGCCGTAGCCCGCCTCCCCGTACGGCAGCTGGTGCTGTTCGTAGAACCCGTTGAGGTACGTGCCCGGCAGGCCGCGCGGTTCGCCCTCGTCGAGCGTGCCGCGGAACCCGATGTGGCCGTTGGACAGGGCGAACGTCGACTCGGTCCGGTGCAGCTGGTCCACCGCGAGGCCCTGCCAGCGCAGCTGCCACGGTTCGATCGTGTAGCTCATGACAGGAGCTCGTCGAGCTCGTTCACGACCACGTCGGCGCCATTGGTCTTGAGCGCTTCCGCCTGGTGGCCGCGATCCACCCCGACGACGAACCCGAAACCGCCGTCGTGGCCCGCTTTGACGCCCGCGAGCGCGTCCTCGTAGACCGCGGCGTGCTCCGGTGGCGTCTTGAGCCTTCTGGCGCCTTCCACGAACGAGTCCGGCGCCGGTTTGCCGTGCAGGTTCGACGCGGTGATGACGTTGCCGTCCACCAGTGCGTCGACGTAGTCCAGCAGGTTGCCCGCGCGCAGCACGCGCATGGCGTTGGCCGACGACGTGACGACGCCGATCGGCACGCCGGCCGCGCGGGCGGCCTGGAGGTAGCGGACGGAACCGGGGTAGGGCGTGATGCCCTCCTCGTCGATGATCTGGTTGACCAGGTCGTTCTTCTGGTCGCCGATGCGGCGGATCTCGTCCTCCGGCGGCGTGAGACCGCGTGAGGTGAGGAAGCTGCGCACGCCGTCGTAGCGCGGTTTGCCGTCCACGTAAGCGAGATAGTCCTGCTCGCTGAACGGCTGACCCATGCTCTCGAACGTCTGCTTCCACGCCTTGCGGTGCAGGACCGCGGTGCTGGTGAGCACACCGTCGAGGTCGAACAGCAACGCCGTGATCTTCTCCGGGATGCCGAGGCTCATGGTTCGATCATGCACCCGTCTCGCCGACATCGCTGCGTTCTTCTTTGAGGCGTTCGTCCAGCGGCCGCGGGTGGGCCTGCTCGTACTCGGTCATCCCGTACTTGTCGGACTCCGCCCAGCCTTCCTCCGGCTCGGTCTCCAGCGGGTCGTGCTTGATGTTGTCCTCGTCGAGGGCCTCGAAGCTGTCGGTGTCCTCGGGGATGTACGCGCCACGTTCTTCGCTCATGCCCGTGGCAATACCCAGTTCGGTCCTATCCGATGCTTTGGCCGACGAGCGAGCCGATGGCGTAGGTGACTCCCATGGCGATCAGTCCGCCCGCGACGTTGCGGACGATCGCGCGCCGTTTGCCCGCGCCGCTGAGCCTCGCGCTGATGAAGCCGGTCAGGGCGAGGGTGAGGACGGCGGCAAGGACTGTGACGGGTACGCGGAGGCTGGTCGGGGTCAGCACGATCGCGGCGAGGGGGAGCAGAGCGCCGATGGTGAACGAGAGGAAGCTCGCGATCGCGGCGCCCCACGGGTTGGTGAGCTCGTCCGGGTCGATGTGCAGCTCGGCGTCGGCGTGCGCGGCCAGGGCGTCGTGCTCGGTGAGCTGTCTGGCGACCTGTTCGGCGGTGTCCGCGTCGAGGCCTTTGTTCTCGTAGATCTCGGTGAGCTCCTCGAGCTCCTCCTCGGGCGTGTCCTTCAGCTCCTGGCGTTCCTTGGCGAGGAGAGCGCGTTCGGCGTCGCGCTGGCTGCTGACCGAGACGTACTCGCCGCTGGCCATGGACATCGCGCCCGCGAACAGGCCGGCGAGGCCCGCCACGAGGATCTGAGCCTTGTCGGTGGTGGCACCGGCGACGCCCACCACGAGGCTGGCGGTCGAGACGATGCCGTCGTTCGCGCCCAGAACGCCCGCGCGCAGCCAGTTCATCCGATCGCCGGTGACCTCGTCGTGGGGCTCGTGGTGGTCCATTTCCGCAGGCTAACCTGGGGATCGTGCTTTCGTGGCAGACCACGCCGCTGAGGTTGTCCGACGTGCCGGTGGCGTCACCCGCGCCGGGGGAGCTGCTGGTGCGGGTGCTCGCCTGCGGGGTGTGCCGGACGGATCTGCACGTCGTGGACGGGGATCTGCCCGTGCACCGCTTGTCGGTCGTGCCGGGGCATCAGGTCGTGGGTGAGGTCGTGGTCGCCGCTCCCGGGTTCGTCGTCGGGGAACGGGTCGGGATCGCCTGGTTGCGGCACACGTGCGGAGCCTGCCGGTTCTGTTTGCGCGGTGCGGAGAACCTTTGTCCGGCGTCGCTCTACACCGGGTGGGACGCTGACGGCGGTTACGCGTCTTATGCCGTTGTTCCTGCTGCTTACGCTTTGAGGCTGCCTTCCGGGTATTCGTCCGAAGCGTTGGCGCCGTTGTTGTGCGCGGGGATCATCGGCTATCGGGCGTTGAAGCTCGCCTCGGTGCCTGACGGTGGGCGGCTCGGCATTTACGGATTCGGCGGGTCCGCGCATTTGGCAGCGCAGGTCGCCGTTGCCCGCGGGTACGAGGTGCACGTCGTCACCCGGTCTTCGTCGGCGCGCGCGTTGGCCATGTCCTTGGGGGCGGCCTCGGTTTCGGCTGACGCGCCGCCGGTGCCGGTGGACTCGGCGGTGCTGTTCGCGCCGGTCGGGACGTTGGTGCCGCCCGCGTTGGAGGCGCTGGACCGGGGCGGCACGCTGGCGATCGCCGGGATCCACCTGTCCGACGTGCCCGTCCTGAACTACTCGCGGCACCTCTTCCAGGAGCGGGTGGTCCGGTCGGTCACGGCGAACACGCGGGCCGACGCCGCCGAGTTCCTGTCGTTCTGCGCCTCGCACCGGCTGTCGGTCGCCGTCCAGCCGTACCCGCTCGCCTCGGCGAACCTGGCCCTGGCGGACCTCCGCGCGGGCCGCGTGACCGGTGCGGCAGTGCTCGTGGCGTGATGTTTTGCCTGCTCAGAGGGCAAGTGTTCAGTTTTTGTCAGACCTCCGTGGCACCATGTCGAACAGGTGTTCGTGTGCGTGCTATAGGAGGTAGGTCCAGATGCAGATCGATCCCAGTCGCTGGCCGGGCCGCGTGGTGCCTTCCACCGACGCCGACGTGGACATCGCCGTCGAGTCGCTGTGCACGCGCGCCTCGTGGCCGGACGCCGACCGTCGCTGGGTGCGCCGCCTGCTCGAACCGTGGTTCAAGGCTGGTTGGAGCGTCGACGCGCTGCTGGTGGCCGTCGACACCCGCCCGGACGGCACGCGTCAGGGCCGCCCGCGCTCACGTGCCCAGGTGGCGCACGAGTTCCTGCGCGCACGGCTGATGGTGTGGACCGCGGACGGCGCGCGCCTCGCCCGCCCGCCGTTAGCCGGCATGTCGCTGGGCGAGTGGTTCCGCGTGAACCGCCGCAACGCCGCCCTGCACGCCCCGCGCTCCCGCAGCGCGCTGACCACGGAAGGCGAACGCGCGCGGGCGGAGTCGCGCGCCCTGGCCCACCGCCGCGACCCGGTGGAGCGCAGCCGCGAGAAGGGCCGCCGCCGGCAGGAGGTGCTGGACAGCCTGCTGGTGCCGGGACAGGAGGCGCCGTCGTTCGCCGACTCGTGGCGGCTGGTGGCCGAACTGGTCCCGGTGCAGCGGGTGTGCTCGCAGTGCGGTCACGTGCGGAGCGAGGTGTCGCGCCCGGCGCACCGGGTGGCGTGACCACCTGCTCCTGGTTCTGGTGGCCTCTGCGAGGACTCTGCCGGCCCTCATGTCTGCGAGCGGCGCCGGCGAGGGTTCGCCGACTCGTGGTGGCTGGTGGCCGAGCTGGCCCTGGTATGGCGGGTGTGCGCGGCGTGCGGTCGCGTGCGCAGCGAACGTGCTGGTCAGAGCGTTATTTGTCGGCGACTTCGGTGAACGGTGGTTGAAGCCGGCGCGGGCAGGGAACACCGAACGAGTTTCTTGTTTCCTGCTGAAGGGGCCGACATGCTCGAAGTGACGCCGATGGCTGCCGAGGTCATCAACGAGCTGACGTCACAGTCCGAGGGCACCACGGACGACGTCGGCCTGCGTTTCGCCGTGGCCGCCGACCACAACAGCCAGGCCGCCCTGGAGCTGTCGCTGGCCGAAGCCGTCGACGGCGACGAGGTGGTGGCGGCGCCCGCGGGTGCCAAGGTCATCATGGAGCCGGCCGCGGCCCAGTACCTGGAGGACAAGGTCCTCGACGTGCGTCAGGACGCCGAGGGCAACCCGGCGTTCGCCATCGCTCGCCAGGAGCAGGAGGGTGACCCCAGCCAGAACGGCCAGGTCACCTGACTCAGCGCTCCCTGCGGGGCGCGAAACGGGCCGGACCCCACAACGGTGTGGGATCCGGCCCGTTCTGCGAAACCTTGCGAAAAGCGTTCTGCGAAGAGCTCGTCAGCCCTCGATGCGCCGCACGACGCTGATCGGGCCGATCGACTGGATGTCGGCGATCTTCACCGGCACCCCCTCGGTCGACGCGTGCACCGCGCGGATGCCGTCCACCGCCATGGCCACGTGGGACTGGCTGGAGTAGTAGACGATGATGTCGCCGGCCTTGATCTCACTGACGCTGACCTGGCGACCGGCGGCCGCCTGGGCGTAGCTGGTGCGGCCGATGGAGACGCCCGCGTAGGCGTACGCCTTCTGGATCAGCGACGAGCAGTCCCACGTGTCCGGGCCGTTGGAGCCGTAGACGTAGTCCTTGCCGCGCTGCGCCAGAGCGAACTCGAGCGCCTTGCCCGCGGTGCCCGCCGGCACCGAGATGTTCGACATGTCGCCGGAGTTCGCCAGCTGCTTGCGGACGGACGCGCTCAGCGAGTTGTACTGCGCCTTCGCGTCGGCGAGCTGCTTGTCGAGTTCGGCCTTCTTGGCATCGATCTCGGCGAGCAGCTTCTTGGACACCTCGGTGGCCTCGTTGGCCGTCTTCGTCGCGTTGTCCGCGGCGTTGACCGCGTCCTGCAGCTTCTGCAGGGCCTCCGCGTTGTCCGCCGCCAGGATGTTGATGGCCGACATGCGGTTGAGGAAGTCCTGCTGCGAGTCGCTCACGAGCAGCGCCGAGATCTGGCTGAAGCGCGCGCCGGAGTTGGTGGCCTCGGTGAGGAGGTCGACCTGACCGCGGAGGGACTCCTCGGCCTTCTGGGCGACGGCGAGGTCGCCCTTGGCCTTGTCCAGTTCGCCCTGCTTGGCCGCGAGGTCGCCCTGGGCCTTCAGGTGGTCCTGGTTGAGCTTGGAAGCCTGCTCGGACAGCTCGTTGTACTTCTTGAGCGCGTCCGCGGCAGAAGGCTGTGCGGTGGCCGGTGCCGTGGGGAGTGCTGCCGCGACGACCGCTGCCGTCGCCACGAGTGCTCCACGCACGGTGCGGCGTGAGGGTTGCGACACCACGTCGCGGGTCCTCCTTTGTCCTGGCAGCCGCCCCGCGAGAACTACTGCGCGTGAGGCGGCAACCTTGGCGTGTGCCCCGAGTGGGTTAACTGCTGGGCCGAAGGTCTCGGACAGGTTACGGAACGACCTTGTGTTCGTCCACCGCCGGGTCCTCAACAGTTCACCGATCAGCACGCTCTCACAGACGCCTACATCGGTTTATCGCGGGGTGGGAGACAAGCGTCACCCGACAACCCGGCGAATCACCGAAATGGGTCCGATCGAGTCGATGTTGGCGACTTTCACCGGCACGCCTTCAGTGGACGCGTGCACCGCACGGGTGCCGTCGACGGCCATGGCCACATGCGACTGTCCCGAGTAGTAAATGATCAGGTCACCCGGTGCGACCTCGCCGCGACCGACCCCTCGGCCGACCTTCGCCTGGTCGTAGGTGACGCGGGGGATGGACACCCCGGCCGCCCGGTAGGCGGCCTGCATCAACGACGAGCAGTCCCACGAGCCGGGGCCGTTCGAGCCGAACACGTACGGCTTGCCCTGCTCGCCCAGCGCGAAGTTCAGCGCCACCCCGGCCGCGCCCGCCGGCACCGGCGCGGAGACCTTGGGGCCGGTGGCGGCCAAGGTCTTCTGCTGCGGCGCGGTCAGCGACTGGTACTTGGTGCGCGCGGCCGTCACCTGCTGGTCCATGGCGACCTTGCGGGTGGAGACGTCCGTCGCGAACTTCTCCGCCAGCGACGCGGCGGTGGTGGCGTCGGTGCGGGCCTTCTGCGCCGCGGTCAGCGTGGCGTTCATGCGTTCCACCGCGGCGTTCTGGTCGCTGGCGATGATGTTCATCGCCTGCATCCGTTCCAGGAAGTCCTGCTGGGAGGTCGACGTCAGGAACGCCGACAGGTTGGTGAGCCGGGCGCCCTCGAACGACGCCGTGGTCAGCAGGTCGACCTGGCCGCGGTACTGCTCGGACTCGGCCAGCGCCTTCTTCTCCGCCTCGGTGGCGGCGACCACGACGGCGTTCGCCCTGGACAGGTCGCTCTGGGCCTTGAGGTGGTCCTGGCTGAGCTTCTCGGCTTCCCGCGTCAGGTCGGTGTAGGTCTTCAGCGCGTCGTCGGCGGGCTGGGCGTGCGCCGAGGGCATCGACACCACCGTCGCGGCGATCACGGCAGCCAGGGCGGTGGTCCTTGCAGCGCGGCCGGGCACGCGGCCTCCTCAGAGTCGGAAACAACTTCTGAGGAGGCGTACGGCCGAACAGGGCAAAGGGTTCAGCTGCGGGGCGTCGCAGAGCGGTAGCAATGCGATGAATCACCCAAACCGCCCTAGGCAGCTCGGTTCGCCACGATCGAGGCACGGCACGCGGCGATCAGGCGGGCGGTGGCGGCGCTGCCCCCGCGCCCACAGCGGGGGCAGCGCATCGCGACATCACCGGAGAGCTCGTCGACCACCACGCCCAGTTCGGCGTCGCAGCCGCGGCACCAGCGGTGTCGCGTGACCGGGTTGACGTGCACGGGGGAGGCCACGCACTGGTGGATCCACCTCCCGTGCACGTGACAGGTCAGGCGGTCGTCGGGCGCCAGTGCGCCGTTGTCCTCGGCGTGGTCTTCCTCGACCAGCGTGGCGATGAGCGTGGCGATCATGGCGTCCTCCGATCCGAAAACCTGTCTCTGCTACCTCGTCGAACCGGCGAGCTCCGAATCGACACGGGACGCCGACTTCCGCAACGCCCACGCACACCCGAGCCCCACGGCCGTGAGAGCGAGCCAGGGCATCCATGGCACAGCCGCGCGCGCAGCGGCGTCGAACGCGATTCCGGTGAGCAGGTTCCCGAGCAGGATCCCGACGCCCACGATCGTGTTGTAGAGGCCGTAGTGCGTGGCCACGAGCCGGTCACCCGACAGCGAGACGATCTTGTCCATCTCGAACGGGAACACCACCATCGTCCCCAGCGCGAGCACCGCCGCGCACCCGAGCAGTCCGGCCCAGCCGCCGAAGACCGCGGGCAGGAACGCCAGCCCGAGGATCAGCACGCCCACCGTCAACGACCGGTCCGGCCCGAAGCGCGCTCGTGCCCACGCGGTCACGCGCATCTGGCCGAGCACCGCCAGCACGCCCGACACGGCGAACAACACCGCGGTCAGCACGGTCGACCCCGAAGCCAGCGGCAGCGCCAGGTAGACCTGGAACGACAGCACGTAGGACCCGGTCATCGCCAGCGCGAACAGCACGAACCGCCGGTTGCCGGCGACGACCCGCCAGTCGGCCAGCACCGAGTTCCCCGACGCCGACCCCGCCCGCGCCGGCAGCGATCGCCACTGCAACACCGTCAGCAGGAGGAACACGAGAGCCGCGACCAGGCACGTCAGCCGGAAGTCCACCGCGGTCAGCGCGAGCCCGGCCAACGGTCCCACCAGGATCCCGGTCTGGTAGAAGACGTTGAACAACGCGAAGGCCTCGACCCGCCGCGGACCGGCATCGGCGGCCACGTAGGCGCGCACGGCGGGGTTGAACAAGGCCCCGGCGAACCCGGTCGCGGCCGACGCGATCACCAGCGCCGGCAACCCGTCCACCAGCCCGAGCAACGCGAACCCACCGGTCCGCAACGCGCAGCCCGCCACGATCAACGGCTTGTACCCCAAGCGATCCGCCAAGGTGCCGCCGATCAGGAACATGCCCTGCTGCGCGAAGTTCCGCACGCCCAGGACAAGTCCGACGGCCCACCCCGCCAACGCCAGCGTCACCGAGAGGTGCGAGGCGAGGTACGGCATCAACATGTAGAAGCCCACGTTGATGCTGAACTGGTTGAGCAGCAACAACCGCACGCTGCGGTCGAACGAACGGAACTGCGTGATCACGCCGTCACCGCCAGCGGGTCCACCACGGACCGGCACATGCTCCACGACAGCACTTCGCGCTCTCCCAACGAAGAGATCTCCAGCGGATCCGAAGCCGGGACAACGTCCAGCAAGCCGTGCGAGGCGCAGTACTCGTCGCTGAACACCGTGTCGAAATACCGCTGTGGCCCGTCCGGGAACACCGCGGCGATCCGCGTGCCGTCCGGGGAGGTCCGCGCCAGCCAGGACGCCACCAGAGCGACCGCGCCGACACTCCAGCCGCCGCTCGCGTAGTGCCGCGAGGCGAGCGTCCGGCACGCCCACACGGCCTCGCCGGGATTCACCCAGTGCACCTGGTCGAACGCCGGGTAGTCGACGTTGCGCGGGAAGATGCTCGACCCGAGCCCGCGCATCAGCCGGGTCCGCGCCGGTTGACCGAAGATCGT
Source organism: Lentzea alba (assembly GCF_011067745.1). Taxonomy (GTDB): domain Bacteria; phylum Actinomycetota; class Actinomycetes; order Mycobacteriales; family Pseudonocardiaceae; genus Lentzea; species Lentzea alba. The sequence continues at coordinate 336,854 of NZ_JAAMPJ010000003.1, forward strand.
CGAGCCGATCGTGTCGACCCCGACCAGCCGCAACGACGGGAAGTGCGGGCGCAACGCCGAAGCCACCCCGGCGGAGTGACCGCCGGTGCCTACCGCGCACACCAGCACGTCGACGTGCCCGAGCTGCGCGGCGAGCTCGTGCGCGAGAGGCGCGTACCCGGCCACGTTGTCCGGGTTGTTGTACTGGTCGGGACAGTACGCGCCGGGCAGCCCCGACAGCAGCGTCGCCACGCGCTCGCGGCGTGCCTCCTGCCAGCCTCCGGTCGGATGCGGGCTGTCGACGACGTCCACGGTGGCGCCGTAGGCGCGCAGCATCCGCCGGATGATCGGCTCGAGGCCCGGATCGGTCACCAGCGTGACGGGAACGCCGTGCACGACCCCGGCGAGCGCCAGCCCGAGGCCGAGCGTGCCGCTGGTCGACTCGACGACGTGACCGGTGGGAAGAAGATCACCGCGTTCGAGTGCGCGGCCGATCATGTGCAGGGCGGCGCGATCCTTCATGCCACCGCCGGGGTTGGCGCTTTCGAGCTTGGCCCAGAAGCCGGACGACGACGTGCGCGAGAGTTCGTCGATCCACAGCACGGGCGTGTTGCCGACGATGCCCGCGGGCGTGTTGCGATCGAGCACGGGAACAGACATGGGGGTCCCTCGGAAGAAGTGGTCACAGGCCGGTGCGAGAGCGCGCGCCGGCGAGACAGGACCGGAAAGCCCTGTCACAGCACGCGAAGAGGTCGGCCTACGTCCGGGAAATGCCGAGGTCGAGCAGCAGTGTTCGCCCGGAGCGGGACTGCGGGGAGCGCCACGGACACGACCGCGCCGTGGCGGTAGGACGTGCGGCGGGCGTGACGTCCGCGTCCGGCAGGGCGACCGAGGCCGCGCTTGCCTGCACGGCGGCCTGGGCGGGCGCCGCGGCGGACAGGTGGTGGGCGTCGCCGTGGTGGCAGAACTCCCCGGAGATGCCCGGCGTGAGCGCGCCGTGGTGGTCGGGCTCGGGCGGGCAGGCGGGGTGGAGCACGAACACCGCGATGAGCATCAGTGCGACGACGACGGCGAAACGACGCCCTGTCGTCAGTTGGTTCCGCACGGTCACCAACCTACCGGTGTGGCGGATCTTGTAAAGCGCCTTGCTAAGTTAGGTAAGCCTAAACTCAGGAGGTGGACAGGTGCGCAGGACAGTCGCCGCGGTTCTGCTGCTCGGCCTGGTGGCTGGGTGTAGCGGGAACGCTCCCACGGAGCAGCAGGGTGGCCAGTGGTCGTTCAAGGACGACCGCGGCAAGGAGGTCACCGCGCCCAAGCGGCCGGAACGCGTGGTCGCCCAGGTGTCCGCCGCCGGTGCGCTCAAGGACTACGGTGTCAACGTTGTCGGCACGTTCGGCCCGCTGAAGCGTCCGGACGGCAGCACCGACCCCGAGGCCGGCAGCATCGACCCGAGCCAGGTCACCGACATCACCGGCCCCGGCTACGGTGAGATCGACTTCGAGAAGTTCGCCGCGCTGAACGCCGACCTGGTCGTCGCGGGCTACTACCCGGAGGTCACCGGGCTCTGGCACCTCACCGCCGAGTTCGAGGAGAAGGTGCTCAAGGTCGCCCCGACCGTCGGCATCGGCCAGTCCAAGATCGGGTTGCCGGACGGGATCAAGCGCTTCCGCGAGCTCGCCAAGTCGCTCGGCGCGGACACCGAGTCCGCTCAGGTGAAGGCCGACGAGGAGGCGTTCACCAAGGCCGCCGACCGACTCAATGCCATCGGCAAGAAGATGACGGCCGCGAACCAGAAGATCCAGGTCGTCGGCGCGGACCCGAAGCTGTTCTACGTCGCGGTGCCGGCCCGCAACCCCGATCTCGACTGGTACACCGAGGAACTCGGCCTGCCGCTGCTCACGCCGGACAAGCCCGACACCGAGGGCGGCGGCTACTTCCAGTCGTTGTCGTGGGAGAACTCCGGCACCTACAAAGAGCACGTGATCATGTGGGACACGCGCGCGCACGTGCTCAACCCGGAGAAGATGAAGGAGGGCCACCCGGTCTTCCAGGCGTTGCCCGCCGTGCAGGCCAACCGGTTCGTCGAGTGGAACGCGGTCGCGCCGTTGAGCCACTCGTCCTACGCCAAGATCATGAACAAATTGGCTGACCAGCTCGAACAGGTGTTGGCACGATGACCGTGTGCTGACGCTTCTGAAAGAGAACGGCCCGTTGCGCGTGCTCAGCACCGCACGGGTCGTTTCCGTTGTGGGGGACGCGCTCAGCCTGGTCACGCTGATGCTGCACGTGCAGTCGGTCGCGGGGAAAGCGATCGCGGTGGCCGCGTTGCTGCTGGTCGGCGATTTCGCGCCGTCGTTGCTCAGCCCGGTCACCGGACTCATCAGCGACCGGTTCGACCGGCGCACCGTGATGATCGCCTGCGAGGTCGCCCAGTGCGCGCTGCTGGCGGTCATCGCGTTCACGTTGCCGCCGTTGCCGGTTCTGCTCGTGCTGGTCGGCGTGCGCGCGATGATCGGGCAGATCTTCATCCCGGCGTCACGGGCCGCCGTGCCGAGCCTGGTCGCGGAGAAGGACCTCCCGCAGGCGAACACGGTGCTGGGCTTCGGATCCAACAGCGCGGACGTCGTCGGGCCGCTGCTCGCCGCCGGGCTCCTGCAGTTCATGAGCACCCGAGGCGTGCTGCTGGTGGACGCGGTGTCGTTCGGTGTGTCGGCGCTGTTGCTGTTGCGGCTGCCGAAGCTGATCGTGCCGGCGGAACCGGGTGGTTCGGTGTTCGCGGACGTGAAAGAGGGGCTCGGCGCGATCTGGCACGCGCGGGCGCTGCGGATCGTCTTCCTCGGCTTCTGCGGAGTCGTCGCGTGCACCGCGATCGACGACGTCGCGATCATCCAGCTGTCCAAGGAGACGTTCCACGCGTCGGACAGCGCGGCCGGAGTTCTCCTTGCGTCGGTGGGCATCGGTCTGCTGGCCGGGTTCGCGTTGCTCGCCAGGGGAGCCACCCGGATCGGCATGGTCGCGTTGCTCGTGACGGGGTTCGTGGTCAGCAGTGCCGGCAACCTCCTGACCGGCTTCGCCTGGGGCGTCGCGGCGGCGTTCGCCGTGCAGACGGTGCGCGGGCTCGGCATCGCGGCGATGGACGTCGCGCACAGCACGCTCATCCAGCGGCTGGCGCCGGCCGACCGGGTGGGCAGGGTCTTCGGCAACTTCTACGGCGGAATCGGTGTGGCAGCGGCGATCGGCTACGTCGGCGGTGGTCTGCTGTTGGACGCCGTCGGCCCCGAGCTGACCTTCGTCCTCACCGGCGGCGCGGGCGTTTTGGTGGCGCTTTGGGTGGTTGCCGCTTCACGGGCAAGAGGTGTTGAGTGGGAATCAGCCTCTTGAGGGGAGAAGGCGATGTGGGGGAAACGCATTGCTGTCCTTGCTGTTTCACTGCTGTTAGCCGGTGGCATCACCTCCGTCGCGCGCGCCGCGACCGGGGTGGTGCCCGCGTCGACGTCGTGGGTGTCCGCTGATCGCGGCTGGGTGCTCGGGCTCGACATGCTGTGCCAGACCGCGAAATGCCCGCAGCTCGTCCGCACGCTCGACGGCGGGGCGTCGTGGACTCGGGTGAAGACCCCGGCGCTGTCGGTGCCGGAGACCGACCGGCTGCGGGTGAAGTTCGCGAACGACGCCGCCGGCATGGTGACCGACGGCGAACAGCTGTTCGTCACCAGCAACGGCGGTACCCGCTGGGAACCGTCCGGGATCAAGGGAACCGTGGGGGCGCTGGGGTTCGACCACTCCGGGTTCCTCGCGGTGATCTACGACGGCACGTCCTCGCGGTTGTTCCACCGCGACCTGTGGTCACCCAGCCCGTGGCAGCCGGTGCCGGGCATCGAGGTGAAGGGCCAGGCGTTCGGCGACATCGCGGAGGGCCAGGTCTCGCTGGCGACGATCGGCGTGGACAACCGGTACTGGACGCGGTCGCCGGCGGGCTGGATGGAAGAACCCGCGCCGTGCACCGAGTTCTCGGCCACCCGGCTCGGCACGGTCGGCACCAGCCGCTTCGCGTTGTGCAGCTTCGATCCCGGTTTCGGGAACATGACGAAGGAGCTGCGCAAGTCCGAGGGCGGCCCGTTCGAGACCGTGAGCGTGCCGCCGCGGGAGGGCATCACCACGGGCTTCGCGGTGTCGCCGGAGGCGGCGCTCGTGGCCGCGACCGGGCGGGACTGGTCGTTCGTGCACCGCGGTCCCGGTGAGAAGTGGGACACCCCGTTCACCTTGGGCGGGCCGCCGTTCGAAGACCTGGCGTTCTCCGACCCTCGGCACGCCACGCTGGTGCGCGGCGGGCCCGGCCAGGAGTTCGCCGAGGTCTACCGGTCCGATGACGCGGGTCTGACCTGGAAACCGCTCGACGTTTAGCTAGATTGAAGATCATGGAGCCTTACGAACACGGCATGCTCGACGTCGGCGACGGCAACCAGGTCTACTGGGAGGTCGTCGGGAACCCGGACGGCAAGCCTGCCGTGTTCCTCCACGGCGGGCCCGGCGCTCCGGCGAACGGTGCGCGCAGGGCGCTCGACACCGAGAAGTTCCGGGTGGTGATCTTCCACCAGCGCGGGTGCGGCAAGAGCACGCCGAACGCCAGCGACCCGGCCGTGGACATGAGCGTCAACACGACCGACCACCTCATCGCCGACATGGAACAGCTCCGCGAGCACCTCGGCATCGAGAAGTGGTTGGTGTGCGGCGGATCCTGGGGCGTCACGCTCGGTGTCGCCTACGCGTTGCGTCATCCGCAGCGCGTCTCCGAGATGATCCTGTTGTCGGTCACCCTCGCTTCTGCCCGTGAGCTGGATTGGCTCTACAAGGGCGTTTCCCGGTTCTTCCCGGAAGCCTGGGAGCGCTTCAGCGCGCACGTCGGCCACGCGCCGGACGTCGTGCGGGCGTACGCCGAGGTGATGGAGAACCCGGACCGCGCGGTGCGGGAGCGGGCCGCCGTCGAGTGGTGCCGGTGGGAGGACACCGTGCTGTCGCTGGAGGACCACGGCCGGCCGAGCCCGTTCAGCGACAGGGCTTCGGATGACGTGATCGCGCTCGTGCGGATCATCGCGCACTACTATGCGAACCTGGGTTTCGTCGACGATCTGCTGCGTGACGCAGGCAAGCTCGCGGGCATCCCGGCCGCGTTGATCCACGGCCGGCGAGACCTGAGTTGCCCGGCCGACACGGCGTACGCGCTGGCGCAGGCGTGGCCGGACGCGGAGCTGACCCTCGTGGACGACAGCGGCCACAAGGGCAGCCCCGCGTTCACGGAGGCGATGCAATCCGCGACCAGGAGGTTTTCCTCATGACACAACGGAAGCCGCCCGGCATGGGCTTCGAGTCGTGGATCGACAAGCAGATCCGCGAAGCCCAGGAACGCGGTGAGTTCGACGACCTGCCGAGCGCCGGGAAACCGTTGCCCGGCGCGGGTGAGCCGCTCGAGGAAGACTGGTGGATCAAGAGGAAGGTGCGGGAGGAAGAGGGCACTGCAGGGTTGCCCCCTTCCCTGGTGTTGCGCAGGCAGGCCGAGACCGCCAAGGCCCGTGCTCTGGCGGCCCCGGCCGACGCCGAGGCGCGCGCGATCATCGAGGAGATGAACGCGAAGATCCTCGACGCGCTGCGGAAACCGTTGTCCGGTCCGCCGTTGAACCTGATGCCGTTCGACGTCGAGCAGTTGCTGCGTGAGCGGAAGGGGACCTCACGCGGTCAATGATCAGCTCGCGTTGACGTCGATGCAGGAGTAGAAGGCGTTCGTGGTGTCGCCGATGTTCCAGATGGCGAGCACCTTGTGGCGTCCGGGGGATCCCAGGTTGACCTTGTGCTGCACGGTGGCCGGCGGCTGCTGGTTGTTGCCGCTGAACGTCGCGACCTTGCGGCCGTCGACGAAGTACTCGTAGTCACGAGTGCGGTGGCGCGCGGTGAACGTCCAGTTGAACGTGGCCGTGCGGCCGACGTTCGAGACCTTCCAGCCCTTGCTTTCGTTGCTGAGCACGGAGAACTGCTGAAGGTTGGCGTGGCAGCTGCGCAGGCCCTTCGGGCCCTCCACCGACTGCGGCTCCCACTGGATGGCGCCGCACTCCTTGACCGCGCCGCTGGCACATTGCGCCTGGCGGCTGGCGGGCGAGGACACGTAGCCGTGTGCGAACGCCGTGCCGGTCGGGACGGCGACGACGAGTAGTGGTGCAGCCAGAACGCCGGCCATGGCAGCCGCAACCCTGCGTCCAATTTTCATGTGACGTCCTTTGCCTTGATGTGCGTGAACGTGCGTACATCGCGGCGGCGGTTGAAGGTCTAGACCATACCGCGCGTAATCAAGGCGCCACAAGACGTGCCTGGCAGATCGGTCAGGAAGTGTCCTGTGTCGCTGAAGATGTCGTGTCCGGAGTACTGCTCACCCTGCAGTTCGCGGTCGAGGACGCGGAGGTCCTGGACGTCGCGACTCCCGTGGAAGTAGACCTGAGCGGCTCCGGGGTTGATGGCGTGGACCTGCCCGGACGGGATGTACGAGGGTCGGCAGCCCTGCCGGGCGTCGACCACCACTCACAACCTCTGATGTGACGGCGGACGCTGCAAGAACACGCCGAACCTCCACCGCTCTGTTCCCCGTGGCGCAGCCCGGCTCGCTCACGAGCGGTCAAGATCGCGGCGGAGCGCCTGCTGCACCGCCCTACCGGTCGGCGGCACCGGACCGCGTCTGCTCCTGCGGTTCCTGGTCCAGCCGAATCCGCCAACTAGGTCCGGACAACTTCTCCTGTCCACGTCCGCACTCACTTGGCGGATCGCTGTCCTGTCCAGCCGAACATTGCGGTGTTCAGGGCAAGTTTGCGGTGCTTGCTACGGCGTCCGAGCTAGTTTGCGGGCCGCCACACGTTCTGCCTGAAGTTGGCGCATTCTCACCAACCGCGTTGGTTCCTTGCCAACGGCCTGTAGCGCCTGTACGCAGCCTCAAGGTCAGGGCAAGCATGCCGCGACCTTGCGGCCACCCATGTGCCACGCCGTAGTCAGGCGGCCTCCAGGACGAAGAACATGAAGCTCAGGAAGGCCCCGGAGGGGAACCTCGCCATCTCGTCGGGAAAGAGTTCGTGGGCTTCCGGCGCCGGAGGCGGCTCGCTGATGACGGCGGTGCGGAAGCCTGCTGCGGTGAAGGCATCGGTCATCGCGTGCAGCGGCCGGTGCCAGTAGGTGAGCACGGCCTTCTGGCCGTTGAAGTCGTACTCGTCGGACCACTTGGTGGTCGCGAAGTAGTCAGTCTCGCGATGCACCATCTTGAGGAGGATGGGGTGGTTGACGACCACGATCAGCCGGCCACCGGGCTTCAGCACCCGCCGCAGCTCAGCCAGAGGTGCGGTCCAGTCCTCCAGGTAGTGCAGCACCAAAGCGGCGACGGCGTCGTCGAACGCGCCGTCGGGGTACGGCAGCGGGCCCGTTATGTCGGCGACCCGCAGGTCCACGTCGTCGCCGAGCCGCTGCCGGGCCAGCTCCACCATCTTGGCGCTGCGGTCGAAGCCGCTCACGACGGCTCCCCGATCACGTAGCGCCACGGACACAGGACCAGCACCGCAGCCGGCGTCGAGAATTCGTCGACCGGCCACGTCGCCAGCCAGGTCCACGATCGCGGGCCGGACGTAGTAGGCGTTGAGGAGGCTGGTCTCGTTCTCGGCCGTGTACGCCTCGGCGAAGCCGTCGTAGTCGTTCTCCACGGCCACATCGGCGATGACGGCGGAGCTCTCGGGAATGGCAGGCACGTTTCCCATACTGCCCAGTGATCAATCAGGGCGCCAGGAGATCATCTCCCTCGCCAATCGCCCGCTTGGGGTGCGGGCCGGCCCACCGCAAGCCCGACCAGCGCGGGATCGACTCGACCCCTGACGAGCCCAATAGTTCGCCGCCGACCGCAGCTCACAGATCTGCACCACCGCAAACTTCAGCTGGTCGAGACAATCGCAGTTCGGCGGCCTGGTCCTCCGACAGGTTCAAGTGGACAGGACAGTCCCCGCTGACGGGTGTGGCCCGCAGGGCGGTGTCAGAACGGGGGTTCGGCGGAGAAAGTGCCCGTCCAGACGGGCGCGACCGGCTCGGACTCGCGCTGCTGAAGGACTGCCACAGCGTCCTTGATCCGGCCGAGGTCGATGAGGTGGCCTGCCAGAGAGCGACTGTTGGCGGGGGCGTGTGCCTCCAGGACCGCGACAGCCTCCTCGATCCGGCCGGTCTCGGCGAGCAGGTCGGAGATGATCCAGGCCGCGTACCAGGTGTTGCCCTCGGGGTGCGCCCGCGCCTGCTCGAGTGCTTCATCGAGCAGGCCGCAGCCGGCCATGAGCGGAAGCCGCATCCTGAAGAAGTCCCACTCCTCCTCGCCGTCGCGGCGCGCCTTGAGGGTGTCGAGGTAGGCCAGGCCGTCCTGGGCGCGGCCGTGGTCGGTGTACAGGGTGCACAGCGTGTCGACGATCCAGTCCTCCGCGCCACCGGGAGAGTCCGCGAGCACGCGCATCACTTCGATCGCCTCGTCGCCCCGGCCATGCCTGGCCAGGAGCTGCGCCAGTTGGACCGAGCCGTGACACTGACGGGCCGGCGAGTCGCCCCGCTGCCGGTACACGGCGATCGCGCCTTCCACGTCACCGCGTTCCTCCAACACCTTGGCCAGGCGCTGCGCGGCGTGCCCGAGGTGCTCGGACGCCGCGTACTCACGCAGTTCCTCGATCCGGTTGTGCCTCGCCAGCAGGTCGGCCAACTGGTCGTGGTCGTTCACAGAGGTGATGTGCTGCCGGGTGTGCAGCAGGGCGATCGCTTCGTCGATGCGGCCCTGGCGCTCGCGGATCGCGGCAACCAGGCCGATTGCCGTGTCCGGGTCGAGGCCGCGGCAGCACCAGGGACCGTCGCATCGATGCTGGGCCGGGATCCGCGCGGCCAGCAGCGCGGCGATGTCGTCGTCCCTGCCTGCCCCCTCGGAAACCTCTACCAGAGCAGTGGCGAGGAACCAGTCCTCGATTCCGGCGCTCAGCAACACGAGCGCCTCGTCCTGGTGTCCGTGCCGGGCCAGCAGCCGCGCGAAAAACTCCAGCGGGAGCCTTCCCTTTGCGGACGGCCGGGCCAGCGCGATTGCCTCCTCTGCCCGCCCCCAGCTCTCCAGTAGTTCCGCCTGGGCCTGGGCGGCCGGCCACCAGCCCGTGGCGACGTAGGGAGCGATCACTTCCAACGCCTCGGCCTGCCGCCCTTGGTCACCGAGCAATCGTGCCCACTCACGCGCACAGAACCATTCCCCACGGCCTGCCTGGAACTCCACTTCTTCCCCGTGGCCGAGCTCAAGAAGCCGGGAGACCAGGAGCGGAGGAATACAGCCGGACAAGGTCCGGGCCCGATAGTCGAGATCGGCAGCATCCATGCCTGTGCACCCTAGCCACCACCCCGACATCGGCTTGCGGCCTCCGACAGAGTGACGGCCGCGGCCGGCGGCTACGCTGGCGTGACTTCCTCGGCCCCGAGCTTCTCCTCGGCCTCCAGCTTCTCCGCCGCGCGGGCCAGCCGGCGCTTCACCACGAACACGCCGGCCACGCCGAAGACCACGGCGATCGCCAGGCCCGCATAGGAGAAGCCCTTCAGCCACTTCTCGGCCACGACACCGAGGTAGTAGACGGCGGCTGCCGTGCCGCCCGCCCACACCACGCCGCCGAGTGCGTTCGCCACCAGGAACTTGCCGTAGTTCATGTGCAGCGAACCGGCCAGCGGGCCGGCGAGAATGCGCAGCAGGGCCACGAAACGGCCGAAGAACACCGCCCAGGCACCGCGTTTCTGGAACACCCGGCGGGCGTGCTCCAGCTGCGTTTCGCCGAAGTGCTTGGGGAATTTGCGGCCCATCCACGCGAACAGGCGAGGGCCGCCGCGCCGGCCGATGAGGTAGCCGAAGTTGTCGCCGATGATGGCGCCCGCGCTCGCCCACACGCCGATCCACAGCGGGCTCAGGTGGTCGTGCTGTGACGCCAGCAGTGAGGCCGTGACCAGCACGATCTCGCCTGGCAGCGGGATGCCGAGCGACTCGAAGCCGATCACCAGGCCGACGATGACGTACACGAGCAGAGGAGGAATGGCTTCGAGCCACTGTTCGATCGGCACCGCGCAAACACTACCGTCGCTGACGTGAACGAGCTCGCACTCGCGGTCGTCGCGGGAATGGTCGCCACGGTCAACCCGTGCGGATTCGCGATGCTGCCCGCCTATTTGGTGTTGGTGGCACGGGACAACCTCACGAGAGCCTTTATGTCCGGTTTGGTGATGACGTTCGGATTCGTCACCTTTTTCGGGCTGTTCGGCTTTCTCGTCACGCCGCTGGCGGCCACGCTCAAGCGCTACCTGCCGTTCGTGACGGTCGTGATCGGCGTGGGGATGCTCGTCGTCGGTGTCCTCCTGGTGATCGGCAAAGACCTCTACCTCAAGCTGCCGAAGCTGCAGGCGGCGCCGAAGAGCCTGTGGTCGATGTACGGCTATGGCGTCGCGTTCGCCATCGCCTCTCTCTCGTGCGCGATCGGCCCGTTTCTGGCCGTGGTCGGTGCATCGCTGCAGACCGGTGGAATTGCGTTCCTGGCCTATGCACTCGGTATGGGGCTCGTTGTCACCACACTGGCCGTTGCGGGTTCGGCGCTCGCACCGCATGTCCGCAAGGTCCTCCCACACGTCGGCCGCATCGGCGGTGTGGTGCTGATAGCCGTTGGTGCGTATGTGACCTACTACGGCGTCTACGAGCTGCGGCTGTTTCTCGCCAACGGCAGTGCGATCGACCCGGTGGTGCAGGGCGCCGGACGGTTCCAGGGCACGCTCGTGCAGATCATGACGGCGCTCGGGCCGTGGCCGTTCGTGATCGTCCTGGTCGCAGCGGGGGCGTGGTGGCTGAACCGGAGGAGGCGCAAGGCCGTACGCCCGGACAGGAGGTGAGGAGCCGATGCGCTTGCTCGGAGTCCTGCTGGGAGTCGTGCTGCTGCTCGCGGGGTGTGGCGAGAAAGCGCCGCCGCCCGAGAAGTTCCAGTTCACCGCCAAGACCCTGGAGGGCGCGGAGTTCCGCGGCGACAAGCTCGTCGGCCAGCCGGCCGTGCTGTGGTTCTGGACGCCCTGGTGCCCGTCGTGCAACGCCGAGGCGAAGACCGTCGCCGAGATCGCCCAGCGGCACGACAAGATCCAGTTCGTCGGCGTCGCGGCGGAGGACCAGCTGGACGCGATGAAGAAGTTCGTGGCCGACCACCAGATGACGGGGTTCCCGCACCTGGCCGACCTCGACGGGTCCGTGTGGAAGCGGTTCGGCGTGACGGCGCAGCCCACTTTCGCCTTCGTGAAAAGTGATGGCTCGGTGGAACTTCTCACCGGCGCGCCCACCAAGGAGCAGCTCGACGAGCGCGTATCCGCTTTGACACCGAAGAATCAGCCCTAGGACAAAGTCCCTGCGCTGTCGGGACCAACGCCTGGTTCGGCGTGGCGTTCGAATTCGTATCGTCGAACCGGCCACGTGGCCATGCCGCGTGCCTTGAAGGAGGCAGGTGTCGATGGACTACATCCAGGTCTCGCTCGCGGAGGCCATTCCCGAGCAGGCCAGGGACTACGCGTCTGCGCGGATCGGGTCGCTCGACCGGTACGCGCCCGACCGCGTCGACTTCGCCTGGATCAACCTGACTTCGGACAAGTCCGTGATCCACGCGCACGCCCGCCTCGACCTGAAGTGGGTCGAGGTGCAGGCCTATGCGGAGGCCAACACCGTTACCGAGGTGATCGATCTGCTGCGCGAACGCATGCGCAGACAGCTCGTCTCGATGCACAACTGACCTCGGTGAGCAGAACCCACCACTCGGCGGCGGACGGGTGGTGGGTTCACCTCACCCTTTTCACGGTTCCGCGTGCTCCGTCGACTTGGACGACGTCTCCCGTGGTGATCCGGGTCGTGGCGTTCCCGCAGCCCACCACCGCCGGAATTCCCAGTTCCCGCGCCACGATCGCGGCGTGCGAGAGGGGCGCGCCCACATCGGTCACGACCGCGGCGGCGCGGGTGAACAACGGCGTCCAGCCGATGTTCGTCACCGTGGTCACGAGAATTTCGCCCTCCAGCAACGATTCGCCGTCCTCGACGCGGGCCAGCACCCGTGCGACACCCTCCACCACACCCGCCGAACCGGGAAAACCGGTGACGTCCGACGGCATCGGCACGTCCGCGGCGGCGTCGTACAGATCAGCTCGCCGGTCCGGTGAGGCGGCCCAGGACTCCGGATCGAACCGTCCGCGGATCACCGCCGGATAGGGCGGCAGCGCGCGATAACGCTGGTACGCGGTCCGTTGCGCATGAACTCGGTCCAGCAACGAGGTTTCGCCGCCCAGCACGCGCAGCACGTCGTCGATCGGCAGGAAGAACAGGTCGTCACCCGACGACGTCAGCTCGCCAGCCCGCAGCACGAACGCCCGCATCACCCAGAACGCCCGCACCATCTCCGACCGGGCCTGCTCCCGCGCCCGCGCGCCCGCACCGACCCGGTCGAGCTGCTCACGGATCTTCGGGGCAGCCGCGGGATCCTTCGCCACCAACCGATCCCACGCCTGCGCCCGCAGCGATGCCTGGCGGGCCAGCAGGCTCTCGGGATCGGCCAGCGTCGCCAGCTGCCGGGAGATCCACTCCGGATCCTCCGCCGGTCGCGGCGCGTGAATCTCGAACTCGTTGGCGGACCGGTGACCCCACGTCCGGGCGAAGGTGTCCCGGTCGATCTCACCGGATCGCAACCGCGCGAGCCCGACCAGCGGACCCAGGCTGGCGAGCCCCGCGCCGTCGTGGAACCCGGTCAGCAACGTGGCCGCGTCCTCCTCGCCGACCAGCGCGACGAGCCTGCGCCGCAACGCCGCCGGCCCGCCCGCGATCATGCGCGCACCGGCGTCCAGGATCGGGCAGACGAACCGCAACAGCTGGTCGAGATCACGCCGCCACAGGTCGAGCAACGCCGCCGGCGACGAACATCCCGCGATCGCCTCACGAGCAGCGGCGCACCGTCCGGGGTTGTCGCGAACCAGCCGCGGCAGCCGTGTCCGGTAGAGGATCTGCTGCTTCAGGGGACCGCCCGCGCCGCGCAGCACCGCGCCCAGGATCGCGAGGCGGGACATCGGCAGCGGAGGCACCGTCACGCCGGCCGGGATGCGCCCGAACGTCTCCTCGCCCGCGCGCAGCATCTCGTCGGCCTTCCCGATGGCCGTGCCCAACGCGGAGTAGGTGCTGATGTTGAGGTAGAAGCGGCCACCGATGTTGCCGGAGATCCGGTGCGGCCCGATCGCCGCGCTCGACAGCACCCGCACCAGCGACCACGTCACCGGCGTCATCACCTCGGGGATCGCCTCGCCGACGTTGCCGTTGGACCACAGGTAGTCGCCGTCGAGCGAGTCGTTCCACTCGACCCGCAACGACGTGATCGGCCGCGCCTGCAGGATCTGGAACTCGCCGCCGGCCAGCGCCCACTCGACGTCCATCGGCATCCCGAACAGCGCCTCGATCCGCGTGCCCAACGCGAGCAACGACGCCTTCTGCTCGGCCGAGAGCAGCTCCTCCGGGTCCGCCTCGCCGCTGACCAGCGCCTCACCGAGCCCGCGCACCGCGTTGATCACCGGTTCGGGCCGCCCGGTCACCGGGTCCGCCGTGAACAGCACACCGGACACGTCCGCGGGCACCATCCGTTGCACGACAACGGCCATCTCGGCGGACTCGATCCCGTTGCGCGCGCGATAGGCGACGGCCCGTTCGGAGCGCAGCGAGTCCCAGCACCGCAGGACCGCGTCGAACAGGCCGCTCTCGTCGACGTTCAGCACCGTGTCGTGCTGGCCCGCGAACGACAGGTCCGGCAGGTCCTCGGCGGTGGCTGACGACCGCACCGCCACCGGTCCGCCCAGCGCGCGGAACGCCTCCAGCACGCCCTCCATCGACCGCTCGCGGTAGGCGCGGGTGGTGAGGTGGAACCCGGCGGGCACCGGCAGCCCGGCCCGCGTCAACCGGGCCAGCGACGCGCCCTTGCCGCCGACCGCGGCCAGGCTCGCGGCCGAGTCGTCGAGCGGGAGGATCAACGGGAACATGTCGCCATAGTTGTCGAAACCCGCCGCCGCCGTTCGTACAAAGGGCGAAAGGAGTCCACCATGCCTCAAGAAACGACACAGCAGTACCTGCTCAGCATCTACCAGCCCGACGGTGAGGCCCCTCCGCCAGAGGTCCTCGACCCGATCATGGCGAACCTGCAGGCCCTGAACGAGGAGATGCAGGCCAAGGGGGCGTGGGTGTTCGCTGTCGGCCTGCACCCGCCGTCGACCGCGACCGTGCTCAGGGCGAAGGACGACGACGTGCTGATGACCGACGGGCCGTTCGCCGAGGGCAAGGAGCACATCGGCGGCTTCACCGTCGTCCAGGCGGCCGACCTGGACGAGGCGCTGGAGTGGGGTCGCCGGCTCGCGACCGTGCTCAGCCCGCTGTCGGTCGAGGTCAGGCCGATCGTGTCCGAATGATCGTGTCCGGATGATCGAGGAGATCTTCCGCGCGGAGTACGGCCGCGCGGTGTCCGTCCTGACCCGCGTCCTCGGCGATCTCGACCTCGCCGAGGAGGCGGTGCAGGACGCCTTCACCACGGCTGCCGAGCAGTGGCCGGTCAAAGGTGTTCCACCGGCGCCTGCGGGCTGGATCATCACGACCGCCCGCAACCGCGCGATCGACAAGCTGCGCCGCGAGTCCAAAGGCCACGAGAAGCTCGCGCAGGCCGCGTTGCTCCAGCACGAACCGGAGGAGGAGGTGGGGGACGTGCCCGACGACCGGCTGCGGCTGATCTTCACCTGCTGCCACCCGGCGCTGGCGCTGCCGGCCCAGGTCGCGCTCACCCTGAAGCTCCTCGGCGGTCTCACGACGGGGGAGATCGCCAGGGCGTTCCTGGTGCCGGAACCGACGATGGCGCAACGGATCGTGCGCGCGAAGGGCAAGATCCGCGCGGCCCGCATCCCGTACCGGGTGCCGCGTGACGCCGACCTGCCCGAACGCCTGAAAGCTGTGCTCGCCGTCGTCTACCTGATCTTCAACGAGGGCTACCTGGACAAGGTTGGTCTCGAGGCGGAGGCGATCCGGCTCGGACGGGTGCTGGCCCAGCTCATGCCGGACGAACCCGAGGTGTGGGGGCTGCTGGCGTTGATGCTGCTCGTCGCGTCCCGCCGGGAGGCCCGGCTGCGCGACGGCGAGATCGTCCTGCTCGCGGACCAGGACCGGTCGAGGTGGGACGCGGACCTCATCGCCGAAGGCCAGGACATCGTGCGCCGCTGCCTGCGCTGGAACCGGCCCGGCCCGTACCAGATCCAGGCCGCCATCAACGCCGTGCACAGCGATCCGCCGACCGACTGGCATCAGGTCGTGGCGCTCTATGACCAACTACTTGCCGTCACACCGAGTCCGGTCGTGGCACTGCATCGCGCCGTTGCGGTCGCGGAGACCGACGGCCCGGAGAAGGCGCTGAGAGAAGTCGACGCGCTCGATCTCGACCGCTATCACCTGTTCCACGCCGTGCGCGCGGAACTGCTGACACGGCTCGGCCAGGACCCGACCGCGGCCCTGGAGGCCGCGCTCGACCGGGCGGAACACCCGGCCGAGCGCGCTCTCCTACGCGGCCGGCTTGCGGCGGCGGACCAGCAGGATCACGCCGACGAGCACGATCAGCACGACCACGATCCACAGCCAGGCCGGGACACCACCGGACTCTGACGTCGTGCTGGCGGGCGCGTTGGACACCGGCGCGCTCATCGTCACCGACGAGGGCGGCGGCTCCGAGGCGGACGTCGGCGCGGCGATGTTCATGGTGAAGGCGAAGGTGCCCTGGACGAGGTCACCGTCCTCGGACACCGCCTTCCAGGCGAGCGTGTGCGGGCCTGCCTTGGCCGCGGTGGTGTCGAACTTCGCCGTGATCGTCTTGTCGACGACCGCCGACTGCGTGATCGGCCACTTGGCGCCGTCCGGACCCGTGATGGTGATCGCGTCGCCGTCGGGCAGGCTGATGACGTCGCTGAACGTCAGCTCGACCTGAGGGGGAAGGGCGTCGAGGGTCGCGCCGGACGCCGGGTTGCTGCTCTTGAGCTCGGCGTGGGCCTGCGCGGGGACGGCCACGGCCGTCGCGGCGAACAGTGCCAGCACGAGCGCGCTGAAGAAACGCCTCACCGGCCGCAGCGTAGTGGTACGAGGTTCCTTATCGGATCAGACAGGTTCGTTGCCAGCCGACGCAGCGTGGATTTCACTCACCCGCATGCACGACTTCCTCCGCGTGCTCTACGACGATCATCACCACTGCCTGCTCAACTACGCGACCCGGCTGACCGGAGATCGCGCGCTGGCCGAGGACGTGGTGCAGGAGACCTTCCTGCGGGCGTGGCGGCACCCCGAGTCGTTCGCCGAGGGCACGTCCGCCCGCGGCTGGCTGATCACGGTGGCGCGCAACGTCGTCATCGACCGGGTGCGGGCGGGCAAGGTGCGGCCGCACGAGATCGGCGAGCACGAACCGGAACCGATGCCGGATCACGCGCAGCACGTCGTCGACGCGGTGGTGATGGAGACCGTGCTCGCATCACTGTCCTATGAACACCGACGCGTGCTCACCGAGCTCTACTACAACGGCCGCACGTACACCGAGGCTGCTGTGTGTCTAGGCGTGCCGACCGGGACCGTGAAGTCACGCACGCACTACGCGTTGTGCGAGCTACGCCGGGCGTTCCAGCTCGAAGCGGGCCAGGTCTTCGAACCGCGGCCGGCCCGGTGAGCTTCGATCCGCCACCAGCGCGATCCGGTCGGCGACCCACGACGCGCTGATCGGCTGACCTGCCTGCCCGGCGGGCACCCGGCCGCGCGCGAGGACCACGAACGTCTGGAACGGCTGGGGATGCGTGACCGGCACGACCGGTGCGGTCGCCTCGAACACGACGGCTCCCAGATCGTCCAACCCGGACACCGGAACGCTGATCCACCCGCTGAGCGGCCGCGTTTTCGGCCCCAGGACGCACCGGGTCGCCGGCGCGCCGTCCAGTTCCTCGGTCAGCGCCTCGACCAGGTCCGGCACGACCCGCTCGGGCACCGTGCCCAGCGGCCGCACCTTGATCAGCCACTGGGCGGGCGACGACCACGCGATGCCCGGCGCACGGTCGAGCGCGCCGAGCGCCTCGACGACCGAGGGCGGCGGCCAGATCGCGACGGACAGCCTCATGCCACCGATTCTGGGACACGCGGCGCGAGTCGGGGCAGCGACAACACCCAGGCGAGAGCGGCGGCCAGTCCGGCGGCGATCACCGGCGCGATCGGTTCGAGGTCGTACAGCAGACCGCTCAGCGTCGTCCCGACGAGGACGGCGAGCCCGGTCGTGGCACAGACGAACCCGGCGACCAGGCCCTGGTGCCGCGGCGCGACGCCGAGCGAGGCCGCCGCGGCGAACCCGGTCACCGCGAACCCGAGCCCGACCGCCACCAGCAGGAACGCCAGCGCGGCCAGCCACAGCGACTGCCCGACCGCCAATACCGCGTAACCCGCCAGCGCGATCGGCGCGCCGGTGCGCATCAACCGGGCGGCGGGCCACCTCAGCAGCGGCACGACCACACCCTGCGTCACGACGAGTCCGAGGGCGGAGAGCAGCATGACCCCGCTGATCGCGTACAGGCTGGTGCTGACCTCCAGCTGTGCTTTGACGAGCAACGCGACGATGGCCTGGGAAAGCGCGAACGCCAGGTACATCAGGAACCCGACACCGAAGGCGGGCAACAGCTCCCACGGCCGTGTGGGGATCGTGTGCTGCGGACGTTCGACAGGCTTGACGGCGAGAAGAACCACGATCGCGACCAGCAGGGCGATCGCGGGCGCGAGGTAGAGCGGCAGCAGCAGCGAGACGACCACGAGCACGCCACCGATCGGCGGTCCGATCAGCGTCGCCAGTCCCTGCGCCGCCCAGACCAGGCCGATCACGCGGGTGCGGTCCCCTTCCGCCACCGTGCCCGCGACGGCCAGTGCCGCGACGGGGAACACGGCGAGTCCGGCACCCACCAGCACGCCGCGGAAGACCAGCACGAACGCGAACGACAGGTCCGGGGTCAGCGTCTCGTCGAGGCCGAACGTCACGGCCGCGGCGAACCCGGCCAGCCCGGCCACGCTCAGGGCGAGTCCGGCGATCAGCACCGCGCGCAACCCGACGGAGTCGAGCGCCCAGCCCCAGAGCGGGCTCGACAGGGCGAGCGCGGCGGACCCGATCGTGAGCACGAGCCCCAGCTGCGTCGCCGAGAGACCGACGTCGGTGGACAGCGGGGTGAGCGCCGGGACGATCAGGTGCTGGGTCAGCAGCATTCCGAGCACGGCGAGCAGCAAGGGCAGCAACGATCTGGGCACGCGGTTCCCCCTCGAGTGCGATGGCAGTGAGGGTAGTTGTTCAGCCGGCTGAACGGTTGGTTTGGTGGCTGATGGAGTTGGGTAACCCGGCCGCGAACTGATCAACTGCTGGAGAAGCACGGGACAAGAGGAGCGGTTTGGCCCACGACCAGGCAGCGACGACGGGTGACGCGGCTCGTCTGCCTCTGGGCAGGCAGCGGCCGTCGCTCGCGGCGGTGCGGCGCTGGGTGCGGCTGGAGCTGATGAGGGAGGACGCCGACAGCGTGGCCGACGTGCTGCTGGTGGTGAACGAGCTCGTCAGCAACGCCTACCGCTACACGTCCGAGCCGTCGTTCCTGCGCGTCGTCGTGGAGAAGTCCAAGATCCGCGTCGAGATCGCGCACGACGCCCGCGCTCACCCCCCGTTGCGGAAGGTCTCTCGGCCGCAACGCGGATATGGCCTGGTCCTGGTCGCCCGGCTGTCCGACAGGTGGGGTGTGGACCGCGCGCACGGCGGCACGGTGGTGTGGGCCGATCTTCCGAGGTTCCCGTGATTCCAGTTCGGTGGGTTTCGATCTGCGCGCGCCTGGGTACGGATCCTCCTGCCTTGAATGAACAGGGCGCGGGGAGATGCTGATGGGTATTGCAGGACGGTCCAGCGAACGACTGGACCTCGTCCTACCGGAGGGGAACATGCCGCTCGCGAACGTGCGAGCGGAGGTGCGCCGACTTCTGCTGGGGATGCACGAGAACGTCGTGGTCGACGTGATGGTGGTGGCCACGGAACTCGTGAGCAACGCCTACCACCACGGTGCGCCACCACGTCGTGTCCGGATTCTGCGTCTGCCCGAACGTGAGGTCGTGCGGGTGGAGGTCGACGACGGGACGCCAGGCCGGTTCCCGCAACTCGGCCGGATGGGGTTCCTGGGACGACGACAGCGCGGGTTGTTGCTGGTCAACGGCTTGGCGCAGGTGTGGGGGCACTACCGGTACCCCGACCTCAAGACGGTGTGGGCGGACGTGTCCTCGGTCAGATGAGGGTCTTGACCACGTAGGCGGTGGCCTCGGCGATGAGGGCCTCGTCGTACTTGGCGTCCGCGGACGACCTGCTGGACATGATCGCGATCAGGATCGGTTCCCGGCCGGGCGGCCACACGACGGCGATGTCGTTGGCCGTGCCGTAGCTGCCGGTGCCGGTCTTGCTCGCGACCTTGCTGCCCTGTGGCACGCCCGCCCGGATCCGCTTGGCGCCGGTGACCGAGCGTTCCAGCAGGTCCTTCAGGAAGTCGCGCTTCGCCGGTTCGAGCGCGTCGCCGAGGACGAGCCGCTGGTAGTCCGTGCCGAGCGAGCGCGGCGTGGCCGTGTCGCGCGGGTCGCCGGGCGTGGCCGAGGTGATGTCGGGCTCGACGCGGTCCATCCTGGTCTCGTCGTCGCCGAGGTCGCGCAGGTACCTGGTGAGTTCGGCGGGGCCGCCGAGGGCGCGCAGCAGCAGGTTGCCGGCCGTGCCGTCGCTGTGGCGGACCGCGGCGTCGCACAGGTCGCGGAGCTTCATGCCGGTCTGGACGTGCTGCCTGGTGATGGTCGAGCTCTTCATCAGGTCGGCCTCGGTGTAGGTGACCACGGTGTCCAGGTGCGTCATCGGGTTGCGGTGCAGCACGGCCGCGGCGGCGAGGCCCTTGAACGTCGAGCAGAACGCGAACCGCTCGTCGGCCCGGTGCTCGATCGTGCCGACGCCCGCCGCGTAGACGCCCAGCCGTGCGTCGAACTTCTTCTCCAGCTCGACCAGCGCGTCGTGCTTCACGGGCGCCGCGCTGGTGGTCGTGGTCGTTGTTGCCGGTGGCGGGGTGGTCGTCGGTGTGGCCGGGGTGGCGGCGCAGCCGGCGAGGGGGAGCAGGGCGAAGGTCTTCAGCACAGCACGTCGAGCGGTCACGCCCTCACGCTATTCGATCTCCGCCCGCGACCTTCCACGCGTGATCGGCTCGCGGCAGGTGCATCGTGAGGTGCGCGCGATCGCTCCGCAGGACGACCCACGACCGTTCGACCGGCAGACCGCGGAAGTCGTGGCCCATCCACGAGACCGACAGCACCGGTGTGGCGGGGCGGAGGTCGAGCATTCCGGCGAGGCGCGGTGTGGCGAGCGTGGTGGTGCACCACGGGTGCAGCTCGCCGAACCGGATCTTGTACCGGTCCGTCAGGAACTTCCGCAGCGGCGTGGTGCGGTCGTAGGCCTGCCGGCCTTGCGCAGCGCGGACACGGCGTTCAGCAGGATCCCGCGTGCCGTCGGCGGGTGCCCGTCCGGCCACAACGCCTCGGTGAGCTCGCTGATCGACACGACCCGGCCCGCGTTGAGCAACAGGAAAGCCAGCGCGGCCCGGCGGGTGAACCCGCCGACCGCCTGCTCCCTGCCGTCCACGCGGACCTGCAGCGGTCCGAGGACGGCGAACTCGACAGACATCGGTTCGGACCATACCGCTGGTCAGCCCACCAGACGGATCCCCGGATGGCGCGGCCGGTCGAACAACGTCGTCCCGCGATGCTTCAGGTGGAGATCGAAGAACGCGGCCACGTAGTCGTGCTGGGCGTCGAGCGCGTCCTCCGGGTTGATCGTCCCGATGAGATCCGCGCGGCGTTGCGGTGAGATCTGGGCGATCTGCGGCAGCGACCACTGCATGTCGCTGAAGCCGAGGTGGGCGCCGTTGTCCAGGTGCACGTCCCGCTTCCAGCCGCGCTGCTTCGGCCAGAAGTCGGCCCACGTCCTGGTCAGGCTCGTGTCGACGTGCGAGAGCTCGCGGTCACCGAGATCGCCGCCGAACAGCAGGAACGGCCGGTCGAGCCCCTTGGTGACGACCTCGCCCGGTGCGTAGGTGCCGCCGTCGCCGGTGTGCTCCATCGCGCCGTCGATGTTGATGCCCGCGTCGAACCTGCGGTCGTGCGCCATGGTTTCGCCGGCTGTGTAGCCACCGTAGGAGTGCCCGGCGATGCCCACCCGGCTCGTGTCCGCCCACCTGTGCAGCCGCGGGAGTTGCGTCAGCACGAACCGCATGTCGGCCACGCGTGCGTCGATGGCCTTCTTCATCGTTTCCGGCTTGCTGTCCGGCAACAGGCCCCACTCGAGCCGGTTGCCGGGGAACTCCACGGCCACTGACTCGTGGGTGTGGGAGACCGTCACGACGACGTAGCCGCGGCTCGCCAGATCGTCGGCGGCGCCCGCGTAGAACTCGCGGGGCGTCTGCAGGCCCGGCGAGAACAGCACGACTGGCCACTTGTTCCTGATCGGTGGGGCGTCCACCCGGGCCTGCCGGAGCGTTTTCGCCCAGTCGACCGTCCCGGCTGGGATGTCGAGGTAGTCGGGGCTGGAGATGATCGGGTCGATGGCCGTCGCGAGGCCTTCCGCGAGCCAGGGCGCCTGCTGGCCGCGGCGGTGGGCCGGGTAGCTGACGGTGACCATCAGTTCCCGGTTCTTCGACGGCTGGAACGGGTCGAGTCGCGTCGAGTCGACGAGGTGAGCGCCCAGGGTGCCGACTGGGAAAGGTCCGGTGAGCTGCGGGGACACCAAGGTCGAGGCGGCCAGGACAGCCGCCATGAGCAGTTGCACGTTGATCTACCCCCTTCGCGCGCCAGCCTCGCAGCCGCCCACTGAGAGGGTGCTGAGAACTTGTGGTCGAGGTGATCCAGTGCCAGGTTGGAGGTTGACGTACCAGCTGGTCCTCTGGGTGGGGAGATCACGGATGCGGCGTACGAAGGTGTTCGGGTTGCTGGCGGTGTGCGGACTGCTGGCGGGCTGTTTGGGGCAGACGCAAGAGGGTGATCAGGCGCAGAACGCCGACGCCAAGGAGATCACGCTGACGATCGTCGCGAACGCGGCGGCGGGCGGGAAGAACGCCCGCGGGGCGAACTGGCTGCAGAACTGGGTGATCCCGAGGTTCACCGAACTGCAGAAGGCCAAGGGCGTCACCGCGACGATCAAGTTCGAGCAGAACGGCGCCGGCGACGAGGACTTCAAGACCAAGGTCGCGCTGGACCTCAAGACCGGTGGTGGCGGCGACATCATCGAGATCGACGGCATCTGGCTCGGCGAGTTCGCGCAGGCCGGGCAGATCAAGCCGCTGAACGACGTGGTCGGCAACACCGACTGGGACGGCTGGAACCAGATCCCCAAGGCCGTGCAGGGCCTCGGCGAGTTCGACGGCAAGCGCTACGGCGTGCCGATGGGCACCGACGGGCGTGTGCTGTTCTTCAACAAGAAGCTGTTCGCGCAGGCCGGGTTGCCCGCGGACTGGCAGCCGCGCAGCTGGCAGGACGTGCTGGACGCGGGTGCCCGGTTGAAGGCGCTGCCCGGTGTCACGCCGATCCAGCTCAACGCCGGCACCGCGATGGGCGAGGCCACCACCATGCAGGGCGTGCTGCCCCTGCTCGCCGGCGCCGGCAAGCCCGTCTACGAGAACGGGAAGTGGCAAGGGGACTCGGCCCAGCTGAAGGACGTTCTGGGGCTGTACCAGAAGGTCTACGGCGGCGGGCTCGGCGATCCGGTGCTGCAGCAGGAGGCCAAGGGACGCGACCGGTCGTTCACGCTGTTCGGCGAGAACAAGATCGGCATTCTGCTGGAGAGCGACTACTTCTGGCGTTCGGTCGTAGAACCCCGCAACGGCGTGGCGAAGATGGCCGACCGCGACACCGCTGTCGGCTGGGCGCTGGTTCCCGCGAAGCAGGCCAAGGCGGGGGTGGGCGGACAGGACTTCGTGAGCATGTCCGGCGGCGGTGTGCGGGTGATCAACCCGAACACGAAGTACCCGAGGCAGGCGTGGGAGTTCATGCAGTTCCTGAACTCCGCGGAGGCCGTGAAGGAGTCGCTGGCGGGTGCCGCGCAGCTCACCCAGCGGCAGGACGTCAACGACGAGGTGCTCAAGGGCGACCCGATGCTGACGTTCATCTCGGAGAAGGTCCTGCCGATCACCCGTTACCGGCCGGGGCTCGCCGACTACCCGAAGGTGTCGGCGGCGCTGCAGCAGGCGACCGCGGACGTGGTGGCGGGCAAGAGCCCGGACGACGCCGCGAAGGCCTACCGCGACGCGCTGGTGAAGGCGGTCGGTGAGGGGAACGTTGGCTAGCTCCCTGGACAGCTCCGGGTTGGGCGTCCGGCGCGCGGTCGGGTTCGTCGCGCCGGCACTGGTGCTGATCGGGGTCTTCCTGGTCTTCCCGGCGCTCTGGACGCTCTACATCGGGATCACGAACTACCAGCTCACCGGACCCGCGGCGGCCAACCCGCGGGTCGTCGGGCTGGACAACGTCGTCGAGGCCGTGCGCGACCCGTTGTTCACGAACTCGGTGTGGCTCACGGCGTTGTTCGTGCTGGGCTCGGCGGTGATCGGGCAGAACGTGCTGGGGTTCGGGCTGGCGTGGCTGTTGCGCGCGGTCCGGCCGTGGCTGCGCCGGACCGTCGAGGGCCTGGTGCTGCTGTCGTGGATCCTGCCGGGCACGGTCGTGGCGTACCTGTGGTTCGCGGTGCTGAGCCGCGACACGGGCACGCTGGGGTTGCTGCTCGGCTCGCCGGAGACCGCGTGGCTGGTGCAGTACCCGATGACCAGCCTGATCATCTTCAACGTGTGGCGCGGCACGGCGTTCTCGATGCTGCTCTACACCTCCGCGCTGGCCGCGGTGCCGCCGTCGCAGCTGGAGACCGCGCGGCTGGTGGGTGCGTCGGGGTGGCAGACCGTGCGGGACGTGGTGTTCCCGCACATCCGCGGGCACGTGCTGACCAACACGTTGCTGATCAGCCTGTGGACGGCCAACGACTTCACGCCGTTCCTGCTCACCGCGGGCGGGCCGAACCACCAGTCCGAGGTGTTGCCGGTGCTGATCTACCGGCAGGCGCTGGAGAGCGGGCAGCTCGGGTACGCGTCCGCGATGTCGATCCTGTTGCTGCTGGGCAACCTGGCGATCGCCCTGGTGTACCTGAGGTTGCTGCGGAGGCGGGCATGAGTCCTCTGTGGATGGTGCGGCGGATCGGCTTCTACGTGCTGATCACGCTGGTGCTGGCGTTCTTCGCGGTGCCGATGCTGTGGCTGGCCTCGGCGCCGTTCGACTCGAAGCCGGGTCTCGGGTTGCGGTGGCCGGACTGGACGTTCTCGAACGTGGTCGCGACCTTCGAGCATCCCTATGCGCTGACGTCGTTGGTGAACTCGTTGGTGCTGTGCGTGGTCGCGACGGTGGTGACGACGGTGCTCGCGGCACTGGCGGCCTATGCGTTGTCGCGGGTGCGGATTCCCGGCCGGGATCTGTTGCTGTACCTGCTGTTGCTGTTGTCGTCGGTGGTGACCGGCACGGCTGCGATGGTGCCGATCTTCGTGATGATGCTGCAGCTCGGCCTGATCAACTCGCAGTTCGGGACGGCGCTGGTGATCGCGGGCGGCATGTTGCCCGCGGCGATCTTCATCCTGAAGGACTTCATGGACGCCGTGCCGCGCTCGTACGAGGAGTCGGCGCGGGTGTTCGGCGCCTCACCGCGCCAGGTGCTGAGCCACGTCGTGCTGCCGGTCGCCCGGCCCGGTGTCGCGACGATCTTCGTGTGGGCGTTCGTCAACGCCTGGGGCAACTTCCTGCTGCCGTTCCTGCTGCTGCGCGACGTCGGCCAGCAGCCGGCGGCGGTGCTGCTGCGCACCCTGTACGACGAGGGCGGCAGCGCCAACCTGACGGTGATCCCGGTGTTCTCGCTGCTGTACTCGATCCCGGTGGTCGTGCTGTACCTGTTCGTGAGCAAGCGGTACGGGTTCCGATTCCACGGAGGCATCAAGAGCTGATGGCGGGCATCACTGTCGAGGGTCTGTCGACCGTCTACCCCAACGGGGTGCGGGCGGTGGACGAACTGGACCTCGAGATCGTCGACGGCGAGTTGTTCGCCCTGCTCGGCCCTTCCGGCTGTGGCAAAACCACTCTGCTGCGCACGATCGCCGGGCTGGAGGGCGCTTCCGAGGGCGCGGTGTCGATCGGGGCGCGGGACGTGACGCGGATGCAGCCCGGTGATCGCCGGGTCGCGATGGTGTTCCAGGACTACGCGTTGTTCCCGCACATGACGGTGTCGGAGAACATCGCCTATCCGCTGCGAGTGCGCGGGGTTCCGAAGTCCGTGCAACAGGAGACCGCGGTGCGGACCGCCAATGGCTTGAGTCTCGGTGCGTTGCTGGATCGGCGCCCCGGACAGCTTTCCGGTGGGCAGCAACAACGGGCGGCGCTGGCTCGTGCGGTGGCCGCGTCCGCCGAGGTCCTGCTGCTGGACGAACCTCTGTCCAACCTGGACGCCCGACTGCGGCTGGAGGCGCGGACCTTCCTGAAGAAGCTGCAGCGAGAACTCGCTTTGACGACGGTGTTCGTGACGCACGACCAGGCCGAGGCGCTGGCACTGGCCGATCGGATCGCGGTGATGGACTCCGGCCGGATCCGGCAGCTCGGCACCCCGCGCGAGGTGTTCCAACGACCTGCGGACACGTTCGTCGCGAACTTCATCGGATCGACGCCGATGAACCTGGTACCGCGCGGGGACGTCATCGTCGGCGTTCGACCCGAGTACCTGGTGCCCGCTTCCGAAGGTTTGTTCACCGGATCGGTGTCCATTGTGGAGAATCTCGGCGTCACGTCGCTGGTGACGCTCGACTGCGGCGAGGACCAGATCGGCTACGTCGTGCCCGAGGACGACGAGCCCGAAATCGGCGTGACCGTGACCGTGGACGCCCCGCCCGCACGCGTTCTGCGCTATGACAAGGAGACCGGCCTACTCGTGAGGTGACGCGATGTTCCAGACCGACGGCTACGAGACGCGTGCCAGTGTGCTCGCCCCCGCGAAGTTCGAGGCGCTGGCGCGGCACTTCGAGGCCAAGCTCGCGGCCCTGCCGGAAGACCAGCGGCCCGAGCACATGGACGTGCCGCACCTGACCGACCCGGCGCTGTTCGAGTGGCTGCTGGACCCGGACGTGCTGGACCTCGTCGAGTCGCTGATCGGCCCGGACATCGCGTTGTTCTCGTCGCACTTCATCTGCAAACCCGCCGGTGACGGCAAACCCGTGCCCTGGCACCAGGACGCGCACTTCTGGCGCGACACCATCGCACCGGCGGGCGACGCGATCACCGTCTGGCTCGCCATCGACCCGTCCACCGTCGAGAACGGCTGCCTGCGGGTGATTCCCGGCAGCCACCTGGCGCCCGTCTCACATCGCGGCAACGACGACTCGTTCTTCAACCAGGAGACGGAGGTCGACGAGGCGCGGGCGGTCGACGTGGAACTGCAGCGCGGCGCGTGCAGCATCCACTCGGCCATGCTGGTGCACGGCAGTCCGCCCAATCGCAGCAAGCAGCGGCGCTGCGGTTACACCATGCGGTACATGCCGACAACCGTCAGGTTCCTGAAGTCGGGCGATCATCGGATCTATCTCGCGCGCGGCCGCGATCACGCGGGCAACGTCTACGCCCCGGTGCCCTGACTCAGTGGTCTGGTCCACCTTGATCGGTCCACCTGCCTTGACCGGTAGGTGGACCGGACATAGCGTACGGGAAAGCGCTTTCCGACGGAGGGAGCTTCGTGAAACCGGTTTCGGGGGACCGTTGGCGCGGCGTTGTGGAGCGAACGTGGCGTCCCGCAGCGTTGTTGGCCACCTGTCTGGCGATCTGGCACCTCATCACCGTCAGCGGCCTGGTCGAGGCCTATCTGGTGCCGTCGCCGAGCAAGACCTTCCAGCTGCTCGTCGACAAGTGGTCCTACCTCTGGGGCCACACCTGGGTGACGACCTACGAGACGATCCTGGGCTTCGTCATCGCCGGCATCCTCGGCGTGCTCGTCGCCGTCGCCATGGTCTACTCGCGGACGATCGAGAGCACGGCGTACCCGCTGCTGCTGTTCGCCCAGGTCATCCCCAAGATCGCGATCGCGCCGCTGTTCGTGGTGTGGCTCGGTTTCGGCTTCGAGCCCAAGGTCGTCGTGGCCGTGCTGATGGCGTTCTTCCCGGTCGTCATCTCCACCGTCACCGGTCTCAAGTCGGTCGACACCGAGATGCTCGAACTCAGCGCCACGATGGGCGGTGGCCCGATCAAGACGTTCGTGAAGATCCGCTTTCCCGCCGCGCTGCCGCACCTGTTCGCCGGCCTCAAGGTCGCCGTGACGCTCGCCGTCACCGGTGCCGTGGTCGGTGAGTTCGTCGGTTCCAACGAGGGTCTCGGCTACGTGATCCTGCAGGCCAACGGCAACATGGACACGCCGATGCTGTTCGCAGGGCTGATCGTCATCTCGGTGGTCGGCATCCTCCTCTTCCTCCTGCTCGACCTCGCCGAACAGCTGATGCTGCCGTGGCACTCCAGCAGGCGTGGCGCCGCCGTCACAACCCTTCTCGCGAAAGGTGGGACATGAAGAAACTGCTCGCAGGCCTTCTCCCCGCGATGCTGGTGGTTGCCGCCTGCGGAGGCGGTGGCGGCGGTACGACAGCATCCGGTGGTGAGGTCAAGGACGTCACGCTCACCCTCAACTGGTACCCGTACGGCGAGCACGCGCCGTTCTACTACGGGGTCAAGCAGGGCATCTTCGAGAAGCACGGCATCAAGCTCAAGATCCAGGCGGGCCAGGGTTCCGGCAAGACCGTCACCGCGACCGGCGCGGGGCAGACGGACTTCGGCTGGGCCGACACGTCCGCGCTCGCCACGGCCGTCGAGCAGGGCGTGCCGGTCAAGAGCGTCGGGGTGTTCCTGCAGACCACGCCGGCGTCCGTGCAGTTCTTCTCGGAGAAGAACATCAAGAAGCCCGCGGACCTCAAGGGCAAGTCGGTGGCGACGACCGCGGGGGACGCGTTGACGAAGACGTTCCCGGCGTTTCTCAAGCAGAACGGCATGCAGGACTCCGACGTCTCGATCCAGAACATCGACCCGGCGGGCAAGATGGCCGCGGTCATCTCCGGGCGGACCGACGTGCTGCTGGGCTTCGCGTCCGACCAGGGGCCGACGATCAAGGAGAAGTCCGGCAAGGACGTCGGCTACCTGCGGTTCTCCGAGTTCGGGTTGAACTACTTCAGCAACGGGCTGCTCACCAGCAAAACCATGCTGCAGAAGGATCCCGAGCTGGTGAAGAAGATGGTCGCGGCCACTCAGGAGGCGTGGGCGGAGGCCGAGAAGGCGCCGGACGCCGCGGCCGAGTCGATGAAGGGCGCCGCCGAGCAGCTGCCGTCGCCGACGGTCGTGCTGGAGCAGTTCAAGACGACGCTGACGTTGCTGCACACCGATGCGACGAAGGGCAAGGCGCCGGGCGTCAACACGGTCGACGACTGGAAGAAGACCATCGACACCTTCCAGAAGACCGGCATCATCAAGCAAGCTGCCGAGCCCTCCGCCTACTGGGAAGAAAGCGTTGCCCCGAAGGGATGAGCGCAGCGGGAATGAGCACAGTAGGGATGAGCGTGACTCTGGGAACCACCACCTCCGCCGTCGCGATCGACGACGTCTCCGTGCGCTTCCAGTCGAAGCGCACGGAGGTGACGGCGATCGGGCAAGTCTCGCTCGACGTCGCACCGGGCGAGTTCGTGTCCATCGTCGGCCCGTCCGGTTGCGGCAAGTCGACGTTGCTGAAGCTCGTGTCCGGGTTGTTGAAGCCGTCCTCGGGGTCGGTGACGTTGCTGGGGGAGGAGGTGCGCGGCCCGCGGCACGACATCGGGTTCGTGTTCCAGCGGGCGGCGTTGCTGGAGTGGCGGTCGGCCAGGAAGAACATCCTGTTGCAAGCCGAGATGCGGGGCATGAACGCGGCTGAGGCGGGCAAGCGCGCCGACGAGCTGATCGAGATGACCGGGCTGGCGGGGTTCGAGAACGCCCTGCCGCACGAGTTGTCCGGTGGCATGCAGCAGCGGGTGGCGTTGTGCCGCGCGCTGCTGCATCAGCCGCGCGTGCTGCTGATGGACGAACCGTTCGGCGCGCTCGACGCGTTGACGCGGGAGCAGATGAACGTCGAGCTGCACCGGGTGTGGCGGGAGACCGGCACGACGGTGCTGCTGGTGACGCACTCGATCGCGGAGTCGGTGTACCTGGCGAACCGGGTGATCGTGCTGACGCAACGGCCGGCGGTGGTCAAGGAGGTCATCGAAGTTGACTTGCCGGCGGAGCGCGACTACTCCGCGACGATGGCGAGGGCCGAGTTCGCCGCGGCGACGGCGCACATCAGAGACTTGCTGGGGGCCGTGACAGGACATGACTGATCCGGTCTTGTGAGCGGGGACACCCGTGGGTAGTCTCGGGTGAGTCGCCGCGTGGTAAGCGCTTTCCCAAGCCGATCCACGAGGTGATGTGCGATGTCCGGACGATCGCTCTCGGTCCTTGCCGTGCTGGCCGTGGTGGCCGCCACCCTGGTGCCCCAGGCGGCGGCCCAGCCCGGTCCCGTCTCCGATCCGCTTCCCACACCCGCCCCGTCCGGCGTCGGGGTGAAGCTGCAGGAGATCGCGCGGCTGCCGCAGTCGTCGACCACGCCGGCCGCCGGTGACAGCCGGCTCAAGCAGTACAACCGGGTCAACTACCTGGGCGAGATTCCGGACGGTTCCGGCAGGTTCTTCGTGCCGGACATGAACGGCAAGCTGTACACGCTGAACCGCGACGGCAGCGGGCAGCGCGCCTACCTCGACGTGCGCGCGACGATCGGCGGGAACTTCCACAACCACCAGGGGCTCGGCAGCGGGTTCGGGTTCGTGGCGTTCCACCCGCAGTTCGCGACCAACGGTAAGTTCTACACCGCGCACACCGAGGCGAAGGACGCGCTGAAGAACCGCAAGCCGGATCTTCCGTCGTCGTCGAACGCGGTGGTGCACGGCGTGATCACCGAGTGGACGGCGACGAACCCGAAAGCCGCGACGTTCGCGGGCAGCCGGCGGGAGTTGTTGCGCATCGGGTTCGAGATGTACCTGCACGGCTTCCAGGAGATCGGCTTCGGCCCGGACGGCCTGTTGTACCTGGCCGTGGGGGACGGCGGCATCGGTTACCGCTCGGACGTGCCGCAGGACGTGAAGGTGCCGCAGGGCAAGATCCTGCGCATCGATCCGGCGGGATCCAACAGCGGCAACAGGAAGTACGGGATCCCGCCGTCGAACCCGTTCCTGGGCAGGCCGGGCGCGCTGGCCGAGCTGTACGCGATCGGTGTGCGCGACCCCTACCGGTTCAGCTGGGACAACGGCAGGATGTTCCTGGGGCACATCGGTGAGAAGGTCGTCGAGTCGGTCTACGAGGTCAAGCCGGGCGCGAATCTCGGCTGGGGCCAACGGGAAGGCCACCTGACCTACCGCCGCAACGATCCCAAGTGCCAGCTCTACCCGTTGCCCGTCGACGACGCGAAGTTCGGTTACACCTATCCGGTCGCGGGCTTCGACCACAACCGGCCCAACGGTGGTTGTGGGGACAGCGGCAACGCGTTGATCGGCGGCTTCGTGTACCGCGGCACGGCGATTCCGGCGTTGCAGGGCAAGTACGTCTACGGCGAGGGCGTGAAGGGACTGCTGTACTACGCCGAAGAGAAGGACATGCGGGCCGGCGCGCCGATCGCGAAGACGTTCGAGCTCGCGGTGTACGACTCGGCGGGCAGGCGCACGACGATGAAGTCGTTGACCGGCAAGAGCCGTGTCGACCTGCGGCTGGGCACGGACGCGGCCGGTGAGCTCTACGTGCTGGCCAAGGCGAACGGCAAGATCTGGAAGGTCACCGGGACGATCGGGACCTTGGAGGCCTGCGAGTCCGGCAGCGAGGTCGTCAGCGGGGTCAACGCCGCCGCTGACTGGAAGCCCGTCACGGCGTCGCGCTGGCGGTTCCCCGGCAACGAGGTCGTGCTCTCCAAGGCTGGGTCCGCGAGGCCCGGTCCGCGGCGGCCAAACGAGTACGCGGTCGTCACCAAGGGGCCGGCGTTCGGCAACGTGACGGTCGACGCGCAGGTGCGGCTGGACACGCCGGTCTCGCAGAAGGACCGGGACGTGGTGATCGTGTTCGGCCACCAGTCGGACACGCGTTTCTACTACGTGCATCTGTCGTCGGACAACAAGATCTACCCGCACAACGGGATCTTCCTCGTCGACAACGCCGATCGGCTGCGCATCGACGACCAGTGGAACGGCTCGATCGGTGCCGCGCCCGCCATCACGGACATGAAGTGGCACCGGGTGCGCGTCACGCATTGCGTCGACACGGGCGTGATCGCGGTTTACGTCGACGGTTCCTCACAACCGTTGATGACGGCCACGAACACCGTGCTGAAGTCCGGACGGGTGGGGTTCGGTTCGTTCGACAACATCGGCCGGATCGCGGACCTCAGGATCACCGGGAAAGCGGCACCCACCGTGCTGTCCTCGCCGGACGACGTCTCTCCCGGCATCGCCTCGGCGGTCGTGAACCACTACGACTTCGAGCACCCGGTCGCCGGTGATCCGAAGAAGGAGGACGACATCGGCCGGGCCGACGCGCGCACGCCGATCTCGTTGGTCAACGGTGGTGCGGCGATGCGCACGGCGGACGGCGCGTTCCCCGGATCGACGACATCGTTGCAGCTCAAGCAGGTGCGGCCGAACAACAAGAGCAACGACGACTGGAAGGCCGGCGTTTACAACTCCGGCGGTGTCGCGTCGATGAAGGCGTTCAGCAAGGCGCGCGGCCTGTCGATCATGACGTGGGTGAAGGTCACCGGTGAGGCACCCGCGCGCAACTCGAACTCGTCCGGGACCGGTGACTTCTACGGTGCGATCGGGTTCGCGGGGATTCTCGCGGGAGATTCCGACGGTCACGCCGCGCGGGCGTTGCTGGAGACGGAGAACCACGACGGCGCGATGCGGCTGATCGCACTCGGCCGCCGGGTGGACGGCAGCGACAAGCAGTACTGGGTGTCCAGCGCAGACTGGAAAACGCTGATACCAGCTGGCAAATGGGTGTTTCTCGCGGGCACGTTCGACTTCGACAACGGCACGATCGGCCTGTACGTCGACGGCAAGCCCGTACCGGGTTCCTATGCGGTCAAGGGTGATCCGTGGAAGATCATCGGCGCTCCCGAACCCGATCTGACGTCCGCGGCGAACCCGCGCGGGATCAAGATCGGTGGCAGTCATCCGCAGAACAACCGCGAGGTCAACGCGTGCAACTGCCGGTTGGACAGCCTGATGCTGCTGGACCGCGCGGTGACGGCGGACGAGGTGCGCGGGCAGTACGAGTGGGTCGCCAAGGGGCGGAGGTGAGGGGTTGTAACCACCCTATTAGCTAGGTAGATTTCGGGTGCCGCTGCATTGGAAAGCGCTTTCCGCTGCCGTGCTGGCACGGCCTGGCCCACGGGGTGGTGGGGGATGTACAGACGGTTCTCTCGTTTGGCTGTCACAACATTCGTGCTATCAGCGTTGTTCGTGCCCATCGCATCGGCACAGTCCGATGCGCCGATCGCCGATCCGTTGCCGACGCCGGGTGCGTCCGGCATCGGCCTCGAACTGACCGAGGTCGCGCAGCTGCCGAAGTCGGAACCGGTTCCGCCACCGACGGACGCACGCCTGCGCCGGTACAACAGGATCAACTACCTCGGCGAAATTCCGGACGGGTCGGGCCGGCTGTTCGTGCCGGACATGAACGGCAAGCTCTACCTGCTGGACAACGGGGTTCAGCACGCGTTCCTGGATCTGGGCGCGGCCGTCGGCCCCGACTTCCACAACCACCGCGGCCTGGGCAGTGGCTTCGGGTTCGTGGCGTTCCACCCGAACTTCAAGCGCAACGGCAAGTTCTACACCGTCCACACCGAAACCGGTTCCGCGCTCACGACGAAGAAGCCGGACTGGTCTTCGCCGGTCGACAACGTGGTCCACGGCGTGATCACCGAGTGGACCGCGGCCGACCCGCGCGCCGACCTGTTCTCCGGCACGCACCGCGAGATCATGCGCGTCGGCTACGCGTCGTACATCCACGGCTTCCAGGAGATCGGCTTCAACCCGAACGCGCGCCGGTGGAACGAGGACTACGGCCTGCTGTACCTCGCGGCGGGCGACGGCGGCATCGGCGTCTCGACGACGTTGCCGCAGGACTTGGCGCTGCCGCAGGGAAAGATCCTGCGCATCGACCCTGATGGCCGCAACAGCGGCAACGGCCAGTACGGCATCCCGCGCACGAACCCGTTCGTGCACAAGGAAGGCGCGCTCGGCGAGATCTACGCGTACGGCATGCGCGACCCGTACCGCTTCAGCTGGGACTCCGGCGGCTCGCACAAGATGTTCCTCGGCCACATCGGCGAGAAGGCCGTCGACTCGGTCTACGAGGTCCGCAAGGGCGCCAACCTGGGCTGGAGCGAACGCGAGGGCATCTGGTCGTACCGCCGCGGTGACCCGTCGTGCGGCGTGTTCCCGCTGCCCGCCGACGACGCGAAGTACGGCTTCACCTATCCCGTCACCGCGTTCGACCACAACCGGCTCTCTTCCCAACGGCCGTGCGCGGACAGCGGCAACGCATTGATGGGCGGCTTCGTCTACCGCGGTTCGAAGATCCCTTCGTTGCGCGGCAAGTACATCTACGGCGAAGGCGTGAAGGGCCTGATCTACTACGCCGAGGAACGCGAGATGCGTGCCGGCAAGCCGATGGCCACCACCCGCGAGATGATGGTGTACGCCAACGGCCGGCTGACGACGATGAAGGCTCTGGTCAACGACCCCAACCGGGTCGACCTGCGCTTCGGGCGGGACGCCGAGGGTGAGCTCTACGTGCTGGCCAAGGCGAACGGCAAGATCTGGAAGGTGACGGGCGCGCGCACCTTCGCCTCCTGCCGCTCCGGCCACGACTTCGTGAGCGGGGCGACCTCGGCCCGGTCGTGGGAGCCCGTGACGCCCGAGCTGTGGCAGTTCCCCGGCCGTGAAGTCGTGCTGGCCCAACCTGGTGTCGCCCGTCCCGGCCCGCGCCGGCCGTTCGAGTACGCCGTGCTGAAGAAGGGCCCGGCGTTCGCGTCGGTGCAGGTGGACGCGCGGGTGCGGCTGGACACGCCGGTGGCGGAGTCGAACCGGGACGTGATCATCGTGTTCGGGTACAGGTCCGACACCGAGTTCTACTACGCGCATCTGTCGTCGGACAACAAGATCTATCCGCACAACGGCATCTTCGTGGTCAACAACGCGGACCGGCTTCGGCTCGACCACCAATGGGACGCCACGCGGTCCGTCGGTGCCCCTCCGGCGGTGTCGGACACGGCCTGGCATCGCGTGCGGGTCAGGCATTGCGCGGACTCGGGCGAGATCGCGGTGTACGTGGACGGTTCGCCGTACCCGTTGATGACGGCCGTGGACAAGACCTTCTCGTCGGGCCGCGTCGGGTTCGGCTCCTTCGACAACATCGGCCGGCTGCGCGACCTGCGCGTGCAGGGCAAGGGAGTGCGGTGATGAAACGACTGTTCGTCCTCGGTGTGACCGGGTTGCTGTGCCTCGGCCTCGCTGCCCCTGCCCAGGCCACGTTCGGCACCGTGCTGCCCACCCTGTCCCGCAACCTGGTGTCGTACTACGACTTCGAACACCCGGTGCGCGCCAACTTGGCGTTAGAACAGGACAGCGGCCGCTCCGGCACGCAGCTGTCCCTGATCAACGGCGGCGCCGACATGCGCGTCCGGGACGGCGCCTTCCGGCGGAGCCGCAACTCGGTGCAGCTCAAGCAGATCAACCCGACGGTCGCGGGCAACGACGACTGGAAGGCGGGGCTGTACAGCGAAACCGGTGTGCCGTCGCTGAAGGCGTTCAACGGCGTGCGGCAGACGTCGATCATGGGCTGGGTGAAGATGACGGGCCAGAACCCTGCCCCGAACTCCAACTCGGCCAACCCCGCCGACTTCTACGGCGCGATCGGCCTGGCGGGCGTGCTGTCCGGTGACTCCAACGGTCACGCGGTGCGCGCATTGCTGGAGCTGATCCAGGTCGACGGCGAACTGAAGCTGGTCGCGCTGGCCCGGCGGATCGACGGAGGCGAGTCGCAAACGTTCGCGGCCACCGAGGACTGGCAGAAGTTGTTGCCGCATAACGAGTGGGTGTTCCTGGCGGCCACGTTCGACTTCGACACCGGCGCGATGGTGCTGTACCGCAACGGCAAGCCGCTGGCCGGCAAGTACGTCGTGGCCGGTGACCCGTGGAAGCTCGAAGGTGAACCGGAGCCGGACCTGGCGTCGGCGACCGATCCGCGTGGGATCAAGATCGGCGGCAGCTACCCGCAGAACAACCGCGAGGGCAACGCCTGCAACTGCCGGATGGACAGCCTGATGTTCCTCGACCGCGTCGTGAAGCCGTGGGAGGTGCACCTGCAGTACCTCTGGATGAAGGGCTGATCTTCCCTTTCGCGTGGAATCCCGGTAATACCAAGGAGTCTCGGAACGAAAGTCCGAAGGCGCCGTGGTTCTCGCCCGCCGGGCGAGGGCCACGGAGGCCTCGGGTTGGCCCGCGTTCCGTGAGCGGTGATTTTCGTGCGCCGAGCGGACCGAGGCCATTAGTCCCGGCCGATCACCTTCACCGAACCCCGTCGGTTCCTCCTTTGGGGTGACGTCGTAGATCCGCTAGCGTGCGGGCTTCCGCCGAGTCCAACGGAGTGCCCGCGTGAATGTTGGAGTGCCGCCGGAGCGCGGTACCACGACCAACAAGGTGGACGGCGCCGGCAACGTCGTGCAGGCCGGCGAGATCCGCGACGTGCACTTCCACGGTGTGCCGGACGGCGGGTCGCAGCCGGGTCTGGTGTCGACGATCGCACCGACGGATCTGCTGCCGGGCAAGGTGTTCGGCCGCGAACAGCTGGTGACCCGGCTGGTCGAAGTGACCCAGCGCGCGGACGGCACGCGGGTCGTCCTGCACGGCACGGGCGGCAGCGGCAAGACGGCGGTGGCGCTCGCGCTGGCGGACCGGCTCGACCGCGAGTTCCCGCGCACCCGCGTCTGGTGGGTCGACGGGTCGTCGGAGTACAGCCTGTCGGCCGGGTTGCGCGAGGTCGTCTACGACGCGGATCCGCACCATCGCGTCGAGGAGGTCATGCGGGCGTGGCGCGGTGAGGGATCGGCGCCGAACCTGTTGAAGAGGGTGCTGGCGGAGATCCCCGGACGCTGGACGCTGATCATCGACGGCGCCGACGACCAGCGCGTGCTGGCGCAGTGGCGGTCGGCGCTGCAGCACGACACCGGCACGGTCGTCCTGACGACCCGGAACGGCAAGGCGAAGGAGTGGAGCCGCTGCGCCGAGGTGCACCAGGTGAGCACCCTGCACGCGGATGCCGCGGTCGAGATGCTGCGGACGCTGGCTCCCGGCTCCGGCACGGCGGAGCAGGCCCGCGAACTGGCCTGTGCGCTGGGGTACCTGCCGCTCGCGCTCCGCCTGGCCGGGAGCTACCTCAACACGGTGCCCACGCTGCCCACCACCGGCGGACTGGCGTTGCCGCAGAGCTTCGAGCAGTACCGGCTGGTGTTCCACGAACGGTTCGTGGAGCTCGACCAGTTGCACGAGATCGGCAGCGGCCTGGCCGAGCGCGAGCTGTTGTCGCGGACGTGGGAGTTGTCGCTCGACCTGCTGGCGGATCTCGGCATGCCGTGGGCTCGCCCGTTGCTGCGCTGGCTGTCGTGTTTCGAGCAGGCCCCGATTCCGTGCGACCTGGCGAACTCCGAGATCCTGACCCGCTCGACGTTGTTCAAGGGCATCACGGGCATGGACCTGATCCACGCTTTCGTGTTCCTGACGAACTTCGGCCTGGTCGAACAGGTTTCGGTGTGGGGCATGCGGTCCTCGTCGGTCACCACGAAGTGCTGGGTGCTGCACCCGGTGATCCGCGAGGCGAACCGGCACCAGCCCGATGTTCAGCGAGACCTCCAGGCCTACCTCGCGCTGTGCTACGCGACGCTCGACGGCTACACGAGCTTTCTGTCCGCCGAGGTGCAGGAGGACCTCTCGACGTGGGCGGTGCTGAGCCCGCACTGCGAGTTCGTGGTGGAGTGGATTCACCGCGACCGGGCGAAGCTGCCCGTGCCGGAGGACTGGGAGCTGCTGGGGACGAAGCTGTCGTGCGTGGTCGCCAGGTTCTCCGCCCTGTCCGGTCAGCACGACCGCGCGGAGGCGATCTTCCGGCACGCACTGGTCGTGCGGCTGCGCCACCTGGGCGAGACGCATCCGGAGGTGCTCGCCGCCCGCCGCAACATCGTGCTGCTGCGGTGCCAGCGGCACCGTTCCGAACAGTCGCTCGCCGAGCTGGTGCTGTTGGTCGAGGACACCAGATCGGCGTTGGGAGAACGGGATCCGCTCACGATCACCTGCCAGCTGGACCTCGCGCTGGCCCAGGCCCAGTTGGCTGAGGAAGACGCGGCGGATCGCGTGGTCGACGACTACCGCGCCATCGTGCGACTGAGCCGTGAGCTCTACGGCCGGACCGACACCACCGCGTTGTCGGCGCAGATGAACCTGGTCACCGAGCTCGGCCGGCGCGAGGACGAGTCGTGCCCCGCCGAGTTGCTGCGGCTGCTGACGATGATCGAGGAGGTCGAGAACGCCCCTGACGTGGCGATCCAGGTGCCGTTCAGCCTCGGTCGGCTGCGTGCCGCGGTGATGAACCTGCTGCAGAACAGCCGGGGCTGGAGCGAACCGCAGGACTAGCCGGTCAACTGCGCCCCTTCCGCACTTGCGGCGACAACCGCCGAACAGTTTGGTGTGGGGGCCAGCAGAGACTGAGGGGAGAGCGTCATGAAGGACTTCACGGCCGAGCTCGAGCAGGTCTTCGGCGTCGCACCGAGCCGGGAGACCGGACTGCTGATCGACACGTTCGACGGCGCGGGCATCGGCTTCGGCGGGGAAACGCGGGACACCTGGACCCGCGTCGACGCCGCGTTCTCCATCTGCATCGCGCCGTTCGGCGACCCGTCCGTCAGTCCCTGCCGGGTCGCCAACACCGGCGTCTGTCGCGTCGTCGTTCCGGCGTGACGTCGCGACACATCGGGTTCAAGCGGCACCTGCGTGCCGAGGTGGTACCGGGCGACGCGGTGTACGTGTTCTCCGAGGAGGACACCACCGCGTTGCGCGGCCCTCACGTCGAGGCGCTCGCCCCGCTGCTCGACGGCAGCCGGGATCTCGCCGCGGTGCGCGCCGAGTTCGACGCGTCCCCCGAACAGGCTGCCGGTCTGCTGACTCAGCTCGCGCACGCGGGGCTCATCGGTGCGCGCACGTCCGGCTCCGCCTACTGGGACGCGCTGGGTGTCGAACCCGCCGGCACACCGGACGTCGAGGTGATCACCCTCGGTGTCGACGCCGAGCTGCCGCCGATCGCCGAGGGCGACGGCGCGCTGACCGTCGTGCTGGTGTCCGACTACCTGGTCGACGGTCTGTCCGAGGTGGACGAGAAGCTGCGGGCTGCCGGCCGTCCGTGGCTGCTGGCCAAGCCGGTCGGTGCCAAGGTGTCCATCGGCCCGTTCTTCACGCCGGGCTCAGGTCCTTGCTACCGGTGTCTTTCGCATCGGTTGTGGGCGAACCGGGCCGCCGAGGCCCACGTGTGTTCCGCCCTCGGTCTGCCGGGCGCGGTGCCGAGGTCTCCTGTGGTTTTCGAGCCTCTGCAGGCGATCGCGCTGAATTTGGTGGCTCTGGAGGCGGCCAAGTGGGTCGCCGGTCACCGCTACGACGGTCAGCGGGCCATGTGGATGTTCGACAGCCGCGACCTCACCGGCAGGCGCCATGCCGTCACCGCTCGCCCGCAGTGCCGTTCCTGCGGCGATCCGTCCCTGATGAGCGAGAAGGCTTGGCGTCCCGTGGAGCTGTCGTCTCGCCCGAAGGCGCACACGTCGGGCGGCGGACACCGTTCCGTTGCGCCGGAAGAGGTGCTGTCGACCTACCGGCATTTGGTGAGTCCAGTGACCGGTGTCGTGAAGGACATCGTCCGTGACGATCGCGGCCCTGCGTTCTTCAACGTCTTCCGGTCCGGTCCGAACCTCGCCCTCGGCAACCGCGGCGCGGCCCACCTCCGTTCGGCCCTGCGCTCCCACAACGGCGGGAAGGGCGTCACCGCCCTGGACGCCGAGGTGGGCGCGTTGTGCGAGGCGCTGGAACGGCACAGCGGGTACGCCGACGGTGACGAGGCCCGCGTGCGCGGCAGTTACCGTTCGCTTGGCGCACAGGCGATCCATCCGGACACCGTGCAGCTGTACGACCCGCGTCAGTTCGCTGATCGCGAGGCCTGGAACGCCGCGCACTCGGACTTCCAGCACGTCTGCGCGCCGTTCGACGACGACGCCGAGCTCGACTGGACACCGGTGTGGTCGTTGACCCGGGGCGAACACCGGTTGCTGCCAACGGGTCTGCTCTACTTCGACGCGGCGGACGCGCGGCTGATGGCCGACTCGAACGGCAACGCGGCCGGGTCGTCACTGGAAGACGCTGTCCTGCAAGGAATGCTGGAGCTCGTCGAGCGTGATGCCGTCGCGTTGTGGTGGTACAACCGGACTGCGCAGCCACCGGTGGACCTGGCCGGGGACCCGTGGATCGACTCGCTGCGGTCCGTGCACGCCGGACTCGGCCGCGAGGTGTGGGCGCTCGACCTGACGTCCGACCTCGGCGTGCCGGTCGTGGTGGCACTGTCCAGGAAGGTTTCCGGTGAGCGCGAGGACATCATGCTGGGCTTCGGCGCCCACCTCGACCCGGCGCTGGCGTTGCGTCGCGCGCTGACCGAGATGAACCAGATGATGCCCGCTGTGGTGGAGGGCGGCGACTGGGAAGACCCGGACCTCCAGCTCTGGTTCTCCACGGCCACCGCGGCGAACCAGCCCCACCTGCTGCCGGTGGGTGCGCCGGTCCGCCACTCGTGCACCGCCTCCGATGATCTGCTGTCCGACGTGCTGGACGTTCAGGCACGGCTGGAGAAGGCGGGTCTGGAGGTGTTCGTGCTCGACCAGACCCGGCCGGACATCGGGTTGCCCGTGGTGAAGGTGATCGTGCCGGGGCTGCGCGGGTTCTGGACCCGCTTCGCGCCCGGCCGGCTGTTCGACGTGCCGGTTCAGCTCGGCCGGCTCGCTGCCCCGACTCCGTACACCGAGCTGAACCCGATTCCGATCTTCCTCTGACGGTCTAGAGCGTGGCGATCCGTACCGCCTTCGCCATCGCCTCGAACCCCTTGTCACCGGGGTGCAGGTGGTCACCCTGGTCGTAGTCCGGCCTGATCCGCTGCGGGTCGGCCGGATCGCGGATGACCTGGTCGAAGTCCACGACCGCGTCGAACTCGGAGCTGGTGCGGATGTAGGAGTTCACGGCCTGCCGCACCGCTTCGAGTTCCTCGGTGTAGCTGCGCCAGCCCTTGAACGGCGTGATCGTCGCGCCGATCACCCGCAGACCGCGGTCGTGCGAGCGCTGGGCGATCTGCTTCAGCGCCGCGATGATCTTGGCCGGGTCGGTCTCGTGCGGGGTCTGCTGGATGTCGTTGATGCCTTCGAACACGATGACCGAGCGGACGCCGGCCTGGGTCAGCACGTCGCGGTCCAGGCGGGCCTGCGCGTTCACGCCTGCTCCTCCGCCGTCGAGCAGGAGCCGGTTGCCGCTGATGCCCGCGTTCAGCACGCCCAGGCGGGTGTTGATCCGGTCGGCGAGCTGGTCGGGCCAGCGCAGGTTCGCGCCCCAGGTCGAGTTGGCGCCGTCGGTGATCGAGTCGCCCAGCGCGACCACGCTGCCCTTCAACGTCGACGAGCGCACGTCGACGCCCGAGACGTAGTGCCACTTGGTGGTGCGTTCACCGAACGCGGCGGCGGACTCCTCGGCCGCGTGGTTGCCGTCGCGGGTGAGGTACGAGTTCTGCATGGTCAGGTTGTGGTGGGTGACCGGACCGCCGGACGTCGGCGTGTAGACGCTCACCAGCAGGTCGGAGTCGGCGGGGACGTTCAGCGCCACGCCGTCGCTGATCACGTCGGCACCGGGCGCGGCGGTGATCGACGGGGAGCCGCCGAACGTCAGCGTGCGCATGGTGCCGGGCAGCGCGAGCGGCGTGTCCGGGCCGGCCGCGCGGGCGACGGTCACCGAGCCGAACAGGGTCGGGGTGCGGCCGAAGGCGTTGGAGAGCCGGACGCGGATCTCCTTGCCGCCGGCGCTGACGTGCACGATGTTGCGGATCGTGAAGTTCGGAAGGCCGTTGTCGGTGCCGGGCAAGGCCGACGAGGGCGCGGAGGCCCAGGTGCCGACCCAGCGGGCCGGTGCGGCCTGGGCGGGGGAGGCCGCCGCCACGAGCAACGCCACTGCCAGCAGAAAGCGCGTCATGTCTTCGACCTTGGCAGCGCTGCAACTCCTCCGGTATCCGCCGATCTTCGGATCTATGCTTCACCCCGTGTGGAACGGGGCTGAGTACCAGCGCAGGTTCGACTCGCTCGCCGAGTCGGGTATGGACGTGCACGGCGAGGCGACCTTCGTGCGCGCGTACGAGCCGAAGACCGTGCTGGACGCCGGGTGCGGCACCGGGCGGGTCGCGATCGAGCTGGCGAAACACGGCATCGAGGTCGTCGGCGCGGACCGGGACACCTCGATGCTCGCGCACGCGGCCGAACTCGCGCCCGGCATCACCTGGGTGTGTTCCGACCTGGCCGAACTCGATCTGCGCCGCACCTTCGACGTCGTGATCATGGCCGGCAACGTGCCGCTGTTCACCGAGCCCGGTACGCAGGACAGGCTCGTGGCGGGGGTTGCCCGGCACGTCGGGAAAGTCCTGATCGCCGGGTTCAGTCTGAACCGCGGCTACACCGTCGAGGAGTACGACGAGCACTGCGCACGGGCTGGGCTGAAGCTGGCCGAGCGGTTCGCGACGTGGGATCGGGAAGAGTTCCGGGGCGGCGACTACGCGGTGTCCGTTCACCTGTCCTGATCTCGATTGACGCGCTTCGAGAGTTTCTCGGCGTGGCGGCTCGGTTGCGGCGCTACGGTGTGGCCAACCGCAGCGGTGTGAAGGGCAGGAGCCTGGCGTGACGTCGTGGACCGAAGTGATCAACTATGTTCGGGTCCGGTACGAGGTGCTGGAGGAAAGCGACGAGTGGCTGCGCTTCCGGCTCGACACCGCGGGCGGCCGGACGCAGCAGGTCTCCGTGCATCACCTGCCCGACACCGACGGCCAGGCGTGGGTGGAGATCTCCTCACCCGTCGGCCGCGCCGACGAGGTCGACCTGCGCCGCTTCCTCGAGCTGGCCGGTGCGCCGGAGCTCGGTGGTGCGGCGGTCGTGGACGGCATCGCGCTGCTCAAGCACGTGGCGCCGCTGGAGGAGCTGAGCATCCGGGAGGAGTTCGAGCGCCCGCTCACCCTGCTCGTCTCCCGTGCTGATGTGATGGAGCACGAGCTGACCGAGAACGACCACTTCTAGCCGTACGCCTTGATCGCGGCCTCGACGAACGCTCTGGTGAGCGGGTCGTCCCTGGTCCACGCGATCACCACCGGGCTGGGCGGCATGTCCCGCAGCGGCACCACTGTCACCTCGCCGAGGTCGTGACCGAGCGGGGCCAGGCCCACGGTTCCGTTCCACAGCACGGATTGCACGCACTCCTGAACCGCGCGGACGACGGGGCCGCGGCGGGGTTCGCCGCCGTTCCAGTAGTTCTGCCAGATCTCGTCGGTGCCCGCGGGGAACTGGAACCAGTCGCGGCCGGCGAGGTCGGCGGTGCTCAGGTGCTCGCGCTGGGCGAGCGGGTCGTCTTTTCGAAGGACCGCACCGACCGGGTCCAGGCGCAGGATCAGGGTTTTCAGGCCGGATTTGTCGAACGGGCCGCGCGTCAGGGCGACGTCGACCTGGTTGGTGCGCAGGCCGCAGGTGGGGTCGGTCAGGTCGGTCCCGCGGATGTGGATCTCGACGTCCGGCCGCTGCTCGCGGAACGCGGCGGCGACCTTGGCCGCG
The DNA here is from genome assembly GCF_011067745.1 of Lentzea alba. Classification (GTDB taxonomy): domain Bacteria; phylum Actinomycetota; class Actinomycetes; order Mycobacteriales; family Pseudonocardiaceae; genus Lentzea; species Lentzea alba. The sequence continues at coordinate 380,074 of NZ_JAAMPJ010000003.1, forward strand.
CCGTGGTCGCCGAGCAGGCCGACGGTGATGGTCGTGCGGGTGAGCTTGGCGCGGACGCGGTCGGCGTGGTCGAGCAGGGCCCGTGCCTCGTCGAGCAGCGTGCGGCCGGCCTCGGTGAGCGTGACGCCGGCGGGCGAGCGGTGCAGCAGCGTGGTGCCGAGATCGTTCTCGAGGTGTTTGATCGCCCGGCTGAGCGGTGGCTGGCTCATGTGCAAGCGGTGCGCGGCCCGGCCGAAGTGCAGCTCCTCGGCGACCGCGACGAAGTAGCGCAGCGTCCGCAGCTCCATGATCAGGCACGATACTCGCTCGGTATCGGCTGTACCGAGCCGGTCTTGGACTCGGGGCCGGGGGCGGCGGTGGAGTGGGAGCATGAACCTCCCAGACCCCGTCGTCCAGGTTTCCGGCGCCGTCGACGTCGCGTCCGACGTCCTGGTGATCCCGAACGACCACGTCGGTCTCGTGCCCAACATCGGCGTCATCAGCGGCACGGAAGCCGTCCTCGTCGTGGACACGGGACTCGGTGTCGCCAACGCGGCCGCGGTCGCCGAGTTCGCGTCGGAAGTCGCGCGCGGACGGCGGATCTACCTGACGACAACGCACTTCCACCCGGAACACGCGTTCGGCGCGTCCGTGTTCGACGGCTCGTACGTGGTCAACCGTGCGCAGGCGGAAGACTTGCGGCGCAAGGGAACCGGCTACCTGGAGATGTTCCGCGGGTTCGGCGGCGCGATCGCCGAACGGCTCGCCGAGACCGAGGTGCCGGTGCCGGACGAGGTGTTCGACGGGGTGCACGCGCTCGATCTCGGTGGCCGGACGGTGGTGCTGCGGCCGACCGGGCGCGGGCACACGTCGGGGGACCAGGTGGTCGAGGTGCCGGACGCCGGCGTGCTGTTCACCGGCGACCTGGCCGAGACCGGGCAGTTCGCGATCTTCCCGTGGTTCCCGCCGCACGACACCGACGTGTCCGGTCTCGCGTGGATCGAGGTGATGGACCGGTTGATCGCCGCGGCGCCCCGCGTGGTCGTGCCCGGCCACGGGACGACCGGTGGGGTGGACGTGCTGGAGGGCGTGCGGGACTACCTGCGCGAGTTGCGGGACGAGACGTGGCGGCGGCGCGACTCGGCGATGGAGCTCGCGGAGATCGTGGCCGAGGTGCGTGCGGTGCTGATCGACAGGCATCCCGAGTGGGCCGGGCAGGAGTGGATCGAGCGCGGGATCGGTTGTCTGTGCGCTGAGTGATAGTGTGCTTAGTGGTTTCAGTGTTGACTAAATGTAGTCCTCGCCGAGGCGCGCGCGGATGACCTTCTTGGGCACGCACATGACCCAGGCACCGATGACGAGCTCGGTCATCTCCTCGACGTCCAATTCGGCCATCGAGGCGTGCACCCACTGGAACCGCATGTCGGACTGGCTCGGGAAGGCGAACTTCACCGGGTCGCTCGCGACCAGCGCTTCCCGTTCCTCGCGCGGATAACCGAAGCCCAGCACGGTTTCGTCGCGGGACAGGGCCGCGTAGACGATCTGGCCCACGCGGAACTTCACGCGGTCGCGGATGAGGTGTTCGGTGGTGCGCGGCAGCGACAGCGCCACGGCGCGGATGTCGGCGACGGTGACCATCAGGCAATCCTCCACGCGGCGGCGCCGTTGTGCAGGAAGTTGGCGCGACCGCGTTCGTCGGATCCGACCAGTTCCATGACGTGGTGGCCGTCCGGCTTCGGTTCGGCGGTGATGATCGTGTGGTCGCCGTGGCGGACGACCTCGACGCGGTCCTTGCGGTGGAACAACTCCGTGCGCGGCTCGTAGGTCAGGAACGTGCGGCCGTCGTCGGTGGCGAGGGTGATGTCGTACAGCGTGTTGCGGTAGGTGCCGCACATCCAGTCGTCGACCTGGGCGGGGTTCGTCGGCGGCAACGGTGGTGGGGTGGACCCGATGCCCGCCGCGGTGAAGACCTCGTGGGCCAGCGGGGCGCCGTTCGCACTGTTGGTCAGGACGGCCACCGCCAGTCCGGTGGACGGGTCGACGCGCAGGAAGCTCTTCTGTCCCTTGGAGACGCCGGTGTGGCCGACGATGCCGCCGGGGTAGCGCATCCAGCCGAGTCCCCAGGCGGTGATGCCGTCGCCGAAGTCCGGGATGTCGTCGAGCTGGGGTTCCCGCAGCGCGGCGAGGGCCGGGTCGGTCAGGTGCAGGCGGACGAACTCCAGCAGGTCGCGGGCGCTCATCACGAGGTGTGCGCTGCCGGGTGCGGCGACGCACGTCGAGACGGTCCGCAGGCCGAGCGGCGTGACCAGCTCCGCGTGCAGCACGTCGTCGAACGGCTTGCCGCGCAACACCTCCACCAGCCTGGCGAGCACCACGAACCCGCTGTTGGAGTACGAGAACACCTCGCCCGGCGGGAACCAGTGGTCCGCGTCGGCGAGCGCGGCGACGAACTCCTCGATGGTCCTGGTGCCGGTGAAGTGATTGCTGTCGAGACCGCCGGTGTGGGTGAGCAGGTGACGGGCCGTCAGGGAGTCGGCGGCCCGGTCGCGCAGCCGGAACCCCGGCAGGTATCCGCTGACGGGGCGGTCGAGGTCGAGCAGGCCTTCGGTGACCAGCCGGTGGATCAGGGTGGCGGTCCAGATCTTGGTGATCGAGCCGATCCGGAACCCCGACTCGGTGGTGGTCCCGGTGTCGGCGTGCTGCCCCGCGGCCTCGTCGCGGATCTCCCCGCCGGCCAGCACGGCGACCTGCGCGCCGGGGACGTCGTGCTTCGCGATGAGTTCGGCGAGAGGCATCTGCCAATCCTGCCGCACGCTCGTCGCGATTCGCGTGCCGCGAGGTCGCTCAATTCGCATTGCGGTAAAGAAGAACGAATCGGACAATCTAGATAAAGAACGACTTCGTTCACCAATTTACCCGCCGAAAGTAGGGTGTTGTCTCAATTCGTGCGTGCTCGCCGCGCGGTTCTCGGCCTCGCTGTTGACTGATGCTGTGACCTGCGCGCATGGGTCGTAGTGGCGCTGTCTGACCGGTTCGTTATCGAATTGAATTCCGGATCGGTGAGAGCGTGGCCACACTTGAATGTTCTTTTCACTCGATCGGGTGAAAAGTGGCGCAATGAACCTAAGACGGTCCCTTCCGGCTTTACTTCCGCTCGTGATCGCCGCGTCGTTCGTCGCGGTCGGCACGGCTGAGTCGGGGACACCGAAGCAGAGCCCCGTGAACGTCACGCCCGGCGCGATCCGGTTGGATCCGCACGCGCCGAAGCTGGACGTCACCTACGGGAGCTCCGCGCTTGAACTGAAGTACATCCGCAAGGACGCGGCAGACCCGAACGGTTGCGCCACCCGCAACCACGAGGAGACCGAGGAGGCGGAGGTCCAGCCGGGAGCTGGCCACGTCACCGTCGCGGGCACCCGGTACGACCTGGTGCAGTTCCACTTCCACACGCCGTCGGAGCACCAGTTCGGCGGCCGCAACACGCCGCTCGAGATGCACCTCGTGCACCGCAGTGCGGAAGGCAAGTTGCTGGTGGTCGGCGTGCCGCTGGTCGTCGGCTCCCACTCGGTCGTCGACGACGTCCTGGCGAAGCTCTCGCCGGAGTGCGGTGAGCCGGTGGAGATCGAGCCGATCGACCTCAACCGGTTGCTGCCGGCCAGTCATGACACGCTGCACTACACCGGTTCGCTCACCACGGCGCCGTTCACCGAGGGCGTCGAGTGGTACCTGACCTGTGAGCAGCACGTGTCGGCCGCGACGATCGCGCGCTTCAAGGGGATGTTCACGGCGGGCAACGCCCGTGCGACGCAGCCGCTGAACGGGCGGACCATCGTCGAGGTCCCGCGGATCTGAGCAAGTCCTCGATGAGGGGAGCTTTCATCAACCTCAGGTTGATGAAAGCTCCCCTCATCTCGTTGGAGCGTGTGAGCAGAGGCACCGCTCCAGGGCTTCTGAAGCGCGTCAGAAAGACCGTAAAATCGTTTCAGTGAACACCACCCGCGCGATGACCGCGCTCGCGCTCGGCGGGTTCGGCATCGGTACGACCGAGTTCGCGACGATGGGGCTGCTGCCCCAGATCGCGGAGACCTTCAAGATCCCCGACTACGAGGCCGGCCACGCGATCAGCCTCTACGCCGCCGGTGTCGTCGTCGGTGCGCCGTTGATCGCGGTGCTCGGCGCCAAGCTGCCGCGCAAGGGCATGCTGATCGGCCTGATGCTCGCGGTGGCGCTCGGCAACGGGCTGTCGGCCGCCGCTCAGGACAAGACTCTTCTGCTCGTTGCCCGGTTCGTCGCCGGGTTGCCGCACGGCGCGTTCTTCGGCATCGCGGCGGTCGTCGCCGCCACGCTCGTTGCTCCTGAACGGCGGGGGACGGCGGTCGCGCGCGTGATGGTCGGACTGACCGTGGCGAACCTCGTGGGCGTACCGCTCGCGACGGCGGCCGGTCAGCAGATCGGCTGGCGCACGGCGTACTTCGCGGTCGCGGTGATCGCCGTGATCACGGCCGGGGCGATCGCGGCCTGGGTGCCGCGGGTGCCGACGGTCGAGGGTGCGTCGATGAAGGGCGAGGTCCGCGCGTTCCGGCGGCCGACGGTCTGGTTCGCGATCTTCACCGGCATGATCGGCTTCGGCGGCATGTTCGCCGTCTACTCCTACGTCGCCCCGCTGACCACCGAGGTAGCAGGGCTGCCGGCGAGCGTGGTGCCGTGGATGCTCGCGGTGTTCGGGCTCGGCATGACGCTCGGTGCGACGTTCGGCGGGCGGTTCGTGGACCGGTCCCCGATGGGGTCGGTGTTCGGCGGCCTGGTCGCGGTCTGCGTGATCCTGGTGCTGTTCGGGCTGACCGCGTCGATCCCGGCGTTCATGTTCGTCTTCCTGTTCCTGCTCGGGTTCGTCATCCAGATCCTGGCGGCCGCCCTGCAGATCAGGCTGATGGACGCCTCTCCGGACGCGCCTTCGCTCGCGTCCTCGTCCAACCACTCCTCGCTCAACGTCGCCAACGGCGCGGGCGCGTGGCTCGGTGGTCTGGCGATCGCGGCGGGCTGGGGCTACACGTCCACGGCGTGGGTAGGCGTCGGGTTGTCGTTGGCCGGCTTGGCGATCGCGGCGGCGTCGGTGGTCTACGAACGGCGTGCCTTGACGCGCGAGATCACGAACCAGCCGATGGCGATGGCGAGCGCGGCCAGCACCGCCGTCGACACCCACCCCAGGTAGCGGTCGACCAGTTCGTAGTTCTCGCCGAGCGCGTACCCGGCGAGGATCAGCGCGCTGTTCCAGACGAGACTGCCCGCCGCGGTGTAGAGGGTGAACTTCAGGATCGGCATGCCGGACACCCCGGCGGGGATGGAGATCAGGCTCCGCACGACCGGCACCATCCGTCCGATGAACACGGCTTTGGTGCCGTGCTGGTCGAACCACGCGTCGGACTTGTCCACATCGGACACGGTGACGAACGGGATCTTGTCCGCGAGCCTGCGCAACCGCTCCAGGCCGAGCCACGCGCCCAGGCCGTAGAGCACCAGCGCGCCGGCGACCGAACCCGCGGTGGTCCACAGGATCGCGGCGATCAGCGAGATCTTGCCCTGGCCCGCGGTGAACCCGGCCAGCGGCAGGATCACCTCGCTCGGCACCGGCGGGAACACGTTCTCCAGCGCCACCGCCAGTCCCGCGCCGGGTGAGCCCAGCGCCTCCATCAGCCGCGTGATCCACTCCATGGCTGTCGAATTACCCGTTTTGCCCGGCACCTCAACCTTGATCTCCGCCGCAGCGTGCGCTCAAGCTCCGATGAATCGAGTCAAATCCGGTCATTCCATGTCACTTTAGTTGACACCGTAGGTCGAGACCTCCTACCTTCGTGCAGTGTTCCCCTGTCGAATCGCCGCCAGGAAGGACACCGAACGATGGAATCGCGCATCACCCGCAGAGCGGCACTCGCAGCCGCCGCCCTGATGTTCGTCACCGTCAGTCCCGCGCACGCGGCACCCGCGTGGAGCCCCAACCCAGGGACCGACGGCCTCAAGGCGTTCGAGGGCATTGAGGTCGACCGAGGCAACAAGTTCCCCGAACGCAAGGGCAAGTACATCGTCGTCGAGGGCGACCACTACCGGTTCAACATCTGGAAGAACGACCGCGACACGACCGGTGGCGGTGACCGGCAGCGCACCGAGTCCAAGGGCATGGTCACCAACGGCAGCGCCCTCAAGCTCAAGAACGGCGAGACCTGGGTCATCTCGTACGAGATGTACATGCCGTCATCCCTGCACGGCACGAGCAAGTTCACGCACATCTTCCAAACCAAGACGCCCAAGACCAACGGCGGACCGTGGACCACCCTGTCGTTGAGTCGCAGCGGTAGCACCGAAACGATCCGAGCGCGCGCGTTCAGCACGTCCGGTGCGCCGGACATCGCCTCGACCAACCTGGCCCCGTTGCGCGACAAGTGGGTCACCGTCGAGTGGACGATCACGCCCGGCGCCAGTGGCACGGTCGGGTTCGTGCTGCGCAACGGCACGGGGGCGAACGCGCCGATCGCGGTGCAGGGCAAGCGTTCCGGTGTGCGGATCCCGGACGAGGGTGACTACATCCGGCCGAAGTGGGGCATCTACCGCTCGGTCGAGAGCGCCTCGTCGGACATCCTCGACACGTACATCAACTTCCGGAACTACACCGCGACCAAGAAGTAGGACGTGGGGCCGGGTGGCCCGCTGATCGCCCGCAGGTCTACCGTTGTCTGCCTTCACTTTTCCCGAAGAGGAAAAATCCCGGAGGTCAACGGTGCGAGGCGCGATCGCGGCGGGCCACCCGCTCACCGCCCAGGCGGGCGCGGCGATGCTGCGCGCCGGAGGAAACGCGGTCGACGCCGCCGTCGCGGCGATGCTGACGTCCTGCGTCACCGAACCGCTGCTCACCGGCCTGGGTGCCGCCGGGTACATGATGATCGCGCCGGCCGGTGAATCCCCTGTGCTGCTGGACTTCTCGGCCGAGGCGCCGGGACGCGGCAGGACGGGCGCGAGGGCGCCGCTCGACCCCATCACCGTCCACTTCGGTGACGCGCAGCAGGAATTCCACGTGGGACCGTCGTCGGTCGCCGCGTTCGGCATGCCCGCCGGTGCCGCGAAGGCCGCCACTTACGGCCGGGCGCCACTCGAAGAACTCGTGGCCGTCGCGGTGACGCACGCCCGTGAGGGCCATCGGGTGAACCAGTACCAGGCGTACGTGACGTCACTGCTGCTGCCGCTCGCCCGGAGCGCGGGCCTCAACGCCTTCGCGGAAGGCGAACTCCTCGTCCAGCCCGAGCTCGCGGACGCCCTCGAACGGCTCGGCCGTGACGGCGCGGAGCCCTTCTACACCGGCGACATCGCGGCCGCCATCGCCGACACGATCAGCGCGCACGGCGGTGACCTCAGCCGAGCGGATCTCGCGGCTTACGAAGTGATCGAACGCGAGCCGCTGCACGTGCGGCATCGCGGCCGTGACATCCACACGAACCCACCACCCGCGGCGGGCGGTGCGTTGCTCACGCAGATGCTGGAAGCGTTGCCGGACAACCCGTCGCAGCAGGACCTCATCCGTGCGCTGGCCACCCCGAAGGCGCACCTGAACCGGCTCGGCTCCACCACGCACATCTCGGTGCTCGACGCCGACGGCACGGCCTGCGCGGTCACCACCACGAACGGCGCGAACTCGGGCATCTCGATCGCCGGCGTGCACCTCAACAACATGATGGGGGAGGAGGACCTGTCACCGGACGGGTTCTTCAGCCACGCGCCCGGCGACCGGCTGCCGTCGATGATGTCGCCGACCGTCGTCACCCACCGCGGCCACACCCAGCTCGTGCTCGGCAGCGCCGGGTCGAGCCGGATCTGCGGCGCGATCCTGCAGGTGCTCGTGAACGTCCTCGACCGCGGCATGCCCGCCCAGGACGCCGTCGACGCGCCCCGGATGCACCTCAGCGGAGACCACCTCCACGTCGAACCGGGAATTCGACCGGAAAGCGAACTCCCGGTCACCCGATTCCGCGCGCCGAACATGTTCTTCGGTGGTTGCCAGGTGGTCGAAATGACCGGATCCGGCCTGCTCAGTGGTGGTGCAGATCACCGCAGAGGCGGTGCGATCGTCATCGTGTGATATGTTGCCCGCATCCTGGGATATCTAGTTTCCTGATTCACGGATCAACGCGCACGATGGCTGGGTGACGGTCCTCAGCGAGAGAAGATCCTCGCCGCTCCTGTCCCGTACGTTCCTCCAACTCTCCGTCATCAGCGTCGTGTCCGGGCTCTCGATGGCGTTCGCTCTACCGTTCGGCTCGCTCTTCCTCACGACCGAGGTCAAGGTCACGCCGTTCCAGCTCGGCTTCTTCCTGATCGCGAGCCCGCTCGCGTCGGTCGTGGCCAGCACGATCATGGGCAAGCTGTCCGACGGCCGGGTGCAACGCCGGTACATGCTCGCCGCCGGCGGTGTGGCCGGCGCGATCGGCTACAGCCTGTTCGCCGTGCTGCGCGACTACTGGTTCTTGCTCGGCACGTCCGTTGTCTTCGTGGCGATCACGTCGTCGTTGTTGCCACAGCTCTTCGCATACGGCCGTCAGGTCTCACAAGGACCGTCGATGGTCGTCAGCGTTCTGCGCACGCTGCTGTCGGTCGCGTGGGTCGCCGGACCGCCGGTGGCCGCGTTGCTCGTCGCCAAGACCGGCTGGGTGGGCTTGTTCGGGTCCACCGCCGTCCTTCAACTCGGTGTCGCGGTACTCGCCCTCACACTGCCCGTGCCGGCCGCGGAACCCGAAGAACCAGCACAAGAAGAGGTGGCCGGACCGGCGCGCGGCAACATGGCGGTCGTCTCCGTCGCGTTCACCTTCATGCAGGGCTCCGTCGCGCTCGCGGTGAGCGGCCTGCCCCTGTTCGTCACCACCGAACTGCAGGGCACCGCCGGTGACGCCGGGCTCGCGATGGGTCTGTGCGCGGCGCTGGAGATCCCGATGATGCTGTGGTTCGGGTCGCTGGCGAACCGGATGTCGCAGCACAAGCTCATCCTCATCGGCGCCGTGATCTCGTTGAGCTACCACAGCCTGATGGTGTTCACGGACTCCGTCTGGCAGGTGATGGCCGCGCAGCTGCTGCACGCCACCGTCATCTCGTTGGTCATGGGTGTGGGCATCACCTACTTCCAGAGCCTCGACCCCGGCCGTCCCGGCCACGCCACGACGATGTTCAGCAACACCCAGATCGTCGGCAGCATGATCGCGGGCGCGTTGCTCGGTCTCTCCCAGGAGCTGGGTTTCCGCTGGGTCTACGGCTTCAGCTTCACGATGTGTGTGTTCGGGCTGGCCTTGTTGCTGGTGGTCGGCAGGCTCACTGGATCGTCGAGGCGGTGACCTTCGGCTTCTCGCCCGCGCCGAGGTAGAAGATCCCCTTGATGGTTTCGAACCCGAGGCTCGGGTTGCGGCGCAACGTGGAACCCTCGACGGACATCGAGCCCGACTTGTCGTTGCTGACGAAGAACACGGCGCCGCCGCCCTCGTTGGCCTGGTTGTCCTCGATCAGCGACCCGGCGACCCGCAGCGTGAACGTGTTGCCGTCGTTGTAGATCGCGCCACCGCTACCGCCGCCCGGCGTGCCGTCGCGCGCCGGGTTGGCGCCACGGCCGATGGCCTTGTTGCCCTTCATCAGGCAGTTGAGCACCACCCAGTTCGTGGCGATGCTGCTCAACGCACCACCGTTGGAGCACACACCGCCGTCGAAGGTGCTGCTGGTGATGTAGACGGGTGCGGTGCTGGGCCGGTCGACCACGCGGATCGCGGCGCCACCGAGGTCGGGCCCGTTGGCGTCGCACTTGTTGTTCGCGAACCGGGAGTTCACGACCTTCAGGTTGCCGCCGCGCACGATCACGGCGCCGCCGCCTCCGCCGTCGCTCGTGTCGCCGGTCGAGTTGCCGTCGGCGAGGGTGATGTTCTGGACCACCAGCCCGCCTCCGTCCTGATCGAGCACCCGGCGCCGGCCCTGGCCGCTCAACGTGATCCGGCCGCCGCCGTCGAGGACGACCTTCGCGCGGACCTTCGCGGTCGCGGCCATGGGAATGGTGAGCGGGTTCGGCCCGCAGTTGAAGGTGATGACCCCGCCGGCGGCGACCGCGTCGACGACGGCCTGCGAGGTGCAGCCGGCGGGCGCGCCGGTGCCGATCACGCGGGTGGGTTTGGAGGTGTCCTCGGCGGCGGCCTCCGGTGGCACGGCGGCACCGCCGGGGTTGCCGAACTTCGCGGGAGGAGGCGGAGGCGGGGGAGCGGGCGGCGGGGGAGCGGTGCTGCTGCTCGGCGGAGGTGTCGTCGTCACGACGCTCACGGTCTGCGATGCGGAGGTCGTGGGCGACTGCGGTGCGGCGACGGGGTTTCCGGTGACGGCCGTGCCGCAACCCGCCACGAGGACGGCCAGCAGCACGACGACCTGTCTACCTGAAGACATGGCGGGCACCCTAGGCGCGTCGCGGCCGGTCCGCGAGGAGGTCGGCCCTCCTGAACCGTTTTTGTTGCCCTGAAACGCCATGAGACCAACGTGTGCTGCAGGTGTTTCCCGACTGTGACCCGCGTGCCGAGACGAGATCCGGTTTTTTCGGTCTGGTGACCGTGGTGTGCGCAGGTGCGGGACGGTCCTTAGCTTGACTCACGAGTCAGGAAAGTGAATCCGTCCGGACCAGCGGTTGTGACGGAACGTAGACGAAACGGGTTAACCGTCAACACAGCGTGCGTTGAATTGAGCTCAAACGACCCGTTCGTGAATGAGCCACACGTTCGGGTGACCGTCTGGTCCTGGCACACTGCGCTCCGTGCCCACCGAGTTCTCCGACGAACCGACCGAGCGTCATCTGGCGCCCGACCCAGCGTTGATGGAGGCTGCCCGCGCCAGGGGCCGCGAACGCTGGGCCGCCGCCGGTGATCTGCCGCCGCAGGAGGAGAAACCGCCGACGAGTCACCCGCTCAACCGGCGTGTCGCCGTGATCGCCGCCGTGGCCGCGCTCCTGGCTCTCTCGGGGATCGTCATCGTGACGCTCAGCGGTGGTTCGGGCGACGGCGGCACGGACGTGGCGTCGCCCTCGCACAGTTACGTGCCCGGTCTGATCACCCCGCCGGAGGAGCTGCCGGAGGAGTCGGCGTCGAACGGCATGAACCCGACGCTCGCGTCCTCGGCACTGGGCCTGATCCCGACGGCGACGCAGACCGTGCCCCCGCCGCCGGTCGGCAACGACACCGGCAACCGGGCGGTCACCGGCGGCAAGTCGCTGACCATGGGCCCCGGCTGCGGTGGCTACAGCAACGTCGGCCTGTACCGCGACGGCCGCAAGGGCTGGGTCGACCACGGCGACGGCAAGTGCGGCACGGCGTTCGTGTCGATCCCGATGTCCGGCGACGCGCGCCGCGACGACGCCTCCGCCTACGGCCAGTGGACTTTCACCGTGTCCGGCACGTGCGACGTCTCCGTGTTCATCCCAAACGGCAACCTCGAGGAGGTCGGGGGTAACCCGACCGTGTACTACGTCTTCGACCGCAACGGCGTCGACGGCACCCCGATGGCGTCGTTCGCGATCAAGCAGGTCGACAAGCGCGGCCAGTGGGTCAACGCGGGCAAGTTCAAGTCCAGCGGAAACCTCACCGTGCAGCTGCTCACCCGAGGTCAGGACTGGAACAACTCCGGACCGACCTACGCCCATCACGCCGCTAGTGCCATCAAGGCAGACTGCACGGCGTGACGAGAGATCTGCACCTGGTCCGGCACGGCGAGGCGACGAAGGACGAATCGAGGTTGACCGCACGCGGCCGCAGGCAGTCCGAGCTGCTCGCGGAACGGTTGCGGGGAACGGGTTTCGCGGCGGTGCACCACGGTCCGTTGCCGCGTGCCGCCGAAACCGCGTCGATCATCGCCGAGGTCCTGAAGGTGCCCTGCCGGGTCGAGGCGGCGGCCGACGACTTCGTGCCGCATTTCGTTCCCGACCACGACGAGTTCTTCGACCAGTTCCCCGAGTCGGAACGCACCCGTGGCCCGGCGCTGGCGCACGAGGCCGAGACGCGGTTCGCGCGCCCCGGCGACGGCCCGGTGCTGGTGGTGACGCACGCGTTCCTGATCAGCTGGCTGGTGCGGGACGCGCTGGACGCGCCGCCCGAACGGTGGCTGACGCTGAACCACGACAACGCCGCGCTCACCGTCATCCGCTACACGGCGAAAACGCCGCCCAAACTGGTCAGGTTCAACGACTCAGGGCACCTCAACGGGCTTTAGCGTGAGCCGGTCTTCAAAGTCAGCACAGTTCAGGTTCAACGACTCAGGCCACCTCAGCCGGCTTTGAGCGTCAGCAAACTGATCTCGCTGGGGGCGAACACGCGCATCGGCGGGCCCCAGAAGCCGGCGCCGCGGCTGGTGTAGAGCTGGGTGCGGTCGCTGTGCCTGCTCAGGCCGGCGACCACCGGCTGCTGCAGCCGCACCAGGTAGTGGAACGGCCAGATCTGCCCGCCGTGCGTGTGCCCGGACAGCTGCAGGTCGACGCCCGCCTCGACGGCCTTGCGGATCTCCGACGGCTGGTGCGCGAGCAGCACGACCGGCGCGGCGGAGTCGGCGCCGCGCAACGCGAGCGCGAGGTCGGCGGCGTGGCCGGGTTCGCCGGAGTGGTCGGCGGTGATGTCGTCGATGCCCGCGAACACCAGGCGGGCGCCGCCGCGTTCCAGCGTCTCGTGCTCGTTGTGCAGCGCCTTCCAGCCGAGGCGCGTCATCAGGTCGATCCAGCCCTGCGCGTTCGAGTAGTACTCGTGGTTGCCGGTGATGTAGAAGCGGTGCTTCGTGTTCACGTCGCCGAGCGGGGTGGCCTGTTCGAGGCGCTGCTCGGCGGTGCCGTCGGCGATGTCACCGACGTGCACGGCGACGTCGGCGTTGAGCTCGTTGACCGCGTCGACCATGCCCTTGGACCACTTGGCGCGGTTGATCGCGCCGTAGTGGGTGTCGGTGATGACGGCGATGGTCAGGCCGTCGAACGCCGGGTCGAGACGGGGGATGGTGACGTCCTGGCGCTTGATCCGCGGCACGCGCATGGCCTCGTAGACGCCGTAGACCGTGACGGTGACGATGAGGACGGCGAGCAGGACCGCGATCAGCCGGGAGCGCAACGGGTTCTCGACGCCGCCGAGGGCCAGGGCGAGCCTGAGCACGTCGGAGATCAGCGTCCAGACGAACGCGATCCACACGAACCCGAGCAGGAACTGGGAGATCCGCGCGGCCCGGTCGCTGTGTCGCCGGGTGAACAGCACGATCATGCTGACGGCCGCGCCGGCGAAGAGGATCGCGGCGATCGGGCGGACCGGGTCTGGCCATTCCGCGCTTGCCGCGAACAGGCCTTCGAACGGCACCCAGAAAAGCAGCGTGGTGACCGTGAGGAGGACGAGCGTGAATACCACCCGCCGTACCGTGATGCGGGGGCGTGCCGCGGTCGTCGTCATTCGTCCATCCTCCAGAATCACTGCGGTCAATCCATCTCAACGCACGGACGGCGCACTTTGTTCGCCCGAGCCGGCGTAGACGTCCGTCACATGCGTTTTCGAGGCATTTCACCCTCGCGCGACGCAACCGCCGACCTGGTCGGGAGTCCTCATATCAGCACCTCCGAGACCGCCTGACCCGACGACTTAGAGTGGGACCCATGATCTTTTACACCGACGAGGAGAGCCGCACGCTGCGCACCGCCGTGTACGGCGCGATGCTGCTGGTCTCCCACGCCGACCCCGGCCCCGTGCTGGAGGAGCGGTTCGCCGGCCTGCGTGCTCTCGCGAACCTGTCGCCGGACCTGCGCGGTGTCCTGGGCGCGGCTCGTCCGTCCGTGCCCGCCGGTACCGACGAGGAGATCGAGCCGGTCGTCCTGGAGGCGCTGCGCTCCTCGATGAAGACCCTCACGGCCCGCTCGCCGGAGGACGCGGCCGACTTCCCGCGCGCCGTGCTGGCGATCTGCCGCGAGGTGGCGGAGGCCGACGGCGTGGTCGTGGACTCCGAGGACGCGATGGTGGCCCGGATCGAGGGAGCGCTCGCGCTCTAGCAGGTCTAACCTCCGTCCATGAGCGTGGACGTGCGGCCCGAGGTAGTCGTGCACCGGCCGCGGGCCGAGGTGGCGGCGTACATGTTCGATCCCGCCAACGACCTCGCGTGGACGGGCGGGATCACCGCGAGCAGGCCTGACCAGCCGGGGTTGCTGGTGCGGGGCGCCACGGTGGTGCGGACGGCGAAGTTCCTGGGGCGCACGTTCGACTACGGCTACGTCGTCACCGCGCACGAACCGGACCGGCTGATCGAGATGAGGGTCGAGAAGCCGTTTCCGATGACTGTGCGGTACGAGCTGGAGGACGCGCCGGGCGGGACGAACGTCGCCATCCGGGCCACGGGCGCGCCGGGCGGGTTCTTCGCGGTCGCGGAACCGTTGATGCGCTGGCAGGTGCGGCGGAGCATCACCGCGGATCTAGGGCGTCTCAAAAAGAACCTCGAAGCGCTTCGCTAGGCCGAACGGTCGATAGCGCGCGGCTTCTTCAGTGGCAGGCTGATCTCGTAGGGATCAACACTGGGGGAGTACCGCCGCCATGGAACTGTCGCGTCGTGAACTGCTGACTCGCACCGGTCAGGCCGCTGCCGTCGCCACCGCCGCGTCCACGCTGACGATCGGTGCCGCGCAGGCCGAATCCGGCGGCGGCGCGGGTGTGAAGTTGACGCAGGGCACCAACATCTCGGTGGCGCGGTCGCGGGACGGCAAGTGGCTGGCGATCGACCTCGTCACGGCGATCTGGGTGTTGCCGGCCGCGGGTGGTGAGGCGCGGAAGCTCACCGATGAGTTGCAGGACGCCACCTTGCCGTCGTTCGGGCCGGGCAACGAGATCGCGTTCCAGTCCTATCGAGACGGCAACTACCACCTGTACGTGACGGGGCTCGACGGCGGTACGCCGAGGCAGCTCACGAGCGGGAAGTTCGACCACCGCGAGCCCGCGTTCTCGCCGGACGGCACGAAGATCGCGTTCGTCAGCGACCGGGCCGGGAGTTACGGCGTGCACGTGCTGGACGTGAAGTCCGGTGCGATCACCCAGCTCACCGGGGTGCCGGACGAGGCCGCGGCACCGCAGTGGTCCGCTGACGGCACGCGGATCATCTTCACCGTCGGCAACGCGGCGGTCGACGTGGTGTCGTTGGACGGCAAGCGCGAGCGGCTGGTCACGGCTCCGGCGGGGATGCAGCTGTTCGGGGCCGCGTTCGGGCCCGGTGACCAGCCCAGCTACACGCAGATGCGACCTGGTCAGGCCGAGCTGATGCTGGGTACCACGGCGGTCGTCACCGGGCAGGACGTGTTCGGGTTCGCGCCGATCTGGGACGGCGACAGCGTTCTCTACACCGCTGACGGCAAGATTCAGCTGCGCGCCAACGGGTCCACAAAGGACATCCCGTTCGTGGCGACGGTTCCGGTGCGCACGACGCGGCGGCCGCACCGCACGAAGAACCTCGCGGGCGGCGTGGTCAAGGGCATCGCGAGCCCGGTCGTGTCGCCGGACGGCAAGAAGATCGCCTTCCGGGCGCTGAACGCCATCTACCTGCTGGACGACGGCAGGACCAGGAAGCTGACCACCGGCAAGTACTTCGACTCCGATCCGGACTTCTCGCCGGACGGCACGAAGCTGATCTACGCCAGCGACCGCACCGGTGTCGCCCAGTTGCGGGTCCGCGACCTGAACACCGGTGACGACAAGGTGTTCGCGCTGGCACCGCACGCGCAGCTCATGCCGCGGTACTCACCGGACGGCACCAGGGTTGCTTACCTCGACCAGGACGGCCAGCTGTGGATCGCGGACCAGCAGGGTCGCCGGCAGGTCACGCCGACCCTGTTCCAGCCGGGCCGGCCGACGTGGTCGAAGGACGGGAACACGGTCGCGCTCGCGGCGGTGAAGCCGTTCTCGCGCCGGTTCCGCGAGGGCACCAGCCAGATCCTGAGCGTCGACCTGATCAGCGGTGAGCTCAAGTACACCGAGCCGATGCCGTTCCGCTCGATCGCGACGCGTGGCGACGACGGCCCGGTGTGGTCGCCGGACGGCAAGCACATCGCGTTCGTCGTGGAGAGCGTCGCGTGGGTCGTTCCGGTCGACGCCAAGGGGAACTTCCTCGGCGAACCGCGGCAGGTCACCCGCGAGTTCACCGACTCACTGGCCTGGCAGGGCAACAACGCGCTGGTGTACCTGAACAACGGCCGCTTGCGCAGGTCTGCACTGGACGGACGTCCGACGACGATCCGGCACGACCTGAGCTGGCGCCGGCCGAAGGCACCTGACCGCAAGGTGATCCACGTCGGCGCCTACTGGGACGGCGAGGCGCACGAGCTCAAGAAGAACGTCGACATCGTCGTGGAGAACGGCGCGGTCAAGGAGATCCGTCCGCACCACGGTCGCGCCGACGTAGACGCGTCGAGCCTCACTGCCATCCCCGGTCTCATCGACGCCCATAACCACTGGCACCTGCGCGGCCGCCAGTGGGGCGCGCGGCAGGGCCTGGTGTGGCTGGCTTACGGCGTCACGACGGTCCGTTCACCTGGCGACCCGGTCTACCAGATGATCGAGACCCGTGAGGCCCTGGCCGCCGGAGCTCTGGTCGGACCACGGTTCTACGCCACCGGTGAGGCCGTCGACGGCTCGCGCGTCTACTACAACTTCATGCGCCCGACGCTCACCAGGGCACAGCTCGACCTGGAACTGCGCCGCGCACACGAGCTCGACTACGACATGATCAAGACCTACGTGCGCCTGCCGGTCGATCTGCAGCGTGCGGCCGTGCAACGGTCACAGGTTCCGCTGTCGTCGCACTACCTGTATCCGGCGGCCAACATCGGCATGGACGGCATGGAGCACGTCGGTGCCACCAACCGTCTCGGCTACTCGCACACCATCACGCGCCAGGGCCGTGCGTACCAGGACGTCGTAGCGCTGTTCGCCAGTTCCGGCATGTCGATGACGCCCACGCTGTTCCAGTCGCGTGCCTTGTACGACAAGGACAAGTCGCTCGCCACCGATGAACGCACCCGTGTGCTGTACCCGCCGTGGGAGTACGAGCGGAACCTGGCCGACGCCAACAACCAGGGCACTCCGGCGGGTACGTGGTCCCGCGCGATCTTGCAAGGCTGGGTGGAGTTCGCGCTGAAGGTCCACCGCGGTGGCGGTTTCGTCATCTGCGGTACCGACGCACCGCTGGACAGCCCTGCTGTCGCCACGCACATGAACCTGCGCGCACTGGTCGAATACGGCTTCACCCCACGGGAAGCGCTGATCACCGCGACCCGCAACCCGGCGAAGTGGCTGGGCCTGCCGCTCGGCACGATCAAGCCGGGTGTGCCGGCGGACATCGCGTTCGTCGAGGGCGATCCACTGACGGACATCAAGGCGGCCGCGAACGTCAAGCAGGTCATGGTCGGCGGGCAGTTGCACCGGGTCGCGGACCTGCTGGAGCCGTACCGGGGCGAGCAACCGACGTTCGGCGCATTCGCCGCGGACCTGCCCGCGTTGCCTTCAGCGGTGAACAAGCACTGGTGGCACGAACCGGAGTGGGCGGAGCGCGTCTGCTGCGACCACTAGCGCCGCAGGTCCGGCCGGAACGCGAAGGCCAGTTCCTGGAGCAGCCAGCCGAAGCGGTAACCGCGCTGGCGCTCCGCGTCGGTCATCCGGTGCCGCCCTGGGCCGTTGAGCGACCAGCTCGCCCGGCGTGCCAGCGTCGACCACTCGCGCACGTGTTGCCCCAGCTCGCTTTCCGGGGTGACGAAGACGGGTTCGCCTTGCTCGGCCGTCGCCAGTGCGTCGGCCAGGCCGGGCGTATTCGCCAGGTCCAGCTCAGCGATGATCTCCTCGGCGGTGCGCTCGGAGGGAGAACCGGAGGGGCGGGCGCGGCTGAACCAGTGGTCGAAGTGCATGCTGGGCAACGGCGCGACGAGCTGTTCGAACGTCGGTGAGACGCCGGTGATCAGCTCGGCCAGCCGCAGCGCGCGGCTGAAGCGGTGGTCGCCGTCGCTCTCCTCGTCGTTTTCCTCGTCGTCGCTCTCCTCGTCGTCAGGGTCGAATCCGACTTCCCGCATCAGGTCGAGCAGCCGGCCGTTGTCCGCGCCGTAGTGCACGGGCGGGTAGTCCACGTTGAAGCCACCGACGAGCGTGCCGTCCACGGCGTGGTCGAAGCTCGCTGACGCGTAGTCGTGCCGGACCAGGGAAACGGCCTCGGTGCCCTGCGACAGCGCGGTGGTCAGCATCCCCAGCCAGAACCCGGTCGGCTGCACCAGCGCCGTCCAGTCGCCGAGTGCCAGCGCGGACACCACCTCCGGATAGCCGTCGTCGTAGTTGTGCAGCGCGCTGATCTGTTCCGGCGTGCGTTCCGCCAGGGTGTCCGGCAGTCCGCCGACGCGACGCATGGCGTCGAGCGGGGCGAGGTCGCGGACGAACGCGAGTGTGAAGATCTCGCCCAGGAAGCGCTCTGCACCCGGATAGGCGTCAGCCCAGGAATGGTCGTGCGGCATGTGATCCCCCAGATCAGTCTGATGGACACGACCCTACTTCCAGCCTTCAGAATGGCGGCGGGTCGCCGAGCACTGGTTCCGGTTCGCGGTGGTAGGTCTTTCCGGCTGGGCTGCGGAAGCAGAACCTTCCAGGTGATGGCTGGCTGACTTGCCAGGCCGTGCGGTGCTTGACCCGGTGATGCCTGCGGCAGAACGCACCGAGGTTGCCCGCCGAAGTGGTACCCAGCGGGAACGGGACCGTGTGGTCGAGGTCGGTGTGGTGGGCCTGGCGGGTGCAGCCCGGAAACCTGCACGTGCGGTCGCGAGTCCAGACGAACCTGCGTAGCGCGGCGGGCGGGCGATAGGTGGAGGTGCCGAACTCCAGTGCTTCACCGGTCGTGGGATCGGTGAGCAGACGGCGCCAAGTGGAGTCCCCAGCCAGCTCACGAGCCAGGTCGGCGGTGATTGGCCCATACCCGGCCAGTTCGCCGGGCTGCTCGGACAATCCCATCAGCGTGGCCGCGGAAACGGCGACGTACAGCTCGACCTTGACTGCACTGGTCTTGTCGGGCGTGGCGAGGATCAGGTCGGCGACGACGTCAGCGCGGACCTGGTCGAGGGTCCGGGGATCGGTCGGGGTCTTGCTCTGACGGGCAATGGCATCGACACGCGCGTAGCACGCGGTGGCGAGATGCGCGGGCAGATAGGCCCAGAACCGGGCCATGTCCTCCTCCAGGGCGTCGATCCCGGTGCACCGCTGCTTCTTGCGCTCCTCAGCGCGTTCCTTGTGCCCCTCGGGATCCACCCGCATCACCACCCGGTTGGTGAACTGCCGCATCTGCGCACCGGTCTGTTCCGGGGCCTTGGCCAGCACCCGCTCCTCGACCTGGGCGGCGAGGTCGGCGGACAGCGGCACGGTCTTGTCGTGCAGGACCCGGGCCTTGTACAGATCGATCTCGCCCTTCTCCAAGGCGTCCAACGTGTTCGGCAGCTTGGAGGCGAGGTCGAGAGCCAAAGCGATCTGGTCGGTGGTCCACCGTGACGTCCAGCGCATGGCGGCCGCGATCTCGGCGTCGAAGAACTCCTTCCCTTCACACGCAATCGCGTAGTCGGCGAGCACACGCAACGACTGCGCCTGATGATAGGCAATTTCTCTCTCGTGATAAGCCAGAGCATCGAGAACCTCGACCGATTCCATACCCCAATTCTATTCTTGATCAAAAACAAAAATGACCAAAACCCACCACCTGATAAGGTGAACCCGCAGCTCAGGCATGCCACCGTATAGCTCGTACGTCTTTTCTCTCTCTATGACACGCAACCACTAGCAACCACCTACGCACCCGCACGCGTAAAACGCAAATGAACCACGCCCCGCAACCGCCTACGAAACAACACCACAGAAATTCGTTCCGGCACACGCCCGACGAAGGAGGGCATGTGCCGGGTCGCCGCAGGCGAAACGGCATAAATGATCTGCGCACACACCAGCGAACATGACACGCTCGTGCCATGACAACCTTCGCGACCCCAGAAGACATCGCCAACCGCACCAACGCGGCCAAGGAAGCCGCAGTAGCAGCAGGTCGCGAACTGGGCCTGGAGATCACGGAGGGCAAGGTCCTCTACGAACTCTTCTCCGTGGTGGTGCACCTGGCCCCGTCCCCGGTGGTGGCCCGCATCCCGACCGTCCTACCGCACACGACCACTCTCGAAGACCTGGCCAAACGCCAGCAACAAGAACTCGACGTGGCCCAATGGCTGCACGACCAGGGCACCCCGGTGATCCCGCCAAGCCCCCTGGTAGAACGCAAACCCGTCCAGAAGGACGGCTTCTCGATCACCTTCTGGCCGTTCACCGATGAGGACAAGTCCAAAGAACCGGACTACGTGAAGAACTCCGAACTGACCGCCGACCTCCACAAGGCGCTTCAGAACTACCCCGGCGAGCTGGACTTCCTGTCCTCAGCGGAACCGAGGTTCGTCAAGGAAGCCCTGGACAGGCTGGAAGCCCACCCCGAGATCGTCGCCCCAACGGACCTGGCCAGGGCCAAGCAGGAATGGCAAGTCCTGGAACCGCTGGTCAGCGACGAAGAGGCGTTCAGCAAGGCGTTCCCGGGCATCGAACTGCAGCCAGTCCACGGCGACTCGCCGCCGGCGAACATCTTCGCGAGCACCAACGGTCCGTTGTTCTCCGACTTCGAGCTCATCACCAAGGGCCCGATCGAGTGGGACCTGGGCGGCCTCGGCCTGGAGCACGAAGCCGCCTACAACCGTGGCGCCACCAAGAACGGCCTGCGCCCGATCGACAAGGACGTCCTCAGGTTCGTCAACTCGGTGGGCGCGCTCCGGGTGATGGCGTACCTGTCGTGCGCGGACCAGTTGCCCGCCATGGTCGAGTTCATGCAGCCGTTCATCAACCAGTGGCGGGACACCGAGTCCTACGCGTGAGCGGCCGCCCGATCTCCAAGCCAGGACACGACTTCCTCGGCGGGCAACGGCTCGCTGAGGAAGTACCCCTGGACCACGTCGCACCCGGCCTCGGCCAGAGCCGTCCAGGTGTCCTGGTCCTCCACGCCCTCGGCCACGGCCTGCAGCCCGAAGTTGCGGGCCAACGCCACGAGGGCGTGCACGATCGCGCTGTCGCCCGCGTCGGTGCACATGTGCGTGACGAACGAACGGTCGAGCTTCATCTCGTGCACCCGCATGCTGCGCAGGTAGGAGATCGACGAGTATCCGGTGCCGAAGTCGTCGATCGAGAGCCGCACGCCGAGCTCGGTCAGGCCGCGCAACACTTCGACCGCGCGGTCCGGGTCGGAGATGATCGCTGATTCGGTGATCTCCAGCGTCAGCAACCGCGCCGGCAGGCCGTGGCGCTTGATCAGGTCGGCCACGTCGCCCGGGAACTCGGTGTGGTGCAGGCAGGCCGCGCCGACGTTGACCGACACCGGCACCTCCCAGCCCGCGTCGGACCACGCCCGGCACTGCCTCAGCGCGGCGTCGATGACGTAGCGGGTCAGCGGCTCGATGAGGCCGTTCTCCTCGGCGATCGGGATGAACTCGTCGGGCCGCACGAGCCCGCGCGTCGGATGCTGCCAGCGGGCCAGGGCCTCGACGCCGCACACCGCGCCCGTGTTGGCCAGCGCCTTGGGCTGGTAGTGCAGGAAGAGCTCGCCGCGGTCGATCGCGTGCCGCAGTTCGGTCACCGCCGTCAGGTGTGCGGCGCCGCGCTCGTGCAGGCGTGCGTCGTACACGGCCACACCGGACTTCTCGCGCTTGGCCGCGTACATGGCGATGTCCGCGTGCCGCAGCAGTTCGTGGCCGTCACCCGAGTCGGACGGGCACAGCGCGACGCCGACGCTGCCCGCTATCTCGAGTTCCAGACCCTCCAGCGTGACCGGCATGGCCAGCGCGGACAGGATCTTGTCGGCGACCATCGAGGCGTTCTCGGCGGAACCGACACCGGGCAGCAGCACGGCGAACTCGTCGCCGCCCAGACGCGCCACCAGGTCCGTGTCACGGACGGCCCACGACAGGCGGTTGGCCACCTGGCGCAGCAGCAAGTCGCCGGTGTGGTGCCCGAGCGAGTCGTTGACCTCCTTGAACCTGTCCAGGTCCACGATCAGCAACGCCAGCGGCTCGTCCTTCTTGCGCGCCTTGTCGACGGCCTGTTCCATCCGGCGCGCGAGCAGCGTCCGGTTGGCCAGACCCGTCAGGGCGTCGTGGTGCGCCTCGTGCTCGTTCTTGGCGGCCTGGCGCAGGATCTTGCGGCGGTAGCCCAGCAGGACCATGCCGAACAGGCCCACCAGGAACGCGTCCAGCACGAACGCCACGATCTGGGCGACCCGCAGCCGCGTGTTCTTCTCGTCGGCCGCGTGCAGGTACTCGGTGGTGTCGAGCCGCTGGGCGCCGATCGTCGAGGAGATGGTGCGGCGCAACGACGAATGCGCGAGCTCAGCCTGATCGGCCTGCAACGGGTCCTCGCCGGCGATGACCTTGCGCAGCATGTCCGTGGACTGGTCGTAGAGCGGCAACAGCCGGGACGCGACCGCCACGTCGTTCGGCAGGCCTTGTGTGTGCAGCCACTCCAGCTCCGTGCGCGCGGAACCGACCGAGTTCTCCAACGGCTGGATGGTTTGCTCTGTGCGTGCGACCTGGATGTCGCGTAAGGCGTTGTCGGCGACGTTGATGTGCTCCAGCACGCGGCTCCACCGCTCGCTGGAGTTGTTGAGCGCCCGGACGTGCGCGGTCGTCGCCTGCGCGCTGACGCTGCTCCACAGCGCCAGACCCGCGAGGGCGAGCAGCCCGGCCGTCAGCCCCGCCGTCGCCACCCGTGCGGTGGCGCGGCCTTCCCAAAAGCTCACCGTGCCTGCTCCACCGTGCTTGCTCCGCCCCAAAAGCTCACCGTGACCGCTCCAAGGGTCGCACCCAACTCAAGAGATTCCCGCCGGGTGTGGCTCATCTCGCTTGCTCCAGCGGACGTACCGAGCCTGCCGGGTTGCCGACGAACTTGCGGCGTTCTCTGCTGGCTGTGGCTCATCTCGCTTGCTCCAGCGGACGTACCCAGCCTGCCGGGTTGCCGACGAACTTGTCGATCTGCTGCTGGAAGAAGTCCTTGCGCGCCTTCTCCGACTCCTGCCGGTGCAGGATCTGCTCGAGGTTCGCGGTGGTCACCGTCAGCCCCGGCGTCTCGACCCAGCCCTCGGGCAGCGCCACCCCACCTGTCGCGTGCCGGGCGAGCAGCCAGCCCGCCACGGCGCCCTTGAGGTAGTGCTCGGGCGAGATCGTCGCCACCACGGCGCCGTCCCGCACCGCCTGCAACATTCTCGGGTCGACCCCGAAACCGCCCACCAGCCACTTCGCTGACCTCTCGGTCTTCAGCGCGGCGAGGTTGACCCCGTCGCAGTCGCCCGTACCAACGAACGCCAGCGCGTCCGGGTTCGCTGCCACCAGCCTTCGCCACGCGTCACGATTCGCTTCGTCGTCACGTTGCGTGTCGAATGGCCCCAGCACCAACACCCCCGGTAGCTTTTCCGCGAATCGACCCCGGATCCCGTCGGCCCGGTCGTCGAACCCGGCGAGTCCCGGTGCGGTGTTTCCCAACACCACTGTTCCGGTCGCGTCCGGAGGCAATCGGCGCATCAACTCGTCAGCCAGCTTTTCGCCGAGTTCGTAGTTGTCGTTACCGATGTGAAGTTTCACCCCGGAACTCGCGGTGAGTCGCATGTCCACGCCGAGGACCGCGACGTGCCTGCTCAACGCCTCACCGATCGACGGCGCCATCAGTGCCGGTTCGGACGTGGCCACGGCGATTCCGCCAATCGCGGCCGTCGTCAAATCCCGGAACAACGCGACTTCCTTGTGCCCGTCCTGACCGGGCGGGCCCGTGACCGTCGCGCTGACACCACCGATGCGACCGACGCCTTCGTGGAACCCGCTGGTCATCTCCTGTGCGAAGGATCCACCCGTGCGCTTGACCACGAAACCGACGTGCGGTAACGCTTCCGACTTCGCGGCGCCTCCGCATCCGGATAACAGCACCAGGCCCAGCACCAGCGCCGCAGCTCGCATGGCGGCCGATGCTACATCGCTTGGTGCCAATCGGGATAACGCCTGCCGTGTTCACAAGAGAACCGGGAAGCGCTTTCACGTTGCGTAATCGTCAGGACGGTTCGTAACCGAGGTTCGGGCGCAGCCACTGTTCGACTTCGGCCAGCGGCTTGCCGTATCGGCGCGCGTAGTCCACGACCTGGTCGCGACCCAACCGGCCCACCGTGAAGTACTTCGCCTCCGGATGCTGGAAGATCAGGCCGCTCACGCTCGCCGCCGGGTTCATCGCGAACGACTCCGTGAGACCGACGCCGATTTCCTCCGCCCCGAGGAGATCGAACAGTTCCCGCTTCACGGTGTGGTCGGGGCAGGCCGGGTAACCGAGCGCGGGCCGGATGCCGCGGAACTTCTCGGCGTGCAGGTCAGCGAGTTCCGGCTGGGCGTCCGGCTCGAACCAGTCACGGCGGGCCCGCAGGTGGATCCACTCCGCGAACGCCTCCGCGAGCCGGTCCGCCAGCGCCTTCACCATGATGGCGCGGTAGTCGTCGTGCTTGGCCTCGTACTTCGCGGCCAGTTCGTCGGCACCGAGGATCGTCACGGCGAAACCACCGATGTGGTCGCCTTCGGGAGCCACGTAGTCCGACAGGCACCGGTTCGGGCGTGACAACGGCTTCTGGGTCTGCTGGCGCAGCATCGGGATCAGCGTGCCGTTTTCCAACTGGATGTCGTCGCCGACCGAATGGGCCGGCCAGTAGCCGTAGACGCCCTTTGCCTCGAACGACTCATCGGTGATGATTTCGTCGAGCAACGCGGTCGCGTCGTCGTAGAGTTCACGCGCCACCGGCTGGTCGAGGATCGCCGGGAACTTGCCTTTGAGCTCCCAGGCGAGGAACAGGAACGTCCAGTCGATGAACTCGCGCAGTTCACTCAGCGACGGCGTCATCGTGCGGGTGCCGGTGAACGCCGGCGTCGGCAATTCGGAGAAATCGACCTTCTCCCGATTCGCCTGCGCAGCCTCGAGCTTCAGCAGAGGCACCGACTTGCGGTTTTCGTGCTGCTCCCGCAACCGTGCCTGCTCAGCGCGGTTCGCGAGGTTCAGCTCGTGGGCGCGCCGGTCGTCCAGCAGGTCCGACACCACGCCGACGACCCGGGACGCGTCCAGGACGTGCACCACCGGTTCGTCGTAGACCGGTGCGATCTTCACGGCCGTGTGCTGGCGGGAGGTGGTGGCGCCGCCGATCAGCAACGGCAGCTTCATGCCGCGCCGCTGCATCTCCTCGGCGACCGAGACCATCTCGTCCAGCGACGGTGTGATCAGCCCGGACAGGCCGACGACGTCGGCGTGCTCGCGGATCGCGGTGTCGAGGATCTGCGCGGCCGGGACCATCACGCCGAGGTCGATCACCTCGTAGTTGTTGCAGCCCAGCACCACGCCGACGATGTTCTTGCCGATGTCGTGGACGTCGCCCTTGACCGTGGCGAGCACGACCTTGCCGTTGCCGCCGGCGGTCGACTTCGGCTCGTTCGCCATGAACGGCTCCAGGTACGCGACCGCGCGCTTCATCACGCGAGCGCTCTTCACCACCTGGGGCAGGAACATCTTGCCCGCGCCGAACAGGTCGCCGACGACCTTCATGCCGTCCATCAACGGGCCCTCGATGACGTCGAGGGGACGCGGCAGGGCAAGGCGGGCCTCCTCGGTGTCCTCCTCGATGAAGTCGACGACGCCGTGCAGGATCGCGTGTTCCAGGCGCTTGCCGACCGGGGCCTCGCGCCAGGTCAGGTCCACGACGCGCTTCTTGCCGGGGCCCTTGACGGTCTCGGCGTGCGTGACGAGCCGGTCGGTGGCGTCCTCGCGGCGGTCGAAGATGACGTCCTCGACCAGTTCGAGCAGGTCGGCGGGAATGTCTTGGTAGACCACGAGCTGGCCCGCGTTGACGATGCCCATGTCGAGGCCCGCGCGGACGGCGTGGAACAGGAACGCGGAGTGCATCGCCTCGCGGACGACGTCGTTGCCGCGGAAGGAGAACGACAGGTTCGAGATGCCGCCGCTGGTGCGGGCCCCCGGACATCGCTGCTTGATCAGCGGTAGGGCGTCGATGAACGCCTTGGCGTACCCGTTGTGCTCCTCGATGCCGGTCGCGACCGCGAGCACGTTCGGGTCGAAGATGATGTCCTCGGCAGGGAACCCGATTCGCTGCGTGAGCAGGTCGTACGCGCGGGCGCAGATCTCGACCTTGCGTTCGGTCGTGTCGGCCTGACCCTGTTCGTCGAACGCCATCACGACGACGCCGGCGCCGTGGTCGCGGATCGTGCGGGCCTGTTCGAGGAACGGGCCCTCGCCCTCCTTGAGGCTGATCGAGTTGACCACGCCCTTGCCCTGCACGCAGCGCAGACCGGCCTGCAGCACGCCCCAGCGGGAGCTGTCGATCATCACCGGGATGCGGGCGATCTCCGGCTCGGTCGCGATCAGGTTCAGGAACGTCGTCATCGCCTGCTCGCCGTCGAGCAGGTCGGCGTCCATGTTGACGTCCAGCAGGTTCGCGCCGCCGCGGACCTGGTCCAGTGCCACGGCCAGCGCCGCCTGGTGGTCGTCGGCCTCGATCAGCCGGCGGAACTTCGCCGAGCCGGTGACGTTGGTGCGCTCGCCGATCATCACGAACCCGGTGTCCTGGCCGATCTCGAACGTCTCCAGGCCGCTGAACCTGGTGCTGTTGCGGGGTTCGACGACCTCGCGGGGCTCGGTGTCCCGGACGCTGTCCGCGATGGCCTTGATGTGCGCGGGCGTGGTGCCGCAGCAGCCGCCGACGACGTTCACGATGCCGTTGCCCGCGAAGTCCTTCAGCAGTGCGGCGGTCTCGTCCGGTGTCTGGTCGTAGCCGCCGAACGCGTTGGGCAGACCGGCGTTGGGGTGGCAGGCGACGTAGGTGTCCGCGAGCCGGGCCAGATCGGAGACGTGCGGGCGCATCTCCTCGGCGCCCAGCGAGCAGTTCACGCCCACGACCAGCGGTTTCGCGTGCGCGATCGAGTCCCAGAACGCCTCGACCGTCTGGCCAGACAGGGTCCGGCCGGACAGGTCGACGATCGTCACCGAGATCCACAGCGGCAGGTCGGGCGCCACCTCGCGGGCCGCGGCGATGGCGGCCTTGCAGTTGAGGGTGTCGAAGATCGTCTCGATCAGCAGCAGGTCGACGCCGCCTTCGTGCAGCGCCGCGATCTGCTCCGCGTAGGACGCCTTGACCTGCTCGAACGTGACGGCGCGGAACGCCGGGTCCTCGACCTTGGGGGACAGGCTGAGCGTGACGTTGAGCGGGCCGACCGACCCGGCGACGAACCGCCCGCCGAACTCGTCGGCGGCCTGGCGAGCGAGCCGGGCGCCCGCGACGTTCATCTCGCGCACTCGGTCTTCGAGCCCGTAGTCGGCCTGGCCGATCGACGTGGCGGTGAAGGTGTTGGTGGTGGTGATGTCCGCGCCCGCCGCGAGGTACTGCCGGTGCACGTCGAGCACCAGATCGGGACGCGTGAGGTTGAGCAGGTCCGGGTCGCCCGCGACGTCGGGGCGGTGGTCGCCGAACTCGGTGCCGTAGTAGTCGGCGGGGTGCAGACCCGCCTGCTGGAACATCGTGCCCCAGGCGCCGTCGAGGACCGCGATCCGCTGGTTCAGCAGGGACTTCAGACCACTCACGCGCGCTCCCGAAAAGTCGGAAGCGCCCTTGTTCCGTGGTGGTGCGAAGCCGAGCGTGGCAGGCGATCATGGCCTGTTGCAGCGCTTCTCGGCTTCGCCGCCCAGGCTACCAAGACCGACCATGGACCAGGAAGCGGTCTCACTCCTTAGGATGGCCGCTGTGACTGGAGAACGCGCGTTGGTCCTGGGTGGCGGTGGTGTCACCGGAATCGCTTGGGAGACAGGGATTCTGCACGGACTCGCGGAAGCGGGTGCCGACCTGACGGAGGCGGACCTGTTCGTGGGGACGTCGGCCGGGTCCGTGGTGGCCACGCAGTTGGCGGGCGGTGTGCCGCTCGCCGACCTCTACGCGTCCCAGCTGGTGCCGCCCGACGGGGAGATCCCGGCGCGGCTGACCGCGTGGATGGTGATGAGGTACGCGCTGTCGTACGTGATGCCGGGGACGTCCGCGCAGAAGCGGGCCCGGCTGGGACGCGCGGCGTTGAAGGCCCGCACGCCGTCCGAGGCGGATCGGCTCGCGGTGTTCGCCTCTCGACTGTCCATTCAGGACTGGCCGGAGAGGGCGCTGAAGGTGACCGCGGTGGACACCGCCGACGGGAAGTTCGTGGCGTTCGACCGGGACAGCGGGGTGCCGCTGGTGAAGGCGGTCGCGTCGAGCTGCGCGGTGCCGCTGGTGTGGCCGCCCGTCACGATCGACGGCCGCCGGTACATGGACGGCGGCATGCGGTCGGTGGCCAACGCGGATCTCGCGGCCGGGTACTCACGGGTCGTGGTCGTGGCGCCGTTGACCCGGTCGATCAGCCCGGCCGGGACTCCCGCGGGTCAGCTCGCCCGGCTCGGGGTGCCGTCGATCGTGGTGAGCCCGGACAAGGCCGCGCTGGCGGCGATCGGGTCCAACCTGCTGGACCCGGCCCGGCGCAAGCCCGCGGCGGAGGCCGGCCGGGTGCAGGCCGCGTCGGTGGCAGAGGCGGTCCGTGAAGTCTGGAACTGATCGAACGCGCAATAACTGGTCCGTACCTCTTGTCGTAGGCCGCTGACCTGCATATTGTCGCCCGACTCGCATTGACAGCTTTGTTAACTAATTGCTGGAGGCGGTCGTGGGCGGCAGAACTACGGCGTTAGCGGCGGCCGGGCTCGTGCTCGGTCTCCTCGTGGCGGGGGTGACCAGTGCATCGGCGGCGGATCCACTGGTCTCCCGCGGCAAGGCGGTCACGGCTTCCTCCATCGAGGGAGCCGGTTTCGAGGCGGGCAAGGCGGTCGACGGCAGCACGTCGACCCGCTGGGCCTCGGTCGAGGGACACGACCCGGAGTGGCTGCGGGTCGATCTCGGCTCGGAGCACGCGATCAGCAGGGTCAAACTCGACTGGGAAGCCGCGTATGCGAGGTCGTATCGCGTGCAGACGTCCGCGGACGGTTCGGCGTGGACCGACGTGTACTCGACGACCGCCGGTGACGGTGGGGTCGACGACCTGACGTTGTCCGGCTCGGGCCGGTACGTGCGGGTCTACGGCACGGCACGCGGCACGGCGTACGGCTACTCGCTGTGGGAGTTCGAGGTCTACGGCGTCGACGGCGGCACCACTCCGCCGACCACAACTTCAACCCCACCGGCCCCAGGTCTCGGTTATCCGTTCGGCAGCAGGCAGACCCCGTACGCGGCGGGCATCCTGCGCCCGTCCGGCAGCACGTCGACCCTGGACGCCCGGATCGTCGACTACTACCAGCGCTGGAAGGCCGCGTTCGTCAAGCAGAACTGCGGCAACGGCTGGTACCAGATCATCTCGCCGGACGCGGAGTTCCCGTACGTGGCCGAGGCGCAGGGCTACGGCATGGTGATCACCGCGACGATGGCGGGCGCCGACCCGGACGCGAAGAAGATCTTCGACGGCCTGCTGAAGTACAAGCTCGCGCACCCGTCGGTGAACAACCCCGACCTGCTGGCCTCCGAGCAGGACACCGCGTGCCGGAGCGTCAACGGCAGCGACAGCGCGACCGACGGCGACATGGACACCGCCTACGGGCTGCTGCTCGCCGACCGGCAGTGGGGCAGTGCCGGCACCTACAACTACAAGCAGATCGCGGTCAGGAACATCAACGCGATCAAGAAGAGCCTGATCAACCCGAACACGAACCTGCTGCTGATGGGCGACTGGTCCGGTCCGGACAACAGCAGGCAGTACTACGGCTCCCGGTCGTCGGACTGGATGGCCGACCACTTCCGCGCGTTCCGCAAGGCGACCGGCGACTCGGCGTGGGACACGATCCGCACCAAGCACCAGGACCTGATCGCCTCGCTGCAGTCGAAGTACGCGGCGAGCACCGGCCTGCTGCCGGACTTCGTGCAGGACACCAACTCCTCGGCCAAGCCCGCCGTCGGCGAGATGCTCGAAGAGGCCGCGACCGACGGCAAGTACTGGTACAACGCCTGTCGCGACCCGTGGCGCATCGGGGCGGACGCGGCGGTCACCGGCGACGCCAGGTCGCTGGCGGCGGCGCGCAAGCTGAACACCTGGATCAAGGGCAAGACCGGCGGCGACCCGAACAAGATCGCGGTCGGCTACCAGCTGGGCGGCACGCAGATCAACAGCGGCAGCGACTCGGCGTTCGTCGCGCCGTTCGCGGTCGCGGCCACGACGGACTCCGGCAGCCAGGCGTGGCTGGACGCGTTGTGGAACAAGATGCTCGCCACGCCGATCGACACGAACACGTACTTCGGCGCGAGCATCCAGCTCCAGGTGATGATCACGGTGAGCGGCAACCACTGGATCCCGTGACCTCGTCCGCGGTCACAACTTCTGGCGGAACCACCGGCGGATGAGGCTGATGGTGATGGCGATCATGAACAGGTAGCCGAAGGCCCTGATCCCGTCACCGTTCACGTCGCGTCCGCCGGTGTACGCCGCGGCGCCGTAGAAGAAGAAGGCGACGTCGGCGACGAGCATCACGATGATGGCCCAGCCGGTCCACGTGCGGTACTTCGCGTTGATGAACGTGCGCTGGTCGTGGTGCACGTTCATCTGACCGTCGCCCTGGTTGGCGAAGACGTTGCCGCCGTTGGACGCGCTGTTCTGCTGGTACGGCCCGAACTTGGGGTCTCTAGGAGCGTTCATCGGGTTTCCCGTGGTTCAGGTGGATCGTGAAGTCGCCGCCGCCCTGGTTCGCGTAGACGTTGCCGCCGCTGGTAGCCGTGTTGTGCTGCACCGGGCCGCTCTCGGCCGGTGGGGTGCCCGGCCGGCCTTCCAGTTCGGCGATCAGCCCGCGGACGTCCGACTCGAACGTCCGGTGCCGCACCTGCCAGTACATGGAGAGGCTGAGCAGCTCGATGTCGGCCGGGAGCAAGGCGCGGTCAGGCAACTTGGTGTCGTCCAGCAGCACCGGCACGACCTGCATCTCGCGCTCGAACGCCATCCGCAGTTCGGTGCGCACCCAGTCGCGCTCATCGTCCAGGCACCGCACACCGTTGCGGTTCTTGATGGTCAGCCACGACGGTCCGATCACGGCGAGCACCACGTCCGCACGTTCGAGCTCGCGCCGGATTCGCCGCGGGTACACCGAACCCAGCGGCAACGAGTCGCGGTCGCGGAACACGTTGTCCTGGCCGTAGTGCTGGGCGAGGAGGCCGGCGATCGCCGCCGTCGCGTGCACGCTGTCCTTGATTCGGTAGCTCAGGAAGATGCGGCGCACGGCTCACCACCCTCCGCCGGCGTGAACTTGCCGACTTCGACCTCCGCGGCGCGCAACACCCGGTCGCCGTGCAGATAACCGCCGCGCACCTCGCGCAACACCACGCCGTCGTGCTCGGCGCTGTTCACCTCGGCGACGCGCACCGCCTGGTGCAGGTTCGGCGTGAACGGCGCGCCCACGCAGGCCATCCGGTTGACGCCCTGCCGCACGAGCAACTCCTCCAACTCGTTCGAGATCGAGTCCACGTCGTCGCACCGCGGTGCCGCCCCGATCCGGTCGAGCACGAGGATCACCTGACGCAGCACGGGGTCGAGGATCTGCCGGACCCGGTCCTCGCCCGCCTGGTCGAGCTGGCGGCACAGCTCGTCGTACATCTGCTTCTGCAGCCGGTCGTTGAGCAGCCTGCGCTGGAACAGGTCGCGCAGCTCGGCGAGTTCCTTGCCGAGCTCGTGTTCCGGGGTGTCCTCGTCCATTCAGCGCCCCTTCCGCTCGACACGGCCGAGCGCGGTGGCGGCCTTGAGCCGGTGCTTCCACATCGGCTTGTAGCGCAGGACGTAGAACATGCCGCCGATGAGCACCATCATCAGGAAGCCCATGAACACGCTGCCGGGACTGCCGGAACCCATCCCGCCGAGGAACGGGATGATGCCGAAGATCAGCAGGGCCAGGAACACTTGGGCCAGTTGACCCAGTCCCACGTCGGCTTGCGCGCCTCGGCGG
The DNA here is from genome assembly GCF_011067745.1 of Lentzea alba. Taxonomy (GTDB): domain Bacteria; phylum Actinomycetota; class Actinomycetes; order Mycobacteriales; family Pseudonocardiaceae; genus Lentzea; species Lentzea alba. Next base: position 412,212 of record NZ_JAAMPJ010000003.1, read on the forward strand.
CCATCTCGCGGAGTTCCTGGACCAGTGCCGCGATGTCGGGATCGCCGGTCTTGAGGTTCGCGATGGTGTCCGCGCGCTTCGCCACCAGCGACGCCTGCTCCTCGGACAGCACGTAGAAGCCGCCTTCGTTGATCATCTGGCCGTACGCCACGAACGGCCCGAGCTTGCCCAGGTGGTCCATCAGTTCGTCGTGCAGTGCGATGGCCAGGTAGTAGCGGAACGCCGGGTTGTCCGGGTGCTCGCGCACCACCGACTCCATGATCTCCAGGGCCTTGCCGCCCATGTCGTTCTGCAGGTACACCTGCGCGATCGACGTGCGGTACTCGGGGTTGCCGGGGTCGAGCCGCAACGCCTCCTCGTACTTGCGCAGCGCCTGCTGCCACTTGCTCATCGCGGCATAGGCCTCGCCGAGCCCGTAGTGGTACAGGGAGTTCTGCGGGGCCAGCCGAATCGCCTCGGCGAACTCGTACTCGGCATCGCCCGCGTTGCCCATCAGGAACGAGGAGTGCGCCCGCACGAACCACGCCGCGTCGTCGTTGCCCCGCAGGTTGATCGCCTCGCGGGCGGCGTAGTTGGCGGCGTTCGGGTTGTCCTGGTCGAGGTAGGTGCGGGCGCGGTCGAGCCAGTCGATGCCGTTGCCACCCGCGGCCGGTCCCGTCGGAGGCCGGTAGTCGGCGAGCTCGCGGTCGAACGCGGCCCGCGCGCTCGCGTCGAGCAGCACCTTCTCCGCGCGGTCGATGTCGCGGACGCGGGCCTCGGCCTCGGCCCGGCGGTCGGGATCGGCGCTGCCCTGCCGTTTGATCCACTGCCGGCGCTGCTTGGTGATGGCCTTGCGGATCTCGTCGGTGCCCGCGGCCTGGCCGACCTGGAGCACCTCGTAGAGGTTGACGAACTGGGAGGTGGTCACGGTCAGCTCACTTCCAACGCGCGGATCTTGCCGGTCGCGAGGTCCTTCTCCGCACTGTCCATGTTGGACACGTCGTGGACCTCGAACGTGCCCAGGGAGCGGTTCGTGGTGAGGTCGGCGACCTCGATGAAAACGGTCTGGTCGATGTCGTAGGCGAACGTCACGTCGACCGGCGCGCCCGCGGGATGGGCGGGGATGGGCAGGACCTGCTCGCCGAGCACCTTCACGAACGACGGGTCCGCGTCGTCTCCCTGGGTCACCGAGACCCTGATCTCGGTCTGGTTGTCCGAGACCGTGCGGAACGAGTCCGTGTGCTTGGCGGGAATCCTGGTGTTGGGCGCGATGATGACGACGTTCTCCATGCCGCCGGTGTCCGCGCGGGCCAGGATGCCGAGGCCCTGCGACGTCACGTCCCTGATCGTGATGGCGGGCAGGGCGGACTTCGTGCCGGTCCGCTCGACGTCGACGATGTGCGCCTGCACGGCCGCGCCGAGCGCGACGACCTCGTCCGGGTTGACCGCCCGTTCGGGTTTCTTGCCGGAGAACGACTCCACCATCTCGCGCACCATCGGCATCCGGGTCGACCCGCCGGCCAGCAGCACGGTGTCCACATCGGACCACGACAGGCCCGCGTCCTCCAGCACGATCGCGGTGAGGTCCCGGGTCCGGCTGAGCAGGCTCGAGGTCGCCTCCTCGAAGTCCTGCCGGGTCACCTCGACCGTCTTGGTCGTCCCGCCGGCGCTGAGCACGACCTTGGTCTTCTGGATCGTGGTCAGCGCGCGTTTGGCGGTCTCGGCCTTCTCCCGCAGATCCGCCTCGGTGTGGTCGTCGTCGAGCAGGTCGGGCCCGCCCAGCTCCTGGAACCGGGCGTTGAGCAGGTTCATCAGCGCGTTGTCCCAGTCGAAGCCGCCGAGGTTGCGGTCGCCGTTCGTGGCGACGGTGGTGAACTCGCGGTCCTCGATCCGCATGACCGTCACGTCGAAGGTGCCGCCGCCGAGGTCGTAGACGAGCACCGTGCCCGCGTCCGCCGTGTCCAGGCCGTAGGCGAGGGCGGCGGCGGTGGGCTCGTTCAGCACCCGGTGGACTGTGAGCCCGGCGATCGTTCCGGCGTCCTTGGTGGCCCGTCGCGCACCGTCGTCGAAGTACGCCGGCACCGTGATCACGGCCTGGTCGACGGGCCCGCCGAGGTGCAGCTCGGCGTCCTCCTTGAGCCGTTTGATGATCAGCGCGGAGATTTCCTCCGGGCGGAACGCCACGCCGTCGGTGGTCTCGAAACGCCACGTCGCATCACCCATGGCACGTTTCACGAATTGCACGGTGTCGAGCGGCGCCATTGCGGCGGAGCGTTTCGCCATGGTTCCGACGAGGGTCGTGTCGGATTGGAATAAAACCACGGAAGGCGTGATGTTCTCGCCCTCGCGGTTGGTGATGATCTCGGGTCTGCCCAGCTCACCCATTACGGCGACGGCCGAGAAGGTGGTGCCCAGGTCGATGCCGATCAGGTGTCCCAACCTCATCACCTCTTTTCTGTGGCGTTTTCCGGCGGGCCGGTCATTGCGTTTTCTGATGGCTCGTCTTGATTCTGCGCACTACATCGCGAGGCCCGATCGTGGTGTTAACGAAAAATGTGGACAGAAAGTGGACACGGGTTCGGGGTTGACCTTGACCCAGGGGCAAGGTTGGAGGCTTTGCGTCATGAACAACGACTTCGTCGCAGAGACCGCCGCCCGCTTCGACATCCCCGGCGGCGCCGTCGGCGTCCTGCACGACGGCCAGGAGCACTTCTTCAACCACGGCGTGACGAGCGTCGAGAACCCGTTGCCGGTCAACGAGGACACGCTCTTCCTGCTCGGCTCGGTCACCAAGACCTTCACCGCGACCGCGATCATGCGCCTGGTGGCTCAGGACCGCGTCTCGCTGGACGCGCCGGTGCGGGAGTACGTGCCGGAGCTGACGTTGCTGGACGACCGCGAGTTCACCGTCCGGCAGCTGCTCAACCACACGTCCGGGCTCGACTGGGGCACGCTGGCCGACACCGGCGAGGGCGACGACGCGCTGGCCCGGCACGTCGCCGAGCTCGCGACGCTGAAGCTGATCGCACCGGTCGGGGAACGCCCGTCCTACAGCCAGTCCGGGTTCAACCTGGCCGGGCGGATCATCGAGAACGTCACCGGGCAGACCTACGAGCAGGCCATGACGTCGTTGCTGCTGGAGCCGATCGGGCTGGGCAACACGCACTTCGACCGGGACGCGGTGATGACCCGCCGGTTCGCCGCCGGGCACGAGAAGGGCGAGATCGCGCGGCCGTGGCGGCACTGGCGCGGCAACAACCCCGGCGGTGGCATCGCCGCGTCGGTCAAGGACCTCCTCGCGTGGGCGCGCTTCCACCTGGGCGACGGCGACGGGGTGGACCTGGCCGAGATGCGCAGGCCGACGGCGTTGTTGCGGGGCAGCAACCTCGGTGACGCCATCGGAGTCGGCTGGTTCCTGCGCGAGATCGACGGCGTGCAGGCGATCGGGCACGGCGGTTCGTCCAACGGGCAGTTCGCCGAGCTGCTGCTCGTGCCGTCGCGGAACTTCGCGGTGGTGTCGGTCGCGAACCAGGGCCCGGACGGGATTCCGTTCAACCAGGCGATGGTCCGGCGCGCGCTGGAGCACTTCGTCGGCCTGCTGGACCGGGACCCGGAACCGTTGCCGTACAACGCTGTTCAAGCTGCGGAGGTGGCCGGCGGGTACGACAACGACGCGATGGTGATGACCATCGACGACACCGGGGCCGGGCTGGTGCTGGAGGTGCTGATCCGGCCGGAGATCCGCGAGTCCGCGGAGATGGAGCTGCCGGCCGACCACGCGCCGTTCCCGATGGCGCTGCTGCCGCGCGACGAGTACATGATCACGGACGGCGCTTTCACCGGGCAGCGCGGGTTCTTCACGCGGGACACTCAGGGCGTGATCATCGGGGTCGATCTCGCGGGTCGCATGTTCGGCCGGGTGGGATGATCCGGGGGTGATCACGATCGGCCAGCTCGCCCGGTACGCGGGCGTGACGATCAAGGCGGTGCGGCACTACCACAAGGTGGGGCTGCTCGCGGAGCCCGCGCGGGACGTCTCGGGTTACCGGCGGTACACCGCCCAGGACGCGATCGACCTGGTCAAGATCCGCACGCTCGCCGAGGCCGGGGTGCCGCTCGCCCGCGTTCGAGAGCTGCTGGCCGCGGGCGAGGACGAGTTCGCCTCGGCGATCACCGAGATCGACGAGGCGCTGCGCCTGCGGGAAGAGGAGATCCGGCTCGCCCGCGAACGGGTCGTGCGGCTGAGCGCGGGCAACGGGTTGTTCGTGTCCGCCGAGGCCGCCGCGATGCTCGACCGGCTCAGGGAGATCGGGGTGAGCGAGCGGGGCGTGCGGATGGAGCGCGACGTCTGGGTGCTCATGCAGACCGTCGCGCCGGACGAGGCGGCGGTGTGGCTCGCGGACAAGACGGATGCCCTGGCCGATCCCGAGTTCCGGGAGATCTACCTCGGGTACGACGATGCGTTCGGCTGGTCGCCGGACGACCCGCGGCTGCCCACGCTTGCGAGGCGGGCGGCCGAGTGGATGTCGTCGAGGCAGGAGCTGCCGGTGGCGGACCCGGAGATCACCGCGCTGGCGATGTCCGCGGCCGGTGCCTCGTCGCCGGCGTGGCACCGGATGGCCGAGCTGGCCCGGTAGGACAGCTGACTTGAGTCCGGCTTGAGCGGCCCGGTCATACGATCCCGGCATGGGGACCCGACGAGTTCTTTGCATGATCTTGGCCGCGTTGCTGGTGCTCGGTGCCGCGGGACCGGCACAGGCGGAGGAGCGTCAGTTGTTGTTCTACAACCACGCTTGGGGAACGTTCGACCGCGCCACCGCGGACGCCGTCGAACACTCCGCCTACATCAAGCAGTTCGCCGACTTCGAAGTCCGCACGACCACCGGTGCCGACGGCAAGAAGTGGACAGGCCGCTATCTACGCGGCCGCGAGACCTACCTGGAGCTGTACGGCATCGGTGACGTGGGTGGTTCGGACGGTGAACTCGGCTCCGCCGGCCTGGGGATGTCGACCGAACACGACCGCGATCTCGACGCCGTGAAGACCCGCCTTCGTGCCGCCGGCCAGACACCGATCGACTTCACCCAGACCCGGGACTTCGGTGACGGCAAGCCGGTGCCGTGGTTCGACGCCGTGTTCCTGGTCGAGCGCTACGAGAAGTTCGGCGCCTGGGGCATGGAGTACCGCGACGAGTACCTCGCCGACCCGCGCAGCAAGGTGGGCCCGGCGCGGTTCCCCGGTGACGTCAGCCGGGAGCGCTACCTGCCGGACGAGTACCAGAACCGGCTGATGCGCGACATCACCCTGATCCACGTCGCCGTGACCGCCGCCGACCTGGCGCCCACCGTGCCGCTGCTGCGGGCGGGCGGGTTCGCTGTGTTCGCCGACCAGACCGGGGTGGTGGCGGTGGGTGGCGGGACGACCATGCGGTTCGACGAGGTGCCGAAGGGGCGGACCGGGCTCAAGCGAGTGGAGTTCGCGCTCAACCGCTCGACGCCGCCGCACGTGGAGCGGCTGGGCACGTCCACGCTGGTGGTGGGGCCGGGGAAGCGCGCGGTCTGGACTTTCTGACACTCTTGGACCATCCGGGTCAACGAACGGGGTGTCGGGCGGGTGTCGCTGGTCGGGCGGGAGCGGGAACGGGAACGGCTGGCCGCGGTGGCGGCGTCCGGTGGGGCGCTGGTGATCGTGGGCGAGCCCGGCGTCGGGAAGTCGGCGCTGCTGTCCTGCCTCGACGGCCACCTGGTGGTCGGCGTCGAAGCCGAGCAGGACCTGCCGTACGCCGGACTGCACCAGGTGCTGCACCCGTTCCTCGACCTGTCTGCTCTTCCGGACGTGCGGCGGGCCGCGCTGGAGGTCGTTCTCGGACTCTCCGACGGGCCCGCGCCGCCGGTGCAGCTGGTCGGGCTGGCCGCTCTGGAGCTGTTGGCCGAAGCCGTTGTGCTGGTGGACGACGCGCACTGGCTGGACCGGGCGAGCCAGGACGTCCTGGGGTTCGTGGCGCGGCGGCTGACCGGTGGCGCGCTCGTGGTCACCGCGCGGGAACCGGTGTTCGCGGGCGTACCCACGATCGAGCTGGAACCGTTGGCTGATCAGGAAGCTGATGTGCTGCTCGCGGCGGTCGCACCTGGTCTGGACGCGGAACGACGGTCGCGGGTGCTCGCGCGGGCGGCCGGGAACCCGTTGGCGCTCACCGAACTGCCCTTCGGCGGCAACACCCTGGAAGAGGCGTTCGCGGCACGTTTCGCGACGCTGCCTTTTGAGGTGCGGTCGGCGTTGCTCATGGTGGCGCTCGGCGGGACTCCTGAAGTGGATCTGACAGCGGCGGTCGAGGCCAGGCTCGTGCAACGGGACGGGCGCTTCCGGCATCCGTTGATCAGATCGGCTGTCGTGCAGGCGGCGGGCGCGGCTGAAGTCCAGGCGGCACACCGGGTGCTGGCGGACGCGTCGGACGAGCCGGATCGGCGGGCGTGGCATCTCGCCGGTGCCACGCGGGGCAGCGACGAGAACGTGGCCGGTCTGCTGGAGAAGACGGCGGACCGGGCGTTGCGGCGGGGTGGCGCGGCGGCCGCGGTGAGCGCGTTGGAACGGGCGGCGCGGCTGGGCGACGACCGCGAGCGGGCCCGGAGGCTTCTCGGAGCCGCCGAACTGGCGGCGGAGGCGGGTCGGCGCGACGACGTCGAGCGGATTCTGCTGGACGTGCGCGGGTTGGACCTCACGGCTCGGGAACGGGCGTTGGTGACCTGGTTGCCCACGGCGTTCGACGACGGTGTCGGAGAGGGCGCGGCCGGGCCGGGGGAACTGGTCGGGCTGGCCGAGGCGGTGGTCCGCGACGGGGACGTCGAGCTGGGGATGCGGATCTTTTGGAGCGTCGCGATGCGGTGCTTCTGGGTGGAGCCGGGGGCGGAGGTTCGGGAGCGGATCGCTTCGGTGGCGCGGAGACTGCCGATCGAGCCCGGTGATCCGCGGATGCTGGCGATGATGGCCTACGTGTGCCCGGTCGGGCAGGGTGACGCGGTGGTGGCGGGGCTGCGGGCAGAACCTGTCACCGATGACCCCGCCACCCTCCGCCTGCTGGGCAGCGCGGCCCTCCAGGTCGGCGCGTTCGCGGACTCCGTCCGGTTCTCCCTTGCCGCACAACGAGGTCTGCGCGCCCAAGGCCAGTTCGGACTGCTGACCCGCGCCCTCGCCGTCGAAGCCTGGAGCCGGACCCGCCTCGGCGACATCACCGCAGCCGAACCCGCCGTCGCCGAAGCCGCCACGCTCGCCGAGGAGACCGGGCAGCCGTACATGCGCGGCCTGGCCGCGGCCGTGCAGGCCGAGATCGCCGCCCTGAAAGGCGACTACGAGCAGGCCGCCGGCAAGGCCGCCGAAGCCGAACGGATCGGGCTCGCGGCCGGGGCGCGGCCCGTGCTGGCCACCGTGCAGCTGGCCAGAAGCCTTGCCGCGCTGGGAGAAGGCCGGTACGCCGACGCGTTCGCCGCCGTTCGCCGCATCCACGACCCGGCTGATCCCGCCTACCAGCTGGCGTTGCGCCGGTACGTGCTGCCCGAACTCGTCGAGGCCGCCACCCGCAGCGGCAACTCCGACGAGGCCGCCAAGATCGTCGAGGAGCTCGACACCGCCACCAGGTCGCCCGCCCTCGCCGCGGGGCTGAGGTACGCGCGTGCCCTGCTGGCTGAAGGCGACGAGGCCGAGGCCCTGTTCATGGCCGCGCTCGACCACGAAAACTCGCCGTGGGACCGGGCACGGACGCAGCTCGCGTTCGGGGCGTGGTTGCGCAGGCAGCGCAAACCGGCCCAGGCTCGGCCGCACCTCAAGGCGGCCAAAGAGGCGTTCGAGGCGTTCGGCACCAGGGGCTGGGCGGAACGGGCCGGAGAGGAGCTGCGGGCGTCCGGCGAGTCGCGCAACGGGACCGGCGAGCTGACCGAGCACGAGCTGACCATCGCGCGAATGGCGGCGGACGGGCTGACCAACAAGGAGATCGGCGAGCGGCTGCACCTCTCGCACCGGACGGTCAGCACGCACCTGCACCGGATCTTCCCCAAGCTCGGGGTCACGGCCAGAGCCGAACTCAAGCAGGCCCTGATGACGTACGCGGACACCGTCACGTGACGGGCGCGAACGCCAACCGCTGAGCCCTACCGTCGAAGTCATGATCAGCAGGCGACAGTTCTCCCAGGCACTGGCCGTAGCGGGCATGGCGGCACCGATCGTGACGGCGACGGCCAAGGCGAGCACGCCGATGTGGGGGCCGATCAAGCAGGTCAGGGCCGGTTTGCTGGACGTCGGCTACGCGGAGATGGGCCCGGCGGACGGCCCCGTCACGATCCTGCTGCACGGCTGGCCGTACGACATCCACAGCTTCGTCGACGTGGCACCGGCTCTCGCCGCGCAGGGCCACCGGGTGCTCATCCCGTACCTCAGGGGCTACGGCCCGACGCGGTTCCTGCACGCCAGGACGATGCGCAACGGTCAGCCGGCCGCCGTCGCGAGCGACCTGATCGCGTTCATGGACGCGCTCAAGATCCGCAAGGCCACCCTCGCCGGGTTCGACTGGGGCGCCCGGACGGCGTGCGTCACCGCGGCGCTGTGGCCGGAGCGGGTGAAGGCGCTGGTGTCGGTCAGCGGCTACCTGATCATCAGCCTCGCCGCGAACCGGGAACCGCTGAGCCCGCAGGCCGAACTGGGCTGGTGGTACCAGTACTACTTCGCCACCGAACGCGGCGAGAAGGGCTACACGCAGAACACCTACGAGTTCAACAAGCTGATCTGGAAGCTCGCCTCACCGCAGTGGAACTTCGACGAGGCCACCTATGCCCAGAGCGCCACCGCCTGGAAGAACCCGGACCACGTCGCGATCGTCATCCACAACTACCGCTGGCGGCTCGAACTCGCGGAGGGCGAGCACCGTTACGACGGTCTCGAACGCAAGCTGCAGGCCAGGCCGGTGATCAGCGTCCCGACGATCACGATCGCCAGCGACTTCGACGGACCCAACAAGTCCGGTGCGGGCTACCGGGACCGGTTCACCGGACGCTACGAGCACCGGATCCTCGACGGCATCGGGCACAACGTGCCGCAGGAGGCGCCGGAGGCGTTCACCCGCGCCGTGGTCGACGCGAGCCGCTGAACACCTCCGGCCGCGCTCAGCTCACACAGCAGGCGGAGTGAGGATCCCGCCGGCCGTCGTGCGGATGCGAAGTGAGGAAGTCCTCGCATCCCGCACGATCCGGTCGACGTCGTAGGCGACCAGCTTGCCGCCGCGCTTCACGATCCGGCCGTCCGAGAACACGGTGTCGACGTTGGCAGGGGTCGCCGCCTGCACCAGCGTGGTCTCGAACAACCCGCCGGGCGCGAGGTTGATGTCGTTGGTGCGCACCAGGATCACGTCCGCCCGCTTGCCCACCGTGATCGACCCGGTGACGTCGCCGAGCCCCAGCGCGCGGGCGCCGTTCACCGTCGCCATCTGCAGGACGTCGCGGAACCCGATCTCCGGCAGACCCGCGGAAGGCGTGCCCTGCCACGGAATTCCGGTGTTCCAGACGAGCCGCATCGCCTCGAACATGTCCGACGGCGCGATGGACGTGGCGTCCGACGACAGCGAGGTCGGCACACCGGCCTTGCGGAACCGCAACAACGCGTCGCGCGGATCACCCGCGGTGCCCAGCCGGAACTCGGAGTGCGGCGACCAGCTGTGCGGCGTGCCGGTGCGCGCCATGATCTCCATGTCGCTATCCAGGGCCGTGACGTAGTGGCACAGCAACGTCTTGGGCCCGAGCCAGCCGCGTCGTTCGTAGTCTGCGGCGTCCACCGTTCGCGGCGGCGCCTGACCGGCGTGGATCGCGATCGGCAGGCCACGGCCCAGCGCCGCCTCGATGTCCGCGAAGAACGCGGGCTCGGTGCTCTGCGACAACCCACGCAGGTTGACGCCCAGGTGCACCAGGCCGTCGAACGCGGTCCCGCCGCTGAAGTACTGCTGCCGCACGCGATCCACGTCGGTGAGGTCCATCGGCACGTCACGCGGCATCTGGTCCACGTGGCCGTAGGAGAACCGGGCGCGCAGCAAGCCGTCGCGGTGCGCGCGGAGTTCGGCGTCGGCGTGCGCGGGGGAGCGGGTGTTGTTCGACCAGTTGTGCACGGTGGTCACGCCCGCGTTCGCCAGTTCGGCCAGCCCGAGCAGCACGCTGCGGTAGACGTCCTGGGCGCTGTACAACGTGGACGTCGCCCGCTTGGCCGCGAAGTAGGGGAAGCCGTCGGCCACGAAGTTGCGGCCCAGCGCGCTCCACATGTGGTGGTGGGTGTTGACGAAGCCGGGCATGACGATCATGTCGGTCGCGTCGACGATCTTCGCGCCGCGGGCGTGGAGATCCCGTCCGACGGCCTCGATCCTGCCGTTGTCGATCAGGACGTCCGCGCGCGGCAGCACCCCGAGCGTCTGGTCGACGGTGACGACCGCGCCGCCGCGGATCAGGTAGCGGCGGCGGACGCCGTCAGCCTCCGCGGTGGCGGGGACGGTCGTCGTGGCGGAGATCGCCATTGCGGCGCCAAGGGATTTCGCGAGTGTCCGTCGGTTGATCATGCGGCCTCCAAAAGCAGGGAAGGCCTGCATGCTCGCTCCAGTTCAGCGTCCTGTCACCCGCGTGGAAGATCCACCGCGCAAACGGCTCACCGCGCCTGCTCCAGTGGGCGCAGGTGCTTCGCCGGATCCGCCGTGAGAGCGTCGATCTGCGGTCGGGCGGCCTCCAGCCGGCTGGCCTCGGTCGCCTGACGGCGGATGATGTCGTCCACGTTGGACGACTGCACCAGCAGTCCCGGTGCGACGAACCAGCCCTCGGGGAACTTCCGGCCGGACTTGGCGTGCTGGGCCAGCATGTACCCGGCCACCGCGCCCTTGAGGAAGTGCTCGGCCGACACCGTCGCGAACAGGTGCCCGTCCTTGACGCCCTGCAGCGCCTTGGGATCCACGCTGAACGCCCCGGCCAGCCACTTCGCGTTCTTCTCGGCGTGCACGGCGGCGAGGTTGATCGCGTCGACGTCACCGGCACCCAGCAGCGCGACGGCGTCCGGGTTCGCGTCGGCCAGCCGTTGCCACGTCGCGAGGTTCGCCGTCAGGTCGCGCCCGGTGTCGAGCGGCCCGATCACCTGCAGCTTCGGCATCCGTTCGAGCAGCCGGGCCCGCATTCCCAGCGACCGCTGGTCCAGCGCGGGCATCGCGGGGGAGTTGCTGCCGATGATGATCTTGCCGCCGGTGTCCGGCGTCAGCCGGTCCGCCGCCGCGTCCGCGAGCAGCCTGCCCATCGCGAAGCTGTCGTTCTCGATCATGAACTTGACCCCGCTGGCCGGCGCGACCTGGCCACCGGCGATCGCGATCACCGGGACGCCCTGCTCGATCACCTGGGCCGTCGGCTGGGCCACCAGTTCCGGTGCGACGGCCGACAGTCCGATCCCGCCCTTGGCCCGCGTGGCCAGGTCCTTGAGCAGTTCGACCTGCTTGAGACCGTCGTGCGTGTCCGGTCCGGTGACCTCCGCCTTGACCCCGCCGGCGATGGTCGCGCCCACCCGGAACCCCTCGCTCATCTCCCTGGAGAAGTCGCGGCTGTTGTTCTGGGCGACGAATCCGATGGTGGGCGGGTCATCGGACGTCTTCATCGCGCCGCACCCGCTCACCCCCGCTGCTGCGAGCAAAAGCGCAGGTAGGGCGAGATGGGCGACGCGAATCATGGGGCAGCCCCGTCGGTTGTTCGTTTGGAGGCGTCAGAGGCTAGTGCACGGCGCCGCGAGGTGTCGGCTTGCGTGGAATCCTTTGGCTGCGTACCAATAGCACCTTCGCCGGAAAGCGATATCCCACGTGAGGCGTCCTGGATGCTGTCCAACTGGGTCGAGGCCCGCACCACCGCGCAGACGACCGTCGTCAGCCTGACGATCGGCCTCGCCGCGCTGGCGGGTCTTGCGCTGTGGACGAGTCTGAGCATGCAACGTGCCGCCACGCACCTGCACGAGCTCAACGAGATGAGCGACCGCTGGGGTCTGGTGGTGCAGCACGTCGACGTCGGCGACCACGCCCTGCACGACTACCTGCGCTCCGGCACACCGGTGATGCGCCAGCCCGTCACGAACGCCACCGGTGCCGCCGACGAGAGCCTGCGCTGGCTGCGCGAGAACGGCGGCCCCGCCGACGTCCGCGCCGCCACGATCGTCGGCGACCTCTACGGCGACTACTCGAGCCTGCTGCGCGAAGCCGTCGTCGCGGGCGACCGCGGTGACACCACCGCGGCGTTCCAGAAGGCGGACCAGGCCGAGCTCACGCTGGTCTCGTTGCGCAAACAGCTCTCCACGGTCGTGCAGTTGAAACGTCTGGAAACCACCGAGTACCTGCGCTCCGCGGAAACGCAGAACGGCCGTCTCCGACTGGCCGCGCTCGTCGCGTTCATCATTGATCTCGGTCTGGTCGGGCTGTGCGGCGTCGTCCTGCTCGGGCACCGCCGCAAGATCCTGCGCCAGGCAGCGAAGAGCGAGCACGAGGCGTTGCACGACGCGTTGACCGGTCTGGCCAACCGGACCCTGCTCACCCAGCGCACGCAGCAGGCCATCCGGCGCTCCGACCAGATGGGCGACCCGCTCGGGCTGTTCCTGATCGACCTCAACCGCTTCAAACCGATCAACGACACGCTCGGCCACGCGTTCGGCGACCGCCTGCTGCAGCACGTCGCGAACCGCCTGACCGGCGCCGTCCGCGAGGTCGACACGGTGGCGCGCCTCGGTGGCGACGAGTTCGCCGTCCTGCTGCCCTCGGTGAACACGGCCGCGAACGCCCTGATCGTCGCCGAGCGCGTGCACCGGGCGCTGGAGGACGCCGTCGACCTGGACGGCCTGTCGGTCGACGTCGGCTGCAGCATCGGCGTGGCGATGTACCCGAACGACTCCTCGGACGCGCACGAACTGCTCAAGCACGCCGACATCGCCATGTACGCGGCCAAGCGCGCCCGCCTCGGCACGTGCGTCTACGACCCCGGCCGCGACGACCAGAGCGCCGCCCAGCTCACCGTCATCAGCGACCTGCGGCACGCCATCGACCACGGCGAACTGGTGCTGCACTACCAGCCCAAGGCCGACGCGCGCACCGGAGCCGTCTGCGGCGCCGAGGTCCTGTGCCGCTGGCAGCACCCGCGCCTCGGCCTGCTCGGCCCGGACCGGTTCATCCCGGCCGCCGAGGAGACCGGCCTGATCGAACCGCTGACCCAGTACGTGCTCGACCACGCCCTGGCCCAGTGCCACGCCTGGCACCTGACCGGCTGGGACGTGCCGATCTCGGTCAACGTCGGCGCCCAGTGCCTGCACGACCTGACGTTCCCCGACCAGGTCGCCACCGCGCTGAAGCAGCACGGCCGCCCGCCCGAAGTGCTGACCCTGGAGATCACCGAAAGCGCGATCATCGCCGACCCGCACCGCGCCAGCGAAGTCCTGCTGCGGCTGCGCGAACTCGGCGTGCGGCTGTCCATCGACGACTTCGGCACCGGCTACTCGTCCATCGCGTACCTGCGCACGATGCCGGTGCACGAGATGAAGATCGACCGCTCCTTCACCACGAACATGCGCACGGACTCGTCCAGCGGCGCCATCACCCGCTCGTTGCTGGGCCTCGCGCACAACCTGGAGCTGGAGGTCGTCGCCGAGGGCGTGGAGGACGAGGAGACCTGGAGCGCGCTGGCCGCCCTGGGCTGCGACATCGTGCAGGGGTACTGCCTGAGCAAGCCGTTGCCGGCGGACGAGTTCGCCGAGTGGTTGCGGGACCGCATGCTCGGCGAACTCACCGCGCCTGGTGTCTAACGTTCGCAGGCCAGCCGATAGGCGGCCGCGCCGATCAGTTCCAGCGACACCTGCAGCCGTTCCAGGCTGATGTTGTCCCGGATCGTGTCCTCCGGCGTGTGGTAGATCGGCTCCAGCTGGGCCGGTCCGCCCTCACCGCGCCAGCTGAAGTTCGCCGACGCCATGCCCTTCTCGTGGAACGGCACGTGGTCGCTCGACCCGCGCGCCACCGGGCCGTGCACCCGCGGGTCGTACCCGAGCCGTTTCGCCGCCGCCCGCACGCCGGCGGTCGTGGCGTTGTCGGCGCCGTCGACGGACAGCAACCAGTACGCGGTGGCCGGGTCGTGGCTCGTGGCGACCATGTCGTTCTGGAACACGCCCTTGATCCGCGCGATCTCCTCGGGCGGGAGCTGCGAGACGTAGTGCCGCGAGCCGAGCAGGCCCTGTTCCTCCGAGCCCCACAACGCGAACCGCAGCGCCTTGTGCGTGGGCAGATAACGCAGCACGCGGGCCAGCTCCAGGCACAGCACGGTGCCGCTGCCGTCGTCGTTGGCGCCCGGCGAACCCGGCACGCTGTCGTAGTGCGCGGACACCATCACGACCCCGTTGTCGCGCCACGGGAAGGTCGCCGGGCGGTCCGCGATCACGTTGTAGGACGTGAGGTTCGGGTGGTGCACGGTGCTGATCGTCAGTTCACCGGAACCCTGGGCGCGCAGCTTCTCCGTGTGCACCTGGGCGAGGCCGATGACGGGCACGGTGACGTTGCGGTCCAGCGCCGGCGAGAACGCGCTGGACCTGCTCGCGGTGGCCGAGATCCGGCCGAGGATCACTGCCACCGCACCGCGTTCGATCGCCGCGTGCACGTGGGCCGAGCCGGTGGGGGCGTTGACGTAGAACGCGATCTTGCCGGTGAGGTCCGGCAGCTGCCCGTCGACCACTTCGACGAACGGCGCCTTGACCGTCACGCCCAGGGAGCCGAAACGAGACGCGCCGGCCTGCCCGAGGCCCAAGAGGTCGGCCAGGTATTTGTCCGGCACGGTGAACGGCTGCGTCGTCACCTGGTACCGCAACGCCTTGAGCTCGCGGACGAGGTAGTCGCGGGCCTGGTGCTCGGACGCGGTGCCACCGATCCGCGGCCCGATCTTGTCGCTCAGCACCTTCAGGTGTTTCAAGGCGTTGCGGGCCCGGACCCGTGCCACGACGGGGAAGTCGCCGAGGTTCAGGTCCGGTAGTCCGGTGGCGCCCGGTCTCTGTTCGGTCGCCGCGAGCGCGCTCGCGGGATTGGCCACCACGGCGGCTACCCCGGCCGCCGCCGCGAGGAAGTCACGTCTGCGCACGTCGTCCCCCATCTCCCGATTCTCCAGCCAGCCGAACGTAGGCAGGACGGGAGGTGGCGGACAACCGACTAGTGGCTGGCTTTCGGGGACGCGTGATCGAGAACGAGGTCCTGCACCTGCCTGCGCGCGTCGGCCCGTGCTACCTGCACGCACGCCATCAGCTGCGCGGCGAGCAGGTCGGGATCGAGACGGCGGACCTCGGGGCCGAACGAGACGCCCGTCGTCAGGCCGTTCGAGTCCACGGTCACCGTGACGCCGCCGCGGGTGGCCTCACCGCTCACGGCCGCGAGCAACCTGACCAGTTCGAGGTAGTGCCGGCGTTCCCGTTCCTCGGCAGCCGTGTTCAGCTCCTCCCACCACGCCAACCGGCGGCGCAACAACGCTTGAGCGGTCGCCGGATCGGACACCGGCACCCGCCACGCACCGGACGCGGTGTGCAGCACCAGCGCGTTCGACTCGGTGGTGACGCGAAGGATGCGGGCGAACGCGACGCCGAGGTCGAGCCGGCCGCCGGACCGCGTGGTCCAGTCGACGCGGTCGGTACCGATCACGACGCGCGCGCCGTGGCCGTCCAGCACGAGCGGGAACGCGGTCGAGCCGAGTTCGAGGACCGGCGCTCCCAGCAGCGAGCGGCGGGCCAGCCGGGCGAGCCACGACGCCGAGCCCGCACCGAGGACTCCGGCCGCGCACAACGCCTTCACCGCGACGGCCGCGCCGGGACTGAGCCGCAACGCGATGCCCGAGCCCGGCAGCACGCCGAGCACGAGCTGCGCGCCGGTCATCAGGGTGGTGGCGGGCAGCCACGAGTGAGGGTCGCTCAACCCGTTGCGGCGCAACCAGCTCAGCAACGCCCACGCGCAGGCCGCCGCGGCGACGGCCGGAATCGCGGACCACCACGGCATGATCCGCTGACCGGCCGACGTCATCCCGGCGAGCACGATGCACACGATGCCGATCGCGACGGGCAGCACACCGGCGGAGAGGATCAGCAACGTCCTGGTGCGCCGCCAGCGAGCAGCCAGCGCGTGCACGACCTGCGGATCGTTGATCAGAGGAATGGCGTGGGGAAGTAACGTCATCAGCGCGCCCCTCGTCAGCTCTCCGCCGTCACCACCTGTGACGTGCGGGCCGACCAGACTTCCCGGCTCACCTGGGCGTAAATATGCCGTAAATGTCCAGTTCAGGCAAGCCCTGTCCACTGTGGACGGTGTGGCGCGCGAGCCCGCGCGCCACACCGGATCCGTTGTGTCAGGCCGCCTTCGCGCGCCTGCCGAGCACGGCGTCGACCACCAAAAAGACCACGAGACTGATCCCGAGCAGCGGCACGAACCACCCGACGAGCAGCGCGCCGAGACCGAGGCCGATCAACGCGCCGCGCGGAGCCTTGCGCCACTGGCCACGCGGCGTGGGACGGCCGAAGCCGCGGGTCGGCCTGCGCTTCCACCACATCCGGTAGCCGAGCACGACCAGTGCGACCAGCCCGCCGCCGAGAAGCAGCAGGACCAGCTGGTTGACCCAGCCGAACAACACGCCCATGTGCGCGTCGATGCCCCACCGGGTCAGCTTCGCGGCGAGCGGGTAGTCGGCGAAGTTCACCGAGCTGACCACGGCACCGTCCTGGATCGCCACCGAGTCGACCTGCGTGGGCCAGCCGCGGCCGATCTCGGCGACCTTCCACGCGCCACCGGACTCGGCGGGCAGACCGATCTCCAGGGGCTTGGCGTCGATGCCCGACGAGCGGGCCGCCCACAGCACCGTGTCGACGTCGCCGTAACTGGTACCGGTGGAGCTGTGCTCGCCGTGTTCGGAGTGGTCGCCACCGCCGGTGGGCACCTTCAACGACGGCGTGGTCCAGTCGAGGGCCTTGCGCAGCGTCGCGACGTTCTCGCCGGCGTACGCGGACCACGTGAGACCCGTGGCGGACAAGAACAGCGCGCCGACGAGCACCCACACGCCCAGCAGGCCGTGCGTGCGGATGCGCTTGCTGTTGCGCGCCCTCGTGATCCACAACACCAGCCCGCCCAGCGCGACCACCCACAGCCAGGAGGCGGCGAGCTCGCTGTAGATCCGGCCGGGTTCGCCGAGCATCAGGTTGCGGTGCAACTGGCTCAGCGTCATCCGCAACGGCAGCGAGCCGCTCGAGCCGTAGACGACGAGATCACCGGTGACGCGACCCGTGCCGGGATCGACGAAGACAGCACGGCGTTCGGACTCGCCGAGGCCCTTCTCGGAGAACAACACGCGGGTGGTGTCGCCGGGTTCGGGAGCCGGGCGCACCGCGACGAGCGTGCCCTCCGGCGAGGTCGCCAGCGCGGCGTCGACCTGCTTCGCGAGCGGGAGTTGCTGAGAGGACACGGGAACGCGGAGCTGGTCGGAGTAGACCCAGGACTCCAGCTGAGGCGTGAGGGCGTACAGCACGCCGGTCAGCGCGGCGACCAGGATGAACGGGCCGACGAGGACGCCGGCGTAGAAGTGCAGGCGCAGGAACAGTCCTCGCCACGCGAAGGATCTGCGTGGCGGAGCGCTTGTGGTGGGTGTGGGGGCTGTGGTGGTCATCGGAGCACTCCAAATGGGCGTGAACAGGTGCAGGACCGCGTTGGAAGCGGCCCTGTGAAGGGGATTCAGACCTGTTCAGCCGGAGGACCGCGCCACGACAGCACGTCCAGGAAGACGATCGTGGTCGGCGCGAGGCGAGGCGTGGCGACGACCAGAGGTGCAGTGGCGGGCAGGGACGGGAGCCTGCGGGGGAGGACCGACGCGATCGCGCGGGCCACCGTGAGCACCGTGCGTTCGGCGACGGCGAGCACGGCCACGGTCAGAAGGGTCGCCACGACGTGTGCGGCGAGCATGCGCGACGGGTCAGGCTCGTGTGCGTGCCGGGACACGGCGAGCGACACCATCAGGTGCATCGCCAACTGGCCGCCGCCGACCAGCACCAGCAGCCGTCCGGGAGTGAGCTCGTGCCGCGCGAACCCGGCGCAGGCCCACGTCAGCAGCGCGACGAGCGAGAAGACCAGTCCGGCGTCGGGTAGATGACCCTCCGCGCTGGAGTGCGCGAGGACCGCGAGGGCCCCGGTGACCACGCCGACAGCCGCACAGCGCGCACGGCGCAGCGGCAGAGGTGGCAGGGTCACAAACAGGAGCCTAGCTGCCTGAACAGGTAAGATCAGCCCCTACGAATCTTGTGGCCTCACGGTTCAACACAGCGTTGATTTTCTAGATGCCTTCGAGGTCGAGGGTCTGCTGGTGCGGGCCACCGGTGAACGAGCTGGTGAGCAGCCCCGCCGACCGGCACCGCCCGCACGTCACCGGTGACGTCGTCGCCTTGAAGCGGGTGAAGTCCCAGCTGCCCGTGCCGACGTGACAGCCGGGGCCGGGCACCTCCAGGCCGAGCCAGCCCTGCAGCCGCACGGCGTGCACGACGTCGGAACCCTCGAGGTAGCCGTTGAGCCGCCCCGCGAACCGGTTGCGCGCCTCTTCCGCGGGTGCGCTGAGAGCCTCCTGCAACGCCGAAATGCCGTTCATGGACCCGATTCAACCTCACGTGGGCGCGTCGAGCCGGGCACCACGCCGCTCTAGCACCGTGAGGCTGCGCGCACACCACCGCACGTTGTCCCGCTCGAACGACAAGCCGCGCAACAAGGTCAGGTACGGCCCGACGCGGTCGGCCGTCTCCAGGAACTCCTCCTCGGTGCGGCCGTCGAGCAGCTTGGCCCGGAGGCGTTCGTACCGCGCGATCTTCGCCTCGGCCCACTGCCTGCGTTCCCTGAGTGACGCTTTCACCGCCTCGACGTCACCGGCGTCCGCGGCGAGCACCGCGACCAGCAGCTCGTCGCGGATCGCGGTGGGCTTGTGCGGCTCGGCGGTGAACGCGGCCAGAGCTTCGAGACCCGCCGTGGTGAGCGAGAACACCCGTTTGTTCGGCCGGCGTTCCTGCTCGACCGTCCTCGCCTCGATCAGCCCGCCGGTCTCCATCCGGTCCAGCTCGCGGTAGAGCTGCTGCGGTGTGCACATCCAGAAGTTCGCCACGGACGCGTCGAACACCTTGGCCAGGTCGTAGCCGGACGCCGGCCCGTCGAGCAGGGCGGCCAGCACGGCGTTGCGCAGCGACATCATCCCAGGTTACGGTGCGGTTACCTAGTCAACAAGTTGAGTATGTGAGGGCGGGCCGTGGACGCATTCCGCAAGGCAGTCGAAGCGCGCGACACCGACGCCATGGCGGCTTGCCTGGCCGACAACGTGGTGTTCACCAGCCCTGTGGCGTTCAAGCCGTACCCCGGCAAGCCGATCACCGCGGCGATCCTGCGCGGCGTGATGCGGGTGTTCGAGAACTTCCGCTACGAGCGCGTGATCGCCGACGGGCCGAACCACGCGCTGGTGTTCCGGACCGAGGTGGGCGGCAAGGAGGTCCAGGGCTGCGACTTCCTGCACCTCGACGAGAACGGGTTGATCGACGAGTTCACCGTGATGGTGCGGCCGCTGTCCGGCGCCCAGGCGTTGTCCGAGGCGATGGCCGCGCAGTTCGAGCAGATCCAGGCCGAGGCCCTAGAAGCGTTCAACTCCTAACGCGGTCAGCACCAGGTCGAGGTTGCCCAACCCCTGCAGGTTGCGGTTGGTCTGGGCGAAGAGCTCCACGATCGCGACGTTGCGCTGGTCGTCCGCGGACATCTTCTTGAGCGCGGCGTCGTCGCGGATCCCGGTCTCCCGCAGGAACACCATGACCGCGCCCACACCGGCGAGGTCCGCGTCGCTGTAGGCCTGGTAGTCGGTCTGGTTGCTGAGCGAGGTCATCACCACGATCAACGTGTTGCGCATGTCGTCGCGGGACATGGTGTTGAGCTGGTGCTGGCTGCGGAACCGCCCGGCCAGCAACACACCGCGCACGTAGAACGGCGTCGAGCCCGGCCGCCTGCCGCGGGTGGCGAGATCGCTGCCCAGCGCGATCTGGGCCAGCTGCAGGTTCGTGAAGCCCTGCAACGCCTGTCCGGCACCGGTTTGCGCGCCGAGTTCGACGATCATCACGTTGCGCTGGTCGTCGGCCGTCATGCTCTTGAGCGCCGCGTCGTCGCGGAGTCCGTTGCGCCGCAGGAAGACCATGACCGCGCCCATGCCTGCCAGCGTGTCGTTGTCGAAGCGCTGGTAGTCGTTCTGGTTGCTGAGGGACGCCAGGCACACGATCAGGGTGTTGCGCATGTCCTCGTAGGGCATGGTGTTGAGCTGGTGTTGCGTGCGGAACCCGCCTGCCAGCAGGACACCGCGGATCGGGAACGAGATCACCGATCCGGGCAGCACCTCCACGTCGACGAAGTCCTCTGCGACAGTGGTGCGCCGCAACGAGAAGTCGCCCGCGGGGCAGGCCCAGTCGGTGCGCGAGAGGTCGGCCACGCCGTCGTACCGCACGCGGCCGTCGGGGTTGATCGAGTGCACGACCAGACCTTCGACCGCGATCCCCTGGTCGTAGGTCTCCGCCTTTGCACGGCGCAGCTCCACGCAGAACACACGTCCGTCGCGCCGTTGGGACGGCACGGCGATCATCACGGGTTTGCCCGAGCCCGGAGACGAGTAGTCGGGCTTGTACAGCCGCACTTTCACGGGCAGGTCGCGGACGTTCACGACCGACGAGCTGTCGCGGAACCGCGGGTCGCGGTACAGGTGCGCGCCCGGCACCAGCGGTCCGACGATGAGGTTCGCCGGTATGTTCGTGAACGGGGATTCCTTGTTCAGGCCGCCATCGGGGAGCGCCGCCACCGACTTGCGGATCCAGCTCGCCGCCACCGAGCCGTAGGTGCGGGCGCTCATCGCCGAGTACGGCGACATGTAGGCCGCGCCGGCGGCGTCGAGTTCGTGGTCGAGCTCGAAGCTGTGCCCCAGCTCCTGGCACGCCGCGTCGAACGGCGTGATCGAGTCGACCACGGTCGCCCGGATCTTCTTCTGCAAGCCGTCCGGCCCCGGCACCCACACCTCGCCGCCGCCCCACCAGCCGGTGGGCCGCGCGAACCAGATCAACAGGACGTCCGTGTGCACCCAGTCGACCTGCGTGGCGGCCTTCACCACCGCGTCCTGCAGGGCACCCCGGCCGTCGTTGGTGACCGTGCCGGGGTCGGGGACGACGACCGGGTCGTAGACCTGGCTGCTCACGTCGAACAGGCCGCGCGAACACCGCCACCAGAAGTCGCCCAGGCTGTGGCGGATGCCCGGCCGCATCCAGTTCTCGAACTGTTCGCGCGACCAGACGCTGTCCGTGGCCGCGTACTTCACCGGAACTACGGCGATCATGTCGCCTCCTCTGTGCCGCCACGAGTGGACACAGAGGAACTCGACCGCGGCGCGAGAACGTTACGCGGCGAACTCGTACACGCTCACGTGCCGCCTGCTTTCCGCCGTGAACGGCTCGCCGTTCCAGCCTCCCCAGCGGTCGCGCAGCCGCAGCCCCGCGATGCGCGCCATGAGGTCGAACTCGGCCGGGTACGTCAGCCGCTGCCGGATCGGGCCGAACCGGACGCCGTCCGCGCTGATCTCCACGTGGTTCTCGTCGAGCATCTGCGTGACCGGGTCGTACCGGTTGACGTCGAACCCGACGTGGTCGATCTCCAGCGTCTCCACGTCGATGAACTGGTGCCGTGGCCGCGCCGCCCAGGTCGGCAGCCCGCTCTCGATCACGAACACGCCGCCGGGTTCGAGGTGGCGTGCCGCGTTCTCGAAGCAGCGCACCTGGTCGTCCTGGGTGAGCAGGTTGCAGATCGTGTTGAAAACCAGGTACACCAACGAGTACGTGCGTCCGGTGCCGACCTGCGACATGTCGCCCATCGTCACGTCGATGCCGGCGCCGCCGGGCTTCTCCCGCATTCTCGCGACCATGCCGGGGGAAAGCTCGATGCCGTCCACCGCCACACCGGATTCGGCCAGGGGCAACGCGATTCGTCCGGTACCGATCGCGAACTCCAGTGCCGTCTTGCCGAATCTCCCGAGGAACCGCACGGTGTCGGCCTCGTCGCCGCGCAGCGTGTTGTCGTAGGTCTTCGCCGTTTCGGAACTGAAACTCGGGTTGAATCCCTTCACCCGACCCACGCTAGACCCGGCCGCCACCGAGTTTTCGGACTAGGATTTCGATGTGGACATCACTGGGGAAGACCTGCGGGATTCACGGTTCGAGTTCGTCGACCTGACCGGTGCGACGTTCCGCGAGGCCAAGCTGGACCGGGTCGTGATGCGCGGTGTCGAAGTGCTCGATCTCGACATCGACGGGTACATCGGCAAACTGGTGGTCAACGGGGTGGACGTCGCGCCGCTGGTCGAGGCCGAGCTCGACCGCCGGTACCCGGAGCGGCCCAAGATGCGGCCGACGGACGCAGCGGGCTACCGCGAGGCGTGGGAGATCATCGAACGGTTGTGGGCGGGCACGGTCGAGCGTGCCCGCGGCCTCGACCCCGAGCTGCTGCACGAGTCGGTGAACGGCGAGTTCTCGTTCATCGAGACGTTGCGGCACCTGGTGTTCGCGACGGACTCGTGGATCCGGCGCGCGCTGCTCGGTGAGCCGGCGCCCTGGCATCCGCTCGGCCTCGGGTGCGCCGGGATGGACGACATCCCGAACGTCCCGCGCGACCACGCGGCCCGGCCGTCGCTCGACGAGATCCTCGCGATCAGGCGCGACCGGATGGACGGGATGCGCGACGTGCTGGCGAACCTGACCGACGAGCAGCTGGCCTCGGACACGGTGGCGGTGCTGGAACCCGAGGGCTGGCCGCCGTCGAAGAGCTATCCCGTGGCCAGGTGCCTGCGCTGCATCCTCAACGAGGAGTGGCAGCACCGGCTCTTCGCCGAACGCGACCTCGACCTCCTGACCGCACGTCCCGCGTGATCGGCAGGCGCCCCGGCAGTGCGCGGAAGCTCACGGACCTCTCGCGGTCGACGCGGATCAGCGGAAGCGGAACGGCTCCAGCACGCTCGGCCGCCGCCCGCTGAGGTAGTACTCGGCGAGTGCCTTCCCGGTCGCCGGTCCCAGCGTCACCCCGAGCATCCCGTGCCCGGTCGCCACGAACACGTTGTCGTGCTTCGGCGTCCGGTCGATCACCGGGAGCCCGTCGGCGAGGAACGGCCGCCCGCCCACCCACGGATCGCGGATCCGGCGCGGCAGGTCGTCCGGATCGTCGAACCACGCCCCGAGGTAGTGCCTGCTGGCCTTGGCGATCGCGACCACCCGCCGCCAGTCCAGCTTCCGGTTGTTGCCGCTGAGCTCCATCGTCCCGGCGATCCGGGTGGACCCGTTCATCGGCGACGCCACCACCCGCCGGTCCCCGAAGTACAACGCGTGCCTCGGCGCCGGGTCGAGGTCGACCGTGAAGCTGTACCCCTTGCCCGCCTGCATCGACAGCCGCACCCCCAGTGAGGCCAGCAGTCGCTGCGACCACATCCCGGCCGCCACGACCACGCCCGAACACCGCAGATCGCCCTCGGACGTGTGCACGACCCGGACCCGGTCGCCGCCGGAGAACCCGTTCACGGCGACGTTCTCCCGCACCTGCCCGCCGGCGTTCCGCACTGCCCGGGCCAGCGATTCCACCAGCCGGACCGGGTCGACCACGCCCTCGCCCTCCACCAGGTAGGAGGCCTGGACACGAGGTGACAGGGCGGGGTCCAGCAGTGCCGCGTCCGGCCCCAGCGTCACCCCCGAGGGCATCGCGTAGTTGCCGTCCGCCATCGACCGCTGCACGTCCAGGTGATGCCGTGCCTCCGCGGCCGAGAGGAACGCGTGCACCATTCCCGGTCGCCGCAACGTGGTCTGCACGCCGTCGGAGGCGAGCTGGTCGAACAGGTCGAACGTCGGTGCGTTCAACGCCGTCACGGCCTCATATCCGTGCCGGAACCCGGCCCGCGTGCTGCTGCGCCACATCCGCCACAGCCACACGAGAAAGCTGGAGTCGACCGGCGGCCGCAGGTACAGCGGCGAGTCCGGTTTTCCCAGCGACCGCAAGGCGAAGCGGGTCACGCCGGGCGCGGGCACCGGCGCGGAGTGCGAGAGGCACACCCAGCCCGCGTTGCCCCACGACGCACCGGAACCGAGTGCGGATCGTTCCACGACCTCCACCGCGACCCCTGCGGACGTCAGGTAGTGCGCCACGCTCAGGCCGACGACGCCGCCTCCGACGACAACCATCGGATCGGAGCTCATGATCCCCCTTCGCGGGTGAAGTGCGTCAGGAACTCCCTGGTCCGCGGCGACCGCGGGTTCGTCAGCACCTGCGCCGGCGCGCCCTCCTCGGTGATCTTGCCCGCGTCCACGAACACGACGTGGTCCGCGACCTCCCTGGCGAACGCCAGTTCGTGCGTCACCAGCACCATCGTGATGCCGGTCGCCGCGAGCTCCCGCATCACCAGCAACACCTCGCCGGTCGACTCGGGGTCCAAAGAGGACGTCGGCTCGTCGAACAGCAGCACCGACGGCCGCAGCGCCAGGGCCCGTGCGATCGCCACCCGTTGCTGCTCACCGCCGGACATCTGCTCCGGATAGGCGGTGGCCCGGTGCGCGAGGCGGACCCGGCGCAACAACGTCACGGCACGTTCCAGCGCCTCCTGCTCCGGCACACCCGCGTCGAGCGGTGCCAGCATCACGTTCTCGATCGCGGTGAGGTGCGGGAAGAGGTTGAACCGCTGGAACACCATCCCGACCGACCGCCGCAGCTTCGGCAGGTCGGTGCACACCGCGCCGTCCGCGAAGATCGGCGCGCCGTCGACCGCGATCGTGCCGCTGTCCGGGCGTTCCAGCAGGTTCAGGCAGCGCAACAACGTGGTCTTGCCGCCACCGGACGAGCCGATGATCGCGGTGATCGTGGCCTGCCGGACCGCGAGCGACACGTCGTCGAGCACCAGCCGTCCGTGGAACGACTTGCTCAGCCCGCTGATCGTCAGCACGTCGTGCTGAGCCAGTACTTCCGTCACGCCGGCACCTCCAGCAGTTCGCGCGCCGCACGCAACCGGCGCCGGCGGGTCGGGGAGAGCGGCACACCGGCGTGGATCCGCCGTTCCAGCCACAGCAACCCCTGCGAGAGCGGGTAGCAGAGCACGAAGTAGATCGCCGCGATCACCAGGTAGACCTCCAGCGCGCGGAACGTGGCCGAGGTGATCAGCCGGCCCTGCGACATCAGCTCGGCCGCGGAGATCGTGACCAGCAACGACGTCGACTTCAGCAGATCGACCAGCATGGTGTTCGTGCCGGGCAACGCCAGCCGCATCGCCTGCGGGAACACGACCTTCCGGAACGTCGAGAGCTTGCCCAGACCGAGCGCCGACGCGGCCTCCTGCTGTCCGTTGTGGACACCGTTGATCGCCGACCGGAAGATCTCCGAGAGGTAGGCGGCGTAGAACAGGACCAGGCTGAGCGTGCCCGCCTGGAACGCGTCCAGCTTCAGCCCGACCGACCCGAGCCCGAAGTAGGTCAGGAAGATGACCGCGAGCAACGGCACGTTCTTGAACAGTTCGGTGTAGATCAGCGCCGGAATCCGCAGCGCTTTGAGCGTGCTCAGCCGCAGCAACGCCACCGCGAGCCCGAGCAGCGCGGCTCCGGCGAAGCCCGCCACCGTGTAGGACACCGTCTTCAACAAGCCTTCCCAGAGGTCGGTGGAGTACTCCGACCAAGGCACTTCGAACATGCGCAACCCCCTAGATCGAAGGCGGAGTCCAGTCCGCGGGCCGGTCGACGCCGCGGCGCAGCGGTGCGATGTGCGCGGCGGGCTTGAGGAACTGATCGGGATCGCCGCCGAACTTCTCGATGAGCTTCGTCATCTCACCGCTCGCGTACATCGCGCGGATCTCCTTGGAGATGGCCGCCTCCAGTGCGGTCGCCTGCTTGGGCAGGTAGAAGCTCGTCATGTAAGAGCGGAAGTACTCGTACTCGGGCTTGGCCTTCACCTGGTCGTCGGTCGGCGGCGTCAGGTACTGGGTCTTGATGCCGAGGTCCGGCCGGGCCTGCTGCGCGGCGATGATGATCAACGGGTCGAGGAACCCGACGTCCGCCCGGCCGGCGCCGAGGTCGTCGATCACGCCGTTGCCGTCCGGGTAGGCCTGCAGCTTCGCGCCCGGCACCGCCTGGATCGACTTCACCCACACGTAGCCCTCGACCGTGCCGAGTCGCAGGCCCTCGAGGTCCTTGACCGTTTTGTAGGTCTTGTCGGACTTCACCGCCATCGCGGGCGGTGAGTAGTAAGGCGGGTCGGTGAACAGACCCTGCTTCTGCCGTTCGGCCGACCACGCGACACCGCCGATGGTGATGTCGACCCGCTGCGACTGGACGCCTGCGAGCATGCCGGCGAAGTCGGTGACCTCCGGTTGCACCTTCAGGTTCAGCTTCGCCGCGACGGCGTTGAGGATCTCGCTGTCCAGCCCGCTGAGCTGGCGGTCCTTGTAGTCGGTGTAGGGCGCGTAGGGCTGGATGGCGACCTTCAGCACGCCCGGTTCGATGGTGCCCAGCTCCGAGTTCGCGGCCGCCCCGGACGAGCAGGCGGCCAACGTGAGACCGGTGACCAGGGCGAGCCCTGCGGTTTTGAGCACAGCGGTTCTCGTCATGGCGCACGTCCTTACTGGCTATGAGGTGGCACACACCGTAAGCCCGTTCGGACCAAAGGTCACTGGACAACCTGACCAGAACTTCTCGGTGATTCGGGGCGGGTGGTCGTACGATTCGTACGTGCTGACCGGATCGATCGCTCAGGAGATCGCGGCCGACACGAGCGCGATCATCGGGTTCAACGTGTTGATCACCGACCGGGACGGTGTCGTGATCGGCAGTGGTGACCCCGGCCGCGTCGGGTCGTTCCACGAGGCGTCCGTGGAGGTCGTGCGCCGGGTGCGGGCGATGAGCCACGGCCCGGAGGCCGCGCGCCGGTTGTCGGGGGTCGAACCGGGCATCACGTTGCCGTTGGTGCTCAACGGCGAGGCGGTCGGCACAGTCGGCATCACCGGTTCGCCGGACCAGGTCGAACGGTTCGGTCGCCTGGTGCGCAACCAGACCGAGATCCTGCTGCGCGAGTCCGTGCTGCTGTCGTCGCGGCTGTTCCGCGAGAAGGCGGTCGAGGACCTCCTGCGGGATGTGGCGCACTTCGATCCCGCCACCGCGGATCCGGGCATGCTGACGTTCCGCGGCGACGACCTCGGTTATGACCTGCGGTTGCCGCGTGTCGCGGTCGTGGTGGAGACGTCGGCCGAGCCCGCTTTGGTGTTGCGGCGGTTGCGGAAGGCTTTCGTCGACCCCCAGGACGTGATCGGGCGAGGTGGCTCCGGGCGGTTCGTGGTGCTGCACAAGGACAACGGCACGATCCCCGCGGTTGACCTGGAGTGTTCGGTCGGCGTCGGCGGACGTGCCTGCGGGGTGCCGGCTCTGCATGATTCCTATGTGGACGCTTCGACCGCGCTGTACCTCGCGGCCCGGTTGCCGGGTTCTTCCGGCGTCGTGCACATCGACGATCTGCGGGTGCACGAGCTGGTCGCTTCCAGTGGCGCGCGGTCACGGCTGGTGCGCGCGTTGATCGGGCAGTTGCGGGAACAGCCCGACTGGCCGATGCTGCGGGTGACGATCGTGGAGTGGTGCGAAAGCGGGTTCAACCTGGTGCGCGCCGCGGCGGCGTTGAGCATCCACCGCAACACGTTGATCTACCGGCTGGGCAAGATCGAGGACGCCGGGCTGAAGGTGCGTGACCCGCGGACGGCGTTGAAGCTCTACCTGGCCTGCGTGGCCGATGTGCTGGGCCCGTGAAAGCTGTTACGTTGAGGATCGTGCCGGACTTCAAGCTGCCGCTCTACGGCGCTGACACCGAACGCGGCGACCTCGCTCCCTGAGTCGCCGTCGTTCTCGTCCGTCACCCATCACACGTTTCGCAGGGAGCTTTGCCATGCGTTCGTTCATCCACGCGCTGCCGAAGGTCGAGCTGCACGTCCACCTCGTCGGCTCGGCCGGCGTCGACACGGTCCTGGAACTCGCCCGCCGCCACCCGTCGGCCGGTGTGCCGACCGACCGGGACGAGCTGGCCCGGTTCTACGCGTTCCGGGACTTCGACCACTTCCTGAAGGTCTACTGGGCGGTCCAGTCGATGCTGGAGGACCGCCATGACATCCACACCCTCGTCGTCGGCCTGGCCCGTGAGCTCGCCGCGCAGAACGTCCGGTACGCCGAGGTCACCGTGACGCCGTACAACCACCTGCTGGACGGCATGTCCGGCGACGAACTCCTCGCCGGGCTCGCCTCCGGGCGTTCCAGCGCCGCCGGCCTGGGAGTGGAACTGGCCTGGTGCTTCGACATCCCGGGCGAGAAGGGCCTGGCCGGGGCGAGGGAAACGCTTGCGTTCGCGGTGACCGAGCGTCCCGACGGCCTGGTCTCCTTCGGCCTCGGCGGACCCGAGGCCGGCGTCGGCCGCGCCCAGTTCGCGCCGTTCTTCGACGCCGCAAGGGCCGCGGGCCTGCACTCGGTGCCACATGCGGGGGAGACCAGCGGTCCGGAGACGATCTGGGCCGCGGTCCGGGACCTGCGCGCCGAGCGGATCGGGCACGGCACGAGCTGCGTCGAGGACCCGGCCCTGCTGGAACACCTGGCGCTGAAGGGAATCGTGCTGGAGGTGTGCCCGACCTCGAACGTGCGCACACGACAGGTGGCGTCGATCTCGGCGCACCCCGTGCGGCAGATGCTCGCCGCCGGGGTGGTGGTCACGCTGAACACCGACGACCCGCCGTTCTTCGGCGCCACACTGGAAGGCGAGTATCTGGAGGTGGCGTCGGCGCTCGACCTCGGGCACGCGGACGTGGCGCGGCTGGCGGAGAACGCCGTGCTGGCGTCCTTCCTGCCGAACTCGCGCAAGACCGAGCTGCTGGAGGAGATCGCCGCGGTGCAAGCCCCGGCAGCGGGGTTCAGGTGAAGATCGTGCCTGATGAGCGCACCGTCACGGTGCCACCGGGGTGGATCATCGCGCTGAGCAACCGGTTGTGCCGCCGGACGATCTGCTCGGCGGTGAGACCGGCCTCGGGGTCGCCGGTCGCCGCCGTCGAGTGGCCGTCCTCGACCAGCACCACGTCGAACTCACGGCTCACGGCGGCCCGCGCGGTCGCGTCCACGCAGTAGTCGGTGGCCACGCCCGTCAGCACGATGGTGTCGACGTCCTTGAGGAGGGTCGCGAGGTCGCTGCGGTAGAAGCCGTCCGTCGCGGACTTCTGGACCACGAAGTCCTGCGGCTGCAGGCGAAGGCGCGCGCTGAGCCGTGTGCCCGGCGCTTCGGGTGCGAACATCGCGCCGCCGACCTGTTGCAACGCCACGACCGGCACGCCGTGGGCACGGGCTCGGTCGGCGAGGTCGGCGATCAGGTCCGCCAACTCCGCGCCCCGCCAGATGAAGGGGATCAGCACCTCTTGCACGTCGACGATCACGAGCGCCGGCTTCATCCGGCCACGCTATCGGAGTTCGGCGGCGGAGCGCGGGGTGTCTGGGGCAGGATGGGGGAACATCAACATTGGGGGTTTTGTGAAACGAACGCTCGTCGTCCTCACAGCCGTTCTGGCCGCGCTCGGGATCGCTCCCACGGCCAACGCCGCGCGCACCACGTCGCTCGTGGTGCTCGGCGACTCCTACGCGTCCGGCACGGGAGCCGGCGCTTATCAGGACGGAACCGCCGGCAACTGCTGGCGCAGCAACAACTCCTACGGCGAACTGGTGGCCGCCCGCCTGCGCGCCGCCGGCCGGCTCGGCTCGTTCACGAACGTGAGCTGCAGTGGCGCCGCCACCGCGGACTTCTCCCGTCCGTTCAAGGACCGTCCGGCCCAGCTCGACGCTCTGAAGCGCGACACCAACCTGGTGCTGCTCACCGTGGGTACCAACGACATCGACTACGCGACCTATGGCGGCATCTGCATCCAGGCGGACTGCACCGGTGCTCCGACCGACGCGATTCTGGCCAAGCTGCCCCAGATGGGCGGCAACGTCACCGCGCTGCTCACCGAGATCCACAAGCGCAGCCCGTACGCCCGGATCGTGGTCGTGGGCTACGGCCGTCAGGTGTCCCCTTCGGTCAACCCGCCCGGCGCCACCCTCGACCCGATTTGCGGCGACGGCATCCTCACCACCTCGGAACGCAGTGAGGGCAACAAGGTGGCCGACGGCCTCGACGCCACCCTGCGCTCCGCGGTGATCGCGGCCGCGCGCAAGTACGTGCCCGTCACGTACGCCAGCCCGTTCTCCCGTCCCGACACCTTCGACGGGCACGCGCTGTGCGAGGCCGGCACGCCGTTCCTGCGCGGGTTCGACGCGCTGGCACCGGGACAGGAAGGGCCGGAAGCCGTGTTCCACCCGAACCAGCAGGGCCAGGCGGCACTGGCCACGCTCGTCCGAGCCTGATCAGTTCGGCCTGATTCGCTGACCGGCGGAGCGCTCTGCGCAAGTCAGAGCGTTCCGCCGTTCTGGTGATGGACGCCGCACGAACGGGCGAGGATCGTGCAGCAGGTGGAGCAGGTCGTCGAAGTGACGGGCTTGGACGCGGCGTACGAGGTGATCAGCTCGGTGTACGCGCGGCTGCGGTTCACCAGCGGTGACTGGAGTTCGGTGCTGCGGTTGGCCTCCCGGAGGCTCGGTCCGGTCCGGTTCGACCAGTTCGGCGGTCACATGGGGTTCGAAGCGTCCGGTGAGCCGATCAGTGACTACGTCTTCGGGCATCTGACGTCCGGGCGGGTCTCGTACACCTCGGACGGTGAGGACCGGTTCATGGCTCCCGGTGAAGTGTTCCTCACCGTCCCTCCCGGCCGTCCTTTCACGGCGGGAGCCCAGGACCCGCAGGCGTCGATGGTCGTGTTCGGCCAGGCCGTGCTGGACGAGGTCGCCGATGGCGTCCGTTTCGAAAGCTGCCGCCCTCTCTCGCCTCGCGCAGCTGCTGCATGGCTGTCGACGTGCGTACATCTGCAAAATGAAGTACTGCCGGTGTTCAAAGACAACCCGCTTGTGACGGCGAACGCGACACGGCTGTTGGTGGCCACCACACTCGCGACCTTCCCCAACAGCACGCTGGTTGGCTGGACAGCGGCGGAACGTCGTGACGCACACCCTCGGACCGTGCAGCGAGCTGTCGCGTTCATCGAGGACAACGCCGCGAAAGACATCACCGCCGCTGACATCGCGCGCGCCGCACGCGTGTCCATCCGCGCGACGCAGCTCGCGTTCCGCCGTCACCTCGACACGACGCCGATGGCCTACCTCCGACGCGTGCGCCTCTCGTGTGCGGACGCCGACCTGCGCGCCGCGAACGGCTCCGTCACGGCGATCGCCGCCCGGTGGGGTTACGCCCGTCCGAGTGTCTTCGCCGCTCACTACCGCGCCGCTTACGGAGTCTCGCCGTCGCAGACCCTGCGGTCATGCTGACGCACTTCGCTTTCCCGGCCGTGCCTTCGTTTCCGCTGCTATCGTTCGGGCTTCGCGGTGCGGTGAAGTGAACTCCCTTTCTATGAGGTGAGATCCGATGACCGGCTGTGAGACCAGCCCGTTCGCCGTGCGGACGCAACGCTCTGGCACCCGTTTCGTGGCCACTTGCAACGGCGAGATGGACATCACGACCTGCGACCTGTTGTTCGCCGCGGTGCTCCCGGGCATCACCGACACCGCGACCGAGCGCGTGTCCATCGACCTGGCCGAGGTGACCTTCCTGTCCGCGAGCGGCCTGCGCAGCCTGCTGCTCCTGCTGTGCGCCGCGCACTACAACGGCAAGTCGTTGACCCTGCACCACACTCAGCCCCAGGTGCGCCGAGTGCTCGACCTGTTCGGCTTCACCACCTTCAAAGCGGGCCTTGTGTGGGATGCGACCATGTCGCCGAAAGACCGCCATCGCTAGCTTGACCAGCTATGTTGCTCCCGCTGGTACTGGTACTCGCGCTGACCCCGCCCACCGCCGCGGTCACGGTGCCGGGCGCTGAACATCAGCAACTCGCCCGCCTGACCGACCTCACCACCACCGGCACCACGCGGTCCGGCCACACCGACCCGGCCGACTGGGCGGGCCTCACGAGCGCCGCGCTGCCCGTGCCCGCCGCCGTTCCCGGCATCCAGATCGACGGCTACTTCCCGGACACCTCAAGCACGAACACCAACCACGGCTGGCAACACGACGCCCAGTTCGTGCTCAGACTGCCCGACCGCTGGAACGGCGGCCTGGTCGTGACCGGCGCCCCCGGCGTGCGCGAGCAATACGCCAACGACCGCGCCATCTCCGACTGGGTCCTGTCCCGCGGCTACGCCTTCGCGTCCACCGACAAGGGCAACACCGGCGCCCAGTTCTACCGCGACGGCCGCGCGATGGAGGAGTGGAACCGCCGCTTCACCCAGCTCACCACCGCCGCCCGCACCGCGGTCACCCGCCGCTACGGCCACGCCCCGCGCCGCACCATCGCCACCGGCATCTCCAACGGCGGCTACCTGGTCCGCTGGCAACTGGAGAACCGCGGTCACCTGTACGACGGCGGCGTCGACTGGGAAGGAACACTGTGGACGACCGACGGCCCGAACCCGCTGACCTTCCTGCCTCCCGTGCTCCGCGCCTACCCGGCCTACGTCGCGGGCAGCTCGGACGCGCACGCCCAGATGGTCGCGGCGGGCTTCCCCGCCGGCACGGAGTTCCTGTGGGACTACCACTACCGCTATTACTGGGACCTCACCCAACGGATCTACCGCGAGGAGTTCGATCCGGGGTTCGACGGCGCCTTGGAGGCAGGGGTTCCGTTCTGCGCCTCGGGAACTCCTTCCTGCGATGCGGACTACTCGTATGCCGCGCGACGTCGAATCGCCGGACCGTTGGTGTCGCGGATCGACCTGACCGGCAAGGTGAAGCGGCCGCTGCTGACCGTGCACGGGACGTACGACGTGCTGTTGCCGATCAGCCAGGACTCGGACGTGTACGCGGCGATGACGCCCGATCGGTTGCACCGGTACTACCGCGTTGAGCAGGGCACGCACGTGGACGGGTTAGTGGACGCGTATCCGGACCGGCTGCGGCCGCTCGCGCCTTGCCACCGTGCGGCGTTCGTGGCGCTGGAACGGTGGCTGGACGGGGTGGCGCCGCCGAAGTCCGCGACCCTGTCCAGGCCGGCTGACGTGTCGACGTGCCCGCTGTCGTGATGTGGTCCCAGGTCGAACGGCACGCTCACCGGGCCACGGTGCTTTCCCGGACCAGCAAGGAGAACGGGGTCTGCACGTCGGCCGGCACGAGATCGGGCGAGCCCGCCCGCGAGTGCAGCAGGTCGACGGCGGCGGAGGCGATGGCGGCCTTGTCGGGAGCGATGGAGGTCAGGGACGGCGAGCTGTAGAGGCTTTCCT
This sequence comes from Lentzea alba, assembly GCF_011067745.1. Lineage (GTDB taxonomy): Bacteria > Actinomycetota > Actinomycetes > Mycobacteriales > Pseudonocardiaceae > Lentzea > Lentzea alba. Next base: position 445,662 of record NZ_JAAMPJ010000003.1, read on the forward strand.
CGTTGTTGTCGAAGCCGACGACGGCCAGGTCGTGCGGCACGCGCACGAGACGTTCGGCGGCGGCGCGCATGGCGCCGATGGCCAGCAGGTCGTTGAAGCAGAACACGGCGTCGGGTGGGTTTCGCAGGTCCAGCAACGACTTCATCGCCGCGGCGCCGTCCGCGCGGTGGTAGTTCAGAGCGGGCACCACCAGTGAGGGGGCGAACTCCAGGTCCGCCTCGGCCAGCGCGGCGCGGTAGCCCTCCAGGCGCAGGGCCGCGGTGCCGCGCTGGGGGTGGGCGCCAATGGCGGCGATTCGCTTGCGGCCCAACGAGACCAGGTGACCGACCGCGGTCTTGGCGGCGGCCACGTTGTCTATGCCAACGCGGGAGATCGGGACGTCGACGGCGTGCTCGCCCAGGAGCACCGCGGGGACGGACAGCTGGAAGTCGTCCACCTGCAAGGCTTCCGGGCTGAGGATCGCGGCGTCCACCAGGTGCGGGCCCAGTGAGGCCAGGGCGAGCCGTTCGCCGGACAGGGTGCCGAAGGTCTGCTCGATGAGCACGTTCCACTCGTGTTCCTGGGCGGCGGCGATCACGAGGCCGGCCAGTTCGGCGAAGTACGGGATGGAGAGTTCGGGCAGGACCAGCGCGATGAAGCCCGTGCGGCCGCGGCGCAGGTTGCGGGCGCCCAGGTTCGGGCGGTAGCCGGTGGCCTCGAGGGCCGCTTCGACGCGGGCGCGGTTGTCCGGTTTGACGAACGAGTAGCCGTTGACCACGTTCGACACGGTCTTCACCGAGACACCCGCCAGCCGGGCGACGTCCTTGAGCGTGGCCACGCGCAGCCTCCAGAAAAGTACCGGGAAAAGTACCGGGAAGTCTCGGTATTTACATCGTTGGAACAACGATGCAAATCTAGCTTGTGAGAGCGCGTCCACGCACAGCCTGGTACGTAGGAGCCAACGATGTCTCGCATCCTGCTGATCGCCGCCACCGCACTTCTCGTCACGGGGTGCACCGCCAGAGAGAGCCAGCAGACCACGAGCAGTGGCGGGCCGGCCGCGTCCGCCGCCCAGCAGCAGAGCGCCGGACCGGGCTGTGCGCGGAGCAGGACCGGCTACCCGCAGGTCGAACTGGAAGGGGCAACGGTCGGCTTCTCCCAGTCGGAGAAGGAAACGAACCCCTTCCGCACCGCCGAGACCCAGTCGATCAGGGACGAGGCGGCCAAGCACAAGGTGAACCTGCTGGTCACGAACGCGCAGAGCGACCTGAACAAGCAGATCAGCGACATCAAGTCGTTGCTGGACCGCGGGGCGAAGCTGCTGATCGTGGCACCGCTCAACTCCGACGGTCTCCAGCCCGCGTTCGACGCGGCCAAGGCCAAGCAGGTGCCGGTGGTCACCATCGACCGCAAGGTGACCTCGCAGCCCTGCACGGACTACCTGACGTTCATCGGCAGTGACTTCGTCGAACAGGGCAAGCGCGCCGCCCAGCAGATGATCAAGGCGACCGGCGGCACCGGCAAGGTCGCGATCCTGCTCGGTGCCTCGGGCAACAACGTCACCGTCGACCGGACCAAGGGCTTCAAGGACGGCATCGCCGGCACCCCCGGCCTGACGGTGGTCGCCGAGCAGACCGGCGAGTTCGATCGGTCCAAGGGCCAGGCCGTGATGGAGCAGCTCATCCAGAGCAACCCGGACATCACCGCCGTGTACGCGGAGAACGACGAGATGGGCGTCGGCGCCGTGACCGCGCTCAAGGCCGCGGGCAAGCAGCCGGGCAAGGACGTCAAAGTCGTGTCCATCGACGGCACGCGCACCGCCGTGCAGTTGATCGCGGACGGCGGCTACACCGCGGTCGTCGAGTCGAACCCGCGGTTCGGGCCGCTCGCGTTCGACACGCTGGAGAAGTTCGGCAAGGGCGAGGAGATCCCGCAGAACATCGTGATCTCCGACGACGAGTACGACACCACCAACGCCCAGCAGAAGCTCAACAATGCCTACTGAAACATCTGCTGGTCCGGTGATCGAGGTCGCCGGCGTGACCAAGACCTTCGCCGGCGTGCGCGCACTCGACGACGTGGACTTCGCACTCAAACGCGGCGAGATCCACGCGCTCGTCGGGGAGAACGGTGCCGGCAAGTCGACCTTGATCAAGGTGCTGACGGGCATCCACACTCCCGACGGTGGCCGAGTGACGCGCAACGGCCAGATCTCCACGATCTACCAGGAGGTCAACCTCGTCCCGCTGATGAGCGTGGCCGCCAACCTGTTCCTCGGCCGCGAGCCGCGCACCCGGTTCGGCCTGATCGACCGCACCCGCCGCGACGCCGACGCCGCCGAACTGCTGCGCGGCTACGGCATCACGGCGGACGTGACCAGTCCACTCGGGACACTCGCGGTCGGCGAACAGCAGATGGTGGCGCTGGCCAGGGCGGTCGAGGCGGACGCGGACGTCGTGATCATGGACGAACCCACCTCGTCGCTCGAACCGCGCGAGGTGGAGACGCTGCTCGAGGTCGTGCGCAAACTCCACCAGGAGGGCATCACGATCATCTACGTCAGCCACCGCATGGACGAGCTCTACCGGATCTGCGACACGGTCACGGTCCTGAGAGACGGGCGGAACGTGCACAGCGGACCTCTCGAAGAACTTCCGCGCATCGAACTCGTCTCGCTGATGCTCGGCCGGTCGGTCGGCGAGATCGAGAAGCACGGCACCACGGCGTTCGGCGAAGATCACCACGCCGACACCCGGCCGGTGCTCGAAGCACGAGGCCTCACCAGCACACCGCGCATCAACGGCGTCGACGTCTCCATCCGGCCCGGCGAGGTCGTGGGCCTCGCCGGACTGCTCGGATCGGGTCGCACGGAGACCGCGAAAGCGATCATCGGCGCACTCCCGCTCGACCACGGCACGGTGTTCGTCGCGGGCAAACCGGTGCCGCGCAACGTGAAAGCCGCCACCAGGGCCGGTATCAGCATGCTCGCGGAAGACCGCAAGACCGAGGGGATCATCCCGAACCTGTCCGTGCGCGAGAACATCGTGCTGGCCGCGCTGCCGAGGCTGAGCCGGTTCGGTGTGATCAGCAGGTCCAAACAGGACCGGATCGTCGACACGTTCGTCAAACGCCTGCGCATCAAGGTGTCCAGCCCGGAGCAGAAGGTCGCGGAACTGTCCGGTGGCAACCAGCAGAAGGTGTTGCTGGCCAGGTGGTTGTGCACCGAACCCAGGATCCTGCTGCTCGACGAACCCACGCGCGGCATCGACGTCGGCGCCAAAGCCGAGGTGCAGGCGCTGATCGACGAACTGGCGCGGGAAGGCTTGGCGGTGTTGCTGATCAGCTCCGAGCTGGACGAACTGCTCGACGGCGCGGACCGGCTCGTCGTGCTGCGGGACGGGGAGGTCGCGGGTGAGCTGGAAGGAGCTCAGCTCACCCGCGAACACGTGCTCAAGGCCATCGCGGCGGAGGTGATGGATGACGCTGCCAGCCACCAAAACAGACACCAAAACAGCCACCAGAACAGCCGCTAGGACACGCTGGCTCCAAGACAACGGTGTCTACGTCGCCGTTGTCGCGCTGCTGCTGTTCAACGCCGTGTTCACGAGCAACTTCCTGACGCTGGGCAACTTCCGCACCCAACTCGTCCAGGCCGCACCCGTTCTGATCGTCGCGCTCGGCATGGCACTGGTGATCGGCACCGAAGGCGTCGACCTGAGCGTCGGCGCCGTCATGGCACTCGCCGCCGCGATCATCCCGCTCTACCTCGGCGCGGGACCGCTGCTCGCGATCCTGATGGCGCTCGTGGCCGGCTTGACCGCCGGAGCCTTCAACGGCTTCCTGGTCGCCAAGGTGGGCATTCAACCGATCGTCGCCACACTGGCGTTGCTGGTGGGCGGCAGAGGCCTGGCGCTGGTCATCGCGGACGGCCAGCTCGTCCAGCTGCACGACCCGGCGTTCCTCGCGCTCGGCACCGACGACCTGCTCGGCCTCCCGATCAGCGTGCTGATCGCGGCACTGCTGGCCATCGCGATCGCCGGACTCACGAACCGCACCACCTTCGGCCGTCAGCTGGTCGCGATCGGTGACAACCGCAAGGCGGCCACCCTGGCCGGTCTGCCGGTCAACCGGGTGCTGGTCGGCGTCTACACCCTCTGCGGCGTGCTCGCGGCGATCTCGGGCGTGCTGGCCACGTCCAGGCTCGGCGCCAGCGACCCCGCCGACATGGGCCTGCTGATGGAACTGTCCGCGATCACCGCGGTGGTCGTCGGCGGAACCCCGCTCACCGGCGGCAAGGTCCGGGTGCTCGGCACGGTGTTCGGCGTGATCCTGATGCAGCTCGTCCGCGCGACGCTGATCAAGCACAACCTGCCGGACTCGATCGCGCAGATGATCCAGGCCGCGATCATCGTCGCCGCCGTGTACGTGGCCCGGGAGCGCCGATGATCACTCAAGCGGCAGCAGTGCGAACCAAGGTCCTGCAACGGCAGGGCGCCGCGGTCGCGCTCGTGCTCGTGGTCGCGGTGTCGTGGCTGGTCTTCCCGCGCTTCGGCAGCCTCGACAACCTGCGCGACCTCGCCCTGCAGGGCTCGTTCCTCGCGGTGATCGCGCTCGGCATGACGTTCGTGATCATCACCGGCGGCATCGACCTGTCCGTCGGCTCGCTGTACGCCCTCGGCGGCGTGCTGGCGGCCTGGGGTTCGCAGTACGGGTTCCTGGTGGCGCTGGCCCTGCCGTTGCTCGTCTGCGGCGCGATCGGGCTGGTCAACGGCCTGCTGATCGCCCGGACGAACATGGCGCCGTTCATCGTCACGCTGGCATCGCTGTTGTTCGCCCGCGGACTCCTGCTCGCGATCACCGACGAGGGCGCCACCACCTACCAGATCGCGCCGGACAGCGCGTTCGTCGAGCTGGGTCGCGGCACGGTGTTCGGCTTCGGCTATCCGATCTTCATCGCAGCCGTGCTGTGCGTGCTCGGTGGCCTGGTGCTGAACCGGACCACCTTCGGCCAGAACGTGTTCGCCACCGGCGGCGCCGAGCAGTCGGCGATCCTCCTGGGCGTTCCCGTCGCCAAGACCAAGATCCGTGTCTACACGGTGAGCGGCACGCTGGCGGGTCTCGCCGGCGCCCTGACCGCCGCCTACCTGCAGTCCGGGGTCACGGTCATCGGCGTCGGCACCGAGCTCGACGCCATCGCGGTGGTGGTCATCGGCGGCACCCTGCTGACCGGCGGCATGGGTACCGTCGTCGGCACGGTGATCGGCGTCGGCCTGATCAAGGTCATCCAGAACGTCATCAACCAGATCGGCACGCTCGACAGCAACTACCAGTCCGTGGTCAGCGGCGTCTTCCTGCTCGTCGTCGTTGTCCTGCAACGAACACTCCGGAGATAGGAGAGCCATGACCAGACGCGTCCTGGGCGTGTTGGTCGGAATCCTGATCACAGCCACCACCGTCGCACCGACCGCGCACGCCGCGGAGTGGGTGCCGAAAACCCCTCCGCTGACGACTCCCTGGACCGACCAGGTGTCGCCGACCAACGCCCTGCCGGAATACCCGCGTCCGCAGCTCGTGCGCACGGAGTGGCAGAACCTCAACGGTGTCTGGGAGTTCGCGGGTGCGCCGAACCTGACCAACCCGCCCTTCGGCAGGCCACTGGCCGAAGGCGTGCTCGTGCCTTACCCGATCGAGTCCGCGCTGTCGGGGATCAAGCGGCACGAGGACAACATGTTCTACCGCCGCACCTTCACCGTGCCGTCCTCTTGGGACGGTCGGCAGGTCAAGCTCAACTTCGGTGCCGTCACCTGGGAGACGAGGGTCTGGGTCAACGGCAGGCAGGTCGGCACGCACACCGGCGGCTTCGACGCGTTCTCGTTCGACATCACCTCGGCGCTGACGACCGGTGCGAACGAGATCATCGTCGGCGTGCACTCGCCGGTCGACGGCAGCCGGTACCCGATCGGCAAGCAGCGCCGGAACCCCGGCGGGATCTTCTACACGGCGGCGTCCGGCATCTGGCAGACCGTGTGGCTGGAACCGGTGCGCAGCGCGCACATCACGCGCCTCGACACCACCCCGGACGTGCCGGCGGGCGTGCTCGACCTCGTCGTCCAGGGCACCGCGGGCCAGCAGGTCACCGCCGAAGTGCTCACGAACGGCCAGGTCGTCGGCTCCGGCAGCGGCACGGTCGGCGGCCATCTGCGGATCCCGGTGCCGAACGCCAGGTTGTGGTCGCCGGACGACCCGTTCCTCTACGACCTGCGCGTGACGTTGGCCGGCGGCGACGTCGTGACCGGCTACTTCGGCATGCGCTCGCTCGGCAAGGCGATGGTCGGGGGCGTCATGCGGCCGTTGCTGAACGGGAAGTTCGTCTTCCAGTTCGGCACGCTCGACCAGGGCTACTGGCCGGACGGCGTCTACACGGCGCCGACCGACGCGGCGTTGCGCTGGGACCTCGAACGCCAGAAAGCGCTGGGGTTCACCATGGTCCGCAAACACATCAAGGTCGAACCGGCGCGCTGGTTCTACCACGCCGACAAGCTCGGTCTGATGGTCTGGCAGGACATGCCGTCCGTCGACGCGGTCGACGAGGTCCCGAACTCGCACGCCAACTACGAGTCCGAGCTGCGCCGGATGATCGACCAGCTGAAGGGCATCACGTCGATCGTGCAGTGGGTGCCGTTCAACGAGGGCTGGGGCGAGTACGACGCGGGCCGGATCGTGGACCTCGTGCGGTCGATCGACAACACCCGCCTGGTCAACCACAACTCGGGCTCCAACTGCTGCGTCTCGGATCCCGATCCGGGCAACGGCGACATCATCGACGACCACGCCTACCAGATCACCACGACCACCCGGCAACCCGACGCCAACCGGGTCGCGATGCTGGGTGAGTTCGGTGGCCTGGGCCGCCGGGTCGTCGGCCACGAGTACCAGCCGGGCGCGGGATTCGCTTACGGCGCCCTGTATCCGGACGAGCAGTCGTTGACCAAGCGGTACGAGGAGGTCACGAAGCAGGTCGCGCGACTGGTGCACACGCGCGGGTTGTCCGCGTCGGTCTACACCGAGCCGTACGACGTGGAGAACGAGGTCAACGGCTTCTACACCTACGACCGCCGCGTGCTGAAGATGACCGAGGCACGCGTGCGGGACATCAACCTGAAGGTGCTGGCCATCGCCCGCGGCACGGCGGTGGGACCGGACGACGTGGTCTCGTTGCGCGTTACCACTTCCGGCTTCACCAACCGCTACCTCCGTCATCAGGAGGGACTCGCCCGCACCGACGTGATCAGCACCGACCTGGGCCGGCTGGACGCCACGTTCCACGTGCGTCCCGGACTCGCCGACGCGGCTTGCCTTTCGTTCGAGTCGAGGAACTTCCCCGGTCAGTTCCTCAGGCACAGCAACGGACGCATCCGCAAGGACGTGAACGACGGCACGATCGCGGCCGACGCCACCTTCTGCGCGCGGGAAGGTGCCGGCGGAACCGCACTGGAGTCGTACAACCAGCGCGGATCGTTCGTGCGGCACTACTTCGAGGGCGTCTACCTGGCGCGCTCCGGTGGCCCGAACCCTTGGGACACACCGAACTCGTTCGCCGCGGACATCACCTGGGCGATCGGCGTCGCGTTGTGGCGCAGCGGCGCGGACCTGCCGCTGGACCAGGCCCGGTCGTTCCGGGTGACCACGCCCGGCTTCACGGACCGCTACCTGCGCCACCGCGACGGCCTCGCGCGCACCGACGTCGTGACCAGCGGGAGCGACGGGCTGCTCAAGTCCGACGCGACGTTCGTGATCCGGCGCGGGCTCGCTGAGCCGACCTGCTACTCGTTCGAGGCCCGCAACTACCCGGGGAACTTCTTGCGGCACGCGGACTTCCGCGTCCGACTCAACGCGAACGACAACACCGACCTGTTCCGCCGCGACGCCACGTTCTGCGCCCAGCAGGGCACTGGGGGCGTGCGGCTGGAGTCGGTCAACGAGCTCGGCACCAACATTCGCCACTACGCGGAGGAGGTCTGGGTCGCCTCGAACGGCGGCGCGCACACGTACGACAACCCTGCCTCGTACAACCAAGACGTGAGCTGGGCCGTGGGCTCACCTTGGGCACCGTAGGAGAGAACATGCTGCTACGCATAGTTTCCGTGTCCGCGATCGTGCTGAGCACGATCACCATCCCTGCCGCGGCGGCTTCCGCCGAAGTCGTCGACGCGATGAGCCGCGACTTCGGGATCACCGCCGCGCAGGCGCTGACCAGGATCCGCGACGAGAAGGTGGCGCTGAAGATCGCGCCGGCCGCCCAGGAAGCCGCCGCCGAGTCCTTCGGCGGCAGCTGGTACGCCGACGGCAAGCTCCGGGTGGCGGTGACCGATCCAGCGAAGGCCGACGCCGTCCGGGCGACCGGCGCCGAACCGGTGTTGCGCACGAAGTCGTTCGCCTCGTTGAACGCGGTGAAGAACGGCATCGACAGACTGTCGAAGGCCGGTTCGGTGTCCAAGGACGTCGCCGGGTGGCGGGTCGACGTCCAGCGCGGTGCCGTCGTGGTCGACGCCCTGCCGGGTGCCGACGTGTCGGGGCTGCCCAAGGACGTCGTCGTCAACACCGAAGGCGTGCAGCGGCCGCAACCGTTCGCGGCCGGCACCGTGGGCGGTGACCCGTTCTACACGGGCAACGTCCGCTGCTCGATCGGCTTCTCCGTGCACGGCGGGTACGTCACCGCCGGACACTGCAACGTCGGCGCCTGGCACGTCTACGGCTGGGACCGGTCGTGGCAGGGCGAGTTCGTCGGCTCTTCCTTCCCCACCAACGACTACGGCTGGGTCCGCACCGGTGGTGGCTGGTGGAACGTTCCGGTCGTGCTCGGCTGGGGTCAGGTGAGCGACGCGCTGGTGCGCGGTTCGTGGGAAGCCCCGCCCGGCACGTCGGTGTGCCGCTCGGGCTCGACCACGCACTGGCACTGCGGCGTCGTCCAAGGCCGCAACGAGACCGTGAACTACGAGCAGGGTGCGGTCTACGAGATGGTCGGCACCTCGGTCTGCGCCCAGCCCGGCGACTCGGGTGGGTCGTTCATCACCGGCGACCAGGCGCAGGGCGTGACCTCCGGTGGGTACGGCAACTGCTCGAGCGGTGGCCGTACGTGGTTCCAGCCGGTCAACGAGATCCTGCGTGTTTACGGGCTGACGCTGCTGACTGCGTGATGCCGACCGGGACGCGGACCTGTGTTTCCGCAGGTCCGCGCTCCGGTGCTCAGTTGAACAGGATCCGCTTGGCCGCGGCCTTTCCTGGCGGCGTGCGCAACGCGGCGAACGCGAACTCGGCGAGCCCGGGACCGCGGACGAGCGACAGGCCGCGTCGTAGCGTCGACCGGATGCGGTAGCGGCGGCGCATCGCCGCGCCGTCGTAGTGCTCCAGCACGTACTTGTTGCCGCTGCGCAGGTAGTCGAACGTGACCGAGGCGGCGAGCTCGGACATCCGCAGGCACGGGTCGAGCCCGCCGGCGGTGAGCGGGGAGACCGCGCCCGCCGCGTCGCCGACCAGCAAACCTTGCGGTGACACGATCTTCCTGAGCAACCCGCCGACCGGGATCGGCCCGCCACGGCGCTGGACCGGGCCGGCGGGTTCCGGCGTCGGGAAGCTGTCGCGGAACCGCTGCAGCAGCTGGGGAAGCGGCGCGGTGAACCGGTCGGCGCGGCCGGCCAGCCCGACGTGCGCGTGTTCGCCGTCGTCGATGACCCAGGCGATGTAGCCGGGCGCGAGCCGCGGGTCGACCACGCAGTGGAACGTCGGCGTGGAGCCGGTTCTGATCGGGTAGACCTCCTCGATGCCGGTGATCAGCTGCCGGTTGACGTCGAGGCCGAGCTTCTTCGCGACGGTCGAGCGGGCGCCGTCCGCACCGATCGTGAACCGCGCTTTGGTCGCCTTGAGCGGGTAGCCGGCGTTGAGGTGGACCTGTGCGCCGGCGCGTTGGGCGTCCTCGACGGCCTGCCGGTAGATGCCCGCCATGTCGCCGACCCGGAACTCGTCCCGATCGCTCACGAGCTCCACCGGTCGGCGCAGGGACGGCGGGTAGAGCAGCACGCGCCGCACGGCCGGTCCGAGGTGCGGCAGGTCGTAGTCGGTGAGCGTGCGCCGGACGAAGATGCCCGTGGTGCGAATGCCGGTGTCGAGGCTGGTCCGGCGCTCGCACACGGCCACGTCGAGGCCCGCCTCGGCGAGCAGGCGAGCGGTGTTGAGGCCGGCCAGACCGGCGCCGACGACGAGCACGTCCACGGTGTCCACGGTCCCGACCATAGGTTCGCGGCGCCGGGCGGTTCCTGGTTCCCGGCAACACCTTCACCGGATCTGCACGGGACCTCCACAACTGTGCACCCTTGACACATCGGAGGTCTGTCGCAAAAGTGGTCTGTACCGCTGCCTCGAACCGTGGTTCGAGGAGGAACCGATGGAGTTGTTCAACCGCCGCACCGCCATGCGCGGAGCACTCGCGCTCGCGGCAACCCCGTTCGCCGCTGGGGTCGCGTCCGCTGACGTCGGAGCTCTGGCGTTCGTGCAGAAGTGGGCCGCGAACCCCGGATCGGCCGGGCTGAAGGCGTTCGTCGGCATCGAGGACGACCGCGCGAACTCGCACCCGTCCGCCACGCACATCTTCGCCGAGAGCGACCAGTACCGGTTCGTGATGCACAAGTCCGATCGGGACGGTTCCGACCGGCAACGCCAGGAAGTGCGCGCGATCCAGACCGGCAGCACCCGGCACGACATGAAGAAGGGCGAGACCTGGCGCTTCAACTACCAGATGTACATCCCGAGCACGTTGAAGGGCACCACCAGCTTCACGCACATCTTCCAGGTCAAGCACACCGGCGTCGCGTCGCCCGTGGTCACGATGTCGCTGTTCCGCTCGGGCTCCACCGAGACCGTCGAGATGAGACTGTTCGGTGCCGGGCAGGCGAAACTCGGCAGCACCCCGCTGGCGCCGTTGCGCAACAAGTGGATCGACGTCGAGATCGAGATCAAGGTCGCCGACTCCGGCAGCCTGCGCTACTCGCTCAAGGACGGCGGCACGACCGTGGTCAACGCGTCCCGCTCCGGTTTCGACACGTGGCTGGGCGGTGACCAGGCGCATCCGAAGTGGGGCATCTACCGGGGCCTCGGCGACTCCGGGCAACTGCAGGACACCTATCTGCTGCTGCGCAACATGAAGGCGTACCGGAACGAATGAGGTGTTCCCAGGCGGACGCCTGAAGGTGAGAATCATCCGCGTGGGGGATCTACACGGACGGACCGTTGAGAGCAGGGCCGGTGTCACCGCCTTCCTGGCGGGCGTGTGGCTGATCGCCGCGCCACCGGTCCTGCACTTCAGCGCGTCCCTGCACGCCTTCCGGCCCTACTGGTGGTCGATGGGCCTGGCTGTCGTGCTCATGCTGCTCGGCATGGTGCGCGCGATGGCACCGCTGGACGTGCCGCTGGCACAACCGATCACGATCGCTTTGGCGCTGTGGCTGGTCATCGTCGCGTTGCGCGGGGGAGACGGCTGGACTTGGGCCGTTTGGCTCAACCAACTGGTCGTTTCGGGCGTGGTCGCGCTCTCGGCCGGGCTGGCGTTGCTGATCGGCATCCGGCGATGAGCGCGAGGCACACGCCGTCGGACAACTGCCTGATCTGCCGCGGTGAGCAGGAAGTGGTCATCGGCATCGAGGAACGCGGGCCGCACGAGCGGATGTACGACTACAAGCGTGTCCTGTTCTGTGCCGCGTGCGACGTCGGCGAGCTGCGGTCGTTCAGCTACGACGACTTCGTCGAGTTCGGCGAGGAAGACGACGTCATGGTGTGGTCGGCCGTGCTGGTGTCCTCCGATGTCTCACGGCTGCGCGCTTCGTTCGCGTGCACCACTCCGTTGGACCACCAGTGCAAGTGCGCGCAACATCTCCGTGCCTACGCCACGGGCGTGCGGGTGGACAAGACGCTGCTGCCGGAGTACGGGCCCGACCGGCACAGCCCGGCCGGGCGTTCCGTCGTGTCGGTCAGGGTGACCGACGGTCTGGCGGAGTTCTGCTGAGTGGTTGGATCAGTCGATCACGGCGGTCGCCTCGATCTCGACCAGGTGCTCGGGCACGTCCAGCGACTGCACCCCGATCAACGTGGCAGGCGGCTTGGCGGTCGCCCCGAGCTTCGTCCGCGCGTTCTCGATGCCCTTGAGCAGCTCCGGCATCTTGTCCTGCGACCAGTCGACGACGTAGATCCTGACCCTGACCAGGTCCTCGAGCGTCGCGCCGGTCGCCTTGAGCGCGGTGTGGACGTTCACGTAGGCCTGTTCCGTCTGGATCGCGAGGTCCGGCACGGCGTCCCAGGCGACTTGGCCGGCGAGGTAGACGGTCTTCGACCCGGACGCGACGGCAACGTGGTGGTAGACGTCGAGCTTCGGCAGCTCGTTGGAGTTGATGAGCGTGATCATGGCTTCCCTTTGCTCTCTTGCGGTTACTCGGTCACCGTAGGAGAGTGTGGTTCGACGTGGAAGAACGCACTTTTTCGTGACTGGGGAACCACAAGGTGAGCAAGCAGCTCAGCGGGGATCTGGCCCGCGCGGATTCGTTGGCGCGCGAGATCTTCTCGGACATCGCCAACAAGTGGGCGTTGCTGATCATCGAGACGATCGGTGAGTCCACGAAGCGGTTCACGGAGTTGAAGACCGAGGTGGACGGGATCAGCCACAAGATGCTGACCCAGAACCTGCGGTTGTTGGAGCGCAACGGGTTGGTGGTCCGGGTGGTGCATCCGACGGTGCCGCCGCGGGTGGAGTACACGCTGACCGAGCCCGGGCAGGCGTTGCGGGCGACGGTGGACGCGATGTGCGCGTGGACGACCCGGTACCTGGGTGAGATCGAGGAGGCTCGACGCCGCTTCGGCACTTAGCCGAGATCTTGTTCCTGGGCCACCTGTTGCAGGAACGAGAGAGCTTCCTCGTTTTCGGGTGTGTTTTCCAGCGTCCGGCCCTCTAGGTAGGTGGCAGCGAAGCTGGCGAGTTCGGCCTCTCCCGTGTGCGGCCGGAACCGCTCGATCAACATCAAGATCACCTGTGGGTCGACCTGGTCGGCTGACGTGCCTACAACCAGTTCGAGTGTGCCGAGAAGATGCTGGTCGATCGTCGCCTCGGTTGACCGAGGTTCAGTCAGGTACTCGAAGGTGTCGGCGGGAAGGTAGACGGGGTGCAACTGGTTGACGAAGGGAGCTGCGGCCTCTTCCAGACGTGTGGCGTAGGTGCGAAACGCGTCGTCTATGCGGGCGTCGCCTGAGTTCAGCGTTGCCCACACCAGTGCCAGCGAGGACATCGCGCTGAGGGGATCCCGATCGAAGAACTCAGGCAGGAGGTCGGTGAGGACCGGTTTGCGTCCGACCAGATCGGGATGCGCGCAGACGATCGAGACCAGCTCGAACGACGCCATCGGGCTCGGACCCCATTCATCTGCTGTGCGAGGAAGCAACAGTTCGAGTCCCTGTTCCAGGATACGACGAGGAAGCCGCCTGGCTTCTCTGGAAAGTGCCGCAGTCAGAGCCACTTTGGCCTCGTCGTTGAGCGGGTCATCTGGGCCCAGAATAGTGAGGATCTCGCTTAGAGATGCGATGTCGTAGGGGATCGCTCGGCTCGTGCCTCCGGATCCGGAGGCGGTGCCAAGCCAGTTGGACAACTGCGCGACGAACATCTGCTCACGCGGATCCGACGTCATGTCAGCGCCGACGAAGGGCGCGCCGGCGCGCAGGAGTCCTTGAGTCAAAGGATCGCCAAGCAACCGTGCTTCCTTAACAGATGGCGAGTCGCCATCGTCGTACTGGGGGATGACGTCTGCTCCGTCGGACGTGAGCGTGATGGCGTCGATGAGTTCGCCCCAGCCCTCCGGGTCCAGTCCCGACTTCCACAGGTGGACTGTGGATCGCCAAGTCGCCAACGGTGTCGCGTCGTCCTGGGTGAGTGGACCTTCGAGAGGCGTGCCCTGCTCGGGGTTGAGGAGCACGCGCAGCGTGACCAGGTTGGCTGAGTAGTTGGCGATGCGAGTGATGACTGTGGCACGTGCTGGCTGGTAGGCCGAGTGAGAGTCGGTCAGCGCCCTGTCGTGGAAGACCCGGATGAGCTCGTCGAGCGTGTCGAGCACTCCTGCCTGCTCGCTGGCCTCAAGTGCGCTGAACAAGCCCCCCGCGAACTGGATGATTGGCCGGCGTTTGACGAATGCCTGGTGTGACGTCAGTGCGAACAGTCCCAGGTCGTCCGACGCGACGACTTCGCCAAAGGGATTGGCGGACAGCACTTTTCGCGTGGCGGCCATTTGTACGAGGAGCTTCATCGTCACCTGGGCGATCAGGTACTCACCGAAGGTCGCGTGCAGGAACTCGTAGGTGCGCAGAGCAGGGGTGGCGCCGTCGTTCAGCGTCGGCGAGTGGATGAAGAAGAAGTTCTCGACCGTGCGATCGGCGTCGTCGATCGGGGTGTCGAATGTGGTGAGCGGCCTGGGGTTCCGGCTCGGAGCGAAGATCGCGAGATCCTGGTTCAGCTCCGCTGCGGTCACGTACTGGTGGCCGCGGTTGAACATCGCGAACGCGGCGATTCCCAGACGCCAGGAGTTCTTGACCGTGAGGTCCTTGATGATGTCCGGCGCCAGCGGCTCGGGACTCTTCTGACTCACCTGGCGCACCACGAACAGGTCGATCAGACGGCGGTATAGCTCGGCGTTCGACAGGCTCGGGTCATTCAGGGGTGCCTGGCTCGGGTCGGCCGCGTAGATGGCCAGCATGAGGAGGAGCAGAGGCTGCCGAGCCAGTTCCAGGTGCTGGTCGAGCACTTCCACGCTGATGGGCCGAAAGCCGGGAGTGGTCAGGTTCGCCGTGTTCCATACGTTCAGCCAACGCGCGATGCGGTGGTCGTCGAACTCTTCGAGCTTGAGAATCGGTACGCCGAGCGGGATGCGCGCCCGATCCGCGACGAGCAGTCTGGAGGTGACGAGCACAGCGACCGGTCGGCCGAGGTCTGTCTGGTGGCGCTGGAATTCCTGTATCTGATGGAGATAGTTCGACTGGTGCACCCCGCTCGCCTGGATCAGCTCGTCGAAACCGTCCAGCAGAACCACAGGCAGAGTGTCCTCACACATGTCCGCGAAGTCCTGCCAGTCGATGCTCTTCCCGAGGACGCGACGGAGCGTCGACTCGATCTGGTCCTGCAAGCGGTCCTCGGCACGAACCTTGCGGAGTTGGACGGTGACCACGGTGAACAGATCGGCCGGCAGCCTTGCGGCGAGGACCTCCATCAGCAGCGACTTGCCCGCACCGGGGTTGCCGAGCATCAGGAGCGGGCAGGTGGTGCTTTCGGGCCCTGCGAGGTGCGCTGCCAGAAACGTGTCGAGGTTGTCGCGGACTTCCGTCTCAGTGTGCGCGGTCCACCAGTCAGTGGATGACGCGAACGTCTTGTCGTCGTAGACCGCGAGTCGGTAGGCGGGGGCGATGAACCCGTCCTCGACAGTCGGAAACACGGCTTCGACCGAGGACGGATCAATGTTGGAGCCGATGATCGGCCTGGTGAGCACTGCCTCGGCGACGTTTCGGAGCCTCTTCCGATGTGTCTGGCCCAGCGAGGCCTTCCCAGGCGAGATGAGTGCCATCAGTTGGGCGAAGAGCTCCAGCGACTCCGTGCGGGCGGACGCCAGGGTCTGCGTGAGCTTGGCGTCACTCTCTTCGATCATGGCGCGCGTCGCGGCGTGTTCACCCAGCAGCGCCCAGATCTGGAACTCCGGGATGGCGGAGGCGATCCCGATGTAGTGGTGCACGTAGGCGTTTGACGCTTTGACCATCACGGCGTTCGAGAACTCGACGGTGTGGAGACGCGCCGTCTTGTCGACCAGCTTGCCGAGGAATCGGCGCACGTCGACGATCGCCCTGCTGAGGAACTGGGACCGGAGTCCGTCGAGGTTCTCGTAGAAGCCGCGGGTGGAGTTCGGGGCCGGCACCGCCATGGCTGTGAGAGACGGCAGGGCAGAGACCTCCTTCTTGCCCTGTGGCGGTGTTGCGAACAGGATGCGGAACTTTTCGCGGTCGGTGATCTTGAGCTTGCCGAAGTCCTCGCCGATCTCTTCTCGGAACGCGTCGAAGACCGCCGTGACGGCGATGATCGTGTGCGCGGCGGCGATGAGCTCGTGGCGGTACCTGCCGGACAGACCGGTGAGCTTGTCGGTGATGCCGTCGAGGATCTTGCGAAGTGACGCCGTGGCCTCGTTCTTCGGATCGACCAGGCTCAGCACGTCGGGCTCGATCGCCCCGCCCACCAGGATGCTCACGCCGAGGAACGTGTCGGCCTTGTCCAACCACGGTCGGTCGTACTTGCCGAGGACGCGGAGCGCGCCTTCGTACGAGAACAGGGCCGGGCGCGACATCCACTACCTCCGCTGGGCGACTGGAAGGCCTATCGCCCAGCGTGTGGCACGGGTTACACCCAAACGAATTGGTCACCGACCTTGATAGTCACTAATCAGTGACTATATGGTGGAGGCATGACTGAGAAGAAGATCATTGCCGTGGTGGGTTCGACCGGCGAGCAGGGTGGTTCCGTCGCGCGGGCATTGCTGGCAGACGGTGAGTTCGCGGTGCGTGCGCTCACCCGCAACGTGGAGTCGGACGCCGCCAAGGAGCTTGCCGCGTTGGGAGCCGAGGTCGTTGCGGCCGACCTGTACGACGTCGACAGCCTGCGGAGGGCGTTCGACGGTGCGTACGGGGCGTACCTGGTGACGCCGTTCTTCACGCACCTGTCGGCGGCCAAGGAGATGGAGGAGGTCACGAACCTCGTCGAGGCGGCCAAAGGGGTGCGGCACGTCGTGTGGTCGACGTTGGAGGACACCCGCGAGGTGATCTCGCTCGACGACGACCGGATGCCGACGCTCGACGAGAAGTACAAGGTGCCGCACTTCGATGTGAAGGGTGGCGAGGCGGACGCGTTGTTCGAGCAGGCAGGGTTGCCGACGACGTATGTGCGGATGTCGTTCTACTGGAACAACTTGCTGCGTGACCTGGCGCCGCGCCGCAACCAGGAAGGGACGTTGGAGCTGTCGTTGCCGATGGGGGAGAGCAAGATCTCCGGCCTTGCCGGCGAGGACATCGGCAAGGCGATCGTGAGCGTGTTGAAGCGACCGGAGACCATCGGGCACACGATCGGGCTCGGGACCGAACATCTGACCGGACAGCAGGTGGCCGAGGCGTTCAGCGACGTGCTGGGGGAGGCCGTCAGGTACGAGCCCATGTCCCACAACGACTTCCGAGCGCTCGGCTTCCCGGCGGCGGCCGAGCTGGGCAACATGTTTCAGTACTACACCGAGTTCGACACGCACATCCTGCCGCGCCGGGACGCGGAACTCACCCGCGAGATCGTGCCGACCTGGTTGACGCTCAAGGACTTCCTCGCGCTGCACCGCGCGGAGATCACGATCGGGTAGTGATCTCCGCGAACACCGCCTTGAACGACGCGAACCGGTCGGAGCCGACCTGGCGGGCGAGCCGGGCCTCGATGTCGGCGATGATCCGCTTGGCCTGGGCCATCTGGTCGCGGCCCAGTTCGGTGGGCACGACCAGCTTCGCCCGCCGGTCCGCGGGGTCGGGCTGGCGGGTGACGTAGCCGAGGCGTTCGAGCTCGTCGATCAGCGTGCCGACGACCTGCTTGTGCTGGCCGGAGCGTTCGGACAGCTCGCTCGCGCGCGTGCCGCCGGCCGCGAGGTAGGCCATGATCGCGCCGTGGCGTGGCCGCAGGTGCTCGTGGCCCGCCTCGGCGAGACGGGTGAAGAGCTCCTTCTGGAAGCTCGCGAGCAGGTGCGCGGAGAGCACGCCGATGTCCGACATGCCGAGCATGTTAGCCCGGCAGCTGGTCAGTCCGAAGAGGACTGAGCGGAGTGGCCTGGAACTCCGAGATCCGGTGCACCACCTGCACGGCGAGGACGGCGGCGAGGATGCCGGCCAGGGCGCAGAAGGTGCTGAGGATCGCGGCGATCTGGAACGACTCGGTGGTGAGCTGGCCGTTCTCGAAGAACTGCAGGTACGCCAGGTCGAAGAGCCACATCAGGACGTAGGCGGTCCACCAACGAGTGGTCGTCCGGGACTGCACGCGTTGCTGCAGCGGCACTCCCTGCTGCTGTGGGTCGCTGGCCCGCCAGATGTCGTCGACGATCTGCTTGGGGAACCAGAGGTTCACGACCGGCGCGAGCCAGCCCAGCCAGACCCACACGCGGGTGTGCTGGTGTTCGGCGGCGTACGTGAGACGTTCGGCGTTGATGCGCGCGTTGTACAGCCACATGGCGAACACGACGAGCGCGACGAGAGCCAGCATGGTCTGCGGCCCGTCGATGAGGACGTTGGCCACGTCGACGGCCCTCAGGTCGGCGCGCGGCGCGGTGCCGGCGCGGTAGTCGACGACGGTCGAGTAGGTGAACCAGCCGACCGCCGCCTCGGCGATGTTGCCGAGGGCGACGAGTCCGACGAGAACGGAAGCCGCGAGACCGAGGCCCCGCACGGGTCTGAAGTGCTCCATGCACGTCAGACGCGTCCGGCCGCCGGAATGTTGAGTGGCCCGCCCGTGCGGCGGGCCACCCGGCAACTCAGCCTCGCGGCTCGTAGAGGCTGAACGGCGTGCCCTGGTCGTCCGAGCAGTGCGCGATGCGGCCGACGTCCGGCACGGTCTGCACGTCGTCGCTCTTGCCGCCGAGCTCGGCGATCTTGCGCACGGACGCGTCGATGTCCGTGGTGTGGAAGTAGATGCGCGGCTGGGTGAGCTGGGCGTCCTTGGCCGCGATCGCGCCCGCCGCGCCGTTGGTGACCACGTGGTAGTCCTCGCCCATCGGGCTGGTTTCCCAGCCGAAGACGCCCGCGTAGAACGCTCGCGCCCGTGCCGTGTCCTCGGCGGGCAGCTCGAACCAGTTGACCTGTCCGGACATCGTCATCGCTCCTTTGGTTGTGCTGGTGAGCGAAGGACGAGCGAACGCGCCGGAACTCGACATCAGCCGCCGAGAATTTTCAGACCCGCGTCGTAGTGGTCGAGACCGGCGCCGACGGCGGCGGCGACGGTCACCTCGAAGATCTCGTCCTCGGTGTGTTCCTGCTTCAACCGGGCCAGGACGTCGTCCGTCACGCGATAGGAGGCCGCGCGGACCGTTGCCGCGTAAGAACCCCAGGCATCACCGGCCGCGGCGGCCCGCCGAAGCTCCGCGGAGGTGTGCGCGGGTGCTTCCAGCACGGCGTGGCGCAGCGCGGCGGGGGTGCCGACGGCCTGGCCCGTGAGGAACCTGGGGAACCGGTAGCCGAACCGGTGCAACGAGCGGGTGCCGGACTCCAGCTGACCCGGCAACAACTCGAACCCGAACGCGTTGGCCAGCCGGTTCACCACCTGGAAGACCAGGCCGACGTGCAACGCGTCCACGGCGACGGTGCGGGGCAGCTCCGGTGGCGTCAGGTCGTCGAGGAACGCCAGCGCGGCCAGCAGTTCCGGTCGTAGCGGTGAAGGATCACCGGCGATCTTGATCAGTTCGGCGTGCGTGACAGCGCAATACGGGCACCGCAACCGTTCGGATGTGCGCTGCGCCATGTACTCGCGCTCGCCCGCCGTCCAGAACGACGGTCCGCGCATGGCCTTCGCGGTCAGATCGAGGAACACCGCGCCGAAGAAGTCCGGGCGGTACAACAAGGTCTTCGGCACGTCGGACATCGGCGCCCGCGAGACCAGCGAGGTGAAGCCGAAGAACATCCGCGCGGGCAGGCGGTGGCCGTGGTCGAGCACGGTGAGTCGCATCAGGTGACCTCCACGGAACGCAGGCGCCCCGCCAGGAAACGGCGATCGGCGGGACTGACCGCCAGGTCGTGAGCGAGCCGGTACGCGGCAACGGCCTCGTCGCGCCGGCCGAGGCGGCGCAACAGGTCGGCGCGGGTGGAGTGCAGCAGGTGGTACTCGGACAGCCCGGTGATGCCGTCGATCAACGACAGCCCGGCGAGCGGTCCGTCGACCATCGCGACCGCCACGGCGTGGTTCAGCTCGATCACCGGAGTCGGTGCCACCGAAAGAAGTTCGGCGTAGAGCGCCACCACCCGCGGCCAGTCGACCGGATCTTGGACGTGCAGCGCGGCGATCACGGCGTGCAGCACGTACGGGCCGGGCGAGCCGAACCGCAGCGCGCGGTCGAGCAACGTCATGCCCTCGGAGATCTCCTCGAGGTCCCAGAGCGTGCGGTCCTGGTCGGCCAGCAGCACGACCTCACCATCCGACGACAGCCGGGCGGCACTGCGCGAGTTGTGCAACAGCATCAACGCGACCAGGCCGTGCGCCTCCGGTTCGTCGGGCATCAACGCCGCGACGAGCTTGCCCAGCCGCAGGGCTTCCAGCCGCAAAGAGGCGTCCGAGGCGGTGTAACCCCGCGTGAAGATCAGGTAGATGACCGCGAGCACGCCCTGCAGCCGTTCGGGCAGCAGGTGGTCGGCGGGCACCTCGAAGGTGATGCCGGCGTCGCGGATCTTGCGCTTGGCCCGGACCAGCCGCTGGGCCAGCGCGGGTTCGGCGACGAGGAACGTGCGCGCGATCTGCGCCGCCGTGAACCCCGCGACCGCCTGCAGCGTCAGCGCCACCCGCGCCTCCTCGTTCAACGCCGGGTGGCAGCAGGTGAAGATCAGGCTCAGCCGTTCGTCGCCCAGCGAGACGAGTTGCTTCTCGGTCATCGTGACCGCGTCCGGCGGAGGCGCCGGCAGCTTCGCCCGCGCCATCCGCACATGTCGGAGCCGGTCCAGGGCGTGGTTGCGGGCAACGGTGAGCAGCCAGGCGAACGGGTCGTCGGGCACCTGGGCACGCGGCCACTTCCGCAACGCCTGCGAGCACGCCTCCTGCAGCGCGTCCTCGGCCAGTTCGAAGTCGCCGAGCGCCCGCACGAGCGCCGCGAGCATCCGGGTCCGGTGCTCGCGGTACACCTGTTCGACCGCGGCAGAGGCGAGATCGCTCATGCCACCCCGTGGTTCAGGCCGGGGATGTGATCGACCGGACGCACCTCGATCGTGGCGCCGAAGTGCGCCTGCGGGACCATCTCGGCCAGTTCCAGCGCCTCGTCGAGGTCGCGGCAGTCGAGCAGGTAGTACCCGCCCAGGTGCTCGTGGGTCTCGGCGAACGGCCCGTCGGTGAGCATCGCCTTGCCCTCCCGCACCCGCACGGTGGTCGCGGTGCTGACGGGTTTCAGCGGGTCACCGGCCACGAACACGCCCCGGCGCCGGCACTCGTCGGCGAACGCGTTGACCCGCGTGAGGATCTCCTCGAACCGCGGATCACCGGGCTTCGGGCGGTCCTCGCAGTTGTAGATCAAAAACATGTAGTGCATGCGTGCCCTCCAGTCGTCGTCCGAAGGACGATCGAACCCTCTGGATCTCGACATTCGAGCACGCCGTGTTTCTCACGGCGCGGCGAGCGCGCTGCGGATCGACGCGATCAGCTCGTAGCTGCGACGACGGTCCGCGTGGTGGAAGACGGGCGTGGTGATCATCAGCTCCCCGGTGCCGGACTCGTCGAGCACCGCCTGGAGCTTGCGGGTGATCGTCTCCGGCCCGCCGACCAGCACACGGCCGTCGTCGGGCTGCGCGGTGACGTCGTGCGGGCTGGGCAACAGGATCCGGTTGCCCTCGTGACGGCTGCGCACCTTGGCCCGGATCGGCCCGGCCAGCCACTCGGCCCGGTCGTCGTCTTCCGCGCAGATCGCCGCCACGCTGACCAGCTCGGCACGGCAGTTCTGGTCAGGGCTGAGGTGCCGGGCGAACGCGAAGGGCACCCCCAGCTCGGCGGCCAGGCCCGCGGTGCCGGGGGAGGAGCCGAGCAGCCACAGTTCCGGCACGTTGCCGCCCCGCACCGGCACGGCGGTCGTGTCCGCCGGGTCGAGCAGCGCTTGGAGCTCCTCCAACTGTTCGCGGTAGGGCCGGTCGGTGCGGCGGAGGGCGGAGACCACGTGCGGCGCTCCGCCCGGCGCCCGGCCGACACCGAGGTCGATCCGGCCGGGATGCAAGGCGGCGAGCGTGCCGAACTGCTCGGCCACCACGAGCGGCGGGTGGTTCGGCAGCAGCACGCCGCCGGATCCGACCCGCAGGCGTTCGGTGACGGACGCCAGGTGCCCGGCGAGGACGGCGGGGGAGGAGCTGGCGACCCCGCGCATGCCGTGGTGCTCCGGCACCCAGTACCGGTGAAATCCCAGCTCCTCCGCGAGTTCCGCGAGGTCGGTGGTGTCGATCAGCGCCTGCCGCGGGGTCGAGCCCTGGACGATCGGAGACGCGTCCAGCACCGACAGCCGAATCCCCATGCCGGCCAGACTAGAGAATCTCGGCTTCCGTCCGTTCCCGCACGGTTTCCTCGGACACACCCGGTGCCAGTTCCACGAGCCGCAGACCGTCCGGCGTCACGTCGAACACGCCGAGATCGGTGATCACTAGATCGACGCACGCCTTGCCGGTCAACGGAAGCGTGCACTCGTCCAGGAGCTTCGGGCTGCCGTCCTTGGCGGTGTGCGTCATCACGACGATCACGCGGCGCGCGCCGTGCACGAGGTCCATCGCGCCGCCGATGCCGGTGACGAGCTTGCCGGGCACCGCCCAGTTCGCGAGATCACCCCGCGCCGACACCTGCATCGCGCCCAGCACCGCCACGTCGACGTGGCCACCGCGGATCATGCCGAACGACAGCGCCGAGTCGAAGAACGACGCGCCGGGCAGCGTGGTCACGGTCTCCTTGCCCGCGTTGATCAGGTCCGGGTCGACGGCCTCCGAGGTGGGGTAGGGGCCGACGCCGAGGATGCCGTTCTCGGACTCCAGCACCACCTCCACGCCCGGCGGCAGGTGGTTCGGGATCAGCGTCGGCACGCCGATGCCGAGGTTGACGTACTCGCCGTCACGCAGTTCGCGGGCCGCGCGGGCGGCCATCTCGTCACGACTCCAGGGCATCGCGCACCGTCCTGAACTCCACGCTCTTGTCGGTCGCCTGCTCCGGCGACAGCTCCACGACCCGCTGCACGAAGATGCCCGGCAGGTGCACCTCGTCAGGATCGATGACGTCGACGAGCTCCTCGGCCTCGGCGATCGTGACGCGGCCCGCCATCGCGGCCAGCGGGTTGAAGTTGCGGGCCGACTTCTCGAACACCAGGTTGCCGAACCGGTCCGCGCGAGCGGCCCGGACCAGCGCGAAGTCGGTGCGGATGCTGTGTTCCAGCACGTACTCGCGACCGTCGAACTCGCGCACCTCCTTGGGCGGCGAGGCGATCGCGACGGTGCCGTCCGGGTGGTAGCGCCACGGCAGGCCGCCGTCCGCGACGAGCGTGCCGACACCCGCCGGCGTGTAGAAGGCGGGGATGCCGGTGCCGCCCGCGCGCAGCCGTTCCGCGAGGGTGCCCTGGGGGATCAGCTCGACCTCGATCTCGCCCGCGAGGTACTGGCGGGCGAACTCCTTGTTCTGGCCGATGTACGAGCCGGTCACGCGCGCGATCCGGCCGGCCGAGAGCAGGACGGCGAGGCCCTGGTCCATCGCGCCGCAGTTGTTCGACACGATGCCGAGCGAGCCGACGCCCTTGTCGTACAGGGCGTTGATGAGCACCTTGGGCACGCCGCACAGGCCGAACCCGCCGACCGCGACGGTGGCGCCGTCGTCCACATCGGACACCGCTTCCGCCGCGGAGGCCACGACCTTGTTCATGAGACCCTCTCGAAGACCGCGGCGAGCCCCTGCCCGCCACCGATGCACATCGTTTCCAGCGCGTACCGGCCGTCCCGCCGCTCCAGCTCGCGCAACATCGTCGCGAGAATCCGCGCACCGGTCGCCCCGACGGGGTGGCCCAGCGCGATGCCGGAACCGTTGACGTTGAGCCGGTCGTGGTCCGTCAGACCCCACTCGCGGAGCACGGCGAGCACCTGCGCGGCGAACGCCTCGTTCAGCTCGATCAGGTCCATGTCGTCCAGCTTCAGGCCCGCGTTCCGCAACGCCCGCGCGGACGACGGCACCGGCCCGATGCCCATCCGCGCCGGTTCGACCCCTGCCGAAGCCCACGACACCAGGCGGGCCAACGGACGCAGGCCCAGTTCCGCAGCGCGTTCAGGATGGGTGACCACGCAGATCGCGGCGCCGTCGTTCTGCCCGCTCGCGTTCCCGGCGGTGACCGTGGCGCCGTCGACGTCCATGATCGTCTTCAACGACCCGAGCTTCTCCAGCGTCGAACCCGGCCGCGGGTGCTCGTCCGCCACGAAGTCACCGACCGGCACCAGCTCGTCCGCGAACCGGCCGCGGGCGGCAACCGCCCGTTCGTGGCTGCGCAGAGCCAGCTCGTCCTGTTCCGATCGCGAGATGTCGTACTCGCGGCGCAGGTTCTCGGCGGTCTCCAGCATGCCGCCGGATACCGGGAAGTTGACGCCACCAGCGGAAACGCGGCCGCGCGCCAAAGCATCGGTGCCGGCGTTCGACATGCTTTCCACGCCACCTGCCAGCACGAGGTCCTGCGCACCGGTCTGCACGGCCATCGCCGCGTTGAGCACGGCCTGCAGCCCGGACCCGCAGCGGCGGTCGAGCTGCACGCCCGGTACGCCGATTCCGAGACCCGCGTCCAGCGCCACGACCCGGCCGATCGCCGGCGCGTCCATCGTGGGGTAGCAGTGGCCGAGCACCAGATCGTCCACTGAGGACGGATCGAGACCGGTGCGGTTCATCAGCTCCCGCACGACGATCGCGCCCAGCTCCTGGGCGGTGTGATCCTTCAGGGCACCGTTGTAGCGACCCACCGGGGTGCGGACGGGCTCGCAGATGACGGCGTCACGCATGAACTCTCCTTGTCTTGGGCGTCATGGCCGGGCCGCCAGGTCGGAGGGGTGTTGCGCCAGCGGCGTCACCTCGACCTCCGTGAACTCCCACAGCGGCAGCGAGGACAGGAACGCGTGCAGTTCGTCGTTGGACGGCACGTCGAAGACGCCGATGTCGCTGTACTGCCCGACGACCCGCCACAGGTGCGGCCACACACCGAGTTTCTGCAGCTCCAGCTCCCGGTCCTGCTGCGCCGCGAGGAGTTCGGCGCGGCGGTTCGGGTCGAGGTCGTGAGGCAGGGAAACGTCCATCCGCACGTGGAAGAGCACGGTCACCTCCTGGTGAAGTCCGCGACGGCCGTCCGGCAGCAGCGGGTTGTTGCGGTGACCCGGAATACCCACAGCCGCGGCGATTGAGTCCCATCTCCTGCTCTTCCTGTACGCTGTGCGTACAATCTGTACGCGTTGCGGTTACATCAGAGTGCACCGGGCTTCGTGGTGCTGTCAACGGGAGGATGGGCCGATGACGAGCGGTCCGGACGAGCGCGACTTCATCCAGAGCATCGAGCGCGGGTTCGCGGTGCTGCTCGCGTTCGACGAGGAGCGGATCACCCCGAACCTCGCGGAGCTCGCCGCCGCCACCGGGTTGTCCCGTCCGGCCGTGCGCCGGATTCTCCTCACGCTGCAACGACTCGGGTACGTGCGCGCGAACGGGAGCAGGTGGTCGCTGACGCCTCGGGTGCTGAGCATCGGACAGCACTACTCGGCGTCGAACGCGATGATCGAACTCGCGCATCCGCACCTGCTGGAGCTGTCCACGAAGACCGGTGAGTCGGCGTCGCTCGCGGCGCTGGACGGACGTGACGCGGTCTACGTCGCCCGCGTGCCGGTGCGGCGGATCATGAGCATCAACGTGTCGATCGGCACCCGCATCCCGGCGTTCGCGTCGTCGATGGGGCGGGTGCTGCTGGCCTGGGCACCGGACGTCGTGATCGAGGAGATCATCGCGGCCGGGCTGCCCGCCCTGACCCGGCACACGGTCACCGACGCCGACGCGCTGCGCGGCGTGCTGGCGCAGGTTCGCTCGGACGGGTGGTCGATCGTCGCGGAGGAACTGGAGATCGGGCTGCTCTCGGTGTCCGCGCCGGTCCGCGACCGGTCCGGCGAGGTGGTGGCGGCGCTCGCGTCCTCCACCTCCGTCGGTCGATCAACTGTTGAGGCGATCAGGAGTGATGTGGTGCCATTGCTGCTCGACGCCGCAGCACGGATCAGCGCCGATCTGGGCCACCGGAGCCCAGCGCGGCGAGAGGGCTTCCACTGACGGAGGACACATGTCCGCTCGGCCGCGGGTCCTGGTGATCGGTACCGGGTTCGCCGGATTCCACTGTCTGCGCAAGCTGGAACGCACACTCACCGAGGACACGGCCGAGATCGTCGCGATCAACCCCGCCGACTACATGCTCTACATCCCGCTGTTGCCCGAGGTCTCCGGCGGCGTGCTCGACCCGCGCCGGGTCGCGGTGCCGCTGCGGAACACCCTGAAGCGCACCAAAGTCGTGCTGGGCGCGGCGACCGGGATCTCGTTGGCGCAGAAGTGCGTGCAGGTGATGGACGTCGAGGGCCGGTCCCGTTCGCTCTCCTACGACCGCCTGCTGATCGCGTCCGGCAGCGTCACCCGGCTGCTGTCGATCCCCGGCGTCGCCGAGCACGCGAAGGGCTTCCGGACCGTCGCCGAGGCGATCCACCTGCGCGACCACGTGTTGCGGCAACTGGAGCTCGCCGACCAGTCCGACGACCCGGAGGAACGCCGCGCGCGGTGCACGTTCGTGGTGGTGGGCGCCGGCTACACGGGCACCGAAGTGCTCGCGCAGACGCAGTTGCTCACGCAGGACGCCTGGCGCCACCTGCCGGGCCTTCGCGACGTGCCACCGCGGTGGATCCTCGTCGACGTCGCGCCACGGGTGCTGCCGGGCCTGGACCCGCGGCTGTCCGGCCCGACGCAGAAGGTCCTGGAGAGGCGGGGCGCCGAGGTCAGGCTGGAGACCAGCCTCAAGGACATGACCGACACGTGCGCGCGGCTCTCTGACGGCACCGAGATCCAGACACGCACAGTCGTGTGGTGTGTGGGCGTGCGACCGGACCCGTTGGTCAGCACGTTGAAGATGCCCGCCACCAACGGCCGTATCGACACCGACACGCACTTGAAGGTGTGCGAGAACGTGTGGGCCGCCGGTGACGCGGCCGCCGTGCCGGACCTGGTGCGGCCGGGCGAGATCACCGCCATGACCGCCCAGCACGCCGAACGGCAGGGCCGGGTCGCGGCGATCAACATCGCGGCGTCGCTCGGGCACGGCACCGCCCGCGAGTACAAGCACAAGGACCTGGGCTTCGTGGTCGACCTCGGCGGCTGGCAGGCGGTCGCGAACCCGCTGGGCGTGCCGCTGACCAGCCTGCCGGCCAAGGCCGTGACGCGCGGCTACCACCTGATGGACCTGCCGTACGGGCGGTTCCGGACGGCCGCGAACTGGATCACCGAACTGGGCGGCGGCCGGCAGATCACGCACTTCGGGGTGGTGCCGGACATGGGCATCAGCCTGGCCAGGGCGGACCTGCCACCGAACGCCGCCGGAACCGGTTAGGCCCCGGTGACGCCGTCGATGCCCTCGCGCAGGAAGTCCGCGTGGCCGTTGTGCCGCGCGTACTCGTGGCACAGGTGGTGCATGACCAAGCGCAACGACACCTGCTCGCCCCACCTCGGCTGGTAGCCCGTCACGTCGAGCGACTCGGCCTCGCGCTCGATCTTGCGCGCGTGCTCGACCTCGTTCTGCCACGCCTCGAACGCCTCGGCGCGGCTCGAACCCGAGGCGTCGTAGGCCACCTGGTAGTCGTTGTCGTCCGACCACACCAACGGGATGTCTTCGCCGTTGATGACCTTGCGGAACCAAGTGCGCTCGACCTCGGCCATGTGCCGCACCAGGCCGAGCAACGTCAGCGTGGACGGGGGCATCGAGCGCCGGCGCAGGTCGTCGTCGGACAGGCCTTCGCACTTCATCGCGAGGGTGGCGCGATGGAAGTCGAGGAACGTGCGCAGGGTTTCGCGCTCGTCGCCCTGCATCGGCGGGCTGGGGCGTTCGGTGGTCACGCGGCCAGTCTGGGCGCCAGGATGATCTCGTGCACCCGGAATTGGTTTTGTTCGATGAAGACCTGCGCGGGCCGGTGGTCCGGTTCCTCACCGACCAGGTCACCGGCGATGAGGCCAAAGCGCACGATCACCTGGCGGACCACGCGTCCGGCGGGGGATCCAGCTTCGTGGCGGTCCAGGACGAGGTCGTGGGCATCGTCACCGTGCGCTGGCGGTCGAACAACCCGGCCCTCGGCGGCATCCCGCTGGTCCACCAGATCTCCGTGGCAGCGGAGCACCGCGGTGATGGCATCGCCACCAGGCTGATGGACGCGGCCGAGAACCTCGCCCGCGCCAAGGGCCACCCGAGGATCGGCATCACCGTGGGCCTGTTCGCCGAGTACGGCCCGGCCCAGCGGATGTACGCCCGGCGCGGCTACGTCCCGGACGGGCGCGGGGTGTGCCGCGGCGCGACACCGGTCCGGGAGGGTGAGACCGTCACCGTGGATCACGGGTTGCTGCTGTGGCTGATCAAGGACCTCGACGTGCCGGGCGACACATGACCTGCCCGCCCGCAACAGCGCTAGCGTGGCGGTGGAAGAGGGGAGCGGTCCGATGACGCAGCAGCTCGACGAGGCCGAGTCGGCGTTCGCGGCGGCCCGGCCGAGACTGTTCGGCATCGCCTACCGCATGACCGGCAGCGTGGCCGACGCCGAGGACCTGGTGCAGGAGGTCTGGTTGCGCTGGCAGCTCGCGGACCGCGCCGCCGTGCTCAACCCCGAGGCCTACCTGGCGACGGCCATCACCCGGCTCGCGATCAACGAGTCGCAGACCGCGCGGGCCCGCCGCGAAACCTACGTCGGGCCGTGGCTGCCGGAGCCGGTGGACACGAGCTCGGACCCGCAGGTCGGGGCCGAGCAGGGCGCGGTGCTGGAACTCGCGGTGCTGATGCTGCTGGAGAAGCTGACGCCGACCGAACGGGCCGCGTACGTGTTGCGCGAGGCGTTCGACTACCCCTACCGGGAGATCGCCGAGATCGTGCAGACCAGCGAGGTCGCGACCCGGCAGCTGGTCAGCCGGGCGCGCAAGCACCTCGCGGACGAGCGCAGGGCGCCCGTCGAGAAGGCTGATCAGCGCAAGCTCCTCGAAGCGTTCGTGGCGGCGGCACAGGCGGGAGACCTGGCCGGGCTGGAGAAGCTGTTCGCGCAGGACGTCGTGAGCTGGTCCGACAGCAACGGCGCGATCAGGGCGGCGGGGCGTCCGCTGTTCGGGGCGCAGAGCCTGGCGAAGATCATCTCGGGCTGGGCGCCGTCGTTCTGGGCCGGGGCGGAGGCGTCGTTCGTCGAGGCGAACGGGCTCACCGCGGTCCGGTTGCGCAAGGACGACGGCACCTACGCGGTGATCACCGTGAGCGCCTCCGAGGAGGGCATCGACCAGGTGTTGTGGCTGGTCAACCCCGAGAAGCTCAAGGCGTTTCAGTAGGTCTGTCACAACCGCGGGGGCTGTCCTGTCTTAGCTCGTGAACACCCGCACTCCGGCGGGGACCACGAGAGGGACGGACCCATGAGGATCGTTGTCATCGGCGGCACCGGGTTGATCGGCAGCCAGGTCGTGAAGCGGCTCGGTGAGCACGGCCACGACGCCGTGCCCGCGTCTCCGAACAGCGGCGTGAACACGGTGACCGGTGAGGGCGTCAAGGAGGTCCTGCAGGGCGCCGACGTGCTCGTCGACGTGTCCAACTCGCCGTCGTTCGCCGACGACGACGTGATGAACTTCTTCACCGCCGCGACGACCAACCTGACCCAGGCCGCCAAGGAGGCCGGCGTCGGCCACTACGTCGCGCTGTCGATCGTCGGCACGGACGAACTGCCCGAGTCCGGCTACCTGCGCGCGAAAGCGGCGCAGGAGAAGCTCATCGAGGAATCGGGCCTCACGTACTCGATCATCCGCGCCACCCAGTTCTTCGAGTTCGCGGGCGCCATCGCGAACTCGGCCGAGGTGGACGGCGCCGTGCACCTCCCGCACGGTGGCGTGCAGCCGATCGCGGCCTCGGACGTCGCCGCGGTCGTCGGCCGGACGGCGGCGACCGAGCCGGTCGGCGGCGTGCTGGAGATCGGCGGGCCGGAGGAGCTCACCATGGACGGGTGGATCCGCACGGTTCTCAGGCAGCGCAACGACTCTCGTGAGGTCATCGGTGACCCGCAGGCCAAGTACTTCGGCACGTTCCTGACCGGCAAGCAGCTCGTGCCGAACGCGGGCGCGCAGCTGCAGCCGACGAGCCTGCGGGACTGGCTGGCCGCCGGCAACTGAAGGTCCACAGTGGACGGGCTTCGGAATGGCCCGTCCACTGGTGCGCGCTCGGTCACATCTGCTGACAAGGGCTGATCAACCCTTACGTTGATGATCTCCCCGCTGTTACGGTCGACGCAGGGTGACTCACAGATTCTGGGGGGACGAGATGAGTCGATCAGTTGGTTTTGTGTTGTCCGCGGCAATGGCGGCAGCGGTCTTCGTCACCGCACCAGCCCACGCGGCCACGACGATCACGGAGTTCAGCAAGCTTCCCGGTACCACCGGCCAGGAACCGGCAGCGATCAACGACGCGGGCGTCGCGGTGGGATCCGCGACGGTCGACGGCAAGGTCCGCGCGGTGAGATGGGACACCGACGGCACGGTGAAGGACCTCGGTGGTCCGGCCGACGCGGGATTCGTCAGAGCGAAAGCGATCAACAGCACGGGCGTCGTCGCCGCCGAGACGTCGGCACCTGGGTTGGTGGCGGTCGCGCTGCGGTTCAACCTGGACGGCACGCACACCGTCCTGAGCTCGCCGCCGGGTCATCAGAACACGCGCGTCACAGGGATCGACGACGCCGGCGCGGTCTACGGCTGGAGCTTCGAACCGTCGAACCTCGACACGTGGCGTGCGTGGCGGTGGGACGCGAACGGCACGCGGTCCGAGCTCCCGCTGCCGGCCGGCACCTCCTCCAGTCAGGTCAACGCGGTTTCGCCGAACGGTTTCGCGACCGGCTGGGTCTACACGGCCGGCGAGTCGACGCGGGCGGTGCGCTGGAACCCGGACGGTTCGTTCACCCTGCTTCCCGGACTGCCCGGCGGTGGTACGGCCCTGGGCCAAGCCGTGAACCGGCACGGCGACGTGGCCGGCCAGGCGGACATCGGCAATCGGTCCAGGACGGTGAAGTGGGACCGGAACGGGAAGCTGACCGAACTCGGCGACCAGAGCTACATCGTCTCAATTGACGGCAACGGGTCGGTGGTCGGCACCGTGAACTACGAGCCGGTCCTCTGGAGCACCGAGAACGAGCAGCGGACTCTTCCCTGGCCGGACGGCGAGTACA
The DNA here is from genome assembly GCF_011067745.1 of Lentzea alba. GTDB lineage: Bacteria > Actinomycetota > Actinomycetes > Mycobacteriales > Pseudonocardiaceae > Lentzea > Lentzea alba. The sequence goes on from NZ_JAAMPJ010000003.1 coordinate 476,925, forward strand.
TCGGGCGTCTCACGGGGATCAACAACGCCGGTGTGATCGTCGGCTACACCGGCTACGAGTCGGTCTCGCCCGTGCGGGCCTTCAAGTGGGTCGTCAGCTGAACCGCGACTAGAACCTCGCGTCGCGCAACTGGCGGCGCGAGGTCACGCCGACCTTTCCGAACACCTTGCGCAGGTGCCATTCCACGGTCCGCGGGCTGATGAACAACCGCGTGCCGATCTCCGGGTTCGAGTAGCCCTCGCGGGCCAGCCGGGCGATCTGGTACTCCTGCGCGGTCAGTTCGTCGGTGGGGTCGGCGGTGCGTTTGCGGGCCGTTTCGCCGGTCGCCTGCAGTTCGCGCTGAGCGCGGTCGGCGAACGTGGACATGCCACAGGCCATGAGCATCTCGTGTGCTGTGCGGAGGTGCTCGCGAGCTTCGACGCGTTGGCCCTCACGGCGCAGCCACTCGCCGTACAGCAGGTGCGCGCGAGCCAGTTCGGGTTTCAGCGACGTGCGGGCGAAGTGGTCGATCGACTCGCGGAAGCCTTCAGCAGCACCGTTCAGCGCGCGCAGGCGAGCCTTGGCGCCCAACGACCAGGCGGTGTCGACCCAGTCCGCCGACCGTTCGAGAGCGAGGCCGGCCAGCTCGGCGTCACCGGTGCGGGACGCGGCCTCGGCCAGTTCGGTGGCGATCAGGCTGCTGTAGCCCAGGGCGTCGGAGTCGAACACGCGCACCGCGGCGTCGCGGGCCATGTCGTGGCGGCCCAGTCCGTTGTGGAGGATCGCGAGCGTCCAGTCCGCGATGGTCGCGAGCCGGCCCTGACCGTCCGAACGTGCTTGCGCACCAAGGGAGGTGGCCTTGTCCTCACCGCGGAAGGCGGCCTGCAGCAGCATCGCGTAGCCCACCGGCGGCGTGCCGGTGACCTCGGAGATGCGCACGTCCTCCTCGAGCAAAGCCTGCGCGGCGGCCGGTTCACCGGCCATGAGTTCGTTGTCCGCCAGGAAGTTCAGCGCGAACTGCAGCTGCACGAGGGCGCCGGCGTCGCGGGAGAGGCGGACCTGCTGCTGGGCGAACGCGCGGCGCGTGTCGAAGTCCCACAGCTCGCTCGCGATGATGCCGCCCGCCCGGTTGCCGAACAGCCACGGCACGCGGCTGATGTCGTCGGCGCCGACCTTCAGCCCGCGCACCTCGTCGAGCGCGCGGGTCATGAGCGGCACGGCGGCTCGGTAGCCCGCGGTGACACGGATCGACAGGGCTTCGAGCACCAGGTCCAGCGCGCACGGCGGCGTGCGCGGCGGCGGAGCGGTGCGGGCGGCGTCGGCCAGCGGCGAACCGGCCCAGATCGCGGCCGACAGGGCTTCCAGGTGGGTCTCGCGGGCCAGGTCGGCGTCGAACGGGGCGAGCCGGCGGGCGGCGCTGAACAGCAGCGGCGCGGCGTCGGCGACCCGGCGCCGGTCGAACGCGATGTGCCCGCGCAGGTGCTCGATCTCGGCGCTGCGCCGCTCGTCCGGCGGACCGGCCTCCACCGCGGACAACAGCCGCAGCGCCGCGTCCAGTGCGCCCGCGTCCCGCTTGGACCGGGCCGCCGCCAGCTCACGAGACGCGCGGCGGCCGGGTTCGGGGGTGAGCACGGCGGCCTGTTCGAGGAACGCGGCCGCGGCGAGCAGACCACCGCGAGCCTGGGCGCGCGACGCCGAGGTCTCCAGGTCGGCGGCGACCTCCTCGTCCGGTGAGGTGGTGCCGTGTGCGCGATGCCACGCGCGGCGGTCCGGGTCGATCGCGGGATCGGTGACGTCCGCCAGCGCCCGGTGCACGCGCTGACGGTCCACAGCGGACGCCGAGCGGTACACGGCGGAGCGCACCAGTGGATGCCTGAACCGGACCCGTGCGCCGAACTCGATCAGGCCGGTGCCGAGCGCGGCGGCCGCGGGATCGGCGCCCAGCCCGAGCAGACCGGCCGCCTGCCACAGCAGGGTCGCGTCCCCGAGCGGTTCGGCGGCGGCGGTCAGCATCAGCAACCGGGTGTCGGCGGGCAGCGGTTCGATCTGCCGGACGAAGCCCTGCTCGATCCGGCTGGTCAACGGCCCGGAGTCGAGCCCGTCCGCCAGTTCGGCGGTCGTCCACGCGCGCGGCAGCTCCAGCAACGCCAGCGGGTTGCCGCGGGCCTCGGCGACGATCCGGTCGCGCACCCGGCCGTCCACCGGTCCCTTGATCACCGACTCCAGCAAGGCACGGGAGTCGGCGTCGTCCAGGCCGCGCACGAACAGCTCGGGCAGCCCGTCGAGGTGGTCGTTGCCCTCGCGCAGCACGAAGACCAGCGCGATCCGTTCCGCGAGCAGTCTGCGGGCGACGAACCCGAGCACCGCGGACGACATCGAGTCGAGCCACTGGGCGTCGTCGACCAGGCACACCAGCGGTTGTTCGTCGGCGACCTCGGCGAGCAGCGTCAGCACCGCCAGCCCCACCATGAACCGCGTCGGCCGAGGTCCGGTGGCCATCCCGAACGCGGTGCCGAGCGCTTCTCGTTGCGGTGCGGGCAGCCGGTCCAGCCGGTCGAGGAACGGCACGCACAGCTGGTGCAGCCCGGCGTAGGGGAACGCGCTTTCGGCCTCCACCCCGGCGGCCCGCGCGACGCGGAACCCGGAGGCCCGCTCCGACACGTGGTCGAGCAGCGCGGTCTTGCCGATTCCGGCCTCACCCCGCAGGACCAGCACCTGACCCGCGCCCGTCCGCGCCTGCGTGAGCAGCCGGTCAAGCGTCTCGCCCTCAGCGCGTCTGCCGAGCAGACCTTCGTCCGACACGGGTCCGAGCCTACGGGCCAGGGGGCGACCAGGGAGTTCCACGGGTTCGAGCGACCCCCTGGCGCGAGCAATCTCAACTCATCGAAGAAACGACCGAAGGAGTTGAACCCCGATGGACTACAAGTTCGAGGTGGCCGTCATCCCGGTGAGCGACGTCGACCGGGCCATCCACTTCTACAAGACGCTCGGCTGGCGCCAGGACGCCGAGTTCGCCGACGACGAGGGCTACCGGCTCACCCAGTTCACCCCGCCCGGTTCGCCCGCGTCGATCATCTTCGGCACCGGCGTGACGAACGCGGTGCCGGGCAGCACCGAGGGCCTGCACCTGATCGTCGACGACGTCGTGGCCGCCCGCGAGGACCTGGTCGGACGCGGTGTCGAGGTCAGCGAGATCTTCCACGACAAGACCGGCATCTTCCACCACGCCGGCACCGACGCGAGGGTCGACGGCCCCGCTCCCGACCGCACTAGCTACGGCTCGTACCTCTCGTTCAGCGACCCCGACGGCAACGGCTGGGTGCTGCAGGAGGTCACGACGCGCCTCCCGGGACGTGTGTGATGCACCAGTACGACGTCATCGTCATCGGCGGCGGGTCACCCGGCGAGCACTTCGCCGCCGCCGTCGCCGACGGGGGGCTGCGAGTGGCCCTGGTCGAGCGCGAACTGCTCGGCGGCGAGTGCTCGTTCTGGGCGTGCATTCCGTCCAAGACGCTGTTGCGGCCCGGCGAGGCCGTCGCCGCAGCGCAGGACGTGCCTGGCGCGCGTGAGGCGATCACCGGCAAGATCGACGCCAAGGCCGTGCTGGCCTGGCGCGACTTCATGGTGTCGTCGTACGACGACGCGGGCGGCGAGAAGTGGGCCCGTGAAGCCGGCATCGACGTGCTGCGCGGTGACGGACGCATCGCGGGTCCGAACACCGTGGCGGTGGGCGACCAGACCTACACGGCCGACCACATCGTGATCGCCACCGGCTCGGAGGTGTTCATCCCGCCGATCCCCGGTCTGCGCGAGCTCGACTTCTGGACGAACCGCGAGGCCACCGGTGTGCAGGAGATCCCTGGCAGGCTGCTGATCCTGGGCGGCGGACCGGTGGGTGTCGAGATGGCGCAGGCGTTCCTGCGTCTCGGTGCCGAGGTCGCCCTGGTCGAGGGCGCCGACCGGTTGCTGCCCCGCGAACCGGAGGCGGCCGGCCGCGCGCTCACCGAGGCATTGGCAGCGGAAGGCGTCGAGCTGCACCTCGGCGTGCACGCCACCGCCGCCCGGTTCGAGAACGACGAGTACGTGCTCGACCTCCCGGACGGCACCCGGCTGCGCGGCGACAAGCTCCTCGTCGCCACCGGCCGCCGGCCGCGGGTCACCGGCATCGGGCTCGAAACCGTTGGTGTCGAACCGAATCCGCACGGCCTGAGCACCGACGAACGGATGAACGTGACCGACGGGATCTGGGCGGTCGGCGACGTCACGGGCCAGTGGAACCTGACCCACGTCGGCAAGTACCAGGGCCGGGTCGCCGCCGCGAACATCCTGGGCCGACCGGCGAAGGTCGACTACAGCGCCGTTCCGCGAGTCGTGTTCACCTCGCCGGAAGTCGCCGCGGTCGGTGCGGCAGAAGGAAAGTACACCGCGACCGCCCACCTGTCCGGTGTCGCGCGCACGGCGACCTACACCCGTGAGTACGCCACGCGACCCGGTTTCCTGACCCTCGTGTCCGACGGCGAAGTCCTCACGGGCGCCTACGCCGTCGGCCCCGAAGCGGGGGAGTGGCTGCAGCAGGCCACCGTCGCGATCCGCGCGAAGCTCCCGCTGCCGTTGCTGCTCGACGTCATCCAACCGTTCCCCACCTTTTCGGAGGCGTTCCTCAACGCTCTCCGCGACCTGGCAAAGGAAGTAGCGAAGTGAAGAACCTGGCAGAGATCGACATGAAGCTGGAAGTCACCGTCATCGGAGTCACCGACGTCGAGCGCGCCAAGGAGTTCTACAGCCGGCTCGGCTGGCGCCAGGACGTCACCCCGCCGTGGGTCGTGCAGTTCACCCCGCACGGTTCGAACGCGTCCATCCACTTCGGTGAGGGCGTCACGACCGCGGCACCCGGTTCGGGACGGCACTTCCTGATCGTCTCGGACATCGTCGAGACGCACGAGGCGTTGCTCGCCGCCGGCGTCAAGGTCGGCCCGCTCTACCACGGCGGCCCCGACGGTCCCGTCGAAGGCGCGGACCCCGACCGGCGCAGCTACTTCACCCGCGCCGAGTTCGCCGACCCGGACGGCAACCTGTGGATCCTGCAGGAGGTCACGACCCGGCTGCCCGGCCGCGTCGACGCCGACGACACGTCCTACGGGTCGATCACCGACCTGGCCTCGGCGTTGCGCCGCGCCGCGGTGGCGCACGGCGAGCACGAGAAGCGCAACGGCGGCGAGTACGACGAGAACTGGCCGGACTGGTACGCCGAGCACATGGTCAAAGAGCAGACGGGCGAGCAGCTGCCGCAGTAGGTTGCGGGAGTGATCCCCGAAGTCGAAAGAGCGCTGCGCGGAACGCCGACCAGGTTGGCGTTCCGCGCGCTTTGTGCTGCCGTCACGAGAGCCGGTGCGCAACCGGAACTCCTTGCGTGGTGCGAAGAACAACTCTCCGCCTGGCCGGACGAGACGCGTCAGGCACCGTGGTCCTGGCTCGCCGCATTGGAGTCCGGTTTCACCAAACCGGTGTGGCGACTGGTCCGATCGCTCGACCTCCGCGGCGACCACAACGGACTGCGCAAGCTGTCGCTGCCGGATCCGCGCGTCCGTGCGGAGGTACGGGCGGTGAGTCATCTGCAGCTCGGTTGGTACGACCACGAGCAGGCGGCGGCCCTCGCGGAGAACGCCGAACACTGGGAACACCTGCGCTCCGCCGAGTTCAGCGGCTTGATGGAGTTCGACGCCGCCGCACTCGCCCGGTTCGCGGCCGGTGAGGCGGTCACGCGGCTCGAGTCGCTGGTGGCCGTGCGGGCGTGGGAAAGCTTGTGGCACTTCGAGATTCCGCCGATCCTGATCGACCGGCCGACCCGGTTGCGGCACGCCGGCCTGCGCGCACCCGACCTGATTCACCTGCTGCGCAACGACCTGGCGCCGGACCTGACGTCCGCCGAGGTGCTCGTGGCGAGTCTGGAGGAGGCTCGCGAACTGGCCGCCTGCCCGCAGCTGGCCGCGCTGGACCGGCTCGCGATCGGGTTCCGCTGCGGCCGTGACGGCAAGTCGCCGCTGTGGAGGTCGTTCTTCGGCAACGTCATCGAGGCCGACGACGTCGCGTGCGAGGAGTTCTTCTCCCTCGCGAAACTCACGAACCTGCGCAGCCTGACGGCCCACGGCACGTCCATGGGGATGGGCCGCGAAGGACTCGGCGCGCGAGGCGTGGAGGCGATCGCCGGAAGTGGTGTGGTGGAGCGGCTTTCCGAGCTGACGCTGCGCACGCTCCCCATCGGCGACGAGGCGATCGCACGCGTGCTGGGTGCTGTTGATCCCGCGACCGTCGAGAAGATCGTGCTCGCCGACCTCGTCGCCACCGACCGCGCCGCGGACGCGGTGGCCGCGGACTACCCCCGGCTGCGGTACCTCGACCTGAGCAAGAACAAGTTCGGTGCGGAAGGCGTGCGGAAACTCCTCGCCGCACGCCTGCCCGCACTCGAACACCTCGACCTCAGCGGCGGCAGTGGTGGTTCGCCGCACTACAGCCGTGGGGACATGCAGCCGATCGGGGACGCGGGCGCGCAAACCGTCGCACGGTCGTGCCTTGCGTTGAAGACGTTGGACCTTTCCGCGACCGGGCTCACCAGTGCAGGGCTGAGCGCGGTGCTGGAGCTGCCGCTGGAAACCCTGGTCGTGTCGGGCAATCCGCTGGGCGGTCTGACTTCCGCGCCGGACGCGGCGGCGTGGCGCACGCTGCGGACGTGGCACCTGGACGACTGCGCTCTCGGGGACGCCGACCTCTCCTCGCTGCCAGCGTCAGCCCCGCTGCTCGACAGCCTTTCGTTGTCCTACAACAACATCGGTTCGAACGGCGCCCGCGCGCTCGCCGAGTGGCCGGTGCTGCCACAACTGTGGGAGCTCGGCCTGCACGACAACGTCATCGGTGACGACGGCCTGGTGGATCTCGCCCGGTCCCGCGCGGCGCAGCGGCTGCTGGAGCTCGACCTGGAACAGGACGTCTGGACCGCGAACCACCGCCGCAACAGCGCGTCGTTGCCGGCGGAGGTGGTGGCCGTGGAGTCGTTCCCGAACCTCGACGCGATGTTCCTCGGCGTCATCGACGGCTATCACGGCTCCCGTTCGTCCTGCGGATTTCCCGTCGAGAGGCACGAGGAACTGATCAGGACCGGGCGGCCGGAGCTCGTCGCGTTCCTCGAGCACGTCGAGCCTCACGACCTGCTTCCGGACGAGAATCCGGATCCGGACCCGCCGTCGGAGGACTTCCGCGCCGGACGCGCCGAGAAGTACGCGAAGGACTTCGCCGAAGCCGAGGAGTTCGCCGACCGGATGCGGTCGGACGACATCGGGTGGCCGCCCTAGGGGTCGTCCCTGATGCGTCGGGGCGTTGTCGCGGCTTAACTTCCTGGGCAAGCGAGGGAGGCCGCGATGAAGGCGATCGTCCAGGACAGATACGGCTCGGCGGACGTGCTGGAGCTGCGAGAGGTCGAACGGCCCGTACCGGCGGCGGGTGAGGTGCTGGTACGGGTGCGGGCGTCGTCGGTGAACGCCGCCGACTGGCACATCATGCGTGGCGACCCGTACTTCGCCCGGCTGTTCCTCGGGTTGCGCGGGCCGAAGTCACGGATTCGCGGCATGGACTTCGCGGGCGTGATCGAGGCCGTCGGGCCCGGCGTGAGCGGGATGCTGCAGGTGGGGGACGAGGTGTTCGGCGAGGTCGAGGGGTCCTTCGCCGAGTACGTCCGGGTGCCCGCGGCGCTGGTGGAACGCAAGCCGGTGAACCTGACGTTCGAGCAGGCGGCGACGCTGCCGCTGGCGGGCAACACCGCGTGGATGGGACTGCGCGACCTGCAGGCCGGGCAGCAGGTGCTGATCAACGGCGCGTCCGGCGGTGTCGGGCTGATGGCGGTGCAGATCGCCAAGGCGCGCAAGGCGATCGTGACCGGGGTGTGCAGCACGCGCAACGTCGAGCAGGTCCGGTCGGCAGGCGCCGACGTGGTGATCGACTACAAGACCGCGGACTTCACTCAGGGCGGCGAACGCTATGACGTCGTCTTCGACCTGGTCGGCAACCGGTCGATGAGCGCGTTGCGCGGCCTGCTCACCCCGGACGGCACGCTGGTGCTCTCCGGCGGCGGCAGCTTCACCGGTGGCGCGTTGTTCGGCCCGTACCGGTTGATCATCCAGGGCAAGGTGCTCGGCCCGTTCGCGCGGCAGCGGCTCGTGGTGCTGGAAGCCAAGCCCAGCAAGGAGAACCTGGCCGCACTGCGCGACCTCGCCGAGTCGGGACGGCTGGTGCCGGTGATCGAGCGGACCTACCCGCTGACCGAGGCGCCCGACGCGATCCGGCACGTCGAGTCGGCGCACGCGCGGGCGAAGGTCGTGATCACGGCCTGACCGCGGAAATTCCCTGGCGCTCGGCGGGGCGCGGCGGCGAGGATCCGCGGATGGTCGAGGCTCGCGTGAGCGGTGGAACGGTTCGGGGCGCTTCGGAATTGGGGCTGGAGGTCTTTCGCGGCATCCCGTTCGCCGCGCCGCCGGTGGGAGACCTGCGGTTCGCCGCACCCCAGCCGCCCGCCGCGTGGGACGGCGTGCGGGACGCGCTGGCGTTCGGTCCGCCTCCACCGCAGTCAGCGCTGTTCGGCACGGACGACCTGGGCGTCCAGGGCGACGACTGGCTGACCGTCAACGTCTGGTCGCCCGACCTCGCCGCGAACCTGCCCGTCATGGTGTGGATCCAGGGCGGTGGCTATCTGCTCGGCACCTCGGGCCTGCCCGAGTACGACGGCGCCCGTCTCGCCCGGGACGGCGTGATCGTGGTGACGTTCAACTACCGCGTCGGCATGGAGGGCTTCGGTGCTGTCGACGCCGCTCCGCCGAACCGCGGCCTGCTGGACCAGGTCGCCGCCCTGGAATGGGTGCGCGACAACATCCGCGCGTTCGGCGGCGACCCGGCGCGCGTGACGGTCTTCGGGCAGTCGGCGGGCGGCGGTTCGGTGGCCGCGCTGCTCGCCATGCCACGGGCCGCGGGGTTGTTCCACCGGGCGATCGCGAGCAGCGTGCCAGGCGCGTACTTCACTCCCCAACTGGCCTCCGGCATCGCCGCGGTGGTCGCGGCCGGACTGGGCTGGGTCCCCACCCTGGACGACCTGCGCGAGGCGGATCCGTGGATGCTGGCGCTGGCCGCCGACGAGATGCTGGCGGAGATGCGCGAGAACCCCGGAAGCTGGGGACAGGCAGGGCACAAGCAGATCCCGTTCGCGCCGGTCGTCGACGGTGACGTCCTGCCGGTCACCCCGTGGGAGGCGCTGGCCAAGGGCGCGGCGAAGGACGTCGACCTGATCGTCGGCCACACGCGGCACGAACAGCGCCTGCTGTCGGTGATCGAGGGCCTGGCGGGCAGCATCACGCCGGAGCAGGCCGCGAAGGCGCTGGAGGTGCTCGCTCCGGGACTGGAATATCCGGACGCCGAGCCGGAGGAGTTGTTCGAGCTGGTCTGCTCGGACTGGCTGTTCCGGATGCCGTCGCTGCACCTGGCGGAAGCGCAGGTCGCGGGCGGCGGACGGGCTCACCTCTACGAGGTGACCTGGGAGCCGACCGAGATCTTCCGGGCGTGCCACGGCGTCGACGTGCCGCTCGTGTTCGGCAACCTCGACCGGGGACAGGCCGCTGCCGTGCTCGGCGAACTGACCGCGGAGACCGAGGAGGTGTCCGCGCAGATGCGGCAGGCGTGGACCGGGTTCGCACTCCACGGCGATCCCGGTTGGCCTTCCTACGACCCGGACGCCCGGCTCACCCAGGTCTTCGACGTGCCGGCGGCCGTCGTCCCGTATCCGGAGGAGACGTCGCGGCGGATCTGGGCGGGGCACCGCTTCGAACCGCTGCGCTGACCCGTGGAATACCTGCCGCTGGACGACGTTGTACGCGTCCGGAAGGGAGGTTCGATGAACGACAACTTCAACTCATATCAGCCGAACGGTGAGGTGGCGGCAGACCGCTGGGTCACCGCCACGCACCTGTTCGACCCCAGGCAGGCGGACACCCCGGCCGGCAAGTGGGACCGGGCGCAGTTGCTGTTCGAGGCCAAGGACTACATCAAGGCCGCGCAACTGCTCGCCGAGCTCGCCGAGGAAGTGCCGTTCCAGACGGACCTCTGCCTGCTGCTGGCCCGCGCCTACTACCACTCGGCGCAGCTGGGCAAGGCCGAGGCGCAGCTCCGCGTGATCGTGGACCGCGACCCGGTCGAGCACTACGCCCACCTGCTGCTCGGACGCACGCTGGAGCGGCAGGGCCGGCCCGACGAGGCCGCACCCTGGCTCCGGCTGGCCGCCGCTCTCGGCGGGGAACCAGCCGCGCTCTAGGCGGCGCTCGCGCCCACCCTGGGACGTTGATGAGGGGAGCTTTCCCAAACCCCAGGTTGAGGAAAGCTCCCCTCATCAACCACCCGAACGGGTGAGTGAGGGCTAGCCGAGGTCTAGCTTCGCGAACGTGCGCAACAGGCCTGGTGTGACCCGGCTCGCCAGCCGGGCTGCTTTCGCCTCCGCCGTCACCGGCACCACCGGCCGGTTGCGGCGGACGGCGCGCACGATCTCCGCGGCCACGCCCTCGGGACCGAAGCCGCGCCGGGCGTAGATGCGGGACGCGCGTTCCTGCTTGCGGCTCTGCTCCTCGGCGCTGACACCGGAGAACGTCGTGGTCGCGGTGATGTTCGTGTTCACCAGACCCGGACAGATCGCGCTGACGCCGATGGCGTGCGGCGCGAGTTCGGCGCGCAGGCAGTCCGACAGCATGAACACCGCCGCCTTGCTGGTGGCGTACGCGGAGAGGATCTTCGACGGCAGATAGGCCGCCGCCGAGGACAGGTTCACGATGTGGCCGCCCTCTCCGCGTTCGACCATCAGTTCGCCGAACGCCCGGCAGCCGTGCACGACGCCCCACAGGTTGACGTCCAAGACCCGTTGCCACTGCTCGGTCGACGTCGACAGGAACGACCCCGAATGGCCGATGCCGGCGTTGTTGACGACGACATCGGGCACGCCGTGTTCGTCGGCGACCTGCCGCGCCCACGCGCGCACCGCTTCCTCTGCGCGCACGTCGACCTCGTAGGCGTGGCCGTCGACCATGTCCGCGGTCTCCTCGGCCGCGGCGAAGTCCACATCGGACACCACCACTCGAGCGCCGGTGCGAGCGAACGCCACCGCGGTCGCCCGGCCGATGCCGCTGCCACCGCCGGTGATCACGACCAGTTCGCGCGGGGGAGTGGAGTCCGCGATGAACTCGCTGATCATCCGGGCGAGCGGCGCGGGATGGCTGAGTGGCGCCCAGTGCCCCGCGGCGATCCTGCGTCGGCGCAGCGTCGGCACCCAGCGCTCCAGGTCCAGCGGCTCGGTGCGGATGTAGCGGTCGCGGGTCGGCTGGATCACCTGCACCGGCATGGGCGCGAGACGGTGCCGCGGCGAGCGCATGACCGGGCGGATGTTGGCCCGGTACAACGAGATCCCGCGCACGGCGTCCCTCGTGATCGTGGGAGCGGGCTCGGCGCGCACGCCCTCCAGTCGCCGCAGCACGCCTCCCCAGCGCGGCCCGAGGTAGAGGCGCCAGAACAGCGGCGCGAGCACCGGCAGGTGGAACGCGCCGATGTACCAGGACCGGGCGAGCTGCCGGAGGCGCGCGATCGACAGGCCTTTGCGCGACCAGTGGGCCATGTGGTCGAGGCACGGCCCGGAGATCGACGTGAAGGTCGCGATCCGCGCGCCGGGCGTCGTCACGGCCTCCCACGCCTGGATCGAGCCCCAGTCGTGGCCGACGACGTGCACCGGCGCGTCCGGGCTGACCTCGTCGATCACCGTGAACAGGTCCTGTGCCAGGTGTTCGAGCCGATAACCGTCCTCAGTGGACGGCGGTGTCGACTCGCCCATGCCGCGCACGTCGTAGGTGACGACGCGGAAGTCCTTCTCCAGCAGGGCGGTCACGCGGTCCCAGACGGTGTGCGTGTCCGGATACCCGTGCACCAGCACCACGGTCGGCCCGTCCGTACCGCGCACCCGCACGGCGAGTTCGACTTCCCCGGAACGCACCTTCACAGTTCCTCCAGAACTAGCCTGTCGCCGGTCGGCCGGTCCACGCAGATCCGCACGCCACCTACGTCGCACGTGCCGCAGAACCCCTGCCGGCACGAGTAGGCGACCGACGGCCGGAAGTCCCTGATCACGTCGAGCGCCGACCGGTCGGCGGGCACGTCCAGGGATACCCCGCTACGCCGCAGTTCCACCGTGAACGGGCGGCCGTCCACGATCGGCGGCGGGCTGAACCGCTCGAAGTGCAGCCATCGTGACGAGAACTCCGCCCACACCTGGTCGAGCATCGGCGCCGGACCACAGCAGTAGACGGCACCACGGGGTACCGCGTCCTTCAAAAGCGGCCCGCCACGGCCGATCCGCACGTCGACCCGGCCGACCGGCAGTTCGTCCAGGAACGGCATCGCCGCCATCGACCGCCCGCAGTACACGAGCCGCCAGTCCAGACCACGCCGCGCGGCCGCGTGCACCATCGGCAGGATCGGCGTGATCCCGATGCCGCCCGCCACGAACACCACGGGCCCGATGCCGGCGAACGGGAACGCGTTGCGCGGCCCCCGCACCTGGATCCGGTCACCGACCCGCAACGCCTGCACCTCGCGCGACCCGGCACCCACCGCGCGCACCGCGATCCGGTAGGTGTTCTCGGACGGATCGCCGCACAGCGAGTACTGGCGGCGCAGTCCGGACGGCAGGTGCAGGTCGACGTGGCAGCCCGGTTGCCACGCGGGCAGCGCCATTCCGCCGAACCGCAGGCTCACCACGCCGTCCGCGACCTCAGTGCGTTCGACGACGTTGAGCCACAACGCATCCCGTGCCACGCCAGGACGTGCCCGGCCGCCGAACCGGGTGACCGCGGCGTCGTAGAGGGTGCCGAACCGCGTGAGCGCTCCCAGCATCAGTGCGCCTCGCGAGCGGCCGGTGAGGACGCCAGATACGCGACGGCCTGACTCGTGGACCCCTCCTGCTTCGGGTGGTACGCGGGGTGGAAGTACCGCAGGAACGCCCGGAAGAGGTCCGACAGCTTCGGCAACAACCCGCGCCGCCCAGCCCGCATCGTCTCGCGCCACGTGAGCCGCACTTTTGTGGTCGTGTCGGCGTGCATCATGAACCGCGCGCCCCGCACCCACAGCCAGAACAGGATGGGCGCCACCAGGAACATCGTGCGAGCCCGCCGCACGTACCGGCGATCGAGATGGCACATCAGGTCGTACGCGACGCTGCGGTGCTCGACTTCCTCGGCCGCGTGCCAGCGCAACAGGTCCAGCATCACCGGGTGGAGGCCCGCCCGGTCGAGCGCGTCGGCGTTCAGCATCCAGTCGCCCAGGAACGCCGTGAAGTGCTCGACGGCGGCGACGATCGCGACCCGTTCGATCAACTGCTCACGCGCCTGTTCCTCGCTGAGGCCCGGCTTGGGCCCGAGGATCCGCCGGAACACGTGCTCCATCTGCCGCGTGAACGGCCGCGGGTCGAGGCCATTGGCGAGCAGGTGGTCGAGCACCTCGCTGTGCGCCTCGGCGTGCATCGCCTCCTGCCCGATGAACCCGAGCACGTCCTCGCGCACCGTGTCGTCCTCGATCAGCGGCACCGCCTGCTGGAACGTCCGCACGAACCAGCGCTCGCCCTCCGGCAGCAGCAGGTGCAGGACGTTCATGACGTGCGTGGCCACCGGTTCGTCCGGGACCCAGTGCATCGGCAGCGCCGACCAGTCGAACCGCACGTCACGCGGTTGCAGAACGAGGTTGTCCGGCTCCATCGCAGACCTCCCGACAATTACTACGCCCGCGTAGCTTTGTGAAAGCTACGCCACCGTAGCAATATGGGACCGTGAACACAACGCGCCGGAAGTACGCCCGCCGCCTGCCACCCGAGCAGCGCCGCGAGCAACTGCTGGACGCCGCCCTGAGCCTGATCCCTGCCGGTTTCGACACGGTGACCATGGAGTCCGTCGCCAAACAGGCCGAGGTCACCAAGCCCGTGCTCTACGACCAGTTCGCCAACCGCGGCGAGCTCATCAGCGCCCTGCTCGAACGCGAGGCCCAGCGGGCCACCGAACAGGTCATCGCCGCCCTGCCCACCGACTTCGCCACCCGTTCCCCGGACGACGCCTTCGCCGACGCCGTCCGCGTCTTCGTGCACGCCGTGGTCGAGGCCCCCGACCGCTGGCGCCTGGTGCTCCTCCCGCCCGAGGGCACGCCGCACGAGTTCCGCGCCCAGGTCGAACTGGTGCGCACCGGCGTCCTGGCCCAGATCGAGGACCTGGCCGCGCTGGGCCTGAAGGAACTGGGCGGCCTCGACGACCTGGACTCCGCGCTGCTCGGCCACGCGATGCTCGCCCTGGCCGAGATGTCCGGGCGTCTGGTCCTGACCGACCCGGAGAAGTTCACGCCCGACCGGCTGGTGGCCTTCGTGACCCGGATCGCCCACGGCCTGCGCTGAGCACCGCGCGCATGTAGAGCAACGCCTCGCGGTCGTCCATTCCGGGCGCCGTGGTGGTGAGCCCGCTGACGAGCCGTTCCGCCGCCAGCGCCCCGAAGTCGTTGGCGTGCTTCAAGTACCCGAGCACTCGCGCCGCCTCCTCGCGCATGCTCGCCTTCGTGATGGCGATGAACTCGACCGCCACCACACTGGCCGCCACGACGTTGCCGGTCTCCAGCAACTCGTCGATGTGCGCTGTGAGCAACTCGAACGCCTTGCCGTGATCCCCACGCCGAAACGCCCGCCGCGCCTCAGCGGTCTTGTTGGCCGACAACGTGCCCGGCGGCAACTCGGCGTCCGCCGCCTCGTCGAAGAACGGCTCGTAGTCGCGCCCCTGGAACATCGCGCTGTAGCCGAGCGTCTGCAACGCCCAGTGCAGCAACGTCGGTGGGCCTTCGTGCCGGTACCTCTGCGCGAGCTTCGTGACCGTCCTGTCGACGTGCTCGAACCGGCCGATGCCGAGAAGAGTGCCGGCGGGCATCAGCTCCAGGAACGCCCTGAGGTGCGGGTCGTCCACTGTGTCCAGCGCCTCGGTCAGGCAGCGCGCGAGTTCCTGGCCGTCGCCGGACGCGTAGGCGCGGGCATAGCGGCCTAGCGGGTGGTTCGGCGTGTCGGGCAGCGGTGCCGGACTGGAGCTTTGCGTGTTCCGCTCGGCCGCCCAGAGCAGCCAGAACGCGTGCTTGCCTGCGTCGATGGTGTCGGGGCTGTCGGAGCCGTGCTCGCCCGCCTCGACGCCGCCAAATCTGTCAGACCCATTCGCTATTGTTGATTTTGGGGGAACCCCGGCGCTTGCGTGTGTGTGGTGCGTCGCCATAGGCCGTGCGAGCCGCTCAGCCCAGTCGCCGATCTCACGCCGCCCCCGCAGCGGCAGCTCGGTGACGACCGGGCGAATCAGGGCGTCCGCGAGCCGCAAGTCCCCGGCCTCGAACGCCCACGTGACCGCCGCCCGCAGGTTCGGCCACAGCTCGGCGAGCCGTCCGACCCCCTCGACCTCACCGGGCCCCACCAGCAGCTCACCCACCGCCGCAACCTGCCGCAAACACCAGGCCGCGTGTAGCGCCAGTGCCTCCGAGTGATCCTCCAGCTGCTCAGCAGCGAACTGCCGCAACGGTTCCAGCAACCGGAACCGCCGTCCGAACGGTCCGGAGTGGACAGCCACCATCGACCGCTCGACCAGATCGCCCAGCACACCGGACTCAGCGACCGCATCAAGGTCGAACGGCGCCGCGAACACCGAAAGCCGGCAGAACAACGCCCGCTCAGCCGCCGACAACAGGTCGTAAGACCACTGCACCGCCGCCCGCACCGTCCGATGCCGCGCAGCACCGGTCCGCCGGACCCCGATGTCGAGCCGGGTCAGCAACTCCGCAGGCCGATGACTCCGCACCCGCGCCGCGGCCAGCTCGATCGCCAGCGGAATCCCGTCCAACAGCCGGCAAAGCTCCGCAACAGAGCCGTCGTCAACATACAAAGCATCAGCAGCGCGCGCACGAACCTCAAACAGCTCAACACTCGCGTCAGCGTCCAACGGCGAGACAACAACAACCTGCTCGTCAGCGACAGACAGCCGTTCTCGCGAGGTAGCCAGAACCTGCACCGACGCACACACAGCAGCAGCGAACGCCGCAGCACCGTCAAGCACGTGCTCGCAGTTGTCCAACACCAACAACGACGGCCGTGCGGCAACCACGGCCTGTGCCACCGTCACGCCAGGCCGTTCCACGATCCCCAACGCATCGGCAACCGCCCGAGCAACATCGCCAGAAGACTCGATCTCCGCCAGCGACACGAAAGAACCGGAGAAAACCGAAGCCAACCGCGTCTTGCCGATCCCACCCGGCCCCACCAACGTCACCACCGGCGCACGCCGCAACGCCTCACCAACAGCGGCAAGATCAGCATCCCGGCCGATCAACACCGCACCGGGCACCTCGACATGCGCCAGCACCTGCTGTTGCGCGGCCCGCAACTCCGGCCCGGGCTCAACCCCGAGCTCATCGAGAAGATGCTGCCGAACCCGTTGGTACACCGCGAGAGCGTCGGCCTGCCGACCGCTCCGATAGAGCGCAGTCATCAACAGCGCCGCGAGCCCCTCACGAGTCGGATGGTCCGCCACGAACGATGACAGCTCACCAACAACAGAGCGCGGATCAGCCGACACACGACGCGAGAAGTCCATCTCGACCGCGCCGAGCCACTCCTCGACGAGTCCGGCGACAACAGAGGCCAGCCCCGGCGCCGACAACCCGGCCAGCGGCAGCCCACCCCACGCCGCCACGGCCCCAGCGGCATCGCCGGCCAGAAGAAGCGCGCGGAACCGCTCCACGTCAGTCGGCACGTCGAGCCGATAAGCGGCACCGACCCGTGCGATCGCCGCAGCTCCCAACGACTTCCGCAGCTGCGCGACGTGCCACTGCAGCACTTTCACCGAAGGTGGCGAGTCAAACCACACCAGATCGATCAGCCGCGACTCGGGCACCGGCACACCCGGCGACAGGGCCAGAGCCGCCAGCACCGCAAGAGACCGCGGCGAACCGACGTCGATCAACGAGCCGTCGTCGCCAACAGCGCGGACACCACCGAGCAGATCGATCCGCACGAGCCGAATTCTCACACACCAGACGCACACCAGCCGCACACCGACGTCAGCCAACCTCGACGCCATGACAGCACGTGTTGTTGGTTCCCTCTTCATCACCGCAACGGCCGCAGGAGTGGTCAGCGCCGCCACCCAAGGCACCACCCGTGGGCTGTGCGTGTTCCTCATGGCGTTAGCCATCGCGTTCATCGCACCGACGTTGTTCCCCGTCCTCAAACAACACGGCGAGGGCGCAGCGATGGGGTACGTCGTCGCCAGGACACTCGAGGTCGTGTTCCTGATGACGGCCATCGCCCCGATCGCGCACGTCCGAACGGACGAGCTCTGGGGCCACGCCAGCGCGGTCTACTTCTGCGTGAGCGTCGTGCTGCTGAACTCGCTGCTGTTCCGCTCACGGCTGGTACCGCGCTGGATCTCCGTGTGGGCCCTCATCGCCGTGGTGCCGTACGCAATCGGTGCCGTACTCGTACTCCTGAACGCAACAGAGCAGACGCAAGTAGGCGCGCTCTTCGTGCCGTTGGCGATCAACGAGATGGTGCTCGCCGTCTGGCTGCTCGCCAAAGGCTTCTCAGCCACGCCTAACGCGCACATGGGTGAGCAACGCGAGTCCAGTCGGCTCGCGACCGACTGACACGTCACATCCCGGCAGCAACGCCCGGACGGCCGCCTCGTCGCGCTCGATCAGCTGCCACTCCATCAGGTACTCCAACGGCCACCGGAACGGGTTGTCCACCGCGGTGTTGGAGAAGTAGAAGGTGCCGCCCGGCCGCAGCAGCCGCGTCAGCACGGCCTCGGTCAGCCGCACGGCCGCGCGGTCGTTGAGGTAGTCGTACAGGCCGTTGACGAGCACTAGATCGAACGGCGCGAGCTCGGCCAGCGGGTTCAGCGCGCGGAAGATGTTGCCGGGCACCACCGAGGTGAAGTCGTTGAGCAGCCCGAGCCGCTTCTGGGCCAGCGCGAGGGCGTCCGGGTCGACGTCGCTGAGCACGAACCGGTCACCCGGCCGGACGATGCCCGGCGGGATGGACCGCAGGTCGGGCGCGGCACCGGAGGCGATCAGCAGGATCGACCGCGGGGCGTTGCGCGGCGCGGTCAGCGTGTCGCCGATCAGCCGGGCCTGGTGCATCACCCGGTTGCGCTGCTGCTGGCTGAACGGCGAACCCTGCAGGTTGGCCTCGACGTGCCAGCCGAGGGTGCCCGGCGTGACGTTGTTGGCCTGGGCCATCACGTGCTCGACGAACCGGAAGTCGGTCGGATAGCCGCGGGTCCACTCCTCCTCGCTGCGCATGAACGGCGTGCGCGCGCACGCGGACCGTGCGGGCTGAACGATCGCGGCGATGTCCTCGTCCGGCACGCCCGCGAGCACGCTGGCGCCGATCTGCGCACCGAGCGTGCGGAAACGGCCTCCGACCAGCATGTGCGTGGCGGGATCGGTGAGGTTGAACTCCTTCTCACTGCGCAGGAAGCCGTCGACGGCATCGCTGAGCCGGTACAGGGCGTCAGTGCTGTGCGGGAGCACGGTCATCGAACACTCTTCCTCGCTGCGGCAACGGTTCCAGAGCCTGTCAGCCGGGGCGGCCGACCGACAGAGGCTTTCGGGTAATACGGGGCCAACCCTGTCCGCAGTTCACGGGATGCCCTCGTAGTTCCGAAAGACGAGAACGCGAACCCTGGAAGCCACTCGAAGGGAGAACCGAGATGGAGTGGCTCAACGAGCTCGCGTCGTGGGCGTGGGCGAGGCACCACAACGAGCTCAGCTGGTACATCCGGCCGCTGTTCCTGCTGCCGTTCGCGTACTTCAGCTACAAACGCAGTGGTTGGGGCATCGCGCTCACCCTCGTCGCGCTGGCGACGAGCATGGCGTGGTTTCCGGCGCCGGAGCACCCGACGGCGGGCGCGATCGAGATGCTCGCCTCGGAACGTGAGTACCTGCTGGGGGAGTGGACGCTCGCGAAGATCGCAATGTCCCTGCTCGTCCCGCTGATGCTCGGCGGTCTGGCCGCGGCGTTGTGGCGGCGTTCGCTGTTCTGGGCGCTGGTCGCGATCAACGGCGGCGGCCTGTCCAAGATCGCGTGGACGTTCGTGGTGAGCGACACCGCGGGCGCGGTGCAGCACCTCTATCCCGCGGCGACAGGACTTGTCGTGGTGAACGCGGTCGTCTTGTTCGTGTGGCGGCGCAGGCACACTGCGCACGTGGTTCCATCGGCACATGCGGGTAGCTCTGGCTGATGACGCGGCGCTGTTCCGCGAAGGCGTGGCGCGGCTGCTCACCGACGCGGGGTTCGAGGTGGTGGCGAAGGCGGGCGACGCGGCCGAACTGCTCGCGACGGTCCACGCCGACCCGCCGGACGTCGTGGTCGTCGACATCCGGATGCCGCCGGGCTTCACCACCGAAGGCCTCGACGCCGCACAGGAGATCCGCAGGATCCATCCGCACGTGGGAGTGCTCGTGTTGTCCGCGCACGTCGAACCGCACTACGCGCTCAAGCTGCTCGACGACGACGCCCGCGGCGCCGGTTACCTGCTCAAGGACCGGGTGGCGGACGCCGCCGAGCTGTCGGACGCGGTCCGGCGGGTGGCGGCGGGCGGGCTGGTGATCGACCCCGGCGTGGTGGCGACGCTGGTGGGCAGGCGGCGGGTCGACGATCCGCTGGAGTCGTTGTCACAACGCGAACGCGAGGTGCTCGCCGTGATGGCCGAGGGACGCTCCAACCAGGCGATCTGCGAGCGGTTGTTCCTGAGCCCCAAGACGGTCGAGGCGTACGTGCGGTCGGTGTTCACGAAGCTCGGGCTGCAGCAGGGTCCCGACGACAACCGGCGGGTGCTGGCCGTGCTCGCCTACCTGCGCCGATGAGAATCCTCTGGCTGGGCACCGGGTTCCTCGCGCTGGCCGCGCTGGTGTGGGGCGGCTACGAGGTCTCGGTGCCGGCCGTGGTGCTGAACCTCGCGGTGGGGCTCGCGTTCATCGGCGCCGGGATCGAGGCCGCGGACCGGCGCCCCGACAGCTTCGCGGGACAGCTGATGATCGCGGTCGGGCTCGCGTGGTTCGTCCGGTTGACCGGGGCGATCGAGAACGACGTGGCGTTCGCTGTCGGGGTCGCCACGAAGACGCTCTACCTCGCGGTGCTCGGACATCTCCTGGTCACCTATCCGAGCGGGCGGATCGTCAGCCGTTGGCAGCGCGTGGTGGTGGGTGTCGCCTACTTGCTCACCGTGCTGCCCAACGTCGGGTGGTTGCTGCTGACGGAGGTCGAGAGGCCGCAGAACACCGTGGTGATCCGCGAGGTCCCGTCCCCGGACGTGCCGACCATCGCGGTCGTCGTGATGATCAGCGGGATAGTGCTGCTCAGCGCCTTGCTGGCGCGGATGGTCACGCGCTGGCTGCGTTCGGGGAGCGTGGCCAGGCGCGATCTCGGTCCGGTCGTGTGGGGTGGCGCGGCGATCGTGCTGACCGTGGTCGTCACGTACGTGGCGGCGTTGCTCGGGTTGCCGTCGGCCGTGCAGGTGGCGTTGCAGTGGTCGACCGAGGTGGTGCTGGTCGGATGGCCGCTGGCGTTGCTCTACGGGCTCGTGCGGGCGCGGCTCGACCGGTCGGCGGTGGGGGAGCTCGCGGTCTCGCTGGGCGCCGGGCTGCCGGACGACCTGCGCTCCGTGCTGGCGCGCACGCTGCACGACCCGTCGCTGGAGATCGTCTACGGCGAGGTCGCGCCGAGTTCCCGTGGCGTGACCTACCTGGAGGCGGGTGGGACGCGGCTGGCGGCGCTCGTGCACGATCCCGCGCTGGATCCCGTGTTCGTGCGGGCGGTCGCGGCGAGTGCGGCGCTGGCCGTGCAGAACGAGTTGCGGGCCCAGCGCATCGTGGAGGCCGCCGACGAGGCACGTCGTCAGGTCGAACGCGACCTCCACGACGGCGCGCAGCAGCGGCTGGTCTCGGTGCTGCTGACGTTGCGGCTGGCCGAGAGCTCACCCGAGTTGCTGACGGCCGCGCGAGAAGAGCTGGCCAGGGCGTTGGACGAACTGCGTGAGCTGGCCCGCGGCATCTACCCGGTGCTGCTGACCGACGCCGGCCTCGGCCCGGCGCTGTTGTCGCTGGTGGAACGGTCCGCCGTGCCCGCGGTGCTCGTCGGCGTGCCGGCGGAGCGGCTCTCCCCGGTCGCGGAACGCACCTGCTACTTCGTGGTCGCGGAAGCGCTGACGAACGCCGCCAAGCACGCCCAGGCCCGCGAGGTGCGGATCGACGTGACCCGCGTCGACGGGTTGGTCGCGGTCGAGGTGAGCGACGACGGGGTCGGCGGCGCTGCCGAACTGCGCGCGCTGGACGATCGAGTGGCGGCCGCGGGGGGACGGCTCAGCGTTCGCTCGTCGGCGGGGCGGGGGACGACGGTGCGGGCGGAGTTCCGCGACCTGCCGCGATGACGGCGTCCGCGATCGCCTGATGACCGGCCGGAGTGGGGTGCACGTCGGTGTCGTCGCAGTAGTAGGTGAGCGTGCACACCTCGGCGACCGCGGCCGGGATCTGGCCGTACTTCGGGTCGTCGGTCAGGTCGGTCAGCGCCCCGTACCCACCGGTCATGTTGGTGACGTCGACGAACTTCGCGCCGAACTTCGCGTACTCCGCGGCGATCTCGCCGTTGAAGTCCTGGTACAGCGAGACCGACGTGCGAGCGACGTCCTCGCCGTTCGGCAGTGAGGGGTTCACCCACGCGCCGAGGAACACGTCCGGGTAGCTGATCCCGACGATCGGCACGTCCGGCGCCGCCTCGCGGAATCTGGTGAGCGCGGTGGCGATGTTGGTCTTGGTGCCGGTGACCGCGGAGCTCGCGCACTCCGTCGGGTTCTCGGCCACGGCACACGGTTCCAGCAGGTCGTTGCTGCCGATGACCACCGTGACCAGGTCGACCCTGCCGGAGCGCAACGCGTCGACGGTCGCGTCCACCTGGGTCCTGCCGCCGGCGTCCGGTTCACAGGCCTCCTGGGAGAGGAGATCGGCGGAGGTGGCGCCGTTGCAGGCGAGGTTCATCAGCCCGAGGCCGGATCGCTTGGCGACGATCTGGGCGAAGCTCTCGCCGGTGCCGTTCGGTCCGAGTCCGGTGGCGTAGGAGTCGCCGAGGGACACGTACAGCCGTTGGTCGGACGTAGTGGTGCTGCTTGCCTCAGGTGAAACCGCGGTGCACGCGGTCAGCGCCATCAGCAGGGCCAGGACCAGAGCGAACCTCCGCACGCCTGCTCCGTGATCAGCCATTCGCGGCCGTGACGGCCTCGGCGATCGCCTGGTGGCCGGCGGGCGTGGGATGCACGTCGGTGCGGTCGCAGAAGTAGGTGAGCGCGCACACCTTGGCGACCGAGGTCGGAATCCGGCCGTACTTCGGGTCCTGGGTCAGCTCGGACAGCGCGCCGTACCCGCCGGTCGCCTCGGTGACGTTGGCGAACTTCGCGCCGAACCGGCCGTACTGGGCGGCGATCTTGGTGTTGAAGTCCTGGAACATCGTCACCGACAGCTGGGCGAGGTTCTTGCCGTTCGGGAACGACGGGTTCACCCACGCGCCGAGGAACACGTCCGGGTAGGTGAGTCCGACGATCTTCACGTCCGGCGCGACCGCCCGCAGCTCGCTGAGCGTGCCCGCGACGTTGGTCTGGATGTCGGCGACGGTCCTGGTCGCGCAGTCGAGCGGTTGCTGCGACAGCGCGCACGGCGCCAGGTCGTTGCCGCCGATCACCACGGTGACCAGGCCGGTCTTGCCACCCTTCAACGCCTCGACGGCGGCGTCGAGCTGGGTCTTGCCGCCCGCGTCCGGCCCGCACGCGGGCTTGGTGGCGAGGTCGGCCGAGGTGGCGCCGTTGCAGGCCAGGTTGACGAGCTTCAGGCCGGACTGCTTGGCGACGATCTGGGCGAAGCTCTCGCCGGTGCCGCCCGGAGCGAACCCGGTGGCGTAGGAGTCGCCGATCGACACGTAGACCTGTTGCTGCTTCTGTTCGGCGGGCTGCGTGCTGGTGGAGTTGGTGGGTGCTGGGGCCGGTGGCGGGCTGGAAGTGCACGCGGCGAGCGCCACGAGCAACGCCACGACCAGGGCAAACCTCGGCACACCTGCTCCTTCTCATCGGATGCTGATGTGCCGAGGCTACGAAACCGCCCGTGAGGGTCGTGTCAGTCGCGTCAGTGGAAGGCGCGCAACCGGAGGCTGTTGCTCACCACGAACACCGACGAGAACGCCATCGCGGCGCCCGCGATCATGGGGTTGAGCAGGCCGAGCGCCGCGAGCGGCAGAGCGGCGACGTTGTAGGCGAACGCCCAGAACAGGTTGCCCTTGATCGTGGACAGGGTGCGCCGTGACAGCCGGATCGCGTCCACGGCGGCGTTGAGGTCGCCGCGGACCAGCGTGAGGTCGCTGGCCTCGATCGCGACGTCCGTGCCGGTGCCCATCGCGAGGCCCAGATCGGCCTGGGCGAGCGCGGCGGCGTCGTTCACGCCGTCGCCGACCATCGCCACGACGCGTCCCTCGTCCTGCAGCCGCTTCACGACGTCGACCTTGTCCGTGGGCAGCACCTCCGCGATGACCTCGTCAATGCCGACCTCGGCCGCCACCGCTTCCGCCGCCGCCCTGTTGTCGCCGGTCAGCAGCACCGGACGCAGCCCGAGCCGCTTGAGTCCCTCGATCGCCTCCTTCGACGTCGGCTTCACCGTGTCGGCGACGACCAGCACACCGCGGGCCTTGCCGTCCCACGCGACCAGCACCGCCGTGCGGCCCTGCTGTTCGGCCTCCGCCTTGGCCTTCTCCAGGTCTGTGTCGAGCTGGATGCTCCAGTCGTCGAGCAGTTTTTCCCGGCCGACGAGGACCGCGTGGCCGTTCACGACGCCCTGCACGCCGAGTCCTTCGACGTTCTGGAAGCCCTCGACCTCCGGCACCTCGCCCGCTGCCTTGACGATGGCCTTGGCGATCGGGTGTTCCGAGGCGTGCTCCAACGCGCCCGCCAGCTTGAGGAGCTCGTCCTCGTCTTCCGCGGTGTGCACGCTGACCAGGCTCATCCGGCCGGTCGTCACGGTGCCCGTCTTGTCCAGCACCACGGTGTCGACGCGGCGGGTGGACTCCAGCACCTCCGGCCCCTTGATCAGGATGCCGAGCTGGGCGCCCCGCCCGGTGCCGACGAGCAACGCGGTCGGCGTGGCCAACCCCAGCGCACACGGGCAAGCGATGATCAGCACCGCCACCGCGGCCGTGAACGCCGCACCGGCGCCGTTGCCCGTGCCGAGCCAGAAGCCCAGCGTGCCGACGGCGAGCGCGATCACGATCGGCACGAACACCGCCGAGATCCGGTCCGCGAGGCGCTGCACCTCGGCCTTGCCGTTCTGCGCTTCCTCGACCAGCTTCGCCATCTGCGCGAGCTGCGTGTCGGCTCCGATCCGGGTGGCCCGCACGACCAGACGACCGCCCACGTTGACCGTGGCGCCGACGACCGAGTCGCCCTTGCGCACCTCGACCGGCACGGACTCGCCGGTCAGCATGCTCGCGTCGACCGCCGAGCTGCCTTCCTCGACGACGCCGTCGGTGGCGATCTTCTCGCCCGGCCGCACGACGAAGTGGTCGCCCGTCTTGAGCTCGCCGGTCGGGATGCGGACCTCGCGGCCGTCCTTGATGACCGCGACGTCCTTCGCGCCGAGTTCGAGAAGCGCCGTGAGGGCCGCTCCCGCACGCCGCTTCGACCGCGCCTCGAAGTAGCGCCCGGCCAGGATGAACGTCGTCACGCCGGCCGCGACCTCGAGGTAGATGTTGCCGGTCCCGGCCATCCGCTCGATGGTGAACGTGAACCCGTGCGTCATGCCGGGCGTGCCGGCGGTGCCCAGGAACAGCGCGTAGAGCGACCACAGGAACGCCGCGCCGACGCCGAGGGAGATCAGCGTGTCCATCGTGGCGGCGCCGTGCCGGAGGTTCGTCCACGCCGCCTTGTGGAACGGCCACGCGGCGTAGGTGACGACCGGTCCGGCGAGCGCGAGCGACAGCCACTGCCAGTAGGTGAACTGCAGCGCCGGGATCATCGCCAGCGCGATCACCGGCACCGCCAGCACCGTGGAGGTGATCAGCCGTTGCTTGAGCGTGTCCGTCGGTTCCGCGGCTTCGCTCGGGGTGGTGGGGAGTTCGGCGGTGTAGCCGGTGTCCTCGACGACCTTCACCAGGTCGGCCGGCGTGAGGTCGCCCGCGTAGCTGATCCGCGCCTTCTCGGTCGCGTAGTTCACCGACGCCTCGACGCCGTCCAGCTTGTTGAGCTTGCGCTCGATCCGCGCGGCGCAGGAGGCGCAGGTCATGCCGCCGATCGAGATCTCGATGGTGCTGGAGGTGGTGTCAGTGCCCATGACCGCCCTCCTCGTGGGTCGTGAGGGTGAACTCCGCCGTGCGGACCTTGTTGTCGTGCTGGAAGTCCAGGAACAGCCGGTAGGTCCCGGCCGTCGGCACCTCGACCGCGAACTTCACGTCCTCGCTCTCCTCGGGGTGCACGTGCAGGTACGCCAGGTCGGCTGACCTCAACGCGACCAGATGTCCCTTGGCGCCCAGGTAGTTCTGCAGGTCCTGGACGGGCCGGCCGTTCTTGGTGATGCCGATCGTGACGGTCGACGCGGTGTTCGGTGTGAGGTCACCTGTGAGGGTTACCTCGTAGCCGTCGACCGTGAACTTGCTGCTGTTCGCGTGTTGTTCCGGCTGGTAGTCGCCGGGGATCTGGACGTCGGCGCCGAGCGTGGTCTTCGGCCCGTCCTCCGGCCTGAAGTCGGCGAACACCCGGTAGCTGCCCGCCTGGTCGAAGCTGAGCGGCACCGACCACATGCCGTCCGGAGCCATCTCCGGATGCACGTGCCGGAAGTTCGACCCGTCCCGGCGGACGACGATCAGGTGCAGGCGCTTCTCGTGCTCCACGGCGAACTTCGTGACGGGCTGTCCGTCCGGTCCGTTGATGTGGAAGCCGAGAGATTCGTCGTCGTGGAGGACGAGCGTGTAGCCGTTGTCCGCAACGGACAGTCCTGGTGGGACCTTCGCCGGTTCGGCCTTGTGCTCGTTGTGCTCTGGTGCTGGTTGGGCGGTGGGTCCGGCCGCTGCTCCCGCGGCCCAGGTGCCGCCGAAGATGACGGCCAGCACCAGGCCGTAGAGCGCGACCTTGCTTCCGGTCCTCATCGCTGCACCAGCTCGTAGCCGGCCTCGGCAACCGCGGCCCGCACGTCGTCCAGCGCGATCGGGGTGGCGCTGGTGATCGTGACCTGGCCGGTCGGCAGGTCGACGGCCACCGCACGGACGCCGCCGATCCGGCCGACCTCCTCGGTCACCGAGTCGACGCAGTGGCCGCAGGTCATGCCGTTGACGGTGTAGACGGACTCGCTCATGGTCTTCTCCTCGCGGGTTAGGAGCGAACCAGGCGGGCGATGGCGTCGCTGGCTTCCGCGATCTTCGCGTCGGCCGCGCTGCCGCCCTCGCTGATGGCCTGGCTCACGCAGTGCTTGAGGTGCTCGTCGAGCAGCCCCAGTGAGACCGCCTGCAACGCCCTGGTGGCAGCGGAGATCTGAGTGAGCACGTCGATGCAGTACTCGTCGTTCTCGATCATCCGCTGCAAGCCGCGGACCTGGCCCTCGATCCGGCGGAGGCGGCGCAGGTGGGCGGTCTTGTTCTCGGCGTAGCCGTGCATGTCTCGCTCCTTCTCCTGCCACCGCGCGGCCGGCTGGTCATGCCGGGGGAGCGGTGGGCTCGGAGTCATTTATACCCTAGGGGGGTATGGGTATGTCAAAGGGTGGCGGTGTTGGGGGCGGGTGGGGTCGGTTTGCGAGGGCTGGTCGCGTTCCAGCGGAGGGGTAAGCCCCGATCGCGACGTGTGAATGCGTCGCCGCTACCCAGCCGCGTCTCACCCCAGCGCGGCACTGGTTGTGGGCGTGCCGTCCCAGCCGTCAAGGACGCGTAAAGATCACCCGGTAGCGCTCTGCGGCACCTCCACGCGCCGGTTATCTTGCGGGCACCAGGCGTCGAGGGGGTAGCTCGTGGCTGATCAGCGGACCGCGGACGACCCGTCCCGCCAGAAACTCGCGCACGACACCGTGCGGCTCGCGGTGATCGTCGGCGCGCTCGGCGTCGTGTTCGGCGACATCGGCACGAGCCCGATCTACACGATCCAGACCGTGTTCAACCCGGCGGACCCGCATCCGGTGCCGGTGAGCATCGCCAACGTCTACGGGGTCGTGTCGCTGATCTTCTGGTCGGTCATGATCATCGTGACCATCACGTACGTGCTGCTGGCGATGCGGGTCAACAACGACGGCGAGGGCGGCATCATGGCCCTCATCACGCTGTTGCGGAGGTGGAAGGCCAGGCAGGGGCGCAAGGCGGCCGCGACGCTGGCGGCGTTGGGGATCTTCGGGGCGGCGTTGTTCTTCGGCGACAGCATGATCACGCCGGCGATCTCGGTGCTGTCGGCCGTAGAGGGGTTGAAGGTCGTCGAGCCGGAGCTCGAACGGTTCGTCGTGCCGATCACCGCCGTGATCATCGTGGGGCTGTTCCTGGTGCAGCGGCGGGGAAGTGCCGCGGTCGGGCGGTTCTTCGGGCCGGTGATGATCCTGTGGTTCACCGCGATCGGCGCGGCCGGGATCGTGGGGATCGCGGGGCATCCGGAGATCCTCAAGGCGTTGTCGCCGACGTATGCGCTCGGGTTTTTGTTCGGGCACTTCGACATCGCGTTCTTCGCGCTGGCGGCGGTGGTGCTGGCGGTGACGGGTGCCGAGGCGCTCTACGCGGACATGGGGCACTTCGGGCGGCCCGCGATCGCGCGGGGGTGGTTGTTCCTGGTGTTGCCGGCGTGCGTGCTCAGTTATCTGGGGCAGGGCGCGCTGATCCTGGCGGACGAGAAGAACATCAGCGGGCCGTTCTTCCTCCTCGTGCCGGAGTGGGGGCGCTGGCCGATGGTGGTGCTGGCGACGGCGGCGACAGTCATCGCGTCGCAGGCGGTGATCACCGGCGCGTACTCGGTGGCGTCGCAGGCCGCGCAGCTCGGGTACCTGCCGCGGTTGCGGATCGCGCACACGTCCGAGTCGACGATCGGGCAGATCTACGTGCCGTGGATCAACTGGGTGCTGATGGTGTCGGTGCTGACGCTGGTGTTCGCGTTCCGGAGCTCGGCGGCGCTGGCGTTCGCGTTCGGCATGGCGGTGACCGGCACGATCACGATCACCACGTCGCTGTTCCTGTTCATCGCGCGCTGGAAGTTCGGGGCGCCGGCCTGGGCGATCGGGCTCGGGTGCGTGGTGCTGCTGGGTGTCGACCTGCTGTTCCTCGCGGCGAACCTGACCAAGCTGCTGCACGGCGCGTGGCTGCCGTTGCTGATCGGCCTCACCGCGTTCACGGTGATGACGACGTGGCAGCGCGGCCGGGCGATCGTCACCAGGGAACGCCGGGAGGCGGAAGGGTCGCTGCAGGCGTTCATCGAGGAACTGCACCGGCTGTCGCCCACGCGCGTGCCGGGCACGGCGGTGTTCCTCAACCGCGGCAAGGAAACCGCGCCGCTGGCCATGCGCGCGAACGTCGAGCACAACCAGGTGCTGCACGAACGCGTGGTGGTCGTGTCCATCGAGACCGAACCGGTGCCGCGCGTGCCGGTGGACCGACGGGTCGAGGTCGACGACCTGGGCCACAGCGACGACGGCATCATCCACGTGACCGCGCGGTTCGGGTACATGGAGACGCCGGACGTGCCCGCCGCGCTGGCGTTGCTCGACCCCGCGCGGACCGAGGGCGAGCTGAACCTCGGCCAGGCCCGGTACTTCCTGTCGAAGATCGAGCTGCAGCGCGGCAAGTCACCGACGATGGCCGGATGGCGCAAGCGGTTGTTCGTGGCCACGTCGTACATCACCGCGGACGCCGCCGAGCACTTCGGATTGCCCCGAGAGCGAACAGTGATCATGGGAGCGCACATCGATGTTTAGGTAGGGCATGAGCCCGTACTTGGAGCTGGAACCGACCACCGACAGCCCGAAGGTCGTGCTGGTCGCGGGCATTCCCGGCACCGGCAAGAGCACGCTCGCCGAAGCGCTGGCCCGGCGGCTGAAGGCGCCGATCTTCTCGATGGACTGGGTGCTGGGATCGTTGGTCCTGGCTCGCGCGATCACCGACGAGAACGCCGAGGCCGTGGTGGATCTGCAGCTCACCGCCCTGGTGGCCCGGCACGTCCAGTTGGGGATCGACGTGATCGTCGACGCGACCGGGCACACGCGGGAGGAGCGCGCGCAGTGGCGTGAGCTCGCGGAACGGCTCGGCGGCGAGTTCGTCGGGGTCGAGTGCGTCTGCTCGGACGAACGACTGCACCGCGAGCGGATCGAGGGCCGGTCACGCGGCATTCCCGGCTGGCACGCAACGGTTTCGTGGCAGCACGTCGAACGCATGCGCGGTCTGTGGCAGCCGTGGGAGGACGACCACCTGGTGCTCGACTCGGCCGTCGAAACCCCGGACAGCTCGGTGGAACGCGTCCTTCCCCGCCTCAGCTCACCGCCACCGGCCGGTGCCCGCCGAAGATGAGATCCCAGTCCAGTTCCGGCTCCGGAACCGGGCGTGGTTCGGGGATGTGGCCGTGGGTCGAGACGATGGAGCCGTTGAGGAACTGCCACATGTCGTCGCCTGCGCGCTGTTGCGTTCTGACGGCGGCTTTCCTCGGTTGCGGGATACCGGTCGGAATCGTTGCTATGAAACGAATTCCGTGGAACCCGTCGGCGTCGGTGGCCTCCAGCGTGCCGTGGTGCCTGGTGGCGATGCGACGGGCGATCGCGAGCCCGAGACCGGCGCCGCCCGCGGCCCGGGTACGCGCCTCGTCGAGCCGGGTGAACCGGTCGAAGACGCGTTCCCGGTCCGCTTCGGGGATGCCGGGACCGTCGTCGATGACCTCGAGCGTCGCGGCGGACCCGCCGCGCAGGCGCACGATCACCTCGGTGCCCGCGTGGCGTTCGGCGTTGTCCAGCAGGTTGCCGAGCAGCCGGGACAGCTGAGCCCGCCGCCCTGGAACGAGCACCTGGTCGTCGGCTTCCAGGGTGACCATCGCCCGGCGGGAGACTTCCCGGTGCGCCACGGCGGTGAGGTCGACGGTGTCCTGTTTGTCCAGTGCGTCGGCGTCCAACCTGGCCAGCAGCAACAGGTCCGTGGTCAGCTCCTGCAGCCGTTCGGCGTCCTCCAGCGCCGCCTTCACCACGGTGGGCCAGTCCGAGATGTGCGGATGTGAGAGCGCGATCTCCAGCTCGGCGCGCAGTGCGGCCAGTGGGCTGCGCAGCTCGTGCGAGGCGTCCGCGACGAACCTGCGGGTGTCCTCGACGGAGCGGTGCACCCGGTCGAGCGTCTCGTTCAGCGTGGCACCCAGCCGGGCGATCTCGTTGTCGGAGGACGGAACCGGGACGCGCCGGGTGAGGTTGTGCTCGTTGATCTCGGCCACCTCGACCCGCATCGCCTCCACCGGCCGCAGCACCCGGCTGACCGCGGCCAGCACCGTGATCGACACCAGTGCGGTGATCGAGGCGAGCGCGCCGAACAGGGTGAACGTCGCGTTGTTCAGCTGACGTTGTGCCTCGGAGACGACCGACCGCACCTCGTCGTGGCTGCGCTGCGGCCCATCACCGACCAGCTGGTACGGGGTGTTGTCGGGGTCGTTGAACGGCCACAGCGACAGGTGTGGCCGCACTTCGGTGCTCGAGTACCGGACGGCGATGCCCGGCGTGGAGATGAACTCGTGCTCGTCCAGCTGGAAGCAGCTGTAGACGCCGCACATGTAGACCGTGCGCGAGCTGTCCGCGGTCTGGGCGGTGAGCTGCTGGCGTTGCGACACCAGCAGCAGCGCCCCGGCGAGACCGATCAGCAGCGCGGTGATGGCCGTGGCCAGCACAGTGACCTTGACCTGCAAGGATCTCATCGATCCACCAACCGATAGCCGACGCCGCGCACGGTGGTGATGCTCCGCCGGTCGAACGGTGTGTCGATCTTGCGGCGCAACGCGCTGATGTAGACCTCGACGAGGTTGGGATCGGGGTCGTGCGTCGCGTCCCACACCCCGTCGATGATCTCCGACTTGGTGACGACCTCGCCCGCGTGCCTGAGCAGGAAGTTCAGCACCGAGAACTCCTTCGCCTTCAGGTCGATCCGCGTGGTGCCCCGGTGACACTCCCGGCTGACCGGATCGAGCACCAGGTCGCCGGCCCGCAGCAACACCGGCTGGGCGGTGCGCGACCGCCGGGCGAGCGCCCTGAGCCGCGCCACCAGCACCACGTAGGAGAACGGCTTGGTCAGGTAGTCGTCCGCGCCGGTGTCCAGCCCCTCGGCCTCGTCGAACTCGCCGTCCTTCGCGGTGAGCATCAGGATCGGCGTCCACACGCCCGCGTCCCGCAGCTCCTGGCAGACCCGGTAGCCGTTGAGGCCGGGCAGCATGATGTCCAGCACGATCACGTCGTACGGGTGCTCCCGCGCCCGCCACAGCCCGTCCGTGCCGTTGCGCTCCACGTCGACGGCGAACCCCTCGGCGGTCAGGCCGCGGGTGAGCAGGTCGGCGAGACGGGGATCATCTTCCACCACGAGCACGCGCATGGGAGCAGCCTGCCGCATCGCCCGTGATCGAGTCCTGAAATTCGGTTCAGGATCGTTCAGCGTCTCTTCAGGTTCGCCCTGGCAGGCTCTGCGCCGTGGACGGGGGGATCCACTCAGGGGGAGAAGGTGGCGGCGCCGCGCGGGGGAGCAGCGCTGCCACCTTCTGTGCACCTGGTGGGCGCTCTCTAGGAGGTGGTGATGCGGTAGAAGTTCGAGTAGTGGTCCGGCGAGAAGTAGACGTAACCGTTGGTGCGGTCACGGACGATCCGGTACGCGTCCCGGGCGGCACCGCAGGCCCGCGGGTAGACGTCGAACTCCTGGTAGGTGTGGCCGGCCGGCAGCTGGCCCTCGCGGTTCTGGAACGTGCCGCCCGCGAAGTTGCACCGCCCGCCCGGCCAGTCGTACCAGTCGCGCCGGGTCGGGTAACCCAGCGACTTCCACGTGTTGTTGGCGGTGATGGCCGCCGAACAGCGGGATTGCGTGCAGGAGTTGTAGACGGCGGCGTCGGCGGCGGGCGTGACGACCGTGGTCACACCGAGCACGGACGCGACGATGGCGAGAGCGGCGAGCAGGCGACGTGTCCAGTGCGGTTGCAGGGTTTGCACTTCAGACCTCCATCGGCAGGGAACCTGGATGTCGTGATCATTTCTGGTGATCACCACGAGCAGGTGAACGGCGGGGAACCATCCGCGCAACGGCTGTGGCCTCTTCACGTTCGCACAAATGGCGCAGTCACGGGTCGAACATCGGGTGTTCACCGATCACAGCCTCCGAACGCCGGAGTTGATCAACTCCGAACAGTTGATTGCGGGCGCGGCCACCGGCGATAAATTTGTCCTATGGCAGCACGGAAGCACTTTTTGGTGCTGTTGACCCTGATCATCTGCGCGACCGCCTGCACCGCCGAACAGGTCGGAGCGCCGCGCCCCGCACCGCGGATCTCGGCTCCTCCGTCGGTGGAGAACCTGCCGTCCACAAAGGTGCGATCCGTTGTCGACGGCCGCACCGTCGAACTGGCGGACGGCACGCGCGCCCGCATCTCGCTGCTCGCCGAACCGGTCTCGTGCAACGCCGCCGCAGCCCTGGAGTTCGCCACGAAGACGTTGCTGGACAAGGAAGTTCGCGTCAGCAGCATCACGCCCGGCGAAGTGTCGCTGATACTGCCGGACGGCACCGACTTCGCGCTGGCGGCCGTGTCCGCCGGTGTGCTGCGCACCTCCGGTGTGGACGGTGGCCCGCTGATGGAGGCGGAAACCCAGGCGTCAAAGGCGAAAATCGGACTTTGGGCGCAGGAGTGTCCCACCTCGACCCCCGCGCCGCCGCCTCCCGTCACGTCCACGTCCGCCGCGCCGCCGCCCGCCCCGCCCTGCGTGGTGGCCTACCGGATCAACAGCACGTGGCCCGGCGCGTTCCAGGCCGAGGTGACCATCCGCAACGTCAGCGGCGCGCTGATCAACGGCTGGGCGTTGCGCTGGCGGTTCCCCGACGGGCAGACGATCACGCAGATGTGGAACGCCACCGCGTCCCAGTCCGGCGCGGACGTGACCGCCACCAACGCCGGTTACACCGCCCTGATCGTGCCCGACGGTTCGATCTCGATCGGGTTCAACGGCTCGATCAACGGCCTCAACTCCGTGCCGGACGCGTTCACGCTGAACGGCGCCGCCTGCACGGTCGGCTAGTTCGTGCGGCTTTCCGTTCAGTGGAAAACCACCGTCGACGGAGGTCGGTGCGGCTGCCTAGCGTTCGACCGTGTGACGACCAGCCAGCACGAGATCAGCGACGAGATCGCGAAGCTCCAGGCCGACTCACCGAAGGGTGCGCCGCTGCTGGACTTCCCGCCCTACCGCAGCACCCTGCTGCGCCACCCGACCAAGGAGCTGCAGCTCGTCGACCCCGAGGGCGCCGAGCTGCTCGCCCCGGTGTTCGGCCACTCCGACGTCGACGCCGTCGAGGCCGACCTGACCCTCCAGCGCGGTGGCGAGCCGATCGGCGAACGCATCCGGGTGCACGGGCGCGTGCTCGACGGCGACGGCCGGCCGGTGCGCCGCCAGCTCGTCGAGATCTGGCAGGCCAACGCCGCCGGCCGGTACTCGCACCAGGGCGACCAGCACCCCGCTCCGCTGGACCCGAACTTCACCGGCGTCGGCCGGTGCCTCACCGACGACGACGGCTGGTACTCGTTCACGTCGATCAAGCCGGGCCCCTACCCGTGGCGCAACCACCACAACGCCTGGCGGCCCGCGCACATCCACTTCTCGTTGTTCGGCACGGACTTCACCCAGCGCCTGATCACGCAGATGTACTTCCCCGGCGACCAGCTGCTGGCGCTGGACCCGATCGCCCAGTCGATCACCGATCCGGGCGCGTTGTCCCGGTTGATCGCGACGTACGACCACGCTCAGTCCGAGCACGAGTGGCTGCTCGGCTACCGCTGGGACATCGTGTTGACCGGCAGCCACGCGACCTACCTGGAGCCGTCCGATGACTGAGACCCCCGGGCAGACCGTCGGCCCGTTCTTCCACCACGCGCTCGCGTACGCGGGCGACTCCGAGCTGGTGCCGTTCGGCTCGGCCGGATCCGTGGTGCTGCACGGCCACGTCTACGACGGTGCGGGCACTCCGGTGCCGGACGCGATGATCGAGATCCGGCAGGCCGACGCTTCCGGTGTGGTGCCGGCCGTCGGCGGGTCGTTGCGGCGACGCGGAGCCGGGTTCACCGGATGGGGGCGTTCCTGCACGGACAGCGCCGGGCGTTACTGGTTCAGCACCGTTGAGCCCGGGTTGCCGTTCTTCGCCGTGACGGTGTTCGCGCGCGGGTTGCTCAATCGGTTGTTCACGCGGATCTACCTGCCTGGGGCTGACGGCGCGATGGACGGGTTGGTCGCTGAACGGGAGCCGGACGGGCGGCTGCGGTTCGACATCCATCTGCAGGGGCCGTCCGAGACGGTGTTCTTCAAGTTCCCGCGGACCTGACCGTGCTGCCGGGCTCGTATCGCGCCGCCGGTCTGGTGGACGACGCCGCGTTCGTGCGGGCGATGGTGTCGGTCGAGGTCGCGTGGGCGCGGGTGCTCGGCAACCCGGTCTCGGTGGACGCCTGGGTGCCGACGCTGGACCCCCGTGAGGTCGAGGCTGCCGGAAATCCGGTGCTGCCGCTGGTGTCGGCGCTGCGTGCCGAGGTCTCCGGTCCGGTCCACACCGGACTGACGAGCCAGGACGTCCTCGACTCCGCCCTGATGTTGCTGGCGCGTGAGGTGTTGACGCGTGTCTCGGCTGATCTGGAACGGGTTGCTGTCGCGCTCGCCCGGCTGGCTGACGAGCATCGGGCGAGCGTGATGGCCGGGCGGACGTTGACGCAGTTCGCCGTGCCGATCACGTTCGGGCTCAAGGCCGCGCGGTGGCTGGTGGGCGTGCTGGACGCACTGGACGAGCTGGACGTCGTGTCGAGGAACCTGCCGGTGCAGTGTGGAGGTGCGGCGGGGACGTTGGCTCGGGTGGAGTCCGATCCGGTCGCGGCTGCTTCCGCGTTCGCGGACCACTTGGGACTGGTGTGGCCAGGGATGCCGTGGCACACCTATCGCGCGCCGGTCACGCGTCTTGGTGACGCGGTGGTGCGCGTGTGTGACGCGCTCGGTGTGATGGCGGCGGATCTGCTGACGTTGGGACGGCCCGAGATCGGTGAGGTCCGGGAGGGCGCGGTGGCGGGGCGCGGTGGGTCGTCGACCATGCCGCACAAGCGGAATCCGGTGTTGTCGGTGCTGGTGAACAGCGCGGCTTTGCAGGCTCCGCAGCTGGGCGCCCAGTTGCACCTGTGTTCGGCGCGGGCCGTGGACGAACGGCCGGACGGCGCTTGGCACGCGGAGTGGCCGGCGTTGCGGTCGCTGCTGGAGCTGGCCGTGGTGGCGGCTTCGCAGGCGGCCGAGCTGGTCGAGGGCCTCGAGGTGCACGCGGACGTGATGGCGCGGCGGGCTGCCGAGGCGGCGGGCGAGTTGCTGGCGGAGCGGGGCGGCGGGACGGACCCGGCCACCTACCTCGGTGCCGCCGAGGTGTTCGTGGACGACGTGCTGAAGCGGTGGGAGTCGCGATGAGCGTGGAGCTGAGCCTGACACGGCTGGCCGGGGCGGAGTCGTCGGAGCGGCTGTTGGTGGTCGGGCCTTCGCTGGGCACGTCGGTGGCGTTGCTCTGGCGGGAGTGCGCGCTGACCCTTGACGAACAGTTCGAGGTGATCGGCTGGGACCTGCCCGGCCACGGCTCGGGTGCTCCCGCGACGGAGCCGTTCACCGTCGAGGACATCGCGGACGAGCTCAGCGCGCGGGTGGTGGCGTTGGGCGGTGGAAGGCGGATCGAGTACGCCGGGGTGTCGTTAGGTGGCGCGGTCGGGTTCGAGCTGGCCACGCGGGCCGACGGGCCGTTCGAGGCGGTCGTGTGCATCGGGGCGGCGCCGCGGATCGGCGTGCCGGAGATGTGGCGGGAGCGGGCCGCGCTGGTGCGGCGGGCCGGTACGCCGGTGATGGTCGAGGGGTCGGCTCAGCGGTGGTTCGCGCCGGGCTTCGTCGAGCGCGCGCCTCGGGTGGCCGGGGCGGTGCTCAGGACGTTGGCGGACGCGGACCAGGAGTCGTACGCGTTGGCGTGCGAGGCGTTGGGGCGGTACGAAGCCGGTGCGGCCGTGCGGCCCTGCCAGGTGCTGGTGGGGGAGCACGACGTCGTGGTGTCGCCGGCGACGGCTGATCGGGTGCTCGGCGGGTGCGGGCATCTGCCGCCCGCCGAGGATCCGGTGATGGTGGCGCAGGTGTTGGTTCAGGTGCTTGAGGAGATGCGGTGTCCTACGACGACGGCATGAAGGTTCGGCGTGAGGTGTTGGGGGACGCGCATGTGGACGGCGTGACGCCGGACGAGTTCACGAAGGACTTCCAGGACTTCATCACGCGGTACGCGTGGGGTGAGATCTGGACGCGGCCTGGGCTGGATCGGCGGATGCGCAGCGCGATCACGCTCACGGCGTTGATCGCGTTCGGGCACTGGGACGAGTTGAAGATGCACGTCGCCGCGGCGCGGCGGAACGGGTTGAGCGTCGAGGAGATCGGCGAGGTGATCTTGCAGAGCGCGATCTACTGCGGGGTTCCCGCGGCGAACCACGCGTTCTCGGTGGCACGTCAAGTTTTGCGGGAGGACACGTGAAAACGCAGGTTGGCATCGTCGGTGCGGGACCCGCCGGTCTCATGCTCTCGCACCTGTTGTCGCTCAACGGAATCGACAGCATCGTCATCGACAACAGAACGCGCGTGGAGATCGAGAACACGGTCCGCGCCGGCATCCTGGAGGCCGACAGCGCCCGGCTGCTCGTCGACACCGGGGTGTCCGCCCGGGTGCTGCGCGACGGGCACCCGCACGAGGGCATCGACCTGCGGTTCGGCGGCGAGAGCCATCGCATCGACTTCCGCGCGCTCGTCGGCGAATCGGTCTGGCTCTACCCGCAGACCGACGTGTTCGTCGACCTGGCCAACGCCCGCGAGCGCGACGGCGGCGACGTGCGGTTCGGCGTCAGCGACACGTCGGTCGACCTCACCGAGCCCGCGATCCGCTTCACCGACAGCGACGGCGTGCGGCAGGAGGTGCGCTGCGACCTGCTCGTCGGCGCGGACGGCTCCCGCTCGATCTGCCGGGCGCAGGTACCGGAAGCCGTGCGCACGCACA
The DNA here is from genome assembly GCF_011067745.1 of Lentzea alba. Classification (GTDB taxonomy): domain Bacteria; phylum Actinomycetota; class Actinomycetes; order Mycobacteriales; family Pseudonocardiaceae; genus Lentzea; species Lentzea alba. The sequence goes on from NZ_JAAMPJ010000003.1 coordinate 514,312, forward strand.
GCTTCCGCGAGTACCCGTTCGCCTGGTTCGGCATCATCACCGAGGCCCCGCGCAGCGCCCCCGAACTGGTCTACGCGCACTCGCCGCGCGGGTTCGCGTTGATCAGCCAGCGCACCGAGACCCACCAGCGCATGTACTTCCAGTGCGACCCGGAGACCGACCCCGCGGCGTGGTCGGCGGACCAGATCTGGGAGGAGCTGCAGTCCCGCGTCGCCGGACCGGACGGCTTCACGCTGAACGAGGGACCGATCACCGAGAAGACCGTGCTGCGCTTCCGGTCGTTCGTCGCGGAACCCATGCGCCACGGCAAACTCCTGCTCGCCGGCGACGCGGCCCACACCGTGCCGCCGACCGGCGCGAAGGGCCTCAACCTGGCACTGGCGGACGTGCGAGTGCTGGCCGAGGTCATCGAACGCGCGCTGCTCAAGAACGACGGCGACGCGTTGGACGAGTACGGGCCGCGCGCGCTGGACCGCGTGTGGAAGGCGCAACACTTCTCGTACTGGATGACCACGATGCTGCACGCCCTGCCCGGCGCGACGGACTTCGACGTGCGGCGGCAGCTCGGCGAACTGGGCTCGGTGGTCGGATCCGAGGCGGGGTCGCGGTTCCTGGCCGAGGGCTACACCGGCCGCTGGCCCGCGTAGGGCAGCAGCTCCACCTTGCCGCCGCGGTGGCCGGGTGGAACGACCGCGAGCGCGTCGGCCAGCGCCGCACCCCACAGCGAACCCGGCCGGTCGTGGCCGGCCGGGAAGGCTTCTCCTCCGGTGCGGACGACCGGCACCAGGCGGGTGTCCTTCGGATGGGCACCGACGTCCTGAAGCCGTGCGGTGACAGGTGACTGGACGGTGTGGCCGCCGAGGGTGTCGAGCAACGGCCGGAGCAGGGTCAGGATCGCGGCCAGGGCGGCGAACGGGTTGCCCGGCAGGCCGGCCACGCACCGGCCGTCGGGGAGGACGGCGAGCAGCATCGGGTGGCCTGGGCGGCAGGCGACGCCGCTGACCAGGATCTCCGCGTCCAGATCGGCCAGGACGCGGCGGAGGTGGTCCGCCGGGCCGACCGAGGTGGCGCCGCACGTGACGAGGACGTCGGCTGTGTCGAAGTTGAGGGCGGCTGGGGCGTGCGGCGGCGTGGCGCCGAGGACGTCGGCAGTGTCGGACGTCAGCGCGTCGGCGAGAGCGGCCGGATCGTCGCGCAGGTGGGTGGTGCCGAGCAGGTCGGCTCCGGTCAGCAGACCGGGAAGCATCGGACCGATGGCGTCGCGAACCCGGCCAGGGCGCGGTGGTCCGGAGTGCAGGAGCTCGTCACCGGTCACGATCACAGCCACGCGGGGACGGCGATGCACCAGCACGGTGTCGTGGCCGGCCCCCGCGGCGAGACCCAGGACGGCCGGCGTGACGAGGGAACCGGCAGGAACCAGCTCGTCGCCGGCTGACCAGTCCTCGCCCCGGCGGCGGATGTGTTTGCCGGGCACGCCCTCGCCGTCCAGCCGCGCGCCGTCCACCGTGCAGATCTCCACCGGCAGCACGAGGTCCGACCCGTCCGGCACCGGCGCGCCGGTGGCCACGCCGAACGCCTCCCCGGAGCCCAGCACCACCGCCGGGACCGGGTCGCCGGCGGCCACGCGTCCCACGATCGTCCACGGGCCCGGCCCGGCCGCCGCGTAACCGTCCATCGCCGAGGTGTCGCAGGCCGGCTGACTGGCCAGGGCGCGCACCCCTGAGGCCAGCGCGAGGCCCAGGCCGTCGGCGAGAGGGACCTCGACGGCCTCCAGCGGTTTGGCTGCTTCCCGTGCTGTCTGACGGGCCAGCGTCCAGGGCATGTTCATGTGGGCTCCCGTGGTATAGCCTACCTCATACTGTATGCAATCCTCGGAACGGGGTGAAGGGCATGCCAGTCGCGACTTACGTCCGTGATCACGTCGGCAGGCTCTACCGGGTGGGGGAGACCGACGTCGAGGTGTCGGGGCGCTCGCGCCGTGCGGTGCTGTGGGCGGCGTGGGCGGCGATGCTCGCGGCCGGCATCGGGCAGTACGGCTTCGGAGCGCTGATCCCGCAACTGCAGGACCGGTGGAGCGTGCCGGAGTTGTTCTGGGCCTTGGCGTTGTGGACCGTGTGCCAGGCGGGCACGGCGTTCCCGGCGGCCTGGTTGAGGCAGCAGAAGAGACTCACGGCGACCGGCGCCATGTGGATCGGCGCGATCCTGTGCGGGACAGGGCTGTTGACGCTCGGGCAGGGCCAGTTGGTCGGGTACGCGGTGCTCGGTGGCATCGGCGCCGGCCTGGTCTACGCGACGTGCCTCGGCACGGTCGTCCGGTGGTATCCGGAGCGCGTCACCAGGAAGGTCGCGTTCGTCAGCGCGGCGTTCCCGTACGGGTCGGTGCCGTTCGTGATCGCCGCCGGGATCTTCTTCGGCAATGGCTTCCTGCTGCAGGCGGCCATCGCGATCACCGTGATCGTGGCGGTGGCGGGCGTGTTCATGAAGGACCCGCCCGAGCACTGGTGGCCGTCGCACGTCCCGCCGCGCGAGTGGGCGTTGGATCGGGCACGGGTGCCGAACCGTGCGGCGCTCAAGGAGTTCAGGCCCGAAGAAGCCATGCGGTGCGGCACGTTCTGGTGGCTGTACGGCGGTGTGGCGTTCGCGGCGGCGGTCTCGCTCTACGATCTGGCGTACCTGCCGCTGTTCGTCGGCGACAAGGTGCTCGGGGCGGTCGCACTGGCCACCCTCGCCGCGGCCACCGGTACCGGACGGGTGCTGGTCGGGCGGATCTCGGACCGGATCGGACGCAGGAAGGCGCTCGTCTGGACCTTGGCGACCGGTGGGCTGGCGCAGTTCGTCCTGCTGTACTCGCAGAACACGGTCGGCCTGCTGATCGGCGCGACGCTCGCGGGCCTGGGCACCGGCTGCTGTTACTCGTTGCTGGTCGGCGTCACCCGCGAGTACTTCGGCGAGACGAACGGCGCGCAGAACTTCGGCGTGCTCTACACCGCGAAGGCCGCCGGGGCGCTCCTGGCCGCCATCGTGCTCGCCTCACAGGGGCCCACGTTCGCCTTCATCGCGGCAGGCGTGCTCGGGCTGGCCGGCGCGGTGCTCACCAGACACCTCTCGCAACCGGGAAGGCCCCGGCTGTGAGCCGCGTGCCCGTCCTTGCGAGAGGCTGGCACGAGACACCCGCGGACGGCTGTTGCCTGATGGAACTGACATCGGTGCTCGCGGGCGAGGTGTGGTCGGACCGGCCCGCCTGCGTGCACCCGGTGCTGGCGTGTGTGGCGCGGTGCGTCAACGATCAGTCCACAGCGGACGGACGACGCAAGCTGTTGCCGTTCGCCACCAAGGTGATCGGGACGCAGAAGGCGCCGGCCCGAGCACTGGTAGCGCATTGTGTGCGCCGGGCCGGGATCGTCGTGCCGAGGTGGTGGCCGCGCGACTGGGTCGTGGTCAGGGCGGTGCGGACGATGACCGGGGACGAGGTGTTGCGGCGCCTGCTCGACGAGTGCGTCGCGATCTGCAGGGAGGAAACACGTGGGACGGGTGACGAGCAGGCGGCGCGTGGTGCGGCTGGTGGACGACGCGGCCACCGCGCGACCGGACACGCTGGCGGTCGAGGAACCGCTGGAGATCCGCGTGCGGGGCAAGTCCCTCGCCGTGACCATGCGCACGCCGGGTGACGACTTCGACCTCGCGGCGGGTTTCCTGGTCAGCGAAGGCGTTGTGCGCGACCCGTCCGACATCGCCTCCATCCGCTACTGCGCGGGCGCCACGGCGGACGGCGGCAACACCTACAACGTGCTGGACGTCGGACTCGGCGAAGGCGTCGCGCCACCCGACCCGTCGATCGAGCGCAACTTCTACACCACCTCGTCGTGCGGCCTGTGCGGCAAGGCGAGCCTGGACGCCGTGCGCACCACCGCGACCTGGCAGGTGGCGGCCGACCCGATCCGGCTCGACCCGAAGACGATCACCGAGTTCCCGACGAAACTCCGTGCCGCGCAACGGGTCTTCGACCGCACGGGCGGGCTGCACGCGGCCGGGCTGTTCGACGCCGACGGCAACCTGCTGTGCCTGCGCGAGGACGTCGGCCGGCACAACGCGGTGGACAAGGTCGTCGGCTGGGCCACCCGAAACGGACGGCTGCCGCTGACGAGCACCGTGCTGATGGTGAGCGGCCGGGCGTCGTTCGAGCTGGTGCAGAAGGCGGTCATGGCGGGGATCCCGGTGCTCACCGCGGTGTCCGCGCCGTCGTCGCTGGCCGCGGACCTCGCCGAGGAGATGGGCGTGACGCTCGTCGGGTTCCTCCGGGGCAGCTCGATGAACGTCTACACAGGAGGACACCGCCTCGGCCTCACGGTCGGAGCGCGTTAGTCCGTAAGGAGTCCTCCGCGCGGATGATGCCGCGCGACGGACGCGATCTTGGTACGAACCGCATAACGTTCACGGCATGTTGAACGTGAGGGGGATCAGCCGAAGCTTCGGCGATCACAAGGTGCTCGACGAGGTGAGCTTCGACGTGCGGCCCGGCCGGATGACGGGCTTCCTCGGCGCCAACGGGTCGGGCAAGACGACCACGATGCGCATCGTGCTGGGGGTGCTCGCCGCGCACGGGGGTTCGGTGAGCTGGCAGGACCAGGAGATCACACCGCAGAACCGCCCGCACTTCGGGTACATGCCGGAAGAACGCGGCCTGTACCCGAAGATGAAGGTGCGCGAGCAGATCACCTGGCTCGGCCGCCTGCACGGCGTCGAGAGGACGGTCGCGCAGCGCAACACCGACCAGCTGCTCGAGGACCTGGAGCTGACCGGGCGTGCGAACGACCGGCTGGAACAGCTGTCGCTCGGCAACCAGCAGCGCGTGCAGATCGCCGCCGCGCTGGTGCACGACCCCGAGGTGCTGATCCTCGACGAGCCGTTCTCCGGCCTCGACCCGATCGCCGTCGAGACCGTGCTGGACGTGCTGCGCAAGCGGGCGGCGAGCGGGGTACCGGTGCTGTTCTCCAGCCACCAGCTGGCGATCGTGGAACGCCTCTGCGACGACGTGGTGATCATCTCGAAGGGACGGATCGCCGCGAAGGGCTCGCGCGAGGAACTGCGGCAGACCCACGCGGGCGACCGCTACGAGATCGTCGTCGCGGAGGACGCGGGCTGGATCCGCGACGTGCCCGGCACGACGCTCCTGGAGCTCGACGGGCCGCGCGCGGTGTTCGAGTCCGCACCCCAGCAGGTTCTCAAGGCCGCCTTGGACCGCGGTGAGGTCCGCTCGTTCACGCCCGTCGTGCCCACGCTCGACGAGATCTTCAAGGAAGTGATCTGACATGGCCGTGACCACTTCCAAGAAGGCGTCCTTCTCCCAGGCGACGTGGCTCGTCGCCGAACGTGAGATGAAGACCCTGGTCACCACCAAGGGTTTCTGGATCGGCTTCCTCTTCACGGTCGTCGCGCTGTTCGCGCTCACCGTGCTGCCGACCGTGTTCGGCGGTGACAACCCGAAGGTCGCGGCGGTCGGTTCGGCCGTGCAGGTGGTGCAGGGCAAGCAACTCGACGTCCAGGAGGTCTCCACCGTCCAGGAGGCCGCGGACCTCGTCAGGGCCGACGACGTCGAGGCGGCGATCGTGCCGGACGGCAGCGGGATCAAGGTCCTCGCCCTGAACGACCCGCCGAACGACGTGATCCGCGAGCTCGTCCAGTCGCCTCCGGTCGAACTGCTGGAGGCCTCCGCGGTGAACAACGGCCAGCGGTCCGTCACGGTGGTGGTGTTCGGGCTGGTGTTCCTGATGTTCGGCATGGGCGGCGCGGCGATCGCGCAGAGCACCGTGACCGAGAAGCAGACCCGGATCGTGGAGATCCTGGTGTCCACCGTGCCGGTGCGGGCGCTGCTCGCGGGCAAGATCCTCGGGCACACGATCCTCACCCTCGGCCAGGTGGTCGTGCTCGCGCTCACCGCGCCGATCGCGCTGCGGGTCGCCGGGCTGGGCGAGCTGCTGGGGGTGGTGGCGCCTGCGCTGGGCTGGTTCGTGCCGTTCGTGATGCTCGGGTTCGTGCTGATCTCGTCGATGTGGGCGGTCGCGGGCTCACTGGTCAGCCGCCAGGAGGACCTCGGCTCCACCATGGGCGTGGTCATGCTCGCGGTGATGGGCCCGTACTTCGGCGTGCAGTTCTTCCACGAGAACCCCGCGGTGCTCGCCGTGATGTCGTTCGTGCCCTTCACCGCCGGGGTCGCGATGCCGGTCCGGTTGTTCGCGCAGCAGGCCGAAGCGTGGGAGGCGCTGGTCTCGCTCGGGATCCTGGCGGCGACCGTCACGGTGATCCTGCTGGTCGCGTCGCGGCTCTACACCGGATCGCTCATGCAGACCGGTGGGCGGGTGAAGTTGTCCAAGGCCTGGGCACCTGCAGAATGAGCGGATGATCGCTGATCCGATTCGCCTCGCCGTCGTCGGCCTGGGCGCCATGGGCACCCGGATGCTGACGGCGGCGCAGGCACATCCCGGCTACACCGTGGTCGCGGGTGTCGACGTCGTACCCCGCAGGCTGGATGTTCCCGTCGTGCCCTCGCTCGACGACGTGCTGTCCGATGTGGACGCGGTGTACGTCGCGACCCCGCCCGCGTCCCACGCCTCGCTCGTGACCACGGCGTTCGAGGCGGGCAAGGCGGTGTTCTGCGAGAAGCCGCTCGCCGTCGACCTCGCCGAAGCCCGCGCGATGGCGGCCGCGGCCAAGGGACGGCCGAACGCGGTGAACTTCGCGTTGTCCGACATGGTGGCGACGATCGAGATCGAACGGCGGCTGGCCGAGCTGGGCGCGCTGCGCGGAGTGGAGATCAGGCTGCAGTTCCCGCGCTGGCCGCGGGCGTTCCAGGCGGACGCGGAGTGGCTCGCGCGGTCCGCGCAGGGCGGGTTCGTCCGCGAGGTGTTGTCGCACTTCGTCTACCTGACGGACCGGCTGCTCGGGCCGCTCACCGTCGAGTCGGTGTCGTCGGACTTCCCCGAGCCCGGCGCCGCCGAGGTGGCCGCACGCGGTGTGCTGCGGGGCAGCGGCGTGCCGGTGCACGTGTCGGCGTTCTCCGGGCTGGCCGGGCCCGAGGTCTACGAGTGGACGGCGTGGGGCACCGAACGTTCGCTGCGCCTCGAACAGTGGGCCTCTCTGTCCATTTCGGATGGTGGTGCGTGGAAGCCGGTGCCGTTGCGGCAGACGGGTTCCGAACACTCGCGGCTCACGCTGTTCGCGCAGGCCGTGCGGGGTGAACACCCGCGCGACCTGGCGAACTTCGACAGCGGACTGCGGGTGGCCGAGGTGGTCGAGGCCTTCCTGCGTCAGTGACGGCGGACGTGCTCGAGGATCGCGTCGGTCAGCACCGCGTGCATCGCGGCCGGGAGGCTGTGCCCCATGCCGTCGAGCTCCACCAACCGCGCGTCCGGCAGCAGACCGGCCAGGTGACGGCCGAAACCGAGCGGGTAGAACGGATCCTCGCTCGCCTGCAGCACCAGGGTCGGCGTCTCGGCCCGGCGCAGGTCGTCCGCGCCACGCGGCAGTGCCGCGGCGCCGAGCCGCACGTGTCCGGTGGCCGGCAGGAACGTGCCCGCGTGTGCGATGGCGCGTTCCTCCAGCCGCCGGTACTCCGCCGCGTCGAACGGCAACCGGTCACCGTGCAGCTCCCGCCAGAGCGCCACGCGACGCTCCAGCTCGGACTCCACGTCCGCCCCCGGTTCGGCGAGCGCGATCATCCTGCTGATCCGCTCGCCGTTGTCCGGCTGCGTCTCGTCCGTCGTGCCCATGTCGAGGGCGCCGGTGAGCGCGAGCGTGAGGGAGCGCAGGCGCTCGGGGTGGTCCACGGCCAGCAGCTGACCGATGAGACCGCCCATCGACACGCCGACGACGTGGGCCTTGTCCACGCCGTGCGCGTCCAGCACCGCGAGAGCGTCCTGCGTGAGGTCGGCGAAGTCGTAGGTGGCGTCCGGCACCGTCGTCGACTTCCCGGTGTCGCGGTGGTCGTACCGGATCACCCGGTACCCGCCGCCCACCAGCAGTGCGACGAACTCGTCCGGCCACCCCATCGCGGACGCGTTGGCGCCCATGATCAGGAAGATCGGCGGGGCCGCCGGATCACCGAGGTCCTCGCTCCACAGCCGGACCTCTCCCGTTTCGACGACACGCTCTGCCACCACGCCCCCTGACCTTGATCAACTCCATCCCACGCTACCCGAGCCGGAAAATGCGTTTGACCGTGTTCGGCAGGATCGGGGAAATGGGGATCTTGTTCGTCACGCTTGCAGGACATGGCCACGTCACGCCGACCCTGGCGGTGGTCGAGGAACTGACCAGGCGCGGCGCCGAAGTCGACTACGCGACCGGCGCCGAGCACGCGGAAGCCGTGACGGGAGCCGGTGCGCGCTGGGTGGAGCTGCCCGCCCTGCCGGACTTCCGCCCGACCACCGCCAATCCGATCGACGAGTGGTTTCCGCACTACTTCAGGGCGATGAGCGCCACCTACCCGGTGCTGCTCGACCGCTGCCGGACCGACCGTCCCGACCTGATCTGCTACGACGCGACGAACTGGCCGGCCCGGCTCGCGGCGCGGAAGTTCGGCATCCCGGCGGTGCGGACCATGCCGCACACCGCGTCCAACGAGCACTTCAAGGTGATGGACGTCGACCTGGACCGCTACCTCACCGAGGACACCGCGCGGTTCGCGGCCGAACACGGCGTCGAGCTCGACCCGTGGAGCACGGTCGAGGCACCGGAGGCGTGCAGCGTGGTGTTCCTGCCGCGCGAGTTCCAGCCGTTCGGGGAGACGTTCGACGACTCGTTCCACTTCGTCGGCCCCGTGCTCGGCAGCCGGCTGGACGAGGAGTGGTCACCGCGCCGCGCGGACCTGCCGTTGCTGTTCGTCTCGCTCGGCTCGGTGATGAGCGATCACGACTTCTACCGCGCGTGCGTCGAGCAGTTCGGCGACGGCAGCTGGCAGGTCGCGATGACCGCACAGGGAGTCGGTGAAGTACCGGAGAACATCGATGTGCGGCCGTGGTTCCCGCAACCCGCGGTGTTGCGGCACGCCGACGTGTTCATCAGCCACGGCGGCATGAACTCCACGATGGAGGCGCTGCACCAGGGCGTGCCGCTGGTGATCGTCCCGCAGACGCCGGAACAGGACGCCAACGCCGACCGCGTCGCCGAACTAGGGCTGGGCGAACGGGTCGACGACCACGCGGACCTGCGTTCGGCGGTGGAACGGGTGGCGAAGAGCGGCACGATCCGGCGCAACCTCGACCGGATGCGTGCCGCCATCGAGAACAGCGGCGGCGCTGAACGGGCCGCCGACGTCATCCTCAGCCGAGCACTTCGCGCAGTTTGACGCCGAACTCCTCGGGCTTGCCCGCGTACCCGAACTCGCCGCCCATGAACCCGCCGTGGTGGCTGGGGAACACGGTGGCCTCCTGGCCGAGGAGCTTCGCGGTGTGCACGGCGGTTCGCGCGGTGAACGCGTTGCCCGTCTCCTCACCGACGGCGATCACGATCCGGGTCGGCGCGGCCGCGAGCGCGTCCACCTTCACCTGGTAGTCGGTGATCGCGAGGGAGTTCCGCGACAGCAACGGGTCGTCGCGGGACCCGTCGTCCTCGGCGGGCATGCCGAACTGCGCCGGATCGGCCGGCGGCAGGGCGAAGTACTCGTCGGTGAACTCGCCCTGCCACGACGACATGACGATGAACTGGGCCATGCCCGCGCCGTTCCCGTTGGCGAAGTAGGCGTCGATGAACCCGTCACGGGCGCGGCGCGCGGCGTCGGCATCCGGCAGCACGTCGATGATCGGCGGCTCGTGCGCGACGAGCGTGACCACGTCGTCCGGGTAGGTGGCCACGAGTTCGAGCGCGGTGACCGCGCCGCCGCTGGACGCGAACATGTCGACCGGGCCGCCGACGGCCTCGATCACCGCGTGCACGTCCGCCGCCTGGATCTCGGGCCGGTTCTCCGTGCTGCCGTCCGATCGCGTGCTCCTGCCGAGTCCGCGCGGGTCGTAGGTGATCACTGTTCGATCGGGAAACTGTTCCTTGAGCGCCGCGAAGCCGCTGGCGTCCATCGGCTGGCCGATCATCATCAACGGACGGCCGCCCTCACCGTGCACGTCGTAGGTGATGGCCGCTTCGTCGGTTTCCAGAATGTGGGATGTCATGCGGTTCTCCCCAGTGGAGTCGGGTCTGAGCAGCCTAGTCACAGACGTGAACCCCGAGGGACGACAAACCGATCGACCTGCATGTTCGCCACTGGTATCAAGGCTCGCATGACACGAACAGCAGTGGTGACCGGCGGCGGCACGGGCATCGGCAAGGCGGTGGCTGCCCGGTTCGCGCAGCAGGGCCTCGACGTGGTGATCACGGGTCGGCGGGAGGACGTGCTGAAGGCGGCGGCCGAGGAGATCGGCGCGCGGGCGGTGGCGTTCGACGCGACGGATCCGGAGGCCGTGCAGGCGGCGTTGAGCGACCTGCCGTCGCAAGTGGACGTTCTCGTCAACAACGCGGGTGGCAACGTGGCCCGTCGACGTCCCGCGCCGGAGAACCTGACCGACGTGCGGGACCTCTGGGTCGCGAGCTACGAAACCAACGTGGTCAGTGCCGTGCTCGTGACGACCGCGCTGGAGCCGCGCCTGGCCGACAACGCCCGAGTGGTGACGATCGGCTCGATCGCGGGCCGGCGCGGGTCGGGTTCCTACGGCGCGGCCAAGGCGGCGGTGGAGGCGTGGACGGCGGACCTCGCGTTCTCGTTGGGAGGCAGGGGGATCACGGTCAACGTGGTGTCGCCCGGCGTCACCGAGGACACCGAGTTCTTCGGCGGCACCCTGAGCGAGGACAGGCGCAAGGTGCTCGTCGGCAACACGGCGAACGGCCGTGCGGGCACCCCGGCGGACGTCGCCGCGGCGATCACCTTCCTGACCTCCCCGGAGGCCGGGCACATCACCGCGCAGGTCATCGGGGTGAACGGCGGAGCCGGGCTCGGACGCTGAACCCGATCACCGCGAGCAGGACGACCAGCAGCGCGATCCAGGAGAACTCGGCGAGGTAGTGCTCGGCGGCCTCGCCGACGAAGTACACCGCCGCTGTCGTGCCGCCGGCCCACGCGATGCCGCCAGCAGCGTTGGCCAGCAGGAACTTCCCGTAGTGCATGCCCATCGTGGCGGCCAGCGGACCGGAGAGGATCCGCAGCAGCGCCACGAACCGGCCGAAGAAGACCGCCCAGGCGCCGTACCGTTCGAACAGCGCCTGGGCGCGGCCGAGTTTGTCCTCGCTGAAGTGGCTGGGGAACTTCTCGCCCGCCCACCCGAACACGCGCGGCCCGAACCGCTTGCCCAGCGCGTACCCGATGCTGTCGCCGATGATCGCGCCCGCTGAGGCCGAGATGCCGACGATCACCGGCGAGACGCCGTCGTGGTGCGAGGCCATGAGCGCGGCCGTGACGAGCACGATCTCGCCCGGCAGCGGGATCCCGACGCTCTCGACGCCGACCACCAGGCCCACGACGACGTAGACCAGCAGCGGTGGAACGGTGTGGAGCCACGCGGAGAGCACGTCCGCGATCTTCCTCCAACCGGGCACCAACGGCTATTGGACACAGTGGCCACGAGACGCGGCCGTCTCGGTACCCTGCTGATCATCCGGACGAGGGGGCGGCGGTTGTGGCGAGCCAGTTCGGCTTACTGCTGCGTCAATGGCGGCAGCGGGCGGGATTGAGCCAGGAAGCGCTCGCTCAGCGCGCTGCCGTGGGCATTCGCACGGTGCGGGGGCTGGAGACCGGCGAACGCACCGATCCGCGGATGGGAACCGTGCGGTCGCTGGCCGACGCGCTGGAGCTCACCGGGGCCGAGCGGGCCGAGTTGTTCGCCGCCGCCGGCCGCGACGAGCCGGTGGTTCTGGAGCCCGTGCGGTTCGACCCGCTGGCCGAGGCCGTGGAGACCCTGAAGGTCGCGGTCGAGGCGCGCTGGCGGCGCGAGGAAGAACAAGGCCAGATCCACGACCCGGTGCCGCTGCCGGTCCGATGGGACGCGGCGCCCGAGACGTTGCGGGACAGCTGGCTCAACATCGGTGGTGAGGCCGCGCTCGCCGGGCGGCTGGACCAGATCGTCGAGGTGTACCGGAAGGTCGGGTCGCGGCGGCTCGTCGTGCTCGGGCGGGCAGGGGCCGGCAAGACGGTGCTGACCACGCGGTTCGTGCTCGACCTGCTGGGCGCCCGGGACGCGCGGGACCCGGTGCCGGTGATCTTCAGCCTGGGGTCGTGGCACCCGGAACGGGTGGGGCTGCGCGACTGGATGGCCGAGCAGCTGACCCGTGATCACCCGTTCCTCGGAGCTCCCGGACCCAGTGGTGGGACGTTGGCGGCGGCGCTGGTGGACGCCCAGCGGGTGCTGCCGGTGCTCGACGGGTTCGACGAGATCGCGGCCGGGTTGCATCGACCGGCGTTGAACGCCTTGAACACCACCACTCTGCCGTTGCTGCTGACCAGCCGTGTGGACGAGTACCGGGATGCGGTCGAGGGCACCGACGTGCTGACGTCGGCTGCAGCAGTAATGCTGGCTGACCTGACGTGCGACGACCTCGCGGACTACTTGCCGCGCACCACGCGCAAGGACGTGTGGACGCTGGTGCTCGACGAGGTGCGGGGCGGCGGGGTCCTCGCAAAGGTGCTGACGACGCCGTTGATGGTGGCGCTCGCGCGGCGGATCTACAGCGACACACCGGACCACGATCCCGCTGAGCTGCTCCGGTTCCACGACGCCGAAGAGATCGAACGGCACCTGCTCGGCAGTTTCGTGCCCGCTGTCTACGGGGTCGAGGCCGAGCGCGTGCAGCCGTGGCTCGGCTACCTCGCCGATCACCTCACCCGCCTCGGCACCCACGACCTGGCGTGGTGGCGGTTCGGCACGTCGTCGAAGGTCACCGGACTGAGCGTCGGGATCGCGGTCGGGATGGCGGACCTGGTGCTGGAGGCGGCCGTACTCGGCATGTTCACCGCCAGAGGCGTGTCGTTCGCGGTGATGATCGGGCTGGTCACGGGTGTGTTGTTCGGGGTGGCGCACCGGTACGTGGTCCGCGCGGCACCGCTGGAACCCGTGCGGACGCGGCTGCGGCTGCGCGGACGCCTGGGCAAGCGGGTGTGGTCACGAGCCCTGCTCGGGCTGGCGTTCTGCGGGGCGGTCGGCGGCACTTACGGGCTGGTGCAGGGGATTTCGTTCTGGCTGGCCTGGCCCGGATGGAAGATGAACACGGGCGTGCTGGCGGACGTCGTGGTGTTCTCCCTGGTGTTCGGGCTCGGCGGCGCGCTCGTCTTCGGGCTGGTCGCGGCGATGGAGACGCCGCTGGACGTGCGTTCGGCAGGCAGCCCCGGTGACTTGCTCGACGCGAACCGGCGGCACGTGTTCGGGCTGGCCGCGGTGGTGGTCCCGGCCTTCGCACTGTTCGTCGTGGCGGCCACCCAGGTCGGCGTGGTGGTGCTCGTGGCGTTGAGGTTCGAAGTCGTGTGGACTCCGGTCTCGGCGCTGGCCCTCGGGCTCGTCGGCGGTGTGGGGGGCGGGCTGGCCTACGGCCTGAGCCTGACCGCGTGGGGCCAATGGGTGCTGTTCGCGCGCGTCTGGTTGCCGCTGACCGGACGGCTGCCGTGGCGGTTGCCGGCCTTCCTCGACGACGCCTACCGGCGTGGCGTGCTGCGGCGAGCGGGTGCGGTCTACCAGTTCCGGCACGCGCGCCTGCAGGATCATTTCGCGCGTTTGCCCTGATGGGAGGGACCGGCCACAAGTGGCCGGTCGTCTGGCCTGTTCCTTCGTTTGGCCCGGTGTGATCGTTTGCCGGGCTGGACGAGGGAGGGATCCGAGGGGTGTCAGGCGAGATCAACTGGGAGGCGTACAGCCACCAGCAGCTGCATCAGATGCTGTGGCAGGACGCCGATGTGGGGGACGTCAGCACGGTCGCTGACGAGTGGACGCGCCACCGCGAGGCGTTGAGCACGCACGCCGCGGTGCTTCGGGAGCAACGGGCCGCGTTGCTCGACGGCTGGCACGGCGCCGCGGCGGAGGAGGCCGCCGCGCGGCTCACCACGCTGGCCGAGCGAATCGAGAAGATCAGCGAGCTCGCGGCGGCGGGGCAGCAGGCCGCTCAGGACTCCGCGGACGCGTTGGCTGCCGCGCGAGCCGCGATGCCGCCGCCACCGGACGCGGCGACGATGCCCGCGTCGTTCACGCCGGCGTCGTTCGCGCTGCCGAGCGCACCTTCGCCGTTCGCGCTGCCGAGCGCGCCGTTCTCGCTCCCCGGCGCGCCGGCGCCGATGGCCCTGCCGAGCGCTCCAACGCTGCCGGCGGGCACGTCGGGCTTCTACTTCTACTTCGGCGCCGCCTCGGCCGACCAGCAGAAAGCCCAGGCGGTCCGCGCGATGCAGACCTACGAGTCCAGCCTCAACGGCAGCGGCCGCCTGATCGACGACGCCCGCGGCTACGTCCCGCAGGCCGCCCCCACGCCCCGCGCCGCCGCCGTCGCACCGGTGCAGACACCCAGTTCAGGTGGCGTGCCTTGGCAACGGCTCGTAGGCGGTGGGAGCGGTGGAGCCGCAACGACGCGAGGCCCGGTCATCGGCGCCGTGAATCCGGTGAGCCAGCAGACCCAACTCAGCCCAGGCATGCGCACGGGCGTGATGTTCGGTCAGACCGTAGGCCCAACGATCACCGGTGCGCCCATTACAGACGCACGGTCCGCCGCACAAAACGGCGCGATGGCCTCGCCGCCGGGCGGCGCGCGCAAGGACGACGACCAGGAACACGAGAACCAGATGCCGACGCTCGACCACGGGCTGTTCGTGGTGAACGAGCGGGTGTCGCCGGCCGTGATCGGGGAGGAGCAGTGACCGGTTTCGAGGTCGCACCGGACGCGTTGCAGGACCGGATCAGGACGCTGACCAGGCTGGCCGAGCTGACCGGTGACCTGGTGGCCACCGCGAGCAGGCTGGCCGAGCGGCAGCCGTTGCTCGGCACGGCGCCGCCCGCCCAGGACCTGTCGAAGAGGCTCAAGGGGGCGGGCGAAGGGCTCGCGGGCGAGGTGGGCGCCGCCGAACGGGAGGTGCGCGCGTTCCAGGAGATGCTCGCGCAGATCAAGGCCACCTACGCCGAGACCGACGCCGAGCAGGCGCGCAAGGCGGGGCGATGATCGCCTTCGACCTGGTGGAGATGGACCTGCTCGCGACGCACGCCGGGGTGCGCTGGCCGTTTCCGCTGCGGGTGCCGTCGTTCGGCACCCGAGCGAGCGAACGCGCCGATCTCCTCGCCGAGGCGGGCCACGGGTTGCAGGCGCGCGGACTGGCCGAAGCGCACGGGCCGACGGGTATGGCCGCTGTGCTCGTCACGGCGCTGTGCGAACACACGGCCGTGGTCGACCTCGTGGTGCCGGGGACGGGTGCCGTCGCGATGGTCTACGGCGACGACGCTGTGGTGTGCACGCAGTCGGAGAGCACGGTTCGCGTGCGGCTCGTCGAGGCGGCGACGCTGGGTGACGAGCTCGTGGCGTTGGTGCCCGAACTGCGGCCCGCGCAGCTCATGCCGATCACCCTGCCGCCCGGCGCGAAGGTCGACCTCGAGGTCACCGGGCAGGGGCAGGCAGGCGTGATCCGCGGCGGGCAGCGGCAGGAAGTGTCCTGGTTGGACAGTGCGGACGGCCGGGTCAGGGTCGACGTGGGCGTGGACGGCTGGGTCAGCGTCAATCCCATGCGGCACCACGACCTCGTCCGTGCGATTGGTGAGCTCGCCGCGGTCGCGCGAGCCTAGAAGAGGGGGAGAAGTGGATCCAGCACAGTGGCTGGCGGACTACCAGGAACGTCTGGAACGGGTGGCGTACAGCGCGCGCAGCGCCAGTGCGAGCCTGGCCGAGGTCGGGGCGAGCGCGACCTCGCCACGCGGAGAGGTCACCGTGACGGTGAACGCGGGCGGGGTGCTCGGCGACGTCGTGCTGACGCCCGCGGCGCGCAAGCTCGACGTCGACACGCTCGCGATGCTGATCGTCAGCACCGCACGGGAGGCGCAACGGCTGGCCGGCGCGCGCATGACCGAGGTGATGACGGCCTACCTCGGTGATGGCGACGCACTGAACCAGATCACGAATCACCTGCCGGAGGCCGTGCGATGAGCTTCGCGGTTGATCACGAGCAGCTGCGCGGTCATGCCGCGACGCTCGCCGGGTACGCCGACCAGCTGTCCGCGACGGGAACGGCTCTGCCCGACCAGCTCGGCCAGGATTCGCTCGGCTCGTTCGCCCAGTTCCTCGCCGCCGGACTCAGCGGCGCGATGGGGGAGACGCTGGCAGCGTTCGCGCACGTGGCGTCCACAATGGACAAAGTGAGCGAGGGCATGCGGCAGACCGCCGACACCTACCAGCGCACCGACGACGACAGCGCCGCCAACCTCACCGGGGTCGCCCGATGACCGCCACTACAACGGACGCGGGCACGATCGCCGCGCTGCTCAACGAGCTCCGCACCACCACCAACGCCATCACGGGCGACGAATGGCTGTCGTCCGACCTCGCCGCCACCCCGAAGGCCGACCTCCGCGAACTCGGTTCGAACGGCAAACCCTTGCAGGCCCTGGACAGTGCGGGCGTCGGGTTCCTCACCCCGATGATCTCGTTCCTGGAAGAGCCGCTGAACCAGCTGAAGGGCGACCCGGACGGCGTCGAGCGCGGCGTCGGCGAGTTCGACAAGGCGGGCAAGGCCGGCCAGGCGCTGGCGAAGGACTACCAGGACAAGGCAGGCAGCGAGACCAGCGGCTGGAGCGGCCAGAGCGCCACCGACTACGCCAAGACCGGCAAGGAACTCGTCGACGGCGTGCTGTCCGTCGCCGAGACCGCGCTGACCAACGCCAGCGCGCTGATCAAGGCGGGACAGGTGGTCGCCCAGGTCGTCGCGGAGGTCACCCGGCTGATCACCGAGGCGATCGGCAAGATCGTGCCGATCATGACCCAGGCGATCGCGGCGGCACCGGCGACGTTCGGGCAGAGCATCGCCGTCGCGATCCCGCAGTGCGTGCAGATCGCCGTCGACTGCGGCGGGCAGATCGCGGCGAAGCTCGGCGAACTGCTGGCCAGCGGCGAGAACCTGATCAAGCTGGTCGAGGGCGCGCAGGCGGTGCTGAAGATCGTGAAGCAGGCCCTGTCGGTCATCGGAGACAAGAGCACCTCGACGGAGGCGACCACGTGAAGCGCATCGCAGCACTTGTCGCGGGCGTCGCGCTCGCCATCAGCGTCGCCCCGGCGAAGGCCGACGCCGCGGTCCAGACGGTGCTCGACCGGTACGCCGCACAGGCAGGACCGGGCGCTGCCGTGCACACCGCGCGGTACACGCTCTCCGCGGGCACTGGGAAGATCAACGAACAACGCGTGATCACCGCTGCCGACCACTTCCGGATCGGCAGCCAGACCAAGACGTTCACCGCCGCGGTGATCCTCCAGCTCGTCGACGAGCACCGCGTGGAGCTGGACGTACCGATCTCCCGTTACCTGCCCGGTGTCGTGAACGGGAACTACAACGGTGACGTGATCACCGTTCGCCACCTGCTGCAGCACACCAGCGGCCTCGTCCGTGACGTCCGTGACGCACGAGCGAACCCGGACGGCACGTTCTCCCTCGCCGAACTGGTCCGCTCCGCGATGGACGAGCCCGCGCAGTCCGCACCTGGCGCCGCGCTGAACTACTCCAACGTCGGCTACCTGGTGCTGGGCCTGCTGATCGAGAAGATCACCGGCGAGCGGGCGGGTGACGTGATCACCGAGCGGATCATCAGCCCGCTCGGCCTCACCGAGACCGACTTTCCCGCACCCGGAGACCGCGCGTTGAGGGCTCCGTTCCTCAACGGGTATATCGGTGGTCGCCTCGGCCCGTTCTTCTTCTGGACCGAGGCGACCACCGGTCAGGAACTGTCGTTCTGGAGCACCGCAGGCGCGATGTCGTCCACATTGGACGACATCCGGCGGTTCTACCAGGCGCTGATCCAGGGCCGGGTCGTCTCGCCCGCCGCGCTCGCGGAGATGCGCCGCACGGTCAGCTCCTACGGTCTCGCGCTCGCCGAGGTGCCGCTGACGTGCGGGGGAGTGGCCTGGGGTCACAACGGTTCGTTGCCCACCGGCCATTTCTCGCTGACGCTGGCCACCGACGACGGGCGGTCCGTGTCGGTGGTGACCAACACGAACCAGCCGGGGTCGAACCCCTCCGCCATCGCGGTCGCGGACAAGGCCCTCTGCGCCACCTAGAAGCCCATGCCGACCGCAGTCCCCTTCACCCACAGAAACCCCACCCGCCTCACTTTTGGATACGCGGGGACCCCGCGTACTACTAGAACGGACAAAGGGCCCCCGCGTGGCCACCGGCCAGCAGGGTGGGGTTGCGGAGAGTGATAGGGGCGGGGTTGGGTCACTCGAACGATTTTGGGTGTCGGTATATGGGCTGGGCGGACGGCTAGGTGGTCAGGATGGAGCGGGCCAGGGCTGCGGTTTCGGACGGGGTTTTGCCGACCTTGATGCCGACCGCCTCCATGGCCTGCTTCTTGGCCTCCGCCGTGCCCGAGGACCCCGAGACGATGGCGCCCGCGTGGCCCATCGTCTTGCCCTCGGGCGCGGTGAAGCCGGCGACGTAGCCGACGACGGGCTTGGACACGTTGTCCCGCACGAACTCCGCCGCCCGCTCCTCCGCGTCACCGCCGATCTCACCGATCATCACGATCAGCTCGGTCTCCGGGTCGGCCTCGAACGCCGCGATCGCGTCGATGTGCGTGGTGCCGACGATCGGGTCGCCGCCGATGCCGACGCACGTCGTGAAGCCGAAGTCCTTCAGCTCGTGCATCAGCTGGTAGGTCAGCGTGCCGGACTTCGACACCAGTCCGATCGACCCCGGCTTGGTGATGTCGGCCGGGATGATGCCCGCGTTCGCCTTGCCGGGACTGATGATGCCGGGACAGTTCGGTCCGATGATCCGCGTCGGCGAACCGGCCGCGTGTGCCCAGAACCGGGCGGTGTCGTGGACCGGGACTCCCTCGGTGATCACCACCGCCAGGCCGATGCCCGCGTCGATCGCCTCGATCACCGCGTCACCGGTGAAGGCGGGCGGCACGAAGAGCACCGACACGTTCGCGCCGGTTGCCTCCATCGCTTCGCTGACCGTGCCGAACACCGGCAGCGTCACGTCGTCGAAGTCCACGGACGTGCCGGCCTTGCGCGCGTTCACGCCGCCGACGACCTGCGTGCCGGCCGCGAGCATGCGGCGGGTGTGCTTGGCGCCCTCGGACCCGGTCATGCCCTGCACGATCACGCGGCTGTGCTCGTCGAGGAAGATCGCCATCAGGACTCCTTACCGGCGCCGGCGAGCACGGCGGCACGGCCCGCCGCGTCGTCCATCGTGTGCGCCACGGTGATCAGCGGGTGTCGTGCTTCGTCGAGGATGCGATGGCCTGCTTCGGCGTTGTTGCCGTCCAGCCGCACGACCAGCGGCTTGTCCGCGCGGTCGCCCAGCAGCCCGAGTGCTTGCACGATTCCGTCGGCCACCGCGTCGCACGCGGTGATGCCGCCGAAGACGTTCACGAACACGCTGCGCACCGACGGGTCGGACAGGATGACGTCGAGACCGTCGGCCATCACCTGGGCCGAGGCACCGCCGCCGATGTCGAGGAAGTTCGCGGGCGCGGCACCGGCCAGCGCCACGACGTCCAATGTGGACATGACAAGACCCGCGCCGTTGCCGATGACACCGACCGTGCCGTCGAGCTTGACGTAGTTCAGGCCTTTCTCGGCGGCCCGCACTTCCAGCGGGTCACCCTGGGCGCTGTCTGACGAACGAGAGTGCCGGAAGGAAGCGTTGTCGTCCAGGGTCACTTTGCCGTCGAGCGCGACGATCCGGCCGTCTTTGGTGCGCGCCAACGGGTTCACTTCGACGAGTGTCGCGTCCTCCGAAACGAAGACCTTCCACAAAGCGGAAGCGACGGCGTTCACCTCGTAGGCGATCTCCGGTGAGAAGACCGCAGCTGCGTCGAAGGACGAAGCTGGCATTCGAGTGATGGAGTCCGCCATCTCCTCGATCTCCATGCCGCCGGTGGCCGACGCCATGCCGATGAACGTCCTGTTGGCACGATCGAGCAGGAACGACAGGTAGTACTCCTCGGCGATCTCGCTCGCCTCGGTGACCAGCACCTTGTGCACGGTGTGGCCCTTGATGTCCATTCCGAGGATGGTCGAGGCCGCAACCAAAGCTTCGTCGGGCGTCGAAGCGAGCTTGATGCCGCCGGCCTTGCCGCGCCCGCCGGTCTTCACCTGAGCCTTGACGACAACGGTGCCGCCGAGCTTCGCGGCGGCCTCGCGCGCGGATTCAGGAGTGTCCGCCACGAAACCACGCGGAACGGGCACCCCGTACCGCTCGAAGAGGTCCCGTGCCTCGTGTTCGAAAAGATCCACCGTCTACGTCCTCTCGCCGAAAACTTGCGGCCATCTATGGACATCCGGTTGGTAGCGGAGTAACGATATGCCTACCTCATACGGTATGCAATCTACAGTCGAAGCGCCAAGGGGAGCTGATCGCCGATGACGAGTTCCGCGGAGCCGGAGTCGATTTCTGGAGGCCACCTGGTGGCCAAGGCGCTCAAAGCTGAGGGCGTCGACACCATCTTCACGCTGTGCGGCGGGCACATCATCGACATCTACGACGGCTGCGTGGACGAGGGCATCGCCGTCGTCGACGTACGACACGAGCAGGTCGCGGCGCACGCGGCCGACGGCTACGCCCGCATCACCGGCAAGCCCGGTTGCGCCGTCGTCACGGCGGGGCCCGGCACCACCGACGCCGTCACGGGCGTCGCCAACGCGTTCCGCGCGGAGAGCCCGATGCTGCTGATCGGCGGCCAGGGTGCGTTGAGCCAGCACAAGATGGGCTCACTGCAGGACCTCCCGCACGTCGACATGATGACGCCGATCACCAAGTTCGCCGCGAACGTCCCGCACACCGCCCGCATCGCGGACATGGTGTCGATGGCGTTCCGCGAGGCCAACGCCGGCGCGCCCGGCCCGTCGTTCCTGGAGATCCCGCGCGACGTCCTGGACGCCAGGGTGCCGGTGAGCACCGCCCGAGTACCGCAGGCGGGCCACTACCGCGCGTCCACCCGCAGTGTCGGTGACCCGGCGGACATCGAGAAGCTCGCGGACCTGCTGGTGAACGCCCGAAAGCCCGCGATCCTGCTGGGCAGCCAGGTGTGGACGACGCGCGCCACCGACTCCGCGATCGAGCTCGTCCGCACCCTCAACGTCCCCGCCTACATGAACGGCGCCGGCCGCGGCACCCTGCCTCCCGGCGACCCGCACCACTTCCAGCTGTCGCGCCGCTACGCCTTCGACAACGCCGACGTGATCGTCATCGTCGGCACCCCGTTCGACTTCCGGATGGGCTACGGCCGAAGGCTTTCCGCGAACGCCACGGTCGTGCAGATCGACCTCGACTACCGCACGGTCGGCAAGAACCGCGACGTCGACCTCGGCATCGTCGGTGACGCCGACCTGGTGCTGTCCAGCGTCACGCAGGCCGCGTCCGGTCGCGAGGACAACGGCGCGATGGGCCGCAAGGTGTGGCTGGAGGAACTGCAGGCGGTCGAGGAGAAGGCCCGGCAGAAGCGGCTGGAGCACCTGCGCTCCGACGACATGCCGATCCACCCCTACCGGCTGGTGAGCGAGATCAACGACTTCCTCACCGAGGACTCCATCTACATCGGCGACGGCGGTGACGTCGTCACGTTCTCCGGCCAGGTCGTGCAACCCAAGTCGCCGGGCCACTGGATGGACCCCGGTCCGCTCGGGACACTCGGCGTCGGCATCCCGTTCGTGCTCGCCGCCAAACTGGCGAGGCCGGACAAGGAAGTCGTGGCGCTGTTCGGTGACGGCGCGTTCAGCCTCACCGGCTGGGACTTCGAGACGCTCGTCCGCTACAACCTGCCGTTCGTCGGCATCGTCGGCAACAACTCGTCGATGAACCAGATCCGCTATGGCCAGGCGGCCAAGTACGGGCTGGAACGCGAGCGAGTCGGCAACACGCTCGGCGACGTGAAGTACGACCAGTTCGCCAAGATGCTCGGCGGTTACGGCGAGGAAGTCCGCGATCCCAAGGACATCGGCCCGGCGCTGCAGCGCGCCCGCGAGTCGGGCAAGCCCTCGTTGATCAACGTGTGGATCGACCCCGACGTGTACGCGCCCGGAACCATGAACCAGACGATGTACAAGTAGGTGAGCTGACATGGCCAAAGCCCTGGAGGGCGTCAAAGTCCTCGACATGACGCACGTGCAGTCCGGACCGTCGTCGACCCAGCTGCTCGCCTGGCTGGGTGCGGACGTCATCAAGCTGGAGACGCCCGGACGCGGTGACATCACCCGCGGTCAGCTGCGTGATCTGCCCGAAGTGGACAGTCTCTACTTCACGATGCTCAACTGCAACAAGCGGAGCATCACGCTCAACATGAAGGCCCCGGAAGGCAAAGAGGTCTTCGAGAAGCTCATCGGTGACGTCGACATCCTCGTCGAGAACTTCGGCCCCGGTGTCGTCGAACGGTTCGGCTACCCGTGGGAGAGGTTGCAGGAGCTCAACGACAGGCTCATCTACGCGTCGATCAAGGGCTTCGGGCCCGGCCGTTACGCCGACTTCAAGGCGTACGAGGTGATCGCGCAGGCGATGGGCGGCTCGATGAGCACCACCGGGTTCGAGGAAGGTCCGCCGCTCGCCACCGGCGCGCAGATCGGCGACTCCGGTACCGGAATCCACCTGGTGGCCGCGATCCTGGCTGCGCTGTACCAACGGACCAACACCGGGCGCGGGCAGCGCGTCCAGGTCGCGATGCAGGACGCGGTGCTCAACCTGTGCCGGGTGAAGCTGCGCGATCAGCAGCGCCTCGCCCACGGGCCGCTGGGGGAGTACCCGAACGAGCAGTTCGGCGACGAGGTGCCCCGCTCCGGCAACGCATCCGGTGGTGGCCAGCCCGGCTGGGCGGTGCGCTGTGCCCCCGGCGGCCCCAACGACTACATCTACGTGATCATCCAGCCGCCCGGCTGGAAGCCGCTGACCGAGCTGATCGGCAGGCCCGAGCTCGCCGAGGACCCGGCGTGGGCCACGCCCGAGGTCCGGTTGTCCAAGCTGGACAAGGCGTTCGCGTTGATCGAGGAGTGGACGGAGAAGCACACCAAGTGGGAGGTGATGGACAAGCTCAACGCCCACAACATCCCGTGCGGACCCATTCTGTCCACAAAGGAGATCATCGAGGACGAGACCCTGGCCGAGCTGGGCACCGTAGTCGAGGTCGACCACCCGGAGCGCGGCACGTTCAAGACGGTCGGCAACCCGCTCAAGCTCTCCGACTCGGTCGTCGAGGTGCAGCGCCCGCCGCTGCTCGGTGAGCACAACGACGAAGTCCTCGGCGCGCTGGGCTACAGCACCGAACGGCTGGCCGAACTCCGCACCGCCGGCGTCATCTGAACCCTTAGGGAGACGAAATCTCATGCCGGACAACGGCTACGACCGCGCCGCGGTCGAGAACGTACTCGCGAAGGTGCGGGCGGAGGGACGGTCGTCGCTCACCGCACCGGAGGGCAAGCGGGTCTGCGACGCCTACGGGATCGCGACCCCGGCCGAGGCGCTGGCGAAGTCGTCGGAGGGCGCCGTCGCGTTCGCCGAGGAGATCGGCTACCCGGTCGTGCTCAAGATCGTCTCACCGGACATCCTGCACAAGACCGAGGCCGGCGGCGTCCTGGTGGGCCTGCGGAACTCAGCCGAGGTCGCCGAGGGCTACCGCGCGATCATCCACAACGCCAAGAACTACCAGGCCGACGCCGAGATCACCGGTGTCCAGGTCCAGCAACAGCTGCAGACCGGCAAGGACGTGCACGAGGTGATCGTGGGCGCCACCACCGACGAGACGTTCGGCAAGATCGTCGCGTTCGGGCTCGGCGGTGTCCTGGTCGAGGTGCTCAAGGACGTCACCTTCCGGCTGGCGCCCACGAGTGCCTCCGAGGCGCTGTCGATGGTCAACGGCATCGCGGCGGCGGAGATCCTGCACGGAGTGCGTGGCGCGCAAGGCGTCGACACGGGCAAGCTCGCCGACCTGATCCACCGCGTCTCGGCCCTGGTCACGGACTTCCCGCAGCTCGCGGAGGTCGACCTCAACCCGGTGCTCGCCACTCCCGGTGGCGCCACGGCGGTCGACGTGCGGATCCTCGTGGACGAGAACGCCGCGAAACAGCCGCACCGGTTCACCCAGGACGAGATCCTCGCCTCGATGAACCGGATCATGAAACCGGCGGCCGTCGCCGTGATCGGTGCCTCGAACGAAGAGGGCAAGATCGGCAACTCGGTGATGAAGAACCTCGTCAACGGCGGGTTCCAGGGAGAGATCTATCCGATCAACCCCAAGGCCGACGAAATTCTCGATCGGAAGGCCTTCGCGAGCATCGCCGACGTTCCAGGAGACGTCGACGTCGCGGTGTTCGCCATCCCGGCCAAGTTCGTACCGGCCGCACTCGAAGAGGTCGGCAAGAAGGGCGTCGCCGGCGCGATCATGATCCCGTCCGGGTTCGGCGAAACGGGCAACGTCGAACTGCAGGAGGAGATCGTCACGATCGCGCGCAAGCACGGAGTGCGCATCCTCGGTCCGAACATCTACGGCTACTACTACACGCCGGAGAACCTCTCGGCGACGTTCTGCACGCCGTACGACGTCAAGGGCGGAGTCGCCCTGTCGTCGCAGAGTGGCGGAATCGGCATGGCGATCCTCGGATTCAGCCGTTCCGCGGGCATGGGCGTCTCCGCGATCGTCGGTGTGGGCAACAAGGCCGACATCGACGAGGACGACCTGCTGACGTTCTTCGAGCAGGACCCCAACACCCAGCTCGTCGCGATGCACCTGGAAGACCTGAAGGACGGCCGTTCCTTCGCGGAGACGGCGAAGCGGGTGTCCACCAAGAAACCGGTCGTCGTTCTGAAAGCCGGACGAACCGACCAGGGTGCCAAGGCCGCCAGCTCGCACACCGGCGCACTGGCGGGCAACGACCGGGTCTACGACGACATCCTCAAGCAGAGCGGCGTGATCCGCGCACCCGGCCTGAACGACCTGCTGGAGTACGCGCGCGGCATCCCGCTGCTGGCCACGCCCAAGGGCGAGAACGTCGTCATCATCACCGGCGCGGGCGGCTCGGGTGTGTTGCTCTCGGACGCCTGTGTGGACAACGGGTTGTCGCTCATGACCATTCCGGACGACCTGGACGCGGCGTTCCGGAAGTTCATCCCGCCGTTCGGCGCGGCGGGCAACCCGGTCGACATCACCGGGGGCGAACCGCCCTCGACGTACCGGAACACGATCGCGCTCGGACTCGCGGACGACCGCATCCACTCGCTGATCCTGGGCTACTGGCACACCATCGTCACGCCACCGATGGTGTTCGCGAAGCTCGTGGTCGACGTCGTGGAGGAGTACCGGGCGAACGGCATCCACAAGCCCGTCGTCGCCTCGCTCGCCGGCGACGTGCAGGTGGAGGAGGCCAGCGAGTACCTGTACCGGAACGGAGTGGTTGCGTATCCGTACACAACGGAGAAACCTGTCGCGGTACTGGGAGCGAAGTACCGGTGGGCACGTGCCGCTGGGCTGCTTGGGTAACGGCAGATTTTTCTTGTAGCAAGGGAGAGATGGCCCGTCCGCGACCGTGACACGCCCACGGTCGCGAACCCGCCAGGGAGGTCAACGAAGACAGCCGGTCCTCTGGAGGTTGTTAACCGTGGATGATCCAAATCTGGTCGCTCGAACGGAAGTCAGTTCGCCTCCCGAGAAGGAGCGGTTCTGGCCCGCGGGCAGGCTGGAAGCGATGCCCATCAGGAAACTGCCCGACGCACCACCGTCGATCCACCTGCTCGGCCCCACGGTGTTCCTGGTGGCGCTCGGCGTGGGCATGGGCGAGTCCTACATGTGGCCGCGCCTGGTGCTGGTCTTCGGACCGGACATCAGGTGGCTCTTCCTGGTCGGCGTGACGTTGCAGGCCGTCGTCATGCTGGAGATGGCCAGGTACGCGATGGCGACGGGGGAGAGCATCTTCTTCGGCGCCGCACGCGTGTTCAAACCGATCATGTGGTTCTTCTTCGTCGTGGCGATACTCGTCTACATCTGGCCGGGTCATCTCTCCGCCGGGGCGGCGGCCCTGGAAAAGATCACCGGCATACCGTGGACGGTGTCGGCCTGCGTCGGCCTGATCCTGGTCGGGATCCTGTTCAGCCTGGCCAAGGTCATCTACAACCTGCTCGAGAACCTGCTGTCCATCCTCATCGGACTGCTCGTCGTCAGCACGGCCGTGGTGGCGGCGCTGGTCGGCACCTGGGGCGATCTGACCAGCACGGTGACCGGCATGTTCCAGTTCGGGTACTTCCCGGCGCAGGCCATGTCGCCCGAGTGGTTCCCGATCATCGTCGGCTCGATCGCGTTCGCCGGCCCGTCCGGCATGCAGCAGATGTGGTACACGCTGCACCTGCGCGACAGCGGCGCCGGCATGGGCGCGCACATCCCGAAGCTGCGCGGCCTGCGGCACGCGGGCGAGGAAGAGCAGATGCCGTCCCGCGGCTTCATGTTCGACACCGAGGACAAGTCGGAGCTCGCCAAGTGGAAGGGCTGGCGGCGCTGGGTGACGTTCGACGCCCTGTTGTTGTTCTGGGGCATCACGATGCTCGTCACGGTTTCTTTCACGGTCCTCGCGCAGTCGGCCAGCCGGACCTCTCCGGACGTCAAGGCGCTGATCGAGTCCGGTGAGCGCGAGGCGGCGCTGAACGCCATGTCGGACGCCTTCGCGTCAGCGGGCGGACCGGTGCTCGGTGGCGTGTTCCTCGGGTTCATCGCACTGATCGGCCTGAACGCCACGCTGGGCCTGTTCGACTCGTTCTCGCGCGGCCAGGCGGACATGACCTACCACTTCGTCAAGGGCGCGAAGAAGTTCCGCATGTCGCACCTCTACGCGGGATTCCTGTGGGGCGTCATCACGTTCGGCATCCTGATCCTGCTGTTCGGGCCAGCCGACGGACCGGGAGCGATCCTCGACGTGCTCGCGTTCCTGTCGACGTTCGCCATGGGCGCCTACTGCGTCGTGCTCCTGCTGGTGAACAACCGGATGCTGCCCAAACCCATCCGGCCCAAGCTGATCACGAACCTCATCATCGGCTTCGGCGCCCTGTTCTACCTGGGCATGCTGTTCTTCAGCCTCGTCAAGTTCGGGGTCGTGGTGGGCTGATGACGCAGATCCGCGAAGGCTTTCTGAAAGAAGCGGTGCCCGGCGCGTTCGTCGGTCTCGCCGCGGGGCTCATCGCGGGAGGGCTGGCCGCGCTCGTCGGCCAGCCGCTCGGGTGGGCTCTCGTGACGATGGTGGCGCTCGGCCTGCCGCTGGGCGCGTTCGGCGGTGGTTTCGGCCTGCTGGTGGCGGCAGGCCGGCTCCCGGCGGGGCGGTTCGCGCCGGTGGCGCTCTACTGGCTCGTGGCGTTCCCGCTGGCCAGGCTCATTCACGAGACCACCGTGAGCCTGGTGCTCACCGGCCAGGTTCGCCTGCCTGCGGACCTGGCCGGTTTCCTCGCCTACCAAGGGATCGTGAGTTTCGGCTGGGCCATCGGTTTCCTGTGGCTGCACGAACGCATCGCGATGCGACTGCGAGCGCGTTCGGACGCCACCGCCTCCCGCTGACCTTCCCTTCCGCCGAAGGAGCCAAGGATGTTGGATCTGCCCGTCTGGGTGTGGATCGCGACCGTGGGCGGACTCGCCCTGGTGATCGCGTTCGACTTCTACCTCGTGGTGCGCAAGCCGCACGAACCCACTTTTCGCGAGTCCGTCTACTGGGTCGTGTTCTACGTCGGCCTGGCTGTCCTCTTCGGACTCGGCGTGACGCTGTTCGCCGGTGGGCAGCACGGTGGCGAGTTCTTCGCCGGCTGGATCACCGAGTACTCGCTCAGCGTCGACAACCTGTTCGTGTTCGTCCTCATCATGGCCCGGTTCGCGGTGCCTCGGGAGCAGCGGCAGAAGGTGCTGATCGTGGGCATCCTGCTGGCGTTGCTGCTGCGGGCGATCTTCATCGCGGTCGGCGCCGAGGCGATCTCCCGGTTCGACTGGCTCTTCTACGTCTTCGGTGCGTTCCTCATCTACACCGCGTGGAAGCTGGTGGCGCACAACGAGACCGAGGAGGCCGAGTTCTCCGAGAACGCCGCGTTGCGCACGGTGCGCAAGGTGTTTCCCCGCGCGAGTCCGCTGCTGATCGTCATGGTCGCGGTCGGCACCACGGACCTGCTGTTCGCGGTGGACTCGATTCCGGCGATCTTCGGCCTGACCAAGGAGCCGTACCTGGTGCTCACTGCCAACGCGTTCGCGTTGATGGGCCTGCGCCAGCTCTTCTTCCTGGTGGGCGGACTGCTGGATCGCCTGGTGCACCTCAGCAAGGGCCTTGCGGTGGTGCTCGCGTTCATCGGGCTCAAGCTCATCTTCGAGGCGATGCACCACCACGGTGTGTCGTGGGCTCCGGAGATTCCGATCGTCGTGTCTCTCGGCGTGATCGTCCTGACCCTGGCGATCACCACGGTGTGGAGTCTGCACACCTCCCGGCGGGCCGCCCGCGCCGCCGTGGAGGAGGCTGAAGCTCAACGCTCTCAACGAGTTGAGGGCGCTCAGCCGTGAATCGTGTGGCCCTCGGCGTCCTTGCGGAGCGTCTTCGCCACGGCCGCGACGGCCTCGGCGTCCTTGCGCTGCTCGTTCAGCGCGGTGGACAGCCCGAGGCCGATCGCGCGGCCGTCGGCGGAGGCGCCCCCGCGCGGCTGGGTGAGCGAACGCGCGAAGTTCTTGAAGCGGGACATGGTCTTCCTCCTGTCGATGGTCGTTCCCGAGGCGCGCAGAAACCCACCAGGCACTGTCGCACGGGACCAGCAGGGTTGCGGCCGGGATCCTCGCCACTGGATACCCGTTCGGGCTCCTGGTTGATCCCGTCCCTGCCGAGATTCAGCATACTGCGTTTTGTATGCAATCCACGACCATCGTGTCGCGGATCACCCGTGCGGCACCAAATGACCGATTTCGGGTGATCTGAGCGTAATGGCTCACTTACTGTCGGTGGTCTTCCGGTCGTGGTAGGTCTGCCGGGTCTG
Source organism: Lentzea alba (assembly GCF_011067745.1). Classification (GTDB taxonomy): domain Bacteria; phylum Actinomycetota; class Actinomycetes; order Mycobacteriales; family Pseudonocardiaceae; genus Lentzea; species Lentzea alba. The sequence continues at coordinate 543,485 of NZ_JAAMPJ010000003.1, forward strand.
CTCGGCGTGCCGGTGCATGACCTCGCCTGCTCGCTCTCCGTCACCGTCGGCGATCGCTGAAATCAACTCAGCGTGTTCGTTCCACGAGTCACGGCTGCGCGGGCGGGCGATCGGCGTGTAGTACCAGCGGACCCGGCGGTCGACCAGGCCGATCATCTCGGACAGGACCTTGTTGCGGCCGATCGCCGCGACGGCCGCGTGCAGGTTGGCGTTCGCCTCGACCAGGCGTTCCACGTCGGCGGCGGCCAGGGCGTCCTCGCCGGCCTTCTGCAGCTTCTTGAGCTGCTTCACGTCGGACGCCGTCGCGTGTTCGGCGGCGAGCTTGGCGGAGTAGGTCTCCAGCACGCTGCGCACGGCGAGCAGCTGGTCGGCCTCCTCCTCGGTCGGGGTGTGCACGAAGGCACCCTGGGCGGGGCGCAGGTCGACCCATCCGTCAGTCTGGAGTCGCTGCAGTGCCTCGCGCACCGGCTGCCTGCTCACGCCCAGGTACTCGGCGAGCTCGGCCTCGACCAGGTGCTGGCCGGGCGCGAGGGTGCGGTTGACGATGAGTTCGAGCAAGGCGTCGTAGACGGCTTGTCGCAGCGGTGCCGGCCGTTCGACCCGGCGGCTGGCCGCGGCGCTGAGAGGGCCGCGGGCGGCCCGGCGGCCACTGGGCAAAGAGGTCATGCGGCACAGAATACAGCTTTTCGTATGCAAAAAGCACTTCTACCACAATGGTCGTGTTGTCCGTATACTGTATGCAATTTGACGAGCGGGGCGTGACATGAAGATCGCTGTTCTCGGAGCCGGAGCGATCGGTGCCTACGTCGGTGCGGCCTTGCATCGTGCGGGGGTGGAGGTCCACCTGATCGCGCGTGGAGCTCACCTCGCCGCCATGCGGGAGCACGGCGTGCGGGTGCTGAGTCCGCGCGGTGATTTCACCGCGCGTCCACATGCGACTTCGGATCCCGCCGAAGTGGGCGAGGTCGACTACGTTTTCCTCGGCCTGAAGGCGTACTCGTACGCGTCGTCAGGCGATCTGCTGGCACCGCTGATGGGACCGGACACCGCCGTGATCGCGGCGCAGAACGGGATCCCGTGGTGGTACTTCCACGGCATGACCGGGCATCCCCTGGAGGGACAACGGATCGAGGCCGTGGACCCCGGTGGCTCGGTCACGGCCGTGCTGCCCATGGAACGGGCGATCGGCTGTGTCGTCTACTGCTCGACCGAGATCGAGTCGCCCGGCGTGATCCGCCACCTGGAGGGCACGCGGTTCTCGATCGGCGAACCCGACCGCAGCATCTCCGCGCGCTGCGTCGCGCTGAGCGAGGCGATGATCGCGGGCGGGCTGAAGTGCCCGGTGGAGAAGGACGTCCGCGAGGACATCTGGATCAAACTGATGGGCAACGTGGCGTTCAACCCGTTGAGCGCCCTGACCCGCGCGACCATGGTGGAGATCTGCGACCACGACGACAGCCGCGACCTGGTGGCCCAGATGATGGCGGAGACCCTGACCATCGCGCGGGCCGCGGGCTGTGACCCGAACATCTCGATCGACAAGCGCATCGACGGCGCCCGGCGGGTCGGGCACCACAAGACGTCGATGCTGCAGGACCTGGAGGCGGGCAAGCGGCTGGAGATCGACGCGATCATCGGCGCCGTGGTGGAGATCGCCGAGCTCACCCGCGTGCCGGCACCGACGCTGCGGCACGTGTACGCGGCCATTGACCTCTTGTCGCGGACGTCCGTGGTGTCGTAGTCGGTGCCGGCTCAGCCCGGCAGGCTCCCGACCACCGCGCCGTTCTCGTCCAGCACGCGGATGCTCGGCACGTCCTGCGCGTCCACCGACAACACGATGCGGGGCCGGCCCTTCGAGTCGTTGAGCGCGAGCACCGCGCCGTCCCCCGTCGACCAGACCAGCTCGACCCTGGTGGGCATGGGCGGTGTCTGCTCGACGGGCAGGCGCGGGTCGGGCATCTGCTTGAAGAACAACGCGGTCGCGCCGTGCTCTCCCTGCCACTTGGTGCCCAGGGTGATGGCCTGCGCGTTGAGGTAGTCGAGGGAGAAGCTGGCCTCCGACGCTCCCGCGACGATGCCGCCGCGTTCGGAGCCGTTCTCGTCGTTGAAGATCAGGTAGGTGCCGTGCTCAGGCCCCTGACGCTGCTCGGCCGGAATCACCTTGCCGCCGATGATCACCGGCGGGCGCCGCGTGTCGGCGAGTACGCGCTGCCGCCCCCGGTTGTCCCGCACGGTGAAGGACTGCCTGGCCTGGTCGCCTCGTGTCTCGGCGGTCGCGGGCGGGGTGAGGACTGCGCCCGTGGTGACCGCGAGTGCGGCTCCCTGCAGGGCGGCACGCCTGGACAACGGTGGTGTCATGCGTGCCAGTGAACCGGTGGCGCTCCCGATGATCACTGGGGCGAGCCACCGTTGCGGTGGTAGGGCCACCTCGACCAAGAAATCCGCACAAGGGCTAGCGCATACCGAAGATTGCATACAGTATGGACGTAGGAGGTGTCGTGATGAGCAGGCGGAAGAAGACCGAGCCCTACGTCCGGCTGACCCAGCCGCTGGTGCGCGACTCAGGCATCCTGCGCCCAGCCACCTGGGACGAGGCACTGGACCGCGCCGCAGAGGGTTTCCGCAGGAACGTCGCCAACGGGGGTCCGGACGCGTTCGGCATGTTCTCCTGTGCGCGGGCCACCAACGAGATGAACTACATGGCGCAGAAGTTCACGCGCGCCGTGATCGGGACGAACAACGTGGACTCGTGCAACCGCACGTGTCACGCGCCGAGTGTGGCCGGCCTCGCCAAGGTGTTCGGCAGCGGCGGCGGCACCTCCTCCTACCAGGAGATCGAGGACGCCGACCTGATCGTGCTGTGGGGCTCGAACGCGCGGGAAGCGCACCCGATCTTCTTCCAGCACGTGCTCAAGGCGGTGAACAAGGGCGCGAAGCTGTACGTGGTCGACCCGCGGCTCACCAGCACCGGCAAGTGGGCGCACAAGTGGTTGCGGCTCAACGTCGGTACGGACATCCCGCTGGCCCACGCCATCGCGCGCGAGATCATCGCGTCCGGTCTCACCAACATGTCGTTCGTCGAGCGCGCTACCGAGGGCTTCGACGAGTTCGTGAAGGCCGTCGAGCCGTGGACGTTGCCGGTCGCGGAGCTGGAGACCGGGGTGCCGGCCGAGTTGATCCGCGAGCTCGCGCACGCGTACGCCAAGGCGGATCGCGGGCAGCTCAGCTGGACGCTCGGCATCACCGAGCACCACAACGGCACCGACAACGTGCTGTCGCTCATCAACCTGTCGCTGCTGACCGGGCAGGTCGGCCGGTACGGGGCCGGGCTGAACCCGTTGCGCGGGCAGAACAACGTCCAGGGCGGTGGCGACATGGGCGCCATCCCGGACCGGCTGCCCGGCTTCCAGGACATCACGAACCCGGACGTCGCCAAGAAGTTCAACGACGCGTGGGGCTCGAACTTCAAGGCCGCCAAGGGCTGGAACCTCACCCAGATGCTCGAGGCGATGGAACGCGGTGACATGACCACCGTCTACATCATCGGCGAGAACCCGGTGCAGTCCGAGGCCGACTGCGAGCACACGATCAAGCGACTGTCCAACTTGGACCACGTCGTGGTGCAGGACATCTTCCTCACCAAGACCGCGCAGCTCGCGCACGTCGTGCTGCCCGCCGCGGCCGCGTGGTGCGAGACCGACGGCACGTTCACGAACAGCGAGCGCCGGGTGCAACGCGTGCGGAAAGCTCTTACGCCGCCCGAAGGTGCGCGCGACGACATCGAGATCATGGGTGAGATCGCCACCAGGCTCGGCGCGGACTGGCAGCACAAGACCGGCGAGGACGTGTGGGACGAGCTGCGCAGCCTTTCGCCGATCCACACCGGCATGACCTACGAACGGCTCGAAAAGCTCGGTGGCATCCAGTGGCCGTGCCCGAGCGAGGACTCCCTCGAACCGAGTTTCCTGCACGGCCGGTTGTGGGAGGAGGACCCGGTGAAACGCGGGATGCCCGCGACGTTCTCGCCGGTGCCGCACAGCCCGCCCGTCGACGAGCTGACGAGTGAGTTCCCGTTCCGGCTCACGACCGGCCGCCGGCTCGACTCCTACAACACCGGGGTGCAGTCAGGCGGGTTCGAGTCGCCGCTGCGCATGGGCGAGACGCTCGACCTGTGCCCGCAGGACGCGGCGGCGCTCGGGGTCACCGCTGGCGAGGAAGTCCGGATCACGTCCCGGCGCGGGCAGATCCAGGCGCCGGTGCGGATCGACGACGGGCTGACGCCGGGGCTGGTGTTCATGACGTTCCACTTCCCGGACGAGATCGACGTCAACATCATCACGATCGAGGCGACCTGCCCGATCGCCGGCACGGCCGAGTACAAGGCCGCGGCCATTCGCATCGACAAGCTTCCGGTGAAGGTGGGCTGAGTGGACCTCAAACTCCTCGACGTCGAGCCCACCGAGGCCGAACGCGTGGTCGTGGACCTGTTCAACGGCATGGGGCGCGACCAACTGCTGCCCGCCCTGCACGCCGTCAACGACCGGGTCGGCTGGATCAGCCAGGGCGCGCTGAACCACATCTGCCGCGTCCTGCACGTCCCACCGGCCGAGGCGTACGGCGTGGCGAGCTTCTACTCGCTGTTCTCGCTGACCGAACGGCCGGCGAAGATCGTGCACGTCTGCGTCGACCTGGCCTGCCAGGTCAACGGCGCGAAGGCGTTGTGCGACAGGCTGACCGACGAGCTCGGCCCGGCGGGCGCGAAGAGCGGCTGGCTGCGCAGCCCCTGTCTCGGGGTGTGCGAGAAGGCTCCGGCTGCGCTCGCGTTCGAGGCGGGGGAGGTGGCGAAGGAACAGCTCCTGGCGCCCACCCACGCCGGCGAGGTGATCGCGGTGGCGGCCGCTGGTCCCTCTCCTGTGGACGGTGAGCGCGCGGAGGTGCCGCAGGCCGGTGACCCCGGCCTGCGGCTGCTCAAGCGGGTTGGCGTCGTCGACCCGGAGTCGCTGGACGACTACCGGGCGACGGGCGGCTACCAGGCGTTGCGGACGGCTCTCCTCCTGGGCCCGTCCGGGGTGATCCGCGAGGTCACCGACGCCAAGCTGATGGGCCGCGGCGGTGCGGCGTTCCCGACGGGGCGCAAGTGGGACGCGACCGCCCGCCAGCCCGTCCGGCCGCACTACCTGGTGTGCAACGCCGACGAGAGCGAGCCCGGCACGTTCAAGGACCGGCTGCTCATGGAGGGCGACCCGTTCTCGGTGATCGAGTCGATGACGATCGCCGGGTTCGCCGCGGGGTGCTCGAAGGGCTACCTGTACCTGCGCGGCGAGTACCCGCTGGCGCTGCACCTGCTGCGCAACGCGATCGCCAAGGCGCGCGAGCGAGGGTTCCTCGGCACGAACATCATGGGGCACGAGGGTTTCTCGTTCGACATCGAGATCCGCCGCGGCGCCGGTGCGTACATCTGCGGTGAGGAAACCGCGATCTTCAACTCCATCGAGGGCTTCCGCGGCGAGCCGCGGTCGAAGCCTCCCTTCCCGGTGGAGGTAGGACTCTTCGGCAAGCCGACCGTGGTCAACAACGTGGAGACGCTGGTGAACGTGCCGGTGATCCTCGCCGAGGGCAGCGAGGCGTACACCCGGATCGGCACCGCCGGGTCCACGGGGTCGAAGCTGTTCTGCCTGTCGGGCAACGTGAGTCGTCCGGGCGTGTACGAGGTGCCGTTCGGCACCACGCTCGGGGAACTCCTCGATCTGGCGGGTGGCGTGCCGCCAGGCCGGGAGCTGCGAGCGGTACTGCTCGGCGGGGCGGCAGGCGGGTTCGTTCGCCCGGACGAGCTCGACCTGCCGCTCACCCTGGAGGACGCGCGCGCCGCCGGCACCACCCTCGGCTCCGGCGTGGTGCTCGTGCTCGACGACACCGCTGATCTGGGCAGCTTCCTGTTGCGCATCGCCGCGTTCTTCCGCGACGAGTCGTGCGGGCAGTGCGTGCCGTGCCGGATCGGGACCGTGCGGCAGGAAGAGGCCCTGCACCGGCTCGTCGGCAAGCGTCCGCTGAGCACCGGCGCGGCTGATCTCCAGCTGCTGCGCGAAGTCGGGCAGGTCATGCGCGACTCGTCGATCTGCGGTCTCGGCCAAACAGCGTGGAACGCCATCGAATCAGCCCTCGACCGGCTGGGCTGTGTTGAATCATTTGGGCATGAGGAGGCAGGGTCATGACGATCGTCGAGATCGGGCTTCCGAAGCGGCTGGTCGAGCTGACCTTGGACGGCGAAAGCGTTCGCGTGCCGGAAGGTGCGACGATCCTGGACGCCTGCACCGCGTCCGGCAAGTCGATCCCCACCCTCTGCTACGGCGACACGTTGAAGCCCGCCAACGCCTGCCGCGTGTGCATGGTCGAGGTCGAGGGTTCGCGCACGCTGGTGCCGTCGTGCTCGCGCAAGGTCGAGCCGGGCATGGTGGTGCGCACCGACTCCGAGCGCACCACCCACAGCCGCAAGCTGGTGCTGGAACTTCTCGGGTCCGCGACGGACCTCTCCACCACACCGCACGTGGACGAGTGGATGTCCGCGTGCGGTGCCGACCCCTCCCGGTTCGGCCCGTCGGCGCCTCCGTCGCAGGACCGCGACGAGCGCCGGCCGGGCGAGCACGAGGAGATCGACGGTTCGGTCGCCGCGACCGTCCGGCAACCGACCAAAGTGGACAATCCGCTGTACGTCCGCGACTACGGCAAGTGCATCATGTGTTACAAGTGCGTCGACGCGTGCGGCGACCAGTGGCAGAACAGCTTCGCGATCTCCGTGGCAGGACGCGGGTTCGACGCGCGGATCTCCACGGAGTTCGCCACGCCGCTGCCCGACAGCGCGTGCGTGTACTGCGGCAACTGCATCGAGGTCTGCCCGACCGGTGCGCTGAGCTTCAAACGCGAGCACGACAAGCGCGAAGACGGCACCTGGGACGAGTCGAAGCAGACCGAGACCACGACCATCTGCACGTTCTGCGGGGTCGGGTGCAACCTCACGCTGCACGTGCAGGACAACGAGATCGTCAAGGTCACTTCTCCGCACGAAAGCACTGTCACGCACGGAAATCTCTGCATCAAGGGCCGCTTCGGCTGGCAGCACGTGCAGAACCGCTGATCTTTTAGGCACCGGGAGGGCACTCCGATGTCGTTGATCCTCAAGCCCGGCACCTCGTGGAACGAGGTCTATTCGCAGTGCGTCGAGGTCGCACCGGAAGCGTTCCACGACGATCGGCTGCTCAACCACTTCGGCGGCGGGTGGAGTCGTTCCGGTGAACCGATGCCCGCCACCACCCCGGTCGACGGCTCCACCATCGCGGGCCCGCCGTTCCTCGACTTCGACGTCGCGGGCCGTGCGGTGGTCTCCGCCGTCGAGCAGCACATGGAGTGGCGTGAAGTGCCTCTCGCGGAACGCAAAGCCCGCGTTTCAGAGGCTCTGGACGCCCTGACCCAGCACCGCGACCTGCTGTCGTTGTTGCTGGTGTGGGAGATCGGCAAGCCGTGGCGGCTTGCGACGGCCGACGTCGACCGGTGCATCGAGGGTGTGCGGTGGTACGTCGAGGAGATCGACGGGATGCTCGCGGGCCGGACGCCGTTGAACGGGCCGGTCAGCAACATCGCCTCGTGGAACTACCCGATGAGCGTGCTGATGCACGCGATGCTGGTGCAGGCGTTGGCGGGCAACGCCGTTATCGCCAAGGCACCGACCGACGGCGGCGTGAGCTGCCTGACGCTGGCCACCGCCCTGGCCGCGCGGTCCGGGCTGCCGTTCACGCTCGTCAGCGGCAGCGGGGCCGAGCTGGCACCGGTGCTGGTCGGGTCGTCGTTCCTGGGTTGTGTGTCCTTTGTGGGCGGTCGCGACGTCGGCAGCTCCATCGCGACCCGGCTGGTCGACTCGCAGCGCAGGCACGTGCTGGAGCAGGAGGGCCTGAACTGCTGGGGTGTCTGGGAAACCGACTCCTGGGACATGCTCGGCACGCAGATCCGCAAGGCCTTCGACTACGGCAAGCAGCGCTGCACCGCCTACCCGCGCTACGTCGTGCAGCGGTCGCTGTTCGACAAGTTCCTGAGCGTCTACCTGCCCGCGGTGCGAGACGTGAAGTTCGGTCATCCGCTCGCCGTCGCTTCGCCCGGCGACGAGCTGCCGTCGCTGGACTTCGGCCCGCTGATCAACGACGCGAAGGCCAAGGAGCTCGGTGACGTCGTGGACGAGGCGATCCGGGCCGGTGGTGTGCCGCTGTACCGGGGATCGGCGGACGACGGCCGGTTCCTGCCCGGCCAGCAGACCGCCGCCTACCTGGCACCGGTCGCGATCCTCGACCCGCCGCGGGCGTCCGTGCTGCACCACGCCGAACCGTTCGGGCCGGTCGACACGATCGTGCTGGTGGACACCGAGGCCGAGCTGCTGGCCGCGATGAACGCCTCGAACGGCGCGCTGGTCGCGTCGCTGGCCTGCGACGACGAGGCCACGGCTCGGCGGTTGAGCGCGGACATCCAGGCGTTCAAGGTCGGCATCAACAAGCCGCGGTCACGCGGTGACCGGGACGAGGTGTTCGGCGGCCGTGGCGCGTCTTGGCGCGGTGCGTTCGTGGGTGGCGCGTTGCTCGTGCACGCCGTCACAGAGGGTCCGCCCGATGAACGGCCGTACGGCAACTTCCCCTCCTACTCGCTTTACCCGCCAACGTGACGTACCGCGCGGACTTGCTCCGCATTGTGCAGAACGTGGTGGCCCCTCAGGCCGCCGATGTTGACCAGCAGGCCAGATTCCCGCGCGCCGCCCTGAACTCCTTGGGCGCGAGCGGCATCCTGGGCATGACCATCTCGCGCACGGTCGGCGGGGGAGGACAGGACCTGCGCTCGGCCGGACGAGTGGTCGAGCACGTCGCAAGCGTCTGCGGCGCAACGGCTTCCGTCCTGCGCTCGCACTACTCGGCGGCCGCCGTGCTGGACCGCTCCGGACCGCACTGGTTGCGCGCGGAGATCGCGGCGGGCCGGCACCTGTCGACGTTGGCGGCGTTCGGTGCCGACGGCGTGGTGTCCGCGCACGGCGACGTGGTGCAGGTGCGGGCGCGCAAGAGCTGGGTGATCGCGGCCGGCGAGGCGGACAGCTACGTCTGGTCCTGCGGCGCGGCGTTGTTCCTGGTTCCCGCACAGGCACCGGGGCTGCTGGTGCCGGCCGACCACGCCGGGATGGGGTTGCGCGGGACCGTCGCCACCTGCGTGGAGGCGGATCCCGTGCGGGTGCCGGCGTCCAACCAGCTGTGGTCGGAAGAGCTGGCGTTCCCGTGGTTCCTGGTGCTCGGGGCGGCCGTGTCGCTGGGCCTGATGGAAGGCGCGCTGGCCGCGGCTTTGGGACATCTCGGCGGCGGTGACCCGCGCACAAGGGCCGACCTGGTCCGGATGCGGCTGCGCACCGACTCGGTGCGCGTGCTCTACAACGACACCCTGTCCGCGGTGACGTGGCATCCGGAACGGTCGGCCGACCGGGTCCGGCTGCTGGCGGTCACCGCGACCGAGGCAGCGGTGGCGGTGACGGATCTGGCGATGAAGGTGTGCGGGGACGCGGCGTTCCGGCGGGACCTGGGCATCGAGCGCAGGTTCCGCGACGCACGGGCCGCAGCCGCAATCGACCCGACGGTGGCCTCCCTGCTGGACTCGGTGGAGATCTGACGAGCAGCCGAGAGGTTGATGAGGGGAGCTTTCACAAACCTCAGGTTTGTGAAAGCTCCCCTCATCAACCTCCTTACGGGCTAGAGGCGGGCGCGGACTTCGTCGGCTTTGGGTTCGCCCAGTTCTTCGAACAGGGTCACGGACTCCAGCCAGCACTTCTCCGCCCCGCGCCGGTCCCCGAGGCCGTCCAGTGCCAGCCCGAGGTTGTCCAGCGACTCGGCCTGCCCGTACAGGTCGCCGATCGCCCGGAACGTCTCCAGCGCCCGGTCGATGTACGACACGGCCTCCGGGAAGTCGAGCAACCCCCGGTACACCTCGCCGATGTTGTTGAGCAGGATCGCCTCGCTGTACGGGTCCTTGACCTCCTGCCGGATCTCCAGCGCCCGCAGGTAGCGCGACAGCGCGACGTCGAACCGGCCGGCGTCGGCGTGCAGCAGGGCGATGTTGTTCAGCGTCACCGCTTCCGTGTGCAGGTTGCCCAGCTCGCGGGCGATCTCGGCGGCCTGTTCGTAGCACGACAGCGCGTCGTCGACCCGGCCCTGCACCATGTACGCGATGCCGAGGTTGTTCAACGTCGGTTCCTGCCGCGCCCTGTCCCCGATCGCGCGGAAGATCGCCAGCGCCTGCTGGTAGCACTCGACGGACTCGTCGTGCCGCCGGATTTCACGCAGCCCGATGCCCAACGTGATGAGCATCCGCCCTTCGGCGCTGCGGTCGCCCACCGACCGCGCCGCCGCCAGCGCGACCTCGTGCGTGTCGATCCAGTCCGTCCAGTGCTTGCGGAGGTTGAAGAAGTCCCACAGGCATTGGGCGAGGGTCCAGGAGTGCTCCGGCAGTCCGTGCTCGGCCGCGTCCCGGACGGCCGCGACGAGGTTCGCGCGTTCGGTGTCGCACCACAGCAGAGCGGCGTCCCGGTCGGCGAACGTGCGCGGGTGCACGGCCGGATCCGCCACCGGGATCTCCAGCTTGCGGTGCGGGTTCAACTGTTGCGCACTCTGCCACGACGTCTGCAGGTACCAGTCCATCACCCGCCGCCGCGCCATCGCACGGGCAGGCGGCGGCTCGGCGGCCGTCACCTGTTCAACGGCATACGCGCGCAACAGGTCGTGCAACCCGTAACGCCCAGGGGTGTGCTGCTGCAGCAGGTGTTCGTCGAGCAACGTCTCCAGCAGGTCCTCGGCCTCGTACGCGGTCAGCCCGGCGAGCGCGGCGGCGGATTCGGCCGTGACGTCCTCTCCCGGGTGGATTCCGAGGAGTCGAAACAGGCGCCTCTGGTGCTCGGGCAACGCCTGGTACGAGAGGTCGAACACGCCCCGCGCACCGAGACCGCCCCCTCTTTCCAGCTGGGCCACCAGGTCCAGCACGGTCCACTGTGGACGGCGAGCGAGCCGTTTCGCGGCCAGCGCCACGGCGATCGGCAGGTGCCCGCACAGCTCCGCGACGCGTTCGGCCGCCTCGCGGTCGGCGTTCACCCGGTCCTCACCGGCGATGCGAGCCAGCAACGCGACCGCCTCGCCGGGCGTGAAGACGTCCAGCGACAGCGACTTCACCCCGTCCAGCCGCAACAACGTGCGGCGGCTGGTGATCAGCACCAGACAGGACGCACCACCGGGCAGCAACGGCCGGACCTGGTCCTCACCCGCCGCGTTGTCCAGCAACACCAACGCGCGCTTGCCCGCCAGCCGGTCGCGGTACAGCGCCGCGCGTGACTCCAGCGACTCCGGGATCTGCCCGCCCGGCACACCCAGCAGACGCAGGAAGCTCTCCAGCACCGCCGTCGGGTCCGCCGGCAGCTCGTCCGCGTCGAAGCCGTGCAGATCGGCCCACAGCTGCACGTCCGGATAGCGCGACACGAGCTGGTGCGCCGCCCGCACGGCCAGTTTCGTCTTGCCGACACCGGCCATGCCCTCGATCGCGGAGATCACGACCGTCGAGTGCGGGCCCGGCTCGCACAACCGCCGCAGCTCCGACTCGCGGCCGGTGAACTCGGCGATGTCCATCGGCAGCTGGCGGTGCGCGTTCAAAGCCGCGGGCGAGGGCACCCGGCTTTCGAGGATCACCTGCTGCAACTGCCGCAGCCGCGCGCCCGGCTCCACGCCGACCTGCTCGACCATGTGCTTGCGGACGGCCGCATAGGCCTCCAGCGCCTCACCGCGACGCCCGGAACGGTCCAGCGCCAGCATCAACTGCGCCCACAGCTCCTCGCGCAACGGGTGCTGCGCCGTCTCCCGCCGCAGCCGGTCGATCACGTCGTCGAACCGGCCCAGCTCCAGCGCCGCCTTCGCGTACCGCTCGACCGCGGTCAGCCGCTTCTCCTGCAGCCGCGTGAACTCCGCGCGCAGCAACGGTCCCGCGGACAGCTCGGCGGTCGGCACGCCGTGCCACTTGGCCAGCGCCTGGGCGAACAGGTCCGCGGCGGCCTGGGTGTCGCCGTCCGCCACGGCCTTCTCTCCGGAGCGCACCAGCTGGTCGAACGCGTCCAGGTCGAGCTCACCGGGTTCGACGACGAGCTGGTAGCCGTGGCCGGGCCGGGTGACCAGCCGTTCGCCGAGAACCTTGCGCAACCCCGCCACGTACGTGCGGAGGTTCGACTCCGGTGCCACGGGCGGTGAGTCCCAGACCGCCTCGGTCAGCTGTGCGACGCTGACGGCCTCGTTCGCGTGCAGCAACAGCATCGTGAGGACGGCGCGTTGCCGTGGTCCGCCCAGCTCCAGCGATGTGCCCGTCCGCCGTACTGCCAGCGAACCGAGCAGCAGGAACTCCACAGGTGCATTTCTCCTCGATGTTCGTAGTCGTACGGATCAGGTAATCCTCGCGCAACGCCCTGGCCGCCTGTGCACGGCCTGGGCGAAATCTGTGCGCGCCTCCTGGCACCTTTGTACTCAGATCCGGAACCTGCGTCGCCGGGCCCGAGAAAGACCTGGGACAGGGGGTCGGCGCAGTTGGCGGGTCTGGTTCCCCAAGAACCCGGCCGACGTGTGAAAGTCACCGCGCACGTCGGCCAACTACCGCAAGACCGGTGGCCCGGACGGGTCCCCCAGACTGGGCCGGGCCACCACCTACTTCGACGGCACACCGAAACGCACCGGCACGCCGGGCGAGTGCAGCACGCTGACCGGGGGTCCCTGGGGGGCTCCCGGTCCGGCGGCTGCCACCAGGCCGTCGTCGAGGTCCAGCAGTTCGGCTTCGTGCAGCCGCCACTCCGGATGGTCGTTGGGCAGGTAGATCGTCCTGCCGTACCAGTTCACGTGCAGGCCCCAGCGGGCCGTGAGGAACCGGCTGAGCTCGTCGGGTTCGACGGCGGGGCCCACCCGCACCACCACCCTGCTCGACGTGCCGCGGGGTTCCGGCCAGATGCGCCGGCAGGTGTAGGTGACCACGTCGTCGAAGCGTTTCAACCGCATCGACGACCACTTGTACGGCAGCCTCGAACCGATTCGAGCGCCCATCACCGGGACGATGCGGCTGGCGTCGAGGGACAGGAACACGACCCCGCGCCGACCGGCGTCGTCGACCGAGTAGAGGCGGACGTTCGTCTCGCAGAACGTGCCGACGTAGGGCAGCCGCGGCCCGATCGTCCCGCCGATCGGGTGCATGCGGAACGGCACCAGCCCGATGTAGGTGACGCCGTTCAGCACGTCCGGCCGGGTGCCGGCGGGCAGGAACCCCGCGACCGACTCCGGCTCCACGGCCCAGTGCAGGAACGTCACGTCCCGCCACCACTGGCCGACGGACGCGATTCGCACCGGACGCGGCGTCAGCGGCGTCACCGGCTCGGTCATGCCCCCGAACGTACCGCTGAGCGGGCGACTTTTCCCTGGTGTGATGCCACCGCAACGACCGGGCACTACACAGTTCCGCATGGCTCTCAAGCATCCGGTCGACGAGGTACTGCCACCTGCCAGGCTCGGACTGCTCGGTTTGCAGCACGTCCTCGCCATGTACACCGGCTGCGTGACGGTGCCGCTCGTCTTCGGCGCCGCCGCCGGGCTCGACACCCACACCATCGGCCTGCTCGTGAACGCCGATCTGCTGGTGGCGGGCCTGATCACGTTGCTGCAGTCGCTCGGCATCGGCAACGTCCTGGGCATCCGGCTGCCGGTCGTGGCGGGCGCGACGTTCACCGCCGTGGCGCCGATGATCCTGATCGCGGGCCAGTACGGCGTGCAGGCCGTCTACGGCTCGATGCTCGCCGCCGGTGTGTTCGGGATCCTGGTCGCGGTGCCGTTCGCCCGAGCTGTCCGGTTCTTCCCGCCGGTCGTCACCGGCTCGGTGATCACGGTGATCGGGTTGTCGCTGATCGGCGTGGGGGCCGGGCTGATCACGGGGCAGGACGGGGTGGGTTCCGGCAAGGAGCTCGCGCTGGCGTTCGGCATCGTGCTGGTGATCGTGCTCGTCGGACGGTTCGCGCGCGGCCTGCTCGGCCAGCTGGGCGTGCTGATCGGCCTGGTCGGCGGCACGATCGCGGCGATCTTCCTCGGCCTGACCGACTTCAGAGGCGTCGGTGACGCGGCATGGCTGGGCATCGCTCAGCCGTTCCACTTCGGCGCGCCGCAGTTCCCGTTGGCCGCGGTGATCTCCATGTGTGTCGTGATGCTGGTGACCTTCACCGAGTCCACCGCCGACATGCTCGCGGTCGGGGAGATGACGGGCCGTCCGGTCACCTCACGCGACCTGGCGCGCGGTCTGGCGGCCGAGGGCGTCTCCGGGGTGCTGGGCGGGATCATGAACGGGTTCCTGGACACCGTCTTCGGCCAGAACGTCGGCCTCGTCGGCATCACGAAGGTCCGCAGCCGGTACGTCGCCGCGGTCGCCGGCGCGATTCTGGTGCTGCTGGGCCTGATCCCGAAGCTCGGCGAGATCGTCGCCGCGCTGCCCGGTCCGGTGGTCGGCGCGGCCGGGCTGGTCATGTTCGCCACGGTCGCCGCCGTGGGCATGGGGATCCTGCGCCGGGTCGACTTCGAGGACACCGGGAACCTGCTGATCATCGCGGTGACGATCGGCGTCGGCCTGCTCCCGGTGGTGGCCCCGAAGATCTACCAGGCGTTCCCGGCCTGGGCACAGGTGATCGGCGGCAGCGCCATCACGAGCGCGGCGCTGACCGCCTTCGTGCTCAACCTGCTGTTCAACCACACCCGTCGACGAACTTCGTAGCTTCCCGGTGCTGAGGCAGCGGACGCCGCGGCTCGCGCACACCGCTGCCATCACCGCCGCCCTCGATCCAGACGGTCACCGCGGCCCAGCGTTCGACCTGCGCGCCCGGCGCGGGACGCTGCGCCACGACGCGGCCGTTCAGGACGGGATGAGGACCGTCCGGATCAGGACTCTGCAGGAGCAGGCCCGCGTCGTAGCCCGTCAGCCACGCGTCGAGCGCCTGCTTGCCGTGGAAGTTCGGTACCACCACTGCCACATGACTTCACCCGGCGTCGACGGTACTCCAGCGAGCGCGCAAAGTGTCCGTGAACGCCTCGAATTCCGCGGCCATCGCCACGTCTTCTGGTTGCAGCAACCACTGCTGCTGCAACCCGTCGATCACCGCGATCGTCGTGCGGACCAGCGTTTCGACGGGTGCGTCCGCCGCGATCTCGCCGCTTTTCTGGCCGGTGCGCACAGCTTCGGCCAGCCACGTGCGCATGCTCGCGTAGTGCTGCTGCACCCACGCGTGCGCCGGATGCGACGGTTCCGTGCCCTCAGCCGCCAGCCGCACGAACAACCCGACGAGGTGCGGCCGCGTCGAGTTGCGCGCCACGAGCGCGGTCAGCGAGTCGAATGCCGCCCAGCCCAGCGGTGGCGTGGTGGTGCCGGTCAGGAAGTCGCCGTCCTCCCGGTCGCGTTCCTCGAGCACGGCCGCGAGCAACGCCGCCTTGCTCGGGAAGTGGTGCAGCAGACCGGATTGCGAGAGGCCTGTCCTGGCCGCGACGGCGGCGACGGAGGTGCCCTTGAAGCCTGCCGTCGCGAACAGTTCGGTCGCGACGGCCACGGCCTTCGCCCTGGACTCCTCACCCGAGAGGTCCACCCGCGACTTGGCCCGGTACCTGGGCGGGAACGACACCGCTCACCTCACTCCTGGTCGGCCCGCAGGGTAACCCGGACGTCGCCGAGCCCGCGGGCGATCAGCACTTCGCCGCCGCGCAACGGCTGCCAGCCGTCCGCCCACACCCGCCGCGCCCGTGCGTCACACCGCACCTCTACCTGCGCGGTTTCACCTGAGCCGACATCCGCGACCGCCCAGCCGATCAGCCGCACCGGTTCGTCTTCCGGCCGCAGGTAGACCTGCACGACCTCGCGTCCTGGCCGGGAGCCGGTGTTGGTGAGCCGCACGGACACGGTGTCGTCCACAATGGACGCTTCGCCGTACTCCCAGGTGGTGTAGCCGAGACCGTGGCCGAACCAGAACAACGGGTCGGAGGCGCCGCGGTAGCCGATCGCGGTGCCTTCGGTGTACGGCAGCACTCCGTCGACCGGCACGGGCGTCAACGCGTCGGAGTCGGTGCGCGGGAACGTGGTGACCAGCCGCCCCGCCGGTTCGACGTGGCCGAGCAACGCGGCCGCCACGGCGTCACCGGCTTCCTGGCCCGGCAAACCCGCCCACAGCACGGCATCGACCTGCGCGAGCCAGGGCATCAGGATCGGCGTCGCGGCGTTCACCACGACAACTGTGCGCCGGGCGGCCCCGGCCACCGCGGCGACCAGCGCGTCCTGTTCGCCCGGCAGCGCCAGCGTCGTCTTGTCGAAGCCCTCGGTCTCCTGCTCCTCGGTCAGGCCGACGACCACGACCGCGACGTCCGCCTCACGAGCGGCCCGGACGGCGGCGCCGATCGCGTCGGCGGGCGGCCGGGGGACCGGCTGGGTGATCAGGCCGACCAGCGCCGCCGCCTCGCGCACGCGGGCCGTGATGCGGTCGCCGGGGTGCAGGAGCACCTCGGTCGTCCAGAACGGTGGCTTCAGCAGCGCTTCCTCCACGATGCCGTCCGCCCAGGCCAGGCGCACGGCGTGCGACTCGTCGGCGACCTCCAGCGTCCAGTCGCCGAACCCGCGCACACCGACCTGCAGGAGTGTCGGTTCGGTCAGCACGACCTCGCCGGACACCTCGATCGACGTGGCGCCTTGCGCCCACCCGCCGTAGGCCGCGAGTTCGGCGATCTCCATCCCGCGTGACGCCAGCACCTCGCCGGACGCGTCGAACGTGGTGGCACGGATGTCCCGCAACACCCCGGTGCCGGGAGAGGCGTGCCGGAACCGGACCTCTACACCGTCCACAACGGACACCCGGTCGCCGAGCAGCGAGGTCAGGCCGTCGGCGATGGAGATGACGTGCGGCGGCCGCACGCCGGCCGAGCCACCGCCCTGGGCGACGGTCTCGATCGCGTGCCGGCCGATCAGCGCGACCCGTGGTGCGTCCAACGGCAGCACGCCGTTGTTGGTCAGCACGGTCATGCCACCGGCGGCGAACCTGCGCAGCTGCTCACGCCTGATGACGCTGTCCGGTGCGGGGAGGTCTTCCGGCCACGAGCGTTGCTCGCCGAACGCGCCGGTGCGTTCGGCGAGGAGCAGCAGGCGGCGCAGGTGGTCGTCGATCACCGACTCGGAGACCTCGCCCGCCTCGACCGCCGCGACCAGCTTGTCCTCCCACGGCCCGCCCGGGCCGGGCATCACCAGGTCGAGGCCGCCATTGGCGCTCTCGGCCGTGCTCTGGGTGGCGAACCAGTCGGACATGACCAGGCCGTCGAACCCCCACTCGCCCTTGAGCACGCCCTCGACCAGTTCGGTGTGCTCGGTCGCGGCGACGCCGTTGACCTTGTTGTAGGCCGCCATGATCGCCCACGGCGCGGCGTCCTGGACGACGATCTCGAACGGCAGGAGGTAGACCTCGCGCAGCGTCTTCTCGTCCAGCTCCGAGCTCGCCGTGCGGCGCTCGGTCTCGGACTCGTTGGCCACGTAGTGCTTCGGCGTCGCCGCGATGCCCTTGCCCTGCAGGCCGCGCACGTACGCGGCGGCGAGTGCGCCGGTCAGCAGCGGGTCCTCGCTGTAGGCCTCGAACAGGCGGCCACCGAGCGGGGTGCGGTGCAGGTTGATCGTCGGGCCGAGCACGACGTGCACCTGTTGCGCGGCCGCCTCGTCCGCGAGCACCTCGCCGACCTCGTGGGCCAATGCGACGTCCCAGTGCTGGGCGAGCAGCGTGGCGTTCGGCAGCACGCAGGCGATCGTGCCGCCCCTGAGTTCGGCGCCGCGCACGCCGGTGGGTCCGTCGGACAGTTTCAGCGACGCCAGCCCGATCTCCGGCTCGGCCCACAGCGCGAACAGCGCGGAACCGGTGAGCAGCCGCACTTTCCTCGGCAGGTCGAGGCTGGTCGCCAAATCGATGGTGGCCGCCTTCTCGATGTCCATGCGCTGAGCACACCAGAAGTCCCGACCGAGTGGTCGGTCGGTATATCGGCCCGTGACCATTTGGTTATCGTTCGGTTACCTATGGAAATGTGTCACGGCGCGGCACACCGGCGGCACGCCTCTTCTTGTGTCCAAGGGGAGGGGAATGGTGATGACGATCGAGGTGCGGTTGCTCGGACCGCTGGAGGTTCGCGGCCCGGCGGGTCCCGTGCACTTCAGCGGGGCGCGGCGGCGTGCGGTGTTCGCGATGCTGGCGTTGAGAACCGGCCGGATGGTGTCCAGATCGGCGCTCGTCGACGGCCTGTGGGGCGAGGACGTGCCGCCGACGGGGACGAAGACGCTGCAGGGGCACGTCGCGAAGGTCCGCAGGTCGCTGGAGCTGGCCGGCGCGGACGGCGTGGTGCTGACCCGCGAACCCGGCTACCTGCTCGACGTCACGCAGGTCGTCGTGGACGTCGAGGTCTTCGACGAACACCTGCGCTGTGGCCGGTACGCGGAGGCGTTGCGGCTGTACCGCGGTGATCCGCTGGCGGACTGCCCGGTCGAGGGCTGGGCGGGCGCGGAGATCGCGCGGCTGCGGGAGGCGGTGGCGTTCGCGGAGGAGAACCACGCGGCGGCACTGTGCCTGGCCGGCCGGCACGCCGAGGCGATCGGGCAGCTGGAACGGCTGGTCGCGCTGTACCCGTTGCGGGAGTCGCTGTGGGACCTGCTGATGGAGGCCCAGCACCGGGCGGGACGGGCGGGTGACGCGCTGCGGACGTACCGGCGGGTGCGGGCGCTGCTGGTGGAGGAGTTCGGCATGGAACCCGGCGATGCGTTGCGCCGCAGGGAAGCCGCGGTGCTGGCCGGGTGAACGCCAGCGGCACCGAGGCTCGTGTCGGGGGTGCGAGTCTCGGTGCCGGTCTTGGGGAGGCGCGGCGGCCCGTACTGGGGGTGACGGGCCGCCGCGCCGGGTCAATGCTTCCCCCTCGGAGGCATCGACCGGGATGGATCAGCGCTCACCCTGGGGGAGTGAGCCCTGAACCGTTAGAACGGGCTGTGCAGTTCGTTCGACTTGAACGTCCGCGTCGAGGTGCGCTGGTCGAACAGGCGCACGCGGGCGTAGAGCTCGTCGCCGCCGTCCGGGTCCTCGTCGAGGGCGTTGTACGGCACGTTGATGTCGAACTCGGCGCTCAGGCCGTTCGCACCCGCGCGGACCCAGGTCAGCGGAATCCGGAACTCCGCGTTGTCGAACCAGTCGGCGCCCATCGCCCACGAGTCGAACGGGTCACCGTTCTGGTCGATGATCGCCTGCGCGTCCTGCTGCGACATCTTGACGTCGATGCCGACGTGCACGGCGTACTGGTCGGTGCCGATCTTGTTGATCGAGAAGCAGATGACGTGCTTGCTCCCGGTCGAGCACGTCGACTTCGCCTCGGCCGCGCCCGTCGTCACCGTCATGATGCCGAGCGCCGCGAGACCCAACATGCCGAAGCGCGTGACGCGCCGCAGCACTCCCTGCCTGTCCATTCGTTCCCCTTGTGCGTGCCGGACGCCCCCTCGGCGCCCCCGTGCCCAAGACTCTGCCGACCCGCGGTGGCGCCTCGGCTGCCGTCGGGTGGTCAAGATCACGGCCGGTACGAACAGCGGTAGCCGGTGATGACGGCTGTACTGAGGGCGTCCGCTGTGGACTGCTCGGTCGCGGCGATCGTGGTGATGGCCCGGCGGATCGCTTTGCGCACCGCGGTTCTGGCGCGTTCGGCGGGGCCCGCGAAGTTCCGGCCGCGGCCGCCGAAGCCGGTCTCGCGGGCCAGGTGGCGCAGCAACGCCTCCAGTTCGGCTTCGAGTCGCGGTGACGGGTCGTCGTCGATGCGCGCGCGGAGAGCGCGGATGCGAGCCAGGTACGCGGCGCGGGCCTCGGGGTCCAGCACGGACTGGTTGCCGGTGTCCTCACCGCCGACGAGTTCCAGCGCGGCGACCTCGACACCGGGCTGAGCCACCAGCCGCGCGAGGTAACGCATGCCCACCAGGTCCTCGACGCGGATCTCCCTGCCCTGGTGGGACACGATCCACCACGGGCTCTCACGGCGGATGGAGATCCGTCCGGCCAGTCCGTCGCGGTCTCGGGCCCACATCGCGGCGCGTGCCGTCATGCCGATCGCGTTCGCGTCGGTGATGGCGACGTCGAACAACTCCCTGCCCCGTTCGCCACCCAGCGTCTGCGCGAGGATCGCGCGGGCGTAGGCGGTCATCGGTAAGTTGGCGAGCCGGATGTTCGTGGTGACCGCGCGTTCCAGATGCCGCGCGGCGAGGGAGTGTTCGCCGAACGTCGTGGCGGCGATGCCCAGCAGCAGTTCGGTCGACCCGAAGCAGACGATGGCGGTGGCCGGCACGACCGGCATGTCCGCGAACGGTTCGAGCAACCGGTAGGCCTCGCGGGCGATCTCCTCGTCACCGAGTCCCGCGGCCACGTGCACGACGCAGAACATGCACGTGATCCAGGTGCTGGACAACGGAACCGCGCTCAGTCCGTTGATCGTCATCCGGTGCAACGCCGACCGCGCCCGGTCGTGCTGCCCCGCCTCCAGCGCCAGCAACGCGAGCGCTGCCTCGAAGCTGAACTCCAGGTCCGGCAACGTGGGGGAGTGCGTGACCTGCTCGGCCAGGTCGACCAGCTCACCGCCGCGGCCCTGCAGCCACCGGATGGCGAAGAGGTGCGTGCTGTGGAACGTCTCCGCGTCCACGTCACCCACCTCCAGCCCGATCTGCAGGCAGGCCAACGACTTCTGCTCCGCCTCCGCGAACCGGCCGGCGCGGATCGTGCGCATGACGTCCATCGCGGCGTGGAAGAACAGCAGCCCCGGATAGTCGCTCGCCCGTCTGGCCAGCTCGACCTGCGACCGTTCGGCGTGCGGGTCCCCCAGGCAGAACAGGTCCATCGTGCGCCGGCACAACCCGCTGAGCGCCAGCAGGTCCAGCCCCGACGCCGACGCGACGGTGATCAGCTCGTCGGCCAGGCTCAGCCGCACTGAGTTGTGCTCCGGAGACCACAACGCGTGATGTGCCAACGACAAGGCCTCGGCCAAGGTCAATTGGTCACCGGTTTTTCTGGCCTGCTCCAACGCCTCCAGCACGGACTCGGTCTCGCGCCGGTCGTACGCGTGCTCGGCCGCGAGCCGCACGGTCAACCGGGTGCGCAGCGGCTCGGCCGGTTGCCGGGCCAGGGCTTCGCGCAACCGGGCGATCGCCAGCGCGCGGTCGGCCCGGCCGCGGAACTTGTTGACCCACATGCCCGGCAACCCGAGTGCCGCCTCGGGATAGCCTTCCCGCGCCGCCTGGTCGAGCAGCTCGCGCGCCTCGGTGATCCGGCCCTTCGCGAGCACCGCGTGCGCCCGCTCGACCAGCCGGACCGTGTCGTCGAGCGCCGTGGTGCCGGTCGAGGTGACGACGATGACCACCGGCAGCTGATGCACGCCCCCGGCCACGACCTGGGTGAGCTGGAACGCCTCCTCGCCCGCCACGTCGATGTCGTCGATCATGACCAACGCCGGCGCCGCCGACAGCACGTCGAGAACCTTCTGGGCGCAGACCTCGGGATCGGCGTCGAGCGCCGACGCGTCACCGCCCAGCCCGGCGAGAATCGCGTGCCACGGCCAGAACGCGGGCGCGTCCGCGCGGCAACCGACCCAGGTGACCGCGAACCCGTGTGTTCGCGCCAGTTCCGCCGCCTGGATCAGGTACTGCGTCCGTTCGGCTCCCGCGGGTCTGTTCACCGCGAAGAGCTGACCGGTTCCCCGTCTAGCCCGTTCGAACGCCGATTCCGGCAGCACCGCTTCACCTTCGAATGCACTTCCTCAGCCAGGACCCGGGAGAACCTAGCGGAGATCCGAGACCGCCACGTACGCGGTCGACACGCATTTAAGGACGAAGATTCCAGCACGCGGATACACGCAGTGGACCGAGCCGGGACTCCGAGGGCTAGTCGCGATCTTCGAGGTAGCGGGTGTGGTCCGCCTGCCGCTGCACGTCGGCCGCGTGGAACCGTTCCGCCACCCGCACGGCGTCGGCGTGCAGCAAGTCCAGCTGCCGCACCAGTTCCGCGCCCGAACCGCGCGCGGCGGCGTACCACCACGGCAGGTTCAGGTAGGTCTGGACGGACAGCGGCAGGTCGGTGCCGACGAGCCGGGTGACGGCGTGCAGGGCGTCCGGGTCGGCGCGCAGCTCGCGCGGGCGGTCCAGCATGCCGCGCAGGACCTCGGCGATCTCCGCGAGCTTCGGCGGGACCTCGGTGGGCACGTTGAGGCCGCGGACCCGCAGGACGAGCGCGTCCAGTTCGGTGCGGAGCAGGCTGGCTTCCTCCTCCGGGGCGGTCACCAGGATGATCCGCTCGGGCGACGCGGCGAGGGCGCCCACGCCGTAGAGGCCGACCACCACCAGCAGCCAGTAGGAACCGGCGAACCCGGCGAAGTGCAGCAGCAGGCCGATCAGCCCGCCGGTGCAGCCCGCCAGGTTCTTCCAGGACGCCAGGTAGCGCAGCACCGGGTTACTGGTAGCCACGGATCTCCTTGAAGGCAGCGGTGAGCGAGCGGCTGCGGGCGTCGAACACCTTGCCACCGCTCATCTTCGCCAGCTGTTCCATCTCGGTGGTCGCGCTCTCGCCGAACAGCACCGGGAAGATCGGGATGCCCTTGAGGTTCTGCGGCAGGCCCTGATGGAACACCTGGAAGTTGCCGATGTCCTCGCTGCCGGTGTTCTCACCGTCGGTCATCAGGACGATCGACGTGAACCGGTCCGGGTCCGCGCTGATCTGCTCGCGCAACACGTCGTACCCGCCGCGCAGGCTGCTGTAGATCGCCGTGCCGCCGGACGCGTTCAGCGAGGTCGCGGTGGTGCGGATCTGGTCGAGGATCGGGCGCGGGTCGTTCGTCGGCACCTCGTACTTCAACGCCGGTTGCGCGCTGCTGTTGAACGGCAGCAGCGTCACCTGCTCACGGCCGTGGAACCGGTTGAACTTGCCCGCGAGCGACTCGTCAGCGCCCGTCAGGCCCACCAGTGCCTGTCGAAGCCCTTCGATCCGGTCGCCCTGCATCGAACCGGACGTGTCGAGCACGTACAGCGTGCGGGACGGGCGGCGCAGCTGGTCGAAGTAGGAGGTGATCAGACCGTCCACAGCGGACTGGCTGCCGGGGAACGGCAGTTCGACGAGGTCCTTCACGGCGAACTTCGGGTCCAGCGGCACCTGCGGCACGACCGGGCGGCGGTGGGTGGTGTCCATGATCTTGCGCTGGACGTCCGCGTTCTTCAGGTGGTCGGAGAGTTTCCGGTGCGCCTCACGGGCTTCCGAGGTCGCGGACGTGAGCAGGGTGAGCGGGTAGTCCGCGGTCACCACGCCGTCGCTCGGGTAGACCAGCGTCAACGGCTCGGGCTGGTTCTGCGACAACAACACCGACTCGTAGTTGACCAGACCGTCCACTTTGGCGCCGGGGTCCTCGCCCCTGGCCCTGCGCTGGTACGCCTCGGACAGCCAGCCGGACGAGCCCGCGGACAGCGTCTGGGCCGAGAAGAACTGCTTGAGCTGCGGCGCGACCGCGTCGATCCTCGCCGCGTCGAGCGCCGAGCCCGAGCTGGACAGCGCCGCCGCGACCCCGACCAGCGCCGAGAAGCCCGAGTTGGACGCGGACGGGTCGGTCATGCCGTAGGTGAACTTCCGGGCGCCCGCGGCCGCGGCGATCTCCGCCCAGCCGACGCGCTTGGTGTCCCAGCCGAGCTCTTTGACCTTGGCCGCGGGCAGGCCCAGCACGACGGGGGAGGACATGACCTTGGTCGGGGTGCCGAGTCGTTTCTGGGCCTCGGGCACCAGCTCCAGGTAGCGGTTCGACGAGAACCAGACCGCGTCGAAACCCTGTTCGGCGGCGCCGCTCGCGACCTTCTCGGCGCCCTCGATGGTGCCGGTGAAGCTGAACTTCACGGAGACACCGGTGGCTTTGGCTGCGTCGTCGAGGACGGGCTGGAGGTCGGCGAGCTCGCTGCCGGCCAGAACGCGGAGAACTCCGGGGGTGGCGTCGCCGACGGGTCTGGACGGGTCGGCTTCGTCGGAACATCCCGCGAGCAGCGCCAGGACGGCGAGCGCGGGGACGAGGCGGCGGGTCATGGTTGCTCCTCAGCGCCGCGCACGCGGCTCAGGTGGTCGTGGGCGCGCCGGATCTCGGCGTCCAGCGCGGTGACCGTGCTGGACATCGAGTCGGCCGCGCGGGCCTTGTAGGTGTCGATCGCGTCGATCGCCGCGTAGATCTGGTCGAACGAGGTGCGAACCGCTTCGATGCCGACCGCCGGGGTCGAGGCGATGCGCTGGATGTCCTGGCCCTGCAACGACATCAGCGTCGCGTTCGACTTCAGGATCGAGTCGGTGAGGCCGCGCACGGCGTCGACCTGGTCGATCACCTCGCGCTGGCCGGCCAAGGCCGCCGCCACCGCCACGCCGATGCGCAGCGCCGTGACGGTGGTGCTGACGGCGCGTTCGATGCCCTTGATCAGCTCGTCGTTGTTGCGGCGCACCACGTCGAGCGCCAGGTACCCCTGCGCGCACACGGCCAGTTGGGTGAGCAGGTCCTGATGACGTTGCCGCAGACCGAACAGCACGTCGGCGCGCAACGCCTGAGCGCGGGCGGGATCGGACAGGTCGAGGATCGCCACCTGCCGTTGCACCGCCTCGTCCATCTCGGCGGCGAGCGCGGCGTCCCGGGACAGCTTGGTCATCAGGTCCCACAGCCGCTGCCGCTCGCCCTTGATGGCCGCGTTGTCGCGTTTCAGCGCGTCCTGGCCGGACCGGAGCTTCAGCACGATCCGGTTCACCGGCTCGTCGGCCGCCCGCAGCCGGGCCAGCAGTCCCTTGGCCGCGTTTCCTCCCGGGAGGAACCCGAGAATCTTGCGGCCGGTCAGCTTGGTGAGGTCCTGCGGGTCCAGTTCGCGCACCGAACGCCGCAACTCCGCCAAACTCGTCGACACCTGCGCCCCATGAGGTGACGAGACCGAGGCGAGCGTGCGGTCCAGCAGCCGGCCCGCGATCTGGGCCGCCACCCGCATCTCCGCCTCGCCGAGCACCAGCGCCTCGTCGACGATCCGGCTGAAGTCCGGCGACTGCGGGTCGACGGCGTTCAGCGCCTCGATGAACGCCACGGCCTGCGACGAAAGCTCGACCCTGGACTCGTCGGTGACCGGGATCAGCCCGGCCGCGCGGTCGACGAGCACGGGCTCGACCGGGTCCGGTGGCGTGAGCACGAAGTCGGTCATCGTCAGTACTGCTTCGCGATCGCTTCGAGCATCCGCTCCAGCGTCTCGTGCGCGGGCGGTTCGACGACGTCCACGATCGTCTGCGGCACGGCCAGGTTCTTCTCCTTGACGATGTCGTTGAAGTGCTTGGGATCGGCGGTCCGGAACCCGAACGTCGCCGCGAGCCTCCCCAGTTCGGCGTCGCTCGACAGCAACTGCCCGATCCGGTCGCCGGGCTCGCGCAACGGCACCAGCGTGTGCTTGGACAGCACGGTCGGCGCCGGGTAGAGCAGCTTCATGTCCGGCCGGATCGTCGAGTCACCGCGCGCCACCCGGTCGACGAACTGCGCCTCGTACGCCAGCACCAGCGGCGTCTTGCCCATCCCCGCGGACAGGTAGTCCTCGAACGGCCCCTCGCTGCTGCTCTGCGTGTAACCCTGGTCCAGGAACAGCTTCGACACCGCCGGCAGCACCTTGGCCTCGCCGTCGGGCGTGCTGACCACTCCGCCGTTCGCCACGAACGACGTGATCGCCAGGTACATCGCCGCCGAATTCGAGTCACGCGGGTCGGTCGTGGTGACCAGCAGGTTCTTGCGCGCCGCATAGGAGGTGTTGCCCGGCAACTGGTCCCAGCGCGTGCCTCTGGCCGCGAGGTCCAGGTACGCCTGCACGTCGAACGTCTGGTAGCCCGGCCCCGCCTTGACCACGCCGGCCTTGGTGAGCAGGTCGACGATCGGGTCGAACGTCGCGATCACCATCGGCGACGAGAACGGCGCGTACGTCCGCGCCGCCTTGCGGTCGCGCTGGATCTTCTCGGCCGCGGGCGCGCTCGACGGGAACGCGAAGTCGTACGAGCTCAGGTCGGTCGCCGTCGCGATCTGCCGCGACCCGGCCGGATCCACCTCGACCTTGAGCCCGTGCTTCGCGAACACGTCCTTGACCCGCTGATCGGCGAAGAAGGCGAGCTTCTCCGAACCGATCACGCCGCGCACCGTCTGCAGCTGGGCCGGCTCGCCGCCGCCCTGCCCGAGCACGACGGCCGTCACCACACCCACCAGCAGCACGACCGCAAGGCCGATGCCGAGCGTTCTCTTCACTGTCCACCTCTGCGGAAAGCCCTGTCGGAGAAGAGATCTTTCGTCACTTCGACGCAGTTTCGAGGTGGGTCGTGGCAATCGTGAGATGAACAGTCGATGAACGGGCCGATGAGTTCGCGGCGCTGCCCGAGTCGGTGTTGCTGAAGAGTCCGAGTCGAGGAGGTTCAGCGATGAAGTTCGTGACGATCGGGTACGGCGAACGCGAGGGCTACGACCGCACGGACCAGGCTGTCCGCGACGAAGCGCACGCCCACGACGAGCGTTTGCGCGAGGCCGGGGTCGAGATGGGCATCGCCGGGTCGCCCGTGCAGGTGCGCAACCCGGACAACGCCGGGACGACGGTGGAGGAAGGCGCGTTCCTGCGATCCGCCCTGCCGGTCGCCGGATTCGCGATCATCGAGGCGGCGTCCCTGGACGAGGCCGTCAAGCTGGTGGCGAACACTCCGTGCGCGGTCGCTCACGGAGTGGTGGAGGTGTGGCCGTTAGCGCAGGGGTGACCTGTCGCCCACAGACCACTTGTGGCCGAACGGATCCGTGAAACCGCCCTGGCGGTGCGTGCCCCACGGCATCTGGTGCTCGACGACTGCCGAGCCCTGGACAGCTCCGGCAGCGAGTGCACGTCCCACGAGCCCGTCGGGGTCGTCGCAGAACAGTTCGACGCGGACGCTCGTGACGCCGGCGGGACTGCTCTCCGCGGGGTTCGACGGGTTGACCTGGTGGACGAAGAAGGCCGCGCCACCGATCGACAGACCGGCGACGCCGCCCAGGTCCCACAGCTCCGTGGCGCCGAGGGCGGCCTTGTACCAGGTGATGGCCGCGTCCGCGTCCGGGACGATCAGCATCACCGAGATCATCGGAGGTTCGGTCATGTCGCACAGCCTGCCGGATCCGGCCGCTGATCGCCCGGCGGTCGACCAAGACTGTCCATTGTGGACTGAAGGCGACCGTTGACAGCCAAATGATGTCTCCGCTTTACTGGCAGGGCTTCAGCTGACCGCAAGACGGGCCACGGGGGACCGTTCTCGTCGGCT
The DNA here is from genome assembly GCF_011067745.1 of Lentzea alba. GTDB lineage: Bacteria > Actinomycetota > Actinomycetes > Mycobacteriales > Pseudonocardiaceae > Lentzea > Lentzea alba. The sequence goes on from NZ_JAAMPJ010000003.1 coordinate 570,933, forward strand.
GGCATTCACGAGCCTGGGGGCTTGATGAAACTGATCAAGATCGTGCTGTCCGCGGTGCTCGCCACCGCCGCGCTGACCTCGGCGGGCACCTTCACCGCGGGAGCCGCCGAAGAGCCGGCGAGCATCATGACGAAGATCGAGCGGCAGATCGAGGACCAGCTCAAGGCCGGCGCGGCCGTGGCCGACTCGGACTGGTTCTACCTGCGGGTGGTGGGGCGTCCCGGCTACTGCCTGGACAACTTCGCCAGCGGCGGTGGTGCCAACAACTCCAAGGTCGGCCTGTGGACCTGCAACGGCGGCATCACCGAGAGATGGCGGCTCCGCGCCTGGAACAGCGGCACGTTCTACGGCTTGAACCTGGTGAGCGAGGCCAGCGGCCGGTGCCTGGACTACCCGGCCTCCGCGGGCAACAACATCGGCTGGCAGATCAACGTGTACGACTGCCTCAACGGGGGATCGGCAGGTCAGAACTTCCACCGCACCATCTGGACCGACACCGGAACCTGGACGTTGCAGTGGCAGGCCACGAGCTCGGTGGTCGCACTGGACGCTTTCGCCGACCACTGGGTCGGCAACGGCAGCCCGGTCGGGCTGTGGACGTACTCCAGCCCTGGCAACTCGCTGCAGCACTGGTACCCGACCGGGTCCTGAGACGTTGGACGGGAGCCGGACCCGACCGGCTCCCGTTCAGCCCAGCAACCAGGCGACGTCGCGGACCAGCGCGTGCCGCCACCCGACCCGGTCGTGCCCGGCAGGCGACCGGTTCACCCGCACGGTCGCACCTGCTGCGGCGGTGAGCTCTTCGACGGCCGCGCAGTGCCGATGCATGGCCGGTTCGTGTTCACCGACGTCGAACGCCACTCGCAGCCCGGAGAGGTCACGGCCGGCGAGACGAACCGCCGTGTCGCCACCGGCTGGGCCGTCCAGCGCGATCCCGTGGCCCGGCAGGTCGCGGGCGTACCAGAACGACCCCGACTGGCAGGCGACCCTCGACACCAGCGAAGGGAAGTCCAGCGCCGCCTGGAACGCGCTCAGCCCGCCCAGACTCTGCCCGGCGACCACGAACCGCGAGAGGTCCACGGGCACGCCGTTCTCCGCCAACAACGGCAGCAGCTCGTCCCGGATCGCCTCCCACAGCGCGGGAGAGCTGTACTCGGCATCTCGATCACGCGGCGTGGGCAGGAAAACCAGCGTGGCGGGCGGCATCTCGCCGTTCTTCACCGCCGACTCGAACGCGGCCACGGCGGGGTGCACGTACATCCAGTCGTCACCGTCGAGCAGCAGCACCACCGGCTCGCCGCCCTGGTGCACGCGAACGGTCTTGCGCCCCAACGATCCGTTCCACCGGATGCGCAGCGAAGGCACGTCCAGGACCTCGTCCGGCCCGACGACCGGCCAGTGCGGCTGCGGCTCCAGGCCGGGGGCCGAGTAGATCGACCTGTTCGGCCCCGCGCCCTCGGGGTTGAGCGGGTCGGCGTGCTCCTCGCCGTCGCAGAGGAAGTGATAGGTCACGCGAAGCCGGTCGGGCATGTCGACCTCGGCGACCCAGACGTCGCCTCGGCGTTGCAGCTCGACGGGTTCCAGCACGCTCTCGAACCGCAGGGTCGCCGGGCCACCACTCCACTGGAACAACGTCATCGGGCCACCGCCAACTGGTACGAGGAGTCACGGCCGAGCAGTTCGCGGTGCGTGCCCTCACCGGTCACCGCGCCGTCGGACAGCACGATCACGCGGTCGGCCACGTCGAGCAGCGCCGGGCTGCTGGTGATCACGATCGTGGTGCGGCCGCGGCGCAAGGCCGCGACGTTGCGGGCGATGAGCTGTTCGGTCACCGCGTCGACGGCCGTAGTCGGGTCGTGCAGCACCAGGATGTCCGGGTCGGCGGCCAGCGCGCGGGCCAGGGACAGGCGCTGTCGTTGCCCGCCGGAGAGGTTCGCGCCGCGGTCGCGCACGGCGTAGTCGAGGCCGTCGGAGTGCAACGCCACCACGTCGGTCAGCATCGCGGCGGCCACGGCTTCGTCCACCAACGCGCTGGAACCGGACGGATCCACGTTGTCCCGCAACGTTCCCGCGAACACCTCGTGGTGCGACGGGTTCACCAGCAGGCAGGCCCGCACGCTCTCGATGGACAGCGACGCGATCTCCTGCTTGCCCACCCGGACGACACCCGAGTACGCGGAAGGCGGCACGGCAACGGAAAGCAGGGAGGTCAGCTCGGCCGCCGCCTGGGGCTGGTAGGCCGCCACAGCCACGAACTCGCCCGGCCGCACCGAGAACGTCAAGTCCCGCAACGTTCCGCAAGAGACACCCGAGACCTCGAGACCGCTCGACGGTCCGGGCTCTTCGACCCCCGGAGTCATCAGGGGCGGAGCCGCGAGGATCAACGCCATCCGTTCGGCGGAGGCCCGCGCGATCATGACGTACTTCGGCATCTCCGAGAACATCTTCAGCGGCTCGATCAGGAACTGGGCCAGGCCGACGGCCATCACCAGCTGACCGACCGTGATCTCGCCCCGGAACGTCAGAAGTCCCGCCCACAACGTCACCGCCGCGGCCAGCAACGAGTTCAGCGCCAACGCCAGACCGGCGTAGACGCCGTTGACCCGCGCCACCACGATCGACTGCTTCTTGGCCTCGGTGCTCACCCGCCGGTACGCCTGGAAGGCCGCGTAGCTGCCGCCGAACCCGTGCAGTGGCCGCAGTCCCGCGATCAGGTCGGACACCTTCGCGCCGGCCCGCGCGACCTTCGCCTGCTGCACCTGGGTGTTCGCGCCGATCCTCCGTGACATCACGCTGAGCACGCTCAGGATCGCCGCCGTGCCGACGAACACCAGCACACCCAGCGGCACGCTGATCACCGCCAGCACCACGCCCGTGATCACCACCGACACCAGGGAGCTGATCAGCAGCGGCACCACCTCGATGATGTCCGCGGTCTGGTCGGCGTCCTCGGTGGCGATGGCGAGCACCTCGCCGGACTTCAGGTCGACGTCACGCGCCACCGGCTGCAGGCCGTGGTCCGCGACCGCGACCCGCCACCGGTGCGCTTCCGTCGTGTTCGCCTTCTGCAGGATCCGCATGCCGAACCGCCACGAGTACGACACCGTGGCCATCACGAGCCCGAGCGCCAGCAGCGCCAGGCCCAGCGAGCTGAGCTGACCGCCGCGCAACGCGAACTCGACGATCACGCCGAGCAGGATCGGCACCGCGGTCTCGGCGGCCTGGTACGAGCCCATCAGCAGGGTGCCGGAGGTCATGGCGCCGACGTTGCGGCGCAACGCGACCCCCAGGATCTCCCGGCCGGTGCGGACTTCAGTGTTCGTCAACGTGGCGCGCAATCGCTTCGGGGGTGGAAAGGGACAGCAGGTCGCGGATCGTGACCACGGGACCGAACTCGCGGCGGAGCAGGCCGATGAGCCGGACCGCGAGCATCGAGTGCCCGCCCAGGTCGGTGAAGCCGCTCGTCATGCCCACCTCGTCCTCGTCGAGGTCGAGCGCCTCGGCGAACATCTCCCTGACCACGGTCTCGGTCTCGGTCAGCTCCCGGACCTCCTGCTCGACCAGGGTGCCGAGCGGGCGGGCCTCGGGCAAGGCCGAGGTGTCGGCCTTGCCGTTGACCGTCAACGGGATCGCGTCCACCTCGGCGTAGTGCGAGGGCCGCAGGTAGTCCGGCATCCCGGCACCGACCTCCGCCGCGATCGACGGGATGTCCGCGCCCGGTTCCAGCACGAGGTAGGCCGCGAGCCGGTACGCGCCGTCGACCTGCGGGTCGGCCTGCGCGACGGCGGCGACGAACCGGACGCCCTCGTGCGCGGCGAACCTCGCCTCGACCTCGCCCAGCTCCACGCGGTGACCGCGGATCTTGACCTGCTTGTCCGTGCGGCCCAGGTAGAGCAGGTTGCCGTCGGGACGCCTGATCACCAGATCGCCCGTCCGGTACATCCGTTCACCGGGCACCCACGGGCACGCCACGAACCGTTCGGCGGACTGCCCCGGCTGACCGAGATACCCGCGCGCGATGCCCACGCCCGACACGTACAGCTCACCGGGAACGCCGTCCGGCACGTGCCGCAGCCACGGGTCGAGCACGTACACGTCGGTGTTGTCGATCGCCACGCCGACCACCGGGTCGACGCAGTCGAACGTGCCGACGCCCAGCGTGTTGATCGTGTACTCCGTTGGCCCGTAAAGGTTGTAGCCGATCGTGCCGGGAGTGTCGGCCAGCTGCTGCCAGAGCGTCGGCGTCACGGCCTCTCCGCCCAGCAACACCAGCGCCGGCTTGTGCTCCGCGCTCAGCAGCCCTTCCGCGACCAACTGCTGCGCGTAGGTCGGCGTCACGTTGATGACGTCGATCTCGTGCTGGAGGCAGTACTCGACCAGCCCGGTCGCGTCGCGGCGCAGTTCCTCGTCGCAGACGTGCACCTCGTGGCCGTCGGCGAGCCACAGCAGCTCCTCCCACGACATGTCGAACGCGAACGACACGGTGTGCGCGATCCGGAACGTCCGGTGCCCGTGCTCGGCCAGCACCGGCTCGAAGATCCGCCGCTGGTGGTTGACCAGCATGTTGGTCAGACCGGCGTACTCGGTCACCACGCCCTTGGGCTTGCCGGTCGAACCGGAGGTGTAGATCGTGTAGGCCGCGTGCTTGAGCCGGTTCGGGTCGGCGGCCGCGAACGTGATCACCGGCTCGGCGTCCGGCCACGGCGCGTCGAGCTCGAACACGTCGCCCTGGATCCTCGGCGCGACCGCGCTGGTCGTGATGATCAACGACGGCCGGGCGTCGTCGATGATCGCGGCGATCCGCTCGTCCGGGTGGTCCAGCTCCAACGGCACGTACGCCGCGCCACAGCGCAGGATTCCGAACAGCGCGACGACCCAGTCCATCGAGCGCGGCACCGCGATGGCGACCGACGTCTCGACGCCGATGCCCTTGTCGGACAGCACGCCCGCGAGGTGACGGCTGCGGTCGCGCAGTTCCGCGAACGTCATCGTCTTGCCGTGCGCGACCAATGCGATCCGGTCCGGGTTGCGGTCGGCCGCGGTGTCGAACAGGTCGACGACGGTCTGGTTGCCGAAGTCGTTGGCGGGGTTGAGCTCCGGCACCGGTCCGGTGCCGAGGATCGCCCCGACCGGGCCGTCGGTCGTGGTGAGGTCGGCGAGCACCCGCAGGTAGTCGTCGAACAGCCGCTCGGCCAGCGCGGGGTCGGTGACCTCCGGCCGGTACTCCAGCTTGACCGTGAGCTGCCTGCCCGGCGTCACGACCCAGGTGAACGGGTAGTGCGTCGAGTCCTCCGACTCGTGGTCGATGATCCCGTTCGCCGCGTTGAGCTCGTCGAACGTGCTGTCGTCCAGGAAGTTCTGCAGCACGAACAGGTTGTCGAACAGCTGGTCGTGACCGCTCGCGCGCTGGATCTCGCCGAGCCCGACGTGCTCGTGCTCCATCGCGTCGACCCGCGACGCCTGCACGTTCGCGAGGAACGTCGCCGCCGTGTCGCCCGGCCGGGCGGTGATCCGCATCGGCACGGTGTTCAGCAGCACGCCGACGATCCCGTCCGTGCCCTCTTCCTCACGACCGGACACCGTGACGCCGAAGGTCGCGTCGCCGCGGCCGGTCTCGCTGCCGAGCAACAACCCGAGCGCGCCGGTGACGACCGAGTTCAGCGTGACGCCGTGCTTGCGCGCGGCCTCCTTGACCCGATCGGAGTCCTCTGTGGACAGCGTCCGGACGATCTTGGCCGGCAAACTGTCCGAAGTGGACCCGTCGCCGAGCAGTGTCGGACCGGGCAGATCCGCGAGGTACCCGGCCCAGAACCGTTCCGCCGCTTGAGCGTCCTTGGCCTGGAGGGCACGGGTGTAGCTCTCGAAGCTCGGCGTGGCGGGGGAGGAGTCGACCGGCTCGTTCTGGAGGAACGCCCGGTAGGCGCCGAACAGGTCGCGCAGCACGATCTCGCGCGACCAGCCGTCCCACAGCAGCAGGTGGTAGCTGAACAGCAACGCGTCCCGGCCGTCGGGCAGTCGCAGCACGGTGAGCCGCACGAGCGGCGGCGCGCCGAGGTCGAAGCCCGTGCCGCGGTCCTCGACGCGCAGCGCCTCGACGGCGTCCTGGTTCAGCACGTCGACCGCGCGGACCTCGACCTCGCCGCTCGTGCCGAGGACCTGGACGGGCGACCCGTCCTCGTCCTCGAAGCCCGCGCCGACCACCGGGTGCCGGGCGATGACGTGCTGCAGGGCTTTGGCCAGCGCGGCGGTGTCGAGACGGCGGTCGAACGTGAAGTAGCTCTGCGCGACGTAATGCCCGGCCGCGCCCGCCAGTTCGGCTTGGAAGTACAGCCCGCGCTGCAACGGCGAAACGGGTGCGGTGCGACGAGCGTTCACCGAGGCGTCCGCGATCCGTTCCAGCGCGAGCAGCCACCGTGCGGCGATCTCGTCGGACACGTCCTCGCTCAGCGCGAACGTCGCCCGCAGACTGCCGGTCGACGTGTCGACCCACGAGTTGACCTCGACCGCGTACGGACTGGGCTGCGAGCCGGCGTCGACGTCGATCGCCTGCGACTCGCTGCCGCGGCCGAGGTAGTTGAACAGCACCTGCGGCCGGGGCAGGGCCGCCAGCACCGGCGCGGTCTGCGGGTTGAGGTACCGCAACTGGCCGAAACCGACGTGCTGCTGCTCGTCCGGCTGACGCTGGGCGAGTTCCCGCGCCGCCTGGACCGGATCGGTGTGCGGGCTGAGTTTCACCGGCGCGATGGACGTGAACCAGCCGACCGTGCGGGTGTAGTCGTGATCGTCTCGTACCGGCACGCGGCCGTGCCGTTCCAGCTCGATCACCAGATCCGTCGGCGTGCCCTGGATCTCCGTCAACGCCGTGCGGAGCGCACCGCAGAGGAGTTCGGTCAGGCCGACGCCGAGCGCGACCGGTGCGGCGTGCACGACGCGGTCGGTGATGTCGGCGGACAGGTTGACCGTGATCTCGCGCTGGTCGCCGATCTGCTGCGTCAGGACCGGGGAGTCGAGCACCTCGATCCAGCGGTGCAGGTCGGTGTTGGACTGCGCCTGGATCGCGAGCGCGCTGGTGTAGGTGCCGAACGGCGTGGTCGTCGGCGCCAGGTCTTCGCCGCGCATGGCGGTGGCGATGTCGTCGAGCAGGATCAGCCACGAGACCGCGTCGACGGCGAGGTGGTGGACCACGACGACGAGGGAGCGGGTGGACTCCAGCCAGGTGAACGCGGCCATGATCCCGGCCTCGGGGTCGAGGCGGCGCGCGGCCTCGTTGGCGGCGACCTGCGGATCGCCAGAATTGTCAGACCCGCTTGAGATGATTGGAGTGGGGACCCGACCCCCCCAAGGGGCCTGCGAATCGGGATCGATTCCGAACGACCAGACCCCGTGCTCGACCCGCAAACGCATCCGCAGGACCGCGTGAGCCTTCACCACGGCCTCAGCGGCGCGCTGTGCCTCAGCGAGACTGCCGCACCCCAGCTGCCGCGCCTGGGCGAACAGCTTCAGCTCCCCGCCCAGCTCCCGCTGCCGCAGCACGATCGGCGTCGGCACGACCGGCCCGTCCTCCTGCTGCTGAAGTGCACGCGGGGAGCTTTCGTTCACTTGGAGCGCACGAGAGGGCCCCGCGTGCGCGGCCAGGGCGCGCGGGGTTTTGTGGAGGAAGAGGTCTCGGGGCGCAATGGACAGGCCGAGCGCGCGCGCCCGGTTGACCACGCTGATGGCGATGATGCTGTCGCCACCCGAGACGAAGAAGTCGGAGTCGGCGTCGACGTCGGTACCGGGCAGAGCCTCGGCGAAGATGCTCACCAGCGAGGTCAGGACCGGAGCGTCGGCGGCGGCAGGAGCCGGTGCGTCCTCGGCACGAGCCCGCTCCTCCAACGCCTTGCGATCCAGCTTGCCGTTGACCGTCAACGGCAGCGCGTCCAGCGCCAGCACCCGCTGCGGCACCATGTGCACCGGCAGCTTCGACCCGAGCACCGCAGCGATGTCCGAGGCTGGCGTGCCCACGACGTGCGCGACCAGGTGGTCGGCGGTGTCCGCCACCGTCACGGCGACGTCCACGACGCCCGGAACCGAGCGGATCGCCGTCTCGACCTCGCCCAGCTCGATCCGGAAACCCTTGAGCTGCACCTGGTTGTCCGCACGGCCGACGAACTCCAACGAGCCGTCGAGGGTGCGGCGCGCGAGGTCGCCCGTGTTGTACATGCGCGCGCCGTCGCCGGAGAACGGGTCCGCCACGAAACGGCCCGCGGTCAGGCCCGGCCGGTTGTGGTAGCCCAGGGCGATTTGCGCGCCTGCCACGTAGATCGCGCCGACCTGCCCCGGCGGCACCGGACGCAACGTCGAGTCCAGCAGGTACGTGCGCAGTCCGGGAATCGGTCCGCCGATCGGGCTGACCTCACGGCCTGAAGCGAAGTCCGAAGAATCCAGCACGCGATGCGTCACGTGGATGGTGGTCTCGGTGATGCCGTACATGTTGACCAACGAGGGGCGGTCACACCCGTACCGCTCGACCCACGGACGCACCCGCGACAACTCGAGAGCCTCGCCGCCGAAGATGATGCGGCGCAACGCGGGCAACGGCGACGAAAGCCGGTCCGCCTCGATGAACTGGTAGAACGCCGAGGGTGTCTGGTTCAGCACGGTGACGCCACGCGAGCGGACCAACGCGTGGAAGTCGACCGGTGAACGGGTCAGGCCGTGGTCGGGCACCAGGAGCTCGCCGCCGTACACCAGCGCGCCCCACAGCTCCCACACCGCGAAGTCGAACGAGTACGAATGGAACTGCGTCCACACGTCGTCCGGCCCGAAGTTCATGTCCGGCTGGGTGTTCGCCAGCAACGTCACCACGCTGGCGTGCGGCACGACGACACCCTTGGGCCGGCCCGTCGAACCGGACGTGTAGATCACGTAGGCCGGGTTCTGCCAGTCGAAGGGAGGCAGCACAGCATCGCCCGGCACCTCGTCGCCGTAGACCAGGACGCGCGCCGCAACGCCGGCCTGGGACAGCAGCCGTTCGAAGCGCTCCCGGTGCTCGCGTTCCACCAGCACCACTTGGGGTGCGGAGTCGGCGAGGACGTACTCGAGGCGTTCGTCCGGGTACGCGAGGTCCAGCGGCACGTACGCACCACCGGCCGACACGATGCCGACCAGCGCGACGACCTGCTCCAACGACCGGCCGATCGCGACCGCGACCCGTTGCCGCGGACCGACACCCGCGTTGACGAGCGAACGCGCCAGACGGTTCTTGGCGTCGGCGAGCATTCCGTAGGTCAGGCTCTCGGAACTGCCGTCGAGATGGCACATCGTCACGGCGCGAGACGACGGCGAACGCTCGGCGGCGGCGTCGAACAGGCCGGCCAGCGTGACGGGCTCGACGTCGGCAGCGGCTCGCACCGATGTCAGCGAAGGCACCGGAATGCTCGAACCGCTCAACAAGGAAGTCAGCGTGTCGATGAACGCCCGCAGGATCGTGTGGGCGCCGGCCTCGCGCACGACCGTGGTGTCGTAGATGAGGTTGAACCGCAGCGCGCCGTCGTTCCCGCGCTCCGCCACCAACGTCAGCGGGTAGTGCGACGCGCCCTCGTTCACGATCTCGGTGATCTCGAACGGGCCGCTCAACGACGTCGCGTCCGTGGCGACGTCGAACACCACGATCGTGTCGAAGGCCGAGCCGTGCGGCGCCTGCCGTCCGATGCGAGTGAGCGACACGTGCTGGTGCGGCAGGACCGCGGTCTGGTGCGAACGCACCGAAGCCAGCAGATCGTGCGCGGACGCGGAGTCCGACCACTTGACGCGCACCGGAATCGTGTTGATGAACAGACCGACCATCTCGGCGATGCCGGGCACGTCTGCGTCACGACCGGAGACCGTCGAGCCGAACACGACGTCCTGGCTGCCCAGGATGCCACCGAGTGTCACACCCCACGCGCTGTGCACGGCGTTGCTCAGCGACACACCCGAAGCGCGCACAGACTCGTCCAGGTCAGCGGGCGCGTCGAGCACCATGTCGGCGAACTGGTCGGACGGCGTGTGCCCCTCGGCGACCAACGACGGCGCGGACAGCCCGGCGAGCTCGGCGGCCCAGACGCGGTCGCTCTCCTCAGCGTCACTGGTGACGAGCCAGCGCACGTAGTCCGCGTAACCGCCGCGCACGTGCACAGAACCCGGCGTCTCGTACTCGGCCAGCAGCGCGCGCAGCATCGGCGGCACCGACCAGCCGTCCGCGATGATGTGGTGCACGGTCTGCACCAGCACGTAACGGCCGGGCGCGGTCCGGATCAGCGTGAAGCGCATCAACGGCCCGCGAGCGAGGTCGAACCCGGCGACGCGGTCCTGCTCGGCGAACGCCCGCAGCTCCTCGTCGGTCATCCCCTGACCGTCCACAGTGGAGAACTCCGGCCGGACCCCGGACTCCAGCACGGAGACGACCCGCCCGTCCGGCAGGCCGACGAACCGCGCGGCGAGGTTCGGGAACAGCTCCAGCACGCGCACGGCGGCCGCTTCGAGCCTGCGCGCGTCCACGGAACCGGACAGCGTCAGCAGTTGCTGCTCGACGTACCGGTGCGCCGAGTCGTCGTCGAACACCGAGTGGAAGTACAGGCCCTCCTGCAACGGCGTCAGCGGTAGCACGTCCCGCAGCGCCGGGCTGTCCAGCGAGTCGACGTCGGCCTGGGTGAGCGGCACCAGGTCGAAGTCGCTGGGGGAGTGACCGCCCTCGGTCAACGCGGCCAGGCCCTCCAGCGCCGCCACGAAGTACTCGCCGATCTTCGTGATGTCGGCGTCGGTGAACACGCCAGAAGGCCACGAGATGACGGTGACCAGTTCGAGTTCGCCGTCAGCGCCCGGTTCGGCGGAGGCGTTGAACTCCAGCGCGCGCGGCAGGCGCATCGCCGGGTCGCGCTTCTCGCCGAGCTGGCCCGCGTTCTCCGCGAGCTGCCAGTCGCCGGTGGTGCCGCCGCTGAACCGGCCGAGGTAGTTGAACAGCACCTGCGGCCGAGGAGCCTCGAAAGTGTTGCGCCCCAAGTACTTCAGTGCGCCGTAGGACACGCCGTTCGAAGGCACCAGCGCGAGGTCTTCCTTGACCCGCTTCAACGCCGAAGCGAGGTCGTCCGAACCCGGATCCACGGTCACCGGGAACAGCGTCGTGAACCAGCCGACCGTGCGGGACAGGTCCGGGTCGAGCGGCACGAACCGGCCCTCACGGCCGTGGCCCTCCAGCTCGACGTGCGCGAACGTCTGGTCCTGGCCGTTGTCCCGCCGCCACCGGGCCAGCGCGACCGCGAGACCGGTCAGCAGCACGTCGTTGACCTTGGCGTGGAACAACGCGGGCACGTCGCCGAGCAGCGCGGCGGTGGCGGCGGAACCGACCGTGACCGTGCGAACCTGTTCGCCCGCGACAACATCGGAGTCGGTCAGCTCACGCCGGCCGAGCAGCTGGTCCACCCCCGGCAGCACACGCTGGAAGTACGAGCGGTCCGCCTCGAAGGAAGCCTGCTCCAGCAACTGGGTCCAGCGGCGGAACGACGTCCCGACCGGACGGAGCTCCACCGGCGCACCGGAAGAAACCTGCTGCCACGCCAGGGCGAGATCGTCGAACAGGATCCGCCACGACACGCCGTCGATCACCACGTGGTGGATCACGATCACGAGCTGCCGGGCCGCGGACCGCCACACGGCCCGCAGCATGATGCCCGCGTCCGGGTTGAGCCCCTCGGTCGCGGCGACCACGCACTCGTCGAGCGGCGCGTTGCTCTCGTCCCACAACGCGTGGCCGTCGGCCGGGATGTCGAACGACCAGCGCTCGCCCCGGACCAGCTTGGCGCGCAACATGTCGTGCCGTTCGACCACGGCGTTCAGGATCTGCGTCAGCGCATCGGCGGTGAGGTCCGGGGGAGTGTTGAGCACGACCGACTGCACGAACCCGTCGATCGCGTCCGTGGTCTCACCGAGCCACTGCACGATCGGCAGACCCGCCACCGGACCGGTCGGCACGTCGTCGTGGTCCACCGTCGAGGCACCGTCCCGCGACGCGACGGCGGCCAGGGCGCGCGGCGTGCGGTTGAGAAAGATCTGGGTGGCCGTGACGAACACGCCCTCGGCGCGCAGCGCGGACAGCAGCGAGATCGCCAGGATGCTGTCGCCGCCCAGCTCGAAGAAGTCCTGGTCGGCACCGACCTGCTCGACCCGCAGCACCGCCGCGATCGCGGCGCAGATCACGGCCTCGTCATCGGTCTCGGCGGCGGTGACCGGACCGGTCTCCACGGTGGGCTCCGGCAACGCGCGGCGGTCCAGCTTTCCGTTGGCGGTCAACGGGAACTCGGCCATCACGACGATGTGCGCGGGCACCATGTACTCGACGAGGTGCTCAACGGCCCACTGCTTCACGGCGTCCGCGGTCAGGCTGTCCACTGAAGGGACGACGTATCCGACGAGGTAGTTGCCGCCCGCCGAGTTCTTCCGGACCACGACACAGGTGTGCCGGACCTGAGGGTGTTCGGCCAGCGCGACCTCGACGTCCTCCAGTTCCAGCCGCATGCCGCGGATCTTGACCTGGTTGTCGACGCGGCCGAGGAAGTCGAGCGACCCGTCGGGTGCGAACCGCGCCAGGTCGCCGGTGCGGTAGAGGCGCGAACCGTCGGTGGCGAACGGGTTCGCGACGAACCGCGACGCCGTCAGGCCGGGAGCGTTCACATAACCGCGGCCCAGCAGGAAACCGCCGATGTACAGCTCGCCACCGACACCGGGAGGGCACGGTCGCAGCTGGTCGTCCAGCACGTAGAGGTCCGTGTTCGGGTTGGCCTTGCCGATCGACGTCGACAGCCGCTCCGCCTCGCCGCGGTAGATCACGTGCGAGACGCCGATCGTGGCCTCGGCTGGGCCGTAACCGTGGTACATCGGGATGTCGAGCTGCGTGCGGAACCGGTCGTACAGCTCGGGGGTCAGCACCTCGCCGCCGCACCAGACGTGCCGCAGGCTGTCGAGCTCACCGTCGCCGGCGATGTTCAGCAGCACGTCCAGCATCGACGACACGAGGTACACGAACGTCACGCGGTGCCGGTCGATCGTGCGCAGCAGGTGGTGCGGGTCGCGCTCGCCACCGGACCGCACGACGACGGTCCGGCCGCCGCACACCAGCGGCAGGAAGATCTCGTTGATCGAGATGTCGAACGACAGCGGCGCCTTGAACAGCGACGCGTCGGAGTGTCCGAAGTGGAGGATCTGGTGCACCTGCCACAGCAGGCGTTCGCTGATCGCCTCGTGGCGGATCATCGCGCCCTTGGGGCGGCCGGTCGAGCCGGACGTGAACATCACGTACGCGAGTTGCGCGCCCTGGATCGTGACATCGGTGGGGTCGCCGGAGTGGTCTGAGAAACCCCAGCCGTCGAGGTCAACGGCGACAGCTTCGGGCTCGCCTTCCTGGCCGGTGCCGAGAAGTAAGACGACCTGGGCGTCGGTGATCACGGACTCGCGCCGCGACGCCGGCCACTGCGGGTCCAGCGGTACGAACGCGGCCCCGGCCTGCAGCACGGCGAGGAGGCTGATCACCATCTCGGCCGAGCGGTCCAGGGAGATGCCGACGACCTGTTCGGTCCGCAAGCCGCGTTCGATCAGGTGGCGGGCCAGCTGGTTGGAACGGGTGAGCGCCTCGCCGTAGGTGAACGCGCGCTCGCCGTCGTTGATCGCCACGGCGTCCGGGCGCTGCCGGGCCTGCTCGCGGAACAGCTCGACGATGCTCGGCCGGTCGCGCGGGAACTCGTTGTCGTTCCACCGCGCCAGGTCCGCCAGTCGTTCCTCGACCGTCTGGGAGGTCAGCGTGCCGATGGCGCGGTTCGGGAACTCGGCGAGGTCGTCCAGCGCTCGCTGGGCCGCACCGGAGTCGACGCCCTCGGGCAGCGGGATCACCCAGCCGTCAGGGCGTTCCGTGACGTCCCACCGCTGGCCCTTGTCGGCCCAGACCAGCAGGTCGCCGAAAAGCGTTGCAGGCGTGAGGTCGAGTCCGTCGATCTGCAGGTCCGGGTTCGCCCACCGGGTCAGCGCGACGGCGCTCGCGACGGCGATGGTCCGCTGAGGGTACTCACCGGCACGGCGCCGAATGGAGGCGATCCGGGCGGTCGAAAGAAGTACGTCACGCTCGGCCATCAGTTCCATCGACGACTCAGCCATCCCTTCACGATCGGTGAAGGTAGCCTAACCTAAGTAGTTGCCGATCCGAATCGCCAAGCGGCCCAAAGTGCCGCGTAACGCCCGTCACGCGCGACCAGTTCCTCGTGGGTGCCCTGCTCGATGACCCGGCCCGCGTCGAGGACCGCGATCCGATCCGCCGCCATCGCCTGGGTGAGCCGGTGCGCGACCAGAAGCGTGGTGCGGCCCCGGCAGGCCGCGAGCGCGGCACGTTCGAGCGCGGCGGCACCCTGGCTGCCCGCCTCGGCCGTCGACTCGTCGAGCACGACGACGGGGGACCGGCCGAGCACGAGCCTGGCCAGCGCGATCTGGGCGATCTTGGTCACGTCGAGGCGTTCGCCACCCTCGCCGACGTCGGTCTGCAGGCCCTGCGGAAGCGCTTCGACCCACGAATCCGCGCCGACGGTGCGCAGTGCGTCCATCAACTCGTCGTCGGTGGCGTCGGGAGCGGCCAGCCGCAGGTCCTCGGCGAGCGGACCGGCGAAGACGTGCGCCTCCTGGGTCAGGATGCTGACCAACGCGCGCGCGCCTGCCTCGTCCAGTTCGGCGAGGTCCGACGGTCCGATGTGGACGGACCCGGTCTGCGGCGTGCCGGTACCGGCGACCAGCGCCGCCAGCGTCGTCTTGCCCGCACCGGTCGCGCCGACCAGCGCGAGCGAGGTGCCGGCGGGGATCTCCAGGTCGATGTCCCGCAGCACGTCGTGCTCGGATTCGGGGTAGCGGAAGGAAAGCCCGCGCACCGTGACCGCAAGCGGCTCGGCGTTCTGGTCCACCGCGACCGCGCTGCGGACGAGCTCGTCGCCGTCGGATTCCGTGAGAACACCGACGAGCCTGGTCAGTCCGGCGCCGGACTTCTGCGCCTCGTCGAAGAACGCCATGATCAAACCGAGCGGTACGAACAACTTGTGGAACAACAGTGCCGCGACCGACACCTGGCCGAGCGACGATTGTCCGTTCGTCACCAGGAAGTAGCCGACCACGATGATCAGCCCGAGGCCGATGAACTCGGCGCGGTTCTCCCGGCCGATGAACCGGCCGAAGAACCGGAAGACCTCGATGCCGATGTTGCGCACCCGCCACGACTCGGCGGTCACCTTGTCCCGGAAGGCGTTCTCGAGACGGTAGGCGCGCACCGTTTCGATGCCGTCCAGCGCGCTGATGAACGCCTGGGCGCGATCGGCCTGGGCTTCGGAACGAGCGCGGTAGAGCGGCTGCGAACGCGGCAGGTACCAGCGCAACGCCAGCCAGTAGGCGGGCAGCGCGCACGCACCGGCGAGCCCGAGCCGCCAGTCGAGCCCGAACATGCCCGCGGTGGCGATGACCACCAGCACGACCGCCGAGAAGATCGTCGGAATCGCCGTGCGGAAACCCTTGGAGATGACCGCGACGTCGTCACCGACCCGGGAGAGCACGTCACCGCGGCCGACCTGCTCGATCCGCGCGCTCGGCATGCCGAGCACCGCGCGGACCGCGCCTTCCCGCAACCGCGCCAGCATCTCCGCGCCGACCCTGCCGATGAGGTACGTCGAGACCGCGGTCATGACCGCGCCGAACAACGCGGACACGACCGTGGCGATGCCGATCGTCCAGAGGATCGAAGCGTTTCGCCCGCCGACGATCCCGTCCACCACGGTGCCCAGCAGGAACACCGGGATGATCTGCAGCACCGCCCCGGCCACCGTCGCCAGCACGGTGGCGATCGGCAGGCCGGGGGCGTTGCGGCAGTGGTCCAGCACCCACCGCAAGGCCTCGCGTCCGGTGGCCGTGCGCAGGATGTTCGCGGGCACGGCGGAGACACTCGTGGTCACGAGAGGACCTTTCAATGGTCGCGGGCTGGCCATGAACGGCGCTTTTGTGGACCTCAGGTCCACAAAAGCGCCGTTCATGGCAGTTGGAGCCAGGGCTGGGTCAGCCGACCGACTTGGCGGCCTTGACCAGCTCGTCGATCGCGTACGGCATGGACGCCAGGGTGGCCTGCGAGATCGCGGCACCCACGGCGGGACCCTCGCTGTCGAGGATCCAGTGGACCTTGCCGGCCTTGACCGCGGGCAGGTTCGCGAAGAGCTGGAAGCCCTTGAGCGACTTCTGGTCCGCCTCGTCGGCGATGACGAAGATGCGGTCGACGTTCATCAGGTCGATGCGCTCGGGGGACAGCGTCGTGTAGAACTTGCCGCCCGCGATCTCGTCGATCTTCGTGTTGCCCTTGAAGCCGATGCCCGTGACGACCTGGCCGCGCACGTCGGTGGTGGTGAACGGCGCGACGGCGTCCTTGTACCAGGACGTGACGACCGCGGTCTCGTTCGCCCAGGCCGGGTTCGCCTTCTTGGCGTCGGCGATCTTGTCGTCGATGCCCTTGATCAGCTTCGCGCCCTCGTCACCCTTGCCGACCGCCTTCGCGACCTGCAGCGCGTTGTCCTGCCACTTGGCGGAGAAGGGCTCCTTCTCCTCCTTGGTCCGGCCGACCGTCGGAGCGATCTTGCTCAGCTTGTCGTACCAGGCCTGGTCGGCCTCGGAGTACACCGCGACGATCAGGTCGGGGCGCAGCTGGGCGATCTTCTCGTAGTTCGGCTCGGTGTCGCCGTTCTTCATGACGACCTCGGGCGTCGTCGAGCCCCACTTGTCCTTCACCCAGGCCCACTGGGTGTTGATGTCGGGCTTCTTGCCCTCGGGGTTCGGGTACTGGTCGACCATGCCGACCGGGACGACGCCCAGCGCGAGCAGCGTCTGGTCGTCGGTGTAGCCGAGGGAGACGACGCGCTTGGGCGCTTCCTTGATCTCCGTCGTGCCGAAGAAGTGCTCGACCTTGGTCGGGAACGTGCCACCGGAGGCGTTGTTCGCGTCAGTCGTCGTCGCAGGCGTGGAAGAACCGCACCCGGCGAGGACGCTGGCACCGACCACCACGGCTGCTGCCACAGCGGTCAGTCGCTTCCAGGTCATGGTCGTTCTCTGGCCCATTCGGCACCTCGTTCGTTCGCTGCCCACGCGGCGGGGGAAATTAGGACAGCCGAACCTTATCACTCGGTTAGGGCAGGCTAACCTAGTTCTTGGTCACTCTTCGATACCACGTGGGTCCGGCCGATGGGGACGATCAACGGACGCTCGCTGACCGGGTCGTCGATGACCTTCGCCTGCAGGCCGAACGTGTCCAGCAACAGGTCGCTGGTGATCACCTGGCTCGGATGTCCCTGCGCGACGATCGATCCGGACTTCATCACGATCAGGTTGTCGCTGTAGCGCACGGCCAGGTTCAGATCGTGCAGGACCATGACGATCGTGCAGCCGCCCTCGTGCAGGTCGTCGACGAGGTCGATCACGTCGATCGCGTGCGCGAGGTCCAGGTATGTCGTCGGCTCGTCGAGCAACAGCAGGTCGGTGCCCTGGGCGAGCGTCATGGAGATCCACACCCGCTGCCGCTGGCCGCCCGAGAGCGAGTCGACCGGCCGGTGGGCGAGATCGGCCACGCCGGTCATCTCGAGTGCCTTGGCGACGATTCCCGCGTCGTCGCTCGACCACTGGCGGACCCAGCTCTGGTGCGGGTGCCGGCCGCGCGCGACCAGGTCGGCGACCGTGAGGCCCTCCGGCGCGATCGGGGTCTGCGGGAGCAGGCCCATCTTCTTCGCGACGTCCTTGGTCTTGAGCCGCGCGATGTCGTGGCCGTCCAGCAGCACGGTTCCCCGGCGCGGTTTGAGCAGCCTGGACAGCGTCCGCAGCAGGGTCGACTTGCCGCAGCCGTTGGGCCCGATGACCGTGGTGATGACGCCCGTCGGGATGGAGACGTCCAGGTTGTCGAGCACGACCCGGTCGGCGTACCCGACCGTGACGCCCTCGGCACCCAGTCGGGCGGCATCGTTGCGCAGCGCGGTCATAGGGCAACCTTACTTAACGCAGGCTCACCTCAGTGAACGGACGGGCCCCGCAAGCGGGTGGGCGGGCCCGTCCGCGCCCGGATCTCTACGCGAAACCGACTACCCAGCGCTGCGCGAGCGTCCCGTTGCAGCGGAACAGCTGCATCTGCAGTCCGTTGGTCGCCGCTCCGCCCGGTACGTCGAGGCAGAAGCCGGTGTCCCGGAAGCCCGACCGCGACTCCAGGCTCACGACGTTGGGCAGTGACGTTCCGGCGTTGAACTCCTCATTGCTGACGTCCCGGCACGTGTTCAGCCCCATGGGATCGCCGTTGCTGGCAGGAGCACTGAAAGCGAACAGGCACAGGCCGCTGAGCTGGTTGAGGAACCGGAAGTGGTTGGTGCCGACCTGGACGAACTGCCAGCCCTGCGCCACGCTCCCGTCACAGGTCTGCTGGACGACCGCCGAGCTCACGACCGGCACCACCGGCTGCAGGCACTTGTTGTTGCCGACGTTCCTGATCGGATTGAAGACACCGGCACGGGGCGTGCTCTGCTCGACCGGAGCTGGCGCGGCCTGCGCGGCACCTCCGCCGTACCCGAGGATGCTGACGGCCGCGGACATGGCCACGGCAGCCAGCATCGAGACAACTCTGAATTTGGACATCGAATCTCCATCGTCGACCGTCGATTGATCGAGACCCGAACGTAACCGTGGCCGTCTGCAACCCGTCGACAATCCGTCGACATCGGACGGTGGGGAATCGCCTCAGGCCGCGCGCTTCATGTTCGCGCGCACCAGGAGGTAGACGAGGAACGGTCCGCCGATGATCGCCGTGACGATGCCGACCGGCATGTCGTTGGGCAGCACCAGCCGCGCGACGAGGTCGGAGCCGATCAACAACAGCGCCCCGAACAACCCGGACGCGATCAACGGCGGCACCGGGCTCTTGAGCAACCGCATGGTGATCTGCGGCGCGACCAGCGCGACGAACGGAACCGGGCCCGCGGCGGAGACCGCGACACCGGCGAGCAGGACGGCGCACAACAGCAGAACGGCCCGCACAGCGCTGTACCTGACGCCCAAACCGGCGGCCACGTCGTCACCGAAGTGCATCGGCCGGAGCTGGAACGAGATCACCAGCACCACGACGACGAGCGCGATGGTGACCCACAGCGTCGTCCACACCTGGGTCCACGACCGCGCGTCGAGCGACCCGACGAGCCAGGACTGCGCGCGGGCGACGTCGCGGATGTCCGCCAGCACCAGCAGCCACGTCGTGAGCGCCTGCATGACCGCGCTGACCGAGACGCCGATGAGGATCAGCCGGAAGCCGTCGATGCCCTTGCGCCACGCCAGGAAGTAGACGAGCAACCCGGTCAGCAGCCCGCCGGTGAGCGCGGCCGCGGGCAGCCCGATCGAGCTGGTGATCGCCGCGCCGCCGGACGCCGTCACGAGGAACACCGCGGTGGCGCTGGCGCCGCCGGTGATGCCGAGAACGTCCGGGCTCGCCAACGGGTTGCGCGCGATCGACTGGGTGAGCGCGCCGGAGATCCCCAGTGCGGCACCCACGATCAGGCCGACGAGCGCGCGCGGCATCCGCAGGTCCATGATCACGAACTCGTCGACCCGCTCGCCCTGTCCGATCAACGTCCGGAAGACGGCGTCGAGCCCGATGGTGAAGTCACCCACCGAGATCGACACGCAGAAGATCAGGAACGTCAGCGCGGCCAGAACCGTCGTGACGAGCACGATCCACGGCCGCCAGACCCAGGACCACGCGCCGATTCGGACGCCGGAATGCATCTCGGTGGTCATGCCTGCCTGAACTTTCCGAGCCAGACCAGCGCCGCGAAGAACGGTGCGCCGATGAGAGCGATGACGATGCCGGCCTGCAGTTCGGCGGGTCGCACGACGAGCCGTCCGAGGATGTCGCAGACGAGCAGCACGACCGCGCCGAGCAACCCGGCGTACGGCACCAGCCAGCGGTAGTCCGGGCCGGTCAGCCACCGCGCGAGGTGCGCGACCATCAGCCCCAGGAACGCGATCGGCCCGCACGCCGCCGTCGCCGCGCCCGCGAGCAACGTGACGGCCACGACCCCGACCGTCCGGCTCGCCGCGATGTTCACGCCGAGCCCGCGCGCCACGTCGTCGCCGAGGTTGAGCAGGTTGAGCGCGGGGGAGTTGAGCACCGCCAGCACCACCCCGACCGCCACGAACGCCGCCGCGACCCCGATGACGTCGAACCCGACGCCCTGCACCGACCCGGCGTTCCAGAACCGCAGCACGTCCAGCGACTGCTTGTTCCCCAGCGCGACCGCGGTGGTCATCGCGGCGAGGAACACCGTGACGCCCTGCCCGGCCAGGGCGAGGGTGAGCGGGTTGCCCGACCCCCGGCCCAGACTCGACAGCCCGAACACGAGCACCCCGGCCGCGGCGGCGCCGACGAACGCGAACCACATGTACTGGATCGGGTTCTGCAACCCGAACAGGTACACGGCGAGCACCACCGTGAACGACGCCCCGGCGTTGACGCCGAGCAGTCCGGTGTCCGCGATGGGGTTGCGGGTGTGCCCCTGGATCAACGCACCCGCGATGCCGAGCGCGGCGCCCGCCACGACCGCGAGCACCGTCCGCGGGATGCGCAGGGTGTGCACGATGAGCGTGATCTCGGTGAGCCGCTGGTCCGTGCCGGGATCGCCGAACAGCCCCTGCCACACCTCGGCCGGGCTGAGCGACCGCGCGCCGATGACCAGCGACAGCACCGCCGCCCCGGCGAGCAGCACCACCAGGCACGCCAGCCCGAGCAGCCGCCGCTGCCGCGGCCCCGCCTCGGCCGGTGCGGACTCCTGCCCGCGTTGCTCCACCACGATGCTCACGACGGGCTACGTTATCTGCCGCCGGTCGGTCGGACCTAGGGCACCCTTACCTAACCCTCGCTTCGACCGCTCGCAGGGTCTTGGTGAACGCGCCGCCCAGGACCTGCTTGCCGACCAGCGCGAGCACGCCGGCGAGCAGACGCCCCTTCAGGTTTTTGCCGTCACGCACGATCTCGGCGTGCACGACGGTCGTGCCGTCGGTCTGCTGGGAGAACGTGTAGGTGTGACCTGATCGCCCGCCCCACAGGTTGGAGTCGATCGTGGTGAGCACGACGTGGTCAGGATCGGACCAGTCGTAGCGCAGACGTTCCCAGATGCCGCCGTTGCCCTCGGTGACATCGGCGAACGTCTCGCCGCGTTCGTGGACCCGCAGGGAGTCGTCACTGCTGTTGGGGAAGAGCTGCTTGCGGCCGGGGCCGAAGTCGGTCAGCGCGGCGACGAACTGCTCCGGTGTGGCAGTGGTCTGCTGGGTCAGGGTGATGGTGGCCATGTCCTCGCTCCTCGTTGTGCTGTTGGAGCAAGGTTCGCCGGTCGGGGCACTCGTTCGCGCCAGTGGATCACCCTGGTCGTTCAGTCCCTGGGCACGGCCGCGAGCTTCTTGCGCATGCGGTCCGCCTCGTCCTCCCGGCCCTGCCGCTCGAACATGTCCAGTGCCCGCTCCCAGACCGCGGTGGCCTGGTCGCGCTGCTCCAGGGCGAGGTGTGGATGGCCGAGGTTCGTCAGCATGTTGGCGGTGGTGTAGTCGTCGTTCTCGGCCTGGCACAGCTCGATGGCGTGCTCGTACAGGGCGACCGCCGCGGTGTGGTTGCCGACCTGGTGCTCGATGCGGGCGAGCGTGTCGACGGCGGTCGCCTCGCCCTGCCGGTCGCGGAGCTCGTGCAGCAGTGTGAGCGCTTTCCTGGCGTGTTCACGGCCGTGATCGGTGTCGCCGACTTCGCTGGCGCAGTGGCCGATGTTGTTGTGCGCCAACGCGATCAGCATCTGGTTGCCGGTCTTCTGGTAGTGCGGCAACGCGGCCTTGGCGTGCTCGAAGGCCTTGCCGTACTCCGAGCGGCTCGCCCACAGCCAGGCGAGCGTGCCGTGCGCGTCGGCGAGCTGCAGCGGTTCGCCGACCTGTTCCGCGAGGGCGAGAGACCGGGCGAGGTGGTGCTGGGCCTCGTCGAAGCGCTGCACCTGGCCGAGGCTGCTGCCCATGATCCGGTGCGCGACCACCCTTTCCTCCGGGTCGTCGGCGGCGTCGATGGCCGTCTGCCACATGGCCAGCTCGTCGTCGAGATGGCCCCGCAGCTGGTGGTAGGCGTGCGACACCCTGGCCAGCAGCACGACCCGGTCGTTCCAGCCGTGCCACGCGGCGGCCTGCTGCACGGCCCGGCGCGTCCCCCGTTCCGCGTCGAACCACGCCAGCGCGCCCGCCTTGTCGGCGGCGGGGGTGACGACGGTGCCGGCCGCGGCCGCGTCGAGGTCGATCAACGGGCGGTGCGGGTCGATCAGCCTGTCGTTGGCGTGTGCGGTGTGCGCGTGGTGGTCGACGAGCCGTCGAAGCGCTTCTTCGCGGTGGCCGGGTCGCTCGGCCGCGTAGGCCCGGACCAGGTCGTGCATCCGGACGCGGAACCCGCTGCCGATCGAGATCAGCGACGCCTGTTCCAGTGCCCGCAACGTGCTGCAGGTGTCCTCTGTGGACAGACCGGCGAGGCTGGCCGCCGCGCCCGGCCCGATGTCCTCGCCCGGTGCCATGCCCAGGAGCGCGAACAGTTCCTTCTGCCGGTCCGTCAGCGCGCGGTACGACCACGACAGCACGACCGGCACGCTGACGCTCGGGTCGGCGTCGAGCGCGCCGAGGCCGAGTTCCTCGAGCTGCCGGGCGATCGCGGCCAGCGACAGGTCCGGCTCGGTCAGCACCCGCGCGCCGACGATGCTCAACGCGAGCGGCAGCCCGCCGCACAGGTCGATCAGCCGTGCCACGGCGAGAGGTTCCGCGGTCAGCCTGGTAGCGCCGATGCGGCCGGCCAGCACCGTGCTCGCGTCGCTGTCGGCGAGCACGTCCAGCCCGACCGCGCGAGCGGTGACGAGGCCGGGCAACCGGTTGCGGCTCGTCACCAGCACGCGGCAGGTGTCACCAACGGGCAGGAGCGGGAGGACCTGGGCGGCGTCGGCGGCGTTGTCGATCACCACCAGCAGGCGCCGCTGCGCGGTCAGGCCGCGGAACAACGCGGCGCGCGCCTGCGGGTCGGCCGGGACCCGGCTCGCGTCCAGCCCGAGCGCGTGCAGGAACCCGCGGACGGCGACGTCCGGTTCCATCGGCGTCTCGTCGGGGCTGAA
This sequence comes from Lentzea alba, assembly GCF_011067745.1. Classification (GTDB taxonomy): domain Bacteria; phylum Actinomycetota; class Actinomycetes; order Mycobacteriales; family Pseudonocardiaceae; genus Lentzea; species Lentzea alba. The sequence continues at coordinate 594,155 of NZ_JAAMPJ010000003.1, forward strand.
CCCGCGCAGGTCGACGAACAGCTGGCCGTCCGGGAAGCGGTGCAGGTTGCGGTGCGCCCAGTGCAGCGCGAGCCACGTCTTGCCCATGCCGCCCGCACCCGCGATCGCCGCGACGCCCTGCGTCCGCATCGCGTCGTCCAGCTCCGCCAGGTCTTCCTCGCGGCCGACGAACTGCGCGGGTGCGGAGGGCAGTTGCCGGGGCACCTCGGCAGCGGGCCCCGCGTCGCCGAGGAGGAGTTTCTCGTGGAGTTCGCGCAGTTCCGCGCCTGGCTCGGTGCCGAACTCCTCGACGAGCAGGGCGCGGACGGCCCGGAACCGGTCGAGCGCCTCGGTGCTCCGACCCGCCTGCGCGAGCGCCCGCATGTGCTGTGCCGCAACGCGTTCGTCGAGCGGACTGGCCGCCGCCCGCGCGGAGATCGTCGCGAGCAGTTCGGGTCCCTGGCCGAGCCGCAGCCGGGCGTCGACGAGATCCAGTTCGGCGGCGTCGCGTTCCCCGGCGAGCAGGTCGCGGGTGTGTCCGGCCCACTCGCCGCCGACGCCGGTCAGCGGTTCACCCCGCCACAGCGCCGCCGCTTCGGTGAGGACGCGTGCGACGGCTTCGTCGTCACGCTGCCGGCGTGCTTCGTCGCGGAGTGCGCGGAACCGCATCAGGTCCACAGCGGACTCATCGGTGACGAGCGCGTATCCGTCGGCCCTGCTGGCCAGGGTGACGGCGGTGGTCCCCGCGAACGCCTGCCGCAGCCGGGAGAGGTAGCTGTGCAGCGTCGCCCGTGACCGCGGCGGCGGCTCCGCGCCCCAGACGCGTTCGGTCAGCCGGCTCATCGACACGGCCTGGTTCACGTCGACCGCCAGCGCCGCGAGCACGCACCGCTGCCGCGCCGGCCCCAGTTCGACGTCGAGGCCGTCGACCCGGGCGCTCACCTCTCCGAGCAGGGCGATCTCGATCGCCGATCCCACCGAACCTCCCGTCCACGGCATCCACGAGCCTATAGACACAGAGACGGGAGGGCCGGGCGGAATACCTCTCGCGATGTTGATGAGGGGAGCTTTCCCAAACCTCAGGTTTGGGAAAGCTCCCCTCATCAACATCCCGGACCGGACCGAAGCGGGCTGGTCAGCGGCGAGCCGCGACCGCCTGCTGCAACAGGGCCAGCGCCTGCTTGGCCGCGACGTTGAACATGCCCATGGTGGTGTCGCGCTCGCCGAGCACCACCAGCAGGGTGTCGGCGTCGACCCCGAACACGCCGACCTGACCGGAGTCACCCTCGAAGAACACCGCTTTCGGACTGCCGACACCGGCCTGGGTGGTGAACTGGGCCGCGAGCCCCGCGGCCGCCGCCGCCATCGCGGCGACACCGTCGTCCTGGACCGCACGCGTGGCACTGCACAGCACCAGGCCGTCCCGCGTCGCGACCAGCACCCCGTTGATCGCGATGGAGTCGATGCCGTCCTGGATCTCCAGTAGCGCCTCGGTCATCGTCCGCGCGTTGGTGCCGGCCTCGGGCCGCGAGACCGTCGCCGCGGCGTCCTGCGTCACCGATCCACGTCTTCGCATGGGAAGCACGTCCGGCGTGGACGCCGGCTGGAAGGACATCGCGGTCACACCGTCAGGTCGGCTTCGATGGCCTTGAGGTGGTGCCGCGCCAGCGCGAGGTTGGACCGCTCCCGGTCGAGCACGAGGTAGAGGAACAGCATCGAGTCGCCCCGCTTGGTGGGCTTCAGCAGGCGGATGAGGTGGTACTGGCGGTGCAGGGTGATCAGGATGTCCTCGATCTCGTCGTTCAGCTTGAGCGCCGAGATCACCCGTTGCTTGGACCGCACGACCTCGGTGTTGCCGGCCGCGGCCACCTCCAGGTTCAGCCAGTCACCACCGCCGATCGAGCCGAGCGACATCCCGCTGTCGTAGTCGACGAGCGCCGCCCCCACGGCACCCGCGATCGTCATTGCTTCCTTCAACGCCGTGTCGATGTCCATCCGAAACACGTCTCCTCGCGGCCAGTCACACGGTTTTCCTGTGTTGCCAACGACTTTGTCGGCAGAATCGCGTGATCAAGGCACCCTACGTCGCGGTGACCGTGGGTGACATGCCCGTTCGGAGCAACGTGGACGGTCCATTTGGGACCGCGTCAGGCCGGAAGGCGAGTCAGCCGTCCTTCTTCGACGCGACGAGCGACACGACGGCGAGCCCGGTGTTGACCGCCGAGATGATCGTGGTGAGCTTCGCCGCCCTGCCGGTCAGCTCCCCGCGCCTTGCCGCGTACAGCGCGGCCGCCGTGTCGGTGGCGTGAATGAGCACGGCCTGCCGCAGCACGCGCGGGGCCGACGCGTCATCGGCCTTCAGCGTCAGCAGGTCCACGCCGAGAACGAGCGTTCGGATGCCGAACATGCGCGCGGGGTAGACGAACCTCTTGTCGTCACCCAACTCGCCGCCGAGGCTCTTGGCCATCCGGCCGGCCGCGAACAACCCCAGCGCGCCGTTGAAGATCCGGACGCAGGCCAGGGCGATCCGCGTGACCTCACCGAGCTTCATCAAGCCACCTCTTCACCCGGCGGTTGACAGCCGGCCCGTCACTTCGGGTCGAGCACGAAGACCGGGATCTGCCGGTCGGTCTTCTCCTGGTACTCGGCGTAGGAAGGGTAGGCCGCGACGGCCCGCTCCCACCACTCGGCCCGTTCGGCGCCGTCGACCTCGCGGGCGACGTACTCCTTCGTCACCGTCGCGTCCTGCAGCACGATCTCCGGGTGCGCCTTGATGTTGTGATACCACGTGGGGTGCTCGGGAGCGCCGCCCTTGGACGCCACGACCGCGTAGCTGCCGTCGTGCTCCACCCGCATGACCGGGGTGTAGCGCAGCTTGCCGCTCTTCGCCCCGCGCACGGTCAGCAGCACGATCGGCTTGCCGAGGACCTTGATGCCCTCCGTGGTGCCGGTCTCGAGGATCTTCTTCGTCTGGTTCTGCACCCACTCGGTGGGGCTGAGCTCCACGTCTGCCATGTCCACGACCAACAGATTCCGCGCCGCCCGCATTCCCGGGCGGCGCGGAACCCGACGATCAGGACGTCAGCGTCTGCCGTCGTCGTGGGCCGCGGGCCAGGCCCCGCTGCACCGCGATGAAGACCAGCAGCAGAGCGCCGATCACGATCTTGGTCCACCACGAGCTCAGCGTGCCCTGGAACGAGATCAGCGTCTGGATCGTGCCGAGGACCAGCACGCCGACCAGCGAGCCGAGGACGTAACCGACGCCGCCCGCGAGCAGGGTGCCGCCGATGACGACGGCCGCGATCGCCTCGAGCTCCATGCCGACGGCGTGCAGGCCGTAGCCGGACAGCATGTAGAGGCTGAACAGCAGCCCGGCCAGCGCCGAGCAGAAGCCGCTGATCACGTACACGCCGACCTTGGCCCGCGAGGTCTTGAGGCCCATCAGCAGTGCTGACTGCTCGTTGCCGCCCACCGCGTAGACGGACCGGCCGAACCTGGTGCGGTGCAGGACGTAGAGCGCGACGAGCACGACCACGAGCGCGATCACGACGTTGTAGGTGATCGTGACGCCGCCGGGCAGCTCGATCACGGCGGTGGCGATGTCGCGGAACGTGCTGTCCTTGATGGACACCGACTCCACGCTGATCAGGAAGCACAGGCCGCGGGCGAGGAACATGCCGGCGAGCGTCACGATGAACGGCTGGATGTCGAACTTGTGGATCACCAGCCCCATCAGCAGGCCGAGGGTGCTGCCGATGACCAGCACCGCGACGACCACGAGCGGGACCGGCCAGCCCGCGCGCAGACCGGCCGCGGTGACCATGGTGGACAGCGCGACGACCGATCCGACGGACAGGTCGATGCCGCCGCTGAGGATCACGAACGTCATGCCGGTGGCGAGCACGATCAGGAACGCGTTGTCGATGAACAGGTTCGCGATGATCTGCCCGGACGCGAAGCCGTCGTAGCTCGCCGAGCCGACGCCGAACGTGAGCACGAACAGCACGACGGTCGCGAGGACGGGGAGGAACCGCGCCGGCACCCGCTGGGACACCCGCTGGGTGAGAGCGGTCATGAGACTGCCACCTTTCGGGAGCGGAAGCTGAGCGCGGCACGGGCCTTCGGCGCCTGGACCAGGCACACGGTGATCACGACGATCGCCTTGAACACCAGCGTGACCTCGGGTGCCACGCCGATCGTGTAGACGGTCGTGGTGAGGGTCTGGATGATCAGCGCGCCGAGCAGCGTGCCGGTGAGGGAGTAGCGGCCGCCGGCGAGCGAGGTGCCGCCGATGACCACGGCCAGGATCGCGTCCATCTCGATCCACAGCCCGGCGTTGTTGGCGTCGGCGGCGCTGACGTTCGAGCTGATCATCAGACCCGCGATGCCCGCGCACACCGCGGCGAACACGTACACGGTCCAGATGATCGTCCGGGACCGCACGCCGGCCAGCCTGGACGCCTCGGGGTTCACGCCCACCGCTTCGATGAGCATGCCCAGCGCGGTCTTGCGGGTGGCGAGAGCCACCAGACCGAGCACGGCGAGGCTGATCAGGATGGAGATCGGCAGGATCAGGAACCCGGCGCCGACCTGCCGGAAGGGGTCGTTGTTGACCGTGATGATCTGGCCCTCGGTCACCAGCATGGCGACACCGCGACCGGCGGTCATCAGCACCAGCGTGGCGACGATGGGCTGGATGCCGAGGCCGGCGACGAGGAAACCGTTCCACAGGCCCAGCACCGCGCACAGCACCAGCGCGATCGCCATGCCGGCGAACGCCGTGCCCGCGTCCCCGGACGTTCCGATGTGGACACACGTGACCGCACCGGCGATGGCCGCGACCGCGCCGACCGAGAGGTCGATGCCGCGGGTGGCGATGACCAGGGTCATGCCCAGCGCGATCAGCAGGGTCGGCGCGCCGTTCTTGAGCACGTCGACCAGGCCGCCGTAGAGGTGGCCGTCCTGGATGCGCAGCGCGAAGAACGACGGGGTGACGACGAGGTTGAGCACCAGCAGCGCGGCGAGCGCGATCAGTGGCCAGAGCAGGCGGTTCTTCACGACGCCGTCCTCTCCGCGACCTGTTCGCCGGCGATGAGCCCGACGACCTCGTCGATGCTCGCGCCACCGTCCAGTTCGGCGATCTTGTGCCGGTCGCGCAGCACGACGATCCGGTCGGCGATGCGCACGACCTCCTCCAGTTCCGCCGAGATGAACAGCACCGCTGTTCCTTCCGCGGCGAGGTTCGTGACGAGCTGCTGGATCTGCGCCTTCGCGCCGATGTCGATGCCGCGCGTCGGTTCGTCCAGGATCAGCAGCCGCGGTTCGGTCACCAGCCAGCGGGCCAGCAACACCTTCTGCTGGTTGCCGCCCGACAGGGTGCGCACCAGGGCGTCCGGGTTCGCGGGCCGGATGTCCAGCGCCGCCAGGTACTTCTCGACCAGGCTGTCCTTGACCTTGCGCGGCACCGGGCGGCTCCACCCGCGGGCGGCCTGCATGGCCAGCACCAGGTTGTCGCGGATGCTCAGGTCCGCGACGAGCCCTTCGCCCTTGCGGTCCTCCGAGCAGAACGCGATCCCGGCCGCGATCGCCGATCGCGGTCCGCGCAGGTGCAGCGGTGTGCCGTCGACGAGCAACCGGCCGGAGTCGGCCTTGTCGGCGCCGAACAGCAGCCGCGCCATCTCGGTGCGGCCGGACCCGAGCAGGCCTGCCAGCCCGACCACCTCACCCGCGCGGATGTCGAGGTCGAACGGCGCGATGGCGCCACGCCGGCCGAGGCCCTCCGCGTGCACGAGCACCGGTCCGGAAGCGTCTCGACGCTCGCTCGCGTCCTCGATCGCCTCCAGCGTGCCCAGCTCGCGGCCGATCATGGCGGAGATCAGCGCCCGCCGGTCCATCTCCGCGGTCAGGTGCTCGCCGACCAGGGCTCCGTTGCGCAGCACCGTCATCCGGTCGGAGATCTCGTAGATCTGGTCCAGGAAGTGCGAGACGAACAGGATCGCGACGCCCTCGTCGCGCAGCACGCGCATGATCCGGAACAGCTCGGCGACCTCGCCCGCGTCCAGGCTGGACGTCGGTTCGTCGAGCACCAGGACGCGGCAGTCGACGGCGATCGCGCGCGCGATCGCGACGAGCTGCTGCACGGCGATCGGGTGCGACTCCAGCACGGACGCGGGGTCGATGTGCACGCCGATGCGGGCCAGCACCTCGGCGGCCTTCGCGCGCATCGCCCGGAAGTCGATGCCGCCGAACTTGCGGGGTTCACGGCCCAGCAGGATGTTCTCCGCGACCGTGAGGTTCGCGCAGAGGTTGACCTCCTGGTACACCGTGCTGATGCCCGCCTGCTGGGCTTCGCCGGGGGAGGAGAACGCGACGGCGTCTCCCGCCAGCAGCACCGAGCCGCTGTCGGGGGTGTGCACGCCGGTCAGCGTCTTGATCAGGGTGGACTTGCCGGCGCCGTTCTCGCCCATCAGAGCGTGCACTTCGCCGGGGAACAGCCGGAAGTCGACGTCCTGCAACGCCTTCACGCCAGGAAATGCGAGGCTGATGCCTCGCATTTCGACGACAGGCGGCGGTGACTCGGTCATGGCGGGAGCCTTCGTCGCTTGGGGTGCGGGACCCGTCACCGGTATGGGTGAGAGGGTGACGGGCCCCGCAGTCTGTGAACGGAATCAGTACTGACGGTTGGGGAGTGCGGCCTTGGCCTGCTCCTGCGTGAACGTGCCCTCTTCGGTCACGACCCGCGCCGGCACCTGCTCGCCCTTGACGACCTTCTTCGCGAGGTCCATCAACTGCTTGCCCAGCAACGGGTTGCACTCGACGATGAAGTTGATCTCACCGTTGGCCAGCGCCGTCATGCCGTCCTTCACCGCGTCCACGGTGATGATCTTGATGTCCTTGCCGGGCACCTTGCCGGCGGCCTTGATCGCCTCGATCGCACCCAGACCCATGTCGTCGTTGTGCGCGTAGACGACGTCGATCTTCGGCTGGGACTTGAGGAAGGCCTCCATGACCTGCTTGCCGCCGGACCGGGTGAAGTCGCCGGTCTGCGAGGCGACGATCTTGATGTCCGGCTTGGAGGCGATCTTCTCCTCGAAGCCCTTCTTGCGGTCGATCGCGGGCGCGGCGCCGGTGGTGCCCTGCAGCTCCACGACGTTCGTCGGACCGGTGGCGTTGGCGACCATCCAGTCGCCGGCCTTGCGGCCCTCTTCGACGAAGTCCGAACCGAGGAACGTCTTGTACAGCGACGTGTCGTCCGAGTCGATCGCGCGGTCGGTGAGGATGACCGGGATGTTGGCGCGCTTGGCCTCCAGCAGCACGGTGTCCCAGCCGGTCTCGACGACCGGGCTGAACGCGATCACGCTGACCTTCTGCTGGATGTAGGTGCGGATCGCCTTGATCTGGTTCTCCTGCTTCTGCTGAGCGTCGGAGAACTTCAGGTCGATCCCGGCGGCCTTGGCCTCGTCCTGGACCGACTTGGTGTTCGCGGTGCGCCAACCGCTCTCGGCGCCCACCTGGGCGAAGCCCATGGTGATGGTGTCGCCGGACGTGGCGGTGCCACCGCCCGAGCCAGAGCCACAAGCAGTCAGCGCGAACAGCGCGATCACGCTGGCGGCTGTCGTGATCTTCTTCAGCACAGGAGTTCCTCCGAGGTGACTACGGTGTCGCGGAGCTTGGCCGCGAGTCCGCGGCTGTCAGGTGGACAAGAGTGAACGCTCACAACAGCCCCGTCAAGGCTTCAACCATAACGACTTGTGAGCGTTGACCTGATCTGGTGGCGGCCGTATGTTAGCGCTCACTTTTGCTGCGAACACCTGCGAACGCCGGGAGCTCAACCCCATGTCCCCGAGGCACGTTCTGTTGTCCGCCGCACTCGCGGCCTCCCTGCTCGCCGCCGTTCCCGGTTCGGGAGCGGCGGCTGAGACCGACTACACCCTGAAGGTCGACGCCTCGAAGAAGGGCGCGTCGATCGACGACACCATGTACGGCGTCTTCTTCGAGGACATCAACCGGGCCGCCGACGGTGGCCTCTACGCCGAGCTCGTCCAGAACCGCTCGTTCGAGTACGACAAGGCCGACAACGCGGCCTACACCGGCCTGACTGCGTGGGCGCCGCACAGCGGCACCGTAGACGTGATCGACGACGACGGCCGGATGAACGAGCGCAACCGCCGTTACCTCAAGCTCGGCCTGCCCGCCGGCGTCATCAATTCGGGCTACAACAGCGGCATCGCCGTCAAGGAGGGGCAGCGTTACGACTTCTCCGTCTGGGCGCGCACCGACCAGAGCGGCGTCCCCCTCACCGCCACCATCACCGACCCCGCCGGGAACCCGCTCGGCGACGCGGTGAAGGTCCAGGTCAAGGGTGACGGCTGGACCCGCTACACCGGCAGCGTCCGGGCGAAGAAGTCCACCACCACCGGCCGGCTGCTGGTCACCGGCGGCGGCACCGGAACCCTGCGCCTCGACATGATCTCGCTGATGCCGCAGGACACCTACAAAGGCCACGGCCTGCGCCGCGACCTCGCCGAGAAGATCGCCGCCCTGAAGCCCGGCTTCGTCCGCTTCCCCGGCGGCTGCCTGGTCAACACCGGCAGCCACTACGGCTACGACGCGCCGAACTACGAGCGCCGCCGTTCGTACCAGTGGAAGGACACGATCGGCCCGGTCGAGCAGCGCGCCACGAACTGGAACTTCTGGGGCTACAACCAGTCCTACGGCCTCGGCTACTACGAGTACTTCCAGTTCAGCGAGGACATGGGCGCCATGCCGCTGCCCGTCGTGCCCGCGCTGGTCACCGGCTGCGGCCAGAACCGCGCCACGAACGACCCCGCGTTGCTGCAGCGGCACATCCAGGACACGCTCGACCTGATCGAGTTCGCCAACGGGCCCGCCGATTCCACCTGGGGCCGCAAGCGCGCCGAGATGGGCCACCCCAAGCCGTTCAAGCTGACCCACCTCGCCGTCGGCAACGAGGAGAACCTGCCGGACGAGTACTTCGCCCGCTTCACCGAGTTCCGCAAGGCGATCAACGCCAAGTACCCGGACATCACCGTCGTCGGCAACTCCGGCCCGGACGACACCGGCGGCACGTTCGACCGGCTGTGGCAGCTCAACAAGCAGGCCGGCGTGAAGATGGTCGACGAGCACTACTACAACAGCCCGTCGTGGTTCCTGGAGAACAACAACCGATACGACTCCTACGACCGCAACGGTCCCAAGGTGTTCCTCGGTGAGTACGCCTCTCTGGACAACAAGTACTTCAACGCGCTCAGCGAAGCCGCGTACATGACCGGCCTCGAACGCAACGCCGACGTCGTGAAGCTCGCCTCCTACGCGCCGCTGCTGTCCAACGAGGACTACGTGCAGTGGAAGCCGGACATGATCTGGTTCAACAACCACGCGTCGTGGGGCTCGGCGAGCTACGAGACGCAGAAGCTGTTCATGAACAACGTGGGTGACCAGGTCGTGCCCAGCACCGCCTCGGCCACGCCGTCCACCCAGGGCCCGATCACGGGTGCGATCGGCCTCTCGACGTGGGCCACCGCGGCTTCGTACGACGACGTGAAGGTCACCAGCGCGGCCGGTCAGCAGCTGTTCAGCGACGACTTCTCCGGCACCGACGCCCAGTGGACCAAGGGCGACAAGGGTGTCTGGAACGTCGTGAACGGCGCCTACGTCCAGTCCGACGCCGCCGCCGAGAACACCCTCGTCACCGCGGGCTCGAAGGACTGGCGCGACTACACGCTCAACCTCAAGGCGACCAAGCAGTCCGGGCGGGAGGGCTTCCTCGTCGCGTTCGGCCTGAAGGACACCGGCAACTTCTACTGGTGGAACCTCGGCGGCTGGAACAACACCCAGTCGGCCGTGGAGAAGGCCGTGGCGGGCGGCAAGAGCACGCTGATGAGCAACAACACCAGCATCGAAACGGGCCGCACCTACGACGTGCGCGTCGACGTGCGCGGACGTCACGTGGAGCTGTTCCTCGACGGCCAGAAGTGGGGCGAGTTCACCGACGACTCGCGCGTTGAACCGTTTCGACAGGTCGTGACCAGGGACAACGCGACGGGCGAGCTGATCGTCAAGGTCGTCAACGCCCAGGACAACGCCGCCCGCACCAGCATCGACCTGGGCCTGCCGGTGGCGTCGACCGCCAAGGTCACCGTGCTGCAGGGACGTCCCGACGACGTGAACACCGAGTTCACCCAGCCGATCAAGCCGCGCACGTCGCAGATCAGCGTGCGCACCGCGTTCACCCACACGTTCCCGCCGAACTCCATCACGGTCTTCCGCGTCAAGGACAGGAGCCGCAAGTGATCGACCGCAGATCCCTGCTGCTGGGCGCGGGCGGCGTGCTCGCCGCCACCGGCACGATGTCCCTCGCGGCCTCCGCCCCTGTCGTGGCCGCGCCGGAACCGTCTGCCGAACTGCCGACCCGCAGCCCGCTCGTCGAGCAGCGCGCCGACCCGTTCATCACGCCGCCGACCGACGGCATGTACTACCTGACCGGGTCCGTGCCGGAGTACGACCGGATCGTCGTGCGCGGCGCGTCCACGCTGGACGGTCTGAGCGCCGCGCGGGAACGGACGATCTGGCGCCGGCCCACCTCGGGCAAGATGGGCGGCTACATCTGGGCGCCCGAACTGCACCGCATCGACGGCAAGTGGTACGTCTACTTCGCCGCCGGGGACAAGGACGAGCCGTTCCGCATCCGCACCTACGTCCTGGAGTCGTCCAACGCCGACCCGCGGGCGGACGGCTGGGTGTTGCGGGGCCAGATCGTGACGCACCTGGACACCTTCACGCTCGACGCGACGACGTTCGCGCACCGCGGGAAGCGCTACTTCTTGTGGGCGCAGAACGATCCCGCGGTCGGGTCCGGCACCAACCTCTACATCGCGGAGATGGCCTCGCCGCTCGCGTTGAAGACCGCGCCCGTCCGCATCGCGACGCCCACCGCGTCGTGGGAGGTGCAGGGTTTCCGGGTGAACGAGGGGCCGGCGGTGCTGATCCGCAACGGCCGGGTGTTCGTCACGTTCTCCGCGAGCGCCACCGACGCCCGGTACTGCATGGGTCTGCTGACGGCCGACGAGAACGCGAACCTGCTCGACGCCCGGTCGTGGACCAAGTCGCCGAACCCGATCTTCACGACGAACGCGCCGACGTCGCAGTACGGGCCGGGACACAACTCGTTCACCACGGTCGGTTCGGTGGACGTGCTCGTCTACCACGCCCGCGACTACCGCGACATCAGCGGTGATCCGCTGTTCGACCCGAACCGGCACACCCGCGTGCAGCGGTTGTACTGGAACGACGACGGCACACCGAGTTTCGGCGTCCCGGTCGGCAAGGGCGGACCGATCGTGCGGCTGGCCACGTTGGACGGCCTTTATGTACGGCACTACGAGTACCGGCTGCGGGTCGACGGCAACGTCCGCGAGCTGGCCGACTCGCAGTTCCGCTTCGTGCCGGGCTTTCTGGGGTCCGGCACGGTCGCGCTGCAGTCGGTGAACTTCCCCGACCGTTACGTGCGGGTGGACGGTGACGCGATCCGTATCGACCCGTACGAGGACACGGACGCCTATGGCCGTGCGACGAGCTTCAACCGGGTGCCGGGACTCGCTGACAACAAGGCGATTTCGTTGAATGTTGGAGCAAACTCTTATCTCATCCACGATCGGGGCAGACTGGTGATCGCCAGCCCGGGCAATGACCGCGACGCGCGCCGACGTGCGACGTTCCGGCTCGAATAGCCGTCACAATGGGTGCGCTGCAACGAGGCCGACACATGTGATCGCTAACATCTCGGTCTAGACCAAAGGATCGGAGCCCGTCAGTGGATCAGAAGACCCAGCGCGACCCCGCGATGACCGACGTCGCCCGCCTCGCCGGGGTGTCCCACCAGACGGTTTCGCGTGTCCTCAACGACCACCCGAACGTCCGTGAGCAGACCCGCCTGCGGGTCCGCGCCGCCATCAAGGAACTGGGCTACCGGCCCAACCGGGCGGCACGGGCGTTGGTCACCGGCAAGACGCAGCTGATCGGCGTGGTGGCGCAGAACTCCACGCTGTACGGCCCGGCCTCCCTGCTGTCCGCCTTCGAGGAGGCGGCGGGCGAGGCCGGGTTCGCGGTGAGCGTCGGCCGGGTGAAGGTGCTCGATCGCGAGTCGATAGCGGCCGCCGTCGAACGCCATCGGGACCAACGCGTGGCCGGGATCGTGGTGATAGCGCCGAACGCCTCGGCCGCCGACGCGCTCGCCGACGTGCCCGCCGGTCTGCCGCTGGTGACTGTGGACGGTGACCCGGACCGCCGGACGCCACTGGTCACCGTCGACCAGGCTGCCGGCGCGTACGAGGCCACCACCCACCTGCTGGAGGCGGGGCACCAGACCGTCTGGCACGTCTCGGGCCCGCAGGACTGGTTCGACGCGGCCGGTCGCGTCGAGGGCTGGCGGCGGGCACTGGAAGCGGTGAGCGCCGAGGTGCCGCCGGTGGTGGCAGCTGATTGGAGTGCCGCCGCCGGGTACAAGGCCGGGCAGATGCTGGCCCGGATGCCCGAGGTAACGGCCGTGTTCGCATCCAACGACCACCTCGCGCTCGGCGTGCTGCGCGCCATGCACGAGCGGGGCCGCCGGGTGCCGCACGACGTCAGCGTGGTCGGGTTCGACGACGTGCCGGAGGCGGCCTACTTCATCCCGCCGCTCACCACGGTCCGCCCGGACTTCGCCGCGGTGGCGCGGGAAACGCTCGGGCTGCTGCTCGAACAGGTCGTCGAGGGCGAGTCCACCACGTCGAGAAGGACCGTCGCGCCGGTGCTGGTGCGACGGGAGAGCGTGGCGTTCCCGGCCTGACCCGCGAACACCCCGGACCCCGGGCGGCACGCCGCCGACCGGGGTCCGGTGCGTTCGCGGAGACGGGCGCGGGTCGTGTCGTGTCGCTCGCGGCGGTGCTGGGCCTGTGTGGACGGTGGCGCTCGTTCACTCACACAAACCCCACCAGCCTCTTTTTTGGGTACGCGGGGACCCCGCGTACTACTGGAGCGGACGAAAGGGCCCCGCGTACCCGTCGGCAGGCGGGGTGGGGACTGCGGAGCGTGCTGGGGGCGGCGGCGCCTCACTCGAACGGTGATCTGGCGGGCGGCGGCCCAGGGGCCGTGAGGCGATCCGCCGACCGGGTGTTTTGTCGTGCGTTCACTCTGCTGCGCATCACGCGGTTCATCACGGGTTTCACGACGTTCGGCGCGCATCTTGACGGGCGGAATGTTAGCGATAACACTCAGGGCGTGACTGACAAGACGATCCATCCCGACGCCTGTGTGGTGGGCGTCGACTTCGGCACCCTGTCCGGTCGCGCGGTGGTCGTCCGCGTGCGGGACGGCGCCGAGCTCGGCACCGCGGTGCACGACTACAGCCACGGTGTAGTGGACCGTGCGCTGCCCAGGTCGGGCAAGGCCCTGCCACCCGAGTGGGCGCTGCAGGTGCCGTCCGACTACGTCGACGTGCTGCGGACCGCTGTCCCGCAGGCAGTCGAGGCGGCCGGGGTCGCGCCCGAGCTGGTGATCGGGATCGGCACCGACTTCACCGCGTGCACGATGGTGCCGGTGACCACCGACGGCACGCCGTTGTGCGAGCTGCCGGAGTTCGCGGACAACCCGCACGCCTACATCAAGCTGTGGCGCCACCACGCTGCCCAACCTCAGGCCGACCGCATCAACGACCTTGCGGCGCAACGCAAGGAGGCGTGGCTGCCGCGCTACGGCGGGCTGATCTCGTCGGAGTGGGAGTTCGCCAAGGGCCTGCAGGTCCTGGAGGAGGCGCCCGAGGTCTACGAGGCGATGGCCCACTGGGTCGAGGCCGCCGACTGGATCGTCTGGCAGCTCACCGGCGAGTACACCCGCAACGCGTGCACCGCCGGCTACAAGGGCATCCACCAGGACGGCGCGTATCCGAGCGAGGAGTTCCTCGCCGCGCTCAACCCGGCGTTCGCGAAGTTCGTCGCCGACAAGCTCGACCACCCGCTGTCGCCGCTCGCCGGCTCGGCTGGCACCCTCACCGCGGAAGCCGCGGCGTGGACCGGGCTGCCGCAGGGGATCGCGGTGAGCGTCGGCAACGTCGACGCGCACGTCACCGCCCCGGCCGCGCAGGCTGTGGAGCCCGGCCAGATGGTCGCGATCATGGGCACCTCCACGTGCCACGTGATGAGCGGCGACGTGCTGCGCGAGGTGCCGGGCATGTGCGGCGTCGTCGACGGCGGGATCGTCGCCGGCCTCTGGGGTTACGAGGCCGGGCAGAGCGGTGTCGGTGACATCTTCGCGTGGTTCGTGAAGAACCAGGTGCCGCCCGCCTACCACGAGCAGGCGCGCGAACGTGGGCTCACCGTGCACGAGCTGCTCACCGAACTGTCGGCCACGCAGGCGGTGGGGGAGCACGGGCTGATCGCGCTCGACTGGCACAGCGGCAACAGGTCCGTGCTGGTCGACCACGAACTGTCCGGTGTGGTCCTCGGCCAGACGCTCGCCACTCGCGCCGAGGACGTCTACCGCGCGCTGCTGGAGGCCACCGCGTTCGGCACCAGGGTGATCGTGGACGCGTTCACCGACTCGGGCGTGCCGGTGACCGAGCTGGTGATCGCGGGCGGGCTCATCAAGAACAAGCTGCTGATGCAGATCTACTCCGACGTCACCAACCTCCCGTTGTCCGTCATCGGTTCCGCGCAGGGACCGGCGCTCGGCTCGGCGATGCACGCGGCGGTCGCGGCAGGCGCGTTCGCCGACATCCGCGAGGCCGCCGGTGCCATGGGATCGGTGCAGCGGCACGTCTTCCAGCCGATTCCGGAGAACGTCGACGCCTACGAACGGCTGTTCCTCGAGTACCAGGAGCTGCACGATCACTTCGGTCGGGGTGGCAACGATGTCATGCGCCGGCTGCGCAAGTTCCGTCGTGACGCGCTGGAAGGGAAGAAGAACTGATGTCCGCCACGGCAGAGCTGCGCCGCACGGTCGCCGACCTGCACCGCGAGCTGACCAAGTACGAGCTGGTGATCTGGACCGCGGGCAACGTCTCCGCACGGGTGCCCGGTCACGACCTGATGGTCATCAAACCGTCCGGTGTGTCCTACGACGAGCTCGGTCCGGAAGCGATGGTCGTGACCGACCTGCACGGCAACCTGGTGGAGGGCGACTTCGCGCCCTCGTCGGACACCGCCGCGCACGCCTACGTGTACCGGCACATGCCCGAGGTGAACGGTGTCGTGCACACGCATTCCCCTTACGCCACAGCGTGGGCGGCGCGTGGTGAGCCGATCCCGTGCGTGCTGACGATGATCGCGGACGAGTTCGGCGGGGACATCCCGGTCGGCCCGTTCGCGTTGATCGGTGACGACTCGATCGGCCAGGGCATCGTGGAGACGCTCAAGTCCAGCAGGTCCCGCGCGGTGCTGATGCGCAACCACGGACCGTTCACGGTCGGCCCGACCGCGAAGTCGGCGGTGAAGTCCGCCGTGATGCTGGAGGACGTGGCGCGGACCGTCCACTTCGCACTCCAGCTCGGCAAGGCCGAAGTGATCGACCAGCAGCACGTCGACGCGCTGTACGAGCGCTACCAGAACGTTTACGGCCAGTGAGCCAAGAAGGTAGGGAACACATGGCGGACAAGCCCCAGATCTGGTTCCTCACGGGCAGCCAGCACCTCTACGGGCCGGAGACCCTCGACCAGGTCGCGGCTCAGTCCCAGCAGATCCAGCGGATGCTCACCGACTCCGGCCGGATCAGCACGGAGATCGTCTGGAAGCCGGTGCTGACCGACGCGGGCGCGATCCGCGCCGTCATGCAGGAGGCCAACGTCGACCCGTCGTGCGTCGGCGTGATCGCGTGGATGCACACGTTCTCGCCGGCGAAGATGTGGATCACCGGGCTCGACCTGCTGCGCAAGCCGTTGCTGCACCTGCACACGCAGCTCAACGAGGCACTGCCGTGGTCCACGATCGACATGGACTTCATGAACCTCAACCAGGCAGCGCACGGCGACCGCGAGTTCGCCTACGTGCAGACGCGGATCGGGGTGGCGCGCAAGACGGTCGCGGGCCACGCGAGCGACCCGCACCTGGCCGAGCGCATCGACGGCTGGGCTCGCGCGGCGGCCGGCTTCGCACACCTGCGTTCGCTGAAGCTGGCCCGGTTCGGCGACAACATGCGGGACGTCGCGGTGACCGAGGGCGACAAGGTCGAGGCGGAACTGCGGTTCGGCGTCTCGGTCAACACCTACGGCGTCAACGACCTCGTCGAGGCCGTGGACGCGGTGGCGGACGCCGACGTCGACCTGCTGGTCGCCGACTACGCGGAGGCCTACCGGCTCGCGCCCGAACTGGCGCGCGGCGCGGAACGGCACGACTCACTGCGCTACGCCGCCCGCATCGAGATCGGCCTGCGGTCCTTCCTGGACACCGGTGGGTTCGGCGCGTTCACGACGAACTTCCAGGACCTGGGCGGGTTGCGGCAGCTGCCGGGCCTCGCGGTGCAGCGGCTGATGGCCGACGGCTACGGCTTCGGCGGCGAGGGCGACTGGAAGACCTCCGCGCTGCTCGCCGCGGTGAAGGTGATGGGCGCCGGAACGGGCCGCGGCACGTCGTTCATGGAGGACTACACCTACCACTTCGGACCGGGCACGCCGAAGGTGCTGGGCGCGCACATGCTGGAGGTGTGCCCGACGATCGCGGACGGCGTGCCGTCGTGCGAGATCCACCGGCTCGACATCGGCGACCGGGAGGACCCGGTGCGCCTGGTGTTCGACGCGGCCCCCGGTGACGCGGTGGTGATCGGCCTGGCCGACCTGGGCGACCGCTTCCGGTTGGTGGCCAACGAGATCGAGGTGGTCGGTCCGGACGAGCCGCTGCCGAAGCTGCCCGTCGCACGGGCGGTGTGGAAGCCGGCGCCGTCGCTCTCGACGTCGGCGGAGTGCTGGCTCACCGCGGGCGGCCCGCACCACACGGTGCTGACGCAGGCGGTCGCGCCGGAGACGTTGCGGGACTTCGCCACCATGGCGGCCACCGAACTGGTGCTGATCGACTCGGCGACCACCCCCGACCAGTTCGGTGACCGGTTGCGCTGGAACGCCGCCTACCACCGCCTGGCAGCGGGAATGCGCTGACTGAGGTCGCCCGCGTAGAACGCGGCGATCCGCTTCCAGGTCGCGACGGGGTTGGAGTAGAGCGGAAGGTGCCCGCTGTGCGGGATCTCCGCGAGCTCCACCCCGTTCGCGTCCAGCGACGGCAGATAGGACAGTGACGCGCACTCCTCCCCGTAGAGGTACATCTTCGGGAAGGGGAGTGCGAGGAACTTGTGCAGCAGGTTTCCGTGGTCGGCGAGCTCGACCACGGACCGGAAGATGCCGTGCACGGCGCCGCGGCGGACCTTGTACGGCATGTTCGCCATGTAGAGGCCGCTCGAGTAGCCCTGCACGTGGCGGAGGTTCGCGACGAACCGGTCGAAGACGTCGCCGGGTCCCTGGTGGGCCAGCAACTGCCTGGTCGGCGCGCAGTCCTCGGGCGCGAGCGTGCCCTTGATGTTGACGAAGCTGAGCACCCGGCCCGGTTCGCGGTGTGCGAGCAGGAGCGCGGTCAGTCCTCCGAGCGAGTGCCCGACGAGGTGGTAGCGGCCGATGCCCGCTCGATCGAGCACCGTCCGTGCGGTGTCCACCAGGAACGGCACGTCGATCGCCCCGAGATCGGCGCACTCCGTGGCGCCGCACCCCGGTGCGTCGTAGGCGAGGAATGCGCGCCCGGTGAACTCGTGACGCTGCGTGATGTCGGTGAAGTCCTCCTTGCTCGTGCCGAAACCGTGCAGGAACACGATCGGCTCGCCGTCACCGTCGCGGCGGATCGCGGCGACGTCGAGGTTCACTCCCTGGACTCTCAAACGAAGTTGTTCGTGCACGACTCTGTGCCCCGATGGCATGGCTGTCCCCAAAATCTGCGCAGGTGCGGGTCTGCGTGACGAGACGGCCAGCATGCCACCCGCTGTGAACGCTCACAAGTAGTTGAACCCTTGACCGTCCCGGTCCGTATCCCGCTGTGCCGGCACATTTTGGTCCACCGATTCGTGAGGGTTCGAACATGTCGAGAGCACATGCAAAACCGGAGCGGCGCAAGCGGGTGCTCGTCGCCGGAGTCGCCATCGCCGCGACCTTGACGACCGGGGGCGCGATCGCCGCGTTCGCTGCCGGGGAGAACAACAACACCGCTGGTCAGTCGATCGCCTGCCCGACGCCGGTCATAGGCGTCGCGGTGCCTGCTCAGGCGCAGGCCGAGGTGCAGCGCGAACTGGCCAATCTGGACAAGCAGATCGCCGAGGCGAACAACCGGCTGCGCACGTCGGCGGGTCAGGGCGGCCCGAACTTCGTGCAGAACGCGATCGTCGGTCCGCTGAAGGACAAGCGGGTCGCGGCGCTGAACCGGATCGAGACCGCGATCGGGCGGGTTGCCGCGAAACCTGAAGGTTTGGAAAGGTTCGCGCCCTGCGGCGTCGGCACGGCACCCGCAGTGGCCGCGGCGCCCGCGCAAGGATCTGGCAACAACGGCAACAACAACGCCAACGCCGGCAACAACAACGGCAACGCCGGAAACAACAACGGCAACGCCGGAAACAACGCCGGCAACAACAACGGTGCCGGCACCGGGTCGTCGGCGTCGGGGAAGACGATCGAGTGCCCGCTGCCCGTGGTGCAGAACGTGCCCGCGCAGGCCAAGGCCGAAGTGGACAGGGAGCTCGCGAACCTCGGCAAGCAGCAGGCCGAGGCGAACGAGCGGCTGCGCACGTCGGCCGGTCAGGGTGGACCGAACTTCGTTCAGAACGCGATTCTCGGCCCGCTGAAGGACAAGCGCGTCGCGGCGCTGAACCGGATCGAAACGGCGATCGGCCGCGTTGCGGCCAAGCCGGAAGGACTGGAACGTTTCGCCACCTGCTCGCTCAAGTAACTCTCCTCGGGTTCGAGCGATCGGGGCCCGCCTCTCCTCGGGGGTGAGCGTCCCAGGGGCCTGCCGAGCGGACGCGCCACCGCTCGGCAGGCCTTGACGCACCTGTACGGTCCTCGGTAGTTGTTAGCGTGAACATCGCCCGTTCAACGGAGAACCGATGACCAGATTCCCTGCCTTTCTCGCCGCTTCGGCGCTCACGCTGTCCACAGTGGTCTTCGGAGGCGTCCCTGTCGCCGCCGCTGTGGAGTCCGTGACCGTGCGGCCGGATCCGACCTATCAGCAAGAACCGTTTCAGGGCTGGGGCACGAGCCTGGTGTGGTTCGCGCACGCCACGGGTGGCTACCCCGACGAGATCCGCAACCAGCTCGCGGAGCTGCTGTTCGGAGAGGACGGGCTGAACCTCAACATCGCCCGCTACAACATCGGCGGCGGCAACGCGCCGGACGTGCCGGAGTACCTGCGCGCCGGTGCCGATGTGCCCGGCTGGTGGAAGGCGCCCGCGGGCACCAAGCGCACCGACACCGACTGGTGGAAGGCCGGCGACCCGCGGTACTTCGACCCCTCGGCGGACCCGAACCAGCGCTGGTGGGTCGACCGGATCAAGTCCGACGTCACCAAGTGGGAGGCGTTCAGCAACTCGCCGCCGTGGTTCCAGACCGTCAGCGGTTACGTGTCCGGTGGTTTCGACGCCACCGCGGACCAGCTGCGCGAGGACCGCATCAAGGACTTCGCCGCGTACCTGACGCAGGCGACCGCGGAGATGGAGCGCGCGCACGGCATCAAGTTCGCGACGCTCGACCCGTTCAACGAGCCCAACACCCCGTACTGGAGCACCAAGCTCGGCCCGGACGGCAACCCGACGGGTGGCCGGCAGGAGGGCGCGCACATGAGCCCGGCGCTGCAGGCCAAGGTCGTGCCCGCGGTGGCGGAAGCGTTGCGCGCCAAGCGGTTGAAGGCGGTCGTCTCCGCGCCGGACGAGACCAACCCCGGCATCTTCGCCGACGACTGGGCGGGCTACCCGGCCTCGGTGCGCGGGCAGGTCGGCCAGCTGAACGTGCACACCTACGGCCAGGACCGCCGCACGTCCGCCCGGGACATCGCCAAGGCCGCGGACAAGCCGCTGTGGATGAGCGAGGTCGACGGCTCGTGGGGCAACTCGCAGGACTTCACCGCGATGGACTCCGGGCTGGGCATCGCCGCGCGGGTGATCGACGACGTCCGTGAGCTCGAGCCGCGCGCGTGGCTGCTGTGGCAGGCGATCGAGGACTACGACAACATGAAGCCCGGCGGCGAGACGCCGAACGGCATGAACTGGGGCGTCGTCCAGATCCCGTTCAACTGCGGCCCGCAGGACACGCTCGCGACCTGCCCCGCGCGGGTCAACTCCAAGTTCCACACGCTGCGGAACTTCACCCACTTCGTCAAGCCGGGCGACCGGATGATCAAGGTCAACACCAAGACGGACCTGGCGGCGGTGCGCAACACCGAGCTGAAGACCGTGGTGCACCTGAACCAGTCCGAGCAGCCGCAGGCCGTGACGCTGGACCTCTCCGCGTTCGGGTCGGTGCGGCCGAACGCCTCGGTGCGCCCGATCGTGACCGACAAGTTCGGTGCGCTGGTCAAGGGCGCCCCGGTGAAGGTGAAGGACCGCAAGGCCACGCTCTCCGTGCCCGCCAAGTCCGTGGTGACGTTCGACGTGTCCGGCGTGAGCGGCCTGAACCGCGCCGAGGCGCTGAACGGCACCTACCGGCTGACCGGTGCGCAGAGCGACAAGTCCCTCGCGCCGTCCGGCACCTCGCTGGTGCAGCGCACGACCGACGCACAGGCGAAGAACCAGGTGTGGCGGCTGGAGCGCAAGACCGGCGGCTACGGCAACGACGTGCAGTTCGCCGTGGTGAACACCGCCACCGGACAGCGGATCGCCGCCGTGGACGGTAACGCGACGCTGATCTCCACCGACAGTCCAGCAGCCAGGTGGGTGCTGTCGTCCACCGGCGACGGCAGCTGGACGTTCGTCAACGCCGCCACCGGAGCGCTGCTCGACGTGGTCGGCGAATCGCGTGAGGACGGTGCGCGAATCGGTTTGTACCACGCGACTTCCGGTGCGAACCAGCGCTGGACCGCGGTTTCTGTTTCAGGTAGATAGTCGGGAGTGACGGTGGCGCGCAAGCACCTTGTGGTGATGTTGGTTCTGCTCAGCGGAGCCTGCTCGGCTGACCCGCCGGACGCGCCACCGTCCACTCGAACCCCGGTGAAACCACCCTCGTTGATCAACGAGGTGGTGCCGCCGCAGAACGTGATCACCGTCGTCCGGGACGTGATCGACGGCCGCACGATCGAGCTGGCCGACGGGTCGAAGGTCCGCGTCGCATCGCTCGCCGCACCCGCTCCCTGCTGGTCGGACACCGCGCTCGCGTTCGCGCGGAAGACCCTGCTGGCCAGCTCGGTCCGGTTCTCGGGCCTCGCGCCCGGCGAGATCACCCTGGAGCTCGAGGACGGCACGGACTACGCGGTGCTGGCCGTCCAACAGGGCGCGATGCGGCCGGAAGGCGTCGACGGCGGACCGCTGATCGCCGCCCAGGCCGAGGCCACCGCGGCCAAGCGCGGGATGTGGGGCCCGCCGTGCAACGGCTCCGACACCTCGGCGCCCGCTCCGGCTCCGACGACCACGCCTCCCGCCCAGGCTCCGCAGCCGCCGGCGCCTCCCGCACCGACGACGACCACCACGCCGCCGCAACCTGCCAAGCCGTGCGCGGTCTCCTACGAGGTCACCCAGCAGTGGCCGGGCGGCTTCCAGGCGAACGTGACCCTGCGCAACACCGGCACGAAGGCGACGAACGGCTGGGTGCTGCGCTGGAACTTCGCAGGCGGCGAGGTGGTCCGGGAGATGTGGAACGCCACGGCCCGGCAGGCCGGCCCGACGATGAACGCCCTGAACGCCGACTACAACCCGCAGATCGCACCTGGTGGGTCGGTGGTGATCGGCTTCAACGCGAACTCGCAGCGCCCCGGCTCGGAGCCCTCCTCGTTCACGCTCAACGGGGCGCAGTGCTCGGTGGAGTAGCGGCTCACCCGCTGGGCACGAGGTCGCCGCGATCACGGCGCTCGAAGAAGTCCGTGAGGATCGCGTTGTCCTCGTAGCCCAGCTCGTGCGCGTCGACCTCGGCCCTGGTGAACCACCTCAGCCGTTGTCCCTCGGTGAGCACGACCCGGTCGAGGTCCAGGTCGACCTCGGTCCAGAACGTGTGCTCGACGCCGTACGAGCGCGTGGCCGAGACCAGGGGGCGCACCGCCTGCTCGGCGAGCAGCACGCCCATCTCCTCGTCGATCTCGCGCCTGATGCACTCGTGCGGCTGTTCGCCCTCCTCGACGTACCCGCCGGGCAGGCACCACGTGTTCGGGAACTTGATGGTCGGCTTGTCGTCACGGAGGTACAGCAGCACCTCGCCGGCCGAGTTGATCATCACGATGTTGGTGCCCTCGTCCATGCACCGATCCTGTCAGAGCTGGCCATGAACGGCGCTTTCGTGGACCTGAGGTCCACGAAAGCGCCGTTCATGGCCAGCGGTGGCCGGCTCAGCCGCGTGGCGGTTTCGGGACCGTGTCGCCGACGCCGACCGTGCAGGTGAGGGAACGCGTGGCGGTGGGATCGCTCTCGGACTTCGCGGTCAGCGTCACCGTGGTGGTGCGTGCCGCACCGGAGTTCCGCAGGACGTACACGGGAACGGTGACGGTCCTACCGGCCGCGGCGGTGGTCAGCGCGTTGTCCAGGTGCGCGGTCCAGCCCTGGCCGCTGGACGTCACCGCGAGCCGGTAGACGTCGTTGTCCAGTTTGGCCGTCGCGCCCGGACTCGGATGGCCGCCGGTGTTCGTGGCGGCCTGACCGGTGTTGGTGAGCGGGAACGAGCACTTCGCCGCCTGGCCGGACTGCAGGCCGCTGATCGTCGGAGTGCCCAGCCTGACGTTGCGGCGTTGGGGGCCGGAGCCGTCGAGGGAGCGCACCGCGAGGGTGTAGGAGAGGACGCCGCGGCTGTCGCGCTGGACGCCGATGACGTAGAAGTGCAGCCGGTTCGCCCGGTCGACCCACTCGTAGGCCGAGCCGGAGTTCAGGCCGGCGTGGAAGGCGGCGTCGTTGAGCTGCCGGTGGTCGGCGACGGACGCCATGACCGCGGTGCCGTCCGGGCGGTGGAAGTCGACCAGCCCGATGTCGCGCGGGTTGGCGTCGACGACCCAGTTGAAGCAGTTGTAACCGCAGGTGTTGCCCTCGCCGGTCTTGTTCTTGGCGATGACGACGCCGTTGTCCGGGGTGAACGAGTCGAACCCCATCCGGCCGACGACTTCGAGCGTGTAGTGGTCCCAGCCGGTGTTGCCGTGGCAGAACGGGTCGGTGCCGAGGTCGCAGTCCGGTGTGCGGTCGGGCCGTCCCGCTCCGTCGAGGCGGATCTTGATGCCGGACGTCCGGCCGGGACCCGGATCGACGGCGCGGGCGGTGACGGTGTCGACGACGAGTCCGGTGCGGGCGAGGGCTTCGCGGCTGAGGTCCAGGACGTTGCCTGCGGGCACGATGCCGGCGTGGATCCTGTTGCGCAGCATCAGTCCGGCGGGTGCCCAGCCACCCATGTTCGGCGGGATGACCCAGCGCATGTGGTGGCCACCGGGACCGTTGAACGAGCCGCGGTCCATCATGTCCCACGGCGCGGAGCCCGCCCGGTGGAACGGGCTGGGAGGGTTCTGCCGGTCGGAGAACGGATTGTTGTTGTTGTCCCCGATGTTGAAGAAGTAGTGGGCCATCTCGTGGGTGATGGTCCCCGAGCTCTCCGCCTGCCGGATGGACGACAGTCCCCACTGCTGCGCCGCGGCCCGCCAGGAGGTCCACTCGACGTAACGGGTGGGCGCCCAGTTGGGCATCGTGTTGTCCGGGTCGATCGACGCGGGCGGGCCCCACTCGTCGGGGATGTCCTCCTTGCGGTTGAACTTCATCTCGCCGAACTCCTGCCAGATGCTGGTCTCGTCGTAACCGGCGTAGACCCGCAGCACGACGTCGTAGCCGCACTTGCTGTCCGGGCAGGGGATGCCGCGCGACGCGAGGTCGGCCTTCCACGCCGTGTCCGCGTCGTTGTCGAGATTTCCGTTGCAGGTGGCGGTTTTCGGGCAGGCCGCGGTCTGGCCCCACTCGTTCAGGCCGTACTCGAAGAGCGAGCGGGGGAGCCGGTAGGCGCCGAAGGTGTCCATCTGGCCGACGCCGAGTCGGCCGCGGCTCTGCTCCATCCAGTACTCGTGGATCGTGCGGCCGTGGTTGTGCTGGTTCGGGACCGTGTAGTAGTCGCGGTAGAAGCGCGGCACGTCCGACCGCGGGATCGGGTCGATCTGCGGGTTGCCGAACCGGTCGCTGCCGCGAGGCTGGGTGATCACGAACGACTGGTCGGGGAAGTCGACCGCGACGAGGGCGATCCGCAGGCCGCGCTGAGTCGGCCGGGCGTTCGGGTCGTTCCACTTCGTGCCGGGGATGTCCGTCCAGTCCGCCCACGTCATGTCGTACTGGTTCTGCCAGCGCTGGGGATCGATCGGAGTGACCTCGAAGCGAGGGGCGCTCGCGGCGGCGGTGCCCGGCACCGATCCGGCGACGAGCGCGAGGACGGCGAGAACCCTGATCAACCGCATCACGCACACGCTCCTTCGGGGCAGGCCGACGGACGGTGACATGTAAAATACGACACCCGACTTGGCCGTGTCACGGCAAAGCAGGCCGTACGATTCGAGGTTCGGGAGTTGAGTCGCACCTGGGAGGACCGGATGGCGGAACCGCGGCACCTCGCTCTGCCGTCCTTCGCGCGCCGCCCGAGCGTCCGCGAAGAGGTCGCGAACGTGTTGCGCGGGGCCATCGTCTCCGGCGAGATGAGGCCGGGGGAGCTGTACTCCGCCGCCGGTCTGGCCGAGCGGTTCGGCATCTCCGCCACCCCCGTCCGCGAGGCGATGCTCGACCTGGGTCAGCAGGGGCTCGTGGAAGTGGTCCGCAACAAGGGTTACCGGGTCACCGTCCTGTCCGAGGCCGACCTCGACCAGATCACCCAGATCCGCCAGCTGCTCGAACCGACCGCGACCGCCGAGGCGGTCCCGCACGTCACGGACGAGGAACTGGTCGCGTTGCGCGGACTCGCCGCCGCCATCGTGGACGCCGCGGCCGAGGGAGACCTCGTCAGCTACATCAACGCCGACCGCGAGTTCCACCTGCGGTTGCTCACGGCCGCCGGGAATCCCAGGCTGGTGCGGATCGTCGCCGACCTCCGCGCGCAGACCCGGCTCTACGGGCTCTCCGCGCTCGTCGCGTCCGGCCGGCTGGTGGACAGCGCCCAGGAGCACGTCGAGATGTGCGACCTGATCGCCGCGGGGGACGCGAAGAAGCTGAAGAAGCTCATGACCACCCACCTCGGCCACACCCGCCGCGAGTGGGCGGGGCGTCCGCCGGAGTAGCCGCCTGCCCTGATCGGCGTCGTTGACGGCCGATTCCGGCCGTCAGTAAAATTGCACACCTCACATGGCATCTGACGCCGACGGTGGTGGGGGACTGCATGGACAAGGATCTCTCCCGGCGGCGCGTCCTGCAGATCGGTGCGCTGGCCGCCGCCGCTCCGCTGGTTCCCGGTCCGGCGCACGCCGCTCCCGCGCAGGCGGACTCGGCCACGCCGCAGGGGTTTCCCAGTCCGCGCAGCTGGGCCGTGCGGCCGTTCGAGCTGGATCAGGTGACCCTCGGCGACAGCGTGTTCCGGGAGAAACGGGACCGGCTGCTGCACTTCGCCCGCGAGTACGGGCCGAGCGTCGCAGGCGGCGTTCGCGACGACCGGCGCGGCCCCGACCGGATGTTGCGCAGTTTCCGCGTCAACGCGGGCCTGGACCACCGGGGCGCCGAACCGATCGGCAGCTGGGAGAGCCCGGACGGAAACCTGCGCGGCCACTACACCGGCCACTTCCTGACGCTGCTGGCGCAGTCCTACGCCTCCACCGGTGAGCGGATCTTCAAGGACAAGCTCGACTACGTGGTCACCGCGCTGGGCGAGTGCCAGGACGCGCTGGCCGAGGCAGCCCGCAAGCCGACCCCCAGGGTGCCCGGCCGGTCGGGCACCGCGCTGCGGCTGACCGGCACCCCGAACGGGCACCTCACCGGCGACGCGGACCGCGTCGCCGTGCCCGCCGGCGTCACGAAGGGCCTGACCGACTTCACCGTGGCCACCTGGGTCAACCTGGCGGTGCGGGACGCGGACGCGCGGATCTTCGACTTCGGCCGGCCCGGTGACAGCACCGCCGACGCACAGGTCCGGATGTACCTCACCGCCCACACGTCGACCGGTGGGCCGCGATTCGCGATCACCACCAGCGGCAGCGCCGGTGAGCAACGCGTCGACGCCACGACACAGCTGGTCGCCGGCCGGTGGACGCACATTGCCGTCACCAAGGCGGGCAACACAGGCACCATCTACGTCGACGGAGTGGCGGCCGGTACCGGCACTCTCGGCCTCGGACCGGCCGACCTGGGCGACACCACCGCGAACTGGCTCGGCCGGGCCCAGTTCCCGCAGGCCAACATCAAGTTCCTCAACGCGACCATCGACGAGTTCCAGCTCTTCGGTCGTGCTCTCACCGCCGCCGAGGTGGCGGCTGTGGCGCAGAACGCCGGCGCGGCGGGCACCGCGGACCTGGTGGCGTGGTACCGGTTCGACGAGAACCCCGGTCCGTCCGTCGTGGACTCGTCGGGACGGGGCAACCACGCCGAGTTCTTCGGCGCCACCGACGGGCGGCGGCACCCCGGCTTCCTCTCGGCGTACACCGAGGCCCAGTTCATCCGGCTGGAGGAGTTCACGAACTACAGCGGGGCCGGCATCTGGGCGCCCTACTACACCCTGCACAAGATCGTGCGAGGTCTGCTCGACGCGTACCACCTGGCGGGCAACGCGCAGGCGTTGGAGATCGCTCGCAAGGTGGGCGACTGGGTGCGCAGCCGTTTGTCCACAGTGGAGCGGGACCGGCTGAACCGGATGTGGTCGCTGCACATCGCCGGCGAGTACGGCGGCATGAACGAGAACATGGCCCATCTCGCCGCCCTCGAACCCGACCGCGACCGCAGGGCCGGCTATCTCGCGACGGCCAAGTGCTTCGACAACCGCCGCACGGTGTTCCCCGCGGCGGTGGAGAACCGCGATGTGCTGCGAGGTATCCACGTCAACCAGCACGTGCCGCAGTTCATCGGCTATCTGCGCGTCTTCGAGCAGAACACCGCCGAACGCGACTACTTCACGGCGGCGGAGAACTTCTGGCACATGGTGGTGCCGCACCGCATGTTCAGCCACGGCTCGGCCGGCGGCCAGTACGCGGCGGGCGACGGCTATCCCGCCAACACCAACGCGGAGCTCTTCCAGCCGCGCGGCGACATCGCGCGCTCGCTGACCTATCAGACCCGGCCCGAGACGGAACCGGACAGCGGCGGCGGCGAGACCTGCTCCACCTACAACCTCCTGAAGCTGACCAGGAACCTGTTCTGCCACCAGCCGGACGCCGCGTTCATGGACTACTACGAACGCGGTCTGGTGAACCACGTCCTCGGTTCGCGGCAGGACGCGGACAGCGACGCCGAGCCGCTGGTGACCTACTTCCTGCCGGCGCATCCCGGCGCCACCAGGGGGTTCGGCAACCTCGGCACCTGCTGCGGCGGCACCGGGCTGGAGAACCACACCAAGTACCAGGACACGATCTACTTCCGGTCGGCCGGCGGCGGGACCCTTTACGTCAACCTCTACATCGCGTCCACCCTGAAGTGGGACGCCTTCACGATCACCCAGCAGACGGACTTCCCGCGTGAGCAGAAGAGCACGCTGACCGTCTCCGGGCGCGGCCGGCTGGAGATCAAGCTCAGGGTGCCGGGCTGGGCCCGCAAGGGCTTCACCGTGCGGATCAACGGTGTCGTGCAGCAGGCGAAGGCCGTGCCCGGCACGTATCTCAGCCTGAACCGGTTCTGGTGGCCGGGCGACCGGATCGAGATCACGATGCCGTTCAGCCTCCGGGTCGAACGGGCACTGGACGACCCGGCCGTGCAGAGCCTGCTGTACGGCCCGCTGGTGCTGCCCGCGTTGAACGACTCGCGGACCTGGCGGACGTTCTCGTTCTACCGGCACCTCAAGCTCGACGGCGACCTGCGCACGGCGGTCAGCCCGCTGGGGCAGCCCAACTTCTTCACCACGCACGGCCACACGTTGCGGCCGCTCTACATCGGCGTGGACGACGCGCACCACCTCTACTTCAAGCGGCTGGAGCCGACCGTGGTGTTCGGGTCGGCCGACTCCGCGGTGTCCAACGAGACGGTGGACGACGAAGGCTTCTCGTTCCTCGACCGCGTCTGGCAGGCGGCGCCGTTCCCGAACCACGACCGGTTCGTCCGGCGGGTCCGGGACGTGTCGGCGGAGTGGCAGCGGCGCGGCAGGTTCACCCGGCACGACCGCGAGGCCGTGATCGACGCCGCCGTGCGGGCCGAGGAAAGCCTGCGCCCCTGAACCGTCCATTGGACTGGCGCGGACGGACCAATGTTCGATTGATTTGAATGCTCGATCTTTTGCTGTTCTCCCCGGTGTGCCTAAGATCGGGAGAGTGGCCGACGATTCGAATGACAGTTCGCCGTCCGGAAAACCTGAAAAACTGACCGCGGTATTGGCAATTCGAGTCGCAACGGAGCAGTTCAGTGCTCTGATCGGCAGGACCCCTGAAGCCGTTTCGGGGATTCGAGCCGTGCCGGACGGCGGGTGGTCGGTGTTGGTCGACGTCGTCGAACTCGAACGAATTCCGGCCACCACCAGCATCATTGCGACCTATCGCGTCGACGTCGACGCCGCCGGTGAGCTGTGCGGTTGTGAACGGCTCCGGCGCTACACCCGTGGAACGACCGACATGTGACGGGATGGGTTCTTCGTGGACAACAGATCCGGTTCGCTCGCCGACACGTTGGAACGCGTCCTGGACAAAGGTGTGGTGATCGTCGGGGACATCGCCGTCTGCGTGGTGGACATCGAGCTGCTCACACTGCGGGTGCGGTTGTTCATCGCTTCCGCGCAGACCGCGCGTGAGATGGGAATGGACTGGTGGACCAACGATCCGTTCTTCACCCCCAAAGCGGTGGAACGGGCCGACGAGACGAACGAGCTCGCCCGGCAGAACGCCGCGCTGCGCGACCGCGTCGCGGAGCTGGAGCGGACGGTGCGGCGGACGGCGGAGGAAGAGCGACGATGAGCCGCGGCCTGTACGCCTACGCGATCACCAGGGATCAGCCCGTCGATCTCGCCGGGCCGTGGTTGATCGGCCATCGGGGACTGGCTCTCGTCGTGGCCGAGGTCGAGCTGGCGCGGTTCGCCGGGCTCGAGTTCGAGGAACCCTCCGAGGACAGTCCGCTGGCCGTGCTGGCCCGCTACCACGACGCCGTGGTGCGCTCGGTGTTCCGGCACGCACCCGTGTTGCCGCTGCGGTTCGGCACCGTCCTGGACAGCGTCGACGCGGCCGTGCGGCTGCTCAGCGCTCGCCACGAGGAGGTGTCGGCCTGGCTGAGCCGAGTCGAGGGGCGCCAGGAGTGGGGAGTCAAAGTGCGTGCGGCGCAACGGGAACCGGCGCACCTGGACGACGTGTCCGGTACGGCCTACCTGACCCTTCGCCGGCAGCGGCTCGTCGACGCCGACCTCGCCCGTCGTGCCGCCGCGACGTTGCACCAGGCGCTGCGCGACCGGGCGGACGAGAGCGTGTGCCGTGACCTCACCCGTGATCTGCTGCTGGAAGGGGCCTATCTGGTCGATGCCGGCCACGAGGAGGAGTTCCACGCCGAACTCGGCCGGCTGACGGCGGAACTGGGGCTCTCGGTGGAGATCACCGGGCCGTGGCCGCCGTACTCGTTCACGAAGGTGGAGTTCGCCGATGCCTGAGCACGGCACCGCGAGTCTGGTCGACCTGCTCGACCGGGTCGTGCACCGAGGCGCGGTGGTGCGCGGCGACGTCGTGATCGCGTTGGCGG
Organism: Lentzea alba; assembly: GCF_011067745.1. Lineage (GTDB taxonomy): Bacteria > Actinomycetota > Actinomycetes > Mycobacteriales > Pseudonocardiaceae > Lentzea > Lentzea alba. The sequence goes on from NZ_JAAMPJ010000003.1 coordinate 624,137, forward strand.
GCGTGGAACTCATCCGGCTCGACCTGAGGTTGCTGTTGATCGGCATCGGCGGCGGGCGATGAGCGCACAGGACGCGGGCCGCGGACTGGGCCGGATCGTGGTGGCCGTGCTGGAGATCGTGTGCGAACTGCTCGAGCGTCAGGCGCTGCGCCGGGTGGACGCGGGCACCCTCACCGCGCAGGAGGTGGAGAACCTCGGTCAGGCGCTGATCTCGCTGCAACGCCAGTTCGCGGCGTTGCGCGAAGCACTCGGAGATCCCGACACGTCCGGTGTCCGGCTTCCGGTCGACATCGCGAGCTTGTCGCACGAAGAGAGGACATCACCGTGACCGCTCCTGCCATCCCGAACTCCGGCGGCCTCGCCGACGTGCTGAACGTCCTGCTGGACAAGGGACTCGTGATCGACGCGTCGGTGAAGGTCTCGCTGATCGGCATCGAGATCCTGAGCATCGACATCAAGGTCGTGATCGCGAGCGTCGACACCTACATCCGGTACCTGGAGGCGATGCAACGGCTGGAGGCCACCCGCCGCGGTCTGGCGGCGGCGCCGCCCGCCGCACAGGGCATCGGCGGCACCTACGGCCTGCTGGCCTCGGCCGTGCCGGCCATGGTCACTCCCGCCGTGGTCACGCCCGCGCCCGCCGTGGTCACGCCCGCGCCCGCCATGGTCACGCCGGCACCCGCCCCGGCGGAGGAGCCGCAGTCGTGAGCCTGTTCCTGCACGGCGTGGTGCGAGCGGGGCACCGGCTGCCGGAGGGCTCGCCGTTGAGGTTGGTGGGCCTGGACGAGTACGCCGTCGTGGTCAGCGACCGGCGTGCGGATCACGGGTTGACCGAACAGGAGGCAACTGATCACCTGGCCGGGTTGTGCGCGCTGTTGCCGGGCGGACCGGTGCTGCCGTTGCGGATCGGCACGACCGCGGTGGACGAGGCCGCGGCCCGCGCCGCCGTGGTCGCGCTGGGGACGTCGGTGTTGCGGCACAATCTCGAACGGCTCGACGGCGTGGCGGAGATGCACGTGCGGTTGGTGTTCGACGAGGACACCGCGCTTCGGGCGGTCCACGCCCAGGGAACGTTCACCGGCCGGGGCGGCGACCTGACCTCCACCATCGCGCAGGGCGAACTGATCGCGCGGGAAATCGTGGCGTGGCGCCGGAACCAGGTCGACTCGATGCTCGCGCCGGTGGCGGCGATGGCGCGTTCGGTCGCTCTGGTCGACGCACCGGAACACACCGAGGAGATCCGCGCGTTCCTCGTGCGGCTGGATCGGGTCGAGGCCGTGCGGAACGCGGTCACCGGGCTCGGCGACGTCGTGGCGACGTGTGCCGGTCCGCTGCCCGCGTTCCACTTCCTCGAGCTGACACCGCGGACAGCGCAGCGGCAGGATTTCCGACCGGCGTCGCGCTGGGGCTGGTAGGCCGTGGGGCGGAGGCGCGTCCGCCCCACGGCCGGTCCGTGATCAGCGCCTGGCGCCGGTCCAGTCCGCGGAGATGCGCGCGATGCGGACGCGTTGCGGGTGGTCACCCACGGGCACGGAGGCCACCTTCTGGCCGGTGCCGAAGTCGATCGCGGTCACCTGGTCGGAGCCGCTCTCGGAGATGACGCACGAGCGGCCGTCGCCGCTCACCGTGGCCCAGTACGGCTTGGAGGCCGTGACGAGCGGGCCTTCCTGCAGGGTGTTGCGGTCGACGACGGTGGCGTAGTCGTCCATCGTTCCGGCGACGCACAGCTTGCTGCCGTCCGGGCTCATGGACAGGCCGTGGTGGCGCGAGTCGTTGACGTACGTCGTGCGGTCGTCGCTGGTGTTGGAGTTCTTCGGCAGCGTCTTGACCCGCGTGACCTTGTCGGTGGCGACGTCGTACTCGATGAAGCCGTTGAAGAACGACACCTGGAAGTACAGCTTCGAGTAGTCCGGGCTGAAGACCGCGGGCCGCACGGCGTTGGAGAGGTCCTTGCGGCCGAAGGCGTCCAGCCGGCTGCGCATGTCGATGGTGCGGACGATCTGGTAGGTGTTGGCGTCGACGACCGTGATGTGCCGGTCGCCCTTCATGAAGTCCTGCCAGGGCGCGTCGAAGTTGTTGTTGACCTCGCCGATCGACATGTTCCAGAGGTACCGGCCGCCGTTGGTGAACACGTTCTCGTGCGGCTTGTCACCGCCCTTGAAGGAACCGAGCTGCTGACCGGTGTTGATGTCCAGCACGTGCACGGTGTTGGAGGTCGACGCCGAGACCGCGATCTTGGTGCCGTCGGGGGAGACGGCCATGTGGTCGGAGCGGAAGCCCGACACCGGGAACCGCCACTTGATCTGCCCGGTCGCGAGGTCGAGGGAGACGACGTCGGCGAAGCTGGGCCGCGAGACGACCATCGCCGTGCCGTCGGGGGTGGCGTACATGTCGTCGACGAACTGGTCGTGGCCCTCGCCGGGGCCCGACCGGATGCCGAGGAAGAACGCCAGCTTGATCGGGTTGAGGTAGATCTCGGTCAGGCGGGCGTCCTTGTCGGGGATGACGTTCAGCCGGCCGATCTTGGCGAAGTCGCCGGTGGACTTGATGACGTCGGCGGTGCCGTCCCAGTTGTTGCCGACGAACATCACTTCGCGCAGCGGGGCCGCGGAGGCGGCCGGCGCGGTGACGCAGGCGGCGAGCACTGCCGCCGAGGCGACGGCGTGGGTGATGCGACGGCGCGTGAGAGCGTTTCCGTTGGCTTTCCGAGCAGGGTCGGACATGGCATCTCCGAGTGAGGTGGGCGCCGACGGGGAAGGCGCGTGCCGCAGGGGAAATCTGAACTTGGTCAAGTTCAGATCTTGGCTACTGGATAGTAGGCTGGTGTGATGCCAGCCACAAGACCAGTGGGGAAATCCGCTGCGCAGATCCACTGGAGGCGTGTTGGCGGGCAGGATCACCCCAGCTGAGGGCCGCTACGGGGGCAAGGACGCGGCCGAGCGCCGGGGCGAGCGGCGCAGGCGTTTCCAGGAGGCGGGCCTGGAGCTGTTCGGCACCGGGCTGGGCTACCGGGGCACCCGCCTGGGCGATCTGTGCAAGGCCGCCGGGCTCTCCAGCCGGCAGTTCTACGAGGAGTACCGCACCCTGGAAGATCTGCTGGCCGACCTGCACCTGTACGTCAACGACGTGGCGGGCAAGGCCGTCGCCGCCGCGCTGCCCTCGTTCGGGCACCTGACCCTGACCGAGTCGCTGCCGATGTTGGTGCACGCCTACGTGCAGGGCGCCTGCGCCGACCTGCGGCACGCCCGCATCGCCTACGTCGAGGTCGTCGGCGTCAGCCCCCGGATGGACCGCCAGCGCCTCGAACGCCGCGCCATCTGGGTCGAGCTGATCAACCGGCTCGCGGCGGAGGCGGTCAACCGCGGCGAGATCCCTCCCGGCAACTACCGGATCACCGCGGCGGCCATCATCGGCACCATCAACGGTCTGATGCACGACTGGGTCGTCGGGTGGGTCGACGCGAGGCTGGACGAGGTCGCGGACGAACTGGTCCAGATGGTGCTCGGCAGGTACCAGATCGCCACCTGAGGCCGTCGGTGGACTGTCGACGGATTGTCGACGGGCTCTGCCAGCGTGAGCGCCGACCGAATCGTGTCCAACCGGAAGGTACTCACCATGAGAAAGCCGATCGCCAAGGCAGCGTTCGCTCTGACCGCCGCCGCCCTGGGCTTGCTCGGCACCGCCGCACCCGCATTGGCCGACAACCACTTCGACATGACGGTCCGGAGTTCGGCCAGCGGCATGTGCCTGACGCCGGAAGGCAACTCGACGGCGGACGGGGTGCCGATCGTCCAGCTGCCCTGCACCGACAACCCGTTCCAGCGCTGGGACTTCATCGACAGGGGCAACCGCATCTTCCAGCTCCGCAACGCGGTCACGCTGAAGTGCATGGACGCGTTCGGAGCGGCCACCAACGGGACGCCGGTCATCCAATGGCCCTGTGCGGGGACCAGCAACCAGCGGTTCCAGGCGAGCCGCAACCTGCCGGACACCGTCATCCTCAGGTCGCGGGTCGCCGGCACCAGCACCCACTGCCTCGACGTGCCGGGTGGGCAGTCCACTGCGGGCCTCGCCATGCAGATCTGGCAGTGCAACAACTCCGCGGCGCAGTCGTGGAGGGTTTTTCCCGTCTGATCAGCTGGGCGGTGCCGTGGTGCCGCGCGGCAGATAACGGGCGGTGGGAGACCAGCGCGGCGTGACCTGGACACCGTCGATGCGTTCGAGCACCGACTCCGCCACGGACACGCCGAACTGGTGCACGTCCACGCTCATCGTCGTGAGCGCGGGGGAGGCCAGGCGGCACAACGTCGAGTCGTCCCACGCCACGAGGCTCAGCTCGGCCGGGACCGCGATCCCGAGCGAAGCGGCCGCGGCGAGTCCGGCCACGGCCATCACGTCGTTGTCGTAGAGGATCGCGGTCGGCGGCTCCGGACCGTTCAGCAGCGAGGTGGTCAGCTTGGCACCCGCCTCCTCCGAGTAGTCGCCCTCGACGATCACCGGGTCGACGCCGGCCGCCGCGCAGCCCGAGAGCAGCGCGGCGGTGCGGGCACGGGTGTGCTGGAGCGCGGAAGGTCCGGTGACCCTGGCGATCCGGCGGTGGCCCAGGTCGAGCAGGTGGCCGAGCGCCTCGGTCATCGGTCCGGCGTGGTCGGTGCGGACCGCGGGCAGGTCCGGGGCGTCACCGACCACCACGGCGGGCAGGCCGAGTTCCTGGAGGACCGCCGGGCGTGGATCGTCCACGACGGGGTTGACCACGACGGTCGCGTCGATCAGGCCTCGGCTCGCCCAGCGGCGGTAGGCGGCGATCTCGGCCTCGTGGTCCGCCACCACGTGCAGCAGCACCGAGAGATCGCGCTCGGCGAGGCGTTCCTCGATGCCGGCGATGAACTCCATGAAGAACGGTTCGACACCCAGCAGCCGTGCGGGCCGGGCCAGCACGAGGCCGACCGCGCCGGTCGAGGGGTCGCGCATCAGGGCACCACGCCGAGGTCGTTGGCACAGCGCAGAACCAGCGGATCGGTGAAGGCCGCGGGATCGACCACGGCGTCCGTGCGGATGTGGAACACGCGCACCTCTCCGGCGAGCATCGGCACGAGCATGTCGTCCACCACGGCGTCGGGCGCGACCCGGTCCGCCAGGAGTGCCACGTCCTGCGCGAACGACTTGGCTCGCACCTCGACCTCGTAGCCGCCGGGCACGGCTTCCGCCTGGGCGACAAGGGGATCCGGGTGGTACGACAACTCGGCGTCCGGACGGAACGGCAGGATCGTGCGCGCGTCGGCGGTCGTCGCCACCATCACCTCCGCGTCGTCGTGCACCGGCTGCACCAGCGCTTCGTCCAGGGTGAGCACCAGAGTGGACCGGGGCGGAACCGTCCGCCGCAGTCTAGTCAGGTGCAGCGTCACCCCTCGGAACGTCTGCCGGTCGAGCGTGATGTGCGCGTCCCACGGTTCGTCGTGGTCGTTCACCGCGACGAGCACGAGCTTGTCGTCGCGGGGCTGGAAGGTCAGGATCCGGGGCGCGAACGCGTGCCGCAGCCCGTACCACAGCGGCTTGCGGCGTTCCTCGCTGTCGATCGCGGCCCACGACGTGACCGGCCAGCAGTCGTTGAGCTGCCAGACGACCGCGCCCGCCGTGCGCGGCCACCAGGAGCGGAAGTGCTCGACGCCGAAGCTCACCGCCCGCGCCTGGTTGAGCTGCGTCGCCCAGTGCCAGTCCGGGAACCGTTGCGGGACCGGCAGGTGCGCCGCCAGGCCGCGGTCGAGCTTGCCGTTGCCGTCCTCGGCCTTCTGGTGGGTCAGGAAGCCCGGTGAGGCCGGGCTCAGCGGCTCGTCGTGGATCCAGCGGGTGAGCGTGGCCCAGGCCGGCGGGCCCTGGAACCCGAACTCCGAGCAGAACCTCGGCACGTGGTCGCGGTAGTGCGTGTAGTCGATCTCGTTCCAGACCTGCCACTCGTGCCGGGTGCCGTGGTTCTCGTCGTTCGGGTGCAGGCCCTCCACCGGGCTGTACGGGCTGCCGGGGCAGTAGAACCGGGCCGGGTCGAGCTCGGCCACGATCCGCGGCAGCAGGTCGTCGTAGTAACCCAGTCCCCAGGTCCGGCCTTCGAGCTGCTCCGGCCAGCCCCAGTCGGCGAACCCCCACAGGTTCTCGTTGCCGCCGTTCCACAGCGCCAGCGAGGCGTGGGACATCAGGCGGACGACGTTCTCGCGGGCCTCGGCCTCCAACTCGCCGCGCACCGGTTCTTCTTCCGGGTACGCGGCGCACGCGAGCGGGAAGTCCTGCCACACCAGCACACCGCGTTCGTCGCACGCGTCGTAGAAGTCGTCGGACTCGTAGATCCCGCCACCCCACACGCGCAACAGGTTGATGTGCGCGTCCACGGCCTGGTCGACGCGCCGGGCCAGCCGTTCGCGGGTGATCCGAGTGAGGAAGTGGTCGTCGGGAATCCAGTTGGCGCCCTTGACGAAGACGGGCTTGGAGTTCACCACGACGGTGAACGGCGTGCCGATCTCGTCGGGTGTGGTGTCGACGGTGATCGTGCGGAACCCGATCCGCCGGGTCACCCCGTCCACCACAGCCGATCGACTGCGCAGCACGACGTCGAGGTCGTAGAGCGGTTGCCGGCCGTACCCGGTGGGCCACCACAACTCGACGTCGGGGACGTTCACGTGGGCGACCACCGTCGTCTGTCCGGCGGGGACGGTCACCGTGTGCTCGTGGGAGCCCACGGTGATCTCCAGGGTCAGGTTCTCGGCCGGTGACGTGGCCCACTCGACGTCGACGTGCAGCTCGACGTGCCCGGTCCCGTCGGGGAAGACGGTCACGACCGGGCGCACCTGAGCGAGCCGGGCCGTGTGCCAGCGCTCCAGCCGGACCGGCCGCCAGATGCCCGCGGTCTGCAGGTCCGGGCCCCAGTCCCAGCCGAAGCTGCACGCCATCTTGCGGATCATGTTGAACGGATGCGCGTTGACGTGCGCGCGCGGCCCGAGCCCCGCCTCGACCTTTTCGGCGTGCGTCAGGGCGGAGGAGAACTCCACCGCGAGGTCGTTGGCGCCGTCGACGAGGTGCTGCCGGACGTCGAAGCGGTAGCTCCGGTGCATGTTCGCGGTGTGGCCGAGCAGGTGGCCGTTGAGCTCGATCGCGGCCAGGGTGTCCAGGCCGTCGAACACGAGGTCGACCCGCTCGTCCGGCGCCACCGCCGTGGCGAGGAACGTGGTGCGGTAGCGCCAGTCCGCGCGGTGCATCCAGGTCAGCTCGGTCTCGGCCTGGTCGAGGAACGGGTCGGTGATCAGCCCGGACGCCAGCAGGTCGAGGTGGGTGCTGCCGGGCACGGTGGCGGGCACGGTCCTGCCGCGGACGTTGTCCGGCACCTCGTTCGTCGTCGCGGTCAGCTGCCAGCCGTCGTGCAGGTACTGACGGATCAAGACGGACCTCCCTCGCGGAAGCGGGCTTCGGGGTTGGGCGCGGCGGCGGCCAGCTGCCGGGTGTACGGGTCCTGGGGGCGCACGAGCACGTCGTCGCTCGGCCCGCGTTCGACGATCCTGCCCTGGTGCATCACCAGGACCTCGTCGGAGAAGTGCCGTGCGGTGGCCAGGTCGTGGGTGATGTAGAGGACGGCGAGGTCCTCCTCGCGCTGCAGGCGGGCGAGGAGTTTCAGGATTCCCAGCCGGATCGAGACGTCCAACATGGACACCGGCTCGTCAGCGATGATCACCCGCGCGCCCGGAGCGAGTGCGCGGGCGATCGCCACCCGTTGCCGTTGGCCGCCGGACAGCTCGTGCGGCCGCCGGCGCGCGAGGTCGGGACTGAGGCTCACCCGTTCCAGCAGCGAGGGCACCTCCGTCCGGCTGCGGCCGTGCAGTCGCAACGGCCGGGCGAGGTGGTGTTCGACGGTGTGGAACGGGTTGAGCGAGGCGAACGGGTCCTGGAAGATCATCTGCACGTGGTCGCGATAGCTCCGCCGAGGCAACGGAACGCCCTCCGGCCCGGTCAGCAGGATCTCCCCGGAGGTGGGGTGGACCAGGCGGGCGATCATCCTGGCGATCGTCGACTTGCCGGACCCGGACGCACCGACCAGCGCCACCGTGCGGCCGGCCGTGAGCGTGAACGACACGTCGTCCACCGCGAGCACGCCGTGGAACTTCTTGGTCAGGTTGCGCACTTCGAGTGTCGTCACCGCGTCAGTGCTCCTGGTTCGCCGGTCAGACTGGGGAAGGAGGCCAGCAGCTCACGGGTGTACGGGTGCTGGGGCCGCAGGTACAGGTCCTCGGCGTCGGCGTACTCGACGACCTCGCCGTCGCGCATCACCGCGATCCGGTCGCTCAGCTCCAGCAGCAACGGCAGGTCGTGCGTGATGAACACGACCGCGAACCCCAGCTCGTCGCGCAAGCGTTTGATCTCGTTCAGGATCTCGCGCTGCACCAGCACGTCGAGCGCCGTGGTGGGCTCGTCCATGATCATCACCTGCGGGTCGAGCAGCAGGGCCATCGCGATCATCACCCGTTGCCGCATGCCGCCGGACAGCTCGTGCGGGTAGGCGCCGAGCCTGGCCGGGTCGACGCCGACGAGCCGCAGCACCTCCGCACACCGCAGCTCACGGTCCGGAGTGGACATTCCGGGCCGATGGGTGCGCAGGACGTCCTGCAGCTGGGCGCGGATCGGGGTGACCGGGTTCAGCGAGTTCATGGCACCCTGGAACACCATGGAGAGCCGGACCCAGCGGAACTCCCTGAGCTCCTCCGGTCCCAGCGCCAGCACGTCGACGTCCTCGAACGTGACGGAGCCGGACGTCACCTCCGCCGGTGGCCGGTGCAGGCGGTTGATCGCGTAGGCGAGCGTGGTCTTGCCGCACCCGGACTCTCCGGCGAGGCCCAGGATCTCGCCCCGCCGCAACGTCAGCGACACGTCCTTGACGGCGTGCACCGGATTGTCACCCTGGTACACGACGTTCAGGTTCCGGACCGTGAGCACGGCGCCCGGTTCCGCGGGTGCGACTTCCGCGGTGGCGGCGACCACGTCACGCTTGCGCCGGGCCCGATCGCGCAGCTTCGGGTTGATGATCTCGTCGATGCTGAAGTTGATCAGCGCCAGTGCCCCGCCGAACAACGCGATGATCAGCCCGGGCGGCACGAACCACCACCACGCTTCGCGTTGCAGCGCGAAACCGTTCTGGGCGTAGTAGAGCATCGTGCCGAGGGTCGACGAGTTGGCCGCGCCGAGGCCGAGGAACGACAGCCCGGCCTCGCTGAGGATGGCCAGGACGACCGCGAACACGAACTGCGAGGCCAGCAGCGGCAGCAGGTTCGGCAGGATCTCCACGCAGATCACCCGCCAGGTCCTCTCCCCGGACACCCGTGCCGCGGCCACGTAGTCCCTGTTGCGCAACGACAGCGTTTGCGCCCGCAGCACCCGTGCGGCCGCGGCCCACCCGGTGATCGCCAGCACCAGCGAGATCGTCCACGTGCCGCGCTGGTCCGCCGGCACGAACCCGGCGACCACGATGACCAGCGGCAGGCCCGGGATCACCAGCATGACGTTGGAGAACAACGAGAAGGCCTCGTCGACGACCCCGCCCGCGTAGGCGCCGACGATGCCGAACACGCCGGACAGCACGGTGGCCATGACGCCGACCAGCACGCCGATCCACAGCGAGCCGCGGGTGGCGTGGGCGAGCTGCGCGAGGACGTCCTGGCCGGTCAGGGTGGTGCCGAGCAGGTGCTCACCGCCGGGCGGGGTGAGCCCGATGTCCCTGATGGTGGCGGGATCGCCGGTGAACAGCGGCCCGAACAGTCCGAACAGGACGATCAGCGCGGCCAGGCCGAGGCCGGTCACGAGTTTTCCGGACCAGGTCATGACACGGTGCTCCGATCCCTCGTGCGGGCGTCGATCAGCCCGTAGAGCAGGTCCACGACCAGGTTGGCGCCGAGCACCGCGATGGTGATCACCAGGAAGATCCCCTGCATCAGCGCGTAGTCGTTGTTCTGCACTGCTTGCAGCAACTTCGACCCGATGCCGGGATAGGAGAACACCTGCTCGGTGACGATCGAGCCGGACACCACGAACCCGAGCGAGATCGCGAACCCGGCGACCGACGGCAGCACCGCGTTGCGCGCCGCGTACCGGACCATGATCCGGCTGTCGGTGAGGCCCTTGGCCCGCGCGGTCAGCACGTAGTCCTCCGACATCGCCGACACCATCATGTTGCGCATGCCGAGCAGCCACCCGCCGATCGACGAGATGACGATCGTCAGTGCGGGCAACGTGCCGTGGTAGATCGCCGAGCCGATGAACTCAGGATCCCAGCCGGGGTCGAGGACCACGTCGTAGCCGCCGTTCAGCGGAAACCAGCCCAGTCCCGACGAGAGCGCCGCGACCAGGATCAGCGCCAGCCAGAAGTACGGCACCGCCGACAGCACCGTGGTCGCGGGCACCAGCGAGTCGAGCCAGGTGCCGCGCTTCCAGCCGACGACCGCGCCGAGCCCGACGCCGAGCAGGAACGAGATCAGCGTCGCGAGCCCGACCAGGACGACCGTCCACGGCAACGCGTCGCCGATCACGTCCGACACCTTCGCCGGGAACGCGCTGACCGACACCCCGAGCTCGCCGCGCAGCAGGTTGCCCAGGTACGCGAGGTACTCCGTGGCGAACGACTCCTTCCCGCCCGTGCCGAGCAGGGTCTCGTAGGCCGTGCGGGCGGCGGGATCCACGCTCCCGCCGCGTTGCTGGAGCTTGGCCATCAGGATGTCGACCGGGTTGCCCGGCAGCATCCGCGGGATGACGAAGTTCAGCGTCACCGCCGCCCACAGCGCCGTCAGGTAGAACGCGAGCTTGCGCAGGTAATAGCCCATCGTCAGTTACCGGCGGGCTTGAGCTTCAGGTACACCTGGGAGGCGTCGGGCCGCTTCCACACCGCGGGGAACGCGTAGAGGTCGTCCTTGCTGGGCCAGCCGGTGAAGGCCTTGTCGTTGTACTCGCTCGGGATCCCGCCGGTCAGCACCGGGATGTACGGCATGTACTTCTCCAGCTCGACCTGGATCGCGTCGTAGTGCGGCTGCCGCGCGGGGTTGCCGCGGTCGGTCTTCTTGAGCTCCACCAACGCGTTGTCCACGATCGGGTTGCTGAACCGGGCGAAGTTCGGGTTCGCGGGCTGGCCCACCGGTGCCGTCGTCGCGGTCGAGAAGAAGTAGCTGTAGGTGTAGTACGGGTCCGGCGCGGGGCCCTGTTCCACCGAGTCGATCAGCAGCTCGTACTGGCCGCGGCCACGGGCGTCGGCCCACTCGTTCCACGACAGCTGCTGCGGCGTGATCTTGATGCCGACCTTCAGCAGCTGCTGGCTCAGCGTTTCGAGCGTGGTGATGTAGTCCGTCCAACCGGCGACCACCTTCACCGTGAGCGCCAGCGGTTTGCCGTCCTTGGCGTAGATGCCGTCCGCGCCCTTGGCGTAGCCCGCGGAGGTGAGGATCTGGTCGGACTTGGCGGTGTTCGCGTCCATCGGCGCCATGCGGTCGGTGAGCTTGTTCGACAGCAGCGCCGAGTCCCGCGGCTGCAGCGTGAAACCGGGTGACATCTCGCTGTTGACGTTCTGGAACGCCAGCGAGTTGATCTGCGTCCGGTTCATGCCGTAGTAGATCGCCTTGCGCACGGCCGGATCGGTCTGCGCGCCCTGGCACCCGAGCTGCGCGTTGGAACAGCTGAACAGCGCGACCTGGTTGAGCGGCAACGTGATCGCCTTGTAGCCGGGGTAGTTCTTCTCGATGTCCTTGATGTCCGGGATCGGGCCGGTCTGCCAGTCGATCGACCCGGCCTTCAGCGCGTCGACACCGGCCTGGTTGCCGGACAGCGACAGGTACCTGACCTGTTTGAGCGCGGGCTCACCGCCCCAGTACTTCGGGTTGGACTTGAGGGTGAACGACTGCGCCTTGAAGTCGCCGAGCTGGAACGGGCCGGTGCCGACCGGGCTCTGGTTCACCTCGGTCGCCGGCGTGGCGTAGTTCTTCCAGATGTGCTCGGGCATGATCCAGAGCTGGCCCAGCACCTGCGGTCCGTCCATGTAGGACGGTTCGGGGAACTTGATGGTGACGTGGGTGTCGTCGACGGCGGTGGTGACGCCCTTGAAACCGGTCCTGTTGATGGCCGGGGTCTTGGCGACCATGTCGAGCGTGAACTTCACGTCCTCGGCGGTGAACTTCTCGCCGTCGGCCCAGGTCACGTTGTCGCGCAGGGTCACCGCGAGCTCGGTGCCGTCCGCGTTCCACTTGAACTCGGTGCCCAGGAGTGGTTTCGGCGGCTGGTCCTTGGCGATGTTGAAGAAGAACAGCGACTCGTAGATCGTGCCGATCCCCTCGATCTGGGTGGGGGAGTACGGGTTGAAGTTGAGCTGGAAGTCGCCGGCCTGCCCGGTGTAGACGACGAGCGTGTCCCGGCTGCCACCACCCCCGCTCGATCCCGAGCAGGCCGCGGTGCCCGCGAGGGCCACCGCCAGACCGAGTGCGCAGATCTTCTTGAGCATCGTTGGTCCTCCCCGTCACTGGGTGGTTCGCGGCGGAGATTCTTCTGATACTAAACAAAGAAAGTCAACGGCTCGGGATGCTTTACTGGGTGCGACTTGTCGATGAGGTCAATTCGTCGTTCGACGGAGGAGTGCAGTGAGCGGACCGGCGCGGGTGACCCACGCCAGCACCAGGGCAGCCGTGCTGGACCTGATCCGCGCGGCCGGCATGATCAGCCGCGTGGGGCTGGTCAACGCCACCGGCCTCACCGGCGGAACGATCTCCACCGTCGTCCGCGGCCTGCTCGACGAGGGGCTGGTCGCCGAGACCGGGCACGCCGAGTCCACCGGTGGCAAACGCCGGGTCATGTTGCAGCTCAACCACTTCGCGCGCTACGCCGTCGGCGTGCACCTCGACGACGCGCGGATCACGTACGTGCTGACGAACCTCGGCGGCGCGGTCGTCGCGCGCATCTCGCGGGCGGGCAGCGGCACCGACGAGCCAGGGGTCGTGGCCGCCCGGATGGCCCGCGAGGTCGGCGCGCTGATCGAGAGCGTCGGTGTCGAACGCGATCGAATCCTCGGCCTCGGCCTGGTGTCGGCCCGCCCGGCGGAGCACGACTCGTTCGCCCGGGAACTGGAGCTGGCGACGGGGCTGCCGGTAGTGCTGGACGACGACGCGACCGCCGCGGCGATCGGCGAGCACTGGTCCGGTGGCGTCGGGGCCACGTCGACGTTCGCCGCGATCTACATGGGCACCGGCCTCGGCGCCGGCGTCGTGCTCGGCGGCTTCACGCACCGGGGCCCGAGCGGCCACGCCGGCTCGATCGGCCACACGTGCCTCGACGTCGACGGACCGCGGTGCTGGTGCGGCGGTTCGGGGTGCCTGGAGGTGCTGGCCGGTCCCGCCGCGGTCGTCGCGCAGGCGCGAGCCGACCGGTCCCTGACCCGCGCGGCCGGTCTGGTGGGAGGCCGGACCCGCGCCGTGGCGCCGGTCGCGACGGACTTCGCGGCGATCAGCAGGGCGGCCCGGCAGGGCAACGGGCGCGCGCAGGCGTTGCTGGAGCGGTCCGCCCGCTACATCGCGGTGGCCGCGCGGTCGCTGGCCAACGTGCTGGACCTCGAGGTGCTGGTGCTGACCGGCCCGAGTTTCGCCATCGCGGGCTCGGTCTACCTGCCGGTGCTGCGCGCCGAGCTGGACACCGCGTTCATCGCCCGCGACGCGCATCCGGTCTCCGTGCGGTTGTCGGCCTCGGCCGCGTCGGCCCCGGCGATCGGGGCCGCGGCGATCGTCCTGCAGTCCGAGCTGGTGCCGCGCCGGCCAGGCCTCCGCCTCCCGGACGACCTGGCGGCTGACGAGCCCCCGGTCTTCGTCCGCTGACCGTGACGCCCCGCACCGAAGCAGCTCCCCCGTGTTGCCGACCGGCACGCGGGGACGCTTCGTGTCCTCATAGGAAACGAAAGGTCCCCGCGTGTCCAAAGATGGGGCTGGTGGGGTCCTTGTGGGTGAACGGGCACCAGGCGGTTACGGGCAGACGTTCGAGGTGCTGTTGTTCAGCTTGAGGTTGCGGAAGGTTGTGTTGGTGCCGCAAGGGCTTTCGCGCACCGACGAGTTGGTGATCGTCAGGTTCTGGACGGTGATGTCGCTGTTGTTCGGGAACTCCGAGCGCGCCGCCAGCCGGATCTCCCCGCCGCCGGTCACGGTGCCGCTCTGGGCCGCGAGGTTCACGTTGTAGCAGTTCTCGATCAGGACGGCGTTGTTGCCGGTGTTCGCCAGGTCGACCCGGTCGATGACGAGCCCGCCGCTCTCCGACACGCAGAACACGCCCCGGCCGCCGCCGCGGGCCCGGACGGTGCCGACCCGGATGTTGGTCGGGTAGGAGGAACCGACGCGCCCGTTGCGGTTGGCGGTCCGGAAGGCCGCGTAACCGGTGCCCGCGCCGGCGTTCTCGGCGTCCACCGTGCCGACCGTGGCGTTGATGGTGTCGTTGAGCAGCAAGCCGGACTCGCCGACGTTGCGGGCCGTCACCGTGCCGATGGTGAGGCCGTCCACACCGTACGTCTCGACGGCGTGGCTGCCCGCGCCGGAGACGAAGACGTTGTCGATCCTGATGTTGCGGCTGCGCACGCTCGTGTTGCCGCGGTTGTCGATGCGCACGCCGAGGCCGCCGGACAGTCTCATGTCGATCTGGCCGAGGATCAGGTTGTCGACGTTGCGCATGAAGATCCCGTACAGCGGGCGTCCGGTGAGGCCGAGGTAGCGGACCTCGACGTCGCGGGTGCCGCGGGAGTAGATCGGGGCCTGGTCGCCGGAACCGGTGCCGGTCACGTTGATCGTGCCGCAGACGTCGATGCCGGTGTAGCTGGGCAACGAGATCCGCGAGCCCGCGCTCATCGAACCGCTGCCGCGCACCAGAACCCACTGCTTCGAGGTGCGTCCCGCGCTGAGGCTGTTCACCGCCGCCTGGACGGCGGACCTCATGTCGCTTCCGGTGTAGACGGTCCGGCCGCCGTTGCGGGCGGTCCACGTGCTGCCGCTCAGCACGGCCTCGGCGTTGAACGCCCGATCACCGCAGGCCAGGATCCCCGGCTGCGCGTGCGCCGCCGGAACACCACCGAGCAGCGCCGAGACGGCCGCGATCGCGCACACTCGCCACCTGGTCGAGAACATGGGGAAATCTCCTTCCGCCAAAGGAATGCAGGGAATCGGCGGGGCTTCCTCACCAGGCACGTTATCGCTAACGTTCATCTCGGAAAAGGGAATCGAAGCGATTCGATTCGAATTCGAACGGCGAAAGCGGTCGAATGAAATTCAGCAACGGGTACTGGCTGCTGCGCGACGGCGTCAAGGCGGCGCATCCGGTCGAGGTCTACGACATCACCCACACGGCGGGGGAGTTGGTGGTGCACGCACCGACCCGCCCGATCCGCCACCGCGGCGACCTGTTGCAGGGCCCGGTCGCGACGGTCCGCTTCTCCTCGCCCATGCCGGACGTGATCGGGGTGAGCCTGACGCACTTCCAGGGCGAACGGCGCAGGCAACCCGAGTTCCCGCTGGCCACCGGGGAGCCGTACGTGCACCTCACCGACGAGAGCCTGACCTCCGGCGAGCTGGAGGTCAGGGTCGGGCGCGACTGGAAGGTCGAGTTCGTCGCCGGCGACCGGGTGCTCACCGCCAGCGAGGGCAAGGGCATGGGCTTCCTGACGCTGGACGGCAAGCACTACGTCCGCGACCAGTTGTGCCTCGGCGTCGGCGAGGTCGTGTACGGGCTCGGCGAGCGTTTCGGGCCGTTGGTGCGCAACGGCCAGGTGGTGGACATCTGGAACGCGGACGGCGGCACGAGCAGCGAACAGGCGTACAAGAACGTGCCGTTCTACCTGACCAACGCGGGTTACGGCGTGTTCGTCAACCATCCGGGCCACGTGTCGTTCGAGGTCGCCTCGGAAAAGGTGTCCTGCGTGCAGTTCAGCGTCGAGGGGCAGTCGCTGGAGTACTTCGTGATCTACGGCCCGAGCCCCAAGGAGATCCTGCGCAAGTACACGTTGCTGACCGGCAAGCCGACGATGCCGCCGATGTGGTCGTTCGGCCTGTGGTTGTCGACGTCCTTCACCACGTCGTACGACGAGCAGACGGTGTCGGGCTTCATCGACGGCATGATCGAGCGCGACCTGCCGATGAGCGTGTTCCACTTCGACTGCTTCTGGATGCGCGAGTACAACTGGTGCGACTTCGAGTGGGACCCGCGCACGTTCCCCGACCCGGTCGGCATGCTGGAACGGCTGAAGTCACGGGACCTGAAGATCTCCGTCTGGATCAACCCCTACGTCGGGCAACGATCACCGCTGTTCACCGAAGGGGTCGAGGGCGGCTACCTGCTCAAGCGACCCAACGGTGACGTGTGGCAGTGGGACCTCTGGCAACCGGGCATGGCCCTGGTGGACTTCACCAACCCGGCCGCCCGCGAGTGGTACGCGTCCAAACTGGACGCTCTGCTCGACCAGGGCGTGGACTGCTTCAAGACCGACTTCGGCGAACGCATCCCCACCGACGTCGAGTACTTCGACGGCTCCGACCCCGAGCGGATGCACAACTACTACGCCTACCTCTACAACAAGACCGTCTTCGAGGTGCTGCGCAAACGGCGTGGTGACGGCGAGGCCGTGGTGTTCGCCCGGGCCGCCACCGCGGGGTCGCAGCAGTTCCCGGTGCACTGGGGCGGCGACTGCGAGTCGACCTACGAGGCCATGGCGGAGAGCCTGCGCGGCGGGCTTTCCCTGGGGCTGTCCGGGTTCGGCTACTGGAGTCACGACATCGGCGGGTTCGAGGGCACGCCGAGTCCGGCGTTGTTCAAGCGGTGGATCGCGTTCGGCCTGCTCTCGTCGCACAGCCGCCTGCACGGCAGCTCGTCGTACCGGGTGCCGTGGCTGTTCGACGAGGAGGCCGTCGACGTGCTGCGGGTGTTCGCCAAGCTCAAGGCCCGGCTGATGCCGTACCTGCACCACGCCGCGCTGCAGGCCGCCACCGAGGGCACGCCGATGATGCGGGCGATGGCGCTGGAGTTCCCGGACGATCCGGCGTGCACCCACCTCGAACGGCAGTACATGCTCGGCGACAGCCTGCTGGTGGCACCGGTCTTCTCCGACGGCGGCGAGGTGTCGTTCTACGTGCCGGAGGGCACCTGGACCGACTTCTTCACCGGTGCCGAGGTGCCCGGCGGCCGGTGGACAACGATGTCCTGCGACTTCCTGACCGTGCCGCTGCTGGTGCGGCCGAACACCGTGCTCCCGCTCGGTGCCGTGGACGACCGCCCGGACTACGACTACGCCGACGGCGTCACGTTGCAGCTCCACCAGCTCGCCGACGGCGCCACGATCACCACCGAGGTCGCCGGCACCACGTTCCACACGCGCCGGAACGGCACGCAGATCGACATCCAGGTCGAGTCGCCGCCGTCCGCGTGGCAGGTGCGGTTCCCGGCCGGTGACCCGATCGCGGGCTCCGGCAACGCTCTCACCGTCGAGGACGTCGGATGAGAACGCTGAGAACCCTGCTGGCCTTGCTGATGGTGCTGGGCGTGGCCGCCACACCGGCCGCCGCCTCCGAACGCCACGACGTGGCCTACGACAGGTACTCGCTGACCGTGGACGGTCAGCGAGTGCTGTTGTGGTCCGGAGAGTTCCACTACTTCCGGTTGCCCAGCCCCGAGCTCTGGCGCGACGTGCTGCAGAAGATCAAGGCAGCGGGCTTCAACGGCGTCTCGCTGTACTTCCACTGGGGTTACCACTCGCCGGCACCCGGTGTGTACGACTTCTCCGGCGTGCGCGACGTCGACCGGTTGCTGCGGATGACCGAGGAGACCGGGCTCTACGTCGTCGCGCGGCCGGGGCCGTACATCAACGCCGAGACGACCGGCGGTGGCCTGCCCGCGTGGCTGAAAACGACGGAGGGCAGGGCCCGTTCCAGCGATCCCACCTACACCGCCGCCTATCGCGAGTGGCTCAGCCGGATCAACCCGATCCTGGCGCGGCACCAGGTCACCCGAGGCGGCTCGGTGATCGCCTACAACGTGGAGAACGAGTACGCGGTCAACGTCGACCCGCTGTACATGGAACAGCTGCAGCAGAAGGCGCGAGCGGACGGGATCGATGTGCCGATCACGCACAACGCCTGCTGCAACGCGGATCTCGCGAACTGGTCGTCCGGCCAGGGCGCGGTGCAGATCCCCGGCGTGGACGACTACCCGAACGGGTTCGACTGTCAGAACCCGGACACCTGGGGAGCGTGGGGTGAGGGCGTCACGCGGCGGCTGCGCGACGACGCCCCGGTCTACGCGGCCGAGTACCAGGCGGGGGCGATCGACGGGGCCAACGCCGGGTACGAGGGGTGCCGCGAGCTCACCGGCCCGGACTTCATGAAGGTGTACTACAAGTCCAACGTCATCGGCAGCGGTGCCACGATGTTCGGCTACTACATGACCTTCGGCGGCACGAACTGGGGCTGGCTGCCGCAACCCAACGACGTCTACACCTCCTACGACTACGGCTCGGCGATCACCGAGTCCCGCGGCCTGACCGCGAAGTACGACGAGTTCAAGCGCCAGGGCCTGTTCATGACCACGGTCGCGCCGCTCGCCAAGACCGATCCCGGCCCGGCACCCGTGTCCGCGGACCCCGCGGTGTTCGCGCAGGCACGGGTGAACCCGGACACCGGGACGCAGTTCGTGCTCGTCCGGCACGCCGACCGCAAGACCTCGGCGGACGTCTCGACGACGTTGGCCTGGTCCACTCCGGACGGTGCGCACCAGGTTCCGGTGCGGGTCGGCGGCAGGGACGCCAAGATCCTCGTGGCGGGGTACGACCTGGGCGGGCAACGCCTGGTGTGGTCGAACTCGGAGATCCTGACCCACGTCACCGTGCAGGGCCGCGACGTCGCCGTGCTGTACGGGCGTGAAGGCGAACAGGGCTCGACGGTCCTGAGGTACTCCTCGAAGCCCCGCGTGCGGGTTCTCGACGGCGCGGTGCGGAGTTCGTTCGACGGCAAGGACCTCAAGCTCGACTACACCCACTCCGGCCTGGCCAGGGTGCTCGTGTCCGGTGGCGGCCGCCCGCCGGTGCTGTTGCTGCTCGGCACGGACCAGACCGCCGCCGAGTTCTGGCGGCTGGACACGGCGAAGGGACCGGTGCTGGTCCGCGGCACGTCGCTGGCCCGGTCCGCGGCGATCTCCGGTGGCCGGCTGGAACTCGAGGCGGACATGGACGAGGCGGGCGAGGTGGAGACGTTCGCACCGGTCAGCAGGCTCGTGGTGGGTGGTCGGCTCGTCCCGGCCAGGCGGACCGCGAGCGGCTCGCTCGTCGGGAAGCTTGCCGGGCCACGTCCGGTGACCCTGCCGGTGTTGTCGCAGTGGCAGTACCGGGCCGAGTCACCCGCGTCCGGCTCCGGCTGGACAGTCGCGGACAAGACCACGACCGCGAGCCCGATCAAGCCGAAGACGCTGCCGGTGCTGTACTCGGACGAGTACGGGTTCCACCACGGGAACGTCTGGTACCGCGGCACGTTCACCGCCGGTGCCGAGAAGACAGTGTCGGTCAACGCGATCACCGGCAGGCGGGGCAACTACCTGGTGTGGCTCAACGGTCGGTACCTAGGCTCGGCCGCGGGTGGCACCGAGGCTGACGCCGAGCCGGTCAACCCCGATCCGGGCCGCGGCGACTTCGCGATTCCGGACGGTCTGCTGAAGCCGGGCAGCACGGCCACGTTGTCGGTGCTCGTGACGAACATGGGCCACAACGACAACTGGACCGCCGACGACGTGAGGTTCAAGCAGCCACGCGGTTTGTACGGCGTGACGGTCGGCGACGCGCGGATCTCCTGGCAGATCCGGGGTTCGCGGTACGACGACGTCGAACGCGGCTCGCTGAACACTGGCGGCTTGTACGGCGAGCTGGCCGGCTGGCACCTGCCGGGCAGTGGTGGGCGGTGGTCGCAACCGCCGGCCTCGATGCCGGCCGGGGTCTCCTGGTACCGCACCACGTTCGGGCTCGACCTGCCGGAGGACCAGGACGTGCCGGTGGCGGTGCGGTTCGGTGAACAGCCCGACCGGAAGTACCGGGCGTTCGTGTTCGTCAACGGCTGGAACGTGGGTCACTACATGACCGGAGCACCCCAGCGGGACTTCGTGGTTCCCACCGGGGTGCTGCGCAGGTCGAACACGATCGTGCTGGCGGTGGTCGCGACCGAACCCGGTGAGCTGGCGCCGGTCAGCCTGGTGGCATTGGGCAACCACCGCACGTCAGCTCACTTGAGGTAACCGGAGAGGGGGATTCGCTGGTCGCGCAGGGCTTTCGCGACGACCCCGGCGATCTGCCTGGCACCGGCCGCCTCGAAGTGGGTGTGGTCGTTGCAGAAGAAGGCGCCGACCGGGCCCTTGGTGTAGTCACCGTCGTTGGGGCACAGCTTGAGCGTGTTGTAGAGCGTGTAGCTCAGCTTGTGCAGGTCGATGACGGTGACACCACTGGCTCGGGCCGCGTCGGTCGTCTCGGTGAGGAAGCCTCGGGTGCCGACGGCGGAGTTGCCGCTGCACCTGATCGCCGAGACGGGGGTCAGGAAGATCGGGGTGACGCCGCGGTCCTTGGCGGCCTTGGCCATCAGGGAGAGGAGTTCCTTGTACCGGGCGGAACCCACGTGCCGGGGGCAGTTGCGGTCACCGTCGTTGATCCCGAACTGGATCATCAGGTAGTCGCCGGCCTTCATCCCGCTGGTGGGGTTGAGCATGTTCAGCCATCGTTGGTGGAACGTCTTGGGAGTCACGACGCATTCACCCGCCGAGTCCTTCGTGCTCTTCACGTTGGACTCGTACAACCAGGTCTGGATGCTTCGGCCTCCGACCGCGCTGTTCACCACGGTGACGTCGTTGTTGAACAACGCGTCGAACTGGCTGCCCCAGCCCACCGGGCAAGTGGACTGCGGGTTGGCCATCGTCGAGTCGCCGGCGAGCCAGACCTTCACCGGCGCGGCGGCGCCCGCGACGGTCTTCGCGGCAGGGACGCAGTCGGCTCGCTCCGCCGACGCCGGAGCGGCACCGGCGACGAACGGCAGGACGGCGAGCGCGACCACGGTCAGAATTCGTTTCCGCACAACAGTCTCCAGACGGCAGGGTGTGTCTGATGTGGACTACTACGACTCGAACGCTCCGATGTCGGGTTTGCCTTGATACAGAGGAGTTCCGGCGAAGTCACGGCTGCCGGGGTTGCTGATCTGCGTTCCGGTGTTGATCGCGGGTGAGCCGGAGCGCACCTTCAGCGCGTACGCGAGGTCGAGCCGTGGTCCGGACTGCGGGGTGCCGGTGCCCTGGCCGAGAGACGCGACGAACAGGGGATCGCCCCTGACCGCACTGGTGTCGTCGCCCGGGACCGGCAGGGTGGCGCCACCGTAGAGGTTGTTGCGGTAGCGCACGGTCGGGCTGGTGGTGATCGCCGCGTTCGCCACGGTGGAGTAGACGACGTTGTTGGTGATGTCGTAGGTCGACTGCAGGCTCGAGCCGTAGCCGTAGATCGCGTAGTTGCTGCGGGTGTTGTAGATGGTGTTGTTGTAGACCGAGGCGCGTGCTGCTTTGTCCGAGTGCAGGTAGATCTGGTAGCGGGTGTTGCGGGCGATCACGTTGTAGCGCACCACGACGTCGCCGAAGACGAACTGGCACAACAGGATGCCGTCGCCGTTGTCGTGGGTGTAGTTGTACTGGACGACCTGCTTGGTCGTGCCCTTGTCCGGGTCGATGCCGTTGGAGTCCGCGCCGCCCGCGCGCTGCTTGGTCTCGGACACCTCGTTGAACTGGATCGTCACGTCGTCGGCGAAGTAGGTCTCGATGCCGGACGTGCCGGTGCGGTTCACGACGTTGCGCTCGATGACCGCGTGTCGCACGTTGGTGATGTACATGCCGTTGCAGCCGTACTCGGTGTTCGGGTGGCTGATGTGGTTGCCGCGGATGAAGACGTTGGTGTGCGGGGCGAACTTCGGGTCGTCGGCCTTGGTCCGGGTGCCCCAGCCGGTCGCGACCGCGCCGGGCAGGTCGCCGGTGTACTGCTTCACGACGATGCCGGCGAACGAGGTGTTGGCGATGACGGAGTTCTGGACCGTGATGCCGTGCAACGTCGTCGGGGTGGACGGAGGTGCCGCCGGGTTGGGGACGCCGGTGTCGAAGACGATGCCACCGGTCTTCTTGGAGCGGTCCCAGCCCATCTTGAAGTTGATGCCGGGCTTGTTGCCCGCGGTGTCACCGCTGATCCAGTTGACCTCTCCGGTCACGTCGTGCACGTGCACACCGTCGACGACGAAACCCTCCAGCCGCCCGCCGCGGTCGCCGGTGACGTGGATGCCGCGCAGGTCCTTCAGGTTCTGGCCGGGAGTGCCGGTGGCCGGGGCCTGGTTGGTCACCTCCAGGCCGCGGATCGTCCAGAACTGCTGGTTGGACAGCCGGACCGCGTCGGCCACCTGCCCGGCACCGTCGACGCGCGGGGCGGCGCCGGTGCCGTAGCGGTCGATCGTGATGGGAGTGGCGGCGGTGCCGGACCCCTTGGGCCACAGCTGGCCGGTCCAGCGGCCACCCGCGCGCAGCAGGATCCGGTCGCCCGGCTGGAAGGTCGTGCTGTTCACGCGGGCGAGGGTGCGCCACGCGCGGGTGCTGTCGAGCCCGGACGCCGAGTCGTTGCCGGCCGCCGCGTCGACGTAGTAGGCGGTGCCCGCTTGGGCCACCGGTTCGGCGTGGGCTGTCTGCGGCGCGATCGCGGTGAGTGCGGCCACGATCGCGGCACAGCTCTTGAAACGTTTGAATCGCCGCATGTGGCGAGGCTAGGGCTCGTTCGTCGATACGGGCAATTGGTCGAATCGACGTCGATGTCGTGATGTCAAAGGCGTTGGACGTTTGGATTGTTGCGGCGTTGTTCGACGATTCGGCGGTTCAATTCGTCGAAGCGCATCGATTTCCGGCAGGGTGTCTTGACGGGTGTGAGACGCCGTGCCAGTTTTCGTTCATGTCGCGATCATTCGTTGGTGGGCGGTCGATCCGCTGGCTCATCGGTTCGGTGGTTTTCGCGGTGATCGCAGCCGGCGTCACGCCGGCGTCCGCGGAGATACGAGCCCGTAGTGCGATGGCCCAGGTCGCGGCGATGCAGCCGGGCTGGAACCTCGGCAACACGCTCGACTCCACCGGCAGCGACGAGACGTCGTGGGGCAACCCGCGCATCACGGAAGCCTTGCTGGACAACGTGAAGGCGCAGGGCTTCAAGAGCATCCGGCTGCCCGTCACGTGGAGCGCGCACCTGGCGGCGAACGGCACGATCGAGACCGCCTACCTCGACCGCGTCAAGGAGGTCGTGCGCTGGGCGTTGGCGCGCAACCTCTACGTGATGGTCAACATCCACCACGACTCGTGGCAGTGGATCAATGCGATGCCCGCCAACCGAACCGGGGTGTTGAACCGCTTCAACACCGTCTGGACGCAGCTGGCCGCCGCGTTCCGCGATTTCGGGTCGAAGCTGTCGCTGGAAAGCGTGAACGAGCCGCAGTTCGCCGGCAGTTCCGGGCAGGCGCAGGAAATCGAGCTGCTGAACGAGCTCAACGCGTCGTTCCGGGACATCGTGCGCCGGTCGGGCGGCAACAACACGAGCCGCCTGCTGGTGCTGCCCACCCTGCACACGTCGGCCGACCAGCCGCTGGTCGACGCGCTGGCGAACCAGATGCGCAGCTTCAACGACCCCAACCTGGCCGCGACCGTGCACTACTACGGCTACTGGCCGTTCAGCGTGAACATCGCGGGTGGCACGCGGTTCGACGCCACCGCGCAGAACGACCTCACCGGCTACTTCGACCGGGTGTACAACGCCTTCGTCGCGAAGGGCGTTCCGGTGATCCTCGGCGAGTACGGCCTGCTCGGCTTCGACCGCCACACCGGGACCATCGAGCAGGGCGAGAAGCTCAAGTTCTTCGAGTACCTCGGCCACTACGCGCGGACCAAGAAGATCACCACGATGCTGTGGGACAACGGCCAGCACTTCGGCCGCACCTCCTTCCAGTGGAAGGATCCCGAGCTCTACGCGCAGATCAGGTCCAGCTGGAGGACCCGTTCCGGCACCGCGTTCACCGACCAGGTGTTCACCGAGCGGTCGAGCGCGATCACCGCCAAGACGATCGCCCTGAACCTCAACGGGACCTCGTTCTCGGGACTGTGGCAGGGCAACACCGCGCTGGCCCGCGGGCGGGACTACACCGTCTCGGGTGACCAGCTCACGATCACCGCGCAGGCGTTGACGAGGCTGAGCGGATCGCGGCAGTACGGCACGAACGCGGTGCTGACGGCCCGCTTCTCGCGAGGCGTGCCCTGGAAGCTCAACGTGATCACCTACGACCGTCCGGTGCTCTCCAACGCAAGCGGCACAACGGCTTCGTTCGCCGTCCCGACGAACTTCCGCGGCGATCTGCTCGCCACGATGGAGGCCAAGTACGCCGACGGCACGAACGCCGGGCCGAACGACTGGACCTCCTTCAAGGAGTACGACAGCACGTTCGCGCCCGACTACTCGGCCGGGACCACCGTCCTGAGGCCGGACTTCCTCAACACCCTCAGGGACAACACGAAGGTGACGCTCACGTTCCACTACTGGAGCGGCACCAAGGTGACCTACTACGTCACCAAGTCGGGCAGCAACGTGACGGGAGCACTCGCATGATCCGCACGACGGCCGTCGTCCTCGTCGCCGCGCTGTTCGGCGCACCCGCGGTCCAAGCCGCGCCCGGTGTCCTCGACCAGGCGCACACGGCGGGCCGGGTCACGAAGTCCGCCCAGTACACCTGGCCCGGCGTCTACTTCGAGGGCCGGTTCCGCGGCACCAGTGTCGGCATCTCGCTCAACGATTCGACGAACTACTACGACGTGCAGATCGACGGTCGAACCGTTTCGACGCTGACCAAACCGGGCCGCACCACCTACTGGGTGCGCAACCTGAGCAACGCCGAGCACCGCGTCCGGCTGGCCAAGCGGTCCGAAAGCCCCTGGTCCGTCGGCGAGTTCGGCGGGTTCGTCGCGGGGGCCGGCGGTGCCCTGCTGAGCAAGCCGGCCGCCCGCACCCGGCAGATCGAGTTCATCGGCGACTCGCTCACCGCGGGCTACGGCAACATGTCCACCACCCGCGACTGCTCGGCGAACGGCGGAGTGGACCGCAACACCAACGCCGACCTCAGCTTCGGCGCGCTCACCTCCCGCACGCTGAACGCCGACTACCAGGTCAACGCCATCTCCGGCCGTGGCATGGTGCGCAACTACGGTGGTGGCGAGCCGGGCACCAGCTACCGCACCTTCTACGACCGGGCGTTGCTCAACGTCGAAGGCGACGTGTGGCAGCGGCCCAGCAGCTGGCGGCCGCAGCTGGTCGTCGTCGGCCTGGGCACCAACGACTTCTCCACCGCGCTCAAGCCCGGTGAGCAGTGGCCCACCCCGGAAAGTCTCGTGGCCGCGTACAAGTCCGCGTACCACGGGTTCCTCGACAAGCTGCGCACCCGTTACGGTTCCGGCACGACGATCGTGGTGAGCGTCCCGGAGGCCTCCGGTGCGTTCGCCGAGGCCGTCCGGCAGGTCGCGCAGGAGCGGAACAACCGGGGTGACAGCCGCATCCGCTACTGGAACTACGCTGACCCCGCACTGGACCGGCTCGGCTGCGACTGGCACTTCTCGCAGCGCGACCACCAGTTGATCTCCGTACGGCTGCACGAGTACATCAAGGGATTGAGGCTGATCTGGTGAGACGGCGTGGACTCGCGGTACTGGTCGTGGCCGCGTCGGCACTGGCCATCGCCGGTGTCGCGCTCCGGGGCAACGCGGACGTGACCGGCCGAGCCGTCGCCGCCGCGATCGCCACGACCACGACCACGAGTACGACGACGACCACGGCCACACCGCCACCGTCGTCGACGCCGCAGTCCACGCCGTCCGCACCACCGACGTCTGCTGAGCAGCCGGTCGCGGCGGCGGCCGGCGCGCCGCTGGCCGGGAAGATCAAGCCCGGCGTCACCCGGAACGCTCCCGCGACGTTCTACACCTCCGACGGCGGCGGTGCGTGCTCGTACGATCCGGGCCCTGACCCGTTGACGGTCGCGATGAACTGGTCGGACTACGAGGACTCGAAGGCCTGCGGTGCGTACGTCCTGGTGCGCGCCAACGGGAAGAGCATCACCGTGCGGGTCACCAACCTCTGCCCGGCGCCGTGCCGGGTCGGGCAGCTGGACCTGAGCCGGGAGGCGTTCGCCCGGCTCGCCGACCCGCAACAGGGGGAGATCCCCGTGACGTGGACGCTGGTCAGCCCGCCGCTGCAGAAGAAGATCTCCGTTCGCTACAAGACCGGGTCCAGCCAGTACTGGTGCGGCATCCAGGTGATCGACCACCGCAACCCGGTGGCCCGGCTGGAAGTGCAGGCCGGTGGGCAGTGGAAAGAACTGCGGCGCATGGAATACAACTACTTCCTCTCCGAGAACGGTGCTGGTTGCGGCGGTGCTCTCGCCGTCACCGACATCTACGGCGAGCGCCTCGTGGTGAACGCCCTGCAGGTCTTGCCCGACGTGGCTCAGCCGACGAGCCTGCAGTTCGCCGCGCGCTGATCAGCCAGTCGAAGCCGTTCGACGAGGCCTTTCGGGGTAGCCGACCTGGGCAATAGAGTGTGCCGCCAGCGTCTGGGAGCGCTCCCAGAAAGAGGAGGCAGGATGCGCGACAAAGGAGTTGCCGCCGGCATCGCGGTGGCCACGCTCGCGGCCACCGCGGCCGCTGTCTTGGGCAGTGCGGCACAGGCGGCCGCGTCACCGTTCTACGTCGACCCGAACACCAGCGCGGCCAGATGGGTCGCGCAGAACCCCAACGACTGGCGCACGCCGGTGATCCGCGACCGGATCGCCGCCGTACCTCAGGCGAGGTGGTTCACCACCACCAACACCAGCACGGTGCGGGGTGAGGTGGACGCCTTCGTGGGTGCGGCGGCGGCCGCGGGCAAGATCCCGATCATGGTGGTCTACAACGTTCCCAATCGCGACTGCGGCGGGGCGAGCGGCGGCGGCGCGCCCTCGCACAGCGCGTATCGGGCGTGGGTGGACCAGGTCGCGGCGGGACTGGCCGGACGGCCGGCGGTGATCGTGCTGGAGCCGGACGTGCTGCCGTTGATGACGAACTGCCAGAACGCCGGTCAGCAGGCGGAGACCAGGGCGTCGATGGCGTACGCGGGCAAGCGGCTCAAGGCCGGGTCCGGGCAGGCCAAGGTGTACTTCGACATCGGGCACTCGGCCTGGCTCACGCCCGCGGAGGCGGCCTCGCGGTTGCGGGCCGCGGACATCTCGAACAGCGCGGACGGCATCTCCACCAACGTGTCCAACTACCGTTCGACGTCCGACGAGGTGGCGTTCGCCAAGGCGGTGCTGAACAACCTGGGCGACTCCCGGCTGCGCGCGGTGATCGACACCAGCCGCAACGGCAACGGCCCCGCGGGCAGCGAGTGGTGCGACCCGCCCGGCCGGGCGATCGGCACGCCCAGCACGGACCAGACCGGCGACGGCCAGATCGCCGCGTTCCTGTGGGTCAAGCTGCCCGGTGAGGCGGACGGGTGCATCGCCGGTGCCGGTCAGTTCGTGCCGCAGCGGGCGTACGACCTGGCCAACGCCGCGCGGCCCCCGTCGACCACCACCACAACCACGACGACGACCACTCCGCCGGCGCAGGGCGGGTGCAAGGCCACGCACAAGGTGACGAGCACCTGGTCGGGCGGCTACAGCGGCGAGATCGTCATCGAGAACCGGGCGGCACCGATCAACGGCTGGAAGTTCACCTTCTCCGCGCCCGGCGTGACCGTGACCCAGGGCTGGAGCGGCACCTGGGCCGACAAGGGCGACCTCGTGGAGGTCGCGAACGCGGCCTGGAACGGTGCTCTCGGCACCGGCGGGACCGCCACCATCGGCTACAACGCCAACTACAGTGGCGGCACCCCGCCGTTCCTCACCCCGACGCTGAACGGGGTGGTGTGCGCGTGACGGCCTAATTAGAACCTGTATCGAAATGGCACTCGTTCACCCACACCAACCTCACCAGCCCCATTTTTCGACACGCGGGGCCCTTTCGTTCGCTCTGACAGTACGAAAGGGCCCCGCGTGCCCGTCGGCAGCACGGGTGGGCTGCGGAGAGTGATGGCTGTGGCGCTGTTCACTCGAACGGGTCGACGTTCCGGGACGCCACTAGCAGCCGATTCGGGTGGTCGCTAGCGCGATGTCGTCCATCCAGAGGTCGTAGGCGCCGTCGTTCGGCTGGTAGAGCTGCCAGCCGAACTTGACGGTGTTGAACTGCGGGAACACGAAGTCCACCTGGTTTCCGCCGTGGTTGCGCGTCGACACGGTGAGATCCGGCTGCGGGACGCCGTCGAACCAGAGTTCGACCCGGTTGTCGGTGGCGTCCATCCGCCACTCGACGCACTGCCAGACGTCCTCACGGGACGGGGCCGACTCGCGCCAGTTCGTCCAGTCGCCGGTCGGCCCGCCGTCGGCGCCGACGCCCCAGAACACACCGTCCACATTGGGCGCGTACTGGCCGCCGAGTGGCCGCACGATCTCCGGCCCCTGACCGGTGGCCTCGATCAGGGTGTAGTGGGCCCAGTCGGGCTTGCGCGGGAAGGCGTCGGTCTTGAGCCGCACCCGCCCGTAGAAGCTGTTGCCCGGCGCCGAGAAGTCCTCGACCCGGAGGAACGCGCGGCCGTTGCGTTCGGTGTGCACGCGGAGAACCCGTTGGCCGCGTGGGGCTTTCTCCACGGTGAGGGTGCCGTGGCTGGTGTCGACGCCCCATTTGAGACTGGTGGCGCCGCCGAGCGGGACCGACTGGAAGTCCTCGCAGAACAGCGTGTTCGGGCGAGCGCAGGAGGGAGAGTGGGCCGCGGTGGCGGAGGGTACGACGGCCACCGCGAGTTGAAGAGCCAAGAGCACTGAGAGCGCTTTCCGCATGGGCATTTCTGGAACGTAGAGGTTGACCCGTGCGGCGGGCAATCCTGTCTTTTTCACGTTTTCCCTTGTCTTCCAACGGATTCGACGTGCCCCGGCGGAGGGGCTCGGACTGAGGTAGGTGGTCATGAGTAGAAGGTTCCTCGCATTGGGCGTCGCCGTGGCGACGGTCGTCGCGTCGGCTCTGGTGTCACAGGCCCAACCCGCCCCACCGGCCGCGGCGGCGGTGGGACTGCACATCAGCGGTCGTGACATCGTCGAAGGAAACGGCCAGAAGTTCGTCATGCGCGGGGTGAGCCACCACCACGTCTGGGCTCCCACGCAGACCAGGGCGTTCGCCGACATCAAGGCACAGGGCGCCAACACGGTGCGCGTCGTGCTGGGCACTGGCAAGCGGTGGGGCCCGTCCAACGACGTGAGCACCGTGATCGACCTGTGCAAGCGCAACAAGCTGATCTGCGTGCTGGAGGTGCACGACACCACCGGCTACGGCGAGGAAGGCGCGGCGGCGTCGCTGGACGAGGCAGTGAACTACTGGATCGGCCAGAAGAACAACCTGGTCGGCCAGGAGGACTACGTCGTCATCAACATCGGCAACGAGCCGATCGGCAACACCAACGCCGCTCAGTGGACGGCGGCCACCGTGAACGCGGTGCAGAAGATGCGCTCCAACGGCTTCGAGCACCTGCTCATGGTCGACGCCCCGAACTGGGGCCAGGACTGGCAGAACGTCATGCGCGACAACGCCCAGACCGTGTGGGACGCCGACGTGAACCGGAACACGGTGTTCTCCATCCACATGTACAGCGTCTACAAGGACCCCGCGACGATCACCTCGTACCTCGACGCCTTCCAGGCCAAGGGCCTGCCGCTGGTGGTCGGCGAGTTCGGCTGGAAGTTCACCGGCAACGAGGTCGACCACGAGACGATCCTGACCGAGACCCAGCGCCGCGGCCTGGGCTGGATGGCCTGGTCCTGGAGCGGCAACACCGACCCGATCCTCGACATGGTCCTCAACTTCGACCCCGGCCAGATGACCTCGTGGGGCCAGCGGATCTTCAACGGCGCCAACGGCACCAAGGCCACCGCGAAGGAAGCGTCCATCTTCGGTGGCGGCACCACGACCACGACCACCACAACGACGACGACCACGCCACCACCTGGAAACGGCTGCACGGCCACGTATTCGGTCGCCAACCAGTGGCCCACCGGCTTCCAGGCCGACGTCCGCGTCACCGCGGCAGTGCGGCCATCAGCGGCTGGACGGTCACGTGGGCGTTCGCCAACGGCCAGAGCGTGAGCCAGGCCTGGAGCGCGACAGTCACCCGCAGTGGGCAGGACGTGACCGCGGTGAACATGGGTTACAACGGCAACCTCGGCGCCGGCGCGAGCACGACGTTCGGTTTCATCGGCTCGTGGAGCGGCACGAACCCCGTTCCCGCGGTGAGCTGCTCGGCGCGCTGAACCCGTCCCGTTAGGCTGCGGGGCGTGGCCGGCCCGCGTAAACGTTCTGCGCTGATCGCCCGGCTGGTCAGCGACCAGCCGGGCGGTTCCCAGGCCGCCATCCTCGACGAGCTGCGCCGGTGCCTGCTCGACGGCGACGTGCCGCCGGGCACCGAGATCCCGCTGGACGCGGTCGCGCAGGTGTTCGGGGTGAGCCGCATCCCGGTGCGCGAGGCGCTCAAGACCCTGATCGGCGAGGGACTGGTCGAGCACCAGCCCAACCTGGGCTACCAGGTCGCCCGGCTGACCCTGCACGAGTTGCACGAGTTGTACGTGGTGCGCGAGGTCCTGGAGGTGGCGGCGTTGACGGCCGCGGTCGCCGCGGCGGGGGAGCAGGACGACCAGGAGGCGACCGCGACGCACGAGGCGCTCGGCCAGGCCATCGCGGCCCACGACGTGCGCGGTTACCACCGCAACAGCCGACGGTTCCACCTCGCACTGGTACGGCCGTGCGGGATGCACCGCCTGCTGGCCATGCTGGAGTCGGCGTGGAACACCACGGAGCCGGTCCAGCCGATGGCCCACGTGTCCGACGGCGCCAAGGCCGAGATGCACCGCGACCACGAGGAGATGCTCTCGGCGTTCCTCGCCCGGGACGTGGACAGGCTGGTCACGGCCGCACGGGCGCACCACGACCGGCTGCGGGCGTCACTCGCCGCACTGCCTCGTGACACAGGGTTGTTCGTCGACTCCGAGTAGACAGCGCCGGAATGACGGGCCGGAAGATATACGGTTCGCGTCATGACGGCGTAACACGGCAAGACCAGGCTGCTCGCACCACACCGAGGGCTTGAGGAGTTGGTGATGACCGAGACAGCCGCCCGTCCGGCGACCGCCACGACGCCGGAGTACGACCCGCGCCTCACCAACGAGGACCTCGCTCCTCTCAAAAAGCAGACCTGGGGCTCGTACAACATCTTCGCGTTCTGGATGTCCGATGTGCACAGTGTCGGCGGGTACGTCACCGCGGGCAGCCTGTTCATGCTCGGCCTGTCCAGCTGGCAGGTGCTGCTGGCGCTGCTCGTCGGCATCGGCATCGTGCAGGTCTTCTGCAACCTGGTCGCCAAACCGAGCCAGGTGACGGGCGTGCCGTACCCGGTCATCTGCCGGGCCTCCTTCGGCGTGCTGGGCGCGAACGTGCCGGCGATCATCCGCGGGCTCATCGCGGTGGCCTGGTACGGCATCCAGACCTACCTGGCGTCCGCGGCGCTGAACGTGGTGCTGCTCAAGCTCTTCCCCGCCCTGATGCCGTACGCGGACGTGCA
Source organism: Lentzea alba (assembly GCF_011067745.1). Taxonomy (GTDB): domain Bacteria; phylum Actinomycetota; class Actinomycetes; order Mycobacteriales; family Pseudonocardiaceae; genus Lentzea; species Lentzea alba. The sequence continues at coordinate 655,902 of NZ_JAAMPJ010000003.1, forward strand.
GCAGTACGGGTTCCTCGGGCTGCCGCTGCTCGGCTGGGGCTCGTTCGCCGTGCTGTGGCTCGTGCAGGCGGCGGTGTTCTGGACCGGCATGGAGACGATCCGCCGGTTCATCGACTTCTGCGGGCCCGCGGTGTACGTGGTGATGTTCGTGCTCACCGGCTACCTGATCTACCGGGCCGGCTGGGGTGCGATCGACCTGAGCATCAGCGAGGTCCGCCACACCGGACTGGCCTCCATCCCGGTGATGCTCGGCGCGATCGCCCTCGTGGTGTCGTACTTCTCCGGCCCGATGCTGAACTTCGGCGACTTCTCCCGCTACGGCCGGTCGTTCGCCGCGGTCAAGCGCGGCAACCTGCTCGGCCTGCCGGTGAACTTCCTGCTGTTCTCGGTGCTGGTGGTCGTGACCACGTCGCTGACCCTGCCGGTGTTCGGCGAGCTCATCACCGACCCCGTCGAGACGGTGGCGCGGGTCGACAGCACGTTCGCGATCGTGCTGGGCGCGCTCACGTTCACCATCGCGACCATCGGGATCAACATCGTGGCGAACTTCATCTCGCCCGCGTTCGACTTCTCCAACGTCAGCCCGCAGAAGATCAGCTGGCGCGCGGGCGGCATGATCGCCGCCGTCGGGTCGGTGCTCATCACGCCGTGGAACCTCTACAACAGCCCGGAGGTCATCCACTACACGCTGGAGGTGCTCGGCGCGTTCATCGGCCCGCTGTTCGGCGTGCTGATCGCGGACTACTACCTGGTGCGCAAGCAGAAGGTGGTCGTGGACGACCTGTTCACCATGTCGCCGAGCGGCCGCTACCACTACCGCAAGGGCTACAACCCGAAGGCCATCGCCGCGACGGCCGCCGGTGCGGTCCTGGCGGTGCTCCCGGTGCTCGTGCCCGCGCTGGCCGGTGCCGCGCAGTACACCTGGTTCATCGGCATGGCCGTGGCCCTGGCGGTCTACACGCTGGCCTCCAGGAGCGCTCGGTGATCATCAAGGTCGTGAACCCCAACACCAGCCTGGAGATGACCGCGCTGGTGGAACGGTCGGCCAAGGCCGTCGCCGCACCGGGGACCGAGGTGCTCGCGGTGAGTCCGGCGATGGGGCCCGAGTCGATCGAGAGCCACTACGACGAGGCGCTCAGCGTGCCGGGGTTGCTGGACGAGATCCGAGCCGGTGAAGAGTCCGGTGTGGACGGTTATGTGGTGGCGTGCTTCGGCGACCCCGGGCTCGACGCCGCGCGGGAGGTGGCGCGCGGCCCGGTCGTGGGCATGGCCGAAGCCGGTATGCGCACCGCCGCCTATCTGGGACGAGGTTTCACCGTGGTGACGACCCTGTCCCGCACCCGCGGCCGGACGTGGGAGCTCGCCGAACGCTACGGGATGCGCGACCTGTGCCGGGGTGTGCACGCCTGTGACATCCCGGTGCTCGAGCTGGAAGGCGACGCGCTGGACGTCGTCACGGCCGCCTGCGCCCGCGCCGTCGAACAGGACGAGGCGGACGCGGTGGTCCTCGGTTGCGCGGGCATGACGGACTGGGCGACGCCGATCGCGGAGGCGATCGGCGTGCCCGTCGTCGACGGCGTCCAGTCCGCCGTCCTCACGGTGCAGGGGCTGGTGGAGATGGGGTTGCGCACCGGCAAGCGGGACGAGTTCGCCACCCCGCTGCCGAAGCGGTACACGGGGATGTTGCGCGACTTCGGTTACTGACTGCTCGTCGGCCAGACGATCGCACTCGCGGGAATCTGGTCGTTGAGTCGGCGGAACGAGCCGGAGGACAACACGCGCTGGTCACGCAGGGCGGTGGCGACGAGCCGGGCGACCTCGATCGCACCTGACCCCTGGAAGTGCGTGTTGTCCTCGACGCCGTTGGGGTAGTTGGGACTCTGCCCGGCTTTCAGGTGCAGGAAGTACTTCTTAGTCCCCTCGACGCCCGCCCGGTTGAACAGGGCCGTGCTGGACGCGGTGAGGTCGACCAGCGGCACCTTCTTGGCCGCCGCGAGCTCGCGCATCGCCGCCGGGTAAGCCCCGTGGGTCGGGGTGATGGTGCCCGTGCTGCTGAAACGGCGTCGCTCCACGGACGTGACCAGGACCGGCTTCGCGCCCTTGGCCCGGCTCCTGTCGATGTACTGGGAGAGGTACGACTTGTAGGTCGTCGACGGCTCGGTGTAGCGGGCCGGGTCCTCCTTCTTCTCGTCGTTGTGCCCGAACGAGATGAGCAGGTAGTCACCCGGCTTGAGCCGGCTCACGATGCCGTCGAGCCGGCCCAGGTCGACGAAGCTCTTGGAACTCGCCCCGGACAGCGCCGCGTTCACCACCTTGGCGCCGGAGGTGAGGAACACCGGCAGCGCCTGCCCCCAGCCGGCTCGGGGCGCCAGGGAGGACACGTAGGTCGACGCGGTGGAGTCTCCCGCGACGAAGACCTGGACGGGTGCCGCCGCCGTCGAGGGCGTCACACCGGCACTCAGCAGCGCGGCCACGGCGAAAGCGGCGGTGGTCGCCACCGTTCTGTTCATCGAACCTCTTCTCCGGCCTCTTGCGCAGAGGATTGGTAAGCGCTTTCCTGTGATGGTGAGTATGGCGTCGGCGGGCGCGGAAATCGCGACAGGGCGGTGAGTTTTGGCTATTCGACGGTCGAATCGATGGTCGAACAAGTTCTGGGCACTCGTACTCGGCTGCGTGGTCGCGGCCGGACTGAGCACGGTCCAGACGGCAGCACAGGCCGAGCAGGTCCGACCAGCTGCGCGGGCGGTCGACTTCACCGGAGCGTGGCAGTTCGCGCTGGTCAACACCACTGGTGAGGATGCGCCGCAGCCCGGTGAGCACGATCCGCTGTGGCGAGACACGCGGCTGCCGCACGACTGGAGCATCGGGCTCGACCCCGTCGAAAGCGCCCACACCAACGCCGGCACCGGCTTTCTGCCAGGCGGTCTCGGTTGGTATCGCAAAACTTTCACGCTGCCGCGGTCGATGGCGGGAAAGAAAGTGTCGATCGAATTCGACGGCGTCTACATGGACTCCGAGGTGTATCTCAACGGAGTATTGCTCGGCCGTCATCCCTATGGCTACACCGGATTCGCCTACGACCTCGCCGCGCACACGGACGGCAAGCCCAACGTCCTCGCGGTCAAGGTGCGCAACCAGGTGCCCAGCAGCCGGTGGTACTCCGGCAGCGGCATCTACCGCGACGTCCGGCTGGTCGTCACCGATCGAACCCGCTTCACGCGCCACGGCGTGCAGGTGACGACACCGGATCTGGAGAACACGGTCAAGTCCGGTTTCGCCACGATGCGTGTGGCGACCACGGCCGTCGCCGACAGCAGCGCCCAGGCGGAGATCGTCTCGACGGTCAAGGATCCGCGCGGCCGGGTCGTCGGCAGGGGAACGACGCGGGCGGAACTCGGCACCACCCCGAGCACCGCCGCCACGGACATCCGGATCACCAAGCCACTGCTGTGGTCGGTGGAACAGCCGAATCTGTACACAGTGGACAGCGAGATCCGGGTTCGGGGCAAGGTCGTCGACACCGTCAGCACGCGCACCGGCATCCGGTACTTCGCCTTCGACCCGAACAACGGCTTCTCGCTCAACGGCGTGGAGATGAAGCTCAAGGGCGTCAACCTCCACCACGACCTGGGCGCGCTCGGCGCGGCGGTCTCGTCCGACGCGATCGTCCGCCAGCTGCGGATCATGAAGAGCATGGGCGTGAACGCCGTGCGCACCTCGCACAACCCGCCCTCACCGCAGTTCATCAAAGCGTGCGAGGAAATGGGCGTCCTGCTGCAGGTCGAGGCGTTCGACACCTGGCGGTCGCCGAAGGTGAAGTACGACTACGGCCGGTTCTTCGACGCCAACAGCAGCGCCGACCTCAGCGAGATGGTGCACGCCGCCAAGAACTCGCCGTCGGTCGTGATGTGGTCGATCGGCAACGAGATCCCCGACTCCAGCGCCGCCGCGGGCCCGCCGATCGCCCGGCGGCTGATCGACGTCGTGCGCGCCATCGACACCACCCGCCCGATCGTGATGGGCTCCGACCGGTACCGGCGGGTGCCCGCGATCGGCTCGCCGCAGGACCAGATCCTGCAGATGCTCGACGGGCTGGGCCTGAACTACAACAACGCTTCCTCGATCGACGAGCTGCACACCCGTTACCCCACCAAGTTCTTCTTCGAGGCCGAGTCGTCGTCCTCCACCTCGACCCGCGGTTACTACCAGGACCCGGAGCAGCTCAACACCGGTGAGAACTACACGCCGGGCAGGCGCAACACGTCCTCGTACGACAACAACCTCGAGACGTGGACGTACAGCGGTGAGTACGGGTTGAAGAAGGACCGCGACCGCAAGTGGTTCGCCGGCCAGTTCCTGTGGACCGGCATCGACTACATCGGTGAACCCACGCCGTACGACGTGTTCCCGGTGAAGTCGTCGTTCTTCGGCGCGGTCGACACCGCCGGGTTCCCGAAGGACTTCTACCACCTGTTCCGCAGCCAGTGGAGCAACGAACCGATGGTGCACCTGCTGCCGATGGACTGGACCCGCCACAAGCCGGGTGAGCCGGTGTCGGTGTGGGCGTACAGCAACGCGGACACCGTCGAGCTGTACCTCGACGGCAAGTCGCTGGGGGAGCGGAAGTTCGACACCAAGACCACCGTCTCGGGCTCGCGGTACCTGGAGACCACCGAGGCGACCGGGGACGACAAGACGGTCACCACCGGCCCGTATCCCGGCAGCTACACCAGCCCCAACGGCAGCGCCGGCAAGCTGCACCTGACGTGGTCGGTGCCGTTCCAGCCCGGCCGGCTCGTCGCGGTCGCCAAGCGGGGCGGCGTGGAGGTCGCGCGGGACGAGGTCCGCACGGCGGGTGAGCCGCACGCGCTGCGGCTGACGCCGGACCGGAGGATCACCAAGGCGGACGGCAAGTCGCTCACGTTCGTCACCGCCGAGGTCGTCGACCGCGCGGGCGTGGTCGTGCCGGACGCGGACGACCTGATCTCGTTCCAGGTCTGCGGCGGCACCCTGGCCGGATTGGACAACGGCCGTCAGGAGAGCGCGGAGAACTACCAGGCTCCGGCGCGGACGGCGTTCAACGGCAAGGCGCTCGCGATGGTCCGATCAGGACAGTCGTCCGTGATCACGGTGACAGCGCGGGCACCGGGACTGCGCACCGCGAACACCGTCGTCGTGGCGGCCGGCGGACGACCAGGCCGCGCACCCGTCACCGCCGGTCCGCAACCCGCCCCGGCGCCGGCACCGACGGCGGACGCGAGCTACTCGGGCGCCCGCACCACGATCCCGGCCGCGATGCTCGACGGAAACGCTTCGACGTACTGGTCGAACTACTACCTCAAGCGCGCCACGGGCCTGCTGCCGGCGGTGAGCCGGGCGCACGCGACGGACTGGGTGTCGCTGCCGGTGCCGGGCGGAGCGGTGAGCTCGGTCCAGGCCTCGTTCCTCACCGACGCGGCCCACGCCCTGCCCGCGTCGATCGCGGTGTCGTACTGGAACGGCGAGAAGTTCGTGCCGGTGCGCGACGCGAAGATCGAGTGGGGCAGCGCGGTGAGCATCACCTTCGCTCCCGTGCGCACTGACCGCCTCCGGCTGGACCTCACCAGCTCCGCACCGGGAACCACACACGGGTTCCTCGGTATCTCGCAAGCCACGGTTGGAAGTTAGGAGCGCCATGTTACGCACGGCTTTAGCTCTGGCCGTCCTGCTCGGTGTCGTCGTCACACCGCAAGCCTCCGCCGCCTCTCTCGTCGAGGTGACGAACTTCGGTCCGAACCCCAGCAACCTCCGTCTGCACGTCTACAAACCGGACCGCGTCGCCGCGCGGCCGGGCGTCCTGCTGGCTCCGCACTACTGCACCGGTTCGGGCCCGGACATGTTCCGCGGCACGGAGTTCGCGAAGCTGGCGGACCAGTACGGGTTCGTCGTGCTCTACCCGTCGGTCACCCGTGCCGACAAGTGCTTCGACGTGTACTCCCCGCAGGCGTTGCGCCGCGACGGCGGGAGCGACCCGGTCGGGCTGGTGTCGATGGTGCGCTGGGCCCTGCGGCAGTACCAGGGCGACCCGGCCCGCGTGTACGTCACGGGCATCTCGTCCGGCGCCATGATGACCAACGTGATGGTCGCCAACTACCCGGACGTGTTCGACGCCGGCGCGGCGTTCGCCGGTGTGCCGGACGGCTGCTTCGCGACGAACAACGGCTCGACCTGGAACAGCGAGTGCGCCAACGGCCGGATCCTCAAGACGCCGCAGCAGTGGGGCGACATCGCGCGGTCGGCGTTCCCCGGCTACAACGGCAAACGGCCGCGCATGCAGCTCTGGCACGGCACCGCGGACGACATCCTGCGCTACCCGAACTTCGGCGAGGAGGTCGACCAGTGGACCAACGTCCACCGGCTGACCACCACGCCGACGTCCACCGACTACCCGCAGGCGAACTGGACCCGCCGCAAGTACGGCGACAAGGTCGAGTCCATCTCGCTGCAGAACGTCGGCCACAACCTGATGGCGTCCGGGATGGCGTTGCGCGCCGTCCAGTTCTTCGGCCTCGACCGCAGGTGAGCGGGCGTCACACCGACACACCGTCGAGCTGGAAGGTCTGCACCTGACCCGCCGCGAACGAAGCCCGCAGCAGCTTGCCGTCCAACCGGACGTCGGTGCGCTGGACGTACCTGTCGCTGCCGCTGGTCGTCGAGGTGGACCACCGGGTGATGAGCCCGGTGGGCAGGGTGGCGAACCTGGTCAGGTCGAAGGTGATCGTCTGCGACGCGGTCGCGGTGTTGACGCCGACGAGCACCAGCCGGCGTGCGGCGGGATCGTAGGCCACGGCGGCGTTTCCGGTGGACGCGGAGATGATCCGCATGCCCGGCCGGATGTGCCGGGTGAACTGCGCCAGCACGTAGAGCTTGTTCTGCACGGCGCCCGCCTGCAGCGTGGTGCCGTCGTAGGCGATCAACGCCCACACCGGGGTCGGGTCCATGACCTGCCAGTAGCACCACGCCGTCGGGTGCAGCCAGCGCCAGTCGAGGCACAGGTTGCTGGCCATCGACAGGCCGGTGCCGTCCTTGTCGCCGTACTCGGAGTTCCACAGCGTCTTGCCGGCGGTCCGGGCATCGGAGTAGAGGAGGTCACGACGACCACCTGAACCCTGGTAGCCGTGCACGTTGATCTGGTTCACGACGGACTTCGTGGTGGTGTCGAAGGAGTTCCAGGTGCTGCGCGCCGCGTCGTAGCTGGTCTCGTCGGACGCCGAGATGCGGGTGCCGGACAGGCCGCGGTTGTTCAGCTCCTCACGCAGGTACTGCAACACGGTGCGCTGGAGCGACGGGGCGAAGTGACAGCCCTCCTGCTTGCCGGTGGCCGACCAGTAGTCCGACGCGGGCTCGTTGAACGGGTCCACCGTGCGGAACCCGATGCCCCAGCGGTCGCGGAACTGCCGCACGACCTCGGCCATGTAGGAGGCGTGGGTGCGGTAGTTCCACGACTGAAGGTTGTTGCTGCTCGCGCTGGCGGCGCCGGACGGGTTGTGGTTGATGCACATCCACCACGCCGGTGAGTTGGAGAACAGCTCCGTGATGGCGCCGCGCGCCGCGGCTTTGACCAGGGACGCGCGCTGTTTCGCGTCGGCACCCCACTGCCACGAGCCGGGGTCGGTGTTGCGCCAGTCCTGCCAGAAGGTCTCGATCTGCTTGAAGCGGGGGATGTTCGGTGAGGCGACCATGCTCTCGCCGTTCACGCTGTTCCAGCTGCACGCGCCGAGGTTGTAGCGGGCGATGTTCATGCCCAGGCCGGGCAGCGTCGTTCCGTTGTAGGTGACCGACTTCGTGGTGAACCAGAGGTCGGCGAAGTCGTCGCGGTCGCCGAACACGTTGGCCCACCAGGCGAGTGACGTGCCCCAGCCTTCCCACGTGCCGTAGCTCGTGCTGGGGTCGACCGTGATGGTCTGGTCGGCACTGGCGCTGGTGCCCAGGGCTGTCGCCGCGACGGCGGCCGCCGCACCGGACAACACTGTCCTGCGGGTGACCATGGTTCCTCCTAAGGACTTGGCAGGGTGATCCTCGAATCGAGTCCATCGCTCCACCGCAGCACGATCTCGTTGCCGCGCACGATGAGCTGTGGGGTGGCCACGGCCTCGCCGCCCCGGTCCAGGCGCACGACGGCGGCGAGCACGTCACCCCGTGCCACGGGACCGGTCGTGGCCAGCCAGGGGACCGCGGTGTACTTGCCGAGCGGGGACGTGCCGGTGCCGGTGTGCACGCCGGCCTGGTCGAACCCGCGCAGGGCTTGCAGGGAAGAACGCAGGCGTGCCCCGGTGACCACGACCTCTTCGCCGTCCGCGGTCTCCTCCCGCGGCCGGGTGTCGGCCGCGACCGGCCAGCCGGAAACCCGCAGCCGGGAGCCATGGGGGGCACATTCATGGACGTGAGGTCCATGAATGTGCCCCCCATGGCTCTTCCGGGCGGGTGGGTCGCCGTCCACGCGCACGATCCGGATCTCGACCGCGCTGCGCACGACGGAGACCACGAGCACGGGCGGTCCCTCGATGATCTCGCCGCCGCGGCCCGAGCCGTGGTCGGGGGAGTCGTCGGCGCTGGTGTCGACCCAGCGCACGGGTCCCCGTGACGCACCGGCCACCACACCGCCGGGCAGCTCTTCGGCGAACAACGTCCGGAAGCCCGCGCGGTGGCTGGCCGCACCCGCGGAGTCGAGCAGCACCACCGAGTTGTCCGTGGAGACCGGCATCGTCGCCGTGGAGTAGCCCAGTTTCGCGTACAGGGGCGAGTCCGCCCGCTGGTCACCGGGCAGCGCGTGATCGGTGCCGTGGTTCACCGTCGTGACGATGCCGTCGGCACGACGCGCCGACACCAGCCAGCCCGGTGCCGCGATCACCCGCGTGTAGTCCATTCTCTCCACCGGCAGCGGCCGCTCTACGTCCGTCCACACGGGATGGTCGGCGGGCAGCGCCAGGCCCAGCATGCCCTTGGCGGCCCAGTAGGGCGATCCCGGTCCGGAGTAGGCCTGCCGCAGCGCGGGCCAGCCGCCGTGCCAGCCGAGGCGCAGCAGGCCGTCGGGCTCGAGAGCGCCGTGGTCCACGAAGTGCCGCAGCACCCCGGACGCCGCCCGCCGCAGCAGGCCGGGTGAGGGCCCCGGCACGCCGGTCATCGCGGCGACCCAGAACGGTGCCGCGGCGGCGAACCGGTAGGTGAGGCTGCGGCCCTGCATCAGCGGCGAACCGTCGGCGCCGAGCAACGCGGCCGCGTCCTCCAGGTACCGCGCGAGATCGTCGGACCAGGTGCGGCGGAGGTCCTGCGAGCACAGCGAGTCCGGGACGTCGAACAGATGCGTCCACAGCAGCGGGTACAGGTGCAGCGCCCAGCCCGTGTAGTGGTCGTACGCGCGTTCCTCGCCGTCGCTGAGCCACCCGTCCGCGCGCCGGAACGACGCGTGCAGAGCGAGGTCCTGCTCGACGTCCTCGACCGACCAGGGGCCGCCGACCTCGCGCAGGAACGACTCGACGACGATCCGGAACCACACCCAGTTGATCGGCGGGTACGGCTGGCCGACCACGGTGCCCAGCCAGTCCACGACCCGTTGCCGCACGCCGTCGTCGAGGTGGTCCCACAGCCACGGCTTGGTCAGTTGCAGCACCAGCGCGATTGACGCGGCCTCGACCTTGGCCTGCCCCAGCTCGTCGGGCCGGGGCCAGGCCTCGGGTGAATGCGGATCGGTGCCCGCGGCGAGGCCCCAGGCGTACCGCTCCAGCAGCGCCGGGTCACCACCGCCCGCGACCCGGAACCCGGCGAGCAGGAACGTGCGCGCGAACCCTTCCAGCCCGTCGGAGACGGGGCCGTACCGGCTCGGTTCGCCGGGCAGGTCGATCCGCGCGCACCGCGGCGACCAGTGCTGGTGGACGGCGTCGAGCAATTGGTCGGCCACCGCCTCCCAGTGCGCGCGGGTCCAGCCCGTGCGCGGGGAGAGGAAGCGGTTCTCGGGTGGGAGGATCATGCCTGCACCGCGAGTCCGTGCCTGGTCACCGGTTCCAGCGGAGGCTGCCCGGAGACGTAGCGTTCCAGTTCGTCGAGCGCGGCCCCGGCCATGAGCCTGGTCTCCGAGCCCAGCGACCCGGCCACGTGCGGGGTGATCACGACGTTGGGCAGGTCGTACAGCCGTGACCAGGCGGGCAGCGGCTCGGGGTCGGTCACGTCCAGCACGGCGTGCAGGCGCCCGTGCGAACACGCCTCCTCCAGCGCCGCGGTGTCCACAAGGGACCCTCGGGCGGTGTTGACGAGCGTCGCGTGCTCCGGGAGCGCGGCCAGTTCCGCCGCCCCGATCAGATGGCGGGTCTCCGGCAGCGCGGGCGCGTGCAGGCTCAGCACGTCGGCCTGGGGCAGTGCCTCGGCGAGCGTGACGACCTCGGCGCCGGCCGCCCGCACCAGTGCGGGGTCGACGACGGGGTCGACCACGAGCAACCTGCCGACCTGAAGCCGCCGCAGCAGTTCCACCACCCGCCGGCCGACCCGCGAGAACCCGACCAGCACGATCGTGCGTCCCAGCCCGGACAGCTCGCCGCGGCGGTCGCGGTAACCCCAGTCCTCGCGGAACCGGCGGGCGTCCGCGGCCAGGAACGGCACCTTCTTGAACGCCCACAGGATCGACGCCACGGTGTACTGCGCGACCGGTTCGGCGTTGATGTGCGCGGCCGTCGTGACGAGGACGTCGCGGTCGAACACGGCGTCACCGACGTGGGACCGCACGCTGCCCGCCGCGTGCAGGGCGGCGCGCAACTCGGGCGCCGCAGCCAGCACGTCGGAGTCGATCGGCGGACAACCCCACGAGGTGATCAGCACCTCGACCGAGGCCAGCCGGCGGCGCACGGCCGGTGAGGAGAAGTCGTGCGCCACCAACGGGTTGCCGGGCCTGGCCAGCCGCGCGAGCCGTTCCAGCTCGCGCGGGCCGAACTGCAGGTCGGCGACGTCCGGGCTCATGGCGAGCATGACCTCGGGCCTGCTCATTTGACGCTCCCCGCGGCCAGACCCTTGCGCCACTGCCGGTTGAGCACCAGGAACGCCACCACCAGCGGCAGCACCGCGAGCAGCGACCCGGTGATCACCAGCGGGGTGTACTGCGGGAACTGGGTCTGCCGGGTGCTCCACTGGAACAGCCCGAGGCTGACCGGGAAGAGCTTCGGGTCGGTGAGCAGGACCAGCGGCAGGAAGAAGTTGTTCCAGATCCCGATGAACTGGAACAGCAGCACGGTGACCACACCGGGACGCATCATCGGCAACGCCACGGTGAAGAACGTGCGCAGCTGGCCCGCCCCGTCGACGCGCGCCGCCTCCAGCACCTCGTCCGGCACCGACGCGTCCGCGTACACCTTGGCGAGGTAGACGCCGAACGGGTTGGTGAGCAACGGGATGAACACCGCCCAGAACGTGTCCACGACCCGCAGCTCGGACGCCAGCAGGTACATCGGCAGCGCCAGCACGGTCGTGGGCACGAGCACGCCGGTCAGCGTCAGCCCGAACAGCACCCGACGGCCGGGAAAGCTCGTCTTGGCGATGGCGTAGCCGCACGCGGCGCAGATCAGCGCGCCCAGGACCGCCCCGCCTCCCGCGTACAGCACGGAGTTGAGCAGCCAGTGCCAGAAGATGCCGTTCTCCTGCGTGAACAACGTCTTGACGTTGGTCCACAGGTTCCACTCGCCGAACTCGAACGCGCCGGTCGTGGAGAAGTCGCCGAGCGACTTGGTCGCCGAGGTGACGAGCCACACCAGCGGCAGCAGGCTGTACAACGCGGCGACCACGAGGATCACGTGCACCGCGGGCACGGAGACCCAGCGGGACTTGCTGTCCACAATGGACGTGCTCATCACGACCTCCTCGTCGAGAAGCGCATGACGACGGCGGACAGCAGCGCGCAGATCACCGCGAGCAGCACCGACGCCGCCGCGGCCCGGCCGTTGTCGCCGGCGACGAACGCGGCTTCGTAGACGTACATGCTCGGCGACCAGGTGCTGGTCACCGTGCCGGTGAAGCCCTTGAGCACCATGGGTTCGGTGAAGACCTGCAACGAGCCGATGACGGTGAACACCGCGGCCACGAAGATCGTCGGCCGGATCACCGGGATCTTGATCGACCACGCGGTGCGGAACCCGCCCGCGCCGTCGGCCCTGGCCGCCTCGACGATCTCCCTGGGGACGGCCTGCAGGGCGGTGTAGAAGATGATCATGTTGTAGCCGACCCATTGCCAGGTCGCGATGTTCGCGATGGACGGCAGGATGGCGCCGTCGCTCAACGCGTCGATCCCGAACAGTCCCTTGATCGGGCCGATCGTGGGGCTGTAGAGGTAGGCCCAGATCAGGCCGCCGATGACCACCGGCACCGCGTACGGCACGAACACCGCCAGCGACCACATCTGCTTGAGCCGCACCACACCGGAGTCCAGCAGCAGCGCCAGGACGAGTGAGCCGATCAGCATGCTCGGGATGTGGATGAGCGCGAACAGCGCGACGTTGCCCAGGCTCGCGTGGAAGGCGGAGTCCACGATCACCGAGAGGTAGTTGCCGAGCCAGACGAACACGTTCTCGGGACCGGAGAAACCCAGGCCCTGAAGTCGTTCGGTGAACAGGCTGAGGTACAGCGCGTACGCCACCGGCACCAGCACGGTGCACAGGAGCAGAATCGCGAACGGCACGGCCAGCACCGCTCCCGCGAAGTCCTTCTTGCGGGCGCGGGCGGTGACCGGGACGTTTCGAGGTGCTTCCCGCGGTGTTGTCCGCTCGGGCGCGAGGACGCTCATGCCGACTTCCCTTCTCGTACCGAGAGTCCTCTGGTGCGCATGTCGGCCACGGCATGCTGCTGGACCTTCCGCAGCGCGTCGGGCAACGTCGTCCCGCCACTGCGGACCGGTCCGAAGGAGTCCGAGATGGTCGAGAACAGCCGCAGGGCGTTCGGGCCCCACGTCCAGTCCGGCACCCGCTTCGCCGCTTCGTCGAGCACGTCGTAGACCGGGTCGCCGAGGAAGAAGCCGCCCTTGTACGCCTGGCGCGCCACGGCGCGGTTGGGCAGGTGCGCGGGGAACGGCGTGCTGAAGGCGCTGCCGATCTTCGGCACCTCGGGGTTCGTGCTGAGCCAGCGCAGGAACGTCATGGCGGCCTCCGGGTTCTTGCTCTCCGCGGAGACTCCCCACGCCGTGCCGCCCTGGATCCCGTTGGCGGGCTTGCCGTCCCAGGTGGGCATGGTCGCCACGGCCCAGCGCCCGGTGTCCTTCGGGATGGACCGGTTGAGCGTGCCGACGCTCCACGACGCGCCGAGCACGCCCCACAGCTTGCCGTCGTGGATCCCGGCGATCCAGTCCTGCGAGCCGTAGACGACCCCGGCGACCTGGTTGCCGGTGATCATCGACTGCCAGTAAGACGCCGTGCGCAGCGTGCCCTCACCGGCGATGTCGACCGCCCAGGTGTCGCCCTGCGCCGTCCACCACGGATCGCCCGCCTGCCACGACATGCCCGCGAAGAACGAGCCGTCGTTGAGCGGGAACGAGCAGATGCGCGCCTGCGGGTCGATCTGCTTGACGGCCGCGGCCGCCGTGCGGAACTCGTCCCACGTGCGCGGCAACGCGATGCCGTGCTGGTCGAACAAGTCCTTGCGGTAGTAGAAGACCATCGGCGCGAGGTCCATCGGCACGCCCCACGTCCGCCCGTCGGGCCGCACCCCGCGCCACGCGGCGGGGGAGTACTGGCTCTCCAGGTCGGCCATGTCCGCCGTGAGGTCGCGCAGCCCGCCGGTGAGCAGGATCTGCGGCAGACCCTGGTACTCGACGTGCAGCACGTCCGGCGCGTTGTGCGCGCGGATGGCGTTGGTCTGCTGGGCGTAGCCGCCGGACAGACCCGCCGCGATCACCCGCAGCTCGACGAACACGTCCTTCTGCGCTGCGTTGAACGCGGCAACGTACTTGTCCATGCCGGTCAGCCACGACCAGATGGTGATCTTCGTGGCGCCCGGTGGTGCGGCGGTGGCGGTGCAGCCGCCGACGAGACCCGCCGCGCCCAGGGCGGCGGAAGCGCGCAGGAAGCCGCGGCGGGAGATGCCGCGGGCCTGCAGCGCGGGGGAAAGCTTCATTGCTGACCCTCCTGCGGGAGTGATGTGGCACACCTCACCTCGTGGCACACTCAGCGGTCAACGAAACGATCAGAAACGCTCGGAACCGACCAGAAGCGAAGAGATGAACCAGAAGTTGGCTGCTCAGCGCCATGAGCTGATCCTGCGTGCCGTCCGGACGCACGGCACGGTCCGATTGCAGGAGCTGGTGGACCTGCTCGGCGCGTCGGCGGTGACGGTGCGCCGGGACGTGACCGCCCTCGCCGACCGAGGCCTCGTCGTGCGCGTGCACGGCGGCATCACCATGCCCAGGCACGCCGAGCCGTTCCCCCGCGGCGCGCAGTCCCTGGTGGGCCCCGCACCGGTGCACCCGCTGGTCGGCATGGTCGCGCCCTCGGTGGAGTACTACTGGCCGGCGGTGATCCAGGGCGCGCAGACCGCCGTGGCCGCGGCGGGCGGACGGCTGGTGCTGCGCGCGTCCAGCTACGACGCCGCCGAGGACCGCCGCCGCGTTCACGAACTGCTCGACCGCGGCGTGCAGACCCTGCTGGTCGCCCCGAGCACGACCGGACGCGCGGGCGTCGAACTGCTGCGCTGGCTCGGCGCGCAGAACGTCCCGGTCGTGCTCGTCGAACGCCTTCCACCACCCGAGCTGCCCACGATCGCGCTGGACGCGGCGGTGACCGACCACGCGATCGGCGCCGGGCTCGCCGTGCGGCACCTGGCCACGCTCGGCCACCAGCGCATCGGCCTCGTCACCTCCCGGCAGAGCCCGCACAGCGACGCCATCCGGACGGGCTGGACGACCGCCGTGTCGTCGCTGGACCTGCCGTTCCACGGAGTTCCTGTGCTCGACGTACCGCCGTACGGCTCTCCACAGTGGACTCGCGCGGTCGACGAGGTGATCGACGAATGCCTGGCCGCCTCCGTGCACGCGGTGCTGGTGCACGCCGACCGCGAGGCGATCGGGTTGCTCGAACGCACCCGCGAACGCGGCATCCGCGTGCCCGACGATCTCGCCGTGGTGTCGTACGACGACGAGGTGGCGGCCGCGTCCGACCCGCCGCTGACGGCCGTGCGGCCCCAGAAACACCGGCTCGGAGCACTGGCCGCACAACTCGCGCTGGCCCGGCTGGCGGACCCGCTGGACCGCCCGGTGCACCGCGTGGTCCTCTGGCCGACTCTGACCGTCCGGGAGTCCTGCGGAACAGCCCTCACCGCGGTGTGAGGCCCGGCCCGGGAGGTTGATGAGGGGAGCTTTCCCAAACCTCAGGTTTATGAAAGCTCCCCTCATCAACGTCGCCACGGGAGCGGGGTCAGGGGGTGAGCTTGTAGGTGATCAGGGAGCGGGCGGGGATGGTTGTGGTGAATTTGCCGCCAGCCAGGCGGATGGGGGGCTGGGCTGTGGTGTTGCCTGTTGTGTTGGTCAGGTAGGGGGTTGCCTTGGTGGCGGCGGAGTTTTTGACGGTGTATGAGATTGATTCGTCGGTGGTGCCGGTGTTTAGCGCTACTACGGCTAGAGAGCCGTCTGTGTTGCGGAAGGCGGACAGCTGCAGGTTGCTGTTCGAGGTCGTTGCGCCTACACGTGTTGCGTTGGGACGGATGAAGCGGCTGTAGTTCGCCAGGGCCCACAACCGTTTCGAGACGTGGTAGTTGTCGCCGTCCATCTGGATCAGACCCCGCGTGGTGCCGACCGAGGCGCCGTACCAGTACACGTAACCGTTGGCGTTGCCGGTGGTGAGCGCGGTGTGCACGGCCTGGGCGATGGTGAAGCCGTCGTAACCGCTGCCGTCGTCCCAGTTCTCGTTCCACGTCGTGCCGTTCGGCGACCACTCCGACATCCAGGTGCGCTTCGACGTCGGCAGCGGGCCGCTGACCGGCGAGGCGTAGGTGTGGCCGGTGTGCGTCGCGACGATGCGGCGTGCCACCGGGTCGGCCTCGATCGCCTTGCTGTAGGGGGCTTGGTGGTCCCAGCCGAACGAGTCGCAACAGGCGACCTTCAGCCGCGCGGTCGCCGCGATCGGTCCGAGGACCTTGGTGAACTCCACCGCCTGCGCCGGGGTGAAGCGCATCGACGAGTAGGTGGCGGTGTAGTCGGGCTCGTTGGTGAACCCGATGTCGGTGATCCGGATGCCTTCCTGCGCGTAGAACTTGGCGTACTGCACCAGGTACTTCGCGTACGCGCGCCGCCAGTCGCCGCTCGCGCAGGACGCGCCGGACAGGCCGCAGAGACTGCCGCCGTTGGCTTCGTCGCCGTTGGTCTTCATGTAACCGGGAGCGCTCCACGCGTTGGCGTAGAAGCGGTTCACCCCGTACGCCTTGGCCTGCTGGGCCAGCCAGACCTGGCTCTCGTCGTCGCGATCCCAGACGTAGCGCGGGATCGCGTCCGGACCGCCCGGATCCTCGGGCTGGATGGAGTTGGCGGAGGTCGACCCGATGCCCAGCCTCAGGATGGACATGCCGGCACCGGAGGTGCGCGACAGCAGCAGATCGAGGATCTCACGTTGTTTCGGAGCCGACAGGCCTTGCGAGCCGTGCATGATGTCGGCACGGCCGAACGCCTCGGAGAACCCGAAACCGTCGATCTGCTGGAGCCGGTGCCGGACGTCGATGGTGGCCGTGGTGGCCTCGGCCGGAGAGGTGAGGGAGCTCAGGAGGACCAGCGCTGCGACTGCTACCGCTGAAGTCATTCACCCAGAATGCTGTAGTCCTTGCGGCGCAAGCAATCTCGGAGGAATTCTTCGACTCGAATTCGACTCGTTCAGCCGACCGAGAGCTCGTAGACGGTCTCCTGCGTGTAGGTCTCGCCGGGACGCAGCACCGTGCTGGGGAAGTCCGGGCGGTTCGGCGAGTCGGGGAAGTGCTGTGCCTCCAACGCGAATCCCGCGCGGTGCCCGTACGGGCGGCCGCTCGTGCCGACCAGCGCGTCGGTCAGGAAGTTGCCGGAGTAGAACTGCAGGCCCGGTTCCGTCGTCCGCACCGTGAGTGTGCGGCCGGAACCCAGGTCGTGCACCCGCGCGGCGAAGGCGGGGTCGTCGAGCACCCAGTTGTGGTCGTAACCGTGGCCGATGCGCAGCTGGGGGTCGGCGGCGTCGATGCGGGCGCCGATCGGCGTCGGCTCGCGGAAGTCGAACGGGGTGCCGCCCACGGGAACCGGAACGTCCTGGGGGATCAGGGATTCGTCGACCGCGCAGAACGATCCCGCGCGGATCGTCAGCAGGTGCCCGCTGATGTCGCCGGAGCCTTCACCGGCGAGGTTCCAGTACGCGTGGTTGGTCAGGTTCAGCACCGTCGGCGCGTCGGTTTCCGCGCGGTAGTCGATGGTCAGCCGGTTCCGCGTGTCCAGGCGGTACGTCACCACGGTCGTGACCCGGCCGGGGAAGCCCTGGTCGCCGTCCGGGCTGACGTGGCTCAGGCGCACCCCGACGGAGTCCTCGTCGCCGAACGTGCTCGCCTGCCAGACGTGCGTGTCGAACCCCGAGGGGCCGCCGTGCAGGCAGTTCGCGTTCTCGTTCGCGGCGACGCGGTACTCCGTGCCGTCCAGGCTGAACTTCGCGTCCGCGATCCGGTTGGCATAACGGCCGATCAGGGCGCCGAAGAACACCCGGCCCGCGTCCGGCCGGTTGTTGGCGACGTAGCTGTCCAGGTCCGCGAACCCAAGCACCACGTTCGCCGGCACGCCGTCGCGGTCCGGTGCGTCGAGCGACTGGATCACACCGCCCAGGTCGAGCACCCTGACCGTGATCCCACCGGGGTTGACCAGCACATATCGGTGCACGGCCGTGTCACCCACCTTGCCGAAGAGCTCGGTGGTGACCGTGGGGGTGGCGGTGCCGGATCGGTGCATGCCGCCATGTTAGCGCTAACAGTCGATCTCGAACTCCGGTGTGAGGACGCGGTCGAAGCCGACGCGCCGGCGAGGTCCGGTCAACGTCGCGCGCACGGTGGCGTGGATGTCGGTGCTGGACCTCCCGATGCGCAGCTCGACGTTCCCGGGATCGACCTGGCGGTGCCCCGACCGGCCGGTGTAGGAGGTCAGGTCGGCGTGCAGGATCGCGGTGACCACCCTGGTCTGGCCGGGCGCGAGGTCGGTCTTGACCGCGCCGATCAGCTGCTGGACGGGCCGGGCGACCTCGGCCACCGGGTCGTGCAGGTAGATCTGGACGACCTCGGTGGTGGCGATCTCCGTGTCGTTGCGCAGGACCGCGACCACCCGGCAGACGCCGTCGGTCGGCCATTCCCGTGCTTCCGCGCCCGCGGTGACCCAGCTGACCGGGGCGTAGGACAGTCCGTGCCCGAACGCGAACAGTGGCGTCGGGTCGACGGTGCTGACCTCGCTGCGGGCGCCGAGCTGAGCCGTGAGGTACGTCGACGGCTGACTGGCACCGGCACCGGGGAAGCTCACCGGGAGCCGTCCCGACGGGTTGATCCGTCCACTGAGGACTCCGGCCAGTGCCGCCGCGCCCTCTTCTCCCGGGTAGAAGCCACACACGACCGCGGCGAGCCGGTCGATCTGCCGGGACAGCTCGTACGGGCGGCCGGACAGCAGCACCAGCACGACCGGGGTGCCGGTGGCCAGCAGGGCCTCCAGCAGCTCCTCCTGCCGTCCGGGCAACGTGAGATCGGCGGCGTCGCAGCCCTCACCGGACGTGCCGCCGCCGAACAGACCGGCCTGGTCGCCGAGCACCGCGACGCAGACCTCCGCGCGCCGGGCGGCCTCGACGGCCTCGGCGATCTCCTCGTCGGTCCCGCCGAGCACCGGGCAGCCCAGCGCGAACGTGACGTCGTGGTCGGCGCGCAGGAAGTCCAGCACCGTCGGCACCTCGATGCCCATCGGCACGTCCGGGTGGTGGACGCCGACGTGCAACGGGAACGAGTAGCACCCCATCATCGCGCCGGGATCGTTCGCGCGTGGCCCGACGACGGCGACCCGGCGCTCACCGGTCAGCGGCAGCACGCCGTCGTTGTGCAGCAGGACGATCGAGCGTTCGGCGACCTCGCGGGCCAGGGCACGGGACTCGTCGTCGTCGAGCACCAGGTCCGGCGAAGGATCCGGGGCGTAACCGGGGTCGAGCAGCCCGAGCTCGCACTTCTGCCGCAGCACGCGTTCCAGCGCCCGGTCCACCAGTGCCATGTCGACGCGGCCGGACTCGAGCCCGGCCAGCAAAGGGTCGCCGTAACAGTCCACAGTGGGCAGTTCCACGTCGATGCCCGCGGCCAGCGCCTGCCCGGCCGCGTCCTCGCGATCCGCCGCGACGGAATGCAGCTTGTGCAGGAACGCCACCGAGAAGTAGTCCGCGACCACGGTTCCGGTGAAGCCGTACTCCTCGCGCAGGAGGTCGGTCAGCATCGACGCGTCCGCGGCGACCGGGACGCCGTCGTTGTCGGTGTAGGAGTTCATCACCGACCGGGCACCGGCGCGCAGGGCCATCTCGAACGGCGGCAGGATCACGTCCGCGAGCTCACGCGGACCGATCGACACCGGCGCGAGGTTGCGACCCGCCCGGGACGCCGAGTAGCCCGCGAAGTGCTTGAGGGTGGCCACCACGCCCGCCGACTCCAGGCCGCTGACGTACGCGGCGCCGATCGTGCCGACGAGCAGCGGATCCTCGCCGATGGTCTCCTCGATCCGGCCCCACCGCAGGTCGCGCGCGACGTCGAGGACCGGGGCGAGCCCCTGGTGCACGCCGAGCCGGCGCATCGCGGCGCCGATGCGGAAACCCATGCGCCGCACCAGGTCCGGCTCGAACGTGGCACCCCAGCACAGCGGCGACGGGTACGCCGTCGCCTGCCAGGCGGCCAGGCCCGTGAGGCACTCCTCGTGCACCATCGCCGGGATGCCGAACCGGTTGCCCGCGATGATCTTGCGCTGGGTCCGGGCCAGGCTGTGCGCGCCCACCTCCGGCGCGATCGGGCGAGTGCCGAACACGCGGGTGAGCTGGCCGATGCCGTGCCGGGACAGCTCGTCGAGGTCGGGTGGCTCCACCGCGAAGTCGTGCTGGTGCGGCGCCATCTCGCCGCCGGAGTCGATGCCGACCCAGACGCCGTGCAGCTGGGCGATCTTCTCGCGCGGGGTCATCCGCGCCATCAGGTCGCGCACGCGCTGATCGGGGGAGAGGCCGGCGTCCCGCCAGCCCGAAGTCGCTTCGGTGGTCACGCGAGCCGCCTCGTCGAGTGCCGGACCACCAGATCGGTGCCCAGCGTGATGTGGGTGTCGCCGGTCTCTTCCCGGTTGATCAGCTGCACCAGCAATGTGAGCGCGCGGTGGCCCATCTCGCGGATCGGCTGCTGCACGGTGGTGAGCGGCGGTGTGCACAGCGCCGACTCCGGGATGTTGTCGAACCCCACGACCGAAAGATCGTCGGGCACGCGCAGGCCGAGCTCCAGCGCCGTCTCGATGACCGCGATGGCGCTGATGTCGTTGGCGGCGAACACGGCGGTCGGCCGGTCGGGCCCGCGCAGCAGCTCGCGCGCGGACTGCGCGGCGACGTCGTGGTCGTAGTCGCCGCGCCGGATGAGGCTCGTGTCCACCGGGACGCCGGCCGCGACCAGCGCCCTGCGGTAGCCCGTTTCCCGTTGCTGCGCCGACTTCAGGTCCGCGCGGCCGGTGAGCAGGGCGATGCGGCGGTGGCCCAGTTCGAGCAGGTGCTCGGTCGCGAGCTGTCCGCCGCGCAGGTTGTCGGAGTCGATGGTGGGCAACGGAGACCGTCCGGTGTGCGGGTCGACCGCGACGACCGGGGTGCCCGGCAGACCTTCGAGGTCGACCGCCGGCGTGACGAGCACGGCGCCGTCGACGAGGGTGCCGCTCAACCGGGTCAGGTAGCGCTGTTCCCAGCCCTGCGGATCGCCGGTGCGCCCGCCGGCCGAGTACACGACCAGCTCGAAACCGGTGCCGCGGATGGCGTCCGCCGCGCCCTTGAGCAGTTCGGTGCTGAACGGCTCTATGTCCGCCACCAGGATCCCGATCACGTTCGTCCGGTGGTTGCGCAGGCTCTGCGCGACCAGGCTCGCCTCGTAACCGAGTTCCTTGATCACCGCGGTCACCCGCGCGAACGTCTCCGCGGAGACGCCGTAGCGCTGGTTGAGGACCTTGGACACGGTGGCGACCGAGACGTTCGCTTGCGCTGCGACGTCACGGATGGTGACGCGAGAACGTGGAGGCACCGCCACAGGCTAGCCGTGTAAAACGTTATCGACAACGATTGACACGACGGTTTCGAGGGTGGAGTCTCACTGGCGTCTCACGCATCGTCACACCCCGTCCAACTCGGCCGACGTCGTCAGGAGTGGACCCATGCGTTCTGCAACCCTGCGTTCCGGGCGGAAATTCTCACTCGCCCTGGTCGCGCTGCTGCTGGCCGCCTGCAGCGGTTCCGGGGGAGAGGCCAGCGGACCCGCCACGCTGACCTGGTGGCACAACCGGACCACCGAGCCGATGAAGTCGGTCTGGCAGAAGATCGCCGACGACTACCACCAGGCTCACCAGGACGTCTCGTTCACGGTCGAACCGATCCAGAACGAGCAGTTCCAGACCAAGGTGCCGCTGGCGCTGCAGTCGAGCACGCCGCCGGACCTGTTCCAGCAGTGGGGCGGCGGCCAGCTCGCCGACCAGATCCGTTCCGGCAAGATCGCCGAGATCGCGCAGGCGCAGCTCGGCGAGTACGGCAAGGGCTGGCAGGTGAACGGCAAGCAGTACGGCCTGCCGTACCAGATGCACGCCGTCGGGTTCTGGTACCGCAAGGACCTCTTCACCCAGGCCGGCATCACCAGCCCACCGTCCACACTGGACGAGCTGAACGCCGCCGTGGCCAAGCTCAAGACCGCGGGCCTGGTCCCGATCGCGATCGGCGGCAAGGACCGCTGGCCGGACGCGTTCTACTGGGGCTACTTCGCGGTCCGGCAGTGCTCCATCGACGCGCTGAAGAACGCCGTCGCCAAGACGGAGCTCACCGACCCGTGCTTCACCAAGGCCGGGGAGAACCTCAAGACGTTCCTGGACACCAAACCGTTCCAGGACGGGTTCGTCGGCACGCCCGCCCAGCAGGGCGCCGGCAGCTCGGCGGGCATGCTCGCCAACGGCAAGGCCGCCATGGAACTGCAGGGCGACTGGGACCCGGACGTGATGACCGCGCTCACCGAGGACAAGCAGCTCGACTCGAAGCTCGGCTGGTTCCCGTTCCCGACGGTGCCGGGCGGGCAGGGCGACCCGAGCGTGCTGCTCGGCGGCGGTGACGGCTTCTCCTGCACCACCCGCGCGGCCAAGGCGTGCGAGGGATTCCTGCAGCACCTGGTCAGCGAGGAGATCCAGAAGAAGCTGGCCGAGACCGGTTCGGGCCTGCCCGTGAACCCGGCCGCGGTGGCGTCGCTCAAGACCGAGACGCACAAGACGATCTCCGAGCACATGGCCAAGGCGAAGCACCTGCAGTTCTACTTCGACACCGCGTTCCCCACCAACGTCGGCCAGGCGCTCAACGACGCGATCGCGAACTTCTTCGCCGGGCAGGGCGACCCGTCGACGATCACACAGTCGGTGAGCAAGGCAGCCGCCGGTAACAAGTGATGAGCACGGCAACCAGCGCCGCGACCAGCGCGCGCCCCCGGACCGCCCCCGCGCCGCACGCGCCGGCGGCCGGGGGCACCCGCCGGCGGTCCCGGACCCGCACCCGTCTCGAACTCGCACTGCTGCTGGGACCAGGTCTCCTGCTGTTCGCCGGCTTCGTGCTCGTGCCGATCGGCGTGGCCGGGTTCTACAGCCTCTACTCGTGGAACGGCTTCGGCCCGCTGACGGACTTCGTCGGCCTGCGCAACTACACCGACGCGTTGTCCGGTGCGGTGTTCCAGGGCGCGATCGGGCACAACCTGGTCATTGCCGTGCTCTCGATCGTCGTGCAGCTCCCGTTGAGCATCGGGCTCGCCCTGCTGCTCAACCGGAAACTGCGCGGCAGGACGTTCCTGCGGATGGTGGTCTTCGCGCCGTACGTGCTGTCCGAGGCCGTGACGGCGGTGATCTGGCTGCTGATGCTGCAACCCGGCGGGTTCATCGACGCGGTGTTGCGCGGGATGGGTCTCGGTGGCCTGGTCCAGCTCTGGCTGGCAGATCCGTCCATCGTGCTCTACACGTTGTTCCTGGTGATCACCTGGAAGTACATCGGGTTCGGCGTGATCCTGCTGCTGGCCGGCCTGCAGGGGGTTCCGGTGGAACTGCGCGAGGCCGCCGCGCTGGACGGCGCGTCGAGCTGGCAGATCACCCGCAACGTCGTCCTGCCGTTGCTGGGCCCGACGATCCGGATCTGGATCTTCCTGTCGGTGATCGGCTCGCTGCAGCTGTTCGACCTGGTCTGGATCATGACCCTGGGCGGGCCCGCCAACGCGTCCACGACGATGGCGACCTACCTCGTGGACCACGGTTTCAAGCGCTACGAGTTCGGGTTCGGCAGCGCGGTCGCGGTGATCCTCTTCATCATCTGCTTCCTGTTCGCTCTGCTGTACCAGCGGTTCGCGTTGCGCCGTGACACGGAAGGAGCGATCGGGTGATGCGCCGCAACGCCGTCGGCTACCTGGCCGCGTTCGCCGTCATCGGGGTCACGGTCGTTCCGCTGCTGTTCGTGGTGCTGGGCGGCTTCCGGACGACGGCGCAGATCAACGCGTCGCCCGCCGGGTTGCCCGGCCCGTTGGTGTGGGACAACTACGTCGCGGTGCTCGGCTCGGTGGAGTTCTGGAGGCTGCTCGGCAACAGCCTGCTGATCGCGGTGATCGCGACCACGCTGGCGGTCGGTCTCGGCGCGATGGCCGCGTTCGCGTTGTCCCGCTATGCCTTCAAGGGCCGCGAGGCGGTCTACACGTTGTTCACGCTGGGCCTGTTGTTCCCCATCGGCGTCGCCACGCTGCCGCTGTACCTGTGGCTGCGCCAGTTGGGACTGCTGGAAAACCCTCTCGGGGTCGCGATTCCGGAAGCGGCGTTCTCGCTGCCGGTCACGATCGTGATCCTGCGCCCGTTCATGCGGGCGATCCCCGGTGAGCTCGAGGACGCGGCCCTGCTCGACGGCGCCGCCAAGCTCGGGTTCTTCTGGCGGATCCTGCTGCCCCTGTCCCGTCCCGCGCTGATCACGGTGTCCGTGCTCGCGTTCGTCACGAGTTGGAACTTCTACCTGCTGCCGCTGCTCGTCTTCAACGACTCCGCCCACTTCACGCTGCCGCTGGGCGTGGCGATGTTCCAGTCGGAGCACACCCAGGACACCGCGAAGGTGCTCGCCTTCACCGCGTTGTCCATGCTGCCGGCTCTCGCGTTCTTCGTGCTCGCCGAACGACGGATGGTCGGCGGGCTAACGGGATCGGTGAAGGGATGAGAGATGTTCGCTCGATTAGCAGTGGCAACGGTGGCACTGTTGCTGGTGCCGGTGGTCCCGGCGTCGGCCGCGGGACCGTTGAAGGACAGAACGAACAGGTACGTGGGCAGCGCGGTGGCTGCCCAACCCCTGAACAGTGAGGCGGACTACCGGTCCGTGCTGACGCGCGAGTTCGACAGCGTCACGCCGGAGAACGAGATGAAGTGGGCCGTCGTCGAACCGAACCGCGGCCAGTTCAACTGGTCCGGCGCGGACGCGATCGTCAACTACGCGCGGCAGAACGGGAAGTCCGTGCGCGGGCACACGCTGGTGTGGCACAGCCAGTACCCGGGCTGGTTGAACAACCTCGGGTCGAGCGAGCTGCGAAGCGTGGTGCAGCAGCACATCAACACGGAGATGGGCCGGTACCGCGGCCGGATCCGCGCGTGGGACGTCGTCAACGAGATGTTCAACGAGGACGGCTCGCGCCGGCAGTCGATCTTCCAGCAGCGCATGGGCGACAACTACGTCGCCGACGCGTTCCGCTGGGCGCGCGCCGCCGATCCGTCGGCCAAGCTCTACATCAACGACTACAACACCGAGGGCGTCAACGCGAAGAGCAACGCCCTCTACAACCTGGTGCGCACGCTCAAGCAGCAGGGCGTGCCGATCGACGGCGTCGGCATCCAGACGCACCTGTCGATCCAGTACGGGTTCCCGACCAGCATGCGGCAGAACCTCGAGCGGCTCGCCGCTCTCGGCGTCGACATCGCGATCACCGAGGCCGACGTCCGCATCCCGCTGCCGGCCGACTCGACCAAGCTCAACACACAGGCGAACTACTACAAGCAGGTCTGGGACGCCTGCCACGCGGTTTCGCGGTGCGTCGAGTTCACCACCTGGGGCTTCACCGACCGCCACTCGTGGGTGCCCGGCACGTTCCCCGGTGAGGGCGCGGCCTGTCTGTTCGACACCAACCTGAGGCCGAAACCCGCGTACACCAGGATCAATCCGTAGCGGGAAGTCCGCCCAGCACACCGATTCGGCGGTGTGCCGGGCGGAACCGCACTACTGCCTCACGGTGATGGAGACCGAGGGGGAGTAGTACAACTTGCCGTGCGCGGTCACCCGCACGAGCGCCCACCAGTGCGCACCACGGCGCGCGGTGGCCGCGGCGGTGGCCGTCACGGGCACGGTGATCCTGCCTCCCGGCGGGACCACGAACGGCTGGGCCCGCGGGCCGATGGTGAGCTCGTCGCCCCAGGTGCCGAACGGGCTGATCACGGTGACCTCGCCGCGCACCTCGCTCTGCGTGCGGTTCTGCAACGTCACCGGCAGCAGCGAGTGCTCACCGGGGGCGAGCAGCAGCGCACCCGCCCTGAGCATGACCTCGACCAGGTCCCGTTCCGTGGTGGCGCCGGACACGACCTCGACGGTGTCCTCCAGCACCTGGCCGAGGTGGTCGCGGATGCGCGCGGAGTGCAGGTGCCGGCCCGGCCTGCCCTGCACGGTCGCGGTGAACTCGGCGTACTCACCGGCGGCGAGGTCGTAGTCCCACGACTGACCGCCGGTGAAGTCGAGGCGTCCCTTGGCAGGGGTGCCGCTGCAGCTGACGGTGATCCGGGCCTGGCCGGACGCGCCGGGGGCCAGGCGCATGAACGACGGGGTGACGTGCACGGTCACCGGCAGGTTTCCGACGGGAGCGGGGCCCGCGTTGTGCCGCCAGTATCGCGTGTAGACCGGTTGGACCGCTTCGACGGATTCGACGGCGGTACCGGGGAGCGCGGTGGAGGGCACCAGCCGCAGCGTTGCGACGTCGGCCGCCCCCAACGCCACCTCGGCCTGTCCGGAGTGGACGGTCAGCGGTTCGAGGTCGCGTTCCTCCAGCAGGTCCGTGCGGTGCGCCGCGTCCAGACCGCCGAACAGCGAGACCGACGCGGTCACCGGGGTGCCGGCTGACTCGTACAGCCGCACCGAGAGATCCGAGCCGTGGTCGTCGGTGCAGGACGCTAGCGGGTTGCCGCGCGTCTTGGCCGCCGTCAGCAGCACGCTCGGTGGTGATACGGCCAGCAGGCTCAGCGCCGCGGGCAGATCGCCCTCCGTCGCCGGCACCTGCAGGGCGTGGACCGGGTGGTTGACGTCCTGGCCGGCCAGGGCGAACCCCGCCTGCCGCCAGTCGCCCGCGCCGGAGACCAGGCTCAGGTCGAACGTGTGGGACCAGTGCTGCCAGGCGAAGCTCGACCCGTCCGGCACCGTGCGGCGGTCGCCGTCGATCCACACCTCGGCCGGCCAGCCGCTGCACGACCGCATGAGCGACACGTGCAACGTGCCGTCCGGTGCCACGACGAATCCCGGCGTGCCGCGGTTGACGACGGCCACCGAGTGGTCGACGGCGGGATCGGTGGTGCTGCCGGGCGCTTCGACGCACCCGTCGGCGAGGTCGTCGATCAGGGCGTCCACGTCGGTCACGATCAACACCGGCAGGTCCCGCGGACCGCGCAGGTCGGCGTTCGGCACCCACTGCTCCGCTCGCGGACGCACGGCGGGGACGAACACCCTGCCGTGGGCCTCGAGGGCTTCGCGGCTGCCTGCCGCGAAGGCCAGCACGGAGTTGGTGAAGTCGTTGTGCCCCACGACGATGCGCACGTCGGGAAGGTTGGAGTCGACGTCGAGCGAACCGTAGCGGGGGCCGGACGGCCGGGTGCACGTGGCCGTGACGCCCTTGGCGGCCAACGCGGCCAGCAGGGCCCGCCCGTCCTCGGCGACGACCTCGGCGATCCCGATGGCGTGCAGCACGCCGTCCGTCAGCCGGAGCTTCACCGTGGCGGAGAGGCCCGCCCAGGTGTGCGCCGGGCTGTCCAGCGTCCAGAGGTGTTCGGCGGCGTCGACGTCCGGGAAGCCGAAGGACCGGCCCACCGCGGCGAACCCGACCTCGGCCACCGGCAGCGCGCCGGGCAGCTCGAAGGCGAACCGGCTGCGCAGCAATCGGTCCTGGCCGATCGAACCGTCCACGAAGGACCGGACGTCGACGCGCGGCAGGCCGTGCCACAGCGTCACCCGCTGGGTGATCCGCAGATCGCCGAGGACCGTGCGGCTGACCAGGCGTTCGCCGATCGGGCTCGTCTCGGCGTGCACCTCGGCCGGTCCGGCGCTCACCCCGGGGCCCTTGGGCAGCAGGTGCCACGGTCCCTCACCCCACACGGGATGGCCGGGATGTTCTTCCTGCACCACGAACTCCGCCGCGAGACCGCCGGGACGCACCAGTTCGCGTCCTGCCTGACGGTCGTAGACGCTCCTCAACGCACCGCCTTGGGCCGGATCGGCTTCGACGATGAACGTGTCGGAAGCGATCGCCACGCCGTCGCGCGGCAACCAGGACGGCGGCACCGACGACGAGTCGACCACGCGGTACACCCGGTACCCGGTCGCCGGCACCTGCCGCGCCAGGAAGGTCAGCGTCAGTTCGAGCGTGCCGTCCGGGTGCCGGACCACGGCCTCGGTGACCGCGGCGACCTCCTGCCCGTCGGCGTCCCGGACGCGGGCTCCCCGGAAACCGGGCAGGCGCACCGTCACCGTGGCCAGGGCGTCCCTGGCGAAGGCCAGGGTGTTGACGACGATCACCGCCTCACCGGCCCCGGTCGTGTCGGCGCGGGCAGCCAGGTGCGTGATCGCGCCGGTCAGCACGGATCGGCCGAGCTCGTCCGCCTCCCGCCACCCGGTGAGCAGGTCGAGGTAGACCTGGTCGGACTCGGTGCCGGTGATGGCGTCGTGGTGCGCGCCGTAGATGAGCTGGCGCCAGGCCTTGTCCAGCGCGAAGGCCGGGTAGCCCGCGCCGAGCAACGTCGTGAGCGCCGCCATCCGTTCGCCGTCGAGGACCGCCACCTCGGCCGCGCGCTGCGCCTGCTTGGTGTCGATGTACGAGACGTCCTTGCCGGTGTAGACGGGGTTCATGTCCCTGGTCTGCGGGCTGAACGTCACCGACCGCGCCGAGGCGTCCGCGCGCACGGCGGCGAAGAAGTCGCGCGGCAGGCCGACCACGAACCGCGGCCAGACGTACTTCTCGTTCCAGGCCCGGTGGATCTGGGTGCAGAACCGCGACGGCACGTTGTGGTCGTGTCCCACCGGCAGCAACACGTTGCGGGTGGCCGCGACCTTGCGCAAGGTGCTGAACTGCCGGTACGCCTCCGCCATCGCCTCGTCCAAAGTGGACTTGCGCTCGATGTCCCAGCCGGCCACGTAGTGATCGGCCAGGTAGGCGGTGAGCACACCGCGACCGCTCGGTGAGATCCACTCGAACTCGGACGGGAACTGCATCCTGGTGATGTCACCGGTGTGCCGCTTGGCTCCGACGTGATGCCACGGTCCGCGTGCCCACACGCTCGAGTCGAGTCCCGCGTCGGCCATCAGTCCCGGATAGGACGGGTCGTGCCCGAACACGTCGAGCATCCAGGCGGAACGAGGATCCGCACCGAGCACGTCCCGTTGGAAGCCGACGCCGTACACGGCGTTGCGGACGGTCGACTCGGGATGGGTCAGGTTGGTGTTGGCCTCGTTGTAGTTGCCGCCGACGATCTCGATCCTGCTGTCGCGCAGGAACCGGCGCAGGTCGTGGCGGTCGCGGGGGAACGCGTCCCAGTGCGGCTTGAGGTAGTCGACCTCGGCGAGCACGAACCGGTAGTCCTCGTCCTCGCGGGCCGCGTCCAGGTGCGCGCGGACCAGGTCGAACGCCGAGAGCTGGAACGGCATCCGCTTGGCCTGCGCGCCCGGCAGGTCGAGCCACGTCTCGGTGAAACCCGCCTGGGTGTTCCACCACACCGGGTCGTAGTGGAAGTGCGAGACCATCCACATCGTCCAGCCGGTCTCCGCGACGGTCACCGTGACGTCCCAGGCCGCCGGCGGATCACCGTTCACCGGCGCGACGACCACGGCCGCCGGATACGACGTGCCCGCCGTGACCGGCGCGGAGAAGACCACGCCGACCTCGGCCTCGACGTCGCCCGGTCCCACCCGCACCGGTTGCGGCGTGCGGACGAGCGGACCGGAGATCCGCACCCACGCCGACTCGCGCCGCGGCACCGCGAGGGTGACGCGAACCAGCTGGCGTGGGGCGGAAACCGGCCCGACGAACAGATCCGTGCTCTCGACGAGGACTCCGGCACGATCTGACCCGGTGTTGCTCAGCACGGTGTTACTTGGCCCCGTTCAGTGCGGCCTCGGCGTCGCGGAAGTACTGCGCGACCGCGTCGGGGATGGACATCTTGCCGAACGCGATCTGCTTGGCCGCCGCGTCGAGCGCGGTCTTCGCGTCGTTGTACCCGGGAGGCGCGGTCGGTGCGGGCGGCAGCGCGTCCTTCGCCACTTCCTCGGCCGCGTACTGCGCGTAGGTCACGTCCCGCTTGTCGGCCGCACTCAGCGACGGCGTCAGGGTTTCCAGCGCCTTGCTCGACGGCGGGATGCCACGCGACAGGGCCATCGCCTTGATGGCGTCGACGTCGCTGATGAAGAAGTCGATCAGCTTGGCCGCGCCCTCGGCGTTCTTGCTCTTGACCGGGACGGACAGCAGCACACCGCCGCTGATCGCCTGCCCGGTCTTGCCGTTGCTGCCGCGCGGCACGATCACGATGTCCAGCTGGTGCTGGGTCAGCGGCGCCATCTGCGCGAGGCCCCAGCCCGTGGTCATGGCGATCTGCCCGGCGATCAACGGGTGGTTGCCGGTCGCCGAGTCGGTGTTGGAGAGCATCTCCGGCGGGCAGATGGCACCTGAGCGGCGCAGCCCGTCCCAGAAGGTGAACCACTCGGCCAGGTCGTCCTTGGTGAAGGCGAGCTTGCCCTCGGCGTTGTAGAGGTCCTTTCCCCGCTGGCGCAGCCACGGCTGCAGGGCGCCGGAGTCGTCCTTGGACGCGTCCAGCGAACCGTACTTGCCCTGTCCCATCGCCTTCGACAGCTCACCGGCGAGCTTCGCGAAGTCGTCCCAGGTCCAGGTGTCGGCCGGCACGGGGATCTTGGCCTGCTCGAAGACGGTCTTGTCGTAGAGCATGGGAGCGATGCCGGAACCGGACGGGACGCCGTAGGGCTTGCCGCCCACCGCTCCCGCCGAGCGCACCGCGGGGTACAGCGTGTCCAGGTGGATCGTGCCGGGGATGTACGACGACAGGTCGGTCAGCACGCCCTTGGCCGCGTAGGTGCTGACGAGCGCGGTGTCCATCTGGAAGATGTCCGGCGGGTTGCCGCCCGCGAACTCGGTGTTGAGCTTGTTGAAGTACCCGTCGTAGCCGGAGTACTGGGCATCCACCTTGATGCCGGTCTTCTCGGTGAAGATCTTCAACGCGGCCTGGTAGGCCTTGTTGCGCGCTTCACCGCCCCACCAACGGAACGTCAGCGAGTTGCTCGCCGCGCCACCACTGCTGGTCGGCGCGAAACCGCAGCCCGCGACCGAAGCCGCGGCCAGACCACCGGCCAGGCCGAAGAGTCCCCTCCTGGAAATGGACATGCGTTGTTCCTCTCTTGGCGGTGAAAGGCGTTACTTGATGCCGGTGGTGGCGACGCCGTCGACGATTCGGCGTTGTGCGGCGAGGAACACCGCGACGGTGGGCACGAGCGTGACCACGGACATCGCGAGCATTCCGCCGTAACTGGAGCCGCTGGCCCGGTCCACGAAGGCGTTGAGGCCCAGCGGCGCGGTGTAGCGGGCGTGGTCGGACAGGTAGACCAGCTGGCGCAGGAAGTCGTTGAACGTCCAGATGAACGTGAGGATCGTCGTGGTGATCAGCGCGGGCCTCATGAGCGGCAGGACGATGCTGAAGAACACCCGCACGTGCCCGGCGCCGTCCAGTGCCGCGGCCTCGTCCAGCTCGCGCGGGATGCCGCGGATGAACTGCACCATCAGGAAGATGAAGAAGGCGTCGTAGGCGAGCAGGTACGGCACCACCAGCGGCAGGAACGTGTTGATCCAGTTCAGCTGGTAGAAGATCGCGTACTGGGGGATCAGGGTCGCCTGGAACGGCAGCATCATCGTGCCGAGCATCACCGCGAACCAGAACTTCCGGAACGCGAAGTCCAGGCGGGCGAAGGCGTACGCCGCCACCGAGCAGGACGCCACGTTCGCGATCACCGTGGCGATCGACACCGTCAGCGAGTTGCTCAGGTAGACGGTGAACGACGTGCCGGTCGCCGTCCAGCCGTTCACGTAGTTGGCGAAGGTGAAGACGAGCGGCAGCGGGTTCATCGTGGTGAAGATCTGGTTCTCCGGCTTGAACGACGCGCCGACCAGCCACACCATCGGATAGATCATCGCCACCAGCACGAGCAGCAGCAGCGCGTGCGCCCGCCAGTGGTTGCCCTTAGTCCGCATAGTTCACCCACTTGCGCGCCGACCAGAAGTACACGGCGGTGAAGAGGCCGATCACGGCGAACAACACCCACGCCATCGCGGAGGCGTAACCCATCTGCATGCTGCCGAATCCCTTGAGGTACAGGTAAAGCGTGTAGAGCAGGGTCGAGTCGATCGGGCCACCCAGGCCACCGGAGACCACGTAGGCCGGCGTGAACGTCTGGAAGGCGTTGATGGTCTCCAGCACGAGGTTGAAGAACACCATGGGCGACAACAACGGCAGCGTGATCCGGAAGAACGTCGTGACCTTGCCGGCGCCGTCGATCGCCGCCGCCTCGTAGAGGTCCTGCGGCAACTGCTTGAGCCCGGCCAGGAAGATCAGCATCGGCGTGCCGAACTGCCAGGCCGACAACGCGACCAGCGTCCAGATGGCGTAGCGCGGGTCA
Organism: Lentzea alba; assembly: GCF_011067745.1. Taxonomy (GTDB): domain Bacteria; phylum Actinomycetota; class Actinomycetes; order Mycobacteriales; family Pseudonocardiaceae; genus Lentzea; species Lentzea alba. Next base: position 688,103 of record NZ_JAAMPJ010000003.1, read on the forward strand.
CCGATCCAGTCCGAGCCCTGCACGCCGAAGATGCCGAGGAACTGGTTGAGCAGACCCTCGCGGGAGAAGATCTGCCGCCACATCACCGAGACCGCGACGCTCGCGCCCAGCAGCGACGGCAGGTAGAAGGTCGCCCGGTAGAAGCCGAGCGCCTTCAGGCCGCGGTTGAGCGCGACGGCGACCAGCAGAGCCGCGGCGAGCTTGAGCGGTACAGAAGTGACGACGTAGATCAGCGTCACCCTGACCGACTGCAGGTACCGCTCGTCGGAGAACAACCGGACGTAGTTCTCGAACCCGATCCACTGTGGAGCGGTGAGCAGGTTGAACTTCGTCAGCGACAGGTACAGCGAGTACACCATCGGGATCAGCGTGAAGGCGAACAGACCGATCAGCCAGGGCGCCAGGAAGGCGTAACCGGCGAGGTTGTGCTTGTGCCGCTTGCGTTTGCGGACGGGTGTACCTGACATGTCACTCCTGGGACGTCATCGCTGGACCACGGGGTCTTGCCGATGCCACGCACGGCTTTCACAGTGGTCCGTCCCAGGGAGCTGGAAAGCGCTTTCCGGGACTGTAGGAACCGAGTACGGGCCTGTCAAGACGATCTATGGGAAACCTTGTTGCCTGCGGGATCGGCACGATTCGTGACTTGACGCCGACCGGGGCTGGAAGTTTACGTTTTAACCAACTAGGCGGGTCCCAGCCGCGCCGCACACGTGAACGAAGGAGAGGGAACGCACTCCGGCCACGCACGCCCATCTCCGTCACTGAACTCGGGCGAGCGACCCGCGAGGAGTATCGATGACCGCCGCCGCGGTGTATTTGCCGAGCCAGCACGCGAGCGTGCACGACCTGCCGGACGATGACGAACAGCTGCGCGCGGTGCTCGCGAGGGCCGTGTCCGCAGCGATCGGCCGGCAGCGTCCCGACGGCAACCTCGAAGACATCGCCGCTGTCGATGACATCGGTGACATGGCGCTGGGCGTCGTGTCGTTGCTGTGCCTGGCCTGGCACCGCGGTGACCGGCAGGACCCCGAACTGGCGGACGCCGTGCGGCGCGGCCTGGACTTCGTGCTGACCAAGAGGGTCTTCCGCACCGACAACCCCGGCGAGCCGTTCCTGCACGTGCGCGACAGCGGCCTGCCGTACGCCCGGTACGTGCTCGAGGCCGGAGAACATCCGTTCGGAGACTGGCCGAGCACCGTGTGGGCGCTGCTGCACGCGGTCAACGTGCTGGAGTTCGGCCGTGAGCTGATCACCGTGACCCAGTGGGCGGCCCTCGCGGACGTGGCCGCCGGCTTCTGGCGGTGGCTGACGGAAGCGAGCATGTTCAATCCACAGCAGACCGCGAACCAGGCGATCGGTGCCGTGGTGGGCGGTTTGACGCTGGGACGGCTGTTGTCCGAGAAGTCCATCGTGGACGACGCGATGTTCCTGTACCACAGCGAGGTCAGGGCCAAGCGCGTCGTCGACCGCGAGCTGCGGCTGCCGGTCGAGCACGGCGCCGGGCACGACCAGAACTACCTGCCGATCTCGCTCACGTTCCTGGCAAGGGCTTACCAGGTGAGTGGCGAGCAGTGCTTCCTCGACGACGGCGACGAGATCGCCCGGCACCTGGAGACGCGGCTGTCCGCCCGCGGGTTCGACTACGGCGGACCGCGCTACAGCGAGCAGCACTGCGGCTGCGAGGGCATGCTCGGCCTGCGGTTCTTCAGCGGCCGGATCCAGGCCGAGCTCGGGCGCTACCTCGGTGACCGGCGGGTCGCCTACTTCTGCGCGAACACGCCGGGCCTGCCGAGCGGGCACTTCGCGTTCACCACCGTGTGGTTCTTCCTCGACGAGAGCGAGTGGTACCGGACGCCGGCCGAGACGCCGGTGCACACCCGGTACTCGCTGCGGCACGGCAAGGTGTCGGTGTCGCTCACCGGGCAGCTGACCCCGTACCTGATCGACGCCGGGGACACCGCCGTGATCGAGTCGGTCGTGGACCACCAGCACGGCATCGGACCGCTGGTCAGCTACGCCGACGGCCGCAGGACGCTGCTCACCCGGCCGCTCGGCCCGGTCCGCGTGCGCGACGTCGTCGAGGGCGGACTCGGCGCCAAGCTGGTCACCAAGGCGGTCGTGAGCTGGAGCCAGGTCATGCTGTCGGTGCAGCAGCTGTACGTCACCGACGGCGAACGCCTGCATCTGATCGCCGTGCTGGATCGTGCGGCGCTGCCCGAGGACGCGGAGCTGAGCTTCCTCGCCGGCCTGCCCTACGCGACCGCGGAAGGGTCCCGGCAACGTCGCATCCGGACGGTGAGCGCGCCCGGCGGCAGTCCGTTCGACCTGGCGGACCCCTGGCGGTCGCTCACGACCGGCGGGACGCTGCTCGCCGACGGGCTCGCGCTCAGCGCGGCCGCCGGTCTGCGGGTGGAGAACCCGCCGGACGGCCCGGCGTTCTTCAACAACCCGCGGACCGCCGGCATGACCCAGGAGCAGTTGTCGTTCTGGCTCGGCGACGACCCGAGGGGCTACGGAAACCCCGACGCGGGCTGGCGTCGCGTGATCGCCACCAACCACGTGCTGGCCGATCCGATCGCCGAGATGCCGTACGGGCGAGCGGTGTTCGCCCTGTGCTACGGGCCTGAACCGGTCGAGTTGGACGTGTCCGCGGAAGAGGTCGTGAACGGCGTTCACGTGCGCACCCCGTTCTTCACGGCGGTGATCGGACATCCCGCGGGTGACGTGGGCGGCGAGCCGGTGCTGCGCCTCACCGCACGGTGAACTGTTAACGTTCACATCACCTCAGCTTCGAGTACGGTCACGTTCCGTTGCGTATTGTGCACCAAAATCCCCATGTCGCCACAGGTGTCCTCAACGGACCATTGGGAGCGTTAACATGACCACCGCCGCCGAGGGATTCGACCGCAGAGCCCTCTTGCGCCGTTCGGCGATGCTGTCCGCCGGCCTGCTGATCGGCCCGGCCGCACTGGATCGAGCACTGGAAGCGAGCGCCGCCGAGCTGCCCACCGGCGCGGCGCCCTTCGTCGACTCCTATCGCACGAACGTGCTGGCCAACCAGACACCGGAGACCAACGCCGCGGTGCGTGCCCTGTCCGGGATGCAGGACCTCTGGCGCACCGGCAGCAGCTGGGACAACGGCGTCGTGCTCAACCGGAGCGTGCTCACGGCCAACGTCCGCCACGTCGCGCGGATCACCGCCGCACGCACTGCCGACCAGGCCAAGCGAGCGTTCATCGTGGACCGTCAGCACCAGAGCTACAGCGCGATCGGAGGCCTCGGCCCGCTGGCCGACCTGTACAAGGCGGGCGCCAAGGCCGTCACCGGCATCACCTCGGCGCCGGACGGCACCCCGCCGTCCACTGTGGACGAGAAGCTGCCGCCGGACGCCCCGGCGGGATCGGCGCTCGGTGCGGGTTCGCCGGACTCCGCGCTGGGCCAGGTCGTGCTCCTGGTCAACACCCTGCGCGGGAACTTCGCCTCGGGAAACCCCTCCAAGTTCGCCTACCAGTACCCGCGGCCGTGGCGGCTCTCGGCGGACAGCGAGGTCGTGCCGACCGGCGAGACCGACGAGTTCGGGTACCCGGTGTACCGCACCGACGTCGTGGTCGCGCCGCAGTTGCTGCGCCAGCGCAGCCTCAAGCCGGCCGAGGACGGGGGCTACCCGAGCGGGCACACCAACGCGTTGCACCTGGCCTGCCTGGCGCTGGCCTACGCGATCCCCGAACGGTTCCAGGAGCTCGTGACCAGGGCGTTCGACCTGGCCGACATGCGGATCGTGGCGGGCATGCACTCCCCGGCGGACGTCATCGGCGGCCGGATCCTCGCGACCGCGCTCGCCGCCGCCACGCTCGCGGATCCGCAGAACGCGACGCTCAAGGCCGCCGCCAGGGCGCAGGCGAGCGAGTACTTCCGCCAGCAGGTCGGCGGTGACCTGTTCGGCCACGCGCACTCGGCCGGTACCGCCACCGACCCGTACGCCGACCGGGAGGCGAACGCCGCGCTGGTCGCGCCGAAGCTGACCTACGGACTGCCCAAGACCGGGCGCCGCGTCGAGATGACCGTGCCGAAGGGTGCGGAGGTGCTCCTGGAGACCCGGCTGCCCTATCTCACCGCGAACCAGCGGCGGGAAGTCCTGCGCACCACCGCGCTCCCGTCCGGGCACGCGCTGCTCGACGGCCCCGAACAGTGGGGCAGGCTCAACCTCTTCGCCGCGGCGGACGGCTTCGGCGCGTTCGACTCGGACGTGCGCGTCGAGATGGACGCCAACCGCGGCGGCTTCCACGCCGCGGACACCTGGCACAACGCCATCGGCGGCCGCGGGGGCCTGGTCAAGCGGGGCACCGGCGTCCTGACGCTGGCCGGTGTCAACAGCTACACCGGCGCGACCCGCGTCGAGGGCGGCACGCTCGTGGCCGGTTCGCCTGCCGCGCTGGGCAAGGGAGACGTCGAACTGCGTTCGGGCACCCTCCGGCTGGAGAGCGCGGTCCGGGTGCGCAGCTACCGCCAGGGCTCCGGCTCGACGCTGGCGGTGACGGTGCGCAAGGGTGCCTGCGCGCCGCTGACCGCCGGTCGCCCGGTCACGCTGGCGAGCGGCAGCACGCTGGAGATCACGCTGGAGGACGTGCCGGCGGGTGCCGTCGTCCCGGTGCTGGCCGCGCCCGTGCTGGTCGGCCGGTTCGCCCGGATCACCGTCGCCGGTGGTCAACGCCGTGTGCAGGCCCAATACACCCTGGCCGGCCTCTCGGTCCGCGTCCTGGCCTGACCCGCCCCGCCCGCTGTTGATGAGGGGAGCTTTCCTAAACCTGAGGTTTAGGAAAGCTCCCCTCATCAACCACCTGACCGGGTGACGGGAGGCCGGTCCACAAAGGACCTGCGTCGAAATCGGGTGGGGCCGTTCGACGATTTTGTTCGATGCTGTTCGACAGCGTTGCTTGACGCTCGGGAAGGCCCGATGCAGACTCCGGAAAGCGTTTTCCAGCCGACGGGGTCAGGAGTTCATGAGCGCTCTAGACGAACTGCGTCAGCTGCGCCACGGCAGCGTCCAGGTCCGCAAGCGCGACAACAAGGCGGCCTTCTGGTTCCTCGCGCCCTGGTTCGCCGGACTGGTGTTCATCACGGTCGGTCCGGTGCTCGCTTCCTTCGGTCTCGGCTTCACGAAGTACAACCTGATCCAGCCGCCGAAGTTCATCGGTTTCGACAACTTCGTGCGGATCTTCAGCGACGAGCGGTTGCACAACGCTCTGCGCGTCACTTTCACCTACGTGCTCGTGTCGGTGCCGTTGCAGCTGGCGTGCGCGCTGGGTGTGGCACTGCTGCTCGACCGGGGCATGCGCGGGCTCGCGTTCTACCGCTCGGCGTTCTACCTGCCGTCGCTGCTCGGGTCGAGCGTGGCGATCGCGGTGCTGTGGACCCAGGTGTTCGGTGCCGAAGGTCTGCTGAACCGCGTGCTGGGCTTCTTCGGCGTCGAGGGCAAGGGCTGGATCTCCGACCCGGACACCGCGCTGTCGACGCTCATCGTGCTGAACGTGTGGACGTTCGGCTCACCGATGATCATCTTCCTGGCCGGGTTGCGGCAGATCCCGGCGGTCTACTACGAGGCCGCCTCGATCGACGGTGCGAGCAGGTGGTCGCAGTTCTGGCGGATCACGCTGCCGCTGCTGTCGCCGATCCTGTTCTTCAACCTGGTGCTGCAGATCATCCACGCGTTCCAGTCGTTCACGCAGGCGTTCGTCGTCTCGGGCGGCACGGGAGGACCGTCCGACTCGACCATGTTCTACACGCTTTACCTGTACCAGCAGGGTTTCAGCCGGTTCGACATGGGTTACGCCTCCGCGCTGGCGTGGTTCCTGCTGCTGATCATCGCGGCGTTCACCGCGATCAACTTCTGGGCGGCGAAGTTCTGGGTGTTCTATGACGACTGATCTCCGCAACACTCGATTCGGCAGGCGGTTGGCCACGCCGGCCAAGCACCTCGGCCTGCTCCTCTTCGGGTTCGTGATGCTGTACCCGGTGCTGTGGATGATCGCGAGCTCGTTGCGGCCTGGCGACGAGATCTTCCGCAGCCCCGGCCTGATCCTCGACAGCCTGCAGACCGAGAACTACACCGAGGGCTGGAACGCGCTCACCCCGTCGTTCGGGACGTACATGCTGAACTCGGCGATGCTGGTGCTCGGCTGCATCGTCGGCAACCTGGTGTCGTGCTCGATGGCGGCCTACGCCTTCGCCCGGCTGAACTTCAGCGGCAAGCGGTGGTGGTTCGGCATCATGCTCGGCACGATCATGCTGCCGATCCACGTGATCATCGTGCCGCAGTACGTGCTGTTCTCCCAGATCGGCTGGGTGAACACGTTCCTGCCGCTGATCGTGCCGAAGATCCTCGCCACGGACGCGTTCTTCGTGTTCCTGATGGTGCAGTTCATCCGCGGCCTGCCGCGCGAGCTGGACGAGGCGGCGCGCATCGACGGCTGCGGTCACCCGCGGATCTTCGCCCAGATCGTGCTGCCGCTGATGAAACCGGCGCTCGCCACCACGACGATCTTCACGTTCATCTGGACGTGGAACGACTTCTTCACCCAGCTGATCTACCTGACGGACCCGGAGATGTACACGGTTCCGGTCGCCCTGCGCTCGTTCGTCGACTCGACCGTCGCGACGTCGTGGGGCTCCCAGTTCGCGATGAGCGTCGTGTCGCTCATCCCCATCTTCCTCGCCTTCCTCATCGGTCAGCGGTACCTCGTCAAGGGGATCGCCACGACCGGTGGCAAGTAGCAGAAGGGAACGGTCATGTTCAGAGGTGTTGGCCGCCGCACCGCGTTAACGGTCCTGGTGTCGCTGACCGCGTCGCTGCTAGCGGCGTGCGGCTCCGGTTCCGACGCCGGCGGGGACCTGACCGCGGAGCCGGTGACGCTGCGCTTCAGCTGGTGGGGCGCGGACGACCGGCACAAGCGGACCCAGCAGGTCATCGAGATGTTCCAGAAGAAGCACCCGAACATCACCATCAAGGGTGAGTTCAAGGAGTGGAACGGCTACTGGGACAGCCTCGCCACCACCATGGCGGCCAACGACGCACCGGACATCATGCAGATGGACGAGCTGTACATCGCTTCCTACGCCGAGCGCGGCGCGTTGCTGGACCTCAACGAGTCCAAGAAGCACCTCGACACCTCGAACTTCGACCAGAAGGCGCTCGCCACCGGCGCCGTCGACGGCAAGCAGTACGGGCTCCCGGTCGGCCTCGGCATGTACTCGATCATGGTCAACACCGATCTGCTCGCGAAGTACAACATCCCGGTGCCCGACGACACGAAGTGGTCGTGGGACGACCTGAAGAAGATCGGCGAGCAGGTGTCCAAGGCAGGCGGTGGTCAGGTCTTCGGCGTGCAGTCGCCGGGGATCAACGACGCGGCCGGGCTGAGCATCCGGGCGCGCCAGCAGGGCAAGGCGATGTTCGACGCGGAGGGCAAGGTCGTCCTGCCGCAGGAGATCGCGCGGGACTACTGGCAGTACATCCTGGACCTGGCCAAGTCCGGGATCGCGCCGTCGCCGTCGGTGACCATCGAGAAGGCCTCGGCCGGGCTGAACCAGTCGGCGACCGCGACCAACACCGCGGCGTTCGGTCTGTGGTGGAACACCCAGCTGACCGCGCTGACCGCGGCCAGCGGTGCCAAGCTGAAGCTGCTGCGGCTGCCGGGAGAGACGCAGGGCAAGGCGCACGGTGCCTACTACAAGCCGTCGATGTTCTGGTCGGTGTCGGCGCGCTCCAAGCACCCCGCGGAGGCCGCGGCGTTCGTGAGCTTCCTCGCCAACGACGAGGAAGCGGCGAAGATCCTGCTGACCGAACGCGGTGTGCCCGCGAACATGAAGATCCGCGAGGCGATCGCGGGTCAGCTCAAGGAAACCGACAAGGCGGCCAAGGAGTACCTCGACACCGTGCCCGTCAGCGACCCGCCCAGGATCACCCCGAACGGCGCCAGCACGCTCGACACGATCCTCAAGCGGCACACCGAGGACGTGCTGTTCGGCCGGACCACACCGGACGCGGCGGCGGCGTCGTTCATCAAGGAAGTCCAGGCTGAAGTGGACGCGGCGAAGTGAGGCGCGCGGCCATCGTCGGCACGGGCGCGATCGCGACCTCCCACGCCGAGGCGTTGCGGGCGGCCGGAGATCGCATCGAGCTGGTCGCGGTGGTGGACGTGGACGCCGAACGCGCCGCCGCGTTCGCCGAGAAGTGGAACGTGCCCCGCGTGCACCCCAGGCTGGCCGCGTTGCTCGACGAGGAACAGCTCGACGTCGTGCACGTGTGCACGCCACCGCGCTCGCACGTGCCGTTGGCGCTCGAATGCCTGGCCGCCAACGTGAACGTGCTCGTCGAGAAGCCGCCGGCGTTGTCGCTGAGCGAGATCGACACGTTGATCGCCGCCGAGCGGAACTCGACCGGCCGGGTCGCCACGGTGTTCCAGCACCGCTTCGGCCCGGCCGCGATCCGGTTGCGGCGGCTGCTGTCCGAGGGAGTGCTCGGCCGGTCGTTCGTGGCGAAGTCCGACACGCTCTGGTACCGCGGCGACGCCTACTTCGACGTGCCGTGGCGCGGGACGTGGGAGAGCGAGGGCGGCGGCCCGACGATGGGCCACGGCATCCACCAGTTCGACCTGCTGCTGTCCGTGCTGGGGCCGTGGCAGGAGATCCGCGCGGTCGCGGCCAGGCAGGCCAGGGACGTGCAGACCGAGGACGTGTCGATGGCGTTGGTGACCTTCGCCGACGGCACGGTCGCATCGGTGGTCAACTCCCTGCTCTCGCCCCGGGAGACCTCGCAGCTGAGGTTCGACTTCGAGCGCGCCACGGTCGAGGTCGAGCACCTCTACGGCTACACCGACGCGGACTGGACGGTCACCGCGGCGCCTGGCCACGACGACGTCGTGGCTCGCTGGCACGCGGAGCGGTCCGAGACGGTCAGCGGCCACGGGGGTCAGCTGGCGGCGTTCCTCGACGCGCTGGACAGTGGTGAGGCGCCGCCGGTGACGCTGGCGGACACGCGCACCACCATGGAGTTCATCGCGGCGCTGTACGCCTCGGCCTTCACCGGCACGGTGGTGAAGGCCGGCCAGATCGGCCCGGACAGCCCGTTCTACGCGACGATGGAAGGAATCGGTGCCCCATGGGCGAACGCCCGGTGATCACACGACAGGACGACGAGGCGCTCGTCGTGTCGGTGGGCGACGTCGAGCTCTTCACCTACGTGCACCGGCCGTCGACACCGGCGTTCGAAGGCCCGAAGCCCTACATGCACCCCGTGCGGACCCTGGCCGGCGACGTGGTGACGGCGTTCCGGCCGCACGACCACCGCTGGCACAAGGGGGTGCAGATGACCGCGACCGACGTGTCGGGCGAGAACTTCTGGGGCGGCGTCACCTACGTCCGCGACCAGGGGTACGTGGCGCTGCCGAACGTCGGCACCATGCGGCACGACGAGTTCGCGGTCGCCTCCTCCGACGAGCTCCGGGTGGACGAGTCGCTGTCCTGGTTCACCGAGGCCGGCGAGAACTGGGTGCGCGAGACCCGTTCCTTCACCGTGCGCGACGTCGAGGACGACGCCTGGACGCTGGAGTTCGCCACCACTGTGACGAACCTGCGCTCGGAACCGCTGGTCTTCGGCAGCCCGACGACCAACGGCCGTGAGCTCGCGGGCTACACCGGTTTCTTCTGGCGCGGCCCGCGTTCGTTCACCGAGGGCACGGTCATCGCCGCCGACGGCGGCTCCGGCCAGGAGATGATGGGCAAGGCCGCGCGCTGGCTCGCGTTCGTCGGCCAGCACGACGAGGTGGAGCGCTCGTCGACGATGCTGTTCATCGACCACCCGGACAACAAGAACACCCACTGGTTCGTGCGGAGCACCCCGTTCGCGGCGGTCAACCCGTCGTTCGCCTTCTTCGACACCGTGGAGGTGGCACCCGGCGAGTCGCTGAACCTGCGGTACCGGCTCGTCATCGCGTCCGGGGAGTGGGACCGCGAGCACCTGGAGTCCTATGTGGAGGCCCACCCGTGGTGACGCCTTTCCCAGGCGGCGTGGGCATCTCCGGCCTGCGCGTGTACGACTGGCCGACGGTGGACGGGCTGTGCGGAGGATCGCCGCACGTCCACCTCGCCTGCGCGGAGTGCTACTACGTGATCGCCGGCGAGGGCAGCGTGCAGACGCTGACCAGCCGCGGCTACGCGTCGACACCGTTGCGCGAGGGCACCGTCGCCTGGTTCACGCCGGGCACGATCCACCGCCTGGTCAACGACGGCGGCCTGCGAATGATCGTGGTGATGCAGAACAGCGGCCTGCCCGAGGCGGGCGACGCGGTGTTCACGTTCCCGCCCTCGGTGCTCGCCGACCCGTCGACGTACGCGGCGCACGCTCAGGCCGGCGACGAGGAGTCCGCCCAACGACGCCGCGACCTGGCCCTGGACGGGTTCCTGGAGCTGCGGCGCCGCGTTTCTGCCGGTGATCACGAGGCGCTGGAGGACTTCTACCGCTCCGCCGTGGGGCTGAAGCAGGACGTCCTGGACGGGTGGGAGAAGCGGTGGCGCGAAGGCGCGCTGGCGTCGGCCGAACGCACCGGCGTGCACCTGGACCGCTTGCGGGACGGCGACATCGGGCACCTCGGCGAGGCCGACGTGCACGTGATGCGGGCGGAGGGGCCACAGCGGTTCGGCATGTGCGGGCGGCTCGACGTGCACGACCCGGCGGACGGGAGATCGCCGCACGACTGATCGCCGCACGACTGATCACCGCACGACTGATCACCGCACGACTGGGCGGGGCACGGCGCGGCGCTGGTCAGGGCGAGCAGGCGTGGGGGCTGGGTGCGGGTGGCGGCCTCGAGGGTGTGCAGTGCTGCGGGCATTACCGGGCCGGTTCGGCTAATGCCGCTCGGCGAACCGCGCGACGCGGGCACGGTTGCCGCACGAAGCTTTGCACCACTGCTGGCGGCCGTGCTGCTGAACGAAGTACCGCACACACCGGGGCGCCTGGCAGGACCGCAGCCGCGGCGCGAGCGAGCCGGTGAGGAACTCGACCACCGACAGTGCCAGGGTGCCCTCGACGAGTGCCTGGTCTTGCGCCGAGGTGTGGAGCCCGCGCCGGACCCCGTGGTCGGTGATCGTCACGGCGACACCGGGTTCCAGCGTGTTGATCGCCGACTGCAGCACGGTTGCCGCGTCGTCGTCGCTCATTCGCCGGCTGCGTTCCACGCGGCTCGGCGGATGTGGCGAGACCGAGGCCGCGAACGCCGAACGTGCGGCGAACCGCAGGGTGCGCAACCGTTCCGCCTGAGCTGGGGAGCGTGGCGGGAGCCCCGGAAACCGTTGCGCGACCCAGGTGTTCACGCCCGCGTCGTCGGCGAAGAAGTCCGCTACGCCGCCCTGGCCGTCGTGCGCGATCGTGCTCACCAACGCGAGCGCCAGTTGGCCATCGGAACCGTCCGGCAGCGCGATCACGGCATCCTCCAGCTAACGGTTAATCGGAATTTACCGTTAGTCTAGCCGGCATGACGACCTTGCTGCACTTCAGTGACCCCCATCTGGACGGCTCGACGGAGCGGGCGGACCGGCTGCGCGCCGTGCTGGACCTGCTGCCGGTTTCTCGTCGGCCGGACGCGGTCGTGGTCACCGGCGACGTTGCCGACAACGGGGCAGCCGAGGAGTACGCGCAGTTCCGGGCCGTGATGGAGGATCGCGGGCCCTGGCTCGCCGTGCCGGGCAACCACGACGACCCGGTGTTGCTGGCGGGCGTGCCGTTCCTCGACGTCGGCGGCCTGCGGATCCTGGGGCTCGACGTGACGGTCGCGGGGGAGGACCACGGCGAACTGCGTGACGAGGTGGCCGAGCAGGCCGTGTCGCTCGCAGCGGACGCGAACAGCACTGTGCTCGCGTTTCATCAGCCGCCGGTGCGGATCGGTCACTCCTATGTGGACCCGATGTGCCTGCTCGACGCCGAACCGCTGGCCAGGTTGGTCGAGCGGATCGGGAACGTTACGGCGATCCTTTGTGGACACGTGCACACGGCGGCCGCGTCGTCGTTCGCCGGGGTGCCCCTGCTGATCGCGCCCGGCATCGTGTCCGCGCTGCGTCCCGATCCCGACCAGCGACCGTTGGTCGACCGGACGCAGCCGCCGGGCATGGCGTTGCACAGCTTCGAGGACGGTGTCGTCACGACGACGTTCCACTACGCGGGCTGACCGTGCGGCCGGAGGCGGTCGTGGGGTTCGCGCTCGCGATGGTGCCGATCGTCGTCACGCCGGGCGCGAGCTTCACGTTGATGGCGACGCACGCGCTGACGTCCCAGCGAGCCGTCGTGCGTCGGGTGGCCGGTGGCACGGCGCTCGGCATCCTCAGCCACGCGACGCTGGCGGGGCTCGGGTTGTCGATGCTCGTCATGCGGTCGGCTGAGCTGTACCGGACGTTGCAACTGGCCGGGGCCATCTACCTCATCGCGCTCGGTATCAACTCACTGCGCGCCCGCCCGCCCGAGCTCACGACGGAGCCAGGACGCGGGCTGCGCACCCGCACGGCGTTCGTGGCGAACGTGTTGAACCCCAAGGCGGCCGCCGTCTACCTCACGGTGGCGCCGCAGTTCCTGGACAGCGGCACGTTCACGCCGGCGAACCTGCTCGTCCTGGCGGGCGTGCACATCGCCCTGACCGCCACGTGGCTCGCCGTCGGAGCCGTCGCACTGCGGTCGCTGAGCCGCCGCATCCGGCGCGTCCCGTGGCGCGCAATCAGCGGTACCGGTGGCGTGGTGCTGATCGGGTTGGGGCTGAAGTCCTTGTGGGATCAGGGAGTGGTCTCCGGCGGCGGTGCGCTCACGCCCCGGTGAGCCATGCTCTGGCTGTAAACGATGTTCGTCGTCGTGCTCCCGAACGCCATCAGTTCGTCGACCACCTTCTCCAGGTGCGGCATCGAGGTGGCGGCGATCTTGAGGGTGTAGCAGTCCTCACCGGTGGTGCGCAGGCACTCCAGGATCTCGGTGCGTTCGGCGAGCAAGCGGTGCAGGGGCTGGTGCTGGTTGCCGGGGTACTTGAGGCGCACCACGGCCAGGACGCGGTAGCCCGCCTTGCCGAGGTCCACGGTGGCGCGGTAGCCGGTGATGATCCCGGCGTTCTCCAGGCGCTTGACGCGTTCGGTGGTGGCCGAGGCGCTGAGGTTCACCCGGCGGCCGAGTTCGGTGAGCGGGACGCGACCGTCCTGTTGCAGCTCGGCGAGGATCGCCCAGTCGGTCGCGTCGAGAGTCTCGGTCATTCCGCGAAGCTACCGTGAAATCCACGGCCCAGGACGCCGGATGCCGTGAACAATCCCTTCTGCGAACAAAGCGCCGGGTCATAGTCTTGATCACGTGTTGATCGGCGTGAACGTCCCGAACTTCGGACCCGGCACCAGCCCGGCCGTGCTGCGCGAGTGGGCGCGGACGGTGGAGGACCTGGGCTTCGACCTGCTCATGATGTCCGACCACGTGGTGGTGACACCGGACGTGGCCGAGCAGTACCCGGCACCCTTCTACGACCCGTTCACCACGCTGGCCTGGCTGGCCGGCGTCACCGAGCGGATCACCCTCGGCACGACCGTGCTGATCGCGCCGTACCGGCACCCGCTGCTGGTCGCCCGGATGGCGGCGAACCTCGCCGAGCTGAGCGGCGGCCGGTTGGTGCTCGGGATCGGCATCGGCTGGGCGCGTCAGGAGTTCGAGGCGCTCGGGGTGCCGTTCCAGCGCCGCGGGAAGCTGACCGACGAGCTGATCACGACGGTGCGCGAGGCGTGGCGCGACGAGGGCTACCGCGCCGGGCACATCCCGATCTGGGTGGGAGGGCAGAGCGACGGTGCCCTGCGCCGCACCGTCCGGCTGGGCGACGCCTGGCATCCGTTGCGGCAGACGCCCGACGGGTGGCGGGAATCTTTGGCGCGACTGGAAGAGGTGGCCGCCGCCGAGGAGCGCCCGCGGCCCGCGCTGGCGCCGCGCATCCTGCTGAGGCTGACCGACGAGCCGGTCGCCGACCGCAGGCTCGGCGAGGGCACGGTCGAGCAGGTCGTGGCGGACCTGGCCCGGCTGCGCGCGGACGGTGCGCACGCCGTGGTGCTGGACCCGTTCGTCGGTGACCCGGAGGAGACCCGGCACCCGGACGTCTTGTGGAACGCATTGGCTGAAGTACGAAAGGAACTCCGGTGAACGAAGAGCATCTGCGTCGCGCGATCGCACTGTCCGCCGAGGCGCGGGCGAGCGGCAACCCGCCGTTCGGGTCGCTGCTGGTCGGGCCGGACGGTGCGGTGCTCGCGGAGGAACGCAACTCGTGCCTCACCGACGACGACATCACCGCCCACCCCGAGCTGAAGCTGGCGAGGTGGGCGGCACAGTCGCTGGACGCGGAAACGGCGGCCGGGACCACCATGTACACGAGCTGCGAACCCTGCGGGATGTGCTCCGGGGCGTTGGCGCGGTCGGGCCTCGGGCGCGTGGTGTTCGCGCTCTCGGGCGACCAGCTGGGCGGCTTGAAGACGTTCGGCGGGTTCCCCGCGGTGCCGACCGACGGACCGCACCTGTACGACGAGGCGAAGGTGCCCGTCGAGGGTTACTACGACTAGCGCAGGGCCGCCTCGATCGCCTCGGTGATCATGGCGTCCTCGGGCTCGACCCGCGGCCGGAACCGGCCGAGCACCTTCCCGTCGCGCGACACCAGGAACTTCTCGAAGTTCCACTGCACGTCGCCCGCGGTCCCGTCGGCGTCGGGCTGCTGCGTCAGCTCCTGGTAGACGGGGTGCTGTCCGGGGCCGTTGACCTCGACCTTCTCGTACAGGGGGAACGACACCCCGTAGGTCGTCGAGCAGAACGTGGCGATCTCCTCGGAGGTGCCCGGTTCCTGCCCGGCGAACTGGTTGCAGGGGAAGCCGACCACGGAGAAGCCCTCCGCGCCGTACTTCTCCTGGAGTCGCTCCAGGCCGGCGTACTGCGGGGTGAGGCCGCAGCGTGAAGCGACGTTGACGACGAGGGACACCTTGCCCCGCAACGCGCTCAGGTCACCGGGCTCGCCCGCGAGGGTGGCGACCGGGATGTCGTAGATCTCCATGCCACCAACGTAGTTGACGGCCGCTCGTGGGGGAGAAGCCACTGCTCAGGCCGGGGGCCAGGTGGCCAGCGCGGCGTCGGCGACCTCCTGGAGTTCCGCGCGGCCGACGCCGCTGGCGGCCTGCACCGCGAGGCCGAAGGCCACGGTCATGACGTAGAGGGCGAGCCGCCGCGCGCTGGTGCCTTCCGGCAGGTCGCCGTCCGCGACGGCGCGCAGGAAGCGTTCCTCGAGACGGCGGCCGGCGTCGTTGCGCCACTCCACCAGGACGTCGTGCGCGGGTGTGCCGGCGTCTCCGGCGGCCAGGGCGCCCTGGACACCGAGGCACCCGGCCGGGCACTCAGGCCGGGTGGTGGTGCGCACCGTCCCGTTCAGGAACGCCGTCGCCACGGCTCGCGCGGTCGGTTCCCGCATCGCGCGCAGCCCGTAGGCGGCGGGTCCGTCGGTGTAGCGCTCCAGGGCTTTGCGGAACAGCTGCTCCTTGTTGCCGAACGCCGCGTACATGCTGGTTTTGGTGATGCCCATGGTGCTGGTCAGGTCGCTGAGGCTGGCGCCCTCGTAGCCCTGTTTCCAGAACACCAGCATCGCCTGCTGAAGCGCCTCGTCGGCGTCGAAGCCCCTCGGCCTGCCGACGACGGTGTTCCCGTGACCTGTCACGACCTCCAGGCTACCCCTTCGGTACCGATCGGTTCACAAGTGCTATGGTCGATTTCAGTACCGATCGGTACTGAACTTTGTGGAGGTAGACGGACATGGGTCAGTTCGAAGGCAAGACGGCGGTCGTCACCGGCGGGAGCAGCGGCATCGGCCTGGCCACCGCCCGGCGGCTCGCGGCCGAGGGCGCGCACGTCTTCATCACCGGCAGGCGTCAGAGCGAGCTGGACGCGGCGGTCGAGAGCATCGGCGACGCCACGGCGGTGCGGGGTGACATCGCGGACCTCGTCGACCTGGACCGGCTCTACGACGCGGTTCGCGCCAGGGGCAAGGGCGTGGACGCGCTGTTCGCCAACGCGGCCGCCGCCGGGTTCGCCTCCCTGGAGCAGACCACGGAGGAGCACTTCGACCAGATCTTCGACGTCAACGTGCGCGGCACGCTGTTCACCGTGCAGAAGGCGCTGCCCCTGCTCAACGAGGGCTCCGCGGTGATCGTGAACCTCTCCGTGCGAGCCGACGACGGCGTGGCGGAGTTCGGCACGTACGCGGCGACCAAGGCGGCCTTGCGCTCCTACACCCGGACCTGGGCGAACGAGCTCAAGGACCGGGGGATCCGGGTCAACGCGATCTCGCCGGGCACGATCGACACGCCGGCGGTCGCGTCCCTGGTCGGCGAGGAGAAGGCCGAGGAGGTCAAGGCCGGCTTCGCGGCCAAGGTGCCGATCGGGCGGATGGGCACGTCGGAGGAGGTCGCCGCGGCCGTCGCCTTCCTCGCGTCGGACCAGAGCACCTTCATCCTGGGAGCGAACCTCCACGTGGACGGCGGCGAGAAGCAGTTCTGACGCGGGTGGAATGCCCGGTGGCGTCGCGGCGTTCCTGGTCTACGATAGGTTGAGACGTCAACTAACGGATGGAAGTGTTCCGCACGCGATGAAGAAGATCGGGTTTCTGTCGTTCGGGCACTGGTCGGACAGCCCGCACTCGCAGACGAGGACGGCGTCCGACACGTTGCTGCAGTCGATCGACCTGGCCGTCGCCGCGGAGGAGCTGGGTGCCGACGGCGCCTACTTCCGGGTGCACCACTTCGCCCAGCAGCTCGGCTCGCCGTTCCCGTTGCTGGCGGCGATCGGCGCGAAGACCGAGCGCATCGAGATCGGTACCGGTGTGATCGACATGCGGTACGAGAACCCGATGTACATGGTCGAGGACGCCGGGGCGGCGGACCTCATCGCCGGCGGCAGGCTGCAGCTCGGCATCTCCCGGGGATCGCCCGAGCAGGTCGTCGACGGGTGGCGGTACTTCGGCTACCAGCCCGCCGAGGGCGAGACCGAGGCCGACATGGCCCGCCGGCACGCCGAGGTGTTCCTGAAGCTGCTGGAGGGTGAGGGGTTCGCGCGGCCCAACCCGCGGCCGATGTTCCCGAACCCGCCGGGACTGCTGCGCCTGGAGCCGCACTCGCCGGGGCTGCGCGACCGCATCTGGTGGGGCGCAGGTTCCAACGGCACCGCGGTGTGGGCGGCCGAGCAGGGCATGAACCTGATGAGCTCGACCCTGAAGTTCGACGAGGGCGGTGCGCCGTTCCACGTCCAGCAGGCCGACCAGATCCGGGCGTTCCGCAAGGCCTGGACGGAGGCCGGGTGGCAGCGCGAGCCGCGGGTCTCGGTGTCGCGCAGCATCTTCGCGCTCACCACCGACCTCGACCACGCCTACTTCGGTGGTGAGGGCGAGAGCAGCGACCAGGTCGGCTTCATCGACGGGCCGAACAAGGCGATCTTCGGTCGTTCGTACGCCGCCGAGCCCGAGGTGCTGATCAAGCAGCTGGCCGAGGACGAGGCGATCGCCGAAGCCGACACGTTGCTGCTGACCGTGCCCAACCAGCTCGGCGCCGACTACAGCGCGCACGTCGTCGAGAACATCCTGGTGCACGTGGCGCCGGCACTCGGCTGGCGCTGACCTGGATACCGCAGCCGGCGGTGGCGTGGCGAAAGCCGTGCCACCGCCGGCTTTTTGACGACCATCGTCATGTTTGCGGAACTTTGTTGCGGTTACGGCGAAACGACCCGTTTGCGGTGACTTTCCCGGGGTAGCTCCTCAGCCAGGACACGCCGATGAGCTGAGGAGTCAGCCGTGACCGAGAACCAGATGGGTGGAGTGCGCACGGCGGCCCGGGACGAGGGTTTCGAGGTCGCACAGCACGCCAAGGACGCGGCCGGACAGGTGGGAAGCACCGTCCGGGACGAAGCCGCGCACGTGACGCGCGAAACCGCCGCACAGGCCCGCCACGTGGTCCGGGATGTGCGGGAACGTGTTGTGGCAGAAGCGGAAGAGCAAGCGACGCGGGTGTCGAAGCAGCTCGGCCGCATCGCCGACGAGCTGGGTGACATGGCCGGCAACGCACCGTCCAGCTCGATGTCGGCCGGGGCGATCCGGAGCGCCGCGGACACGAGCCGGCAGGCCGCGCGGTTCCTCGACGAACGAGGTGCGCAGGGGCTGCTCGACTCGGCGCGGGACTACGCCCGGCGCAAGCCCGGCACGTTCCTGCTGGGTGCCGCCGTGGCCGGATTCCTGGTCGGACGCATCGCGAAGAGTGCGACCGGTGGCGAGCAGAACCAGCCGCGGCAGAGTCAGCCGCAGAGTCAGCCGCAGGGTGGACTCGTGCCGGTGGCGGCCGAACGTTCTGACGTGACACCGGATTACGGCGCGCCGCTGCCGACGAGCACCGCGCCCGCCGTTCCTCCGGCGGGGGTGCCGCATGTCGAGCCCTGAGGCGCCAGGGGCGCGGGTGGACTCGGCTACCACCGAGTCGCTGGGCGATCTGCTCGGTGAGCTCAGCGGTGACCTGTCCAAGCTGATGCGGCAGGAACTGGAACTGGCCAAGGCCGAGTTCCGGCAGGAGGCCGTCAAGGCGGGCAAGGCGACCGGGATGCTCGCGGCCGCCGGGTTCGCCGGCTACCTGACCACCGTGCTGCTCAGCCTCGCGCTGATGTTCGCCCTCGGCGCGGTGATGCCGCTGGGCTGGGCCGCGCTGGTCGTCGCCGCGTTGTGGGGTGTCACCGGCCTGGTCCTCTACACGACCGGACGTGCCCGGCTGCGCACCGTCAACCCGAAACCCGAACGCACCGTCGAAACGCTGAAGGAGGACGCGGAATGGGCGAAACACCCGACCAAATAAGGCGTGACATCGAGGTGACCCGCGCCGAGCTGCGGGCCGACGCCAACCGCCTCGTCGACCACGCGAGCCCGCGCGGCATCGCCCGGCGGCGCGTTCGCGGCGTGCGGCAGGGGCTGGTCTCGATGAGGGAGAGAGTGATGGGCACCACCACGCAGGCCGCGTCGGCCGTGCGGGAACAGGGACAGGGCGCCGGGACCGTCGTCGCCGAACGCGCGGAACAGGCCGTGCAGGCGGTGCAGGACGCACCGCGGCAGGTCGCCCGGCAGACGCAGGGCAGTCCGCTCGCGGCCGGCCTGATCGCGTTCGGCAGCGGCCTGCTGCTCGCCGCGGTGCTGCCCCGCACCGACGCCGAACAGCAAGCGGTGCACCAACTCTCGGACAGCTTCAGCGACGTGGTCGAACCGGCCAAGGAAGCGATGGCCGAGTCGGCGCAGCACCTCAAGGAGGACGTGAAGTCCTCGGTGAGCGACGCCGCGGGGGAGGTGCGGCAGGTCGCCACGGACGCCGCGCAGACCACGGCCGAGCAAGCCAAGGACGCCGCGCAGGACGTCGGCGGACACGCCCGCGAATCGGGCCAGCGGGTGTCCGGTCAGTGAGGTGAACCAACGCAGAGCGCCGTGGTGGCAACACCACGGCGCTCTGCGTTTGTTTTCGAGGGGTTTGTTCGAGGGGTTGGTTTGAGCGGGCGGGAAGCGGGTAGCCGGGACCAGCGTCAAGCAGTCGGCGCCTTGTGTCCCGACTGTGCCCCAAGGCGGCGATCACCATGCACCACAACGCACTCGACCAGGCGATCTGCGAAGCTCTCGCTCTTCTCCGCACCACCGCCGGACCGGACCTCGCGGTGCAGGCCGAGCAGGCGCGCAAGTGCCTGGCGCAGGCGGTGATGGCGGACCCGGACGCTCCCCAGCAGGCGCTGGTGCACATCGCGGCCGCCGACGATCACCTCGAGTACGGCGAGCTGATGGAGGCGCGCACGCTGCTGACCGCCGCACGTGGCTTCCTGCCCGGCCGGCGGGCTGTGGTCGCCGCCCGCGCGTGACTCACGGGTCCATTCCGCCGTCGCCGCCCCGGCCCTCGGGCTCGGACTCGTCGTGACCTCGGTGCGGGCCGCCGGGATTCTCGTCGGCGACGGTGGGACGTGTGTGCTCGCCGCCGATGTCGGCGTCCTCCAGTTCGCTCTCGGCGGTCACCGCATCGGGTTCGGGCGCACGGCTGCTGGTCATCGCCACTCCTTCTGCCAGGCGTGGTGCGTGTCGTAGGCGGCGGCCAGCAACCGCAGCACCGACTCGTCACCGGTCTGTTCGACCTCGGTCCGCAGCGCGGCGACCTTCTCCCCGAACGGCACCGGCACCCGTTCCTCGGCCTCCTGCACCGGGCCGGGCAGCAGGAGCAGGCCCTCGCCGTCGTCCGAGCGCACGACGCGCAGCCTGCCGTCGACCTCCGCTTCGTCGAGCAGCGGCAGCTCGTCGTCCGCCAGGCGTTGTTCGTCCTCGTCGAGCCGGTCGAGGACGAACCGCCTCAGTTCGTCGGTGTTCATGACGCAGGGGTATCCGCTTCGCCGCCGGGTAGGCCTGTTTTCCCGGTGAGATCACGGCGTGCGACGGAGGTCCACGAGGTCGAGCACGTGCGCCGCCGGGCTGTCGTCCGGAGCGATCAGCGTCGGTCGCTGTTGGTGCGCGGAGAGCTGGTCGGTCACCTCGTACAGGATGCGCACGCCCGCGCTGGCCAGGTGGGTGACGCCGGAGAGGTCCACGGTCATCGGCGTGACGCCGCCGCGGGAAGCACTGAGCAGGTCCCGTTCGAACACGGCCGCGGTCACGGCGTCGATCGGCCCGGAAACCCGCACCAGCCGCATGTCGCCGTGGACGAGTGTTTCGGCGCGGTAGGGCGCGAACGCGCGGTCGTTCGCGGAGGCGGCGGTGCCGGAGTCGATCATCGTGGGCTGGTTGAGGTAGTGGCGCACGGTCACGGTGGTGCCGCGGGCGCCGACCGGGTTACCGCTCCGCTGCGGCGGGTGGGTGACGGTGAGCTCGTCGACGAGCTGTTCGCACAGCATGAGCCCGTGCCCTCGCTCGGACGAGGCGGGATCCGGTGCGCGCCACCGGCCTTCGTCGGTGATCCGCAGTTCGCAGATGCCGTCGGGGAGCAGTTCGGCGCTGATGTGCACGACGCCGGGGCCGGTGGGGTAGGCGTGTTCGACGGCGTTGGTGACGGCTTCGCCGACGGCGAGCTCCAGCACCTCGTGGTCCTGGTGGTCCGCGTTGAGCTCGGCCAGCCAGTTCCGGACCGCGTGCCGGGCCGCCGGCAGTTCGCCGAGCTCCGCCCACAGGCGCACCGACAGCGGTGGCACGGGTTCCGCGAGCCGCTGGACGGCGAGCGCGGTGACGTCGTCGTGGTAGCCCGTGCGGGTCAGCAGTTCCACGGTGAGCTCACAGACCCGCTCGGCCGCCGAGGTCGCGGCCCCTTTGGGGAGCACGTGGTTCATCGCCGCGTCGGACGCCACCGCGGCCAGCTCGGCCGTCCCTTCGGAGAGCGAGCGGTTCGGCCGTTCGACCAGTCCGCTGGAGTAGAGCAGGACGAGATCGTCGTGGCCGAGCTGACCGGTTCTGACGACCGGAGTGCGGCCCACGCCGAGTGGTCCGCTCGCGGCACCGTCCAGGTACACGGCCGTGCCGTTCGCGCGGACCACCAACGGTGCTGGATGGCCGCAACGGCTGTAGGAGAACTTGCCGGTCTGCGGGTCGAGGAGTACCAACGCGAGCGTGGCCGCGCGCAGGGCGCGTTCTCGGGCAGCGAAGGTGTTCACCTGCGCCAGCACGGCCGGCAGATCCGCCGTGGTGAACAGAAGATGCTTCAGCACGGCACGTAGTTGGCTCATGGCCGCGGACGCCGCGACACCGTGTCCGACGACGTCACCAACGACGAGCACGACACGGCCGTCGGGCCGGGCGATCGCGTCGAACCAGTCACCTCCCGCTGCCTGGTCGTCGGCGGCGACCAGGCAGCGCGCGGAGATCCTCGCCTGCGGCAGCACCGGCAACGACGTGGGCAGCAACGCCGCCCGCAGGTCCACGACGGTGTCGGACCGATAGCGCGCGTCGGCCGTCCGGGCTGCCTCGGCCTGCCGCCGCCGGACCCGGCCGGTGACGTCGAAGCCGCACGCCGTGACGCCCCGGACCGTGCCGTCGGGGTGAAAACTGGGCTCCAGCACGAAGTCGACGTACAACTCGCGCGGTTCGCCGTCGTCCTGGCGGTCGAGCTGCACCCGCCACTCGCTCGCGGTCTGCGCCTCGCCGGTCTGGTAGACCCGGTCGATCGCGGCGTGGATCCGTTGCGACTCGAACTCCGGCAGGACCTCGCGCGTGGTCATCCCGACGGGTTCGGAAACGCCCGCACACCTGCGGAACGACTCGTTCGCCATCACCAGCCGCTGGTCAGGACCTTCGCAGGCGACCAGCACCACCGACAACCCGTCGACACGATCACGCACGACCTCGGGGTCGCCGGTTCTCCGAAGACGCGCGTCGCCGCCCGGACCCGAGCTGGCACGGCCGCTCTGCGCGTTCGGCTTCATACCTGGTCAACGTACCCAGATCGGCCGGATTCATGCGGTTATGGAGGAGCCCTCTCGGCGCGCCGCGGCCAGATCCGCCCGCTCGTACACCGCCACCATCTCCGCGGCCAGGCGGGCGGTGGGATAGCGCGCCGCCATCCGGTCCCGCGCGGCCGAGCCGAACTCCTGCAACAGGGTCTCGTCACCGAGCGACCGCCGCAACGCCCGAGTCAGCGCTCGGACGTCATGTGGCGCAACGAGAAGGCCGGTGACGTCGTGCACCACGACGTCGGCCAGCGCTCCCACCGCGGTCGCCACGACGGGGACACCGCACGCCATCGCTTCGAGCGCCAGGATCCCGAACGGCTCGGCGTCCGGCGTGCACACCACGACATCCGCCGACCGCAGCAACGCCGGTCGCTTCAGGCGGGGCACCGCACCGGCGAACACGACCCGGTCCGCCAGCCCCCGCTCGCGCGCACGTCTCTGCCACCGGGTGCGAGCGTCCTCGCCGACCACCACGAGTTCGGTTTCGTCTAATGTGGACAGGGCGGTGATGAGCTCGCCAAAACCGTTGGCCGACTTGGGATCGTCCGCGGTGACGACGCGTTTGAACCGGCCGCGCGTGATGGCGGGACCGTCCGGGTGGAACAGCTCCAGGTCCACCCCGCAGGGCACCGTCGAGCTCCGCGTGCGCCGCACTCCGAGCGCCTGCAGCCGCGCGGCCTCGGCGGAGCTGGTCGCCACCGACCACGCGGCTTCGCGGGCGACGAGGGCCTCGGCGTCGGAGCGTTGTGGCGCGGTGTGCGTCCCGAGCCCGTGGGGTGAATGCACGACCGGTATCTGGAGGCGACGTGCACCGAGCACCGCCGCCAGCCCGGACGTCCAGTGGTGTGCGTGCACGACGTCCGGCGGCCGCAGCCGCCACTCGTCGGCGAGGAACCCGGCGAAGTCACCGAGGTGCGCCACCACCGCGTCTTCGGTCAGTTCCTCGGCCGGGCCCGCGCACACCCGCACCAGTTCGTACCCGTCGCCGGTGCGCACCCGCTCGGGCGACGACGGCTCCGCACGCCGGGTGTAGACGGTGACTTCGTGGCCCAGGGCGGTCATCGCCGCCGAAAGCTCGGCGACGTGCGCGCCTTGGCCGAGGTCTCGAGCAAGCGGACTCGCCTGCTCGGACACCATTGCGATCTTCATCCGCTCAGCTCCTCGGCTGACGGACGGACAGCACGAACCGCGTCCGCCAGCGTCGTGTGCACCGAGCTGGTCACTCAACCCGACAGACTGTTTCCGGTAATAACCTGACCGTATTGGGGAAAGCCGTCCTCCACAAGCGGTCGACAGACACGTTTGGCCCTGGCGGAACCGGGTACTCACCGCGAACACCGTGGCGGCAGCGCCATTTCCGGCAGGGAAGAGGCGTCGGCATGACCGAGCCGGCCGCGAGAACATCACCCGTCTCAGTGCGCACCACTCGCATGCACGATCAGGTACCCGTCACCGCCGTGCGCGGTGAGATCGACATGGGCACCGAACAGCTGATCCAGGACGCCGTCGGCGCGGAGCTCGCGGAGAGACCCGCCCTGCTCGTCCTCGACCTGACCGAGGTCGGCTACATGGGGTCGGTGGGGCTCAACCTGCTCGTCTGCAACCACGTCCGAGCACGTGACCAGGGCACCCGGCTCGCGGTGGTGGCAAGTGGCGGCTTCGTTCGCCGGGCGCTGGTGCTGAGCGGTGTCGACAACCTGCTGGAGCTGCACCACGACCTGGAGTCCGCGTTGCGGAGCGGCTAGGGCGTGTCCTGCGGATCTTTCTCATGATCGTGTGCAGATGATGATGTGTGGTCGGACGTGGTGAGCTGACGGACAAGGCCTGGGCTGCGATCGCGCCGTTGCTGCCCGCGCAGAACGGGCAGCG
>NZ_JAAMPJ010000030.1 GCF_011067745.1 Lentzea alba
GTGAGGTTCCCCCGGTAGCTCGGAGACTTTCAAGCATGGTCCGATAGGACCTGAAGGGAGTCGTCCGTGGCACCACCGAAGAAGTACCCCGATGAGCTGAGGGCTCGAGCGGTCAGGCTGTACCGGGAGTCGGATCCCAAGCCGGTGATCCGCCGGCTTGCTGAGCAGCTTGGGGTGCATCACGAAGCACTGCGTAACTGGATCCGGCAGGACGAGGCCGACCGCGGCGAGCGGGACGACCGGCCCACGACCAGTGAGTCGGAGGAGCTGCGCAGGCTGCGGCGGGAGAACGCCGAACTCAAGCGCGCCAACGAGATCCTCAAGGCCGCGAGCGCTTTTTTCGCGTCGGAACTCGACCCGACCCGGCGACGGTCGTGAAGCTCGTGCAGCAGCTTCGCGGCCGCTTCGGGGTCGAGCCCATCCTCCGGGTCCTCGGTATCGCCTCCTCCACCTACTACGGCTGGGTCCAGCGCCAGGCCAACCCATCGCCGCGGCAGCGTGACGACGAGGAACTGGTCGCCGAGATCGTGGACATCCACACCACCTCCGGCGGCACCTACGGCAGTCCACGGGTGCACGCCACGCTGCGCCGCCGCGGGATCCAGGTCTCGCGCAAGCGAGTCGAACGGCTGATGCGCAGCCACGAACTGCAGGGCGCGTTCCTGCGCAAGAAGTGGTGAACATCCTCAACTCGTCGCGACGCACGAGCGGCGCCGGCGCCGGATCTGGTCAACCGGGACTTCACCGCACCGGCCCCGGACCGGCTGTGGGTCGCCGACGCCACCCGCATCCCCACCGGCGAGGGCGTGTTCTGGCTCGCGGCGGTCCGGGATGCGTTCTCCAACCGGATCGTGGGCTGGAAGACCAGCGACCGCTGCGACACCAGCCTCGTGCTCGGCGCCCTGGAATACGCGATCTGGTCCCGCGACGTCCGTGACGGGCAGCTGATCCACCACAGCGACCGCGGATCGACCTACACCTCGATCCGCTTCGCGCAACGCCTGGCGGACAACGGAATCCTGCCGTCGATGGGCTCGGTCGGCGACTCCTACGACAACGCGCTGATGGAGAACTTCTTCTCCACGCTGAAGATCGAACTCGTCTACCGCAACTCCTGGCGCACCCGCGACGAGGCAGAGAACGCGATCTTCAGCTACATCGACGCCTGGTACAACACCCAGCGCATCCAGAAAGAGCTCGGCTGGCTCAGTCCCGACGAGTACGAGGCCGCCTGGCACGCCGATCAACTCGAGCCATCTATCATCCCGGCGTCCCCAACCGGAGCCAGGTAATCAACCCTCCGAGTTCTCGGGGGAACCTCA
>NZ_JAAMPJ010000031.1 GCF_011067745.1 Lentzea alba
GGGTCTGCTGCACCGTTAGGTGACATCTGAGTTGGCTTGCCGTGATGGTGAGCTGGGAGGATGTCGCTGTGCCCAAGCCCTACCCCCAGGAGTTTCGCGACGATGTCGTGCGGGTCGCTCGTGATCGTGAGCCCGGTGTGACGGTCGAGCAGATCGCGAAGGACTTCGGGGTTCACCCGATGACGTTGTTCAAGTGGCTGCGCCAGGCCGAGATCGAGGAAGGCGCCAAGCCCGGTGCGAGCCGGGCCGAGTCGGCCGAGCTGCGCGAGGCCCGCAAGCGGATCAAGCTGCTGGAGCAGGAGAACGAGGTCCTGCGCCGCGCGACCGCGTATCTGTCGCAGGCGAACCTGCCGGGAAAAGGCTCTACCCGCTCGTGAACGAGCTCGCCGCCGACGGTGTCCCCGTCGCGGTGACGTGCCGGGTACTCGGGATCGCTCGCCAGCCGTACTACCGGTGGCGTGCCCGCCCGGTCACCGTCACCGAGCTCGGGCGGGCTCAGCGGGCGAACGCGTTATTCGACGCGCACCGCGATGATCCGGAGTTCGGCTACCGGTTCCTGGCCGACGAGGCCCGCGACGCCGGTCTGTCGATGGCGGATCGGACGGCGTGGCGGATCTGCTCGTCGATGGGCTGGTGGAGCGTGTTCGGCAAGAAACGCGGCCGCAACGGCAAGAAGGCCGGCCCGCCGGTGCACGACGACCTTGTCCGCCGCGACTTCACCGCCACAGCACCGAACCGGCTGTGGCTGGCCGATATCACCGAACACCGCACCACAGAAGGAAAACTGTACCTGTGCGCGGTCAAGGACGTCTGCTCCAAGCGGATCGTCGGCTACTCCATCGCCTCCCGGATGAAGTCCCGCCTCGCCGTCACCGCGCTCACCAACGCCCTCGCCGGCCGCGGTGACGTCGCCGGCTGTGTAGTGCACACCGACCGTGGATCGCAATTTCGTTCCAGGAAGTTCGTCCGTGCGCTCACTCGTCACGGCCTGTCCGGGTCGATGGGCCGGGTCGGCGCGGCGGGCGACAACGCGGCCATGGAGAGCTTCTTCGCGTTGCTGCAGAACAATGTTCTCGACCGGCGTACCTGGACCACTCGCGAGGAACTGCGGATCGCGATCGTCACCTGGATCGAGCGCACCTACCACCGTCGCAGGCGCCAGGTTGCTCTCGGCCGGTTGACCCCTATCGAATACGAAGTAATCATGTCCACGCCAGCCAGCCAGGCTGCGTGACTACCACTGTCACCTAACGGTGCAGCAGACCC
>NZ_JAAMPJ010000032.1 GCF_011067745.1 Lentzea alba
CTAGTGTCCTGCGCCAGAAATTCGCCTACAAAAGCGTGCGAGTGACTCGAGGATCTCTTCGGCGGTCTTGGTCCAGATGAACGGCCGTGGGTGGGTGTTCCAGTCGGCGATCCAGGCGCGGATGTCTTTCTCCAGCGCCTGGACGCTGCGGTGTGCGCCTCGGGTGATCTGCTGATCGGTGAGGAAGCCGAACCAGCGTTCGACCTGGTTGATCCAGGAGGATCCGGTCGGGGTGAAGTGCATATGGAACCGGGGATGGCGGGCCAGCCAGGTCCTGATCGCCGGGGTCTTGTGGGTGCCGTAGTTGTCGCAAACCAGGTGCACGTCCAACTCGGCGGGCACGGTCTTGTCGATCGTGACCAGGAACTTGCGGAACTCGGTGGCGCGGTGCTGGCGGTGCAACTCGCCGATCACCGTGCCGTCGGCGACGTTGAACGCGGCGAACAGGCTGGTGATGCCGTTGCGGACATAGTCGTGGGTGCGCCGCTCGGGCATGCCCGGCATCATCGGCAACACCGGCTGGGACCGGTCCAGCGCCTGGATCTGACTTTTCTCGTCCACGCACAGCACCACCGCCCGCTCGGGCGGATTGTGATACAGGGCAACAACATCGACGACCTTCTCCACGAACAGCGGATCGGTGGAGAGCTTGAACGTCTCGGCACGATGCGGCTTGAGGCCGAAATCGCGCCAGATCCGGCCGATGGTCGACTTGCTCAAGCCGGTGCGTTCGGCCATCGACGCCCGCGACCAGTGCGTGGCGTTGCGCGGGGTTTCTTCCAGCGTCGCCACGATCACCTCCTCGACCTGGTCCACCGTGATCGACGGCGGCCGGCCCGGCCGTTGCTCATCGACCAGGCCGTCCAGCCGATCCTGCAGAAACCGCCTGCGCCACTTGGTCACCGTCGCCTCATGCACCCGCAGATCCTCGGCGATCTGCTTGCCCGGCAGGCCATCCGCGCACGCCAGCACGATCCTGCACCGCTGCGCCAGCACCTGCGACGACTTCGCCCGCCGCGCCCACCGCTGCAGCGTCTCCCGCTCCTGCTCGGTCAACGTCACCACAGCAGGAGGACGTCCAATCCGCGCCATCAACCCACACTAGACTTACCTGGCGGATTTCCGGCGCACGACACTAG
>NZ_JAAMPJ010000033.1 GCF_011067745.1 Lentzea alba
TAGGGCGTGTCCTGCGGATCTTTCTCATGATCGTGTGCAGATGATGATGTGTGGTCGGACGTGGTGAGCTGACGGACAAGGCCTGGGCTGCGATCGCGCCGTTGCTGCCCGCGCAGAACGGGCAGCGCGGTGGCCGGTGGCGCAGCCACCGGCAGGTGATCAACGCGATCCTGTGGAAGGAACGCACCGGTGCGCCCTGGCGAGATCTCCCGGAACGCTATGGGCCGTGGAAGACCGCGCACGAGCGACTACGGAAGTGGACCGCGGACGGGACGTGGGACCGGATCCTGGACCACGTGATCGTCAAAGACGACTCCCTCGGAACACTCGAGGACAACGTGGCGTTCGTGGTCAGCGTCGACTCCACAAGCGTCCGAGCCCACCAGCACGCCGCGGGCGCCCGGAAAAAGGGGGCTGCGCGGACTGGATCGAAGCGCTCGCCATCGACGGGGAATGCCTCGGACGCTCCCGCGGAGGCTTGACGACCAAGCTGCATCTAGCGGTCGACGCGGCCGGCCTGCCGCTGGCGGTGATCCTCACGCCCGGCCAGGCCGGCGATAACCCGCAACTGCTGCCACTGCTCGACGACATCCACGACATCGACGTGGACGGGCAGCGAGTACGAGTCGGACGCGTGATCGCCGACAAGGCCTACACCCACCCGAGCACCCGCACCGCGTTACGGCAGCGGCGGATCAAGGCCACCATCCCTGAACGCGTCGACCAGATCGACCGCCGCAAGGCCAAGGGCTCGGCCGGTGGCAGGCCACCGGCCTTCGACCCCGACCTCTACAAGCTGCGCAACGTGGTCGAGCGCTGTTTCAGCCGCCTCAAGCAGTTTCGTGGCCTGGCCACCAGGTTCGCGAAACGAGCCGCCTACCATCGCGC
>NZ_JAAMPJ010000034.1 GCF_011067745.1 Lentzea alba
GCATGACCGTGCGAACCCGTGCCGACCTGGCGTCCTTGCCCGCCTACGTGCCCGGCAAGTCCATTCCCGGCGCCATCAAGCTCGCGAGCAACGAGGTGTCCGCCGGACCGCTGCCCAGCGTCGTCACAGCGATCGCCGAAGCCGCCACCGCCATCAACCGCTACCCCGACTCGGGCTGCGTCGAACTCACCGGACGACTGGCCGACAAGCTCGGCGTCCCCGCCGACCACCTGGCCCTCGGCTGCGGCTCGGTGACCCTGTGCCAGCAACTCGTCCAGGCCACCTGCACCGAAACCGACGAAGTGCTCTTCGCCTGGCGGTCGTTCGAGGCCTACCCGATCGTCGTGCACGTCGCCGGCGCCCAGCAGATCCGCGTCCCGCTCACCGCCGAGCACGAACACGACCTCGACGCGATGGCCGCCGCGATCACCCCGAACACCCGCATGGTCTTCGTCTGCAACCCCAACAACCCCACCGGCACCGCACTGCGCACCGACCAGATCGAGGCCTTCATCGCGCGCGTGCCCAGCGACGTGCTCGTGGTCATCGACGAGGCCTACAAGGAGTTCGTCGACGACGCCCACATCCCCGACGGCGTCGAACTCGCCAAACAGCAGTGGGCCGCCGGCCGCGACAACGTCGCGGTGCTGCGCACCTTCTCCAAGGCCTACGGCCTGGCCGGCCTGCGCATCGGCTACGCCGTCGCACCCCCCGCCGTCGCCGAAGCCCTGCGCAAGGTCTACGTACCGTTCTCCGTCAACGCACTCGCCCAGGTCGCCGCGATGGCCTCACTCGACGCCGAAGACGAACTCATGGTCCGCTGCCGCGCCATCGTCGCCGAACGCACCCGCGTCCGCGGCGAACT
>NZ_JAAMPJ010000035.1 GCF_011067745.1 Lentzea alba
CCCTAGACTTTTCGCAGTCTCCTACGTCCTTCATCGGCTCCTGGTGCCAAGACATCCACCGTATGCCCTTACTAACTTGCTACAAAGATGCTCGCATCCACTGTGCAGTTCTCAAAGAACAATCAGAAACCCCTGCGCTACTGCGTGACGCCGGCCTGAGCAAAGTCAGGAGGTTCGTCCGCGGCAAGAGCCCGATCACTGAAAGACACAAAGAGCGTGTTCCCTCAGGACCCAACAGCGTACCGATCTGTTCACCCAGCCCCCTGATGACCTTTCCACGCTGCAAGCAGCAGTACTCACTCATCCGGCAACCGGACGTCTAGCCAGCCAGCATCCACTAATGAGCCTCACCCAACATCAAGGCCGGGTTGAGTTCTGCCTGCCGCTGAGACATTCGCTCAGATCGACAGGAGAATGCTCCTTAGAAAGGAGGTGATCCAGCCGCACCTTCCGGTACGGCTACCTTGTTACGACTTCGTCCCAATCGCCAGTCCCACCTTCGACCGCTCTCCCCCTTGCGGGTTGAGCCACGGGCTTCGGG
>NZ_JAAMPJ010000004.1 GCF_011067745.1 Lentzea alba
GCTCGGCTGGCTCAGTCCCGACGAGTACGAGGCCGCCTGGCACGCCGATCAACTCGAGCCATCTATCATCCCGGCGTCCCCAACCGGAGCCAGGTAATCAACCCTCCGAGTTCTCGGGGGAACCTCACTGCACTGATTCACCCTTCGGGCGCGATGGTGCCGCCGATGGGCGGAACTTGGTCGGTGACGGCCAAGGCGCCCGCTCAACACAACGATCTTGCGCAATCATGCGAGATGACCGCGAGCATGGACCCGCACCTGGACGGAGGAGCTGGCAGGTGGACATCGGTGAGGAGTGGGCGTACCGCGCCAGGCAACAGGACGAGGTGACCAAAGTACGGATCCTGCGCGTCGGCACGAACCGGCCACCACGGGTCCTCATCAGGTTCATGGAGGACCGGTTCGAAGGTCGTGAGGAGTGGGTGTCACCCGCTCGACTGAAGACCACATGGGACAAGGTCGATGAATGGGTAGCAAACGATCAACGGTGGACAGCTATCCGGGACGCGTCGTGACGCAACCGTGAGGATCCCGAGCTGCGCGCTGCGGAGATGGTCCTCGAGGTGGAGAACCTGCCGCTGGACTGCATCTCGACCGGCTACAACCGCGACAACGGGATTCTTTTCATCAATGACGTAGCCGAACTGTCGCGAGTCCTGGGTTTGGATCCGACCGAACTGACATCCGATCCCACCGCTTTCGAGAACGACGACGGGACATGGGTGGTCCCATTCGCCACCACGCTGGTAGTCGCCCAGCGGGCGGCTTCAGTCTTCGCCGACGAAGTGCTGACAGAGGTCGAAGAGGCCGAGACGAAGGCTCGCCAGGAAGCAATTCACGGCAGCTACCACCGCAGCAGTCGAGACGACGGCTATATCGAGCCGGAGATCTGTATCGAGGTGGACAAGATGTACGCGCCTGCGCGGCAACTGGTCCGAGACTGGTGCGGCCACGAGGCAGCGGAACGACTCACCGAGCTTGTCGCACTACGTGCTGAGGTGTTCCGGCTTGGCAAGCTTGTCGAACGAGCGGTCACGGAACTCGGCAAGTGGGATCGCACAACAGCCGACGGACTGGAGAAGGAGCTGGGCATCCCCATCGAAACCTTGCGTCACAGCCGTCGGCCTGATCACCACTGACGATCTGGACCATACGGACTCCAGCGACCGAGGTAGGGCTTCAAATCCTGCGGCCGGGGATCGGGAATTTCCGGCAGCCGCAGGCCTCCACAGGTGGGATCAATTCGATCAGCGTAGCTCTTGGCCCACAGAATCCATTCGGCAAGTTCATCCTGCATCTTGCCTTCAGCGGCGCGTGAGTCCTCCAAAGAAGTGCAGTACGCACGGATCTTCGCTGCCCGGTCCCACAGGTCGACTTGTTCGACAATGGCCTTGATCTTGAAGTCCTCGACGAATCGGTCCCTGGCCTCAACCATCGCGGATTCCCACTGCTGCTGTCGGCGGACCTTCTCGTTGGCGAGGGCAATGCGACGCTCGTCGTCGAACTGGGCTCGTCCTTCCAGCTCAGACAGGATCTCGCTGAGCTTGTCCTCCAGCGACCAGCGCTCTCGGTCGCCCCAACGACGCCGTCGACCGTTGTAGGAGTAGTTGTGCGGGAGTTCGAGGCTCAGGCGTCCGGTTCCCGCCCATCTCGTCTCTGGCTGTACGCGCTGCCAGGAGTAGGTCTTGTTCTGAGCAAGCTCTTCCAGACTCGGCAGATGATCGACTGGCTTGTATTCTTCGTCCATCGTGAGGGTGAACTGCGACTCGCGAATCAACATCACAAATCCGGACTCGCCGTCACCCAGGTCGGCGTCGTGGCCGCGCCTGGACCACTCCGCGATGAGTGACTGGATGATCCGCAGGGCGCGATCGAGGCTTTCCTTGGACACGTGCAGGCGTTCCGGTTTCCGCTGGAGTCGCACGACAACCTGGTGTGGTTGATCGAGAGAGTCGACGACCTCGACCCGCGGCCTGTCCTTCCAGTACTTGGCGTCGGGGTGCTGTCCTTCGACGAGCTCGATGATCAGGTCACCGTCGTCTCTGCCGTGGTGCCGCAGATGCATCCCGGCCGGCACCAAGCCAGACTGCTTGGCGGCGTGAATCGCTCGCCTCCACGCGGCGCGGGTGTCGCGATCGGGCTGGACGATGTGCAGACGGCTGTCCTTGTGGAGACGGGACAGGAGCTCCTCGGCTGAGATTTCGACAGCCTTCGCCTGCGGACGAACCGGCTTCTGCGGTTGGTCCACGGGACGCGATCGCACAGGCTTCGTCTTGACATCCCCGCTACGACCGGGCCGATCCGGGTGATGACCATGTTCCAGGTAGAAACGTCCCGCTTCGGTGATCTGCGAGGTCCACACGCCGTCGACCCGTGGCGTGGTCACTAGCCCCCTGTCCCGTAGCGCATAGATCGTCCGGGCCAGGCTCGAGTCGCTGGCGCCGACTTCCTCACCAGCGTTTCCGACACGCCGGAGGGCATCGAACTGCCGCTCGGTCAGGGGGTCCCAGCGTCGCACAAGCCACCTCCTAGAGCATGATCTCAGCTCGTTGCGGACTCGGGCGAGAACGCGCCTGAGGAGATGCCCCCGTGTGAGACACGGGGCATCGGCGAGTACAGCGGTCAGGCTGCGCTCGGCACTTCGTCGGGCTCTGGCAGTTCGCGCAGCAGCGTCTTGCCCGTCTCCTTGTTTGTCCGGTAGACCTCGACGTAGATCTCCTCGCCGAGTTCCACCTCGTTGTTGTTGTTGAGGTCCGCTCTCAGGTCCTCGGACATGACCTTGACCAGCAGCAGGGCATTGCGGCCGGTCGTCGGCAGGCGGAGGAGGTAGCCGCCACGGCCGTTGTCCTCCGGCACGACTCGCGTCACCTCGGCGTGCCCGCACCAGTTCAGGGCCGCCGGACGGATGCCCCGGCCGGCACGTCGTTGATCGACGAGATCGTGCGGGAGAGTGCCCGGCGGATGCTGGCCGAGGCGCTGCGTGCCGAGGTCGACGTCTATATCGCGGCGTTCGCCGAAGAGCGTGACGAGTGCGGCCACCCCCTGGTGATGCGTAACTGCTACCACCAGCCGCGGGAGGTGCTGACCAGCGCCGGCGCGGTCGAGGTGACCGCACCGCGCGCAACGACAAGCGCATCGCCCCCGACACGGGCGAACGCGAGCGGTTCTCCTCGGCGATCCTCCCGCCGTGGACGCGCAAGACCCCGAAGATCACCGAGGTGCCGCCGCTGCTGTACCTGCAGGGCCTGTCCTCGGGGGACTTCGTGCCCGCGCCAGCCAGTTCCTCGGCAGCAGCAATGGCCTGTCCGCTCCGGTGGTCACGAAGCTGACCGAGCAGTGGAAGACCGACCAGCGCGCCTTCGCCGAACGCAGTCTGTCCGATGTGGACTACGTGTACCTGTGCGCGGACGGCGTCCACGTCAACATCCGCCTGGAGGAACACAAACTCTGCCTACTCGTCATGATTGGCGTCCGTGCCGACGGCCACAAGGAGCTCGTCGCCCTGGCCGACGGCTACCGCGAGTCCACCGAGTCATGGGCCAACCTGCTGCGCGACGGCGCCCGCCGCGGCATGCGCGCCCCGGTACTCGCGGTCGGCGACGGCGCGCTCGGGTTCTGGGGCGCACTGCGCGAAGTCTTCCCCGACACGCGCGAGCAGCACTGCTGGTTCCACAAGATCGGCAATGTGCTGGCCGCGCTGCCGAAGTCCGCGCATCCCGGCGCGAAGAAAGCCCTCGCGGAGATCTGGAACGCCGAGGAAAAACGACACGCCCTGGACGCCGTGAAGGCCTTCGACGCTGCCTACGGCGCGAAGTTCCCCAAGGCAGCCGCCAAGATCACCGACGATCTCCACGAGCTGCTGGCGTTCTACGACTACCCGGCCGAGCACTGGATCCACCTGCGCACCACGAACCCATCGAGTCCACCTTCGCCGCCGTGCGCCACCGCACCAAGGGTCGCCAAAGGCCCCGGCTCACGCGCCGCCGGGCCAGCGCCCAGACGAGGAAGCCGCCTAAAGATCTTGATCCACAGATCTTGACAATTGCTCACTCACCGAGCAGGCAGGGCTGCCCAGAATCCGCGTCCACGACCTACGTCACTTCGCCGAGACCGCGACGCTCAGCTCGAAGATTCCGCTGGCCATGGCATCCAAGACGCTGCGCCACTCGACCTTGTCGACGACCACTGAGATCTACGGCCACCTGCTGAAATACATCGCGCTAGACGCGGTCAAGGCGATCGAGACCGCCCTTGCGAAGGCCGACGCGGCGTAGCGCGACCACATTGCGATGATAAACGGAAAAAAGACACCAGCGAGTCTACCTCGAAAGGTAAACCCGCTGGTCACCGACCGTCGGGACGACGGGGTTTGAACCTGCGACCCGTTGCCCCCAGGATAACTGAGCAGGTACGTTAACCGCCTTAGGCTAAGGCCCGAAGATCCGCTCCTCCTCGGAGCCGCCGAGCACTTAAGCCTCTGACCCTGACACAGCCAGTCGTGCGCCCTGACGTCTCTACTGCGCAGAAACACAAGGGGCAGAAGGAAACCAGCGCAGTTGACTACTACCGTGACGGCTCAGCGAGCAGGAGCGCGGCGGTTAGAGCGGCGCGAATGTCACCCGTTCCGTCGTTCAGGTCACCGACTGCGCACCTTTCCTAAAGACGACAACGATCCGGCGCATCACCTCACCGAGAAGCAGACAGACTCCGGTCACCCACACCGCCTTGACAAGGATTTGCCCTCCTACCGCAGTGGCTGTCAGACCGAACCCGGACAACCAGAGGAAGAGCACTGTGTCCGCAACCGAGCCCACCGCATTGGACGACACAAGCGCGAGTCGCCAACTGCGCTCTCGCAACCGGCTGTAGACCATCATGTCCAAGAACTCGGAGAGGGCGAAAGCAGCGCCCGAAGCCAGGGCGATGCGGCCGTCAGCAACGAGAACGGACAGCACCGTGCCCGCCGCGATACCTATCCAAACCCACGACCGTCCTGCGAACTCCTGAACCGCATCACGCAAGCTGAGGGCCAGCGCAGCGGTGTAGGTGCCAGCTGGAACAAGAAGTCCGAATCCTGCAGCAATTAAGCCGAACTGGCTGGTGACGAGGTTAGCCAGCAGGACAGTGCCGACATACGCGGTGACCGTGAGCAGTAGCAACAACCGTTTCATCGCGCAGAAGATCGTTTCCTTGCGGGCTTGGCATGCCTTCGGTAACAGTCAAGCAGGTGGTTGGTCAGCAATTGGATGTCTTTCGAGGTGTTCTGGAGTTCGTTCCACTTGCGCGTGGACCCGTCTTTAAACTCCCAGTTGCCTTGGGTCCATCGGCAGATCGGTGCTAGGGCCTTCAACTCGACCACGAAGTCCTCGACCGTGAGTTCTTGGCCGTTGGACTTGATCTTGATGATCTCGTCCATCACGAAGCCGAGGCTGATGATGCCAACGCCGTGGGTGAGACGGGACTTGGTCGGTTTGAGGTCCCAGGGCAGGCTGAAGACCTTGGAAACACCAGTCCAGTAGTTCTTCAGCACGCGCAGCATGGAGGCCACGTCCCCGTCACCTGCCCCCGCATTGCGATACTCGTGGAGTGCTCCGTTGTCGAGGCTGTGCTCAAGCATCCGCAGGATCGAATTATCCTTGACGAAGCCGTCAGGCATCGTCGTCGTGTGGATCCTGTGCCTGAGCGGTGAATCCTCGTCGTAGTTGAGCCGCTCCAGCAACAGCGCCGGAAACTGCCGGAGCTGCAGCGGCAACGGGAGCTGCCCTGAAGCTGTCGGCAGCAGTTCGTGGATCAAGCCCTTTGGCAAGGGCTTGGTGTTGTTGACCAAGATGAACTGAGACCGCTGTTCCGCGGCGTCATCCGTGATGAACGCGGTCACACAAACGGGGAAGCTCTCAACTCGCGCCTGCCGGATCGCGGAGCTGCGCTGCTGACCGTCGACGATCCACCCTGGCTTGTCCGACTCGGACCACTCCTCATCCACAGGGATCATCAACGTGCCGGCCCGGCTGTGCCCGTCAGCGGGCGCACCCTTCGCGGGTTCGAACGTGACACGCTTGTCGAACGCCACGACGAGAGCGTTCGGCAGCATCGCGTCGGCAGACTCGATGTACCGCTTGATCGCATTGATGTGCGAGGTCACCGCAGTCCGTTGGTAACCCTGCAGTTGGGCGTCCTCATCGCGACGAATGCGAGCAATCGTGGCCACCTTCGGCAGTTGCTTGCCGTCGATCGCGAAGGTGTAGAGAGTCCTGTTGGGTCCCTGCTTGACCTCGATAGCGGGGATCCGCAGCGTCTGCTCGGTCTCTATCAGGCTGTCGGTCGCGGTCACGCGGTACTCCCTGCTACCAGTTCTCGGTCAAGTTTCTTGCTGAAGACATACAGGTTGTGAAACCCGCGGCTCTTGTTGCGCTCTGAGCCGCGGAACAGGATCACCTCCACGCCGATCCGCTTGCAAATCGCGCATGGACACTTTTCCCACGGACGATCCGTGAGTGTCTCGTGGTACGCGGCGCGGTGATCCTTCTTGGGGTCGTACAGCTTCTCGTAGGCGCACAGCGCATCGACGACCTCGTCCACGCCGGCTCCGCCGTCAGCGAAGGAGCGAACTAGGCGAAGACAGGTCTGCTCGTGCTCGAACGCGAGTTCTTGCTCGATGCGACCGGCGCTGATTTCCTTCCTCAGCCGGGGACTGCCGTCCACCTGAGGGATCCTCACCGCCACGTAGTTCCGGCCCGGTGTGTAGTAGTTGTCCTTGTCGTCCTTGAACGCCTGCCGGAAGGCGGAGGTGGAGTCGAAGCTCGTCACGCCGTACCTGCCGAACTCCAGGACCTGCTCGCACCGGCTGATGCCCAGGAGATGAAGTTGGGTTTCTGCAGCACGCTCGTCGGCGATTCGACGCAGGCTCAACAAGATGTCTGCCGTCTTCAACGGCACCATGCCACCCAATGCGATGCGCTTGAATCCGATCTTCTGGAGCACGGCCACAGAGTGTGCGTAGGAGTCGGGATCCCATCCCTGCGCTACGCCCATGGGGGTGAAGTCCACTTTGCGAAGTCGGCACAACTTCCAGAACTCGGCGGCCAACTCGAGGGTAATTTCTTGACGCCGGGACCACTCCGGCAGCTTGGGCTCGTCGGCTGGGGTGACCGGCTTGAAGCCGAAGATCACGTGGTCGACGGAGATGCCGATGTGCAGCCCTGTTTCCTGGTAGAAGTCGATGACTTCATCGGGCGTGTACGGAGGGTACTCCTCGCTGACGTAGTTGAAGGCTCCGCAGTCACCCATGATCTGCAGGTCCCTGCTCTGACCAGATAGGCGGAAGAACTGCTCAGCGCCTTCGCGGTAGAGCCTATGACGCTGAGCAACCGTGTACTTCCCGGTTCCACTCATCGTGCCGTCCACGATCGCCTTCGAAACGAGCAGCCCGTCGAAGGGTGGCTCCTCCAGGGCCTCGTGGGCGTACAGGTCATCGCGTTGGCGGATGCGGAACGCCTTCTTCTCCTCGGTGATGAAGTCGAACGCAGGATCTATCTGATCCTGCGAGTCAGGGAAGAAGAACTTCATAGCGTGGGCGTCCTGCCGCTCGTGACGTAGGTGCGAATGAGGAAGTTGGACAGTTCTTGAATGTGCTTGGGGACGTTCTCGATGGTGTTCCACTTCATGTCGAGTTCCTCCCAGGTACCGCTGGTCCACCGGCAGTGCGGGGCAACCTTCGCGAGTTCGCGACGCACCAACTCGGGAGCGTCCTCACGCAGCGGATCCACCGCAGTCAGTACTCGATCCATCAGCTTGCCCATAGCCCGGATTCCTGCACCGTGGCTCAGTCTGCTCTTGGTCGCAGGTTTGCCCCACGCTTCGGGGAAGGTGTCCTTCACCGCTGTCCAGTAGACGGTCAGTGCCCGCCACACTCCCTCTACATCGGTGTCGCCGCTGATCACGTTGCGATACTGGAACAGGCAACCAGCGTCTTTGAGCGAATCCTCGAGCATCTTGACGACGATGCTGTCGGTAATCACTGCGGACTGCCGCGCTTTCGGATCTGTCGACGTGCGGATGATCAGGCCGTGGAACGGCGACTGGTCGTTCTGGTTGAGCATGTTGCACAGCCGCGACGCTAGTTGCTTGAGCGTCAGCCTCCGCGGAAGTTCTGTGGTGACCTCGGGCAAAAGTTCGGTGACCAGGCTACGAGGTAGAGGCTTGGTCGTGTTGACCCGGATGAACTGATCGCGCTGCACCGACACCTCGTCCGCGATGAACGCGGTGATCGGGACTGGGAAGTTCTTGTTCGCTGCTTGTGAGAGAGCGAGCGCGCGCTGCTGTCCGTCGACGATCCATCCCGGCTTCGAACGGCCAGGAGGCACGAGGGGAATTTCGATCATGCCTGCGGTCGCGTAGCCGTCGGTCGTCTTAGGTCCTCTGCTGCTGGTGAAGCGGACATCGGATGACAACGCGAGGATGATCGGGTTCGGGAACAACACCTCGCGGCCGTTGAGGTACTCGACGATCTCCTGCACGTGGGCACGTACCGGTGGACGCTGGTAGCCGATCAGATCGCCGGCGTCGTCGCGGTTGACCCTGGAGATCTCCGCAACCTGGAGGATCTCAGCGGCGGTCAAGGTGAAGAGATACAGCGGTCGCTTCGGAGTCTGCTCGACCTGCAGAGCGCGTCGTGCGATCAAAAGAGTGGAGGGGTTCGCCATCATCCGCTCCCGACAGTATTCCGGAACAGCTGGCGAAACCGGCCTTGTTCGCAGGCAAATCCGGCATCCCGAAGCTCACGCAGCATGGAAGTGTGCGTGCTCCTCGGAGTTAGCCGTTCAGCGATGAAGTTCAGCACCTCGGCGTCACTCATCGGCACACGTTCGAACTTGCGGCGTGGTGCGCTGGCCGAACGCAACCGCAGCAGATGTTCGGTGAGGACCGGCCTGCTCAGGTCATTGCCTTCGAGCAGATTCGCGGCGATGCGCACGTTCAGCGAGCCGAGGCTACCACCCAAGGTGTTCTGCAATCTGGCGTCAGTCGGCAGGAGGTATCGGTCCCACTCACCCGCTGACGACGCATTCGCGGAGATGATCGACATCCGCTCCGGGTTCCGGAGGTGGCTGGCGGCGTTGACGATGTCCGGTCCGATCGCACGCAGGTAGCTGCTGGACAGCACGACCACGAAAGTCGCGTTGGGATCCATGTCTGCCAGCGTGGCCAGCGAACGTGGTGCAGTCGTGCCAGGACCTCGCCAAGTTGTCAGGTACTGCCACCACTGCTGGATCTTTGCAGTCGTGTTGCCGACGCTGTCAGGTTGATCTGTAGCGAACGTCGCCGCGTACGGCCGCAGTTCCGCGTCAAGCGGCACCAAGCCGTAGCCGGCCGAGCAGATCCAGGTACGGGCGTTTTCGACCTTGGTCTGGAGTGTCCGTGCGATCTGCCACTGGTCGCCTGCGTACAACTGCCCAGCTGGCACCGCTGGAGCATCGGAACTGCTCAAGCGTTTGATCCATGCGTCGAACCGGCTAGCGGTGCCAAGCTGGGTCAAGCTGCGCAGTTGGAGTTCTTCCGGAACGGCACGTTGCTTGCGATTGGTGCAGGTGACGATGATGTGTACACGAGACGCGCGCATCAGATCATCTCGAGCGCGTATGCACCACGGCGAGGCCATTCAGTTACGGCGTAAGCCGCATGATCGTGAATGCTCTCGTCGTTGGCGGTGTGCACTCGGAACGCGCCGACACGCGCGTCCGAACGCAGTCGTCCGGCAACCGTCCGTGCCATGTCCTCTACGAAAACCGGGTTGTCGTAAGCCTGCATCGTGACAAAACGCTCGTCCGGCCGTTTCAGGAGCGGGTACACGGGGGCTGAAGCCGCTGACTCCGCCAGATCGAAGAGTTCCACCAGGCTCACTTGGTCTGCCCGGTCAGGTTGCTCTGCGAGCAGAACACCGATAGTGATGTGACCACGCTGGTTGTGCGCGCCGTAGTCACTGATCGCCTTGCTGCACGGGCAGACACTCGTTACAGGCACAGTGACTTCGACTCGAGCTGCACTGTCGTGCTCGCCACCTGTCACGGTCCACCGGACTCGGTGGCCAAGCTTCGCACGTGCACCGCTGACCGGAGCCAGCCGCTCGCGGAAAAACTCCGTGTCTACGGACACCTTGGCCCACGGCGCTTTCAGCTTGCGAAGCACCTCTCCGTGGACGACCTGCATACCAACAGCGCTGATCTCAGAGGCGCACTCGTGCAGGATCTCCACGAACCTGCTCATGTGCGTGCCCTTGACTTCAGCAGGTAGTGCGACAGCGAGCGCGAACTCGCCGATGCTCTCCTGCTTGTCGCCACCGTGATCCGACACCAGCACGGGGTATCGCAACCCGTTGATGCCGACCTCGTCGAGAGCGACGCCCCGTGTGTCTGTCCGGCTCTGGACGTCTTCGAGGGTCATGCCGCATCTCCCCGGTACACACAGCCAGACGTGCAAGTCTCCCTGACTACGATCTTGGACAGCGGAAGCTCGTCGATGAGCCGATCCCAGATCCACCTGGCCAGGTTCTCACTGGTGGGGTTTTCAAGACCGGGAACGTCGTTCAGGTAGTGATGATCGAGTTCAGCGTCGATCGGCACGAACGCCTTTTTCAGGTCGCCGAAGTCCATGACCCAGCCTGCACGTGTATCGACGTCGCCTGAGACGTGCACTTCGACCCGATACGAGTGTCCGTGCAGTCGCGCGCACTTGTGACCCTCCGGAACGTTCGGCAGCCGGTGCGCGGCCTCGAAGGTGAACTCGCGGAAGATCTCCATCAAGCGATTCCTAGATACTTGTGCGTTTGCAGACTGAGACTCCACTGTGGATTCTGCAAGCAGTACTCAACAGCGGACTTGGTGTTGGCCTCGACATCGGGGCCATCCATCGGCTGAAGTCTGAGGTGGGTGAAGTCAAGATCTTCGAAGAGCGCTGGCGGTGCAGCGAGTTGGGGGTAGACCAGCTTGAGTT
Source organism: Lentzea alba (assembly GCF_011067745.1). Classification (GTDB taxonomy): domain Bacteria; phylum Actinomycetota; class Actinomycetes; order Mycobacteriales; family Pseudonocardiaceae; genus Lentzea; species Lentzea alba. Next base: position 10,987 of record NZ_JAAMPJ010000004.1, read on the forward strand.
CGTCCCCAGACGTGAGTACCAGTTCAGCGCCCGCTTTGGGACTCACACAGATCCAGTCCAGACCAGGCGGGGCAGGCTTGGTGCCGTTAGTCTCCACGGCGATCTCGAAACCTGCGTCGTGCAACGCGTCGACCAGCGCGGTGTCGAGTTGCATCAGAGGTTCGCCGCCAGTGCACACGACAAACCGCTTGGCACGCGGACTGGCGAGCCCTGACCACGCTCGGCTGATGGCATCGGTCAAAGCATCAGCAGTGCGGAACATCCCGCCGCCTGGACCGTTCGTACCAACGAAGTCCGTGTCGCAGAACTGACAGATGGCTTTGCCTCGTCCGGACTCCCGGCCGTTCCAGAGGTTGCACCCCGCGAAACGGCAGAACACCGCGGGGCGGCCGGCATGAGAGCCTTCGCCCTGCAGCGTGTAGAAGATCTCCTTGACCTGATAGGTCACGTGTTCACCGACTCTGACAGCACGGGGTCGGTGAGGCCGAGGTCCTCAAACCCGCGCTTGCGGAGCAAGCACGAGTCACACGTGGCGCACGCCTGTCCCGAAGGACCGGGGTCGTAGCACGAGTGGGTGATCGAGTAGTCGACACCGAGCTCCAGACCTCGCTGGATCGTCTGGGCCTTGGTGAGATCGACAAGGGGGGCGTACACACGGAACTTCATGCCACCATCAGCCCCTGCGACCGTGCCGAGAGTGGCGGCTTCCTCGAACTTGTCGAGGAAGGGACGCCGACAGTCCGGGTAGCCACTGTAGTCAAGAGCGTTCGCACCGATGAAGATGTCCGTCGCACCCACGGTCTCTGCCCAGCCCGCCGCTACGGACAGGAAGATCAGATTACGTGCCGGTACATACGTGATGGGCGCTGAACTTGAGTCGAGCTGATCGACACTGTCGTGGTGCGGAACATCGATGTCGTCAGTCAGAGCGGAGCCGCCGATCGCTCGCATTCCGAGATCGAACACGATGTGTCGCGCTGCGCCGAGCTGCCTGGCGACTCGGTGCGCGGCAGCCAACTCAACGGTGTGCCGCTGGCCATAGCTGAAGCTCAGCGCGTACGTCTCATAGCCCTCTGCGTTGGCGATGGCCAAGACTGTCGCCGAGTCCAGGCCTCCGCTGAGCAGCACAACAGCCCTGCGGGGTTGGTCCACCGTTGCCTCCAAGATCAGATCCATACCTGCGATCAGGCGGATCACCAAAACTGTGACGGTATCAAGATCGTAGCAGTGCAGTTTTCATACGCTCGCAGCGCGCCTGTGTAGTTTCCGAGTTCTTCCTTGGCCGGAAACTGTACCGCCGAAGCTTGGCGATCTTGGGGAGTTCGGGACGTGTCGCGCGGCTGATCCGCTGGCCCGTGACGCAACTCGACGATCGAAGCCAGCGCAGGGACACCAGCCGACGGGCCATCCTGTAAAGATCGTCGAGCGTACATTCTGCGGTCAGCGCATGTCGTGCGCCCAGCCCTGACGAGGCCTACCGGGCGGTCTGCGATCGAAGCGGCTCTGCGGCCGCGTGCCAGTGAAGTCGTGGGAATCCGACGCGACGTGCCAGTGTTCAGCGTGTTGCTCACGGACGCGAGTACATGCCACGAGGCCCAGTAGGTAGGCACTCTGCCGACAGGAAAGTTGCCGGCCATGGGGGCGTGACGTCAGGCGCACAGTGTTGGCTCCGTCGGTCGCCTTGAGCCACACGTGCAAGACGGGAGTAGGTACCGATGATCTTGCTGTCGAGGTGCCGTCGTGGCTATTCTGCTTCATCAGCGGCTGGCGCTACCAGGAGCGTTGGAACGCCGCATTCTTCTGCCAGTGCAATCAGTTCCGAAAGCTGCTGGGCGCTGAGCCGCTGTTGAAAGTCGTGCGCCCTCGTTAGAACGTCCATGATCACAGTAAGTCGTACGTCGGCATCAGAGCGGGGCGTTAAGCAGTCGCGCCGAGACAGAACAACGACGACTCAAGCTATCCGTACCGCCTCCTCAGTTCTGCCAGCGTTGTGCGGAGCAGCGAGGCAGACCCGCTTCCGTCCACGTAGGCGATCTTCTCGCTACTGGTGTGACCGGAGATGAATCCGGTCGCAGCGTGCTTCGCGCATCGAGTGATCAACACGACCAGATCGGCGTTCTGCACCCACTGGCGCAGACGAGGTCCGCCGACGTGGTCGGACGAACTCGTGACGCGGGCATTCGGTGCAATGGAGCGGAGTTGCTCGGTCACCCGCCCCAGAACCTTCTCATCGAGTGAGTAGAGAAGGACGTTCACATTCGCGGAGTGCCACGCCTCCGACTCCGCGTGCTCGTCGCCTAGTTCGGTCTGCCAAGGCAGTCCGAGTCCGAGCTCTCCGTCGAGCACACGGGCAAAGGCGATGTCCGCCAGGTCCAGTCGTTCCGAATGCCGAGAGAGTGGGGTCAGCAGTCGGTAGCCCAGTTGTTGCCGCGCGACTTCATCTGGGCACGCCGACAACACCAGCGAGTCGACGATGTCCAGTACGGCAGACGCCCGCTCCGGCGCAACCCAGCGATCAGACTCCGAGCCAATCTCCCGGAGCAGGTGCTCGTAATCGTCGGCGTTCGGTGCACCGCGCAGTGCGACCCCGAGGAGCGCCTGGATCACCAACAGGTCGCCAGGTTTGAATCGGCTGTGGGTGAGGGCGTTGAGGATGAACGCCTCCGCACTGCGGCCTGCCGGATCGTCGTACCCGGTGGCCTCCAGGAAGGCACCTACTGCGCTCCACGCCTGCTCAGCAGCTTCATCCCCCAGGCCGTCCAACAAGCCAGCAATCTCATCGTCGTTCTGGGCGGGCGACGGCCAGTCCTGCCAACCAGCCTCCCTGAGCACGTTGCGCACAGCCGGGGAGTTGTCGGACATCGCCGCCACCAACTCACTCCAGGAGGAGATCACTGGCTGTGGCTCAGGAGTGATCACTGTGTCAGGAGAGCCATCCCCGAGCCTACTCAGCAGTTCTGTGCGCACCGCCTCAGGAAGCTCCTCGAACCGCCCCAGGTTCTGCAGCGCGTCATTCGCGTGCTTGAGCAGATTGTGATCATCACGGATGACTCCTGCGAGCACTGCGATGGTCAACGCACCGGTCGAACGGAGCCTGAGCGGCCCGTTCAACAACTCATCCAGGTGAGTTCCGGTGTCACACAACGACTGGATCGCAGCCTCCAGGCCGCCGGCCGCGAGGTGGTCCTCGACCGCACTGAAGTACAGGGATTCCAAGAGGGCTTCGCGCACCGGGGTCGGAGGCTCCTGCCGGATGATGTCTGCCAGGCGAGGCAGTGCCTGGATCTCAGCGTCCTTACCTAGCCGGTTGAGCCGTTTGATCGTCAGGTAGGCCAGGTTGCTCGCATCCAGACCGCCGGTGTCCCGCAGTTGGTCGAGGATCACCGCTGAACTCGCCTCACCGCCGGCGGCCAGCGCAGCGTCGAACTCCGCCAGGAGTCTGCCGGTGGGTTTCACAACGTGCCACGACCGCGTCGGCCGCCTCGCGAGCACCTGCTGCATCAGGCACATCGCGTCGGTCAACCTCGCCCGCCGCTTCGGCACCGGGCCCGCACTGAGGCGGAACACCGCTGCGGGGCTCATGGACTCGAGCAGGATTCGCTCAACCTCCACTCTAGAGTCAAGTCGAACGGGGCGTTCCATTGACGCATCGACGAGGTGGCTAGGACCCGCGAATGCCTTGATGAGTTCCGCTGTGGGGACGACATCCTCGCGCTTGTCCACCGCCACGTAGATGACGAAGGTGTCCATCGACTTCTTCAGCGAGGGCAATACCAGCGGGATGTCCGACCGCTGCAGGGCGATGTCGACGAACGGCCTGGTGCGGTCCGCCCATTCGTAGCCCTCGGCCATGTCCGGCCATGCATCGTTGACCGCTGCCGCGAAGAACGCTTCCAGCAGCGTCCGGGTAGATTCGAGTGTTCGTGGTGAAACAGCCTCGATCTCGGTCACGTCGCACTTTCCCAACGCCGTTCAAGGTCGATTCGTGCCTGGCCGGGCTCACGCCCACCTTGGTTGTAGATGACCGCCTCGTCGTTCAGCGACATACCGCGAATCGTGAAATTCATGGATCCCGTCAGCAGCCACTCCTGCCCGCAGAGTGTCTTCTCGTGGACCTCAGATGCCTGTATGATCTTCAGCCGTCCACGAGGTGCCACGGCCTTCAACCGGTGCAAGAAGGGTTCGTTGTGGGCATCGGGGCGGGTCACGACGTGGATGTGAGCTCCTGCCGAGTTGATCCTGGCCAGTGCGTCGGACAACCGGCACACAGTCACCGAGTCATCTCCGAAGACGGCGTCGAACTCGCCGGCGGAGTTGTCGATCACGTCGACATCGGTTATCCATGGCGAAACCAGCCAGATCAGCGGACTGGGGACGAGCATCTCGGACAACAGCACGGCACGCAGGACCGGTGCAACCCTGATGCGCGTCTGCTCGCTTATGCGGATTGTGCGCGCGGCTGTGGTCATTGCACCGCTTCCCTGATCTCCACACGTACGGTGGTGCGGTCGGAATGCCTGATGATGTTTCGGACTTGCCCGTAGACGCGAAGCGCGTCCCGATCGGCGGGCAGAACCGGGAGGAGCGCCAATGCCGCAGCCACCGCATGGTTTCCGCGGCTGCGACTAACCAGGTCAAGTTGCCCGTGCTCGGCAAGTGCCGCTTGGTATTGCACGATCCAATCCGAGTCCTCAAGGTCGATCTCGAACACCTGTTCCGCGTGTGAAGCGGTGACGAGCGCTCGGTCCACCACCGTCTCCTGGCCATATCCCTGGTAGTACTGCAAGTGCTGGTTTCGAGCCTGGTGGCCGCGTGGCCACAAAATGCTGAATGCCTGGTCGGCCGTCAGCTCGCGCTCGTCGGCAGCGAAGGATCCGCGACTGGCCGCGTAGGCCACCACCCGCGCGTCGACTTCCACCCCGAGTCGCTGCTCCAACTTGATCCAGTCCTCCACCAGACGCAACGCCGTGCGATCCGAGGCCGTGTCCGAACCTGGCCGCAGCAGGCGCGTCGACAGAGCGGCGACCGCGGCGTGCCGAGGTGGCCCGCTCAAGGCCGTCCATGCCTCACGCAGGTCCTGGAGCCCAGCTTCGGCAGTGTGTGTGGACTGGGCGCGCCGCAACTCCGCCATCGCGGTCGCTGCCGGCCCGGCAGGATTCATCGTCAACTCCTTCAACAGACCAAGCATCGTGGCATCCACGTGCTCGTGCTCTCCCGGCGCCAGGATGGAGTCGACGAGCGTCCAGAACGCCCTGGGGTCCTGCGCGTAGTTCTGGACCAGGTACTCGACCACGCCGACGCCGCCGATCGACGTCTCGGTCAGCCACACCACGTCGTGGTCTCCCTGCCTCCCTTCGAAAACGTCGACGGTGAGGTCCTTGTCCTGCGCATGTGGACACACACGGATTGATGCCGCGAGGATCGCTGCAGCGATGGTGTGCGCGTACACCTGCGCCGCCAGCGATGCTGTCCGGTCCACGATGTCTGGATCCACCAATAGCCGACCTGCGCGGTTGAGGGAGTCGATGACGTCGCCCTGAGCGGCCAGCGCCGAGAGGTCCTGGACGAGTCGTTCCGTCGTCGGCACGCCGGAACCCGGCGCCTCGGTGCTCCGGTACATGACGGTGAGGATCTCTTGGAGTTGATCACGCCAAGCCCCGCCAGCAAGCTTCGCGTGCACCTCCGAGCCCGGACTCCCATCCGCTCCGGCGAGAGCGAAGGCAGTGAGGTAGATCTGGGCCAGCCACTCACGCTGGAACTTGTTCGTCAGGTCGTCGAGAGCGGGGTCGGTGCGCACCGCGTCGAGGAAGGCCAACGATCGCCATTGAGGTGACGCGAGGTAGGCCCGAAATCCAGGGTTGTCGAGATCCGGGCGCTTGAGGACGAACTTGATCCCATCCACATCCAGGTGGAAGCCCAGGGCCGCCGGTTGGCCATCTAGCAAGTAGGTGATCTTCCGTCGCTGATCGACGCGCTGGTTGGCGCGCGCGATGACGCTGTCCGCCCCGATCGTCATCCGCCTTACCTCGACCGGGTTTCCGCTCCTGTGAGAGCAGAACCCGACCTCGACCAGCCTGGTGCTCCATGGCGACGGGTCCGGGACATCAGCCGCGTTGGGCGGTGTGCTGTCGTCGACCACGATCTGGCTGACCCATCGGGGAACGCCCTGGGACCTCGTGTGGATCTCAGGATCCGGCTCCGTCAGGCGGATCCGCGTCGGACGGACCACCTTGTAACGCCGACCGTCAGGGTCTTCCCACGCACCTTCCACGGTCGCGCCTGCCCCGACCATCGTCCGCAGGTCGAGCTCATCGGAGTCGGCAGGAGGTGCAATCCAGGTTCGATCGTCGTCGCGTCGGTAGGCGTACCGCTTGCTGACCCTGCCCGGTACGGCCTCACGCAGTGCCTGCGCGACGCCAAGCGCCTCCGAGTCGTCCTGGTTGCCGAACGGCAACTCCAACTCGACCTCGGGGAGGTTCAACGGTGCGAACAGCGAGGTGGTCAGGAACTCCGGCAGCAGCTTCCCCTGTCCGGCACCTGGGTCTTCGCGCGCGGAGACCCACCGTGTATTCAGCCGCCTCAGCGCTGTCGGGACCACGGACAGCAGCAACGACCTCGGGGGATCCCACAAGATCGCTTGGACGTCGTCCGGGTCGATCTGCAACGCACGCTGGATGTGCTTCGCGAGGCTGTCTTGGATCGTTGGGTTCTCCAGCACCTCACGCAGGATCCGGGCGGCGGTCTCGCAGGCGGAATCGTCCGGCTGCTGTCCACTCCACGGGCGTGCCAACACAACGCGAGGATCAAGGTAGCAGTTTCGCGCCCGCATCCGAGCACCCAGCCAGTCGAGCATGGCCTGCGTTGCCTGGATCTTCTGAATGAACCTGTTGCCCACGGGCAAAGTGGAGGCGGTCAGGACAGGGGTGAATAGCGACTCGTAAGCCTGGTAAGCCAAGCGGTCGCGGCCGTACTCCGAGAGTGTCACCACTGTGATCGGCCTGGTGTCCCGGAGGCGGCCGGCCCGTCCTCGCCTTTGGATGAAGGCCGCTGGGTTGCGTGGCGCCTTGTGCTGCAGCACCAGCCCAACCCTGGGATCGTTGACCCCCACTTCCAGCGACGGCGATGCGACTGTGAAGTCCGCGTCTCGGTCCATGCCCGCGTCCTGTGATGAGGTTCGACCGATTCGCAAGTGCTGCTGTCTCAAGTCAGACGACAGCCTATGCCCGATCTTCTCTGCCACACGCCACACTTGACCATCGCGCTCGCGATCAGCTTCGAAGCTTCCCGCAGAGGATCGCAAGGCAGCCAGAACCGGCCGACCACCATTTCGCATCGCCCGGTTCTGCCCGCTCTCGGCGTCGCGGAAGGCATCGTAGAAGCGGTTGGTCACGTCCAGGTCGTCGGTGAAGGCAAAACCGGTCGTGCCGAACACATGCTGCTTCTTGTCCAGGATCCTTCCGTACAGCATCGCCGTCTGGATCGAGGTGGACAACAGGCTTGCCTGAGACACGGGGTCGCCGCGCAGCGCGATGCAGTACTCACGTCCCTCGTCCAGCATGTCGTCTTCCCTCGGCTCAACTCGGTCGACAGCGCTCGGGGGAAGACCGGTCAGAGCAGCGAAGAACCGCTCGCTGTCGCGCAGCGTTGCTGACAAACCGACGAAAGTGACGGGCTTTCTGGTTGCGTTGCGCCAGCGCCGCAGAAGGAGCGCGACTTGCGCACCGTGCATCCCGACGTAGGTATGCACCTCATCCAGCAGGACGACGGAGGGCGGCGCCCCACCCTGCCAGCCGAGCACACCCGAGAGGTTGTTCGTCGCACCCCTGTTCAACATCTCCGTGGTGCTGAACAGAATTTCCGGTGGTTTCGCCCTGATGCTCTCCCTGGTCAGCGCAAGGCTCGGTGGATCGATCACGTGCAGGCAGTTTCCGCATTTCAACCGCTCGACACCGGCGATCCGATCGGTCTCCGGCCAGATCAACTCGCCGATGTCACAAGCCGGACAACTGAAGTACGGACACACGAACCCACTGTTGCGCCGCTTCCAAGCAGATCGTGCATTCTCAAAGAACCGAGACTCCTTATTGTGCTTCGGCGTGTCCCCGTACAGAACACCGATCCGGATGCGCTGTGGAATGGCCGCTGCGTCGTGAAGCCGTTTCGCGGTGCGGACTGCCTCAACCAGTTGGTCACGCAGCAACTCCACGCGCGGGTAGATCGCCAAAGTGTGGACGCCCCTCCGCCCGGACTCCACCATAGAAGCAAAAGCCGGAAGGTAGAAGGCCATGGACTTCCCGCTACCGGTGCCTGCTCCCACGATGATGCCTCGACTCCGGTCCGCACCGATCGCCAAGAAGATGCGTTGCGTCGCGTCGACCTGAAACGCGGCCAGATCGTTCTTCCCCACGAGTGTCCTCGTGACCCGCTCCTGGGGAGCATCCCATCCTGACAGCGTCGCGAACTCGGCGCACGCCCGGTCCACCGTGATGTCGCGCTTCGGATAGCGACGCGGTTGGACGTGCAGTCGGTAGTCGGCCACGAGCCGCGGCCCGCTCAGCCACCAACCCGTCTGCTGCGTAACTCCCCAACGAGGAGCGAAAAGTTGCCGCAGGTTCACGGTCAACCGCAGGGCCTCGGCCATCCGCGTTCGGTACCCATGCGTTTCCGCGGTGTCGTAACTCGGCGCAGTGCTAGACACGGGCACCAGCAACGCCTTGCTGACCAGGTAGTCAACAAGGGCTTCGATGGTCACGCCGCGAGGTGCGTCTTGGTGTTCGGCGAGTATCCGCTCGATCGTCGTCGTGACTTCGTCCCGAGAAAGCACCCCGGTTGTCACTCCCCAAGACAATAGGGGTAATTCCCGGTCCTCCAAGGCTGAGAGGAGGTCGTTGACGAACCTTGGCTTAACTTCACTCACGTACTGATCCTCTTCAGCGTGATCTGCTCATCGAAGTGCAGCGACCGCAGCAACGAGATCTCGTCGTCGGTGATCTGCGCCAGCGTGGGCGGTTGGTCACCCGAAAGCCTCACCATCAGGTCCGCAACTTCGGGAGGCGCGTCGGGAGCATCGGCGAGCATGTCAGCCAACCCGCTGATCGAGGTTGTGAAAAGGCTGATAATCGGTCTGGACAACTCGTTCCCGCGGGACCACCGCTCCAGTTCGCCCTGTTTCCGACGAGCCTCACGCTGGTCTCTTGGCGGGAGCATTGGGATGCGCGTCAGATGCAACTCCGAGATGCGGGCCGAGGCCCAAGTGGACCACGCCGAGCGAGTCTCCTCCTCCAGTCGTTTGCACACTGCAGCAATACGTTGGTTTGCTCGCTCGAAGACTGCGTTGTTGGGATTGGTCACACTTCGCACTTTGGCTTCGAAGTCTCGATAACCATCGTCTACAGCGGACAGATCCACTCTATTGGACCCGATGGTCTCGTTGACCTTGCAGGCAAGTTCAACCTGGGTGCGCAACTCCCCGAGCGAGGCCTTCAGTTTCGTCACCCGACTACCGATCCGCCGCGCCTCGTCGGCGCCCTTCTCCGCGGTCGCCAAGCGACGCGTCTCGCTCCGCAGCTGCTCGACCTTCTCGAAGACGGTTGCCTCACTCATTGGCCGACTCCTCGCTAAACACTATCTCGGCCCACTCGCGAACTACCGAGTTGAGGTTGTCCGAGGTTTCCTCCTCGTGCCCACCGATGCGGTTCCTGGCTGATTCCAACGCCTCGTCCAACCAGTCGTTGCTGGCCTCCAGGAAGGCGCGAATGGCGGGCAGTGCCGGACCACGTCCTCGGGCAGCGACGATCATTTCAGCCTTGGCCCGGTCCTGACCCTCGCCCGACGTATCAGCGAGGCGAGCGAGGTCGTCCTCAAGTTCGGTGATGACGTGCCAGTCCACGTCCTGGACATCTGTCGCGAGCCGCCTCAAGTTCTCGCTCTGTGCAGAGGTCAGGTGCAATCCGTGCTGCTTCGCCTCGTCCATGGCGTCCAGAACCGCCTGCACGACCTTGGACAGCATCCCGCGCGCGACTCTGCGTCGCAGCGAGGCCAACAAGTCCCGCAGCGCGCCCAACTGCTCGTCGACCATGCTGGGGAGCAACATGAATCCTTTGGCCGCGGCCGAGACCCAAGCCGGCACCGAACGGTCGCCGACCTGCCATGTCCACTCCTGGGCCGCCTGCTGGAGCAGCGGAAGCAGATGTGCGGCGTCGATCAGGCGTACCCTTCCGCGCTCACCTTGTGAGATACCAACCGCGTTCCTGATCCGTGTGACTAGCTCCTCGCGCTTGCTCAGGTGATCTGCCAGCGTCGAGTTCCACCGCGGTACGCGCGCCGCGAAGTCCTCACGAACCCACCCTTTGCCGTCGTGCAGGACCGCATCGACCATTCCTGCCTCCGGCATGCCAGGCCAGGCCCGGCCGGCCAAGGCGGCGCCGATCAACGACACCCTCAGCCCCAGCACAAGATCCGGATCGGTGATCTCCTGCTTCACGAGGACGGCCGCAGTGAAGTCTGCGGCCTTCGACTCAGCCAACTCGGCCAAGCGATACACGCTGTCCATCGAGATGGGCGGGTACCCTTGGCTCAATTGCAGTATCGACTTGAAGAATTGGGCGTTCTGCCCGCTCTTCGCGAACTGGATCGGCGCCGACTCCGGGTCGACCTTCAGCCCGCCTCGCGCCCCACGGATGTGCACTGCACCAGAGGTCGCGCTCCAGATCGACTTGAGCGCATCCTTGGTCATGCTATTCATCAACGGATCTGCCCAGTCGTACCGCTGGGTGACCACGTCGGCGGCGATCGTCCTGAGTTCACGGGCGACATTGGACATCGCGTCGGTGTCCTTCGTTGCCCAGTCCTCAATCTCCTGGAGGCGGCTCCGGAGGGATTGTGGCAGCGAAGAACTGCCCGCTTCAGGAGCTTTGTCTCGCTCCACCGCGGGCTTCGGCACACCCCGAGTCCGCGGGCGACGGGTATCTGAAGCCTTCAGCGGTGCCAACCCAAATGCAAGTCGGACCGCCGCTTCCGCTTCGAATGGCGACTCCGCGTTGCCCCAGAACTCCAGAAACGCTCGATACCGATCGACTTCGGCAGGGTGCGCGGACTCCACCATGTCGAGCGTGGCGCTATCGAGCGGATCGTCGATCTTCGCCCGGCGGAACCTGTCAATGAAGCCCCGATGCGGGAAAGCCCCGTCCCGAATGGGCTTGGCGTCCTCGACGAGAACCTTGTGCACCACGGACCCCAGCACCGCGCGCGGCACGAACTGGTACGGCGCCTCCACAGGAGCGGTGGAGTGCACGGCTCTGGTCAGGGCCGATCGGTTAAAGGGGTAGAGGCCGTAGCCCTCGTCTGACACGCCAAACGCAGGGTGGCACTCAGTCTTGAACTTGCAGTCGTCGCAATGATTGGGAACCTCGGCACCCTCCGACACCGCTTCGAGTGCTTCGCTCCCGATCCTGGCGGCGTTGAGATAACGCCCGATGAAGGAGGCCATATAATCCTCCCCACTCCCAGTGGGGTCGAACGGAGCGTCGAGGTCGTAGACGTATCCCACCGTGGCGTGCAGACGCGTCAGCACCGTCTCCGGCAAGGACTGGAAATAGCCGGTTGTCACCGCAAGCAGGGTCCGGATGCGAGCCAGCACCTCGACGCCTTCCCGCCGCGCGGGTTCGATCATGGCGTCCAGCAGTTCCCGTTGCATTCCTTGAATGAGTGCGAAATCCTCTACCAGGAGAATGATCTCGCGGCCCCGCCGGCCGTACTCCCGGCGCACCTCCTCCATCGCCGACACAAGGCTGCCCGCCCCCAGGTTGAAGGCCCGCTTGACTGCGGCCTCCAAACACTCGTTCAACAGGTCGACAGCAGCTACCTTCATCGGCGGGTTAGTGCTGAGCATCTTCAGCACTCCGGCTGTCATCTGCGCGACCTTGCCAATGTCACCGAATTCCAATGGCAGGTCCTCGGTGGTGAACCGCTCAGGACGCTGCTGCTCGCCGTCGCGGCGGTCGTGCAGGAGTTGGTGTGCCAGTTGCGGGATGAACCGCGTCGATTCCAGCATGTGGTTGCGGACGTGGGGGTCTTGCAGCAGAACGGCCACCCCGCGAGGGCCACGCAAGACTCGTATCGGTCCAGACACACCCTCCTGGGTGGTGGCTGACAGTTCTTCCTCAATGCTGTTGATCAGGCGTCTCGCCAGGGCTTCCGGCTCCACACTCGAAGAGAGTTTGTCGATAGTGCGGCGAAGTTCAGCCGCGTTGTCCGATTCAAGGTCGGCGAGTAGTTCTGCGATGACGGCCTTGAGACTGGTCTTCCCCTTCTCCAAGTAGATGACCTTGCGCTTGGGTGTGTCCTCGACCTGCTCTCGAACCCATCTAATGAGATGGGACTTGCCCGTTCCCGACTCACCCACGATTGGCATCAGCAGGGCGCCGGTGTCGGACTTCCGTGCCAAGAAATCGGACAGCACCGCCTTCTCGTCTACGAGGTCCGCTGCGCGCTCCATGTTCTTCGCGTCTTCGCGCGTTCCGCCGGTCAACCGGCTGCGTCGGAGCCTGAACGTGGCATGGGTGGCCAGGAAGACGGCGCGGGAAGGGCTGACCGCCTCGGTGTTGATCGTCTGAGCCGCCTCCTCGGCGCGCCAGCAGGTGTGGAGGGTGAATTGGTCAGCCATTGATTCCCTCCGAGACCACGATGTCCGATACCCGGCGGTTGGGCTCATCCCGATCAGCGACGGTCACCGAACTCGCGCTGTCTGCGAAACGCTCGAACCGCAACCACCCCTCATGGCGACCGCGCAGGAGTGCGAAGGAAAGGGCAGGGCCGACGGCCTGCTCGCCGGGATCTGGAATCCCCAGCCGGATCGAGTAGGCGCCCCCCGGTAGCACGGGTATGGCCTCCCTAATCGTCCGCACCACATCCACGGCTGAGACGGTCTTCCCCACCAACCGGGACGCGGCCAGCACCTGGCGGACCGCCTTCGTGCAGTCCGGGCTCAGCACGCCCGAGTCGGATGTCGGCATCAGTGGTGCGGCGCCAAGGCCGAGCATCGGTGCCCAGTGGACGAACCGTGGCCAACGGACATTGCTCGGTGTTGGGTTCTTGCCCTCCACCGAGAAACTCCTCGCGCTCCTTTCGTCGACCTGTGTCCGGCTGACTGGGGAGTCCAGCGGGTCGAAGGAGAGGAAGTAGGAGAGGACGATGGTCATGTCCCTGTTGCCGGTAATGGGATCGGACTCCAGATCGGTGTTGCGCTCCGGGAAGAAGAGGGCCTCGCGGAGACGGTGCTGGAAGTCCGCCAGGCTCGGCATCGAGTACCGCAGCGTCAGCCTGCCGCTCTCGTCCTGCGCCACCAAGCCCAATTCCAGCAACGTACGAACCGTGGGCTGGAATGGAGGGTCGGACTTCATCCCCGCGCTCAGCGAGTCCGGGCTCATGAACGCCCTGGCCTGGCTGTCGGTCAGGGGCTGTCGCACGCTCAACAGCCGGACCAGCGCCCAAAGTTGGGGGGGTAGCGCCCGGTCGACGTTCAGAAAGGCCATCAGAGGAACTCCAACGCTGCGCGCACGGACACGGTCGGTCGATGGATTGTGGCAAAGGCTTCCGACGCCTTCTCCGGGTGCGAGGTGGCGGCCGGATGGACGACGTAGACGAGGTCCGTAGACCAGATCCTCTCCACCACATCTGTTGGTAGGCACCAAGTTTCGGGCGTGCCGACCCACACCATTGGTCCCGCATAGGACCTCAACAGATCGTCATCCTGGTCGTGGATCAAGGGAAGTTCGCCCGCGTCCCGCTGGAGCGCTGCCATCAATTCCGAAGTCGCACCGGGCCCGCCCACGACGGGGATCCCTCGTCGCACCAGTGCATTGAGTAGCCTGGGCACCGACCGCCGGAAGTCCGCATCACCGTCCCAGGTGATGCTGAGGCAGTTCGTCCGGCCCCGGAAGCGGACGAGTGGGTCGTAGTCGACTTTGCGGGTCGGAGCCGGAAGGAACGGGGATGGTTCGGCCGCCAGCCGGTAGAAGACTTCCCCCGGCCGCTTCTCCTCCCGACGGCACCGCGGGCACCCGCGGCAGGTCACACCGATCGCGACGTCGTCGGTACTGTAGTAGGCCGCTAGCACCTGTCCGACGCAGTGTCGTCCACTGAGCAGGTCCCGCATTCCGTCGACCGCCAGACGCCGGCTGTGCTTGATCTCCCCGCGAACGCGCCTGATCCGCTCCAAGAACTCACCCTCTCGGTTCGCGGCACCGTCCAGGAGGGTGATTTGCACGAACCGATCGGCGGACTGGCTGGGTGTGCCGAGTTCGTCGTCCCAGACGTCGGCTCCGGCCTCGGGGGGTACCGACAACGACAGATCGATCAGTCGGGCACGGTGCATCAGACCGAGGATGTGCAGGTTCCACCCCCGGTTCGTCTTCGAGGTCCTGGACAGTTCGGCTCGGTAGCGGTCAAGGTCGACGCGGTACACCTCCCTTTCCAGCCGCTCTGCCTTGACGAACATCGCGTGCCACCGCTCGAACGCCAAGGCCGCGCTGATGAGCCGCTCGTCCGCGAGGCTCGCGGCGACGTCGAAGTCTTCGTCGGTGCTCAACAAGACCGACAGGGACGGGAAACCGTCGCGTCCACCGCGCCCCACCTCCTGATAGAAGCGGTCCACGGATTCCGGCACGCAAGCGTGCACGATCGTCCGGACATCGCCCACATCGACTCCGAGACCGAAGGCAGAAGTACCGACCACGACGTCGTAGGCGGTCGAAACCTCTCCAGTCGAGTCCCGACCGCTCCATCCCGTCATCGCGTTCTGCCGCTCGACATCGGAGGACTCACCAGTAACCGCAGTGACTCGACGCAGACCTGCCTGGTGCAGTCGATCCCGCCACCACCGAGCATCGCGGCGAGTAGTTACGTAAAGCACCATGGGCTTGGGCAGCAGGTGCACTGCGCGCAAAACCGCTGACACGCGGCCCGCCTCGGTCGTGTGGTGTGCCACGTAGAAACTCGGTTCGTGCCGCAACTGCGCTGCAGCAACGACCCGCGTACGCTCGGGGTCGCCGAACATGAACCTTAGGCTGGAGATCTGGTCACGTGTAAAGGTCGCGCTCATCGCGACCGTCACTGGAGCCCTGCCCTCCGGGGCCGATGCGACCCACCGATCACGATGCCTGGCCATCGTCTGGAACGACTGACGGAACCGGATACCCCACTGCTCCACTAGATGGGCCTCGTCGATCACGAAGTGGCGGAAGTACCCGGCGGCTGCGGCGTCTTCCAAAGCCTTCGCGAGACCGGTGACCAAGGCCTCCGGCGAGGTGAACAGCACACGCTGCCGACCGGATCTGATCGCTTCCCGGATCCGTCGCTTGTCGTCGTCATCAAGCCCGCTCACGTAAGCGAAACGGTCATCCGGCGCGCCGATGTCGTGGTACCGCATCACCTCCCTGGTCCGCCGCTCCATGTCCAGCGCGAGCACGACAGTTGGAACGACGACCACCGCCAACCCCGACTGCTCAGGGGACACCAACCCTGCGCCCAAGGCGACGGCGGTCTTGCCCTGCCCGGTAGGCAGGCTGAGGATCAGCGTGGAGCCCGGCTCGGCAAGCGCTACCGCACGAGCCAGTTGCCGCTGCCCGGTGGATTTATAGGTTCGATGACCGAAGGCACTGGTCATGAACGGGTCGGCCGGCACAGCCGCAGGAGTGAAGCGTTGGTGCGCCTCGCTGCCGAGGTAGACGTTGATCAGGTCTTCTTCGGCTGCAGCCGACGCCAGGGACGGCCCTCCCATCTCCGGAGTCCACGGGTTCGCCCACACGCGCAATCCGCTGGGCGTCTCAACCACGGTGCACTCGGCGTTCGACCACTCGGATATACCTGGGAGTGCCGGATCGAGCGGTACGACCAATCCCGCGTTGTTTCCCCGAGCCGCAGCCTCCAACAGCACCTGCCGGGTCAGCACCGCCACGTCGACCTTGGACGCGCGTTGCGTGCCCAACTCACGTACGGCGTCAGTCAGCCTGCGCTGGAGCCCGGTCGCATCGTCGTAGGACGGGATGGTGGGCCACTGGCTGAACAACTGCTGTGCGCCCGTCCACGAATCAGAACCCACGAGCCTGCCCTGGAATCCCCGTCCGGACCACGCACATCGCCGCGACCACGCGTGCGCTGGGGTCGCTGACCCCGTCCGCGAGAGCGGACGTCAGGGCGTTGTCCAAAACCATCGTCTCCTCGTCGTTCACCAGCCGGCCCGCCAGCGCCCGCGCCTTGGCCTGCGCCTGCATCACCCGCAAGCCGGCCTTCGCTCGTCCCAATGCCGCCGCGGACAGTTCGGTGAGCTTCGCCGTCTCGGCCAGGTGAACGCGTGCCAAATGCTGCGCCTCGACACCGGTTTTACGGAAGCCCGCCCAGCCGCCGAGCAGACCGATCAACTCGTCGAGCTTCCGTCCGGTGATGTCGTGATCACGCCGAGGGTCGAGCGGTCGCTCCAGCCACCTCGTGGCCTCCGGGTCTGCCACTGCGCAGTCCTCTTCTGCCTCGACCCACACCCGCATCGTGAAAGGGGCAAACAGCCGATCGGCGCGACGCCGCAAGGCGGGAACCGCGCTGGGCGCATCGGGTACACAAGCGATCGCGGCCCGCAGGTCCGCCTCGACCAGGAAGTCGAAGCCAAAGTAGATGCCCGGTTCCTCTTCTTGACGCCGGGGGTCGATCCGGACCACGCATGTCGCCTGGCCCCTGTCGTCGTTGTCGATCACATGCGCCAAGAGGTCGACGACCGGGTTGCCGATGCGGAAGATCCGTCTGCCCGGAGGCTGAACGGCGACAGATCGGTTGAACACACCCTTACCCGAGTCCTCGCCGAAGCGGGATCGGGCAACGCGCAGGATGCTCGGGTCGACCCTGGGCTTGGACCCGGCAATGTCGAACACCTCCACGCGCCTGCCGTCGATGGATCGCTCCAGCCGGCGGATGTTGATGCCGCCGTTCTTGTCCGATGTATAGCCAAGGACCGCGTCCCGGATCTTGTGCCAGTCGGTCTCCAACTCGCTCATGGCGTTCGCCACGTCATCGGAGTAGGTGACGCTGTGGTGGATCGACTCCAGCATGTCCATCTTGTCGATTTCGATCGACGCTTCCTTCAACGCCCGCTCGACCTGTTCGGCGCAGTCCACCAGCCCGTCCGGCCCGACGTCGAGGGCTCGACGCCACACGAAGCCCAGCCCTTGAGAGATCGCGTCCTGAAGCGTCGACACCGAGGTGTCGAAGATGCGATAGCCACGGCACAGCAGTTCCAGCCACGAGGTCGTTGCCGCCAACTCGCCATCCAAAGGCAGCACGACGTAGTGCACGGCAGGCCCGTGTGGTGTGTTCCTGCCGCTCTCCACGAATCTGTCCACCCGCCCGAGCCGTTGTTCGAGCCGGTTGGGCGACCATGGCAGCCTCAGGTGGATCGCCGCGTCTGCGACCTGAAGGTTGAGGCCGTCTTCACCGGAGTCATCGCACACCAGCAGGCCGCTCGCCGCATCCCGCCAGCTGGTGACCGACTCCTCCGCGTCCTCCGCAGCCATGGATCTCGTATGCCGGAACATCGGAGCCTTCGGGAACCGCGCCCGCAGATGGGCGGCCAGGTCGTCCGCGAGGGCACCACCACCACAGAACGCGATCATCTTGCGGTGCTGTGGGAGCACCGACAGCAGGGCCTTGGTCACCGGCTCGAAGGCGATGACGCCGCTCTCGGCCACAGCCTCCTCGACCGCGCACAGAATATCGGGCTCGTGGGCCAGGACCGGGGGGAAGGTCAAGAGTCCGCGATCCACCGGGTCCAGGTCGATCGACGGTTCGACATGCTCGACCCGCAACCGCAGGATCTCGAGGAGGTCACGCCCACTGACGCCCGAACGCGACATGAGGATGCCGTAGACCTGGGCGTAGCTGGCATCCTCGTCCTCGATCCCCATGTCCAGCAGGGCGCTCCGTGTACCGGTCCGCCATTCTTCGAGGATCTCCTGGATTCGCTCGTCGGCAGGGGACTCGATCGTCAAACGCCTCGGGAGCTCCCGCCCCCGCACCTCGTACGGCACGAAGTCGGAGTCGGCCCGGTCCGCCAAGACTTGGGATCGCCGGTGGCGGATCGTCCGCCGGTGCAACCTGTAGGTCTCGCTGATGTGTCCTCGCAACTCGTCGACGCGCAGCTTTAGCTCGTCCTCGTCGGCGATATCGGCGAGGTCGCCGTCGAGCGTGAGCAAGGAGAGCACCGCAGCACCCAACTCCTCAACTCGCTTGTCCTCGGGAAGGACCGCACGTACCCGATCAATGTTCATCGAGAGCAGAGGTGGCCAGTCGGCATCGATCGCGTAGACGACATCCGCGAGTTCGGCACGCAGAGCGTAGCGCGCCTCGAACGCCGCCCGGTCCTCCCATCGGTAGACGTCAGGGTCCAGGAGGTGCAGCAGGCCGAGGTGGGTGATCAGGTTCGACGTGATGGGAGTGGCAGAGAGGAGCAGAAGCCGCTCCGCGGTGTGGGCCAACGGTGCCAACTCGCGGTACGGCGACGAGTTTGGGTCACCTCCCTGGACGAGCGCGTGCGCTTCGTCCACGACGAGCAGATCGCTGTTCTTGTGCTTGGCCCAGCCGGTCGGGTTCTCGTGTGCGACGACTCTGATTTCGGCTCGCGGGAAGTCGTCGGTGAAGAACTTGCCCGTCAACTCACGGATCCACTGCCTGCGCAGCACGTCCGGCGCCAAGATCGTGATCTTGGCCAAGGGGTTGTCGATGAGAGTCTGACGGACGACAAACCCGGCCTCGACCGTCTTCCCCAGTCCGACTTCATCGGCCAAGAGGTACCGCTGAACCGGGTCCGACAGGACGGTGAGACTCGCTTGAACCTGGTGGGGGAACAGTTCGACCGCAGAGGACAAGAATGCGGGGACGTTCGCACAAGCGGCGCGCTGCCGGACCAGCGCGTTCAACATCGGCATACGAGCCTGTCGAAAGAACCAGGGCTCACTCCCGCCAGCCGTAAGCACGTGCAGCGGATCCTGAACAGGGCGGTTCCAGCGCACCCTCAGATCCGAGCCGCTCACTCGCCGGTCCTCGCCGCTGTTGGGGAACCGAACGAAATACGATTCACCCTGCCGGGCGGTGACCCTTCCCGCGGTCCAGTCGTGGGTGTCGGGGTCACACCAAAAAACTCGCGCCCCCACGGGGAGCATGACGGGTTGACAATCCTGCACGAGGGCATCAACAGTTTCGGCGATCGGTTCGGCAATCGACTCGAAGTATTCGATGCGGACCCGACTCGACTGAATCGCACTCACACGACCGATGTCCCATCTGCCCAGTTGCATGATAAAACTGCCTGGCTGCAACCCCGATACCCCTCCCGTGCTCCGGCGAGATGGAGGCCCTCTGGTACGTGCGACAGGCATCTCCCACGGGCACTCCCGCATCAGAGTACGCATCGGCGCCAGGCAAGGCATCGTTACTCGGACTTTCTACGGAGAACCTGATTCGACGCCACCTGAGGTGCCAACCGGAACTCGACGACACAGATGCATCGGCTGCTTCTCACTGCTCGACGTACTCAGCGCACGCGATCGTGCCTACCGGAATTTCATGGCCTGCGAGCGATGTCGCCGACCGACCTGTGGAACTGATGCGGCCATGGATAGCGGGGGCTCGACAAGCTGGGTAGAGCCGCATCAGCGATAGCTCGAGTTGTCGCTGAAGTAGTCGTCCTCGACCGCCTTCGGCTTCCGCAGCTCAGGCGTACCGAAGGCAGGAACGGACACATCGGTGTCCAACTGACCTGCCTGCCCGCCGACCGCGTTCCGGAACTCGCCGAGCACGTTGGCCGCAGCGCCTTCCCTCACCCGCCGCACCAACTCCATGATCTTCGCGGAGAGCTCCGGGTTCTGTGCGATCTTGAGATCGAGCAGGGCCCGTTCGGTGACACCGTCACGGTCAGCATCTTGTCCTCGGAGGTGACGGTCTGCGCCGCCATCTCCGGGTTGCGACGGAACGCGGCCGCATTGCGCTGCAGTTCTGCGGTCGTGGCCTCGAAGTCGGCCAGCCACTCGTCCGGGGTCAGGGTTCGCTCACTTCATCGTCGGTCTCGGCCCGTACCTCTCCAAACCGACTTTCGGCGACACGCCAATATCGCCCTGACCGATCGACTTGGGCAGGCCCACTTCACCCTTTGCCGGCGGGTTGTCCGAGGAGTAGACGACGTACTGGAACGACATGTGGTCCTCACGGTCGTACGCCGTGCTCAGCCAGTAGTCGCGATTCGCGATGTCCTCCAGCTTTTCGAGGATCTCGGCCGTGTCCGACTCCGCGCGGACGATGACATCGAGATCGATCTGCTGCCCCGAGTCGATGCCGTGCACGTAGACGTAGGTCGCGTCGACTACCTCTGGCTGCGCCTTCCAGTCCGCCACGATCTTCTTGCAGAGCTCGTCCACGTCCTCGTAGTACTGCACGAAGAGATTGCATCCGGACAGCAGCCCGACCAACAGCACAACCACGCCCACCACACCGACCACACGCCTTGCCGCGCTCACGCCACTCCCTCCCGCTTCCCGTGACAAGCCGACGTCACCTCGGTCGGTTCTGGTTCCGAAGGCGACCGTTGTGCGGTTCGCAGTCGTACCGGGACGCCCGCTACGCAGCAACCTCTACGGCCGCCGGTAGATCGAGTTGTCACTGAAGTCCTCGTCCTCGACCAGCTGCGGATGATTCGGCTTCCGCGGTTCAGGAGTACCGAACGCAGGCACCGACACATCGGTGTCAAGCTGTCCCGCCTGTCCGCCGACCGCGTTGCGGAACTCGCCCAGCACGTTGGCCGCGGCACCCTCCCGCGCCTGCCGCACCAACGCCATGAGTCTCGCCGCGAGCTCCGGGTTCTGCGCGATCTTGAGGTCGAGCAGGGCACCGTTCGGCGCCACCGTCACAGTCAACGCCTTGTCGTCGGAGGTAACGGTCTGCCCTGCAGCCTCCAGGTTGCGGCGAAACGCGACCGCGTTGCGCCGCAATTCAGCCGTCTTGGCCTCGAAATCAGCCAGCCATTCGTCCGGAGTCATCATCCACTCACCTCGTCGTCGCTCTCGGCCCGTACTTCTCTTCGGGCGATCCGGAACCCTGGCCGAGCCCACCCTGGTAGATCACCGGACCGGGCGTCGCGGACCCGCCGCCGAGCGCGCTGCTCTCGGAGTGGACCGCGAGGTTCACCTTGACGTCGTTCGACGAGGTCTTCTGCCAGAAGTTCTTTCTGGCGACCTCCTGCAACTGGCCGATCACCTTGTCCTTGTCGACATCCCCGCGGATCATGACGTCGAGGTACAAGACCTGTCCCTGATCCAGTCCATGGCGGTACTCGTATGTCGCCTCGACCACCTCCGGCATCGCCTTCCAGTCAGCGACCGTCTGCTTGCCGAAGCTGTCCACTCCCTCGTGGTACTGGTCGGCGACGTTGCACCCGGTCAGCAAGCCCACCATGACGAACAGGCTGCCCAGCACAGCTGAACGCACTGCGGTGCTCACTTCACTTCCTCGCACCCCAGCGAGGACGTGTCTCAGAGTCTCCCAGCCTCATCCACACTCACCTTTTGGACGGTCTCGGTCCGTACTTCTCCAGCGCGACTTTCTCAGGCACACCAAGACCTTCTCTGCGAATCGACCTGTCCGGTTCCGGTTGCCCGTCTACGGGCGGGTTGTCCGAGGAGTAAGCGACGAACCGCAGCGACAGGTCGTCGCGGTCATACGCCGGGCTCTCCCAAAAGTCGCGATTCGCGATGTCCTTCAGCTTGTCGACGACCTCGTTCGAGACCGACTCCGCGCGGACGATGACCACCATGTACATGATCTGTCCCTGGTCGATCCCGTGCCGGTAGTCGTACTTCGCCTCCGCGACCTCTGGCTGTTCCTTCCAGTCCGCCACGATCTTCTTGCCGAGATCCTCCACGTCGTCGTGACGCTGCTCGAGCACACTGCACCCCGCCAACAAGCCGACCAGAAGGGCAACCAGGCCTGTCAACCTCACCGCCGCGCTCAATTCACGCCCTCCCGCGACACTCGATAACGCAGCAGCTGCGAATCAAGCCCGCTGCCTTGGGTGAACGCACCCGTGCTGTCCAAGAATCGCCGCACTGAAGGATCCGAACTCCCGTCCAGTTGCCCAGCCACGGCAACGTAGTTTTGATCGACAGGCGGCTCGTCGCGGTGCCTCTCGTCGTACCGGTGTCCACCGATGCTGTGGTTGCCGCCGATGCTCCCGGTCTGGTTCTCGAAGGTGACCGTCGTGCGATTCGCGGTGTTCGGGTTGTCGCTGGCGTCAAGGCGCGGAACGATGTCGTTCCTGTTCTCCAGCGACAGCATCTGCACGTTGCCGGGAATGTCGATGCGACCGACCGGTGAGCCGGCGGTGACCACGTGCGTCACGTTGTACCCGCTTGCAACCAGGTCGCTGCTCGACTGGGCGGCGACGATGCCGCCCTGGCTGTGGCCGACCAGCATCACCGGCACGCCGCTGCCCTGCGCACCGGCCTCACGCAGCGCCCTCTCGATCCCCAATTGCAGGACGGTGTTGTTCCCCGCCATGGCGTCGACGTTGACACCTGAATCGTTGGCACTCTTGGGATCCCACGGCGCGTTCCAGTCCTTGGTGCCAGGGATGTCCACGATGTAGCCGGTCACCTTGCCGTTGGCGTCCTTGATGACTCGCACATCGAGGTTGCTGTTGTCCTGGTCACTGTTCGGGTCGTTGCGCACGTCAAGACCCAGCATGATTTCACGCAAGTTGTGCGGCCCAGGGTCAGGCAAGGGCATCAAAGCGGTGACATGAGCGTTGCCGTCAGCGTACGTCGCGGCCAGCAGGTCCAAGGTGGTAGCCAGGTCGACGGGCACGCCGAGCGCGGACAACATGCCGGGTGACATGCCGATCAGGTTGTCGATCATGCCGGGGTGGTC
The DNA here is from genome assembly GCF_011067745.1 of Lentzea alba. Lineage (GTDB taxonomy): Bacteria > Actinomycetota > Actinomycetes > Mycobacteriales > Pseudonocardiaceae > Lentzea > Lentzea alba. Next base: position 33,943 of record NZ_JAAMPJ010000004.1, read on the forward strand.
GACCAGCCACTTCTGCCAGTCACCGTCGTAGTTGGCGTACACATCGGCGGCGATGGCAGTACCTGTTGCGAGTCCAGCGGCAACGACACCACCTGGCGCCGACGCGACCGCAAGGCCCGCCATCCAGCGCGAGGCGTCGAGTCCTCTAGCTGCGAGTTCGTCGGCAGCCTCGTACGCCAACTTCGTCGCGCGCAGAGCATCACCGCGCAGACCGATGGCCGCGGACGTGGCGGTGAGACCGTTAGGCCCGTCAAGCGCCATGGCCATGGCCGCCTCGAACTTCACCACACCGGACGGATTGAGCAGAGCCGAGGCCAGCACGTCCGGCTCAGCGAGAAACTTGTGCCCGGCCAACGCGGTCTTGAGCATGTCGCCGGCAACTTCATCGGTGAGAGCGCTCATAGCCACGAGGTCCTCACCCTTGGCTCGGAAACCGCCGGCACCACCACTGACCTCGATGTCCGCGACTGGGGCGATCCCCACATCCCTTGCCGTCGGAGCGCCGGGCTCCACAGGCTCGTCACTCATGCCAGCGCTCCTGCCACTGCTGGGGCGACCCACGTGCCCAGATCCTCACGATCAGCCGGTTCCAGTCGCACGATTCGACGGCCTGAACCATCCGGTTCGGGATCGAGGCCGCTCCAACCACCGTCGGTGTGCACCCAGCTGACCTGAGACGCCATCCCGTTACGACCGACGACAAAACACCGCAACGCCCCGTCCGTCTCGGTCGCCACCTGTTGAGCGAGCGCCGCCTCGTCGCCGGACAGTCGCAACCTGGCAACGACAGCAGCCGGGCCGCCGGGGTCGGCATCGCGAAACAGACGGGCGGCGCCCATCTCCTGCAGCGCCGCCAGAGGCAACCGGCCACGCAACGGAGCCTGCTCCGGTCCGCCTCCGCCCAGGCGTGACTCGATCCCGGCGTTGGTGTCCTGGCTCTCGGGTGGAACCGCCCGGATCAGCTCCCTACCCAAATCCGCCGAGGCGAACATTGACATCTCCACCGCGTTGTCACCCAACTCGAACAACGACGCACCCAACGGACCGGAGATCGCGTGCATGCTGTGCAGCCCCTTGCCGTCGATCGCCGCGACGGTGTCCAGCATGACCATCGGCAACGCCAGGATCTCCAGGTTCTTGATCACCGACCGGTGGAGCTCGCCGCCTACCCCGTCGACCACGCGCTTCTTGATCAGACCTGCCTCGGCAGGACCTATGTCCGCCGAAGGCCTCCAGGCCGGCGGCAAGTCGACACCGGTGCGTTCGACGAGGTACGCAAATTCACCGGCGGTCAGCACCAGCCTGTGCGGTGCCGAGGTCATCTGGGCACCCCCTGCCCACGCAGGTACTCGCCCGCCTCCAGCCACGCCTTGTCCCCTGCGGGCGGGAGGTTGTCGGGTCCCCACTTCCAGCCGGTCCATGGCGGCTGCGGAGGTGACGGCGGCTGGCTACCGCCGAAACCCAGCACGTCGGCGACACCGTTCGCGAAGTCCCGTGCTGCCTGGTTGAACGCGTCGACCGCGCGATTGAACCGGTCGATCGCGCTGGTGAACCAGCCGACCACGGCTTCGGAGATCTTCTTGATCATCGCGATCAGCTCACGCACTTCCTGCGCGTGTCGGCGCAGCAGCGCGGCGGCCTCGGTCAGCCCGTCCGCAGCCTTCTCCAGCTGCCGCTTGTCCCCGCCGACGGTTTCCCGGCAGCGTTCTGCGGCGACTGAGTGCCATTCCATCTTGTGCGCGTCGTCGTCGAGCTTCTTGGCCCGCTCCCGCACGCCATCAGCGCGCTTCTCGATCTCGCCCGCGATCCGGTCCAGCTCGTCCGGGTTCCCGTACATGTCTCCGCCCCTCACTCACAGCGAGCGAATCATGACAGGTGGTGGACGCGCACGCCGTTCACCCGGAATTGCGTGCTTCTACCTATCCCCGATGCCGATGTCGACCGCGATCTACTCACGGACCGTAGTGATCAACCCCTCAACAGGGCCAACCCGTTCTGTAACGCTCCGTAGAGCACAGGTCGACTGGCAGTATGGCTGCCGGTCACGCACCGTGGGAGCGGTGTTCGGGGAGGGAAGATCCACGTGTCAGGGGAAATCGTCTGCTCGTTCGTCGAACTCGACGTGCTGGGCGTGGCGCTGAGGCGCGATGTCCGGCAGTTTCCGTTCTCGATTCCGCACTTCGCCGTCGAGGTGGAGGAGCGGCTGAGGTTGGGGCAGGCCGCGCAGGATGAGCTGATCGCACGCGGGTTGATTCGCAGGGATGACTTCGCCCCTGAGCTTGTGCAGGCGCTGAACGTGTACGCGCGTGGGCGGGTCGCCATCGCCATGCGCGGTGTCGCCGGCCAGGAACAGCATCTTGCGCTTGCGGTGATCGACGACCATGCCGGCGTGCTGGCGGCGCAGGAAGGCGAGGCGTTGCGGTTCGAACTGACAGAACCTGACTCGGTCATCCGCAGGCTCGTCGGGCTGTTGCCACCGCTGTCCCCAGGACCGGGCACCTCGGTCACCGTGACCGCCAAAGCCCCGCCGACCGCGCGGCGACGGGTCGACGAGGACTTCTCCGACTTCACGTTCACCTCGACGGTACGAGCGGCAGGACACTCGCCGGCGGCGCAACGAGCGGCTGCCGAGGACATCCTGCGACAGCCACGACTGGGTGGCGGCGACTTCCTCGTCACTGCCCGCAGCCGCAACAGCCGACAGAGCACTCCGATCACGATGAACTGGCTGGATACCCCAGCGGGCCGCTATGCCGTCCTGAACAGCACCGATCGTGACGGACGACTCCAAGCGACCTACACGCCGGCTGATCTCGCTGCACTCGACCGGCACCTGACCAACCTGGTGCGGAATGTGTCGTGATGGAACCGGCGCCGCTGGTCACACGCCGGAACCGCCGGACACGGTGAGCGACGAATTGCTTACGTTGGGGCACCTGTCAGGGAGGGGCAGCAGTGGCTGACATCTGGTCGAGCGTGAGTGGCTTCGGCGACGCATTGAACAGCTTGAAAGCTGTCGGCGCAGCCGGCGGCTGGGCCATCAACGAGTCCGGCGGCCAAGCCTTGATCTCTGCAGCTCAGGACCTGCATGACGAGCTCACGGAACTCCTCCACCAGACGGACCAGCTCGCTGAGGAGCTACCGCTTGGCACTACGCCTGCCGCCCAGGTCTACAAGCCGTATCAAGCGACGATCGCAAGTGATCCCCATCAGGGCCTGATCATCGTTCTGCGGAAGCTCCAGGAACAGGCGCTCGAGTTCAAGACGGAGGTCGAGAAGGCAATGGCGGCCTACCAGTCTGCAGACGAAGGCAGCCAGCACGGCATCAAAAAGGCAGGCGGGCCTGCCGCATGAACACCAAAGGATTGCTTGTGACATCACGTATCGCCGTGCTCCTCGCCGCAGGCGCGCTGGCCCTCGCCGCGTGCAGTGACACGACTGGCACGGCGCGCCCGACGACCGAGACGACGAGCACGTCGACGACCGCCGGCAGTCCAACCAGCTCAAGTGCAAGCAATGGTTCGCTTGCTGATACCGATCCCTGCACTCTGCTGACCGCTAGCGAAGCAACCGAGATCGGGACCGAGGGAACGCCAAAGCGGCAACAGGTAGGATCAGCGGACACCTGCATGTGGAAAAAGTCTGGTGCCGCGGTCTCCGTCGGCATTCGGACCAACCTCGGACTGGCACAGACGCAGGCAAGTGGGGGCCAGATCACGGACATCACTGTTGGTGGCCGAGAAGCCAAACAGGTAAGTGGTCGGTCGTCTGGAAGTTGCCTCGTCGTCCTCGGGGTGTCGTCCTCGTCGCGCGTTGACGTGACCGTCACCCCGCCTGCCTCCGGCGGCGATCCTTGTCCGCTGGCTTTGGCGTTCGCCGAGAAGGTCGAGCCGAAGTTGCCGTGAGGCGCTTGTCCTGACTGTGGGTTGAAGGAGTGCAGGGGATGAACGAGGGGCCGCGCGGTCAGTCCGGTGACGTCTATTCGCGGTACGGGCTGCAGCGTCACGGCGAAGTCCAGACCGGTCAGCAGATCCATGACCAGGTCACTGCGCTGAACCTGGCGACACATGGACCGATCATGGGCGCCTTGATGGCTGTGGTGCAGGGCAGCGGCCAGGTCGACGATCTGTTGGACGGGCAGGCCGTGAGCCTGCGCAACCAGGGCGTGTCGGCTCGGCAGGCCCCGGCCGCTCCTGGCGTGCACTACCTCGGGATCCCGCACCGGCAGTTGCAAGAGATGATCAACGGCGGCGACCCTGGCACAGTGGGCGCGGTCGGCGACACCTACGCACAGATCGGCAACAAGCTCACCGCGTTCCAGGACCGGATCGCCCGCGCGATCGGCAACAGCGAGGCCGACTGGAGCGGCAAGGCCGCCGACCAAGCCCGCAACGCGGTTGCTGGTCTGGGCAACAAGGCTTCAGGGGTCGGGACAGCGGCGCAGCTCGCGGGCACGCTGATCATGCAGCAGTCGCGCGCTTTGAGCACCACGAGGTCCACCATGCCAGCGCCACCGGCCACCCCATACGACCCCGCGCAGGCGAACGCTAGGCGGATGGCGATCACCGACCCGATCCTGTACGTCCAGCAGGCGGCCGCGGACATGGCCGCCTACCAGGAGCAGAAGAAGCAGCATGAGGACGCGGCGCGTGCGGTGGAGACCTACGACCGCACGGTGACGCAGACCGCTACGGCCCTGCCCGCGTTCGCGCCCGCTCCGCCCGCTCCGCCGGCACCGCAGCCCCAGCCTCAACCCGAGCCCCAGCCGCAGCCCCCGATCGGCATCGGCGATTCGAACGGCCGCGGGCTCACGCCACCGCCGCAGGTCGGCGACACGACCAACGCGGCTTGGTCAGCGCCGCCGGTCACCAACACCGGCGGGAACACCACCAACATCAGCGGATTGGGCGGTGGCCAGAACAGCCTCGGTCTGGGCGGCAACCAGATCGGCGACGGCAACAACAACCGCGGCGGTGGACTCAACCCCGGATTCCTGCCCGGCACCGGACCCGGTGACAAGGGTGTCCGCCGGACCGGTGGGCCCGGCGGTACAGGGGCTGGCCGCGGCGGCACCGGCACAGGCACAGGCGGCGGACGCGTGCCCGGCAGTACCGGACTCGGCAATCCCAACACTGCCAAGGGATTCGGTCCCGGTGGGTCGGCTGGTGTGTTGCCCGGTGAGGGCGCGGCAGGTCGTGATGGCACGGGCGCCGGTGGCGCGGCGAGTGGCCGCGGCGGCGCGGGTGCCGGCGCGATGGGCGCCATGGGAGCCGGTGGCGCGAAGGGCAAGGGCGACGAGGATCTCGAGCGGACCACGCCGTCGTATCTGCTGGAACCGGACCCGGACGAGACCTTCGGCAGCAACGAGATGGTCGCACCGCCGGTGATCGGTGACTGGAGCGACCAGTAGATCGCCCAGTGTTCGGGTGGCGGCAGCGTGAGGACGGCGTCGTGGTCGGGGTGTTCCCGCACCACCGCGTCGCCTATCTACGGCACGAACTGAGCGCCCTGCAACCGAGCGCGCCCGGACCGTGCCGCTGATCGAGGAGATCCGCGAACTAGTGGAGCGTCGTATCGCGGCGACGGACGGCACGAAGAACGCGCGGCTTTTCGTCGGCACGCGCGGTGGCCGGATCACCACGGCGGTACTGCGCGACGCGACGCACTGGGATGAGGTCGTGACCAAGATCGGATTCGACCACCTCAAGCGCCACAGCTTGCGACACACCGGCCTGACGTGGATGGCCGACGCAGGCGTACCGATCCATCGCCTTCAGAAGATCGCCGGGCACGGCTCGATCACGACCACGCAGCGGTACCTGCACCCGCAGTACCTCGCGCTTTTCGAGGCCGCCAATCTGCTCTCTGCACACCTCAAAGAGCCGAGCGGGAAGCCGCACCTTCGAGCCGTGTAGTCACTCGGATAGTCGCTCTGGTCCACAAATGGTCCACAAGCGATCTTTGAAGTGGATCAATACAAGATCAACCAATGAAAGACAAAAGCCCGTCTGATCAGGCAATTCGCCATGATCAGACGGGCTTCTATCGACCGTCGGGACGACAGGATTTGAACCTGCGACCCCTTGACCCCCAGTCAAGTGCGCTACCAAACTGCGCCACGTCCCGGCCACACTCCCGGTTCCCCGGCGTGCAGAAAGAATCCTACAGCACCCCGAACGGAGATCAAAAACGGCCCCTCGCACGAGGGTCTAGCTGCGGAAACGCCGGAAATACGGCGGGGACCCGGCGTACGGGTCCCCGCGTCCCTCGGTCCGACCGATCCCCCGATCCTCGACCGACAGCTAGAACTATGCGTTGGCCGAGGATCGGGCACCACCTCCGAAAGTCGAGTCTTGTCCGTCAACCTTCGATTTACCGGGCGGTAGGACGGCGGACACGCTGAAGCCGCCGTCCGCGCGGTACGAGGTGGTCAGGGTGCCGCCGGCCAGGCGGACTCGTTCGGACAGGCCGTGCAGGCCGGCGCCGCCTCCGTCGCCTAGCGGTGGGAGTTCGCCTGGGCCGTTCACGACCGACACGCGGACTGGGGTGGCTCGGTCCACGGTTACCGTCACGGTGGCGCCTGGGGCGTGTTTTGTCACGTTGGTCAGGGCTTCTTGGACCACGCGGAACAGTGCTCTGGAGACTGCGGGGGAGAGGGCCGCGTCGCCCGTTTCCGACAGGGTCACGGACACGCCGGCCACGCGGGCGCGGTCGATCAGCTCCTGCAGTGACGGGTAGGAGGTGTCGGAGTTCAGCAGGCCCAGGGCGGCTCGCATTTCCGCCAGGGATTCCTTGGCCAGGGCTCGCAGGCGCAGTGCTGTCTCGCGCACGGCGGGGTCTGAGGCGGTTGCGGCCAGGGCGGCGGACTCCACGGCTATCAGGGTGGCGTGGTGGCCGACGGCGTCGTGGATTTCGCGGGCGATTCTGGCTCGTTCGGCGGCTCTTGCGGAGGTTTCCTGGGCTTCCAGTTCGGCGGCTCGGGCTCGGCGGGCCTCGTAGAGGGACTGGGTCAGGTCTTTTCGGGCGGTGACCAGGGCGCCCAGTGCGGTGGGGGCGGCGGCCAGGCCGAAGGTGAAGGCGGTGGTCAGGAGCAGAGGGCCCAGCGGGATGGACTCGGTCAGGAGGACGGTGAGGGTCGCGGCGACCGTCATGAAGACCACCCAGAAGAGCTGGACCGGGATGGACTTCTCCTTGCGGCCCAGGCGGTACTGGGCCACCAGGGCGGGTGCCCAGCCGAGGCCGCCGGCTATGGCCGGGATGCAGAGCAAGGAAGCCAGCCACGGCCAGCGCAGGCGGACGGGCAGGAGCAACGAGGCGGCCACGGCGGTCCACAGGGACCACGGGAACGGGCGGTCCTGGGTCAGCAGGACCACGCCCGTGGTGATGCCCACGGTGAGGATTTCGCGGTAGAGCGGCTTCACCACACGCCGACCTGGTGCGCGACGAGCGCCGCCTGCACCCGGTTTTCCACGCCCAGTTTGGTCAGGACGGTGGAGACGTAGCTCTTCACCGTCGCCTCGGACAGGCAGAGCTCCTCGGCGATCGAGTGGTTCGAACGGCCGGCGGCCACCAGTTCCAGGACCTGGCGTTCACGCGCTGACAGGGAGTCCAGTTGCCTGTTGGCGCGGAAGCCGCGCAGGCGGGGGAGCAGGCGGGCGGTGATGCGCGGGTCCAGGACGGCACCGCCTGCCGCCAGGTCGACCACGGCGCGGACCAGGGTGTCGGGTTCGGCGTCCTTCAGCAGGAAGCCCTGGGCGCCCAGGTCGAGGGCGGTGGCCACGTAGTCGTCGAGGTCGAACGTCGTCAGCACGGCGATGGCGGGCGGGGTGGCCCACTGGCGCAGCCGGCGGACCGCTTCCAGGCCGTCCACGCCGGGCATCTGCACGTCGACCAGCACCACGTCCGGTAGGTGGGCCAGCACTTGTTCGACGAGTTCGGCGCCGTCGGCGGCCTCGCCGACCACCTCCACCCGTCCGTCGGCTTCCAAGAGGACCTTCAGGCCCCGCCGCAGCAGGGCTTCGTCGTCGGCTAGCACCACTCGTACGGCCACAACTCCAACCAACCGCACCCCATGCCAAAGGGCAACCAGATCACCCGTGTGCGCACTGCGGACGGGGGCCGCGAAAACCGGGACGTCGCAGGTCGGGGTCGTCCAGAAACGTCCCGCGCACGTCCATGACCGGATTCGACAGTTCCCCTCGACCACTGAAGGGAGCTGGGGAGAACGAGAAAACTGATCAGCTGGGTCGGTGCCGCACTTCGGGCCGGAGATCGACGCGTACTCGCCCTACCAACCGCAGACGACGTGCGAGGCGAGTGCCAAGCCTGGCCCGATCGCGGTGCACGACCTGCTGAACGCGACGTACGGCACCCACACCGCGGGCATCAGCCGCAACTGCAACGGCACGACCAGCGAGCACCACGAGGGCAGGGCGCTCGACTGCCACTTCAACGCAGATGACCTGGTACACCGCCGGGCAGGCGGCGGTCGACGGGGTCGCCGGCCGCCGTGTCGATGCGGGACGGGCACCAGGAGGTCTTCACCCGCGGCGCCAACGGCAGCGTGTGGCACAAGCGGTCCCGTGCTCGACCACCTCGCCGAGGCGCACAACGTGCTCGGCCCGGCTGGACGTGAGCACCACGAGACCGCGCTCGCCCTGGCCACCCGGATCGAGTACCGCCGCGAGATCGACCGGGCGCGAGCCGGCCGCTCGGTTGCGTCCTGACCGGGTTGTTCGGGCTGTAACGCTCCGCGTGGCGGCTTGGATGAACGTGCCATGAGTCTGGTCACCGTCGAGGGCAACCAAGTCAGGTTCAGCGAGGCGGTGTCGCGCGTCGCCGGCTCGCTGGGCCCGCTCGGTCCCGCCGCTCAGTGCGTCGCCGAGTCGTACGCGCTGGCCACCGAGATCGACCGGGTCGGCCAGTCGCAGGCCTCGCACGACAAGGAGGTCAAGCTGGCGGTGCTGGACCAGCGTCGCCGGGAGTCCACCGCGACGTTGCGCAGCATGCGGAAGGAGCTCGGCCGGGCCGACAAGAGTGCGGCGGCGTTGCGGGAGTGCATGGTCAACATGCAGCTCGCGACCGTCAAACCGGGGCTGGAGCTGGCCGAACGTCGTGCGTACATCGACCTGACCCGGCATTTCACCACCATGCTCGTGCAGCACCACTCCGAGCTCACCGGTGGCGTCGCGGACGTCATCGACAAGGTGCTCAACGGATCCGGCGCCACCGCTCTCGCACCCAAGCGGAACACGAGCCGCGGTCGCCGCCGGTGAGCCGCAACCGCAGGGGCTGCGGAGGCTGCGCGCTCGCGTTCCTCGCGCTGTTCTTCGGGCTGCCGCTGACGATGGTGCTGGTGGCACCGGCGATCGCGGCGCGCATCGTGGCCGACGGCCTGCCGGAGCACGCCGCGTACCTGTCGGAATGGCTGTGGGGCGCGGCTGTCTCGGTGCCGCTGGGCGTGCTGTCGGTGCGGTTCGCGTTGAAGAGGAACGGCCGCGTCCGCCGATCGGCGCTGGTGAAGCGGTGGCTGGGGCTGCTGGTGCGCGGCCTGGGGCTGCTCGCCGTCATGAACGTGTTCGTGTTCGTGACGAAGAAGCCGGCCAGCGCCGGTGAGCACGTCATCGACGACGGCATGGGGCTCTTCGTTCGCGCGGCGCTGATCGGTGTCGCCGTGCTCGTCGTGTTGGCGTTGTGGGACCGTCGCGCGCGGCGGGTCACCGTCGAGGAAGTGCGCGCGGCGGCCGCGGAGGCCGACCGGACTTTGCAGCGCGTCCGTAGAGAGAACGTACGGGTGAGCCGCCAGGCCGAACGGGTGCGGGCCCGCCTGGTGAAGCTCCAGACCCGGTCCGATGTGGAGTTCCACGGCCTGCGCGTCTTCCACCGCGAGTCCTACCAGTGCGCCGACACCGCGCACATCGCCTACCAGTCCGCGCAGACGTCGTTGCACACGATGTCGAGCCTGGTCCGCCGGGCCCGGCGCGCACCGCTCCAGCTGGTCGCGAGCAGGAGGGCACGCGCCGAGATGCACGCCGCCGCGACTCATCTGGCCCGGTCGCAGGGCGAACTGCGGGAGCAGGTCGACCAGGGGTTGAGCATGGTCCGCACGCTCAACGCCAACACCTCCGACCTCAAGCACGAGATCCGCGACAGCTGCGGCCGGCAGGGGCGGGAGTGGTTCGAGGCCCTGGAGGAACGCATCGAACAGGCCCGTGAGGAGCGCCGGGTGGGAAACCGTGTTGGAGGCGGTCAGTAATCTCCACGCCGGAGCCTCACCACGAGAGGGTTTGGGCGATGCCTGGCGTGTTCGTCAACTACCGCACCGGCGACGGTGAGTGGGCCGCTGCCCTGGTCAAGCGGGAGTTGAGCGCGCGCTTCGGGGCTGACCAGGTCTTCTACGCCAGCCAGTCGATCCGCCTGGGCGAGGACTTCTCCCGCGAGATCCTCAGCGGGTTGCGCCGCTGCGAGGTGCTGCTGGCGCTCATCGGGCCCCGCTGGGTGCACGCGGTGGACCGCGAGGGCGTGCGCAGGCTCGACAAGCCGGACGACTGGGTGCGGCGCGAGATCACCGAGGCCTTCCAGTGCGGCCTGCGGGTCATCCCGGTGCTGATGGACGGCATCGACCCGCTCACCGAAGCCGATCTGCCGGACGCGTTGAAGCGCCTGGCTCGGTGCCAGTACCTGCGCATTCACCACCGCAGCGACGACCTCGACCTGCCGCGGCTGGTGGACGAGCTGGTCGAACTGGTGCCGGAGCTGGTCACCACCAGGCCCGCGGCGCCGGCCGCGGTGCGTTCGGACCGGCCGGGCGAGGGGGAGCTGCGCAGCACCGTCACCGAGTTCCGGCAGGCGCTGGCCGAGCCGATGGGGCAGACGGTGCACGAGCGCGTGCAGGCCGCGGCCTCGGCGGTGCTCGAACTGCTGACGGAACCGCGTTACCCCACCTCCGGGCACCTGGACGAGAGCGATCTTCCCGCCGCGCTGGAGAAGCGGCTCACCGCGTACGAACACGACATGGCGCCGTTGCTGCGATTGGTGGCCATCGGCGTGCGGTCCGGTGATCGGCGGCACGACGAGCTGTGGACCGCTCTCGTCGAACGGTTCCTGCGTCCCGAGTCGCGAGACCGCGGCGCGCAGGACGTGTGGGTCAACGCCTCGGCGTACCCGGCGTTGCTGCTGACCTGCGTGATCGGCGTGGCGAGTGTGGCGTCGAGCCGCGAAGACCTCCTGCACCGGCTGTTGTGCCGCACCTCCGCCATCGCCGCAGACGGGCGGTCAACGCCCGTGTTGCGGGCCCTCGCCTTGCGCAACGTGGTCGACCCGCGGCACGCAGCGGCGCTTCCCGCATGGGGCGGAGCGCCTCCTCATCAGGCCTTGAGTGTGCAACTGCGGCAGGTGCTCAGCCGCGTGTTCTTCAACGTCGTGGACGGTGCCGCGTTCGAGTGGGCGTTCGCGGACTACGAGTTCCTGCGCAGCCTGCTCGAACTGCACGACGCGCCGTTCTCGTCGCTGGGCGAGTTCGCCGTGCGCCTCGAACACGACGACTCCGTCATCTACCAGCGCAACGCGGCGCGGTTGGACGCCGACTCGGCGCTGCTGCGCGCCGGGGCGTTCGGCGGGGACACCGGCCAGGTCGCGGCGGCGTGGCGCGAGCTGCGTCAGGCCACCCGAGCGCGTTACTCGTGACCGTCACTCGGGGGCCGAGTCCAGCAGGACCACGCTGAAGCCGTCACCGACGGAGACGGCTCGCGCGCCGGAGCCGTACTGGGGTGGTACCGACGCCTCGCCGCTGGCGTTGTGGCCCCACGCGATGACCGATCCATCCGCCTTCAACGCCAACACGTGCCGGTCCCTCGCGTCGATCGCGACGACACCGCTCTTCGCCGAGTCCGGTACGTCCGGCGTGCCCCACCTCCGGTTGCCCCAGCCGAAGACCGAGCCGTTCGTCCTCAACACGAAGGAACATTCGAACCCCGCGGCAACGGCCCGCACGCCACCACTGGTCGCCTCGGCCGGTATCGTCAGCTCGCCCCCGCGGTTCTCGGTACCCCAGGCGAGGACGGAACCGTCCGACTTCACCGCCAGGGTGTGCGCGGTACCGGTCACGATCGACGTGACACCGCTCCCCGCGGCCGGCGGCGGGACCGACCTCCCCTCGTCCTCGTTGCCCCAGCCGATGACGGACCCGTCGGCTCTCAGCGCCTGGCTGTACGCCGTTCCGGCGGCGATCGCGATCACGTCGCGAGGGGCCGAAGGCGGGGCCGACGCCTCGCCGCTGTCGTTGAAGCCCCAGCCGATGACGGTCCCGTCCGCCTTCAGCGCCAGGCTGTACGCGCCCCCGGCGGAGATCGCGACCACGCCACTGGACGCCTCCGGCGGTACCGCTGCCTGCGCGAAGTCGTTGGCGCCCCAGGCGAGGACGGAGCCGTCCGCCTTCAGCGCCAGGACGTGGTGGAATCCCGCGTCGATCGCGATCACCCCGCTCGCGGCACCTGCCGGAACCTCCAGCGCACCGGCGGCATTGGAACCCCACGCCTTCACCGCACCCTGCACGACGGTGAACTGCCGGGAGGACTGCGCGGTCCGGATCCCCTTGGTGATGGTGAGCGAGACGGTGTGAACGCCCGGCGTGCTGAAGGCGTGGTCGAACTCGGGAGTCCGCGCCGTCACCTCCGGAGTGGGCGCGCCCGGTCTCGTGACGGTCCAGGTCCAGCCGTCCGGCTCCGCGGTGGTGTCGGCGCTGAAGTGCACCGACTCGCCGATCACGGGCTTCGGCCGGCGGACGACGAGCTGCGTGATGGACGGGGGCGCGTTCGCCGGATCCACGGTGATCGTGGTCTCGGCGTGGAGCCTCGCCCCGGTGTCGAGGGTGGCCTCGGCGCGGACGGTGAACACGCCCGGCTGCTGCCAGCGGTGGTGGACGGTGGTGCCGGTCGCCTCGGTCCCGTCGCTGAACGTCCAGCGAACCGTGGCGGGGCCGGGCTGTCGCAGCGCCATCGTCAAGCCGAAGTCGGTCCCGGCCTCACCGCGATTGCCGGGACTGACCGAAATGGACGCAGCGGGGGTCGGTGCCGGTGGCGGCGGGTTCGTCTGCGACGTCCGCTCGGGTTGCCAGGGAAGTCCCACACCGGGCTTCTGCTCGGGCCGGCCGGTCGCGACCTGCTCCGCCTGCGCACGGGGATCCGGGCCGGGCACGGTGTCGCCCTCCGGTCCCTCGGCGTACTTGGTGACCGTCCGGACGTCGCCCGCGAGGTCCAGTACGCCGGCGACGTTTCCGTTGGGGTCGTTGAAGAAGACGATGCCGTCGCGCACGACGATCTCGAACCGCGTCGGCCGGCCGAAGAGGTCGTGCTCGGCGACGACCCGTGCGGTGGCGAGGTCGACGACGGCGGCCCGTCCGGTGGAGTGGTCGGGCACGACGGCGTGGGCGCCGAGGTCCAGCGGTGTGCCCAGTTCGGCGCCCGGTGCGGAGATCCGCACGGGAGCGGAACAGGAGCCGGTGCCGAAAGAGCACGTGATCAGCTCACCGCGGGTGCGGGACGCGATCAGCAGTCTCGGCAGATCGGCGGAACCACCCACGAGCACGGTGTCGTCGTCCTTCAGCCCGGTCTCGACGGAACGGGTCACGGCGCCGGTCTCGGGAGAGAGCAGTTCGGCCGTGCCTCGTCCGGGATCGACGACGGCGGGCTGGTCTACGGTGATCGCGAGCCGGGCCGTCCTGGTCGCGGACGGACGTGTCCGCCGCACGCCGCCGGTCAGCCAGACCAGGTCGCCGGTCTTCTCGTCGACCGCCCACAACCGGCCGCGGCTGTCGGTGGCGATGTCGTCCGGCCTGATCGACCCGGCCAGCCGGACCGGTTCGCCCTTCGCCGCCAGCGTGCCAGGGTCGACCGAGGTGACCATTCCACTGTGGACGTCGGCGCCGTAGATCACGTCCGGTGCGGCTTTCAGCACGGTCACGGTTTTTTGGGGCAGGGACACCGCCGACCGGGAGACCTTCAGGGTGGCGCTGTCGACCCGGCTCAGCACACCGGTCACCTGGTTCAGGACCAGGGCCGCGCCGCCGTGCTGGGCGACGCTCAGCGGGCCGGGCGGCTCACCGAGGGACACCCTGGCCGCCACCTCGGCGGAGGCGCCGTCGACCAGCGTCGCCTCGCCGGTCAGGTTGGACGCGAGCCACGCCGTGCCGGAGTGCATCCGCATCCGCGCGGAGTGGTGGCCCGGCTCCGCCACGAGCACGACCGCCGCGGCCGCGGCAACAGCCGTGAGCACGGTCAGCAGGCGCGCACGTCGGTTCATCGGCACCGCTTCACATCAGGACCATGCTGAAGAACACCCCGGTGGCCACGGCCAGCACACCGCTGCTGTACTCGGGAGGCACGTTGGACACACCCTCTCTGCTGAGACCCCAGCTGATCACCGAGCCGTCCGACTTCAACGCCAGGGCGTGCGTCCCGGTGCTGACCGTCACGACGTCGCTCATGGCTTCCTCCGGTATCGAAAGCACGTCGGAGCGGCTGTGCCCCCAGCCGATGATCGTGCCGTCCGCCTTCAACGCGAGGCTGTGATAGTCCCCAGCGGCGATCGCGACCACACCGCTCGTGGCTTCCGGCGGCACTCGCGGTCCGCCACCGGAGAGCTCGCCCCAGAAGACGACCGAGCCGTCCGACTTCAGGGCGATGCTGTGCTCGTCTCCCACGGCGATCGCGATGACGCCGCTCCTGGCCTCCCGCGGTATCGAGGTCTGGCCGAAGTCGTCGGCCCCCCACCCGATCACCGAGCCGTCTTCCTTCAACGCCAAGCTGTGGTTTCCGCCCGCCGCGATCGCGACCACCCCCTGTCTGGCCGACGACGGCACGAAGGACTGACGGTCGTCGTTGAGGCCCCAGGCGAGGACGGAACCGTTCTTCTTCAGCGCCAGGCTGTGCGCACGACCGGCGGAGACCGCGATCACGTCTCGACCGGCCTCCGCCGGCACGTCGGTCTGCCCGGAGTCGTTGGCGCCCCAGGCGATGACGGAGCCGTCCGACTTCAACGCCAGGGCGTGCACATCACCGCCGTCGATCGCCACGACGCCACCTGAGGCCGACGGCGGCACGGTCGCCTGGGCCTCGCTGTTCCTGCCCCAGGCCTTGACCGCGCCCTGGGCGACGGTGAACTGACGGGAAGAGGTCGCCGTCCGCGTGCCCTTGGTGATGGTGAGCGTGACGGCATAGGTGCCCGCGGTGGTGAAGGCGTGGTCGAACTCGGCGGTCCGGGCGGTGGCCTCGGGCGCCGCGCTGCCCGTCTTGGCGACGGTCCAAGCCCAGCTGTCCGGCCGCACGTTGCTGTCCGCGCTGAAGTGGACCGACTCGCCGATCACAGGTTTCGGTCGCTGGACGTCGATCGCGGTGACGCGGGGTGGTGCCTCGGGCGGGTCCACCGTCACCACGGTCTCGACCAGCACTTTCGCTCCCGAGCCGAAGGTCGCGAGCGCCCGGACGGTGAAGACACCGGGCTGCTGCCAGGTGTGGCGGGTCGTCGTGTCGTACCCCCTGGAACCATCGCCGAGCGACCAGTCCGTGCCCCAGGGGCCGACCGGAGTCCGGAACACGATGGTCAGCTCGAACAGTTCGCCGACCACGCCGTGGTTGTCCGGGCTGACCGAGATGAACGCTGCGGAGGCAGGCAGCTGGGGCGTGAGGTTGTTCCCGGCGGGTTGGACGGGGTTGCGGCCGGTCCCCCACTCCGGCTTCCGCCCGCGCCGGTCGGCCTCCGGCTCCTGAACCGTCTGCGCACGCGGGTCGGGTGTGGGCGGGGCGTCGCCCTCGACGGAGCCTTCGCCGTACTTGACGGTCGTCCGCACCTCACCGGTGAGGTCGAGCACGCCGGCGGCGTTTCCGTTGGGGTCGTTGAAGAAGACGATGCCGTCGTGGGTGAGGAGCTCGAACCTCGTCGGCCGGGAGAAGAGGTCGCGCCGGGACACGATCCGTGCGGTGCCGAGGTCGATGACGGTGGCCTCGCCGGTGGAGTAGTCGGGCACGATCGCGTGGTTGTCGATCTCGACCGGACTTCCCAGGTCGGCGCCCGGCGCGCTGACGTGCACGGGCTCGGCGCAGGTGCCGGTGTCGAACGTGCAGGTGATCAGTTCGCCGCGGGTGCTGTTCACGACGAGCACCCGTGACCGGTCCTCCGAACCGCTGACGGCCACGGTGTCGTCCGCGCGCAGATCCACCCGAACGGTCCTGACGACAGCACCGGACTCGGGGGAGCGCAGCTCGACCGTGCCGCGCTCGGGATCCACCACCGCCGGTTGGTTCTCAGTGATCACCAGGCGAGCGTTCCGGCCGGCGCCGGAGCTCTGCCGTCGTTCGTTCCCGGCCAGCGACACCAGGTCACCGGTCTCGTCGTCGACCGCCCACACCCGGCCACGGACGTCCGCGACGACGTTGCCCGGCCTGATCCTCTCCGCCAGCCGCTGGGGTTCTCCCCGCCGTGCCAGGGTTTTCCGGTCAGCTGACGCGATCACTCCACTGTGGACGTCGATCAAGTGCAGCGCGTCCGGTCCGGCCTTCAGAGTGAGTCCGTCGCTCGGCGGGAGAAGGGACACCGGCCGCGACACCTTCTCCGCGGCGGTGTCGATGCGGCTGAGCTGTCCGGTCCGCTGGTTCAGCGCGTAGGCGGCATCGTCCTGCTGGACGACGCTCAGCGCGGTGCCCGGCTCGGCGACCGGCACCCTGGCCTTCACCTCGGCGGTCGGGCCGTCCACCAGCGTGGCCTGTCCGGTGTGGACGGACGCCAGCCAGACCGCGCCGGAGTGCAGGCGCACCCGCGCGGCGTCGTATCCCGGCCCTGCCACCACGAGAACGGCGGCCGCGGTCGCGGCGACGGCCAGCGTTTTCCTCGCCATTCGTCGCCTCATACCAAGACCAGGTTGTACTGCTTGCCGGCCGAGACGCTCAGGACACCGCTGTTGTACTGCGGCGGTACCGCTGTCTGCGCGAAATCGTTGGCGCCCCAGGCGAGGACGGTGCCGTTCGACTTCAGCGCCACGCTGTGCGTCAACGAGGTGTCGATCGCGATCACGCCGCTCTTGGCCTCCTGCGGTATCGAGATCTGGTTCCAGTCGTTGTCACCCCAGCCGATGACCGAGCCGTCGGACTTCAGCGCGAGGGAACTCCAGCCGTTCGCGGCGACGGCGACCACACCCGCGCGGGCCTCCGGTGGTGTCGTGGTCGCCGATTCGTGCCCGCCTTCGTCGCCCTCCCAGCCGATGACCGAGCCGTCCGCCTTCAGCGCCAGGCAATGGAGGAATCCAGCCGAGATCGCGATCACGTCGGACCTGGCCGCCGGCGGCACCTCCACGTTCCCAGGCGAAGCGCCCCAGCTGACCACGGAGCCGTCCTTCTTCAGCACCAGGCCGAAGTCGAAACCGGCGGAGATCGCGATCACGTCGGACCTGGCCGCCGGCGGCACCACCTCCAGGTCCTTCACGCCCTTGCCGCCCCACCCGATGACGGTGCCGTCCGCCTTCAGCGCCAGGCTGTGCGCCTGCCCGGCATCGATGGCGACCACGCCGCTGGACGCCTCCGGAGGCACCTCCACCTGCCCCCAGGAATTGTCACCCCAGGCGATCACGGAGCCGTCGGCCTTCAACGCCAGAGCGTGCGCGTCTCCCGCCGCGACCGCGATCACGCCGCTCGTCGCCGCGGGAGGTATGTCCAGCACCCCGCTCCTGTTGCGGCCCCAGCCCTCGACGGCGCCGCGGGCGACCGTGACCTCCTGGGAGGAGGTGGCCGTCGTCGTACCTCTCGTGATGGTGAGCGAGACGGTGTACTGGCCCGCTGTGGTGAACCTGTGGCTGAACTCGGCTGTTCCCGCGGTGGCCTCTGGCCGGTTCCTGCCTGCCCTGGTGACGGTCCACGCCCACATGTCCGGACGACCTGAGGTGCCCGCGCTGATGCGCACGAGCTCCCCGACGACCGGCTTGGGGCGCTGCACGGAGAGCCCGGTGATCTGCGGGGGCGTTCCGGCGGGATCCACGACGATCGTGGTCCTCGCCGTCACGCGCTGGCCCGAGCCGAGGGTGGCGACGGCTTCGACGGTGTGTTCACCGGCTTGCTGCCACCGGTGGCGGACCGTCGCACCGCGGCCGGTGGTTCCGTCGCCGAACTGCCAGTCGGCGTCGGCGATCACCGCCGGGAGGAACGTCATGGTCAGCTCGAACTCGTCGCCGACCGCACCTCGGTTGCCGGGGGTGACCACGATGGACGCCTTCGGCTCCGGCGTGGAGGAGTCCGGCAGGGCCGGTTGTCCCGTGAGTCCGGGAGCGGGTGTGCGCTCCGGCTGACCGATCTTCGTCTCCTGCTGGGCCTGTTGTGCCCGTGGATCGGTCTGCTGCCCGACGCCGTCGTCCCCGGTGGGAGCTTCGGCGTGCTTGGTGATCGTCATGACGTCACCGGTCAGCTTCAGCACTCCGGCCGCGTTGCTGTTGGGGTCGTTGAAGAAGACGAGGTTGTCGTGCACGACCAGCTCGAACCGGACCGGCCCGGCGAAGAGCAGGCGCTGCGAGACCACGCTCCCGTCGGCGAGATCGACGACGGTGGCTTCTCCGGTGGAGTAGTCCGGCACCACCGCGTGGTCGTCGACCTCGACCGGCGTCCCGAGGTCGGCGCCTTCCGCGGCGACCTTCACCGGTGCCGTGCAGGAACGGGGGTCGAACGCGCACACGACCAGTTCGCCGCGGGTGCTGTTCGCGATGAGCACCCTCGACCGGTCGGCGGAGCCGCTCACGGCCACCACGTCGCCCGCGTCCAGGCCCGGCCGCACGGTGCCGGCGACGACACCGGTGCCGGGGTGGAGGAGTTCGGCGACGTCCCGTTCGGGATCCACGAGCACCGGCCGGCCCGTGGTGACGGTCAGACGGCTGTTCCCGGCCTCGGCGGGACGCGACCGTCGTTTCCCGTCAGCGAGCCAGACCAGGTCACCGGTGTCGGCGTCGATCGCCCACAGCCGGCCGCCGCCGTCCACGACCACGCTGTCCGGCTGGAGCCGCTCGGCCAGCCGCGTCCGGTCGCCGGACGACCGCAGCGTGTGCGGGTCGACCGACACGACCGTTCCGCTGCGGACGTCGATGCCGTGGACCACGTCCGGCGTGGTCTTCACCACGAGCCCGTCGCTCGCGGGGAGGTCGGCCCCGGACGGGGAGACCTGCTCGGTGGCGCTGTCGACGCGGCTCAGCTGCCCGGTCTTCCTGTTCGCGACGAACGCGGCGGAGCCCAGCCGGGCGACGCTCAGCGCGGTGCCCGGCGCGGCGACCCGCGTGTGCCCCCGGACCTCGCCGGTGGTGCCGTCCACCAGCGACACCTCGCCGGTCCCGGACGACGCGAGCCAGACCGCGCCGGAGGACATGCGCACCCGTGCGGCGTCATATCCCGGCCCGGCCACGAGAACGGCGGCGGTGACCGACGCGGCGGCCGCGACCGCGACGAATGCCCTGGTGCGTCGCCGGATCATCGGTATCTCCCCACTTCCAGGCGTTCTCCGGCCTGACGTCGTTGCCGTGCGGCGCTCCAGACCGTCCACAGTGGACGGGGATCCACTGCGGCGCGCAGCCGGGCCGCGGACACGCGCCGGCGGTGGAGCAGGGGGCGCAGCCGGGTCACCAACCGCCAGGCCTCGGTGGCGTCGGACTCATCGACGCAGTCGGGCGCGTAGATCGCCGTGGTCGCCAGTTCCGCCGACGCCTCGACCACCGTTGCGGCGTCACCGAGGACGCCGCGGACGTGCCGGGCCACCTCGTGGAACGTCAGCGACACCGGTGGCGTGATGCCGCGTTCGACGAGCCGGTCCATCTGTTCCTGCCACGCGCCGAGCACCCTCGCCGCGGGATCACCGTGCTGCCGCCGGCGTCTGCGGCGAAGGGCCTTGGCGATCACGACGAACCCGCAGAGCAGCAGCACCGGCAGCACAGCGGCGAGCGCGACCGGCACGGTGCTGTCGCGGATGTCGTCCCAGCCGAACCCCTGCCCGTCCACCGCCTCGGCACGTCGCGACTCGGCCGTCGGCGCGGTGGTCGGCGGGGCCGGTTGCGGTTGCACCACCTCGGGTGCCTCCGCCTGCTGGTGCGGCAAGGGCATGTTGTCGGTGTTGGTGGGTTCGAACGCCACCCAGCCGTAGCCCGCGAAGTGCACCTCCGGCCACGCGTGGGCGTTGTTGGTGCTGACGTGGAAAGCGCCACCCTGGTGGTTGCGCAGCCGATAACCGACGGCGACCCTGGCCGGGAAGCCCATCGACCTCGCGACCACGGCGAACGCGGCGGCGTGCTGTTCGGCGTAGCCACCGTTGGCGTCCGGGGCGGACAGCAGGCGGGCGATGGCGGCGTAGGAGTGTCCTGGCGGTGCGTCCGGGTTCGTGGCGAGCTCCCGGAACCGGTTCTCGAGGTCCACGAGGCTTTCGTAACCGGTGAGACCGGCGCGGTTCGTGGCCATCGCGCGGACGGGTTCCGGCAGACCATCCGGAAGGGACCGCGAGTGTCCGGGCGTCGCGGTGGCCCGCACCAGGCCCTCGTCCCGGACGCCGATCTCAGCCGTCACGTCGTAGCTGAGCCCCCGCAGTTTCGACGCGGTGCTGATGAGCACGCCCGAGTCCGGGTCGAACCCGAGCAGCCCCCGGTTGCCGCCGGTCGCCTCCAGCTGGGACGGCCAGCCGATGACGGGCAGGTAAGGGCCGGCGAGGTCCTTCAGTTCGATGTGGGCCCTCACCTGCCTGCCGCGGGTCAGCGCGGCGTCGGCGGTGAGGTGGCTGCCCGCCACGCGGTAGGTGTCGTCGGAGGTCCAGGTGGCGCCGTCGAACACGTCGAGCGCGGCGGTGCGGATGCGGTCGACCTGGGTGTAGGCGTCGACGTCGAGGCGCACGGTGAACAGCTCGCGGGCGGGGTCGTCGTTGAGCTGGCTCTTCAACCGGGCCAGCGGGGTGAGGGTGTCGGTGGTCGTGACCGGGGGTGCGAGCAGGTCGCGAAGGTCGAAGCGGTGCTCGCCGTACGCGAGCGGCAGCAGCTGACCGCCCACGACTCCGAACAGGGCGGCGGCGCAGACCATCAGGCCCGCGACGCCGAGCGCGCCGGCCGATCGGGAGGACCGCCGTTCGGTCAGGACGGTGCCGGTGGCGGTGGGACGCTGGGTGCGGACGGCGATCAGCGCCAGGGCCGCTGCCAGGAACATGATGGTGGCGATCGCGTGCCCACCGGCCTGGTTGCCCACGACGAACACGGCGAACAGGAAACCGGCCAGGGACGGCGCCAGTGGTGCGAGCACGGTCCGCGTGCGCAGGGCGAGCGCGACCGACGTGAACGCCACCGCCCACATCACCAGGGTGGGGACCACCAGCAGTTCACCCCACGGGTCCGCGGGCACCACCACGGCGAGCAGGCGGTTCCAGCTGCCGCGCACGCCGTCGAGGACCTCCGAGCCCGCGCCGTGGAACACGCCGAAGACGACGACCAGGGCCAGCCCCGCGACGGCCAGCAGCGGGGTGGTCCACGCGCGCCGGTTCGGCACCGCCGTCACGCCGCCGACGAGGCACGCCGACCCGAGCGTCAGCAGGTAGCCCGGTGAGGCGAAGAACTCGCGGTACACCAGAGCCCCGGCGGCGGACGTGGCGAGCGCCAGTGCCACTTCGACGACCGCCCTGCCCGGCGTGAGCGCGCTCAGCTTCAGCCGGCTCATCGCAGGACCAGCCGGTTCCAGTTGAGGGCGAACTGGTCGCTGGTGGGCGCGGCGACCGCGAGCACGCCGCGCGGGCGCGTCACCGGGGCCGCGGTGGTCAGCTGGGCGAGGCTGATCGAGAGGAACCTGGGGCGCAGCAACATCAGCAGCTGGGCGATCTCGGCGTCCACCCGGCCGGTGATCACGGTCAGTGCGACGCCCTGCGTGTCGGACACCACGTCACGCAGCCGGCCGGGGAGGGCGGCGAGTCCGCGGTCGGCGCGGCCACGCTCCACTGTGGACAGGAACTCCAAGGCCGGACCGGAGGATTCCCGTTCCAGGGCACCGGTCGTGCGCAGCTGGAACGGCAGGCCGGTGGTTTCGGCCGCCACGCAGAACGACGCGGCGACGCGCACGGCGTCCTCGAACAGCGCACCGGGGTACGCCGCCGCGCTCGTGTCGAGGACGACCAGCTGGCGCGGTTCGTCGGGCACCACGACCTGGCGGGCCATCACCGTGCCGGTGCGAGCGGTGGCGCCCCAGTGGATGCGGCGCCAGTCGTCGCCCGGCACGTACTCCCGCAGGCTGTGGAACGCCGCCCCGCCCAGTGCGGCGTTGCTGTTCGTCGGGCCTTCGGCGTCCTGCGGGCCGCCGGCGCCGATCAGGGCGAGCGGGTGCACGCGGGGGTAGACGTGCACGACGAGCTCGCCGCCGCGCCGGTGGCCGCGCTGCAGCAGACGCAGCGGGTCGGAGTGGCCCAGCTCCACCGGAGGGATCAGGTAGCGGCCGCGGGTGGTGGCCGGGAGCGCGTAACCCACCGTGCAGCCCTCGCCGGTGGCCAGGGCGGGCACCGGCACGGTGGTGCGGTGGCCGCCGACCGTTTCGGTGACCAGCAGGGGCGGGCTGCGGCGGCGGCCGATGTTCGTGACGGTCAGGGTGCCCTGGGCCGCGCTGCCTTCGAAGACGCGGTGTGGCCGGACCTCGCGCACGACGGTCAGGCGGGGTGCGGCCACCATCCAGGCGGCCGCGAGCAGCAGGGTGGCCGCGGCGGCCAGGCCCAGGGTGACGAGTTCGGGGTAGTCGGCCCCGGCGCCGAGGGCCACCAGTGCGACGGCGGTGCAGGCCATCGCCGCGCCGGTTCTGGTCAGCACCGCACGTCACCCACCGGTCGGCACCGGCGCGGCGGCGAGGACGTCGGTGAGGATCGACGCGGCGGTGCGTTGCTGGATGCGGGCTTCCGGGGTGAGCAGCAGGCGGTGGTTGAGGACCGGGATCGCCACCGCCTTGACGTCGTCCGCGGTCACGTAGGGGCGGCCGGCGGCCAGCGCGTAGGCCTGGGCGGCGGTCACCAGGGCGATGCCGCCGCGGGGGCTCACGCCCAGTTCCACGTCGGGGTGGGCCCTGGTGGCGCGGATCAGGCGGGCGACGTACTCGCGGAGGTTGTCGGCCACGCGCTGGTCGCGCACCGCGCGGATCATCAGGCGCAGGTCGTCGAGCTCCATCACGGACTTGAGCTCGTCCGGGCGGCGCCGGGTGACGCCGTAGGACAGGATGCTGACCTCGTCGTCCAGGTTCTCGGGATAGCCGATGCTGATGCGCATCATGAACCTGTCCAGCTGCGCTTCCGGCAGGGCGTAGGTGCCCTGGTGCTCCACCGGGTTCTGGGTGGCGATGCACAGGAACGGGTAGGGCACCGGCACCGGGCGGCCGTCGACGGTCACCTGGCCCTCGGCCATCACCTCGAGCAGCGCGGACTGGGTTTTCGGGGAGGCGCGGTTGATCTCGTCGCCGAGCAGGATGTGGGTGAAGACCGGGCCCTGCCGGAACTCGAAGCGCGAGCGGCCCTGGTCGTAGACCTGCACGCCGGTCACGTCGGACGGCAGCAGGTCCGGGGTGAACTGGATGCGCTTCACCTCGGCGCCCGCGACCGAGCGGGCGATGGCCTTGGCCAGCGAGGTCTTGGCGACGCCGGGCACGTCCTCGATCAGCAGGTGGCCCTCGGCGAGCAGGCACACCAGTGCCAGCCGGACCACCTCGGGCTTGCCGCGGATGAAGTCCTCGACGTTCGCGGCCAGCGCCTCGAACCGACGCTGGAAAATGGCCGCATCGGACACTTCAGAGCCCCCATCGTGCGTGCGTCAGCGGATTCTCGCCCCGCCGGAGTGAACCAGGCCAGAGTGAACCAGGTCAGTGAATCGGGCTGCGCAGGGCGGCGTTGAGCCGGGGGTACACGTCGCGCACGGCGGCGTGGTCGCGTTCGCGGCCGAGCAGGCGGGCCAGGCGTTTCAGGTCCTGCCGGACGGTGGCCGAGTCGACCAGGTCGGCGGCGTCGAGGACCTTCGAGGCCAGTGCGCTCGCGTGGTCGATGTCGCCGGCGGCGGCGTAGGCGAGGGCGCGGCGTGCGCCGAAGCGCGCGTGGGTCCGGTGGGCGGTGTCGGGGGCCAGGGACAGCTGCCGGTCGAAGACGTCCGCCGCCTCGCGGGAGCGGCCCAGGTCGTGCATGCACCAGGCCGCGACCAGGCTGTTCAGGTCGGCGCCGCTCACCGAGGCCGAGCCGATCGTCATGCCGCTCGCGGTGTCGGCCTGGTCGAGCAGGGCGGCCGCGCGGTCGAGTGCGCGCTGGCAGTTGTCGTAGTCGCAGGCCAACGCGTGTCCCTGCGCCTCGCGCAACGCGGCGAGCCCCTGGACCCGCGGTGACGTGCCGGGCGCGGCCTGCGCCTGCTGGGCCAGGTCGACGGTGCCCGCGGCGTCGTCGCGGTAGAGGGTGATCAACGCCTGCCTGATCAGCGAGTACGTGGCCAGTTCGGTGTCGCCGGCCGCGGCGCCCATCTCGACGGCGTTGCGGGTCCACCACATCGCGGCCCGGTCGTCGCCCGCCTCCTGGGCCATCCACCCCGCGTACTCGCTGTAGCGGGCGGCCAGCCCGAGCAGTTGCTCGCGCACCGGGGTGGGCGCGCCGTTCGCCATCCCGCGCAGGGTGTGGGTGTGCACGGTGACCATCGGCAGCACGACGCTGGGACTTGTGGTCTGGCCCAGTTGCCTGACCTGGGCGAACAGTGATCGGAACGCTGCGAGCGTGCCGTCGTGCGCCGCTGACGCCGAAGCGCTGCGGGGAGCGCCCAGGGTCAGCCCGAGCAACGAAGCCGCGCCCGTCGCGATCGCCTCGCGCCGAGGCATCGGAACCATCCAGCTCGAACCATCCGGAGCCATGCTCATCACCCACACTTCGCCGTCGCCCTCGGCCGCGACGGCTGCCGGCGGGCTCGCGGGTGCGGGCTGGTCCACCAGGGCGGCCAGCCGTCCACCGGCTCCGAGAACCGCGTCACAGCGCCGGGCCAGATCAACACCTGGTTGCTTCAGTCCAGTCTCGATCTTGCCCAGATAGCCCTTGCTGTAGTGGACCTGCTGCGCCAGCGTCGCCAGCGACAAGCCCGCCGCGGTGCGCAGGCGCCGCAGTTCCACACCAAAGACATCCGACTGCTCAGCCATGAGTTCCCGCCCCCACACCCCTCAGCACCCGCCTGACCACCAGTGGCGGTCGTTGCAGACTACTGAGCCGGTTGTCGCAGGCCCAGTCCCTGGGGCGTCGATGCGGGCAGACGTCTGGCTGCACAGTTCGAAGTCTGCGGGGCCGCCCGGCCGATTCCCAGGCGTCTCCCGTCGCCTGCCTGATCGGGAGACGGGAGACCCCTGCCGTCGCGGGCCGGGTGCGGTGATGCTGGTTCTCGACGGGGACTTGGTCGGTCGCCGTCGGGTTCTGGGGGTTGTGGCGGCAGGACGGGGCTGGGGGCCTGGTCCTGCCGCCACGGACAAGTGGTGAAGGGGGAATGCGAAGTGAACAGGGACTGGACGGGCGCGCCCTCCTGAGTCAGCGGGGGTTTTGTGGTGCCAGCACGACGTCGAAGCGGGTGCGGGTCCACGGCAGGCAGGCGAGGGCCCTGCCATCGGGAGCGGGGGTTCCGGGCGGCTGTTCGGCGAACCGCTTGACGAGGGACTCCTTGACGCCGAACACGGAGTCGCCGATCTCCAGCTGTGGATCGCCCTCGACGAAGATGTGCGTGACGAGGGTGCGGAAGCCGTTCGCGGTGACCATGAAGTGCAGGTGGGCGGCGCGCATCGGGGACCGGCGCGTCGCCTCCAGCAAGGTGCCGACCGGGCCGTCGTCCGGGATCGGGTACGGCGTCGGGGTCACGCCCCAGAACGCGAAGGTGCCGTCGGGCTCGGAGAACAGGTGGCCGCGGCCGGACACGCGGTCGTCGGCGTACTGCACGTCGTAGAAGCCGTCCTCGTCGGCTTCCCACGCCTCGATCCGGGCGCCCGCGATCGGGTTGCCGTCGGTGTCGCGGACCGATCCCTCCACCCAGCACGGGACGCCGGGGGCGCCCGCGGCGATGTCGCCGCCGTTGCCGACCAGCGGAGACTCCTCGACGAAGAACGGGCCGAAGACGGTGGCTTCCGTGGCGTCGCCGCGGGCCTCGTTGTTCACGGCGATGGTCTGCATCGAGGCGCCGAGGACGTCGGAGAGCAGGATGAACTCCTGCCGTTCGTCGTCGGTGAGGTGGCCGGCGGCGGTCAGGAACTCGATGGCCCGCGCCCATTCCCGCTCGGTCAGGCGCACCTCGCGGATGAACGAGTGCAGGTGCCGGGTGAGCGACTCCAGCAGTTCCTTCAGCCGCGGGTCCGGTGTGTTCGCGAACGACGCGACGACCTCGGCGGTGAGGCGTTCCTCGATGTCCTGCTGCGCTTGATTTTCGGCAGAGACAGTCATGCTCGGCTCCACTCGGTCGGGTTCTGGCCCGCCTGAGCGGCGTTGAGCAGTGCGGCGAGGTCGTCCTCGGTGACCGGGCGAGGGTTCGACGGCGGCACGGACGGCAGGATCAGCCGGGCTGCTTCCGAGACATCGGGCACGCCGCGCAGCACGTGAGAAGCGCCCACCTCGTCGTAGAGGGTGATCAGGTCCGTGCCCAGTGCTTCGGTGATCCTGGCTGCGGCCTGGGGTGCGGCAGGAGCGTTGAACGCCAGCACGTACGGGAGGATCGCCGTGTGGGTCTGGGCGTGCGGGAGGTCGTAGGCGCCACCCAGCACGTGGCAGATCTTGTGGTGCAGCCCGGATCCGGCGGAGGCGAACGCCACGGCGGACAGATGGGCGCCGTAGAGCATCTGTTCGCGGCCGTCGAGGGTGGTGATCTCCCGCAGCCCGCCGCGCAACGCGCGGATCCCTTCCACGGCAAGGGCTTGGTTGATCGGGTCGGTACGCGGGGCCCACATCGAGTCGACGCAGTGCGCGAGCGCGTTGCACCCGGAGGCGACCGCCAGTTCGTCGGGCAGTGACGCGGTGAGCGCCGCGTCGTAGATCACGGTGACCGGCAGGACGCGGTCGTCGCTGCCGGTGGTCTTGCGCGCGGCCTCGGTCAGGCCCCACACGTTGGTCGCCTCCGAACCCGCATACGTCGTGGGCACGGCGACGATCGGCAGGCCGGTGGTCAGCGCGACGGCCTTGGCCAGTCCGGTCGTGGAACCGCCGCCGACGCTCACCAGCAGGTCCGCTCCCACCTCCGAAGCCTGCGTCCGGGCGCGTTCGGCGTTGGCGACGGGCACGTGCGGCGCCACGTCCGTGCAGCGCGCCGTCACGTCGATCTTCGAGACGACGACCTCCGCCGCGCTGGTCTCCTCGGCGATCAGCAGGACGCGCCGGGCGCCCAGCCGTTCGACCTCCAGAGCCAGGTTCGCGGCTGCCTCACCGGTGCCGAACCGGACCCGCTGGCCGAGCGTGACGTGTTCGAACTGCCAGGTCATGCGCTCTCCTCCCGGCCCAGGACGACGGTCAGGACGGACATGAGCTCGGCCTCGGGATCGGCGGGCAGACAGTGGCTCCGCCAGGCGACGTGCTTGTCCGGACGCACCAGCACGGCCCCGTCTTCGTCCACACCGGACAGTCGAGACCAGTCGAAGTAGAGGTCCGTCACGTCGCGTCCGGGACCGATGACCACGGTCCGCACCGGCACACCGAGCCGGTCGGCGGCCTTCTGCGCCGCGTCCGCCCACGCCTCGCCGGTGATCCCGGTCAGCAGCGTGAACTCGCCGTACGGCACGAGGTCGTGGGTGGAGCGCTTGTGCGTGCTGTCCCCGACCCACGCGTGCGGCAACCGTGCTCCCGGCCACGTCGACGGTTCGTAGTAGAGCTCCGGATCGCGGGCCGGCTCCGGGCGGGCGGTGCCGTCGGGAACGACGGCGCTGGACTGGTACGTCTGGCCCATCTCCACGCCGTGGGCGTTGAACTCGTAGTTCTTGAGCTCCATGGCTTCCCGCACGGCGGCGCGTTTGGCCGCACCCGCCGGGCTGACGTCCTTGCGCTCCTCGATCTGTGCGTGCATCTGTTCGGCCGACTGGGCTGCGTCGAGACCGAGGGCTTCGAACAACGCGCCGAACTCGCGGGCGGACTTGTTGGCGCGCAAGACGATCTGCTGCGCCACGGGAGCGCGTTCGGCGGTGTAGGTGTCCAGCAACGACGGTCCCGCCTGCCCGGTGAGGACCGCCGCCAGCTTCCACGCCAGGTTGTAGGAGTCCTGGATCGAGGTGTTGGAGCCGAGCCCGTTGCTCGGCGGGTGCTTGTGCACCGCGTCGCCGGCGCAGAACACCCGGCCCCGCTGCAGCCGGGTGGCGTACTGCTCGTTGTTGCCCCACAACGAGATTCCGGTGATCTCCGCGTCGAGGGCGGGATCACCGACGAGGTTGCGCACGATCTGCAGCGCGTCGTCCTCGGTCACCTCGGGCACGCCGTGCGCGAGATCGAAGCCCCAGACGATGAGCCATTCGTTCCACGGCCGCACCATCCGGACGAGACCCGCGCCGATGCCGCCGACGTTCGCGCCGGGCTGGATCACCCAGTACAGCACCGAGGGGCGGTGCCGGCAGAGGTCGGCGAGGTCCGCTTTGAACGTGATGTTCATGGACCCGGCGACGTCCATCCGCCCCTCGTAGGGCAGGTCCAGGTCGGCGGCCACCGCGGACCGGGCGCCGTCCGCGCCGATGAGGTACTTGGCGCGGATCGTGTACTCGGTGCCGGTGAGCCGGTTCAGCACCCGCACGGTCACGCCGTCGGCGTCCTGCGTGTGGCCCAGGTACTCGGTGCTGAACTGGGTCTGCGTGCCGCGCGCCGTCGCGTTGCGGACGAGGATCGGCTCCAGGTAGGTCTGCGGGATGTCGCAGTTGAGCGACGGCGAGGCGAGCGCGTGGTCGGCGTGCCGCGCGGGGTGGTTGCCCCACGTCAGGATGCGGCCGATCTCCTCGCCGGTGATCGACGTGCAGAACACCGTGTCGCCGATCAGGTGGTGTGGCGTGGCGTCCGCGAGCACCTGGGCCTCGATGCCCACGTCGCGGAAGATCTCCATCGTGCGCTGGTTGGTGATGTGCGCGCGAGGGGTGTTGGCCGTCCACCGGTACTTCGTGATCATGATGTTCGGGACGCCGAGCGTCGACAGGAAGAGCGCCGCGGAGGCCCCGGCGGGGCCCGATCCCACGATCAGCACCTCGGTCTCGACCGCGGTGTGCGTCGGCGGGGACGTGTCGGCGAGACCGTCGTGGAAAGTCACCATGCGCACACCGTGACAAGTTCGGCGACGTCGCGGTGACCTCGCGCCGGACGTGGCGGAAACAGGCAAAAGTTCAGATGCGGCGGTCCTTGCACGGCGTGGTGCCGAACCGTGCCCGGTAGGTCCGCGAGAAGTGCGCCTGTGAGGCGAAACCGCTCCTGGCCGCGACCTCGGCCAGCGAGATCGGTTCGGTGAGCAGGCGCCGGGCGGCGTCGAGCCGGGCGGTCAGCACCGCCTGCGGGACGCTTTGCCCGGACCTCGCGAACAACCGCGAGAGGTGACGTTCGGAGTACCCGATGGCGGCGGCGATCCGGCTCGCGGACAGGTCTTGGTCGGCCAGATGAGCCGCGATGTACGCGTGCGCCGCCGCCAGATCGCCGGTGTCGGAGCGTTCACCACCGAGCAACGTCGCGAGCAGGCTCGTCGCGACGTGTTCGAGACCCTCCCAGTCCGCGGGGCCGCCGCGCAGGGCTCCGGACAGCGCGGTCACGAGCGCCTGGGCGTGCGCGTCGCCCTGGACGCTGAACACCTGCGGCCGAACGGGCCTGGTCCTGCGCACGAGGGTGCGCGGCGCCTTCAGCACGAGCTCGGTGAGGCCGTGCGAGAACGTCCGCTGGAACGGCTGGTCGCCGTCCACCACGAGTCCCTGCCCCGGCACGACGAGCTCACGGCCACCGCGGTGCTCGAAGTGCCCCGCACCGGCCAGGGCGAAGTAGACGACCACGCCGTCGGCCGGGTGTTCGGCGATCTGCCGGACGTCCCGTTCGACGGCGTGCGGCGATCCGGTGACCCGCGCCAGCCGCAGCCGGGGCAGGGTGAGGTTGATCTCCGTTCCGTCGAACGGCCGGTCACCGAACGGGAGCGCCCGCAGGCCGACCAGCGCGCGGGCGTTGTGCGCCTCCCACCCGGTGAGCCGGTGCGGGCCCGGGAGGTCGTGCGTCCGGAACCTCGTCAGGCCGGGCGGGTGCACGGATGCCATTTCGTCACGGTAACCCCTGAAAGCCGCTGGTGACAGAACGCGACGCCTGGTTGCAATGCGTTGTTCTAATAGAAGATTTCGTGCGCTATGTCAAGTTGGCCGCGATTAACTCCGCGTTTGTCGAGTTCGATGGGAGAAAGCCCAGCTGGGCATCGTCCGTGCCCGAACAAGCATCGGTGACCGTTCTACCTGCGAGAGCGTGCCCACACAGGACAAGCGCAGGTCACGGGATGAGACCGGAACCGACATCAGGGGGTGTTGCGGTGGTCATCCGACTGAGTAGTCTCTACGCAACCCCAAGATCATCGCCTGTTGATCGAGTTGATCTTGCAGTGCTATCTTTCCGTCGCCAATTCGGGTGGTCGTGGAGCGTTGTGAAGCTGAAGACTGCGCCTGATACGAATTACAAGACAATTCGTTCACGGCTCACTGGTGTCGTGGTCGTTCCCAGCATCGTCCTTCTGGCCATGTGGGCGCTGTTCTCGTCGTACACCGTGTTCGAGGGGCTCTACCTGCAGCTGGTCGCCTCCGGTGTGCGGGACGCGTCGATCCCGGCCGTCCAGTCGTTCGCGTCGCTGCAGAAGGAACGCGAGCTCAGCATGACCAGCCTGAGCAAGCCCGGCTCCAACGCCGCGGCGCTGGTCAAGCAGCAGCAGGACACCGACGCGGACCTCGGCAGGATGAAGGCCGCGTTCACCGAGCTCGCCTCCCAGGCGCCGCAGGAGGTCGTCGACGGGATCGGCAAGCTCAACGGGCTGCTGGACCAGCTTCCGCAGCAGCGGGCCGCGCTCGAGGCCGGCACCGCGTCCAAGCCCGAGATCTACCGCTACTACAACAGCGTGCTCGACGCCGGTGCCGCACTGTTCAACACGCAGGCCCGCATCGTGCCGGACGCGGAGACGGTGCAGGGCGCGCTGGCCGCGGTGCAGTACTTCCAGGCCGCCGACTCGATGTCGCGGGCAGGTTCGGTCGCGGCGGGCGCGCTGGCGGCGGGCAAGTTCACGCCGGAGGAGCACCGCGAGTTCGTCTACCTCGTCGGCGCGTACCGGTCGTCGCTCAACTCGATCGAGCCCTACGCCCTGCCGAACGTGCGTGAGCACTTCAAGTCGATCGTCGCCAGCGCCCAGTGGCAGCAGCTGGTGACCCTCGAGAACCGCCTGCTGCAGAACGCGGAACGGCCCATCGGGCAGTCGGTCAACGCGACCGACTGGGAGAACGCCGACCGCGCGGTGTCCGCCGAGCTGACCAAGCTGGTGCAGGAGCAGTCCGACGGTGCCGTGAACGTGGCCATGGCCAACGGCAAGAACAAGTTCACCACGGTGATGATCGGCAGTCTGATCGCGCTGATCGCGGTGATCTTGGGCATCTTCGTCGCCGTCCGGGTGTCCAGCCGCCTCGTCAACAAGGCGTTGATCGTCCGGCTCACCAGCCTGAAGAGCGACTCGCTCAAGCTCGCGCACGAACGGCTGCCGGACATCGTCGAGCGGTTGCGCGAGGGCAAGCACGTCGACGTCGCCGCCGAGGTGCCCGCGCTGGACTACGGCAACGACGAGATCGGTCAGGTGGCCGACGCGTTCAACGCCGCGCAGTACACCGCCGTCGCCGCGGCGGTGAAGGAGAGCCAGACCCGTGAAGGCGTGAACCGGGTCTTCCTCGACATCGCGCGCCGCAACCAGGGTCTGGTGCACCGCCAGCTGAAGATCCTCGACAAGCTCGAGCGCGAGGAGGAGAACCCCGACCACCTCGACGCGTTCTTCCAGCTCGACCACCTCGCCACCCGCGCGCGGCGCAACGCCGAGAACCTGATCATCCTGACCGGCGAGCAGCCGGGACGGCAGTGGCGCAAGCCCGTGCGCATGCTCGACGTCGTGCGCGCCGCGGTCGCGGAGACCGAGCAGTACGCCCGCGTGAAGGTGAACCCGGTGCCGGAGGTGGCGCTGGTCGGCGCCGCCGTCGCGGACACGATCCACCTGATCGCCGAGCTGGTCGACAACGCGACCTCGTTCTCCTCACCGCGGTCGCAGGTCGAGGTGCACAGCAGCGAGGTGCCGCAGGGTCTCGTCCTGGAGATCGAGGACCACGGTCTCGGCATCAAGCCCGACGACCGCGAGCAGCACAACAAGATGCTGGCCGCACCGCCCGACTTCGAGGCGATGCGACTGCGCGGCGAGTCCCGCCTCGGCCTGTTCGTCGTCGCCCGGCTGGCCGCCCGCCGCGGCATCCACGTCGAGCTGCGCGAGTGCCCGACCGGCGGCACGATCGCGCTGGTGCTGGTCCCGTCCGACCTGATCGTCGGCGACGCGGGCGTGGCCGACCCCGTGGAACCCGTGCAGATGCCCAAGCCGACGTTCCGGCAGCAGACGCTCGCGCAGACCGCCCTCCCGCAGGCCGAGGACGTCGTGCTCGACGCCAGGTCCACGCCGGGACTGAACGAGTTCTGGGCAGGGGGAGGAGTGGGAAACGTCCCGGACTCCCGCCGGGCCGAGGACCACGACAGCGGGAGCATCGTCGGCGTGTTGCCGGTGCCCGACCGCCAGCCCGACCGCAAGCCCGAACCGTGGCCCGCCGAAGGCCCCCGGGAAGGTGAAGCGACGCGTCAGGACACGCGGCCCGAGCTGCCTCGCCGCCGGCGGCAGCAGCACCTGGTGCCGCAGCTCGCGAACGACGACCACCGGCTCGAGCCCGACTTCACCGAGACCAACACCGAGGAACGGGCGGAACGAACCCGCGACGGCATGTCGGCCTTCCAGCAGGGCACCCGTACTGCCCGCCAGGCCGACGACGCCGTCGAACCGTGATCACACCGACGACTGAAAGGCTGCTTTCGTGGACGACGACCTGACCGGCGGGCACCCCGAGCTCAACTGGTTGCTGGACGACCTCGTCGCCAGAGTCATCGGCGCCAGGCACGCGGTGGTGCTCTCCGCGGACGGACTGCTGCTCGCCCGCTCACCCGAACTGTCCAAGGACGACTCCGACCACCTCTCGGCGATGGCGTCGGCGTTCCAGTCGCTCGCCCGCGGCACCGGCCGGCACTTCGGCGGCGGCCAGGTCCGCCAGACCATCGTCGAGATGGAACGCGCGCACCTGTTCGTCACCGCCGCCGGGCAGGGCGCCTGCCTCGCCGTCGTCGGTGAGGAGGACGCCGACATGGGCATGATCGC
Source organism: Lentzea alba (assembly GCF_011067745.1). Lineage (GTDB taxonomy): Bacteria > Actinomycetota > Actinomycetes > Mycobacteriales > Pseudonocardiaceae > Lentzea > Lentzea alba. Next base: position 67,361 of record NZ_JAAMPJ010000004.1, read on the forward strand.
CTACGAGATGAACATGCTCGTGAAGCGCGTGGGCAGCTACCTGTCGTCCGCGCCGCGCACGATGGCGTCGCCGCGGATGCCCAACCCCCTCGGGTTGTCATGAGCCCGCGTTCCTCGGACTGGTGGTACGACGAGGCGGCGGGCCCGCTGGTCCGCCCCTACGCGTTGGTGAGCGGCCGCACCAGGCCGACGTGGGGCAGGCTGAACCTCGCCACCCAGGTGCGGTCGATCCGCACGTCGACCGAGACCGGCTCGCTGTCCGTCGAGCACCTCGAGATCATCAAACTGTGCCGGAAACCGTTGTCCGTGGCCGAAGTCGCCGCGTACCTGCACGCGCCGCTCGTCGTGGCGAAGGTGTTGCTGAGTGACCTGATCCAACGCGGCGACGTCATCACCAGCGATCCGTCGCGCATGGCGACCGCGCCGGACCTGAACCTACTTCAGAAGGTGCTAGATGGTGTCCGTGCAATCTGACCGTCTTGATTCTGGGCAGCCCAGAGAAGAGCTGCTCGTCCCGTCCTCGGTGAAGATCGTCGTGGCGGGTGGCTTCGGTGTGGGCAAGACGACGATGGTCGGTGCGGTCAGCGAGATCACGCCGCTGCGGACCGAGGAGCTGCTCACCGAAGCCGGCACGCAGATCGACGACCTCGCCGGCGTCGAGGGCAAGAACACCACCACGGTCGCGTTGGACTTCGGCCGCATCACGATCAACCCCGAGGTCGTGCTGTACCTGTTCGGCACGCCGGGCCAGGACCGCTTCTGGTTCATGTGGGACGAGCTGTCGTACGGGGCGATCGGCGCCGTGGTCCTGGTGGACACCCGCAGGCTCGACGGCGGGTTCGGCGCGATCGACTTCTTCGAACGCCGCGGGATCCCGTTCGTGGTGGCGGTGAACTGCTTCGAGGGCGGCCACTCCTACAGCGAGGACGAGGTGCGGCACGCGCTCGACGTCGGGGACAACGTGCCGCTGGTGCTGTGCGACGCCCGTGACCGCGAGTCGTGCAAGACGGTGCTGGCCCGCGTGATCGAGCATGCGATGAGCAAACTCGACCACGCGGTCGCCTAGTTACTTCACCTGTTCCAACCGGCAGCGGAACGGTCGCAGCATGGCGGGTGCCTCGGTGAGCCGGTAACCGGGGACCCGCTCGGGGTTCTTGGCGATCCCCGCGAGCGTCTCGGCCACGTACTCCAGGTGGCTGCGGGTGTAGACGCGGCGCGGGATCGCCAGGCGCACCAGCTCGAACGGTGCGGGCGTGATCAGCTCGCCGTCTTCGGTAATCTCTCCGAGGTAGAGCGAACCCAGTTCGGCACAACGGATTCCGCCCGCGAGGTACAGCTCCGAGGCCAGCGCGTGGCCGGTGAACCGGTGCGGCGGGATGTGCGGCAACAGCTTGCCCGCGTTGAGGTACACGGCGTGTACGCCAGTCGGCCGCACACTGTCCACTCCGGCCTGGCGCGCGCACTCGGCGAGGTACTCGGTGGCCTCCGCGCGCTCACGCAGGTACAGCGGGTCGGTGACCTCCATCAGGCCCTGCGCGCACATGTCGAGGTCGCGGCCGGAAAGTCCGCCGTAGGTGCGGAAACCCTCGGTGGCGATCAGCAGGAGCTCGCACCGCTTGGCCAGCTCGGTGTCGTTGAGGGCGAGCATCCCTCCGATGTGGACGATGCCGTCCTTCTTCAGGCTGACCACGCAGCCGTCGGCCAGCCGGAACGCCTTCTTCGCGACCTCACGCGGGCTGTGGCCGCGGTACTTCTCTTCGCGTTGCGTGACGAGCCAGGCGTTCTCGGCGAACCGGGCCGCGTCGAGGATGAACGGCACCCCGTGCTTGCGGCACAACTTGCTCGCCTTCTTGAGGTTCGCCATCGAGACGGGTTGACCGCCACCGCCGTTGTTGGTGATCGTCATGAGCACCAGGCCGACGTCGTCCGGTCCGCTCAGCGCTTCTTCGAGAGCGACGAGGTCGATGTTGCCCTTGAACGGCTCGTCGCTGTCGAGGTCCTTCGCCTCGGGGCAGGGGAGGTCGCGCACCACGCCGCCGGCGATCTCCACGTTCGCGCGGGTCGTGTCGAAGTGCGTGTTGCTGATGGAGATCTGGCCGGGCTTGAGCAACGCGGTGAACAGGATCCGTTCCGCGGCACGGCCTTGGTGCACCGGGAAGATGTGGTCGAAGCCGGTGAGCTCCTCGACCACCTCGCGGAACCGGAACCACGACCGCGCACCGGCGTAGGTCTCGTCACCGCGCATGCCGGCCGCCTGCTGCTCCGCCGAGAGGGCGCCCGTGCCGGAGTCGCTCAGCAGGTCGATCGTGACGTCGTCGGCGGTGAGGTTGAACTGGTTGTACCCGCCTTCGGCGTACCTGCGTTCCCGGTAGTCGCGGGTGGTGATGGGGATGGGCTCGACGACCTTGATCCGGTAGGGCTCCACGGCACGCCTTCCTAGCTCGACATGGCTGTTGTTCGTGGTGGTGTGACGTCGTACGCCTCCGACGACAGGTACACCGTCACTCCAGGTCGAGGTTTGCCCAGGCGCAGCGACACGTGGGCGATCAGACCGACCCCCTCGCCCAGCGGCCGGCGCACGATGCTCGCCAGCGCCAGCACGAAAGGAGTCGTGTCGAGCCCGCACCTGGTCATGATCGTGAGAACCCTCTCACACGCTTCCAGGTCGTCCTGCACGTAGTCCCGCACGGGGATGTAGAGGGAATAGCCGCTCGGCCGGTCGGTGTCGCCGGCCAGGAAGTTGTAGCTGGACATGAGCGGGCGCCGGGTGAACGGTCCCGTGCCGCCGCACGCCAGCTTGACCACGTCCGCCAGCAGACCCAGGTCCACGTCGGGTGCGGCGGAGGCCGCGCGCACCACGTCCTCGGTCTCGGCGTCGTCGTGCGACACGTAGGTCTTCACGCGCGCCCGCTGTTCGTCCATGAGGTCGAGGGCGAAGAAGGAGAACCGGTCGAGCCCCTCGCGCCGCAACGCGTGCTGGACCACGGTGGGGTAGGCCGCGCCGAGTCCGAGGCGGTCGAGTGCCGTGCTGACCAGAGTGTTCGCGTGGGCACGGCCGCGCACCTCGGGGTTGAGGTAGACCTTGATCGCGGGCGCCGCGTTCTGCTGGACGATCAGCGCGTACCAGAACGCGAAGTCCCCCTGGGGATCCGCGGGCAGGAACAGGTCGCGCACCACGTCGAGCCGCCGCAGGTCCAGCTGGTGCTGTGTGGACAGCCGGTCGAGGACGCTCAGCGCCGCGGCGAGGTTCGCCCGCCGGCCCGGCTGCTCCGCGATCGACTCGACGATCATGCGCACCGCCGGGGGTTCGTTCTGGGCCAATGCCACCGAGAACTCGACAGGCGTGTGATCGTCGGCCACGTTCGACGGCCAATAGGGGGCTGCCGAAAGCGGTCGCAAACAGCCCGGCCCTAATGCCTCACCCAGCAGTTTTGTGGATCGGTCCGCGGACTTTGCCAATCCAACGGCGCGTAATAGGTTGTGTAGTTGGCCGACGGCGAAATCGCGTAGTGAGACGTTTGCCGCACTCAAGATGGGGTGCTCCTGTTTGGCCGGGGAAACAGGTTGATCCCTGTCCTGTTGGGGTGGAATCGCGACGTGAATTCTCTCAACCCGGTACCTGGCCTGGTCAAGAGCCAGTGGGGTAGCGCGTGCACTCTCGCGCTGTGATCAATATTGCACCGCTCGGCCTATTGACTTGGTTGAAAGTTTGATGTTTGTCGGATGGAATTGCGCGACTGCCTGCACGCGTGCTATGCGTGATCGCTTTCGGTTTCGCAGAGTTAGGATTGTGTTTTTAGTGACCTGCGTGATAGGGGGTCCCGAAACGAACAACAGGGGTGCCCGCGCGGCGGGCACCCCTGTTGTTCGTGCGGTGAATTGCGCTAACCCAGCGACTCCGCGCAGCGGACCTTGCCGGGACAGCTGCGGATGAGGCGCACGGTCGGCGCGGCCTCGATCGGAGACGGCGCCGCGGTCGCGCCCCGCGGCCACTGCAGGTGGATCGCGATCGACGACGCGTTGTTGTCGTAGCTCTTCTCGAGCAGCATCCGGTCCGAGTTCACGATGTTGACCACGTCGTACACACCGGACGGTACGTGGGTCAGCTCCAGCCACTGGAAGTCGACCTCGTGCTTGTAGTCGTCACCGGACCCGACGGAGATCCCGAACATCACGTTCAGCGCCGCCGGGTTGTGGTGCTCGCACATGTGACCGTTCAGGCTCTGTGCGAGGAGACCGGTCGGACTCGCCGGGTCACCGGGCCGGTGGTCGAGCTCGTCGTCCAACTCGTAGCGGTCGCCGAGGCAGAAGCCGTTCTTCCGGTCCGTCACCACGGTTTCACCGTCGGGCTTGCGCAGCTGGAAGTGCTCGAAGCCGAGCAGGTGCCAGTGTTCGTGGGTCTCCGCCGGTTCGTAGTAGGCGCCGGCCGGGGTGTCGCGCTGCGCCTCGTCGAACGAGCGCGGGACCGATCCGTCCACACCGGACTGGATGGCCTGCCGGACCTTCATCGTCGGCTCGTTGACGCTCGACCGACGGGCGTGCAACAACAACGGGCCGTCGCCGATGTTGTCGATCGAGGTGGTGAACCGGAGGCGGACCGAGCTGATCGGGCCGCCGGAGTGCACGCACCCGCCGCGGGGCTGCGCGCTGTCGCGCACCATGCAGACGTCCCAGGCGCGGCACGTGAGCGGGTTGCCGGGGAAGCCGCCGGGGCAGCCGACGGGCGCCTGCCGGAGATCGGGCAGCAGCGGTGCCGGGTCGGCCTGGACGGCTTGGGAGGAAACGAGGGTGCCCGCGGTGATCGTGAGTGCCGCGATCACCGCGCCGATTCTGCTGACCATGCGGTGTGCTCCTGGGTCGATGGTCTCCTGATGTCGTGCAGGAGGCGGTCCGCCACCGAGTCGGCGAGCTCGACGCTCGAGTTCCAGCTCGTGACGTTCGGGTAGACGTGGGCCGTGGTGGCGAGCAGCAGCCGGGTGCCGGGCACCTCGACGGCCGGTCGCGCGGTGAGGTAGCCGAGCGGGTAGACCGGTTCGACGAACGGCGCCTTGAAGACGTGGACCTCGTCGACGTCGTCGCGGCTGAGTCCTTTGTGGAGGCTCAGCAGCTGGTCGGTCCACCTGGCGGCGATCGCGCTGTCGTCCTCGCGGTACAGCGCGGACTCGCGATCGGTGTAGTGCATGACGTACACCAGATGCCGTCCGCCGTAGAGCTCGGTGTCGGTGAGGGCGGACATCTCGATCACGCCGTCGAACTCCGTGCCCGACCGCAGCACCGGCGCCCAGTAGTGGCCAGACAACGGCTTGCGGAGGAAGAACAACGTGTTGACGACACCCTGGTAGGGCAGTCGCACGTCGGGCAGCCGCGGTGCCAGGTCGGCGTCCGCGATGGCCCGCAACGCCGGCAGCGGGACCGTGGAGACCACGTGGTCCGCCTCGATCGTCTCGCCGTCGGACAACGTGACCAGGGCGCGGTCCGGTCCGGCTTCCAGCAGGCGCACGGCGGCGTTGGTGCGGACCTCGCCGCCGCCCGCCTCGATGGCCGCGCGCAGGGCGTCGATCACGCTCTTGTAGCCGCCGCTCGGATAGCCCCGGACGGACTTGTTGCTCTCCCGGCCGAGCCGCTCCCAGAGGTACAGGGCGGGCACGTCGCCGAACGCCGAGCCGAACTTGGCGCCGAACATCGGGGCGAGCAGCAGGCTCCAGACCTCGTCCCCGTACAGGCCGCGCAACCAGTCCTCGGTGCGCATCAGGTCGAGGTCCTTGCCCTTGCCGAGCCTGCGCAGCAGCACCGAGATCACGCCGAACCGGATCCGGTTCACCAGACTCAGCGGCCGGAACCGCAGCAGGTCCAGCGCGGAGTTGAACGGGCGGTGCACGCCGTCGACGATCATGCCCATCCGGGTGGGCCGCCAGCCGACGCTCTCGCGCGCGCCGACCTCGTCCAGCAGCGCGAGCAGGGCCGAGTCGGTCGGCATCACGCAGTGGTAGAAGCGCTCGACCGAGCGGCCGCGCGAGGAGAAGAACGTGCCGAGGCCGCCGAGCTGGTCGCTCGCCTCGAGCAGCGTGACGGCCACGCCGGCGCGGACGAGCCGGTGTGCGGTGGCGAGGCCGCAGATGCCCCCGCCGATTACGACAACTCGGGGTGTCATCAGAGCTTCCGGTAGGGAACGGGCGTGAGCCGATCACGCGTGAGCAGGCGCAGGTACTGCATCAGCGTGCGGCCGAGCTTGAGCTTGCTGGGGCTGGGCTTGCGGTCGTAGCGCAGCTTCAGCGGGATCTCGGTGACCACCGGCGCGCAGTGCCGGAGCTTCATCAGGAGCTCGACCATGCAGGCGAAGCCGCGTTCCTCGACCAGCCGTTCGCCCCAGTGCGCGGCGGCCCGGTTGAGCAGGCTCACCCGGTAGGCGCGGAACCCGCTGGTGAAGTCCTGGACGCCCTCGAACCGCACCACGCGGCTGAAGACGGCGGTCGCGCCGCGGGAGAGCACCCGGCGCCACCGCGGCGCCGTCGAGTCGTCGCCGCCCTCGACGAACCGGGAGCAGATCACGACGTCCGCGCCGTTGGAGATCTCCTTGAGCAGCGCGGGAATCACGTCCGGGTCGTGGGTGTCGTCGGCGTCCATGACGATCGCGACGTCGTCGGGCGCGGCCTGCGCGAGCACCGCCCGCAGTCCTGATTGGACGGCCTGGCCGAGCCCGAGGTTCACCGGGTGGCGCACCAGCCGGACGTCGAGCCCGCGCACCCCGGCCGCGCAGTCACCGGTGCCGTCGGACGAGCCGTCGTCGACCACCCAGACCGTGATCCGGTCGGCGAGCTCGACCTCGGCGATGCGCCGCAGCAACGGCGGGAGCGCCGCCGCCTCGTTGTAGGCGGGGAGGACGACGTGGATGTCGCCGCACGTGCGGACGTCGTGCTGCACGGCCGCTGCCGGGCCCCCGGCAGAATGCCGGACGCCGTGTTCGTCGACTCTCACTCAATACCCCCCACTTCGGTGGTCCACGGTTGGTGGAGGGAATTATTGACACGGCGTGATAAAGCTTTGAGGCGGCCCTGGCAAGTTCAGGGCAGGAATTACGTCGAAACCTCACCAACCGCGTTCGTCTGGAACACCAAAGGGGGAATGTTGACACCCGAAATGATGATTTCATTGCTCAAGTTCACTCTTTCGCGCAGTTCCGCTGTAAAAACTCCTTCGATCGGATGATCTTCAATGAGGCGATTCTCGGCGGTGGCCGTTCAGACCGCACCACTGCAGGCGGACGACGTGCCGGAGGTCGGCCACCGACGACCGCCGCTGCCCCACGGCCGGCCGCGCCGGGCCCGGGACCTGCTCAGCCGGGTCAACGCGGTCGCGGTGCTGCTCGTCCTGGTCGACAGCGCCACGCTCGCGGCGGTGTGCCTGGACCGCGGGATCGGGTGGACCTGGAGCGGGGCGATCGCGGCGACCGTGCTCACGATCAGGGCGACCTGGCGGGTCTACCGCCGGCGGCTGTGGCTGTCGTGGCTGCAGGACCTGCCCCGGTCCGCGGCGAGCACCGCGCTGGCGTTCGCGCTGCTCACCGGCATCGGCCTGATCAGCTCCGCACCCGCTGACGAGGTCGTCGCGGTGCAGTGGGCGATGATCACGTTCGCGCTGGTCATCGAGCCGACCAGGTGGTGCGTGTTCGCGTTCGGCCGGTGGTGCCGCCGGCGGTTCGACCGCTGCGACCGCACGATCATCGTCGGCGCGGGCGAGGTCGGCGTGAACCTCGCCAAGACGATGCTGGAGCACCCCCAGTTCGGGCTGCGACCGGTCGCGTTCGCCGACTCCGGCCCTGATCCGGACCGCCACCACCCCGGCCTGGAGGTCGTGGACGGCGACCTGGCCGACGCGATCATCAGGCTGCGGGCGGGCACCGTGGTGCTCGCGTTCTCGCACACCCGCGACTCACCGCTGGTCGAGGCGGCCATCACGGCTCACCGACTGGGCTGCTCGACGCTCGTCGTGCCCCGGATGTACGAGCTGCACCCGGACGGTCCGGGCATCGAACGGCTGCGCAGCTACCCGCTGATGCGCCTCGGCACCGCGCCGACCAGCAGGCCCACCTGGTGGATCAAGCGCGCGGCCGACCTGCTGCTCGCGGCGGTCGCCCTGGTCGTGCTCGCGCCGGTCATCGGCCTGTGCGCGCTCGCGGTGCTGGTCGAGAGCGGCCGGCCGCTGTTCTTCCGCCAGGTCCGCGTCGGCATGGACGACCGCACGTTCGTCCTCTACAAGATCCGCAGCGTCCGCCAGTCCGGCGAGGACGACTCGCAGGTCAAGTGGTCGGTCGAGGGCGATTCCCGGGTCGGTCCGGTCGGGCGGTTCCTGCGCCGGACGTCGCTGGACGAGCTGCCCCAGTTGTGGAACGTCCTGCGCGGGGACATGTGCGTGGTGGGACCTCGGCCGGAGCGTCCCGGTTTCGTTCGCGAGTTTTCGGCAATTCACGAGCTATATTGGGCTCGCCATCGCGTTCCGACCGGCCTGACGGGGCTCGCTCAGGTCCACGGGTTGCGCGGTGACACCTCAATCGCAGACAGGTCTCGATACGACAACTACTACATCGCGAATTGGTCGTTGTGGCTGGACCTGAGGATTCTACTGATGACAGCGGGTGAGTTGTGTTGCCGCAGAAATCGCTGATCCGACGATTCACCGGTGTCGTTCTGGTGTTGTGCACGACCGCCGCCTGTTCGGTCGGCGCGGCGTCCGAGCCCATCATCACCGGCCCGGCGCCGCGGCCCCTCGCGCCCTGCGCGTGGTGGTACGGGATCGGCGACTCGCCGGCGCAGTGGGAGATCAGGGCCGCCGCCGAGCACTACGACGTCGTGGTGCTCAACGCGTGGGAGACGGCGGCCATGCGCAAGATCCACGAGCTGAACCGCAAAGTGAAGGTCCTGGTGTACAAGGACTTCTCCAGCTCCCGCAACTACTCGGGAGCTGTCGAGAGCGGCCGGGACGCCAAGTACCTGCCCACCGGGGTCGGGTTCGTCGCGGCGGAACAGCAGCATCCCGAGTGGTTCGCCCTGGACACGGCCGGGAAGCGCATCGAGTGGACCGGCTACCCGAAGCACTGGCAGATGGCCGTGTGGGACAAGGCCTACCAGCAGGCGTGGACGGACGCCGTGGTCGGTGAGGTGCTCCGCGAGGGCTGGGACGGGGTGCTGGCGGACAACGACTTCACCTCGCTCAAGTACTACTCGCCGGCCGTGCTGAAGGGCACCGCCGACGCCGCGGCGACCGACCGGCTGCTGCGCGACGGCCTCGACGGCCTGCTCGCGCTCGCGGGCGACGCCCTGGAGAAGTCCGGGAAGATGCTGGTGCCCAACGTGTCCGAGTCGCAGCTGACGCCGGGCCGGTGGTCGGCGCACTCGCGGTACGCGGGCGCGATGGAGGAGAACTTCGGTCTGCGCGGCGACGACGGCACCGGCGAGCTGATCACGTTCCAGGGCAACCAGTTCAAGGAGCAGCGCGCCCAGGCCGCGCTCGGCGAGTCGTGGCTGCTGCTGATCACGCACACGAAGACGGAGCAGGAGGAACGCGTCGGGTACGCGTCCGCCGCGCTGCTCGCGAGCCCGCACACGTGCTGGACCAGGGCGAACCCCGACTACAAGAGCCCGTACTGGTCGCTGTACCAGGACGCGCGGCTCGGTGAGGCCAGGGAGACGGCCAACCGCATGCCGTCCGGGGTGTGGACACGGCTCTTCACCGGCGGCTGGGTGGCTGTGAACCCGACGAAGGCCGCCGTGCGGCTGACCCCGCCAGCGGGCCTGTTCACGATGCGGGGCGAGCCGGCCCCGCCGGAGCTGGACCTGCCCGCCGCCGATGCCGCCGTGCTAGTCAGCTCCCTGAGGCGGTGAGCTTGCGGTACAGGTCGAGGTGACGCCGCGCGCACACCTCCGCCGTGAACCGCTCGCGTGCCCTGATCGCCAGCTTCTCGCCTGTCTCGGCGGGGTCGGGGTCGTGGAACAGGCCGCTGAGCTTCGCGGCGAGGGCGGCCACGTCGCCGGGACGCGGGCAGTCGGAGCCGGGAATGCCCAGCATGTCCGCCACACCGCCGGTGTCCGTCGCGACCACGGGTTTGCCCGCCGCCATGGCCTCCGCGACCACGAGCGGTTGCTGTTCCATTGTGGACGGCAACACCAGTGCGTCGTGCTCCAGCAGCAGCTCGGGGACGTCGGTGCGGAAGCCCAGGAACCGCACCCGGTTCGCGATTCCCCGGCGGACCGCCCTGCCCTCGGCCTGCGTCCTCAGTGGACCGTCGCCGACGACCGTGAGCGTCGCGTCCTCCGGCATCGTGGTTTCCAGCGCGTCCAACAGGGTCAGCAAACCTTTGCGCTCGACGAGCAGGCCCACGAACACCAGTTTGCGGATCGGACCTTCTGGTGGGTTCGCGGCGCCGACGTCGACGCAGTTGTCGATGTGCGTCATGCGGTGGGGCGGCACGTACAGCCGTTCGCGCAGGAACCGTCCCATCTCCCTGGCGGGCACAACGGTCCGGTGCACGACACGGGCGACGGCGGCGTCGGCGGCGAGCACGGCCCGTGTGTAGGCCGGTGGTGGTTCCGCGCCTCGCACGTTGCGGAACCACTGCTCACCCACGTCGTCCGGCACGCCGTGATAGGTGTGCGCGATCTTGGTGCCGGTGGTCGCGAGGGGCGCGCAGACCAGTCCGGCTCTCCGGTCCTGGGCGTGCACCACGTCCGGCCGCCACGCCCTGATCGCGGCGCGCGCCTGCCGCGCCGCCCGCAGGTCGCCCTTGCGGGGGACGAGGATCTCCTCCAGGTACGGGTCGACGAGCTCGGCGCCGCGCCGGGGCCGTGGGCCGAACACGCGCACGTCGGCGTCGCCGGACTTGGCGAGCGCGGCGGCCAGGCGCACCGTGACGTCCACCGGCCCGCCGCTGTCCTGGGTGAGCAGGTAGGCGATCCGTGTCATCGTCGTCCTTCCGTGGAGACCAGGTTCCGGCTGAGAGCCACGAGCTGGTCGGTCATGCGGTCGCGGTCGAAGAGGGTCTCGGCCCTGAGCCGCCCGCGTTTGCCTTCCGCGCCTGCGAGCTCGGGGTCCGCCAGCCTGAGCGCAATCGCTTGCGCCAGGGCTTTCGTGTCGTTCTTGGGCACTACTTCGCCGGCGTCGCCGAGGCTTTGCCGCACGCCTTCCACCTCGAACGCGATCACCGATCGTCCGCAGGCCATTGCTTCCAGCGGCACCAACGCCATGCCTTCGGCGCGTGAGGGCAGGACGACGACGTCTGCTTTGGCGTAGAAGTCGGCCACGGTGTCGCTGTGTCCGAGCCAGTGCACCTGTGGATGCTTGGTGGCTTGGAGCGTTGCGGCCATCGGGCCGTCACCGACGATCAGGAGTTGGGCGTCCGGCACGGCTGCCAGCACCTGCGGCCAGGCTTGGAGCAGCAGGTCCTGGCCCTTTTGGCGGGCTACCCGGCCGACGCACACCGCCGTGGGTGTGTCGTCTTCTTTGGGTTCGGGGTGCAACTGTTGGGTGTCGACGCCGTTGCAGACGACCGCGGCTGGTGCTGTCACGCCTGCGCCGCGACCGGCTTTGAGCTCGTCGTCGCTGACGCACACGAGCAGGTGGGTCCAGCGGGAGGCCAGCGCTTCCCAACGTCGGCAAACGCGGCTCAGCAGTCCTTCGGCGATGCGGAACGACCACAGGTGCGGCTGGAAGACGGTGGGGGTCTTGCCCCTGGTGACGAGCCTGCCGAGCCCGGCTTTGGAGCTGTGCAGGTGCACGAGGTCCGGTTGCAGCTTGCGGAGGGCCTTGCGCAGATCCAGGAGTTCTCGTGCGGTGCGAGGACCGGGGGAGCGGGTCGCGTGCCAGAGGTGGACCGGGATTCCGCTGGTGCGGGCTTCGTCAGCCAGCCAGCCCGGTGGACAGGCGATGGTGACCTCCCATCCCCGTTGTTGCTGGGCTTTGGCCAGTGCCAGCACCACGACAGCGACTCCGGCCTCGACCGGTTGCGTCACGTGGACGACCTTCACGCGCGCTCCTTGAGTCCGATGAGGACGGTGCGGTTCGCAGGTAGTGCGATGGCGCAGTAGGCGGCCAGCAGCAGCAGGCCGGTGGCGGCGAGACCGGCGACGGTGGTCGTGTCCGGCAGGAGTTCGCTCAAGCCCAGGCTGAGGAGCCCGCCGGCCACCACGCTCGCCGCCGTGCGGGCGAGCCGGGGGAGGGGGAACGCGAGGCCGTTGCGGGCCAGCACCAGCCAGGTCGCCGGGACCAGCAGCCACACGACCGTCAGCTGGGTGACGGCGACGGCTTCGACGCCGTGCCGGGTGGTGAACGCCAGCGCGGTCAGCAGCGTGACGAGGTGGGCGGCTTCGAGAGCGAGGTACTGGCGGGCGTGGCCGGCGGCCCTGATCACCTGGTACCAGACGTGCAGCAGGCTCAGCCCGAGTCCGTAGCCGCACAGCAGGACGAGGGTTTTCGTGGCCGACGCCCATTGCTCGCCGAGGACGACAATGCCTTGCGACAGCAGCGCGACGGTGACGTACAGGCCGCCGGTGATCACCATGGTCGCCACGGTGAAGCGGTACAACGGGAGCTCGTCGCGGCGGCCGTTGCGGATGAGGTCGGCGCAGACCGGGAACAGCACGCCACCCAGCACGACCGCGACCATGATGTACGGGACCCAGGCGATCCTGAACGCGAGCGAGTACCCGCCGACGGCTTCCGGCCCGAGCACGTGCCCGATGGCGAGGTAGTCGACGTTGATCAGCAGCACGGCGATCAACGCGCCGGGCCCCACCACCGCGATCCATCGAGCCGCTTCGGTCGCGGCTTCCTCGTCCCAGGTGGGGCGGATCCGCGCACCGGCCACGGCGGCGAGGATCGGTTGTGCCACGGCCGTGCACAGCAGACCGAGGACGAGCGCCGTGGGGCCCGTTCCGGTGGCCGCGAGCGACACGGTGGTGATGGCACCGAGCAGCATGCCGCCCGCGTCGGGGAGCATGCGCCGGCGGAAATCGAGGTTGCGGTGCATCAACGCCATCTGCACCCCGCCCGCCGCCGTGAACGGCAGGGTGAGCGCGGCGAGCCGCAACATCTGATCTGCGTCAGGCGCGCCGAGAGCCTCGGTGATCGGGCCAGCGGTGGCGATGAGCGTGGCGGCGAGCAGCGTTCCCGCCGCGATGCTCATGGTGAGCACGGTTCCCGCCGTTTTGGCCGGGTCCAGGGCGGTGCGGCTGACGATGTCGTAGACGCCCATCGCCTGGACGACCTGGCCGATGTTGACCACCGACACGACCAGCGCCACCGCGCCGAGGTCGGCCTCGGTGAGGAACAGGGCGAGCGCCAGCGTCACGACGATCTGGCTGCTCTTGCTGACCAGGTTGACCGCGAAGAGCCACAACGAGCCCCGCACCGCCACGTCCGTCATGCGGTGCGCCGGGTGAGCTTCGCCGCGAACACCGCGAGCACCAGCCAGGCCGCGACGACAGCCACTCCGTCCAGTGTGACCGCGGCTCGCGCGCTCAGGAGGGTTTTGACCGCTGTGTCGACGAAGTACAGGTGCGCGAACGGAACCAGGAGCAGCAGGGTCGCCGCGCCTGCCCACCGCCAGTGCTTCTCGTTGCGCCGGCGGTAGGTTTTGACAGCGAGCGCCGTGAGAGCCGGCACGGCGATCAGCACGTCACCCGGCTGGTGCACCAGCGCGACCACGATGCCGAGGCATGTCAACACGTCCGCCGCCGCGGATCCCTGCTCGTGCCGGTCGAGCCTGCGTGCCAGCAGCGCGGTCGCGGTGAGAACGCCGCACAGCGCCAGGAGTTCCGCCGCGGGCGGCAGCCATCCCGTGGTGCGGAAGAACACCGCCGGCAGGTCGACGCGTTGTGCGGTCATCGAGTCGACCGCGCCGTAACCGGTGTGGCTGGCCCATTCGAGGTTGCGGGAGATCACGTCGAGGAACGGGCCTGCTCCGCCGCCGCGCACGACCAGGAGCGCCGCCACGGGCAGGCTGGCCGCGGCCGCGATCCCGGTGCCCAGGAGCGCGACCTTCCGGTCACCCCGGACGAACATCAGCAGTGCCAGCGGAAGTCCGAACTGCGGCTTCAGCCAGGCCAGTGCCAGTGCGGCCGACGCCCAGCCGGGGTTCTTCGTGCGCAACAGCAACGCCCCGGCCGCGCCGACCGCGATCAGCGGGTTGACCTGCCCGACGTACAGCTGTGCCTTGCCGACCTGACTGGTCACCAGCAGCGTGCTGATCACGACGGTTCCGGCGACGAGCGGCAGTCGTGCCCTGGTCGAGGCCATGACGGCGAGGGCGATCAGCAGCACCAGGCAGGCCAGCGCGAACGCCACCGCGCCGACCCGGTAGTCCGGCAGCGCGAACGGCAGGTGCAGCACCAGGTGGTAGGGCTGGTAGAGGTTGAAGTTCTGGCGCACCGGCCAGTGCGCGAACATCACGGCCGGGTCGTACGGGTTGCCACCGTTGAGAAACTCGCGGATGGGGACGTAGAGCGCGTCGCGGAAGTCCTGCATGCGCTCTTCTGGCAGGTTCGCCTCGGTGGGGAGCGGGGTCTCCCACGACGGCTTCAGGGCGCGGACGGCACTGATGGTGCCGGCGAGGGCGGTCAGGGCGACGAGGCCGGTCTTGACGAGACCCGCGCGGTTGGTCGTGGTGATCACGCCGCCACCTCCACCGGGTTCGACGCGACGGTTGGAGGCGTTGCGAGATCGGAAAGCACCGCGGTGATCATGCAAGCACCACCGCCACCACCACAGAAGACGCCGGCAGCACCGCGAGAGCCGTCGCGAGGTCGTTGCGCCGCTCGCGGTCGTTCGCCGCCACCGCGATCACCGCCGTGCCGTCCGCGGGCTCGGAAGCCTTGTCGGGCAACGTCCGCGCCAGTTCCTCCGCGCGCTCAGCCAGTTCCGGGCTGACCGGCAGCACCCGCACCGGACGTGCCGCCGCCGCGCACAACGCCGTGAGCCGTTCCATCAACGCGGGGTCGTCGTCATGTGCGACGACGACGGGGTGACCGATGCCCGCGGTCGCGAGGGCGGCGCGGACCGGGTTGCCGCGCAGGCGTCGCAGGGCGAACATGGCCACTCCCGCGATCACCGCGGCGACCAGCGCGAGACCGGAGGCCAGACGCCAGTCCGGCTTCACCGACGTGGTCTCGGGGCGGGGGTCGACCAGGCGGAAGCGTGCGGCGGGGGCGAGCAGGTCGGCGTCGATCACGGCCCTGGCGACCGCGGTGACCGCCGCGGCGGCGTGGTCGGCCGAGTCGGCGCGCACGGAGATGCGGGCCACGCCGGACGCGGGGACCAGTTCGACGGCGATGGCGTCGGCCAGGCGGTCCGGTGTGGTGCCGGCTGCTTCGGCGGCCGCGTCCAGAACCGAGGGGCTGCGGACCAGTTGCACCACGGCCGGCGCGGCCAGGGAGGTGACCTCGCCGAACTGGGCACTGTCCGGTGTGGACGGTGTGGCCAGCAGGGCCAGCCTGCCTTCGCTCTCGGCGCCGCGCAGCGACACCGCCAGCAGCACGAGCGCACCGACCGCGATGGCGGCCAGCACGCCTTCCAGAACGGCTCTGGAAACCTTCATCGTCCCTCCAGGACGGTACGGAGGAGTTCGTCGTAGGACTTCATCAACGCGTGCGCGTCAGCCGAGCCGTCGTGCGAGGTGGCTACCGCGCGGGCGACCGGCGAATAGAGCAAGCCGCGCAATGCTTTTGCCGCCGAAGCGGGGTCGCGGCGCGGAACCAGGACGCCGCCGCCACCGGACAGCACCTCCCGCACGCCGTCCACGTCGGTCGCGACGATCGGGCGTTCCGCGGCCAGCGACTCGAGCAGCGCGATCGGCATGCCCTCCCAGTCGCTGGTGAGCACGGTGACGTCCGCCGCCTCCAGGAGATCGCGAACGTCGGTGCGGGTCCCCAGGAACCGGACCCTGGCAGGCTTGCGGGCTTCCAGCTCCGCCCGCAGGCCGCCGTCGCCGGCCAGCCACAGCTCGGCGTCGCCGGGAACCTGCGCCCACGCGTCGAGGAGCACGTCGTGACGCTTCTGCGGTTCCAGCCGGGCCGGGCACAGCGCGACGGGCACGTCCGGACCGGTTCCGAGCGCCTTCCGCACGGTCGCGCGGTCGGTCTGGGGAAGTGAGGGGAAGACCGCGTTGGGGATCACCACCACCGAGCCCAGTCCGGCGTCCAGCAACCGCGAGCCCGAAGCCGACGCGACGGCGACAACAGCGTCCGACACACGACGCAACACCCGAACGGCACCGGCGACGTCGGCCTCGGCAACCCCGTGGAACACCGTCACCAGAGGCCGCCGGGGAGCCGCGATCCGGGCGACCAGACTCGCGGACACGTTGTGCGCCAAAACGACATCGGGCCGGAACCGGCGCACCGCTCTGCGCGTCGCCCACGCCGCACGCAGCACGCCCGTTGCGGACCTGCGAGCAACGGGCACCTCGAACGTGGGCACACCGGCGGCCGCCACGGCGTCGGCGCGGAAGCCACCACCGCTCGCCACCGCCGACTCCCAGCCGACGTCGGAACCCGCGGGCGCCATGCCGGCCACGAGCGCCTCCGCACCGCCCGCCCCCATCTCGCTGATCACGTGGAGAACGCGCATCGACCCTCCTTCCGTGCCCGCACCTCGATCGCGACGGCGATCGCGACGAGCTGCCACAGGGGCAGGTAGTACTGCTCGGACAGGAAGATCGACGCGACCAGCACGGCGATCAGGGCCGCCTGCACCGCCACTGCCTCACGTCGACCAGGAACGGACCGCGACGCTCGCTCGCCTGCGACGGACACGGTCGTGACCGGCAAGGCGAGCGGCACCGCCTCATGTCGGCCGGTCGTGGCGCGCAAGGCCCGTTCGCTCGCCACGAACCCGATCGCGACCAACCCGATCAGCACCGCGAACCCCGGCAACCCCAGTTCCGCGGCCACCTCCAGGAAGAGGTTGTGCGCCACCGGGGTCTGCTCGTCGAGCTCCGCGTTGTGCGACGCCGCCGCGTACTCCTGGCGAAACCCGCCGGGCCCGACGCCGACCACCGGCGAGTCGGCCAGCATGCGCGCGGCCGCCTGCCAGCGCAGCATTCTGGTGTCGGCGTTGGTGCCGGCGATGTGGCTCTTCTCCTGGAACGCCCGCGCCAGCTCGGCCTGGGCCACCCCGGCGAACACCAGCGCCGCCACGCCCGCGACGGCGGCGGTGACGACCACCGCGCGCACCGGCAGTGCCCGCCGCGCGATCAACCACGCCAGGGCACAGGCCAGCGCGATGCCACCGCCGCGGGAGAACGTCGCCGCCGTCCCCGCCACCAGCACCGCGCCCAGCAGCAACAACACGATCCGCGATCGGCCCGGCAGCGCCACCAGCAACGGCAGCGCCCCGACCAGGAAGAACGCCAGGTCGTTGGGATCCTCCAGCGGACCGGTCGCGCGCAGCTCGCCACCGAACAGGCTGATCAACCCGCCGGCCGCCGCCACGACCGCGCCGGCGACGCACGCCGCTAGCAAGGCTCGTACCGGGACCTCGCGCGCGGCCACGTCGGCGAGCACCACCGTGATCACCAGGAACGGCAGCCAGCGCACCAGGTATTCGAGCGTGAACGGCTCGGCCACGTGGATCGCGGACGTGGTGAGCAGCACCACCGCCAGCAACGCCAGCAGCAGGTGCAACGGGTGCGGCGCGGGCAATCTCCGGTGGCGCACCAGCGAAATCAGCCACACGGCGATCAACGCGGCGGGCACGGCCTTGGCCAGCTGACCGTGCACCTGCAGCAGATAACCCTCCAGCGGGGCCAGCGCCACCGTCGCGCAGGCGAGCACGCGCAGCAGGGAGGTCAGCCACATGCGACGGGATCCCGTTCGCGCAGACCGGAAACCGCCACGCGCGCGACGTGCTCGCCGGTGCCGACCACGTCGAAGTGCTTGCGCAGCAGGGACAACACCCACTCCAGCAGCGCGATCTTCTCGGCGCCGGGCACCGCCATGCCGGGGAAGAACTCCATGCCGGGCGCCTCGGCGGCCGTCAGCACGTCGGTCGGGTGCAGCAGCAGTGACGGGGACACGTTCCTGAGCAGGCACAACCGCAATGCCGCGCGGAAGTACCCGCGCGCCAGCCGTGGCGAGATCTGGTGGAGTTGCAACAGGTACGCGCCGTGGATCGGCACTCTGAGCAATGGCATGGTGGTCACCGGCAACTCGACCAAACCGTTGGCACGCCAGCGATACGCCTTGTTCGGCGCGCGCACCCGGCCGAACCCGCCGAACAGGTCCTCGCCGCCGTCGGTCGAGCCTGCCGTCCGGTTGTGGTACGCGCGGGCGAGCGGTCCGATCCACGTCGGCAGCACGCTCGCGTCGTAGCGGTATCCGCGCCGGCCCAACAGGTCGAGCAGCTGCGGCGTGACGCTGTAACCAGGACCGCGGAACCCGACGGGTCGCGGTGCGCCGGCGGCGACGATCGCTTCTTCCGCGCGCACGATCTCGGCTTCGAGCTCGGTGTCGGAGTACCTGTGCAGCCACGGCTCGTGCCGGAACGAGTGGTTTGCCACCTCGTGCCCGGCGGCGGTGATCGCCGCGACGGCCGCGGCGCCGTCGTCGCGTTCCGCGTCCGCGCCGACGACGAAAACCGTTGTGGTCAACCGCTGTTCGCCGAAGACGTCCAGCAACCGGGGCACGGCGGACGGCAGGAAGCTCGGCCGGTGCTCCCAACGCGGGTCGCCGTGCGTCTTCAGGTACGCCCAGAGGTTGTCGAGGTCCAGCGACACGCTGGCGACGGGCTTCACCGGTCCGCCGTCACGAGCTCAGGTGCGGGCTTGGACACGCGGCCGAGCACCAGCACGCCGCTCACCACCAGCAGCACGCCCAGCCCGACCCACCACTCGCGGCCCGGCGCGATCCGGTCACCCATCAGCGCGAGACCCGCGACCGAGCTGATCACCACGGTCGTCGCGTCCATCGACGCCACCGCGGACGTGGCCGAACCCCGCTGCAACGCCGTGGCCAGACAGGCCTGCCCGACGAACGCCGCGATCACCATCACCCAGGTCAGCGGGTGCAGCACCAGTTCCAGCAACGGCTTTCCGGACACCGTCCGCGCGGCCACGGCCACCACGGCATAGGCGATGCCGGCCAGCAGCGGGACCGCGCCCCTGAACACGCGGGCCAGCGGCAGCACCGCCAGCGTCAGCAGGCCGAGCACGATCACCGCTGGCAGCAAAGGAAGTTCGTGCGCCGTGGACGGCGCCGCGGCACCCGTCAGCAACAGCAGCCCGCACGCCATCACGACCAGGACCGCGATCTCGACGCGCCGGATCCGCCAGCCCAGCAGCAGCACGCCGATCACCGCCGCCACGCCGACCGCGCACGACGACCCGGCCTGCACCAGGTAGAGCGGCAGCGACTCGCGGGCGAGGAACGCGAACAGGAATCCGCCGACCTGACCGCTGAAACCCAGCAGGTACAACCGATCCGAGGCCAGGCGCGCGAGCAGTCCCACGCCGGTGCCCGGACGTTCGTCGGCCCTGCGCGCGGCGACGGTCTGGGCGACTATCCCCAGCCCGTAAAGGACAGTCGACACCGCAAGAGCCAGATGACCGGACATGGGCGGGACAGTACGACACGCCTCTGCCGCAACACTTTCGAGCGATAGCCCAAGCAACGCTTTCGAGTGAATGACGGCGGCACAACGGGATCGATGAAGTACCTTGCCGCGGTGCGGGAAACCACCACCGTGACGATCGTGTGCGGCACCAGACCCGAGCTGATCAAGCTGGCACCCCTGGTCGACCACTTCGGCAGCGCGTGCACCATGATCTACACCGGTCAGCACTACGACCGCTCGATGTACTCGCTGATCCGCCGTGAGGTGCCGGAACCAGGCGCTTTCCACGAACTGGCGCTCGGCGGCCTGCGCCGCGGCGACCAGCTCGGCCGCGCGATCGCGGCGGTCGACGAGGTGTTCGCCGCGGACCGTCCGGCCGCCGTGATCGTCCAGGGCGACACGACCTCCGCGCTCGCCGGAGCGTTGGCGGCCAACGCCTGCGACGTGCCGCTGGTGCACGTGGAAGCGGGTCTGCGCAGCTACGACCGCGCGATGCCGGAGGAGCACAACCGCGTGCTCATCGACCACCTCTCCGACCTGTGCTGCGCGCCGACGTCGTTGAACCGCCACAACCTTCTCGCCGAAGGCGTCGCGGACGACCGGGTCGCGGTCACCGGCAACACCGTCGTCGAGGCGCTGGCCCACGCGTTGCCCACCGCGAAAGAAGAAGACACCGCACTGGCCGACCTGGGCCTGAAGCGCGACCGCTACGTGCTGGCGACCATCCACCGGCCGGAGAACGTCGACGACGCGCACAACCTCTCGACGATCCTGCGCGAACTCGGCGAGTTGCCGCTCCCGGTCGTGCTGCCGCTGCACCCGCGCACCGCCGGCCGGGTCGCCGCGTTCGGGCTCGACGGCCTGCTGCACGGCCTGCAGGTGATCGAACCCCAGCCGTACCGGACGTTCCTGGCCCTGGCGCACGGTTCGGCCGTGGTCGTGTCGGATTCCGGCGGGATCCAGGAGGAGGTGAGCGTGCTGAAGCGGCCCGTGGTCGTGGTGCGGCGCAGCACCGAACGCCCGGAGATCGAGGGCACGTTCGGGACGTTGGTTCCGCCTGGTCCGGGTGTGGGCGACGCGGTGTTGCCGTGGCTGGACGACGTGGAGGGTCACCGGGCGGCGTTGCGGGAGATCGCCTCGCCCTACGGCACGGGCTCGCCTTCCGCGTTGATCGCGGACGCGGTGCACGCGCTGCTCGGCGACCGGTGAGCATCGGCTTTCGTAGGCGTGTTGCGACATTCAGGTGATCGCCTGAGGCGAAGGCAGCTCGGTGCGGAATCATGTCGCGGATGCGTTCCGAGTTCAGCTTCACCGATGACGCCGGTGCGGAGTGGAGTTTCGACGAGCGTGCCGAGATCGGTGGCGGTGGCATGGGACAGGTGTTCACCGGCACCGGTGAGGACGGCACCGCCGTGGCCGTCAAGCGCGTGCGGCTGCTGCACCGAGCCGAGAAGCACGAGAGGCAGCGCGGCCGGGAAGCGGAGATCGTCGAACGGCTGATGCGGTCCGGCGGCGACACGACCAATCTGGTGCTGCCCCTCGGTTACCGTTTCCTGGACGACGATCTGCTGATCGTGATGCCGCTCGCGGACGAGTCGCTGGCCAAGACGTTGACGCGAGGTCCGTTCGGCATCGACGCGGGAGTCGACGTGGTGCGGCAGATCGCGCTGGGTCTGGTGCAGCTCGAAACGCTGAAGATCTCCCACCGCGATCTCAAACCCGGCAACGTGCTCAGGTTCGGCACGACCTGGAAGATCACCGATTTCGGGTTGTCCAGGGACCTGGCGGAGTCGACCGCGACCTACACGCTCGCCGGCGGGGGAACGCTGCCCTACATGGCTCCTGAGCTGTGGGACAGCCCGATGTCGTGGAGTCCGAAGACGGATCTGTACGCCTTGGGAGTGCTGGCCTTCGAGGTCTTCACGGGCCGCCTTCCGTTCAACGGGCCCCTGGAACGCGACCTGAAGCGTCAGCACCTGCACGAGGCGCCGCCCGCTCTCACCGGTGTCCCGTCGAAGATCGGCAGGCTCGTCGTCCGCCTCCTGCAGAAGGACCCGGCACATCGGCACCAGAACGCCAGGGCCGTGGTGGAGGTGCTCGACCGGTACCTCGAAAGCACCCGGCGCGAGCAGGACCCGCTGGCGGACGCGGCCTACGCGGTCGAGCGGCGGCTGCTGGAGGATCAGGCGGCGGGGTCGGTCGCGGCGGCGACCGAGGAGCGGAGGGCCGATCTGCGCCGCCAAGCCGTGGCGGATCTGGATGACGTGCTCGCGGACGCCTACGACGACCTGCTGGCGGCGCTTCCCGATCTGCGGATCGACCAGGAGACGCGGACGGTGGTGATGGGCGGTCTGCGGATCGTCTTCGAGACCCGCGAGCCCCTGCACCTGTCCGAGCACGACGACGGGCGCAAAGCGGTGCTGCTCGGCGTGGTTCGACGGGACGCGGCACAACGGGCGCAGGCCACCGTGTACGCGCACCTGAGCTACGGGCGGGTGGAGGAAGGCCGGATGGGATGGACCTTCACCTGGCCGGACCCGCTCGAGATCGACCGGCAGCCGCTCGACGCGGCCGCCGTGCTCGACATCGTGAGGTCCGCGGCGGAGAAGTTCGCCGCGCGGAGCTGAGCTACCGCTCCGACGCGGCCCGCTCACCGGGCGTCTGTTTGGCGAGTTCGGACTTGCGGCGGGTCAGCACCAGCGGGCCGTTCTCGGTGATCGCGACCGAGTGTTCGGAGTGGGCGGTGCGCGAGCCGTCGGCGGACCGCAGCGTCCACCCGTCCTCGTCGAAGATGATCTGGTCGGTGGTGGCGGCGAGCCACGGCTCGATCGCGATGGTCAAGCCGGGCTTGAGCTTCATGCCGTGCCCGCGCCTGCCGTTGTTCGACACGTGCGGTGCCTCGTGCATGGTGCGCCCGAGCCCGTGCCCGCCGAACTCGAGGTTGGGCGTGTAGCCGTACCGGGTGGACACCTCACCGATCGCCGCGGAGATGTCGCCGAGCTTGTTGCCGACCTGCGCGACCTCGATCGCCGCTGCCAACGCCTCCTCGGTGGCCCGGATGAGGCGCAGATCCTCCTCGCGGGCGGTGCCGACGACGATCGACACCGCGGAGTCCGCCACCCAGCCGTCGATGCTGACGGCGATGTCCATGGACAGCAGGTCGCTGTCCTGCAGGACGTAGCTCTTCGGCAGGCCGTGCAGCACCGCGTCGTTGACCGACAGGCAGATGACGTTGCGGAACGGCCCCCGGCCGAACGACGGCGAGTAGTCCCAGTAGCAGGACTCGGCGCCGCGCTCCTCGAGCATGCGGCGCGCGTGCAGTTCGAGGTCGAGCAGGTTGACGCCGACCGCGGCCACCGAGGAGAGCTCGTCGAGCACCTCGGCGATGAACTGGCCGGTGACGTGCATGCGCTCGATCTCGGCTGGGGACTTGAGTTCGATCAACGTGATCCTCCGTACGACGGTGTGCCGGTATAACTATACCGGCACACCGTCGGAACGCCGAGTCGGCGTCGTTCAGCCGCCCGCGCCGCCGGTCGTCGTCGCGGGGTTCGGCTTGCCCTTGAGATCCTTGGTCTGGAGGATCCAGAACAGAGCGAACTCCACGATCAGGCCGACCTCGACGTAGAAGATCGCGACCGGCCACTTGTAGATGAAGTGGAGCACCGCGGTGCTGAGCAGGGTGCCCGCCATGATGACGGCCACGACCAGGTACATCTGGTTGTAGCCGGGGTTGCCCCTCCTGCTCAGGTGGTTGCTCCAGACGACTCCGATGATGCAGGCGAACAGCCCGAACGCCGCGACTCCGTGGGCCATGTCCCTGGAGTTCTCGTGGAAGCACGCGAACCAGAAGATCGCGACGACCTCCGCGCACAGGCCTGTTCTGAGCCGGATCAACTCGTGCCGCCAGGCGGTCCGAGCCTTGTCGTCACCGTCCGGGGGCTTGGCTCCGTACCGCGCCAAGAGGGCCCAGAGGGTGGCGGCGAGTGCCACGACCAATAGCGGAAATACGTTGTACTGCACGACTTCCAGGCGGATGTCGTCGGACTTGCTGATTCCCGACTTGATGAGGCTTTCCGGACACCTGGGGTCGCCGGGCGCGGTTGGCACGAAAGCGACGATGAAGGCCAGGAAGCCGGCGGTGTCGAGAAGGATGTTCTCGATGTAGGTCGTGCCCTGATAGACGATGAGGCAGATGCCGACCGCGATCAACGTGCCCACGAACATCGGTTGCAGGGCAGTGTAGTAATAGGCGCTGATGGATCCGCGTATGCACCAGCACAGCGAGATGGTCCTCACCAGCAGTGCTCCGAGGAGCAGGATGACGAGTGCCGCCAGAGCTGCCCGCAGCGTGTAGTAGGTGCGGTCGATGCTGTCCTTGTTCTGGTACTTCTCGTGGTCGGCCGTTCGCTTCTTCAAGAACCGGTGGGCGGTCAGCAGTACCGGCACGAGAATCGCGATGGCGAAGAACGTGAATTTGCCGAGGCCCCACCACCACGCCGCGTCCAGCGCTGTTTCCAGCGGCTTGGTGTCGTTGAGCCAGGCCAGGATCGTGAGGTCTTCCACGAGGTCGCAGGCAGCGGCGGCGACAGGTACCACCAGCAGGACGGACTGCCAGAGGAACCGTTTTCTCGAGGCGCCCTTCCAGGTCAACGCCTTGATGTTCGCGATCAGCAGGGTGATCCCGTAGACGACCAGGAACAAGAAGTCGCGCTGCTGGAACGTCCGATAGGCCTCACGCTGCTCAGGCGTGAAGTTTCCCAGGGTTTTCAGGGCCTCGGCCCGGTCGAAGGCGATCTTTGTCTCGATCACCGCCTCCGCGGCGGAACTGACCCAGATGCCGGTCGCGATGGTCAGGGCAATAAGAACACCGAGGGGCAAAGCCCGAACTATTTTCGCTTTCATGTCTGCGGCCTCCTGTCGCACGGCCGGCGCACGTCCTCGTCGACTGCGCTTGACCGTGCATTCGCGGGCGTTTCAAGCCCTGTTATGGCCGTGACGAAATCGTTGCGCGACGTCACCCGAGTAGGCGACGTGGTTTGCGCTCTCCAGGCGGGATCAGCACAGTGCCTGGTCATGAAGCAGGTGTTGCGGCACAGGATCGACTCCACGTTCGCCCACTACGACGTCAACGGCAACGGCGTCATCGAGCTCGCGGACATTTACGCGTTGGCCAATCGCCTGCTGCGGGCGTTCGGCGAGCCGGCGGCCTCGGAGCGCGGCCGTGATCTGGTGGAGGCGTACGACCGGTTCTGGGAGGTGCTGGTCGACCACTGCGACGCCGACCGCGACGGGAAGATCGGGCCGGGGGAGTACCGCGAGGCCATGATCGAGGCGTTCGTCGACCACGGGCCGTTCGACGCGGACTTCCTCGAGGTCGTGCAGTCGTTGCTGGACATCGCGGACACCAACGGTGACGGCCGGGTCGACGCTGCCGAGTTCGGGGTGTTGTTGCGGGCGCGCGGGCTTGGTGAGGAGGAGTGCGGGATGGCGTTCGCGCACCTCGACACCGACGGCGACGGTGCGATCAGCGTGCAGGAATACGTTGCGGCCGTGCGGGATTACTACACGAACCCGGACGAGGACACGCCCGGCAGCTGGCTGTACCCGAAGGCGTTGCAGCACATCTGACGGGCGTGTCCAGCGGGCTCTAGCGGACGCAGCGGTAGCTCGACGCCGCCTTCGGGTCGCCGTGGGTGTAGCGGGAGAACTGCGGGTACGGGCACAGGTTGCGCTGGGTGTCGGCCGTCGCCGCCGCGAGAGTGGTGGGCGCCTTGCCCTTCTCGACCCAGTCGACGAGTGCGCCGAGCGGGTTCGTGGGCTGCGGGCCGTCGCCGCCGAAGCAGTGGTCGACGCCGGGAGCCGTGAACAGGCGGTAGAAGTCGTTGACGTACCCCATGCGCCGCTCGACCTGGTCGCGGTAGCCGAGCGTGCCGCCGGGCGGGATCAGCTGGTCGTTGGTGCCCACGAACGTGATCAGCTTGCCGCCCGAGCGCCGGAACGCGGACAGGTCGGGGTTCGAGGTGCCGATGACGTCGTCGAACTCGCGCACCGACTGGCGGAACAGGTCCCGGTACTGCTGGTAGGTGAGCTTCGAGGTGTCGAAACCGGGCTGCTTCAGCAGGAAGTTCTGCACCCACTGGGCCGCGACCGGGAAGCCGGGGCCGGGGGAACCGGGCAGCGTGCCCGCGAGCCACAGCGGGTCGGCGCCCTTCGGCAGACCGGGCCAGAGGGTGCGACCGCGTTCGTCGGTGGGGCCGTCCCAGATCTTGCGCATGACGTCGGCGTCGGCCTTCGTGACGACGATTTCGGTGCCCTCACACAGGATCTTCGCGCCGATGAGCTGCCTCGGGTCGTAGCTGCAGCGGTCCGGACGGTCGACGATGTTGTTGGTGACGCCGTCGTTCTTGTCGCAGGCCTCGATCGCGGCCTTGCGGAACGCGTCGAGCACGCAGTTGCCGACGATGTGCCCGTCCTGGTTCTGCACGATCTGCGGCCACAGGGTCGCGACGGCGAACTGGGTCCACTTCACGGCGGGCGCGTTGGCGAGGATGCCGTCGTAGTCGTCGGGGAACCGCTGCGCCTCGGCGTAACCCTGGCGGCCGCCGGTCGAGCAGCCGTTCCAGTACGAGTAGTTGACCGAACGCTGATAGTGCTTGCGCACCACGGACTTCGCGACGACGGCCGCCTCGTGCACCGAGCGGGTCGCGAAGTTGGTCAGCAGCGTCTGGTCCAGCTCACCGTTCTTGACCGCCCAGCTGGTGTCGAGTCCGGTCAGCACACCGGCGTCGGTGGTGACGGCGGTGTAGCCGTCCTTGACGGCCTGGACCAGCGGGGCACCGGTGTCGCCCGCGGCGTACGCGCTGCCGCCCACGCCCTGCAACCGGCCGGACCAGCCCGTCTCGGGGAGCGCGACGACGACCTCGACGTGATCGTCCGCGTGTGTGAGCGTCACGGTGATCTCGCAGTACGCCGGGACGTCGTGGATCGGCGGTGGCGCCGAGAGCGGGGTCTGCGGGAACTCGACGGTGCCGCCGGGGCGCCGGACGGCGTCGACGGACTCGATCTTGGCGCCGGCCGGGGCCGAGATCGTCAGGGGAGCGCAGGTCGGGGTGCTCGCGGACGCCGGCGCGAGTGGCGCCAGGCCGGTCAGGAGCAGCGTTGTGGCCAACAGCTTTGTCAGTCGTCTCACGCGGGCGACGTTAGGTTTCCGGGTTTCCCGCTCGCGCCCGTCACGCGACGCCACCGGTGTACGTCATCTCACCGGACCGGGTGACGGTGGCGGGTGATCGGCTGCGAGACTTCCGCCCATGCGTGAGGTGGGCAACGGGCGCTACCAGTTGATCCGCGAGCTGGGCCGGGGCGGCATGGGAGTCGTGTGGCTCGGCAAGGACGCCGTGCTCGGCCGTGACGTGGCGGTCAAGGAACTGCTGCTGCCCGGCAACGTTCCGGCGGACGAACGGGCCGTGTACCAGGAACGGGTGCTGCGCGAGGCGCGGATCGCCAGCCAGCTCGCCGATCCCGCGGTGGTCACCGTGTTCGACCTCATCTCCGAGCACGACGAGACGTTCATCGTGATGGAGCTGATCAACGCCCCCACCCTGGAGGAGTGCGTCGAGCTGGACGGCCCGCTCCGCGTGCGCGAGGCGGCGGTGCTGGCGGCGCAGCTGCTGGGCGCGCTGGAGGCGGCGCACTCGTCGGGCGTCGTGCACCGGGACGTCAAGCCGGGCAACGTGATGGTGCCGGGCAGGGGAACCGCGAAGCTCACCGACTTCGGCATCGCCCAGTCGCTGGACGATCCCCGGCTGACCGCGACCGGCACGTTGATCGGCTCGCCCGCGTACATGTCGCCGGAACGGCTCGCGGGCGGGCCCGCCATGCCCGCCTGGGACCTGTGGGCGTTGGGGGCCACGCTGTTCTTCGCCGTGGAGGGGCGTGGGGCGTTCGACCGGCCTACCACCTCCGCGACGATTCTCGCGGTGATGAGCGAACGGCCGGTGCCGCGCGTGACCGGGCCGTTGGGTGAGCTGATCACCGGTCTGCTGGAGCCCGATCCGGCGCGGCGGCTGGGTGTGGCGCAGGCGCACCGGTTGATCGAACGGGCGCTGGCCGGCGGCGAACAGCAGCTGACCGGGCCGGTGCTGGACGGACGGCCGACTGTGGCCAAGCCGATTCTCGGGGTGGGGTTTCAGAGCACGCCGCCGCAGGGCAGCGGGCCGTCGCAGGGCAGTGGGCACGTCTCGTCCGGGCCGATCAAGGTCGGCCAGTTCATCAGCGCCCCGCCCGTTCCCGTGCCGCCCCGCCGGAAGCGGTCGATCGGCCTGATCCTCTCGGCCACCCTGCCTCCACTGGTCCTGGTCGGCGCGATGGTCCTGTTGTACTTCACCGTGTTCAAGCCGCTGTTCAACACCATCGGCCTGACCGACGTCCCCGACAACACCCCCGCCAGCACCCCCGCGATGCAGCCGGTGCTGACCGCGGGCCCGGACGGCGACCTGAAGCACACCGCGTTCCTGGGGATGCCCAACTCCTGCCTGACCTGGATGCCCGTGAAGGACGCCCCGAAGATCGAGAGCAAGGACCGGGTCGGCTGCTACAAGGAACACGACGTCGAGCTGATGGACACCGTCCTCGCCAACTCCGAGCTGGAGAAGGACGTGCCGTACCCCGGCGTCGAGGAGCTGACGAAGATCGGCGGCAAGGGCTGCACGCGCACGTTCCTGTCGTCCGAGGTGAACGGCCAGGACAAGGAGAAGACGCTGCGGTACTGGGTGATCATCCCGACCGCGGAGGCGTGGAAGATGAAGACCACCGACAGCGGGTACCGCACCTCGGACCGGAGCATCTACTGCTTCGTGGGCAAGGCGGACGGCTCCAAGCTGGTCGAACCGCTGATGAAGAAGTAGCTGTCACAAATCCGCGCGCCACCGTGTCTACGGGGTATGTCCTATCCAGAGAAGGTCTACCACGGTGAAGGCGGCGAGGTCAGCGCCACTTTCCGCCCCGCGAGCACGCCGATCGACACCGGCGAGCCCGGCAACGGCATCCACTACCTGGCCACGACCGAGACCACGCGCGGCGAGTTCGGGCTGTACCGGGTCATGATGAAACCCAGGGCGGGCGGCCCGAGCACGCACTTCCACCGCACCATCTCGGAGTCGTTCTTCGTCCTCGACGGCACCTTGAGCCTGTTCAACGGCGACAAGTGGGTCGATGCGAAGGCGGGCGACTTCCTGCACGTGCCGCAGGGCGGGTTGCACGCGTTCCGCAACGACTCCGACGCACCGGTCGACATGTTGCTGCTGTTCACGCCCGGCGCCCCACGCGAGGAGTACTTCGAGATGGTCGCCAAGGTCGCGGAAGGCGACCTGGACGCCTTCCGCGACAAGCACGACTCGTACTTCGTGGACTAGAGGCGGACTAGGAGTCCTCGACGACGATGGCCGAGGCCGGGCAGACGGCCGCCGCGTGCTGAACGTCAGCCAGCCGTTCCGGCGGCGGGCTGGCGTCCAGCAGGGCCACCAGACCGTCGTCGTCGTTCTGGTCGAACACGTCGTCCGCCGCCAGCACGCACTGCCCGGCGCCGACGCACTTTCCCTGGTCCACCACGACCTTCACGCCGACCTCCAGGTGACGGGCAGCTCGGAGACGCCACCGGTGAGCGTCGCGCGGACCTCCAGCTGGTCGAGGTCCTTGGCCAGCCGCATCGAAGGCAGGCGGCGGGCCAGGGCGGCGAACACGACGCGCAGCTCGGTGCGGGCCAGCGAGGCGCCGATGCAGAAGTGCGCGCCGTGGCCGAAGCCGAGGTGTGTCCTTTCCGGACGGTCGGGGTTGAACTCCTCGGCCTCGCTGTACACCTCCACGTCGCGGTTGGCGGCGTTGATCGAAAGCACGACCGCGTCACCGGCCTGGATCGTCACACCCGCGATGTCGACGTCCTCACGCGCGTACCGCAGCAGACCGAGGTCGCCGGGCGCGCCCAGGCGCATGACCTCCTCCACCACCGCGTCCACCCGGCCGTCCGGGTCGGCGACCAGGGCTTCCCAGCGCGAACGGTCGGTGAGCAGGAAGAGCACGCCGAGGCCGATGCGGTTGACGGTGGTCTCGTGGCCCGCGAACAGCAGGCCGACGCAGAGCCGGACCATCTCCTCGTAGTTGAACGACGGATCCTCGGCCTGGGCGCGGACGAGGTCGGAGATCACGTCCTCGCCGAGCTGTCCGCGTTTGCCCTCGACGAGCCCGACCATGTAGCGGAAGAACTCCTCGCGCGCCTTGTGCGCGTCCTCGCCGATCTGGGTGCCGGCCATGCGTTCGGACAGCGACGCGAACTTCTCGTTGTCCTCCTCCGGCACCCCGAGCAGCCGGCAGATCATGGCCACCGGCAACGGGAACGCGAGCCCGCGGTGCAGGTCGACCACGCCGGTGGACTCGTGTTCGGCGACGAGCCGGTCCAGGTAACCGTCGACCAGCTCCTCCATGTTGTCGCCCAGCATCCGCATTCGCTTGGCGGAGAACGCGGGCGTCAGCAGGCGGCGCATGCGGACGTGGTCGGCTTCCTCGGTCGCGTACTCGCCGGTCGGGCCGTCCTGCACGGCGGCGGTCGAGATGCGCGAGGCCTTCTCCGGTTCCGGGTGGGAACGGCCGAACCGCTTGTCGCCCAGCAGGAGGCGGACCTCCTCGAACCGGGTCACGAGCCAGGCGGGATCACCGGCGGGCGTGGTGACGGGAGCGATCGGCGCTTCGCGGCGCAGGACCTCGTAGAGCGGGGCGAGCTCGAGGACGTTCGGCCTGGTGAACGGCAGCTGAAGACGTTCGGTGGTGGTGCTCATGACTCGACCGTAGCGTTTGTTGGCACTCTCTGCCACTAATTGATTCTGCACGGTGACATGCTTGAATCGCCCCATGACGGACGTTGTGGCAGAAAAGCCTCGCCGGGGCCGGCCGCCGGTGAGCGACGAGCAACGTCAGCGGCAGCGCATGGACATCTCGCGGCACGCGGTGCGGTTGTTCACCGAGCAGGGTGTGGCCGCCACCTCGGGGGAGCAGATCGCGCAGGCCGCGGGCGTCTCCGAACGCACGTTCTGGCGCTACTTCCCGCACAAGGAGAGCTGCGTCGAGCCGCTGCTCACGAAGATGGTCGACGCCTTCTGCGTCGTCCTGCTCGCCTGGCCGCCCGAACTCGAACTGATCGACCACCTGCGCGAGACCTACAGTCCGCTGCTGGACTCCGCGACCGACGAGGACATCGAGGCAGTGCTCGCCGTCGTCCGGCTGACGCACGGCGAACGGGCGTTGCGCGCCGCCTACCTCATGCTGCGCGAACGGGCGGAGGACGCGCTGGCGGAGGTGCTCGCCGAACGCATGGGCAAGCCGCGGGACACCATCGACGTCCGGGTGCAGGCCGCGGCCATGAGCGCCGTGCTCAAGGTCGCCACCGACGACGTCGCCCGCGCCTCGGTCGCGGGCATCACGAGGAGCACCCTGGACGGGCACCGCGAGCAGATCGCCACGGCGCTGCGCGGTCTGTCGCAGATGCTGTAGCGGACGCGGCAGGCCGCCAGAAGTTGTGTCCGTTACTCGCTCGGCGGACCTGCGCCGGGCCGTGATGGCGTCTGCAAGTACCGCCAACTCACCATCGACAGGCACTTTTCTACTACCAACATGCCTGTTCTGGACGCAGGGCGCGGCGACGCTTCGACGGGTCACGGACGGTTGGGTGTAGTCCACGGCGATTCGATCAAGAGTTGGTGGTGAGCTTTTTCCGACTTGTTCGTGCTGGTCCGCGATGTTCCCTCACCAGCAGATGGCGAGTTGGTAGTAGCAAACTGCCGACGCAAGCGTTTGCTGATCACGTCAGCTACTACCAACTTCCCTCACCAACACCATGAGAGCGCGACCAGCCCGACACTCCCGTTCCGACGGCATGACCAGCTGAAACAGGATGGAAAAGGCTCGGTACTTGCAGACGCCACTTGGCGCCAACGAGACCCTAGGTTTCGGACAAGAGTTCTGGCCAGGTGCTTAGGGCGCGTCGAGGTTCGCGAACGCCATGAGGAACAGCAGGCCCAGCGCGAGGACGACCAGCATGCCGATCGATCCCAGCAGCATCATTCCGGAGCCGATGGATCGCCACGGAGCCTCGGCGGTGAACCTGACCAGGGCACCGACGACGATGGAGCCGATCGCGGTCCAGACGAACGCGTTCGCGTACTCACCGCCGTGCCAGCCGATCGATGCGAAGGAGTCGTACCGGTAGGCGAACGCGATCAGCGCGAGCAGGGCGAAGGGGAAGAGGAAACCGGCCAGAATGGCGCCCCGCCGGCGGTCGAGTTTGGTCACGCGTAGAGCGTGCGCGAACGTCCGAGTGCACGCCATCAGTACAACTACTCAGCGCAGAGAAACAGCGTGATCTCGGACCACGGTCCGATGTCCGTCGCCGGGTCGCTTCCTACGGTTGCCAGGTATGAGGGTTCTCGCGTTGTTGGCAGGTCCGCTGGTGTGGCTGGCGGCATTGCTCGTGCGGCATCTCGGGGTGGAGACGGCCGGGTTCACCGCCGCCGAACGCGCTCGGTTCGACGCCGAGCCGTTCGCGGCACCTGAGCAACTGGCCGCGTACGCGCGACTGCCGGAACTGGTCACGGCCGGGTACGCGCTGTTCGCGTTGGCCTCGATTCTGTTGTGCGGCACGGTGATCGTGTTCGCGCGGGAGATCGGCGGCCGGCTGGCGCTCGTCGGCGGCGCGTTGCTGGTCGCGGCGCTGTTCGCGCGGTTGTACTTCTCCGGGGTAGACCTCACCGCGTTCGAGCTCGTGGATCGACTCGGGCTGGAACAGGCCACCTCGCTCACGATGGAGTCCTATGTGGACCTGTCGTACGGGTTGTGGCGCATACCGGTGACGGCGTCGGCCGGGTCGATCGTCGGCGCGGTGCTGCTGGCGGTCGCGGGGTGGCGTGCCGGCCGCTTGGGAGTGGTGCGGTGTGCGCTGTTGCTGTCGTTCGGGTGGGTGTTCATGGGGGTGCTGAAGGAGGCCACGCTGGCCGGTGTGCTGTTCGGGGGAGTAGCGGCGGTGGTGCTGTTCGGCTGGTGGGCGGTTCGGCGTTCGAGGAACCCGGTCACGGTGTCAGTGTGAGCGCGGCGACCCGGTCGCGCAGCGCGTGGGCGACGGAGTCGAAGCCGTTCTTGACGTACGCGCCCTGCGCGGCGAAGACGGCCTCCGCGTACTTGCCGGTGAACGTCTCGAACGTGTGGTAGCTGCACCTCTCCGCCCCGAGCGGTGTGATCAGCTGGTCGCGCACGCCGAGCAGGCCCGGGAACGTGTCACCGGTGTCGTAGCGCAACAGCCGCGGCGGGTCGACGACGCGGATGTACTCACGGCTGACCCACGTGCCCTCGCTGCCGTCGGGCTTGGGCAGGGTGAGGTCGATCGGCGAGTCGACGGCCAAAGTCGTGTCCACGGCCCGGGTGTACGGATTCCACTGTGGATAGTTCGGGTAGTCGAGCAGCACGCTCCAGACGAACGAAGCGGGCGCGTCGATCTCCACGGTCACGGATTCGATCACCAGTGCGCTCATGCCGGCATGTACTCCCCACCGTTGACGTCCAGGACGGCACCCGTGATCTCGGAAGCCGCGCGGGACAACAGGAACAACACCGCACCGGCGCAGGCGTCGTCGGTCGGGATGCGGCCGAGCGGGTTGCGCGCGGCGATCTCGTCGTAGACGTCCTGCTCGCTCACCCCGCGCGCGTTCGCGGTGAGCTGCAGGTAGAAGCGCACGCCGGGGCCGTCCAGCCAGCCCAGGACGGCCTGGTTCGCGCGGATGCCGTGCTCGCCCAGTTCCAGCGCCAGGAACTTGGTCGCGGTCGCCATCGCCGCTTTCGCCACCGCGTAACCGGCCTCGCCGCGCAATGGCTTGCGCGTGGCCATGGTGCCGATGTTGACGATCGAACCGCGCCCGGCCGCCTTCATGTGCGGCACCACCTCGCGGGTCACGTTCAGCGCGCCGTGCAGGATGATGTCCATCGACCGGCGGATCGCCTTCTCCGGCGTCTCCAGCAGGTCGAAGAAACCGGGGTGCCCGAACGCCGAGTTCACCAGGCCGGTGATCGTGCCGAACCGGTCGACGGCGGTCCGCACCAGGTTCGCCACGTCCTCGGGCTTGCGCACGTCGCACTGCACGCCGACGGCCTCGCCACCGGCAGCCGTGACGTCCTTCTCCACCTGCTTCATCACGTCGGCGGACCGCGCGGCCATGACGACCTTCGCGCCCTCGGCGGCGGCGCGGACGGCCAGTTTCGAGCCCAGGCCGGGGCCGACGCCGGTGATCACCACGACCTCGTCTTGGAGCATCACAGGTAAACCTCCGAGTAGAAGGCGAAGTCACGCTGCAGCTGGTCCTCGGAGAGCCCGAAGTCCGGTGGCGCGTAGGAGTGCGAGCCGTGCCGTTCGGTGCGGTTCTGCTCCAGGTAGGCCTCGAACGCGGCGTCGTCGGCGGGCCCGGCGGGCAGGCCCAGCGCGTCGAGCACCTGGCGGGCGACCTCCAGGGGTTTGCTGACGGTGTCGGCGAACCGCACGTCCACGAACCGGTCGGGACGTTCCGCGCGGGCCGCGGCGAAGTCCTGCAAAGTCCGCGCGAACCGACGGGACCAGTACTGTCCAATTCGGACCGGATCGGCGTTCTCGCTGTACTGCGACGACATCGCGCGCACCATCGAGGCGTACGACGGCACGGCGTTGACCGGCGAGCGGTGCGTCATGACGATCTTGCAGTCGGTGAACTCGCTGAGCACCGT
Organism: Lentzea alba; assembly: GCF_011067745.1. Lineage (GTDB taxonomy): Bacteria > Actinomycetota > Actinomycetes > Mycobacteriales > Pseudonocardiaceae > Lentzea > Lentzea alba. The sequence continues at coordinate 101,747 of NZ_JAAMPJ010000004.1, forward strand.
GTCGACCGCGGTGAGATGGTGCGGTGACTTGAGAATCCAGGGGCGGTCGCGCCCAGGGCTCTGCCACTGCAACACCTGCAGCCACTCGTGCAGCTCGCGGTACGCCGGGCGTTGGTCGGCCGACCGCAGCCAGTCGCCGTACGTGGGCACCCAGTAGAACGAGTCGAAGCTCATCGACACGAACGTCCGGTCGAGCAGGATCACGTCCTCCTCCGGCCCGTCCCACACGACCGTGTGCAGGTCGCCGAAGTCGGGGGAGAGCTGGGAGAACATCTGCATGCGTTCCTGCGCACGGCGTTTGCGCACTTCGGCGTCCGGTCCCTCGCCGGGGAACGGCAGGGGGTACGCGACCTCCCACGACAGCGTGGAGGTGAGCTGGGGTGACGCGGCCAGCAGCCGGTGCAGCAGCGTCGATCCGGTGCGCGGCAGGCCGCAGATCTCGGCGGCCACCCGCACTTCGACATCGAGGACCGACGGGTTCTGACGTTGCAACTCGCGCAGCCGCAGGCGATCGGCCAGCAGCGCGGTCAGCCGGTGCTTCGTGAGCTCGAAGCCCAGCGGTGACAGCGCGGCCTCGGTGTTGAGGCTGGTCACGAGCACGTCCAGCGGTTCGCGGAACCAGTCGTCGCCGAAGTCCGAAAGCCCGGTCTTGGCCGACGCCTTCGCCAGCAGCTCCTCGACGTTCAACGCGGTCGTCACCGTCATCGAATCTCCTCCAGGGGCACCACGCGGCACTTCGGGATCGGGTGGTCGGTGGCACCGAGCCAGCGCAGCAACGCGGTGCCGGAGCTGTGCCCGCAGGTGTCGATCCAGTTCCCGGCGCCCGGATCGCGTTCCGCCACCACGATCGTCAGCCGGCCGTCGTCGAGCCTGGCGGTGTGCTTGTTGACGGTGATCTTCCGGCGGTGGTCGAGCGACTCCATCCACCAGTTGTCCAGCTGGAAGTTCCAGTACGGGCAGTCCGGCACCTCGGTCTCGATCACCCACGCCTCACCTGGCCGCAACGTCCAGTAGCCGTGCAGGTAGAAGATCTCCGGATCGCCGCCCGCGCGCTGGAACATCTCCTGGCCGAAGTCGGGGAGCTCGTTGGGGCGCGCCATGAACGTACGCGTCCAGTGCGCGAACGTGGCCGCGGTGCCGTGCACGGACAAGGCCGCCCGCCCCAGTGCTTTGCTCAAGAATTCCGGGGTGAGCCCGGCCGGTTCCGCCGGGCCGTCGATCTGCTCGATGTGCCACGAGCCGGGCACTTCGCTGGCCCGGTCCAGATACGTCTGGCGCACCACGAGTCCGGTCGAGTCCGGCGCCAACGGCAACCAGTTCCCGCTCTGCTCGGCCGCGCTCGCGATGATCTCCACCGTGCCGTCCGGCGCGATGGTCAGGTCGGCGTCGGACAGCTCGCCGGTGGACGCCATGGTGCCGTCCTTGGCGTACCGGTTGGCCTTGGAGCCGATGCTGAAGTACGCGATCGTGCCGCGGGTGCCGGTGATCCGGTAGGTGCGGTCGCCGCGGATGTTCGCGGACAGGTAGACGTTGTCCGGGTTGTCCGCGCCGATCTTCACCAGGTCGAGCTCGTGGAAGCGCGGGAAGTCGGGATCGGCGTTGTCCAGGCAGGAGTAGAGCATCTCGCGGGTCAGCCGGGCGAGATACCGGTAGCCCTCCGCGCGGTCCAGCGGGGTGTCCGGGCCGGAGAGGACCACCTCACCGGCTTTCTCCAACGCCTGGCAGAACCTCGACCACGCCTGATCCGGCACGACAACCCTCCCGAATTTAGAACGTGTTCTAGTGGAACGTACACGATTCTGGACAACGTTCAACAGACGCCGAGCGTGCGAAGTCCGGCCACCACGACCTCGGCCGCCGCCTCGGGGCTGAGTGCCGTCGTGTCGAGCCTGACCTCGGGGTTCTCCGGTGGTTCGTAAGGTGAGTCGATGCCGGTGAAGTTCGGCAGCTCGCCTCTGCGGGCTTTGCGGTACAGGCCCTTGGGGTCACGTTGCTCTGCGACCTCCAGGGGTGTGTCGACGAAGACCTCGCAGAACTCGTTCTCGCCGACGAGCTCCCGGGCGAGCGCCCGCTCGGCGCGGAACGGCGAGATGAACGAGACGAGCACGATCAGGCCCGCGTCGACCATCAGCGCGGCGACCTCGGCGATGCGCCGGATGTTCTCGACCCGGTCGGCGTCGGTGAACCCGAGGTCGGAGTTCAGCCCGTGCCGCACGTTGTCGCCGTCGAGCAGGAACGTGTGCCTGCCCTCCGCGTGCAGCGCCTTCTCGACCAGGTCGGCGATGGTCGACTTGCCCGCGCCGGACAGTCCGGTCAGCCACACCACGCACGGCCGGTGACCGTTGCGCGCGACCCGTGCCTCTTTGTCCACGGTCAGGTTCTGCCAGCGCACGTTCGTCGGGCTCAGCGCGAAGTCGATCATCCCGGCGCCGACCGTGGCGTTGGTCAGCCGGTCGAGGACGACGAACGAGCCGAGGTCGCGGTTCGTCCGGTAGCTCTCGAACGGCACGGGTGCGTCGAGGTGCACCTTGTCGACGCCGATCTCGTTGAGCTCCAACGACTTGGTCGCGGTGAACCCGACCGTGCGGGCGCCGATCTTGGCCAGGTACTGCCGGCCGGGCAGCAGACCGTTCTCGTTCAACCACACCAGGTGCGCCTGGAACGTGTCGGCGACGCCCGGCGGGTCCGCGGCCGCGGCCAGCACGTCACCGCGGCTCGCGTCCACGTCGTCCGCCAGCACGACGGTGACCGACGACCCGGTCGGCGCCGCGGCCAGGTCACCGTCCATGGTGACGATCCGGTCCACAGTGGAGGTTCGGCCGCCGGTGCAGACCGCGTCACCCGCACGCAGCGTGCCGCGCAGCACCCGTCCGGAGAAGCCGCGGAACGACGCGTCCGGCCGGTTGACCCACTGCACGAGGAACCGGGACGGGCCGTCCGGTGCCGAGCCCGCGTCGACCGTTTCGAGCCACTGCAACAGGGTTGGCCCGTCGTACCACGGAGTCAGCTCGCTGCGGCCGACCACGTTGACGCCCTCGGTCGCCGACATCGGCACGCAGGTGATCTCGGCGAAGCCCAGGTCCGCGGCGAACTCCGCGAAGGCGGCGCAGACCTCGTCGAACAATTCCCGCGAGTAGTCGAGGAGGTCGAGCTTGTTCACGGCCAGTGCAACGTGCCGAATGCCCAGCAGGGAGACGATCCGCGCGTGCCGCCGGGTCTGGCTGAGCACGCCCTTGCGTGCGTCCAGGAGAATCACCGCGGCGTCGGCGGTGGACGCGCCGGTGACCATGTTGCGGGTGTACTGCTCGTGGCCCGGTGTGTCCGCGACGATGAACCGCCGCGCCTCCGTGGCGAAGAACCGGTACGCCACGTCGATCGTGATGCCCTGCTCGCGTTCTGCCGCGAGCCCGTCCACCAGCAGCGCGAAGTCCAGCTCACCGCCGCGGGTGCCGACCCGCCTGGAATCTGCCTCCAGCGCGGCCAGGTGGTCCGCGTACAGCAGTTTCGACTCGTACAGCAGCCGGCCGATCAGCGTGCTCTTGCCGTCGTCGACGCTGCCGCAGGTGATGAACCGCAGCAATGATCTCTGGAGCTCCATCAGAAGTACCCCTCCCGCTTCTTGCGCTCCATCGACCCGCTCTGGTCGTGGTCGATCAGCCGACCCTGTCGTTCGGACGTGGTCGCGGTCCGCATCTCCTCGACGATCTCCGTCACCGTGCGGGCCTCACTGCGCACGGCACCGGTCAGCGGATAGCAGCCCAGCGTGCGGAACCGGACCAGTTCCTCGCGTGGTTTCTCGGACAACGGCATGCGGTCGTCGTCGACCATGATCAGCATGCCGTCGCGGTCGACGACCGGTCGTCGGGCCGCGAAGTACAGCGGCACCACGGGAATCCGCTCGCGCTCGACGTAGCGCCACACGTCCAGCTCGGTCCAGTTCGACAGCGGGAACACCCTGATGCTCTCGCCGGGCGCGACCCGCGTGTTGTAGAGCCGCCACAGCTCGGGCCGCTGGTTCTTCGGATCCCACTGGTGCTGCGCGGTCCGGAACGAGAACACCCTTTCCTTGGCGCGGGAGGCTTCCTCGTCCCGGCGCGCGCCGCCGAACGCGACGTCGAACCGGTGCTCGTCGAGCGCCTGCCGCAGTCCCTGGGTCTTCCACAGGTCGGTGTGCCGCGCGGAGCCGTGGTCGAACGGGTTGATGCCCAGCGCGACGCACTCCGGGTTGCGGTGCACGATCAGCTCCAGCCCGAGCTCCGCGGCGGTCCGGTCGCGGAACTCGATCATCTCGCGGAACTTCCACGTGGTGTCGACGTGCAGCAACGGGAACGGCGGCTTCGACGGGTAGAAAGCCTTGCGCGCCAAATGGAGCAGCACCGAGCTGTCCTTGCCGATCGAGTACAGCAGCACCGGGCGCTCGCTCTCCGCCACGGCCTCGCGGAAGATGTCGATGCTGTCGGCTTCGAGTTGGTCGAGGTGGTTCACGTGAGCACCCCCGCGAGTTCCGGGCGGCGGATCAGCAGGTCGGGCGGTCGTGGGTTGGGCTGGTGGTAGATGAGCGGCGCTGTCGGCTTCGAGCTGGTCCAGGTCGTTCACGTGAGCACCCCCGCGAGTTCCGGCCGGCAGATCAGCAGGTCGGGCAGCCACGGATCGGGCTGGTTGTAGGCGAGCGGCCGCCCGTCGACGCGCGAGGTGTGCAACCCGGCCGCGCGGGCCACGTAGACCGGTGCGGCCGAATCCCACTCGTACATCCCGCCCGCGTGCAGGTAGACGTCGGCCTCGCCGCGCACCACGGCCATCGTCTTGGCGCCCGCGCTGCCCATCGGCACCAGCACCCCGTCGATCGCCTCGGCGACCCGCTGGGCGAACTCGGGCGGGCGGGTGCGGCTGACCACGATCCTGGGCTGCCGGTGCGCAACCCGTTGGCTCTGCCGCAACGCGGGCACCGCGACCGCTCCGGCGACGAGCTCACCCCGTTCCCAGAGGGCCACGTGCACCGCCCAGTCGGTGCGGCCGGGTTCGGCGTACTCGCGGCTGCCGTCTAGCGGGTCGATGATCCACACCCGGTCGGCGGTCAGCCTGCGGGGATCGTCGGGCGCCTCCTCGGACAGCACCGCGTCCCCCGGCCGGTGCTCTTCCAGTTGGGCCGCAAGGAAGTCCTGCGCGATGCGGTCGCCATCACCCGGCCGCACGCTGATCAGCAACCGGCCCGTCTCACTCGCCAAGCGTCTCGCCAACTCACCGTCGGTCTCCGCCATGCGATCGACTGTAGGGCCAAACCGAACAACGTTCAATATACTTCTGAACGTTGTTCAAAGTAGAGTCGGGGCGTGAGTTCCGAACATGCCAATCTGAACAACACAGCCTGGGGAGACGCGGAAGGCAGGCGGCGCGACATCCTGTCGTCCGCCGAGCTGATCCTCGAGGAACAGGGCTACGCGGGCCTGACCATGCGCGCGATCGCGGTGGGGGCGGGCGTCAGCTCCGGCACCGTGTACCAGTACTTCTCCGGCAAGGAGGACGTGTTCGCGGCGTTGATGGAACGCCGGCTGGACGAGCTGCAGCGCACGCTCGCGACGGTCGACCGCGGCCTCGGCATCGCCGGTGTGCTGCGCGAGATCGAGCCCCAGGTCACCGACCTGTGGCGGCGGTTCGGCCGGTCGGCCGCGCAGTGGGAGGCGAAGGTGCTCTCCGGTGGCCGCCGCGGCAAGGAGGTCGCCGGGTCCGCGCAGGACTACCGCAAGACGATCAAGGCGCTCGGCAGGGCGTTGCACGAGACGGCGGAAGTGAGTGAGCAGGCGCTGATCGACGATCCGGCGCTGCCGCACTGGGTGTGGGACTCGCTGATCGGGCTGGCCGACGACCTGCTGTTGCAGGGCGCGCGGAGCAACCGGGTCAAACCCGCTCAGCTGATCGAGTTCGCGACCGGGGCGATCGAGCGCGGGATCATTTCCCGCTGACGAGCGAGTCGAGCGTGGCGTTGCCGTGCTCGCCGCAGTGCCGCCGCGACGCGTCGAGTGTGGCCGGTTTGCTCGCTTCGTCCGGTCTGCCCACCTGGCCGAACAGCCGCTTCAGCAGCTCGACCTGTTCGTCCAGGCCGACCCGCAGGAAGTCGCTGCACGTCGAACGGACGGTCAACCGGTCGTCCTGCGGCATCAGGTCCACCGGACCGAGCACGAACAGCAGCGCGACGATGATCGCGAGACCGCCCGCGATGATGGCACCGCTGGACGACGTCTTGCGCGGGGCGAGCCACGCCTCAGCCTGCTCCACGAACGGATCGACCGGACTGAGCTCGGTGTCGACCCAGAACTCGAAGTTGTCGCTCCCGGTCACGTCGAACTGGACGTGACCTGCGGCGATCAGGATGCGCACGACCTCCTTGCGTGCGAACGAACCCGTCCAGAACGGCTCCGGCCGTACCAGGACCAGCCGGTCGGCCAGCAGGAACACCACGTCGCGCTCGCCGCGGGCGAGCCGCTCGGTCTGGCCCGGCTGCACGACGGTGCCCGCCAGCCGTGCCAGCACCTGGTCGCGTTCGCGCTCGTCGAGAGCCTGGGCGGCCGTCGACCACAGATCGGGTTCCACGTCCCTGCTATCGCTGCATCCCCGGACGTTGGTTAGCAACCGGAACCGATGTTCGTCCCTTTGGCTCTGAACTGTTGCCTAACGCTGGACCGGGAGGTCGTACCGGCGCCGGATGCTGGTGCCGAGCAAACCGATGTCGGCGCCGTAGACGTGGATCGAGATCGAGGCCGAGTCAGAGCTGTTGCACACCTTGTGGATGTCTCCGGGCGGCACCAGGTACGACGCCACGCCCTGCGGAGTCCGGTTCGTGCGCAGTTGAATCAGGCGGTCGCCGGCGAGCCGATAGGTGGTCTCTTCTTCTTCGCCGACGTACGTGCCGACGACGCACCACGACACGTGGTCGTGGATGCACGTTTCCTGACCCGGCAGCCACACGAGGGCAACGACCGAGAAGCTGCCGTCGGGTTCCACGTGCAGCACGTGCTGGCGGTAGTGGTTCGGGTCGGGCTCGCGGTGTTCGGGGTCGAGCAGCCGCGGATCGGAGAGGTGCCTGGTCAGGGCTTTGGCCACCCGTGCGGCGACGGCGTGGTCGGTACCGCCGGCGGTCACCGCGGTGCGGATGTCGCCGACCAGAAGCGCTGCGGTGGGTGAGAGCAGACGAGGCATGGGTCACTCCTTCGCTCACATGATCAACAAGGCTCCGGAGAGTGCGACCGCGGCGATCAGCACCGTGGAAAGCAGGCCGAGCGTCAACGCGGGCAGACCGGAACGGACGAGAGAACGCAGGCGCACGGCCGTGCCGAGCGCGAACATGCCGGCGGCGAGCAACAGGTTGTCCACGAACGTCGCGGCCGACAGCACGACGTCCGGCAGGAGATCGGTGGCGCGCACAGCCGCCATGACGAGGAATCCGACGACGAACAACGGCACGAGCGGCGGACGCTTGCCCGCGTCCGGGAACCTGCGGCGTTCGGCGATGCTCACCGCGGCGAGCATCGGGGCCAGCAGCACCACCCTGGTCAGCTTCACCGCCACGGCGATGGCGAGCGCGCCGGTGACCGGTCCGGCGGCGGCGACCACCTGGGCCACCTCGTGCACGCTGCCGCCGGCCCACACGCCGTAGCCGGCCGGAGACAGGCCGGTGAGCGGGAACAACGCCGGCAGGCTGAACATCGCGACAGTGCCGAAGAGAGTGACCAGGCCGAGCGCCTTGGCGACGTCCTCCTCGTCCTGCTCGCGCACGCCGTTCATCGCCGCCACGGCCGACGCGCCGCAGATCGAGAACCCGGTGGCGATCAGCAACGACAGCCCGTCGCTCACGCCGAGCACCCGGCCGAGCCAGCGGGTCACGGCGAACGTCACCACCACCGCGGCGACGGCCACCGCCAGCACGCCGTAGCCGAGCGCCAGCACGTCCCGGATCACCAGTTTCAGCCCGAGCAGCACGATGCCGATCCGCAGCAGGCGGCGTCCGGCGAGCTTGATGCCGGGGGCGAGCGACGGCGGGAGCGTGACGACGTTGGCCACGACCGCGCCGAGCAGCACCGCGGCGGTCAGCGCGCTGACCGAGGGCAGCAGCCAGGAGACGATCATCGCGACGACGACACCGCCGGCGACCACGGTCAGGCCGGGTACCGGTGAGTCGGTCGCGCGCGCAGTTGTCCTGATGCTGCCCATAACAGCCACCATGACCGCAATGACCTATGCGCAGAAGATGGCCATTGCTTGGTGGGTCATAAGCCGCCGTTATACGTCGGGCCGTTGGGACGCGGTGATCAACGCGTCCACGGTGGCGCGCACGATCGGCAGGCGGATCAGGTCGGGCCAGGTGTAGAGGGCGGTCTGCCGGTGCGCGCAGGCCTCCACGTCGACCGTGGTCAGGCCGGGGTGCCGCAGGAACGACAGCACCAGCCGCGGCACGAGCGCGACGCCCAGCCCGGCGCTGACGAGGCTCTGGATCGCCAGGTTGTCGTCGGTGGAACAGGTGATGTCCGGGGTGAACCCGGCCTCGGCGCACGCCTGGTCGAGTGCGTGCCGGCACCGGGGACAGCCCGCGATCCAGCGTTCGGTCTCGGTCTCGGCCAGCGACACGCTGCCGCGCCCGGCGAGCCGGTGACCGACGGGCACGAGCAACGCCATCGGTTCGCGCAACAGCGGCACCCGCAGCATGCCCGCGACGGCGGCCTCGTCCTGCGGCTCACCCTCGTAGCTGAAGCTGATCAACAGGTCGGCCGCACCGCGCCGGAGCAGGGCGAACGAGTCGGGCGGCTCCTCCTCGACCAGTTCGAGCCGCAGGTGGGGACGTTCTTCGGCCAGGATCGCGGCCGCCGCCGGCACGAGCGAGACGGTCGCGCTGGGGAACGCGCAGATGCGGATCGTGCCGATGTCGTGCGTGGCGATCGCGCTGATCTGCTGGTGCGTCGCCGCGAGTTCGTCCAGCAACGCGGCGCCCCGTTCGGCGAGGATGCGACCGGCCTCGGTCAGGTTCAGGCCGCGGCCGGTGCGCACGAACAACGGGCCGCCCACCTGGCGTTCCAGCGCCCGCATCTGCTGGCTGATCGCTGGCTGCGTGCAGTGCAACTCCCGCGCGGCGGCGCTGAACGACCCCGTCCTGGCGACGGTCGCGAACACCTCTAGCTGGCGGGTATCGATCACTTTCGCACTGTATGCCGGATCGGCCGCCGCGGAAGGACGGCCGATCCGGTGATCGACTTCCTAGAAGGTCAGCTTCCAGGACTTGAGGTAGCCGATGTCGGAGGAAGCCGCGTCGCGCACCTGCAGCTTCCAGACGCCGTTCGCGACCTCGCTGGAGGCGTTGACCGTGAAGGTCTGCACGATGTTGTCCGCGCTGCCACCCGAGCGGTTGCTCAGCGAGTACGCCGTGCCGTCCGGGGCGATCAGGTCGACGACCAGGTCACCGCGGTAGGGGTGCTGGATGTCCACGCCGACCTTCAACGTCGCCGGGGCGTTGCCCGTGACACCGGTGACCGTGATCGAGCTGGTCACGGCCGGGGCGTTGTCCGGGATGTCCACGCGGGTGGTGTTCTCGAACGTCTTGCCGGGAGGGGGCGTGCCGGTGTCGACGGCGGCGAACGCGTCGACGCGGCCCTCACCGAAGAAGTTGTTCTTGGCCGTGGTGCCGACGCACCGGCTGTCGGTGCAGCTCAGGTCGTCGGCCTGGGTGGCGAGCAGCTGACGCAGCTGGGCCGGGGTGGCCGTCGGGTTGGCCGACTTCAGCAGCGCGGCCACGCCCGCGACGTGCGGGGACGCCATCGACGTACCGTCGAACTGGGAGTACCCGCCGCCGGGGACGGTCGAGAGAACACGCTCACCCGGCGCCGCGACGTGGATCTTGTCGGTGCCGTAGTTGGAGAACGCCGCCTTGCGGTTCGTCGAGCCGATCGCCGAGACGGTGACGACACCGGACACCTCGGTCGGCACGCTCAGGCACGCGTTGGTGATGTTGCGCTGCACGGCGGTGGAGTCGTTGGGGCTCGTGGTGTCGCGGGTCTTGTTCGCGAGGTTGTAGTTCTCGTTGCCCGCCGCGGCGACGTTCAGCACACCCTTGCCCTCGGCGTAGGCCACGGCCCGCTTCACACCCTCCAGGATCGCGTCCTGGTCGGCGTTGTCCGGGCAGTTGAACAGCCACGGGTCGGTGTAGTAGCTGTTGTTGGTCACCGCGAACCCGCGGTCACCGGCGAAGACCATGGCACAGATGGTGTTCTCGGCGAAGAACAGGTTCGTCGTCGGCTCCGCGATGCGCACCGCGGCGATCTTCACGCCCGGCGCCACACCGACCACGCCCCGCCCGTTCTTGGCCGCCGCGATCGTGCCCGCGACGTGCGTGCCGTGCTTGTCCACGTCCCGCCACGCCCCGGTACGCGTGTCGAGCTTGCCGTAGGCGCAGGACGCGGAGTCGGCTGCGACGAAGTTCGGCTTGATGTCGTCGTGCAGGTCGTCAACGCCGGTGTCCAGGACACCGACGGTCACGGTCGGCGAGCCCGGGTTGACCGCCCACGCCTTGTCGGCGCCGATCTGGCTCATGTCCGGCTGCACCGGCTCCGTCGTGGTGGGCGCCTGCTGGGTCTTCGCGTCCGGGATCGCCGGGTTGGCGGCCGCGGCCGGGACGTCAGACGTGCGGGTGGCGCCGACCTTCTGCACACCGCTGACGGTGCGCATCCGGCTCGCGAAGTCCGTGGCGCTCGAGTGGGCGACGATGACGCCGATCGCGTCGTAACTGCTGAACACCGTCCCGCTGTTGCCGGCCACGGCCGTCTTGGCACTCGCGGTGGCGCCCGGCGCGGTGATGACCAGGTAAGCGCGCGTACCCGCGGCCGCGGCGGGGGTCGCCGCCGTCAGCACACCGGCACCCACGGCCGCGGCGATGACCGCGGCGCGCAGGCGCGATCGTGATCCCAGGAACACGATTCCTCCAACTCCCTAGCGGGCGATGCCCGCGCACGTCGCGCGGGTGCAGGGGCCCGTCACGGCATTAGAGGAGGTCAGGACGGATTCGGGACGCGCGGTTTCAGAAATGCTCCGTTCGGTTCACGCCGAACGTCGCACGTCAGGCGTGGTGCCGGGTGATCAGCCCGACGAAGTGGTTCATGTCCGCCTGCACGCACGCCTCGTCCGCGTGCTTGCCGGTGCAGCCGGGAGCCCACCCGCTGCCGTCGCCGTAGTCCGAGAAGTGGAACGGGATGCCCGCCGCGGTGAGGTGGGCGGCGGTGACCAGCGCCGTCTCCCTGGCCCGGTTCTCGAGCACCGCCTGGATCGGGTTGACGGTCAGGTCGCCGCCGTTGCCGGTGTACAGCGCGACACCCATCCCGCGCAGCGACGCGACGTGCTGCGCCGGGCTCTGCGCGTTCCAGACGCCGTCGAACGGCCAGACCGGCGGCCCGAAGATCGCTTCGGCGCCGACCGTCGGGCTGCCGGAGCCGGGATTCATCTCGCTGGCCACGACGGCGGCGCGCACCTCGGAGTTGCGCAGGTCGAGGCCGCCGGAGAAGCTGCCGGCGTAGCTGAACAGGTCGGGCCGGTGCTCGGCGTAGTGCAATGCTCCGAAGCCGCCCATCGAGTGCCCGACGATCGCGCGGCCTTCCCTGGTCGCGATGGTGCGCAGGTTCGCGTCCACGAACGGGATCACCTGCTCCAGGTGGAAGGTCTCCCAGTTCTGCGGGCCCGCCGCGCCGGGGTTGACCCAGTTCGAGTACCAGCCGCGCCCACTGCCGTTGGGCTGCACGGTGATCAACGGGACGCCGCGCGTGGCGTTCTCGACGACGCGCTGGTTCCACGGCGCGTCGGGCCGGTCGGGGTGGCCGTGCAGGTAGTACTGCACGGGGTAGCGGGCCGTCTGGTCGTAGTGCTCGGGCAGGGTGACGACGACGGCGTGCCTGCCGGGTTCCTGACCGGGCAGCAGCGTCGGCGTGGGCACCTGGTCCGTGGCCACGCTGAAGACGAACGTGCGGTGGTTTTCGTCGACCCACCTCGGCTGGCTCGTCACGGTGAGACCGAACCCGTCGGAGAACCGCGGTGGCGTCGTCTCGGCTTTCGCCTGCGGGCTGGACAAGGCCGTCGCGGCGGTCAGTGCGGCGATCAGGCAGGCTCCGCGTTGTCGCGCGGTCCGGAAGCGGCTGGTCATGGAAACTCCCCCTTGGTTGCGGTACCCGGATCATGGTGTCCGGCCGGGAAAGGGGGACAGGCCACCCGACCGGCCATTGGTGGCCGGGTGGTTTCACCAGGCAACACGCGCCTGAGGCCGAGCGCGACGCCGACCTCCCGCCACCACGCGCATGGATGCGCTCGGGGGCGTCGGTCAGCTGAGCCTGGCCGGCAGCCGTTCGAAGCCGCGCAGGATGCGGGTCGGGCGGCGGCGCGCTCCGGACAGCAGTTGGAGATCGGGGAAGCGGTCGAAGATCGTGCGCAGGCCGATCTCGCCCTCCATGCGGGCGAGCTGGGCGCCCAGGCAGTAGTGGCGGCCGGCGCCGAACGACACGTGGTCGCGCGCGTTCGGGCGGGTCACGTCGAACGCCAGGGGGTTGTCGAAGACGGACGGGTCGCGGTTGGCGGCCGCGAGCACGGTCGTGACGAGCCGGCCGCGGCGCACCGGGACGCCGGCGATCGTGGTGTCGTCGACGCACATGCGGCCGGTCAGCAGGACCGGCGGGTCGAAGCGGAGCACCTCGTCGACGGCGTTGTTCCACAGTTCTGGTTGGCGGCGCAGGGTTTCGAGCTGCGCGGGGTTGCCGGTGAGCAACGCGATGCCGTTGCCGAGGAGGTTGACGGTGGTCTCGAAACCGGCTGCCAGCACGAGGCCGGCGGTGGCCTTGAGCTCGCGTTCGGTGAGGCCGACGCCGTCCTCGCGGGCGGTGATCAGGCGGCTGAGCAGGTTGTCGCCGGGGTTGGCGCGCAGGGCGTCGAGGTGGCGGGTGAGCCAGGCGTCGAACGAGTTGAGCGTCGTCTCGACGGTGCGGAAGACCCGCCAGGACAGGCCCAGGTCGAGGCTCGGGGCGGCGGCCGCGCCGAGGGCCAGGACGGTGGCGCGTTCCTGGGGTGGGACGCCGAGGATCTCGCTGATGACGGTGACCGGCAGCAGGCCGCAGTAGGTCTCGATCAGGTCGACCGGGTTCGCGGGATCGAGGCCGTCGAGCAGTTCGTCGGCGATCGCCTGGGTGCGGGTGCGCAGCTGTTCTACCGCGCGGGCGGTGAAGACGCGGGTGACGAGCTTGCGGTAGCGGGTGTGCGCCGGCGGTTCGGTGACCAGCAACGACGGTGGCTGCACGGGATGCATCACCTCCGTGGCGGACCACGCGGCGAGCTTGCCGAGGATGCCGGCGCCGTACCTCGGACGCGTCGTGACCAGGGCGTCGTTGGTCAGGACCTCTTTGACGACGGCGTGCCGCGCGGTGGTGTGGCCGACCTTGGTGAGGGCGAGCGGACCGCGTGCGCGGATCTCGTCGAACAGGCCGGTGAGATCGGCGCCGGTGGAGGCTTCGACGGTGATGCGGCCCTGCAGGTCGCCGCGGCGGGCCGCGAGGCGCAGCACCGTCCGTGGCAGCGCGTGGCCGATGCCCCACCGCACTGCCGGTTTGACGTGCTCCTCAGCCAGGTTTGAGGTACTCATCTCCTTCCGCAGCTAAGCCGAGTACTGGTGGCGCGTCAAGGATAGGCCGTCCGGCGGAGCTGAAAGTCCACTTCGGACCAACGAGTACGCTGCCGCGCCATGGAAATCCGGGCGTTGCTCGACCGCATGACGCACGAGGACAACCGGCGCGAGGTCGGGGATTTCGTGGCCGGGCACGGAATCACGTCGTTCGACGAAATAGCCGACGTGATCGCCGGCTCCGACGACAGCGAGGTCGTCCGGTCGGCGTGCCGGGCGTTCACCATGCTGCACGCCGGGGACGAGGTCTACCTCGCCGCGACCCGGCACCCGCACCCGACGGTGCGCCGGATGGCCGCGAGCATGTTCCGCGGCGAGCAGGCTCTGCGCCATGCCCATGAGCTGCTGCCCGTGCTGGCCGACGAGGACCACTACGTGCGGCGGGAAGCGTTGTGGGCGTTCGGAACCATGGGACCGGACGTGTTGCCGCTGCTGCAGGAGACCCGCCGGACGGCCAAGGGCGCGGTGCGCAGGGGAGCGCTGGCGGGGATCGTCGAGGTCGCCGGCCCGGACGCGCTGTCCGCCCAGGACCGCGGGGTGATCGAGCGGTACATCCGGTTCAAGATCGAAGAAGAGATGTACGGCACCGAGGAGATGCACCTCTGCGGCGGCTGGTTCGCGATCAGGACCGAGGACCAGAACGCCGTGCTGCAGGTCTGCGGTCTGCAGGACCCGACACCGGTCACCAAGGTCCTCGGTGGCGCGGCCTGGAACAACGACCACCACGCGTGGGCCAAGGACGAGGAACACGTGCGGTGCGCCAGGGTCTACGTCACGGGCTCGTGGGACGGCTGGACGCTCGTGTTCGGCGAACCGTTCGAGCACGCCGACCGGCCGGTGACGGAGATCTGCGCGGTACTGAGTGCCGCGTTCGGCGAAGCGCACTACTACGGCATGAGTTGCGGCGACGGCTGGACGGCGTGGTGCATCGCGAAAGGCGGCGAGATCGTCCGCTACTACGACGCTTTCAAGGCGGAGGAGCAGATCGGCGAACTCGACGTCGAGGACGGCTGGGGACTGCCGCACGACTGGAGCGACGAGAACGAGGACCTCGAGGACATCTGGGCCACCGACGTCGCCGAGGAGTTGTCGGTCAACCCCACGTACTTCGAGGGCGACATCGAGGGCCACGGCGTGCTCGCGCTGACGCAGTGCGGCCGGACTTACGGCTCTCCCAAGGGTTTCCTGGAGATCTAGTGGTGTGGCCCGGAACGTTGCCGGGGGAATTCGCGGTCAGACGGGTGCCGCGAGGCGCCCTGCTGAGCGTGGATTACCTCGCCAAGGATCCGGGCCACGCCACTAGGCGCGGATCACCGGCACCTCCAGTGCTCGCACGACGTCGTTGTCCGCGTCCGTGATCACCCCGGCGACCTCGCTGAACGGCAACACGCCGAACCGGGACGCCGTGCCGATCTTCTCCGAACTGGCCAGCACGTACGTGTCGGCTGCCTGATGCGCCAGCGCGCGCTTCATCGCGGCCTCGTCGGCGTCTCCGGTCGTGAGGCCCGCCTCGGGGTGCACGCCCGTGACGCCGAGCAGGAACACATCGGCGTGCACGCCCCGTGCGGCCTCCACGGCTGCGGCACCGCACGCGACCATCGAGTGCTTGAAGAGGCGTCCGCCGATCACATAGACATCCACGTGCTCGTGCTCCTCCAACGCGCTCGCGATCGTCGGACTGTGCGTGACGACCGTGGCTTCGAGGTCGAGCGGTAGCGCGCGCACGACGGCGAGGGTGGTCGTGCCGCCGTCGAGGATCACCGTCGCGTGCGGCTCGATGAGCGCGGCTGCTGCTCGCGCGACCCGCTGCTTGCCGTCGATCTGCACGTTTTGGCGCGTTGTGTAGTCGGCGATGGCCGGCGACACGGGCAAAGCGCCGCCATACACGCGTTGGCAGAGGCCCGCCGCCGCGAGTTCGCGCAGGTCACGCCGGATGGTGTCCTCCGAGATGCCCACTTCGGTGGCGAGGTCCTTGGCGACGATCCGGCCGTCGACGCGCAGACGTTCGAGCAGCAGGTCACGACGCTGGGCGGCCAGCATGCACGTTTCTCCTTGTTTTTGCCGAGTCTTGCACATTATGGTCGATCGCATGCTGATTCTGATCGCAGGCCCCTACCGCTCGGGCACCGGGGACGACCCCGCCCTGATGGCGCGCAACCTCGAACGCCTGGAGGAGGCCGCGTGGCCGATCTTCCGCGGCGGGCACGTGCCCATGATCGGCGAGTGGGTGGCGTTGCCGGTGCTGCGCGGCGCCGGCGGCAATTCGCCGACCGACCCGATCGCAGCCGAGATCATGTATCCGACCGCGGAACGCCTGCTGCGGCACTGCGACGCCGTGCTGCGGCTGCCGGGGGAGTCGACCGGGGCGGACGAGGACGTGCGGATCGCGCGGGAACGCGGTCTGCCGGTTTACGAACGAGTTGAGGACATTCCTGGCTGTTCCGCCGCCTGACGGGGGAGGTGCGTGGTCTATCCGCGGGCGGCGGCGACGAACGCGCGCATCCGGCCGTGGTCCTTGACGCCACGGCTCGACTCGATGCCGCTGGACACGTCCACGCCCCACGGCCGGGCCACGCCGATCGCCGTCGCGACCGTCTCCGGATCCAGCCCGCCCGCCAGCACCCACTTGCCTTCCGGCTGCTTCTCGCGGAGCCGCGTGATGTCCCACTGCTCACCGGACCCGGCGACGGGCGAGTCGATCAGCAACAGCTCTTCGCCGAACGCGCCGGTGCGCACGTCGGTGTCCGGCCCGAGCGCGGTCGCCCGGACGAGCTGGAACGGCAGGTCCGCCAGCTCGTCGAACGCTTCCTTCGGGTAGTCGCCGTGCAGCTGCAACGCCTTCACGCCCGTCTTCAGCGCCATCTCACCGGCCTCGGCGGCGGTGATGCCGCGCACGACGGCGACGGTGAGCACGTCGTCCGGCACGTCGGCGACGAGCCGGCCGGCCAGGTCGACGTCGATCTGACGGGGGCTGGTGGTCAGCACGAAACCGACGGCGTCGGCGCCGGTTTCGACCGCGACGGCGACGTCGGACTCGGTGCGCAGACCGCAGAGCTTCACGAACACAACCCGATCCTAGTGGCGCGGCTAACAGTCACACATCCCGGCGCTGCGTGGTCCTACCTGTAGAGACCACGTGGAGGCCGCGATGACGGAACATCAGATTGCTACTTCGGTGCTGGTGATCGGCAGCGGCGGTGCGGGACTGCGCGCCGCCATCGAGCTCGCCGAGCGCGGGGTCGACGTGCTGGTCGTGGGCAAGCGCCCGAAGGCCGACGCGCACACCGCGCTCGCCGCCGGTGGCATCAACGCGGCCCTGGGCACGATGGACGCCGAGGACACGTGGCAGCAGCACGCGGCCGACACCATCAAGGAGAGCTACCTGCTCGCCAACCCGGACATCGTCCGCATCGTCGCCGAGCAGGGGCCGCGCGGCATCGAGGACCTCGAACGCTGGGGCATGCCGTTCGCGCGCGAGGCCGACGGCCGCATCTCGCAACGGTTCTTCGGCGCGCACACCTTCCGCCGCACGTCCTTCGCGGGCGACTACACCGGGCTGGAGATCCAGCGCACGCTCGTGAACCGGGCCACGCAGCTCGACATCCCGATCCACGACACCTGCTACATCACGCACATCCTGGTGCGGGACAACGTCGTTTTCGGCGCGTACGGGTTCGACCTCAACACCGGCACCCGGTACGTGTTCCACGCGGACGTGGTGATCCTCGCCGCGGGCGGGCACACCCGGATCTGGCGCCGCACGTCGAGCCGCCGCGACGAGAACACCGGTGACTCGCTCCGCCTGGCCGTGCGAGCGGGCGGACGGATCCGCGACCCCGAGCTCGTCCAGTTCCACCCGTCGGGCCTGCTCGAACCGGAGAACGCCGCCGGAACCCTGGTGTCGGAGGCCGCCCGCGGCGAGGGTGGCATCCTCACCAACGCGCTGGGCGAGCGGTTCATGGCCCGCTACGACGCCAAGCGCCTGGAACTGTCCACTCGGGACAGAGTGGCGCTGGCCGCGTACACCGAGATCAAGGAAGGCCGCGGCACCCCGAATGGCGGCGTGTGGCTGGACGTCTCGCACCTGCCGCGCGAGCAGATCATGCGGCGGCTGCCCAGGGTGTACCAGACGCTGCTCGAACTGCAGATGAAGGACATCACCCGCGAGGCGATGGAGATCGCGCCGACCGCGCACTACTCGATGGGCGGTGTGTGGGTCTCACCCGCCGACCACTCGACGGGCGTGGACGGTCTCTACGCGATCGGCGAGGCGTCCAGCGGCCTGCACGGCGCGAACCGGCTCGGCGGCAACTCGCTCATCGAACTGCTGGTGTACGGGCGAATCGTCGGCGAGGCGGCTGCGGAGTACTCCGCTTCCCTGAGCGCGCAACGACGTTCGCGGACCGTGCTCGGCGAGGCACGCGCCGAGGTGGACGAACTGCTGGACGCCGACGGACCGGAGAACGTCCGCGCCCTGCAACGCTCACTGCGCAACACGATGACCGAGCACGCGGGTGTTGTCCGAGACGAAACGGGGCTGCGCAAGGGACTCGCCGAGCTCGACGAGCTGGAGGACCGCATCCGCAACGTCGGTGTGCACCCGGATCTGGCCGGCTACCAGGACCTCGCTCACGCCTTCGACCTCAAGTCGTCGGCGCTCGCCGCCCGCGCGACCCTCGAATGTGCCCTGGAACGTCGCGAGACCCGCGGCTGTCACAACCGGTCGGACTTCCCGGACACCGATCCCGCTCAGCAGGTGAACCTGGTCTGGGCGGGTCCCGGCCGGATCGACCGGGAGGAGATCCCTCCGGTGCCGGACGAGATCGCGTCGCTGATGAGGGACGTCGACACGGCGGGCAAGCTGGTCGAGTGAGCGGGAAAGCCAGGGGCGGGCGCACCGGGGATGGGCGCCCGCCCCTCGTCACCAATGCGTCAGCAGCGCCGGACTCGCACCGCACCGCGGCTCGACTCCACGATCGCGAAGTTGAGCCGGTCCGGATCAGCGGAACCGAGGGACACGCGCACCTCGGCGTTGATGTTGATGTTGCGCGGCGAGCCGCACGGCGACCACTGGATGTCGGTCGAGTTCGGCCGGTAGTGGGTCTCCCAGCTGTCGCTGAACGGCCCGGTGAACGACTGGCTCACCGTCGCGGTGGCCGAGTTGCCCTGCAGGTAGGTGCTGATCCGGCTCAGGCCGGTCGCGCCCTCCTGCAGATGCGCGTAGCCCTCGTAGGTGGTCCGCGCGAGGCCGTAGGTGTAGCCCTGCGGCACGTTGACCCGGATGTTGATCTGGCAGTTCTTCCGCAGGTCGACGGGCGACGAGCCGCCGCCCGCGCGAGCCAGGAACTCGTGATAGCCGACTGTGAACGTTCTGCCGTCCGTCGTGACTTCGGCGTCGCCGGCCCGGCATCCCGAGCCGTTGACGGTCACGATCTCGAGGACGGGCGCGGGTTCCGCCGCGTCTTCGGCGGGGGTCAGGGCGGATAGGGCGATGAGTGCGGCCGCTGCCGTGGTGAGCATGAGGAACCTCTCCGGGGGGTCCGTGGCGGCGGCAGCACCAGACGCTAGTGACGAAAGCCTGTCCCGACCTGACGGTTGCCTGACGATTCCCGGCTCGGGTTCACGGTTTCACGGCTTGAACTGCACCAGTTCCTCTTCGACGCCGGGCCGGACGATCACGCACGTCGACTCCGGCACCTCCTGCCACGCCCCGACCAGGTCGCCCAGCGGTTCGGACACGATGAGCCGCGAGTCGTCGTCGAGGTCGTGCAGCGCCGGGTTGTCCGGGTACTGGCGGCGCAGCGTCGTCACGTCGGTGCTGTGGAACAGGGTTCGCGACTTGCCGCGGCTCGAGTAGCGGAACGCCCAGGTCGTGGAGCCGTCCGTGGTCGCGACGGTCATCTGGACCGGGTACTCGACGCCCGCGCGCCGGCCGACGTCCTCGACGAACTCGACCATCCGCGCCACCGCGGCGAGCGGGTCCTGCTCCAGTCCGAAGCTGACCGCGAGGTAGAACATGATCTCGGAGTCCGTCGAGCCCTCGATCAGCGGGAACAGCAGCGGGTCGATCGCCAGCATCAGTTCGCGCCGCACCAGCGAGAACTTAGGGATCAGCCCGTTGTGCATCCACAACCAATTGTTCCAGCGGAACGGGTGGCAGTTCGACCGCTGCACCGCGCCGCCGGTCGACGCCCGCACGTGCGCGAACACCCGGTCGACGGTGATCTGCGCGGACAACTCCCGCAGGTTGCGGTCGTTCCACGCCGGTTCGGTGCTCAGGAACAGGCCGGGAGTGCTCGTGCTGCCGTACCAGCCGATGCCGAACCCGTCGCCGTTCACCGCGGTCGCACCGAGCCGGGCGTGTTTGGACTGCATGACGAGCGAGTTCTCCGGCGCGTAGAGCAGTTCTTCCAACAACACCGGCGAACCGGAATACGCGAGCCACCGGCACATGACGAACCTCCCTATACCCAGCGCTACATGGGAACATGTCGCGGACCCGAACGCGAGGTTTGCGGCGGTGCGCCTGTCTCAGGCAGCATGCATGGTGTGACCGTCCCTCCCGGCCTGCGGCAGCCGCCTTACGAGCAGCGCGGCAACTTCGAGACGATCGAGGTGTACGCGCCGGTCCAGACGGTCCAGCCACCCGAGCCGCTGGAGCAGCCGGCAGCGCGTGAGGAACGCGCGGACATCGCCGTCATCGGCCCGATCGCCGCGCTCGTGCTCGCCCTGACGATCAGCACGCTGATCCTGGACCACCCCGCCGCACGTGCCGTCGCCGCCGGTCTGGCCACGGTCGGGCTGGTCGTGGCCGTGGTCCTGATGCTGATGGGCAGGCGCCCGCAGGCCGGCCGGCACGTGGCCAGGCACGCCATCGACGGCGAGGCGCCGGACCGGGACGGCACCGTGCGCATCGCTCCGGGCAGGGGCCCTGCTCCCGATCGGGACGGCACGGTGCGGATCGGCTCCCACTGGAAGACCACCGACCAGCGCCGGCCGTAGAAAGTCGGCGGCGTGGTGCTGGACCGGATCGAACGTCAGCGGTCGGGGTCCATGTCCTCGTAGAGGCCCTGGACGAGCCGGCCGGTGAGTTCACCGCCGGACGTCTCGATCAACGCCCAGCCCGGCAGGTCCGGATCGTCGTCGCCGGGGTCGTCGAGGAAGTAGAGCGCCGAGCTCAGCGCCTCGAAGGCGATCATTCGTGCGAACGCCCGCAGGTCGTCGGGTGACGCGCCGAGGGTTTCGAGACGCTCGCGGGCGGCCTCGCCGTTGCGGTAGGTCGGTCCGGGTCCGTGCTGGTCGACGATCGACCACATCCCGCGCAGGAAGCGGAACCTGGCCAGCTGCGGGATGTTCTCGGTCAGCTCCGACGAAGCCCAGCCGTCGGGGTCGTCGGCGCCCAGTGCCGCGAACTTGTCGCGAAGGTCCATGGTGGACAGCATGCCGGGTGATCTTCGAGCGGCGCGCTGGCCCTCGCGTGCTGGCGCCGGATCGCGTGACAACCAGTTGATCTCTCGCGCGTCCTGACTTGTGGAGAGGTTTCCGAAAGAGGGGACAGGACGTTGAGTGTCAACCGACGTGCGGTGCTGGCTCTGGGCGCCGGAGCAGCGCTGGCCGTCGCCGTGCCCGCCACGGCACAGGCCGTACCGCTCACCGGCAAGCTGCGCGAACTCGAACGGCTGCACAACGCGCGACTCGGCGTGTTCGCGACCGACACCGGCACCGGTCGCACGGTGCTGCACCGGGCGGACGAGCTCTTTCCGATGTGTTCGACCTTCAAGACCATCGTCGCCGCCGCGATCCTGCGCCGCGACCACGACGGAACATTGCTGGGCAAGGTGATTCGCTACACCAAGGACGACTGCGAGAAGTCCGGCTACGCCAAGATCACCGAAAAGCCGGAGAACCTCGCGAACGGCATGACGGTCTCGGCCCTGTGCGAGGCCACCATCACCTACAGCGACAACTGCGCGGCCAACCTGTTGCTGAAGGAACTCGGCGGCCCCACCGCGATCACCCGCTTCAGCCGCTCGATCGGCGACCCGGTCACACGCCTCGACCGCTGGGAACCCGAGCTCAACTCGGCGGAACCCGGCCGCATCACCGACACGACGTCGCCGCGCGCCATCGGCCAGAGCTATGCGCGCCTCACCCTGGGCCACGCCCTCAACCGCGCCGACGCCGGCCAGCTGACGAACTGGTTGCTGGCCAACACGACCGGCGACCACCGCATCCGTGCCGGGCTGCCCGCCGCGTGGCGCTGGGGCGACAAGACCGGCTCCGGCAAGTACAGCACCACCAACGACGTCGGCATCGCGTTCCCGCCCGGCCGCGCGCCGATCGTGATCGCCGTGCTGTCGACGAAGAAGGACTCACCGGAGGGCGGCGCCGACGAACCGCTGGTGGCCAAGACCGCCGAACTGGTGGCGGCGTCCTTCAGCTGATCGGCAGCCACAGCTCGATGACAGTGCGCCGCCGGTAGAACTCGACGAGCGGCCGAGCGGAGTTCCAGGGGCCGGCGGCCTTGAGGTCCTCCATGGCAGGGCCGATCCGTCCGTACAGCTCGGGCGGGTCGCCCTCCAGCACCGTGCGCCGGTACCGCCCGCCCGGCAGCACGCCAACGGTCAGGTCGAACGAGTCGGCGGGCTTGCGCGGCGTGCAGACCGTGTAGGTGCCGGCCGTCTCGTCCACGCGGGCGAACATCTTGCGCCCTTTGAGGCCCACCAGGTTCTCGAACCAGTCCCACGCCTCGCTCATCGCGGTGAGCTCGTCCGCGACGGTGTGCTCCAGCACCTCGACGTCAGCCCGGTTGATCACGTCCACGACTCGATTCCCCCTTCTCAGTCGAACGCCCCAGTCGAACGCTAGTCGAATGCCCGATTCATCAGCTAGCGTCCAACGCGAATCTTGTTCACGTTCCCGACGATGATGACGGGGTGGCGGCGATGCGGCGAGCGGTGCTCCTGGCGGTCCTGTTCCTCTTCTCCACGGTGATCAGCCCGGCGCGGGCGGAGTCGTTCGACGGCTCCGAGCTCCGGGTGTCCGGTGGGGTGTTCCGCGACGAGCACGGCCGGGAGGTCGTGTTGCGGGGCTTCAACGTCTCCGGCACGGCGAAACTCGCCGAGTACCGCGGTCTTCCGTTCGCGAACGTCGCGGACGCGCGCAAGTCCGCGACCGCGATGAAGCAGCTGACCGGCGCGAACGCCGTGCGGTTCCTGCTGACGTGGGCGTGGATCGAACCGCAGCGCGGCCAGATCGACCACACCTACCTCGACGGGGTGACCGCGCAGCTGCGGGCGTTCACCGACCAGGGCATCCGCGTCTACCTCGACTTCCACCAGGACCTGTACTCGCGGTACCTGTTCAACAAGGACAGCTGGTACACCGGCGACGGCGCCCCGGCGTGGGCGGCGAGCGGGTACCCGAAGGAGTCGTGCGGCCTCTGCTTCCACTGGGGCCAGAACATGAAGAACAACAACGCCGTCACCGCGGCCACCTACGACTTCTGGCACAACCGCAACGGTGTGCAGGACTCGTTCGTCAACGCGGCCGGCGAGGCGCTCAAGCACGTCAAGCAAGCCTTGCCCGCCAACGAGTTCAAGCTCGTCGTCGGCGTCGACCCGCTCAACGAGCCCTACGCCGGCAAGTACGACAGCGGCCAGAACTCGCAAGCGTGGGAGCGCGACCTCCTGATGCCGTTCTACCAGCGCTTCCGCACCGAGATGGACGAGGCGGGCTGGAACTCGAAGCCCGCGTTCGTCGAGCCGCTGGTGTTCTGGAACCAGAACGTGGACTTCTTCGCCGAACCCGGCGGCCTCACGCTGGTGCCGAACCTCGGCGAGCGGTACGTGTTCAACGCGCACTTCTACGACGGCAAGGCGCAGTCGGGCCTCCTGATGCCCGGCAAGGCGGGTGACGGCCAGTACACCCAGGCGTTCGCCACGATCCGCCAGCGCGCCGCCGCACTCGGCACCGCCGCGATCGTGTCCGAGTTCGGGCACCCGGTCTCCGGCAACACGTCCGACAAGACCCCGTCGGTGCTCAAGGCGATCTACCAGGGCCTCGACTCGAACGCGAACGGCGCCCGCTGGTGGTCGGCGCCGCGCGGCACGGTGGTCTCGGGCAGCCAGTGGCACTGGGACACCAACTACGGCCGTCACCGCGAGCTGATGAACGACAACCCGGGCAAGGTCATGACCGACGGCGACGCGATGAACGAGGAGCACTTCTCGGCGGTCAAGCTCGACAACGCCGGCGCCCCGGTTCTCACCATGGATCGCGCGCTCGTCGACCGCGTCTACCCGCAGGCCGTCGGCGGCACCACGCTCGCCTTCACCTACGAGGACCGCGCTTACCAGACGTGGCAGCAGATCCCGCTGCAGAACGTCCGCACGCTGGTCGGCTCCGCGCCGTTCGCCGTGCTCGTCTGGGACTCGAACGGGGGCTCCGCGCCGACCGAGCTGCACCTGCCGGAGTCGCTGCGGTCACCGCTGGTCGTCAGTTCGGCGCCGGCGCAGGTGAACGGCGACAAGCTGCTGCTGCGAGGTGGCTCCGGACGGCAGTTCGCGCTGGTCACCGCCGCGTCGGGCGGCAACGTGGCCGCGGCGGAGGCCGAACTTCGCCAGTGGTACCAGAGCTGGTGACGGTGTCGGTTCGCCATTGCCACGTAATCTGGTGAAGTGCGAACTAGGCCCACCCTAAGCTGGTCGCCTTCGGGCCCGTCGCTGCCGCGCACCTCCACCCTGACCGACGTCGTCCCGATCGTCGTCGGCGGCGATGTGCTGGTGCTCAGCGGCGCGGGCCTGTCCACGGAGTCCGGCATCCCGGACTACCGCGGCGAGGGCGGCTCCCTGCGCAAGCACACCCCGATGACCTACGAGGAGTTCACCAGTAGCGCTGCCAGCCGGCAGCGCTACTGGGCCCGCAGTCACGTCGGCTGGCGGACCATCGCCCGCGCGCACCCGAACGCGGGCCACCACGCCGTCACCCGCCTCTCGGGCAAGCTGTCCGGTGTCATCACGCAGAACGTCGACGGCCTGCACCAGGCCGCCGGCACGTCCGACGTCGTGGAGTTGCACGGCGGCCTGGACCGGGTGATCTGCCTGGGCTGCGGGTTGTTGTCGCCGCGCGTCGACCTCGACCGGCGCCTGCGCGAGGCCAACCCGGACTTCGCCGCCACGACCACCGAGATCAACCCGGACGGCGACGTGTTCCTGCCGGAGGAACAGGTGCGCGGCTTCGAGGTCGTCGGGTGCGTCGAGTGCGGTGGTGTGCTCAAGCCCGACGTCGTGTTCTTCGGCGAGAACGTGCCGCGCCCACGCGTCGAACAGTGCTACTCGCTCGTCGACAACGCCCGTTCGCTCCTCGTCCTCGGCTCGTCGTTGACGGTCATGTCCGGCCTGAGGTTCGTGCGGCGCGCGGCTGATTCGGGCATCCCGGTCGTGATCATCAACCGCGGCGTGACGCGCGGCGACCCGTACGCGTCGCTCAGGGTCGATCTGCCGCTGGGCAAATCGCTCACGGAACTCGCGGACGTTGTTCTACAGTCCGGAAATGGTGACCTTCCCGGTCGATGACGTCACGCCGGTGACGGACGTGCTCCCCACCCGGCCCATGAGCGACCTGTTTCCCGGCGCACTCGCCGCGGGTGGTGACGCGCGGGTGCTGAAGCCGAACGGCGTGCATCCACTGCTGCACGCGGTCGGCAAGGCGTTCGCCGAACACCGGCCGCTGGTCCTGTCGCCGGACGCGGTGTGGCTGACGATCACGCGCGGAGTCGCCCAGCACGTGCGCCTGCACGCCGAGGAACTGCGTTCGGTCCTGGTGCGCCACCAGGGCAAGGACCTGCTCGAGGTCCAGGTGTTCCCTGGCTCCCATTCGTGGGCCGAGGTGGTCGAGCACCTCGCGAAGCAGGTCGGCGACACCTTCTTCGAGTGCGACTTCAGCACCAGCACGGACGTCGAACGGCTGGCCGGGCGCGTCGCGATGCTCGACGCCTACTCGCCGTACTTCGGGTACTGGATGATCGGCATCTGCGGCATCCCGTCGATCACCCTGACCGGCACGCCCGCCGACTGGCGCGAGATCCGCACCCGGATCGACGACCTGCCCCGGTTCGGGCTGGAGCACTGGTGTCGCTCGCTCGTCCCGATCACCGACCACCTCGTGCTGGCGGCGGAGGGCAATCCCGACACCGCCTTCTGGCAACGGATCTACAACCCGATCGACGCGTACGGCGGTGATCGCGTCACCGGGTGGATCACCCGGCTGTACCCGTACCTCGAGCTCGGCAGCGAGGGCACGAAACCCAACCACATGCTCGACCTGCCGATCGACGAACCGCGCGACCTGACCCACGACGGCTGGTACTCGGGCCCGGCCATCACCACCGACACCGTGCCCGCCACGCTGTGCCGGGCCGTGATCAACGTCAACGACCGGCGGGACATCAGCAGGGTCGCGGTGGACGCCGGACTGGCCGGCGTCACGCAGCACCAGGACGGCGCACTGGAACCGGTGGCGGGCTGGGCGGTGGTGCCCGCGCCGCCGAGCATCGAGTCGGTGCTGGACTGCGTCGTCGCGGAGCACGAGTGGACGCCTCCCCTGTCGCCGCTGGAGAAGGCGCGGGCGAGGTTCGCGGACCTGGACCCGGAAGAGCTCGAGGACCTGGAGAACGGGGAGATCTCTTTCCTGGACGCTCCGCAGGGCAGCGGCGAGCTGATCGCGCTCCGCCAGCGCATCGGCACCGCCTCGCTGCACGGCGGTGCGTGGCGGCTGCAGGCGAGCGGCGGCAACTCCGCGTCGATCGGCCGCTTCCACGTGGACGTCGTGTTCGACCTCGCGGACGGACGACTGGTCGGCGAGGTCGGCGACTTCCGCACCGGGCTGAGCCACTGGGTGATCTTCCGCGACGGCGACCTCCCGCAGGACGTCCCGGTGCTCGGCACGTCCCTCGCGATGCTGCTCGAGTCGGTGCTCGACCACAACGACGTCACTCACCTGGAGACGATGCGCCTGGACCGCCTGGAAATGAGCTACGACGACTAGAACCGCCTGGAGTTGAGCTACGCCCAGAACTGGGGGGCTAGGACTGCGACCTGAACTGGTCCAGCATGCGTCGTTCCCGCTTCGTCGGACGTCCCGCACCACGATCGCGCCGTGCGATCGGGACGTCCGGCGGTGGCGGGGGAGTGCGGTCGATGAAGCACGTGGCCGCGTCCGCCGCGCCGACCCGTTTCTGGATCACGCGGACCACCTCGACGATCCACGTCTTGTCGTTCACGCGGGCGCGGACCTGGTCGCCGGGCACCACGGTGGCGGAAGCCTTCGCGGGTTTGTCGTTGATGCGCACGTGGCCGCCCCGGCACGCCGCGGCGGCGTCCGGGCGGGTCTTCGTCAGCCGGACCGCCCACAGCCAGCGGTCGATGCGCGTGGACTCCACCCCGCCATCATGGCACTCTCGGGGATCATGAAGATTCTGGCGGTCGCTCTGACCCTCGCGGCCTCGCTCACGCCCGTCGGCCCGCTCGGTGAGCTCACCGGTCTCGCCGTGCAGCGCGTCCAGGTGGCCGACCTCGTGGCAGCGGCCAAGTTCGGCACGACCCAGCCGATCGACGACCCCGCGCGCGAACAGCAGGTGCTCGACGGCGTGCGCACCAAGGCGACCCAGCTCGGTCTCGATCCCGAGAACGCGGCGAGGTTCTTCCGCGCCCAGATCGAGGCGAACAAGCTCGTGCAGCGCGGCCTCTACGTGCGCTGGACCGAGCACCCAGAGGAGGTCCCGTCGCGGCGCCCCGACCTCGGCACCGAGGTCCGGCCGATTCTCGACCGGCTGACCACGGACATCCTCGCCGAGCTCAAGGACACCGAACAGCTCCGGCGCCCCACGCTGAAGTGCGAGATCCACGCGACGATCGCGGAACGGTCGGCCGTCGTGCTGAACCGCCTCGACCGCCTGCACGAGGACGCGCTGGCCGAGGCGATGAGCACGGTTTGCGCCTAAGAAGGGTTCACTTAGGACTGTGCACTTAGAACGGCGCACTTCAGAACAGCGCAATTGAGCACAGTGCACTCAGGATGGTGGCGGTACCGGCAACGGGTGGGCGCCTTCGGGTCGCAACCCGTCGAACAGGATCGCCAGGTAGCGCCGCCACAGATCGGGCGCGCCGGACGGCAGGTGTTTGACCACGTCGTTCGGCACGCACATCAGCAACATCACGTCGGCGCCGGTGATGTCCGCCCGCACCGCGCCCTGTTCTCGCGCGCGGTCGACGAGGGCGTCGATCACCGCGCTCATCCGCGTCTGCGCCGCCGCGACCTCCGCCCCCAGATCTCCTTGCAGGACTGACAGGTCGAGCCGTTCCCGTTCCTGCGCGGCGGTGGTCATGAACTCCAGCAGCGCCGCGCCCGCGTCGGCAGCCGTGCTCAGCCGTTCGCCCGCGGCGGTGAGCCGGGCGATCCGGTCCAGCACGATCGCGCCGACCAGGTCGTCCTTGGTGGGGAAGTGCCGGAACACGGTGCCCTTGCCGAGGCCCGCGCGGCGCGCGATGGCGGCGATCGGCGCGTCCATCCCCTGTTCGGCGAACTCGGTGATCGCGGCCGCCAGCAACGACTCGCGGTTTCTGGCGGCGTCAGCACGCAACGGCACGGCACCAGCCTAACAAGTTGACCGCGCGGTCCGTTTCGCGCACCATAAGGTGACCAGTCGGTCCGTTTATGGGGGTGAGTCAGAGATGAAAGCAGTCATCGCGCCGGACTACGGTCCGCCGGAGCAGTACCTGGTGGCGGACGTGCCGGTGCCCAGGCCAGGACCGGGACAGCTCCAGGTCCGGATCGCCGCCGCCTCGATCAACCCGGCCGACGTCGTCCTGCCGTCCGGCGCCTACCGGGACACGACCCCGCTCGAGTTCCCGCACGTGCCCGGCAACGACTTCGCCGGCACGGTCACCGAGGTCGGGGAAGGGGTGACGGCGTTCGCCGAGGGTGACGAGATCTTCGGCCAGGCCGTGCCGCGGGCGCTGCGGGCGATGGCCGGGGCGAACCGGCCCTCGCTGAGCACCGGTTCGCTGGCCGAGTACGCGGTCTTCGAGGCGGACACCCCGTTGCTCGCGCATCGGCCGCGCGGGTTGTCCGCACCTGACGCGGCGGCACTCGCGACCGCCGGACTGACCGCGCGGGCGCTCCTTGCGACCGCGCGGACGAAGCCGGGGGAGACCGTGCTGGTCGTCGGCGCGACCGGCGGAGTCGGCACCGCGCTCGTGCCGCTGCTCGCCGCCGCCGGTGCCCAGGTGATTGCCACCGCCACGGCCGCCGACGCCGAGATCCTGCGCGGTCTCGGCGCCCACGTCACCATCGGCTACGCGGACGACTACCCGGCCGGGGTGGACGCGGCGTTCAACCTCGCACTGCCCGGCAACCGGCTGGCGGACGTGGCCGCGACTCTCCGCACGGGAGGTCACCTGCTCACGATCACCTACCCGCCGCCGGAGCGCGACCGCGACGACGTCGACCTGAGCTTCGTGCTCGACCTCGACGGCGAGCTGGGCGGCATGCGCGAGGTCGCCGAACTCGCGGCGGACGGCACGTTGCCCGCCACGATCAGCCGCCGCTACCCGCTCGACGACGGGCCGCGGGCCTGTGTCGACTTCCTCCGCGAGCACACCACCGGCAAGCTGGTCGTCACGACGTGGTGAGGTCCACTGTGGACTGAAGGCCGAGCATCCGCGCGAGCCCGGACAGTTCGAGCACCCGCGCCACCTGAGGCGACGCGGCGGACAACCGCAGCCGGCCCGCCGCGGCCGAGGCGCGGGCGTGCCCGCGCACCAGGGCGCTGATCCCGCTGGAGTCGCAGAACGTGACACCGGTGAGGTCGAGCACGAGGGAGCGGTGGCCTTTGTCGAGGAGGCGGTCGAGCCGGGTGAGCAGGCGTTCCGAGCCGGTTCCGGCGAGTTCACCGGTGACGGTGAGGAGGGTGCAGGCAGGTGACGACTCGGTCACCGTGACTTCGAGCATTTCGCGGTAGTACCCAGTCGCCGCCGCCCGGAAACCCGGCTGCGGCACGCGGTCCGCTCATCGGTTCGAAATAAGATCTTGAAGAGTTCCTGTGGCACAGCTGAGAATTTCTCAGGCGAGATGGCCGAGCTGCCGGTTTTCATGAATCTTCCGGACCATCTCGTATCCGCTGTGTGACGATGTTTTGGTTTTGGCCAAAAGCTTCGACGGTATTTTCCGCCGTCTGGAGACTTGGCGGTGGGGCAGGTGCTTGTTGGGGAGAACATGTCGCCTGAACACAGGGGAAATACAGGGGGAAGTATGAAGAGGCACGTGCGCGACAGTTTCTTCGTCGTGGGCGAAGGAGTGCTGGAATTCGACGGCAGCGGTGAGGCCACCACGCGTCAGCCCTCCACGGCGGAGGAGTTGCGCAGGTTCCGGTTCTCACGACTCGGGCCCAAGGGCCCGCGGACGGACGAGGGTTTGCGCGAGGCGCTCGCGAACGCGATGACGCCGACCGGCACCCAGCCCGACTCGGAGAACCCGGCCGTGCCGGCGGGGTTCACCTACCTCGGGCAGTTCGTCGACCACGACCTGACGATGGACCGCACCGAGTCGCAGCTCGGCCAGGACGTCAACGTGGACGAGCTGATGCAGGGCCGCTCGCCGGCGCTGGACCTCGACTCGGTCTACGGCCGCGGCCCGCGCGACAAGGACGACCAGGTCTTCTACGCCGAGGACGGCGTGAAGCTCAAGATGGGCACCACCTCGGAGGCAGGGCCGGGGTTCCCGCCGATGGAGGGCTTCGACCTGCCGCGCCGCGGTGGGACCGCGGGCACCGCCGCGGATCGGCGCGCGCCGCTGATCCCGGACGCGCGCAACGACGAGAACCTGGTGATCGCGCAGACCCACCTGGCGTTCATCCGGTTCCACAACCGCGTGGTCGACGAGCTCGCGCTCACCGGCCTCACGGGTGACCGGCTGTTCCGCGCCGCCAAGGAACTCGTGGTGCGGCACTACCAGTGGATGCTGAGGACGGACTTCCTGCCGCGCATCGTCGACCCGGCGATCGTGGACGACGTCTTCACCAACGGCCGCAAGTTCTTCGAGGTGCCCGGCAAGCACTACGGCCACGGCAACACGCCGACGATGCCGATCGAGTTCTCGGTCGCGTCCTACCGGCTCGGCCACAGCATGATCCGCGAGCAGTACGAGTGGAACCGGGTGTTCAACTCGGTTCCCGGCATCGGCCTCGTGCCGGGCACGCTGTTCCTGCTGTTCGTGTTCACCGGTACCGCCGGCAACTTCGACCCCAGCTCCAGCGTGCCCGACCTGGACGACGTGAACAGGGGTGACGTCTTCACGTTGCCCAGCAACTGGATCGCGGACTTCCGCCGCCTCTACGACTTCACCGAGGCGGACCGGGACGACCTGGTGCCCCCGGCGGAGTTCGGCGGCGGCAACATCACCAAGCGGATCGACTCGCTGCTGGTGGACCCGCTGCGGCAGCTGCCGGCCGGCACGTTCGGTGGCCGTGGCACGCAGTTCCCGGAAATCCAGCGCAACCTCGCGTTCCGCAACCTGACCAGGGCGAACATGATGGAGCTCGCCACCGGTCAGCAGATGGCGGAGCTGTTCGGGGTCGAACCGCTCACCGCCGAGCAGATCCTGGTCGGCAACGGTGGCGCGAACCTGGACTCGCTCACCGAGGAACAGAAGGCGCAGCTGGCCGAGGCCACGCCGTTGTGGTTCTACGTCCTGCGCGAGGCGGAGGTCGGCAACGGTCTGATGGGTCCCGTGGGTGGCCGGCTCACCGCCGAGGTGTTCCACCGGGCCATCGAGGGCAGCCGGATCTCGATCGTGCGCTCGCCGTACTGGCGGCCCACGCTCGGCCCGGACTCCAGCACGTTCCGCATGGTCGACCTGCTGCTGTTCGCCTTCGAGGGCAAGGCCGACCTGCTGAACCCGCTCGGCGACCCGCCGCCGCCGAGCAACTGATCTTCCTCGCTCCTCCTGTCTGGCTGGGTGGTGGCAGCCAGACAGGAGAGGGAGATCAATGTCGCGTCCGGAAACCACACGCCGCGAGAGCACGGAAGAACGCCTGACTCGTTTTGCGCGAGAGTCCGGAATTCCGCTGCTGCGTCTTGGACTGGGGGTCGTGTACCTCTGGTTCGGCGTGCTGAAGCTCTTTCCCGGTGGCAGCCCTGCACAGGATCTCGTCGAACGCACGGTGTCCGCGCTGACGTTCGGGATCATCCACGGGGATTTGGCCAGACTGAGTGCCGCGATCACCGAAATCGGGATCGCAGTGGTTCTGCTGAGCTTCCGCGCACCACGATTGTGCGCGGTCCTGCTGATCGGTCACGTCGTGCTGGTGTCGACACCTCTGGTGTTGTTCCCCGGCGAGATGTGGGCCGGTCCGCTGCAGGCGTCGTTCGAAGCCCAGTACATCCTGAAGAACCTGGTGACCGTCGCCGCCGCGGTGGTCATCGCCTCATCGCACCCGAGGGTGCGGTGACCGGGAGCCGCTCGATCCCCGAGGATCGGGCGGCTCCCGGCATTTTTCGGTTGGGCACGGCGGTACGGTGCGATTCATGGGGGGATCACTCGCGCCGTTGGCGCATCCGGCTTTCCGTTGGCTGCTCGGTGCTCGCGTGACGACGATGGCCGGCAGCGCGATGGCGCAGATAGCGCTGGTGTTCGCCGTGCGGGACGTGACGGAGTCGGTCACCACGCTCGGCGTCGTCGTGGCGGCGCGCTCGATCGCGAACCTGGTGTTCCTGCTGTGGGGCGGGGTCTTGGCGGACCGCCTGCCCCGCCAGTTCGTGCTCGTCGGGTCGTCCACGGTGTCGGCGCTGAGCCAGGGGCTGCTCGCCGTCCTGGTGCTGACCGGATCGGTGTCCATCGCGGCGTTCGTGGTGCTGGCGGTGGTGAACGGCATGTCGAGCGCGTTCTCGTTCCCCGCCTCCGCGGCCCTCGTCCCGCAGACCGTGCCCACCGAGCTGCGGCAGAGCGCCAACGCGCTGCTGCGCCTCGGGTTGAACTCGTCGATGATCGCGGGTGCCTCGCTGGGCGGCCTGTTGATCGCTTTCGCGGGCCCGGGCTGGGGTCTCGCGGTCGACGCGTTGTCGTTCGCGCTGGCGGGCCTGTGCTTCTCGTTCGTGCGGGTGCCCGCGGCCCGCGTCGCCGCCGAGCACAAACCAGGTGTGCTCTCCGAGCTGCGGATCGGCTGGACGGAGTTCGTGTCGCGGCCCTGGGTGTGGATCGTGGTCGTGGCCTTCTTCCTGGTCAACGCGGCCTACGCCGGCGGCACGATGGTGCTCGGCCCGGTCCTCGCGGACACCGTGATCGGCCGTGAGACCTGGGGCTTCGTGCTGGCCGCGCAGACGGCGGGCATGCTCGCCGGAGCTTTTCTGACGCTGCGGCTCAAGATGCGCCGGTTGTTGCTGTTCGGCTGTGCGTGCATCGCGGCGTTCGCGATGCTGCCCGTGGCGCTCGCCCTGCACCCGCAACCGTGGCTGCTGATGCTCGCCGCCTTCGTGTGCGGGCTGTGCATGGAGCAGTTCGGGGTGGCGTGGGAGACGTCGCTGCAGCACCACGTGCCGCAGGACCGGCTCGCGCGGGTCTACTCCTACGACATGCTCGGGTCGATGGCGGCGGTTCCGCTCGCGCAGCTGGTGATCGGTCCGGTGTCGGGGGCCGCCGGGATCACCGCGACCCTGCTGGGCTGCGCGGCGATCCAGGTGGCCGCGACGCTGTTCATGGTCACCTCGCGGTCCGTGCGGTCGGTCGAGAACCTTCCTTCGGTGCAACCGGTTCGTTGAGCGGGTGAGGGCACTCGGTACGCTCGTTCGAGATCCACTTCAAACTGGGGAAGTGAATGAAGCTCAAACGGTTCACCGTGCTGTGCACCGCGCTCGCGCTGACGGGTGCCTCCCTGGCACCTGCGGCAGCCTCTGAAGAGAGCCACCTGAAGTTGGCGGAGCGGCTGCGCGAAGCGATCGTCGCGCAGAACTTCAAGGACGTCATCGACCTGACCCCACCGGAAGCCGGCTTCGCCGCGCGGTCGGCCGGTCAGCGGGAGAAGTACGACCCGAGCCCGGCCGAGCTGATGCGGAAGGCCCAGGCGCGGACGACCGCGGCTGTGGACGCGGCTGCGGCTGGAAAGCCCTTGCACCAGACGCCGAACATGGACGCGGCGATCATCGAGCTCGACCCGCTGGGCCGTCCCGCGACGGTGGCGAACGTCCTGCTCAGCCCGCAGTACCCGAACGGCGTGGTCGTGCCGGTCAAGCGCAAGGGCCTGTCCACCGACCAGGTCCGGTACCGCTGGTGGGACGACACCGAGTGGGACGTCAACGGCGGCAAGGGCACGCGGGACGTGCTGGCCGGCCGGGAGAACGCGGCGATCGACTTCTCGTCGCCGTACCCCGCTTCGGTGCTGAAGCTGATGGTGGGCTTCGGCGTGCTGCGGCTCGCGGACCAGGGCAAGGTCGACCTGGACGCCGACTACGTCTACGACCCGAACCCGGTGCGCGAGGCGTGCGGCGGGCCGTCGGTCAAGAAGATCCGCCAGCACTTCGACGAGATGATCACGAAGTCGCAGAACGAGTCCACCTGCGCGTTGATCAAGATGATCCACGACCTGAACGCGTGGGACCAGATCAACCAGTCGTTCGTCGACCTCGGCATGCCGACGCTGATGGTCACCGGGACCATCCCGGGCAACGGCGGCCGGTGGATCGGCGCGAACATGAGCGGCCTCGACACCGCGAAGCTCCTGCTGCTGATCAACGGCGGCTTGGGCGACCTGTGGACGACCGACCAGGGCAAGGCGATCACCCGTAACGAGCTGTCGGCCTCGTCGCGGAAGTTCTTCCAGGAGACCCTGGCCGGCCAGGGCCACAACGAGATGCTGTCCACGCCGAACTGGTGCGGTCGCGACTACCCGGTGCAGGGCATCCCGCAGCAGGTGCCGTCGCGCTGGATCAAGCCGGACGGCACGGTGACCGTCGGCGACGCCGTCTACGACCGTGACGTCCGCCCGTGCAACGACGCCGCCGAGGTGACCTTCGCGCACAAGACCGGCTGGGTCGACACCACCGGTTCCGACGCGGGCATCGTGAAGTCGTTCCGCGGCAAGAACAACCGCAACTACATCGTGGTCGTGTTCTGCAACCTGGGCACCGACTACGTCGACGCGAACCGCCCGGCGGACCCGCCCGGCGTGTTCCCCGTGCTGTACACGCAGAAGTACGCGCAGCTCGGCAAGGCGATCGACAACATCATGAAGAACCTGTAGTCCGGTCGATCGGCACCGCGGTCTTCACACGGCCGCGGTGCCGATCAGTCCGTTGCGCGTCACCTTTGCGGCCAGTTCTGCTTCGGTCAGGTCCTCGGTGTTCGCGGGCCGGCGTGGCAGGACCATGTACCGCGACTCGGCGTTCGCGTCCCACACCTGGATCTCGGTGCTCTCGGGCAGGGTGAGCCCGAACTGTGCCAGCACCTCACGCGGATGGCTGACCACTTTGGACCGGTAGGCCGGGCTCTTGTACCAGGTGGGCGACGGACCGAGCAGCGAGAGCGGGTAACAGCTGCAGAGCGTGCACACGATCACGTTGTGCACCTGCGCGGTGTTCTCGACGACGTGCAGCCGTTGCACCTGCAGCCCGCCACCCATCGACAGTCCGAGCTCGGGCAACGCCTCGTTCGCGTTCTCCAGCAGCCGCGCCTTGAAGCCGTCGTCCACCCAGGCCCGCGCGACCACCCGGAAACCGTTGGCCGGTGAGGCCTTGTGCGCGAACGCCTCCAGCACCTGGTCCAGTTCCCGCGCGTCCAGCAGCCCCTTCTCCTCGAGGATCGCTTCCAGTTCCCGGACGCGCGCGGCGATCGGGGAGTCGTCGTGGTCGTCACTCATCGCCGAGGTAGTCCTCCCAGAGGGACAGGGTCACCGTGTGGTCGCCCTGCCCGAACAGTTCCTGTGCGGAGAACCGCACCAGGTACACCTGTTGCGGCTGCTCGATTCCCTGCGCGCTCAGGTCCGCCAGCGGATGCACGCCGTCGCTGCCGATCACCGTGCCGGACTTTCCGCGAGCGTAGTGCGGCAGCCGCGTGTGATGATCCGGGTCCACAGTGGACGTCCGAACCCGATCGCCTGGGTGGTAGCGCTCAGACAACGCCCTTCTCCTCGAGCAGCGTCCGGATCGCCCGGAACCAGTTCTCGTAGTAGGACGACTCGTGCGACATCGTCCGTTCGACGGCGTCCCGGAACTCGTCCAGGTTGTAGATGTCGCGCCCGATCAGCGCTCGGTTCATCGCGAGCACGTGCGCTTCCCAGTCGGCGTGGAAGGGCGGCTCGTCGAGCTCCTCCACGACCGGCCCGAACCCGTCCTGCCCGCCGACGTCGTTGATCCTCGGCATCTCACCTCCTGCGCTGGGTCGACCTCTGGGCCAGATTCTGCGCTGCCTCCCGCCAGTTCGGGAAGTGGAACTCGAATCCGGCCTGGGTGAGTCGCTGCGGAACGACCCGGCGGCTCTTGAGCAGCAGTTCGGTGTCGCTCCTGAGCACGAACGCCCCGATCTCGGCCATCCAGCTCGTCGCGGGCAGCCCGACCGGGCTGTGCCAGGCCTTGCGCAGCTCGCGCATGAAGTCTTTTTGCGGCAACGGTTCCGGTGCCGCGAGGTTCACCGCGCCCTCGATCGGTTCCCTGATCAGCAACGCGACCGCCCGCACGAAGTCGTCGTCGTGGATCCACGACACGTACTGCCGCCCGCCCGCGATCGGTCCGCCGAGGCCGAGCCGTGCCATCCACGAAAGGTAGTCGAACACACCGGCTTTGTCCGGGCTCATCACCATCGCCGCTCTGAGCGCGACCTTGCGGGTGTGCGGCGTGTCGGCCTCGTTCAGCTCCGCCTCCCACCGCTTGGCGATCTCGACGCTGTACGCCCAGTAGCCCGGCACGCCCTGCTCACGGCCACCGATGATGCCGGTTTCCTCGTCGTTCGGTGCGTCGAACCTGTGGGCGTAGATCGTCGCCGTGCTCATCTGCAACCACACTCGGGGCGGGCTTGCGGCCTTGGCGATCGCCTGTCCGACGACCCGCGCCGAATCCACTCGCGATCGCATCATCTGCTGGAGGTTTTCGGCCGTGTAGCGGCAGCTCACGCTCCGGCCCGCCAGGTTGATCACGACGTCCGCGCCGTCGATCTCTGCCGCCCAGTCGCCCAGCGTGCTGCCGTCCCAGCGCACGCCGCTGGTTCGGCTGATGATCACTACCTCGTGGCCGGCTGCTGTCAGTGCCCTGGTCAGCACTGTGCCGATCTGGCCGGTGCCGCCTGGAATCACGATCTTCATGTGTTGCCCCCTCGGTGGCTGACGCTAGTGGTGGGGAGCTGAGAGTTGTTTCAGGCTTCTAGGGCACGCCTGCGGCGACCCGACACATGCCCTCCTTCGTCGGGCGTGTGCCGGAACGAATTCTGTGGGCGCGTTGTGTCGGTGGACGCTCCTATAGATGTCAAGCGCTGCGAGCGAGGTCTTTCATGATCGCTGTGTGGGCTTCGCGGAGGACGTAGCGTTTGAGGCAGCGGATGATGTCGCGTTTGGTGAGGCCTTCTGTAGTGCGTCGTTGCAGGTAGGCCTGGGTGCGTGGGCAGTAGCGCAGGCGGACGACGACGGTGGTGTGCAGGGCTCGGTTGGCTTGTCGTTCGCCGCCTCGGTTGAGCCGGTGTTTGTCGGTGCGTCCGGATGAGGCGGGTAGTGGGGCGACGCCGCAGAGTTTGGCGAAGGAGGCTTCGCTGTGGAGCCGGTCGGGGTTGTCGCCGGCTGTGACGAGCAGCTGGCCGGCGATGTCGGTGCCAATGCCGAGCAGGCCGACCAGAGTCGGTGCGGTGGTGGCGACCAGCGGCTCGAGGTGCCGGTCGAGCTGGTTGATGTGCTGGGTGAGGCTGGTGATCCGTTCGGCGATGGCGCGCAGGGCGAGCATGGTGCCGTGGATGGGGTTGGTGATGAGGTTGGTGAGTTCGTTGCGGGCGGCGGTGCGAGCTTTGATCGCGCCGGAGCGGGCGATGTGCAGGACGCGGACGGACTCGATCGGCCCGTCGGCGGTTTTGGTGTGGCGGTTTTGTCGTCGGGGATGACGGCGCGGGCTGCGTTGATGGCGTCGATGACGTCGGATTTGCCGTGGCTGCGGCGGGTTCGCCGGTCGGGGCGGGAGACTTCGCGGACCTGGATGCCGTGCTGGCGCAGCGATACCGCTAGTTGTTTGCCGTAAGAGCCGGTGCCTTCGACGCCGACCTTTGACCGGGCCGAAGTCGGGCAGCCAGTGCCCCAGTCGCGTGCAGCCGTCGGGAGTGGCGGGGAATTGGGCGTCGCCCAGGAGCCGGCCGAGGTGGTCGAGTGCGGCGGCGTGGTGGGTGTCGGTGTGGGTGTCGACTCCGCCGAACACCTCACCGTGGGCAGGGGTGTGTGGATCGGGCATCCTGAAGACCGCCGTCCTTGCTCGCTGGAACGTGTCGGGACGGCACGCACCGGGCTGGGCGGGGCGGACAGAACAGAGATGGGTCCTGTGGCGACAGGCTCCTATCAGGTCACTTCCGCCCGCCTGTGACATGCATGCGAGACCGCCCAGGCCGGACGACAGATCCACCGAAGGACACCGCGGTCAGTTGCGTTGAGGGCCAGACCAACTCGGGCGATCCCGCCACAACATCCTCTCTGTTGCGGGGCTTGGTTCATTTGCGTTTACGCGTGCGGGTGCGGAGGTGGTTGCTAATGGTTGCGTGTCGTAGAGAGAGAAAAGACGTACGAGCTATACGGCGGCATGCCTGAGCTGCGGGTTCACCTTATCGAGTGGTGGGTTTTGGTCGTTTTGGTTTTTGATCAAGAATAGAATTGTGGGCATGGAAGCGGTCGAGGTTCTCGATGCTCTGGCTTATCACGAGAGAGAAATTGCCTATCATCAGGCGCGGTCGTTGCGTGTGCTCGCTGACTATGCGATTGCGTGTGAAGGAGAGGAGTTCTTCGACACCGAGATCGCGGCCGCCATGCGGTGGACGTCCCGGTGGACCACCGACCAGGTCGCCCTGGCTCTCGACCTCGCCTCCAAGTTGCCCCGGACTCTGGACGCCTTGGAGAAGGGCGAGATTGATCTGTACAAGGCCCGGGTTCTGCACGACAAGACGGTGCCGCTGTCGGCCGATCTCGCCGCCGAGGTGGAGGAGCGGGTGCTGGGCAGGGCGTCGGAGCAGACCGGTGCGCAGATGCGGCAGTTCACCAACCGGGTGGTGATGCGGGTGGATCCCGAGGGGCACAAGGAGCGGGCTGAGGAGCGCAAGAAGCAGCGGTGCACCGGGATCGACGTCCTGGAGGAGGACATGGCGCGGTTCTGGGCTTATCTGCCCGCGCACCTCGCGACCGCCTGCTATGCCCGTGTCGATGCCATCGCCCGCCAGAGCAAGACCCCGACCGATCCGCGGACCCTGGATCAGGTGCGTGCCGATGTGGTCGCCGACCTGATCCTCGCCACGCCGGACAAGACGAGTGCAGTGAAGGTGGAGCTGTATGTCGCGGTGTCCGCGGCCACGTTGATGGGGCTGTCGGAGCAGCCTGGAGAGCTCGCCGGGTACGGGCCGATCACCGCTGACCTGGCTCGCGAGTTGGCCGGGGACTCCACTTGGCGCCGTCTGCTCACCGATCCGGTGACGGGGGAGGCGCTGGAGTTCGGTGCCAGCACGTACCGGCCGCCTGCCGCTTTGCGCAGGTTCGTGTGGATGCGGGATCGGACCTGCCGGTTTCCCGGCTGCACGCGGCCGTCGCACCAGTCGGACCTCGACCACACGGTGCCGTTTCCGCTGGGGTCGACCTCGGCCGACAACCTGGGTGCGTTCTGCCGCAGGCATCACCGCGTGAAGCACCGCTCGGCCTGGCAGGTCAGTCAGCCGAAGCCGGGCCGGTTCTGCTTCCGCAGCCCGGCCGGAAAGACCTACCAACGAGACCCGGAACCAGTGCTGGGTGACCTGCCGCCGTTTTGATTCGGGTCAAGCTGGATGGCGCGCGATCAACACCATCGCGTCCAGCAGGCGCCACCAGTCCTGCTCGCCCGCCTCGACCACGCGCCCCACCGCGGCCAGTGCGGCGATCACCTCAGCCGGATCCGCACCGATGTCAGCTACCGCGCCCCGAAACCGTTCGCTGCGCCGCAACCGCACAAGTGTCTGGGGCAGCGGTGCAGGCGCCTCCGCGGCCTCCCCGAACGAGATGTGCAGCTCGGTGCCTAGCGCACCGGCCAGCCGGGTGAGTGCGCCGGTGGTCGGATTGCCACGCCCGTTCTCGAGATTCGCGATGTACGGCACGGACAGGCCCGCATCGGCCGCGACCGACGCGACAGTGCGGCCACTGGCCTGACGGAGAGAGCGCAGCGCTGGTCCCAGGGAGTCCACGGAAGCTATCTTGACAGAACACTTTCGCGGTATCTCTATCTTGTGAGTATGAGCGTCTGGGGGATGAGGGACTTCCGGTTCCTGTGGAGCGGGCGTGCGATCAGCATGCTCGGGTCGTGGTTGCTGGTGGTGGCGGTGCCGGCACACGTCTACGCGTTGACCGGGTCGGTGTTCGCGACCGGGCTGACGCTCGCGGCGGAGTACCTGCCGGCGTTGCTGCTCGGGCCGTTCGCCGGAGTGCTGGTCGATCGGTGGGACCGCGATCTACGTTGCCGTGTTCGCGGAAAGTGTTGGGGCGGTGGCGTTTCGGCCGGCCGCCCAGGCGCACGTGCCGGCGGTGGTGGGTACTGGGGCGGCGTTGAGCAGTGCCAATTCTTGGAACGCCGCCACGGACGGCGTGGTGCGCTTGGTCGGACCACTGCTCGGGGGAGTTCTGCTTGCGTGGGCCGGGTTTGAAGTGCTGGTGGCGTTGGACGTCCTGAGTTATCTCGTCTCGGCCGTCGCGATCGCCTGCACTCGCAAGAGGTCCAGGTCCCGTGATGCCCGGCCGGGATTGAGGGACGGGCTGAAAGCGTTGGGGGAGTTTAGATTGGCTCGGGTGTTGCTGCCGTTGAGTGGAGTGTTCCTGATGGCGAACGCATCGCTGAGCGCGTTGCTGGTGCCGTTCGGCGTGCAGCGGCTCGGAGGGATCACGCAGGTCGCGACGGTGTTGTCCGCGCTCGGCGTGGGATTTCTGGGCGGCGCGGTACTCGTCCGGTGGCTCGACCGGATCGAGTTGCGCGTGACGCTCGCGAGCGCGCAGTTGATGACCGCTGCCGGATTCGTGGTGCTGTTCAGCGCAGAGGGGCTCGGGGTTGCGATGGCTGCCGCGGTGGTGGTTGGGACGTTCGGATCGGTCACGCTGATCGCGCCGCAGACCGCGTTGCAGCGGGTGGCGCCGAACGAGGTGCTGGGCCGGATCGCCGCGGTCTTCCTGGCGGTGGCGGCGTTGGCGACGCTCGTCGGAGCTGTTGCGGGGCCGTGGCTCGCGGAGAGCGTGTCACTGCGGTTCGCGGCGATGGCGGCGGCCACGGTGACCGGGCTGGGAGCGTTGGTCGGCGTGGTGACCGTTCCTCCGGTTATGCTCGCC
The DNA here is from genome assembly GCF_011067745.1 of Lentzea alba. Classification (GTDB taxonomy): domain Bacteria; phylum Actinomycetota; class Actinomycetes; order Mycobacteriales; family Pseudonocardiaceae; genus Lentzea; species Lentzea alba. The sequence continues at coordinate 142,993 of NZ_JAAMPJ010000004.1, forward strand.
GCAAACGCTCAAACGAACAGGCGGCCGGTCATGCGTGAACCCAGCGAACAGCGACGGCAGCGAATCCTGGCCGTCATCGCGTCGCGGGGCACGGTGAAGGTGAGCGACCTGGCGAGCGAACTGGACGTTTCGATCGTCACGATCCGCCGCGACGTCGAGGAGCTCGCAAAGCTCGGGAAACTGCGCAGAGGGCATGGGGTCGCGCGGTCGCTCACGCCGGTGGAACAGCCGTCGTCGAAGCGGGAAACGAACGGCGCGGTGGCGCTCGTCGTGCCGGAACGGCACGCCTACCTGTACGAGACGATGAACGGTGCCCGCCAAGCACTCGAAGAAGCCGGCATGCGGGTCGTCCTGCACATCGCGCCGCAGGTCAAAGGTGCCGAGAAACCGATCGTCGAACGTGCGCTCGCCGAGCCGGTCCAAGGTCTGCTCATCGCCCCGCGCTGGCGCACCCACGAAGAAGAGCTCAAAGACGACTGGCTCGCCGACACCGGCGTGCCGACCGTGCTGATGGAACGCCGACCGGCCGGCCCGCTGCGCGCGATGAACTCCGTGTGCTCGGACCACTGGTACGGCATGTACATGGCCGTGAAGCACCTGACCGACCTCGGTCACCGCCGGATCGTGCTCGCCGCACGGGACGACAGCCCGACCGCGCGAGCGCTCAGGAAAGCGTTCAAGGAGATCTCAGCAGACCTCGACGACGCCATCACGGTCGGCAGCTCACCGGACACCGGACTCGTCGGCATTCTCAGGGCACATCGGGCGACCGCCACGATCCTGCACGGCGATGTTGATGCGTTGATGCTGGTCCAGCAACTGACGGACGCGGGCATCAGGGTGCCGCGCAGGTGCTCGGTGGTGGCTTATGACGACGTGGTCGCCGCGCTCGGCAGCATCCCGCTCACGGCCATCGCGCCGCCGAAGACCGAGGTCGGGAGAGCGGCGGCCCAGGTGCTCCTGCGACAGTTGCAAAGCCCAGGTCGGAGTGCCGAACGCGTCGAGTTGCTGCCCGAGTTGAAGGTCCGCTCATCGACTGAGCGTTTGACCGTTTCTTGACGATAAACCGATCAGGCGATCAGGATGCGAGCCATGCGCCTGAGTCGTCGCACGCTCCTCGCGGCGGGCCTCACGGCACCACTGGCGGCCTGTTCAACTCCGCAACGCCGCGGTGCCGGAGGTCCGGTAGAGATCACGTTCTGGTCGGCCCTGCGCGGTAGCCAGCAGGTCGTCGACGCCTTCAACTCCACGCAGAACCGCATCAGGGTGATCTTCCAGCAGATCCCCTCCGGCGGGCAGGGCGGCTACGCCAAGCTCAGCAACGCGGCCAGGGCGGGCAACGCCCCGGACGTCGCCACCATCGAGTACCCGCAGGTGCCCGGCTACGCGATCGACGGTGTCGCCCGCGACATCACCGACCTCGTCACCGATCGGATCAAGCAGAAACTGCTGCCGCAGGCGCTCAAGCTGACCACGTTCGACCACCGCGTCTTCAGCGTCCCGCTCGACATCGAGCCGATGGTGCTGCACTACCGCGCGGACCTGTTCGAGGCCAACGGTTTCCAGATCCCCGAGACCTGGGACGACTACCGGGACCTCGCGCGGCAGGTGAAGGCGAAGTTCCCGGACAAGAAGCTCGGGCTGTTCCCGACCGACGGCGCCATGCAGTTCGCCTGCTTCGCCTGGCAGGCCGGCGCGCAGTGGTTCGACACGGGCAACGGCAAGTGGCAGGTCTCGCTCGCCGACACCCCCACGCGCAAGGTCGCCGAGTACTGGCAGGGCCTGATCGACGAGGACCTCGTCTTCCGCAACGCGAGCGACAGCAAGCAACACGACGCCCAGGTCGGCCAGAACCTGATCCTCACGAGGCTCAGCGGCGCATGGGACGCGGGCGCCCAGATGCGCGCCCGGCCGGCGCAGAAGGGCAAGTGGCGCATCGCCCCCATGCCCGTCTGGGACCGGCCGGTGGTCGGCACGCACGGCGGTTCGACGTTCGCGGTCACCAAGGACTCGAAGGAACCTGAGGCCGCGATGGAGTTCATCGAATGGCAGACCACCCACCCGGACGCGCTCACCGCCCGCCTCAAGAGCGGCACCAGCAGCCAGTACCCGGTCGCCCCCGGCCTGGTCGCGGCGGGCGCCAAGGCGTTCCCCGGCGAGTACTACGGCGGCCAGGACATCTACGGGCTCTTCAAGCAGGAAGCCGACAAGATCCGCGACGGCTGGGTGTGGGGCCCGCGGATGACCGCCACCCAGCGGGTCATGCAGGACGGCTTCGCGAAAGCCGGTGCGGGTGAAGGAACCCTCATCGAGGCGGTGCGAGAAGCGCAGAGCGGCACCATGCCCGACCTGAAGGCGCTCGGACTGTCCACAGAGGAGGTCGAACGGTGAAGAGCAAACTCGCCTGCGCCGTCCTCATGGCGCCGTTCTTCCTGTTGCTCGTCACGGTCTTCCTCGTCCCGACCGGCACCGCGATCTGGCTGAGCTTCTTCGCGCAGGACCAGCCGGGGCTCGGGTTCGGCCCGGAGAGCACGGTGTTCGTCGGCCTGCGCAGCTACGTCGCCGTGCTGAGCGACCCGACGTTCCGCGGCGGCCTGCTCACCGTGGTGCTGTACTGCCTGATCTACATCCCGCTGATGGTGGCAGGCGCGCTGACCCTCGCGCTGCTGCTGGACTCCGGCGTCGCGAAACTGCGCAGCTGGGCGCAGATGAGCCTGTACCTGCCGCACGCCGTACCGGGCATCATCGCCGCCCTGATCTGGCTCTACCTCTACACACCCGGCCTCAGCCCGATCATCGACCTGTTCGCCAAGGGCGACATCCACGTCAACTTCCTCGGCCTCAACACCGTCCTGCCGTCGATCGTGAACATCGCCCTGTGGAGCAACCTCGGCTACAACATGGTGATCTTCTACGCCGCACTCCAAGCGGTACCGCGAGAAGTGCTCGAAGCGTCGGTCGTCGACGGCGCGGGCCCGGTCAAACAGGCGCTGCGGATCAAGACACCGCTGGTGCGCGGCGCGATCTTCACGGTCGGCATCTTCACGCTGATCTGGGCGCTGCAGCTATTCACCGAACCCGTGCTGCTCAGCCAGTCCACCCCGATGATCAGCGCCCGGTTCTCGCCGAGCATGTACATCTACGACGCCGCCTTCACCCGCAACAACTACGGCCTCGCCGCCGCGGCCTCGGTGATCCTGCTGGCCTTCACCGTCGCGCTGTCCTACGCCGTCACCCGCTGGACGAACAGGAAGGCCGCCTGATGACCCTCCTCGGCCGGACCACGGTGAACGTCGTCGTCGGCGTCGCGGTCCTCTACACCCTGCTGCCGGTGCTGTGGCTGGTGCTCGCCGCCACCAAGGACGTCGACGCCCTGTTCAACAGTGACCTGTTCGGCGACTTCGCGTTCGTCGAGAACGTCAAGAACCTGTTCGCGATGGACAAGGGCCTCTACGGCCGCTGGTACGTCAACAGCATCCTGTACGCGGTGATCGGCGCGGCCACCAGCGCGTTCATCTCGATCGCCGCGGGCTACGCGTTCGACAAGTACTCGTTCCGCCACAAGGAAAAGCTCTTCGGCCTCGTCCTCGCCGCCGTGATGGTGCCGCAGACCGTGCTCGCGCTGCCGCTGTACCTGATGGCGTCCGGCACGGGCCTGGTCAACACGTTCTGGGCGGTGTTCATCCCGGCGCTGTTCAACCCGTTCGGCGTCTACCTCGGCCGGATCTTCTCCCAGGGCTACGTGCCGGACGAGGTGCTGGAAGCCGCCCGCATCGACGGCGCCGGAGACCTCGGCACCTACTTCAAGGTCGCGCTGCGGATGCTGGGACCCGGCATGGTCACGCTGTTCCTGTTCCAGCTCACCACCATCTGGAACAACTTCTTCCTGCCCATGGTCATGCTCTCCGACCAGTTGCTCTACCCGGTCAGCCTCGGCCTCTACCAGTGGAACAGCTCGGCCACCGTCTCACCCGAGTACTACCCGGTGGTGATCATGGGCTCGTTGTTCGCGGTGCTGCCGCTGATCCTCGCGTTCATGCTGTTGCAACGGTTCTGGCGAGCCGGGATGACCGCGGGAGCCGTCAAGTGAGGACTGTGCACACCGCTGCGGCAGCGATGTCGGGGGAGGCTGCCGCCGCCGTTCTCACGCCTGTGCTCGATGATCTCCGAAAGGTCTGCGACTTCGGTCTCATCACCCAGGACCTGTCCGACCTTCCGGACGTGGACCTGCTCGTCACGGGCTGGGGCTGCCCGCCGATCACCGCCGCCGTCCTGGACCGTCTGCCCAGCCTCAAGGCGATCGTGCACACCGCCGGCTCGGTGCGCGGCTTCGTCACGGACGCCTGCTGGGACCGCGGGATCGTGGTGTCGTCGGCCGCACAGGCCAACGCGCTGCCGGTGGCCGAGTACACCGTCGCGATGATCCTGCTGAGCGGCAAACGCGTGCTCGAACGCGCCCGCGAATACCGGTCGGCCAAGCAGATGACCGGCTACGACATCCCGGACACCGTGGGGAACTTCGGCACGACCGTCGGCGTCCTGTCCGCGTCGATGATCGGCCGCCGGGTCGTCGAACTGCTGCGGCCCTACGATTTCCACGTGCTGGTGCACGACCCGTTCGTGACCGAAGTGGACGGTGCCGAGTCCGTGAGCCTCCACGAGTTGTTCGAGCGCAGCGACGTGGTCAGCGTGCACACGCCGTTGCTGCCGGAGACCAGGGGACTGGTGAGCCGCGAGCTGCTCGGCCTGCTGCGCGACGACGCCGTCCTGATCAACACCGCCCGCGGTGCGGTGATCGACCAGGAGGCGTTGGTGGACGAGGTGGGACGGATCCGGGCGGTGCTCGACGTGACCGACCCGGAGGTGTTGCCCGCAGACCACCCGTTGTGGAGGCACGACAACGTGCTCATCACGCCGCACCTGGCGGGCTCGCAGGGCAACGAGTGGCTCAGGCTCGGCCGCCACGCGGTGAGTGAGGTCCGCCGGTGGGTGGCAGGGGAGCCGTTCAGGACTCCGGTGCTGGCGGAACGAAGGGAACGGATCGCGTGACCCGATGGGAGAACACCGCGTGAAGCTGCCAGAAGAGGACCGCACCCTCAGCCCCCACACCGGCCTGACCCGCACCCATTGGGTTGCCGCCGCCGACGGCCTGCTCGCCGCCGCGTGGCGCTACGCGTCCCCCACCAGCGCGTTCCTCGACCTGCCCGGCCGCCCCTCGCGCAGCGGCGTGCGCTCGGACGGCTTGGAGGGCTATGCCCGGACGTTCCTCGCCGCCGCGTTCCGCACCGCGCACGGTGAAGACCCGCACAACTGGCTGGAGCGTTACGCCGCCGGCCTGGTCGCGGGGACGGCGGGGGAGTGGCCCGCGATCACCGACGTCGGCCAGCCGATGGTCGAGTCGGCGTCCGTGGCGCTGGGACTGCGCCTGACCAAGCCGTGGCTGTGGGACAAGCTCTCGACATCGCAGCAGGATCGGGCCGAGACCTGGCTGCGGGAGGCGCTGCGGCACGTGCCCGCCGCCAACAACTGGTACTTCTTCCCGTACACCGTGGCGTCCTTCCTGGAAGCGGCCGGCCGTGGTGACGAGGAGACCGGCCGGGCGAAACAGCGCGCGCTGGAGTTGCTCGAAGGCTGGTACCGCGGTGACGGCTGGTACTCCGACGGCGACGGCCGCGCGTTCGACCACTACAACGGCTGGGCGCTGCACCTCTACCCGGCGCTGGACGCCCACCTGAGCAGCCGGCCGATCACCACGCATCTCAAGGAACACCTGAAGAGCTTCCACCTGCTGTTCGGTGCGGACGGCGCCCCGGTCTACTTCGGACGCTCGCTGACCTACCGGTTCGCCGCGGCCAGTGCGATCGCTCTCGGCGCGGTCACCGGCGAGACACCGCTGAGCCCCGGCCACTCCCGGCAGCTCATCAGCAACAACCTCAGGTACTTCCTCGACCGCGGCTCGCTCACCGACGGCCTGCTCAGCCTCGGCTGGCACGGCCCGCACGAGGCGAGCCTGCAGCCCTACTCCGGCCCGGCCTCGCCGTACTGGGCCTCGAAGGCGTTCGTCTGCCTGCTCGCCGGTCCGGATCATCCACTGTGGACCGAACCGGAGGAGCGCGACGACACGAACCAAACGCTTGCGCTACCCGGACCCGGCTTGCTGATCCAGAAGCACAACGGCGTGACCAGGCTGCACAACCACGGCAGCGACCACGTCCGGCCGTTCGAAGGCGAGCACGCGACCGAAGACGACCCGCTCTACAGCCGTTTCGCCTACTCGACGAGCACCGGCCCGACGGCGCAGAAGAACCCCGCCGACAACCACATCAGCCTCGTCATCAGGGGCGACCGCAGCGTGCGACGCCGGATCCACCCGCTTGGCGCGCGGGACAACTGGGCGGCCTCGTGGCACCGTCCGGTGTTCGACGCGCACCAGCCGATGGTGCCGGGACTGCGGATCGAGAGCGTCACGGCCGTGTGGGACGACCAGGAACTGCGGATCCACCGCGTGATCGGCGCACCGCACGGCACGAGGGCTGAGCTGTCTGGGTGGGCGACTGATCTTCCGGCAGAGCTGGTCGCGGTCCGAGGCTGGTCGGGCCAGGAACGACGACCGGCACCCCAAGGCACTGCGTTCACCACGGCGACGAATCTGACCACGCTCGTCGCCGACATCGAGGGCACGGTGATCCTCGCCGCCGTCGCCGTCCTCGGCGGAACCTTCCAGGAGGCCGACTGGGACGCCCGCGTCGACGAGGTGCTCCGGCACACTCTCGACCGCCTCTGAGCGGGGTAACGCGGAAGCGGCGCACGGCCGATGTACCGGTGTGCGCATCGCCCTCCTCGCCGCCGCCGCGTTCCTGCTCGCCGCGTGCACCTCCACCCCGGAAGCCGCCCCGACGCAGGCACCGGAGACCCCGACCACCGTCGAACAGCCCGCCGGCAACGGCCCGAACTGCGCCAACGCCAACTCGTCGGTCGTCGGCAAGGCACTCGGACTGCGGCTGCAGGGCCAGCAGGAGACCGTCGAGAAGGCGGTCACGACGTGCAAGTACGTGGGGTCCGGCATGCCGGTCGAGGTGCGGTTCACGACGAACGCGACGGCGAAGTCGTTCGCGGCGGGCAAGCCGGAGAAGGCCAAGCCCATCGAGGGTTTCCACGACGAGGCCTACGAGGCCACGGCCGGCGGTTCGGAGACCACCCAGCACACGGTCGCCGCGCGCAAGGGCAAGACGCAGGTCGAGGTCGTGTCACCCGCGGGCGTCGAGCCGTCGAAGAAGCTGATCAGCGAACTGCTCGGCCGAATCTAGACCGGTACGTCGAAGAACGAGAGCACGCGCGCTCCCGGTGCGAGCCACGGGCGCAGCAGTTCGTGCGCGCGGCTCGGATCGCGGTGGAACAGGCCGACCCGCACGGCGAAGACCAGGTCGAACCGGCGGTCGCCGAGGTTCATGTCCTCCAGCGACGCGATCAGGAACTCGGCCTTGCCGGACGCCACGTACGGGGCGTTGCGCCGGGTCGCGGCCTCGACCATCTTGGTGGAGCGGTCGATCGCGGTGAGGGTGCCGGTGGACAGCAGCTGGCACACCATCGTGGCGGCCACGCCCTGACCGCAGCCGATCTCCAGCACCCGCTCGTGAGGGCGGATCGCGAGTTGGTCGACCACTCCTCGCAGACGCTCGCTCATGGTCCACATCATGCGTCAGCACGGCGGGCGGGGCCACCACCGCGGCCCCGCCCGTCAGCGTTACCCGAGTCCGCCCAGGTTGACCATCCAGCTCACGCCGAACTTGTCGACCAGGTCGCCGTACTCGTCGCCCCACATCTGCTTCTCCAGCGGCGTACCGATCTTGCCGCCCTCGGCGAGCTTGGCGAAGTGCTCCTTGAGCACCTCCTCGTCGCCGGACAGGGAGATCGTGATGGTGTCGCCGGGGTTGTAGGGCATGCCGGGCGGCGTGTCGGAGGCCATCAGCGTGTAGCCGGACTCGGTCTCCAGCTGCGCGTGCATGATCTGGTCGGCCTGCGGCGAGTCCTGCATGCCGAACTCGCCGAAGGTGTTCATCTTCAGCTCGCCGCCGAAGACCGACTGGTAGAACTCCATCGCCTGACGCGCGGAACCGTCGAAGCGCAGGTACGGGTTGAGGCGAGTAGCCACCGGAATCGCTCCTTGGATAGAGACGGACCCGAATCCTCGCAAACCCTTGGCGGGCCTACAACTTGAACCTATTCGGTTACTCCGGAGTCACCCTGGGCGACCTTGCCCGCGTACCTGAGGGTGGCTTCGGGTGTGAGCGGGTGGAACGTTCCAGCGCGCACGTCGCGGTAGGCGCGCTCCAGCGGTGACCGCTTGAAGAACGACCGTCCACCCAGGACCTCCATCGCGGTGTCCACGACGTCGATCGCCTCCACGACGGCCTGACGCTTGGCCAGCATCACCGTGACGGTCGACTCGGCGTTGGCCGTGTAGTCGTCGCCGAGCTCCTCGATCGATCCCATCAGCGACCACCAGGCGGTGCGCAGCTTGTAGTCCATCAACCCGATCTGCCGCGCGGCGTTCTTCGAGGTCGACCGCACGGCGGCGTCCCGCGCACCCGACGCGATGCCGAAGTAGGTCGCCCCGCACACCGGCGCGAAGTGCACGATCGCGGCGAACAGGGGCACGCCGAACTCCCCGTACGGCCGCCGTGCCGCGATCTTCTCGGCCGGGATGAACACGTCCTCCAGCACCACGTCGTGGCTGGCCGTGCCGCGCATGCCGAGCGTGTCCCAGGTTTCCTCGATGCGCACGCCCTCGGCGTTCAACGGCGCGCTGAAGTGCAGCACCTCCTCACCGAGAACAGCGGACGTGGCCACGACGTTCGCGCGCGGCGACTGGCTGCAGAACGTCTTGCGCCCGGACACCAGGAACCCGCCGTCGACCGCCGTCGCCGTGGTCGTCGGCCACAGCCAGTCCGACCCGCCGCTGGTCGCGATGACCAGGCCCTCCGCGGCCACCCGCCGCAGCACGCCCTCCGCGTCCGGCGCGCCCTTGCGTCTGCGATATCCCTGCATCAGCGTCAGATACAGGTGCATGGTGACGGCCAGCGCGGTGGCGCCGTCGTGCCGGGCGAGCTCGGCCTGCGCGTAGCAGACCTGGCGCATCGTGGCGCCGAGCCCGCCCAGTTCCTCGGGTACGGCCAACGCCAGATAGCCCTCCTCGCGCATGGCCTCGTACGCCTCGCTCACGAACGTCGCGTCGCGATCGTGCTCGAACGCATGGGCTGCCGCGATCGCGCCGATGCGGGCGGCCATCTCCACGAACTTGGCGTCGTCGTCTCTGGTGACGGTCGGGAACGTGCCGGTCACCCGCAGTGTCTCAAGAGTTGTCATGCGACGAACGTAAGAACAGCCGAGCCCCGCAGGTAGTTCTGAAAGTGAACCGGACGGCGGTAACGAAACAGGCCACGCGACGGAGACTTTCCCTGTGAGGAGGTGCGCACTGTGAGGACGTATGCGCAGTACTGCCCGATCGTCCGCGCCGTCGAGGTGCTGGGCGACCGGTGGACGTTGCTGATCGTGCGGGACATGCTCGTCGGTGCCTCGCGCTTCAACGAGCTCTCCCGCGGCCTGCCGGGACTCTCGCGTGCCCTGCTGTCCCGCCGGCTGCGGCAGCTCGCCACCGCGGGCCTGGTGACGCGCAGCGGTGACGGCTACGCGCTGACGCCGGCCGGACAGGCGCTGCGCCCTCTGGTGTTCGGCCTCGCCGACTGGGGCGCCCGGTACGCGTTCGGCGACCCGCGCGCCGACGAGCTCGACCCCGAGGTGCTGATGTGGTGGATGCACGGCCGGGTCGACACCGGCACGCTGACCCGCCGCGCCAACATCGAGATCCGCATCAACGACCGCCGCCGCACGTTCTGGCTCGTCGTCGAGCCCGGCGACGCCTCCGTCTGCTACACCGATCCGGGCCTGGAGGTCGACGCGGTCCTGGCGTCCGACATCGCCACGCTCTACCGGATGTGGGAGGGCGAGCTCGAACTGCTCGACGCCGTGCGCGCGGGCACGATCGAGCTGACCGGCCCGCGCTGGGTGGTCCGCGGCCTGCCGGACTGGCTCAAGCTCAGCCCGGTCGCCGAGCACGTTCGCGCAGCTCGCAGCACCTGAGCGAAACTTTTCAAGATTTTTCTGGGTGATGTGTCGATCCGGTGGGGTGGCCGTTCGACGCATCAGTGGAAGGACACCACAGCCCAGGAGGAACCCGACATGAGCGCCACGACCGTCATCGCCGCCCCCGCCGCCCGCAAGATCGCCGTCGGCCGCTACGCCACGATCGTCACCCGCGTGCTGATCGGTCTGCTGTTCGCCACGACCGGCTTGAACGGGTTCCTGAACTTCATGCCCGCCCCGGATCCGAGCACCATGGCGCCCGCCGGCGTCGCGTTCACGGCGGCCCTCTACGCGACCGGCTACATGCTGCAGCTGGCCTCGGGCGTCCAGCTCGTCGCGGGCGTCCTGCTGGTCGCCGGCCGGTTCGTGCCGCTGGCCCTCGCGATCCTGGCGCCGATGGTCGTGAACATCTTCCTGATCCACGTGTTCCTGGAGCCGTCGGGCCTGGGGATCGCGATCGTCGTGGTCGCCGCCGAGATTGGTCTGGCGTGGGCGTACCGCGACAAGTTCCGCCCGATGCTGCAAGCACGGTGAGCACTGTTTGGTAAGTCCCGCAACCAAAGTCCCCCGCAGGCCATGTGCCGGCGGGGGATTTTTCGTTGTACAGCAGGGATTTCCGTCCTGGTGATGTCGAAATCGGCGGGTGTGGTTCGACGTATCTGTGAGAGCAGAAACGTTGGAAGGGAACGGAAATGTCCACCACCCGCTGCGCCACCGCCATCATGCGAGTGCTGGTCCGCAGCCGGGTCGCGGCCACCGTCCTGACCGTGCTGAACGTCCTGCTGGACACCAGCCACCTGGTCACCGCGCTCGTCCTGGCGCTGGCCGAGGTCGCCGTGGCGTTCCTACCGCACGAAGGCGGCCAGCAGCGCCTGCACCTCGTACACGTCGACGCCCTTCCCGAACTGCTTGGAGATCGGCGCGTCACTGCTGGAGACCCAGATCTTCAGCTCGGCGTCGAGGTCGAAATGACCGGCCGTCTCGACGGAGAACTGCGTGATCGCCTTGTAGGGAATCGAGTGGTACTCGACCTTCTTGCCCGTCATGCCCTGTTTGTCGACCAGGATCAACCGCCGGTCGGTGAACAGGAACGAGTCGCGCACCAGCTGGTACGCCGCGTGGATCTGTTCCCCCTGCGACAGCAGCCGGCCGAACTCCTGCGCGGCCGCCCTCGGGTCGAGTTTCGACGCGTTCCCCATCATTCCGCTGAGAAGTCCCATACGTCCAGGTTTACCAGGCTCGCGGAAACCTTGGCCTGATCTTGGAACTCTCCTGCACTTCTCCTGCCCGAGCGCTTCCGTGCGTTACCCGAAAGTGGTTGTCAACAGCCACACGATCGAATGGGTGATGACATTGCGTAAGAGCATCCTGGGAGCCGCCGGACTGGCCGGAGTTGCCGCTCTCGTCGTCGGTTGCTCCAGCGCCCCAGCGCAGACGACCGCCAACGCGGACACGAAGCCGAGCGACGAGCAGATCAAGGCGCTGTTCACCGACTGGAACGCGGCCCTCGCGACGGGTGACCCCGAAAAGGTGGCCGACCGTTACGCTCCGAACGCGGTCCTGCTGCCCACCGTGTCGAACCAGGTGCGGTCCACCCGCGCCGAGATCGTCGACTACTTCGTGAAGTTCCTGCAGAGCAAGCCGAGCGGCACCATCCTCGACTCGCACGTCGCCGTGCTCAACGCCGACGACGCGATCGACGCGGGCACCTACCGGTTCGCGCTCACCCAGGACGGCAAGCCGACCACTGTGGACGCCCGCTACACGTTCGTCTACGAGAAGGTCGACGGCAAGTGGCTCATCGTGAACCACCACTCGTCCGCTATGCCGGAGAAAGTCTGATCCGCACGCACAGTCCGCCACCGGACGCGGCCTCCAGCGACACCGCGCCGCCGTCGTCGGTGACGAGCTGCTTCACGATCGCCAGGCCGAGACCGGACCCGCCCTTGCCGGTCAGGCCCTGACCACGCCAGAACCGGTCGAACGCCCGCGCACGTTCCGCGTCGGGCAGCCCGGGTCCGGAGTCGATGATCTCGACCAGGCCCGGCCGGGTGGTGCGGACCAGGATCGTGGCGCCGTCGGGGGACACCTCCAGCGCGTTGGACAGCACGTTGTCCAGCACCTGCTCGAGGTGTCCCGGCGTCGCCAGCACCCGGATGTCGAACCCCTCGCTGACCAGCGAGATCGACCGCTCGTCGGCGGCGGCGCGCCAGGCGGTGAACCGTTCGGTGACGACGTCGAGCACCTGCACGGGTTCGGGGTGGGCGACGTCGGCCTCGGCGCGGGCCAGCGCGAGCAACCCGTTGACCAGCCGTGACATCCGCACGACCTCGGCGGTCGCCATCTCGACGTCCTCGCGCACGTGCGGGTCGTCCACGCCGTCGGCCACGTTGTCCAGCGACAGTCGCAACGCCGTCAGCGGCGTGCGCAGCTGGTGCGAGGCGTCCCCGATGAACGCCCGCTGCGAGCCGACCAGCGTGTCGATCGTCTCGGTGGCGGTGTTCAACGTGCGGGCGAGCGTGCGGGTCTCGGGCGGCCCGGTCTCCTCGGCGCGCGCGGTCAGGTCACCATCCCGCAGCCGCGCAGCCATGTCGTTCAGCTCGCGCAACGGCCGGGTGACCCGTCGTGCCAGCCACAGCCCGAGGAACGCCGCCACGATCAGCACGCCGACCGCGAGCGCGGCCCGGAACCCCCAGATCTGCCACAGCCGGTCGACGATCGGGCCGTCCGGATAGGACAGCCGGATCGCGCCGACGATGGTGCCGTCCGGTTGCTTGGCCGGCACGGTGAGCTTCAGTCCCTCGGAGTCCCAGACCTTGTTCTCCGGTTGCGGCCCGAGGACGTCGATCTGGCCCAGCGTCTGCCGCTCGTAGGCGTCTATCAACGCGCTCAACGACCGCGTGTCGCCGGAAGCCAGCAGCAGTGCGGCGGTCTCGGCCTCGCGCCGCGCGGTGTTCTCCGCGTCGCCGAGGAGCTGGTTGTTCAGCGTGAACGCCACCGGCACGGTGAACGCCGCGATGGCGATCGCGACCAGGAGCACGTAGCTCCAGACGAGCTGCCGGATCACGCGAGCACCAGCCGGAAGCCCACGCCGCGCACGGTCTCCAGCGAGGCCGCGTCACCGAGCTTGCGGCGCAGCACCCCCACGTGCACGTCCAGCGTCTTGGTGGGACCGAACCAGTTCTCGTCCCACACCGCCTCCATGATCTGCTCGCGGGTGAACACCGCGCCCGGCTCCTCGGCCAGGAACGCGAGCAGGTCGAACTCCTTCGGCGCCAGCTCCAGCTCGGCGCCGTCGAGGTGCACGCGGCGCCCGCGCCGATCGATCGTCAACCGCCCGTGCTCCTGCGCCGGCTCTTTCAGCGTTGGCTGCGCACGCCGCATGACCGCGCGTATCCGTGCGACGACCTCACGCACGCCGAACGGTTTGGTGATGTAGTCGTCCGCGCCGATCTCCAGCCCCACGACCCGATCGACCTCGTCGGACCGTGCGCTGATCACGATGATCGGCACGTCACCGCGCGCACGCAGCTCACGGCAGACGTCCAGACCGTCCATGTCGGGCAACCCGAGGTCGACGAGCGCCAGCACGAAGTCGTCGGCGGCGAGCGCCTCTTCGCCCGTGCGCACCCAACGGACCTCGAACCCGTAGCGCGACAACCCGCGTGTGAGCGATTCCGCGATCGGCTCGTCGTCCTCCACCAGCAGCACCCGCATGGGCGCAGATCATTGCACTGAACGTTTCAGGGCGTTCCGCAACCGGATCCCACTCCACTCCAGCGAGCTCGTGGTCACCGCGTCCCAGAACGACCACAGGTTCGGGAGCACCCGCAACGCGATCCCCGCCCGTTCGTGCAACTCGAACAAATCGCCCACCCGTTCCGCAGGGCCCAGCGGCACGACCGGTTCGGTCGCCACCATCGCGATCCCGCGTCCTTCCCCGTCCTCTCCGAACTGCTGGAACGGCCCCGCGTCGAACCGGTACGCGTACAGCTCGACGGTCCGCATCCGCTCCAGCCACCCGTACTCGACCGCGTGCACCCTGACCCCGCAGCCGGGCCCGATGATCCGCTCGCGATCCTCGTCCGTCGTGCCGGAGATCGTCCACGCCATCACCCGCGGGCACTGCCGGGGAAACCAGTAGTCGGGGGAGCGGCTCCAGTCCACCGCCCACACGTACTCGCCGGGTTGCCGCGCGGTGGCCGCCAGGTGCGGCACGAACCGGGTGAGCGAAGGATCTTCGGAGAAGTGCAACACCTGACCGGATTCGGGGCGCATGTGGTCGATACTGGCCGCATGCGGAGGCTGATGCTCGCGGTTTTGCTCGTCCTCACCGGCTGCTCCTCGGGCGTGGACGGCGGAGTCGGCTTCACGGCCGTCGGCCTCACCGCCACCCCGGAAGCACTGGCCACGCACGGCGACACGCTGGTGATCGGCACCCGTCCGTCCGACCACCCGGAACTGGTCACGCGCACCAAGGACGGCGCGCTGAACAACGTGAAGCTCACCCCGGCGACCCCGTACGGCAGGGAAGCGCACTGGTACGGGATCACCTCCGACGGCACCACGATCACCGGCGTCGGCGGCGAACGCGGCGGCGCGCACGGCAACGTCCGGTGGAGCGCCTGGACCGGCGACACCGGTCAGATCGCCGAGAAACCGCAGGGGTTCAGCACGTTCGGCGGCTACGGGGCGGGCGAGCTGATCGGCCCGGTCCGCACGGCGAAGGGCCCGCTGATCATCGGCACCTGGCAGAGCGCCAAGGCCGGTCTCGACATCGCGGCGTGGACCTACGCCGCGGACACGTGGACCCGCCAGCCCTCCGCCGGCACCGTCCTCGAGAGCTCGCAGGAACTCCTCCGCTTCCCGCTGGCCGTCACCCCGAACGGCGACGGTGCGCTGGTCGTCGGCTGGCAGATCGCCAAGGGCGCGGTGAGCGCGGCCGTCTGGCAGTTCGACGGCACGACCTGGACGACGGCGGTGCTCCCGGACGGTGACGCCGCCCTGGCCGCCCGCTGCTGGGACGGCACCTGCCACGTCGTCGGCCGCGGCAAGGGCAAGCTCGCCTGGTGGACGGGTCCCGACTGGAAGAAGCTGACCACCCCGGACGTCCCGGTCGGCGACGACCAGAACCTCGCCGCCCCCGTCCCGGTCAACGGCACCCCGACCCTGATCGTCGACCACAACGGCGTGAAGCTCGTGTCCGAAAAGGACGAACGCCCGGCCGAGGGGCTGTCCGGCGAGGTCGTGGCGGCGGAGAAGGTGGGCGATCAGGTGTTCGTGATCGCGGGCGGCCGCCTCTGGCGTACGGCTGCTTGATCTCCCCCAGGTAGCCCAGCCTGACCAGCGGTTTCCGACGGTAGGCTGGCAGCCGGGACTGAGGGAGCACGGCGATGCCGATCAAACGCGTACCCACTCCGGCCGGCGACGAAGCCTGGCTCGTCACCGGCTACGACCAGGTCAAGACCCTGCTGGCGGACCGCAGGCTCGGCCGCGGCCACGCCGACCCGGACAACGCCCCGAGGTTCACCGACTCCGTGCTGCTCGGCCGGCCGCACCAGGCCACCGAGCAGGAGGAGAACGAGCGCCACACCTGGATGCGCAGGATGCTCAACCCGGAGTTCTCCGCCAGGAACATGGAGGCGCTGCGCCCGCGCATCAGGAACCTGATCCACGACCTGCTGGACGACCTCGTCACCCACCCCCAACCGGCGAACTTCCACGAGCTCGTGTCGTTCCCGCTCCCGGTCCTGGTGATCTGCGAGCTGCTGGGCGTCCCCTACGCCGACCGCACCGAGTTCCGCCGCTGGTCGGAGTCCATGAGCACGCTCAACGACCAGCAGAAGTCGATCGAAGGCGCCACCAAGCTCTGGACCTACATGAACGAGCTGGTCCAGCGGAAGAAGGCCGAACCGGGCGACGACGTCATCACCCGCCTCGCCGGCACCGCGGCGGACGAGCAGATCGCCCAGCTCAGCGCCGGCCTGCTGTTCGCGGGCCACGAGACGACCGTCTCCGTCATCGACCGCGGCGTCATGCTGCTCAGCGAGAACCCCGGTCAGTGGGACGCGCTCAAGCAAGACCCCAAGAGCATTCCCGCCGCGGTCGAGGAGATCCTGCGCCACCGCTCGCTCACGTCGATCCGCAGCGAGGACTCCGGCCTGCCCCGGTACGCGATGGCCGACATCGAGGTCGAAGGCGTCCGGATCCCGCAGGGCGACCTCGTCCTGCTCGGCATCGACCAGGCCAACCGGGACGAGGTCAGGTTCCCGGATCCGGAGACCTTCACCCAGCGCGAGACCAACCCCCACCTCACGTTCGGCCACGGCCCGAGGTTCTGCATCGGCGCGCCGCTCGCCAGGGTCGAGCTGACCGAGGTCTTCCACGCCCTCACCGAACGGTTCGAGACGTTCGGCCTGGCCGTCGAGGTCACCGCACTGCGCCCCAGGACGGAACAGCTGGTCGGCGGGGTGGCGGAGCTCCCGGTGCGCTGGACGGCGCAGTGATCGATACAGTGACCGTGCACACCTGAGGCGCTCCGCAGCGTGATGCCGGATTCCGATCACATTGCGCTGCTTGTCCCACATCTTCCGGCCAATGCATTCACCCGGATGCGTCACATCCATCCGTGGTCGTGACAGAACTTCACGGTGAATTACAGCGATCCGGACGCACAATGGTCACGCTTGGACACACAATCGCCGAGCGTCAACTGTTGATGTGCCTGTTCGCCCCTGCATAACGCCACGCATGGGTGACTATGGCCCGGTCAGTGGGCCCCCGCGAATCGGTGGGGGTGGGCGGCGGTGCGCCAGATCGGCGGTTAATCTCTTGCAACTCGTCCACTGCAATCCAGTGTGCCGACGTCGCAACCACCGGGGAGAGGACTGAACACGGGTGGCCGGATTTCTGTTGCGGCGGTTGGTCAACTACGTGGTGCTTGCCCTAGTGGCAACGTTCCTCGCGTTCACGTTGGCCTCCGCCACCTTTGACCCGATCGGGGTGTTGCAACAACGCAACCCACCGCCTCCGGCGGCATCGATCGAGGCGAAGAAACGAGACCTCCACCTCGACCAGCCGATCCCGCAGCGGTTCGTGACGTGGATGAGCGGTGTGGTGCAGGGTGACTTCGGTCGCACGATCACCGACCGCCCGATCACGGACGAACTGGGCCGCCGGATCGGCGTGAGTCTGAGGCTGTTCCTGCTCGGCATCACGATCGGCATCCTGTTCGGGGTGCTGCTCGGCGTGGTGAGCGCGATCAGGCAGTACAAGTTCAGCGACTACTTCGCGACCTTGTTCAGCTTCATACTTCTCTCGACACCGGTGTTCGTGCTCGGCACGCTGCTCAAGATGGGCGCCCAGGGCATCAACGACTCGATCGGCTCGAACGTGCTGATCTTCGTCGGTGAGGAGACACCCGGCTTCCAGGGCAACTGGTTCGAGCACCTCGGCGACCGGCTGCAGCACCTGATCGTGCCGACGCTGACGATCGCGCTCGGCCAGATCGCCTACTACAGCCGCTACCAGCGCTCGTCGATGCTCGACGTGCTGGGCAGCGACTTCCTGCGCACCGCCCAGGCCAAGGGCCTCACCCGCCGCAAGGCGCTGTTCAAGCACGGTCTGCGCACCGCGCTGATCCCGATGGCGACGCTGTTCGCGTTCGGGTTCGGCCTGCTCGTCGTCGGTGGCACGTTCACCGAACGGATCTTCGGCTGGTTCGGCATGGGTGACTGGCTGGTCACCGGCATCTCGGCCCAGGACACGAACATCACGGCCACGGTGACGCTGTTCGTCGCGGTGTGCGTGCTGTTCTCCGGCTGGCTCGCCGATGTGCTGTACGCCGCGCTCGACCCCCGAATCCGTGTGAACTAGGCAAGGTGACGACGACGTGACCGTGATCCTCAACGAGGGCGACTCCGCGGGAACCACCGGCGCCGCCTCCGGCAGCCCCGTCGACGCGGCGCCCGAACCGGGCAAGGCGATGACGCGTGGCCGGCTCGTGCTCATCCGCTTCATGCGCAACAAGCTGGCGCTCGTCGGCCTGGTGCTCATCGTGGGCATGTACCTGATGGCGTTCGTGGGCCCCTTCCTGTCCAAGTGGAGTTACGACACACAGGACTACAGCGCGTTCCTCGAACCGCCGTACGCCGACCACATCTTCGGCACCGACAAGATCGGTACCGACATGTTCGCGCTGACGATGCGCGGGCTGCAGAAGTCGCTGCTGATCGGCTTGCTGGTGGCGCTCATCTCGACCACCGTGGCCGCGATCGTCGGCGCGACCGCCGGCTACTTCCTGGGTGCCGCCGACAAGGCGCTCATGTGGGTGGTCGACCTGCTGCTCGTGTTGCCGTCGTTCCTGATCATCGCCATCCTGAGCCCGTGGTTCCGCGGCAAGTCGTGGTTCCTGCTGGTGATCATGCTGGCGGCGTTCCAATGGATGATCACCGCGCGCATCGTGCGAGGGATGACGCTGACGCTGAAGGAGCGCGAGTTCGTGAAGGCGGCCAAGTTCATGGGCCAGCCCGCGCGCACCATCATCGCCAAGCACATCGTGCCGAACATGGCCTCGCTACTGATCATCGACGCGACCATCAACGTCGGTTCGGCGGTGCTCGCCGAGACCGGCCTGAGCTACTTCGGGTTCGGCGTCCAGTCGCCCGACGTCTCGCTCGGCACCCTGATCGGGCTCAACGCCGAGTCCGCGACGACCTTCCCGTGGCTGTTCCTGTTCCCGGCGGGCTTCCTCGTCGTGTTCGTGCTGGCGGTGAACTGGGTCGGCGACGGGTTGCGCGACGCGCTCGACCCCACCTCCACGCGCGTGCGCCGCAAGGAGAAGAAGGACACCAAGGAGAAGGCCGCCTGATGACCACCTCGGAGATCCAGTTCGACGTGCCGGCCGACCCGGTCGTCGAGGGGCCGGTTCTGCAGGTCGAGGACCTTCACGTGTCCTTCCCGAGCGAGGCCGGCCGCGTGCAGGCCGTGCGCGGGCTGAGCTACCACGTCTCGCCCGGCGAGGTGCTCGGCATCGTCGGCGAGTCCGGGTCCGGCAAGTCCGTGTCCTCGCTCGCCGTCATGGGCCTGCTGCCCTCGTCGGCGCGCATCACCGGTTCCATCAAGTTCCAGGGCCGTGAGCTCATCGGCCGGGGCGACTCGGAGCTGTCGAAGATCCGCGGCCGGCGCATCTCGATGGTGTTCCAGGACCCGCTGTCCGCGCTCACGCCGGTCTACACCGTCGGCGACCAGATCGCCGAGGCGATCCTGGTGCACCGCAAGGGCGCCGTGTCCAAGGCGGCCGCCGCCAAGCGCGCGGTCGAACTGCTCGACCTCGTCGGCATCCCGAACGCCGCCGAACGCGCCAAGGCGTTCCCGCACGAGTTCTCCGGCGGCATGCGGCAGCGCGCGGTGATCGCCATGGCGATCGCCAACGACCCCGACCTGATCATCGCCGACGAGCCGACCACCGCGCTCGACGTGACGGTGCAGGCCCAGGTGCTGCAGCTGCTCGAGACCGCGCAGGAGGTCACCGGCGCGGGCATCGTGATCATCACCCACGACCTCGGCGTCGTCGCCGGGTTCGCGGACCGGCTGATGGTCATGTACGCGGGCCGTGCCGTCGAAAAGGGCAAGGTCGACGAGATCTACCAGCAGCCGCGCATGCCGTACACGCTCGGCCTGCTCGGCTCGATCCCGCGCCTGGACGTCGGCGAGAAGCAGGCTCTCGTCCCGATCACCGGCCAGCCGCCGTCGCTCACGGACCTCCCCCCGGGGTGCCCGTTCGCGCCGCGCTGCCCGATGGTCGTCGACGCCTGCCACACCGCCGAGCCGCCGCTGATCGAGGTCGACGGCTCCGACGAGCACCACGCCGCGTGCATCAGGACCGGCGAGATCGCCGCGACCGACGCCGAGGGCGCGGAGGCCGCCGCCGAGATCTTCGGTGCCGAGGTCGTCGAAGAGCCCGAGATCGCCAAGGTGCCGCGCGAGCAGCGCGACATCGTGCTGGGGCTCGACCACGTGGTCAAGGAGTACGCGGTCAACAAGGGCGTGGTGTTCAAGCGCCGCGTCGGCACCGTGCACGCGGTCGCGGGCATCACGTTCGACATCCGCGAGGGCGAGACCCTCGGCCTGGTCGGCGAGTCCGGTTGTGGCAAGACCACGACACTGATGGAGATCCTCGGCCTGGAAAAGCCGATGGGCGGCGAGATCTCGGTCCTCGGCACCAACGTGTCCTCTTTGGACTCGAAGCGCCGCTTCGAGATCCGCCGCGACATGTCGGTGGTCTTCCAGGACCCGATGGCCTCGCTCGACCCTCGCCTCACGATCAACGACGTCATCGCCGAGCCGATGCAGGTTCACGGCTATAGCAAGGACGCGATCAACCGGCGCGTGCCGGAGCTGATGCGGCTCGTGGGCCTGCGTCCCGAGCAGCTGTCGCGCTACCCCGGTGAGTTCTCCGGCGGTCAGCGTCAGCGCATCGGCATCGCGCGGGCCCTCGCGCTCGAACCGAAGCTCGTCGTGCTCGACGAGCCGGTGTCGGCGCTGGATGTGTCCATCCAGGCGGGTGTCATCAACCTGCTGGAGGAGCTCAAGTCCAAGCTGGGCCTGGCTTACCTGTTCGTCGCGCACGACCTGTCGGTGGTGCGCCACATCGCGGACCGGGTGGCCGTGATGTACCTGGGGAAGATCGTCGAGATCGGCGAGGTGGACTCGGTGTTCGACGCACCGCGCCACCCGTACACGCAGGCACTGCTGTCGGCGATCCCGATCCCCGACCCCGTCAAGGAACGCCAGCGGGAGAGGATTCTCCTCACCGGCGACCTGCCGAGCCCGGCGAACCCGCCGTCCGGCTGCCGGTTCCGCACCCGGTGCTTCCTGCACGCGTCGCTGCCGCCCGAGAAGCAGCGCACGTGCATCGAGCTGGAACCGCCGCGCGAGGTGCAGGCCCCCGACCACGAGGCCGCCTGCCACTTCGCCCAGATCCGTCAGGTCCTCTGATGCATCCGTCGCCTCAGAAGAGACCTGCGAGCACGAAGGAACAGTGTCCCCGGCAACTGGTGTCCGGGCACGAGGGAGGTTCACGACAGTGAGTCGACGTACCAAGGTGGGAGTGACCGCGCTGGCCGCGATCGCCCTCACGCTTACCGCGTGTGGGGGGCCCAGCAAGACTGACTCCGGGCTCAAGGGGTCTGAGGGCACGGTCGGTCAGGCGGACATCAACCCGCAGGACGCGTCCAAGGTCAAGGACGGCGGCGAGTTCCGCTGGCCCGTCGACCAGTTGCCGGACAACTGGAACTACAACCAGCTCGACGGCACCAACGCCGACGGTCGTCGCATGATCGACACGATGATGCCGAACCTGTACAAGCAGCTGCCCGACTCGACGATCGAGGTCAACAAGGACTACCTCGACGACGTCAAGCTCGCGTCCAGCGACCCGCAGGTCCTCGAGTTCAAGATCAACTCGAAGGCCAAGTGGTCGGACGGCAAGGCGCTGTCCTGGGAGGACTTCGAGGCCATGTGGAAGTCCCTCAACGGGACCGACAAGGCCTACGAGGTCGCCGGCAGCACCGGCTACGAGGACATCGAGAAGGTCGAGAAGGGCGCGACCGACCAGGACGTCAAGGTGACGTTCAAGAAGAAGTTCGCCGAGTGGAAGGGCATCTTCTCGCCCCTCTACCCGAAGGCGATGTCCGCCTCGGCCGAGGAGTTCAACAAGGGCTGGGCCGACGCGCCGAAGATCACCGCCGGTCCGTTCAAGATCGGCACGATCGACCGCACCGGCAAGCTCGTGACCGTCGTGCGCGACCCCGCGTGGTGGGGTGAGAAGCCGAAGCTGGAGAAGATCACGTTCCGCCAGGTCGACCGCACCGCGCTCGCGGACGCGCTCGCCAACGGCCAGATCGACTTCTTCGACATCGGCTCCAGCGTCGACAACTTCACGCGGGCCAAGTCGATGCAGGGTGTGACGATCCGTCAGGCGATCACGCCGGACTACTCGCACATCACGTTCAACGGTGCGGACTCCTCGATCCTCAAGGACGCGAAGCTCCGCGTCGCGCTGATGCGCGGTATCGACACCAAGGTCGTCGCCAAGGCGCTGCTCGGCCAGATGCTCAAGGGCGACGCGCAGGTCACCGGTAACCACTTCTTCCTGCTCGGCACGAAGGAGTACAAGGACAACTCGGCCGTCGCGTCGTTCGACAAGGAAGCCGCGAAGAAGCAGCTCGACGAGCTGGGCTGGAAGCTCGAGGGTGAGACCCGCAAGAAGGACGGCAAGGAACTGGTCGTCCGGTACGTCATCCCGACGCCGAACCCCGTTTCCGACCAGATCGCGAAGCTCGTGCAGTCGCAGCTGAAGGAGATCGGCGCCAAGGTCGACATCCAGGCCGTGCCTTCGACCGACTTCTTCAAGCAGTTCGTCAACGTCGGCAACTTCGACATGACCGGCTTCCGCTGGCTGTCCTCGGCCACGCCGATCTCGGACAGCAAGGGCATCTACTCGCTCGACCCGGCCGCGACCAACCAGAACTACGGTCGCATCGGCTCGGACGAGGTCAACAAGCTGCTCGAGCAGGCGAACGGTGAGCTCGACGACACCAAGCGCGCCGCGCTCGCCAACGAGGCCGACAAGAAGATCTGGGAGCTGGGCCACCAGCTGCCGCTGTACCAGCTGCCGGGTGCGGTCGCGATCAAGAGCAACGTCGCCAACATGGGTGCCGTCGCGTTCGCGAACCGTCCGTACGACTACATCCACATGGGCTTCACCGAGTGATGTGTAGTTAGCTGTCGAACGGCCCGGCGGGCTTCCCCGCCGGGCCGTTTCTTTCTGTTTGGAGCTTCTCTTGTTGCGTTCCAGGGTCCGCGCGCTGCGTCATGGTGTCCTCGCCACGGCGATCGTGCTGTTCGTCTGCCTCGTGGTCGGGCTGTTCTCGTGGCTGTCCTATTCGGACTCACGTGCCGAGCTGGCGTCGCTGACGTCCCGCGAGGTCGGCTCGGTCGTGTCCTATTCGGACGGTTCCGTCGAGGTGCGCTGGCCGTCGGGTTCCGCGCGCGTCCCGTACGAGGACGGCGCACGGTACGTGGGGCGGCAGACGCAGGTGGCGTTCGATCCCGCGGACCCGTCCCGTGCCGTGATTCCCGGCTCGGACCTGTTCCTGGAGACCGATCGCGCGCTGGGCGGGGTGACGTTCTCGCTGGCGGTGGCGTTGCTGGTGGTTCTTGCCGGTGTGGTGCGAGTGCTGTTCGCCGTTCGGTCCGCGCGGGCCGAGCCGGTCACGGTGTCCGTGCGGCGGATCCGGTTGCAGTCCGGGCTGATGGTGCGGTCGTGGCTGGAGATCGACGGTCCGGTCGAGCGGTGGCTGCCCGTCTTCTACGACCCGGTGCTCGTGACGCTGCCGTCGCCGGTCGACGTCGAGCTGCGCGGCGGCCGGGTCGCCGTGGTGGACGGCGTGACGATCTACCCGTCCGGCCGGGCGGTGACGAAGCACCCGCGGGGCCGGCGTCTCGACAACCCCGCGCAGCCCGACCCGGAGACGCGGGCGCCACGCGGTTTGCTCGCCCAGCTGCGGGTGGACGCGGTGTTCATGGTGCCGGCGCCGTTCGTCGGCATGTTCTGGGCCTACCTCGACGGCAGCGGGTTCACCGGCTGGATCACGGCGACGGTGGTCGCCGCCGTGCTGGGCCTGTGGTGGGGTGCGTTCCGAGGCTCAGACCCGTCGTAATGCTTTGCGGTTGCTGAACGACCTCCTTCCGTAGGAGGCCGCTATGACCGACGTCACACTGCGCGTTCACGAGGACGGGGCCGACGACGAGCGCATCGAGGAGCTCACCGCGTTCCTGCGGTCCGAGCTCCAGGAGTTCGCCGCTGTCTCCGGAGTTCCCGTCGCCGCTCCCGAAGGAGCCAAAGCCCTCGACCTGAACGAGCTGGGCACCCTGCTGACCACGGTGTCCCAGTCCACCGTCCTGGCCGCCCTGATCAACGCCGTGTCCTCGTGGCTCGGCCAGCGCCGCGAACGTTCCGTGACCATCGAAGCCGACGGCGACACCCTGGAACTCACCGGCGCCCCCTCGCAAGCCGAGCTCGCCCAGCGGTCCGCCTGGCTGGGCCGCCACCTGCACCGCTACGCGTTGATCATCGCCAGCTACGAGTTCGCCGACCCCGGCCTGTCCTCGCTGCGCGCCCCCGCCCACGACGCCGCCCGCCTCGGCGAGGTCCTCGCCGACCCGCGCATCGGCGGCTTCGACGTCCGCACCCTGATCAACACCTCGGCCGCCGAGGTGAACGAGGCCGTCGAGGACTTCTTCGCCGACCGCGAACCCGACGACCTCCTGGTCCTGCACTTCTCCGGCCACGGCGTGAAAGACGAGGCGGGCGAACTCCACTTCGCGACCTCGGGCACCAAACTGTCCCGCCTGGCCGGCACCGCCGTGTCCGCCGACTTCGTGGCCCGCCGCATGAACCGCTCCCGCTCGCGCCGCATCGTGCTGCTGCTGGACTGCTGCTACTCCGGCGCGTTCGGCCGGGGCATGGTCGCCCGCGCCGGCGGTTCCGTGGGCATCGAGGAACAGTTCGGCGGCAGCGGCCGAGCCGTCATCACCGCCTCGTCGGCCATGGAATACGCCTTCGAGGGAGCCTCGGTGGCCGACACCTCCGAAGGCGAACCGTCCGTGTTCACCTCGGCCCTGGTCGAGGGCCTGGAATCCGGCGACGCCGACCGCGACCAGGACGGCCACGTAGGCCTCGACGAACTCTACGAATACGTCTACGACCGCGTCCGCCGCGTGACACCGCACCAAACCCCGGGCAAGTGGATGCTCGACGTGCGCGGCGACCTGCGCATCGCCCGCCGCGCCCGCCCGGTCACGGTGCCCGCGCCGCTGCCCTCGGAACTGCAGGACGCCATCGACCACTCGCTGCCCGGCGTGCGGGCGGGCGCGATTCCGGAGCTGCGCCGGATGCTTTCGGTCGCGCACGAGGGACGGGTGCTGGCGGCGCGGCTCGCGTTGGGGCGGCTGGCGGAGGACGACAGCCGGATGGTGGCGGCCGCGGCCCGCAAGGCGTTGGGGGAGCACGGAGAGACAGGGGAGTGGACGAACCTCGGCGGGCACTCGGGGTCGGCGCCTACCTCGGCGGGTCGGGCAGGGAGCCCGGGTGCTGCGGCTGGGGCCAGTGCTGTGGCTGGGGCCGGTCGCGGCCAGGCTCGCGCAGGCGTCCCCCTCGATCGGGAACCCCCGCGTTCAACGGTACTCAGCGGGTCTGACACTCCGGCGAAGTCGAGCGCGGGTGCGGCGACCGGCGGCGGTGTGGGTGGTTCGCGCGATGAAGGCCGCGATGAAGACGGTGTCAGGCGAGGCGGGGGATCCCGGCAGACCAGGATTGCTTCGGCAGCGTCTGGCTCGGCAGCGTCCGGTCAGGCTGCGACCGGCTCGGCCGCCTCCCGTCAGGTTGCGACTGAATCGGCCACATCTGGTTCGGCTGCGTCCGGCTCGGTCCGGTCTGGTTCAGCTGCGTCCGGCTCGGCCCTGTCCGGTTCGGCCGTGTCCGACTCCGCTGTGTCCGGTTCGGCCGGCGGCCAGGACGTGCGGCGGACCGTGCGCACCGCGTCCGGCTCCGGCTCGGCCGCGTCCGGTCCCATCGCCAGGCCGGCACCGCCGACGTCAGCCGCCTCGGCCGGGTTCGTCGCCTCGCCGGAGAACATCAGGGCCGCCCTGCCCCGCGTCGTCGCGGGCCTCGCGCTGGCGCTGCTGCTGGTCGGTCTCGTGTCCGTCCCGGGCGGCGTGCTCGGCCACCTGGGCGACGCCACACCGAGTACGTGGCTGTTCGGCTCGTTGTGGCCGTGGGCGCTGGTGGCGGCGACGTTCGTGCTCGTGTGCCGCGACCACCCGTGGGTGCCCGGCGCCGCGCTCGGACTGCTGGCTGGTCTCACCGGTCTGCTCGGCGGCAGCGGCTGGACCTATGCGTGGTTCCTGCTCGGGATCGCCGCGGTGGTCGTCGCGGTCGCCTTCCAGGCCAGCCCGTGGTGGCTCGCGGCGGCAGGTGGCGCGCTAGGTGCGGCCGGCCTCGTCGTGGTCGCGTCGGGGGCCGACGAGCTGGCGACGATCAGCGGTGACGGACAGGACGTGGTGTTCCTGATCGCGGCAGCCGGTCTCGTCGCGCTCGCGGGCTACCGGACCTGGCACGAACGGGCGTGGGGCAGCGCGATCGCACCGGTCCTGCTGCTCCTGGACGCGGTCCTGCACCTGACGGACGCCCCGCTGTTCGTCACCCAAGCGAGCCTGGCCGGACTGGTCGTGGTCCCGTTGATCGCCGCGTTGACCGGTGGCACAGCCAGATTTGCTGGGTATCTCGCTGTTGCCGCGGGACTGCTCGTGCGCGCCAACGAGTACGTGTCCGCCAACGAACCGTCGTTCACGACCGTCGCCCACGTGACGTTGCCGCTGGCGGCCGCGATCGTCGCCTACTTCTCGCGTTCGCGCTGATTCTTGCGTCGCTTGCCCTCGTGCATCGCGACCACCCGCGCGACCGGGATGGTGTGGCCCTGCGCGATCAGGTCGTCCGGCAGGCGTTGCGGCGCAGGCATCAGCGACGTCCACGGGTCGCCGTCGAACCTGGTCCGGACGGTGAAGTCGGCCGGGGTCACGTCGCGCAGCGAGTCCCACGGCACCGGGAACGAGATCGGCAGGCCCTCGCGCAGGCGCGGGCTGTAGGCGGCGACGACCGTGGCACCCCAGGCGCGCGTCGAGTCGAGGAACACCTTCCCTTCCCGATCGGCCCGGATGTAGGCGGTGGTGGCGATCTCCGGGTTGAGCTTCTCCGCCCGCGCGGCCACCGCCCGCGTCGCCGCGGCCACGTCGTCGGGGTCGTGCTGCTCCAGCGGCACGAAGATGTGCACGCCCTTGGCGCCGCTGGTCTTGATCGCGCCGTCCAGACCGGCCTGGGCCAGTGCCTCGCGGATCAGGAACGCCGACTCGACCACCACGTCGAAACCGGAGCCCTCCGGCGGGTCGATGTCGAGCACCATGTGCGTCTGGTGGTCACCCAGGAATAGAGGTACGTGGTACTCGACCGCGCGCTGGTTCGCGAACCACATGAGCGTCTGCTTGTCGTCGCACAGCGCGTACTTGATCTTGCGGTGCGACGCCTCGGCCCAGACCTCGACGGTCTTGACGTAGTCCGGCGTGTACTTGGGAACGTTCTTCTGCATGAACGGGTCCTGGCCGCCCTGGGATCCCTTTCTGGGCAGGATCCGCCACACCGACAGCGGCCGCCCGGCGAGCACCGGCACGAACCGATCGGCGACGAAGTCCAGGTACTCGACCAGGTCACCCTTGATCGTGCCACCGAACAGCGGCTGGTCGAGCGAGGAGAACTTCATGGCCTCACTGTTCATCAGGAACCTCGAGTTCGTCTCGGGCAGCCCATTCCAACAGAGGTTCGATCGACCACACCGCATCGTCGATGCCGGCGTGCAGGTCGCCCAGTTCGGCGAAGCGCTTCGGCACGGTGGCGATGGTGAAGTCGCGCGGGTCGACGTCCGGGATCTCGTCCCAGCGGATCGGCGTCGACACCGTGGCCTCGGGATACCCGCGCACCGAATAGGCCGAGGCGATCGTGTGGTCGCGGGCGTTCTGGTTGTAGTCCACGAAAACCAGCGCCGGATCGCGGTCCTTGCGCCACCACGTGGTCTCGACGTCGTCGGGCGCGCGCCGTTCGACCTCGCGGGCGAACGCCAGCGCCGCCGTCCGCACGTCCTGGTGGCCGAAGTCCGGCTTGATCCGCACGTAGACGTGCAGGCCCTTGCTGCCGGACGTCTTCGGGAACCCGACCGCGCCGAGTTCCGCGAGCACCTCCCGCACCACGCCCGCCACCCTTTTGACCCGGTCGAACGTGCACGTGGGGCCGGGATCGAGGTCGATGCGCCACTCGTCGGGCTTCTCGGTGTCGGCCGCGCGCGAGTTCCACGGGTGAAACTCCACAGTGGACATCTGCACGGCCCAGATCACGTCGGCGACGTGCGTGACGCAGAGTTCGTCCGCGTGGCGGTTGTAGCGCGGAAAGTGCACTCGCACGGTCCGCACCCACGGCGGTGCGCCGTGCGGAAGCCTTTTCTGGTGCACCTTCTCGCCGGTCACGCCCTCGGGAAAGCGGTGCAGCATGCACGGCCGTTCCCGCAGCGCGCGGACGATACCGTCACCGACGGACAGGTAGTAGTTCGCGAGATCCAGTTTCGTCTCGCCGCGCGCGGGAAAGTAGACGCGGTCGGGGTTGGAGATCCGCACGACGCGGTCCTCCACCTCGAGCTCCACAGCCGGGGACTTGCCCATGCCGACCAACCTAACCGTTCCCAAGCGTTTCCTCAGCCCGAACGGTGCCGGACGCCCGGTCCGGCCTTCACAGCCGCTGTAGTTTGCGGTTGTGGACCTTTTTTCGCTTTCCCTGGGGGCACTTCTCACGACGGTCGGCTCGCTGACGGACGAGGACTTCGCCCAGCCGTCCGGATGTGAGGGCTGGCTGGTGCGGGATCTGGTGTGCCACTTCGTGATCGACGCGCAGGACGTGCTGATCACGCTGGTGACGCCGACCGCGGACGCCGTGACGCACGACGCCGTCACGTACTGGAAGGTCTCACATGAGCCGTCTGACGATCCGCTGGCGGCACTGACCGTCCGGCTCGCCGCGGCCTACGGCGAGCCGTGGATGTTGAAGCACCACGTCGACGACGTGGGACAGGCGGCGTTGCGGGCCGCCGGGCTCGCCGATCCGACGCTCAAGGTCGGCACCCAGGACATGGTGCTGTGCACGTCCGGCTACCTGGGCGCGTACGTCTGGGAGTGGACGCTGCACCACCTCGACCTCGTTCGGCACCTGCCGCACCTGGCCGGCCCGCCCGCGGAACCCCTGGCCCGGTGCCGCGAGATGCTGGAACAGATCGCCGGCCCGTTCCCCGTTTCGTGGTCGTCCACGGACGTGCTGCTGGTGGGAACGGGAAGGCGCGCCCCGACCGAGGCGGAGCGCGCCGAACTGGGTGGGATGGAGATCCCCTTCGTCCTGGGCTGAGTTCAGCCGGAGATCAGGACTCGTCTTCCTCTTCGAGGCGCGCCTTCTCCGCGAGCCGCGCCTCCTCGGCCTTGAACTCCTTGTAGGTGGCGCGCTCGCGGACCAGCCAGTCCGGGTTCTCGTCCTTGATCGCGTTGATCTGCTCGGTGGTCAGTGCGTCGGTGATGCCGGCGCGGACCAGGCCGGACGTCGAGATGCCCAGCTTCTGCGCGATGAGCTGCTTGGGGTGCGGGCCGTTGCGCCGCAGGTCCGCCAGCCACTGCGGCGGGTTGGCCTGCAGGTCGTTGAGCTCGTCGCGCGAGACGACACCCGCCTGGAACTCCTCGGGCGTCGCCTCGAGGTACACGCCGAGCTTCTTGGCGGCGGTGGCGGGCTTCATGGTCTGCTGCGACTTCATGCGAAAAGGGTAACCGGCTCGTCCGGTAGCCTCAGCACGTGACCGGATCGTTCACGCTCGCGTACGTCCCAGGCGTGACGCCGGGCAAGTGGGCACGGGTCTGGCAGGAACGCCTGCCGGAGACCGAGTTGACCCTCGTGCAGGTGACCGCCGCCGAAGCCGCGCAGATGGTGCGGTCCGGCGAGGCCGACGCCGCGCTGCTCAGGCTGCCCGGCGACCGCGAGGACCTGCACGCGATCCCGCTCTACACCGAGACGAGCGTGGTCGTGTTCCCCAAGGACCACGAGTTCGCCGCGGCCGACGAACTGTCCCTTGAGGACCTCGCGCCGCACGTCCTGTGGCAGCCGCTCGACGACACGCTCGACTGGGCCGCGCGGCCCGGCCAGCCGCCCGTCGAACGCCCGGAGACCACCGCGGACGCCGTTCAGATCGTGGCCGCCGGCGTCGGCATGCTGGTCGTGCCGCAGTCGCTCGCGCGGCTGCACCACCGCAAGGACCTCAAGTACGTGCCGCTGCGCGACGCGCCGCAGTCCCGCGTCGCGCTGTCGTTCCCGATCCGCGACGAGAACCCCGAGCTGGTCGAGCACATGATCGGCATCGTCCGCGGGCGCACGGTCAACAGCACCCGCGGCCCGGAGCCCGTGCAGAAGAAGGCACAGCCGGCCAAGCAGCAACAGCGACGGGGACCCGCGGCCCAGCAGAAGAAGCAGCCCGCCAAGCGCGCGAAACCCCGTCGCGGCCGCTGACACCTATTCGTCCACTGAGGACGGTTCGGCCGAGTGCCGGTTCACTTGTTCTGGGCGGCGATCTGGTCGCGGAGGCGGTCCTCCTGCGCCTGGATCTCCGGCGTGACGATGTCCGCGAACGCCTCGGGGCCGTGGATCTGCCGGATCTCGACCTCGCCGGCCTGGAACGGCGCCTTCTTCAGCCACTCCACGGCGTCCTGCAGGGACGGCAGCTCCCAGATCCAGAAGCCCGCGATCAGCTCCTTGGCCTCGGTGAACGGCCCGTCGATGACCGTCGTCCCGCCCTTCGCGTCGAACGCCACCCGCGCGCCCTTGTCGCTCGGGTAGAGGCCGTCACCCGCGAGCATCACGCCGGCCTTCACCAGCTCCTCGTTGTAGTTCCCCATCGCGGCGAGCTCTTCGGCCGTGGGCATGACGCTGTTCTCGGTGTCCTCGTTCGCCTTGACGATGACCATGAACCGCATCTCGATCTCCTCGTGTCCGGTGTCTGTCCGGTGCGTTTCTACCTAGCCGTCGATCGGCGGAGCCGCGTTTCGACGAGCGTCGGCCGAATGTGACCGCCATCACACCATTGGGTGCGCGGTTACGCTGGGTCCATGCGCGAAGACGTCGACTGGATCCTCGAGAACTGCCAGGTCTGGGCCGTCGTGGGGCTCGCGGACAACCCGTCCCGCGCGGCTCACGGCGTCGCGCGATTCCTGCAGCAGCGCGGCAAGAAGATCGTGCCGGTGCACCCGTCGGCCGAGACCGTGCACGGTGAGCAGGGGTACGCGACGCTGGCGGACATCCCGTTCTCCGTCGACGTCGTGGACGTGTTCCGCCGTTCGGAGGACGCCGGCCAGTTCGTGGACGAGGCCGTCGCGATCGGCGCGAAGGCCGTGTGGTTCCAGCTCGGCGTGGTCGACGACGAGGCGTACCGACGGGCGAAGGACGCCGGGTTGCGGATGGTGATGGACGTTTGTCCCGCGATCGAGTGGCGTTCGCGGTGATGAACTGGATAACCTGCCCAGGTCGTCCTTGACCATCTGGGGGTCGGAGGGGACGCGATCAGCCTGGGGGGCTTGATTTCGCATGCTCGTTGACATCGACGTGCTGCAGCCCGCGGATTCGCCGCGACTTGGTGGCTGCAGCGAGGAGTTCGTTCGTTCACTGGCGTCGTCGGACGCCTCACTGCCCGCGATCGTGGTGCACCGCCCGACGATGAAGGTCGTCGACGGCATGCATCGCCTGCGTGCGGCCGTGTTGCGCGGCAGGCGTGCCGTCGAGGTCGAGTACGTCGGCGGGCCGGTCGAGGACGTGTTCGTCCTGTCCGTGTCCGCCAACATCTCCACGCTGTCGACCGCCGACCGCGAGGCGGCGGTGCGGCGGCTGCTGCGCTCGCACCCGCAGTGGTCGGACCGCGCCATCGCGGCTTCGACCGGTCTCGCGGCCAAGTCCGTCGGCGTGCTGCGGCGCGCGGTCGGCGGCCGCGCCGAGGTGCGGGTCGGCCGCGACGGCAAGGTCCGCCCGCTCAACTCCGCCGCCGGACGCCGGCTGGCCGGGCAGATGATCTCGGAACGGCCCGAGGCGTCGTTGCGCGACATCGCCAGGGCGGCCGGGGTGTCGCCGGGCACCGTCCGCGACGTCCGGCGGCGGCTGTCCGCGGGCCTCGACCCGGTGCCAGAGCGGATGCGCGCCGCGGAACGGACCGAGACCGAGGTGCCGGCGCCGCGCGCCGAGGTCCGGCCGCCGCACGCCACCCTGCCGATCCTGCGGCGGGATCCGTCGTTGCGGTTCAACGAACACGGCCGGCACGTGCTGCGGTGGCTGGAGGCGCACGCCGTGTCGCAGGGGGACTGGACCTCGGTGGTGTCCGGGGTGCCGTCGCACTGCCGGGAACTGGTGGCGGACATGGCCCGCGGGTGCGCCGAGGCGTGGCTCGAGATGGCGGAGAAGCTGGAACGGGAGGACCGCGCGGCCGGGTAGCGCGGCTCAGGCGAACAGGATGTCGTTGATCTCGCGGGCCACCTCGCGGCCCGCCGCCGGACGCAGCTGCGACAACAGCTTGCTGAACGCCGTGAGGTCGATGTGCACGGTCGCGGACTGCACCTGGCGGATGTCGTCCAGCAGATCCTCGACCAGTTTGCAGGCGTGGTCGACGTCGCCCGCCGCGGCGTGTGCGAGAGCACGGCGCAGCCCGAAGCGGGTGCGCGCGCGTAACGCGGTGGGCGCGATCAGCGGCATCTGTGCGTCCAGGATGGCGGCGGCTTCGGCGTGCCGGCCCAGGTCGTAGTAGGACCACGCCCGTGCGACGGCGACCTGGTCGAGCAGGCTCGTTGAGCCGTAAGGGGATTGACTGACCGCGTACTGGAGTTCGGCGGCGCGGTCCAGTGCGCCCAGGCAGAGGTCGGCGGCACCCGCCAACGCGTAGCCGTGAGCTTCGCGTTGGGCCGCTGCGGCCTGCACGGCGGTGAAGCGGGACTTGCTCGCGCGCCGGGCGTAGTGGACCGTCGCCCTGGCATCCCCCCGGTACAGGGCGAACTCGGCCGCCCGCACGAACGCCCAGGCCTCCAGTTCCAGGTCACCGCCCTTCGCGGCGTACTGGACAGCTCGCTTGGTCAGTTCGACGGCCGAGGCGTCGTCGCCGCGCTCCTGTTCCATCCAGCCCGCGTACTCGGCGTATCGCGCCGCCAGCAACCACAGACCGCGGCCGAGACCGGGATCGTCGGCGGAGCGGGCCATCGAGCTCAGCAGGTCGACCTGAGAACGCAGCCCGCCGAGCAGCACCACGTCGGGACTGAGCCGGTGACCCAGCGCGCGATGCTGCTCGAACATCGCGTCGTAGGTGAGCAAAGTGGTGTGGTCACTGGGGATCGGGCGGGCCGGGGCGTCGGCCAGCTCGATCAGGCGGCCGTCGGCCTGCAGCGCGTCGTCGAGAACCCTGGCCATCTCGGGGTGGGGGTGCACCTGGCCGTTCTCGATCTTGCTGAGGTAGCCCTTGCTGTACGGCACGAGACCGGTCATCCGGGTGAGTGAGTACCCGCGCTCCTTGCGCAGGCGGCGGACCTCCTGTGCGAACGTGGGCGACAACGGCTACACCCCCTCACCGGTAGTGTCTCCGCCTTCAAACCTCCAGATACCAGATGTCCACGATTTGTCCGGAGATTGACGATCAACTGGGGACAAGTGAAGTGGGCGTCGATGGTTCCATGTGAACATGGTGATGACGCGCTCCGACGAGGCGGCTGGTGTGGTGATGGTCTGGCAGCGCTTGGCGACCAACGTGGTCCACCGGTCCCCGTGGTTCGAGGTGCGCTCCGACGACGTCGTCAGACCGGACGGCGGCCACGACACCTACACCCACGTGGTGGCACCGGGATCGGTCACGGTGCTGGCGATCCAGGACGACGACCACGTCGTGCTGACCAGACAGTGGATCTACACGCACGGCGGCACCGAGTGGCGGTTACCCGGCGGCGCCGTCGACGACGCGGACGACGATCCGCTCGCCGCCGCACGCCGTGAGCTCGCCGAGGAGACCGGGCTGCGGGCCGCGAAGTGGGAGCCGCTGGGCCAGATCCACGGCGCGGACAGCCTGAGCAACCACGTCGACCACATCTTCCTCGCCACCGGCCTCACCCAGGGCGAGGCGTCCCTCGAGCCTGGTGAGGCGGACCTGCGCGTGCGGACCATGCCGTTCTGCCACGCGCTCGACCTGGTCCGCCGGGGCATGCTCCCGCACGCAGGTAGTTCGCACGCGCTGCTCGTGATGGCGCTGCGCCGCACGACCCAGAAATAGTGTTTCCAGGGTTTCCTGATTTCGCTGGAAACAGGAAACCCGTTCTCATTCGACTGGCGAAAAGTCACTCTTGGTGCATCGGCGAGAACATCAGCCCGAAAGCCAGTCAGGATGAGAAGGTGAATTTCTCGATGAGAATGATCTGCTCACTCGCCACCGTTGTGAAGGTTGCCACGATCTGCCTGTTCCTGGGATTCGTGGTCGGCAGTTTCTTCACGGTATCGGTGATCTGACCCGACTTCGGACTGCGGTTCTCCCTTAGCTCAAGAGGGAGGTGTCAGCCGTGGAACCGCATTTCTGCATCGACCAGATCTGAGCTTGCTCGGTCAGACCCGAGGCGCCCATTGGACGCCGTAGCCGCGGCCCTGACGAGGATGCGGGAACGACACGTCGATCTCGCCGATCTCGTCCACGGTCAGCGTCCTCGGCCAAGGCGTCAGGTCGTCGGTGTCGCGTGCCAGGGCCTCCTCGACGCGCCACACCGAGCCCGGCAGGTCGTCCCGGTCGAAGCGGACCCGCAACCGGAACGACTCGCACATCCGCTCCGGCCAGAACACGTAGGTCGGACGCATCGACTGTCCCCGCGGAACCCGCACCTCGAGTGCGAACTGGTGTGTTTGCCCCGCGTTGAGGGGTCGGGGCAAGCGCAGCTTCATGAGGAAACGCCGAGGGGACGGCCGTTCGTGGCCGATGAGCTCTACCCCGTGCAACACCTCCACGTCCAGGTCACCCGGAGCACCGTCGGGCGTGGGGGAGGGGATCGTGATGGACCACGCGATCTCGTTGACACCGTCGGTGTCGGCCACGACGGTCCGGCGTTCCGTGCACGCGGGCGTCGGCCCGTCCAGTTTCAGCAGCGCGTCGAACTCCTTGACGTGCCAGAGTTCCGACGGGGTCACGTGCGCCGTCGACGGGGCCGGCTGCAGTGCCACCTCCACCAGGCGCTGCAGCCCGGCTTCCATCCTCCTGCGCACCGTGCGCGCTCCGCGATCCTGTTGCTTCGCGAGCCACTCGATGCGTTCGTTGAGGAACCGGAACTGCGCTTCCTCGTGCAGTCCGAGAGGGGCCAGAACCGCGTTGCGGACCTCCACCGGGAAACCGCGCGCCGCGTTCATCACCCAGCCGCCCAGTTTCGTTCTGACGGCTTCCGCGCCGTCGGTCTCCACGACGCCGCACACCTGCCTCAGCGCCGGCCCGACGTGCAAGTCGATTCCGGGGGTCTGCACTCCACGCCCGCGGCACAACGTGCGCAGTTCTTCCATCAGCTGCTCAGGTGAGACAGACATCCGTCCTCCGCGCGGAAATGCTTTGCCGGGCTTGTCGGGCGTACCCGCCGTGACGTTACTCCGGATGGATTCTTCTACACCGCCGGTCGCGATGATCACCGCCGATCGACTGATGTCCTGACCAGGTCTTTCGCGGTAACGTCCTGGTCACGGGCGGTGACTCCCTCCAGTCCCCGCCGACCCTGCCTGATGTGGAGGTTGGATTCGTGCTGCGCACAATAATCTCTGCCTTATCCGCGTTCGCGCTGATCAGCGGTGTGCCTGCGGTCGCGGCCCCGGCTGAGAGCGCTTACCTGCTGCAGTTCCGCACCACCCTGTCCGACGCCCAGCGCCACCAGCTCAAGGGCCTCGGCGTGCGGCTCGGCGCGTTCGTCCAGGACGGCACCTACGTGGCCCGCATGAAGAGCACCTCGCGCGTCTCGCGGTTGAGCTACGTGCGCGAGGTGCGCCCGTTCCAGGCCCAGCCGCAGATCGCGGCACTGGGCGGTTCCACGACCTACCTGATCGCGCTGGCCGAGCAGGACGCGCGGGACCAGCAGATCGTCGCCGACGAGGTGAAGTCCTTGGGCGGTGAGGTGGTCGAGATGTCCGCTAGCCGCGAGCACATCATGGCCGTGCTCGACGCGGGCCAGGTCGCGCAGCTCGCGAAGCTGCCCGCGGTGATCGCCATCGACCCGGTGTCCGCGCCGGAGACCGACATGGCGATCTCACGCGAGTCGTCCGGTGCCAACCACATCGAGACCGCGGGCGGGTACCGCGGCCAGGGCGTGCGCGGCGAGGTGATGGACAGCGGGTTCCGCTTGACGCACCAGGAGTTCCGCGCCCGTCCGCCGGTGCAGCACACCGCGAACGGCACCAGCACCGAACACGGCACTTCCACGTACGGCCAGATCTTCGCGTCCGGCGTCTCGGCCGCGCATCGCGGCCTGCTGCCCGAGGGCCAGGGCATCACGGCCGCCTACAACAACGTCAGCGACCGGTACGCGCACACCAAGCAACTCGTCGACCCGGCCGGCCGGTACCGGGCCGTGTTCCAGTCGAACAGCTGGGGCGGCTCGCTCACCACGTCCTACACCACGGTCTCGCAGCAGCTGGACCGAATCGTGTTCGACCACGACATCCTGATCTGCCAGTCGCAGAGCAACACCGGAACGCGGTCGTCGCGCCCGGAGGCGTGGGCGAAGAACGTGCTGTCCGTCGGCGGTCACAACCACTACAACACCCTCGACCGCGCCGACGACAAGTGGAACCGCACCGCGTCGATCGGCCCCGCCGCGGACGGCCGCATCAAGCCGGAGCTCTCGAACTACTACGACCGCATCGACACCACGACGGAAGACAGCGACACCGCCTACCGCCCGGACTTCGGCGGCACGTCCGGCGCCACGCCGATCACCTGTGGCAACGCCGGTCTGCTGTTCCAGATGTGGGCCGACGGCGTGTTCGACGGCGCCCCCGGCAAGGCCCGCGACGTCTTCGCGTCCCGCCCGCACGCGGCGACCGCCAAGGCACTGCTGATCAACACCGCCAACCAGCACACGTTCAGCGGCACCACGCACGACCAGACGCGCACGCACCAGGGTTGGGGCACCGCGTCCGTCCGCAACCTGTACGACCGTGCGAAGGCCGGTGGCTGGAAGCTGCCCGTGCTGGTGAACGAGACCGACCTCGTCACGACCGGTCAGACGCGCAAGTACACGGTGACGTCCAACGGCCAGACGCCGCTGCGCGCCACGCTGGCGTACACCGACCCGGCCGGTTCGCCGACCGCGACCAAGGCGACCGTCAACGACCTGACGCTGAAGGTCACCGCGCCCGACGGCACCGTCTACTGGGGCAACAACGGCCTGCTGGCCGGCAACTGGTCCACGCCCGGCGGCGTCGCGAACACCGTCGACACCGTGGAGAACGTGCTCGTCCAGGCCCCGGCGGCGGGTACCTGGACCGTCGAGGTGGTCGCGACCGCGGTCAACGTGGACGGCCACACCGAAACGGCCGCGACCGACGCCGACTACGCGCTGGTCGTGTCGTAACCCCGAGCCCGGCTGATGCTCCAGCCGCCGTGCCCCGATCGTGTGTGAGCACGACCGGGGCGCGGCGGAGTCATCTGGCGAGGATCAGAGGAACTCACCGCCGCGGGTGACGGCGGCGAAGGCGTCGACGACCCCGTGGCCGTAGAAGCCGTTGAAGTTCAGGCCGCCTTCACACGTCGCGTTGTACTCCGCCGGACGACCGGTGTGCTCGTACGACACCGTCCGCGGCGTGGGGCAGGGGACCTTGTCGGCCGTGCCCTTCAGCACTCTCTCCACCTGGGCCGGTGGCATCGTCAGCGTGCCCGGCCGCGCCGGGTCGGGCTTGCCGTACTGGCTGACCGTCAGCGCCGCGGTGGCGGCGACGTGCGGTGACGCCATCGAGGTGCCGTCGATGAAGGCGTAGAACGCACAGGTGCCGCCCTTGCAGTGCTTGACGAGGTGGCCGTCTGTGTGGCCCGACGGCGTGATGTTGTCGTTGTCGTCGATGTAGTCCTTGGCCCGCGCGGCGTTGCGCGGATACGTGGAGAGGATCCTGTTCTCGTCGGTCTCGTACCACGGCGTGCCGAAGTAGTCCTTGAAGTACCCGCCCGGCGCGGACAGGTCGGTCTGCTCGACGCCGTAGTCCGAGCGGTCGGACTTTGCCTGCGACGGCCCCAGCGCCGTGACGCCCAGGACGTGCTCGCCCTCGGCCGGCATCTTCAAGCACGTGGCGTTGTCGGTCGCTCGGGTGCGGTTCGTGCCCTCCGGGAAGCCCGGACTCGTGGTGTCGTTGCGCGGCTTGCCGAGGTCGTCGTGGTTGTTGCCCATCGAGCTGACCAGCGTGACGCCCTTGTTGTGCGCGTAGTTCAGGGCGCGCTGGAACGCGGCCACCGTCGTGCGCTGCTCGATCTGCTCCTCGAGGCTGTCGTCCGGGCTCGCGGCGCAGTTGTACCGCCACGGGTCGACGAAGAACGACATGTTGATCACGTCGAGGCCGATGTCGGCGCCGTAGGTCAGTCCGTCCAGAACCGGCTGCAGGAAGACGAACGGGCTGTCCTGTGCCGCGCGGAGGTTCACCAGCGTGACGTTGGGCGCGACCCCGGCGGTGCCGAACCCGTTGCGGGCGGCGGCGATGATCCCCGCGACGTGCGAGCCGTGTCCGTCGTCGTCGACGTCCACCGGGTCGACGCAGCTCGGCACCTCGCACGCCCCGTCGATGCTCGGGATGTCCCGCGTGAAGTTGCGGGACAGCGCGCGGTTCAGCCGCGGCCCCAGGTCGGGGTGGCTGCCGTCGATGCCGCTGTCCAGCACGCCCACGTACACCCGAGGATCACCGACCTGCTTGTCCCTGGCCAGATCCGCGCGCACCATCCGCAGGCCCCACTGGTCCTCCTCCAGCGGTTCGGTCGTCGCGCTCGCGGCGACCGGCGTGCTGTCCGGGCCGGCGGTGGCCTCGGTGGGTTCGCCGAGGGTGATGTCGCGGGCCGCGCCGTACACCGCGTCCGACGCCGTCACCTTGGCGATGAACCCCGCCTGCGGCGCCCGTGCGCTGATGGTTCCGACCGAGGTGTTCTCCTTGACCACGGTGCCGCCGGCCGACCGGATCGCCGCGATCGCCGCGGTGCGGCTGGCGCCGGTCTCGACGAGCACGGTGAAGCCGCTCAGCGTCTCCGCCGTCGCGACCGCGTCGTTGACACCGGCGACCAGCAGCGGCACCACCAACGCCAAAGGAATGATTCGATGCTTTCTCACTGAATGTTTCCCCCTCTGCTCGCGCCGCGACCGCCTGCGCGGTCACGGCCACGTCCAGCAGACAGGGCCATCGGTTGTTCGAGGTCGGGGTGGGCCTTTAAACAACCAACGCGTGAAGAACGGGACGATCCCCTATTCGAAGCGGTCCGCGTCGCCCGCGCCGTAGCGGATGATCTCGGCCTCACCGCTGGAGAAGTCCACCACCGTGGTGGGCGTGGTGCCGCACTCCCCGGAGTCGAGCACCGCGTCCACCACGTGGTCGAGCCGCTCCTTGATCTCCCAGCCCTGCACCAGCGGCTCGGCCTCGTCGGGCAGCAGCAGCGTGGACGTGAGCAGCGGCTCGCCCATCGCCTCCAGCAGCGCCTGGGTGACGACGTGGTCGGGGATGCGCGCGCCCACCGTCTTCTTCTTCGGGTGCATCATGCGGCGCGGCACCTCCTTCGTCGCGGGCAGGATGAACGTGTAGTTGCCCGGCGTGGAGGCCTTGATCGCGCGGAACACCGCGTTGTCGACCACCACGAACTGGCCGAGCTGCGCGAAGTTCTCGCACATCAGCGTGAAGTGGTGCTTGTCGTCGAGCTTGCGGATCTCGCGGATGCGGTCGATGCCGTCCTTGTTGCCCAGGCGGCAGCCGAGCGCGTAGCAGGAGTCCGTGGGGTACGCGATCAGGCCGTCCTCCTGCAGGATCCGCACCGCCTGGTCGATGGCGCGCTTCTGCGGGTTGACCGGGTGGACGTCCAGGTACTTGGCCATGCGGGGCAGGATATGCCGATCAAGGTTTGAGCAGCACTTTGACCATGCCGTCGTTCTTCTTCTGGAACGTCTCGTACGCCGCCGGTGCCTCGTCGAGCGGCAGCCGGTGCGTGGCGAAGTCGTCCACGCCCAGCGGGTCGTCGTCGGTGAGCAGCGGCAGGATCTCCGGGACCCAGCGCCACACGTTGGCCTGACCCATCCGCAGCTGCAGCTGCTTGTCGAACATGGTCAGCATCGGCAACGGGTCCGCCATGCCGCCGTACACGCCGACGATCGAGACCGTGCCGCCGCGACGCACCATGTCGATCGCGCTGTAGAGGGCCTTCAGCCGGTCGACGCCCGCTTCCTTCATCAGCTTCTGGGCCATCGGGTCCGGCAGCAGACCGGTGAGCTGCTGGGCGAGCTTGCCGACCGGCGCGCCGTGGGCCTCCATGCCGACCGCGTCGATCACCGCGTCCGGGCCCCGGCCGTTCGTGAGGTCCTTGACGACCTCGGTCAGCCGCTTGCCGGCGCCGCGCACGTCGATGGTCTCGATGCCACGTGCCTTGGCGCGCGCGAGCCGTTCGGGGACGAGGTCGATGCCGATCGCCCTGGCACCCTTGTGCCGTGCGACCCGGCAGGCCATGTCGCCGATCGGGCCCAGACCGAGGACGGCGACCGTGGAGTCGGGCTGGACGCCTGCGTACTCGACGGCCTGCCAGGCGGTGGGCAGCACGTCGCTCAGGTAGACGAACCTGTCGTCCGGCGGGCCCTCCGGCACCTTGATCGGGAGCTTGTTGCCGAACGGGACCCGCAGGTACTCGGCCTGGCCACCGGGGACCTGGCCGTAGAGCTTGGTGTAGCCGAAGAGCGCGGCGCCGGACCCGTGCTCTCGCACCTGGGTGGTCTCGCACTGGCTCTGCAGGCCCTGCGCGCACATCGCGCAGGTGTTGCAGGAGACGTTGAACGGGATCACCACCCGGTCACCCGGCCTGAGCTCGGTGACCGCGGCGCCGACCTCCTCGACGACACCCATCGGTTCGTGCCCGAGGATGTCGCCCTCGGTCAGGAACGGCCCGAGCACCTCGTAAAGATGCAGGTCCGACCCGCAGATGCCGCTGGAGGTGATCTTCACGATCACGTCCTCAGGTTCCTTGAGACCCGGATCGGGGACGCTGTCGACCCGGACGTCGCGTTTGCCGTGCCAAGTGACTGCCTTCATGCCCAGGGCGTTCCCCGTGGTCGCGCGTTGATAACCTGGGACGACTCTCTTTCCCCGGTTTGGAGACCCTCAGCGATGCTCGACCGTGCCGTCGTCGACGCCCTCTTCCCCTCGGACCTGCCCGAGCCGTCCTTCTGGGAGGAGCAGTACCCGCCCCGCGGGCTGGGCGCGGACGCCAAGGTCACCCGTCTGGGCCCGTCGCCGACCGGGTTCCTGCACATCGGCGGCCTGTACGTCGGCATGATCGACCGCGACCTCGCCTCGCACTCGGGCGGCTCGTACATCGTGCGCGTCGAGGACACCGACCAGGCGCGCGAGGTCGAAGGCGCCGTCGACCAGTTCAACCGCGCCTTCGCCTACTTCGGGATCGAGCCCGACGAGGCGGACTCCGTCGGCTCGTACGGCCCGTACCACCAGTCGCAGCGCGAGCAGATCTACCTGACCTACGTGCGCGAGCTGCTGCGCTCCGGCGCCGCGTACCTCTGCTTCGCCACGAAGGAAGAGCTCGCGGACATCACCGCGCGCCAGCAGGCCACCAAGCTCCCCACCGGCTACTACGGCCGCTGGGCGATCTGGCGCGACAAGACCGCCGAGGACGTTCAGGCCGCTCTGGACGAGGGCCGCCCGTACGTCGTCCGCTTCCGCTCGCCGGGCAAGGCGGGGGAGCGCACGAGGTTCGTCGACGCCATTCGCGGGGAGTTGGAGCACGAGGCCAACCGCAACGACGTGGTGATCCTCAAGGCCTCCGACCAGTCACCGCGCCTGCCCACGTACCACTTCGCGCACGCCGTCGACGACCACCTGATGCGCGTGAACCTGGTGATCCGCGGCGAGGAGTGGATCTCCTCCGTCCCGACCCACCTGCAGCTGTTCGACGCCCTGGGCTTCGAGCGCGTCGAGTACGCCCACATCGCCCCGCTGATGAAGCAGCAGGGCGGCTCCCGGCGCAAGCTCTCGAAGCGCAAGGACCCCGAGGCCTCCGTCGAGTTCTTCATCGAGGCGGGCTTCCCGGCCGAGGCGGTCCAGTACTACCTGCGCGGCCTGGTGAACGCCCGCCTCGCCGATCTGCCCCTGGCGGAAGCTTTGTCTTCACCGATCTCGCTGGCCGAGTGCGGCGTCGCCGGACCGCTGGTCGACCTGGTCAAGCTCGAGGACATCGCCGCCGACTACGTGGCCACGCTGTCCGGCGACGAGATCATCTCGCGCATCTCGAAGTGGGCCGCCACGTACGACCCGGCCCTGGTCACCGTGCTCGCCGATTCGCGTGACGAGGCACTTGCGGCCCTGCAGGTGGAGCGCGGCCCGGAAGTCGCCAACCCGCGCAAGGACCTCCGCAAGTGGTCCGACTTCCGCACCGCCTACGGCTTCTTCTTCCCGTCGCTGTTCGAGCTGGTTTCCGACCGCACCGACGAGCGCCTGGGCGGCCTGTCCCCGGACCTGATCTCGGCCTTCGCCGCCGACTTCGCCGACGGCTACGCCGATCTCGAAGACGGCCAGGAGTGGTTCGGCCAGATCCGCGAGCTCGCGGGCAAGCACGGCTTCGCGCCGAACCCCAAGGAGTTCAAGAAGAACCCGGACGCCTACCCCGGCTCCATCAAGGAGGCGGCGCAGCTGATCCGCGTCTCCCTCACCGGCTCGACCCGCAGCCCGGACCTGCACGCCGTGGCCCGCACGCTGGGCAAGGACGAGGTGCTGCGCCGGGTGCGCGCCCTGGTCGGCTAGACGGTACGTGCGGCGGCCCCTGGTTCCTGCGGGAACCGGGGGCCGTTCCGCATCCGGTGCGCTGCCCACTTTCGGGCCGCATCCGTCGCGGCGGTGCCCGTCAACTTCCGGCCCCACCCAAGCCGACCCGCGCAACCACCCACTTGGCCACGGCAGAGCCACCACCCGACCAGCCGCCACCCGATCGCCCCCCAGCCACCCAACCGGACCACCCCCCACCGCCATGCGACGGCCGAGCGAGGGCGGGCGAACGGGTCAGCGAGCGGGCTGCAGAGGTGTGCGAGGTTCGTCCGGAAGAGTTCCGGAACAAAGTCGTGAGAGCGTTCCCATTGACGCGGACGTAACATGCCGTTGAGGATCTGCGGCATGCATTGGAGAAGCACTCTCGCCGCAGTGCTGGGGCTGACGCTCGCCGCCAGCGCTACGTCGGCCGTCGCCGCGCCCGAGGCGCAGCAGCACGGGCCGAAGCAGACGGTCATCGGGCAGCCCCGGACGGAGCACGGGTGCGCCCGCATCGAGAAGTCCCTGCCCACCCTCAAGGACTGGCCCAGGGTCGAGAGCCAGCTCAAGGGCGACCGCAAGGACGAGGCTCGGATCAAGCAGATCCTGGCGAACATGACGCTGGCCGAGAAGGTCGGCCAGATGACGCAGCCGGAGATCGCCGCGATCACGGCGCAGGACGTCACGACGTACGGGTTCGGGTCCGTCCTCAACGGTGGCGGTAGCTGGCCCGGCGCGAACAAGAAGGCCACGCCGCAGGACTGGCTGAAGCTCGCGGACGCCTACTGGGACGCCTCGAAGGCCACGCGCACCAAGATTCCCGTCATCTGGGGCATCGACGCGGTGCACGGCAACAACAACGTGTACGGCGCGACGGTCTTCCCGCACAACATCGGGCTCGGCGCGGCGCACGACCCGTGCCTCATCCGCGACATCAACGAGGCCACGGCCGAGCAGATTCGGGCGACGGGTCAGGACTGGGCGTTC
Source organism: Lentzea alba (assembly GCF_011067745.1). Taxonomy (GTDB): domain Bacteria; phylum Actinomycetota; class Actinomycetes; order Mycobacteriales; family Pseudonocardiaceae; genus Lentzea; species Lentzea alba. Next base: position 186,830 of record NZ_JAAMPJ010000004.1, read on the forward strand.
GCGCCGACGCTCGCGGTCGTGCAGGACGACCGGTGGGGCCGCACGTACGAGGGCTTCTCCGAGGACCCGCGGATCACCCGCGCGTACGGGTTCGAGGCCGTCAAGGGCCTGCAGGACAACGCGAGGAAGCGCATCGGCGAGGACGGCGTGATCGCCACCGCCAAGCACTTCCTCGGTGACGGCGGCACGACCGGCGGCAAGGACCAGGGGGTCAACGCCGCGTCCGAGAAAGACATGATCAACATTCACGGGCAGGGCTACTACGGGGCACTGGCCGCGGGTGCGCAGACGGTGATGATCTCGTTCAACAGCTGGACGAACGACGTCATCAACGAGGGCAAGGTGCACGGCAGCAAGTACGTGCAGACCGGCATCCTCAAGGAGAAGATGGGCTTCGACGGCCTGCTCGTCTCCGACTGGAACGGCATCGGCCAGGTCACCGGCTGCACCAACGCCAGCTGCCCGCAGGCGATCAACGCCGGCATGGACATCATCATGGTGCCCAACGACTGGAAGGCGTTCATCACCAACACGATCGCCCAGGTCGAGTCCGGTCAGATCCCGATGGCGCGCATCGACGACGCCGTCACGCGGATTCTGCGCGTCAAGCTGCGCGCCGGCGTTTTCGACGCCCCCAAGCCGTCCCAGCGCGAGCACGCAAACGACCAAGACGCCCTGCTGCACAAGGAACTCGCTCGCAAGGCCGTGCGGGAGTCCGCCGTGCTGCTCAAGAACGAGAAGCGCGTGCTGCCGTTGTCCAAGCGCAGCAAGGTTCTCGTGGTCGGCAAGAGCGCGGACAACATCGGCAACCAGACGGGTGGCTGGACGCTGTCCTGGCAGGGCACCGGCAACACCAACGCCGACTTCCCCAACGCCACCAGCATCCTCAAGGGCATCCAGGACACGCTGGGCGCCGCCAACGTCACGTTCGCCGAGACCGCGGACAACGTCGACCCGAAGAACTACGACGCCGTCATCGCCGTGATCGGTGAGACGCCGTACGCGGAGGGCGTGGGCGACCTCGGCAAGCGGTCGTTCGAGGCCGCCCGCCTGCAGCCGCAGGACATCGCCGTGCTGGACAAGGTGTCCGGCAAGGGCAAGCCGGTCATCACCGTCTACGTCGGCGGCCGCGCGCTGTACATGAACAAGGAGATCAACCGCTCCGACGCGTTCGTGGCCGCCTGGCTGCCCGGCACCGAGGGCCAGGGCGTCGCGGACCTGCTGATCCGGGGACGCCACAACGGGTTCAGCGGCAAGCTGTCCTACTCGTGGCCGGCCGAGGCCTGCCCGGCACTGCCCGGCGAACCGGCCAAGACCCCGCTGTTCAAGCTCGGGTACGGCCTGCGCGACTGGCAGACCGGCAACGTCGGCAAGCTCGACGAGACCAGCCCCGGCGCCCTGTGCTCCGGCGGTGGCGGTGGCACGGCGACCGAGGACCTGGAGATCTTCAACCGCACGGACATCGCTCCGTACCAGGCGATGATCGGCTCCCCGGAGAACTGGGGCGGCACCGTGGTCGGCCCCGACGGCCAGGCCTCGCACGCCGAGATCAACGTCGTGCAGTCCGACGTCAACGTCCAGCAGGACGCGCTCAAGACGACGTGGACCGGCACAGGCCCGGGCCAGGTGTACCTGCAGAGCCCGACCGGCGTCGACCTGCGCGGTTACGGCAACGCCAACGCGGCCATCCAGTTCGACGTGATCGTGCACCAGGCCCCGGCCAACCGCACGGTCGTCAGCGCGCACTGCGTGTACCCGTGCATGGCCGAGATCGATGCCACGCAGGCGTTCCGCAACCTCCCCGTTGGACAGAAGGCGACCGTCAAGATCCCGGTGTCGTGCTTCTCCGACAAGGGGTTGGACCTGGAGAACGTCAACACGCCGTTCCTGGTCTACACCGACGGCGCGTTCCAGGCGTCCTTCGCGAACGTGCGATGGGTGCCCAAGGCGGGCGCCGATCCGGACGTCATTCCCTGTACGTAGCCGAAAACACGTGCCCTACCGGCAGAACTGCCGGTAGGGCACGTCCGGGAACTGGGCCGACCACTGCTCCCGCGTCAGCGGCTCCGGGCGTTGCGCGCACAGCCGTGCGGTGGCGCGGTCGAGCCCGACCTCCCACAGGCGGACGGTGGTGTCGTTGCCCCCGGACGCCAGGTAGGAGCCGTCCGGGCTGAACGCGAGCGCCGGCACGTCCCACGTGTGACCGGCGTACGTCGTCTCCAGCCGCGGCCGGGCCGGGTCCGTGAAGTCCCAGAGCCGGATCTTGCCGTCGGAGTGCGAGATCGCGGCACGGGTGCCGTGGAACGCCACCGCGTAGGCGACACCGCCGGCTCCGGTGAGCACGGCCACCTCACGCATCGTCGCGGTGTCGATCACCCGGACATCGGTGTCCCCCTGGCCGGTGAGCAGCAACTTGCCGTCCTGGCTGAACGATCCGCGCAACGGGTTGTCGCCGTTGCCGGGGAACGGGATCTCCTTCAGCTCTCTCAGGTTCGTGGCGTCGAACAGCCGCGCCTGCTTGCCGGTGCCCGTGACGATCCGCGTGCCGTCGGGGCTCCACGTCACCGTCCACACCGAGGCGTACCAGGCTTCGGTGCGGAAGAGCTCCCGGGGCTGGCCGGCGTTCGTCATGTCCCACAACGACAGCACCTTGTACGAGCCGACGGCGAGCGCCCTGCCGTCCGGGCTGAACGCGACCGACACCGAGGGCTGGTTCGCCAGCGCGACGAAACTCGCCTTCAGCCGCGGCGCCGCCGGGTCGGTGACGTCGTAGATCCGGACCCACGAGTCGTCACTGGCCGCCGCGAGCCACTTCCCGTCCGGGCTGAACGTCGCGGAACGGACGAACCCGGTGGCGTCGGTGATCCACGCGAGCGGCTCGCGGGTGCGTTGCGGGGTCATCTTCCACAGCCGCACCGTGCCGTCCCAGCTGCTGCTCGACAGCACCTCGCCGTCGGGGCGGAACGACACCGACGACACGTTGTTCTCGTGACCGAACAGCGGCATCTGGCGCAGTTCCTGGACGCGCACGAACCTGCCTTCGACGATGACCACCGTGGTGCCGTCCGAGGTGAACCGCGCGGCGTAGTTGCCGCCGGGCAGCGAGCCGAGCATCCGGGGAGTGCCGGTCAGGCCGACGCCGTCCATGCTCCACAGGCGGACGCGTCCGTCGCCGGTGGCGGCGAACGTGGTGCCGTCCGGGGAGAACGACACGCCCCAGACGATCGCGGTGCTGCCGGTGAACTCGGTGCGGAATCGCGGCGCCCGCAGATCGGTCACGTCCCACAACCGGGCCGTGTGATCCCACGACCCGGTGGCGATCGTCCGGCCGTCGGGGCTGAACGTCAGTGATTGAACCGCCTGTGAGTGCCCCGTCAGCTCACCACTGCGCTGTGGGGGGCCGTCGAGGGAGTACAGCACCACGGACGAGCGGGAGGACACGGCGAATGCGCGGCCGTCCGGACGGAAGGCGGCGGCTCTCATCGTGCGATCGTGTCCGGGCAACGTGTGTGTGAGCACCGGATTGGGTGGGTCGGCGATGTTCCACAACCGTGCGCTGCCGTCGTTGTGCGTGGTGATGACGAGCGTGCCGTCCTGGTTCATCGCGCTCGCCGACAACGCCTCGACGGGGGACAGGATCACCCCCAGCCGCCGCGGGTGCCGCGGGTCCACCGTGTCGAACAACGTGACCGCGTGCTCGTCGGCGACCTGGAGGAGACGGCCGTCCTTGCTGAACTCGATGCCCAGCGGCTGGTCGTGAACCGAGGTCCCGGCGAGGAGGACCGGCTCGCGGTGGTCGGCGATCTCCCACAGCTTGACCGAGTGGTCCCAGCTGGTGGTCGCGAGCGTGCTGCCGTGGAGCGCGGCACCGGGGATGTCGGTGGTGTGCGCCATCCAGCTGGTGAAGTGCGGTCCCGACGGGGCGCTTGCCAGGTTGTCCCTGGTCTCGGCGTTGTCGGTGAGCTCGTGTGCGGCGAGGCTGAGCTGGGCGGACCGGTCGGAGTCGGCCGTCTGCAGCGTCTTCGCGTCGCTGACGGCCTGGCGGGCGAGGGCCATGTTCCGCTGTGCCGTGGACTCGCGCTGGGCGCTGATCGCGAACCCCACCGCCGTCACCGCGAGCACGAGCAGCACCGTCAGCAACCCGACGAGCTGCCGCAGCCGGCGAGTTCGGCGGCGCGTGGCGACCTGCTCGGCTTCCTCGGCCTCGATGCTGGCGTTGAGGAACCGGCGTTCGCGTGCGGACATCGCGTCGTCATCGCCCGTTGCCCACTCGCGGGCCAGTGCGAGCCGCACGCCCCGATAAAGCGCGCCCGAGTCGCGGTTCAGCGACTCCCAGGTCGCGGTCGCCTCGGTGAGCTGGTGGTGGACGCGCAGGCCGTCGCGGTTCGCGGTCAGCCAGCCCGAGAGCCGCGGCCACGACCGAATCACTGCTTCGTGCGTGAGGTCGATGCCGGTGTCGTCGAGCGTGATGAGCCGTGCGCGCGCGAGGTGGTCGAGTACGAACAACGTGTCGTCATCGTTGTCGAGAGAGTCGCGGTTCACGCGGCGCTTGGTGTCCTCAGTGCCCTCGCCGAGCGCCGTCAGCCGCAGGAAGATCTTGCGCGCGATCGCCTGCTGTGAAGCGTCCAGGGCCAGGTACGCGGCCTCGGCGCTCTGGGCCAACGCGTGCCGGACACCGCCCGTCTCCTCGTAGCCCGCCACGGTCAGACGCGTGCCACGACGACGACGCCACGTCTCCAGCAGTGCGTGCGAGACCAGCGGCAACGGCGCGTGCTCGGCCTCCAGCACGGACACCAACGCGCCCTCGACGGTGTAGCCGGCGCGCAACGCCGGTTCGGTGATCGCGCGCCGCAGCTCCTGCGGGCTCATCGCGCCGACCAGGATCTGCGCGTCGTGCAACGCGTCGACCAGCGCGGGATAGCGGCCGCAATGACCGTAGAAGTCCGACCGGACGCCGATGACGACCTTCTTGCCGGCCACCGAGGTGATCGCGTCGATGAACGCGACCCGCTCGTCCTCGTCGCGGCAGAGCGTGAAGAGCTCCTCGAACTGGTCGATCACCACCAGGTCCGCGGTGACCTCGCCCCAGAGCGCGAGCGGGTGCGGGCCGGGGGAGAGGACGTCGGCGGGCCGCGACGCCACCAGACCGGCTCGCAGCAGCGACGACTTGCCGGAACCGGAAGCGCCGAAAACGCCCACGAAAGAACGTTCGGCGCACTTTTCCAGCAGTTGTCCGACGAGCTTTTCCCGGCCGAAGAACCGGCTCGCGTCCTCGGCCTGGAAGGCGCCCAGCCCGAGGTACGGCGGTTCCCGCTCGGGATCGGCGGGCTTCGCGCTCTCGGCCACCTCGTGCCATCTTCGCCGCCATTGTTCGACGTCACCGCCGCACGCGTGCACATAAGCCGTGGTCACGGCCAGGCTGGGCAGTTTCCGCCCGCCCGCGGCCTCGGAGAGCACCGTCACCGAATAGTGCGCGGCCTTGCTCAGCTCGCGGTAGGTCGGTTTACCTGCTTTCTCACGCAACAATCTCAAGTCCGCGGCGAACCTGAGCAGCTCGTCATCGTCGGAATCCAGCGGGCGCTCGGGTCTCGGCACCCGCTGGATTGTTCTCTCGTTGTTTGTTCGGCGTCCAGTCGGCGGAACCGGACAACGCGATCGCTCTAGAAAGAACCCATGAACGGTGACATTCGCGACCTGCTCGTCGAGACCCGCAAACCCGACAACCCGCCGCCGGACCCGAAGACGTAGGTCCCGCGGGCGGCGCCCTTCTCGGGGTGGGGCGCCGCCCGCGTCAGCTGTCGAGGTCCACCGGCTCGCCCCGGATGGCGGTGACCGCACCGCCGGTCTGCGCGGCGAGCCAGACCTCGAACGCCTCCGGGTCCTTCGTCAGCACGGTGAAAGTGACGTCGTGGCCGTACTCGGTGTCCGCGACGTGGTGCCCGGCCGCGCGCAACGCGTTCTCCAGCTTTCCTGCCTGATCGTGGTCCACGGCGAGAAGCACGCTCTCGTGTCGTTCACGGGTGAGAGTGCCCAACGCGTCGATTGCCTCGGACACTGCCCGCCCGTACGCCCGGACCAGGCCACCGGCGCCGAGTTTGATGCCGCCGTAGTAGCGGGTGACGACAACGGCCGTGTCGACCAGATCGCGCCGTGTGAGGACCTCCAGCATCGGCACACCGGCCGTGCCAGCGGGTTCGCCGTCGTCGGACGAACGCTGGGTGTCGCGAGTGCGGAACGCCGTGCAGTTGTGCGTGGCCTGCCAGTGCTCCTTGCGGATCCGCGCGAAGAACTCGGAGGCTTCCTGGTCGGAGGTGACGCGGGCGACGTGGCACAGGAACCGCGACCGCTGGATCTCGATCTCGTGCGTGCCGTCCCGCTTGATCACCTTCACCGGTCGATTGTCCGCCTTCTTTCCGCCTCGCCGAACAGCGCGTCCAGCTCGGCCGGTGGCACCTCCTCGAGCTGCTCGTACGTGCAGTCGACCGGATCTTTGTCCTCCCGGAAGCGCACGAGCCGGGAGGTGTGCCGGAACCGTCCGCCCTGCACGTGCTCGTAGCGCACCTCGGCCACTCGTGACGGATCGAGCAACACGATCTGAAGCTGCTTATCGGGGTTCCAACGGCTGTTCATGCCCGGACCTTCGTACGTCGCCCACGCGCTCCACGGGTGTTCGGCGGGGTTCAGCAGCGGCTTGAGCTCCTCGACCAGTTCACGGCGCCGGGCGGCGGTGAAGCTGCTCGCGACGCCCACGTTGTGCAGCTCGCCGTCCTGGTAGAGCCCGAGCACCAGCGACCCGACGGTCTCGCCGTCCTTGTGCAGGCGATAGCCCGCGACCACGCAGTCGGCCGTCCGCTCGTGCTTGACCTTGAACATCACCCGCTTGTCCGGCTCGTAGACGCCGTCCACCGCCTTGACCATCACCCCGTCGAAGCCCGCGCCCTCGAAGCGGGTGAACCAGTCCTGCGCGACGTCCGGGTCCGTCGTGGACGGTGTCAGGTAGACGCCGGGGACCTCGGTGACGATCTCCTCCAGCTGCTCCCGGCGCTCGCCCAGCGTCAGCCCGGTGACGTCGGCGTCGCCGCACGCCAGCAGGTCGAACGCCACGAACGAAGCCGGCGTCTCGACGGAGAGCTTCCGCACCCGCGAAGCCGCCGGGTGCAGCCGCAGCTGGAGGGTGTCGAAGCTCAGCCCGTCCGGGGTGACCAGCACGATCTCGCCGTCGACCACGCACCGCGGCGGCAGCGCCTGCTTCAGCAGCTCCACGACCTCGGGGAAGTACCGGGTGAGCGGCTTGTCGTTGCGCGAGCCCAGTTCGACCTCGTCGCCGTCGCGGAACACGATGCAGCGGAAGCCGTCCCACTTCGGCTCGTACGCCAGGCCGTCCCCGCGCGGCAGTTCGGGCACGGACTTCGCGAGCATCGGCTTCACCGGCGGCATCACGGGCAGGTCCACAACGGGACCATAAGGTCAGCGCAACGCCACCGCGAGCTTTCGGTCGGCCACGAGTCATCCTTCGCCGCGCTCGGCCTGTTCCTGTCGGTAGACGACGTCCAGCAGCTCCATGACGAGGCGGCGCCGGTCCGGGGACAGCTCACCCGCGCGCATCGCCATGAGCTGCGCGTCGCTGCCCGAGGCGATCTCGTTGAGCCTGCTCTGTTCTTCCCGCAACGACCGCAGCTGCTCGTCGACGCGGTCGGTGACCTCGTCGTCGAAGAAGTAGCTCACGGGCACGCCGAAGAAACCTGCCAGCGCCTGCAGGTGCTTGAACGTCGGGTTGTCCTTCTTGCCCTTGCGCAGCTGCCAGATGTAGCTCTGCGAGATGGTGACGCCGGTGTCCGCGATGGCCGCCGCGACCTGCTCGTTGCTGTACTCCTGGCCGGAACGGGCGGTGTAGCGCGCGAAGAGGTGGTTGAGCTTGTCCGCCAGGCACCGTTCCCCCGCCATCGCGGCTCCCCCCGTTGCGCGCAGTGGGCCTCTCCACCCACGGAAAGGGCTATCTGGGTGACGAGATTTTCGCCAGTTGAAAGCCCGCCAATCGCCAACATAGACTCCTGGCGAGCCTGTCTCAACTGCGGTGAGGAGGAGCTCGGACATGGCGCTTGCCGAACGGCAGGGTTCCTTTCACCGAACCGTGATCGACGTCGTCTACAAGACCATGAACCAGCTCGCCCAGACGGATTCACCTGACGAGGTCTTCGAGTTGCGCGAGCAGTTGCGTGCCGCGCTGCCGTGGTGGCGGGGACTGCTGCGGATGCACGAGCCGAACGAGCGGCACCGGTGCAAGTCGTGCCGCGCCTGGTACGGGCGGCACCGTGCGTGGCCATGCCCCGTGTGGCGGGACGCGGTTTCGGCACTGCACCAGCTCAACGACATGTACGGGTTCCTGGGCTCGTCCCACCCGGCCTCGTCGAGCAGACCGGGGGAACGAGTGACCGTGATCGGGTCCGAGCATCACCCCAGCCGGAACGACTGAGCCGCCGACCCGGTGCAGGTCGCCTGGATCAGCTGCACCCCGTCGGCGGTGCTCGCGGGCGCCGACAGGCACTTGCCCGAGTGCCGGGCCGTGATCGTCGAGTAGCCGTCCGCGCCCGTGGTGACGCGCCACTGCTGGTTCGTGCCGCCGCCGTAGGTCCACAGGTGGATGCCCGCGCCGTCCGCACTGGACACGTTGCTCACGTCCAGCACCTTGGCCGGGTCGTTGCGGTAGTCCAGGCGGGAGTAGCCGTCGGACGTCGCCGTCGCGCGGAAGTTCTGCGCGGTGGTCCCGTTGCAGGAGTACTGCTGGATGACGGTGCCGTTGTCGAGACCGGCCGACCGCGCGTCGACGCACTTGCCGTTGCCCAAGTTGACGATCGTCTTCCAGGCGGGTTGCGGCTGCTGCGTCCCGCCGCCCAGCCACAGCAGGCTGTCGATGAGGAAGTTGTTCTGGGTGGCGGAGGCGAAGGTGGACGACAGCGGCCTGTTGGCCGCGTAGTCCATCGCGTTGTGGCCGAAGTTCGCGTAGATCATCTTGTAGTTCTTGTTCGTCCACATGATCGGGTAGTACCCGCTGCGCCACTGCTGGTTCGGGTCGGTGCCGAGCGGGAAGCTCGACGGGTCGACGCTCGCCAAGACCTGGATGTCCGGGTTCGTGCGCAGATCACGCGACCAGCTGTACCACTCGCTGACCGACGACGTGAACTTCTCCGGCAGCCGCAGGGTCGACGGGTGCGTGCGGGTCTCGACCTTCAGCGTCGCGGTGGTGGGGCCCCAGGTGTTGTTGACGAAGTTTCCCTTGCCCAGGAACGTGTTGTGGTACCAGGACCACTCGTTCGCGTTCTGCGTGAACGCCGAGACGTGGAAGCCGAACCACGCGCCGCCGGCGTCCATGTAACGCTGGAACCCCGCGCGCTGGGTGCCGTTCGGCAGGTCGTCGAGGAAGACCACGACCTGGGCCTGGGCCGGGGTCAGGGCGTTCAGCCGGTTCCAGTCGGTCGTCGCCTCGTAGGTGAACCCGTTCTCCTGGGCGGTCCTGGCGAGCCAGGGGTTGGCCTCCTTGACGAACGAGATGTGCGCCAGGTCGTTGGTGCCGTAGTAGAAGCCGAGCACCTTGAACGGGGCCGCCTGTGCCGGGCTTGCGACCGGGACGAGCGTTGCGGCAAGCATTGCCAGCAACGCCAACAGTTTTCTTGCCATGCGGGCACACACCTCACTGTTGCAGGGTTGCGCGCCCGAAGATCATCGTAGGGATGGTCCAGACCTGTTGGGGACCGGGACGTTCACAGAATTCTTTTGCGCCACAACATGATCCCGCCGATCACCGCGAGTCCTCCCAGTGCCGCCACCACGGCGGACATGCCGAACCTCGTTGCACTGGAAGGAGGTTGTTCGGCGGTCGACGCAACGGGAACGGGTCGCGGCGTGCTCGACTTCGGCGTGGAGGACGGCGGCGCGGAACTCGACGGCGGCGCGGCCGGGGCCGCCTGCGCCTGGGCGGGCGGGACCGGTTTCGGTTGCGGTACAACCGGTGCGGGTGCAGCGGCAGGTGCCGGCGCCGCGATCTCGACGTCGGTGCACGAGTAGTAGGTGTCGGGCGTGTCGGTGTTCTGCCAGACCGTGTAGATGAGGTGACGTCCGGTCAGGTTCTGCGGCAGCCGCACCTTGAACTCGTACGAGCCGTCGACCAGCGGGGGAGAGGGCACGTTCAGGAACTGGTCCAGGTCTGCCCACCGCAGCGGCCGGGCCGGCGAGTAGCCGCCCCGCGTCACGTAGAACCGGAACGAACCCTGGTGCGGGATCGTCGCCCGATAGGTGAAGTCGGTGCTCTTGAGCTTCGTCGCCGGCCACTGCGCGCTCGGCAGGTCGAGCCCGGCGTACTTCGCGAGCCCGGCGCTGCACAGCTTGCCGTCGGGAACCATCGCGGTGTCGCGCCCGGCCACGTTCGGCAGCCGGATGTTGTCCCACTCCTTGGACGGCAACCCCGCCTGAATGGCACTGCGGCACGGCGAGGATGATGCTGTTGCCTGACCCGGTGAGCACAGAAAAGCCCTGCTCGCGGGGTCGGTCGGCGCGCCATGGGCGTGCGCGGGAACCGCGGAGAGCATCATGAGCAGCGTCAGAACGCCCACAAGGCGAAACACGAGCACCTCCCCTGTCTTTCTAGGGGTACGCGTGCCAGACCCGAGTCGTTCACGGAAGATGTAATGTCATGTCCTTCGCTGATGAGGTGTCCGCCGCCGCAGCCCGGCTGGGCGGAGTCGCACGCACCACGCCGCTCGAGGTGAACCAGCGGCTGTCCGAGCGGACCGGCGCGCGCGTGTGGTTCAAGCGCGAGGACCTCCAGGTCGGCCGTTCGTACAAGCTGCGCGGCGCCTTCAACCTGCTGTGCCAGACCGAGTTCGCGTTCGGCGGCGCGGTCTGCGCGTCGGCCGGCAACCACGGCCAGGGCATGGCCTACGCGTGCCGCCGCCTCGGTATCGAGGGCCGCGTGCACGTGCCCCGCACCACCCCGCGCCAGAAACGCGACCGCATCTCGGCCCTCGGCCAGGGCATGGTGCAGCTGATCGTCGACGGCGACACCTACGACGACGCGGCCGCCCTCGCGAAGGAGTACGCGCTGACCACCGGCGCGACCCTGGTCCCGGCCTTCGACGACCCCCGCACGGTCGCCGGTCAGGGCACCGTCGGCCTGGAGATCGTCCAGCAGCTCGGCGGCGCCCCCGACGTCGTCGTGGTGCCGGTCGGCGGTGGCGGCCTGCTCTCCGGCGTCGGCACGTGGTTCAAGGAGCGCTTCCCGCGCACCCGCATCATCGGCGTGGAACCGGCGGGCGCGGCGAGCATGATCGCCGCCGTGCAGGCGGGCCACCCCGTGACGTTGCCCGAGGTGGACTCCTTCGTGGACGGTGCCGCGGTCCGCCGCGCCGGCGACGTGACGTTCCCGATGGTGCGCGACAGCGGTGCCGAGCTGCTCAGCGTGTCCGAGGGCGCGGTCTGCACGGAGATGCTGGAGCTGTACCAGATCGACGGCATCATCGCGGAACCCGCGGGCGCCCTGGCCTCGGCCGCGTTGCTGGAGGAGATCTCCGTCGCGCCGGACTCGACGGTCGTGTGCCTGCTCTCCGGCGGCAACAACGACGTCTCCCGCTACGCCGAGGTCGTCGAGCGGTCGATGGTCCACCGCGGCCTCAAGCACTACTTCCTGGTGGAGTTCCCGCAGGAGCCGGGCGCGCTGCGGCGGTTCCTCGACGAGGTGCTCGGCAAGGACGACGACATCGTGCTGTTCGAGTACATCAAGCGCGACAACCGGGAGACCGGCGCCGCGCTGGTGTGCATCGAGCTCGGCCGCCGCGAGGACTACGACCTGCTGTGGGGCCGGATGAAGGAGTCCCCGCTGAAGATCCAGCACGTGGCGCCGGGCTCGACCGCCTACCGCTTCCTGATCTGATCTTCACCCGCACGAGTGATCCATGGGGGGCACATTCATGGACGTCAGGTCCATGAATGTGCCCCCCATGGTTTTCGGGGTTACGGCTTCGGTGGGCAGGTCTTCCACGCGAAGTGGTAGGTCGTCTCGATGGACCCGTCGGTGGAGTCCATCGCGATGAAGCTGGTCTTCGTCTTGTCCGACGTGCCCGCCATGACCCGCAGTTCGGTGTTGATGTTGAAGTTTCGCTTCTCACCGCACGGGTGGTAGACGATCGCGGCCACGTCGGTCGTGTCGGTCGCCTGCCAGTCGTCGCTGAACGGGCCGGCGTAGTTGTGCTGCTTGAACGCCGTCTGCGACATGCCCTGGAAGTAGTAGTTGGCCTTCTCCAGGGCCGTGGCGCCGCGCTCGAGGTGCGCGAAGCCGCGGTAGTCCGTGGACGCGATGCCGTAGGTGAAGCCGGACGGAACGTTGACGCGCAGGTTCAGCTGGCAGTTCTTGCGGAAGTCGGTCGGCAGCGCCTGCGGGCCGACCTGCGCCATGAACTCGCTGTACGTGACGGTGAACGCCTTGTTGTCCGGGCTCACGGCGACCGCGGCCGTGCCCGCCCGGCAGCCCGAGCCGTTGATGGTCACGACGTCGATGGTGATGATGTCCGGCGGCGGCGTGTCTCCGGGGGCGCCGCCGGGCGGGATGATGATCGTCGACATCGCGAGCGCGGCCGCGGCCAGTGTGTTGAGCATGGGGCACCTTTCCGTCTGAAGTTCAACCAAGAACGGCGGCGGGAAATGGTGCCTGGATCAGCAGCGCTTCCAGGAGAACTGGTACTTCGTGCTCACACTGCTGTCCGTGGAGTCCATCGTCATGAAGCTGTTGGCCTTCGACGCGGTCCCGGCGTTCACACGCAGTTCGGTGTTGATGTTCAGGTGCCGTACTTCGCCGCACGGTGCGTAGATGATTTCCGACACCGTGGCGCGGTCGGTCGCCTGCCAGTTGTCGGACTTCGGGCCGTAGAAGGTGTGGGTGCGGCTCGCGGTCTGCGACATGCCCTGGAAGTAGTAGTTGCCCTTTTCGACGCCCGTCGCCCCCTGCTGCAGGTTGGCGAAGCCGCGGTAGTCGGCCTGGGCGATGCCGAACGTGAAGCCCTGCGGGTAGCTCACTCTGATGTTGAGCTGGCAGTTCTTGCGGAAGTCTGTGGGACCTGAGCCCTGTCCGGCCTGGGCGAGGTAGTCGCTGTAGGTCACCGTGAACGCCGTGCGGTCATCGGCGGACGCCACTGCCGCGGTGCCGGCCGGGCAGCCGGAGCCGTTCACCGTGACCACGTCGATGGTCACGAAATCAGGAACGTCCGAAGCGGCTTGCGCTGCGGGCGCGGTCGCCATGGCGGACACTATTAGGGCAGCAGCCAGCACCGTTTTCAGCATGGCCAGCCTTTCTTTCTGAAGTGTGGTACCGGCGACGGAATCCAGACGATATCGGAAACCCTGAGTGGTGAAGGGCCGCCGAATGGGTGACCGAATTGCCCGGCAATGCTTGTGGAAAAGCAGCACTAATTGCACACCCGAAATTCTCGGCCGTGCGCGCACCATGCTCACCCACGGTGTGCGGGATTGACCTGACGATTGTCTGACGATCGTCGTTCGCTGGTCCGATCGGGTGAGGTGGGGCTGACAGGAAAGAAAGTTTCCAGTAAGACGGTGGGTGTCCGCCGCCCCGGACAAAAGGGACCACATGCACAGGACTGGGCGAACTCTCACCATTTCCGCCGCGTTGCTCGCGGGCCTCCTGCTCCCCGCGGTGGCGTCCGAGGCCCAAGCGGGCTGGGCGCACCAACGCAAGATCACCATCGACACGACCGCCGCCGGCGCGAACGTCTCCGGCGACGTCAAGGGCTTCCCGGTGCCGGTGCGGCTCGACGCGTCGAACTTCGACTTCGGCCAGGCCAAGCCGGACGGCGCGGACGTCAGGTTCGACGACGCGGCGGGCAGGCCGCTGCCGTACGAGATCGAGAAGTGGGACGCGGCGGCCAAACAGGCGGCGATCTGGGTGCGCACCGACGTCAAGGGCAACGCCACCCGGACCATCACGCTGAAGTGGGGCAACCCCGAGGCGTCGGCGGAAAGCGACGGCACCAGGGTGTTCCCGAAGGCCGACGGCTGGATCACCGCCCACCACCTCGCGGAGAAGGGCGCCGCGAACGGCTACCGCGACTCCGCCGGCAACCTCGACGGCAAGGGCGTCAACATCACCGGCGACGCGACCGGCACCGGCGTGGTCGGCAACGCGCTGTCGTTGACCAGGGCCAGGAGCGAGTACGTGCTGCTGCCGGGCAGTGAGACCAGCGGGCTGTTCAACCCGTTGCCCGCCAAGGGAACCTTCTCGATCTGGTCCAACGCGAAGACGCACCCGGCCGCGTACATCGCGATGTTCTCCAAGGGCGAGTCAGGCTTCCGCATCCACTACTTCGGCGAGGGCGACCAGACCGAGCCGTGCATCGACGTCGCGAACTACGACTGGTGCCCGCTGCCCTCCGGCGCCTACACGAAGGTCAAGAACAACACCTGGTACCACTTCGTCTTCGTCATCGACAAGCCGAACGCCTACTACTACATCAACGGCAAGCTCGAAGTCGGCAAGACCGACACCAACGCGTGGAAGACCACCGGCACCGAGCCCGTGACCATCGGCAACAACGAGAAGACGCCCGGCGGCAACAGCCGCAAGCGCTCGTTCGACGGCCTGCTGGACGAGGCGCGGATCCTGTCCGTGCCGAAGGACAAGAACTGGGCGAAGCTCGACTTCGAGTCCCAGAAGCCCGGTTCCAAGCTGCTCAGGCACGCGAAGTGACGTGAGCCGCACCCTGGGATGAACCACTCCCCGTCGAGCGTTGATACTCATGACATTGACCAACCTCGATGAGGAGTGCCCTCTGATGGCTCCTGACCAGCTCACCGTGTACTCGACCTCGTGGTGCGGCTACTGCCGGATCCTGAAGACCTCGCTCGACCGCGAGGGCATCGAGTACGTCGAGATCAACATCGAGGAGACGCCGGGCGCGGCCGACTTCGTGATGAGCGTGAACGGCGGCAACCGCACGGTGCCGACCGTCCACTTCCCGAACGGCAAGGCGCTCACGAACCCGTCGCTGGCGCAGGTGAAGGAACAGCTCGTCAGCTGAACAGCTGATCGGTCGTCGAAGCGCCGTCCAGCGCCTCGCGGATGATGTCCGCGTGCCCGGCGTGCTGAGCGGTCTCCCGCAGCACGTGCAGCACGATCCGCCGGACCGACCACGGTTCGGGGTTCGGGTCCCACGGCGCCGGCGGCAGCTGGACCAGCTTGTCGAGAGAGGCGGCGCGCACGGCCTCGTTGGTCGCGCGCGCCGCCTCGGCGTAGGACGAGAGCAGTTCCTCGAACGAGCCGCCTTCCCACGTGTACTGGCCGGTGTCGAGCATCCCGTCGGGAACTCCCGGCCGTTCGGTCAGGATGTGCGTGTACCCGCGCTCACACTGGACGAGGTGCTTGAGCAATCCGCCCAGCGTGAGCTCGCTGACGGTCGTGCGCTTGCGGGCGTCGGCCTCGGAGAGTCCCCGCATCGCGATGCGGAACACCCTGCGCTGATCGTCCAGCATGTCCAGCAGCTCGTCGTGCTCGTTGGTCATGCGGCCAAGCTATGGCCGAACTAGGACAGCTCGGGTCCTACTAGCAGTACAGGTTCGCGCCGGCCGGCACGCCGAGGATTCCGACGAACTGCTGGTACTTCGACACGCGGCTCTGCACCTGCGCGGGGTTGCCGCCGTTGCACTCCAGCGATCCGTTGATGCTGCGGATCGTCTCGCCGAACCCGGCCCCGTTGACCATGGCGTTGTGCCCGGTCATGGTGCCCGGCCCGGTCTGCGTGTTCCAGTACCAGAGCGCCGTCTTCCACGAGATCGCGGCGTCGCTCGCCACCCAGCCCGGGTTGTTCAGCAGGTCGAGGCCGAGGTACTGGCCGGCCGAGTAGTAGTTGAAGTTCCACGACAGCTGGATCGGGCCGCGGCCGTAGTAGGCGTACGTCCCGCGCGGGCAGCCGTAGGGCCTGCTCTCGTCGCAGAGGTCGTTGTTCTTGTTGATCTCCTCGATGTACACGAGGCCGCCGGTCTCGTGCGAGGCGTTGGCGAGGAACGCCGCCGCTTCCTGCTTCTTCACCGTGTCGCTGCCCGTCTTCGCGAAGCCGGGGAACGAGCTCATCGCGGCCACGAGACCGCTGTAGGTGTAGAAGCCGTTGCGGCCGGGGAACATCTGGTTGAACTGGGCTTCGCTGACGACGAAGTCACCGCCACCACCGCCGCCGCCGCAGTTGTACGGCTCCCAGTACCAGGTGGAAACCGTTGGGCTGTAACCGGGATTGTCGTGCTCGGCGATGTAGTAGTTGCCTTCGAACCGGACGATGCTGCCGGTGACGTACCACTGGCCCTGCACCCAGTCGGTGAACGTGCAGGTGCCGCCACCACCTCCACCACCGTCACAGCTCGTGGGTTCCCAGTACCAGGTGGAAACCGTTGGGCTGTAACCAGGATTGTCGTGCTCGGCGATGTAGTACGCGCCTTCGAACTTCACGATCGAGCCGGCCGTGTACCACTGACCCTGCACCCAGTTGGTGTACGTGCAGGCCTGTGCGGACACTTCCGCCTGTGCGGACGCGGCTGGTGTGATGACGGCCAATGCCGCCGCCATCACACCAGCCGCGATAGACGCCAAGATGCGTTTTCTCAGCAAGGTCACCCACTCCTGGAGTCTGCGCGCCCGAGGAATCAAGGATGTGAACTACGCTGAGATTGGCACCGGTGGTCCAGACCAGTCAAGGGTCTAGACCTGTTCTCTTGATCAGCAGTACAGGTTGCCGCCCGTCGCCACACCGATGATTCCGGTGAACTGGCGGTACTTCGACACGCGGCTCTCGACCGTTCCCGGGTTCTTGCCGTCGCACTCCAGGGATCCGTTGATGCTGCGGATGGTCTGACCGAAGCCGCGCGAGTTGACCATGGCGTTGTGCGGGGTCATGGTGCCGGGACCGTTCTGCGTCATCCAGTACCAGATCGCGGTTCGCCACGAGATCGTCGCGTCGGTGGCCACCCGGTCCGGGTTGTTCAACAGGTTGACGCCGAGGTAGTCGCCCGCCGCCTTGTAGTTGAAGTTCCACGACAGCTGGATCGGGCCGCGGCCGTAGTACTCCTTCGGGCCGCGCGGGCAGCCGTAGGGCCTGGTCTCGTCGCAGTAGTCGCCGTCCCGGTTGATCTCGCGGATGTGGACGAGGCCGCCGGTCTCGTGCGAGACGTTGGCGAGGAACGCCGCCGCTTCCTGCTTCTTCACCGTGTCACTGCCCTGGTTCGCGAACGAGCCGAACGTGGCCATCGCGGACTTCAGGCCGCTGTAGGTGTAGAAGCTGTTGCGGGACGGGAACATGCGGTTGAACTGCGCTTCGGTGACGATGAACGCCGCCGCCGTCGCCGGCTGCACGAACGTGAAAACGCCCAGCAGCGCGACGATCAGGGCGGCGGCGCGTGTTCCGAACATGGGGACCAACTCCTCAGAGCATCAGCGCGCCCACGGTGTGTTACCGCTCTCACGGTGGCAGCCCCGGTGCTCCGAGTGCAAGAGGTGGTCTAAACCTTTTAGATACGTGAACCTACGCGCCGGAGCCGTACGGCCTGGTGATGATCTCCAGTGCGTGGCCGTCCGGGTCGTTCCAGTAGACGCCACGACCGCCGTCGTTGCGGTTGATCTCGCCGGGCTTCGAGTGGAACGGGTCGGCCCAGTAGTCGAGACCGCGTTCCTGGATCCGGCCGAAGATCTGGTCGAACTCGTCCTCGGTCACCAGGAACGCGTAGTGCTGGTCGGTGATCGGTGCCGCGCTGGTCAGGTAGTCGAGCGAGACGCCGTTCGCGACCTCGACGACGAGGAACGGGCCGAAGCGCACCGGCTCCGGCAGGCCGAGGATCTCGGTGAGGAAGCGCGCCGAACGCTCCTGGTCGGTCACGTGGACGATGGTGTGGTTGAGCTGTACGGGCATGTGTTCTGCTTACTCCGCCGCAGGGGAGTTGTCAGGCCAATACGTGCATCGCCGACCTCTGATGGGTATCGGGGCGGCGACGATCCGGCAATACTGCCTGCCATGCGGACACTGGTTGTAGCCGGGCTGTTACTGGGTCTAACAGTTCCTGCGCAAGCCGCTCAGGCGGACGAAGACCCCTCGTCTCTGGTCAACCCTTTCGTGGGTACGCAAAACTTCGGCAACACCTTTCCCGGCGCCTCGGTGCCGTTCGGGATGGTGCAGGTCAGCCCTGACACGGGAGGGCAGGGCGGATACGACTACAAGGCCACCTCCATCTACGGCTTCTCGCAGACACATCTGTCGGGTGTGGGCTGCGGGGTGATGGGCGAGCTGCCGGTGATGCCGACGGTCGGGCCCGTTGACAACGTTGACATCAACGCCTACAAGTCGGCCTTCAGCCATTCGGACGAGGCCGCGCAGCCCGGCTACTACCGGGTCGGGCTGTCCCGATACGGGGTGAACGCCGAGGTCACCGCCACCGCGCGGACCGGTTGGCAGCGCTACACGTTCCCCTCCAGCGGGGCGGCCAACGTTCTGTTCAACACGGGGCGGTCCAACCAGACGGTGCTCGACTCGGAGATCCACGTCGTCGGTGACCGGACCATCGAGGGCCGGGTGCGCAACGGCCGGTTCTGCGCGGGCAAGGACGAGCACACCGTCTACTTCACCGCGTCGTTCGACCGCCCGTTCGCTTCCTTTGGCGCGTGGCGAGGGAGCGTTCCCACGGCGGGAGTGCGCGACGCGGCCGGGACCGGTGGGAACGGCGCGTGGGTCACGTTCGACGCCACGGCCGACCGCGATGTCGTGCTGAAGGTCGGCCTGTCCTACACGGGGATCGAGGGCGCGCGGAAGAACCTCGCGGCGGAGGCTCCTTCGCACGACTTCGACGGCGTCGTCGCCGGGGCCAAGGACGTGTGGAAGAAGCAGCTGGACGCCGTGCGGGTGTCCGGTGGTCCGAGGGAACGGCAGGTGGCCTTCTACACCGCGCTGTACCACTCGGTGCTGCACCCGAACCTCGCCGGTGACGTCGACGGCAGGTACATGGGCTTCGACGGGAAGGTGCGGACGGCTTCGGGATACACGCCGTACCAGAACTTCTCGTTGTGGGACACGTACCGGCCGCAGAACCAGCTGTTGCAGATCCTGGAACCTCGCGTGGCGCGGGACGTCGCGCTGTCCGTCGTCGCCAGTGGCCGGGACGGCGGATGGTTGCCGCGCTGGGCTTTGGCGTCGTCCGAGACCAACATCATGACCGGTGACCCGGTGACACCGTTCCTGGTCGAGGCGTGGTCGAAGGGGCTGTTGAAGGGGTACGAGGAGGAGACGTACAAGCTGTTGCGCGCCAACGCCTTGTCGCTGCCTCCTGCGGACTCGCCGTACAACGGGCGGTCCGGTGTCACCTACTACTCGGATCGCGGGTACATCCCGTCCGGCCTGAAGCTCGGCACGGACTGCGCCCACAAGGGCGGCGACAACGACTGCGTGCACCCGGCTTCGGCCACCCTGGAGTACTCGGCCGCGGACGCGTCACTGGCATTGATGGCGAAGGGACTGGGCAAGCGGGCCGACGCGCGCCTGTTCGCCGATCGCGGCCAGTGGTACCGCAACCTGTGGGACTCGTCGATCGGTCAGTTCCGGCCGCGGACCACCGCCGGCACCTGGCTGGCGCCGTACAACCCGGTGGACGCGTCGCACCAGTTCCACGAAGGCGGCGCCTACCAGTACCAGTGGCTCGTGCCGCAGGACCCGGCCGGACTGGTGTCGCTGATGGGCGGGCGGCGCGAGACCGAGAAGCGCCTCGACTCGTTCTTCGCTTACGAGAAGCTGCTGGTGGATCCCGCCGGGACCGCACGGCACGACTGGATCACCGAGCCGTACGACTACTACGGCAAACCCACCTACAACCCGAACAACGAACCGGACCTGCTCGCGCCGTACATGTACCTCTGGGCGGGCACGCCGTCGAAGACCGCGACGGTCGTGCGGGCGGCGATGACGTTGTTCACGACCGGCCCGGACGGCATGACCGGCAACGACGACCTGGGCACGATGTCGGCCTGGTACGTCTTCTCGTCGCTGGGCCTCTACCCGACGTTCAACGGCGCGGACTTCCTCGCGTTGTCCTCACCGCAGTTCGAGTCCGCCACCGTCCGAATCGGACAGCACGGCTCACAGGGCGGGACGCTGACCGTGACGGCGCCGGGGGTGTCCGACACCAACCGGTACGTCAAGAGCGTGTCGTTCGGCGGCCGTGACGTGCGCAAGACCTGGCTCTCCTGGTCGACGTTGCAGCGCGGCGGAAAGCTGGCACACCAGGTGTCGTCGAAGCCGTCGTCGTGGGGAACCTCGCGTGGCGACGAGCCGCCCTCGTTGAACGACGGCAACGTCGACTCGCGGCGGGCCCTGTCGGCGTCGCTGCGCAACTCCGAGATCGTCATGCCGACCTCGGACTCCGCGCAGTCGCTGACCCTGCAGCTCGACGTGCTGGCGCAGTCGCCGTCCGGGATGTCCGTGAGGCCTGAAGTGAAGGCTCCCGCGGGCTGGAAGGTGAGCGGTGTCAAGCCGTTCGTCATCGTGTCGCGGCATCTGCCGACCCAGAAGACCGTGCCGGTGACGGTGTCGGTGCCCGCGGGGACCCCGGTGGGCTCCTACGAGGTCTCGGTCGTCGTCGACTCCGTGACGGTCAAGGCCACGATCGAGGTGAAGCCGGCCGCGTTGTGCGCGTTCTCGACGTGTTCGGTGGACGTCGGCCCGGAACGCAACCACGACGGCACGGCGACGGTCGCCGACTCGGCTTCCGGCAACTTCGACGGCGGCGGCTGGAGCTACGACGCCGCCCTGTTGCCGCCCGCCGGGCCGGTGACGTGGGGCGGCATCACCTACCAGGCACCGGATCCGTCGGGCACCGCACCGAACTTCGTCGAGGCGCGGGGCCAGGGCCTGCTGCTGCCCACCGGCCAGTTCTCCTGGCTGCACGTGGTGGGCGCGTCGCACAACGGCCCGGTGTCCACGGCGTTCACCGTCTGGTACACCGACGGCACCTCGGCCGAGGTCGCGGCCACGGTCCCGGACTGGGCAGCAGGTGGCCCGGTGGTGCTGGAGATGCCGCACCGGATCAAGGCGGGCCAGGGCGTCGACGGGCCGCCGGTCCGGCTGTTCGGGCAGTCGTTGCGGCTCGACGCCGGCAAGACGGTCCGTTCGGTGACGTTGCCGAACGACCCGCGAGTGGAGCTGTACGCGCTCACACTGGCCTGATGGAACGACTGAAAAGCGGAGTGCGGTCCCGCGTGTGGGCCGACGGCGACCGCATCGTCAAGCAGGTCATCGGCGATGCGGCCGCCTTCACCCGTGAGGTCACCGCGCTGCGGCTGGCCGAACACACCGGCATGGTGCCGCGTGTCCTCGACGTCGACGAGGACACGCGGACGGTCGTGCTGGAGCGGCTGCCGTCCCATCCGTTCGACGAGGACTGGGTGGCCGACTACGCGCGCGGCCTCGCCCGGCTGCACCAGGCCACGGGTCCCGAGCACGCCGGAGTCCTGCCGCGGCAGGAGGTTCCTGACCCGGAGCCGTTCCTGCGGTTCGTGCGCGCGCTGGAGGTCGAGATCGGGGACGCGGAAACCGAGCTCGCCTTCACCGACACCGGCAGGTTCGACCTCCTGCACGGCGACCCGTGTCCTGGCAACGACATGTACACCGAACGCGGAGCCCGGTTCGTCGATCTCGAAGGTGCGATGCTCGGCGACGGGCTCACCGAGCTGGTGTACCTGCGGATGGGTTTTCCGACCTGCGCGACCGTGTCCGAGACACCGAAGGAACTGCGGGAGGCCGCCGAGCAGGCCTATTTCTCCGAACGCGGCCGAGTCGAGCCGCTGGAGGACGCCTGCGTGCGCTGGCTGGTGCAGGGTGACGCGCTGGTGCAGCGGGCCGAGCGGGACGGCACCGACCACCTCGCCAGGGTCGTCGACGAGGACTGGTTCTGGTACAGCACGACCGCCCGCGGCCGGTTGATGTTCCGGGCGCGGGTGGTGGCGGGGTTCACCGAGACCCATCCCGCGATGAGCGCGCTCGCCCGGCGGTTGCTCGAGCGGATGAACCGGATCTGGGAGCCGCAGCCGATCGAGACCCGGCGCACGCACATCTCATGACCACGCGGACAGCTTCAGCCCTGAGGTGAAACAACGCTCCTCGCCCGTGACGGGGTCCACAAAGGACAAAGTGCGGGCGAGGAGCTGCAGGGGTGACGAGAAGTCGTCCAGCGGGCGTTCGTGCAGCACGGGGTAGAAGTCGTCGTTCACGATCGGCACGCCCAGGCCGGACATGTGCAGGCGCAGCTGGTGGGTGCGGCCGGTCAGCGGCTTCAAGTGGTAGCGGCCCAGGCCGTTGCGATGCTCCACGAGGGACACGTGCGTCTCGGCGTTCGGCTCGCCGTCCACTTCGAACGCGGTGATGATGCCGCGCTCCTTGATGATCCGCGACCGCACCACCCGAGGCAGCTCCAGGGCGGGGTCGTAGCCGGCGATCGCCTCGTATTCCTTGCGCACCGCCCGATCGCGGAACATCGTCTGGTACTTGCCGCGCAGTTCGCGACGCACGACGAACAGCACCAGCCCGGCCGTGACCCGGTCCAGCCGGTGCGCGGGGGAGAGGTCGGGCAGGCCCAGCGAGTCGCGCAGCTTCACCAGCGCGGTCTGCATGATGTGCCGACCGCGCGGGATCGTCGCCAGGAAGTGCGGCTTGTCGGCGATCACGATGTTCTCGTCCCGGTACACCACGCCCACCTCGAACGGCACGGGCACCTCGACGGGCAGGTCGCGGTGGAACCAGATGTAGCTGTCCGGGACGAACGGTGTGTCGATGCCCAGCGGGCCGGTCACACCCCAGATCCGTTCCTCGCGCAGCATCTCATCGATGCGCTCGGCGGCGACCCGCGGCAGGCGTTCCACGAGGTGGTCGCGCAACAGCGCCCAGTGACCTTCTGGCGGCAGCTTCAGCCGCGCCGCGTCCAGGCCGTTGCGCTGGGGGAGTGGGGAGGAGGGTTTGCGTCTCATCGCATCGGTCAGTCTAAACGTTCGGAAAAACCGAACGACATCGCTCGAAAACATTCGCTGTACCGAAGAGACCTGGTCAACGAGGCTGGGAGCATGGCGGTCTTCCTGGTCCTCGGTTCGGTCATCTCACTGCAGTTCGGCGCGGCCTTCGCCAGTCAGCTCTTCGGGCAGATCGGCGCGCCGGGCGCGACCGCGCTGCGGCTCGGCATCGCGGCGTTGCTGCTCGCGGTCGTCGTGCGGCCGAAGTTCCGCCAGGAGACCGTCGTGCTCGGGATGACCATGGCCGGGATGAACGGCACGTTCTACCTCGCGCTCGAACGGATCCCGCTCGGGGTGGCGGTGACGATCGAGTTCCTCGGGCCGTTGGGGCTCGCGGCGGTGCTGAGCAGGAGGCCGCGGGACTTCGTGTGGGTCGGGCTGGCGCTGGCCGGCGTCGTGATCCTCGGGGTGCGCGAGTACACCGGCGCGAAGCTCGACCTGGTCGGGGTGGCGCTCGCGTTGTTCGCGGCGGTGTTCTGGGCCTGTTACGTGCTGGCGGGCCGCAAGCTCGCGACGGCCGGGCTCGGCACCGGTGGCCTCGCGGGTGCGAGCCTGATCGCGGCCGCGTTGACGCTGCCGTACGGGCTGTCGACGGCCGGCGCGGCGTTGTTCGAGCCCAAGATGCTGCTGCTGGGCACGGTGGTCGCGCTGATGGCGTCCGCGATCCCGTACACGCTGGAGATCAAGGCGCTGAAGACGTTGCAGGCCAGCACGTTCGGCGTCGTGCTCGCACTCGAACCGGCCGCGGCCGCGCTGGCCGGCGCGGTGCTGCTGGGGCAGCACCTGAGCGTGGTCTCGTTGGGCGCCATCGCCTTGGTGATCACGGCCGGGGTTGGCGCGGCGCTACGGAAAGCGCCAGCGCCTCGCGAAACGCCCGCACCGCGGGATGCTGACCTCGTCCTGCCCGTGCCGCAGTGAACAGCAGCCGGGACATCGGCAGCTCGTGCAGGTCGACGGTGATCTCGCGGTCGTACCAGACCAGATCGGGCAGCAGCGCGACCGCGAGTCCCTGTTCCACGAACCGCAGCTTCACCAGGACGTCGATCGAGGAGAACCGCACGTCCGGCTCGTAGCCCTGGCGGCGGCACCAGTTCGTGTTGAACATCCGCTGCGGCATGCCGGTCGTCTCCATGATCCACGGGAACGTGGCGGCCTCGGCCACCGGTAGTCCACGTGGGACGGCCAGCCTGATCGGGTCCCGGCACAGCTCCCGGTACTCGAGGCCGGGGAACCGCGGCTCCGGCTGGTCCGGCCACTCCTCTCCGAACACGAGGTCGAAGTCCCGGGCGTGCAAGGCGGAAAGCGCTTCCGCGGGGTCGAGCACCTGGAACTCGATCCGCAGCGACGGGTGCTCGTCCCTCATCCGCGCCAGCGTCGCCGGGATCAACGCCAGCGCCGCGGTCTGGAACGTCGCGACCCGCAGCGTCCCGGTGATCTCGTGCAGCGAGGCGGCGACCTCCGACTCGGCCCGTTCCAGCCGGGTCAGCACCTCTTCGGTGTGCCGCACCAGAATTTCGGCCTGCGGGGTGAGCTTCACCCGCCTTCCGACAGGTTCCAGCAACGGCACGCCGACCTCGGTCTCCAGCAACGACAGCTGCTGCGACACCGAGGACGGGCTGTAGTTCAGCGCCTGTGCGACGGCCGCGAGCGTGCCCCGTTGGGAGAGTTCACGCAGCAGCCGCAACCGATGAAGGTCGAACATCCGATCATTATCGGCTACGCTGCCGTCACCGCCCCCTGAGAAGAAACGTGCTGTCCTCAGCACGTCTTGAGGAGGTATCGGTATGTCCAAACGACTCCGCATCGTCGCGGGGCTCGCTCTGGCGACCGGGCTGCTCGCGGCGGGCTCTCCCGCCCTGGCGCAGGTGGAAACCGGGCCGTGGACCAGCGAATCGCCGTCGTTCAACGTTCAGCAACGCGGCTGCGGCACGGTCAGCGGCCTCACGTTCACCCTCACCTGTTCCACCGCGAGCGGCGATCAGCGTGCCGAGCGCCGGTACGCCACGTACACCGGCGGCACGCGGCAGTTCGAAGGGAGCTTCCGGATCACGAGTCTCGGCGGCACCCGCATCAGTCTCAAGCAGACGTTCCGGGACGCGCCCACCGCGGGACCGTTCTGGATGCTCGCCGTGGAACGCGGCGGCCGGCTTTACGCCGTGCACGGTGGCACCACCATCGCCACCGGAGCCACTGTGGGCACGACTGTGCGCGTCAACACCGTGCACAACGTGGGCAACGAACACCGCACGTACATCAACGGCTCGCGCAAGCACACCTACGCGAGTTCGGGTACGAGCTTCTACGACAAGTTCGGCGCGTACCGGACGTCCAGCGGCCAAGGACCTGCCACGGTCGTGTGGAGCAATATCCGGTTCTGGCGCAAGTGATCAAGCGCTCTCTACTAGTACCCCTGCTGTTCCTGGCTGCCTGCGGTCAGGAACAGCAGGACCCCGTGCTGACGTCCGAGCTGACCTCGCCGACCGACGTGACGCTGCACTGGCGTCCGGAGGCGGGAGCGGCCGGGCAGGTCGTCGAGTACGCGAACGCGGCCGACGGCGACTACGTGGTCCTGGAGTTCGCTCCGCCGGGCCGTGACTCCTACCGGCATCCGGATCTGATCCCGGAAACCCGGTTCTACTACCGGGTCCGGCCGTTCACCGGGCCCGCTTCGGCCACCGTGGACGTCGCGCTGCCACCGGGCGACGAGGTACCGGAGATCGAGGGACCGGACTGGACCGCGGCGCGCAAAGGTGGCGGGGGCACCCGTCCGGTGTCCTCACCCGAGGCCGCGCCGGGAAACCTGAAGGCGGAGGTGAAGCACGCCAACGGAATCCTGTTCACCTGGGAGGACCACGCCGCCGACGAGGACGGGTACCTGATCGAGGTCAAACCCGCGGGCGCGGCGGACTACCGCGTCGCCGTGCAGCTCGACCCGGACAGCACGTCGTACGGAGTGATCACACTCCCAGACGAGAAGACCGCGACGTATCGGGTACGGGCGTTCCGCTTCGGATCACCGTCGAACCTGACTCATCAGACGACGGGGAAGGCTTGAACGCCTGTCTGGCACTCCACGCGCTCGCGGCGAGAAGCAAGGCCGCGAGCGCGTAGGGCCAGGGCGTGCGTTCGGTGACGGCCAGCGCGATGTTGATCGCGGAAAGCAGTCCGAACACGCTGGTGAGCAGCCACCAGGTCAGTTGATCCACACGGGCGTCAGCGGTCATGCGGGTGGGCTACCCGTTCTCGACGGGTTTCACACCTTCTTCCTCTTCTTTTTTCTCGCCGCGGCGGCGCATGAACCCGAAACCGGGGATGCCGAGGATCGCCTGGCGCATGTCGCTGGTGACTTCGAGCAGCTGGTGGACCTCCGGGCCGACCCTGTCCAGGGTCGCCAGGATCGGCAGGATGTCGCTGATCAGGTGCTCGGTGAGCACCGGCAGCTCGTCGACCAGCTTGATCGCGGCCTCGACCTCGTGCGGCGAGAGCTCCTCCACGAACCGCTTCGCGAGCGGCTGGGCCTGCTTCGCGAGCGGCTCGTACAGGCCGATCAGCTCGTTCGCCGTGTGCGCGGTGTGGCCTGCCGTCGCGACGACCTGTGCGGCCCGTTCGGCGACGTCACTCGCGCTCGCCGTGATCGTGCGGACCTCGTCCACGGCCTTTTCGGCGTCCGCGACGACGTTCGCCGTGCGGTCGACCAGGTCGTCCGCCTTCGCCACGATGCCGTCGACGGCGTCGATCGTGCCGTTGACCTTGCGGACCAGCTGTTCGACCTCGGTGATCAAGTCGAGCACACGCCCTGGCACCGCGGCGACGGCCGCCGTCGTGTCGAGGGCGGCACCGAGTGCCTGCTTGGCAAGTCCCATGCCGGGGATCTCCATGCGTCCACTCTGCCTTATGCGTTGATCGTTTCGGCGTAGCGCCATTCGGTTTTCAAAACTGTCAGACCTCGTCATTGCATTCACTGATGTCTGCCAGTCGGCTGACCGGGCGATCCGGGAACCGTGCACCGTCCGAAGTTGTCAGAGCAGGGGGTTAGCATCCCCGGCGGGCGAGGGAGGCGCGCATGGCTTGGTGGCACCGGATCAAACGCATTATCTCCGGTGGAGGGCGGGAATCGGCGAGTTTCGTCGCGGCACTGCTGGGTGTTCTGATGCTCGCGGGCGCCGCGCTCGGGCAGGGCATCTCGCGGACGTCGGTCGACGTGTCCGACGGGCTCACCTGGCTCGGTGATGACCAGCGCGGTGAGGTCGTGCAGGTGAACCCGGTGTCGGGCAAGCCGCAGACGCGTCTGCAGATCAGCGGGCCGGACTCGCAGCTGGAGATCGCGCAGGAGGACGGTCGGCTGATCGTCCTGAACCGGCGCACCGGCGAGATCACCGTCATCGACCTCGCGACGCTGCTCGCGTCCGGTCGCCGGCAGGCGCCTCCCGGAGCGTCGAGCAAGGTGCTGGTGGCGAACGGGATGGTGTTCGTCGTCGACCGCGCGGCCGGCA
The DNA here is from genome assembly GCF_011067745.1 of Lentzea alba. Taxonomy (GTDB): domain Bacteria; phylum Actinomycetota; class Actinomycetes; order Mycobacteriales; family Pseudonocardiaceae; genus Lentzea; species Lentzea alba. Next base: position 214,406 of record NZ_JAAMPJ010000004.1, read on the forward strand.
CGGTGCACACCGCGGACCCGTTGACGCTGGCCGACGTCGGGCAGACGTGGGAGGCCGGTCAGCCCCTGGCCGACGCCGTCGTGGACGAGCGCGGCCTGTTGTGGCTGGTCGATCACGGCGGCACGTTGCGGTCGCTCGACTGGTCCGACGACGAGGAGCGGTTCCAGGAGCGGTCGCAGCGCCAGGTCTCGGGTGCCGGGCCGCGCACGGTGCTGGTGCCGCACGACCAGGGCGTCACGCTGATCGGTCTCGACGGCGGTGTCGTGGTTCGTGACGGCACGGGTGAGGACGTGTCGAGGTCGACTGATCGCACCGATGCCGAGGTGATCGCGGCGCAGACCGCGCCGACTGATCTGGTGCCCGCGTCGGTGCCGGACTCGTCCGTGGTCGTGCTCGTCGTCGACGGGCAGGTGCTGCGCGTGGACGTCGGTGCGATGGGCTGTCCGAAGCCCGGCCGTCCCGCGGTCTACCGCGACAAGGTCTACGTGCCGTGCATGGGATCCAGCAAGGTCATCATCCTGGACCGCGCTGGTCGTCGCGGTGGTGACGACGTCCGCACGTCCGGTGGTGCCGACCCCGAGCTGGTGTTCGACGACGGCCGGTTGTTCGTGAACGTGCCGGGCTCCTCCACGGGCGTGCTGGTCGACACGGACGGCGCGACGCGGTCGCTGACGATCCGCAGTCCCGAGCTGCCGGTGAAGGACCCGGACCGCTCGCCGCCGCCGTCGGTGCCGCCGCCTCCGCCGCCGAACCCGAACGAGCCGGTGAAGCCGCCGCGCAACCCCGGCAACAACGGCAACAACGGCACGCCGCCCGAGGTGTCGCCGCCGCCGTCCTCCACTCCACCTTCCAGTTCGGTCGGTGCGGCCCCGGCCGCGCCCGCCGGGGTGACGGTGCGGGAGAAGTCGCGCAGCGCGTCGGCGGTCGTCGTGACGGTGAGCTGGAGCGCGGTGTCGTCGACCGATCCGATCGTCGGCTACACGGTGACGGGTTCCGGCTCGTTCAGCGGTGGTTCGGTGTCGGCCCAGTCGGCCGGTACGTCAGCCGAACTGTCGTTGCCCTGCACGGGTTCCACGTTCTGCACGAGCGGCAGGCTGGACGTGTCGGTGCGCGCGTCGACGGCGTCCACGGCGGGTGCCGCGGGCATGGCGGCGTTCACGGTGACGGCGCCGAACAACCCGCCGCCCAACAACCCGCCCCCGAACGACCCGCCGCCCAACCCACCACCACCCAACCCGCCGCCTCCCAACCCACCGCCGAACGACCCGCCGCCACCACCGCCGCCACCACCGCCGCCACCACCGCCACCACCGTCGTTGCCGACCGCGGGCGCCGTGGTGATCTCGTCGATCACCGGCGGGAAGTTCGCGTCGAGGCGCACGGTGAACATGGCTCCGCCCGCGGACTGGGCGAGCCACAACGGGCGCTGCGAGGTCGTGAACACGACGCAGGGCTACGCCGTCGGCATCCCCTGCAACGCCACCTCGGCGGCGATCGACCTGGAAGAGGGCGGCAACTTCATCGTGGTGCGCGCGTACGCGGCGTCCGGTGCCGGCCAGGTCGATTCGGCGGGGAAGAACGCGATGTACCTCCCGGACGAGTGCGCGGGCAAGCCGACGTGCGTGCCGCGGATGGCGCCCGCCGGTGCGGAGATCGCGCCGATGGGTGCGGGCGCGCTGGGCTTGCTGGCGTGCGCGTTCCTGCTGCGCATCGGTGTTCGCAGAGAAGAGGAAAAGTGATCGACACCGGTGAGGTTTCCGCCTTCCGCGACCTGCACACGCGCCTCGGCGACGCGGTCGAGAGCGCGGTGCGCGGCAAGCGCGACGTGATCGACCTGGTGCTGGTGGCGATGTTCGCGGGCGGCCACGTGCTGCTGGAAGACGTGCCCGGTACCGGCAAGACGACGCTGGCACGGGCCGTGGCGGGCGCGTTGGGCGGCCTGTCGCGGCGTGTGCAGTTCACGCCGGACCTGCTGCCGTCCGACGTCACGGGCACGTCGGTCTACGACCCGCAGACGGGCCAGATCCGGTTCCGGCCGGGTCCGGTGTTCGCGAACATCGTGCTGGCCGACGAGATCAACCGCGCGGCGGCCAAGACGCAGTCCGCGTTGCTGGAGGTCATGGAGGAGCGGACCGTCACGATCGACGGTGTCGGGCACGCGGTGCCCGACCCGTTCCTCGTGGTGGCGACGCAGAACCCGATCGACCTCGACGGCACGTACCGGCTGCCCGAGGCGCAGCTCGACCGGTTCATGCTGCGCACGTCGATCGGCTATCCGTCGGTGGAGGACGAGCTGGACGTGCTGCGTCCGGGCAGCGGCGCGGGCCGGATCGCCGACGTGCGCACGGTGACGTCGCCGCGCGAGGTGAGCGCGTTCAGCGGCCGCCTGCAGCTGCTGCACGTGGCCGACCCGATCCTGCACTACATCTCGGGCCTGGGCGCGGGCACGCGTACCGACGAACGGCTGCGGCTCGGCACCTCCACGCGCGGCCTGCGCACCCTGGTCCGCTGCGCGCAGGTGTACGCGGCGTCGAAGGGGCGGCATTTCGTGGTGCCGCAGGACGTTCAGGACATCGCGGACCCGGTGCTGGCCCACCGCCTGGTGCTGACGCGGGAGAGCGTGCTGGCGGGCGTGACGACGTCCGAGGTGCTGGCCGACGTGCTCTCGCGGGTGCCGGTGCCCAAGCCAGCCTCGCAATGATCGGGGCGCGATGAGACTCACCACGCGCGGCACCGGAACGGCGGTGCTGGGCCTGCTGATGCTCGGCGTCGGCCTGTGGTGGCGCTACGCGGGCATGACGGCGTTCGGCCTGGCCCTGGTGGCCCTGGTGATCGCTTCCGCGATCTCGGTGCTGATCGCGTCGCCTTTGTCGGTGTCGCGCACCGTCCGCCCTCGCACCGTGCCACGCCTGGCCCGCTGCACCGGCCGCCTGGAGCTCTCGGTCTCCGGCCGCTGGCCGGTGGCCCTGGACGCCGTGGACGTCGTGGCGGGCTCACCGGCCGCGGTCGACGTGCCGCTGCTCAAACCCGGCGTGGTCGAGGCCGTCGACTACGCGATCCCGACCGAACGCCGCGGCGTGTTCGACGTGGGCCCGTTGACCTTGCAGCGCAAGGGCTTGGCCGGCCTGGCCCAGGCTCGCACGGTCCTGGGCGAGGTGATCCAGGTGCGAGTGGTGCCCCGCGTCCTGCCCGTGCGCGGCCTGCCGTCGGGTGCCCGCCGCGGCCAGGTGGGCGCCGACGAACGAGTGGAGCGCGGGGGCACCGACCTGGTGGGCCTGCGCGAGTACGTGCCCGGCGACGACCTGCGCCGCCTGCACTGGGCGACGTCCGCCCGCACCGGCACCCTGATGATCCGCGAGGACGCCGACCCGGCCCGCCCGCACCTGGCCGTCCTGCTGGACGACAACGTGTCGTCGTACCCGGACCCGCAACGCTTCGAGGAAGCCGTCGAGGTGGCCGCGTCACTGATCACCTCCGCCCTGGAACAGGGCCACCCGGTGCGCCTGCTGACGTCGTCCGGCGGCACCTCCCTGGAGGAGACCCAGGACCCGGCCCCGATCCTGTCGGCCTTGGCGGACCTGGAACTGCAGGACTCCGACGGCCGCCCGACCGTGCCCGTGCGCGACCTGGACGTGGTGGCGGTGATCAGCGGAACGACCGTGCCCGCCCTGGTGCTGGAGGCCGGCCGCGCCGCGTTCGGCACCGTGCTCGTGGTGGACGAGAAACGGCCCGTGGGAGCTGCCGGGTCGGTGCTCGTGATCACCGGCGCGAAGGCGGAGGACCTGATCGACTCGTGGAACGCGGTGGTGGCCCGATGAAGCGCGGACGGATGGCCGGGCCGGTGTCCGGCGCCCGCAGGACGTTGATGAGGGGAGCTTTCATAAACCTGGTGTTTATGAAAGCTCCCCTCATCAACCTCCTGGACCGCGATGCGGTGGTGGCGCGATGAAGTTCGCCTGGGTTGCCGCTGTCCTCCTCGTCGGCTCGCTCCAACTCGCGCAGGCCTGGGACGGCGCGTACGTCTACTTCGGACTGGCGGCGTTCGCGGGTTTCCTGGCACTGCAGCTGAAACGCATCGTCCCGGCGGGGCTGGCGGCGCTGGCCGTCATGGTGCTCGCGATGGTGGGCGGGTTCTTCGCGGCGCGCGGGGCGGAGCCGGATCGGGATCCGGCGTGGGTGCTGCTCGACACCGTGCCGCGCCTGCTCACCGCGGCGCGGCCCGCGCCGGCCACGCCCGAGCTGCTCGTGCCGGGGTTGTTGCTGATCGTCGGTGTGTCGACGGTGACGGTGTTGTCGGTGACCAAGCGCGGGACGGCGTTGTTCGTGCCGGCACTCGGTGCGGCCGCGCTGTACGTGTCGGCGGCGCTGCTCACCACGGGGCGCGCGGACCGCTATGGGCTCGTGGCGCTCACGCTGGTGGTGTTGCTGGCGCTGGGGTGGCTGATCATCGACCGCCGTGGGCCCGTGGTGCCGCCCGCGATCCTGGCGACGGCGCTGGCCGCGTTGACGTTGCTGACGTTCGTGTTGCCCACCAACGGGTTCGAGCCGCGCAAGCTGGTCACACCGCCGGTCACCGCGGTGGCCATCGCGAACCCGTTGCCGCAGCTCGCGGCGTGGGCCGTGCAGGGGGACGCCGAGTTGTTCCGGATGCGCGGGCCCGAGGTGCCGGTGCGGCTGGTGACGCTCAGCCGGTACTCGGGGGCGTCGTGGGAGGCGGCCTCCACCTACGGGCCGCTCGGTGTGGTGGACGCGCCGGACCTGCCGATCGGCGGGAAGTTCCAGGACGCCAGCGTCGATCTGCGGATCACCGGGTTGCAGGGCGAGTGGCTGCCCGGGGTGGGGAAGCCGCAGGCGGTGTCGTTGAGCAACGCCATGGTGGATCCGGACACAGGGTCGCTGGTGGTGGCCGACGGGCTCCGGACCGGGCTGAGCTACACGGTCAGAGGCACCTTGGAGACGCCGGCCGACACGGATCTGGTCGAGGCGCAGGTGCCCGCGGAGGCGACGAGGTACACGGCGTTGCCGCGGCTGCCGTACACGTTGGCGGACTACGCGCGGCAGGCGACCGCGAACGCGCGCACGCCGTACGAGAAGGCCGTTGCGCTGGAACAGGTTGTGCGGCTCAACCGGCGGCCGGACGCCGAGGCGCCGGTCGGGTCGTCGTACGCGCGGCTGGAGACGTTCCTGTTCGGGCAGCCCGGCGAGGCCGGTGCCGGAGCGGGAACCGCCGAGCAGTTCGCGTCGGCTTACGCGGTGCTGGCGCGGGCGGTCGGATTGCCCACGCGGGTGGTCGTGGGATTCCAGCCGGTGCCGGAGCAGAACGGCGAACGGATCGTCCGCGCCGCCGATGCCACGGCCTGGCCGGAGGTGTACTTCACCGGGTGGGGCTGGGTGGCGTTCGATCCGGTGTCCGGCAACGGAAGCGGGCCCAGCGCGGCGTCGAAGCGCGAGGTGCTGAACCGGCTCGCGTCGACCACCGCGAAGCCGACGCCCACCTCGTTGGCCTCTGTGCCGCCGTTGGTGCAGCCGACCGCGGTGCAACCCGACAGCGTTGCCGCGCCGCAGCAACAGAAGGGGCTCCCGCTCTGGGCGTTCATCCCAGTAGTGCTGCTCGTCGCGTTGTACGTGGCGCGGACGTCGCGCCGGGTGCGGCTGAGGGCGGCCGGGCCGGTGGGAGCGTGGAACGAGGTGCTGGACTCGTTGCAACTGGCCGGGATGCGGCCGAAGCCGAGTCGTACCGTGCCGGACGTCGCGAGCGAGTGGGGTGAGGCGGCCGCACGACTGGCCGTGCTGGTGGACCACGCCGCTTTCGCACCACAGCCGGGAAGAACCGAGAACAGCTGGCGGCTGGCCCGGCAGGTGAAGAAAGCGGTGCGGCGCAAGGCTTCCTGGTGGCGCAAGGTGGTGTGGGCGATCGACCCGCGGCCGTTGTTCCGCCGTTGACGGAACAGTTGACGTTCAGCGCACCACCTGCGCGGGAATGCAGTTCCCCCAGGTGACCTTGAGCAACGCCTCGCACAGCGCGGGCGCCACGTCCGACGGGAACGGGCCGATCCACACGAACTGGGTGAACCTCGTGTCCTCGGGCACGATGGCGTCGCAGACGTCGTCCCGCCTGGTCAGCAGTGCGGTTTGGCCCCGCAGCGCCGGGTTCGCGCTCTCACGGTGCTTCACCCACATCGTTTCGTAGTCCAGCAACACTTTGACGTCCTTCGCCTGCATCGCGCCCTCCAGCGAGTGCAGGACGAGGACGGACGAACCCGGATCGCACGGCATGTCGGTGTATTCGAGCTGAACGGGCTCGTTCGAAGGTGCGGTGCTGCCGGAACCGGCGGGCGACGACGGCCGGAAACCGCCGCCGATCAGCACCCCGATCCCGATCCCGATGACGAGCGCGATCGCCACCCACGCCACGAGTGTGCGGCGCGTCCGTCCACGAGCGAACAACGGTGGACCTGCATAACGAGCGCTTTGCACCGGGGGACCGTACGCCAATTGATACGCACACAACAATGCGCCGAATTACGTTTAGTTCTTGTTGGCGCACACCTTCGCCGAGCTACCGCGTTCGCCGTTGTAGCCGAACGCCGCGATCTGGAAGCAACGCCGCTGGCCGCCCGCGTCCTCGACGACGTACGTGGTGGCGCCACCGGTCACCTTGGTCACGGCGACCGGTTTCGCACCGGTCACGTCGATCACCACGAAGTCGGCCCGGCCGTCGCTCGGGTCGCTCCACTCCAGCTCGATCGCCTTGCCCTGGTACTCGGCGCGTTTGAGGACCGGGACGAACTTCGGGTCGGTGTTCGGGAGCGCTCCCGCGTCGCCGGACTCCGAGGTCGGCACCGGCGGTGTGGTCGTCGTCTCCTGCGTCACCGGCGGCTGGCCCTGCTGCTTGCCGTCCGGGCGGTTGAGGAGCATGCCCGCGACGATGCCGCCCGTTACCGCGACCACGGCCAGCAACGCGAGCACGGCACCGCGCTTGCTCTTGCGGACCGGGGCGGTCATCGGTTCGGCGGGCGGCAGGTCGACGGTCGGCAGCACGGCCACCGGCTGCGGGCGAACAGGCGGTGGCGGCACGAGGTCGTGCTGCCGGTAGGTCAGGTCCGCGAGCTGGCCGCGCCACGAGTCGTCCGGCTCCTCAACGGGTTCCGGCTCCGGTTCCGGTTCGGGAACGAACCCGCGCGGCCCGAAACCGGGCGCCTCCGTGGGACCGTCCGGGATGACCCAGGTGCGTTCGCCCAGCATCGCCGTCGCGTCCGGGTCCACAACGGACACCGCGGCCGGAGAGTTCGCTGCCAGCAACGCATCTCGCAACTCCAGCGCCGAGCCGAAGCGTTCCGCGCGGTCCTTGCGCAGACAGCGGTTGATCACCGCGACCAGTGGCGCCGGCACGTCGAACCGGGTGAGCGGACGGGGGTCGCCGGTGCTGACACGGCCGACGTAGGAGAGCAGCGTGTCCTCGTCCGGGTTGTCCGACGCGAACGGCGGCTTGCCCTCCAGCAACGTGAACAGCGTCGAACCGAGCGACCAGATGTCGTCGGCGAACGACGGCGCCGCGCCCTCCAGCATCTGCGGGGCCGCGTGCCGGTAACTGACCATCTGCAACGACGCCGAGTGACCCGCGTCGGCGCCGCGGGCGATGCCGAAGTCGGCCAGCACATAGGAAGTGGGCAGCACGAGCACGTTCTGCGGCTTCACGTCCCGATGCAGGATGCTCTGGCCGTGCGCGAACGCCAGCGCGTCCGCCACCGCGATGCCCGCCGCCACCACGTCCGGCACGGCCAACGGGCCCATGGCGCGCAAACGGTCGTGCAGCGAACCACGTTCGTAGAACTCCATGACGATGCACGGGCGGCCGTCCGGGAGCGTTCCCGTGTCCAGCACCGTGACGATGTGCGGGTGCTGGCGGCCGAGCTCGACCGTGATCGCCAGCTCGCGCCGGAAACGGGTCAGCGTCGCCGGGTCCGTCACCTGCAGCACCTTGACCGCGACGTCCCGGCCCAGACCGTCCTGGCGGGCGCGGTAGATCGTGCCCTCGCCGCCCTGCGCGATCACGCGGAAACCGCTGTAGCCGGGTAACGCGATCCCCGGTGCCGAAGCGGCACCGGCAGCGGGCGCCCACGCCATCAGATCGTCTTCCACCAACGGATCCTATCCCGGCAGAGTCGGCTCACCTGAGACGTTCGGGGCAGCTGCCCGCGCGGTTCAGTCCCCGGCCACCTTCACCTGGAACCCCAGTGACTGCAGCATTCCGGTGAGCATCACGCGGGTGTTGTCCTCGGCCCGCTTCAGGATCTCCGACTGCTTCGCCGCCTCCGTCAGCTTGGCCTCGGCGGCGACGTAGAACCGTTGCTGGTCAGGGGGTCCCGCCAGGGCCTGCAGATCGTTGATCAGACCGCGCTCCTGGCTGAAGACGTACGAACGGTCGTGGTGCAGGTTCGGCTTGTCCAGCTGTGGCTTCGGCAACCGGAGCTCGACCGTCTTGCGGTCCGGTGACAGGACCAGACCGTCGTCCTTCATCGACCCCAGGTCGACGTAGGCGTTGACGGACCCGGCCGCGACGAACAACGTGCGTTCCCCGGCCAGCGCCGCCGGCACCCACTTCACGTCGTTCTCGATGTCCAGCACGACCTGGAACTCGCCGGCGGCGGCGTGGTACTGGCTCAGGTCCCGCACCGACTTGAGCATCGCGGGCTGACTGCGGTCGATCGATTCGTCACCGAAGGGCTTGAACTGCCCGAAGACGAACACCGCCGCACCGAGGATGATGAGCACGGCCGCGACCAGAGCTCCACGCGTCAACCAGCGCTTGTCCACCGTGTTGGAGTACCCGTGAGGTGATGCGCACACACGGTCCGTATGGGCTAATCGACCCGTGCGGAATCAGTCCCGTGTCCACGTGGTTGGCTTTGGACGAGACGGGAATCGATGTTCAGGAGGAGTGCGGTGGACCCGGAGAACCTGTACGAGGTGGACTCGGAGGTGCCGGACCTGACAGGTGCGGTGCTGCTGCACCACTTCGAGGGCTTCATGGACGCCGGCGCCGCGGGACGGCTGCTCGCCGAGCACCTGCTGGAGACCCTCGAGAGCCGTGTCATCGCGCGGTTCGACATCGACGGCCTGATCGACTACCGCTCGCGCCGCCCGCTGATGACCTACGCGACCGACCACTGGGAGGACTACGCCGCCCCGCAACTGGTCGTGCACCTGCTGTGGGACAGCGCGGGCCACCCGTTCCTGCTGCTCACCGGCCTCGAACCGGACCGCGGCTGGGAGGCGTTCGTGCTCGCCGTGCGTTCGTTGATCGACCGTTGGGGCGTGCGCCTGACCGTCGGCTTCCACGGCATCCCGATGGGCGTGCCGCACACACGGCCGTTGAACGTCATCGGCCACGCCACGCGCCCCGAGCTGGTGTCGGAGTACCAGCCGTTCTTCAACCGCGTGCAGGTGCCGGGCAACGTGTCCGGGCTGCTGGAGTTCCGCCTCGGCCAGGCAGGTCACGACGCGATGGGCTTCGCCGCCCAGGTGCCGCACTACCTCGCGCAGTCCACGTACCCGACCGCCGCGGTCACGCTGCTCGACGCCGTCGCGCGGTCGACCGGCCTGGCGCTGCCCATCGGTTCTCTCGTCGACGCCGCTCAGGCCGCCGACGCCGAGATCCACCGGCAGGTCGCGGAGTCCGAGGAGGTCGCCCAGGTGGTGGAAGCGCTCGAGCGGCAGTACGACGCCTTCATCCAGACTGTCGGCAACACCGACCTCCCCAGCGCGGACGAACTGGGCGCCGAGTTCGAACGGTTCCTCGCCGAGCAGCAGCGTCCGCCGGACCACCTGTAGGAGCGTGTGATGGCCACCTGGGACGACGTGCGCAGGATCGCCACCTCCATGCCCGACGTGACGGAAGGGGTGCGGGAGGGCGTCGTCGACTGGAGGGTCAAGGAGAAGCTCTTCGTCTGGGAACGGCCGCTGCGGGGGACCGACCTGTCGGCGCTGGGGGCCGCCGCGCCGTCCGGGCCGATCCTGGCGGCGCGGGTGCCGGACCTGGGGGCCAAGGAGGCGTTGCTGGCCTCCGACGAGTCGGTCTACTTCACCACGCCGCACTTCAACGGGTATCCCGCGATACTGGTGCGGCTGGAGCACATCGAGGTGGGGGAGCTGGAGGAGTTGATCGTGGAGGCCTGGCACGCACGAGCGCGGCGGCGTTAGTGGAGTTCTTCTGCTATCACCGGGATCGGCCCGGCTCACTGCCGCTGCGCGAGCGGCTCGGCGAGGAGCACTGGGCCTACATGGACCGGTTCGAGCTGATCGCCCGCGGTCCGACGTTCTCCGGTGACGTGGTCACCGGCAGCGTGCACGTCGTCGAGCTTCCGGACGTGGCGGCCGCACGGGCGTTCGTGTTCGACGAGCCGAACTACCAGGCAGGCGCCTATCGGGACGTGTTGCTGCGCAGGTGGCGCAACGTGCTCGGGCGCACGATGTGGGACTTCCCCGGCGGCCGCGACGGCGGCGGCCACCTCGTGCTCGGGTTCGGTTCCGGCGAGCCCGCGGATCTCGTTCCCGGACGCCCAGACGAGCTGATCGCGTACGGGCCGCTGCTGTCCGACGACGGCGCCACCTGGCTCGGAACGGCCGCGCTGGTCAGGTCCGCCGATCCGCGATCGGTGCTGACCGCGGACCGGTACGACGCCGTCGAGGTCCACGAGTGGGAGTTCGGCGGACGCCGCTAGTAGCTCACGAACCGGTAGTGCAGACCTGAGCGGGACTCCTGCCACTCGCCCACGCTGAGCGGCTCGCGGTCGAGCACCGGGGCGTACGTGTCGCCCTCGAAGACCTCGCGGATCTCGGTCACCTCGACGCGGTCCGCGAACGGCAGCGTCGCCGCGTAGACCGCCGACCCGCCCATCACCCACAGGTCACCGGTGACGTCCGCGAGCGCCTTCTCCAGCGAGGAGAACGTCTCGGCGCCCTCCTGGGGCGTGCGGGACAGCACCAGGTTGCGGCGGCCCGGCAGGGGACGGAAGCGTGGCGGCAGCGACTCCCAGGTGCGGCGGCCCATCAGCACGGCCGAGCCCGCGGTGATCTCCCGGAAGTGCTTCATGTCCTCCGGGATGTGCCACGGCATGGTGCCGTCGCGGCCGATCACGCCGTCCGGGGCCTGGGCCCAGATCAGGCCGATCACACCGCCACCGGTGCCTTGATGCCGGGGTGCGGGTCGTAACCGACGATCTCGAAGTCCTCGTAGCGGTAGTCGAACAGCGACGGCACGTCTGCTATCCGCAGCGCCGGGAACTCGCGTGCGTCACGGCTGAGCTGCAGTTCGACCTGCTCGACGTGGTTGTCGTAGATGTGGCAGTCGCCGCCGGTCCAGATGAAGTCGCCGACGCCGAGGCCGCTCTGGGCGGCGATCATGTGCGTCAGCAGGGCGTAGGAGGCGATGTTGAACGGCACGCCGAGGAACAGGTCCGCGCTGCGCTGGTAGAGCTGGCAGGAGAGCTTGCCGTCGGCCACGTAGAACTGGAAGAACGCGTGGCACGGCGGCAGCGCCATCTGCGGGATCTCGCCGACGTTCCAGGCGGACACGATGATCCGCCGCGAGTCGGGGTTCTCCTTCAGCGTGCGCAGCACCTCGGCGATCTGGTCGACGTGACCGCCGTCCGGAGTCGGCCACGAGCGCCACTGCACGCCGTAGATCGGGCCGAGCTCACCCTCGGGCGACGCCCACTCGTCCCAGATGGACACGCCGTGCTCCTGCAGCCACCGGACGTTGCTGTCGCCGCGCAGGAACCACAGCAGCTCGTACGCGATCGACTTGAAGTGCACCTTCTTCGTCGTGATCAGCGGAAAGCCCGCCGCGAGCGGGTAGCGCAGCTGGTGGCCGAAGATCGACCGCGTGCCGGTGCCGGTGCGGTCCTCCTTGTGCACGCCCTCCTTCAGGACGTGGCGGAGCAGGTCTTCGTACTGCGTGTCGGCCATATGGGCGAGCTTAGATGACTTAGAACCGACTCATGTCCGGCTGAAGGCCGAGTCGCAGCATGGCGTAGGTCTCGAACAGCCGTCGCGACACCACCGTGTGTTGAGCGGCCACGTGCCCGTCGCGCAGACACCGTTGCAAAGCCGATGACTCGAACACCGAGCTGCCGCCACCCGCCGCGAACGCCTTCTGCGTCACGTCGGTGGCCTCACCCGAGGCGAACGAGCAGGCCAGCCGCAGCCGCGCCTTCACCGGGTCGGGCGTCGGCTCGGAGTTGACCGCGTGATCCCAGGCCGTGCTCAGCGTCTCGTGCAGGAACGCCGCCGCCGACGACAGCCTCGCCTCCATCGTCGCGACCTCGATCTGCACGCCGGTCTGCTCGGCGAGCCGGGACGTCGCGTACTGCGGGACCTTGTCGACGGCCAGCGCCTCGATCTCGTCGATCGCGCGGCGGGCCACGCCCAGGCACACCGACGCGACGCCGACGGCCAGGAAGCTGAAGTACGGGAACACCGTGATGGGGCCTTCGATGCCGGGCGTGATGCCGATCGGCCACACCGCGCGTCGCAACGGCAAGAAGGCGTCCTCGAGAGAGAACTCGTGCGAACTGGTCGCGCACAGGCCGGCGGCGTGCCAGGTGTCGTGGATGGTGACGTCCGAGCGCGGATACACGGCCAGACGTGGGCCCACGGGCGTGAGCGTGCCACCGATGACCCACGAGGAATAAGCGACAGCGCTGCCCCAGCCCCAACGGCCGGTCACGCGGTAACCGCCGTCAGCCTCCACGGCTTTCCCGAGCGGCGCGGCGGTGCCCGCGATCAACGCGCGTGGGTCGTTGAAGACCTCGTCGGCGGCCTCCTGCGGCAGGTACCAGGCCAGCGACGACGAGATGGTGGTCGTCATCGCGGTCCAGCCCGTCGAGGCGTCGGACCGTGAGAGTTCCTGGATCTCGCGGCTCCACTCCGGCAGGCCGACCTCGGCGCCGCCGTAGCGCTTCGGGGCGATCAGCCGGTGCACGCCGTGGTCGACGAGCGCGGTCAGCACCGGTTCGGTGAGAGCGCGCTGTTGCTCGGCCAACGGCGCTTCGGCGCGGATCAGGGCGTGGAGATCCATGCGAGCGATCTTGCTGGACGCCCTACAGCTTGGCGAGCACCTCAACGAGTGGCTTGAGCTCGGGAACGTTCCCGGCTTCCGCAAGCGACTCCGAGAGCACCTCGTCGTGGGTCGGCCGGGCGAGTGCGAGCAGTTCGTGCCCCTTCTCGGTGACCTCGGTGTAAATCCCGCGACGGTCGGTGGGGCACAGGTAACGCGCGAGCAGGTCGCGGTCCTCCAGCCGCGTGACCAGGCGCGTTGTGGCCGACTGGCTGAGCACCACGGCGTTGGACAGCTGGTTCATCCGGAGGTGGAAGCCGTCCTGACGGTTGAGCACGTCCAGAACGGTGTACTCGCTGACGGAGAGTTCGTGCGCCTTCTGCAGCGCTCTCTCGAGGCGGTCCTCGATACGCGCGTGCAACGCCGCGAGCGTGCGCCAGCCCTGCGCGCGCGCCTGGACGGCGTCGTCGTCCAGTGACATAGGTCAATCCCTCTCGAATAGACAGCGTCTGCAACTATTGCGTACGCTTGTAATCGTCTTCAACAAGTCTACCGGGGAGAGACATGGATCTGTCGGGACGCACGGCGCTGGTGACGGGCTCGACCGCCGGCATCGGCTTCGCGACGGCGGAAGGCCTGCTCAGGGCGGGCGCCGCGGTCGTGGTCAGCGGTCGCGGCGAGGAGCGGGTGGCCGAGGCGGTCGGCAAGCTCAGCGGGTACGGGAACGTGCGCGGAGTCGCTGCGGACATCTCGACCGCGAAAGGCGTCCAGGAGCTGATCAGCCAGGTGCCCGACGTGGACGTGCTCGTCAACAACCTGGGCATCTACGGCGCGCAGCCGGTGTTCGAGATCGACGACGCCGAGTGGCAGCGCTACTTCGACACCAACGTCATGTCCGGCGTACGGCTCTCGCGGTACTACACGCCGCGCATGGTCGAACGCGGCTGGGGCCGGGTGATCTTCGTGAGCAGCGAGTCGTCCGTCTTCACGCCCACCGAGATGGTCCATTACGGCATGACGAAGACCGCCCAGCTCGCCATCGCGCGCGGCATGGCGCAGTCGGTGAAGGGCACCGGCGTCACGGTGAACTCCGTGCTGCCCGGCCCGACGCTCACGCCGGGCGTGGAGGAGTTCATCCGCGACCGCGTCGGCGACGGCGGCGAGGCGGAGTTCGTCCGCACCGAACGCCCCACGTTGCTGCTGGGCCGGCTGATCCGTCCCCACGAGGTCGCGAACCTCATCACCTACGTCGCGTCGGACCTGTCGTCCGCGACGACCGGAGCCGCGTTGCGCGTCGACGGCGGCACCGCTCCGACGCTCATTCCGTAACCAGGTAAGGATTTTGCTTTGAACAACGTGAAGCTCAACAACGGCGTCATCATGCCCCAGCTCGGTTTCGGCGTCTGGCAGGTGCCCGACGCCGACGCCACGACCGCCGTCGCGGAGGCGCTGAAGGCGGGCTACCGCAGCATCGACACCGCAGCGGCCTACGGCAACGAGGCCGGCACCGGTGCGGCCATCGCGCAGTCCGGTGTGGACCGTGCCGACGTCTTCGTCACCACCAAGCTGTGGAACGACGACCACGGCTACGACAACACGCTGCGCGCGTTCGACCAGTCGCTGCGCAAGCTCGGCCTCGACGTGCTCGACCTGTACCTGATCCACTGGCCGACGCCCGCCCGCGACACCTACGTCGACACCTGGAAGGCGTTCGTCGAGCTGCAGAAGGAGGGCCGCGTCCGCGCGATCGGCGTCTCCAACTTCCAGCCCGCGCACCTGCGGCGGCTGATCGACGAGACCGGTGTCGTGCCGGCGGTCAACCAGATCGAGCTGCACCCGTACCTGCAGCAGAACGAGGCCCGCGCCTTCCACGCCGAGCACGGCATCCAGACCGAGGCCTGGTCCCCGCTCGGCCAGGGCGGCGAACTGCTCGCCGACCCGGTGGTCACGAAGATCGCCTTGGCCCACGGCAAGTCCCCGGCCCAGGTCGTGCTGCGCTGGCACCTGCAGCTCGGCAACGTCGTGATCCCGAAGTCCGTGACGCCGTCCCGGATCCGGGAGAACATCGACGTGTTCGACTTCGAGCTGCCGGACGCCGAGCTGGAGCTGCTGTCCACTCTGGACCGCGGCGGCCGCATCGGCCCGGACCCGGACCAGCTCAACTAGGACGTGTGTCGAAGCGGCGCTCGTTCACCCACACCAACCTCACCAGCCCCACTTTTCGACACGCGGGGCCCTTTCGTTCGCTCTGACAGTACGAAAGGGCCCCGCGTGCCCGTCGGCAGGGCGGGTGGGGTTGCGGAGCGTGGCGGCTGTGGCGCTGCTTCACTCGAACGAGGTTGACGTCGATGCGCGCTCTGGGCGGGCAAATACGAAGCCCCGGCCCGCTTGATGCGGTCCGGGGCTTCGCTGGCGACGAGCCTCGCCTCTCTAGGCTCGCATGACTGTGGCGATCGGGATCCGCGCCGCCCGGATGGCCGGGATGAGCCCGCCCAGCACACCGGCGACCAGACCCGCGATCACGCCGGCGACCCCGGCCTCCCACGGGAAGGTGGTGCCCTGCAACGACGGGAAGCGGTGGCCGAACATCATCAGCGCGACCTGCAGGCCCGCCGCGCCCGCGCCGATCGCCAGCGCGGCGGTCAGCAGGCCGGTCAGCAACGTCTCGGCGAGCACGATGCCCGCCAGGAGCATGCGGGACATGCCCACCGCCCGGCGCAGGGCGAACTCCTCGACGCGCTCGCCGACCGTGGCGAGGCCGACGTTCAGGATGCCCGCGACACCGATCAGCAGCACCAGGAACGCCATGCCGAGGAAGATCAGCCGCATGATCCTCAGCTCGGACTCCATGCGCTCCTTGGAGTTCACCGGCTGGAAGTGCAGGTTCTGCTGGTCGATCCCGGCGCCGATGAGCTTGGACCGCAGCAGCTGCTGCAGGTCGTCGGAACCCGGCTCCAGGTAGATTTCGAGACCGGGGCCGCCGCCGCGGAACCTGTTGCCGTCGTTGGTCTCGGCGGCCGTCGGCATCCACGTGCGGAGCTCGTCGAGGCGCAGGTAGATCCGCGGCTGCATGTAGCCGTCCTGCACGACGCCGGCGATCTGCGGAGTCACGTGGTGGGTGGCGCCCTCGATCATCATCTCGCCCGGGATGCGGTACTGCTTGAGCCCCTTGGCGGCTTCCTCGTTCAGCACGATCCGCGGCGCGAGCGACGGGGCCGAGGTGAAGTCGAGCCAGGTGCCGGAGACCGGGCGGAACGGCTTGAACGGCCGGATGTCGCCGGTCAGCGCGATCATGCTGACCTCGATCGCCTGGCCGTCCGGCTTCTTCTCCGGCTGCTTCTGCTCGTGACACACGCCGCTGGCGTCGCAGATCATCGAGGGGCCGCCGTAGTTGCCGCCCTGGTTCGCGTACTCGAACGGCATGCCGCCCTCGTTGATCGGCCGCACACCCGGCTCGCCGATGATCGCCTGCGAGCCGATCATCGCGACCGCGTCGGAACGGCCCTTCAGCGTGGTCTCGACGATGCCCGGCGCGCCCTTCTCGCCGGGCACGTAGCCCATGATCGTGCCGTCCTTGCCGGCCTGGAGCTCGACGTCGGTGAGCATCGCGCGTTCGGCGATCTCCGCACCCGCCTGCACCGTGACGACCGCGAGCACACCGAGGAACAGCGAGACCATCGAGAGGAACGTGCGCAGTTTTCGGGCACGGATGCCCTGTCCGCCGATGACGAGGGCGGACCGGAACTTGCCGGAAAGCATCAGTTGAACCGCCCGTCGCGCAGCTCCATCACGCGGCCCATCTTGCGCGCGTGGTCGTGGTCGTGCGTGACCAGCACGAGGCCGCAGCCCTGCCTGGTCGTGTTGAGCAGCACCTCGACGACGAGGTTGCCGGTCTCGGTGTCGAGCGCGCCGGTCGGTTCGTCGGCGAGGATGATGCGCGGCTGCCGGACGAGCGCACGGGCGATCGCCACGCGCTGCTGCTCACCGCCGGAAAGCCTGCTGGGCTTGGACTTCGCGAGGTGCGCGATGCCGACCTGCTCCAGCGCCTCCATCACCTGCTGCTTGCGCTTGCGCCGCGCCGACCAGCCCTGGCCGTTCACCAGCGCCATCGCCACGTTCTGCGCCGCGCTGAGGTGCTTGAGCAGGAAGAAGCGCTGGAACACGAACCCGAACTCCGCGCTGCGCAACGCCGCTGCCTTGCGTTCGGGGAGCTTCGTGATGTCGTTGCCGTGCAGGAAGTACTGACCCTCGTCGGCGCGGTCGAAGAGCCCGATCAGCGACAGCAGCGTCGACTTGCCGGAGCCGGAACGGCCGAGGATCGCCACGCTCTGTCCGGGTTGGACGGTGAAGTCCACACCGGACAGGATCGTGCGCGGTTCCCCTTGTCCCTTCAGAACCTTCGTGATGCCGTTGAGCTGGAGCAGCGGGGGCTGCACGGGAGCGACCGGAACCTGGGGCGCGGTCATCACGGTCCCGTCGGCTTCTGCTGCTGGTCGCCGCCCTGCTGCTGGCCTTCCGGCAGGTTCGGGCCGGGCACCGCGAGCTCCTCGTCACCGGTGAGACCGGACTTGACCTCGACGACCTTGCCGTCGGTGAGGCCGAGCGTCACGTCCGTCGTGCGGCGCGAACCGTCCGGCTGGATCACGTCGACCTTGCCCTTGCCCTGCTGACCGGCCACGGCCTCGACCGGAACCACCAGCGCCTGCGCGGACTTGCCCGTGGTGACCTCGATCGACGCGGCGGCGCCGTTGATCATCTTCACGTCGGCGGGCGCGGTGCACACGATGCGCAGGCCGGTCGACCCGCTGGGCTGCTGCTGCTGCTGGTCCGGCTGCTTGGGCTGTTCGGGCTGCTTCGGCTGGTCCTTGGACGCGTCCTTGTTCTCCGGCGTCTGCTGGGGCTTCTCCGGGATGGTGGCCTGCGGCAGCGCGGCGATCGTGCCGAGCACGGCACACGGGAACGGGCCGGGCCCGTTCTTGATCTGCGCGGTCACGTCGGTGAGCGCACCGCTGATCTTGTACGCCTGCTGGCCGTCGATGTCACCGACCAGCGCGTAGCCCACGTGCTTGGCCGACGCGAGCGGCATGCCCGCCGTCACCGTCGCCTTGTCGTCGACCAGCCGGCCGCCGAACGTGGCACCGGCCGGGATCTCGACGTAGTTCGGCGCCCCGTCCTTCCACACGTTCGCGACCCGGATGGGCTTGGTCGGCGTGCCGTTGGGTGCCGGGATCTCGAAGAACCGCACCTGGCCGTCGACTGGCGCGACCAGCCCGAACGTCGGGTTCATCTCGACCTTGCCGGAGATGCTGAGCTTGGTGGTGAGGTCCTGCTTGGTCGGCTTGACCTTGGTCATCGTGGTGCCGCGCGGTGCCAGTTCCGGGTTGGCCTGTTCCGGACCTGACGGACTGCACGCCGCCACGGTGACCGTGACCAGCGCGCACAGCGGCGCGAGAAGAATTTTGCGCACGAATGTCCCCCATGTCGTTTCGACCAACCTACCGATAAGGACACCGCACGGGCCCAGGAGGTTGCATCGGACTTTCGGCCGATGTCGCATCGACCTGGTGGCCACGGGTATCCGGTCGTTGACCGGAAGGAGAAGACCTGTGAATGCGCTTGCCGTGGTAACCGGTGCTTCGAGCGGAATAGGTTACGAACTCGCGAAAGTACTCGCGGACAACGGCTTCGACCTCGTCGTTGTGGCCGAGGACGAAAGGATTGACGAAGCGGCCGCACAGCTGAAGCTGCGCAGCGGCGGCGTGCGGGTGGATCCGGTGCGCGTGGACCTGAGCGGCTACGACGGTGTCGAGGCGCTCGTCTCGCACGTGCGCGCGATGGAACGGCCCGTCGACGTGCTCGCCGTGAACGCGGGCGTCGGCGTCGGCGGTGACTTCGTGCGCGACACGTCGGTCGACGACAACCTGGAGATCGTGGACCTGAACGTGCGCTCCGCCGTGCACCTCTCCCACCGGCTGCTCAGCGACATGGTGGACCGCAAGGAGGGCAAGGTGCTCTTCACGTCGTCCGTCGCGGCGACCGCGCCGGGGCCGTTCCACTCGGTCTACGCGGCCTCGAAGGCGTTCCTGGCCTCGTTCGCGCAGGGGATCAGGGAAGAGCTGCGCGACACGGGCGTCACCGTGACCACGCTGATGCCGGGGCCGACCGACACCGAGTTCTTCGACCGCGCCGGCATGCAGGACACCAAGGTGGCCACGGGGGACAAGGACGACCCGGCACAGGTCGCGCAGCAGGGTTTCGAGGCGTTGATGAAGGGCGACGACCACGTCGTCGCGGGCTCGCTCAAGAACAAGGTGCAGGCCATCGCCGGCAAGGTCGCGCCGGACCCGGTGAAGGCCAAGATGATGCGAACGATGACCGAGCCCGGTTCGGCCGGAGGTTCCGACGAGTGAAGCGGATCTGGAAGTCGTACGGCGAGGGCAGGCCGCTGCCCGGCTACCTCCTCGCCATCGGCAGCTACACGACTCTGGCGGGCGTCGTCGCGGTGGCGGGGCGCCTCACCGGTGCCCGGTTGCCCGAACGGTTCTCGCTCGGTGACACCACGCTCGTCGGCGTGGCGACGCACAAGGCGAGCCGGTTGCTCACCAAGGAGGCGGTGACGAGCCCGCTGAGGGCTCCGTTCACCCGCTACGAAGAACCGGCGGGGCACGCGGAGCTCAAGGAGTCACCCCGCGACGACCACCCGGCTCAGCACGCGATCGGTGAGCTCGTCACGTGTCCGTTCTGCGCGGGCGTGTGGATCGCGAGCGGGCTCACCGCGGGGCTGGTGTTCGCGCCGCGGCTCACCCGCCTGGTGTCGACGGCGCTCGCCGCGGTCGCGGCGTCCGACGCGCTGAACCTGGTGTACGACAAGCTGAAGTCATGACCCCTGGCGGCCGCGCCGGCTCCCCGCATAAGCCTGCTCACGCAGCGCGGCGAGCCAGCGCGGCGCCAGTTCCAGCTCCGGCGGCCGGTTGAGCACCGGGTCGAACGCCACCGGATCCGTCGTCGGGTGCTCGGGACGCAGCGTCACAGAGGCGACCTCGTGCCAGTCGGCGTCCGCACCTGAGGCGTGAATCCTGAACCGCGTCGGTGGCTCGCCCTCGCCCGGGACGGCCATGAACCACAGCAGTTCGCCGCGGTACCGGTAGGGCGCCAGCGTGCCCAGGCGCGCATCTCGCCAGTGGCGCACGAACTTCGGCAGCAACCGCGTCAACCGGCCCGTGCCGGTGC
This sequence comes from Lentzea alba, assembly GCF_011067745.1. Classification (GTDB taxonomy): domain Bacteria; phylum Actinomycetota; class Actinomycetes; order Mycobacteriales; family Pseudonocardiaceae; genus Lentzea; species Lentzea alba. The sequence goes on from NZ_JAAMPJ010000004.1 coordinate 234,696, forward strand.
TCGACAACAGCACGTCCCAGTCGCCTGACTCAGTGGGGATCCGCACGGCCAGGCCGAGCACGTCCGGCCAGCCGCGGCCGGTCCCGGCGCCTTTGGACAGACGGACGGTCACCGCTGCCTTGTCGGGGAACGGCGCCGTTCCGTTCAGCTCGCCGGTCATCTGGACGCCTCGCGGATGCAGCGCCCTGGCTTTGCGCACGCGGGCGAGCAGCTGGAACACAGTGGTCAGCACATCCTCGTGTACCCGCCGAAACCGCACGAAAACACGGTGTTTCAAGGCGTTCGGCAGGGGGATTCTCCGATTGTGAGGCTGCTCAGGGCACCAGGCGTGTACACGCCGCAGGACGACACCGCGCTTCTCGTCGAGGCGCTGCACGCGGCGGCGATCGCGCCGGGTGCGCGGGTGCTGGACATCGGCACCGGCACGGGAGCGCTGGCCATCGCGGCGATTCGCGCCGGCGCGGCCGAGGTGACCGGTGTGGACGTCTCCCGGCGTGCGGTGTGGACCGCGCGGGTCAACGCGGCCCTGCAACGGTTGCCGTTGCGGGTCAGGCTCGGCAACGCACTGGAGGTCGTGGCGGGCGAGAGCTTCGACCTCGTGCTCTCGAATCCGCCGTACGTGCCCGCGGCCAGTCCCTGCGCGGCTCGTGGACCAGCACGCGCGTGGGACGCGGGACGGGACGGACGGCAGCTGCTCGACCCGTTGTGCGCCAGGATGTTCGACCTGCTGGTGCCGGGCGGTGTGCTGTTGATGGTCCATTCGGCACTGTGCGGAGTGGACACCACGTTGCGGCAGCTGCGGGACAACGGTTTGAAAGCCGCGATCGTGCAGCGGCGCTGGGTGCCGTTCGGGCCGGTCATGCACGGCAGGGTCGAGTTCCTGGAACGGCACGGCCTCATCGAGCCCGGCCAGCGCCTCGAGGAACTGGTGGTGATCCGCGGTGACCGGCCAGAACGCGCCGAATGAGCGCAGGGTGACCGTGGTGCCGAACGGGCCGGTGCTCGTCGAGGGACCGGTCGAGATCGTCACCGACGACGGCGTGACGCACACCAGCGACCGGTTCGTGGTCGCGGTGTGCGCCTGCCGCCGCAGCAAGCGTTACCCGTTCTGCGACACCAGCCACCGCAAGCGCGTGCGCAGCGACGACTCACCGGCTTCCCACGACGACAGCAGGTGATCGGCGAGCCGGGCCTCGAGCAGTTCCGTGGCCTGGATGCCGAACGTCACGTCCGCCCGCAGCCCTGGTTCCTGCTCCAGCAGTGAGCCGATGACGTCCCGCCGCATGATCTGCTCGTGCACGGCGTCGGCCTCGATGTGCTCGGTGAAGAACTCCACGCACCGCGGATCGGCGTCGAGGCGTTGCAGTGCCTGGGCCATGCGGTGGGCACTCGGCGCCGTGGTGATCTCCGCGGCGGCGAAGTGGCCGACCAGCGCGCCCCGCAACGACCGGTGCAGCCCGAACAACGACATCATGTTGACGATCGCGATGGCTGGTGCGGGCACGTCGTCCAGGTAGTGCAGGTAGTCCGGGCACATTCCGGCGCCTTCGAGCAGATCCGCGTAGAGCCGCGAGTGCATCCGGTCGGCCCGCCCGCCGCCGAACTCGTCGAACTCCACCGCGACCAGCGCCGCCTTGGCCCGGCCGCGCAGGCGTGGGATGACCCACGCGTGCGGGTCCGCTTCCTTGTGGTGGTACACCGACCTGTGCGCGAAGTACTCGCGCATCTCGTCCCAGGTCCCGTTGCCCCGCAGGTGGTGCGACACGCCGTTGCCGGGGACGTGCTCGACCAGCAGGTCGGCCAGCGCCGCCTCCAGGTCGTCGCCGCCGTCCACATCGGACCGCAACGCGGCGAGGAAGACGATCTCGGCCTGGGCGCGGAGCTTGAGCAGTTCCGGATCCCACTCCCAGGCCTCGTGCACGCCGTCGAACCCGCCGTAGTGCAGCTCGTACAACACGTGCAGCGCGATGGTGAGGTCCTCGCCGTACGGATCGGCGTCGGTGAACGGGAGCGGCCGGCCGTCCGGCTCTCCGTTCAGGGTGCCGATGACGGTCTCGGACAACGGACCGCGCGGCGAGGGAAGCTTCATGCCGGTCTCATACCCGCTGGTCGACGAGGTCATGCACGAGCGAGAGCTCGCCCCGCGCCTTCAGCGCCGGCGTCACGTGCTCCAGCAGCGCCTCGAGCAGCGCCGTCGCGGGCACCCGGCACTCCCGCCACGGATCGACCGCGGCACCGTCCAGGCCGTACCTGGACGCCGTCCAGACGGCCGCTGCGCACACGTCGTCCCGCACCGGGGGTGATTCGTCACCAAGGCACGCTGTGTGCACCAGAGCGCGCGACAGGGCGGCTTGCAGCACGGCGTCGTCCACGGTTCGTGCCGCGTCGGCCACCCGGAACTCCACGGTCGGCAGTTTCGGCGACAGGCGGGCGAGCCAGAACGACTGCGCGCGGTCGACCAGCGTGCCGCACGCGACCATCCGCGCGACGCAGGCGTCGTACTCGGCGGCACTGGTGAACACCGGCGGCACCCCGGAACCGGGGAACCGCGACTGCTGCACCATCCGCCAGCTCGCGTAGCCGTTGTCGGGCGAGTTCGCCGACAACGCGAGCAACGTCGGCAACCACGGCCGCACGTGGTTCAGCACGCGGACACCGGTTTCGCGGTCCGGCACGCCCACGTGGACGTGACAACCGCACGCCTCGTAATGCTCGACCACGCCCGCATAGGTGTCGAGAACGCGGCGGAAGCGGGGATGGTCGTGCGACACGATTGGTTGCAACGACGGTTTCATCGGTGTGCCGCGGGAAATCAGCTCGAGTCCGAGTTCCCCGGCCACTTTCGCGAGTGTCCGGCGAGCCTCCCGGAGCGCCTCACCGAGATCGGCGACCGAGGTGCACGGGCCGGTCGCGGCCTCCACCTGCGTGCTCGCGAGCTCCCCGTGGAACTTCGTCAGCACCGTGTCCTGAACGCCCGCCAGCACGGCGTCCGCGCGCACCGCGGTGCGCCCGGACGCCATGTCGACGAGCAGGAACTCTTCTTCTACGCCAACGGTGTCAGCGCCGTGCGGCACGCCGGCCAAGCGCGACTCCCAGTCCGATCATGCCGATGCCGAGGACGAAGTGCAGCCAGTCGTCCGCGCTGTTGAACGGCACGAAGTTGGCTTCGCTCGTCTTGTCGATCACCAGTCCGTACAGCCACAGCACGAGGTACACCGCGCCGCCGCCGATCAGGAACGCCCGTGCGCCGCCCGTGGTGCGCGCGGCCAGGAAGCCCGCGACGCCGAAGAGCAGGTGCACGATGTTGTGCAGGATCGACACCATGAAGATCCCGAGCAGCATCGCGCCGGAGTGGTGACCCGCGAAGGTCATCTGGTCGTAGTTCGCGGTGATGCCCGGGATGAAGCCGAGTACGCCGACCAGCGCGAACACGGCCGCCACGGCGAGCGCGGCCTGCTGGACGGGAGTGCGTGTTCTGACGTCGACCATGAATGGTCACCTCGCTCTGTGGTGGACCTCGATCTGGGTGGACACGGTCGGTGATCGGCTACCCGGCGGCGGTAGGCACAAACGCGGGTGGGGTATTCGGTGTGGCATGGACGACCAGACGAGCGAAGCGCTCGGCAAGCTGAGCAAGGCCCTGGAGACCGTCGAACAGGCGCGCGGCCACCTCTACGCGTTCCACCAGCTCACCGGAACGGCCGATTTCCTGCTCGACGACGCGATCGCCGCCCTGCGCGAGGCGGGCCACCACGAGCACGCGGGCAGGGTGCTGCGTGAGCTGGTCGGCCGCAACGTGCTGCCGGGGAAGTGGACGTTCGAGATCGTGGAGCAGTACGACGACACCTACTACGACGTGTTCCGGGACGTGGAACGCTCCGCCCGCGACGACCTGGGCGGCAGCCGGCGGCACGAGCACGAGGCACGCCTCAAGCGCGAGCGTCAGCGGCTCAGCGCCGCCGCGTACGCCGACAGGGACTCCCGGTCCGGCTGACCGGTCTTCGCGATCAGCGACGCCACGTGCTTCTCCACGGTGCGCGGCGAGATGTGCAGCCGGGTCCCGATCGCCTTGTTGCCCATGCGGTCGGCGAGCAGCACGAACACCTCGAACTCGCGCACCGTCACGCCGTGCCCGCGCAACTGGCGCGGCACCTGTTCGGTACCGGTGCGGCGTTGCTGCACCGGTGCACCGGCCTGCCTCAGCAGGCCGCGGCACGCCGACGCGACCGCGGGGATCGAGGCCTGGTGGAAGTACTCCTCGGCCGACCGGAGCCAGGCCACCGGATCGCCCCACGTCGAAGCTTCCGGCGCGACCAGCCGCAGACCCAGGTGGCGGGCCATCGGGTACAACGCCGCGGCCTCCTGGGCGCGCTGGAAGGCCTCCGCCGCCTCGCCGCACCTGCCGTCGCGGCCGAGCAGAACGGCGTGCGCGAGTTCGGCGAACTGCCGGTTCCACCGCATTCGGGCGGCGCTCGCGTCCGTCAGCGTGCGGTAGTCGGACCAGCCGAACCGGCCGTCGAGCACGCCGAGCAGCACGCGCATGCCCCGCGTGCCGGACAGGTGGAACGTCGTGGGGTTCTGCGACTCCAGCTCGAGCGCCCGGTCGAGCTCCTGCGTTGCCAGCGCGTGGTTTTCTTCGAGCAGGGCGCAGAACGCGCGCGCGAGCCCGATGCAGTGCGGGTACTCCTGGGCGCCGCTCTTCCCGACGGACTCGAACTTCGCGACGGCGTCGTCGGTTCCGGCGCGGTCGGCGCGGTGCGCGGCGAGCGTCGCCTTCGACATCAACAGATACCGGGTCAGCGCGGGGAACCGCAGGCGCGCGGTGACCTCCAGGCACCTCTCGATCTCCTCCGCCGCCGCCGCGTAGTCGCCGACGAGCACGGACTGCAGCGTCAGGATGGCGTCCACGTTGTGCGCCACCGTGATCGCGCCCGCTCGGAACGCCTCCGCGCGCGACCGGACGAGTGCCTCGATGCTGCCGTGTTCGAGCCAGTCGTTGCCCGCTCGCCGCACCAGCGCGGTGGCGTGCTGGATCGGCATCTGATGCGCGTCCGCGAGTGCGAGCGCCTTCCCGAAGCACGCGTTGGCCTCGGCCATGTCCTGATCACGCGCGATGGTCCCGAGCAGTTGCCACGCCTCGCACGCCACCGCCGGCAGCTGTGCCCGTGCGGCGGCGTGAGCGGCCTGCCTGGCCAGCGTCGCAGCCGAGGAGATCCGGTCCGGGCTCGGGATGTTCAGCGTGAGGTAGGCCGAGTTCACGTCCAGCTGCGCGGTCAGCTCGTCGGGTGCGTCGGGGCCGAGCAGCGTGCGGGCGATGCGCACCTGTTCCACGCCTTCGGTGAACAACCCGGCGGTGTGGGCGACGCGGGCGAGTCGCGTGTGGAGCTTCGCGCGGCGCGGGGCGTCCAGGCCGAGCAGGGTGATGTCCAGGGCGAAGGCGCGGTCGAAGTCGCCCTGCACGGCCAGCGCGGGCAGCAGGGCGTCGAGCACGTCGGCGCGGGCGGTGACGTCGTTGTCCAGCAGGTGTTGTGCGCGATCGAGCAACGCGACGGCCGACTCCGCTCCACCACCCGCCAGCGCTCGCCTGCCCGCCTCGGCGAACAGGAGACCGGCCCGCGTGGTGGAGCCGGCGTCGAACCGCAGTTTCGCGACGAGCGGGCACCAGTCGCCGGGCAGCCCGGGGTGCAGGTCCTCGATCGCGTCGGCGGTGCGCTGGGACAGGTCCGTGCGTTCGGCCGGGGTCAGCTGCGCGAGCAACGCGTCGGCGGTCAGGGGATGCCGGAACGCGTACCAGTCGGGGGCGGGTTCGTCGGGCGTCACGAGCTGCGCGGCGACCCCGGCGTGCAGATGGCTCAGCAACGCGCGGTCGTCGGTGCCGCTCACCCGCTGCACCACGGAGAGCGGGAACCGGTGGCCCAGCACCGCCGCGATGGACAGCACCTCCCGGCCCTGCGGCCCCAGCCGGTCCGTGCGGTGCGCGACGCTGCGCACGAACGCCGCCGGCACCGGCAGCTTGAGCTCGCCCAGCACCTGCCAGCCCTCGGCACCGGCGACGAGCAACCCGCCGCTCACCATGCCGTGCAGCAGTTCCTCGATGACGAACGGGTTTCCGGCGCTGTCCGTCCACAAGCGATCGGTGAGCTCGGCCGGCACCCGCTCGCTCTCCAGGCAGGCGGCCGTCATCTGCGCGACCTCGTCCTGCGTCAGCCTGCGCAGCTCCATCAGGCTGCCGGAACCGCGCTGCACCATCCGGTGGACCAGTTCCAGCGCGTGGCCCGGCTCGGTGCGGATCGTGGCGAGCAGCAGAACCGGTTGCTCCTCCAGGTTGTCCGCGAGGTACTCGACGACCGCGAGCGTCTCGGCGTCGGCCTCGTGCAGGTCTTCGAGCACGAGCAGGCACGGCGTCTTCCGTGCGACGGACGCGAGCAGTCTGAGCACCGCTTCCGCCAGCACGACGACGGACTCCGTCGTGGCCCGGTGGTCGTGCCACTCCGGGATCAGGGTGCCCAGCACGGGTTTGTACGGCCCGAGCGCGGAGTCGTCCGGCGGCTCACCTCGGAACAGGCCCAGGAGCGCCTCCGCGATTGGACGAAACGGCACCATGGGACCGATGGTCGTGCCGCGTCCTTTCAGCACCCGCATGCCCTGCTCGAACGCCTGGCCCGCGGCGTAGCGCGCCAGCCGGGACTTGCCGATGCCGGCCTCCCCGGTGAGGAAGACCGCGCCACCACGGGATTCACGGGTGTGCCCGAGTGCCTCCGTGATGGCCGTGACCTCTCGATCACGGCCGACCACGTGGGAAGCTCGGGTCTGCATGGCTGGACCCTAGCGGCCGGAAGACCTGTTCCGTATCGGCTGCCAGGCGTATTCGCCGTGAAAGTTTCTACTGGACGCTGACGCTCGTGTCCGACAGCGTGGGCGTGATCGACGCGAAGGCGCCCATCGCCAGCGTCAGGCCCACCAGGGCGCGGGCCCGTGCACCCGCGAAGGTCTTCGGGGTGAGCTCCATCTCGCCGATCGCGTCCTCGACCGGGTCGGTCGCGGCGGGTCGGGGCAGGGACTCGTTCATCGGGTGCACTCCTCGGTTGTGTGCCGAAATGACGGTGACGGTGATTCCAGCAGCAGGACGGACGGCACCGGGAACCCTTGGCGCAGCAGGCCGTGGCCGATGCCGGCGAGGCCGGTGAACAGCCCTGGCGACGGCACGCCACCCGGGGTGGCGCACCGGGCGCCGTGTTCGTCCAGTGCTCCCAGCAGAAGCGCCGTGCGACGGGTCGCGGCGCTGGGGTGGTGCGCGGCCAGAGCTTCGACGACGCCCAGTTCGCCGTGGCAGAGACTCATGTCCCGCAACGGTTCCCGGGCGGCCAGCAGGCCGGCGAGACGTTCGTCGTCGCGTGCCAGGGCAGCGCCCGCGAGACCTCCGCACCAACCGGCGTCGGTCGGGTCGATGGCGTCGCTCTCCAGGAACGCTCTCCCTGCCACTTCTGACGACTCGGCCACATCAGATGACTCGTTCGAAACCGTTGCCGCGTAACGCCGCAGCACCCATCCGATTCCCGCATGGCCACGGGCGAACCCATTAGTGGAACAAATGGCACCTCGTAGGATCGCCGCGTAGTGATCTGCGAGCGCGAGCGAGTTAGGCGTACCCACGGCGAGCATCGCGGCCAGCGACCCCGCGACGCCGTCCACGACACTCATCGACGAATCTTCCAGCGGCATCAGTGACACGGCCGTCGACAACAGTTGCGGATCAAGGCCGAGCAACGGGGTCAGCCGCGCCAGCCCGTAACAGATGCCGCCCAGGCCGTGCAGCCCGCCACCCGCTGACGCGACCAGTTCCGGCGTCGAGGCGAACAGTTCCAGCAGCGACGGCAGCGGCCGCATGGCATCCACCGCGAAGTCGACGTACCGCGCCGCGCCGGTCAGCGCGCCCAGTTCGGCCAGGAACAGGGCGACACCCGTGTAGCCGTTGGACAAACCGGCGCCGAGCGGCTGTACCGCCCAATGCCGGTCGTCGACCAGTTCGAGCCCGAGCCAGTTCACCCGGTCCTCGCCGGTGACCGCGTGCGCCAGGATCTGGTCCGCGATCCCGCAGGCGGCGACCAGCAGCCGCGCCGGATCCGGGTCGACCGCGGCGACGTGGCCGGGCGACGACGTGCCGGAGTGGTGCGAGACCGGACGCGGCCGGGACGCCAGCGCCGCCGTGATCACCCACTGCTGGTCGTGCCGGTCGACCTCGCTCATCGCGGCGATCTTGCGTTCCACGGCCGCCAGCCCGGGCTCCGGCAGCACCTCCGGCAGCCGGAGCCCGGCCCCGGTCCACAGATCGCGCGAACCCGGCCGGCAGGTGAACAGCGGCACGTCACCTCGCCACAGGTCGGCGACCTCGAACGGCACCAGCCGGTCGAGCAGCGGATCGCCGACCACCAGCACGCCGAACGCCAGATCGCGGTCCAGCGCGTCGGCCAGCACGGACGGATGCGTGGACTCGTCGAGCAGCCTCGCGTAGTGACGCGTCGCGCGCGCCACGAACCGCACCTCGTCGTCCGCGCAGGCCTTCACCAGCCGCAGCAGTTCGTCCCGATGCGCCACGATCGCGTCGTAGCCGGCGCGGAACCCCGCGAGCAGCGAGTCCTGGTAGTCGCCGGCCTCGGCGGGCGTGCCGTGCAGCAACGGCCGGTTGAACGCCCCCGGCGACTCGCGAGGCCGCCGCACGAGCCGCATCCGGTCCGTGCCGGCGTCGGCCCAGTCGACGAGGTCCACCGGCGACAACACGCCCTGATCCCCGCCGACGCCGCCCACGTCCACGATCCCGTTGTCGCCCAGCACCATGTGGGGGAGCAGCGCCGTGCGGTACACCGACCGCGCCAGCGCCAGCGCCGCCGGGTCGTCCGACGTGGCCGGCGTCGGGTGGAACAGCGTCTCGACGTCCACGAGCACCGGCTGGTCGCCGCACGCGATCAGGTTCTCGAAGTGCATGTCCGTGCCGTCGACCGCGTAGAGCAGCGCCAGCAACGCGCCGAGCCTGCGGTAGAACTCGGCGACCCCGGCCACGTCCGCGCACGGCTCGTGGCCGATGTGTTCGAGCCACCCGTACCCGTCGCGCGCCAGCAGCCGCGGCGACCGGAACTCGATGCCGGTCCGCGTGGACAGCCACTCGAGCTGCGCGACGAACCGGAGGTGCAGCTCGACCGGTCGTGGCCGGTAGACCAGCCGGGCGTGGTTCTCGAAGGTCAGGATCGCGACCGTCCGCCCCTGCTGGTGCGGATCGCCCTGCCCCGTCTCGATCGAGATGAGCGCGCCCGGATCCTGCCGGTGGAAAATCCTGTCCACGATCGCCGCGCGGTCCCTGGCGAACCGCGAACTCAGCTCGTGGTGCACCGAAACGGCCTGCTCACAGGCCTGCGCGAGCAACCGCGCCAGCACCGGATATCGCCCCAAGACCGCGGCCAGGTCGAGCGTCCGGGTGAAGTCGTCGAACCGCTCCGCACCGGTGGCTCCGTGCAGGGTTCCGCGCGCTTTGTGCAACTCCAGCACCAGCGCACGGGCCGCGATGGCGACCAGCCGCCGCCCGAGCTGCTCGGCGAACGGCACGTCGAACGGCGGCGCGACCTCAGCGCGAGCAGCGTCGATCAGCGGCCGCAACGCGCGCGCGAACGCCGCTGTCCAGCTCTCGCCGGTGCTGGTCTCGGCCGCTGAGGTCACGGCGAAGAACTTCGCACGCGCCGGCGCCGCGGCACATGGGGAGCCATCCCCCAGATTTGCGCGCGGACGTGAATATGGGGGACCGCACCCCATGTTTCGCCGCTCCCACGGCCCGAGACTCAAGGTCCGAGGAGGGAACGGCATGAGGGAGTTCGGCGAACTACTGCGCACGCACCGCATCCACGCGGGCCTCACCCAGCAGCAGCTGGCAGATTTCGCGATGGTGAGCGTACGAGCCATCCGCGACCTGGAATGCGGCCGCACAAGATCCCCGCGCGCCGAGACGGTGCGCCTGCTCGCGGACGGCCTGCGCCTGGACGAGGGCAGCCGCCTGAACCTGCAACAGGCCGCCGGTCGCCCGACCGGCCCGGTGCCGGTGGCCCCGCCCGCGCCGACCGCGGCGGTGCAGGGCCGGGAGATGGAGGTCGCCGCGCTGACGGAGCTGCTGACCGCGGGCGAGGGCACGCGTGAGGGCCTGGGCGAGGGCCTGAGAGCCGCTGGGCACGGCTCGGCGGCACTCAGGCGGGAGTCGGCGACGGTTGCCGGCGGTGGTGCGGCCGCGTACGTCGCCGGGCGCGCGGCGGGGCGGGGTCCGGTCACGATCACCGGCGATGGTGCGGTCACGGACGGCGCGTACGTCGCCGGATACGGGCCGCGGACGAGCCGGGGGTTGGCCGCGGACGGTGGCGCGGTCGAGGACGGGTCGGGGGCGGGACGAGGGCTGGGCACGATCGCGGGCGGTGGTGCGGTGGCGGACGAGGGGTGCGTCACCGGGCACGTCCCGGCGCCTCGGCGGCTCGTCACCATCACCGGCGTCAGCGGGGTCGGCAAGACGCGGCTCGCCCTGGAGGTGGCGGGGGAGCTGCACTTCCGGCTCGGCTGGTCGGTGCTGTGGCACCCGGCGCGGACACCGGTGATCGACGACGACCTCGACACCGTGCTCGTCACCGACCGGCTGCCGGACCTCTGCCTGCTGGCCGCGCACCCGCGGTTGCGCGTCATCGTCACCGCGCTGGCGCCGACCGGGCTGCCGGGCGAGCACGTGTTCCCGTTGGCGGCGCTGGGCGAGGATGCGGCGGTGCGGCTGCTCCTGACGCACGTGCATCGGGTGCGACCCGGTTTCCGGCCCGAACCCACCAACGAGGCCGCGCTGGTCGGCCTCGTGCGCGAGCTGGACGGGTTGCCGTCGGCGCTGGAGTTCGCGGCCGGGTGGTTCATGGTCTACTCACCGCAGCACCTGCTGGAACGGTTGCGCACCAACCCGGTGGACCCGACCTCGGCCCACTTGCGCGACTCTCTGCGCCTCTCGCTGTCCACACTGGACGAGGACGAGCGGGCGCTGCTCACGCGGATGGCCGAGGGGGTCGACTGGGACACCGCGCCCGAGGCGCACGCCCTGAGCGTGCGAGGACTGGTCCGTCGCGCCGGACCCCGATACGAGGTGCTCAACCTCGTGCGCGCGGCGGTGCTGGAACCGGTGTCAGGACCACACCTCACCGGGGGTGTGGCCCTGACCTGGCCCTGCTAGTCACCCGTCCGGGTGGTTGATGAGGGGAGCTTTCATAAACCTGGGGTTGATGAAAGCTCCCCTCATCAATCAGAACTGGGCAGTGAGGCACGCGAGGCGGTCGCCGGCGGTGCCCGCCTTGCCGTGCTCGGTGCTGGTGTGCGAGGCGTGCACGACGACCGCGTTCGCCTCGCCCTTGCGGAACGCCCACGTCACGGTCGCGGTCGCGGTGGCGGCACCGGTCGAGTCGGTGGTGAAGTCGAGCCAGATCTCGTTCTGGGCGTTGGCGTACTTGGGGTCGACGCTCGGCGTGACCGGGTCCTTCTCGTTCTGGTAGTGCGGGCCCGAGTCGGCGGGCTTGGCGCCGCAAGGCTTGGTGTGCACGTGCGAGCCGTACTTCGTGTCCGGCAGCAGGCCGAACACCTTCAGCTCGACCGTCGTCCGTCCATCTGAGACGGAGGTGCCGGTGGAGAGCTTGGCGTCCAACGGAACCCGCGCAACGTCGTACGTGATGCCCTTCGGCTGATCGCCGGACGCCGCCGGGGCCGCCACCGACGCCTCGGCCACCGGCTTGATGGCCGGTGCCGGTGCCGGAGTCGGAGCCGGCGCGGGAGCCGGGGTCGAGCAGGCGGTCAGTCCACCGGTGAGCAGGACGGCACCCACGAGGGCCGCGACAGTCGTGCGCATGGTTCTCCTTGTGTCAACTGCGTTCCATGTTCCCATCCCCTCCACGGCCACGATCGGGTGACTGGTTCAGATCAATTGAGACGAGGTCGGTGAACGCCTGCCGGTAGGCCGCGCACAGGTGATATCCGCCGTGAGTCTCCACTTTGTCCGGTGAGCCGTCCGTCTCGCCGGCCCGGCGATCAAGCGGGTTGTCCTCCCAGCCGTGCACCGGGAAACCCAGATAATCCGTGCGGCGCCACAGGTTGATCCAGCTCGGACCCAGCAACACCGTCAGCCCGCGTTCCGGTGCCGAGCCGGCACCACGCCGCCACGGATCGCACGCGAACAACGCACCCGCCCGCACCGGCGGCGTGCCCAGCACCGCGGGACCCAGCAGTTCGGGGAAGACCCGCCCGAAGTACGGCCGCAGCTGCACGCCGTACGTCAGCAGCTGAACCCGTTGCAAATACCCTTCCGGCAAAGCGAAAAGCGCCGCGACGGCCAGGACCGCGCCCAGGCTGTGCGCCGACAGCACCACGCGATGCTCAGGCGAGGAATCCAGGAACTCGCGGGAACGGTCGGCGATCTCCGGCACCGCGCGCTCGGCATAGCAGGGCGGCGCGAACGGGTGCGCCGTGCGCGGCAGGAAGCACATCAGGTCCCACAACAACCCGAGCGGCCGGCGGTTCGTCAGCATCCCGGCGCCGACGAACGACCCGATCACCGCGACCCCGGCGAGTCCGACGACCCAGTCGCCCTTGCCCACCACCCACGTCACGCCCTGCCACTGCGACCACGAAGGCGCGTCGAAAGTCAGGTAACAGGTCAGCACCAGCGCCAGCACACCACCCGAAGACAGCACCCCGATGACGTTCTCCGCCCGGTGCGTCACGGCGACCACGTGCCGCACCCGCACGACGAGCACCTCGGCCTCGCCGTCGAGCACCGCGGGCCCGAACAGCCGCCACAACAACACCAACGCCTGCACGATCACCAGCAGCACCAACGGAATCAGTGCGACAGCGAAGGCCGCGCTGAACCACGAGTAGAACGACGGCGCCCGCAAACCCGTCCCGACCCAGCCCCGGAACGTCAGCACCAGCACCGTCGACAACATCACCGACGCCGTCAGCGACAACCCCAGCAGCACACCGGGTCCTGCCCCGCGCCAAGCCTGCCACTCGTCACCGCGACGCGGCCGTGCCCGCCACCCGAGCACCCCGCCGACCGCGAGAGCGCCCACCCACGCCAGCGAAAACCAATACGTGCCAACCATGAACGCCACGAACAGAACCAACAGCACCAAAGGCCCCTTGGCGTCGTTGCGCCGCCACGACCACGCCGCCAGCACCGATCCGAGCAGCGCCACCGTGACGACCGGCGGCCCCCACGAGGTCAGCCACAGCGGGCCGTCGAACGCCGGCGCGATCGCGTAGAGCCCGAACCCGTGCGTCACCAGCACGAGCACGGCCGAGATCATCAGCAGCCACGACCACAGGCCGCCCTTCTCGGACGACGGCACGTCCGGGCAGTCCGTCGCGGTCACCACGACCCGGCCCAGGACCGTCGCCAGCAGACCGCCCGCGAGCACGGTGAGCACGAAGAAGAACACGTGCTGCAACTGTTGCGCGCTCGTCGCCAGCACCACGACGCAGCACCCCGCCGCGATGTGCAGCCGGGTGAGCCGGCGGATCCGCGGGCTGCCCTCCCACATCGACGACCGGCTGAGCATCACCCCGGCCCGCCGCACCGGCAGGCGGCGCATCGTCGTCATCTCGTACCTGCTGCGGGACAACGAGGTGAGCGCCAGCAGCCCGAGCAACAGCAGCACCGGCACGGCGGACGCGGCCAGCACCCGGACGTGCCGCGGCGGATCACCGAGCAGGTCCATGAACTCCGGCAGCCGCTTGCAGGTCGTACCCGGCAACGAGCACTGGATCGCGTAGAGGTCGATCGCCACCTCGCACACCGCGAGCACCAGCAACACCGTCAGCCCCAGCCCGAACAACCGCGTCGAGGCCGCGCCGCGCCCGGCGTTCCACCAGACCATGCGGCGAGTCGTCGGAATCGAGTCGTCGGGGAGTTTGCGCGACCAGTAGGCGACGTTCGCCAGCCCGAACGGCAGCAGCAACGCCCACCCGACGCGCCCCAGCACGTTCGCGAGCACCGACGGCACCCCGCTGCCCGGCACACCGGGGCTGCTGCGGGCCATGCCGCCCCACGAGTACGCCTCGCGCCGCACGTCGGCCGGCACCTGCCCGGGGTGGTCGGCGGGCAGCTCGGCGAGCTTGTCCGGTTTGGGCCGCCAGAAGCTGCCGAACCGGTCGCCGCGGAACTGTTCGACCGAGTGACCGGGGAGCGCCAGCATCGCGTCCGGGGGCGTGTTGTTGACCCCGTGGATGCGCAGTTCCAGGGTCCGAGGACTCATCGCCGGCCTCCCTTTACTCCAGTTGTCGTCCCGAAAACTGCTCCAGTTAGCGGCCGAACGGGTGAAAAAGGTGTATCCAGCCGCCCTGGAAAGCCTCTACTTGGCAAGGAGGCACCACCATGACCGCAACCGCTCACCCGAACGTCGCAAACTCCGTCGGACTCGCCGAGTTCCTCGCGACGGCGGGCACGCTCACCCTGGCGCAGCGCAAGCTCATCGTCGACCAGGCGCTGATCCTGCTGGAACAGAACTACGCGCACCTACCGTTGAAAGTCGCCATGCACGCGGTGAACCCCGTGCAAAGACTCAGGGTCCTACGAGCAAGACTCGAACGGCAGACCGACGCCACGGCCGAGCCCGAGTGGCAGTTCCACCGCGAGCTGTCGTCGACCTTCCACTCGGTGCGCGACCTGCACACGAACTACCTGCTGCCCGCGCCGTTCGCGGGCAAGATCGCCTTCCTGCCGTTCCAGCTGGAACGCTGCTTCGCCGAGGACGGCACCGAGCAGTACCTCGTCGCCCGCACGGTCGCGGGCTTCGACGGCCTCGCGGCCGGCACCGAGGTGACGCACTGGAACGGCATGCCGATCACCCGCGCCGTCGCGTTGAACGGCGCGATCTTCGCGGGCAGCAACACCGCCGCGAACCTCGCCCGCGGCCTGGAGTCGCTCACGTTGCGCCCCTTGGTGATCCAGCTCCCGCCCGACGAGGACTGGGTCGTCGTCACGTACCGGGGCGCGGCGGGTTCCGAGGAGATCCGGGTCGACTGGCAGGTCACCGACAACCTGCCGCCGATGACCGACGTCGACTCGCTGTCGCCCGCCGCGGCCGCGCAGGGCGTGGACCTGGACTCCGACGAGAAGGCCCGGGCCAAGAAGTTGTTGCACGCCCCCAAGGTCGTGCAGGCCGAGGCGTCCGGCGGCGCCGTCGCGATGGCCGAGCAGGACGTCCCGACCACCATGCCCGGCGTGTTCCGCGCCCGTCCGGTGATCACGCCGTCCGGCACGTTCGGCCACCTGCGGATCTTCACGTTCAGCGTCGACGACCCCGAGGCGTTCCTCGCCGAGTTCGTCCGGCTCGCGGCCCTGTTGCCGCAGAACGGACTCATCGTCGACGTCCGGGACAACGGCGGCGGCCACATCTTCGCCTCGGAGTTCCTGCTGCAGACGATGACGCCGCGGCGGATCGCCCCGGAACCCGTGCAGTTCCTGAGCACGCCGCTGAACCTGCGGATCTGCCGCCGGCACGCGGAGGACCCGACCGGGCAGATCGACCTCGGCCCGTGGTTCCCGTCGCTCGACTCCTCGACCGAGACCGGTCAGGCGTTCTCCTGCGCCCACACCATCACGCCGGTCGACGGCGCGAACGCGGTGGGCCAGACCTACCACGGCCCCGTCGTGCTGATCACCGACGCGCGCTGCTACTCCGCCACCGACATCTTCGCCGCGGGCTGGGCCGACCACGAACTGGGCCCGATCCTCGGCGTGGACGACAACACCGGTGCCGGCGGCGCGAACGTGTGGACGCACGGGCTGTTGATGACGCTGCTGAAGATCCCGGCACCGGGCGACGCCGAGTCGCCGTACAAGACGTTGCCGGGCAAGGCGAACATGCGCGTCTCGATCCGCCGCACGTTGCGGGTCGGCAAGCTCTCCGGCACGCCGGTGGAGGACCTGGGCGTGCGCCCGACGCACCAGCACAAGGTGACGCGGGCGGATCTGTTGCAGGGCAACGTGGACCTGCTCGCCCGCGCGGGCGAGCTGCTCGCCGCGCAACCGGTGCGGCGGCTCGGCGTGGCGGTCGACGGGACGACCGTCTCACTGGACACCGTGAACCTCGACCGGGTGGACGTCTACCTCGACGGCCGCCCCGCCACCTCCCTGGACGTGACCGACGGCGCGCACATCGTGACGCTGGCCGCGGCCGGGAACGAGGTGCGTGTCGAGGGGTTCGCGGACGGACAGCTGGTGGCCGCGCGCAAGGTCGCCAGTTGAAAAGGGCGGGCGCTTCCGGTGACTCCATGACCGGAAGCGCCCGCTCCTGTTCGTGCTACTACTTGGTGAACGTGTAGGCGCGGTCAGACGCGACCGCCGCCAGCTGCTTCTCGGTGTCGGCCTGCCAGCTCTGCGCCCAGACGACCTCGCCGTTCGGGCGGAAGTTCCACGCCGCGTGGATGCCGAACCGGTCGTCGACCGTGAAGACGGTCACGCCGCCCTTGTGGTCGCGCACCTGGCCGGTGCACTTGTCCCGCTCGCAGAGCTGCTTCGGCGACTCCTTGAACTGACCGGGCGCGTTGACCTGCATGTACGTCTGGACGTTCTGGCCCTGGTAGTCGAACGTGGTCCAGTTGCCCATGTACTGCATGTCGTCGAACACGCCTTCGGCCTCGCCGCCCCACTTGCCGGGCTCGACGTTGGTCGCGCCGCGGAAGACCCGCGGGAACGTCCGCTCCTGACGGGCGGAGAACCCGTCAGCCTGCTTCTGCAGCTCCGCCTTGGTCTTGTGGACCGGCGTGACGTCCTTCGGCGGCCACGCGAGGTCCGCGGAAGCCGACGCCGACGCCGTGCTCGCGAGACCGAGGAGAGCGAGGCCCGTCAGGGCAGCCGTCATCACGTTGCGCATGCGCATGAATCCCCCTGGTGATCGTTTGGCTTGCAGTGAGAAGACGCCGCAAGATCACCGGAGGTTGCACACGGATTTTCTCGCTAGCGCGTGAACGTGTAGGCGCGGTCGGAGGCGATCGCCGCCAGCTCGGCCGGGTCTTCCTCCCGGGAGCCCTGGACGAAGACCACCTCGCCGTTCGGGCGGAAGTTGTGCGCCACCCTGTCGTTGTACCGGTCGTCCTCGGAAAAGACGGTCACGCCACCTTGGTCGTCGCTGACCGTGCCGGTGCACGTCCTCTCCTCGCAGAACTCCTCCGGCGAGCTGCCGAAGAAACCGGGGGCGTTGACCTGCGTGATCAGACTGGTCCACTCCCACTGCTCCGCGCCAGGCTTCTTGAACCGGACCTCGTTGGCCATGTATTGCTGGCCGTCTTCCAACACTCCGTCGCGCAGACCGCCCCACGGGCGCGGCGTGACGAACCGGGCGCCGGGGAAGATCTCCGGGTAGCTCTGCAGCTGGTGCGCGGTGAACTCGTCGGCCTGCTGCTGCAGTTCCGCCTTGGTCTTGTGGATCGGCGTGACGTCCTGCTGGGCGGACGCCGTGCCCACGAGTCCGATGAGCGCGAAACCGCTCAGGGCAGCCGCCATTACCTTGCGCATGTATCCCCCATGATGAGGTTGTTGACCTTGCCATGGAAAGACACGCGGTTGGAACACCAGAAGGTTGCACGCTCGTTCGGTTACAACCAACCTCGCCGCATCGCCTGCACCCCGGCCTGGAACCGGGTCTGCGCGCCGCACCGGTCCATCAGCTGCCGCACCCGCCGCTGCACCGTCCGCGGCGCCAGTCCGAGCTGCCGCGCGATCGACTCGTCGGTCAGCCCGGCCGCGAGCAGCCCCAGCAGGTTCGGGTCCACATCGGCCGCCGCCGCGTAGATCCCACCCGGACTGAACGGGATTCCCTTGTCCCAGTACAGCTCGAACGTCGAACGCAGCACGTCCAGCAACGCCGACGGCCTGATCAGCAGCACCTTGTCGACCACGTCGGCGTTCACCACGGGCAGCACCGCCGCGTGCTTGTCGATCACCGCGAGCTTGAACGGCAGCGTCGGCGTGACGCGAGCCCGTTCGCCGGCCGCGACCAGGTCGATGATCTCCGCGACCCGGCCGGGGAGGTCCACAGCGGACCGGTCGTAGACGACCCGCCACTGCACGTCCCGTTCGCGGGTTTCGTCCTCCAGCACGACGTGCTGGCCCAGCGGCGTGATGTACGGCGGCTGGTCGAGCACGCAGACCTCGTCGCGGGCGCCGCGCAGCAGGGTGTGCCACAGCTCGCGGACCGCGCTCACCCCGGAGATCACCTCGACGAACGCGTTGTCCGCCAGTTCCTCGTCGCGGTTGCGCAGGTAGAGCTCCATCAACGGGCCGACGTCCGCGCGCGCCTTGCGGTTCTGCTCCTCGCGGGTGGCGATCAGCGCCTCGACGGCGAGATCCGGCGCGACCGCCTGCCAGACGTCGCCGGGCAGGTGCCGGACCATCCCGAGCTCCCGCATCTCCTCCAGCACCGACGCCGCGACGCCGATCTCGTCGGTGGTGCGGCTGCCTCCCGTTACCAGGAGCTCGTAAACGGCGGATAGCTCCGATGAGACGCCCAAGTGTCCGAACACGGCCATATTGTGCGCCATTCAGCGCAGTGCCCCTGTCGTGAACACGCCAGTGTCGTTATTCGGACGCCACTAGACCTGTTTTCGCAGGTGTGACCCGACTTACGGTCCTCGTCACCTCCGCAGCCGGTTCAGAACCCTGACGCCCTCAACGGCACGCGAAGGTCATGCGTGGAAGGACCTCACGTGAACGGATTGCGACGCACGAGTGTGTGCGCCGCGGCAGTTTCCGCCGCCGTGCTCAGCGTTGTCTCACCTGTCAGCGCTGCTCCTTCGCCGGTCCAGTCCCAGCCGGACTCGACCCAGGTGAACCGCCCGTTCGAACGGCTGATCGTCGGCTACAAGCCGGGCACCGCCGAAGCCTCGTCCGACACCGCTGCCTCGGACGACGTGAAGAACAAGGGCAAGTCCGTGCACCGCCGCATGGCGAGTGGCGCGGTCGTCGTCGACCTCGGCTCGAAGACCACGAACGCCGAGTCGACGATCCAGGCCTTCAAGGCCGACCCCGATGTCGCCTACGTCGAGCCGGACCTGCTGATGCAGCCGTTCGCCGACCCGAACGACACCGAGTACTCCCGGCAGTGGGACCTGTTCGAGGCCACCGCGGGCATGAACGTGCCCGGCGCGTGGTCCAGCACCACCGGCGCCGGCGTGACCGTCGCCGTGATCGACACCGGCTACGTCGCGCACAGCGACCTGGCGAGCAAGGTCGTCGCGGGATACGACTTCGTCTCCGACTCGGCCCGCGCCCGTGACAACAACGGCCGCGACTCGAACCCGGCCGACGAAGGCGACTGGACGGCGCGCGGCGAGTGCGGCACCGACGCCTCCGGCAACCCGGTTCCCGCCGCCGACCAGGGCTCGTCCTGGCACGGCACGCACGTGGCCGGCACGATCGCCGCCGCCACGAACAACAGCAAGGGCATCGCGGGCATCGCCTACGACGCCAAGATCCAGCCGTTGCGCGTGCTCGCCAAGTGCGGTGGCGCCACCTCCGACATCGCCGACGCGATCACCTGGGCGTCCGGTGGCACGGTGAGCGGTGTGCCCGCGAACGCCACGCCCGCCAAGGTCATCAACATGTCGCTGGGCGGTCAGTCGTCCTGCTCGACGACCTACCAGAACGCGATCACCGGTGCCATCAACCGCGGCACCACGGTCGTCGTCGCGGCCGGCAACTCGAACATGAACGTCGCGAACTTCACCCCCGCCAACTGCTCCGGCGTCATCACCGTGGCGGCGACCGGCCGTGAGGGCAACAAGGCGTTCTACTCGAACTTCGGCACCCGCATCGACATCGCGGCGCCCGGCGGCGAGACCCGTCGCGGCACCGACACCCCCGGCACCATCACCACGCCGGAGAACGGCATCTGGTCGACGCTGAACGCCGGCACGACCACCCCCGGTGCCGAGAACTACAAGCCCTACCAGGGCACGTCGATGGCCGCCCCGCACATCGCGGGCCTCGCGGCACTGCTGGTGGCGAAGAAGCCGTCGCTGACCCCGGCCCAGGTCAAGGACCTGATCAAGACCAACGCCCGCCCCCTGCCGGGCACCTGCTCCGGTGGTTGCGGCGCCGGCCTGGCCGACGCGACCAAGGCCGTGAACGCTCTGGACACCACGCCGCCTCCCAGCGGTGGTCTGGAGAACACGACCGACGTCCAGATCACGGACCTCGGCACGGTCACGTCCTCGATCACCTCCACGGTGACGGGCAACGCCTCCTCCACCACCAAGGTCGGCGTGGACATCGTCCACACCTACCGCGGTGACCTGGTGATCGACCTGATCGCGCCGGACGGCACCGCCTACCGGCTGAAGAACTCGTCCTCTTCGGACAGTGCCGACAACGTGGTGGCGACCTACACGGTCAACGCCTCGTCCGAGGTCGCGGCGGGCACGTGGAAGCTGCGGGTCCAGGACGCGTACTCCGGTGACACCGGGTACATCAACTCCTGGAACCTGACCCTGCGATAGCTCCACGAGTTCGCCGAGGGGCGGCGCCTCCCATCCTGCTGGGGGCGCCGCCCTTTCACATGCGCACCAGGGCTTGTGCAACGGGGAAGCGCCACCCGCGGGTAACGTCGGGGACATGGCGACACTGGTGACGTTCCACGCGCATCCCGACGACGAGTGCATCGTCACGGGCGGCGTGATGCGGAAGGCGTTCGAGGAGGGACATCGGGTCGTGCTCGTCGTCGCGACCCGCGGGGAGGTCGGTGAGATCCCGGACTTCCTGGCCGACGGCGAGGAACTCTGGCAGCGCCGGGTCCTCGAGACGCACGCGGCGGCGGACCTGCTGGGCGTCGCGCGGGTGGAGTTCCTGGGGTACCTGGACTCCGGGATGATGGGGGACGAGCTCAACGACCGGCCGGGATCGTTCTGGACGGCCGATGTCGAGGAAGCGGCCCAGAAACTCGCCGCGATCCTGCAGGAAGAGGACGCGCGGGCGCTCACGATCTACGACAGCTTCGGCGGCTACGGCCACCCGGACCACATCCAGGTGCACCGGGTGGGCAAGCGCGCGGCGGAGATCGCCGGTACGCAGGCCGTCTACCAGGCGACGATGAGCCGCGAGAACATGACGGAGGCGTTCCGGCGCTTCGGTGAGGTGGATCTCGACGCACCGGAGCAGGCGGGAACGCCGGAAGCGGAGATCACCGCGCGCGTCGACGTGACGAAGTACCTCGACGTGAAGCGGGCCGCGATGCGGGCCCACGCCTCACAGATCGCCGAGCAGTCGTTCTTCCTGTCGATGGACGACGAGATGTTCGCCTTCGCGTTCGGCACCGAGTGGTTCATCCGCGAAGGACACGCTCCGGAGACCACTTTGGACCTGTAGCACACGAAGCGGGGACGGCTCCTGCTGGAGCCGTCCCCGTTCTCGTGCGGTTATTTCACGCTAGTTCACGCGCTGCGGCGGCGGCGCAGGAACAGCAGGGTGCCGGCACCGGCGCCCACGAGCCCCAGACCCGAGAGCAGCAGCCACAGCGGGGACGCACCGGTCGCCGCGAGCGGCGGTTCCGGCGTGCTGCCACCGGGAGCCGGGGCGGGCGGCGTCACGGAGGACGAGGGCGCCTCCGTCGTGGTCACCACGGGCGGCTGCTCCGGCTTCGGCTCCTCCGGCTTGGGCTGCTCCGGCTTCGGCTGTTCCGGCTTGGGCTGCTCGGGCTTCGGCGGCGCCTGGACGCACTTCGTGACCAGCTTGGCCCAGCTGAAGTTGTAGTTCTTCCTCGAGGTGGTGTCGGACGCGACCACCTCCACGCTGAAGTTGTGGTCCGCCGAGGCGTCGAGCTTGTCCCACGTCCTCGACCAGCTCTCGCTGAAGTTCCTCAGCGGCTGGAGCTCCGTGTTGCCGTCCTTGACGATCACGGTGTTCTTGTTGCCACCCGCGTACTGGGTGAGTGACACCTTCAGCGTGGTCACTTTCGCGTTCTGGTCGCAGTAGGCCTCCACCTTGGGGGTGTGGGCGCTGGCCGGGGTCGCCAGTGCCAATGAGACCAGGGTCGCGGTGGCCGTCACCACGAACGCGCCAAGAACTCTACTTGCCAACTGAATTCTCCTGCTCTGCTTTGTGCATGGCGGATCGAGCACATTTGGTTTCTTGATCACCCGACCGGGTGAACCGGGCCACGCTAGCAACACAGGGCGGTCGAAAGGTCACTGTCCGGCAACACTTGCATCGTCACACAGGGAATTTCGTCACCCTCTCGAGCAGGCCGAGCATCCCGGCCACCAGACGCATCTGTTCCACGCCACGGACATCCGCGTCCAGCAGCCTCGGCGAACAGATCATCACGGCGAGTGCCTGAGCGCGGGAGAGTGCCACGTTCAATCTGTTGCGTGACAAAAGAAAGTCCAGGCCACGGGGTAGGTCCACGGTGGACGAGGACGTCATCGACATGATGACCGCGGGTGCTTCCTGCCCCTGGAAGCGGTCCACAGTGCCCACTCGGGTTTCGTCGAACCCCGCATCGGCCAACCGGCGCCGGATCACCCGGACCTGCAGGTTGTAGGGCGCCACCACCAAGACGTCCGCATCGGTCAGTTCGCGCGTTTTGCCGTTGTCCGTCCAAGTCCGGCCGACGATTCGTCGGACGGTGTCCACCACGGCGTCGGCCTCCTCGACCGACGACGTGATGTTGTGCCGGTGGTCGATCTCCCGGAGGTAGATGCCGGGTTCGATGCCTTCGATTCGCCTGTTGTGGGCGGTTTCGTGCGAATGGAGCAGTCCGGCGTAGGACAGTTCCGACACCGGCCTGCAGACCGCCGGGTGCATCCGCCGGGTCTCGGCCAGGAAATAGCCCAAATGGTCAGGGATGACGTCCGCGTCACCGAGCAGGTGCCCCAGCGCGGACGCGTCCGACCCCGGCGGGTGCACGCCCTGCACGACCTGCGGCAGCTGCTGCGGATCTCCCAGCAGCACGAGGTTCCTGGCCGCCGTCGCCACCGCCACGGCGTCGGCCAGCGCGAACTGGCCGGCCTCATCGATGATCATCACGTCGAACGGCTGCGCCTTGATCACGGCGTTGGAGAACGTCCAGGCCGTGCCGCCGACCAGGTGCCCCTGCGGGTGTTCCTCCCGCCAGCGGGCCAGCGCGCCGTTGTCCTTCGGCTGGTCCCACGGCAGGTCCTCTTCGGGCTTTCCCTTGGGACGCTTGGCCATCGGGATGTCCGGGTCGACGCTGGAGAGGACGTTCTCCACGGCCTTGTGCGACGTGGACGTCACCGCGACGGTCTTGCCCTGGTCGATCAGGTGCTTCACGAGCTTGGTCGCCAGGTACGTCTTGCCCGCGCCGGGTGGTCCCTGCACGGCGAGCGTGCCGCCGTCGAGCTGGTCGACCGCCTTGATCACGGCTTGCACGACGTCCGGGTGCTGCGGCAACGGTTGCGCGGGCGGCGTGCGCAACAACAGGTCGATGCCGGGGTTGCGGGGGAGCAGTGGCAGCAGGTGCACGGCCTGTTCGGCGAGCTCCGCGACGGCTTCGTCCTTCGGCGACGCCGGCACCGGGCTGCCGGGCAGCACCGCGACGGGCAGTTCGCCGTGCTCCTGCGCGTTGCTCTCGGTCAGCACCAGCTCGTACGGGTTGTCGTCCGACACGACGGCGTTGCGCGTGACGTTGCCGGGGTAGAGCAGCCTGACCTGCTCGTCCTTGCCGAACGGGTGCGGCCGCTCGGGGTCGATCCGGGCGTGCACCTGCCGCTTGTGCGTGCGGACCCGTCCGCTCGGCGGCACCCAGTCCTCCGCCCGCAGCGTGATCGGCACCGCGCAGTTGGAGTCCGTCTCCAGGTCCGAGATCGGCGCGCTGGCCTGCCGGAAGAAGTCACCCCACGCGGGACTCGCCTCCCGCCGGTGGTACCCGACTGTCGCCGCGAACAACGCGTGCCCCTCGGCGAGCAACGGCTCGGTCAACGCGGCCATCCGGCGCGCCCGCTCCGCCGCCTTCTCCAGCGCGGCCTCGTCCCGCTCCTCGCGCACCGCGGTCTCGACGCCGTGCTCGCGCTTGATCCCCTCCAGCAGATCACGGACACCCCGAGTGGGGATCTCGTCGTCCAGCAACGGTTTCAGCGCCTGCAGCGTGTACTCCCGAGTGGACACCCTGATCACCCGCCGGGTCAGCGCACCCAGATCCACGCACCGCCGCACGAGTTCGTCCACTTCGGACTCCAGCGTCGCCGTGCGCGCCGCCCGTCCCGCCAGGTCGTGCGGCGTGAAGTGGTACACCGTGCCGGTCGGCGTGCGCTCGACGAACTCCGCGAACGTGCCCTCCCAGCCGGGCGTGCGGAACCTGTCGCCGTCCACCTCGAGGAACACGTCGTCCTCGGCCGGCTCCGGCAGGTTCTGCAGCGCTTCCGGCGCCACGACCTCGTAGCTCATCACCCCGGTGCGTTCCTGCTCCACCTGCAACCGCGCCTGCGCGGCCAGCGCGGTGAAGCTCGCGGGGGAGAGGGTGGCGGGCCGTTCGTCGGTCTTCGCGAGCGCGTCGATCGTGTCGATGCCGGCGGAAACCAGCTTCCGCCGCTGGTCCGCCCGGAGCCCGGCCACGAGCGACAGGTCCCGCGCCTCCTCCCGACCGGACGCGCAGTGGCGGGCGAACCGGCACCCGTTGCACGCGGCCCGCACATCGCCCCACGACCGCTGCGGCGCAGGTGAGGGCTTCGCGAGCCGCGCCTTGAGCCGCTCCAGCAACGGGGCGAAGTCGGCGATCCGGAACGACGTGCGCCGGCCGTCGATGATCAGGTGCGCGCGCTCGGCACCCAGCGCCTGCGCCGCCGCGGTCAGTGACAACACGGCCAGCGGCGTGGCCTCCTGGACCTCTTCGCACGGCTCATAACCCTCGGGCGTGCGAACGAGGGTCTGGGCCGAGCAGTGGAACACGCCGTCGAAGAACACGGCGTTCTCGACCAGGTCCGCGCCGGAGTGCGTCTCCGCGGCCGTCCGAGCGGCCTCGCGGTGCAGCTCATCGGGGTCGCCACGCCGTTCGTCACGTGCCAGGTGGCTCCGGTGCTCGCATTCGAGCAGGTCGACGAGATCGGACGGGCTGGCGAGCATGGCTGCCGATGTTAGCTGTCCCTGGCGGCACGGGCGGACGACCCGCGTTCATCCCCGGTACGCGCGTCGTCCGCCCGCACCACCAGGTCTCAGACGTTCGCCTCCACCAACGACAGCAGTGCCTCGTGGTGCGTGTTCGGGTAGTCGTGCGGCTTGAACGGACGCGTCTGCGCCCGCACCAACGCCGCCGCGGCCGCCAGTTCGCCGGTCCGCACCTCGGTGTCCCGGTGCAGGAACGCGAAGTGCGGCTCGCGCACCTCGTCAGGCCACAGCAACGTGTGCAGCACGATCACACCGTGCTGCGCCCGCATGGCGGCCAAGGTCTCCCTGCCGCGCAACGCGAACTTCACGATCGCTGCCGTCTTGGTGCGCTCCAGGGTCTCCCGCAGCAGCACGTACGACCGCACCGCCAGGTCGTCCGGCTCGACGTAGTAGCTGCGGTGCAACGCGATCGGGTCCAGATCGCTGACCGGCGCGAACTGCTGCACGTCGATCACGCCGTCCTCGGGCGCGGGCAACGAGTGCGGGTCGATCTGCACGATGCGGCCGTCCTCGAGCTCGTAGCCGCGGCCTATGTCGTCCGGTGTCAGCCGTAACGAGCACTCGCCGCACACCTGTTGGTGCCGCACGCGCCCGCTGTCCTCGCGGTGCACCAGGTGCACCCTGCTGCGATGTTCGGTCGACGCGGACACCAGCCGCACCGTCATCGTCGTCATGCCGAACCGAAGTGCTCCCCGCCACACAGTCCTCATGACAAATGGGTACTCGAACACGTGGTCGAATAGACCTGTCCGGTGACGAAAGGGCTCGTTCGGGCGCGTCCGACGGGTACCTCGGACGCGTGTTTCACCAATTGGAAGGCGCGTAGTCCTTCAGGAAGCACCCGTACAGGTCCTCGCCGGCCTCACCGCGCACGATCGGGTCGTACACCCGCGCGGCGCCGTCGACCAGGTCCAGCGGGGCGTGGAAGCCCTCGTCGGCGAGCCGCATCTTCATCGGGTGCGGGCGCTCGTCGGTGATCCAGCCGGTGTCGACGGCGGTCATCAGGATGCCGTCGGACTGCAGCATCTCCTCGGCGCTCGTGCGCGTCAACATGTTCAGCGCGGCCTTGGCCATGTTCGTGTGCGGGTGCCCGGAACCCTTGTAGGCGCGGGAGAACTGGCCTTCCATCGCGGACACGTTCACCACGTACTTGCGCCGGAACGCGCTCTTCGCCATCGAGGCGCGCAGCCGCGAGATCAGCAGGAACGGCGCCGTGGAGTTGCACAGCTGCACTTCCAGCAGCTCCACCGGGTCGACCTCGTCGACGTTCTGGATCCACGAGTTGGTCGCCGTGGTGTCCGGCACCAGGCCGCCCGCGTCGATGTCCTTGGACCCCGCCATCAGCGCCAGCGTCGTCACCGAGTGCGCCTCGGGGACCGCGGTGCCGGGCAACGCCAGCTGGCCGTGGCCGCCGAACGAGATCAGCTCGGGCCGGCGCGCGTCACCGGTCAGCGCCTCGTGCTCGGCGACGGCCAGCGGCGCGTACGCACCGGCGGAGCGGCGGACGGTCTGGGCGGCGTTGTTGATCAGCACGTCCAACGGGCCGTGCGCGGCCACCTCGTCCGCCAGCGCGAGCACCTGGGCCGGGTCGCGCAGGTCGATGCCCACGATCTTGAGCCGGTCGATCCAGTCGGCGGCGTCGGGCATCGAGGCGAACCGGCGCGCGGCGTCCTTGGGGAACCGGGTGGTGATCGTGGTGTGCGCACCGTCACGCAGCAGCCGCAGCGCGATGTACATGCCGATCTTCGCGCGGCCACCGGTCAGCAGGGCGTTGCGGCCGGTCAGGTCCGTGCGGGCGTCGCGCTTGCCGTGGTTGAACGCGGCACACGAGGGACACAGGTTGTGGTAGAAGGCGTCCACCTCGACGAACCGCTTGCGGCACGTGTAGCAGGACCGCGCGCGCAGCAGCGTGCCCGCCGTGGCGCCGGTGGCGGTCGAGACCAGCGGAAGGCCCTGCGTCTCGTCGTCGATGCGGTCCGGCGACCCGGTGGCGGTCAGCGCGGTGACGGCCCGGTCGTTGGCCACGATGGCGGCCTTGCGCTCGGACTTCCGGAACTTCTTCGCGGCCTTGAAGATCTTCGCGGTGGCCCGGCGGACGCGCACCGCGTCGTCGTGCTCGGCGGGCAGGTCCTCGACCTGGGCAAGCACGCGCAGGCAGACTTCCAGCTCTGCGGGGTCGATCGAGGTCATGAGCAGGCATTTTACGGGTTGAGGGGTGGTGGTCCGATGACCGGGCCCGAACTGCTGGTGCTGTGGGACATCGACAACACGCTGATCTCGGCGCGCGGCTTCGGCAAGCTGATGTACCGGCAGGCGTTCCTGGACGCGTTCGGGAGGGACCTGAACGGCCCGGTCGACCTCGGCGGACGCACCGAACTGGACGTCATCGCGGAGATCCTCCGTCAGCACGACATCGAACACACGCAGGAGGCGTCCCAGCTGCTGGCCAACGCCCTCGCGAACTCCTTCGAGACGCGCCGCGCGGACCTGCCCGGCCACGCCGAGGTGCTGCCAGGAGCCCTGAAGGCGCTCGAACACTTCGCCGCCGACCCGCGCGTCCACCAGGGCGTGCTGACCGCGAACCTGAAGAGCGTCGCGCGGATCAAGCTGGAGGCGTTCGGGCTCGCCCACCTCGTCGACTGGGAGGTGAGCGCGTTCGGCGACGACCACGCGGACCGCGCCGCGCTCGTGACGTTCGCCCGCGACCGCGCGCGACACCTCCGGCTCTTCACACCGGACGAGGTCGTGCTCGTCGGCGACACCCCGCACGACGTCTACGCGGCCACCACGGCGGGTGTGCGGCTCGTGGCCGTCGCCACCGGGCGAAGCAGCGAGCAGGACCTCCGCGACGCCGGGGCCGAGATCGTCCTGCCGGGCCTGAGCGACCTCGACGAGCTGACCAGGCAGGTGTGGAAGGGCGTCGCGCAGGGAAACCGCACGCCATGAACCCCGAAGCACCTGAAGCGGACGTGCAGGAGCAGCAGCAGGAGGTCGTTCCGCACGAGCCTGTCGAGACGGCGGAGACGCCGTTGGAGGCGAACGAGGCGGACGCCTTCGAACAACGCCAGGAAGTCCCGCTCGACGAAGAGGATGAGGTCTAACGGGCTCTGGTCCTCCATCGATCACGGCGTTATGGTGCGCGGCATGCCCACAGCAGGCGGCCCGACAGTCAAACGGCTGTCCCAGCCGGACGCCGACATCAAACCGAAGGCCCTCGGCTTGCCCCGAGGTCGCGCGGTGATCTCGGTCTTCGGCTCCACGGAAGACATCGAGACGGATCTCGCCGCGAAGTTGTTGCCGGTGCTCAGATCCGTCGTGGTGACCGCGGCCCGCAACGGCGCGGTGTTCGTCACCGAAGGCACCGACAGAGGCGTTGTCCACTTGCTGGGCATGGCTTTGCAGGCGTGCGAGCAACGCTGGCCCGTCGTCATCGGTGTCGCCCCCAGCAGCAAGGTGCACGACCTCACCGAAACCTCCACCAACGGTCAGATCGCGCTGGAACCCAACCACAGCGTCGCCGTCATCGTCCCCGGTTCGGAGTGGACGGACGCGACACCGGTGCTGTTCCGCACGATCGACGCCGTCCGGCACAAGAAGCCGGTGATCGCGCTCGTCGTCGGAGGCGAGAGCGAGAGGGAGGTCGTCGACCACCTCAGCGGCGACAACCCGTTGCTGGTGCTCGCCGGCACCGGAGGCCTCGCGGACCGCATCGCGACCGGTGACCTCACCGGCGACCTCGCGGTGCTGGTGCGCAGCGGCAAGATCTTCATCGTCCACGTCGACGAGGGCGCCGGCAAAGCCGTCACCGCGCTGGAACGGTTGCTGGGCAAGGAGAAGCCCGTCAAGCCGCCGCGGATCTGGCCCAAGGTCCGGTACCGCGCGCCGGAAGCGCGGCCGCTCGTCGACCCCGGCTTCGTCGTCGCGTACCCGGCGCTCGCCGACGCCATCCACGACGCCAACCAGGTCGTCGCACCGGCGTTCCAGGAACTCGACGCGCAGGCCGAGGTCGAGCAGAACCGCTACCGGCTCACCGCGGTGCTGGCGATCGCGGGCGGGCTGACCACCACGGTGTGCGCCGCGCTGCAGATCTGGCTCAAGGACACGCCGTGGCCGGGGGTGCTCGTCGTGGCCGGTGGCGCGTTCGCCGCGGCCATCACGATCGTGGCCCGCAAGCGCGAGTCGCTCGACAAGTACCTGACCGCCCGCTCCCGCGCGGAACGCCTGCGGGCGCTGTACTTCGCCCACCTCGCCGCCCCGGCACCGGCCTCCGAGGAGGCGCGGCTGGACCGGGTGGCGGATCTGGAGGCCGCGGTGAGCGACCGCAAGCACGAGGTGGTGCGGACATGAGCACGTCGACCGAGAAGGAAGCCGTCGTGAACGAGGTCGCGGAAAAGCCGGCCGCACCGGCACCCGCACCCGCGCCGGTGCCGGTGAAGCAGCGCGAGGGCCAGTTCGTGGAAGCCTATCTGCGCCACCGCTTCCAGGACCGGCTCGACCACTTCGAACGCGGCCGCAAGCGGTATTCCGCGGCGCGCACGTGGACGGTCGCGATCGCCGCGGCCCTCTTCATCGCCGCCGCTGCCGCCGCGGCCGTGGGCATGGCGGACGGGCCGCGCCGGGCCATGTGGGGTTTCGCCGCAACGAC
The DNA here is from genome assembly GCF_011067745.1 of Lentzea alba. Taxonomy (GTDB): domain Bacteria; phylum Actinomycetota; class Actinomycetes; order Mycobacteriales; family Pseudonocardiaceae; genus Lentzea; species Lentzea alba. The sequence goes on from NZ_JAAMPJ010000004.1 coordinate 264,512, forward strand.
TTTGGCCGCGCTGGCCACCGCGGTGTCGCTTTACGAGGCCACGTTCGGATTCCGCCGCCTGGCGCGGGAAAGTGCCACTACTTCCGTTGCGCTGCAACGGCTCGCGGTGGACGGTCCCACGCCGGACGATGTGGACGGTGAAAGGCTGGTTGCATTTGTGACCGAAGTGGAGTCGGTGCTGCGATACGGCCGGTGAAGCCGAAATTCCGGTGACAATTCGATCAAGATCTTGTCTGGAAAACGCTTTCTGCATTGCGGAGGCTGTTGCACTCTCCGTGGGTGGATGATTACAGAAAGCACTAGATCTGGCGTTTCGGGCACCCACTTGTCATGATGACCACATCCCCCGATGCGGAAGCAGGCAAGACATGACTTGGGCGCGTCCCGCGATCGCCGAGCCTGAAACCGGCACCTTCGCCGAGGCCAAGGCTCTGGAAAAGGAGCACAGCACGATTCAGAACAGCAAGGCGGCACGCACCGTGGCCTGTCACGCCACGAACGCGCTCGACTGCGCTGACCTGCTCGAGATGCTGGGACTCAACGCTGCGGAGGGCAAGGTCCGGGTGTAACCCCGCGACTGGATCCACCACTCGGCCACCAGCAGGTTCACCACGAACGACAGCCAGTTCGCGGTGGCGAAGATGAGCAGCCCGTCCCCGTCGGGCACGAGTGCGCCGAGCAGCAAGCCCCAAAGGCGACCCGTCACGGCGGCGCCGGTGAGTGCGAAACCGCGGATCATCCAGATGCGGTGTTCGCCGAACTGGCGCCGCCGTGCGGTTTTCAGCCCGTAGACCGCGCTGACGAACCACAGCACGGACAGCACCGTCAGCGGCCCCGACGTGGCCAGTCCGTACAGCGACAGCTGGGCGCAGATGATGCCGAGCAACGACGACGGCAACACGGCGGCGAAGTACACGCGACCCATGATCCGGTGGACCCGCGGATGCCTTCTGCGCAGTCCCGGCCAGAACTGCGAGACACCCGCCAGGACCGCGACCGTTCCGGTGAAGATGTGCGCGACAAGCAGGCCGTAATGGACCGAACCACGTAACTCCGGCCGCGCCTGACTCATGTCCAAAGTCACGTAGGCGCTCGCCGCGAAGATCGTTATCGCGATGCAGACCATCCCGGACACCGCCAACCAGGCGACGTACCCCCTCGAAGTTTTCATGCTTCAAGCCTGTCAACGACTTCACCCGTACGCGCTGGTGTGTGCCCCCGAGCGAGCGGTGGGGCGCGCCCTACTGGGATGATGTGGCTCATGCGGACGGTCGAGATCTCCGAAGAGCCGATCAGGCTAGGACAGTTCCTCAAGCTGGCTCAGCTCGCGGAGGACGGCGGGCACGCGAAGGAGCTCATCGAGGACGGGGAAGTCCACGTCAACGGCGCTGTCGAGGTGCGGCGCGGCGCACAGTTGCGCGCAGGGGACGTTGTGGTTGTCAACGGTGACGAGGTTCGCATTTCCGTTCGGCCGTAGCTCATTACTCCGTTCAGCGGTAAGTACATGCACAATCGCAGTCGATCGGTCTAGGGCCTGAAGACCTCTTCTGAACGATTCCGCCGCGCCATACGTAACCTTTATGTCCCTTGTGGACACGCGGAATCGTCTTGCGTCGCCACGGTTTCAAGACGGTGAGACCTGGATCACGTCCGGTATTCGCGCTTCGGGGAAACTTTTTTCCAGAGCCTGTAACGCGGATGCCGGACGGGGCGAATCACCGGTTGCGAGCTTCGGCGGCCGAGCCTGAATGTGGGCCTTGCCGGAGATCGAAGATTCAAGGTCCTCGGGGTGACCTGCGTACGTGCACGTCCGGAATCGCCGCTGAGCCGGGGAGATCAGAACGATGAGTGAGCAGGTCCGCGCTGCCCGTGACGTCAACGGGCTGCGCTCCACGCTCAATCCTCTGTCGGAACACAGACAGACGCACCCACCTGTTGCCCGCTGGGAGAGCCGCTACCGCTATGCCGTGATCACCGCCGATGTGCTGACCATTGTCCTGGTCGTCATCGCCATCGGTGCCGTCATGAGCATGCGACATGCCGCTTTCGGCCCGCTTTCCCTTGCCCTGCTCGACATACTCACAGTAGTTGTCGTCGTCGGTTCGCTCGCGATCAACCGCGTGTGGACGCCGACGGTTCTCGGTCAAGGTGCCGAGGAGTTCCGAAGACTCGGCCGGGGTTTGTTCGGTGCCGTCGTGGCGCTCGGCCTCGGAGCGCTCGCCGTCGACATCCCCGGCGCCCGCCTGTGGATCTTCGTCGTAGTCCCCGCGATCGCCCTGGTCGCGTTCCCCATGCGTTACCTCCTGCGCCGCCCGCTGCACCGCGGCCGCAGTGAAGGCCGTTTCCTGCTCTCCGTCCTCGCCGCCGGCAACCTGGACACCGTCGAGGACCTCATCAGCCGCACGCGCCGCGTCGCCCACCTGGGCTGGCGCGTGGACGCGATCTGCACGATCGACGGCCGCGGCCGCTCCGGTACCGAGGTCGACGGCGTGCCCGTCGTCGGCCAGCTCCGCGAGCTCGCCGAGCACGTCCGCCGCGGTGGCTACCGCATCGTCGCCGTCACGCCCGACGCCTACTGGACACCTCGCCGTCTCCAGCAGCTCGCGTGGGCGTTGGAGGGCTCCGGTGCCGAGATGGTCGTGTCGCCCGGCCTCATGGAGGTCGCCGGCCCCCGTCTGCACATGAGCGCCGTGCTCGGCATGCCGTTGCTGCGGGTGAGCGAACCTGCTCTGAGCGGCTTCCGCCGCCTGGTCAAGGAGGTCGTCGACCGCGTCGGCGCGTTCGTCCTCCTGCTCCTGCTCGCACCACTGATGTTCGCCGTCGCGGCCTTCGTGATGATCGACAGCCGCGGTCCCGTCTTCTACCGCCAGAAGCGGGTCGGCAAGGGCGGCGCGCCGTTCACGATCATCAAGTTCCGCACGATGGTCACCAACGCCGACGCGTTGCGCGCCAGGCTGGCAGGCGCCAACGAAGGCCACGGCCTGCTGTTCAAGATGAAGAAGGACCCCCGCATCACCAAGGTCGGCACGTTCCTGCGCCGGTACTCGATCGACGAGCTGCCCCAGCTGTTCAACGTCCTCGCGGGCAGCATGTCGCTCGTGGGCCCGCGCCCGCCGCTGCCGGAGGAGACCGCGAAGTACTCCTCGGACGTGCGGCGCCGCCTGCTGGTGAAGCCCGGTCTGACCGGTTTGTGGCAGGTGAGCGGCCGGAGCGATCTCTCGTGGGAGGAGTCGATCCGCCTCGACCTGCGCTATGTCGAGGACTGGTCGCTCGCCCTCGACCTCGTGATCATGTGGAAGACCTTCCGGGCCGTCTTCGGCGGCCAGGGGGCCTACTGATGGAGAAGACTCCTGTGATTGGCATTGCCGTCATCGGTGCGGGCTACTGGGGGCCGAACCTGGTTCGCAACGCCCAGGCCACGCCCGAACTCAGACTCAGATACCTGTGCGACCTCGACGTTTCACGTGCTCAGCGCGTGCTCGGCGAGTACTCGACCGTCCGCGCGACCGCATCGCTGGACGAGGTCCTCGCCGACCCCGAGGTGCACGCCGTCGCGATCGCCACCCCCGCCGCCACCCACCTGCCCGTCGCCCTGGCGGCACTGGAGGCCGGCAAGCACGTCCTGGTGGAGAAGCCGCTCGCGGCCAACTTCGAGGACGGCCGCAAGCTCGTCGAGACCGCCGAACAGCGCGGCCTCACCCTGATGCTGGACCACACGTTCGCGTACACCTCGTCCGTGCAGCACCTGCGCAAGATCATCCGCGGTGGTGAGCTCGGCGACATCCAGTACATCGACTCGGTGCGGATCAACCTGGGTCTGGTGCAGCCGGACGTGGACGTGCTGTGGGACCTCGCCCCGCACGACCTGTCGATCTTCGAGGCGATCCTGCCCGATGACGTGTACCCGGTCGAGGTCGCGGCGCACGGCTCCGACCCGATCGGCGCGGGCGTCGCGTGCGTCGGTCACCTCACGGTCCGGCTGTCCAACGGGGCGATCACGCACGTGCACGTCAACTGGCTGTCGCCGACCAAGATCCGCACGATGGTCATCGGCGGTTCGCAGCGCACGGTGGTGTGGGACGACAACAACCCGTCCCAGCGGCTGTCCATCTACGACCGGGGCGTCGACCACTCCAAGGAACAGCGCACGATCTCCTACCGCACGGGCGACATGGTCGCGCCGGCGTTGCTGGAGCGCGAGGCGCTGCGCACGATGATGGCCGAGTTCGCGGCGTCCATCACCGAGAAGCGCCCGCCCCTGACCGACGGCCGCGCGGGTCTGCGCGTGCTGGCGGTGCTGGAGGCGGCCTCGGAGTCGTTGCGCACCGGTGGGGTTTTCGTTCCTGTTCAACAAGTTGAAGGCAAGGTTTCTTGATGTCGGCCCAGAAGGAATTGGCCCAGCCGATCACCGGCCAGCGCGCGCTCGTCACCGGTGGTGCGGGCACGATCGGCTCCTCGGTGGTGGACCAGCTCGTCGAGGCCGGCGCGGCCGAGGTCGTCGTGCTGGACAACTTCGTGCGCGGCCGCCGGGAGAACCTGGCCGGCGCCCTGGAGTCCGGTGTCGTTCGCATCGTCGAAGGCGACATCAACGACAAGGCGCTCGTGCGGGAGCTGACCGAGGGCAAGGACCTCGTCTTCCACCTCGCCGCGATTCGCATCACGCAGTGCGCCGAGGAACCGCGCCTCGCGCTGGAGTGCCTGGTCGACGGCACGTTCACGATCCTGGAGGCCGCCGCGGCCGCCGGGGTGAAGAAGGTCATCGCGTCGTCGTCGGCGTCGATCTACGGGCTCGCGGAGTCGTTCCCCACCAACGAACGGCACCACCCGTACAACAACGACACCTTCTACGGCGCCGCGAAGGCGTTCAACGAGGGCATGCTGCGCAGCTTCAAGGCCATGTACGACCTCGACTACGTGGCGCTGCGCTACTTCAACGTGTACGGCCCGCGGATGGACGTGCACGGCCTGTACACCGAGGTGCTCATCCGCTGGATGGAGCGCATCGTCGACGGCAAGTCGCCGCTCATCTTCGGTGACGGTGCCCAGACGATGGACTTCGTGCACGTGCACGACATCGCCCGCGCGAACATCCTCGCCGCGAAGGCGCCGGTCACGGACACGGTGTACAACATCGCGTCTTCCAAGGAGACCTCGCTCAAGGAGCTCGCCCTCGCGCTCCTCGCCGCGATGGACTCCGACCTGCCGCTGGAGCACGGCCCCGAGCGCAAGGTGAACGGCGTGACGCGCCGGCTCGCCGACATCAGCCTCGCGGCCACCGAGCTCGGGTGGAAGCCCGAGATCGGGATGGACGGCGGACTGCGCGACCTCGTCGCGTGGTGGCGTGCCGAGAAGGCCGCCGCGGAGTCCGCCTGACATCGCCAGACCGCGGCTGCGGCCGCCGCCGACACCCCCAGGTCGGCCGCGCCCCCAGCCGCACCCAGTAAAAGCGTCTGCAAGTACCACCAACCCAACATCAACAAGCACTTTCCTACTACCAACCTGTTCGTCCGCCGTCGAACAGGTTGGTAGTAGGTAGCGGCGGTTTGATCATGGGTTGGTGGTACTTGCAGACGCCGAGACCGCCAGTGAAGAGGTAGAGCTGTGATTCCGGTTATGCGGCCGTTGCTCGGTGAGGAAGAAGCGCTCGCCGCCGCCGAGGCCGTCCGGTCCGGCTGGGTCGCGCAGGGCCCGCGGGTCCGCGAGTTCGAGGAGAAGTTCGCGGCGTCCGTCGGAGCCGGGCACGGTGTCGCCGTGTCGTCCTGCACCACGGGGCTGCATCTCGCGGTGCACCTGCTCGGCATCGGGCCCGGTGACGAGGTCGTGGTGCCGTCGCTGTCGTTCATCGCGACCGCCAACGCCGTCCGCTACACCGGCGCGACCCCCGTGTTCGCCGACGTCGAGGCGGAGACCGGCAACCTCAGCGCGTCCACAGTGGAACCGGTTCTCACCGAACGAACTCGCGCGGTCATGGTGGTGCACCAGGCCGGCGTGCCCGCGGACGTCGACGCGCTCAAGGCGTTGTGCGAACCGCGCGGCATCGTCGTGATCGAGGACGCGGCCTGCGCCGCCGGCTCCACCTACCGGGGCAAGCCGGTCGGCACCAACGCACTGCTGGCCGCCTGGTCGTTCCACCCGCGCAAGCTCCTCACCACCGGTGAGGGCGGCATGGTCACAACGGACGACGCCGACTGGGCCGTTCGGCTCAAGCGGTTGCGAGAGCACGGGATGAGCGTCTCCGCGGCGGATCGCCACAACGGTGGTTCGGCCGTCATCGAGCAGTACCTGGAGACGGCATTCAATTATCGGATGACCGACATCCAGGCCGCGGTCGGTTTGGTGCAGTTGTCCAAATTGGACGCGATCATCGCTCGTCGCCGGGAGTTGGCCGCGCGCTACCACGAGTTGCTCGACGGCTCCGGCGTCACCGCGGTTCGTGACCCGGAGTACGGCACGACTAACTACCAGTCGTTCTGGGTCTGGCTGCCCGAAGGTGCGCCGGACCGCCAGGAAATCCTTGCGGGCCTTGCCGAACGCGGAGTGTCGGCACGGCGCGGAATCATGGCGTCACACCTCGAACCCGCCTACGAGGGTCACCCCAGCTCCCCGCTGCCGGTGACGGAGGCCTTCACGGCCCGGACGCTGATTCTCCCGCTGTTCCACGACATGACCGAGTCCGAACAGGACACCGTCGTGTCAGCGTTGTCGGAAACTCTCCACACATCCCATCTGACCGTCCGTGGTTGAAAAGTAAAGATTCAGGTTGCACCGGAACATTTTTGTGTTGACACGTAACAGTTTTCCCGAGATCGCCGACGTTCGGAGTAGCAGCCCTGTGCTGTCCAGCGTAGTGCTCGGATCACACACGGTAACTTCCGTTCGAGAGGTGAAACCCAATGGTGGCTCAGCAGTCGCGTCTCGTGCGGGTGCTTGTGATCACGGCATTAGTCGCATCCACATTGTTCGTGCTGGGGGTCTTCAACGCCCCCAACGCCAACGCCGCTCCGTGTGACTTCCCGGTCACCAACAAGGTCGCCTGCGAGAACACGCAGCCCGGCGCGGACAACTGGCAGGCCCAGTACCGCGACGACGCGATCCTCGGGTACACAACGGACATCAGCTACAACGTGGGACAGACCGTCAGCTTCAAGATGCTGACGTCCGCCTCCTCGTACAAGCTCGACATCTACCGGATGGGTTGGTACAACGGCAAGGGCGCCCGGTACATGGGCACGGTCAACCGGAACACACCGCAGAACCAGCCACCATGTCTGCGGGACGCGCCGACCGCGCTCATCGACTGCGGCAACTGGGCCGTGTCGGTCACCTGGAACATCCCGTCCACCGCGGTCTCCGGCATCTACTACGTGCGCATGACGCGCAACGACACCGGTGCCGAGAACGAGATGGCGTTCGTCGTCCGCGACGACAGCTCGCAGTCGAAGGTGTTCTTCCAGACCTCCGACGCCACCTGGGTCGCCTACAACCGTTACGGCGGCAACAGCCTCTACTTCGGTGACGGTCCCGGCCAGGGCGGCAGCTCGTACAAGGTCAGCTACAACCGCCCCTACACCGGTGGCGACGGCGACGAGAACTTCATCTTCAACGCCGAGTACCCGATGTTGAGGTTCCTGGAACGCAACGGGTACGACCTGAGCTACACGACCGATGTGGACTCCGCGCGGCGCGGCCACCTGATCAAGAACCACAAGGTCTTCATGGCCGTCGGCCACGACGAGTACTGGTCGAACGAGCAGATGGCGAACGTGCTGGCGGCCCGGGACGCGGGCGTGCACATGGCGTTCCTGACCGGCAACGAGATCTTCTGGAAGACCCGCTACGAGAAGAGCATCGACTCCTCGCAGACGGACTGGCGCACCATCGCCTGCTTCAAGGAGACCAAGGGAACCCAGAACGACGGCCTGAGCGACTGGACCGGCACCTGGCGCGACCCGCGCTACAGCCCGCCGCAGGACGGCGGCAGGCCGGAGAACGCGTTGCTGGGCAACATGTTCACCGTCAACGGACGCCGTGACGACTCGCTGCAGGTGCCGGCCGCGTACGGCAAGATGCGGCTCTGGCGCAACACCGACCTGCCGAACCTGGCGTCCGGCAGCACGTACACCTTCCAGCCCGGCACCCTGGGCTACGAGTGGAACACCGTGTACGACAACGGCTTCCAGCCCGCCGGCGTCGCGCAGATGTCGCGCACCACGGTCAACCTCGACGGTTACTACGGACTGAAGAACTACGGCGACGAGTACGGCAGCGGGCCCGAGACCCACGCGATCACCTACTACCGCGCGCCTTCCGGTGCGTTGGTGTTCGGCGCGGGAACAGTGCAGTGGGCGTGGGGCGTGGACGACGAACACGCGTTCCTCACCAACACCCCGACCTCGGACAAGCGGATCAAGCAGGCGACCGTCAACTTCCTCGCGGACATGGGCGTGCAGCCCTACCAGCTGTGGGCGGCCGACCAGCTCGTGATCTCCGGCGCCATCAACGACAACGCGGCGCCCGGCGTGCAGATCACGACCCTGCCGGCGCAGTCCACGGTCGGCCAGCCCTACACCTTCAGCGGCACGGCGATCGACGCGTCCGGCCGCGTGGCGGGCGTCGAGGTCTCCACCGACGGCGGCACCCGCTGGCACTACGCCAACTGGCAGGCCGGTCAGACGACGTGGAGCTACACCTACACGCCGTCGCAGTCCGGGGCCGCGGCACTGCGGGTCCGCGCGGTCGACGACTCGCTGAACCTGTCCACGCCCGTGCAGGCCGCGCCGAACGTGGCCGCCCGCACCTGCCCGTGCGGCATGTTCTCCGGCCAGGAGGTCCCGAAGGTCGCCTCCGCCGACGACAGCTCGCAGCTCGAGCTCGGCGTGAAGTGGAGGGCCGCGAGCAACGGGTACGTCCGCGGCGTGAAGTTCTACAAGGGCACCGGCAACACCGGCACCCACACCGGTTCGCTGTGGGCGGCCAACGGCGACCTGCTCGCCACCGGCACGTTCACCAACGAGTCGCCGACGGGCTGGCAGACGCTGCTCTTCCCGTCACCGATCGCGGTGAACGCGAACACCACCTACGTGGTGTCGTACTTCACGCCGACCGGCCACTTCGCGTACGACACCGGCGGGTTCTTCAACCAGCAGGCGTACATGGAACCGGTCACCGGCCTGAAGTCCGGTGTGGACGGACCGAACGGCGTGTTCCGCTTCGGCGCCGGCTTCCCGAACAACAGCTTCGACAACACCAACTACTGGGTCGACGTGGTGTGGGCGACGGACCCCGGTCCCGACACCCGCGCGCCGATCCAGACCGCGATGTCCCCGGTGTCCAACGCCGGCTCGGTCGCGCTGAACACCACGGTGTCCGGCACGTTCGACGAGAACGTCACGCTGAGCTCGGCGCAGGTGACGGTCACCGGCCCCTCCGGCGCGGTCACCGGCACGAAGACGATCTCGAACGACGCCCGCACGATCACCTTCACGCCGTCCACACCGCTCGCGGCCGCGACGGCCTACACGGTGACGATGAAGGCGGCCGACGCGTCGAACAACATGTCGTCGCAGGCGAACTGGACGTTCACGACCGGCTCGCCGCGACCGGCGACCTGCCCGTGCACGATCTGGGACGACTTCGCGGCCCCCGCCGTGATCGACGCGGGTGACACCACCCAGGTCGAGCTCGGCACCAAGGTCCGCTTCGACGGCAAGGGCGAGGTGCTCGGCGTCCGCTTCTACAAGGGCAGCGGCAACACCGGCACGCACACCGGCTCGCTGTGGACCTCCACGGGCCAGCTGCTGGCCCAGGGCACGTTCACCGCTGAAACCACGTCCGGCTGGCAGAAGCTGATGTTCGCCTCGCCGGTCCAGGTGCAGGCGAACACGACCTACGTCGTGTCGTACTACGCCCCGAACGGTCGTTACTCCGTGAGTTCCGGCTACTTCAACGGCCAGGGCGCGGACTACCAGTCGCTGCACGCGTTGCAGAACGGTGTGGACGGCGGCAACGGCGTCTACCGCTACGGCAGTGGCGGCGGGTTCCCGACCTCGTCGTACAACGCGACGAACTACTGGGTCGACGTCATCTACCGCAACGGCCTGAACGGTGACACCACGCCGCCGTCGATCACGAACCGCACGCCGGCCGTGGACGCGACGAACGTGGGTCTGCAGAGCACGCTGACGGCAACGTTCAGCGAACCGGTCGACCCCGCGTCGGCGCAGATCTGGCTGACGGACCCGAAGGGCGGCAAGCTCTCCGGCTCGGTGTCGTTGTCCGGTGATCAGAAGACGGTCACGTGGACGCCGTCCGGCAAGCTCGTGCCCGGCACGCGCTACCAGGCGCGCGTGGGCATCGCGGACGTCAACGGCATCGCGATGCCGACGCCCGCGGAGTGGGGCTTCACCACCACGACCACGGCGACCTGTCCGTGTTCGCTGTTCAGCACCGCGACCGTGCCCGCGGTGACGTCGTCCGACGACACCGGCGCGTACGAGCTCGGGGTCCGGTTCAGCCCGACCCAGTCCGGCCAGATCACCGGTGTCCGCTTCTACAAGGGCACGGGCAACACCGGCACGCACACGGGTTCGGTGTGGAACGCCTCCGGTCAGCGGCTCGCGACTGGCACGTTCTCCGGTGAGACCGCGAGCGGCTGGCAGACGCTGACGTTCGCGCAACCGCTGATCGTCAGCGCCGGGCAGACCTACACCGCGTCGTACACGACCACCACCGGCCATTACGCGGTGAACGGCGGGTACTTCTCGACCGGTGCGGTGAACTCGGGTCCGCTGACGGCACCGCAGGAGCAGAACGGCGTGTTCCAGCCGGGCTCCGGGTTCCCGACGATGACCTACGGCTCCGGCAACTACTGGGTCGACGTGGTCTACCAGCCCAACGCCGACAACGTGGCACCGGTGCTGCAGTCGCACACCCCGCTGTCCGGAGCGTCCGAAGTGGACCTGACGTCCGCGGTCACCGCGTCGTTCGACGAGGCCGTTGACCTGAACGGCGCCCAGTTCACCGTCACCGACCCCGGTGGCGCGAAGATCGCCGGCACGCTGGCGCTCTCGCCGGACAGCAGGATGGTCACGTTCACGCCGGCCGCCAGGTTCGCCGCGTCCACCGCGTACTCGGTGAGCGTCAAGATGTCCGACACGTTCGGCAACATGATGGCGAACCCCGTCACCTGGTCGTTCACCTCGGCGACGACGCAAACCTGTCCGTGTTCGTTGTTCAGCGCGGCGACCGTTCCGACGGTAACTTCGGCTGATGACAACGGTGCGTACGAGCTGGGCGTGAAGTTCACGTCCACGGCCAACGGCCAGATCACCGGTGTGAAGTTCTACAAGGGCGCCGGCAACACCGGCACCCACACTGGATCGCTCTGGTCGGCGGACGGTCAGCGCCTTGCGACCGGCACGTTCTCCGGTGAGACGGAGTCGGGCTGGCAGACGTTGACGTTCTCCTCGCCGGTGTCGATCACGGCCGGGACCACGTACGTGGCCTCGTACACGACCACCACGGGTCATTACGCGGTGAACGCCGGCTACTTCGGCTCGGTGACCTCGCCGCCGCTGGGCGCCACGGCGTCGGCCGGTGTGTTCACCGCCGGGTCCGGGTTCCCGACCTCGACCTACAACGGTGGCAACTACTGGGTGGATGTGGTGTTCCAGTGACGTTGGTGATGTGCCAGTGACCCCTCGGCCACTGCTGTTCGTCGGAGCAGGTGGACTCGCCCGCGAGACTCTCGCGGCGGTCCGCCTCCTCCCGGAGACGTGGAAGCCTCTCGGGGCGCTCGACGACTCCACCGCCCTGCACGGCACCCTGATCGACGGGGTGCCCGTGCTGGGCGGGCTCGCCACTCTGGCTGATCACCCGGAAGCGGCCGTCGTGATGTGCATCGCGAACGCACGACGGCCGTTGTCCCGGCTGGCCTTGGCTCGGCGGTTGGACCTGCCGGACGAGCGATGGGCGACCATCATTCATCCGGCGGCTGTTACGTCCGGCGCAACTGTTGGCGCCGGCACGGTTCTGCTCGCGGGTGTCGTGATCACGACCCCGCTGTCCGTTGGAAAGCACGTGGTGGCCATGCCGCACGTGCTGATCACCCACGACGACGAGGTGTCGGACGGCGTCACGTTCGCCGGCCGCGCCTCGCTCGGGGGTTCGGTGCACGTCGGGGAGAGCGCGTACCTGGGCCAAGGCTCGTCGGTGCGCGAGGGGTGCAAGATCGGCGCCGGTGCCGTGGTCGGCATGGGAGCCGTTGTCCTGCAGGACGTTCCGGCAGGAGAGACGTGGGCCGGCGTGCCGGCCCGCCCGTTGCGTGGGGAGAGCGCGTGATCGAGATTCCGCTGGTGGACCTGCGTGCCCAGCACGAGCAGGTGGCCGAAGAGGTGGCCGACGGCTGGGCAGAGGTGCTCAAGACGACAGCCTTCATCAACGGCCCCCAGGTCGCCCGGTTCGAGTCGGAATTCGCTGCCTACCAAGAAGTTCCGCACGCCATCGGGGTCGCCAACGGCACCGACGCCATCGAACTGGCGCTGCGTGCACTGGGCGTCGGCCACGGCGACGAGGTCGTCCTGCCCGCCAACACCTTCATCGCCACCGCCGAGGCCGTCGCCCGGTGCGGCGCGACGCCGGTGTTGGTCGACTGCGTGGACGACACGCTGCTGATCGACGTCTCTGCGGTGTCCTCTGTGGTCACTTCGCGCACCAAGGCCGTGGTGCCGGTTCATTTGTACGGCCAGGCCGCGCCGGTCGAGCTGCTGCCTCTCGGCCTGCCGGTCGTCGAGGACGCCGCCCAGGCCCAGGGCGCACGCCGCAACGGCGTCGCGGTCGGTGGCCTCGGCGTGGCCGCCGCGACCTCGTTCTACCCCGGCAAGAACCTTGGCGCGTACGGCGACGGCGGCGCGGTGCTGACGACGTCCGACTCGATCGCCGAGTCGCTTCGGCTGCTGCGCGAGCACGGTTCGCCGCGCAAGTACGAGCACCCGGTGCTGGGCTTCAACAGCCGCCTCGACACGCTGCAGGCCGTGGTGCTGTCCGCGAAGCTGCGCCAGCTGGAGGGCTGGAACCAGGCCCGCCGCGCCGCCGCGTCGCGTTACTCCGAGATGCTCGCCGACGTCGAACGCGTGCGGGTGCCGGTGGTTTTGGACGGCAACCTGCCCGTGTGGCACCTCTACGTCGTGCGCGTGCCGGACCGCGACCGCGTGTTGTCTTCGTTGCACGCCGCGGGCATCGGTGCCGGCATCCACTACCCGACGCCGCTGCACAAGACCGGCGCGTTCGCACACCTCGACGGCTCGTACCCGGTAGCCGAGTCGTCGGCCGCGGAACTGCTCTCGCTGCCGCTGTTCCCGGAGATCACCGAGGCGCAGCAGGCCCGCGTCGTCGAGGCGCTGACGGAGGCGCTGCGATGACTGGCGTTCGCGTGCACCCGCACGGCCTGTGCGAGTCCGACGACGTAGGCGACGGCACGCGCGTGTGGGCGTTCGCGCACGTGCTGCCGGGCGCCCGCATCGGCCGTGACTGCAACATCTGCGACGGCGCGTTCATCGAGTCGCGCGCGGTGCTGGGCAACAACGTGACGGTCAAGAACGGCACGTTGGTCTTCGACGGCGTGACGTGCGAGGACGACGTGTTCCTCGGCCCGAACGTCCTGTTCACCAACGACCTGCGCCCCCGCGCGCACGTCAAGAAGACCGGCGACGCCCTCGAAACCACCCTCGTCCGCCGCGGCGCCACGCTGGGCGCCGGCACGATCGTGGTGTGCGGCACCGAGATCGGCGAGCACGCGTTCGCCGCCGCCGGCTCGGTGATCACCCGCTCGGTGCCCGCGCACGCCTTCGTGGCGGGCAACCCGGCCGTGGTGAAGGGCTGGGTCTGCGCGTGCGGCGCGCGGCTCTCAGGTGATCTGTCGTGCGTCGAGTGCGGTGCCCGGCACGAGGAGACGTCGGACGGTCTGAAGGCCCTCTGAACTCGGTCCCGTCGTAGTGGCACGAGGATCAGGCTGGTGGCGTGCGCTCCCCGGAGTGCCGAGCCGGCAGCCGCTGCTGAGCCTTGATCGCGGCAGGCATCGAACGTGCGAGGTGGTCCTGGAAGATCGCGTGCCGGAACTGGAAGATCGGCCCGACCGTGCGCAACAGGTGTCGCTTGTGGCTGTCATCGAGGAACCTGATCAGGCGTAGCGGTGTGCGATACCTCGCTGCGAACCAGATCTGGGTCATGGTCGTCATCCAGGTGTGGCTGAGGATCACGCCGCTGGCCAGGCCCATGGCCACGCCACCGGCCAAGCAGTCCGCCAGCGGGCTCACCTGCTCGTCGCCGATCCCGTACACGGGCTCCTGGTAGGAGAGCCAGCTGTTGATCCCGCTGGCGAGCCCGGTCAGCATGCCCATCACGAACCACAGCCGGAAGTCACCGCGCCACGCCTCGACCGGGCCGGTCGACTCCGTGCTCTCCACGGCGGACACATCGGTGAACGCTCCGGTCAGCCAGATCGGCGGAGCAATGATCACCACACTGGCGAGCACGCCCTTGAGCCCGAACATGAGGGCCGCGGTCAAGTCGCCCGCGCCCTGGATCAGGAAGGCGACAGTGCCGAACAAGCCGATGCCGACACCGAACATGAGGCTGAACAGGAGCGCGGAGCTCGCCCTGCGGGCCGATCTCAGGTTGCGGCTGAAATTCAGTGACCTCAGGCTGGCCCTGCCTCGTGTTCTGGCGGTGATTCCGAAGGCGATCGCGAAGTTCAATCCGAAGGTGGACACGCTCAGGCTCCAGCCGCCGATGGCGATCCCGATCGCCACCGACAGCCCGATACCGAACGCCACCACCGCGCTGACCTGAACGAGCCTGCGCAGCCGGGCGCTGGGGCCGGCGGGCGGCGGTGTGCCGGCGCGCGCGATCGTGAGGTTGAAGGCGAGCGCGATCGCGAGGCCGCTCGGCAGGCCGAGATTCAGCGAATACCAGAACACGCTGGAGAGCCAGGCGATCGGCCAGGTGCGGAACCCGCTGACCGCGAGGCCGGCCAGACCGAAGGTGAGCCCGCTGAGGACCATCGCCCCGAGCACGCTGATGATCGTGCGAAGCAGGCCGGGTATCCACGCCGCGATGGTCCACCAGGAGATGTCCCGGTTACCGTCCTGCGCGCTGGGGCGTTCTGTGTTCTGGCGGAGGTGCTGGGCGATGAGGGTGAGTGTGCGGTGGGCGGTGCCGGGGGCGTAGCGAGGTAGTGGCTGGCCAAGGCGTGGGGTGTAGGCCGCGGTGATGGCGTGGTCGAGCAGGTGGTCGATGATGGCGTCCGGCTCGGGAAACCGGGCGGTGTCGAGCAGTTCGTCGACCTGCCCGGTCGAGGGATAGACATCGCGCAGCAGCCCGACCACCAGGGGCGTGGTCAATGCCTGGCTGAGAGGGCTGTCGGCCGTGCCGGTGAGTGCGGTGGCCACGGATTGCCAGGCTGAAGACGCTGGTTCTCTCAGGGGGCGCAGCAGGTATTCGGCGGCGTCGCCGGGCCGCAGCGGCAGGAGTTCGAGGGCGACGGCGCCGACGAGGACGTGCTGGGTGGCGGCCGCGGCGAGCTCGCGGGTGCGGGTGAGCAGCACCAGCCGGAAAGCGGCCTGTTCACTGAGTGCCTGCAGCGCTCGGGGCCGTAGCGGTTCGGGGATCTCGTCGAGACCGTCCAGGAACACCGCGAGCCGCCCGGCCCGGAACAACTCGGCCGCACGGTTCCTGCCTTTGCGGCCGCGGAACATGCGAAAGTCAGCGGCAAGCTCGGTGATCAGCCAGTCTCGCACCGGGATGGTCTCGGGATCCCAGCCGGCGAGGTTGAACATGACCGGCACCGGGATGCGGTACCGGTCAGCGTCAGGAGCCTGCTCGCGGTGGCGCAGCGCGTCGAGCAGCAGCATGATCGCGGCCGAGCTCTTGCCGGCACCGGGGCCGCCGACGATGACCAGCCGGCCGGAGGGCAGCCCGCCGTACACGCGATACAGATCCCGTCGACCGCCCTCGGCCAGAGCGAGGGCAGCCGTGTGGTCGAGCCTGTCCAGGGCGGCGAACGACGCGTCACCGTCATCTGACACCCCTGCCGCAGCGACCGGTCCTGCGACAGGCTCGGTACAGCGGCGCCAGCGGATCGGCAGCGAATGAGGCCGAAGCAGCCGGCGATCGTTGGCGGCATCTTCCCACTGGTGGCGGGTCGCCATCGCCAGTTGGTCGGTCACCTCGTCATGCTCGGAGGCGCGGAGGGCGACGTAGTGGTTGATCGTCACCGTGTCGATTCGGCCCGACTGGAGGGCCACGCCACCGCTGTGGACATCCCGCACCTGGTTGACGGTGTCTGCTGAGCAGTCCGTGATGTCGGCGGACAAGTCCGATACCGAGTCGCCCTCCATGCCGACGATCCTGCCGCGCGTCTGTGTCTGCGCCCGACAGCACGAGTCTCACATCGCCCGATCGGCGCAGCATCAGCTCGGCGGCCTGCGAGTGCGTCGCTCTACTCGGCGACGAGAGCACCGAGTGTGGGCCACGGGGGACCCTCGCGGAGCAAGGACAGGATGTTTCGGCCGTGCCGACGCCCATCCGGGAATTCATCGCGGATGTCCCAACGCCAGGCGGCGACCATCGCGAGCACGAGCCGCCGGCACTCCACGAGCAGAACTTGATCGATGTCCGGATAACGCGCGCTGACCTCCTCCGGCACGTGGGCCACATCGAACTCGACGGGGCCACGGCAGCACGTTTCGAAGTCGATGAAGAGCAGGCCGTCACGGGTGCTGAGGAGGTTGCCGGGATGCGGTTCGCCGTGCAGTAGCTGCTCGGGAGCATCGCGGTTTCGGATCCGTTCACGAGCGCTCTGCAGTGTGCTGACGAGGAGGTGCCGGTCGGCCTCGGTGAGCGCGGGGGATTCGTCGCGGTGCGTGACCAGCTGTTCAGCCTCCGCGACCCGGTCCAGGAAGTGCGGGGTGGTGATCTCGACGCTTCGCATGCCGGTGTGCAGGCGGTGGAGCGCGTCTGCGTATGCGCCTGGGCAGTCCAGATCAGGAGTCACCACGTCGTAGTGAGTCCACAAGGTCACGGCGAAGCCGTCGCGTTCGTAGACCCGCGGCTCGACCCGGGGCTCCAGCGCCGCGACGGGGCTCGAGGTCGCGGATAGTCGCAGAGCGAGTTCGACCTCAAGCGCGGCTACCTCCTGTCCCGCCACTGCTACTCGGGCGAAGACGCCACACGGCAACAGATGCAGAGCGAGCTTGTTCGAATTGCAGATCACGACAGCGTCATCGACCCGCAGACGCAGCTCTCGGGCCAGCGCTGTCGCCGCGGCCATCGCACGCGAAACGATCTCGGCCTCCACGGCGTGATCCTCGCACGTGCTCGCCCATCGGCTCCGTCTCGCTGGGGACTTGACTGCTACCTTGCTATGCAAGGTACCTTGTGTCCGTGACAACAGATGCCCAGTTGCTCGCCCAGCTTCGGCGCGGCGTGATCGAGCACTGCGTGCTGGCCTTGCTGGACCGTGGCCCCCGTTATGGCTTCGACCTGGTCCGTGCGCTCGCCGCGGTCGAAGGTCTGGGCACCAGCGAGGGCACGATCTATCCGCTGCTGTCGCGGCTGCGGAAAGACGGGTTGCTGGAGACGAGCTGGCAGCCATCGGACCAGGGGCCTCCGCGCCGCTACTACGAGCTCACCGCGCAGGGCCGAACCGCACTGGACGTGTTCCACCGCCACTGGCGCAGCTTCCGTGCCGCGGTGGACGAAGTTCTTGAGGGAGACAAATGAACGCCGTGAAGCATTCCGCTGCCGCGGAGTGGCTGGCGCGCTTCGACCGCGTCGCTTCCGTCCTGCCGCAGCCCCGTCGGGGAGAACTGCGGCAGGAACTGGTCGAACATCTGGACGCGCTGACCGCCGAAGGCACGTCCGAGGAGGAACTCGCCGCGGCGGTGGCCCGGCTGGGTGACCCGGCTGACATCGTTGCGGCAGAGGGTCTTCCGCCGGTGTCCCCGGCCCGCGCCCGTGCCGGCCTGGGCCTGCTGCTGTTACCGCTGACCGGCTTGCTCTACCTGACCCCGGCGCTGCCGCCCGGCCTGCCCAGCATGGCGCTGATCGTACTGGCGTCCTTGGTCGTGCTGGTCCTGGTGCTGCGTGCGCAGGCCACGGCCGGCACCCTGGCGCTGGGCGTGCTGGGCGCGCTCGCCCCGCCGCTGGCCGGGCTGGGCGGCATCCTGGACAAGGTGTTCCAAGCCGGGCACCTGTGGACGAACGAACCGGCCGGGCCTGGCCGCGAACTCCAGTATGTCTGGGAGAGCGACTCCTGGGTGGCGGTGCTCGGCCAGCTGGCGATGCTGCTGCTGGGCCTCGGCCTCCCCGCGCTCGCCGGCCTGCGCCTGCGCCGCCCGGAAACGCCGGGGGACACCCGTCCAGCCCTTGGCACGCTCGCCCTGCTGCTGACGCCTGCCGTGGGCCTGGCCACCGCGCTGCTGTTGTCCGGCTCTCGCCTGGGCACCTCGGTCGGGACCATGCTCGAAGTCCCGCTGCTGGTCACCGCCCTGGTGTGCGCCGCAGTGCTGCTGGCCGCCGGCGGACTACTGCTCATCCGGCCCGGACTGGTCCTGCTCACCAAGGTTCTCATCGCGGCCGCGGTACTGGCCGCGCCGGTCGGCGTGGTGCTGCTCGCCCAGCACGAGACCCGGTTCGCCGGGGTGGTGTGGGACGCGGGAACCGAGCCGCCGCGGAATGCTGCAGCCGACATGACGCGCGCTGAGGCTGTTCCTGGCTCCGTGCTCGCCCCCGCCCCGGCGTGGGTTCCCGCCGATCAGGGCACCCGCCGGGGTCTGGGCTTGCTGTTCGTGGTTGCGCTGCCGCTGGCGGCAGCCTGGCGGGTCGGCGGCCGCGTGCGGTGACCTGGCGACCACACGGTTCGAGGCCCATGCGGTCAGCGGTATGAGCGGGACGTCGGGGCGTTCAGGAGCCGAGGGGATGGCTGGAGAGCCAGTCGGTGTGGTGGATCCGGTCGAAGGACAGGCTGGTGATCATCACTCCTTTGGCGACGTCGTCGGTCACGGTGCGGGGCTCACGTGCAGGTAGGTGCAGGCGATGAAGTCAGGATCCGTTTCGTCCTCGTAGGTGCGCACGGAAGTCCAGTGGTAGGCGCCGGGATGTCGCCACTGCTGTCGCCACAGCGCCGACAGGTCGTCCGGCAGGCGACCATCTTCTTTTCGGCTTGTGGACCGGCATCTTCGCCGTCCTTGCGAGTTGGCGCAGTTGAGCGACGTTCAAGTCCATTGAGGACTGTTCCGGGAGGCGCCCGGTGGACCGCGGACCACATCAAGGTGTGTCTGCGCCAGTTTGCGGCGCGTGGTCTTCGGATCACAGCGCAGGAAGTGTTTGAAGGCCGCGGCGAGATCCTTGTGTCCCAACGACTTCGGCGCGCCCTGCTGCTGCAGGGCGCCGACGATCGCCACGATCTGGAGCAGAAGCTGTTGCAGCGCACGGAAGAAGAGTCTGAGGGATGTCATGCGTTCATCGTGGCATGAACACGTGTTCGAATTCCATTCCACGATGGGATGAACGTGGTGCTGCGTTTTCACCCGAACGAGCCGTACTTTGGAGTTACTTCAACGCCTACGGTCCAAGGGCATGACCGCGATCATTTCCACCGCCTACAGCCGGGATCTGGGCGACGAACTGCGGCACCTGCGAGAGACCTGCACGACGCTGGGCGGCCGTTCGATGGCCGCCCAGCTCGGGTGGGATCCCAGCAAGGTGTCGAACATCGAGACCGGCAAGGCCCGCGCCAGCGACATCGACCTCGCCCAGTACCTGTCTCTCTGCGGGAAGGATCTCGACTTCCTTCAGGAGTTCGGCAACCGGTACCGCCACGCCTTCGACCTGTACTTCGCTCAGGCACCGACCAACCTGCGCACGCTCGCCATGGTCGAGTCGATGGCCAAGAAGATCTTCGCCTATGAGATCTTGGCCATTCCGGGCCTTCTGCAGACCGAAGCTTATGTGCGCGCTCTGTTCGTGGAGTCCGGCAATGTGCCGTTGGAGGACGTCGAGGAAGGCGTCAAGCGCCGCATGCAGCGGCAGTGCATCTGGCAGCGGCCATATCGCCCCGAATGCGTGTTCTACGTGCACGAACTCGCGTTGCAGATGCGAGTCGGCGACGACAAGGTCATGGAAGACCAGTACCTGCGTCTCCTCTTCAACGCGCACATCCTGCGAGTCGTACCGGCGAACGTCAGGGGCATCGCGTTCCACTCGAAGTGCACGCAGTTCGAGTTCGCCAAAGCACCACCTGTGGCCTACACGGAGGCGGGCCTCGCCAAGGTCTGGGCGCAGGACGGTCCGGCCATCGCGTGGAGTCGGAGCCTTTTCGAGCGGTTGGATGCGGTCGCGTTGGATGAGGAACAATCGAAGAACAGGCTGGCGGAGTACGTCAGCGGACTTCGAGAGGACCCTCATGACCCGCGAACGGACCTGGCGTAAGAGCTCTTACAGCGAAGGCGACATCGACAGCGACTGTGTGGAGGTCTCGCTGGCTCACGACGCGTTGGTGCGGGACTCGAAGAACGCGAGCGGCGACGTCCTCGCGTTCTCCGCCCCGGCCTGGCAGAGCCTGCTCAGCTGGCTGGACTGACCACGGCGCCCTTGGCCGCCGCGGCCTCCTGTTTGGCTATCCGCAGCAACGCCCCGGACACGCCGATCAGCAGGAACGCCATCCCGGTCGCCACGCTGAAGCTGAGTTGGTCGAACGTCGCGGCGCCCAGCGCGGACGTCAGCATCGCGCCCACCAGGCACACGGCGATCCCGCGGATGTTCTCGTCCTTCGACAGCGACCGTGCCCGCAGCGCCGCGTAGATGCCGCCGAGGAACAGCAGCACGTACGCCAGCAGGCCCAGGTAGCCGTTCTCGATCATCGTGAGCAGGTACTGGTTGTCGAGGATCGTGTACTTGGACGGCAGGAAGGTGCCGAACCCGCGGCCGAGCCACGGGTGTTTGGCGATCTCCAGCCACGCGCCGTCGTAGTCCTTGGTGCGGCCCTGGAACGACGGGTCGTCCTCGATGTTGGAGAACATCGACGTCACCGTGCCGAACAGGCCCGGCACCACGGCCGAGGCGCCTCCCAGGAACACCGCGCCGACGCCCAACAGCGGCAGGCCGCGCTTACGAGGCAGCAGCACGCCCAGCACGATGCCCGTCACCACCAGGCCGATGATCGCGGTGCGCGAGAGCGACAGGATCGCCATCAGGCTGAGCAGCGACAGCGCCGTCCACCAGCGACCCACCGGTTCGCCGCGGTCCTTCGCCTGGAACACGAAATGCGCGGCGAACGGCACGCCCAGCACGCAGACCAGGCCGAACTCGATCGGGTGGTTCACGGTGCCGGCCGGGCGGAAGAAGATCGACCGGGACTCGAGCGCCGAGTAGCCGTTGTCCTGCACGCGCAGGCCCGGCAGCGTCACGTACGACGCGAGGTCGAGGCCCAGGCCGAACTGGATCAGGCCGATGAACGCGCCGAACGTCAGGCAGCCCACCATGACCTTGAGCGCGCGGCTCAGGCGTTCGCCGCTGCGCACCGCGTCGATCACGAACACGGCCAAAGCTGACATCGCCACGATCCGGATCAGCGCCGAGTCGGACACCGACAGCTCGTCGGCCGGCAGGTAGCGGCGGGTGGCCAGCGCGTACGTCATCAGGTGCAGCGAGACGTAGACGCCGAGCAGCGTGCGGACGGTGTTGCGGCCCTTCGCGAGGCCCAGGTGGTCGACGAGGTGCGCGGCGAACCACAGGATCGCGAGGCACAGCGCCACGAACAACGCCGGCGGCAGCGTGATCGGGACGAACGCGATGGTGAACCTGGCCGGGACGGCGAGCAGCGCCAGCAGGTAGAAGATCAGCAGCGTGGCACCGTCGGCACGCTGCTGGGTCAGTCGTCCTTGGTCGGCCATGCCGGGTCAGGTGGCTTGGGTGCGGGGATGATCACGGTCTTCTGGTGCGCGTTCGGCATGCCCTGGGGCGCGGGCCGCAGCGGCTGCCCGCCGTTGCCGTTGCCGTGCGGCTGAGGCGGTGGCAGCGGCGGTCCCTGCGGGTGCGGCCGGACCGGGGGCAGCGGCGCCGGTGTGGTGTCCTTCTCGGACGGTGTCGCGCCGGACTCCTTGTCCTTGCGGCGCTTGGCCTTGAGCATGATCGAGTCGGCGGCGAACGTCGAGGCGATCGTCAGCAGCAGCAACACCACGGTGGCCGCGCCGACGTACCGGACCTTGCCGCCGATCTTGGCCGAGGCCGTCGTGGGCTTCACCAGGATCTGCGCCGTGATGAACGTCTGCTCGGGGGCGTTCAACGCCTTCTGCTGCGCCGCGAGCTCGTTCACGGTCTTCTCGAGGACCTTGCCGACGAGTCCCTCGGCCGACTCGGCCGAGTCCGCCTCGGACGAGACGAACAGCAGCGGACCGCCGACGGGGCCGGTGTTCGCGGTGTAGGTCGCGGTCGAGCCCTTGCCCGCCAGTTCTTCAGCGGTCTTCGGGTCGCCCAGGACCTGGGTCAGGATCTGCGCGGTGGTCGTGAGGCTGCCGTCGAACTGCAGCAGCGGGTTGACCTTGACCACGTCCTCGGGCTTGGTGTTCGCCGAGTACCGCCCGCCGGCCGCGGGGGAGGTGAGGACCAGCACGCCGCTCGACTCGTACCGCGTGGGCACGGTGATGTAGACGTACAGCGCGAGGATGCCCGTGAGCAGCACTGCGGGCACGGCGATGTACCACCGCCGCCGCAGCACTCGTACGGTTCCCCAGAAGTCCATCAAAATCCCCGATCCGCGGCTCGGTCTTGCGGGCGCGATGTTCGTAGGGTATCGCCTGCCTGGAAAATCGGGGTGAGCTGCCAACTGTTACAGGCCGTAGCTGACGAGCGATGAAGGAAAGGAATCCAGGAGGCAGCATGCGTGCAGGACGACTGACCGTGACCGTCGCGGCCATTCTCGTGGTCATCGGCGGAACAACGGCTTACGTCGTCACAGCGGCCACCGACGCGAAACAGCCGGCGGGCGCCGAACAGGTGTCGCAGGCCAAGGCCGGTGATCTGCTGTTCGTCGATCTCGCCGGTGGGCAGAACCGGGTCGAGAAGCTCGCCGACGGCGGTGCGCGCACCCCGACGGAGCTCGCCTGCCAGCGGTTTTACTCCGCCGGCGGCACGAGCGTGTGCCTGAAGCTGTCGGGGCCCGGTCCGTCCTACGCCGCCGAGGTGAGCCGCGGGGGCAAGCCGGTCAAGACGATCCCGCTGCCCGGCATCCCGAGCCGCGCGAAGGTCTCGCAGTCCGGGAACGTGGTGTCCTGGACCAGTTTCGTCACCGGCGACTCGTACTCGGTGCCCGGCGGCTTCTCCACCCGCACCGGCTTCTTCGACGTGCGCACCGGTGAGACCGTCGAGTCGATCGAGCACTTCGCCGCCACTGTGGAGGGTGCTCCGCTCACGGCCAGTGACGCCAACTACTGGGGCCTGACCGTGGGTTCCGACGACCGGACCTTCTACGCGACGCTCGCCAGCGGTGGCTTCACGTGGCTGGTGAAGGGCGATCTGGTCAGCAAGTCCGTGACGTCGCTGCGCCGCGACGCCGAGTGCCCGTCGCTCTCGCCGGACGGCACGAAGGTCGCCTACAAGAAGCGCATCGGCCGCCTCGGGCCGTGGGACCTCGCCGTGCTGGATCTCGCGACCGGCACGGAGAAGCGGCTGCCCGGCACAGCCGGCATCGACGACCAGGCGACCTGGCTCACCGAGAGCGAGCTCGCGTTCGCCGCGGTGCCCAAGGACGCCAAGCTGCCCGCGGTTCACGTGGCCCCGGCCGACGGCTCGCAGCCCGCGAAGGTGCTGATCGCAGACGCCACTTCGCCGTCCCCAGTGACGTGAGGAACGTCCTCGCGAGTCATGTGGCGAGCTCGCGGCGGAGCACCTTCTCCAGCTCGTGTCCGGCCGCATCCCAGGAACGTCCCTCCACACTGGACGCGGCCGCCCTGGCGACCGCGCCGAAGTCCGGCGATGTGACCACTTCGGACAAAGCGCGCGCCAGCGAGTGCGGGGTGGGCGTCGCGTACCGGACGTGGTCGTTGTCCAGGACTACGCGGTTGAAGTGCGCGTCGTTCACCACGGGGACACATCCGGCCGCGAGCATCTCGTGCGGCACCAGTGACACGTTGGTCATCGACAGCGACAACCCGGCGAAGCAACGGTTGTAGATGGCGTTCAGCTCGTCGGGCGTGACGAGGCCGTGGTCGACGAACTGCGGCCCCAGTTGCCCGATCTTCTCGCCGTAGACGTGGATCTTCAGGTCCGGGTGCTTCTCCGCGAACACCTCCAGCGCGAGCAGGCCGAGCTCGAACGCGCGCCGCGGTGCCTTGCGCCGGGCGTAGAAGACGATGCCGTCGCGCTTCTCGTCGCCCAGCTTGTACCGGTCCGCGTCGCAGCCGAAGTCGAAGTGGTCGGCGGGCATGCCGTGGTCGTCGCGGACCTTGTCGGCGAGGAACCGGCCGGCGGTGAAGCCGTGCATGCCCATTCGGTAGGTGTTCTCCGCCAACGCGTAGAGCCCGCCCGACGGGTAGAACCACGGTTCGTAGTCCTGCACGAGGTAGAACCTCTTGCCCGCGCACGGGTCGTTGAACGCCGGGTAGGCGGTGATCCACGCCGTCGCGAAGACCGCGTGTGCGTCCGCCATGCCGTCCGTCACGTCGTGGATCGAGCCCTGGAAGAACGGGAACGCCGCGCGGATGCCGGGTTCGAGGTCGGCGACCGTGTTGCCGAAGGTGTCGTACAGGTAGAGCTTGCACTCGTGGCCGAGCGACTCCAGGTGCCGGACGAGCCGGAACATGGTGGTGTGGCCGCCGGATCCCTTGGACGGGGGAGTGGTGACCCAGTTGATCGTGAGCTTGCCGTCCTGCGGGACCGGCGGGATCACGATCGGCTTGCGCGACTCGACGTCGGCCTTGCGGACGTCCTCCAGCCGCACCGGCAGCTCTTCGCCCTCGGCGCCGAGCCGGCGGGTCGCGGCGGTGAGCAGCCGGACACCGAGCTTCTTCGCGCCCTGTTCGCGGACGATCTTCGTGACCTGTCTGAGCCGTCTCATGACGCCTTCCTGCGCAGCACGCCAAGGATTTCGTGTCTCATCGGGAACACCACGAGCGCGTAGGCGAGGCACGAGAGCGCGCCGCCGACGAGGATCTGCAGCAGCTCGCTGTCGATCACGTTCCGGACCGCGAGCACCACGGCGACCATCAGCACGCCGCCGAGGAACGGTCGCAGCAGCCGTGCACCCAACGCGCCTGCGCGGACGCCGTACGGCTTGAACGCGACCAGGTACGCGGGCGTGATCACCAGAACGGCGACGATCACGTGTGCCGCCGCGACCCCGCGGATGCCGTCGAGGTGCGCGCCCAGTGCCAGCAACGGCACCAGCGCGCCCAGCCAGACCAGGTGGATCCACAGGATGGCCCGGGACCGGCCGGCGGACGCCAGGAAGTCGTACCCGAGCTCCAGCGCGACCCTGACCGCGCCGAGCAGCACCAGCAACGCCAGAGCGGTCGCCGCGGGGGCCCAGCGCTCGCCGTAGACGACGCGGATGAGGGGCTCGGCCAGTGCGGCCAGCAGCACGCACGCGGGCACTGTGACGAGCGCCAGGAGCCCCAGCGCGCGTCCGAACGACTTCTGGAACAGCTCGGGGTCCTCGCGGACCTTCGAGAAGGCGGCCAGCGACACACTTCTGACCGGTGCGGAGAACGCCGCCACCGGCCAGCTCGCCAGGTTGAACGCCAGCAGGTAGAAGCCCAGCTGCACGGTGCCGAGCATCGCGCCGACGACGATGTAGTCGACGTTCATCACGCCGAAGATCAGCAGGCTCGACCCCGCCAGCGGCAGGCCGAACGCCAGCAATTCCTTCGCCTGGACCCGATTCCAGCCCGGCCGGAACCTGTCCTTGGTGAGCCAGAACATGATGATCGCGGCGCTCAGGTTCTGCGCGATCCGCTGCCACGCGAGGCTCCACGCGCCGAAGCCCATGATCGCCAGCACGACCGCGACCGCCGTGCCGCAGACGAACGCGGCGGTGTCGGCGTAGAACTTGTGGTCCTGCCGGAAGTTCCGCTGCATCATCGCGCCCGGCACCGCGGTGGCACCGGCGATCACCAACGCCACGGACATCAGCTGGATGACGCCGGTCGCTTCCGGGGCGTCCATCGCGTTCGAGAACCACGGCGCGCCGACCACGCAGATCAACGCCAGCAGCGTGCCGGACGCGAGCGACAGCGTCGTGACGGTCGGCGCCATCTCCTCGACGGAGTCGTTGGTGCGGACCAGAGCCGCGCTGACGCCGAGTTCGGACACGCTCAGCACGATGTTGAGCACGACCAGGGCGACCGCGAAGACACCGAACTGCTCGGGTGCGATCAGCCGGGCCAGCAGGACGCTGATGCCGACCGCCGCGAGGCGTTGCAGCAGCGAGTTGATCGCGCTCCAGCGGATGGCGCTGGAGACCTTGCCTTCGAGTTGTTGCGTGGTCACCACTCGCCCCGCCACTTCCAGCGCTGCGTGCTCACCCACAGCTTGGCGCGCTTGTACGCGTGCGGGGCGAGGAACAGCTGGGTGCGGCTGAGGAACGACGGGCTGAACTTCTGGCGGCGCAGCAGCGCCTTGTACTCCGGCAGCTCCTCGAGCTGCGGGTAGGTCTCACGGGCGAAGTCGACGAGCTCCTTCTCGGTGCCGTCGAGCTGGTCGCGGTCGTGCAGCCGGACCGCGCGCCACAGCGCGTCGCTCGCGATGGCCTTGCGCGCCAATGGCTTCAGTCGCGCGGGTAGACCGGGGTTCTGTTCCAGGACCAGGTCGAACACGTCGCGGCGCTGTTCCAGGTCGGCGAACACCGACTTGAACGTCGTGCGCATCATGGAGTTCTCGTGCACCCGGTAGTACGCGCCGGGCTTGCCGCTGACGTAGCCGATGTCCGACACGGCCGCGATCCGCAGCCACATCTCCAGGTCGCCCGCGTGCGGCAGGTCGGCGCGGTAACCGCCGACCTTCTGCTGGACCTTGGTGCGCACCACGACCTCCGGCGAGGAGATCACGTTGCGGCTGCTGCGGAAGCGGTTCTCGATCCACTCCTCGCCGCGCCACACCTTGGACGTCACCGGCAGCTGGGCGATCTTCGGCAACGCCTCGTGGTCGCTGTAGTACACGACGCGCCCGTACACCATGCCCACGTCGGGGTTCTGCTCGAAGACCGCGGCCGCGCGCTGCAGGGCGCCGGGCGCCAGCAGGTCGTCCGCGGACAGCAGCACCGTGTAGTCGGCGCTCGCCCAGTCCAGCAGGCCCTCGTTGTAGGTGGCGATGTGCCCCTTGTTCACCTCGTGCCGGTAGCCCTCGACGCGCTTGTCGGCGGCCATCAGTTCGGCCATCACCTCAGGAGTGTTGTCCGACGACGTGTCGTCGATCACAAGCACTCGGACGTCCACGCCCGGTTGGTCGAGGACGCTGCGGACACAGACCGGCAGGAAGTGGGCGTAGTTGTAACAGGGGATCACGACGTCCACTGTGGGAAGCGTTGGCACAACCTAGCTATCGGTCTCCACGCGCATTCGTTAGCCCCGCAACGTTTTGGGCCCATCGGGCGATGTAGGCGATGACCGGAGTAAGGGGAGTCATGGCCGACCACGTCATCCTGACGCGCTTCAACCTGCCTTCTAAGGGCGCCGAAAGCTACGTCCGGGCAAAGGAAGGATGGCTGACCGAACGCGTTGCGCTGTTCGAGCGTTACTGCCTGCCATCGGTGCTGGCGCAGTCGGACAAACGGACGCGTTGGCTCATCTATTTCGACCCCGAATCACCGAAATGGCTCAAGGACAAAATCGCGCAACACGGCGACGCGTACACGCCCGTTTACCGCGCGGAAGTGTCGCGGGAAGAGCTGAGATCGGACATCCGGTCGCTTTACAGCCAGGTCGGTGAGGAGCTCATCACCACGAACCTGGACAACGACGACGGCCTCGCGGTCGACTTCGTGGAACGCCTCTGCGCCGCTCCCCGCCCCACCACGACGGCGGCGTACTACCTGGTCAACGGCCTGATCAAGTCGCCGGGCGGCCTGTACCACCGCGTCGACCGGCACAACGCGTTCGTCTCGGTCCGCGAGACCTGGGACGAGCCCGTGACCTGCTGGGCGCACTGGCACAACCACATGCACCTGCACTTCCCGGTCGTCGAACTGGGCGGCGCTCCCGGTTGGCTGCAGGTCGTGCACGGCGGCAACGTGTCGAACCGCACACGCGGCCGGTTGGTCTCGCCCGATGCCTACAAGGCGTCGTTCGGCGCGTCTTTGGACGACGTGACCGCGCCCGGCTCGCTCGCCGTGGCGCAGGATCGGCTGGTGTCTCAGCCCGTTCGGTTCATGCGTGACTCGGGCCGGGTGGCTGCCAAGAACGCGGCCATGAAGGTGCTCGGCAAGGGCGGGTTCGAGAAGATCAAGCAGAAGCTGGCTGCTCGCGGTTGATCCCGTAAGCGATGACGAGCGTCACGGTGAGTGCTGCGAGCGCCACCGTGACGCTGGTGGTGAAGCTGGAGAATTGCAGCAGCAGTCCAAAAGCGACGGACGAAACGAGACGGCCCAGCGCCTGCCCGGTCTGCACGACGGACAGCCCGCTCGCTCGCAGTGACTCCGGTGCCGACTCGCTCACCTTGGCCGACAGCACGCCGTCGGTGGCCGCGTAGAACAGTCCGTGCAGCAGCAGTGCCGCGATCGCGACGCCCTTCCCGCCCTCGGGGATGAACAGCAGCGCGTACACGCCGAGCAGCAGGCCGTGGCCGAGCAGGAACATCCGCCAGCGGCCCATCCTGTCCGCGAGTTTCCCGAGCGGCGCGGCGGCCGTGAGGAAGACGACCGCCGTGCCGAGCGGGAGCAGGGGCAGCCAGCCGAGCGAGATGTTCGTGGCTTTCTGCACCAGCACGTAGACGAACGCGTCCGACACCGTCGCGAGCCCGAGCAGCCCTGCGCAGACGGTGGTGCGGCGGAAGTGCTTGTCGGTGAGCAGGTTGAGGCCCGCCTTGAACGACGGCCGCGGCCCCTTCGGCTGCTCCTTCGCGGGCGTCTCCCGGACGAACGAGATCAGCACGATCAGCCCGATGACCGCGAACGCCGCGGACACCGCGAAGATCGGCCCCGGCACCATCCCGATCTGCGCGAGCAGCAGGAACGTCACCAACGGCCCCAGCAGCGCACCGAACGTGTCCATGCTCCGGTGCACGCCGAACGCCGCGCCGAGCCGATCTTCCGGCGTGGCCAGCGAGATCATCGCGTCGCGCGGCGCCGTCCGGATGCCCTTGCCCGCCCGGTCCGCGGCCATCAGCGCGCCGATGCCGAACGGCGACGCCCCGACCAGCGGGAAGAACACCTTGGTGGCGGCCGACAGCCCGTACCCGGCCGCCGCGACGGCCTTGGGCCGGCGGAACTTGTCCGAGATGCCGCCGCCGACCAGCCGCAGCAGCGCCGTGGCACCGGTGTAGATCCCGTCCAACAGCCCGAACTGCGCGTACCCGAGTTGCAACGTGAACAGCAGGTACACGGGCAGGAACGCCGTGATCATCTCGGCGGAGATGTCGGTCAGCAGGCTGACCGTGCCCAGCGCGAACACGGTGCCCGGCAACCGTTTGCGGAAGTCGGCCTTGGCCGGCCGCGACGACGCGACGTACATGCGGGCCTACCAGCCCGGAGTCTCGGACGCGGTGGTGCCGTGCGGAAGCGAGTTCATGGGCGTCCTACCAGCTCAGCGTCTGGTGCCACACCTCGAGCGACAGCAGCGTCCAGATGCGCGGCTGCTCGTTGCGGTCACCCGAGTCGTGGTCGTCGAGCAGCGATCGCACCGCGGCCCGGTCGAAGGTCTTGCCCACGAACGACGTGGGCCCGGTCAGCAGGTCGTACGCCATGTCCCGCAACCCGTCGCGGAACCACGCGTCCAGCGGCACCTTGAAGCCCGACTTCGGGCGGTCGACCACGTCGGCCGGCAGGTGCTGGCGCGCGACTTCCTTGACGACCCACTTGGTCGTGCCGCCGCGCACCTTCACGTTGCTGGGCAACGAGAACGCGAGCTCGGCCACCCGGTGGTCCAGGAACGGCGGGCGCAGCTCCAGGGACGCGGCCATCGACATGCGGTCGCCGCGTTCGAGCAGGTTGTCGGCCAGCCAGGTGTGCGAGTCGGCGTAGAGCATGCGGCGCAACGCGTCACCGCGTCCGTCGACGTACGGCGCGAGCACGGACCGCGTGGCCGGCCCACCCAGCAACGCTGCCCTTTCGGACACCGTGAACGGCGCGAACCAGCCGCGCATGCGTTCGGCGTACGACGGTTCGGCGATCGCCCGCAGAGCGATGCCCAGCCGCGCCTTCGAGGCCGGCAGCGCCTTCTCCAGCCGACGAAGGGCGAACGACGGCAGCGCGCCCGCGAGACGGGTGGCGGCAGCGAAGCGGTACTTCGGGTAGCCGCCGAACAGCTCGTCGCTGCCCTCACCGGACAGCACGACCTTCACGTCGCGGCGCGCGAGTTCGGCGAGGCGGAACACGGCCACGTCAGCGGGTTCGGACAGCGGCGCGTCGCGGTGCCAGGACAGCTTCGCCCAGCTGTCGCGGAAGTCGTCGGCCGTCACGATGACGCTGTGGTGCGTGCTGCCGACGATCCCGGCGACCTTCTCGGCCCAGTGCAGCTCGTCGACGCGCGGGTCGCCGAAGCCGGCGGAGAACGTGTGCAGCGGAGCGCCGCCTCGTTCGCGCGCCACCAGCGCGGTGATCAGCGACGAGTCCACGCCGCCGGACAGGTAGGCGCCGACCGGCACGTCCGCGACCAGCGCGTCCCGCACGGAGGCGGTCAGCGCCTCGTCGACCAGCCGGACGGCCTCCTCGGGCGTCACGGACCGGATCTCCGACTGGCGCGGCAGCTCCCAGTACGGCGAGGTGCGCACCGAACCGTCAGCCGAAACCACCAGGTGGTGGCCCTGCGGCACCTTCCGCACGCCACGCAGCAGCGTGTAGGGCGCGGGCACCGACCGGTGGGCCAGGTAGTCGTGCAGCGACTCCTGGTCGACGTCGGCCGACCCGATCGCGGGCAGCAGCGCCTTGATCTCGGACGCGAACGCGAACATCGAGGAGTCCGCGTAGTAGTACAGCGGCAGGATGCCGAGCCGGTCGCGGAACAGGTGCGTTTCGCCCGTGGCAGCGTCGTGGATCGCGTACGCGAACTGGCCGCGCAGCTTGGCAACCCCCGCGGCGCCGTGCTGTTCGTACAGCGCCAGCAGCACCTCGGTGTCGCCGCTGGTCTTGAACGGGTACGCGAGCGCGGTCCGCAGCTGCTTGTAGTTCAGGATCTCGCCGTTGAACGCGATCGTCGTCGTGCCCGACGCGCCCGCCATCGGCTGCGGCGAGCCGGCCAGGTCGATGATCGACAACCGGGTGTGCGCGAAGCCGATCGAGCCGTCCGACCAGAAGCCGCTGTCGTCGGGGCCGCGGTGGTGCAGCCGCTTCGCCATCTCGGCGAGCAGCTCACGGGAGACGGGCGCGCCGTCGAACCGTCTGACGCCTGCGATGCCACACATGGTCAGCGGTCCTCCGCGATCTGCATCAGTTCACGGGCACGGGAGTCCCACGACGCGGTCAGCACGGCCGCACGCCGTTGGGCCGGGGTCTTCAGGCCGCCGTCCTTCAGGGTCAGGCGGATCTGGTCGATGAAGTCGGCCTCTCCGGACGCGATCCGGATGACGTCGGAGTACCGCTCCACCTCGGGGAAGTCCGTGGACACCACGGCCAGGCCGAGCGCCAGGTACTCCTTCATCTTGATCGGGTTCGCGTGCTTGATCCAGTCGTTGTCGAGCCACGGCATCAGCGCCACGTCGAAACCGGAGCCGTAGCCAGGAATCTGCTCGTAGGCGCGGAAGTCCAGCCAGTGCACGTTGGGGTACTTGGCGTAGCGCTCCATCGAGCAGGTGGCGTCACCGATCAGCACGACCGACGCGTCGGGGAACTCCTGCGCGACCTTCTCGATCAGGTCGAAGTCCACCAGGTAGTCGTCGAGGCTGCCGAAGAACCCGATGCGCGGCCCTGGGATCGACGCGATGTCGGCCGGCAGCACGTCGCGGCGGGTGAAGTGGTCGACGTCCACGCCGTGGTCCAGGAAGTGCGCGCGCTCACCGGTCAGCGCGGACTCCTCTTCCTGCAGCGCGCGGGAGACGTAGAGCACGGTGTCCGAATTGGACAGCAGCTGGTTCTCCAGCGCGGCGATGGTGCCCTGGTCGGCCTCGGGGAACGCCGAGTGCCGGTCCGAGCGGTTGAAGATCAGGCCCTTGTGCTTCATGGGCTCCACCACGTCCCACGCGGTGGGAATCGTGGCGACGACGACCGGCGTGCCCATCCGCAGGAAGAAGCACACGAGACGAACCTGGGTGCGCACCAGCACCGAGTTCAGCTTGCGCAGCCACGGCTTGCCGTAGAACGGCAGGGGAGCGGGCGTCATCACGTAGAAGTTCGGCGTCTCCGGAATCGGCCGGCGCACCAGCTTCGCGACGCTCATCGCCTTGCGGAAGATGCGGCGCAGGAACTGCGTGCTCTTGCCGGGCGAGGGCATCCGCAGGCCGATGCTGTTGACCAGCAGCACCTTGCGGTGCTTCGCGACCCGGCGCAGCAGCTGGAAGTCGGAGTGCGCCCGGTTGTGGTACCACCAGTCCTGCGCGGAGAAGCACAGGTACGCCGGCCCCGCGGAGGCGACTTCCTCCGGCCAGTGCCGCATCGTGAGCAGCCCCTTGAACGCGGCCCGGTTCTTGGGCTTGTGCAGGCGCAGGGCCTCGTTCAGCGCCACCACGAGCCACATGAGGACGGCGGCGAACCTGCCGTACCGCTCGCGGTGCAGGCGGACGCGGTTCGTGGCCAGCAGCGACCACAGCCGGGGGTTCGTGTTGGACTCGCCACCGATGTGCGTGGCGGTCGCGCGCGGTTCGAACCAGACGCCACCGACGCGCAGCATGTACTCCACTTCCTCCGAATAGAGGAAGTAGCGTTCGTCCAAAAGGCCGTGCTTCTCGATGACTTCGCGCTTGATGAGCCACGCGCAGCCGGTGGCCCAGTCCGCGGACCGCGAGCCCTCGTAGTGCTTGAGACCGACGACCGTCGCACCCAGTCCCATCCGACCGGCGCGCTGGCCGTTGAGGAGCGCCTCGGCGAGCGAGGTGCGCAGCGTGGGCTCGTTGCGCAACGAGAAGTGCACCATCCCGTCCTCGCCGAGGATCTTCGGCACGGTGATGGGCTTGTCGGCCGCCTGCAGCGTTTCGATCGTGCCGGGGTGCAGGCGCGTGTCGGCGTTGAGCACGAG
This sequence comes from Lentzea alba, assembly GCF_011067745.1. Taxonomy (GTDB): domain Bacteria; phylum Actinomycetota; class Actinomycetes; order Mycobacteriales; family Pseudonocardiaceae; genus Lentzea; species Lentzea alba. The sequence continues at coordinate 297,883 of NZ_JAAMPJ010000004.1, forward strand.
CACGTCGTGGCCTTCTGCCGCTTTGATGCCGAGATTCACGCCCGCGGCGAATCCCGCGTTCACCGGATTGCGCACGATTTGCGCGTTCCGTCGTGTGGCGGCGACCACACTCACGGTGTTATCGGCGGAAGCGTTGTCGACGACGATCACCTTTACGTCGTCTGGCAGCGAGTTCAGGCACCCCTCGATGACCTGTTCGCTCTGGTACGTGACGATGACCACCGCGACAGGTGACCGCTCCACAACCGCTCCTCGCATTCGGGCTTGTGCCCGCTACATCGAGCGTTTTGCAACCTCCGTTACGAGATCGGCGGAACCTGTAACCGTTTTGCCCTCCCGAACGAGAACCAAAGCGTGACGTCATCGCCGCACGTGTTGATCATCGTGCAGAACCTCCCCGTGCCGCTGGACCGCCGGGTGTGGCTGGAGTGCCGCGCTCTCACCAACGCCGGGTACGAGGTTTCGGTGATCTGCCCCAAGGGTCCGGGTGATCCCGCTTACCAACTCCTCGACGGAGTGCACCTCTACAAGTACGCTCCGCCGCCCCAGGCCGAAGGCGCGCTGGGCTACGCGTGGGAGTTCCTGTACTGCTGGGTGCGCACGGCGTTGCTGAGCGTGAAGGTGCGTGCTCGCAGGCGGTTCGACGTCATGCAGGCGTGCAACCCGCCGGACACGTACTGGGCGCTCGCGCTGCTGTGGCGGCTGGGTGGCGTGAAGTTCGTCTTCGACCACCACGACCTCAACCCCGAGGTGTTCCTGTCGCGGTTCGGCGAGCCCAAGGGCGTCGCGGGCAAGCTGCAGTACCGCATTCTGAAGTGGCTGGAGCGCCGGACGTTCCGCACGGCCAACCGGGTGACGTCGACCAACACCTCGTACCAGAAGATCGCGTGGACGCGCGGTTCCGTGCCGCCCGAGCACACCACCGTCGTGCGCTCCGGCCCGGACACCACCGTGATGCGGCCTGTCGAGGGCGTGGACGAGCTCCGACGCGGCGGCAAACATCTGGTGGCCTATCTCGGAATCATGGGCCCGCAGGACGGCGTCGACGGTGTGCTGGAAGTCGCGAAGAGGGTCGTTCACGACCGCGGCCGCACCGACGTCCGGTTCGCGCTGCTGGGCTTCGGCGACTGCCTCGAAGACCTGAAGAAGCAGGCCACGGCCTGGGGACTCGACCCGTACGTCGAGTTCACCGGACGTGTTGGGCCCGAACAGATCACCCGTTACCTCTCCACGGCCGCCGTCGGTCTCGGCCCGGATCCGTTGTCGCCTTTGAACGACGTGTCCACTATGAACAAGACCATGGAGTACATGGCCTACGCGCTGCCGGTCGTCACGTACCGGTTGCAGGAGACCGTGGTGTCCGCCGGTGACTGCGCCGTCTTCGTCGAGCCGGGTGACGTCGAGGCGTTCACCACCTCGCTGCTCGACCTGCTCGACGACGCCGAACGCCGCGGCCGCCTCGGCTTCGAGGGCCGGCGCCGCTGCGAGGCGGAGCTGGACTGGCGCCCGCAGGCCGAGAACTACGTGGCGGTGTTCGACGGGCTGACCGGCTTCGGCTCGCGCGGCCCGTTTCCCGACGGCAGGCCCGAGCTGACCGCGGGCACTGACGCGTGGGGCAACAAGATGATCGACGTGAGCGACGACGCCGTGCTCCGCGCGTTCGCCGTGAACCGAACGGGAGAATGATGTTCGTCAGAAGGATCGCCGTCGTCGGCACCGGCTACGTCGGCCTGACCACCGGAGCCTGTCTCGCGTCGCTCGGCCACCGCGTGGTGTGCGCGGACGTCGACGAGCGCAAGATCGAACGGCTGTCGCGCGGCGAGGTCGACATCCTCGAACCGCGCCTGGCCGAACTGGTCGCCGAGGGACTGGCCTCCGGCCGCCTGTCGTTCGTGCTGGGCGCGTCGGCCGCGGTGGCCGACGCCGAGGTCGTCTTCCTCTGCGTGCCGACGCCGATGGGGGTCGGCGGCATCGCGGACCTGGCCGCCGTCGAGTCCGTTGTGGACGAGACGCGCGACCTGCTGCCGTCCGGCTGCGTGATCGTGAACAAGTCCACCGTCCCCGTCGGCACCGCGGTCCGCACCGCGGAGCTGCTGCGGCGCGACGACGTCGCCGTGGTGTCGAACCCCGAGTTCCTGCGCGAGGGTTCGGCCGTGCACGACTTCCTCAACCCGGACCGGATCGTCGTCGGCTGCGACCAGCAGGACGCGGCCGAGCGCGTGGCCGCCCTGTACGCACGTCTCGGCGCGCCGACGGTGCTCACCGACGCGGCCTCGGCCGAGATGGTCAAGTACGCGGCGAACTGCTTCCTCGCGATGAAGCTCTCGTACGTCAACGCGGTGGCGGAGCTGTGCGAGCGGCTCGGCGCGAACATCACCGACGTCACCGAGGGCATGGGCTACGACAAGCGCATCGGCCAGGCGTTCCTCAACCCCGGCCCCGGCTGGGGTGGCTCGTGCCTGCCCAAGGACACGCACGCGATGCTCCAGGTGGCCGACGCGGCCGACTTCGAGTTCCGCCTGCTGCGTGCCACCATCGACACCAACGAGCGCCAGCGTCAGCGGATGGTCGAGAAGGTCCGTCTCGCGGTCACCGGCAAGCGCGGTGGTTCGCTGTCCCACGTGCGACTGGGACTGCTGGGCCTCACGTTCAAGGCCGGCACGGACGACCTGCGCGACTCGCCTTCGCTGGCCGTCGCGGCGATGCTGAAGCAGGCCGGCGCGGAACTCGTCGGGTACGACCCGGCGCTCTCCGGCGGCACGGACCTCGGTTCCGTGTCCGTTGTGGACGATCCCTACCAGATGGCCAAGGACGTCGACGCGCTGATCGTGCTGACCGAGTGGCCGGACTTCCGGTCGCTGGACTGGCCGCGCCTCGCCGAGACCGTGCGGCAGCCGGTTGTCGTTGACACGCGGAACATTTTGGACCCGGACGTCATCCGGCGCGCGGGCTTCACCTGCACGTCGCTGGGACGCAGGTAGTCCATTTGAGACAGTCCATTTAGCTCAATGGTGTGACAGAGCGCGCGAGGTCGGTGTGCTAGCGCTTTGATTTCCGGCAACACCCGGTGGGACGAGCCCGCCGGGGTCTTGCCAGGAGGTTCCCACCGTGGCCGGAATCATGGAACTCGTCAGCGGACTCGTGCACCAGGCCAGCGGCCTCCTCGGCCAGGCGAGCAGCCTCGCCAACGGCCTGCTCTCCGCGCTGCCGCTCTAAACGGCGTTGTTGATGAGGGGAGCTTTCATAAACCTCAGGTTTATGAAAGCTCCCCTCATCAACGTCCCCGGCGTCACCAGCGCGGCAGATCCGGTCCGGCGGTGGTGATGCCCGCGAAGAGATCGGTCTCCGGCAGCGGCGCGCCGGTGGTGTCGAGCGCGCGGAAGTAGTGCTCCTCCAAGGCGAACGCCCCGTGTACCTGCTGGCTGGCGTGACACTGCAACGCCTTGCGCTTCACCTCGGCGACGTCGCTGATGTCGATTGTCGTGGAGCCGTCCTTGGCGGTGAGGTAGAGCTTGGCGGGGATGCCGGTCCGGTAGACGGCCAGCTTGGCGACCCGGATCACGTGCATGTGGTCGCGGTGCGAGCTGTAGTGCGTGACCACGACCTGCGGCTGGTAGTGCTCGATCAGCGCGGCCAGCCTGCCCGCCGCGGTCTCCACCGGGATCGTGCAGAACCCGCCCTCTGGCACCTCGCCCGTGTGCCCGGAGTCGTGGTACCCCAGCAGTTCCAGGTCGGTGATGCTCAGCGCGTCGCACGCCGCCTGCAACTCGGCCCTGCGGTGCGCGGCCACGGCCTTGGGGTGATGGCCCACCTCGCCGGGCATCGCGCCCCCGGGAGCGTCGTCGAACTCGCCGTTGGTGCACGTCACCACGACGGTTCTGGCGCCTGTTCTGGCATAGTGGGCGAGCATGCCGCCGGTCGACGTCGACTCGTCGCCGGGGTGGGCGTGGACGGCCAGCAAAGTTCTCGGTCCGGCGAACTGCACGCGGGGCAACGTACCTCGAATCTATTGTCGTGCCGGTGACCGACTTGCCGTCCGGCCTGAAGCCGCTGGAACTCGCCCATCATCTCCGTGACCAGATCGAGCGTGGCCACACCTATGCCAGGTCCCGCAAGCACCGGTTCCGCTGGAAATCCGTGGCGGTGCGGTTGACCACGTTGGTCCTTTCGGCGGCATCGACGATCATCCTCGGCCTGCAGAACCTGGATCCGTGGACGGGGACGGCGTTCTCGCTCGTCGCGGTGGTGACCGTGGTGTCCGCGTTGGAGCCGTTCTTCGCGTGGCGGTCGTTGTGGGTGTTGATGGAAGACGCCAGCCACCGGTTCCACCGGCTGCAGGACGACCTCTCCTACTACATCGCCTCGCACCCGGCCGAGGAGATCGACCCCGCGCGGGTGCGCGAGATGTTCGAGCGGTACCAGGAGATCTGGGACTCGCTCAGTTCGCGCTGGTTGAAGTACCGCGACAACGCCTGACGCCAGGGAGTGTCAGACCCCGTCGCTACGGTTCGTCCATGACTCCTGAGATGTGGGATCGGCTGGGTCCCTTCCGCGACGAGGCCGTCGCGCGGGGCATCCCGGCCGAGGAGGTGGAGCGGTGGCTCGCGACCGCCCGCCCCTGCGCGACGCTGTCGCGGGACGGGGACGGGCCGGTCGTGGGCCGGTTCGGCGGTCCGCTCCTGCTCCCGGCCGACGCCCCGGATCCCGAGCACCCGTTCGTCGCCTCGATCGACCTCGCGGCCCTGCCCGCCGGCACGGGCCTGCCGCTGCCGTCTGACGGCGACCTGCTGCTCTTCGCCTTCCCCGAGACCGACTACGAGGGCCTGGGCGGCGTGGTGCACGTGCCCGCCGGCACGGTCGTGGAGGAACGGGACAAGCTCGGGTGGGACTCCTTCGACTGGGAGGAGAACGAGGCGATGATTGAGGAGTTCCCGGAAGGGCCGCTGCACGCGACGATCGACGTGTCGCTGCCTTACCACTCGTCGCTCCCGCTGCCGGACGGCCGCCCGCTGCCCGGTCATCCTCGTGCCGGGGAACTGGCCGCGGTCTGGCAGAGCACCCGTGCCGCCATCGCCTCCTCCGGAACGCTGCAGATCGGGGGCTACGCCGACGAGGAGGCCATCGACTCCGACCCCGTCGCCAACGCCGTGCCCGACGCCGTGAAGGCGCTGAAGGCCGCCGGGATCGACGGACCGGTCTCGGAGGACGTGGCGGACTGGGTGTTGCTGGCCGACTGGCAGGCGGGCTGGGACGTGGAGGGCTGGGAGAGCGCCACGGTCCACTGGATCATCCAGCGCGAAGACCTGGCCGCGCGGCGCTTCGACCGCGCGTACACCAGCATCTTCTGGAACCCCTGACCCGCGCCGCACGGGAAAGCCATGGGGGGCACATTCATGGACCTCAGGTCCATGAATGTGCCCCCCATGGCTTTACCCACACACTGGTCACGGGGTGCCGGCGGGCTTGCCCTTCGCGTCCGGCGCGTTCTGGTCGAGCAGGTAGTTGTCCTGCCAGACGGCCCACTTGTAGCCGACGCCGTTCGCGGTCACGTACGCCGCGCCCCACCCGCTACCGGTGAACCGGTTGTTGATGGACTTCATGTTGCGGCCGTACTGGTTGCCGTGACTCGACTCCAGCCCGAGCTGGTAGCCGCCGCCCTCCAGCAGGTTGCCCTCGACGGTGACGTTGTCGATGTCGCCGCCGTAGGTCTGGATGAACAACGCGCCCGTGTCCTGACCGGTGGAGCAGTCGATCCGGTTGTTGCGGAAGGTCAGGGTGCGGCCGGCGTTGCGGTCCAGCGGGAAGTCGCGCACGGTGGCGCCGTCGTTGTGCGCGTCACCGGCGGTGCGCAGGCCGCGGACGTAGTTGCCCTCGGCGAGGCCGCTCAGCGAGCTGCCGGTGTTGTAGAAGCAGATGCCGGAACCCATGCCGGTGATGTAGTTGCGCTGCAACGTGCCGACGCCGAGGAAGGCGCACGACTTCGCGATCGTCGACGCGGAGAGCTTGGAGCCGTCGATGTTGGAGTCGCGGATCGTCACCGGGGCGCCGGTGACCTGGCAGGAGTTGCTGCCGCACGGGCCGTTCGTGGTCACCAGCGGGGCCGCCTCGTTGAGCTTGGTGGGGCGGATGCAGGACTTCTCGATGGTGATGTTGCCCGCGAACAACGTCAGGGCCTGCTCGATGCGCTTGCCGGAGATCACCGTGCCGGCGCCGGGCTGGCCGGGGCCGGTGTAGAGCGGCAGCGAGTCGCAGTTGAGGCCCTGGGCGGCGAGACCCGTGTTCGCCTGCGTGAGCTTCCAACCAGGGGAACCGGCCGGCGCGGGGGTGCCGGGGTTGGTCGGCGGCTTCACGGGGCCGTTGGTGGCGGACTTGGTGGTGCTGGGTGCCGCCGAGGTGCTGCTCGGGGCGGCGGAACTGCTGGTCGTGCTGGTCGAGGTGGCGCTGGTGCTGTCCGCCACGGGTGTCGGTTGGGCCGCCTTCGTCGGGGAGCAGGCGGCCAACGCGATGACACCACCGGTCAGCAGTACGGCCAATCTCAGTTTCACGGCTGGATCTACCTCCACGCGTGTTCACGACGGGGGACCGTGAACTCGCTAATTGTGTCGTCGGCCGTTGCGGAATGTGTACGAACTCGTGCGACGGAGTCGTACCGGGGGGCCGTTGAACGACCAGCACACTGCACGGGCCGACAGGAGGAGTCAAGCGGATCTCGTTGCGCCGCAACATCATCTTCCGGCTCGGCAGGAATGCTCCATCTGTGTGAGCAGGTAGATCACGGTTTAATCACCGAGCCATTTGATTCTTTGATGTGTGAGATCAGCGACCGATGAAAGTGGCGCGGCCGGGACCGTCCGTGAGGAAGCTGTGCACAGCGCGTGGCAGGTCCTCTGTTTCGTACAACGCGGACGCGATCGTCGTGACGTGGGCGTCCGCCTCCGGGACACCGCCGTTCTCGAAATGCGCGAGCACCTGTTTGGTCGCGGCGTGCGCCTGCGTCGGGCCGACCGCGAGCGACAACGCGAACTGCTCGGCGGCCAGCGCGAAGCCCTCGTCCGGGAGCACGCGGTTGACCACGTTCCAGCGTTCCAGCGTCGCCGCGTCGTAGAGGTCGCCGGTCATCACGAACTCCTTCGCGCGCCCCACGCCCGCGCGCGCCGCCAGCCGCTGCGTGCCGCCCATCGTCGGCGTCAGACCCACCACCTTCTCCACCAGCCCGAACCGCGCACTCTCCGCGGCGACGATCAGGTCGCACGCCACCGCCAGCTCGAACGCCCAGGTCAGGCACAGGGCGTGCGCGGCGAAGACGGTCGGGATCGGCAGCGCGGCGAGCCGCTGAGGGAGCAGAATCATGCGGTCGAACAACGCCTGTGCGTCCTCGCGGTACTCCTGGGCCGCGAACAGCGACACGTCGACACCGCCGGACACGACCCGTCCGGACGCGTTGACCAGCAACGCCCGTGCGTCGCCCAGCTCGTCCAACGCGTCGTGGAACTCGGCATCGAGATCCAACGCGTAGAGGTTCAGCGGCGGCGCGTCGATCGTGATGATCGCGAGCTCGTTCTGCCGGGTCAGGTGGATCTTCATCGGGTTCCTCTACAGCCAGTCGCGGCGCTTGAACATCAGGTACAGGTAGTAGGAGAGGCCGAAGATGCCCAGCGTGGCCACCCAGAAGCCCCATTTCTGCTCAAAACCGGGATAGGGGACGTTCATCCCGTAGTACCCGGAGATCGCCGTCGGCACGGCGATGATCGCCGCCCAGCTGGTGACCTTCTTCATGATCGAGTTCAGCCGGTTGCCCTGCACCGCGACCTCGGCCTCGCGCAGGTTCGTGATCAGCTCCCGCATCGACTCGGTGAGCTCGGCGGTGAACAACGCGTGGTCCTTGACGTCCAGGTAGTACGGCATCATCACGTCGTCCACCACGTCGTGTTCGCGGTGCGCCAGCGAACCCAGCACCTCGCGCATCGGCAACGCCACCCGCCGCAACTGCACCAGGGCTCGCCGCAGCTGCAGCGCCTTGCGGCCCACGTGCGGCTTCTCCTGGTAGATCCGGTCCTCGAGCGCCTCGATGTCGTCGTCGAGCCGTTCCGCCGCGCTGTAGTGGCCGTCCACCACGTCGTCGAGCAGGCCGTGCAGCAGGAACCCGACGCCGCTGGACGCCAGCGTCGGCGCGCTGTCCCACCGGCGCACCACGCCGGCCAGGTCGTAGTCCTCGCTCTCGCGCACGGTCACGAGCGCGTTCTTGGTCACGAACGCGTCGACTTCGCACGTGCGCAGTTCGTGCCCCTCGCCATATGAGACGGCGTAGACGCTCAAGAACAGGTGAGTGGGATAACGGTCGACCTTGGGGCGCTGGCGTTCGGCCATGGCGTCCTCGATCGCGAGCTCGTGCAGTCCCAGCTCGTCGCGGAGCAGACCTATCTCCTCCGGCGAGGGCGCGCAAAGGTCGAACCACACCACCGCGGACGGATCTTCGAGGTGGTGCGCGACGTCGGAGACCGGGAAGTCCCGGTCCACGAGTTCGCCGTTGCGGTACAAGCGGGTCCGACCCATGGGTGACAACGATACGTAGATCTACTCAGATGTGAGGATTGACGGCCAACTCCCGCTACTCTCGTTACGGTGAAGGTGGACCAACCACAGCGCATTGGCGACTACCTGCTGCTGGGCAGGCTTGGTCGTGGTGCCATGGGAACGGTCTACCTGGGCCAAGGCAGCGACGGACGGCAGGTCGCCGTCAAGGTCGCCCGCGCCGAGCTCGCCGACGACCCGCGCTTCCGCGAGCGGTTCCGCCGCGAGGTGCAGATGGCCCGCGCGGTCGGTTCGGCCGGCACCGCGGCCGTCGTGGACGCGGACACGCGCGCCGCCCGCCCGTGGATGGCCACGGAGTACGTGCCCGGCCCCACGCTGCAGGAGGCCATCGAACGGCACGGCCCGCTGCCCGAGCACCACCTGCGCCGGCTCGCCGAGGGCCTCGCGGAGGCGCTGACGGCGATCCACCGCGCCGGACTGGTGCACCGCGACCTCAAGCCGTCCAACGTGCTCCTCGGCGCCGACGGACCGCGCGTGATCGACTTCGGCATCTCGCGCGCGATGGAGCACACCGCGCTCACCGAGACCGGCATGGTCTTCGGCACCCCCGGCTTCCTCTCGCCGGAGCAGATCACCGGCCAGGACGTGAACGCGCCGTCCGACGTGTTCGCGCTCGGCGCCGTGCTGGTCTACGCGGCCACGGGCAGGGGCCCGTTCGGCGAGGGGCCGACCGCGACGCTGCTGTACAAGGCCGCCCACGGCGAACCGGACATCGACGGCGTGCCCAAGGCGCTGCGGCCGCTCGTGCAGAAGTGCATGCACCGCGACCCCGCCAAGCGCCCGGACCCGTCCGAGGTGACGCGGCTGCTCGCCCAGGTCGTCACGCCGAAGCCGCCGACCAGCAAGCTGCCCGCGCCGATGACGCCCGCCGCGGCGACGTTCTCGACGTCGCGGGTCGTGCCGCTGCTGTGGGGGCTCACGAACCTCGCCGCCGCGCTGCTGGCCGCCGCGATCGCCGACCCGGCCGCCAAGGCCAACGGCGCCACCCAGCTGCTGGCGCTGGCCGCGTTCTGCGTGCTGGTCGTGCGCGCGGCCCGGTACTTCGGTGCCGCCGCCCGCCGCAAGATCGTCATCGAGATCAGCCGCGAGGGCATCGCGACCACGCGCAACGGCAAGTTCCACCAGTACTGGTGGTACGAGCTGGCGCGGGTAAGAGTCGTGCCGCACAAGAAACGGCCGTGGGTCGTCGTCTGGCTGAAGGACCCGGCGCCGCGCCGCTTCTTCGGCGCGCACCACGGCGGTGTTCGGGTGTTCCCGGTGTCCCACGAGCGGACCAGGCGGCGGCGCGAGCGTGACGTCGCCGAGCTGCGCGCCGCCCTGGCCTGGTACCTGCCGCGCTCCTACGACGGCCGCTGAGCGACCCACTCGTAGCTGATGGTGACCGACAGCTTTCCGTTGCCGTTCAGAATCGCGGCGTCCTCCGCTCCTGAGATCCTGCCGGTGGCGGGATCGACGGTGAAGCTCATCGCAGTGCCGTCCGTCGTCAGCTTCCCGTTGTCCCAGCGGATCTCGGGAGTCTCGGCGAGTCTGCGGTAGATCGCGGCCTTCTCCTTGTTCGTGGTGAACGGGGACATCAACGCGAACGACGACTGGATCAGCTTCTGCACCGGTGTCGTCGCGTTCGGCGGCAGGGTGAGGCTCTCCTCCTGGCACGGGGAGGCCGCGCAGAACGTCGACCACAGCACGGGGCCCCGGTACCCGTTCTCGAGGAGGACGTCGAGCGGCGCCTGATCGCCCCCGACCGGGCGACGCTCACCGGTCGCCCTGCGGTAGACCAGCACCGACTCGCCCTTGGTGACGGGTATCCACGCGTCGTACTGGAACTGGACGTCGGTGATCCCCCAGCCGTCCCTGCCGTCGATCCTGTGCCAGAGCAGATACTTGACGTGCTGAAACCCGGTGGTCGGCTGGTCGGCGGTCTCCAGCATGGTCGCGGCCTCCAGCAGCGAGGTGGCCGGGATGGTCGGCATGGTCGCGGGCGCGTCCCGCGACGACGGCCGCAGCGTCACCACGAGCCCGGTGATCATCACGACCGCCACGGCCGCCGCGGCGATGCCGATCCAGCGCCGGGACCGCGGCTTGGGTTCCTCGGTGAAGAGCTGTTCGCGCAACCGGGCCAGCCGCACGTCGTCGCTACCCCGCACCGGGTACAGCTCGGAGAGGTCGTCGTCCAGCACGTCACGCATGTTCCACTTCCTTCAGCTTGGCGCGCAGGCGGTGCAGACGGGACCGGGCGGTTCCCGGGTTGAGGTCGAGGGCTTCCGCGGCCTCCTGCACGCTCAGACCGGCCAGCGACACGAGCAGCACCAGGTCGCGGTCGACGTCGGACATCTTGGCCAGCTCGCGCGCGATTCGGCGCAGGTGCGAGCGGGAGTCGATGCGGGTGACCACCGTGTGCTCCAGCGACTCCGCGACACCGACGTCCACGCCATAACGTTCGGCGGTGCGCAGCAACCGGGTCTCCCGTTTCGCGTGGCCGCGCAACAGGTTCGTCGCGATGCCGTAGAGCCAGCCGACGACGCTGCCCCGCTCCGGGTCGTAGGTCTCCTTTCCGCGCATGGCGGCCAGGAACGTCTCGCTGACCAGGTCGTCAGCCACGTCGACACCCACCCGTCGCGCCAGATATCGGTGCAGCGGATGGGCGTGCTCGTCGAACAGCTCCGCGAACATCACGCCCCCAGTTGGCTTCTCGCGGCATCGGTGTTGCAGTGACGTGGGTCACACTGCGTTGGATCTTTTTGGTTGGACAGCGTCTCGAAGATGGTCGCATGACCAACTGGACCGTGACGGTCGCCGACGCCGCGCACTCGCCGCTCAACCGCGAGTACAACGCCGAGATGATCAGCCGCTACTGGGGGCGGCCCACGAACGACGCCGAGATCGACGCCTACGAACGCGACGAGCAGGACCACGACGTGCCGGTGTTCCTGGTGGCGTCGAGTGACGGCGAGGACGCGGGCTGTCTCGGCATGAGGTTCCTCGGCGACGGCGTCGGCGAGTTGACGCGGATGTTCGTGCGGATGCCGTGGCGCGGGAAGGGCGTCGCGTCGACGTTGCTCGTGGCGATGGAGGCCGAGGCGCTGAAACACGGTGTCGAGGTGCTTCGCCTCGACACGCGCGCGGATCTGGTCGAGGCGCGAAGTCTGTACGCCAAGCACGGTTTCGCGGAGATCGATCGCTACAACGACGCCGAATATGCCGACCATTGGTTCGAGAAGCGGCTGAAGAGGCTAACGTCCGCTGATCCGGTTGCGATGTCCTGAAAGGTCGGGATGACTCGCGCCAGGAGGCATTGAACATGCGGTTGCGTCCACTGGTGACGGCTGTCGCCGTCACCGCGGCACTGGTGGTGACCCCGGCCTCGGCGGCTCCCGCCGGCCGGGTGCTCGGTTACGTCGCCAACAACGGCGGCGGGGTGTCGGTGATCGACACGGCCACGAACGCGGTGTCCCAGACGATCGTCGACAGCGGCGGAAGCTCGCCGTACATGGCGGCGGTCGCGTTCGACGGAACTCGCGGCTACGTGACGAACTCCGTGCAGAACACGCTCACCGTCATCGACACGCCGACCAACACGGTCGACAAGTCCATTCCCGTCGGGAGCCACCCGGCGGGTGTCGCGGTCGCCCCCGGAGGCGGCTTCGTCTACGTCACCAACTACGCGGACGGCACGGTGTCCGTGGTCGACACGGCCACGCTGACGGTCACCGCGACCGTCACCGTCGGCCAGAACCCGGACGGCGTGGTCGTCACCCGCGACGGCACCGCCGTCTACGTCACGCACGACGTCGTCGGCCCGAGCAAGGTCTCGGTCATCGACACGACCTCCAACACCGTCGCCGGCACGATCAACGTGGGCAGCACGCCCACCGCGGTCGCGGCATCGGCCGACGGCACGCGGATGTACGTGGTCAACAAGGGTTCGGACGACATCTCCGCCATCGACGTCGCCACGCGCACCGTCGTCGGCACCGCCAAGGTCGGCTTCGTGCCGCACGGCATCGCGTTGTCGCCCAACGGAACCCGCGCGTACGTGACGAACAGCGAGTTCGACTCGGTGTCCGTCGTGGACCTGACGGCGATGACCGAACTGCAGAAGATCGTCGTCGGCGACCGCCCGATCAGCGTGGCCCTCACGCCGGACGGCGCCAGCGCCTACGTCACGAACTTCAACAGCAACACGGTGTCGATCATCGACACGGCGTCCAACACGGTCACCGGCTCCATCGCGGTCGGCCAGCGCCCGGTGGGCATCGCGATCAACTTCGTGCCGCCCGCCGCGTCGAAGCTCGTGGGCGGCACCGCCCAGCTGCAGCTGCGGCTGCTCGGCTTCACCGTCCGCTCGCTCGACGCGACGCTGACCGACAAGCACACCGGCGCGCCGATCGCCGGGCAGCAGGTCGTGTTCCGCACGGTCAAGGGCAACCCGCTGTGCACCGCCACGACCAACTCGTCGGGCAAGGCCACCTGTGACGCGAACGTGTCGCTGCTGGTCGGCCTGTCCACCCTGCTGCAGGGCTTCACGGCCTCGTACGCGGGCAACAACGAGCACGGTGGTGCCTCGGCGCACGGCTACATCACGCTGCTCTAGTCAATATCAGTCACGGTTGTTACATCCCTTGACTCGGACGAAATGCCCGGCATAGCGTCCGGGTCGAGGGATGTACTCCGGTGACCGCCGCCCCGGATCACGAGGGGAGTGTCCGTGGCGGTGAGAGCTGTGGCCGTGGCTGTCCTGGTCGCAGGCCTGGTCGTGCCACCCGCACAGGCTTCGTCCGATGGCCCGCGGGCGGTCGTCAGCGCTTCAGGGGGAGCGGTCACCCTGGCGGTGACGCTCGGCGGCAAGACGGTTGTGCAGCCATCGCCGGTCGGGATCACGACCGAGCGCGCCGACCTGTCATCCGGGTTGTCGTTCGCGAGCAAGTCGCGCCGGGCGATCTTCGAGCGCTACCGCACGACGTCCGGCAAGAAGCGCGACCGGACCGTGCGGGCCACCGAGACGACCTACCGGTTCACGTCCGGTGCCAACAAGCTCAACCTGGTGGTGCGCGAGTCCCCGGACGGCGTCGCGTACCGGTACGAGCTGCCGCAGGACACCGGTGCGGTCACCGGCGAGGCCTCGGCGTTCGTCCTCCCCGCGGACTCTCCCGCGTGGCTCGCCAAGTTCCGGCGCGACTACGAGAACCCGTTCCTGCAGATGACCGCCGGCACCGCCGAGCCGGCCGAGTACATGCACCCGGCGCTGTTCGAGGTCGGCGGCACCTACGCGTTGGTCACCGAGTCCGATGTGGACGGACGGTACTCGGGCGGTCGCCTGGTGCACACCGGTGGCGGCAGGTACCAGGTGAAGCTGTGGGACGAGAAGGTCGCGGTGTCCGGCGCGCTGAAAACGCCGTGGCGCACCGTGATCGTGGGCTCGCTGGCCACCGTCACCGAGTCGACGCTGGTGGACGACCTCGCGCCGCCGTCCCGCGTGCGCGACACGTCCTGGATCAAACCCGGTCCGGCGATCTGGACCTGGCTCGCCGGCGGCCGCACGGTGCAGCAGGACTTGGCCAGGCAGAAGGAGTTCGTCGACTACGCCGCCGCGCGCGGCTGGCCGTACGTCGTGGTCGACGCGGGCTGGTACGACGACCCGAACTGGCGCCGGACCAGCTTCATCCCCGAACTCGTGCGGTACGCGAAGGCGCGCGGCGTCGGCATCCACACCTGGGTGCGGTTCAGCAGCGTCGACACCGCGGAGAAACGCGCGGACTACCTGCCGTGGCTGCGGAAGTGGGGCGTGCAGGGCCTGAAGATCGACTTCATGGACTCCGACGGCCAGGAGCGCTACCGCTGGTACGACGAGATCCTGCCGGAGACCGCCCGGATGCACTTCCTGATCAACTTCCACGGCGCCACGCTGCCGCACGGCGTTCACCGCACCTGGCCGCACGTCATGACGACCGAGGCCGTGCACGGCGCCGAGAAGTCCAGCGGCCTCACCACTTCGCACCTCACCGCGCTGCCGTTCACCCGCAACGTGGTGGGAGGCATGGACTACACGCCCGGCGGCTTCCACCGCACCCGCGCCAACACCGACGCCGGCGAGCTCGCGCTGTCCGTGCTCTACGAGTCCGGCGTGCAGAACCTCGCCGGCCGCCCGGACTCCTACGACGCCCGGCCACTGGCGCGGTGGTTCCTGGAACAGGCGCCGACTGCGTGGGACGAGACGCGCCTGTTGTCCGGCCGCCCGACTGAAAGCGTCGTGATGGCCCGCCGTGATGGCGACCGTTGGTTCGTGGGCGGCGCGGTGGCGGGGGAGGCGCGTGTTGTGGACCTGCCCGCGCTCGGCCAGGGGCGCTGGCTGGTCGAGGTGGTGCGCGACGGTGTTGCCGGTCTGGTCAAGGAAACCCATGTCACCTCGGGCAAGCTGACCATCCCGGTCGCGAAGGACGGCGGTTTCGCCGCCCTGGTCTGCCGGCCGGACCGTGCCACCTGCGCGCGGCCCACGCACGGCATCCCGTCGACTTCCGTGGTGACCACGCCCGAGCTGGTGTCGGTGCAGCCCGGGCAGGTGTTCGAGACGAGCGGCACGGTCACCAACACCTCGGACCGACCGCTCTACGGCGTGACGTTCGCGCCGCGGGTGCCTTCCGGCTGGACGGTTTCCGGTGCGGTGAAGGCGTTCCGCCTCGCGCAGGGGGAGTCGTTGAGCGGCAGGTGGACCGTGCGGGTCGGCGCGAATCCTGTCGTGGGGCTGACCGATGTGCCTGTGGAGGCCCGCTTCAGCGCCGGTTTCTCCGCTGAGAAGGTGACCCGCGCGCACGTGTGGAAGCCCTTGCCCGCCGGACAGTCCTATCTGGCGGGCAACGACCGTTCCGTCGAGGGCAGGACGCTGACGACCGGCGGCGTCCGGTTCGGCAAGGGCATCGGCACGACCCCCGCGGACAGGACCTTCGAGCTCGGCACGTGCACCCGGTTCGACGCCACCGTCGGAGTCGACGACGAGGTCGACGGACGAGTGGACCGCGCGGCCGGGGTCGGTGGATCGGTGGTGTTCGCAGTCCTCGGTGACGGCCGCGTGCTCTACGAGAGCCCGCTGCGCAGGTCGGTGGACCCGGCGCTGCCGATCAGCGTCGACCTGGGTGGCATCAAGTCGTTGACGCTGCGGGTGACCGACGGCGGTGACGGGACGAGCCTCGACAACGCCGTGTGGGGTGACGCACGAGTCACTTGTTAGGCAGCCGTGGGCAGGTCGGCGCGGCGTGCGGCCAGGTGCTCCTCGCACGAGATCCGGGACGCGACGCCGTGGACGACCTGCCACCCGGCGGGCACCTGGAGCACCGCCGGCCAGATCGAGTACTGGCCCGTTGGGCTGACCAGCACCAGGAACATGGTGTGAGCCTGAGCGAACGGGGAAGTCATGACCTCAGGGTGACCTGGACCACCTATGGTCCGGCTATCGGTCTGCTCAAGCTCGCGGTCCCGGCTTCCGATGTGCGGCGCTCGTGTGATTACGTGGCGTCGTGACTGTGGAACAGGTGGTCCTCCTGGCCGAGGACGGTTCGGCCATCGGCGTCGAGGACAAAGCAGTGGTGCACCACGCGGACACCCCGCTGCACCTGGCGTTTTCCAGCTACGTCTTCGACTCGGCGGGCCGCACCGTGCTCACCCGGCGCGCGTTGCACAAGAAGACGTTCCCCGGCGTGTGGACGAACACCTGCTGCGGCCACCCCCTGCCCGACGAGGACATGGCCGCCGCGGTGGTGCGGCGCTTGCAGGACGAGCTCGGCCTGAAGTGCTCCGACCCGGAACTGCTGCTCCCGGCCTTCCGCTACCGCGCCGAGATGGACGGCGTCGTCGAGAACGAGATGTGCCCGGTGTTCCGGGTGCTGTGCGACGACGACCCGACCCCGAACCCGGACGAGGTCGATTCCACCGAACGGGTGGCGTGGGCCGAGTTCGCCGCGAGCGCGCTCGACGGCACGCGCGAGATCTCGCCGTGGTCCCGGCTGCAGGTCGCCGAACTGGTGAAGCTGGGGCCCGATCCGCTGGCGTGGCCGGTGGCGGACCGGGCCGGGCTCCCCAAGGCCGTTCACCTCGCCTGACTGGCTCCTTCGCCGAACCGGTAGGTCGCGTAGTTCATCGCCAAGCGGGCTCGGTGTGCAGCTCCGGCAGGAGGTTTGCCAGAGACGGCCCAGGTGGTCCACAAACCTGCGATGAAAGCCGAGAACGCGTTCATCGTCGTCTCCGCGTCCACGTCGGAGAAGCTGGGCAGCCGCTGCGCCCAGCGTTCGGCGTCTTCCGGCAGATGGCCTGCCTCGATGAGGCGCAGTACCAGGAACGCGCCATCGACCCATGCCGCGCCGCGCGCGGGCAATGCCCAGTCGATCACGTGAGCCGCGCCGGTTCCGTCGATCAGGAACTGATCGCCGTGCATGTCCGTGTGCAGCAGGCAGGAGCCGTCGACCAACTCCGTGATGAGTGCGGCGTGGTCTGCCAACCTATGGACATCCCACCCCTCCACGACTTCGGGGTTGGTCTCGGCGAGGTTGTTCCACGCGTTCGTGAGCGTCCAGCGTTCGCGGAGTGGGCGCAGGTCGGGTGCGGTGATCGTGCTGAGTCTTGCCATCACCGCGGCGACGGCTCGCAGATCGGGCGAGCCCGGAGCAAGGCTTGCGGTTCGTCCACGCAGATGCTCGAAACCGACCAGCAGCCAGTCGTCGACGTCGGCGTGGAAGAGAACCGCTGGAGCGATTCCCGCCGCGATCGCTCCAGCCGTGATCTCGTTGCGAAGCCAGCGCATGCGCAAGCTGACACCGCGTACACCCTTGAGGAACACGTCCGGCCCAGCCGAGGTGACCAGGACGGTGCTGAGATCACTCGAGACGCCCAGAGCGATGTCAGTCGCGCCGGTCACTTGGCCGACCTGGTCCACAACAGCGGTTCTGACATGCGTGGGCAAGTCCGCCCAACGAGTCTTCACGGTGCTCTGTCCACTCACTTGTCGGGATAGCGCGTGTCTGTGTTCTCGTCGCCTGCTCCGCCGCTGGCGCTGCAGTTGCCGTCCTCGTGACACTGTCCGCACTTGGCGTCGTCGACGAGCCAGAGGTCAGGGTCGACGAGGAACCCCGCGCGAGCGATCGTCTGCATCGTAGAAGCGACACCGTGGGCCGGAGCGCCGCCCCACGTGCTCGACACGGTGGGATCGTCGTCGGGCACATGATCGAGGAACCGGCCTGCGACCCGCTCGCAAAACGCGCGATAGGGGCGGGTGTACATCAGGAACGCGTGCCAGCCGGGATCGACCGCTTTCGAAGGCCTCAACGGCAGGCCCGCGTCAGCGCTTCGCCCTGCTGTCGCGAGGAACGCCAGCGCTTGATCCACCACGCGCGGAGCGAGCACCGGGTCGACACCGAAATCGGTGACCGTACGGTCGACCAGTGCGTGGAACAGCGGAGCGGAGACAAGCGTTCGGCCCGCGACCGGGACGTCGGTGATGGTCATGGCTTCCTCGTTTCTCGCGGCGTGATGGCCACTGGTCGGGCAGGTGCCAGACAACCGGACTTCAGGCGGCCTCTACCAGCGCAAGAAGGAGGCGGCGACGTTGCACAAATGCACAAGTGGTCAGCGTCCGCACGAGCGTTAAGTCGTCCTCAGGTCGTTGTGTCGATCGGGCAAGAGGCGTACATGTTCACGTAGTCGCTGCCGTCGAACGGGAGGCTCGGGGTGACCGCAAGAAGCGTGGCGCGGACAGTGCTCGGACTCCGCATTCAACAACGCCGGTTGACCTTCGAGGAGTTCGCGGAGCAGCTGGAGACCTTCGCCCGCGAGAGCGGTGAGATCGGAACTCTGAGTTCTCGGCACGTGCAAAGGCTGTGCGCGGGCAAGCTCACGCCTGAGCAGTTGCGGACGTCCACGGTTCGCCTGCTGGAGCGCTACTTCGCGGCACCCATCGACGAACTCCTCGCAGCTCCTCGAGAATCGGTGGCCCCCGCTGTCAGGAGTGGTCCCAGATCGTTGCGGGCGAGCAGTGCCCTTGCTCTTGCCCGGCAACGAAAAGGCCACTCGCAGGAAAGTTTCGCCGAAGAGGTCGGCGTGGCGTTCACCACGGTTGGCCGGTGGGAGCGTGGCGAGTGCACGCCACAACCGTGGAAGCGGCCGATGATCGCGAGAGTCCTCGGTATCTCGATCGGACAGCTCGCCACCTTGATCGAGTCGACCGGCGAAGTGAGGAGTGAGGTGGACAGGCGCGAGTTCCTGGGTGCTGCCACAGGGGCGGTTCTCGGTATGACGACAGCATTCCGCCCCGCTCTGTCGGTTCGTGCGGGCGAGTCCGACTGGCGTCATCTGCTCGACCGCACAGCGCGCTTGCGTCGTCTGGACAACTATTTGGGCGGTCGGGACACGTACAACGTGTATGCCTCCGAACTCGCATCAACGGTTCGCTATGTTCGAGCGGTCAGTTGCACGTCGAAGATCCGCGCCGCTCTGGTCGGCGTGATTTCCGAACAAGCGCAGATGGCCGGCTGGGCGGCGTTCGACGCTGGGATGCAGGCTGAGGCGAAGCAGCACTACAACGACAGCTTGAAGGCGGCTGAAGAGGCGAAGGACGCGGCGCTTGCCGGGAACGCGCTGGCCTTCCTCGCGTATCAGGAACTCAGCACCACCGGCCCGAATGTCGGCCTCGCCGAAGCGTCGTTCGCCGCGGCGGAAAAGGACGCCACGCCCAAGGTTCGCGCGCTGCTGCTCGAACGCAAAGCCTGGACCTATGCGGTTGCGCGTGACTACCAGGCGACCGAGCGCGCGCTGGCGGACGCCAAGTCGGCATTGATGGCGCACAGTGAGCGACCGGAGCCGGATTGGGTGTTCTGGGTCGACGACAACGAGGTCGAGATCATGGCCGGGCGTTGCTGGGCGGAGTTGCGACGTCCTCTGCGGGCGGTGACCACTCTGGACGCCGCCTTGGCCCGATTCGACGACACTCAAGCACGTGACAAGGCGTTGTACATGACGTCGCTGGCGCATGCACTCATCGACGGCAAGGAGATCGAACGCGCCGCGCTGGTGACCCAGGAATGCGCCCGACTGGCACGAGGTGTCGGTTCGGTTCGCCCGATGGAGCGCATCAACTGCTTGGTCAACCGGCTCCAGGACTTCAAGTCTTCTGTTGCTGTCTCGCACGTCATCGAGCAGGTTCGAGGCTAGTCCCCAGGCTCAACCGTTCGCTTCAACCAGTCGAGGTAGGCGTCGGTTGCTTCGACGATCTCCACAGCGGTGATCTCCGGGTTGTCCCACGGGTGTTCGGAGAGCAGATGATCCCGCAGTTCCGGGTAGCGAGAAGCCGTGGTCTTCAGGACGGTCTGCCACTCCTGACCGGTGCCGAGCTCACCGAGATGCCAATAGATCGAGGTGACTGGTCCCAGTACTTGAGCACTGGCCGCGAGCCGGGCCGCCACGGCGGATCGAGCGAGGCGCACGGCTACTTCTTGGCTGTCGGCAACGGTCGTAACTTGGATGTGATCAGACACCCTTCGAAGCCTAGCCGCGCTCGGGTCCGCACTGCCGCACGTTCGGCCTGACGGCGAGTGGTTGCCGACCGCGCAACCACTCGCCATCTCAACTCACCACTCCAGTGAGCCGCCGTTCTGGTACTCGATCACGCGGGTCTCGAAGAAGTTCTTCTCCTTCTTGAGGTCCATCATCTCGGACATCCACGGGAACGGGTTCTCGGTCGCCTCCCAGACCGGCTCCAACCCGAGCTGTGCGCACCGGCGGTTCGTGATGAACCGCATGTACTGCTCGCACAGCTCGGAGTTGAGGCCCAGGATGCCGCTCGGCATCGTGTCGCGGCCGTACGCGATCTCCAGCTCGCAGCCCTCCGCGAGCATGGTGCGCACCTCCTTCTGGAACACGTCGTTCCACAGGTGCGGGTTCTCGATCTTGATCTGGTTGATCGCGTCGATGCCGAAGTTCAGGTGGATCGACTCGTCGCGCAGGATGTACTGGTACTGCTCGGCGATGCCGACCATCTTGTTGCGCCGGCCCAGTGACAGGATCTGCGCGAAACCGGTGTAGAACCACATGCCCTCGAAGACCACGTAGAACGCCACCAGGTCCTTGAGGAACGCCTGGTCCTTGTCGGGCGTGCCGGTCTTGAAGTCCGGGTCCTCCAGGTGCTGCGTGAACTGCAGCGCCCACGCGGCCTTGTCGGTGATCGACGGGATCTCCCGGTACATGTTGAACAGCTCGCCCTCGTCCAGACCGAGCGAGGTGCAGATGTACTGGAACGTGTGGGTGTGCACGGCCTCCTCGAAGGCCTGGCGCAGCAGGTACTGGCGGCACTCCGGGTTGGTCAGATGCCGGTACACCGCGAGCACGATGTTGTTGGCCACCAACGACTCCGAAGTGGCGAAGAAGCCGAGGTTCCGCTTGATCATGCGGCGTTCCTCGTCGGTGAGGCCGTCCGTGGACTTCCACAACGAGATGTCCGCCTGCATGGACACCTCGGTCGGCATCCAGTGGTTGTTGCAGCCGTTGAGGTACTTGTCCCACGCCCAGTGGTACTTGAGCGGCAGCAGCTGGTTGACGTCGGCGCGGCAGTTGATCATCGCCTTGTCGTCGACGCTGACACGCGCGGCGCCCGCTTCGATGTTGCTCATTTACTGGCACGCCTCGCAGTCGGGGTCGGTGATGGAGCAGGCATCCGGGGTGACGGGCGAGACGGCGTTGAGCTTGCCGTCGGTGCCCTGCAGCGTGGACTTCTCCACGTGCGTGGCGCTCTGGGTGCGCAGGTAGTACGTGGTCTTCAGGCCGCGCACCCACGCCAGCTGGTACAGCTCGTCGAGCTTGCGCCCGCTCGGCTGGGCGAGGTACAGGTTCAGCGACTGCGCCTGATCGATCCACTTCTGCCGGCGCGAGCCCGCCTCGATCAACCACGAGCTGTCGACCTCGAACGCGGTGGCGTACAAGGCCTTCAGGAACGGCGGCACGCGGTCGATCGCGCCCAGGCTGCCGTCGTGCAGCTTCAGGTCCGAGATCATCCGCTCGTCCCACAGCTTGCGCTGCTTCAAAGCACGCACCAGGTCCGGGTTGATCACGGTGAAGTCGCCGGACATGTTCGACTTCACGTACAGGTTGCGGTAGAGCGGTTCGATCGACTGGTTCACGCCGGTGATGTTCGCGATGGTCGCGGTGGGCGCGATGGCCATCACGTTCGAGTTCCGCATGCCGCGCTTCACCTTCTCGCGCACGGCAGCCCAGTCCAGTGTGGACGAACGGTCCTGCGCCAGCTCACCCTCGGCGCGGGTGGCAGCCAGGATCTCGACCGAGTCGATCGGCAGGATGCCCCGCGACCACAGCGAGCCCTCGAACGACTGGTAGGCGCCGCGTTCCTGGGCCAGCTCGGCACTCGCGGAGATCGCGTAGTAGCTGATCTCCTCCATGCTGCGGTCCGCGAACTCGACCGCTTCCTCGCTGGCCATCGGCGTGCCGAGGGTGAACAACGCGTCCTGGAAACCCATCAGCCCGAGGCCGACCGGCCGGTGCTTGAGGTTGGAGTTCCGTGCCTCGGGGATCGTGTAGTAGTTCACGTCGATCACGTTGTCGAGCATCCGCACGGCCGTGCGCACGGTCTTCTCGAGGCGCGCGTGGTCAATGCCGTTCTCGGTCACGTGCTGTGCGAGGTTGACCGATCCCAGGTTGCACACCGCGACCTCGTCGATCGTGGTGTTCAGCGTGATCTCGGTGCACAGGTTCGACGAGTGCACGACACCGCTGTGCTGCTGCGGCGAACGCAGGTTGCACGGGTCCTTGAACGTGATCCACGGGTGCCCGGTCTCGAACAACATGGTCAGCATGCGCCGCCACAGGTCGACGGCCGGGAGCCGGCGGAAGACCTTGATCTCGCCGTTGGCCGCCTTCTCCTCGTACGCCCGGTACTTGGCCGCGAACTCGTCACCGAACGCGTCGTGCAGGTCCGGCACCTCGTCAGGGGAGAACAGCGTCCACTGGCCGTTCGCGCGGACCCGGCGCAGGAACTCGTCCGGCACCCAGTTCGCGGTGTTCATGTCGTGCGTGCGCCGACGCTCGTCACCGGTGTTCTTGCGCAGGTCGAGGAACTCCTCGACGTCGATGTGCCAGGTTTCGAGGTACGCGCAGACAGCGCCCTTGCGGCGGCCACCCTGATTGACGGCTACGGCCGTGTCGTTGGCGACTTTGAGGAACGGCACGACGCCCTGCGACTTGCCGTTGGTGCCCTTGATGTGTGCGCCGATGCCGCGCACCGGGGTCCAGTCGTTGCCGAGACCGCCGGCGAACTTGCTGAGCAGCGCGTTGTTGCTGATGCCGTGGAAGATGGCGGCGAGGTCGTCGTCGACAGTGGTCAGGAAGCAGGACGACAGCTGCGGGCGGGTGGTGCCCGAGTTGAACAGCGTCGGGGTCGAGCACATGAAGTCGAACGACGACAGCAGCTCGTAGAACTCGATCGCGCGGGCGTCGCGGTCGTCCTCTTCGAGAGCGAGGCCCATGGCGACGCGCATGAAGAACGCCTGCGGGAGCTCGTAGCGGCGGCCGTCGTGGTGCAGGAAGTAGCGGTCGTACAGGGTTTGCAGGCCCAGGAACTGGAAGTTCAGGTCACGCGACGCGTCCAGGGCCGCACCCAGCCTGACCAGGTCGAAGGACGCGAGGCGCGGGTCGAGCTGGCCGAGTTCGATGCCGTAGTTCACGAACGACAGGAAGTAGTCCGGGTAGCGCTCGGTCATCTCGGCGTGGTTCAACGGCACGCCGCAGGCCTCGGCGCGCAGCTTGTCCAGCAGCAGCCGGGCGCTGACGTAGGAGTAGTCCGGGTCCTGCTCGACCATCGTGCGGGCGGCCATGATCGGCGCCAGCGCGAGTTCGGCGTCGGTGATGCCGTCGTAGAGATTTCGCTTGGTCTCGGCCAGCACCGCCTCGGCCGACGCGTTGGGCAGGTCGGCACATGCTTCGTTGATGACCACTGAAAGGCGGTCGGGCACGCTCTCTCCTCGCGAGCTCGGCTCGAAGGAATGCATGCGCGCGCCACTGAGGGCACACAGCTGCCCTCCCTCGAGGCACCGTGTCGTGCGCGCAGGCTTGCGCACACACCAGTGGCAGGTCTTCGGACTCGTGGGCGTACCTCTAACGCCTACCGGCCGTCGCTTCCCAGGTCTCGCGACCCAGTGCTTCGTTGACGGCTTTCGTTCCCACTCACCGCTGCGGGGCAGTCCTGGTCTTTCACCAGGTTCCCTCTTGCCTCACCGGCCCGTTGCTCCGAGTCGGTGAACCACCAGCGCGGCAGATACTACATGTTGGGGTGCGGCCTTGATCACCACCCAACATGGGCGTGTCCTGGGTTATGGTGATCTACGTGGGTGAGGTTCGGCCGAAGGTCGTCGCAGGTGCTCTGCTCAGTGCGGGGCTCGCTTCGACGTCCCTCGCCGTCGGTGCCGCGGCGCCCGTGACGAGCGGGGTGCTGGCCGTGTCGGCGGTGCTGGTGCTGATCACCACCCGGCGATCAGCGCGACCCCGAGACTGATCATCACGGCGGCGATCAGGCCGTCCAGCACCCGCCACGAGCGGGGCTTCGCGAACAGCGGGCTGAGCAGCCGGGCGCCGAACCCGAGCGCGACGAACCAGGTGACGCTCGCGGTGACCGCGCCGACCCCGAACAGCCAGCGGCCGGCCGCGATCGAGCCGAGCAGCAGCAGCGTGTCCAGGTAGACGTGCGGGTTGAGCCAGGTCAGGGCGAGCGCGGTGAGCACGGGCCGGTTCGAACCGGTGTCGGCGACGGTCATCGACGACGGCTGGAACGCCCTGCGCGCCGCCAGAAACCCGTATCCCAGCAGGAAAAGCCCGCCGACGACGGCGGCGACGGTGATCGCCTGCGGCCACCTGCGGACGATGGCCCCGAACCCCGCGACGCCCACCGCGACGAGGATCGCGTCCGAAATGGCGCACACGGCGACGACCTTGCCCACGGCCTGACGTCGAAGTCCTTGGCGCAGCACGAAAGCGTTCTGCGCGCCGATCGCGACGATCAGGGTCATCATGGTGCCGAAGCCGAGCAGCAAGTCAGTCACGTCGTCGACGGTATTGACGCCGTCTTGATGAGACCAGCTAAAGATTCTTACGTATCATTAGCAGCCGTGATGGATCTCGACCTGGTGCGCACCCTGCTGGCAGTCGTCGACGCGGGCACGTTCGACGCTGCCGCGGCAGCGTTGCACGTCACTCCGTCCGCTGTCTCCCAACGGATCAAGGCACTGGAGCAGCGAACGGGTCGTGTGCTGCTGGTGCGGGCCCGGCCGGTGCGGCTGACGCCGTCGGGAGAGGTTCTGGTTCGGTACGGTCGGCAACTGCTCGCTCTGGACCAGGACCTCGACGCGGCGCTGGGGGAGGACGCCCTCGTGCGGGTGCCGATCGCGGTGAACGCTGATTCGCTCGCCACGTGGTTCCTGCCCGCCCTGCAACGGGTTTCGCCAGAGCTGAAGATCTCGTTCGACCTCCACCGCGAGGACCAGGACCACACGACGGCGTTGTTGCGGCAAGGTGTGGTGATGGCCGCGGTCACGTCGTCGCGGGAGCCGGTCGCCGGGTGCTCGGTCCGCAAGCTCGGCGACATCCGTTACGCCGCAATGGCTTCGCAGTCCTTCATAGACCGGTACCAAGAAGGCGCGCTGAAGTCGTGGCTGCCGGACGCGCCGGTCGTGGTGTTCGACCGCAACGACGACCTTCAGGACAGGTTCGTGCGCACGCTGACCCGCGGTCGCGGCGCGTCGGACCACCGTCACTACGTGCCGTCGTCCGAGGTGTACGTGCGAACGATCGTGGCGGGCCTCGGCTGGGGCATGGTGCCGCCGCAGCAGCTGCAGGACGGCCTGGTCGACCTCGCGCCCGGCCGGACGATCTCCGTGCCGCTGTACTGGCAGCAGTGGAAGCTCGACTCGCCGGCCCTCACCGCGGTCGCCGACGCGGTCTACGGCGAGGCCGGTGTGGCGCTCGAGTAGGGCCTGTCGAAACCCTGAGGGCAACCTGTCGGCTTCCTGAACCCAGGAACAGGACGGGTTCGCGCCCACGTTGACCGGTATGTGCTGATTCCTCGACTTGCCGCCACCGGCGGTTCACTCGCCGTCGTCGCGACGGTGGCCATGGTGGGTCTGCTCGACCTCACCGTCGGCCCGCTGCGCCGCACGATCAGCGAGTACGCGCTGGGCGACTACCGTCCGGTGTTCGACGTCGCCGTGGTGCTGCTGGCCGTCGGTTCGCTCGCGATCCTCACCGCGCTCGTCCACAAGGGACTGACCAGATGGCGGTCCGGCGGCTCGATCGCGTTGACCCTGTGGTCGGTCGGGTTGTTCCTGGTGGTGGTGTTCCCCAAGACGAACTGGGCGATGGGCACCAACCAGCTCAGCGGCAGCATCCACCGGTTCGGCAGCATGCTCGCGTTCGTCAGCCTGCCGATCGCGGTGATCCTGCTGGCCAGGCCGTGGCTGCGCGATCACGTGTGGGGAAAGCACGCGAGGTTCACGATGGCGTCCGGCCTGTTGAGCGTTGTGGCGTTCACCCCGCTCCTTTACGCCATTGTGCTGGGTGCGACCTCCGACGTTCGGTGGTGGGTCGTGTTCCCGTTGGGCTACATCGAGAGGATCTTGGTCATCGCCGAGGTGATCGCGGTGCTCGTCGTCGGGCTGTGGGCGATCGCGGCCAGTAGGGTTGCGCCATGGCGAGTTGGGGAGACCTCGCGGATTACGTCCGCGCCGAGTACGACGTCATCCACGACGAGGACGAGGAGCTGAGGATCCTCTTCACCTTCGGTGACGAGGACGAGGGCGACGATGAACGCACGCAGGTCGTGATCATCGTCCGGGAAGTGCTCGACAAGCTGCACGAATGGGTGCAGATCGCCTCCCCGTGCGGGCTCGCGAAGGACGTGAACCTCCGCGACGTGCTGGAGGAGGTCGGCAAGTCCACCGTGGCGTGCGGTCTCGCGATCATGGGCGAGCACGTGGTGGTCCGGCACTCGCTTCCGCTGGTGGATCTCGACATCCACGAGTTCACCGACCCGCTGCAGCTGCTCGCCGGTACGGCGGACATGCTCGAGGAACAGTTCTGGGGAGGCGATGGCTACTGATGTTCGACTTGACGCCCGCGACAGATCAGCTGGCGGTCCTGGTGCGCAACGTTTCGGACAGTGATCTCAAGGCACCGACCCCGTGTCCCGACTACACCGTCGGTGACCTGCTCGACCACGTGAACGGCCTGTCGGTCGCCTTCACCATGGCGGCGCGGAAGACCCCGATGGCCGGCACGGGCGCCGGTGACGCGGCCAGGCTGCCGCTGGACTTCCGCGAGTCGATGCCGGCGCGGCTCGCCGAGCTCGCGTCGGCCTGGCGCGCGCCGTCGTCCTGGGAGGGCATGACCGCGGCGGGCGGTGTCGACCTGCCCGGCGAGGTCGCGGGCGCGGTGGCGCTCGACGAGGTCGTGCTGCACGGCTGGGACCTGGCCCGCGCGACCGGCCAGGACTTCGCGGTCGACGAGGACCTGCTCCAGGTCGTCTACGGCTTCGTGTCCTCGATCGGTCCGGACGACCGCGACGGCTCGCTGTTCGGAGCCGCGGTGGAGGTCGACTCGAACGCGCCGCTGCTGGACCGTGTCCTGGGACTCAGTGGGCGGAATCCCGGGTGGCACCTAGGTTAGGCTCTCCTAACGTGAGAGCGATTACGGTGCAGGTTCGGGCCGGCCTGGGCGTGGGACGTCTGGCCGCCGCGGTCGATTCCCTGGTGGAACTGCATCCCGAACTGTGCCGATCCGGCTTCGCGCACCGTGAGGTCGTGGACCCCGCCGCCGCCACGGACGCCGCACTGGCCGAGGCGGAGGCGGGGCTCGACCTCCAGGCGGGCGTGCTGATGCAGACCGTGTGGCTCGACGCCGGTCCCGCGCGGTCCGGCCGGATCGTGCTGGTGCTGCACGACATCGTCGCCGACCGGATGCCGAGCATCCTGCCGTGGCTGGTGCAGGCCTGGAAGCAACCCGCGCTGGTCAGCTGACGCCCAGGCCGCCGACGATCTCCACCTTCTGCCCGGAGAACTCGCCGGTCAGCATCGGCATGGCCTCCGCGATCGCGGCCTTGGTCTCCGGCAACTGCAACGAGTCCGCGTGGTGCCGCGCGGACTCCCAGATCTCGCTGACCCAGATCTTGTCCTCGTCCTCGGGATCGAGCCCGACCGCGTACACCCGGCAGCCGGCCTCCCGCAGGCCGTCCCCGCCGCGAGTCAGGATCGCCACCACGTCGTCGCGGTGACCGGGCTTGGTCCTCATCGAGCCGATGTAGCCGAACGCCATGCGGCGAATCCTATTTCCGCATCGCCACGAACACGTGCTCCTTGCCCGGCCGGTCCGGCGCGTCGCGCACGTCCACGACCTCGAAGCCGCACCGGCCCAGGCTCTGCTCGATCTCGGGACGGGAGCGGAACCGCAGCGTCGACTCCGAGGCGATCATCGAGCCGTCCGGGAACCGGTAGGTGTGGCGGAACGACACGAACGGCAGGTTCACGCCGAGCAGTTCGAGCTGCTCGCGAACGCCGCCCCGCACCCGCGGCTCCGCCCGCGACCAGTCCTCCCAGGCTCGGCGCTCCGGGCGGCGCGTCTCGAACACGAGGTACCCGCCGGGCCGCAGCGCGTCGTGCACAGCTCGGAGCACGGTCTCCCAGTCGTCACCGAGGAACACCTGCGCCACGTTGCCGGTCATGGTCGCGAGATCGACCTGCAACGGGGGCAGCGACGTCGCGTCGCCGTGGATCCACCTCACCCGCGCGTCCTTGGCTCGCGCGATCTCGAGCGACGCCAGGGCCGGATCCACCCCGAAGACCGTGAGTCCGGCGTCGGCCAGCAGCGTCGCGAAACTCCCGGTGCCGCAGCCGAGGTCGAGCACCGAGCGGGCACCGACACCGGCAGCGATCTCCAGGTACAGCGACAGATCGTCGCGCGGCCCGTCGAACTGGTCGTAGATCCGGGCGAGTCGGGGATCGGCGAAAATCGCGTCAGGCATTCCACATCCTAGGCCCGACGACGAACGGCATCAGCAACTCGATCACCTCGCGGTCTGGTTTTCCGTTGAGTTCTTCCTCCGCGACCCGCCGGGCGATCCCGGCCAGGAAGTCGGCCACCTGCACGCGGGCGTCGTACTGCGAGTCGACCAACGTCAGGTTTTCCAGTCGCGGCGCCATCTTCTTGAGCTGCCGGATGCGTCCATCGGTCAGCGACAGCTGCTGGTCGTGCACGATCGACACCGGGCCGCTCCACTGCGCGACGGCCCGCAGTATCGCAGGAAACAACGGGTCCAGCGTCCCGCCCGGTCCGCGGGCGCGCAGCAGGTCGTTGTAGTGCTCCAGCGGTCCGGACACGCGACCGAACTCCGCGCGCACCCGAGAGGCCAGGAACCGCCGCTTGTCCACGAGCTGCACGCGGGCGCGACCGGCCAGCGGCCCGGACGGCCCGAGGAACCACAGCAGCACCCACCGGTTCTTCGTGCGCAGCAGGTGGTTCGCCTTGTACTCCAGCGCGGGCGACTTGATCATCGAACGCAACGCCTCGACACACGACGAGGCCTCGTCCCGCGTCATCCGCACGCCGGCGTGCGCGAAGACCGCCGTGACGCCGCCGACGAGCTTCTCGCCCTCGGAACCCGACTCGTCGCAGGCGATCTCCATCAGGACATCCGGAACACGGGACCACGGGCGCGGAACGGCAGATGCGCGCCAGCCGGGATCAGGAACGCGTGGTCGCGCCGGATCCGCAGCACGTCGCACCACCCGTCGGTGATGACCAGGATCGGGCCTGCCGCTGGGAAGTCCGGGGCGCGTTCGAGCAGGTCGACGCCGGGCTGCAGCACCGTGCCGCCGCGCCCGCGCACCGTCACCCGGCCCGCGATGTCCTCGACGGGCACATATCCGGCGTCATATGCCATCGCGTCACAGAAAACCACGCGCGCGGCGGGCACGTCACGTGCCGCGGCATAGGACGCGATCGCGCCCAGAGCCTTGCCCAGCAACTTGGGATCCATCGAACCGGACGTGTCGAGCACGACCCCGAACGTCGGTCGCGACTCCAGCGTCTCGGGCCGCACCCAGCCGGGCCGGGGAATGTCCGGAGTGGACGCTTGCCGCCGTGACGCACGGGCGTAGGTGCGCCGCTTCTCCACGGCGGGAACGAACTCCTCGAACCAGCGCGCCAGCTGGGCGTCCCACGACAACGGCGGGTGCTCCAGCGCGCGGATCTCCTCGACCAGCCCGGCGGGCAGCAGTCCGCGAGCCGACGTGTGACAGCTCAACCCGGTCAGCAACGCCCGCCGGTAGAACTCGTCCAGGCCGGTGATGTCCGCGGGCCCGCGCAACGGCTCGCCGAGCAGATCGCCCTGGTGGTGACCCCGCAACGTCAACAGCTTCCGGTAGCGCCGCAGATCGACCGTGATCCGGTCGTACACCGACTCCGCCGAAAGGCCGCGCAACGACTGGTCGTGCAGCACGCCTTCCGGAGCCTCGCCCACGCCCATCTCGACCAGCCAGCCGTTGACGACGAAGTCCGCGGCGATGTTCCACAGGTACGGATCCCGCCCGCCGACCCGGTCGCAGTGACGCAACGCGGCGTGCAGCATCTCGTGCGCCAGCACGAACCGCCACTCCTGCCGGGACAGCCCGGCCAGCGGGTTCACGTAGATCTCCGCCGACGCCGTGGAGACCGCCGCGATCGAGATGTCCCAGCCCCGTGCCAGTTCGGCGTCCGCCACCACCTTCATCGACGACGCCAGCGCGCCCAGCAGCGGGTAGTTCGACACGAACCAGCCCAGTGCGAGATCCCACTCGGTCTTCAACGGCCGTGCGTCGGACAAAGAAGAGCGCGCGCCACCCGCCACGTCGATCGCGGCGACAGCGGCGTTGGAGAGCCCGGCGGCGAACCGTTCCGCCCACTTCTTCGGGTCCCTCGACTCCCCGCCGCGCACACACCTGCCCGGTTCCCAGGACGGCGGCCGCGTGCCGAACTTCAGCGCGGGCTGGAAGTCCAGCACGTCGTCACAGGAGAAGGTGCCGAAACCCAGGTGTAGCAAGCAATGCGCGAACACCCACGCCCACTCCTCCTCGCTCGCCTTCTTCGTCGGGTGGGCGAGCATCGAGCCGTCCAGCGTGATGTCCGCCCACGGGTGATCGGACTGCCGGCGCACATACGGGCTGAGGGCGGCGAACAACGGATGGAAGTTGATCCGCTTGTTCGCCGCCGCGAACGCCAGCGCGGCTGGATCGACGTGTGCCTTCGAACGCCGGCTCATGCCCTTGCCGCGACCAGTCGTGGCAGGTCGCGGGTGACTTCGACGAGGAACCACGCGGGCAGCACGGGGTTGCCGTCGTCATCGGCCGCGATCACCATCTGCGCGATCTCCAGCGACAGCTCGGCCAGCTCCAGCAACAACGCCTTGCCGCGGTGGGCGAGCTGCTTGCCCGCCGCGGGGGCGTGCGCCTTGTCGTGCGGCAGCTCCTTCACCAGCCGCGCGCGGAACGCCTCGGCCAGGAAGTACAGCAGGTCGCGGTCTCCTGGCGCGGACGGCCAGCGGGCGTCCCCGCGCAGCACGGCCTCCAGCCCGTACGCATGCCGGACGGTCTTCACGTACGCCTTGAACATCGAGGCGTGGTTCGCGGTGACCGTGCCGAACGCCAGCACCCCGAGCAGGTCCTCGGAGATGTCGTCGCCGAACGAGTGCAGCGCGTCGGACAGCATGTGCCAGCCGCGCGGCGTCGAGAACGTCTCCTCGACCTTCGGCGCCGCGCTCCACAGGTGGTCCGGGCGCTGCGTCAGGTAGTCGAGCACCCACGGGTGGATGTCGCTCTCGCGCGCCCAGGCCAGCCAGTCGCGAGCCGACGCCGTGAGGTGCACGTGGATCATGCGGTTCACGAGCGCGGACGCCATCGGGCGCGCCAGGGCGTTGTCGACGGCCCGGTTGCCGGCTCCGATCACGATCGAGCCCTTCGGCAGCTCGTAGGAGCCGATGCGCCGGTCGAGGATCAGCGAGTAGAACGCCTTCTGCACCTCCGGGCTGCTGGCGTTGAGCTCGTCGAGGAACAGGCAGTACGGGTCCTGGCGGGCGATGGACTCCGGTGGGGCGAACCTGGACCGGCCACCGACCAGTTCCGGAACACCGATCAGGTCCTCCGGCGCGAGCTGCGTGCCCAGCAGCGTCACGCACTCCAGGCCCAGCTCGGCGGCGAACTCGCGGACGAGCGAGGACTTGCCGATGCCCGGTGCCCCCCAGAGGAAGACCGGTCGGACGACGGCGACGTGCAGCAGCACCTCCGGAAGCTGTGCTGGTGTCACGGTGACTGTGGATCGCATGAGGTGATCGAGGATGCCTCACCAGGCTTGTCCCGGTCGCCCGAATTTGTTGACACGAGCAGTGGTCTGGTGCTGTGATTCAACCCACAACTGATAGGAAACCTTCTTAACTAAATCGCCGCCGCACCCTGCTGTTCCTCTACACAGGAGGCACCCTGTGGCCAGATCCCTGTTCTTGGTCCTCCCGGCAGCGTTAGCGCTCGCTGTTCCGGCCGTCGCGGTCGCCGCCCCGGTCCAGTACCAGGCGGAGAGCGCGACGATCTCGAACGGCCTCGTCGAGTCGAACCACGCCGGCTTCACCGGCAGTGGTTTCGTCAACTACGACAACGAGGTCGGCAGTTCGGTCGAGTTCGCCGTGACCTCGCCCAGCGCGGGTCAGGCGACGCTCACGTTCCGGTTCGCCAACGGCACCACGGCCAACCGCCCGATGGACGTCTCGGTGAACGGCTCGCTGGCGGCGGACGAGCTCTCGTTCCCCGGTACGGGCGCGTGGACCACCTGGACCACCCGCACCACCACGGTGAACCTGAACGCGGGCACCAACACGATCAGGACGGTCGCGACCACCGCCAACGGCGGCCCGAACCTCGACCGGCTCGACGTCGAACCCCCGTCCGGCCCGCCGGACACCGTCGCCCCCTCGACACCGGGCAACCTGCGCTCCACCGCGCAGACCGCGTCGTCGATCTCGCTCGCGTGGGACGCGTCCACGGACAACGTGGGCGTGACCGGGTACGTGCTGTCCAACGGGCAGACCGCGGCCGGCACCACGCACACGGTGACCGGCCTGACCCCGGACACGTCGTACACCTTCACCGTGCAGGCGCGGGACGCGGCCGGGAACCTGTCCGCCGCGTCCAACTCCATCACGGTGAAGACCACGCCGGGCACCCCCGGTGGCACGCGACCGCACGACATCAACGGTCTGCTGCGTGTGTGTGGTGTGCAGCTGTGCAACCAGTACGGCAAGCCCATCCAGTTGCGCGGCATGAGCACGCACGGCATCCAGTGGTACCACCAGTGCGCGAAGTCCCAGTGGTGGGACGCGCTGGTCAACGACTGGAACGCGGACTTCATCCGCGTCGCCATGTACATCCAGGAAGACGGCTACGAGACCAACCCGCGCAAGTTCACCGACCTGATGCACGGGTACATCGAGGAAGCCACCCGCCGCGGCATCTACGTCCTCGTCGACTGGCACCAGCTCTCGCCGGGCGACCCGAACTACAACCTGTCGCGCGCGAAGACCTTCTTCACCGAGATAGCCCAGCGGCACAAGGACAAGACGAACATCATCTACGACATCGCCAACGAGCCGAACAACGTGTCGTGGGCGAAGGTCAAGTCCTACGCGGAGCAGATGATCCCGGTCATCCGCAACATCGACCCGGACAGCCTCATCGTCTCGGGCACGCACGGCTGGTCGACGTTCGGCCACTCCGACGGCGAGGACCCGTCGGTGGTGCTGAACAACAAGGTCAACGCGACCAACTTCATGTACTCGTTCCACTTCTACGCGGCCTCGCACAAGCAGTCGCACTACGACGCGCTGAACCGCGTCTCCAGCGAGGTCCCGGTGTTCGTGACCGAGTTCGGCACGCAGACCTCGTCCGGCGGCGGCAGCAACGACTTCACGATGTCGCAGAAGTACCTGGACCTGATGGCGCAGAAGAAGATCTCCTGGGCCAACTGGAACTACTCCGACGACGGGCTGTCGGGCGCGGTGTTCAAGACCGGCACCTGCTCGGGCACGACGTTCGCGGGAACCGGCGTCCTGAAGCCGGCCGGAGTCTGGGTGCGCGAGCGCATCCGCACACCCGACAACTTCCCGACGAGCTAGCGTTCGATGAAGGGACCCTTCATCCACTTGAGGTGGATGAAGGGTCCCTTCATCACGTCAGCGGCCAGGTGTGCACGGGTTCGTTGGTGTGCATGAGGTCCACGTAGGTTTTGAGCATGGTGCGGAGCGCGTCCGCCCGGTCCATGTGCGTGTGGTCGTAGTGCCGGTGGAACTCGCGCGCCTGCCAGGTCGCCCCGTTCACCCCGCTCAGGCAGCGTTGCTCGATCACCCCGAGCAGCTTCTCCCGTTCGGCGGAGTCGACGCCCCACCGGATCAGCCCTTCGTGCGCGAGCGGCAGCAGCCGGCGCAACACCAGTTCGACCACCGGCACGGTGCCGACGCCCGGCCAGTACACCTGCGCGTCCATGCCGTTGCGCGAGGCGGCGTTGAAGTTCTCCTCCGCGGCCTGGAAGCTCATCTGCGACCACAGTGGACGTTCGTCCTCCGCCAGCGCCCGCACCAGGCCGAAGTACAGCGCGGCGTTCGCCAGCGTGTCCACGATGGTCGGGCCGGCGGGCAGCACGCGGTTCTCGACGCGCAGGTGCGGGCGGTCGCGCACCACGTCGTACACCGGGCGGTTCCAGCGGTAGATGGTGCCGTTGTGCAGCTTCAGCTCGCTCAACGTCGGAGTGTCGCCGTGGTCGAGCACGGCCAACGGGTCCTCTTCGTCGCAGATGGGCAGCAACGCGGGGAAGTAGCGGACGTTCTCCTCGAACAGGTCGAAGATCGAGTTGATCCACCGCTCGCCGAACCACACCCGCGGGCGCACGCCCTGGGCCTTGAGCTCGTCGCCGCGGGTGTCGGTGGCCTGCTGGAACAACGCGATGCGGGTCTCGCGCCAGAGCTCCTTGCCGAGGAAGAACGGGGAGTTCGCGCCCACCGCGACTTGCACGCCCGCGATGGCCTGGGCGGCGTTCCAGTAGGCGGGGAACTGCTCGGGGCTGACCTGCAGGTGCAGCTGCGTGCTGGTGCAGGCCGCCTCGGGGACGATCGAGCTCGCGGTGAGGTGCAGGCGTTCGACGCCGTCGATGGCGATCTGCAGGTCCTCGCCGCGCGCGGCCAGCACCTGTTCGTTGAGCAGGGCGTAGCGCGGGTTGCTGGACAGCTGGTCCGGGGTGACGTGCTTGGTGCGCAGCGTCGGCAGGATGCCGTTGATGACCATGTGCGCGCCGATCCCGCGCGCCTTCTCCTCGGCGGAGTTCAGGCTGCGCCGGACGGTCTCCTCGAACGAGGTGATGCCGCCGCCCGCGAGCCGGCGCGGGGCCACGTTGATCTCGATGTTCCACTGGCCGAGCTCGGTCACGAAGTCCGGGTCGTCGATGACCGCGAGCGCCTCGTGGTTCTTCATCGCCGGGTCGGCGTTCTCGTCGATGAGGTTGATCTCGATCTCGAGACCGGTCATCGGCCTCTCGAAGTCGAACCGGGCCTCACGCAGCATCCGGGCGAACACGTCGAGACACCGCCGCACCTTCGTGCGGTACCGCGTGCGGTCCTCGCGGGTGAACTCGTGCTTCGCGACGTCCTCGCCCATGGTGGCCTCCCGGCGGTCGAGGGTTAACCCCACCACTGTGCATCATGGTTGATCAATCCGACACCCGTGTGTCTTGTTCCTACCTGGTGGGCACGGCGATGGCGGTCACGAGGATGTCGCCCTGCACGAGCCAGCGGCCGTGGAACCCGGCGACCGGGGTGTCCGGCAGCAGGATCCGCGAGTGGAACGTGCCATCGGCGTCGAGCGTGATGTCTGCGTCCTCGAAGCCCAGCCACCGCTGGGTGATCGGGTACCAGGCCTTGTAGGTCGACTCCTTGGCGCTGAACAGCAGCCGGTCCCAGCAGATCTTCGGGTCGTCGGCCGTCAGCCCCTCCATCCTGCGCAGTTCCGCCGGGATCGCGATGGCCTCCAGCACGCCCTTGGGCGCGGCGGCGTGCGGCTCGGCGTCGATGCCGATGGTCTGGAAGTCGGTCCTGCTGGCGAGCGCCGCGGCCCGGTAGCCCAGGCAGTGCGTCAGGCTGCCCACGATGCCGTCGGGCCACAGCGGTTCGCGCTTCGGACCGGGCAGGATCGGCGCCGGGGCCACCCCGAGGCTCTGCATGGCCTCGCGGGCGCACGCGCGGGCCGTGCCGAACTCGAACCGCCGTTTGGGCACCGCGTTGCCGAGCAGCGCCTCCTCCTCGGGGAAGAGCTCGACCGGCTGCTCGTCGTCGTACCGCTCCACCGCCGCGATGGGCGGGGGAAGAAGCTGTTCCAGCACGCTATGACTCCCGCAGCACGTCGTGCAGCTTCACCTGGGTGGTGCCGCGTGGCTTCCACTCGCGCGGGTAGCCGAGCGAGACCTCGTCGAACCGCACGCCGTCGTAGTGCGTCGTGCGGGGGATGTGCAGGTGGCCGTAGACCATCTCCACCGCGTTGAACCTGCGGTGCCAGTCCGCGGTCAGGGTCGTGCCGCACCAGAGCGCGAACTCCGGGTAGCGCAGCACGAACGTGGGGTCGCGCACGAGCGGGTAGTGGTTGATGAGCACGGTCGGGCCCTGGACCTGGGCGAGCCGTTCCTCGGTCTCGCGGACCCGCGCCTCGCACCAGGCCTCGCGGGACGGGTACGGGTCGGGGTGCAGGAAGTACTCGTCCGTGCACACCACGCCCGCCTCGTGCGCGATGGCGAGGGCGGACTTCACGTCCGTGGCGCCGTGCGGCCGAAAGGAGTAGTCGTACCCGAGGAACAGGGGACAGACGGTGACCGGGCCCTTCGGTCCGGGGAACGTGACGTACGGGTCCTCCGGCGTGATCACGTCGAGGCTGCGGCACAGCTCGACGAGCTGCTTGTAGCGCACCTCGCCGCGGGCCTGGTTCTCGTCGTCCTTGGTGGTCCAGAGCTCGTGGTTGCCCGGCGACCAGATGACCCGGCCGAACTTCGGCCGCAGCGTCTTCAGCGTCCACTCGACGGAGGAGAACTTCTCGGCGATGTCCCCGGCGATGATCAGCCAGTCGCTCGGGTCCGGTGGTGCGATCGCCTCCACGACATCACGGTTGTCCTGGTAGGAGACGTGCAGGTCGCTGGTGGCCAGAAGCTTCACAGTTCGAACGTTACTTAAGGCGTCAACGACCGGATCATCACCGCCCGGCGGGATGCGCTCCGTGAGCGGTCAGGACCACCCGGTAGTGGGTCAAGTGCCACGACCGGTTATCCGTTCGTCGCAGACAGTGCGCCACTCGTCTCAACAGGACCAGCCGTGCGTCGCCGTTGCACGTCCGCTCATCGCCTTTTATGGCCTACCTACTTACCGGTTTTCCGGCCGTCTTCCTACTGTGAGTGCTGTCACCTGACGGAAAAGTCCTGGCGGAGGACCACACCATGACCGACTCACAGTTCGCTCGCACCCCGGACCCGCGACTCGCGCGGCAGGTCCCGCCTCGTCAGGTGCCGCAACGGCCCGTTCCCCCACGTCAGGGCCAGGTCCCGGTGCGCTACGGCCAGCCGGTCGACCCGCGTCTGGCGGCCAACCCCTCGTTCCGCCGCACCGTCGGCGCCGAGATCACCCGGCAGGCGCAGCAGCACCAGGCCTACGCCGTCCCCCAGCGCCGCACCACGGCCGAGGACACCGCCCTGGCCACGCTGCTGCGCTCCCGTCAGCGCGCCGAGTCCGCCCGCCAGGACCCCCGGCCCGCCGACGCGCCGCGCCAGGACTCCTGGATGCGCACGGCCTCCTGGCCGGAACACAGCTGTGAGCCCGGCCGCGGTGACGTCATCGAGCAACTCTCCTCTCGCCTGGTGTCGCCCAACCTGTGGGCGGTCGTCGAGCCGATCATCCCGCCGGCCAAGGTGCGCCGTCAGGGCGGTGGCCGTGGCCGCGTCTGCAACCGTGCGGTGTTCACGGCGATCGTGTTCGTGTTGTCGTCGGGGTGCGCTTGGCGGCACCTGCCGGCGTCGTTCGGGGTGACCGTGCCCACCGTGCACCGGCGCTTCCAGGAGTGGACCGACCTGGGCCTTTGGGTGCGCCTGCGGCGTGCGGCGGCGGAGGGCGCCTGCGGGACCGAGGAGCTCGACTGGATCCGCGCGGTGCTGGACGCGGCCGACCGCCGTGCCGCAAAAGCCGCCAGCTGATTCTGGGCGCGAAGTTGATGAGGGGAGCTTTCCCAAACCTCAGGTTTGGGAAAGCTCCCCTCATCAACTTCGGGCTACATGCCGTTGATGCCCGCGTGGTACTTCGGCACTCGCACGGTGATTTTTGTGCCTAGTCCGCAGGCGGTTTCGACTACCAGGCCGTACTCGTCGCCGTAGACGCGCCGCAGCCGTTCGTCGATGTTGCCGAGCCCGATCCCGGCGGACTCGTCGACCTGCCCGGCCAGCGTCCGGCGGAGCTTCTCGGGATCCATCCCGATGCCGTCGTCCTCGATGGTGATGTGGGCTTCGGCGCCGCCGTCGTTGGCGTAGATCTGGATGTGCCCGGGCTCGATCTTGCCCTCCATCCCGTGCCGCACCGCGTTCTCCACCAACGGCTGCAAACACAGGAACGGCACCGTCACCGGCAGCACCTCGGGCGCCACCTGCAAGGTCACCTTGAGCCGTTCGCCGAACCGCGCCCGTTCCAGCGCCAGGTACTGGTCGATCGACCGCAGTTCCTCGGCCAGCGTCGTGAAGTCGCCGTGGCGGCGGAACGAGTAGCGGGTGAAGTCGGCGAAGTCGAGCAGCAACGTCCGTGCGCGCTCGGGGTTCGTGCGGACGTACGAAGCGATGGCGGACAACGAGTTGTAGATGAAGTGCGGCGAGATCTGCGCACGCAGCGCCCGCACCTCGGCCTCGACCAACCGCGTCCGCGAGCGGTCCAGTTCGGCCAGTTCCAACTGACCGGCCGCCCAGCGCGCCACCTGGTTGGTCGCGCGCACGAGCCCGGCCGAGGCCTCCCGCGAGTAGGCGGCCAGCGTCCCGACCACGCGCCCCTCCACCGTCAATGGCGCGACCACGGCGCAGTTGATCGGGCAGTTCGGTTCGGTGCAGCCGATGTCGAACGCCTGGGTGCGCCCGGTGAGGAACACGTCCTCGGCCTGCGCCATGGCGTCGGCCGCGTGGTGGTCGGACATCCCTTCCCACGCAACGACTTCCGTCTCGTCGGTCAGGGCGAGCGCGGGCGTGTCGAGCAACGTGCGCAGGTGGCGCGCGGACTTCTTCGCCGCGTCCGGCACCAGGCCCGCGCGCAACGGCGGTGCGGCGGACCACGCGGTGTGCAGTGTTTCGTAGGTGACGCGCTGGGCCTCGGTCGAGAGCGACTGCCGGTTGCGCGTGCCCCGCCACAAGACGAGCACGGCCGCTCCGCCCACGATCAGGATCGCGGCGGCGGTGAGGAAGTCCTGCATTCACATCACCTATCTAGCTTCGCTCGTCGGCCGACGAAGATCCGGAGCCGTCCAGCCCGAGGTTCTCGGGCGCGTGGAGCTTGACCATCGTCTGCTGCACTCCCGGTGGCACGTGCCGTTGGGTGAGCAGCGAGACGACGTACATGACCGTGAAGCCGAGCGGTACCGTCCACGCGGCGGGGCGGGAGAGCAGCACCTCGTACCAGGCGTTGCCGGTGTCGGTGAGCATCGTGACGAGACCGGCGGTCAGCGCGGGCACGCCGCCCGCGAGCATGCCGGCGATGGCACCGACCTTGGTTATCCGCGTCGACCAGATGCCGAGCATCAGCAACGGGCACAAGGAGGACGCGGCCACCGCGAACGCCAGGCCGACCATGTCCGCGACCGGCATGCCCGTGGCGACGAACGTCATCGCGAGCGGCACGATGCCCGCGAGCATCGCGGAGATCCGGAACCCGCGCACGCCGCCGAGCCGCAGCACGTCCTGCGACAGCACCCCCGCCAGGGACACGACGAGCCCCGACGACGTCGACAGGAACGCCGCGAAAGCGCCGCCTGCCACCAAAGCGCCGAGCAACTGGCCGCCGATGCCGTCGATCATCCGGGTCGGCAGCACCAGCACCACGGCGTCCGTCTGGCCGGTCATCAACAACTCGGGCGTGTAGAGCCGGCCCAGCGCGCCGTACATCGGTGGCATCCAGTAGAACACCGTCAACAGGCCGAGCACGATCAACGTCGTGCGGCGTGCGGCCGTGCCGTTCGGGTTGGTGTAGAAGCGCACGATCACGTGCGGCAGGCCCATGGTGCCCAGGAACGTCGCGATGATCAGCGAATAGACGCCGTACAACGGGAACTGCTGGCCGCTCGACTCCGGCAGCGCCCATGACGCGTTGGTGTTGTGGGCCATTGTGGACACGTGGGGGACGGCGCCGCCCTTGGGGAAGACGAACTCCGAGCCCTGTCCGATGCGGTGGTAGCCGGCGGTCAGGCCGTGGCCGACGGTGTTGACGTACTTGCCGTCGATCTCGCCGATGCCCTTGATGTACAGCGGTTCCTCGGCGTGGATCATCGTGTCGTGGGGGAACGTGACCTCGGTGTCCTGCCGGAACGCCGGGTACTCCGGCGTGGTCAGCGAGTCCGCGCCGTGCACCTGCCACACGGCGATCAGGAACACGATCGGCACGGTGATCGCGGTCAGCTTGAACCAGTACTGGAACGCCTGCACGAACGTGATCGACCGCATGCCGCCGGACATCACGTTCGCGGTCACGACCACCGTCACGATCAGCGCGCCCACCCAGTCCGGCGCACCCGTCACGGTGTTCAGCGTCAGACCGGCGCCTTCCAGCTGCGGCAACAGGTACAGCCAGCCGATCGCCAACGCCAGGATCGACGCGACCGCGCGCACACCGCGGGAACGGAAGCGGGCCTCGGCGAAGTCCGGCAGCGTGTACGCCCCCGAACGCCGCAACGGCGCCGCGACCATCGTCAGCAGCACCAGATATCCGGCCGTGTAGCCGACCGGGAACCACAGCATGTCCGGCCCGTAGGCGAAGATCAGCCCGGCGATGCCGACGAACGACGCCGCCGAGAGGTACTCGCCGCCGATCGCGGAAGCGTTCCACCACGGGGAAACCGTGCGCGAGGCGACGTAGAAGTCAGACGTGGTGCGGGAAACGCGCAGTCCGTAGGTACCGACCAGGATCGTGCCCAGTGCGACGACCAGCACCGCCACGATGGCGTAACCACTCGTCATGGACGTTCGACCAGCTCCGCGAACTCGCGTTCACTGCGCTCGGCCTGCCGCACGTAGAACCAGCCCGCCAGCAGCAGCATCGGGAACGTCACCACGCACAGCAGGAACCACGGCAGCCCGAGCCCGAGGATCCGGGACTTCCCGAGCTCCGGCTCGATCGAGAACAGCAGCGGCAACAGGCCGAGAGCGCCACCCGCCACCAAACACACCGACAGGCCCAACCGCCGTTGCGCCCTGATCAGCGTGCGCATGTACACGGCGCCGAGCTCGCTCTGTTCGTTGATCTCGCGCGTGCCCGAGTACGGGCGACGCGCACGGGGAGCCCTGGTGCGCGGGCTGGTCACCACCACCCGCTGGGTCGGCTTCGGCTCCGGTCCCTTCGGGGGTGGTGGCGTCGTCACGACCCCAGCCCGTTTCTCGGTTGCGCGGCACCGGCGGGCGTGGCCTGACCCGGCACGGGGGTGGGCCGGGCGCGCCGCACCAGCAGCTGCCGCAGGTGCCTCGCGTGCCGGCGGCTGACCGGCAGCACCGCGCCGCCGATCGTGACGCTCAGGTGCCCGTCCTCCAGGCGCATCTCGTCGATGTGGCCGAGCGACACCAGGTGGCTGCGGTGGATGCGGACGAATCCCGCGCTGCGCCAGCGTTCTTCGAGACCGTTCAACGCCGCGCGCACCAGGCCGCTGCCGGTCGCGGTGTGCAGGCGGGCGTAGTCGCCGTGCGCCTCCACGTACCGGATGTCGGCGAGCCGGATGAACCGCGTGACGCCACCGAGCTCGACGGGGATGACCTCGTCACCCATCTCCGGCGGCGTGGCGTTCGCGGACTGCGCGGGCGTGGGCGTCGTGGGTTCGCCGCCCGTCTTGGAGTCCCAGACCTCGTGCACGATGCGGTGCACGGACTCGGCGAGCCGTTCCGGCCGCACCGGCTTGAGCAGGTAGTCGAGTGCCTTGAGCTCGAACGCCTCCACCGCCGGCTGCTGGTGCGCCGTCACGAACACCACGGGCGGCGGCTGCGCGAACCGCGACAGCACGCGGGCGAGGTCGAGACCGTCGAGCCCCGGCATGCGGATGTCGAGGAACACCGCGTCCAACGGCTGCCCGGCGTCCATCGCGCGGTGCAGCACCCGAAGCGCCTTGGTGGCGTCGGTGACCGCTTCCACGTGAGCGATGCGCGGATCGCAGCGCAACAGGTACACGAGGTCTTCCAACGCGGGCGCCTCGTCGTCGACGGCGAGCACCCGGAGGGATCGCTCGAGGCTGCCACGTCGATCCGGCCCCTCGCAGATGGGGCAGGGCAGACCTGAGGTCATTCGAGATCGAGTCCAAACTGTGTACGGCCGATCCTCACGTGGCGGCGATTAGACCATGATCGGTCAGCGCACGCCTGGTGAGCCGAGGGCGTAGGATACGCGATCATGCACCCTCACGGAGGGTGACTCGCCGAAGAGGTCCGGTTGCCCAGCGTGTGCACCGACGGTTTCCCCCTCCTCCCCCGGAAAGCCCGATCGGGCGCATCATCCGTCAGCGAGAGGACGTGCCGGAACCCTCCGAACGGGTGTGTCTCGGCACCGAGACGAAAACCGCTATCACGCAGCGTGCAGTTGCCTGGTCAGCCAGGCCTCGCCAGGTCGGCGATTCCGTTCAGACCCGACCGGCCCTGGGCTTCACCGCCAGCGCGTCACCGAGCGTGATCTCCAGCTCGATGAAGGACTCCTCCGCGCGCCGGGCGGCGACGCTCACCGACGCGGCCGCGGCGGGTCCGATGAGTCTGCGGGTGGGCGCGCGCAGCGCCTGGATGGCCTCGGACCACTGGTTCGACAGCTTGGCGAGGCCGCTCAGGGTGTCGACGAGGTCTTCGGTGTTGTCCGGCGGTGAGGCGATGATCTCCGCCAGCCGGTCGCGCAGGGCGTCCAGTGCGGGGTCCACGTCAATCCTCCCGTCGTGTCGCGGCAGAGGGGAGAGGACGAGTGCGAACATTTCCCCCACTGGGCAACACCATATCTCGACCGA
Source organism: Lentzea alba (assembly GCF_011067745.1). GTDB lineage: Bacteria > Actinomycetota > Actinomycetes > Mycobacteriales > Pseudonocardiaceae > Lentzea > Lentzea alba. The sequence goes on from NZ_JAAMPJ010000004.1 coordinate 340,809, forward strand.
GGTGGTCCAGCGCAATGATGTTGCCCCGCCCAGGCTACCCGGTCAATCGCACGGCATTGCGTCTCAACAGGCACTCGTCTCAATTGGTCTCGTTCTTATGTCGGCCGGTTGAAATGACGTGGTTTCGACGTTCAGTCGATGTTGTTCGACATCGTGTCGATTCTACGTGCCTGGTGGGCCGGGTGGCGCCCGAGGTGTTGGACCGAAGTGGTGTGTCCTGGGTCGCAACACCGCCACATTGAGTTGCCCGGTTGCCGGTTCTGTGCAGACGTATTAACTCTTTTGTCGCAGGGTTCAGTCGTTCGGGTTCATACAGGTTTATCGAAGCGTGTTCTCGACGCGCCTGGTTTGACACGTCATTCCTGCCGCTCTTGATGACGGTCGCGGCATTCAGCCCCGAACTCCGCCGTCGGCCTGGCCCTCTGCGGGTACCGCAACGAGACCTTCGAGGCCGAACGAGCGCTGCAGGGGGTCGGGCATGACCTCAGAGGTGCGTGCGGACCATCACGGGGAAGAGCGGCTCGTCGGCCTGGGTGAGTGGGTCGATTCCGATCTTCTGGAACGGCACGGAGGCACTGAGGTCGAGCGTCACGAGTTCTACGGCCACGTGTACCAGGCCATGCGGAGGGCGCGGGCCGGGTTGCCTTGTGTGGCGGTGCTTTCGGTGACCTGCCGGGTCGACGAGCTCATCAACGTCAGCGCGGTCATGCGCCGGCGAAACGGCGTTGAAGAGTGGCTCGACCGGGAGAACGTCTGGCGAGCGAAGCCCCGGGACCTCGACGGGCTGTTCTGGTTGCCCATCAGCGAAGAGGAGCTCGAAAGTCTCAAGTGGAGGGTCGTCAGCCCGGACTGGTTCGCGGTGAGCCGGTGGGGGGCCGAGCCGCACGCGTTGGTGCGGAAGATCCCGTCGGCGGAGGAGGCGTTCACACGCGAGCTGCGGTGGCAGTCGAGTGATCTGCTGGGGCGACCGCAGCTCCGCAAGGAGAAGCTCTCCGGCGAGCTCGAAGCCCGCGAGGTGCGGGCCGCCATCGATCAGAGTGCGGGCCGAGCGGTATCACGCGCGAGGAGAGCACCACTACTTCGCGCTGTGGCCGAAGGTCGAGTTCGAGCCGAAGAATCCGCCCTCCGTGATCAGACGGTCGGCGGCGGGGGAGGAGGTCCACGTCGGGCACCGCGGCTGGGTGCCGTCAGGGGTGGTCGGCGGGATCGAACGGGGTGACTTCTCGTTCTACCGGCCCCTGCCGGTCAGTGAGCAGGAGGCCGAGGCGATCATCGCGCGGCAGGTCGCGCCGCGGTGTTTCCTGGTGCTGGACGAAGAGGACGGACGTGACCTGCCGGTCGCGGTGGTGCGGGTGCACGGGGAGCGCGAGGAGGCGTTCACGCGCGACCTCCTCGGGTGGGGGCCGGCGGAGCTGCTGAACGGACTCGGCGGCGGGCTGCGCGTCGAAGAGCTCCCTCCTGGCACGAACGGGAACAGCCAGGCGTACTCGCTGTCGATGAAGCTGCGCAAGCGCCGGCGCGCCGAGTGGGCGGGCCCGCACTGGTACTACGCGCTCTTCAAGGACCCGGTCGCCGCGCTCGACCTCGCCAACGCGCACGCCCTCGTCCGGACGAGGGCCGCCGACGACTCCGACGAGCACAGCTACCGCGATGGAGCGTGGAGCTACTCCTGGATGCGTGAGGACATCAGACGCGACAGGTCTGACGACGAGTGCGTGCCGATCAGCCCGGACGAGGCGCAATGCCTCATGAAACGTCTGCAGCTCAGAGGCGGCCGACGTCCGTGATGGTCACGACCGCCTCGCCCAGTTCGTCGGACGCCGCCAGGTCGACCTCCGCGTTGAAGCCCCAGTCCTTGTCGCCGGCCGGGTCCTCGAAGATCTGCCGGCACACCCAGCGCTCGCGCTCGACGTTGATGATCAGGAACGCCGGGCCGCGCGCGTTCGGGCCCGCGCCGATGTCCGAGTGCTCCTCGAAGTACGGCTCCAGGGCGTCCATCCACTCCTTGGCCGTCCAGCCCGACTCGTGGTCGAGCTCGCCCAGGGAGTACCAGTCGCGTTTCGCGGCCAGTTCGACGCGGCGGAACAGGGCGTTGCGGACGAGCACGCGGAACGCGCGGACGTTGCGGGTGACGGCGGGCGGCAGGTCGACGCGGACCTCCTCGACGACGCCGTCCGGGTTGGTGAGCTTCTCCCACTCGTCGATCAGCGACGAGTCGACCTGGCGGACGAGCTCGCCGAGCCACGAGATCAGGTCCTGCAGCTCCTCGGTCTTCGCCTCCTCCGGCACCGTCTGCGACAGCGCCTTGTAGGCGTCGGCCAGGTACCGCAGAACGAGCCCCTCGGAGCGTGCGAGGCCGTAGAACGACACGTACTCCGTGAACGTCATCGCGCGTTCGTACATGTCGCGCACGACGCCCTTGGGCGACAACGAGTAATCACCCACCCACGGGTGGCCACGGCGGTAGGTCAGGAACGCGGCTTCGAGCAGGTCGCCCAGCGGCTTCGGGTACGTGACCTCGTCGAGCAGTTCCATGCGCTGGTCGTACTCGATGCCGTCGGCCTTCATCGCGCCGATCGCCTCGCCGCGCGCCTTGTGCTCCTGCGCGCCCAGGATCTGCCGCGGATCGTCCAAAGTAGACTCGATCACCGACAGCACGTCCAGCGCGTAGCCGGGTGCCTCGCGGTCCAGCAGCTCGATGGCGGCCAGCGCGAACGGTGACAGCGGCTGGTTCAGCGCGAAGTTGAACTGCAGGTCGACGGTCAGCCGGAAGTCGTCGCCGTCGCGTTCCACCACGCCCGCCGCGACCAGCGCCCGGTACATCGCGAGCGCGCGCTTGATGTGCCTGAGCTGCTTCGGCCGGTCCTCGTGGTTGTCCTCCAGCAGGTGCCGCATGGCCGCGAACGCGCCACCGCCGGGGCGGCCGATCACGTTCAGCAGCATCGCGTGCGAGACCTGGAACGACGAGGTCAACGGCTCCGGTTCGGCGCCGACGAGCCGTTCGAACGTCGACTCGCTCCACGAGACGAACCCGTCCGGAGCCTTCTTGCGCACGACCTTGCGGCGCTTCTTCGGGTCGTCGCCCGCCTTCGCCAGCGCCTTGATGTTCTCGACCTCGTGTTCGGGCGCCTGCACGACGACCGTGCCGATCGTGTCGAAGCCCGCGCGGCCCGCCCGGCCGGCGATCTGGTGGAACTCACGGGCCTTCAGGATTCGCGTGCGCGTGCCGTCGTACTTCGAGAGAGCGGTGAACACGACCGTGCGGATCGGCACGTTGATGCCGACGCCCAAGGTGTCCGTGCCGCAGATGACCTTCAGCAGACCGGCCTGCGCGAGCTGTTCGACGAGCCGCCGGTACTTCGGCAGCATGCCGGCGTGGTGCACGCCGATGCCGTGCCGCACGAGCCGCGACAGCGTCTTGCCGAACCCCGAGGAGAACCGGAAGTTGCCGATCGTGGCGGCGATGGCCTCCTTCTCGGGCTTCGTGGCGACGTTCACGCTCATCAACGACTGCGCGCGCTCCAGCGCCGCGGCCTGGGTGAAGTGCACGACGTAGATCGGCGCCTCACGGCCGTGCAGCAGGTCTTCGATCGTCTCGTGCAACGGCGTGGAGACGTACTGGAAGTTCAACGGCACCGGACGCTGCGCCGAACGGACCACCGCGGTCGGGCGGCCGGTGCGCCTGGCCAGGTCCTTCTCGAAGAACGTGACGTCGCCCAGCGTCGCCGACATCAGCAGGAACTGGGCCTGCGGCAGCTCGACCAGCGGCACCTGCCACGCCCAGCCGCGGTCGGGCTCGCTGTAGAAGTGGAACTCGTCCATCACGACCTGGCCGACGTCGGCCCGGGCGCCGTCGCGCAGCGCGATGTTCGCGAGGATCTCCGCGGTGCAGCAGATGATGGGCGCCTGGTCGTTCACCGAGGCGTCGCCGGTCATCATGCCGACGTTCTCCGGCCCGAAGACGTCGCACAGCGCGAAGAACTTCTCCGAGACCAGCGCCTTGATCGGCGCGGTGTAGAAGCTGCGCTGGTTGCCCGCCATCGCGACCAGGTGGGCGCCGATGGCCACCAGGCTCTTGCCCGACCCGGTCGGGGTGCTGAGGATGACGTTCGCGCCGGAAACGAGTTCGATCACGGCCTCCTCCTGCGCCGGGTACAGCGCGAGGCCGCGTTCGGCGGCCCAGTGGGAGAAGGTGTCGAACAGTTCGTCTTCGTCGGCGATCGAGGTGAGCCGGTCCGTAAGTGCAGTCATCGCAGGTGAACTATAGGTGGTACGCGTACTCGGTGAACTCCCAGTCGGTCACGAACCGCTGGAACCGGGCCACCTCCTCCCACTTGAAGTCCACATAGGACCGCACGAAGTCCTTGCCCAGCACCTCGACCATCGCCGTGTCCTCCTCCAGATAGGCGAGTGCGTCGGGCAGCGTGGCGGGCAGGGTCGGGGCCTTCGACGGGTCGTAGCCGTACCCGGCGGACGGCCGCGGCGGCTCGATCCGGTCGCGAATGCCCAGGTAGGTGGCCGCGATGAGGCCGGCGATGCCGAGGTAGGGGTTGGCGCTCGCGTCACCGAGCCGCAGTTCGAGGCGGGTCGTCTCGCCGCGTTCGGCCGGCACCCGGAGCATCGCGCTGCGGTTGTCGAGGCCCCAGTCGATCAACCACGGCGCGAGCGAGTCCGGACCGAACCGCTTGTAGGAGTTGACCGTCGGGTTGAGCAGCGCGGCAAGTGCCGGGGCGTGCTTGAGGATGCCGCCGATGGCCCAGCGCGCCTCGTCGGACAGGCCGTGCGAGGTGCCCGCCGCCTGGAAGGCGTTGCGGCCGTCCTTCTCGTGGCAGGAGAGGTGCAGGTGGAACCCGCTGCCGCCGCCGTCGTTGAACGGCTTGGCCATGAACGTGGCCAGGCGGCCCTCCCGGCGCGCGAGCTCCTTGACCGACGACTTGAACCGGAACGCGCGATCGGCGGCGTCCATGGCGGGCGAATGGACGAGGTTGATTTCGAACTGCCCGCCCGCGTACTCGTGGTTGCCGCCGGTCGTCTGCAGGCCCGCCGAGCTGAGTGTGCGAAGAGTTCTCAACAGATGACCGTCTGAATCGCCCCGGCGGCCGGTCGCGTACACGTTGCCCGGCTCATCGCAGTAAGGCCGCCACCCGTTCGGGCGATCTTCGTCCGGTTCGCAGAGAAAATATTCCAACTCGGGACCGACCACCGGGGACAGGCCGGTCGTGGAGAATATTTCCAGGGCCCGGCGCAGCACCTGCCTCGGCGATTCGTCGACGGGTCTTTCGTCGGCGGGGCTGACGGCGTCGCCGATGCACCACGCCACACCCGGCTCCCACGGGATCGGGAGCAGCGTGTCGAGGTCCGGGACCACGATCACGTCGGGTAAACCGGCGTCGAGCACACCCCCGTTCTCGGTGGTCTTGCCGCCCGGTGTGGTGCTGTAGACAGCGCGGCAGAACGACAGCCCGCGCTGTGTAACCGCTGGTAGATGCTGTACGAGGACGTCACGACCCCGGTCCGTGCCCAGCAGGTCGGGGAAGACGACGCGCACGACGTCGATACCGTCCTCGCCGAGCCTCGACGCGAGTTCCCGTGTCACCTGTTCACCGACCACGTCGAACTACCTTTCCGGCACAGTGTGTCGCTGGCGCGGAGGGGATAACGTTGAGGGGCAAACGCTATCGACCCGTCCGTGGAGCAAAGACCACGATCGGTCTCAGTGGGTGCTCCGCACTCATCGTCCACCACGGGGCAACAGTCCGTAACTGGACGGGTGACTACCGTCACGAGATCATGCACGATGTGGGATCGTGATCAAAGTGGTTGCGGACCACTCGCGTCACACCACAGACATAGTTCGGAACCGCAAGTATTGTGCCGGGAACACCTGAGCTCGAGCACGGGAGACTTTGAGTTGTCTGGTCACCACACGATTGCCGAGACCGAGAAAGCCGTACAGGCCAAACTCGGTGCGGTGCCGCTGCATCGCGAGCAGATGGCGGCGGTGTCGAACATCCACCGCGCCGCCACCGCGATCCGCCAGCACCTCGAGAACTCGGTGCTGCGCACCAGCGATCTGACCTGGACCGGCTTCGTCGTGCTCTGGGTCGTGTGGATCTGGGGCGAGATGGAGACGCGTTACGTGGCCGAGGAGGCCGGGATCTCCAAGGGCACCCTGACGGGCGTCGCGAAGACGCTGCAGTCACGGGGCCTGCTGGAACGTCTCGGGCACCCGACCGACGGGCGGCTGGCGGTGCTGCGGCTCACCCCTGAGGGTGAAGAGCTGATGGCGGACCTCTTCCCCAAGTTCAACGAGGAAGAAGTCTTCGTCTCCGACCCGCTGGAGTCCTCCGAGGCCCAGTCGCTGGCCGAGATGCTGCGCCGCATGGTGACGCACCTCGAGGCCAACGGCGAGCAGCGGCGGCTCGATCTGCGCGGCGACACGCCCTTGCCACCGCGCCGGTCCGGGCGGCGGGCCAAGCACGGCTGATGTGGACGCCTGAAGGGCGACTCACCTGGCCGGGGAATCACCGCCCCGACTTGGTGAGTCGCCCACTTCGGCGTTCTCGGGTTCCAGTTTCAACTTTTCACAGCACGTTTTTCACAGCAGGCTGAGCACCCGCGCGTGCAGGGTGTCGAGGTAGTCCTCGGACTCCGGCTTCATCAGCACGCTGCGCAGCACCCGCGCTCCGTCCACATCGGCCGCCACCTCGGGGTGCCGGGCCGCGAACGCCGGCGCGGACGCCCGTGCCACGCTCAGGAACACCGGGTCGACCGGCGCGTTCATGCCCGCCTCCATGACCCGGTGGGAGGCAGCGTCCACAGCCGACAGGGTGAGCGGGTCGGTCCGCGGGAAGTAGGTCACGATGTCCAGCTCGGGCTCCTGGTAGAGCTCGAGCTCCGCCGACTCCCCGATGATCGACGCCCACCGGACGGCCGCCCGCCGACCGGCCGCCAGCACCTCGCCCAGGCCGTCGCGGGTCAGCGGCAGCAGTCGCAGCGTGAGCCACAGTCCGGCGGCCGCGGCGCCGGCGCGGGAGCACTCCAGGCTGATCTCGCCCAGGTGCAGCTCGTCGGACGTGAAGTACGTGTAGGGGGAGTCGTGCAGGTAGAAGCGGCCCACGGACGGGTCGCGGAACAGCACGGCGCCACAGCCGTACGGCTGTAGGCCGTGCTTGTGCGGGTCCACCACCACGGAGTCGCACGAGCCGATGGCCTCCCACGGTTCCGGAGCCAGGTCCGTGCCCGCGAGCAACGTGAAGAAGCCGCCGTACGCGGCGTCTACATGCACCCGTGCGTCGTACCGCCGTGCGATGTCCAGCACGAGATGCACCGGTTCGATGGCACCCAACGCGGTGGTTCCCGGGGTCACCACGACCGTGCCGACCTTGCCGGTCTTCAGAAGCTCTTCGAGGGCGTCCAGATCCACGCGCCCACGACCGTCCACGGGCACCGGGTGCCCCTCGATGCCGAGCACGCCGCACATGCGTGCGTGCGTGTAGTGCGCCTCGGAGGAGTAGGCGACACCGCGAGAGGGATGCAGCGAACGGGCGACGAACAACGCCTCCAGGTTGGCGATCGTGCCGCTGGAGGTCAGGTGGCCGAGGTGCTCGTCGCCGTAGCCGAACATGTGCGCCAGCCCGGAGACGACCTCGCGTTCCATCGCCGCGGTCGCGGGGCCGCCGTCCAGGGCGTGGTTGTTCGGGTTGATCAGCATCGCGGACAGGTAGCCCACGACGGCCGCCGGGTGTGGCGGCTTGAGCATCTGACCCGCGTAGCGCGGGTGGAAGAACGGGTAGTTGTCGCGCAGGCGGTCCTGCAGCTCGGCCAGCGCCGAGCCGAAGACCGCCGGGTCGACCTGCAGGGACGAGTGGGGCGGGTAGGAGCCGTAGTCGGCGGTCCACTTCTCGTGGTTGGCCAGCGCCTCGTTGAGCCAGTGCTGAAGATCCACCGCACACACCCCACTCGTCCGTGCAAACCCGAATGTTCGAATTTGTACGTTACGGCAGACCCCAGCGCGGCGACGAGCCGTTGGCGTTCACATCGCGTGGTGAGACGTCAGGCCGTGTGCCCCGACGCGAGACAACGGCCGTCTGGCCTCGGCGAAGCGGGATTTCGACGGCCGAGCCGTGCGTCTTGTAGTTCAACCGGCGGCCCCAGCTGTCCCGCACGTCGATCTCGCCGGTGATGCCGTGGTCGAGGACCAGCGGCGAACCGGCCTCCGAATGCACCTGGACCCAGTCGGTGCGTCCGTTGGAACGTGAAGCGTCCACGAGGAACGCGCCTTGCGTGCGCAACGACGAGATGGACGCATCAGCCCAAGTGGACGAAACAGAGGGGAAGACTCGCACGACGTCGTTGTGCGACTGGACCATCATCTCCAGCACGGCCTGGCCGGACATCAGCGGCGACTCGATGGCGAGGTTGCCGCCCTCGCGGTAGAAGGTGTTCTCGGTCAGCACCGCGTTCGAGCCGACCGGCTTGCGGTCCAGGAAGTGGCGCAGGAACGCCAGCGCTTCCTCGGGACGACCCATCGCCGACGCCATCGCGGACGCCGCGCCGTAGCTGTAGCCGGCCCACAACTGCTGCCGCGACACCCAGTGGTCAAACGTGCGGTTGATCAGGTCGCGGTGCTCCGGCAGGTCGTAGGTGAGTTCGCGCAACGGGTAGAACCACAACATGTGCGAAAAGTGGCGGTGCGAGTCGTTCAGCGACACGTCCTTGCCGATCAGCACGCCGTTCGGGCCCTGGTGGTACGGCACGAGCCGGTTGAAGATGTCGCGCCAACGCGCGTTCTCCTCAATGGACAGCAACGTGCGCACGCCCCAGCGGATCAGTGACAGGTCGTACGTCGTGTCCGTGGCGTTCGCGTACTCCGGCGAACGCGTCTCGGGCAGGTGCAGCTTGCCGTCGGCGCCCTCGACGAGGAACCGCGCGTAGTAGTTCACCGCCTTGGTGAGGATCGGGAACAGCACGTCGGAAAGGATCTTCTTGTCCATCGTGTGCCGGTAGCCCAGCCACACGTTGTGGCACGCCCACAGAAGATTGCCCGTATGGTCGTTCGGCGCCACGCCGGGCACGCCGCAGTAGCGCGGACCGGAGCGCAGCGTGCGGTCGCCGGGGTGGCAGATCGCGTAGGAGTTGCCGTCGCGGTAGGCCGGGTTCACGTTCAGTTCGAGGTGGTGCTCGAACCGCTTCAACGTCGTGGTCACCGCGTCGAGCTCGTGGTGGTTCGAGCCGTTGATCAGCGGATACGAGATCTGGACGTTGAGGTTCCACCACACGGCCGTCCAGCTGTTGCCCTGCTCGGGGAACCACGGCCCCCACTCCGAGATGACGGGCGCGTCGGCACGAGTGGCAGCGGCCATCTTGTAGAGCTGCAACCAGTAGAAACGCTGCACGAGCTTGTCCGGCACAGAGACCAGCGACTTCGTGAAATAGGCGTTCCACCAGCGACGGTGCTGCAGCGCCAGCACCTCGAACGGGATCGACAACGCCTGACGCACCTCACGGATCGCGTCGGACGTGTGCGTGTCCGCGGGGTGTGTGTACGCCACGTGTGCCGCGAAACGGCCGTTGCGGGTCTGCCAGGCCGTTGTGTAGCCACCGCCCGCGTGCAGCGGCTGTGCGGCGTAGGAAACCCCGTTGGCCGTGCCCAGGGTCGCGTCGGGGTTGGCCGTGTACTCCGGTGGTTTGCGGATCGTGCGGGTGGTCGCGGACTGCAGCGGTTGAAAACCCCAGGTCACTTCGCCCTTCACGGTCGCGAGGAACGTGCTGCGCGTGTTGTGCACGAGCATCGTGAAGCCGGCGCTGCCCTGAGTGGTGGTCACCGTGCCGGTGAGCTCGGCGTTCCACAGGTCCAGCGTCCAGTCGACGGCGGTGATCGCGCCCGCGAACTGGAGCGTGAGGTACCCGATCGGCAGCCTGGACAGGCCGACCGCGGCCTCCCAGTGTTCGCGCTGGTCCTGCACCTCGGAGTGGCTGAGCATGAGCTTCAGCTCGTTCGGGGTGCGGCCCGCGTAGACCTGGACGCCGAGGAAGCCGTTGGCGAGGAACGGGCTGTCGCCCCAGTTCTGCGGCAGCCGCTTCCACTCCATGCGGGCGTCGCGGACAACGTCCCGGTGCACGTTGCGACCCGATGTTTGCACTTGATCAGGAGCGGCGATGGCCGTACCGCCTCCGCCGAGCGCGGAAGCGCCTACGGCCGCGCCTGTGCCGTACAGAAAGGTTCTACGCGACAGCTCTGTCACTGTTCGTCCCTCCGTGCCGTGGCGGCGGCGGAACGGATCTTACGCAGAATTCATCGGATGACTAGGGCAGCTCGAACCCGGCGTCGGTCAGCGCGGCACGCGCCTGTTCGCTGAAGACGAAGTTGTAGAACTTCAGCGACTCGGGCGAACCGGACACGACGGCGACCGGGAAGTCGAGGTCCGCCGGGGCGGGCTCGTCCTGCACGGCGATGCGGAGTGGGACGGAGGTGAGCTTCGGGTTGGTCCTGACGTCCGTCGCGTAGACGATCGCGGCGCCCACCTCACCGGCCGCCAGCTTGGCGAGGGTGTCCCGGACGTCCTGCCCGACCGCTTTCGGAGTCGGCACGACGCTGTCGCGGAAGGCGTTGAACGCCGCTGCTTTGAGCTTCTGCCTGGCCGCGTCGCCGCACGGTTCCTCCTCGGCGCACATCGCGTACGGGACGGCGGCGAGGTCCGTCATCGTCGTGACGCCCTTCCCGCCCCTGCCCTGCCACTGCGCCACGACCAGCTGGTTGCGGGCGAACACCTTCGACGGGAGCTTCATGGCTCCCTGGCCCGCTGACGCGAACACGTCGACGTGCGCGCCGAGCTGCTTTTGCAGCGCGGAGCTGGCGCCGAAGAGGAACTTCACCCGGATGCCCTGTGAGGCCTCGAAGTCGGTGCCGATCTTCGTGAACGTCTCGGTGAGCGCCGAGTCCGCGTACACGGTGATCGTCGGCTTCTCGGGCTGCGGTGCGGGCGAGCAGGCCGCCACCAGTGCGGCCAAAAGCATCAATGTGCTGCGTTTCATGAACTTCAACCCCCAGGTCGCCGAACAAAGTAGCAGCTGTGACACAAATCGTTGTTGCACACGTCTGGCCGTAGCGGGGTGGTGGCAATTAGCGTGCCGGGTATGTCACCTGTTGCCATGCACATGAGCGACGGTCTGCTGAACGCGCCGGTCTCGGTTGCCTTCCTCGTCATCGCGGCGGCGGGCGTCGGCTTCGCGCTGATCAAGGCCCGGGCGGACCTCGACGACCGCACCGCTCCGATGGCGGGCCTGGTGGCCACGTTCATCTTCGCCGTCCAGATGATCAACTTCCCGATCCTGCCCGGCGCCTCGGGCCACCTGCTCGGCGGCGCGCTCGCGGCGATCCTGGTCGGCCCGTACGTCGGCGCGCTGTGCGTGACGATCGTGCTGGTGGTGCAGGCGCTGCTGTTCGCGGACGGCGGGCTCACGGCACTCGGCGCCAACGTCACGAACATGGCGCTGATCGGCACCGCGACCGGGTTCTTCGTCGCGCTCGCCCTGCGCAAGCTCGCCGAACGGGGCAAGGGCGGGCTGGCCGCGGTCGCGTTCGTCTCCGCGTTCGTCAACACCGTGGTCGCCGCGACCGGCTTCATCGTCGAGTACGCGATCGGCGGCGTCGGTGGCGTGGAGATCGGCAAGGTCGCGCTGCTGATGTGGGGCCTGCACGCGTTGATCGGGATCGGTGAGGGCCTGATCACCGCGGTCACCGTCACGTCGGTCGCCTCGATCCGGCCCGACCTCGTCTACCTGCTGCGCGGGAACAAGAAGCCGTTGGAGGTCCGGTCGTGAAGAAGTTCTTCATCGGGTTCGCTGTCGTCTCGCTGCTGATCGCGGGCGTCCTGTCGTACTTCGCGTCCGGCTCCCCGGACGGCCTGGACAAGACGGTCGAGGACACCGGAATCGCCGAGCACGCGCAGGAACACCCGTTCTCGGGCAGTACGTTCGCCGACTACGCGCTCGGCGGTGACGACAAGTTCACCGGTCTCGCCGGCGTGCTCGGCGTGGTCGTCGTGCTGGCCGTGTCGGTCGGCTTGTTCTGGTTGCTGCGCAAGAAGTCTGACGTCAAGTGAGCGGTAGCCACGACGTCCTGCACCACGCCGGCGACTCGCCGGTGCACCGTCTCGCACCCCACGTGAAGATCCTCGTGGCGTTCGGGGCGGTGCTGGGTGTCGTGGCGACCCCGCGCACGTGGTTCCCGCTGTTCGGCCTGTACCTGCTGCTGATCGTCGCGGTGTGGGCCGTCGCGCGCGTTCCCGCGCTGTGGTTCGTGAAGCGCGCGGTGATCGAGGTGCCGTTCGTGGTGCTGGCGTTCCTGCTGCCGATCTTCGGCACGGACCCGCGCACCGACTTCCTGGGCTTCTCGGTGTCCGTCGAGGGAACGCTTGCGGGCTGGAACATCCTGGCCAAGGGCACCCTGGGTGTCCTGGTCAGCCTCACCCTGGCGGCCACCACGGCGCCGGGGGAGCTGTTGCGGGGCTTGCAGGCGTTGCGCGTTCCGGCGCCGCTGATCATGATCGCCACGTTGATGCTCCGCTACGGCGAAGTCGTTGTGGGAGAAGCGAAACGCATGAGGGTCGCGCGCATCTCCCGTGGCGACGACCCCCGTTTCCTGTGGCAGGCGGGCGCCACCGCACGCGCGGTCGGCACACTGTTCATCCGGTCCTACGAACGCGGAGAGAGGGTGCACCTCGCGATGGTGTCGCGCGGCTGGACGGGAAGCCCGGGAGGTTCGGCAGTGATCGTTCCGGAGACCCCGGCCGCACCCGCGCTGGAGGTCTCGAAGCTCGCCTTCGCCTACCCGGACGGCCACCAGGCGCTGTTCGGCGTCGACCTGCGCGTCGAGCACGGCGAACGGGTCGCGGTGCTCGGCCCGAACGGCGCCGGCAAGACCACGTTCGCCTTGCACCTCAACGGAGTTCACTCCGGCGGTTCCGGCACGGTCTCGATCGCCGGCCTCGAAGTCACCAAGCGCAACCTGCGCGAGATCCGCCGCCGGGTCGGGCTCGTCTTCCAGGATCCCGACGACCAGCTGTTCTGCCCGACCGTGCGCGAGGACATCGCGTTCGGCCCGCAGAACTTCGGTCTGTCCGATGTGGACGAACGAGTCCGGAAGGCATTGCAGGCCGTCGGAATGGAGTCGGTGGCCGACCGCTCACCGCTGCACCTCTCCGGCGGCCAGCGCCGCCGCGTCGCGCTGGCGTCGGTGCTGGCCTGCGATCCGGAGATCCTGGTGCTGGACGAACCCTCCGCGAACCTGGAGCCCGTCGCGCGCCGCGAGTTGGCGGAGCTGCTCTTGTCGTTGGGCCGCACCATGTTGATGGTCACGCACGACCTGCCGTTCGCGCTGCAGATCTGCCCCCGCAGCGTGCTGATCGACGACGGCGTGGTCGTCGCGGACGGACCGACCCGCGAGATCCTCGCCGACACCGCGCTGCTGGCGCGGCACCGCTTGGAACTGCCCTACGGCTTCCGGCTGGACTGAAGCCCGGTCAGCACGATCTCCAGCAGTACCGCGGGGTTCCCGCCCTCGTGCAGGCTCTGCAGCATCCCCTTCATCAACACCACGAGGTCGGTCGCGGTGACGTCCGTTCTGACCGTGCCGGCCTTCTGGGCGTTGTGCAGCAGTTCGCCCAACGCCGCGTGCAGGCCCTTGCGCAGTTCGGGTGACACGGTGATCGCGTCGGACATGTCCCGCTTCACCGCCGCCTCGTCCGCCATCCGCCCGAGGAACACGAACAACGCCTGCTTCGGGTCCTCCGCGGGTTCGGCGGCCGACGCGATCATCGCCGCGACCCGCGTCTCCGTGACGGCCTGGAACAGCGCCTGCTTCGTCGGGAAGTGGCGGTAGACCGTGCCGGGCCCGACGCCCGCTTTCGCGGCGATCTCGTCCAACGGCACGTCGTAGCCCTGCGCGGCGAACAACTCCCGTGCCGCTTCCAGCACCTTCTCGCGGTTCCGCGCCGCATCGGCCCTCATCGTTGCCAACCGGGGCGTGCGTTCCGTATCGTCATAACCGGGGTCACCGTTCCGATTCTAGAGATTGGGGGCACGTCCGATGACACGCACGCCCGAAGAGATCGTCGAGCACGTTCGCAGGATGGTGGCGGGGGAGGAGACGCACGCCCAGTTCGCCGACCTCTTCGCCGAGGACGGGGTGATGGCGTACAAGTTCCCGACGCAGTGGCAGCCGGAGGAGATCAAGGGCCGCGGGGAGATCCGCGCGTACTTCGGCAAGGTGCGCGGCGCGAACGTGCGGGAGCGGATCGAGATCCAGAGCGCGGAGGCGAACTGCTGGCGCACCAACGACCCTTCCGTGGCGGTCGCCGAGATCACGCACCGCGGCTGGTCGAAGGTGAAGCAGGACTATTACACGTTCGCGACCGTCGCGATCATCCGCCTGCGCGACGGCGAGATCGTTCGCTACGACGACTACATGAACCCGCTGCTGCTCGCCGAACTGCTGGGGCTGCCCGGCCAGGGAGCATCCGTCAGCTGACCGAAAACGCCGTTCCTGGCCGTGCGGTCTTGGTTACCTGTCTTGGTGACAGACGGTCGAGCGCGGCGAGTGGTGATCGTCGCATACGACGACGCCCAGATTCTGGACGTGGCCTGCCCCAGCGGGGCACTGGAAAGCGCGAACCTGTACGGCGCGGCACCGCCCTACGCCATCGAGCTGGCCTCGATCTCCGGGCGCGGATCGCGCAGCTCGTCGGGAATCGTGCTCGCCGGCGGGCGGAGGCTGGCCGCGGTGACCGGGCAGATCGACACGCTGCTCGTCGTGGGCGGGCCCGGAAGCCGGACGGCCATGTTCGACGAGCGGATTCTCACGCAGGTGCGGCGGCTGGCGTCCCGCAGCCGCCGGATCGCGTCGGTGTGCACCGGCACGTTCGTGCTGGCCGGGGCCGGGCTGCTGGACGGCAGGCGGGTCACCACCCACTGGGGCTACGGGAACATTCTCACCAAGGTCTTCCCGTCGATCGCCGTGGATCTCGCTCCGCTCTACATCCAGGACGGCAACGTCTACACCTCGGCCGGGGCGACCAGCGCGCTGGACCTCACCCTGGCGTTGATCGAGGACGACCACGGCCCCACGCTCGCGCGCAACGTGGCCCGCGAGCTGGTGACCTACCTGCACCGCCCGGCCAACCAGGCGCAGATCAGCATGTTCCTGTCCGCACCGCCGCCCGGCGACCGGCTGGTGCGCGACCTGCTCGGTCACATCGCCGCGCACCTCGTCGAGGACCTGGGCACCTCCGCGCTGGCGGCCAGGGCCGGAGTCAGCACACGTCACCTCACCAGGTTGTTCGCCACCCACCTGGGCACCACTCCCGCCCGCGCCGTGCGAGCCGTCCGGACCGAGGCCGCGGCACACCTGGCGCGCAGCAGCGAACTGTCGCTCGCGGCGATCGCCCGCCGATGCGGGCTGCGGTCGGCCGAAACCCTGCGGCAGGCGTTCCTGGATCACTACGGGGTCACGGGGGACAGGATTCGCAGGATGCCGGACATGCCGCAACCGCTGGACCCGCGACAGGACCACTCTTCGAGGACATGACAGCCAACGAGGGGTCTTCAATGCGAACGTCTTCACGGTCCTTACTCGCTTTTCTCGCGGCGGTGTCCTTGATCGGCGCCCCCTACGCATCGGCATCAGCCGCTGCACCGCCTCCTGCCGGTGATCCGGTTGTTCAGGTGGTCTGCAACGCGTGCAACGGGCTCCGTTACCAAAACCCCGGTGAAGCGGCCGTGTACCTGGTGATCGACGGTGTGCGGCACCACGTCCCGGACGAGGCGACCTACTTCAACCTGTGGGCGAGCTGGGACGGACGGCGGCCGGACGGCGCCGCCATCGACATCGGGGCGCCGTTGCTTTCCGGGTCCTACCTGGCTCGGGAGAGGGAAACGGGCATGGTCTACCTGGTCGGCCGCACCAAGCGCTGGATTCCGAACGAAGCCGTCTTCAACCAGTACGCGTTCGACTGGGCCAGGGTCCGCGACGTGAGCCGTTCGAGCCTGCCGGAACGGGGCCCCAACATTCCCGGCCGGTGAACCCGCTGCTGCTCGCCGAACTCTTCGGCGTCAGCACTGTCGGACCTGCTCAGTAATATTGAAATTGGGGGAACCCAGGCCGCGCCGTGTGTGTGGTGGCACGCTCTCGGCATGACGTTGGGCAACGTGCCGTACTGGCTACACGGCTGGTGTGCACACCACCTGGGCAGTGAGCCGGCCGTCGTCCTCTACGAGCGTGTGTCCATCTCGTCGGTTCACGGGCTGCGACTGACAGACGGACGAGAAGTCTTCGTCAAAGCCCGCGAGGACGATGGCCGCGCCGAGGCGTGCCTCACCGCGCAGGCCGTGCTGGCGGAGCGGGGGTTCCCGTGCCCCCGCCCGCTCACGCCGGTGACTCGTGTCGGCGGGTTGGCCGTGCACGCCGAGGAGTCCCGGCCAGGCGGTTCTGTCCTGAGTGGCGACACCCCGGACATCGCCCGGCGGTACGCGGCGGTGTTCGCCCGGCTGATGGCCGAACTGGCCACCGTGACCGTCGCGCCACCGCTGCCGAACCCGCGCTGGTCCCGGTGGGACCACACCGATCCGGGGCTGTGGCCGGCGATCGACTTCCTCGACGAACGGGACCAGAGCGTCGTGCCGGAGTTCGTCGTGGACGTTGCCGAGCGCGTCCGCAAACGTCTGCGCGCCACCGATCTGCCGTGCGTGCTGGGCCACGCCGACTTCGAGGCGCAGAACCTCCGCTGGCGGGACGGCGAGGTGTGGGCCGTGCACGACTGGGACAGCCTGGCGTGGCAGCCCGAGGCAGCACTGGTGGGCGCGGCCTCGGGGGCGTTCGCCAACGTGCCGCCGCCGTCGCTGGTCCCGGTCGAGAGCTCGGCCGCGTTCATCGAGGCGTACCAGGAACTGGTCCGGAGGTTCTCGGCGGAGGAACTGGAGATCGCGTGGGCGGGAAGCATGTGGACCGCGGTGCACAACGCGCGTTGGGAAGCTCTGCACGGTGACGCGCCGTTGTCCCTCAACGCCGTCCGGGAGCAGGCGGCCGAGCGGCTCCGCAGGGCGAACTGCTGATCGCCGCTATGATCACGCCGCCGGTGAGATCGTGCCTTGAGGAGCAAGCGTGGAACAGCCCAAGGCGCTGCCGGACGTGAGCGGCGACGCCGCGCGAAAGGCCTTGGTGCTGCAGTACGTCACGATCGGCTACAACCTGGTCGAAGGCGTCATCGCGATCGCGGCCGGTCTCGCCGCGGCATCGGTGGCGCTGGTCGGCTTCGGGGTCGACTCGGGGATCGAGCTCATCGCCGCGGTGCTGATCGCGGTCCGGCTGCGGGCCGCGATCCGGACCGGTGCCGTCGACGAACGCAAGGAGTACCGCGCTCTGCGGTTCGTGGCACTCACGTTCTTCGCCCTGGGCGCGTTCATCCTGTTCGAGAGCGTCCGCGAGATCGTCGTTCAGGCCAAGCCGGAGAAGTCGTTGCTCGGCATCTTCCTGACCGGGATCTCCATCGTGACCATGTCTTTTCTCGCCGCCGCGAAACGCCGGAACGGCCGGGCGATGAACTCGCGGCTCATCGTCGCCGACGCGGCGGAAACGCGGCTCTGCGTCTGGCTGAGCGTGACCACGTTCGTCGGCCTGGTGGCGTACGCCGTGTTCGGCTGGACCTGGCTGGACGCGGTGGCGGGACTGTTCATCGCGCTCTTCGCCATCAACGAGGGGCGTCGCGCCTGGGGCGGCGAGCTGACGTGTGACGTGTGAGCTCAGCTCATTCGTTCGAGTAGTTGTGCGCGAGGTAGGCCTGGAGCCGCGCGTGGCGGAACTGGTACACCGCGCCGACCTGGCGCAGGACTCCCCGTCGGTGCGCGTCGGTCAGGAAACCGGTCAGGCGCCAGGGGAGCCGGCCCGTCAACGGAAGCCAGAACCGGGTGACGATCACCCATCGGCCCCATGCCCTGGCTGAAACGCCGGTCAGGATTCCGATGACGAGGGCGACCAGGGCCGTCGTTGTCAATCCGGTCACCACTCCACGAACGGGAGCGAACAGAATCATGGTCAACGAGCCCAGCGGGATGACGTAGACCAATGCGCTCAGCAGGGAGTTCTTTCGGTCTAGTCGCAGCAGGAACATCGGGCTGATCGCGGTGTTCAGGTCGACGTTGCGCTCGAATTCCGTGATCGATCGGACTCCGCTCACCGCGATCCGGGCGATCAGACCTATGAGGGTTCCGGTGACAATTCCTATTGCCGTCATGTCGAGCAGGTAGTCGATCGGGCCGAAGCGGCGCGTGTCGTAGGTGCCGTTCGCCACCGTCGTGACGGCGAACAGCGTTCCGCAGAGTCCTCCTGCCAGCCCGCCGCCGATGACCAGTCCGAGCGTTCGAGCGATCGTCCTCAGCGAGAACTCGGCTCCGGCTCCGCCGGGACTCACTTCTTCGATCCTGAGCATCGACAGCACGACACCGATCGCGGCGGCCGCGGGCAAGCTCAGGAGGAATTTGGGCGTGACTTTGTCGGGCTGGAGAAGGAAATGCACTCCCAGCCACAGTGATGTCGAGATCGCGATCCACACGGCTGCCCGTCCGGCGCGCCAGCGGAACGAAATACCGGACATGACAGCCGTGTAGAGGCCGACGAACACTCCCATCATTACTGGACCCAGCAGCTTTTCGAGAAGACTGTCTTCGTTCAGGCCGGCCACGTGGACGAAAAACACGCACGCAACGGCGACCGCGCCTCCCCCGATGCCGAAACGAATCTTTCGGACCAACACCTCTGGCGGCCTCCGGAGGCTCAGCACGATGTAGGAGGGGACCGGCCTCGACCGTCCGGCCAGCAAGTACAGCACGGCGGCAATGGCACCGGTGGCCGTTGCGCCGATCATGATGGCGTCCTGGTCGAGCCCTCTGCTCAGCGCGATCGATCCCAGCACAGCGGCCGTGGTGACGCTGAAGGCCGCGCCCGCCAGAAGGCGGCGTCCGGACCAGGTGGCCAGGAGAACGGCGCCGCCTACCATGCCGCCGACGATCAGGTGTGAGTTGTCCGGAACGGAGAAGAGGAAGAGCGCGAGCGCGATCGGAAGTCCGGAGGCCAGTGCTGCGAACGCGCCCATCAGCAGACTGCGCGTCGGTCTGGGCACCGCCTCCGCGAGCCGCCACCAGGCCAGGTCGAACGTGCCGAGGTCGTCCAGGTGCCGGGCCAGGAAACCGAACCACTGCTCGTACCGCCGGATCCTGGCGGGATCCTTTCCCGCGGACGAGTAGTAGGTGGCGGGCACAAAGGACGCAAGGAGGTGTTCCTCGATCGCACGAGCGGTGGAGAACCGTTGCGCGTCCAGCAGTTCGGCGGGGTCGCGCCGCGGGTCGTCGCTGTAGACCGTGCGCGCCAGGGTTGCCATCAGCGGCGTCGCCAACGCGTTCAGGAAGTTCTGCGAACCAGGGCTTTCCCGGTTGTGGTCGACCTCGTCCAGCAAGGCGGTCCACATCGGGATCTCGTTGCGGCCGACCGTCGTCGTGCGGCGCGTGGTCAGCGGCAGGTAACCGGACAGATCCTCGATGCCGATCCGGTCGAGTTGCACCACGGCCGCCCGGGAAAGCAGGCGGCCCGTGTCCGAGACCGCGGCGCTGAACTCGTCGACGCGGCTGGTCAGCAGGAACGGCATGGTGGTGGCGCTCAGTTCGGTCAGCGCGGCCTGGTGGAAGCCGTCGACGATCTCGTCGAACCCGTCCAGCACCGGCAGGATCCGGTTTCCGTCGAGCAGGTCGACGGCGAGCCTCCTGCCCATCGGGTAGTCGACGGTGAGCTGGTCGGCCAGCCAGTCGCGCAACGCGACGGCGGGGTTCCAACCACCGAGGTTGAACAGGACCGGAACCCGGTCGGTCACCGCGCCGCGGGAGTTGAGAACGGACAGGACAAAGTGAATGGCGAGCACGGTCTTGCCCGAACCGGGGCCGCCCAGCACCAGGAGACGTTCGGACGGGACCATGCGGTACACGTCCCGCACCGCCGCGAAGGACCCGCTCAGGTCGCCGAGTTCGCGCCGGGTGCTGTCGGCTCGACGCTCGATGTTGTCCCGGTGGTCGGCCAGGTCGGAATCGACCACGTGCCAATGCACCTGGAGCGGTTGCGGGTCGTAGGCACGCCGTAGTTCGAGCTCCCGGACCCACTGCGCCGAGACCGCGTGGGCCAGCTGCTCGGCGGCATCGTCCTGAGGGCTGCGCCGCTCCGGTCCTCGTCCGCCCACATGAACTCCGCCATGCACGACGTTCGCCTGTACGAGGTTTTCGATCTTCTGCGCCGACGCGTCGTTGCGCAGTGAGTGTTGGTCAGGTTCGTCGTTCAACCGTCACCTGGCCTCAGCCGACCGCGCGGCGCCGACGTTCGGCCAGCACCGCCGCCAGGTACGGATGCGGGTGCGTGAACTCGACGCGAGGCGACCGGATCGCGGCACCCACGTCGTCCGCAAGCCGCGCGCCCAGCTCGAAACGCGCCTTCTCGCCCAGCTCCTGATACCGGCTGAGGTACTGCCGCGCCGCCAGCACCAGCTCCTCGGGCAGCTGCGACAGGTCCAGCCCGCGCGCCCACTCGGCCAGCTGCGGCGGCATCTCGGCGAGCTCCACCTCCTGCTTCGGCACGCGCGTGTGGATCACCACCGTGCCCGCCAGGTAGTCGCCGACCCGCTTGCCCTTCGGCGAGAACAGCGACACGAACATCGCCACCGCACCACCCAGGCCCAGCGCCCAGAAGTCCACGAAGAACCCGCCGAGCGCGCGCACCAGGGCGTGCCGGAACCGGATCGAGCCGCCGTCGTCGCGCACCACCCGCAGGCCCATGACCAGCTTGCCCAGCGAACGGCCCCGCGACAGCGATTCCACGAGCGTCGGGTAGCCGATCAGCACGAGAACCGTCAGCGACAGCGCGAGCGCCGACTGCAGCGCGTCGTCGAACCCGATCGGCGTCATCAGGAAGACGAGCAGCAGCAGAAGGAACTGCACTGCCACGTCGAACACGAACGCGACCGCCCTGCTCGCGAGCTGTGCGACGCGCAGGTCCAGAACTACGGCTTCACCGGTGACGAGGTCCCCCACGCGGATAGTGTGACTCATCGTGGATCTGGACGTGTTCATCGAGCGCCACCGCGCGTCGTGGCAGCGGCTCGAACAGCTCGTGAAGCGGTCCGGCCGGCTCAGCGGGGCCGAGGCCGACGAGCTGATCGAGCTGTACCAGCGCGTCACGACGCACCTGTCGATCGTGCGCAGCCAGACGCCGGACCCGGCGACGGTGGAACGGCTGTCGGCGCTGATCGCACAGGCGCGGTCGGTGCTGACGGGCACGCACACGCCGGCTTGGCGCGTGGTCACGCGGTTCTTCACGCACCGCCTGCCCGCCGCGATCTACCTCGGCTGGCGCTGGTGGGTACCGGCCGGCGTGGTGTTCTACCTGATCGCGGGCATCATGGCGGCCTGGATCGCGTCGAACCCGGACGTGCAGGCGACCATCGCCGCACCGGACGAGCTGCGCGAGATGACCAGGGTCGGCGGCGGCTACGAGTCCTACTACTCAAGCGATCCGGCCGGTTCGTTCGCGGCGAAGGTGTGGACGAACAACGCCTGGGTCGCCGCCACCTGCCTGTTGCTCGGCGTGCTGTTCGCGATCCCGCCGATCTACCTGCTCTTCACCAACGCCGTGAACCTCGCCGTCGGCCTCGGCCTGATGTTCGGCGCCGGTCGCGGTCCGGAGTTCCTCGGGCTGCTCGCCCCGCACGGGTTGTTGGAGCTGACCGCGGTCTTCGTCGCCGCGGGCATCGGCATGCGGCTGGGCTGGCAGGTGATCGACCCCGGCAAACGCACCCGAGCCGCCGCCCTCGCCGCGGAAGGCCGGTCGGTGGTGGCGGTGGCGCTCGGGTTGGTGGTCGTGCTGCTGGTTTCCGGTGTGCTGGAAGGGTTCGTGACGCCTTCCGGGTGGCCTACCTGGGCACGGGTGGGCATCGGCGTGGTCGCTGAGGTGCTGTTCCTGCTGTACGTGTTCGTGGTTGGGCGGCGGGCGGCGCAGCAGGGTGAGACGGGCGACATCGATGCGAGCGAACGTGAGGACGTCGCGCCGGTCGCCGTCTGAGCAGGCTGCCCGGAAGCCGTGTTGGTTACCCGCCCAGGGACCTGCGTCGGGCTCTGATGGCGTCTGCAAGTACCGCCAACCCGAGATCAACAGACACTTTTCCGCTACCAACAGGTTTGTTCTGAGCTGAGGGCGCCGCAGCGTTCGGCAGATGGCGAACGGGTTGGGTGTAGTTAACGGCGATTCGATCAAGGATTGGTGGTACTTGCAGACGCCATCGGGCACCAACGAGGCCAGGGGTTTCGCGCAGGACTTCTGGACAGATGCTCAGGCCTTCAGGCTGCGCAGGAACGCCGACCAGGCAGACGAGGACACGGGCAGGTGGGCGGAGGGCGCCTTGCTGTCCCGGATGCCGATGCGACGACCGACCTCGACGCAGTCGTTCGAGTTCGCGCTGTAGCTGCTCTTGCGCCAGACCGACATGCCGGAACATCTCCTCAGATCAGGATGCTGTTGATCAGCTCCTTGGATTCTTCCGCACCGAGCGCCTGCCGGTCGAGCAGCTTCAGCACCTCGGTGTAGGTGGCAAGCGATGCCTTGTCTTCGAGGAAGAGACTGGAGTTCTCACCTTCGAGGTAGACGACGGGTTCGAACTTCTCATAGCTGAGATGCATGAACGAGCCACCGAGTCCTGCGTGTGCACCGATCGCGACCGGCACGATCCTCAACGTGATATAGGACCGCTGAGCCATGGCAAGCAGGTGCAGCAGTTGGTCTTTCATTACGTCTGTGCTTCCAACCGGCAGCAACAGCGCCTGCTCATGGATGTAGAAGGTGAATTCGCGGCTCCAGTGGAAGAGCTCGCGTCGTTTGATCTTCGCCGCGATGACTTCCCCGTAGTTGACAGACTTCGAGCGCACCGATCCGTCGACGACGGCTTGCATGTAGTCAGCGGTCTGGAGCCGGCCTGGGACGAGGTTCATCGACCACACCGTGATGACGTTGGCGAGGCGTTCTTGTTCGACCAGGCTGCGCACCAGGTCCGGGACACCGTCCTCGGGGATCTTCAGGTATCCGGTCTGGCGCGTTTCGCGGTACAGGGCGATGAGGTGGCGGACCTCGGCGGGCGGGACACGGCAGAAGGCGAGCAGTTGCAGCACCTCGGCCTCAGTGACTCCGCCCTTGCCGCGGACCAGGTCGGACAGCTTGGACTCGTCCCAGTCCAGCATCTCGGCGATCTTGCGGTGGGTCATCTGGGTCTGCTCGATGGCGCGGCGAATACCGATGCCGAACTCCCGGCCCACCACGCTGGAGTTTCGTCGTGGC
Organism: Lentzea alba; assembly: GCF_011067745.1. GTDB lineage: Bacteria > Actinomycetota > Actinomycetes > Mycobacteriales > Pseudonocardiaceae > Lentzea > Lentzea alba. The sequence continues at coordinate 364,225 of NZ_JAAMPJ010000004.1, forward strand.
ATGGCAAGAAACTAGGAGCAGCAAGGCTTTCCGCTCCATCGTTTCCGCCCGAATAGCCCCGAAGGAAGTACTTTTTGGAGCCGGTACAAGTTCAGAGTTTGCCTGCGGCCTTCAACGACAGATAGCGGTCCGCGAGAGCGCGTGGCAGATCATCCGGCAGTGCGTCGACAACGTCAACACCGTGCCGTGCAAGCAAAGCGGTCAGGTGGCGTCGTTCGGCCAGTACACGTTCCGCAGCAGCAGCGGCGTAAACCGACTCCAGGTCACCGCGCCCGGCCGCCATCGCGTGCACGGCGGGGTCGGAGACCGAAGCGATCAGCAACCGGTGCCGCGTGGCCAAAGCGGGCAGCAACGGCACCAACGAGTGCTCGATCGACGGTTCCAGCGACGTCAGCAGCACGACCAGCGAACGGCGACCGGCCCGGCGCAGCACCTCCGCGACAACACCGCGAGCGTCGAACTCGACCAACTCCGCTTCGAGCGGTGCCATCGCCTGCACCAGAACCGGCAGCGTGGCACGGGGCACCGAGGCGCGCACCTTGTGGCTGAACGCCAGGAAGTCGACCTGGTCGCGGGCGTGCGATGCCAAGGCGGACAACAACAACGCGGCGTCCATCGACGTGTCCAGGCGCGGCAGGCCACCCAAAGCGCCGGAGACACGGCCCGCCGCCGTGCGCGCGGTGTCGAGCACGATCGTCACCTGGCGGTCGCGTTCGGGCCGCCACGTGCGCACCACGACGTCCGACGAACGGGCCGACGCGCGCCAGTCGATGGACCGCACGTCGTCGCCGATCACGTAGGTCCGCAACGAATCGAACTCCGTGCCGGCGCCCCGGATCAGCGAGGCGCGGCGGCCGTCCAGCTCGCGCAGGCGTTCGAGCAACGGCGGCAGGTGGCGACGGCTGTGGAACGGCGGCAACGCGCGCACGGTCCACGGCACGACGTGCGAACCCTGCCGTGCTGCAACGCCAAGAGGCCCAACGGACCGCACGGTCACACGGTCGGCAACGCGGTCACCACGCCGTACTGGCCTCAACTCAAAGGACAGCACACGCGAGCCATTAGCGGGCACATCAACGGCAACGCGGTCGGCGACCACACCGGCAGAAGGCGCCCATGCGTCGCGAAGCACGCCACGCAACCGACGACCAGGGTTGTGCACGGTGAGCTGCACGGTACAAAGCTCGCCTGTTCGCACTGAGGTCGAACCAGCGCGCGTGAACGTCAACCGCCGGACGCCGGCCGCCAACAACAGGTCGACCACAACGCACGACACAAGCACAAGAAACACGACGAGAATCCCCTGCCACGAAGGCAAGAGCAGCCCGACGACGAGAACCCCGATGAGCGCGAGCAGTCCCGCGCGGTCCGTGAGTGCCACGTCAGCGCGGCACCTGGACCGCGCCGAGCACGCCGTCGAGCACGCCGTCCGCCGTCACGCCCTCCAACTCGGCCTCCGGGCGCAGCTCCAGGCGGTGCCGCAACGCTGGGCGGGCCAACGCCTTCACGTCGTCCGGCGTCACGTAGTCGCGGCCGGCCAGCCACGCCCACGCCCGTGCGACGGCCAACAGAGCCGTTGCACCACGCGGAGAAACGCCCAGACGGACAGCGGGGGACTGACGCGTCGCACGGCACACGTCGACCACATAAGCGATCACCTCGGGCGCCACGGTCAACGCGCGCACGGCCGCGGAACCAGCCTCTAGGTGCGAAGCACCGGCCACCGGGGACAGCGAAGAAAGATCACGCGGGTCGAAACCCGCGGCGTGCCGGGCCAGCACGTCGATCTCCTGCTCGCGCGGGGGAATCGGCATGGTCACCTTCAGCAGGAACCGGTCCAGCTGCGCCTCGGGCAACGGATAGGTGCCCTCGTACTCCACCGGGTTCTGCGTGGCCACGACGATGAACGGCGACGGCAGCGGGCGTGTCTTGCCGTCCGCGGACACCTGCCGTTCCTCCATCGCCTCCAGCAGCGCGGCCTGCGTCTTCGGCGGCGTGCGGTTGATCTCGTCGGCCAGCAACAAGTGGGTGAAGACCGGGCCCTCGCGGAACGAGAACGCCGCGTTGTGCGAGTCGTAGACCAGCGAACCGGTCAGGTCGCCCGGCATCAGGTCCGGCGTGAACTGCACCCGCGTCGTCGACAGGTCCAGAGCACGGGCCATCGCGCGCACCAGCAACGTCTTCGCGACGCCCGGCACGCCTTCCAGCAGCACATGTCCCTTGCACAGCAACGCGAGGATCAAGGACGTGACGGCGGCGTCGTTGCCCACCACGGCCTTGCCGATCTCCGTGCGCAACGCCACCAGCGCCGTGCGTGCCTCTTCAGTGCTGACGGTCATGCGTTGCGCACCTCGTCCTCCAAAGCGTCCAGCTCGTCAGCCAGCGCGACCAACCCCCGGTCGTCCACTGGGTCCTGCGAATACAGCAAAGTCCGCACATCCGCCTCGGACCGCGAGGTCCGGCGGGCGATCTCGAAAGACGGGTCCTCGCCCGCCGGCAGTCCCAGCAGGGGCGCCAGCCGGTCGCGGGTCGCCTGCCGCAGCACCGAAGCGGCGTGCTCAGCGGCGTGCGAGCGGCGGTACAGCCGGGCCCTGCCCTCCACGGTCTCGGCGGCGCGCACGACCACCGGCAGCGGTTCGGGCACCACCCGGCCGAGCCTGCGGGCCCGCCACAACGCGATCACCACGGCCGCGAGGCCGAGTTGCAGCGCGCCGAACTTCCACCCGGCCGGGACCAGGTCCGACAACGACTTCTGCTGCGACTTGTCCGCCGCGGACGGCACGTACCAGACCAGCCGCTCGTGCTGGCCGAGCAACGACAGCGCGAGCGCCGCGTTGCCCTCCCCGTCGAGGTCGCGGTTGGTGAAGATCGCGCCGTGGCCCAGCATCGTCACCGTGCCGGTGCGCACCAACGTCGAGTCGTAGCACCGTTGTTCGCCCTCGTAGACGAACCCGCCCATGGTCGCCGCGCCCGCCTGAGCCGCCAGCGGGCACCCCGGCTGCCGCGTCTCGGCCTCGACCTGGCCCACCACGCCGGTCGCGGGGGCCAGCAACACGGTGGCAGCGGCACGACGACTGAGATCCTGCAACCGCGAAGGGTCGATCAGGTTCGGCTGCGTCACGAACAGCGTCGCACCGTCCACAGCGGACGCGTTGTCGGTGAGCTCGACCCGCACGCCGTTCTGTTCCAACAGTCGTGCGACCGCGTGGCTGCCTTCGGGGCGGAACGAGCGCGGGTCGAGCGATCCGCCCTCACCGCCACCGCGCAGCAACGTGATCACGACGGCCGTGAACAGGATGATCACGCCGATCAGCAACGGGCCGCGCGCGGCCGTCCAGATCCGCCCGGCGTCGGGGGAGACCGCCGTCATTCGCGCACCCTGCCATCCACCGACACCAGCTGCTGGTACCCCTCACGAGTCGCGGTCCGGCCGCCGTACCAGACGTCGTCGAACTGCACCGCCGCGCCGCGCAGGTCGTCCGCGAGCACCGGAAGCGCCCTGCCCGCCTCGATCGCCACCTCGTCGACGGTACGTCCCGCCCGCGGTTCGAGGACGCCGCGCTGCTCCAGTTCCCGCACCACCGCGCGGAAGCGTTCGCGGACGGCCTCGGCCAGGTCACCGGCCGCGGCAGCGCGTTCGGCGGCGGCGCGGTGCTCGGCGGCGGACATGACCGTGGAGCCGAACACCTTGTCGCCGGCCCGCAGCGCACGGCCGGTGCGGCCGGTGCGGAGCCTGATCACGATGACGATGATCACCGCGACCACGACGAGGATCGTGATCGCGGTGATGGCGCTCATGCTGCCCGCGCCCGCGAAGAGGTCGCCCAGCTTCTCCAGCACCCACCGGAGCGCGCGCTCCAGCGGGTTCGGGTCGTCGGAAACGTACGCCGGGTCGCTGAGCTCCCGTACAGCCGCCTCGCGGGCCTCGTCGCGGTCGAGATCTACCGGTACGTCAGAGACCGCCATGCCCTGCGGCCCGCTGGAGTTCGATGTCCATGCCCTCGGAGCGCATCCGGCGGTCGACGTAGACCAGCACGGTCACCGCGGCCGTGAACGGCAGCGTGATCGTCGACGCGATGATCCCGCCGATCGTGGACAGCACCAGCGAGCCCGCGCTCAGCGCGGCGCCCGGATCGTCGCTGAAGCCGGTGGACGCCGCGCCCATCAGGCCGAACGGCAGGCTGATGATCCAGCTGATCACCCAGCCGATCACGGCGGTGAGCAGCAGGACGCCGAACGTCCGCCACCACGCGCCGTTGACCAGCGCCTTCGAGCGCCCGAACGCGGCGCCGACGCCGCAGCGCTCCAGCACGAGCGCGGGCGTGACGAGGGCGAACAGGATCCACAGCCAGATGCCGGGCACGATGCAGAGGAGCAGGCCGACCATGATCACGAGAGTGGACAGCAGCGTCGCGCCGAGCAGCGGCAGCAGGCGCGGCTTGAACTCCTCCCACGCCTGCGCGAACGTGACGGGCTTGCCCAGCACCGCGTGACCCACGATGACGGTGATGAAGCCGGACAGGAACACCGTGCCGATCACCACCAGCACCACGCTGATGAGGGTGCCGCCGATGAAGCCGGTCAGGGTGTTCGTGAGCTGCTCGACGAGCTGCTCCTGCGTCAGGGTGTTCGGGTCCTGCGCCACCACCGAGGAGAGGTCGCTCAGGAACGGCAGCTGCACCAGCAGGCCGAGGATCTGCGTGATCGCGGCGACCACCGCGGCCGCGCCGATGATCAGCTTCGGGTACCGGCGCATGGTGGTGATCGCGCCGTCCACGATCTCGCCGACGGCCAGCGGGCGCAGCGGGATCACACCGGGCTTGATCGTCGGCTGCGCTCCCGGCGGCGGCGGGGCGTAGTAGCCCGGCGAGGGCTGCGGCGGCTGCTGCGGCTGGTTGGGCTGGTTCGGTTGCTGGTCGGGTGAGGACCAGCCAGGCGTTTCGGACATCGCGGCTACCCCCTGGTCGTGTGTGAGCGGCATCTTGCCAGATCAGCACCCCCGCCACCGGCCAACCTGATCACGAAACGGTGACCGGCCGGATGTGGGACCATCTGACGGTGGACGTTCCGCAGCCACTGGACCTCAGCGTCGACCACAAGGGTGTGTCGACGGTGGTGAGCGTGGCAGGGGAGATCGACCTCCTGACGGCGCCGCGGTTCGAAGCCTTCCTGCGCGACCAGCTCGCCCACACGCACGCCGTGCTCATGATCGAGATGTCCGGTGTGAACCACATGGGTTCAGCGGGCCTGGGAGCGCTGATCGCGATACGTGCCGAGTGCGACCGCTGCGGCGTCGACCTGGTCTTCGCGGAGTGCTCGTTCATCGTGCGGCGGGTGTTCGAGCTCAGCGGGCTGACCGGGTTCTTCCTGCGCGGGGAGAACGCGGCAGGTTAGTTCTGCTGCTCCATCACCAGGATCGCGCCGCCCGGCTCACCATCGCTGGCCCGCAACGAACTGCACACCACGCGGATGACCACCTCGCGGCCACGCCGGTTGACGGCGGAGAGCTTGATCTCCTCCATGTACGTGCCGTCGCCCAGAGCCGACCGCACGACCGGGCGCAGATCGGCCACCGGCAGCCCGATGTCGAGGTTGAGCAGGTGCTCGCCCTCCGCCTCGTCGCGCCGCACACCCCACAGCTCCTCGGCGCCGCGGTTCCACGCCAGCACCCGCATCTGCATGTCGAGCACGACCACCCCGGCCCGCAGCGAAGTCAGGATCGACTCGAGGAACTCGTTGACCCGGTCCAGCTCGGAGGTGCGCTCGCGCAGGGCCTCGTTGATGGTCTGGAGCTCGTCGTTGGTCGACTGCAGCTCCTCGTTCATCGTCTCCAGTTCCTCGTTGGTCGACTGGAGCTCCTCGTTGGTGGTCTCCAGCTCCTCCACGGTGGACTGGAGTTCCTCGTTGGTGGTCTCCAGTTCCTCGTTCGTGGACTGGAGTTCCTCGTAGGCCGATTCCAGCTGCCGGTTCGCGTGTTCGAGGTCCTCCAGCATCCGGCGCGCGCTGGTGACGTCGTGGAAGACCACCGTGACGCCCAGGATGGTGTTGTCGAGGCCGACGAGCGGGTTGACGTGCACCTCGAACCACATCGGCTCGCCGGGGCCGCGCGAGAACTCGACGTCCTTGATGCGCAACGACTTGCGTTCCAGCCGGGTCTGCTCGACGTAGCCGCGCAGCTCCACGGGCCGGTAGGAGATGTCCAGATCGCGCAGCGGCCGGCCGACGTCCTTGGCCGAGAGGCCGAACGTGGTCTCCGCCTGCTGGTTGATGAGCGCGATCACGTCATCCGCCGTCACCACGATCTGCGCCACCGGGCTCGCGGAGAAGGCGTGTTCCCGCAACTCGTCGATGCCCCGCAGGTCCACCCTTCGATCGTGCACCATCGCGTGCGAAACGAAGTGCGACGGAGAGTGTGAACCCGAGGAGGTCTTGCGGAAGATGCGCCGCTTGAGGTCGATGGGGTCGAAGATGCGGCTGTGACTGAGCAGCATCTCCGCCTTGCCCAGGAACAGCACTCCTTTGGGTGCCAGCGCGAAGTGGAACCGGCGCAGAACGCGGGACTGCGTCTCCTGGTTGAAGTACATCAGCGTGTTGCGGCACACCAGGAGGTCTATCCGGGAGATCGGGGCGTCCTGCACGAGGTCGTTGCGGCCGAAGATGACCGAGCGGCGCAGGTCCTTGCGGAAGCTGTAGCGGCCGTTCTGGTGCTCGAAGTACTTCGCGGCGAAGTCGGGCGGCAGGGACTGTATGTCCCGTTCCGCGTAGCTCGCGTGCCGGGCCTGGGCGAGCGCCTCGTCGTCGACGTCGGTGGCATAGATCTTGACCTGCTGCCGGAAGCGTTCCGGGCCCAGTGCCTCGGCCAGTGCGATCGCGAGGCTGTAGGCCTCCTCACCGGACGCGCAGCCCGCGCTCCACACCCGGAGCGGGTCCTCGGGGCCGCGCTCGGCCAGCAGCGTCGGAATGACCTCCTCGCGCAGGTACGCCCACGCCTCGGGGTCGCGGAAGAACGCGGTGACGTTGATCAGGATCGTGTTGAACAGGACGCTGAACTCGTCGGCGTTGACCTGCAGCTGGTCGATGTAGTCGACGTAGTCCTCGACACCGATCTGGCTCATCCGGTGCCGCACGCGCCGCATCAGGCTGGTGCGCTTGTACCCGGTGAAGTCGAAACCTCGTGACTCCTTGAGGTACTGCAGGACCTGTTCGAAGTCCTGGTCGGGGATCAGCTGACCGTCACTCACGTCAGGAGAACCTACTCGCCTCAGTGCACGCGAGGACGGCCCACACGATCTTGCCTCCGTCGGATGACGGCGCACAGCCCCATGCGAGGCTGAGCCGGTCGACCAGCTGCACGCCCCGATGTCCTGGCACGTCCCGATTCGGGAACTCGAGCATCGGCGGGGCCGGGTCGCCGTCACGCACCGAGAGGGACAGCCCGCCGGGGCGCAGCTCGACCTTCAGCACCGACTCCGAGTGCGCGTGCCGGACCGCGTTCTCGACCAGCTCGCTCACGACCAGCACGGCGTCGTCGACCACCCCGGGCAGGCCCCATGTCTCGCAGGCTTCCCGCACGACCGCGCGGGCCATGAGCGGTGCGGTCGGCGAGTCGGGCAGCGGCACGCGGCGGAACCGGCGGCGCGGAGGGCGTTCGGCGGCTTTGAGGGCGTCCCTGAGGCTGCCGGCCACGCACACGAACCGGGTGATGCCGCTGGTGCGCAGCTTCTCGCGGTGCTCATCGGTCTCGGCCAGGAGCACCACGGGGATGTCCGGCCACTGCGAGATCTTCATCCAGACCGTGGTGAACACCGACAGCATCGCGTTGCTGGGGACCTCGAAGCCCTGGCCGAGCCGGACGACGAGCGCGATCGGGGTGTCCGCCGCGAGCTTGAGCAGGCCGTCACGCAGAGCCGCGTAGGAGGCGAGGTCGAGCCGACCCGCAGGGGTCGCGACCACGACGCCGGCGAGATCCGTCGTCTCGATCTTCATGTGCCGGTCTCCTCGCGCACGCCGCCCCGCAACAGGTGTTTCCGGAGGACGTTGGCCGCCGCCAGCGCTTCCTCCTCCTGCCGGGAGTACCGGTCGGCCACCAGGTCGCGCCCCGCGTCGCGGGAGACGTTGGCCATGCGGTGGGTGAGCGAGGCTTTCTGGTCGAGGGTGCGCAACGCGGTCCACATCGCGCGTTCCAGGGTGCCGCCGTAGGCCTCCATCAGTGCGTCCGCCGTCCATCCGTGTCCGACCAGGCATCGGTACTGGACGCCGTTGCCTGGAATCTCCAAGAGGGAGCCGGCGCAGTCAGGGCAGGTGTAGGTCGTGGGGGAGCCGATGGCGGGGATCTCGCCGAACTCGGCTCCGGCGTCGTCGCGGGACACGGCCACCTCCATGCGCAGTGCCTCGGGCACTGGTGCGATCGTCACCTGGATCGCGGATTCTCCCGCGATGTCGGCGAGCAGTGGGCCGATCCGGGCGACCGGCAGCGTGTGGTCCACCTCGACGTGCTGCAGCACACTCTCCGGCATGCCGGGATAGAGCGCGTCGCCGGGTTCCTGCACGACCGTGACGCCGCCTCGGCTCTTGATCGCGGCCATGCCCGAGGTGCCGTCGTCGAGCGCTCCGGACAGGACCACGCCGATCACCGAGGGGCCCTTCGCGAGCGCGGCGGAGCGGAACAGCACGTTCACGGCGGGGCGATGGCCGTTCTCCGTGGGGCCTCTCGACAGGCGCAGCACGCCGTCCTGCACCACGACGTGGTAGTCGGGGCGGGCGACGTGGATGTGGCCGCTGCGCAGTTCAGCGCCGTCCTGCACGGCCAGCGCGGGCAGTGGGCCGCTGCGCGAGAGGATCGCCGGCAGTGCCGACGAGCCGCCCGCGGGCATGTGCAGGACGACCACCACCGCGGCGGGCAGGTCTTCCGGCAACGCTCCGACCAGGGTCCGCAGCGCTTCGACACCTCCTGCGGAGGCGCCGACGACCACCAGGTCTGTGCGCACTCGGAACTCCTCAACCTCGCTTTCGCTCCGGGTACCCGTGGTCATTGGTCTCACACGGACAGTTCGGACCTGGCCTTCGACGGTGTCGTGCGGCGCATACCGGCGTTGACGCACCTCTTGACCACCTGTGGCTGTTCGCGCATCAGCCGCAGTCCGCGCCGGAGCAGCGTCGGGACCGGCTTGCGGGCCTCGGCGACGTCCCGCGCGAACCTGCGCGCGAACGTGACGGGCGCGGTCGGGGCGAGCACGATGGCGTCCTTCAGCACGCCCGCATCCCGTGCGCCCTCCACGAGCAGGTCTGCGAACAGGCCTTCGGCGATGAACGCGGGCGCGTCACCCAGCTCGATCGTCTGCGTGCCGACCGCGCGGTCCTCGCTGATCGAGTAGACCGGTGCCTCCGTCTTGCCGGTGTCCGACAGCTCGATGACGGCTTTCAGCGCGGCCTCGGCGTTCCAGGAGCCGATCGCGTCCCAGTCCGCGCGCCCGTGCTCGTCGCGGGGCAGCAGCGGGTCGTCGCCGTCGCGGTAGAAGTCGTCCAGGCGCAGCACGGGCCAGCCGAGGTGGGCGGCGAGTGTCGACTTGCCTGAGCCGGAGGGACCGGCGAGCAGCACGGCACGAGGGATGGGCACGGAACGCAATCCTCGCACATGAATTACGCTCGAACGCATGAGCGAAGGTCTGTTCGACGAGGGCCTCTTCGGCGCGACCGACGAGGAGAAGGCCGAGCGCATCGCGGCCAACGCCCCGCTGGCCGTGCGGATGCGTCCGGCCACGCTGGACGAGGTCGTCGGCCAGGACCACCTGCTCGGGCCGGGCGCGCCGCTGCGCCGGCTGGTCGAAGGCGCCACCCCGGCGTCGGTGATGCTCTACGGCCCTCCCGGCACCGGCAAGACGACGCTCGCGACCCTCGTGTCGAAGGCGACCGGGCGTCGGTTCGTGGCTCTGTCGGCGTTGTCGGCGGGTGTGAAAGAGGTGCGGGCGGTCATCGACGAGGCCCGGCGGCGGCTGGTGCGGACGAGCGAGTCGACCGTGCTGTTCATCGACGAGGTGCACCGGTTCTCCAAGACCCAGCAGGACGCGCTGCTGGGTGCCGTCGAGGACCGGATCGTGCTGCTGGTCGCGGCCACGACGGAGAACCCGTTCTTCTCGGTGGTCTCGCCTTTGTTGTCGCGGTCTTTGGTGCTGCAGCTCAAGTCCTTGACCGACGACCACGTGCGGACGGTGATCCGGCGTGCGGTGTCCGACTCGCGTGGACTGGACGGCAAAGTCGTCGTCGAGCCCGACGCCGAGGACCACCTCGTGCGGCTGGCCGGCGGGGACGCGCGCCGTTCGCTGACGGCCCTGGAAGCCGCGGCGGACTCGGCGCTGGCGTCGAACTCCGGCGTGATCACGTTGCCGTTGCTGGAGTCCACTGTGGACAAGGCGGCGGTGCGGTACGACCGCGACGGCGACCAGCACTACGACGTGACGTCGGCGTTCATCAAGTCGATCCGCGGTTCGGACGTGGACGCGGCACTGCACTACCTGGCCCGGATGATCGAGGCGGGCGAGGACCCGCGGTTCATCGCGCGGCGCCTGGTGATCCACGCCAGCGAGGACGTCGGCATGGCGGACCCGACCGCGTTGCAGACGTGCATCGCCGCCGCGCAGGCCGTGCAGCTCATCGGGTTGCCCGAGTGCACGCTGAACCTCGCGCAGGCCACGATCCACCTGGCCACCGCGCCGAAGTCGAACGCCGTCACGACCGCCATCTCCGCCGCCATCGCGGACGTGCGGAAGGGCGCGATCGGTGCGGTGCCGGCGCATCTGCGGGACGGGCACTACGCGGGTGCGGCGAAACTGGGGAACGCACAGGGTTATCGGTACCCGCACGACGTTCCGGACGGGGTGCTGACGCAGCAGTACGCGCCGGACGACCTGGTGGGCCGCGACTACTACGAGCCGACCGGCCGGGGTGCCGAACGTGCCGTGTCGGAGCGGCTGCCGCGGTTGCGCCGGGTGATCAGGGGCGAGTGACCGGGCGCGAGCGCCACACGATGCCCTCTTCGATCCGTTCCACCTGGAATCCTTCGCGTTCGTAGAACTTCCCGGCGCGTTCGTTCTGGACGAAGTGTTCGATGTGGACTCTGTCGGTGTCCATCTGTGCGGTGAGCGCCGCGATCAGCCGCGGGCCGATGCCGCGAACTCGACGGCCGCGCTGCCGACGCCGACGATCCGTCCGTTCTCTTCCGCGACCAGCATCAGATCGCGCGGCTTCCGCGCCGATCAGCGGCGTGTAGAGCGGCGGGATGTGCTCCTCGCCGAACCGGCAGATCGCCGCGATGTCGTCGGGCACCGCGGGACGTATTTCATTCGCGCTCATGTCACCTGATCATGGCGTAACTTCGGCGGCGTGACGATCAGAGAAGACTTTCTGACCACCGCCCGCATCGCGCTGGACCTCATGCGCCACCCGCAGGTCGGGCAGAACTGGGACAAGCCGAGCGTGCTGCCCGAGTTCGGCGTGAGCGGCCTCGCGGGCCACATCGGCTACCAGGTCCTGCCGCTGCCGGACATGATCGCGGCCCCCACCGGTGACGAGCCCGTCGTCGGACTGATGGAGCACTACGCGCGGGCCAACTGGACGGAGCTGGACATCGACTCCGAGATGCACACCCGCATCCGGGCCGGCGGTGAGAAGATCGCCGCCGAGGGCCAGGACGCGCTCTGCGACCAGATCGAGCAGACCCTCGACGAGCTCGCGAAGATGTTGCCGGGCCTGGAGAACCGCGGCGTCCGGATGCCGCACTGGGGACCGTGGGCGGTGTCGCTGGACGACTACCTCGTCACCCGGCTGATGGAGTTCGTCGTGCACTCCGACGACCTCGCGGTGAGCGTCGGCGTCGAGACGCCCGAGTTCCCGAGGCGCGTCAACGAGACGGTCATCGACCTGCTGACCCGCATGTCGCTCAACAAACATCGCGCGATCGACGTGGTGCGCGCGCTCAGCCGCAAAGAACGCGCACCGCAGGACATCACGGCGTTCTAGCGTTTGCACACCATCAGCAGCGCGAGCTTTCCCGGCAGCATGATCTCGTCCGCGGCCATGAACCCACCGGCCTCGAACGACTTGATGGCGCGCATGTTGCGCACGTCGGGTTGCATCACGATCCGCGTGCAGTGCGGGTCGGCCTCGAACAGCGCGTCGGTGAGCCGGGGGAGCAGCGACCGCACCAGGCCGCGGTCGGTCATCGCGAGCTCGCCGACCGCCAGGGTCAGGCCCAGGTCGTGCGGCCGCGCCTGGTAGCAGCCGGCGACGGCGTCGCGGGCCGCGCGGTACAGCTCGGCGTAGATCACCGGGCGGCCGTGCCAGCTGATCAGCAACGGGCGGACGTCGTCGCCGTCCAGATGGGCGCGCAGCTGTTCTTCCCAGCGCGGCAGCGGCCACGCCTGCCGCCAGAACGCCGCCACGTGCGGTGCCTGGTTCCAGCGGTGGATGAGGTGCAGGTCGTAGCCGTCCGGACGGGCGACGCGCGCCTGCCACGGGTCCGTGAGCTCCGGGATCGGCGGGGCGTCCGCGGTGGCGTGCCTGCGGTAGGAGTCCAGGTGCGATACCGGCTTCACGAGGCCTCCTGCGCCGTCCAACTTAGGGTTGCCTTACTTGATAACGCGGGGCCGCCGGTGTCAAGCCCTGTGTGACGGGTATTTCACAGGCGGTGACCACCTTGAGTCAATGAGTGGTTTGTTCCAATTGGCGCCGTACGGTCATGACCATGTCGGAGATCCAGCGCGAACCCGTCCCGCGCGTCGACACGGGCGAGCTCGACGTCGCGCACGCGTTCCTCAAGTTCCAGCGCCACTGCGTCCTCAAGAAGGCGGAGGGGCTCACCGAAGATCAGCTCAGGCGTCCGGTGGTCGCCAGCGGCACGTCGATCCTCGGGCTGATCCAGCACCTCGCGGAAGCAGAGCGCGGCTGGTTCGATCACCACCTCGGCGGCGGCGACTGGGACGAGGAGGCCGAACTGGGCATGACCGTGCCCGCCGACCGGCCCGTGGACGAGGTGATCGAGTTCTATCGCGCGGCGATCGAGGCGAGCGACCGGGCGATCACGGCCGCCGGAGATCCCGAGACGCTCATGGCGATCCCGATCGACGGCATGCGCAAGTCGCTGCGTTGGCTGCTCGCGCACATGACCACCGAGACAGCCCGGCACGCGGGCCACGCGGACATCATCAGGGAACAGCTCGACGGCGTCACCGGCCGATGATCGGCAGTACCCGGCCGTGGCCGACCGCGTGGGGCGAGGTGATCGGATCGGTCGCCGAGCTCGATCTCGACGACATGACCTGCTTCGGTGCGGCCGAGCGAGGCTGGATCACGGTCCTCATCCGCGAAGAGCTGCAAGGCGTCCTCGACAACCTGGAGCAACAGGTGGCGAATCCCGGCGTGGACCTGATGATCCGGGCCACCGCGCACTACGTCGACAACGACGCCTTCATCGAGCTGCCCTGATCCGCTGAAGATCAACTGCTGATGCCCCTCGGTCGGGTGTCGGACCCACCCGGTAATCTCACCCGCAATCAAGCCAAACGTCCGGTAACCAGGAGGATCCGTGTCGCCAGGGCAGATCGCAGCGCTGGTCGCCGCCGGTGCGTTCGTGCTGCTCGTGCTCGTGCTGGCGATCGTGGCCGTCAAGGCGGCCCGCTTCTTCGACGAGGCCACGATCGCGATGCGCAAGGCGCACGAGAACACGGACCCGTTGTTCACCGAGGCCAACACCACGCTCACGCACGTGAACACGCAGCTGGAGCGCGTCGACGGCATCACCGCGAACGCGCGCGCCGTCACCGGCAACGTCTCGGCACTCACCAGCCTGTTCACCGCCACCCTCGGCGGGCCGCTGGTGAAGGCCGCCGCGCTGTCCTACGGCGTGAGCAAGGCCGTGAAGGCCCGCCGCAAGGCCGCCGAACAGCCGAACAAGCACGCCAAGCGTCGTCCGAAGCGAGGTGCCAAGTGAGCCGCCTCTTCTGGTTCGGGCTGGGTGCCGCCGCCGGGCTCTTCGCCGCCAAGAAGGCCGCCGAGGTCACAAAGCAGGCGACTCCCGCCGGTATCGGCGCTAACGTGGGTGAAGGCCTGCGAGAGCTCGCCGGCGCCATCGGTTCCTTCGGGGCCGAGGTGCGCGCGGGCATGGCCGAACGGGAACAGGAGTTGCAGGAGACCGTGGAACGTCAGACGGGCTTCACGCCGGGGCGTCGAGCGCCCAGGGCGAACGGCAAGCACTAGTCGTTCGCCTCGTTCGCGCGCCCTGACAACTTCTGAAATAGCAAGGAAACTCCCGTGCAGACCCACGAGATCATCAAGCGTTTCCGCGAGCACTTCGAGAACGCCGGGCACAAGTACATCCCCAGCGCCTCGCTGCTGCTCGACGACCCCAACCTGTTGTTCGTCAACGCCGGCATGGTGCCGTTCAAGCCGTACTTCCTCGGCGAGGCCCCGCCGCCCGCCCCGCGGATGACCAGCATCCAGAAGTGCGTGCGCACCCCGGACATCGACGAGGTCGGCAAGACCACCCGCCACCTCACGTTCTTCCAGATGGCCGGCAACTTCTCGCTCGGCGACTACTTCAAGGAAGACGCCATCCGGCTCGCCTGGGAGCTGATCACCAAGTCCCAGGACGACGGCGGCTACGGCTTCGACCCCGAGCGCATCTGGGTCACGGTCTACCTGGACGACGACGAGGCCATCGAGCTGTGGCAGAAGGTCGCCGGCATGCCGCTGGAGCGCATCCAGCGCCGTGGCGTCGAGGACAACTTCTGGTCGATGGGCGTGCCCGGCCCGTGCGGCCCGTGTTCGGAGATCTACTACGACCGCGGCCCCGAGTACGGCAAGGAGGGCGGCCCGGTCGTCGACGAGGACAGGTACCTGGAGATCTGGAACCTCGTCTTCATGCAGAACGTCCGCGGCGAGGGTGGGGCCAAGAAGGACTACCCGATCCTCGGCGAGCTGCCGTCGAAGAACATCGACACCGGCATGGGCGTCGAGCGCGTCGCCTACCTGCTGCAGGGCGTCGACAACGTCTACGAGACCGACCTGGTCCGCGCCGTGATCAACAAGGCCGAGGAGCTGTCCGGCCGCAAGTACGGGAACAGCGAGGTCGATGACGTTCGCTTTCGCGTGATCGCCGACCACGCCCGCAGTGGCGTCCTGCTGGTCGGCGACGGTGTCACGCCCGGCAACGAGGCCCGCGGCTACGTGCTGCGGCGCCTGCTGCGCCGCATCATCCGCTCGTCGCGCCTGCTGGGCGTCAACGAGCCGGTGCTGCAGCAGTTCGCCGAGGTCGTCCGCGACTCGATGGGCGAGGCCTACCCCGAGCTGGTCAGCGGGTTCGCCCGCATCCAGCAGGTGCTCAAGGCCGAGGAGGACACGTTCCTGCGCACGCTCGACGCCGGTTCGCGGATCTTCGAGAACGCCGCCAACGAGGTGAAGTCGGACGGCCGCGCCACGCTGCCCGGTGACAAGGCCTTCCAGCTGCACGACACGTACGGCTTCCCGATCGACCTCACGCTGGAGATGGCCTCCGAGGCCGGCCTCAGCGTGGACGAGGACGGGTTCCGCAAGCTGATGGCCGAGCAGCGCGCCCGCGCCAAAGCCGACGCCGCCGGCAAGAAGACCGGCCACGGCGACCAGTCGGTGTACCGGGAGCTGCTGGAGCAGGGCCCGACCGAGTTCACCGGCTACACCGAGCTCGCCTCCGAGGCCACGCTGCGCGGCATCGTGCTGAACGGCCAGCGGGTCAAGTCGGCTCGTGAGGGCGACATCGTCGAGGTCGTCCTGGACCGCACGCCGCTGTACGCCGAGTCCGGTGGTCAGGAGTCCGACGCCGGCACCATCGTCACGGGCAACGCCGAGCTGGAAGTGCTCGACGTGCAGAAGGTCGCCCGCAAGCTGTGGGTGCACCAGGTGCGCGTCGTGCACGGTGAGGTCGCCGAGGGCGAGCACGTCGAGGCTCGCGTCGACCCGGAGTGGCGCGTCGGTGCCCGCCAGGGTCACTCGGGCACGCACGTCGTGCACGCCGCCCTGCGTCAGGTGCTCGGCCCGTCGGCCCTGCAGAGCGGTTCGTACAACAAGCCCGGCTACCTGCGGCTCGACTTCGCCTGGACCGGTGGCCTGTCCGCCGAGGCCCGCAGCGAGATCGAGGAGGTCTCGAACCTCGCCGTGCGCAAGGACCTGCCGGTCAGCATCGTCTACACCGACATGGCCGGCGCCCAGGACATGGGTGCCGTCGCCCTGTTCGGCGAGACCTACGACGAGACCGTGCGCGTTATCGAGATCGGTGGCCCGTGGTCGCGCGAGCTGTGCGGTGGCACCCACGTCGAGCACTCGTCGCAGATCGGCCCGATCACCCTGCTGGGTGAGTCGTCGGTTGGTTCCGGCGTGCGCCGCCTGGAGGCCTACGTCGGCATCGAGGCCATGCGGTTCCTGGCCAAGGAACGCGCCATCGTGCAGAACCTCTCCGACATGCTCAAGGTCGGTTCCGAGGGCCTGCCCGAGCGGATCGAGTCGCTGGTCGAGCGGCTGAAGTCGGCCGAGAAGGAGCTGGAAAAGGTCCGCGCCGCCCAGCTGCTGGGCAACGCCGGGTCGCTCGCCGACAAGGCCCTGGACATTCGCGGCCTGTCGCTGGTGGCCCTGGGGTTGGAGGGCGTGTCGGGCAACGACCTGCGCACGCTCGGTGGCGAGGTCCGCAACCGCCTGGGCAACAAGCCCGGTGTGGTGGCCCTGTTCTCGGTGGACGGCGACAAGGTCAGCTTCGTGGTGGCCACCACGGCCGCCGCCCGCGACCTGGGTCTCGCCGCCGGCAAGCTGGTGCCGGTGTTCGGCCCGGCCATCGCCGCCCGCGGTGGCGGCAAGCCGGACCTGGCCCAGGGCGGCGGCACGAACCCGGCCGGCGTCCAGGAGGCCATCACGGCCCTCACGAACGAACTGGACAAGGTGCTTGAGCAGCACTGACTCACCTGGTGTCGGCGATCCGGGCCTCGGTCGGAGGCTCGGCGTCGACGTCGGCTCGGTTCGAGTGGGAATTTCTCTCAGCGATCCAGGGGCGTTTTTGGCCACTCCGCTGGTTACTCTCCAGCGTGACGAGAAGCGCGGCTCGGACCTCACCGAGCTCGTACGTCTCGTGGCCGAACATGACGTCGTCGAGGTCGTGGTCGGTCTGCCCAAAACACTGGCTGGTCGGCACGGCCCGGCAGCGGATGCGGCTACCGCGTACGCTGCGGCCTTGGCCGAACGGATCGCCCCGGTGCCGGTCCGGCTCAGCGACGAACGACTGACGACCGTCGTGGTGAGCCGGGTGCTGGCGCAGCGCGGTGTGAAGGGCAAGAAGCAGCGTGCCGTGGTCGACCAGGCCGCCGCTGTCGAGATCCTGCAGTCTTGGCTGGACGCACGGGCACGGTCTGTGGCCGCCCGAAAGGACGAGGTGTGAGCGACGATCTCGGGTTGTTCACCGACCCCGATGTGGATGAACGACGTCCGCTCAAGCGCGAGCGTGAGCGTGACCGTGAGCGCGACAAGGCCCGCCGCAAGGCGAAGAAGCGCAAGAAGACCATCCTGTGGATGGTCGTCGCGCTGGTCCTCGCTGTGGGCATGGGCGGCGCCTACTACGGCTACAAGGAGCTGCGCGGCATCGGCTCCTACGACGACTTCACGGGCAGCGGCGAGACCGACACCATCGTCGAGGTCCAGGACGGCGACGTGGTCAGCAAGATCGCGTCGACCCTCTACGAGAACGGCGTCGTCGCCTCCGGGCGCGCCTTCATCGAGGCCAGCAAGACCGACACCCGCGTGACGTCGATCCAGCCGGGCTTCTACCTGATGAAGACGAAGATGTCGGGCCAGCTCGCCGTCGCCCGCATGATCGACCCGAAGACGAGGGTCCCGGCCGTGCAGATCGTCGGTGGCCTGAAGCTCACCGACATCCAGGCCAACGGCAAGACCGTGCCGGGCGTCTACTCCCAGCTCGCCAAGGCGAGCTGCACGGAGAAGGACGGCCAGAAGACGTGCCTGTCCGCCGAGGAGATCAAGGCCGCGGCCGAGCAGACCGACCCGGTGGCCCTGGGCGTCCCGGACTGGGCGCTGGCCGACGTGAAGCGCGCCGATCCCGCTCACCGCCTCGAAGGCCTGATCATGCGCGGCGTCTACCAGGTCAAGCCGGGTGTCTCCGCGGTGGAGCTGATCCGCAGCGTCGTCGTCGCCTCGGCCCAGAAACTGCAGGGCGCCGGCATCCCCGGCGGCACCGTGAACACCGGCTTCCGCCCCTACGAGGTCCTGATCATGGCCTCGCTGATCGAGAAGGAAGCCATCGAGAAGGACTTCACCAAGGTCTCCCAGGTGATCTACAACCGCCTGAAGGAGCCCATGGCGCTGCAGTTCGACTCGACCATCAACTACCAGAACAACCAGCCGCACATCCGCACGTCCGACCAGGACCGCGAGGCACCCGGCCCGTACAACAGCTACGTGAACCAGGGCCTGCCGCCGACCCCGATCGGCTCGCCGTCACAGCAGGCGATCGCGGCCGTGATGAAGCCCGAGGGTGGCGACATCATGTACTTCGTGAAGTGCCAGGCGGACGGCACCACGTGCTTCTCGAAGAACATCGACGAGCACAACGCGCTGGTCGCGAAGGCTCAGAAGGACGGCGTCTACTAGTGCTTCGCGCGGCTGTGATCGGTTCGCCGATCAAGCACTCCCTTTCCCCTGTGCTGCACAACGCCGCGTACACCGCGCTGGGCCTCGACCTGGAGTACACGCGGCTGGAGTGCACCGAGTCCGAAGTGCCCGCTCTGGTCTCGTCGCTGGGCCCGGAGTGGGTAGGGCTGTCGTGCACGATGCCGACGAAACGCGCGGCGTTGGCCTTCGCGTCCTCGGTGACCGAGCGCGCCGCGGCCGTCGGTGCCGCGAACACGCTGGTGCGCACCGAATCGGGGTGGCACGCCGACTGCACCGATGTGGACGGCGTCGTGGGGGCGTTGCGGGAGAAGGGTTTCTCCGGCGGCTCGCGCGGCGTCGTGATCGGCGCGGGCGGCACGGCCACGGCCGTGCTGGCCGGGTTCGCCGAGATGGGCGTGTCGTCGGTTTCCCTGGTGGTGCGGGATCCTTCGCGTGCTTCCGAGGCTCTGGCCACCGCCGCCCGGGTCGGTGTCGCGGTCGACGTACTGACACTGTCCTCTGTGGACCTCGGCGCGCTGGCCGCCGCGTCGGACGTGCTGGTGTCCACCGTCCCGGCCGAGGCGACGGTTCCGCTGGCTTTCGCGCTGGCTCAGGCGCCGTACGTGCTCGACGTGATCTACCACCCGTGGCCCACGCCGGTCGCTTCGGCGGTGGAGGCGTCCGGGGCTCGGTTGGCCACCGGGCTGGACATGTTGCTGCATCAGGCTTTCGGGCAGGTGGAGCAGTTCACCGGGAAGCCGGCGCCGCAGGAAGTGATGCGCTCGGCCTTGGCCGCCGAGCTGGCCACGCGCGCGTAGGGACGACCGAGTGGAGATTCCCGGCCTCGGGCCCGTGAGCCGCGACGACGAGCCGGACTGCCTTGTCAGCGACCCTGTTCCGGTGCCGGTTTTCGGCGCCATTTTCTGTCCGTTCATCGTGGAGGGATACGAGGACGACCCGGACAAGGAGGACTTCCACGCCGTCATCCGCACCTTCCTGGCGCTGGACCGCACGGCCCTGCAGGACGCGGCCCCCGCTGTCTTCGAGTACTACCAGGACATCGCGGCCGAGTTCGCGGACGACGAGGACTTTCCGCAGATCGCCGGACCCGAACAGGTCTGGGACCACGTCTCGGTTGACCGGCACGACGTGACTGTGAGGCGACACAGCGGGGACGGGCTGGTTTACGTCTCCGTCGAGTGCGAGTGTTCGTGGGAAGAAGAGCACGGGTTGCAGGTCGTGTTTCGCGGCGGCGCGCGCGTGACCAAGGTCGGGCCGTACGACGGGCACCTCACCAATGCGTCGGCATACGCGCGCGACGACCTCGAGAACGTCGTCTACGTCCGCTAGGGGCAGTCGACGTCCGCCACCTGCACGCCCTCCACCTTCGCCCGGCTCGCGATCGCCGTGCAGTAGAGCTGGAACTGCGCCCACATCGACAGCGGCCCCATGTCCTGGGGCAGCAGGACGACGTTGGACACCGCGTAGATCCGCGAGGTCGTGGTGGGCACCTCGGTGTGCAGGCCGAGCTTCTTCTCCTCGTCGGTGAGGCCGGCCACCAGCAGGTCGATGGCCGTGACGGTTTCCACGTTGCCCGTGTACGGGCGGGTGCGGCGCACCAGGCCGTCGCGCTCGGCCTTGACCAGGTAGACGGTCAGCTCGTGCGAGGAGACCGTCGGGGCCTCGGCGCCGGTCAGCACCGGGGTGGGCCGCACGCCGCAGGCCGTCAGCGTGACCAGGGTCGACAGGGTCACCAGGGCAAGCGCAAGGTGAAGACCGCGCCGCCCGAGGGCGCGTTGGCCGCTTCGATGGTGCCGCCGTGCAGGCGGGCGTTCTCCCATGCGATCGCCAATCCCAGACCGCTGCCCTCGGAACGGGAGCGGGCCGTGTCTGCCTTGTAGAAACGGTCGAAGATGTGCGGCAGGGCATCGGGTGGGATGCCGGGGCCGTGGTCGGTCACCTCGATGACACCAGGTCTGACCGTGACCAGGACGGGGGCGCCGCCGTGCTTCAGGGCGTTGCCGACGAGGTTGGCCACGATGACGTCGAGACGGCGGCGGTCCACCCGGCCCATCACGCCGTCCGGCAGTTCGGTCTCCACCGAGGACGTCCAGCCGCGGGCGGCCAGCGAGTCGCGGACGGCGGTGCCGATGTCCCACTCGTCGAGTTCGAGGAGGTTGCGGCCCTCGTCGAAGCGCGAGATCTCCATCAGGTCGTTGACCAGACGGGTCAGCTTGCGCGTCTCGGTCGACACCAGGCGGGCCGCCACGGCGGTGTCCGGCGGCAGGGTGTCGGCGTCCTCGTCCAGGACGGCGGTCACCGCGCTCATGGCCGTCAGAGGGGTGCGGAGCTCGTGGGACACGTCGGCGACGAACCTGCGGGAGGCGGCCTGCGAGGCTTCCAGTTGCTCGGCCGCGCGGTTGAACGTGCGGGCCAGGTCGGAGAGTTCGTCGGAGCCCCGTTCGTCGACCCGCGTGTCCAGACGCCCGGAACCGAGCGCGCGCGCCGCGGCGCCCAGCCGGCGGACAGGGCGCAGGACGCCCCGCGCGGTGAAGAGGGCCAGGCCGAGGGCGAGCGGGATGACCAGGCTGACGCCGACCCACGCGGCGGTCGAGAAGCTGTTGACGGCGGCTTGCGAGGCGTCCAGGGACTGCACCGACCACACCTCGACGCCGGTGAGAGAACCGTCGGCGCGCTGCAGCGGGATGCCGATGACCAGGTACGGATAGGCGAGATCGGTGCGACGCTGCCAGAGGACCGTCCTGCTCGACTTCAGCGACTCCCGCATCTCCGCGGGCATGGTCGAGAGCACGGGGCCGGTGCGGGAACGAAGGTCGCCGTAGGTCACGGTCGCGCCGCCGCGCAGGTACGCGGAGAAGTCGTCGAGGTCCTTCTGCGTGGGCGGCACGGTCAGCCGGGGCGCGTAGTCGCGGACGTCCTGGACCAGCGGGTTCATGAACCCGTTCTGCGCGTCCTCCAGGATCAGGTTCCGGGCCGTGGCGTAGGAGGCACCCGCCGCCGCCACCGCGCCCAGCAGGGTCAGCAGCAGGAACGCCGCCATCAGCCGAGGCTTCAGGCCTCGGAAGAGCGACCTCATCGGGGGCCGAAGCGGTAACCGAAGCCGCGCACGGTGTGGACGTAGCCGGGTTCGGAGGGCACGTCCTCGATCTTGGCGCGCAGGCGTTGCACGCACGCGTCGACCAGGCGCGAGTCGCCGAGGTAGTCGTGTTCCCAGACGGCCTCAAGGATCTGCTGGCGGGTCAGCACGCGGCCCGGTGTGCGGGACAGTTCCAGCAGCAGCTTCAGTTCGGTCGGTGTCAGCGCCACCTTCATGTCGTCCTTGAGCACCTGCAGGCCGGCGCGGTCGATCACCAGGGAGCCGTGCCGTTCCACGCTGGACGGTTCGGACACGGTCCGTCGCAGCACCGCGCGGATCCGGGCCTCCAGAACCCGCGGCTCGACGGGCTTCACCACGTAGTCGTCGGCGCCCGCCTCCAGGCCCGCGACGACGTCGAAGTCGTCACCGCGCGCGGTGAGCATGATGATCGGCACCTCGGCGTGGGAGCGCATGCGGCGGCACGTCTCGAAGCCGTCGATGCCGGGCAGCATGATGTCCAGCACGACGATGTCGGGGCGTGACTCGCGGAGCCTCTCGACGCCTTCCTCGCCTGTACCGGCTGCCCGGACGTCGTGTCCCTGGCGGCGCAACGCCAGTCCGAGTCCTTCACGCACAGAGGGGTCGTCCTCGACCAGCAAGACCATCGCCACGAGATCCATTATCGGTGGGTAACGGCACCTGTGCTGGTTCTGTAGCGGAACCATGACATGGCGCGCACGCTCCCGTTGATCGGCTCGCGGAGTCTCGATCGCATGGCCGGAAGCTTGCTGGGATTCCTCTTCACGTACTTCGCGTTGGTGTGGACGTCGTTCGGGCAGAAGGCGGAGAACGCCGCGTTGCCCGAGTTGTCACTGCAACGCTCGTGGGCGTCCAACGTGGACATGGCGATCATCGTCGCCGCGATCCTCGTGATCCTGATTGCGCGCAAGAAGGCGTTTCCGCCGTTGCTGGTGCTCGGCGGTTCGGTGTTGCTCGCGCAGATGCTGAAGCTCTACGTGCTCGTGCGGCCCGAACTCGACGAAGACGCCGTGTTGGTGCACAACAGCTTTCCGAGTGGACACACGACGGCCGCGGTGGCGTCGGTGATCGCGGTGACCATGGCGGTGCCGCGGCGGTTCGCACTTCTGGTCGCGGTGCCCGGGGCGATCGGGGCGGGTGCGGTGGCGGCGGAGACGGTGTCGCTCGGCTGGCACCGGTTCAGCGACACGCTCGGCGCGGCGTTGCTGGTCTCCACGCTCGCGTTTCTGGTGCTGCGCAAGTGGACCGCGGGGTTGGTGGTGCCGCCCGCGCTCGCGGTGGGCGGGGTCTGGCTGATGGTGATGTACCCGCAGGCCACGCCGTCGACCTTGGCCGGCGTCGTGACCGCGGGTGTCGTCCTGCACTTCGGATGGGCCGTGGGTGGTCCCCGTCTTCGGGGTGACGAGGACCGTCCACAGCCCGGTCACGACTCAGTCGTCGTGGTCGGTGGCGATCAGTTCGGCGATGGCGTCCAGAGCAGCGTCCGCTCCGTCCCCGTCGGCGCTGAGCACCACCTCGTCACCGTGCATGGCACCCAGGGTCATGAGTCCCAGCACACTCGCCGCTTCAACGGCTTCGCCGTCGTCCTTGCGGATGGTGACCGTCACCGGCTGGTCGGCGGCGGCCTTCGCCAGCAGTGCGGCCGGTCGGGCGTGCAGTCCGACCTTGCTGGCCACGGTGACCCGTCGCTCGGCCATGATGGTTCCTCCCGGTAGAGCTGGTGTTGCCTACTTGTCGGTCTTCGGCTCGCGGACGTCGGTGCGAGTGGTACCCGCATCCTCCCGCCCGCTGCCGACGACGCTCTCGTCGGCCTCGGGCGACTCGTCGTCCTCGCGACCCGGCGTCTTCAGGTTCCACTTGGTGATGACGAAGCGGAACAGGAAGTAGTAGATCACCGCGTAGATCAGGCCGAGGATGATCAGCAGCCACGGCTTGGTGGCGATGTTCCAGTTCAGGATGAAGTCGATCGCACCGGCCGAGAACGAGAAGCCGTCGTGGGCGCCCAGGGCGTTCGAGATCGCCAGCGACGTACCGGTCAGCAGCGCGTGGATCAGGTAGAGCGGCCACGCCACGAACATGAACGCGAACTCCAGCGGCTCCGTCACACCGGTGATGAACGCGGTGAGCGCGGCGGAGCCCATGATGCCGCCGATGATCTTGCGCTGGCTGGGCTTCGCGGTGTGCACGATCGCGAGCGCCGCGGCCGGGAGCGCGAACATCAGGATCGGGAAGAAGCCGGTCTGGAACGTGCCGGCGGTCGGGTCGCCCGCGAGGAAGCGCGGGATGTCACCGGTCTTGTCGTTGTACTCGCCGAACTGGAACCACACGACGTTGTTCACGATGTGGTGCAGGCCGAGCGGGATCAGCAGGCGGTTGACGACACCGTAGATGAACGCACCGATGATCGTGCTGCCGGTGACCCACTCACCGATGGCGGTGAGGCCCGCGTCGAACCACGGGTAGACGAGGCCGAGCAAGACGCCGAGGACCGTCATGACGCCGGCGACGATGATCGGCACGAACCGGCGGCCACCGAAGAACGCCAGGTACGTGGGCAGCTTGATGCGGTGGTACTTCTGCCACAGCAACGCCGTCAGGATGCCGACGACGATACCGCCGAGCACGCCGTAGTTGATCACTTCCGGCTTCGCGGCCGGGTCCGTCGGCTGGTCGAGGACCAGCGGCGACATGGCCTTGAAGACGCTCGTCAGCACGACGTAGCCGACGACGCCGGCGAGCGCCGTGGAACCGTCACCGCGCCGGGCGAACCCGACGGCGATGCCGACCGCGAACAGCAGGGCGAGGTTGCTGAACAACGCGTCGCCCGCCGCGCCGATCACCGCGGCGACCTCGTTCCAGCCGAGGCCGTCCTTGCCCAGCATGTCCGGCTGGCCGAAGCGGAGCAAAAGACCTGCCGCGGGCAGCACGGCGATCGGCAGCATGAGGCTGCGACCGAAGCGCTGCAACGTGGCGAGGCCCTTGATCTGACGACCGCCCACATCTGCGGTGTTGGCGCTCATCGGGTACCTCCCTTGGCGGAGTTCGGTCCGGAACCCGGGACGGTCCGGTCCAGTTGCATGGTCACCTGGTAGAGATCGCCCCGGTACCAGGAAGTAACGTCTTCACAAGGCCGCCCCTGCGCGCTGGCGACCCTTCGGAACACGAGCAGCGGACTGCCCTTTCGGACGTCGAGCGCCTTGGCCGTCTCGGCGTCGGCGGTCTCGGCCCACACGGTCTGCCGAGCTTCGTCGAGCTGCACCCCGTACTTCGCCGCGAACAGCTCGTAGAGCGACCCGGAGAGGTCGCACCGGTCGAGCTCGGGCAGCAGGTGCGGGCTGTACCAGCCGGCCTCCAGGGCGAGTGGCGCCCCGTCGGCCCTGCGCAGCCGCACCACCCGGTACGCGTACTCGTCCGGATCGAGCCCCAGCGAGGCCTTCGAACCGGGAGCAGCCTGGCCGGAGCTGATCACCTCGGTGCTGGGCTCGAGCCCGCGAGCCTTCATGTCCGAGGTGAACGAGGCCAGCAGGTGCTGCAGGTCGTAGCGCCGCCGTGCGGTGAACGTCCCACGCCCCTTCGCCCTGGTGAGCAGGCCTTCGGCGACCAGTTGGCCGACGGCGGCCCGCACCGTGATGCGGGAGACCCCGTACCGCTCGGCGAGGTCGCGTTCGGACGGGATGGGTGAGCCCGGCGCGAGGTCCCGCTCGGCGAGCCGGCGCAGGATCTCGCGGAGCTGCGCGTGCTTGGGCTTGGGCCCGTCCACGATCTCGTGCATTCGCTCACCTCCTCGCTAGTGGTACTTTCCGGTCTAGACCAGTTGGTGCGGGAGAATGCTCCGCACACCGAGCGGGTGTCAACCGCTGTTACGGGAACGAGAGGTACGAACGTGGCTGACGAGAAGGCGCAGAAGATCATCGCGGCACTGGGCGGCGCGTCCAACATCGTCGAGATCGAGCCGTGCATCACCCGCCTGCGGTGTGAGCTGGAGGACGGTTCCGTCGTGGACGAGAAGGCCCTGAAGGCGTTGGGAGCGCACGGAGTCATGCGTTCCGGCAACGTCGTGCAGGTCGTCGTCGGCCCCGAGGCGGACACCCTCGCGTCCGACATCGAGGACCTCCTGTGAGCCTCCGCGTCGGCAGCCCCGTGACCGGCCGGGTGGTCGCGCTCTCCGCCGTGCCGGACCCGGTCTTCTCGCAGGCGATGGTCGGCCCCGGCGTCGCGGTCGAGCCGGTCCGCGCCAAGGCCGACGTCGTCTCGCCGGTCGACGGCAAGGTCGTCACGCTGCACCCGCACGCGTTCGTCGTGGCCACGGGCGACGGCGCCGCGGTGCTCGTCCACCTCGGCATCGACACCGTGAAGCGCAAGGGCGAGGGCTTCGAGCTGCACGTCGTGAAGGGCGAGGAGGTGCGGGCCGGTCAGCGGATCGTGACCTGGGACCCGGCGGAGGTTGAGGCGGCCGGGTTCGCGCCGATCTGCCCGGTGATCGCGCTGGACGCGTCCGCCGACGTGCTGGCCGGCCTCGCCCTGGACGCGGACGTCACCACGAACGACGCCCTCTTCGACTGGTCTCGCTGAGCAACCGCACCCACCTCACCCCCTCACCCACCCGTGTCTGTTGGAGTAACGCGGGGCCCCCGCGTCCCTTCCAGGGAAACGCGGGGGCCCCGCGTGACTTGAAGGATCACCTGATCGGGCATCTCCTGGTGGTCGGTGAGGCATCGGGGGGCGGTGTGTGAACGGACCGTTCACGACGGGCCGGAATTTGGGTCCGAGTCGTACCTAGCAGGACCGTGGTGTCATGACCACGGTCCTGCTCGCGTCTGTGCTGGGTTCGTTGTGGACGGTCGCCGCCGCCCTCGACGCACCACCCTCGTCGTACGTGCTGGCGTTGTTCGGCATCGTGCTCGCGGCGACGGACCTGCGGCACCACCGGTTGCCGGACGCGCTCACCCTCCCGTTGGGGGCCGCGCTGCTGCTCCTCGAGTTCCACCGGCTGGGAGCCGCCGTGCTCGCGGCGGTGATCTTCGGTGGCGCTCATCTCGCCGTCCGGCGCTGGCGGCCGCACCTCATGGGCGGCGGGGACGTGAAGCTGGCGTTCGGACTAGGCGCGCCGCTCGCACTCCCGTTGCTCCTACCTGCGGCGATCTTGTCCAGTACGGTCACGCTCGTGCTGGCGGCCGTCAGACGCAGCAGGAGAGTGCCGCACGGGCCCGGGTTGCTGGCCGCCACCTGGGCTTTGACCACGCTGTGAAAGGATTGTGAACGTGCTGCGCTGGATCACCGCTGGAGAGTCACACGGCCCCGCCCTCGTCGCCGTCCTGGAGGGCATGCCCGCCGGAGTCGAGGTGACCACCGAGGACCTCGTCGCCCAGCTCGGGCGCCGCAGGCTCGGGTTCGGTCGCTCGCCCCGGATGGGGTTCGAGCAGGACGAGGTCGAGATCCTCGGCGGCGTGCGCCACGGCCGGACCCAAGGCGGTCCGATCGCGGTCACGATCGGCAACTCCGAGTGGCCCAAGTGGCAGACGGTCATGTCGCCCGACCCCGTGGACCCGAGCCTGCTCAAGCCGACCGGCCGCAACGAGGCCCTGACGCGGCCCCGGCCCGGTCACGCGGACCTGCCGGGCATGCAGAAGTTCGGCTTCGACGAGGCCCGGCCCGTGCTCGAACGCGCGTCCGCCCGCGAAACCGCCGCCCGCACCGCGCTCGGCACGGTCGCCCGCCAGTTCCTGCAGCAGTTGCTGGGCGTGCGGATCCTGAGCCACGTCGTGTCCATCGGCAAGGCGCAGACGCCGGAGGACGCCGCGCTGCCCACGCCGGACGACCTGCCCGCGATCGACGAGTCGCCGGTGCGCTGCTTCGACCAGCGCGGCACCGACGCGATGGTCGCCGAGGTCGAGGCCGTCAAGGAGGCCGGTGACACGGTCGGCGGCGTGATCGAGGTGCTCGCGTACGGGTTGCCGCCGGGCCTCGGCTCGCACGTGCACTGGGACCGCCGCCTCGACGCGCGCCTGGCCGCCGCCCTGATGGGCGTGCAGGCGATGAAGGGCGTCGAGATCGGCGACGGCTTCACCTCCGCGCAGCGCTGGGGTTCGCAGGCGCACGACGAGATCGACCGCGGCAGCGGCCCGGTCGGCGTCACCCGCCGCTCGAACCGCGCCGGCGGCCTCGAAGGCGGCATCACCAACGGTGAGATCCTGCGTGCCCGCGTGGCCATGAAGCCCATCTCGACGGTTCCCCGCGCGCTGTCCACTGTGGACGTCCGCACCGGCGAGCCCGCCGTCGCGATCCACCAGCGTTCGGACGTGTGCGCGGTGCCGCGGGCCGGTGTGGTGCTGGAGTCCGTCGTGGCGCTGGTACTGGCCGAGGCCGCGCTGGAGAAGTTCGGCGGCGACTCGCTGGACGAGACCCGGCGCAACGCCCACGCGTACCTCAAGGCCCTGGAAGCCCGCTGGGAGGGCATGTGAGCCCGCGCTTCGTCGTGGTCGGCCCGCCCGGCGCGGGCAAGACCACCGTCAGCGAGCTGCTGGCGAAGCAGCTGAACCTCACCTTCCGCGACGTCGACGTGGACATCGTCGAGACCGCGGGCAAGCCGATCTCGGACATCTTCACCGACGACGGCGAGCCGGTTTTCCGTGCCCTGGAAGAAGAAGCCGTCGCCAAGGCACTGGCGGAGCACGACGGCGTGCTGGCGCTGGGCGGGGGAGCGGTGCTGTCCGCCGCCACCCGTGAGCTGCTGAAGGCGCACACGGTCGTGTTCCTGAACGTGGGCATGGCCGAGGGCGTGCGCCGCACCGGACTCTCGTCCGCGCGGCCACTGCTGTCCGGCGTGAACCCGCGCGCGACGTTCAAGGCGCTGCTGGACGCGCGCCTGCCGCTGTACCGCGAGGTCGCGACGATCGAGGTGCTGACCGACGCCCTCGATCCGGAGCAGGTGACCGCAGCGGTGATCAAGGGAGCTGAGCAATGACCGAGCCCGCCCGCATCCGGGTCGCCGCCGAGAAGCCCTACGACGTGGTGATCGGCCGCGGCCTGCTCGGCGACATCGTCGAGTTCCTCAAGGGCACGGCCAAGATCGCGATCGTGCACCAGCCGACGCTCGCCGCGACCGCCGAGGTGCTGGTCGAGGAGCTGAAGGCGGGCGGCGCCGACGCGCACCGCGTCGAGGTCCCCGACGCCGAGGACGGCAAGGACCTCGCCGTCGCCGGTTTCTGCTGGGACGTGCTCGGCAAGATCGGCCTCTCGCGCGCGGACGTCGTCGTCGGCCTGGGCGGCGGCGCGGTGACCGACCTCGCGGGCTTCGTCGCGTCCACCTGGATGCGCGGCGTGCGCCTGGTGAACATCCCGACGACGCTGCTCGGCATGGTCGACGCGGCGGTCGGCGGCAAGACCGGCATCAACACCGACGCGGGCAAGAACCTCGTCGGCACGTTCTACGAGCCGGACGCCATCTTCGTCGACCTGGCGACCCTGGAAACCCTGCCGCGCAACGAGCTCGTCGCCGGCATGGCCGAGATCGTCAAGGGCGGCTTCATCGCCGACCCGGTCATCCTCGACCTGATCGAGGCCGACCCCGCGCTCGCGCTGGACCCGACCGGCGACGTGCTCGCCGAGCTGGTCCGCCGCAAGATCCAGATCAAGGCCGACGTGGTGACGAACGACCTCCGCGAGTCGTCGCTGCGCGAGATCCTGAACTACGGCCACACCCTGGGCCACGCCATCGAACGCCGCGAGCGCTACCGCTGGCGGCACGGTGCCGCGATCAGCGTGGGCCTGGTGTTCGCCGCCGAACTGGCCCGCCTCGCCGGCCGTCTCGACGACGACACCGCGGATCGCCACAAGCGGGTGCTGGAACTGCTCGGCCTGCCGACCTCCTACGACCCGGACGCCCTCCCGCAGCTGATGGAGGGCATGAAGGTCGACAAGAAGAACAAGGCGGGCGTGCTCCGCTTCGTCGTCCTCGACGGCCTCGCCAAGCCCGGCCGCCTGGAGGGCCCGGACCCGGCCCTGATCGCCGCCGCCTACTCGGCCGTCGCCGCCGAGCCGACCACCGGCTCCGGGAAGGTGCTGCTGTGAAGGTCCTCGTCCTGAACGGCCCGAACCTGGACCGCCTCGGCACCCGCGAGCCGCTCATCTACGGCAGCACCACCCACGCCGACCTCGTCGACATGTGCGTGGCCGAGGGCAAGGACCTCGGCTTCGAGGTCGAGGTCCGCCAGACCGCCTTCGAGGGCGAGATGGTCGCGTGGCTGCACGAGGCCGCCGACGCCTCGATCCCCGTCGTGCTCAACGGCGCCGCCTGGACCCACTACTCGATCGCGCTGCGCGACGCGTGCTCGCAGCTCACCGCGCCGCTGGTCGAGGTGCACATCTCGAACATCCACCAGCGCGAGGAGTTCCGGCACCACAGCGTCATCTCGGCGATCGCGAGCGGCGTGATCGTGGGGCTCGGCGTCGAGGGCTACCTGCTGGCGCTGCGCTGGCTGTCGCTCAAGAAGTAGTGGCCGGGGCCGCTCAGCGGTGGCGTACCCAGAGGTTCGTCTCCCGGTGGACGCCCTGGTCGCGTTCGCGGTCGATCTCGGCGAGGTCCAGCGCACCGGGCACGACGTGGTGCCCGGTCTGCGGGAACGCGGCGCCGGTGCCAGGATCGTCGCGCCGAGACGCTGGTGGGTGCGGATCCACGGGTCGAGGTGCAGGCCGTCCTCGCGGTAGTCCTTCGGGACCTGGCCGCGCAGCACGAACGCCGGCCAGCCGTCGCGCAGCGCTGCCTGGGCACCGCCCTGGAGGTCGGGCCGTTCGCCGTTCGTGACGATCTTCACGAACCGGTCCCAGGGAACCGGGAGACCGCGGAATGCTCCATCACGTCGAGCTGTGGGTGACCGACCTCGCCCGCGCCGAAGCCACGTTCGGCTGGCTCTTCCCGGCCCTCGGCTGGACCGAGTTCCAGCGCTGGAACGCCGGGGTCAGCTGGAAGCTCAACGAGACCTACGTCGTGGTCGAGCAGTCCCCGGCGACCACAGGTCCACACGATCGGATGAAAGCGGGCCTCAACCACCTCGCGCTGCACGCGGGCTCGCGCGAGAACGTGGACAGCCTGACCGAACAAGCCCAGCGCAACGGCTGGCGGCTGATGTTCGCCGACCGGCACCCGCACGCGGGCGGCCCCGAGCACTACGCCGCGTTCCTCGAGAACGAGGACGGCTTCGAAGTCGAGTTGGTCGCATCAGCCGGCTGACCTCTCGTCTGCGAGGATGCCGCGCGTGCCGAGACTGTTCATCGCCGCCGTCGCCCTGCTTCTGGCCGGGTGCGCGGGCGCTCCACCGCAGGCCACGCCCACTTCGGGCGCCCCGACGTCCGCGTCGGACGGTGCCGCGCCGTCCGACGCGGACTTGCAGGCCAAGTGGTGGACGTGGGCGCTGTCGAGTCCGCAGGCGCGCAACCCGGTGGCCGACCCGACGGGTCAGTTCTGCGCCGAGGACCAGCCGAAGAACGTGTGGTTCCTCGCCGGGACGTTCGGCGGCGCGGCACAACGGACGTGTGAGGTGCCCGGCGGCCGTCCGATCGCCGCGCCCGCGGTGAACCTGTACAGCGCCAACACGTCCGACTGCAAGTCGTTCATGGCCGCGGCCACGGGGTCGATGACGCTCGACGGGCAGGTCGTCGAGCTGCGGCGGATCGACCCCGTCGAGATCACCTTCCAGGCCGCGCAGGACAACGCGATCGGGGAGAGCGCGGGGCGCAAGGTCGCCCAGGCGTGCGGGTTGTGGGCGTGGCTGCCGCCGTTGCTGCCGGGCGAGCACGAACTGAAGATCGAGGGGGAGTCGGGCACCTTCTCGACCTCGGTCGTCTACCAGCTCAAGGTCGGCGCAGGGGACTAACCGCGGGCTGAGTCCTTCTGGGCGAGGAAGCCGCCGAGCAGCATCCCGAGCCCCGCCGGCGCCAGCACGAGCAACGCGGTGAAGGCCGCCCCGCCCGTCAGCGCCACCCACAGCGCCTCCTGCCCGGTCTGGTCGACCAGCAGCGCCGAGCCGATCACCCCGAGCGCCCCGGCGAACGGACCGGCGATCAGCGCCGCGATGAACCACTGCATGCCGCGTGAGGGCAGCTCGCGCAGCGTGTCGACCGCGCCCCAGATCACCGCGGCGGCGATCAGCAGCCCGATGGCGATCGGGCCGACCGACGAGGCCTCGGGACTGCGGACGGCGACCGCGGCCACGCCGGTCTGCACGGCTCCGTGCAGGAGCCCCATCCACAACGCACGGACGAACCAAGGACGCATGCGGACAGCTTAGGACTGGCCGTACGCTGCGAGACATGTCGTCGTACGCCGCACGCCGAACCGCATTGCGCCAAGAGCTCCAGGCCACGAACCTGGACGCGCTCCTCGTGACGAACCTGCTGAACGTCCGGTATCTCACCGGGTTCACCGGATCGAACGCCGCCGTCCTCATCGACGCGCAGGGCGACGACACCACGGTGTTCTGCACCGACGGCCGTTACCTCACGCAGTCGGCGAAGCAGGTGCCCGACCTGGAACGGCTGATCGACCGGCCCTGCGACATCGCGCTCGCGAGCCGGGCGAAGGGCAAGCTCGGGTTCGAGAGCCACCACGTCACGGTGGACGGGCTGGACGCGCTCACGCAGGCCGCCGGGAAGGCGGAGCTGCTGCGAGCCGGTGGCCTGGTCGAGAAGCTGCGGCTGGTCAAGGACGAGGTCGAGATCGAGGCGCTGCGGATGGCGTGCGCGGCGGCGGACCGGGCGCTGGCGGCGTTGATCGGGCACGGCGGCCTGCGGGCGGGCCGGACCGAACGCGAGGTCGCGCGCGAGCTGGAGAGCCGGATGCTCGACCACGGCGCGGAGGGCCCGTCGTTCTCCTCGATCGTGGCGTTCGGGGCGAACTCGGCGGTGCCGCACCACTCGCCGACCGACGCCACGCTGCACCAGGGCGACCTCATCAAGCTCGACTTCGGCGCGCTCGTCGACGGCTACCACTCGGACATGACCCGCACGCTCGTGCTCGGCAAGCCCGCGGACTGGCAGCGCGAGCTCTACGACCTGGTCGCGCGGTCGCAGGCGGCCGGCCGCAACGCGCTGCGGCCGGGGGTGCGGCTGAGCGACGTCGACCAGGCGTCGCGCGAGGTGATCGAGAAGGCGGGGCACGGGAGCGAGTTCGTGCACGGCCTGGGCCACGGGGTCGGGCTGGAGATCCACGAGGCACCGGCGTTGTCGAAGGTGGGTGACGGTACACTTTCGGCCGGTATGGCGGTCACCGTCGAGCCCGGCGTCTACTTGTCGGGGCGGGGCGGGGTCCGCATCGAGGACACCCTCGTGGTGCGCGAAAGCGGGCCGGAGCTCCTCACCCTGACCACGAAGGAACTCGTGGTCGTCTGACACCCCCGTCCAACACAGGAGAAATCCCACCGTGGCCACCACGAACGACCTGAAGAACGGCCTGGTGCTGAACCTCGACGGCCAGCTGTGGACCGTCACCGCGTTCCAGCACGTCAAGCCCGGCAAGGGTGGCGCCTTCGTGCGCACGACCCTCAAGCACGTGCTGACCGGGAAGGTCGTCGACAAGACCTTCAACGCGGGTACCAAGGTCGAGACCGCCACCGTGGACAAGCGCGGCATGACCTACCTGTACAAGGAAGGCACCGACTTCATCTTCATGGACGGTGACACCTACGACCAGATCCCGGTTCCGACCGAGACCGTCGGTGACGCCGCGAACTACATGCTGGAGAACCAGGAGGCGATGGTCGCCACGCACGAGGGCGTGCCGCTGTTCGTCGAGCTCCCGACCTCGGTCGAGCTCGTGATCGAGCACACCGACCCCGGCCTGCAGGGCGACCGCTCCACCGGCGGCACCAAGCCCGCCCGCCTGGAGACCGGCGCCGAGATCCAGGTCCCGCTGTTCGTCACGACCGGTGAGAAGATCAAGGTCGACACCCGCGACGGCCGTTACCTCGGCCGCATCAGCGACAAGTCCTGATGGGTGCTCGTAGCAAGGCCCGCAAACGCGCGGTCGACTTCCTCTACGAAGCCGACCTGCTGGGCAGCGACGCGGTGACGTTGCTCGCCTCGCGTGTCGGGTCTCCGGACGTGCCGCCGATCAACGACTACACGGTGACCCTCGTCGAGGGCGTCACCGCACACCGCGCGCGCATCGACGACCTCATCTCCGAACACGCCGAGGGCTGGACCCTGCAGCGCATGCCGGCGGTAGACCGAGCGGTCCTGCGCCTCGGCCTGTACGAGCTGCTGTGGGCGGCCGACGTGCCGGACGCGGTGGCGATCGACGAGGCCGTGGAGCTCGCCAAGGGCCTGTCCACGGACGACTCGCCGCGGTTCGTGAACGGTGTGCTCGGCCGGATCGCGGTCATCGCGGACCAGCTGCGCGCTGTTCTCTAGTTCTCGAAGACGGCGGGCCCGCCGCGGGCCCGCCGTGTCCGGGACGTCACTGCTGATCTTGCGTCAGTTCGGTGAGCTCAGCCGCCTCGACCTGGTCGCGCAGGCGGAACTTCTGGATCTTCCCCGAACCGGTCAGCGGTAGTTCCGCGGCCAGGAACCAGCGCGTGGGTGTCTTGTGCGGGGCCAGTTCCGCCCGGCACAGGCCGTGCAGCTCGGCGATCGGGGGAAGCCGGCCGGGCTTGCTGGGCACGAGCACGGCGGCGACGACCTCGCCCCAGGTGGGATCGGGCAGGCCGAGCACCGTGACGTCGCGGACACCGGGATGGGTGAACAGGACCTTCTCGATCTCGCTGGTGTAGATGTTCTCCCCGCCGCGGATGATCATGTCCTTGAGCCGCCCGGTGACCGTGAGATAGCCGCGCTCGTCCAGAACGCCCAGGTCACCGGTGTGCAACCAGCCCTCGGCGTCGATGGTTTCCGCGGTGCGCTCAGGCATCCCGAAGTAGCCCAGCATGGTCTGGTAGCCGCGCACGCAGATCTCGCCCTGCTGTCCCGTGGACACGATCCGGTCGTCGGCCGGAGCCTTGATCGCCAACTCCAGCTGGGGCAGTGGGCGTCCTGCCGTGGTGGCCTTGTCCTCCGGCGAGTCGTCGGGGCTGGTCTGGGTGACCACGGGGGACAGCTCGGTCTGGCCGTACACGGCGGTGAACCTCGCGCCGAAGCGCTCCTCGACCCGGCGCACGAGCTCGGGCGGGACAGGGCTGCCTCCCGAGAGCACCAGGGAGAGCCGCGACAGGTCGAACCCGTCGAAGCCGGGATGGCCCAGCATCGCGATCAACATCGTGGGCACCCCGCACAGCAGGTCCGCGCGGTGCCGCTCGGCCGTGCTGAGCACCAGTGCCGGGTCGAACAGCTGGCACAGCACGTAGGTGGCGCGCTGATGTGCGCTGCCCAGCACGCCCATCGCGCAGCCCGCGGTGTGGAACAACGGCATCGCCGAGACCATCACGCCCGCGCGCGGCAGCTGCGTCCGGTCGATCATGAACCGGGCGTTGGTGACCAGCCCGCGGTGGTGCAGCAGGGCGCCTTTGGGGAACCCGGTGGTGCCCGACGTGTACTGGATCTGGGCGGCGTCGCCCGGCCGTACCTCCGGCAGCGAGCCGGTTTCGCCGTGCGCGCGCACCGTGGCGGACCAGTCGGTGAAACACGTCGTGGTGCGCAGATCGGGCAGCCCGGTGCTCGCCTCGCGCGCGACGGCGGTCATGTCGGTGCCCCGGAACGCCGCCGTGTGGAACAGCCCTGCCGAGCGGGACTGCTCCAGCACGTAACGCAGTTCGGCCGCCCGCAACGCCGGGTTCGCGGTCACCAGGACCAGACCGGCCAGTGCCGCGCCGTACTGCAGGATTGTCCACTCGGGAACGTTGGGCGCCCAGACGGTGATGCGCTCACCGGGGGTGAACCGGGTCAGCAACCAGTGCGCGCACTGCTGTGCTTCGTCGAGCAACTGCCGGTAGGTCCACGTCCGGTCGGTGCGATCCGCGCCGGTCAACGACGGTGCGTCCGCCGGCGCGACCTCGATCAGCGCGATCTGGCCGGGGGAGTCGGCGGCGGCCTGGCGCAGCAGGTCACCGGTGGTCAGGTCCTGCACGGGCCGGCTGGTGTCGGCGGGCAGGTGGGCAAGGTCGGTGGGAGCCATCGCCGGTCACACCTCGCCGAGTTCGGCCGCGGTCGGCACCGGTCCGCCACCGTCGGGGATCGGCCGGCCGGAGTCGCGCCACCGCACCGCCGCGGGAAATCCGTGCTGCGCGGCGAAGTCCTGGAACCAGCGCCCCTCCGGCGAATGACGGGTGATCCCGTCGAACAGCGTGGCGAGAACCTGGGTTCCGTGCAGCCCCATGTTGTCGTACGCCTGATTGATCATCAGCTTCTGCATGACGAGCTGGTTGATCGGCACGCCGGCGATGCGGTCGGCCAGCGCCTCCACCGCGTCGTCGAGCTCGGCGGCGGAAACGGCCTCCAGCACCAGCCCCCACGCCGCGGCGGTGGTGCCGTCGATGGTGTCGCCGGTCAGCAGCATCCGTTTGGCGCGTTCGGCACCGAGCCGGTAGACCCACATCGCCGTGGTCGGGCAGCCCCACACCCTGGCGGGCATGTAGCCGATCCGCGCGTCCTCGGCCATCACCACCAGATCGCAGGACAACGCGATGTCGCTGCCACCGGCCACCGCGTACCCGTGGACCTTGGCGATGGTCGGCTTCAGCGAGCGCCACAGGCTGAAGAAGTCGTCCGTGTTGCGCTTCATGTGCTGGTAGTCCTTGATCGGATCCCAGACCGGCGGCTGCGTCAGGTCGCCCTGTTCGGCGTACTGCTTGAGGTCGTAGCCCGCGCTGAACGCCCGCCCGGCACCCTGCAGCACGATCACCCTGACCTCGGAGTCCTCGTTGGCCCGGTCGACCAGTTCGCCCAGCAGGCGGGCCAGCTCGGCCGTGATCGCGTTCAGCCGATCGGGCCGGTTCAGGGTGAGATACGCCTTGCGTTCCCGCACCTCGTAGCTGATCAGCTCGTTCACGTGTCGCTCCCGTCCACGTCCAGCGGGCGGCCGTCGAGGACGGCCCGCGCAATCGCCGCCCACTGCGTGAGCAGCCGTTCGGTGCCGCGCCGCTCGCCGCGCAGCACGTCGGAGATCGCCAGACCGCGCAGGAACTGCACGGTCATCGATGCCACCAGCGGGTAGCGCTCGCTCGCCACGAGGTCTTCGCCGAACACCTCGTCGACCACGCGGTAGAGGTCGCGGCGGGCCCGCTTTTCCTCGTGGCGCAGCACTTCCCGGAGCGCGTCGTCGGTGCGGGCGGCGGCCCACAGCTCCAGCTCGGCGACGAACGCCGGACGCACCATGGAGGCGCCGAGCACCCTGACCGCGCGAGTCACGCGATCGAGCTCCGGGGACACCTCGGCCGAAGCCTGCGCCACGGCCGCCTCGTTGCGTTCCATCAACTCGCGGATCGTGGCGCCCAGCATCGCCTCGCGGGTCGGGAAGTGGTGCAGGAGCGCGCCCCGGCTGAACCCGCCGACCCGCTGCACCTCCACCGTCGTGGTCGCGGCCGGCCCGCGGTCGATCAGCAGCTCCACCGCCACCTGCACGATGCGCTGCCGCGTGGCTTCCCGCTGCGCGGCGCGCAGCCCGGAAGGTCGAGCGTCAGATGCCATGGCCGGACCATTTCACCGTCAGGCCTGACTGTCAACCGCGCGGTGGTCGCCTCAGCTGCGGGCCCAGCCTCGGCGCTCGCCCTCGTCGATCAGGTGCATGGCGGCCTCGAACAGCTTCGTCGAACCCTCGCCGATGGCCGCCTTGCGACTGCGCACGGCGTCCGCGGTGACGCCGGGGGTCCGCCAGGTGCCGCCCTTGGCCATCCAGTTGAGCAGCAGCGGTTGGAGGCGGTCCATGGCCTTCGCGAACCGCGCTTCCGGCGTCGTCCGCGCCTCGAACTCGTCCCACAGCGCCCGGAGCTGCGCCCCCGTGTCCTCGGGCAGGATGCCGAACAACCGGTCCGCGGCGGCCTCCTCGCGTTCCACCTGGCTCTTGCCCATCTCGGTGTCGTAGATCGGGGTGTCGCCCGCGTAGATCTCGACGAGGTCGTGCACCACCACGAGCTTGATCGTGTGGCCGACGTCGATCGGTTCGTCGGCGTACTCCGCGAGCACCATGACCATCAGTGCGAGGTGCCACGAGTGCTCCGCGTCGTTCTCCCGCCGCTCGGCCGCGGCGAGCGGGGACTGGCGCAGGATCGTCTTCAGCTTGTCGACCTCGATCAGGAACGTGAGGTGGTCGCGCAGCCGGGTGTCCAGACCGGACGGCAGCGGGTTGAGGTCGGCGAGCAGCTCTGCGTCAGAAGTGGTCACCTTGCCAGCATGACTCATCAACGACGTCGATGAATTGTGCGAGGTATTGGCATTGGACGTCATACCGCGCCTGCTCCACGCTCAAGTCATGACGCCGCAGACCTTCATCGACGACGTGGAACGCGTCCTCGACACCACCGACGACGAACACGAGATCACCAAACGGGTGGGCGAGCTGCTGTCCGACCTCCTGGCCGGCGACTACCGGCTCCCGTCCGAGTTCACCCGGCCGTCGGCCGAACACCACGTCAACTACCCACTGCACATCGCGGCCGACCGCAGCTGGTCGTTGGCCGCAGTCGTCTGGAGTCCAGGCCAGCGCACGCCCGTGCACGGCCACGAGACGTGGGGCGTCGTCGGCATCTACGCGGGCGCTGAACGCGAGTACCGCTACGCCAAACCTGCCGCTGACGCGCGCGAGCCGTTGGTCCCGCTGGGTGACCAGGTGTGGGAACGCGGACAGGTCACCGTGTGCTGCACGACCGACGACGACGTACACGCCGTTGCGGCCGTTGGTGACGTACCGACCGTGGGGATCCACGTCTACGGAGCGGACATCGGTGCCATCGAACGCCGTTTGTACGACCCGGAAACGGGGGCCGTGCGGTGGTTCGTTTCGGGCTGGAACACGCCGGAGTGATCAGCCGGCCAGGAACTCCTCCCACGTGCGGGTGCCGTGGTCGCCGTCCAGGGTCAGGTTCTGCCCGTCCCGGTAAGCCTTTCCGGCCTTGCCCGGCAGCCGCACCGGCACGGTGAGACGACGTTTGCCCGCAGCGGTCAGGTAGTCCCGCACGAGCTGCTTCACGTCGTAGATCGCGGGGCCGGCGATGTCCGCGACGCGTCCGGCGGGCGCACCGAGGGCGAGCTCCACGATGCGCGCGGCCACGTCGCGTGTGTCGACCGGCTGCAGGCGCATGCCCGGCACCGGCACCAGAGGTAGCTTCGCGAGGCCGCGCACCATCGTCAGCGTCAGGTCGTGGAACTGGGCGGCGCGCAGGACCGTGAACGGGATGCCCGAGCCGGCGATCGCCTCCTCGCAGGCGAGTTTGGTGCGCAGCCACGTCAGCGGCACGGTGTCCGCGCCGATCACTGAGATGTAGACGAAGTGGCGCACGCCAGCACACGCCGCGAGCAGGTTGCGGGTCGCGATGTCGTCGCCCTTCTGACCGCCGGCGAGGTGCACCACGACGTCGGCGTCGATCCGGGGGACGTCGCCCGCCATCAGGTCGCAGGCGATGTCGCCGTGCCTGCTCAGCGTCGTGACCTCCGCGCCGGCCGCGCGCAACAGGGGCACCACGTGCCGGCCGAGAGTGCCGGTGCCGCCGGTGACGAGGATCTTCACGATTACCCTCCAAGTGAGTCGTTGCCCGGTCGACCCGGCGGCGCTCGGGAACGTGACAGGGTGTGCGTCAGGCCACAGGGGGAAGTGTTGATCGCGCAGTTCGAGCAGGAGCGCCCGCGGTTGCGGGCGATCGCTCACCGGATGCTGGGCTCGTTCGCCGAGGCCGACGACGCGCTGCAGGAGGCGTGGCTGCGGGTCGAGCGCGCCGACACGAGCGAGGTCGAGAACCCGGCGGCCTGGCTCACCACCGTGGTCGGCCGGGTGTGCCTGAACATGTTGCGCGACAGGCGAGAGCACGCGTTCGAGATGCCGGACCCGGTGATCGACACGCGGGAGGAGCCCGAGCAGCAGGCCGTGGCCAAGGACGAGGTCGGGCTGGCGATGTTGATCGTGCTGGACACGTTGAAGCCCGATGAGCGGTTGGCGTTCGTGTTGCACGACATGTTCGCTGTGCCGTTCGACGACATCGCGCCGTTGATCGACAAGACGCCCACGGCCACACGCCAGCTCGCGTCCCGTGCTCGCAAACGCGTGCAGGACCGGCCGCAGCCCAACGTCGACCTGCCGAAGCAGCGGGAAGTGGTGCAGGCGTTCCTCAAGGCGTCCAAGGAAGGCGACCTGGAAGGACTGGTGTCCGTGCTGCACCCGGACGTCGTGCTGCGCGCGGGTGCCCTGGAGGTCATCGGCGGCCGGACCGTGGCCGGCCGGGCCAGCACGTTCCGCAAGTTCGCCACGACGGCGGAGGTCCAGTTCGCGCTCATCGGTGGCGAGGCGGGCTTCGTCAGCTGGGTCGACGGCGTGCTGTTCTCGGTCATGGCCTTCACCGTTCGCGACGGACAGATCGCCGCGATCCACGTGATCCAGGACAAGGAACAGCTGGCCGCACTTGTGCCGCGGCTCACTCGAAAAGGGTGACAGGACGGTGTCGCGGACGGGTGCGAACGTCCGCGGCATGAAGCTCACCGATGAGGACTGCCTCGCCGAAACCCTCGAGTTCACCAGGAAGTTCCAACCGCGCGAGGCTCCGCTGGAGGTCCTGCGGCGCAACCGGCTCGGTGGCGACACCCCGCCGGTCCGGCTGCCGCAGGGCCGGGACCGCGTCGTCGCGGGCGTCGGGGTCAGGGTGTTCACACCGGACCGCGTCGACGGCGTCTACCTGCACGTGCACGGCGGTGGCTGGTCGTTCGGCTCCGCGGACGGGCAGGACGAGCGGTTGTGGAGGCTGGCCGAGGAGGCGCGGCTGGCCGTGGTGAGCGTCGAGTACCGCCTGGCTCCCGAGCACCCGTTCCCCGCCGCGCCCGACGACTGCGAGACGGTCGCGCGGTGGCTGGCCGAGCACGCCGAGGCCGAGTTCGGCACGAGCAGGCTGCTGATCGGCGGCGAGTCGGCGGGCGCGCACCTGAGCGTGTTGACCCTGCTCCGGGTGCCCGGGGTCTTCCGGGCGACGAACCTCGTGTTCGGTGCGTACGACCTGTCGAAGGGGACACCCAGCCAACAGCTGTTCACGCCGGGGATGACGGCCGAACAGCGCCGTGACCCGGCGATCTCCCCGCTGTTCGCGGACCTGACCGGCCTGCCTCCCACCAGGATCGTCGTCGGGACCGAGGACCCGTTGCTGGACGACTCGTTGTCCTTGGCTCAACGGTGGAAGGCACCCGTGCAGCTCACTGTCGTCGCGGGCGCGATGCACGGCTTCACGCTGTATCCGCTGACCGTCACCGAACGGGAACTGCGTCGCGAGCGGGACTTCTTGGCAGGATCAGCGTTGTGAACCGCACTGCCCGGCTGTACGCGCTGGTGGAGGAGTTGCGTGCGGCGGCACCGAGGTTGTTGACGGTCGCAACGCTCGCCACACGGCTCGAAGTCAGCACCCGGACCGTGCAACGTGATCTGCAGGCCTTGATGGAGGCCGGCGTTCCGGTGCGGACCACTCCGGGACGGGGTGGAGGGTGGTCGATCGACCCGGCGATGACCCTGCCACCGATCCGCTTCACCCCGGAGGAGGCGTCGGCGCTGGCTCTCACGCTGGCCACGGCCGAAGGCGCGCACGCCCGCACGGCGTTCCAGAAGATCGCGGCGGTGATGAACGGTGCGGCATTGGCTGCGGCTGGTGAACTCGCCGCGCGCATCGTCGCACTGCCGTCGCGGACCGACGCCGGGGTCCGTGCCGCGGTCGACCACGCCGTGGCCACGAACACCGCGCTGCGCCTGACCTACACCGACGCGTCCGGACGGGAGAGCGATCGGGTCGTGGAACCAGCCGGACTGCTCACCGCGAACGGCCGGTGGTACCTCATCGCGTGGTGCCGCACCCGGCGGGCCGGACGTGGGTTCCGCCTCGACCGGATCATCGCGGCGGCCACCACGCGTGACCATGCGCAGAGTCACGATCTGACCGAGTTGCTGCGGGGTTCGACGGCCGCCGACGCCACCCGACCGGCGACGCTGGACCCCCTGAATGCAGCAGTGGCCCCCTCGACGTCCTCAGGGCGACTAACAGGACGTGAGGGAGCCACTGCTCCAGAAGCGTGAGCGCTCAGTCTTCCTTCGCGGGGCGGGCCTCGGGAGGCAGCACCCCCCAGTCGATGAGCTGCTCGGTGAGCTCGCCCGGCGTCATGTCGTAGATGATCGCGAGCGAGCGCAGGTCCTCGGTGCGGATGGAGAGGACCTTGCCGTTGTAGTCACCGCGCTGCGACTGGATGGTCGCGGCGTAGCGGGCCAGCGGGCCGACCTTCTCGACCGGCAGCTGCTGGAGCCGTTCGAGGTTGATCACGATCTTGGTGGCCGGCTCGGCACCCGACGGCACGCGGCCCTCGGGCAGGAGCTCGGCGACGGGAACCCCGTAGAAGTCGGCCAGCTCGGCCAGCTTCTGCACGGTCACCGCGCGGTCACCGCGCTCGTAGGAGCCGACGACCACGGCCTTCCAGCGACCGCCGGACTTCTGCTCGACGCCGTGCAGGGACAGGCCCTGCTGCTGGCGGATAGCGCGGAGCTTGGCCCCCAGCGCCTTGGCGTAGTCGCCCATGTGGCGGTTCTCCGTTCATTCGCCCCGTCAGCAGTACGGGCGTGCTGCGGGGAGGCTTAGATCGATACGCAGAGTAATGATTACTCGCCGTGGTCGACAGGTCAAGCTGATCTCAGGGAGAGACGCTCGCCACGCGGGCGACACCACTCGGACGGCTGACCGTCCGTAGGTGATACGGTGCAGGTCAGCCCGGCTGTAACCGGGTGTCCGACGTCCTTTAAGGACCCGTCCAGTGAGGCGGGGAAGGAGGTCCAGCCGTGGCGTCACGTCAACGTGGCGCGACGGATCCGGCCGGGGATCGCGAGATCCTGTCGGCCGGTGACGTCGCGCGCACTGTCGCCCGAATGGCCCATCAGATCATCGAGAAGACCGCTCTCGATGCACCGAGCGCACCCGACGTCGTCTTGATGGGTATTCCCAGCCGGGGAGCCCCTCTCGCGCGCCGTCTGGCCGCTAAGATCGCCGAATTTTCCGGCCGCCGGGTGCACGAAGGCACTCTGGACATCACGCTCTACCGCGACGACCTCCGCCGCGGCCCGACGAGGCCGCTGGAGACGACGAAGCTGCCCGAGGGCGGCATCGACGACAAGCTGGTCGTGCTCGTCGACGACGTGTTGTTCTCCGGCCGCACGATCCGCGCCGCGCTGGATGCGCTCAGAGACCACGGCCGTCCCCGCGCGGTGCAGCTCGCCGTGCTGGTCGACCGCGGCCACCGCGAACTGCCGATCCGCGCGGACTACGTGGGCAAGAACCTCCCGACGTCCAAGAACGAGGACGTCGTGGTCATGCTCGACGAGTTCGACGGCCGCGACGGAGTGGTGCTGAAGTGAAGCACCTGCTCTCCACGGACGGCCTCGACCGCGACCAGGCCATCGCGATCCTCGACACCGCCGACCGCCTGAAGCAGGCGCTGCTCGGCCGCGAGGTCCGCAAGCTGCCGACGTTGCGCGGACGCACCGTGATCACCATGTTCTACGAGAACAGCACCCGGACGCGGGTGTCGTTCGAGATCGCCGGCAAGTGGATGTCCGCCGACGTGATCAACGTCAGCAGCTCCGGTTCCAGCGTCAGCAAGGGCGAGTCGTTGCGGGACACCGCGCTCACCCTGCAGGCCGCCGGCGCGGACTGCGTGATCGTGCGGCACCCGGCGTCCGGTGCGGCCCACCGGCTCGCGGGCTGGCTCAAGCACACGAACACGTCCGTCGTGAACGCGGGCGACGGCATGCACGAGCACCCGACGCAGGCGCTGCTCGACGCCGCCACGTTGCGCGACCGCCTCGGCAGCCTCGACGGCCGCCGCGTCGCGATCGTCGGCGACGTCCTGCACAGCCGCGTGGCGCGGTCGAACGTGCACCTGCTCACCACGCTCGGCGCCGAGGTCACGCTGGTCGCCCCGCCGACCCTGCTGCCCACGGGCGTGGAGAAGTGGCCGGTCACGGTCTCGCACGAGATCGACGCCGAGCTCGCCTCGCAGGACGCCGTGATGTTGCTGCGCGTGCAGGCCGAACGGATGCACGGCGGGTTCTTCCCGAGCGCCCGCGAGTACTCGATCGCCTACGGCCTCAACGAACGCCGCCTGAAGCTGCTGCCCGAGCACGCCGTCGTGCTGCACCCCGGCCCGATGCTGCGCGGCATGGAGATCGCCTCCGTCGTCGCCGACAGCCCGCAGGCCGCCATCACCGAGCAGGTCCGCAACGGTGTCCACGTGCGGATGGCCGTGCTGTACCACTTGCTCGCCCACGAGGAGGAAAACGCGTGAAACCCTTGCTTCTCAAGGGAGTTAGGCCCTACGGCGA
The DNA here is from genome assembly GCF_011067745.1 of Lentzea alba. Lineage (GTDB taxonomy): Bacteria > Actinomycetota > Actinomycetes > Mycobacteriales > Pseudonocardiaceae > Lentzea > Lentzea alba. The sequence goes on from NZ_JAAMPJ010000004.1 coordinate 408,504, forward strand.
GGGGGAACCGATCGATCTGCTGATCCGCGACGGCGTGATCGCAGAGGGCACGGATTCCGATGCCGAAGTGATTGAAGGCAACGGCGCGGTTCTGCTGCCGGGCTTCGTGGACCTGCACACCCATCTGCGTGAGCCGGGTCGCGAAGACACCGAGACCATCGAAACGGGTTCGCGAGCGGCCGCTCTTGGTGGCTACACGGCCGTTTTCGCGATGGCCAACACCGACCCGGTCGCCGACAACGCGGTGATCGTCGAGCACGTCGCCCGCCGAGGCCAGGAGGTCGGCCTGGTCGACGTCCACCCGGTCGGTGCCGTGACCGTCGGGCTCAAGGGCGAGAAGCTCGCCGAGCTCGGCACGATGGCCAACAGCAAGGCGCGAGTCCGGGTCTTCTCGGACGACGGCCACTGCGTGCACGACCCGTTGATCATGCGTCGCGCCCTCGAGTACTCGAAGGCGCTGGGCGCCGTGATCGCCCAGCACGCCGAGGAACCACGCCTCACCATCGGCGCCCAGGCGCACGAGGGCGAGAACGCGTCGCGGCTCGGCCTGCAGGGCTGGCCCGCGGCGGCCGAGGAGTCGATCGTCGCCCGCGACTGCCTGCTCGCGAAGCAGGTCGACGCGAAACTGCACGTCTGCCACGTCAGCACCACCGGCACGGCGGACGTCCTGAAGTGGGCGAAGGCGCGCGGCACCAAGGTGTCCGCCGAGGTCACCCCGCACCACCTGATCCTGACCGACGACCGGCTCTCGACCTACGACCCGGTGAACAAGGTCAACCCGCCGCTGCGCACGCAGTCCGACGTCGACGCGCTGCGGCAGGCGCTCGCGGACGGCACCATCGACTGCGTCGCCACGGACCACGCCCCGCACGCGATCCAGGACAAGGACTGCGAGTGGTCGGCCGCCCGGCCCGGCATGCTCGGCCTGCAGACCGCGCTCGGCATCGTCGTCGAGACGATGGTGAAGACCGGCCTGCTGGACTGGCGCGGGGTCGCGCGGGTGATGAGCGAGAAGCCCGCCGAGATCGCCGGCCTGACCGACCAGGGCCGTCCGATCGCGGTCGGTGAGCCCGCGAACCTCGTGCTGGTCGACCCGGACGCGACGTGGACGGTGAACGGCGCGGAGCTCGCGAGCATCGCGGGCAACACCCCGTTCGAGGGCATGGAGCTGCCCGGCGCGGTGACGGCGACCATCTTGCGTGGCCGGGTCACCGCACTGGCGGGAAGGATTGCCGAATGACCCGCGTACTGCTCGTTGTGCTGGTTTTCGCGTTCTTCGCGCTGTGTGTGTACGGCATGTGGCACGGCTGGAAGCGACGCCAGCGCAAGCAGGCCGACCTGCCCGCGTTCCCCGCGACGCCGTCGAAGCTCGGTGCGGTCTCGCTGGCGACGACGGGCGTCTACATCGGAACGACGAACGCGGGCAACTGGCAGGACCGCATCCAGGTCGGCGACATCGGGTACCGCTCCGAGGCGACGTTGAGCCTGGTGCCGGAAGGCATCGCGATCGACCGGACCGGCGCGTCGCCGATCTTCATCCCCGCCGAGTCCATCCGGGACGCCCGCACCGACCGCGGGCTCGCCGGGAAGGTCATGTTCAGCGAAGAGGGATTGCTGGTGGTCCAGTGGGAAAACCAGGGCCATCTGTTCGACACGGGTTTCCGTGGTGACGACAAAGACGTGTACGAGGAATGGGTAGCAGCTCTAGTGGGAGGCAAGGCGTGACGAACGCGGCATTGGTGCTGGAAGACGGTCGTGTCTTCCGCGGTGAGGCGTACGGAGCGACCGGCGTCTCGCTCGGCGAGGTCGTGTTCTCCACGGCCATGACCGGGTACCAGGAAACCCTGACCGACCCGTCCTACCACCGCCAGATCGTGGTGCAGACCGCGCCGCAGATCGGCAACACCGGCTGGAACGACGAGGACGACGAGTCGTCGAAGATCTGGGTCGCCGGGTACGTGGTCCGCGATCCCGCGCGCACGCCGTCGAACTGGCGGTCCAAGCGCGGTCTGGACGAGGAACTGGCCAACCAGGGCATCGTCGGCATCGCGGGTCTCGACACCCGCACGCTGACCCGCCACATCCGTGAGCAGGGCGCGATGCGGGCCGGGGTGTTCTCCGGCTCCGACCTGTCCGACGACGCGTCGATGGTCGAGCAGGTGAAGGCTTCGGCGCAGATGCTCGGCGCGAACCTCGCGGTCGACGTGACCACGTCGAAGCCGTACGTCGTCGAGGCGATCGGCGAGAAGAAGTTCACCGTCGCGGCGCTCGACCTGGGCATCAAGTCGAACACCCCGCGGATGATGGCGGCGCGCGGCATCGAGGTGCACGTGCTGCCGTTGACCAGCTCGTTCGAGGACATCCTGAAGGTCAGCCCGGACGGGTTGTTCCTGTCGAACGGTCCTGGTGACCCGGCGACGCAGGACCACGCGATCGCGTTGACGCGCGAGGCTTTGGGTCGCAAGCTGCCGCTGTTCGGCATCTGCTTCGGCAACCAGATCCTGGGCCGCGCGGTCGGCCGCGGGACGTACAAGATGCGCTACGGCCACCGCGGCATCAACATCCCGGTGATCGACGTGGCCACCGGCAAGGTCGCCATCACCTCGCAGAACCACGGGTTCGCGCTGGAGGGCACGCCGGGGGAGGAGTTCTCCTCCGAGTTCGGCCGCGCCGTGTTGTCGCACTACTGCCCGAACGACGGCACCGTCGAGGGCGTCCGGTTGCTCGACGCCCCGGCGTTCTCCGTGCAGTACCACCCCGAGGCCGCGGCCGGTCCGCACGACGCCGCGCCCCTGTTCGACGAGTTCGTGACCATGATGAACGGCGGCCGCTGACATGCCCAAACGCGAAGATCTGAAGCACGTTCTGGTCATCGGCTCCGGGCCGATCGTCATCGGTCAGGCTTGCGAGTTCGACTACTCCGGCACTCAGGCGTGCCGGGTGCTGCGGGAGGAGGGCATCAGGGTCAGCCTGGTGAACTCCAACCCGGCGACGATCATGACCGACCCCGAGTTCGCCGACGCCACCTACATCGAGCCGATCACGGCCGAGTTCGTGGAGAAGGTCATCGCGCAGGAACGCCCGGACGCGATCCTGGCGACGCTGGGCGGCCAGACGGCGTTGAACACGGCCATCGCGCTGCACGAGCGCGGGGTGCTGGAGAAGTACAACGTCGAGCTGATCGGCGCGGACATCGACGCCATCCAGCGCGGTGAGGACCGGCAGATCTTCAAGGACCTGGTCCGGGGGATCGGCTCCGAGGTCCCGCGTTCGGCCGTCTGCAAGACGATGGACGAGGTGCGCAAGACCGTCGCCGAGCTGGGCCTGCCGGTCGTCATCCGCCCGTCGTTCACCATGGGCGGCCTCGGTTCCGGCATGGCGCACACCGAGGAGGAGCTGGAGCGCCTCGCGGCCATCGGCCTGGAGGAGTCTCCGGTGACCGAGGTGCTCATCGAGGAGAGCGTGCTCGGGTGGAAGGAGTACGAGCTCGAGCTGATGCGCGACCGCAACGACAACGTGGTCGTCATCTGTTCGATCGAGAACATCGACCCGATGGGTGTGCACACCGGTGACTCGGTGACGGTCGCGCCCGCGATGACGCTGACCGACCGCGAGTACCAGCACATGCGCGACGTCGGCATCCAGGTCATCCGCGAGGTCGGCGTCGACACCGGTGGCTGCAACATCCAGTTCGCCATCCACCCGGACAACGGGCGCATGGTCGTCATCGAGATGAACCCGCGGGTGTCGCGGTCGTCCGCGCTGGCGTCGAAGGCGACCGGCTTCCCGATCGCCAAGATCGCCGCGAAGCTCGCCATCGGGTACACGCTGGACGAGATCACCAACGACATCACGGGGGAGACGCCGGCGTCGTTCGAGCCGACGCTCGACTACGTGGTCGTGAAGGCGCCCCGGTTCGCCTTCGAGAAGTTCCCCGGTGCGGACCCGACGCTGACGACCACGATGAAGTCGGTCGGCGAGGCCATGTCGATCGGCCGCAACTTCGTCGAAGCTCTGGGCAAAGCACTGCGTTCGCTGGAAACGAAATCGGTCGGTTTCTGGACTCAGCCGGACCCGGAGGGCACTACTCTGGAGTCCGTCCTGGAGCAGTTGAAGCGCGGTCATGACGGCCGCCTGTACACGGTCGAGCGTGCTCTCCGTCTTGGTGCGTCCATTGAGGACGTCTACCAGGCCTCGGGGATCGACCCGTGGTTCATCGAGCAGATCGCCTGGCTCGGCACGTTGCGTCGAGAGCTGCTGGAGGCTCCGGTGCTGGACGAGCCGTTGCTGCGCAAGGCGAAGCGCGCTGGTCTGTCCGACCGGCAGATCGCCGTGCTGCGGCCGGAACTCGCCGGTGAGGACGGCGTGCGCTTGCTGCGGCACCGTCTGGGCGTGCGGCCGGTCTACAAGACCGTCGACACGTGCGCGGCGGAGTTCAAGTCCGAGACGCCGTACCACTACTCCGCGTACGAGCTCGACCCCCAGGCCGAGACGGAGGTGGCCGAGCAGCGGGAGAAGCCGAAGGTGCTGATCCTGGGCTCCGGTCCGAACCGCATCGGGCAGGGCATCGAGTTCGACTACTCGTGCGTGCACGCGGCGATGGCGTTGCGGGCGGCCGGGTACGAGACCGTCATGGTCAACTGCAACCCGGAGACGGTGTCGACGGACTACGACACGTCGGACCGCCTGTACTTCGAGCCGCTGACGTTCGAGGACGTGCTGGAGGTCGTGCACTCCGAGCAGCGTTCCGGCACGGTCGCGGGCGTGATCGTGCAGCTCGGCGGTCAGACGCCGCTGGGTCTGGCGCAGCGCCTGGCCGACGCCGGTGTGCCGGTCGTGGGCACGACGCCCGAGGCGATCCACCTCGCCGAGGACCGCGGCCAGTTCGGCAAGGTGCTGACCGACGCCGGTCTGCCCGCGCCGAAGTTCGGCACGGCCACGTCGTTCGACGAGGCGAAGGAGATCGCGGACGAGATCGGCTACCCGGTCCTCGTGCGGCCGTCCTACGTCCTGGGCGGCCGGGGCATGGAGATCGTGTACGACGAGGAGTCGCTGTCGGGCTACATCGCCCGCGCGACCGAGGTGACGCCCGAGCACCCGGTGCTGGTCGACCGGTTCCTCGACGACGCCATCGAGATCGACGTCGACGCGCTGTGCGACGGCGACGAGGTGTTCATCGGCGGTGTGATGGAGCACATCGAGGAAGCCGGTGTGCACTCCGGCGACTCGTCCTGCGCGCTGCCGCCGATCACGCTCGGCGCGTCGGACATCGAGAACGTCCGCCGTTCCACCGAGGCCATCGCGCGCGGCATCGGCGTGAAGGGGCTCCTGAACGTCCAGTACGCCCTCAAGGACGACGTCCTGTACGTCCTGGAGGCGAACCCGCGTGCGTCGCGCACGGTGCCGTTCGTGTCCAAGGCGACCGCGGTCTCGATGGCCAAGGCCGCCTCGCGGGTCATGCTCGGCGCCACGATCGCGGAACTGCGCGCGGAGGGCGTGCTGCCGGCCACTGGCGACGGTGCCCGGCTGCCCGAGCACGCGCCGGTCGCGGTCAAGGAAGCGGTCATGCAGTTCCACCGCTTCCGCACCCCCGAGGGCCACGGCGTGGACTCGTTGCTGGGCCCGGAGATGAAGTCCACCGGCGAGGTCATGGGCATCGACTCGTCGTTCGGCAAGGCGTTCGCGAAGTCGCAGACGGCCTCCTACGGCTCGCTGCCGACGTCCGGCAAGGTCTTCGTGTCGTTCGCGAACCGCGACAAGCGCGCGATGATCTTCCCGGTCAAGCGCCTGGCCGACCTCGGGTTCCAGATCCTGGCGACCGCGGGCACGGCGGAGGTGTTGAAGCGCAACGGGATCGACTGCACCGAGGTGCGCAAGCACTTCGAGGGCGACGGCAACGTCGTCGACATGATCCTGGCCGGCGAGATCGACATGATCTTCAACACGCCGTACGGCAACAGCGGCCCGCGGGTGGACGGGTACGAGATCCGCACCGCCGCTGTGGCGAAGGACATCCCTTGTGTCACCACGATCCAGGGCGCCGCCGCGGCCGTGCACGGCATCGAGGCGCTGATCCGCGGTGACATCGGGGTGCAGCCGCTGCAGGCACTTCAGGCCGCGCTGAGGGGAGACGCGTGACGTTCGGGGACAAGCTCGCGAAAGCCGTTGCGGCGCACGGACCTCTGTGCGTCGGGATCGATCCGCACCCGTCGCTGCTGGACGCCTGGGGCCTGTCCCGGACCGCCGAGGGCCTCGAACGGTTCGCCCTGACGGCCGTGGAGGCGTTCGGCGGCAAGGTGGCGATGGTCAAGCCGCAGGCGGCGTTCTTCGAGGCCTACGGGTCGCGTGGGGTCGCCGTGCTGGAGCGGGTGATCGCGGACCTGCGCGACTCCGGCACGTTGGTGCTGGTGGACGCCAAGCGCGGGGACATCGGCTCGACCATGGCCGCGTACGCCGAGGCGTACCTGGGCGAGGGCTCGCCGCTGGCCGGGGACGCGGTCACGCTGTCGCCGTTCCTCGGCTTCGGGACGCTGCAGCCCGCGCTCGACACGGCGCGGGCGACCGGCCGGGGCGTGTTCGTGCTGGCGCTGACGTCGAACCCGGAGGGTGCCGAGGTCCAGCACGCGGTTGCTCCGGACGGGCGAACGGTGGCGCGGACGATCATCGATTTCGCCACCGCTCGGAATTCCGGCATTTCCCCGTGCGGCGATGTTGGTCTCGTCGTGGGTGCCACGATCGGTGAAACGGATGTGGACCTCTCCGGGTTCAACGGACCGATCCTGGCCCCCGGTTTCGGTGCTCAGGGTGGCTCGGTGGCTGATCTAAAACGCCTCTTCGGGCCCGACATGCGCAACGTCTTTCCGACTTCTTCGCGAGATGTTCTCAGGCATGGCCCGGACGTATCGTCGCTGGTCAGCGCCGTGCGAAGGGTTCAGGAGAGCCTCTAGGGCAGGGGCGCGCCACAACTTTTGGGGTGTGGCGCGCTCACCTGGGGAAACATGTGTTGGTAGGGTCCAGCCCACCGGCTGCCCCGCTGGTCACCGGCCTCATAGCACACCTGGCGTGTGCGACGAGTTGCCGGAGGGCAGTGATCAGGCCGCCGGAGGGTGTTGGTACTACTACCACCCGCCGCATCACTCATGGCCGCTGCAGATTTACCTGACTGGGTCGCGTTGTACTCAGGCAATTGCGGTCGGTATGTTCGCGGCACCGATCCGAAAAGAATCCACACCACGGAGGAAATCGTGGCTCTTCCCCAGCTTACCGAGGAGCAGCGAGCCGCAGCGCTGGAGAAGGCTGCTGCCGCTCGTCGCGCTCGGGCTGAGCTCAAGGAGCGCCTCAAGCGCGGCGGCACGACCCTGACGGACGTGCTCAAGGCCGCCGAGAGCGACGAGGTCCTGGGCAAGATGAAGGTGTCCGCGCTGCTCGAGGCCCTGCCGGGCGTCGGCAAGGTGCGCGCGCAGCAGATCATGGAGCGCCTCGAGATCGCTCCCAGCCGTCGCCTGCGCGGTCTCGGTGACCGTCAGCGCAAGGCCCTGCTCTCCGAGTTCAGCGGAGAGTGATTGGCACCGAGGCGGGAACGGGCGCTGCCCGTTCCCGCCTCACCGTCTTGTCCGGGCCGTCCGGCGTTGGCAAGTCCAGCGTTCTGGCGGAGCTGCGCAGGCAGCAACCCGATGTCTACTTTTCCGTCTCGGCGACCACCAGGAAGCCGAGGCCGGGCGAGGTCGACGGAGTGCACTACCACTTCGTCGACCGCGAGAAGTTCCAGCAGATGGTGGAGGCCGGCGAGTTCCTCGAACACGCCGAGTTCGCCGGCAACTGCTACGGAACCCCTCGCCGGCCCGTCGAAGAAGCTTTGGCCGCGGGCCGTCCCGCGCTCCTGGAGATCGAACTGCAGGGCGCGCGGCAGGTCCGCGTGGCCATGCCCGAAGCCCAGCTGGTCATGCTGATGCCCCCGTCCTGGGAGCACCTGGTCGACCGGCTGACGGGCCGAGGCACCGAACATCCGGACGTCGTCGAACGCCGGCTGGCCATCGCCCGCGAGGAGATGGCGGCCGAAAAGGAGTTCGACGAGGTCGTCGTGAACGCCGACGTGCAGTCGGCCGCGGCCGACTTGCTATCCTTGATGGTCGGACCACGAATTTCAGGAGATTGACGAGTGATCACCCACACCGAGCTCGGTCACCTGACCGGTTCCCCGGAGGGCATCACCAACCCGCCGATCGACGACCTGCTGGAGCAGGTGAGCTCGAAGTACGCGTTGGTGATCTACGCAGCGAAGCGTGCCCGCCAGATCAACGACTACTACGCGCAGCTCGGCGAGGGCCTGCTCGAGTACGTCGGCCCGCTCGTCGAGCCGGGCCCGCGCGAGAAGCCGCTGTCGATCGCGCTCCGGGAGATCCACGCTGGTCTCCTTGAGCACACCGAGGGCGAGTGAGGGGTTAAGACGCGGGAGGCGTGTGTCTGCGGAAAGCGCAGACCGACCGCCTGACCCCGTGTCTTGTGGGGGCCGAGCCCCCACGCCCCACGCCGGGGGCAAGCCCCCGGACCCCCGAGCGGGGTTCTCTTCGTCGAGGCACGGGTGCTCCGGCCCGGTGAGCGGGGTTCCTCCTCGTGAGAGGTGTGCACTCCCGGCCGGTCGTTCCTCACAGGAGAATCTTTGACTTCCGCTTCGCATGACGCTGATGCCCCCATCAAGCCCAAGATCGTTCTTGGGGTTGGCGGGGGCATCGCCGCGTACAAGGCCTGTGAGGTGCTGCGGCGGCTGACCGAGTCAGGTCACTCCGTGCGCGTCATCCCCACCGAGGGCGCGCTGAAGTTCGTGGGTGCCGCGACGTTCGAGGCGCTGTCCGGCGAGGTCGTCTCCGCGGACCCGTTCGACGACGTGCACGAGGTGCCGCACGTCAAGCTCGGGCAGAACGCCGATCTCGTGGTGGTCGCACCGGCCACGGCGAACCTCATCGCGAAGGCCGCGCACGGCCTCGCGGACGACCTGCTGACGAACACCCTGCTGACCGCGCGCTGCCCGGTCCTGCTGGTGCCGGCGATGCACACCGAGATGTGGGAGCACCCGGCCACCCAGCACAACGTGGAGCTGCTGCGCAGCCGCGGTGTGATCGTCGCCGAACCCGCGTCCGGGCGGCTGACCGGCAAGGACACCGGCAAGGGCCGTCTGCCCGAGCCCGCCGAGATCGTCGAACTGGCCCGCCTGCTGCTGGTGCAATCCGACGCTCTCGCGAGGACACTCGAAGGTGTGCACGTCGCGATCTCCGCCGGAGGCACGCGAGAACCACTCGATCCGGTGCGGTTCATCGGCAACCGCTCGTCCGGCAAGCAGGGCTATGCGCTCGCACGGGTGGCCGCCCAGCGCGGCGCGCGGGTGACGTTGGTCGCGGGCAACACCGCGGACCTGGCCACGCCCGCCGGGGTCGACCTGGTCCGGGTCGGCTCGGCGGTGGAGCTGCGCGACGCCATGCACAAGGTCGCGGCGGACGCCGACGTGGTCGTGATGGCCGCGGCGGTGGCCGACTTCCGGCCGGTGTCGCTGACCGGCCACAAGATCAAGAAGACCGACGGTGATCCCGACCCGATCGCGCTGACCAAGAACCCCGACATCCTCGTCGAGCTCGTCTCAGCACGTCGCGCCGGCCAGGTGATCGTCGGGTTCGCGGCGGAGACGGGCGACGAGACCACGTCGGTGCTCGACTACGGCCGCGCCAAGTTGCGGCGCAAGGGCTGCGACCTCCTGGTGGTGAACGCGGTCGGTGCCGGCTTGGCGTTCGAGCAGGAGGACAACGCCGGTTGGCTGCTGTCGCCGGACGGCGCCGAGACGCCTATACCGCACGGGCCGAAAACACAAGTGGCGTCCGCAGTGTGGGACGCGGTTACCGCTCGCTTTACGCAGTCTCAGTAGACTTCGTGCCTAGTCCAACCCGTGAAGAAGGAGTGTCCGTGAGCCAGCACAGCAGCAGGCTGTTCACCAGTGAGTCGGTGACCGAGGGACACCCGGACAAGATCTGCGACGCGATCAGCGACTCGATCCTCGACGCGCTGCTGGCGAAGGACCCGCGCTCGCGTGTCGCGGTGGAGACGATGGTCACGACGGGGCAGGTCCACGTCGCTGGTGAGGTCACCACCGAGGCCTACGCGGACATCCCCACGATCGTCCGCGAGAAGATCCTGGAGATCGGGTACGACTCGTCGGCGAAGGGCTTCGACGGCCACTCGTGCGGCGTGAACGTCGCCATCGGCGCGCAGTCCCCCGACATCGCGCAGGGCGTCGACACCGCGTTCGAGAACCGCGTCGAGGGCGCGGACGACGAGATCGACAAGCAGGGCGCGGGCGACCAGGGCCTGATGTTCGGTTACGCGTGCACCGACACGCCCGAGCTCATGCCGCTGCCGATCGCGCTGGCCCACCGCCTGTCGCGCCGCCTGACCGCGGTCCGCAAGGACGGCACCGTCCCGTACCTGCGTCCGGACGGCAAGACCCAGGTCACCATCGAGTACGCGGGCGACCAGCCGGTGCGCCTCGACACGGTCGTCATCTCCACGCAGCACGCCGATGGCATCGACCTGGAGAAGCTCCTCGGCGTCGACCTCCGCACGCACGTGGTCGCCCCCGAGATCGACGAGCTGGGTCTCGACACCACGAACGTCCGCCTGCTGACCAACCCGACCGGCCGCTTCGTCATCGGCGGCCCGATGGGTGACGCGGGCCTGACCGGCCGCAAGATCATCGTCGACACCTACGGCGGCATGGCCCGCCACGGCGGCGGCGCCTTTTCCGGCAAGGACCCGTCGAAGGTCGACCGCTCCGCCGCGTACGCGATGCGCTGGGTCGCCAAGAACACCGTCGCGGCGGGCCTCGCCACCCGCGTCGAGGTCCAGGTCGCCTACGCCATCGGCAAGGCCGCCCCGGTGGGCCTGTTCGTCGAGACCTTCGGCACCGAGACGGTCGACCCGCAGAAGATCCAGCAGGCCATCACCGAGGTGTTCGACCTCCGGCCCGCCGCGATCATCCGCGACCTCGACCTGCTCCGCCCGATCTACGCTCCGACCGCCGCGTACGGCCACTTCGGCCGCACCGACGTCGACCTGCCCTGGGAGTCGACGGACCGCGCCGACGCCCTGCGCAACGCCGCCGGCGCCTGATCGTCGTTCACCGAACGGCCCGCGTCCCTTCGGGGAGGCGGGCCGTTTCGCGTATTTCGGACGCTCCGCGGGTCTCCGCCCACCGTGGGGGACAACACAACCGGTTTGCACGCGGTGCCGCGGCCGCTCGACGTCGAGCTGCCCCGCCTGCGCTTGGTCGACCGGCTGCGCCAGCGCTGGACCCGTCCGGTCACGCTGGTCGTCGCCGGGCCGGGGTTCGGCAAGACCACCGCCCTGGCCCAAGCCGTCCGCGCGAACCTGCTCGAACCCCGCGGCATCGACGCCTGGGTCACCTGCGGGCCGGACCACGAGGACGCGACCCGGCTCGCACGCGCGATCCTCGACGCTCTAACCGGTGACCCCGGCCAGGAACCCACCGCCCGCGAGGTCCTCGCGGCCCTCTACCGCAAGGCCCCGCTCGACGTCTGCCTGCTGTTCGACGACGTGCACGAGATCCCCGACGGCTCACCGGGGGCGACACTGCTCGAAGCCGTCACCCGCGCCCTGCCCGACACCGCGCACCTGGTGCTGTCCGGCCGGGACGTACCGGCTCTCCGGCTGGCCAGAAGGGAAGCGGCCGGCGAGGTGGCCGCGATCGGAACCGCCGACCTGGCCTTCACCGACGCCGAAACAGCCGCACTGGCCAGGAGGTTCGGCCGCGAGCTCGACGAGGACCTGAACGGCTGGCCCGCCCTCATCAGACTGTCCCTCACCGCCGGCCCCGCCGGTTCGTGGCGATATGCGGCGGAAGAGGTGGTGAGCGGACTCACCGAACGAACCCGCACGGCGTTGGCCGCACTGGTGACATTGGGCTGCGCGACCGAGGAGGAAGCCAGCGCGGTCGCCGGGGCGCCCGCCGGCCTGGAACACCTCGCCAGGTCGGTTCCGCTGGTCACCCGCCTGGACGACGGCAGATACCGCGCCCACGACCTGTGGGCGGGGCTGGTGCCGACAGATCATCTGCGCGCCAGAGCGGTCGAGGTGCTGGTGGCGCGCGGCGAACTGGCCGGAGCCGGACGGGTGGCCTGCCGGGCAGGCGACTGGCACCTGCTCGGCGACCTCGCGATCGAGTTGGTGCGCACCACGCTGTCGGTGCTGCCCCGCACGACCGCCCGGCGCTGGCTGGAGGCGGTTCCGCACCAACATGCCGACGAACCGGCGTTCCTGTTGCTCAAAGCCGCGGTGATGCACGCGAGCGACTTCACCGACCCGTCGATCGACTGCCTGGTGGACCGCGCCTGCGCCAAGATGCTCGAAACAGGCGATCACGACGCGGCGGCGGTGGCACTGGGGCAGGCCGTGATCACGGCGCACTCCAGGGGAGACCTGCCCAGGCTCGCGGTGGTGGCTCAACGGGCGCAACAGCTGACGGCATCGTCACCCGTGCTGAGGCTGTTGCGGCACAGCGTTGCCGGGGTGCTCGCCGAACTGGCGGGCGACCCGGAGGCGGCACTCGTCCACTTCGCCCAGGCACCCACGACCGAGGTGCCGAAGGCGCTGTCGGTGTCCACGACCCGGTTCCACGTCCACTGCCTGTCGATGTGCGGCCGCGGTCAGGACGCCGCCGAGCTCGCCGAACGAATGCTGGACGACGACCTGGCGAGCCATCACGCCGCCGCGGCCCGCTGGTTCGACGGCGAACCTGTCGAGTTCCAGGCGGGAAACGCGGACAGCACCGCGCGAGGTGAGTTCGTCGCGCGCGCTTTGCACACGGTCATCGCCGCGTCGTTCGGTGAGACCACACCCGAAGTGATCGCCGGCCAGGACAATCCGCGCGACGCGGTGCTGGCCTGTGCGGCGCAAGCGGCGGTGGCCGTCGTGCGCGGTGAGGAGGACCTGGCCCGCGACATCTACGAACAGCACCTGGCGCGGTGGCCCGCCGACATCAAGCTCGCCGAGCGGCACCTGCGCCGATTCCTGACGTTGGGCTACGTGCTCAGCGACGAGCTCAGAGAGCGGTGGGACAACACGGATCTGGGCCCGTCGCACCACAAGGCACGAGCGGCCGCACGCGCGTTCATCAACGCCAGGAACGGAGATCCCCGCACGGACCTGCCGGAAGCGCACGCTCTCTGCTTCCTCCCGCTGCCGTGGTCGGCGGAGCTCGCCACCCGCCTGGCCGCGACGGGCAGGACGAAACTGGGCACCTGGCTGGCGGAACGGGTCGGTCCGGCGGCGCACCGCCGGTTCCGCGAACTCGCCCGCGACCCGGACCTCGCCGGCGGCGCCCTCAAACTGCTCGCTACCGTGCCCACGCCGCCGGACCACCCGATCGGCATCGAGGTGCTCGGGCCGATGCGCGTCACCCGCAACGGTGTCGCGACGGACGCTCCCGAACTGCGCCGCGCACGGGTCCGTCAGCTGCTGGGCCTGCTCGTGCTGCGACCGGTGCTCAACCGGGACCAGGCGATGGACCTGCTGTGGCCCGAACTCGATCCCGCCAGCGCCGCGCGGAACCTGCGCGTGACGATGACTCACCTCAGACGGCTCCTGGAACCCGAACGCGCCGGCGGCGAGGCCAGCTACTGCCTGCGCAGCGACGGCGACACGATTCGTCTCGTCCGCAGCGACGTGCTGAGCGTGGACCTGTGGTCGTTCCAGGAGCTCAGCGACGCGGATCGGCTCGACGAGGCGGTCGCGCTGTGGCGTGGGGAACCGCTCGCCGAGCTGATGGACCTGTGCGAGGCAGAGATCGCGCAGATCAGGGCCAGGCACGTGCACAACCTGCTGGCGTTGGGCGAACTGCGGCTCGTCACCGCGGATCCGGCCCAGGCGGGGCGGCTGGCCGACCGCGCGCTGGCGCTGGAACCGTTCGAGCCGCGCGGTCACCGGCTCGCGCTCGCGGCCGCGCTGCGCGCACGGAATCCACAAAGGACTGTGCGGACCCGTGCGCGCGTGCTGGACTCGTTGCGGCAGCTCGGGGTACGCCCCGATCCCGCCACGGAGATCCTGCTGCGGCAGTCGGTCAGCAGCTGACCTGGACCTCCGTGGACGCCGTGCAGAAGTCGAAGCCGGCCTCACCGTCGCCCGCGTCGCCCTCCAGGTGGGCGTTGCCGGACAGCAGGTCCATTCCGTCGCCGCCGCGCATCCGGTCGTCGCCGGGTTCGCCGTAGACCGTGTCGTGGTCGGGCCCGCCCTGGACCCTGTCGTTGCCCGCGCCGGCACAGATCAGGTCGTTGCCAGCGCCGCCGTGGAGCTCGTCGTCGCCGCCGAGACCGATGATGATGTCGTCGCCGCCCATGCCCCAGATGACGTCCGGCCCAGGGGTGCCGACGATCACGTCAGGGCCGACGCCGCCGAAGGTCACCAGCCCGGGCTTTTCGACCTCGATCGTGGGCACGGCGTTGTAGCAGTCGGCGGGCGTGGGTCTGTTCTGGAACTCCGGCGGGACCTCGTCGGCGGCCGCGACACCGGCGGTGCACAGGCCGATGGTGAGCGCCGCGGCGGCAATGCTGAGTTTCATGGTTGTCCTCCCCTTGTCCGTGTGGTGCGTACGGAAGAAGAGTCACAACGGTGCGTTGCCCGAGCGCTAACCAGAGCGCGCCAGGTCGCGTTCCACGGTCGGAACGGGTGCGCCGATCTCAGCACGGATCGCCGCCGCCTCCGTTCGCAGTGACCGGTTCTGCGTGACGCCCGCCAACGCCTCCAGCACACTGGCTTGGCGCCAGCGGTCACCGAGTTCGCGGTGCAGCGTGAGGCTGCGTTCCAGCAACGACCGCGCGGTGCCGGGGTTGCCGGTGCCGTGCTCGACGACGCCGAGCAGGTTGAGTGCCCAGGCGATGCCCTCCTTGAACTCCAGTTCACCGAACGTGTCCAGCGCTTCGTCCAGCAGTTCGCGCGCCTTCGCCGCGTCGCCCCGGTACCAGGCGACGGCGCCGAGGTACGCGAGCGACGACGTGGCGCCACGTCGATCACCCAGTTGTCGCAGTGACTTCAGTGATGCCTGAAGGTCGGCCTCGGCGATGTCGAGGTCACCAGCGAGCCAGGACGTGGCACCGGCGAGCTGACGGGCGTAGACGGCATCCACCGGGTTCGACGCGCGCGCAGCTTCTTGATAGTGGTGCAGCGCCGTTTCGTAGTTGCCGCGTTCCCGTGCGACCGAGCCCAGCAGCCGGTGCAGCCTTCCGGCGAGGGCGGGGTCGGTCTCCAGCCCGTCCCGAGCGTAGCGCACGGCCTCGGCGTAGTCGCATTCCAGCAACGCCAGTGCTGCTGCTGAAGCCAAAGCCTTGCCGCGCAACGGTCCTGAGCCTCTCAGCGCGATGTTCAGCCACTGCCGGCCTTCGCGATAGTTGCCCGCACGGTGCCAATATCGTTGCAGCGCAACGACAAGACGAAGGATCTTGTCCGCGTCACCTGATGAGGTGAACCAGTCCATGGTGCGCTGGAGGTTGGCGTGCTCCACGCGTAACTCGTTGAGCAGCGTGCCGGTTGGGTCGGCCTCAGCGCGTTCGGCCAGACATAAGAAGAAGTCCGCCGCACGGGCGTGTGCACTCGACTGCTGTTCCATCGCGAACGCGTGCACGGTCTCCAGCATCGAGAAACGGGTTTCGCCCGCGACACGGGAGACCCGCACGAGCGATTTGGCGACGAGGCCCGTCAGTGCGTCGAGCGAGCTGGCCAGTGCTTCGACGAGGTCTGCCGGGAAACCTCCCGCGCACACCGCGAGATCGGCGAACAGCGTCCGTTCCGAGGACGTCAGCAGGTCGTGGCTCCAGGCGATGGCGGCGTGCAGCGGTCCCAGCAGGCCGAACCTGTCGCGCAGCCGGCGCACGATCTGGGCCGGGGTGAGGACGGAGGTGCGGGCGGCGGCCAGTTCCAACGCCAGCGGCAGGCCGTCCAGCGCGGCGCAGAGCTGGGCGATCGCCGGTGCGTCCGCGTCGGTGTAGGAGTGCGCGGCGCGGTCCAGGAACAGCCGCACGGCGTCGTAGGCGGCCAGTTCGGTCAGGGAGCGTGGGACGTCCGGGTCGGGCACGGCGAGCGGCGGGATCGGGTAGACGGCCTCGCCCGGCACTTTAAGGGGTTCACGGCTCGTGGCGAGCACACGGAGTCTCGGGTGCGCGGTGGCGAACGCGGCGCACTGGGCGCGCAGGTGTTCGCAGTTGTCCAGCACTACCAAGGTGTTGCCGAGAGTGCTGAGCTCGCGTGTGGTGATGGTGAACGCTGCCGCGACCGCGTCGTCGACGTTGTTCGCCGAGGTCAGATCGACCACTGTGGAGGACGGCGTGACGTGCTGGGCGAGCCGGGACTTGCCGCAGCCGGCCGGGCCGGTGAGCGTCACGAGCCGCGTCTTGTCCAGCAGCCGCACGACGTCCTGGGTCTCGCGCTGCCGTCCGACCAGACCGGCGTTCTCGTCCGACGGGGGACACGTGAGGGCTTGAGCTTCGATCGCGCGCAAGCCTGGTCCGGGGTCAACGCCGAGTTCTTGCACGAGCACGGTGCGGGCTCGTCGGACCGTGCTCAACGCGTCCGCGCGTCGGCCGCCACGTAGTTGTGCGTCGGCGAGCAGCTCCCAGAAGCGTTCTCTGAGCGGATGGCTGACGACGAGCCGTTCGAGCTGGGCGGCCGCGGTTCCGTAGGCGCCGCGGCCGATTTCCTGCTGTGCCAGCGCTTCTTCGGTGCAAAGGCGTGCTTCGTGCAGCCGGGTGATCTCGGCGGATGCCCATTCGGAGACGTCGCAGTCGGCGAGGGGATCGCCGCGCCACAGCGTGAGTGCCGCACGGGGTGAGGGCGCGCGCTCGAAGCGTGTCACGTCCACGCGTGATGGATCGATCCGCAACGCATAGCCCGTGCTGGTGGTGACCAGGACGTCGGTGAGCCCGATTGCCGCCAACGCCGAACGAACGCGCGCGATGTGGCTGTGCAGCGTGCGCAACGCCGTGGGTGGAGGCTCGGTGCCCCACAACGCGTCGATGAGACGCGTTGCGGGGAGCACCGAGGGTGCGCGCATCGCCAGCAGCGCCAGGAGGGAGCGCTGGCGCGTACCGGCGAGGCGCAGCACGCCGCCTGGCCCGGTGACTTCAAGGGGCCCGAGCAGGCGGACGTCCAAAACCTCCACGAACGAGCGGATGTCTCATGGCCAACCCTGATACATCGCACGAGCGAACTCACTGAACGCACATGTCGTACAAACCCTCCGTGCACGTGTCGTTGCCGCCGAGGCCGTACATCTTGTTGGGCCAGGCGTTGCCGCTCAACGTGTCGTCACCCGCGGTTCCGTAGACGTCCTGCACGTTCTTGACCTCGTCGGTCTCGCCCGGCCTGGTCGCGGTGCCCGCCGCCAGGTCGATGGTCATGCCCTCGACGTGATCGCTGAAATCGGCGCGGTCGCGCATGTTCAGCTTGGCTCCGTCGATCTTGTCGTTGCCGTAGCCGCCCTGCAGGACGTTGCCGCCCGCGTCGGTCGAGGGCTCGTCCAGCACGTCGTCGCCGTCACCGCCGTAGAGGTGGTCCGGTCCGGTGCCGCCGCTCATCGTGTCGTCGCCGTCACCGCCCTGGAGCGTGTCGGCGCCGGAACCGCCCTGCAACGAGTCGTCGCCGTCGCCACCGTGCTGTTCGGTGGGCACGGCGCTGTCGTAGAGCACTGTGTCGTTGCGGTTGCCCAGGTAGATGACGACCTTCTGCACTTGCGCGCAGTGGACGCGTGAGGCCGACAGGCGCGTGCATCCGGTACCGGCCCGCATCGTGCCGGCATCGCTGATGGTGGTGCCGGAGACGTGGATCTGGCTGGCGCGGGCAGGCGCCCCGGTGACGACGAGCCTGCCGGCCTCGACCCGCGCGGTGGTCACGGGCTCCGGTGCGGCGGTGGTTCCAGACGCGGCGAGGGCTGCTGCGACGACGAGTTGAAGCATCTGAGTCCCCCTTGAAGACGTTGTGCACGTGAGTACGCGGGAGCTGTTGTGGATCGGTTGTGGCGACCGCATCCGGGACACAACCGCGCGGGTCTCTCCTTCTCGGCGTCACTGAAGTGGGAAGGGGAGGAAGACCATGAGAACCGGCATGGCAGCTCTGCTCGGCGTCGTGATGGCGCTGACGGCGATGCCGCTGACCACAGCGGCCGCCCAGGAGGAACCGGAGCAGGAGATCATCGTCAAGTTCCGCGAGGGCGCGTCGCGATCCGACGCGCTGGAGAAGTCGCGGACGAGGGCCGTCGCGGACGCCGTCGACGGCGCCGAGGTGCTCGCCTCCCGCGACGCCGCGGAGTCGATCCGGGTGCTGATGGCGCGCGGTGACGTCGAGTACGCCGAGCCGAACATCGTCCTGGAGTCGACGGCCGTGCCGAACGACCCGCTGTGGCCGCAGCAGTGGCACTACTGGGAGCAGCCGGGTGGCATCGACCTGTCGCAGGCGTGGGACCAGGGGCCGTCCGGACTGGGCCAGCGGGTCGCGGTGATCGACACCGGCCGCACCTGGCACCCCGATCTGACCGCCAACTACCTCGGTGGCTACGACTTCATCAGCAACGCCGGGTTCGCCAAGGACGGCAACGGCCGCGACGCCAACCCGATGGACCAGGGCGACTGGCGGCTCGCCGGGCAGTGCGGTGCCGGTTCGGCGGCACGGCCGTCGAGCTGGCACGGGCTGCACGTCGCGGGCACCGTGGCGGCGTTGCGCAACAACGCGACCGGTGGCACGGGCGTCGCGCCGTCGGCCAAGGTTGTGCCGGTGCGCGTGCTCGGCACGTGCGGTGGCACGCTGGCCGACATCGCGGCGGGCATCCTGTGGGCGGCCGGTGGGGCTGTGGCCGGCGTTCCGGCGAACCCGCACCCGGCGAAGATCCTGAACCTGTCGCTCGGCGGCCCGTCGGCCAACTGCCCGCCGATGTTGCAGAACGTGCTCAACACGGTGCGCAACACGCACGGAGCCACCGTCATCGTCGCGGCGGGCAACGACAACGTGAACGCCGCGGGCTTCACCCCGGCGAACTGCGGTGGCGTGATCACCACGGCGGCCACCGACCGGCAGACGAACAAGACGTCGTACTCGAACTTCGGCGCGACCGTCGAGATCTGCGCGCCGGGTGGCGAGACGTCACCCCTGGCGGCGAACGGTGTGCTGTCGACGTTGAACAGCGGCGCGACCGTGCCGGCCGCCTCGATCTACAAGCACTACCAGGGCACCAGCATGGCGTCCCCGCACGTCGCCGGTGTGGTGGCGTTGATGCAACACGCTCGGGTGCAGCAGGGCAAGGCGATGTTCACCCCCGCGCAGGCGTGGTTCTACCTGAAGGCCAAGCCGCACGCCGTCGCTGGTCAGTGCGGAAAGGGCAGGCTGGACGCTCGTGCGAGTGTCGCTGCCGCGATCGCCGCGCCCTGAGTGTGAGTGTGAACGAGGCCCCGGTGAATCCGGGGCCTTTGTTCATCCGCGGGTCTGTTCCGCGACACGTCCAGAGACTAGAAACTCCTCTCATGTCGCTCTCTCGTCGTGGGTTCATGGCTGCCGTCGCTGCTGCTGGTGCCGGCACGTTGCTGCCACCGTCGGTGTACGCCGCGTTGGCCCGTGAGCCTCGTGCGGGAGGGTTGCGCGCGATCAAGCACGTCGTGCTGTTGATGCAGGAGAACCGTTCGTTCGACCACTACTACGGAACCCTTCGTGGCGTGCGCGGGTTCTCCGACCGCAACGCGTTGAAGGGTGTGTTCAACCAGTCGGGCGTGCTGCCGTTCCCGGTGCGTGAGGCGGCGTCCGGGCGCGACATCCACTACATCGGCGACCTGGACCACAGCTGGAACGGCGGGCACTCGGCGTTGCGCGGCGGGTGGAACGACAACTGGGTGCCGGCGAAGACCGCGGCGACGATGGCGTTCTACACGCGGCAGGACATCCCGTTCCACTACGAACTGGCGGACACCTTCACGCTGTGCGACGCGTACCACTGTTCGGTGCCGTCTTCTACATCGCCGAACCGGAACTACTGGGTGTCCGGGTACACCGGGTTCGAGCCTTCTGGTGCTCGTGCGACCGGCAACGCGGCCTACAGCGAGGACACCCACACCGGGTACACGTGGAAGACGTATCCCGAACGCCTTGAGGCGGCGGGGAAGTCGTGGCGCGTGTACCAGGAGTGGGACAACTTCCAGGACAACAACCTGGAGTTCTACGTGCGGTTCAAGGAGATCGCGCGCAAGGTGTTGCCCGCCGGGTTCAAGTCCCTGGACAAGCTGTACGGGACCGGCGACCCCGCGCTGATCGGTTCCATCGATCTGTCCCGGTTGTCCGCCGCCGAGAAGTCCTTGTACGAGCGGGGATTGCACCGCGTCCAGCCGGGTGGGCTGGGCGAGGCGTTCCGGGCCGACGTGAACGCCGGTCGGTTGCCCGCCGTCTCCTACCTGGTTCCGTCCTCTGTGGACTCCGAGCACCCCGGCGCGTCGTCGCCCGCCGCGTCCGCCTCGATCACCTACCAGGTGCTCGACGCGTTGGCCTCCAACCAGGACGTGTGGGAGTCGACCGTCCTGTTCATCACCTACGACGAGAACGACGGCTTCTACGACCACGTGCCGCCGCCGCGCCCGCCGTTGTCGGTGACTGATGAGTACGTGGGTGACCGGCCGTTGGGGCTCGGCGCGCGCGTGCCGATGACCGTCGTCTCGCCGTGGTCCGTTGGCGGTTACGTGTGTTCGCAGGTGTTCGACCACACGTCCATGACGCAGTTCCTGGAGCGGTGGACCGGCGTGCGTTCGGAGGAGATCTCCGCGTGGCGCCGGACCGTCACGGGTGACCTGACCTCGGCGTTCGACTTCGACCGGCGCCGCACGTGGCCCGAGGTGGGCGAGCCCGCCGCCGTGCCGCCCGCTTCCCCGCGCTGGCGTCCCGCGCCCCCATCGTCGCAGAAGATGCCCGAGCAGGAGGCCGGACGGCGGCGTGCGCGCGCTCTGCCGTACCAGCCTGACGCGTCGTTGCGCGGCTCTACGTTGGAGATGTCTAACTCCGGGTCTGCCTCCGCGCACTTCGCGCTGTACCCGTACTCGGGGCAGTTCGCGGTGCCGCAGCACTTCGACGTTGCCTCGTCTACCTCTCTTGAGGTCGCCGGTGACCACGATCTGGTGTTGCTCGGCCCTAACGGTTTCCGCCGTGAGTTCGCCGGCTCGTCTTCTGACCGTGCGCGAGTGTCGTCGTCGGTGCGCGGATACAGCCGTGTGCTCACGCTGACGTTCGAGAACACTGGGACGACGCGTCTGACGTTCGTGCTGGGGCGGCGGCGATACCCGGTGAGACCAGGACATCGGCACGTGATCCCGTGGCTCACCGTCATGAACTCGGGCTGGTACGACCTGACGGTGACGGTGGAGGAGGAACCGCGGTTCCGCCGTCGCCTGTGCGGTCACATCGAGAACGGTCAAGAGTCGATCTCCGGCTAACGTGTGCCCGTGGAGATCACGGGGGACGAGATCGAGGCGGCGGAGATCCGGCGTCTGCTGATCGACGCCGACGCGCTGGATCCGGCCGGCCTGGTGGTGACCGGCGCGCGGATCCTCGGTCAGCTCGACCTGCGGGACCTGGTGGTCAAACGGCCGTTGTCGCTGCACGACTGCACCACCGAAGAGCCGATATTGGTCAACCGTGCGCACTTCTCGCGGCTGGACCTGCGTCGGCTGGTCGCCCCGGCGGTGCTGGCGCGCGGCCTGACCGTGGACCACAACCTGCGGCTCAGCGGGGCCCGGCTGAGCGCCGCGGAGTCGTTCGACGGCCTGAACATGCGCATCGGCGGCAGCGTCTACCTGGACGAGGGCTTCCACGCCAAGGGCCTGGTGTCGCTGGTGGGTGCGCGCATCGCCGACGTGCTGACGTGCCGCGAGTCGCGCATGGAATCCTCGTTGTACCTGGTGGACGCGCAGGTCGGGTCCGCGATCTTCCTGTCGCGCGGTTGCCACGTCTCGGGTGCCGGGCAGTACGCCGCGGTCCGGATGCGCGGTGCCCGCGTGGACGGGCAACTCGTGCTCAGGGACGGCCGGTTCAGCTCGCCGGGCGTCGCCCTCGACCTGCGGCACGTCCGGGTGGGCAAGGACCTGCTGATGCCGTTCGGCGGCATCGACGGCGACGTCCAGCTCGAAGGGTTGGTGTATGAGGGTTTACCGCGTGACGCCACTGTGGACGAATGGATGTCGTTGCTGGCGACGCGCACGCCCTACTACTCGACACAGCCGTGGGTTCAGCTGGCCGCAGCTCATCAGGCCGCCGGACACGAACGCGACGTGCGCCGAATTCGCGTTGCCCAGCAACGTGATCTGCGTCGTCGCGGCCAGCTCTCGCGGTGGGGCCGCACCTGGCATCTCGTCCGCGGCGTGACCGTCGGCCACGGGTACCGGCCCGGTCTCGCGCTGGTGTGGCTCGCCGGGGTGCTGGCCGTGTCGGTGGGCGTCGTCCTGCTGTCGGGCGCGGTCCGCTGCACGGTCGTCGAACAGGTCGGCTACGCCCTGAACGTGGCAACACCACTGGTCAAGGTGGATGCGACCCGCTGCACGGTCGACTCCTCGGCCTCTGGCCAGTTCGTGCTGGCCACCACGTGGCTGCTCCAGATCCTGGCCTGGGCCTTCGCCACCCTGTTCGTGGCGGGCTTCACAGGTTTGGTGAGGCGCAACGCGTGACTGTCGGTGCCGTCTGATACACCAGGAGGCATGAGCGCGAAGACCGGAGCAAGACGAGGGGAACGAGTCCCCGCGGCGTCGCTGCCGGTCGCCCGAATCGTGGTCGACGTGCCGCTGGCCCACCTGGACCGCCCCTTCGACTACTCGGTTCCGTCCGAACTGGACACGGCGGCCGTCCCGGGCTGCCGCGTCCGCGTCCGCTTCGCGGGCCAGCTGGTGGACGGCTACCTGCTGGAGCGCACCGAGACCACCGAGTACGGCAAGAAACTGGCCTTCATCGAAAAGGTCGTGTCCCCCGAACCGGTCCTGGCCCCGGAGATCGCCGCTCTGGCCCGCGCCATCGCCGACAGGTACGCGGGCGGCATGATCGACGTGCTGCGCCTGGCCATCCCGCCCCGCCACGCCCGAGCGGAAGCGGCGGCCTCACCGGAGCCGCCCCCGCTGCCCCAGGTCCCGGCCTGGGTGGGGCAGCGGACCGCCGCCGAACCGTTCTCCGAACAGACGGCGGTTGCTCCGGCGGACACGTCGACAGACGAGCCCGCGAAGGACGACCCCGCAGCCGCGCCGCCGGACCCTGCCGTCCAGCCTGCGGGTCCGACCGGCCTGCCGTCGGTTCCTGCCGCCGAGCTCGCAGACGCCTCAGCCGCACCGGTGTCCGCTGCTACCGCTGGCTCCGCCGACACCCCGCCGGAGGGCCCAGCTTCACCGGCGCGTTCAGCGTCCGTTGCCGAGCCGACTTCCACCGCAGACCTGGCTTCCCCTGAGGATTCGGCTTCCCCCGCGCGCTCCCAGCTGCCGCCCGTGCCCGCCGACGCCTGGTCCCGCTATCCCCGCGGTCCCAAGTACCTGGAAGCCCTCCGCGAAGGGCGTCCTGCCCACGCCGTCTGGCAGGCCCTGCCCTCCGAGGACTGGCCCGCCCGTCTGGCCGAGGCGGCGGCCGCGGTCGCGTCCGGCGGGCGGGGCGTTGTCATCGTCGTGCCCGATCACCGCGACCTCGCCCGCGTCGCCGAGGCGTGCGGCAGGCTCATCGAAGGCGTGGTGACCCTTTCCGCCGACCTGGGGCCGTCCGAGCGCTACAAGCGCTGGCTGGCGGTGCGCCGTGGGGTCGCGCAGGTGGTCGTCGGGACTCGGGCCACCGCGTTCGCCCCGGTCAGGAACCCCGGGTTGCTCGTGGTCTGGGACGACGGCGACGACCTCCACGTGGAGCAGCGGTCGCCGTACCCGAACGTGCGCGACGTGCTGGTGCAGCGGGCCCACATGTCCGGCGCGGCGCTGTTGATCGGTGGGTTCGCGCGCACGGCGGAGGCGCAGCTGCTCGTCGAGACGGGCTGGGCGCACGAGATCGTGGCCTCGCGCGAGACCCTGCGCGCCATCGCGCCGCGGGTGGTGTCGGTTGGCGACAACGACTGGCAGGACGTCAAGGACCCGGCCGCGCGCACGGCCCGTCTGCCGTCCATCGCCTTCGACGCGGCGCGTTTCGCCCTCACCGACTCGCCGGTCCTCATCCAGGTTCCGCGGCGTGGGTACGTGCCTGCCCTGGCGTGCGGGCAATGTCGTGGGCCCGCGAGGTGTCGTCGGTGCGCGGGGCCGTTGGCGCTTCCCGGCGGCACCCAGGACGGGGCGCCGAAGCCCGCGTACTGCCGGTGGTGCGCGGCGACGGAGGCCGGGTTCCGGTGTCCGACCTGCGGGAGCCGCAGGCTGAGAGGGCAGATCATCGGTGCTCGGCGCACGGCCGAGGAGCTGGGGCGGGCGTTCCCGGGGTATCCGGTGCGGACCAGCGGCGCGGACGAGGTGCTGACCAAGGTGCCGGGCAAGCCCTCTCTGGTGGTGGCGACACCCGGCGCCGAACCCGTGGCCGAGGGCGGTTACGGCGCGGTGCTGCTGCTCGACGGCTGGGCGTTGCTGGGCCGGGCCGACCTCAGGGCGTCCGAGGAGGCGTTGCGGCGCTGGATGACGGCCGCCGGCCTGGTGCGGCCGGGCAACGGGCGGGTGGTCGTCATCGCGGACTCGGCGCTCACACCGGTGCAGGCCCTCGTCCGCTGGGACCCGGTGTGGCACGCCGCCACCGAACTCGCCGCCCGCACGGAACTCGGGTTCCCGCCGGCGGTGCGGATGGCGACCGTCGACGGCACCCCGGACGCGGTGAACGCGTTGCTCGACGAGCTGCGGTTGCCGTCGACCGGCGAGGTCCTCGGCCCCGTGCCGCTCGGGGACGACGAGACCAAGGAGCGGGCTCTGGTGCGGGTCGCGCGCAGTGAGGGACGGCAGCTGGCCGCCGTGCTCGCCGAGGCGCAGGCCGTGCGGACGGCGCGGAAGGAGCAGGAGCTGGTGCGGATCAAGCTCGACCCGTTGGAGGTGCTCTAGGCCGTCTCCGGGCCTCTCGCCCGTGACTCTCATCGAACCGACTTGCAGGACACGGCCTAGACGTAGTGGGAGCGCAGTTCCGCGATGTGCTCGCGGATCTCCTCGTCGGTGAGCTTCTCGTACTCGAGGTACTCGCTCATGTACGTCATCAGGTCGGCGCGCTCGGGGTGGCTCTCGCTCGCGATCACGTGTGCCGTCGTGCCCGAGATGCCCGCCGGGAACAGCAGGAAGCCGTCGAGGCCCGCCATCGTGTCGAACGAGGCGTTCTTGGCCTCCCACAACGTCCAGACGTCCTCCTCGCGGCCGCACTCGGCGAGCAGCAGCGCGGCGAGGACCATCGTCTCGCTCAGGCCCCAGCCCTCGCGGTGGGCGGCCGTCTCGGCGGCCAGCAGGTGGCGCAGCAGGTCGGCGTCACCCTCGCGGCGTTCGCGCAGGAGGAGGTGCAGCACCTCCTCGCGGTCGGCCTCGTCGAGCGGGGTGTTCGCGAAATCCGTTCGCAACCGGTCAAGATCGATCGACACACCCGCACCTTAGGCCTTCATCAAGAGGAGTGTTGCCATCTGGTCGCAACGGAGTAGAAGTTTCCCATGTTGCGAACGGTTGCCGCACTGACGCTCTCCGTCGTAGTGGTCGCTCCCGCTCACGCGGGTGCGGCGGAACCACCGCCTCGCGTGCCCGAGCAGGTCGGCTGGGGCGGCGCCGTCTCCAGCGTCGACCCCGACGCGTCCCAGATCGGCATCGACGTGCTCCGCCGCGGCGGCAACGCCGTCGACGCCGCCGTCGCCACCGCCGCCGCGCTCGGTGTGACCGATCCGTTCAGCGCCGGCATCGGTGGTGGAGGGTTCTTCGTCCACTACGACGCCCGCACCGGTCGTGTGTCCACTCTGGACGGCCGGGAGACCGCGCCGCGCAGCGCGACCGACCAGCTGTTCGTGGAGAACGGCAAGCCGCTCCCGTTCGCCGAGGCGATGACCAGCGGCCTGTCCGTCGGCGTCCCCGGCACGCCCAAGACGTGGCAGCAGGCGCTGCGCAAGTGGGGCACGCTGAACCTGCGCGAGGCCATGGCGCCCGCGGAAGCGTTGGCGCGGCGCGGTTTCGTCGTCGACCGGACGTTCAACTCGCAGATCGCGAACAACGCCGCCCGCTTCGCCGACTTCACCTCCACGCGCGACCTCTACCTGCCCGGCGGCCAGCCGCCCGCGGTGGGCAGCACGTTCCGCAACCCGCAGCTCGCTGACACCTACCGCGAGCTCGCCCGCACCGAGCTCGCGTCGCTCTACGGCGGCGCGGTCGGCCGTGACCTGGTGAAGACCGTCCAGCAGCCACCGGTCGTGCCCGGCACGACCCGCAACATCCGCCCCGGCGCCATGGAGATCTCGGACCTGGCCCGCTACCAGGTCGAACGCCGCGACCCCACGCGCACGCGCTACCGCGGCCTCGACGTCTACGGCATGGCGGCGCCGTCGTCCGGCGGCACGACCGTCGGCGAGGCGCTGAACATCCTCGAGTCGACCGACCTCTCGAAGGCCTCCGACGTCGAGTACCTGCACCGCTTCATCGAGTCGACGAAGCTCTCGTTCGCCGACCGCCTGCGCTGGGTGGGCGACCCGGCGTTCTCCACCGTGCCGACCGACGGCCTGCTCTCGCAGAAGTTCGCCGACAGCCGCGCGTGCCTGATCAAGCCCGACGCCGTGCTGCCCGCCCCGCAGCCGGCCGCCGACCCGCGCAATCCCAAGCCGTGTGAAGCCACCGCCGGTCTCTCGTCGCTGCGTGAGGACGCCGAACGCACCACGCACCTCACCACGGCCGACCGCTGGGGCAACGTGGTCGCCTACACCCTCACGATCGAGGCGGAGGGCGGCAGCGGCATCGTCGTCCCGGGCCGGGGTTTCCTGCTCAACAACGAACTCACCGACTTCGAGTTCGTGGCCCCGACCGCCGGCGTCCCGCACCCGAACCTCCCGGGCCCCGGCAAGCGCCCGCGGTCGTCCATGGCTCCGACCATCGTCCTGGACCACGGCAAGGTGGTCCTCGCGGTCGGTTCGCCCGGTGGCTCGACCATCATCACCACGGTCACCCAGATCCTGACCGGGCGCCTGGACCGCAAGATGTCCCTGCGTGACGCCGTAGCGGCCCCGCGCGCCTCCCAGCGCAACGCGGCCACGACCCCGGCCGAGGCGGAGTTCATCGCCGCCGCCACCACCGCGGGCCTGCAGGCGATCGGCCACAAGTTCAGCCAGAACGCCGAAATCGGCGCCGCCACGGCCGTCGAACGTGCCAAGGACGGCCGCTGGCGTGCCGTGGCCGAACCGACGCGACGCGGCGGAGGTGCCGCCCGCGTGGTGAAGGTGGGCTGAGCCTTCTCCCGCGGCTAGTTGTTGGTGCGTCCGTCGACGCGTTCACGGATGAGGTCGGCGTGGCCGTTGTGCTGCGCGTACTCCTCGATCAGGTGGATGTAGAGCCAGCGCACGGAAATCTCGCCCACTCGCTCGTGGACGAAGGTGTCGTCGAGGTCCCGCGTGGCTGCCGCCGCGCGGGCCTCGGCCATTTCGGCGAGGAGAGCGGCGTACTCGGCCTCGGCCCGCGCCGGGTCGAGGTTCCCGAAGGCGTCGTCCCAGTTGCCCGGCTCGCCGTAGCGGGGCTTGACGTCCTCGCCAGCCAGCCGCTTCCGGAACCAGACGCGTTCGACGTCGGTCAGGTGGCGGATCAGGCCCAGCAGGGTGAGGTTCGACGGCGGTGTGGAGACCGTGGCGAGCTGTTCGCCGGACAGTCCCGCGCAGTTGCCGAGGAAGGTGGCTCGATGGCGGTCGAGCCACGCTTCCAGCATCGGGCGTTCCTCGCCGAGCAGTGGTTCGTCGATCAGTTCGACTTCGGGTGCCGTCCACGTCATGGGCTCATGCTTAGCTGATGCCGCCCTCGTAGACGATCTCACCCTCGGCGTTGCGCGCCACCAGGCGCAGGCGGGCGGGAGACATCATCCAGTCGTCCCCGATGGACACCGGGAACGTGACGATGAAGTGGCCGTCGGCGACGTTCACCGTCACCGGGGTACCGCCTCTGTCGGACACCTCGACGGTTTTCGCGGCTCTGGTGGTGCGTCCGGTCACGATGAACTCGGATCCGGACTGGTGGCCGTCGATGACCAGCGAGGAGTCCGGGTCGCGCGATGTCGTGCTGATGAGCGACAGGCTGTCCGAGCGGGTCTCGGTGAACGGACAGGTCGCCCACTCCCGGTGGCCGCGGTGGGCGAGCAACATTCCGCGGTGCTGTTCGAGGCCGGACACCAGCAACGGCTCCCAGCCTCGGAGTTCGTCGACGGTCACCTTGTTGTTGAAGGCGTTGTCGACGCATCTGGCGAGGACGTTGACGGATGCCCACGGGTCGCTGTCGTCGCTCTCGAAACTGTCCGTGACCCCGTTCTCCGACCAGGACGTGAACCGCTGGACGGGGACGGTCTTCTCGTCGAAGACCAGCTCGTTGGTCAGCATCGCGGCCGGGCTGTGGACGATGAAGAAATCAGGTGTGACTACGCCGCTGGAGGAGTGTTTGGGCCTGCCGGAGACGGTCTCGCGCGCCTTCACCGTTCGCGTGCCCAAGGGAGGCACACCAGCGATGACGTTGGCGGACCTGTAGGTGATCGAGCCCGCGTCTACCTGGGTCGGCTGGAAGCCCTGCGGTGCGACGCCGGCGCGAGAAGCGGTGAGCTCGCAGAAGCGGCCGTCCGTGCCGACGAGGACCTTGCGCAGCCCGAAGACGACCATCTGGGTGGAGGACCAGTTCTTGTCGTTCAGGGCGGTGCGGCAGCGGGCGACATCCCGGCCGGACGGAGTGACGACGCGGTCGCGCGCCGGGTCGAGGTCGTGCGTGGCCGGCTGGGTGATGGCGATGCCACCCGCGATGAGGAGCGTGACGCCCGCGGCCACGGCGAGTGGGGTGTGGTTGCGGCGGCTCCGCGTCTCGGTGAAGTGCGGACGCATGCGCTCCTTGACGTCCGCGGGCAGAACTCGGCGGGGCGGCAGGTTGATGGTCATCACTCCACCTCCAGGATGTCGTCGGCGAGCATCTTGCGCAGACGGGTGCGGGCGCGGGAGATGCGGGAGCGGACGCTCACCTCGGCCACGCCCAGCACGGTGGCAGCCTCGGCAGCGGTCAGTTCGCCCAGCAGGACCAGCTCCACGGCCTCGCGTTCGGCGCGGGGGAGACGTTCGACGGCCTCCAGCACCTGGCTGAGGCGGGCCTCGTGGTCGAGGGACGACGCGACGTCGTCGGCGTGGTCGCGCTGCACGTCGTCGTGGGGCACGCGGAGCAGCAGGCGGGTGAACCTGGCTTTGCGGCGGAACTCCGAGCGCGCCAGGTTGCCCGCCACGGTGAACAGCCACGGCAGCGCACTGTCGCGCACCAGTGTCATCCCGGCGCGGCGCCGCCAGGCTGTGAGGAACGTCGCCGACGTCAGGTCCTCCGCCGTCGACCAGGACGCGGTCAGCCGGTAGGCGTGGTTCCAGACCGCCTCGGCGTAACGGTCGTAGAGCTCACCGAACGCGTGCTCGTCGCCCTGTGCCCACAGTTCGGCGTCCGACGGGGCGTCGTCGGGCACAGCGGCCGCCCCCTCCCAGCTCGGTCGCATCAGCCTCATGACCTGGAGGTGTCCACCTTCCGGCCGAGTGTTGCACCCGATCTTCCTACCTCGGGCCGAGGCAGCCTCGATACCGCGAGCCGATGCGGGCTGACCTGCGTGAACGGCACAGTTCGTGGCATGACGACGCACACTGTTACCGGAGCCCCGGCAGCCCACTTCAACTTCCCCGCGTTGTTCCGCCCCGTGCTGACGGCGCTGCGGTTCACCGGCCACTTCCTCGTGGCGCTGGTGGGCGTGATCTTCCTCGGCAGCGCGTCCGAGCACTGACCGCGCTCCTCGTAGACTGGCCTCCAGTCCACCACGAGGAGCACTGCGTGACCGTCCAACCCATCCGCCTGTTCGGAGACCCCGTGCTGCGCACCGCCGCTGTCGAGGTGACCGACTTCGACAAGGAACTGCGCACCCTGGTCAAGGACCTGTGGGACTCGATGCAGGACGCGGGCGGAGCGGGACTCGCCGCGCCTCAGCTCGGCGTTGGACTGCGCGTGTTCACCTACCACTGCGACGGCTTCGCGGGACACCTCGTCAACCCCACGTGGGAGGTGGTCGGCGAGGAGATGCAGGACGGGCCCGAGGGCTGCCTGTCCATCCCCGGCATGTCGTGGGACTGCAAGCGCCACCTGCACGTCGTGGCCAAGGGCTGGAACATGCACGGTGAGCCCGTCGAGGTCGAAGGCACCGAGACGCTGGCCCGCTGCATCCAGCACGAGACGGACCACCTCGACGGAGTGCTGTTCCTCGACCGCCTCGACGCCGAGACGCGCAAGGTGGCGATGAGGGAGATCCGGCAGGCCGAGTGGTTCGACGGTACGGTCCCCACCTTGAAGCAGAGCCCGCACCCACTCTTCGGCAGGTCCAGCTGACCATGCGACTCGTGTTCGCCGGTACGCCCGAGGTCGCCCTGCCCTCGCTGCGCGCCTTCATCGACTCTCCCCGCCACGACGTCGTCGCCGTGGTCACCCGCCCCGACGCCCCCTCCGGCAGGGGCCGCCGTCTCGAACGTTCCCCGGTCGGCGCTCTGGCCGACGAACACGGCATCGAGGTCCTGACGCCGCTCAAGGCCGGCGAGCCCGAGTTCCTGGACCGCCTGCGCGCCCTCGAACCCGACCTCTGCCCGGTCGTCGCCTACGGCAACCTGCTGCCGCAGCGGACGCTCGACGTCCCGAAGCACGGCTGGGTCAACCTCCACTTCTCCGTGCTGCCCGCCTGGCGCGGCGCCGCGCCGGTGCAGGCCGCCGTGCGCAACGGCGACGACATCACGGGCGCCTCGACGTTCCGGATCGTGCGCGAGCTCGACGCGGGCCCGGTGTTCGGCGTGGTGACCGAGAAGGTGCGTGACCGCGACACCTCCGGCGACCTGCTGACGCGCCTGTCCGAGTCGGGCGCCCAGCTGCTGCTGTCCACTGTGGACGGCATCGAGGACGGCACCCTGCGCGCCGTCGACCAGCCTGCCGACGGCGTCACCTACGCCGCCAAGATCGCCGTCGAGGACGCGCGCCTCGACTTCACCGCGCCCGCCGTGGCCGTCGACCGCCTGGCACGCGCGGTGACGCCGGAGCCCGGCGCGTGGGCCGAGTTCCGGGGTGAGCGCCTCAAGCTCGGCCCCGTGACGCCCGTGGACGACGTGACGCTGCCGGCCGGGGAGATCCAGGTCGAACGCAAGCGCGTGCTCGTGGGCACGGCCACGACCGCCGTCGTCCTCGGCGACGTCCAGGCGCAGGGCAAGAAGCGCATGGCCGCCACCGACTGGGCGCGCGGGGTGCGCATCGAGGCGGGGGAGCGGATCGCATGAGCCGTCCTGCCATGAACCGCGCCGTCATGAACCACGCTGTCATCAACCGCGCTGTCACGAACCACGCTGTCATGAACCACGCTGGGACGAGGGCGTGTGCCATCGCCGCGCCGACCGGTACGAGCTTGGCGCGCGTTGTCCGTGCCGGAGCAGGGGAGCAAGTCGCATGACCGGCTACTCGCGAGGAGCCTCCAAGCCGTCCCGTCCACGCAGGCCGCATCCGCCGCGCCGGCGCACCGGGCCCTCCCGGCCGCCCGTGGAGGACCCGGCCCGCCTGGCCGCGCTGGAGACGTTGCGGGCGGTGCGGCAGCGCGACGCGTACGCCAACCTCGTGCTGCCGCAGCTGTTGCGGGATCGCCGCATCACCGGCCGTGACGCGGCACTCGCCACCGAGCTCACCTACGGTGCGGCGCGGGCACAGGGCCTGCTCGACGCCGTCATCGAGGCCTGCTCGGATCGGCCGTTGTCCGAAGTGGACGGTTCGGCGCTCGACGCGTTGCGGCTTGGTGCTTATCAGTTGTTGCGCACGCGCATTCCGTCGCACGCGGCGGTCGCCTCCACCGTCGACCTCGTCCGGGCCGAGCTCGGGTCCGGGATCGCGGGCTTCGTCAACGCCGTCCTGCGCCGGGTCGCGGAACAGGACGAGGCGGCGTGGGTCGACGAGCTCGCGCCCGATCCGGACACCGACCCGATCGGCAACGTGGCCTTCGCGCACGCCCACCCGCGCTGGATCGCGCAGGCGTTCGCGGAAGCCCTCGGCAGCCGGGACGAGCCGCTCAAGCGCGCCCTGGAGGCCGACGACGCGCGGCCGGCCGTGCACCTGGTGGCACGTCCTGGCGAGGTGAGCGCCGACGAGCTCGCCGCCATCACCGGCGGCGACGTGGCGCCGTACTCGCCTTACGGCGTGCACCTGGAGGCCGGGGCGGGCGACCCGGGCGATCTCGAGCCCGTCCGGGAACGCCTCGCCCACGTCCAGGACGAGGGCAGCCAGCTCTGCGCTCTCGCCCTGACCCGCGCGCCGATCGAGGGTGGGGACGACGGAGGCACGGACGACCGCTGGCTGGACCTCTGCGCGGGCCCCGGTGGCAAGGCCGCCCTGCTCGCCGCGCTGGTCGGCATCGAAGGCGGCGAGCTGATCGCCGTCGAGAAGGCACCCCACCGCGCCGAGCTCGTGCGCAAGATCACCTCAGGCCTGCCGGTGACCGTGCACGTGGCCGACGGCCGCGAGACCGACTTCGTCGAAGGGGCGTTCGACCGCGTACTGGTCGACGCGCCCTGCACCGGTCTCGGTGCACTGCGCAGGCGCCCGGAGGCGCGGTGGAGGCGCCAGCCCGCCGACGTCGGCACGCTCACGAAGCTGCAGCGCGAGCTGCTCACCGAGGCGTTGCGACTGGTGCGTCCTGGCGGCGTCGTGGGTTATGTCGTGTGCTCACCTCATCTCTCGGAGACCGTAGGGGTGGTGACGGACGTCGCCCGGCGGACCGGGGCCGAAGTGCTGGACACGCGGGAGCTCTTCCCGGGAGTTCCGGACCTCGGGGAAGGACCGCACGTTCAGCTCTGGCCTCATCTGCACGGCACCGACGCGATGTTCTGCGCGGTGCTGCGACGCCCAGTTCGAGCGCTCGGGAAGGACGTTAGCGACGGGGTCTGACAGGTTCCGGCGGCCGAAGCGGCGGAGGACCTCGACGGGATCTTCGGCGTAACACGGTGGGTGACGTTCATGGCGACGTCACCCAGATCCGTGACGTGCGGCGGCCTGCGTCTAGGTCGATTCCCGGAGTAACGATGGCCGAGAGTGTTCGGTGGCGAGGCCGGTGCCCTGATCGAGTGGATGCTCAGGCAAAGCCATGCCGACGGTTCCGCGCGGCTCCCCGATGATCGTCCACCTGGGATCGTCCGCCTAACATCGGCGAGATGACACGGGGACTGCTCGGACTGGTCGCATCGGGCTGCGGTGGCGTGGAGACGTGGTTCCGCACGGAGCTGGCCGCACCCGCGGCACAACGCGGATGGCGCCTGGCCATCACGCTCACGCCAGCGGTCGTCCCGTGGTTCGAGGAGGCGAACGAACTGGAGAAGCTCCAAGCGCTCACCGACCTCGAGATCCGGTGGCACCCGCGGCTGCCGAGCCAGCCCAAGCCCTACCCGACACCGGACGCGTTCATCTTCGCGCCTGCCAGCGCGAACTCGGTGGCCAAGCTGGCCCTGGGCATCGGCGACAACCAGGCGCTGACCGCGTTGAACGAGGCGATCGGGGTCGAGAACTGCAAGGTCGTCGTCATGCCCCAGGCGAACGCGGACAAGCGTCGCCATCCGATGTGGGACACACATCTGAAGACGCTCACCGGAGCGGGTGTCGTGGTGGTCACTGACGAGGCTCCCGGCAGGCTGCTCGACCTGCTGGACACCTAGACTTCACCCTTGTGGTCCACACGCCGATGATCGCCCC
This sequence comes from Lentzea alba, assembly GCF_011067745.1. Classification (GTDB taxonomy): domain Bacteria; phylum Actinomycetota; class Actinomycetes; order Mycobacteriales; family Pseudonocardiaceae; genus Lentzea; species Lentzea alba. Next base: position 442,478 of record NZ_JAAMPJ010000004.1, read on the forward strand.
CAGCATCCTGTCCGCCGACTTCGCGCGGCTCGCCGACGAGCTCGCCGCGGTGCCGACCTCGGACTGGATCCACGTCGACGTCATGGACAACCACTTCGTGCCGAACCTGACGCTCGGCCTGCCGGTGGTGAAGTCGCTGCTCAAGGTCACCGACATCCCGATCGACTGCCACCTGATGATCGAGGACCCGGACCGCTGGGCGATCGAGTACGCCGAGGCGGGCGCGTACAACGTGACCGTGCACGTCGAGGCCGCGCAAGATCCGATCAAGCTGGCCAAGAACCTCAAGGCGGCGGGTGCGAAGGCGGGGCTGAGCATCAAGCCCGGCACGCCGCTGGAGCCGTACGTCGACGTGCTCAAGCACTACGACACGCTGCTGGTGATGTCGGTCGAGCCGGGCTTCGGCGGCCAGAAGTTCATGGTGGACGTGCTGGAGAAGGTGCGCCAGGCGCGTCGCCTCGTCGACACCGGGCACCTCAAGCTGCTCGTGGAGATCGACGGCGGCATCAACGCCGAGACGATCGAACAGGCCGCGCAGGCCGGGGTGGACTGCTTCGTCGCGGGGTCCGCCGTGTACGACGCCGCCGAGCCCGGCAAGGCCGTCGAGGCACTGCGCGCTCAGGCAGCCGGCGCGAGGTGACGCCCGAGGGCGCGATGGTGCTCGCCATCGCGGAGAGCGAACGGGTGCGGGGCACCACGAGCCCCAACCCGCCGGTCGGCTGCGTCGTCCTCGACGAGCACGGTCATCCGGTCGGCTTCGGCGGCACCCAGCCGATCGGCGGGCCGCACGCCGAGGTCATGGCGCTCAAAGAAGCTGGAACCAGGGCTCGTGGCGGCACGGCGGTAGTCACCCTTGAGCCGTGTTCGCACTACGGCCGTACGCCGCCGTGCACCGAGGCGCTGCAAGAAGCCGGCATCAAGCACGTCATCCACGCCGTCAGCGACCCGAACCCTAGGGCGGCGGGCGGAGCGAAACGCCTCGAAGAAGCCGGCATCACGGTCGAGAGCGGCCTTCTGGAGAACGAAGTCGCAACCGGGCCCCTCCGGGCGTGGCTGCACTACGCGCGCACGGGACGTCCGCACGTCACGTGGAAGTACGCGGCGTCGCTCGACGGCCGGATCGCGGCCCAGGACGGCACCAGTCAGTGGATCAGCTCGGAGACCTCCCGCAAGCAGGTCCACGACCTGCGCGCGAAGCTCGACGCGATCATCGTCGGCACGAACACGGTCAAGAAGGACGACCCGGCGCTGACGGCCAGGGACGACGACGGAATGCCGTTGCCCCACCAGCCGTTGCCTGTGGTCGTGGGCATGAGCGACCTGCCGGATGGAGCCAAACTCCAGCACACCGCGCTACACCTGCGCACGCACGACCCGGACGAGGTGCTCACCACGCTTGCGGGCCGGGGTGTGGTGGACGTGCTGCTCGAAGGTGGTGCAACTGTGGCCGGTGCGTTCCTGAGGGCTGGGAGGATCGACCGCGTGCTCGCCTACATCGCGCCCGCGCTGCTCGGGAACGGTCCCGCGGCGGTGCTGGACGCGGGCGTGTCAACCATCACGGACGCTGTCCGGTTGACCGTCGAAGACGTCACCATGAGCGGACCGGACTTGCGGATCAGCGCGGTTCCGCAAACTTAGGAGGAGCGGTGTTCACCGGGATCGTCGAGGAACTCGGCCACGTGGTCGCGACGCAGGACCTGCCGGACGCGGCACGGCTCCGCATCGCCGGGCCCATCGTGACCAGCGACGCCAAGCACGGCGACTCCATCGCGGTGAACGGCGTCTGCCTCACCGTCGTGGAGGTCGAGAACGGCACCTTCACCGCCGACGTGATGCGCGAGACGCTCGTGCGCAGCAGCCTCGCGAAGATCGCGGAGGGCGACAAGGTCAACCTGGAGCGCGCGGCCGCGGTCGGCCAGCGCCTCGGTGGCCACATCGTGCAGGGCCACGTCGACGGCACGGGCACGATTCTCGCGCGGGAGAAGGCGGAGCACTGGGAGATCGTCCACATCGGACTGCCGCCCCAGCTCGCCCGCTACGTCGTGGAGAAGGGCTCGATCACGGTCGACGGCGTGTCGCTGACCGTCGTGAACGTCTCGGAGGACCAGTTCTCCGTGAGCCTGATCCCGACCACGCTCGACCTCACCACGCTCGGGCACCGCCTGCCGGGCTCGCACGTGAACCTCGAGGTCGACGTGCTGGCGAAGTACGTCGAACGACTGGCCGTCCCGCACCTGCGGGCCATTGCGGGCGAGGAGGCCCAGTGAGCACCGAGTTCGCGGACATCGAGCGCGCGATCAAGGACATCGCCGCCGGACGGCCGGTGGTCGTCGTGGACGACGAGGACCGGGAGAACGAGGGCGACCTGATCTTCGCCGCCGAGAAGGCGACGCCGGAGCTGCTCGCGTTCATGGTCCGCTACACGTCCGGGTACGTCTGCGTCGCGCTGACCGACTCCGACTGCGACCGCCTCGACCTGCCGCCGATGTACCACACGAACCAGGACCAGCGCGGCACCGCGTACACGGTCACGGTGGACGCGCGCGAAGGCATCAGCACCGGCATCTCGGCCGCGGACCGCGCCCGCACGATCCGGCTGCTCGCCGACCCGACCGCGAAGGCCACCGACTTCAACCGGCCCGGCCACGTCGTTCCGCTGCGCGCCAGGGACGGCGGTGTGCTGCGCCGCCCCGGCCACACGGAGGCCTCCGTCGACCTCGCCCGTCTCGCGGGAATGTCTCCCGCCGGCGTGCTCTGCGAGATCGTGTCGCAGAAGGTCGAGGAGGAGATGGCCCGCCGCGAGGAGCTGGAGGTGTTCGCGGCCGACCACGACCTCGCGCTGATCACGATCGCCGACCTGATCGCGTACCGGCGCCGGGTCGAGACCCAGGTCGAACGCGTTGCCGAGGCCCGGATCCCGACCGCGCACGGCGTGTTCACCGCGGTCGGCTTCGACAGCACGCTCGACGGCATCGAGCACGTCGCGCTGGTGTACGGCGAGATCGGTGACGGCGAGGACGTGCTGGTGCGCGTGCACTCCGAGTGCCTCACCGGTGACGTGTTCGGCTCGTTGCGCTGCGACTGCGGCCCGCAGCTGGACGCGGCGCTGGAAGCCGTTGCGGCACAAGGACGTGGCGTCGTGCTGTACATGCGCGGGCACGAGGGCCGCGGCATCGGCCTGATGCACAAGCTGCAGGCCTACCAGCTGCAGGACCAGGGCGCGGACACCGTCGACGCGAACCTGGCGCTGGGCGTTCCGGCCGACGCGCGCGACTACGGCACGGGCGCGCAGATCCTCGTGGACCTCGGCATCAAGTCCATGCGCCTGCTGACGAACAACCCCGCGAAACGCGTCGGACTCGAGGCTGGCTACGGTCTCCGTGTGCTCGACCGGGTGCCGCTGCCGATCTCCCCGAACCCGGAGAACCTGCGGTACCTGCGCACCAAGCGCGACCGGATGGGCCACGAGCTGCACCAGCTGGAGCAGTACGAGGCCGTTGTTTCCGCTACGGAGGACCAGGAATGAGCGGCGAGGGCCGTCCAGAGCAGACCCGGCTCGACGGCAAGGGCCTGAGCGTCGCCATCGCGGCGACGCGCTGGCACACCAAGATCACAGACCAGCTCGTCGAGCGTGCCCTGAAGGCCGCCGAGGACGCCGGCTGCGTCGACACCACCGTTGTGCGCGTGGCGGGCGCGATCGAGCTTCCCGTTGTGGTGCAGGAACTCGCGCGCCACCACGACGCCGTGGTCGCGCTGGGCGTGGTGATCCGCGGCGGCACCCCGCACTTCGAGTACGTGTGCGACTCGGTGACGGACGGGCTCACCCGCGTCGCGCTCGACGAGTCGACGCCGGTCGGCAACGGCGTGCTGACGACCAACACCGAGGAGCAGGCGCTGGCGCGGGCCGGCCTGCCGGACTCGGTGGAGGACAAGGGGTACGAGGCGACCGTCGCCGCGATCGACACGGCACTGGTGCTGCGCGGCCTGCGTCAGCCCTGGACCGAGCGGGGTTTCGAGTGACCACCATCGTCCTGCGCCCCAAGAAGATCCGCCGCGTCGCGTGGGCGTGCGCGATCGGCCTGGTCGGCGTCTTCACCGTCGTCGGGCTGCTGCTGGGAAACACCCCGACCGGCGTGATCTTCCGGACCTCCGACCAGGTCGCGATGATCGTCCTGGGCTTCCTGCTGGCGGGTGGGGTGCTGCTGCTGACCCGTCCGCGCGTCACCGCCGACGCCTCCGGGGTCGACGTGCGCAACGTCGTGACGTCCCACCACTTCGACTGGCAGGACGTGCTGTCGGTCAGCTTCCCGGACGGCGCCGCGTGGGCTCGTCTGGAGCTGCCGGAGGACGAGTACGTCTCCGTCATGGCCGTGCAGGCCGTGGACCGGGAGTACGCCGTCTCGTCCGTGCGTGCGCTGCGTGAGCTGCACAAGGCAGCGCGCAACTAGGTCCACTGACCGAGGATCGCTCCAGCCAGGGCGAGTCCGACGATGTGATAGCCCGCGCCGATGGCCGCGAAGGTCTTGGGCGCGGGCTTCGTCATGTCGTACGTGCCGGTCACGAACATCACCGGCAGCGCGATGCCGACGCCCACGACGAGGCCGAGCAGGATGCCCTCCATGATGTTGTCGGTGCCGGACGCGGCGCCGACCATCGCGGTGGCGAGCGTGGCGGTGAAACAGGTGACGAGCGGGACGGCGTAGATGCCGGCGCCCGCGTTCTCCGGCGGGTTGAGGTCCCAGCCGGCGGCGCGTTGCCAGGCCTTGCCGAAGGCGAACTCCGCGTACCAGACGGCACCTAACGCGAAGTACGCGATCGTGGCCACTATGACGGCCAACCAGTTCAGGTCGCCGAGCACGGTCAAATGCATGAGGGTCTCCCGCGGTGATCAGGATGCCTTGGCATCGCGGGCTGAACGTCCACTGTTACCAGAACCTCATTCGCCCACAAACCATTACGCTGAGCTGATGCGCAACGAGGCGAACTCGTCCTCGATGAGGGACGTGGTCCAGATCGGCACGGTGCACGGCGACGTGCACGTGCGCAACGAGTCCCGCCTCGTGCCGCGCCAGGTTCCCGTTGTGCGCGGCCGGTTCGTGGGCCGGGAGACCGAGCTGCGGCGGATCCGCGCGGCGGAACTGGTGCTCATCACCGGTGCGGGTGGCGTCGGCAAGACGTGGCTCGCCTGGCGCTGGGCGGAACAGCACAGTGAGGAGTTTCCGGACGGGCAGTTGTACGTGAACCTGCGTGGGTTCGACCCGAGTACCGAGCAGATGTCGCCGGACACCGCGGTGTGCTGCTTCCTCGGTGCACTCGGGGTGACACCGCTGCCCGGCGGCCTGCAGGCGAGGTACGGCCTGTACCAAAGCCTGGTGGCACAACGCAGGATGCTGATCGTCCTCGACAACGCCGCGTCGTCGGAGCAGGTCGTTCCGTTGCTGCCAGGCGGTTCGGCCTGCACCGTCCTCGTCACGAGCAGGCGGCATCTCACCGGGCTGATCAGCGGCCACGGCGCCGAGCCGGTCGCGCTGGACGTACTGGATCCCGCCGATGCGTGGGAACTGCTGACGGCGCGGGTCGGTGAGGCGGAACCGTCAGCACTGGCCGAGGTGCTGGACTGTTGCGGTGGCCTGCCGCTCGCGCTCAGCGTGGTGGCCGCTCAGCTCGCGTTGCGTCCCAACGCCAGTCGGGCCGGCTTCGCGCGGAAACTGCGCGAGCGGCGGCTGGAGACCTTGAACAGCGGCGAGAAGCACGCGGACGTGCGTTCGGCGTTGTCCTGGTCGTACCAGGTGCTGTCGCCCCTGGCGGCGAAGCTGTTCCGGCTCATGGGTCGCGTCCCGGGATCGGACCTCGGCGTGCCCGGTGCTGCCGCCCTGCTCGCGACGCCCGTGGGAGAGGCCGCCCTGCTGCTGGACGAACTCGAGCACCTCCATCTCGTCCAGCAGCACGAGACGGACCGCTACCGCATGCACGACCTCGTCCGGCTCTGCGCCGCCGAGATGCCCGAGACCGACGTCGAGGCGTCCATGAGACGGCTGGCGAACTTCTACCTGCACACCGGCTTCGGCGCACACCGGTCGCTCAACCCGACGCGCCGGCCGATCGAGATCGACGACCCGCTACCCGGCAGCGGCCCGCTCACGATCACCGATCCGGACGAGGCGCTGGGATGGTTCGCCGCGGAGCACGGCAACCTGCTCGCGATCCAGGGCGTCACGACCGATCAAGTCACCTGGCGGCTGGCATGGGTGATGGACACGTTCCACCAGATGCGTGGTCACTTCCCCGAGAGCCGCCAAGCGTGGTCAGCGGGTCTCGCCGCGGCGGAACGCCTGGAGGATCCCGTCGTCCTGGTCCATGCCCGCCGCCTGCTGGGCAACGCGTGCATTCATCTCGGAGACCACGGCGACGCCAAGGCGCATCTCGAGGCGGCGCTGAAACTGGCCGTGAGATCAGCCGACGTGCCGGGACAGGCGCAGACGCACTACCTGCTCGCCAGGGCGATGCAACTGAACGGAGGAAGGAACGAGGAGGCCCTCGACCACGCCCGCGAATCCCTCAGGTTGTTCGAAACGCTGGGCCTGCCGCCTCAGCAGGTGACCTTGCTCAACCTGGTCGCGATGCTGGAGGTGAGCCTCGGCCGGATCGAGGAGGCCCGCGGGCACGCCGAGGCGGCGTTGGAGATCAACCGTGCTCTCGGCCGAGTCGAACGCAGCACCGACGCAGGGCTCGAGGTTCTCGGCGACATCGCGGCCGGAGAGGGTGACCACGCGCTGGCGGTGCGGTATTACCGGCAGGTGGCCGAAGAGTTGAACGCCCACGGGTTCAGCCACGGTGTGGCCGGGACGTACGAACGCATCGCACGTTCCGAAAGTGCGCTGGGACGGTATGACCTGGCTCGGATCGCCTGGCGGCAAGCGTTGGAGTTGTACGAGGCACAGCACCGGATCGCCGACGCCATCCGCGTCCGGGGAAACCTCGAAACCCAGGTGCGGTAACGGAGAAGGCCGCACCCGGTAACCAGGTGCGGCCTTCGTCGTCACAAGTGACTAGCTGCGGACCATCTTGCGCAGCACGTACTGCATGATGCCGCCGTTGCGGTAGTAGTCGGCCTCACCGGGCGTGTCGATGCGGACGACCGCGTCGAACTCGACCTTGGCGCCGTCCGCCTTGGTCGCGGTCACGTGCACCGTCGACGGCGTGGTGCCGTTGTTCAGCTCCGTGACGCCGGCGAAGTCGAACGTCTCGGTGCCGTCGAGGCCCAGCGACGCGGCGTTCTCGCCCGCCGGGAACTGCAGCGGCAGGACGCCCATGCCGATCAGGTTCGAGCGGTGGATGCGCTCGTAGGACTCGGCGATGACGGCGCGGACGCCGAGCAGCGAGGTGCCCTTGGCCGCCCAGTCGCGCGACGAGCCCGAGCCGTACTCCTTGCCCGCCAGCACGACCAGCGGGACACCGGCCTCCGCGTAGGCCACCGACGCGTCGTAGATGGTGGTCTGCGGGGCGTCGGCCTCGAGGAAGTTGCGGGTGAAGCCGCCCTGGACGTCGTCGAGGAGCAGGTTGCGCAGGCGGATGTTCGCGAACGTGCCGCGGATCATCACCTCGTGGTTGCCGCGGCGGGAGCCGTAGGAGTTGAAGTCCTTGCGCTCCACGCCGTGCTCGGTCAGGTACTTGCCCGCGGGCGAGTCGGCCTTGATCGAACCGGCGGGGGAGATGTGGTCCGTGGTGACCGAGTCGCCCAGCAGCGCGAGGACGCGAGCGCCCGCGATGTCGGTGACCGGCTTCGGCTCCATCTCCATGCCCTCGAAGTACGGGGGCTTGCGCACGTAGGTGGACTCGGTGTCCCACTCGAACGTGTTGCCGGTCGGCGTGGGCAGCGACTGCCAGCGCTCGTCGCCGGAGAACACGTTGGTGTAGCCCTTGGTGAAGCCCTCCGCGGAGATCGAGGTCGAGATGACCTCGGCGATCTCGGCCGGCGACGGCCAGATCTCGGAGAGGTAGACCGGCTTGCCGTCGGTGTCGAAGCCGAGGGGCTCGGTGGTGATGTCCTTGTCCATCGAACCGGCCAGCGCGTACGCCACCACGAGCGGCGGGGACGCGAGGTAGTTCATCTTGATGTCCGGGTTGATCCGGCCCTCGAAGTTGCGGTTGCCGGACAGCACCGAGACGACCGCGAGGTCGCCTTCCTGCACACCCGCCGAGATCTCCTCCTGCAGCGGGCCCGAGTTGCCGATGCAGGTGGTGCAGCCGTAACCGACCAGGTGGAAGCCGAGCTTCTCCAGGTACGGCATGAGGCCGGCGCGCTCGTAGTAGTCCATGACGACCTTCGAGCCCGGCGCCAGGGTCGTCTTGACCCACGGCTTGCGCTCGAGGCCGCGCTCGACGGCCTTCTTCGCGAGCAGGGCGGCACCCAGCATCACGGACGGGTTCGAGGTGTTGGTGCACGACGTGATCGCGGCGATCGCGACAGCGCCGTGGTCCAGCTCGAACTCGTTGCCGTCGAGGGAGACCTTGACCGGGTTCGACACGCGGCCGGTCGCGCCCTCGGCGGCGGACTGGAACACCTTCGGCGTGCCCGAGCCGTTGCCGCCCTCGTGGATCGCGGCAGGGTCGCTCGCAGGGAAGGACTCGTCGACGGCCTCGTCCACGCCGGACAGCTCCGCGGACTCGGTGTGCGCGACGTAGGCGCCCAGAGCCTGGCGGAACGACTCCTTGGCGTTGGTCAGCTCGATGCGGTCCTGCGGGCGCTTCGGGCCGGCGATGGACGGGACGACCGTCGCCAGGTCGAGCTCCAGCGTCTCGGAGTACACGGCCTCGCGGGACGGGTCGTGCCAGAGGCCCTGCTCCTTGGCGTAGGCCTCGACGAGCGCGATCTGCTCCTCGGAACGGCCGGTCAGGCGCAGGTAGTCGATGGTCTCGCCGTCGATCGGGAAGATGCCGACCGTGGAGCCGAACTCCGGCGACATGTTGCCGATGGTGGCGCGGTTCGCGAGCGGCACGGCGCCGACGCCCTCGCCGTAGAACTCGACGAACTTGCCGACGACGCCCTGCTTGCGCAGCATCTCGGTGATCGTCAGCACGAGGTCGGTGGCGGTGGCGCCAGCGGGCAGCTCACCGGAGAGCTTGAAGCCCACGACGCGCGGGATCAGCATGGAGACCGGCTGGCCGAGCATCGCGGCCTCGGCCTCGATACCGCCGACGCCCCAGCCCAGCACACCGATGCCGTTGACCATCGTGGTGTGCGAGTCGGTGCCGACGAGGGTGTCGGGGTATGCCTGGCCGCCCCGGACCATGACGACGCGCGCGAGGTGCTCGATGTTGACCTGGTGCACGATGCCGGTGCCGGGCGGGACGACCTTGAACTCGTCGAACGCCGTCTGGCCCCAGCGCAGGAACTGGTAGCGCTCGCGGTTGCGCTGGTACTCCAGGTCGACGTTCAGCTCGAACGCGTCCGGGCGGCCGAAGATGTCGGCGATGACCGAGTGGTCGATCACGAGCTCGGCGGGAGCGAGCGGGTTCACCTTCTCGGCGTCGCCACCCAGCTGGGTGACGGCCTCACGCATCGTGGCGAGGTCGACGACGCAGGGCACGCCGGTGAAGTCCTGCATCACGACGCGGGCCGGCGTGAACTGGATCTCGGTGTTCGGCTCGGCGGCCGGGTCCCAGTTGGCGAGAGCGCGCACGTGGTCGGCGGTGATGTTCGCGCCGTCCTCGGTCCGCAGCAGGTTCTCCAGCAGGATCTTCAGGCTGAACGGAAGACGCTCTGCGCCCTCCACGGCGCTCAGCCGGAACACCTCGTAAGAGGAGTCGCCGACGTTGAGCGTGCCGCGGGCGCCGAAGCTGTCCTTACTAGTCACTTGCAACTCCATCTGGTGACAGCGCGGTGGTCAGTTCGGGGTACGGGGAGAGTCTTCCTCACCGGGTCGACCACTGCCCCTCGACCCCAAACAGTACGCGTGTCCTGTTATCCGCTTCAACCCAGGTTGCCCTAAGTCACGCGGTACTCGCCGGGGGAGCGGCCGGTGAACCTCTTGAACGCGGCGCTGAACGAGCTTTCGGTGCCGTAGCCGACGGCCGCGGCGATCGAGGCGACCGTGTCCTTCGTGTCCTTGAGCGTGCGTGCGGCCGCGTGCATGCGCAGGCGGAGCAAGTAGTCGAGCGGTGTCATGCCCACGGTTTCCTTGAACCGCAAGAAGAACGTGGACCGCGACATAGCGGCGACCTGCGCCAGCTCGCCGACCGTCCACGGGTGTCCGAGGTTGTCGTGCAACGCCTTGAGGGCCGGCCCGAGCTGGGGGTGCAGCTCCGCGCTCAGCGCGTGGTCCCGCAGGACCTGGAGCAGCAGCACCTGGGTGAGGCGGTCGAGGATCATCCGGCTGCCGCCGTCGATCTCGTTCCTGATGAGTTCGATGGTGGCCTGGGCCGTGGTGCTGCGGGCACGGACGACCGGCGGCAGGACTTCGAGGAGCCGCGCGGTTTCCGGTTCGCAGGTGAAGCCCGCGCCTAGCAGCGTCGTGTCGTGGCCCTCGCCGACGTGTGCCGTGTCGTGCGGTGTGCCGGTCTCGTCCTCGTAGATCGGTGCCGCGAACACCGACGGCGTGTCCGGATCCGCGGCGATGCGGTACGCCCGCCGTCCCACGATGACGTAGCAGTCGCCCTGTTCGGCCCAGAAGCTCTCGTCCCCGACCGTGATGTGCGCCCGGCCTCTGGCGACCACCTCCACCCGCAGGTCCAGCCGCCCGACGAAGTGCAGCGCCCACCGTCCGCCCGCGTGCAACGGCGTCGCCACCGCCCAGTTGACGCTCAGCGCCGACAGGACGTGCTCCAGCGGGTTCACGTTCGGACTCTCTCGACAGGACGGCGGACTCGCGACGATGGTTCTCCTGATCTTGCCTGGTTAGCGTACGTGCAACGGACTGAAGGAGATCTTGATGGACCGCGGGAACCTGCTGCTCGTGCCCGGCGCTTGGCACGGGTCGTGGTGCTGGGACCACCTCGTTCCCGAACTGCGCTCGCGCGGGTGGGCCACGTCGGTGATGGACCTGCCGAGCACGTCCGGATCTCCGGCCTGCGGTGTCCGGGAGGACGCCGAGGCGGTGCGCGAGGCGCTGCGGGCGTTGGACGGGCCGGTGACCGTGCTGGCGCATTCGTACGCCGGTGTGCCGGTGGGGGAGGCCGCGGGCTCCGCCGACCGGCTCGTCTACCTGGCCGCGCACGCGCTGGAGCCGGGCGAGAGCGTCGCGGGGGTGTTGGGCGGGACCTGGTACGAGCCGGGAACGAAGCTGCTCGACGTGCCGGAACCCGCGCGGGACCTGCTGTTCGCCGACGTGCCGGACGCGCTGGCGACGTGGGCGGTCGAGCGGTTGCGGCCGCAGAGCGCGCGGGTGTTCGAGGAGCCGGTGACCGGGGCGGCCTGGCAGAAGCTGCCCACCGCCGCGATCCTCTGCTCGGACGACCGCATCTTCCCCGAGGTGTTCACGAACCGGCTGGCACGCCAGGACCTCGTGCGGTACCTGCCGGGAAGCCACTCGCCGTTCCTCTCCCGGCGCGGTGAGCTCGCCGATCTCGTGTGCGAGGTCGCCGAGGTGCTGGGGTAGCCCGGCGCCGGAGGACCGCCGGGCCACCCCGGGAAGGGCGGATCAAGCTCCGCCGTGGTCCTTGACGACCCGGCGGGCCGACGCGAACAGCATGCCGATGTTGACCGACTTGGGACACACCACCACGGCGACGACGTCCTCGTGGTGGTTGTTGCGGATGAACAGGTGGGTCAGGTTGCTGCTGTTGACCAGGATCTCCTGGAAGTAGTGCTCGGCACTGGCGATGCCGCGCCGCTCCTTGAAGATGTTCTCGATCATCGTGACGGTGCGGCCCTGGAAGAGGTCGAGCGTGGCTCCCGCGAGCAGGTCGAGCACCTCGGACGGGTGGCTGTCGGTCGTCTCGAACGACAGCAGCATGCCGGTGGCCATGTCGACCACACCGGCCGCAACGCAGCCCGGCACGTCCTGCTTGAGGTGCTTCACCATCGCGACCATCTGGTCGGACAACGCTTTCTGGTTCAACCCTTGACTGGTCAATGCACTCTTCTTTTCACGCGGCGGCGGACAGTACTTGGTCGATGTGTTCGACAGCGGTTATTGACTCCTGGCGTCGGAAAGAGGCCAGTGCGGAAATCTCGCGGTTCAAGGCCTTTTCCTCTCTCCTTGTTTGAACAATCTGGGTAACAGCTGACGCCTCAGCGACCGGGGCAGCGGCACGTCGTCGCCGCTGATGGACGTGCCGGACACCACGGTCAGCAGGCCGTCGCCCACCATCCGGCAGACCTCGATCGTCACGGCGTACACGCTGCGCCCGCAGACGAACGCGATGTCCCTCGCGCAACGCCTGCCGGACGCGTGCACGAGGATCTCCCTGCGTGCCGGGCTGAGCTCCTGGTCGAGCTGGTGCAGGGCGCGGGTCGGCGCGACCCGTTCGCGGTGCGGCGACAGCGGGTGGGGCAGCGCGGACAGGGCGGAGAGCCGGCGCGACGTCTCCTGCAGCAGGCGCACGGGCTCGACCGGGACGTTCATCGGGATCGCGACGTCGAGCGCATCCGCGGTGAGCACGCAGCGCTCGATGTCGCCCGCGACGAGGGTGAACGCGGCGTCGTGCGCGGCCATCATGGCGATGACCTGCAAGGCGGTGGAGCCGATGCGCCCTTCGCTGATTCGTCCCGAACGCGACAACAACGCGTCCGGGCCGGGTGAACCGGCGCTTTCGACGGCGACTATTCCGCCGTCCCTCAGGTGGATTCGCCCGCCGGGATTTCCCATGACGTGCAACGTGCCCGTGGCGCGTGCGGTGTCGCGTCCGGTCAATGCGCCCGCGAGCAAGTCGAAGGACAATTCGGTCCCGCTGTTCAGGGTGGTCACCCGCAATCAAAGTCGAACTGAACCGCGCGACTTCAGATTTCGCGCTTCAGATCAGTCATCCTTGTTGCAGAGGTAACGGTTTGTCGCCTTACTTCACTCGATCGAGTGAAATGTGCGGAGCCGTATTCATTGCGGATAAAAGAGGTTTCACGCAGTGTGCGATTCAGTGGAACATGAGAATGATTCCGAAGGCGGCCAGCATCAGCAGTTTCGCGCATTCGAGCGCGATGTAGGACAGATGTGCGCGGGACCGGGGAGGTGTCCCTCCGTCGATGATGATCCGGGCCCTCGCCTCCAGCCGCGGCCGCACCACGAACACCTGGACGAGCAGCGTGACCGCGAGGGCCACCAGCAGCACGGTCGCGGCGACCGGCCGTGGGGCGAACGCGAACGTCGCCGCGGTCGCCGCCGCGAGCACGGCCTCGGCTCGGTTCAGCGCGCGGAACACGATCAGCCCGATGCCGAGCCCCAGCGGCAGGGTGATGCCGGGAGCGCGGAACTTGAGCGGCGCCTCGATCGAGATCGCGACGACCATGCCGAGCCAGATGTACGCCGTTGCGAGCGGTAAGAGTGTCATGAGTGGTTATCTTGGCGGGGTGCTTCTCGATCAGGTCTCCAAGCGGTACGGGCACGGACCCTGGGTGCTGCGCGACCTCACCCTGGAAGTCTCCGGCCTGGTCGTGCTGACCGGCGCGAACGGCACCGGCAAGTCGACGCTGCTCAAGATCGCCGCCGGGGTGCTGAAGCCGTCGACCGGACGCGTGGTGCGGCCCGCGTCGGTCGGTTACGTGCCGGAGCGTTTTCCGTCTGACGTCAAGATGTCCGCGTCGTCGTACCTGGCGCACATGGGGCGCGTCCGCGGGGCCGCGGCGAACGACGTCCTGGAACGGCTGGGGTTCGTCGGGTCGTTGACGGCGCCGATGTCGGAGCTGTCCAAGGGCAACGCGCAGAAGGTCGCGCTGGCACAGGCGTTCCTGGCTGCCGACGTGCTGGTGCTCGACGAGCCGTGGACCGGCCTCGACCCGGCGGCCGCCACTGAACTGGTGTCGCTGCTGGAAGATCGGACGGCGCTGGTGTCCGATCACGAGGGCCATCTCGCGTCGGCCACCAGGGTCGACCTCGCCGGCGGGCACGTGACGATCGAGCTCAGCCGCGTGGTGGGGCTCGACGCGTTGGAAGCGCTGGAGGGTGTGCGGTCGGTGTTGTCGCGAGGGTCGTCGGCGCGGGTGGTGGTGGCGCCGGACCGGAGTGATCAGGTGCTGGCCGAGGCGTTGCGGCTCGGCTGTTCGGTGCGGAGCGTGCGGTGATCTCCCTGGTGCGGTACCTCGCGGCCGACGTCCTGCGAGGACAGCGGTATCTGGCGCCCCTGCTGGTGTTCCTCGGCGTGCTGGGGATGTTGTTCGCGAGCGACGCCGGGCAGCCGCTGGAGGCCTACTCGGGTTCGGCGGCGTTGCTCTACCCGATCGCGGCGTGGATGGCCGTGGTGGTGGCGACGTCCGAGGACGTGGTGCGGCGCGAGATCACGGTGGTGTCGGCCGGCGGGTGGTCGCGGGTGCTCACGGCTGCGGCTCTCGTCGCGGTGTTGTTCGCGTTCGCGATGGCGTTGCTCGCCGCGGTGTGGCCGGTGGTGACGAACCCCCACCCGTACACGGCCGGTCAGTTTTTTGTCGGACTCGGCGCGCATACTGTGTGTGCGTTGCTGGGCGTCGGAGTGGGATTGATGTTCGCGCGGCCGGTGTTCGACTCGATCGGACGGACCGTGCTCGCGGTGTTCGGTGTGGTCGTGCTGACGTATCCGCTGGGGCGGGCGACTCCGCTCGGGTGGGTGCTGGACGCGTTGGGGCACAACCGGAGTTCGCTGTCCGTGCTGTGGGCCGGGGTCGTCGGGGTCGCGTTGGTGTCGGCCGCCGTCGTCGTGGGTGCGCGGCGGGCCTGATGCGGGTCAACGTGCTCGGGCCGCTTCAGGTCCTGGTCGAGGGCGTGCCCGTCGAGGTGCGCGGGAAGAGGCTGCGCTGGTTGCTGATCCGGCTGGCGATGGAGCCGGGCCGGGTCGTCGCCGCCGACCGGTTGATCGCGGACCTGTGGGCGGACGAGCCACCGGTCGACGGTCCTGCCTCGTTGCAGTCGCTGGTGTCGCGGTTGCGGCGGACGCTCGGTGCCTCGGTGGTGTCGTCGCACGCGCTGGGGTATCGGCTGGAGGCGTCGACCGACGTCGAGGAGTTCTCGCGGACCCGGGACGCGTCGTTGTGGCGCGGGCCGGCGTTCGAGGAGGCGCCGTTCGCGGTGGACGAGGCCGTGCGGCTGGCGTTGCTGCGCGACGACCTGGCCGGGCTGGAGACGTTGGCGGCCGCGCATCCGTTGCGGGAGGACGTGCAGGCCCGGTTGATGCTGGCGCTGCACGCGGCCGGGCGACGGTCGGACGCGCTGGAGGTCTTCGGACGGGTTCGGTCGGCGCTGGCCGACGAGCTCGGGGTGGATCCCGGTGCGGTGCTGGCGGCTGCCCACGCGACCGTGCTGCAGGAGCGTGCGGTCCGGGGGAACCTGCCGGCGTCGGTGGGCTCGTTCGTCGGGCGGGACGAGGACCTGGCGCGGTTGTCGTCGTTGTTGCGGGACAACCGGTTGGTGACGTTGACCGGCTTCGGCGGGGTGGGCAAGACGCGGCTGGCGCTGACGTACGCGGCCTCGGTCGCGCAGGCCTGGTTCGTCGAGCTGGACTCCGCCGCTGAACCGTTGGCTGCTTTGGACGCGGCGCTGGGACCGAATCCGTTGGCCACGCCGGTGTTCTCGCGGCTCGGGTCGTCGTTGGTGGTGCTGGACAACTGCGAGCACGTGGTCACGGCCGCGGCTTCCTTGTGCGAGCGGTTGCTGGCTTCGGCGCCTGCCGCTTCGGTGCTGGCGACCTCGCGGGAGCCGTTGGGGATTCCCGGCGAGGTCGTGGTTCCGGTGGCGCCGCTGGACCTGGATCACGCGGTCCGGTTGTTCTCCGCTCGGGTCGGCACGGCCTTCGACGGTGAGGTGGTGCGGCGGGTTTGTGCCGCGCTGGACGGGATTCCGCTGGCGGTGGAGCTGGCAGC
The DNA here is from genome assembly GCF_011067745.1 of Lentzea alba. GTDB lineage: Bacteria > Actinomycetota > Actinomycetes > Mycobacteriales > Pseudonocardiaceae > Lentzea > Lentzea alba. The sequence continues at coordinate 458,460 of NZ_JAAMPJ010000004.1, forward strand.
GGCGCGAGCCCGGTCGTTGTCGGCGGCGCAGCTGGAGTCGCGGGTGGACAGCCGGTTGCGGTTGCTGGACCGAGGTGCGCGGACAGGGCCGGTGCGGCATCGGACGTTGCGGGCGGTGATCGACTGGAGCTGGGAGCTGCTGGACGACGCCGAGCGGACGTTGCTGGCGCGGCTGGGGGTTTTTGCCGGCGGGACAACGGCTGCGGCGGTGCACGCGGTGTGCGGGGCAGGCTCGCGCAGGGGTACCCCCGTGCTGGGAACCCCTGCGTTTCAACGTACTCAGGACCCCCGACAAGATCAGGATCTCTGGGACACCGAGGACCTGTTGTCGGCGCTCGTCGAGAAGTCGCTGGTCGTGCGTGCGGGTGAGCGGTACCGGTTGTTGGAGACCGTGCGCGAGTACGCGTTGGAGCAGGGGCAGGTCGATCCCGCCGGCCATGCCGCCTACTACGTGGCGTTGGCCGAGCAGCACGAACCGTTGCTGCGCGGGCCGGAACAGCTCGAAGCGCTCAAGGTCTTCGACGCGGAACGGGCCAACTTCGACGCCGCGCAGGCGTGGGCCGTGCGGCACGACCACGAGCTCGCGCGGCGGATGATGGCTGCCCGCACGTGGCACTGGCTGGTGATGACCAAGCGGTTCGAGGAGATCAGGCGGTGGGCGCCGCTCACGCCGGACGACCCGCTGTCGCAGGTGCTGGTCGCGCTCGGCACGCCGCGGGCGCTGGCCGCGGCGGAACGGCTGTGGCAGGAGGACGTGCCGACGGCGTTGTGCGCGTTGATGCTGACCAGCGGGCAGGTGTGGGGTGAGGCCGAGCTGGGTGAGCGGCTCACACGGCTCGCGGATCGGCTCGAACGGTCCGAGGACGAGTGGATGCGGGCGTTCTCCGCGCTCATCCGGGGCGTGGTGGCGGGCGAGTTCAGCGAAGGGGCGGCGCCGCGAGCGGAGGCCGCCTATCGGCAGGCGCTGGAGGGGTTCCGGGCCGTCGGCGATCGGTGGGCCGTGGTGTTCGGGCTGTCGTGCCTGGTCATGGTGTTGATCAACCGGGGTGCGTTCGCCGAGGGCTTCCAGGCGGTGTCCGAGGCCAGGCAGGTGGCCGCGGAACTGGGCGAGCCGGAGAGCGTGCTGGTGCCGATGTCGGTGCTGATGCAGACCGCGCGCATCAAGGTCAGGATGGGCGACCTCGCCGGGGCCAGGGCCGATCTGGAACTGGTGCCGGCGCCGCAGCTCGACCTGGACCAGGCGCGGATCGCGCAGGCCTACGGTGAGATCGCGTACTTCGAGGGCGACTTCGAGAAAGCCGTGCAGCTCTACCAGCAGGCGCTCACCACCACGCGGGACTCGCCCGCGAGCCAGTTCCGGGCGACCGTCCACGCCGGACTCGGACTCGCGCTGACCCGGCTCGGACGTCTCCACCAGGCGGGGGAGGAACACGAGAAGGCGCTCGACACCGTCCGGACGAGCGCGGACGGACCGGCCCGCGCGATGGTGCTGGAGTGGTACGCGGACTGGCTGCTCGCCCAGGGCGACCCGGACGGTGCCGGGAACGCCCTGGACGAGGCGGAGAGGCTACGCGGCGGCCCCAGCCGCGACCCGATGGTGGTGCAGCTGCGTGACCGGATTCGCGCCGAAGTAGGCGTCGATCGCTGACCGGCCGATCGCGGCGACGTACCCGTCCGGGCGGACCAGCACCGGGCCGTCGGGGAGGTCCAGCGTCACGAAGCCGGGGCCCCGCAACAGATCGAAGATCCGGCCCTGGTCGGTGATCCCGTCGGGCATGCGGTCACCCGCCCGCAGGCCGGGCCCGTCCTCGGTCCGGTACGACAACGAGAGTTGCAGCGTCTCGTCGCCGCGGCGCTCGAAGGGGTTGCCGGACATCATGATCGCGGTCGTCATCCCGAGCAACCACTGGGCGACGGGCTTGCGTTCGGCCTCGTAGCTGTCGAGCAGCGTTTCCATCGCGAGCTTCCAGCCCAGGTTGTAGGCGTCCTGGATGCCCGTGTTCATGCCCTGCGCGCCGGCGGGAGAGTGCACGTGCGCGGCGTCACCGGCAAGGAACACGCGGCCGACCCTGAACCGGTCCACCATGCGGATGTTGGTGCGGTACAACGACATCCACGTCGCGTCGTGCACGACCACGTCGTCCAGGCCGGTGCGTTCGCGGACGATCTGCCGGTACAGCTCCAGCGACGGCTCGCCGACGCCGCTGGCCTGGAACTGGAAGAGTTCGGTGCCGGGCAACGGGCACAGGGCGAGCCACTGGTCGGCGCGGCCTCCCCAGCTGTGCCAGTGATCGCGGTCCAGCCCGGAGACCCGGACGTCGCCGACGAGCATCCGCTGGTCCTCGTGGGTCTCGCCGACGAACTGCACGCCGAGACGCTTGCGCACGAACGACTTCCCGCCGTCGCAGCCGACCAGGTACTTCGCTCGCACGGTCTGCGAACCGATGACCGCGGTGACTCCGTCGTCGTCCTGGAAGAACGACGTCAGCGGCGTGCCGTACTCGACCGTGCCGGCGGGCAGCGCGTCCCGCAGGATCTGCTCGACCCGGAACTGGGGGATGAGCATGGTGCTCGCGTACGGGCGTTCGACCGTGGGGTGACGGCCCTCGTGCACGTCCCACTCGCGCAGCACCTCGCGGCCGTCGTAGGCGCGCATGGTCAGGTGGAACCGGCCGGCGGCCAGCACGTTCTCGATGACGCCCAGGTCGTGGAAGACCTCCATGCTGCGCGGCTGCAGGCCCTTGCCGCGCGAGCCGGCGAACGGCGCGGGCGAGGCGTCGACGATGCGGAACCCGACGCCGCGGCGGGCGAGGTCGAGGGCCAGGGTGAGGCCGGTCGGGCCGGCGCCGATGATCAGAACCTGAGTGTCCATGACCGAAGCGTCGGCCCGTGGACTGCCAAGGCCCTGTCACCGCGCTGTTGCGCCGTGACAGGGCCTGGTGAGCAGCGAGAACTTACTTCTTGAGCAGCTCGATCAGCGCGTCGACGTCCTTCGGCTCGAAGCCGCGGAACACCGTCAGCGCCAGCTCGTAGTACGAGCGGATCGGGCTCACGTACCACTTGCCGTCGACCTCGGTCGCGACCACGCCGACACCGGTCTTCATGACCGACGCCGCCACCCGGCCGATGACCTCGACCGCCGCGGCGGGGATCTTGCCGCCACCCTGCTGCTGCATCAGCTGCGTGATCTCGTCCGCGCACAGCTTCTGCGGGCCCTGGCCGGGCACGTCGGCCGCGTAGCAGTCACCGTCGCGCGTGATCGTGACGGTCTCGCCCTCCGCGGTGACCGACAGCTTCTTGACCGTGACCTGCTTGCCGCCGGTGACGTCCTTGACGTCGGTCTCCAGCGCGTTGAGCTTGGCGCCGGTCGGCTTCTGCTTACCGGCCTGCTCCAGCAACAGCGGGCCGAGGTCCTGCAGCACACCGGCCTCGTCCGGCGGCAGCAGCGTGATGACCTTCTTCAGGTCGCTGTCCAGCGCGGCGTTGACGAGGTTCTTCGCCGCGTCCTCCGGCGAGCTCGCGCCCTCCGGTGCGAAGCCCTGCTGCGGCCACTTGAGCTTCTCGTCCTCCAGGACCGCGTTGGCGATCGTGTAGAAGGCGCTCGGGTACCACTTGTCGCCGACCTTGATCGACGCGATGCCGATCGGGGTGCCGCGCTTCTGGACCTCGGCGGTGATGTCGATCGTCTCGGTCTTCGACGTGGTCAGGCTGACCTTGTCGCCGATCGCGTCGACGAGCTTGTCGGTGAGCGGGATCTTCGAGACGTCCGAGGTGATCGTGATCTTGCCCTCGACCAGCTTGTTGATGGTGAGGTGGTCGTTGATCTTCTCGGCCTTGGCCTCGTCGAACTTGATGTTCTCGCTCTTGAACTCGACGCCCGACATCTTGTTCGGGTCGGCGTCGGGCTTCAGGATCTCGAGACGCTTCATCTCCTTCGTCATCGAGTCCAGGTAGTCCTTCGACAACGCGGCCTCGGCGGGCGCCAGCGACGCCATGATGCCGACGACGTCACCGCTGCCGAGCTGCTCGATGAGGTTCTTCGCCGCGACGGCCGGGGTGTCCTGGCCCGCGTTCGCCGCCGGGTCGGACTTCTTCAGCGCGAAGAACGTGACACCGCCGCCGATGAGCAGCAGCACGGCGACCACGGCCGTGATGACCAGGCCGGTGCGCTTCTTCTTCGGCGGCTCCCCGCCCATCGGGGCGTAGCCGAACGGCTGCTGCTCGAAGCCCTGCTGCGGAAAACCCTGGGGCCCGGTCTGCGGGAAACCCTGCTGCGGGAAACCCTGCGGTCCGGTCTGCGGGTACGCGCCCGGCTGCTGCTGCGGAAAGCCCTGAGGGCCGGTCTGCGGGTAGCCACCCTGCTGCGGCTGTTGCTGGTAACCGCCCTGCTGCGGGTAGCCGCCCTGCTGGGGCTGCTGCTGCCCGTACGGGTTGTTCTGCGGCTGCCACTGGCCGCCGCCACCACCTGGGTAGCTCACGGATTCCCTCCCGTTATCACTGCGCTGCGCCTGTTGGAGGTGAGCACCGTGATCGCCCCCACGATCGTCAGTACGGCACCGGCAAGGGTGACCACCGGTCCGGCGATGCTGATTCCGACCAATGCACCCTTGCTATCCCCTTGGACTGTGGCTAGTAGGGCCACGGTTCCACTGATCGTGCCAAAGAGAAGGCCGACGCACGCGGCAAACCGTCGAAATCGGACCACGTACAGGGCCACCACGACCATCGCGAGGGGCGTGAGACCCACCCAGATCGACGTGACGACGCTGCCCGCCACCCCGTCCAACCCGGCCAGATCACGCAGCGAGAGCACTTCGTAACTGTCCCTCGTGGTCGATCCGGATTTGAGCCAGGGAAGGAAAGTCCCGACGATCGAAGTGACGAGGCCCACTGCCATGATCCCGGCCGCGATGGCGGCTCCCACTGCGCTGCGCACCCGACTAGTGTGAACCGATGCCCTCCGACGCGTGCAAAGCGGCACGGGCGCTGGTCGCGTCCGCGCACCGGATCACCGTGCTGACGGGCGCCGGAGTCTCCACCGATTCGGGCATCCCGGACTTCCGCGGGCCGGACGGGTTGTGGACGCGCGACGCCGACGCGGGCAAGGCGGCTTCCCTGGACGCCTATCTCGCCGATCCCGAACTGCGCAGGCTCGCCTGGCGGACGCGGCTCGACAGTCCGGTGTGGACGGCCAAGCCCAACGCCGCGCACAAGGCGTTGGTGGAACTGGAACGGTCCGGCCGGTTGCGCACCGTCGTCACCCAGAACATCGACGGCCTGCACCAGAAAGCCGGCTCCGATCCGCATCGGGTGCTGGAACTGCACGGCACGTTGCACGCCACGGTGTGTTTGGCCTGTGGTGCCACCGGCCCGATGCGCGACGCGTTGAAGCGCGTCGCCGACGGTGAGGCCGAGCCGGACTGCGCGCGCTGCGGAGGAATCCTCAAGTCCGCCACGATCTCCTTCGGGCAGGAGCTCGACGCGGAGGTCCTGCGGCGCGCCCGGCTCGCCGCGCTGGACTGCGACGTGCTGCTGGTGGCCGGCACGTCACTGTCGGTGCAGCCCGCCGCGGGACTCGTGCCGCTGGCCGCGCGCGCCGGCGCCGAGGTGATCATCTGCAACGCCGAACCGACGCCGTACGACTCGCTGGCGGCCGTTGTCCTGCACGAACCCGTCGGCGAGGTGCTGCCCGACCTCAGCTCCGTTCCCCCATCCGGGGGAGGCCGATTTTCGTCCTGGGGAGATCCGAGCACCTGGTCGTAGGGTCGGTTCATGCGCGTACCGCTGATCACCACGGACTTCCTGGACCGGGCGTCGTTCGCGTTCGGAGCGACGACGGCGACCATCGACGAACCCGACCAGCCGGCCAAGCCGGTGGACACGACGACGTACGCGGAGATGGCGACCCGCGTGCGCGCGTGGCAGGCGGGGTTCGACGCACTGGGCGTCGGCGAGGGCGAGCGGGTCGCCGTCGTCAGCCACAACTCGGCGCGGATGCTGGAGCTGCTGCACGCGTTGCCCGGCAGCGGGCGGATCTGCGTGCCGGTGAACTTCCGCCTGCGGCCCGACGAGGTGAAGTACATCGTCGAGCACAGCGGTGCGTCGGCGTTGTTCGTCGATCCGGAACTGTCGCTGGACGACGTGACAGCACGGCACCGCTTCACCTTGGGCGAGGAGTCGGAGTCGCTGCTTCGGTTCGATGTGGAGCCACGGCCGTGGAGCGCGCCCTCGGAGGACGCGACCGCGACCATCAACTACACGTCCGGAACGACTGCGCGGCCTAAGGGTGTGCAACTCACGCACCGCAACATCTGGCTCAACGCCGTCACGTTCGCCATGCACACACGTGCGTGGGAGGGCGACGTGTACATGCACGTGCTGCCGATGTTCCACTGCAACGGCTGGGGAATGCCGTTCGGTCTGGCCGGTCTGGGTGTGCCGCAGGTGGTGCTGCGCAAGGTGGACGGCGCCGAGATCCTGCGCCGTGTGCGCGACCACGGCGTGACGCTGATGTGCGGTGCACCGGCCGTGTGGAACTCCGTGCTGGACGCCGCCGCAACGTGGGATGGCGAGATCCCCGGCCGTGACCGCGTACGGATCGTGTGTGCTGGTGCGCCGCCGCCGTCACGCACGATCCAGCGCGTGACCGAGGAGCTCGGGTGGGAGTTCCTGCAGATCTACGGCCTGACCGAGACGGCGCCGCTGCTGACGTTCAACCGCGCCCAGCCCGGCCCGACCGGTGAGGAGAAGGCCAAGAAGCAGTCACGGGCGGGCGCGCCGGCGTTGGGCGCGCAGCTGCGGATCTCCCAGACCGGTGAGGTGCTGGCGCGGTCGAACGTGGTCATGGAGGGCTACTGGGACAACCCGGAGGCGACCGCCGACGCCATCGAGGACGGCTGGTTCCGCACCGGCGACGGCGGCTACTTCGACGACGACGGCTACCTGACGATCTCGGACCGCAAGAAGGACGTGATCATCACCGGCGGTGAGAACGTCTCGTCCATCGAGGTCGAGGACTGCCTGTTCTCGCACCCGGCCGTCGCCGAGGTCGCGGTCATCGGCGTGCCCCACGAGAAGTGGGGCGAGACGATCAAGGCGCTGGTCGTGCGTTCCGCGGAGGTCACCGAGGCCGAGCTGATCAAGCACTGCAAGGAGCGGCTCGCCGGGTACAAGGCGCCGACGTCGGTGGAGTTCCGCGACTCGATCCCGCGCACGGCGACCGGCAAGATCCAGAAGTTCAAGCTGCGCGAGCCGTACTGGGCAGGAAGGGACCGCGGCGTCAACTGAGCACCTGGCCGGAAGCGCTGTCCGAAACCTCCGTGCCGGCCGGCGCCGAGAAGCACCCCGTCCCTTTCGCCCGGAAAAATGAGGGCGGGGCTGGGGTGGGCACTGGTCTGGCCGGGTAACGGGCACAGCTTCTGGCAGCCTGCTCGGTCGGCCGTTAGGCCACTCCGGCGACACGCCGGACTCCGATCGTCCCAAAAGGACCACCGCGCGTGTTCCACTGTGACACGTGTGGTTGACGGTGCGTTAGTTCCGGATGCGCCGAATGAGTCTGATTGGTCTAATGCGGTCGGAGGTGATGTCAGGTGTTGACACGATTCTCCGCCGTGGTGGTGCTGATGGCGGCCTTCCTGACCGGGACGGCCCACGCCGTGCCGCCGCCTCCGCCGAACCCGAGCGACGCGGAGATCTCGGCGTCGCGGGCCGAGGCAGACGCGAAGGCGGCCCGCGTGGGCGAGCTGACCGGTCGGCTGACGCAGGCCGAGTCACGCCTGCAGGAGCTGATGGACGAGGTCTCCTACAAACGCGAGCTGGCCAACAAGGCCCGTGTGGACCTGGAGGCGGCGATCTCGGCGGCCGAGGCCGCCCGCCGCGAGGCCACGGCGGCGCGCGTCCAGGCCGACGCGGCCAGCGCCGCGGTGGAGCGGAGTCGTCGTGAACTGGACGAGTTCGCGGCCGCCTCGTACGCGCAGGGCAGCACCGTCGGTTCCTTCTCCGCCTACATCGGCGCCAAGTCGCCGGAGGACCTGCTGGCGCGCGCCCAGATGCTGGAGGCGGTGTCGGCGGCCAGCCTGAACCGCCTGGACCAGGTGACCCGCGACCAGGGCACCGCCGCGAACCTCGACTCCGCCGCCCGCGCGGCGCTCAACCAGGCCGAGGCGAAGCAGGCCGCCGCCGACGAGGCCAGGAAGGTCGCCGACCAGGCTCAGCAGGTGGCCGTTGACGCGCACACCGCGCAGACCGCGGCGACCACGCAGCTCCAGTCCGACAAGGACGCCGTCGAACGCGAGCTGAACGCCGCGCGCGGTCAGGTCAACGGACTCCAGGCACAACGCCAGCAGTACGACCAGTGGGCCGAGGCGAAGAAGCGCGAGGACGAGGAGAACGCCCGTCGTGCCGCGGCGGCCCAAGCGGCGGCTGCGGCGCCACCACCCGGACGGCCGGCTGCTGCTGCTCCCGCCCCGTCAGGCAACCGCGTGCAGACGGTGATCAACCGGGCGTTGTCGCAACGCGGCGTCATCTACGCGTGGGGCGGTGGCAACTACAACGGCCCGACGTACGGCGTGCGCGATGGTGGTGTGGCCGACTCGTACGGCGACTACCGCAAGATCGGCTTCGACTGCTCCGGCCTGATGATGTACGCCTTCGCCGGCGTCGGCGTGTACCTGCCGCACTACAGCGGCTACCAGTACAACTCCGGCCGCAAGGTCCCGCTGTCGCAGATGGCGCCGGGGGACATGATCTTCTGGGGTCCGGGCGGCGGCACGCACGTGGCGTTGTACCTGGGCGGCGGAATGATGGTCGAGGCACCGCATTCCGGTGCTGTGGTGCGGATTTCGCCGGTGCGGTACGGCGGGATCATGCCGTACGTGACCCGCTTGCTGTGAAACCCGGTGACCCGTTGTGCGGACGGGTCACCGGGAGACTTGCTCAGGCAGCGTTGATCCGCAGCGGGCTCGTCTTCGGGTACACCCGAGTGAGCCAGTTGTGGAACGGGTGGATCGTCGTCACGCCGTCCGGCCTGCGGATGGTGATCTCCTCGAGGCACCAGTGCGGGCTGTCGTCGTTGTTGGCGAAGTAGATGTCGATCGAGCTGATGGTGCCGAGGTCGGACAGCGTCTTGTCGTAGACGTCCGTGCGGCCGCGCTCGCGGTCGTCGCCGGGGTTGTCGAGGAGGATCCAGCCCGACGAGGTGGTGGAACCGTTCACCCGCGCCTCGACGCGGGAGTCCGTGCCCGCGTCCTTGACGTCGCAGGTCCGGACCTCGATGTGGTAGTTGCCGGCCGCGGCCTGGGCAGTGCTCATCCCCATCATGGCCGCCAGTCCGGCGGCCGTGAAGCCGACGATCGCACGAGCTGCGAGCTTCATGCCTGTTCCCCTCTTGGTTGGGCGGTGTTACGAGGGAGAACAGTGCCGACCGGCGATTGCACGACTGTGCGGTGATCGTGAAATCCGCTGCTCAGCCGGTGCGGCACGCCTTTCCGTCGACGGTGAACGCGGTCGGGTCGGCGCCGCTGCCGGAGGCGGTGAATCCGATGTGGACGGACCCTCCCGGTGCGACGGTGTGATTCCACGGCAGGTTGGTCGCCGTCACGTCATGCCCGGTCTGGTGCCAGTGCGCGGACCAGCCTCCGGTGATCTGCTGGGGGCCGGGGAAGGTGAACGCGAGCTTCCACCCCGCCCACGCGGTCTTGCCGGTGTTCTTGACGGTCACGTTCACCGTCTGACCCTGATGCCACCGGTGGGCGTTGTAGCTCACCTCGCAGCCCGGCCGGCCGACCTGCTCCGCCGCCCAGCCGGTGACCCAGGCGAGCGCGGAGTTCCAGTTGATCGCGACCTCGTTGACCGAGTAGGCGCCGATGTCGTCGACCCAGCACTTCTGCACCGGGCAGCCGACGAGCAGCCGGGCGGCCACCGGGTCCTGCAGGAAGCTGTTGGGGCCACCGGACAACGAGCCCGGCGGCGCCGTCGGCAGGGTCGGGTCGGACTGGTGCGCCCAGAACCGGTGGTGCGCGTTGCGCATCGCCTGCTCGCCGTAGCCCGCCACGTACGAGGTGCTGAGCGGGTTGCGGCCGAGCACGTAGTGCAGCGCCTCGAACACGCCGTCGCGGTACTTCGCGGCACCGGTGAAGTCGTGCGCCAGAGCCAGCACCTGGGCGTTGTTGAGGACCGTCGAGTTCGACCCCCAGACGTACCCGTCTGCGCCCTCGTACGGCGTGGCGTAGCCCATCCGTTCCATGTACGCCAGGTGCTGGTCCGCCACCGTCGCGAACGCCGACTTGATCGCCGCGATGTCCGCCGCCGGCAAACCGTTGGGGGCCAAGGCGAGCGTGATGTCACCCAGCGGCGCCGTGCCGCCCCAGGAGAAACCGTCCGTGTTTAGGCCGGCCGCCCGGTAGTGCGGTGAGCCGGTCACGTCGGCGCGGTACGCGGCGTCTCCGGTGGTCGTGTACAGCTCCGCCGCGGCCCAGTAGAACTCGTCGCTGACGGTGTCGTCGCTGTAGGCGCCGCCGCCGGTGCCGTCGTTCGGGTCGGCGAGCTTGGCCGGGTTCGCCTTGGCCGCCGTGTACGCCTTGCGGGCCGCGGTGAGCAGCGTGGCGGAGTAGGTGGCGTCGATGCCTCGCCACAGGCGGGCACCCTGCGCCGCGACCGCCGCCAGGTTCAGCGTCGCCGCGGTGCTGGTCGCCGACAGCCTGCGGACCTGGTCGTCCAGCTCGGGGCGGGTGGGCAGGGCCGTCCAGTTGGCGTCGTGGATCTTGTGGTGCGCCATGCCGTCCGGTGCCTGCATCTTCAGCAGGAAGTCGGCCTCCCAGCGCGCCTCGTCGAGCAGGTCCGGCACCCCGTTGGCCCGCTCCGGGATGTTCATGGTGCCGTCGGCGAACGCGGAGGCGTCACCGGTTCGGACCGCACGCTCGTAGGAGTTGAGCAGCTGCCACGTGGCGATACCGCCGTTGACCACGTACTTGCCGTGGTCGCCCGCGTCGTACCAACCGCCGCGCACGTCGAGCGTGTAGCCGCAGGCGATGTCGGCCCGGCACGGCACGTCGTTGTCGCCCTTGTTGGGCGCGACGTTCACGTGACCCGCGGGGCGCGCGTACTCGTCACCGACGTACTGCGCTTCGATCGGCGTGCCGCTGCGCTGGTGGTAGAAGAACGCGAGCGAGTCGTAGCGCAGCTTCTTGATCGGGTCGGCGGAGATGTCGAACGGGAAGCTGGTGTCGGCGCCGACCGACAGCGTGTAGCCGGTGCCCGGGGTGTCGAACGACGAGAAGTCGATCAGGTGCACCGAGTCGCCGGACGCCGTGTCCGCTCCCTTGGGCGTGCTCTTGCCACTGGCCACGGCCGTGCCGGCGGAGTCCTTCAGCGTCCACGTCTGAGGCGTGGTCTCCGCGGAGACGAGCGTCGCGCGTTTCGGCAGGCCCGGCGCATAGCCGACCTGGTCCACCTGGACCTTCTTGGTGGGATTGGGGTTCACGCCACCGGGCGGTTTCACGCCACCGATCAACGAGACGTTGTCCACGCAGATCGTGTTGTCGGACGGCTGGCCACCGAGCTGGAAGGCGAGCTGGCCGTTGCCGGCGTCCGGGAAGTCCAGCGTGGAGGTGAAAGTGAAGGTGAAGTGCTGTTTGGCTGTGGTGAGCGCGAAGGTCTGACTGGCGATTCCCCGGTACGGGCTCACGCTCTCGCCGGCCGCGGCCACGACGTTCTGCGCGGTCGTGGCGTGGGCGTCGAACGACAGCGTGTAGGACTGCCCGGTCTCGTACGGGACGCCGTTCTGGCCGATCAGGGCGTCCCACGGGTTCGTGGTGCCGCCGGTGACCGAGGCGCACAGCTCCCCGTCGGTCACCCTGTTGGTCACACCCGCGCTGCTCCACCAGGGATCAGCGGTGCCGGTGTCGAACGCTCCGTTCAGCAGCCGCTCGTAGTCCGCCGCAGCCGTGGCGGCAGCGGGGTGTGCGGTTGCTGACAGCACCGCGAGCAGGGCCGCGGCCAGCCGTGTCGATCTCATGTCGCGAGGTCCTCCGTCCGCTTTGACGGCTTTCTGGGAGCGCTCCCAGAGGACCATAGGGTGATCGCGCCGACGCGGACAAGCCCCGTTCGGTCGTTTGTCCTGACCGATCTAGAGAGTGCGAGCCCACAGTTGGCCGATCACGTCGTGGCCGAAGCTGTGCTGCGGAGTCTTCTCGATCAACTCGAACCCGTGCGCCTCGTAGATCTTCCTGGCTGACGTCAGGCCGTCGACCGTCCACAACACCATGCGTTCGTAACCGGTGTTCTTGGCGAACTGGATGCACGTGTCGACGAGCCTGTTGCCCGCGCCGTGGCCACGCGCGTTCGGGTGCACGAGCAGCACGCGCAGCTTTGCGGTCGTGTCGTCTTCTCGGACGCAGAACACGCATCCGACGCGTTGGCCGTCCAGTTCGGCGATCCAGGCGGCTTCCTTCGTGTCGTCGTGGCCGGCCGCGTAGTCGCCGACGATCTTGGCGACCAGTGCCTCGAACGAGGTGTCCCAGTCGTGCTCGGCGGCGTAGAGCTCGCCGTGCGCCTGCACGACCCAGCCCAGGGCACCCGGCTTGCCCAGAGGGCGGATCAGCATGGTCGCCTCCCACTGACACGACTGTTTCAGTAATGCGAAGATAGCGCGCATGGCGTCCGCGCGGGAGACCGAACTGCTCGAAGCCGCTTACCGCTACGTGCTCACGCACGGGCTGGCCGACGTGTCGCTGCGGCCGCTGGCGGCGGCGATCGGGTCGAGCACGCGCGTGCTGCTCTACCTGTTCGGCAGCAAGGACGGGCTCGTCAAGGCGTTGCTGGCGCGGGCGCGGGCCGACGAACTGGCGTTGCTCGCCGACATCGGCACCGGACCCGATGTGGTCGCACGGCTGTGGGAATGGCTGTCGGCGCCCGCTCATCGGCCGTTGCTCACGCTGTGGCTGGAGGCGTACGCACGCTCTCTCGTAGAGCCGAACGGGCCGTGGGCCGGCTTCGCGCGCGCGACCGTGGAGGACTGGTTGGAGGTGCTCTCTTCGGCTCAGTCCGAGGAGGTGCGCGACACGCCTGCCGGACTGGCCGCGCGCACTCGGGAGCTGGCGTTGCTGCGGGGCGCCCTGCTGGATCTGCTGGCGACCGGGGACGAGAAGCGGGTCAGCGCGGCACTGGAGTGAAACCGAGGGCGGTGAGGAGTCGCTCCGACGGCGTGTTGCCGTCGGTGACCGCGGCGAGGACCGGGGCGTCGAGGGCACGCAGAGAGGCCGCGACGACCGCGGTGCCGAGGCCGCGGCCCTTCCACTCCGGGTGCGTGATCACGTAACCGAGCCAGAACTCGTTGTCGTGCCTGGAGATCAGCGAGGCGGCCACGAGCTGGTTCTCGTCGACGACGAAGCTCGCGTCCGGCACGGCGTTCGGCCGCCAGCCCGCGATTTCCACCGCTCCGTCGCTGTTGCCGCCGAGCTGTTCGTCGATGGTGCCGGCGTAGGCGCGTTCCATCAGGTCGGCGAGAGCGGCGTCGTCCTCGTCGTTGACGGTGCGGAGGTTCTGCGGCAGTTCGGGCACCGGGCCCGGCGCGCGGCGGTACAGGGTCCGTTTCATGCGTTCAGTGTGGTGGGGAACTAGCTTGGTGGCGTGAAGATTGTCGTATTTGGTCCGACCGGCATGGTGGGCCAGGGCGCGCTGCGCGAGTGTCTGCTCGACCCGGAGGTCGACTCGGTCGTGACGGTGGGGCGGTCCGCTCTGGCCACGACCGAGCCGAAGCAGCAGCACGTCGTGCACGCGCACTTCGGTGACCTGACACCGATCGCCGCTCAGTTGGCCGACGCCGACGCTTGCTTCTACTGCATGGGCGTGACGTCGGCGGGTCTGACCGAAGCCGAGTACACGCCCGTGACGCACGACTACGCGCTTGAGGCCGCGCGTGTTGTTGGTGGCACGTACGTGTACGTGTCTGGTGAGGGCGCCAACGCCGAGAGCAACACCATGTGGGCTCGGGTGAAGGGGCGCACGGAGAACGAACTGCTGGCGTTGGACCGGCCGGTGTTCGTGGTGCGGCCGGGATTCATCCAGCCGCGCAACGGGATCACGTCGCGGACCCGGATCTACCGCTACCTCTACTCGTGGTCGTCGTGGCTGTTCCCGTTGCTGAAGAAGGTGGCTCCCAAGTACGTCACGACCACGGAGAACCTCGGCCGGGCGATGGTGGCGCTGGCCAAGGGGGCTGCGGCTCCGAAGCTGTTGCGCAGCGACGAGATCAACCGGCTGGCTTGAACGCGTCCGCCGTCTTGACCACGCCCGCCTCGCGGCCCGGCGCCGTGTGGTTCTCCCAGTAGAGGTTGGTGTGCGCGATGACCTTGTCCGGCGTGGGCGCGCCCCACTCGGACAGGTCCTCGGTGGTGTGCGCGTCGCTCACCAGCTTGGCGTCGTAGCCGCGCACGATGGCGCCGTGCAGGGTCGAGCGGATGCACTCGTCGGTCTGCGCGCCGGACACCACGAGGCTGCCGATGCCCTTGCCCGCCAGCACTTCCTCCAAGTCGGTCGCCTCGAACGAGTCGGCGTAGGTCTTGTGCACCACGGGTTCGCCGTCGGCGAGTTCGAGCTCGGGAACGAACTGCCAGCCGTCCGACCCCTTGGGCATGTGTTCGGGGTTGCTGTGCTGCACCCACACGACGTCGACGCCGGCCGCGCGGGCCTTGTCGACGAGGGTGGCCACGTTGGCGACGACCTCATCGCGGTTGTGAGCGTGGTTCACCACGCCGTTCTGCACGTCGATCACCAGCAACGCGGTGTTGGGGCGGTTCGCCAGAGTCGTCACGCGCGCCAGCTTAGGCCGCTCAGCGGGAACGCAGCCGGCGCAACATCCGGGCGTCTTCGAAGCCGACGTTGCGCGCTGCCGTCTCGACGGTGGCGCCTTGACCGATGAGGTGTTCGGCTCGTTCGACGCGCAACGCCTGTTGGTACTTCAACGGCGTCATGCCCGTCGCACGGCCGAACAAGCGCGTCACGGTTCGTTCGCTGCATCCAGCTGCCACGGCCAGTTCGGCCAACGACAGACGGTCCGTAAGGCGTGACTCGATGACGTCTTGGATGCGGTGCACCGTCTCGTTGACGTGCGATCGGTACCGCAGCAGCACACTGGCTTGCTGGTCGTCGCCGTTCCTGCGCGCGTAGACGACCATCGTGCGTGCGATGGCGGCGGCTACGGAAGGGCCGTGGCGCAAAGCAACGAGGTGCAACGCCAAGTCGATGCCGCTCGCGATGCCGGCGGACGTCACGACCCGGTTGTCTTCCACGAACAGGACATCACGCACGACCCGTGCGGCCGGGTAGCGCCGTGCGAGTTCCTCCTGCAGTTCATGATGCGTCGTGCACCGATGGCCATCGAGCAAACCGGCGCGCCCCAATATCTCTGCACCGGCACACACGCTCGCGACCGTGCCGCCGTTGGCGTGGTGCGCGCGCAACCACTCCAACGCCCGACCGCTCAACGGCCCGGTACCGACGATCTTCGGCGAACGCCACCCCGGCACGAACACGAGATCGTGCACGTCGAGAGAGGGCAGCTCGGACGACGTACCCAGGGGTACGCCCTGATGGCTGAGCACGGAGTCCGAGTCACCCACGTACGACAGCGCGTAGCCGTCCACGAGGTCGGCCGCGCTGGAGAACACCTGCGCCGGCCCCGCGAGGTCGAGCAGGTGCACTCCAGGAACGAGCAGGAAGACGACTCTGGTCACGATCCGGTCAGCGTAGCGACATCCGAGATCCGCGCGAACCGACCCGCCAGCACGTACTCGGTCCGCTCGATGATCTCCTCGACGCCCAGCACCTTCCCGGTCCGCCAGTGCGGCAACGGCGTGGTGGCGGTCGCGTCCGTCACGAACGTCATGTCGAACCCGAGGTCCGACCCGACCCGTGTGGTCGTCTCGCAGCACTGCTCGGTCCGGATGCCGCTGATCAGCAGCTCGCGCACGCCGTGCTGGGTGAGCGTCTGCTGCAGGTTGGTCGTGGTGAACGCGTTGTGCGACGTCTTGGTCAGGATCTGTTCGTCGTCCAGCGGCTTGAGCCCGTCGATCAGCCGCACGTGCCCGAGCGCGGGGTCGAACACGTCACCGCTGCCGGGCTCGGAGTGCAGCACCCACACCACCAGGTCACCCGCGTCCCGGGACAGGTCGACCAGCTGGTTCACCTTGCCGACGATGTCCGGGTTGGACGAGTCCGCCCAGTTGGGGCGCTGGCGGAACGACTCCTGCACGTCGATGACGATCAATGCTCGCTTCATGTCCCCAAGCCTCGCCGGAACCGAGGCGGGTGGACAGGCACGACCAGGACGCACAACGGACGGATCCGGTCACCGTGCGAAGATCACGACGTGGACTTACGCGTGCTGGCGGGCGATCCTGCGGACCCAGGCTTGGGCGTTCAGGTGACGGTGGCGGTGGTGGACGCCCTGGACAGTCTGGACTGCGTGCCGTTCGTGCGGGTCACGAACGGCGAGGTGCGCCGGATTCTCGTCGGGCAGGCGTGCACCGACGGCACGCGGATCGACGTGTCGGTCCGCGCGGCCTGGAGTGAGAACGGCGGCTGGCACCGGGAAAAGTGGGACGGTGACGACGTGGCCGAGCTGCTGAAGCACCCCGGCCACCTGGTTCCCGACAACGGCAAGGCCGGCGTCATCGCGAAGGCCGTCACCGAGGGGTCGCGCAACGCCGTCGCCCAGCTGCGGGGACTTCGGTACGAGATGGAACGCCAGGTGGCGGACCTGTTGGCACAGCGCAGGAACACCGCGCTGCGGCTGGTGATGGCCCAGCTGCTGGAGCTGTCGATCGCGTTCAGCCGCGCCCGTGACCACGCCCGCGTCGCGCTGCGCGAGGTCAAGATCCCGGGGGTGGTGCGGCACTGCGAGGTCATGGACGCCGAGCTCGGCGACGAGCTCACCCGGCTGCAGTCGTTGCTGAGCAGCGTGTCGACGTTCGCCGTCGCGCAGGAAGGCGAGGCGCAGCAACGGTTCAACATGCTCGCCGCCGCCGCGGCCGCCGGGCTCGGTCTGCCCGCGCTGATCCTGTCGCTGTACGGCGCGGACGACTACCTGCCGTTCACGTGGGACAAGGCGTGGCGGGCGCTGGCGCCGATCGCGGGCGCCCTGACGCTGGCGGCGGGGATCATCCTGCACCGCATGCCCGGTCGCTCGACCGCGAAGCACTACCTGGTGGCGCTGGGGCTCATCGCCGGGTTGATCGGTGTGCTGCTGGTCGCGGGTTTCCTCGCGCCCTAGAGCCGGCGGCGGCCCGCGAACCCCAGATCGGCCCGGTGGTACCAGCCGAGCTCCCGGTCGCCCTCCAGCCAGCACAACAACACCGGCACACCGTCCATCGAGGAGGGGAAGTCGACGAGCAACGGCGCGAAGCCCTTCAGCTCGGCACCGGTCTTCTGGACGGACTCCAGCAGCTCGTCCAGCCGGGCCTGCGCGGCCTTGAACTCCGGCAGGCCGCCCAGCGACGAGGAACCGGCGCCGAGTTCGGCCGCGTCGGCGCGCAGGCGGACGATCTCGTCCAGGACCGGCAGCAACCGGGCGAGCTCGGCCTTGGCTTCGTCGAGGGTGAACAGATCCACGACACCAAGGCTGGCACAGTGGTCGGGGTGACGTGGCGACTGGGTGACCTGACCGTGAACCGGGTCGGCTTCGGCGCGATGCGGCTGCCGCAGCAGGGAGGCGCGTTCGACCCGGAGGCGAGACCGCGGGACCGCGCGCAGGCGATCGGGGTGTTGCGCAAAGCGGTCGAGCTGGGCGTCAACCACATCGACACCGCCGCGTTCTACTTCTCCGCCACGAGGTCCGCGAACGAGCTGATCAACAGTGCGCTCGCGCCGTATCGTGAGGACCTGGTGATCGTCACCAAGGTCGGGCCCAGCCGCACGCCGCAGGGGGAGTGGCTGCCGCTCGCCACGCCGGGGCAGCTCCGCGGACAGGTGGAGGAGAACCTGCGGCAGCTCGGGCGGGACCACCTCGACGTGGTCAACCTGCGGGTGAGCGGGCTCGACGACATCAGCGCCCACTTCGAGCAGCTCGCGCGGCTGCGGCAGGACGGGCTGGTCCGGCACCTCGGGTTGTCGAACGTCAAGCCGCACCACCTCGACCAGGCGCAGCGGATCGCCGAGGTCGTGTGCGTGCAGAACTCGTACGGACTGGGGCATCACCCGGAGCAGGACGAGTTCATCGGCGTGTGCGGTGAGCGCGGCGTCGCGTTCGTGCCGTTCTTCGCGCTCACCGGGGCCGCCAGGGAGGCCGGTGGGCAGCAGGAGGACGCCGAGGTCACCGAGATCGCGCGGGCCCACGGCGCCTCGCCCGCCCAGGTCCGGCTGGCCTGGACGCTGGCCAGGGGACCGCACGTGCTGGTCATCCCCGGCACGGGCGACCCGGAGCACCTGAAGCAGAACGTCGAGGCGGGCGAGCTCCGGCTCACCCCCGAGGAGCTCGCCCGCCTCGACGCGCTGCACCTCAACGACGGCTGATCCGGCTGAACAACCAGGTCGCCCACCCGAAAGCCACCACCAACAAGCCGCCCGACCACGCCAGCGCGAGCCAGCCGGACGACGCGGGCTGACTGTTCAGCAGCGCCCGCACGGTCTCGATGACCGGCGTGATGGGCTGGTGTTCGCTCACCACGCGCAGCCACGCGGGCATGGTCGAGACCGGCACGAACGCGCTGCTCAGGTACGGCAGGAACAGCATGAAGAACCCCAGCAGGCTCGCGGACTCGACGGTCCGCGCGATCACGCCGACGCCGGCCGCGAGCCACGACAGCGCGAGCACGTAGAGCAGCAGCAGACCCATCGCGAGGACCCACGAGCCCAGCGAGGCCGACGGCCGGAAGCCCATCAGCAGAGCGACCAGCACGACCGCGAACGTGGCCACGGCGTTGCGGGCGACGGACGCGGTGACGTGGCCGGTGAGCACGGCGAAGCTGCTGATCGGCATCGAGCGGAAGCGGTCGACGACGCCCTTCTTCATGTCGTCGGCCACCGACATCGCGGTGGAGCTGGCGCCGTAGCCGGTGCACAGCACGACCATGCCGGGCACCACGTAGTCCACATAGGACGCCGTTGCGCTGATCGCGCCGCCGAAGACGTACACGAACAACGCCATCAGCAGCACCGGCAACATGATCGCCATGATCACGAGGTCGAGGTTGCGGCGGCTCAGCCGGATGCTGCGGCCGGCCATCGTCAGCGAGGCGGTCATGCGGCCACCGCTGTCAACGAGGTGAAGACGTCGTCCAGCGTCGGGCGGTGCGTGGACACCCGCAAGACGCTCACCCGTGCCGCCAGCAGATCGTCCAGCACCCGGTGCAGATGTGCCGCGCTGCCGTCGGACGGCACGCTCAACCTCAGTCCGTCCACCACTCCACCGACCACGGCCTGAGCGCGCGAAGCGTCCTCAAAAGATCCGAAAGTCAGATCCAGGCGAGTGCCGCCGACCGAGTTCTTCAACGCGTCCGCGGTGCCGTCCGCGGCGACCTCTCCGTTGTGCAGCACCACGATCCGGTCGGCGAGGCGGTCGGCCTCCTCCAGGTACTGGGTGGTGAGGAAGATCGTCACGCCGTCGCGCACCAGGTCGCCGATCGCGTCCCACATCGTCGTGCGGCTCACCGGGTCGAGGCCGGTCGTCGGCTCGTCCAGGAACAGCAGCCGCGGCCGCGCGACCAGGCTCATCGCGAGGTCCAGCCGCCGCCGCATGCCGCCGGAGTAGGTGCGCACCCGCCGGTCCGCCGCGTCGACCAGATCGAACCGCTCCAGCAACTCCAACGCCCTTGCGTGAGCCGTTGACCTGGCAAAACGTCGGAGCCGAGCGATCATGGCCAGGTTCTCCCGGCCGGTCTGTTCCTCGTCCACGGCCGCGTACTGGCCGGTCAGGCTGATCACGCCGCGCACCGCGGCGGCCTCCCGCACCACGTCGAACCCGCACACCCGCGCCGAACCGCCATCAGGCCTGGTCAGCGTGCTCAGGATGCGGATCGCGGTGGTCTTGCCGGCCCCGTTCGGCCCGAGCAGGGCGAGCACCGACCCCTCCGCCACCTTCAGGTCCAGGCCTTTGAGCACGGTCTGCGAGCCGTACCTCTTCGTCAGATCCTCTGTCTCGACGATCATCGAACCCCCTTTATGCGTATCTCATACGCAAAACCTGAATTAGCGTACGACATACGCATCTGTTTGACTAGTGTCATGAAGAGGGGGCGCAAGCCGACCATCGACGCCGCCGACATCACGAGGGCAGCCATCGCGATCGCGGACGCCGAGGGGCTCGCCGCCGTCTCGATGGCTCGCGTCGCGGCGGAGATGGGCAACGCCACGATGGCGCTCTACCGGCACGTGAAGAGCAAGGACGAGCTGCTCGCGTTGATGTGGGACTCGGCGATGGAACAACCGCCTCCGCTACCGGACGGTGACTGGCGCGACCAGCTCGGGTTCTGGGCGAAAGCGGTGCTCACGGCCATCCGCAGGCGCCCGTGGTTCCTGCAGATCCCGATCAGCGGCCCGCCGGCCGGCCCGAAGAACCTCGCCTGGCTCGACAGCGCGCTCAGTGCCCTCGAAGGTCTGCCGCTGGAGCCGGGGGAGAAGATCGGTGTCGTGATGGGCCTGTCGACGTTCGTGCAGGGTGAGGCGCGATTGAACTTCACCCTGGCCAAGGGCTTCGAGGAGGACCCGGCGCGGTTCAACCACCAGTACGGGCAGATGCTGCGCGAGGTGGTCGACCCCCGCAGGATGCCCTCGCTCGCCAAGGTCGTCGACGCCGGCGTGTTCGACATGGACGACGTCCTCGACGTGGAGGACATCGGGGCGGACTTCGACTTCGGCCTGCACCTGTTCCTGGAAGGCGTCGCGGCACACATCAGGGGGCGCTCATGACGTACGCGGTGATCATTCTCACCGGCGGCAAGGGCGAACGGCTCGGTGGCGTCGACAAGGCGGCGCTGTCCTACCGGGACGCGACGTTGCTCGACCACGTGCTGTCCGTTGTGGACGATGCCGCGCAGAAAGTCGTTGTGGGACCGGAGAAGGAAATTCCGGGAGTCGTCTGGGCGCGCGAGGACCCGCCCGGCGGTGGTCCGCTCGCCGGTCTGGCCGCCGGCCTGGAGAAGATCACCGAGGACTGGGTCGTGGTGCTCGCCGTGGATCAGCCCGGTCTCACCAAAGACACCATCACGAGACTGCGCGCCGCCGGCCGCAACGCCGTGCTCAAGGACGATCGCGTGCAGTGGCTGATCGGTTGCTGGAACGCAGCCGAGCTGCGCGAAGCCCTCCCCGAAGAGCCGCGGAACCTGCCGCTGCGCAAGACTCTTCTCCGGCTCGACCCCGTCGAAGTGTCCGCTTTGCCCGGTGAGGCGCGCGACGTCGACACACCCGCCGACCTGGACACCCTTCACAGCGGTTGAACAGGCGAGGAGTAAGACTGTTCCACAATCGGTAAACCCTGTTCCGCATGGAGGCCCGCACGTGACCGAGCCCGCCGCCGAGGCAACGCCGAACGCATCGGCGCCCGTCACCCCGGCTCGTGACGCCCAGCTGCTCGAACGCACCGTGTTCGAGGTGAAGCGGGTCATCGTCGGCCAGGACCGGCTCGTCGAGCGGATGCTCGTGGGTCTGCTGGCCAAGGGCCATCTGCTGCTCGAAGGTGTGCCGGGTGTCGCGAAGACGCTCGCCGTCGAGACGTTCGCCCGCGTGGTCGGCGGCTCGTTCTCGCGCGTGCAGTTCACGCCCGACCTGGTGCCCGCCGACATCCTCGGCACCCGCATCTACCGCCAGTCCAGCGAGGCGTTCGACACCGAGCTCGGCCCGGTCGTCGCGAACTTCGTGCTCGCCGACGAGATCAACCGCGCGCCCGCCAAGGTGCAGTCGGCGATGCTCGAGGTCATGGCCGAACGGCACGTGTCCATCGGCGGCAAGACGTTCCCGATGCCGAACCCGTTCCTGGTGCTGGCGACGCAGAACCCGATCGAGAACGAGGGCGTGTACCCGCTGCCGGAGGCGCAGCGCGACCGGTTCCTGTTCAAGATCCAGGTCGAGTACCCCACGGCCGAGGAAGAGCGCGAGATCGTCTACCGCATGGGCGTCGAGGCGCCGGTGCCGAGCCAGGTCCTCTCGCCCGAGGAACTGGTGCGCCTGCAGGGCGTGGCGTCGCGGGTCTTCGTCCACCACGCTCTCGTCGACTACGTGGTGCGCCTGGTGATCGCGACCCGCGCGCCGGGCGAGCACGGCCTCACCGACGTCGCCGGCTGGGTCGCCTACGGTGCCTCGCCGCGTGCGTCGCTCGGCATCATCGCCGCCGCGCGTGGCCTCGCGCTGGTCCGCGGTCGTGACTACGTGCTGCCGCAGGACGTCGTGGACGTCGTCCCGGACGTGCTGCGCCACCGCCTGGTGCTCTCGTACGACGCGCTGGCCGACGGCGTGCCGATCGACCACATCATCACGCGCGTGCTGCAGATCGTGCCGTTGCCGCAGGTGTCGGCCCGTCCGCAGCAGCCGGTTGCGGCTGGTAGGCAGTGAGTCGGGACAAGACCGCCGAGGAGCGCCCCTCGTGGGCGCCGCCCGTGCTGCACGGCGTCCGGATGGAAGCCGCACTGCGCATGCTGGAGCTCGACGTGCGGCGGCGCCTCGACGGCCTGCTGCAGGGCAACCACCTCGGCCTGGTGCCGGGGCCGGGTTCCGAGCCGGGTGAGGCGCGGGCCTACCAGCCCGGCGACGACGTGCGCCGGATGGACTGGGCGGTCACCGCTCGCACCACCGTGCCGCACATCCGGGAGACGGTCGCCGACCGCGAGCTGGAGACGTGGATGGCGATCGACCTGTCGCCGTCGCTCGACTTCGGCACCGCGGCCTGCGAGAAGCGCGACCTGGTCATCGCCGCCACGGCGGCGGTCGCGCACCTGACCCGCGGTGGCGGCAACCGCATCGGCGCGGCCGTGTCGACGGGTGCGGACAACCTGCGGATCCCCGCTCGGGGCGGGCTCGCCCACGCGCGCGGGATGATCCGCAAGATCGCCGAGATCCCCCGCGCGGGCGAGGGCACGCGCGGCGACCTGGCCGCACTGCTGGAGCAGCTGCGCCGTCCGCCGCGCCGTCGTGGGCTGATCGTGGTGGTCTCGGACTTCCTCGGCGGCATGGAGTGGCAGCGGCCGTTGCGTGCGCTGTCCGCACGGCACGAGCTCGTCGCCATCGAGGTCGTGGACCCGCGTGACGTCGACCTGCCCGAGGTCGGCACCGTCGTGCTGTCCGACCCGGAGAGCGGACGGCAGCGCGAGGTGACCGCGTCGGCGTTGCTGCGCAAGGAGTTCAACGCGGCGGCCGCGGAACACCGGGCCGAGGTGGCGGCGGGGCTGCGGCGTGCGGGCGCCGGGCACCTGGTGCTGCGCACCGACTCGGACTGGATCGCGGACACCGTTCGTTTCGTGGTGGCGCGCAAGCGCCGCTGGTCTGGGGGTGTCGCGTGAGCTTCTCGAACTTCGTCGCCCCGTGGTGGTTCCTGCTGCTGATCGGCGTCGCGCTGCTCACCGCCGGATACGTGGTGGCGCAACGGATCCGGCGCAAGCGGGTGCTGCGGTTCACGAACCTGGAGCTGCTGGAGAAGGTCGCACCCAAACGGGAACGCTGGTCGCGGCACGTCCCGGCGGCGTTCCTGCTGGCGGCGCTCGCGTTGCTGACGGTGGCCCTGGCCGGGCCGACGTCCGAGCAACGGGTGCCGCGCAACCGGGCGACCGTGATGCTCGTGGTCGACGTGTCGCTGTCGATGAAGGCCACGGACGTGAAGCCGTCCCGGCTGGAGGCCGCGCAGGTGGCCGCCAAGTCGTTCGCCGAGGGCCTCACCCCTGGCATCAACCTGGGCCTGATCTCGTTCGCCGGCTCGGCCACCGTGCTGGTGGCGCCGACGACGGACCGCGCGGCCGTCACGCAGTCGATCGACGGGCTCAAGCTCGCCCAGTCGACCGCGACCGGTGACGCGCTGGTGGCCGCGATGGCGTCGATCGACTCGTTCGGCAAGGTCGTCGGCGGCGCCGAGGGCCCGCCGCCCGCCCGCATCGTGCTGATGACGGACGGCAAGGAGACCGTCGGCACCCGCAAGGCCTTCGACGCGGCGGAGGACGCGAAGAAGGCCGGGATCCCGATCTCCACGATCTCGTTCGGCACCGAGGACGGCGTGGTCGACATCGAGGGCCGGCAGCAGTCCGTGCCGGTCGACGACGACTCGATGAAGGAGATCGCGAAGCTCTCCGGTGGCGAGTTCTTCAAGGCCGCCTCCGCCGAGGAGCTGCGCCGGGTGTACGACACGCTCGGCGAGCAGATCGGCTACGAGAAGAAGCAGGCGGACGCGTCGAAGCCGTGGCTGTTGCTCGGCACCATGACGGCGATGTTCGCGGCCGCGGCGGCTCTCCTGCTGGGGCAGAGACTTCCCTAGGGCCTGCCGTAGATCAGCTCCACGACACCGTTGTCGAAAGCCCTGGTGCTCCCCAGCGCCAGGGCTTTCGGCTGCTTGAAGAACGGCGTGCCGCTGCCGAGCGCGACCGGGTTGACGTAGAGGCGGACCTCGTCGATCAGGTCGAGCTCGAAGAACGACCCCACCAGCTGTGCGCCGCCGACCATGCTGTCGCCGGGCAGCGCGCGGAGTTCGTCCGGGTCGATCTCGCGCTTGACCACGGTGTTCCACTCGGCCGTCTCGTCGAGCGTCCGCGAGTAGACGATCTTGGGCATCTCCCGCCAGATCCGGCCGAAGTCGTGCATCGGTTTCGGCCACTCGGGGTGGTCGTCGGTGTGCGGCCACGCTTCGAGCATCGTCTCGTGGTTGCGCCGGCCGTCGATGAACCGGCTCATCCGGGCGAGCTCGACGTTGAAGTACTCGTGCATCGTGTTGTCGACCTGGTGCCAGCTGATGTCGTGGTCCGGCCCCTCCATGAAGCCGTCCAGCGAGATCGACGCCATCGTGATGATCATCCGTGAAGCCTCCGGTATTCCGCCGCCGCACCTGGATGCAACGGCACTTTGCCCGTGTCGATGAGACTGCGCACGTCGAGGTACTGGGTGCCGAGCGCCTGCTCCGGCACGAGTTCGGCGGCCTTGGCGACGAGCAGCCGCACGACGGCGCCCGCGTAGTCGTCGCTCAGGTCCGGCCGGCACACCAACAGGTTCGGGGTGCCGATCGTGGGGACGTCGACCGGCGAGCCGTACACGCCCATGCGCACGTCGACACGTTCGTAGACCCTGCCGTAGTCCTGCCGCAGCCTCGGCAGGTAGGTGTCGAGCGGCAGCAGCCGGATGCCGCTGGCCTTGGCGAGTTCCGGAGTGGGGACGCCGCCGGACCACAGCAGCGCGGCGATCTCGCCGGCTTTCAGGGCGTCGACGGCGTTGCGCAGCGGGTAGTGCTGTTCCTGCACGCCCAGCGCGAGCCGTTCGCCCTGCAGCGCGGCACCGGAGCCGGCGGCGCCCAGCGAGACCGGTTTGCCGATCAGGTCGGCGGCGGTGCGGTACGGGGAGTCGGCGAGGACCACGAGCTGCAGGTAGTTCTCGTAGACGCGGCCCAGCGCGACGAGGCCGGACTCCAGGTGGGCGCTGTCGCTCAGGGTCAGGCCGAGGTCGGCGGTGCCTTCGCGGAGGTGTTCGAGGTTGTCGGCGCTGCCGCCGGTCTGGATCGGGGTGATGGTCAGCGGGCTGGGGGAGAGGCGGGACAGCAGGGCGGCGAAGTCGTGGTAGAAGCCGCCGGGCTCACCGCCCGCGATCCTGATGGTGCCGCTGGGTTCGCTCGTCCCGCACGCGGTGAGAACCAGCGCGCCCAGCAGGAAGGTCCGGCGTTTCACAACAACGGCTCCTTCGGCAGCTCGACCGTCACGACCAGTCCACCATCGGTGTGCAGTGTCAGGGTTCCGTCGTGCGCGGTCACGATCCGGTCCGCGATCGCCAGCCCGAGGCCGGTGCCGCGCTGGGAGTCGTCACCGCGCCAGAACCGTTCCGTGGCTCGCTCCATGTCCTCTTCGGACAGTCCGGCGCCGTTGTCCCGCACGGTCAGCGTCGCCCGGTCGCACACCACGGTGATCTCGGACCCGCCGTACTTGATGGCGTTGTCCAGCAACACGTCCAGCACCTGCGCCAGATCCGACACCGCGCACCGCACGAGTCCGGGTGCCCGGTCGTCGACGGAGATCGTGACGCCTTCGGCCTGAGCCGCCGCGCGCCACGCGTCGACCCGGTCGTGCGCCACGACCTGCAGGTCGGCGAGCTCGGGTTCGACGCCGCCCGCCGCGCGTTCGGTGGCGGTGCTCTCCGCCGACGCCAGCGCCAGGAGTCCGTCCAGCAACGACTCCAGGCGTTCGACCTCGGTGAGCAGGGAACCGTTCTGCGGCAGCATGTCCACTCGCAGCCGCAACGCCGCCATCGGGTTGCGCAGCTGGTGCGAGGCGTCGGCGATCAGCCGTCGTTGCTGGTCGGCGGCCTCCGCGACGGCATCGGACATGCGGTTGAACGACTCCGACAACGCCCGCAGCTCGGCCGGTCCCGCGGTGTCGGCCACGTGCGTCCGTCGCTGGCCCTCGGCGACCGCCCGGACACCCCGGTCGAGTTCTTTCAACGGCCGCAGCAACCACCGTGCCACCACCAGCGCCAGGAGCACGCAGGCACAGGCCGCCAGCAACGCTCCGGCCAGCACGAACGCCCACCGGCGTGCCACGTCCAGGGCGGCGACGCGGGTCGAGGCCCGCATGACCACGGCGCCCGCGACCTTCGTGCCGGTGCCGACGGGACGGGCGAACAGGACGTCGCCGCCGCTCCACGGCAGCACGGTCGGCACGGGCGCGGCGGGCTGGTTGCGCAGGGCGGCGTCGATCTGGGCCGAGACCTCGGCGACCTTCATGCCGGCCTCGACCACGGGCTCGCCCGCCGCGTCGACGACCACGATCTCCTCGCCGTAGATCTCGGTGTGCCGCAACGCCTCCGACACCACGGCGTCGGCGGGCAGGGTGGCGAAGCGGTCCATGTCGGCCGTGCGGCTGATCACGAACTGCTGGGTGCGCTCGGAGGCGGTGCTCATGAGCAGCGGGAAGGCGAACGCGGTCACGGCCGAGAGCGAGAAGAGCAGCAGCACCAACAGAAGCCGTTGCCGCATCTATTCACCGAGCCGGTAGCCGAAACCGCGGATCGTGTGCAGCAAACCCGGCCGGTCGAGCTTGGCGCGCAGCTGCGTCAGATGAACGTCCAGGGTCCGCGACACCGCCACGAACGCGTTGCCCCACACCTCGTCCATCAGCTGCTGCCGGCTGACCGCCGTGCCAGGCCTTCTGGCCAGCACCGCCAGCACGTCGAACTCCTTGGTGGTCAACGAGATCTCCCGCCCGCCGACCAGGACCTGGCGGCTCTGCAGGTCGATCTCCACATCGGACACCCGCACGACGTCGTCCGGTTCCTGCGACCGCGCCGCACTCCTGCGCGCCACCGCGTCGATGCGGGCCAGCAACTCGGCCAGCCGCACCGGTTTGACCAGGTAGTCGTCCGCGCCGAGCCGGAGTCCCCGCACCACCGTGCGTTCGTCGCCGCGCGCGGTCAGCACGAGCACCGGCACCGGGTCGATCTTGCGGAGCTTGCGCAGCACCTCCAGACCGTCCTGGTCGGGCAGGCCGAGGTCGAGCAGCACCACGTCCGCGTCGCGGTGGGCGATCAACGCGTCGGCGCCTCTGCGCACGCGCGCGGGCCGGTGCCCGTTCGCCCGCAGTGCCTCCACCAGGGCGTTCGCCACACCGTCGTCGTCTTCGACCAACAGCACCCGCATTCGAGCAGTATCGGCCATGACGTCTGTTTCCTGCGCGTGGCGACGCGCCTAAGTGACTGTAAAGATGACTCTGCCCAGGTTGTGACGGGTGTCCGCGCGCCGAGATGGTGTCGGGCATGACAGTGGTTCAGGAGAAGAGCAGCGAACGCCGAGTGGTGGCGAACGTGCTGCGCGGATCAGTCGGCAACTTGATCGAGTGGTACGACTGGTACGCGTACACCGCGTTCAGCATCTACTTCGCGGCCGCGTTCTTCCCGAAGGGCGACCAGACCGCGCAGCTGCTCAACACCGCGGCCGTGTTCGCCGTCGGCTTCCTGATGCGGCCGCTGGGCGGGTGGCTGCTCGGCCGCTACGCCGACCGGCACGGCCGGCGGGCCGCGCTCACGCTGTCCGTGACGCTGATGGCGTTGGGTTCACTGATCATCGCGCTGACGCCGTCGTACGCCACGATCGGGGTGGCCGCGCCGGTTCTGCTGGTGCTCGCGCGGTTGTTGCAGGGGTTGTCGGTCGGTGGTGAGTACGCGACCTCGGCGACCTATCTGTCCGAAGTGGCCTCTCCCGCGCGGCGCGGTTTCTACTCCAGCTTCCAGTACGTGACGCTGACGGCCGGTCAGCTGGTGGCGCTGGGCGTGCAGATCGTGTTGCAGCAGTTCCTGTCCAAGCCCGAGATGATGGAGTGGGGCTGGCGGATCGCGTTCGTCATCGGGGCGACCGGCGCGATCGTCGTGATGTGGCTGCGCCGCGGGATGGACGAGTCGGAGAACTTCGAGAAGCAGAAGGAGAATCCGGAGAAGGGCACGTTCAGGGCGTTGCTGCGGCACCCCAAGGAGTGCCTGCTCGTCGTCGGTCTGACCTTGGGTGGCACGGTCGCGTTCTACACGTTCACGACCTACCTGCAGAAGTTCATGGTGAACACCAGCAAGATCGACGCCGCGACGGTCAGCTGGATCAACTTCGCCGCGCTGCTGGTGTTCGTGGTGCTGCAGCCGATCGCGGGCGCGTTGTCCGACCGGATCGGCCGCCGTCCGCTGCTGCTCGGGTTCGGGGTGCTCGGCACGCTGGCCACGGTGCCGCTGTTGTCGACGCTGGCGAAGACTTCCGAGGCGTTCCCGGCGTTCCTGCTGATGCTCGGCGGGCTGGTGATCGTCACCGGGTACACGTCGATCAACGCGATCGTGAAGGCCGAGCTGTTCCCGACGAACATCCGCGCGCTGGGCGTCGGGCTGCCGTACGCGCTGACCGTGGCGATCTTCGGCGGCACGGCCGAGTACGTGGCGTTGTGGTTCAAGCAGGCCGGCATGGAGGAGGTGTTCTTCTACTACGTCGCCGGGTGCGTGCTGATCTCGTTGCTGGTGTACGGGTTCATGCGCGAGACCTCGAAGGACTCAGTCCTCGACCGCGATTAGGGCGGCCAGCACGCTGGCCAGGTGAACGGGCCTGCGATCGGTGGTGTGGCGGATCTGCGTGCGGCAGCTGAAGCCGTCCGCGATCACCAACGCGTCGGCGTCGGCGCGCAACGCCGGTAGCAGGTCCTGTTCCGCGCACGCGATCGAGACGTCGTAGTGGCCTCGCTCGAAGCCGAAGTTCCCGGCGAGGCCGCAACATCCCTCGACGATCTTCGGCCGCAGGCCCGCCTTCGCCATCACCTCGCGGTCGGGTTCGAAGCCCAGTTCCGCGTACTGGTGGCAGTGGGTCTGCACGACGGCGTCCCGGGACCCTTCCAGTGACGGCAGTTTCGGGCCGACGTGCTCGGCGAAGGTCCTCGTGGCCTTGGCGAGCGCGTGTACCGCCGGGTCGTCCGACAGCTTCGGGGCCTCCGCGCGCAGGAACGCCGTGCAGCTCGGTTCCAGACCGATCACCGGAACACCTTCACGAGTCCACGGCAGCAACGCCCGTGCCGTGCGTTCGACGACCCGGCGGGCCTTCGGGAGCTGGCCGGTCGAGTGCCATGTCAGTCCACAACAGACGTTCGCGGACGGGATCTCGACGCGGTTTCCCAGATGTGCCAGCACGTTCGCGGCGTCGAGGCCGATGCCCGGCTCGAAGAAGTTCGTGAACGTGTCGGGGAACAACAGCACCGGGTCACCCTCGCCGAGGGGGTGCAGCTGACGGACCAGGGGCGTGGTCGGGGTGGGCAGCGCGCGTTCCGGCGTGATCCCGGCGAACCTGCCGAACTTCGCCGTGAACCTGTTGACCAGCCCGTACTTCAGCCAGGTCGGCAGCCAGCCCATCGCGTAGTGCGAGCGCGGTCGCAGCCGGCGTTTGTAGTGCTCGTGCAGGAACTCCGCCTTGTAGCTCGCCATGTCGACGTCGACCGGGCAGTCGCGTTTGCAGCCCTTGCACCCCAGGCAGAGGTCCAGCGCCTCGGCGACCTCGGGCGAGCGCCAGCCGTCCTTGATCACGTCACCCGCGAGCATCTCGAACAGCAGGTGCGCGCGGCCGCGCGTCGAGTGCTTCTCCTCGCGCGTCACCCGGTAGCTCGGGCACATCACGCCGCCCTTGGTGTTCAGGCACTTGCCCACGCCGACGCACCGCCGGGTGTCGCTCGCGAACTCCGCGCGCGTCGGAATCCTCGGCGGTGCCACGAGAACCCTGAGGTCGTCGTCGAGCTTCACCGGCTGCACGATCCGGCCGGGGTTGAGCAGGTTCGCCGGGTCGAAGGCGTGCTTGAAGTCCTGGAACGCCTTGATCGCCGCGGGCGGGTACATCCGGCTCAGCAGCTCGGACCGCGCCTGGCCGTCGCCGTGCTCGCCGGACAGGCTGCCGCCGTGGCTCACCACGAGATCGGCCGCGTCCTCCAGGAACGCGCGGTGGCCGGCGGCCAGGTCGAAGTCGATCCGGACGTGCAGGCAGCCCTCGCCGTAGTGGCCGTAGGTGATGCCGCGGCGGCCGTAGCGCGCCAGCAGTTGATCGAACTCGCGCAGGTAGGTGCCGAGCCGCTCCGGTGGCACGGCCGCGTCCTCCCAGCCCGACCACGCCTCGCCGCCGTCCGGCATCCGGGTCGCGAGCCCGGCGCCGTCCTCCCGGATCCGCCACAGCGCCCGCTGCTGCACGGGATCGTGGATGATCATCGAGTTCTTGGTGATCTTGGCGACGCGCTCGGGGTCGTCCTCGACCTCGACGAACAGCCAGCTGCGACCCTCCGGCAGGTCAGGACGCACTCGGACGTTGCGCACCAACGCCTCGTCGATGCCCTCGACCGCGAGCGCGTCCTCGATCTGGGTGACCTGGTCGGCGGCGTCGTAGGTGTCCGCGAACCCGAGCACGACCAGGACTCGGCGTTCCGGCCTGCGCACCAGCTGCAGTTCCGCGCCCAGCAGCACGACGCAGGTGCCCTCGGTGCCGACCAGCTGCTGCGTCAGCGTCGGGGCGTCCAGCGCGTACCCGCTGACCCGGCGGCTGAGCCCGGGAAACCACTCCGGGTCGAAGGACGGGAGGGCGAACTCGGGCGGGTTCGCGGTCTCGAACGTGCGGCCGTCCGCCGTGAGCACGTGCAGGTTCGCGACGTTCTCGCTGGTCTTGCCCCACTTCACCGAGTGCGCGCCGCACGCGTTGTTGCCGATCATCCCGCCGATCGTGCAACGCGAGTGCGTGGACGGGTCCGGCCCGAAGAGGAAGTCGCCGGCGTTCGCATTGATCCGGTCGAGCACCGCGCCCGGCTGGGCGAATGCGCGGTCGCCGGAGATCTCGAACGAGTTCAGGTACCGGCTGAAGTCGATCACCAGACCGGTGCCGCACGCGTTGCCCGCGATGGACGTCCCGGCGCCGCGGCTGGTGATCGGCACGCGGTGTTCGGCGGCCAGCCCGACGGCCGCGACCACCGCGTCCGTCGTGCGTGGACGGACGATCACCCGTGGCACGTGCCGGTAGTTCGAGGCGTCCGCCGAGTACAGGGCCCGGCTGGCCGGGTCGTCGAGGACGTCGCCGTCCACGTCACGGCGGAGTCGGTCGAGAAAGGCCCGCATCACCCGATCATGCCTGGATGGATGTGACATGGCTCCGCCGATGCCGGACTACCTGCCGGTAGCCGATAGCCTCACCCGGTCAACCAGCAGCGATTCTCAGGAGAGCTAGTGAGTCGGTCCGTTCTGGTCACCGGAGGCAACCGCGGCATCGGCCTCGCGATCGCGCAGGCGTTCGCGGCGCAGGGCGACAAGGTCGCGGTGACGCACCGCGGGTCCGGTGCTCCCGAAGGCCTGCTCGGCGTGAAGTGCGACGTGACGAACTCGGAGGAGATCGACGCCGCGTTCACCGAGGTCGAGGCGGCGCACGGCCCGGTCGAGGTGCTGGTGTGCAACGCGGGCATCACCCAGGACACGTTGCTGCTGCGCATGAGCGAGGAGCAGTTCACCCAGGTCGTCGACGCGAACCTGACCGGCGCGTTCCGGTTCGCCCAGCGCGCCTCCCGCGGCATGCTGCGCAAGAAGTTCGGCCGCATCGTCTTCATCTCGTCGGTCGTGGGCCTCACCGGCGGCGCGGGCCAGGTGAACTACGCGGCGTCCAAGGCCGGCATGGTCGGCATGGCGCGCTCGATCGCCCTGGAACTGGGCTCGCGCAACATCACCGCGAACGTCGTCACGCCCGGCTTCGTCACCACGGACATGACCAACG
Organism: Lentzea alba; assembly: GCF_011067745.1. Taxonomy (GTDB): domain Bacteria; phylum Actinomycetota; class Actinomycetes; order Mycobacteriales; family Pseudonocardiaceae; genus Lentzea; species Lentzea alba. Next base: position 490,870 of record NZ_JAAMPJ010000004.1, read on the forward strand.
AGCTGCCCCAGGCCGTCCGCGAGGCCGCGCTGCAGCAGATCCCGGCCGGTCGTTACGGTGCCGCCGACGAGATCGCGCGCGCCGTCACGTTCCTCGCCGCGAACGAGGCCGGCTACATCAACGGTGCCGTGCTGCCGGTCGACGGCGGCCTCGGCATGGGCCACTGAGCTTCTTCAGACTTCTGTTCTTCTTCTCGGGAAAGGGTTGGATCAAGTGACCGGACTGCTCGAAGGCAAGCGACTGCTGATCACCGGTGTGATCACCGACGCGTCGATCGCCTTCCACGTCGCACGCGTCGCCCAGGAACAGGGCGCCGAGGTCGTGCTGACCGGGTTCGGCCGGATGAGCCTCGTGCAGCGCATCGCCCAGCGCCTGCCCAAGCCCGCGCCCGTGGTCGAGCTCGACGTGCAGAACCCCGAGCACCTGGACACGCTGGCCGAGCGCGTCGGTGAGCACGTCGACGGCCTCGACGGCGTCGTGCACGCCATCGGCTTCGCCCCGCAGAGCTGCCTCGGCGCGCCCTTCATGGATGCCCCGTGGGAGGACGTCTCGGTCGCGATGCACGTGTCGGCGTACTCGTACAAGGCGCTCGTGCAGGCCGTACGCCCGATGCTGTCGCACGGCTCGTCGGTCGTCGGCCTGGACTTCGACGCCCGCCAGGCGTGGCCCGCCTACAACTGGATGGGCGCGGCGAAGGCGGCGTTCGAGTCGATCAACCGCTACATGGCGCGTGAGCTCGGCCCGGACGGCATCCGCGTGAACCTGATCTCGGCCGGCCCGGTGCGCACCATGGCCGCGAAGTCCATCCCCGGCTTCGCCGAGCTGGAGAAGATGTGGGGCGAGAAGGCTCCTCTCTCGTGGGACGTGGACGACCCGACGCCGGTCGCGAAGTCCGTGTGCGGCCTGCTGTCCGACTGGTTCCCGGCCACCACGGGCTCGATGGTGTTCGTCGACGGTGGCGTGCACTTCCTCGGTCTCTAGCCCGCCTGGGCTGCCGCACGCGGGGCCCTTTCGTACTGTCTCGTAGTACGAAAGGGCCCCGCGTGTCGTTTGTGACGGCGAGGGCGGCTCGTCGTGTGGGGCGATCAGGCGTCTGATTGGATGGAGCGGTGAGTTTCGATGCGCTGCTCTGGCTGTCCTTCGGCGGTCCGGAAGGTCCCCAGGACGTCCGCCCCTTCCTGGAGAACGTGGTCCGCGGACGTGGCGTGCCGCCGGAGCGGCTGGACGAGGTCGAGGCCCACTACCAGCACTTCGGCGGCGTGTCGCCGATCAACCGCCTGAACCTCGAAGCCATCGAGGCGGTCAAGGCCCGCGGGTTCGAGCTGCCGATCTACTTCGGCAACCGCAACTGGCACCCGATGGTCGAGGACACCGTCGCGCGGATGAAGGCCGACGGCGTTCGCAGGGCGTTGGTCTTCCCGACGAGCGCGTACGGCGGCTATTCGGCGTGCCGGCAGTACGACGAGGACATCGTGCGGGCACTGCAGGCCGTGCCGGACGGTCCGGAACTCGTGAAGCTGCGCCAGTTCTTCGACCACCCGCTGTTCGTGGCGGCGTTCGCGGACGGTGTCCGGGCCGCGGCTTCTTCTTTGTCCGGTTCCTACCGGCTCGTCTTCACCGCGCACTCGGTGCCGGTGTCCGCCGACAAGGCCGCCGGGCCGCCGTCCGAGGGCGGCTACCGCTACTCGCGTCAGGTCGTCGAGGCCTCCCGGCTGGTCGCCGCCGAGCTGGGGATCACCGAGTACGACGTGGTCTGGCAGTCGCGGTCCGGGCCGCCGCAGATCCCGTGGCTGGAGCCCGACGTCGTCGACCACATCGACGCGCTGCACGCCAAGGGCGTCACCGGGGTCGTGGTGTGCCCGATCGGGTTCGTGTCCGACCACCTCGAGGTGGTCTGGGACCTCGACACCGAGGCCCGCGACCGGGCACAGGAGCTGGGCATGGAGTTCGCCCGCGCCGCCACCCCGAACGCGGACCCGCGGTTCGCCGAGCTGGTGACCGAACTGGTCGCGGAACACACCTCTGGTGCTCCGATGCGGAAGCTGTCGGACTTCACGGCGGCGGGCTGCACGGTGAACGGCGCGCTGTGTGCGCCGTTGTGTTGCGAACCGGCCAAGAGGCCCGTCCGAAGCTAGACAGCGATTTTTCAACGGGCGCAGAATTGGTCTCATGACCAGTTCCGCGGCCGTTGAGGTCACCGGGCTCCGGGTCCGCCGGGGCAATCGTCTGGTCCTGCGGGACGTGAGCTGCACGATCCCGCGGGGCAGTGTCACGGGGCTCCTCGGCCCGTCCGGCTGCGGCAAGACCACGCTGCTGCGCTCGGTCGTCGGCGTCCAGATCGTCGAGTCCGGCGAGGTCACGGTGCTCGGTGCGCCCGCCGGCAGTCCCGGGCTGCGCAACCGGATCGGGTACGCGACGCAGAGCCCGTCCGTCTACGCCGACCTCACCGTCGGGCAGAACCTCAGGTACTTCGCCGCCGTGCTGCGGGCTCCCCGGTCCGACGTGCGGCGCGTGATCGACGAGGTGGGGCTCGGCGGGCACGAGGAGCAGCTCGTGTCGTCGTTGTCCGGCGGTGAGCTGTCGCGGACGAGTCTCGCGGTGGCCTTGCTCGGCAAACCCGAGTTGCTGGTGCTGGACGAGCCGACCGTCGGGCTCGACCCGTTGCTGCGCGACGAGCTGTGGATGTTGTTCCGCGTGCTCGCTGACCGCGGGGTCGCGCTGTTGGTGTCCAGCCACGTCATGGACGAGGCCGCGCGCTGCGAGCGGTTGCTGCTGATGCGTGACGGGGCGTTCCTCGCCGACGACACGCCCTCCGCGCTGCTGTCGGCGACCGACACGAGCGACCTGGAGCAGGCGTTCCTCTCGCTGGTCCGGGCGAAGGAGGCGGCGTGAACACCTCGATCCTGCTGGCCACGACCGCGCGCATCCTTAACCAGTTCCGCCACGACCGCCGCACCGTCGCGTTGATGGTGCTCATGCCGTCGTTGCTGCTGATCCTGCTGCGGTTCGTCTTCAACTCCGACCAGGCGTTCAGCCGCGCCGCACCGGCGCTGCTGGCGGTCTTCCCGTTCGCGATCATGTTCATCGTCACGTCGATCACGACCCTGCGCGAACGCACCACGGCCACGCTGGAACGGCTCATGACGATGCCGATCGCCAAGCTGGACCTGCTGTTCGGCTACGCGCTGGCGTTCGGGATCGTGGCGCTGGTCCAGGTGCTGGTCGCGGTCGGGATCTCGCTGTCGTGGCTCGGCCTGGAGATCGGCGGCTCGGTGTGGTTGCTCGTGGTCATCGCCGGGCTGGACGCGCTGCTGGGCACGGCGTTGGGCCTGTTCGCGAGCGCGTTCGCACGCACTGAGTTCCAGGCCGTGCAGTTCATGCCGTTGTTCGTCATGCCGCAGGTGTTGTTGTGCGGGCTGTTCGCACCGCGTGAGTCGATGACGCCCGTGCTGGAGTGGCTGTCGAACGTCATGCCCTTGTCGTACGCGGTGGACGCACTCACGGCCGTGACGACGTCGTCCGACATCACCGGCGAGTTGGTGCGCAACCTCGCGATCGTGGCCGCGTGCGGACTCCTCGCGCTCGTGCTGGGCGCCGTGACGCTGAGGAGGCGCACGCCTTAGTGGCGCCCGGCTCCGGTGTCCGCGAGCACGCGCACGGCCTCGTCGACCGCCGCGCACCGGGCCCGCCGCACCGCTTCCGACAACGGCTTGAGCGCGTCGGTCCGCGCCGACATCGCCGACGCCGACATCGCGCCGCCGGGGGAGTCCGACCTGGCCACCTGCACGATCGCGTCGACCTCGGCGGCCCGCTGCAGCACCCGCAACGCGCGCGGCGGCATCGCGGCCGGCCACGGCAGGTGTGAGTTCGCGGTCGCGAGGTCGGCGATCTCCTTGCGCACGTTCGGCCGGTGCTTGGCCACGTCGAGGGACGCCAGCGCGGCCGTCGCCTCGCGCAGTGCCGCGCCCAGGCCGTGCTCGGCCTCGCCGATCGGGATGTGCTCCAGGCCGTTGGACGACGGCAGGTCGAACACGGTCCAGCGCATCACGCCGTCCGCCACGATCTTCGGCACCAGCCCGATGTGCACGGACGGGATCACCAGCGCCTCGCCGGACCGCAGCGCACACGTCGAGAGCGGCCCCTTGCCACCCAGTCCGCGCACGTCACCGGGTACCGGCAACGCCAGACGCGCGGAAGTGGCGCCCGCGCGCCGCAGGGCGGCCAGCAGCAGGGCGGGGCCCACCGGGGCCTCGTCGGGACCGGGGAGGTCGAGCGCCGTGGCGGTGCCGTCGTCGTCGGCCACCACCTCGTGCTGCTCGGCCCACGTGTGCAGGGCGTCGAGGACGTCGTCGGAGGCGGCCAGACCGTGCAGCCATCCCGACGTCCACACGACCAGCGTGGCACTTGCACAGGACACCCGACGAGATTACGTGGCCTCGCCCCACATGCCCCACCCGGTGTGCCCGATCCGAGACACCTGATTCGACGGTCAGCGGGCCGGACCGATGTGTTGTTCCAGGAGCGTGCGGAACGACGCCATGTCCTCATCGGACGCGAACGCGCGGTGCGGCACCGAGAGCGACGCCGCGCCCTCGTCGAGCGTCTCCAGCACGAAGCCCTGCCTGGTCTCGGTCCAGCCCGGCAGCTCCTCCCAGACGATCTCCTCGCGCACCGAGTTGCCCACGGCCATCCGGAACGACTGGTCGTCCGCGCTGCCGACGACGGTCCGGCTGATCATCTCGTCGGACGAGAAGCGCCACCACACCGCGACCGGCTCCATGAACCCGATGACCAGGGCGCAGACCAGGCCGAACACGGCCGCGGGCACCATGCCGTCGAACCCGAACAGCAGGACCGACGAGAACACGCCGAGCACGACCGCGAACCACGGCGCCCACCGGAACATCGGCACCATCGCCCGCAGGCTGGCCCGCCAGTCGGCAGGGGAGGGCGCCCATTTGAAATCAACGCTGTCACTCATATCGCCCCGCATTCTGCTGTACGAGAAGCGCCGCCGCCTGGAGTTGCTCCACATCGACGGGTCCGGATTCGGTGCGTAGCGTCGTCTGCGTGACCCAGAACCTGGCCCGCACGGCGGGCGAACTGCGCGCCGCCGGGCACCTGCCGCGCGGCGTCAAGACCGAGATCAGGGAGAACCTCCTCGCGGCCCTGCGCGAAGGACGCAACCCGTGGCCCGGCATCGTCGGCTTCGACCGCACGGTGCTTCCTCAGCTCGAACGCGCGCTGCTGGCCGGCCACGACGTGGTCCTGCTCGGCGAGCGCGGTCAGGGCAAGACGCGGCTTTTGCGCACGTTGGTGACGTTGCTGGACGAGTGGACGCCCGTGATCGAGGGCTCCGAGCTGGGCGAACACCCGCTCGACCCGATCACCCCGGAGTCCCGCCGGCGCGCGGCCGAGCTCGGCGACGACCTGCCGGTCGTGTGGCGGCACCGCGACGAGCGCTACGCGGAGAAGCTCGCGACGCCCGACACGTCCGTCGGCGACCTGGTCGGCGACGTCGACCCGGTGAAGGTCGCCGAGGGGCGTTCGCTCGGTGACCCGGAGACGATCCACTACGGCATGCTGCCGCGGGCGCATCGCGGCATCATCGCCATCAACGAACTGCCCGACCTGGCCGAACGCATCCAGGTCGCGCTGCTGAACGTCATGGAGGAGCGCGACATCCAGGTCCGCGGCTACACGCTGCGGCTGCCGCTGGACGTGCTGCTCGTGGCGACCGCGAACCCGGAGGACTACACGAACCGCGGCCGCATCATCACGCCGCTCAAGGACCGCTTCGGCGCGGAGGTGCGCACGCACTACCCGTTGGAGATCGACGCCGAGGTCGACCTGGTCCGCCAGGAAGCCGACCTCGTCGCCGAGGTGGGCGACCACCTGCTGGAGATCATCGCCCGGTTCGTCCGCCACCTGCGGGAGTCCTCCTCGATCGACCAGCGTTCCGGAGTCTCCGCGCGGTTCGCCGTCGCGGCGGCGGAAACCGTTGCGGCGTCGGCACTGCGCCGGTCCGCGCTGATCGGTGAGACCCCGGCGATCGCCCGTCCGATCGACCTGGAGTCAGTGCCGGACGTGCTGCGCGGCAAGCTCGAGTTCGAGGCGGGGGAGGAGGGGCGCGAGGACGAGGTGCTCGTGCACCTGCTGCGCCGCTCGATCGCCGACACCGCCCGTGCCCGCCTGGCGGGGTTGAACCTGAGGGCGCTGGCCGAGGTCGTCTCGGACGGTCACCCGGTCGCGACCGGTGACCGCGTGCACGCCGGTGACCTGCTGGCGGCCCTGCCGGAGCTGCCGATCCTGCACGAGGTGGCGGCACGGATGGGCGCGGGCCCGAAGGACCCCGTCGGCCGCATCGCCTCCGCCGTGGAACTGGCCCTGGAGTCGCTCTACCTGACTCGCCACCTGTCGAAGGACACCTCCTCCGACGACGACCGATCGGTGTACGGATGAGGTATCGCTACGGACGCTGGGGAGGCGGCGCCGACCCGCTGGCGCCGCCGGTCGACCTCCGCGCGGCCGTCGACGAGCTCGGCCGCGAGATCATGGAAGGCGCGTCCCCGTCGTCCGCGTTGCGCGAGCTCCTGCGGCGCGGTGTGGACGGCACGCGGGGTCTGGACGACCTGACCTCGCGGCTGTGGCAGCGCCGTGCGTCGATCCAGCGCCGGCACCGTCTGGACGGCACGCTGTCCGAGGTCCGCCAGCTGCTCGACAAGGCGGTCGAGGCCGAGCGCCGCGCGTTGTTCCCGGACCCGTCCGACGACGCGCGCTTCCGCGAGGCCCAGCTCGACGCCCTGCCGCCCGGTACCGCCGCGGCCGTGTCCGAGCTGTCCTCGTACGACTGGCGCTCCTCGGAGGCCCGCGAGGCGTTCGAACAGATCCGCGACCTGCTCGGCCGTGAACTGCTGGACCAGCGCTTCCAGGGCATGAAGGAAGCACTGTCCAACGTGGACTCCGAGGACGTGAAGCGCATCCAGCGCATGCTCCGCGACCTCAACTCGTTGCTGGAGGCGCACGCTTCGGGCTCCCCGGACACGCCGCGCCTGTTCGACGAGTTCATGCGCAAGCACGGCGAGTTCTTCCCGGAGAAGCCCCGCAACGTCGACGAGCTCATCGACGCCCTGGCCGCCCGTTCGGCCGCCGCGCAGCGCATGATGAACTCGATGACCGACGCCCAGCGCGCCGAGCTTTCGGCGCTGTCGCAACAGGCCTTCGGCGGAATCGGCTCCCAGCTGTCCACTCTGGACTCGTTGCTGCAACAGCTGCGGCCGGGTGAGGACTGGACGTCCTCGGCTCGCTTCCGCGGCCAGGACCCGCTGGGGCTGGGCGAGGGCGCGCAGGCGATGGCGGACCTGGCCGAGTTGGACGGCCTGGCCGAGCAGCTGTCCCAGTCGTATCCGGGTGCGCGCCTGGAGGACATCGACCTGGAGGCGCTGGAACGTCAGCTGGGCTCGTCGGCCTCCGTCGACGCCCGCCGGTTGGCGGAGCTGGAGAAGGCGCTGCGGCAGCAGAACATCCTGGAACGCGCGCCGGACGGGTCGTTGCGGCTGACCCCGAAAGCGTTGCGGCGCATGGGAGAGACCGCTTTGCGCGGCGTCGTGGACCAGCTGCGGTCGTCGCAGGGCTCGCGCGACACCGTGTCCGCCGGCGCCGCGGGCGAGCTGATGGGGTCGACCCGGCCCTGGCAGTTCGGCGACACCGAACCCTGGGACGTGCCGCGCACCCTGCGCAACTCCGTGCTGCGCTCCGGCTCGATGTCCCTGGACGTCGTTGATCTGGAGGTGTCGGAGACCGAACACCGAACGCGTGCGGCTGTCGCGTTGTGCGTGGACACTTCCTGGTCGATGGTGCAGGACGGCCGTTGGGTGCCGATGAAGCGCACGGCCTTGGCGCTGCATCACCTCGTGCGCACCCGTTTCCGCACTGATGCGCTGCAGTTGGTGACGTTCGGGCGTTATGCCGAGGCCGTGGACATCGGCCAGCTGACGGCTCTTGAGGGTGTGTGGGAGCAGGGCACGAACCTGCACCACGCGTTGTTGCTGGCGGGGCGCCACGTCCGCCGCCATCCCGATGCTCAGCCCGTGGTGCTGGTGGTCACCGATGGTGAACCGACCGCGCACCTGGAACCTGACGGCGACGCGGAGTTCAACTACCCGCCGCTGCCGCGAACGCTGACCAAGACGCTGAACGAGGTCGACGCGCTGGCCCGGCTCGGTGCGACGATCTCGGTGTTCAAGCTGGGGGACGATCCCCGGCTGGCGCAGTTCGTCGACATCGTGGCCCGGCGTGGTGGTGGGCGCGTGGTGTCGCCGGACGAGGAAGGGCTTGGTGCGGCCGTGGTCAGCGACTACCTGAAGTCACGGCGCAAGCGTCGGTGATACGCCGCTTCGTGCTCGCCGTCGTGCTGAGCGGCGTGCCGTCGACCGCGCACGCACTGGCGGTCGGCGACTCGCCGTTGCGCGCTACACGGGCCGCCGGGTCGTTGGTCGGTGGTGGTGTTCGTGCCGGCGTTGTCGTGCACCTGGGGGTGTCGGCGTTCTGGATGTTCGTGCTGACACGGCTGCGAGTGCGTGGTGTGGTCGGTGGGGCGGTGGCCGGGTTGCTGATCGCCGCCCTCGACCTGGAGGTGATCGGGCGCCACAACGTCCAGATCCGTTCGTTGCCAAGGGTTCCGCAGTGGCTGGACCACGTGGCGTTCGGCGTGCTCGCTTGTTCAGTCCAGGTGGATCGCCGACAGGCGGGGTAAGCGGCGGCGCATCTCGGCCGCGTCCTCGAAGTCGAAGTCCCAGGACGGGTCGAGAGGCAGGCGTTCGCGGCGTTCCCAGGCCTCGTCGGGGAGGTCCGCGCCGGTGACCGCCCGGTGCGCGTCCCAGGCGACGGAGAGCATGTCCTCGCAGACGCCGGTGCCGCCGTACTCGTCGGGCAGCAGGGGCAGGTCGGCCAGCGAGTCAGGGTCGGCCACGGCCGACTCGAAGACGTGCCGGCCCTGGGTCAGCAGGTAGGCACGGAAGTAGTCGAAGCTGTCGTCGGAGCAGCCGCCCCGGATCACGTGGGCGGCGGCCCACAGCGGGTGCAGGTAGGACGCGTCCATCAGGCGCCACAGGGCTTGATGGGTCGCCACGATCTCGGCCGCGGGCCGGGACGTGAGCTGGGCGGTGGCGTTCGCGACCACGTCGCAGCAGGTGTTGGCGTCGGCGCGGGCCTGTTCGATCAGGGCCCAGAAGGTGTCCACGGCGGTCAGACCTCGTAGAGCGCGGCCAGCTTCGGCAGGCGCGCGGCCAGTTCCTCGCCGTCGTCGAAGTCGAACTCCCACTCCGGGTCGAGCTCGGGATAGCGGATCCGGAACGCGTCCTGCGGCAGCTGCATGCCGGTGGCCTTGAGGTGGGCGTTCCAGGCGATCGACAGGGCCTCCTCGCACTCGAGCTCCACTTCGGACTCGGCGGCGGCGATCACGACCGGAAGCGAGGCCAAGGAGTCCGGCGATGCCAGGACCGAGTCGTGGACCTCCTGGCCCTGGGTCAGCAGCCAGCCGCGGAAGTAGTCGAAGCCGTCGTCCGAGCAGCCGCCGTTGATCAGGTAGGCCGCCGCCCACAACGGGTTCTGGTACGACTCGGCCAGGAGGTCCCACAGGACCTGTTGGGCCGCAACGATCTCGGCAGGTGGGTGTGCGGCGAGCAGGGTCGAGGCGGCGGTGGCCACCGCTTCGCTGTCGGTGGGGTCGGGGACGCTCGCGCGGGCGTCGGCGATGAGGGTCCAGAACGTTGTCGAGTCCACGCCGTTGAGCTTGGCAGGCGGGTCTGACAATTTTTGGCCTGTCGACGGCCGGGCAGGCAAGTTGCGCGTGCACCTGTTCAACTGGCTGTGACTGACTGACTGCGGTCCGTCGCACGCTGCAAGGCGCCGACTTTCCTGGACGTCCCCGGCCCGGCTCGTACTAGGTTGGGAACATGATCAGGACTCTGTTTCGTTCGCTCGAGGCCGTGCACGGAATGATCTACTTCGCCCCGGAGGCGGAGTCGCGGTACACGAGTGCCGGGCTCGACCGGTTCGGCGGGTACTTCGCGTCACGGGCGGCCGCGCTCGGGGAAGCGAGCGCCGAGGTCGTGATCGCGACGTTCTACAACTTCAACCCCGCGATCGTGCGGGCGCGCATTCCGCAGGCATGGGAGAAGGTCACGCCGCAGCGCATGCTGGAGCTGCGGTGGGAGGCAGCGGACGAGGCGCTCAAGAAGGTGCTGCCGGACGACCTCAAGGAGATCACCGAGCTCGCCAGGCGCGCTGCTGAGCGGGCGAAGGAGACGTTGAGCGGCCGGCCGTTGTTCGCCGCCCACGCGCGTTTGCCGTGGCCGGACGAGACCCGGCTGCAGCTGTTCCACGCTCAGACCCTGCTGCGCGAGTTCCGCGGCGACGGCCATCTCGCGGCGTTGCTCAGGCACAACATCACCGGTATCGAGGCGCTCGTCCTGCACGTCGGGACGGGTGACCTCCCGGCTCAGGTGCTGCGCACAACGCGTGCGTGGTCCGAGGAGCAGTGGGCCGCGACGGTGGCGGATCTGCAGCAGCGCGGGCTCATCGGTGAGGACGAGCTCCTCACCGAGAAGGGGCGCGAGTTGCGGCAGGGCATCGAGGACGACACGGACCGCATGGCCGCGCCGGCCTACGACGTGTTGTCGGACCAGGAGAAGCAGCGGTTCGTCGAACTGGCCACGCCGTTGAGCAAGGCCGTCGTCGACGCGGGGATGATTCCCGGCCGGCGCTGACTACTCGGTCGGCCCGTCCCGTTCTGTCGAGGCGAGCGCCTTCTCGGTGACTTCATCCTTGCCGGCCCTGTGCTTTCCGGGATGCACCAACGAGAAGTGCGCCTCGTCCCGCATTCGCTCGACCATGTGCGGGTAGTGCAGCTCGAACGCCGGGCGCTCGGAACGGATCCGCGGCAGCTCCTTGAAGTTGTGCCGCGGCGGGGGCGAGGTCGTGGCCCACTCCAGCGAGTTGCCGTAACCCCACGGGTCGTCCTGCGGTGCCGGGTCGCCGTAGCGGTAGGAGCGGAACACGTTGAACACGAACGGAAGTACGGACGCGCCGAGCAGGAACGAGCTGATCGTCGAGATCATGTTCAGCGTCGTGAAGCCGTCGGAGGCGAGATAGTCGGCGTACCGGCGCGGCATGCCCTCGTTGCCCAGCCAGTGCTGCACCAGGAACGTGCCGTGGAAGCCGAGGAACGTCGTCCAGAAGTGCAGCTTGCCCAGCGGCTCGTTGAGCATCCGCCCGGTCATCTTCGGGAACCAGAAGTAGATGCCGGCGTAGGTGGCGAACACGATCGTGCCGAACAGCACGTAGTGGAAGTGCGCCACCACGAAGTACGTGTCGGACACGTGGAAGTCGACGGCGGGCGAGGCCAGCAGGATGCCGGTCAGGCCGCCGAACAGGAACGTGACCAGGAAGCCGATCGAGAACAGCATCGGCGTCTCGAACGTCAGCTGTCCCTTCCACATCGTGCCGATCCAGTTGAAGAACTTGATGCCCGTCGGCACCGCGATGAGGAACGTCATCAGCGCGAAGAACGGCAGCAGCACCGCACCCGTGGCGTACATGTGGTGCGCCCACACGGCCACGGACAGCATCGCGATCGCCAGGGTCGCGAACACCAGGCCCTTGTAGCCGAACAGCGGTTTGCGGCTGAACACCGGGAAGATCTCGGTCACGATCCCGAAGAACGGCAACGCGACGATGTAGACCTCGGGATGGCCGAAGAACCAGAACAGGTGCTGCCACAGGATCACGCCGCCGTTGGCCGGGTCGAACACGTGCGCCCCGAGGTGCCGATCCGCCGCCAGGCCCATCAACGCCGCGGTCAGGATCGGGAAGGCCAGCAGGATCAGCACGGACGTCACCAGGATGTTCCAGGTGAAGATCGGCATCCGGAACATCGTCATGCCCGGCGCCCGCAGCGTCACGACCGTCGTGATCATGTTGACCGCGCCGAGGATCGTGCCGAGGCCGGACACCGCCAGACCCATGATCCACAGGTCCGCGCCGACGCCCGGCGAGTGCACGGCGGACGAGAGCGGCGTGTAGGCGAACCAGCCGAAGTCCGCCGCGCCACCGGGCGTCACGAACCCGGCGACGACGGTGGTGCCGCCGAACAGGAACAGCCAGTACGAGAACGCGTTCAGGCGCGGGAACGCGACGTCCGGCGAGCCGATCTGCAGCGGCAGGATGAAGTTCGCGAACCCGAACAGGATCGGCGTCGCGTACAGCAGCAGCATGATCGTGCCGTGCATGGTGAACAGCTGGTTGTACTGCTCGTTCGACAGGTACTGCAGACCTGGCCGCGCCAGCTCGCCGCGGATCAGCAGCGCCATCACGCCGCCGATCATGAAGAACGCGAACGACGTGGTCAGGTACATGATCCCGATCTGCTTGGGATCTGTGGTCTTGAACAGCGAGAGGAAGTACGAGCCCTTCGGCCGCGCACGCGCCGCCCCCGGATGGGGCACTACTGGCGTTGGCTTGATCGTGGTCATCGCGCCTCCTCCGTGCAGACGACAATCGTCCTCCCGGTCAGACCACGGGGCAATCCATGACGAGCACCGCGGAGGTCACCGGGACCACCGGAGCGCCGACTGAAATGCCGCTGACCTGCACGTAGTACGCGCCGGGGGGCAATCCGCCGAATGTGATGTCCATGGTCTCGGAGATCGCCGGGCTGCGCGATTCGACCTGTTTGCCCTGCTCGTTCAGCAAGGCCACCTTCAACGCCCGCGGGGTGGTGTTCTTCAGCTCGACGGTGACCTCCAGATCCTCGCTGACCAACGCCAGGTCGGGCACGCTGACCTGCGGTTCCGTGGCCGTGACGTTCCGGGGGATGATCTCTTTGGCGGTCAGGAACGACTCGACGGCGTCCAGTACTGCCGCGTTGTCCTGCAACGACGTGTGCTGCTCCGTCACGCGGTGCAGCGTGTTCGACGACAACGCCAGACCCCGTCGAGCCGCACCCACAGCCGGAACCGTCGCATCGCCGTACAGGTCGTTGCCCTCGTACGTCCGATAGCAGCTGACTTTGCCGTCGGCGATGCGTGCCGTGGTGGCCGTTGGCTGCTTACCGCCGAGGATCGCGTACGTGCGGTCGGCGAACGAGTCGGTCAACGCGCCGTGGAACGCCGCCGCGTCCTCCACCATCTTGGTGTTCAGCTCGGGCAACGTGGTCTCGGTCGTCTTGACCAGCCCGGACGGCGACTCGATGCACGCGTACTCGGGCAGCAGCTGGTGCAGCGACGGCATGGACCGGGCGAACTCGGTCAGGTCGACCGCCAACGGTCCGAGCCCCTTGCGCACGCCGTTGACCAGCTGTTCCAGTGCCGACGCCGCACCGCGGTACGGCGTGCCCATCGTGATCAGCTTGTCTGTCCGCTCGGCCATCCCGCACTGCTCGATGCACCACCGTGCGACCAGCCCGCCCATCGAGTGGCACACGAAGCTGACCTTGGCGTTCGGCCCGATCCGGTCCAACGCCTCGTCCACGCGTCGAGCCAGCAACGCGCCGTTGTAGCGGTTCGACAGCCGCCAGTCGTAGGCGAAGAGGATCAGGTTGCCCTTCTCGACGGTGTAGCCGAGCGAGTTCATCCGCTTGGTCACCCGGTCGTAGCCCTTCAACGGTGACCAGATGCCGGGAATCACGTGCAGATCCGACATCAGCGCGACCGGCTCGATGCCGTCCTGAGGGTGTTCGTCACCGATGCCCGCCGGCAGCTTGAGCCGTTGCAGGCTGCGGCCCAGCGACAGGACAGCGCGCAGAGCGGCCTTGCCGGACACCTCCCAGACCACGCCGTCCTTGTCGCGCAAGGTGCTGCCGAGAATGCCCGGCAGGACGACGACGAGATCACTCATCAGGACTCCTTCGTCGATAGCCCTGCGGAGCAGGGCAAGAGGCGGGTGTTCGCACCGAGAGCGAGAAGCCGTCGGGTGTGCTCGGTTGGTCGGTTCGGGCGATGACCAAGCTGTGGATCGGTCTACCGCCGGGCTGGCGGGACGTGAAGTCTGTGGAGCTTGTGCAAGACCGATGGTCGGTACTCCGACCCTCGCCGTGAAAGCGGGTCGGCAACGAGTGGTGAAGCAGAAAATTCACCCCATGAGGGGTGAATCTCCTTGCAGCAGCTGGGAGAGAGGTCAACAGGACTCCTCAGCGAGTTTGCGGATGAGAGTGAGCAGCTTGAGGTTCGCGGGCACCAGATAGGTCAGCTCACGGATCCACGCCAGACGCTGGTTCGCGGCGGGCAACGCCAGACGTCCGTCACCGGCCCGAGCGCGCGCGACCACCTTGTACAGCCCCGCCAGCGCGTGCGGCTCCAACGCCGTCACGGCCTGGGTGAGTGCCTGGGGTGACGCGCTCGCCGCCAGTGCGCGCAGGATCTCGGTGACCCGTGCGGGGTCTTCCAGCGCGTCCAGCACGAGGTCGACCACGTCGCTGTCCTCGTCGGCCAGCATGAGCAGCGCGTGCACGGGCTTGTTGTCGTGGATGTTGCGCAGGACTTCCTTGTCCAGCAGCTCTTCCCGGCGCGTCGCCAGCAGCTCGCGGCGGCGGGCGGGCGTGGCGTCGACGAACTCGTCCGCGAGGCTCGCGAGCAGCCACGGCCGGTACGCGAGCGGCACGCCCTGTTGCTGCGCGGTCGTCCGCCGCGACTGGAGGACCTGCGCCTCGATCAGGCTTGTGCCGTACAACGCCTCGGTGACCGCGACGTCCGCGTCCGTCGAGAGCAGCTCGGGGTGTTCGAGCAGGATTGCGCGTTCGTCGGCGTACGACCGTGCGAACACCCACCGCCGTGCGGTCTGCAAGAGCGTGCGGTCGACCGTCAGCCAGTCCGGTGAGGTGTCCCAAGGCCACGGACCCGAGTCGTAGTGACGGCGGGCGATGTCGTGCACGTCGTGGATCGCCTGGCGGGACTGCCCGACGTGGGTCAGCGCCTGGCACAACCACTTCGCGGCCGCCGGATCACCGGCCCTGGTGGCCGCCGCGCGCAGCATCAGCAGCGTCGCGAGGTGCGGGCCGGTGAACCGGGCGGTCACCCGTTCCCAGGTCTCGTCGACGATCTCGGGCTGCTTCAACCCCGCGCAGATGGTGTCGAGCGTGAACAACGCCGCCGCGAGCGTGGACAGCCGGTCGCTGTTCTCCAGGCAGACTTCGACGGTCCGCAGTCCGGTCGCCAACGCCTCGCGGGGCTTGTCCGCGTCGCGCTGGCGGCGCATGAGGTTGTGCAGCGCCTGGCTGTGCATCCGCAGCCCGTCCGCGAGGTCCGCCGCCTGGCGCGCGGTGTCGAGCGCCTCCGCCCGCAGGTTGATCGTGCTGTAGGCGACGCTCAGGCTCAGCGCGGCGTCGGCCAGCTGCGGGCGGAAGGCGGCGTGCCGGCCGAGCGTGCCGCTGATGTCGGCGGCCTGCTGGGTGATGCGGCCGGCCTCGGACAGCCTGCCCAGCGCGACGTAGTCGCGGCTCAGCTCGACCAACGCGCTGACCAGGTCCGCGAGGAACACGGGGTTCGTCTGGGCCAACGAGTAGAAGAGCTCGACGGCCTGCTTGGAGCGTTGCATGGCCTCGTAACGCCGGCCGGTTTCGCTGCACCGGTTGGCAAGGCACGTCATCGCGCGCGCGAGCGGAGCATCTGTGTCAACGGCCGCTACGGCGTCACGAGCCGTGGACAACGCCTCATGCCGTCGTCCCAACATCGCGTAGACATCACTCAGATCCACCAGTGCACCACTGAGGTGTGCCGCGTACGTCGGGTTGTCACCGCCGTGCGTCGTCGTCTTCGCGATGCGTTGCGCAAGGCGTTTGTGCGTGAGGCTTTCTGCGGTCGTCGGGGTCGAGGCGACCAGCTCGCGATACCGCACCACGGCCTCTTCGGCGGGCGCGACGGCCTGCTGGAGCCGTCCGGCCTCGCGGAACCGCCGCCCGAGCAGGTTCTGCACGAAAGCCAGGTCCGCCAGGTACATCCGGGTCGTCGGCACGAGCGCGCGGAAGTGTTCGGCGGCCTCTTCCAACGGCGCGATGGCCTCGTCGCCGCGGCCCCAGTGCATCAGTTCGTTGGCCGCCGTCGTCGCCGCGAGTGCGATGTCCGGCAACAACATCCGGTTCATCCCCGCGAGCGCGCGCAACCCGTCCAACGCCCGCGTGCCCGCGTGCCCGCAGTGCCGCCACGCGTACTTCCACAGGTAGCCGGGCACGTTCGGGGGGACGCCCGCCTCCATCCGCTGCCGGTACAGCTCGATCAGCGCGCACGCCACCTTCTCGGCGTCCGGCGCGAACACCGCGTCCCGGCTCGGCGCGAACTGCGGACGCAGGTGGTCGGCGAACGTCTGGTGCGTCAGCTTGAAGACCGCCGTGCCTTCCTCACCGTCCTGCACGACGTGACGGCCCAGTTCGGTGAGCACGGCCGTGATGTCGTCACGGCCGAACTCCTCGCCGGACAACGCCTCCGCCACCGCGATCCACTCGGCTTCCGGGAAGCCCGCGCCGTAGCTCCACGTCAGCGCGGTCAGCAGCGCACGCGCAGACGGTACCTTCGCGAGTTCACGGTCGAACGCCGCGTCCAGTGAGAGCTTCAGGTCCGCGCTGAAACTGTTCCCGGCGTCGGCCAGCACCTGATCGGTGATCATCCACGCGGTCAGGAACGGCAGCTTCGCCAGTTCGTCCACAGTGGACTGCGGAGCCTGGGGGCCCAGCCGTGCCACCACGTAGTCGCGGACGTCCGCCTCGTTGTCGGCCTCGTCGAGGTTCAGCACCTCGACCGGCGACAGCTCGGTGAGCAGGGGAGCGCCACCCGCGACCCGGTGCGCCTGCCGGGTCGAGACGATCACGACGGCGTGGTTCGCGAGCTTGGTCAGCAGCGAGGTGGCGATCGAGAACGACTCGCCGCGGGCCTCGTCCAGGCCGTCGATCACGAGCACCGGCGGCGAGGTGAGCGTGCTGACGACACCGACGAGTTCGGCGGCGCCCCGACGGGGCCCGTCGGGTTCGGGGACGAGCCCGGCGCCCACGAGCTGGCGGCTGAGCAGGTCGGCCACCCGGTCGGCGTCCATCGCGCGGGCGTGCACGGCCGCGTCGACCGAGTCGGGGCCGGGGTCGGCGTGCCGGAACGACGGACCCGCGGTGAGCAGCAGGTCGCGTTCCGCCGGGTTGGACAGGCTCACCACCCGGCCGACGACCGCGGACTTGCCGGTGCCGGGCGAGCCCGTGACCACCCGCAGACCCGGCACGCCGGACTTGATCCAGCCGACCACGCGGTCCACCTGGGCGGTGCGGCCGGTGAACCACGAACGGTTGTCCGCCGAGTCACCACCGCGCGCGGCGAGCAAAAGATGCTTCACGACCGTGTTCGCCGCATAGAGCGGGTTGGGCAGCATCGGCTGTGCAGACCCGTACTGCATAAAGCGCGGCCGCTGCACATCGCTGTCCCACGTGTTCAGCAACGCCGTGCCGACCGCGCCACCGTCCACCAACGCCGTGCGGTCGCTCCACCGCCGTGCGTCCTCATCGGCCGTAGGCCCCGCACGCAGCAGCTTGCGGAGTTTCCCGCCGAACAGGCCGTCACGGGCCGTTTCGACGCTCGAACACGACACCAGCACGCCCGCCCAGTGCACCTGGCCGGCCAGCAGTTCCTCCTGCACGGCCGCGACCGTGCGGACGGCCTCGTCGAGCTGGGCGCCGGAGTAGCAGGCGTCGATGATGATGAGCACCTGATGGGCGCCCGACGCGGCACACCACAGCGCGAACTCGTGCAGCATGATGCCGTCGACCACGCCGTCGTTGTCCTTGGCCAGCAGCCTGAGGTTGTTCGCGACCGGGATCGCGTGCCCGCTCCACAACGCCACCAGAGCGCCGCCGTCCTGCGGCTGCGTGCGCAGCCCTTTCATGTGCGCGCGGACGTCGGCCTCGGTCGGGTCGGTCAGCGGGTCGCCCTCGTAGCCCTTGAGCAGGGCGCGCAGCTCCCGCACGTCGCTCACGGCGTGCTGCAGCGGCTGCACCAGCTCATAGGAGCCGACGCCGATGCCGACGAACCTGCCTCTGACCCTTTCCTGCATGCGTCACTACCCCCTGCACACACGTCGTCCGGCGCAGATGGGCGTTACCTGGGGTAACTCACATGGGTGAATCCGGCGAATCACGCCGCGGTAATTCAGTCTGGGCCGAATCACCCTTGGCCGAATCACCCTGGGACGAATCACCCTTGGCTGAATCACTCTGGGGTAACTCGATGTTGGTGTTCTTCTCCAGGAACCTCAGCAGCTCCACCGGGAACGGCAGCACCAGCGTCGAGTTCTTCTCCGCCGCCACCTCCACGATCGTCTGCAGCAGCCGCAGCTGGAGCGCGCCGGGCGTGGCCTCCATCGTCCCGGCGGCCTCGGAGAGCTTCTTGGACGCCTGCAGCTCGCCGTCCGCGGTGATGATCCGGGCCCGGCGTTCGCGTTCGGCCTCCGCCTGCCGCGACATCGAGCGCTTCATGCTCTCCGGCAGCGCCACGTCCTTGATCTCGACCCGGTCGATGTCGATGCCCCACGCCAGCGCGGGGGTGTCGATCATCAGCTCCAGGCCCTGGTTGAGGTGCTCCCGGTTGGACAGCAGGTCGTCGAGCTCGCTCTTGCCGATGATCGACCGCAACGACGTCTGCGCCACCTGCAGCATCGCGAACCGGTAGTCCTCGACGTTGATGACGGCCTTCGCCGGGTCCTGCACCTTGAAGTACACGACGGCGTCCACGCGCACGGTGACGTTGTCGCGCGTGATGCCGTCCTGCGCCGGCACGGGCAGGGTGACGATCTGCAGGTTGACCTTCCGGAGCTGGTCGACCCCGGGGATCAGCATCGTCAGCCCCGGCCCGCGCACGCCCTGCTGGAGCTTGCCGAACCGGAACACCAGTCCCTGTTCGAACTGTTTGATCACTCTGGCGCTCATGGCGAGGCTCAGGCCTCCGAGCGCGACCAGTCCGCCGAGGATTTCTACGATCATGAGACCCGCCCTTCGACCGGCGAATGCCCTTGATCCCCAACGGTACGCCTGGGGTCCGACAATTTGCTCCAGCTATCCGCAGCTCAGCACCGCACCTGCCCAGTCGGCGTGATCGTGCGCGTTGCCGTCACCTCCATCGGTCACCCGGAACGTCAGCACCGTTGCTCCACTCGTGTCCACACTGATCGGCACGGCTGCGCTCTGTCCGGTCAGCACAGGGCTTTGGTAGACCGACCGGTTGTCTTTCAGGATTTCGAACCGGACGCTGCCGCTACCGCCCGTCTCGTCGTCGACACCGATCGTGGCGGCCAGGGTCGAGCACTTCCCACCCGTGTAGACCTGGAACTCGGAGTCGGCGTGCGCGCCGACGCCCCGGTCGAACCTCGCGCCCCGGATGCTGATCGGGTTGCCGTCATCGCCGGCCTGCTCGCCGTTGCTGCGGTCCCGTTCGACCGGGCCCCAGCCGTTGCTCTCGTTGAGGAACTCCAGCCCCGACACCACCGCGTTTCCGGTCGGCGCGGGAGGCGTGGCGGTGAAGTCCTTGGTGAGGGTCGTGGTCCCTTTGCCCGTGGAGACCTCGACGAACACCGGCCGGATGCCCGTCGCGCCGCCCTCGCGCTTGACCGTCACCTTCGCGGAACCGCTGGTCAGGTCGACGGTCGTGGGGAAGACCGACCAGTTCTCCGGCGCGCTCAGCCGGGCCGTCATCGTTCCGGGGCACGGCTGGGTGACCACGAGCTCGGCCTCGACCTGCTCACCCGGTTCGAGAGCGGTGTCGGTGGCGTTGAGCTGTGCCGTGGGGCCGCAGTCGACGTGACGGCCTAGTTTGCCCGTTGCGGCCTCCACGGGCGTGAGCGGGCGCAGCAGCACGGAGTACGCGTACTCGTTGCCCGCCTCCACCTGGTACTGCGGCAACGGCTCGTGGAACGTCTCGCTGACACCTGAGACGCGATGGGACGTGTGCAGGGTGTTCCAGCCGTCGTTCTTCTTGAGCGCGAACGGGTATGGCGCCCGGTCTAAGTCGTCGTACTGCGACACACGGACGTCCAAGTCGCCCGCGACGAGCAGGCCCGCACGGCCGTTGGACAGCGTTGCCCAGCGCGTGTCCGCGTGGTTGCCGTAGTCCTGCGGCTTGTAGTAGTCGTTGAACTCCCGGTCCGCAGTGGACTGGTAGACGCCGACCGGGTTACCCGCTTTGCGGTCGTCGTAGTTCTCGCCGGGACCACGGCCGTACCAGGTGAACTTCCGGTAGTCCTGCGGCACCTTCAGCGTGAAGCCGATGTTCGGCAGATAGCTCAGGTCGCGCATCTTGTCCCGTGCCGCGACCCGATGGCCGACGTTGATCTCGCCGTCACCGGTGATCCGGTAGGTGAAGGTCTGGCCGAACGACGCGTTCTGCACGGCCTGCGCGGTGGACTTGGCGGTGATGACCGTGTCCGTGGCGTTCTGGGTGACGGTGACGCTCGACGGCGTGGTCGTGAGGCGGTCGAGTCCGTTGCGATACCAGGAGTTGTCCTCGCTCATGAACTCGTTGGACAGCGGGGCCCGCCACGCGTCCAGCTCCGGTCCGGTCTTGAGCAACTCGGCACCGCGCACGCGCATCGACGTGAGCGTGCCGGACCTCTTGCTCACCACGTACCGGAAGTCCTTGCCGGACACCACGATCTCGTGGTCGTTCTGGGTGGTCGTCAGCCTGCCGGGGAAGCCCTCGGTGTGCAGGCCGGCGATCTGCGTGCCGCCCAGCGGGAACTGGCCGACGCCGACGTCGTTGCCCTGCCGGTCGGTGGCGCGGACGGTCAACCAGCGCTCGGTCGCCGCCGTGTAGTCGGGGAACGGGAGCGTGCCGGGTTGGAGCTTGCCGCGGTGCTGGGCGATCGTGCGGCCGTTGTCCTGGACCTGCCAGCGCAGTTCGAGGTCGTCGGTGCCGGTGAACTGGCGTTCGCTCACGATCGTCAGCTTGTTGTCCGCGAAGGAGAACCGGATGGGGGAGTGGACCGCCATCAGCTCGGTGGCCTCCGGCTGCGGCCGGCGATCCGCCCACACCACGCCGTCCACGCCACCGGTCCCCGCGCCGTAGGACTGGTGGCGGCCCTTGTCCTCCAGCTTCTCGAAGTCGAGCGCCAGCACGGCGGTCTTCTTGGGGTCCTGCGCCAGTTCGGCGTCGGACAGGGCGCGGTGGTAGACGCGGACCTGGTCGATCACGCCGTGCGCCATGCGGGTCTGGACGTTCTCCTGCATGGTCTCGGCGTTGCGGCCGATGTTGACCGGCCAGTGCGACCAGTCGATCGTGCCCGTGTAGTTGGTGGTGGCGACTTCCTCGCCGTCGATCAGCAACCGGAGCTTGGTGCCGTCGAACGTGCCGGTGACGCGGTGCCAGTTGTCGTAGAAGTCGGCGGGGACCTGGGCCTCGACCGTGCGCCAGGTGCCGCTGTGGATGAAGAACTGCAGCGTGGTCCGGTTGGCCATCTTGAGCGCGTACTGGTGGTCGCCCTTGGAGATGACCGTGAAGTCGCCGGTCCACGCGGCGGGCTTGACCTGGGCGTCGAGCGTCAGACCGGAGCTGACCTCGTCGAGCTTGCGGTCGCGGTAGACCTCCACGAAGTCGTCGAGTCCGCTGAGCTGCAGCGCTTTGCCGTGTGGTCCGTCCACCTGGGACGGTTTGCCGGACAACCAGCTCATGATGCCGTTGGCGTCGTCCGGGGTGGTGTAGAGCGGAAGCGCGATGTTCTGTTCGGCCCAGTCCCAGATGAAGCCGCCCTGCACCTGCGGATAGGCGCGCACGACGTCCCAGAACTCCTTGAAGTTGCCGAGGCTGTTGCCCATCGCGTGCGCGTACTCGCCCATGATGATCGGCTTGGTGGTCGTCTTCGCCTTGGCTTCGAGACTGGCGGGCGACGGGTAGCGCGGCCCCCAGACGTCCGCGAACGGCGCGTCGCCGTCCGGCGAGTTCGGCTGGTGGTACAGCGGGCGGGTGTCGTTCTTCCTGGCGTACTCGGCCATCGTGTGGTGCGCCTTGCCGAGGCCTGCCTCGTTGCCGGTGTCCCACATGATCACGCTGGGGTGGTTCTTGTCGCGCTGCATCATGGCGACGAACCGGTCCTGGAACGCGTCCTGCCACTCCGGGCGTTCCGCGAGGCAGTTGTCCGGGCAGCCGTCGTGGTGGTGGGTCTCGACTTCGACCTCGTCGGCGATCATCAGGCCGTTGCGGTCGGCCAGCTCGTAGAAGTACGGGTCGCTCGGATAGTGCGAGGTGCGCACCGCGTTGATGTTGAACCGCTTCATCAGCTGAACGTCTTTTTCCTGGTCAGCGCGGGTGACGTAGCGGCTGCCGTGCACGCTCGTCTCGGCCCGGTTGGTGCCGCGGAACAGGACGCGCTTGCCGTTGATCTTCAGCTGCCGGTCGATGATCTCGATCTTGCGGAACCCGACGGGCTGCTTGCCGGTCTGGATCACGCGACCGTCTTTGCGCAGCTCGATCCGGAGCTCGTAGACGTTCGGGGTCTCGTCGGTCCACTTCAGGGGGTTCGCGACCTTGCCGTCGACGACCGGGACCTCACGGCCCTGCGGGTCGAAAAGCCTGGTCCGGACGGTGTGGCCCTCCTGAGGACCACCGATCTCGACGTCCGTGCTGATGGTGGCGTCGCGGTACTGGGCGTCCAGGTCGGTCCTGATCGTGACGTCGCTCAGGTAGGTCCGGGGCGTCGAGTAGAGCCAGACCTCGCGGAAGATGCCGGAGAACCGCCACTGGTCGTAGTCCTCCAGGTGGGAGCCGGAGCCCCAGCGGTGGACCTGGACCTTCAGCGTGTTGCGGCCGGCCTTGAGCTTGCTGGTGATGTCGAACTCGGCGGGCGTGTAACCGCCCTGGTCGTAGCCGACGTACTTGCCGTTGACCCAGACGAAGTATCCGCTGGTCACGCCCTCGAACCTGACCAACGTGCGGTCCCGGTTCTGCGGCAGGTCGAACGTCTTTTCGTAGACGCCGGTGGGGTTGACGTCGCGCGGGATGGCCGGCGGGGCGTCCGGGTACATCTCGGTGGGGATGTTGCGGAACATCGGGTGGTCGAGGAAGTCGGTCTGCCACGTGTGCGGCACCTTGACGGTCCGCCAGCCGTCGGGGGTCTCCCGGACGTCCTCGGGTTTGTCGAACATCCGCAGGCGCCACTCGCCGTTCAGGCTCAGGCGGCGTTCGGGCTTCAGGTCCGGGTGCGGCGGCTCCTGGTTCTCCCCGGTCATTCTGGGATTCTCCAGGTACGCCAAGGCATCCAGGGGTGCGGCCTGCGCGGTCGCAGGGGAGATCGAGAGTGCTACCACCGTGGCCACGACGACACGAAGCATGCCTTCGGAAGCTAGGGGCGCGCTGACAACGTCGTCAACGAATGTCCGATCTTTCTGTCCTGGTCCGATCGGGGTGGTCGTCCCAACAGCCGGAAACCGCACTCCACTCGGCGGCACGCGTTAGTGTCGAACACATGCAGACCTGGTCATCGATTCCTGTGCCGCGGGTTCCGGGGGACCCCCGCCCGCTGCGGCTGTTCGACACGGCTACGGGCGAAGTGCGTCCCACGGCTCCAGGAGACACCGCCAGGTTGTACGTCTGCGGGATCACGCCGTACGACGCGACTCACCTCGGCCACGCCGCTACCTACCTGGCGTTCGACCTCGTGCACCGCGTGTGGCTCGACAACGGCCACAACGTGCACTACGTCCAGAACGTCACCGACGTCGACGACCCGCTGCTCGAGCGGGCCCTGCGCGACCAGGACGACTGGGTCGTGCTGGCCATGCGCGAGACGGCCCTGTTCCGCGAGGACATGGAGGCCCTGCGCGTCCTGCCGCCGCAGGACTACGTGGGCATCGTCGAGGCGATCCCGGAGATCGTCGAGGTCGTCGCGAAGCTGGTGGCCGACGGCCACGCCTACCGCGTCGAGGACGCCGAGTACCCGGACATCTACTTCGAGTACAACGCCACCGGCCGGTTCGGCTACGAGTCGAACTACTCGGAGGAGACGATGCGGGCGCTGTTCGCCGAGCGTGGTGGCGACCCGGACCGCCCGGGCAAGCGCCACCCGCTCGACGCACTGCTGTGGCGCATGAAGCGTCCCGGCGAGCCGTCCTGGGCCTCGGAGCTGGGCGAGGGCCGCCCCGGCTGGCACGTCGAGTGCAGCGCCATCGCCCACAACCGCCTCGGCATGGGCTTCGACGTCCAGGGAGGCGGCTCCGACCTGATCTACCCGCACCACGAGTACTCGGCCGCGCACGCCGAGGCCCAGACCGGCGAGCACCCGTTCGCCCGCCACTACGTGCACGCCGGCATGATCGGCCTCGACGGCGAGAAGATGTCGAAGTCGCGCGGCAACCTGGTCTTCGTCTCGAAGCTGCGCGCCGAGAAGGTCGACCCGAACGCCATCCGGCTCGCCCTGCTGGCGGGCCACTACCGCGCCGACCGCCCCTGGACCCAGTCCCTGCTGGACGAGGCCCTGGTGCGGCTCGACAAGTGGCGCCGCGCCGCGGACCTGTCGACCGGTCCGTCCGCTGTGGACACCGTCACGCGCCTGCGCGACCACCTGGGCAACGACCTGGACACCCCGAAGGCGCTCGCCGCGATCGACGCGTGGGCCGACGAGGCGTTGGCGCACGGCGGTCAGGACAAGCACGGGCCTTCGCAGATCCGCACGGCCGTGGACGCGCTTCTGGGCGTGGAGCTCTAAATACCTTGGGTGGGCGCCCAGCCGGCGCCCACCCAAGATCAGCATTCCCAGCGGATGCCGTATCCGTAACCCGTCTGCAGATCTGTGAACGAGACCAGGACTTCACCGAAACTGTTTACCGCCAGGCGGTCATGGCCGCTATCGATCTCGTCGGCGTTGCGGTGGAACACGTGGTCCACACGCCAAACGTCGGACGGCATGGTCTGCTCGCCGAATCTCGCGACCAGTTGGAACCGCTCGCACGGACGCTCCGGCCACAACACGAACTGAGGACTCATCGGTTGGCCGTGTGGGAGGCTGACCTGCAGCACAAAGTCATGCAGCTCGCCTGCCCGCAGTCTCCTCGGCAATCCCAGGTGAATCAGGGTGCGACGCGGAGATCGTTGTTCTTTTGACAGCAGCTGAGCTCCGTGCAGCACGGTCACGTCCAGGTTCGCGGGCGTGCCGTCGTCGCGGCGCGGCAGCGTTAAGCCCCACGTGATCCGGTCCAGGCCATCGCGGCGCGCGATGATCGTCCGGCTTTCGGTGCAGCGTGGCGTGTCACCGTCGAGGTTGAGAATTGTCTCGACCTCCCGCAGGTGCCAGGTGTGGTCACGAGAAACCAGCATGGTGTTCTGCCTCTCCAAGGGTGTGAACGCTGCCTCGACCAGCCTCGTCATCGCCTCATCGATCCGTCGTCGGCACGTGCCGGGGCTGCGATCTTGTTCGGTCGCCAGCCAGTCAATCCGTTCCTGCAGGAAGCGGAACTGCGCTTCCGGGTTGAGCCCCAGCGGTGTCGTGACAGCGAGGCGAAGGTGATGCGGCAGCTGCTGCGTCGTGGTCTGCACCCAGTCGCTGATCTTCTGGCGAATCGTCTCGGGGCCGTCGAGAGCGGTGAGGTCGCAGAGTTGGAGCAGTACGGGGCCGACTTGTGTGTCGACGTTCGACGCATGCACGCCACGTCCTCGGCTCAGCCGGCGGAGGTCACTGAACAGCGCTTCGGGTCCTGATGTGGCCACGGGCAAACCCACGGACTGCTGTTGCGGCGACCGCCTCGATCCTGAGGCGCGGTCGAACGCCCTTACCCACGGCTCTCGCGACCGCATGGATACCCGGCAGGCGTTGAGGATCGTGTGCAAGCTGTCGGAACGCAGGGGCCGGGGATCGGTCAACCAGCGGTGTGCGGACGTCGGCTTGATCGGATGGCCTGCCGCGTTGGCGGCGTCGCAGAGCGCCTTCGGCGTGAAGAGCCCGGACTGGTGTACCAGCAGGACGAGTTCACGATGAAGGTCGTCCCATGTCTCCACCAGGTCGGGATGCGGAGGCCTGGTGGAGCCCCTGCTGCGGGCGGTCTCCCGTCTCCACACGTGTTCGGCCTCCACCAGCGCATCCTCGCGCCCGCACTCGCGGACAAATGCTGTGATCAGCTCGAGCGTTGGCACCGTTCGCCCACTCAACGCCTCTGACAGCGACGCCTGGGAGTAGCGCGTTCGGGCGGCGAGCTGAACCAGGGAGAGTTCGGTGGCATCGGCGTAGATCGCACGCAGGTAGATCGCCACGACCGCGGCGGGGCTATCGACATCCGCCATCGGTTTTAGCCGTTTCTTCCCCATGATTGCTCAACTCACCCTGTCCCTCCGCTGCTGGAGTACTCCTGTCGGTACGAGAACGGTCGCTGCCACCACAACCGCACCAAGCAGCACAAAGGTCAACAGGACTCGAAGTTCTGCCTCACGCGCCTCGAAGGGCATGATCGACTCGCCCGGCTGGGACGTGGTCAGCGTTTGGACGCGTGACAGCACGGATTGCAAAGGCGCTGGCGCCGCGAGGATGATGTGATTCACCGTCTCAGCTCTCTGTCGTGGTCCTGACGAATTGGCAGAACGAGCGTCGGGAGCTGCCGTGTCCCATGAACGACGTGTTCTGCTGTGCGGTTGATAGCCGCCGTCGGGAGCACGGGTCAAGACATTCGGGCTCCGCGCCGAAGAACGTGACAGAGATGGTTCGATGTTCAGGTCAGATCCCACAAAAGTGGCGCAATCTTCGGCTGTATGCCCACGGGATGCTGATGTGCGTCGGATGCTCGGCAACTGCCCAGGTCAGCAGTAGTTGGGCGGTGACCTTGATCTGTCGAGCGATTGGCCAGGTTACCTGCTTAAATTCGGTCACCGCCACCAGGCAATATGGTGCTTGCCCTCTCGGGGAGGGCGCCGAGTCTCGCTAAGGTCCAGACGAGTCCGGTGGGGTAGACCCCTTGCTGCCGCTTGTGGGAGCTGCCGACGTGTTCGGTGGGGTGACCGACAATGTCGGTCACCCCACCGCGTGCCCCTGGATTCCGTGTTCGCGAGAATAGATTGTGCTGAGCGAATCAATTCCACTCGATCTATAATGTGGATCACTCAGTCGCCAGGTTCGTCGTGGTCTTCAGTCTTCTCAGCGGCGAACTCTGGAAACGAGGCCTTGGTGCGACGGCCACGACAAGCACGGGCCGTCGCAGATCTGTACGGCCGTGGACGCGCTTCTGGGCGTGGAGCTCTAACGGTCAGGGGTGGTTCCAGCCGAACAGCCGGGTGAACACCTCGTGCTGTTCCAGGCTGTGCTCGTGATGCACCACCGCGATCCGCTCGACCAGCTCGGCGGTCGCGGTGGTGTCGATCCCCGGCAGGTCCTCGGGATCGGTGCCGGTCTCGATGCACCACCGCAGCACGGCTTCCGGTCCGTTGACCGAAGCGACGAACGGGCGCTGCTCGCGGTGCTGCCACGCTTTCGCGATCTCGTCGAGCATGCCCTCGGCGATCATTCGCTCGGCCCGCGTGCGCAGCCGGTCGAGATGCGTCCGTTCGTCGGCGAGCGGCAGCACCGTCGTGACGAGGTCGAACGGAAAACGGCCCCGGCAGGCGGCGAACCTGCTCAGCAGTGAGATGGACCCGCCTTCCACCACCACGTGCTCGTGCTCGCTGCTCAGCGCCTCGACCTTCAGCAGAAGCGCGTGCGCGGCCTCGTGGGTGGGGTAGTCACCGTCCGGCACGGTCCGGTCGGCGAGGTGGTGGCGGCGCTCGCCCTCCTGCCGGGCGCTGGTGACGGGCAGGTCGAGGTAGCACTGGATCCGATCGGCGACCACGACCGGTGCGTCGTGTTCGGCGGCGACGTTCATCGCGACATCGGATTTGCCCGCGCAGGTGGGGCCGGCGATGAGATGCACGGAATTCATGGGGTCACTCCTCGATGAGATCGATGTTCTCACTACTACCGCGCGAACACGGGTCTCGGGAGAGCCGGTAGATCATTCTTCGGACTTTCTCAGGTAAAAGCCGAAGTTAAATCGGAGGTAAATGTTTCGATTTGTTCGTCCCAAACACGAGAATGGTGACGCGCTATAAGGTGACGGCATGAGAGTTGCTGT
The DNA here is from genome assembly GCF_011067745.1 of Lentzea alba. Taxonomy (GTDB): domain Bacteria; phylum Actinomycetota; class Actinomycetes; order Mycobacteriales; family Pseudonocardiaceae; genus Lentzea; species Lentzea alba. Next base: position 518,966 of record NZ_JAAMPJ010000004.1, read on the forward strand.
CTTCTGTGGTTCCTCGGCGGGACGGGTGCGGCACGTGGAGGTCGCTGCCGAGGTCGGCCGGACCCTCGCCGTGCGCGGGGCCGGGATCGTCTACGGCGGCGGCCGCATCGGCACGATGGGTGCCGTGGCCGACGGTGCGCTGAGCGTGCGGGGTTCGGTGATCGGGGTGATTCCCGAGCACATGGTCGAGTGGGAGATCGCGCACGACGGACTCACTGAGCTGCACGTGGTGGGCTCGATGCACGAGCGGAAGGCGCTGATGGCGGACCTGGCGGACGCGTTCGTCGCGTTGCCGGGCGGCGCGGGCACCATGGAGGAGCTGTGTGAGATCTGGACGTGGGCGCAGCTCGAACTGCACACGAAGCCGATCGGTCTGCTCAACGTCGACGGGTTCTACGACCATCTGCTCGCGCTGGTCGACCACATGGTGTCTGAAGGATTCCTGAAAGTTCCTCATCGCGAGATGCTGCTCGTCGACGACGACATCGACCGGTTGCTGGACCGTCTATTGCGGTACCGGCCGCCCGCGTACACCTGGGTGGAGGAGGGACCGCTCGAAAACGTCGTGTGTTAACGCGGCGAAACAAATGCAGTATTTGTTTGTCGGATCTTCGTCAAGGCGGGGTAAAGGCAATTCGAGTGCAGTCACTGCCAGCCGGTGTTCGCCTGCGGATCCACCGCGTCGAAGTAGTCGTACGCCTCGGCGCTCGCCAGCTCACCTAGGACGTCGCTTCCTCGGCGGACGCCGGCTGACTGCGCGGGTCGGGGAACGTGTCCGGGGCGACGGCCATCACGAGAAGGTGCTGGAAAGCGCTCGCCCACGGGATCGCTTTCCGGCCGAACGCCAGCAGTTCGAGGAACAGCCGGAGCTGCCCCAGCACCGCGATCCACTCGTCGACCTCGGCGTGCGTCAGCACGATGGGCCTGGGGCCCGTCCAGCGGGCTCGCACTCGATTGACGAGCTCGCGGTCCGCCAAGGCGTCCCGGTGCCGTCGCCGGAACTCCTCCGACTGCCGCGGTGACTCCGCCACGTCCGGATAGAGGTGGCGAAGCAGGGAAGGTTGTGTCAGCACCCAGCGGGGATCGCGCAGCGCGTAGAACGGGTTGCCACGCACGTAGCTGCTCGACAGCAGGCGGAGAGCCCGCCCCCAGCCCCAGACGAGTCCCTTGGACATGTCCACCTGCACGCCGCCGTCGACCGGCTGGGCGCTGAAGGACTGGTGCTTCATCCGGCTCTCCTGAAGCTCGCCGACAGCCCGTGCCGCAGCAGTTCGACCGTGACCGCCTCCGCGGTTTCGCGGTCGTGGAGGCCGACGACGGCGCCACCTTTCTCGTGGACCGCCATGGTCAGGTCGCGCGCGGTCTCCCAGTTGTGATCGCAGATCTTGCGCAGCAGGTAGTGCACCACCGGAATCAGGTTGTGGTCGTCGTCGTGCAGGACGACCTGCCATCTCTCCCCAGGATTCACCGGCAGAGTATGCGACACGGCCACAATGGACTGATGACGGCCTGGCAAGGGTTGCAGTACGAACGCGCAACGAACGGCGAGGACGCGAACGAGGCGGCGCGCGGCGAGGTGCTGCGCGACGACCGCACGCGGGAAGACCTGCCGCTGCTGCGGTTCCTGGTCGAGCAGGAGGCGTTGTGCTGTGCGAACGGGCCGTCGCACGGCCTGGGGGAGCAGGCCGCGCTGGCGGGGTTCCTGCTGGCCGAGCACAGGCAGGTCGAGGACGTCTGGCGGCACTTCGCGATCAAGCGCGCCAACTTCGACGCCGGCTGTGCTTACGACGTCGAGCACCTGTTCGCGGCGGGCGTTCAGGTCACCGTCGAGCACGTGCGCGCGAGCGACCACCCGGATCGCGACGAGGTCCTGGAACTCCTGCTGGGCCGGAGCGTCGACGAGGACGACCTGGAGGAGTGGTTCGAGCACCGGCGCGAGTGGTTCGAGGCCTGAACGTGGAACTGCCCCCGGGGCGGAAGCGCCGGGGGCAGTTCGTTCAGCGGTGATGCTCAGACCGGATCAGCTCAGACGTCGAGCGTCCAGTTGTTCAACGTGCCGGTGTCCAGGAACGCCGCGTCACGCACGCGCAGCGTCCAGGTGCCGTTGGCAGCCTCACCAGAGAGGTTCTTGGTGTAGGTCTCGTTGATGTTGTCGGCCGAGCCGCCGGAACGGTTGTGCAGGTTGACGACCGTGCCGTCGGGCGCGACCAGGTCGACCACGAGGTCGCCCTTGTAGGTGTGGGTGATCGAGACCTTGATCGACGCCGTGGCCGACGCGTTGCCCGCGCAGCCCGAGATGACGATCGTGCTGGTCACGGTGGACAGGTCGCCGATCGCGACCGGCGTGGAGTTGGTCTTGGCGTCACAGCCGCCACCAACGGCGTTCACGACCCAGGAGAAGGTCGCGGAACCGGTCTTGCCGGCCGAGTCGGTCACCGTCGCCGTCACCGTGGAGGTGCCGGCCGTGGTCGGCGTGCCGGAGATCGCGCCGGAGGCGGACGCCGACAGACCGGCCGGGAGACCGGAGACGGACCACGTGTACGGCGGGGTGCCGCCGGTGGCCGCGAGCTGCAGCGACGCTGCCTGGCCGACCGTGGAGTTCTGCGTACCGGGGTTCGTCACCGACGGGTTGCCCGGCTGCGGGTCACCACCGAAGAGCGAGTACAGCAGCTTGTTCGGGGTGTTCGCACCGACGTTGGTGATCTTGTTCGGGGTCGAGGCGGCGTTCAGGCCCGCCCAGACCGCGGCCGGGGTGTCGTTGGGGTGGGTGGCGAGCCACAGGGCCGCCGCGCCCGCGACGTGCGGGGTGGCCATCGACGTACCGGAGATGTTGTTTGTCGCGGTGTCGTTGGTGCTCCACGACGACACGATGTTCTGACCCGGTGCGTAGATGTCCGTGCAGGAGCCGTAGTTCGAGAACGAGGCGCGCGCGTCGGTGTTCGTCGACGCGTTGACGGTGATCGCCTCGGTGACGCGTGCAGGCGAGGTGCTGCAGGCGTCGGTGTTCGAGTTGCCGGACGCGATCGCGTAGGTCACGCCCGAGGTGATGGAACGGCGCACGGCCGCGTCCAGGGTGGCGTCCGCGCCGCCGCCGAGCGACATGTTGGCGACAGCGGGCTTGACCGCGTTCGCCGTCACCCAGTCGATACCGCCGACGACACCGGCGGTGGTGCCGGAGCCCTGGCAGTTCAGCACCTTGACGGCGACGACCTTGGCGGCCTTCGCGAGGCCGTACTGCGAGCCCGCGACGGTGCCGGCGACGTGCGTGCCGTGGCCGTTGCAGTCGCTGTTGTTGCCGTCACCGGAGGTGTTGGTGCCCCACGTGGCGCGGCCACCGAACGTGGCGTGCGTCGTCCGCACGCCGGTGTCGATGATGTACGCGGTCACGTTGGACGCCGTGGTGTCGTACTGGTAGCTGTTGCTCAGCGGCAGGTCCCGCTGGTCAACGCGGTCCAGACCCCACGACGGCGGGTTCTGCTGGACGTCGAGCAGGTGCACCTGGGCGTCCTGCTGGACGTACGCGACCTTCGGGTCCGCGGCGAGACGAGCGGCCTGCTTGGCCGTCATCTTCACCGAGAAGCCGTTGAGCGCGTGCTGCCAGACCTGGTCGACCTGGCCGCCGTACTTGCTCGCCAAGCCCGGCGCGGCGGCCCTCGACGCCGTGTCGGCCTTCAGCGAGACGATGTAGCTGTCCTTCACGACGTCGGCGCGGTCGGCGCCGAGAATCGTCCCCACGTTTTCTTGAGCTGAAGCAGCGGGCACCACAGCAGCGGCCAGACAGACGGCAGCGGCGGCGGCGAGTCCCGTACCCAAGACTCTTCGCATAGCAGGGTTCTCCCTCGTGCAGGGAACAGGGTGTCCTGCACGCTAGCCCTAAACCGCAGGTCAGAGGGATACGCCGTCGAGTGCGAACTGTTGACAGATTTGACATTTCGTGTCAAAGCGAATGGTTGCTCTGCGTCACGGAAATAGACCGAGAGAACGCATTTGATTTCCCTATACCAACCTGAACGCCGAGAGGTCCACCCCTCGATCGGCCCTACCGTCCGGTAGGCAGCACGACATAGCGTCACCCAGACGGAGGAACGAACTGATCGGGCAGTTCGACCGCCTGGGGACGCCATTCATCCGGTGTCGTGCGGACTGTGTTGCAGCACAGTCGATCTCCTCATCGCGGTTGCCCGGTCCGGCGTTACACCGGCCCTGCAAAATCGAAAACTGAGGAGAAGTGCCTATGAAGCGCATGGCTGTCGCGGCTGTCGCCGTGCTGGCGGGTGCCCTCGCGACCACGGCATCCCCTGCCGCCGTCGCCGCGCCGGAACCGTCCGCCGACCTGCTCGCCGCGATGCAGCGCGACCTCGGACTGAACGCCCAGCAGGCGACGGAACGGCTTCGCCAGGAGAGCGCGGCCGCGGTCCTGCAGCGCGTCGTGGAGGGTTTCGCCGGCGACGACTTCGGTGGCGCGTGGTTCGACGCGGCCACCGGCAAGCTCGTCGTGGGCGTGACCGACTCGGCCAAGACCGACCGGCTGCGCAGGCTCGGCGCCGAGCCCCGCACGGTCGCCCACAAGGCCAGTGACCTCGACTCGGCCAAGGCCAAACTGGACGCCTCCCCGGCGCCCGCCGAGGTCACCGGCTGGTTCGTGGACACCAAGGCGAACGCGGTGACGATCACCGTCAAGCGCGGTCAGGCCGAGGCGGCGAAGCCGTTGGTGGAGAAGGCGGGCGCGGTCGCGAAGGTCGTCGAGACCGACGAGGCGCCGCGGTTGTTCAAGGACATCCGCGGTGGTGACGCCTACTACATCAACAACGCCGGACGGTGCTCGGTCGGCTTCGCGGTGCAGGGCGGGTTCGTGACCGCCGGGCACTGCGGGTCCGAGGGCGACACGGTGGCGGGCGTCGACCGTTCGGCTCTCGGCGCGTTCGAGGGCTCGTCCTTCCCCGGCAACGACTACGGGTGGGTCAAGGCCAACTCGGCCTGGACGCCCACGGCCAAGGTGAACCACTACGGAGGCGCCGACGTCGTCGTCTCCGGTCACACCGAGTCCGCGGTCGGAGCCTCGATCTGCCGTTCCGGCTCGACCACGGGCTGGCACTGCGGCGAGGTCCAGGCCAAGAGCCAGACGGTGAACTACCAGGAGGGCTCGGTCAGCGGTCTGACGCGCACGAACGTGTGCGCGGAGCCCGGTGACTCGGGCGGCTCGTGGGTCAGCGGCACGCAGGCGCAGGGCGTCACCTCGGGTGGCTCCGGCAACTGCTCCAGCGGCGGCACGACCTACTACCAGCCGGTCAACGAGATCCTCTCGGCGTACAACCTGACCCTGATCACGGGCTGACCCTGATCACGGGCTGACACAAACCATGGGGGGCACATTCATGGACCTCACGTCCATGAATGTGCCCCCCATGGCAGTTCAGGATTCGCGCTTGTTGAGCCACTTTTCACGGTGGGTTCGCCAGCGGTCGAGCATGGTGCCCAGCTCGGCGTGGCAGAACCGGAAGAACTCGCGCGTCTCGTCCAGCCGCGTCCCCGCCTCGGTGTCCGAGCCGAGCGCCTCGACGCCCTCGCTGAGCACCTCGTCGATCATCACCAGCATCTGGTCCTTGCGGAACGTCGCCTCGTACCAGACGTTGTCGCGCATCCGGTAGACGTCGCGGCGTGATCCGGGCTCCCGCTCGCGGCTGACGATCTGGACCGTGGTCAGGTAGCGCACCGCGCCCGACACCGCCGCCGGACTGATCTGCAGCAGTTCGGCGATCTCGGCTGCGGTGAGCCGTCCCGAGTCCGTTGTCAGCAGCGCCGCGAGGATGCGAGCCGGCATGCGGGGCACGCCGGTGTCCGCCAGAATCCCGCCGAACCGTTCGACGAACTGGCTCACCGCCTGCGTGTCACGCTGTGTAGCTCTCGTCACGGCCGCATCATCCCTTTCGTCAGCCGATCGAGCAAAATTTACGTCCTTCACGAAGTTGTGAAAGAAGTGTAGCTTACCGGGCATGACATCTGCGATATCCGTGTCGGGCCTGGTCAAGACCTTCGGCCCGACGCGTGCACTGGACGACCTGTTCCTGGACGTCCAGACCGGTGAGGTGCACGGCTTCCTCGGCCCGAACGGGGCAGGCAAGTCGACGACGATCCGGATCCTCCTCGGCCTGCTGCGTGCCGACTCCGGCACCGCGCGGCTGCTCGGCGGCGACCCGTGGAAGGACACCGCAGCCCTTCACCGCCGCCTCGCCTACGTCCCCGGCGACGTCAACCTCTGGCCCAACCTGACCGGTGGCGAGGTCATCGACCTGCTCGGACGGCTCCGCGGCGGCTTGAACAAGCCGCGTCGCGAGGAGCTCCTGGAGCGCTTCGAACTGGACCCGCGCAAGAAGGGCCGCACCTACTCCAAGGGCAACCGGCAGAAGGTGGCGCTGGTCGCCGCGCTGTCTTCGGACGTCGAGCTGCTGATCCTCGACGAGCCCACGTCCGGCCTCGACCCGTTGATGGAGGCCGTCTTCCAGGACTGCATCAACGACGAACGCGAGCGCGGTCGCACCGTGCTGCTGTCGAGCCACATCCTCGCCGAGGTCGAAGCCCTGTGCGATCGGGTCTCGATCATCCGCAACGGCCACATCGTCGAGACCGGCACGCTGTCGGAACTGCGCCACCTGACCCGCACGTCGATCTCCGCCGAGCTCGCGGGCCCGCCCAACGGGCTCACGTCGATGGCCGGCGTGCACGACCTGGTGGCCGAGGGCAACCGCGTCAGGTTCGAGGTCGACTCGGACAAGCTCGACCCGGTGCTCAAGCAGCTGGTGTCCTCGGGCGTGCGCACGCTGACCTCGCAGCCGCCGACCCTGGAAGAGCTGTTCCTGCGCCACTACGAGGACGCGAAATGATCGGCACCCGCCATCTGGTCCGGCTGGCGCTGCGCCGTGACCGGATCCTGCTGCCCGTCTGGGTCCTGTTCCTGGTCGGCGTCACCTACTCGACGACGACCGCGCTCGAAGAGCTGTACGGGACGACCGAGTCGCGGGCGCTGCTCGGGGTCACCGCGAACGCGAACTCCGCGTTCCTCGCGATGCTCGGCCCGCTGCACGACTGGTCGTCGCTCGGTGGCCTGGTCGTGTGGCGTTGGGGTGTCTTCTCCGGCCTGTTCATCGCGATCATGGCCATGTTGGTGGTCACCCGGCACACGCGCGCTGAAGAAGAAGCCGGCCGTACCGAACTCATCAGTGCGACGGTCGTTGGTCGACACGCGCCGTTGGCCGCCGCTGTGATCGTGGCGGGCGGCACCAGTCTGCTGATCGGCGTGCTGCAGGCGTTGGTGCTGATGGGCAAGGACTTGGACGCGTCCGGTGCGTTCGCGTTCGGCCTGTCCACGGCTTCGGTCGGGCTGGTGTTCACCGGCGTCAGCGCGTTCACCGCGCAGCTCTCGGAGAACTCACGCGTGTCCAACGCGATCGCGGGCGGGTTCCTCGGGGTGACCTACCTGCTGCGCGCGGCCGGCGACGCGGCGGGGGAGTCGGGCCCGCAGTGGCTGACCTGGTTCTCGCCGATCGGCTGGACCGAGCACGTGCGGTCGTTCGCCGACAACAGGTTCTGGGTGCTGCTGCTGCCGTTGGCGGCGTTCGTCCTGTCGGTGGGCGTCTCCGCGTACATCGTGACGCGCCGCGACGTGGGCCTCGGTCTGCTGGCTGCCCGGCTAGGCCCGCCGCACGGCACGATCGGCAGCCTGTTCGGGCTCGCGTGGCGACTGCAGAAGGGCTCGCTGATCGGCTGGTCCATCGCGCTGTTCGCGGTGGGCGTGATCTACGGCAGCGTCGCGCAGGCGGTCGGGCAGATGGTGCAGGACAACCCGACTCTCGGGCAGATCGTCAGCAAGATCGGTGGCGCCGAGGCGATGGTGGACGCGTTCTTCGCCACCGTCACCCAGCTGCTGGGCCTGATCACGTCGATCTACCTGGTCCAGGCGGTGCTGCGGCTGAGGTCGGAGGAGACCTCGTTCCGCGCCGAACCGCTGCTCGCGACCCCGGTCTCGCGGTGGGGCTGGGTGGCGTCGCACGCGGTGTTCGCGCTGGCAGGCGGCGCGGTCGTGCTGGCCGCGTCCGGCCTGGGGCTGGGCCTGGTCTACGGGCTGCAGACCGACGACCTGGGCACGGTCGGGCCGCAGATGCTCGGCGCGGCACTGGCCCAGCTCCCGGCCGCGTGGGTGATCGCGGGCGTGGCGCTGCTGCTGTTCGGACTGTTCCCGCAGCTCACGGGCGTGAGTTGGGCGGTGGTGTCGGTGTCGCTGGTGATCACGCTGCTCGGCCCGGCCCTGCAGCTCGATCAGTGGATGCTCGACGTCTCGCCGTTCACGCACGTCCCGAAGTACCCGGACATCACCTTCGGGCCGCTGGCGTGGCTCACCGTGGTGGCGGTGGTGCTTCTGGCTGCGGGGTTCGCCGGGTTCCGGCGCCGCGACCTGACCACGTAACGATCGCCGGGACGGTGACCAGCAGCGCGGCGGGCACGAGGAACCCCGCCAGCGGATGGGCTTGGTAGAGCGGGACGAACGCCAACGGGGCCACGGCGGCACCCATGAAACGCAGTGACTGCACAACACTGACGCTGCCGCCCCTGTTGGCGTTGTCGCTCTGCAACACCAACGCGTTGATGCTCACCAACACGCCCTGCGCCGCCGCCCCGGTCAACGCCCACGCGACGACCACCATCGCGGCGAACGGGCTCGTGCCCACCGCGGCGATGAGGCCTCCGCCCAGCGTTGCGCCCACGACCACGACGGCCGTGGCGCCGAACCGGTCGATGGCCTTGCCGACCTGCCGCGCGGTCAGGAACCCGACGATGCCGAACCCGGTGAGCAGCAGCCCGCGTTCACCCGCGCCGAGCCCGAACACGTCGTCGAGCCGGAACGCCACGAGGAACGACAACCCGCCCAGGCACGCCCAGCCGATGAACGCGATCACGGCCGGCCTGATGGTGCTCGGCACGAAAGCGCTGCGCAGACTGGCGTTGCGCTCCGGTTCGGCATCGGTCTCCGGCACCCCCAGGACCGCGAGCCCGACGGCCACCACCGAGATCACCACGAACGCCAGCCGCCAGTCGATCTCGGCCGACAGCCCGCCGACGAGCGGGGCGGACGTCTGCCCGGCCGCCTGCATCGCCCCGAACAACCCCAGCGCGCGCCCGAGCTTCTCCTTCGGCGTCGACGCGGCGATCACGGCCAGCAGCACCGGCGTGGTGAACGAGTTCGCCGCGCCCTGCAACGCCCGCGACGCCAGCAACACCTCGAACGTCCACGCGCTCGCCGCCAGCGCCGAGGTGACGGCGTAGGCGATGTACGCGATCCGGACGGTCCGTTGTGGACCCCAGCGCTGGGCGAGGGTGCCGGACGCGAGCATGAGCACCGCGAACGGCACCAGGTAGAACGTCAGCGTCGAGGCCGCTTCGCCCGCTGACCGGCCGAAACTGCTGCCGATCTCGGGCAGGATCGACGTGGTGATGGCGCCGCCGAACGGCCCGATCAATGCGCCGGCGTACAACCCGGCGCGTGCCAAACGGCCCACAGACACCTCCGCCGTCCAACCCTAGTGCGGTGGACGGCGGAAGTGCGCTGTGATTGTTGTCGTAGCTAAGTGCTTCAGCGGGGACCGGTCGACGGCCAGCCCGGACCGCGGCCGCGGCGGCGCAGGTAGCGTTCGAACTCCGCCGCGATGTCGTCACCCGAGGCCTCGGTGATCTGGATGGCCGCGTCGCCGCGCTCCTCCAGCGCGCGCACGTAGTTGCGCACGTCCTCGTCCTCGTCGGCCATCTCGGAGACCGTGCGCTCCCACTCCTCGGCCTGCTCCGGCAGCGCGCCGAGCGGGACCTCTATGTCGAGGACCTCCTCCACCCGGTGCAGCAGCGCGAGCGTGGCCTTGGGGGACGGGGGCTGCGAGACGTAGTGCGGCACGGCGGCCCAGAACGAGATCGCGGGGATGCCCGCCTGCACGCAGGCGTCCTGGAAGACGCCGACGATGCCGGTCGGGCCTTCGTACTTCGAGTGCTCCAGGCCGAACTTCTCGGCGGCGTCCGGGTCGTAGGCGGTACCGGTGACCGGCACCGGCCGGGTGTGGGGGGTGTCCATGAGCAGGGCGCCGAGCGTCACCACGGTCGTCACCCCGAGCGCCTCGATGTGGCCGAGGAGCTCGCCCACGAACTTGCGCCACCTCATGTTCGGCTCGATGCCGTGCACGAGGACCACGTCCACGGCGGAACCGGGCGGGCGGCACACCGAGAGCCGCGTGGTCGGCCAGTCGACCCTTCGGGTGACCCCGTCCACCATTCGGACTGTGGGCCTGGTCACCTGGAAGTCGTAGTAGTCGTCCGGGTCGATCTCGGCGAGCGGCGTGGCGTCCCAGGTGAGTTGCAGGTGCTCGATCGCGGTGCTGGCGGCATCCCCCGCGTCGTTCCAACCCTCGAACCCGCAGATCATGATCGGGTCGGTGAGTGGCTTGCGCGCGTGTGATGGGGTCTGGGACGGATCGTTCACGGCGCCAGACTACGGCCTCTCCCTGCTAACTCATCGTAGGCTTGGCCCATGCGTGATCGCGGAGAGTCGCCGTTCCTGGAAGCGCTGGTGAACCGGGTCGTCGTCGCTGACGGCGCCATGGGCACCATGCTCCAGGCCGCTGACCTCTCTCTAGATGACTTCAACGGTCTAGAGGGCTGCAACGAGATCCTGAACGTGACACGCCCCGACGTCGTGAAGTCCGTGCACCGCGGTTATCTCGAAGTCGGGGTGGACGCCGTCGAGACGAACACGTTCGGCGCGAACCTCGCGAACCTGGCCGAGTACGACATCCCGGACCAGATCTTCCACCTGTCCGAACGCGGCGCCGCGCTGGCCCGTGAGGTGGCGGACGAGTTCAGCACGTCCGGCCGGCCCCGGTTCGTGCTCGGCTCCGTCGGCCCCGGCACCAAGCTGCCGACGCTGGGCCACGCGCCGTTCGCGACGTTGCGCGACGCCTATCAGGAGCAGTGCAAGGGCCTGCTGGTCGGCGGCGTGGACGCGATCATCGTCGAGACCTCGCAGGACCTGCTGCAGACCAAGGCGTCGATCATCGGCGCCAAGCGCGCGATGGCGGCCGAGGGGCGGGTCGTCCCGATCATCGCCCAGGTGACCGTCGAGACGACCGGCACGATGTTGCTGGGCTCGGAGATCGGCGCTGCCCTGACCGCGCTGGAGCCGCTGGGCATCGACCTGATCGGCCTCAACTGCGCCACCGGCCCGGCCGAGATGAGCGAGCACCTGCGGACGTTGTCCAAGCACGCCCGCATCCCGCTGTCGGTGATGCCGAACGCCGGCCTGCCCGAACTGGGCCCGAACGGCGCGGTCTACCCGCTGGGGCCGGAGGAACTGGCCCAGGCGCTGGCCGGGTTCGTCCGCGAGTTCGGCACACGGCTCGTCGGCGGCTGCTGCGGCACGACCGCCGAACACCTGCGCCAGGTCGCCGACGCCGTGCGCGATCTCGGCCCTTCTGCGCGCCGGCCGCGTCCGGAGCCCGGCGTGTCCTCGTTGTACCAGGCCGTCCCGTTCAAACAGGACGCCTCGGTGCTGATGATCGGCGAGCGCACGAACGCCAACGGCTCCAAGGCGTTCCGCGAGGCGATGCTCGCGGAGAAGTGGGAGAACTGCATCGAGATCGCGCGGGACCAGACGCGCGAGGGTGCCCACCTGATCGACCTCTGCATCGACTACGTGGGCCGCGACGGCGAGGCGGACATGCGCGCGCTGGCCTCCCGGCTGGCCACCGCGTCGACGTTGCCGATCATGCTCGACTCGACCGAACCCGCCGTGCTGCAAGCCGGTCTGGAGTGCCTGGGCGGCCGGTCAGCGGTCAACTCGGTGAACTACGAGGACGGCGACGGCCCTGACTCCCGGTTCCAGAAGATCATGCGGCTGGTCTCCGAGCACGGCGCGGCGGTCGTGGCGCTGTGCATCGACGAGGAGGGCCAGGCCCGCACCGCCGAGTGGAAGGTCCGCGTCGCCGTCCGGCTGATCGAGGACCTGACGACGAACTGGGGCATGCGGGTCAACGACATCATCGTCGACTGCCTGACGTTCCCGATCTCCACCGGCCAGGAGGAGGTGCGCCGCGACGCCGTCGAGACGATCGAGGCGATCCGTGAGCTCAAGCGCCGTTATCCGGACGTGCAAACGACTCTGGGCCTGTCGAACGTCTCCTTCGGACTCAACCCGGCCGCGCGCCAGGTGCTGAACTCGGTGTTCCTGCACGAGTGCGTCCAGGCGGGTCTCGACACCGCGATCGTGCACGCCTCCAAGATCGTGCCGATGGCGCGCATCCCCGACGAGCAGCGCGCGGTGGCGTTGGACCTCGTCTACGACCGCCGCCGCGAGGGCTACGACCCGCTGCAGAAGCTCATGGAGCTGTTCGAGGGCGTCACCACCAAGTCGAACTCCGCGTCTCGCGCGGAAGAGCTCGCGGCTTTGCCGTTGTTCGAACGACTGGAGCGCCGGATCGTCGACGGCGAGCGCAACGGGCTCGAAGTGGACCTGGACGCCGCTCTGGACGAGCGCCCGGCGTTGCAGATCATCAACGACACGCTGCTCGCGGGCATGAAGACCGTCGGTGAGCTCTTCGGCTCCGGCCAGATGCAGCTGCCGTTCGTGTTGCAGTCCGCCGAGGTGATGAAGTCCGCCGTCGCGCACCTCGAACCGCACATGGAACGCTCCGACGACGGCGGCAAGGGCCGCATCGTGCTCGCCACCGTCAAGGGCGACGTCCACGACATCGGCAAGAACCTCGTCGACATCATCCTGTCCAACAACGGCTACGAGGTCGTGAACATCGGCATCAAGCAGCCGATCAACGCGATCCTCGAAGCCGCCGAGGAACACCGCGCGGACGCGATCGGCATGTCCGGCCTGCTGGTCAAGTCGACCGTGATCATGAAGGAGAACCTCGAGGAGATGAACTCCCGGGGTGTCGCCGCGCGGTGGCCCGTGCTGTTGGGCGGCGCCGCGTTGACCCGCGCGTACGTCGAGAACGACCTGACCGAGATGTACTTCGGCGACGTGAAGTACGCCCGGGACGCCTTCGAAGGCCTGCGCCTGATGGACGCGATCATGGCGGCCAAGCGCGGCGAGGCCCCGATGGTGGATCCCGAGGCCCAGGCGAAGGCCGCCGAACGCAAGGCGCGCCGCGAACGTTCGCTGCGCATCGCCGCCGCCCGCAAGGCCGCGGTGGAAGAAGAAGTCGTCACCGGTCGCTCGGACGTCGCCGCCGACAACCCGATCCCGGCACCGCCGTTCTGGGGCAGCCGGGTGGTGAAGGGCATTCCGGTCGCCGACTACAGCGCGCTCCTGGACGAGCGGGCGACGTTCATGGGCCAGTGGGGCCTCAAGGGCACGCGCGGCGGCGGACCGTCCTATGAGGACCTGGTCGAGACCGAGGGTCGTCCGCGCCTGCGCTACTGGATGGAACGCCTTGCCACGGAAGGTGTTCTTGCCCACGCCGCCGTCGTCTACGGCTACTTTCCGTGCGTCTCCGACGGCGACGACCTGGTGATCCTCGAGGAGCCCTCGGTGGACTCGCCGGAGCGGTTCCGGTTCACCTTTCCGCGCCAGAAAAGGGATCGCCGCCTCTGCCTGGCCGACTTCTGGCGTGCGCGGGAGTCCGGTGAGGTCGACGTCATCGCGTTCCACCTCGTGACGATGGGTCAGCCGATCGCCGACTACGCCAACGAGCTGTTCGGCAAGAACGCGTATCGTGAGTACCTGGAAGTCCACGGACTGGGGGTCCAGCTCACCGAAGCGCTGGCCGAGTACTGGCACAAGCGAGTCCGCGAGGAGCTCGTGTGGCCGAGCGGTGAGTCCGTTGCCGCAGAGGACCCGGCCGACGTCGAGGAGTACTTCAAACTCGGCTACCGCGGCGCGCGGTACTCGTTCGGCTACGGCGCCTGCCCGGAGATGGAAGACCGCAAGCGCATCGTCGACCTGCTCGACCCCGCGCGCATCGGGGTCTCGCTGTCCGAGGAACTTCAGCTACACCCGGAACAGTCCACCGACGCCTTCGTGGCGCACCATCCGGAGGCGAAGTACTTCAATGTCTGACCCCGCTGTCTCGAATCCTCTTGGTGTTCTTTGGGACATGGACGGCACGCTGCTCGACTCCGAGAAGCTCTGGGACATCCCGCTCTACGAGTACGCCGAGAAGCTCGGCGGGGTGCTGTCGCTGGAAACCCGTGAACGCATGGTCGGCACCAACGTGCCCACCACCATGCGCCTGCTGTTCGCCGACGTGGGCATCGAGCCCAGCGCCGAGGACCTGGTCGACGGCGCCGCGTGGATCTCACGCCGCACCGAGGAAGTGTTCCGCGCCGGGCTGCCGTGGCGTCCCGGGGCTCAGGAGGCCTTGCGGGCGGTGCGCTCGTCGGGCGTTCCGATGGCCCTCGTGACGTCGACCGAGCGTTCGCTGACCGAGGTCGCGCTGGACACGATCGGCCGCGACCTGTTCGACGTCACGGTGTGCGGGGACGAGGTGAACGGGCTGAACAAGCCGTTGCCCGAGCCCTACCTGAAGGCCGCGCGGTTGCTCGGGGTCGACGCGGCCCGGTGCGTGGCGATCGAGGACTCGCCGACGGGCGTAGCGGCGGCGGTGGCGGCCGGGTGCACGGTCTTGGTCGTGCCCTGCGATGTCGAGGTCGAGGCGGGGGAGCGGCGGATCTTCCGCGACTCGCTCGTCGGCGTGGATCTGGACGTCCTGAAAGCCCTTTAGTTTCCATTCGTCCAAGGCGGAACGGCTCGGTCGTTGCGACCATGACACTCATGGCGACATGGGACGACGTGGTGGCACTGGCTTCGCGGCTGCCGGAGGTCGAGGAGGCGACCTGGCACCGGACGCCCTCGTTGAAGGTGGTCGGCAAGGGGTTCGCGCGGCTGCGGACCGAAGCCGAGGGCGGGCTCGTGCTGATGTGTGCCCTGGACGAGAAGGCGGCGCTGCTCGCGTCCGGAGACCCGGCTTTTTACACGACACCGCACTACGACGGGTACGGAGCGATCCTGGTCGATCTGGCGAAGGTCGATCCCGGCCAGCTGGCCGAACTGGTCGAGGAGGCGTGGCGGATCAAGGCCCCGGCGCGGTTGCGCAAGGCTCCCAGCACTCCGCCGGGATGAGCGTCGGCATCGTCGGCGCCCACTCCGGGACAGCCGGCAACGCTCGTCCCGCCGGCGTGTCCACCGGCCGCGTCGACGACAGGTTCCGCCACGTGCGCCGTTCCGCCCCGAGGTCGCTCGACAACGGGTACCGCATCCCCACGCCCTGCCGCAGTCGCACCGCCTCCGCCAGTTCCACGGCCCGAGGCGTGCACACGAGCCACTCCTGCACCGGCCCCCACAGCCACAAAGCCGGCCCCTCCACGAGCTCCAGGCGCACCTCGGTCCGCTCGTCCACGGCACACCACCGAACCGGCTGGTGCGTGCCGCGCACGGTTCCGGCCCGCACCACGTGCCACCCGGCCAGCGGCTCGCTCAACGACGACGTGGGCGCCGCGTCGGTGACGACTCCGGGCGCGACCGGTTCGAAGCCCAGGAACGTCCGCCGCACCGACACCGAGAACCGCACACCGTTCGCCAACGTCTCCGACACCACCGGCAACGACTCGGGACATGGCACCGCGGCCGGCACGACCGGCTCACCGGCAGGCCAGCCCGGTGACAACGGGCCCACCGGAACAGGTCCGGAGGCGTGCCACTTCCCGATGTCCGGTGCCAGCGGGGCGCCCGGCAGGACACCGGGCACGTACCCGTCCGGCCCGGCCGCACGCAGTCGCGGGTTCTTCTCCCACACCAACGACGCCGCCACCCCGCCGTACCGCGCGACGCGGTGCCGGCGCCGTTCGATCTCGGCGGCCAGCCCACGCGGATCGGCGGTCGGGATGATGACGTCGAACGCGGCGCGCAACCACACCGCGGGACCGGCGGGCAGCTCGAACTTCAGCGGGTGGCTCGACGTGTGCTCGGGCGTGCGGTACTTCAGCGGCTTGAGCAGCACGCCGGGCTCGACCTTCAGCACGGCCGCCAGCGGCACGCCGATCACGTCGGTGGCGATGCGCGCCCCGCCGACGAGCCGCGTGAACAGCACCCGGTCCTGCTCCACCACCACGGCTGCCTCGTCGGACAGCCCTACGACGATCGGCGCGTCGTTCATCGGCGCAACTCCCGTGGCAGCAAAGGAATCAGCGCGTTCAGGTAGTTCGCGGCCGCGACGTCGTGGCCCACCCCCTCACGACGGACGGCGATCACCCCGCCGCCCAGTTCGAGGCCGCCGGTCGACTCGCACGGCTCGGCGGTCAGCGCCGGGGTCAGGTAGCGCACGAACGCGAGGTCGTCGCAGAACACCAGGAACCTGTCGTCGAACCACGGCACGCCCAACGCCACCGCGCCCGCGTTCTCGTCGTGCGTGATGCGGCGCCAGTCCTCCGTCGCACGGTCAGAGACCCGCAACGGCGGGCACGGGCCCAACAACGTGCTCACCGTCACGAAGGCTTCCTCGCGTGCTTTCTGGTCACCACCAACGGATTCGAGGCCGACCACCCGGACCTCGGTGCGCGTCGTGAACGTGCGCCCGCCCACGGACGTGACCACCTCGGTGGGCCTGAAGCGCTTGGGCCGCCACCACATCAGATGTCGAGCTCCTGATCGGTTTTGGCCGCTTCCTGGTCCGCGCCGCGCTGGTCGTACGAGATGGTCTTGTAGACGCCGTCGGCGTACCCGGCGACCTTGTTCGCGATCTTGACCGGGTCGGTGTACTTCATGCCGTCCGGACCGCTCTTGTCCAAGCCGAGCGCCTTCTCCGCGTTCTTCTCGACGGCTTCGGAGAACGCCTTGCCGAGCGTGTCGGGCTTCTTCGAGGTGCCTTCGACGAACGCCTTGCCGATCTTGGAGCGACCGATGACCTCGCGGATCCGCTTCAGCACGTTCATGATCTTCTGGATGATCGAGCGGACCTTGCCGACCTCGCCGGTGGCCTTGGCGGTCGCGATGCCCGACTCGACACCGGTCGCCCCGGCGGCCGCGACCTCCGAGGCGCCACAGGTCGGGACGGCCGCGAGCTGAGCCGCGATCCAGGTGACGACCAGCCACTCGATCAGGTCGCTCAGGATGCCCTTGACGATGTCCTCGGCCACCTGCATGAACATCGAACTGGCCTGCAGCACCGACGCGACGTGGCCCGCGGTGGACGCGGTGCCCTCGATGCCGTGGTGGAAACCGCCGAGCTTCGCCGCGGCCTTGTCGCCGGCCTCGGACTTCCAGCTCTGCAGACCGGTCTTCAGCTGCTCGTCGAACGTGCGGGCCAGTTCCTCGGTCTGCTTCGCGATGTCGTTGAACGTGCCCGCGGCCTTGCCGGTGGCCGCCGGGTCGCCGGTGACCAGGTCCACGGCCTGCTTGAGCGGCGCCACGACGTCGAGCAGCCAGCCGAGTCCTTTGCTGATCAGGAAGTTCAGCGGGTCGGCGATGGCACCGGCGAGCTTCATGCCCTCCTGCATGAAGTTGTTCATGTCGGAGATGACGCTGACGGTGTCCTTCGCGATCGCCGCGCCGTCACCGGACTTGATCGAGTCGCCGAGCTTCGTGGCGTCCTTCATGAGCGAGTAGCTGCTGCCGCCGAACGGGACGGACTTCGCCGCCTGCTTGCCGACGTTGCCGCCGGAGAACTGGCCGCCGTAGCCGCTGCCGAGCGCGCCCAGGCCCGAGGTCGCGTTGCCACCGGAGACCATCGGCGGCGCCGAGGCGTTGTCGAGTCCTGTCCGGAGGGTCTTGCCGAACGCGTCGGCGGTCGTCTTCTCGTTGTCGGCGTAGGTCTGCGCGGTGGCGGTGAGAGCGGCGTCGATCTTGCCGAAGCCCTCGGTCATCTTGCCGAAGTGGCCGTGCAGGTCGCCGAGCAGAGCGTCGTACTGCTCGTACAGGCCGAGCAGGTGCCCGAGCGCGCCCCAGCTGAGCGCGGGCACGGACGCGGTGGTGGCCGCGTCGTTGAGCCTGGTGGAGGTGCCGGAGAGGCCACCGACGGACTTGGCGCACCGGGCCAGCTCGTCCGGGTGCACGACGTAGCCGGTCACCAGCGGTCGTCCCGGCGGAAGATGCTGCCGGAGTCCGCGTCGTCGTCCACGCGCGGACGGGCGGGAGGTTCGGCGGACTGCGCCCCGAAGATCTCCTGCTGGGTCTTCATCACCCGCTCGGCGATCGGGATGTCCGTGCCGACGTGACCCTGCACGATCTCGGCCTGCTGGCGCGCGGCGGCCGCGACGGCCTGCTGCAGCGTCGACATCACGGCCTGGGAGAGCTGCGTGGTGCTGAGCCGCTTCGCGTCCTCGGTGAACCGGATTTCCTTGATGGAACCGGACAAACCCGCGACGACCGTGACGGACCGGTCGGGGGACTGGGCGCTGGCCTCGACCGTTCTGAGCTCGGTGCCCATCGCGTCGTACCCGGCGGCACGGGCTTGCGCCGCACGGTTGGCCCGCTCGAAGAACTCGAGCTTCTGACGCATCTCTTCCAGCAACTCAGCGCTGTCGGGCATGCGCCGAACGTACCAACGCCGCCTGGGCGAGGTGGCCGCACCCGCGGCCACCCCACACCATCAGGCGACAGCGGCCTTGCCGACGGCCTTGGCCTTGCGCGTGGCCGGGTCGATCAGCAGGCCGAACACCACGCCGAGACCGACGTAGAGCGTGGCGAGCTGGGCGAGCGAGCTGAGGCGGAACTGCCACAGCACGGTCACCGGCATGTCCGCCGGGATCGTGTCCGAGGGCGCGGGGAACGCGGCGAGCACCACCGCGACGGCCGCGACCACCGCGAGCAGCACGGCCGTGACCCGCACCGGCTGCGACTGCGCGCGCAGCCGTTCGGCGAGCCAGCTGGCACCCCACACGATCGCCAGACCGGCCACCACCACACCGAGGTAGAGCGCGGTCCGGTAGTTCACCGTCTCCGGGTCGCCCACGGCGGGCGGGTTCGACGGGTACTTCAGCCACGGCAGCAGCGCCACCGCGCCGAACACGGCGGCACCGAACGCGAAACTGCGGCTGAACGGCGTGCGGCCGGTGAACCAGCGCTTCGACAACGCGTAGGCGGTGGCGAACACGAGCCCGACCGCGATGCCGACGATGACCACGCCGAGCATGCCGCCCACGATCTGGGCACCGCGGCTGACCAGCTCTTCCTCGCCGCCGTGCGAGTGGCCGGCGGACTCACCGGCGGGTTCCCTGGCCTCCTCGACCGCGAGCGCGGCGCGAATGGGGATCTCGGTCACCAGCAGCTGCACGAGCGCGGAGGCGACACCGGCGATGCCGCCGGCCGCGATTCCGCGCAGCGCAAGGGACTTGTACGTAACTGGATGCTCAGTCATGTGCTTGATCTGGGATCAGATCAGTGGCACGGGACGCCGAGCGCGTGCCGGCCGTCGTGGAAGAACTCGTGCAGCAGCTCCGAGCTCGCACCGAGCGCGAGACCGTTCTCCTGCAGGACCAGGTAGGTGACGATGAGGCCGAGCAGTGAGACGGCGAGGGCCCATTTGGGCACGCGGACGGCGGACAGATGTGCTGCGGGGCTCGTCATGACGGGCTCCTCCATACCTCGTGGAAGGTCAACTCTCCTTGCGGCGCCGCAGCCGGTCTCCTGACTCCCGGATCAACGCTGCCCCCGCGTCTTCCCAGCCCCTCGCGGGACCAGTGACGTGCTCGGCGGGGATCGCTTCCCGGTCACAGTGGCGAGGACCGCGCCGGATTTTCACCGGCTTCCCGTCACTGCGGCGCGTGCACCGTAAGTTGATCGGCCCGTTAAGCACAACCGGCCATAAGAGTTGTTGCGTTCCTCACTTCACGAGCGGACAGTCGCCACACTTCCCACCTGCGGCAACGCGGTAGTAAAGGCAGCACGACCGACGCCGGAACGTGACCTCGCCCGGAAACGAGATGAATTCCCCGGCCAGTTCGAACGGCGGTGCGCTCATCAGCCGCACACCGCGAAGTTCCGCTTCCTCGGCCGTGAGCATGCGTGCGCGGACAACCATTTTGAGCGCGCCAGCGATGTTCGACATCGCGTTGCCCCACAACAATCCGCGCGCCACCGGCACTTCCGCGTGGATCGCCTCCACCACGGGGGCGAGCGCCTCGGCGGCTGTTGGGCCCAGCCGTGGCTGGTCGATGCGGACGCTCAGGCCGTTGGTGGGGTCGTAGTGCCACCACAGGTTCTCCGGCCGCACGTCGATCGGGAGGTTCGCCGCCGTGAGCGGGCTGAGCAGCCGCGCGGTGTAGCTGAGGAAGAACAGGCTCGCCGCGACGCGTGGTTCGTCCGCGTTGTACCGGGTCGCGATGGCGTCGATCGTGGTCTTGAGCGCTGGGCCTTCCAGCAGTGCCGTTCCCGGCAGCCACGACTCGTCCGGGCGGCCCACGTCCAGCGCGAAGAACGGGTTGATGCCGCGCACCCGGCGCAACGCTTCGAGCACTTCCGCGAACTCCGACACGAGAATTCACCGTACCGGGTGTCCATGCAGGACAGATCACGTCCACGGCCTGGGACAGATGTGACCGCGGTGTGGACGGGGGGCGTGGGGATGGGAGGATGTCAACCCGTGAAGACCTTCGACTCCCTGTTCGCCGAACTGACCGAACGAGCCGCCACCAAGCCGGCTGGTTCCGGCACCGTCGCAGCGCTCGAGGCCGGCGTCCATGCGCAGGGCAAGAAGGTGCTGGAGGAGGCGGGCGAGGTCTGGATCGCCGCCGAGTACGAGTCCGACGAGAAGCTCTCCGAAGAGATCTCGCAGTTGCTGTACCGCCTCCAGGTGCTCATGCTGGGCCGCGGCCTGACCCTCGAAGACGTTTACAAGTACCTCTGACGGAGACTTTCACATGCTGCGCGTTGCAGTCCCGAACAAGGGCGCGCTCGCCGAACGCGCCTCCGCCATGCTGACCGAGGCCGGCTACCGGCAGCGGCACGAGCCGCGCGACCTCACCGTGCTCGACCCCAACAACGACGTCGAGTTCTTCTTCCTGCGTCCCAAGGACATCGCGATCTACGTGGCGTCCGGCGACCTCGACCTCGGCATCACCGGCCGCGACCTGGCGGCGGATTCCGGCGCCGACGACAACGGCTCGTCGGTCGAGGAGCTCCTCGCGCTGGGCTTCGGCGGGTCGACCTTCCGCTACGCGGGGCCCAAGGGCACCGACTGGAAGGTGTCCGACCTCGAAGGCAAGCGCCTCGCCACGGCGTACCCGAAGCTGGTCGGCCGCGACCTCAAAGCTCGCGGCATCAGCGCTCAGGTGATCCGTCTCGACGGTGCCGTGGAGATCTCGATCCAGCTCGGTGTCGCCGACCTGATCGCCGACGTGGTCGGCTCCGGGCGGACTCTCCGGCAGCACGACCTGGTGCCGTTCGGTGAGCCGATCTGCGAGTCCGAGGCGGTCCTGATCCACCGCAACCACTCGGAGCTGACGGCCGCCAAGAAGCAGCTCACGGCCCGTCTGCAGGGTGTCGTGTTCGCGCAGCAGTACCTGATGCTCGACTACGACTGCCCGCGCTCGATCCTCGACGACGCCATCGCGCTGACCCCGGGCCTCGAGTCGCCGACGGTCGCGCCCCTGGCCAACCCGGACTGGGCGGCCGTGCGGGCGATGGTGTCGCGCAAGGATGCGAACAAGGTGATGGACGAGCTGGCCGCGATCGGTGCCAAGGCCGTGCTGGCCTCGGACATCAGGTTCTGCCGGCTGTGATCCTCGAACAGGCGGTGCTGGACGTGCTGCCGGGTTCCGAGGTGGAGTTCGAGTGGGCGTTCGGCGAGGCGCGGTCGTTGATCAGCGCCTCGCCGGGCTTCCGCGGCCTGGAACTGTTGAGGTGTCTGGAGACGCCGTCGCGCTACCTGCTGCTGGTGCGCTGGGAGACGCTGGAGGACCACACCGTGGGCTTCCGGCAGGGCCCGGCGTACGCGCGGTGGTCCGCGCTGCTGCACAAGTTCTACTCGCCGTTCCCCGTCGTGGAGCACTACGAGAGCGCGCTGAGCACCTCGTCGTCCGTGGTCTGATCGAACCGCTCGTACCACCGGCTGACCGCGCCGAAGTGGCGCGGGACGAGGATCGCGGTGACGGGGACCGTGAAGGTGGTGAGCGACTCCTTCGCCGCTACCGGGACGGCGAGCGTGACGCTCTTCGGCTCGCGCTGGGTGATCCAGTGCAGCGCGGCCTGGGCGGTCACGCCGGTGGCCAGCCCGTCGTCAACGAGGATCACGTCGCGGTCCTTGATGGTGAGCGGTTTGTCGCCGCGGTAGAGGGTGGTGCGCCGCTGGGCCTCCGCGCGTTCTTCGTCGCAGGTGCGGCCCAGTTGTTCCTCGGTGAGGTTGAGGGCTCTGAGCACTCTTCGGTCGTAGATGGGCTCGCTGTCCGCGGTGACGGCGCCCACGCCGTACTCGGGGTGGCCTGGGGCGCCGATCTTGCGCGCTACGACCACGTCGAGTTCGGCGTCGAGCTTTTCGGCTACTTCCTTTGCCACGGGGACGCCGCCTCGGGGGAGGCCCAGGACGAGCGGGTCGTGCCACGGCTGGGTGGCGAGTCGCGCGGCGAGGGCGCGGCCCGCCTCTTGCCGGTTCGCGAACCTCTTCACAGTCCTGGTGACGCTACGCCTTCTTTGGTCAGCCGGCGCCAGACAGAAGTAGTCGTGGGCTCAGACGATCCGGACCGCGCCATCGTGCGCGACTGCGTAGATCGATGTCCGCAGGAGCGTCCGCACTCTGGCCGGGGCGCGAAGAGCCGCGCGCAACGACCTCGGCTCGTCTCGGATCACCAAGCAGTAGCGGGCAGTCTGCTCGTCCACCTCGCCTTGTCGGCAGATGATCTGTCCGTATGCGGTGTGAATGTCGAGACCAGGTTCGCTCGTCTCGCCCTTCGCCTCGCAGTACAACGTCTCACCGTTCTTGGAAGCGATGACGTCCCAGTGATCGCGCAAAGCGTCGATCGTCCACCCTTCGGACTTGAGCCACGTGACGAACATTCTCACCACGATCGCCTCGTCACCGCGCACGGTTGTCGCTCGCTTTCTGACCTGAATCAGCGTTCGCGCACGAACAGCGCTTGCGCGGTGGTGCCCACCGGGCCCTCGACGTCGTGCACCACGCTGGTCGCGAGCCCCACCCCGTCCGGCCCGATGGTCGTGCGCGCGTCCATCCCGACCCACTCGCCGACCGGCTGGCGGTGCAGGTGGACGGTCAGGTCGGTGTTGATCGCGTACCACTTGCGGATGTCCACACGGGACGAAACGCCGCTGGCCGAGTCGACCACCGAGAACAGGCGTTCCAGCGGCGTGGGTTCGAAGCCGTCGACCACGGCTACGCGCGGACGGGCCCACACCTGGGCGTCGCCGGGCGTGAAGATGCCGCCTGACACCGAAAGCCACTCGACGGCGGCCAGATAGCCGCCGGACCAGTAGTCCGGGACCTCCATCGGTGTGGCGGTGGAAGGGGGTGCCATCGGGGAAGGATCGCCGCCGGCCACGGCTGTGGTGTCCGAGCCGACGATGTGCCACGCACGCGCGGTCAGCACGACGCGGCCGGCTGCGGAGAGGGTGGCCGACAGCAGTTCCACGGAGCGGCCGGGGCGTTCGACCGAAGTGGACACCGTGAGGTCGGCCACCGGGACCGGGCCGAGGACCTCGAAGGTCACGCGGGACAGCGAGGAGCGGCCCGTGGCCAGCAGTGAGCGCACCAGCAGGGCGGAGGGCGGACCCAGGTGCTGGCTGTCCGGGCCCCACGGGCCGACCGTGTGCGTGGTCGAGCGGAACGTGTCGTCGCCCAGCGGCAGGTAGAAGGCGCTCATCAGTCGCGGTCCTGGAGGGGTTCGGTGTCGTCGGGCTCCGGCCAGCCGGGGTAGGGCGGTGGCGTGCCGTCGAAGGCCGGGCAGAAGGCCTTGTGGTCGCAGTAGTCGCACAGGCGGCTGGGGTTCGGGCGGAAGTCGCCGGTCGGGGCCGCGCGCATGATGGCCTGCCAGATGGCGTCCAGGGTGCGTTCGAAGCGGGAGAGCTCTGCCTCGTCCGGCGTGTAGGCGAGGGCCTGGCGGTCGGCCAGGTACATCAGGCGCAGCTGGCGGGGGACCACGCCGCGCAGCTTCCACAGCACCAGGGCGTAGAACTTCATTTGGAACAGTGCCTTGGCCTCGCCGATCTCGCGGGGCGCGGCGCCGGTTTTGTAGTCCACCACCCGGATTTCACCCGTCGGGGCCACGTCCACGCGATCGATGTAGCCGCGCAGCAGGACGCCGGAGGGGAGTTCGGACTCGACCAGGAGCTCGCGGGACTCGGGCTCCAGGCGCCTCGGGTCCTCGAGGCCGAAGTAGCCGTCCAGCAGCTTGGTGGCGGAGGCCAGCCATTCCGCCTCCTCGGCGCCGCCCGGCTCCTCGAACAGGGTGGCGAACTCCGGGCGTTCGGCCTTCACGCGTTCCCACGCGGGCTCGATCATCGTGCGGGCTCGGTCGGGCACCCGGTCGGCGGCGGGCAGGGCGAAGAGGTCTTCCAGCACCGCGTGCACCACCGTGCCGCGCACCTGCGCCTTGGTCGGCCTTTCCGGCAGCCGGTCGACCGCGCGGAAGCGGTAGAGCAGCGGGCACTGCTTGAAGTCCCCCGCCCTGGACGGCGACAGCGCGGGCCTGCGCAACGTGGTGCTCATGGGTTCGACCCTAGGACAGGGGTCTGACAATTCCGTGTCCGCCCGCCGAGTACGGCCCCCGCGAGGTTGATGAGGGGAGCTTTCATCAACCTCAGGTTTGGGAAAGCTCCCCTCATCAACCTCGCGGGGGGCACCGAACCGCGAGATCACACCCACCGCTCTACAGTTCACCCGTGGCCGCGCGGATCAGTGAGCGAGAGGGCGGCCTGCTGCTGTTCCGGGTGGCGGGCATCCCCGTGCTGCTCGCGCCGTCGTGGTGGATCGGTTCGGCGATCGTGGTGGCCTTCTACGCGCCGCTCGTCGACGACCTCGCCCCCGGCACGCCGCCCGCCATCGGGCTGCTCCTGGCGGCGCTCTTCGCGGTCTTCCTCGGGCTCAGCGTGCTGGCCCACGAGCTCGGTCACTGCGTCGCGGCGCTCCGGCTCGGCCTGCCGGTCCGCAGACTGCGGCTGTTCCTGCTGGGCGGGCTGTCCGAGATCATGCGCACGCCCGGCAAGCCTTCTCACGAGGGCGTGGTCGCGGGCGCGGGTCCGGCGGTGTCCGTGCTGCTGGCCGTCGTCTTCGGCATCGGGGCGCTCGTGATGGAACCGGGCGACGTCGTGTGGGTGCTGGTCTTCCAGATCGCCGCCGCGAACGTCGCCGTCGCCGTCTTCAACCTGCTGCCGGGACTTCCGCTGGACGGCGGGCGCATCGTCAGAGCGGGCGTGTGGGCCGCGACCGGGCAACGCGCGACGGGTACGCGTGTGGCCGTGGTCGGCGGTTTCGCCGTTGCCATCGCACTGGTGGCGTGGTCGCTCTACGGCGTCGCGCAAGGCGCGGAAGACCGTTGGCTGCGGTTCGGCGTGTGCGTGCTGACGGCGTGGGTCGTCGTCGCCGGGGCGAGGAGTGAGCTCGCCAGCGAACGGCGCCGCACGTGGCCCGCGGGCGTCACCCTCAACGACCTCATCCGCCCGGTGCTCCAGCTGCCGGCGGAAAGTCCCGTGGCGGACGCGCTGAGCACGTCGGCGGGCCGGGGCGTGGTGCTGGTCAGGGCGGACGGCGTGGCGGCCGGGCTGCTCGACACCGAACTGGCCCGCGAACTCGCCGCGGCGAGCCCGTTCGCCCCCGCGGAGCAGGCCGCCGAGCCGATCCTGCCGGAGACCGTGCTGCTCGCCGACGAGCCTGGCGAGGAGATCGTGGAACGCGTCCAGGGCACCGCCGCGTGGCAGTTCCTGGTCGTCGACCTGGAGGGCCGGCCGGCCGGTGTGCTGCGCAGGGAGGACCTGCGTGCGGCCATTGAGAAGGGCGTTTGACACCATTGCGCGGTGATTAGCGCAAGTGGCCCGTTCCGTCCGGGCGACCGGGTTCAGCTCACCGACCCCAAGGGACGGCATTACACCGTCGTTCTGGAGCCCGGCAAGGAGTACCACACCCACCGCGGCGCCATCCCGCACGACAAGCTCCTGGGCCAGCCCGAGGGGTCCGTCGTGCAGTCGGTGGGCGGCACGAACTTCCTCGCGCTGCGCCCGCTGCTGCCGGACTACGTGCTGTCGATGCCGCGTGGCGCGCAGGTGATCTACCCGAAGGACGCCGCGCAGATCGTCATGTACGGCGACATCTTCCCGGGCGCGCGCGTTCTGGAGGCGGGCGCGGGCTCTGGTGCGTTGTCGTGCTCGCTGCTGCGCGCGGTGGGGGACAAGGGCAGCGTCCAGTCGTACGAGGTGCGCGACGACCACGCGGTCCACGCGATCCGCAACGTCGAGCAGTTCTTCGGCGAACGCCCCGGCAACTGGTCGATCACCGTCGACGACGTGAAGAACCACGAGGGCGAGGTCGACCGGGTCATCCTCGACATGCTCTCGCCGTGGGAGGTGCTGCCCACGGTCGCGAAGAACCTCATCCCCGGTGGCGTCCTCGTCGTGTACGTCGCCACCACCACACAGCTCTCCGTCGTCACCGAGGCGCTGCGCGAGATGACGTGCTGGACCGAGCCCCACGCGTGGGAGACGCTCGTCCGCCCGTGGCACGTCGTCGGTCTCGCCGTGCGCCCGGAGCACCGGATGATCGCGCACACCGCGTTCCTGCTGACCACGCGCAAGCTCGCGGACGGCGTCACCGCGCCCAAGCCGCAGCGCCGCCCCAGCAAGGGCTGAACCGGTGAGGGCCCCGTCCGGCGGGGCCCTCACCGCTCACTTGGTCGGTGTGCCGATGCTGTCGATGCCGCAGACCTTCCAGTCGCCGCCTTCCTTCGACAGCTTGTAGACGATCTCGCCCGACTGGGCCTTGCCGGGGTTGTTCGGGTCGACGAGCCCGGTGAGCCGCTGCGTGAACGTGCCGCTGCTGCCCGAGGTCTTCACGTCGGCCACGGTGGCCGTCGCGCCCGCCTGCGGGGCACTGGTCTTGGCCCTGAGCTTCGGGAACTCCGCGGCGCAGACGAACTCCTTGACGTCGTTCGGGTCGCTGCTGCCCGCCTTCATGCCCTTGAGGACCACGTCGCTGAACTTCTTCGCGACCTCCTCGGCGCCGCGGTCACCGCTGCCGCTCTTGGTGCTGCCCGGTGCGGTCGTCTTGGTGCTCTGCGGCTGTGAGGCGTCGCCGGGTGGCTCGGTGGTGTTCGACGACGCCGTGTTGGTGCTGTTCGAGTCGTTGCCGGAGAACACCAGGACAGCCGTCACACCGCCGCCCACGAGCACCAGCACGCCGAGGACGACGCCGATGATCAGGCCGGTGTTGCTCTTCTTCGGCGGCGGGGGACCGCCGAACCCGCCGGGCTGGCCGTACTGCGGCTGCTGGCCGTAAGGACCGGGCTGGCCGGGCTGGCCGTAGCCCTGCTGCGGGAAGCCACCGCTCTGCGGTCCCGGCTGGCCGTACGGGCCCGGCTGGGGCTGGCCGTAAGGGCCGCCGGGCGGCGGCTGCTGGCCGTATCCCGGCTGTGGCTGGCCGTACCCCGGCTGCTGGCCGTACGGGCCGGGCTGCTGCGGTGGATAGGTCATCGAAATTCCCCCGATGCTGCTGAAACTGATCTTCTCGCTGGGCAATTGTGGTGGATCACAAAGGGCCCCGCCGAATCGGCAGGGCCCTCCGCGCGGGTCAGCTCACCTGGTCGGTTGAAAGTCCGGCAGCTTCAGGTCCTTGGCCAGCGTGCAGAACTTCCAGTCGCCCGATTCCTTCTTGAACTTCACGGTCGTGTCGAAGTTCTTGGTCTCGGTGCCCAGCGTCACGCTGGTCGAGACGGAGACGTCCGCGGTGTCGCCGGTGACCTTCACGTCCTTGACGTTGATCTTGGGCGGGGGCATCTTCTTGAGCTCCTCGGCCAGCTTGCGCTGCTCCGGCGTGAGCTTCTTCTCCGCCTCCTCGGCCTCCTTGAGGGCCGCCGAGCAGGCCATCGACTTGGCCTTGCTCTCGTTCTTGGCGGCGCTCGCGGCGTAGTACTCCTCGGCGACCTTCTTCACGTCGGCCGCCTCGTCACCACCGCCGGCGTTGCTGTTGCCGCTGTTCGAGTCGGGCGACGAGCTGTTCGAGCTGTTCGAGTCGTTGCCGGAGAACACGACCGCGGCCGTGATGCCACCACCGACGAGCACCAGCACGCCGATGACGACGCCGATGATCAGGCCGGTGTTGCCCTTCTTGGGCGGCGGCGGACCGCCGAACCCACCGGGCTGGCCGTACTGCGGCTGCTGGCCGTAAGGACCGGGCTGACCGGGCTGGCCGTAGCCCTGCTGCGGGAAGCCACCGCTCTGCGGGCCCTGCTGGCCGAACGGGTCCTGCTGCGGCTGGCCGTACGGACCCGGCTGCTGGCCGTAACCGGGTGGCGGCTGCTGGCCGTATCCGGGCTGCGGCTGCTGGCCGTGACCCGGCTGCGGCTGCTGGCCGTAACCCGGCTGCTGCGGCGGCTGCTGCCCGTACGGCCCACCGGGCTGCGGCTGCTGCCCGTAGGGACCGGGCTGCTGCGGCGGGTAGGTCATCGAAACTCCCCCGATGCGGATGAGGTGATCTTTTCGGTGGACATTGTGGTACTTCGCGGACTAACGCGCGGCCGAATGAAACCTATCGACCCGCATGAGTGGTCATGCACACGCGTGCGGTGCCCGTCTGGCCGCGAGAAGGCCGTGTCTGATAACGATTGTGGCAACTCCACCGGGAATCGAGCGCGATGCACTGCGCTGTCGGGGTGGTGCGCCGGTCGCGCAGGCGAAACCACCCGGTTGGCCGCACGTTCTCCGGTCCTGCTGGAGTCGTGGCTGAGCGGGTCCTCCGACGAGAGCGAACGGGGTGGGTAGCGGTGCGTGACCACCGATCGGACCAGCCAGTGGTCCACCTGGTGGGACGACGGCGGGTTCGTGCCCGTCGCCGGGCCGTGAGCCGCACCGGGCGTGTTCAAGGTCGTCCGAGGGTGGTCGCGGAGCGTGGGGACGGGGCGCCGTGCCAGGTGCTCCCATGACCCTCTCCTCGGACTTCTCGCAGGTCGGCTGGCGTGTCGCAGGGCGAAACGCCAGTAGAGGTTTCTGGGACGCACCGTAGCGGTCGGGCGGTCGAACCGGACACCGGGATGGAGCAGTTGACCTCTGTTGGAGGCCGGACCGTTGCGTCACACGAGCGAAGATGATGTTGTGAGTACACGATTTTGTCGGTGATCGCCGGTACCGTAATCGGTACGAACACGGGAGGAGGGTGCCGACATGCAGCACGGTCATCCCGGCAGCCAACCCGATGAGGGTGGCGAGCTGAACCAGGGCAACAATTCTGCTGAGCTGACAGCGCAGATCAGGTTCCTCGAGGACGAGATCGCGTCGCTGCGTCGCAAGCTGACCGAGTCGCCGCGGCACACGCGGTTGCTCGAGCAGCGCTTGGCTGAGGCGACAGAGCGCGTCAGCCAGCTGACCGAGCGAAACACGAAGCTCATAGACACCCTCCGCGAAGCACGAAGCCAGCTGCTCGCGCTGCGTGAGGAGGTCGACCGGCTGGCCCAGCCACCCAGCGGGTACGGCGTCTTCATGGCGCGGTTCGACGACGGGACGGTCGACGTCTTCACGTCCGGCCGCCGGATGCGGGTCGCCGTGTCTCCGGCGGTCGAGCCGGAGAAGATCGCCTACGGCCAGTCCGTCCGCCTCAACGAGGCGCTGACGGTCGTCGAAGCCGGTGGTTTCGAGCGGTCGGGTGAGGTCTGCGCACTGCGGGAGGTGCTCACCGAGGACGGTGAGGACACCATCGCCCGCGCGCTGGTCGTCGGCCACGCGGACGAGGAGAGGGTGGTCTGGCTCGCCCAGCCGCTGCTCGACTCGCCGCTCAAGCCCGGCGACTCGCTGCTGGTCGACTCGAAGGCGGGTTTCGCCTACGAACGGGTCCCCAAGGCCGAGGTCGAGGACCTCGTGCTCGAGGAGGTCCCGGACATCGACTACAGCGACATCGGCGGCCTGTCCCGGCAGATCGAGCAGATCCGCGACGCCGTGGAACTGCCCTTCCTGCACGCGGACCTCTTCCGCGAGTACGAGCTGCGCCCGCCCAAGGGCGTGCTGCTCTACGGCCCTCCCGGCTGCGGCAAGACGCTCATCGCCAAGGCGGTGGCGAACTCGCTGGCCAAGAAGGTGCGGGAGATCCGCGGCGAGACCGACAAGCAGGCCAAGTCCTACTTCCTCAACATCAAGGGCCCCGAGCTCCTCAACAAGTTCGTCGGTGAGACCGAGCGGCACATCCGCCTGATCTTCCAGCGAGCGCGTGAGAAGGCGTCCGAGGGCACCCCGGTGATCGTGTTCTTCGACGAGATGGACTCGATCTTCCGCACCCGCGGTTCCGGTGTGTCGTCCGACGTCGAGACGACGATCGTGCCCCAGCTGCTCTCGGAGATCGACGGCGTCGAGGGCCTGGAGAACGTCATCGTCATCGGCGCCTCCAACCGCGAGGACATGATCGACCCGGCGATCCTCCGCCCCGGCCGACTCGACGTGAAGATCAAGATCGAGCGACCGGACGCCGAGGGCGCGAAGGACATCTTCAACAAGTACCTGACGCCCAACCTCCCGCTGCACGCCGACGACCTCGCCGAGTTCGGCGGGGACCCGAAGGCCTGCATCGAGGGCATGGTGCAGCACACCGTGGAGCGCATGTACGAGGAGTCCGAGGAGAACCGCTTCCTGGAGGTCACCTACGCCAACGGTGACAAGGAGGTCCTGTACTTCCGGGACTTCAACTCCGGCGCGATGATCCAGAACATCGTCGACAGGGCCAAGAAGGCGGCGATCAAGTCGCTGCTCGACACCAAGCAGCCCGGCCTCTCGGTCCGGCACCTGCAGGCCGCCATCGTCGACGAGTTCGCCGAGAACGAGGACCTGCCGAACACGACGAACCCGGACGACTGGGCACGCATCTCGGGCAAGAAGGGCGAGCGGATCGTCTACATCCGCACGCTCGTCACCGGGAAGAACCAGGAGACGGGCCGCGCGATCGACACGGCCACGAACACCGGCACGTACCTGTAGTCCTGCTTTTGACGATGAAGGGACCCTTCATCCACCTGACGTGGATGAAGGGTCCCTTCATCGTTTTCAGGTGACTCGGAGGGCGAACGCCGCGACCTGCTCGCGGGTCTCGGCGTCCACCGCCACCACGCGGCTGTCGTGGTCGATCAGCGTGACCAGCCCCGCGTGCCAGCGGATGTCGTGCAGCACCGCGGTCGTCCGCGCCACGAGGCCCTTCGGGGTGTAGACCTCCAGGCACTCCTGCCCCTCCACGTACGAGGCGTCGCCGTCCACGATGCCGATGGACTGGGCACCGGAGGGCATCAGCGTCCGTCGCCCCGGGACGTCACGGCTCATCCAACGGCCGCGTCGGCGCAGCGTGAGGTCCGGCAGGTCCCATCGCCACAGATCGAGCTGGTCGTCGCCGGGCTTCTCGAACATCACCGCGAGGCTGTGCTCGTTGCGGGCGATGCTGAACACCCGCGCGTCGCGGTCCAGCTCCCGCCACACCACCGTCGGCCGGTCCCTGCGCACGTCCAGGAACTCCAGGCCGTCCGGTCCCACCACGACCGCGATGCCGCCGTCGAACGAGCCGACGAACGTGCGGTGGGCGAGCGTGGTCCAGTGGCGGACCTTGCGGGAGGCCAGGTCGAGGTGGTGGACCTCGCAGACGGCGCCG
This sequence comes from Lentzea alba, assembly GCF_011067745.1. GTDB lineage: Bacteria > Actinomycetota > Actinomycetes > Mycobacteriales > Pseudonocardiaceae > Lentzea > Lentzea alba. The sequence continues at coordinate 550,771 of NZ_JAAMPJ010000004.1, forward strand.
CGCCGGCCCACCAGCAGCGCCGACCCGCCGTGGTCGGCGATCACGATCTGGTGCGCGGGCACGTCCCACCGCGCACGGGTGCGGCCGTCCGCGGTGACCAGCCGCGTGCCCTGGTCGCCCAGCGCCACCAGGACCGCGCCGCCGCGCAACGCCACCGCGTCGCGGACCACCAGCTGGGCCGGCAACGCGGGGAAGGCGAGGTCCGGCACGTCCCGGTGGGGTTTCGGGACCTTGGGCAGATCGGCGGCGAGCAACGGGTCGGCCACCTTCGTCAACGCCGGTGGCGCCGCGGTGCCGTCGCGCACGAACGCCCTGGTGGCCGCGCTGCCGAGCTCCCGGTCACCGCCCTTCAGCGCGAGCCAGGCGTCGACGAAGTGCTGGCGGGACCCGGCGAGCTGAGGGTCGTCGCTGTCGAGCAGGGCGAGCGCCGCGGTGTGCGTGCGGGGGGACGGCCAGCCGACGACGAGGTGGGCGAACAGCGTGCTGCTCGCCGGGCCGCCGAGGGCCATGCCGGCCTGGATGCTGACCATCGCCAGCGGCCGGGTGGTGTCGTCGGGCCAGGCCGCCGCGACCGCGCCGAGGTGGTCGCCGGCCGCCTGCCGCTCGCGCACCCACTCCGCGCGCAGCTCACGTCCCTCCTCGGCGGAGAGCCGGGCGATGGCGGCGGAGAACGCACCGCGCAGCCGTGCCACGTCGATCGCGCGCTCCTTGTTCCCGGCGCGCATCCAGAGCCGCACCACGAGGTCCGGGTCGAGGCGGAGGCCGTCGGCGAGCTCGGCGGCGTCGGTCCACCTGCCGAGCCGTTCGTACATCGCCACGGCCGCGGCGGGGTCGCCGAGCAGGTCGGCGTGCACGAACGCGGCCTCGTCGTGGCGCCCGAGCCGTTCCAGCTCCTCCGCGGCGGTTCGGTAGAGGCTCTGGAGGTGCTGCTGGACCTCAGGCCCGTAGTACGGCCCGGCACCCGGTCCGAGGGCGGTGTTCGGCCGCAGCGCCCCGGTGCGCCGCTGCGGCACCCGCAGGCTCAGCCGGCCCTCACCGTCCTGGCCGATGCCGATCGCGTCACGCAGCGCGTTGTGCCAGTCCCTGCGCTCGAACAGTTCCGTGAGCCTGCGCAGGTACCTGTCGTGCTTCGAGCGCACCAGTCCGCGCAACGGCGTGCGCATCACCAGCCGCACCCAGAAGTTCGGCGGTTCGGCGGCCGCGGTGGCTGCGGTGGCCGTGCCCTCGGTGCTGGCCAACGTCTTCACCAGGGCGGTGACGCCGACGACGAACGCGATCAACAGCATCGGTTTGCCGCGGTCCGGGGCCAGTGCGAAGAGCACGAGCGGCACCACGGCGAAGACGCCGAGGGAGAGCATGACGACGGTGGCCGTGCCGAGGGCCAGCCGGACGTCACCGCCGGTGAGCTTCCCGACGTGCTTGGAGGGCGCGCCGATGCCACCGCGGAACCTCAGCCGGGGTGTCTCGGGGACGGTCGACTCGACGAGAACCGGCGCCGGCTCGTCGTCGGCGGGGGTGAGCTCGTGCCGGGTGAGGCCGCTCGTGTCCGTCCACTGTGCACAGTCGAGCGGCTGGAGGCCGTCGGGCACCTCGGTGAGGGGCAGGCCGGGTGCTCGTTCGGCGCGGACCTCCACCGGCTCGGCGAGCGCGACGAGCCACGATCCCGTTGGCGTCAGGTAGATGCGGGCGCCGGGCTGCCACAGGTCGAGGACGCGGGCGCGGGCCTCGGTCTCGCCGATGACGCCGACGTCGATGACGAACGCCTTGGCGGTGACGGTGCCGCGGAACGTGGTCACGCGTCACCTCTCATGGTCGCGATCCGCTGACCGGTGACGAGGTGGCCGACCTCGATGCGCCCGTCAGGGCGTGGTGCCGCGACCCAGGGCTGCATCGGGTGCACCACGGCGGGCGCCCCGGACCAGGCCGTGAGCGTCCGGGTGCGCGCCGCGGTCCGCACGCGCAGGATGAGGCCTTCCTGGAAGACGATCCCCGGTTTGTTGTCCTCGAACAGGTGCAGCCCGAGCGGCCGGGCGCCTTCCGGGAGCACGATGTCCGCGTGGCCGTCGAACCGCCACCGGTTGTCCTTCTCCGGTGTGGCGAACAACGGCGGCGGTCCGAGCAACACGGGTGTCCTGGACGTGCGCGGCTCGTCCGCGGGGTGGTTGCCGGGCGCGACCACCGCGAACGCCGTGAAGCGTGGAGGCACACCGGCTTCGAGAGCCCACCAGTTCCAGTCCTCGTTCCACCGGCACAGCACGGAGTTCCCGAACAGGTGCAGCGGCGCGAGTCCGGTGGCCGCGACCTGTTCCGGGTCGATCTGGAGCTCCTCGGCGGGCACGCGCAGCCGGTTGAAGGCCCTGATCTGGTTGCCGATGACGTGCGGGCGCACGACGCCGTCCTGCTCCACGAGCGTGACGATTCGCTTGTCCACCTGGGCGGCGGCGAGCAGCCGTCCCGGCAGGCGGTGGATCTTCTGGCTGCCGCTGACGACCCGCAGCACCACCAGGTCCCGATCGGTGCCGCCGCGCGCCAGCAACACCTTCTCGGCACCGGGGAAGGACGGGAACCGCAGTGTGGTGGTGCGCTTGGGGTCCGGCGGCGGTGTGCGCAGGTTGCCGCGCAACAACCGGACGCCGTGCCTCCTGCCGGGCAACGTCAGTTCGGTGGTGAGCCCGTTCAACTCGACGCGCACCGCGGTGGCTCCCCGGTCGTCCCACGCCGACTCGGTGGTGGTGAGGCAGCGTGACGAGGTCAGCCGGGGACTGCTCAGCAACCACAGGTCGTCGACCGTGTCCGCCCACTTCCGCACGTCGCCCTGGTCCGGCCGGGCGGCGCGGCGGGCGTCGAGGAGCCTCTTGAGGTCGGCGGGGTGCCAGCTGCCCGGCTCGTCGCCGAGCACGCCGAGCAGCAGGTCGGGTTCCCTGCGCTGCAACACGATGAGCGCGGCGAGCTGCACCAGCCGGGCCGCGCCGAGCTGGTCGGGTCCGGCGTCGACGAGGACCGCGGCCTGTCCTTTGCGGTGGGGCTCCACGAACTCCGGGGTGGTGTAGAGGAGTTCGCCGGTGGCGGCTCTGCGGAGGAACTCGTGCGGGAAGTGTTCGGCCAGCGCCCACTCGGAGACCAGGATGCGCTCGGGTTCGCCGCGCAGGCCGATGCCGCCGAACCCGTCCGGTTCGCCCCGGTGCGGGTGCGTGGTCGTGGCGGCGTTGATGAACTCGTCCAGGTCCTTGAGCAGCGGGCCCAGCGCGGTGGCGAGGTCGAGGTCCATTGTGGACAGCGTGGCGGCCCACGGGCGGAGGGCGTCGGGCAGCGTCATGCTGATACCCCCGGTGCCCAGCCGCGCCGCTCCGGGTGCGCCGCACGGGTCGGCGCCGATGCCAGCAACTCCGGGTCAGCCGTGCGCTTCGGTGCCGGTCCGGTCAGCACGGCACCCGGCAGCACGGCTAGCACGTCGTCGGGCAGCGCGTGCCGCAACAGCCCCGCCGGTGCCGACGGCGCGAGCGTGGTCGGCAGCAGCAGCCCGTCGTCCCAGCCGAGGTAGGTGGCGCCGTCCACCCACGGCAGGTCGTCGCCCACCACCAGCGTCCACGCAGGCCCGAACGCCACTCGCAGCTCGGCACCTTCGCGCAGGCGCCGTACGGTGACAGCCCGCAGTTCCGGGCCACCCGCCACGGCCGCGGGGTGCAGCGGTGGTTCGCGGCGGGTCCAGCTCAGGGGTGCCGCGGCCGCCGGAAGGGGTGACGGCTCGCGGTGAGGCGAGGTGGCAGGGGACGTGGACGAGCCAGGTGGCTCGCGGCGGGTCCAGGTCAGGGGTCTCACGGCTGCAGCGCGGCGATGAGACGGGCGCGGGTGTCGCGCAGCCCGGCGGGCAGGTCCTCGGCGGTGAAGCCCGCGTCGATCTCCCGCAGCGTCGCCTCGACGCGCAGCCGGTCCGGGGCGCCGTCGAGCACCTTCTCGGCGGTGAGCGTCAGCCGTTCCGCCCGCGCCTGCGGGCCGCGGGAGAACTCCTCCGCCGCGTGCACGAGGCTCGCGTTGCGCGCCTTGTCGATCAGGTCGCCGAGCACGTCGCGGGCCAGCGCCTGGGTCTCGCGGCTGGGGGCGATCAGCGGCAGCACCCACAGGTCCTCCACCGACGCCGTGGTCCGGCCGTCCAGCACGGCCGCCGCCGCGACCAGCCGCTGCGCCCGCACCACGCGACGGTCGCTGAGCACCACGCCCGCGTGCCGCAGCCGGCGCACCGCCGTGGCCGCGGCGGGCACCACGGGCCGCAGGTCGACGGCCCGTGCCTGTTCGGTCAGCCGGTCCACCGCCGCGAGCGCTCCGGCGACCGGGCTCTCCACCGGTGACCACGCGGTCTCCAGCAGTTCCTCGAGCAGCGCGTCCGCGACCGGGTCCACGAACACCCGCACCAGGAACCGGTCCGCGAACGCCGCGAGCACCGGGTCGTCCGGCAGTGTGTTGGTGGCGCCCACGCACACCCGCAGCGGGCTGGCGAGCCGGGTGGCGCCGCGCCGGAACACCCGTTCGTTCAGCAGTCCCAGCAAGGTGTTCAGGATCGCCGTCGACCCCAGGAACACCTCGTCCAGGAACGCGACCTCGGCCTCCGGCAGCATGCCCGCGGTCTCGATCTCGACCACGCCGTCCTTGAGCCGCCGCAGGTCCACCGGGCCGAAGAGCTCGTTGGGCTCGGTGAAACGCCCCAGCACGTACTCGAAGTACGCGCCGCCCAGCTGCCGCGCGACCGCCCGCACCGCCGCCGACTTTGCCGTGCCCGGCGCCCCGACCACGAGCGCGTGCTCGCCCGCGACGGCGCACAGCACGACGACCTCGGCGATCAGCTCACGATCGACCAAACCGGACTGCGCGGCGGCGACAGCCTCCCGGACAGCGGTGACATCCCCAGAGAACACGCGGTGAGGCTAACCGACGAGACCCGCCTCGTAGGCCGCAATAACCAGCTGTGCCCGGTCGCGTGCGTGCAGTTTCGCGAGCAGGTTCCCGATGTGCGTCTTCACCGTGCCGGTGCTGACGTGCAGTGCCGCCATGATCTCCGCATTGGACAGTCCGCGCGCGATCAGCAGCAGCACCTCCTTCTCCCGCTCGGTCAGCCGTTCCAGTCCCGAGACGGACGGCGCCGCGGGCTGCCGGACGAACTCCCGGATCAGCCGGCGGGTGACGGACGGCGAGAGCAACGACTCGCCCGTGGCCACCACTCGGATCGCCGCCAGCAGCTCGGCGGGCGGGGTGTCCTTCACGAGGAACCCCGAGGCACCGGCCCGCAACGCGCCGAAGACGTACTCGTCCAGGTCGAACGTCGTCAGCACCAGCACACGCGGGCCGTCCAGCAGCTTGGTGGCCTCGATGCCGTCCATCTCGGGCATGCGGATGTCCATCAGCACGACGTCCGGCTCGAGCTCCGCGGCCAGTGCGACGGCCTCCGCGCCCGTGCCCGCCTCGCCCACCGCGGTCAGATCGGGTTCGTTGTCGACCAACAGGCGGAAGCTGGCGCGCAGCAACGCCTGGTCGTCGACGATCAGCACTTTGATCATGAGTACGGCAGCTCCGCCGTGACCCGGAAACCGCCGTTCTCGCCCGGTCCCGCGCTGAACGTGCCCCCGTACACGGCCACGCGTTCGCGCATGCCGATCAACCCGTGCCCCACTCCGAGCTCCTTCACCCCAGGCCCGTCATCGGTCACCTCGATGCGCACCGACGACGACGTCACCTCTACCACCACCGTGCACGACGCCGGCGCCGCGTGCTTCACGACGTTCGTCAAAGCCTCCTGCACGATCCGGTATGCCGACAGCCCGACACCTTCCGGTACACCGGAGCCTCGCACGTCCAACGAGACCCGCACGCCCGCCAGCGAGGCTCGGTCGGCGAGGTCGGCCAGCCCGTCGAGGCCGGGGGAGGGCGCGAGATCGGCGTCGGAGCGCAGCACCCCGAGCAGGCTGCGCATCTCGGTCAGCGCCGCCCGGCTGGTCTCCGAGATGACCTGCAGGGCCTCGTAGGCGTGCTCGGGTGAGCGCACGTGTGCGGCGTTGCCCGCCTGCACCGCGATCAGGGAGAGGTTGTGCGCCACGACGTCGTGCAGTTCGCGGGCGATGCGCAGGCGTTCGTCGGCCAACGCCTGTTCGGCCTGCTGCGACGCTTCGCGCGTGATCATCGAGCGCCTCAGCTGGGTGGTGTAGCCGATGACCCACACCGCGCCCAACGCGGCGAAGGCGACCAGCACGCTCTCGGCCTCGCCACCGGAGATCCCGGCGGTCGCCACGATCGTGATCACGAGCGCGACCAGAGACCAGGTGCGCTCGCGTTCGACCGCCACCGTGTAGAGCCCGAAGCAGACCGCTCCCACCGGGGCGCCGAGCGCCTGCACGGGCAGCACCTGGCTCATCACTGACACCACCATCGCGGCGGTGGTCACGCCCAGCGCGATCTCCGGCCACCACCGGCGGACGGCGACGGGCACGGCGACCAGTCCGGCCACCGGCACCGCGATCCACGGTGACACGTGGACGTGGGGTTCGAGGATCGCGTAGGTGACGAGGATCCAGATCACCAGCGCGGCGGCCACGTCGACCAGGTAGAGGTGCAGTTTCGCGATCACGGGGTCGACGTTAACGAGCGGCGGGGCGGTGCGCCTCGGACCACGGTCCGATTCCCGGGATCGGAGCACGGGCCGATCCGCTGGGAGGCTCCGGGAAGGAACCTCCTCGGCATGATCGAGGTGCGGAACCTGACGAAGAGATACGGGGACACGACGGCCGTCGACGGGCTGTCGTTCACCGTCCACCCCGGACTGGTGACGGGCTTCCTCGGCCCGAACGGCGCCGGCAAGTCCACGACGATGCGCATGATCCTGGGGCTGGACCGGCCCACCGAGGGCGAGGCGCTCGTCAACGGCAAGCGGTACCAGGACCTGGACCACCCGTTGCGACACGTCGGCGTGCTGCTGGACCCGTCCGCGGTGCACCACGGCCGCAAGGCGCTCGACCACCTGCGCTGGCTCGCGGCGAGCAACGGGATCAGCGGGAAGCGCGCCGTCGAGCTGTTGGAGCAGGTCGGCCTGGGAGGCGTGCGGCACAAGCGGATCAAGACGCTGTCGCTCGGCATGAAGCAACGGCTCGGCGTCGCGGCCGCACTGCTGGGCGACCCGCACGTGCTGATGTTCGACGAGCCGGTCAACGGCCTGGACCCGGAAGGCGTGCGGTGGATCCGCGACCTCATGCGTGGGCTCGCGAAGGAGGGCCGCACGGTCTTCGTCTCCAGCCACCTGATGAGCGAGATGGCGCTGACCGCCGACCACGTCGTGATCGTCGCAAGAGGACAGCTGGTCCAGGAGACGCCGATGGAGGCGTTGACGCGCAACGGTTCCCTGGAGGACGCCTACCTCGACCTCACCTCGGGGAGGGGACTGTGAAGAACGCGCTCGCCGCGGAGTGGCTGAAGCTCCGGACCGTCCGCGCGCCGTGGGGTCTCGTCGCGACCATCGGCCTGATGGTGGCCGCGGGAGCGCTGTTGTCGTGGCTGATCGTCCAGGACTACGACACATCGCCTGCCGCCGAACAGGCGAAGTTCGCCTCCGCCGACAGCAGCGTGGTGATCACGCCGGTCGTCCAGTTCCTGGTCGCCGCGCTCGGCGCCCTGGTCGCGACCTCCGACCCGAGGCTGACCGCGCTGGCCGCCGTGCCGGACCGGAAACGCTTGCTGGCCGCCAAAACCGCGCTCGTCGCCACCACGGCCGTGGTGCTCGGCGCCGCCGCGCTGGCGTTCAGCATCGGCACGAGCGTGCTGATCATGGGCGACCGGCCGCCGCCGATCGCTCCCTGGGACGGGCTGGGCGACGTGCTCCCGTGGGCGGGTGCGGCGGTGCTGTCGATCCTGGTGACCGGGTTGGTCGGGCTCGGGATCGGTCTCGCGGTGCGGTCGACGGCCGTGACGATCGTGGTGGTGGGCGTCCTGTTGTGGGGCTTGCCGGCGATCACGCCGATGCTGCCGGACCCCTGGAACATGGACGCTTCCGCGGTGATGGTGCCGTACCTGGTCTGGGAGGTGGCCGGAATCGTGGACGACGCACCGCTGGGTCCGCCGGCCGCCGCCGGAACTTTGATCGTGTACGTATTGGTGACTCTGGGTACCGGAACTGTGACTCTTCTGCGACGAGACGCTTGACGCACTCTTGGGGCGGCCTTAGGGTCATCTATACCTTTAATCGGTAAGGAAACTTACCTATCTAATCCGCCGCCTGCAGTCCGAGAGGAGACGCTGAATGGCTTGGCAGAAGTCTGTGGTGGCACTCGCCGCGGCGGTCGTGCTCCCGTTGACCGGTGTGATGGCGGGCAGTTCCGTCGCCGCCGCACCCGCGCTGCCAGTGGGCTCATCCGCGGCGGTCAACGGCCAGTTGAAGGTCTGCGGTGTGAAGCTGTGCAACCAGGCGGGCCAGCAGGTCCAGCTGCGGGGCATGAGCACGCACGGCATCCAGTGGTACTCCCAGTGCGTCAAGACCGCGTCCCTGGACGCGCTCGCGACCGACTGGAAGGCCGACGTGCTCCGCATCTCGATGTACATCCAGGAAGGTGGCTACGAGAGCAACCCTCGCAAGTTCACCGACATGGTGCACGGCTACATCGAGGAGGCCACCAAGCGCGGCATGTACGCGCTGGTCGACTGGCACCAGCTCTCGCCGGGCGACCCGAACCACAACACCGCGCGCGCCAAGACCTTCTTCAAGGAGATCGCGCAGCGGCACAAGAACAAGACGAACATCATCTACGACATCGCCAACGAGCCGAACGGCGTGTCGTGGGCGAGGGTGAAGTCCTACGCGGAGGCCGTCATCCCGACGATCCGCGCGGAGGACCCGGACAGCCTGGTGCTCGTGGGCACGCACGGCTGGTCGACGTTCGGCCTGTCCGACGGCAAGAACATCAACGAGGTCAGCCAGAACAAGGTCAACGCCTCGAACCTGATGTACACGTTCCACTTCTACGCCAAGGACCACCGCGACAGCTACCTAAAGGCGCTGGACACGGTGTCGAACCAGGTGCCGGTGTTCGTCACCGAGTTCGGTTCGCAGGAGGCGTCGGGTGACGGCCCCAACGACTTCACCATGGCGAACAAGTTCATCAGCCTGATGAACTCGAAGAAGATCTCCTGGACCAACTGGAACTTCTCCGACGACCACCGCACGGGCGCGGTGTTCAAGAGCGGTACCTGCTCCGGCAACAGCTTCGCCGGTGAGGGTCCGCTGAAGGACGCCGGCAAGTGGGTGCGCAACCACATCAGGGCGAATCGTTAGGTCCTGGCCTGATAGACCGACCCCGGCGGGTCACGTGAGCGGCGGTCCTGCGGGGCCGCCGTTTACCGTTGTCGGCATGGCACAACTCGCGCTCGGTCTCGCGTCCCTCGGTCGTCCCGCCTACATCAACCTCGGCCGCGAGAACGCGTTGCCTCGGGTGCGGGACGTCGAGTCGATGCGCGAGCAGTGCCATCGGGTCCTCGACACGGCGTACGAGCTGGGTGTTCGCTGGGTCGACGCGGCGCGCTCGTACGGGTTGTCCGAGGACTTCCTGTCGTCATGGCTGCCCGGTCACGACGACGTGACGATCTCCAGCAAGTGGGGCTACGCCTACACCGCGGACTGGCGGCCCGACGCCGAGGTGCACGAGGTGAAGGAACACTCACTCGCGCGTTTCACCCAGCAGTGGCAGGAGACTTCGGCGTTGTTGCCGCGGGTGTCGCTGTATCAGGTGCACTCGCTGACCGCCGACAGCCCGCTGTTCTCCGACCGCGCGCTGCAGGACGCGATGGTCGCGATCGGTGTCTCGCTGGGCTTCTCCACGTCCGGTCCGCGGCAGGCCGACGCCATCCGCAAGGCACTGGAGCTCGGCATCTTCGGGTCCGTCCAGTCCACGTGGAACGTGCTGGAGACCTCGGCCGGTGAGGCGCTGCGGGAGGCGCACGACGCCGGCCTGCGCGTGATCATCAAGGAAGGCGTGGCCAACGGCCGCCTCGTCGTCGAGCCCCCGCAAGCGGTTGCGGCACAGGCGGAAGCGTTGGGCGTGGGACCGGACGCGGTCGCGCTGGCGGCGATCGCGCGGCAGCCGTGGGTCGACGTCGTGCTGTCCGGTGCGGCGAGCCCGGAGCAGCTCAGGTCCAATGTGGACGCGCTGCGGATCGACGTGGACCTGCCGGACCTCGCGGAGCCCGCCGAGCAGTACTGGAAAATCCGTGCCGGATTGAGCTGGAACTAGTTACCGTGACGCCGTGAGTGATCAACCTGTCGAGGCCTTCGAACCCCCTTACTACGTGGCTGTGTTCTCCACGGTGCGAACCGAGGAGCAGGCCGGCTACCCCGAGACCAACGCGCGCATGGAGGAGATCGTGCGGGACATCCCCGGCTTCCTGGGGATGGACCACGCGCAGAATCCCGGCGGACTGGGCATCTCCGTCGCGTACTTCCGCGACGCCGAATCGCTCACGCAGTGGCGGACCCACACCGAACACCGCGCGGCGCAACAGCGCGGGCGGGAGCAGTGGTACGAGAGCTACACGCTGCACGTCGGGAAGGTGGAGCGCAGCCACAGCTTCAAGCGGGCGTAGTTCGTCCGGGTTCTGACAGATGTCACGGTGAAGCCGTGCGGAACATCGCTACCAGCACAAACGCCGCGCGATCAGCATTGTCGGCATGACAAAGCCGACAGTGACCGACCCCGACGCCCGCGAGAAGCTGCACATCGCCAAGATGCTGCTCGGCGGCTACGCGGTCGTGAGCGTGCTGACCCTGCTGGCGATCGTGGTGTTCAGCGGCAACCCCGACATCGTCACCGACGCGGTGTGGATCCGCGGCTCGATCCTCGTGGTGGCCTCGCTGGTCACGTTTGCCCTGGGGGCGTCCATGGCCGGCGGGTCGCGCGGCAGCTACCGCCGGGTGCGGATCATCGCGCCGGCCCAGGTGGTCGCGATTGGGGTGATCGAGTCCGTCCCCGGCTCCTTCCCGGTCTGGTTCAAGATCGCGAACGGCGTGTGCGGCGCGCTGCTGATGATCGTCGTCCTGCTGACGTTCGCTCGCAGCGTGCGCGCCGCCTTCGCGTCCTAATACGGTTCTCGACGTGGACGAACCGCGCGGCGTGGACGAGCGGCGCCGGCTGCTGCTCTCCCTGGGCATGCTCTGTTACCCGTTCCTGGCGGCCGCGGGCGTCAACCAGTACGCGCACGGCGCCGGGCTCGTTTCGGGTTATCTGCTGCTGGTGGCCGTCTCCGTCTGCTACCTGGGCATCGTGGTGGCCGCGATGCGGTCGGCGTGGCGGGTCCACTGGTGGCTGGTGGCGCTGATGACGGTGCTGGTCCTGCTGCTCGCGCCGCTGGCGCACGAGAACGTGCTGATCCTCGCCGCGGTGATCGTGCCTTGCGCGGCGGCGCGGGTCGGTGCCCGGACGGCGGCGGTTCTCGTGGTGCTGGGCGCCGCGGTGTGCGTGGTGGTGCCGATGACCGTGCCCGGCTGGAGCACGGGCGGGAGCTGGTACTACGCGGTGGCCGTGGTGTTCACGACGCTGCTGGTGCTCGCCTTCAGCCGCACCGCCACGGCCAACCAGCAGTTGCGCGAGGCCAGGGCGGAGGTGGCCAGGCTGGCGTCGGAGGCCGAGCGCAACCGGATCGCCCGTGACCTGCACGACCTGCTCGGCCACTCGCTCACCGCGATCACCGTGAAGAGCGCTCTGGCCAGGAAGCTCGACCCGGCCGCGGCGCGCGCCGAGATGGAGTCGGTGGAGCAACTGGCCCGGCAGGCGCTGTCCGACGTGCGGGCCGCGGTGTCCGGGTACCAGGACGTGACGCTAGCCGGTGAACTCGCCAGGAGTCGCGAGCTGCTGCGGGCGGCAGGGGTCGCCGCCGACCTGCCCACCGCCTGCGACGTGGTGCCGGCGCAGCGCCGGGAACTGTTCGGCTGGGTCGTCCGCGAAGGGGTGACGAACGTGGTGCGGCACGCTCGGGCCGGGCGGTGCACGGTGGAGCTCACCGCTTCCACCGTGGAGGTGAGCGACGACGGGGTGGGCGGTCCCGTCGGTGCCGGGTCCGGTTTGGACGGACTGCGAGCGAGGGTGTCGGACGTTGGGGGAGTGTTGACCGCGGGGCCGGCGGGGCCTCGCGGGTGGTTGTTGCGTGTGGAGGTGGCGGCATGACGATCCGGTTGCTGCTCGCCGACGACCAGGAGCTGATCCGGCAGGCGCTCGGCGTCCTGCTCGACCTCGAACCGGACTTCGAGGTGGTGGCCTCGGTCGGCCGCGGCGACGAGGTCACGGCCGCGGCGCTGGAGCACCGTCCGGACGTCGCGCTGCTCGACATCGACATGCCTGGGCTGGACGGGCTCGCGGCCGCCGCCGTGCTCACCGCGCAGGTGCCCGGCTGTCGTGTGGTCGTCCTGACCACCTTCGGCCGCACCGGTTACCTGCGCCGGGCGATGGAGGCGGGCGCCGTCGGGTTCGTCGTGAAGGACGCGCCCGCCGCCGTGCTCGCCGACGCCATCCGGCGGGTGGCGGCCGGTGAGCGCGTGGTGGATCCGGCACTGGCCGCGGCGACGCTGGCGGCGGGCGAGTCGCCGCTCACCGCCCGCGAACGCGACGTGCTCATCGCCGCCCGCTCCAGCGCCACCGTCGCCGAGATCGCGGCCCGGCTGTACCTCGCCGAGGGCACCGTGCGGAACTACCTGTCCGGCGCGACCACCAAGACCGGCACCCGCAACCGGATCGAGGCCCTGCGGGTGGCGGACGAGCGCGGCTGGCTCTAGGAACCGGTGCGGCGCAACCACTCCCGGCCGATCGCGCGGCCGTCCGGCACCAGCGGCCAGCCCGGGTCGTCGATCTTGCCGCGCAGCTCGTCCAGGCCCATCCACCCACCCCAGGCGACCTCCTCGGGCTGGTGGGTGAACGGGCCGTCGGAACGCGTCTCGTAGACCCACGCGTGATAGCGCGTCTGCTCGTCGACGTAGGTGGTCTGGAAGAGGAAGGTCAAAGGCGAGTCGACCCCCAGCTCCTCCTCGAGCTCGCGCCGGGCCGCGGTGTCGGGCGTCTCGCCCGCGTCGATCACGCCGCCGGCCGTGTAGTCGTAGAGGCCCGGGAAGATGTCCTTGGTGTCGGTGCGGCGGTGCACGTAGATCCGTTCGCCGTCGACCGAGTGCACCAGAGTGAGGACGCAACCGTGCCAGAGGTTCTCGGCGCGCATGCGTTCCCGCGACACCGTGCCGATCACGTTCGCGTCCTCGTCGTACAGATTGATCATGCTGAGGTGGATCATCCTGGGATCCTCCTGTAGTCGTACGCGAGCTTGCTACCCCAGTCCGACGCCCGCTGATCGTCTTCCTTCCTACCTTCGTGAACGTCAGACGTCACCGAGGAGGATTCGTGTCCACTTCCCTGCGGCTCGGCGTCGCCGAGTTCCGCGCCCGGCCGGGCCGCGCGCTGCTGCCCGGCGTCGCGCTCGTGGTCGGCGTGGCCTGCCTGCTGGCCGCCCTGGTGCTGAGCGACGCGCTCTCCAGGTCGGTCGACGAGGGCGCGCCGGTCACCCCGTCCGCGGTGGGCCACGTGGTGAACGTCCGACCCTCGGAGTACGGCGTCGACACCGTCGAGGCGACCCGCCCGAAGCTCGACGCCGCGTTGCTCACCAAGCTCTCCGCGATCGGCCGCGCGGTGCCGGTCCAGGAGGTCCGCGCGGACCTCCTGGACGACAACGGACGGGCCGGGGAGCACCGGGCCGAGGTGCACGTCCAACAGCCCGACCTGGCGCGCTGGCCGCTGGCCGAGGGCAAGCCGCCCGCCGCGGACAACGAGGTCGCCGTCGACAAGATCACCGCGTACGAACGCGACCTGAAGCCCGGCGACAAGATCAAGCTCGCTGCCGCGGACGGCAAGCCGGTCGACGTCACGGTCAGCGGCGTCATGAAGAAGGGCGGGATGGACTCGCGGCCGATCCTGGTCGCCGGTCCCGAACTCGCGAAGAAGCTCGATCCGCAGCCGGAGACCCTGGCGATCTGGGTGATCGGCGGGTCGCGGGACGCCGTCGCGAGCGCCGCCGGGGCGTCGTTCGTCGTGTTCGACCCGGATCCGGACGCCAACAAGATCGGCAACGACCTGACCTTCATCCTGCTGCCGTTCAGCGTGCTCGCGCTGGCCACGGCGGTGTTCGTCGCGGCGGCCACGTTCCGTGCGGTCTACGCGCAACGTCAGCGTCAGACGGCGTTGCTGCGGTGCATTGGTGCTCAGCGCGGGCCGTTGGTGCGCAGGAGCCTGTTCGAGGCGTTCGTGACGGGTTCGCTGGCGGGTGTCGGCGGTGCGTTGCTGGGCGGGCCGATGGCGTGGCTGCTGGCCAGGACGTTCGACCTCACCGGCATCTCCGCGCTGTTCGGCGCGGTGCAGCTGAGTCCGGACCTGTTGCCGTCGCTCGGGTACGTGATCCTCGGAGTTGTTGTTGCCGCGCTGTTGAGCGTCGTGGCCGCTGTCCGGCCCGCGATCAACGCTGCGCGTGTGTCCCCGTTGGCTGCTCTTCGTGACGCGGACAACGAGGTTCCCCCTCGGTCCGTGCGGCGTCTGCGGCTGGTGTTCGGTCTGCTGTTCACCGGTGGCGCGGCGCTGCTCGCGATGCTGGCCATCGCGGCCAAGGGCACGTCCGCTGCCCCGATCTCGGTCACGTTCTCCGCGATCGCCGCGGTGACGGGCCTGTTCTGGATCCTCGGCCCGGTCACCGTGCCGTTCATCGCGCGGCTGTTCGGCAAGATCGGCGGCACGCAATGGAAGCTCGCCGGCGCCGAGGTGCGCAGGATGCCGCAGCGGTCGGCGTCGGTGGCGCTGCCGTTGCTGCTGGCCAGTTCGATGGTGACGTTCTTCCTGGTCGTGCTGGGCAGCGCGCAGGAGATGACCTACGCGTACGCCAACGAGCAGCGCCCGGACGCCACCGTGGTGGACGCCGGGGGACGGCCGCTGCCGGACGTTCCCGCACGGCCCGAGGTCGACGCCAGCGTCGTGCTGCACCAGGCCGAGAACGGGGCCGGCGTCGATCCCGAGCAGTTCAAGACCTGGCTCAAGGCGCAGAACGTGTCCGGGGCCGACCAGTTCGTCGCCGGGACCGCGATCGTGCCGGAGCACTGGTCGGACCGGCCGTTCGCCGAGAACGACGGCAAGCAGTACGAGGTCGTGGGCACCGTTCCCGGCACCCTCACCGGCTACACGCCGATCTTCGGCGGCCTGACCTCCGGCCCCGCCGAGAAGGTGCTGGTCGCGTTGAAGCCGGGGGTGGATCCGGCGCAGTTCCGGGCGAACCTGCAGGCAGCGCTGCCGAACAACCCGACCGTGATCGTGCAGACGGACGCCGACGAGCGGGCCGAGGCGGACCGGTACATGCACCTCGGCACCGTGCTGATGATGGTGCTGCTCGGGTTGTCCGTGGCGGTCGCCGTGACCGGCATCGGCACCGCGCTGACGATCTCGGTGCAGGAACGCCGCAAGGAGCTCGCACTCAGGCGCGCCTTGGGCGTCACTCAAGGCGGACTGCAGGGCGGAGTCATCGCTGAAGCGATCATGTTGGCGCTGGTCGGCGTGATCGGTGGCGGAGTGCTCGGGTTCGGGTACGCCGAAATCGCGATTCTCTCGACCGGCATCGACATGTCACTGCCCGGCTTGTCGGTGGTGTTGCCGCTGGTCATCGGCGCGGCGGCGGTGGTGGTCCTGGCCGTGGTGGCCGCGTTCGGGCCTTCGCGCGGGGCTTCGCGCATTCGCCCGGCGGCGGGACTGGCGTCCGGGTGAATAGGGTGAGGGGAGCTTCAACGCGAAGCTCCCCTCACGCTGTTGCCGGGGTCAGGTCATAAGGTGTTGCGTATGCGGCGGATCATGGGAACCGAGGTCGAGTACGGCATCGCGGTGCCGGGCGACGCGACCGCGAACCCGGTGCTCACTTCGACACAGGTGGTGCTCGCGTACGCGGCGGCGGCGGACATACCGCGCGCCAGGCGTGCCCGGTGGGACTACGAGGTGGAGTCACCGCTGCGCGACGCGCGCGGGTTCGACCTGGGCAGTCCCGGCGGCCACCCCGCCGACTCGGACGTCGAGGACCTGGGCGCGGCGAACGTCATCCTCACCAACGGCGCGCGGCTCTACGTCGACCACGCGCACCCCGAGTACTCGGCTCCCGAGGTCACCAACGCGCGGGACGCGGTGATCTGGGACAAGGCGGGGGAGCGGGTGATGGAGGAGGCCGCGCTGAAGGCCGCCACCGTGCCCGGCCAGCCCCGCCTGCAGCTGTACAAGAACAACGTCGACGGCAAGGGCGCGTCGTACGGCACGCACGAGAACTACCTGATGCAGCGCTCGACGCCGTTCACGGCCGTCATCGCGGGCCTCACGCCGTTCTTCGTGTCGCGCCAGGTCATCACCGGTTCCGGCCGGGTGGGCATCGGCCCGTCCGGCGAGGAGGCGGGCTACCAGCTCTCGCAGCGCGCCGACTACATCGAGGTCGAGGTCGGTCTCGAGACCACCCTGAAGCGCGGCATCATCAACACGCGCGACGAGCCGCACGCGGACGCGGACAAGTACCGCCGCCTGCACGTCATCATCGGCGACGCGAACCTGGCCGAGTACTCCACGTACCTCAAGGTCGGCACCACGTCCCTGGTGCTGGACATGATCGAGGCCGGCCAGCGGTTCGACGACCTGCGCATGGTCGACCCGGTGCGCGCGGTGCACCAGATCAGCCACGACCCGACGCTGAAGACCAAGGTCGAGATGACCGGCGGGCGCAAGTTCACCGGCCTGGACGTCCAGTTCGCCTACCACGAGCGCGCGACCGCGTTCGTGGAGAAGGAGGGCATCGGCGACCGCGACGTCCTGCGGGTGTGGGGCGAGGTGCTCGACGCGCTGGCCCGCGACCCGGCGGAGTGCGCGGACCGGCTCGACTGGGTCGCCAAGCTGCGGCTGCTCGAGGGCTACCGGCAGCGCGACGGCCTCGCGTGGGGTTCGGCGCGGCTGAACCTGGTCGACCTGCAGTACTCGGACGTGCGCCTGGACAAGGGCCTCTACAACCGCCTGGTCGCGCGCGGCTCGATGAAGCGCCTGGTGAGCGAGGAAGAGGTCATCGCGGCCATCACCACGCCGCCTGAGGACACGCGTGCGTACTTCCGCGGCCGGTGCCTGGAGCGTTACCCGACCTCCGTCGCGGCTGCGTCGTGGGATTCGGTGATCTTTGATCTCGGTCGAGAATCCCTCGTGCGGATTCCCACGCTGGAACCGCTGCGCGGGACGAAAGCGCACGTCGGAGCGCTTCTGGAGGCCTCTGACACCGCCGAGCAACTGGTGGACGCACTGACTCGCGGGTGATCGTCTACCCGAGTGGCTCAGGATTTTTGTCGGTGCCGCTGGGTAGTGTTCTTGTCAGGCGAGTTAGCGGGAGGCCGAGATGTCCCAGGAACAGAAGCAGCGCCAGGGCGGTGGCGACGGCGACGACGGCGCGGACGACGCCGCCGGAGCCGGTCAGGAACGCCGCGAGAAGCTCGGCGAGGACGTGGACGCGATCCTCGACGAGATCGACGACGTGCTCGAGGAGAACGCGGAGGACTTCGTCCGCGCATACGTGCAAAAGGGTGGTCAGTAGGCCTTCGGGGGCCTGCCGACCACCTTCGGGGACGGGAGAACAACCAACACATGGACCACAGCTCGACCGGGCGTTACCCGGCCGCGGCGCTGCCCTCGGCGTACCTGACGCCGGGCTCGTCGTCGTTCACGGACTTCTTGCGGGCGCAGGCACCCGACATGCTGCCTTCCGCCCGGAAGCTCCCGGAGGGGACCGTCCAGGCCCCGCACGGGACGACGATCGTCGCGGCCACCTACAAGGGTGGGGTCGTGATCGCCGGCGACCGGCGCGCGACGATGGGCAACGTCATCGCCCAGCGCGACATGAAGAAGGTCTTCGTGACCGACGACCACTCGGCCGTCGGCATCGCGGGCACGGCAGGCATCGCGATCGAGATCGTGCGGCTGTACACGGTCGAACTGCGGCACTACGAGAAGATCGAGGGCGTCTCGCTGTCGCTCGACGGCAAGGCGAACCGCCTCTCGGCCATGATCAGGGGCAACCTCGACGCGGCCATGGCAGGCCTCGCCGTGGTGCCCCTGTTCGCCGGGTACGACACCTCGGCCACGGACTCGGACCGCGCAGGCCGCATCGTGTCCTACGACGTCACCGGTGGCCGTTACGAGGAGTCGCAGGGCTACCAGGCCGTCGGCTCGGGCTCGCTGTTCGCGAAGTCGGCGTTGAAGAAGCTCTACGACCCGGACGCGGACGCCGACGCCGCGATCCGCTCGGTCGTCGAGGCGCTCTACGACGCGGCCGACGACGACTCGGCCACGGGCGGCCCGGACCCGGTCCGCCGCCTCTACCCGGTCGTGGTCACCATCAACGGCGCCGACGGTGCCGTCGAGGTACCGGACGCCCAGGTCGCCACGGTCGCCGACGCGGTCGTCGAAGGCCGCCGGTCCCGCCCCGCAGGCTGAGTCCCCATCAGGTTCGACGTCAGGAGCACCACCCATGACGATGCCGCTGTACGCATCGGCAGAGCAGGTGATGCGCGACCGCTCGGAGTACGCCCGCAAGGGCATCGCCAGGGGTCGCAGCGTCATCGTGCTGAAGTACGCGGACGGCATTCTGTTCGTCGCGGAGAACCCCTCCAGCACGCTGCACAAGGTCTCGGAGATCTACGACCGCATCGGCTTCGCGGCCGTCGGGCGGTACAGCGAGTTCGAGAACCTGCGGCAGGCCGGGATCCGGTTCGCTGATGTGCGCGGGTATCAGAACGACCCGCGTGACGTCACTTCGCGGTCTCTCGCCAATGTTTATGCCACCACGTTGGGTACCTACTTCACCGAGCAGATCAAGCCGTTCGAGGTGGAGATCTGCGTGGCTGAGGTCGGGGACTCGTCTGCTTCGGACACGTTGTACCGGTTGACGTACGACGGGTCCATTGTGGATGAGCCCCAGTACATCGTGATGGGTGGCACTGTGGATGCTGCCAACACCGCTTTGAAGGACGCTTTCGCTGACGGGTTGACGTTGGCTGAGGCTGTTCCGGTTGCGGTCAAGGCGTTGTCCGCCGGGTCGCCGTCCACCGGATCTACTGGGTCTGAGCTGTTGCCTGCCAACAAGTTGGAGGTCGCGGTTTTGGAGCGGGCTCGGCCTCGGCGGGCGTTTCGGCGGATTGCCGGGGCGGCGCTGGATTCCTTGATGCCTTCGCCTACCAAGGGTGGGAAGGCTGTTGAGGACGTTGAGCTGCCTGGCTCGGAGGATGAGTCGAAGTAGGGTTTCTGGTTGTTGCGAATGGCCCTCGGCGGTTGCGTCGGGGGCCATTCGCGTTGGGCGGGTCACGTTCCGAGTCGCGACCGGGCATCAGGCACGACTCGTGACGGGACCCCACCCGGAGCGCATGCGAAGAGCGGCTCGGCTGCGCCGTCGCTACTGCTCGCCTTCGGCCTCGCCTTGGGCGCACTTTTCCAGCAGGGTTGCCAGTTCTTGTGGCTTGCTCAGTTGTGCGCAGTGGCCCGATGCCAGCTCTACCGGTGTGACTCCTGGTAGGCGGGTTGCAATCACTCCTCGCATGAACGTTGGCGTGAAGAACCTGTCCTCTGTGCACAGGATGAAGTGCGTTGGTACGTCGGGCATCGCGTCCAGCGGCCACGGCATGGCCATGGCGTTTTCCGACATGTCGCGTTCCCGCTTTTGCGACTCCTCGGCCAGTTCTGGTGGGACGTCGTGCCAGAACTGGTCTTCCAGGCCGCTGTCCGTGTAGCCCGTGTTGGCCCACCAGTCGTTCGGCGTTTCGCCTGGGTGGGGGAGCATCGCGGTTACCAGGACCAGTGCCTTGGCGTTGACCTGGGCGGCTACCAGTGGGGCTACGAAGCCTCCGAACGAGTGGCCCACTACCACCACGTCCGATGTGGACGGGAGGGCTTCGGTCACTGTTGAGGCCCAGTCGCTCAGGTCTTTGGACTCGTCTTCGGTGGGAAGGTCGGGGGCGACGACGGTGTGGCCCTTGGCTTGCAAGGCTTTTGCTACCAGGTGCCACGACCAGCCGACGTCGCCCCCTCCGTGCGCTATCGCGAAGGTGGTCATGTGGGGACCCTATTCGCGGCGCTCGATCGGTAGGCGGGAACGGGTGAAAAGGGCTGCGCCCAGCATGGCCACGGCTGGGACCACCAGTAGGGAGATCGCGATGTTGGGCCAGGGGATGGTCAGCGGGTTTGGGGCTGGTTGGGGCCAGAAGCTGGCGTAGCCGACGTTCAGGGCGGCCAGCAGGGCCAGGGCTGAGCCTACGCCTGCGGCTGTGCCCAGTAGACCGCCTATGCCTGCGATTACGCCTGCTTGGCTCAGTGACAGGAGTTTGCGCAGGGTAGGGGTGGCGCCTACGGCGGCGAGGGTGGTCAGGTCTCGGCGGCCGTCGGCTGCGGCCAGGCCGGTGGCCAGCGCGGCGGCTGCGAGGGTGATGATGCCTGCTACCAGGCCGAGGATGGTCAAGGCCTGTTGGACGTCGGATTCTGTTGGGCGGGCTACGTGGACCTCGTATTCGCCGCCCAAGGCTGCTGTCAGGGCTTCTTGTTCGTCTTCGGTGGGCATGCGGGTTGTGGTGGCGTACATGGTGAACGCGGTGACGGGGAAGCCCAGGGACCTTGCGGTTTCCTCGGTCATCACGGCCAGTGGGGCCTGTTGTCGTCGGGGGGCGACGAAACCCGGGGCTGGTTTGGTGGTGGCTTTGGTGCCGGTGGCCAGGAGGGTTTGGTTGTTGGCGACGTGGGTTGGGTCGTTGGTGACGATCTTGCCGTCGCGGAGGGCTGCTTGGACGGCGGCCACGTCGTCGTTGTGCAGGTGCAGCAGGGATTGGGCGGCGTCCGGGGTGGCTACGGCCAGGAAGCCGTTCGGGGTCGTGAAGGTGCCGAAGTAGCGGTGGGTTCGGCCCACGTTGGCGCAGCGTTGGTCGGTCAGGGCCGATTGTTGTTCCGGCTCGGTGGGGTTTCGGTGGAGCACGTCCGTGGTGTACGGGCATTCGCGGTCTGGCGGGGGGCGGAGGTGCGCGAAGCAGGGGCCGCCGTCGCACGAGAGGAGTTTGATCTCGTGGGTTTCGGAGACCGGCATGGCGCCGCGGATGGCGGTGGCCACCGAGGGCGGGATGGTCGTGGTGTTGGCCTTGGTGAGGTCGTCCAGGCGGTAGACGGTGACGTCGCCCAGGTTGCCCGCCAGTTGGCCTGCTTCCTGCTGGGCTTGGGAAGTCAGGATGACGCTGACGGCTACCGCGCCGATGACGGCGGCCATGACCGCGGAGATCGCGGGGGCTGCTGCTGTTCGGTTGCGGGAGGCGTCGCGCAGGGCTATGCGGAGGGCGACGGGGAGCCAGCGGCCCGCTCGGGCCAGTAGGCCCAGCAGGGCCGGGGTGCAGAGGACCAGGCCCACCTCGGTGAGGATCAGGGCGATGAGGATGCCGGGGAACAGCATCTGGATCGCGCTGAAGACGCCTACGGCCACGCCTGTGGTCACGAGGATCAGGCCCAGTACCAGCCAGCGGCGGCGGGAGCGGGTGATGCCTCGGCGGCCGGCCAGGGCGGTCACGACGTCCTGGCGGGAGGAGATCCAGGCTGGGACGAGGGCGGCCAGGACGCCGGTGACGATGGCGAGCAGGGCCAGAGCGGCTAGGGCGGACGGGTAGAAGCGTTGGGCGGCAAAGCGTTCGGCCAGGAGCCATTCGACGAGCGGGCGGCTGGCGACCGCTGCCAGCACTCCCAGGAACACGCCACCGACGGCTGCCAGGGTGCCGGTGACCACGCCGTCGGCCAGGACGATGCGGCGGACGTGGGCTGGGGCGCCGCCGACTGCGGAGACGAGGGCCAGGTCGCGTTTGCGGCGGCGGGCTCCTACGGCCAGGGCGGAACCGGCCAGCAGGGACATCTCCAGCACGGCCAGGCCCGCGATGAGGACCAGGACGTCGGCGCCGACCTCTTTGGGGTCGGTGAACTGCGGATAGAGGTCGGCTGCCGCAGGCGGGTTGTGCAGGACGGTGCGGGAGAGGGTCGCGATGCCTACCTTGTTGAGCTCCTTGACCTTCGCCCAGTCGATCCGGGTGGTGACGAGCCAGGAGCGGTCGGCGTGGTCGAACGTGCCGGGCAGTGCCACCAGGGTGGTGTTGTCCAGGCGGTCGGGTTCCTCGATGACGCCGACTACGGTGAACTTGCGGCCGTCCTCGGTGGTGAGCGTGCCGTCGAGACCGACGCCGGTGCGGGTCATGGCCTTGCGGGACAACGTGATCTCGGTGTTGTTGAGGGACGCGCGGCCCTCCAGGAGGGTGATCAGGCCCTTGGTCAGCGGGTTGTTCAGGTCGAGCATCCGGACGCCGGCGCGGCCGACGCCCGCTGTGGTGCGGATGTTGACGCCGCTGCGTTCCACGGGGACCAGCTGGGTGCCGGGCAGGAGGGCCTTCAGGCGGTCCTCGGAGGGTTCCTGGCCTTCGGCGTTGCCGATCGGGATCGCGAAGTCCCTGGTCGGTTCCTGGATCACCGGGCCGCGGTAGGGCCAGCTGACCACCGCCTCGGCGGTGCCCATGTGCAGGGACGCGTTCTCGTCCGGGGTCGGGGTGGTCGAGTCGTGGACGATGGCGGCGAAGGTCAGGGCCGCCACCGGGACCAGGATCAGGGCGATGACGAGGGCGGAGCGGCCGCGGGATCTGCGGGCCTCGCGCCAGGCGATGCGCAGTGCTGCGCGCCATCCGTTCACGGCGTGCTCAGCAGTTCTTCTGGCTGGTCGCGGGTCGACACGTCGACGACGACGCCGTCGCGCAGGAAGATCACGCGGTCGGCCCAGGCGGCGTGGCGGGCGTCGTGGGTGACGAGGACGGCGGCGGCACCGGCGTCCACTTTGGAGCGCAGCAGGCGCAGGACGGTTTCGCCGGTGCGGGAGTCGAGGGCACCTGTCGGTTCGTCGGCCAGGACCAGGCGGCGTTCGCCGATCAGGGCGCGGGCGATGGCGACGCGTTGCTGCTGGCCGCCGGACATCTCGTCGGGGAAGCGGTCCGCGTAGCCGTCCAGGTCCACTTCGGACAGTGCCTGCTCGGCCTGCCGGCGGGACTTGCGCACGCCGTCGAGGTCGAGGGGGAGCGCGACGTTCTCGGCGGCGGTGAGGCTCGCGATGAGGTTGAGGTCCTGGAAGACGTAGCCGATCCGGCGGCGGCGCCAGGCGGCGAGCTTCTTGCGGGACAGGGACTGCAGGCTGGTGCCGTCGACGAGGACCTGGCCGCTGGTCGGGCTGTCGAGGCCGCCGGCGAGGTTGAGCAGGGTCGACTTGCCGGAGCCGGACGGGCCCATGACCGCGACGAGCTCGCCGGGTTCGACGGCGAGGGAGACGTCGTCGAGGGCCGTGACCGCCGTGTCGCCGGTGCCGTGGACGCGGTGCACGCCGCGCAGTTCGAGGACGGTCATCTCGGCACCTCGACGTCCGTCGTCTCGGGGACGGCCCGCGGTTCGTAGCGCAGCAGGCTCGCCTCGCAGTGGTCGAGCCAGCGCAGTTCGGCCTCGGCCTGGAAGATCATCGCGTCGAGCACGAGCAGCCACGGCAGGTCGCCGGGCTGGGTCTTGAGTCTCGTGTACTCCTGCAACGTGCGCATCGTGGCCGTGCGCTGGGTCATCACGACCTTGGCGACGTCGACGCCCGGTGTGGTGATCGCGAGGGCGAGCTTGATCGCCACCTCGTCGCGCGGGCGGTCGCTCCGCTGCACCGGCGAGGCGAACCACCTCTTGAGCTCGGTGCGGCCCTGCGCGGTGATCTCGTAGGGGCGCTGGCCCTCGTTCTCGGGCAGCGCGGCCACCAAATCGTCACGCTCCAGGCGCGACAACGTCGTGTAGACCTGCCCGATGTTCAACGGCCACGTACCGCCGGTGGCCGAGTCGAACGCCGCCCGCAGTTGGTAGCCGTACATGGGCCCGCGCTCCAGCAGCGCGAGCAGACCGTGTTTGACCGACATGCGTACTGAGTATGCATACTGAGTATGTTCCTGGCAAACGGTGACGGCGAAACATGCGTGCGAGCTGGGCTGACATCAGGAACCCTGGACGGTGCCGGAGACGTCCGGCTGAAGTGACCTTGGGGGATGACGTGGTCGACGCCGCACGGGGTCGAACTGGGGCAGTGAGTCTGCTGGGGGCATCGGGCCGGTCCGATGTGCCGCGAGCGGTGGTGCCGCCCTCAGGGGTCCGGGACTACGAGATCCGGGACTACGAGACCGCGGACGAGGTGTCCTGGCTGCGGTGCCGGGTGCTCGGATTCGTCACGACGAGCAGCTACGACGACGTCTGGCAGGCCAAGCGCCGCGCCGATCTCGAACTCGTCGCGCTCCACGACGGCGTCGTGGTCGCTGCACTGGACGTGTCGGTGCCCGGTGCGGAAGCGACCATCCAGACCGTGGTCGTGCACCCGGATTATCAGGGCCGTGGGATCGCAACGGCGTTGCTGGGCGAAGCGCTGCGCCGGTTGGAACGGTGTGGTGTGCGCGTACTCGACGCCTCGACCCGTGAGGACGAACCGGCGTTGGGCTGGTTCGCGCGCAACGGGTTCCTGGAGACGTCACGCTATCTGCACGTCTACGCCTCGGCGGACGAGGTGGGCACGGTGCTGAACGCCAAGTACGGGCTGACGCCGGTCGGAGCGTTCCTGCACGCCAGGATCGAACGGGAAGCCGAGTTGCGGCAACGGTTCGAGCGCGTGCACGTGTGCCGGCGGATGGTGCGGATGATCGGCTAGGTGCTGATGCCGGTGAGTCGCGGGATGGTGGCGGTGCGCCCGGCGAGCAGCATCAGCAGCGCCTCGATCGGCCCGCTCACCTCGGTGCCCTCGCCGGCCGACCAGTCGGCGTCGGTGGCGACGAGTCGATGGCCGGCCAGCCGTTTGCGCGCGTGGAACGGGAAGCCGATGTGCCACAGGTCGTCCGCGGACACCACGGCGGCCTCGATCGGCATGTGGCGTTCGATGCCGAGCGGCAGTGCGATGTCCTGCGTGTGCACCATGACGTCCATCATGGCGTTCTTGAGGCTCTGTCCGAGCGCGAGCTTGCGGACCCCGACGGCGCCGCGCAGCTCCGCGACGAGCTCCCCGGTGGATCTCCGCGCCGCCTCGGCGCGGGCGGTCTGGTCGACCACGCGGTTGAAGCTGCCGCGGGCTTTGGCGTACTCGCGGATCACGCCGCCGAGGCCGATGCGGTGCCCGAGCGTCAGGTGGGCCGCGACCTCGCGCACCGTCCAGCCCGCGCACAGCGACGGGTAGGTCCACTCCACGTCCGTGAGCCCGGCGAGCAGGTCCGCCGTCAGCGCGCGTTCGGAGTCGATCGTCTGCCACATCTGGGTGTCGTCCATGACGGTCCTCCTCTTGATTTAGTTCGATAGACTGACTACTTTAATCAGAGTCTCTGACTAAAAACAAGGGGAGTCGCGGGTGAACATCGGGCTGCTGCTCTACATCCCGTACCGGGACCTGGAGAACCGGATCATGGCCGCGGTTACCGGCGCCGGCTACGACGTGACCCTGGCCCAGGCCCGTGTGCTGCAACGGATCAGCCCGGACGGCACCCGCCTGACCGAGCTTGCCGAGGCCGCCCAGGTGACCAAGCAGACCGCCGGGTTCCTGGTCGACCAGCTGGAGAAGCTCGGGTACGTGGAACGCGTGCCCGACCCGACCGACGGCCGCGCGCGGCTGGTGCGGGTCACCGAGAAGGCGAGGGGCGCCACGCCCGTCGCGGAGGCGGAGATCGCGAGGATCGAGGCGGAATGGGAACAACACATCGGCAAGCGCCGGATGGGCCAGCTGCGCGAGGCGCTGGAGAAGCTCGGCGAGATCACCGACCCGTACCGGTGAGGGTCGTGCCGGTGGCGTTCCGGCCGGTCGCGGTGACGACGGCGGCGCTCTACCGGGTCGTGACCGAGGAGGAGTCGGTGTTCGTCAAAGTCCTGTGCCGGCCTCGGATTCCCGCGGACCTGGTGGACGTGGTCGGGGAGTTCCCGTGGCGCGACGAGGCCGAGTTCCTGCTGTCGGACTTCGCGTTGCCGCCCGGTTTCCGACGGCCGCGCGTGGTGCGGGTGGACGACCTCGGCGACCGGATCGGGCTGTGGCTGGAGGACGTGCGCTGCGCTGACGTGGAGTGGGACCTGCCGCGCTTCCGGCGGGCCGCGCTGGGGCTCGGCCGGTGGGCGGGACGCAGGTTCGGCGGCCCGCCGGGCCGGGCGCTGCGGGTGCTGTACGAGGGAAGGCTGGTGCGGGAGGCGTTCCTGCGGCCGGACTGCTCGCGGTTCGCCGGACGGGTGCCGGAACTGCTGGCACGGCTGGAGGCCCTGCCGCAGGCCACCGGGCACAACGACGCGTGTCCGCAGAACCTGCTGGTGCCCGCCGACGACCCGGAGTCGTTCGTGGTGATCGACGTGACCTGGCAGTGCCCGAACCCGGTCGGCGCGGACCTCGGCCAACTGCTCGTGGGCCTGGCGCAGGCGGGACGGATGGCGGTCGCGGATCTCCCGCCGATCCGGGAGGCGATCATCGACGCCTACCTGGACGGACTCCGGCTGGAACACCGCGCGGTGTCACGAGAAGAGGTCGCGCTGGGGTGTGACGGGTCGCTGGCGCTGCGCAGCGCGTTCCACTCCGAACCCGAGCTCGCCGAGTACCTGATCGAGCTCGGGCTGGCCTGTTAGGCCCGTTCGGAAGTGCTGCGCAGCACGCAGAACTCGTTGCCCTCGGGGTCGGCGAGGACCGCCCAGCCGGTGCCGTCGGGCTCGCGGCGATCGGCGACGAACGTGGCGCCGAGGCCCAGCAACCGCTCCACCTCCTGGTCACGCGAGGTGTCCGGGCGCAGGCACAGGTGGATCCGGTTCTTGCTCGTCTTGGGTTCCGGCACCTGGTTGAAGTACAGCACCGGGCCGTCCGCCAGCTGGACCTCGGTCTCCCGATCACCCGGTTTGTCGTCCGGGTGCAGCGGACGGCCCGTCACCTCGCTCCAGAAGCGGGCCAGCTCATAGGCATTCGCACAGTCGATCGCCACGTTCTGCACCACGGAAACCATGGGTGCAGAATTCCTGACCGCCGCTGCGGACGCCACCGAGTTGCGTCAGGACGCGAGCAGTTCCGACACGCGCGTGCGGACCTCGGGCGAGTCGAGCCCGCGGACCATCACGGTGGTGCGGCGGCGCAGCACGTCGTCCACCTCGGACGCCCACTCGGTGCGGCGGGCGTGCTCGACCTGCGCCCAGATGTCCGGGCCGTCCGGGTGCACGCGCTCCAGCAGGGCCGGGTTCTCCAGGCCGAGCGCGACGACCTCGTGCGATGTCGTGCCGTAGTGCGTCGCGAGGTGGCGGACCACGTCGTCGGGCAGCGCGTTCCAGGCGTGACCGAGCACCGAACCCACGGTGTCGGGCTGGGCCGAGCCGGGCAGCGCGACACCGTCCAGCGGGCCGTCGAACGTGCGGCCGAGCTCCGAGTTCACCCGCGCCAGCACGGTGGCGCCGATCTTGCGGAACGTCGTCCACTTGCCGCCGGCCACGCTGATCATGCCGCCGGAGCCCGCGGTGATCACCGTCTCGCGCTTGGCGTGCGAGGTGTCGCCGGGGCCGCCGGGCAGCACCCGCAGACCCGCGAAGGTGTACGCGAGGTTCTTCTTGTCGAGCCCGGTGACGGCGACGCCCGCCTCGGACATGATCTGGTCGACGTCGGCCTCGGTGCACGACACGGCGGCCGGGTCGCCCTCGTACGCCTCGTCAGTGGTGCCGAGGAGGAGGTGGCCCTCCCACGGGATCGCGAACGACACGCGCACGTCGTCGACCGGGATCGTCAGCGCGGCCTTCCACTCCGTCGACGTCCGCATCACCAGGTGCGAACCCTTCGACAGGCGGATCGACGGGTCGGCGGCAGGATCCTCCATGCGCCGCAACACGTCCAGCCACGGGCCGGTCGCGTTGACGACGACACGGGCGTTGACGCCGAACTCACCGTGTGAGTCCTTCAGGTCCACGCCCGTCACCTTCGCACCGGTCTTGCGCAGGCCCACGACCGAGATGTGGTTGAGCAGCACGGCACCGGCCTCGGCGGCGGCGCGCGCGGCGGTGATCGCCACGCGGCTGTCGTTCATCTGGTGGTCGTAGTACATCGCGGCCCCGCGCAGACCGTCGGCGCGCAGGTCAGGCACCCACTCCACAGCCCTGCGCGCCGACAGCACCTTCCCCATGCCGTCGCCGAAGCCCGACAGCGCGGAGTACAGCGTCACGCCCGCACCCAGTACGAAACGGCTGTGCGGGCCTCCCTTGTAGACGGGGACGAGGAACGGCAGCGGGCGCACCAGGTGCGGGGCCAGGTGGTCGCCCAGCGCGCGGCGTTCCTTGTGGTTCTCGTGCACCATCGGCACGGCCGACGGGCCCATCGCGAGGTAGCGCAGGCCGCCGTGGACCAGCTTCGACGACGCGGACGACGTGGCGCCCGCGAAGTCACCGCTCTCCACCAGCGCGACCCGCAGGCCGGAGCGGGCCGCGGCCCACGTGGTGGCGATGCCCAGGATGCCGCCGCCGATCACGACGACGTCGAAGTCGCCGTGCTGGAGCTCTTCGCGGGCGCGTGCCCGTTGAGTCAGGCCAAGAGAAAGGTCAGTCATCGTCCTCGTCCATCCACCCGACGGTCCGCTCGACCGCCTTCTTCCACTTCCGGTAGCCCTTGTCGCGGGCGGCCGGTTCCATCGACGGCTCCCATTCGGCCGCCTTGTGCCAGTTCGCTTTCAGTGCGGCGGTGTCGGGCCAGTAGCCCACCGCCAGACCGGCCGCGTACGCCGCGCCGAGGCACGTCGTCTCGGCGACGATCGGGCGCACCACCGGTACGTCCAGCACGTCCGAGAGGAACTGCATGAGCAGGTTGTTCGCCGTCATGCCGCCGTCGACCCGCAACGTCGTGAGGTCCACACCGGAATCGGCGTTCATTGCGTCGACGACCTCTTTGGTCTGCCACGCCGATGCCTCCAGCACGGCCCGTGCGAGGTGTCCGCGCGAGATGTAGCCCGTCAGTCCGGCGATCACGCCACGCGCGTCACTGCGCCAGTGCGGTGCGAACAGTCCGGAGAACGCGGGCACGAAGTACGCACCGCCGTTGTCGTCCACGGTCCGTGCGAGCGTCTCGATCTCCGCAGCCGACGAGATCAGGCCGACCTTGTCGCGGAACCACTGCACCAGTGCGCCCGTGACCGCGACCGCGCCTTCCAGCGCGTAGGCGGCGGGCTGGTCACCGATCTGGTAGCCCACGGTGGTCAGCAGGCCGTTCTGCGAGTGCACCGGCTTGGCGCCGGTGTTGATCAGCAGGAACGCGCCCGTGCCGTAGGTGCACTTGCCTTCGCCGGGGTCGAAGCAGGTCTGTCCGAACAACGCGGCCTGCTGGTCGCCCAGCGCCGACGCGACCGGTACGCCCTGATGCGTGCCGTAGACCTCCGAGGAGGACCGGATCTCGGGCAGGACCGTTCGGGGAACGTCCATCGCGGACAGGAGCTCGGGGTCCCAGTCGAGGGTGTCGAGGTTCATCAGCATGGTGCGCGACGCGTTCGTCACGTCGGTGACGTGGCGGCCGGTTAGGTTCCAGATGAGCCAGGTGTCCATCGTGCCGAACAGGACCTCGCCGCGTTCGGCCTTCTCTCGCAGCCCTTCGACGTTGTCGAGCAGCCACCGCAGCTTCGGGCCGGAGAAGTAGGTGGCGAGCGGCAGTCCGGAGCGCTCGCGGAACCGGTCCTGGTCGCCCAGCTGCTTGATCAGCGCGTCGGTGCGTGTGTCCTGCCAGACGATCGCGTTGTGCACGGGCACGCCGGTCTGTTTGTCCCACACGACCGTTGTCTCGCGCTGGTTCGTGATGCCGAACGCGGCGATGTCGTCGTGGGTGAGAGACGCCTGTGCGAGGGCATCGCGCACGACGGCCTGCACGTTCGTCCAGATCTCAGTCGCGTCGTGCTCCACCCAGCCCGGCTTGGGGAAGATCTGGCGGTGCTCGCGCTGAGCGACCGACACGATCCCGCCGGCCTGGTCGAACACGATGCACCGGGACGACGTCGTGCCCTGGTCAATCGCCGCGATGTAGCTCACCCTGTAGCACCTCTCTGTGCCATTCGACATTGTCGAACGGTGTCAGGTTACTACCAGGAGAGGCCTCCGAGCTCCCTCGAAACGCTGCGAGCTGCCTCACGTACGTAGGACACGAGTTCGAGGCGAGGCGGCTGATCGGGTGACTCGCACAGCCGCTCGACCGGTCCGGAGATGCCGACCGCACCCACGACGACGCCGCGCCGGTCGCGGATCGGGGCGGCGACCGAGGCTTCGCCCTCGACGAGTTCGTGCAGGTCGTAGGCCCAGTCGCGGTCGCGCACCTCGTTCATCGCGGTGTGCAGCTCGTCGGGGTTGAGCGTGCGCCTGGTGAACCGCTGGAGGTCGCCGTCGGGCCACTCGCCGAAGGCGACCAGCGCCTTGCCGAGGGCGGTCGCGTGCCACGGGAGCAGCGCGCCGGTGTCGAGCGTCTGCCGGCTGTTGTCCGGCCGGAACACGTGATGCACGACGAGCACGTGCTTGCCGTGCATCACGCCGATCCGCACCGCCTCGCGCGCACGCATGGCCAACGTGTCCGACCAGTTCAACGCCTTGGCGCGCAGCTCGTTGCCGTCGAGATAGCTCGTGCCGATCTGGAACAACGCGGCACCGAGGCGGTACTTGCCGCCCTCGACCTCCTGCTCGACGAAGCCGACCTCCTGCAACGTCCGCAGAATGCCGTGCACCGTCGGTTTCGCCAGGTCCAGCGCACGCGAAATCTCGCCGACGCCCAACTGGTGCGCGCCGCCGTGCGCGAGCAGCTTGAGCACCTCCGCCGCGCGCTGAATGGACTGAATGGGCCCAGGCACATCACGACCCTACCTGCACGCATTCGACAATGTCGAACACCAAATTGCACGCGGGGACCCTACGTACTACAGGAGAGGACGCGGGGGCCCCGCGTGTCGTCAGTCAGGGGCGGTAGATGCCCAGGGCGGCGGCGCGGGAGCGGAACTTGAAGTGGGTGGCCCTTTCGCGGACTTCGCCGTCCGTCGCGATGGAGATCGGCGCGCCGTGCACCTCTACGTTCAACGAGGCCACTTCGAGGTGCTTGTAGGTGCGCGAGTGCTCCAACGCCCCGAGGAGCGCGCCGAGGAAGAACCGGGTTCGTGAGAACTGCCGGTCCGCCCGCACGTACCGAACGTCGAGCAGCCCGTCGTCCAGCCGCGGCCGCATGGTCGGCGCGAACCCCTTCGGCCGGTACGGGCCGTTGCCCACGAACAGCAGCCACACCAGGTGCTTGTCCCCGTCGATGGTCATCTCCAGCGGCTTGGCCCGCTGCAGCACGCGGAACAGCGCGATCGCCGCCGCCGGCCACTTGCCCCAGCGCTTCTGCAGCTTCTCGCGGATCCGCACCATGTCCGGGTAGCCGCCCAACGACGCGGTGTTCACGAACCACTGCCCGTTGACCTGCGCGAGGTCCACGCGCACACCCACGCCGTCCGCGACCGCTTGTGCCGTGTCGTGCAAACCGGTGATGCCGACGTCACGCGCGAAGTGGTTCAACGTGCCGGAGGGGATGAGCACGAGCGGTAGGTCGCGCTCAGCAGCGATGGACGCCACGGCGGCCACGGTCCCGTCGCCACCAGCCACCCCCAGCGCCTTCGCGTCCGGCAGGTCGGGGAGCTCCTCGATCGAGACGACCTGGGCCTTCGGCCACTCCTCGGTGATCTGCGGCGTCGGGTCCGGGCCGATCCCCGAGCGCGGGTTCACCACCACGACCAGCCCATCGCCCTCCTGCAGCGACGTCAGATCGGCGTGTTCGTAGGCCGACGCGGGGTCGTTCATCCCCAACGGCCACCAACGGCGAGTCAGCAGCGCGGCACCGACACCCACCGCCGCGCCGGCCGCAACGTCCGTTGGCCAATGCACGCCGGTGTGAACGCGTGAATACGCCACGGCCGCTGCGATCGGTGCGACCACCGCGCCTGCTTTGGGTGATTCCATCGCCACCGCCGTGGCGAAAGCGGCGGCTGACGCGGAGTGACCGGACGGAAACGACGACGAGGTCGGCCGCTTGGACAGACGGCGCTCGACCGCGAGCAGATCAGCGGCGGGCCGGCGCCGCGGGAAAAGTGACTTCCCGACCAGGTTCGCGCTGGCAGACGCCCCGGCAATGGCCGCGAGCCCCCTCATCGCGCCACGCCGGAACGGGCCTTTCCCCGTTGCCAGGATTGCCGCGATCGCGAACCACAACAAGCTGTGGTTCGCGGCCTTGGAAAGTCGCTTGAAACCCCTGTCGAGCCTGCTCGGAGGCAGCCCGGCAGAGGAGCTCATGAGCTTCTTGTCGAGAGCGCTGACCCGTTTCCACACCCCTCCGACACTAAACCGCAACCGGCGTGCCGCCCGAACGGATCACCCTGCTCGGCGTGGGAGTCGCCTACTGTTGAGGGATGCAGCGGCGGATCTTCGGCATTGAGACAGAATTCGGGGTGACCTGCACCTTCCACGGGCAGCGTCGTCTGTCCCCGGACGAGGTCGCGCGGTACTTGTTCCGCCGGGTCGTCTCCTGGGGACGTTCGTCCAACGTGTTCCTGCGCAACGGTTCCCGGCTCTACCTGGACGTCGGCTCGCACCCGGAGTACGCCACGGCCGAGTGCGACGACCTGGCCCAGCTGGTCACGCACGACAAGGCGGGCGAGCGGATCCTCGAGGACCTCCTGGTCGACGCCGAGCGCAGGCTCGCCGACGAGGGCATCGGCGGGGACATCTTCCTGTTCAAGAACAACACCGACTCGGCGGGCAACTCCTACGGCTGCCACGAGAACTACCTGGTCGCACGGGCCGGCGAGTTCTCCCGCATCGCGGACGTGCTGCTGCCGTTCCTGGTCACCCGCCAGCTGATCTGCGGCGCCGGCAAGGTGCTGCAGACCCCGCGCGGCGCCGTGTACTGCCTCTCCCAGCGCGCGGAGCACATCTGGGAGGGCGTGTCGTCCGCGACCACGCGTTCCCGCCCGATCATCAACACCCGCGACGAGCCGCACGCCGACGCCGAGCGCTATCGGCGCCTGCACGTCATCGTCGGCGACTCGAACATGTCCGAGGTGACGACGCTGCTCAAGGTGGGCAGCGCCAACCTGGTGCTGGAGATGATCGAGCAGGGCGTCCAGTTCCGCGACTTCTCCCTGGACAACCCGATCCGCGCCATCCGCGAGATCTCCCACGACCTCACCGGCCGCCGCACCGTCCGGCTGGCCGGCGGCAAGGAAGCCTCCGCGCTGGACATCCAGCGCGAGTACTACGAGAAGGCCGTCGAGCACGTGGCCAAGCGCTCTCCCGACCCGATGGCGCAGCGCGTCCTCGAACTGTGGGGCCGCACCCTCGACGCCGTCGAGTCGCAGGACCTCACCAAGATCGACCGCGAGATCGACTGGGCCATCAAGAACCGCCTGATGGAGCGGTACATGGCCAAGCACAACATGGACCTGTCCAACCCGCGCATCGCCCAGCTCGACCTCGCCTACCACGACATCCGGCGCGGCCGCGGCGTGTTCGACCTGCTGCAACGCAAGGGCCAGGTCGAGCGCGTCACCGACGACGGCGAGATCGAGGCCGCCAAGGACACCCCGCCGCAGACCACGCGGGCCAAGCTACGCGGTGACTTCATCGCCGCCGCCCAGGCCGCCGGTCGCGACTTCACCGTCGACTGGGTGCACCTGAAGCTGAACGACCAGGCGCAGCGCACGGTGCTGTGCAAGGACCCGTTCCGGGCGGTGGACGAGCGCGTGGAAAGGCTCATTTCGTCGCTCTAGTCGAGCGTGAGGCCGAGTCTCCGCACTCGGTCGAGCGCTTCGCCGGGTGATGTTCGCGTCTTGAACGCCGCGGACATCACCTGGCCGCGGGGAAACGCCGCGTCGAGACTCCTGAACGGTTCCTTCCCGGTGAACGACTTGCTCAGCAAGGCGAGGTCGATCCGGTCGACGGAGATCGGCAGATCGCCGGTGTCCTCGACCGGAATGCCGAGTGCGATCAGGCGACGAGCGACTTCGACCGGTGCCAGTCCGGTTCGCTCCGCGCAGATCAGCAGGTGAAGCCGGTCAGCCGGAATGAATTTCCCGAGCCATAGGAACTCGGCGGGGCGGGAGATCTGCCAATGGGCGGGATCGACCGCCCGGCCGAGTAGCCGGCTGTCCAGGTCGGCGGTCGAGGGAAAATCCGTTGTCTCGATGCGCAGCCCCAAGGCCTTCAGCCGCGCGGCCACCTCTGCAGGCGGCCGGCCGAGCACGCTCGCGGCGGCGAGCACATGACCGAGCGGCAGCACGACCCCGGATCGCATCGACGCCGGATGGGCGTCTGTCAACCAGGGCGGTCTGCCGTCGAGGGAGCTGCTCAGCAGGACCAGGTCGTCAGGTCCCACGCTGAGGTCGAGGACGCTCGGCGGGGGAGTGGCGAATCCGAGCCGGCCGAGTCTCCGTGCCACGTCGAGCGGAGATCTGCGAGTTCTGGCCGCCGCGATCATGATGTGTTGAAACGACACCTGGGCACCTGTCGGCAGCCAGGTGTCCAGCCGGCCGCTGTAGCCATGTCCTGTGTCGGATCCGATCGCGGTGCTCGTCAGCACGAGGTCGTCCTCCTCCACCTCCTCAGGCATCAGGTCGAACGACGGCGGGGTGTAGCCGAGCGCGGCGAGCCGCCGCGCGACTTGGCCTGGTGGCTGCCCGGTCCTGAGGGCCGCCGACAGCACGTGACCCATCGTGACAACGCTGTGAACGTGCAGCTCTTTGGAGCGTGCTCCGTTGGGGGACTGCTCCTTGGTCAAGACGAGGTCGGACTGCGCGATGAACTCGGGCGTCCTGTCGCTGGACGGCACCTCGAGCCCCAGTTCGGCAAGGCGCGCGGCGACATCCGCGGGGGATCGGTCTGATTTAATCGCGGCGAGTGTGATCTGCAGCAGTGGTACTGGGCTTGTCACGTACTTGTGGGTCGGCTGCGTCGTGTGCACGGTGAGGATGAACTCGTCGTCACCGTCGTTCTCGTTCGGAAGTTCTGCCAAGGCCGGGACTTCGTACCCGAGCTCAGCGAGGCGGTGTATCACCTCGGCGGGTGTCCGGTTGGTGCGAGCGGCGGCGATCAGAACGTGCGCGACCTCGACGGGTTTCTCGACCCGCAGCACGCGCGCCCGCTCATCTGTCTGGATCAGCACTCGATCGGCCGGGTACACCGCAGAGGGCAGATGCGCCGTGGCCGGCACGTCGTATCCGAGCTCGAGCAGTCGCGTTGCGACGCCTTGAGGGGCGATACCGGTGTTGATCGCTGCCAGGAGCACGTTGTAGTGCGGGACCGGCGTGAGCGGACTCAGCCATGGCGGCTTGCCGGGCCGGAACATCCCGAGCAGTTGAAGGTCAGTTGCTCGGGCGGTCGAGGGCAGTTTCCCCGGCGTGCGGGTCGAGTAGCCGAGCACAGCGAGACGTGCGGCGACCTCAGACGGCGAGCGTTGCGAACGAAGTGCCGCGGAGATCACGTGTCCGGTCTCCACCGGGGAGGTGGCGGGCAACCAGTCACGATAAAACTCCGAGACGGTGCTGGAGTCGGCTGTCAGGAGAATCTCGTCGGATGGACGCGCCGGGACGACAGGGCGCGCCGCCGTAGACGATCCAGTCCGCGAGTTCGCCTGGAGCCAAGCCTCCAGTCTCCAGACCCCGATGCGGTTGCTCCACGTCGGAGGTAGCACCCCGGCGGCCGAAAGCACGTATTCGTCGAAAGGAAAGCAGCCGACGATCTCGATCGGCACCTCGCTGCCGGCGATCAGCCAAGGCCGATACCTGGCGTCGATCGCCTGTTCGCAGATCTCGTCTGCGAGTCGTGGCATGTCTTCGGCGAGGGTGGACAGCCATCGATGCGACAGTGGTGAGCGAGGTGACTCCAGCAGTGCGGGGATGGAGGCACGCAACAGGCCCTCGATCAGCGTCCGGTCGAGATTGATGATCGACTTGCGGTCGATGGTGAGCCGGGGCATGTCGTGCCGCGTGAGGTTGACGACCGCGCCGAAGAGGCTCGTACCCGCCCAGATCCCGTCCGCGAGCACGGCTCCCTTCGTGTTGCACCACCAGATGTTGCCGTCCTGCGTGGGAACGACTCGGCCGGCCGTTCTGCGAGGGTCCTCGCCCAGTGCGTCCGAACCGATCGGCGCCATCGTGGAGAGCCGATGGGGTTCCCAGGTCTGCCGGCCGCTCATGTCGTCGGACGTGACCTCGTAGTCGCTGAGCCAGAGGATGCGCCGCAGCAGTTCGGTGCAGTGCAGTGGTGTGTCCGCGTGGCGCAGCCAGAGCCTCACCACGGTTCCCGCGTCGGTGCCTTGACCGAGATCGCGCACGCGGAACAGCGCACCAGGACCGGCGATGTGCACTTCGAGCCGTCGCCCAGGGCTGCCCTCGCGGTCGAGACGGCAGGTCGTCACGGTGATCTCGTCGGCCAGCATGAAGTAGCTCAACACACCGATGCCGAAGCGGCTGTTGGGGAACGATTCGATGCCTTCCCCTGCCCAGTCGGCCTGTTCCTCGACGTACTCGGGCATGTCGGCGAATCTCACCCCGGCGCGGGAGAACACGTCGACCAGCTCACGATCGCCCATTCCGATGCCGTTGTCGGCGCATTCGAGGAACTTCCGTCCGTGTTCGTCCACGCCCTGCCGGAAGCTGATGCGGCCTTTCCACGGCAACGAGGTGGCCCGTGTCTTCGTGAGGTAGGTCGTCCTGGCATCCCGGTAGCGGCAAGCGTCGAGCGCGTTCTGGTAAAGCTCGCGGATCGCGAGTTCCGGCGTCCCGTAGAGCTGCTCGCCCATGAGCAGCTCCTGGATCCGGTCGTCAGCCAGCCTGAAGCGGTGCCCCAGCGACGTGGACGGGTGGCCGGTGTCGTCGCCCGCCGCCAGCACCACGCCGTCAGCGGCGGCGTGCACCGGCATCGCCTTGAGCGGCGCAAGCCAGACCGATTCCTCCTCCACGACGTGGACGATCTCGGTGAGCACCGAGTCCACCATCGCGGCCTGACCGCGCAGTGCCAGCACGGTGGCGGGATGACCGCACCCCGTGCACAGGGTGAGGGTCCGGTTTCCGTCCCACTCAACGGCCCTGATGGATGCGAGCACGTCCGCCGGAACCAGTCCGTCCCGGACGCCGACGTGGTTGACCACCACGCGAGGCAACACCATCGGATCGATCGCTGTGCGGTGTGCGAAGACGAGCAGATAGCCGATGAACTGTTCGCGGACGTTCTGCTGGCGCACGCTTCCGCCGGCGATGCGCACCACGGGCTTCAGCTTCGTGGTGCGGTCGGCGCGGCGCAGGAACGCCGGGTCGATCTGCACGACCCGCATCAGTTCCATGAGCCGTGCGGCGCCGAGTGCCGAGTTCAACGGCGAAGGCAACGCGGTGGGAAGCAGCGCGGCGACGTTGTCCGCGTGGTAGCACTCAGGCCGCTGCACGAGCCACCGGTGGAACAACCACCAGCCGATACCGCTCGCGGCCTCGTCGCCGTTCTCCGCGGCCTGTGCACCTCGGCGGTACACGCTGCCATGCTCGGCGGCGAACGAGCTGAGATCACCCTTCGCGCCACCACGGCTGAACGCTCCGACCGCCGGGTCCGGCGCGGACCGCAGCACCTCCGCCGCTCGTTGCGCCCAGAACGCCTGGTGCAGGTAGGGGAACGCGACCAGCAGCGCCACCTCGGCCGCGGTCAGCTCCTCGTCCTGCAACACCAGATCGATCACCCACCTGGTTCGTTCCGTGAACCGCTCGGCGAACGCGTCGTCGAACCACGGGTCGTCCGCGAGTGCGGGGCGGGCCTCCTCCCACTGTGCTGCCAGCTCCCGCACGACCGCGGCGGTGGCACTCCGCATCTCCTCCGTCTGCCGGCCGGGCTTGAGACGGTCCCATCCCTCGTGCTCAAGCGCACCTCGCGACCACGGGTGCGGGTTCGTCAGCTCCGTGAACGACCTGTCCGGCTGACTGGCGCTGATGGGCGGGTCCTGGTCGCTCTCGGGCATGGGGAGATCCTCGTCCCTGACCGCGGACTGAGCCGACCGCCGATCGGGGCTAGGAAGCGATCACCGGCTCGGTGAAGAGTGGCGGAATGAGGATCATTGCGGCGGCACTCGCTGCTTTTCTGGTTCTACCGGGGGTCGCATCGGCCTCCGACACCTACTGGGAGCTCAAACCGACCGGCACGGACGCCCAGCTGCGCGGCCTGTCCGCCGTCTCCGGTCAGGTCGCGTGGGTCAGCGGCTCCAAAGGCACCGTCCTGCGCACGGTCAACGGTGGCCGGTCGTGGGAGTCCGTCGCGCCGCCCGGCACCGAGGCGCTGGACTTCCGCGACATCGAGGCGTTCGACGCGCGCAACGCGGTGGCCCTGTCGATCGGCAGCGGCGAGTCGTCGCGGATCTACCGCACGTCCGACGGTGGGAAGACCTGGCAGGAGTCGTTCCGCAACACCGACCCCGATCCGGCCGTCTTCTACGACTGCGTGGCGTTCTTCGACCGGTTCCGCGGGCTGGCGTTGAGTGACCCCGTCAACGGCAAGTTCCGGGTGCTCAGGACGTGGGACGGTGGTCGGTCGTGGCACCTCAACGACACGAAGGGCATGCCGGACGCGTTGCCGGGTGAGTTCGCGTTCGCAGCAAGCGGGCAGTGTGTCACGACGAGCGGTAACCACGCGTGGATCGCTACCGGCGGCGGGGCGAAGGCACGGGTGTTGGAGTCGCGGGACGGTGGTCGGTCGTGGAAGGCGTCGGACACCCCGTTGCCGTCTGGCGACGCTGCCGGGGTGTTCGCGGTGGCGTTCAAGACGCCGTGGCGGGGTGTGGCGATCGGTGGCGACTACAAGAAGCCGACCGATCCGACGCCGGCGTTCGCGACCTACGACGGGCACGGGTGGAAGGCCGGGAAGCAGGCGCCGGTCGGGTATCGGTCCGGGATCGCCTACCGGGGCAACGGACTGGTCGCGGTGGGGCCGTCGGGCACGGACACCAGCAAGGACGGCAGGAGTTGGAAGGTCGCGGACACCGGGAGCTTCGACACCGTGGACTGCGTTGGTAACACCTGCTGGGCGTCTGGCGAAAAGGGACGTGTCGGCCGCTCCTGAGTTGGGTAGCCGAAGCAGGTGTTCGAGGGTTTCTCGTTGCGTCGCAGGGACGTTGGCGAGGCCGTGCTGCGAGTGAGGACCGGTGGTGCAGGGCCGCCGGTCCTCCTCCTGCACGGCCACCCTCGGACGCACACGACGTGGCATCGCGTCGCGCCGTTGCTGGCCACGGACCACACGGTTGTGTGTCCGGATCTGCGCGGTTACGGCGAGTCCAGCAAGCCCGGTGACTACTCGAAACGGGCTATGGCGCGGGACTTCGTGAACCTCATGAGCGAACTGGGGCACGAACGGTTCGCGGTCGTCGGGCACGACCGGGGCGCGGCCGCGGCGATTCGGCTGGCGCTCGATCATCCGGAGCGGGTCACGCGGCTGGCGGTGCTGGACGGGCTGCCGATCGGGGCTCACCTGCAGCGGTGCGACGCCCGGTTCGCGCGGGCCTGGTACCACTGGTTCTTCCTGGCGCAGCAGGAGCTCGCGGCCGCGATGATCAACGAGAACCCGGATCTCTTCTACGGCGGGCGGTACCACGACACGCCGCTCGCGATGGGCGTGGAGAACTGGGCCGACTTCCAGCGGGCCATCCACGACCCCGCGACGGTGGTCGCGATGTGCGGCGACTACCAGGCCGGGCTGGAGGTCGACCGGCAGCACGACGACGAGGACCGGGCGAACGGGCGCAAGATCTCGTGTCCCGTGCTGGCGTTGTGGTCGGCCAAGGACGACCTCGGCGAGTTGTATGAAAATCTCGCGGACGTGTGGGCCGAATGGGCCGATGACGTGCAGGTACGTGCCATCGACTGTGGACACCACATGGCCGAGGAAGCACCGCACGAGCTGGTGAGAGAGTTGCGCACGTTGCTCTGAACGGACCGTTCACAACAGGTGATGTCAAGGTTTCAAACCGCACGGGGTTAGGGTTTGTCCGTGGCCATCGCACGCGCCGAACGCCTTGTCAACCTGGTGTTGTGCCTGCTGTCGACCCGTCAATACCTGACAGCGGAGCGCATCCGCGCCATCGTCCCCGGCTATCACGAAGCGCCGACGGACGAGGCGTTCTTCCGGATGTTCGAAAGGGACAAGTCCGAACTGCGCGATCTCGGCGTGCCGCTGGAGACGGGCCGGCAGTCCAACGTGGAGGGCGCGGAGGACGGGTACC
Organism: Lentzea alba; assembly: GCF_011067745.1. Lineage (GTDB taxonomy): Bacteria > Actinomycetota > Actinomycetes > Mycobacteriales > Pseudonocardiaceae > Lentzea > Lentzea alba. The sequence goes on from NZ_JAAMPJ010000004.1 coordinate 591,157, forward strand.
GGATCGCGCGGCGCGACTACGAGCTCGGTGACATCGACCTCGAACCCGACGAGGCGGCCGCGGTGGCGCTGGCGGCCCGGCTCTGGGACTCGCCGCAGCTCACCGGCGCCGTGCACGGGGCGTTGATCAAGCTGCGGGCCGCCGGGGTGGACGTCGACCAGGACGCGCCGGCCGCCGTCGAGCCCAAGGTGCGGGCGAACGAACCGGCGTTCCCGCCGTTGCTGCAGGCCGTGCAGGCCGGGCAGGTCGTCTCGTTCGACTACCGCAAGCCGCCGCCGGGCGGGCAGAAGGAACGCACCGTCGAACCGTGGGGTGTCGTCGCCTGGCGCGGCAAGTGGTACCTCGTCGGCTGGGACCGCGAGCGCGACGACACGCGTTGCTTCCGGCTGTCGCGGGTCGTGGGTACCGTCCGGCCCGTCGGCAAGCCCGGCGCGTTCAAGGTGCCCGAGGGCACCGACCTGCTGAGCCTCATCGCGCGCACCGAGGTGGATCCGCACCACACGGCACCCGCCAAGATCTGGGTGGCGAAGGACCGGGCGCAGGGCGTGCGCCGGCACGCCAAGATCGTCGAGGAACGCGACGGCGGCGACGTCGTGGAGATCGACCTGAAGTTCCCCGACTCGGCGGCCAAGTGGCTGGCCGGGTTCGGGCCCGACGTCGTGGTGCTCGAACCCGAGGTGCTGGCCAAATCGGTCCGCGACCGCCTGCAGGGCGCACTGGAAGGAGCGCGGTGACCGCGTCGAACGAACGGCTGCCGCGTCTGCTCGCACTCGTGCCGTACCTGCTCAACCGGCCCGCGATCACGGTCAAGGAGGCCGCCGCCGACTTCGGCATCACGCCCAAGCAGCTGCGCAAGGACCTCGAGCTGCTGTGGATGTGCGGCCTGCCCGGCTACGGGCCCGGCGACCTGATCGACCTGTCGTTCGAGGGCGAGACGATCACCGTGTCGTTCGACGCGGGCATGAACCGGCCGTTGCGGCTCACCGCGGCCGAGGCGGCGTCGCTGTTGGTGGCCCTCAGAGCGTTGGCGGACACGCCCGGTGTGGTCGACACGGCCGCGGTGCAGCGGGCCCTGGCCAAGATCGAGGCAGCGGTCGGCAAGGCGCAGCCCGCCGGCATGGTGGTCGGGCTCGGCGCGTTCGAGCGCGGCGAGACCGCGGAGATCCGGGCCGCCGTGCAGGACGCCGTGAAGCGCGAACGGGCCGTGCGCATCCGCTACTACTCGCAGTCGCACGACGCGATGAGCGACCGTGTGGTCGACCCGATGCGCCTGCTGCTCGTGGAGGGCCGCGGGTACCTCGAAGCGTGGTGCCGCTCGGCGCTCGGCGTGCGGTTGTTCCGGCTCGACCGCATCGACGACGTGGAGGTTCTCGACGAGCCGTCGTCGCCTCCGCCGCACGCCCGATTGACCGATACATCGGAGGGGTTGTTCCAACCGCGGGACGATCAGAAGATCGCGGTCCTGCTCCTCGAACCGGACGCGCACTGGGTCGCGGAGTACTACCCGGTCGACCACGCGGCGGAGCTGTCGGACGGCCGCACGCGTGTCCTCATGCGCTACGACGACCCCTCCTGGATGGTCCGCCTGCTCCTCGGACTGGGTGGGGACGTGCACGTAGAGCAGCCGGCCGAGCTCGCGGACGAGGTCGTGCGGCAGGCCAGGGCGGCGTTGCGGCGGGCAGATGACCTGCTGTCCACCCAGGACGTATAACGTGTGCTCGTGCCGTCAACACCGACCCTCGCGCTGATCGCGATCGGCCTGATCGTGCTGGTCGCGATCACGGTCCGAGTCATCCGATCCTTGCGTCGATTCGCCCGCACCCGCACTCTGGTGGGGGACAGGGTCGGCGATCGCGTCGGACTGCTGAAGGCGCGGACCGCCGCGCTGAAGGTGGCCGTCGCGCAGCGGCGGCGTCCGGTACAGGCCCGCACCAGGGCAAACCCCGCGTACGATCGTCGTGGCGGGGGAGACAGGAGGATCACCCATGGGTAACCTCGGACCCACCGAGCTGATCATCATCGCTGTGGTGATCATTCTGCTGTTCGGTGCGAAGAAGCTTCCCGATATGGCCCGTTCGCTCGGCAAGTCGGCGAAGATCTTCAAGGCCGAGACGAAGGGCCTGCGCGACCAGGACGCGGACGACGCGCCGGTCCAGCAGCAGCCCGTGCAGCAGCCGGTCCAGCAGCTGCCGCCGGCCCAGCCGCAGGTTCAGCAGCAGCCCCAGGTCGCTCCTCCCATCGAGCAGACCACCCAGAACAAGGCCAACAACTGACCTTGCGGTCTCCTGACTTGTGAGGACGGTTAGCGCGGTGGCAAGTCCGTTCCGGTGGTTCGCCGAGCGCCGGGAACGCGGCAAGCGCCGTCGGGGCAACGCCGACGGCACCATGTCGCTCAAGGAGCACCTCTACGAGCTGCGGCATCGGCTCGGCATGGCGATGCTGATCATCGCCATCGGTGCCATCTTCGGCTGGATCTGGTTCGGGGTGAAGCTCGGCCCGATCCCGTCGCTGGGCGACATCATGACGGCTCCGTACTGTCAGCCGGACCTGGAGCCGTACCGGGTCAAGTTCGACGGTGAGATCGGCTGCCGGCTGCTGCAGACCGAGCCGTTCGAGAGCTTCATGATCCGGTTGCAGGTCGGTACGGCGGCGGGCGCGGTGCTGCTCAGCCCGTTCTGGCTGTACCAGTTCTGGGCGTTCATCACGCCCGGCCTGTACACGAAGGAACGCACGTTCGCGCGCACCTTCGTGTTCTTCGCCGCGATCCTGTTCGCGGCCGGCGCGGTGCTGGCCTACCTGGTGGTGCCAGAGGGCCTGCAGGTCCTGATCAGCTTCGGTGGTGACGACTTCATCACCGCTCTGACCGGTGGCAAGTACGTCTCGTTCATCATCACCATGCTGTTCATCTTCGGCGTGAGCTTCGAGCTGCCGCTGATCGTGGTCATGCTCAACCGGGCCGGCGTCATCACCTACGAGAAGCTGCACAAGTGGCGTCGTGGCCTGCTGATGGGTCTGTTCGTGTTCGCCGCGATCGCGACGCCGGGCACCGACCCGATCTCGATGGTCGTGCTCGCGCTCGCGCTGGGCCTGCTGTTCGAGATGGCGATCCAGATCGCCCGCGTGCACGACAAGCGCAAGGCCAAGCTGCGCGCCGCCGAGGGCTGGGACGCGCTCGACGACGACGAGGCGGCGCCGTTCGACTACGTGCCGTCCGACGCCGAGGGCAACGACCCCGGTGAGAAGCCGGCCGCTTCGGACACCTCGAAGCGCGTGAACTACGACGACGCCACGTGACGCGGGCAGCCCTGCTGGTCTGCCCGGCGTCGGGCAAGGGGCGGGCGGCCCGGATGGCCGGGTCGACCGCCGCCGCGTTGCGTCCGCACGTGTCGTCGCTGACGCAGTTCGTGGCGCACGACGCCGCCGGGACGTTGGCGATGGCCCGCGAGGCGGTCGCCGACGGGATCGACCTGCTGGTCGTGCTCGGCGGTGACGGTGCCGCTCACCTGGGCATTCAGGCGTGCGCGGGCACCTCGACGGCGCTCGGCGTCGTCCCGGCGGGCACCGGCAACGACCTGGCGGCCGCGATCGGGTCCGCGTCGGTCGAGGACGTCGTGCACGGCACTCGCAAGAAGCTGGACCTCGGGCAGCTGTCGACGGGGCAGTGGTTCGCGACGGTGCTGTGCGCCGGGTTCGACTCCGCCGTGAACGAGCGGGCGAACGCGATGCGCTGGCCCGCCGGTCCGCGCCGCTACGACCTCGCGATCCTGGCCGAGCTGGCGTCGTTGAAGTCGGCTCCGCTGCTGATCACGACCGAGACCGACACGTTCTCGCTGGACGCGACGCTGGTGGCGATCGGGAACACGCCGAACTACGGCGGCGGCATCCCGGTGTGCCCCGGCGCCAGCGCGTCGGACGGTCTGTTCGACGTCACGGTGGTGGAGCACGCGAGCCGGTCGATGCTGATGCGGATGTTGCCGACGTTGCGCACGGGCAAGCACACCCAACACCCGGCCGTGCGGACGTTCCGCGCGCGTGAGGTGTCGTTGTCCGGTGGCAACGGTTGGATCGCTTACGCCGACGGCGAACGCCAGGAGGCGTTGCCCGTCTCGGTTCGCACGGTCCCAGACGCTCTCACCGTCGTGGGTCGCTAAAGTTGTCGGGCTGTTCGTTCATCTGATCTTTTCGGTGGGGATGCATGGAAACGCTCGAGTTCCAGTCCGAGGCACGCCAGCTGCTGCAGCTGATGATCCACTCGATCTACTCGAACAAGGACACGTTCCTGCGCGAGCTGGTGTCGAACGCCTCGGACGCGCTGGACAAGCTGCGGCTGGAGTCGTTCCGCGACAAGGACATGCAGGTCGACGTCGACGACCTGCACATCGTGATCGAGTCCGATCCGGCGGAGCGCACGCTGACCGTGCGCGACAACGGCATCGGCATGACGCACGAGGACGTCGTGCGGCTCATCGGCACGATCGCCAAGTCCGGTACCGCGGAGTTCCTGAAGCAGCTCAAGGAACAGCAGTCGTCGACCTCGGACCTGATCGGCCAGTTCGGCATCGGCTTCTACTCGTCGTTCATGGTGGCCGACAAGGTCACCCTCGTGACGAAGTACCCGCACGCGGAGAAGGGTGTCCGCTGGGAGTCGACGGGCGAAAGCACGTACACGATCGAGGACGTCGACGACGCGCCGCAGGGCACCTCGGTCACGCTGCACCTCAAGCCGTCCGACGACGAGGACAAGCTGCCGGACTACACCGAGCCGGCGAAGATCCGCGAGATCGTCAAGCGCTACTCGGACTTCATCACCTGGCCCGTGCGGCTCGGCGGCGAGGACATCAACTCCCGCAAGGCGTTGTGGGCGCGTCCGGCCTCCGAGGTGACGGAGGAGGAGTACGCGGAGTTCTACCGGCACATCAGCCACGACTGGAACGCTCCGCTGGAGACCATCCGCATGCAGGCGGAGGGCACGTTCGAGTACCAGGCGCTGCTGTTCCTGCCGTCGCAGGCGCCGCTGGACCTGTTCATGCGGGACGGCAAGCGCGGTGTGCAGCTCTACGTGAAGCGCGTCTTCATCATGGACGACTGCGCCGAGCTGATGCCGGAGTACCTGCGCTTCGTGAAGGGCGTGGTCGACGCCGCCGACCTGTCGCTGAACGTCTCGCGCGAGATCCTGCAGCAGGACCGCCAGATCCAGCTGATGCGCCGCCGGTTGGTGAAGAAGGTCCTGTCGTCGATCAAGTCGCTGCAGTCGTCGCGGGCCGAGGACTACGCCAAGCTGTGGGCCGAGGTCGGCGCGGCGCTGAAGGAGGGCCTGCTCTCCGACGCCGACAACCGCGACGCGATCCTCGAGGTCTGCTCGTTCGCCTCGACGCACTCCGCGGACTCGCTGACGACGTTGGCCGAGTACGTGTCGCGGATGAAGGACGGCCAGGAGCACATCTACTTCATGACGGGTGACTCGCGGCTGGCCGTGGAGAACTCGCCGCACCTGGAAGCGTTGCGCGCCAAGGACTTCGAGGTGCTGATCCTGACCGACCCGATCGACGAGATGTGGGTCGACTCGGTGCCCGCGTTCCAGGGCAAGCCGCTCCAGTCCGTCGCCAAGGGACAGGTGGACCTGGAGACGGAAGAGGAGAAGTCCGCGGCGGCCGAGAAGGCCACGGAGTTCGCCGACCTGCTCTCGTGGATGGCGTCCTCTCTCGAGGAGAACGTCAAGGAGGTGCGGCTGTCCACGCGCCTCACGACCTCACCGGCGTGTGTGGTCGGCGACGCGCACGACATCACTCCGACGCTGGAGAAGATGTACAAGGCGATGGGGCAGGAGCTGCCGAAGATCAAGCGGATCCTGGAGCTCAACCCGTCGCACCCGCTGGTCGAGGGTCTGCACAAGGCGTTCGCGGACGGTGAACGGGAGTCGCTCGCGGACACCGCCGAGCTGATCTACGGGCTGGCGCTGCTGGCCGAGGGCGGCGAGCTCGCCGACCCGTCGCGGTTCGTGAAGCTGGTCGCTGACCGGGTGCAGCGCACGTTCTGACAAAACCGCAGGTGGAGGGCGATGTCGTGACGGCATCGCCCTCTGTCGTTTCAGTGTGGGTTGAAGTTAATCTATCTCAGCGGCGATTGTCGGTGCGATGTGAAAGCCTGAAGGGGTGTCAAGTGCTTCGCGGTCCCCGGCCGAGGCCTACGCCGACTCTCGGCGTCGCGCTGAGCGGCCCAAGCTGACCGACTTCCTCTCCGTCATCTCGTTCGAGCTGGACCCGTTCCAGCGCCAGGCCTGCGAGGCCCTGGAGGACGGTCATGGCGTGCTCGTGTGCGCCCCGACGGGGGCCGGCAAGACCGTCGTCGGCGAGTTCGCCGTCCACCTCGCCCTCACCGAGGGCCGCAAGTGCTTCTACACGACGCCGATCAAGGCGCTGTCCAACCAGAAGTTCGCCGATCTCACCGCGCGGTACGGGGCGGAGAGCATCGGCCTGCTCACCGGTGACACGAGCGTCAACGGTGGCGCGCCCGTGGTCGTCATGACCACCGAGGTGCTGCGGAACATGCTGTACTCGGGTTCGTCCACTCTGGACGGACTCGCGTACGTCGTGATGGACGAGGTGCACTACCTCGCGGACAGGTTCCGCGGTCCCGTGTGGGAAGAGGTCATCCTGCACCTGCCCGAGCACGTGCAGGTGGTCGGTCTGTCCGCGACGGTCAGCAACGCCGAGGAGTTCGGCGAGTGGCTGGTCGAGGTGCGCGGCGACACGTCGGTCGTGGTCGACGAGCACCGGCCCGTGCCGCTGTGGCAGCACATGCTGGTGGGCAACCAGATGCTCGACCTGTTCGAGGGCGACGAGACGCACGCGCGGATCAACTCGCAGGTGTTGCGCAAGACCGAGGAGCTGACGCGGTACCACGTGCCGTTCAGCCGCGGGCGCAACCGCAACAGCGGGGTGCGGGCGCCGCGCAACACCGGGTACAAGCCGCCGTCGCGGATCGACATGATCCAACGGCTCGACGCGGCCAGCCTGCTGCCCGCGATCGTGTTCGTGTTCAGCCGGGCCGGGTGCGACGCGGCGGTCGCGCAGACCGCGCGGGCGGGGCTGCGGCTCAACACGCCGGAGGAGACCGACCAGGTCCGCCGGATCATCGACGAGAAGACGCGCGACCTGCCCGAGGCCGACCTCACCGTCCTCGGCTTCTGGGAGTGGCGGGAGGCGCTGGAGCGCGGCATCGCCTCGCACCACGCCGGGTTGCTGCCGGCGTTCAAGGAGACCGTCGAGGAGCTGTTCGTCCGCGGACTGTGCAAGGTCGTGTTCGCGACCGAGACGCTCGCGCTGGGCATCAACATGCCCGCGCGGACGGTCGTGCTCGAGAAGCTCGTGAAGTACAACGGCGAGGCGCACGTCGACCTCACGCCGGGTGAGTACACCCAGCTCACCGGCCGGGCAGGGCGGCGTGGCATCGACGTGGAGGGGCACGCGGTCGTCGTCTGGCAGCCCGGGATCGACCCGAAGGCGGTCGGTGGGCTCGCGTCCACGCGCACGTACCCGCTGCGGTCGAGCTTCCGGCCCGGCTACAACATGGCCGTCAACCTGGTGCACCAGCTGGGCGCGTCGGCCGCCCGCGAGATCCTGGAGCAGTCGTTCGCGCAGTTCCAGGCGGACCGGTCGGTGGTCGGCCTCGCGCGCCGGATCGAGCGCAACAAGGAGGCGCTGGCGGGCTACACCGAGGCGATGACGTGCCACCTCGGCGACTTCACCGAGTACGCGTCGCTGCGCCGGCGGGTCGCGGACCGCGAGAAGCAGCTCGCCAAGCAGAACACCAACGCGCGCCGCATCGAGACGGCCAAGTCGCTGGAGCGGCTGCGCAAGGGTGACGTGATCGCGGTGCCGTCCGGTCGCCGCTCCGGGCTCGCCGTCGTCGTCGACCCTGGCCTCGAACCGCTGGGCGAGGCGCGGCCGCTGGTCGTCACCGAGGACCGCTGGTCGGGGCGGCTGACGTCGGCCGACTTCCCGTCGCCAGTAGTGGTGCTGGGCCACATCCGGTTGCCCAAGCAGGTCGACGTGCGCTCGCCCAAATCGCGGCGCGACCTCGCGGCGACCATCCGCAACACCGGCATCGCCGTGCCGTCGCGTGGTCGCAAGCAGACCACCGCGGACGACGACCCCGAGCTCGCGACGCTGCGCCGGGCCCTGCGCGTGCACCCGTGCCACGGCTGCGACCAGCGCGAGGACCACGCCCGGTGGGGCGAGCGGTACCACCGGCTGCTGGCCGAGACCGAGCAGCTGGAGCGCAAGGTCGCGGCCACCACGCACTCGCTGGCGCGTCAGTTCGACCGCATCCGGGCGTTGCTGCGCGAACGGGGCTACCTCAGCGAGGCCGAGGAGGTCACGCCGGACGGACAGCGCCTGACCAGGCTCTACAGCGAGTCGGACCTGCTCGCCGCCGAGTGCCTGCGCCACGGCGTGTGGAAGGGCCTCAAGCCGGAGGAGCTCGCGGCCGTCGTGTCGTCGCTGGTCTACGAGGCGCGCCGGGACGGTCCGGTCGAGGCGCGGCTGCCGCAGGGGCCGGTGTCGGACGCGATGCTCAAGACCGTGCGGCTGTGGGCGGAGATCGAGGACGACGAGCGCCGCCTCAAGCTGGAACGCATCACCCGCCAGCCGGATCCGGGCTTCGCGTGGCCGGTGTTCCGCTGGGCGCGCGGAGAGTCGCTGGAGAAGGTGCTCAGTGCCGCCGAGGCGGGTGGCAACGAGCTCGGCGCGGGCGACTTCGTGCGCTGGTGCCGGCAGGTGATCGACCTTTTGGACCAGATCCGTGAGGTGGTTGGCCGACAGGACTCCGTCGGTTCGGCTGCGGCCAAGGCGGTCGACGCGCTGCGTCGCGGAGTTGTGGCGATGATGTGACGTGAGACTGACGAAGGTTTTGCGAGTCGGAGTAAAGACTGACGTCAACGGTGTGATTGGATCGCGCCGCAACGTCGTACACACGGAGGTCGACAGATGAGCAGCCCGTACGGACCGTCCGGAGGGAACGATCCGCAGCAGCCCTGGGGCCAGCCGCAACAGCCGCAGCAGCCCTACGGTGGCGGGTTCCCTCCCGGCACACCGTCCGGCGGCTTCCCGGCTCAGAACCCCTACGGCCAGCCGCAGCCCCAGCCGGGCCAGCAGCCGTACCCCGGTTTCGATCCGTCGCAGCAGCAGACGCAGCAGTACGGCGTGCCCCAGCAGCCGCAGTCGAACCCGTACGGCACGCCCGCGCAGGACCCGTACGGCCAGCAGACGCAGCAGTACGGCATGCCGGGCCAGCAGCAGCCCAACCCGTACGGCCAGCAGCCGGGCTACGGCCCGCCGGTGCCGCCGAAGAAGAAGTCCAGCGCGGCCATCTGGGTCGCCGCGGTGGTCGTCGTCGTGCTCGTCGGTGGCGTGCTGTTCGCCGGGTTCGTGGCGCCGGCGTTCTTCAAGAAGAAGATCTTCGACAACACGGCCGTGCAGACCGGCATCGTCCAGATCCTCAAGGACGAGTACAAGATCTCCGACGTCGGCAGCGCGACCTGCACCGGGGAGAACGAGGTCAAGCCCAACACCTCGTTCGAGTGCAAGGTCCAGGTCGGCGGCAAGGACAAGAAGGTCAAGATCGTCGTCAAGACCGAGGACGGCGAGTACGAGGTCGGCCAGCCCACCGGCTGATCCGTTCCTCCGCGGAAACTGAGGTGCGCCCGCGGTCGTGCTGAGACACGATCGCGGGCGTGACCGACATCCGCGTACTCAACGACGAAGCACAGTTCCGCGCGCACGCCACGGTGTTCCGCCGCGCGATGCACTGGGGCCCGCCCACGGACGAGCAGTGGCAGGTCGTCCTGCCCTCCTACGAGCCCGGCCGTGCTCTCGCCGCGTTCGAGGGCGACGAGATGATCGGCACGACCCAGTCGTACGCCTCCTCGCTCGTCGTACCCGGTGGCGCCGTTGTGCCGCACTCCGCCATCTCACGTGTGGGCGTCCGTGCCGACTACACGCGCCGTGGCGTGCTGACCGCCCTGATGCGCGAGCAACTCTCCACGCTTCCCGATCCTGTCGCCACCCTGCGCGCCTCCGAGGGGCGCATCTACGGCCGTTTCGGCTACGGCATGGCCGGGCGGTGGCGGACCGTCGTGATCGACGCCAAGCGAGCCGTGATCCCCGGCGACCTGACCGGCCGGGTGCGGATGCTCGACCAGGACACCGCCGACAAGCTGCTGCCGGAGCTGCACGAGGCCGTCGGGCTCACGAAGCCGGGCCAGATCGGCCGCTGGGCGGGGTGGTGGGCCAGGGCCCGCGACCGCAAGTCCGACGCCGAGAACTCGGTCACCGTCGTCCACAGTGGACCAGGCGGCGACGACGGTTTTCTGACCTACAAGGTGTCCGAGAACCGGGAGTTCGTCCACAAGCTGTCCATTGAGGACTTCGTGTGGGCGAACGACGACGCGTGGCGCGACCTGTGGATCTACGTGACGAGGCTCGACCTGATCGACAAGGTCGAGATCGAACTGGCCCTCGACGAGCCGGTGAGCTGGCTGTTCGAGGACCCGCGCGTCGTGAACACCACCGAGGTGTTCGACGAGATCTGGCTGCGGCTGGTCGACGTGCCGCGCATGCTTCAAGCCCGCACGTACGGCACCGCCGATCCCGTCGTGATCGAGGTGCGGGACAAGTTGTTGCCCGCCAACGACGGCCGCTACCGGGTGTCGCCGGACGGTGTCGAACGGGTCGAGGCCGAGGCTGACATCACGATCCCGGTCGCCCTGCTCGGTGCGGTGTACTTCGGCGACACGACGTTCTCGCAGCTCGCGGCGACCAAATGGATCGAGGGGACCCGCCTGGCCGACGCGGACGCGTTGTTCGCCGTGCCGCAGAAGCCCTTCTGCGGCACATTCTTCTAGAAGCCCGGAAAAATGAGAGGGGCAGGCGCTGGTCCGGTCGGGTAACGGACACAAACTCTGGAAGCCTGTTCAGGGACGCCGTTCCATTGCGTTCACCAGGCGCGGCACCGAACTGCCCAGGCCCCAGCGCTGCGTGAGTTCGCGCAGCCGCTCGGGGTCGGCGGGCACGCGCGGCACCTCGTCGTCGCGGTCGAGGATCACCGGGGCGTCCAGCGCCGTGCGGACGACGGTGGGCGCGGCCTTCAGGTAGTCCTCGGCCGCGATGAGCGAGTTGCGGGCCTTGGTGGTGAGCTTGCGGTCCATCGGGTCGGTGACGGCCTTCAGCACGGCGTCCAGCGAGCCGAACTCGGTGATGAGCTTGGCCGCGGTCTTCTCGCCGATGCCCGCGACGCCCGGCAGGCCGTCCGAGGGGTCGCCGCGCAGCACGGCCATGTCGGCGTAGGCGGAACCGGCGTTCTCGACCGGCAGCGAGTACTTCGCGGCCAGCTCCTCGGGGCCGAGGATCTCGACCTTGTTCCAGCCGCGGCCCACGTACAGCACGTGCACGGGCGTGGGTTCGAAGCGCACGACCTGGAACATGTCGCGGTCGCCGGTCACCACCTCGACGGGGGAGCGGGTCTCGTGGTGGGCGAGGGCGCCGATGACGTCGTCCGCCTCGTAGCCCGCCGCCTCGCCGGTGCAGATGCCGGCCGCGTCGAGCACGTCGAGGATGATCGGGATCTGCGGCGTGAGGGTGTCGGGCACCTCTTCGGCACCGTCGGTCGCGTCCTCCGCGACCCGGTGCGCCTTGTAGGACGGCAGTGCCTTCACCCGGAACTCGGGCCGCCAGTCGGCGTCGAGGCAGGCGACCAGCCGGCCCGCGCCGCGGTCGGTGATGACGCGGGCGATCGTGTCGACGAACCCGCGCACGGCGTTCACCGGCGTGCCGTCGGGCGCGGTCATCGAGTCCGGCAGCGCGTAGTACGACCGGAAGTAGAGGCTCGCGGAGTCGAGCAGCACCAGGGGAGAGCTCACGAGTGGACAAGCTACTAGGCTTTCGCTCATGGCAACGATCACCGGGCCCATCGACGTGTCCGCGCTGCGTGCGCGGCTCGACCGCGCGACCACTGCCGCCGAGCAGGCAGGCGTCGACGCGCTGCTCATCTCGCCCGGCTCGGACCTGCGGTACCTGATCGGTGCCGGTGGCGACTCGTTCGAGCGCCTCACCTGCCTCGCGCTGCCCGTGGGCGGCACGCCGACGCTGGTCGTGCCGAAGCTGGAGCAGCCCGGTTACGCGGCCATCCCCACCGACGAGCTGGGGGTCCAGGTCGTCACGTGGGTCGACGGCGAGGACCCGTACGCGCTGGTCAAGGCGGCGGTCAAGGGCACCAGGACGGCCGTGGCGGACATGATGCCCGCCCTGCACACCATCAAGCTCGGCAACGCCCTCGGCGGCCCGCAGTCGCTGGCCGGACCGATCATCCGCGAGCTGCGCATGCGCAAGGACGCTGCGGAGATCGCCGCCCTGCGCAAGGCCGGCGCCGCGATCGACCGGGTGCACGCGCGCATGGGCGAGTTCCTCCGGGTGGGCCGCACCGAACGTGAGGTGGCCCGCGACATCGCCGCCGCGATCGTCGAGGAAGGCCACACCGTCGCCGACTTCGTGATCGTCGGCTCCGGCCCGAACGGCGCCTCCCCGCACCACCGCGACTCGGACCGCGTGATCGAGGCCGGCGAGGTCGTCGTCATCGACATCGGCGGCCCGGTCGCCGAGGGCTACAACTCCGACTCGACCCGCACCTACGTGATGGGCGAGCCCACCTACGACGACGTGTGGGACACCTACGCCGTCCTGCAGGCCGCGCAGCAGGCCGCTGTCGACGCGGTGCGGCCCGGCGTCACGTGCGAACAGGTCGACGAGGCAGCCCGGTCCGTCATCGCGGACGCCGGTTTCGGCGAGTACTTCGTCCACCGCACTGGCCACGGCATCGGCCTGGACGTGCACGAGGAGCCCTACATCGTCAGCGGCAACGCACTGCCGCTCGAACCCGGCATGGCGTTCAGCGTCGAGCCCGGCATCTACCTGCCCGGCCGCTGGGGCGCACGCATCGAGGACATCGTGGTCGCCACCGAGACCGGCGTCGAGTCCTTCAACAACCGACCTCACGAGCTGGTGGTGCTTTGACCCTCGAGCAGATCGACAGAGCGATCCTGAAGGAACTGGCCTCCGACGGCCGGTGCAGCTTCACCGACCTGGCCGAGCGCGTGGGCCTCTCCGTTTCCGCGGTCCACCAGCGCGTGAAACGGCTGGAGCAGCGCGGCATCGTGAAGGGCTACGCCGCGCGCCTGGACGGCGCCGAGATCGGCCTGCCCATGTCGGCCTTCATCTCGCTCTTCCCGATCAACCCCGCCGAGCCCGACGACTACCCGAAGCGCCTCGAACACCTCTCCGAGATCGAGGCCTGCTACTCGGTGGCGGGCGACGCCTCCTACGTCCTGCGCGTGCGGGTGGCCTCGCCGACGGCGCTGGAGGAGCTGCTGCAGAAGATCCGGGAGTCCGCGAACGTGTCGACGCGGACGACCGTGGTCCTCTCCACGCCTTACGAGGACCGTCCGCCGTCGGTCTGAGCGCCAATGCCCGTGGGACCACCCTCGGTGCCCCGGCAAAGTCCCGTCAGGCCATCCGGCCGGCTGCCGATGGCGTGTGCAAGTACCACCAACCCAACATCAACAAGCACTTTGCTACTACCAACTGGCCTTGTCGATCCCGCGCCCGGCCCAGCCGCATTCGGCAACTGTCGAACATGTTGGGTGCAGTTAGCGGCGATTTGATCAAGAGTTGGTAGTACTTGCACACGCCACCAGCAGAAACGACTTTGCCGGGGCCCTGGGGACCACCCACGCAAGGTGATCACTCGCTTGGAACGTGACCAGCCGGTCGGTCAGCCGCGAACCTGGCCGTCGGACAGCACGAGCACGCGGTCGGCAACGGCGTGCACGGCGTCGTGGTGCGTGGCGATCAGCACTGCGGCGCCCTCGTCCGCGACCCGCCGCAGCACTCCCACGGCCGCGACCGCGCTGGCGGCGTCCAAGTGCGCCGTGGGCTCGTCGGCGAGCAACACGGCGGGCCGAGTCACCACGGCCCGGGCCAGCGCTGCCCGTTGCTGCTGCCCGAACGACACCTGCGCCGGATAACGCGACCCCAGCTCCCCGATCCCCAACTCGGCCAGCAACGCACCAACGCCGGAAACCTCGCGCCCAGCCAACCGCAGCGGCAACGCGACGTTCTCCTCCAACGTCAACTCCGAGGCCAGCCCAAGAGACTGCGGCAACACCGCACAGGCCGACCACGAAGCCAGTCCGGGCCGCACCGACCCGCTGTCCGGGAAGTCGAAGCCGCACAACAACGACAGCAACGCGGTCTTCCCCGATCCAGAAGGCCCGCTCAGCGTCACGAGCTCCCCGGCGGCCACCGCCAGGTCCACGCCCCGCAACACCGACACCCCGCCGAAGGCCCGGTGCACACCGCAAGCCTGGATCATGACGCGGCCATCGGGATGCACAGGTCCGCCAACGCCACCAGCCGCGGGTCGTGCGATGCGACCAGTGCCGGCACGGGCAGGGACGACAGGGTTTCCAGCACCAGATCGGCCGAGCGGGCGTCCAGTTGTGACGTCGGCTCGTCGGCCACCACGACGGAAGCCCCGCGCGCCAACGCGCACCCGAACGCCAGCCGCTGCTGCTGGCCGCCGGACAACGCGCCGATCCTCCAGGTGCCGGATCCGGCCAGGCCGAGCCGGTCCAGCAACGAAAGGTCGCGGGCCCCGGCCGCGCGCAGGTTCTCGCCCACGGTCAGGTGCGAGATCAGGTTGTCCGGAGGGTTCTGGAACACCACCGCGATCTCCTTGCGCCGCAACGATCGCAGGGCCGCCCAGGACAACGACGACGTCGCCACCTCCCGCACGAACACCTCACCTACGGAGGGGCGTTCGACCAGCGACAGCACCCGCAGCAGCGTCGACTTGCCCGCGCCGGAGGGCCCGGACAGCACGGTGAGGCCGGGGGCGAGGGTCAGCGACATGTCCGAGACGGCGTGCACGGAACCGTAGGACACCCCGACGCCACAAGCGCGGATCACCTGAGCAGCTCTCCCATCCGCGCGGTGCGGACACCGCGCAACGCAAGCCACGCCGCCACGACGACCACCACCAGGCCGCCCAGCACCATCGAACCCAGCAGGCCCGTGAGGTCCGGCAGCATCGGGGCCGGGTTCAGCCACGGCGCGGGATCCAGGCGCGACACGGCGAAACCGGCGCTCACGAACGACGCCAGCGCACCGATCGCGAGCGCCGGCAACGCCAGCGCGCCGACCTCCAGCAGGTGACTGGACCAGAGCACGGACGGCCGCAGGCCCATCCGGGTCGACAGCGCGCCGGAGACGGCGTTCTGGCGGCGTCGCACCTCGACGGCCAGCAACAGGGCGACCGCGGCGACCACGGCGAGCACGACGCCGATCGCGGTCACGAAGGCGAAGGTCCACTCCACGGTCAGGAACGGCAGGCCGTCGAGCACCCGGCCGCGGTCGGCGACGTTCGTGTAGTGGATGCCTGCGGCCTGCAGGGACGAAGTCAAGGTGGACAACGGCAACGACGACCAGAGGTGCCACGATCCCACCTGCTCGACGGCCGGCACGGACTCCCGCGCCACCACGTAACCGCGCGTGCCCAGCTTCGGGAACGCCGGCAGCTGGGCCACCGGCTTCAGCAGCGGCAGTCCGGTGATCTGGATCTCCTGGTTCGCCGACCGTCCGATGCGCACCGCGGGCGCGATCTCACCGGTCCGGTGAAGCGAAGAAAGCAGTGTGCGGACCGAAGCGACGTCGTCCACCACGGCCGCGTCGGTGAACGTCGCCGGATCCACCACCAGCGCGCCGGTGCTCACCCCGACGAGAGTTGTGTTGCCCTGCAACGACGAAGGCAGCGCCACCCGGCCCAGCGCGATGTCCTGCGACACCTGCACCGTGCTGTTGGCACCGACGAACACGCCCGACTTCGAGTCCAGTGCCGACCGTTGGGCGCCCGCCACCGCACTGCCCACCGCGATGGTGCCGACCGCCAGCACCCCCACCAGCAGCACGCCGGTCGCAGGCCCGACCGCGGCCGCCAACCGGCGCAGCGCCAGTTGGGCGGCGGGCACCTGCCACCACTGCACCCGGTGCGACCAGCCGAGAGACCACCGCAGCAGCCGGGTCGCGAACAACGCCGTGGCGAGCACCACGAGCAGTGGGAAGGTCAGCGCGGCGACGTCGATCTTCGGCAGTTCGCTGGACTTCACGACGGTGCCCAACCCGTTGCGGGACAGGCGAACCCACGCCAGCACCGCGAGCAGCGCGACGCCCAGTTCCCACGGCACGAGAGAGAGCCGCCACGAACGTGCGCGCCGCTGGAACGTCCGGTGCGTCCGCCACGATGCCACCAGGACGGTCACGGCCAACGACGCGAGCACCACGGCCAGCACGAAGCCCAACGCGACCCAGAGCGTCCCAGGGGCCAAGGAAACCCCCGGCGCGTACAGCGGCAACAGCAACCGGGCGGCCACCAACCCCAGCAGGCCGCCCAGCACCAGCGGCAGCCCCAGTTCGAGAACACCGCGGAACCCCAGCGCGAGCGGGCCCGCGCCGCGCACCCACAGCAGCCGCAGCTCGGAATGCCGGCGCTGAGCCCATTGCACGGTCACCGTGCCGACCCCGGCGAGCCCGACCAGCACGCTGATGATCACCAACGGCAGCAGCGCGGACGACACGTTGCGTTCGGACGTGCGGGCGGCGGTGATCGCGGACGACAGCACGTCCGTCCGGGTCAGCGGCAGCCCGAGTGCCGAGATGAAGGCGTTCCCCTTGTCCCGCAACGCCTCCGCTTCGTCGAGGGTCGACAGCGGCGACGTCGGGTATCGCAGCGAGACCGAGGCACCGGACGAGAACTCCGGCGGCAGCGACGAGAGGTCGGAGACCTGCGGCACCCAGATCACCGACGTGCTGGCGCCGTCACCGCCCAGCGGGTTCGGCACCACCGTCTTCGCCTCGGAACACCAGAAGCCGGACACGGGATACGCGAGATCGGCGTAGATCGCGGTGACCGTCAACGGCGACCCGGTCAGCCGATCGCCGACGCGCACCCGTGCGGCCGTGGCGATCGTCTGCGGCACCCACAGCCCGGTGCCGCCGCCCTCGACCACGGTGAGGTGCGACAGGGCATCCGGTCGGTACCCGAACCGGCCGTAGGTCGCGAGACCGTTGAAATCGGGGCGACCGATCCGCGTGTAGACCGTGCCCACCGGGCTGCGCGCGGACATCGTGGCGGCGGTGGCCAGCGGCAGTCCGTCGCCGTAGAGCGAGGGGTGCACGGAGTCCGGGCAGATCCGGCTCTGCTGATAGGCGAGAGCGGCGCTGCCCGCGGAGGACGAGTGCAGCACGGCCGCGGCCACCACGAAGCCCAGCAGCAACGTCGTCACGACGCTCACCAGCAACGTGAGCGGACTCGACAGCGCTGCCCTGGGCGCGGCTCTCCACGGCAACTGCACCAGCGCACGCTAGCTGGAGGTACCCCGATTTGGGGAGCCTTCAGGAGGTAACAGAACGCATGACGCCGAACCTGGCTCCGAACGGATCAGCGAGCACGGCGATCCGGCCGATTCCCTCCAGCTCGTAGGGCTCCACCACCACGTCGGCTGCCGCAGCGGCTTGATCCGGATCGGCCACCTCGAAGTACGGCAACCAGTAGGCAGCCGAATCCAAGGTTGCCGAGTCCGGTACCACCGCGCCGCACAGCCGTCCTTCACCGGTGCCCGCCGGCCGGTAGAACGCGCCGGGAGCGCCCTCGATCGTGACGACGTCCCACGAGAACACCGTGCGGTAGAACGACGACACCTCGGCGTCGGGGGAGTGCAGCTCGGTCCACGTCAGCGCTCCCACGGACGACACCGCGTCGACTCCGAGCAGATCACCGGCCTGCCACACGGCGAACTCCGCGCCGCTGGGATCGGTCAGCTGGGCCATCCGCCCGCTCGTGAAGACGTCGAACGGTGCCAGCCGCACCACGCCACCGGCCGCGGCCACCGCGCGGGTCGCGGCGTCGGCGTCCGGCGTGGCGAAGTAGATCGTCCACGCCGACGCCGCACCGGGTTCGGACAGCGGCCCGACGGCGGCGACCGTGCGTCCCTCGTGGCTGAAGAAGCCGTACCCGCCGGCCTCCGGGCCGAGCGGAACGTGGGTCCAGCCGAGCACACGGCCGTAGAAGTCCGCGGTGGCAACGACGTCCGGGCTGCCCAGATCGATCCAGTTCGGAGCTCCTGGCACGAAGTCGGTGGTGAGCAAGACGCCTCCTCAGGACCATTTCCAGCGGATGCCGACCCAGTTCACGGACACGTTCGCCTCGAAGTGGTGCACCGAGTTCGTGTGGTCGAGCGTCAGGTCGATCGTGCGGTGCGGCTCCGGTTCCTGCCAGTCCTGCAGGTAGACGTGCGGGTCGGCGGGCAGCGCCGCCGGGTCGAAGTGCACCTCGATCAGGCTCTGCGCGATGAAGCACCGCACGCCGTGCGCGTATTCGATGCTGTCCACCCGGCTCGGGTCGTGGACGACGAACTCGAACACCCACGTCTCACCCGACACCAACGGTTTGTCGAACAGCAGCTCGTCGACCGTCAGGCGTTCGGCCTCGTCACGTGTGGACCGGCCGACACGGCAGTTGCGGACGGGTTCGTGCCACACCTGCGACGTCTCCTCCGAGTCGTCGCAGAAGTAGTGCGCGTAGAAGCGGTCGACGCCGTCCTGGCGAGCGCGCACGACCATGCGCACGTGGACGCGCGACGCGTGCCGTTCGGCGTCCACGAACACCCTGTCGTGCCGGGAGACGATCTCCAGGTCGTAGGTGTTGAAGCCGGGCATCATGCCGGGGACGACGTCCGGCCAGCCGCTCGGGCCCGTGTGCTCCAGCAGGCTGAGCAGCGAGCGGGACGGCACCTCGAGGAGCTCCTCCAGCACCGCGACGGCCTTGAGCGACTTCGGGGAGACCGGCCGCACCCGGCCCTGCTGCCAGTCGCTCAACGTCGACAGCGCCACCGCCACGTCCTGCTGCGCGAGGCGTAGCCGGAGCCGTTCCAGCGTCAGCCCGCGGCGGCGGATGGCCGCGCGCAGAGCCGAGTGGAACGGTCCGACTTGCAGCAACGCTTCCAGGCTGGGCGTAGTCACGCGATGGAGCGTAGCGACTACAGCGAGAACCCCTCCGGGAACGGATCGGTGGGGTCGAGGAGGTACTGGCCCATCCCGGTGATCCACGCGCGACCGGCCACTGTGGGCACGACGGCGGTCCGGTCGCCGAGCGGGACCTCCTCCAGCAACCGGCCGACGAACCTGGTGCCGATGAACGACTCGTTGACGAAGTCCGCACCGATGCCGAGCTCGCCGCGGGCGTGCAGCTGGGCCATCCGGGCGGAAGTGCCGGTGCCGCACGGGGAACGGTCGAACCAGCCGGGGTGGATCGCCATCGCGTTGCGCGAATGAGCGCCGTCCTCGCCGGGCGCGGTGAACTGGACGTGCTTGCAGCCGCCGATCGCGGGGTCCACGGGGTGCACCGGGCGGTTCGTCGCGTTGATCCGGTCCATGATGGACAGACCGGCGGCCAGGATCCGGTCCTTCTCCGCCCGGTCGAACGGGATGCCCAGGTCCGCGAGCGGCAGGATCGCGTAGAAGTTGCCGCCGTACGCCATGTCGTAGCGCACCTCGCCGAGGCCCGGCACGTCCACGACGGCGTCCAGCTCGTGGGCGTAGGACGGGACGTTGCGGATCGTCACGAGCTTCGTGCGGGTGTCGTAGTCGGCGAGCACCAGGCCGGCGGGGGTGTCGAGGCGCACGGTCGTGACGGGTTCGGTCACCTCGACCATGCCGGTCTCCACCAGCACCGTCGCGACGCCGATGGTGCCGTGCCCGCACATCGGCAGGCAGCCGGAGACCTCGATGTAGAGCACGCCCCAGTCGGCGTCCTGGCGGGTCGGCGGCTGCAGGATCGCGCCGCTCATCGCCGCGTGCCCGCGTGGTTCGTTGACCAGGAACCTGCGGACGTGGTCGTGGTTCTTGATGAAGTTGAGGCGCTTCTCGGCCATGGTCTCGCCGGGGATCACGCCGACACCGCCGGTGATCACGCGGGTCGGCATGCCCTCGGTGTGCGAGTCGACGGCGCTGAAGTACTTGGCGAACCTCATGAGGTGGCCAGCTTCATGTCGGCGTTGACCTGGTCGATCTGGGCCTGCGACAAGGGGCCGCGTGGGGGACGGCACGGACCGCCGTAGCGGCCGACGAAGTCCATCGAGAGCTTGATCGCCTGCACGAACTCGGTGCGCGAGTCCCAGCGGAAGGCGGGCACGAGCCGTTCGTACAACGACCGCGCCTCCTCCAGCTTGCCCGCCAGTGCCAGGTTGAACAGCTCGGTGCACTCGGCGGGGAACACGTTGGGGTAGCCCGCGAACCAGCCCGTCGCGCCCATCAGCAGGCTCTCCAGCACGACGTCGTCCGCACCCGCCACGACGGTGAGGTGCGGGGCGGCGGCCTTGATCTCCAGGACGCGCCGGACGTCGCCGGAGAACTCCTTCACGGCCACCACGTGCTCGATCTGGCCCAGCTCGGCGATCAGGTCCGGCGTGAGGTCGACCTTGGTGTCGATCGGGTTGTTGTAGACCATGATCGGCAGCCCGGCCTTCGCGACCTCGCGGAAGTGGTGCACGACCTCGGTCCGGTTGGCCCGGTACATGGTGGGCGGCAGGCACAGCACGCCGTCCGCGCCGTCCTCGGCCGCGAGCTCGGCCCAGTGCCGGGCCTGGTGCGCGCCGACGCCGTGCGCGCCGATGACCGCGATGCCCTTGTTCTTCACGGCGGCGATGGCGGTCTGGGCGACCTGGCGGCGTTCCGCGTCGGTCAGCGACGAGTACTCGCCCAGCGAACCGTTGGGGCCCACGCCGCGGCAGCCGTTCTCGACGACCCACTGGCAGTGCTCCGCGAACTTCTCCAGGTCCGGCCGCAGGCCCGCGGGCGCGCTGGCGTCCTCGGCGTAGGGGAGTGCGGTGGCGACGATGACGCCGTCGAGGCGTTCGGTCATGACTTTTCCTCCGGGAGTGCGGCGAGTTCGCCAAGGGGGATCGGGACCGCGATCACGCGGCGCTGGCCGTCGAACGGGACGCCGGTGAGCTCAGCGGCGTTGCGGGCGCAGATGCGGCCCTGACAGCGGCCCATCGCGACCCGGCTGGTGAGTTTCAGCTCGCGCATGCTCGTCGCCCCGGTGAGGTTCCCGAGGGTGACCTTCTCGCAGCGGCACACCGTGGTGTCCTGGTTGAGCCACGTCTGCCAGCCGGGCTGGACCTCGTGCGCCCTGGCCAGCGCTCCGGCGAACAGGCGGCCCCTGCGCACGGCCTCGACGGCTTCGCGGGGCGGTTCCTGGTGTGCCGCGGCTGCTCCGGCGATGACGCCCTCGGCCTCGGCCAGGTCCGCGCCGCCGATGCCGGTCACCTCGCCGGCCGCGTAGACGTTCTCGACCGACGTCCGCTGGTGCTCGTCGACGTCGAGGAAGTCGTTGGTGCGCTGGGCGTCCGGCACCAGATCGGTGCGGGGGAGGAAGCCGTAGCCGACGCACACCAGGTCGGCGTGCTCGGTGCGGTGGCTGACCGGGCGCCAGTGGCGGTCGAGCTTGGCGACGGTGATGCGGTCGCCGTGCTTGGCGATCACCGCGGTGCGGGTTTCCAGGTGTGGCAGCACCTTGCGGTAGCTCGCAAGCTCGGCGATCTTGTGCCGGTTGGCGGTGATCGCCTTGGCCTCGCGCAGCCACCTGGTGGGGGAGGACGCCTCGTAGACGCCGACGAGCGTGGCGCCGAGGTCCCGCAGTGCGGTGGCGACGGGCAGCAGGAACGGGCCGGTGCCCGTGACGATCACGCGTTCGGCGAGGGTGACGCCCTGCTTGGCGAGCGCCTGGGCGGCGCCCGCGGTGATCACGCCGGGGCCGTCCCAGCCGGGGAACGGCAGCGGCCGGTCGTAGGCGCCGGTGGCGATGATCAGCGCGTCGAAGCGCAGTTGTGCCGGACCACGCAGGTGCAGTGTGTTGTCCTCGACGAGCCACGCCTCGGTGTTCTTGAGGTGGGTGACACCGGGGTGGTCGAACCTGGCTCGGCCGCGCAGGTACTGGCCGCCCGCCTCCGGTTCCGAGTCGACCATCGTGACCTCGGCGCCCGCGTCGGCGGCGGTTCTGGCGGCGGCCATCCCGGCCGGTCCCGCGCCCACGACCACGATCTTTCCGGCACCGTTCTTCACGGCTTGGTCCTGATCACGTCGCCGTCGCGCAGCTGGTGGCGGCACGCGCGGACCTCGGGCACGCCGTTGATCTCGGCGACGCAGCCGAAGCACACGCCGATGCCGCAGAAGAACCTGCCGGGCAACAGTTCCGCCGCGTGGGCGACCTCGCGCTGCAGGCCGTTGAAGGTCACCTTCACACCAACACCTCCGGGCGGTCGACGCGGAACGGGTGGGGATCGAGCAGCGGAGCCGCGCCGGTGAGCAGGTCGGCGAGCAGTGCTCCGGTGGCCGGGGCGAGACCGACGCCCGCGCCCTCGTGACCGGTGGCGTGCCACAGACCGGGTGTGCGGGGGTCCTCGCCGATGATCGGCAGGTGATCCGGGGCGTACGGGCGGAAGCCGCCGTACGCGCGCATGACCGGGACGCCGCTGAGCATCGGGAACAGTGTGATCGCTTTGCGTGCCAAGGCTTTCAGCACCTTGCTCTCGATCGTGTCGTCGAAGCCCTTGCGCTGGCGGCTCGACCCGATCAGCACGGTGCCGGCCTGGGTCGACTCGACGACGCCGGACGTCTGCAGGTCCGCGTCACCGCTCGCGACCGCGCCGACGTAGTCCGCGTCGTAGACCTTGTGCCGGATCGTGCCGGGGATCGGCGTCGTCACCAGGACCACGCCGCGCCTCGGCAGGACGTTGACACCGAAGCTCCTGGCCCACGGTCCGGTGGCGTTGACGACCGCGCCGCAGCTGATCACGCCGTCCTTCGTGGTGACTGAACGGCCGTCCGTTGTGGACACCTCGGCCCGGGTGATCCTGATGCCGCGCAGCAGGGTTCTGGTGGCTTTGACCGGGTTGAGCTGCGCGTCCTGCAGGTAGTGGACGGCGGCGGTGATCTCCGGGTTGAGGTGCGGTTCCTGCTGGAGGGCCTCCGCGGCGGTCAGCTCGCAGGCGTCGACGCCCGCCGCTCGTTGCTTCGCGGCGAAGGCGTTGAGGGGCTCGGCCGCGTCCGGTGTCGTGGCGACGACCAGCCCGCCCTTCTCCTCCCATTCGGCGTCTTCGGCCAGCTCCGGCCAGAGGGTCCTGCTGACCACGGCGAGCTCCAGCTCCGGGCCCGGTTCCTTGTCGCTGACCAGGACGTTGCCCTCACCGGCCGCGCTGGTGCCCGACGCCGGTCCGTGGCGGTCGACGACGAGAACGTCGAGCCCGCGTGCCTTCAGCGCCTGGGCGCACGCGGCCCCGATGATGCCCGCGCCCATGACCACGACGTCCGGGTGCATCGCCACCTCCGTTCAATAGAATGAACGTTAGTGCTTCGGATACTCCAGCACCAGTACCGAGCTGACCTCACCTTCGAGGGTCTCGTACAGGTGTGGGACGGAGCCGGGGAAGCACACGTAGTCGCCCGGCCCGAGCTCGTAGGGCTGCTCGGCCGGCCCGACCTTGAGCTGACCGCTGGTGACCAGCACGTGCTCCCTGCCGGGATGACCTTCGCTGGTCTGGGTGGCTCCCGGCCGCACGCGCTGGTCGTAGATCTCGATGACGGTGTCCCCGATGTCCATCCGGCGCATCAGCCGCAGGTCGACGGCGTTGCTGCTGAGCACCTCGACGTCGCGGGCCCGGACCAGCACCACGTCCGGCGCCGTCCGCTCGGTCACCAGCTCGGACACCGGCACGTCCAGAGCGTTCGACAAACTGAACACTGTCTCGATCGTGGGGTTGCCTGACCCGCTCTCCAGCTGGGACAGCGTGCCCTTGGCGATGGACGACCGCCGCGCGAGCTCCGAAAGGGACAGCCCGCGTTGCTCCCGGAACGCCCTGATGTTGGCGCCAAGCACCTGACCCGCACTCATAGCCACTGATCGTTGCATAGGCTTGCGCCCATGACTGCGTACACGGAGGCGGAGGGGCAGACCCTCCGCACGGCCGTTTTCGGTGCGATGGTGCTGGTGTCCACGGCGGACCCGGGCTCGGTGGACGAGGAGAGCTACGCCGGCATCCGCGCGATGTCCCTGCTCTCGGACGACCTGCGCGCCGTCGTCGCCGCCGCACCGCCCGCGCTGCCCCAGGGGTCGGCGTCCGATGTGGAGGCAGGCGTCCTGGCCGCCCTGCGCTCGGCCGTCGAGATCATCAACGCCCACGAACCGCACGACGTGGCGATCTTCCGCGCCGCCGTGACGGAGATGTGCCGCTCGGTGGCCGGTGCGGACGGCGAGGTGGCCGCGACCGAGAGGGAGATGGTGACGAGGGTCGTGGAGGCGCTCGCCTGAACGGCAGGCCAGGCCCCGTCCGCCTGTGAGCTGGGGCACGGTCCGTTGACCTCGATCAAGCTGGAGGTTGGAGGCTCGGCATCAGACGACGATGAACCACATCTCGTGCTGCTGCCCAAGGAGCGAGAATTGAGCGCGGACACCGGTTTCTACTCGATCATCGAGCACGCTGTCGACGGTCCCGATGTGCAGCGTGCGTTGGTGGACGCGTTCGCGGAGATCCAGGAGCGGTGGGTCCGGTTCTACCCCGGCTACGTGTCGGCGAGGTTCCACGTGAGCACCGACGGGACGAGGGTCTACAACATCGTGCACTGGGCCGGCGAGGCTGATTACCGGAACTTCGTGGCCAACTCCGACACCGACGGCCGGATGGCCGCCATCCAGTCGGCGATGGCCGGTCTCCCCGGCAAGGTCGAGGCCCGTGTCAGCGCGAACCCGACGTACACGGTCGTCCGCGAGATCGGTCCAGGGCCGCGGCCGAGCGAGTCCTGACAGCCGGTCGTTCGTGCGGGAGACGTCCATGAGAGTCGAAATCTTCGCGGACGTGCTGTGTCCGTGGTGCTTCATCGGCAAGCGACGCCTCGCCGCCGCCCTGGCACAGGTCGCCGACCGGGACCAGGTGGAGGTGGTGTGGCGCAGCTGGGAACTGGCTCCGGAGCAGGGACGGGTTCCCGGCCCGACGGCGGCCGAGGCGATGGCGCAGTGGTGGGGAGAACGGGCACCGGCCAGGGTCGCCCACATCCAGGCCGTGGGCTCCGCGGACGGACTGGAACTCGATCTGCACGCCGCTCGGCCGGTGAGCACCTTCGACGCCCACCGGCTGATCCACCTGGCTGCTGAGCGCGGGCTGGCCGACGCGATGGTGGAGCGTCTGCTGCGCGGCTACCACACAGAGGGGCTCAACGTGGCCGACCAGGAGGTCCTGGCACGGCTGGGCGTCGAGGCGGGGCTGGACCTCACCGAGGTGCGCGCGCTCCTGGTCGGCGATGACCATGCCGACAGCGTGCGGGCCGACGAGCGTCGCGCCGCCGAGGTGGGCGTCAGCAGCGTCCCCTCGGTGGTGATCGACGGCAGGCCGCCGGTCACGGGGGTCCAGCCACCCGCGGAACTGCACCGTCTGATCGAGCGCGCCCTGACCGCCCGGAGCTGATGTCGGGGTCAGAGGTAGGTCTGGTACTCGTCGAGCATCCTGCGCAGTGCGTCGGCGATCTCGGCCGGCAACGTGCCCGCGGTCAGCATGTCGTGCACCGGCTGCATCGCGGTCTGCGCGGTGGTGGCGCGGTGTTCGGGCTGGAACCGCCGCATGCCCTCGCGCAGCGCGTCGAGCGCGTCCGCGGTGTGGCCGGAGAAGGCGAACGTCTCCGCCAGGTCCAGCCACGCCCAGTCGGCCTTGGGGTTCTTGGTCTTCCAGCCGGCGAGCGGGTTGAGGTCGCGGAAGGTGTTCACGGCCGCGTCGCGTTCGTCGTCGTTCTCGGCCAGCTGGACGTCCAGGCGGGCGGCGTTGGCCCGGGCGTAGAGGTCGTCCTGGCCGATCTCGCTCGCCTCGCGGTAAGCGTCCCGCGCCTTGCGCAGTTCGGTGCGGTCGCCGGTGGACCTCGCGATGCGCCGGTGAGCGCCGCCCAGTCCGGAGTACGCCTCGCCGTCCTTGGGGTTCAGCTTCACCGCCTGGCCCAGGGAGTGGACCGCGTCCTGCAGGTCTTCCTTGCGGCTCTGGGTGATGCCGAGCTCGCGCCAGTAGTCCGCGAGGGCGTCGCCGGACTCCATCCTCGTCGCGAGACCGAGGTGGTGGGCGGCACCGGAGAGGTCGCCCGCGTCGCGCAGCGCCCGGCCGAGCGCGGCGTGCACGTCCGCCCTCGTGTCGTTCACCTCCAGCACGCGACGCAGTTTCCGGACGCGTTCGTCGTGCGGGGCGGCCATCGCCTCCTTGAAGAGGTCGTCGCCTCGGGCGTGCATGAGCTGGGTGATCTCGGTCTTCAGCGCGGCGATCTCGCCGTGCAGGGCGTCGACCTCGGCCTTGGGCCGGGTGACGAGGTCGCTGCCCTGTCGCACCGGGCTGTCCGTGTTCTTCGCGGTGAGGCCGTGCATGATCATGTTCACGATCGTCTGCCGGGCCGCGTTGAGCTGGCCGTACAGATTGCTGTACTGCACCACGCGGTTGGCGGCGACGTTGAACCGCACGTCGTGCTCGACGTCCTGGCTGACCAGCACCGTGACGTTGTCGCGCACCGCCCAGCGGACACCGAGTTCGAGGTAGACGTTGGGGTTGGCGCCGGTGAGGTCCGCGATGTAGATCGGGGCCTCGATGGCCTCCTTGAACATCGTGTGGTGGATGGGACCGGCCGCCTCGCGGTCCTTCTCGATCTGCACCACGACCTTGGTGCCCAGCTTGGCCCCGACCGCGTCGGCGATCGGCTGGTACAGGTCTCTCTTGATCTCCTCGATGTCGGTCCACTTCGCGTTGGCGCCGAGCGTCGTGCCCGGCATCGCGACGAAGATCGTCATCGGCTCGTCGGTGGCCACGGTTCGGTCCTCCAAGATCACGCGGTGCTGGGGCGCGACGCGAGCCACGCGGTGTGTTCCTTGCTGATCACGGCTTCGGCGTCGGCGACCACGGTCGGCCAGTCGCTCTCAGCCGTGGAGGGGAGGCGCTGGTAGATGTCGGCGAGCTCGCCGGCGGCCGCGGTGTAGGAGACCTTGAGGTTCTCGAACTGCCTGAGCCCGATCCAGGCCGCGCCGCCCGCCACCGCCGCGGCCATCACGCCGGACAGGTCGACGTCCCACGCGCCGTTGATGCGCAGGATCGCGAACAGGATCGCGACGAACTCGCCGGCGAACAGCAGGACGCGGGCGATGTTCGCGCGCCTTTCGTTGCCGGCGGCCTTGTCGCGGTACCACTTCAGCTGGCCGAGCACCCGGTCGTCGCGGTAGACGGCCAGGCGTTCGGCGAACGGCTTGGCGCGCAGCTCGGTCATGACCTGGTCGCCGGTGGGGTTGACGCTGGTGAGCAGCAACGTCCTGCGGTGCTCGGCGGCGGCTTCGGAGATGCTCGCCTCGAGGTCCTTGCGGGCGTTCTGGGCGGTGTCGGGGAACGGGTCGCCCGCGACGGCGTAGCGCCACGCCAGCGACTTCACGCGTTCGGCCACGGCGCGGCCCGCGTTCCACTTGAGCTCGGGATGCATCACCCACAGCAGGAACTCGGCGAACAGCGCGACGAGGAAGCCGAACAGGGCCACCCAGGCCCAGAAGTCGACGCCACCACCGATCTGCCACTTGAACGCACCACCCACCGCGGCGGCCACCGCGCCGAGGAGGCGGATGCGGCTGAGCAGCAGCGTGCTGCGCTGGCCGTTGCGGGAGGCCGCCTCCGCGTCGTGGTAGAAGCCGGGTAGGTGCTCGTCGTTCATCCGGTTCCTTCTCTCCTCTTCCGACAACGCTGATCGTGAGCGACCAAACGTGTGTTACCACGCCACGGCCCCAGTGGTGACCCCTTCAGCGGCGATGTAGTGGCGTTCACCCGTACGGCCCAGAAGGCGCGGGCTTGACAGATCGGATGAGTCTGATCAACTCACGCGTAACAAGGGCTTGACCCCCGTTGTTTCGGTTGTAATCATCGGATCTCTCGCCGCCGCCCCGACGAGAATGCGTGGATCATGGCTCTACGACGATTGTGCGCGGCCGTCGTGGCCGCGTTGCTCGCCGGCCTCATCACCGTGGCCGCGTCGGCACCGGTGCAGGCCGAGGTGCAGCACCCGAGACAGGAGTGGCTGCGCAAGTCCACCGCGGGCCTCTTCCTGCACTGGGGCATGTTCACCGCCCCGAAGCACCTGGACTGCGCCGAGTGGGAACGCGACGTCACCGGCGGAGGGTGGACCCCCGACTACTGGATCGACGAGGCGCGCAAGCTCGGCGCCTCTTACGTCGTGCTGGCGACGTTCCACTCGCGGCTGGGCTACGCGCGGCCGTGGCCGTCGAAGATCCCCGGCAGCTGCGCGACACAGCGCGACCTGCTCGGCGAGCTGACCAAGGCGGGCAAGGCCAAGGGCGTCAAGGTCATCCTCTACATGACCGACGACCCGCAGTGGCACAGCGAGCAGGGCGTGCAGATGCTCGACTCGGCCGCCTACTCGGCCTACAAGGGCGAACAGGTCGACCTCACCACGCGCGAGGGCTTCGGCAAGTACAGCTACGACCTCTTCTTCGAGGTCATGAAGAACTACCACGACCTCGCCGGGTTCTGGATCGACAACGACAACGAGTACTGGGAGCGCAACAAGCTCTACGAACAGATCCGCCAGCTGCAGCCCACCTGGTTGTTGAGCAACAACAACGAGGACACGCCGATCATGGACACGGTCTCGAACGAGCAGAAGACCGGCATGTTCCCGTCCTACGACTACCCGGCGGCCACGTTCACGCCGATGCCGCGCCTGTCCGAGGCCTGCTACAAGCTCCCGAACACCGGCGACTGGTGGTACGACGGCGGGAACCACGCCGTCGACACGCGGCTGAACACCGGCCGGTACATCACCAACGCGGGTTCCTCGATCAAGTCGCTGATGGCCGAGACGCCGATGGTCAACGGCAAAATGCCCGCGCAGCAAGAGGCCTACAACAACTTCATGTCCACCTGGGTGCCGCCGATCCAGGAGTCGATCCAGGGCGTCGAGGGCGCCGGGTACCTGTACGGCGGCATGCAGCCCGGGTTCTGGAACGACGGCGCGCACGGCGTGATCACCATCAACCCGTCGACCGGCAAGCAGTACGTGCACGTCGTGACCAAGCCTCGCGCTGACTTCGTACGGTTGCGGGACAACGGATATCGGGTCACCGGGGTGAAGGACCTGCGGACCGGCGAACGGATGCGGTTCTCGCAGTCCGCGGGCCACCTGACGATCCAGGGCATCACGAAGTGGGACGAGTACGACACCGTGTTCGCGGTGGAAACCGCTGGGCAGCAAGGCTTCTACACCGGCGTCAAGGCCTCGGCGACGTCCTCCGAGGACGGTTTCCCCGCCTCGAACCTGACCGACGGCAGCTACGAGACGTACTGGGACGCCAACGCCGCCCAGCCCGTCTCGATCTCGCTGGACCTCGGCCGGCGCAAGCAAGCCGCGTTCCTCGCGATCAACCAGCGCGAGTCGTCGCCGACGCACGCCCGCGTGTCGTTCGGCCGGCCGGAGGATTCGAGCCGCATCAAGGACTACCAGCTGACCGCGTCCGACGACGGCCGCGACTGGTGGCACGTGCGGACCGGGGCACTGCCGTCCGCGCGCGGCACGCAGTTCATCGACATCGGGTCGCAGCAGGCCCGATTCCTGAAGCTCACCGTGCTCAACACGTGGGGCGGCCCGCAGGCGCCGGTCTACTTCAAGGAACTGAAGATCGACGAGATCCGGGTCGGGCACAGCTCTCCGCGAGGGACCCAGGGCAACGCGCTGGAGGCGGAGGACGCGTCGCGGTCGGGTTCGGCGCGCAGCGAGTTCTGCGCGGCCTGTTCCGGCACACGGCAGGTGACCGGGCTCGGCGGCGGTGAGCGCAACGCCGTGACCTATCACGATGTTTCCGTTGCCACGGCGGGTACTTACAGTCTGCAGCTGGATTTGACGTCCGCCGCGGCTTCCTCGGTGTCCGTGTCGGTGAACGGTGGTGCGCCGGTTTCCGTTGCGGTGCCTGCTGATCGCGCCGACGTGCCGGACCCGACGTCGGTCGCGGTGCCGTTGAACGCGGGCCGCAACACGGTGAAGCTCTTCGGCACGGGCAAACCGCTCGGCCTGGACCGGATCTCGGTCGGCGGCCTGCCGCCGGCGAACTACACGCCCAAGACGACGCTGACCGTCACACCCCATGGCGTGCAATGGGTCGCGCCGGGCCAGCAGGCCGTGAAGATCACCGCACGGCTGCGGCTCGACGCCGACGACCAGATCGACAACGTGTCGCTGGCACCCGTGTTGCCGGCAGGCTGGACGCTGACCGGTGCACCGGCCACGCGCGCGTCGATGCGCCTCGCCGGACTGCTGGAAGGCACCTGGACCGCGACTTCGCCCGCCGGGCAGGACGTGGGTTCGGTCAGCATCCCGGTGACCGCGTCGTTCCAGCTGCTGAGCTCCGGCCGCAAGGTGTCCGGGACGGTGCCGGTGCGCACCAGGCCCGCGGACCGCGTGTTCGTGCGCGAGGCGGAGGACTCGGCGAACTCTTTCGGCAGCACGGGTCTGACCAGCTGCGGGTCGTGTTCGGGTGGGGAGAAGGTGCGCAACATCGGCGGCAGCCCGGACGCCTCGGTGACGTTCCCGAACGTCACCGTGCCGGTCGCGGGCGCGTACAAGATGTTCATCCAGTTCACGGTGAACGGGCCGCGCTCGTACTTCGTTTCCGTCAACGGCGGTGCGCCGGTCGAGGTCAAGCTCAACGGGGTCGGCAACAACACCCCTTACGTGGCAGAGCTTCCGGTGACGCTCAACGCGGGCGCGAACACCATCAAGTTCGGCAACGACAACGCCGGTGCTCCTGATCTGGACCAGATCGCGATCGCCTGAGGTCTCGGCGGAACGGCACCCCGCCTCGGTAGGGTGCCGTTCCCATGAGGCTGAACATGGCGGCGGCTTTCGGCTCCGCGCAAGAGGTCGCGGCGCTCGTCGCACAGGGCGAGGACGTCGACGCGCTGTACGACGGCAGCACCGCGTTGTGGCGCGCGGTGTACGTGAGGAACTTCGACAGCGTCGAGGTGTTGCTGGCCGCGGGCGCGGATCCGGCGCTGCCCATGATGTCCGGCTGGTCACCCGCCCGCCTCAGCCTGGCCACGGAGCGACCGCTCGCCACCGACGAGGTTCTCACGCCGCGGGAACTGGCGGCCGTCGAGGAACGGGACAGGCTCGTCGCGGCGGTCGGGAGATTTCCGGCGGGGGACGGGTTCAGCATCGCCTGCGTCGCGGGCATCGACGCGCACGAGGCGGCGCGCAGGCTGAAGGCCTATGTCGTGCCGGACGACGAGCGTCCGGACGTCACGAACTGGACTTGGGACGACGAGCCGTTCGGCGACGACTCCGAGCTCGCCGTCGGCGTCACCGACGTTCCGGGCGGATGTGTGCTGATGCAGCCGTGGTACTACAACGCCGCCACGCCGGTGGTGGCGAACCTGTTGTCCGCCGGCACGGTGGTGTACGCCATGTACGCGAACCCCAAGAGCGGCAACCAGGGCAGGATCGCCCGCGACGGCCAGGTCGTCGCCTGGGACCCGCACCCCGGTGGTTCGGCCAACGCGGACGACACCACGCTGGAGGTGTTGCTCGCGCACCTCTACGCCGGCAAGGCGGTCGCGTACTGCTGCGCCTACGTGGGCCTGCGTCCCGAGAACACCAAGGCGTTCACCGAGCCGGACCAGTGGCTGCTCCTTCCCGATCGGGACTACTGGCGCGCATGATGGGTGGATGCTGGAGGCACTGCGGCGTCAGCTGAGCGAGTCGTTGTTCGAGCGGGTCGCGGGTCCGGAGCGCGAGAAGCACGCGCGGCGGATCCACGAGACGCCCGGCCCGCGCATGTTCGCGGACGACCGGCCGATCCGGCACGTCCACGCCGACCACGCCATGTTCATCGGCGGGCTGCGGGCGTTGCTGCTGCAGTCGTTGCACCCGCTGGCGATGGCCGCCGTCGCCCAGCACTCCGACTACCGCACCGATCCGTGGGGACGGTTGCAGCGCACGAGCCTGTTCATCGGCGTCACCACCTACGGCACGGTCGAGCACGCGCACAAGGCGATCGACCGGCTCGGCCGCGTGCACGAGCACATCCACGGCACCGCGCCGGACGGCCGCCAGTACCGTGCCGACGACCCGCACCTGCTGGCCTGGGTGCACGTGGCCGAGGTCGACAGTTTCCTGCGCTGCCACCAGAAGTACGGCGAGAAGCCCCTCGACGACTACGACGGGTACGTCGCGGACATGGCCGTCATCGGTGAGGCGCTGGGCGTGGTGGACCCGCCGCGCACGACCGCCGAGCTCGAAATGCGGCTGAACTCCTACCGGGCCGAGCTGAAGAGCACCCACGACGCCCGCGAGGCCGCTCGGTTCCTGCTGTTCAAGGCTCCGTTGCCGCTGCTGGCGCGGGGCCCGTACGCGATCCTGGCGGCCACGGCCGTCGCCAGTCTGCCGGTGTGGGCGCGGATTCCGTTGCGGCTGCCCTACCTGCCGATCGCCGAGGCGACCGGCGTGCGGTTCGCGGGCCACGTGTTGATGCGCGGCCTGCGCTGGGTCACCGGCTGAGGGTCAGCGGAAGTCGCTGACCCGGAAGGCGGAGAGCATGTCGCCGTCGCGGAGATCGCCAACCTCCGGTTTGACGTTGTTGAACGAGGCTTCCACGCCCACCCAGCCGTGGAACTGGCCGTCGTCGTCGAGGATCTGCAGCATCGGCTTCACGTGCGAGTTGCCCTGGTAGCACTTGCTCTGCACGCCCTGCTTGCTGATGGTCAGGCAGCTGCACCACTGCCAGTGCGTGTCGCGGCGGTCGTTGTTCGAGACGCGCACGATGTAGTTCTGGATCGAGGTGTCGGTGGTCCCGGGGTTGCAGCCGCCCTTGCAGGAGGTCCCCGACTCGGGCTGGAGGTAGGTGAGGCACCAGGTCGTGGTCGTGCAGGCGCCGTACTTCGCGATGTCGAACCCACCGCTGTCGTCGGTCAGTTTGCCGTGGTCCCAGCCCTTGTAGGTCAGCCGCAGGGTGCCGGGGAACGCCTCCACGCTCGACATCTGGCGGCGGGTGGTCAGCGGGGTGTTGCTGCCGTAGCCGTACCCGGCCGTGGCCAGGGCGTTGGACCGGAAGTCGAGCCGGACGAGCTTGGTGTCCGGGCTCACGACGATCGCCCACTCCTCGTTCCACCCCGGGACGGGCCAGGTGATGTGCAGAACGCCGTCGGTGACCCGGTAGTTGCCGGTCCTCGGCTCCTCGTTGGGAGCACCGGCGAAACCGCCTGCCGTCCGCACTTCGCAGTCGCGCACCTCGGTGGCGCCGGGACTCACCACCGAGGTGGAGCAGGACGGGTCGGGTTTCACCCCGGTTCCGGCACGAGCGGCAGGTGTGCTCTGCTGCCACAGGTAGGTCCTCGCGCGCACCTTGCCGTCGGTCGAGAAGGTGTAGTCGCTGAGGCGGACCCAGTTGGTCTTGCCCGCCTTGAACGAGCCGCGCGAGACGACGAAGTTCGCCTTGCCGCCCGGCAGGTCGACGGCGTGGGCCGGGGTGGGCAGGAGGGTGAACAGCGACAGGACGAGCAGAACGACAGGCGTCTTGCGCATGGATCCCCCAGTGGTAGCGCTACCCCTGCAGGAAGTCGACCACGAGCGGCGTCGCCTCGCCAGCGAACTCCTCGAAATAGCCGTGTCGCGCTCCCTCGATCAGGTGCATCCGCGCGCCGGGGATACGCTCCGTGATCAGGGGAGCGTTGGCCGCGGGGTTGAAGACGTCCTCGGTGCCGTGCACCACGAGCGTCGGCGCGGTGATCGACGGCAGGACGTCCCACGCGTCGTGCTCGGCGCTCGCGAACAGGTGCCGCTTGCGCGCGTAGGGCGGCATGGCCGGGTCGCCGAGCGTGTTGAACGGCCCGCGGTAGGCCGGCGTGTACATCAGCTCTTCCAACGCCCGGCGCGCCTTCATCGGGTCGACCTGCGCCAGCGACCTGCGCACCTCGGCGCTGCGCTCGATCGCGTGCGGCCCGCCGGGGGAGGTGCAGCCGAGCACGAGCCGGTCGACCCGTGCGCCGTGCGAGGCCGCGATCCACTGCGCGATCCGGCCGCCCATCGAGGTGCCGTAGACGTGGGCTCGGTCGATGCCGGCGTCGTCGAGGATCGCGACGCAGTCCGACGCGAAGAGCCGGGTGCTGTACGGGGCGTCGGGCTTGTCGCTGGAACCGGTGCCGCGGTGGTCCGTGACGATCGTCGTGAACGCCGCGGAGAAGCCCGCACGCACCTGTGACCACCAGCGGGACGAGTTGGACTGGCCCGCGATCAGCAGCAGGGGAGGCCCGGAGCCCTCGACCGAGTAGAAGAGCTTGGTTCCGTCGGCGGCACGAGCGAGAGGCACGACTGGTCAGTCTAGAACCTTGACGCACGGGTTGATGGTCTAGTCCAATTCGGATGACCCCTGCCGGCCGCCACGTCAGGAACGGAGCAACCATGCTGTTGTTCGCCCGAATATCCGCGGTGGCCGCACTGGTGCTCGGCACCGTGATCGTGAGTTTCGCCCCTGCCAGCGCCGCCGGCGTCACGGCGACGTTCGCCAAGCAGTCCTGGGCCACCGGGTACACCGCGACGGTGACGATCAAGAACGAGACCAGCGCGGCCATCGGCTCCTGGAAGGTCGAGTTCGACTACCCGGCCTCCACCACCGTCGGTGCCTACTGGGACTCGTTGCTCACCAAGAGCGGCAACCACCACACGTTCGTCAACCGCGAGTACAACGGCTCCGTCGCGCCCGGCGCCAGCGTGACGTTCGGCTTCAACGCGGCCGGCACCGACGACCCGGCGAACTGCACGATCAACGGCGCGGCGTGCACGGGTGGCACCCCGCCGACTACCACCACCACGACCACCACCACCACCACCACCACGACTGGCCCGCCGCCCACGGGCAGCCTGCCGCGCAAGGTGCTCGTCGGTTACCTGCACGCCAGCTTCGCCAACGGTTCCGGGTACGTCCGGATGAAGGACGTGCCGGACGAGTGGGACGTCATCAACCTCTCGTTCGCCGAGCCGACCAGCCCGGCCAGCGGTGACCTGCGGTTCGCGCAGTGCCCGGTCGCCGAGTGCCCGAACGTCGAGTCCGAGGCCGAGTTCATCGCCGGCATCCGCGCCCAGCAGCAGAAGGGCAAGAAGGTGCTGATCTCCATCGGCGGCCAGAACGGTCAGGTGCGGCTGGAGACCACGGCCGCGCGCGACGCGTTCGTGCGGTCGGTCGGGGCGATCATCGACAAGTACGGCCTGAACGGTCTCGACGTGGACTTCGAGGGCCACTCGCTGTCGCTGAACCCCGGTGACGTCGACTTCCGGAACCCGACGACGCCGGTGATCGTGAACCTGATCTCCGCGCTGAGGTCGCTGAAGTCCCGCTACGGAGCCAACTTCGTGCTCACGATGGCGCCGGAGACGTTCTTCGTGCAGGTCGGTTACCAGTTCTACGGTGGCGCGGGCGGTGGTGACGCGCGCACCGGCGCGTACCTGCCGGTGATCGAGGCGATGCGCAACGACCTGACGTTGTTGCACGTGCAGGACTACAACTCCGGGCCGGTGATGGGCCTGGACAACCAGTGGCACTTCATGGGCGGCGCGGACTTCCACGTCGCGATGACCGACATGGTGCTCGCCGGGTTCCCGGTGCGCGGTGACGCGTCCAAGGTGTTCGCCGGGCTGCGGCAGGAACAGGTCGCGATCGGCCTGCCCGCCGCCGTCCCTGCGGGCAACGGGTTCACGTCCGTCGCGGACGTCCACACCGCGCTGGACTGCCTCACCAAGGGCACGCGTTGCGGCAGTTACCAGCCTAAGGGCGTCTATCCGAACCTGCGCGGCCTCATGACGTGGTCGATCAACTGGGACAAGTTCAACAACTACGAGTTCTCCAAGTCCCACCGCGCCTACCTCCCCCGCTGAAACCATGGGGGGCACATTCATGGACGTGAGGTCCATGAATGTGCCCCCCATGGCACCTCAGGCGAGGGTGGACCAGAACTGCAGTTCGTAGGCCTGCAGGAGGCGGCCGTAGCGCCACGCGTGCTTCGGCTGCCAGCCCGCGTCCAGGGCGGCCTGGATGGCGGCGATCGCGCGTTCTTCGAGCTGCGGCGCGGGCGTGGCGAAGAAGTCGACGAACGCGCACGCGTCGTCGTTGAACCCGTAGTGCTCGCGCAGCCCCTTCGCCATGCGGGCGCAGTAACCGCCCCACGCGGTGAAGTTCGCCAGGATCGCGAGGATCACGTCGGTCGGCTCGCCGTTCAGCGCCATCCAGGCCTGGTAGGCCGGGTAGGCCTGGCAGCCGGGGAACGGCTCGTAGCCGTGGAAGTCCTTGGAGGACATGCCGGCCGCGTTCGCCAACGGCTCCAGCATCGGCAGCACCAGTTCCTCGCCGCCCGCGAGCAACGTGAAGAACGCCCGCGCGTTCGGCTCCTCCGCCTTCGCCGCCAGCGCGAGGAATGTTCGCCAGTCCGACGACACGATGTGGTTCTCTTCCGCGGCGAACGTCGCGATCACGGCCCGCGGCGCTTCGCCCGTTTCGATCAGCTTGACCACGAAGTTGTCGTGCTCACCGGGGTGCAGCTCCGTCCGAATGCGCGTGACCAGCTCTTTTGCGTTCATGGAGCAAGATTCTTCCGCACCTGAGAAATCGTTCGCCAGACCGCCGGGCGTTCGGGGAGCATCTTCGCTCGTGGCTGAACACACCTACCGAGTAACCGTCCGCGGCCGCTTCGCCGACCTGACCGAGGACCAGCGCTCAACGCTGCGGGAGCGGCTGAAGGGCTTCGACTTCCTGCGCAGCGGCGGGTTCAGCGAGGAAGGCGCGCTCACGTTCGACGAGAAGCTCGACTTCTTCAGCTACCGCGTGATCCTGACCGCGGCCGAGAAACCGGACGACGCGGGACTGCGGCGCGCGACCACCGCTCTCGACGCGCTGGGCGTCGACTTCAAGGGGTTGCGCGCCACCGTCACCGACATGGACGAGATGAAGATCAACCGGCCGAAACGGCTGGGCTGAGCGGGGTTTCCAGCACGGCCGCCGCGTCCAGGGCCAGGTCTTCGCGGTACCTCCGCGAGATCACCTGGACGCCGGTCGGCAGCCCGTCCCGCAACCCGGTCGGCACCGCGACCGAGGGCAGTCCGGCGAACGACGTCGCCTCGCACAGCTTCATCGCCTCGAAGTACTCGGCCAGGGCCTCGGGACCGCGACGGTCCTGGTCCGGTTCGAACGACGGGATCGTCGACACAGGCCCGATCAGCACCGGGTACCGGTCGAGCAGCCGTGCCCACTCGCGCTGGATCGCCAGGCGGGTGCCGGTCAGCGTCAGGAACTCGCCGATGTCCAGGCCCGGCCGCACTTCCAGCAGGTTGCGGGCGTACCCGGCGAGATCCTCGCCGGCGAACGCGACGTACTCGTCGAACTGGAGCGCGATCGGTGTGGAGATCATCCGCATGGCCAGTTCCGACGCCTCCTCCACGCGCGGCGCAGTGACCGGTTCGACCTCGTAACCCGCGTCCACCAGCCGTTTCGCCGCCTCCTCGACCACCGGGTCACCCGGCACGAAACCGGCGATCCTCGGTGCGGGTGAGCCGTGGGCGGGCACGGGGACCGCGCGGGGGTCGGCCGGATCGGCGCCGCACAGGAGCGAGTGCACCAGCCGCAGGTCGGCGACGGTGCGGGCGAGCGGGCCCTCGACCGTCATGACCTGGGTGGGGAACGACGGGTCGGGCTGGCCGTAGATGGTGCCTTGCGGATAGCGGCCGTAGCTGGGCTTCAGCGCGCAGATGCCGTTCAGGAAGGCCGGCAGGCGCAGCGAGCCGCCTCCGTCGTTGCCGATCCCGATGCGCACCATGCCCGTGGCGACGGCCACCGCGTCGCCGCCGGAGCTGCCACCGGGTGACTTCGAGGCGTCCCACGGGTTGATGGTGTGCCCGGCCAGTTCGCTGTACGTGTGCATGCCACGGGCGTTCAGCGTCGGCATGTTCGCGTGCCCGATCGGTGTCGCCCCCGCCGCCCGCAGCCGGGCGACGATCGGCGCGTCGGACGACTTCACGTTGCCCGTCAACGACTTCAGGCCGTGCGTGGTGGCGGCGCCCGCGACGTCGATGTTGGCCTTGACCGAGAACGTGACTCCGGCGAGCGGGCCGACTGCCTCGTCCGGCACGTCGAACACCGTGGTCAACGCGTTGTACACCGGGTTCAGGGCTTCGATCAGCTGCAACTGCTCAGTGAACATCCCCATGCTCCAGTCTATGCGGACCAGAGCACGGGGATGCGCAGTCGAAAACCGCTCAGCGGAACATCACGGGTAATTCGCCAGATAGGCCTCGGTAGAACCAGCGGTCACCCGGCCGCCCGAGTTGTTGATGATGCGCTCGATGGTGCCCTTGCCGCCCAACGAGATCGTCACCATGCTGTGGAACCTCACACCCGGAGTGTTCGGCACCTCGAACGCCCGATCGGCCACCACGCTTGGGTTGGCGTTGGCGAAGATATAACTGCCGAGGCCCCACGCCTCGTGCGTTGTGACGTTGTTGGACACCTTGTACGCCGCGTAGCCGCGCGTCGAGCCGTTCATCCACGCCGCCTGGTTGGGCACCTCGTACGGCATTTCGTTCTGGTAGAAGTACGTCCGGCCGCCCTGGCCGTTCCAGATGGTCTGGTACTTCTGGTAGTGCTCGACGAACAGGCCGTACATCGTCACGTTGTTGCCGTTGACGATCAGGCCGGTGTCGGCCCTGTTGACGTCCCAGCCGACACCGATGGAGTGGTCGCCGCGCCACAGCCAGAGGTGGTCGCCGATCACGTCGTAGCTGTTGACCACCAACGACGTCGTGGCCCGCCCGACGGCCGAACCGCCGATGCGCACGTACAGGTCGTGCACCGACGTCGGGTTGGCCTGGTGGCGTGCCGTGCTGCCGGGGGCGCCGATCTGCATCAGCAGCGGCGAGTTGGTCGGGGCCGCGTCGATGAGCAGGCCGGCGACCTTCACACCGTCCACATCGGCCACGTCGAGCGCCATGTTCCCGTTGGTGGGCATGATGGTCGCGAGACCTAGACCCATCACGACGGTGTCCGGGCGAGTGACCCGGATCGGCTCGCTGACCTGGTGGATGCCGGGCTGGAACAGCAGGTTCTTGCCCGCCGCGAGCTGCTGGTTGATCGTCGCCGCCGACGTGCCCGGCTTGACCACGTAGAACTGCGAGATCGGGATGTTGGTGCCCTGCTGGTTGCCGCTCGCCCACGTGGTGCCGCTGGAGTTGCTGCGCAGCGCGGGGACGAAGACGTTGTACTTGCCGGCGCCGTCGATGTTCAGGAACGGCTTCTCACGCACGACAGGGGTTTGCGCGACGGTGGTGTACGGCGGCTCGGGGAACGTGTTCTGCGGGGCGTTGCGGGCGCCGACGAAGACCATGTTCCAGTTCTCGCCGGTCCACGAACCCCACTCGGTGTTGCGCGACAGCCACTGCTGCTGACTGCCAGAGCGGACCTGGCCCGTCACCACGGAGTCGGCCAGGAAACCGCCGCTGGACCAGCCGTTGTCGTCGAGCTGCATGTTGCCGTAGACGTGCGTGCGGCGCATCGCGGACGCCTGCGAGACGGCCCACGTGTTGGTGCCGCCCGGCGGGCGGATCGCGAGGTTCTCCGCGCCACGCCAGAAGTTGTGGGTCGCGTTGCCCTCGAACCAGTCGGCCTCGACGTGCACCTGGCCGTTGATCGTCACCTGGTCCGGGTTCAGGCCGAGCCCGAGCACCTGGGTGAAGAAGCCGATGTTCACGTCGACGTTGTAGGTGCCCGGCTTGAAGAAGATCGCGAACCGGCGCGCGTCGTACTGACCCTCTTCCTGCTGCCGGAAGACGTCGTTGAGGCGCGTTTGGATGGTGCTCGCGGACATCGACGGGTCGAAGATCAGCACGTTCGGGCCGAAGTCGGGCGCCTCGGGGTCCGGCGGCGCAGGGGTG
The DNA here is from genome assembly GCF_011067745.1 of Lentzea alba. GTDB lineage: Bacteria > Actinomycetota > Actinomycetes > Mycobacteriales > Pseudonocardiaceae > Lentzea > Lentzea alba. The sequence goes on from NZ_JAAMPJ010000004.1 coordinate 631,296, forward strand.
CCGAGCCGGAACGCCTGGGCGTTCGTGCCGTTGCAGGTGTACTGGACCAGCTGGACGTCACCGGTGGAGGCACCCGGCACGTCCAGGCACTTCCCGCTGTGGCGGCTGACGAACCGGTAGGTGTCCGTGCCGACCTGCTCGGGACGCCATTGCTGGTTGTTGGCGCTGAAGTTCTGCCACATGTGGATCGCCGCGTTGTCCGCGGTGGAGACGTTGGAAACGTCCCAGACCGAGCCCTCGCCGACGGTGAAGTAACCGTCGCTCGTGGGCGTGAACTTCCAGGTCTGTCCAGTGCAGCTCTGTTGGCGGAGTTGTGCGCCGTTCGCCGTTCCCTGCGACTCCACGCACTTTCCGCTGCCGACGTTCGTCACCTGATAAGCGGTTCCGGGCACCACGTCGGCCTGCGCCGCGACCGTCCACACCGGAACGATCGCTGCTGCCGCCAACGCTGCCACCAGCAGGGGGATTCTCACGGGTGCCAGGGTGGGGGCGGTTTGTTGCAACCGTCAACGAACCTAACTGTTTCCGGTCGGGTTCCGGTATTGACAAATGATTTTGTCAAATGAGACCGTGCTGGGCGTGGAGCTGTCACCGTTGCGCAGGTCGCTGCTGGAGCTGCTGAAGTCGCCCGCCTCGGCGACCCAGCTCGCGGCGGCCCTCGACCTGCCCCGGCAACGGGTCAACTACCACGTGCGAGCCCTGGAGCAGGCAGGACTGGTCGAGCTGGTCGAGGAGCGCCAGCGCCGCGGCTGCGTCGAACGAGTCCTGCGCGCCCGGCCCGGCCGCGAGATCGCCGCCGACGTCCAGGATCAGTTCGCCGCGACGCACCTGGTGTCCGTCGCCGAGGACACGGCACGCGAGGTCTCGCGGATGTCGGGTGCCGCGGCGGACGCGGGAAAGCGTTTGCTCACGTTCACCGTGGAGACGACGGTCCGCTTCGGCGCGCCCGGTGCCATCCACGAGTTCACCAGCGACCTGGCCGAAGCGGTGCGGCAGATCGCCTTGAAGTACGACACCGAGTCAGGCCGCCCGTACCGGGTGGTCGCGATGGGCCATCCGGGAGTCGCAGATGGATGACGAGGGCGTGCGGATCGAGATCACGGTGGCCGCGCCGGTCGACGAGGTGTGGCAGTCGTTCCGCGACAAGCAGAAGATCCGGCACTGGCACGGTTGGGACATCCCCGAGCTCGACGCCGAGATCGACCACATCTACTTCCAGAACGCCGAGGAGGACGGCACCACGCTGATCGTCCACGGCCACGACACGTTCGCGCTGACGCCGGTCCCCGAGGGCACCCGCGTCGTGCTCACCCGCGCGCCCAAGGGCACCTCGCCCGAATGGGACGACTACTACGACGACATCACCGAGGGCTGGATCACCTTCCTGCACCAGCTCAAGTTCGCGCACGAGTTCCACCCCGGTGAGGCCCGCCGCACGCTGTTCTGGCCGGCTCAGGTCGATCTCGGCGTGTCGGGCAAGCCGTTCTTCTCCGCGGCCAACCAGAGCGGCCAGGTGATCGAGGAGTGGGGCCCCGGATTGCTGGTCACCTGCCCGAAGATGACCGTCGTGACGACCTACGGGTTCTCCGACGACGAGCTTGAGGCGTTGCGCCAGAAGGGTGACGCCTCGTAATAGCTGAAGCCATGATCACGATGTGATGGCGTGGGCTACGAGTACGACGTCTTCCTGAGCTACACCCGCCGCGGCGGCGGTGAGATGTGGGTGCGGGAGCACTTCCACCGTGCTCTGAAGGACTGGCTCGGCAACGAGATGGGCTTCGACCCGCGGATCTTCGTGGACTGGGGCCAGGAGACCGGGGTGGCGTGGCCCGAGAACCTGGAACGCGCGTTGTTGCGTTCGAAGGTGATGGTCGCCGTCTTCTCACCGCCGTACTTCCGCTCGCCGTGGTGCCGTGCCGAGTGGGAGAGCATGCTCGAACGTCACCGCGTGCTCGGCTACGGCACCGCGGACCAGCCGCGGCAGCTGGTGCTGCCCGTCCGTTATGCCGATGGCCGGCACTACCCGCCTGAGGCACACGCCACCCAACAACGGGACTTCACGTCGTGGAACCTGCCTCTCGCCTACGAGGTCTACAGCCGCTCGGCCAACTACGAGCACTTCCTGACCGCCGTGCAGGAGCTGGCGAAAGAGGTGGCGGAGCGGATCGAGGAAGCGCCACCGTGGGATCCGGCGTGGCAGGTGGTGCGGCCCCCGCTGGATCTGACGACGGTGCCGCCCGGTCCGTTGCCGAGGCTGTGAGGCTGCCGTGATCGTCACGTTCTACTCGTACAAGGGCGGCGTTGGCCGCTCCTTCTGCCTGGCCAACGTCGCCGTGCAGCTCGCGCGCTGGGGCAACCGCGTGCTGTGCGTGGACTTCGACCTCGACGCGCCCGGCCTGCACGAATACTTCAAGCCGTACATCTCGTCGTTGCACGACGGTGGCTTGGTCGAGGTCATCACCGGCGATGCCGACTGGACCGACGTCGTGGAGCCCGTCTCCGTGCCGGACGCCGACAACCTGTCGCTGCTGACAGCGGGCGCGATGAACTCCTCCTACCCCGACCGTGCGCAAGCGTTGTCGTGGCCGGAGCTGTTCGCCGACCACGACCTGGGCTGGCGGTTCGAGAAGATCCGCGCGGAGTGGGAAGAGGAGTTCGACTACGTCCTGATCGACAGCCGCACCGGTATCACCGACATCGGTGGCATCTGCACCGCGCAACTGCCGGACATCTTGGTGTTGTGCGCCGCGCCGAACCGACAGAACCTCGCCGGCACGCTGGACGTCGCCCGCCGCGCGGCGGAAGCGCGCGATCGGCTGCCCTACGACCGAGCCGGGTTGCTGTACCTGCCGGTGGTGTCGCGGTTCGACAGCAAGGAGGAGTACGAACGGGCGCGGGCGTGGCGGACGACGATGGCGGAGCAGTTCGCGCCGTTGTACGCGAGCTGGCTGCCTGCTGACCAGGGTGACGACCAGGCCGAGTTGGGGCTGGTCGAGCGCACCACGGTGCCGTACCTGCCGTACTGGAGTTTCGGCGAGGAAATCGCGGTCGTCGACGAACGCAGCGGCAGCCCCGACACCGTGTCGTACTACATGGACAACATCGCTGCATTGCTCGCGCACCGGCTCGCGGACGCCGATGTGCTGGTGAGCAGCCGCGACACCTATGTCTCGGCGGCTCGGGAACGCGGTCAGCGTGAGTCCGGCCAGGGTTTCCGCTACGACGTCCTGGTGCACGGCACCTCCGAGCGGGCCGTGGAGCTGCACAACGACCTGGTGGAACTCGGGGTGCGGGCGGTGCGGGGACGGCTGGCGGAGGTGTCGATGGTGTGGCACTTCGTGATCGTCGACCCGCCGGCGCGGGCATCGGCCGGGATCCAGGAGATTCTGGACCAGGTGCAGCTCGACCCCGGCCGGCTGGTGATGGTGGTCGGAGAGGTGTCGAAACAGCTCTCGTCGGCACACCCGATCAGCGGGTCGGCCGTTGACGTGGTGAGCGCGGTGCCCGCCGAGAACATGGGACAGCATTGGGGAGACGTGCTCGTCTCGGCCGCCCGCGTGCTCCAGTCCCAGAGTGATCTTGTTGGTGCCCACGCGCTGGCCGTTCGAGCGGTGGAGGCCATGCAGACGCCGATTCGGGCGTCGCTGCTGCGCGGAGAGCTGGCGAAGGACCTCGGCCTGCTGCGGGAGGCGGAAACCGTCCTGGACCGCGTGCTGAACACCTTGCCGTCGGACTCAGTCGAAGCGCAGCGCGCACACCGGTTGCTAGGCGAGATCCACCGGGACAGGGGCGACATCGGGTCGGCGATCGACCACTTCGATGCGGTGCTGGAGGCCGGCGGCAGCGATCGGGAGCATGCGCTCGTGCACCGCGAACTCGCGCGGATGGAGCTGCGGACCGGGGACACCAACCTCGCGCTGCGGCATCTGGAGGAAGCGCGGATGAAGGCCGCCGGCGACCTCTTGCTGGAGGCGCAGCTTGCGTTCGAGCTGGGCACGTTGCTGGTCGACAGCGGCGACTTCGAGGCGGCTGGTCGGCAGTTGGTCGACGCGGTCGAGCGGAACTCGTTGCCGGTCGCCGACCAGGTCACCGCGTTGCGTCAGCTCTCGTATCTGGAGAGCGTTGCCGGGAGACGGCTCGGGGCCACGGACTACCTGCGGCGCGCCTATGACGAGGCGGTGCAGCCTGAGGACAAGGCCGACATCGTCATCGAGCTCGCTCGGCTGCAGGGCGATCTCGACGGGATCCAGGAGGTCACGACCGCCCTCCAGGCGCTCGATCCCGACAATCTCGTCGCGATGGCGAGGCTGCTGGAAGCGCTGGGCAATCTCCATCTCGACGTGGGTCGGCCGGAACAGGCTAGAGAGGCGTTCAGCGATGCCTATGACGTGTTCCGCCGCCTCGACGATCGAGCGGGGCAGGTGCGCGCGTTGATCGGCCTGACCATGGCTCTGCGTTTCATCGAGATCACCCTCGCCCAGAGAAGTTGGAGCGAGGCGTGGCGGTTGCTAACGCGGTTGCGCGGGCCCGAAGCTGATCTGTTGCGGCGTCAGCTGGACGCGATCGAGCCGAAGTAGCGGGTCAGGAAGTCGTTGCGGAACACGCCTTTCGGGTCGTGTTCGTTGATCAGCGCGCGGAAGGCGTCCCACTGCGGGTACCGAGCGGACAGCAGCATCGGCGGCACGGTGAACAGCTTGCCCCAGTGCGGCCGCGGCGCGATCGCCTCCTCCAACCGAGGCAGCAGGGCGAGCACAGCAGGAGTGTTCGGCACCCACGTGAAGTGGATCGCGAGGCTGTCGCGGTCGTAGGCCGGGCTGAGCCACTGCGGCTCGGCCGACACCGTGCGGATCTCGCAGGCCTGCACCAGCGGCGAGATCACAGTGGACATCTCGGCCAGCGCCCGCAACGCCGTGACCGCGCGGGTGCGCGGGACGAAGTACTCGGTCTGCAGCTCCTGCCCTACCGACGGCGTGAACTCGGCGCGGAAGTGGGGGAGCCGCTCGTGCCACGGTCCGGGCACGCCACCCTGCAGCGTGCAGCGCGAGGGCGGCTGTCCGACGACCGGGTGCCGCGGGCCGTCGGCAGGCCTGCCGGGGAAGGTGAACGGCTCGTCGCCCACGCGGTGCTTCACCCACAGCGTCGCGCCGCCCTGCCAGTCGATGAACGCGCTCACGCTGTAGGCGCCGTCGAAGATCTGTTCCGCCTGGACGAGCAGCGTCGTCCAGGCGACGTCCTCGTAGACGGTCTGGGCCACCTCGAACGACGGCACCACGTCCAGCGTCACCGTCGTGATCACGCCCAGGCCGCCGAGCGACACCGGGGCGCCCGCGGACGTCAGCTCGACGACAGACCCGTCCGCGCGCATCACCTCGACGGCGGTGACCGCTCCGGCCAGCGAGCAGCCGCCGGAGCCGTGGGTGGCGGTGGCGATCGCGCCGGCGATGGTGATGTGCGGCAACGACGGCAGCGTGTGCAGGGCCAGGCCCGCGTCGAACAGCCTCGGCGCCAGCTGGGCGAGGGTCATGCCCGCGCTGACCCGGACGCTGCGGCCCGACACCTCGAAGACCTCGGGCATGCCCGCCAGCGACACCAGGGTGCCCGTCGTGTCGGCGACGGGGCTGAACGAGTGCCCGGACCCGACGACGTGCACCGCGGACGATCCGCGGACGATCGCGCGCAGGTCGTCGGCCGAGGTCGGCGTCACGGCCTGAGCCGCGGTGAACGTGACGTTGCCCGCCCAGTTGGTCTTCATACGGACACGGTAAGGGCCGAGGCGAGCAAGCGTTGCGTGTAGGGGTCCTGCGGCGCGGCGAACACCGAGGCGCCCTCCTCCACGACCCGGCCCTGGTGCAGGATGGCCACCCGGTCGGAGAGGTGCTGCACGACGGCCAGGTCGTGGCTGATGAACAGGCACGCGAACCGCAGATCGCGCTGCAGCGAGCGGAACAGGTCCAGCACCCGCGCCTGCACCGTCACGTCCAGTGCGGACGTCGGTTCGTCGGCGATCAGCAGGTCCGGGTCCAGTGCGATGGCGCGGGCGATGCCGACTCGCTGGCGTTGCCCGCCGGAGAGTTCGTGCGGATACCGGTCGCGCAACGAGACGGACAGCTGCACCGCGTCCAGCAGCGAGTCGACCTTCGCGGTCAGCTCCGCGCCGCGCAGCGACGTGTGCAGCAACAGCGGCTGGGCGATCGACCGGCCGACCGTCGCCCGCGGGTTCAACGACGACAGCGGGTCCTGGAACACCAGCCCGATCCGGCCGCGGTCGGCCTTGCGCAGGGCGCAGACCTCCTTGCCCGCCACCGTGATCCCCCCGCTGTACCGCACGAGCCCGGTGACCGCGGCGGCGATCGAAGACTTGCCGGACCCGGACTCGCCGACCAGTCCCAGCACCTCGCCGCGTCCGATCTCCAGCGACACGTCCGACACCGCGCGGAACTTCCCGTACGAGATCGAGACGCCGGACAGCCGCAGCACCGGTGCCGCGGGAGCGCGGGCAGGGAGCTCACGGGAGTCCAGCGACAGCACCGAGTCGAGCAGCGTCCGGGTGTAGGGCTGCGCGGGCTTCTGGAAGACCTGCCGCACGGTGCCGGTCTCCACGACCCTGCCCGCGTTCATCACGATCACCCGGTCGGCGAGGTCGGCGACCACGCCCATGTCGTGCGTGATCAGCAGGATCGCGACACCGAGCCGGTCGCGCAGGTCCCGCAGCAGGCCGAGGATCTCGGCCTGCACGGTCACGTCCAGCGCGGTCGTCGGTTCGTCGGCGATCAGCAGCGACGGCTCGTTCGCCACCGCCATCGCGATCACCACGCGCTGGAGCTGCCCGCCGGACATCTCGTGCGGATAGGCCTTGAACCGTTCTACCGGCAGCCCGACGAGCCGCAGCAGCTCCAACGCCCGTGCCCGAGCCTCGGCGCGTGAGACCGAACAGTGCACGCGCACGGCCTCGACGATCTGGCTGCCGATCGTGAGGACGGGATTCAACGCGCTCATGGGCTCCTGGAACACCATGCCGACCTCGTTGCCCCGAACCTCGCGCAACTCGTTGAGGGACAACGAGTACAGGTCCCGTCCACCCAGGAGCGCCCGTCCGGTCACCGAGGCGGACGACGGCAGCAGTCCCAGCAACGACATCGCGGTCACGGTCTTGCCGGAGCCCGACTCGCCGACCACGGCGAGGACCTCCCCGGCGGTCAGCGAGAACGAGACCTCGCTGACCGCGGGGGAGCCGGAGCCGAAGTCCACCGAGACGTCCTCGACGGACAGCAGCACGTCACTCACTTCGAGATACCAACCTGGAGGTAGTTCGGGTAGGCGGGGAAGTCGGCGATGAAGAAGTTGCCGACCTTCGAGCCGTGGATGAACGAGTTGCGCGTGTAGATCAGCGGCACGACCGGCGAGTCCTGCAGGATCCGCTTGTCGATCGCGGCCCACTTCTTCCCGGCCTCTGCCGGGTCCACGGTGGACTGCGCCTGCTCGATCAACTTGTCCACCTCGGGGTTCGAGTACCGCGAGGTGTTGTAGCCGCCCTTGCCGATCTCCGAGGAGGCGAACAGCGGCTGGATGTTCGAGTTCGCGCTGGGGAAGTCCGGCTGCCACGAGCCCAGGATCAGGTCGTAGGTCGGGTTGTCGGCGAGGTTCGTCTCGGTCTCGAACGCGTCCGCCTCCAGCGACCGGATGGTCACCTTGATGTTCGCCCTGGCCAGCGCGGCTTGGACGGCCTCGCCCTTGTCGGTCTGGTTGTTGGACTTGTTGAGCACCAGCTGCAGTCCGTCCAGGCCGTTCGGGAAACCGGCCTCGGCGAGCAGCGCCTTGGCCTTGTCCGGGTCGCCCTCCGGCTTGCTCGGGTAGAGGTCGAACTGCTCGCGGCCCTCGATGCCCTGGGTGATCAGCGTCGAGGCCGTGTCGCCGGCCAGCGCCGCGGTGCCCGCCGACGCCACCTGGTAGGCGGCCTTGTTCACCGCGTACTGGAACGCCTGGCGCACCTTGACGTTGTTCAGCGGCGCCTTCTGCGTGTTCAGCGCGAGGTACGCGACCGCACCCGACTTAGACGTCACGACGCGGGACTTCGCCGACGGGTTCTGCTGCAGCTGCGCGAGCTGGGCGGGGGAGACGAACGACGAGGCGAACGCGAACCTGTCGTCACCGGAGTCGGCGGCGAGGCGCTGCGAGACGACCGAGGCCTCCTGGCCGAGCTGGAACACGACGGAGTCCGGCAGGCCCGCGCGTACCTGGTCCTTGGCGGGCTCCCAGTTCGGGTTGCGGGAGAGCTCGACCTGGACGCCCTTCTGGTACTTGGCGATCTGGTACGGACCGGACGCGACGGCGTGCTCCTGGTAGTCCGCCTCGGCGCCCTTGCCCTTCGGCACCGGCGCGAACGCGGGCGTCGACGCGATCCAGGGCCAGTCGCCGTAGGGGCGGGTCAGGGTGAAGACGATGGTCCTCGCGTCCGGGGTCTTGATGGAGTCGAGTTCCTTGCCCTCGAACGGACCTTGGTAGTCACCGCCGCCCAGCAGGTCCTTGTGGTAGCCGAGGCCGCCACCGAACGCCGGCGCGAACGACCGCTCGACGCCCCACTTCACGTCGGCGGAGGTGATCGGCGTGCCGTCGTTGAACTTCAGCCCGTCCTGCAGCACGAAGGTCCACGTCTTGCCGCCGTCGCTGGTCTTGCCGGTGTCCGCGAGGTCGGGCACGACCAAGGCGTGCTGCCCGACGGCGTTCTGCCAGCCGGTCAGTCTGCGGTGCACCAGGCCGAGCGTGGTGATCGCGAGACTCTGCGACTTGGCGGGGTCGAGGTTGAGCGTGCGCGACTCCGACAGGATGCGCAGCGTGCCGCCCTTCTCCGGCTTGGCGGCGTCACCCGCGGGTTTCTGGTCGTTCGCACCGCAGGCCGACACCCCCAGGGCACCGATCAGCACGACGGCAAGAAGTTTCTTGCGGTACAACGGACTTTCCTCCCTCAGGTGAGCCGTGCTCGCGGATCGAGCACGCCGTAGGACAGATCGACGACGGCGTTGGCGACGACCACGAGAAAACCGGCGAACAACGTGCAGCCGAGCAACGTCGGCAGGTCGCGGGAGTGCACCGCGTCGATCAGCAGACCGCCCAGGCCGGGCAGGCTGAACACCCGCTCGGTGATCACCGCGCCGCCGAGCAGCGCGCCGAACTCGATGCCGGTCAGCGTCACGACGGGCAGCAACACGTTGCGCAGTGCGTGTTTCCCGACGACGGCCCGCTCCGGGACGCCCTTGGCCCGCGCGGTGCGGATGTAGTCCTCGCTCATCGTCTCGAGCATCTGCGTGCGGGTGAGCTTCACGTAGTGGGCGCCGTGCGCGAACGCCAGCACGCACCACGGCAGGACCAGCCCCCACGCCCACCGCACCGGATCCTCGGAGAACTCGGTGTAGTTGCCGACCGGGACGACGTCGAGCTGGAACCCGAGCACGAGGATCCCGAGCAGCCCCACCAGGTACACCGGCGCGGACACTCCGATCACCGACCCGGCCAGCGCCGCCCGGTCGAACCAGGTGTCCTTGTGCAGTGCGGCGTACACGCCGACCGCCACACCCACGACGACCCACAGCACGGCCGAGCCGACGGCGAGCGAGAACGTCACCGGCAGCCGGGCGCCGATCAGCTCCAGCACGTCGGCGTTCTGCTGGAACGAGTAACCGAAACACGGTGCCGCGCAGTGGATCGCGGTCGCGCCGGTGCCGAACGTCCTGCCGGTGAAGATGCCGGTCAGGAACGTGACGAACTGCTGCCACCACGGCTCGTCGAAGCCCATGAACTCCCGTGCCAGCGCCAGGTTCTCCGGCGTGCACGGCTTGCCGCACGCCAGCAGCGCCGGGTCGGACGGCACCAGGTAGAACACGACGAACGTGCAGAAGGCCACCACGAGCAGCACGAGCGCCATACCGCCGAGACGAGTTGCGAAGTACCTCACCGCTTCGCCCCCAACCTCGGGTCGAGCGCATCGCGCAGCCCGTCGCCCAGGGCGTTGAAGCCCCAGGTGACCGCGAACAGCGCGAGGCCGGGGAACAGCAGGTACGCCGGGTCCACCGCGACCCACTCGATCGCCGAGCTGATCGACCGGCCCCAGCTAGGCGTCGGCGGCAGCACGCCGACGCCGAGGAACGACAGCGCCGCCTCCAGGCCGACCTTGCCGGGCACTGACAACGTTGCCATGACCAGGACCGGACCCCAGAGGTTCGGCAGCAGCTCGGCGCGGAACACCTGCCACGGCGACGCCCCCAGCGTCCGCGCCGCCTTCACGAAGTTGCGCTCCTTCAACGTGAGCACCTGCGCTCGCACGATCCGGGCGGTCGACGGCCACCCGAAGAACCCGATCACCACGATCAGCAGCAGCGCCCGCGGGAACTCGACCGGCACCACCGCGCCGAGCGCGATCATGAACACCAGGTACGGGAAGCCCAGGAACACGTCGGCGCTCCAGGTGATCACCCGGTCGACCCAGCCGCCGAGGTAGCCGGCGGCCGCGCCGATCAGCACCCCGAGACCGATCGACACCAGCGTGGCCGCCAGCCCGATCAGGAACGACGTGCGCGCGCCGTGCACCACGATCGCGAACAGGTCCCGTCCGGTCAGCGGCTCGACCCCGAACCAGTGCTCCCCGCTCACCCCGCCGAGCACCCCCGCGGGCAGGCCGGTCGCCGGGTCGAGCGCGGTCGAGTCGTAGGTGTACGGGTCGTGGCCCTCGATGGCGGTGAGGACGTCCGCGAAGATCGCGACCAGCCCGATCACCACCACGGTGACCGTGCCGGCGAGCGCCCAGCGGTCACGGGCGAGCACCGATCGGATCGCGGCGGGCACCGACCGCGCGACGGGAGTGGACAACTGCGTGACCTGCTTCTTCGCGTGTGTTGATCTGTCGGCCGCACAGTAGGCCGATCGGCTGATCGCGTCTGCCGCGTCCAGCAGATGAGACTGTTGGGCGCTATTGCTTCAGTGTGGACAGAAATCAGGTTGCCGACGGTGGCAACGTGGATCCTCGTGGAAACCGACGTGCACAAGCTTCGAGGAATGTCCGACCTGGTCACGCCCATGACGCTGAGGGTCGCGGTGACCCTGGGCCTGCCGGAGCGGCTGGGCGACGAGCCCGCCACCGCCCGCGCACTCGCCTCCGAACTCGGGGTCGATCCGCTCGCGCTCGACCTGCTCCTGGCCCACCTGACGACCCTCGGTGTGGTCGAACGAACAGAAACCGGCTACCGCACGACCGAGTTCGGCGTGCACCTCCGCGCCGACGCGGGCAACGGACTGCACAACCTGCTGCACCACGACACCGCCGCCGGGCGCGCCGACCTGGCGTTCGTCGATCTGATCCACAGCGTCCGCACCGGCGAGCCCGCCTATCCCGTGCGCTACGGCCAGGACTTCTGGACCGACCTGGCCGAGCAGCCGCACCTGCGCGCCGCGTTCGACCGGCAGATGAACGACCGGATGAGCGGCTGGATCCCGCAGGTCGTGGCGGGGTTCGACTGGTCGCGGTTCGGCACCTTGGTCGACGTCGGCGGCGGCCACGGCAGCCTGCTGGCGGCGATCCTCGACACGCATCCGGGGGTGCGCGGCCATCTGGTCGACCTGGAGGAGACCGCCGCCGGTGCGCGCGGGCTGCTGCGCCGGTTCGGTGATCGTGCCGAGGTGACCGGGGGCAGCTTCTTCGACCCGCTGCCCGCCGGGGGAGACGCCTACCTGTTGTTCGACGTCCTGCACGACTGGGACGACGAGCAGGCGCACCGGATCCTCGCCCGGTGCGTCGAGGTCACGCCTGCCGACGGCCGGGTCCTCGTCGTCGAATCCCTCGGAGGTGTTGGCGGCGGAACGTGGTTCGACCTGGTCATGCTCGTGCACTTCGGAGGCCGGGACCGCAGGCTCGGCGACTTCAAGAAGTTGGCCTCAGCGCACGGTTTGGTGCTGGAATCGGTAACTGAGGTGACCAACGGGCGCAGTTTGCTCGAATTTAGGAAACATCCGATCTAAGGTCGAAGGGCCGCCGCACGGACGAAGGGACTCCTGATGCGTCGTGCAGCGGTCATAGCGGCCCTGTTGATCGTGGCGAGTGCTTCACCAGCGCAGGCCGCGCCGCCTGTCACCGTGCGGGTGGACCCGGCGAGCAGCAGTCAGGTCGGCAGGGACTTCGCCGGCTTCAGCTACGAGAAGGACCGGGTCGGCGCGCGGATGTTCAACGCCCGCAACACCGACCTGGTCCGGCTCTTCCGGCTGCTCGGGCCGAGCCTGCTGCGGATCGGCGGCAACCTCGTCGACATGACCACCTGGAACCCGGTGGGCACCGGCGGTGTGCCCACCGAGGTCACGCCGGCGGACATCCGCGAGCTCGCGATCTTCGCCAAGGCGACCGGGTGGAAGGTCGTCTACGGCATCAACCTCAAGACGAACACGCCGGAGAAGGCAGCCGAGGAGGCTGAAGAAGCGGCGAAACAGCTCGGCAGGGACCTGGTGGCGTTCGAGGTCGGCAACGAGCCGAACGTCTACGTCAAGACGTGGCCGGAGTACGAGGCGCTGTTCACGAAGTTCGCCGACGCGATCAGGGCCAGGGTGCCGCAGGCGCGGTTCGACGGGCCCGGTGAGGCCAACAAGACGGCGTGGGCGCTGGACTTCGGCCGCACGCAGAAGGACCGCGGCGCGACGATCCTGTCCACGCACCAGTACATCGCGCGCAACGACAAGGCCTCGATCCCGGACATGCTCGCGTCGAACAAGTCCGGACGGCTGCCCACCGCTTCGGCGGCGATGCGGAATGCCCGGGAGGCCACCGGGATCGCGCAGTGGCGGGTCACCGAGGCCAACAACTACTACCACGGCGGCGCGGCGGGTGTGAGTGACGTGCAGGCGGCGGCGTTGTGGTCGTTGGACTACCTGTCCGGTGTGGCGCAGCAGCAGGGTTCGGGCATCAACTTTCACGGCGGCACGAGCGTCCAGTTCCCGCTGCACTATTCGCCGATCAAGTACGACGGGCTCAACCCTGTTGGGGTGCAAGGGGTTTACTACGGCGAGCTGCTGTGGAAGCTGGCCGGGCCCGGTGCGTACCACGCGGCGAGCGTGACAGGTGCCGACGAGGTCACGGCGTGGGGGATCGGCAACAACGCGTTCGTCAACAACAAGAACACGACCAGCGTCACCGCGACGATCACGTTGCCCGAGAAGGCCCGGCACGCCAGCGTTTACGTGCTGACGGCACCGGCGCTGGACTCCACGGCGATCACCATCGCGGGCTCGAAGGTGGAGAAGAACGCGAAGTTCACCCCGCGCCCGAAGAACGTGCGGGTGGCCGGCACGACGACCACGGTCGACGTGCCGGCCAACAGCGCCGTGCTGGTGGTCACTCGCTGAACGCGGCGATCCGTTCCTGGGCCTCGGCGAGGTCCTCGGTGGTCGGGGCGTCGTCCTGGGTCAGGGCGCGCCGCCAGTAGCCGGCGAACTCGATGTCCTTCTTGGACACACCGAGGCCGACGAAATGCCTGCGCAAGGCGCGAACCGCGGCGGCCTCGCCACCGAGCCAGACCCACACCGACGACGGCACCTCCACCGCTGATACCACTCTTGGCACCACCGAGACCAGGTCGTCCCCGGCGCTGCGGTGCACCCACCGCACGCCGGGGACGTCCTGCTCCTCCAACGGATCCGCGACCTCGACGAACGCGAGGAACCGCTGCGAGTCAGGCAGCACTTCCAGCAACGACGAGATCGCGGGCAACGCCGTCTCGTCGCCCGCGAACACCAGCAGATCCGCGGTGCCGAGCGGCCGGGCGTAGTCGGCGGACGGCCCGAACCGCCCGATGACGTCACCCGGCTTGGCCACCGCGGCCCACGCCGACGCGGGGCCGTTGTCGCCGTGCAGCACGAAGTCCACGGTCAGCACGCCGTCGGCCAACGAACGCACGGTGAAGCTGCGCATCCACGGCCGTTCGGACTCGGGCATGGCCAGATACGCCTGGTACCAAACGCTTACGTCAGGCGACTCCGACACCAGCGCCGACCCGCCCGGCTTGGGGAACAACAGCTTCAGCTGCTGGTCCGGCCAGGTGCCGATGTCGACGAGACCGTCGCCGGTGAACGTCATCCGCACCATGCGGGGCGTCAACGGCCGGACCGAGGTGACCGTCAGCAGGCTCACGACAGGTACTCCTTCAGATGCTGGGCGGTCAGCGTGTCCGAGCCGGTGACGAGATCACCGGGCGTGCCGGTGAAGACGACCTGGCCGCCGTCGTGACCGGCGCCGGGACCCATGTCGACGATCCAGTCCGCGTGCGCCATCACGGCGAGGTGGTGTTCGATCACGATCACCGTGTTGCCGGCGTCGATCAGCTGGTCGAGCAGCCCGAGGAGCTGGTCGACGTCTGCGAGGTGCAGGCCGGACGTGGGTTCGTCCAGCACGTAGGTGGAGGCCTTCTCCGCCATGTGGATCGCGAGCTTCAACCGTTGCCGCTCGCCGCCGGACAGCGTGGTCAGCGGCTGACCGAGCGACAGGTACGACAGGCCGACGTCGTTCAGCCGCCCCAGCACCGCGTGCGCCTGGCCGGACGGGAAGAACTCGTGCGCCTCGGCCACGGACATGCCGAGCACCTCGCTGATGTTCTTGCCCCGCAACGTGTAGCGCAGCACCTCGGGCGTGAACCGCTTGCCCTCGCACTTCTCACACACCGTCGCGACGCCGGCCATCATCGCCAGGTCGGTGTAGACGAGCCCGATGCCCTTGCAGTTCTCGCAGGCTCCTTCGGAGTTCGCGCTGAACAACGCCGCTTTGACGCCGTTGGCCTTGGCGAAGGCGGTCCTGATCGAGTCGAGCAGCCCGGTGTAGGTGGCGGGGTTGGACCGGCGCGAACCGCGGATCGGTGACTGGTCGACCGTCACCACGTCCGGCCGCTTGCGCAACGAGCCGTGGATCAGCGACGACTTGCCCGAGCCCGCCACCCCGGTGACGACGGTCAGCACCCCGAGCGGGAGGTCGACCGACACGTCCTTCAGGTTGTTCGTCCGCGCGCCGCTGATCGTCAGAAACCCTTGCGGGGAGCGGAACTCCGTCCGCAGCTTGGCGCGGTGGCCGAGGTGCCGCCCGGTCAGCGTGCCGGACGTCCGCAGCCCGGCCACGTCGCCGGAGTAGCAGAGGTGTCCACCGTTGACGCCCGCGCCGGGCCCGAGGTCGACGACGTGATCGGCGATCTCGATGGTCTCGGGCTTGTGCTCGACGACGAGCACGGTGTTCCCCTTGTCGCGCAACCGCAGCAGCAGGTTGTTCATCCGCTGGATGTCGTGCGGGTGCAGGCCGACGGTCGGTTCGTCGAACACGTAGGTGATGTCGGTCAGCGACGAGCCGAGGTGCCGCACCATCTTCACGCGCTGCGACTCGCCGCCGGAGAGCGTCGCGGACTCGCGGTCGAGCGACAGGTAGCCGAGGCCGATCTCCACGAGCGAGTCCAGCGTGTTGCGCAGTGTCGCCAGCAGCGGCGCGACCGACGGGTCGTCGATGCCGTGCACGAACTGCGCCAGGTCGCTGATCTGCATGGCGCAGCAGTCGGCGATGTTCACCCCGCGGATCTTCGCGGCGAGCGCGGCCTGGTTGAGCCGGGCGCCGTGGCAGTCACCGCAGGTCGTGAACGTGACGGCACGATCGACGAACGCCCGGACGTGCGGCTGCATCGACTCGCGGTCCTTGGACAGGATCGTGCGCTGCAGCTTCGGGATCAGGCCGTCGTAGGTGACGTTGGTGCCGCCGATGTTGAGCTTCGTCGTCGGTTTGTACAGGAAGTCGTGCAGTTCCTGCTCGGTGAACTGCGCGATCGGTTTGTCGGGGGAGTAGAGCCCGGAGTTCGCGAGCACCTGCCAGTACCAGGTGCCGACGCCGTAGTTCGGCGCGTCGATCGCGCCCTCGTTCAAGGACTTCGAGCGGTCGACGATCGCGTCCACGTCGATGGTGGTGACCTTGCCCAGACCCTCGCAGGCCGGGCACATGCCCTCGGGCAGGTTGAAGCTGAACGCGCCTGACGTGCCGACGTGCGGCTCACCGAGCCGGCTGAACACGATCCGGAGCATCGTGTGCGCGTCGGTCGCGGTGCCGACGGTGGAACGGGAGCTCGCCCCCATCCGCTCCTGGTCGACGATGATCGCCGCGCTCAGGTTGTGCAGCGCGTCGACGTCCGGGCGTCCGATCGACGGCATGAAGGACTGCAGGAACGCGGTGTAGGTCTCGTTGATCATGCGCTGCGACTCGGCCGCGATCGTGCCGAAGACCAGCGAGGACTTGCCGGAACCGGACACGCCGGTGAAGACGGTCAGGCGGCGCTTGGGGACGTCGAGCGACACGTTCGCGAGGTTGTTCTCCCTGGCCCCGCGGACCTGGATCACGTCATGGCTGTCGGCGACAGCATTCACAGCTGGTTCCCCCTGGAATGATTCTTTATGCGATAAAGTATCGACCAACGAGGTTACTTTACGTCGTAAGGAGTCGCAACCGTGGTCGTCTACGCAGGTCAGGGCGATCCGCGCCGGTCCATCGAACTGCTCTGGCGCGGGACGGTCGCGGAGAAACGGTCCGGCCCGAAGCCCGGACTGAGCGTGGACTCGATCGTCGACGCCGGCATCGCGGTCGCCGACGAGCAGGGCATGGCGTTCTCGATGCGCGCGGTGGGGGAGCGCCTCGGCCGCACCGCCATGGCCCTCTACACGTACGTGCCGGGCAAGAACGAGCTCGTCGACCTCATGTACGACCGCACCATGGCCGAGCTGCCGACCAGCTACTCCCTCGACGACGGCTGGCGCCCGGCCGTCACGCAGTGGGCGCACGACATGTGGGAGTGCTACAGCCGTCACCCGTGGGTGCTGCAGGTGTCGCAGGCACGTCCGGTGCTCGGCCCGCACGAGTTCGCGGTGATCGAGGCCCTGGCCGCGATCCTGGTGTCGACCGGCCTGCCCGGACGCGAGCTGCGCGGCATCGTCGGCGCCATCAACTACTTCGTGCGCGGCGCCGCCCAGACCGTCGCCGAGGCGCGCGCCGCGGGTGGCGCGACCGGTGAGGCCGACGAGGAGTGGTGGTACGCCCGGTCGGCCGTGCTGCTGGAGATCGAGCCCGACCTCGAAAAGAAGTTCCCCATGCTGCACGTTCTGGAAAACGATAGAGAGCCAGCCACATCCGACCTGGCAGATCCGGAACTGCCGTACCTGGAGAACGACGCCGTCGAGAACTTCCGCAGCGGACTGCGGGTGTTGCTGGACGGCGTCGAGGGCGCTGTGGCAAAACCGTGACAATTCCCGGACGTCCGGCGCACATGAGATCGATGAGATCGTGCTCATGGCAATCGGCAGACTCATGTTGGCTGTCGCGTGCGCGCTGGTCCTGACCGCGCCGAGCACGGCAGCCTCGACGTCGTCGCAGGTGTACCGGCCCGCGATCATGCGGATGGAGTACACCGTCGGCACGGTGACCGGGGTGGTGCACGCACCGCGCACCCTCGTCGGCGAGCGGCCGATCGTGTTCGACTACCGCACGGACGACAACCGCGCGCAGACGTTGGCGCGGCGGGGGTTCATCGTGGTGCTGGTGAGCGACGCCGCTGTCCTGACCAGGCATCTGGAGCTGTGGCGCGACCTGCACGCGGACACCGGTCCGCTGGCGGAACGGTTCGCCGGGTTCGCCGGCCACTTCGCTGTGGCAGAACCGTGACACGGTCCTCACAAGACGCCCACAAGTGATCGATGAGATCACCCCATGGCAATCGGAAAAGCTGCGGCCGCCGTCGTGATGGCGATGGCGCTGACCGCCCCGACCACTACCGCCGCACCCGACGGGTACGGCTCCGGAGTCAGAAGGGTCGAGTACTCGCTCGGTGATCGGGCGTTTCAGGTGCCCGGCTTTCACACCGAACCGGGTGGCCCCGTCGCGGATCTCGAACTCACCGCGGTCGTGCACGCCCCGCGCACGCTCGTCGGCAAACGGCCGTTGGTGCTGCTCGCGCACGGTTACTGGAAACCGTGCGCCAACGACCAGTGGGTCTGGCCGTGTCCGGCAGGGGACGCGTTCCCGAGCTACCGCGGGTACGACTACCTGGCGGAAGAGCTGGCGCGGCAGGGTTTCGTGGTCGTGTCGGTGAGCGTGAACGGCGTCAACGCGGGCGAGATGGGGCAGATCGCCGACGTCGCCAGGGCAGGCCTCATGAGCAAGCACCTGGAGATGTGGCGCGACCTCGACGACGGCAAAGGCCCGCTCGCCCAGAAACTTCAAGGATTCCGCGGGCACGTCGACCTCGCCAACGTCGGCACGCTCGGTCACTCACGCGGTGGGCGAGGCGCGGTCTACCAGGCGTCGGACAAGCACGTGACCGAGCTGCCGGCCAGGGTGCGAATCAAGGCCGTGCTGCCGCTCGCGCCAGCCGACTACTACGCGCCGGACCCGGAAGCACCGGAGAACCTCGACTACCGGATCACGAAGATCCCGTTCGCGGTCATGACCGGCAGCTGCGACGGCGCGGTCAACGGTGGTACGTACGTCGACAACGCGAAGGGCCGCAACCTCGTCCCCATCCACGCCGTGACCCCGCAACACGCCAACCACAACTACTTCAACACCGAATGGTCCTACGACAACGACAGCAGCTGCCCCGACACCGCGCTCACCCCTGAACAACAGCGGAGGATCGCGACCACCTACATCCCCGCGTTCTTCCGCCAGTACCTGCACGGCCAGTCGAACCCGATCGTCAGCCGGGGCTATCCGGGCGTTGACGTCGTTACGCATCAACCGATCGGTTAGACCTCAACGAGACTTTATGGGGTCGCGTTCCCCCTTCCGCTGCTGCCAGGGTTGGCAGCGGAAGGGGGAAATTCCATGCTCAGAACCACAGCGCTGCTCACGGCAGCGCTAGTAGTGCTGACTGCGTTACCCGCCACCGCGCACCCGAGCGGTGACTGGGCCGGTTGGCAGAAGGATCCCAACGGTTCCCGGCACAACGCCGCGGAATGGCGCCTCGACCAGAACAACGCGGGCAAGCTCAAGCTGAAGTGGGCGTTCGCCTATCCCAAGGGCGAGTTCAACGCCGTCCGCAGCCAGCCGGCCGTCGTCGGCGACACCATCTACTTCGGTGGCCCCGACGGCAAGTTCTACGCCCGCGACAAGCGGACCGGCAACGCGAAGTGGGAGTTCACGCTCCCGCCCGCCACCCGGTACGCGTACAACTCCGACGGGCCGACCGTCAGCAACGGCAAGGTGTTCTTCGGCGACAGCGCGGGCCGGTTGTTCGCGCTCGACCAGCGAACCGGCCAGAAGCGCTGGCAGACGCAGATGGACGACACCATCGCCTCGCAGACGACCAGCTCGCCGATCGTCCACGGCGGACTGGTGTACGTCGGCACGTCCAGCGGCGAGAACATGCTGCCGCGCGACTACCCGTGCTGCACCTTCCGCGGCCACATGGACGCCTACGACATCGACACCGGCGCGCTGGTCTGGCGTCACTACACGGTGCCGGAACCGGTCGAGGTCGGCACGTGGCCCAACGGCGCCAAGCGGTTCGAGCCGTCCGGCGTCGGCGTGTGGAGCTCGCCGGTGATCGACCGCAGGACCGGCACGCTCTACGTCGGCACCGGTCAGAACTACAGCGGCAAGGGCGGCGAGTTCGACTCGCTGCTCGCTTTGAACGCCCGCACCGGCGCGGTGAAGTGGACCAACCAGGTCACCGACGCCGACACGTGGCGGTGGGCGTGCAACGAACCCGACCCCGAGGGCTACTGCCCGGGGTTGAAGGACAACACCAACCTCGACTACGACATCGGTGCGACACCGAACCTGTTCTCCGTGGGTGGCAGGCAGCTCGTCGGTGTCGGTCAGAAGTCCGGCGTGTACCACGTGTTCGACGCCACGACGGGGCAGGTCGTGTGGCGTCGTCAGCTGGGCGTGCCGTTGCCCAGCGCCGGCATCTCGGGCATCCAGTGGGGGTCGAGCTATGACGGCAAACGGCTCTACATCGCGACCTACTACGCCGATCCCGGCAAGCTGTTCGCGGTGGATCCCGCCACCGGCGACGTCCTGTGGGAGACGCCGGCACCTGAGGACGGTTGCTCCACGGGTGGTGCGGCCGGGCAGCCGGGGTGCGCGCGGGCGCACGGCGTGCCGGTGTCCAGCTCGCCCGGTGTGGTGTGGCTGGGCGCGCAGGACGGCAAGTTCCGCGCGTACCACGCCAGGACCGGCAAGATCCTCTGGTCCTACGACACCGTGCAGGACGTGCGCGGGGTCAACGGGCTGACCGGACGCGGCGGCGTCATGGCCGGGCCGGGCACGGGCGCGGTGGTGTCGGACGGGATGGTCTACGTCCAGTCCGGTTACCACTCGGACTGGGTGAACCCCAACGGTTCCGTGCTACTCGCGTTCGGCTTGTAGCTTCGCGCGGACGCCGTCCGCGGCCAGGCCGGCCACGGTGCGCAGCTCGAGAGATCGTTGCCAGGCCGCACGAGCCAGCTCGGCGTCACCCACGGCTGCGTGGGCGTCGCCGAGCTGTTCGTGAGCGGCCGCTTCGAGCGGGAGGTCGCCGCCGCGCCGGAAGTACTCGGCGGACTGGGTGAAAGCCTCGACGGCGCCCGCGTGATCGCCCAGGCCGAGCCGCGCGCTGCCGAGGCTGTCCCACGTCTCGGCCTGGCCGATGAGATGGTCCATCGCCTGCCACATCGGCATCACGCGCTCGGCGTACTCGACGGACCTGGCGTGCTCGCCGAGTTTGACGTAACCCCACGCCAGTCCCGTCAGGGCGTTGGCCTGCCCGTAGCGGTCGCCGCACTCCTCGAACAACGCGAGCCCGCGCCGGGTGTACTCCATCGCCTCGGCCACCTTGTCGTCCGGGCACAGCATGGCGATGTTCAGCAGCACCGCGGCCTGCCCCGCCGGGTTGCCCTCGTAGACCTCGAACGCCCGCTCCAGCGCCACCATGGCCTCGTCGAGCCGTTTCAGCCGGCCGAAGCCGCGGCCCAGGTTGATCAGCGTGCGGCCCAGGCCGTCGGCGTCGTCGAGTTGCTCCAGCGCGGCGACGGCGAGTTGCTGGGACGTCAGCAGATCGCGGTGGTGCGCCTGGCGGTCGAGGACGTCGGCGAGCGACCAGCCCATCAGCCACGTCTGCGTCGGCGTGCCGTGCGGCATGGCCGCCATCAACGTCGGATGCTCGGCCATCAGCCACACCAACGCTTCGTCGCGCGTGCCGAACGACGTGACCACGACACCGGCGGTGGGCTCCGGGGTGGCCGGGCGGTAGCGGGTCGGGGTGAACGCGAGGCCCGCCTCGACGCTCGTCAGCGCGAGGTGGTCGAGCAACCGGTGCAGCGCCTCGTCGCGTTCACCGGGTAGTGCCAGCTCGGCCGCGTAGTCGCGCAGCAGGTCGTGGCACGTGAACCGGCCCGGTTCCGGCTCGTCGATCAGGTTCGCCCTGGCCAGCTCCTCCAGCAACGTCGAGGTCTCCGGCACGGGAAGCCCCGCCAGCGACGCCGCGCCCGCCAGGCTGATGTCCGGGCCCGGCATCAGTCCCAGCAGCCTGAACAACCGCAGCCCCGCCGGGCTGAGTGCCTTGCAGGAGTGGGAGAACACCGAGCGCAGGTCCGCGGTGACGTCATCGTCGTCGGCGAACGCGTCCAGGTCGGCCAGCTCGTCCGCCAGCGTGGCCAGCGGGAACTCCGGCTGCGTCGCCGCCCGTGCTCCGGCCACCGCGAGGGCGAGGGGAAGCCTGGCGCAGCGGCGGACCACGGTGTCGACCGCGTCCGGCTCGGCGTGCGCGCGGTCGTGGCCGATCCGGGCCGCCAGCAGTTCGCGGGCGTCGTCGGGCGGCAACAGGCCCAGCGGCAACGAATGCGCGTGCGCGGGCCGCAGAGCGGTCCGGCTGGTGATCACCACGTGGGTGTCCGGCGTGCGCGGCAGCAACGGCTCGACCTGGTCCGCGTCGGTGGCGTTGTCCAGCACCATGAGCACCCGCTTGCCGGCGAGCGCGTCCCGCAGCAACGCCGCCTGCCCGGCCAGGTCGTGCGGCACCTGGGTGCGCGGCACGTCGAGCGCCGAGAGGAACCGCAGCAGGGCGTCGCCGGGGCTCACCGCCGCACCGCTCGGCCCGAACCCGTGCAGGTTCACGTAGAGCTGCCCGTCCGGGAACCGTTCGGCCGCCCGGTGCGCCCAGTGCACCGCGAGCGAGGTCTTGCCGACCCCGCCCGTACCGGTGATCACCACGACGCCGTTCGGGGCCTGGTCCAGCTCCGCCAGCTCCAGCGCCCGGCCGGTGAACGGCTTGGGCGGCGCGGGCAACTGCCGGGGCGCGGAGGCGGCCTGCAGGCGCCGGTGCGAGGTCAGCAGCGGCCGGGACGGTTCGGCGCCCAGCTCGTCGGCCAGGCGGGCCCGCACGATCTCGAAGTGCCGCAATGCTTCCGCCGTGCGCCCGCTGCCGTGCAACGCCTCGATCAGCTGGGCGGCGATCCGTTCGTCCAACGGCCGTTCGGCGGCCAGGGCCTGCAGCTCCGGCACCAACTCGGTGTGCTCACCGGAGTTCAGCCGCGCGTCGACGTGGTCGAGCCGGGCGGCGAGCAGCTCGTCCGCGAACTCCGCGCGGACGTGCCGGGCCCACGGGGTGTCCAGTGTGGACAGCAGCTCGTCCTCGGCGAGCGCCAGCGCCTGCGCGGTCCGGCCGGTGCGCACGAGGTGCCGGAACAGGTGCAGATCGATCTCGAGTGGATCGACCCGCACCGCGTATCCGTTGCCCTCGCGCTGGATCAGGCCCGGCAACGTGTGCCGCAGCCGGGTCAGCCAGGTCTGCATCATCGCGCGGGCGCGGGGCGGTGGCGCGTCCCCCAGCACGCGCTCGACCAGCTCGTCGGCGCCGACCACCCGGCCGGCGTCGACGAGCAGCACGCCCAGCAGGGCTCCCAGTCGCGTGGGACCGAACTCGGTCGAGCGGCCGTCCACCGCCGCCGTGACCCCGCCGAACACCGTGAACCGCACGGTGATCACCGTAGCGTCATTCACAAAAGAAAGACCTTTCGCAGTTCACTGATCATCAGCTCTGGCACCTCCAACGCCGCGAAGTGCCCACCCCGTTGCATTTCGGTCCACCGCACGATGTTGTGGTTGCGTTCGGCCATCCGCCGGATCGGCACGCTCAGGTCGTGCGGGAAGACCGCCACCGACGTCGGCGTCGGCGATTCGGGTTCAAGTTCGCCCCACGTCTCGTCCCCCTCCTGGTAGTAGCGCGCCGACGAGCCCGCGGTCCGGGTGAACCAGAAGATCGACGCGTTCGTCAGCACCGCGTCGAGGGGTACCCCGATCTCCGGGTCGCTCCACGTGTGGAACGCCCATTCGATCCACTCGAGCTGCGCGACCGGCGAGTCGGTGAGCGCGTAGGCGACCGACTGCGGCCGGGTGCTCTGCATCGCCACGTACCCGAACTGCTCGAACTCGTACTTGTACGCCTTCTCCACGGACCTCCGCTCGGCCTCGACGGTCATGTCCGCCGTCTCCTGGGTGACACCGGCGGAGAAAATCTGGTTGACGTGGATCGCCCGGACCTCGTCGCGCATCCCGAGCTCGCGCGTGAGCTTGGCGCCGAAGTCGAAGCCGTGCGCGACGAACCGGTCGTAGCCCAGGCGGCGCATCAGCTCGGCGAACAGGCTGGCCACGCGGGGGATGGTCCAGCCGAGTTCGTGCGTCGGACCGGAGAACCCGAAGCCGGGCACCGACGGGATCACCAGGTGGAAGTCGCGGCTCAGCGGCTCGATCATCTCCGCGAACGCGAAGCACGTCGTCGGCCAGCCGTGCGTGAGCAGCAGCGGTTCGGCGTTGTCCTTGGCGCTGCGGACGTGGATGAAGTGCAGCGGCGTCCCGTCGATCTCGGTGCGGAACTGCGGGACCTTGTTGAGCCGCCGCTCCTGCTCCCGCCAGTCGAAGGCCCGCCAGTGCCCGGCAAGCTCGCGCAGGTGCTCCAGCGGCGTGCCCTGTGCCCAGGACGCTCCGGCGGGGGAGTCCGGCCAGCGGGTCTGGTCGAGGCGGCGGTGCAGGTCGTCGATGTCGGACTGGGGGATGTTGATCTCGAACGGCTTCATGATCGTGACGCTACGAGGACTGTAGGACAGATATGGTCCTACAGTGTCTTCTGCTCGGTTGCTGAAGTTGCTCGGGCTGTTGCAGTCGCGTCGCGAGTGGCCGGGAAGTGAGCTCGCGGACCGGCTGGGCGTCACCGCGCGCACGGTCCGGCGGGACATCGACAAGCTCCGGGCGCTCGACTACCCGGTGCACGCTTCGATGGGCACGTCCGGCGGCGGTTACCGGCTCGGTTCGGGCGCGCGGCTGCCGCCGTTGCTGCTGGACGACGACGAGGCGGTGGCGGTGGCGGTCGGACTGCGGACCGCGAGCGGCATCGAGAACATCGGCGAGACGGCCGTGCGCGCGTTGTTGAAGGTCGAGCAGGTGCTGCCGTCCGCGTTGCGGCACCAGGTGGCCGCCCTGGACATCTCGACCGTCCCGCACACCGGGTCGGCCGCGCTGGTGGACGCGTCGTTGCTGACGTTGGTCGGCACGGCCTGCCGCGACCGGCAGCGGATCCGGTTCGGCTACACCGGCCACTCGGGTGTGGAGTCGCGGCGGGAGGCCGAGCCGCACAGGTTGGTCACGTGGGGCAGGCGTTGGTATTTGGTCGCGTGGGACGTGCAGCGGGACGACTGGCGCACATTTCGGCTCGATCGGATGAGCGTGCGGACCCCGTTCGGTGCGCGGTTCACGCCTCGTGAGATTCCCGGCGGCGACGCGGGGGCGTTCGTGGCCGCGCGGGTCGCCGATCGGTGGCCGGTGCAGGGCGTCGTGCGACTGAGCGTGCCCGCCGAGGAGGCCGTGGAGTGGCACAGCTACGGCGAGGTTTTGGCTGTGGACGAAACGTCGTGCCACGTTCGGGTCGGTGGCGAGACGATGGACGACGTGGTGTTCATGCTCGCGAGCATCACCGTCGACTTCGAGGTCGTCTCGCCGCCGGAATTGTCCGTTGCGCTGGTTCGGGCGGCGGAACGGTTTCGCCGGGCGGCGAAATTCTAGAGCTTTTCTCAGGGTGCTGACAGCAGACTCCTAGGCACGCGCGGCTTAGTGGAGTGAGGGAGGTCCGCCATGCTGATCGATCGCACCATGCCACTGGGCACCGCGTTAACCGTGACCTACGCGTCGGACCGTGGACCGCGCACGCACAACGCCGACGCGTACGCCACCAACGGCCGTCGCACCTTCGTCGTCGCCGACGGCGTGGGCGACTCCGTTTCGGCAGTCGAAGCCGCTCACGCCGCCGCGCAGGCCGCTTCTCTGCTCACCGACCCGGTCGCCGCGATCCTCGCCGCCCGTGACGCCGTCCAGGTGCACTCGGGTGACGCGGTGATCGTGGTCGCCGTCGCCCGTCCGGACGGAGGCTTCGACGTGGCGTGGGCCGGTGACGCCCGTGCGTACGCCTCCGACGGTGAAGACCTCGTGCAGCTCACGACCGACCACACCGTGGCCGAGTACTTCCGCGAACGCGGCGTAGTGCCACAACCGCGGTTGGAGCACATCGTGACCAACACGGTCCGGCATGCCACGCGTGAGAACATCGGGCGGGCGGCAACACGTGCGTCCCGGCTCGTGCTCGCGTCCGACGGCGTGTACGGGCCGTTGGGACACAACGGGATCGAGGCAATCCTGGCCGGGCACGTGTCGGCCGACCGGTTGGTGCGGGCGGCGTTGTACGCGGGTGGCACGGACAACGCGACGGCTCTCGTCGTGAGTTAGCCGGCCTTCCTCTTGCCCCGCTTCTTCTTGCTCGCCTCGACGCTGCGCTGCAACGCCTCCATGAGGTCCACGACCCCCGTGGCCTCGGGAGGCTCGGCCTCGGTGACGACCTCGCGGCCCTTCTCCTTGGCCTTGATCAGCTTGGTGACCCGCTCGGTGTAGGTGTCGCGGTAGTCCTTCGGCCGCCAGTCGTCGGCCATGGACTCGACCAGCGACACCGCCATGTCGAGCTCCTTGCCGCGCGGCGCACGACCTTCCGGCGCGACCCCCAGCACGTCCTTCGGCTTCCTGATCTCGTCGGCGAAGAAGAGCGTGTGCACGGCGAGGATGCCGTTGTCCTCCTTCATCGCGGTCAGGTACTGCTTGCCGCGCATGACGAACATCGCGATGCCCGCCCGGTTCGTCTTCTTCATCGCCTGGGCGAGCAGCAGGTACGGACGGGAGAACTCGGCCTTGGCCGGCCCCAGCCAGTAGGTCTTCTGGAAGAACACGGGGTCGATCTCGTCGAGGTCCACGAACGCCTCGATGTCGAGCGTGCGCGACCGGCCCGGCGCGATGTCGTCCAGTTCCTCGGGCTCCACGACCACGTACTCGCCGCTGTCGACCTCGTGGCCCTTCACGATCTTGTCGTAGGGCACCTCACGGCCGGTGCGCTCGTTGACCCGCTTGTACCGGATGCGGTCGGACGTCCCGCGCTGGAACTGGTTGAAGTGCACCGTGTGGTCCTCGGTGGCGCTGTACAGCTCCACCGGGATGCTCACCAGCCCGAAACTGACCGACCCGCTCCAGATCGCACGCGCCATGCCGGTGAGGTACCCGCTTCGGCCGTGATCGAACCGTGCGGGTCGTGCAACCCCGAACGACATGGCCGCGTTTCCTCCTGAAGATCGACCAATCACTGGGAGGAAGTGCATGCGAGTCGTACTGGGGATCCTGCTCTCCGCGGTCGCCCTGTTCGCGGGATCCGGGGTGGCACTGGCTGATCCGCCGTCCGGGCCCTATCCGCTGGTGACGACGTGGGCGGACGCGGAAGTCCGCACCTGCGAGGCGCTGTCGTGTCCGGTGGAACGCGTGATCCCCGCGGGCGTGAGCACCATCGGCATCTGCTGGACTCGCGGTCAGACCGTCTACGACCACGGCATCTACAACAACATCTGGATCATGGTGAGCATGAACAGCGGTGGCCGCTATCTGGCCAGCGCGATCTACTTCAAGGGCGACGAGCGCGCGAACCTGCCGTACGAGAACGACTGCGGGCCGTACTGACCCGGTGACGGGTGCGGTTGCTCGTCGAGCAGCCGCAACCCCGCTACGGTCGCAGGCGTGAGAGTGGTCGTGCTGTCCGACACCCACGCACCGCGGTTCTGGAAGCGGTGCCCAGCCTCCGTGGCCGAGCACCTGCGCTCCGCCGATCTGATCCTGCACGGCGGTGACGTGTGCGTCGCGCCTGTGCTGGACGAACTGGCGCAGTACGCGCCCGTTGTGGCGGTGTGCGGAAACAACGACGGCCCGGACGTGGTGGCCTGGGGCGCGCCCGAGACCGTGGAGTTCGACATCGACGGGCTGCCGGTCGCGATGATCCACGACAGCGGTCAGAAGACCGGCCGGTTGGCTCGGATGCGCCGCCGGTTCCCCGATGCCAGGCTCGTGGTGTTCGGGCACTCGCACATTCCGTGGGACGAGGAGGAAGCCGGGTTTCGCGTGTTCAACCCCGGCTCGCCCACGGACAAGCGGCGTCAGCCCACCGGCACGATCGGCCTGCTGGACGTGGTGGACGGTGTCCTGCTGGACGCGCGGACCGTGCCGGTCGCCCAAGATGCGAGCCGCGGGCCGAGCACCTCGTAGACCAACGGGTCGAACCCCATGCCGGTGTGAGTGCTGTGCACCTCAAGGCACTCGGCGTACGGGTCCTGGCACAGCTGCCACGGCACGATGCCGTCCAAACGGGAAAAGATCGAGATCGCGGGCACCCGCAACGGCGCGGCGAGCGTCTTCACGTGCTCGTCGAAGCAGGGGCCTTGCATGCAGTCGTCGTTCAGCAGCCCTGGTACGCCGGCGGAAGCCAGCCGGGCCAGGAACCTCGCGATGCGCATGACGTTCGGGTGTGCGCCCATCGGGTCGAGCACGGGACTGCCGAGCATCACCAGGCCGTGCACCAGGTCGGGGCGCCGGGCGGCGGCGAGACGTGCGAGGCCGCCGCCACGGCTTTGACCGAGCAGCACCACCGGACGACCGGTGCGCTCGGCGTGTTTCTCGGTGCTGCGCAACAGCTTCGCGAGCAGGTCTTTGGTGCATCCCACGGTGAACCCGACGCCCGCGCTCGTCGGCAGGTAGCCGCGGGCGCGCAGCCACGAGGCGGCGGGCAGCAGGCTCGTGTCGCCGGCGCCGAAACCGGGTGCGAGCACGACGCCCAAGCCGTTGCCCTGACCGGGATCGGCGTCAAGCCAGACCCGGTGGCGCAGCAGCTTCGGCACGTCCCAGAGTGCTCGGACGATGCTTTCCCGTGCGGTGGAACGCAATCCGTCGAACATGCCTTGGGTTTGCCGACTTTTCGACGGTTAAAACAGCTCGTTCACGGAAAGGCTTTTGAGCACTGCGTGTCCTGGCCGCCATCCGGTCGAAACGGCCACATAACGGGCATTGCCGACCTCTCCGTAGGTCCTTCCGTCCACGCTGTACGTGACGGTGTGCGGTGGTGTCGGTCCATTCGTCCACTTCAGACGAACCCGGACGCGGTACACCGCACCGAGGTCGACGACCATGCGACCGTCACGGCCCGGCGTCCACGCGGTGTGCTGCTCGCCGTCGACCGCCGCGGCCGGATCAGTCATCCCGGGCGGCAGGACGGAACACGGGAACGTCACGCGGCCCAGCGCGAGGTCATCGAGCGGGAAGGGTTGCACGCCAGGCACGGTCACTGTGCGCTCCGCCCGCCCGAGCACGATCGCCATGGTGAGACCGTCGCGGTGGGTCAGCGTGAACCTGGCCGGACCACCGCGGAACGTGACCCGCCGCGCGTCGTGCACCACGGCCGTGATGCCGGCGGGGATGCCTCGCGCCGTGAACCAGGGAGCCTCGACCCGTGCGCTGGCCGCAGGCAGGTCGAGCGCGTACTCCGTGCCGTCGCGAGTGGTGCGTTGGGTGCCTCGGTACAGCCAGGTGCTCGGTAGCCGGACGGTGCCGGTCACGGCGGCATCGGACAGGTTGAACAGACTGAGATACCCGTCCGCGGTGCCGGCCAGCACCGACGGTGGACACTCCGGAGCTGCCGAGGCAGCTATCGTCCGCAGATCAGCCCGCACATAGCCCTCGACGATCCCCGCCGGCAGGACGATCGTGTCGCCCTGGACGGTGATCGGTGCGGCCGACCGCGCGACGAACCCCGCCCGTCCGTCCACGTCGAGCCAGCCCGGAGTGCTGAGATCGGGACGCGGGTACGACGCCACCGCGGTCCACGCGGTCCCGTCCGTCGAGGTCTCGATCCGGTACGCGCCCGCGGCCGCTGTCTCCCACCGCAACCGCACGCGGGTGATCGTCGTGGCGGTGCCCAGATCGACGGCGAGCCAGCTGTCGGCGCGGCCGCGTTCGGAGCGTGCGACCGCCCAGCGGGTGGCCGGATCGCCGTCCGTCGCCTTCGCGGGATCGTAACCGGGGTCGAACGACGACGCCGTGGTGGGTTTGCCGCGTGAGTCGGTGACCTCGAAGTCGAACAGCGAATAGCCGTAGGTGGGATGTGGTTGCACGCCGACCATGCGGACGTGGCGCGCGGACACAGCCGGGAACGACAGCTCGTCGACCCGGAACCCCTCGCGGGCTTTCACGACCACCCGCCCCGCGGCACCTGTGTAGGTGCGAGATCCGATGAGGCCGGGCATGCCCGGCATCGCCAGGTTGTGGACGTCGACCCGCCCGGGCCGGGGGAGCGCGCACACGATCGTGCCGGTCGGCAGCGTGGCCGTGCCGGCGAACCCGTCCGCGAACTCCAGCAGGCACGCCGTGCCGTCGAACCCGTCACGAACCCGTTGGTACACAACAGTCTTGCGGCTGGTAACGGCAGAGGGCGGCAGCAGCATCGGGGTCGCACCGCTGATCTTGAACAGCCAGTCGTCGTGCGCGGGCTGCCAGGCGAACTTGGTGAACCCCGGCTTGGTCACCGTGCCCGCCCACGCCGCCGCGGACTGATGGGCCAGCAGGCCGGGCTCGGCGCCGTGATCGATCGCCAGCGCCGCCCGGGAGAAGAAGTCCGGCGCCGGCGCCACCGGTGGGCGCAGTTCGTGCAGGAGGTAGCTGATCGCGAGCTCCGCGCGGGCCTCCGGTTCGTACTTGGCCTCACCGGAGAACTTCGCGAGCCGGTGCACCGGCGGATGTGCCTGGTAGGCGAGCAGCCGGGACGCGAGCGCCACCTCGGCCCACGCCGCCATCGGGTCGCGCAGCACGGTGGACCGGAACGCGAGCGGGATGACGTCCCGGCCGTACAGGTGTTCCCGGTCGTTGACCATCGGCATCAACGGTTCGCCGGCGTCGCTCATCGTGGCGAGGATGGTGCGCCACAGGAGTTCTCCGTTGGGTTGACGCGTCAGGACCTCGGGCAGCGGCCGCCCCGCGAGCAGGAAGTGCACGGCGTTGCGACCCGAGGTGCGCCACAGTTCGGACTGGTAGTGCGGTCCGAACGAGCCGTGGTTCTCCACGATGAACGTGTCGTGGAGGTTCGTGGCGGTGTTGGCGGAGATCGGCTTTCCGTCCACTGTGGAGGGATTGGCGAGGTCGGCGGCGGGCAGCCCGGCCTCGTTGCGGCTCCACCTCCCGAACGCCTCGCGCCAGCCCGGCCCGTCGCCGTGCCAGGCCAGTCCGGGTGCGAGCGACTGGGCGTAGACGCCCATCTCCTCCAGTTTGGTGTCGCCGTGATGGCCGCCGATCAGGCCGTTCGGCGTCCAGCTGCCCGATCGCGGATCGTTGCCGGTGCCGAGCGACGTCGTGTAGTCGGCCTGGCCGCGTGCGATCGCTTCGACGTGGAAGTGGGTGGCAGCGTCCAGATCCGGCCAGAGCAACCGGGCGGCCAGCACGAAGTACGACTGGAACGTGGTGTCCCAGAACAGGGTCTTGCCCCACTCGTTCCCGCCCGCCAGCACGTTGCTCGCGGCGAAGTGCTTGATGGTGGCCAGCGTGTGCTCGCGCAGCACGTCCTTCTCGACGCCTGCCAGCGCCGGGTCGTAGTTGCCGCGGGTCAGCAGCACGGCGTTGCCGAGCACGACCGCGAACCCGAAGTCCGTGCGCCGGTAACGACCCGCTGTGGTGTCGTACTGCGTTTCGGCCCACCGCGTGTGTCTGAGCAGGACTTCGTAGTAGGTGTCCCGGACCTGCGCGAGCGAGACGTTGGGTGCCACCGCCAGCAAACCCGTGGCGTACAAGAACTGTCTGCGGTTGATCAGCACGTCAGCGCCGCCTCCGCCCAGTCGGCGTGGTCGAAGTTGCGGCCGTCGCCACCGTCGGTGACCCGCAGGCTGAGCATCCGGACGCCGGTGACGTCGACGTCGATCGGCACCGCCGGGCCTTTGCCCTTGACGACACCGCTGTCGTACAACGGTTTGTCGTCGCCGAACAGCTGGAACACCACCGAGCCCGGTTCCCTGGTCTCGTCGTCGAGGCCGATCTTCGCGGCGAACCTCTCGCAGCCACGGCCGAGGTACACCGAGACGTCGGACGGCGCGTGCGCACCGATGCCCTTGGCGTAGCTCACTCCGCCGATGGAAAGCGGTCCGCCGTCGCCACCGGAGTTCTCACCGTTCGAGCGGTCGCGTTCGACCGGACCCCACCCGTTGGTCTCGCTCATGAACGGCAGATCGCTGATCTGCGCGCCGTTCGCGGGCACCGGTGGCGGCACGAACGCCTTGACCGCCTGCTCGACGTGCACGTCACCGAACGTCGCGACGACCGGCACGTCCACGAGGCCGGTCGGTCCTCCCACGCGCAACTGCCACTTGCCACTGATCGACTCGCCCGGCGCGAGCTTTCGGCGCTGCACGGTCGGACCGGACACCGTCCAACCCTCTGGAGCGACGGCCTTCAACGCGACGTCGCGGATCTCCTTGTCTGCGTTGGTGAACGTGCCGGCGATCTCGAACGTCGAGCCCGACGGGGTGTCGACGGGGCCGGTAGGCGTGACCGTCAACGTGGTCTTGGGGACCTGGCGGATTGGCCGGTCGCACGTCTGCAGACCCGGCCGGTTGCGGCAGATGATCGCCGCGAACCCGCCGTTGCGCCGCACGGGCACGTCGAGGGTGTCGTTGCCGCGCAGAACCTGCCGGTCCCGCACGACGTCGCTGCGGTCGGCGGGATCGCGGACGGTCTCGACCAGCCACTGTCCTGCGCCGAGGAACCCGAGCTGTGCCTTGAAGGTGCGTTGATCAGCCGCGATTCCGCCGACGAACCACCGGTCGCCGTTGCGCCGGGCGACCACGGCGTGCGTGTCCGGGTCGCCGTCGAGCAACCGGGTCTCGTCCCAGACCGTCGGCAGCTGGTCGAGGTAGCGCAACGCCTGCGGATGCCGTTCGTAGGCCTCGGGTTTGTCGGCGAAGTGCGTCCACCCCGACTCGTACACGACCGGCAGCGCGGTCTCGTGCGCGATCGACGCCTCCTTCGTGCCGACCTCCAGCGACACCGGCGTGTAGTCCATCGAACCAGCGACGTTGCGGGTGAAGAACTGCACCGGGTTGTTGGCCGCGGGAGGATAGTTCTCCGCACCGCGCACCGCCTCCATGGTCAGCACGTGCGGCCAGGTGCGGGCGAGGCCGTGCGGGATGGTGGAACCGTGGAAGTTGACCATCAGCTCGAGATCCGCCGTCTTCCGCAGAACCGCGTCGTACCAGCGGTAACGGTCCTGCGAGTCGGACTCCATGAAGTCGAGCTTCACGCCCTTGGCGCCCCACCGCTTGATCCTGGGCAGCACGGTGTCGCGTTCCTGCGGCGTGTCGAGGTCGCTCCACCGCAGCCAGAGCAGGATCTCCACGCCCTGTGCGCGGGCGTAGCGAATCAGTTCCGGCACCCACTGCGCGCTCCAGCCCTCGTCGACCAGCGCGTACTCCCAGCCGTGACGGGCGGCGAAGTCCACGTACTGCTTCTGCCTGGCGAAGTCGCTCGGGCTGGAGTGCTCGCTCAGCCACGACCACGCGACCTTGCCGGGCTTGATCCAGCTCGTGTCCTTGAAGATCGCTGGACCGGCCAGGTCGTCCACGAGGGTGGACGTGCTGACCGTCTTGAGATCACCGACGATCGCCGTGCGCCACGGCGTCGTTCCCGTCGACTCGACCTGGTCGTCGGCCAGCACGACCTGGAAACCCGCGCCGCTCTTGCGCAACCTGCTGCCCGCGTACCGGCCGTCCACATCGGATTCGGTGAGCAACGCGAAGTCGGTGCCGGTGTGGAACAGCGAGGGGTAGCCGAAGTCGCCGGTGGCCTCGCCCGCGGTGGTGCGCACCCGATTGGCCTCGTACCAGGCGTTGTAGGGGAGCAGCCAGGCCCTCGCGCCGGCGGGCACGGTGAAACTGGACGCCTCGGCGGTGACCGTCGCCGGGCCGGGCAGGACATAGCGGTAGGCGATCCCGTCCGGTGCCGCGCGCACGACCAGGTCGAAGCTGCCCGCGGCGTTGCGGAAGCCGAGTCTGGTCTCGGTCATCCGGGTGGCGCGCTGCATCCGTTTGCCGTGCGGCATGGCGTAGCGCTCGATGACAACGCGGTCAGAGCGGCCGGTGAACGTCAGGTCCTCGGTGAGATCGGCGGCTGTCGTCGTGATGCCGACCGGCGCGGGCTGCAGGACGGTTCTGCCTTGACGGGACACCGCGAGTGTGAGATTTCCGCTGGTCAGGGCGATGGTGGCGGTCACCTGGCCAGGTCCGGTGACGGTCCAGCCGGTGGGTGCGGCGGTGGCGGGCACGGCGGGCAACAGCAGGGCGAGCACGATCGCGAGCAGTCGTGACATCGTTGTCAGCTCCCAGGGTGAGACCGCTCCCACCGTGCCGGGGCCGTCTGTTCCCGGTCAAGGGGCTGATGATTATCAGTCGATTTGCGGACAGATGAAGAGATCTTCATCTTGGTCTCATGCAGGACGAGGGTTCGCGGGGCAGGCTCGGTCGCATGCTGCCGTCCGCCCGCACCGGCACGGTCCTCGTGGCCGTGCTCAGCGTGGCGTGCGCGATCGCGGCCGTGCTCCTGGTGCTGACCCTGGTGCGGCCGGTGCCACCGCAGGTCGGCAAGCCGGAGATCCAGATAGGACGCTCGGCCGTGCCGACCAGCACACCCACGCCCACCCCCGCCCCGAGTTCCGTGCTGCCGCCGCCACCGCCGGTCGAAGACGACGACGAGGACGACTGACGTGCCCGCACGCGTGAAGATCATGTGCTGGCTCCTCGGCCTGATGACGCTCGTCCTCGCGACCGTCGTGGTCGTGGTGTGGCGGTTCCTGCTCGTCGACGTCGACGACCGGATGAACCGCGCCCTGGAACAGGAGACGGGGGAGTTCAGCTCCTACGCCGAAACCCACGCCGGCGACGCGCGAGCGGTGGCCGAGGCGCACCTGCGCCTGCAGTACCCGGACGAGTACGAGGCTCACCTCGCGGTGCCGGCCACCGGCAAGGTGCTGGTGCAGCGTTCGAACGTGACGTACGCGCTGGAGAACGACCGCGCGGTGCTGGGCGTGATCACGTCGTCCGGCGCGACCTGGGGAGTGGTGGCCACGCCCGCCGGCCCGTTCCGCTGGGCGAAGGTGCACGTGGTCGGTGCCTCCGAGATGTGGTTCGTGACCGGCTACTTCGAGGACGGCGTGCACGCCCCGGTGCACTCGACGGTGCGCGTGCTGGTGCTGGTGTCGCTGGCGGGCCTGCTGATCGCCGCGCTGATCGCGTGGTTCGTGGCGGGCGTGATCCTCGCGCCGGTGCGAATGGTCCGGCAGGCCGCCGCCGAGATCACCGAGGACGACCTGACCCGCCGCATCCCGGTGTCCGGCAACGACGACGTCGCCGCACTCGCGCGGCAGTTCAACTCGATGCTCGACCGCCTGGAACGCTCCTTCCGGCTGCAGCGCCAGTTCCTCGACGACGCCTCCCACGAGCTGCGCACCCCGATCACCATCGTCCGCGGCCACCTGGAGCTGATGGGCGACTCGCCGACCGAGCGTGCCGAGGTCGTCCGCCTGTGCACCGACGAACTGGACCGCATGGCCCGTCTGGTGGAGGACCTGTTGCTGCTGGTCAAGGCCGAACGCCCGGACTTCCTGCGTCCCGTCGCCGTGTCGTTGCCCGAACTGACCAGCGACATCGACGCGAAGCTCCGCGCGTTGGGTGACCGCCGGTGGGTGCTCGAGTCGATCGCGGAAGGGGAGGCGGTGCTCGACCCGCAACGCGTCACGCAGGCCCTCGTACAGCTCGCCTCGAACGCGGTCCGGCACACTTCACAGGGCTCCACCATCCGGTTCGGGTCCTCTGTGGACTCCGCGGTGTCCTTCTGGGTGGCCGACTCCGGGCCGGGCGTGCGCGACGAGTCGTTGCTCTTCTCCCGGTCGACCGGCCTGGGGCTGCCGATCGTGAAGGCGATCGCTCTCGCCCACGGAGGTGCGGTGCACGTGCGTTCGGTGTCCGGTGAGGGAGCGACTTTTGTGGTGGAGGTGCCGCGATGACCGGCCGGATCCTGATCGTCGAGGACGAGGAACGCATCGCGTCCTTCGTCGAAAAGGGCTTGCGAGCCAACGGCTTCACCACGTCGGTCGTGTCGTCCGGAGCGGACGCCCTGTCGTGGGCCGGGTCGTTCGACCTGATCGTGCTGGACCTGGGCCTGCCGGACGTCGACGGCTTCTCGGTGCTGCGAACGATGCGTTCGCAGGGAGTGGTGACGCCCGTGATCATCCTGACCGCTCGTGACTCGGTGCACGACACCGTGGCGGGGTTGTCGGGTGGCGCCGACGACTACATGACCAAGCCGTTCCGCTTCGAGGAGCTGCTCGCCCGCGTGCGGCTGCGGTTGCGCCCGCCCGGTGTTCCCGAGGCCACCGTGCTGACGTCCGGCACGCTGTCGCTGGACCTGCGCACCAGGCAGGCCGTGGTGCCGTCCGGGCCGGTCGACCTGACCGCGCGGGAGTTCGCGCTGCTGGAGCTGTTCCTGCGGCATCCGGGTCAGGTGCTGGTGCGTGAGCAGATCCTGTCGCACGTGTGGGGCTACGACTTCGACCCCGGGTCCAATGTGGTCGACGTCTACGTTCGTTCGCTGCGCCGGAAAATCGGTGTTGCGCGCGTGGAAACCGTGCGGGGAATGGGTTACCGGCTGGTCTAGATGAAGGCTTCTTCATCGTCGTCTCACGTGTGGCTCAGCGTGTGTGAGCACTCTGGTTCACGTGATTCTGACGTTGGTGGTCTTCGCGGCGGCGGTG
Source organism: Lentzea alba (assembly GCF_011067745.1). Taxonomy (GTDB): domain Bacteria; phylum Actinomycetota; class Actinomycetes; order Mycobacteriales; family Pseudonocardiaceae; genus Lentzea; species Lentzea alba. The sequence continues at coordinate 667,505 of NZ_JAAMPJ010000004.1, forward strand.
CTCCTGTGGGTGTGCACGCCGCTGGACGACACGTTCGTCGCACTGGCGGCCGTGGCGGTGCTGCTGCTCTGCGGCGTCCTGCCCGCGTCGTCACTGGCGGCGCTCGGCAGCTCGACGACCTGGCTGCTCATCGCGGCGTTCGTGCTGGCGGCAGGCGTGACGGCGTCCGGCCTGCCGGCCCGGCTGGCGACCTGGCTGCTGGGCCGTGCCAGAACCGTGCGCGGCCTGGCCCACCTGACGGCACTCGCACTGCTGATCACGGCGTTCTTCGTGCCGTCCACGTCGGGCCGCGCCGCGCTGACCCTGCCGGTCTACGCGGAGCTGCGGGGCGGGCTGAACTCGCGGGTCGCGCGGGCGTTCGGGGTGCTGTTCCCGTCGGTGATCCTGCTGACCGCGGTGGCCACCGTCGTGGGCGCGGGGGCGCACCTGATCACGAACTCGCTGCTGGAGGCCGCGACCGGGCAGGGCATCGGGTTCGGGTGGTGGCTGGCGCTCGGGGTGCCGCTGGCGGTGGTGAGCGCGCACGTGACGGCGGAGATCGTGTTGTGGTTGTTCACGACTCGGGCGGACCGCAAACGGCCCGTGGTGGCAGCGCGGAGCGAGGGTCCCCTGCTAGGGGTCCCCTGTTCTAATTCTCCCAGACAGCACCGACAATTTCGGACGCTCGAACTCGCGCCGGTCACGATCTCGGCGGCCGCCACCCAGCCCCTCACCACGCCCGAGCAAACCGCGCCCGCCGCCACCCAGCGCCTCACCAGGCCGGAGTGGACCGCACTGGCGATCGTCCTCGCCGTCTCCCTCACCTGGCTCAGCGAACCGTGGCACGGCATCGCCCCCGAAGTCGCCGCTCTCACCGGCGCCCTCCTGATCACCGCCCCGCGCCTCGGCACCACGACGATCAAGCAGGCGTTCGCCGACATCCCGTGGTCGCTCCTGCTGTTCATGGCCGCCACCACGATGCTCGGCACCGCCCTCATCAGGTCAGGCGCGGCCAACCTCGTCGCGGGCCTGGTCAGCCCGGCCCACCTCCTCCCGACGGTGATCGCGGTGAGCCTCGCCGCCCACCTCGTGATCCAGTCCCGCTCGGCCCGTTCGAGCGTCCTCATCCCGATCGTCATCCCGCTGGCCGCGGCCGCCGGGCTGAACCCCGCCGCGCTCGCCTTCGCCTCCACCGCGGCCGCCGGTTTCTGCCACACGCTCACGTCGTCGGCGAAACCCGTCGCGCTCTTCGCCGACGCCTACGAACCGAAGGACCTGCTCAAGCTGTCCGCGGTCCTTGCCCCGGTCACCGGCCTGCTCGTGTTCGCGGCGGCCGTCTTCCTCTGGCCCAGCCTGGGCCTGCCACTGAAATGAGGCCGACCATGCGTTTTCTCGTTGCTCCCAGCGGTTTCAAGGAGTCGCTCGACGCCTGCGCCGTCGCCGACGCGATCGCCGCGGGCATCCACCGGGTCGTTCCCGGTGCGGTCGTGGACAAGGTGCCACTCGTCGACGGTGGCGAGGGCTCGGCCAAGGCGCTCGCCGAAGCCACCGGCGGCACGCTGATCCCCGCCCTCGTGACCGGACCGATCGGCGCACCCGTGCCGTCGCACTTCGCGTTGCTCGGCGGTCCCGGACCGCGCACCGCTGTGGTCGAGATGGCCGCGGCGGCCGGGCTCAGGCTCGTGCCGAAGGGGCACCGCGACCCGGCGAGCACCACCACGTACGGCGTCGGCGAGCTGATCAAGGCAGCGCTCGACCTCGGCGTGGACCGGATCCTCGTCGGCTGCGGCGACTCCGGCACGTCCGACGGCGGCGCGGGCGCGTTGCAGGCGCTGGGCGCGCGGATCACCGACGAACACGGGCGTGACATCAGCAGAGGGGGAGCGGCGCTGATCGGCGCCGGCGCGATCGATCTGTCCGAAGTGGACCCGCGACTGGACAAGGCGGAGATCACCGTGGCGTGCAACCCGCACAACGTCCTGTGCGGCGACCGCGGTGTGGCAAGGGTGTTCGGACCGCAGAAAGGCGCCACGCCGGGCCAGGTCGAGCAACTCGCCGCCGCCCTCGACAACTGGGCGGGCCTGCTCGGGGGAGACGTCGCGACCATTCCCGGCGGCGGTGCGTCCGGCGGGCTCGGCGCCGGACTGCACGCGCTCGGTGCGACCCTCGTACCGCGGTTCGACGTGATCCTCGATCACTCCGATCTGGACGCACGCCTCCCGTACGCCGACCTCGTCATCACCGCCGAGGGCGCGATCGACGGCCAGACCCCGCACGGCAAGGTGCCGGCCGAGGTGGCGCGCAGGGCGAAGAAGCACGGCAAACCGGTGATCGCGCTGGCCGGCACGATCGGCGCCGACGCCCGCGTCAACCACGACGTCGGCATCGACGCCTACACCAGCATCATCGCCGCGCCCGTCGAACTGGACACCGCGATCGCCAGGACCGCGGAACTGCTGACCGACGCCACCGAACGCACGCTGCGGCTCGTGCTGGTCGGGGCGTCGCTCACATGACGACGATCTCGATCTCCTTGCGGAGCTTGGCGCCGTCCAGCAGGTCGAGGTCGTCCCCGCTCCAGAACCGGCCGGGGTCGTACCAGTTGGGCCTGCGCTTGGGCAGCAGCCCCATCTCCTCGTACGTCACGGCCACGATCTCCGCGCAGAACGCGCTCTCCAGCGAGGCATCGGCCTTGGGCCGCAACGGAACCCGCCCGCGCAGCCACCGCGACGCCAGCTTGGCGGTCGACGGGAACGGCGTGCCGTCCAGCCGCGCCACGGTCCTCAGCGCCGCGTCCTCCATCTCACGCGTCACGACGTGGTCGAGCTGCCGCAGCCACGCCCGCTGGTGGTACTTGTCGTGCCACGTCACCACGGCGTCGCGCAGGTCGTGCAGTTGAGCGCCGCGCTGGTGCGTGCCGGTCCACATGTCCTTGAGCGACTTGCCGAGCTCGGCGTGCCACATCAACGGCGGCAGGTCGTCCAGCACGATCGCCATGCCCACGTGGTTGACCGGGCTGTTGGTCATGGCCTGGATCGCCCGGTCCGCGGCGCTGCGGCCGCGGAACACCCACACGTCACCGGTGCGGGTCATCTCCACGGCTTGGTCCAGGGTTGTCGCCATAGCCCGTTAGCCTAGGCACATGAAGCTGTGGAAGGTGATCGGTCTGGCCGCTTTCGCGGGTGTCGCGGCGAGCGGCGTGGTCGTCGCCCGCAACCAGCGCCGGCGCGCCGCCTACACCCCGGACCAGGTCAGGGAGCGTCTGCACCAGCGGCTGGCCGAGGCCTCGAACCAGCCGGAATGACGCGTACGACATGCGGATGAACTGATCACGCTCCGGCCGCCCGGAGTGTGACAATCGCGGTGATGACGTCGACGAGCCGGCTACTCCTGGCGCTGCGAGACCTGGCTGAGCTCGCCGGCCGGTCCGGCGCGGACCTGCCCGACTGCACGTCGTGGGAGGACGTCGAGACGTTCGTCCAGGACTGTCTCACCCAGGCCGCGTCCACCTCGCGAACCGTGCCGCGCCGGCTCGGTGATCTCCTGCACTACCAGCGGCTGTTCGAGTCGGCGGAGGTGCGCAACCAGGTCAGCGGAACCGCCGGGCAGGTGTTCCAGGCACGAGACGTCCACGGCGACGTGCACCTGCACAAAACGCCCGCAGCGCGCTCGGCCTACCTGGAGCAGGTGCGCCGGATCGCGCCGGACGACCTCTACGACCGGGACGCCGAACTGGCTGAGCTCGCGGCCTGGTGCCTGGACGACGAACACGACAAGACCTACACCTGGTGGCAAGCTCCGGCGTGGACGGGGAAGTCCGCGCTGATGTCGTGGTTCGTGCTGCACCCACCAGCAGGTGTCCGCGTGGTGTCGTTCTTCGTCACCGCGCGGCTGTCCAGTCAGAACCACAAGACCGCGTTCGCCGAGGTCGTCCTCGAACAGCTGGCCGAGCTGCTCGGCCAGCCGTTGCCCGAGCTGCTCACCGACGCGACCCGTGACGCGCACTTGCTGGGCCTGCTCGCCCAGGCGGCAGCGGTGACCTACCGCGAGGGTGAGCGACTCGTACTGGTGGTCGACGGCCTGGACGAAGACCGCGGCGTCACCGTCGGACCGGATGCCCACAGCATCGCCGCGCTGTTGCCCGCCCGTCCGGCCGAGGGACTTCGAGTCGTCGTCGCCGGGCGGCCGCACCCGCCGATTCCCGCGGACGTGCCGGACCGGCATCCTCTGCGCGACAACCGGATCGTCCGTCGTCTGGACCGGTCGCGGCACGCGGAAGTGGTGCGCGCCGACGCCCAGCGGGAACTCAACCACCTGCTGCGCGGCACGCCCGCCGAACGGGACCTGCTCGGACTCGTGGCCGCCGCCGGCGGAGGTTTGAGCGGCCACGACCTCGCGGACCTCACCGGATGGCCGGAGTGGGAGGTCGAGGAGCACCTCCGAGCGGTGTCCGGCCGCACGTTCAGCCATCGCGCGGATCCGCCCGTGTTCCTGCTCGCGCACGAACAACTCCAGCAGGACGCGATCCGGATGCTGGGCCCCGCGCAGGTGAACGCCTACCGGGAACGACTGCACGCCTGGGCGGACGGGTTCCGCGACCAGGGCTGGCCGATCGGGACACCCGAGTACCTGCAGCGCGGCTACTTCCGGCTGCTGCACGAAACCGGTGACGTCGCGCGGATGCTGGCCTGCGCGCTCGACCGGCCCCGTCACCACCGCATGCTGGACCTGACCGGCGGCAACGGCGCGGCGATCACCGAGATCGCGGCCGTCCAGCAGGTCTTGAACGCCCAGGACCCTCCTGACCTGCTGCCGATGATGCGTTTGGTGATCTATCGCGCGGAACTGCACGAGCGGAGCTTGTTCATCCCGCCAGAGCTTCCACAGGCGTGGGCCCATCTCGGGCACCACTCGAGGGCGGAGGCGCTGGCGTGGTCGCTACCGGCCGCCGCTCAGCGCGTGAGTGCGTTGATCGACGTGGCACGGACGGTCGCGGCCGCCGGTGATGTCGCCACGGCGAGGAGGATCGCGCGCACCATCGACCACCCCGACGCGGAGACGAGGGTGTTCGCAAGCGCGCACAAGCTTCCGAATCCTCAGAGCGGCACCTTGACCAACGTCGCACGCACCGAGCGAGTGCTGCAGTCCTACAAAGCATCGGGGCGTTCGAGCAACCATTCGAGCGACGACGTGACGAAGGCTCTGTCGGAGAACAAGCTGGCCGATGCGGAAAGACTCGCTCGGGCGATCCCACGAGGGCCACGACAGTGGAGGGCGCTGGGGCAAGTGGTGCGGGCCTTGATCGACAAAGGCGACCTCGCCGATGCCGAACGTGTGGCCCGCTTCGTTCTCAACCCGCGCCAACGAGCCCGCGCGCTCACCGAGATGATCATCCCCATCGCCGTGGCCGGCGACCGAGCGCGTGCGGAGGCTCTCGCGGCCGAAGCGGAGAAACTCGCGCAGCTGGCCAGTCCCGTGCGGTACCAGGCGGAGGACCTGATCGCACTGCTCAAGGCGGTTGCGGTGGCCGGCGATCTCACGCGTGCACGGCAGCTGGCCGACGTCGTCGAGGACGCCCGCGAACAGGGCAGGGCGCTGACGGGACTGGTCGCGCTGATGGCGGCACGGGGCGAGTCGGAGAGGGCGGAGGAGGTCACGGGCACCATCGCCGAGCCGTTCTGGCGGGCGAACGCGCTCGTCGCGCTCTACCTCGCCACGGCGCGGGCCGGTGACAGCGCGGCGGCCGCCAGGATCCTGGCGACGTTGCAGGTCGTGGTCGGTGCTGTCCTCACCTCACGGGAGCAAGCGGCCGTGTGGGCGGGAGTTCCGGCAGGCATGGCTCTGCTCGGCGACGCTTCCGGCGCCGAGTCGTTCGCCCGCGCCATCGGCCACGACGACTGGAGAGACCAGGCGTTGACCGACCTGGCCGTGGCGTTGGCGACCACCGGCCACGTGGATCGCGCCGAATCGGTGGCCGTGACGGTCAACGGCGAATCGCGTCGTGCTCAGGCCCTGATCGCCGCCGGTGTGGCGGCGGTCCGCCGCGGTGACGTCGAACGCGGTGAAACGATCATCGAACAGATCGCCGATCCCCGTTGGTGCGCAAGGGCGTTCGCCGACCTGGCCGCGGTTGCTCGAGGTGCCGTCGCGCGACGGTTCGCGACGACGGCCCTGACCTGCTGCGGCGCGATCACGTTCACCGAGCAGAAGGCGATCGCGTTGTCCGAGGTCGTGACGGCGTTGGCACGATCTGGAGACCTGAGCGAGGCCGAAGCGGTGGTGCGCACGATCGTGATCTCCCGCTGGCGTGACCGCGCACTGGCGGGGCTGGCGTCCGCGGTGGACCTGGCGCGGGCGCGAGCCATCGCCGGGACGATCAACGACGCCGAACTGAGCGCGCAAGTGCTGGCAGGGATCGCGGCGCGGAGCCCGTGGTCCGAGGCGCGCAGGCTCATCGCCGCCGTGCTGCGCCTCGGCAAGTGGACTCCGGTGCTCGACGTCCTGGCCCGGATCGAGCCGGCGGCCGTGCTCATGATCGGCGACGACGTCCTCAGCTCACCCCGACCTTGATCGGCCGGCTGGTGGAGCTCGGGATGAGCCGGTACGCGACGAACGAGGCGAGAGCCAGCAGTGCGGCCGCCACCAGCGACGTTCCCTGCATCGCCTCGGTGAACGTGCCCGCGCGAGCCCACGCCGACAGCACCGTCCCGAGCACCGCGATGCCCAGGGCCGCGCCCAGCTCGTAGGCGGTCTCCGACACCGCCGACGCCGCACCGGCCTTGTCCGCGGGCACTGCTGACACCACCGCGTCCGTCGTCAGCGTCAACGCGAGGCCGACGCCGGCGCCCAGCACCACCAGCGCCACCGCGATCGCGCCGTACCCCGCGGAGAAGCCGACGATCGTGAGCCCGCCGGCGCTGACGAGCAGACCGGCGGCGATCGCCCGACCCGTGCCGAGCAGCCGCACCACCGGGCCGATCACCGCGATCACGGCCATGCCGGCGAGTCCGAGCGGGAGTTCCCGCAGCCCGGCTTCCAGCGGCGAGTAGCCCAGCACGTTCTGGAAGTACTGCGACAGGAAGAACACCAGGCCGGTCAGGGCGAACACCGCGATCATGGTCGCGCCCACGGCACCGCTGAACGCGGGCTTGCGAAACAGCGCCACGTCGATCATCGGGTGCGCGGACGACTGCTGCCGTCGCACGAACAGCCACAGCCCGGCCACGCCCACCAGCCCGGCCAACAGTGCGGTCCACGTCGGACCGACCAGCGCGACCTCCTTGATCGCGTACACCAGCGGCACCACGCCTACGGCCGACAGCAGGGCCGACACCAGGTCGAACGGTCCGGGTGACGGGTCGCGCGACTCCGGCAGCCACCACGCGCCGAACACGAGCAGCAGCGCCATCACCGGCAGGTTGATGACGAACACCGAGCCCCACCAGAAGTGCTCCAGCAACACGCCGCCGACCAACGGGCCCAGCGCGGCGCCCGCCGTGGCCATCGCCGCCCACACCGCCACCGCGCGCGTGCGCTCGACCGGGTCGGTGAACAGGTTGCGGATGATCGACAGCGTCGACGGCATGATCGTCGCGCCCGCCACGCCGAGCAGGGCGCGAGCGACGATCAGCCACTCGGCCGACGGGGCGAAGGCGGCCAGCAGTGACGCCGCGCCGAACCCCGCGGCGCCCGTCAGCAGCAGTTTCTTGCGTCCGATGCGGTCGCCCAGGGTGCCCATCGTGACGAGCAGGCCGCCGAGCACGAACGAGTAGATGTCGCCGATCCACAGCACCTGCGCGGCGGAGGGCGCCAGGTCCTGCTGCAGCGCGGGCAGCGCCAGAGCCAGCACCGTGCCGTCGACGGCGATCAACAACAACGCGAGTGCGAGCACGCCCAGTCCTGCCCACTTCCGCATGGCACTCTCCCTTTGCCGACCATCTGGTCCGTAAAGTAACGTACCGTCCAGACGGTCGGTTAGGCAAACGGATAGGTTGATCGCGTGCCCGGAGAACAGCGCAACGCACCCCGTACCCGCCGTGAAGTGATCGAGGCGGCCGCGCGCGCGTTGATCACGCACGGCCCCGCCGTCAGCCTCGACGCGGTGGCCAAGGAAGCCGGCGTGTCCAAAGGCGGGCTGCTGCATCACTTCCGCAGCAAGCAGGCGTTGATCGTCGGCCTGATCGACGAGTGGTTCGAGCACTACGACGCGACCGTCGCGCGACTCCTGGAACCGGAGGACACCCCCGGCCGGTGGACCCGCGCGCACATCCGGGCGACGTTCGAACCGGCCGGTCTGTGGTCTCACCCGTCTGTCGTAACGGCGCTGCTCGGCGTCCCGGAACTGCAGCAGCGGCTGGACGTCGCGGCGACCCGCTGGCGGCAGCAAACCGATTCCGACGGGTTGCATCCGCAGCGTGCCGATCTCATTTCACGTGCACTCGACGGGGTGACGCTCGCCGATCTGCTGTGGCGGGACCAGGAGACGTCCGAAGAACGCGCGCAGACCCGTGACCTGCTGCTGAAGCTCACCGAGCAGACCGGGCCGGTTGTTTGAGTTTGTCCGCCGAACGTTGTCAAGTGGAACAGCGCTGACACCGGACAACGAGATCTGCGTACCGTCGGAAGTGGTTGCACTCCGGGGGGAAGCAAATGCCGATCGTGTTGTCCGAATCCGCGCCCAAGGGCCGCGGGTTGACGATTCTCTTCGAGTTGGAAGATCTGGCGCGCACCCGGTTCGCGTCGGCACCGCTGCCGATGTACGAACTGGTGTTCACCGTGCACAGCGGTAACTGGGACCGCCTGCTGCTGCCGCAGATCCGCCCGCTCGCCGAACTGGTCCGGCCGGGCCGGTTCATTCCCGACTTCTTCAACTCCGCGCGCCCCGACTTCGACGAGGCCGTGCGGCAGGTGCTCGACGTGCCCTCGAACCGGGTGCGCGACCAGATCGCGAGCATGCTGGGCACGACGTCGCCGTGGCTGCGGTCGTTCGCGGCCGGCACCCCGACCTCGCGCCAGGACCTGCGGTCGGCGTTCAACTCGGGTTTCCGCGACCTGCTCGGGAACAACTGGCCGCAGACGCGCCAGGCGTTCGACGCCGAGGTGCGGCTGCGGTCGTCGCAGGCGGTGACGCGCGGGCTGGGGGACCTGCTCGGCCACCTGCACCCGTCGATCTCGTGGACCTCGCCCGCGCTGCACGTCGAACTGGGCTGGGACACCGAGATCTCGTTGCGCGGCTCGGGGATGCTCATCGTGCCGGTGCTCAACGGGCTGACCCGCCCGGCGGTGTCGATGTTCGCCGAACCGCAGCCGCTGCTGTTCTACCCGGTGGCGACACCGCAGCCGAGCGGGGCCAGCCTCGAACTGGCCCTCGGGCGCACCCGGACGCTGGTGCTGCGGGCGCTGACCTCCGAACGCACCACCACCGAACTCGCCAAGCACGTGGGCATCAGCCTGCCGACGGCGTCGCAGCACGCGACCGCCCTGCGCACCGCGGGATTCGTCTCCACCCACCGCAACGGCAGGTCGGTCCGCCACCGCCTGACCAGACGCGGCTGGGAACTGCTGAACTGAACCTGGGAGGCCCGCATGACCGCGATGCCGCGGTACCGCACCGACCCGAGTCCCCGCGCGCTGGCCACCCGGCTGCGCGCCCTGCGCACCGCTCAGGTCCCGGTCGCCTGCGGTGTCTACGCGGGTCTTTCCAGTCCTGGCCCCACCTCCTCGTTGCACGCGCGGATCACCCACGCGATGGCGTCGGCGTTCGTCGTCGGCGCGTCGGCGGGCGTGCCGCGCTTCGAACCCCCGCCGTCCGCCCAGCTCCGGCTGCTCACCGCGGCGAGCTGGGGCCGGCTCGACGGCGTCGGCGCCGACATGACGACGTTCCCCGTCGACCTGGCCTCCGAACTGTGGTGGCGCGTCCACGAACGCACCCTCGGTTCGTTGCGCACGGCCGAACGCCGCGTCGCCTGTGATCTGTTGCTGCGCCTGGGATATCCCCAGCGCGCCGCCACGGTGATCGGCCTGTCGGTGATCGACCCGCGCAAGCACGTGCTCTCGCCCGAGCTCGCCCTGGAAGAGCTCGCGGTGCTGCGGTGCCATCTGCCGGCCTCCGCGGTGGAGGCGATGGCGTTGCGCGGCGCCCGGTCCGGACTTCCCGCCGAGACCCGGCGGGATCTGGCGTTGCTGGTGGTGTTCCGCAACGCCGCCCGCGGTGCCGACTCCACGTCGATGCAGGCCGCCGCCGCGCTCGCGATGAAGGCGGCGTCGGAACTGCCGTCGTCCGGGTTCACCGCAGCGCTCCAGCAGGTGCGGCTGCACCGGGCGATCGCCGCCGTTCCCTTCGTGCGGCGGGACGTCGTGGAGACACACCGGTTGCTCGGGCGGGCGCTGGACGGCCTGACCGCGATCACGCCGGGCTCCGCCGAGATTGACCGGCTGGCCTGGGCCGACGAGGCCTATGCCCTGTACTGCTTCCTCGTGCGGACCCACCTGACCGTCGGCCTGGGACAGCGCGCGGTCGGGTACGCCGACGAGCTCGTCGAGCTCAGCCCCGGTGACGACAGGACGTGGGCACTGCTCGGCGACGCGCTGGCGGCGAGTGGACACCTGGAGGACGCCCTGGAGGCCTACGGCCGTGGGGTGTCATTGGGTGGTTGTGGTGCGGCTCGAGCGGCTTACCTCCGCGGGTTCGTGTTGGAACGGCTCGGACGGGTGTCCGAGGCCGCCGAGGACTACGTGTTGTCGCAACGCATCGACCCCACGTCCTCGGTCGCGCTACCGGGCATCGGCGGTGACCAGAAGTCTCAGGTACGCGCTGAGCCAGGTGGTCGAGGCCGGGGCGTCGGCGAACGCCGTGACTTGGGCCGCCGCCGAACGCAGCCCCGTGCGGTGCAGGCGCGCGGCGACCTCGCGCGTGCGGGCGAGCAGGCCGTGCGGGAGGTGGTCCAGGCCTCGATGCACGGCCTCGGCTAACACCGCCACCGCGCTGTCGACCGCCGCGCTCAACGGATCGGTCGCCGTGACACCCGGCGGCAACGGCTGCGGTGACGTGTCCGTCGCCAGGTCCGGCACCACGACTCCGGCGGAGGTGTGCACGCCCAGCGGTGCCACGACGAGCGTGCCACGATGCCGTCGCACCGCACCGGTGATCGTCGTCGGGCCGGCGTGCAACGCCGCCGCCAGCGCGTCGAGCGCGTTCGGTGCCACCGCCCGATGGGTCGCTTCCAGAACGCACGTGGTGCCGGCGTGGTGCAGCGTCGCTGTCAGGCGTTGGGCGGCGGGATCGTAGGCCAGGTCGGACACCTCGGTGACGCGGACCGCGCGGACCAGCTCCGCCTCGACCCTCGCGCGCACCTGCCGTGGCGGCAGTTCGGCCAGATGTGCGGCGGTCGCGTCGTAGTCGCTGATGACCAGCGCCTGCGGCAGGTGGTCCCACGCCGTGCCGACCGGCGTGAGCGAGGTCTTGGCGACCCGGCTGGTCTTCAGTGTGACCGCGCGGCTCGCGCTGCGGGTCGCCGACTCGGAGACCACGTTCGACGCGGCCAGGCGCTGACCGGTGCGCACGGCGGTGTCGCGTTGCACCAGCACGACGTCACCGGAGGCGAAGTAGACGTCGGCGGTGGTGGCGGTGCGCAGCCGAGCGCCCAGCGCGGTGAGGCGGACCCGTTTGAGCGGCGTCTCCGCGGGTTCGTCCGGACCGAGGACCTCGGCGCGCGCTCCGGTCGCCGTGGTGCGGGCGTGCAGTTCGGTCAGCAGGGCGGCGAAGTGTTCTGCCTCGTAGTCCGCGCCGCGTCGGCGATAGGCGGCCAACTGGGCGAGCAGGTCGGTGATCACCGCGGCCGGCCAGTGCAGGCGCTGGGCGGTGAGGTCGCGGTGCAGGCGTTGCCACGCGACGTCCAGCACCTCGCTCGCGTTGGTCGCGCCGTCGAGCAGCAACTGGTCGAGCAGATCGGTGACGGCGGTCAGATCCGTTGCGGTGGTGGGAGATCCACCCACGTCCACGGTGTCCCTGTTCTTGGTGTCACCGCTCTGAGCGTCGGCTTCGCGGAACGCCCACACCGCCAGCGCCGTCGCCTCGTCCTTGTTCACCGCGTCGGTGTGGACGTAGGACAGGTCGCCGGGCACCAGGAACGTCACCGTGCACGTCGGGAGTTCGGCCTGGGCGGTCTGGTCTGCCGCGGTCGGATGGCGGAGCTTCGCGCGGTAGCCGGCCTGCAACGCCCGGCGGGCGCGGCGCAGCGTGCGTTCGCCCATCAACGCCGTCAGGTCCTCGTCGGTGACGGCGCCCGGCGACCACAGCTCGGCCGGTGCGGTGGTCTCCTGAGTGCGTTGGTACGCGAGGACGACCGCGATGCGATGCCGGCACACCCCAGTCGCGCCACAGCTGCACCGCGCCGCGTCGAGGGTGGTGTTCGGCGGCAACGTGGTCGTGGTGCCGTCCGGGAACTTGCCCTGAACGGCACCGGCCGGGTCGGTGTCGAGCGCCGGGACGACACCCGCGTCGAGCTCCTTGGCGGCGCGCTTCACCAGCCCGCGGTTGGCCAGCGCCGCGAGCGCGTCCGGGGTGAGGGCCAGCAGGTCGGGTCTGGTCATCTGAGCTTCTCCGCGACGAATTCGGCGAGCTGGCCGGGGGTCATCGCGCCGACGTGGGCGCCGACGTTCGCGAGGCGTTGCCCGAGTGCCTTGTCGTAGACCGGGTTCGCCTCGTCGTCCAGCGCCGCCAGGCACAGGACGTGGGTGCCCTGCTCGCACATGCCCTTCACCGTGCGGACGAGGTGCGCCTCGTTGCCGCCCTCGTAGAAGTCGCTGATGATCGCGACGATCGCCCGGCGCGGACTGTCGACGAGCCCGGCCCCGTACGCCACGGCCTTCGCGATGTCCGTGCCACCGCCGAGCTGCACCTTCATCAACAGCTCGACCGGGTCGGTGACGTCGGACGTCAGGTCGACCACGTTGGTGTCGAAGGCGACGAGGTGCGTCCTGAGGCCGGGCAACCCCCACAGGCAGGCCGCCGTGACCGCCGAGTGGATCACCGAGCTGGTCATCGACCCGGACTGGTCGACCAGCAGCACGACCTGCCACTGCTCGACGTGCCGCTTGGTGCGCGAGACGAACTTCGGGTGCTCGATCGCGAGCTTGCGCTCCTCCGGTTGGTAGCGCTGGAGGTTCGCCCTGATCGTGGCGCGGAAGTCGAAGTTGCGCGAGTTCTTGTGAATGCTCGGCCGCCGCGACCGCGTCCCGCTGAACGCCGTGCGCACCTCGGTTTTCAGCTTCTCCATCAGCTGCTTGACCACCGCCTCGACGATCCTGCGGGCCATCGCGAGCACGTCCGGGTTCATCAGGTGCTTGGTCCGCAGCACCGCGCGCAGCAGTGCCGGGTTCGGCTCGATCCGTTGCAGCACATCGGGATCCGTGACGATGTCGGTGATCTCGTACCGCTCGACCGCGTCGCGCTCCAGCCGTTCGATCGTCTCCCTCGGGAACAGGGTGTGCACCTCGTCCAGCCAGTCCACGGTCTGCAGCACCGAGTCCTCGCTGCCGCCCTTGCGCACACCGCGTTCGGCGAGCTCGGGATCGCGCCCGTAGAGCCACTCCAGCGCGGCGTCCCGGCGCGCCGCCTCGCCCTGCAGGCCGCCGGCGCACCGCGACGCGGGTTCGCCGAGGATCAGCCGCCAGCGTTCCATGTCCGTCAGCCTTCGCCTCGTATTTCGACGTTCAGACGGGTGCCGCGAGGTGCCCTGCTGAGCGCCGGAAGACGCGGCGATGGTTGGTGGTCGTGGCACTGGATCCGTCATGCCAGCCCGCCCTTGGTGAGCAGCGCGTCGACGCGTCGTTCCACAGCCAGTGCCTCCGCCACGATCATCGGATCAACGTCGAGCTTCGTGAGACCCCTCGCGTCGCCCTCGACGCCGCGGTGGTCGAGGACTGTGGCCGCGATGGTCTCCCGTTCCCTGGGCGGGAAGTAGCTGAAGGCGAGCCGCAACGCGGGCAGCGCCACCAGGAACTCGTCCTCGGTCATCGCGCTGACCAGCTCGTCCAGCACCCCGACCAGGCCGGGGCTCGCCAGCACCTCTTCGCGCGCCACCGCGAACAACCCGGCCAGCCAGTCGCCGAGCGCCTCGATGCCGCGGACCTTCCGCACGTCCGGCTGGGAGCCCAGCGTCCACGCAAGCCCGAGCGCGGCACCGCGCAGATCCGGCGGTGCCTGCACGTCGTTGCTCACGCGGGTCGCCACGCCCGTGACGTCCGCCGTGTCCAGGGACAGCGCGGACTTCGCGTGCAGCACCGCGTCCCTGGTCGCCGCCATCGCCTTGAGCCGGTGCGGATCAGCCGGTGCCGGACCGCCGTGCAGGCCCTCGACCAGCCACAGCACCCTGGCGGTGCCCGTGTCGATCACGCTGCCCAGCAACGGATCCTTCTTCGTGCCGAACAACCTGTCGTGCCGCCACAGGCCCAGCGCCCCGCTGAGCACGTGACCCAGCGCCGCGAGGTCGCCGGTCTCCCGGACGCCCTCGGTGAGCGACAGCGTGACCCGGCCGGACAGCGTGGAGATCCCGCAGAGCACCGCGTCGAACAGGATCCCGGCGAGCTGCCGTAGGTCGGCATCCCGCGACCGGCGTTCCAGCGCCACCCCGGCCGCTTCCTCCAGCGTGGCACCGTTCTCGGCGGCCTCGATCAACGCCGCCAGCCGTTCGTCGGTCGGGCGGAGCACCCATTGCTCGTCCAGCCGGGGTTGGGCGCCCTCCGACGGCCCGCTCGTGCGCTCGAAGCCGGGGATCCGCAGCACCCGCAGCCGGTGCAGGATCCTGCTGCGCTCCAACGCTTCCGCGTCCGTCAGGTCGAGCGCGACCTTGCCCTCCTGGTCGAGCCCGTGCGCCCGCAGCAGCTCCTGCACGGCGCCGACCAGCGGTGGTGCCGGCGTGTCCGGGTGCAGCCGGCCGACCTTGCCGCCCCGCAACGCCCCGATCATCTCGATCAACGCGGGATGCGCTCCGGGCTGCAGCGTGCCACGCCGCGTCCACGGCGGTGGCTGCGTCAGGTCCTCGGAGATCAACGCGCTGGTCAGCCCGTCCAGCACGTCGGTGCGCGCCAGGTTCTCGTGCCCGCGCAACCGCGCCAGCGCGCCGGCCTGGGTGTGTGCCGCGATCAGGTCCGCCGTCGACACCGGCTGCTGCCGCCTGCGCAGCCTCGTGGCGACCGACTCCACCAGCCAGTCCGCCGCGCGCCGCGCCCCGTTCTCCCAGACCTGCTGGTAGTAGCCGGGCGACGGCATGCCCGACTGGTAGCCGGTGAACGCGTCCAGCCGTGCGTGCGAGTACGGCACGAGGTAGCTCGCACCCCTGTCGCGTTCCGGTACGTCCGGCCATTCGGTGCTGCCGTCGAGCTTGGCCTTGAGCGCGGGCGTGTGGAAGCCGCCGGTCACCACGACCACCGGCCGGTCACCCGCGTGCCGCACCGCCGCCCGCACCCAGCGCGCCATGTACTCCTCGCGCGCCGAGTCGCCGTCGTCGGCCGTGGCCGTGCCGCGCAGCAGGTCGAAGTACTCGGCCATGCCCTTCGGCTCGTCCTCGCACTCGAAGAGGTGATCCCACAGCACGTCCACGTTGTCGACCGCGAACTCCCGGCACAACCGCTCGACGACCTCGGCGTACCGCAGCTCCGCGTCGGCGTAGCGGTTGCTGACGTCCCGGAACGCCTCGTGCCACGCGGGCAGGTCGATGAACCTGACCTCCGCCCCGCACCGGCGTGCCTCGGTGATCGCCACCCACTCCGGCGAGTAGTCGCAGAACGGCGACCACGACGAGTGCTCGTCCGAGTAGCTGAACAACGCCACCGGCAGCTCGTGGCCCAGCAGCAACTCGTCGATGCGCTCGTTGAAGTCGGCCGGCCCCTCGATCAGCACGTACGCGGGCCGTTGGGTCTGGATGGTGTCGGCGACCAGCCGGGCACAGGCGGGACTGTGGTGCCGGACGCCGACGAACACGGCCCCCATCAGCCGGGCAGCAGGTGCCGGGCCCGGTGCAGCTCCTGCCACTGCTTCCCCTTGCGGCGCGGCGCGTGCTGCTCCAGGTACCGGCGCAGCCGCGCCAGGTCCTCGGCGTTGTCCTTGGCCGCCGTGCCCGCCAGGCACTCGACGACGTCCGCGGCCGATCCCGCCTCGCCGCGCAGGAACCAGCCGCGCAGCCCGACCGCGTGCGCCACCGACACCGCCTCCGCCGTGCTCATGACGGTGGTGAGCCGGTCGTTGCCCTCCCGCAGATCGCGGAACGTCTTGACGAGCACCTCCAGCACGTCCCGCTTCGGGGCGAGCTCCACCCCGGAGCGTTCCAGCAGCTTCGCCGCCTCCTGCTCGACCAGCGCGAGCTCGGTGTCGAAGTCCGCGATCGGGAACACCGTCTCGAAGTTGAACCGCCGCTTGAGCGCCGCACTCATCTCGTTGACGCCGCGGTCGCGCGTGTTCGCCGTCGCGATCACGTTGAACCCGTCCTGCGCGAACACCATGCCGTCCGGGCCGTTCAGCTCCCCGATCGCCATCACGCGGTCGGACAGCATCGACAGCATGCAGTCCTGCACCTCCAGCGGACAGCGGGTGATCTCCTCGAACCGCACGATCTTGCCCTCGGCCATGCCCCGCAGCATCGGCGCCGGCACGAGCGACCGCGGCGACGGCCCTTCCGCGACCAGCAACGCGTAGTTCCACGAGTACTTGATCTGGTCCTCGGTGGTCGCCGCGCCACCCTGGATCGTCAGCGTCGACTCGCCGCAGACCGCCGCCGCGATCAGTTCGGACAGCAGGGACTTCGCGGTGCCGGGCTCGCCGACGAGCATCAGGCCGCGGCTGGTGGCCAGCGTGACCAGCGCTCTGTCCACAAGGGACGGATCGCCCACGAACTTCTTGGTGATACCGCGTTTCTCGTCGCCCACCACGAACCTGCGGGCGGCGTCGAGGCTCAACGCCCAGCCCGGCGGCTTGGGCGCGGTGTCGCCGTCGCGCAGCCGGGCGAGCTCGTCGGCGTAGCGCACCTCGGCGGGCGGGCGCTGCATGGTCTGAGTGCTGGTCATGACCGCAAGGACTCCAGTTCGGAAAGGAGCTCGGAGACGGTGATCGGGTCGACGTCGAAGGTGCTCGGCGCGTTCTGGGGCGCGGACCACGCGCCGTGGCCGCTGGGCGAGAACCACACGTCGGTGAAGCTGACCTCGGGGAAGACGTCGATCGCGCCGACGGCGATGCCGGGGTCGAGGCGCGCGACGAGCGCGCCGCCGCCGGGGAACGGGCGGGTGATCCAGCACTCGACACCGGCGTCCTGCGGTTCGCCGCGGACCCAGCCCTTCTTGGTGAGGCCGAGGATCTTGCCGATGGGGTGGGCGATGTCGCAGTACTTCTTCAGGTGGGGAAGGAGATCCGCGGTCGGCACGAGGTGCACCGGGCGACCCAGCTGCGGGAAGGGCTGCAGGATCTCGTAGTCCGCGAACACCTCACCCCAGGCGTGCGCGGCGTCCTGGAGGTCCACCGGGTGAGCGACGCGAACGCTTGCGCTCTCGGGCAACGTGAACTCGTCGTCCTCGGCGCTTGCGAGCGTGCGGTCTTCGGCCAGGCGGAACGACTCGCCGTCGGCCGTGATCCATACCAGGCGGCGGACCAGGTGCCACAGCAACGGGTGCGCGGCCAACACGGTATGGAACTCCTCGGCCGTCCAGGTGCGCTGGTCGACCATGGCCCGTTCGAGGCGCTGGATCTGGTCGGACGCGATGGTGCGGACGTCCTTCTTCAGCCCCGTGAACCGCTTGTGCTCCAGCGGGGCCAGTTCCTGGTCGTCCTTCGTGCCCGGCTTCGGGAGGTCCTTGCGGCGCTTGCCGTCTGGGTCGAGGACGAACGGCTTGAGCTGCTCGTCGAAGCCGACGGTGAACTTGCGCGGGCCGTAGTCGATGACCAGGGTCGCGGCGTCGTCGAGGCCGAGGCGCGGGACCAGGCGGTCGGACAGCTGGTCGCGGCTCAGGCCCAGCTCCGCGGCGATCTGCGAGACCTTCTCCTGGGCACGGGTCTTGAGGCCCTTGAACGGCACCTTCTCCGCGATGCTGTTCAGGTGGGACAGCGCGACCTCGGTGCCGATGTCCGCGAGCACGTCCAGGCCCGTGACCGCCCTGGCGTGCTGGCTCTCGCCCGGCCAGTTGCGGATCACCGGGGCCAGCGCGCGGACCGTGTCGTCGTTGCCGAACCAGCCGAGCGCGGTCAGCGCCCAGTTCTCCTTCGACGGGCCGCCCGCCTTCTGCCACTGCTCGAACACGGCCCACGCGAACGCCGCCAGTGACGCGGGGTCGAGCGCCTCGCGGACGATCGGCAGGCCGGCGTAGACGTCACCGGGCTTGGACAGCGCGGCCGTCATCAGCAGGTGACCAGTGGCCTCGGGGGACAGGGCGTGCTTGCGGTCTTTCAGCAGGACCTGGGGAAGCAGGCGGGTGTCGGCCCACTCGCCGATCACCGGCAGCTTCGCGGGCAGCACGTCGAGCGGGTCGACGGACAGCACGACGTCGATCGCCGCCCGCGCGCCGCACTCCTCGGCGATGGCGGCCACGTCCACGCCGAGGCTCTTGAGGTGGCGCAGCGCCGTCTCGGCGTTGCGACGAGGAATGCCCGGCTTGCTGGCGGCCGCGGGGATGAGCAGGCGGGCGGCGTGGTCGCGGTGGCGCGCCAGCCACTCGACGCCCCAGCGGCGGGGCTGCTTGGTCCGGGCGAACCAGTCGGCCATCACGGCGGCCACATCGGGCGTGGCGAAGGGCAGCAGCACCACGCCGGTGCCGCCGGGGGAGCTCTGGACGTGCCGCAGGAGCGCGGGCGCGGCGTCGACGCCGAACCGCGCGGCGATGTTCTTGCCCCACTCCTCGACGCCGTAGCTGAAGACCGGCTGCCAGTCCGCGAGCAGGGGGCGCACCTCGTCATCAGGAGCGAGGAGGAACAGCTCGTGGTGGTAATAGCCGATCTTGCCCGCCTTGTACTCCGCGAGCAGCTTCTTCCAGTCGTCGGGGTCCTGCAGCCACTCGGCGCCGGCCTCCAGCCACTGCTCGCGTTCGCCCGCCTCCCACCGCACGGCCCCCTCCGGCACCGGCAAGTCCTTCAGCACCACGGGCTTCACCTGCTTGCGGCGGTTCAGCCACGGCGGCGACGCCAGCAGCGACGGCAGCTGATCCGCGCTCGCTACCGGCACGACGTCCGCCTCCGACTCGGCCAGCACCGCGGCGGCCTCCGCCGGCACCTCGAGCGACGGGTTCGACATCAGGTGCGCGCTCAGCAGCCGCCGGACGTCGTCGCTCGACGACACCCGGTCCGCCAGCAGCCGGGCTGCCCGCGCCGGGAACGCGGCCATCGCGGACAGCACCGCCGGGCGCACGTACTTCTGGTCCAGCCGGTCGAGCAGGATCGTGAACGCCTCGTCGGTGGGCAGGGCCGCCAGCACCTTCAACGCCTGCTTGCGGCCGTCCGCACGCTGGTAGTACATGTCGGAGTCGAGCCCTTCCGCGAGCAGCGGCGCGATCGCCGGGCCCAGCACGTACACCGCCGTGTACAACAGAGATGCCGACCTGGTGACCGACTGCTCGGCCTTCTCGAAGTCCTCGGCGCTGCGCGCGGTGCTCGGCAGCATCCACCACCGGCTCGGTGAGTAGGGCTGCCTGCACACCCAGGCGAACCAGTCCGCCCGTTCCGGCATCAGGTACGACCGCAGCTCCTTCTGGTCCTTCGTCTTGTCCAGCTTCTCCAACGCGGCTTCCGCGGCCGCGCGCGACTCGTCGTCGGCGACCGCGATCGCGTACCGGACGGCGGTGAGCAGCTGGCCTTCCGGTTCGGTGAGCGAGGTCTGGAAGCCGTCGCGCACGTGCTGCAGGCAGATGCCGGTCCACTTGCCCCGCCGCTCGTCCCACTGCTCCGAGAACGTGAGACTCATGTACTGGACGGCCGCGGCGGCGGCGAAAGCGAGCCCGTGGTCGGCGATCCAGGCGTGCACGGAGGCCAGGGGCGACTTCGTGATGGCCGCGATCGCCGCCGCGCCAACAGGATTTGCCTGTCCGGCGAGGTGCTCGCGGGCGGCCTTGACCAGGTCCTCCTTCGAGCCCTTCACGGACAACGCGCGATCGATCGTCTCGGACTGGTCGACCACCTGCTGCCGCGCTTCCGCCGCTTTTTCGCTGTCCACCGAGAACTCCGGCGCCGGGTCGAAACCGCGCTGCCGCACCACGTCTCTCAACCAGGCTTTCGGCATCACCCAGGTGTCCTCGTCGACGACAACGGGCGTCGCTGCGGGGGCCGTGGTGACCGGAGGTGCGGCGGCGACCGGGCGGTAGCCCTTCTTCTCCTTCTCCGCCACCAACTTCGCGACGTGGGACTCGGCCGCCTCCAGGGAGGCGAGCTCCTTGGTCTGGGTCTGGCCGTGCGTGTCCAGCCGTCCGAACCGGACGGTCACCGCGGTGCCGTCCTGCCCGATCTCCCAGAACTTCGCCGAGCCGCCCGAGACGAGTTCCCACCTGCGCACTGCCGTACCCCCTGGGGTCAGAAAACGGAGTCGATGTCCACGGACGTTACTCAGGGGGTCTGACAATTCTTCAGCGTCAGCTTAAAGAACCACTCAGATCCTCTATAACGCGAGCTAGGCGTGCAGTGACTCCAGTTCGGACAGCAGTTCCGACACCGTGATCGGGTCGACCTCCACGGCGGTGTTCTGCTGTGCGGACCAGTAGCCCTGGCCGTCGGTGGAGTACCAGAGCTCGGTGAACTTGACGTCCGGGAAGACGTCGATGGCGCCCACCGCGATGCCGGGATCGAGGGACGCGACCAGGGCCCCGCCGGCGGGCAGCGGGCGGGTGATCCAGCACTCGACGCCGGCGTCCTGCGGTTCGCCGCGGACCCAGCCTTTCTTGGTCAGGCCGAGGATCTTGCCGATGGGGCGGGCGATGTCGCAGTACTTCTTCAAGTGCGGCAACAGGTCCTCGCCCTGCGGAAGGACGTGCAGCGGCCGCCCCAGCTGCGGGAAGGGTTGCAGGATCTCGTAGTCGGCGAACATCTCACCCCACTGCTCCAGCACGGACTGGAGGTCCACCGGGTGCGCCACCCGGACGGTGGCGTCGCCGGGGAGCGTGAACTCGTCGTCGCTCGCGTCGGCGAGCGTGCGGTCCTCGGCCAGCCGGAAGGACGAACCCTCGCCGGTGATCCACACCAGGCGGCGCACGATGTGCCACAGCAACGGGTGACCCGCCAGGACGGTGTGGAACTCCTCGGCCGTCCAGGTGCGCTGGTCGACCATCGCGCGTTCGAGGCGGTGGATCTGGTCGGCGGCGACCGTGCGGACGTCCTTCTTCAACGCCGTGAACCGCTTGTGCTCCAGCGGTGCGCGCTCCTGGTCGTCCTTCGCGCCGGGCTTGGGAAGGTCCTTGCGGCGCTTGCCGTCCGGGTCGAGGACGAACGGCTTGAGCTGCTCGTCGAAGCCGACGGTGAACTCGCGCGGGCCGTAGTCGATCACCAGTGAGGCTTCGTCGTCCAGGCCCAGGCGCGGGACCAGCCGGTCCGCGAGCTGGTCGCGGGACAGGTTCAGCTCCGCGGCGATCTGCGAGACCTTCTCCTGGGCACGGGTCTTGAGGCCCTTGAACTTCACTTTCTCGGCGATGCCGTTCAGGTGGGACAGCGCCACCTCGGTGCCGATGTCGGCCAGGACGTCCAGGCCTGTCACGGCCCTGGCGTGCTGACTCTCACCGGGCCAGTTGCGGATCAACGGCGACAGCGCGCGGACCGTCGAGTCGTCGCCGAACCAGCCGAGCGCGGTCAGCGCCCAGCCCTCCTTCGACGGCGCTCCCGCGTCCTGCCAGCGCTCGAAGACCGCCCACGCGAACTCCGCGAGCGAGTCGCGGTCGAGCGCTTCGCGGACGATCGGCAGTCCGGCGTAGAGGTCGCCGGGCTTGGACAGCGCGGCGGTCATCAGCAGGTGGCGTGCGGCTTCGGGGGACAGCGCGTGCTTGCGGTCGCTCAGCAAGACCTGGGGAAGGAGGCGGGTGTCGGCCCACTCGCCGATCACGGGCAGCTTGGCGGGCAGCACGTCGAGCGGGTCGACGGACAACAGCGCCTCCACGCCCGCCGCTGCCTCAGGTGTGGCTGCGGCGGCCACGACGTCCACGCCCAGTCCGTGCAGGTGGCGGATCGCGGCCTCGGCGTTGCGCCGCTCGGCGCCCGGCTTGCCCAGTGCGGCGGGAAGGAGGAAGCGGGCGGCCGTGTCGCGGTGCCGGGCCAGCCAGCTCTGCGCGGTCTTGCGCACCTGCTTGAGCCGCACGAGCCAGTCCGCCATCAGCGTGGCGACCTCGGGCGTGGCGAAGGGAAGCAGGATCACGGCGGCGATCGAGTTCTTCTCGACGGTCCGCAACAGGACAGGCAGGGCGTCGAGACCGAACTTGGCTGCCAGCAGCTTGCCGGTGGGTTCGGCCCTCCAGGTCAGCTTGGGGTCCCAGTCCGCCAGCAGGTGCCGCACCTCGTCCGCGGGCGCCAACTCCATCAGGTGCACCATGCGATGCCCGATCCGGCCGACCTGGTGGGCCGACAACAGCTGCTGCCACGTCTCGTGGGTGTGCCAGTAGCTGGACGCCAGCCATTCCTCGCGTTCACCCGGCTCCCACACGAGCGACGGCGCGGGCACCGGCACGTCGCCGACCACCACGGGTTTCGCCGGTGGGCGCCGGTCGAGCCACGGTGGGCGGGCGAGCAGCAGCGGCAGCGCGTCCGTGGGCGCTTCGGGCAGCACAGCGGTCTCGACCGGGGTGAACCCGTCGGGTGCTTCGAGGTCTGGATGGCTCTTCAGGTGCACACCGAGCAGCTGCCGCACCTCGCTGTTGCGGGAAGCGCGTTCACCGAGCAGCCTCGCCGCCCGAGCCGGGAACGCGGCCATGGCCGACAGCAGCGCGGGCCGCACGTACTTCATGCTGAGCCGGTCGAGCAGGATGGTGAACGCCTCGTCCGTGGGCAGCGCCGCGAGGGCCTTCAGCACCTGCTTGCGGGTGTCCGAGCCGTGGTACTCGTGATCCACCTCCAGAGCCAGCAACGGCGCGATCGCCGGACCCAGCACGTACGCCGCGGTGTGCAGGACGAACGCCCCGTTGGCCACCCCGGTTCCGGCCCGCACGAACTCGTCGTAGGTGCTGGCGCTGCAAGGAAGCATCCACCACTTGATCGAGTAGTTCGGCTGCCGGCACGCTTGCTCGTACCAGTCCGTGCGCGAGGGCACCAGGTACGCCCGCGTGATCAGGGCGTCGGTCCGCGCGTCCAGCACCGCCTCGGCCGCCCCGCGTTCGGCGTCGTCCGCGACGGCCAGGGCGTAGCGCAACGCCGTGATCATCTTGGCCTGCACGCTCTCGGCGGCGATGTGCCCGTTGGCGCTATGACGATGCAGGTGCGGGTCGCACCACTCGCGCGCCGTGGCGTCCCACATCGCGGAGTCGCTGATGCCGATGGACTCCAACATGGCCTCGGTCGCGAACGCCAGCCCGTGGTCGGCGATCCACTGGTGCACCGATGACAGGTCGCACTTCGTCATGACGGCGATCGCCGCCGCACCGACGGGATTCGGCTGACCGGCGAGGTGTTCCCGCACAGCCTGCACGAGTTCGGGATCGGAGCTCGGCTCGGCCAGCAGCCGGTCGAGCGTGGCGACCTGCTTGACCGCGCGCTGCCGGGCCTGCTCGGCCAGCGCGGGATCGACCGCGAACACCGGCGCCGGATCGAAGCCGTTCTGCCGCACCACGTCGCGCAGCCACGTCTTGGGCACGACCCAGGTGTCCTCGTCGACGGCGAGGGCCGGTGCGGCGGCCGGAGGTGCCTCGGCGACCGGGCGGTAGCCCTTCTTCTCCTTCTCCGCCACCAGCTTCGCGACGTGTGCCTCGGCCGCCTCCGGCGTGGGGAGCTCCTTGGTCTGGGTCGTGCCGTTCGACTGCAGCCGTCCGAACCGGACGGTCACCGCGGACCCGTCCCGGCCGATCTCCCAGAACTTCGCCGAGCCGTCCGCGACGAGCTCCCACCTGCGCACCTGCTGTACCTCCTGAGTCATTTGCGGCCGGTTCACGCTTGCAGCGATTCCAGTTCCGAGAGGAGCTCGGAGGCGGTGACGGTGTCGACGTCGAAGTTGGTCGGGCTGCCTCCCCGAGGCGCGGTCCAGTCGCCTTCGCCGCTCGCGGAGTACCAGATGTCGGCGAACGACTGCTCGGGGAACAGGTCGACCATGCCCACCGTGATGCCGGGATCCAGGGAGGCGACCAGGGCGCCGCCGCCGGGCAGCGGACGGGTGATCCACGATTCGCACCCGTTGTCCTGGGGTTCGCCGCGCACCCAGCCCCGTTTGGTGAGACCGAGGACCTTGCCCACCGGCACGGTGTGGCCGACGTACTTCCGCAGCTGCGGGACGGTGTCCTCGCCGGGGGTGAAGGCGAACGTCGGCCGGCTCAGCTGCGGGAAGGGCTGCAGGATCTCGTAGTCCGCGAACAGCTCGCCCCAGAGCGGCAGCGTCTCCGTCAGGTCGATCGGGTGCGCCACCCGGATGATGGCGGCGGCGGGCAAGGTCACCTCGTCGTCCTCGGGACCGGCCGGCGTGCGGTCCTCGGCGAGGCGGAAGGTCAGGCCGGCGTCGGTGATCCAGACGAGACGGCGGACCAGGTGCCAGAGCAGGGGATGGGCCACCAGGACCGTGGTGAACTCCTCGGCGGTCCAGGTGCGCTGGTCGACCATCGCGCGTTCGAGGCGGTGGATCTGGTCGGCGGCGATCGTGCGGACGTCCTTCTTCAGCGTGGCGAAGCGTTTGTGTTCCGCCGGTGCCAGTGCCTGGTCGTCCTTCGTGCCCGGCTTCGGGAGGTCCTTGCGGCGCTTGCCGTCGGGGTCGAGGACGTAGGGCTTGAGCTGTTCGTCGAAGCCGACGGTGAACTGGCGGGGCCCGTAGTCGATCACCAGGCTGGCGGCGTCGTCCAGGCCGAGACGGGGGACCAGGCGGTCGGACAGCTGGTCGCGCGAGAGACCCAGGGCCGCGGCGATGTCGGACACCTTCTCCTGCGCGCGGGCCTTGAGGCCCTTGAACTTCACCCGCTCCGCGATGCTGTTCAGGTGGGTCAGGGCCACCTCGGTACCGATCTGCGCGAGCACGTCCAGCCCGGCGACGGCTCTGGCGTGCTGGCTTTCGCCCGGCCACGCGCGGATCAGCGGAGCGAGCCGGCGCACCGTGTCGTCGTCGCCGAACCAGCCGAGGGCGGTCAGGACCCAGGAGTCCTTGGACGGCGCGTCCACGTCCTGCCAGCGACCGAAGACGGCCCAGGCGAACTCCGCCAGCGACGCGCGGTCGCACGCCTCGACGGCGAGCGGCAGACCGGGATAGACAGCGTCCTGTTTGGACAGTGCGGCGGTCGTCAGGAGGTTCTTGGCGGCGTCCGCCGGCAACGCGGTGGCGCGGTCCGCGAGCAGCACCTGGGGCAGCAGGCGCGGGTCGGCCCAGGCGCCGATCACCGGCAGTTTCGCGGGCAGCACGTCGAGCGGGTCGATCTCGATCAGCGTGCGGATGGCCGCACCCGCCTCGGCGCTGTGCGACGTGGCGATCGCGATGACGTCGACGCCGGTCTCCAGGTGGAGGTGACGCAGCGCCGCCTCGGCGTTGTGGCGCCGGGGGCCGGCCGGTCCCAGCGCGGGCGGCAGCAGCAGGCGAGCGGCGCCCTCACCGTGGCGGGCCAGCCAGGCGATGGCGAACGCACGGGCCGTTTTGAGGCGCACCAACCAGTCCGCCATCAGCGCGGCCACCTCGGACGTGGCGAACGGCAGCAGCACCACGCCGGACACGTGCGGGTTGCTCGCGGCGAGTCGCAGCATCGCGGGCAGGGCGTCCATCCCGAACCGCGCCGTGATCCGCTTGCCCCAGCCCTCGCTGCCCCAGGTGTCGCTGGGCACCCAGTCGGCGAGCAGCGGCCGGGCGAGCGCCTCCGGTCCGGCCTCGAACAGCCGGTGGTCGTGGTAGCGGCCGTCGCGGGCCTTGATCGCGGCGGCCAGGGCCTTCCAGTTCTGGACCTGCCCTGTCCACCAGCCTCGCAGCTCCTGCCACTCCTCCCGCTCGCCGGGCAGCCACGCCAGGTGGGCGGGCGGCACCGGAACGTCCTTCAGCACCACGGGCTTCGGCTGCGGGCGGCGGTGCTCCCACGGTGGCTGGGCGAGCACCCGCGGCAGGGCCTCGGCCGGTGCGTCCGGCACGGTGGCGGGCAGCGCGGTGCCCGGTGGCAGTTCGAGGTCCGGGTGCGTCAGGACGTGCAGGCGCAGCAGGTGGCGGACGTCGGGATCGCTGTCCGCGCGCGGCGCCATCAGCCGGACGGCTCGCGCCGGGAACGCCTCCATCGCGGCCAGCAGCGCGGGGCGCACGTACCGTTCCCGCACCTTGTTCAGCAGCATCAGGAACGCCTCGTCGGTCGGCAGCGCCGCCAGCACCTCGAGTGCCAGCTTGCGGCACTCGGACGACCACTCGACCTTCGCGCGCAGCTCCGCGTCGAGCACCGGTGCGAGAGCGGGACCCAGGACGTACAGCGCGGTGTAGATCCCGCGTGGCGACCAGATCAGGTGCCCGTGGCCCAGCCGGCCGAGCTGTTCCACCGTGCTGGCGGAGCTGTGCACCATCCAGTACGAGCCCGACCGGACGAGGTTCGCCTCCTCGAACCAGTCGTGCCGCGTCGGGGCGAGGAACGCCCGCGCGACCTGACCGAACGGCGTGGTGCCGACCTTCTCGAGCTCCACCAGCGCCGCGTCGTACGTCGCGTCGTCGGTGACCGCGAGCGCCGTGCGGACGTCGGCCAGGGCGATGGCCTCGTAGGCCTGGTCGCCGAGATGGTGCGGCTGAGAGACCTTCAGGTGGTGGCCGTACCAGTTCCCGGTCTGCCAGTCCTTCCAGTTGTGGATCACTGTCATCGAGTAGTGCACGGCTGCCGCCGCGGCGAACGGCAGGCCGAACTCCTCGATCAACCAGTGCGCGGGCGAGGTGGAGCTGATCGGCACGCTCGCGAGCACCGCGGCACCCAGCGGATCGGGCCGGCCGGCGAGCTGGTCCCGCAGGGCGCGCACCAGGTCCTGGTCCGAGTCCGGATGGGACAGCACCTCGGCGACCCGGTCGGCGTGCTCGGCGGTCTCGGCGCGGAGGATCTGCGCCTTGGCGTGGTCGACCGCGAACTTCGGCCACGGTCTCACGTCTCTTCGGCGGAACGCCTGCCGCAGCCACTCGGCGGGCATGATCCACGTTTCCTCGTCGCGGGGAGGTTCGGCAGGAACAGCCGCAGCAGGAACGAGTGCCGGAGCGGTCGGCACCGCGGCGGCGGCAACGGCCTCGACGCTCCGGTAGCCCTTCTTCTCCTTCTCCTCCACCAGTTTCGCGACGTGCGCGGTCGCGGCCTCGGCGGTGGCCAGCTCCTTAATCCGGGTCTGCCCGGCCGTCCCCAGCCGTCCGAACCGGACGGTCACCGCGGACCCGTCCCGCTCGATCTCCCAGAACTTCGCGGAACCCTCCGCGACGAGCTCCCACCTGCGCACTGCCGTACCCCCTGAGCCGGGCCCGAAGCTGACAGGAACGGACCGTACTCAGGGGGTCTGACAGTTTTTGTCGATCAGGGAAAATCGCTGGTCAGAGTTCCCACCAGACCGCGGTGTCCGGCGGCAGGAGCAGCTGGCCGTCACGCACCCCGTAGTACGACGAAGCCAGCAGCACCGCCCCCGGATCCGGCAGCGAGACGACCTCCCCGGACAGGTTCACCGCGCACGAGAAGTTGGCCCGCTGGAACCACAGCACATCGGCGGGTCCGTCGACCCACGTGACACCGTCGCCCGCACCGAGGGCCGGGTGCTCGCGACGGACGCGCAAAGCGTTGCGGTAGAAGGACAACATCGAGTCCTGGTCGCCCGTCTGCGCCTCGACGCTGAGCTTCGCCCAGTCCGCCGGCTGCGGCAGCCACGACCCGCCAGAGCCGAACCCGAGCGACGGGCCGGTGGAGGACCAGGGCAGCGGCACCCGGCAGCCGTCGCGGCCGCGTTCGGTGTGCCCCGAACGCTCCCACATCGGGTCCTGCAGCACCTCGTCCGGCAGGTCCAGCACCTCGGGCAACCCGAGTTCCTCACCCTGGTACAGGTACACCGATCCCGGCAGCGCCAGCATCAACGCCAGCGCGGCGCGCGCCCGTCGCACACCGGTCTCGCCGCCGCCGTACCGCGTCACGTGCCGTTGCACGTCATGGTTCGACAGCACCCAAGTCGTGGGCGCGCCCACAGGTGCGACCGCCGCCAGCGACGAGTCGATCACCGATCGCAGCGCCTCGAACGTCCACTCCGCGGTCAGGTAGTGGAAGTTGAACGCCTGGTGCATCTCGTCGTCGCGCAGGTACAACGCCGTCCGCTCGGCAGAAGGCGTCCACGCCTCGGCGACCAGCACGCGTTCACCGTCGTACGAGTCCACAACGGCACGCCACTCGCGGTGGATCTCGTGCACGCCGTCCTGGTCGAAGAACGGCAACGGTTCCGTGCCCAGCAGCTTGAGCTGGTCGGCGTGCCCGATGTCGGGCAGCCCCGGCGCCTTGATCATCCCGTGCGCCACGTCGACCCGGAACCCGTCGACGCCCAGGTCGAGCCAGAACCGCAGCACGTCGCGGAACTCCGCGCGCACCTCGGGCAGGTCCCAGTTCAGGTCCGGCTGCTCCGGCGCGAACAGGTGCAGGTACCAGGAACCGTCCTCGACCCGCGTCCAGGCCGGCCCGCCGAACACCGACTCCCAGTCGTTCGGAGGCTGGTCGCCGACGCCCTCGCGGAAGATGTACCGCTCACGGCCGCGTCCGGCCAGCGCCTCCTGGAACCACGCGTGCTGGTCGGAGCTGTGGTTCGGCACGATGTCGACGATCACGCGGATGCCCATCGCGTGCGCGTCCGCGACCAACGCGCGCACGTCGTCGAGGTCACCGAACTGCGGGTCGACCGCGCGGTAGTCCGCCACGTCGTAGCCGCCGTCGGCCATCGGAGACGCGTAGAACGGCGTGATCCAGACCGCGTCGACGCCCAAGTCGCGGAGGTGGGGCAGGCGCGAGCGGATGCCGGGCAGGTCACCGACACCGTCGCCGTCCGAGTCGGCGAAGCTGCGCACGTAGACCTGATAGATGACGGCGTGCCGCCACCAGTCCTGGGACATGTCCTTGCCTTCCGACGGGGTGTGTCAGCGGTCCAGGAAAGACGTTGCAAAAGTTTTCCGCAAGTCGACATGAGGATTACTTGAGAACGCGTCTCGATCTTGCAAACTTTTGCGATGCGGTTAAATGCGTTGCAAGGCCGCCGCGTCATCCGTCAGAGTGGATCTCGACGAACCGGAGGAAGGGAGCCAGCCGTGATGCAACACATGCGTCATCAGCACGTCTGGTGCTCCTCGGCATGAGCTGACTCATGACTCCGGGGAGCCGTCCCGTCGCACATCGCGACGAGGCGGCTTTTTTCATGCCCGTTGGTCCAATTGGCACGGACGCCGCGCTCTGGACGCGGAGATCGAGGTTCGAGTCCTCGACGGGCAGCTGTGACCGAAGCCGAAGCAGTCGAGGCGCCAGGTTGTGGTCCTGGTCGAAGCCGGTGCGAGTCCGGTCGGTCACCCCACCGCGCGGGATCCGGCGATCACCCAGGCCTCATAAGCCTCGGGTGCCTGGTTCGACACCAGGACGCGCGACTACGGCTTCAACGGTTTGCGCAGCTCGGCGGCACGCGCGCCGTACCGTTCGGCGAGCAACTTGTCGACGTACTGGTCGGCGGTCAGCCCGTTCAGCTCGACCGCGTCACTGAGTGCCTTGAACAGTGCTTCCAGGTCGATGACCCACGACTTGCCGTTGACGCCGTGCCCGAACGGGATGCGTACCGGCGCATAGCCGGGCAACGTCGCCAACGCGCTGGCGCGTGGCTCTTCGACTTTCACATCACTCAGTTCGGTCGGCTTCAGGAGGTCGTGGGAGGCCAATGTCAAGAGCCTCAGTGCGTCGCTCTCGCTGAACACGCCCAGTGGTCTGTTCGTCGTCCGCATCTCGTAGACCTGAAGGCGGTGCACCACCGGAAGCTGCGCGAGCTGGTCTTCGGTGCTGCTGACCGCGTGCTGGACCATCGACTCCGCGAAGGCATACGCGTCGAGCGTGCACAAGAAGAGCGCGTCGTCGTTCTTGTCGTTGAGAGCCACGACGAAGCGGCTGAACTTGCTGCGGATGTCCTGCTCGTCGACGGACTGAGCGGATGGCGGAGCCGTCGTTTCCGGTCTTCTGGCCGGCTCGGGCGCGGGAGTGGCGCTGCACGCGGTCATCGCCACCGCGACGACCAGCGCCCCCAGGATCGGCTTCATGGGCGGATGATAGGTCGTCTCACCCTGTGGAACAGGGAAGTCGCGCCAGAGCGTCCCTGTTCACCTGGACATGAGCGGCTTCGCGGAGGACTGGCAGACCTGGAAGACCGACCGGGAGAAGAGCCTGGCCGACCCCTATGGGTGGCTCGCGCTCGTCTCGCTCGACTGGCTGGACACGACCCCTCGCGCCTATGACGGCCTACCGGGCGTGTGGTGGCAGGACGACGACGCGGCGTACTGGCGCACCGACGGAGAACCACAGCGGTTCGAACTCGTCCAGAGCGGACCGGGTACACGCGTCGAGGCCGGCGACCTCGAGATCGAAGTCGCACGGCGTGGCGGGTATTTGATCCGTGTGCACGATCCGAAGGCTCTCGTGCTTCAGAACTTTCGCGGTGTGCCCTCGTACGAACCACAGGAGCAGTGGGTGTTGGAGGGCGTCTACGAGCCGTTCGACGCACCCATCCCCACGACAGTTGGTGCGGTCGTGGAAGGGCTTAGCCACGTCTACGAGGCACCGGGCCGTGTGCGGTTCACGCACGACGGCGCCGAACACACACTAACGGCGTTCAACGGGCGCAACGGCGGTTTGAACATCCTCTTCACCGACGCCACGAGTGGTGTCACGACCTATGCGGCCAACCGGTCGCTCACGGCAACCCCGCGCGATGGCAAGGTCGTGCTCGACTTCAACCGTGCGACGAACCTGCCGTGTGCGTTCACCGACTTCGCCACCTGCCCGTTGCCGCCGGCGGGCAACCACCTGCCGTTCGGTGTCGTGGCGGGCGAGAAGACGCCGTACGAGCGCGGCTAGGGCGTGTCCTGCGGATCTTTCTCATGATCGTGTGCAGATGATGATGTGTGGTCGGACGTGGTGAGCTGACGGACAAGGCCTGGGCTGCGATCGCGCCGTTGCTGCCCGCGCAGAACGGG
>NZ_JAAMPJ010000005.1:0-278954 GCF_011067745.1 Lentzea alba
GATCGCTCCAGACGGAATATGTCTGGCAATCTGGTATTACTCTCAAAGGAACTACCTCGACGAGGAGGTAATTCATATATTACTGGCTGTGTTTCGGCACGCTGTTGAGTTCTCAAAGAACACGCGCTCACCGCAGTCACATCAGCTTTACGCTGACTTACTTCCGGGGCTTGTGTTGCTGAAGCTTATTTGGTCTCGCTAGCCGGTGTCAAATCGGCCTCTAGGAGGCTCTTCTACTCCGGCTTTTTGCCAGGCCCGTTCCGGTTTGTATTTCCGGCCCGCTTCGCTCTGACATGGAGAACATTACACGGGCCTGTTTCGATCTCCAAATCGGGGGGTCCTGGTAGCCGCGAAACGTGCGGCCACCAGGACAAATGCCCGCGTCAGGGTGCGGAGACCCCGACATCCGACGGAGTCAGCGGCTTCCGGGAAGCCATCGAGCTGTACTCGTCCGCCCCCACATCAGGCTTGCCGACACGGGACTGCGGGTCGAAGTCCTTCGTCACGTACGAGTACGTACCCGCAGACGTCTCGATCGCCGGGCTACCGGAGGCGAGGCGCAGCAGACCGTTCGAGTCGCGCACCAGCTTCGGGTCGACCGAGCGGTAGCCGGACGAGATGCCGGCGGTGCCACCCCAGATGATGTTGCCCTCGTACTTCACCGTCGAGCCGCTCATCATGTCGATGAACTTCGACGACGAGCCCTTGATGATGTTGTTCGCGAACACGCAGTCCTTGGGCGCGTAGGTACTGGTGTCGCTCTCGACCACGGCTCCCGTTCCGACCAAGGTGTTGAACGCGACGGTCACGCGGTCCGGCCGGTCGTGCAGCTTCGAGGTGGGGCCGCTGTCGGTCTCGGAGCCCTTGCCGAACACGATCGCCCGGTCACCCGAGTTCTCCACGTAGTTGTTGAACACCTTGTGGTCGTTCCCGTGGAACCGGATGCCGCTGCCGAACAGCAGGTTGCCCTCGACGACGGAGCGGTGGCCGTGACGCAGGACGATGTAGCCCTTGCTGTTGCGGATGGTGTTGAAGCGGATCGTGTTGTCCGAGGCCTTCACCGAGATGGCCTCGGAATCGCCGTTGGCCTTGTCGAAGAGGTTGTTCTCGATGACCGCGTAGGCGGAGAGCTGTTGCTTGTAGCTGTAGCCGAGCCGGATCGACTCGCCGCCGTTCAACCCGCTGTAGCTGTGGTTGTAGAAGTAGTTGTGGTGGACCTTCGTCCGTTGGGCGATCTTGCCGTCCGGACCGGCGATCTGCAGGAACACGCCCTCGGTCGTGCGGTTCGAGAACGTGTTGTGGTCGACCTCGACGTCGTTGGCGCTCACCGTGAGCGAAGCACCACCCTTGTCGCCGTTGAACGTGGTGCGGGTGATGCGGGTCGCCTCCGCCGTCACGTCCAGCTTGCTCGTGCCGTCGAAGACGAAGCCCTCGATGGTCACGTTCCGGACCTTCCCGAACTCGAAGCCACCAGTGCTGAACACCGTGCGGCCGGCGTTCTTGGCCGCAATGGTGATCTTCGACTTGGTGATCTTGATCGGCTTGTCGGCGCGATGCACGCCGTTCGCCAGCTCGATGCGCTGACCATCGCGTGCCGAGTTGATCGCGGCCTGCAGAGAGGCGACGTTCGGCACGTTGACGACCGCCGCGTACGCGGTCGGCTGGACGAAGGACGACAGCAGGGCGGCCGCACCCACTGCGGCCAGTGATCGGATCATTCGCCAACTCCTGTGGTGGCCCGTGGCGGCGGTGGACCGAAAGTACGGCGGAGTTGCGCAGGACGGGGCAGTTCGGTCACCGCCACTTGCCCCGTCCTGCGGAAATGAGTCCGATGTCTGCCCTCAGGGGCTACGGCGCCGAGACGCCGACGTCGGCCTTGGTCAGCGGCTTGCGCGTCGCAGAAGTGCTGTGTTCGTCCGCACCGACGTCCGGCTTGCCCGAACGCGCCTGCGGGTCGAAGTCGCGCGTCACGTAGGAGTACGTGCCGGCCGACGCGTCGATCGCCGGGCTGCCCGACGCGAGGCGCAGCAGGCCGTTGGCGTCCCGCACGAGCTTCGGGTCCGCCGACTTGTAGCCGGACGACGGCATGCTGCCGCCGGTGCCGCCCCAGATGACGTTGCCCTCGTACTTCACCGTCGACCCGCTGTGCATGGAGACGACGCCACCCGACGAGCCGCGGATGATGTTGTTCGCGAGCACGCAGTCCTTCGGCTTGAAGTCGCCGCCATCGCTGTCGACCACCGCGCCGGTGCCGATCAGCGTGTTGAACGCGACCGTCACGCGGTCCGGGCGGTCGTGCAGCTTCGAGGTCGGACCGCTGTCCGCTTCCTTGCCGGAACCGAACACCATCGCGCGGTCGCGGGTGTTCTCCACGTAGTTGTTGTAGATCTTGTGGTCGTTGCCGTGGAAGCGGATGCCGCTCTGGAACAGCAGGTTGCCCTCGACCGTGGTGCGGTGGCCGTGGCGCAGGACGATGTAGCCCTTGCTGTTGCGGATCGTGTTGTAGCGGACGATGTTGTCGGACGACTTGACCGAGATCGCCTCCGCGTCGCCGTCCGCCTTCTCGAACAGGTTGTACTCGACGATCGCGTTCGCCGACTTCGACTGCTTGTGGCTGTAGCCGAGCCGGATCGACTCGCCGCCGTTCGCGCCGGAGAACTGGTGGTTGTAGAAGTAGTTGTGGTGGATGTGCGTCCGCTTGGCGATCTCGCTGCCGGGGCCGGTGATCTGCAGGTACACGCCCTCGTTGGTGCGGTTCTGGAACGTGTTGTGGTCGACCTGCACGTCGTCGGCGCTCACGCTGAGCGAGGCGCCGCTCTTGTTCCCCGAGTAGGTGTTGCGGGTGATGCGGGTGGCCTGCGCCTCGGCCGGCACGTCCAGCTTGCTCGTGCCGTCGAAGACGAAGCCCTCGATGGTCACGTTCTGGACGTTGCCGAGCTGAAAGCCACCGCTGGTGAACACCGTGCCGCCGACGCTCTGCGCGGCAACGGTGATACCTGACTTGGTGATCTTGACGGGCTGGTCCGCCCGGTGCACGCCATCAGCGAGGACGAGGCGTTGACCTGGCCGGGCGGAGTCGATCGCGGCCTGGAGGGAGGACACGTTCGAGACGCCGACGACAGCCGCTTGGGCGGGGACGTGGACGAAGGACGACAGCAGGGCAACCGCGCCGACTGCGGTCAGTGATCGGATCATTCGCCAACTCCAGTGAAGGGTCGTCGGCGGCGGCGAACCGTAAGTTACCGCAAAATCCCGGCAGCTGGCGCAGTTCGGTACAAACCCAGGGCCGTATCGAGTGAGGGCACGCGCTCCAGTTGTCCGATGTCTGTGACAGGGAACCACTGCGCCAGATCGGTCGTGCCGCCTACTTCGTTCCGCAGCTCGCCACCCACGATCCGCACCTCGTACATGATCCGGAGAGCGTGGTAGTCGCGGTCGGGTTCCTCTCGGAGCTCCGAGTCGATGCCGAGCAGCCGGACCACCTCGACGTCGAAGCCGGTCTCCTCCTCGAACTCGCGGATGACCCCGTCGTACGGGTGCTCGCCGTGGTCGATGCCGCCGCCGGGGAGGATCCAGCGCTTGCCCTTGGGACCGAGCCAGCGGGCCAACAGGATCTCGTCGTTGTCGTTGATGCACACCCCGTACGCGGCCACACGCTGCTTCTTCGCCCTCATGCGGATCAGCCTAGCTGGCGATCACTCCGAAAAAGTGATATCACTTAGCTAGTAATTCGATAGGGGGTTCCGATGAGCGCAACGATCGACACGACAGTGCACATGCCGGCGCCTGCCGTGCGCGAGAAGCACGCACGGGAGCTGCCCGGTCTGCCGATGTTCTTCGCAGGACTGGTGGTGGTCGCGGTGAGCGTGTGGGTGTTCGTGCAGGGGATCATGGCCGCGGAGGCGGGCAACACCGACCCGTCGGCGGGGGTCCTCATCACCGCGTTGCTGTTGTTCCTGGCAGCGGCGCTGATCATGAGAGGGCTGTTCACCGTGGCGCCGGGTGAGGCGCGGGTCCTGCAGTTCCTCGGCCGTTACGTGGGCACGGTGCGCACGGACGGTCTGCGGTGGGCGAACCCGTTCACCACACGACAGAAGATCTCGACCCGGATCCGCAACCACGAGACGGCGACGCTCAAGGTCAACGACGCGGACGGCAACCCGATCGACATCGCAGCCGTGGTCGTGTGGCATGTCGATGACACTGCGCGCGCACGGTTCGAGGTGGACGACTTCGTGCGGTTCGTCGGCATCCAGACCGAGACCGCCGTACGGCACATCGCGAACAGCTACCCGTACGACAACCACGAGGAAACCGGGTTGTCGTTGCGGGAGAACGCCGACGAGATCACTGAGACGCTCGCGATCGAGATCTCGGCACGGGTGCAGTCCGCGGGCGTGACGGTGATCGAGTCGCGCCTCACCCACCTCGCGTACGCACCCGAGATCGCGCACGCGATGTTGCAGCGGCAGCAGGCGAACGCGGTCGTGGCGGCGCGGACGCGGATCGTCGAGGGCGCCGTCGGCATGGTCGAGCTCGCGCTGCACCGGCTCGCCGAGCACGACGTCGTCGAACTCGACGAGGAGCGCAAGGCGGCGATGGTGTCGAACCTGCTCGTCGTCCTGTGTGGTGATCGATCCACCCAGCCCGTGGTGAACGCCGGTTCGCTCTACACCTGATGGCTGAGCGTAAAAGCGTTCTGCTCAGGCTCGATCCGGCCGTGCACGACGCGTTGAGCAGGTGGGCGAACGACGAGTTGCGCAGCACCAACGCGCAGATCGAGTTCCTGCTGCGGCGTGCGCTGGCGGAGGCGGGCCGGTTGCCCGGCGAGGCGAAGAAGATGCCTCGCCGCGGCCGGCCGCCGAAAAAGCCCGTAGACGAACCGGATGCGTCTTAGAGCTCCGGCGGTGCCTGCAGGTCATGGGCGCGGAAGAGCACGGCGTGCTCCACGCCCATGGCCTTGCCGCTCATCGCGAGGAACTGCGGGATGAAGTCCGCCGGGGCCGGGTGATCCGGAAGCGCGGCCAGGTACGCGGCGTGTGCTTCGAGCGAGGCGACGCCGCGGCGCAGCGGGTCACCCGTCACGTCGACGCCGTGGGTCGCGCCGGAGTCGGCCAGCGCGGGGGTGATGTACCAGCGCGGGGAATGCGGTTCGAGGCCCTCGTCGTCGATCTGCTCCGGGAAGACCCAGCGGTTGCCCGCGTCGCGCAGCGCGTCGAGGGTCGCGAGCCCGGTCGCGCGGTGATCGGCCTGGTCGAACCCGTAGGGCGTCTCGACCTCGAAGCCGCAGCCGAACACGACGTCGGGCTTGAACCGGCGGATCTCCCGGCAGATGTCCCTCCTCAGGTCGAGGCCGTAGACGAGCACGCCGTCGGGATGTTCGAGCACGGTCAGGTGCCCGACGCCGACGACGGCGCAGGCGGCCTGCTGTTCGGCGACGCGCAGGCGGGCCGTCTCCTCGGGATGGTTCGGCATCCCGGCCTCGCCGCGGGTGAGCAACAGGTAACCGACCTCGATGCCGCGTTCGGTCCACCGGGCGACGGCAGCGGACGTGCCGTACTCCATGTCATCGGGGTGCGCGACGACGCAGAGCACGCGGTGGAACGTCTCCTCGGGGAGAGCAGGCAATGTCATGCGGCCATCTTTCTCCGCTTCGGAGCATGCCGCAGCCAAGTGGCTGAACAGGCGTTTCACCAGCATGAAACCGCTTCCACGGAGTTCCTCCGTTCGGGGGTGTCTTCGTCCGACTCCTCCACGCGATCGTGTGCGGCGGGCGCACGGGAACGTGTGGAGGAGTCTTGTCTTTGTTTTCCCGCAGGCGCGCCGGGCTCGGCGTGCTGGGCGTTGCTGTGGTGATCGCGTCGCTGACACCGGCCGGTGGTGTGGCCGCCGGCAAAGAGATCTATCTGGACCCTCGTGCGTCGACCGAGCGGCGGGTCGAGGACCTGCTGCGGAGAATGACGGTCGAGGAGAAGATCGGGCAGATGGCCCAGATCCGCGTCGGGAAGCTGCGCGGTGACTGCAACAACGCCAACGGGCCGTTGGTCGAGACCTGCCTGAAGGCGGTGCTCTCGGACGCGCACGTGGGCTCGATCCTGTCCGGTGGCGGCGACGCGCCGGTGGAGAACACGCCCAGGGCGTGGGCCGAGATGAACAACGCGATCCAGCGGTATGCGTTGGAGCACAACAGGTTGAGGATCCCGATCATCTACGGCGCCGATGGCGTGCACGGGCACAACAACGTCATCTCCGCGACGATGTTCCCGCATCAGATCGGTCTTGGCGCGACGTGGAACCCCGCGTTGCAGGAGCAGATCGGTGTGTCCGCGTCGAAGGCGTTGCGCGCGACTGGTGTGTTCTGGAACTTCGCGCCGGTCTCGGACATCGCGCGTGACACGCGTTGGGGCCGTTACTACGAGACGTACAGCGAGGACTCGTTCCTGGCCGGGCAACTGGCGGCGGCGAACGTGCGCGGGCAGCAGTCCGAGGTGGACGACACCGCGCAGCTGGCCGCCACCGCCAAGCACTTCGCGGGGTACTCGGCGCCGGCGAACGGGCACGACCGCGCCGCCGCGCAGATTCCGATCCGGCAGCTGCAGGACGTCGTGCTGCCGTCGTTCCAGGCGCAGTTCGACGCTGGTGTGCGCACTGTGATGATCAACTCCGGCTCGGTCAACGGGGTGCCGGTGCACGCGTCGAAGTACATGCTGCAGAAGCAGCTTCGGGACCGCATGGGCTTCAAGGGCGTCGCGGTCTCGGACTGGCAGGACATGAAGTACCTGGTGGACCGGCACAAGGTGGCGCCGGACTACAAGACGGCGATCGCGATGAGCGTCAACGCCGGTGTCGACATGGCGATGGAACCGTCCAACGCGGCCGAGTTCACGTCGTTGCTGCTGGCGAACGTTCGCGATGGTTCCGTGTCGCGGGGGCGGATCGACCAGGCCGTGCGGCGGGTGCTCAAGCTCAAGTTCGACCTCGGGCTGTTCGAGAAGCCGTACGTGGACCCGGCGAAGGCCGACGGCGCCGTGGTGAACGCGGATCGCTCGCTCGCACGTCGGGCGGCCGCCGACGGCACCGTGCTGCTGAAGAACGACGGCGTGCTGCCGTTGCCCACGTCGGCCAAGAAGATCGTCGTGACCGGTGAGACCGCGGACGACGTGCGCCGCCAGCTCGGTGGCTGGACGGTCGAGTGGCAGGGCGTGCCGGACGACTCGCCGCTGCCGCCGACCGCGACCGTGCTGACCGGTGTTCGCGAAGCTGTTCCGGGTGCGTCCGTGGTGCACGCCGCGACTCCTGCTGCTGCGGTGGCGGACGCTGCCGATGCAGATGCGGTCGTCGTCGTCCTGGGTGAGAAGCCCGGTGCGGAGGGGCCTGCCGACACGGAGAACCCAGTGCTGACCGCGGAGCAGCAGGCGTGGGTCGACGCGGTGCAGGCGACCGGCAAGCCGGTGGTCGTGGTGCTGCTGACCGCGCGTCCGCAGGTGCTCGGTGCGGTGGCGGACGCGAACGCGCTGGTCGCGGGCTGGCTGCCAGGCAGTGAGGGTGGGCGGGCGATCGCGGACGTGCTGTTCGGCGCGGTGAACCCGAGCGGCAAGCTGCCGGTGTCGTGGCCTCGGACGTTGGGTGACCCGACGCTCACCTACGACCAGCTGCCCGGCGCGAACACGTCGGCTTCCGCCAAGTACGACCCGCTCTATCCGTTCGGGCACGGGCTGTCGTACACGTCGTTCACGACCTCTGGGACGTCCGTGTCCGTTGATCGTCGTGACGGCGTGGTGAAGTTCACGGTGGCGAACACCGGTGCGCGCGCTGGCACCGTCGTGGTGCCGGTGTACGTGCGTCAGCCGGCCTCTCCCGTGCTCACGCCCGACGCACGGCTGGTCGGTTTCACACGCGTAGAACTCGCTGCGGGACAGTCGAAGCAGGTCGAGGTGTCGTTCAAGCTCTCGCAGCTGGCGCTGACCGTCGGCGACGTGGACGGCGACGGACGGTGTGAGGTCGCGCGCGGCGGTTACGAGGCGGTGGTGGGCGCCGAGAAGGCCGCCTTCACGGTGCGCTGAGCTGGCCTGATATCCTTCGTCGTCGTGAACGCGCGGCGCTCCGCCGTGGAGGAGAGCCGGCCCCTGGCCGGTGCCGACGAAGCGCGTCACGAACTCCGGTTTCGACAAGAAGGGTGATGTCGCATGGCGAACATCAAGTCCCAGCTCAAGCGGATCAAGACCAACGAGAAGGCGCGCCTGCGCAACAAGTCGGTCAAGTCGTCCCTCAAGACGGCCATCCGCAAGTTCCGCGAGGCTGCCGAGGCCGGTGACAAGGCGAAGGCCCTGGAGCTGCTGCAGGACGCGTCCCGCAAGCTCGACAAGGCCGCCACCAAGGGCGTCATCCACGCCAACCAGGCCGCCAACAAGAAGTCGGCGATGGCCCTGCGCGCGAACGCCCTCGAGGGCTGATTCGCTCGTTCAGAGCTGCTGAGAAGGGCCCGCTCCCCGTTGAGTGGGCCCTTTTCGCTGTTCTGGTGGAGGTGCGCGGCCGCGCGTGACAGTTTCCGGGCATGAAGCTGCCCTTCCTCGGCGACACCTTCGACTACCTGAGCTCACCGGTCGAGTGGGCGCGGCACCGTTATGAACAGCACGGGCCCGTCTCCGTGCTGCCGATGTTCGCCGTGCGGCGGATGGCCGTGGTGCTCG
Organism: Lentzea alba; assembly: GCF_011067745.1. Lineage (GTDB taxonomy): Bacteria > Actinomycetota > Actinomycetes > Mycobacteriales > Pseudonocardiaceae > Lentzea > Lentzea alba. The sequence continues at coordinate 8,691 of NZ_JAAMPJ010000005.1, forward strand.
GGCCAGACGCCGTCGAGGAAGTGCTGCTCGACCGCGACAGGGCGCTCTCGAGCGGGGAGGGATGGGGCAAGTTCGTCGGGCCGTTCTTCCACCGCGGCCTGTTGCTGCTCGACGGTGACGAGCACCGGCACCACCGGCGGATCATGCAGCACGCGTTCCTGCCCGCCCGGATCAGCGCCTACCTGGAGCGGATGGCCCCCGCCATCACCCGCGAGCTGGCCTCCTGGCCCGACGACGGGACGTTCGCGATCTCCCCCGCGATCCAGTCGATGATCTTCACCATGACCTCCGAGGTGCTCACCGGCTCCGGTCTCGGGACCGCGGCCGACGAGGTGCACCGGATGTTCGAGGCCTGCCTGCAGGCGTCGTACTCACCGCTGCGGGTGCCCGTTCCAGGACTGCCCTGGTCCCGTGGCCTCGCCGCCCGCCGCCGCCTGGAGGAGATCTTCGGTGCGTGGGTGGCGGAACGGCGTGCGTCGGACGGGCCGGCCGACAACCTGCTCAGCATGCTCTGCGCGGCCGTGACCGACGACGGTGAGCAGTTCACGACCACTGACGTCGTGAACCACATGATCCTTCTGCTGCTGGCCGCCCGGGACACGTCGGCGAGCGCGCTGACCTCGATCATCTACCACCTGGCCAAGCACCCGGAATGGCAGCAGCGGTGCCGCGAGGACAGCACCGCACTGGATCTGGTGCGCAAGGAGTCGCTGCGCCTCATGCCGCCGTTGCCGCAGCTGTCCCGCCGCGTGGTGAAGCCGACCACGGTGCTGGGACATCCGCTCGACGTCGGCACGTACGTGATGCCCGTCCTGCAGTTCAACCACCACATGCCCGAACTGTGGTCCCGGCCGTCGATGTTCGACCCGCTGCGGTTCGCCCCCGACCGCGCCGAGGACAAGGTGCACCGGTACGCCTGGGTGCCGTTCGGCGGAGGTGTCCACCACTGCATCGGCATGCACTTCTCCACCGCCGTGGTGAACGAGGTCATGCGACAGCTGTTGGAGCGCAACGAGTGGTCCGTCGAACTCGGCTACGAGGTGCCGTGGAACCGCAGGGGTGTGCCCGCTCCGGCGGATGGACTGCCGGTCCGGTTGACCAGTAGGCATAGGAGTCATGGAATCGCTTCCGCGCATTGACTTCGTCGAGCTGCACGACCTCGACCGCACGCCGGCCGTGTTGCGGACCCTGCACACCGAGTCCATCGCGTTCATCTACCGACTCACGGACGCCGCGCGGGAGTACTCGCAGCCGCTGGCGCTGGCTCTGCGTTCGGGCGCCGACCACCGAATCGTCGATCTTTGCGCGGGGTCGGGCGGGCCGGTGCCGTTGATCCAGCGGCGGCTGCACCGCGACGGCGTCCACACCCAGGTGACGCTGACGGACCTGGTGCCGAACGTGCGCGCGTTCCAGCGCGTCCAAGCCGCGAATCGGCGCACGCTGCCCTCCGACTGCTGTTCCGTGGACTACGTGTCGTCGTCTGTGGACGCCACGGACTGCACGGTCGAAGGCACGCGGACGATCTACGGCGCGTTCCACCACTTCCCGCCGCCGCTGGCCCGGCAGATGTTGCAGAACGCGGTCGACACCCGGCAGCCGATGGTCGTCGTGGACACCAAACGGTCGTGGCTCTACGTCTTGCTGTTCCCGTTCTTCACCACGCTGGCCGTGCTGCTGTCGGCACCGTTCCAGCGCAATCCGCTGCCGCGCTACCTGTTGCGGCTGGCGTTGACCTACGTGGTGCCGGTGCTGCCGTTCATGATGTTCTTCGACAGCGTCGTGTCGTTCCTGCGCATGTACGGGCGCGCGGAACTGCGGCGGATGGTCGACGGACTGGCCGGCACCGAGACGTTCGCCTGGACGATCGGCGTCGTGCCCGGCTTCACAGGAGCCCAGTACCTGATCGGGATCCCCCGCCCTGACGCGACCTAGCGGCGGCCGTGCGCGGCCACGATCCTGAGCACCGCGCGCTCCAGCGCGTAGTCGGCGTCGGCCGCCACGCCCTTCACGTCCGCGTTCAGCCCCGCGACGACCTGCATCGCGTCGGCGAGACCGGACTGGTCCCAGCCGCGGGACTGGGCCTGCGCCTTCTTGATCTTCCACGGCGGCATGCCCAGCGGACCGGCCAGGCTGAACGGGTCGGCCCGGCCCACGGCGGACACCCGCGCGACCGTGCGCACCGCGTCCGCCAGCGCGTCCGCGACCAGCACGTGCGGCACGCCCAACTGCATGGCCCAGCGCAACGCCTCCATCGCGCCCGCCCGGTCACCGGTCACGGCCTTCTCGGCGACGGCGAACCCGGTCACCTCGGCCTTGCCCTGGTGGTAGCGGCGGATCTCCTCGACCGTCACCTTGCCGTCGGTGTCCGACACGAGCTGCGACGCCGCGGCGGCGAGCTCGCGCAGGTTCGTGCCCACGGCGTCGATGAGCGTGACGACGGCCTCGGCGTCGATCTTGCCGCCCGCCTGCCGCACCTCGTTGCGCACGAACGCCTCGCGATCACCGGCCTTGGTGACCTTGGCGCACTCGGTGACCGCGGCACCGGCCTTCTTCAGTTGTCCGGGCAGGTCCTTGGCCGCCTTGCTGCGGCCGCCGCCCTTGTGCACGACGACGAGCGTGACGCCGTCCGCAGGCACCTTGAGGTAGGAGAGCACCGTGTCGGCGACCTCTTTGCCGATGTCCTGCGCGTTCTCCAGGACGATCACGCGGCCCTCCGCGAACAACGACGGGCTCACCAGTTCGGCCAGCTCCGGAGGGGTGAGATCAGTCACCTGCACGCGGGTCAGGTCGGCGGTCGGATCGGCCTTTCGTGCCGCGTCGAGAGCCGCCCGAACAGCACGTTCGACCAGCAACTCCTCCTCGCCGACGACGAGGTGCAGTGACTCCGGTGCGCTCACGCTCCGCATCCTCCCACGTCCCGGATCGTGGACGTTGGTGGCTGAGAAACGGACAGGTGCCGTAGCTTGGTGGCCACAACTGAACACCGCTCATCCAGAGGGGCAGAGGGAACGGCCCGAAGAAGCCCCGGCAACCGGCGTCAACGCTATGTGCAGAGCTATGCGCAGACGATCACGGTGCCAATTCCGACCCGTTCGATTTCGCGGGAAAGATGAGGAGATACCTCGCGATGACTGCTGTCACTGTGCCCACGAGCACCAAGTTCGACCTCGGCCCCGCCCGTGCACTGCTGTGCCGGGAATGTGGGAATGAAACTCCTCTCGCTCCTGAGTACGCCTGTCTGGAGTGTTTCGGGCCGCTGGAAGTGGCCTACGACTTCGGGAAGATCCGGCGCGAGGACATCGAAGCCGGCCCCAGGTCGATCTGGCGCTACCGCGGCCTTCTCCCCGTTCCGTCCACTGTGGAACAGCACCCGAACACCGACCCCGGCGGCACCCGCCTGGTCGAGGCCCACAACCTCGCCAAGGCCCTGGGCGTCCGCAAGGTCTGGGTGAAGGACGACACCGGCAACCCCACCCACTCCTTCAAGGACCGCGTGGTCGGCGTCGCGCTCGCCGCGGCCCGCGAGCTCGGCTTCAAGGTGCTGGCCTGCCCGTCCACCGGCAACCTGGCGAACGCCGTCGCCGCGGCCGCCGCCCGCGCGGGCTGGCAGTCGGTCGTTCTCGTGCCCTCCAATCTCGAGCGCGCCAAGATCCTGATGAGCGCCGTCTACGAAGGCGCCCTGATCGCCGTCGACGGCAACTACGACGACGTGAACCGCCTCGCCCAGGAGCTCGCCGCGGAGAACGAGGACTGGGCGTTCGTGAACGTCAACGTCCGCCCGTACTACGCGGAGGGCTCGAAGACGCTCGGCTACGAGGTCGCCGAACAGCTCGGCTGGCGCCTGCCCGACCAGATCGTGGTGCCGATCGCGTCCGGCTCGCAGCTCACCAAGGTCGACAAGGCGTTCCGCGAGCTCGGCCAGCTCGACCTGGTCGAGGCCACCCCGTACAAGGTGTTCGGCGCCCAGGCCACCGGCTGCTCCCCGATCTCCGCCGCGTTCAAGGCGGGCCACGACGTCATCCGCCCGGTCCGCCCGGACACCATCGCCCGCTCACTGGCGATCGGCGCCCCGGCCGACGGCCCCTACGTGCTCGACGCGGTGCGCCGCACCAACGGCGCGATCGAGGACGTGACCGATGAAGAGGTTGTCGAGGGCATCAAGCTCCTCGCCCGCACCGAGGGCATCTTCGCCGAGACCGCCGGTGGCGTGACCGTGGCGACGGCGAAGAAGCTGATCGAGTCGGGCCAGCTCGACCCGGACGGCGAGACCGTGCTGCTAATCACCGGCGACGGCCTCAAGACCCTCGACGCGCTCGGCGACACGATCGGCCCGCGCGCGACGGTCCCGCCGTCGGCCGAGGCCGTCATCAAGGCGCTGGGTTAGTGGTGCGGTCCGGGAAGGTTGCCGGGGGAATTCGCGGTCAGACGGGTGCGAGGCGCCCTGCTGAGCGTGGATTACCTCGCCAACGTTCCGGGCCGCACCACTGGTCACCTGCTTCCGGCAGACGCGATCTCCTTGTCGCACAAGGAGATCGCGTCCGTCTTGAGCCAGCCGGTGCGCGGGAAGCGTTGCAGTCCCTCCAGCACGTGCGGCCCGACCGGTTCGATGTTCGCGCGCCACGCCACGATCCGTTGCGGCCACGGGGCTTCCGCCTTGAACATGTTGTAGTGGTAATCGTTCCAGACGTGCGGGGCGATCCGCAGGTCATCGTCGAACACGTACTCCGAGACGAGCGCGAAAGCCTCCTCCGGCGTCGTGGCCTTGGTCGGTAGCAGCACGTGCGTCGCCGTCGCCTTGTAGGTGAGAGCGCGGGTGCCGTCTTCGAGCGTTTCGCAGATGTAGTAACCGAAATCGGGTTTGAGCTCGTCGTGCGGCCAAGGTGCAGGCGCGTAGTTCATCTGCCACAGCGCCCACGCGAGTCCTGGCGTGCCACCGGGAATCGGGTAGCGCGCGTTGAACAGCCTGATCCAGACGTGGTCCATCTCTTCTCCTCCGTACGATTCGGTTGCCCGGCAACACCGCCAGGTCTCCGTCCAGGTCCGTGCGCAACACCAGCGCACCTCCCGCCCGCAACATGTCGATCACGTGCGGGCTCGGGTGCCCGTACTTGTTGTCCTTACCCACGCTCACCAGCGCCACTCTCGGCCGCACGGCCTTGAGGAACACGGGCAGCGAGTACCGCGAGCCGTGGTGCGGCACCTTGAGCACCTCGGCCGTCAGGTCCCGCTCCCCCAGCAACGCCGACTGGCCGGCCAGTTCGACATCGCCGGTGAGCAACACCCGACCTGCTCTCGTGTACGCCCTGAGCACGAGCGAGTAGTCGTTCACCGTCGTGTTCTCGGCTCCAGGAGCCGGTGGCCGTCGTGGGCCCAGCACCTCCAACTCCAGTCCTGGCAAGGCGAACCGTTCGCCTGCCTTCGGTTCCGTGACACGCACGCCGTTCCGGCGCGCTTGCTCGTTCACTTCCCTCCACGCCCACGAGGGCTCCTTGAGCGGGCCAGTCGCCACCGCACCCACCGCACGCCCGGTGAGCACCGCCGCGAGGCCGCCGACGTGATCCGCGTGCAGGTGCGTCAGCACCACCAGCGGAATCCTCTTGATTCCCAACGTCTTCAAGCACCGGTCGACCGCACCGGGATCGGGCCCGGTGTCGACCACGACGGCGCTGCCGGCGTCGTCCGTCGCGAGGACCAGCGCATCGCCCTGCCCGACGTCACAGCTGACGACCTTCCAGCCGTCCGGCGGCCAGGCCGGCGCCGCGATCTTGAGCGGCACCAGCACCACGAACCCGCCGACGAGCACCGCGACCACCAACGTCCGCGTCTTCTTGAGCCGCAGCAACAACACCGTCGCCGCCACCGCCGCGGTCAACGCGATCGCACCGACCCAGCCGTCGGGCCAGCCGACCGCCGCGCCGGGCACGGCCGCTGCCTGCCGCCCCACCTGGATCAGCCAGGTGATCGCGGGCCCCGCGACGTGGGTGAGCACTTCGGCCGCGCTGGGCCACAACGGCGCGACCACCGCCGCGAGCACGCCCAGCACCGTCGCCGGCGCGACCACCGGCCCGGCAACCAGGTTGGCGACCACCGAGACCAGGCTCACCTGCCCGGACAGCCCCGCCACCACCGGAGCCGTGGCCAGACTCGCGGCCGTCGGCACCACGATCGCCTCGGCCACCCCGCTCGGCACGCCCCGTTGTTTGAGCGCCCGCGCCCACCTCGGCGCGACGAGCACCAACGCCGCCGTCGCCACCACCGACAACGCGAAGCCCGGATCGCCACCCAGTGCCGGGTCGATCAGGACCAGCACGAGCACGGCGGCCGCGAGGCTCGGCACGGCGGACCGTTCCCGCCCCAGCACCAACGCCAGCAGCGCGACGGCACCCATGACCGCAGCCCGCAGGACACTGGGCTCCGGTCCGGCCAGAACTACGAAGCCAACCAGCGCCACCATCGCCGCGATGGCTGCCTGGCGTGGCCCGAGCCGCCGTAGCAGCAGGTAGACCGCGCCGCAGACGATGGCGAGGTTCGCGCCGCTCACCGTCAGCAGGTGGGCAAGACCCGCGGTCCGGAACTCGTCCACGATGCGCGGCACCATCTGCTCGGTGTCGCCCACCACGAGTGCCGGCAGCAGTCCGGCCTCTTCGTCGTCGAGGACCGCACTGGCTTTGGCCAGACCGTCACGGTGCCCGTCGGCCCAGCTCTGCCAGGTCGGGGGTGGCTGAGGGTCGATCGGCGGGCCGCGGACCCTCAGCAACGCCGACGCCAGGTCGCCGCCTCGGGGTGGCGCGAGCGTGCCTTTCACCGTGACCTTCTGGCCTGGCAACAGGTTTCGCCACTTGTCCGCCGGTGCCAGCAGCACGAGCTGGGCGCCGTTCACCTTGGCGGTGATCACGACGTTGTCGACGCCTGCTTGGTGGCCGCCGAAGCCCGCGGCCCGGATGCCCTTGGGCCTGGTGGTGAGTTCGACGGTCAGGGTGGTGGTCTTGCCTTCGTTGGCGGCCAGGCGAAGGGGGTGGGTCTCGGCTCTCAGGACGTGGCCGCCCACCCAGGCGGCCGCCACCGGGCCGGAGATCAGGAGGGCTATCGCGCAGGTTCTGGTCCACCACGCTCTTCGCCAGGCCACAAGACCGATGGCTCCCGCCGCCAGGCCGGCGAGGACTGCTGCCTGCCAGCTCAGGAAGAGGCCGGCGAGGGCGGTCGTCCAGACCGCGGCCGCGGCTGGGACGAGGCGGAAGTCCTGGGTCAGCGAGTGTTTGCGGACCACCGCGACCTCCCCTGCTCGGTGGGAGGCCGGGGTTCACTGGTGGGGCTGCCTTGGCGAGGACGGGGCAGCCTGGAACTCGCGGCGGGGTGCCGGAGGGCAGTCGACTCTGGACGGACGAGTGGCCACCGGGTCGCGGGGTCGTGCCGGGCGATGTCGACACGAGGCCGATGTGCTTCACGGGTGATGCGGACTGATCGCACGGGTTCCTCCACGACTGGACGGTGACTGCGGTGAGGGGTGGACGACTGCCGCGCACAGGCGGCAGGGCGGCTTCTTCGCCACCGGTGGCGAAGGCGTTTGTGGCGCTGGTGCGCGGTCGGCCAGCAGGCGGCGGATGGCCGTGGTCAGCAGGCGTGGGCGCGGCCGGCGTCGAGGGGCCTGACTGCGGTGGACGGCGAAGACCACGTGCAGGGGGCGTTGGTGGTGGTTGTGGTCGGCGGCGAGGGCGGCCGCGGGGTTGGTCAGGACGCGGTACTGGGCTTTGGCACGGTGGTAGAGGGCCAGGGCCGCGGTGGTGAAGGTCATGTGCGCACCAGGTCGGCCAGCTTGGCGAGCTTGGCGTCGCCGATGCCTTCCACCTGGCGGAGTTGGTCGACCGAGGCGAAGGGGCCCTTGCGGGTGCGGTGGTCGACGATGCGCTGGGCGGTCACCGGGCCCACGCCGGGCAGGGCGTCCAGCTCCCCGGCCGTGGCGGAGTTCAGGTCCAGTTTGGACGGAACGGCGCCGGCAGCGGCCGGGGGCGGGATGCCCACGGCTATCTGTTCGCCGTCGGAGACCTTGCGGGCCAGATTCAGGTTCTGGAGGTCGGTGTTCGGCTGCACGCCACCGGCCAGGCGCAGCGCGTCGGCCACGCGGGCACCGGACGTCACCGTCACCAGGCCGGGGGTCGCCACCGCGCCGACGACGTTCACGACCAGTTCGGGGGCCGGCGCCGAGGTGCTCACCAGCGCGAGGTCGACGGCGGGTTCGGCGGCCGGGCTCTGCCACCAGCTGCCCAGGCCGATCACCGTGCACGCGACGGCGATGCCGAGGGCCAGCAGACCTCGGCGCGGAAGCCGGGGCAGGCGGAACCGGCGGCGGGGCGGACCGTGTTCGTCCGAGTCCTCTGATCGCGCGTAGACCAGGGTCGGATCGGCTCGCACCTTCTCGGCCAGGGCGGCCAGGCGTTCGCTCGGGCGGTCGTCCGGATGGGGGCGGGGGAACATGCGGGCGACGTTACGGAGCGGGGCGGGTGGGGAGGTGGGGTGAACTCCGGGGCTGTGGATTACTCGCGGGTTGTGGACAGGTCGCGATCACTCGCGCCTCGGAGACCGGGAATTGTCGGGGGTCTATGGGAGACTGTCGGGTCCTCCCGGCAGCACCACAACGCCCAGCACGCCTGGGCCCGTGTGCGCGCCGATCACCGCGCCCACCTCCGAGATCACGCATCCCGTCGAGCCGGGCAGGCGTTCGTCCAGGCGGGTCGCCAGTTCAGCGGCCCGTTCCGGAGCTGCCAGGTGGTGCACGGCAAGACCGACGGGGCCGTCGCCCGCCGCGGCCGCCGCCAGGTCGACCAGACGGCCCACGGCACGGCTCATCGTGCGCACCTTCTCCAACGGCACGATCCGGCCGTCGTCCATGTGCAGCAACGGCTTCACAGCCAGCGCGGTCCCCACCAGCGCCGCCGCCGTACCGATCCGGCCGCCCCGGCGCAGGTGCTCCAGCGTCTCCAGGCAGAAGAACATCCGGGTCTGCTGAGCGGCGGACGTGGCGGCGTCCTCCACTTCGGTGTGTGAGCGTCCGGCCGCAACGGCCGCGCACGCGCGCAACACCGCGAACCCGAGCCCCATCCCCGTCGAGCGCGAGTCCACCACGCGAATGCGAGAAGGATCGATCTCCTCGGCCGCCAGCCGTGCCGCCTCCCACGTGCCGGACAGCTCGCGAGAGAGGTGCACGGACACGACCGCGTCCGACGACGACAGCACGTCCTGGTAGACAGCGGCCATCTCGCCAGGTGTGGGGCGAGACGTGGTCACCCGGCGGTGCTCGGCGAGGGCACCGGCGAGTTCGAAAGGACCGAAGTCGACGCCGTCGAGGCGTCCGGCACCGTCCACCGCGACGTGCAACGGCACCACGGTGATCGAATGGCGCTTCGCGAACCCCTCGGGCAGATATGCCGTGGAGTCGGTGACGATGGTGATGCGCACGAGCGACGAGCCTACGGGGCTCACTCCTCCGAGGGACTCAACGCCACGGACGAGATCACTGAGGCCATCGCCTCAGCCACCAGCTCGTGGCCCTCCCAGCCCCAATGCATCCCGTCCGGATTTCCGGCCCCGGACCGCACGTGTTCCCCGATCACAGTCGGCAGGTCCACCAACGGCACCTCCGCACCTGAGGCCCAGCCACGCACAGCGGCAACCGCAGCCGCGTGTCCGCCGTGCACGAACCCGTACGAAGGTGCCCGATGCACAGACGGCACGATCCCGACCGCCGGCATCGTGTACTGAAGATTGCGCACAGACTGCAACGAGTCGCGCAGGTATCGCGCTGTCAACGCAGGAGGCAGCGCCACACGCGCGTAGGGCGCCAACCGCGGTTGAGCCGCCGTGTAGCCCTTGCGCACCCACCGCCGTAGCCAGTCCGGCCGCACATAACGCAGCCCCTCACGCAGATACGTGGGCAACGGCGAGGGCAACGTGTCCATGCTGCCCACGGCGAACACCAGCACGTCCGTACGAGGCAGCAACGACCAGATCCGAGGGTCTCCGGTCAACGCCCACCAGGCGTCCCGGGCGGTCCACCCGAACCCGGCCGCCAGCTCCGCCGAACCACCCAACGAGGCAGCACAGAGGTTGTGCCACAGCCGCGGGTTGTCAGCGGGCAACGGCCCTTCCGGACCGAAGAACGACAGCGAGTCCCCGAGGACGAGCAGTCTCAACGCGTAGTGCCCGCGTTGTACGACGTCAGCCGCCACCGGTCGTTGCGCCGTGTGAACACGGTCCAGTGGCAGTTCGAGATGCCGCCGAGCTGCGACCAGCTCTGCACCGGCAGGTCGAGCAGCCGCCCGGTCAACGCGCTGATCAGGCCACCGTGCGCACACAACATGACGGTCCCGGAGAACTCCGCGTCCACCTCGCGCACGACCTCGATGGCCCGCTCGGCCACCTCGACCCGCGACTCGCCGTCCGGCGGCGTGTAGGTCGGATCGGTGCGCCACACGGTGACCGCACCGGGCCACTCCTGGTCGACCTCGGCCGTGGTCAGACCCTGCCACTTGCCGAGATGCGTCTCGCGCAGCCGTTCGTCGATCCGCAACGGGATGTCCGTCGACGACGTGAACACGCCGGCGGTGTTGCGCGCGCGTTGCAGGTCGGAGGCGACCACGATCTCCGGTTCGAACCCGGCGAGCACCGGTACGGCGAACCTGGCCTGGTTCAAGCCGGTCTCGGTGAGCGCCGAGTCGAGATGACCCTGCAGACGACCTGTCGCGTTGTAGTCGGTCTCACCGTGCCGCCACAGCACGAGCCGGCTCAGGGCCATCGCTACCTCATTCAGCCGTGGAGTCGGCGGGGACGTCCGCTTCGAACTCGATGCGCGGGCAGTCCTTCCACAACCGCTCCAGGCCGTAGAAGCTGCGCTCCTCGACGTGCTGCACGTGCACCACGACGTCGACGAAGTCCAGCAGCACCCACCGGCCCTCACGGGCTCCCTCGCGGCGCACCGGCTTCGTGCCGGCCTCCCGCAGCTTCTCCTCGATGTTGTCGACGATCGCGCCGACCTGCCGCTCGTTGGGAGCGGACGCGATCACGAACACGTCCGTGATCACGAGCTGGTCGGAGACGTCGAGCACCATCACGTCGTGCGCCTTCTTGTCGGCCGCTGCGTTCGCCGCGACCAGCGCCAGCCGTCGTGCCTCGTCGGTGGCTGCCACGTCACTCCTCTGACTTCCGGCGGGCGTCGATACGCCCACACGAGTTACTGAGGGTACCGGCGCGCGCCAACGGGTACTTCGCGTGCTTGCATGACGAAGGCCACCTCAGCGCCCTGAGGTGGCCTTCACCTGCGCCGAAGCTTAAAGCGGGCGGACCTGCTGGGCCTGCGGCCCCTTCTGGCCCTGACCGACCTCGAACTCGACCTTCTGGTTTTCCTCGAGCGAGCGGAAACCCTTGGACTGGATCTCCGAGTAGTGCACGAAGACGTCAGCCGAGCCGTCGTCGGGCGCGATGAAGCCGAAGCCCTTCTCGGCGTTGAACCACTTCACGGTGCCTGTAGCCAAAGTCTTGCCTTCCACGAACCAGCAACAACCCGATGATTGTTGCTCCCCGCGCCCACGGATGCACGCAAAATCCACTCGAACGTGGTTACGACTCGGAGTACAAGCCTGTTTTCGCGATGTACTGGACCACCCCGTCGGGGACGAGGTACCAAACCGGCTGACCGGATGCCGTCCTGTCGCGGCACCCGGTGGACGAGATGGCCATGGCCGGGACCTCGACGAGCGACACCACCCCTGGCGGCAGGTGATGATCATCAAGCGTGTAGCCCGGACGGGTGACCCCGATGAAGTGGGCCAGCTCGAACGCGTCCGCGGCGCGCTTCCAGGACAGGATCTGCTCCAGCGCGTCGGCGCCGGTGATGAAGAACAGGTCGGCGTCCGGGTACTGCTTCTTCAGGTCGGTGAGCGTGTCCACGGTGTAGGTGGGGCCGTCCCGGTCGATGTCGACGCGGCTGACCGAGAACCGCGGGTTCGACGCGGTGGCTATGACCGTCATCAGATAGCGGTCCTCCGCGGGTGAGACCTCCCGCGACGCCTTCTGCCAGGGCTGACCCGTCGGCACGAAGATCACGCGGTCCAGGTCGAACCTGGCCTGCACCTCGCTGGCGGCCACGAGGTGGCCGTGGTGGACGGGGTCGAACGTGCCACCCATGACGCCGATGCGCATCGAAACAGCGTAGACCGGCGTCGGGCCGCTCCCGTGGCCTGACGCCGGTCGTGCTGATCACACCGCACGGCCCAGGGGGAGGACGGGCCGTTCGGGTCGCGGCCCACCCCGAAGCAGAGCCGCGTACTGGAGGAACGCACGCGCGCGTCCCCCGTGACGCGGTTCCGTGAAGATTTTTCTCACCAGGCGACGACGAGCTTCAAAGGTCCCCTGACCAGCGATCCCTTGCGGAACTCGACGGGTTCCGCCAGCCGCAGACCCGGCATCCGGCGCAGCAACGTCCCCAGCGCGACCTGCAGCTCCATTCGCGCGAGCTGCGAGCCGAGGCAGAAGTGGATGCCGTGCCCGAACTGCAGGTGCTGGCCCACCTCGCGGTCGAGGTCCAGCTCTGCGCTGTTCGGGTACACCGACTCGTCGTGGTTCGCCGACGACACGACCACCAGCACGGCGTCACCTTCCTTCACCAGCGCATTTCCGACCTGGACGTCCTCGGTCGCGATGCGGGTGAAGCCGGCGCCGCTGCCCAGCGGGACGAACCGCAGCAGCTCCTCGATGGCGTTCGGCAGCGTCTCGGGGTGGTCCTGCAGCCGTTTCATGGCGTCCGGGTGCTCGAACAGCGTGACGACGCTGTTCGCGAGCATGTTCGCCGTCGTCTCGTGTCCCGCGACCAACAACGTGATGCCGAACCGCACGAGCTCGTCTTCACTCAGCCGGTCGTCGTTGTCACGGGCGGCGACGAGCGCGCCCATCAGATCGTCCGTGGGATGCGCACGGCGGTTCGCCACGAGTTCGGTGAAGTAGGCGAACAGCTTCAACATGCCGTTCATCGCCTCTTCAGGCGTGTAGCCACCAACGGTGGACAGCACCTGGTTCGACCACATGCGGAACTCGTCGCGGTCCTCGAACGGGACGCCGAGCAGCTCGCAGATGACCGTGATCGGGAACGGCATGGTGAAGCCCTCGACCAGGTCACCTGGGTTGTCCAGGCGGTCGAGCAGCTCGTCGGTGATCTGCTGGGCGCGCGGCCGCAGTTCCTCGATGCGGCGCACCGTGAACGCCTTGGACACCAGGCGGCGCATGCGCGAGTGGTCCTCGCCGTCGTGCGTGAGGATGGACCCGCCCGGTGCGATCAGGGGCTGCATCCTCGGCACGTCCTGCTCGACCGTTCGCGCTCGGCTGAACCTCGGGTCACCCAGGACGAACTTCGTCTCTTCGTAGGAAGTGACGAGCCAGCCCTCGCCGCCGTACGGGTACGTCACGCGCGTGACGGGCTCTTCACGCCGTAGACGTTCGTAGGTCGGATCGAGGGCCAGGCCGTCAGGTTCGGAGAACGGGTAGGTGGGAGCCATGTCTCCGAAGGTAGAGCTACGACTTCGGGCGCGTGTGACCTTCGCCCCAGACGACCCATTTAGAGGAAGTCAGCTCGGAAAGGCCCATCGGTCCGCGGGCGTGCAGCTTCTGCGTGGAGATGCCGATCTCCGCACCCATGCCGAACTCGGCACCGTCGGTGAACGCCGTGGAAGCGTTCACGAACACCGCCGCCGCGTCCACGCGCGTGGTGAACTTCCGCGCTGCCGCGACGTCGTTCGTCACGATGGCCTCGCTGTGGCCGGAGCCGTACGTCGCGATGTGCTTCACCGCTTCGTCGAGCGAGTCGACGACCTTCGCGGCGATGTCGAGGCTCTGGTACTCGGTGCCCCAGTCGTCGTCGGTCGCCTTTTCGACGTTCGGCTGCTGGGCGAACTGCTCGTCGCCGTGGATCGTCACGCTCTCCTGCTGCAGCGCCTTGGTGATGCGCGGGACGAACTCCGCTGCGATGTCCTTGTGCACCAAGAGGGACTCCGCTGCGTTGCACACGCTCGTGCGCCGCGTCTTGGCGTTGAGGACGATGGCCTCGGCCATGTCGAAGTCGGCGTGCGCGTCCACGTAGACGTGGCAGTTGCCGACGCCGGTCTCGATCGTGGGAACCGTCGCCTGCTCGACGACAGCGTTGATCAGACCCGCGCCACCGCGCGGAATGACCAGGTCGACGAGGCCGCGCGCGGTGATGAGGTGCGTGACGGACGCGCGGTCGTGGCACGGCAGCAGCTGCACGCAGTCGGCCGGCAGGTTCACGCTTTCGAGTGCATCTCGCAGGACGGCGACGAGCGTGGCGTTGGAGTGCTCGGCGGTCGACGAACCCCTGAGCAGCGCGGCGTTGCCCGACTTCAGGGCGAGACCGGCGGCGTCGACCGTGACGTTCGGGCGGGCCTCGTAGACCATGCCGACGACGCCCATCGGGACGCGGACCTGCTTGAGCTCCAGGCCGTTCGGGAGGATGCCGCCGTTGAGCACCTGGCCGACCGGATCCGCCAGGCCCGCAACGGTTTCCAGGCCCTCGGCCACGCCCTCGATGCGGGCTTCGGTGAGCGCGAGGCGGTCCAGGATGTTCTCCGGAAGGCCGGCTGCCCTGCCCGCTTCGAGGTCCTTCTGGTTGGCCTCGATGATCTCTGGCGCGCGCTGGCGGAGCGCGGCGGCCATCTCGTGCAGCGCGGCGTCCTTGCGCTCACGGGTGGCGAGGACGAGTTCGTCGGCGGCGACGCGGGCGCGGCGGGCTGCGTCGTGCACCTGGTCGCGCAGGTCATCAGTCACGCCACACAGCTTACGACCTGCGACAATCACAATTGTCGTACCCGCCTGGCAAGCTTGCTCCCCATGGACGACATCGCGCTGCGGGAACTGGCCGAGGAACGGCTCCGGGCACTGGCTGGCCCGGAAGCGGTGCTGCGCGAGGACCAGTGGACGGCGATCCACACCCTCGTGGCTCAGCGCCGCCGTGCTCTTGTCGTCCAGCGCACGGGCTGGGGCAAGTCGGCCGTGTACTTCATCGCGACGGCGTTGCTGCGCCAGCTCGGTGAGGGCCCCACGGTCATCGTGTCGCCCCTGCTCGCGTTGATGCGCAACCAGGTCGACGCCGCGGCACGGGCAGGCGTGCACGCGGTGACGATCAACTCGGCGAACACCGACGAGTGGGACGCCGTGCAGGGGCAGGTCGCGGCCGGCGACGTGGACGTGCTCCTGGTCAGTCCGGAACGGCTGAACAACCCCGACTTCCGAGACGCGGTGCTGCCCTCGCTGACGGCGTCCGCGGGCATGCTCGTCGTCGACGAGGCGCACTGCATCTCGGACTGGGGCCACGACTTCCGCCCGGACTACCGCAGGCTGCGCACGTTGCTGACCGAACTGCCATCGGGCGTTCCGGTGCTGGCGACGACGGCGACGGCCAACGACAGGGTGGTCCACGACGTCACCGAGCAGCTGGGACTCGGCGCCGACGAGGGCACGCTGGTCCTGCGCGGCCCCCTCGACCGCGACAGCCTGCGGTTGCACGTCGCGCGGCTGCCGACCGCCGAGTCCCGCCTGGGCTGGCTCGCGGAGCAACTCGACCGGCTGCCGGGTTCCGGCATCATCTACACGCTCACGGTGGCGGCGGCGGACGACATCGCGGCGTTCCTGTCCTCACGCGGCTTCTCCGTGGCCGCGTACTCGGGCAAGACCGAACCCGCCGAACGCGAACGCGCCGAAGAAGACCTGCTGAACAACCGGGTCAAAGCGCTGGTCGCCACCTCCGCCCTGGGCATGGGTTTCGACAAGCCTGACCTGGGCTTCGTCGTGCACGTGGGCGCGCCTTCGTCCCCGATCGCCTACTACCAGCAGATCGGCCGTGCGGGCCGCGGCGTCGAACGCGCCGAGGTGATCCTGCTGCCGGGCCACGAGGACCGCGACATCTGGGCGTACTTCGCGTCCCTGGCGTTCCCGGCCGAGGTCGTGGTGCGCCAGGTGCTCTCCGCCCTCGACGGCGCGGGCAAACCGCTCTCGACGGCCGCCCTGGAACCGCTGGTCGAGCTCTCGCGCAGCAGGCTGGAGGTGGTGCTGAAGGTGCTCGACGTCGACGGCGCGGTCCGGCGGGTGCGCGGCGGCTGGGAGTCGACCGGCCGCCCGTGGGAGTACGACGGCGACCGGTACGCGCGCATCGCCGCGGCGCGCAAGGCCGAGCAACAGGTGATGATCGAGTACCAGAACACGTCGGCCTGCCGGATGAAGTTCCTGCAGGACCAACTCGACGATCCCACGGCCCACGACTGCGGCCGCTGCGACAACTGCACCGGCGACCGGCTCTCCGTCGAGGTGTCCGAGGTGGCGGCGAGCGCGGCCCGCGAACGCCTGCTGCGCCCCGGCCTGGACGTGGCCCCGCGCAAGATGTGGCCGACCGGCATGTCCGCGATCGGCGTCCAGCTCTCCGGCAAGATCCCACCGTCGGAGATCGCCGCGACCGGCCGGGCGCTCGGCCGCCTGACCGACATCGGCTGGGGCACCAGACTGCGCGACCTGCTGGCCGACGGCACCGACCGCGAAATCCCCGAGGACGTCTTCGCGGCCTGCGTGAAGGTGCTGACGGCATGGAACTGGGACGCCCGCCCGGTCGGCGTGGTGACCGTGGGCTCCCGCAGACGCCCAACCCTGGTGGGCAGCTTCGGCCACCAGATCGCCACCATCGGCCGCCTGCCGTTCCTCGGCACGGTGTGGCTGGGCGAGTCGACCCACCGTGCCAACAGCGCCCAACGCCTGGCCGGCCTCGTCCGCGCCGGCGAGGCACCCGACGTGTCCGGCGTGGACGGCCCGGTCCTGCTGGTCGACGACCACATCGACACCGGCTGGACGATGACCGTGGCGGCCCGCATGCTCAGGAAGGAGGGCGTGCCCGCAGTGCTGCCGTTCGCGCTGGCCGTGACCAACTGACCGTCACGCGCCCGGCCGGACAGCACGGCGCGCACCGCAGGGGTCGCGAGCCGGTCGGGGCACGGCCCTGACAGGTAGGGCCGCGTGGTGATGTGGCGATGCCCTGGTGGGCGACGCCGCCGGGGTGCGAGGGCGCGTCGCGGCCGATGCCGTGACGCGTGCGTCCGCGTGGCAATGCCGGGCTGGGCGAGACGCGGACGGGCACGTCGTGGCGTTGCCGCGATGGGTTCACCCTGGGGTGACGCCTCGATGGGCGAGACGCGGAGGGGCTGTCAGCGGAGCTGGCCGCGCCCGGCGAGACACGGAGGGGCGGGCAGCCAAGCGAGCCGCGCCCGGCAAGACGCGCATGGGCTGATAGCGGAGCTGGCTGCGCTCAGCGAGACGCGAATGGGCTGGCAGACGTGGTTGCCGCGCGGGGTAAACGCGGTGACTGCAGGAGCGCTCGTCGCGCTGCACGACACGCGGATGGGCTGACAAGAGCGCATGCCGCGATGGTCAACACGCGGATGGGGTTGGCAAGGGCGCATGCCGCGCTGGGATGGCAGGAGCGCATGCCGCGTTGGGTGAGAATCGGCTGGGTAGCGGTGACGCACCCACGCGTCGCGATTGGGGCTTTACCTTGAGGGGGCGGGATGCTTCCCTCGTGGGCTCGGCCGGGGCGCTTTCACCCCGGCTTTTGAGACCGATTCAGCATCCCGACAGAGGCTCGAGGTCAATCCCCAAACGCAATCGTCGCGAAGCGGCGATGCACTCCCACGTCCTCGGTAAGGCCCGCCCGACCACCCGAGCAAGGTGACGACCCGCATACCAGGCGACCACCCTGCTGGAACACGACCCCTCGCACGCAAACCGACCCGCACGGCGCCAACGCCACCACCCCGCAAAGCGATCCGACGCACGGCACGCGACCCCTCCGCTGGAACGCGACCAGCCCCACGCAAGGCGACCACCCCGCTGGAACGCGACCAGCCCACGCCAGCCGACCCGCACGGTGCCAACGCGCCGCACCCAACTTGAAAACCCCAGACCACCAGCGAGAAACTCCGCGCATGGTGATGCCAACCGCCCCTCGCACCCGCAAGTCCTGGCTGCGGATGTTCCTCATGGGGCTGGCCCTCTGGGTAGCAACAGTCGCGATCACGTACCTCACCGAAAACGCCAACCTGATCCCCACGATCGTGCTCCTGGGCAGCTTCCTGGTCCCGGCGACGTTCGTGGTCTGGGCGTTCGAGCACGGCCACTCCGGTGAGGTGACCGGCGAGATCGTGTTCCGGACGTTCGCGGTCGGCGGCGTTCTCGGTGTCCTCGGCGCGTCGTTGCTGGAGACCTATCTGCTTCACCCGTCACCGTGGCTGTTCGTGGGGGTCGGGCTGATCGAGGAGGCGGTCAAGCTGGCCGCGCTGGCTCTGTTGACCCGGCATCTGACGCACAAGTCCACAAGGGACGGTCTGGTGCTCGGCGCCGGCGTCGGGTTCGGGTTCGCGGCGTTCGAGTCGGCCGGGTATGCGCTCACGGCCACGTTGACCGAGAACGGGCTGTCGTTGATGGACCTGGTGACCACGGAGTTGTTGCGCGGGCTGCTTGCGCCGTTCGGGCACGGGTTGTGGACGGCGATTCTTGGTGGGGTGTTGTTTTCGCGCAGTGTTCGCGAGCACTTCATGCTCACCCGGCGGCTGCTTTGGGCTTATCTCGGGGTGTCGTTGTTGCATGCGTTGTGGGATTCGATGAACAGCATCGCTGTCGTCATCACCGTTGTGGTGACCGGCGAGCCGTGGCAGGAGCACGCGGAATTGTTCACCGTCTTCACGTGGCTCGGGCTGGCGCTGATCTCGATGACGGGCTTGGTCTGGCTGAGGCGCCTGGTGCGGGCGTCGCGCCGGGAGTTCGCGCCGGTGCGCGGGTATGCCCTGCGCACCGACGCGCGGTGGTGGCCGGCTGGTCGGCCGCCACAGTGAGGCGGGGTGTTCAGCGAGGGCGGAGCAGGCCTGCCTGCGACTGGATGGTGTGGGTGGCGGCGTTCAGGTCGTGTGGTTCGGCGATCGTGGTGTTGTCCTCGTAGGTGACGCCTTCTGGGACGTCGTTGCTTCCCAACGGGTCGGCGTCCCAGAGGTTGGCTCGGTAGACGACGTTCTCCAGTGGCGGCGTGACGTGCAGGATGGCCGTGTTGTCGGAGCGCATGACGACGTTGTTCTCGACGGTCACCCAGGAGGCGCCGTAGTCGGTGTAAAGGCCGAAGTTGTAGGGGGTGTGGGTGTCCTTGATGACGTTGCCGCGGATGAGCGCGCCGTTGTCGGGGCCGTCGCCTTGGGGGCTGGACAGGTAGATGCCGCCTCCGTCGGCCAGGGTCTTCATGGTGTCCGTGACGAGGTTGTGCAGGATGCGGGTGCCGCGTGAAGGTCCGCCGACGATGCCGCAGTGCGGGACGTCCGCGACGTGGTTGCGGGTCACGGTGCAGTCTTGGGCGCCGCTGATCGCTATGCCGGGGGAACCGGAGTAGTCCAGACCGATGTGGTGGACGAGGTTGTCCTCGATCAGCACGTCCGTGCTGCCGGTGACCGTGATGCCGGAGGCCGCGAGGGTGTCGAAGTCGCAGCCGCGCACGGTGAGGTTCGCGCTCTTGGTGAGCCCGAGTCCGGTGGCGCCCAGCCGGGTGAAACGGCAGCTTTCGAAGCGCACGTCCGTGCTGTCGTCGACGCGGACGGAGGCGGGGATCACGGACGTCTCCGTGGGGACGGTCACCCACGACTGGCCCTCCACGATGGTGACCGTCTCGACCGGGCCGCCCAGGTAGTAGTCGCCGCCGTGGTAGTGCAGGAAACCTTCGGCGCTGGGGCGCAGCCAGGTGGCGTCGGCGAAGACCAGGCCGCGGAACACGGCGCCGGTGACACCGGTGATGCGCAGCAACGTCTCCAGCACGGGGGCGATCACCAGGGTTTGGTCGGGATTTTCGCCGGGGCGTGGCAGGTAGCGCAGGACGTGGTGGCGGGGGTGGGAGCGCTCCAGGACGAAGGTGCCGGGGTCGGTGAGGAAGGCGGGGTCGTTCTCCAGCCGAGTGGGGATGCCCAGGCCTCCGGGCGAGGTTTGCCATTCCCAGGCGTAGTTGTACAGGTCACGGGCGCGGGCGAAAGTGGGCTGCGCCATGGTGATGACCGTGGAGCCGTTGGCGGTGTCAGCAGAGGCCACCGCGCAGCGGGCCTCGGTCCACGGGTACACGCCCCGGTAGACGAACTCCACGTCGGCCGGACTGTGCCAGTCGAGCGTGACGTCCGTGACGTAACCTGTCTCGGTGCTGGTCACGGTGCCTGAGAGCGCGTCAATGGCCGCACGCTCGGCCCTGCGGCCGTCGACATGAAGCTGGCGAGTGTCCAACTCGCCCACATCGGCCAGCCAGGCACCGTCGTGCACATGCCAGCCGGTGATGCATCGGCCGCCGCTGACGACGGCCTCCTCCTGTTCGGCGGTCCCGTACCCGTAAGCCTGGAAGACGACGTTTCCCGTGCTGACTTCGAGGGTTTCGGCAAGGACGTGCCGGCCGGCTCTCAGCTGAACGACGACTGTGCCGGTGGCCTCCTGTGCGGCCTGCACTGCCCGGCTGAGCGTGGCGAACGGCTGGCGCTCGGTACCCGGCCAGAAGTCGTCACCATCCGGATCGACGAAGAACTCTGGCATGGAGTCACCCTTTCTTCGTGTTTATGGCGTACACAAGATATAACACCATAGACGAGCGGAGTGGTGATGAAGGACGACAGGGCGGAGGACCCCGATCACGGGGTGGAGTTGCTGTGGCGGGAGCGTGAGCAGGAGCCGCGACCGGGATTGAGCCTGGACAGGATCGTGCGCGCCGCCATCGAACTGGCCGACGCCGACGGCCTGGACGGGCTGTCGATGCGCAAGGTCGCCGAACGGCTCGGCTTCACCACCATGTCGCTCTACCGCCACGTGCCCGGACGCGCTCAGCTCATCGACCTCATGCTCGACGCCGCGATCGGCGAGGCCGCACCTCCAGCCGCCACCGAAGACGGCTGGAGGGCGCGACTGGAGTCGTGCGCCCGCCGCGGCTGGGAACTGCGCAAGCGTCACCCCTGGATGGCCGAGGTGCGCGGCAGCCGCCACCTGCCCGGCCCCAACGGCGTCGCCGCCTACGACCACATGCTGAGCACGGTCGCGGACACAGGCCTCTCCCCCGCGCAAGTGATCGCCGCGGTCAACCTGGTCGGCAGCTTCGTCGACGCCGAGGCCCTGACGCTGGTGGAGACCGCACGACAGGAACGGCACAGCGGGGTGAGCGAGCAGGAGTGGTGGGGCGCCCGCGACACGCTCTATCAACGACTCGACCGCTACCCCACGATCACCGCCCTGTGGGAAACAGGCGGCTACGACGAACCGGAGAACTCGTTCGAGTTCGGGTTGGCCCGCGTGCTCGACGGCATCGAGATGCTCATCGCAACTAAACGTGATGAAAGTTGTGATGAAACCTGCCCGGTGTGCGGAAGGCCGATGACGCAACCCGCCTCCGGCAGGCCGCGTGTCTACTGCTCACGCGCCTGCCAACAGCGCGCCTACCGGAAGCGAATCAACGGGTGACGACCGGTCGCGGTGTGGCACTGTCTTGGCCATGATTCCGGACGTCGTGCGGTTCCGGCAGGCAGATCTCCTCGGCGCCCTGCACCGGAGGTTCGGGCCCGTGGTGCGGATGGGGCCGTACACCTACCTGCTCGGACCGGAGGCGAATCGGTTCGTGTTCGCCAACTCCGAACTGTTCGAGGTGGAGCGGGCGTTCCAGGTCCTGGTGCCGGTGGACGGGCCCACCTCGTTGATCGTCAGCGACGGCGAGGACCACAAACGACGGCGCCGGCACGTCCAGCCCGCGTTGGCGCACCGGCAGATCGTGAACCACGTGCCGGTCATGCGAGCCAACGCCGAGGCCACGCTCGACGCCTGGAGGCCGGGCGAGACGGTGGACGTCTACCAGGAGTTCCGGCGGGCCATCCGGCGCAGCACGATCCACGCGTTGTTCGGCGAGAAGCTGGCTCAGGACGCGGAGTTCTTCGGCGCGCACCTGCAGGTGTTGATCAACCTGATCGACCGCAACCCGGCGGTGGTCACGTTGCTGCGAAAGACAAAGGCACCGGCTTGGCGCAACGCGATGAGAGCGCGCAGAGCCGTTGACGCGCGTGTCTACAAGGCGATCGAAGAAACGCGTCAGGGCAACACGGCTGGGGACGTGCTCACCTCTCTTGTGCAAAGCGACGGGCTGAGCGACCTCGAAGTGCGCGACCAGGTCGTCACACTGATCGCCGCGGGCTACGAAACGACCAGTGGCGCGATGGCGTGGGCGGTGTTCAACCTGTTGCGGCACAACGGGGTTTGGGAGCGTGCAAAAGAGGACGATGACTACCTCGCCAACGTCGTCAACGAGACGCTACGGCTGTATCCGCCCGCGGTGGTTTCGGCACGGGTGGCGGCGCAGCCGTTCGAGTTCGCCGGCAAGAAGATCAAGGAAGGCACGTTCCTGCTGTACAGCCCTTACGTTACGCATCGACTGGCCGAGGTGTGGCCGGATCCGCTGCGGTTCGATCCGGATCGGTGGGAGCACAAGCCGGCGCCGCACGAGTTCCTGCCGTTCGGTGGCGGACCGCACCGGTGCATCGGAGCCGGACTCGCGACGACGGAGTTGACCGTGATGCTGAAAGCGTTGCTGCAGCGGCCGAAACCCGAACTGCTCGCCCAGCGCCTCACACCTACCAGCGTCGCCGCGATGCGGCCGAAGCACGGCCTCAGAATCCGAGCAGGAGGATGACCGTCGAGCCGAGGCACGCGACGGCACGCACGTGGTTCCAGAGCGTCCACTTGCGCAGGTACTCGGGCCAGTAGGCGTCGTCGGTGCGTTCGAGGCGGTTGTTCATCGGCACGTTGACGAACATCGTGAGCACGAAACAACCGACGATGTAGAGCAGTCCGCCCACGATCCTGCCCGTGAAGACCTCGATGCCGCACAGCACGACGTTGCCGGAGAACACCAGCAGGAACAGCGGGTTCTGGATGCGGACGTTGATCCGGCGCATCGCCCCGCGGGCGTACTCGGCCGGCAGATCGGCGAGACCCGGCATGACGGCGGTGGAGAAAGCGAAGAACACGCCGGCCATCAGGCCGGACACAGCGACTGCGATCAGCGTGATTATCCCCATGGCGTAACTGTGACCTGCGGACGCCGGACCCTCAATGACATTTCATCGCGCACGCTTGCTCATTCGTCCAAACTGGGTACATGACGGACGCGTTGGGCGAGGCACTGCACCTGTTGAGGATGTCCGGCACGTTCTACTGCCGGAACGAGCTCACCGAGCCGTGGGGCCTGACGATGCCCGACATGACCGACTGCCTGTGGTTCCACGTCCTCACCAGCGGCCGTTGCGACATCGAGGTCGACGGCGAGATCACGCGGCTCGAACCCGGCGACGTGCTGCTCGTGCCCGGCGGGCAAGGCCACCGGCTCTTCCACGGCGAGACGGAATCGCCGGTCGTCACGACGCTGCCGCACGAGTTCGAGACGGACAACTACGCGATCCTGCGACACGGTGGCGGCGGTGCCGTGACGCACCTCGTGTGTGGTGCGATCCGCTTCGACCACCCGGCGGCGAAGCACCTCATCAACGTGTTGCCGAACGTGCTGTACGTGCGGCACGCCGACGACATGCGCGCCACCATCGATCTGATGGCCGCCGAGGCCCGCAAACTGCGTCCCGGCGGCGAAGCGGTCATCACCAGGCTCGCGGACGTGTTGGTGATCCAGACGATCCGCTCGTGGCTCGCCAACGACCCGGCGGCGCGCACCGGCTGGTTGGGTGCGTTGCAGGACCAGCAGATCGGGCAGGCACTGGCGTTGATCCACCGCGACCCCGCACAACCGTGGACCGTTGAACGCCTCGCGCACCAAACAGCGATGTCGCGGTCGGCGTTCGCGGCACGCTTCACGGATCTGGTCGGCGAACCGGCGATGCGATACGTCACGCGGTGGCGCATGCACGTCGCGATGAACCGCCTCAAAGACCGCGACACCACGGTCAGCGAGATCGCACGCGGCCTCGGTTACGAGTCGGAGGCCGCGTTCAGCCGCGCGTTCAAACGGATCGTCGGGGTCTCCCCCGGTCAGGCGCGGGTGGGCTGAAGCAGGTCCCAGCGGTTGCCGTAGAGGTCCTCGAACACGGCCACGCGGCCGTAGACCTCGTCGCGGGGCGTCTCCAGGAAGCGCACGCCGAACGCCGTCATCCGGGCGTGGTCGCGATCGAAGTCGTCGGTGTTGAGGAAGAACCCGACGCGGCCACCGGTCTGGTCACCGACCCGTGCCTTCTCCTCCTCCGAGGAGGCCTGTGCCAACAACAAAGACGCCCCGCCACCTGCGGAAACCACAACCCAGCGCTTGCCCTCCTGAGGCAAGTCCTCCAGCAACGTGAACCCGAGACCGTCCACGTAGAAGCGGATCGCCTCGTCGTAGTCGCGGACAACCAAGGTCACCAAACCCATAGATCGCACGCCACTGAGTGTGTCAGGGTGCGTTCATGGCGGTTACATCGGAGACGCATCGACTGCCCGTACGCACGCTCGTCGCCTCAAGCGCGGGCAACGCGGTCGAGTGGTTCGACTGGGGTATTTACACCGCGTTCAGCATCTACTTCGCGACGCAGATCTTCCCCGCCGGCAACGAAACCGCGGCGCTGCTGAGCACGTTCGCCACGTTCGCACTCGCCTTCTTCTTCCGCCCGCTCGGCGGTTACCTGCTCGGCCGGTTCGCAGACCTCAAGGGCCGCCGGACCGCGATGCTGCTGACGATCGTGCTGATGTCCGGCGGTTCGGTCGCGATCGGACTGCTGCCGACGTTCGAGCAGGTCGGCTGGCTCTCCCCGGTGCTGCTGGTGCTCGCCCGCATCGCGCAGGGCATGGCGCTCGGCGGCGAGGTGTCGAACGCGTCGGCGTACCTCGCCGAGATCGCGCCCGCCGACCACCGCGGCCGCTACTCGTCGTTCTTCTACATCTCGACCGGTGCGGCGGTGCTGATCGCGTCGCTGCTCGGGTTCTTCCTGTCCCGCAACCTCGACAAGGCGGCGATGGCCTCCTACGGCTGGCGCGTGCCGTTCCTGATCGGCGGCGTGCTCGGCCTGATCGGGTTGTGGCTGCGGAGGGAACTGAAGGAGACCGAGCAGTTCGAGGAGAACAAGGCGAAGGCCGAGAGCCTGCGCAACCCGTTGCTGATGACGCTCAAGGAACACCCGAAGGCCGTCGGACAGCTCATCGGCATCACGCTGCTGTCGACACTGAGCTTCTACACGTTCTTCTCGGCGCTGACGCCGTTCGCGGTGAAGACCAAGGGCGCCAACGACATCGACGTGTTCCTCGCGTTGTCGATCGGCACGGTGGGGTTCATCGCGCTGCAGTACCCGATGGGATGGATGGCCGACCGCTACGGCCGCAAACCGCAGATGCTCGTGTGGTCGGCCGCGATGGCACTGCTGGTCGTGCCACTGTCCACCCTGGTCAAACCCGGCCTGGCGAACCTCGTGATCGTGTTCTGCGTCGGGCTCGGCCTGTACACGGCGCTCACGTCGATCGCGCCCGCGATCATGAGCGAGCTGTTTCCGACCGAACTGCGCGGACTCGGCATCGGCGCTTGGTACAACCTCACGGTCGCGCTGTTCGGCGGGACCGCGCCGCTGGTCATCCAGGCCGTCGGCGGCACGGTCTTCTTCTGGTACGTCACGGTGGCCGCGGTGATCACGTTCCTGGTGGTCCTCACACTTCCGGAGACAAAGGGTGTTCCGTTGAGCTGAGGCAGAACTCGTTGCCTTCGGGGTCGGCCAGCACGAACCAGACGCCGTCGCGGCTCACCACCGACGCACCCAAGCCGACGAGCCGCGCCACCTCGGCCTCGACGTCGTCGCACCAGAGGTCGACGTGCATGCGGTTCTTGACGGTCTTCGGCTCCGGCACTCGGTTGAAGAAGAACCGAGGCGACCCGTTCAGCAACACCGACGGGTCGTCCTCCGGGTCGTCGATCCCCATGGCGCGCAACCGGGTCAGCTCCGGTTCGTCGTACGGCGCGAGCACGTGGTCGTCGAGCGCCTGCGCCCAGAACCGGGCGAGCGACGCGGGATGGGCGCAGTCGATGACGACATCGTGCATCCGGGCCATGCGGCCGAGATTAGCGGTGCAGCGGCACCAGGTCATCGGCGTGCACGACCTCGCGGCGCTGTTCCTCCGGTAGGTCGTGGCTCTTGCGGCCGATCAACGACGGCAGCTCCGCCGAGTCGTAGCCGACCACGCCGCGGGCCACGACCTCGCCCGCCAGACTGACGAGCTCCACGACGTCGCCTGCCTCGAAGTCGCCGTCCACGCCCGTGATTCCGGCCGCCAGCAACGACCTGCGCCGGCCGACCACCGCGGCGACCGCGCCGTCGTCGAGGTGCAGGCGGCCGTTCGCGTCGGTGGCGTAGCCGAGCCAGAAGCGGCGCGCGGTGAGGCGTGAGCCCGTGGCGGCGAAGGCGGTGCCGACGTCGGCGGTCGAGAGTGCGCGCTGTGCTTCGGCGGCTCCGGTCAGCAGCACCGGGATGCCCGCGGACGAAGCCAGCCGGGCGGCCGCCAGTTTCGAGGCCATGCCGCCGGTGCCCAACCCCGAAGCGCCAACGGTGCCGGCCTTCACACCGTCCACATCGGACGCCGAGGCGACCTCCGAGATGCGGACCGCGCCGGGTTTGCGCGGGTCCCCGGAGTAGAGGGCGTCCACGTCGGACAGCAGGAACAACGCGTCGGCGCCGACCAGGTGCGCCACCAGGGCAGCGAGCCGGTCGTTGTCGCCGAAGCGGATTTCCTCGGTGGCCACGGTGTCGTTCTCGTTCACGACCGGGACCGCGCCCAAGGCCAGCAAACGCGAGAACGTGCGCTGAGCGTTGCGGTAATGGGCGCGGCGCACCACGTCGTCGGCCGTCAGCAGAACCTGGCCGACGGTCAGGGAGTAGCGGCCGAACGAGTTCGCGTAAGCGTGCGCCAACGTCAGCTGTCCGACGCTCGCCGCGGCCTGCTGGGTGGCGAGGTCGCGCGGGCGCCGGGACAGCCTCAACGGCGCCAGGCCCGCGGCGATCGCGCCGGACGAGACCAGCACGACCTGGCTGCCGGCGGCGCACCGCGCGGCCAGGGCGTCGACCAGCGCGTCGAGACGCGCCGGGTCGAGGCCGCCCTCGGCCGTCGTCAGAGAAGAAGAACCGACCTTCACCACGATGCGGTTCGCCGAGGCGATCGCGTTGCGAGCTTGTGAGACCACGGGGGCCGTCACGGGATTTACTCCTCGTCGAAGTCGTCGCCGTAGTCACCGGGCGCGCGGCGGGCCTTCTTCAGGGCCTTGCGCTCGTGGGCGCCGATGCGGTCGTTGCGCTCGAGACGGGCGTCCGTGCCACGTCCGGTCATCGTCATCGCGATACCGGCCGGCGTGGTCGGCTCCCAGTCGAACACCAGGTCGCCGATGGTGACCTGACAGCCGGGAACGGCGCCCATCTTCACGAGCTTGTCCTCGACACCCAGCCTGCTCAGGCGGTCCGCGAGGTAACCGACGGCTTCGTCGTTGGAGAAGTCGGTCTGGCGGATCCAGCGCTCGGGGCGGTCGCCCTTGACGATGAAGCCACCCTCGACCGAGGGGTCCTCGGTCACGGTGAACCCTTCGTCGTCCACGGCGGTCGGCCGCAGCACGATGCGGGTCGATTCCTTCTTCGGCTGGGCGGCGCGGTACTCGCGCACCACCTCGGCGAGCTTGAAGGACAGTTCGCGCAGTCCCTCGCGGGACACCGTCGACACCTCGAACACCGGCAGGCCGCGGGCCTCGATCTCCGGGCGGACGATGTCGGCCAGGTCCTTGGCGTCCGGGATGTCGATCTTGTTCAGGATCACCACGCGCGGCCGGTCGGCCAGGTTGCCGCCGAGCGACGGGGTGTACTGCGCCAGCTCGTTCTCCAGCGCGTCGATGTCCGCGATCGGGTCGCGGCCGGGCTCGTAGGTCGCGCAGTCGACGACGTGGGCGAGCACGGCGGTGCGCTCGATGTGGCGCAGGAAGTCGAGGCCGAGGCCCTTGCCCTGCGACGCGCCGGGGATCAGGCCGGGGACGTCAGCCATCGTGAAGATGGTCTCGCCCGCGGTGATCACGCCGAGGTTCGGCACCAGCGTGGTGAACGGGTAGTCGGCGATCTTCGGCTTCGCGGCGGAGAGCACCGAGATCAGCGACGACTTGCCGGCCGACGGGAACCCGAGCAGGCCGACGTCCGCGACGGACTTGAGCTCCAGCACCAGGTCCCGCGTCTCGCCCGGCTCACCGAGCAACGCGAAACCGGGGGCCTTGCGAGCCTTGGACGCGAGCGAGGCGTTGCCGAGGCCACCACGGCCACCGGCGGCGGCGATGAGCTGGGTGCCCTCGCCGACGAGGTCCGCGACGATCTCGCCGTCCTCGGTCAGCACGACGGTGCCGTCCGGGACGCGCAGGATCAGGTCCTCGCCGTTCGCGCCGTCGCGGTTCGCACCCGCGCCCGCCTTGCCGCTGGTGGCGGAGGCGTGCGGGCGGAAGTGGAAGTCCAGCAGGGTGTGCACCTGCGAGTCGACGACGAGCACGACGTTGCCGCCGCTGCCGCCGTTGCCGCCGTCCGGGCCGCCCAGCGGCTTGAACTTCTCGCGGTGCACGGAAGCGCAGCCGTTGCCCCCGTTGCCGGCGGCAGCGTGGATCACCACCCGGTCAACAAAACGAGCCACGGAACTACTTCCTCTCAAAAGTCTTGAACAAGCAACGAGGGGCGGTGCCGGAAGACCGGTCCCGCCCCTCGCTGAGGTCTAGCTACGTCGCGGAACGGTCTCTCAGACCGCAACCGGGACGATGTTGACGGTCTTGCGACCGCGCTTCGTACCGAACTCCACCGCACCCGGCAGCAGGGCGAACAACGTGTCGTCCTTGCCGATGCCGACGCCGACGCCGGGGTGGAACTTGGTGCCGCGCTGGCGGATCAGGATCTCGCCGGCCTTGACGACCTGACCGCCGAACCGCTTCACACCCAGGTACTGGGGGTTGGAGTCACGGCCGTTGCGGGAACTGGACGCACCCTTTTTGTGTGCCATGAGAAGTCAGGTCCTCACTTACCGGTGATGCCGGTGACCTCGACGCGGGTCAACTTCTGACGGTGACCCTGACGCTTGTGGTAGCCGGTCTTGTTCTTGAACTTGTGGATGCGAATCTTCGGGCCCTTGGTGTGCTCGACCAGCTTGCCGGTAACCGAGAACTTCGCCAGGGCGGCCGCGTCAGCGGTGACGTCAGTGCCGTCGACCACGAGCAGCGCCTGGAGGGAGATTTCGGTGCCCGGCTCGCCCTCGAGCTTCTCGACCTCGACGATGTCGCCGACAGCGACCTTGTACTGCTTGCCGCCGGTCTTGACGATCGCGTACATCAGGACGGAAGTCTCCTGCTACTCGATGGTGACGGGCCATGCGCCAACCCGTCTGCGAATAATCAACAGAGGGGGCACACGACAGGACCCGTCGGATGGCGGGCCGTCGACAAGGTTACGGGAGTGGGTACAGCACAAGCAAACTGGGGTGCCCCGAGGACGTTTCCGCTGGCTGTGCCGTCTCTCACAAAGCAAAACCGGGGCCGCTCGGAAGCGACCCCGGTCTCACCTCTTGCTCGCGATCAGCCCTCGTTGACCGGCGGTCCCGCGGGCCGCGACACGGCGCGGCGCCTGCGGGTGGTGGTGACCACCGGTGCGGGCATCTGGACCTCGGGCTGCTTCGGCACCTCGACCGTCACCGCGGCGGGCACCTCGTGCGCGACCGGTGCACCGGCGGCGCGCTTGGCGGCACGACGGCGCGGACGAGCCGCAGGAGCCTCGGCGACGGGAGCGGCGGGCTCCTCGGTCACCTCGGCCGTCTCCACGACCGCGACGGCCTCAGCGGCGATCTCGGCCACCTCAGCGGCTTCCTCCGCGACCTCGGCGGACTCCTCCTCGACCACCTCGGCCAGGGTCACCGGCTCGACGAGCTCCGCGGCGGTTTCGTCGACGACCTCGGCGGCAGGCTCCTCCGCCGAGATCTCGACCGCGGCGGGCTCGACGACCGGCTCGACCTCGATCGGGGCCGGGTCCTCCGCGACCTCATGCGGCACGTGACCGTTGAGCGCCTGCTCCTCGACCACAACCGCGTCGACGGTCGCCTGCGGCTCCTTGTCGCGACCACGACGACGGCGACGGCGGCGGCCGTGAGCCTCGTGCTCCTGGTCCGCGGCGACCGCGTCCTCGGAGGTGTCCTCGGGCTCACCCGGCTCCGCCACGACCGGCTCGACGACCTCGGGCTCGGCCTCGACCACCTCGGCCGCCTGCTCGCCGCCACCCTTGTTGCGGCGCGACTTGCGGCCACCGCCCTGCGGCTGTTGCTGCTGCTGGCCACCACCGTTGCCACCGCCGTGCGAGTGCACGGGCTCGGTGGACACGACGACGCCACGGCCGCGGCAGTGCTCACACGTCTGGCTGAACGCCTCCAGCAGGCCGGTGCCGACCCGCTTGCGGGTCATCTGCACGAGACCCAGCGAGGTGACCTCGGCGACCTGGTGACGCGTGCGGTCGCGGCCCAGGCACTCGGTCAGGCGGCGCAGCACCAGGTCGCGGTTCGACTCCAGGACCATGTCGATGAAGTCGATGACGATGATGCCGCCGATGTCGCGCAGCCGGAGCTGGCGGACGATCTCCTCGGCGGACTCCAGGTTGTTCCTGGTGACCGTCTCTTCGAGGTTTCCGCCCGATCCGGTGAACTTGCCGGTGTTGACGTCGATGACCGTCATCGCCTCGGTGCGGTCGATGATCAGGTAACCACCCGACGGCAGCCAGACCTTGCGGTCGAGCGCCTTCATCAGCTGCTCGTCGATGCGGTACTCGACGAACGCGTCGTTGTTGCCGACGTGCTTCTTCAGGCGGTCCTGCAGGTCCGGCGCCACGTGACGGACGTACCCGTCGATCACGTCCCACGCCTCGTCGCCCTGGACGACGAGGTGGGCGAAGTCCTCGGTGAACAGGTCGCGGACGACCTTCACCAGCAGGTCCGGCTCCTCGTAGAGCAGCGTCGGCGCCTTGGTGGAGGTGCTGTCCGACTTCTCCTTGATGACCTTCCACTGCGCCTGCAGACGCGTGACGTCGCGGCCCAGCTCCTCCTCGGAGATGCCCTCCGAGGCGGTACGAATGATCACGCCGGCGTCCTCGGGGACGACCCTCTTCAGGATGTCCTTGAGGCGCTTGCGCTCGTTGTCCGGCAGCTTGCGGCTGATGCCGGTGGCACCGCCGCCCGGCACGTAGACCAGGAAGCGGCCGGGGAGGCTGATCTGGGTGGTCAGGCGGGCGCCCTTGTGGCCGACCGGGTCCTTGGTGACCTGGACGAGCACCGAGTCGCCGCTCGACAACGCCTGCTCGATCTTGCGGGACTTGCCCTCGAGACCGGCGGCGTCCCAGTCGACCTCACCGGCGTACAGCACGGCGTTGCGGCCGCGGCCGATGTCGATGAACGCGGCCTCCATGCTCGGCAGCACGTTCTGCACGCGGCCGAGGTACACGTTGCCCACGATCGAGCCGCTGCCCGACGACGTGACGAAGTGCTCGACCAGCACGCCGTCCTCGAGGACGCCGATCTGGGTGCGGTCGCCGCGCTCGCGGACGACCATCGTGCGGGCCACGGCCTCGCGGCGGGCCAGGAACTCGGCCTCGGTCAGCACCGGGGCACGGCGGCGGCCGGCCTCGCGACCGTCACGGCGGCGCTGGCGCTTGGCCTCCAGGCGCGTCGAGCCGCGGATGCTGCGCACCTCGCTCTGCGCGGCCTCGGAGTCGGCCTTGTCGTCGCGCGCGTCGCGGGACTCGCGGACGTGCACGACCGTGTTCGGCGGGTCGTCCTCGGACGACACGTCGTCCTCGGTGCCGGTCTTGCGACGGCGGCGCCGGCGGCGGCGACGGGTCGAGCCCTCGTCACCCTCGTCGTCGGCTTCCTCGGCCTCGGCCTCCGCACCCTCGGCGGGAGCCTCGGCGTCCTCGGCCGGGGTCTCGTCGGTCTCCTCGGAGTCCGACTCGGCGTCGGTGCCCTTGCCGCGGCCACGGCCACGACGGCCACGACGGCGGCGACGACGGCCTTCGCCCTCGTCGTCACCATCGGTCTCGGTCTCGGTCTCGGCTTCGGCGGCGTCGAGCTCGTCCGCGGCGATCTCGCCGATCGACTTCTCGTCCTCGGCTGCGGGCTCCTCGACGACGAACGGCGACGCCGCCGCCTTGGGCCGCTCGATCGGCTGCGGCGGCATGAACACCGCTGTCGGGGCCGCGAAGAGCGGCGCGAGCGCCGGCGCCTCGAACGCGGGGACCGCCGGGGCCTCGTAGTCCTCGGTGACCTCACCGGTGACGACGTCGTCCCAGTCCACCAGCGTCTCGGCGACCTTGAGCGCGACGTCGCGGCTGACGCTCGACTGCGCACTGCGGGCGACCTCACCGAGGTCGGCCAGCGCCGTCATCACGTCCTTGCTGCTGACGTCCAGCAGCTTCGCCAGTGCGTGGACCCGCAGCTTCTCCGGCAGGTCCGCCAGTTCAGGGCGTGCGGCAACCACGCCCTGCCCGCCGGTGACACCGGCAGGCTTGTCCTTGTTCGACATGCAGCTCCTCCACCCCCGGGCGCGTCCCGTGAGGACGCGGCCGCGCAGGGGCCTCTCTTGTCTCTCTCCACCGCTGCTCGCGGCGGGAATCCTTGCCTCGCGCGCAGCGGCGTGGCGCCTCACTGGGCGCACGCTTGCGCAGGTCCCACGACGACGCTGCTGTCAGCGCCGCTCCTCCTGTTTGCGTCGCAGCTGAGCGTTCCGGCGCTCCTGCGTCAGGACTCCTTGTCCTGTTGGAGCGGGTCCACCAGCGTGCCCTCGCCGTCCAGCCGTCCCTGCGCCATCCGGGTTGCTCTCGCAGGTACCGGCGGCACGAGATCGGCCACGACGCGAAGCGCATTCAGCACGTCGTCGGGTCGGACGGTAGGCGTTACCTGCCGAACGACCGTCATGAGTATCCCACACGGTTGTGACAATGCGGTCTTATCGTGTCCGGCGTCGCTCGAACGTGGTTCGACCAGCGCCGACACGACGGCGGGCCGCACGTCGAGGGTCTTCGTCCCGTTCTTGGTGAGGCGGTCGACCTCGACGACCTCGGCCGCCAGGAAGGCGCTCACCGCCTCGGCGAGCTTCTCGGGTTCGACCCCGTCGAGCTCGATCCGCCACTCGCTCGCGTCGATGCGCTCGGTGAGGTTGCCACCGTGCGCCTGCACGACCTCGATCACGTCGATGCCCGGCGGCAGGGCCTCGTCCAGCGCGATCTTCAGCGCCTCCGGGTCGACCCGTTCGACCACCGACACCTCGACGTACTCCGCCTCGCTGGCGACGCCGGTCGGCGCGGCGCCGACCCACGACACCTTCGGGTGAGGGCTGAAGCCCTGCGAGTACGCCATGGGTACGCCGGCCCTGCGCAGCGCGCGCTCGAACGTCCGAGCGATGTCGCGGTGCGAAGTGAAACGCAACCTCCCCCGCTTGGTGTAGCGGAGGCGCAGTTTCTGCACGGCCGCGGCCGACGGGTTGTTGGGCAGATGGCGGCTCAGTGGTGCTCCCATGGGTGTTCCGACGGGTGAGCGATCCCATCGGCGCAGGCTGTTCGTACGGAAGGACGGTACCGTGAACCCGATTCAGAACGTTCAGCTTGTCTAGATCGTTGCGCGTGGCTACGGTCCGGCTGTCTGGACGCCTTGCCAACCTGGAGGTCCCTGGTGCCTCTGCTCCACCGCGCACGGGCAGTGGCGATGTCCGCCCTGCTCGCGGCCGGGTGTCTGGCGGTGTCCCTGCCCGCAGGTGCTGAGCCGAACATCTCCACGTGCATCCAGCCGGGTCCCCTGCTGCGCTACCTGGTGGTGTTCTCGCAGCTCACGACCCCTGAGGTCGCGAACGCGGAGATCACCGGCGCCTGCGGAACCACGACGGTCTACTACCCCGAGATCGGGGTCGCGGTGGCCACGTCGCCGGACCCGTCGTTCCTCAAGCTGATCGGCCCGCAGCGCGCGTACAGCGCCCAGGCCGAGAGCGTCGCCAAGCGGTCGGTGAAGCGGAAGAAGGACGACACCGAGCTGTTCCGGCCGTCCGGGGTGCGCTCCGGCGAGCAGTGGGACATGGATCTCATCAAGGCCCCGGCCGCGCACGAGATCACGACGGGCTCCAAGTCCGTGGTCGTGGGCGTGCTGGACTCCGGCGTCGACGCCCACCACCCCGACCTGGCCCAGGCGCTGGCACCCGAGCTGTCCGCGGGGTGTTTGACCGGTAAGCCCGACACGTCACCTTCCGCGTGGATCCCGACGACGTCCGCGCACGGCACCCACGTCGCCGGCACCATCGCCGCGGCTGACGACGATCGTGGCACCACGGGCGTCGCACCGGGCGTGCGCATCGCGTCCGTGAAGGTCGTCGACGACGACGGCTTCATCTACCCCGAGTACGCGGTGTGCGGCTTCATGTGGGCCGCCGCGCAGGGCATGACCATCACCAACAACAGCTACTTCATCGACCCGTACCTGTTCACGTGCCAGAGCGAACCGGGTCAGCGCGTGATCTACGAGGCGGTGCGTCGCGCGGTCGACTACGCCACCTCTCGCAACGTGCTGACCGTCGCCGCCGCGGGGAACGCCGCGGCGGACCTGTCCCGCCCCGGCCGCGACTCGATGTCACCGACGAACGGTGAGGCGCAGACCCGTCCGGTCGACTCGACCTGCGTGGTGCTGCCGGCGCAGGTCAAGAACGTGGTCGGCGTGTCGGCCGTCGACTCGACCGAGACCAAGGCCGGGTACAGCTCGTACGGGCTGGGCGCGATCGACGTGACGGCGCCGGGTGGTGACACGCGGACGCCCACGGGTTGTGTGCTCTCCACCGTGCCGTCCGGCTACGACTACTCGTGCGGTACCTCGATGGCGACTCCGCACGTGGCCGGGGTGGCGGCGTTGATCGCGTCGGTGCATCCGGACACGGACGCGGTGTCGCTGGGCCGCATGCTGAACGCCCAGGCGCAGACCCTGCCGTGCCCCGCCGACTACGACCTCAACGGGACCGGCGTGCAGGACGCGTTCTGCACGGGCTACTCCGAGTACAACTCGTTCTACGGCCACGGCATGGTGGACGCGCTCGCCGCAGTCTCCAAGTGATCGTCAACGCCTGCCTGCGAGACGGTCGCGGCGGCAGTCCGACGCTCGTGGTGGACGACGGCGATTTCAGCGATGCCGAACGCCGGGAGATGCCGGTTCGGCACGGCACCTCGCACGCCGTGTTCATCGGGCCCGGTGGCGCGTTGAGGTTCTTCACGTCCGCCGGTGAGCTGCCGGGCTGCGGGCACGGAACCGTTGCCGCGCTTGCGGTGCTGGCCGCCGACGGAGAACGCGAGTTCGTGCTTCGCGCGGGTGGACGGACGTTCAGCGGCACGGCGACCCGCGTGCCGGGCGGGGTCGAGGCCTTCTTCGACCCGGGCCCGATCCAGGTCCGGCCCGCCACCGCGGCCGAACACGACGCCGTCGTGCGGGCACTGGGCACCGACGGGTCCTGCGTGATCGCGACGCTGGGACGGCCGAGGATGCTCGTCGAGGTGCCCGACGGCGTCGCGGCACTGGCTCCGGATTTCGACCTGCTGCGTGCCGCGACCGACGAGCTCGGACTGCTGGGCTGCTACGCCTACAGCTCAGGGCGCGACCGGTACGTGGCGCGGATGTTCGCTCCGTCCATCGGCGTGCCCGAGGACATCGCGAACGCCAACAGCACGGCGTGTCTCGCGGCTCATCTGGCCGCGGACATCGCCGTCGACATGGGTGACTCGCTCGGCCAGCCCGCCACCGTCACCGCCACGGCGGCGGGACGGGTGGGCGGGCTGGCTGCCGTCAGGGCGTGAGCGCGGGGTTCTTCACGGGCGAGCCGACGCCGACCGGGGAGATCGGCAGCAGCTTGCGACCGGTGGGCCCGACCTCGATGTCCGTGCCCATCGCCGGGCAGACACCGCAGTCGAAGCACGGGGTCCAGCGGCAGTCGTCCTGCTCGCGTTCGTCCAGCGCGTCCTGCCAGTCGGCCCAGAGCCATTCCTTGTCGAGGCCGGAGTCGAGGTGGTCCCAGGGCAGGACCTCCAGCTCCTCGCGCTCGCGGGTGGTGAACCAGGCGAGGTCGACACCGAGCGGTTCCAGCGCCTCCGCGGCCTTGGCGGTCCAGCGGTCGTAGGAGAAGTGCTCGGTCCAGCCGTCGAACCGGCCGCCGTCGCGCCACACCGCCTCGATGACCTTGCCGATGCGCCGGTCACCCCGGCTGAGCAGGCCTTCGATGAGGCTCGGCTTGCCGTCGTGGTAGCGCATGCCGATGTTGCGACCGAGGCTGCGGTCGGCGTTGACGGCCTCGCGCAGCTTGCGCAGCCGGTCGTCGACCGTGTCCGGGTCGCACTGCGCGGCCCACTGGAACGGCGTGTGCGGCTTGGGCACGAACCCGCCGATCGAGATGGTGCAGCGGACGTCGTTGCGGCCGCTCGCCTGCCGGCCCGCGCGGATGACGTTCTTCGCCATCTCCGCGATCTGCAGGACGTCCTCGTCCTCCTCCGTCGGCAGGCCGCACATGAAGTACAGCTTCACCTGCCGCCAGCCGTTGGAGAACGCGGCCGACACCGTCCGGATGAGGTCCTCTTCGGACACCATCTTGTTGATGACGCGGCGCATCCGCTCGCTGCCGCCCTCGGGCGCGAAGGTGAGACCCGAGCGCCTTCCGTTGCGGGACAACTCGTTCGCGAGATCGATGTTGAACGCGTCGACGCGCGTGCTGGGCAGGCTCAGGCCCGTGTTCGTGCCCTCGTAGCGGTCCGCGAGACCCTTGGTGATCTCCGCGATCTCACTGTGGTCGGCACTCGACAGGGACAGCAGGCCGACCTCTTCGAAGCCGGTCGCCGCCAGTCCCTTCTGGACCATCGCGCCGATGCCCTCGATGGACCGCTCGCGCACCGGCCGGGTGATCATGCCCGCCTGGCAGAACCGGCAGCCGCGGGTGCAGCCGCGGAAGATCTCGACGCTCATCCGCTCGTGCACGCTCTCGGCGAGCGGCACCAGTGGCTGCTTCGGGTACGGCCACGCGTCGAGGTCCATCGTGGTCCGCTTGAACACGCGGTACGGCACCCGGTCGCGGTTCGGCACGACGCGCTGGATGCGGCCGTCCGGCAGGTACTCCACGTCGTAGAAGCGCGGGATGTACACGCCACCGGTCTCGGCGAGCCTGGTCAGCACCTCGTCGCGGCCACCGGGGCAGCCCTCGGCCTTCCAGGCCTTCACGATCTCGGTGATCTCGAGAACGGCCTCTTCGCCGTCGCCGAGCACCGCCGCGTCCACGAAGTCCGCGATCGGCTCCGGGTTGAACGCCGCGTGCCCACCGGCCACCACGATCGGGTGGTCCTCGGTGCGGTCCGCCGCGTGCAGCGGGATGCCCGCGAGGTCCAGAGCCGTGAGCATGTTCGTGTAGCCCAGCTCCGTGGCGAAGCTGATGCCGAACAGGTCGAACGCCTTGACGGGCCGGTGCGCGTCCACCGTGAACTGCGGAACCTCGTGCTCACGCATGAGCGCCTCGAGGTCCGGCCACACGGCGTAGGTGCGCTCGGCGAGCACGTCCGGCAGCTCGTTGAGGATCTCGTAGAGGATCATGACGCCCTGGTTGGGCAGGCCGACCTCGTACGCGTCGGGGTACATCAAGGCCCAGCGCACGGACGCCGCGTCCCAGTCCTTGACGGTCGCGTTGAGCTCCCCGCCGACGTACTGCACCGGCTTGGAGATCCGCGGCAGCAGAGGCTCCAACCTGGGGAAAACAGACTCGACACTCACGCTTCCAGAGTAACGGGCCCTGTGCTAAGCGCCGAATCGCGGTCAGTCCAGCAACAACGTCCCCAGTCGACGCGCCGCCACCACGGTCCCCACGGCCGCCATGACCGCGAAATAGGCGACGTGACCGAGCATCCCCCAGCCGACCACGCCCAGCGTGAGCCCGCGCATGAGTTCGATCGCGTGGTAGAGCGGCGTCCACGACACGACCGCCTGCAACCAGCCCGGGTAGACCGACAGCGGGTAGAACGTCGTCGAGAACAGGAACAGCGGCAGCACCGCGAGTTGCACCAGGTCGAAGTCCTGCCAGGACCGCATGAACGTCGTCGCCGCCATGCCCACCGCCGCGAACGCGAACGCCACGAGCAGCGCCACCGGCAACGCGAGCAACGCCCACGGCGAGACGATGAGCCCCATCCCGAGCATCACCGCGAGGAACCCGGCCGAGTACAGCCCGCCCCGCAGCAACGCCCAGGCGATCTCGCCCATCGCGATGTCCATCGGCCCCATCGGCGTCGTGAGCATCGCGTCGTACAACTTCACGTACTTGAACTTGAAGAACACGTTGAACGTCGCGTCGTACACGGCCCCGTTCATCGCGGACGCCGCCAGCAATGCGGGCGCCACGAACGCCGCATAGCTGATCGGCTGCCCGTCCGGGCCGGCCACCGAGCTCACCATCTGCCCGAACCCGAGCCCCAGCGACCACAGGAACAACAGGGGCTCGAACGCCCCGCCGACCAGCACGAACCAGGCCCGCCGGTTCACCAGCGCCGCCCGTTCGACGAGCTTGCTGGCCTTCCCGCCGTAAAGCCCTGGCGGAATCACCCGCCACAACAACCCGACGCTCGCGGGCGCGGCCTTCTCTCGATCGAGGGTCTGCGTCATACCGCCAGCCTCCGGTTGAAGAACTTCACACCGAGCGCGATGCCGCCGGCCGTCAACGCGGCGAGGTACGCGATGTGCCCCAACGCCGGTAAGAGGCCGATGGTGCCGAACGTCGTACCTCTGGCCAGCTCGATCCCGTGCCACGACGGCGTCAGCCACACCAGCGGCACCAGCCAGTCCGGCAGCTGGCTGACCGGGAAAAATGCCCCGGTGAACAGCGTCATCGGCATCAACACGAACCGGAAGATCGTGGTGAAGCCGTCCGGCTTCTCCAACGTGGCGCTGTAAGCCACCAACGGCGCGCTGAACGCCAACGCGGCCAACGTCGCGAACACGACGGACAGCAA
Source organism: Lentzea alba (assembly GCF_011067745.1). Classification (GTDB taxonomy): domain Bacteria; phylum Actinomycetota; class Actinomycetes; order Mycobacteriales; family Pseudonocardiaceae; genus Lentzea; species Lentzea alba. Next base: position 47,834 of record NZ_JAAMPJ010000005.1, read on the forward strand.
AATCCCAGGCCCGGCGGCGGCGCCGAGCACCACCGCGATGATCACGAACACCACCGACCGCACGGCCAGCTGCGACCCGACCCACATCATCTGCCCGTAGAGCACCTGCGCCGGTGTGATCGGCGTGGCCACCATCGCGATGAAGGACTTCTGCCACATGAACTGCGACAACACCGGGTAGGTCGACTCGAACGTGGCCCCCTGGATGGCCGTGACCACGACCAACGCGGGCGCGAGGTACTCCAGGTACGAAACGCCACCGATCAACGCCGTCGACTGCACCTGTGACCCGAACCCGAACCCGAGCGCGAGCAAGAACAACACCGGCGTCAAGAAACTCGACACCGCAGTGGACCGCCAGTTGCGCCGATACCACGTCCAGAACTTCTCGAAGGTGAACCAGGACCCCTTGAACGTGTGCATCAGTCCACCAACGTCCGACCCGTGAGCCGGAGGAACACGTCCTCCAGCGAACTGCGCCGAACCAGACTCTGCACCGGCCGCACCCCGTGCTCGTGCACCTTCGCCAGCGTGTGCTCACCGTCCTGCGTGTACAACAGCAGCCGATCAGGCAACACCTCGACCCGCTCCGCGAACCGCTCGAGATCCGGCTTCTCGGCCCCCGGCTGGAACCGCAACTCCAGCACTTCCCTGGTCGAGTACCGCCCGATCAACTCACTGGGCGACCCCTCAGCAGCAATCCGCCCGCCGTCCATCACCACGAGCCGATCGCACAACTGCTCGGCCTCGTCCATGTAATGGGTCGTGATGATGAGCGTGACCCCGTCCTGCTTCAACCGGAACAGCCTGTCCCACAACAGATGCCGAGCCTGCGGGTCCAACCCGGTCGTCGGCTCGTCCAACAACAGCAACTCCGGGTCGTTCACGAGGGACCTGGCGATCGTCAGCCTGCGCTTCATCCCGCCTGACAACGGCTCGACCTCGTGATCCGCCCGGTCCGAAAGCTGCGCGAACTCCAACAGCTCAGCCGCTTTCTCCCGGCACTTCTGCCGCGACATCCCGAAGTACCTGCCGTAAATCTGCAGGTTCTGCCGAACCGTGAGCTCCGTATCAAGGTTGTCGAGCTGCGGCACGACCCCCAACCGCGCGCGAATCCTGGGCCCGTCGGTGCCCGGATCCATGCCGAGGACCTTCAACTCCCCACCCGTCCGCCCGGACACGCACGAGATCATCCGCATGGTCGACGACTTCCCGGCCCCGTTGGGCCCCAGAAACCCGAACGCCTCCCCCTTGCGCACCTCGACGTCGATGCCGCGCACGGCCTCGAACGTCCCAAAATGCTTGGTCAGCGCCTTGGCCTCGACGAGGTTCTCCACCCGCCCCACGTTAACGACCAGGTCCGACAATTCTCGACGCAATTACGATCCCCGCATGTCAGAGATCGAACTGCGATGGCTGACCGAAGCCACCGACCAGCAGCGCACCGAGATCCACACCGTCGTACACGACGTAGTCGCAGCAGGCGGCGCAGTCGGCTACCACGAGCCCCCCACGCTCGACCGCATCTCGACGTGGCTAGACGGTGTGTTGAAGCAGGTCCGCGACAACGACGCCGCCTTCGTGACCGCGCTGGTGGACGGTGAGGTCAAGGCCGTCGGTCTCTGGCGACGCGGCGGCACCGCCGTCTTCCAGCACCGCGCCGAAATCCAGCAGATCATGGCCGCCCCTTCAGCCCGTGGCCTGGGCCTGGGACGGCGGGTGGTGCAGGGCCTGATCGACCACGCCCGAGAAGCAGGCATCGAAATCGTCATGCTCGGCACGCGAGGCAACAACCACGGCGCGATCGAGCTCTACGAAAGCCTCGGCTTCCGGGAATGCGGCCGGATGCCCAACGCCATCGCCGTGGGCAACGAACGCTGGGACGACGTGTGGATGTACCTACCGCTCGGCTACCCGGAGGGCACGATCCTCAACGGCGCCAAGCCCGGCGGTCTGGGAAGCAGTCCACGCAGGACGGTTTGACGCAAAGGCGACGGCGGAGCCGAGCTGCCTTGGCGACGCCGGAGGCGAGCTGCTCTTCCCACCCGCCCGCTCGCGCCCCCACCCAGAGCCTGACCCGCCAACAAAAAAAGGGGGGACGCCACGGACAGAGCGCGCACACCGCACGCTTCCGCAAGCGTCCCCCCCGAACTCGGAACCCCTACAACTCAACCTGCTCAGGGGGTCCGACAAGATCGGAAAAGGCCGAAAAGCCGAGCCCGCAAACCTCAGAGGTTCGGGAACCAGATCTTGATCTCGCGCTCAGCCGACTCCGCCGAGTCCGACCCGTGCACCAGGTTGTACTGGACCTCAATCCCGAAGTCCCCACGAATCGTCCCCGGCGTCGCCTTCTCCACCGGGTCGGTCCCACCAGCGAGCTGACGGAACGCCGGAATGGCCCGAGTGCCCTCGACCACCAGCGCCACCAACGGCCCACCGGTGATGAAGTCGACCAGGTCGTTGTAGAACGACTTGCCATCGTGCTCCGCGTAGTGCTGCTCGGCGGTGGCGCGGTCCGCCGTCCGCAGCTCCAGGGCAGCGAGCTTGAGCCCCTTGCGCTCGATCCGGGCGATCACCTCGCCAACGAGACCACGCTCGACGCCATCGGGCTTAACCAGAACCAGGGTGCGCTCGGACACGACGGTGTGACTCCTCAAAACAGGTCAAAACAGGTACGGGAAGTGCCGACAAGCGTAACCGCGCACACCCCGGCCGTTTCCGGAGGGCTGTGACCACGGTTACCGGCCACTAGTGCACCAGAACAGGCTGACCGTCCCGGGAAACCGTGACCTGCCGCAGCACGAACACCGCCAGCCCCAGTGCCACCGCCACGAGCACCGCGGAAATCCAGAACGCCAGGTGGAAGCCCGAGGTCAGCGCCTCCAGCCGGCCGACACCGGACGCCAGCAGCGACGTCGTGTACGTGGTCGAGGTCGTGGCCAGCACGGCCAAGCCGAGAGCGCCACCCACCTGCGCGGTCGTGTTCACCAAGCCCGAAGCCAGGCCGGCTTCGTCGGGCGAGGCACCGGACATGGCCAGCGTCATCAGCGCCGGGAACGACAGGCCCAGGCCGATGCCCAGCGGTGCCACCGCGGGCAGGATGTCCGCGAAGTACGAGCCGTCGACCGGCACCTGCGTGAACACCACCATGCCGACCAGCATGAAGAGCAGGCCGACGATCAGCATGTTCCGCTCGCCGAACCGGGTGTTCAGACGTGCCGACAACGACACCGAGAACACCGCGATCGCGCCGGCGACGGGCATGAACGCCAGACCGATCTGCAACGGCGTGTACTGCAGCACCAGTTGCATGTAGAGCGTGCCGAGGAAGAACAACCCGAACATGCCGGCGACCATCGAGATCTGCACGAGGTTCGCACCCGTCACGTTGCGAGACTTGAACACCCGCAACGGCAGCAACGGCTTCGCGGCGGTTCGTTGGCGCACAACGAATCCCACCAACAACGCCAACGCGACGGCGCCCAGACCAAGTGTCTGGAAAGAGCCGAAGCCGTAGTGCTCCGCCTTGACGATCGTGTACACGCCGAGCATCACCGCGGCGACGATCAGCAGCGCGCCCAGCACGTCCGCGCCTTCGCGCAAGCCGAGCCCCACCGACGAAGGCACCAGCCGCACCGCCGCGACCGCCGCCACGATGCCGATCGGGATGTTCACGAAGAAGATCCAGTGCCACGACATGGCGTCGGTCAGCACGCCGCCGAGCAGCAGACCGATGGACGCGCCCGCCGCCGCGACGAAGCTGAACACGCCGATGGCGCGCCGCTGCTCCTCGGGCTTCGGGAACATCGTCACGACCATGCCCAGCGTCACGGACGTGGCCAGCGCACCGCCCGCACCCTGCACGAACCTGGAAACGATCAACATCTCGGAGCTGACCGACACCCCGCACAGCAGCGAGGCGACGGTGAAGACGCCGAGGCCGATCAGGAACACCTTCTTGTGCCCGATCAGGTCGCCGAGGCGTCCGGCGAGCAACAGCAGACCGCCGTAGGCGATCAGGTACGCGTTCACGACCCAGGCCAGGCCGGCCTGGCCGAACTTGAGGTCTTCTTCGATCGCGGGCAGCGCGACGTTCACGATCGTCTGGTCCAGCACGATCATCAACATCCCTGCGCACAGCACGATCAGCGCGAGCCAGCGCGAATCCGTCTTCGGTCCCCCTGAGTTCATAAGAGGGACCGTAACAGATAGTTTTGTACGGGACTATCTCTTACCCAACGGCATGACGCAGAGCACGTTTGCGCGGCGGCTTCTCACACGGCATCGGCGTGCTCAACCGGCCTTCCATCAGCCTCGTCAGGCCCTTGACCAGGCCATCTCGCTCGTCATCCGGCAACGAGCCAAGCACACTGCCGACGATCTCCCGGTACAGGTCGTCAGCCTTCGCCACGATCTCGCGGCCCGACCCGGTCACCACCACGACGCGCGCACGACGGTCCGTCGGCGACGGCTGGCGCTCGGCGTGACCAGCGGCTTCGAGCGCGTCCAACGTGACGACCATGGTCGTCTTGTCGATGCCGATCCGGTCGGCGATCTCGATCTGCGTGAGCCCCGCGTCCAGCGCGGTGGACAACACGCAACGGGCTCGCGGAGTCAGTCCGATCTCCGCGAGCCTCGCCGTCAGTTCGGTCTCCAGCGCATGCCCCGTCCGATGCAGCAGCATCATCAGGTCGATACACCCCGTCGCGCCCATGAGCACTACGGTACCAAACTAATCTGGAACAAAACTGTTTCTCAGCGGGACTATCGCTCCAGCACGACGACCGAACGCGCGGCTCCCACCTTCTTCTCGCTGGTCAGCGGCCTCCAGTCGCCCGTGGGCAGGGCAACGGCCTGGTCGGTCGGGTACGGGTTGATCACCACGAGCACGCCACGCCGAGCACCGTCCACGTCCGGTCCGACCGTGTCGTCGACGTGCATGACGATCACGCCCGGCGCCGCGGCCGGGAAGGAGACCTTCTGCTGCACCAGGTCCGCCGAGCCGAGTGAGAACAACGGCGACGACTGGCGGATCCGCAGCAGCTCCAAGGTCGCGTCCAGCGATGCCTTCATGTCCGCCGACGACGGCTTAGCCATGCCCAGCAACGGCTTCGCGTACGGCCACTTCGACTCGTTGTCGGCCTTGGGCGGCAACCCGCGACCGAAACCGTTGTCGCGCAACGACGGGTCGTACGGGTTGAACCAGTCACCCGAGTCGTAGCTGTTGCGGTCCAACGACTTCGAGCGCAGGAACTCCGTGCCCGCGTGCACGAACGGCCGCCCTTGGCCGAGCAACGCCGGTGCCAGCGCGACGGTCTGCATCCTCACGCGATCGGCGGCGGAGGTCGAAGGCTTCAGCTTGTACGTCAACGCGTCGAACAACGTCTCGTTGTCGTGTGCGTCGACGTACGTGATCGCCTCCAACGGCTGACCGGTGTACCCAGCAGCAGACCCGTTGTACTTGACGTCACGACCGGAAACCACAGGACCGGCCGTCGACTGGAAGCGATAGGAAGCCATGTTTCCGGCCATGCCGAGCTTCACCAGGTCGCTGTAGTTCTCCAGTCGTGCGGCGACATCACCGTTGGCGGGCGACGAGTTCACGTCTCCGGCCAGTCCGGAGCCGATGCCCTGCACGCGCGGGTCGTCGTCGAACGGCCCACCGCCGCGAACGGCGTCGCGCAGCCGGTCGCTGAACGTCCCGATGCCCGTACCGGCCATGTTGGCCTGGGTCGCCTGCTCGAACCGGGCGTTGCCGGCGACCTCACCGAAGTCCCAGCCCTCGCCGTAGAGGCCGATCTTGCGCCCGTCCACGCCGTCCTTCGCCACGGTCAGCGCGTCCAGTGCCGCCCGCACCGCGAGGATGTTCGCCTTCGGGTGGTGACCCATCAGGTCGAACCGGAACCCGTCGACCTTGTAGTTGCGCGCCCAGCGCACCACCGAGTCCACGACGAGCTTGCCCATCATGGCGTTCTCGGTCGCGGTGTTCGCGCAGCACGTGGAGTTCGCGACCGAGCCGTCGAGGTTGAGCCGCTGGTAGTAGCCGGGCACGACCTTGTCGAGCACCGACGTCGGTGCGTCGCCGAACGCGGCCGTGTGGTTGTAGACCACGTCCACCACCACGCGGTTGCCGTTGTCGTGCAGCGACTTCACCATCTCGCGGTACTGCTTCGTGCGTGCCCAACCGTTCTGCGCGTCCGCCGTGGCGTACGAGCCCTCGGGCACGTCGTAGTGGAACGGGTCGTAACCCCAGTTGAAGCCATCACGACCTGCGACCGCACCGACACACGCCTGCTGCTGGTCCGAATCCGGTGCCATCGAGGGCAGGTCGCAAGCCGGAGTTGCCTGTTCAGAGCGCTTCTCGGGGATCGTCGCGATGTCGAACGTCGGCAACAGGTGCACGGTGTCCATGCCCGCCGCGGCCAATGTCTTCAGGTGCTTCATGCCCACGGAGTCGCGGTGCGTGAACGCCTTGTAGGTGCCGCGTTCCGCCGCCGGGACGGACTGGTCGTTGATCGAGAAGTCCCTCACGTGCAGTTCGGTGATCGCGCCGCCCATCCCGCGAGCGACGTCACGGGACCAGCCCTGCGGCATCGACCGGCTGTCCTTGAGGTCCGCGAACTGCGAATGCGTCGAGTTCACCGACAGCGCGACGGAGTACGGGTCCGTGACCACGACCGTGCGCTGCCAGTTGCTGACCTCGAACTGGTAGTACTTGTTCTTCCAGTCACCGGCGCCGGCCCACGATCCCGAGGCGTCGTCGCGCTTGAGCTGCACGACCTTCTTCGGCTCACCGGTCGGCCCGTCGAACAGCCGCAGCTTCACGTTCGTCGCGGTCGGTGCCCACAGCCGGATCGACGCGCGGCCGTGGTCGAACGTCGGCCCGAACGTCAGTTTCGTTGCCGCGGCAGCGAACCGGTCGTCCAGCACGCCCGCGATCTGCACGCTCGTGCGGTGCCGGATCGCGCCACCCGCGTCGACGTGCACGGCGGAAAGCTTGTCCCGCAACGCTTCGTCGACGAACCCGCGCACGGCGAACACCGGCTTGCCCTTGAGGTGCGGGAACTGCGCCGGCACCTCTTCGGTAGTGGGCGAGAGCCGCAACACGCGCGAGCCGTATTCGAGCCGGTAGCCGTCGGACTGCACGGAAGGCACGTCCCAGACGACCTTGTCCTTCGAGATCCAGATCGCCTTGGCCCTGGTCAGGTCGTCATCGGCGGCCGGGCCGGTGTTCGGCGGCAGGAGGTAGGTCTCGTCGCCCTGCAACTGCCACACCTCGTTCCCCTTCTGCCCCAGGTCGAGGAACTGGTCAGGGCCGGGGTCCTTGGTGTCACCGCGGTGGACGATGTAACTCAAGCCCGCCGCACCGGCCGCAAGCGGCACCGACCAGTACACGCCGAACGCGTCCCGCCCGTCCGGCACCCGCGACTGGTTCCAGCCCGGCGACGGCTCCGCGGACCCCGTCCAGTGGTACATCGTCCAGTCGGTGTAGTCGCCGTCCGCGCGGTTGTAGTGGATCACCGCCCGGTTCTCGGCGGCGGCCTTCGTAGCGTGCACCTTCCCGCCCGCGACCCACGAGTGGCCGCTCGTGAACTTGCCCGAAGCCTCCACGGTCGTCCCGCGCACGACGGAGAAGTCCGTGGTCGGCGGCAGTTCGGCAACACCGTTCGTGAACGGCACGTCAGCCCGTCCGGCCACGCGCACGACGGCTCCGGTGGCGTCACCGACGTAGTGCACGACCGCCTTGCCCGTGGCGGCCTGCTCCGACTGGTGCACCGGCACCTGGCCCTGCTTCAGCCACACCTCGGGCGTCACGCTCGGGTCGACGAACCGGTCGGCCGAGGTGTCCTTCTCGTCGCCCTTGTGCGCGATGATCCCGACGGATTTCGCGCCCGGCTTCAGCTTGATCCACGCGAACCGCCCGTAGCCGTCCTCACCCGCGAACGGCAGCGGCGCGTTCCACTCGGTCGGCGTCGCGACGTCACCCCAGACGTGCAGGCCCCAGCCGTCGTAGTTGTCGCGCTGGTAGTGCACGACCAGCCAGTCCGGGTTCTTCGTGCCGGGGTCCGGGACGGGCGGAGCGGCCACGAGATTCACGAACGCACCGTCCGCGCCGATCTCCCCCGACTTCGCGACCACCCGCAGCTCGACGCGCTTGCCGACCGCCGCGCCCGGCAGTGCCGACAGATCCGCGAAGACCCGGTAGGGAGCGGCGTCGTCGGTGCCCAGGACCGTCCAGTCCTGACCCTCGACGCGCGCGGCGAACGTAGCCGCCGCGTTGGGCGCGCTGATGCCGTCCGCGCGGAGCTCGACCCGCTCGTCCAGCACGGTCCCGGTGGCCGGCGCGACCAGCACCGGAACCGGTTTCGACGTCGTGACGTCGCTGGTTCCCTTGAGCACCAACGTCGACAGCGCGGGCACGGTCACCGTGACGCGGCCGTTCTGGACCTGCGCGTTCTCGAAAGCCGTAGAAGACACCGGCACGGTCACGGTGGCGGGCTGCGTTCCGGCGTTGGCGACGACGAGGTGCTCGCGGCCGAGGATGCGGCTGAACGCGAACACGTCGCCGTCGGCGTACCGGAGCACCTGGTTGCCATCACGCCACACGGGATCGCGGTCGACCTGCTCGGCCAGGGCTTTGAGCTGCTGGTACAGCGGGTGCGCCGTGTTGTAGTTGTCGACGGCGCCGGTGCGGTCGGAGCCGATCAGCTTCTCCGCCACGTACTCCGGCGTCTTGGACGCGAACATGTCCTGGCGCGCCAGCTTGTCGCCGCCGGTGCCCGCGAAACCCTGCTCGTCGCCGTAGTAGACGACCAGGTTGCCGCGCCACAGGTACATCAGCTGGTTGCCGAGCTTGAGGCGTTCCAGCAGTTCGGCGTCGGTGATGCCCGGCCGGTCGTTGCGGATCATCCACGCGACGCGGCCCATGTCGTGGTTGCCGAGGAACGTGGGCAGCGAGGAGGCGTTGGAGTCGGCGTCGGTGTAGCGGTCGTCGTCCAGCAGCACCTCGCCGAGGCGCTGGGAACCCTTGCCGGACAGGAAGCTCAGCGCGCTGCTCTGGAACGGGAAGTCCAGCGTGGCCTGCATCTTGCCGGTGGTCGTGTACTTCGAGGTGTTCTCCGGTGAGGAGTCGAAGACCTCGCCGAACACGAAGAAGTCCTTCTTGCCCTTGCGGTTCGCGTACTGCTTCACGTGCGGTGCGAGAGCCTGCCAGAACTCCAGGTTGACGTGCTTGACGGTGTCGACGCGGTAGCCGTCGATGTCGAGCGTGTCGATCCAGCTGGTGAAGATGTCCTTCATGCCGTTGACCACGCGCGGGTGCTCGGTCATCAGGTCGTCGAGACCGGAGAAGTCGCCCTGCTCGCTCGATTCACCGGAGAACGTCGAGTCGCCGCGGTTGTGGTAGAGCGTGGAGTCGTTGAGCCACAACGGAAGCTTGGTCGGCCCGTCCTTGACCGGGGTGTACGGGAAGGACTTCTTCGGGTCGAGCTTCGGGAAGTCTTTGCGACCCGCGTAGTCGGCGATGTCGAACGGCTTGCCGTCGGCGTCGAGGTAGGGCTGCGCGCCCGTGCTGACGTACTGGGTCTTGTTCTCGGCGTACTTGATCACGTCGGCGGTGTGGTTCGCGACGATGTCGAAGAACACCTTGATGCCGCGCCGGTGCGCGTCCCTGATCAGGTCGCGCATCTCCTGCGTGGTGCCGAAGTGCGGGTCCAGCTTGGTGAAGTCGATCGTCCAGTAGCCGTGGTAGCCAGCTGAATCGCCCTGCACCCAGCGGTTGAGGAACATCGGCGTCATCCAGATCGCCGTGATGCCCATGCCGTCGAGGTAGTCGAGCTTCCCGCGCAGACCCTTGAGGTCGCCGCCGTGGTAGAAGCCCTTGTCAGCGGGGTTGAACCCGTTCTCGGCGCTGGTGCTGCGACCGCGGTCGTTGCCGGGGTCGCCGTTCGCGAACCGGTCGGGCATCACGAAGTAGAAGCGCTCGCCCCTCAGGTCGTCGCGCTTCGGCGGCAACGCGAGCTTCGCGTCCCCGTCGCGCACACCGGGCGCTATGTCCACCACCTCCCCCACGGCCAGGCGTTGCGGTGGTGCGGCAACGGCCTGGACCGGTGCCAGGGGGAGCAAAACCAGTGCAGCGAGCGCGGCGACGACCCGACGCATCGCGACCTCCTTGTCGCAACTTCTTGCAGGGTTGCTGCACGAAACCACGACAAACGGCGGGAAACAATACGTCGGGCTTTGCAAATATTTGCGATCAGCCTGCTGGACGCTGGTAGGTGATCGCCAGTCGGAGCGGGTGCGAGCGCCACTCGTTGACCGCCATCCCGGCGATCACGCCGATGCCCTCGACCGACTCCGGGGTCGCCAGGGCGCTGCGGCTCGGCGACCCCGCCAGCGGGCCCTCCGCGGGTGGCGGCGAGAACTGGGCGATGACGACCTGCTGTCCCTCGTGCTGCTGCACGATCAGCAGAACGTGGGGGTTCTCCTGCTCGCCCTGGCTCACGACGGGTTCGAGCGAGAGGTACTCGCCGCGTTCCGCCGCCGCTCCGGTCATCCGGCCGACCCATTTGAACGCGTCCATGACGTCGTCGTCGGACAGTTGGGCGTCCGCTTCCTGCAACGTGACCGGCACCAGGTGCGTGCTGTGCGCGGTCATGTTCCCGTTGGTGGTGTAGCGATCGGGGATCATCGCTTCGCCGGTCTCGACGTCGATCATGAGCATGTCCCGGAACCTGGTGTCCGCGAGCGGTGACCGGCCCATGAGGCCGCGGCCGAGCATCTCCTTCAGCTTCGGGTCCGTCATCCGCCAGTACGTGGTCTGCTCACCGATCTGCAGACCGATGAAGTCCTTCACCGGCAGGCCGGGCAGCGCCGTCACCAGGGTCTGGCCGGGCGCGACCGGAGGCGGCGGTGGCTGGACCTGGAACGCCGGAAGGGACGCGAACTGCGGGTCCACCCGTGCCGTGCGGACGACGTGATGCGCCCACGCCCGCACGCGTGACAACGGGTGGTCGGGGAACCTGGCGTCGTGCCGCGGATCGTCGCCCGCGTGGAACGGCAGCACACCTTGGAGTTCCGGCGCGTACGGGTGCGGCCTGACCCAGTTCTGGAACCCGATCTCGTCCGCCAGCACGGCTTCGCGCATGCCCGTCATGCCGCGTTCCATCGCGCCGAGCTGGAGCACGGCGCTGCAGTTCGCCTTGGGGATGGTGAAAGAGCAGACGAAGCCCTGCCCGTTCGGCTGGTTCGGCAGCGGCATCTTGACGATCCGCAGCAGCGCGGGCACCCCGGCGAGCTGGACGACGTGCGCCTCGATCAGGCACCCGGTCTCGCCGTGGATCAGCGCGAGGTCGTGCCGGAGCTTGGGCAGGTCGTCCAGCGCGGCGGGCAGGTCGGGGACCAGGCCGTAGTAGGTCAGCTCGGCCTGGTCGCCGCTGGCGTGCTGCCAGGTGTTCTGGTCGAGCTGACGGAAGCCGGTGGTGTCGAACGAGATGGGCACACACCGACACTACGGCGATCGTCAGGCGGCCTTGAGCGTTTTGGACCAGAGCGAGGCACCCGTCGCGTCGCGCAGCCAGACCGTGAGCTCGTGGCGGTCCGCCTCGACCTCGCCGAAGTGCTGGAACCCGTCCAGCGGCGTGGTGTTGGCGGCGGGCGGGGCGTGCACGAACACAGCCTGCGGACCGAACGTCGGGTCGAGCGTGTTCGGGCCGAACGCGCCGGCGTGCAGCGGTCCGGACACGAACTCCCAGAACGGGTCGAAGTCGCCGACGGCCGCGCGGTCCGGTGAGTAGTGGTGCGCCGCGGTGTAGTGGACGTCCGCGGTGAGCCACACGGTGTTCTTGACGCGCCGCTTCTTGAGCTCCCGCAACACCCACGCGATCTCGTGCTCACGGCCGTTGGGCGCACCCGGCAGGCCGTTCGCGACGCCCTCGATGTCCGTGCCGTCCGGGACGGTGAGCCCGATCGGCAGGTCCGCCGCGACGATCTTCCACGTGGCCGTGCTGCGGGCGAGCTCGGTGACGAGCCACTTCGCTTGGGCCGCACCGAGAATCACGCCCGGCTGGTTCTTCGGCGAGGTGTTCTTGTCCTTGTAGGTGCGCATGTCGAGCACGAAGACCTCGACGTTGCGGCCGTAGGAGAACTTCCGGTACACACGACCGTCGACGGCGCGCTGCTGATCGATCGGCATCCACTCGTGGAACGCCTGGAAAGCGCGCTGTGCCAACACGTCCACGCGCTTCTCGGTGTACTGCGGGAGGTCCAGGATCTCGCCGGGGTACCAGTTGTTGGTGACTTCATGATCATCCCATTGCGCGATGATCGGGACCTGGGCGGCGAAGCGCTTGAGGTTCTCGTCGAGCAGGTTGTAGGCGAACTGGCCGCGGTACTCGTCGAGCGTCTCGGCAACCTTGGCCTTCTCCGGCGTGACGAGGTTGCGCCAGATCCGGCCGTCCGGGAGCGTCACGGTGTCTTTGAGCGGGTTGTCGGAGTAGACGCTGTCGCCGCTGTGCAGGAAGAAGTCGGGCCTGCGGTCCGCCATCGCCTTGAAGATCGGCATGCCGCCGATGTCGGGGTTGATGCCCCAGCCCTGGCCCGCGACGTCACCGGACCACACGAACCGGACCTGGTCACGGCCGATCGGGGCGGTGGTGAAGCTGCCTGCGACGGCCTCGCTGCAGGTGCGGCCGTGCAGGTCTTCGGCCGTGACGCGGTAGTAGGCGGGGCGGCCGGGCAGGAGGTGGCCGACCCGGACCTGGCCGGTGCCGCCCGTCTCCGGGGTCAGCAACGGACCGCGGATGCGGCGGGAGAGCCGGAACTTCGGGTCGTTGGACAGCTCGACGAGCATCCGGGAGGGACGGTCCGCGCGGGTCCAGACGATGCCGCCGTCCCAGGTGACGTCGCCGGACTGCACGCCGTGCGTGAGGACCGGGCGGTCCGTCCTGGCGAGGCTGATGCCGGAGGGCACCAGCGCCGCGGCCGTGCCGAGTGCGCCTGCCTTGAACAACGTGCGACGGTCGAAGGTCATGCGCGGTTTGTAGTCGCCGGTTCTGACCGGGGGTGAAACCGCGGATGAACTCCGACCGTCAGACGTCGTGGATCACGTGAGGCGCTTGAGCCAGTCCGTGATGATCTGGCGCGACGCGGGCGTGGCGTGCACCCACGTCTGGTGGTTCTGGTCGGTGTACTTGACCACGAGCCAGCGGCCGTCCTCGAAGTCGATCGTGGTGAGGAAGGTCTTGGCCCGTTGCCGGCCCTCGCCGTTGCGCTTGGCGGCGTACAGCTTCGCCGTGCCCTTGCGGGGCTGGGCGAGCAGCTTGCGCAGCGAGATCGACGGCGACGCCTTGCCCGGCTGGTGCACGTTGATCTCCGACTCGTGCACGTTGATCGACGCGCCGCGACCGGCCGGCACGTCCGGCAGCTGCATCGCGAGGACCTCCGGCGCGTTCTCCGGCCGGATCGGATGCAGCTGCACGTACCCGTTGTCGTGCACCGCGAGCACACCGTGCTGCGAGTTCGCCGCGACCACCACGGGCTTGGTCTCGCTCGGCGTGAGCGCGATCCACGCCGAGTAGTCCTCGTCCGCCTTGGCGATCAGGTGCAGCGTGCCCCGGACGTCCGGGTGGTCCAGCCCGATCCTGCGCAGTTCGCCGATGACGTCGCGCTCGATCAGCGCGCGCTCGTCCTCGGTCTCACCGGGAGAGTCGACGTGCAGCGCCGGGTGGTACTCCCCCAGCTTCTCCTGCTTCCACAACACGTCGAAGGCGAGGTCGGACAGCTGAATGGACGAGCGCAGCACGCTCACCCCCCGATCGTCGGCGGTGCGACCATCGGCATGTCACCGATGATCTCGTTCGTGTTCTCCTCGTTGATCAGGTAGTCGGCCGACTTGTGCTCCAGGTCGTCCTCCCCCTGGCCCTTCTGGCCCTGACCACCCATACCGCCCATGCCCGCCGCACCGGCCCGGCCACCCGCGCCCGCGGCACCACCGCGACCACCGGCGTTCGGCCCGGTCTCACCCATGGCGCCGAACACACCGGACTTGCCACCGGGCTGCTGCCCCGCACTGCCGGTACCCGTGCCGCCGAGGCCACCGCCGCCGAACCGGCCGCCGGCTCCGCTGCCGCTGCCGCCACCTCCGCCGAACTTGCCGCCGCCGGCGCCACCGCCGCTACGACCGCCACCACCGGGACCGCCACCCAGGCCAGGCCCGGTGGGCACGCCGATGGGCGGGATGCCGGTGTTCGGCGGCCGTTCGATCACGCTGCCGGCAGGAGGCTTGCCACCGCCGGTGAGGTCACCGGGCTTCAGACCGCCGGTGGTGCTGTCGCCGGGCTTCAGCCCACTGATGTTGGTGTCGTCGCCGGTCACGGTGTCCGGTGGCGTCCACGTGCCGGTCGGCCCCTGCGGAGAGCCGGTCGTGCTCGGGAACGTCGGGTTCGGGTGGCCGGACGGACGCGTGGGGTTGCTGTTGGAGGTCTTGTCATCGCCGTTGCCGCTGCCGGTGTTGATGACCTCGACGTTCAGCGTGTCCGCCATGACGCCCGGGAACTCCTTGGGCAGATCACCGCGGTTGGTGTTGCTGGCGCTCTGGAACTCGCTGTAGACCTTGCGGTTGTGCGCCTCTTTGGAGTTGTAGCTGTTGACGGCGTCCTCGGCGTCGGTGTCCCACGGTGAGATGTCGTCCCAGAAGCCGGTGTCCGGCTTCTTCTCCGGCATGTCCTTGAGCTGACCCTTGTTGTAGTTGAACTGGTAGACCTGGTTCGACAACGAGCGGTCGGCCTGCCGGAGCGCGTCCTGCATCTGGATCATGGCCTGGTTGATCGGGTTGGCGGCGGTCTGCGCGGCGTCCGCGCTCGCCCCGGTCCACGCCTCGCCGAGGGTCTCGCCGACCTTCTTGAGCCGCGCCTCGACGCCGGCGTACGTGCGCTCCAGCTCCGACGCCTTGTTGGCGGCGTTCTGCGCCGATCCGGTGCCGGGCCCGCTGGTCATCTGGGTGTAGATCGTGTAGCCGGAGAGCCCGTCCGCGCGGGTGTTGTCCTCCGAGTAGCAGCTTGGCGCGGCGGACCCTGTCATTTCGCACCTGCCTTTATCGTCGTGATTGCGAGGTTCGCGAACTCGGTGACCCCAGCGCACGGGTCCGCGAAGTACTTGCTCTTCTCATCGCTGAGGAAGGTGAAGGTGATCGCCCTCGCGTCGGACGCGCCGACGACGACCTCGCAGTTGCCTTCCTTGCGCTGGTCGACGATGAGAGCGACGGCCACGGGGTAACCCTGGATCGCGGGCCGCTCTTCGAACACGGGGTACTTGTCCTTCTTGGCGTAGATGGAGTCGAGGCTCGTCCCCGAGGGGAGGACCACCATGCCCAAGGACATCTCCGCGGCGGTGAACGTGCCGGACCACTGGCAGGCGGGACCTGGAGCACCGGTGTTCACCGATCCGCTGACACCGGGCAGGCCGTAGGCCGTCAACTGGGCTGCGGTGACCGCGTTGCACGGAGCGGCCTCGACGGCCGCCAGGTCGAGCGGGTTCGAAACCTTGGGCGCTCCGCCGCTGTTGCCGGCGCTGGTACTGGTGGGCTGGGGCGCGTTCGTCGGCGTACCGGTGGTGCCGCCGCCGGTGCCGCAGCCCGCCAGCAGCACGAGTGCGGCGGTACCTGCGACGATGTTTCGGATGCGCAACTGCTCAGTCCTCACGGCTTGAAGGTGTCCTTGTTGCCCTGCTCGGTCGTCTCGTACTGAGCCAGCGTGGCCTTCAGGTTCAGAATTCGAGTCCTCAGCACCTTGCGCAGTTCGTCGTTCGACTTCTGGTGCGCCGCGCCCGCCGTGAGAGCCCAGTTGTTGTAGACCACGCTCGGCCGGTCTTCCCCCGCGGCCTCGACCTTGACCAGCGCGTCGCCCGTCGTGTGGGCCTTCTCGAGGTCCAGGTAGATCGACTCGTACTCCTTGATGGCAGCGCGCAGTGTATCGAGATCGACTTTGGTCCCGCTCATCCCCAGCACCCTCCCCTGAATATCGTGCGCCAAGCAGCATAGCGCGGGGCCCAACGCCTTGTCCCGGTTTCAAACCTCGTTCGGGTGAACACGACGAAGTGTCACCTGGGCATTGGGACGAGCAAGGCGGTACGAAGTGCGACATGGTTCGTTCTTCGGCGCTTTTCGTCAGCACCGCAATGCTTCTCGCCGCCTGCTCCACGCCCAGGCCGGTGGCCGCCCCCGTGATCACACCGCCCGCCCCGGCGATCGGCGCACAGGCGGACTGCGCTGAGCTCATCGCCATGGAGGACTCGCGGTGTCTGGGGTGGACCGCGCCTGAGCCGCACGGGTTCTTCGACGTCCGGAGGATCAACGACGACGAGGCCGGCGTCGGCAAGGAACTCCAGTGGGGTCCCTATTACTGGTGCGCCGCGTTGAATGACAACGTCGTCGAGGACGCATTGGGCTCGACGGATGTCGCGCGGGTAGTCACCGACAAGTTCTACTGTCAAATAGTGGTGCGCGGACACAAGGCGAGTGGAATTTACAACAAGCTTTCCGTTTACCTCTCGCCTTATGAACCGGGCAATCCGGCATTCGACTGGTTCGTCGAGCCGAACGAACTCGGCGAGGTCACCGAGTACAAGGGCCGGAAGGTCACCCGCAACGACAAGCTGAGCTACTCGTCCAGCGACCGCATCCAGTACACGGTCGAGATCCCCGGTCACGGCTCGGTGTGGAACCTCGAGCTGCAGCGGAGCCAGTCCAACCCGAGGTTGGAGTTCACGTCCGATCTCGCGGACGCCGAGCGGCGGACCAGGGTGGTCGTCGACGCGTTGATGGCCTACGACCAGACGTGATCAGCCGGCTTGCTGTTGCTGCGCGGGCAGCCGACCCTCGGCCATCCGCTTGAGCAGGTCCTTGCGCAGCCACAGCAGATAAGCCCACACCAGGCCGAAGATCACGCCGATCACGCCGAGAGCGGGCAGCAGCAGCCACGAGGCGATCAGCAGCACGTGCAGGGCAACCACGGCGGCGATGGCCCAGGACCGGCGGACGAAGGCGCACATCGCGATGAACACCGCGATGAAGCCGAACGCCACCCAGCCGGCCAGGGAGGTGACGCCGCCGTGCAGCTTGGCGATCACCGGCAGGGCCAGGGCTACGACGATGACCTCGAGGATCAGGGTGCCGGCCATGATGCCCCGGAACGCCTTCATCGGGTCCTTCTTCAACGGAGCGGGGGCCTCGCTCATGCCGGCTCCTTCCCGAACAGCGCGCGGGCCTCGCCCGCGGTGACCACGGAGCCGGTGACGATGACGCCGCCGCCGGAGAGTTCGTCCTCGGTGAGGTGGATGGCTTCCTCGATGGCGTCGTCGAGCCGCGGGCGGACCTCGAAGCGGTCCTCGCCGAAGATCGGGATGGCGAGACCGGCCAGGACGTCCGGGTCCATGGCGCGCGGGGACGAGTTGGTGGTGATCACCAGCTCCTGCACCACGGGCTCCAGGGCGGAGAGGATGCCCTCGGCGTCCTTGTCGGACATGACGGCGACCACCGCGACGAGTTTGCGGAAGCCGAACTCCGAGTCCAGGGCGCGAGCCAGCGCCGCAGCGCCGTGCGGGTTGTGGGCCGCGTCGACGAAGACGTTGGGCGCGGAGCGGACTCGCTCCAGGCGACCCGGCGTCACCACCGTGGCGAAGCCTTCGCGGACGGCCTCCACGTCCAGCTGGCGGTCGGGGCCGGCGCCGAAGAACGCCTCCACCGCCGCCAGTGCCAACGCCGCGTTGGCTGCCTGGTGTTCGCCGTGCAGCGGAAGGAAGATGTCCTCGTAGACGCCGCCGAGGCCCTGCAACGTCACCAGCTGGCCGCCGACGGCCACGGCGCGCGACACGACGCCGAACTCGCTGCCGAAGCGAGCGATCATGGCGTCCACGGAGGCCACGCGTTCCAGGATGACCTTCATCGCCTCGGGCGTCTGCTCGCCGACGATCGCGACCGAGCCCGGCTTGATGATCCCGGCTTTTTCAAGAGCGATGTCCTCGATGCGCGTACCGAGGTACTCGGTGTGGTCGAGGCCGATCGGGGTCAGCACGGCGATCTTCGCGTCGGCGATGGACGTCGCGTCCCACGTGCCGCCCATGCCCACCTCGACGACGGCCACGTCGACCGGGGCGTCCGCGAAGGCCGCGTAGGCCATGCCGGTGAGCAGCTCGAACTTGCTCATCCGGATTTCGGACCGGCTGTCCACCATCGCGACGTACGGCTCGATGTCGCGGTAGACCTCGACGTAGCGCTCGGGGCTGATCGGCTGGTTGTCGAGGCTGATCCGCTCGGTCGCGAGCTGCAGGTGCGGGCTCGTGTACCGGCCGGTGCGCAGGCCGATGCGCGTGAAGAGCGCATCGGCCATGCGCGACGTCGACGTCTTGCCGTTCGTGCCCGTCAGCTGCACGACCGGGTAGTTCGTGTGGGGGTCGCCCAGCACGTGCGCCAGCGCCTTGATCCGGTCCAGCGACGGCTCGAGCTTCGTCTCGGGCCACCGCTGGTTGAGCTCGTTCTCGACGTCGAAGAACTCGTCGAGGTTCTGTTCCACGGTGACTACGCCTCCGGCAGCGCGGCCAGGCGCTCGTTGATGCGGGTGATGTCGGCTTCGGCTGCGGCCTTGCGGGCCTCGATCTTGGCGACGACGTCGGCCGGGGCCTTGCCCAGGAACGCCGCGTTGCCGAGCTTGCCCGAGGTCTGGGCGAGCTCCTTCTCCGCGGCCGCGAGGTCCTTCTGGAGCCGCTTGCGCTCGGCCACGACGTCGATCGCGCCGGACAGGTCCAGCTCGACCTTCACCGCGCCCTTGGGCAGACCGACCTCGAGCGTCGCCGAGACGGTGAACTCGTCGCCCGGCTCGGTCAGGCGCGTCAGCGCGCGGACCGACGGCACCTGGTCGGTCAGGCCGACGCAGCACGCGCCGCGGACCTTGCCCGCGACCTTCTGGCCCGGCTTGAGGTCCTGCTCGGAACGGAACCGGCGGATCTCGGTGGCCAGCTTCTTCAGACCCTCGATCTGGGCGGCGGCGTCCAGATCGCGCTCCGCACCGGAAGCCGTGGGCCACGACGCGATGACGAGCGACTCCTCGCCGGTCAGCGCGGTCCACAGCGTCTCGGTGATGAACGGGATCGCCGGGTGCAGCAGGCGCAGCAGGACGTCGAGGACGTGGCCCAGGACGGACTGCGTGGCCTCGACGCGGCCGTCCGCGATCTGGACCTTCGCGATCTCCACGTACCAGTCGCAGAACTCGTCCCACGTGAAGCTGTACAGCGCCTCGCAGGCCCGGGAGAACTGGAACGCCTCGAAGTTGGAGTCCACAGTGGACACCAAAGCGTCGAGCTCGTCGAGGATCCAGCGGTCGGCCGCCGTCAGCTCGTCGCGGGGCGGCAGCGGACGGGCCACCGTCGCACCGTTGGCCATCGCGAACCTGGTGGCGTTCCACAGCTTCGTGGTGAACTTGCGCGAGCCGGCCGCCCAGTCCTCGGCGACGGCCATGTCCGAACCGGGGTTCGTGCCGCGCAGCAGCGTGAACCGGGTGGCGTCCGCGCCGTAGCGCTCCATCCAGTCCAGCGGGTCGATGCCGTTGCCCTTGGTCTTCGACATCTTCTTGCCGAACTGGTCCCGGATCAGGCCGTGCAGGAAGACGTGGTCGAACGGCTGCACGTCGTCCATCGCGTACAGGCCGAACATCATCATCCGGACGACCCAGAAGAACAGGATGTCGTAGCCGGTCGACAGGACCGACGTCGGATAGAACTTGCGAAGGTCCTCAGTGGACTCCGGCCAGCCCAGCGTCGAGAACGGCCACAGGCCGGACGAGAACCACGTGTCGAGGACGTCCTCGTCCTGGCGCCAGCCCTCACCGGTGGGCGCCTCGTCGTCCGGTCCGACGCAGACGACCTCGCCGTTCGGGCCGTAGAAGACCGGGATCCGGTGGCCCCACCACAGCTGGCGCGAGATGCACCAGTCGTGCAGGTTGTCGGTCCAGTCGAAGTACCGCTTGTTCAGCTCGGCCGGGTGGATCTTGGTGCGGCCGTCGCGGACGGCGGCCGACGCGGCCGCGGCGATCGACTCGACCTTGACCCACCACTGCAGCGACAGGCGCGGCTCGATGACCGTGTCGCACCGCGAGCAGTGCCCGACGGCGTGGACGTACGGCCGCTTCTCCGCGACGATCCGGCCGTCCGCGCGCAACGCGGCGACGATCGCCGGACGCGCCTCGAACCGGTCGAGCCCCTCGAACGGGCCGTGCGCGGTGATGGTCGCGCGGCCGTCCATGATCGTGAGGTTCGGCAGGTCGTGCCGCTGGCCGATCTCGAAGTCGTTCGGGTCGTGCGCGGGGGTGACCTTGACCGCGCCGGTGCCGAACTTCGGGTCGACGTGCGTGTCGGCGACGATCGGGATGCGCCGGCCGGTCAGCGGCAGCTCGACCTCGGTGCCGATGAGGTGCTGGTAGCGCTCGTCGTCCGGGTGGACGGCGACCGCGGTGTCACCGAGCATCGTCTCGGCGCGCGTGGTCGCGACGACGATCGAGTTCTCGCCGTCGCCGTAGCGGATGGAGACGAGCTCGCCGTCGTCCTCGCTGTGGTCGACCTCGACGTCCGACAACGCCGTCTGGCAGCGCGGGCACCAGTTGATGATCCGCTCGGCCTGGTAGATCAGGCCGTTGTCGTACATCTTCTTGAACATCGTCTGGACGGCGCGCGACAGCCCCTCGTCCATGGTGAAGCGCTCACGCGACCAGTCGATGCCGTCGCCGAGCCGCTTCATCTGGTCGAGGATCTTGCCGCCGTACTCCTCTTTCCACTCCCAGACGCGCTCGACGAACTTCTCGCGCCCGAGGTCGTGCCGCGACAGGCCCTGCTTGGCCAGGTCGCGCTCGACGGCGTTCTGGGTCGCGATGCCCGCGTGGTCCATGCCCGGCAGCCACAGCACCTCGTAGCCCTGCATGCGGCGACGCCTCGACAGCGCGTCCATCACGCTGTGGTTCATGGCGTGGCCCATGTGCAACGAGCCGGTGACGTTGGGCGGGGGCAGCACGATCGTGAACGGTGGCTTGTCGCTCTTGACGTCCGCCTCGAAGTAGCGCCGGTCGACCCACCGCTGGTACAGCTCCGCCTCTACCTCCGCCGGAGTCCACGCGGCGGGGAGGTCAGGACGCTGGGGTGCGGTCTCGCGTTCAGTCACAGCTGTCAAGTCTACGGAGGCGGGGGTATCGACTTAAATCGAGATACCTGCTAGGGCCTGTATCGAGGTCTGGGTTCGATGAAAGTCGCGCCTGAGGTGGTTCCTGGTGGTGCGGCCGAGCGGCCCGCATACCGGTGTTGTACGTGGGTCGTTCGGCCGTGCCGCCAGGGGCCGCCTCAGGCCCGGCTATCGCGGATCCAGACCTCGATACAGGCCCCAGCGGCGACGGGCAACCTCGGCGCGCCCGCGAACGTGCTGTTCTCGTGAACAACAAGGTGGTGTCCGGCGTCGCGTTGCTCGTCATCGGCGCGGTGCTGTTCGGGCTCTACCTGCGAGCTCAGGTGCCCTCGGTGAACGTGGCGATCCCGTTCGCCGGCACGCCTGCCGAGCAGTGGCAGGACGGCGACGAAGGCATCGGCGTGCCCGGCGCCGACCCCGTCTACGAGCAGGTGCGGCAGGCGCTCATCGCGTCGCGGACGGACCCCGTGATGATCAGCGAGCACAGGCCCGACAGGTTCCTGGCGATGCTCGCGCCGGACGTGCGCGACCAGGTGGCCCGCGATCTCTCCGGCTGGACCACCCGGCTCAAGACGGGCACGAAGCTGATCGGCCTGAAGGTGTCCGGGCGGATGACGCTGGGCCAGAAGAACGGCTACCCGGCCGTGGTGACGGACTACGTGTTCGCCTACGCGTTCGAGCCGCCGGATCCGGGGAAGCTGCGCAACCAGATGGAGATGGTCGCGGCGAGCCGCCAGCAGGTGACGTTCACGATCACGCCGGCCGGGTTGTGGCCCTCGGACGCAGCGGGTTTCCAGTACTCGATCGCGTGCCGGGCGGCGCGGGACGGGTTCCTCGCGCCGCAGTTCACGGAGCCCGCCGTCCAGAGCGACGGCGTCCCGAAGGACGACCGCAGGTACTTCTCCACGGACGGCAGCGTGCCGACCGAGAACACCTGCGATTGATCACCCTTTCAGAGGTGCCGGGCAGGAGTGACGGCGATCACAATTAGCCGTCACGGACCGTCTAACCCCTTGGGGCCCGTGCGACGGCGCCGCCGCGTTCTTCGGGGGCGCTGGCGGCGCCGACGTCGATCAGCGAAGAATGAACGCATGAGCAGCAAGCCCCCGCAGCACGACGTCGACGAGTCCGCGCTCGAAGTCAGCACCCCCAAGACATGGGCAGCGGGTATTCCCGGTGTGCTCGTGTCGCTCGACCGAGCGGTCGAGCAGATGGGTGTCGGGCGCACCGTCAAGACGTTGCGACTGCTCAACCAGCGTGAAGGTTTCGACTGTCCCGGTTGCGCGTGGCCGGAGCCGCAGGGCCACCGCAAGATGGCGGAGTTCTGCGAGAACGGCGCCAAGGCCGTCGCCGAGGAAGCCACCAAGCGACGGATCGGGCCGGAGTTCTTCGCCGAGCACTCGGTGCAGAGCCTGCAGACCAAGACCGACTACTGGCTCGGCCAGCAGGGCAGGCTCACCGAGCCGATGGTCCTCAAGCCCGGTGCCACCCACTACACGCCGATCAGCTGGGACGCCGCGTTCACGCTGGTCGCGGAAGAGCTGAACGCGCTGTCCTCGCCGGACGAGGCGATCTTCTACACCTCGGGCCGCACCAGCAACGAGGCCGCGTTCCTCTACCAGCTGCTGGTCCGGTCGTTCGGCACGAACAACCTGCCGGACTGCTCGAACATGTGCCACGAGTCCTCCGGTGCCGCGCTGAACGAGACCATCGGCATCGGCAAGGGCTCGGTGTCGATCAAGGACTTCGAGCTCGCCGACCTGATCGTGGTCGTCGGCCAGAACCCCGGCACGAACCACCCGCGCATGCTCAGTGCGCTCGAGGACGCCAAGAAGAACGGCGCGAAGATCATCGCCGTGAACCCGCTGCCGGAAGCGGGCCTGATGCGGTTCAAGAACCCCCAGAACGTCGCCGGCGTCGTCGGCAGGGGCACCGCGCTGTGCGACGAGTTCGTGCAGATCAAGGTCGGCGGCGACCAGGCGCTGTTCCAGGCGATCGGTCACCTCCTGCTGGAGTGGGACAAGATCGACAAGGAGTTCGTCTCCAGCGTCACGCACGGCTTCGAGGAGTACGCGGCGAGCCTGCGCGACCTCGACTGGGACCGCGTGCTCACCGCGACCGGCCTCACCCGCGAGCAGATCACCCGCGTGGCAGGGATGTTCGTCGACTCGCAAGCCACGATCGCCTGCTGGGCGATGGGTCTCACGCAGCACAAGCACAGCGTGCCGACCATCCGCGAGGTCGCGAACGTGATGTTCCTGCGCGGCATGATCGGCAAGCCGGGCGCGGGCCTGTGCCCGGTGCGCGGTCACTCGAACGTGCAAGGCGACCGGACCATGGGCATCTACGAGAAGATGCCGGAGAAGTTCCTGCTGGCGCTGGAGACCGAGTTCGGCATCCCGGTGCCGCGCAAGCACGGTTTCGACACCGTCGACGCGATCAACGCCATGCGCCACGGCCGCGGCAAGGTGTTCATCGCGATGGGCGGCAACTTCGTCAGCGCCACCCCGGACACCCCGGTGACCGAGAAGGCGCTGGAGCAGTGCTCGCTCACGGTCCACGTCTCCACGAAGCTCAACCGCTCGCACGTGATCCACGGCCGCACCGCGCTGATCCTGCCCGCGTTGGGACGCACCGAGAGCGACGTGCAGCACTCGGGCGAGCAGTTCGTGACGGTCGAGGACTCGATGTCGGTCGTGCACCGCTCGCGCGGCCGGTTGAAGCCCGCGTCGGACCAGCTGCTGTCCGAGATCTCGATCGTCTGCCGGATGGCGCGCAAGGTGCTGGGCGCCTCGCACCCCGTCGAGTGGGAGACGTTCGAGAAGGACTACGACATCATCCGCGAGCACATCTCTCGTGTGGTGCCGGGTTGCACGGACTACAACACGCGCGTGCGTCAGCCCGACGGTTTCGTGCTGCCGCACCCGCCGCGTGACTCGCGCGAGTTCGCCACGGCGACCGGCAAGGCGAACTTCACCGCGAACGAGCTGACGGTGCTGGAGGTGCCGGAGGGCCGACTGCTGATGCAGACCCTGCGCAGCCACGACCAGTACAACACCACGATCTACGGCCTGGACGACCGCTACCGCGGTGTGAAGGACGGGCGGCGCGTGGTGTTCGTGAACCCCGACGACATCAAGGCGCTGGGGTTCAAGGACGGTCAGATGGTCAACATCATCTCGGAGTGGAAGGACGACCCGACGGGCGTGGTGGAACGCCGCGCCGAGTCGTTCCGGATCGTCTCGTACTCGACCGCGCGAGGCTGCGTGGCCACGTACTTCCCCGAGGCGAACCCCTTGGTGCCGTTGGACTCCAAGGCGGACATCTCGGGAACTCCGACCTCCAAGTCGGTGATCGTGCGCCTCGAAGCTATTTGACCAACACCGTGTAGTTGCTGGCACCACCGTTGGGTCCCAGTTGGACCTCTCCCGCCGGGAAGCCCTTGGCGTACAGGCGGAAGGTCTTCGGGGACCCTTCGGTGTTGACCAGCTGCAGGCCGCTGTCGAGCCACAGCGCGTCCATCCACGGACGTTTACCGAGCCGCGTGTCGACCGCGACGTAGACCACCGCGTCGCGGTTGATCGTGAAGCGCGCCAACGGGTTCTGCGTCGCCGACTTCGAGTCGTTGGCGGTGCGGACCCACTGCGCGCCCACCACCTCCGCCGGCATCGCGCTGAACGTGAAGTCGCGGTCGCCGTACTGCGCGACGCCGGTGCGCAGGTTGGTCTGCAACGACCAGTCCCCCGCGTTCCCGGTGTCCGCCACCGCAAGCCCGCTCAGCACCAACTCGTCCGGCGCGTCACCGATCGTCAGCTTGGCGATTGCGGACTTCGTGATCGTGCCCGCCGTGCCGGTCACGGTGATGTTCGACGTGCCCTCCGGGGTGTCCGGCAGCGTCGCGACGGTCATGGTGGCGGTCTGGCCTGGGCTGACCGTGGTCGGGTTGAACTGGACCACGGCACCCGGCGGGATGTTCTCCGCGTCCAGCGCGATCGGTCCCGGCGAACCGGTCGCAGAGGTGCGGATCGCGTAAGACGCGGTCTCGCCGGGCTGGATCGTCCGCGCCGCCGGGTCGACGGTGAGGCTGAAGTCGTTGCTGACACCGCACTTCTCGGTGGAACCGGTGTTCTGGATCCGCGGCGAACCGCTGCCCCGGACGCAGAACCCGTTGGTGTTGCGGAACAGGAAGTCCGTCGGGCTGTTGCTGCCGCGCTCCCAGCCGAACGTGTCGAACGTCAGGTCGGTCGAGTTGTCGGCGATCACCGCGGGCCGGCCGTCGTTGCTGGTGAACGAAACCGCGCTCCCTCCGACCCACTTGACGCGGTCGGCATAACGGACGTACCAGCCGTACGCGGGCCGCGTGCCGATGCTGTTCGGGTTGTAGTTGGTGCGCTCGTTGCTCGGCGGGTTGGTCGACATGGTGCCGTTGCCGCCGGGCACGTTGATCTTGACGTTGGTGAAGGTCACGTCGGTGACGTGGCCGTCGACGTCACCCATGATCGTGGGGCTGAACGACGGCGAGGCACCGTTGATCGTGATGTTGTCGTAGGTGACGTTCTTGATGGTGCCGACGCCGGGGCTGTTGCCACATCGCTTGCGAGCCCCGACCTTGAGCATGATCGGCGACCGCACGCCGCTGACGGTGATGTCCTTGTAGTGCACGTCGGAGATGACCGAGCCGTCCATCGACACGAGCCCGAGCCCGGACTTGTTGGAGCCCTTGATGTCGATGCGCTGGAAGTCGTAACCGGTGAAGTCACCGCACGTCTCCGAGCCGAACATCAACGCGTTGCAGCACCCCGCGCTGAGCTTCGTGTCGTAGACCTTCACGTTGCCGTTGCTCAGCTTCTGCCCGAGCGCGTAGTCGCTCTTGAACGCCAGCGCGTCGTCGTTGCCCGCGAAGTTGCCGTTGGTGATCGTCACGTTCGTGGTGCTGATGACGTTCCAGCCGTCGCGGTCGCTCGCGGTGTCGATCGTCAGCCGGTCGCTGACCACGTTCTTGCAGCCGTTGATCAGCATCGCGAAGTGCCCGCCGCGGCGCAGCTTGATGCCGCTGACCGTGAGGTTCTCGCAGCGCGTCAAGGAAATGATCTTGTCGGCCTGCCCGCTGTCCGGATTGCCGGTGATCAGCGCGCCACCGCCGTCGATCGTGCCGGCGCCGACGAAGCCGATGTTGGTCAGCCGGTCGCCCCAGATCATGGCGTTGTGGAAGTGACTGTGCCCGTAGTCCTGGTAGTCGTCCCACGGGTTCGGCTCGGGCTTGTCGTACCCGCTGCCGCTCGCCCCCATGATCGTGGCGCCCGCGTCGAGCTGCAGGGTCACGTTGCTCTTCATGTGGATCGAGTTGGGCGAGCGGTAGGTGCCGGACGGGAACCTCACCGTGCCGCCGCCCGCGCTGTTCGCCGCCGTGATCGCCCTGTCGATGGCCGCCGTGTCGTTGGCGCTGCCGTTGCCGACGGCGCCGTAGTCCTTGACGTTGAAGTCCGCCGCCCGTGCTTGATTCCCTTGGGCGGGTTCCGCCAGCACTGATGCGGCCAACAGTGCCGCCAGAGTCGCCGCGCCGAGTCTCCGGAACACGCATGCCTCCCGGTGAAAGGTGTTGAAAACCTTTACAGCGGCGGCGAGGTCACACGCTACGCCGGTCGAACTCGAACGAACAGCCTTAACCGGCGCCGCTCAGGCTTGGCCGACACTTCCGCGGCTTTCTTCGCGAGCCGACGCGCGGCGGCGTCAGCCTCGAAGTCGGCCTGCCTGTACTTCGCGATAGCAAACGCTTGATCGTGCGACAACATAGTGAATCCCCTCAGTTCGTTCGGTCAGTCCTGCGAAACTGCCGTGCTCACGAAGAAGCGCACCGCTCGCGCGCCTTCTGGACGGAGCTCCGGGTTCTCGACGCGCTCGTCGAAGCGGTCGAGCAACGCCCGCATCTCGTTCTGGATCTCACGCAACTCTTCACGCGTCAGGAATGTCGTGGTGCTGCTGATGCCGTAGTGGTCGCGCCACTCCTCGGACAGGTGCTCGTGCAGCTTCTGGTAGTCGCGGATGCGCTCGAACTCCTGCTCCAGATAGGCCAGCTCGGCGGCTTCCGCGGCCAGCGCACCCTCTTCGTCGAGCCCTTCCGTCGAGATCATCTGATGCCGCTTGACGATCCGCCACGGCTTCTGCCGGCCAGGGCCTTCCACCTCGGCCACGAAACCGTACTTGGCCAGCATGTTCAGGTGGTACGAGCAGCTCGCAACACTCTCTCCGAGCTTCGCCGAGCACTGAGTGGCCGTACTCGGGCCCTGCTCGGTGAGCAGGTTGATCAACTTCCAGCGGAACGGGTGCGAGAGCGCACGGAGCACCTTGGGATCGGTGATGGGAGCGTCCGTCATGAGACCACCGTACGCGTAGCAACAAACCTTTAGCAAGGTTCCTTGATATAGAAGTGCTGATATAAGTGCCGCATGACTCGGGGGCAGCTATGGCTGTTGGGGGCGTTCGGGGCGCTGGCGGCAGTCACATGGATCAACCCGCCGTGGCCGGCAGAGCAGGCGTTGCACAGTTCGTTGACGGCCGTCGCGCTGGTGGCGTTGTGGCTGCTCAGGAAGAGGCTCGACACCGCGCAGTGGGCGTGGGCACTGCTGTTCCTCGCGCTGCACACGATCGCGGCGCGGTGGATCTACTCGTTCGTGCCGTACGACGACTGGACCGACGCGCTGTTCGGCGTGCGGCTGTCGGAGGCGTTCTCCTGGGACCGCAACCACTTCGACCGACTCGTGCACTTCGCGTACGGCGTGTGCCTGACCGCGGTGCTGCGGCAGAAGTGGTTGCGGTCGCTGGAGATCGTGCTCGCGACGAGCGCGGCCTACGAACTGCTGGAGTGGGCGATCGCGATGACCCTCGGCGCCGAAACAGCCGAGGCCTACAACGGCCAGCAGGGCGACATGTGGGACGCCCACGCGGACATGGCGCTGGCCGCGTTGGGCGCGCTCGTCACCAGTCTGGCGAGTTGCGCGCGACGGCGGTCACCAGCGGCAGCGACTCGATGACCGGCACCCGCAACAGCTCGGCGGGCACGTCCGGATCGCGCACCGGCTCGATGAGCTCCCGCAGCAACGCCCCGACGACGTCGTCCGCGGCCTGGTCGACCTCGTGGATGAGGTCGCGCAGCTGATCAGCGGCCTCGTTGAGCACCCGCGGCCGTTGCGGCTCCTCCAGCATCAGCGCGGCCAGCCGCAGCACCCGCCGGCACGTGCGCAACCTCAAGCTGCGACTGGCGGACTCACGGGCACCCGCGAGCCCCAGCCGGCCGCGCGTGCGCTCGATCCACGGCTCGACCGTCTCGCGGCGCCAGATCGGACCCGACGCGAGCTCGGCGTCCGGCTCCGGGATGCCGTGCGAGCGTCTCTTGCGCCACACAGCCACCAGCTGCCGACTGAGCCCCATGGCGTCGGCGATCTCGGCGATTCCGTAGAAGTCCCCCACGCCGTCACATGTAACCAGAGATGACGCGTGGTGTCATCAAAAATGTCTCAAATGCGTTCGAGAACGGCCCGCGCCGCGTTGTGGCCGCCGATGCCGCTGACCCCGCCGCCGCGCCGGGAGCCCGCACCGCAGACGAAGACGTTGTCCACGTCGGTCTCGACGCCCCACTTGCCGACCTCGTCGTCGGTCTCGGCGAACGGCCAGTCGAGTTCTCCGTGGAAGATGTTGCCACCCGGCAGTCCGAGCTCTTCCTCCAGGTCCAGTGGTGTGCGGGCCTCGATGCACGGCCGGCCGTCGGCGTCGAGGGCGAGACAGTCCTGGATCGGCTCGACCAGGTGGGCGTTGAGCTGGTCCAGGTAGCGCCGCACCAGCTCGTCACGCAGCTCGGAGTTGCGTCCTTCGAACAACGACGCGGGCAGGTGCAGCCCGAACAACGTCAGCGTCTCGTGGCCAGCCAGCGACGGCCCGAGGATCGACGGGTCGGTCAGCGAGTGGCAGTACATCTCGCCCGGCAGCACCGACGGCACCTGGCCGGCGGCGCTCTCCAGGTACGCGGTCTCCAGCTGGTCGTAGGACTCGTCGAGGTGGAACGTGCCCGCGAACGCGAGCCGTGCGTCGACCCCGGACTTCAGCTCCGGCAGCTCGCGCAGCAACATGTTGATCTTCAACTGGCAGCCGGGCGCGTCGTGGACTTCCTTGCCCTGCAACCGTCCCAGCACGGACGGCGCCACGTTGGACAGCACGAACCGGGCCTCGAAAGTCTCCGAGCCGCAGACGACGGACGCGGTCTTGCCGTCCGACTCGACGGACGTCACCTCGGCACCGGTGACGATCTGCGCACCGGCCTCCCGCGCGACCCGTTCCAGCTCGGCCGTGACGGCGCCCATGCCGCCGACCGGGACCTTCCACTCACCGGTGCCGTTGCCGATGATGTGGTAGAGGAAGCACTTGTTGGCGCGCAACGAATGCAGCGACGAGTGCGTGCCGATCAACGCGTCGGTGGCGACGACTCCGCGCACCAGGTTGTTGTCGAACAGCTCCTGCAGCGTCGCGCCGATAGGGCGTTCGAAGACCTGGTCCCACAACCGGCCGCGCGCCACCGCGTCGACGTGCACACGCAGGTGTTCGCGTGACACCAACGGTTCCAAAAGAGTCGGGGCGAGCACCGACGCCATCGACTCCAGGTCGGCGTACCAGCGCTGCCACCGCTCCCAGTCGTCCAGCGACCCGCACACGGCCTCGAACGACTTGAGCGTCGCCGCACCCGGCGACCGTTCGACCAGCAGTCCAGTCCTGCCGTTCGGTGTGTAGGAAGAGGCCGAACGAGACCGCAAAACCAGGTTCAGGCCCAGATCGCCGACGATCTGGGCCGGCAGGAGCGACACCAGGTAGGAGAACCGGGACAGCCGGGCGTCGACACCAGCCCACGGTGACGCGCTCACCGCCGCGCCGCCGACGTGCGGCAGCTTCTCCAGCACCCTGACCGACTTCCCCGCCCGTGCGAGGTACGCGGCCGCCACCAACCCGTTGTGGCCGCCTCCCACGATCACGACGTCGTCCATGCCCCGAGATCCCTCCCACGTAGCCTGGTCGTGGGGAAACATAGCGGTCCGAAGGAGAAGTGCACATGGGCCGAGTTACGGTTCGCCGAGCGGTCGAGCGGGTGTCGCCGAACGGTCGGCGGCGCCGGGTGGACGCGCTGGCGGCCGAGGAGCCGCTGGAGCTGAGGGTCAACGGCAAGGCGTTGGCCGTCACGATGCGCACACCCGGCCAGGACGTGGAACTCGCGCACGGCTTCCTGCTCAGCGAAGGCGTGATCGGGACGCCGCAGGACATCTCGATCGCACGGTTCTGCGAGGGCACCGGGCCGGACGGGATGAACACCTACAACGTGCTGGACATCGCGCTGGCCGACGGGGTGCCGCCGCCGGACACCGGGGTGGAGCGGAACTTCTACACCACGTCGTCCTGCGGGGTCTGCGGGAAAGCCGCGCTGGACGCCGTGAAGCTCAAGACGCGCTACTCCCCCGCGCTGGACGAGGTCAGGGTCACTCCGGAGGCGCTGACGGGGTTCCCGGACGCGTTGCGAGAAAGGCAGAAGGTCTTCGAGAGCACCGGCGGACTGCACGCCGCCGGGCTGTTCGTGGACGGCGAACTGCTGGTCGTGCGGGAGGACGTGGGCCGGCACAACGCCGTCGACAAGGTGCTGGGCTGGGCGGTGCTGCAGAACCTCGTGCCGTTGCGCGGCGCGGTGCTGATGGTGTCCGGGCGGGCGTCGTTCGAGCTGGTGCAGAAGGCCGCGATGGCCGGGATTCCGGTGCTCGCCGCGGTGTCGGCGCCGTCGTCGCTCGCCGTCGAACTGGCCGAGGAGCAGGGCATGACCCTCATCGGGTTCCTGCGCGGCGACTCGATGAACGTCTACACCGGTGGGGAGCGCGTGCTTGAGACCGCTTGACGGCGTCGTCGTGGTGAGCCTGGAGCAGGCCGTCGCCGTGCCGTACGCGACGCGGCTGCTGGCGGATCTCGGAGCGCGGGTCATCAAGATCGAACGGCCGGGCGTCGGCGACTTCGCGCGGCACTACGACTCGTCGTGCGGCGAGGTGTCGTCGTACTTCGCGTGGACGAACGTCGGCAAGGAGTCGGTGTCCCTCGACATCTTCGACCCCGACGGCCGTGAGGTGCTGGACCGGCTGATCGCGCGCGCCGACGTGCTGCTGTGCAACCTGTCGCCGCGCGTCTGGCAGCGGCTCGCCCTGGACCTGCCGGAGTCGTTGATCGTCGGCGAGCTGTCCGGTTACGGCTGGGACGGCCCGTACGCGGACCGCAAGGCCTTCGACGCGCTGGTGCAGTCCGAGGCGGGGCTGGTGTCGCTGACCGGCGAGGGCGACGTGATGGCCCGCGCCGGCATCTCGGTGGCGGACATCGCGGCCGGGGTGCAGCTGCAGGCAGCCGTGCTGGCGGCGTTGTTGCGGAAGGCTCGCACGGGTGAGGGCGCGCGGTTGCGGTTGTCGCTGTTCGAGGCGATGGCCGAGTGGATGCACCAGCCGATGCTCTACGCCGCCGGAACCGGTGCCGCCGCCCCGCGGTCGGGCGCGCACCACCCGAGCATCGCGCCGTACGGGCCGGTGGCCTGTGCGGACGGTGCCGTGCATCTGGCCGTGCAGAACGACGGTCAGTGGCAGCGGTTGTGCGGGTTGATCGGGCTCGATGCCGAAGAGAGGTTCGCCACAGTGGCCTCTCGCGTCGAGCACCGTTCCGAGTTGCAGGAACTGCTTGAACGCGCCTTTTCCGGCATGAGTTCGGCGGCTCTGCTGACCGCTTTGGACTCCGCCGACGTGCCTGCCGCACTGACCAGGCCGATCACCGAACTGCCCACTCACCCGCAGCTCGACACCTGGGTTGACGTGCGGGTTCCCGGCGGAACGGCACGAATGCTGCCGCCTCCGGTCACCGGTTTCGAATGGTCACCGGGTGCGGTTCCGGCACTCGGCGCGCACAATGATCACGTGTTGCGCTGGCTGGGTTACTCGGACGAGGAACTGTCCTCATTACGCGTGCGTTCCGTCCTCTAGAAGGAAACGAGGAACGGTTCCCACGCGATGAGGTGAGCATGGGGGATCCGAAGTACAGCCGCCGCACTCTCTTCGCGGCACTCGGCGCGGTCATCGCGACAGCCACCGGCGTCGCGACGTACGTGTCGTCGGCCTCCGAGGCCACCGAACGGCAGATCGCCACAGCGGACCGCGTGAACAGCACGCCGGCCGCCAAGCCGACGGTCCGCTTCGAGCGCGTGTACTCGGCCGCCCGCCACCGTGAGGTGACCCTCGCCTTCTACCTCCCGACCGGCGTGAGCTCCCGCGGCCTGCCGATGTCGATCCTGCTGCACGGCCTGCACGGCGACGCCCGGCACGCCGCCGGCGGCGGCCTCGCCGAGGTGCTGACCGCCGCCGTGGCGAAGGGTTCGGTTCCCGCGTTCGGCTTCGTGGCCGTCGACGGCGGCGACCACTACTGGCACGAGAACGTTCCCGGCGACGACCCGATGGCCATGCTGCTCGACGAGATCCCCGGCTGGCTCAAGGAACGCGGCTACGGCCAGCCGTTCGCGGTCACGGGCGTGTCCATGGGCGGTTTCGGCGCCCTGCTCTACACGCGGCGCCGGGCCGAACGCGGTGACCCGATCGCGGCCGCCGCCGCCATCTCCCCCGGCCTGATCACCACGTGGCCGGAGATGGCCAAGCGCAAGGCGTTCAAGAACGAGGGCGAGTGGGCCTCGCTGGACCCGCTGCGGCACCTGAAGTCGACCGGCCCGACCGCGCTGGGCGTGTGGATCGGCGACCGCGACCGGTTCATCGAGGGCACCCGCCAGTTCATGCACGCGGTGCGGCCCGAGGTGGGCGTGGTCAAGGACGGCGGGCACGACGACGGGCTCTACCGCAAGGTGATGCCCGACGTCGTGCAGTTCCTCGCCAAGTACGCCAAGCGCGCCGTTTAGACCCGCATCGCCGCCCGGCTCCAGTGCACCCAGCCGACCCGGCCCTGCTCGTCCCGGCCGCCGAGCGGGAGCACAGCGCTCCCGTCCGCGGCGATCAGCCTGTCGTCAGCCAGGTGCACGTAGTCGCACTCGTCCGTCGAGAGCAGCGCGGCGCTGACCGGGTCACGGCCGACCAGTCGCACCTTCACCCTGCCGTCTTCTCCGGGCGTGACGTGGATGTCGAGCGCTGAGCAGCGGTAGTGCCCGACCACCAGGTCCGGGTCCACCGGCTCCGGGTCGGCCGGCACGTCGGCGAACTTCCGCCTGCGCACCCCGGCCAGTTCACCCAGCACGTGATCGAAGATCCCGGAGAACAACTTGCCGACGGCCTGCCCACCGTTGGCGAGCGCGGCCACGGCGACGCCGGACGCAGGAACGACCCGAAGCAGCGCCTCGTAACCCACGGTCAAGCCGGAGTGGCCGATCACCCCGCCGCCCTCGTGGTTGGACAGCTCCCAGCCGAGGCCCCACCACCACTCGCCGGTGCCGAAGTCCGGGTGCGTGACCTGCCTTTCCCGCATCGCGTCGAACTCGGTGGTCTCCAGGTGCATCCGCACGAACCGGAGCAGCTCGCGGGCGGGCATCGCGAGCACCGAACCTCCGGCCAGCCACGACTCCGGCAGGTGTTCGGTGACCGGCTTGCCCTCCAGGTGCCCGTCCGCCATCTCGTGCTCGGTGTACTCGGCACGGGACGCCGCGACGTTCCGCAGCCCGACCCCGTCAGCCAGCTCGCGCAGCACGGCACTGAAAGGCTTGCCGCGCTTCACTTCGACGATCCGGCCGAGCACCGTGTACCCGCTGTTGCAGTACGAGTAGAGCTCACCCGGCGGGCTGGACTGCGCGGCGTCCGCGAGCAGTTCGACGTACCGCGCCAGCATGTCGTCGCCGGAGCCCGTCTCGAACTTCAGGTCGCCCTCGAAACCCGCCGTGTGGCTCAGCAGGTGGCGCGGCGTGATGACCTTCGCCGCCTGTTCGTCCGCGACCCGGAACTCCGGCAGCACGTCCCGCACCGGCCGGTCGAGGTCCAGCAGGCCCTCGTTGGCCAGTTGCATGATCAGCGTGGCCGTCCAGACCTTGGTGATCGACCCGATCTGGAACAGCGTGTCGCTCGTGACCGGCTCGTTCGTGACGTTGTTGCGCACACCTGCCGCCGCCTCGACGATCTCCCCGTCGTGCAGCACAGCTACTTGTGCGCCAACGACTCCGTGCTCCTCGAGCAGTTCCGGCAGCCTGCGCTCGATCCAGCCCTTCACTGTCGCACCGCCACTCGCCCCCAGTGCAGCCACTTGACTTTCCCCTCTCCATCACGTCCACAAAGGACGACAACCTCGTGACTGCCGTTCTCCGGCTCGACCGCGATCAACGCGTCGTCGCGGAATCCGGTGTACTCCTCGACCACGACCGGCGCGTCCGCGACGTCCCTGAGCACGCCCCGCACGCTCACCCGCCCGTGCTCGCTCGCGGTGACGTGAAGGTCGGCCCGCCGAGTGCGGTAGACGCCGGTCACCTTGTCGAGGTCGATCGGAACAGGAACGTCAGGCGGCTTCGGCGGCTCGCGCAAGGTGAGGTTCGCCAAGTCTCCCAACACCTTCCCGTGCACCGCCCGCACGACCGGCAGGGCCGCTCCGCCGTTGGTGAGGACCGCGACCGCGAGGCCGGCCTCCGGGATCACCCGCAGGTAGGCCCGAAAGCCGGGTGTCTGGCCGGCGTGCCCCAGCCCGCTGAGGCCGTTGTCGTAGTCGTGCAGGATCCAGCCGAGGCCTTGCCCGCCACCGAAGCCGAAGTCCGGTGTCACGACCTGGATTTCCCGCATCGCGTCGAACTCGGTGGTGCCCAGGTGCATCCGCACGAACGCGAGCAGGCTTCGCGCGCTCATGGCGAGCACGGAGCCGGCCGGTGAGTCTCCCTCGGGCGTCTTCTCCTCGACGAGCTTCATCCCGTCGTGTCCCGACGCGCACAGTCGGCCCGCGTACTCGGCGTGGCGCGTGGCGGCGTCGATGCCGAGCCGGTCGATCAGACGTTCGCGCAGCACAGTGTTGAAAGGCTTGCCGCGCAAGACTTCCACGATCCGGCCGAGCACCACGTACCCGCTGTTGCAGTACACGTACAGCTCACCGGGCGGAGACGTCTGCTCCGTGTCGGCCATGCGCTCCAGGTACTTCACCAGGATGTCGTCGCCGTTGCCGGTGTCGTAGAAGAGATCGCCCTCGAACCCCGCTGTGTGGCACAGGAGCTGGCGTGTCGTGATGACGCTGGCGGCCTGGTCGTCGGCCAGCCTGAACTCCGGCAGGACCTCCCGCACGGGACGGTCGAGGTCCAACAGGCCCTCGTTCACCAACTCCTGGACCAGCGTGGCCGTCCAGACCTTGGTGATCGACCCGATCTGGAAGATCGCGTCTCCGGTCACCGGTTCGTGGGTGACGTTGTTCAGCACGCCTGCTGCTGCGTCGACGATCTCGCCGTCGTGCAGCACGGCTACCTGGGCGCCGACGACCCCGTGCTCGGCGATGAGTTCGGGCAGCCTGATGCGCAGCCATTCGGCTGTGTTGTTCACGTTCCCCCCAGAAAGTGACGGTCTAGCGCGGTGAGAGCGGCACCGTCTTCGACCGCACCCACTTGAGCACCGCTGGCCACTCCCCGTAGCCCGCGTCGATGTTGATGTGTCCGGCGTCGGGAAGCACGTCGATTTCGATCCGCAACGCCTCGGCCAGCTGCTTGGCCGCCGGCATCGAGCAGTACGGGTCGCCGTCGCCCACGACCAGGCGCGTCTCGGTGGCGGCGCGGCGCAGTCCTGCCGGGTCGAGCGGGGCCGGGAAGAACGACTTGATGGCCGGTTCCGCGTAGTCCGGTGCGGGCGGGGCGACCAGCAGCACGCGGTCGACGTGACCGATGCCCTCGCGGGCGGCGTGGTGCAGCCAGAGGTAGCAGCCGAGCGAGTGCGCGACGACGACCCGTTCGCGGTCGGTGGGTGCGGCTTCGAGGTGGGTGTCGAGCTCACGCAGCCAGGTGTCGCGGTCGGGCTGGTCGGGGTCGCTGAAGTGCGGCATGTCGGCGAGGCCGCCGTGCTCGGACACCGTCTGGGCCAGCCAGCGCTGCCAGTGGCCGGGACCGGAACCGGTGTAGCCGTGGATCAGGAGCACGTGAGGCAGCGACATACCTCCACCTTAGAACGCAGAGAGGGCGCCGGTGTGATCACCGGCGCCCTTGTCTGAAGATCGAACTACGCGGACTTCTCCCGCCGCTCCCGGCGCGAGGGCTGCCGGGCCACGATCGTCGGGTTCACGTTCTCCTTCACCGTCTGCTCGGTGATGACGACCTTGGCGACGTCCGTGCGGCTCGGGATGTCGTACATCACCGGGAGCAGGACCTCTTCCATGATCGCGCGCAGACCACGAGCACCGGTACCGCGCAGGATCGCCTGGTCGGCGACCGCTTCGAGCGCGGTCTTGGTGAACTCGAGCTCGACGCCGTCCATCTCGAAGAGCTTCTGGTACTGCTTGACCAGCGCGTTCTTCGGCTCGGTGAGGATCATCACCAGTGACGGCTTGTCGAGGTTCGTGACGGAGGCGACCATCGGCAGACGCCCGATGAACTCGGGGATCAGACCGAACTTGATCAGGTCCTCCGGCATGGAGTCGGCGAAGTAGTCCGCCGCGTCCACCTCGGCCTTGGAGCGCACCTCGGCACCGAAGCCGAGGCCTCGCTTGCCGACGCGGTCCTGGATGATCTTCTCCAGCCCCGCGAACGCGCCCGCCACGATGAACAGCACGTTCGTCGTGTCGATCTGGATGAACTCCTGGTGCGGGTGCTTGCGGCCGCCCTGCGGGGGCACCGAGGCGGTGGTGCCTTCCAGGATCTTGAGCAGTGCCTGCTGAACACCCTCGCCGGACACATCGCGCGTGATCGACGGATTTTCACTCTTTCGAGCGATCTTGTCGACCTCGTCGATGTAGATGATGCCCGTCTCGGCGCGCTTCACGTCGTAGTCGGCGGCCTGGATGAGCTTCAGGAGGATGTTCTCGACGTCCTCACCGACGTACCCGGCCTCCGTCAGTGCCGTCGCGTCGGCGATGGCGAACGGCACGTTCAGCATCTTCGCGAGCGTCTGCGCGAGGTAGGTCTTGCCGCAGCCCGTCGGGCCGAGCATCAGGATGTTCGACTTCGCCAGCTCGACGCCGTCGTCACGACCCTCGCGCCCGCGGTCGCCCGCCTGGATGCGCTTGTAGTGGTTGTAGACGGCGACGGAGAGGGTGCGCTTGGCATCACTCTGGCCGATGACGTACTGGTCGAGGAACTCGTGGATCTCGGCGGGCTTCGGCAGCTCGTCGAGCTTCACGTCGCCGGCTTCGGCCAGCTCCTCCTCGATGATCTCGTTGCAGAGATCGATGCACTCATCGCAGATGTAGACGCCGGGGCCGGCGATGAGTTTCTTCACCTGCTTTTGGCTCTTTCCGCAGAAAGAGCACTTCAGCAAGTCGCCGCCGTCACCGATACGCGCCATGACCGCTGACCTATGTCCCCTCCGGCGCACACCTGCTGTAGTGCGCCTGCTGACTTGCTGTGGCAGTCCCACTGGCTGTGGGTGCTGAGCCCGTTCTCCTGACGGTACCTGGCCGACCCCGTTTCAGGGGAGGACCAGCGTCCTCCGACGCGCCGATCAGGCCGGTTAACCGGTCACATCGGCGTGTCGGGTGGGCGCGCGGTGCCCGGTGGCTGGGGTTTCCCAGCCACCGGGACGGGACCCGGGATCTGGGGTGTCCCCCAGACGACACCGGGCGGCGGAGAGGTGAGCGCTCTTCGCGAGCACACTCCGCCCCGCCGACCGCGTCAGGACTTGGCGGAAAGCTTCCGGTAGGGCAGCACCGTGTCGACGATGCCGTATTCCTTGGCCTCGTCGGCCGTGAGGATCCGGTCGCGCTCGATGCTCTCGCGGACCTCCTCTGCCGTCCGGTTGGTGTGCCGCGCGAGGGTGGACTCCATCAGGCGGCGCACGCGCTGGATCTCGTTCGACTGGATCTCCAGGTCGGACACCTGACCGTACGCGCCCTCCATCGAAGGCTGGTGGATCAGGATTCGCGCGTTCGGCAACGCGTGGCGCTTGCCGGGCGTGCCGGCCGCCAGCAGCACGGC
Source organism: Lentzea alba (assembly GCF_011067745.1). Classification (GTDB taxonomy): domain Bacteria; phylum Actinomycetota; class Actinomycetes; order Mycobacteriales; family Pseudonocardiaceae; genus Lentzea; species Lentzea alba. The sequence goes on from NZ_JAAMPJ010000005.1 coordinate 86,179, forward strand.
CGCGGCGGAGGCCGCCTGGCCGAGGCAGTACGTCTGGATGTCCGGGCGGACGAACTGCATGGTGTCGTAGATGGCCATCAACGAGGTGAACGAGCCACCCGGCGAGTTGATGTACATCAGGATGTCGCGGTCCGGGTCCTCCGACTCGAGGACCAGCAGCTGCGCCATGACGTCGTTGGCCGAAGCGTCGTCAACCTGCACGCCGAGGAAGATGATGCGCTCCTCGAACAGCTTGTTGTACGGGTTCGACTCCTTCATGCCATAGCTCGTGCGCTCGACGAACGACGGCAGCACGTACCGCGACTGAGGCATGTGGAACTGGCTCACTTGAGGTCTCCTAGCTGACGTCAGTTGTTCGAGTCGCCGACGGGCTGGGCCCTGGTGACGACCTTGTCGACGAAGCCGTACTCCAGCGCTTCCTGCGCCGTGAACCAGCGGTCGCGGTCGGAGTCGCGGGTGATGGTCTCGAGCGTCTGGCCGGTGTGCTCGGCAATCAGCTCGGCCATCTCGCGCTTGGTGCGCGTCAGCATGTCCGCCTGGATCGCGATGTCCGCGGCCGTACCGCCGACACCGGCCGACGGCTGGTGCATGAGGATCCGGGCGTGCGGGAGCGCGTGGCGCTTGCCAGGGGTGCCCGCGGAGAGGAGGAACTGCCCCATCGAGGCCGCGAGGCCCATCGCGTACGTGGCCACGTCCGGCTCGATGAGCTGCATCGTGTCGAAGATGGCCATGCCCGCCGTGACGGAGCCACCAGGCGAGTTGATGTAGAGGGTGATGTCCTTCTCGGGGTCCTCAGCGGCGAGGAGCAGCAGCTGAGCGGTGATCTGGTTGGCGATGCCCTCTTCGACCTGCGATCCCAGGACGATGATCCGCTCGCGGAGCAGCCGCTCGTACACCGAGTCGTTGAGGTTCATCCCGGCGGTGGCCGACCGCATCTCGGGGGTCGGGAAGGAGTGCTGCGTCACGTCTGCCTGCCTAACTCCAGGTGGAACGAATCTGGATGCGAAAACTCTCTGCATTCGACCTTAACGAAGGCGGGCGGCGTCAGATGCCCGACACCGCCCGCGTTCGCTCTAGGCGTTACTCCTGGCCGTCCTCATCGGACTTGGTCTCGCCGAAGAGCTCGTCGAGGTCCAGCTTCTGACCGGCCGTGTCGCTGACCGTGGCCTGGCGCACAACGCTCGCAAGCGCCTTGCCCCGGCGGACGTCGGCGAAGATCGCGCCGAGCTGGCCGGACTGCTGCGCGCGCTTGACGTACTCGTCGGGCGAGATGCCGAAGCGCTGGGCCTGGTAGATGATCCGCTCGGTCAGCTCGCCGTCGGACACCGTGACCTGCTCGGCGTCGGCGATCGAGTCGAGCACCAGCTGCGTCTTGACGGCCTGCTCGGCGGCCTTGCGCAGCTCGGCGTCGAACTCCTCCTCCGTCTGGCCCTGCTCCTCGAGCCACGCGGCGAACTTCGCGTCGTCGTGGTCGAAGGCGTGCACGGCGTCGTGCTTCCGCGCGTCGATCTCGCCCTGGACGATGCCCTCGGGCAGCGGGACCTCGGTGGTCTCCAGCAGCGCCTCGAGGACCTTGTCGCGCGCCTGGACGCCCTGCTGCATCTTCTTGACGCGGCTCAGGCGGGTCTTCAGGTCGTCCTTGAGCTCGTCGAGCGTGTCGAACTCGCTGGCGAGCTGCGCGAACTCGTCGTCCAGCTCGGGCAGCTGACGCTCCTTGACGGAGTTCAGCACGACGGAGACCTCGGCCTCGCGGCCGGAGTGCTCACCCGCGACGAGCGTGGTGGTGAAGGTCTTGGTCTCACCCTCGGCGGCGCCGACGAGCGCGTCGTCGATGCCCTCGACGAGCTGGCCGGAGCCGATCTCGTAGGACAGGCCGGCGGTGCGGGCCTCCTCGACCTCTTCGCCGTCGACCGTCGCGGACAGGTCGACGCTGACGAAGTCGCCGGTCTCGGCCGGGCGGGAGACACCGGTCAGGGTGCCGAAGCGGGCGCGGAGCTCGTCGAGCTGGGTGGTCACGTCCTCTTCGGCGACCTCCTGCTCGTCGACGGTCACGGCCAGCTCGCCGAACGCGGGCACGGTGATCTCGGGACGAACGTCGACCTCGGCGGTGAACTCGAGCGTCTCGCCGTCTTCGATCTTCGTGACCTCGAAGTCGGGGCGGCCGAGCGTGCGCACCTCACCCGCGTTGACCGCCTCCAGGTACTTGGCCGGGATGGCCTCCTGGATGACCTCGTCCAGGACCGGAGCGCGGCCGATGCGGCTCTCCAGCACCTTGGCGGGGGCCTTGCCCGGTCGGAAACCGGGGATGCGGACCTGCTTCGCGAGCTTCCGGTACGCCTGGTCGAAGTTCGACTTGAGCTCGTCGAACGGCACCTCGACGTTGATCCGGACCCTCGTCGGGCTCAGGTGCTCGACGGTGCTCTTCAACGTGGACTCCTCGTAACGAACAAGAACGTGCAGACAGCCGGTACCGCCTTAGCTGGCGCCCGGATTCCCAGCGAGTCTAGGCGAGACCCGCTCTGTGACCGCCGCCACCCCGCTTTGACCCCGTGACAACCCCGCCTGGGAGCCGCTAGCGTCTGCGCCGCGGGCGATCTGTCCGCCTTGGGGGCTTCAACGTGATCCTGGGGGAACACGCATGTCCAAAACTTCCGCGCGCCTGCTCGCAGCCGGCGCCGCCCTGCTCAGCCTGACCGCCGCACCGGCGGCCAACGCGGCCGAACAGCCCGAATCCACAGTGGCCGCGTACATCTTCAGCAACGGCACGACGACCCACGGCATCTACACCGAACAGGGCGACCTCACCGCGCCGTACATCGCCTCCGGCTACACCGCGGTCCACCCCGGCTGGGACGTCCGCCTGTCCGACGAGACCTACGGCGCGGGCCTGCCCAGGCAGGACTTCCGCGCCAGCGCCTCCGCCACGTCCACCTCCGCGAGCGCGGGCACCAGCGGCTTCATCTCCCTGGTCGACGGCGACTCCCGCGACGTGCCGTTCGCAGTGCTCAAGCTCGGCAACCGCGGCGTGTCCTGCACGGTCGACGGCCCGCTGTTCACCGGCGGCAGCGGCAGCCCCCGCCTGTGGCTGCGCCAGCACGCGGGCGAGCTCTACGAGGTGACCAGCCTGGAGGGCACGACCAGCGCCGTGGTCGCCGACGAGGCGACCGGCACCCGCACCCCTACCACCGTGAAGGTCAACTCCATCACGACCACCGCCCTGGCCGCCGCGTACCCGCAGTTCGCCAAGTACGACGGCCGCGCGAAGTCCGGCGCCAGCGGCTACGAACTGGAGATCACCCAGAAGGGCAAGACCTTCCGCGTCCTGGCAGGCACCTCCGCCGCCTCCTGCTAGTCCCGCACCGCTCCCAGCGCCGCCGCCCACTTCAGGGCGGCGGCGCTTTTTTGTTCGCCTGGCGAACCACCTAACAGAAAAGAGTCACCCAGCTACCGCCCGTCAAAGACCCTCGACCCAATTTCACTCTTTCGGCCGAAACAGCCTTTCGCGACCGATCAAGATGACTCCGTTAGCACTAATCGCGACCTCGCGACTGACAGGTAGCGTTACTTCTCCCGCACCATCCGTAACAGGACCACGGGAACGAACGAGAAAAAGTCGTCGCACCGTTTTACCCCGAGGATCCGCCTGATGGAGACACGCCAGCTTCTCGCGTTCACAACCGTGGTTCAGACAGGGAGCTTCACCAAGGCCGCTGCCACGCTCAACTGCTCGCAGCCGACCATCACGACCCGCATCAAGGCACTCGAGGAGGGCCTCGGGGTCGTCCTTTTCCGGCGCCTCCCGCGAGGTATCCAGATGACGTCCGCGGGCGTGGAACTGCTCCCGTTCGCGCGAAACATCATCAACCTCACCGAAAAGGCCCGAAAAGCCATAACGATGAACGGTGAGCCCCACGGCAAACTGGTCATCGGCTCCGCACAGAGTTTGACCGACTACCGTCTGCTACCACTCATCGAATACATGTGCTGGCGCTACCCGTCCGTCCAACTCTCCCTGCACTCGCGCAACACCCTGAACAACCTCGCCTCAGTGCGCGACGGCCAACTCGACTGCGCCTTCTTCATCGGCGCGATAGAACCCCGCGAAGGCCTCGAAACAACAGTCCTCTGCCCCGAGCCCCTGGTCATGGTCGCAAGCGCGAACCACCCGCTGACCCAACGCCAGTCGCTCACCGAGGACGACCTGACCAGCAGCACCCTGATCAGAGCCGAGAACGGCGCCTCCTACCACGAACTGTTCGAACACTCCCTCGGCTACGACGACACCAGAGCCCCCATCCTGGAACTCGACTCAGTCGACGCCGCCAAACGCGCCGTAGCCTCCGGCCTGGGCATAGCCCTGATGCCTGAAGTCACCGTCTCCACCGAGCTCGCCGACGGCAGGTTGGTCCGCTTGCCCTGGTCCGCGTCCTTCCGCGTCTACACGCAGTTCGGCTGGCGCCAGGACAACTCGACGAACCCGGCGGTGACCGCTCTGGTCTCAGCCGCGGCCCAGGTGGTCAGCGACCAGGTCGCTTCCCTGACCTGATCAAGCCCGATGCCGCAGGCGAGGCACCCCGAAGGCGGAGCCGAGGCGCTTGGCGACGGCGGAGCTGAGCTGCTCTTCGCTTTTCCCGTGCGGTCCGGGTGGGGTCCCGCCCGGACCGCACCACCTACGGAACTGGCAGCCTCCCAACGGAACAGGCGTGCCATCAACCCGCCCGCGGCGCTGGCCCCCCTGATCAGATTGGCGGGGTCACTCGCGCCCCACCCGGAACGTGACCCGCCCGCTCGCCCCGCGCCCCCACCTACCGCCCAGGCGCAACCCCAGTACTCCCCCGAACCACCAACTCAGGCAAAACATCCTCAACGTCAGTAGGCGAAGCCCCCTCCACCACGGCCAACAAAGCCCGAGCCGCCCGAGCCCCAAACGCGAACGTGTCCCGAGACAACGCAGTCAACCGCCCGTGCTGACACAGAACCGAGTCGTCCCAAGCCACGATCGACAACTCGTCCGGCACCACAACCCCAAGAGACAGAGCCACCTCAGCCCCAGCCACCGCCATAACATCGTTGTCATAAACGATCGCAGTAGGCGGCTCAACCGACCCCAACAACGAACGAGTAGCAGCCGCCCCAGCCTCAGCCGTGTAATCCCCAGAAACGATCACACCGTCCACAGCAGACTCAAAAGCCTGATCCCGCCGCACCGTGTGCAACAACGACGACAACCCGGCAACCCGAGCAATCCGCCGATGCCCCAACGACTTCAGGTACTCCACCACAGAAGTCATGGCCGCGTAGTCATCGGCCCACACCGAGGCCAGCGACCCGTGGTGCCCCGCCCCACCCACCACGACGGCCGGCAGCCCGAGCGAAGACATCAACTCGACCCGCGGATCCGACACCAGCAGATCCACGAGGAACACCCCGTCGACCCGGTGCTCGGCCCACCACCGCTGGTACAGAGCGATCTCGGCGTCACGAGAAGAAACCACCTGCAACAACAACGCGGATGACATCTCGGACTGCATCCCGGCGATCAACTGGAAGAAGAACGCCTCGTCCCCCAGAGCCCGAGGCGGCCTCACCAGCACCAGCCCCACGGCGTCAGCCGAGGCGGAAGACAACGCCCGAGCGGTGACCGACGGCCGATACCCCAGGGTCGACGCCACGTCGAGCACGCGAGCACGCGTCGACTCGGACACCCCGGCCCGCCCGTTCAGGGCGAGTGAGACAGCCCCCTTCGACACCCCGGCCGCGGCCGCGATGTCCTTGATGGTCGGCCTCTTCACCGCAACACCCTCCAGCCGGCCCTGCCCTGTCCGGAACAAGACAACAAGACGTCCGGAGGCTAGCCGGAGATAAACCGGTTTAGCTAGGGTCCGCGACCAAGGAGGTGGGTGTCAATGAAGAGGCGCACGTTCCTCGCGGGCCTGGCGGCGGTGCCCGTCGCGGGCTGTGGTCTGTCGAGCAACACCACGAGCAACTCGTCGGCGTCCGGCCAGGTCACCGGCGAGATCACGTTCCAGACCTGGTCTCTCAAGCCCAAGTACACCGACTACGTCAACGGTGTCGTCGACGCGTTCCAGAAGCAGCACCAGGGCACCACCGTGAAGTGGGTGGACCAGCCCGCGGACGGGTACCTGGCCAAGGTCATGGCCGACGCGAGCGCGGGCAGCCTGCCCGACGTGATCAACGTGCCGCCGGACCTCAGCTTCCCGCTGGCCAAGGCGGGTCAGCTGGTCGACCTGGACCAGGAACTCAAGGACGCCAAGCCCGAGTACCTCGAGAACGCCTGGCAGGCGTTCGAGATCCCCGGCAAGGGCGGCTGCTACGGCTTCCCCTGGTACCTCAACACAGGGCCGGTCTTCTACAACAAGGCGCTGTTCCAGCAGGCCGGGCTCGACCCGAACAAGCCGCCGGCGAACTTCAAGGAGCTGGAACAACAGGCGCTGCAGCTCGCGCAGAAGAAGGTCGCGATGCTCGGCCAGACGCCGACCATCGCGGACTTCGGGCTGTACGGCGTGAAGTTGTTCGACAACGACAAGTTCACCTTCAACGAGGCCAAGGGCGTCGAGTTCGTCGAGAGCTACAAGCGGATGTACGACGCGGGCGCGCTGATTCCCGAGGCGCTGACGCAGAACTACACCGGCTCCGGCGCGAAGTTCATGGCGCAGCAGACCGCGCTCAGTCCCGGCAGCGCTTACGACCTGGGCAAGTTCAAGACCGACGCGCCCAGCCTGTACGCGAACATCGGCATCACCAAGCCCATCACGAACACGGGCAGCGCCAACATGTTCCTGCACGGCGTGAGCGTGCCGAAGAGCAGCAAGAACCAGGCGACCGCGCTCGCGTTCGGCCGGTTCCTCACCAACGCCGAGAACCAGGTGAAGTTCGCCAAGCTCGCGTCGATCTTCCCCAGCACCAGCAAGGGAGGCGACGACCCGTACTTCACCACCGAGGACGGGTCGGACGAGGCGCGCGTGCGGGTCGCGGCGGCCAAGCAGCTCAAGACCGCCGTGAACTACACGCCGGTGCAGTTCAGCGACCAGATGCGGGAGGCACTTCTGCAGCAGCTGGCCGACGCCATGCTCGGCAAGAAGTCTCCCAAACAGGCGCTGGACGACGCCGTCAACGAGTGCAACAGGCTCCTTAAGTGACCCACCGCCCGTACACGCCGTGGCTGTTCCTGTTGCCGGGACTGGCCGTCAGCCTCCTGTTCGTGATCTTCCCGTTCCTGAACATGATCGTGCTCTCGTTCACCGACGCGAGCGCGCTGGGCGGCGGCCAGTTCACCGGCGTGGACAACTTCGTGCGGATGGCCCAGGACCCGAAGTTCTGGGTGGCCGCGCGCAACAGCCTGCTCTACATGGTCGGCGTGGTGCCGCCGCTGGTGCTGTTGCCGCTGCTGATCGCGATGCTCGCGCAGAAGGTCGTGCCGGGCATCGGGATCTTCCGCACGGCGTTCTTCACACCGGTGATCGCGTCCGCGGTCGTGGTCGGGCTCATCTGGACGTGGCTGCTGGACAGCCGCGGCCTGGTGAACAACGTCGTGGAAGCGTTGGGCGGCACCAGGATCGGGTTCCTGACCGACTCGACGCTGCTGCTGATCAGCTCGATGGTCGTCACGGTCTGGCGCGGTCTCGGCTACTACATGGTGATCTACCTGGCCGCGCTCGCGAACGTGCCGAAGGACCTGCACGAGGCCGCGATGGTCGACGGCGCGGGGCCGATCAGGAGGTTCTGGTCGGTCACCGTGCCCGCGCTCCGGCCGACCATGGTGCTCGTCGCGGCACTGAGCGCGGTCAACGGGTTCCGCGTGTTCTCCGAGATCTACCTGCTGTCGGGCGGATCCGGCGGGCCGGGTGGGGCGAGCACGACGATGGTGCTGCTCATCCAGTCGGTCGGCCGCGGCCTCACCGGCGAGGTCGGGTACGCGTCGGCGTTGAGCTTCGTGCTGTTCGTGATCCTGCTGGGCCTGCTGCTGGTCACCCTCAAGCTCAACCGGCGGGAGGAACAGCTGTGAAGCTCGCACTGCGCTACAGCGCACTTCTGGCGATCCTCGCGATCAGCATCGGGCCGTTCCTGTGGCAGTTCGCGACCAGCATCAAGGGACCGAACGAGGACGTCTTCGTCCCCGACTTCATCCCGGACGACCCTACGTTCGCCAACTACGCCGCGGTCGCCGACGTCGTGCCGGTCTGGACCTTCGCGCTCAACTCGCTGACCGTGGCGAGCGTCAACGTGATCACGAACTGTCTCGGCGCGGCGATGGCCGGCTACGCCCTGGCACGGCTCAAGTTCCGGGGCCGCAGGTTCGCCGCGGTGGTCTTCGCGAGCAGCATCCTGGTGCCGTTCGAGGCCATCCTGATCTCGCTGTTCCTGGTGATGCGCGGATTCGGGCTCACCAACACCCTGACCGGCGTCGTGCTGCCCGGCTCGATCGCCGCGCTCAACGTTCTGTTGCTGCGCAACGCCTTCCTCGCACTCCCCGCCGAGGTCGAGGAAGCCGCGATCATCGACGGCGCCAACGCGTGGCAGCGGTTCACCCGCCTCGCGCTGCCGTCGGTGAAGGGCACGCTGGTCGTGGTGGCGCTGTTCTCGTTCATGTTCAGCTGGGACGACTTCCTCTGGCCGCTCGTGGTGCTGAGCGACCAGGAGAAGTACACGCTCACCATCGGTCTGGCGTACCTCCAGGGCACGTTCGTGCAGAACCAGCGGCTGGTGGCGGCGGGCACGATCATCGCCGTCCTCCCGCTGATCCTGCTTTTCCTGTTGCTGCAAAAGCACTTCTTCCGCGGTGTGGGAGAAGGCGCGATCAAGGGGTGACCATTGCGTTTCGGCGTCAACTACACGCCCTCGACCGGCTGGTTCCACCACTGGCTCGACTTCTCCATCGACGACGTCAAAGCCGACTTCGAGTCGATCGCCGCTCTCGGCCTCGACCACGTGCGGGTCTTCCCGCTGTGGCCGGTCTTCCAGCCCAACCGCGGCCTGGTCCGCCCGAAAGCCGTCGAGCAGTTGGCCCAGATGCTCGACGCCGCCCACGAGACCGGCCTGGACGTGCAGGTCGACGTGCTGCAGGGTCATCTGTCGAGCTTCGACTTCTACCCGTCGTGGGTGCAGACCTGGCACCGGCGCAACATCTTCACCGACCCCGACGTGATCAGCGGGCAGCGGTTCTACGTCCGCACGCTCGCCGAGGCCCTTCGCGACAAGCCCAACTTCCTCGGCTTCACCCTGGGCAACGAGGTCAACCTGCTCACCGAGTCGAACCCGTGCACGCCGGAACAGGCCGCGGCGTGGATCGACGCGCTGCTCACCGAGTGCGACAGCGCCGCACCGGGCTTCCCGCACGTGCACTCCGAGTACGACGCCGTCTGGTACGAGAGCGAGCACTCGTTCCTGCCGGCGCACGCGGCCAACCTGGGCGCGATGACGACCGTGCACTCGTGGGTCTTCAACGGCACCGCGCAGCGCTATGGACCGATGAGCACCGAGAGCGTCCACCACGCCGAATACCTCGTCGAGCTCGCCAAGGCGCACGCGGAGGACGTTCGGCGGCCGGTGTGGCTGCAGGAGGTCGGCGCGGCCCAGCCCGAGATCAGCGCGGAGCAGGCGCCCGAGTTCGCCGAGCAAACGCTTGCGAACGTGCTGACCTGCGCGAACCTGTGGGGCGTCACGTGGTGGTGCTCGCACGACGTCGACCGCGCGTTGGTGGACTTCCCCGAACGCGAGTACGAGTTGGGGCTGTTGACGACGGAACGCAAGGTCAAGCCGCTCGGGGAGGCGATCGCGAGGATCGTGCGAGATGCCCAGCATGAGACACAACAGTCGACGCCGGCCGTGCGCACGCCGATCACGCTGCACGGCGACCGTCCCTCGTGGGGACCGGGTGGCGCCTTCTTCGAAGAGTGGATGACTCTCGCGCGCGATGGCGTGCGGGCCTCGATCGAGCTGGGGTGATCACGTGCACGACGAACGCGCGCTGCTGGAAGAACGACTCAACCGCACGCTGAAGGAACGCATCCGCCCGGCGATCTACGGCGAGACCGCGCCGTTGGAACTGGCCGTGTGGAACGTGCCGGACGAGCCCGTCCCGGTCACCGAAGCACTCCAAGCCACCTACGCGCCGGCGAGTGTCGGCGACGCGTGGGGCGCGCCCTGGAGCACGAGCTGGTTCCGGCTGACCGGCCAGGTTCCGCGGGCGTGGCAGGGCAAGCAGGTCGAGGTGGTGCTGGACCTCGGCTTCACCCACCCCGGCCCCGGCTTCCAGTCCGAGGGCCTCGCCTACAACGCGCAGGGCGAGCCCATCAAGGGCATCGAACCGCGCAACACCTACCTGCCGGTGGACGGCGACGAGGTCCTCTTCTACCTCGAAGCCGCGGGCAACCCGACGATCCTCGACTTCCACCCGTTCCTGCCGACCCAGCTGGGCGACAAGGAAACGGCGGGCTCCGAGCCGTTGTACAGGATCCTCAAGGCCGAGCTCGCGGTGTTCCAGCCTCAGGTGTGGCACCTGATGCTCGACATCGAGGTGCTGCAGTCGCTCATGAAGGAGCTGCCGGACCACGACCCGCGCCGGCACAAGATCCTGCACGCGCTGGACCGGGCGATGGACGCGCTGGACCTCAACGAGGTCGCCGCCACCGCCGACCTGGCCCGCGCCGAGCTCGAACACGTGCTGTTGTTGCCCGCCAACGCTTCCGCGCACAAGGTGTCCGCGATCGGCCATGCGCACATCGACTCCGCCTGGCTGTGGCCGCTGCGCGAGACGGTCCGCAAGTGCGCCAGGACGTTCTCGAACGTCACGAAGCTGATGGACGAGTACCCGGACTTCTACTTCGCGTGCTCGCAGGCCCAGCAGTACGCGTGGATGAAGGACCATCACCCGCACGTGTGGGACCGGGTCCGCGCGAAGGTCCGGAGTGGACAGTTCGTGCCGGTCGGCGGCATGTGGGTCGAGTCGGACACGAACATGCCCGGCGGTGAGGCGATGGCCCGCCAGCTCGTGCACGGCAAGCGCTTCTTCCTGGACAACTTCGGGGTGGAGACCGAGGAGGTCTGGCTGCCGGACTCGTTCGGCTACAGCGCCGCACTTCCCCAGCTGATCAAGCTGAGCGGGTCGCGCTGGTTCCTCACCCAGAAGCTGTCGTGGAACCAGATCAACAAGTTCCCGCACCACACCTTCTGGTGGGAAGGCATCGACGGCACGCGGATCTTCACGCACTTCCCGCCGGTCGACACGTACAACTCGTCGCTGTCGGGCGAGGAGCTGGCCCGCGCGTCCCGCCAGTTCGCCGAGCACGCCAAGGCGTCCCGGTCGCTGGTGCCGTTCGGCTACGGCGACGGCGGTGGTGGCCCCACCCGCGAGATGATGGAGACCGCGCACCGGGTCGCGAACCTCGAGGGCTCGCCGACCGTGCGGGTCGAGCCGCCGCGCGAGTTCTTCCAGGCCGCGCAGGACGAGTACCCGGACGCACCGGTGTGGGCGGGCGAGCTGTACCTGGAGAAACACCGCGCCACCTACACCACGCAAGCCAAGACCAAGCAGGGCAACCGGCGCAGCGAGCACCTGCTGCGCGAGGCCGAGCACTGGGCCACCGCGGCCGCGCTCCAGGGTCACGACTACCCGTACGAGGACCTCGACCGGCTGTGGAAGACCGTGCTCCTGCACCAGTTCCACGACATCCTGCCGGGCAGCTCGATCGCCTGGGTGCACCGCGAGGCCGAGGCCACCTACGCCCGCGTGGCCGCCGAACTGAAGGCGCTCACCGCCGACGCGATCGACGCGATCAAGGGCGACGGCGACGACGAGATGACGTTCGACGTGCTCGGCGGCGACGCACCGAAACCGTTCGTGGCGCCGGAGAACGGCGTCCTGGACAACGGCCGGCTGCGCGTCACGATCGACCCCGACGGCATCGTGTTGTCGGTCTTCGACCTGGAGGACGACCGCGAGGTCCTGCCACCGCACGGGTTCGCCGGCATGCCGCAACTGCACCGCGACAACCCGAACCAGTGGGACGCCTGGGACATCGACCCGTTCTACCGCAACTGGAAGGCCGACCTGATCCCGTCCGAACGCGTCGACGCCGAGGACGGCGTCGTGGTGCGGGCGAAGTTCGGCAACTCGGTGCTCACCCAGACCATCCGGCTGCGCGAGGGCGCGAAGCAGGTCGACTTCGAGACCGAGGTCGACTGGCAGGAACGGGAGAAGCTGCTCAAGATCGCGTTCCCGCTCGACCTGCGCGCCGAGGTCTCGACCGCGGAAACCCAGTTCGGTCACCTGCACCGCCCGGTGCACACCAACACCTCGTGGGAGGCCGCGAAGTTCGAGATCTGCGCCCACCGCTTCCTGCACGTCGGCGAACCCGGCTACGGCGTCGCGGTGGTCAACGACTCGACCTACGGCCACGAGGTCACCCGCACCACCCGCGAGGACGGCGGCACCACCACGACCGTGCGGCTGTCCCTGCTGCGCGCGCCGCGGTTCCCCGACCCCGAGACCGACCAGGGCGAACACCGCTTCCGCTACGCGCTGGTCGTCGGCGGCCTGCCGGAGGCCATCGACGCGGGCTACCGCATCAACCTGCCACCGCGGTCCGTCCGCGGCTCCCGGGCACCGGAACCGCTGGTCCGCACGAACAACCCGGCGGTCAGGGTCGAGGCCGTGAAGCTCGCGGACGACCGGTCGGGCGATGTCGTCGTCCGGCTCTACGAGGCGCACGGCGGTCGTGCGCGTGCCTCGATCAGCACCTCCTTCGCCTACCAGGGCGTCCAGGAGACCGACCTGCTCGAACGGCCGCTGGCGGACGCGTCCGCGGACGTCGGGCTGCGCCCGTTCCAGGTGATCACGCTGCGCTTCGCGAGGTAGCACGGACGAGGCAGCTCGGGGCGGGGGGCAACCGGCACCCCGCCCCGTGCGTGCAGGAGGTGGGGACCCCCATCGCTGGGGGTGGGGGCAGGAAGAGGGGGAACTCGTCCATGCTTGTCCTGAGATCACTCGCGGTCGCCGCAGCGCTCGCGCTGGGAGTGCTGACGCCGGGCATCGCCCAGGCGGCACCACCGGCCAACGACGACTTCGGCGCATCGACACCGGTCACGACGTTGCCGTTCACCACGCAGGTGGACCTGGCCGCGGCCACGGTGGCGCCCGACGACCCGCACGAGTGCACCAGCGCCGGCTCCAACGGCCACACGGTCTGGTTCCACCACACCGCCACCGAGGACGGCCTGCTGCGGTTCGGCACGACCAACAAGCCCTCCCCGCCGCACATCGCGGCGTTCACCGGAGACCGCGGCAACCTGCGGAAGGTCGAGAACGGGTGCAACTGGGGCGCCCCCGGTCCGAGTCCGATCACGATCCAGGTGACCGCCGGCCAGACCTACCACTTCATGCTGAGCACGTGGAACGGCGGCGCCGGCTCGGCGGAGGACGTCACGGTGCAGCGGGTCCAGCGGCTCGCCAACGACGACTTCGCCAACGCGCAGCCGATCACGTCACTGCCGTTCAGCATGCCTTATCCGGACTTCGCACTGGCCTCCCACGAACCAGGCGAACCGTCGGCGACGGAGTGCAACGGGACGTACAAGCGCTCCGCTTGGTACTCCTACACGCCGACCCGCTCGCAGTCCGTCGTCGCCAGGGTGAAGGGAGGCGGCGCCAACGGTCCCAGCCTCGCCGTCTACGAGGGCGCGTCCCTGCCGGAACTGCGATCGCTCGGGTGCACCCAGGCCGCGTACAACGACCCCTCCAAAACGGTCGGACTCGTCGCCGGCAAGACGTACTACGTGCAGGTGGAAGGCCTCGACTACTACGCCCTGCCGCCCACTGTGGAGCTGGCGGAAGCGCCGCCGCTGAGCACGGACCTGTACACGTACGGGAGAGACGAGCGGTCGATCTTCGAGGACATCTCGTTCTCGGTCTACCACAACGGCAACCTGAACGAGCAGGTCACCACGGCGTGGGACTTCGGCGACGGCACGACCACGCCGCCGAGCACCGAGACGAACGCGACGCACCGCTACGCCAAGGACGGCACCTACACCGTGTCGGCTCGCGCGACGTCCGCGGACGGACGCACGGCGACTGACAGCGTCACCGTGGTGGTGAAGACGCACGACGTCGGCATCACCAAGTTCTCCGTGCCCTCGTCCGCGCAGGTAGGACAGCAGAAGGAGATCACCGTCAAGGTCGGGAACACCCGCTACCTCGAAAAGAACACCTCGGTCAAGCTGTACAAGGCCAAGGGCGCCAACTTGGATTGGGTGCTGGTCGGCGTGCTCGAGCGCGATGTGGCGGCGCACCCGACCGACACGGTCAGGTTCAAGTTCACCTACACGTTCACGAACGAGGACGCGGCACTGGGCAAGGCGACGTTCCGCGCCGACGTCTCGTTGCAGGCCCCGGCGTGGGACGCGCTGCCGATGGACAACTCCGTGATCGCGGTCGCCACGACCGTCCGCCCGGCGGCAGTGACCGCCACCGTCGACTAGCCGCGGTGGCCCCTTACCCGGCTGGGGAGAGCCCTCCGAGGCCGACCTCGGCAGCCGGGTAAGGGGTCTCACGGCCCAGCCTTAGGTGATCGTCCGATGTAAGGGGTCGTCCCTCAGGAGCAATCTCAGTCTCGTCAACAGAGCGAACTGAGGAGCTGGGTCAGATGGAGTGGACGCCCGAAGCGATCAAGGCGGAGATGGACTACCGGCAGGCGGCTCTGCGTGAGGACGCCCGTCGGGTCCAGGAGTTCTACCGCAACGGCGGGAAGCCGCGTTCGTGGTGGCACCGCATGACGCACCGCCACGAGCCTGAGGTGCCCAACGGCCAACAGGCTGCGTGATGCCGGGGGTAGCCGTGAGGGGTGGTTCCTCTCGTCCGGGAACCACCCCTCACGGCTGTTGCGCTGCCTAGGCCTTAGCGGTCCACGCCTTGACCTTGTCGGCGTTGGCGTCGACCCACTTCTTGGCCGCGTCCTCGGGCTTCATCTTGTCCTCGGCGATGTACTTCGCCACGGTGTTCTGGTCCTCGTTGGTCCACTTGAAGTTCTTGACCAGCTGGAAGGCCGGGCCGTTCGCGTCGGCGAACTTCTTGGACACGATCTTGTCGAGGTCGTAGTCCGGGTAGTCGCAGGCGACCTTCTCGGCGTCGGCGTCACAGCCCGCCTTGTACTCGGGCAGCTTCACCTTCTCCAGCTTGATCTCGTTGAGCAGCCACTGCGGCGAGTAGAAGTAGCCGATGACCCACTTCTTGTCCTTCTCCGCCTGGCGGAAGGCCTGGATCAACGCGGTCTCGCTGCCGCCGTAGACGACCTTGTAGTTGAGGTTCAGGTTCTTCACCAGAGCCTCGTCGTTGGTCACGAACGACGGGTCGCCGTCGAGCAGCTGGCCCTTGTCGCCGGACTCGGACGTCTTGAACTTGTCGGCGTACTTGTTGAGGTTGTTCCAGTCGAGGATGTCGGGGTGCTCCTTGGCGAGCCACGGCGGCACGTACCAGCCGATCTGGCCCTTCACCCCGGTCGACCCCGCGCTGACGGCGGTCTTCTGCTCGTCGATGTACTTCTTGCGCAGGTCGTCGTGGCCCCAGTTCTCGACCACGGCGTCGACCTCACCGGTGCCGAAGCCCTGCCAGGCCACCTCTTCCTTGAGCTCCTTCTTGGTGACCTTGCACTTCAGCTCCTTCTCGGCCACGTACGCGAGCACAGCCGCGTTCGCCTCGTAGCCGACCCACGGGTTGACCGCGAGGTTGAACGTGCCGCAGTCGCCGGTCGCGCCCGAGGAGGAGTCACCGACCTTGGCGCCACTGCAACCAGAAAGCGCGAGTGCTCCTACAAGCACCGCTCCCAGCACGTTGTGCCTTGCCACTTTCCAGACCTCCTAGTTGGTCCACCGCTTGGCGGCCGCCTGGGTGAGGCGGTCGAGCATCACGCCCAGCACGACGATCGCGACACCGGCCGCGAGCCCCTTGCCGTACAACTGGCCCTGCGAGAACCCGGCGACGACGTCGTAGCCGAGTGCGCCGGCGCCGACGAGACCGCCGACGACGACCATCGAGAGCACGTAGATCAGTCCCTGGTTGGCGGCGAGCGTCAACGCCCCGCGCGCCATCGGCAGCTGCACCTTCACGATCGTCTGCCACGAGCTCGACCCGAGCGCGGTGGACGCCTCGACCGTCGTGGGCGACACCGCGCGGATGCCGTCCGCGATGATCTTGATGGCGACCGGCGCCGCGAACACCACGGCCGCGATGATCGCCGTGAACCGGCTGGCCGAGAACAACGCCAGGAACGGCACCAGGTACACGAACGCGGGCATCACCTGACCGGCGTCCAGGACCGGCCGGATGAACCGGTCCGCCCGCTTGCTGCGTCCCATCCAGACGCCGACCACGATGCCGAGGACCATCACCATGATCGTGGCGACCAGGGTGGACGCCAGCGTGATCATCGAGTCCTGCCACAGACCGGTCGCGACCAGCAATCCCAGGCACACGGCCGAAACCACCGCGGCCCGGACCCCGCCGATGAGGAACGACAGCGCCACGATCACCAGCGCCACCAGGAACCACGGCGACTCGGCCAGCAGCGCCTGCAGCGGGTTGATCAACACGAACGTCACGAAGTCCTTGAAGCCACCGGTGATCAGCGGCAGCGAGTCCTGCGCCCACTCCGTCACGGCCGTCGCGCCCTGCCGGATCGAGCTGCCGATCTCGACGTCGGACTGGAACTCGGCCGCCCACAGGTAGGTGTAGGAGAGGTACACCAGGACACCCGTGACACCGAGCCCGCCGAAGAAGGCCCAGCGCGGCAGCTTGCGGCGTTCGGTCGCTGCGGTCGTCACCCGGTCCAGCACGATCGCCAGCACCACGATCGCCAGACCCGCGTTGAACGCTGTACCGACGTCGAGCGTCTGCAACGCCTTCACGACCGTCTTGCCCAGACCCGGCGCGTCGATCAACGCGGCGATCGTGACCATCGACAACGCGGCCATGATCGTCTGGTTGACGCCGAGCACGATCGTCTTGCGCGCGGACGGCAGCAGCACCTTCACGAGCGTCTGCTGCCGAGTCGCCCCGAGGGATTCGGAAGCCTCGACGGTGTTGCGCGGCACCGAGCGGATGGCGTGCGCGGTGATCCGGATCGCCGGCGGCGCCGCGTAGATCAGCGTGGCGATCGTCGCCGAGGCCGGGCCGATCAGGAAGAACAACGTCAGCGGCGCCAGGTAGACGAACGTCGGCATGGTCTGCATGAAATCGAGCACCGGTGTCATCACCCGGTTGGCGCGATCGGACAGTCCCGCCCAGATCCCGAGCGGAATGCCGAACAGCAACGAGATCACGACGGCGGCGAGCGTCAGCGAGAGCGTGTCCATGCTCTCCTGCCACAAACCCTGCAGCCCCAGGAAGACGAAGCCCGCGATCGTCAGCAGCGCCACCCGCCACCCGGCGACGGCGAGGCTGACGAAGCCCGCGATGCCGACCACGCCGAGCCAGCCGATCACCGGCACCGGCCGGCCGAACGACGGCTGCGCGATCAACGCCTGCACGAAGGTCACGAACTCGTCGATGACAAGCCGGATCTCGTTGAAGAAGTAGAGGAACACCGGGTTGGAGTTCCTGGACGCGCCGACCGCGTCGTTGATGTCGTTGATCCACCGGTGCAACGGCGTCAGCGCGGAGGCGTCCAGCGGCAGCGTCCCGATGTTGCGGAACAGCAGCCACAGCACCAACCAGGCGAGCACGATCCCGCCGATTATCAGAGCCTGCTTGTATCGATGTAGCAGCCGCGGTAGCTGCCGAGGGGCGGCGACGGCAACCATCTCACGCCTCCCCGGCGACGACCCCGAGGATCTCCTCGTCCGCCACGACACCGAGCAGTTCGCCGTCCCGCACGACCTTCACCGGCTTGTCCGCGCTGAGCACGCTGCGCACGGCCTCGCGCACCACGGTCTCCGGCGACAGCTCGGGGCCGTCCAGATCGTCCTCGGGACGCGGCGGCCGCATGATCCACTTGAGCGTCAGCACGTTCGAGCGGGGCACGTCCTTCACGAAGTCGCGCACGTAGTCGTCCGCGGGCGCGCCGACCAGCTCGTCACCGGTGCCGACCTGCACCACCTGGCCGTCCCGCATGATCAGGATGCGGTCGCCGAGCTTGAGCGCCTCGCTCAGGTCGTGGGTGATGAAGACCATCGTCTTGCCGACCTCGCGGTGCAGCCTGATGACCTCGGACTGCATGTCGCGCCGGATCAGCGGGTCGAGCGCCGAGAAAGGTTCGTCGAAGAACAGCACATCTGGATCACCGGCAAGAGCGCGAGCAAGACCGACGCGCTGTTGCATACCGCCGGACAGCTGATCCGGATAGGACTTCTCGTAGCCGGACAGACCAACGAGGTCGATCACTTCCTGCGACCGCTCGCCACGTTTCGCCCGCGGTACCCCGCGGATTTCCAGCCCGTAACCGACGTTGTCGGCGACTGTCCGGTGAGGAAGCAACCCGAAGTGCTGGAACACCATCGAGAACTTGTTCCGGCGCAGGTCGCGCAGACGTTTCGGATCTGCTTCGAGAATGTTCTCACCCTCGAACATGATCGTGCCCGCGGTCGGTTCCACCAGTCTCGTCAGACAGCGGACCAGTGTGGACTTGCCCGAACCGGACAGTCCCATGACCACGAACATCTCACCCGGAGCGACGTCGAAGTCCACTCCGCGCACGGCCGCGACAGCACCTGTGCGATCCATCAGCTCCGACCGTGGCAACGATTTCAGCTCGTCCGATGCCACCACTTGAGACGCGTTGGAGCCGAACACCTTCCACAGGTCCCTGACCGAAATCACGGGATCCACGCCAAACCACTCCGACCTGTTGCGGACTACGCACACCGTTTCTCGATGCGCGACAGCATCGACCTTCACACGGGTGCGGTCAAGGGTTACGACAAATGGAGTCCAAAAAGGACAACCAATCATCCCATGACTTGACTGGGTTAGTCCGATCGGGAAAAGCTGAACTGAGCGGTCTCCTGCGCCGCTCTTCCCCTCCACGAGGAGCTGTTCGTGCAAGCCCCCAGAATCGCTCTGGCAATGATCGTCGTCTTGACTGTTGCCGGTTGCGGTGGTGGATCGACGTCGTCATCACCGCGCTCCAGTTCCGCAGCACCCACAGAGCCCTGCGACTCCATGACCATCGCGGTCAACCCGTGGGTCGGCTACGAGGCGAACGCGGCCGTCGTCGCGTACCTCGCCGAGAAGCGGCTCGGCTGCAAGGTCACGAAGAAGGAAGTCGACGAGCAGACGGCCTGGCAGGGCCTCGACTCGGGCGAGATCGACGTGGTCCTGGAGAACTGGGGCCACGAGGACCTGAAGCAGAAGTACATCGAGGAGAAGCACACCGCCGTGCGGGTCGGCCCGACCGGCAACAAGGGCGTGATCGGCTGGTACGTGCCGCCGTGGATGAAAAAAGAGTTCCCGGACATCACGAACTGGCAGAACCTCAACAAGTACGCGGACAAGTTCAAGACCGCGCAGTCCGAGGGCAAGGGCCAGGTGCTCGACGGCGACCCCTCGTACGTGACCAACGACGAGGCACTGGTGAAGAACCTGGGCCTCAACTACAAGGTCGTCTACGCGGGCAGCGAGCAAGCGCTGATCAAGGCGTTCCGCCAGGCCGAGGAGAAGAAGGCGCCGCTGATCGGCTACTTCTTCGAACCCCAGTGGCTGCACCTCGACATCGAACTGATCAAGGTCGACCTGCCCGAGTACACGGCGGGCTGTGACGCGGACGCGGCCAAGGTCGCCTGCGACTACCCGCGCTACGAGCTCGACAAGATCGCCTCCAAGAAGTTCATGGACAAGGGCGGCCCTGCCGCCAGGCTGATCCAGAACTTCCAGTGGAGCAACGACGAGCAGAACACGGTCGCGTCGTTCATCGCGAAGTACAAGATGTCGCCGGACGAGGCGGCGAAGCGGTGGGTCGAGGCGAACCCGGACCGGGTCGAGGACTGGCTGGCCAAGCCCAAGCCCTAATCCTTCGTCCTGGAGCTCCTGCCGCGCGACCACCACTTCTCGTCGGGGCCGGAGATGTCCTCGACGCTGAGCCTGCGCACGGACCCCGCTCGCTTGAGCCGGGCCTCCAGCTGGTCCTTTCGCTGGGCGAGCCGGCGGTAGATCTCCACCGCGGAGGTCTCCCGCCGGCTCTGCTGTCTTTCCACAGTTCGCCAGTTCCCGAGGAACTCCAGCGTCAGGTCGGCGACGGCCTGCCCGGCGTGCGCGGTCAGCTCGTCCGCCGGCGTGGCGAACCGCCCGGCGTGGAACGCCAGGTTCCTGGTGACGTAAAGCCACTCCAGCACCGCGGTCATCGTGTCCTCCTGCTCCCGCAACCACCGCGCGAGCGCCTTGGAGTCCGCGAGCCGCGCCTGCCAGATCTCGGCCAGGTCCTGCACCAGCCCGCCCTCGTTCTCGGCCAGTGCCGCGACGGCGTCCTGGGCGGCCCTGAGCTGTTCGCCCGGCCGGTTGTGCTCGACCAGCACCTCAAGCCACGCGTCCACCGACTTCAGGTGGTGCTTCACGCCGGTGGTGGGCACCTGCGCGTCGAGGGGTCCACGCATCGCCTTGTCGTGGTTGGTGACGACGACGTGCAGGCTGATCAGGTGCTGCCGCAACATCTGCAGCGCGCACGCCTTGGCCAGCCACGCGATCTTGCTCGGGTCCAGCCCCGTCGCCTCCAGCGCACTCCACGCCAGCCCGGCACTGGCCATCGGCGCGTCGACCTGACGGGCGAGGTTCGCCACCCGCATCGCACTGCGCAGCTCGGCGGGCCAGTACGGCGTGAGCGGATAGGCGTTGCCGACCGTGCGCTGGTGCTCGGTACCGCGCGTGACCCGTCCGCCGGGCCCGCTCACGTGCCACAGCGGCGCGATGTTCAGCTCGGTCAGCCGCTCCCCCGCCGCGTACTGGTCGAGCACCTCGCTGAGGATCCGCCTCCCGAGCAACGCCGCCGTGTGCGCGTCGGCCGCGTTGACCGGCAACCGCACCAACACCGACGAACCCACCACAGCGTCCTTCAGGAAGTCGTCCTTCGGCAACCTGTTGCGGTGCAACGGCTCCTGCCTAGCCAACGGCAACAGCTGGTCGAGGTGCCGAAGAACACGCGCACCCCGCACCACCAACGCCACGACGTGCCGGCGTGGTTGCGGCCAGAGCACCTCTTCGAGGTCGTCGCCGGGCTTCTTGAGCCACCGCATCAGGTCGGCGCGCAGCTGCCTGCCGTCCCGGCCGTGCACCGCCACCACCACCGCCACCTCGGCGATCATCCTGGCGCGCAACGGAAGTTCGACTCCGTTCCACAGTGGAGTGATCCACTGCTTGACCGCCACCTCCAACGCCCGCGGATCGAGCTTCGCCGCAGCCGCAGCCGTGACCTGCGGATCGAGCTTCGGCCCGTCAGCCGCGATGGCTGCCTCGACGTCCAGCAGCGTCCGCCGCGCCTCGGCCAGCTCCTGAGCACCACCGTGCGCATACGCGGGCCTGGCGGCATCCATGCACGCGAGCGAGGTGGCGATGATGCGGCGCAACAGGTTCCACCGCGGCTGGTCCTCGGCCGCGTGGCTCTCCAGAGCGGTCTGCGCACGCGTAACAGCGAGAAACGCGCTGTTGAGCCCCGCCACGTGCTCACCGAGGTGCGCGTCAGGATCGAGCGCCCGCAACACGCCCTGCAGCAACGCCCGTTGCCCGCGATCGAGCTTGGCGTCGTCGAACACCTCCCGCAACCGGGCATCGAGGTACTGGTAGCGCACGCAACGACCCTAGTGGCGCGAGGCCACTGGAACACTGGACTTCATGGACAACAGGAAGGCGCTCTTCGCAGGCGCGGACGGCCAGTCGCTCGCCGGTCGCCTCGAACTGCCCACCGGAGACGTCGTGGCGACCGCCGTGTTCGCCCACTGCTTCACCTGCGGCAAGGACTCGGTGGCCGCCACCCGCATCTCCCGCGAACTGGCCACCCGCGGCGTCGCGGTCCTGCGCTTCGACTTCACCGGCCTCGGCCAGTCAGACGGCGACTTCGCCAACACCACCTTCACCTCCAACGTCGCCGACCTGGTGTGCGCCGCCAACCACCTGCGCGACACCATCGGCGCCCCGAGCGTCCTCATCGGACACTCACTGGGCGGCGCCGCAGTGCTGACCGCCGCCCGCCAGATCCCCGAGGCCAAAGCCGTCGTCACCATCGGCGCCCCCGCCGACACCACCCACGTCGAACACCTCCTCGGCTCCTCCAAGAACGAGATCGAGAGCCACGGCATCGCCGAGGTGGTGCTGGCCGGCCGGCCGTTCCGGATCAGCAACAACTTCCTGCTCGACATCAACCAGCAGGACCAGACGGCGTGCATCGCCGGCCTGAACCGCGCACTCCTGGTCATGCACTCGCCACAGGACGACCTGGTGGGCGTGGACAACGCCAGGATCATCTTCGACTCGGCCCGCCACCCGAAGTCGTTCGTGTCACTCGACGGCACCGACCACCTGCTGACCGACCGCGCGGACGCGACCTACGTGGCAGAAGTGCTCGCCGCCTGGGCCAGCCGCTACCTGTAGACGCCGCAGACACGAAAACCCGCAGCGATGAACGCTGCGGGTTTTCGTCAACCGTCGGGGCGACAGGATTTGAACCTGCGACCCCCCGCTCCCAAAGCGGGTGCGCTACCAAACTGCGCCACGCCCCGGTTGCAACCAGCTTACCGCCCTCCGCTAAGGTATTGACCGCAGCCCCTCAAGGGCGGCAACGCGGGCGTAGCTCAATGGTAGAGCCCTAGTCTTCCAAACTAGCTACGCGGGTTCGATTCCCGTCGCCCGCTCGCGACCGAGGCTGACCAGTGTCTGCAGAAAGCGCAGACCCTGTTCGGCCTCTCGGTTTTTATCTGGGGGCCGAGCCCCCAGACCCCCAGCCGGGGGATACCCCCGGACCCCCATGGCCGGCTTCGCCGGAACTGGGGGGCCAGGGGCGGGGGCAGACATTGGGTGGCTTCTCGGTTCCTGGTTGGGGTCGAGCCCGGCCCCTCATCGGCCGGGCACGCCGGGGAGCGGAATCGGGGCACGTACAGGCCTGGATGGCATCACGGTTCTTGTCGGGGGCGACTCCTCGAACTTGTCATCCGGGCTCGCCGGGAGCGGGGCAGGACGAGCGCAGACATTGGTCGGGCTTGGTCTCATCTGGGCTCAGGCTCCCAGTGCGTGGGCTCGCCTGGAGCGGGGGCGGGTCGAGTGCAAACGCTGGTCGGGTTTCTTGGTCTTCTCAGGGCTCAGGCCCCTAGCGCCCGGCTCACCTGGAGGGGAACTGGTCGCGCACAGACGCTGGTCGGTCTCTCGGTTCTCATTTCAGGCCTGGGCCTCAGCGGCCGGGCTGGTGGGAGCGGAAACAGGATGGGCGTAGGCCTGGCGGCAGGCTGCGGGTGCCATCGGCCGGGGTTTGCCGGAGGGCTCGTGGGTCCACTGTGTCAGTGGGAAGTGCGGGCGGGCTCTCGTGAGCCGCGCGATGGGTGTGCTTGGGAGTGAGGTGGATCACTGTGAGGTGACGCCTAGTTGGGTGTGGTGGTGGGTGGGGTGTTCGATTTGGTCTACGACGGCTAGAGCGAAGTCCTCGTAGGTCAGTTCGTCGGACGGGTTCACCGGGCCCAGTTGGTAGGTGCCTGTGGGGGTGCCGCCGAACATGCCTGCCGGGCTCATCACCAGCCAGTTCGCGGCGGACTTGGCCAGGACCTCCACGCCTGCGGCGTGGCCCAGGGAGAACGGGCGGTACTCGGGCGGGAAGTCCGGGCTGTCGATCACCCGTACGCCTGGCGCCGTTTCCATCAGGGTGTAGATGCCCACCACGATGATTCGGCCTGCCCCGGAAGCCACCAGGGCGTGGGCTGCCTCGCGGTAGAACTCGGCCGGGTCGCGGGACAAGTCGGCCACCGCGCTCACCGCCACGTCGTGGCCGGCTGCGATCTCCGCCGCGGCCTGTACGCCGGGGTTTCGGCCGATCTTCGTCACCTCGTGGCCGCGCGACTGTGCCACGGCCGCGATCTCCCGTCCCGCTTTGCCGGACGCTCCGAAAACAACGATCTTCGTCATGAGCGCGAAGGTAGGGTGCGGGTGTCCGGTTTCCGCAACGATATCGGGAGTGACCAGGTGCGATGCCAGCACGGGGACCTGCCCTACCGCATCGGTGACAAGTGGACCGCGCACGTGTTGCGGGCGTTGCAGGACGGGCGTCGGCGGTTCACCGAACTGCGGGCCGGACTGCCGGGCGTGACGCCCAAAGTGCTCACCGAGACGTTGCGGGCCATGGAGCGCGACGGCACGGTGAGCCGCGAAGCGTTCGACGAGAACCCGCCGCGGGTCGAGTACGAACTGACCGAACAGGGCCGCAAGGTGCTCGGACTGCTCGACCTGTGCTGCAACTGGGCCCGGAAGAACCTGGTGGAGACCAATGCGTCTTGAGCAGATCGTCATCGACAGCAACGAGCCCGCGCGCCTCGTGCGGTTCTGGGCCGAGCTCCTCGGCGGCGAGCCGGTGAACCGCGAGCACGGCTGGGCGCACGTCGAACCGCCCGACGGGCCGCGGATGTCGTTCCAGCCGGTGCCCGAGCGCAAGGACGTGAAGAACCGGCTGCACCTCGACTTCGAGGTCGACGACATCGAGGCAGCGGTCGTGAAGGCGGTCAACCTCGGAGCGGAGCGCGAAGGCCTGGTCGTCACCGACGAACAGGGCAGCTTCCAGGTCATGCGCGACCCCGAGGGCAACGAGTTCTGCTTCGTCCACTGAGGAGACGGGTCCGGGCAGACGGGTTTTCGGGGAGACGGCTACTGGACCGCGCGCCAGAGCGCCTCACCGAAACGGATCGCGAGGACCAGGAGCAGCACGCCGATCGCGAAACTGATGAGGCACCGGACGATGACCAGGAGCTTGGCGCCCTTCACGCAGCCATGATTCATCGGTGCCCGGCAAGAACAACAGGGCCCAACGGAACCAATACCATGCAGGCGTGACCGATTGCCTGTTCTGCCGCATCGTCGCGGGCGAGATCCCGGCGAACGTCGTGACGGAGACCGACACGACGCTCGCGTTCCGCGACATCGACCCCAAGGCGCCCACGCACGTCCTGGTGATCCCCAAGGAACACCACCGCGCGATCGGCGACGTCGACCCGGTGCTCGCGGGCCAGATCCTCGCGACCGCGCACCAGGTCGCGAAGCAGGAGGGCGTCGACGAGTCCGGCTACCGGCTCGTCTTCAACACCGGCAAGAACGGCGGCCAGACCGTCTTCCACGTGCACTGCCACGTCCTCGGCGGACGCGGCCTCACGTGGCCTCCGGGGTAACCCCTTCGGGACTGGTCACTGCCGGGAGAGCCATCGCCTCCACGAACCGCGCGTCGACCGGGTCCCCGTGGCCCGGCACGACGATCCGCGGGTTCAGCTCCAGCATCAGGTTCAGGACGTTGCGCCAGTTCGACGGCGTGGCATCCGACCCGGCCTGAGCGGGCGCGCCCTCCTCCACGAGGTCGCCGGCGAACACCACGCCGACGTCCGGCACGTGCACGATCACGTCGTGCGAGCTGTGCGCGGGGCCGAAGTGGTACAGGTCCACCCGCCGGCCGCCGACGTCCAGCGTGACGGTGTCGCGGAACGTGTGTGTGGGTGCGATGAGCCTGCCTTCGAAGGGCTCCGAGTAGTACCTGGCGCGGCTTTCGAGCAGGGTTTCGTCCACGACGCAATCCTCGTGCGCCCACACCTCGCACGGCAGGAACGCCTCGGTGGCCAGCACGTGGTCGAAGTGGTTGTGCGTCAACACGATCCGCGACGGCCGGACTTCCAGGGCGAGCGCCGGATCCATGCCGGAGTCCACCAGCAACGAATCACCTGATCCGGTGATGAGGCCGAGGGTCAGATCCAGCTCGGTGTGCCGCCGGATGAACACGCCGTCCGCGATCTCGATCACCGCAGCACCCCTTCGACCAGCACCGGCACCGCGCCGCTGACATCGACCTGCACCGCGAGATCGACGTCGGCGGCATGACCGTTCTCGATCAGCTCTCGCCCCGAACCGCACTCACGTACGGCGGTCACGACGTCCGTGCCGGTGAACGCCGCCGCCGCGAGCTGCGCCTCCGGAGAGGCCCTGCCGGAGAGAGCACTGCCGGAGAGAGCACTGCCTGGTAGCGCCGCCAGCACCGCGCCCGCGCCCAGGTAGTCCTCGACGCACGGCCGCAACGGCCCGAACTCGCGCGGTCCGGAGTTGAGGATGTCGAGACCCCACCGTTCGCCGCCGGGGATCACGCCGATCGTCTCTCCCAGTTCCGCGGCCCGCGCAGCCACCGCCGACGCGTTGCGCAGGCACGCCGCGAGCACGTGTGCCCCGGTCTCGGCGGCGAGGAAGCACAGGTTCGACCCGTTCGGCGACGGCAGCTCGACCAGTCCCGTCGCGTCGACGAGTGATGCTGGTCGCAGCGTCTTGCCCGACGAAGGCTTCCAGCGCGACGGCCGCACCTGGCCGCCGTTGCCGACCACCAGGTCGACCGACGTCGTGAACGACAGCACGTCAACGACGACCAGCACGTCACAGTCCCGAAGCGCGTTGACGCCCTCGGGCCCCCATTCCAGCTTCAGCTGGTACCCCTCCTGGCTGAACACACCCACCAGCGTGTCAGACTCCCGGACGTGCGCGTTTATCTGGCAGCAGACCACGCGGGCTTCGAGCTGAAGTCCTACCTGTCCACGGCTCTCACCGAGCAGGGTTACGAGGTCGTCGACGTCGGCGCCCACACCTACGACGCCCAGGACGACTACGTGTCGTTCTGCGTCGACGCGGCCGAGCAGGTCGTCGCGAACCGTGCCGCTGGTGGGGACAGCCTCGGCGTCGTGATCGGCGGCTCGGGCAACGGCGAGCAGATCGCCGCGAACAAGGTGAAGGGCGCCCGCGCCGCACTGGCGTGGAACGTCGACACCGCCCAGCTGGCCCGTGAGCACAACGACGCCAACCTCGTCGGCATCGGCGCCCGCCAGCACACCACCGAGGAAGCGACCGCGATCGTCCTGGCGTTCCTCGAGACCAAGTTCTCCGGCGAGCCCCGGCACCAGCGTCGTATCGACAAGGTCGGTGCGTACGAAGACAGCGCCCGCTAAGGCAGTGCCTGAGGGTCACACGCTGCACCGCCTCGCGCGGCTGCACCAGCGCCGGTACGCGGGCAAGACCGTGTCCGTCACCAGTCCACAGGGACGCTTCGCGGCGTCCCTTGTGGACGGACGCAAGCTGGTCAGGGCCGAGGCGCACGGAAAGCACCTGTTCCACGTCTACGGCCCGGACGCGATCGTGCACGTCCACCTCGGCCTGTACGGCACGTTCACCGAGTCACCGCTGCCCGTGCTGCTCCCCGTCGGCCAGGTCCGGATGCGGATGGTCGGCGAGACGCACTGGACGGACCTGCGCGGCCCGACGGCGTGTGAAGTGCTCAACAAAGACGAGGTCAAGGCGATCCGCGAGCGGCTCGGACCCGACCCGTTGCGCAAAGACGCCGACCCGGACCGCGCCTACGAACGGATCATCCGCTCCAAGCAGCCGCTGGCCGTGCTGCTGATGGACCAGAAGATCCTCGCGGGCGTCGGCAACGTCTACCGCGCCGAGGTGCTGTTCCGGCACAACGTGAACCCGCTGCTGACCGGCGACAAGGTCAGCCGCGAGCTGTGGGACACCCTGTGGGACGACCTGGTCGTGCTGATGAAGGACGGCGTGAAGGTCGGCCAGATCAACACGGTCCGCCCCGAGCACCTGCCCAAAGCCATGGGCCGCGCGCCACGCGTGGATCGGCACGGCGGCGAGGTGTACGTCTACCGCCGCGCCGGGGAGCCGTGCCTGATCTGCGGCACCGAGGTCCTGACCACGGCACTCGCGGCGCGCAACCTCTTCTGGTGCCCCGCCTGCCAACCCTGAGAATTCGGGTCGGGGTGGGTTTTTCGGTCCGGCCGGAAAGTGCTCAGTTCGTGAGCACTTAAAAGTCGAACCCGCCGCCCATGTCGCCGAAGTCGAAGCCGCCGGCGTCACCCATGTCGGCGGCACCGCTCATGTCGCCTCCGAAGTCACCGGCACCAATGTCACCGGCGCCCATGTCCGCCATGCCGTAGTCGCCGATGCCGTGCATGCCGGAGAACATGGCGTCCATCAGCAGAAACGTGCCCACGCCCCATGCGCCGGCCACGAGCGCGGGCTTCCACCACGGCTCGGAGTACCAGCCACGCGGCACCGGACGTCCGGCGACCATGCCACCGGGGTAGTAGTAGGGCGTGCCCGAACCGGAGTGCGGCGACGCGGCGTACTGGTGGCCTTCGACGCTGACCTGACGGTCCTCGCTGACAGCACCCGCCTGCTTCTGACTGGCGCTCTCGGGCAGCGCGGGTCCGGGGTCCATGCCCATGGCCTCACGCGCCGCGCGCACGTAGTGCAGGCCCTCCATCGCGGTCTCGGTGACCAGCCGCGCCTGCGGGATCGTGCGGGCCTGCTCCATCTGCGACCCGGCGGCGGTGAAGCGCTCGGACGCGTCGGCCATCGCCTGGGTGGACGCGGCGTTGGTGCCGGTGAGGCTCATCACCTGCCCGCCCAGCCGTTCGACCCAGCGGCGCGCCTCCGCCTTGGCGTCGTCGAGCTCTCGCGCCTTGCGCGCGTTGCTCTGGCTGACCAGGTAAAACACCCCTGCGACCAGCAATACCAGTACAACCACCCACACGATGGCGCCCACGGCTTTACCTCCCACACCAGGTAAACCGTCAACGAGCAACAACGGCCGTGAGTTCCGTCAGAAGACCTCTGGGCAGTGCGGCTCGC
Source organism: Lentzea alba (assembly GCF_011067745.1). Classification (GTDB taxonomy): domain Bacteria; phylum Actinomycetota; class Actinomycetes; order Mycobacteriales; family Pseudonocardiaceae; genus Lentzea; species Lentzea alba. The sequence goes on from NZ_JAAMPJ010000005.1 coordinate 115,028, forward strand.
ACGCGCTGAGGAACGCCATCGTCAGCGCGTCCACGTGTCCGGGCGTGTGTTCGACCACGCGGTGTGCACGCTTGAGCACGGAAAGCCGTACGCCACCGAGGAAAGCACTGCCGAGAGCGGCTGCGTCGAGCGACACGTCCGCAGGCTCCTCGGTGCGCGCCACGACCGCCTCGCCGTTCTTCACGGTGAAGCGCCAACGGCCGGAGTTCCACGGGCAGAAGGAGTCCTCGACCTCGAGCACACTGTCCACATCGGACGAATAACGCCGCAGCGGCAGAGCCCGGTCGACATCGACGATCCGCAACCACAGCGCGTCGCCGAGGTCGCGCGACACCTTCCGCGGGTTGTCGACCATGTGCAGGATCGGGTCGTCGGTGGCGGTGTAGAAGGAGATCTCCGTCGCCAGGTCGATGTCCAGCAGGAACCGGTACAGGTCGGCGTACGCCTGTTCGGTCTCGCACACCAGCTCCCGCACGTGCAGCTCGTCCTGCGGCCCCCGCGGACCACCGTCGCCCTTGACCCGGAACACCACATAGCCCTCGGGGTGCAGGCAGTAGCGGTAGGACGTCAGGCCGTCGCGATCGACCTCGCGATCGGCGAGCTGGACCTCCCACGTCGCGTCGACCCGGCTCAGCCAGCCGACCCGCGTGCGGCGCACCCGGTCGTGCACCTCGCGCATGAACGGCATCGCTTCCTCACGGGTGACCTGCCGGATCCGGGTGTCGCTGACCGAGACGCCGGGATGGAACGCCATCCGCGTCGGCATCGTCATCCGGTTGATGCTCGTGGCCAGCTCGCCGTAGCCGAACCGGCGGTAGATCGAGCCCTCCGACGCCCAGAGGATCGCGATCGCCTCACCCGACTCGTGCATGGTGTCCAGCTGCGTCTTCATGAGCAACGACGCGACGCCCCGCCGTCGATGGCCCGGTTTGACGGTCACCACCGTGACCGCGCCGACCGGCGCCAGGACGTTGCCCGGCAGGGTGATCTCCCGGCTGAGGATCCCGGCGGTGCCGACGATCTCGTCGCCGTCGAGGACCACGTGGGCTCGGTCGTGCTCGAGGACCTTCAGCCACTTGCTGTCGACGCCACGGGGATCGTCGAGGAACGCCCACGCCACCACCCGCGAGAACTCGGGCAGGTCGGATTCGGTGATGGTCCTGATGCTCAGCGCCGAGTCAGCCATGGCAGCAGTGATACGCCGCCACGACATCGCTCGCAGCTCAATTACCGCTGGACGGACTTGACCTCGCAGAACTCGTCCAGCCCGAACCTTCCGAACTCACGGCCGTTGCCCGACTGGCGGTAGCCGCCGAACGGCGCGCTCGTGTTGAACGCGGCGGCGTTGATGTCGACCTGGCCGGTGCGCAGCCGCTTGGCCACGCGGAGAGCGCGCTCGGTGTCCGTGGAGAACACGCCGCCCGCCAGGCCGTAGATGGTGGAGTTCGCGATCCGCACCGCGTCGTCCTCGTCCGCGTACGGCATGACCGACAGGACCGGCCCGAAGATCTCCTCCTGCGCGATGGTCATCTCCGCCGTCACACCACCGAACACCGTCGGCGTGACGTAGAAGCCTTGGGGCAACGGAGCGTCCGGCCCACCGGCCGCGAGCCGCGCGCCCTCGTCCACACCCTTGCGGATGTAACCGACCACGCGGTCGCGCTGCGCCTTGGACACAGCCGGGCCGATGCGCGTCGACGGATCCGCCGGATCGGCTGACGTGTACTTGGCAGCGGCTTGGGCAGCCAGTTCGACGGCCTCGTCGTGACGGTCGGCGGGCACGAGCAGACGGGTCCACGCGCTGCACGCCTGGCCGTTGTTCATGAACGCGTTGGCGACCGCGATCTTCACCGCGCGCCCGAAGTCGGCGTCGTCGAGCACGATGCACGCCGACTTGCCGCCCAGCTCCAGCGCGACCCGCTTGACCGTCTCGGACGCGACCGCGGACACCCGCCGCCCGGTCCGCGTGGAACCGGTGAACGACACCATGTCCACGTCCGGGTGCGCGGCCAGCGCCTCGCCGACGACCGGCCCGGTGCCGTGCACCAGCCCGAAGACGCCCTGCGGGGTCACAGCGGTGATGATCTCGGTGAGCAGGTCGGCGGTCCCCGGCGCGAGCTCGCTCGGCTTGAGCACCACGGTGTTGCCCGCGGCGAGCGCCGGCACGACCTTCGCGACCATCTGCTGCAGCGGGAAGTTCCACGGCGTGATGGCGGCGACGACCCCGATCGGCTCGCGGAAGATCAGCGAGTTGCCGATCTCCTCGGGCTCGAAGTAGCCGCGCTCCAGCACGTCCGCGACGCCCTCCGCGATGGCGATGGGGTTCGCGACCTGCACCTTTCGGCTGAAGGTGATGGGCGTGCCCATCTCCCGGGTCATGGTCGCCGCGAGCTCGTCCGCACGGGCGCGCAGTCCGTCGATGATCGCGCGGACCACCTTCGCCCGTTCCTCCACCGAGGTCTGCGACCACGCCGCGAAGGCGGCCACCGCGGCGGCCACGGCCGTGTCGACGTCGGCCGGCGTGCCTTCGGCGAGCGTGCCGACGACTTCCTCGGTGGCGGGGTTGACGACCTCGATCACGAGAGCCCTCCAGGCGGATGTGACACCTAACGCGCTGACAGCGGTCAGACTGTCACATCGACTCGCGATGGTCACCCCCACGGGTGTGGTACGTGCCGGCGAGGCAGGAGGTTCGTGAGGGGCGACTCAACGACCCGAAGCTGCCACAGCACCCCCAAGCCGCCGCTCGCGCAGCACTCGCAGGTGCACCGACGCCCACGTCCGGTACGGCCGCCACGCCTCGGACACCTCCGCCAACGGCCTGCCGTACCGCTCGCGGACCTCGTCGGCGAGCCGGGCTTCGTTGTGCGGCACGGCATCCGGCACGTTCGCCCCGCGCAGCACCACCAGCTCGGCCGCGAACGGCCCCAGCCCCTTGACCTGCTGCACCGCGAGCACCGCCGCCGCGGGCTTCATCGCGCGCAACGTGACCGCGTCCAGCAGACCGTCCAGCGCCGCCTCGGCAACCGCCCGCAGGTACTCGGGCTTGCGGCCGGGCAGGTCCAGGTCGAGCCCGAGCAACTCCGCCGGTGCCGGGAACACGCCGTCCCGCAGCAGCGAAGCCTTCAACCGGGCCGCCTGCGACATGCTGATCCGCTGCGACAGCACCGACCACGCCGCCGCCTCGTAGGGCGAGTAGAAGCCGCACGGCCGTAAGCCGGGCAAGGAGGCCTGAGCCTCGGCGATCACCGGATCGCGATCACCGACCTCCGGCCACGCCCGCCCGTCGACGTCCAGCGACAGGAACCGGCACACCTGCGCCGCCGCCAGATCCAGGTCCCCGGAACCGGACAACGACAGAACAGCAGCGGCGCCGAGCTGGGTCACGGAGACCGAGGCACGACGCCACTCACTCTCGACCAGGAACGTCGACCGCAGCGCCTCACCCTCGCGCTGAGGCAACGCCGACGGCCGGAAGCCCTCCCAGAACGCCCTGGACGTCGCCACCGACCAGGGCCCCTGAACTGCGACTTCGACGTGGTGCTGGGCCATGTCTGAAGACGCTAGCCAGCACCTCTGACAAAAAATCCAGCCGAAGACCCCAGCGGGGCTCAGCTGAAGTCGAGTTCACCCGTACGAGTGCGCTTGAGCTCGAAGAAGTACGGGAAGCCGGCGAGCATCCGGGCACCGTCGAAGATCGTGCCGGCGTCCTCGCCCCGCGGGATCTTCGTGAGCACCGGGCCGAAGAACGCGACACCGTCGATGTGGATGGTCGGCGTGCCGACGTCCATGCCCACCGGGTCCATGCCGCGGTGGTGCGAAGCCCGCAGCGCCTCGTCGTACTCGGTCGAGGTGGCGGCCTCAGCGAGCTCCGCCGGCAGCTCGGCGTCGGCCAGCGCGAGCTTGATGACCTCGTCGAACTCCTCGATGTCCTCGTTGTGGATGCGCGTGCCCATCGCCGTGTAGAGCTTCGGCAGCACCTCGTTGCCGAACTTCTGCTCGGCGGCGATGGCGACGCGGACCGGACCCCAGCCCTTGGTCATGAGCTCCTGGTACTGCTCGGGCAGGTCGCGGCCCTCGTTCAGCACGGAAAGACTCATCACGTGGAAGCTCAGGTCGATGTCGCGGACCTTCTCCACCTCGAGGATCCACCGGGAGGTGATCCAGGCGAACGGACAAAGAGGGTCGAAGTAGAAGTCGACCTTCGCCTTGGCGGCCATGCGTGCCCCTTCGGTCGCGTTCTGTCGCGTTGGGTGTGGTTATCGCCCCATCAGCCCAACCAGATCACCCTGTCATCTCTTCCCGTACGCCGGTTCCGTGATTGGATGCGGGAGTCATAACCATTCCCGACGACGTCAGCGCGTAACCAAACGCGTGGCAGACGAGGTGACCAGTGGCCGCGCCCAACCTCACCCGCGACCAGGCTCAGGAACGTGCTGAGCTGCTGGAAGTGGAGTCCTACCGGATCGAGCTGGACCTGACCGACGGCGGCGGAAAGCCGGGTTCGGACACGTTCCGCTCCACCACCACCGTGGTGTTCCGCAGCCGGACTCCGGGTGCTTCCTCGTGGATCGACATCGTGGCGGCGACCGTGCACCGCGCTGTGCTCAACGGCAGCGAGCTCGACGTCTCCGACTACCGCGAGGAGGACGGCGTCAAGCTGCCGGACCTCGCGGAGCGCAACGAGCTCACCATCGAGGCCGACTGCCGGTACATGAACACCGGCGAGGGCCTGCACCGGTTCGTCGACCCCGTCGACGGTGGCGTGTACCTGTACTCGCAGTTCGAGACCGCGGACGCCAAGCGCATGTTCGCGTGCTTCGACCAGCCCGACCTCAAGTCGGTCTACTCGATGAAGGTCACCGCACCGCACGACTGGAAGGTCATCTCGAACGGCGAGATCACCGCCACCGAGCCCGGCGAGGGCGGCGCGGACGTGCACACGTTCGCCACCACCAAGCCGATGTCGACCTACATCGTGGCGCTGGTCGCGGGCCCGTACGCGGAGTGGCGCGACGAGTTCGTCGAGGGTGACTTCCGCATCCCGCTGGGCATCTACTGCCGTGCCTCGCTCGCTCCGCACATGGACCACGAGCGGCTGTTCACCGAGACCAAGCAGGGCTTCGGGTTCTTCCACAAGGCGTTCGGGGTGCAGTACCCGTTCGGCAAGTACGACCAGTGCTTCGTGCCGGAGTTCAACGCGGGCGCGATGGAGAACGCGGGCTGCGTCACGTTCCTGGAGGACTACGTCTTCCGCAGCCGCGTGACCCGCTACCTCTACGAGCGGCGCGCCGAGACCGTGCTGCACGAGATGGCGCACATGTGGTTCGGCGACCTGGTCACCATGCGCTGGTGGGACGACCTGTGGCTGAACGAGTCGTTCGCCACCTGGGCGTCCGTGCTCGCGCAGGCCGAGGCCACCGAGTACCGCCAGGCCTGGACGACGTTCGCGAAGATCGAGAAGTCGTGGGCCTACCGGCAAGACCAGCTGCCGAGCACGCACCCGGTCGCCGCGGACATCTCCGACGTGCAGGCGGTCGAGGTCAACTTCGACGGCATCACCTACGCCAAGGGCGCTTCCGTGCTGAAGCAGCTCGTCGCGTACGTCGGGCTGGAGAACTTCTTGGCGGGCCTGCGGGTCTACTTCGCCAAGCACGCCTGGGGCAACGCGACGCTCGCGGACCTGCTGGGCGCGCTGGAGGAGGCGTCCGGCCGCGACCTGTCGTGGTGGAGCGCGCAGTGGCTGGAGACCACGGGTCTCAACCTGTTGCGTCCCAAGTTCACCGTTGACGCGGACGGCCGCTTCACCGAGTTCGCCGTGCTGCAGGGCGGCGCGCGTCCGGGCGCGGGCGAACTGCGCACGCACCGCATCGCGGTCGGCATCTACGACGACGACGGCTCGGGCAAGCTCGTCCGCACGCACCGCCACGAGCTCGACGTCACCGGTGACCGCACCGAGGTGCCCGAGCTGGTCGGCGTGCACCGCGGCAAGATCGTGCTGGTCAACGACGACGACCTCACCTACTGCACGATGCGCCTCGACCCGGACTCGCTGGCCGGGCTGATCGACCACATCTCCGACATCGCCGAGCCGCTGCCGCGCACGCTGTGCTGGTCGGCCGCGTGGGAGATGACCCGTGAGGCCGAGCTGAAGGCCCGCGACTTCGTGAACCTGGTGCTCGGCGGGCTGCACTCCGAGTCCGAGGTCGGTGTGGTGCAACGACTTCTGCTGCAGGCCCAGACCTCGCTGTCGTCCTACGCGGACGACTCGTGGCGGGCGGAGGGCTGGCGCCGGTTCGTGGCGAAGGCGCTGGAACTGGCGCAGGCCGCCGAGCCGGGCTCGGACCACCAGCTGGCGTTCGTGAACGCGCTCTCGTCGTCGGTGCTCGACGAGTCCACTTTGGAGATCCTGCGCGGCTGGTTCGACGGCAGCGCGGTCCTGGAGGGTCTCGACGTCGACACCGACCTGCGCTGGCGTCTGCTGCAGGCCCTGGTCGCGCACGGCAAGGCCGACCTGGCGGAGATCAACGCCGAGGAGGAGCGCGACCCGACCTCCACCGGCCACCGCCGTGCCCAGTCCGCTCGTGCGCTGCGCCCGACGACCGCGGCCAAGGACGAGGCGTGGGACCGCGCGGTGAACGACGACGACCTGCCCAACGCGGTCAGCGAGGCGATCATCGCCGGCATCTCCCACCCCGGACAGAAGGAGCTGCTCGCGCCGTACGTCGAGCGCTACTTCCGGGACGTGAAGGGCGTGTGGGACCGCCGCACCTCCGAACGCGCGCAGTCCATGGTGGTCGGCATGTTCCCGGCGTGGTCGATCGCGAAGTCCACTGTGGAGGCCGCCGACGCGTGGCTGGCGGACGAGCACCCGCCGGCGCTGCGCCGTCTGGTGTCCGAGGGCCGCGCGGGCATCGTGCGCGCCCTGGCCGCCCAGGAGTTCGACCGCTCCTGACTTCGCTGATGTGAAAGCCCCGCAATGCGTTCGCGCGTTGCGGGGCTTTTCGCGTAGCGTCGAAGTGGCTCTGGGGAGGTCCGTTGCGGTACGAGATCGCGCAGGCGTGGTACGACGGCGGACGCAAGTACGAGGTGCTGGCGCGGGCGGTGGACGTCGACGGCCTGTTCTCCCTTCCCGTACCACCTGAGCGGGAGCGGGTGGTGCTGCGCGGATGCACGGCCCCGGTCGACTCGCTGACCGGTGACGTGTTCCTGGAGATCAAGGACGGTCGCGCCTGGGAGTTGTGGCGCCTCGGCGACCTCGTCGTCCACGCCGAGCTGCCCGGCGGTGATCTCGTCTGCAGCGCTTCCGCGTTCCAGCTGGACAACAACGATGAGCCGGTGCGGCCGCGATACGTGCTCAGCAGCACGGGCGGCGGCAGCACCGTGCTGGGCACATGTCGTGTGGTGGAAGGGTTTCCGCGTTCGTTCGACGAGATGCGGCCTCCGGTGACGTTGATCGGCTGCACCGTCTCGGAGTTCACTGCGTCCGAGCGGCCGGGTGTCCGGATGGTTCTGCGTGCCCTGGACCGCGACGGCAGGGTCGTGGCGGAAACGGGAGTCAGGCTGGACATCGTGTCGGCGCACCCGTCCGCGGTAGGGCCCGGACTCTTCGACATCGTGCTCGACGGCGTCGTCCTGCTGGACGAACACGTGCCCGATGCCCGGCCGGTGTGGCGCATCTGGATGGAAGGCACCCCGACGGAACGGAACCTGTGGGCACCGCTCAGCCCGGACGGCCGCATGGTGTGGAAGGAAATCGCCGCCGATGCACCCCGCGTCCGCCCCACCGCAGGGGTGCACCACGTGGACGGCGCCCACGCCACCGAGAAGCACGGCCTGCACCTGGCGCTGAACGAGGCGCTGGTCGGGTCTGGCCATTACCTCGGGATTCCGTACTGGGCCGCCGGCCCGCCCGACCTGTGGGGGCTCCCACCCGGTCTCACCGTCGTGTGGCACGACCCCGGCGTGGCACTGGAAGCCGTACCGGACCTGTTCTTCGGCGTGCTGAAATACCTGCGACGCACCGGAATCGACGTGTCGTTCGAACCGTCCACACCAGACCTCACCGACCGGCTCTCCCGCTGGGTGGACCTCGGCGCGATGGTCGACCGCTGGATCGCGGGCTCGGCCTGGACATCGACGGCGGGGTCGGACCGTGTGATGGACAACTGGCAGTTCTGGAACGGCCCGCAGGAACGGGAGTACGACCGAATTCTCACCGGTGACGCTGACGTCGTGGGACACGCCGAGAACATCGCGAGTGGGTTCTCGGAGACCTGGCTGACGGTGCCGACGGATTCTCCGGACGAGGTGATCCGGACAGTGGAGAAGGCCGGGCTGGCCGTTCGCTCGCTGGAGACGTTCATGCGACGCTCACTCACGGACCATCCCGCACCGGAACCACCCGATGGGTACGCCGTCGAGGTGACTCGCAAGGACGCCGTCATCGAGGTCCGGGTGCTTTCCGGCCGCGCTGAAGCCGCCAGTGGCCTGATCGCCGTGGTGGGCTCGGACGCTGTGCCACGCCGCGTCACCACCACGGCCGAGCACCGGCGGCGAGGACTCGGCAGCGTCGTGATGGGTGTGCTGGCACGGGAAGCGGTGGCGGCCGGAGCGGTGGACGGGCTGCTGTTCGCCACGGCGGACGGCCTGCACCTGTGCCGGAAACTCGGCTGGCAGAAGATTTCCGACGTCGTGATCGCGTCCAGGAGGGGAAGCATGATCAGTGAACTGGTGGAGCGCTGGCACCGCGGCTGGATCGCGGCCGACGGGCTGACCTCGTCGTACCGCGACGGCTACCTGGTCGTCCACGTGAACCGCGCGCACCGCGCGAACGAGTGGATCGCCACCGACGACGCGGAAACCGCCGCCATGGCGAGGATCGTTGCCGCCACTGAGGAACCGAACTGGCTGAGCGTTCCGACGGACGTGCCGGAGAAGGTGACCGCGGAGATGGAAGCGGCCGGGTTGATCGTGGCCAGGCCGGACGAGACGTTCATGCGGTGCGAACTCATCGCGCACCCGCCGCTGTTCGAGCCGCCCGCGGGCTATGCCGTCGAGGTGAGCCGGGGCCCGGTCATCGGGGTACGGGTGGTGAAGGACGGCGAGGTAGCGGCGAGCGGGCTGATGGCAGTCGTCGGTGAAGACGCTGTCGCACACCGCATCGAGACCGCGCAGGCGCATCGGCGGCGTGGGCTCGGCAGCGTGGTGATGAGTGTGCTGGTACGGGAAGCGATGAAGGACGGCGCTACGACCGGGCTGCTGTTCTCGTCCACCGAGGGAGTGCACCTGTACCGCAGGCTCGGCTGGGAGCGGATCTCCGACCTCGTGGTCGCGAAGAACCAGGTCGAGGTGTGAGAAAGGCCCCCGGCGCGCACGCCGGGGGCCTTCGAACAGCAAATCAGGAACGCGGCGCGTTGCCCGCCTGGTCGGTCAGCATGCGCAGGCCCGACACGAGGCCGCCCGCGAGGTCGCCCTCCTTGAAGGACGCCACCATGCTCATCACCGCGAGCTTGGCCCCGCGGTCGGCGAGACGGCGGTGGGACTCCTCGCCTGTCACGATCTCGACCACGCGCTCGCCCGGCGACACGGCCACGAGGACGTGGTGCGACGGACGCTCGGTCGAGGCGTGCAGCTCCTGTGCGCGCTCGTGAGCGTTCGTGCCGAGTTCGCCCAGGTACACGCTGAAGTCGAGGCCCGTGGTGCGGCTGGACAGCGTCAGCGCCTCGTCCAGCTGCGCGAGCTGGGCCGGCGTGAACGGCAGTTCCGGCGCGTGCGGCTCGTACATCTTCGCTGCGGAGACGCGGCCGCTGTTGGTCACAACAGAGCCGAGCGGCAGCGTCGACGGGTCGACGGCCTCGATCGCTTTACCAGTTGCCACGGGCACCTCCCTTGGCGGTCGAACCCGAGGCAGCGGGCTCGGCGGCGCCGTGGTGGTCCGCGCTCAACCCGGCCGGGTTCGCGCTCCACCACACCGGGGCGTAGCCCCATTCCTGGCCGGGCCGGTACCGGGGAATCCGGGTGGCCTTTGGCCTCACCGTCAGCAGCGTGATCACGCCGTAAATCGCCAGCGGGATCAGCGCGAAGACGAGAACGGTCTCCACGATGGTCACGGCGGGTACGGTAGCCGAACTCGGCCGCGCGCGAACGGCCGGGCCAGCAAGATCGCGGTCAATCGCACGATCGAGCCGCTAGCAGAGCACCGGCCGCCGTGCACACGGCAAGGCCGGAAACCACCGGTTCGATGAGACCCAATACCTGGATGGCCTAGAGCGCCTGCACGGCCAAGCTGTGATTGCAACGGCAACTACCAGTGACCACAGGCCGGCCACGGGTTCGGGCGCGAACCACCACGGCATGCGCTCGCGACGGCGAACAACGGCGGCACGACGATGCGATCGCCGTTTCTACTATGACGCACGTCACGTTCCACCCGTTTGAACGCTACGGAACGTGTCCATACCGGCCAGTAAGGCCAATGAGTGCTCTCGTGCGGCGCAGCGGTTACACCCGGTCAGTCCTCACCCGGTCGGATGCGAACGGGTGCCGGTTTGGGGTCTTGTTCCCGGAACACCCACCTCTTAGCTTTTCACCTATACGGGTCTTGCGCACCCGCCCCGAGCGTCTTGGAGGACACAAAATGTTCACGATGACCCGCCCCCAGGCCGTGACCTTCACTCTTCCGAGCTACAAGGACGATTCAGTGCGTATCACGGCCAGTGACTCCGTTCGCATCACGGCGAGCGACTCCGTTCGGATCACCGCGGCCGATTCGGTGCGCATCACCGCCGGAGACTCGGTGCGCATCACCATGTCGGACTCGGTCCGCATCACGGCGAGCGACTCGGTCAGGATCACCATGTCCGATTCCGTCCGAATCACGGCGCGTGAGGACTCCGTTCGGATCACCGCCGAGCAGGATTCCGTCAGGATCACCGCGCGTGAGGACTCGGTCCGCATCACGGCACACGACGACTCGGTCCGCATCACGGCACACGACGACTCGGTCCGCATCACCGCTCAGGACGACTCGGTCCGCATCACGATGGACGACTCCGTGCGGATCACCGCGCACGACGACAGCGTCCGCATCACGGCACGTCAGAACGACTTCTCCCTCGCGGCCTGACCCACCAGCAGATCAGGCCGCGGGTTCACCCAGGTACGGCAACCACTGCGGATCAGCCTCGGCCACCCCGGCGAGCAACCGCCAGTGCGGACCCCGCGGCGCGGCAGGGACGACCCGCAGCCGCCAGCCCAGTTCGGACAGCAGCTTGTCCGCCTTGCGGTGATTGCACTTCGCACAGCAGGCGACGCAGTTGGTCCAGGTGTGAGGTCCGCCACGCGAACGCGGCACGACGTGGTCGATCGTCTCGGCCCGCCCGCCGCAGTAAGCGCAGCGATAACGGTCGCGGTGCATGAGCCCGGCACGGGTCATCGGCACGCGACCGCGATAGGGCACGCGAACATAGGTGCTCAGCCGGATCACGGACGGCACGAGCACCTCGGACTTCGACGAGTGCAGCACGAGCCCTGAAGCGTCCCCGTGCACGACTTCAGCCTTCCCGCACACCACCAGGACGACCGCCCGGCGCAGTGACAACGCCGTGAGCGGCTCGAACGTGGCGTTCAGCAGCAGGACCTTGCGTCTTCCCCAGGGGAACACCGCCGGCGTCGGACCGGAACCTCCCCCGTCTCGATCCGCATCCGGCACCGCCCGCAACTCGGGCTGATTTCGGCATGGGGGGACCGTCGGCGCCGTCTCGCCCGAGAGCGAGCCGCCGATAGGGGTCGGTTGTCGGTCTGGCACGCGACCACCTCCACCGGTTCAGCCATAGGAGACCACACTTACCAGGAAAAAATCACGTGTGATAAGTGACGCGTCATGGATGTGTGATCAAACCCGAGGTGAACGCGCTCCCTATCGGGGATGGTTTTCATCGCCCGCTACGCTTGACAAGGTGACAGAGGTTCCTTCCACTCCACTGCCTGCGACGATCACCTACCCGATCGCCGAACGGCTAAACCTCACCGAGCAGATTCACGGCCGCGACATCGCGGATCCGTATCGCTGGCTCGAGGACACGGCGGACCCCCGCACCGAGGCGTGGTCGCAGGCGCAGGACGTGCTCGCCCGCTCCTGGCTCGACGCCGTACCGGGCCGCGAACGCCTCGGCACCAGGCTGAAGGAGCTGATGCGCACGGGTTCGGTGTCCACCCCGACCTGGCGCGCCGGCAGGGCCTTCTTCACCCGCCGCGGTCCCGAGCAGGACCATCCCGTGGTCATGGTGCGGGAGACCGACGGCACCGAACGCGCGCTGCTCGACGTGAGCGCCCTCGACCCGTCCGGCCGGACCACTCTGGACAGCTGGTCCCCCAGCCTCGAAGGCACGCGCCTGGCGTACCAGGTGTCGGTCGGCGGCAACGAGCACTCGTTGCTGCACGTCATCGACGTCGAGACGGGCGAGCTCATCGAGGGCCCGATCGACCGGTGCCGCTACTCCGCGATCGGCTGGCTGCCGGGCGGTGAGGAGTTCTTCTACGTCCGCCAGCTCGACCCGGCGTTGCTGCCCGACGACGAGAAGCTGTTCCACCGCCGTGTGTGGCGCCACCGCGTCGGCACCGACCCGGCCACGGACCTCGAGGTGCACGGCGACGGCCAGGCGCACACCTTCTACTACTCGCTCACCCTCTCGCAGGACGGCCGCTGGCTGATCGTGAGTGGTGCGCCCAGCACGATGAAGCACGACTCGGTGTGGATCGCGGACCTGCACGGTGACGCCGCCCTCAAGCCCGTGATCCTGACCGAGGCGGGTGCGCAGTGCTCGGCGTTCGTCGCCCGTGACGGCAGGCTCTACCTGCACACCAACCACGGCGCTCCCCGGCAGCGCCTCTGCGTCGCCGACCCGGCGAACCCCACCGAGTGGACCGAGCTCATCGGCGAGGAGCCGGACTCGGTGCTCGACGGCGTCCGCTGGATGAACGGCGACCTGGTCGTCCTGCGCACCAGGCACGCGGTGTCCGAACTGCACCTGCACGACGCCGTGACGGGCGCGCACAAGCAGGCGATTCCGCTGCCCGGCACGGGTTCGTTGCACGGCATGTCGGTTGTGGACGCTCTCACCGACCACGACCAGGACACGTTGTGGTTCGGGTGGACTGACTTCGTGACGCCGCAGTCGGTGTTCCGCTTCTCCAAGTCCACCGGCGAGACCGTGCTGCACGAGGCCGCGCCCGGCCGCGTCGAACTGCCCGCGGTGACGACGCAGCAGATCGCGTACACGTCCAAGGACGGCACGACGGTCCGGATGTTCGTCGTGAGCGGCGAACAGCAGCCCGACCTGCCCCGTCCCGCGCTGCTCACCGGCTACGGCGGTTTCGCGATCGGCCGCGGTCCCGGCTACAGCGCGACCACGCTGGCCTGGGTGGAAGCGGGCGGCGTGTGGGTGCACGTGTCGTTGCGCGGTGGCGACGAGGAAGGCGAGGACTGGCACGTCGCCGGCATGCGCGAGAACAAGCAGAACGTGTTCGACGACTTCCACGCCGCCGCGGAGCGTCTGGTGCGCGACGGGTGGACCACGCCGCAGCAGTTGTCGATCATGGGCGGCTCGAACGGCGGTCTGCTCGTCGGGGCCGCCCTCACCCAACGCCCCGAGCTCTACGCGGCGGTGGTGTGCTCAGCGCCACTGCTCGACATGGTGCGCTACGAGAAGTTCCTGCTCGGACGGTTGTGGGCCGATGAGTACGGCAGCGCAAGCGTTTCCGAGGAGCTGGGCTGGCTGCTTTCCTACTCTCCTTATCACCAAGTGGTAACGGACGTTGAGTACCCTTCTGTCTTGTTCACGGTGTTCGAGTCGGATTCTCGTGTGGACCCCAACCACGCCAGGAAGATGTGCGCGGCACTGCAGCACGCTTCGTCAAGTGATCCGACCAAGCACCCGGTGCTGATCCGCCGCGAGACCGAGGTCGGTCACGCGGGACGGTCGGTCAGCCGGACGGTCGCTCTCGCCGTGGACCAGCTGACGTTTCTCGCGAATGCCACCGGCATGGAGTTGTAGGAGGGCACGACCACGTGCTGAGGACGAGTCCCGTGGACGACGTCTCGAACAAGGCCGCGGAAGCGGTCGACTTCGTGGACAGGTACGGCCCCACGATCCTCGCGGGCGCGATCAAGATCGTCGTGGTCCTGATCGCCGCCTTCGTGCTGAGAGCCGTGCTCCGCAAGATCATCGACCGGATCACCATCCCCGGCAAGGAAGGCAAGAAGCCGGGGCTGCTCAAGCCGTTGCGCGAACGCGCGCCCCAGGCGCTCGGGAACCTCGTCTCCGAACGCCGGGAGCAGCGCGCCCGCACGATCGGCTCGGTGCTGAAGTCCATCGTCACGATCCTGATCTTCGGAATCGCGTTCCTGGAGATCATGATCGTGATCGGGCTGGACATCACGCCCGTGCTGACCTCGGCGGGCATCCTGGGCGTCGCGATCGGTTTCGGCGCCCAGAACCTGGTCAAGGACTTCCTGTCCGGCATGTTCATGCTGCTCGAGGACCAGTACGGCGTCGGTGACGTCGTCGACCTCGGCCCGTCGATCACCGGCACCGTCGAGGCGGTCGCGCTGCGCACCACCACGATCCGCGACACGGGTGGCACCGTCTGGTACGTCCGCAACGGCGAGATCCTGCGCGTCGGCAACTCGTCGCAGGGCTTCGCGGTCGCGGTCGTCGACCTGCCGCTGAGCTACGGCGCCAACCTCGCCGAGGCGACCAAGGTGCTGGAGCGCCGGGTCGCCGACGTGGCCGAGAAGGAACCGCTCAAGACGGACATCACGGCCAAGCCCGAGGTGCTCGGCGTCGAGAAGTTCACGCCGGAGGGCATCACCCTGCGGGTCACCGTGAAGACCCGCCCCGGCCGGCAGTGGGCGGTCCAGCGCAACCTGCGCGCGCAGCTGATGCCGGCGCTGGAAGAAGCGGGCTTCACGGCCAAGTGAGTTAGAACACCCATTCGAGACGGTGATCACCCGGCGTCCTGCCAGTTCACACCCCTATGGCGAAACCAACAGCCGGGGCGGCCTGCGCGCGGTGGCTCGCGTGAGTCAGGATGGTTGGGTGGGAAACCCCGTGAGCTTCTTCGAACAGGTCGGTGGCGAGGAGACGTTCCGCCGTATCGTCGCGCGCTTCTACAAAGAGGTGAAGGCCGACGACGTCCTCCTGCCGCTGTACCCGGAAGAGGACCTCGGACCTGCGGAGGAGCGGCTGCGGCTGTTCCTCATGCAGTACTGGGGCGGCCCGCACACCTACTCGGAGAACCGGGGTCACCCGAGGCTGCGAATGCGTCACGTGCCGTTCTCGATCGGCCCGATCGAACGCGACGCGTGGCTGCGCTGCATGCGGATCGCCGTCGACGAGGCAGGCCTCGACGAGGCCCACCGCAAGCAGCTCTGGGACTACCTGGAGATGGCCGCGAACAGTCTGATGAACAGCTGGTCCTGAGCGCCCATCACCCGATCGGGTCCTTTCGCAGCGAGACGAATGGCAGGATGACCCCCCGTGCGACGTTCCTCCGACCTCAGCCCCGAGATCGCCGAAGAGTCCGTCTGGTGGCGTGACGCCGTCTTCTACCAGGTGTACGTGCGCTCCTTCGCCGACTCGAACGGCGACGGCGTCGGCGACCTCGACGGCATCAGGTCCCGCCTCGGCTACCTGGAACTGCTCGGTGTCGACGCCCTCTGGCTCACCCCGTTCTACCGCTCGCCGATGGCCGACCACGGCTACGACGTCGCCGACCCGCGCGACGTGGACCCGCTGTTCGGCGACCTGGCCGCGTTCGACCGGCTGGTGGCGGACGCGCACGAGCACAACATCCGCGTGACGGTCGACCTGGTCCCGAACCACACGAGCGACCTGCACGAGTGGTTCCAGGAGGCGCTGCAGGCCGGTCCGGGCAGCATGGAGCGGTCGCGCTACATCTTCCGCGAGGGCCGCGGTTTCGACGGCTCGCAGCCGCCGAACAACTGGGTGTCCGTCTTCGGCGGTCCTGCCTGGACCCGCGTGCCCGACGGCCAGTGGTACCTGCACCTGTTCGCGCCGGAGCAGCCCGACCTGAACTGGGACCACCCTGAGGTCCGCGCCGACCTGGAACAGACGCTGCGGTTCTGGCTGGACCGCGGTGTCGACGGGTTCCGCATCGACGTGGCGCACGGCATGGCGAAGCCGGAAGGCCTGCCGGACATGGAGATCCGCACGCAGGTTCCGGGCGTGCTGTCCGACGACGTGCACGACCCGCGGTTCGACAACGACGGCGTGCACGAGATCCACCGCATGATCCGCAAGGTCATGGACGGCTACCCCGGCACCATGGCCGTCGGCGAGATCTGGGTGAAGGACGACGAGCGCTTCGCCGCCTACGTCCGTCCCGACGAGCTGCACCTGGGCTTCAACTTCCGGCTGGTCGAGGCCGACTTCGACGCCGACGCCGTCCGTTCGGCGATCGAACACTCGCTGGCCGCGGTGTCGTTGACCGGCACGCCCGCCGCGTGGACGTTGTCCAACCACGACGTGGTGCGCCACGTGACGCGGTACGGCGGCGGCGCTCTGGGCGAGCAGCGGGCCCGCGCGATGACGCTGGTCGAGCTGGCGCTGCCGGGCGTGATCTACCTCTACAACGGCGAAGAGCTCGGCCTGCCGAACGTGGAACTGCCCGACTGGGCGCTGCAGGACCCGACCTGGGAGCGCTCGGGCCACACCGAGCGCGGCCGGGACGGCTGCCGCGTGCCGATCCCGTGGGAGGGCGCCACCCCGCCGTTCGGGTTCTCCACGGCCGTCAACACCTGGCTGCCGCAGCCGAACGAGTGGGACCACCTCACCGCCGAGGCGCAGCTGGAGGACCCGGGCTCGATGCTCTCGCTGTACCGCGAGGCGCTGGAGCACCGGAAGTCCCACGCGGGCTTCTCCGGCGAGGAGCTGGAGTGGTACGGCGCCCCGGCGGGATGCTTCGCGTTCCGACGCAAGGGCGGCGGGCTGATCTGCGCGCTGAACACGTCCGGTGCGTCCGTGCCGCTGCCGCCCGGCCAGGTGCTGCTGTCGTCCGGGCCGATGGACGGCGACCAGCTTCCGCCGGACACCGCGGTCTGGCTCGCCTAAGCCCGCTCCTTCTCCTCCACCGCCAGCAGCGCGCCGACCACGAGAACGAGCGCGGTGACCTGCGCGATGGCGAGCCACAGTCCGATCGGCACGGTCGCGAGCGCCGCGACCGTGCCGATGACACGCCACTTGACCGTGCCGATCCGCAGCCTGAGGCGGAAGTAGACCTGGCCGGCCAGGAAGATCGCGACACCGCCGCCCAACGCGAGCGCGCCGCTGAGGTAGAGGTGCTCGGTGGCGTGGCCGATCGTCTTCTTCACGCCGACCGCCACGACGACGATGCCGAGCAGGATCGGCGCGTGGGCCCAGCCGAACGCCGACAGCGCCGCGCGGGCCCGTTCGGACCGCGTCATGTTCAGGAGACTGTGTTCGGCCCGCACGTCCTGGTCGCGGCCGAAGTAGCACCACCACATCTGGTAGACGAGCGCGAGACCGAGCAACGCGGCCACCACGAGCTGCAGGTTGAGCGGCAGCCCGGCCGCCCCGATGCCGATCGCGATGATCGACTCGCCGAGCGCGACGATGACCACGAGGCCGTGCCGTTCCACGAAGTGCGCCGACCTGATCTGGAACTCCCCGTGCCGCCGGTTCACGTACGGCGACACGATCATGAGCACCACGGCGGCCGTCCAGGCCACCGCTCGCCACGTGCTGGGCAGGAACCCGCCGATCATCACCAGGCCCGCTGAGCCGAGGTTGAACGGCGCCAGGCGCGCCATCGCCGCGGCCGAGCCCGGTCCGCCCGCCGAGATGAACAGCCCGGAGTGCACCAGGTTCACGATCAGGTAGCCGATGCCGAACGCCGGTCCGGCCGCCTCGAACGCGTTCGGGATCGCGAGCGCGATGACGAGGAACCCGCCCATGCCGGCCATGAGCAACACCCGCCGCAGCGCGGTGTTCGGCGGGACGGCGTTCGTGAGCCAGACGTACCCGAAGTACATCCAGAGGATCACGAACAGCATGATCACGACCTGGCCGAAGCCCAGCGGCGACGTGTCGTCGGCGAGCTTGCGGGTCAGCTGCGTGATCGTGAAGACGAACACCAGGTCGAAGAAGAGCTCCAGGGTCGAAACCCGGTACTCGGTCTCCTCCTGCGGCTGCGTTTCGGCGGACACGCGCGACATCGTGCCCCGCGCATCCGCTTGGGGCGCCCCGAATTCTCCGGCGGCGAAGCTGGACCTAACTCCAGGTCAGACGATCAGCGGCAACATCGAGTGCCGCCGGCGCACCACCGCGCCGTACTTCGCGTCGATCCGCAGCCAGGCGTCCGTCGCGGTGACCCGAACCTCGCCGTTCTCACCGAGGAAACCCATGCCCGACAACGCGAACAGGACTCGCAGCGGCACCTTCACGTCCAGCCCGGACCCGCTGATCGTGAGCACGGTCTGGTCCAGCAACGACGCCGGCGGCGTCCCGTGCGGTCCGGTGTTCTCCCGCGCCACCTCGGCGCCTTCGTCCGCGAGCTTCGCGATCACCTCGACGGGCAGCCGGTCCACGAGCAGCCAGCCCTCGGCGGGTGGGAGGGCCGAGCGCCACATCAGGTCCTTGGCGGGACCGGGATCGATGCGTTCGTCCCGCATGACCGCGAGCCCCGTCAGCAGGTCCGGTCCGGACACCGTGACGTCGGCCGGATTCGCCTGCCCCGCAACGGTTCGCGTGGCCAGCGCGTCGAACGGCGTGGCGACCCACGCGTCGAGCAGTTCCTCGTTGCGGTTGCGCAGCCGCACCACGGTCTGCCCGTCCAACCGCACGGCCCTCGCGGCGAACGCCCCGAGGTCGTCTCTCTCGGCCGCATCGGCCAACACCAGTTCAGGCACCATTTCCCCCTGCCCGCCACCCGGCGAGAAAGTCACGCTCGGCCTCGGTCAGCCGACGCGGCCGCGCGGTGGTCACGTTGTAGGGCGCCATGAGCGTCTCCGCCCTGGTGACCACCGGGCTGTTCGGCTCACGACTGCCCCGCACGACGTAGTCGAGTGTGAACGACGCGGACTTCAGCTCTCGCACCGACATCTCCACCACGATGTCCTCGCCGGTGAACACGATCGGCGCGAGGTACTCGACCAAGAGCTTGGCCACGACCATGCCCTCGGCCATCTCCTTCACCCCGTGGCGGGCCGCCTCGGTGAACAGCAGCTCGATCCGGGCCTCTTCCAGCAACGTCACCGTGTTCGCGTGGTTGACGTGGCCGAACGCATCCATGTCCGACCATCTCGGCCGCACACCAGTGACGAAGACACCCATGCAGGGACCCTACCGTTCACGAACCTTCACAGGACCTCCACACCAGCCGATTGAAAGTCGATAGGCAGCTCTCGATACTCGATCTATGTCTCGCGCACCGGTGATCTTCCTGCAGGCTCTGCTCGCCATCGCGTTCCTCGGCGGGCTGTTCGCGCAGGTCGTGGTGATCCCGACGACCGCGGTGGATGAGGTCGAGCTGTTCCCGCCCTACGAGTCCGTGAGAGTGCCGTTCGTGGTGTCCGCGATCGTCTTCGTCGCGTGCCTGCAGGTCCTGGCGGTGGCATTGGGCGGAATGCTGCACAGGGCGGGCAAGGGCACGGTGTCCGAGGCCGGCACGCTCATGTGGACGAACATCGCCATCGGCGCCGTCGCCGCCGGTGCCGTGGTGCTCGCCTGGCTGTTCGTCTACGTCACTTTCGCCGAAATCCCCTCGCCCGCCGACGGCATGGAGACCCTGAGCCTGTGGATGGGGTCCGCCGTCGGCACGGTCGCGGCGATCGGCGTCGCGCTGCTGCTCGTGATCGGACGGCAGTGGCTGCGTCGCGCGATCGAGCAGGGCGCCGAGCTGGAGCAGGTCGTCTGACCTGCTCCAGCTCTTCAGCACTACCTGACCATGCTCCGCACCTGGCGGGCAGCGACGGACAGGGTGGCCAGGTCCAGCTGGTGCACCCGGTTGATCTCTTCCAGCGCGCCGCGCGAACGAGCCAGGCGGGAGGCGTTGGCCTGCTCCCACTTGGAGATCTTCTCGCTCGCCGTGTCGCCCTCGTCGCTGGCCCTCAGCACGTCGATGGAGATGGCCCGCAACGACGAGTAGAAGTCGTCGCGCAGAGCCAGCCGGGCCAGGGCGTGCCAGCGGTTGCCACGTTCCAGGTTGGTCACCGAGTCCAGCATGTGGTCGATGTCGAGGTGGGCGGACAGCGCGAAGTACACCTCGGCCGTCTCCCGGTGCGTGCGCTCCGGGCCCGCACCGCCGGTCGGGCCGAACTCGCGTTCGGCCAGCTCGGCGATCTCGGTGACGTCGAGCAGGCCGTACATGTAGAGCAGCGCGGCGACCTTGCGGGCCAGCTCAGCCGGGACGCCCTGTTCGACGTACCGCTCCGCCTTGCCGGCGACCACGTCGAACTCCTTGCCCTGCAACAGCTCGAAGGCGAACGGGCTGAGCTCCCCGACCACGCCGCGGAAGCGGTTGATCGTCGAGCCCACCGCGAGCGGCTGCGGGCGGTTCGAGAGCAGCCAGCGGGACGCGCGGTCCAGCAGGCGGCGGGTCTCCAGGACCATGCTGTCCTGGACCTCCGTCGGCACCACGTTGTCCAGCGCCTGGATCTCGCGCCAGATCGACGGCAGGTCGAAGACCTCGGTGACCACGGCGTAGGAGCGGACCGCGTCGGTCGCCGACGCGCTCATCTCCTCGGCCAGGCGGAAGGCGTAGGACACGCCACCGCCGTCGACCACCTCGTTGACGACCACCGTGGTGATGATCTCCTTCGCCAGCGGGTGGTTCGGGATGGCCAGACCGAAACGCTCGCGCAACAAGCTCGGGAAGTAGTCCGGCAGCTTGTTCTTGAACGTGTCGATCGTCGGGATCTCGCTCGCGAGCAGCTCTTCCTTCAGCGTGAGCTTGGTGAACGCGAGCAGCGTGGCCAGCTCCGGTGAGGTGAGGCCCGCGCCCTGCTTCTCCAGCGCCTTGAACTCCGCGACGCTCGGCAACGCCTCCAGCTTGCGGTTGAGCGCCCCGCGCTGTTCGAGGTCGGCCGTGAGCCGCGCGTGCACCGACAGCATCGGACCGGCGTGCGCCCGGCTGACGCCGAGGACGTTGTTCTGCGAGTAGTTGTCCGCCAGCACGAGCTCGCCGACCTCGTCGGTCATCTCGGCCAGGACCTCGTTGCGCTGCTGCTGCTCCAGCGACCCCTCGCGGACCAGGTGGTCCAGCAGGATCTTGATGTTGACCTCGTGGTCGGAGCAGTCCACGCCGGCGGAGTTGTCGAGCGCGTCGGTGTTGACCTTGCCGCCGGCACGCGCGAACTCGATGCGGCCGCGCTGGGTCAGGCCCAGGTTGCCGCCCTCACCGACGACCTTGACCCGCAGCTCGTCGCCGTTGACGCGGATCGAGTCGTTCGCCTTGTCGCCGACGTCTGCGTGCGACTCGGTCGACGCCTTCACATAGGTGCCGATGCCGCCGTTCCACAGCAGGTCGACCGGCGCCAGCAGGATCGCCTTCTTCAGCTCCGGCGGCGACAGCTTGTCGACGCCCTCGGGCAGTCCCAGCGCGACACGGGCCTGTTCGGAGAGCGGGATCGACTTGGCCGTGAGCGGGAAGATGCCGCCGCCCTCGCTGATCAGCGAGCGGTCGTAGTCGTCCCACGACGAGCGCGGCACGTTGAACAACCGCACGCGCTCGGCGTAGGAGGTGTCCGCGACCGGGTTCGGGTCGATGAAGATGTGCCGGTGGTCGAACGCGGCCACGAGCCGGATGTGCTCGGACAGCATCATGCCGTTGCCGAACACGTCACCGGACATGTCACCGATGCCAACGACGGTGAACTCCTCGGTCTGCGTGTCCACACCGAGCTCGCGGAACGAGCGCTTCACGCTCTCCCACGCGCCCTTGGCCGTGATGCCCATGGCCTTGTGGTCGTAGCCGATCGAGCCACCGGACGCGAACGCGTCGCCCAGCCAGAAGCCGTAGCTCTGGCTCACACCGTTCGCGATGTCGGAGAACGTCGCGGTGCCCTTGTCCGCAGCCACGACCAGGTACGTGTCGTCGCCGTCGTAGCGCACGACCTGCGGCGCGGGCACGACCTCGTTGTTGATCAGGTTGTCGGTGAGGTCGAGCAGGCCCGAGATGAACATCTTGTAGCAGGCGATGCCCTCGGACATGAAGTTCTCGCGGTCGATGCCGGGGTCGCCCGTCACGGCGATCGGCTTCTTGACCACGAAGCCGCCCTTCGCGCCGACCGGCACGATCACCGCGTTCTTCACGGCCTGCGCCTTGACCAGGCCGAGGATCTCCGTGCGGAAGTCCTCCCGGCGGTCGGACCAGCGCAGACCACCGCGCGCGACGCTGCCGAACCGCAGGTGCACGCCCTCGATCCGCGGCGAGTACACGAAGATCTCGAACTTCGGCCGCGGCGCGGGCAGGTCCGGGATGGCCTGGGGGTTGAGCTTGACCGACAGGTACGGCCGGGCGTTGCCGTCGGCGTCGCGGAAGAAGTAGTTCGTCCGCAGCGTGGCGTTGATCAGCGTGAGCAGGCTGCGCAGGATGCGGTCCGCGTCGAGGCTCGTCACGTCGTCGATCAGCTTGCCGGTCTCGACGACCATCGTCTCGGTGCGGCCGGCCCGCGTGGCGTCGTCGAGCCGCGGGTCGAACCGGGACTCGAACAACGCCACCAGCGCGATCGCCACGCTCGTGTGGCCGAGCACGGCGTCCTCGATGTAGTCCTGCGAGTACGGCGTGCCGGCCTGCCGCAGGTACTTCGCGTACGCGCGCAGCATCGCGGCCTGCTGCCAGGTGAGCCCGGCCTGCAGCACCAGCGAGTTGAACCGGTCGACCTCGGCCTCACCACGCCACACGGCCGCGAACGCGTCCTGGAACCGCACCCGCACGTTGTCGAGGTCGGCCTCGGACAGCTGGGCGAGCGCGGCCTGGTCGATGCGCAGGCCGAAGTCGTAGATCCAGCACTGCACGCCGTCTTCGCGCGCGATCTCGTACGGCCGTTCGTCGACCACGATGACGCCCATGCGCTGCAACATCGGCAGCACGTCGGACAGCGTGATGCCTTCGCCGGTCAGGAACAGCTTGAAGCGCCGCTCCCCCGGCTCGGCGTCCTCGGGCACGTAGAACACCATGTCGAGGCCGCCCTCGACGAGCGCCTCGATGCGCCGGTAGTCCTCGAGACCCGTGCTCGCCGGGAAGTCCTCCTTGTAGGCCTCCGGGAAGACCGCGGCGAACCGCTGGCCCTGCTCCGTGGCCGACTCGGCGCCGAGCTCACCGCTGTCACCGGTGACGGCCTCGACCATGCGGTCGTCCCAGCTGCGCACCGCCTCGGCCAGCTTGGCCTGGATCGCGTGGACGTCCGGCTCCAGCGTGCGCGCCGGGTCCGTGTGCACCATGAAGTGCACACGCGCGAGTGCGGACTCGCCGATGCGCGCGCTGTATTCGAGGTTCAGCCCCCCGAGCTCGGCGAGCAGCACCTCCTGCATCGCGAGGCGGCTCGTCGTCGTGTAGCGGTCGCGCGGCAGGTAGACCAGGCACGAGAAGAAGCGGCCGAACGGATCGCGGCGCAGGAACAGCCGCAGCCTGCGGCGTTCGGCGAGCGCGATGACACCCGTCGTGGTCTGGTACAGCGTCTCGCTGTCGACCGAGAACAGCTCGGTGCGCGGGTAGTTCTGGATCACCTCGAGCATCCGCTGGCCCGAGTACGACTGCAGCGGGAAGCCCGCGCGGTGGATCACCTCGCGCACGCGGCGCTCGATCACCGGGATGTCGAGCACGTCCTCGTGCAGCGCGGTGGTGCTGAAGATGCCCAGGAACCGGTGCTCCCCGGAGACGTTGCCCTCGGAGTCGAACGTCTTCACGCCCACGTAGTACGGGTAGACGCTGCGGTGCACGCTGCTCTGCGCACTCGCCTGGGTGAGGACGAGCAGGTCGGGGCTGAGCGCCTGCGCGCCGTTGTCCGGCCCGGCGGTGAGGCTGCGCGCCGCGAGGCTGTCCTGCCGCAGCACGCCGAGCCCGCTCGCGAGCACCGCCCGCAACGCCGGCTCGCCGTCCTCCTGCACCAGCTCGTACTGCCGGTAGCCCATGAAGGTGAAGTGCCCGTCGGCGAGCCACTTGAGCAGCTTCGAGCCGTCGGTGGTGTCCTCGGCCGAGTCCTTGCCCAGCTCCTCGGCCAGCTGCAGGGCAGTCGTCACCATCCGGTCGGTGTCCTCGACGACCTCGCGCACGTCGGTCAGCACCGTCAGCAGCCGGGTCTCGAGCTCGCGGGCACGATCGGGGTCGGTGATGAGGTCGACCTCGATGTTCATCCACGACTCGGCCAGCGCGTCCGCCGGCGGATCGGCCGGGTCGGCGGTGGGCAGCACCTCGGTGCGCTCGCCGGTGACCGGGTCACGCCGAACAACGACGATCGGGTGCACAACGCGCTGCACCTGCACACCACCGCGGGTGAGCTCGGACGCGACCGAGTCCACGAGGTACGGCATGTCGTCGGTGACGACCTGGACCACCGTGACGGGGCACTGCCACCCGTCGGTCCCGCGCGTCGGGTTGAGGATGCGCACCGCGGCGCGTCCCGGGACGCGGCTCTCGGCGAGCTGGTAGTTCGATCGCACCGCTCCGACCAGGTCCACCGGGTCGTCGTCGTTGACTTCCTCGGCGGGCACGTGCCGGTAGAAGAGGCGGATCAGATCAGCGAGTTCGGGTGCATTGGCGGCGGCCCGTTCGATCAGCTCGTCACGGACCTGTTCAGGACTGGCCGTTGGACTCTCGCCGTCCGCGGTGGTGACCGCGGGGGCGTCGTCGGTTCGGGTCGGGGCTCCAGTCGAGGTCATCTTCAGGCGACTCCACGCTATCCGGCACCTCTGTGTGCCGGGTTCGCCCCCACCCTAGATGGGATGGGAGCCGCCACCGGCAACAGGAGGGGCACTGACGAACCACTGAATCGAGGGCTGAATCGAGTCACATCATCAGTCGCGACAACGCATTCCGCATGGTGGACGCGACAGCACACGAGCGAGCCCGACGGGCTGGCCGGACCGGCCATCCGGCCGGTCCGCAGCGCACGATCGATCATGGGCCCCGGCGGTCCCTGGAGGACCGCCGGCGACGTTCACCAAGCCTTGGCTCGCACCCGGCGGGCTGAGCACTTCGCGGTGCCGGGAGTGTGGTGTTTCCCACCATCACGCGCCCGGCAGAGTCCACCCCGCGGGACCGTGCGGCCCGACCGGGCGGATGGGCCCGGTGGTCTCGCTGTCCGGCGCCGCGCCCACGGGGACGATCGGGCCGGTCTTCTCCTGCTCGGTCTCCGCTAAGGGTGGAGCGGACTCCGGGCCGGGTTGAGCTCCCGGCTCCACGGCGGCGGGCGAGGTGTACGGCTGTGCCGGGAGGAAGTACTCCGAACCCGGTCCTTCGCCTGCCGACGGCGGCTGCGCGCCGAACGAGCTCAGCGGGCTGTCGCCGGCCGGTTCAGCCGGGAACTGCTGGCTGCCGAAGGACGGTGTTGAGCGGTAGAGCGAGTCGGCGACGGGTGAGCCCGCGGCCGAGTCCTGGTGGGCACCGAAGGACGAGCCGGGCCGAAAGAGGGGGTCCGCGCCGGACTCGCCCGGCAACGCCTGCGTGCCGAAGGAGGAGCCAGGCCGGAACCCCGAGTCGTCGCCGGGTTCCGCTGGCACCGACGGCGAGCCGGCCGACTGATCAGACCCGAACCTGAAGCCGACACCGGACTCCGCCTGCGAGCCGAACGAAGAGCCGGCCCCAAATCCGGATCCCTCACCCGGCTCCGGCTGCGAGCCGAAAGGCGAGCCGGGCCGAAATCCCGAGTCCTCGCCGGACTCCACCGGCATAGACGGCGAACCGAACGACGAACCAACCCCAAGCCCGGAACCCTCACCGGACTCCGACTGCGAACCGAAGGACGAGCCCGGCCCAAACCCCGATTCCGTGCCCGACTCCGACACGGAAGGCGAGCCAACCCCAAACCCCGAACCCTCACCGGATTCCGGTTGCGAGCCGAACGAAGAGTCCCGCCCGAACCCCGAGCCCCCGCCGGACTCCACCGACGGCGAACTAGGGCGGAGCCCGGCGTTCCCACCCGACTCCTCCCCCGACACCGGCTGCGTACCGAAGGACGAGCCCGGTCCAAATCCCGAGTTCTCGCCCGGCTCCGCCGACGGCGAACCGAAGCGGAACCCGGCGTTGCCACCCGACTCCTCCGCCGACATCGGCTGCGTGCCGAAGGACGAGCCGGGGCCGAACCCCGAGTCCTCGCCCGAGTCCGGCACCGACGGCGAACCGAAGGACGAACCAGGCCGGAAGCCGGAGTCCTCACTCGACCGCGCCGACACCGGCTGCGTGCCGAACGACGGGCCAAGGCCGAAGCCGGGGCTTTCGCTGGACGCGGCTTCCGCGGACGACTGCGTGGCGGACGGCTGCGCGCCGAAGGACTCCCCTGGGCGAAAGAGCGGGTCCGTGGTGGAGGACCGCTCCCCTTCCGCGCCGGATCGCTCGGAAGCGACGGCGGAGTCCGCGGCGGCCCCTGGTTCGGCGGCCGACCAGTCCGGGACGCTCAGGTCGGTGGCTTCGACCTGCTCCTCGTCGGAGCGGCGGCCCGTCTCGTAGGCGACGAGCGCTTCCGCCAGCAGGTCGGCGAGGCTCAGGTCGCTGGGCTTGCGGCGGCTGCTCGGGCGGCCCGTTCGCGTGCCGGACTCGCCGGTGCTCTCGGTGCCGGTCGCGGCGGCGATGGTGAGTCCGGTTTCGGTCGGCGCGTCCGCCTGCGATGCCTGGTCGACCGGGTCTGACGGGGTCGCGGGCTCGGTTGCGAAGTAGTCGTACTGCGGGGTCGAGTCGGACTCGGTGCCCACGCCGGATCCGGCATCGATGGCGCGGTCGGGCTGGTCGCCGAAGCCGCCGAAACCCGACTGGGTGCCGAAGCCGGGTGGTGTGCCGAAGCTGGGTGGTGTGCCGAAGCTGGTCTGGGTGCCGAAGGTCGGCTGCGTCCCGAAGTTCTGGGTGCCGAAGCTCGACTGACCGCCGAAGCCGGGCTGGGCGGTGCTGTCGGGCGGTGCCGGCTGGTCGGCGGCGCGGGGCAGGCGGACCGGGACGGTGGGGACGTCCCCGGTGTCGTCCTCCACGTCCGCCGAGCTCAGGAACGTGCTCGACAGCAGGTCCGGTTCCGGGGCCTGCGGGACCTCGTCCGGGGTGGGTACCGACGGGATCGGATCCGGGAGGGGCGGCAGCGGTGTGTGGTCGGGGTCCGGTTTCGGTTCCTGGTCCGGGTGCTCCGCCGGCTCCGGGGAGGGGACGGAGGCGGACGGCCGCTGGGACTTCGGGGTGCTGAAGTCGAGCGAGCTGAAGTCGAGGTCGGGGAGCTTGCGCTCGTCGTCCGGGTCGGAGGGCGTGGCCGGGAAGCCTCCCGCCGGGGTGTGCAGCGGGTAGGACGGTTCGTCGAGGTGCGGGCCGAAGTCCGGGGCCGCCGGGGGACGGCCGAACGCCGCGGCCAGGCCGGAACGGCCGGGGCGGTCCGGCATGTCCGGCGAGGGTGAGTCCGCGAAGTAGTTCGGGTGGTCGGCGGGTGCGGCGTGCGACCCGGAGGAGTCCGGGGTCGCGGCGTCGTCTTCACGGAGGCGGGACGGCGGTTCCACGCGCCACGACGGGGTCGAGGGCTCGGCCTCGCTGTCACGGGCACGGCGGCGGCCACCTGCTCGCAGGCCCTGGGCCTTGAGCATGTCCAGCACGCTCTCCGGCTGGGAGTTCGAGGCTTCCGCACGAGCAGCGGCTTCCGCGCGGGCAGCCTCCTCGCGTTCCGCGGCCTGGCGGGCGACTTCCTGATGTGCCGCTTCCTGACGCGCGACGTCCCGGCGAACCGCTTCCAGCCGGGCGGCCTCGCGCCGAGCCTCCTCCAGGCGAGCGGCCTCCTGACGCGCCGCTTCCTGACGGGCTGCTTCCTGGCGTACCGCTTCCTGACGGGCTGCTTCCTGGCGTGCGGCTTCCGCACGAGCGGCTTCCTGGCGCGCGGCCTCTTGGCGCGCGGCTTCCTCCGCCTCGCGGGCCTCGCGTTCCGCCTGGGCGCGTTGTTCCTCGCGCGCCTGGCGTTCCGCCTCGATCTGGCGGCGGGCCTCGCGCTGCAACTCCATGAGCTGCTGCTCGACCTTGCGCTTTCGTTCCTGCTCCGGGCTCAGCGGCGGCTCCGACGCCGGCGTCGCTTCGGGCTGGGGTGTCTGGGGCTGGGATGTCGGGGGCTGGGATGCCTGCGGTTCGGAGGCGGCCGGGGTTTCGGCGAGGGTGTTCGGCTCGTCGTCCTCGATCTCGCCCGCGGCCACTCGAGCGGCGCGGCGGCGACCGCTCACCATGGCACCCGCGGAGGCGATCAGGCCCGAGGCGGGGACGGTGCGGTCGGAGGACGGGGTTGCGGGGGGCGGTTCCACGGGCTCCGGGGTTTTGTCGTCGGGCTCGCCGAACGGCTGGACCATGCGCCACCGATCGGCGGCGTGCTGGCGTGCCGCGGACAAACCCTCCACGGTCATGTCTTCGGCAGCGCGGCGAACGCGCTTGACCGACAGGCCATCGCCTTTGCGGACCTGGACAGGTCTCCACTGGCGCAGCTGTTGTTTCAGGGCGGCGGACAGCACGCCGTCGGTGACGATCGGCATGCCCTCGACCGGGCGGAGCACGCTCGCCAGTTGCTGGTGCAGGTCGGCCGGCTGGCGGTGGACGCCGGAGAACTCGGCGGCCAGTCTCGCGCGCACCGCGTAGACGGCGCGGGCTCGGCGGCGTTCGGCGGCGTGCGCGGAGCGCAGGTTCGTGAGCGCGTCGGCCAGCTCGCCCGACACCTCGTGCACGTGGGCCAGCGCGAGCAGGCTTTCCGCGAGCAGGGTGTCGAGCTGGTGGCGTTCGGCACTCGTCGCGGCCTCGCGCAGCATCTCGCGGGCCAGCGCGACCCGACCGGCGGGCAGGTGCACGCGGGTGGCCAGCGCCAGGCGCAACCAGCCGGTCGTCGACGCCGACGGTGCCCGCACCGGGAGGTCGAGCACCGGGCCGCCGACCTCGCTCGCGTCGAGCAGACGGTTCGCGTCCATCAATGCGAGCACCAGTTCCAGCGTGAGCCGCCCCATCCCCTCGCCGCTGTCCGCGGACGGGTCGGAGAACCTGCTCAGCAGGTCGAGGCCTTCGCGCGCGGCCCCGATGGCGGCGGCGATGTCGCCCCACCGCCGGTGCTGCGCGGCCTGCACCGCGCGGATCACGCCGCGCAGCAACAGACGGGTGTCGTCGTCGAGCGTCGTGTCGGCGACGTAGAGCTGGTCCGCTTCCGCGAGCGCCCGCGTGGGTTCGTCGCCGCGGCCGACCGTGACGAGGCATTCGCTGGCCTGCACCAGAGCCGACGCCCGCAGCTCAGCGGGCACGTCCTGCGCTTCCAGCACGGGCGTCACCGCGGCGAACCCCGTCAGCGGGGCTCCCACGGACCGCGCGCACGCCGCGAGTTCCACCCGCAGCAGCCACGCGGTCTCGTGTTCACCGGCTGCTTCGGCGGCCTTCAACGCGTCGATCGCCCGGTCGGCGATGCGGACGCCGCGGCCGACGCGGTTGCCCGCGAAGACCACCAGCGACTCCGCCCGCAGGCGGTCGGCTTCGTCGTGACGGGCGGAGGCGAGCGCGAGTGCGCGCTCACCCAGCACCAGAGCGAGCTCCGGTGCCCGCCAACGCAGCCGCCAGGCGGGCACGACCAGCGTGCTCACCTCGACGTTCGCCTGCGTCTCGCCCCTCGCCGCCACGACGTCGCCGTTGCCCTCTCAGTCCCGTGTCAGCTTGCGGTACGTGACACGGTGCGGCCTTGCGGCATCGGCACCCAGGCGCTCGAGCTTGTTCTTCTCGTAGCCCTCGAAGTTGCCCTCGAACCAGTACCACTTCGACGGGTCTTCGTCCGTGCCCTCCCACGCGAGGATGTGCGTGGCGACGCGGTCGAGGAACCACCGGTCGTGGGAGATCACCACGGCGCAGCCGGGGAACTGCTCGAGAGCGTTCTCCAGCGAGCCCAGGGTCTCGACG
Organism: Lentzea alba; assembly: GCF_011067745.1. Taxonomy (GTDB): domain Bacteria; phylum Actinomycetota; class Actinomycetes; order Mycobacteriales; family Pseudonocardiaceae; genus Lentzea; species Lentzea alba. The sequence goes on from NZ_JAAMPJ010000005.1 coordinate 145,160, forward strand.
TCCAGGTCGTTCGTCGGCTCGTCCAGCAGGATCAGGTTGCCGCCGAGCTTGAGCGTGAGCGCGAGGTTGAGGCGGTTGCGCTCACCACCGGACAGCACGCCCGCCGGCTTCTGCTGGTCCGGGCCCTTGAAGCCGAACGCGCTGACGTACGCGCGGGACGGCATCTCGACGTTGCCGACGTGGATGTAGTCGAGTCCGCCGGACACGACCTCCCACACGTTCTTCTTCGGGTCGATGCCGCCGCGGTTCTGGTCGACGTAGGACAGCAGGACCGTCTCGCCGACCTTCACGCCGCCGGCGTCCGGCTGCTCGAGACCCACGATGGTCTTGAACAGCGTGGTCTTGCCGACGCCGTTCGGGCCGATGACGCCCACGATGCCGTTGCGCGGCAACGTGAACGACAGGCCGTCGATCAGGACCCGGTCGCCGAAGCCCTTCTTCAGCTTGTCGACCTCGACCACGACGCTGCCCAGACGCGGGCCCGGCGGGATCTGGATCTCCTCGAAGTCGAGCTTGCGGGTCTTCTCGGCCTCGGCCGCCATCTCCTCGTAGCGGTCGAGTCGCGCCTTGGACTTGGCCTGGCGGGCCTTGGCGCCGGAGCGCACCCACTCCAGCTCGTCCTTGAGGCGCTTCTGCAGCTTCTGGTCCTTCTTGCCCTGGACGGCCAGCCGCTCGGCCTTCTTCTCGAGGTACGTGGAGTAGTTGCCCTCGTACGGGTGGGTCCGGCCGCGGTCGATCTCGAGGATCCACTCGGCGAGGTTGTCCAGGAAGTACCGGTCGTGGGTGACGGCGAGCACGGCGCCGGTGTACTGCGCGAGGTGCTGCTCCAGCCACAGGACGCTCTCCGCGTCCAGGTGGTTGGTGGGCTCGTCGAGCAGCAGCAGGTCGGGCTTGCTCAGCAGCAGCTTGCACAGCGCGACGCGGCGGCGCTCACCACCGGAGAGCTTGGTGACGTCGGCGTCCGGCGGCGGGCACCGCAGGGCGTCCATCGCCTGCTCCAGCTGGGAGTCGAGGTCCCACGCGTCGGCGTGGTCGAGCTCCTCCTGGAGCTTGCCCATCTCCTCCATCAGCTCGTCGGAGTAGTCGGTCGCCATCAGCTCGGCGATCTCGTTGAAGCGGTCCAGCTTCACCTTGATCTCGCCCAGGCCCTCCTGGACGTTGCCGAGGACGGTCTTCTCCTCGTTGAGCGGCGGCTCCTGCTGCAGGATGCCCACGGTGTAGCCGGGCGACAGGTACGCCTCGCCGTTGTTCGGCGTGTCCAACCCCGCCATGATCTTGAGCACGCTCGACTTGCCGGCGCCGTTGGGACCGACCACACCGATCTTCGCGCCGGGGTAGAACATGATCGTGACGTCATCGAGGATGACCTTGTCACCGTGCGCCTTGCGCACCTTTTTCATGGTGTAGATGAACTCGGCCATGGCGGCGATCGTAGAGCGGTGCCCGGAGGCCACTGACCTCGGTCGCCGACAAGCAGGCGTTCACCCTCGCGACGAGCGTCACGCGACTCGGTGACCTGCTCGTTCCGTTCGAACGTGAACGACTCTCGGCGATCGGTCCTCGTCGGCCCCGATCTACGAGCTTCCCTCCTTCTTCGTGGTTCGCAGTGCGTACATCTTCACCGGCGGCGTGTTCGGATCGGGTGGGTTCCCCAACACCCGGAACCCGTTTGCCCCGAACGGCGCAAGCCGGATCAGAACGGAATGGGCTCTTCGGCGAGATCCTCGCCGACCCGCGGTTCAACGACCGGGGCGGCGCCCAGTGACTGCACACGGCTCAAGTCCAGCCCGACGTGGAGCGCGTCCAGGTTGAACGCCGTCCGCTTCTGGTCGTCCTTCTCGTAGTGCCGCATGCGCAGCTTGCCTTGGACGATCACGGGATCACCTTTGGACAGCGTGGTCTTGACGCTGTCGGCGAGCTTGCGCCAGCACGAGATGCCCAGCCACAACGTCTCGCCGTCCTCCCAGTCGCCGATCGACGTGTTGTACCGGCGCTCGGTGGAGCTGAGGCGGAAGTACGCGTTGGTCTTGCCGTCCTCGCCGTGCTTGTACGTGATCTCGCTCGCCACAGAACCAACAACGGTGATCACGGTGGAATTCCAGGCCATCGGGTTTGCCTCCGGGTTCGAGGGGGTGCCGGTCCAGGTTGCTCCGGTGGCGGGCGGGGTGGGCGGGGCGGACGCGGATCTGTGGATTACTCGCGGGTTGTGGACAGGTCGCGATCTTGGGACGCCTCGGACCGCGAAATTGTCGGACCTGTGTGCTAGTGCGGCGCTGGAGCGGGAGCGAGTGAGTGAGCGCCCACTCATTGACATGAGTGAGTACTCACTCATATAGTTGCGGACGTGTCAGAGGAACCACGCCGCCGCCGCGCCCCCGCGATGAGCCCGGAAGATCGCCGCGAAGCGATCGTCCAGGCCACGCTGCCGCTCGTCGTGAAAGCCGGCGCGAACGTCACGACCAGCCAGATCGCGGCCGCGGCCGGCATCGCGGAAGGCACGGTCTTCCGCGTCTTCAAAGACAAGGCGGAGCTGCTGGACGCGTGCATCCAACGCGCGCTGCACTCCGACGAAGAGGTCGCCCGCCTCGAAGCGATCCCGGCGGACGTGCCGTTGGAGGAACGGCTGACCTCGGGAGTCGCCACGTTCAGCGGCTACCTCGACCGCATGTGGGGTGTCATCGGCGCGTTGCGCGAGTCCGGCTACCAACCCCGCGACGAGGACCACAAGAAGCACAAGGGCCCGCCGATCGGCATGCAGCAGCTGTCCGAGGCCGTCGCGGGCCTGTTCGGCGAGGAGGAGCTGCGCGTCAGCCCCGACCTCGCGGCGCGGATGCTGCTCGGCGCCGTCTTCACGAACCGCATGGGTTCGGGCTTCGGCCAGACCACCGCCGAGCCCGCGACCATCGTCGACCTTTTCCTGCACGGCGCGCTCAAGGGGGAAACAGATGAGTGAGCTCATGATCGAAGCCACGGACGTGAGCAAGAAGTTCGGTGACGTGCACGCCCTCGACGGCGTGAGCGTCACCGCGAAGAAGGGCTCCGTGCTCGGCCTCCTCGGCCACAACGGCGCCGGCAAGACCACCCTGGTCAACGTCCTCACCACGATGTTGCCGCCCTCCGCCGGCAGCGCGAGGGTCGCGGGGTTCGACGTGGTGCGGCAGAGCCACGAGGTCCGCAGCCGCATCGGCCTGACCGGCCAGTTCGCCGCCGTGGACGAACAGCTCAGCGGGCACGACAACCTCGTGCTGATCGCCCGCCTGCTCGGTGCCAGTCGCAAGCAGGCCCACCAGCGCGCGGACGACCTGCTGGAGCAGTTCGACCTCACCGACGCCGCCAAGCGCAACGCCAAGACCTACTCCGGCGGCATGCGGCGCCGGCTCGACCTGGCCGCGTCGCTGGTCGGCAACCCCGAGGTGCTGTTCCTGGACGAACCGACCACCGGCCTCGACCCCGCCAGCCGCCTGGCGATGTGGGAGATCGTCGAGAAGCTCGTCGCGGACGGCACGACCGTGCTGCTCACGACGCAGTACCTGGACGAGGCCGACCGGCTCGCCGACACGATCACCGTGCTGTCCCACGGCAAGGTCGTCGCCTCCGGCACGTCGGCCGAGCTCAAGGCCCAGGTCGGCCAGCGCACGGTGACCGTCACGCTCGAATCGGCGTCCGAAGTGGACACCGCGCTGAAGGCCATCAACGCCGTGGGCCTCCACCCGGTCGCGGAAGGTCTCACGCTCACCACGCCCGTCAGTGCGTCACGCGACCTTGCGACGGTCGTGCGCGCGTTGGACGACAACGGCCTGGAGGCGCACGAAATCGGCCTCGGAGAGCCCACTTTGGATGACGTCTACCTCACTCTCGCCGCGAACTAGGGGGAAATCATGGCGACTCTGACCTGGCACGGCAGCAACTACCCGACACAGGTTCTGGTGCTGACCGGCCGTTCGCTGCGCGCGCTGCTGCGCACGCCCGCACTGGTGTTCTTCAGCATCCTGCAGCCGCTGATCATGCTGACGCTGTTCAGCCAGATCTTCGGCAGCATCACGTCCACGGCGAACTTCCCGCCGGGCATGAGCTACATCAACTACCTGCTACCCGCGATCCTCGTAAACACCGCGATGCAGTCCTCTCTCGCGTCCGGCATCGGGCTCGTGCAGGACATGTCGAACGGTGTGCTCGCACGGTTCCGTTCACTGCCCATCAGGCCGAGCACGGTTCTGTTGGCGCGCAACCTCTCCGACGCGGTCCGCACCGCGTTCCAGCTGATCCTGATGATCGCGTTCGGCGTACTGGTGTTCGGGTTCCGGCCCGATGGCGGCGTGCTCGGCACCCTCGCCGCCCTGGGCCTCGCGCTGGTCGTGGGATGGGCGCTGAGCTGGGTGTTCATCGCGATCGCCGCGTGGGTGCGCAAGGCCGAGCTGATGCAGACCGTCGGCTTCCTGGCGATGTTCCCGCTGATGTTCGCGTCCAGCGCGTTCGTGCCGGTCAGCGGCCTACCGGGCTGGCTGCAGGCGATCGCGAAGATCAACCCGCTGACCTACGCGGTCGACGCCGCCCGCAGCCTGGCACTCGCCCACCCCATCAGCGGAGTGGTCGGCGCACTGGTCACGAGCGGCACGATCGCCGTCATCGGAGCGTTCTTCGCGGTCCGCGGCTTCCGCCGGCCGTTGTCGGTCTAGCCCTTGCCTGACATCTTCCGCAGCATCGCGTTATAAGCCTCGAGGTCGGCGTCGTTATCGGCGTCGGCCTTGCGGTCGTACCGCTTCGCGTCCCGGCCGTCCTGCCGCGCCCACTGCGTGAGCAGGGCGACCATGACCACCAGCAACGGGATCTCCCCCGCCGCCCACGCGATGCCGCCGCCCAGCCGCTGGTCCTCCAGCAGGTTCTGCACCCACGGCAGCGACAGGCCCCGGTAGAACTGCTCGCCGATGACGCTCGACGAACTCATCAGAATGACGCCGAAGAACGCGTGGAACGGGATCGACGCGAACAACAGCCCCAGCCGGCCGAGCGGCGGCAGCTTGTTCGGGGACGGGTCGATGCCGATCACCGGCCAGTAGAAGACGTAACCGGCGAGGATGAAGTGAGCGTTCATCGCGAGGTGCGCCCAGTGGAACGGCAGGGCGGCCTCGAACAGTCCCGAGAAGTACAGCGCATAGAAGGACCCGACGAACAGCGCCAGCGCCACAAAGGGGTTCGTCAACAGCCGTGCGACCGGTGAGTGCACAAAGGCCAGCACCCACTCTCGCGGACCCGGCACTTCTTTGTTGACCGGCAACGCGCGCAACGCCAGCGTGACCGGCCCACCCAGGACGAACAGGATCGGCGTCAGCATCGAAAGCACCATGTGCGCTTCCATGTGCACGCTGAACATCGCCGGCGAGAACCGTCCCATGCCCGACGACGTCGCGAACAAGAGAGAGAAGCACCCGCACAGCCACGCGACGGTGCGACCGACCGGCCACTTGTCGCCACGCTTGGTGAGCCTGCGCACGCCCAGCACGTAGATCAGCGCCAACGCCAGCGCCGCAGTGCCGTAGATCAGGTCGAAACGCCAGTCGAACAGGATGCGCGCCAGCGTCGGCGGTCCGGCGAGGTCGTAGCCGATCGCGATCTCCGTGCGGCTGGGCAGTTCGGTGCTTCCACCCGGAGGAGGCGTGCGGGCCAGCGCCACGGCCAGACCGATCGTGAACATCATCAGCAGCACTTCGAGGCCCGCGAGCTTGAGCAACGCGTGCGGCTTGCCGTCGACAACGCCGTTCACACCGCGTTCGCGCTGGAAGTAGCCGAACACGCCGAGCAGCAGCAGACAGGCCAGTTTGCCGAGTGTCAGCCAGCCGTAGGTCGACGTCACGAGGTCGACCGGTGTGACACGCACGAGCGCGTTCACCACACCCGAGACGGCCATGACGATCCAGCAGACCAGCGCCACCTTCGAGAACCTCGTCGCGGCGAGGGGAAGGTGAGCGCCACCACGCCTGCCGTGCGCGAGCAACGCGATGAGGCCGCCCACCCAGAGCACCGCGGCGATGAGGTGGAACAACAGGCTGTTCGTCGCCATGTCGTGCGAGCCGCCGGACGACGAGTGGCCTGTCACCGCGACGGGTACCAGCGCGAAGATCGCCAGGAACAGCAACACCGTCGTCCAGCCCCACGACAGCACGAGCCGGCAGCCCAGTGCGAGCAAGCTCACGATGATCGCCGTCAGCAGCCACGCCTTGGACTGCTCCAGCAGCATCATCGTCGCGATCATCTGGCTGAACGTGAACGAGCTCACCGGCCGGTCGATCGCGGACGCCGTGGTGAACGGCACGGACAGCACGGCACCCACGAGCCACACGAGCGCGAACCACCCTGCGGTGCGCATCGCGGCGTATCCGTCTGCTGCGAGAGTGCCCGACTTCTGCGGTGGCACAAGGAATGCCGCCAACAGCAACGAGCCGATGGTCACCACCGCGCCTGTCTCCGTCAGCACGCGCACGACGAGCACCCCCGCCGGAGGGTTGCCCGAGAGCGCGCTGAACGCGACGGCGGCGAGGGCCGCGATCGCGAAGCCGATGACGACGAGGGGCACCAAACCCGTTCTGGTGGAGCGTTCGATTGCCACGTCGTGGAGCCTACGACCCTCTAGTGTTGCGCCGCGTGAGACGTTCTCTCCTGTTCATCCTCGCCCTGCTCGCGGTGGCCGGTTGCTCGTACCGCATCCAGGGCGAACCGATCTCGGCGCCGCAGCCGCCCCTGACCATCGCGACGCCGCGCAAGACCGAGGGCGTCGACCCGTGCGCTCTCGTCACGGAGAAGGACCTCAAGCCGGTCGGGACGCTCAAGTTCCAGCCCGTGCCGCGTGCCGAGATGGCGAACTCCTGCCTGTACACGCTGAAGGAGAACGCGTACGTGCTGGTAGCGGTCCCCTACCGGTCGTTCGACGAGTCGAAGAAGTCGCAGAAGTCCGGCCGTGAGGTCCAGACCGGCAAACACGCCACGTGGCTCAGTTGCGGCCAGCAGGAGAAGGACATGGTGTGCACGGCCACCATCGCGGTGACGCGCAACGAGTCGCTGCTGGTCGCCATCGGCGTGGCCGGCGGCACCGAGAGCAAGGCGCGGGACGCGCTGGCGCCGATCGGTCAGGAAGCGCTCAAACGGATGCCGACTGCCTAGCGGCCCGCCTGGCCAGCCAGGTCGCCGGGATGATCAGCGCGGTGACCAGGGCCACGAACCCGAGTGACACGACCAGCGAACTGACGTGCGCGAGGCCGCCCACGATCGGCGGGCCCGCGAGGAACCCGGTGTAGGCGATCGTCGTCACGAGCCCCAGTTCCCTCTCACCACCGCTGCCGTCGGCGCGTTTGCCGGTCTCGCTCGCCAGGTCCATGACCACGGGGAACGAGAACGCGAGCCCGAGACCCGCCATGCCGAACCCGACGTACCCGGCGGCGGGGAACGGCACCGCGACCGTCAGCGTCAGCCCCGTCGCGGCGAGGCCACCACCCGTGGCGAGAAGGCGGTGCGGGCCGAGCACGCGTTGGATCGGTTCGCCGAACCACCGTGCGAGCCCCATCGCGACGGAGAAGCCCGCATAGGCGTATGCGCCCGCCGCGTCACCCATGCCCCTTTCACGCACCATGAACAACGCAGACCAGTCCGCCGCCGCCCCTTCCGCGATAGCACTGCACAGCGCGACGCACGCCAACAGCCAGAGAACCGGACTCTTGAGCACGTTCGTGCGTTCGGTGACTTCTTCCCTATGACGCTCGCCTACTCCTCCGGGGATCTTCTTCGCGATTAACGCGGTGATGATGAGACCTACGAACGCAGCTAGGAGGAAATGCTTCATCGGCGTCCAGTGCGCCTGAGCGGCGGCGGCACTGCCCAACGAACCGATGAGACCCCCGAAGCTGAAACCCGCGTGGAACTGCGGCATCAACGGCCGTTGCAGATCGCGGACGACGACGACCGCGGCGACATTCATCGACACGTCCATCGCGGCGATGCTCGCACCTAGTGCGATCAGCGTGAGGCCGAACTGCACTGGTGACTTCGACAGCGCGAGTACCGGCAGAAGCAATGGACTGAGGAGGCTGCTCGCTATCAGGACTCCACGCGACCCGTAGACCGCGCAGATCCGTGCCGCCAACGGTGCCGTGACGGCCAGCCCGACACTCGCCCCGAGCAACGCCAGGCCGAGGCTGCCCACCTCCGCGCCGATCTGCTCGGCGAGCGCGGGCACGCGAGCGGCCCAGGTGCCGAAGACGGCGCCGTTCAACAGGAAGACGACGAACGTGGCCAGGCGTGGGGACATGCGCTCCAGCATGACTGAAGCGCTTCAGCCATGCCAACCGTTCGGGTGCGATCTCTCGCCTACGATGCTGTCCGTGGACTCCGATCGCCGACGCAGGCCGACGCTGGACACCGTCGCCGCCGCGGTCGGGGTTTCCAGGGCAACGGTCTCGAACGCGTACAACCGTCCCGACCAGCTCTCGTCGTCGTTGCGCGAACGCATCCTCGAGACGGCGCGCTCTCTGGGCTATGCGGGCCCGGATCCCGTTGCCCGCTCTCTGGCCACACGGTCGTCAGCCGCCGTGGGTTTCATGCTGCCGCAGGGCCTGTCCGGAGCCTTCTCGGATCCCGCGCTGTCGATCGTGCTCGACGGCCTCGCCTCGACCGTCGACGGCCACGACCACAGCCTGGTCCTGATGCCGGGCGACGCCACCGGCGGCCCGCGCCCGTCGATCGTGACGCGCACCCAGGCGGACGTGATGGTCGCGTACTCGCTGCCGGACTCCGCACCGGCGTTCGAGGCGGTGGCCGCCCGCGGACTCCCCCTGGTGGTGATCGACCAGCCGGTGCTGCCGAACTCGGCGCGGGTCGAGGTCCAGGACTACCTGGGCGCCTCGCTGGCCGCTTCGTTGCTGCTCGGGCTCGGCCACTCGTCGTTCGGCATCCTGACGTTCTCCCTGCACCCGGACGGAGTATCGGGACCGGTTTCCTTCGAGCGCCGTTCGGCCGCGCCGTTCCGCGTGAGCCGCGACCGGCTCGGCGGCTACCTCGACACTTTGGAAAAAGGCGGGGTGAAACCGGACAATGTTCCGGTGTGGGAGGCGCGCGGCAGTGATCGCGAGCTCGGACGTCTCGGCGCGCGGTGGTTGCTCACCCGCACGCCACGGCCGAGCGCTCTGCTGTGCGCGTCGGACCAACTGGCCTTCGGCTGCCTGCGAGCAGCGCGCGATCTGGGCTTGACCGTCCCCCGGGACATTTCCGTGGTCGGCTTCGACGACGTCCCCGAAGCGGCCTACAGCGACCCGCCGCTGACTACTGTGCGTCAACCCTTGGCCGACAAGGGCCGCCGAGCCGGCGAGCTCGCGTTGAAGTTACTGGCCGGCGGCAGACCGCCGAGGCCAACGAGACTCGACGTTTCCCTCGTGGAGAGAGCCTCAACGGCCCCACGAACGTGATACATGTCACGTTTGGACTGTTTTCGCCACCCATTTGGACGTAGGGCGGAAACAGTCGATCGACTCCGGACGATGTGTCCGGTGGGGGCATCGGGCGACCACACTTCGTGGCCGCTTCAGCTCCCAAGCCTCCGTAGCTCAGTGGAGAGAGCGAGGGACTTCTAATCCCGAGGTCGCAGGTTCGAATCCTGCCGGGGGCGCCATGCAGACCTGCTCACTTGAGCAGAGCGTTGCTTCGGAAGGGCCGCGACCACGTTGGTCGCGGCCCTTCCTGCTGCTCCGATCGTGTCCCGTCCAAGCTCCGGGGTCGGCAACCGTACCGACTGTTTCCTTCGCTAGCCCTGGGCACCGGCCGTGCGGCGGAGGCGTTCGAGCCCGTCGAGGAGCAGGTCGAGGGTGAACTCGAACTCGACCTGGCTGTCGCACCATCCCAGCGTGGGATCGGCGCTGTCGTGCATCTCGGCCGCTGTCATGGCCGCGAGATGCGGCATGCGCTCGGCGAGCGCGGCCAGTTCCGCCTCCGAGACACCGTCCTCCGGTCCGCCGTCGGCCGCCCCTGGACTGAAGATCTCCTGTACGAACCCGAGCGGCATGCTGCCGAACGCGTGCAGTGCGCGGTGCGCGAGCCGGTACGAGAACCCGGCGTCGATCATGGTGCCCAGGATGCCTTCGTAATAGGCGAACACGCGTGGCGGAATCGCCCGCCGGGTGCTCAGCAGCCCAGGCATCCACGGATGGCGCAGCATGGCCTGGCGCGCCGCGAGGAACTGTCGGCGGAGCCGCTCGCGCCAGTCGCCGTTCGTCGGGAGGTGGGCGGTCGTGGCGTCGATCTCGGCGAGGACTGTCTCGACGACGCCGTCGAGCAAGGCTTCCTTGGCGGGCAGGTGATGGTAGAGCGACATCGCCTCGATCCCGAGGTCGGCCGCGAGGCGGCGCATCGTCAGCGCCCCGATCCCGTTGGCGTCCACCAAGGCGACGGCGGCGGCCAACACGCGCTCGCGGCTGAGCGGCGTCCGGGATGCCTTGGCTGCCACATGTCTCCTCACTCTTGCCGCTACCTTACATTGTAAGTTACCTTACGACGTAAGGTTGGTCGGTCGTCGAAGGAGCCACGATGCACCCGCTTGTCCGCACCGCCCGCACGACAGGCCTGCTCTACCTCAGCCTGGCCATTGCCGGTGGCCTCGGTTTCCTGCTCATCCGGCAGCGACTCTTCGCAGCCGGCGACCCCGCGGCGACGCTCGCCAACCTGGTCGAGCACGAAACGCTCGCCCGCGTCGGCATCGCGTTCGAACTGCTCGTGGTCGTCACGCAGGCGCTCGCCGCCGCGTGGTTCTACCGGCTGTTCCGCACCGCGGACTCGTTCGCCGCCGCCGGTATCGCCGCGTTCGGCCTCGTCAACGCGGTCACGATCCTCACCAGCGCGGCGATGCTCGCCACCGCGCTCGAGGTGGCACTGGCGCCTGCGGGAGACACGGCCGCCACCGTCCAGCTGCTCTACCTGATCAGCGCGAACCTGTGGGGCGTCGGGGCGTTGTTCTTCGGCCTGTGGCTGATCCCCATGGGCTGGTGCGTGCTCCGCTCCGGGTGGATGCCGCGCGCGCTCGGCTGGGTGCTCGTCGTCGGCGGCGTCGCCTACGTGCTCAACGCGTTCGTGCGCTACCTCGTCCCCGGCTCGGAAAGCGCTGTCGACGCACTCACCGTGCCCGCGACCGTGGGCGAACTCTGGATGATCGGCTACCTGCTCGTGCACGGCGTGGGCGCCCGCGCCCGCGAGGAAACGCCGGCCGCGGTCTGACGGGACAGGACACCGGGTTCGACCGTCCCTCAGGTCACAGGGCTGATCCGACCCGGCTCGACCCGAGACCGGTCTCGGCGTCGTCCGCCGCGGAGCGCACGCGGTTCTTCGGGCCTCGCAGTGCGACGTAGACGGACAACACCACCATGACGGCCGCTCCCGCCCACATGGACTGCTGCCATCCATCCACAAAGGACTCGCGGGCAGCCTGGACGATCTGTGCCGCGTGCGAGCCGGTGCTGCCCGAGACGTCGACGGCGTTGGCGACGCCTTCCCTGGCGACGTCCGCGGCTTCCTGGGGGACACCGGACAGCTTGCCGTTGATCGAGCCGCGGTAGCCGGCGGACAGGAGCGCGCCGAGCAGGGCGACACCCAGGGCGGTGCCGAACTCTCGGGTGATGTCGTTGAGCGCGGAGGCGACACCCTGCTCGTCTCGCGGCAACGAGCCGGTGATGGCCTCTGTGGACGGTGTCATCGACAGGCCCATGCCGAGGCCCATGGCGACCAGCCCCGGAAGAATCGACGAGTAGCCGCCCTCCACCGAGACGAACAGCGCCATGAACACCAGTCCCACGCAGGTCAGCACGACTCCGGTGATCATGGTCGCGCGGGAGCCGATGCGCTCGGCCAGCTTGGCCGCGAGGCCGGAGGTCAGCATCATCGAGATCGCCATCGGCATCATGGCCGCCGTCGACGCCAGTCCCGACCATCCGAGCACGGCCTGGAAGAACGGGAACAGCACCACGCCGATGCCCGCCTGGACGCCGAAGACCACCAGCAACGTGAGCGAGCCTCCTGCCAGGCCGCGGTCCCGGAACAGGCGCACGTCCAGCAGAGAGGTGTCGCGGCGGCGCAGCTCCCAGACCACGAAGCCGATGCCGGCGACGATGCCGACGGCGAGGCTGGTCAACGTCTCGGGGGCGGTCCAGCCGCGTTCGGGTCCCTCCTGCAGCACGAAGATGAGGCCGACGACGGCGACGGTGGAGAGCAGTGCGCCGACGGTGTCGAAGGGGTGAGCCGAGCGCTCGCGGGAGTTGGGCACCGACTTCACCGTCGTCACGAGCGCCACGACGATCAGCGCGGTCGGGAGTGCGAACAGCCAGCGCCAGTCCGCGATGTCGACCAGGACCGCTGAGAGGAACATGCCCAGGATGCCGCCGCCTCCCGCGACGGCCGTCCACACGCCGATGGCTTTGCCGCGCCGTTCCTCGGGGAAGGTGGAGGTGATGACGGCCAGGGTGATCGGCATGATGATCGCGGCGCCGACACCGCTGATCGCGCGGGCCGCGATCATGACCTCGGCGGTCGGGGACAGTGCCGCCACCACGTTCGCGATGCCGAACAAGGTGAGCCCGGCGGTCAGCATGGGTTTGCGGCCCGAGCGGTCGCCGAGCGCGCCGAGCGGCAGCAGCAGCGCGGCCAGGGTCAGGGTGTAGATGTTGATGATCCAGAGAACCGTGCCCAGCGAGGCCCCGAACTCGACGGCCATGTGGGTCTGCGCGACGTTGAGGCCCGAGACCGAGGCGACGACGGCCATCAACGAGATGGACACGGAGATGAGGATGGTGCGCAGTTGACGCGCGTCCGGTGCGGAAGCCCCCTGTACGGGCTGGTTGGTGCTCATCGGTTCCTCTCAGCGTCCTTCTGTCGTGCGCGGCCTGGGTCGTTCCGGGCCACCTGCCCGACGTTACGCAGAGCTTGCAGATCAGGCATACAATCTTGCCTATGACGCAAGAAGAAGGTGCGCTGGACAGCCTCGTGCGCAAACGGATCCGGGCACTGCGGGTCGCACAGGGCCTGTCCCTGGAGGACCTCGCCAAGCGAGTCCACCTGGGACAGTCCTCGCTGAGCCGCATCGAGAACGGCCAGCGCCGCCTGGCACTGGACCAGCTCGTCGCTCTGGCCCGCGCCTTGGACACCACCCTCGACCAACTGGTCGAGAACGCGGCGGACGATGTTGTCATCAGTCCGATGAACCACGGCGCCAACGGCCTGAGCTGGCCGATGAAGGGTGACCCGGCCATGAACGTCATGCGCCGGCGGTTCACCGAGCCACCACCGGACAATCCCGCCAAGATGCGCGCCCATCCCGGCAGGGAGTGGCTCGTCGTGCTGTCCGGCACCGCGACCCTGTTGCTCGGCGACCGCCGCTTCCGCGTCGAGACCAACCGTGCCGCCGAATTCCCGACCATGATGCCGCACGCCATCGGCGCGGAAGGTCGCCCGTGCGAGGTCATGTTCATCTTCGACCGGGACGCCCGTCGCGGCCATCGTGAGAACGGCAACTCCGAGGACAACGACTCATAACCGCGTCACTTGCGTCCACGGCCACCACTGGGGGGCACGTGCGCCCGGCTTGACCGTGCCGTAGCGGCATGGTTTCCACTTGAGGCAAGTTGGAGTGGGGCAGAGGGGATGTCGTGTTGGGGTGGAGCACTCGTCAGCTGGCCGAACTGGCCGGCACGACGTTGCGCACGATCCGGCACTACCACGACGTCGGCCTGCTGGAAGAGCCCGAACGCCGGGCCAACGGGTACAAGAGCTACGGGGTGCAGCACCTCGTGCGGGTGTTGCGCATCAAACGGCTGACAGATCTGGGGCTGTCGCTGCCGCAGATCGCGGAGCTGGGGGACGCCGACGAGCATCCCGAGCAGGCGTTGCGGCTCCTCGACGCCGAGTTGGCCGGGACGATTGAGCGGCTGCAGCGGGTTCGGGCCGAGCTCCAGTTGATTTTGCGGCAAGCGTCGCCCACCGATTTGCCGCCCAGCGTGGCAGGGGCGATTGCCGATGCGGACCTCTCGCAGGCTGATCGGTCGTTCGCGGTGGTGCTGGCGCAGGTGCTCGCGCCGGAGGCGATGGTGCGGTATTCGCGGTCGTTGCAGGGGTATGCGCAGGATCCGGTGATCGTGGAGTTCGACAACCTGCCGGCGGATGCGGACGAGGAAACTCGGCAGCGGTTGGCTGAGCAGATGGGCGCGTTGCCGGTCGTGCGGAAGGTGTGGGAGGTCTTTCCGGAGGGCGTCTACGCGGACGCGCCTCGGGGGAAGGCTTACGCGATCGAGGCTCTTGGACGGGCGTTGGTGGAGTTGTACAACCCCGCGCAGATCGATGTTCTGGTTCGGATCAATCGGCCCAGCGGCGTGTCCGGCTAGGGTGCCGCGTGGACAAGACTCGGTTGGGCGTCGGACTCGTGGTCGTCGTGTTGGTGGTGCAGACGCTGGCCAGCCTTCTGTGGAACGCCGACGCGACGCTGACCGGGGTGGCGCTCGCGTTCAACGCGGTGGCAGCGGTGTCGACGGGGTTGTTCGTGCGCCGGGGCGGGCGCGCTGCCTGGGTGGTTGCCGGGTGGTGCGCTGGGTTTTTCGGTTGGCACGTGGTGGGGCTCGGCGAGTTGGCCGGCTGGTGGACGACCGGGCTGGACGCGGCGTTCCTGATCATGTCGCAGTACCAGCTGTCGGTCGGCTACCAGGCGGTGATGGCCACGGCGGCCGGGTTCGCCGTGCACCTGTTGCTGCCGCGTCAGGACCAGGCTTCGGCCACGTAGGCGTCGAAACCGGTGCGTCGCGACTGCGTGAGGTCCAGGCAGCACCGGACGAAGTCGGCGACCACCTCACCCGCGTCCGGCAGCCACGCGACGCCTACCTCGCTGGGACTCACGCCGCTCACCGGCACGTGAACGACGTCCGGACGCGGGTAGGAGTGCGCCGTGGACGCCGGGACCAGCGCGATCCCGTGGCCCGCGGCGATCGCGCCGAGGAACTCGTCCGGCTGCTCCGCGACGGCACCGACGCGCACCTCACGACCGTCCCTTTCGGACAGTGCCAGCCAGTGCTCGCGCCAGGTGCCCTTGAGCGACGGGGCGACGATGACGGGCTCGTCCCACAACTCGGGGAAGGCGATCTCGTCGCGTCCGGCCAGCGGGTGCGCGGAAGGCAGTGCCACGCAACGGGGTTCACTGAACAGCACCCGCGCTTCGAACGACTCGTCGCCGGGAAAAGGCAGGCGCAGCAACGCCACCGGCACCTCTTCCGCGGCCAGGCCCGCCGTCGGATCCGACCACTGCGCCTGCCGCAGGTCGACCCGCCAGCCCGGCCGCAGCTCGCGGAACGCGGTGACGACGTCCTGCATCGCCGCGTTCGCCGTGCTGGTCAGGAACCCGACGCGGAGCACGCGCGCGGCACCGCGGGTCTCGCTCACCGCGGCTTCCCAGCCGGCGAGCACCGGCGGCACGCGCTCGGCGAGGGCGTGGCCTGCGTCGGTCAACGTCATGCCGGTGCTGGACCGCGTGAAGAGCCGCACGCCCAACTGCGACTCCAGGTGCCTGAGCTGTTTGGTCAGCGATGGTTGTGACACGAACAGCTGGTTCGCTGCGCGCGTGAGGTTGCCTTCCTGGGCGATGGCGGCGAAGTACCGCAGCAGCCTGGTGTCCACATCCATCCCGACAGGTTATGAAAATGGACATCAACCACAGGTGAGCACACGCGAAAGTTGGTGTTCCACCAGGTCTTCCGCCGCCGCCGGTGTCACCTGGCCGATCAGCACCTGAAGCATCAGGCCGTCGACGAACGCCAGCAACGCCATCGCGTCCCGCCTCGGATCACCGCCCGGCCGCACCGCCGTGATCATCCCCGCCAGCCAGGTCACCATCTCGTCGTTGCCCTCGCGCAACGGCTGCCCGAGGCGCGGTTCGACCACGGCCTGCGCCAGGAACGCCGCCAGCACCGGAGCCTCGGCGCGGGCGGCGGGGCTCAGTGGCAGGAGTTCGAGCAGGATCGCGCGCAGGTACGTCGCCGGGTCGTCGGAGTGCACGGCGCCCAGGCGAGCCGCCACGCGTTCGCTGATCAGCTCGAACGCGAACATCAGCAGCTCGTCCTTGGTCGCGAAGTAGTGCTGGACGCGCCCCATGGACACGTCCGCCTCGGCAGCCACGTGGCGCAGGCTCACGGCGTCGAGGCCCTTCGTGGCGATCAACCGGCACACGGCGGCACCGATCTGGCGGCGGCGTTCACCGTGGTCGACCTGCTTCGGCATGAACACTCCCCAATGCGATCGCATTGCATCCTACCCACGACCTGTTTTACGATGCGTTCGCATTGCAAAACGTCAGGGGGACGTCATGCAGTTCTGGGATTTCGCCGCGCTCACCTACTACCGAGTGCTCGACCGGTTCTCCGGATCGCTCAACCGGCTCGTGATCGAGAAGCTCGACCTGTCACCCGGCGAGGCCGTGCTCGACATCGGGTGCGGCACCGGGGCCCTGATCCCCGACCTCGCGGAAGCCGTTGGGCCACAAGGACGTGTGGTCGCCATGGACTTCAGTCCGCGCATGGTCGCGATCGCCGGGAAACGGGCGAAGTGGCCCAACGTCGAGGTGCGCCAAGCCGACGCGTGCGACACCGATCACGGTGCCGGGCAGTTCGACGCGGCGGTGGCGCTCGGGGCGTTCAGCGCGATGCCGGACGTGCCGGCGGCGATCGCGAACGCGGCGGACGCGCTCAAGCCGGGCGGGCGGTTGTTCGTCTTCGACGTGCGGCTGGCCAGGAAGACGCGCACGACCAGGTTCCTGCGGGCGGCCTACCGCAGGATCGCGGGGTTCACCGGGGCCGACGTCGCCACCGAGCTCCGGAAGGTGTTCGAGCAGGTGGAGCCGGTGTTCGCCACAGAGGGAGACACCACGACGGTGGTCATGGCCAGGAAGGTCACGGATACGGCCAGCCGTTCGGAACGCACACCTTCCCGTCCTGCGGGATGACCGCGCCCTGAGGCACGCCGTTGGTGATGCGCACGATCTCGTCGTTGGACACGCTGAACGTCTGCTGCATCATCACCGGCGCCGGACCGCCCGCCACCTCGCACGCCCGGTGGTTCTGGCCGAACGCGTGGCCGACCTCGTGGTTGACCATGTACCGGCGGTACGAGGTCAGGTCCGGCAGAAAGGCTACGGCGCCGCGGAACCAGCGGGCGGCGTTCAGCACGACGAGGTTGCCGTTGCGGCACGAGACGTCGACCGGGATCTCGAAGCCGCACACGGCACGCGCGGTCTGCTGAGAGGCGAGCCTGATGCGCACCGAGGCAGGACCGGTCACCCGGCGGACCGAGAGCGCGCCGCGTGCCGTCCAGCCGCGCGGGTCGGTCAGGGTGGCGTCCACGAAGGCGGAGAAGGCCTGTTCGTCGACGGTGATGCCGTCCTCGACCTCGACGGCGTAGGTGCGCACCGGACCACCAGTGCCCACGACCACGCCCGTGCCCTGGACGACGTGGAACGAACCGGCGCCGGCGACCGGGAAGTCCGGGCCGTCGGGCAGATCCGAGCTGGACGTGTACACCCGCGGCGGCGGAGCTGCCGGAGCGGGCGGAACCGAGGAAGACACCACGGGCGGGGAAGTTGTCGTGGTCGGTGCGGCCGCGGGTGATGTTTCGCCGGCCAGCTGGGTGGTCGTGAGCAGCAGCGCCGTCAGCGCGACGGCCCCCAGGACCAGGTGCACCTTCATGACAGCGAGACTCGCCGGAACTGATGAAGAACCTGTTTGCGTTCCGCTTGACTGTCGTGAAGACCTGCATACTGCGGTGGTGTGTGCCCACATCCTCGTCGCCGAGGACAACGTTCACCAGGCGGAACTCGTCCGCCGCTACCTCGAGCACGACGGGCATTCGGTGGTGGTCGTGCACGACGGACGGGCGGCGATCGACGAGACGCGGCGGCGCAACCCCGATCTGCTCGTGCTGGACGTGATGATGCCGTTGGTGGACGGCATCGACGTGATGCGCGCCATCAGGACCGAGTCGGACGTGCCCATCGTGCTGCTGACCGCACGGTCCACTGAGGACGACGTGCTGCTCGGGTTCGACCTGGGAGCGGACGACTACATCACCAAACCGTTCCGGCCGCGGCAGATGGTGGCGAGGGTGCGGACGATCCTGCGGCGCACCGGACGTGCCCGCGAGACCAGCGCCACCGTGCTCAAGGTCGGAGACCTCGTGGTTGACCCGATCCGGCACGAGGTGCGCATCGACGACGATCTGGTGAGCCTCACGCCCGCGGAGTTCCGGTTGCTGGCCAAGATGGCCGCCCAGCCGCAACGGGTGTTCACGCGCGAACAGCTGTTGGAGGACGGGTTCATCACGGCACGCACGGTCGACGTGCACATGATGAAGCTGCGCCGCAAGATCGAACAGGATCCGCGCCGGCCGGAACGACTGCTCACCGTCTACGGCATCGGGTACAAGCTCGTTTGACTTCCTCCCCTTGGTGAACGAGGGGTAGTCCTACGGCTCGCGCCGCGGGGCTTTCTGCTTCGCCGCCGATCGCCCGCCCGGAGGGTTCCGTTGAGGTCTTACATCGGCTCCACAGACTGTCACCGCCAGCCCGGCGGCCAGAATGTTGCGTGCCGCGTTGACGTCCCGATCATGAGTCGCGCCGCAGCCACAAGTCCACACGCGCGCGTGCAACGGCATCGCCGCCGCAAGTGCGCCGCAGACAGAGCACAGTTTGGACGACGGGAACCAGCGAGTGGTGATCTTGTGCAGGTAGTCGGTGCGCCGGTCGGCAATACGGGCATGGACACGCGCGACCTTGACGCGGGCTCTGTCCCGGTTGTTGCTGCCCTTCTGCTTGCGACACAAGGCACGCTGTGCCCTGGCCAGCGCCATCCGGTCGCGGCGTTCATGCCGCGGATTGCGGATCTTCTCCCCCGTCGACAGCACAGCCAGATGGTCGAGGCCGACGTCGATACCCACCACCGAATCCACTGTGGGCAGCGGCGTCACGCTCGGGTCCTCGCTCGACAGGGACACGAACCAGCGCCCAACCGCGTCTCGCGACACCGTCACTGTCGACGGCACCGCTCCTGCGGGCAGCGACCGCGACCAGCGGATGTTCAACGGCTCAACCATCTTCGCAAGCGCCAACGTCCCATCACGCCACCGGAACGCCGATCGCGTGTACTCCGCCGAGAGGCGAGATTTCTTCCGCGACTTGAACCTGGGATACCGAGCACGCTTGGCGAAGAAGTTCGCGAACCCGGTCTGCAGATGCCGCAACGCCTGCTGCAACGGCACCGACGACACCTCGCCCAGAAACGCCAGTTCCTCGGTGCGTTTCCAAGCGGTCAGCAACGCCGAAGTGGCCTCGTAGCCGATCCGATCCCCTCGCTGCGTCCACGCCTCCGTGCGGGCCTGCAACGCCAGGTTGTAAACCTTGCGGACACAGCCGAACGTGCGCGACAACTCCGCAGCCTGCGCCTCAGTTGGACAGAACCGGAACTTGAACGCCCGCCTCACCTGCCCGTTCACCGTTCACAACCTACCAAGCCCACTGCATGCCCCCAGGTGGGTGGGTCGTCAACGCCATATCGCCCCGGCGACGACACGGCTGTCCCCGCCATGAAGGATGGGTTCTCCTCGAAGGACTCCGTATGAAAAGCCTGCTCGTTCGGTTCTTCCTGTTCTCCGTGGTGATCGCGGCCTGTTCGATCGCGATGACGGCGTGGCTCGCGAGCCAGGCGACGACCGGCGCGATCCGGCGGGAGCAGGGGGAAGCGCTCGCCACGGACGCACAGATCTACGACGGGCTGCTGAAGGCGGCGGCCACGCACCGGAGCTGGGCTGCGGCGAAGTCCGATGTGGACGACTTGGCACGGACGTTCAACCGGCGCATCGCGTTGACCGATCGCAACGGCAAACCGTTGCTGGACACCGGCAACACGAGCTCTCCACCGCTGCCCGTCAACCCCAAGGTGTCCGTCGACCCGCTCAACGTCGACTCGTGGCTAAAGCCCGGTGCGGGCAAGATCGACCCGAGGGCGGCCGGGCCGTTCCGGCTCACCGACGACGAGTACGCGAAATTGCGGGGCTATGCGGACCGGTTGTTGCAGTGCAACGACAAGATCACCATCGTGGAGCAGCCCAACCGCAGGCCGCGGCTCGCGAACGACGAGCCGGGCAGGCCGTCCCAGTGGGAGGACTGCACGGCGGGCGACCTGCTGTACACGCTGACACCGACCGAGACGGCCGCCTACGCCGAGCTGCACGGGCTGTTCACCGGGTGTGTGAGCCGGCTGCCCGAGAACTACCGGTTCGGACCGAAGGACGGGCCGATCTCGCTCGACTGGGAGACCACGGTCGCCCAGTTCTCGGATCCTCCGGTCGCGGAGTGCATGGACAACGCGCGCCGGGAGCAGCTGCGGCCGTGGGTGGCCGAGTACGCGCACGCGTTCATCACCGAGCCGACCGGTGTCGAGCCACAGGCGATCGACCTGTCGACGACCGGGACCAAGCGGATCATCCTGGTGGCGCTGGGAATTCTCGCGCTGGCCGGGTTCGCGTCGTGGATCACCGCGACGCAGCTGGTCCGCCCGATCCGCGCGTTGACCACCGCCACCAAGCGCACCGCCGAGGGCGATCGGACCGTGCGCGTCGACGGCGGCGCCGGCGAGATCGGTGAGCTGGCGAAGTCGTTCAACGCGATGTCCGAGAAGCTCGCCGAGAATGAACGGCAGCGGCAGGCGTTGGTCAGCGACGTCGCGCACGAGCTGCGCACGCCGTTGGGCAACATCACCGGCTGGCTGGAGGCGACGCAGGACGGGCTGGCCGAGCCGGACCCGCACCTGATCGCCATGCTGCTGGAGGAATCCCTTCTGCTGCAACGACTCGTGGACGACCTGCACGATCTGGCACAGGCCGACGCGGGCACACTTCGGCTGCACCCCGAGCCGATCGCGCTCGACGACGTGGTCGACCAGGTGGTGAACGCCCAGCAGAACCGCGAGATCCTGCTGCGGGCGGAAACCACGCCGGTGCACCTCAGCGCGGACCCGGTGCGCCTGCGGCAGGCGCTCGGCAACCTCGTCGCGAACGCCGTCCGCTACACCGCACCGGGTGGCGAGGTCGTCGTGAAGCTGTTCCAGGAAGGCGAAAACGCTGTTCTGGAGGTCGTCGACACCGGCACCGGCATCGCACCGGACGACGTGCCGCACGTGTTCGACCGGTTCTGGCGGGCGGACAAGTCGCGCAGCCGTCGCACCGGTGGCAGCGGGCTCGGCCTCGCGATCACGCGGCACCTGGTGGAGGCGCACGGCGGCACGGTGTCGGTGACCAGCACGCTCGGCCACGGGTCGACGTTCCGGATCAGCCTGCCGCGGTGAGCAGGTCCACGTTGATCATTCCGGCCGCCTGGGCGCCCTGCGCGGCGGCGACGATCACGATGGCCGCGGGGTCCGTGACGTTGCCTGCTGCGTAGACGCCGGGCACGCTCGTGCGGCCCTTTTCGTCCGTGCGCACGAACGGGCCGACCGGGGTTTCCTCGGTTTCGGCACCCAACGCCAGCAGGAACTCGTCGCGCGGTTTCATCGGTGCGGAGTACACGAGCGCATCAGCGGGGATGCGTTCCGAGCCGGAGATCACCGCGACGAGCCGGTCGTCCTCCACCTCGATGGCGTCCACCGTCGGAACGTGCGTGACGTCGGCCGACCACTGCCGGACCAGCTTCACCTTCATCTCCTCGCCGAACACCGCGAGCTTCTGGTCGCGAACCTCGTAGCCGTGGCAGTACGGGCAGCCGAAGACGTCGCGGCCCCAGCGGTCGCGCAGGGCGTCGGGCACCTCGTCGACCAGGCCGGTCGCGAACAGCAGGCGCTTGGCGTGCACCGTGCGTCCGGACAGTTCGACGGCGAACCCGTCGTCCGTCTTGGTCACGTCGACGACCGTGTCGTTGATGATCTCTCCGCCGTAGCCCTCGACCTCAGCGCGACCGTGCTTGAGCAGGTCCAACGGCGATTGGCCGTCGCGAGAGAGGTAGTTGTGCATGTGCGCGGCCGGCTTGTTGCGCGGCTCGGCACCGTCGACCACGAGCACGCTCCGGCGTGCCCTGGTCAGCAACAGGGCGGCGCTCAGTCCGGCCGCTCCCCCACCGATGATGACCACTTCGTATCCCATGACTCGACTGTGCGGTCGACAGTCCAGTTTTGGCAAAGTATGTTGCCGTTATGGCAACAACCGTGGGGCAGCGGCTCGCCGCGCTGCGAGCCGAGCACGACCTGACGCTGGCGACGTTGTCCGAGATGACGGGCATCTCGAAGTCGACGCTGTCGCGACTGGAGTCCGACCAGCGCAAGCCGACGCTGGAACTGCTGCTGCCGTTGTCGCGGACCTACCAGGTGACGCTGGACGACCTGGTCGGCGCGCCCGAGGTGGGCGATCCGCGGGTCGCGATGAAGCCGCGCGAGCTCGACCACGGCCGCGTCGGCATCCCGCTGACCAGGTCGATCGGGCCGCTGCAGGCGTGGAAGATGATCCTCAGCGACGCCACGCTGCACGAACCGCGCGTGCACGAGGGCTACGAGTGGTTCTACGTGCTGAGCGGGCGGATCCGGCTGCGACTCGGCGACAAGGAGGTCGTGCTGCGGGCGGGCGAGGTCGCGGAGTTCGACTGCCGCCAGCCACACGCGCTGAGCAGCGCGGACGGCCGCCCGGCCGAGATCATCAGCCTGTTCGGCAAACAGGGAGAACGCATCCACACCCGCGCCGCGCCACCACAGCGCTCGTAGTGCGACTCCGCCGCAGCGGTCATAGTGGAGCCATGTGCCGAAACATCCGGGTGCTCCACAACTTCGAACCGCCGGCCACCTCCGACGAGGTGCAGGCCGCGGCCGTGCAGTACGTGCGGAAGGTGAGCGGGGCGGCGAAACCGTCCGCGGCGAACCAGGCCGCGTTCGACAAGGCGGTCGCGGCGGTGGCGGCGGCGACGCAGGAACTGCTCGACGCGCTGGTCACCGCGGCGCCACCCAAGGACCGGGAGGTCGAGGCGGCGAAAGCCAAGGCGCGGGCAGCGGAGCGCTACGGGCGTTAGCTCCGCACGCGCGTGTCGAGGTACATGCAGATGAGCTTGGCGGCGACACCGGCGGACCCGACGATGAACGCCTGATCGGGACCCAGCGTGACGGCGATCGCCCACAGCAGCAGAGCGATCAGCACCAGGATGATCGTCACCTGCGCCGCGTGCGGCCACTGGTCGGGATGGACCCGCCACCTCGTGGGCTGCGGAACCTCCACGTCACCCGCTCTATCGGGTGAACGCTCCGCCTGTACCGCCATCGTGCTCCCTCGCCGTGATTCCTCCTGCGGGACCCATTCTCCTAAGTTGATCTTCTACGCAGGGTTACTTCCGCTTGTCGTGCGGTGAGCGTTCAGTGAGCGTCGGCGAACGGCAGACGAACGGTCGTCAGCGCGATCAGCATCCGGTCCGTCACCGTCCGCTTACAGATTGAGGTCCACGCCACCACATTGAGTGGCGACTATCCGGGTAGTCGCTCAACTCTACGTAGTCGTTACACCGTTCGGAGCAGCGCCGTTTTTGTCAGACCCCTCGGATAACGTCAGGTGAAGAGAGCGGTACGAGGGGAGAAAACGTTGCCGGACAACAACGTCAGCGTCACCGCACTGTCGTTCACCGAGTACGTCATGAGCGGTCAGCGTGGACGCATCAACATCGTTTCGGAACAGCGGGGGATGTACCTGGCCACCGACACCAAGGTGTGCGGGTTCTACAACCCGATCCGCGACGCCATGCGACGAGCGGTCAACTCCACCGAACCCGAACTGGAGCTCAAGAAGGCGGTCATGAACGCCAACCGCACGGGCCAGCCGCGGGCGTTCGAGGAGATCGCCGACGGCTTCCTGCCCTGGCTGGCGTCGTTCAAGGCCACCGGCGTGCCGGTCGAGCCCGCCACCTACCGCGCGGGCGAGCTGACCCTGAAGGTCCGCCCACACCTGGGGCTGCGCAAGAAGGACGGGACGACCTACGCCGTGCTCGTGCACACCAAGGAGGTGCCGCTGACCAGGGAGGCGGCGAACGTCGGGCTGCGCATCCTGCAGCACACGATCGCCGACACGCTGCCCGGCGCCACGCCGATGGTGCTCGACGCGCGGCGCGGCAAGGCGTACCAGATGCCGGCGCGGACGAACCTCGGCAAGCTGGACGTGCTGATCGCGGCCGAGGCGATGGGGTACGTGACGCACTGGAAGCTGTCCGGGCTGTTCGAGTCGGTGCGCGCGGTCTGACCGGGGGGGTGAGCGACGCAGCCCGCCGGGGGGGAGGCGGGCTGCGTCGTTCCGCTGTCGGCAGAGTTCTCGGCGCGACCGTGCCGGCCAGGGCAAGGTCGAAGCCATGAGCACGACAGGGCTGGGTTTCAGCGGCGAGGTTGCGGACTACTACGCGAAGTTCCGCCCCGGCTATCCGCCACCGGTCATCGAAGCGCTGGTCCACCGGCTCGGGCTCACCCCCGGCCACCAGGTGCTGGACCTCGGCTGCGGCACCGGCCAGCTCGCGGTGCCGCTGTCGGAGCACGTTGAACACGTGGTCGCGGTCGACCCGGAGCCGGACATGCTCGCGCACGGGCCGAAGCGGCCGAACATCGAGTGGCGGCTCGGATCGGATGCGGACGTGCCAGGGCTTGGCCGGTTCGACGCGGTCGTGGTCGGACAGGCTCTGCACTGGATGGACCACGAAAGGCTGTTCCGCGAGGCGGACACGGCGAAGTTCGCGATCATCGCGAACGGGACGCCGCTGTGGCGCCAGCACCCGGCGATCCGCGAGCTGCTGGCCGACTGGTTCGGCCGCCCGATGACCGCGGCCTGCGGGACGGACGACGTTGCGCGCCAGCGGTATGCAGACGCTCTGGAGGCGGCCGGGTTCTCACCGCAGGAGTGGACGGTCAGCTACACCCACGAGCACACGATCGAAGAGCTGGCCGGCAGTCTGTTCTCCGCGATGTCACCGAAGACCCTGCCGTCACCGCAGGATCGTCCGCGGTTCCAGAACGAACTCCGCGACGCGTTGCGTGCCGGCACCTACACCGAGCCGATCAGCGTGACCGTGATCAGCACGTCTTGAGCAGCACGGCCAGCGCGTCGTGCTCGGCCTGATCGACGGTCAGCTTGTAGGTGATCTTCACCGAGATCCAGTGCTGCGCGTACGTGCAGCCGTACGCCGCGACCGGCGGCTTCCACTTCGCCGGGTCCTGGTCGCCCTTGGACCGGTTGGACTTCGCGGTCACCGCCAGCAACTGGATGCCGCCGAGGTCGTTCGCGAACGCCTTGCGCTGGTCGTCGGTCCACTTGTCCGCACCGGAACGCCACGCTTCGGCCAGCGGCACGGTGTGGTCGATGTCGACCTCGGCCGCGTCCTTGATCACCACGTTGTCGTAGGGGCTGTTCCAGGTGCCCGACACGGCCTTGCAGTCCTTGTCGGTCTTCACGTCAGTGCCCTGGCGCTGCAGCACGATCTCCCTGGTGTCGCAGGAGTTCCCCTGCGAGGCCCAGTGCGGGAAGCGGTCGCGGCTGTAGCCCGCCATCTTGCTCTCCGGCGCGATCTGCAGGGCGCCGAGATCGGACGAACCGGCCGGAGCGGACCCGGTGGGCGCGGGCGTCGTGGGCGAATTGTCCTGGGGTGACTGGAGTTTCGTCAGGTACCAGCCCAGTGCCACGAGCAGTACGAAGACCACCAGGGACGTCACCGCCGCGCGATTCATGCGCTCATGATCGGGCATACCGATCACGGACCGATCAACCGGCCCGCGATCGGCATGTCGTCGTTACTACTTGGGCTGCGAAGTGAGGTAGCCGCCCATGTGCTTGAAGTACTCGTGCGCCTTGAGCTCAACGCCGTCGGCGGTGCGAACCTTCTTGACCAGCAACGCCTTGCTGCGACCGCGCCGGGCCTCGGCGCCCGCGACGATCGCCACGCCGTCGCCCTCGCGGTAGAAGATGCGGCCGGGCGTGCCGCCGTAGACCTCCGCGGACACCTCCGCCTCGATGATCTCCAGGCGCTGACCGCGGTGGAAGCAGAACGCGCTCGGGTACGGCGCGCACTGCGCGCGCACCAGGCGGTCGAGCTCCTCGGCGGTCCACGTCCAGTCGATCCGCAGGTCCTCCTCCGCGCGCTTGTGGAAGAACGAGGCCTGCGAACGGTCCTGCTTCACGAAGTCGGTGCGGCCGGACGCGATCTCGGCGAGGCCGTCGACGGTGATCGGACCGAACAGCTCCAGCGTCTTCTCGAAGAGGATCGCGGTCGTGTCGCGCGGGCCGACCGGAACCGAGCGCTGCAGCACGATGTCGCCGGCGTCGAGCGTGTCGTCCATCATGTGCGCCGTCACGCCGACCTCCTTCTCGTCGTTGAGCAGCGCCCAGATCAACGGCGAGAAGCCCGCGTACTTAGGCAGCAGCGAGTCGTGCACGTTCAGCGTGCCGCGCTTGGGCAGCGCGAAGACCTGCGGCGGGATCCAGGTCCGCCAGTTGCAGGCGACGATCACGTCCGGGTCGGCGGCCTTGAGCGCGTCGAGCAGCTCCTGGTCCTCCGGGCGTTCGCGGATGAGGACCTCGACGCCGTTCTCGCGGGCCAGGTCCTCGACCGAATCGCTCCAGATCTTCTCGTACGCGCCCTCACCCTTGGGGTGGGTCACCACCAGGACGACCTCGTGCTCGGACGCCAAAAGTGCCTGCAGGGTGCGATGACCCCAGGTCTGGAACCCGAACATGACGACCCTCATGGGGGTGTCCTCCTCTACTCCGGTGCGATACGGTCAGGCTAACCTAACTGAGACTTGCCAAGTAAGCTTAGGCTTCCCTAAGTTAGGTGCTCATGCATCCGATCTACGACATCGTCGGCATCGGGTTCGGTCCCTCGAACCTGGCACTCGCCATCGCTCTGACCGAGCACAACGAGCAGGCCGAAACCCCCGTCACCGCGGTGTTTCTGGAACGCCAGCAGGCGTTCGGCTGGCATCGGGGCATGCTGCTCGACGACGCCACCATGCAGGTCTCGTTCCTCAAGGACCTGGTCACCATGAGGAACCCGACCAGCCGCTTCTCGTTCCTGTGTTATCTCCAGGACCGCGGCCGGCTCGTCGACTTCGTCAACCACAAGAACCTGTTCCCGCTGCGCGTCGAGTTCCACGACTACTTCGAGTGGGCCGCGGCGCAGGTCGACGACGTGGTGTCCTACGACACCGAAGCCGTTGGCGTGGAAGCGATCCAGGACGACCTCTTCGAGGTGACCACGGCCATGGGTGACGTGTACCACGCCCGCAACCTCGTCTTCGCCACCGGACTGCGCCCGACCGTGCCCGAGGGCATCGCGCTGTCGGACCGCGTGTGGCACAACAGCCAGTTCCTGCACCGGGTCGGCGAGCTGCGGGACCCGAAGCGCTGCGTCGTCGTGGGCGCGGGCCAGAGCGCCGCGGAGGCCGTGGCGTACCTGCATCGCGAGTACCCCGGCGCCGAGGTGTGCTCGGTGTTCTCGCGCTACGGCTACAGCCCCGCGGACGACAGCTCGTTCGCGAACCGGATCTTCGATCCCGCGGCCGTGGACCACTACTACGACGCGCCGGACGCCGTGAAGCAGCGGTTGATGGACTACCACCGCAACACCAACTACTCCGTGGTCGACATCGACCTCATCACGCAGCTCTACCGCACCGAGTACCAGGAGAAGGTCCTCGGCAAGCAACGGCTGAAGATGATGAACATGACCCGTCTCGTCGCCGTCGAGGAGTCCGTGACCGGGGCGCGTGCGGTGATCCAGTCGCTCGTCACCGGCGAGCAGGAGTACGTCGACACGGACCTCGTGCTGCTCGCGACCGGGTACGACGAGGCCGCGCCGATCCTCGGTTCGCTCGACGAGACCTGCGCACGTGACAATGCGGGCCGTCTGGTCGTTGGTCGTGACTACCGCGTGCAGTCCACCCTGCGCGGCGGCATCTACCTGCAGGGCGGCACCGAGCACTCGCACGGCATAACGTCGTCGCTCTTGTCCAACGTCGCGGTGCGTTCCGGTGAGATCCTCACGTCCGTGCTGACCAACACTCCTGTGCCGGTCCTCGCGACGGCGTAAGACTCATCGGGTGAAACTCGATCTCAAGCTGACGGGCTGCCGGGCCCTCACGATGGACCCGGCACGCCCCGCCGCGCACACGATCGGCATCTGGCAGGGCCGCATCGCCGGGCTGGACGAGCAGGTCGCGGACCTGCCCGCCACCGAGACCGCGGACCTCGGCAACGCCGTGGTGCTGCCCGGTTTCATCGATGCCCACACGCACCTCGCGTGGAACGGCCGTTCGCGCCGGACCATCGACGTGACGGGGCTGACCACCGCGGCCCAGGTGCGCGAACGACTGTCCGGCGCGCCGGGTGAGGACTGGATCGAGGCGTCCGGCTACGACCGGCGGATCATGGACCGCCCGCTGACGGCCGCCGACCTCGACCCGGTCACCGGCGACCGGCCGCTCTACCTCGCGGACATCTCCGGGCACGCGTGCGTGGTGAACTCCGCGGTACTGCACCAGCTCCCGGAGATCACCAGCGACGGCTGGCTGACCGAGAACGAGCAGTTGGCCGCGCGGTCGTTGCGGCTGCCGTACTCGATCGAGGAGATCACCGCCGACCTGCACCACAGCGCGCGGCAGGTGCTGGCCGAGGGCGTGACGATGTGCGCGGAGGCGGGCATCGGGGCGGGCCTGATCGCCAGCAGCCCGCTGGAGGCGGCCGCCTACCAGCGCGCTCAGCTGCCGATCCGCGTGCAGCTCATGGCTTCCGCGTACGTGCTGCACGACGTCGCCGCCGATCCGGCGGACGGGATTGCGCGGGCGATCGACCTCGGCCTGCACACCGGGTTCGGCGACGACATGCTGTCGCTGGGCGCCATGAAGCTGTGGACCGACGGCGGGATGATCGCGCGCACGGCCGCGTTGTCGGAGCCCTACGCCGGCACGGACAACTCCGGCCAGCTCGCGGAGTCCGAGGAGTTCATGCGGGCGGCGATCATCGACGGCCACCACGCGGGATGGCAGCTCGCGATCCACGCGATCGGTGACCGCGCGATCGACTTCACCCTGGACGCGGTGGCCGAAGCCCAGCGGCAACGACCGCGCGCCGACGCCAGGCACCGCATCGAGCACTGCGGTCTCGTCCGGCCCGACCAGCTCGAACGGATCGCGGCTCTCGGCCTGATCCCCGTTGTCCAGCCGACGTTCCTGTGGTCCTACGGCGACGACTACAGCGTGATCATGGGCGAGCGGCGGGCACCCTGGATGTACCGCGGGCGGTCGTTCCTGGACCACGGCATCACCGTCGCGGGCAGCTCGGACCGGCCGGTCGCGGACGGATCCCCGTTGCGCGCCATCGAGTTCATGGTGCGGCGCCGCTCCTCCGGCGGCCGGGCGGTGGGACCGGACGAGGCGATCACCGTCGAGGAGGCGATCCGTACCTACACGCTCGGCAGCGCCTACGCCTGCCGCAAGGAGCACGTGCTGGGCAGCCTCACGCCCGGCAAGCTCGCGGACCTCGTGGTGCTCGGCGACGACCCGCGCACCAGCGACGCGATCGCGGACATCCCCGTGCTGGCCACGATGGTCGGCGGCACGTTCAGGTTTCAGCGTTCCGCCTGATCGCGCCCCACCCGGCGCCTGGCCACAGCGGTCGGCGGCACGATCACGCCTCAGCGTTCCGCCTGATCGCACCCACCCAGCGCCTGACCACTGCGGTCGGCGGAGGACTCACCCCTCCGCGATCTTCTTGATCGCGGCCAGCCTCTTGTCCCACTGCGAGGCGAGCGACGCCATCCAGGTGGCGGTGGCGTCCAGCGCGTCGGACCGGACGGAGAAGTTGTTCTCCCGGCCGGCCCGAACGGATGCCACCAGCTCCGCCTTCTCCAGCACGCCCAGGTGCTTCACGATCGCCTGACGGCTCACCGGCAGCTCGGTCGCGAGCGCCGACGCCGACACCGGCCCCTTCGCCGCCACGAGATCGAGCACCCGGCGCCGCATCGGATCAGCGAGCGCGGCCAAGACATCGTCGACCTGACTCACGTCTCCAGGTACTCCCGCAGCTCGTCCAACTCGTGGCCCCACCCGCCGAAGTTGCCGGACGCGTACTTCTCCTGGCCCTCCGACGGCAGGTCGAGCCCCGTGAACCCGCTCTCCACGACCTGCAGCAAGGTGCCGCCGTCGGTGGGCGTGAGCGTGAACTCGACCAGCGTCGCGTTGCCGGGCACCGGATCCGGCCCCAACGGACCGGACCAGCGCCACGAGAAGAACGACTCGGGCTCGACCTTCTCGATGATCGCACGCCCGGTGCCGTGCTCGGCCCACGTCAGCGTGACCTCACCGCCGGGCTCGAGCGCCGACACCGTCGCCCCCGCGTCGCCGAACCACGTGCCGAGGTGCTCGGCCGAGGTCAGCGCGGCCCAGACGCGCCGCGGTGACGCGTTGATCAGCACATCGCGTTCGATCCGATCCACGCGCACCTCCTTCTGCAACCCAGCGGTTGCAGTAAGGCTACTGCAGGTGGAACGTGGCGGCCAGCGTCGTGAGCCGGTCCGTGATGTCCGCGTAGACGTTCGTGCGCCGAACCCAGTTCTCACAGCCGGACGACGCCGACGGCGGCGTGCCGAGCGGCGAGACCGCGTCCGTCACCCCGTACTCGAGCCGGTACGCGAGCACCGCGATCGCCGACTCCAGCCAGAACGACGGATCGGGCGTCGGTATCTCACCCAGCCCGACCCGGAACCACACCGGCATCCGCGCGTACTGCCCGAGCGCCACCGAGATGCGCCGCGCGGCCGCGTCCTTGATCTCCCCGCGAGCCTTGCCACCCGCCAGCACCGCCTCGGTGCGCCACTCCTCCGCCATGGCGTCCTCGTCGGCGTCCAACCGCTCGGCCGCCCGCTTGGCGCCGGCCTCGTTCGCGTTGATCAGCCACTCCATCTGGCGGACCTCGTGCGACAACGCGTCCCGCTCGAACCGCGGCACCCGTCCACCGTCCAGTTTGGACCGAGCCTCGTCCCGCCGGGCCTTGAGCCCCTCGAACTCCAGCACCTCCTGCCGCAGTTCGACACGAGCCGGGTCAGCGAGGATCTCCTTCTCCGCGTCCCACGCCTTGCGCAACGCTTCGACCAGCGGCGCGATGTCGTCGGCAACCGCGTCGAGGTCGACCAGCGGACCATCACCAGCACCGGACAGCCGCCGTTCCAGCACCGTCAGCCGAGCCGTGACGCGTTCCAACTCCGCGCTCAACTGACCGACATGACTGATCAACGTGGCGACCTGCGGCTCGACCACGTCAAGCCGTTCCTTCTCCGTGGGCACGCAACCAGCGAACCGGACACCGCAGACCCTGAAAAGCGGGTACCCGTCGAATGCACGCATTAGAGGCCACGTTCCGCCCGCCCGTGGCACCTGCCCCTCACGCACCGTCACCACACTGGGTGAACTCGGACAAAACGAGGTATTAATAGAAAATGGCGACCTCTGTTACTGAGACCGAACGCAAGTACGAGGCACCATCGGACGCGAGCCTGCCGGACCTCACAAACATCACCGGTGTGGCCACCGGCCCGGAAGTCTTCGACCTCGAAGCCACCTACTTCGACACCGACGACTACCGCCTGGCCCGCGCCGGCGTGACCCTTCGCCGCCGCGTGGGCGGCGACGACGAGGGCTGGCACCTCAAACTTCCCGCAGGCGAAGACACCCGCCAAGAGGTCCGCGCCCCACTGGGCCGCGCGGTGAAGCACCCCCCGAAGGACCTCTCCTCCCTGGTCCGCGCCCACACCCGAGGCTCCGGCCTGGCCCCGGTGGCCGAAATCCGCACCAACCGCCGCCGCTGGCAACTGACCAACAACAACGGCCAACTCCTGGCAGAAGTGGTCGACGACGTGGTCACCGCCCAAACCATGGGCTCCTCGACGACCACCACCTCGTGGCGCGAGATCGAAGTAGAACTGGGCGAAGGCGGCGACCGCAAACTCCTCGACACCGTCGAACAACACCTGGGCGAGGCAGGCATCACCCCGTCTTCCTCAAAATCCAAACTCTCCCAGGTGATCGGCGTGAAACGAGACGCCATCCCCACCATCACCAAGAAGTCCACCGCAGGCGAGGTAGTCCTCGCCTACCTCCACGAACAACGCGCGGCCCTGCAAAACCAGGACCCCCGAGTCCGCCGCAACGAAGACGACGCCGTCCACCAAATGCGAGTGGCCACCCGCCGCATGCGCTCGGCCCTCCAAGCCTTCGGCAGAATCGTCGACCGCGAAGCCACCCGCGCCCTCACCGACGAACTGAAGTGGCTGGCCTCAGTCCTGGGCACCTCCCGCGACCTGGAAGTACTCCGCATGCGCTTCGAGGACGCCCTGCACGCCCTCCCACCCGAGTTGGTCCTGGGCGACGTGGCCGCCCGCATGACCCGCCACTTCGCCCCGCTGGAAGCCAAGGCCCACAAGGACTCCGTAGCCGCCCTGGACGACAAGCGTTATTTCGCCCTCCTCAACGCCATCGACACCCTCCTGACCTCTCCCCCGCTGACCAAACTGGCCTCCGGCAAGGCCAAAGACGTCCTCCCCCGCCTGGTGGAAAAAGCCCGCCACCGCCTGGACGTCCGCGTAGAAACCGCCCTGGCCACCTCCAACAGCGACGAACCGCTGCACGAGGCCCGCAAAGCAGCCAAACGCCTCCGCTACAGCGCCGAGGTGGCCGAACCAGCCCTGGGCAAGCACGCCACCCACCTACGCAAACGCGCGAAGGACGTGCAAACCCTCCTGGGCGAACACCAGGACTCGGTGGTAGCCCGCCCCGTCCTCCTGGACTTGGGCCGAGGCGACGAGAACGGCTTCACCTTCGGCCTGCTGTACGGCAAAGAGGTAGAGCTGGCACACAAAACAGAGGCGGAACTCCCCACCCTGTGGCGCAAGCTGACCAAGGAACACCTCTAGCCCCCAGCGGCTTTTAGCGACGGCGGAGGCGAGCTGCCTGAACCGCAAGGTTCCGATGGGGTGGTCCCGTCACGACTCGCGACGGGACCACCCCACCCACTCGCGTCTCGCAAGGTGACCACCCCAATTGGTCTAAACCTTGACAGCCAAACCCGCCGCCTGAAACCGTGACCCTTCGCCGCCACCACAAGGTCCCCCCTTGCCCTGGAGGATGGCGTGACATCAAAAAGACTGCGGGCCGCACTAACGGCTCTGCTGCTCGCCGGATCAGGAGTACTGGTGACCGGAATCGCCGCAGAGGCCGCAACCCCTCTAAACGAACTGGTCCCCCAACCAGTCCAGCTCCAGCCCCACCCGGACATCACCTTCACCCTCACCGCATCAGCAAAAATCCAGCTGGGCCCGGAAACCGCCCGCAAGCCCGCGGAACTACTGGCCGGCATCCTCCGCCCCTCAACCGGATTCGCACTCCCGATCACAGACGGGGTAACCGGCGAAGGCATCGTCCTGCTCAACAACGCCGACCCGAAAACAGGCCCAGAGGGCTACCAACTGGACGTCACGCCCAAACAGGTGGTCATCCGAGCGAACACGACAGCCGGCCACTTCAACGGCATCTCCACCCTGCGCCAACTCCTGCCGCCAAAGGCAGAAGCCAAGACCAAGCAACCAGGCCCGTGGACCGTCCCCGGCGCGAGCATCCTCGACCACCCGAGGTACCAGCACCGCGGCGCCATGCTCGACGTGTCCAGGCACTTCTTCACCCCCGACCAGGTGAAGCGCTACATCGACCAGATCGCCACGTTCAAAATCAACTACTTCCACCTCCACCTGAGCGACGACCAGGGCTGGCGACTGGAGATCAACAGCTGGCCCGAACTCACCAAGATCGGCGGCAGCACGGAGGTCGGCGGCCGCAAGGGCAAGCTGTTCTACACCCAGGACCAGTACAAGGACCTCGTGCAATACGCACAGAACCGGGGCATCACCGTCATCCCCGAGTTCGACATGCCAGGCCACACCAACGCAGCCCAGGCGAGCTACGCCGAACTGAACTGCGACAACAAGAAGCGCCCGCTCTACACCGGCACCGAAGTGGGCTTCTCCTCCCTCTGCATCAGCAAGGAGATCACCTACAAGTTCATCGAGGACGTGGTCAGGGAGGTCTCCGCGATCACCCCGGGCCCGTACTTCCACATCGGCGGCGACGAGGCCCTGAGCACCCCTGACGCGGACTACGTCAAGTTCATGACCAGGGTCCTGCCGATCGTCAAGAAGTACAACAAGACCACCGTCGGCTGGCACGAGTTCATCAAGACCACCAAGGACACCTCGCTGGTCCCGCAGTTCTGGGGCACCACGACGTCAGACGCCAACGTCGCTGCGGCGGCCCAGCGCGGCAACAAGGTCCTGATGTCGCCGGCCAACCGCATCTACCTCGACATGAAGTACAACAAGAACACCAAGCTCGGTCTCGACTGGGCCGGTCTCGTCGAGGTCAAGGACGCCTACAGCTGGAACCCCGGCGCCTACCTCAACGGCGTGACAGAGGCCGGCGTCCGCGGCGTCGAAGCTCCACTGTGGACGGAGACCATCAGGACCTCCGCCGACATCGAGTACATGGCGTTCCCGCGCCTCGCCGTGGCCGCCGAGCTCGGCTGGGCACCGGCGAGCGTCCACAACTGGGACAGGTTCGCCCCGAGGCTCGGCGCGCAGGCACCCCGCTGGAAGGTCCAGGGCATCAACTTCTACGCGAGCACTCAGGTGCCCTGGAAGAAGTAACCCTCCAAGCAGCCCCTAGAAGTAGCCCTGCGCGCGGTCCGAGTAGCTGACCAGCAGGTGCTTCACGCGGCGGTAGTCGGCGAGCACGGCGGTGTTCGCCGGGTACGCGTAGTAGTTGTTGACCCACACCCGCTCGGCGCGCAGTTCGTGGCCGACGTTGTGCGCCCGCGCGACGTCGCGGCTCCAGATGCCGGCGCCGAGCTGGGCGGTGGCCTCGTTCGCGATCTTCAGCGCGTCGTCGCGGTCGTCGAACCTGGTCACCGAGACGATCGGGCCCAGCACGGCGTCGGCGAACACGGCGGAGCGGTGATCACCCTCGAAGATCGTGGGCTGGACGTAGTGGCCGGAGGCCTCGCCGCCGGTCACCAGGCGTGCGCCCTCGGCCTTGCCGCGTTCGACGTACGCAAGAACTCGATCGCGCTGCGCAAGACTGACGACAGCGCCGACCATGGTGTCGGTGTCGAGCGGGTCGCCCATCCGGAGCTGCTGGGTGCGAACGGTGGCCAGGTTCAGCAGTTCCTCGTAGGCGGCGGTCTGGATCAGCGCGCGCGAGGGGGCCGTGGTGATCTGGCCCTGGTTGGCCGCGAACATCGCGAAACCCTCCAGCGCCTTGTCCAGGAAGCCGTCGCGGCGCGCGATGACGTCGGAGAAGAAGATGTTCGGGCAGCGGCCGGACACGACCGGGTGGTCGTCGGACCCGGTGACCACGTTCACCACACCGGGCGGCAGCAGGTCCGCGATCACACCGAGCAGCACGTGGATCGACGCCGGCGTCTGCAGGGCGGGTTCCAGGACCACGGCGTTGCCCGCGGCGAGCGCGGGGGCGAGCACGCGGCCGGCGTTCATCAGCGGGAACGTCCACGGCAGGCGCTCGTGCACCACGCCGAGCGGCTGGAACGAGCGGTAGTCGCAGGTGTCGCGGCCGATCTGCTCGACCTCGCCCACCTCGGTGCGGATGATCGCGGCGACCTGGCGGAACTGCTCGATCAGCATCGGCACGTCGGCGACCAGGGCCTCGCGCAACGGCTTGCCGTTGTCCCACGTCTCAGCCACGGCGAGCTCGGTCGCGTGCTCCTCCACCCGGTCCGCGATCTCGCCCAGGACGGTGGCGCGCTCCCGTGGCGTGGTGCTCCCCCACGCCCGCGCGGCGCCACTGGCCGCGTGCAGTGCGCGGGCCCGGTCGGCGTCGGTACCGCGCGCGACCTCCGTGAAGACGTCACCGGTCACCGGCGTGACGTTCTCGACGTACTCACCGGACACGGGCGGCACGTAGTCGCCGCCGATGAAGTGGTCGTACCTCGGCCGGTACGCGACCACGCTGCCGGGCTGACCCGGTGCCGCGTACTGCGTCATTCTCGACTCCTGTGGATGAACGGCCCGCTGACTGGCATGAGTAGGGGAAATGCGAAAATAGGCAGCAGAACGTTGCATGCTCGTTGCAAGCCGTGGATGGATCAGTGGCCCACGAACCCGGGCAACACGCACTGTTGCTGAGTCGAGTCAGAGATGCCGTGTTGAGTGGTACTCGCACGGTGAATTCGCCACGCTCAGTGATTTCCGCGTCGTGGCAACGGTCACTCGCCGCCAACGTGGATCCCGACCTGCACACCGCGCCCACGGTCTTCGCCGCCGACGAACTTCCCGATCTGCGCGAACGGCATCCGCTGCACCCCAGCCTGCCGGTGCTGCGCGAGACCCTGCTCGGCTTCGCGGAAGAAGCGAAGCACATCATGATCGTCGCGGACGCGCAGGGCCACATCCTGTGGTGCGAGGGCTCCCACGACACCCGCGGCAGTGCCGAGGACGTCGGCCTCGCGGCAGGAACCCTCTGGTCGGAGGACGCGGCGGGCACGAACGGGATGGGCACGGCGCTGGCGGTGAACTCCGCCGTCACGGTGCACTCGGCCGAGCACCTCGTGCGGACCTACCACCACTGGACGTGCGCGGCGAGCCCGATCCACGACCCCGACAGCGGCTCCACGATCGGAGTCGTCGACCTGAGCGGCCCGATCGAGACCGTCCATCCCTCGATGGTGGCATTGGTGTCGGCGTCGGCCCGGCTCGCCGAGTCGGAGATGCTCGCGCGGATGCACACGCAGGACGAAGAGCTGCGCGCACGCAACATGCGGCACCTGATGGCGCTGCGCGGCGAGCCCGGCGCCCTGCTCAGCCCGACCGGCCGGGTCGTCGCGGTCGAGCCGTACGGGCTGCTGCCGTCCCGCGTCGACGTCACCAGCGACCGCGTCCAGCTCCCGGACGGCCGCGAGGCGGTGCTGGAACCACTCGCCCAGGGCTACCTGCTGCGCGTGCCCCGGCAACGCCACGTCCGGCGGAGCGTGCTCTCGCTGTCGTTCCTGCTCCCCGAACCCAAGGTCGTCCTGGACGGCCGCGAGGTGCCCATCTCCTTGCGGCACGCGGAGATCCTGAGCGCGCTGACGTTGGACGGCAGGCTGTCCGCCGACCAGCTCGCACTCCGCCTCTACGGCGAGCGCGGCAACCCGACGACCGTGCGCGCCGAGCTGCACCGGCTGCGCGCCCAGCTGGGCACCGACGTGCTGTCGACCAGGCCGTACCGGCTCACCGCCGACGTCGAGGCGGACTTCCTGGCGGTGCGGGCCGCACTCAAGGACTGCGACGTGCCGCTGGCCGCCTCCCGGTACCGAGGTTCCCTGCTGCGCCGCTCCGAAGCCCCGGTCGTCCGGGACGAACGGGACAACCTCGCGACCAGCGTGCGGAAGGCCGTCCTGGCCCGCGGAGACGCGAACGCGCTGTGGACGTTCACCCAGACCGACTCCGGCGAACACGACGTCGAGGCACTGGAACAGCTGGTCAGGCTGCTTCCGGCGAACGACGTGCGGCTCGCCATCGCCACCGCGCGCCTGAGGAGACTCAGTCAGGACGATTGACAAGAGTCTCACCAACTGAATATCTTTCCCCCTAAGAGACTTAGTAGGGGGTCATAATGCGCGTACTCATCATCGGAGCGGGGACCGGTGGCCTGTGTCTGGCGCACGGGCTGAAGAAGGCCGGCGTGGACGTGGCGCTGTTCGAACGCGACCGCACGCCGCGCAGCATGCTGATCGGCTACCGGGTCGGGATCAGCCCGGACGGCAGCAGGGCGCTGCACAGCTGCTTACCTCCGGACGTGTTCGCGGAGTTCGTCCGCACCACCGCGAGGCCTGCCGTCCGGATCAACATGCGGACCGAGAAGTACAAGGAACTGCTGGTCGCCGAGCTTCCCCGGAGCGCGGACCGGGCCCACAACGAGAACTCGGTCAGCCGCATCGCGATGCGCACGGCCCTGCTCAACGGCCTGGAGGACGTCGTCCGGTTCGACAAGACGTTCACGCACTTCAGCCGCAACGACGACGGCTCGGTCACCGCGTTCTTCGACGACGGCACGTCCGAGACCGGTGACGTGCTGGTCGGCGCGGACGGCGCGCAGTCCAAGGTGCGCAAGCAGTACCTGCCGCACGCGAAGATCGTGGACACCGGCATCACCACCATCGCGGCCAAACTGCCGTTCACGCCGGAGAACGCGGCGCTGCTGCCACCGCAGGCCGACGGCGGCGTCACGCTGCTCTACGGCCCGAAGGGCATGTTCGTGATCATCCACGTGATGCGCTTCGATCGCCAAGAAAAAGGTGACAGTGGTGTCGAGGACGACTACATCATGTGGGGCTACGCGGCCTCGCACGACAAGTTCCCGGACATGACGGGCATGACCCAGGAACAGCTCAGGCAGGTCGTGCTGGACATGACGCCGAAGGTCCACCCGAACCTGCGCGAGCTCTTCCGCCGCGGCGACCCCGAGACGCTGTTCCAGATCAAGGTCCGCACGTCCGAGCCGCTGCCGCCGTGGAAGGCGAGCAACGTCACGATGATCGGCGACTCGGTGCACCTGATGACACCCGGCCGCGGCATCGGCGCGAACACCGCGCTGCGGGACGCGGAACTGCTCACCCGCAAGCTGACCGAAGCCCACCACGGCAAGGAGATCGTGCAGGCGATCTCCGAGTACGAACGGGAGATGGTCGAGTACGGGTTCGAGGCCGTGCTGGCCTCGCGCGAGCAGATGGACGGCAACGGCGTGATCCACAAGCCCGTGATCGGCAGGATCGCGCTGGCGTTCATGAGGACGTTCCTGCGCGTCACCAACGCCGTGCCCGCGCTCAAGCGCAGGATGATGGCCCAGGACGCCGCCCGCCGTGATCACGTAAATTCGGCGCATGAGGTTGTTCACGCCGGGTGAGGTGGTCGTGCGGCGTGAGGTGCTGCACGGCAAGGTCTGGTCGGAGATGCCGACCAGGGTGATCGTCGACGAGCCGGGGCTGCTCGCGGTGTTCGTGGAACCGGGCACCCGGCTCACCTACCCCGACCATCACCACCCGCACCCGTGGGACAAGCCGGAACGAGGCTTCTGGCGCGGTCACGGCAAGCTCATGCTGCACCGCCCGCAGGACGCCTACTCCGTCGACCTGTTCTGGAAGGGCGACGACCGGGTGTTCGGCAACTACTACCTGAACCTGCAGGCGCCCTACCGCCGCGTCGAGGACGGCTTCGAGACCCTCGACCACGCGCTCGACTACACGCTGGCGCCGGACGGCACCTGGGCACAGCGCGACCTCGACGAGTTCGAGGAGCAGGTCGCGTCGGGCAAGTACACGGCGGAGGAAGCCGAGTCGATCAGGGCAGAGGGCCTCAAGATCGAGAAGATGCTGGCCTCGGGCGAGATCTGGTGGGACACGGCCTGGGCGGACTGGAAGCCTTGAAAGTACGTCCGCTCACGTTCGACGCGCTCGTCGCCGAGATCGTCACCCGCATCAGCGCGATGGACGGCCGCACGCGGGTGCTGATCGACGGCGCACCCGCGTCCGAGCCGGGCAGGCTCGCGGACGCCGTCGTCGAACCGTTACGCACCTTGGGCCGCGCGGTGCAGCGGGTGTCCACTGAGGACTTCCTGCGCCCGGCGTCGGTGCGGCTGGAACACGGCCGCACCGACCCGTACTCCTACCGGCACGACTGGTTCGACCTGGGCGGCCTGCAACGCGAGGTCCTCGATCCCGCCCTGGACGGCAAGGTGCTGCCGTCGCTCTGGAACGCGGCCACCGACCGCGCCAGCCGCGCGGAGTACGTCTCCCTGCCGGAGAACGGCGTCGTGATCGTGGACGGCACGCTGTTGCTCGACCGCTGGCTGCCGGCCGAGCTGACCGTGCACCTGTGGCTCTCCCCCGGCGCTTTGAAACGCAAAACCACCGAGCAGTGGACGCTGCCCGCCTTCGAGGACTACGAACCGGTGGCAGACCTCTTCGTCCGCTACGACCACCCGGAACGGCCAGGCCTGGTCGAGTCGTGAACCCCTGCCTCGAATGAACCGCGGTTCCCCCTGCGGACATAGACGGGGCAGAGAGGAGGGTCCGTGACCGACGAAGAACTCTGGGGGCAGGTCCGGGCCGGTGACGGCGAGGCGTTCGGGCAGCTGTTCGAACGCCACGCCCAAGCCGTGTTCGCCTACTGCCTGCGCCGCACCGGCGCGTGGTCGGTTGCCGAGGACCTGTTGTCCGTGGTGTTCCTGGAAACCTGGCGCAAACGCGCCTCAGTGGTGGTCGAGGGGTCGTTGCTGCCGTGGTTGTACACAGTCGCGCTCGGAGTGACGCGAAACCACCAACGCGCTCGCACGCGGTACGAGGCCGCGCTTGGCAGGGTTCCGCCGCACGACGCGGACGACGACCACGCCGATGACGTGGCACGGCGGGTGGACGCGGAAACCAGGACCAGGGCGGTGATCGCCGAACTGGAGAAGCTGTCTGCCGGGGATCGGGAAGTGCTGGAGATGTCCGCGTGGTCGGACCTGAGCCAGGCGCAGATCGCCCAGGTGCTCGGCATCCCGGTCGGCACGGTGAAGTCCCGACTCGCTCGCGCCCAGCACACCGTGCGCGGCGCATTCGTCGAGGAGGCACTGTGAGCAACACTCCTGGGGTCACGCCCGAAATCCCGCAGCTGGACCCGATGCGCGTGCAGGTCCGCAAGCACGCGATGCTCAACGCGATCGAGGAAGAGCCGCGCCGGCGGTGGTGGCGGATCGCCGTACCCGCGAGCGTGCTGGCCGCGGCCGTCGTCGCCACGACCGTGCTGTGGACGCCGACCAATCCGTCCGCCTATGCGTCCTGGACCGCCGAGCCACGTGCTCCCGGCCCTGGTGCGGATTCGGTGGTCGAGAAGTGCCGCAAGCTGATCGCCGAGTCCCCCACCGCCGACATGCCGGACTGGCCGGAGACGCCGACCGACCTGACGATCGTGGACCAGCGCGGCGACCTCACGATGGTGCTGTTCACCGGCCCGGAGAGCGAGCAGTCCTGTCTGGGCTCGCCGAAGGGCATCGAGATGGCCGGAGGCGGTGGCAGTCCCAACGGCCGGCCACCGCTCGGTTCCGCCCGGTTCCGCATGGGAAGTCTGGGCACGAGCGATCCCGATCCCGGCCAGGGCGAGCCACGCCGGACGCTGGTCGCGGAGGTCGGCGCCGAGGTGGCCAAGGCTCGCGTCAGCACCGACGACGGCAAGCAGGTGACCGCGACGGTCGACAACGGGTGGATGGTCGCGTGGTGGCCGACCAAGGCGAAGGCGATCTCGGTCACGCTGTACAACAGTGCGGGCGAAGTGATCGGGACGGAAAGCGCCGAAATCAAGTAACCTCGGCGACATGTGGCGGCCGGAGACCAGGAACCGAGCGATGCTGGTGCTCGCGGTCTTCCTGCCTGCCCTCTACGCCTTCACGTTGTTCTCCTCGCCGACCGAGGTCGTCGCGGCCGTGACCGCGCTCGCCCTGGCGTTGATCGTGGTCGTCGCGCTGGTGCCGCGGAC
This sequence comes from Lentzea alba, assembly GCF_011067745.1. GTDB lineage: Bacteria > Actinomycetota > Actinomycetes > Mycobacteriales > Pseudonocardiaceae > Lentzea > Lentzea alba. The sequence continues at coordinate 186,810 of NZ_JAAMPJ010000005.1, forward strand.
AGCAGCACCAGCGCGATCGCTGTCGATCCGCGAACGCGCCCAACGCACAGCCCAACTACGGCTGCGCAACCCAGATGCCGCTGGTCGGCCCCGTCCTCGAGCACCGGGATGCCGGACGTTCTGACACGTCCGCGAAATCCCCAACTCGATACGGAGAACCAACCCTTGTTCGCTGACCTGGGCGCTGCCCTGGCGAGCTTCGGCATGCCCGCGCTCGCCATCATCGTGTTCACCATGGCGGTGCGGCTGATGCTGCACCCGCTGGCCCGCGCCGCCGTGCGCGGCGAGAAGGCCAAGGCCAAGCTCGCCCCGGAAATCCAGAAGCTGCAGAAGAAGTACGGCAAGGACCTCGTCCGGTTCTCGGAGGAGTCGCAGAAGGTCTACAAGCGCAACGGCGTGTCGATGTTCGCGGGCATGCTGCCGATGCTCGCCACCGCACCGTTCTTCATGGTCATGTACCAGGTCGTCACCACCCCCAACCCCCTGTTGGCGGGGACGATTTTCGGGGTTCCGCTAAGTGCTCATTTCCTGAGCACTTTCAGCTGGGCGTTCTTCGTGCTGTTCGCCCTGCTCGCGGTGGTGGCCTACGTGACCGTGAAGTGGCAGCAGTCGCGGATGACCACCACGCCTCAGCCGGGGTTCATGACCGGGTTGATCAAGGTGCTGCCGTTCGGCACGATCCTGGTGGCCGCGTACCTGCCGCTGGCCGCCGGTCTGTACCTGCTCACCACGACGACGTGGACGATCGCGGAACGCGCGCTGCTCTACCGCATCCTGAGCTGAAGCTGCGCGATGAGCCGGACGAGCGGGTCGTCGAGGTCCAGGTCGATCCGCTTCAACCGGTACCGCAACGTGTTCGGGTGGACGTGCAGCCGTTCCGCGGCGGCCCGCACGTCACCCAGCGCGTCGAGGTACGCCAGCAACGACTTCGCGAGCTCCGGGTCGAGCGCCTCGATCCGGGGATCGCGGATGCGCGGATTGTCCTGCAACAAAGCCAGGATCTCGCTCACCAGCACCTGTGACCGGACGTCGGCGAGCGTCGCCACCTCGGCGTCGAGGTCGCGGGCCATCGCGTCCAGCACGCGTTCGGCTTCCTGCCGGGAGATCCGCACCTCGTCCAAAGTGGACACGGTGGAGCCGACCGCGGCCTGCACGGACGTGTGCAGGTGTCGCCGAGCCGTGGTGACGATCTCCCGCGTCAGGTTCAGCAACTGGGCGTGAGGGGCCAGGTCCGGCAACAACACGTAGGTGCGGCCACCGGACTCGCTGACCAGGGCGCTGCGCCGGTACGCGGCGGCGTGCACGGAGATCAGGCCGGTCATCTCGGCGCGGCGGAGTTCGTGTTCGCTGCGGTCGCCTTCGCCGCCGCGCAACGCGAAGACCACGACCGCGGCGGGTTTGCCGGGGTCGGCGCCGATCTGACCGGCGACCGTCGTGGCGTCCATCCGACCGGTCAGCAGCGCGGCGAGGAGGTTCTCGCGGAACCTCGACGTGGGCTGGTTGCGCTGCTGGATCAGGTGCGGGGCGGTGACGCGGGCGGCACCGAGCAGCGCCCGTTCCGCCTGCTCGGTCAGCGGCTGGTCGCCCTCCTGCACCCAGATCGTGCCGAGCGGCTGGGCGCCGGCGTGGATGCCGACGGCGATGCGGCGGCGGATGCCGAGCTCCGGGCGTTCGTCGATCCGCACCACTTCTTCCGAAGAGCGGAGCAGGTTGTAGACGCCCCACTCGCGCAGCATCTTCAGGTACGGCTCGGGGCCCTGGCGGCCGAGGATGGAGAGCCGGCGCAGTTCGTCGACCTCGTCGGACGACCGGGAGTAGGCGAGCACGCGGCTCGCGGTGTCCTCGATGCTGACGATGCCGCCGGTCAGGGTCGCAATCGTTTGCGCGAGCGCGAACAGGTCGCCGAGGACCTCGCCGTCGTCGGTCGTGGTCGTCAGCACGCCCTTGGCCAGCGACTCCAGGTGTCCCCAGCGCACCTCGGGCCGGACCTCCAGCAACGCCACCCCGGCGTCGACCGCGGCCTGTTCGAGAGCCTGCGACGACTCCTTGACCGCGACGGCGGCTGCTTTCGCCCGTCCGGCGGCCCTGACCAGCGGCAATGCGGCTCGGCCACGTGCCCCGATCAGCAACGCCAGATCTCCGGCGGCGACGTCCGGCGGGTCGTCCGGATCCATGATCACGACATCGCGCACGTCGACCTCCAGGCCGTTGGGGGCGACCTGCAGTTCGACGAGTGGATCGCCGAGCGCGATCAGGATGTGCCGGAGGCTCATAACTGTCCGATCGTACATCCGGAGAGGTGAATCTTGGCCTGTTGCACAACGGGCGGTGACCTGCGCGGACTTACGGTTCAGGCACCGATCAGAAGAGGAGTTGCGAGTGGACGCGGTCACCCAGGTTCCCGCCCCGGTCAACGAGCCGGTCCTGCAGTACGCCCCCGGCACCCCGGAGCGCGCTGAGCTGCAGGCCAAGCTGGCCGAGCTGCAGAAGGAGCCGCTCGAGCTGACGTTGACCATCGGTGGCGAACAGCGCATGGGTGGCGGTGAGCGTTTCGACGTCGTCCAGCCGCACAACCACCGCTCGGTCCTCGGCACCCTGGCCGGCGCGACCCAGCAGGACGCTCACGACGCCCTGCGCGCGGCCCGCGAGGCCGCCCCGGCGTGGCGCGCGATGTCGTTCGACGACCGCGCGGCGATCCTCCTGCGGGCCGCCGACCTCCTCGCCGGACCGTGGCGGCAGACGCTCAACGCCGCGACCATGCTCGGCCAGTCGAAGACGGCGATCCAGGCCGAGATCGACTCCGCGTGCGAGCTGATCGACTTCTGGCGCTTCAACGTGCAGTTCGCCCGCAACCTGCTGGCCGAGCAGCCGATCTCCTCCCCCGGCGTGTGGAACCGCACGGACCACCGTCCGCTCGAGGGCTTCGTCTACGCGATCACGCCGTTCAACTTCACCGCGATCGCCGGCAACCTGCCGACCGCACCCGCGCTGATGGGCAACGTGGTGCTGTGGAAGCCGTCGCCGACGCAGTCGTTCGCGGCGCACCTCACCATGCGGCTGCTCGAAGAAGCAGGCATGCCGCCCGGCGTGATCAACCTGCTGCCCGGTGACGGCCTGGCCGTGTCCGAGGTGGCGCTGAACTCCCCGGACCTCGCGGGCATCCACTTCACCGGTTCCACCGCGACGTTCCAGAAGCTGTGGGCACAGGTCGGCGCGAACATCGCGAACTACCGCTCGTACCCGCGGATCGTCGGTGAGACCGGTGGCAAGGACTTCATCCTGGCGCACCCGTCGGCGGACCCGGACGTGCTGCGCGTCGCCATGATCCGCGGTGCGTTCGAGTACCAGGGCCAGAAGTGCTCCGCCGCGTCGCGCGCGTACGTGCCGCGCTCGGTGTGGAACAAGATCTCCGACCAGTTCCTGGCCGAGGTCGAGGCGCTGATCTACGGCGACGTCACCGACTTCTCGAACTTCGGCGGCGCGGTGATCGACCGCCGTTCGTTCGACAAGCTCTCGGGCGTGCTGCAGTCCGCGCGGGCCGACTCCACGCTGGAGATCGCCGCCGGTGGCACCGCGGACGACTCGGACGGTTTCTTCGTGCGGCCGACCGTGCTCGTCGGCTCGGACCCGACGAACTCCGTGTTCACCACCGAGTTCTTCGGCCCGGTGCTCGCCGTCCACGTGTTCGAGGACGCCGACTACCTGACCGTGCTCAAGCAGATGGAGAGCGCGGCGCCGTACGGCCTGACCGGCTCGATCATCGCCCGTGACCGCACCGCCGTGGCGCACGCGCAGGAAGAGCTGCGGTTCGCCGCCGGCAACTTCTACGTCAACGACAAGCCCACCGGTGCCGTCGTGGGCCAGCAGCCGTTCGGCGGCGGCCGCGCGTCCGGCACGAACGACAAGGCGGGGTCGGTCCACAACCTGCTCCGCTGGGTCAGCCCGCGCTCCATCAAGGAGACCTTCGCGGCGCCCACCAACCACCTCCACCCGCACCAGGGCTGACCCAGCCCTCAAAAACCATGGGGGGCACATTCATGGACCACAAGTCCATGAATGTGCCCCCCATGGTCCTCACCCGAGGAAGTGATCTTGATGCGTAGTGTGCTGCTCGCTGCGTCCCGGAGTGCGGGGGCGCGGAAGTTCGTCGAGTCGACGCCGCTGACCCGGCCCGTGGTTGAGCGGTTCGTGGCCGGGGATGATGTCGACGCGGCGATTCGGGCTACCGCTGAGGTGCTGGGTGACGGTCGGCTGGTCACGCTGGACCACCTCGGTGAGGACACCTTCGAGGAGTCGCAGGCCAGCTACACCGTCGAGGCCTACCTGACGTTGCTGGCGCGGCTGGAGGCGCACGGGCTCACGAACGGCGCCGAGGTGTCGGTCAAGCTGTCTGCGGTCGGCCAGTCGTTGGCCATCGACGGCGAGAAGATCGCGCTGGAGAACGCACGGCGGATCTGTGCCGCAGCCGCAGTCGTCGGCACGACCGTAACGCTGGACATGGAGGACCACACCACCACGGACTCCACGCTGGGCATCCTGCGTGAGCTGCGGGTGGACTTCCCGTGGGTCGGCGCGGTGCTCCAGGCGTATCTCAAGCGCACCGAACAGGACTGCCGCGACCTCGCGTACTCCGGTTCCCGGGTGCGGCTGTGCAAGGGCGCTTACCAGGAGCCTGCTTCCGTTGCGTACCAGGACAAGCACGACGTCGACCTGTCGTACGTGCGGTGCCTGAAGGTGCTGATGGAGGGTCAGGGCTACCCGATGGTCGCCTCGCACGACCCGCGCCTGATCGCGATCGCCGCCGACCTGGCGTCCGCGCGCTCGAAGGACTCCTACGAGTTCCAGATGCTGTACGGCATCCGGCCCGAGGAGCAGCGCCGCATCGCCGCCGAGGGCAACCGCATGCGCGTGTACGTCCCGTACGGCGACGAGTGGTACGGCTACTTCATGCGCCGCCTCGCCGAGCGTCCGGCCAACGTCGCGTTCTTCGTGCGGTCGCTGCTCACGACGAGCTGAGCTCCTCGGCCGTTTCCAGGGCGAACTCCAGCTTCACCGGCTCACCCGCCTCGCGCAGGATCTCGACCGCGCGGCGGGTGAGCCGAAGTGCTTTGCCCATCTCGTGGTTCGTCTCCGCGCAGAGCCGTGCGTAGATCGTGAGCGCGTCGGCGTACCCGGCCTGCCGATCGAGGTCCAGCCCGGTCATGTGCCACAACACAACGGCCGTGTGCGCGGTGTTCCTCGCCTCCTCCTTCCGTTCCGCGCCGCGGAGTCTGCACGCGTGCTGCTGCACGGCCGCGAGGTAGGTCGTCGGCGGGGTCCTCGGTATCAGCGCACGACAGACCTCGACCGTGAACTCGGACATCCGCAGCGCCCGGACGTGATGGTCCGATTCGGACAGTGCCCGAGCGGCGGACTCCAGCGCCGGGGCCAGTTTCGCGCCGAAGAACTCCACGAGCTGTGACGGCAGGCGACCGCACAGCTCGAGGCACTCGTCGGCGATGCGCAGCGCTTGGTCGTCCAGATCGTGCCGGAGTTGCTGCTCGACCAGCGCCGCCAGGGCGATCACGAGGTCGACCTGGTTCCAGACGGCGTCCTGCGCGACCAGATCCCGGTACACCTCGACGGCTTCCTCGACCGCGCCGAGATCGCGGGCGAGCCGGGAGACGTTGAGCAGGGCGACGCCCAGGCCCTTGCTGTCCCCCGTTTCCCGCCACGCCATCACGGCCTCTCGCGCGGTGAGCTCCGCGTCCAGGCCATCGCCGAGCGCCTGGCTGTACCGCATCAACGCGTCGGCGAGTTCGCCGCGGAACGTGTCGGGGTTGACGATCGCGAGCCGGCGGAAGAGGTCGACGGCTTCCTTCAGCGTGTCGCTCGCGGCTTCGGCCCTGCCCAGGTCGACGAGCATCGTGCCCGCCATGACGAGGTTGCGGGCGAGTTCCGGTTCGAAGCGCGGGTCCTCCTGGGCAAGCACCCGCCAGTTCGCGATGGAGAGCTGCATCGAGTCGGCCGCGTGCTGCTTCTCGCCCTCGACGTGGAAGCGGCGGGCCATGGCGGCGGCGACGCGGGCGAAGTCGACGCGGAACAACGCGGGATGGTTCTTCGAGAGCTCCTGGAAGAGCAGGGTGGCCCGGCTCAGCGCGGTCATCGCCGCCTCGTCCTGGCCGAGCGCCTGGTAGCGGTAGCTGATCTGTTCGAGGGCGGAGGCGAGCTGCGGGGTGGTCTCCGGGTCGTCGAGCGCGATCTCGTGCCAGAGCGCGATCGCCTCCTCGGAGACCGCGAGGACCTCGTCGCGCCGCTGGGCGTTGATGAGCCGCAGTCCCAGGTCTCCCAGCGCGTCGGCGAGCAACGGCCGGTTCTCCGGGTCCTGTCGCACGAGCTCGCGGTAGCACTCGACCTCCTGCCGGGAGGCCTCGACGGACTCCTGGCGCAGGCCGCACAACATCGTGCGCGCGCTGAGCATCCCGTACATCTCGGCGCGTTCGAGGACGTCCTGGGCGCGGTCGATCAGCCGGAGCGTGAGCATGGACCCAATGGCGTCGACGGCGAAGCGCTCGTCGCGGAACACCTGCCGGGCGAGGTGCTCGGCCGTCGCGCACGAACCGATCTCGGCGGCGATGCGGAGGCTGTCGCGGGCCATGTCGCCCGCGATCCCGGGGTTGTCCGCGATGAGCTGGTCGAGGCCCGGCCGCAGGTTCGGCCACCGCAGCGCCGCGCGGGCGAGCAGGTCCGGGTCCGGGGCCTCCGGGGTGGCGACGGCGAGGTAGTCCTCGGCGATGCGGCCGCTGCGGGGACCGTCGTCGCGCTGGAGGAGACGGCGGACGAGCTGGGTGCGGTTCACGTCGCACGGGTCGCCGTGCACCGTGGTGAGCGCGGCCATGTGCAGGTCGAGGACCGTCTCGCCGGCGATGTTCGGCGGCGGTTCGTCCGGTGCGGTGACGTTGAGCTGCTTGGCGAAGTGCTGGCAGGCCAGCGTGAACGACCCGGCGCGGTCCTCCAGCGTCGGGGCGAGCGCCAGGTCGGTGACCTCGTGGTCGAAGTCCGCGATGCGCTGGCGGGTCGAGGACCACCACCAGCCCGTGGTCCTCGCCGCCAGCAGCACCCGCGTGCGCGCCGGCCCGTGCCGGAGCGTGTCCTGCAGCCGCGCGAAGACGTCCGGCCAGCCGAGCCGGTCGGCGTCGTCGATCAGCAGGAGCCTGCCGTGGACGTCGTCGTCCCACTGCTCCTGGAAGTGCTGGAGCAGCCTGGTCTTGCCCGCGCCCGCCGGAGCGTGCAGCAGCAGCGACGCCTGTGGCGCTGGGCTGTCGCGCCAGAGCGTGAGGGCGTGCACTTCGGATTCTCTGCCGTGAAAGGGGACCACCTGATGGGTGGGGTCCAGCAGTGCGGCGACGCTGAGTGCTCGGTCCACAGCCTCATAGTCGGCTGGTGGTCAGGCCAGGGGTAGGAAGACCACACCATCGTGGTCTTTTCCCGTTTTTCCTTCACTCCATTGCTGTCTGGCTTGGAGAAGCTCCAACGAGTAGCCGCCATGTCTTCAGCCCGCACTGAAACTGTCAGACCTCCGCTGCACAATCTGAGGTGTGCTGGTTGCCCTCGTCCTCGAAGCGGGCGGCGCCGGGCGATGGCAGAAGCTGCACGACGACGGGACGCCGGCCGGTCCCGCGATGTCGGCCTCTTCCGTCGCCTCGGCCGTCGCGTCGCTGGAGCGTGCCCACAGACCGCGGTGGGTGTGGGCGGACACCTCGGAGATCTATCCGCTGCTGCTGGCGGCGGGCGTGCGGGTCGACCGGTGCTGGGACCTGCACCTGACCGAGGCGTTGCTGCTGGGCGCCGAGGGCAGGCACCGGGAGCCGCGCGAGCTGCCGGCGGCGCTGGCGCGGGTGCTGGGCTTGCCGGCACCGGCCGATCTGGGCCACCGCAAGAAGGACGTCGAGCTGACGTTGTTCGAGCCGGAGGCGGTGGTGCTGCCGGGCGACACGGACGAGCTGGCCGCGTTGTCGCTGGTTTTCCGGGCCCAGCAACGGAATCCGGCGCTGGGGCTGCTGATCGCGGCGGAGTCGGCGTCGGCGTTGGTGGCGGCGGAGATGACGCACCACGGGTTGCCGTGGCGGGCGGACGTGCACAACAGGCTCCTGGAGGAGGTGCTCGGCCCGCGACCGGCGCCAGGTGCGCGGCCGAAGCTGTTGCAGGCGCTGGCGGACCAGATCCAGCAGGCGTTCGACGGCAGGGAGATCAACCCGGACGCCCCGGCCAGCATCGTGCGGGCCTTCGGGCGGGCGGGCATCGAGGTGCCGTCCGCGCGGCGGTGGGTGTTGAAGAACGTCGACCATCCCGCAGTGGAACCGTTGCTGGACTACAAAGAGCGCGCACGGCTGTGGGTGGCGCACGGCTGGACGTGGCTCGACGCGTGGGTGCAGGACGGGCGGTTCCGGCCCGACTACGTGGTCGGCGGCGTGGTGTCGGGGCGGTGGGCGTCGCGGGGTGGTGCGGCGTTGCAGATTCCGAAGCTGATGCGGCAGGCCGTGATCGCGGACGACGGCTGGTGCCTGGTGGCGGCCGACGCGTCCCAGCTCGAACCGCGGATTCTGGCCGCGCTGTCCGGAGATCAGCGGTTGATCGAGGTGTGCACGGACGACGACCTGTACTCGGCGCTGGCCGCGGACTCGTTCAAGGGCGAGCGGCCCCGCGCGAAGATCGCGATGTTGTCGGCGATGTACGGCGGCACCTCCGGTGAGGCCGGACCGCTGCTCGCCGTGCTGCGCAAGAGGTTTCCGGAGGCCGTCGGGTACGTGGAGGCCGCCGCGCAGGCCGGAGAACAAGGCCGGATGGTGCGCACACGACTCGGGCGCACGTCCCCCCAACCGTCGGACGCGTGGCGCGAACTGACCGGTGGCGCCGACGATTCGGGCGAGGTGTCGCGCTCGTCGCGCCAGGCGGCGCGCAACTGGGGGCGGTTCACCCGCAACTTCGTGGTGCAGGGTAGCGCGGCGGACTGGACGGCGGCGTTGCTGGGCGTACTGCGCAATCGCTTGCCCGCTGAGGCGCACTTGGTGTTCTTCCAGCACGACGAGGTGCTCGTGCACTGCCCGCGCGCGGACGCCGACGCGGTGATCGAGGCGATCGCCGAGGCCGGCCGAGAGGCGACGCGCCTGCTGTTCGGTGACACGGCGGTGCGGTTCCCGATGCACGCGGTGCCGGTGACCTGCTACGCGGACGCGAAATAAGTCCAAACAAGACGTAGTACAACCAGCAGTTTTCGCGGGCGTTACTCCGATCGGCCGCTTGTCCGCCGGCTGTGAGAGCGCTCTCATAGGTGGACTGCACCCGTGACAAGGAGGTCACTCGCGCATGAGGCCACGCCGCCGCACCCTTGCGGCTACGACAGCTCTTATTGCCGCGGTACCCCTGGCGATCGTCGCCATGTCCGCCAACGCTTCAATCCCTCCCCCTGCAGCGGGATGGACGCAGGTGTGGGGTGACGACTTCAACGGTCCGAACGGATCTTTGCCGTCCAGCTCCAACTGGATCTTCGACCTCGGTCACGCCTACCCCGGCGGCCCCGACAACTGGGGCACGGGCGAGATCCAGAACTACACGAACAGCACGAACAACATCAAACTCGACGGCTCCGGCAACCTGCGGATCACTGCACTCAAGGACGGCGCGGGCAACTGGACGTCCTCACGCATCGAGACCCAGCGCGCGAACTTCAAACCGGCTCCCGGCGGCAAACTCGCCATCGAGGGCCGCATCCAGATGCCGAACGTCACCGGCGAGGCCGCGCTGGGCTACTGGCCGGCGTTCTGGACGCTGGGTTCGCCGTTCCGCGGCAACTACTGGAACTGGCCGGGTATCGGCGAGTTCGACATCATGGAGAACGTCAACGGCATCAACTCCGTCTGGGGAGTGCTGCACTGCGACGTCGCTCCCGGTGGCGCCTGCGGCGAGTTCACCGGCATCGGCAACTCGCGGACCTGCCCCGGCGCGTCCTGCCAGTCCGCCTTCCACACCTACCGCTTCGAGTGGGACGACGCCGCGAAGACCTTCACCTGGTTCGTCGACGGCCAGTCGTTCCACCAGGTCACCGAGGCCCGAGTCGGTTCGAGCGTGTGGAACCAGATGACGTCGCACGCGGGGTACTTCATCCTGCTGAACCTCGCGATGGGCGGCGCGTTCCCGAACGCGCTCAACAACAACCAGCCGACCCCTGTCGCGGCCACTCAGTCCGGGCACTCCATGGTCGTGGACTACGTGGCCGTCTACTCGGCTGGCGGCACTCCCCCGACCACCACCACGACGACCAGCCCGCCGGGTGGCGGCGGGTCCGCGTACAGCGAAATGCAGGCCGAAAGCGCGGCCGAGCGTTCAGGCGGTTCGGTGGCACCGGGTGACGGCGGCTCGGGCGTGCACCAGATCGCGAACGGTGGCTATCTGAAGTTCTCCGGCGTCGACTTCGGCACGGGTCCGGCGCGGCAGTTCTACGCCCGTGTCGCCTCGGGTGCCGGTGGCGGGGTGAGCGGCCTGGTCGAGGTGCGGCTCGGCTCGCGGACGGCGGCTCCGGTCGGTTCGTTCGCGGTCGGCAACACCGGTGGCTGGGACGCGTGGAGAACCATTCCCGCCAACATCTCCAACATCAGCGGGGTGCACGACGTGTACGTGACCTTCACGTCCGGTCAGCCGGCGCCGTACGTCAGCGTGAACTGGGTGAAGTTCGGCACCTGACCCCTGAGTGAGCGTCCAGGTGGGTTCGTCCGCTACGGTGTCATCCGCACGACATGGATGATTAGCTCAGCGGGAGAGCACTACCTTGACACGGTAGGGGTCACTGGTTCAATCCCAGTATCGTCCACTCCACTCGGGGCGAGTTGCGTTCGCGGAAAGCGCGAACCGGCTCGCCCCGTTGTGTTTTCGGGGTGCCCATGTCGGCATCCTGTCACCCACACTGGCATCTCAATACGCCCAGTGAACTGGGGATTTTCGGTCCATTACTCCATCTGGGCGCTTGTCGATCATCTGTGAGAGCGCTCTCATAACTGGACTACACCCGTGATATGGAGGTTACAAACATGACGCCACGCAGCCGCATCGTCGCGGCCAGCACAGGTCTCCTGGCGGCGACCGCCCTGGCGATCGCCGCTCTGTCGGCCAACGCCTCGATCCCCCCTCCCGCGGCCGGCTGGACGCAGGTGTGGGGTGACGACTTCGACGGCCAGAGCGGAACGCTGCCGTCGAGCTCAAACTGGATCTTCAGCCTGGGCCACAACTACCCGGGAGGCCCCGCCAACTGGGGCACCGGGGAGATCCAGAACTACACGAACAGCACAAACAACATCAAACTCGACGGTTCCGGCAACCTGGTCATCACCGCGTTGAAGGACAGCGCGGGCAACTGGACCTCGTCGCGCATCGAAACCCAGCGCACGGACTTCAAGCCAGCACCGGGCGGCAAGCTCGCCATCGAGGGCCGCCTCCAGCTGCCGAACGTCACCGGCGACGCGGCCTTGGGCTACTGGCCCGCGTTCTGGACGCTGGGCTCGCCGTTCCGCGGCAACTACCAGAACTGGCCGGGCATCGGCGAGTTCGACATCATGGAGAACTCGAACGGCTTGAACACCGTGCTGGGCACGCTGCACTGCGACGTCACCCCCGGTGGTGTCTGCAACGAGAACAACGGCATCGGCAGCTCGCGGACGTGTCCCGGCCTGGCCTGCCAGATCGCCTTCCACACGTTCCGCTTCGAGTGGGACGACGCCGCGAAGACGTTCACGTGGTTCGTCGACGGCCAGCGCTACCACCAGGTGAACCGCGACCGCGTCGGCGCGCAGGTGTGGGACCAGATCACCTCGCACGCGGGCCACTTCATCCTGCTGAACCTCGCGATCGGCGGCGCGTTGCCGAACGCTCTCAACAACAACCAGCCGACCCCTGTCGAGGCCACCGAGTCCGGGCATTCGCTGGTCGTGGACTACGTGGCCGTCTACTCGGCTCCCTGACGATCACTCCTCCGCCCCGGTGGCGGAGAGTTCCACGCCCGCTTGGCGCGAGCGGGTTTCATCAAAGGCACGGCCCGATGAGCACGCAGTGGCTCCGGTGGCGGGGAACGTGAGGAGAGCCGTTCCCGCCCCAATTCCCGACATCAGCGAGGCGCACGACGTCCACTTGACGCGACAGCCCGCACCGTGGTTTCGCCAGCTCTGACCCGGATGAGCGTGTTGGTGCTGCCCTCCGCTAGAATTTCGTCCTGCACGGACGATTAGCTCAGCGGGAGAGCACTACCTTGACACGGTAGGGGTCACTGGTTCAATCCCAGTATCGTCCACTCCACGAAGGGCCCGTCTGCCGACGGGCCCTTCGTGCTGTTCCGGTCTGGGACAATGGGTGCGTGTACGCCGAACGTCCTGCTCCCGCAGGCCTGGCATGCCTGTGGACGCGCACGGTGTCCGAGGCGACTGTGCAGCGCGTCGTGCCGGACGGGTGCACCGATCTGATGTGGACACCGGCCACCGATTCGTTGTTCGTGGCCGGTCCGGACACCGCCGCCCAGCTCGCCGTGGTGGCGCCGGGGACGTTGTACGGGGTGCGGTTGCCGCCGGGCGCGTTCCCGTCGGTGTTCGGGGTGCCGGCGCACGCGGTGCGGGACCAGCGGGTGCCGTTGGCGGAGCTGGTGCCTTCCGCGCGGCTGTCGTCGTTCTCGGACATGGTGGCGTTCTGCGCTTCGCGCGTCGTCGTGGATCCGGTGTTGAGCGGCACCGCTTCGTTGCTGCGGACCAGTGACGTGCGCTCGGCGGCGTGGGAGATCGGGCTGAGCTCGCGCCAGTTGCGGCGCCGGTGCCTCGACGCGTTCGGCTATCCACCCAAGGTGCTGCAGCGGGTGCTGCGGTTCGACGCCGCGCTGCACCTGGCGTGGAACGGCGTGCCGTTCGCTTCGGTCGCCGTCGAAGCCGGCTACGCGGACCAGGCGCACCTGGCCCGCGAGGTCCGTGCTCTGGCCGGTGTGCCGTTGGGTCAGTTGATCCGGCCGTAGCGCTTGAGCGTCAGCAGCGCTTCGATCGTGGCGATCGGTCGCCATTCGTAGTGGGTCACCGGAGTGAAGGCGGGAAAGCCGAAGTTCCAGCCGCCGTCTTCCTGCTGGCCGTTCTGGAGCTCGTCGAGGTCCTTGCTGATTTCGTCGTCGGTGAACCAGTTCCGGGCGAGGCTGGTGGGTTTCTGCGCGTACTCGTGCGGCGCCAGACCTTCACCGTCGGCATAACCCTCGGTGCTCGGCTTGAGGTGCTTGAGCTTCTCGGCGGCGAGTTCGGCGCGGGCGCGGTCGGGGACCTCGTCCAGGAACATCGTCACGCCGCGCAGCTCGTACGGGTGAGTTTTCTGGAGCTTGTCGATCTCCTGCCAGCAGTGGCCGGTGGCCCGGTCGAGCCACGGGCTGGTGACGTTCATCGCATGCAGCGCGGCGGCGATCTGGGAGGTCAGGAGAAGTCCGCCCTGGTCGTCGGTGGCGACCCAGGGCGCCTTGGGGTGGTCCTTCGAGGTGGACATGCCGAACGGGACACTGCCGTCCGGGCAGGTGTTCTCGAGCCAGGTCAGAATCGATTCGGCGTGCTCGGGGGCGTTGACCGCGCCGAACATCTGGAGGGCGCGCAGGGCGTGCAGCGGCTGGCTGGTGGGGCCGCGGTGGTCGGGTTCGAGCGCGTACCCGTATCCGCCGTCGTCGTTGCGGTAGGCCAGCACGGCCTGGACCACGTGTTCTGCCCCACCACCGGAGAAGGCGTGCTCGAACCAGCGCTGTTCCAGCGTGCGGGCGTTGTGCCAGATGAAGTTCCTCGCTTGTTCGATCATGTCTCGAACGTAGGCGCCTCGCCGCGGCGGGTCTTGCACGAAACGGCCATGTGACCTGGTCGGGGTCACTCGTTTCACCCGCGCTTGGAACCGGACCTATGCGAATATCCTCTAACAGGGGTGTGGAGTTCTGAGGGGAGCTGGCTGAGATGCTGATGTTCGACGCGATCGTGCCGGCGGTCAGCGCCGCGGCGGGGGCCGTTGCGGGTGCGGCCGCAGCCGCGGGGGCCAAGGCCGGAGCGGCTGGAGCTGGGACCGCGAGGTTCAGCGTCGACCCTGACCAGGCCCAAAAGATGATCGACGGCCTGCAGGACGCGATCACCAAGTTGACCGAGCTCAGCAGGAAGGGCGACGAGCTGACGCAGTCAGGCGCCCCGGGCCCGGACCCCTACAGCGGCTGGGCGACCTTGCAGATGCGGAAGTCCGCGGGACCGCAGGCCGGCGGTTACATGTGGGCCAACGACGCCGCGATCAAGGCGCTTGAGAAGACGATCGAGAACATCAAGAAGGCCTTGGCCGAGTACCGGGGTACCGACGACGCCGCCAAGACCGCGATGAAGGGCTGACACGATCTTGAAGCGCATGACCGCTCTGTTGACCGCCGTCCTCGCCGTCGGTGCCCTGGCCGGGTGCTCGGAGAAGACCGGGGGGAACCCCAACACGACGGCCCCGACCGGTGCAGAGCAGACCAGCACCACACCCACGAGCGACGGCTCGTCTTCGGGACTCAGCATCGCCAAGTTCGTCAGCAAGCCGTGCGACATCCTCACCTCGGCCCAGGTGGCCAAGCTCGGGGGCGTGGGCTCGCCGAAGCCCGGTACCAGCACTCTCGGCCCCACGTGCGAGTGGGCGGGCAAGGTCGCCACGGAGAACTCCACGTACATGGTCTACGTGACTGAGGACAAAGACGTGGAAAGCATGGTCAGCAACGTCAAGAGCAGCCCGATCTTCACCGACAAGAAGATCGGCGACGTGCGCGTGATCGTCAACGACTCCACTGACGGAACCCTGCACTGCAGGGCGATCATCGAGGTCAGCAAGACCGACTCCGTCACGGTGGACGCCCGGATCGCAGCCGCCGAACGAGCTGCCAAGCCCGCCTGCACCGAGGTCGAATCGGTCGCGACGATGGCCATCGAGACACTGAAGGGATAGCGGACATGGCTGGGGATGAGCCGAACATCACTGGTTTCGCGGTGCTTCCCTTCGCGGGCGGTGAAACGGTTTACAAGTGGTTCGAGAACGGCAAGGGGCCGAGTCAGAGCACGGCGCCGTCCGCGCAAGCCTGGCGTGACCTGTCGACCGGCCACACCGACGTCTCGAGGCTGATCGAAAAGGCCGTCAAGGACTCCGGTGCCTCGTGGGAAGGCGCAGCGGGTGACGCTGCCCGCAGCAACACCTCCCCGCTTGCCACCTGGGCGGACGTCACCGGGCAGTCCGCGACCTCTGCGGCGACGACTTCGGACTCCGTGGGACAGGCGTACGCGAACGCCAAGAACGCGATGTCGAAGCCTCCGACCGTTCCGGACAAGCCGTTCCTGAACGACCTGGCCTTCTGGGAAACCGACTACGACGAAGCGGTCGAGAAGAACCAGCAGGTCAGCGAAGCGAACATGCGGGCGTTCACGCAGTACGGGGACGCGGTGACAACTAGCACGAGCTCCATGCCGACATTCATCTCGCCGAACGCCGATGACGCCAACATGGAACAGCAGGGCGGCAGCGGCGAGAAGAAGATCAGCGAGGTCAACCAGAAGCAGACGCCGACACCGAACATCGGTACCGGCACCGGCGGCGGCGACCGGAGCGGCTCCCAGGACCAGACCAACCAGTCCGGGTGGAAGCCGCCCACGGACAGCACGAACCCGTCGTGGCTCGAGCCTGGTGCCCCGCAGACGCAGTTCCCGCCCGGCGACCCGAACGACCCGCGCAACCGGCCTCCCGGTGGCGACCCCAGCATCCCGCCCGGCGGACGGTTCGACCCGAACGACCCGCGCAACCGCGGCCGGTTCGACCCCAACGACCCGCGCAACCGGCCCAACGGCCCCAACGCTGGTGGACGTGGGCTCGGCGGCGGGCCCGGCGGTGGCGGCGGTACCGGTGGTGGTCGTGGTGGCGGCGGTGGCGGCGGCGGTGGGCTTGGTGGTGCCGCGGCGGCTCGTGGGGCCGGTGGCCTCGGTGGGCCTGGTGCCATGGGCAGCGGTAGCGGGTTCGGTGGCGCTGCAGGTGTGGCCGGTGAAGGGCGTGGCGGTGCCGGTGGCTTCGGGCCGGCCGGTTCCGGGGCGGCCGGGGCTGGTGGCCGGGGCGGTGCGGGCATGGGTGCCGGCGGTATGGGTGCCGGTGCCGGTCGCGGTGAGGGCGAGGAGGACAAGGAGCACAAGTCCGCGTCCTACTTGCAGGAGACCGAGGACATCTTCGGTGACGGAACGATGGTGGCTCCGCCGGTCATCGGCGGCTAAGGAGAGAACGTGCTGAGAAGCAGGGTCGCCATCCCTGTCACGGCGCTTTACCAGGCGTGGCAGGCCGCGGGTCTGCCGTCGCTGCACCGTGCGCTGCTCACCCAGGTCGACTTCGACGAGGATCTCCTCGAGTCGGGCGACGTGAGCGAGCTCGAACGGCTGCAGCGCTCGGCCTGGGCGCACCTCGAGCAGTACGGGCTCGCGCGCGGCAACCAGGTCCACCCGGACCTGGCCAACGCGCTGCGGCTCGTGGTCGAGGCGGGTGTGGAGTACTGGGCGTTCTTCAGCTTGAAGGACGGCCCGCAACAGAGCGTGCTGGTCGTGACGAACGGCCAGGACGCGCTGCGGATCGTGCTGACGCCGGACCAGCAGTTCGTGCTCGAACCGGTCCGTCCGGACGAGGCACCGCAGGCACTGGTCGGCGCGCTGCCCCCGGTACCGGCGGGCAAGGGCAGCCCGATCACGCTGCCCGAGGACGCGATGAAGCCCAAACCGCGGCAGTCGTACGAGGACACCGGCTCGTTCATGCAGCAGAGCCGTCCGACCAGCACGCCGAACGACCACCTGGTCGCGCAGCTCAAGGAGATCATGGGGCAGCCGCGCACGGGCGGCGGCCAGGTCTACTCGGCCAAGCGCGACCACCTGGGGCGCAAGCAGCGTTGCGTCGCACCGCTCACGTTCATCGACACGCCGAACGGGCGGTACATCGCGGCCAAGAGCGAAGGCTGGCTGCGGGTGCAGCCAGCCGACTTCGGCACGTTGGCGCGGATGACCGCGACCATGCCGTAAGGACAGTCAGGAGAACGCCACTTCGGCCGGGTCGCAGCTGTGGCCCGGCCGAAGTCGTCAGGAGAACCGCAGCGCGTCGGGGCCCAGCTCGGCCGGGCTGCGGTGACCCGACAGCCCGAGCGTCAGGTCGAAGTCCGCGAGCAGACTGCGCAACACGTGCCGCACCCCGACCTGACCGCCGTGCGCCAACCCGTAGGCGAACGGCCGTCCGACCATCACGGCCTTGGCCCCCAGGGCCAGCGCCTTCACGATGTCCGCACCGGTCCGGATGCCTGAGTCGAACAACACGTCGACCTGCTCCCCCACGGCTTCGACGATCGACGGCAACGCGTCCAGCGACCCCACCGCGCCGTCGACCTGGCGCCCGCCGTGGTTGGACACGACGACACCGTCCATTCCGAACTCGACGGCCTTGCGCGCGTCGTCCGCGTGCTGGATTCCTTTCAGGACGATCGGCCCGTCCCAGTGCTCGCGCAGGAACGCCAGCTGGTCCCACGACTTGTCGGTACCGGTGAACAGCTGCACCCACCGCAGGATGGCCATCGGCAGGTCCTCCTCGGGCGACTTCTGCAGCCCAGCGCGGAAAACCGGGTCGCTGAACGGAATCGCCGTGCCCACGCCACGCAGGAACGGCAGGTACGCCTGGTCCAGGTCGTGCGGCCGCCACGCCAGTGTCCACGTGTCGAGCGTGACGACCAACGCGGTGTAGCCGGCCTTACGCGCGCGCTCCAGCAGTGACGCGCACACGTCCGGGTCGTTCGGCCAGTACAGCTGGAACCAGCGCGGCCCGTCGCCGGACGCCTCCGCGACTTCCTCGATGGTGTGCGAGGAGGCCGTCGACAACACCATCGGCACACCGAGCTCGGCCGCCGCTCGCGCGGTCGCCAGCTCACCGTCCGGATGCAGAATCGACTGCACACCAACGGGTGCGAGCATCACCGGCGCCGGCAGCTCGGTGCCCAGCACCGAAACACCGAGATGCCGCTCGGTGGCGTTGGTCAGCATCCGCGGCACGATCTGCACGCGCTCGAACGCGGCGCGGTTCGCCTTCACGGTGGCGCCCGAGCCCGCACCTCCCGCCACGTACCAGAACGGCCCCGGCCCCAGCCTGTCGCGCGCGGACTGCTCCAGCGCGTTCGGATCGGTGGTGAACGGCGGCACCGCGCCGCCGAGCCCCTGCAGGTAGATCTCGTTCTGGTACGCGGCGAATGAGGTCATGCGCCTAGCTTGCTACGAAACCGGCTGCACCAGGAAGAACTCGTTGCCGAACGGGTCGGAGAACCACGTCGCGCGGTCACCCCACGGCATGGTCTCCGGCGCCGCCTTGACCCGCACCCCCTTCAGCTCGAACGAAGCGACGTCCCCGTCGATGTCGTCGGTGATCAGCGAGATGCCGCAGCCCATCGAGAAGGACACGTTGGGCGTGTCGTTCACCGACAGCGCGAAGGCGGTCTGGGCACCGGGAGGAGCGACGGTCAGCCAGCGCATGCCCGCCTCGTCGCTGTCCTGCCGCTTCTCCCAGCCCAGCACGCCCACGTAGAACGACACCGCTTCGTCCAGAGAGCGGACGTTGACGGTCACCGAGTGCGCATGAGTAATCATGCGAAGGACGCTAGGCGCGCACCCCCGCCGGGCGCTTCTTCGAAACTGCTCGTCGTGGCCAGCGGGACTCGAGCCACAACGCCACCGGAGCCGCGGTGACCACTGTGGACGCAGTGCCCGCGATCAGGCCGATCAGCAACGCCGTCGCGAAGTCGGCCAGGGAGCCGTCGCCCAGCACCAGCAGCGCGGCGAGCACGAAGAGCACGCCGATGCCGGTGTTCACGGTGCGTGGCACGGTCTGGACGACCGCGTCGGACACCACGTCCGGATACGGAGCCTTCAGACGGGACCCGCGCAGTTCGCGCAGGCGGTCGAACACGACCACGGAGTCGTTCACCGAGTAGCCGATCACGGTCAGCAGGGCCGCGAGGAACACGCCGTCGGCGGTCTTGCCCATCCACGCGAACACCCCGACCAGCACCAGCACGTCGCTGAGCAGGGCGGCGACGGTGGCGAGGCCGAGGCGCCAGTCGAAGCGCACGGCCAGGTAGCCGAGCTGGGCGAGCACGGCGATGGCCAGGCCGATCACGGCGTTGCGGCGCAGTTCGGACGACAGCGACGGGCCGATCAGCTCGTTGCTGGACTGGCGGGCGCCGCCGTCGACGGCCGAGGACACGACCTGACCGATTTTCGACGACTGGGCGTCGTCGATCGGGCCGGTGCGCAGCGAGACCTCGTTGCCGGAGGAGGACACGACCACGTCGGAGAAACCCGCGTCGGACAACGCGCCGCGGACCCGGCCGGCGTCGATCGGGCCGCCCGCGGTGAAGTCGAGCATGCGGCCGCCGGTGAACTCGACGCCCAGGTTCAGGCCGCGCACGAACAGGCCGGCGAACGCCACGAGCACCAGCACGCCGGCGCTGATCAGCCACCGCGACGGGCGCCGGTACAGCACGATCGACAGCCGCTGCCGGACCCAGCCGAGCGTGTGCAGGCCGCTCAGCCGAGGACGCTTCGACACGAACCGCGTACCGAGCACCCACACGACCAGCACGCGCGACAGCACCAGAGCGCTGAACATCGACGCCAGCACACCGATGGTCAAGGTGACGCCGAAGCCCCGGACCGGGCCCGTGGCCAGCCAGAACAGCAACCCGGCTGCCAGCAGCGTCGTCACGTTCGAGTCGGCGATCGCGCTCAACGCACCACGGAAACCACCCTCCGCGGCACGGCGCAGGTTCGGTTTTCGGGCGTACTCCTCGCGCGCTCGTTCGAAGATCAGGACGTTCGCGTCGACCGCCATGCCGATCGCCAGCACGAAACCGGCCAGCCCTGGCAACGTCAAGGTCGCGCCCACCGCCAAGAGCCCGGCATAGGCCACGCCCGCGTAACCGACCAGCGCCACCACCGCCAGGAACCCGGCCAGCCGGTACGCGAAGATGAGGAACACGGAGGTCAGCGCGATGCCGATGATCGCGGCCTGGGCACTGGCCTCGATCGCGTCCGCGCCCAGGGTCGCCCCGACGGTGCGCTGTTCGATCACCTCGACCGGCACGGGCAGCGCGCCGGAACGGATGACCAGGGCCAGCTCCTTGGCCTCGTCGGCGGCGAACCGGCCGGTGATCGTGGTGGCACCGCCTGCCTGACCTGCGCCGCAGGGCGTGTCGAGGCTGACTTCAGGCGACGAGATGGGCTTGCCGTCCAGCACGAACGCGATCTGCCGGCCGGGAGTGCCGGACGGTTCGCAGGCCGCCTCGCCGGTGACCTTCTGCCACTTCGCCGGCGCGTCGCCCTGGAACTGGATGTTGACCACGAAACCCGCGCCCTGCGGGTTGCGGACGGCTTGAGCGTCCGAGATGCCCTCGCCGGTCATGACGGTCTGGCCGTCCCGCTGGACCACCAGTTGCGCGGTGCGGCCGAGGACCTTCACGGCCTCTTCCGGGTCCTGGACGCCGGGCAGTTCGACGACGATGCGGTTCTCGCCGGAGCGGGCGATCACCGGTTCGGCGACACCCAGTGCGTCGACGCGGCGGCGCAGGACCTCCAGAGAACGGTCGGCGGCGTCGGAGTCCCCTTTGGCTTCGAGGACGATCTGGGTTCCGCCCCGCAGGTCGAGGCCGAGGCGCGGATCTGTGGTGAGCAGCAGAAAAGCGGATGCGACGAGGACCCCGAGCGCTGTGAGACCGCGCACGAGCAGCCCTCGTCGCGCGTTGTCGCGCGACATGGGTGAGTGAGCCTTCCGGGATGAAAGTGGTTGCTGAGAAACGGGTTTCAGCGACCGGAAGGCGGTGAACGGTCCCGCTGCGGGGTCCAGTGGACGCCGTGCGGCAGGTGGTGCACGTGCCGGGTGTAGGCGACGACGAACCGCTTGGGCAGCGCGGGCTTCGCGACCGGCGGCACGTCCATCGGCAGCTGGGCCTGCGGCACCTGGGCTGCCTGGAGGTTGTGCGGCTTCGGCGCGGTGACCGGCAGGTTCGCGAAGTCGTGGCCGTGCCGGATGACCGAGCCGTCGGCGAGCGCCGGTTCGGCGGGCGCGGCGATGATGAACAGCTGGCCGAGGAACAGCAGGAACGCGAGCGCGACCGCGTTGCGACGCATCACCGCTTCCTGCCTCCCCCGACGTACACGAGCGCGCCACCGACGACAGCGCACAACCAGGAAAGCACAAGCGGCTGCATCGTGGTGGCGCCGAAGAGCAACGCGACCGTCCAGCCGGTCAGGATCACCGCGGACGCGGCGAGCAGCGACACCGTCACCACGAGCTTGCGCAGGCCGAACAACACCGTGAACGGACGCAGCCGCAGGCCCACGACGACGCAGCACAAGACCAGTGCGCCGGTGAAGAACCCCAGGTAGGGCGTCGGCCGCGGCATGCCCGCGATCAACGCCAGTAAACCGCCGCCGACGAGCAGCAACGAGAGCGTCCGCAGTGCCCGCCACACCTGCGGCTTGTTCAACTGCGGCGGCGCGGGCCTGGCGGACCGCCGCCGTTGCACGGTCGCGAGGTTCGCCTTGGAGTCGGCGTCGGACGGGTCGAGCTTGATCGCCGCGCGGTACGCGTGCTCCGCGGTGCCCCAGTCACGCATGCGCAGCGCCGCGTCGCCGAGCACCTGGAACGCCCGCGGCTCGGTGGACGCGAGCTGGGAGGCGTGCAGCGCCGCGTCGAACGCCTCCACGGCGCCGTCCGGGGAGTTCGCGAGGACCTCGGCCAGCACGACGTAGCAACGCCAGTCGCCCGGCTTGCGGCGCACGGACTCGCGCGCAGCGACGGCGGCCTCGGCAGGACGGCCGAGGTCGCTCAACGCCAGCGCGGCCAGCCGCTGCGGCCACGCGGGCTCGCCGTCGAGGATCATCGCGCGCTTGGCCGAGTCGAGCGCCTGGTCCGCCTCACCGAGATCGAGGTGGGCGGCCGCGAGCCGGCACCACGCCTCGGCGTGCCGAGGGTTCGCCGCCACGAGGGGACGCAGCAGGTCGATCGCCTGCTGCGGCAACCCCTCGGCGGTCAACTCGGCTGCACGCAGCAGCACGGCGGTCGTCGGCTCGGACACGCCGCACAGTGTGACAAAGCGCGTCCGAGCCTCGAACGGGTGACCTCAGCGAGCGGTGCCGAACCAGCGGGTCAGCTCGGCGTCGAGGCTCTGCTGGTCGTCGCCGGCCCACGCCACGTGCCCGTCCGGACGGATCAGCAGCGCGGGCGCGTCCAGCTCCTCGCTGACGTCGACGAGGTGGTCGACCCGATCCGCCCAGCCGCCCACCGACAGCGCACCGGTCTGGTCGAGCAGAATCCCGCGACCGGCGTGCATCTGGGCGTAAAGCCCGCCCCGCTTCAGCGCGAGGTCCCCGATCCGCCGCCCGACCAGGTCGTTCGGGGAGCCGAAGTCGTACCGGATCGCGACCGCGATGATCTTCTCGACCAGGTACTTGTTCACCTGCTCGAACGACACCAGCTCGGTGAGCAGCCGCCGCACCGCCTGCGGTCCCGGCTCGACCTTCATCAGCTCGATCTGCGCTCGGGTGTTGTTCAGCACCTCCTCGGCCACCGGCTGCCGTTCGGCCTCGTAGCTGTCCAGCAGGTCCGCGGGCGCCCAGCCGTGCACGGCCGCGGCGAGCTTCCAGCCCAGGTTGAACGAGTCCTGCACGCCCAGGTTGAGGCCCTGCCCACCGGTCGGCGGATGAATGTGCGCCGCGTCGCCCGCGAGGAACACCCGGCCGGACCGGTAACGCTCGGCCAGCCGGGTGGCGTCACCGAAGCGGGACATCCAGCGCGGATCGTGCACGCCGAAGTCGGTGCCCGCGATCTGGACCAGCTGCCGCTTGAAGTCGTCGAGGGTCGGCATGATCGCGCGGTCCTCGCTCACGCCCTCGGCGGGCACGATGACCCGGTAGGTCCCGGTGCCGCCGATCGGGCCGATGCCGAACCGCTTGTGCGTCTTGCGGATCTCCAGCATCAACGGCATGGCCTCCTCCCAGGGCATGCCGATCTCCATCTCGCCCAGCAGCGTCTCCACCCGCGAGGGTTCGCCGGGGAAGTCGATGCCGGCGAGCTTGCGCACGGTGCTGCGGCCGCCGTCGCAGCCGACCAGGTACCGCGCCCGCAACGACGTGCCGTCGGCCAGCTCGACGGTCACGCTCTCGTCGTCCTGCGACAACCCGGTCACCTCGGCGCCGCGCCGGATCTCGGCCCCGACCGCGGTGGCGTGCTCGGCCAGCACGCGCTCGATGACCGGCTGCGGCAGGCCGAGGACGTGCGGGTACTTGGTGTCGAGCCGTTCCGGCGCGGGCTTGTCGAGGCCGGCGAAGAACCCGGCGAGCGGGTGCGTCGTGCCGGGCTCCAGCACCAGGTGCGCGAGGCCGCGCTGGTCCAGGATCTCGATGCTGCGGGCGTGCAGGCCGAGTGCCCTGACCACCTTCGTCGGCTCCGGGTCCCGTTCCAGCAGAACCACGTTCACGCCGTGCAACCGCAGTTCGCCAGCCAGCATCATGCCGGTCGGTCCACCGCCGGCGATGATGACGTCGATCATGGAGTCTTCCCCATTTCCCCAGGTAGATGACGTTGGCCGGGAAATGATGAAGCACAGGTGGGGTCTTGTGGCAAGGCCCCCGGTGCGCTATATGTTGAAGTGGGAGGAGAGCCGGGCTCGCCTCCTTTCGTCGTATCTGGGGGTGCGACCTGGTTCGCTGGTACTTCGCCGGCCTCGTGCTGTCGTTCTTCGGGACGAGCGCGATGATGCTGGTCGCGGGGATCTGGATGAAGTCGCTGACCGGCAGCGACGCCCTCGCCACGCTCGCACTTCTGTGCCTCTACGCGCCGGGTGTGCTCTCGCCGTGGATCGGCCGGGTCGCCGACTCGTATCGCAGCAAGCCGCTGCTGATCTGGACGGATCTCGCGATCGTCCCGGCGCTGGCCGTGCTGTTCTTCACCGACGAGCCGTGGGTGATCTTCGCGGTCCTGCTGCTCTACGGCACGAAGTCGGTGCTGGTCAGCGCGGCGGAACCGGCGTTGCTCGTGGCGATGCTCCCCCAGGACCAGCTCGCCAGGGCCAACGGCCTGCGCATGTCGTTGCAGGAGGGCATGAAGCTCGTGGCACCGCTTGCGGGTGCCGCGCTGTTCGCGGCGTACGGCGCGTGGCCGGTGGTGGCGATCGACGCGCTGTCGTTCCTGCTCGCGGCGGCGGCGACCAGCATGATCAGGGTCGACGAACCACCGCCCGCGCCGCGCGAGTCCCCGAGCTGGCCCCACCTGAAGGCGCTGACCTGGCCGATCGCCGGCGCGGCGACGGCGTTGTTCGCGAGTTCGCTCAACACCGCCGCCGCGTTCCCGCTCGTGGAGAAGGGCCTGCACCACGGACCGGAGTTGCTCGGCGTGCTGGCCGCCGCCCAGGGCGCGGGCTCCGTCCTCGCCGGGCTGACCGGGAAGCGCGCCGACGTGCGGATCGGTCTCCTGCTCATGGCCGTGGCCGCGCTGGCCAGGACGATCGCGTGGCTGCCGATGGTGCTCGTCTCGGGGTTCGTGGCCGGCATCGGCCTCGCCTGGACCGTGATCGCGGTGGCCACACTGGTGCAGCGGAACACCCCACCCGCGGTGATGGGCCGGGTCAGCGCGACCGCGATGAGCCTCGTGTTCGGCGCCGTGCCGCTGGGACTCGCGGCGGGCGCCGCTCTCGTGGCGCACCTCAGCTTCGCGGCGATCTACGTGATCATCGCCGTGCTCACCGCGGCGGCGGCGATCTGGACACGCGGGGGCCGGGCGCGCCGCTTCACTGCGCACCAGACCCCCGCGCGGCGGGCGACCGACCAGGTGGAGTGATCAGTCGCAGGTGGTGGCGGTCGGCGGCACCTGGCAGAGCCGGGCCGCGAAGCCACCGTTGCGAGCCACGGGCACCGTCAGGGAATCTCCCGCCGCGACACGTCTGGTGTCGAACGCGATCTTGCCCGTCGGGCTGTCGTGGTACAGCTCGACCAACCACGAGCCGGCGCCGAGGAATCCCGTTCCGACCGATTGGTCACGCGGATCACCCGCCACCCCGGCACCGAGGAACCAGGTCGTGCCGGAACGGCGGGCCAGCACCGCGAGCCTGCCCGGATCACCGGCGACCAGCCTGGTCTCGTCCCACGCGGCCGGCACGGTCCGCAGGAACTGCTCGGCCACCGGGTACGCGGCGTAGCTGGAGATCTTGTCCGCGAAGTGCTGGACGCCGGACTCGTACAGCACACCCAGCGCTAGCTCCGCCGCGTCCGAGTTGGGTCGCACACCGGAGAACGTCACCGGCGTGAAGTCCATCGGGCCGGTCAGGTTCCTGGTGAACGGCAACGTCAGGTAGTGCTCGATCGGGAACGGCTCTCGGCCAGGACGCGGTTTGGTGCCCTCCGCGCCCTTCACCGCCTCGACGGACAGCACGTGCGGCCAGGTGCGTTCGACGCCGCGCGGAATCGGAGCGCCGTGGAAGTTCAGCATCAGCCGGTACTTCGCGGCCGCCGCGTACACGGCGTCGTACCAGCGCATGCGGTCCTGTCCGTCGGACTCCACGAAGTCGATCTTCAGTCCGGCCGCGCCCCACGAGCGGTACAGGGCGAAGAGCCGCTCCCGTTCGCTGTCGGTGTCGATGGTCTGCCACCGCACCCACAGCCAGGTCTCCACGCCTCGTGCCTTCGAGTACGAGATCAGCTCGGGGATCCAGTCGGCGCTCCACCCGGAGTCGACGAGGTTGTACCGGTAGCCCTGACGAGCCGCGTAGTCGGCGTACTGCTTCTGCAGAGCCAAGTTCCCCGTGCCGTCGCCCCACCACGACCACACCGCGGTACCGGGCTTGATCCACGAGGTGTCGGCGATCTTCGACGGCGACGCCAGTGACGTGATCAGCGAGCTTTCCGTCAACGAGGCCAACGACCCGACGCCGAGCACGCGCCAGGGCGTGGCCAGTGGACCAGCCGAGGTCTCGGCCGGATCAGGCAACACGAGCCGATAACGCGACCCGTCGTAGGTGACGCGCGAACCGCCGTAACGGCCGTCGAGATCAGATTCCGCGAGCAGCAGCCACGAGTCGCCAACGCGGAACAGCGCCGGATAGCCGTACTCGACGCCCTTCTCGGCAACGCGAACGTGCGCGGACTCGTAGTCACCCCGCCCGTTGTCGTACGGCAGAAGGAACTTGTCAGCCGTTGACGGCACCACGAACTCGGACGCCTCACCGAGCACAGTCGCCCACTTGTCCGACGGCAGCACGTACTTGTACGCCACGCCGTCTGCGGACGTGCGCACCACGACGTCCAACCGCGTAGCCAACCGTTGGAGGTGGAACGTCGTCTCAGTGCCGACGTAGGTGTGCTGACGCTTCTTACCGGAAACGGTCGTGTACGAGTCCTGGACGAGCCGTGACGACGACCCGATGAACTTCAAACCCGAGGTCAGGTCGGCGTCAGCGGTGCGAATGCCCAGCGCGGACGGCTCCAGCACCGTGGAGCCGCCGCGCCGGACCGAAAGGCTCAACCTCCCCTTGTCGAGCCGGACGAATGCTTCTGGTGCAACGGATTGAGAACCAACAGGCGCGGTTACGCGCCACTCACCGGATTCCGCGATGGCGGGAGTCGTTCCGACCAGCGCGCCGGCGGCGGTCGCACACACTGCCGCCAGCACGACCGATCTGTTGCGAGACCCCATGCTTGTCACTCCCTACAGCGTGGCGGCGGTAGGTGGACAGGGTTGGGAAAGCGCTTACCAGACTAGGCCAGCAGCCCGCTCGACTCCAGATGACTGAAGATGACTCGCGTGACCGGCGAAACCCGGTCCGCATCGGCGGTGGTGAACCACGCCAGCTCGGCGATCTCGCTCGCCGGCTTTAACTCTCCGGCGAAAGTCGCCGTGTAGCAGGTCATCCGCACGGTCTCCCCCTCGGCACGACCGTGCGCCTGAGCCTCGAACACGCCGATCAGCTCAGGCCCGGACACGTCGACGGACAGCTCCTCGCGGATCTCGCGCACGAGCGTCTCGACGTCGGACTCCCCCGGCTCGCGTTTGCCGCCGGGCACGTAGAAGGTGTCCTTGCCGTGCGAACGGGCGACGAGCACCCGGCCGTCCACGACGTGCACCCACGCCACCTTGTCGATCACATGCCCGACCTTAGGCCGAGGCGAGTTCCTTCACCACGCGCTGCGCGTCGGCCCGCGACTCGACCGCCAGCTCGCGGAACTCGTGCATCTGCGGCACCACGTCCGCCAGCGTCAACTCGGCGTGCACGAACTGCAGGTCGTGGTCGAGCCCGACCATCGACAGCACGGCGCGCAGGTACGGCTCCTGGAAGTCGAAGCCCTCGCGCGGCGTGCCCTGCTTGTACGAGCCACCACGAGCCGTGACGACGACAACGCGCTTGCCGCCCCACTCGAACGTGCCGTCCTCACGGGCGAAGTGCGCGGAGGTCGCGATCTGGTCGATCCAGGCCTTCAGGGTCGACGGGATCGAGAAGTTGTACATCGGCGCGCCGATGAGGATCACGTCGGCGGCGTCGACCTCGGCGATCAGACCGGCCTCGATGCCCTGGTCCGTGCCGTCCTTGTGCGGGATCGGCGACGCGTGCAGGTCGCGGTAGGTGTAGCCACCGCCGGGGTTCACGGTCCGCCAGACGTCGGCGAACTGACCTGAGATCTCCCTGGTCACGGACCCCTCGTAGCGAATGCTCGTGTCGATGTGCAGCAGATTGGTCATACCAAGAACATACGAGCGAAGAACTTCCGAGTCAAGATGTTCTGAGTCCAGAACATCTGCGCCGGGATGTAGGATGGACCACATGGAGGACCAGCAGCTGATTTCCGCTTGCGTGGAGAAGTGGGACTTCAACTGGCTGCTGCACCGCGCCACCCAGCGGGTCGGGGCCGCCTTCGCCGACGAGATCACGAAGTTCGGCATCACGTTGCGCGGCCAGCTGATCCTGCAGGCGCTCGCGAACGAGGAGCTGCAGCGCACCCAGCTCAAGCTCGGGGCGATGCTCGGCCTGGACAAGACCACGCTGACCAGCGAGCTCGACAAGCTGGAGCGACTCGGCCTGATCACGCGGGTGCCCGACCCGAAGGATCGCAGGGTGCGCACGCCGGTGATCACCGACGAAGGCCTGGAGCTGCAGAAGCAGGCGGGAGCAGCGCTCGCCGAGGTCGAACGCGGCTTCCGCGCCCGCTTCTCCGATCAGGAAATGGCGATCATCCACAAGGCCCTGAGCGACCTCGCCCGCGGCGAGGGCCCGATGCACGGTTCCTGCATCTAGGCCAGCGAGCCCAGATCCGCCTCTCGCAGCTGAGTCGGCGTCACGGTCGCCTGCGCGTCCACCAACGCGCTCAGGGCCGTGCCGTCGTCCCAGACGTTGACGTTCATGGCCGCCCGCAGCCGCCCTTCGCGCAGCCAGAACGCGATGAACTGCCGTGACGCCAGATCGCCGCGCACGACCAGTTCGTCGGAAGGGTCCGCCAGGCCCCGGTACTCCATGCCCAGGTCGTACTGGTCGGTGAAGAAGTACGGCGACTTCTGGTACGGCTCGTCCAGCCCGATCAGCGACCCCGCCACGTGCGTGCCCTGGTCCTTCGCGTTCGCCCAGTGCTCGACCCGGACCCGGTGGGTGTGGCGCGGGTGGGCGTGCGCCGCGATGTCGCCGGCCGCGAACACGTCGGGCACGGACGTGCGCAACGCGGCGTCGACGGCCACGCCGCCGTCCGCGAGCTCCAGACCGGCGGCCTCGGCGAGTTCGAGTCGCGGGGTCGCGCCGACGGCCAGCACCGTCACGTCCGGGATCAGCTCGGTGCCGTCGTCCAGCCGCACGCCGGACGGCGAGAAGCCCGCCACGCCGGTGCCGAGTTTGAACTCGACGCCGTGTTCCTCGTGCAGGCCGCGGAACATCACGCCCATCTCGGTGCCCAGGACGCGGACCAGCGGTTCCGCCAGCGGGTCGACCACGGTGACGCGGCAACCGTGCGTGCGGGCCGCAGAGGCCACCTCGCAGCCGATCCAGCCCGCGCCGACGATCACGACGTGCCTGCCCTCGCGCAGTTCCGACTTCAACGTCAGCGAGTCGGTCAGCGTGCGCAGCACATGTCCTTGCGCGCCAGGCAGAACACGGGGGCGCGATCCCGTCGCGAGCAAGAGCCGATCGTAGGAACGCACTGCTCCGTTGGAGTCAACTATCGAGTGATCGCCGGGCCGCACCTCCAGCACCGACACGCCGAGTTCGAGGTCGATCTCGTTGTCCGCGTAGAAACTCGCCTCGTGCACCCACGCGGGTTCGTTGGTCTTGCCCAGCAAGATGTCCTTGGACAGCGCGGGAAGCTCGTACGGGCGACGGTTCTCGGTGCCGAACATGGTGATCTTGCCACCGTAGCCGCGGTCTCGGAGCGCGCTCGCCGCGGAGGCGCCGGCGAGGCCAGTCCCGACGATCACGATGCGTTGCGGTTCCGCCATTTTCACCCCTCCAGGTGACCAAGTCTCGTCCCACGTGCGACGCTATCCGCAGCTCGGCACGGTCGCCCGATGGAGAACGCCAAACCGTCGTCATGACCGCCGGTGACACACGTCTCTACTAGGTGAGCACCGGGACCGCCGGGCCGGTGCGCTGAGCGAGCTGGAGGAAGAAACCCGTGGGAGCCAAAGAGGAGTGGCAGGTGAGCTGCCGCGACATCGCTTCGCGCCGACGGGACTTGACGGTGTTCGTCAGCCAGGGGCACATCGTGATCAACGTGCCGCCGGGTGAAGCCGCCGTGCTGACGCCGCTGGAAGTCGGTCGTTTGCGGGCAGCGCTGAGGGAAGCCGTCGTCGCCGCGTCCGACACCAACGTGTGACCGCCGTCACAGCGTTACCTACTCGCAAGTAGGTAGATGGCAGAGTGGGCCCATGCTGACCCGCGTGCTGCTGACCCTGGCCAAAGCCGGAGTGATCCGGCCGTTGGGCCCGCGAGGGCTCTCCGGCACCGTGCGCGGATATCTGCACTGGAACATCACGCTCGCGTGGGGTTACCAGACCGGCGCCGGACGGCACCCGGACCGCGCGGCGATCATCGACGACGACGGCGTGCTGACCTACGCCGAGGTGAACGAGCGCACCAGCCGGCTCGCGCACGCCTTCCGCACCGGGGAGCGCATCGGCCTGCTGTGCCGAAACCACCGCGGTTTCATCGAGACCATGACGGCGTGCACGAAGATCGGCGCCGACGCCGTCCTGCTCAACACCGGCCTGAGCAAAGGACAACTGGCGCAGGTCGCGCAGGACCAGAAGATCGACCGGATCGTCGCCGACCGCGAGTTCGCCGACCTGCTGCCCGACGTCCCCACCTACTTCAGCGACGAACTCGAGTCGCTGATCGCCAACGGACCGACGACGCCGCTGCCCCGCCGGCCCCCGCGTGGCCGGCTGATCATCCTCACCTCCGGCACCACCGGCACCCCGAAGGGCGCGCGCAGGCCGGAACCCGCGAGCCTCGCGCCCGCCGCCGCGTTGCTGTCCCGGATCCCGCTCAAGCACGGCGACGTCATCTCGATCACCTCCCCGCTGTTCCACGCCTGGGGCCTCGCCGCGTTCCAGCTGGGTCTCGTGCTCGGCGCCACCCTGGTGCTGCGCCGGAAGTTCGACCCGGAGCAGACGCTGAAGGACGCCGAGAAGTGCACG
The DNA here is from genome assembly GCF_011067745.1 of Lentzea alba. Lineage (GTDB taxonomy): Bacteria > Actinomycetota > Actinomycetes > Mycobacteriales > Pseudonocardiaceae > Lentzea > Lentzea alba. The sequence goes on from NZ_JAAMPJ010000005.1 coordinate 217,566, forward strand.
GCGATGTTCGTGGTTCCCGTGATGCTGCAACGCATGCTGGAGACCCCGCACCGGCCGAAGCTGCGGATCATCGCGTCCAGCGGCTCGTCGCTGCCGCCGCGCGTCGCCGCCCGCACGCTCGAAGAGTTCGGCCCGGTGCTCTACAACCTCTACGGCTCAACGGAAGTGAGCTGGGCCAGCATCGCGACGCCCGAGGAGATGCTCAGGGAACCCGGCACGGCGGGACAACCACCGCTCGGCACCCGGCTGGCCATTGTGGACGATCGAGGCGAGCCGGTGGCACCCGGTGAGACCGGGCGGATCTTCGTCGGCAACGAGATGCTGTTCGACGGTTACACCAACGGCACCAGCAAGGAGTCGTTGAACGGCCTGATGTCCACCGGCGATCTCGGCTACGTCCGCAACGGCCTGCTGTTCGTGGCCGGCCGTGACGACGAGATGATCGTCTCCGGCGGTGAGAACGTCTACCCGCGCGAGGTCGAGGACCTGCTCTCGAACCTGGACGGCGTCACCGAGGTCGCGGTGCTCGGCGTGGAGGACGACGAGTTCGGCCAGCGGCTCGTCGCGTTCGTTGTCGGCGCAAAAACCCTGACGGCGGAACACGTGCGTGAACACGTGAAGGCGAACCTCGCGCGGTTCTCCGTTCCGCGGGATGTTTTCTTCGTCAACGAGTTGCCGCGCAACGCGGCCGGAAAAGTGTTGAAACGTCAATTGCGCGAACAGCGCTAGGCTCAGCCCCGTAGAGGGGGCTCGACCATGACGGTTCCCGGCCGGACCACCGATCCTCGGTCCAACGCCGTGCACAACCTGCGCGAGGCACGTATCGCTCTGGACGAAGGCAGACCAGGCGAAGCTCTGGAGTACGCCGAGAAAGCCGTTGCCGCGTTCGCCTGGCTGGACGACGTCGAGGGCGTGGCGGAGGGCGTGCTGGCGCAGTCCGTGGCACTTGGCAAGCGCGGACTGTGGCCCAGCGCGCTCGACACCATCGACCGCGTGCAGGAGATCGCGGCGGCGAACCGCCACATCGGACTGCAGGCAAGATGCAGCTTTTCCCGTGCGGTGGTGGAACTGCGGCTCGACTCGCGGGAACGCAGCTTCAACTCGTTCGCCAGGGCGCTCGGACTCGCCGAGCTCACCGGGGACAGCGAGCTGATCGGCTCGGTGCTGTTCGAACAGGCACGAGTGATGCGCATGCAGTACCACGAGCACTGCATGATCCGCACCGCGGAGAACCGCTGCAGCCTCGACGGCGAACCGTGCGTGCGCAAGCTCCGGCGCGCGGAAGCCTTGTGCGCGCAGGTGCGCGACCGGTGGAAGCAGGTCGGCGACCCGGTGCGGATGGCGATGGTCAACGTACTGCTGACACACGTGCGCATCGATCTGGGTGAACTTGACCGCGCGCACCGCAGCTGGCAGCGCGCTGACCAGTTGCTTGCCGGAAGGAACCGGCCGGTGGCCAGGGCCGAGGCGCTGATGGCGCGCGCCAGGCTGAGCGGGGCGCGGGGGCGCTACCCGGACCAGATCAGCCAGCTGACCCAGGCCGCCGAGCTCGCCATGAGCTGCCTGGCACGGGAAGTGGCCGTGCACGCCCATCAGCAGTTGAGCGAGGCGTACGAACGATCCAGGGACCTCGAACGGGCGTTGCGGCACGCGCGGCTCCAGTTGGAGCAGTACCGCTTGTGGGAGCTGCAAGAGGGGCGCGATCTGCTGCGCATGCGCGAGCACGACCTGTCGTCACGACTCGTGGAACAGTTGGCGCACAGGCGTTTCGAGCCCAAGCGCGAGGACGCCGTGGTGCGTGTCCCGCACACCGGTGAGTTGCACGAAACCGGCACGGCGGAGCACACGAACACCCGGATCGCCCGCGCGTTGCGGGCGGGGCTCACCAAGCGCGGCATCGAGGTGCTGCGGCTCGTGGCCGCCGGAGCGAGCACGGCGATGATCGCGGAAACGCTCGGGTTGTCCCCCAAGACCGTGCAGAACCACCTCCAGCGGATCTACACCACGCTTGACGTCAACGGGCGTGCCGGAGCCATCGTGTGGTGGATGAGCTTGACCAACTCCGAGTCATCTATTGTCAACTAATTGACAACTGGTCCGAGCAGACCGGTGTTCCATCGCCCGTTCGGCCGCTTGCCGTCGACGGGGTACTGCCGGTTCTTGGGTGTTTTACCCACCTCGGCGAAGTGGAATTGGGTGATGTGACGGGTAACTGGTCTGTGTCATGCTCCGTTAACAAGGTGTCCAGTTAACGAGCGAGGGGCGGTCATGACCGGGCAACGTCGCCCAGCGCCCGCCGCTGCGCGCCCCGCACCCGCACGCTCAGTGCTTGCGCAGCGCGATGCGGGCCACGTCGCGCCACAGGAGTGGATCAACACCCTCGGGATTGATGTGCTCCAGCAGCGCGGCCAGCGCGGTGCGCGCGCTGACGCTGCCGTCCGGGTCGACCTCGTCCGCCGCCCGCACGAGCAGCAGGTGGCACCGCAGCTGCTGCTCGGCGTCCAGCCGCCCGGTCGCGAGCGCGCTCTCCGCGAGCTCCCGCGCCCGGTCGACTTCCCCGTCCCGCAAAGCGAGTTCCGCTCGCAACGCGCGGGCGTGCGCGAGGAGACCGTCCTGCCGGCGCATCGCCGCGACCGTCGTCTCCACCTTGTCCAGCAACGAAACGACGTAGTCGAGGTTCGCGCCGGGCGTGCGCAGCGTGATCGCCGCCCCGGCGAGGCGGACGCGGCAGCGGTACTCGGGATCGCCGTCGAAGTCGTCGAGCATGTCGACGGCCTCACGGATGCAGTGCGCCGCTTCGGTCCGGTCGCCCAGGCGATCCGCGACCTTGGCCCGCGCCCACCAGGTGGAGATGGCGAGCCGGTCGCGGCCGAGTTCGGGCAGCCGCAGGGAAAGCTGGTCCACGACCTGTTCGGCGTCGGCCAGGCGGCCCGCCGCAGTCAGCTCCGCGCACAACGAGATGAGCGCGCGCGTGTTGACGCGACGCACCCGTTCGCCGTCACCGGTGGCCAGCTCGACGGCCTCACTCGCGGCCTTCACGGATTCGGCCGTCCGGCCGAGGCGCCGCAACGAGGAAGCGCGCAGGATCTCCACGAGCGCGTCCACCGCCGGACCGGGAGACCACGACTTGCGCAGCTTCGCCGCCGCCATCAGCAGACCCTCGTGGTCCTGCTGCCGCGCGAGCATCACCAGGCGCGTCCAGCGCACGCACCAGCCGAACATCTCCTCGTCCGACCGCTTTCCCAGCGTTTCCAGCAGGTCGACGGCCATCACCAGGTCACCGTCGTGGTAGGCGAGCAGCGCCTCGCACCACGCCAGCGCCTCGTCCTGCATCGCGGTGCGGTCCTCGTCGACCATCAGCTCGGACGGGTCGACACCGAGCACCTCGGCGAGCCTGCGCACGACGGTGGGCGACGGCACCCGTTCGCCGGACTCGAGCCGCGACACGTAGCTCATGGAGACGCCGGGGCACGCGAGGTCCTTTTGCGACAAACCGCGTTGCAGCCGGACCGCCCGCAGGCGCGCACCGAACCTCGTCAACGACTTCCTGCCCTCATCCACGGCCGCCACCTATCGAAGGAGCCCCTTAATGAAGTTGAACACTATCGCTCGAACCGTCGCAGCAGTGATCCTCAGTTTGGGCGCTGTGGCGATCGCGGTGGCACCGGCGTCGGCCGGTGAGCGCGACGGCAGCCCGATGCCGTTCACCCCGCCGTACGTGGCTCCCTGCAACAACGGGCGCTGATCGTTTTGACCGGTTGAGGTGGTCTTGCCTCCCTCGCAAGCGAGACCACCTCACCACCGGGACACCAATTGGCACACCTGGGCACACACCCGGTTGCCCGTGAGGCACCCTTGAGGGGTGACTCTGCAACTGCGCACGCCTCGTCACCAGGTGAGTCCCAAGTCGGTCCTGCTGTGGACGATGCAGGCCGCGGTGTTCTGGCTCGTGCTCTTCGTGCCCCAGCTCATCGTGTTCCTGCTGGTGGACGAGCCGCCCACGTGGGAGCTCGCCCTCCTGATCGCCACGCTCGTCGTCGGCGTCGTGCACACCGCGGTCGAGCCGAGCTGGCGCTACCGCGTGCACCGCTGGGAGACCACGCCGGACGCGGTGTACACCCTCTCGGGCTGGCTGAACCAGGAGTGGCGGGTCGCCCCGGTGTCGCGGATCCAGACGATCGACACCAAGCGCGGGCCGTTCCAGCAGTTGCTCGGGCTCGCGACGGTCACGGTGACGACCGCGTCGGCCGCCGGCCCGGTGGAGATCGAGGGGCTGGACCACGAGGTGGCGCAGCAGCTCGTGGTCGAGCTGACCAACACCACGCAGGCCACGCCGGGTGATGCCACGTGACCACGCCCGCCGGGGTGCCGGCCGGACTGCCCGCCGCACCGGAGTTCACCGAGCCGCTGGCGGAGTGGCACCGCCTGCACGTGCGCATGCTGATCGTGCGGCCGCTCAACGAGAGCATCGCGATGCTGGTGCCGATCCTCGTGCTGCTGTTCACCGGCAACGGCGAGAAGTGGCGCCTCATCGCGAGCGGCGCCACGGTCGCGGCGATCCTCGCGTTCAGCTATCTCATCTGGCGCACCACGAAGTACCGCATCACCGACGACCAGGTCGAGCTGCACACCGGTCTGCTGACCCGCAAGCAGCTCGCGGTGCCGCGTGATCGCATCAGGACGGTCGACCTCACCTCGAAGCCGGGTCACCGGATCTTCGGGTTGTCGGCGGTGCGGATCGGCACCGGCCAGCAGGACGTCCCCGGCACCGACGGCCTCACGCTCGACGCGGTGACGTCGCAGGAGGCCGAACGGCTGCGGTTGTTGTTGCTGCAGAAGACAGTCGCGCCGAAGCCGGTCTCGCCGGACGAACCGCACGCGGAGCCCGTGGTCGCGGAGTCCGAGGTCATCTCGCAGCTCGACCTGAAGTGGCTGAAGTTCGCGCCGCTCTCGCTGTCGGGTCTGGTCGCGATCGGTGCCGTGTTCGGGGTGCTGTCCAACTACGCGGACGACCTCGGCCTGCACCCGGTCCAGGACCTGTGGGAGTGGCTGTTCGAGCACCCGAGCTTCACGCTGATCGGCGCGGCCGCCGTCGCCCTGATCGTGGTCGGGCTGGTCCTCTCGATCCCGCTCTACATCCTCCAGTTCTGGAACTACCGGCTGACCCGTGAGCCGGACGGAACCCTGCGCGTGCAACGGGGTCTGCTCACCACCCGGTCGGTCTCGGTGGAGGAGCAACGGCTGCGCGGCGTCGACATCCAGGAACCGCTGCTGGTGCGGGCCGGCAAGGGCGCGAAGCTGGCCGCGGTGACGACGGGCCTGGGCTCGAAGGGCGAGAGCAACCTGCTGCTGCCGCCCGCGCCGTTGTCCGTGGCGCACCAGGTCTCGCAGGACGTGCTGAAGGTGCACGACGACCCGACCCTGCGCAAGCTCCGCAAGCACCCGTTCGCCGCGTTGCGCCGCAGCGTGATCCGGCACGTGGTGCCGTGGGTCGTGATCGCCGTCGGCCTCGCGATCTGGGCGCCGGCGTGGGCGTGGCCGATCCCGGTCGCGATCATCCCGTTCGCCGCGCTGGTCGGCTGGGACAACTACCGTTCGCTCGGCAACGCGCTCGACGACCGCTATCTGGTCACCCGCAACAACTCCCTGGTCCGCAGCACGGTCGCGTTGCAGCGCACCGGCATCATCGGCTGGCGCATCCGGCGGTCGTTCTTCCAGCGCCGCAGCGGGTTGATGACGATCGGCGCGACCACCGCGGCGGGCGCGGGCGTCTACCACGTGACGGACGTCGGCGAGTCCGACGGCCTGGCGCTCGCCGACGAGGCCGTGCCGGACCTGCTGCGCCCGTTCCTGCTCCGAGAAGGCGAATGACGGCTGAGTTCCGGGTGCTCGGCACCCTGGAGGTGACGGCACGGGGGCAGGCGATCGGGCTCCCGGCCGGCCAGGTTCACGCCGTTCTCGCCGGGTTGTTGTTGCACGCCAACGAGAGCGTGTCCGTCGAGCAGATCGCTCGCTGGTTGTGGGACGGCTCCCCGCCGAGCCCCGGTCGCGCGGCCCAGGCCGTTCACCTGGTCGTCGCGCGGCTGCGCAAGGCGTTGGGTGAGGCGAACGTGGTGGCGACAGCGGCCAACGGGTACGTGGCACTGGTCCGGCCGGACCAGCTCGACCTGCTGCGGTTCCGCGAGCTCGTCGCTTCGGGCGCGCTCGCCGAGGCCTTGTCGTTGTGGCGCGGGCCGCTGCTGCCCGACGTCGTGTCGGACTCGTTGCACCGCGAGGAGATCGCTCGGCTCGCCGCAGAACACCGGCGGCTCACCGCTTCGGTGCCGCATCAACTGCCCGCCGCCAACCCGCACTTCGTCGGCCGCGAGCCGGAACTGGCCGCGCTCAGCGCCGCGGGCCCGGTCGTGGTCGTCACCGGCACGGCGGGCGTCGGCAAGACCACCCTGGCGGTGCGCTGGTGCCAGGCCGTCGCCGATCTCTTCCCGGGCGGTCAGCTGCACGTGAACCTGCGCGGCTTCGACCCGCGCGGCGAACCGGCCAGGCCCGAGGACGTGCTGCGCGGGTTCCTGGACGCGCTCGGCGTGCCCGCCGGCCAGCTTCCCTCCACTGTGGACGAACGAGCCGCGCTGTTCCGCAGCCTGCTCGCGGGCCGCAAGATGCTGGTGCTGCTGGACAACGCCCGAGATGCGGACCAGGTCCGCCCGCTGTTGCCGGAGAGTCCCGACTGCCTGGTGGTCGTGACGAGTCGCGACCAGCTCACCGGGCTGGGCCACCCGATCACGCTGACGACGCTGACCCCCGACCAGTCGGTGGCGGTGCTCGCCCGCCATCTCGGCCACGACCGGGTCCAGGCCGAGGCGGGTGCGGTGCACGACGTCGTGGCCAGGTGTGCGGGACTGCCGCTCGCCCTCGCCGTGGTCGCCGCCCGTGCCGCGACGACGTCCTTCCCGTTGCGGGAGCTGGCGGACGAACTGGCCGACGCCCGGCTGGACGTGCTCAGCGAGGACGACTCGACGACGAACGTGCGGGCGGTCTTCTCGTGGTCCTACCGGCAGCTCTCCCCCGCCGCGGCGCGTCTGTTCCGGCTGCTCGGCGGCCGGGTCGTCGACGTGCACTCCGCGGCGGCGCTGGCCGGGGCGGACGTCCGGGACGCCTTGGCGGAACTGGAGCGGGCACAGCTCGTCAGCGAGACCGCAGGCCGGTTCGGGTGCCACGACCTGCTGTCGGCCTACGCGGCCGAACTGCCGGAACCCGGACGGGAAGCCGCGCTCGACCGGTTGCTGGACTACTACCTGCACTGCGCGGACATCGCCGACGGCCTGATGCCGTTGCCCCGCGCCGACACCGACTTCCAGCTGCGGCACCGGCCCGCCGAGACACCGCCCCTGGACACACCGGAAGACGCGATGGCGTGGTTCGACGCCGAACTGACGAACATCGTCACCGCCGTCGACACCGCGCCCACCCACGCACATCAGCTCGCGCAGACGTTGTCGCGGTACCTCTGGCTGCGCGCGGACTGGCTGACCTGGCTGCGCGTCTGCACAGTGGCGTTGCCCTCGACGGAGGGTCTGCCCGAACCCCGGCTGCGCACGCTCTTCAACATCAGCGCCGCACATCACCGCATGGGCGACTTCGACGAGGCATTGCGCTGGATCGAGCGCGCACTTCCCGTGAGCACCGAGGTGAGCCCGAACGCCCATGCGCTCGCCCTCTCCTCGATGGGCCACGCGCTGCTGGAGCAGCAGCGGTACGACGAGGCCGAGCAGTGCTACCGGGAAGCCGCGCTGGAGGCCGACCAGCCCGGCACCGAAGCGGTGATCCGGCACAACCTCGCCATCCTGTTGGGTCGCGTCGGCCGGTTCGAGGAGGCGGAACGCGAGTTCAGCGAGGCGTTCCCGTTGTACGAGAAGGCGGACCACCACATCGGGGTGATCGACTGCCACTGCAACGTGGCCGAGATGCAGCTCAGCAGGGGTGAGCTCGCCGAGGCGCTCGACAGCGCCCGCATCGCGCTGGACCTGGCGCGGGCGCACGGCAGCCGCAAGCTCGAAGCGACGTCGCTGGAGCTGATCGGCGACGCGCTCGGGTCCACCGCGCACTGGGAGCAGGCGCTCACGATCTACGAGGAGCTGCAGGAGCCCGAGGCGGACCGGGTGCGAGCCAAGGTTCAGGCCGAACGAAAAGTCTGACGGTAGGCGCTCGGCGACACCCCGATCGACGCCGCGAGCTGCTGCCTCAGCGCCGCGCCCGTCCCGAACCCGGCGTGCCGTGCGACCTGGTCGATCGGCAGGTCCGTGGACTCCAGCAGGTGCCGGGCGCGGTCGACGCGCTGCTGCGTCAGCCACTGGCCCGGTGACATGCCGGTCTCGGCGCGGAACCGGCGGGTGAACGTGCGCACGCTCATCCGCACCTGACCGGCCATCGCGGCGAGGTCGAGCGGTTCTTGGAGCCGCTCCAAGGCCCATTCGCGGGCGAGCGCGGTGGAGGTGTCCGGGTACGTCGGCACCGGGCGGTCGACGAACTGGGACTGGCCGCCCTGCCGCCACGCCGGGACGACGCAGTAGCGGGCGACCCAGTTCGCCACCTCGCTGCCGTGGTCGGACCTGATGACGTGCAGGCACAGGTCGATGCCGGCGGCGACCCCTGCGGAGGTGAGGATGTCGCCGTCGTCGATGAACAGCACGTCCGGGTTGAGGAGCACCTTCGGGTACAGCGCGCGGAACTGGTCGGTGATTTCCCAGTGCGTGGTCGCGGGCCTGCCGTCGAGCAGTCCGGCGGCGGCGAGCACGAACGCACCCGTGCAGATCGACATGATCCGCGACGCGTTCGTCGTCGTCAGCGCCTCCAGGACGGCCGGTTCGAGCCGGCCTTCCCGCGCCGGCGGGTAGCGGGTGCCCGGCACGAGCACCGTGTCCGCGTCTTGGAGCGCCTCCAAGCCGTGCTCGGGCGCGATGGTGAAGCCGCCGGTGGTCGGGATCGGCCGGCGGTCCGGCGAGCAGACGACCACCTCGTAGCGGTCCGCGAGCCGGGCGAACATGTGCGTCGACGTGCCGATGTCGAACGCGACGGACTTCTCGAGCGCGAGCACGACGATCCGGTGCATGGCCTGATTCTTTCACATGTTGGCCAGCGGGCCACTGGTCGTCGGATCGGCGTTCACCGAACCTTGTCTCCGTGAGACTGCATTGGGCCTGGGTTGTCGCTGGGGTGTCCTTCATCGCCTTGGTGGGTGCCGCGTCGTTCCGCGCGGCGCCTGGTGCGTTGATCGAGCCGTTGCGGGCGGAGTTCGGCTGGACGACCGGCACGATCTCGCTCGCCATCTCGATCAACCTGTTGCTGTACGGGTTGACCGCGCCGTTCGCGGCCGCGCTGATGGACAAGTTCGGCGTGCGGGTCGTGGTGACGTACGCGTTGACGATGGTCGCCATCGGCAGCGGGCTGACGGTGTTCATGACGGCGTCGTGGCAGCTGGTGCTGCTGTGGGGTGTCGTGGTCGGTCTCGGCACGGGCTCGATGGCGCTGGCGTTCGTCGCCACGATCACCGGCCGGTGGTTCGTGAAGCACCGCGGCCTGGTCACGGGCGTGCTGACGGCGGGTGGCGCGGCCGGTCAGCTGGTGTTCCTGCCGACGGTGGCGTGGCTGTCCGAGAGCTACGGCTGGCGGCTCGCGTCGCTGGTCATCTGCATCGCCGCGCTGGCCGTGGTGCCGTTGGCGGCGTTCTTCCTGCGCGAGTACCCGCGTGACGTCGGGCTGTTGCCGCTCGGCGCCACCGAGGACACTCCCCCGCCGCCGTCCGGTGGTGCGGCTCGTCGAGCTCTGACGGCGTTGGAGTCGGCTGCTCGCACACGGCCGTTCTGGTTGCTGGCCGGTGGGTTCGCCATCTGCGGTGCGTCCACGAACGGTCTGGTGGGCACGCACTTCATCCCCGCCGCGCACGACCACGGCATGCCCACGACGACCGCTGCCGGGCTGCTGGCGTTGGTCGGCGTGTTCGACATCGTGGGCACGATCGTGTCCGGCTGGCTGACCGACAAAGTCGACTCGCGGCTGCTGTTGGCGGCGTACTACGCGTTGCGCGGCCTCTCGCTGATGCTGCTGCCTCAGCTGTTCGGTGCGTCGGCACACCCGTCGATGCTGGTGTTCATCATCTTCTACGGCCTGGACTGGGTCGCGACCGTGCCGCCCACCGTGGCGTTGTGCCGTCAGTACTTCGGCATGTCTGGACCGGTCGTGTTCGGCTGGGTGTTCGCCTCGCACCAGCTCGGGGCGGCCCTCGCGGCGTCCGCGGCCGGGCTCACCCGCGACCACCTGGGCAGCTACGACCTGGCCTGGTACGTCGCGGGAGGCCTGTGCATCGGCGCGGCCGTGCTGTCAGCGTCGCTTGCGCGACGTCCCGAAGATGCCCCGCGTGATCTCGCGCGCCAGGGCGCTGCCGGCTGACCGCAGGAACGACTTCACGGCGCTGTTGCCGAGCACCTTCTCGACGAGCCCCGGTTCCTCCTTCTCTTGCCTGGGAGGCTCCGGGGCTTGTTGTTCTTGTTGTGGTGGCGCGACTTTCCGCATCAACTGCTCGTAGGCAGACTCGCGGTCGACGGTCTCCGCGTACTTGCCGTGGAGATCGCTCTGGCCCGCCGCCTGCTTGATAGCGTCGTTGCCGATGGTGTCCATCAACGACCGCGGCGCCCGGAGCCTGGTCCACGCGACCGGTGTCGGCGCGCCCTTCTCGCTCAGCACGGTGATGATCGCCTCGCCGATGCCGAGCGACGTGAGCGCCTTCTCCAGGTCGTAGTGCGGCGTGTTCGGGTACGTCTTCACCGTGCGGGACAACGCCTTCTGGTCGTCCGGGGTGAACGCGCGCAGTGCGTGCTGGACGCGCGCGCCGAGCTGCGACAGCACGTCGTTCGGGATGTCGGTCGGCAGCTGCGTGCAGAAGAAGACGCCGATTCCCTTGGACCGGATGAGTTTCATGGTCTGGGTGATCTGGTCGAGGAACGCCTTGGACGCGTTCGCGAACAGCAGATGCGCCTCGTCGAAGAAGAAGACGAGTTTGGGCTTCTCGACGTCACCTTCCTCGGGCAACGTCTCGAACAGTTCCGCGAGCAGCCACATCAGGAACGTGGAGAACAACGCGGGATTGCTCTGCAGCTCCGCGAGTTCGAGCAGGCTGATGACGCCCTTGCCGTTCTGCTGGCGCATCAGGTCGGCCGGGTCGAGCTCGGGTTCGCCGAAGAACCTGTCGCCGCCCTGCGCCTCCAGGTTCACCAGGGCCCGCAGGATCACGCCGGCCGTCGAGCTGGAGACGCCGCCGATGCCCTTGAGGTCCTCCTTGCCCTCGTCGCTCGTGAGGTGCTGGATGACGCTGCGCAGGTCCTTGGTGTCGAGCAGCGGCAGACCTTTCGAGTCCGCCCAGTGGAAGATCAGGCCGAGCGTCGACTCCTGGGTGTCGTTCAGGCCCAGCACCTTCGACAGCAGGATCGGCCCGAAGCTGGTGACGGTCGCCCGCAGCGGCACCCCGATGCCGCCGGTGCCGATCGAGAGGAACTGCGTCGGGTAGGCCTGCGGCTGCCAGTCGTCGCCGGTGTCCACGGCCCGGGCTTTGGTCCTGTCGCTGTCCTGACCTTGCTGCGACAGACCGGACAGGTCGCCCTTCACGTCCGCCATCAGCACCGGCACGCCGTTGTTCGACAGCTGTTCGGCGAGCAGCTGCAGCGTCTTCGTCTTGCCGGTTCCCGTTGCTCCCGCGACAAGTCCGTGCCGGTTGACCATGGACAACGGGATGCGGACGTGTGCGGTCGACTCCACGGCTCCGTCGACCAGCACGGACCCGAGTTCGATGGCCGCGCTCTCGGACGCGTACCCGGCGGCGATCTCAGCTTGAGCCGTCATGCACGAGGAGCGTAACCAGGTTGCTGCACGCCGCCACTCGAAGTTGAGGCATCGCGCAGTAATGTTCGGGGCGTGATGGATCGTCTGGTGTGGATCGACTGCGAGATGACCGGACTCGACTTGGGCAAGGACGCTCTGATCGAGATCGCGGCACTGGTCACGGACGCCGAGCTCAACGTGCTCGGCGAGGGTGTGGACATAGTGATCCACGCCTCCGACGACGTGCTCGCCTCGATGCCGGAGGTCGTCATGGAGATGCACGCCAAGTCGGGCCTGACCGAGGAGGTGCGCGCCTCCGCGGTGTCGCTGGAAGAGGCCGAGGCCGCCGTGCTGGCCTACATCAAGGAGTGGGTCCCGGATCCCCGGACCGCGCCCCTGGCGGGCAACTCCATCGCCACCGACCGCGGGTTCATCGCCCGCGACATGCCGGCGTTGGACGCGCACCTGCACTACCGCATGGTCGACGTGTCGTCGATCAAGGAGCTGTGCCGGCGCTGGTACCCGCGCATCTACTACGCGCAGCCGGGCAAGGGGCTCGCGCACCGGGCGCTCGCGGACATCGTCGAGTCGATCCGGGAGCTCGCGTACTACCGGCGCACCGCGTTCGTGCCGCAGCCAGGTCCGTCCACGGAACAGGCCCAGGCCGTGGCCGCTGAGCTGCTGAAGAACGTCGACTGACCCCCTGATTTCAATATCAGTGGATGACGTTGCTATGCTTTCCTCGCCGGTCACGGACCGGTGATGGTGGGTGTAGCTCAGCTGGCAGAGCACTGGGTTGTGATCCCAGGTGTCGCGGGTTCAAGTCCCGTCACTCACCCTGGACAGCCGGATTGTGTCTGCAAAAAGCGCAGACATAATCCGGCTTCGTCTATTTTCTGGGGGCCGAGCCCCCAGACCCCAGCCGGGGGACGACCCCCGGACCCCCGATCTGATCCACCACGGCCCATGCCTGCCTGCCGGAGTGAGTGTTCATGACCACGCTCGTCGCCAAGGATCTCGCCGCAGGTCACGGTGATCGCGTCCTGTTCTCCGGGCTCGATCTCGTGGTCGCACCGGGTGACGTCATCGGGCTCGTCGGCGTGAACGGGGCCGGCAAGTCGACGCTGTTGAAGACGCTGGCCGGCCTGATCCCGCCCGAGTCGGGCCGCGTCTCGCTGAACCCGCCGTCCGCCAACGTCGGCCACCTCGCGCAGGAGCCGGAACGTCTCGAAGGCGAGACCGTGCGGGACTTCCTGGCTCGCCGGACCGGTGTCGCGGCAGCTCAGACGGCTTTGGACCTCGCCACCGAGGCGCTGACCGCAGGCAACGACGAGGGCTACTCGGAAGCGTTGGACCAGTGGCTCGCGTTGGGTGGCGCCGACCTGGAGGAACGGTCGCTGGAAGTCGTCGCCGACCTCGGGCTGACCGTGGGCCTCGACGAGTTGATGACCTCGCTGTCCGGTGGCCAGGCCGCGCGGGCGGGCATGGCGTCGTTGCTGCTCAGCCGCTACGACATCTTCCTGCTGGACGAGCCGACCAACGACCTGGACCTCGACGGCCTGGAGCGGCTGGAGAAGTTCGTCACAGGGCTGCGCGCGGGCACGGTGCTCGTGTCGCACGACCGCGAGTTCCTGGCCCGCACGGTGACCAGCGTGCTGGAGCTCGACCTGCACCAGAACGCCGTGCGCCTGTACGGCGGTGGCTACGAGTCGTACCTCGAGGAACGCGCGCGGTCCCGTCAGCACGCCCGTGACGACTACGACGAGTACGCGGACACCAAGGCCTCGCTGGAGGCCCGTGCGCGCATGCAGCGGTCGTGGATGGAGAAGGGCGTGAAGAACGCCCGGCGCAAGGCGGGCGACAACGACAAGAACGCCCGCAAGTTCCGTGCCGACGCCACCGAGAAGCAGGCGTCCAAGGCCCGGCAGACCGACCGCATGATCGAACGCCTCGACGTCGTCGAGGAGCCCCGCAAGGAGTGGGAGCTGCGGATGGAGATCGCCGCGGCCCCGCGTTCCGGCGCGGTGGTGGCGTCCTTGCGGGCGGCGGTCGTCGAACGCGGCGGCTTCCGGCTGGGCCCGGTGGACCTGCAGATCGACTGGGCGGACCGGGTCGCGATCACCGGCGCGAACGGCGCGGGCAAGTCGACGTTGCTCGCCGCACTGCTCGGAAGGGCAGAACTGGCGTCCGGTTACGCGACTCTGGGTTCCGGCGTCGTGGTCGGCGAGGTGGACCAGGCCCGCGGGCTGTTCCTGGGCTCACTGCCGTTGGTCGACGCGTTCCAGGAGGCCGTGCCGGAGATGAACCCGGCCGACGTGCGGACGTTGCTGGCGAAGTTCGGCCTGAAGGCCGCGCACGTGATGCGTCCGGCGGCGTCGTTGTCGCCTGGCGAGCGCACGCGGGCGGCGTTGGCGTTGCTGCAGGGGCGCGGGGTGAACCTGCTGGTGCTGGACGAGCCGACGAACCACCTCGACCTGGCGGCGATCGAGCAGCTGGAGCAGGCCCTGGAGAACTACCCCGGCACGTTGCTGCTGGTGACGCACGACCGGCGGATGCTGGAGGCCGTGCAGGTGAACCGTCACCTGACCGTGTCGGGCGGCCAGGTGACGGTTTCCTAGGCTGCTAGCGGTTGCCCTGGACCCACGTGGCCCACGGCACCTGCCAGTCGCCGAAGCCGTCCCACGACTCCAGCACCGGTCCGCCGGAGTTCTTCACGATGACCACGTCGCCCTGCTTGCTGTTGTCGAACACCCACTTGGCGTTCTCCGGCGAGAGGTTGAGGCAGCCGTGGCTCACGTTGCGCCGGCCCTGGTCACCGATGGACCACGGCGCGCTGTGGAAGAAGATGCCGCTGTTCGACATCCGGTACGCCCAGTCGACCGGCGTGCGGTAGCCACCGTTCTCCAGCGCCAGGCCGTACGTGGTCGAGTCCATGATCATGTGGGAGTGCTTCTCCATCAGCACGTACGTGCCGGTGGGGGTGGCGTCGGCCGGCTTGCCCATCGAGGTCGGCATGGTCCGCACGACCTGCCCGTTGACCTTGGTGACCACCTGGTGCGACTGGCCGTCGGCCTCGTGGATGACCTCGTCGCCGACCGTGGTCGTGATCGTGCGGTCTTCCTGGCCGTAGATGCCGTCACCGATGTGCTTGCCGTAGACCTTGATGTTCATCGTGATCTTGGTGCCCGACTTCCAGAACGCCTCCGGCCGCCAGTGCACCTCCTTCTTGTTGAACCAGTAGAAGGCGCCCTCGACCTTGGGCTCGGTGGTGATCTCCAGCATCTTCTCGGCCGCGACCTTGTCGGCCACCGGCTCGTCGAAGTAGAAGGCGAGCGGCTGCCCCACGCCGATCGTCGTGCCGTCCTGGGGGTTCGTCGACACGTAGGTCAGCGTCCGCGGCTTCACCGTGGTGAAGGTCGACTCCTTGGTCTCCGCCTTGCCGTCCTCACCGGTCGCCGTGGCGGTCAGCTTGTACGTCTTCGCGTACCCGAGCGGCTCGGTGTTGGTCCACTGCGTCGACTCGGGGTTCATCTTCCCCTCGACGACCTTGCCCTCGGGGTTGGTCAGCTTGACCTCGGTCAGCTTCCCGTCCGCCGCCGTCGCGATGACCGGCAGCCCGGGCGACACGTCGGCCGCACCGTTGTTCAGCGCCAGCGTCAGCGTGACGGGCTTCGGCGGCGGAGGAGCGCTGGACGTCGGCCCCCCGCTCCCGCCCGCGTTCTCGCCGCCCCCTGAACAGCCTGCGATCAGCATCACAGCGATTCCCGCCGTGACCACCCCACGACCGCGTCTGCCCCACATCCCCATCGACGTACTTCCGATCTGCTTGTCGCCGCTGCCGAGACTGCCTGCACGAAGTCGTTTTGGCGTCCCCCGATTAGGTGACGACAGGAGGAGCCCCGAAGTTGCTCAAGTGGCCGGATCGTTACGTGGCCGATGCACCCCCAAACCGGGGCTGACCAGCCGATTGGGAGCGCGCCTTCGCCGTGTGCTAACGTTCTCCACGTCGGAACGGCAAGTGTCCGGCACACAAACAAGCGCCGCTAGCTCAGTTGGTTAGAGCAGCTGACTCTTAATCAGCGGGTCCGGGGTTCGAGTCCCTGGCGGCGTACTCCGAAGAAGCAGGTAGAGATTCGTCTCTACCTGCTTCTTTGCATTTCCCGCACTCGTCTTCATTCTCCGTTTCTTCGTTGTGGATCACAGTTTGCGAGCCCGAGACAGATCGCTTGAGGCATGCCGAGTACGGCGCCACCGGGTTCGCTTGACACCAGACATATTAGTCAACGAACATTGAGTCAATGAACATTGAGTGGCCTTCCTCCCTGGTTGCACGGGCACGACTGCACGCCGCGCTCGGCGAGCCCGCGCGGCTCGCCATCGTGGACCGGTTGCTGCTCGGCGACGCCTCGCCCGGAGAGATCGGCCGGGAGCTGGGTCTGCCGAGCAACCTGCTGGCGCACCACGTGAAGCTGCTCGACCAGGCTGGTGTGCTGGAACGCTCCCGTTCCGAGGGAGACCACCGCCGCAGCTACCTGCGCCTGCGACCTGACGCGCTGACCGGCCTGGCCCCGGTGGGGTCACTGCGGGCCGCACGGGTGGTGTTCGTCTGCACTCACAACTCCGCGCGCTCGCAGCTCGCCACCGCACTGTGGAAGCGCCGCAGCCAGGTGCCCGCGGCCTCGGCCGGCACCGAACCCGCCGAGCGAGTGCATCCGATGGCCGTCGCCGCGGCCCGCGAGCACGGCTTGTCGCTGGCCAAGGCGCGCACCGCGCACGTGAGCGACGTGTTGCGGCCCGACGACCTTGTTGTTGCCGTGTGCGACAACGCCCACGAGGCACTCGACAGCCACGACGACCGGCTGCACTGGTCGGTGCCCGACCCGTCGCGCATCGGCACCGGCGACGCCTTCGACTCCGCGCTACGTGATCTCGCCGACCGGGTGGACCGGTTGGCGCCCGCTGTTCACCACACCGGAGAGAGCGATGGCTGAGACCGACGACCGCGGCCGCCCGGCCGCAGCGCGACTTCGAGGGAATCTTCGGACAGGAGACGAGCGAGCGTTTCCTGCACGGAAGCTACGACCAGCTCGCCTCGCACAGCACGGTGCCGAACTGCCTGCCCCTGCTGGCCGAACGCTCGCCGGGTCCGCGGCCTGCTCGACGAGCTCGGCGTTCCCGCTCGACAGTTCTGTCCACTGAGGAGTGTTGATGACCCGCAGGTTGGCCGCCGAGTTCCTCGGCAGCATGCTGCTGGCCGCACTGGTGATCGGCTCGGGCATCGCCGCCCAGCGTCTGTCACCAGGTGACGTCGGCGTGCAGTTGCTGGAGAACGCCGCCGCGACGGCCGTCGGGCTGTACGCGATCATCCTGATCTTCGGCCCGATCAGCGGCGCCCACTTCAACCCGGTGGTGTCGCTGGCCGACGCCGCGTTCGGAGAGCTGACGTGGCGCGAGGCGGCCGGCTACGTGCCCGCGCAGGTCATCGGGTGCGTCAGTGGCGCGGTGCTCGCGAACGTGATGTTCGAAGCTCCCGCGGTCAGCATCAGCACCACCGAACGGGCGACCGTCGCGCACGGCGTGTCTGAGGTCGTGGCGACGGCCGGCCTGCTCCTGGTGATCTTCTCGCTGGTGCGGTCCGGACGCGGCGAACGGGCGCCCGCCGCGGTGGGCGCCTACATCGGCGCGGCGTACTTCTTCACCAGCTCCACCAGCTTCGCCAACCCGGCCATCACCATCGGCCGCATGTTCAGCGACACGTTCGCGGGCATCGCACCCTCGTCGGCACCCGCGTTCATCGCCGCCCAACTCGTCGGCGGGGTGCTCGCCATCGCCGTGCTGCGGGCGCTCTACCCGAACCCAGGCACCAACGCCGAAGACGTCGTACTCCCCCAACTGAAGGAGCAGTCGTGACCGCCAAGCCCGAGGTGTTGTTCGTCTGCATCCACAACGCAGGCCGTTCGCAGATGGCCGCCGCACTGCTGCAGCACTACGGGATGGGCCGCATCGCGGTGCGCTCGGCGGGCTCGGCACCCGCGGAGAAAGTCAACCCGGCTGCCGCGCAGGCACTCGCCGAGTGGGGCCTGGACATCACCGCCGAGGTGCCGTCCAAGCTCACCACCGAGGACGTCGAGGCCTCCGACGTGGTGATCACCATGGGCTGCGGTGACACGTGCCCGGTGTTCCCCGGCAAGCGCTACCTCGACTGGCAGCTCGACGACCCCGCCGGGCAGGGCGTCGACGCGGTGCGCCCGATCCGCGACGACATCGACCGCCGGGTGCGCGGGCTCGTCGCGGAGCTGCTCGACGCTCAGTCCTGACAACCGCAGCCGGACGCGGTCTTCGCCTCGGCAACCGTCTTCGCCGGGTCGATCGACCCTTCGCCGTCGGTGCAGCACGCGCTGACGCCGCAGCAGGAACTCTCGGTCTGAGCGAGCGGAAGGTTTGGCTCGCCGACAGGCTTGGTGGCGCGCACGATCGCCGAGTGCATGCCGTCGGCGACCTGCTGGGTCGGGGTGATCTCGATGTCGGTGAACCCCGCCGCCCGCAGGCCGTCGCGGTACTCGGCGAACGTGAGCGCACCGGCGATGCAGCTGACGTAGGAACCGCGCTCGGCCCGTTCCGCTGGGGTGAGCGCGTCGTCGGCAACGACGTCGGAGACGCCGACGCGGCCGCCGGGGCGCAGCACGCGGAAGGTTTCGGCGAACACGGCGGGCTTGTCGACCGAGAGGTTGATGACGCAGTTGGAGATCACGACGTCGATGGTGTTGCCGGGCAACGGGATGGCTTCGATGTTGCCCTTGAGGAACTCGACGTTCGTGGCGCTCGCCTTGTCCGCGTTGGACAGGGCGAGCGCGAGCATTTCGTCGGTCATGTCCAGGCCGTAGGCCTTGCCGGTCGGACCGACCCGGCGCGCGGAGAGCAGTACGTCGATGCCACCTCCGGAGCCCAGGTCCAGCACTCTCTCGCCCTCGCGGAGCTCGGCGACGGCGATGGGGTTGCCACACCCCAGTGACGCGGCGACCGCCTCAGCGGGCAGCTCGTCGCGCTGAGCCGCCGGATAGAGCGTGGCGCCGAAGGTCTCGTCGACCTCCACGGCCTCCGGACCGCAGCACCCGCCTCCCCCGTTGACGACGGCGGTCGCGGCCGCGGCGTAGCGAGCACGGACGGTCTCACGCAGCTCAGTCTGCTCACCCATGGGTGGCACACCTCCAGGCTGTATCGAAGTTTGTCTATGCAGTGTTGCGCAGAACGCGAAGTGCCGTCAATATTGAAATATGTCGAAGCAGGACCTGGGCTGCTGCGAGCCGCTGTCAGAAGAGCCCCTTGCCGCAGAACAGGCTGTCGAGCTGTCGACGATGTTCAAAGCGCTCGGCGATCCGGTGCGCCTGCGGCTGCTGTCGATGATCGCCTCACGCCCGGACGGCGAGGTCTGCGTGTGCGAGCTGACGCCCGCGTTCGACCTCTCGCAACCGACCATCTCGCACCACCTCAAGCTGCTGCGCCAAGCAGGCCTGGTCGACTCCGAGCGCCGAGGCACCTGGGTGTACTACCGCGCACGGCCGGAGACGACCGATCGGATGGCGGCGTTGCTGAGCAGCGTGGCCCGCCCGGTCACGGCGTGAACGTCAGCCCAAGGCTGCGGAGATCTTCGCGACCGTTGCCTTCGCGGTCGGGCCTACGCCGATGAGAGTCGCGGAAGCGGGTCCCGTCCAGCTCCCGTAGCCGAGCAGATGCAGACGCGGCTCGTCAGCCGCGGTCGTGCCGGTGACTGGGACACGTCCTTCGGCGTCGCGCAGGCGCAGCGGGGCGAGATGGCTGAGGACGGGCCGGAATCCGGTGCACCACACCACGACGTCGGCACGGGCCAACGCGTCCATGTCCACGGTGGTGGCGACGAGCAGTCCGCGGTCACGTGCCTCGCGGACAGCTGGAACCGCAACGATGTCACCGAGCTCGCCGACACCGCCGCGCCGCGTGGCGATGTCGAACAGGGCTTTGCCGTCGATCTCATCGGGCATGTAACGCGGTGCACGGCGGGTCATCCAGGTCAGGTCGGCGTGCGGCACGAGGTCGGCGGCGATCTGGGCGCCGGAGTTGCCGCCACCGACCACGACGACCTTCTGGCCCGCGAACTCGAGCGGGTCGCGGTAGTCGACGGTGTGCAACTGACGGCCGGCCAGGTCCATCAGCGGACGGAACGGCCGCCACCACGTGCCGGTCGCACTGATCACGTGCCTGGCCGACCAGCTTCCGGAATCCGTGTGCACCAGCAGTCCGTTCCCGTCGCGGCGGACCGAGGCGACCTGGACCGGGCGCTGAACGGGGATGTCGTAGCGCTTCTCGTAGGCGGCGAGGTAGTCGACGACGTGCTGCGCGGTCGGATATCCGTCCGAAAAGGACGGCATCGGCCAGCCTGGCAACGAGCTGTGGCGCGCAACGGAGAACAGCCGCAGCGAGTTCCACGCGTGCGGCCACGCCCCGCCCGGCACAGGTTGCGCATCGAGGACCACGTGGTCGATCCCGGCGCGGCGCAGGTAGAACGCGGCAGCCAGCCCCGCCTGACCGCCACCGACCACAACGACGTCAGACCTCAGCACGAGCCACCTCCATCCCCGGCACGCTGGCGGTCGACAACGCGGCTGCCAGCACCCCGACCAGTCCGAGCACGACGAACACCGCCGGAAAGCCGCCGAGCCAGGCCGCCAGCGCACTGCCCGCCCACGGTGCGATGGCGGCGGTGAGCATGACCGGCGCGATCAACAGACCGTTGAGCTGTCCGTAGTGGACAGCGCCCCAGCGGTCGGTGATCGCGGTCGCCTGCACCAGTGTGAAGATCCCGCGCGAAACCCCGGCGAGCACCGAGCCGGCGATCAACAGCAGGGCCGGACCGGGCACCACTCCCAGCAAGGTGGTCGCGAGTGCGCTGGCCAAGAGGATGAGCAGAGTTCGGGTGCGCACCGACGTCCGTGCGGCCAGCCTGGCGTAGCCGAGCCGGCCGAGCACCTGGCCGACTCCGCCCAGGCCGAGCGCGATGGCTGCGGCCGAGGTCGTCATGCCGCGTTCGGTCAGCAGCGGCACGAGGTTGATCACGACGGCGTAGACGCTGAACGCGGCCAGGCTCATCGCGACCACCAGCACCAGGAACGGTCTGCTGCGTGCCACCGCCGACGGAGCGTGCGCGGCCTCGTGCTCGATCGGCGGCCACGGCAACCGCAAGCCCAACAGGTGGAGCGGAATCGTGGTGACAGCGAGGAATCCGGCCAGCACCAGGTAAGTGTCACGCCAGTCCAACTGGTCGTTGAGCACGGCGGTCAGCGGCGCGAACACGGTGCTGGCCAGCCCGGCGACCAACGTGAGCGCGGTCAGCGCGGACACCCGCCGCGGCCCGTACCAGCGGGTCAGCGCGGCGAACGCGGGCGCGTAGAAGACCCCGGCCATCGCCACGCCGGCCAACAGCCACGCCGCGATGAACCACGCCAGCGAGCGCGCACCCGCCAGCGCGACGAGCGCGAGCACGGCCACGACCGAGCCGGTGGTCATGATGGCGCGCGGGCCGTGCCGGTCGAGCAGCTTGCCCACCGGAATCCCCACCAGGCCCGCGACGATCTGGCTCGCGGAGAACCCGGCGGTGATCGCCGCGAGCGACCACCCGGTTCGCGTGCTGATGGTCGGCAGCAGCACCGGGAAGGCGTAGTAGAGCACTCCCCAGCTGATGATCTCGGTGGTGCACAGGACGATCAGCACGCGGCGCAGCCCGGCAGTGGTGCCGGGCTGCGTCGTTGTGTCAGCGTGCACTGGGCGCGAGGCCGATCGTCACGTCGACCGTTTCCGGCGCACCGCAGCAACCACCGCGATCCTCCTCGGGAGCGTCGAACACACCGGCTCCACCGCACACTCCGGTCTCCGGCAGCACGAGCTCCACCCGCCCCGCCGACTCGTGATCACCCGCGATCGCCGCGACGACCGACCGGACCTGCTCGTAGCCGGTCAGCGCCAAGAACGTCGGCGCGCGGCCGTAGCTCTTCATGCCCACCAGGTAAACGCCCGGCTCGGGATGCCGCAACTCGCCTTCACCGTGCGGGTAGACGGTGCCGCACGAATGGACGTTCGGGTCGATCAACGGCGCGAGCTTCACCGGTGCTTGCAACACCGGATCCAAGTCGAGCCGGATCTCCGACAGCCACGACAGATCCGGCCGGAACCCCGTCAGCACAACGACTTCGTCGACGCCCTCGACACGGTGGCCGTCGAACGACTCCAGCGCGAGCTTGCCGTCAGCGCCGCGCTCGACCGCTGCGGTGCGGAACCCGGTGACCGTCTCGACGTGACCAGCCTCGGCCGCCTTCTCGGCCCTCGACCCCAACGCGCCGCGCGCGGGCAGCTGATCGGCCTCGCCGCCACCGAAGACGTTGCCGACCGCACCACGCCGCAACAACCAGACGATCTTCGTGCCGGGCTCCTGCTCGGCCAGGTCCGCCAGCGCGACCAGCGCGGTGAGCGCCGAGTGCCCGCTACCCGCGACCGCGATCCGCTTGCCCGCGTACCGGGCACGCTCGGCCGCGACCTCCGGCACGCGGTAGCTGATCTGCGACGCCGCCGCCCTCTCCCCCACCGCGGGCAGCCCGTCACCACCCAACGGGTTCGGCGAACCCCACGTGCCGGAGGCGTCGATCACCGCCTGGGCGCTGATCCGCTCCTCGCCGCCGGCGGTCTGCACGTGCACCGTCAACGGCTCCTCCTCACGTCCGGAGTCGACGATCCGGTCCCGGCCGCGCCGTGCGACACCGACCACCCGCGCACCGAACCGAACCCGGTCGCCCAGGGCGGCCGCGAGCGGCGCGAGGTAGCGATCCGCCCACTCGGCACCGGTCGGGTAGCCGTCGCCGTCCGGCTTCACCCAGCCGGTCGGTTCGAGCAGGCGGGCCGCCGCCGGATCCACGAGCTCGCTCCACCGCGAGAACAACCGCACGTGGTTCCACTGCGACACGGCGGCCCCCGCCCGGTCGCCGGCTTCCAGCACAATCGGCCGCACCCCTCGTTCGACCAAGTGCGCCGCCGCAGCCAAACCCGCAGGTCCAGCTCCCACCACGACCACCGGCAACCCGTTCACCGCACACCCCTTGTATCGATGGACTTCAAATCAACACCAGGGACTGTATCGACGTGGATCGATTGACGCAACCATCGATTTGCGTCGATACTTGCCGCATGACGGCCACTACGCCCAGTCCTCGGCTGCTCGGCACGCAGGACGCCGCCACCTACTCGGAGTGGTTCGCGAGCCTTGCCGAACCCACCCGCGTCCGGTTGCTGCACGCCGCCGCGACCGCGGGCCGGTCGATGACGGTCGGCGAGCTGACCGAGCTGCTCGGCATCAGCCAGTCGACCTGCTCGCACCACGTCCGCAAACTCGCCGACATCGGATTCCTGCTGTTGCACAAGGAAGGCACGGCCACCCACGTCACCGTGAACCCCAACTGCTGCACGGGGCTCCCCCACGCCGCCGACGTGGTGATGGGCGTGCTCGCGCCACGCCCGTGCCGCCCCGGCAACCTGCCGCTCGACGTCACCGTCCGTGCGATGCGTGAGGACGACTGGACCGCCGTACGTCGCATCTACGCCGAAGGCATCGCCACCGGCGACGCCACGTTCGAAACCGAAGTCCCCCAACGCCGTGCGCTCGACTCCAAGTGGCTACGCGACCACCGCTGGATCGCCGAGGTCGACGACGCGGTGGCGGGCTGGGCCGCGGCAACTCCTGTGTCCACGCGGGAGTGCTACTCCGGTGTGGCCGAACACTCGGTATACGTGAGCACGGACTTCCGTGGCCGTGGCGTCGGCAAAGCCCTGTTGCACAAGCTCGTCACGGCCGCCGACGAGGCCGGCTTGTGGACGTTGCAGACGTCGATCTTCCCCGAGAACCGCGCCAGCCTTGCCCTGCACCACTCCGCGGGCTTCCGCACCCTCGGCGTCCGTGAACGCATCGCGCAACACCACGGCGTGTGGCGCGACACCGTCTTCCTCGAACGCCGCACAGCCAACTAGAACTCCGACCCCTGAGCTGTCGCCGCACGCGGTGACAGCTACTTCGAGGTGCCCATGAACCGCTACGACGCCATCGTCATCGGCGGCGGCCAGTCCGGACTCGCCGCCGCCCACGCCCTCATCGCCCGAGACCTGCGCCCGCTCGTGCTCGAAGCCGGCCACGAGCCGGTCGGCTCGTGGCCGCACTACTACGACAGCCTCACCCTGTTCTCCCCCGCCCGCTACAGCGCGCTGCCCGGCCTGCCGTTCCCCGGTGATCCCGAGCGCTATCCACACCGCGACGAGGTCGTGGACTACCTGCGGACCTACGCCTCGCACCTCGAAGCCGACATCCGCACCAGCCAACGCGTCGTGGAAGTCGTCCACGACAACGAGTTCCGCGTCACCACCGCAGACGGCACCAGCTTCGCCACGCCGATCGTCGTCTCCGCTACAGGTGGCTTCGGAAACCCGCATCACCCCGCGCTGCCCGGCCTCGACGACTTCCCCGGCACCGTCCTGCACGCCGCGCACTACCGCTCGCCGAAACCGTTCCACGGCCAGCGCGTCATCGTGGTCGGCGCCGGCAACTCCGCCGTCCAGATCGCCGCCGAACTCGCCGAACACGCCCACGTCACGCTCGCGACCCGCAAGCCGGTGAAGTTCTCCGCGCAACGCCCGTTCGGTCGCGACCTGCACTTCTGGCTCGACCGCACACGCCTCGACCACCTCCCGATCGGCCCCTGGCTTCCGGACGGCTTCACCACGCCAGTCCTCGACACCGGCCGCTACCGGACAGCCCTCGAACAACACCGCCCGGACCGACGACCGATGTTCACCGCACTGGAGGATTCCAAGGCCATCTGGTCGGACGACCAGCGCGAACATGTCGACGCGATCATCCTGGCCACTGGGTATCGGCCCGACCTGCCGTACTTGGGCACGTTGGGCGTCGACCACAACCGCGGCATCTCACGGCATCACGGGCTCGGCTTCGTCGGCCTCGACTGGCAACGCAGCCTCTCGTCCGCCACCTTGAGAGGAGTCGGCCGCGACGCCGCCCACGTCGTGCGCCGCCTCCTCAAATGAACACACCCTCGGATCAGTTCAACGAAAGCTGATCGCGGTGGAAGTCGAAGTGTTGCACCGGGAAGCGGTACAGGTCGGCGAGCGTCATGAAGTCCTGGAAGCACGGGTCCCAGCGGGTCGGGTAGTGCATGCCGCGTGACAGGTCGCGCTCACGGTCGAGGCGCCGGTGCAGCGCGGCGATCGTGCGGTCGCACAGGGCGTCCATCCCGCGGCGAGGCAGGAAGGTGCCGCCCAGCCACGACCCGAGGTAGTTCACCACGTCGAACGGCTTCGTGCCCGCGTTGAGCACCCGCGCGAAGCCACGACTCACGCCGAGCGGCAACCGGCTGAAGCCACGCGCCAGCGCGAGCAGTGCCCGCATGATCAGAAAGCCGAGCAGCATGTGGAAGAGCAGTTGCCGGTTGTTCCAGCGCGTACCGGAGGACCTGCGTCGCAACTCGGCCGACGTGGCCTGCGCGAGCAACGCGTGAAACGTTGCTCGCGCTCGCTCCAGGTCCTCATGCATCGGCCCGGTGTCCACCTGTCGATTGTGCGCCTTCAGCGGGGGGCCGCAAAAGTCAGGCCAGGCGCAGCCGGTTGTGCAGCGCCCACGCACCCACCCCGACGACCAGCGCGGCCAATGCCACGAACAGGCCTGCCTCGATCACCTGGAACGACCAGAACCGCTCGTCCGGCTGAAACCCCACCTCGCGCACGACTCCCTGCGCCCGCATGCACTCGGTGATGGTCGTGTCGCATCCCGCCGGGGAGAAGGACACGGGGTTGCCTGCTGCATCCACATAGGACGATTCGACGATCCACGCGCCGGCGGGCAGCTCGTCGCTCGTCGACGTGATCGGGGTCGCGTAGGCCGGCCGCAGGGCGTTGCCGACCACGGCGATCGCCGGGACGTACGCGATCACGGTGATCACCATGGCGGCCAGCGTGTTGCGCGCCAGCAGACCGAAGGTCGCGCTGAGTGTGAAGGCCAGCGCCGTGTAGGCGCCGAGCGCGAGGCCCTGGATCTCGAACGTCGGCGTCACCAGCCTGCCGCCGAACATCACGGCCTGCAGCGGCACGGAGGACCACGCGTTGAGCAGTCCGAGCAGGGTCATGCCGGTGACGACCGGCAGTCCCGCCACCACGATCTTGGTGGCCCACCACCGGGTGCGGCCGATCGACTGGGTCAGTCCGAACACGTGCGTCCCGTGTTCGATCTCGCGGCCGAAGAGCGGTGCGCCGGCGAACATGCCGAGCAACACCGGCAACGCGAGCAGCACGAGCCGCAGGTAGTTGATGTACGTGCCGTACCGGTCGTCGAGGAGCTGCTCGTCGGTGATCGACTGCGCGTCGAACCGGACGAACGTCATCAACGCCGCCAGTCCGGCGACGATGCCGAGGCTGAGGAGGATCTGCAGCCGTTGCTGCCGCCACGCCACCCAGGTCATGCCGTCACCTTCTTCGCGGAACGCAGGTATGCCAGTGCCAGTTCTTCGAGCGACGGCTCGTTGTTGTCCCAGCCGGGGGCGTTGGAGGTGCGGGCGAGCACGGTCGCCTGCCGACCGGTCGTGCGCGCCTCGACCACGCCGTCAGGCAGCACCAGCTCTCGCGAGCCGACCAGAACCCGGTGCTGCGTCAGCAGATCCTCGACGTCGCCCTGCAACTGGACCTGTCCGCCGGACAACAGCAGCAGGTGATCGCACACCCCGTCGAGGTCGGCGATCACGTGCGAGGACAGCAGCACGGTCATGCCCGTCTCGGCGACCTCGGCCAGCACGGCCTGCATGACCTCCTGTCGGGCAACGGGATCGAGGTCGGCCAACGGCTCGTCGAGCATCAGCAGTTCGGGACGCCTGCCCATCGCGACGGCGAGCGCGACCCGCGTGCGCTGGCCGCCGGACAGCGTGCCGACCTTCGCGTCGAACGGCACGTCCGCCTCACGCACGAGCCGGTGGGCGTACTGGTCGTCCCAGCCGGGGTTCAGCTTCGCGCCCGCCCGCAGCATCTCCTCGACGGTGAACCCCTTGTACAGCGGCTTGTCCTGCCCGAGGAACGCGAGCTGCCGGTTCGCACCGTGCTTGCCGGGCACCTGTCCCAGCACCCGGATCTCCCCGCTCGTCGGCCGCATCAGTCCCGTGGCGAGGCGCATGAGCGTGCTCTTGCCCGCTCCGTTGGGTCCGATCAGTGCCGAGATCCGACCGGCGGGCAGCTGGAACGTGCAGTCGCGCAGCCCCCAGCCGCGTCGGTAGCGCAGGGTGAGCGCCGTCGCGTCGAGCGCGATCGTGGTCAACGTCATTCTCCTTCGTAGTGCAGGTCCAGTTGTGCTTTGACGAGTGCCTCGACGTACTCGCGGTCCAGTCCGTCCTCCCGTGCCCGCTTCATCCACCCGGCCAGTTCCTCCCGCAACTGGTCCGCGTCCGGCTGAGTCAGCGCCGCGGACACGAAGGTCCCCACGCCGCGGCG
This sequence comes from Lentzea alba, assembly GCF_011067745.1. Lineage (GTDB taxonomy): Bacteria > Actinomycetota > Actinomycetes > Mycobacteriales > Pseudonocardiaceae > Lentzea > Lentzea alba. Next base: position 244,989 of record NZ_JAAMPJ010000005.1, read on the forward strand.
GCCCTCCACCAGCCCCGCGAGCTCCAGCTCCCGGTACGCCTTCAGCACGGTGTTCGGGTTGATCGAGGTCGTGGCCACGACCTCCTTCACCGTGGGCAGCTGGTCTCCCGGCTGCAGCAGCCCCAGGCGCAACGCGTGCTTGGTCTGGCTGACCAGCTGCTGGTAGGCGGCCACGCCGGAGCGGCGGTCGATCCGGAACTCGATCACCAATGCCTCTTTATCTAGTTAACTAGTTAAACCACTATCTACCCGTCGGAGGCCCGCCGTCAAGATCGGTGACCCGTGACAGGATCGAGTCATGACCGACCTGCACGAGCTCTACCGCGACCTGCACCGCCACCCCGAACTGTCGCTGCAGGAGTTCCGCACCGCCGGAGTGCTCGCGGATGCGCTGCGGCCGTTGGGCTTCGACGTCACCACCGAGGTGGGCGGCACGGGCGTTGTCGGCGTACTGCGCAATGGCGACGGTCCGGTCGTGATGCTCCGCGCGGACATGGACGCGCTGCCGGTCGAGGAGAAGACCGGACTGCCTTACGCCTCGACCACGCGGGCGACCAACTCCGACGGCGAAGAGGTGCCCGTGGCGCACGCGTGCGGGCACGACATGCACGCCACGTGTCTCATCGGGGCGGCCGAGCAACTCGCACGGGCTCGCGCGGAGTGGTCGGGAACCCTGCTCGTGGTCTTCCAGCCCGCCGAGGAGTTGGGCAGCGGCGCGCGGGCCATGGTCGAGGACGGGCTGTTCGACCGGTTCGGCAAGCCGGACGTCGTGCTGGCACAGCACGTCGGGCCGTTGCCCGCCGGGTTCATCGCGCACGGCAGCGGGCCGGTGATGGCGGCGTCCGACTCGGCGCGGATCACGTTGTTCGGACGGGGTGGGCACGGTTCGGCGCCTGAGACGGCTGTTGATCCGGTGTTGATGGCCGCGCATGTTGTCGTGCGGCTGCAGGGGATCGTCTCGCGCGAGATCTCACCGTCGGAGCGTGCGGTCGTCACGGTCGGACGGTTGCAGGCGGGCACCAAGGAGAACGTGATTCCGGAGACGGCCGAGATCGGGGTGAACATCCGGTCGTTCAACGAGCACATCGCCGGCATCGTGCGCAGTGCCGTCGAACGGATCGTGCGTGCGGAGGCGGCGGCGTCCGGGGCGCCGCGTGAGCCGGAGATCGAGTGGCACGGCGGCACACCGGTGCTGGTGTCGGACGAAAGCGCGACCGGCAGGACGGTGGCCGCGTTCACCGAGCACTTCGGCGCGGAGCGGCTGATTCCCGGTGCGACGGTCAACGCCAGCGAGGACGCCGGCGTGTTCGGCTCGGCCGCGGGCGTGCCGACGGTGTTCTGGTTCTTCGGCGGCATCGACTTCTCGAACTGGGAATCCGGCCGGGCCGTCGCGATGAACCACTCCCCCGAGTTCGCCCCGGACATCGAGCCGACGCTGACGACCGGGGTCGGCGCGCTGGTCGTCGCCGCGCGGGAGTGGCTCAGGAACTAGCGATGCCGTCGTACATCACGCGCCGGACCGCCTCGCTGAGCGCGCGCTGGTCTTCCGGTGTGCGCAGCGTGGTGATCGCCGAGCCGAGGATCATGCCGTTGATGGCCCTGGCGGTGTTGCCGACGTCGAGGTCGGCGCGCAGGTAGCCCAGCTCGACCCCGTGCGACAGGTACGCGGCGGTCATCGCGGCGGCCAGGTCGAACAGGTCGAGGATGCGTTCGGCCATGGCCCGGTCGATGCCCGGCGCCTCGAACAGCAGCAGCCGCGGGACGCGCGGGTCCTCGCCGAAGATGCGGGCCAGCGACTCGCCGATGCGCGCGGACTGCTCGCGGTACTCGGCGAGCGTCGACACCGCGTCCGGCGCGTTCTCCGCGGTCAGGGCGCCGGTGATGCGCGCGACCAGCTCGTCCACGACGTGGTCGACGATGTCCCGCTTGTTCTGGAAGTAGCGGTAGAACGTGCCGTGCCCGATGCCGAGGCGCGTGGCCACGTCGGCGATGCCGGTGGCGTGGTAGCCCCGTTCGGCGAAGCAGTCGAAGGCCGCGTCGATGATCTCGCGGCGCAGTTCCTGCTTCTTGCGCTCGGCGCGGCTGACCGGTTCGGCACTGGACGTCATGCGCTCAAGTCTATGACCTGCGGACACTTGTGATCACCTGAGAACTGACATACGGTTCCGGAACTGACACGCGATTCCGTTGTGGCGAGGAGGTCGGGATGGCCCCCCAGTACGACGCGGTGGTCGTCGGCGCCGGGTTCGGCGGTATGGGCGCGGCGATCGAGCTCAAGCGGCTCGGCCACCACGACCTGCTGATCCTGGAACGGGAGGACGACCTCGGCGGCACGTGGCACGTGAACCGCTATCCCGGCCTCGCCGTGGACATCCCGTCCTCGACCTACTCCTACTCGTTCGAACCGAATCCGCACTGGTCACGGCTGTTCGCGCCGGGCGAGGAGCTCAAGCGGTACGCCGAGCACGTGGCGGACAAGTACGACCTGCGTTCGTCGATGCGCTTCGGCGTGACGGTGACCGGCGCGAGCTGGCGGGACGATCACTGGGAGGTCGTCGCGGGCGGCGAGACGATCACCGCGCGATACCTGGTGACCGCCACGGGATTCCTGTCCATGCCGAAGAAGCCCGACATCGCGGGCATCGACGCGTTCGCGGGCAAGGTGATCCACACCGCCGCGTGGGAGCCGACGGACCTCACCGGCAAAAGGGTGGCGATCATCGGCACCGGCGCCACGGCCGTGCAGCTGATCCCCGAACTCGCGAAGTCCGCGGCCGCGTTGACGGTGTTCCAGCGGACGCCGATCTGGGTGAGCCCCAAGCCCGACTACCGGATCCCGCGGGCCGCCCGGACGGTGTTCGCACGGCTGCCGTTCGTCCAGCGGGCCGCGCGGTGGCTGGGCAGCTCGGTCCTCGAGCTGATGATGATCTCGGGAGTCGTGCACTACAGGCAGTTGCGCGTCGCGAACCGGCTGGCGGAGTGGTGGTGCCGCAAGCACTTGCACCGCCAGGTCCGCGATCCCGAACTGCGCCGCCAGCTCACGCCGGACTACTCGTTCGGTTGCAAGCGGCCAACGTTCTCCAACGACTACTTCCGCACGTTCACCAAACCGCACGTGCGCCTCGAAACGTCCACCGTCGAACGCGTCGACGCCACCGGTCTCGTGACCGCGAACCGCCGCGTGGACGTCGATGTTCTGGTCCTGGCAACGGGATTCAACCTCTGGGACACCAACTTCCCCGCGTTCCAGGTGATCGGCCGCGACGGCAGGGACCTCGGCGTGTGGTGGCGGCAGAACCGGTTCCAGGCCTACGAAGGCGTGACGGTGCCGGGCTTTCCGAACTACCTGTCGCTCAACAGTCCCTACTCCTACAGCGGACTGTCGTACTTCACGACGATCGAGTGCCAGATGAAGCACATCCGGCGGCTGTTCACCGCGATGCACTCACGCGACGCCTCGCTGTTCGAGGTCACCCAGCAGGCCAACGACGAGTTCCTCGACCGCATGCGCACGAAGGTCACGCGGAACTCGGTGTTCTCGCTCGGCCACTGCGCCACCGCGCACAGCTACTACTTCAACCAGCACGGTGAAGCCACCCTGCTCCGGCCGACCTCGACGATCAGCGCCCACCGGGCAGCGGACCGCTTCCCGGTGGAGCACTACACGTACGCGCCGGTCAACGAGCGTCAAGAGTCCGCTTGATGACGTCCAGGCCGCGCGTCATCGACTCGGCGATGGGCGCGGCCAGCCGGTCGGGCAGCACGTCCCGGGTCCACACCAGCCGGCAGCGCCGTTCGCCGTCGGGGAACGCCTGCATGGACGCGTTGTCGTGCTCCGGTTCCACGGAGCCGCCAACGATCGAGTAGGCGATTCGGCGTGCGTCGTCGTCGACACCGATCCGCCGTTCCCTGACCACCGTGCCGTCGGCGAACGTGACGGTCCGATAGTCGCCTTCTGCCTGTGTGTCCACCACGAACCCCGGTGCCATCCGCGACGGGCCGGTGGCGAACTCGCCGATCACCTTCCACACGTCGTCGGCGCTGGACTCGATCACGACTTCAATGCTGATGGACGCCATCACGCCACCAGACACAGCAGGTGGCCCTGCGGGTCGGCCAGGACGGTCCACTGCCCGTCGCCGGGCTGGAACTCCGGTTTGGTGGCACCGAGTTCGAGCAGCTGCTTGACCGCGAGGTCGACGTCGGCGACCTGGAAGTCCAGGTGCGCCTGCTTGTCCGAGCCGGGCCACGCGGGTGGCTGGTAACCGGGCACGCGGACGAGGGCGAGCTGCACGCCGTCCTCGCCCAGGTAGACGGAGTCGTCGTCGCTCGAGGTGACCTTCCACCCGGTGACCGCGCGGTAGAACTCGGCCAGCGGACCGGGGTCGGCGCAGTCGAGGACGATCGTGGTGAGCTGAGCCAGGGCCGGCATGGTGTTTCGCTCCTTCTGGGTTGACGCGCACCAGCCTGCATCGACGTCGCCCGCCGGGTCTTGAACATCCTTGCGCCGAAAATTGTCAGACCCCGCCCCTAGCCTGAAGGGGTGCTCTCCTTCAACGCTCTCGCGGCACGTCCGGAGTTCACCGTGGCCGCGGTGGACTGCCGCGACGACCACCGCGGTTGGTCGGCCGAGCAGCCGCGCGCGGACGTGCGGCTCGTGCTCGTGCGCAGCGGTGGGTTCCGCCGCCGGGTCCGCGGCATGTGCACCGATCTCGACCGGACGGTCGGTTATCTCGGGCTGCCCGGCGAGGAGGAGCACTTCAGCCATCCCGCCGGCGGCGACGTGTGCACGTCGATCAGCATGAGACCCGACCTGTGGCGTTCTCTGGCAGGCGATGCGGCGCGGTTGGCGGGTTCGACGCTGTACGTGGACGGGAAGCTCGACCTGGCCCATCGACGGCTGCTGGCGGCCGACGCCGACAGCGCCGCCGAGGGGTTGGTCGGCCTGGTGGCGCAGGCCGTCCAGCAGGTGGTCACCACGACGGTCCCCGGCGGCCCCGGCGACTCGGCACTGGTCGCGAAGGCTCGTACCGTGATCGGTGACGACCATCCGGCATCGGCGAACCTGATCCCGCTCGCCGAACTGCTCGGCGTCTCGCCCTACCGGTTGAGCCGCGCCTTCAGCCGCGAGCTCGGGGTGTCGTTGACCCGCTATCGCAACGGGGTTCGCGTCGCTCGCGCACTGGATCGACTGGAGCAGGGCGAGCCGAGCCTCGCCGCGCTCGCCGCCGATCTGGGGTTCTCCGACCAGGCCCATCTGTGCCGGACCGTGCGCGAGCACCTCGGCCACACGCCAACCGCACTGCGCAGACTTCTCGGGGCAAATCGAACATCGAGCCCGACAAAGGAATCTTCGGCAGCAATCCGTCCAAACGCGATCGAATAGCGAGGTGTGAACAAGTCAGCTGCAGTCCGGTTCGACTGTCCGCGAGCGGCGGCACCGCGCCGCACACCTGGTCCGCCACCGGTCCGCCACCGGCCTGTCGATCAACTCGGGCACCGACACCATCTCCGGCACGCCCACCGCCGCCGGTTCCTCGACCGTCTCGGTGACCGCCAAGGACAGCACCGGCAAGAGCGGCTCCGCGTCGTTCAGCTGGACCGTCGGCACGAGCGGCGGCGCCTGTTCCGGCCAGAAGATCGCCAACCCGGGCTTCGAGTCCGGCACCGCCTCCTGGACGGCCACCTCGGGCGTCATCGGCCAGCACAGCGCCCAGCCCGCCCGCTCCGCCACGCGGTCGTCCTGGCTGAACGGCAAGGGCTCGTCGAACACCGCCTCGCTGTCCCAGTCGGTGACGATCCCCGCCGGCTGCAAGGCGTCGCTGACGTTCTACCTGCACATCGACACCAATAAGACCGGCAGCACCGTCTGGGACAAGCTGACGGTCACCGCAGGCAGCACCACGCTCGGCACGTTCTCGAACACGAACGCCGCGGCAGGCTACGTGCTCAAGACGTTCGACGTGTCCTCCTTCGCAGGTCAGACGGTGACCTTCAAGTTCACCGGCGCGGAGGACAGCTCGCTGCAGACGTCGTTCGTGATCGACGACACGGCACTCACCCTCAGCTGAATCACCTAGCCTGAGCACCTCGAAAGCGAGGGGTGCTCATGAACAAGCAGGCCTACGCGGTTGCCGCGATCGTCGACTCGATCGCGGCAACCGTGCGCCGCTTCCGACCCGCGCGCGTCGTCACCAAGCCAGCGCTGATGCCCGCACTAGCCGCCGCCAGCCCTCCCCGCGACCCCGGCATGGCACTCGGCCTCGCCGGCTCGTGGGCAGGCGACATCGCCCTGCTCGGCGACTCGGACCGCGCCTTCCGCACCGGCCTCGCCAGCTTCCTGGTGGCGCACATCGGTTACACGGCCGCCCTCGCCCGGCGCTCATCACCGGGTTCCCGCAAGGCCGTGGTGCCGATCGTCGCGGCGTCGTCCGCAGCGGCCTTCGCTTTCGCCCGCGCGGCAGGCCCTCTCGGCCGCCCGGTGGGCCTCTACGCCCTGACTCTCGGCACGATGGTCGCCGCCGCCTCATCCGTCCGCGGACCGGGCGCACGCCGGGTTTTCGGTGGTGCGGCGCTGTTCGCGGTGTCGGACTCACTGCTCGGCGCCAGCCGGTTCGTCCTCACGGGACGGGCGGCCCAGATGGCGGCGGCCGGGGTCATGCCGACCTACGCGGCCGCGCAGTGGCTGATCCACACGGGGTTCGAGGCGTCCGGCGACCCCGCGTGAAAACCCGTTGGATGCCCTGTGCTAACGTTCTTCATGTCGGAAACGCGAGTGCCCGACACACAAACAAGCGCCGCTAGCTCAGTTGGTTAGAGCAGCTGACTCTTAATCAGCGGGTCCGGGGTTCGAGTCCCTGGCGGCGTACTCCAGAGAAGCAGGTTGAGATTCGTCTCGACCTGCTTCTTTGCATTTTCCGACCCCATCTTCATTCTCCGTTTCGTCGTTGTGGATCATGGTTTGTGAGCCCGAGGTGAGCCCGAGACGCGGATGATCTTCGATCGCCGGATGGTCCGGCAGCACGCGGACCGAGGCGACCTTGCGCGGCACGAGGCGGGCGATCCCCTCAGCAGTCTTGCGGGCGACCTGCGGCAGCACGCCTGTGTAGGTGTCCGCGGTAATGGTGATCGAGGAGTGCCGCAGCATGCTGGACACGACCTTCATGTCCGCGCCTGAAGCCAGCGCGAAGGTCGCGGCGCCGTGCCGAAGGTCGTGCAGCCGGATCGGCGGCAAGCCAGCTTGCTCGACAAGCTTGTTGAACAGGTCGGTGACGTCAGCCGGGTGCAACGGTGATCCATCCGGCTCGGTGAACATCAGACCGAGGTCGACCCACGCGTCGCCCGCCGCGTCACGCTCACGTTGCTGCCGTGAGCGGTGAGCGCGCAGCTCCAGAACCGTCCCGCGGTCGAGCGTGATGATCGCCACGCTGCTGTCCGTCTTCGGAGTACCGAACTCGGTTTCCCAGCCGACCTGCAACAGCTGGAATCGAATCGCGAGTGTCGCCGCTTCCTCATCGAGATCAACCCAATACTGTCCGAGTCCTTCACCTCGGCGCAGTCCGGCGTGGGCGAGCAGGTGGAAGAACGCGTACAGCCGGTGGTGCGCGATGAAGTCGAGGAACGCGCCTGTCTGCTCCGGCGTCCAGACCATCACCTTGCCAGGGATCTCCCCCGTCTCCAGCCAGCGCGCCACACGGGCTTCGGTCCAGATGAGCGGCTTCGGACGCACCTCCGGCGGCAGCTCGACCCTAACGGCGGGGTTGAGGGTGATTAGCCCGTCGCCGTGCATCGCGTCGTTGAGGCCCTTGCACGCCGTGGCGACGATCCGGTGCATCGAAGCGATACCGACCGGACGCCGGTACCTCACCAGCGCGCGGTGGTCTGGGTCCGGGCTGTTGCGCAGCTCCTCGATCCGCTCGTTGAACTCCTCGATGCGCTCGAACATGAGCGTGAAGTCGGCGCTCTCCAGCTCATCGAGCCAGATGTCGCCGAGGTACGGCACGAGGTACAGACGGATGTGGGACTCGTAGCTGCGTCGGGTGTTCTTCGAGATGCCCTTCCGCTTCGGCAACCACTCCAGGAAGTACGGGCCGACCTGGATGCGATCGCGCAGGCCGCCCTTCGGCCGCACCCGGCGACGCACAGTGTCCTCGTCGGGGATCGGCGTCTGGTTCCTGAGCGCCTCCGCGATGAGGTCACCGACCTGTGTCAGCGCCTTGGTGTCACCGGACCTCGGGATCGCGAGGAGACGTCGAACGAGGTCGAGTTCGTCCTGCGCCGCGGTCTCGGAGTCGAAGGTCGTGCGGCGGCGAGGGCGCCGTTCACCGTTCGCGTCTGCGGGAAGCTCGATGCGGTAGCCCCACGTGCCGTGCTCGCTCCTGCGCAGTTTCGGACAGGACTGGCCGAACAGCTTGTTCGTCGCCGGGTTGCGGCACGAACAGCGCTTGAAGGTGGAACCGAGCGCGACGCCCTTCGACGCGTCAGGCGTTCTGGATTGCATGCCTATGATGCTCGCGCTGCGGGCTGCGCCCGAGCGAGCCCGAGAAATGGGTGAACTTGGCCCGAGACATAGGGATCCGTTCGTGTCGAGTGTGGACTGTCAGTTACGAGTTCGGCGCTTGTGGATCACCTTCGCCACGATCGGCTGCGGTTGCGAACTCGGAGCCGACGGCCGTGGAGCCGCTTCGAGTCCAAGTTCCCGCCGCAACTCGGCGGTCGGAACGCGGTAGGCGGAACCGACTCGCACAACGCGACAAGGGAACTCACCTTTGCGCGCCAGCGCGTACGAAGTCGTACGTCCGAGTCCGAAAGCCCGGCCGGCGACGACGATGTCGACGACGGCAGGCAGCGCCATGACTTCGGCGACGGTCAACGGCTTGGCTGCCACGGTGCCACCTCATTCCTGCTCCGCAAAGCGGGCTATCGCAAGATCGTGGAACGCGGGGTTGAGGTCGATGCCTATGTACGAGCAACCGAGCTGCCGCGCAGCCAGTCCCGTTGTCGCCGTGCCGCTGAACGGGTCGAGCACGACGCCGCCCGGCGGGCACCCGAGTCCGATCGCCCGCCGTGCGATCTCGATCGGTCCCACCGCGGTGTGTTCGCGATAGGGCTGAGCGGGCACGCTCCACACGTCCCCGAGTGGTGCATCGGTAGGTGCGAAGTAGTGGTCCTTCGATGTCGCGAACAGGAAGACGGACTCGTAGCAGGTGCCGAGCCGGTCGCGCACGCACTCGGGCCGGGCGTTCGGCTTGTGCCAGACGACCGCGTTCCGCAGCACCCAGCCGTCTTCCTGCAACGCGAACGCCGCCCGCCACGGAACTCCGATCAGGCTCTTCCGCAGCGCTCGGGACTGAGGTGGCCGATGAGTGCCGTGGCGACGCCGTCGGACCTCGTCGCTTGCAGTAGGTGCGGTCGAGCCGACGGCGACGTAGTTTCCCCACGAGCCGCCGTAGGAGTCGCCGAGGTTCAGCCAGCAGGTTCCCTGCGGTGTCAGCACTCGGCGCACCTCGGCGAACACCAGTCGCAGGACATGTACGTAGTCCTCGACGAGCGACTCGTGTCCGTACTGTCCCTGCACCCCGTAGTCGCGGTGCCCCCAGTACGGCGGTGAGGTCACCACGCAGTCGACGGAGCATCCGTCCAGCTGGCGCAGCACCTGCAACGCATCACCGATGTGAAGCTCAACGCCGGTGCTTCGGTAGTAGAGCGAGCCATCACTCACGCTGCACTCCTCATCACGTCCGGCGTGACACCGACGAAGTTCCGACCGAGCTGTCGTGCCGCGACCGCTGTCGTTCCTTTCGAGCAGAACGGGTCGAGAACGGTGCCGCCTGGTGGACACGTCGCCGCGATGCACCGAAGGGTCAGCCGCAAACAACCTCCTCGGTTGCCATCTCTTTCTACCGACCACACGTCCCCAGGCCTCTTCGCGCGCAGTTCGCGCACACCCGTTCCCGAGGTCTCACCGAGTGCATCGAGGTCGAAGTAGTAGGTCCGCTCCTTCACGAGCAGGAAGAGGAGCTCGTGCGCCGAGCCAAGGCGTCGCTCTTCACGCTCTAGCGATATGGACCGCTGCAGAACGACGGCGTTGCGCACGATCCAGCCGTCCGCCTGCAACGCGAGCGCCGCACGCCAAGGCATGCCCGCCAACTCGTCGCGTTGCCCGGTATCCGCCAACCGCAGCCACACGCTGCCGGTCTTCGCGAGCACGCGCCGAAGCTCGCCGAACTTCCTCCGGAGGTTGATGACGCCATCTCGCCCTATGGCGGACGCTGGCCACGCGATCACGCAGTTCACAGACTCGCCGGCCAAGGCTTGGAGGGCCTCCAAGTTCCGCGCCGTCATGCCACTCGCCGCCAGCTGTCCTGCACGACACCGTCTACATCCGCGCAGGCGAAGCTCTCCTCGCCGAGAGGCGTTGCGACTGCTTCCGCTGCCGCGAGTTCGGCGTCGTGCGCGAGCTGGAAGATGAGCACCTCGTGGTGCGCGTTGAGCGCCATCGGCGCGCCGGCGGTCCGCGCCTGAGAGGCGACACGGCGCTCAGCGAGCGAGGCGTGCGTAACGAGTCGACTGCCACGCAGCTCCGCAGTCAGCGCAATGCACCGCTCGATCGGTGTCAGCCCGGCTGAGGTCCCAGCGGCGATGAGCGAGGTGGTCAGGTCGACCAGCGAGCCGTCTGAACGACGGTGAGGACGCGCGACGACTACGACGTGTCCGCCGGGACGCAAAAGCGGCTCGCAGTAGACCACCGTTCTGGCGAGTTCGGTGACGGACTCGATCGGGTCGCGATCCGGCGTGGTGCGCAGACCGGTCAGAACGAGTCCGACTCGTCCGATCAGCCCGGCCGCTCGGACAGTTGCGAGCGTCTTCGGCCGGGCATCGAGAACAGAGCCATCCTGCCAGGCGCCCGCGGTCTTCGCGGCGGTGACGTTGGCCCTGGCGAGCGTCCACCACTGCTTGCGGACTGTCAGTCCGAGCGCATGACGGCCGGCGCGCAGCGCCTCGGTCAGCACGGTGCCCGCGCCGCAGTCAGGGTCCAGGACAAGGTCGCCGGGGCGCGTGTACATCGCGATCGCGTGTGCAGCGACAGCAGGTGGAATTCGCTCGCTGTCCGACTCGGTACCGGCGACATAGCCAGCCTCACGCAGCTGCGCCCGAGCGTTGCGCTGCCCGGTCGGCCATACCGACGTGACACGGTCGTTCATCGGCGGTCGCCTCCCGACGCGGCAGCGCCAGCCGAGTCGGTTGGCCGCCCGAAGACCAGAAGGTCGTCGTGCACCTCGCTGTGCCGGATCGGTGTCGCAAGCCGAACTGGAGAGGGCGCCCCAGGCGTTCCCGCAGCCGTCGCACTGGTGCGCAGAACGTCGCGGACAGGCACACGCAGCAGGGCGATGCGATCGACGTAGCGCAGTCCGGCGTCGTGCGCGGCGCGCACCAGTTGGCCCGCGGGATCAACGAACCGACCACCGGAGCGGGCACCACGGGTAATGACGACGAGAACGCCGGCCGGAGTGAGCCGATCCGCCCAGTCAGCCGGACGGAACCAGTCGAAGGTGTGCGGTTCGGCCGCGACGAGCACGAGGTCGTAGCGGTCAGCATTCGGACTCTCGGGGCACGACCGGGGTCCGGATTCGGACTCGAACGGGCCGCTCCGGCGGTGCCCGTCGACCGTGACGACGGACGCGACAACCGTGTGCGTCTGGACGCTGCGGCCAAGTCGGACGACGGTCCAACCCGCTTCGCGGAGTCCGGCGTACGGGCCGTGCTGGAGCTGACCGCCACCCGCTGTTGCTGACGGCGCGAGGTACGGCCGGACGGTGCGGCGCACCGAGCGTCCAGGCGATTCCGGGCATGGGATTGTCGAGCCACTTCAGCAGTCTCATCGTGCGCAAGTCGACGATCGCCCGCCAGCGTCCGGGTGTTGCCTCGGCCGCGAGGACCTGTTGCGCGAGCAGGACTGGCGTGGGCGGCGGCGCTGCTGGCACGCTTTCGGCAGGTCCGATGTCGTGGGTGATTCCACGGACGATGAGCTCAACCCTGCCGCCGGGAGTCTTCACCTCGACGCAGCGGCACGCGAAGTGCACCGCCCGCCGCTCACCGTCGTCCCGGTTCACGGTCCACGTGGCCAGGTGCTCCGCGCCCTCCGTCGCGTTGACGATGAGCGCCAGAGCCTTCGCCTCATCCGCGTTCGTCGTCAGCCGCTGGTAGGCGAAGAGCTCAGCGAGGTCGTGCTCGTTCCGCCACTTGTCCGCCCTCGTCCCGTAGAGCCGGAGCAGATCGTCAGATCGGCTGCTGACGTGCCGCGTGAGGTTGATGTGCCAGGCGCCCGCGGGGGCGGATCTTCGTCCAGCGGTCCCACCCACAGGTAGACGCCGTGGACCAGACCGCCGTACGCGAGCAGCGGGTGACCGATCACGCGGCGTCTGCCGGTGGTGGTTCGAGCTTCGACCGACTGCCGGCTTTCAATCACGCGTGCGGTCACGCCCAGTGCGTCGGCGAGGAAAGGGCCCCGTCCGAGAACTGAACGAAGTGGAACCATGTTCTTCGGGTTGCTGCCGGCAGCCAGCACCGTCGGTTCGCACCGACTACCCCCGAACGTCTCGACCAACAACCAGTCAGCCGCCATCGCTCCGTCCCCCCGGTCGAAGATTGGCCTGCTCAGGCAGGCTATCTCCGCCAAGGGCCCTGCGCTTGGAGCTTCTCCAAGACGCTGATGGCGACGCCCTCGAATCATTCATTCGAGTGAACTCTTTAGTCGGCTTTCCGATGCCTCACAAAGCAGCGGCTGCCTCCGCGATGAGTTCCATCGACTCGCCGTCGCTGAGCGCCAGGTCCTGCAACGCCGTGAACCGCTGCGACACCTGCTCGATCTTGGAGGGTTCCTCCACGTACTCGCATCGCGAGAGCGTCTCGAGGTAGACGACGTCGTCGTGCTGGCGATGCGGGAAGCTCAGCCAGGTGAAGGGGCAGCCCATCGCCGGATACGCCCCCGCCGTCCGTGGCACCACCCGAAGGCTCACGTTCGGCTGATCGCTCACCTCCATGAGACGAAGCAGCTGCGCCTTCATGAGCCGCGGCCCACCCACGACGTGGTGCAGCACCGCCTCCGGGAAGACCGCCTCGACCGCCAGCGGATCGTTGCCGCCCGACCGGGACACCCACGACTCCCGCACACGAGCCATCACCGAGGCCTTCACCGGGTCGGCCCCGTGCCTCGCTGCATCCGTGTAGCCGACGAGTTGGAACACGCTCGGCACCATGTCCGTGGTGAACGTCCGTAGCAACGTTGCGTCAGCCACGAGGTGAGGGAAGTCCTCCGCCGGATCGAAGATCTCCGGCTCCGGTCGCGTGGTCGCCCTGAGATCCGCGGCGTGCTGGGACTGAGACATCACGAACTGCCACTCGGGTGTGGGCACCTTGTAGACGTATCCCAACGCCATGATGTCGACCGGCGCGGAAGGCTGCATCGCGTTCTCCATCATGGACAACTTGGCGCTGCTGAAACCCACGCGCCCACCCGCCTCGGTGAGACTGAGCTCAAGCTTGTTGCGCCAGCCGGCCAGCTTGCGCCCGACGGCTCGCTCAAGCGCTGTAGCTCGGAAGTCCTTAGGCATGAGGAGCTTGCCGTCTCACGAATTGTTGTGGTCCTGCGAGGACTCATCCGCCGCAGAAGGATCCTGGCCTGTGGCAGAGACATACAGTCCGGCCTTGAGCGCGTCCTCTCGCCGCTGCATCAGCCACACCTGGTCGAGGAGGAACGTCCCGAGAGTCATCAGCACCACGAAAAGAGCGCACTCCACCCAGTTCCGTGACGCGGCTGCCCAAAGAAATCCGCTGGTTCCACCAACCACAAGCACGGCAAGGATCACGAGTGCCGATGGGCGAGGCAGGTACCGCGGTCCGAACCCGATCCGTCGGTCGACCTCGTCCTGAACCGCTTGCCACAGGTTGCGGTCTTGATGGCGTCCCTTCTCGATCGCCTCGCTCAGTTGCGTTGCCACAGCCTTCACAGCCGCGGCGTCCAGCACGCGTGTTCCAACTTCGCCCATCACTCGGCTCACTTTCTGTGTGTCCGGAAGGCCTTTCTCGCTTACGACGGCGGAAAGGGCTCGCCCGAATCCTGTTTCACCGCACCATCCGCGCCACCGGCCTCCTGGAGACGCACGCACCGACGAGCGATCAGATCCATCGACTCGCCCTCGTCCAGACTCACCTTGTCGAGTGCACAGACGACGTCCTCATAGCCTCCGACAGCCTCCTTCGTTTCGACGAAGAGGCTTGAGTTCTCGGTCTCCACCCACACCAGCGACTCGTACTTAGGAAACTTCAGCTGCGTGAAAGGTCCTGCGATACCCGCGTGCGCACCAGCTGCCACAGGCACGACCAAGATCCTGATCTTCGTCCAGTTCGCCATGAACATGAGGCGCTGCAGCTGGCTCAGGTGTTCGTCTGGCCCACCGACTCGAAGGTCGAGCGCGAGTTCGTGTATGTAGAAGGTGCAGTCCAAGTTGTTGCTGAGCAGTTTCTGCATCTCCTGCAGTACACGCAGCCGCTCCTCCAACTCATCGACCGACACGGTGGCGGACGCGGTCAGCAGCGCACGCATGTAGTCAGCTGTTCGGAGAAGGACCGGTACCGCGTGCGTGTGCCAGCTGATCAGGGTTTCGGCCGCGGTGAGCTGGGTGAGGACGGTGCGCGGTCGCACCGGCGCGCATTTGCCGTGCGGCTGCCACCAACCCGACAAGTCTCGCCCCGGAAAGAGTTCGAGCAGACGATCGCGTTCCTTGGCCTCTACCCGGCAGACACCCAGTACCAGCGCGACTTCGAGGATGGTGACACCTCCCTTGCCGGTCAGCACGTCCGAGACCTTGGCCTCGTCCCAGCCCAACACGTCGGCAAGCTCGCGCGCGTTCATCCCAGCGTTCGCGATGGCCGCCCGCATGCCCTCGCCGAACTCGCGACCACGTGCAGTGGAGATCCTTCTTGGCATAGCCGAATTCCTTGTTTGCGATGGAGACTGTGGAGAAAGATCTGTTCTCAGTCCTCAGAGGACTCTCGCAACCTGTGTCGCCGAGTGCTCCAACACGTGCGGTCTCGTGTCGTCGCCTTCGCCGCCCCATGAGGTTCACCCCGAACGGTGGACAGGGGCTTACGAGATTCAGGCAGCTGCTCGGAGTGACTTCTCATAGTCGCTGGGACTGCGCATCCCGAGCTTGGAGTGCCGCCGCGTACTGTTGTAGAAACGGACCCAATTGTCAACTGCGGCAACGAGTTCCGCCTTGGTGGCGTAGACGTGCCGGTAGTAGTGCTCGTGTTTGAACGTCGACCAGAACGACTCCGCAGGGCTGTTGTCCCAGCAAATCCCGGTCGCGCCCATCGATCGGCGTAGCCCGTGCCGGAAGCACGCTTGCGCTGTCAGATGTGCCGTGTATTCGCCGCCGCGGTCGGAATGCAGGACTGTGCCACGACATTCGCCACCTCGGGCCGCCACGGCCGCCTCGATGGCGGTGGTGACCATCTCGGCACCGATGTGCTCGGCGACGCTGTAGCCGAGCACCGTGCGGGAGTGCCCGTCCCGGATCGCACACAGGAACATATCGCCTTCACCGCAGGTCAGGTACGTGATGTCGGTGAGCCACACGGCGTTGAGCCGGCCCTGGTCGAAGTCGCGCTCGACAAGATCCGGCGGGAACGATGCGGCCGGATTGGCGATCGTCGTTCTCATTTTGAACGTGCGGGGGCTGATGCCCTCGAGCCCGATCCCGGCCATGACCTTGGCGACGGTCTTGGCGCTGACCACCTCGCCCTGATCCCGCAACTCCGCGGTGATCCGCGGCGACCCATAGGTGCCGCGGGAGTCCTTGTGCGCCTGGGTGATCTTCACCTCCAGGTCCGCGCGGCGCTGCAGGCGCGGTGTCAACACCCTTGCCGCACAACGCTTCACGTGTGCGTAGTAGCCGGAGGCGGACACCTTCAGTAGTCGCGCCATGCGCCGGACCGCGAACCGTTCGCCCTCGGGCACGGCGGTGCCGGCCACGCCAGCGATGTCATCGGGGCCGGCGTACTTGGCCATCAGAGCGAACCGGGCCGGTTCTTCTGCATCGCGGCAAAGTACGCCGAAGCTTTTACCAGGAACGCGTTGTCCTTCTCCAGCTCGGAAACCTGCCTGCGCAACCGCAGCAACTCCGCCCGCTCCGCCGCCTCCAGCGGGTTCTCGCCCTGGACCTCGGCCGCGGCGATCCTGCGCCGCTCGTCTTTGACCCAGACACTCAACATCCCCGCGTCGATCCCCAGCTCACGGGCAACCTCGGTGATCGTGCGGCCGGAATCGATCACACGATGCGCAGCCTCGACCTTGTACTCAGCCGTGTACGACCGGCGCTTACGAGGAGGCATATGGACATCCTTTCAGCAGAACCCTCTGTCCTGCTAACTCGGTGTCCACTGCTCGGGGTGAACCTCACCAAGCGCTACGTGAACCTTGATCAGCATCCGACACGGCGCCGGCACCCTGCGCCAGAACGGCCCACTGCGGCACTTTGCACAGCTGCCGTTCTCGTCCGGCAGATGCTCGTCAACGAGCTCACGCAGTGCCGCAACCAAGCCCGGCACTTCCCGCCTCATGATCGACAGAGTGGATGTCGCATCGCCGTCAGCGGCGACTCGAGACAGGAGATCAAGGTGATCAACAAGACGCTGACGCAGTTCAGTGAACGTGACCAGGTTGCCCACCATCGATCTCCTTCCGCCTAGCTCGCCAGACGCGACTGCTCAGCCGCCGCTTCGGGTTCATTGACGACGTCGCCCGAGTAATTCGACAAGGCCAGTCCCACTGCGGCGCGAAACGCGAGGAGCCCTTGTTCTGCTGCGTTGACTTCCTTGCAGTCCAGCGCAGAGGTGACGATCACGGCCGCTCTGGCCAGGACCGTGGCTTGTGGCAGCGTCAGGTTCACGACAACCGCAACCATCACACCCACCACCCGCCTCGTCTGTTCACATGCACATCGGCGAATGTTCATTCACCGTCAGAAGCAATTTCCAGCAAAGCGGGAACGGCCGTACTTCGAACAGAGCATCAAGTGCGCAAACCCGTCGCAGAGCGTGTGCGTTTTGTGGGCATATCACCCTTGACCTGCAAGAACAGGCATCGGCTACCGTAAGGTGAAGATGACCGGGGAGGTACGTCGATGAGCCCCAGACGCGACATGTTCGTCGAAGCGTGCAAGCGGACTGGTTACACGATCGATTCGCTGGCGGCAGCGCTTGGTGTAGACCGCTCGACTGTCTCGCGCTGGCGCAGAGGACAAACGCCCCAAGCAGCGCAGCGGCTCAAGCTCGCAGAAGCGCTCAGGCTTTCCCTCCCAGAACTCGACGAGCTGCTCGAACAGACGGCGCCGCCAACGTCCACCGCACTCTCGATCATCTGGCCGATGCGATCGCCAGCTGAGGGGGACCTCCTCGCACGGCTGGACCAAACGCGCCTGCTCGTCGACCAGACGCTTTCGAAAGGACTCGGTTCGGTGACACGACTGGAGCTGATCGAGGAACGGATCGGCGACCGGATCGACAGCTACACCCACACCCCGCCCGCTGAGGTCCTCGATGAGCTGATGCCGGATCTCCTCGAGGTGCAGCAGCTCGCGGATGAAAGGCAGCCCGCCAGGGTCCAAGAACGACTGTCCACAGCGACAGCAGTACTCGGACTGCTGAGTGCGGACGCTCTGATGAAGCTCGGAGAGATCGACCGAGCCCGCTACTGGTATGGCACTGCTCGTCTTGCAGCCGACGACACCACCAACGGCCGATTGCGGGCACAAGTCCGTGCGCAGGAGACCATGCTGCCGTACTACTACGGACGTCTGCAGCGCACCGTTTCCCTTGCACAGGAGGCACAAGCGCTGGCCGCCGACACGGTTTGCGGTGCCAGCGCCCTTGCAGCGGCCGCCGAGGGCCGCGCCCTTGCACGGCTCGGAGACGTCGAAGGCGCCGAGCGGGCCATGGCCACGGCACAGCGCCTCGTCGACCGGCTGGATGAACCGACGACCGACGCCGCGTTCGAGTTCAACGACAAGCGGTTGCTGTTGTACCTGTCCGGCACGCTCACCTACCTCGGCGAGTTCGATCGTGCTCGTCACGTCCAGCAAGAGGCACTCGAGCGCTATCGCAGCGATCCGACGCTCGTCATCGACCCCGCGCTCATCAAGCTCGATCAGGCGGTCGGCGAGGCCATCGATGGCGATATCGACGACGCTTGCACCCTCGCAGTCGGCACTCTGCTCGACCTGCCTGCAGACCACCGCACTCGCATCGTCCTCAAGCGGGCGACCGATGTCGTACAGGCGATTCCCACGCAGCGGTGGGAACGTCCTGCGGTCAGTGAACTGCGGGAGCTCGTCGCACCGAAGAGCGGAACCTGATGGCGGTGGCCGGCCGCGAGCTGACGCACCTCACCGAGTTCACGTTCAGTCCGGACCGCACCAAGCTCGTCGCAGTCGAGGCGTGCCTTCGAGCCGGTCTCGACCCCGCGGGCATGGTGCTGCTCAGACACCAGACAAACGCGGTGTACCAGCTCATCACGACACCGGTCATCGTCAAGGTCGTGCGTCCCGGCATCAAACACACTGAGGACGTCGTCAAACTGGTGCGTTGGCTGGCTGAGCAAAACGTGCCCACCGTTTCTCTGCTCGACATCGAGCAGCCGATGCATGTGGCCGGCTGCGCGGTCACCCTGTGGCGTTATCTCCCACAGGACCAAGCGGTCTCCGCGGGAGACATCGCAGAACCACTCTTGTCTTTGCACAGCCTCAAAACGGTGCCGCTTGAGCTGCCCCAGCTGGACGCGCTCAGGATGATCCGACACTCGATCGACGCCAGCACCATCGTCTCCGAGAGCGAACGGACAGTGCTGGAAGAGTTCCTCAACGATGTGGCTGCTCGCCTGCGGTTTGTGGAGACGAGCGAACCTCGTCTCATCCACGGTGACCCCCAGCACCGGAACACGTTGTGGGACAACGATGTTCAGGGAGCGGTCCTGTGCGACTGGGAGAGCGCGGTCTTCGGCCCTGTGGAATGGGACCTCGTGACGATCGAGGTGCACTGCCGACGGTTCGGGTTCGGTCCAGGGGAATACCACCAGTTCTGCCAGCGGTACGGACGAGATGTCCGCGAGTGGCAAGGCTATGAGGCCTTCAAGGACCTGCGTGAGCTAAGGATGATCACCACGAATGCACGGAAGTCGGCATCAGGGACCCCACAGGCCACAGAGGTGCACCGCCGAATCGCTCAGCTGAGCGAGGACGCGAACGCAAGGTGGTACATCCTCTGAGCACCAGATGAGCCGGTCAATCGACCAGCGTCAGCGGCGTAAAGCTCAGCGCACCCGCGAAAAGGTCATCAAGGATGTTCGGAAGTTGAGCGGGCAGTAGCTTGTCCCTGCACTGGTGGAGCTCGGCTACCGACCACCAACGATGTTCGATCAGCCCAGCTTTCTCATTCTCAGTGGACTTGAGCGCGACCTTCGGTGCCGCATCAGTGGTGCAACCGAGGAACACGTGGTCCTCACGGTGGTGGTCGGTTCCCTTATATCGGAACCTCGATTCACGAATCCACAGCTTGCCAGCCTAGGAAGCACGATGCCGGTCTCCTCGGCAACCTCTCGAAGCGCAGCGTCGACCAACTCCTCACCATCGTCCACACCGCCACCGGGCAACTCCCACCAGTCGTGGCTGCGGTCGTGCGGGTCACAGGCGTGGACGAGCAGGACGCGGTCGTTGGCGTCGAGCAACAGCACCCGAGCGCCGATTCGTGGAGTGGACAACCGGGAAACCTCTCCTCTACCTCACCTCGGAGCTGCGCCCCGCACGAGCAGCGTTCCCGGGAGTTCTGGTTTCGGCGGAGGAATGATCTCAGAACTCACGCTGACAAAGCCTGCGATGAACAGCATCTCCGCCCACTGCTGTCCCGAGAAGTTCCACTTCCTGATCGCGCGGTCTGACTGCGCATCGTCGTCGACTTCGTCGTTGTGGGAGAACACCAACACTCCGCCCGGAGCGAGCCGCTTCCGGATGAGCGGCAGGAGCACCGCCGGGTCGGTGAACCAGGTAGCTCCGAAGATCGAGATGACGACGTCGAAGTCGTCGGCCGACTCCTGCAGGAAATCCGCCACGTCCTGCGTGACGAACTCCAGCTCAGGGACGCGGCCCCACCTCTGCTCGGCGGCCACTTCGCGCGAGGGTGCGATGTCCACACCGGTGCAGCGGGCGCCGAGCGTCGCGAGATGGGCGAGGTTGCACCCTGAGCCGGAACCCAGCTCCAGAACCCGCTTGCCGCGGAGGTCGCCGAGAATCGACTCGTCGGGTCCGTGGTCCGGATACTGAGTCCAGTTCAGCCACGTCGTCGCACCGGCAGCGTTGACAGCGCGGCGGGGTTTTGCCTTCGTGGCGAACCGTTCCCAGGCCAGAGCTGGCGTAATCACTCGTGTTGTTCCTCGTCGTGCGGGGTCGACTACTTCTTGGGGCTGTTGTGGCAGCAGGCGTAGCACTGATGGCAGTCGACGTCCTCGGCCTGCCACAGCTCCGCGTCCAACGGGAAGCCCGCGGCGCGGATCGCCTGGATCGTTCCATGCAACACCATCGGCTGGGAGTCGCGCTCCTCGGCCAGGTGCGGGATGTGGTGCAGGTAGGTACCGGCGTACTCCTGGCAGAAGTCGATGTAGCGCGGGGTGTCCAGCACGAACGAGTGCACGCCGAGGTCGACGGCCGGCGTCGGCCCCATCGGCGTTCCAGGATTCTCGGCAGCCGTCACGAGGTAGGCCAGGGTCTGTCCGAAGGTGCGCTCGGCCAGCTCACGGTCCATGTCGTGGTCGCGCATGATCAGCTTGACCAGGCGGTCACAGACCTCCGGTGAGACCAAGGTGCGGGGATCGCGGAGGCCGACAGCGATTGCGGTCATACGAGGGTCCTTTCTCCAGGTTCACCAGGTCGTACTTGCCCTGCGTAGTTGAGGATCTCGTCGGCTCTGGTGATCCACTAGGCCTCGCGGTACCCGTGTTGCTGGTCAGCGACCTGGCCACCTGGACATATTCTGGACACGTGGTGTCCGCGCAATCACTGTCCGCAGCCTCTCTACGGGAGAGCTTGATCCGCCTGCGCAAGGGCCTGGCCCTCGCCCGGCCGACCTCCGTACTCACCGCCCTGACGCCCGAGGTTCGTGCCCGCCTCGGCGAGTCGAGCAGCGCGATCCCCGGCTCCGCAGAAGAGGCTCGCCATCTCGTAGCGGTGCTTCAACGGGGTGTGGCCCAGTTGTCCGCGGATCAACGTGCCCACGTCGAGGTCGACTTCAATCTCGACACCGAGCATCAGCACCCCACGCTGACCGAGCGGCAGGAATCGCTGGCGCAGAAGTTGGGATGCGCGGCAAAGACGGTGCGCAGGCACGCCGATCAGGCTCTCGAGACGCTGATCTACGTGCTGCTGGCAGCCCACACACCGGCGGCTGAATCAGGACAGGCCGGAGCGCCGGCAGGCGACTCGGTCCCAGAGGACCTGACTGATTTCTGGGGCCTGACTGCGGGAGCACGGGTCGACATCGTCTGCTCCGAGATCCCGGCAGCGGAACGACCTGAGTATGCCGACCCTTCCGATCGCAACTACCTGCGCTACGCGAAGTTCGCAGACCTCGACACGCTGATCTACCTCCGCACCCGGTTCGCCCAGTTGAGTCCGGATGTCGTTGTCCGTGACTTCGCGCCTTCGGAGTACTACGACACGCAGGCCGACGTGCTCTGCGTGGTCGGTGGTCCGCCCTGGAACGCGAAGTTCCGCGAATTCCTTCCGATGCTGCCGTTCCACTTCGAGCCACACCCGCTCGGCGAAGACGACCCGCTCGTGGTGCCGGAGCTGGGACTGACGATCAGCCCTCACTGGACCGCGAAACAGGAACTGTTGCAGGACCTCGCGGTTCTCACCCGGCTAACGCTCGGCAACGGCACGACGGTGTTCCTGTTCGGCGGATGTCTCACCCTTGGTGTCCTCGGGGCGGCCCGCTGCCTGTTGGAAGCAGACCGCGGGCTGCGCAGCGTCGGGTACATGACGAACCTCGTCGGCCAGGACGACTTCGTGCTGGTCACCGAAACACGCCGTGTGGGCGGCCTGATCGATGTGACCGATCTGGGCACCGCTGAGCCTTTGCTGGTGCTGACCCGTACCGCGAACAACCCGTTCACCGCCGTCGTCGACAACACCAGCCGCTATCCGGCGACGGTCCACACCTCGTCATGATCAATCCCTCGGACCTGCGCTGCTACGTCATCAACCTTCCGCGCCGCCAAGACCGCCGAGCTTGGATACAGCGCTCCCTTCCTCCCGAACTGCCCGTCATCTTCACCTCTGACTGGGGTGACCTGTTCGACGGCCAGAAGCTCACTCAGGCCGATCTCGACGCTTCGGGCTACAAGCTGTTCCCGTGGCAGATCGAGTCGGACAACGAGTGGTGGAGCAGGCCGCTGAAGTACGGTGAGATCGGCTGCACCCTGGCCCATCTCGCGTGTTGGCGCGACGCCGCGCTACACGGCACCGAGCCCTACACGGTCGTCTTCGAGGACGACGCCGTACTGCCGGACAACTTCCTCGCCAAGCTCCTCGACAGCCTTGAGAACCTTGCTCGGAGCAAGTTCGACTTCGATCTTCTCTACCTCGGACGTTTCCCGCTTGAACCGGATCACGACGCCCTTCCTGGCTTTGTGGTGCCCAGCTACAGCCACTGCACGTTCGGTTACGTGGTGACCCGAAAGGCGCTCGAACTGCTGCTGGCCGCCGAGCTGGAGCACGCGATCGTGCCGGTGGACGAGTTCTTGCCCGCCATGTACATCGACCACCCGAGGGCAGACCTGCGGGCCCGTTTCCCCAAACAGCTCGGTGCACTGGCCTTCGAGCCACCGCTCGTGCGCCAACGCCCGAAGGACGAAGCCGGCAGCGACACCGAGGACACCACCTTCATCGACCCCTAGCGCTGTCGGCGAGCCTCCGCACGCCAATGCGCGATCAGGCTCTGCAGACGCTCACCTGACCAACACTCCGCTGGAGTCTGCAGGTTCACGCCGGTCACGACGTGCTCCGCGGACACGTCCTTCGTGACGACAGCGCCAGCGGCAACGTAGCTGCGTGGACCGATCCGAACTCCCCCGACAACGCGAGCTCCGAAGCCGACGACCGTGTCAGCCTCGATGATCGGCGGCTCCTCGTCGACCTCCCACCAGTCCTGGTGTGGTCGTGTGTACTCGTGCACCAGCTCGCCCATCACGGTCGAGCGGTCACCGATGCGGGTGCCGTCGCAGATGAACCCAGCGACGACAGCATTCGCGCCGATCGTGACGCGGTCGCAGACGAACGCGCCGTAGACGATCCGCGTCCCGGCGCCCACGGTGCTGTCGTAGCCGACGCGGACGCGATCCTCGAGCACGCAGTCGTCACCGATGCTCACGCCCTCGTGGAGCACGACCTGGTTCGCGAGCTGGCACCGCTCACCGACGACCACACGAGCACCGACCCGCTGCGAGCCAGGCAGTTTCTGCTCGTCGCGGATCCGGGCTTCCTTCGGGTATCCGAACGTGCAGTGGGCCCCCACCACGGAGGTCGTGCCGATCGTGACCGGGGCGTAGATGGACTCGATGTTCACGCCTGGCCCAGCTTTCCGTGGACGAGCCAGTCGACGGTCACCTTGATCGCCTCGTCCTCACGTTCACGCGAGTCGAACCCGTGGTCCGAGCCCACGATTGTGTAGAAGTCGCAGTTCGCGCGAGCAGCGGCGGTGTCGCGGGCGATGTCGTAGGAGACGTAGCTGTCCTGGTCGCCGTGAACGACCAAGGCTGGGCGGGTGTCATCGACGAAGTCCTCTGCCGGTTGGTACCTGCTGAACTCGTCGAACATGACGCGACCAAGCCGGAACTCGCCATCAATCAGGAGGAAGCCGTTCGCCTGCAAGAACTCTTGCTGGTCACGGTTGAAGTTGTCGGTGCCCCACGGCAGCTCTGGCTCGACAAAGGTTCGCCGGAGATCGAGGACCGGGTTCCAGAAGACGACACGCGCGACATCGGCTCGGAGCCACGGCAACGACACCGCCGTGGACACCGCGCCGAAGCTGGCCGCGATGATCGACAGCGGACCGGGCAGCTCTTGCCTGGCATGCTCGACTGCAGCTTGGAGGTCGAGCACCTCGCCGGCGATCGTAGCGCCGGCCTGGGTGCCGCCGCTCCCGCCGTGGCCGCGGTAGCTGAACCTGAGCGCGTCGAAGCCGTTGACCGCCAGCTCCTCGGCGAGCCGCACGAACATCCCGCCCTCGTTCAAGTCGACGGTGATGCCGTGCGCCAGGACGACGGTCCCACGCGAGTTGTCCGGCGCACGGTGAAGTACAGCATCGAGCTGCACACCGTCGAGCGAAGCTAGGCCGACGCGCTGCACGTTCATGACCTCCAGGCCGCAGGGACTGACAGCTGCTGATCACGGTATCGAACAGCCGCGCCGCCAATCCGTCGGCAAAAGTTGATGATCAGCAGCGCGCCGCACGCGCTCAACCGAACGTATGTGCGAATACAGTGATAGGTTCTCGCGTCATGGATCGGCAGCTTCTCGAACCGTCCCAAATGGACGGCAAGCTCACGTACATGTACGACAAGACCGGCCGACAGGTAGCTCTCTTGCCAGCGCGATGCAAGCTCGGCCGGCACACCCTCGGTCACTCCCAGTTCCGAGCGGTCGTGCGCGACGGTGAACCCCACATCAGCTGCCTGGCCTGCGCCACCGACACTGCCGATCACTTCTGGCGCCTGACCGCCACGGCACCCGCACCAGACCGAGCAGAGCTGTCCGAGGAGCTCTACTTCGATCTCGTCCGGAGCCGGTCGCAGACAGCGCTGACTTCGGGCGATGGTCGACGTGCTTAGCAGCCCGTTCACCGTCTGGGAGGGCGACGACGTTCACGGCCGGAGAGCTGTACTCACCGGCGTCTCGGTCAGCCTGGACCGTCTGTTCGCCCGCAGACCCGGTGCCGAAAGGCACGTCATCGCCACCGGCCTCGATCTGACCGGCTCAGTGCCAGGGCGGCTTCACGGGCGCTTTCCCAGCGTCGAGGGCGACTGGCTTGGGGTCGTCAACTACGAGATCGGATACGCCGACGGCCGCCGCGACAAGCTGTACGTGGCCGACCAGTTGGTGCCGTTCCACGTGCTCCGGAAGCTCTAGGTAGTTCTAGCGATCCCCGGTCGGCGCTGACGCGCGAAGTTAGGCCGATCGGGTTACCTTCGATTCCCGGTGACTGGGCAACGTCGCGGGAGCGGAGTTCACCATGCGCGTGGCACACGACGCCGTTCCCGCCTGGATCGACCCGATGCTCGCCAAGCCCGACGGCGGCCGCCTGCGCGAGGGGCCGCAGTGGGCGTATGAGTACAAGCTGGACGGCTACCGCGTGGCGATGCGCATCGCCACAGACGGCACCACGATGCTGACCAGCCGCAATGGGCTCGACCTCACCGCCGAGTTCGCCGAGCTGACCGGCGTGCTCACCGCGGCGCTGCGAGGGCGCGCCGCGGTGCTCGACGGTGAGGTCGTGGTCTACAACGAGGCTGGCCAGATCGACTTCGGCCTGTTGCAGCAGCGCCGCGGCCGGTTCCAGAAGTACCGCACGGCCCGGCGTGAGGAGCCGTTCGAGGATGTGCCGGTCCGGTTCCTGGTGTTCGACCTCCTGCAACTCGACCACCAGCTCCTGCTGGGACCAGCCCTACGAGCAGCGGCGGCATCAGCTCACGAAGCTCCCGATGCCGGATCCCTTCCGGGCCTCCGTGGTGCCGTCGTTCACCGCCAGCGACCTGGAGGGCGAGCGCCTGACCCCGCAGCGGCTGCTCGAGCGCGTCGCGGCAGAAGGTCACGAAGGACTCGTCGCCAAGCGCCTCGACTCCCCTTACATTCCGGGTAAGCGCCCCGATTTCTGGTGTAAGCACCCACTCGTGCAGACGCGAGAGGTGATCGTGTGCGGCTGGCGGCCCGGCCAGAGCGGCTTTACCGGCACCGTTGGCGGACTCCTTCTCGGCGCACACGACCCAGACACCGGGGACCTGGTCTACATCGGAGACGTCGGCACCGGCTTCACTCGGCAGGACCGCGATCAGCTGCGCGACCGGCTACAACCGATGGAGCGGTCAAGCCACCCCTTCGCGACCACACCGCCGCGTGAAGACGTGGTGCGGGCTCGGTGGGTGGATCCGGTGCTGGTCGGCGAGGTGCGGTTCCGGCAGTTCACCCGCGGTGACGACGGCCGGCTGCGGCACACCGCGTGGCGTGGCCTGCGTGCGGACCGCGATCCCTCCGAGGTGACAGCACCGCAGCCTGGCCGTCCCAGCCCTCCTACTGCTGCCGAGCTGCCCGACATCGGCAGCCGCGTGACGGTCAACGCGGGCGGCCGCACGCTCACCCTGTCCAACTTGGACAAACCTTTGTATCCCGACGGCACAACCAAAAGCGAGGTCATCGCTTACTACAGTCGCATCGCGCCGGTCCTGTTGCCGCACCTGCGCGACAGGCCTGTCACGTTCGTCAGGTTCCCCAACGGGGTGCACGGGCAGAAGTTCTTCCAAAAGAACACGGACGCGAGCGCACCGGGCTGGTTGCCGACCGTGTCGTTGCGCGACGGCGGTTCCCGGCGCGGGGCTGATGCCGACGAAATCGTTCGGTATCCGCTGCTGCACGAACTCGCGGCCCTCGTATGGGCCGCCAACCTCGCGGCGCTCGAACTTCACGTTCCTCAATGGACAGTGGTGGACGGCGCACGAGAACTGCCGAACCGGCTCGTGTTCGACCTCGATCCCGGACCGGGCACCACGATCGTCGATTGCTGCCGGGTGGCAGAGCGGCTGTACGAAGTACTGGTCGCAGATGGGCTTGCCCCGGTCGCCACGACTTCCGGCTCGAAGGGCATGCAGGTCTACGCAGGTATCGAGACGACCAACGCGCAATCCCCTTCGGCCTACGCGAAAGCCATCGCGGTGGCCTTCGAGCGGGAGACACCTCAGCAAGTGACGGCCACGATGGCGAAGGCGCGCCGCGAGGGCAAGGTGTTCATCGACTGGAGTCAGAACAACGCCGCCAAGACCACCATTGCGCCTTACTCGCTACGCGGTCGCGACGAGCCGACCGTGGCGACACCGGTCACGTGGGCCGAGGTCCGCGACTGCCGCAAGCTGGAACAGTTGGTGTTCACCGCGGACGAGGTGCTCGAACGAGCTGACGACCTTGGCGACCTCTTCGCACTCGTCGGCCAGCGCCGGGCGCCTCTTCCTGGTTGATGTCGATGAGTCGGGCTGGTGAAGACTGTGGTGATGAGCGGTGCGGCCAAGGCGGTTGATCCGGTGGGCGAGCGTGCGGCCGGCGCCATCAGGATTCTGGTCAAGGCTTTCGATGACCTCACCGACGCAGGTCACGTGCAAGATCCCGCCGAGCACGACGAAGTCTTCACGTGGATCTTCGGCTGGTGGGTCTGGATCACCCGCAACAGCAAGCTGGTGCTGCTCGCCCACGAGGCCGATCTGGCGCATGAAAGCAGTCCGAACGTGCGCAGCATCCTCGAGCACAGCCTGGTGATGCAGTGGGTGGCCGATGTCGGGGCGGAGGCTCTCTCGACGTTGACCGCCTTGGACGCCGAGTGGCGACGCAAGTTCATCAACGAACTCAGCGCCGCTGGGTGGTCTGTGCCCGCCGGGGTCACCGCGCCTCCGCCGTTGTCGGAACCGTTGAAGCTCAAGGGGAAGGTTACGAATTTCAACGAGCTTTGCGTGAACTACGACGCGCGGAGTCTCTACATTCCGTACCGGATGCTATCCACGCACGTCCATCCCACGGCGAAGGGAGCCTTGGCGTACATCGGCGACGAGGGCCAGCTCGCGAACTATCCGGTGCACGACGACTCCGACAGCGACCTCGCACTCGTGGCCGTCTGCGTGATCCAGGCCGCGCTCACCATCGACAGCCTGCTGGACAACGAGGTGCTGACCGCGGCGATCGCGGAGGCTCGCGAACGGCTCGGCGCCGCTATCGACCGTCCGCAGCTGGGCGGTCCGGGTTGAGTCCGGGTTGTCCCCGATGCGACGGGGGCCGAGATCGTGTTCGCTGGACGATGCAGCGACCGCTGGCGACGACCTTGGGGGTAGAAGCCATGGCGCAGACAGACGACCGGACCAACCGTTGGCAGCAGTACTGGGACCGCAAGTCGACGAGCTATGACAAAGAGATAGGGATCTTGGACCGTCGGCTCTTCGGCGACTCCCGTCGGTGGGCTTGCTCCCAGGCCGCCGGGGATGTGCTGGAGGTCGCCATCGGCACCGGGCTCAACCTGCCGTACTACGCCGACGAGGCCCTCATCACCGGGCTGGACATCAGCGAGCAGATGCTCGACCTCGCGAGGTCCCGTGCCCGGCAGCTCGGCCGCGATGTGACGCTGCAGCAAGGAACCGCGCATGCCCTGCCGTTCAGCGATGCCTCGTTCGACACGGTGGTGTGCACGATAGGACTGTGCGCCATCCCGGACCACGAGACCGCGGTCGACGAGATGGTCCGGGTACTCCGTCCCGCTGGACTGTTAATCCTCGTCGATCACGTCGCCAGTTCCTTCCGTATCGTCCGGGGAGTCCAGTGGCTCGTGGAGCGGATCACGATCCCGTTGGCCGGCGAGCACTACCTACGTCGGCCGTTGCACCAGGTTCAAGCCCGCGGTTTGGAAGTCGAGCAGCTGCAACGCTTCAAGATCGGTGTGGTGGAACGGCTCGTCGCACGCAAACCAGCCAGCTAACCAGACGTGCGATTGCTCGTCGGCGAGGTTTTGACGTCGGGCGCCGGCCACGGAACGGCGCCGACAACGCCGACCTCTTCGATCAAGTCAGAGTCGGAGAGCCATACCGACCGAGTCTGGTGCGGTTTCCACGAAGCCGTACTTCGCGTAGAGGTGGCGTGCGTCGCCGTCGGCGATGAGCGAGATGTAGGCCGTGCGCGGTACTCGTTGCCGCAGGTGTTCCATCAGGGCGGTCATGATCTGCTTGCCGAGTCCGCGCCTCTGATGTTCGGGTAGGACGCACATGTCGACGATCTGGAAAGCGGTGCCGCCGTCACCGATGACGCGCCCCATACCCACCGGATGGTCGTCGCGATAGGCGACAACCGCGTGCCACGTGCCGGCCAGGCCGGCCGTTGCCGCCGCAGTTGACTTTGGGCTCAGACCTGTGGCGACCCGCAGGTGCTGGTACACCTCAACCGGGGGCGTTTCGGCTCGCACGACGTAGGTCACGACACTCCTGTGGTTGCGTGGAACTGTTCGGTGCTGGGCGCCGTCCGAGCGGCCGTGTCACCGGGTGGCGTGCGGGCCGTGGTCGCTGACTTGGGCGTCGAACCAGGCGTGCAGGGCGTTGCGAAGCTCGGCGTCGGTGGTGGTGTAGGTGGCGCGTGCTCCGGCGGGGGTGTTTTCGTAGTCGATGGTGATTCCTCCGCCGTGGGCGCGGAGCGTTTCCAGGCCGGGCATCTCGTTGCCGTGGATGCGGGCGGGATCGGTGAAGTCGCCGCGCCGGAAGCGGTCGACCTCTGCGGTCAGGTGTTGCTGGATGAGGGTGATCTGGGCGGTGTCCCGCGGGTCGTCGGCGACCACGGTCTGCACTCCACCGGTGTCGGTCTTGCTGAACTGGTGGGTGGTGCGTTCCAGGTCGAACGGCATGACCGACGCGCCTCGTTCGGCGACCTCGGCCTGCCGGTCGGAGGGCGCCGGTGCCGATGGGGCGTCGGCGCAGCCGCTGCTCAGCGCGACGGCAGCGACGGCTGCCACCAGAAGCAGGGCGCGACGGGCTTGGGGGTGGTCAGGACGGTTCAACAGCGGCCTCCGCGAGGATCTGGAGCGCGCTCACCACGGCGGCGCGTTGGTCTTCGGGTACGCGATCGAGCAGGGCTGCGAGACGGTCTCGGCGGGCGTCGGCCTGCCGAGCGGCAGCGGTCGCACCTGCGTCGGTGAGTACGAGCAGCACGCCGCGGCCATCGCCGTCCGCGGCCTCCCGGTGCACCCATCCCCGGCCGGTCAGGTTGGTGACCAGGCGGCTGACGGTGCTCTTCTCCAACCGCAACCGGCGAGCCAGTTCCACCTGACGGATCCGCCCCTCCCGGGCGATTTCCACCATGGCGTGCGCCTCCGAAACCGGGAGCGGCTGCCCGCATGGCGTGCGATCGGGCTGATGGAGGCCGAAGTTGCGGACGAACCGCATCAGCGCTTCCTGCGCCGCGTCCGTCTCCCCACTCTGCATGGTTCGACCGTACAACCAGATGGTTCGACGATGCAACCAGTTGATTCGATCGCGCCCTGCGCCGATCACAGGCAGCGCTGTCACCGACGGACGGCCACCGTGGACGGACGACCACCGTGCTCAGCAGCCGTTCACCGTCTGGGAGGGCGCCAGCGTGCACGGCCGGAGACCCGGTACTGGCAGGCACGTCATTCCCACCGGCCTCGACCTTCACCAGTGAGGTGCAGCGCCAGCTCCACGGGCGCTTTCCCCAGCGAATACACAGGCTCCTGCGCGGACAGTGGCATGACCGCCTGATCTCCGCAGGGACCGGTCACCTGCACTCACGGCCGCGGAGGACAACGGCATCCCGCTGTCCGTCAGCGTCGCCGTCAGCTGTGCTGGGGTACTCGGCAGCCGGTAGCCCTGGCTCAGCGCCACGCCGAGCCGCAACGCGCTGCGGGCCTGCACGGTCAGCGCGAACGGCACGCCGTGGGCCTTGATCCCCGTGACGATCCGCTCGAACAGCTACCCGCCACGTTTGCAGTCGGCGAGAGGCTTGCGCAGTTCGGTGATCCAGTTGCTGAGTTCGCGGTCGTCCACAGAGAACACCGCCTGCCGCTCCCCCAACTGACCTGCTACTCGGAGTCGCGGCAGGCCTCGCCCACGACCGACCTCCACCGGGCTCGCGGTGGAGCCGTCCTGTGCAATGAGTTCCACGCGCAGTGCCCTCGCCGTCTCACCGAGCACCAGCACGTCTGCACGGATGCCAGCGGCGGTGAGCAGGAACGGACCGCATGGCGGAGCCCGTCGTGCATGTAATCCACGTGGTCGCCGTGCGGCCGCACCCGTCGCCGTGGACGTGGTCGTGGACGGCGTGTCCGCT
The DNA here is from genome assembly GCF_011067745.1 of Lentzea alba. Classification (GTDB taxonomy): domain Bacteria; phylum Actinomycetota; class Actinomycetes; order Mycobacteriales; family Pseudonocardiaceae; genus Lentzea; species Lentzea alba. The sequence continues at coordinate 276,173 of NZ_JAAMPJ010000005.1, forward strand.
CGGGTCGCACTCGTCGTCGTGACCGTCGTGAGCGCGGGGCAGGTGACCGTCGTGGGAGTAGTCATCCACCGATAGAGCAGATGGGCACGCAGGCACCAGCGCGGCTGACACGGATCGATCCCGCGATAGGCCGAGCCGCAACGTTCGACCTATCGCGGGAAATGGCCGTCAGCCGTTGTAGCGGAACACGTAGAGCCCGAAGTCGCGGTCACTGCCGAGCACGTACTTCTGGCCGTTCTCGTCCTTCCACACCTCGACGCCCCAGAAGTTGTTTCCTCCCTGATCGATGAAGGCGCCAACCTCGCGAATGCCGTTCTTGCCGTACTCCACCACGCGGAACCCACCGGCGTAGTAAGAGATATAGGCGATCTTGCTGTCGTCCGGATCCATCGCGACCTCGTGCACCGAGAGGTCACCGAAGCCGCGGGCGTAGGCGGGATCCTGCGCCTCGGGGATCGAGTAGGTGTCGATCTGCTTGATCGACCCGGTCTTGCCGGACTGGTTGGGAATGTCCACACCGAACAGCCGGACGTAGCCCCAGCCGTCGAAGACGGCCTGGATTGTCGTGGACGCCGCGGCAGGGGCTGATCCTGGCGTTGCTGTGGTGCAGGCGTTGGCGTCGGTGACACCGGCGACGCCGAGCAGCTTCAACCCGGTGGCACGGTTGACGAACACGTACGGGATAGTGCCAGCCGCGAGCATCGTCACCTGCTCCAGGCAGTCGGCCCGGACGTTCTGGAACACGATTCCCGCCGTGTAGCCCTTTGCCGTGATGTTGTCGAGCTTGACCTGGAACGGGCAGGTGCCCCGCTCGACCAGTGCGGTACCGGTGCCCGCCGGGACCGTGGCCGGATCGCAGGCGTCCCCGACGTACGTCACGGGTCCGCTGATCGACGTGTTCTCGTCGATGGGCGGGGTCTCCGTGGCCTGCGTGGCTGTGTAGCTCGTGCCCGCGTACGGACCGGAGTCGATGGTGGCGGTGGCTCGGAACGGGTTGAAGTCTTCATCGGTGCCGAGGAGGAACTTCTTGTTCGGTGAGAGCTCGGACTGGTGCGCGTTTCCCTCGGGTGAGATCTGGTGGCCGCGGGCAAGACGTTCCTCGTCCAGCAGGGCGTAGTCGCTCTCCGCGATCAGGGTGACCTTGCCGGGACGCGGGTCGGTCACGTCGAGCAGGACGTAGCCGCCGTCCCAGTAGTTCACGTTCATGACGTACCGCTGGCCGACCTTGTAGATCATCATGTCGTGGCTGAAGACGGCCGTCAGGTTGTCCGGTGTCGCCTGGTCGACGCCGAACAGCTCGACCAGGTCGAGGCTGTCGTTGACCATCACCGGGTGGTACGGGTCGGTGATGTCCATGATGTCCACATCGGTCAGTTCTTCGTCGTCGACGAGAACGACGTAGGTGCGCTTGTCGAAGTTGTTGGTCCACATGCGCATGCTGTGGGTCTGGTTCGGCGACGCCTCGAGCGTGCCGTCGGGCGCGGTGAAGTCACCGGTGTGCAGCGCAACGGGCTTGGGGTGCCGCGGATCGGTGACGTCCCACAGGGAGATGCCGCCCAGGTTCGGAGGCGGCGGGGTCTCGCCGGGGCAGGTCTCGTTCTGGTGGGCGAGCAGATCCCCCTTGAAGTACTGGTTGTCGATGCGCTCGACCTGGATGCCCTCACCGGCGTACGAGCCGTCGCTGGTGGGGATGAACGCGCTGGTGACCTCGGTCGGGTGTGCCGGGTTGGAGATGTCCATGACGTGCACGCCGGTCCGCTCGCACGTCGGCTCCCGGAACGCGGTCAGGTAGGCGTAGTCGCCGAAGGCGGTGACGTCCGCGACGCGGCCGGTGTTGCCCGCACCGGACGGGTTGGTCACCTCGCCTTTGCCGGCGAGCGTGACGTTGCGGGTCACCGGCGGGAGATGACCCTCGTCGCCGTTGTGCTGTTTGTAGATTCCGTCGGCGACACCTTCGCCGGCAAAGTCCTCGCGGCCGCCTCCGTGGTCGGGATGGGCGGTCGCGAGCCCCGCGGTGAATCCGCTGAGTACCAGCGTGGTCACGCTGAGCAGGGAAATGCGTTGTCTTCGTTGACTCCGCATGGCTTGCCTCCGGGAGTAGGGCGGTCCCCCAGCGGGCGCACCCTACGTCCCGATTGCGGCATTCGGAAGATGCCGTTGGTCCCTGTGCCCCATTCGGCCGCTCAGGAAGCGGTGGCCGGTTCGATGCCCGCGACGAGGTTGAAGCTACCGGTGAGCAGGTTGAGGGCGACGAGTCCGACCACGTCGGCAATGACGCGGTCGCTCCAGCCGTGTGCGCGGAGCCCGGCGACATCATCGTCTGAGATGCCGGACGGCTCTGCCAGCACCCGCACCGCAAAACCGATCAACGCCGCTTCGCGCGCATCAACCGCGGTGCCCTGGCGAGCGAGAGCGATGTCGCTGTCGCTGACTCCGTTCGCGCGGGCGGCGTCGGTGTGCGCGGCGAGGCAGATGGTGCAGCCGATCCATTCTTGCGCCGCAAGAGAGATCTTCTCGTTGAGCGCCCGCGGCAGTTTGGCGCGCTTGAGAGCTCGGGAGAGGTCGAGGTAGCCCTGCAGCAGCGCCGGCGAGTGAGCCATCGTGCTCACCATCTCGCCGACCGAGCCGTGTCGGCCGATGATCTCGGTGAGCAGGTCTCGGGACTTGTCGGGCGCCTCGGCCGGGCCGAGAGCGTTCATGCGTCGCATGGGGTGCTCCGTGACAGCGGGGTCGTGGGCCGCCCGGGTGGGGGGGGGGGGCGGCGCGGGGGGGGTGGCGCGAC
>NZ_JAAMPJ010000005.1:278964-630871 GCF_011067745.1 Lentzea alba
GGGTTGGTGGGGTGGGGGCCCCGGGGGCCTGGGGGGCCGCCCCCCACCGTTGGGGGGGGGGCCCACGACCGGCGGATGTTTCAGACCTTCGCTGGCTCGCGCTCGGCGGTGGCGGCGGCCGCACGACGACCGCGCAGCGTGCCGGCCGCGATGAGTGCACCCGCGACCGCAATGCCGGCGGCGCCGACGAACGCGGCGGATACGCCGTTGGTCAGCGCGGTGACGTCACTGAGCTGGCCGGCGCCGTACGAGGCGGCCAGTGCGGTCATCGCGGCCAGGCCCAGTGCGGACCCGATCTGATAGCTGGTGTTGACGATGCCCGAGGCGAGGCCGCCTTCCTCCGGACGTGCGCTGGAGATGGCGGTGCCGAGGGAGGGGATGAACGCCAGTGCCATGCCGGTGGCGGCCACGAGGGACGCGGGCAGCACGTCCGCCCAGTAGTTGCCATCCGGGCGCACCAGTGCCAGCCAGCCCAGACCGGCAGCGAGGACGACGAGCCCGGTGACCACCATCGACTTGACGCCGAACCGCGCGGTGAGACGAGGTGCGACGACCACCATCAGCACCATGATGGCGGTGGTCATCGGCAGCAGCGCCGAGCCGCTGGCGAAGGCGCCGAGGCCGAGCACCTGCTGCAGGTAGAGGTTGAGGAAGAACCACATCGGGATCCACGCGCCGCCGAGCAGCAGCTGCGCGATGTTCGCGGCGCCGAGCTGCGGCGTGCGGAAGATGCCGAGCCGCACCAGCGGAGCCTTCCGCTTGGCCTGGACGACGAGGAACGCTCCCAGCAGCACGACAGCGAGGATCAAGCCGACGATCGTCTCAGCCGAGGCCCATCCGGCTTCGGGAGCTCGCACGATGGCGTAAACGGCCACCGCGAGACCGGCCGTCACCGTGATCGCGCCGAGCAGGTCGGTGGAACCACGCTGCGCGGCACCGGCGGGCATCAGGGCTGGGATGGCGATCAGTTCGATCACCGCGATCGGCACGTTGATGTAGAACACCCACGGCCAGCTCAGGTACTCGGTGATCACGCCGCCGAGGAAGACACCGGCGGTGCCACCGGCCGGCGCGGCGGCCCCGTAAACGGCGAGTGCCTTGCCGAGCTGCGCGGGTTCGCTGCCGAACAGCATCATCAGCAGGGTCAGGGCCGAGGGTGCGATGAGCGCAGCTCCGGCACCCTGCACCGCGCGACCGAGCAGCTCAACCCAGATCTCGCCTGCGGCGCCGGCGACGACGGAGCCCACGAGGAGCACCAGCCAGCCGGTGGCGAACATGCGGCGGGCACCGAGCAGGTCAGACAGCTTGCCGCCGAGCAGCAGCAGGCCACCGAACGCGACGACGTAGGCATTGAAGACCCAGGACAGGTTCTCCTGGGAGAAGCCGAGATCCTCCTGGATCCGCGGCAGGGCCACCCCGATGATCGAGGTGTCCATGATGACCATGAACTGTGCGGCGGCGATGAGAGCGAGCGCCCACCACCTGCGCCGTGCGGATTTATCTACAGTGGACATTCATATACTCCATACCGGTATGGGGTATCAGCACGACAGACTTCTGCCGTGGACGCGAAGGCGGCTACCCCTGCGAAACGGAAGATCTGGAAACCGTGGCCGCGAGGTTCTCGCGGCCACGGTTCACTCAGTGCTGGTGATGACCTTCGTGGTCGCCACCGTGGTACTGGTGCACCACCGCGTGCCCCTTGCCGCGCGAGATCAGCCAGCGGTTGACCGGGACAGTCACGACGAACGCCACGGCCAGCGAGAACGCGAGACTCGCCCAGAACAACCAGTTGGCCAGCCCTGCTTCCATCGCGCCGGGCACGAGCAGCATCACCGCGTTGTCGATGATCTCCATGACGGCGATCGACACGGTGTCGGCGGCAAAGGCCACGCCGATCGCGACGCTCAGTGCGACGCCAGACTTGAGCACCGGGCGAATCGTCAACGAGTAGCCGAACACGAAGGCCAGCACCACCGAGAGCACGACGGTCGCGAAGTTCGACCAGCCCAGCGCCGTGCCGATCACCATGCCAAGTACCTCACCGATAGCGCAGCCGGTGAGGCAGTGCAGCGTCGCGGAAACAGCCAGTTTGGTCAGACTCTGCTGTGCGCTGCCGTGATCCATGACTTCCCCTTCAAGTCGCCATCCAGGTACCCCTAGGGGGTATCTGGTCGAGGACCTTACGCCTATACCCCGTGGGGGTGTCAACACCAATTCGCATGTTGGAGGAGTGAACCGATCGAGGCGGTGACCCGTAGACGTCGTTGATGGGACCTACTAGGTACGGTAGTTGCATGAGCGGGAGCACGCAGCGGACAGCGACCCAGTGGGCACTGCTCTGCCTGCTCTTCCTCGGTGTTGTCGGGATGCACCACGTCAACGTGGGCGCGGACACGCCTGGCGGACATGCGGTCATGTCGGCTACGACCGATGCCCATGAAGGCCAGTCGCCCGGCGAACCTGAACCTGCGCCGGCTCACGACATGCTGCACCTCTGCATGGCGATCCTGTGCGCGGTGGCGTCGGCACTCCTGTTCGGATGGTTACTACTGCGCCCTGTGGGTCCCCCTCTCAACCGGGCAGCGGCGGCCGTGTGGCCGCGCGCGCCGGGAAGGCCGCCCCCGATAGGCGGGCGCGGCACGCTGAACTCGGTGTGTGTCTTGAGGTTGTGATCGGCAGCGGCTTCGCGAACGGTCACATTCCCAGCACAGAGAGTTGAGCACAATGAAGAAGTCCCTGATCGGTTTCGGTGTCGCCGGAGCGGCCGCGGTCGCACTCCTCGCAGGCTGCGGCGGCAACGACATGGCGGGCATGCAGCACGGTTCAACGACGACCACCGCTCCCGCCTCCGGCCAGCAGGCAGACCACAACGAGCAGGACGTCAAGTTCGGCCAGGACATGATCGCGCACCACCAGCAGGCGCTGGACATGGCGGCGATGGTGCCGGGCAAGAGCACGAACCCCAAGGTCACCGATCTCGGCAAGCGCATCGCGGCAGCACAGGACCCCGAGATCAAGAAGATGACCGAGTGGCTGACGAAGTGGGGCACCGCCCCCGCCTCGACGTCCATGCCGGGTATGGATCACGGTTCCGGCCATGGCTCGATGCCGGGCATGATGACGGCCGAGGAGATGGCGAAGCTCAACGGCGCTACTGGTGCGGAGTTCGACCGCATGTGGCTGGACATGATGATCAAGCACCACCAGGGCGCGGTCGAGATGTCCAAGACCGAGCAGGAGAAGGGCAGTAACCCCGACGCCAAGAAGCTGGCCCAGGACATCATCACCGCCCAGCAGGCGGAGATCACCGAGATGCAGGGTCTGCTCAAGTAGTGCCGGAGCGCCGGGCGGAGGGCGATTCGGGCCTCCGCCCAGCGTTCTGCCTGGGTTTCTGGATCCGCGTGTGTCGTATCCTGACCGCTCGGAGGGGTGATGCACGGACTCGGTGAGTTGGAAGCCGCGGTGATGGACGTGCTGTGGCACGAGCAACCGCTCAAGGTCCGCGACGTCCTCGAACGGCTGGAAACACCCAGGAAGCTGGCATACACCACCGTGATGACGGTGCTGGACAACCTGCACCGCAAGGGCTGGGTGACACGCGAGCTCGAGGGCAAGGCCTACAGCTACGAGCCAGCGATGAGCCGGGAAGAAGCGGCCGCACGCGCACTCAGGGACGTTCTGGCCTCGTCCGGCGATCCCGAGGCAGTCCTGATGCACTTCGCGAAGTCGGCCTCGCCGCGTGAGTCCGAACTTCTGCGCCGATCACTGCCCCGGAAGAAGAGGTCGTCGACCCCATGACGGTCGCGATCTCCCTCCTGATCGGCGCCGCGCTGGTCGGGTGGTTCGCGCCCGACTTCCTGTCCCGCGGGGTGGCTCGTGGTGGAGATCCGCTCGTCGCGATCGTGGCGTGGCTCGCCGCGGCCGTGGCCGTCGTCCTGACCACCACGGTCGGCATCGTCCTGGTCCTGCTCCCCGACCACGGGTTCGGCGAGTCCGCGGTCGCCACCCTGCACGACTGCTGGTCCACGATCCAGCACGGCACGACGCCCAGCATCGAGGCGGTCAGCGGCATCGTGGGCGCCCTGTTGCTGATCGGCCTCGCAGTGCGCCTGGCCCTCGCCCTCGTCCACGGCACGCGCCGCCGCGCCCGTGTTCGCGCCGACCATCTCGCGACGTTGCGCATCGCGGCTCGCCGCGACGGCACAACGCTGTGGCTCGACCACCACGAGCCGCTGGCGTTCAGCCTGGCGGGCAAGCCGGGCGTCATCGTCGCGACCCAGGCACTGGCCGAGCAGCTCACGCAGGCTCAGGTCGACGCCGTGTTCGCGCACGAACGCGCGCACCTGGCCGGTCGGCATCACCTGATCATCGCGATCGCCGATGCGATGGCGCACACGTTCCCGTTCCTGCCGTTGTTCAAGCTGGCTCCCGGTGTGCTGCGCGAGCTGGTGGAGCTGACGGCCGACTCCGCAGCTGTGCGAGTCTGCGGAGCTGACGCCGTGCGCGCGGCCCTGCTCAAGGTGTCCCAGCACGGCGCGCCCGGCACGGCGCTCACCATGAGCGGGACCGCGATCGACCTGCGGGTGTCACGCCTGCGCACGGGCCGCAGTCCGCGCGGTCGCGTACGTCAGCTGGTGTACTGCGGATTCGCGGGAGCGACAGCTCTCGTACTGCCCACAATCGCGGCCTCAGGTGCCGTGCTCGCCGTTGTCGCTGTCGCCTGTCCCGCCTGACTTCTGCGCTTCCACCGCAGCGCCACCTCGTTGCACACCAACACCTGACCGTGTCCAGCCGGGCCCTGCGCGCCATCTCACACCGATACCCCCTACCTGTATTCCAGAATCTCTTGCACACCCATACCCCCCATAGGTATAAAGGTGGCAAGAGCCCGCCGTTCCCCCGGTCATCCACGACCGGCCGCGCGGTGGACCGATTGACAGGAGCGGTAGATGCACGGCTACACGAGCAACAAGGAAGACCACCTGCGGCGGTTGCGGCGCATCGAGGGTCAGGTGCGCGGTCTGCAGCGGATGATCGAGAACGACGACTACTGCATCGACGTCCTCACCCAGATCTCCGCCGCTACCAGGGCGTTGCAGTCGGTGTCGCTCAACCTGCTCGACGAGCACCTCAAGCACTGCGTGAGCCAGGCCATCACCGAAGGCGGCACGACCGCGGACGAGAAGCTCGCCGAGGCCACCAACGCCATCGCCCGCCTGGTCCGCTCCTGATTCAGACGTTTCCGAACAGCATCAGAGGAGTTTGCTCATGGCCGAGTCCGTCTACACCGTCACCGGCATGACCTGCGGTCACTGCGTCAGCTCCGTGACCGAGGAGATCAGCCAGATCGGCGGAGTGCAGAACGTGGCCGTCGAGCTCGACAGCGGCAAGGTCACCGTCACCAACGACCAGCCTGTGGCGGAGGACGACGTCCGCGCCGCGGTTACCGAGGCCGGCTACGCGCTGGTCACCAGCTGAGGGAGAGCCAGATGAACACCGCCACGAAGGTGGCCGCCTACGCGGGTGTGCTGGCGATCGTCTTCGGCGGCGCATGGGCTGCCGGCGCCGCCGCCGGACCGTTCGGCCAGGAGACCAAGCCGAACGCGATGGAGCACGGCGCCGAGCAGCCCGCTTCACCTGAGAGCAAGTCCGGCAGCAAGCTCCCGCCGGGACTGTCCGTCGCGGACAACGGTTACGTGCTCAACCCGGCACAAAACACCCTGGCCGCTCAGACGCAGCAGACCTTCAGTTTCAGGATTGGAACGGTCAGCGGCGACACGGTGACCAAGTTCGACGTGGAGCACGAGAAGAAGCTCCATTTCGTGCTTGTGCGCCGGGATGGCTCCGGGTTCCAGCACGTGCACCCGGAGATGGCCGCGGACGGCACCTGGTCGACGCCGCTCACCCTTCCCGCAGCTGGAAGCTACCGCGTGTTCGCGGACTTCAAGCCCGAGAACGGCGCGAAGACCGTGCTGGGCGCGGACATCCAGGTCGCTGGCGCCTATGAGCCGCAGCAGTTCGCCGAGGACACCCGTGAATCCACAGTGGACGGCTATGTCGTCCGGCTGACGGGCGACCTCACCGCGGGCGCGGAGTCCACTGTGACCGCGACGGTTACCAAGGACGGCAAGCCGGTCACCGACTTGCAGCCGTACCTGGGCGCGAACGGCCACCTGGTCGCGTTGCGCGCGGCCGATCTCGCCTACCTGCACGTGCATCCGCAGGAAGGTCCCGGTGCCGGCCCGGACGTGAAGTTCGCGGTCGAGGTACCGACGGCCGGGCGGTACCGGCTGTTCCTGGACTTCCAGCACGAGGGCAAGGTCCGCACGGCGAGCTTCACGCTCAACACCAGTGGCTCCGCACCTGCGCCCGCACCGACGACCGCCACGCCCACGCCGTCCGATGACCACGGTGGTCACGGTGGCTGAGCCCGACACCCTTGAAGAGGAGGCGCGTTCCATGAGCTCACCGGCAAGTGAGATCGAACTGTCCATCGGCGGCATGACCTGCGCCTCCTGCGCCGCCCGCATCGAGCGCAAGCTGAACAAGCTCGACGGAGTGCAGGCGACCGTCAACTACGCCACGGAGAAAGCGAGGGTCAGCTTCCCCGAGTCGCTGACCGCCGAGGACCTGGTCAAGGTCGTCGAGAACACCGGCTACACCGCTGAGCTTCCCGCTCCCCCACAGGTCGACACGCAGGTGGAGGAGGCGGACCCGACTCGTTCCCTGCGGCAGAGGCTGATCGCGTCCGTGGTGCTGACCGTGCCGGTGATCGCCATGGCGATGATCCCGGCTCTGCAGTTCACCTACTGGCAGTGGCTGTCCCTGACGCTCGCTGCGCCGGTCGTGGTGTGGGCCGCGTGGCCGTTCCACAAGGCCGCGTGGACCAACCTGCGGCACGGCGCCGCCACGATGGACACGCTGATCTCCATTGGCGTGGGTGCGGCCTTCCTGTGGTCGCTGTACGCCTTGTTCTTCGGCACCGCAGGCGTGCCGGGGATGACGCACGGTTTCGAGTTGACCGTCCAGCGCACTGCGGGCAGCGGCAACATCTACCTCGAGGTCGCGGCGGGCGTGACGACGTTCATCCTCGCGGGCCGCTACTTCGAGGCGCGGTCCAAGCGCCGTGCCGGTGCGGCTCTGCGTGCTCTGCTCGAACTGGGGGCGAAGGACGTCGCGGTGCTGCGGGATGGCCGCGAGGAGCGCATCAGCGTTGACGAGCTGCGGGTCGGCGACCGGTTCGTCGTGCGGCCTGGCGAGAAGATCGCCACCGACGGCGTGGTCGACGAGGGCAGCTCGGCCGTCGACATGAGCATGATCACCGGCGAGTCCGTGCCGGTGGAGGTGACCACCGGCGACAGCGTGGTCGGCGCCACGGTCAACGCTGGCGGGCGGCTGGTCGTTCGTGCGACGCGAGTCGGCGCGGACACCCAGCTCGCCCAGATGGCCAAGCTCGTCGAGGACGCGCAGAACGGCAAGGCCGAGGTGCAGCGCCTCGCCGACCGGATTTCCGCGGTGTTCGTACCGATCGTCATCGCGCTGTCCGTCGGCACGCTGGCGTTCTGGCTCGGTGCCGGGACGGGTGCCACTGCGGCCTTCACCGCGGCCGTGGCGGTGCTGATCATCGCCTGCCCGTGCGCCCTCGGACTGGCCACGCCGACCGCGTTGCTGGTCGGCACCGGCCGCGGTGCGCAGCTGGGCATCCTGATCAAGGGGCCTGAGGTGCTGGAGTCGACCCGCCGTGTCGACACCGTGGTGCTCGACAAGACCGGCACCGTGACCAGCGGGCAGATGAGCCTGGTCGAGGTGCACGCGGCAAACGGGATCGACGAGGAGCAGGTGCTGCGCCTGGCAGGCGCGTTGGAGCACGCTTCCGAGCACCCGATCGCCAAAGCGATCGCCGCCGGTGCCGCCGACCGCGTCGGCGAGCTTCCGGAGGTCGAGGGCTTCCAGAACCTCGAGGGCCTCGGCGTGCAGGGTGTCGTCGGCGAGCACGCCGTCCTGGTCGGCCGCGCTCGGCTGCTCGAAGAGTGGAGCGTCCGGCTCGGCGAGGACCTCGCGACCGCCAAGAAGGAAGCTGAGGACAAGGGCCGCACGGCCGTGCTGGTCGCCTGGGACGGCGAAGCACGAGGCGTTCTGGTCGTGGCCGACACGGTCAAGCTCACCTCCGCTGAGGCGATCGCCGGCCTGCGTGGGCTCGGCCTGCGGCCCGTGTTGCTGACCGGCGACAACGAGGCCGTCGCCAAGGCCGTGGCCGCTGAGGTCGGCATCGACGAGGTGATCGCCGAGGTGCTGCCCAAGGACAAGGTCGAGGTCGTGAAGCGGCTGCAGGCCGAGGGCCGCGTGGTCGCCATGGTCGGTGATGGCGTGAACGACGCCGCCGCACTCGCCCAGGCCGACCTGGGGCTGGCCATGGGCACCGGCACGGACGTCGCGATCGAGGCGAGCGACCTGACCCTCGTGCGCGGCGACCTGCGCGCGGCGGTCGACGCGATCCGGTTGTCCCGCCGGACGCTGGCGACGATCAAGGGCAACCTGTTCTGGGCGTTCGCCTACAACGTGGCCGCCCTGCCACTGGCCGCGCTCGGCCTGCTCAACCCGATGATCGCCGGGGCCGCCATGGCATTCTCGTCGGTCTTCGTGGTGAGCAACAGCCTGCGCCTGCGGGGATTCCGCAGCGCGAACAAGCAGACCGTCTGATCCGTGGTCCGGCTCGCACATCCGCGAGCCGGACCGCTTCCACGCTGAGGGGGCAGTGATGCAGGACAGGTATGTCACCAGGGCCGGCGCCACGATCGCGTACGAGCTCACCGGATCCGGAACGCCGCTCGGCTACGCCCACGGCGTCTTCCTCAGCCGGCAGGCCGTGCGGCGGCTTCACCTTCTCGACTTCGACCGGCTGGGTTCCGGGCGGCAGCTGCTGACCTACGACCAGCGCGGTCATGGACATTCGACGGGACGCCCGGTCGCCGACGACTACCGCTTCGAGAACTTCACGCTGGATCTGTTGGCGCTGCTGGAGGAGCTCGACTTCGACGAGCCGATGGACTTCATAGGTTCGTCGCTGGGGTGCGACGTCGCGTTGCGCGCCGCGATCGCCGAACCGGGCCGATTCCGCCGCCTGGTGCTCATCATTCCGCCGGTGTCCTGGGAAGAAGGCCCGAACCAGACCCGGCAGTGGTACACCGATCACGCCGAAGTGATCGAGTCCCGCGGTGCCGTGCACTGGCGTCACGAGTGGGCTCAGACCCCGCCGTTGCCGATCTTCTCCGACTATCCGGCCTTCGATCTGACGCCCGACATCCCGGACGAGCTGCTCGCGCCGATCCTGCGCGGCATTGGTGAGTCTGAACTCCCTGCCCCCGAAGCGATCGCGGCGCTGCCGCATCCGGCGCTGATCCTTACGTGGGACACCGATCCGTTGCACCCGGTGTCGACGGCGGAACGGCTCCACGAGCTGATGCCGGGTTCATCCCTGCACGTGTCGACGACTGTCGCCGACGTGCAGACGTGGACGGACCGCATCGCCGACTTCCTGGCCCGCTAGGACGCGAGCTCGCCGTCGAGATCGGGATCTTGTTGGCCTGTCGTCCGCTCGATCACCTTGGCGGCGAGCTCGGTGGGCAGTGCAGCCCGGCCCGGTCCTCCCGCTGCCACCCAGTCGAGCACATGCCGCGTCGCATCGTCGCCGAGTACGCCGCCGAACCAGACCGGGCTGGCACCTTCCGCCCGCGCGGACGGAGCCGGCCGCACCACCACGACGTTGGAGAAGTCACACGAGTCCAGGCAGTCCGCGACCTGTACGTGCTCCTCGCCGACCGCTTCGCGCAGCGTCCGCAACTGGCCCTCGTGGTCGACACCGGGGTGCTTCGCGTCCGTGCCGCAACAGCAGCCTCGACACACCGTGAGCTTGCTCGAGTCGGTCACCATGATCTCCCAGCTGACGCCTGCCTACGGATGCTATTAAGACGAGCAGGATTCCCTCGGCGTGCACGCAGAACGCTTACGATCATTGATCGTACTAAGTCGGGCAGTAGACGGATCGCCCTGCGTTTCGCAGGCTGTCCGTGGCCTTCCGTCCGGAGAGACCCATCTCTGGTGTGGCGGGTGGTTGCCACCCCCACACCAAAGCGGTCACGACACCGGTGCGGCTTGGTAGCCCAGCTCCTCAATGACGCGAACCACGTCCTCAGGAGTGCTGCGGCTCAGATCCAGTTCGACGGTTGCCCGTCCTTGCTTCACTTTGGTCTGAGTGCTCAACACACCGGGCAAGTCCTCGAGCGCATCGTCGATGAGCAATGCGCAACTGCCGCAATGCATGCCGTCGATCTGGAACACGTGCGTGGCCACAGTGGACTCCTCCCTCAGACGATGGTGATGACGCCGGTGTACATGCCCATGCCACACGCGTAGTCCAACCGTCCTGCCTGCAGCACGCCGAGTTCGATGCGGGTCTCACCCTTCACCGGCAAGATCTTCTCCTCGTCACGGATCACGAAGGAACGCACGCATCCCTGTGCTCCGTCCGACTTCACCACGAGCGTGGTCGGCAAGCCGGCCTGGGCCTGGACGTTGTCAGGGCTGTAGGCCCCAGTGCGCGTGGTGATCACCACGGTCTGCTTTCCATCAGCGACGGTCACTGCTGTCGTGTCCACCGGAGTGTCGCTTTGCGAGGCCGCCTGCACGATCCGGCTCGCTGCGAACGGTGCACCGGCGAGCTCAAGCCCACCGTTGAGGGTGTACAGCCCCATCGCGAGGACAACAAGGCCCGTCACCACTGCAAGCCGCCCCTTCCACGCGGTGGCGGCCTTGCGGGCGGCATAACCGAGAATCGCGAAGAGCGGGCCGGTCCCGAGCACGAACACCGCCATCGTCGCGGCACCCATCAACGCTGACCCGGACGTGAGCGCGAGTGCCTCCACCGAGAGCGTGACGCCGCACGGGACGAGCACCGTGACGAATCCGAGAACCGCCGGAGCAAGAGCCGCCTGCGACCGGGCACGGTTGCGCACCACTTTCAACCAGGCGGTCGGAGGCTCCACCACGATGCGGCGGAAGCCGGGGACACCGAGCTGCGCCAGACCGAAGACCACGATCAGCAGTCCCGCACCGATCTGCAGCCAGGTGCGCACGCCGACTTCCAGCTCGACAGCGCCGCCGAGTGCGCCGAGCAACGCGCCGAGAAGGGTGTGGGACACGAGCTTGCCCGCGAGAAAGCCACCAACGGGAGCCAGGTCGTCACCGAGCTGGGCCCGCCAGCCCCCTATGGCGACCTGCGTGCCGGCAGCAGTGCGTTGGCGGGTGATCAGCCCGGTGAGCAGGCCACCCTGTACGGCGGCACAGGACACACCACCGGCGAACAGACCGGTGACGAGGACAGGAACGAGGTTCACGAACAACTCCTGCGGAGATGAGGATCGGAATCAGCTGAAAAGCCGGGAAACCGCACGTCCAGCAGCGGGAAGACCACGCTGCGGACAGACCTCTCCTACAGACGCAACAAACAGAGGCTCGCAAGGCTCGGAGCGCGCGACAGCGTGCCCGGCGCCCGCGCGAGAGCGCTGGACGCCAACGTCACCACGGATCCGCGCACGGCAGGCATTGCCAGCAAGACCACCGCGGCGGCCACCGCCACGACGAGAACGAGGCACATGGCGAGCGACTCACCCGTGCCCAGGCCGGAATCGTGTTGCTCCATCGGCATCGCCATCGTGGCGCTGGACGACATCGGCATGGCCGTGCTCATGCCGTCACTGCACTGCACGCCCACCATGAGCGCCAGGACTGCGAGCACGGCAACGACGATGAGCCGCACGAGGTGTCCTCGCCCGGCTCGTGCCTCCGTACTCGTCACGGCCGACATCGTACGGAGCCTGGTGTCAGGCGCATGTTGGGATCTACTACCCGAGACAGTAGTTAGCTGACGCCCCGCAAGCCGGCCATTGTCACCGAGACGAGACGGCTCACCGCTGCCTTGGAGGACAGTTCGCCCGCCGCTCCGAGGGCATGCAGGCAGTACTGCGCAAGTTCCTCGGGCGCAACGTCACGGCGCACGCGTCCCGCCCGCACCTCGACGGTGATCAGCTCACAAACCATCTGGTGCAGCTGACGGTGTGCATGAGCGAGCCGGTGATCCCGATGCAGAATCGAAGCGAGCTCACCGCCGTGGTGATGCTGACGCGAGCCCCCTGTGATGTGCGCGTACGCCTCCAGAACTGCCAGCAGCGGCTCCTCCGCCTGATCGCGCACCCGAGCAAGCTCGGCGAGGTGCGCGACGATCTGCCGCTCGTGCCAGGCGAACAAGATCGTCTCGACGTCCGCGAAGTACTTGTAGAGCGTGGCCCGCCCGATCCCCGCCTTCGCGGCGATCTCGGACATCGTGACGGCTCGCAACCCCTGCTCATGCACCAGCTGCGCGGTGGCGTCGAGCACCGCATCACGCACCTCACGGCGGTGCTCGTCGACGGTGTCACTCCACAGCTTGGGCACGAATGAAGTATACGGCATGACACCTACGAGACACTGCGTCTAGACATAGACACAGTGTCTCGTAAAATGCAGCCATGACCGATCCGACACCTCGCGGCCAGACCGGCGTACCTCGCTGGGTCAAGGTCTCCGCCGCCATCGTCCTGCTACTACTTCTCGCAGTCGTGGTCCTGCACCTCGCCGGCAACAGCTTCGGGGGCCACACGCCGTGAGCCGCCGTCTGCGCAAACTCAGCCTGACGGCGCACGTGACCACGTCCGTGGGCTGGCTCGGCTCGGTCGCCGGCTTCCTCGCGCTGGCCATCACAGGCTTGACTAGCTCCTCCGACCAGGCCGTCCGCGGGTCCTACATCGCGATGGAACTGATCGGCTGGTACGTGATCGTGCCGCTGAGCATCGCGTCGTTCCTCACGGGGCTACTGCAGTCGCTCAGCACCACCTGGGGCTTGTTCAGGCACTACTGGGTGCTGGCGAAACTGCTGATCTCCGTCGTCGCCACCGGACTCCTGCTGCTCCACATGACGCCGACGAGCCAGGTCGCCGCCGTCGCTCTGGAACGAGCTTTGACTGGAGGCGATCTCGGCGCACTCCGCGTCCAGCTCGTGGCCGACGCGACCGCCGCAGTCGCGGTGCTCCTGATCGCCGTCTCTTTGTCGATCTTCAAGCCACGCGGCCTCACACCACAGGGCACGAAGTGGCAGGCCAACCGTACCGATCTACAAAGGAGTTGACCTCGACGAATCAACACACGCCTCGCCGAACGACGGGTCGACGTTTCTCACCATGCGCCAGATACTTTCGATGTGGCGCTCGCCCGGCATGTGCTCTGAGCATTGCCAGAGACCCGCACTGATGCGCTGGGTTGACCTGATCCGGCCTGGCGGCCTGCTCGCGAGCCGCGAGCTGATCAGCGTTCAGTCAGGAACGCGAGCGTGCCCTCCGTGAGCCGTGCTTCGACCGCACGCGGGTCAGCGGCGGTGGTCTGACGGAACCTCTGCGAGGCCACCATGGAGAGCAACCACCAGGCGGCGGCTTCGGTGTCGAGATCGGCACGGAGCTCGCCGCCTGCCAGGCCGCGGTCGAGCAGGCCGGTGATCGCAGCGGCGAACTGTTGCACGGCGCGCCTGGTGGCCGCCTCAATCTCCGGTTCGTTGTGGATCGTGGAGGCATCGGCGAAGATCGCCCCCACCGAGCCCGCGCTGTGCACGTGCTGCAGGTGTTCGGGGTCGAGCATCATCTTGAGCAGGACGGAGACCGGGATGTCCGCGTCCGTGACCCGTTCGACCATGCGGCAGATGTGGTCGGCGGCGCGGTCGACGACGGCGGCGAACAGGGCCGCCTTGGTGCCGAAGTTCTGGAACACCACAGGTTCGCTCACACCGATCTTGCGGGCGACCGCTGACGTCTTGCCGCGCAGGTAGCCGACCTCCGCGAACAGCTCAGTGGCAGCCGCGAGGATCGTCTCACGGCGCTCTTCGGCGGTCATCCGGGTCCGGCGCTCCCGTTGTTCGGTCACGGAAACATCCTAGACACCTCTACTTAGTCGTGACTAAGCTCGCACCCCAACGGCTCCTTAGTCATCACTAAGTTAGAGGAGAACGCGATGCACAGGGGTTACCAGCACGGCAAAGTCGACGACGGCGCTCCCGGCGCAATCCGCCACGCCCGCACCTACGAACTGCTGTCCGCGATCGTGTTCACCGGCAGCCGTCGCCGCATCTTCGGGCGCCTTGTCGACCTCGCGGAAATCATCGTGGAGGACGAGGTGCTCGACATCGGCTGCGGACCTGGGTACCTCACGGCGCTCGCCGCCTCGACGGGCCGACGCTCCGTGGGCGTTGATGCTTCCGAACAGATGGTGACCGAGGCCCGACGCAGACGGACGAGCGCCAACTGTTCGTTCGTGCTCGGCAAGGCAGAGGCGCTCGACTTGCCGGACGCGTCGTTCGACGTCGTCCTGTCCAGCCTGGCGATCCACCACATCCCGGAGGACGCCCGCATCAGGGCGTTCGGCGAGATGTTCCGCGTGCTGCGACCGGGAGGCCGGGTACTCGTCGCGGACTTCCAGCCACCGAAGGGACACCTGGCCAGGCACCTCGTCGGCGCGATCGCCGGGGAGTCGATGCGGGACAACCCGGTCGAGCGGATCGCACCCATGCTCGGCGACGCCGGCTTCGACCTCGGGGCGACCACGCGGGTCAGCTGGTTCCTGCATTGTGTTCGCGCGAACAAACCGGGCGACGCCGAGTGAAGAAGGTCGCGGTGGTGGCCGTGCTCGTCGACCCGATCATCCACATCGGACTCGGCCACCAGACCCGCACGACGAAAGCCACGGCGATCTTCGCGAGCAGCAACATGGCCGCCGTGTCCGGAACGGGTGGCGGCCAAGCAGGTTCAGAGCCTCCAGCGTGTTGGATGGGACCTGAACTGGCGTACGAACTTCTCTCCTCGCCGGACTGACGGCCCGAACGCATGCCGGAGGTGCGGCGCGGCGTGTTGCATCGAACACAAGTTCGAGATACAAGCGGGGGTAGCACTCATCAGAGGCAGAAACCGGTGCCCTACGGTGTCGATCTGGCCAGGAGGAGAGCGATGAGCACCCGATCGAGCATCGAGTGGACCGAGACCACGTGGAATCCGACAACCGGATGTGATCGGATCTCGGCAGGATGCGACAACTGTTACGCCCTAGCGCTGGCGAAACGGTTGAAGGCCATGGGTTCCGCGAAGTACCAGACGGACGGAAATCCTCGAACCAGCGGCCCCGGCTTCGGAGTGATGACCCACGCCGCTTCACTCGCCGAGCCGTTCAGGTGGCGTGAGCCGCGGTTGGTGTTCGTCAACTCGATGAGCGATCTGTTCCACGCGAAGATCCCGCTCGAGTTCATCCAGCGGGTGTTCGACGTGATGGCGTCGACCCCTCGGCACACGTACCAGATCCTGACCAAACGAGCGCTGCGACTGCGCAGGATCGCAGACAAGCTCACTTGGCCGGACAACGTGTGGATCGGCACATCGGTGGAGAACCAGGACGTGCTTGGGCGCATCGAGGATCTCTCTGAAGTGCCTGCGGCGGTTCGATTCCTGTCCTGTGAGCCGCTCATCGGTCCGCTGCACAAGGTGAACCTCGAACACATCGACTGGGTCATCGTCGGCGGCGAATCAGGCCCGAACGCCCGTCCCGTCGAAGAACGCTGGGTGATGGACATCCGCGACCAATGCGTCGAAGCGAACGTCCCCTTCTTCTTCAAGCAGTGGGGCGGTCGTACGCCCAAAGCCGGCGGTCGTCTACTCGAAGGCCGCACGTGGGACGGGATGCCCGATCGGTCACAGTTGGTGACCGCACCTACGACGTAGGCGTGCCCTATCGGCAGGAGCCAAGGCCGTAGCGAATCCCCCTTCGCGTGGTCAGCGCCAGGATGCCCTCATCAGCACATGTCACCCGTCTGAGCTAGTGGACGGACGTTCGCTCTTGCGTAGCGTGGACGGTCACTAACAGCAACACCTCGGTGAGGGCTGGAGGGACCGCTTGACTGACAACGAGCGAGACGATCCGCGCAGCGCCGCAGAGGGCACGAGCAGCGACCTCACTGCCGAGGAGCTAGCCGACTACCAACTGGGCGGGGAGACCGGCGGCGAGATCGGCACCGAGTCAGACACTGGTCGTGACCCGTTCTTCGTGTCGAGGAAGTCCGCGGCGGTGTTCAAGCACAGCCTCCTGAAGAGCTACTTTCCCAAGTTTGCTGGCAAGGCCGGTTCAACAGAGGCAGACAAACGCCTCGTGTATATCGACACCCACGCCGGACCGGGCGAGTACGAAGACGGCACTCCCGGAAGCCCTCTCTTGATCGCGAAGAACGTGACCGGGATGTTGGGCGCGTCCGGAGCTGCGCATCGGGACATCGCGTGCATGTTCGTCGAGGCCAGGCGCAGCCACCATGAACACCTGCAGACGGTGTTGAAGCAGCACATGCCGGCGGAGTCCCATTGGCGAGCACGACGCGGCAAAGCCAGCGATCACTTGGACGAGGCACTGACGTTCGCGGGTAACGCACCGCTGTTCATGTTCATCGATCCGTACGGCCTCGGCCCTACCTTCGACGAAGTGGTACGCGTGCTCAAACGCCCCCGCGTTGGACGAGGAAGCAAGACCGAGATCTTGCTCAACTTCATCTCCATGGCTTTTTCCCGCGCGGGAGGCTTCCTCAACAGTGACGCGCCCACTTCCCAGCAAACGACCACTCTGGACCGGCTGGATCTGGTCCTCGGCGGAGCCTGGTGGCGCGACGTCTATCTAGGTGCACCCACAGGCGGCCAAGCCGTGAGCAAGCTGGTCAGGGAGTACGCGCGCCGCATCTGCAGGGCGGTCGGCCAACGTGCGCAGGTGGGCGTCCCGCAGCGGTGCGAAGCGACACTGATTCCGGTCTGGAACACCCTGGAGCAGGACGTCCCCGTCTACTGGCTGGTCCACTTCACCTTCCACCCTCACGGCAAGTGGTGCATCGCCGAAGCGGCTGCGAAGGCCAACACGACCTGGCGCCAGACAAACCACCAGCTCACGCTCACCAAGCGTCTCGCCCGTGAGGCCGACACAGGCCAGGAGGACCTGTTCGCCGGAGCGCTGGTTCCACAGATCACCGAGGAAGAGCACGCACGTGCCGAAGAGGATCTTCAGAAGCGATGGATTGGGACGATCAGCGAGAACATCAAGGGTCTCGTAGGCACTCGACCTCGTCTCGACGTGTGCAGGGACATGGATGCGATCTTCGGGGCGACGCTCGGACTTGCTGACGGCAAGCACGTGCGAAAGGCCTGGGACCTGTTGGCTCAGCAAGGTCTCGTTGATCGTCGCGAAACCGGCAAGCCCATCGAGAAGCAGTCGATACGACGGGTCTGACCAAGCCAGTCGCAGCATCTCTGGTTGCTCGAACGCTGCGGAGTCGCACGACCGCCACAAGCACATTCAGCGACAGCAAGGGCAACCTCGGAAGGAAGCCTCGGTTACGCCCCATCTTTCGGGTCAGCGGGATCGAATGTTCTGAACCCGCCAGGCGGCACGCATCTACCCAGCAGCGTCATGTTCTCTAGATGGTTGCGCGTGAAGATCTCGGTGTAGACCATCCGGTCCTCGAGCGACTGCCGCCTGCCATCCAGTCGAAAGTCCGCCCAGGCCTGGATCTCCGGCGCGATGGCGACGCCCCTCAGGTCTGCCGTGATCTCCCCTGGCCGCAGCGCCCGGCTGGCCGTGAAGCGCGCGAGCACCAGTTCTTGCTCGATGTGGCTGTACGGTTTGACGGTCTCGTCGAACTCGATTGTGACGCCACCCGGCGGCGCGATCCGAACGCGGTGCTCGTCAACACGACCGAGCCCGACATGCAGCTCCCGGTGGCGGTCTTTGCGGGCCAGTTCGTTGACCCACCAGGTCAGGTTGCTTTCAGGACCCCACGGGGACTGGTAGGGCTGTCCCTTCTCAAGTGCCTCGATGATGTGCGTCGGCAACATCGTGAGGCGTTTGGCCTGACTCTTGAAATCATCTGGAGTTGAGCAGATCGGGAACTGAATGCGCCCAGCCTGCGGTGGTGGATTCTCGCCGGTGATCGCGGCGGCCAGGGCATAGATCGCGTTGTCGAGCGACGCCCGCAGCGCTGCCAGCCACTCCGAGAAGATTAGAGCCAGCTCGACCGGCGCAGGCTCGCGCATGACCGCCAAGATCTCCAGCGTGCGGGAATCGACCCTGCGGACATCTACATCCCACGGATGCACTGAGATGTAATTCGCCCAGCACTGAGCGAAGTCCCGACGCTTGACACCCACGCGATC
Organism: Lentzea alba; assembly: GCF_011067745.1. Lineage (GTDB taxonomy): Bacteria > Actinomycetota > Actinomycetes > Mycobacteriales > Pseudonocardiaceae > Lentzea > Lentzea alba. Next base: position 297,276 of record NZ_JAAMPJ010000005.1, read on the forward strand.
CAGCCGTGCGAACGCGCGATCGTAAAGCTCTTGCACAGCAACAACACCAGCCTCTCAAGCAGCTCGCGCCTTAATCCTCAGGTCGAGAGACACCTCGCATGCCAGAACTCAGGTCAGGGCCGTGAGCGCGCGACACAGCGCGTCGACGTCCACGATGGCCTGACGGCAGCTTGCTTCCGTGATCGTGAGCCGCTGGCCGATCCGGGCTGTGCTACTCGGCACCCTGGCCAGGTATCTGGCGTCGATCACGCCATCGTTGTGAGTGAACACGTGGCGGGCGGCCCAACTCTCGCCGAGCCGGCGCCAGGTCGAGGTGTCGAGCACGGCGCGCAGATCCGCGTGGCCGGCGGCGACGAACAGGTCGGCGGTGTCATCGAGGCGCTGGAAAATGTTGCCCTTACCGTTGAGGCGCGTCGCGGCGTCGACCACAGCTGCGCGGAACACCGCACTTGCCAACGTCTCCACGATGCCAACGAGGTTCTCCAGCGTGTCTACCCAAATGCGGGTGAACACGCCCTGCTCGCGCAGGGTCGCCACCGCGTCCGCAGGAAGCTGAGCAAGGCCGTCCAGACGAGCGGTCTCCGCGGCGAGCGCGTCCGTCGAAACGACATCAGAGGGCAGCACCCCGCACACTGGGCAGAATCGATGTTCACCGAAGACTGCATACCGAAGCGAGCAGTCGACACACTTCCGCTCCCGGACGAGACGCTCCTCGTCGATTCCGGGCAACGGACGCGGGTAGAACGGTTTGGACCGATACCGGATCTCGATACCAGATCCCGAACGGCGAGACCGTGACCCCCGGCCGAACACTTCAGCGAACATGTGATCCACCATCTGAACGCTGAGATCAGTTACAGCCTGCAGCGCACGGTCTTTCTGCTGCTGGGTCATGAACTCCGAGTGCTCGCAGTGGTGACCGCAGTACACACACCATAGGAAGAGGTCGTCCGGCAGCTTCTCGTAGTCGATCATGCTGACCCTGAACACCTGATCGCAGCTCGGGCACTGCCGTCCGAAGAAGCCGTGCTCATCGCCCGGCATGCTGACCTTCAGCTCAACACGATCGCCCTGGCCGCGCACGATCTCGACGCCCTCAGCCATCCGATACCGGTTGAGCTTGCGCCAGCTTCCACCACCTTCGTTCCGCATGCCGTGATTGTGCGCCTCAGGTCTGACAATTCGCGCGCACATTCCTGCCGCGCGACACCACGGACGACGACCAGTCAGCAAGCACGCTCGGCGATCACGTTGGCCAGCTCTGCGCGCAACGCCGCCACCAGATCCCGCGCACGATCCATGCTGATCTTGAGCTCGCTCCGAAGAGAGTCCGCTGAAATAGGCCGCTTGTGCTCCGACCAGTGCCGGGCATCCGCTCGCCGGGCCAGGTCGAGGTCTGCCAGGTCGGCTTGGACGTCGACCATGTCGTTCGGAACCCGCCCAACGCTGGCAGCGACAACCCCAGCGGGCTGTGATCGACCAGCCTGCGAGACCGCCTGCAGCATGCCTGGCCCAACCTCGGCCCATCCGATCAGAAGGACCGGGCCAACCGCGTCGAACGCGGCTTTCCCGTAGTCACCGGACAGCAGCGGGTCCGCCACGTTGAGCGCCAAGGTGACGACGCTGACGAAGAGGGTGAATCGTCGCAGCGGTTGCAGGACCTCGACCGACGCGCTGTGCAAGGCCAAGTGCCTCGTCGCGAGCAAGAGTCCCAGGACCGAGAGATCAACCGCAGGGGCGATAAGCGGGGCCACCCACACCGGGACGCCGAGCCTCAGAGCGAGGTTGAGGACGTTCCCGAAGCCGAAGAGGAAGGTGAGCCCGACGACCGTCGCCATGATCACCGTGACCGCCCGCTCGACGTCCTGGAGCATGCCGGAAAGTGCGCCCGAGGGGCCCGAGTTGAGCCCGAGATCCCTGACCTGCGGCGATTCAGAGCGGCACATCGCGACAGGAGCACTCGACGCATCCTGGACCTGAAGTGCAGAAACGGCACTCACCGGCATCACCCGGCACCACCGTCGAGGCCGACCCGAGGACTCTTAATCAGCGGGTCCGGGGTTCGAGTCCCTGGCGGCGTACTCCGAAAAAGCAGGTAGAGATTCGTCTCTACCTGCTTTCTTGCATCTAGTGTCCAACGCCTCGGCGGCGGTGTTCTTCGCCGAACGTGGTTGAGGTCCGTCTGAGCGGGCATCCGGAGGCAGACGCCGCACCTGAGATTCGGGTGTCGAGGAAGGACACATGGGCACCGACGACAAGCTCGACGCCAAGGCTGACCAGCTCAAGGGCAAGGTCAAGGAAGGCGTCGGCGACGCGACCGACGACAGCAGCTTGGAAACCGAGGGCAAGGTCGACCAGGCGAAGGGTCACCTCAGTGAGTCGGCCGAGAAGGTCAAGGACGCCTTCAAGAAGGACTGAACGGCCCACTGCTCTCCCCAGGAGCGCGCACCCCGGTGGTGCGCGCTCCTGGGCGCGTCGGTCGGCGAGCACGTCATCTCGGCTCCGAGCCGCTACGGTGAAGGCACAGGGCCGTTGACCGGCTCGTCCACTCGCTTCGTCACCTCCGCGGTCTGTGCGCCCGCCCGCCGTGGCTCCGCAGCGATCGAAGGAACACGGAGTCCGCATGGCAGTGACCGCGCCCATCAGTGATGACCGGATCCCGCGCGGCCCGAACGCGCCTGTCGCCACGTCCGAGGGCACGCACGTGCTGGCGGGTGCACTCGAGCGTTATGTGGAGAAGGTCGCCGAGGCTCTCGGCGTGCCGCGCGACGGCATCAGCTTCGAGGTGACCGACACCGCGACGGCCTACATCGCCCTCGGCTGCCGTGCTGTGGCTCACCCTGCTCGTGACGTCATGCTCGTCTGGAGCGCGACGCAGGGCTGGGTGGTGTCGATCGAGACCGATCCCACCGAGCCTCTGATCGTGCTCGCCCGCTCCACCGGGGACATCGTGCAGGCGCCAGAGGTCGTGGCGCGTCTGGTGGCCGAGTCCATGGGACGCCTCGGTGTCCGGGAGGCCCCAGTGGCAGGCCCGCCGCTGATGGGGTGGTCGGACCTCGCCGAGTGCATGGAACGTTACGCAACCTGACACCCGAGTGGTTGAAACCGTGGACGGCATTTCCGCTGATCAAGGCTGAAAGCGTGTAGTGTCGGTTTTGCCGGGAGCATCTCGCATCTGAGCACTCGAGCTCACGCCACGCTCGGCGAAACCTGAACCGGTCCTTTTTCGAGCCGGAGCCTCTGTTTCCGTTGCGATCACGGTTGCGGCTGGAGCGGCGAGTCCTCTGTGGACGTGATCGGTGCCGGAAGTTCCTGCCCGCCCGAACAAACAACGCAAGGACTTGGATGACGACATCGACCTGGACATCCGCTTATGAGCGCAGACTCAAAATGGTGGAGGACGTGCTGACCGGCCGAACCGAGCTCGACGCCAAGGGCGCACGGCATCTCGCGGTGCACGTGTTGCGCGCGCTGGACCACATTCCCGAGCGGGTGCGTTGAACTCGCGCCACTACGGCACTGGCGCGACGCAGCTGACGTGGGGCACCCGACTGCTCCGCGTCGGTTGTGCGTTCACCTACCGCGCCGAAGTGCCCACGCCGGCGGTGTTCCTCGTGCGCCCGCTGTGGAGCGCGGACGTGCGGGTCAGTCAGGAGCACCTGGACGTGCGGCCGGACGTCCCGATGCGGCACCACCTCGACCTGTACGGCAACCGCAACACCAGGATCGTGCTTCCTCCCGGTCTGTCCACAGTGCACTACAGCGCGTGGGTGGACGTGCCGGACAGGACGGAGGACGTGGACGACACCGTGCCGGAGACGCTGCCCGACGGGCTTCCGGACGACGTGCTGCTGTACACGTTGCCCAGCAGGTACTGCGTGTCCGACGTGCTGGGCGACGAGGCGTGGTCCAGGTTCGGCTCGCATCCGCCCGGTTACGACCGGGTGCGCGAGATCTGCAGGCACGTCCACGAGTCGCTGAGCTTCGGCTACGGCACCTCCACCGCGTTGTCCACCGCGGCCGACGTCAACGCCGCGGGTTTCGGTGTCTGCCGTGACTTCACGCATCTGGCGATCTCGTTCTGCCGAGCCCTCAACATCCCGGCCCGGTACGTGTTCGGTTACCTGCCGGACCTGGACGTGCGGCCCGACGGCGCTCCGATGGACTTCGCGGCGTGGATGGAGGTCTGGCTGGGTGACCGCTGGTGGACCTTCGACCCGCGCAACAACGAGCCCCGCAAGGGACGCGTCGTCATCGGGAGAGGCCGCGACGCCGCGGACGTCGCGATGGTCACCACGTTCGGCGGCCCGGTGCTCGAGTCGATGGTCGTTCAGGCGGAAGAGGACCTGGCCCCGTCGTGGCGCTGAGCGGGTTCTGTCCGCGGCGGAGCACGGTGAAGTTACCGAGGGCACGTCGTGCAGCAGCGCAATTCGCGCCTGTGCTCGTTCGGTGAACGTGGTGAACACCGACCGGCTGACGTTGCGTCCGTGGCATGTCGACGACGCACCCGCCGCGCTGGACGTCTACGGCCAGGCCGAGGTGCCCCGCTGGCTCAGTCCCGAAATGGACCAGGTTCCGGACGAGACGGCCATGAGGTTGCTGCTTTCAGCAGTGGACCGCTGAAAGCGTCCGCCTTCCGGCCCCGGCCGGCCGATGGGCGATCGAGCGCACCGCCGACCGTCAGGTGATCGGCGGCGCCCTCCTGCTCCCGCTGCCGCCTGGCCGGGCGGACCTCGACCCGGCCGCACCCGCATCGCCGCGCCCACCCGCTCGCGGCTGACCCGCGGCTTGGCGACCTTCGGCTACTGTGGGACGGGTTGGGGTCCAGCCGACGGCATCCGGCCGACGCGGTCCCCGATCCCGTCCGGTCCGGTGGTTCTCCGGCCGGAGACAGGAGCACCGGCTTGCAGCCGGATCGCCAGCCTTCCCCTTCCAGGCCCCGCGCAGCCGTCGACTTCGCCGAAGCACGACTGTCCGCGCAACGAGTGGAAACCCTCCAACAACGCCAGGCCGCCAGGCGAGTGGCGGAACACGCTCACGATGCGGGCGACTGCCGTGAACTGCTGTCCATGCTCGGCCTGGCGAACCTGCCACCGGGCTCCTGCGGCAAGGTCTCGCGACACGACCAGCACACCACCCCGACTTTCCCGGAGGCATTCGACGTGTTCCGGCCTGTGGAAGGAGCACGTGCATGAACCGAGGTACCGTCAAGTGGTTCAGTGGTAGCAAGGGTTTCGGCTTCATCGCGCCCGAGAACGGCGGGCCGGACCTGTTCCTGCACCACTCCGAGGTGAACGGCTACGCCTTCCAGGGCATCCCGGACAACCAGCAGGTGGAGTTCGAGATCGGCGAGGGCGACAAGGGACCGCGGGCGGTCTCCGTGCGCGTTCTCTGATCGGCTGACGAACCGGCGGCCGGTCTCGGCCGGCCGCCGACCCGGCCGAGTGTCGTCCACTGTGGACTCGGTGGAGAGGAACCGGATTCCGTGCGGTGCGGAGTTTCGCCACCCGGCACACGGGTAGCCATCAATTCCGAGTGACCTACACCGATCGCCCCAGACCCCGGCGGCGGAGAGGCAGCTGCCGTCCTGGAGGTGCGTGACGTGAGCACATCAGTTCCCGGAGTTGGACCACAACCGATGCTCGCGGGCGAGAAGACCCCGTTCGAGATGCTTCTGGTGAAGCTCTTCGCGATCGTCCCGGCAGTGGCACTCGCCGCCGCCGTGCCGCTGGCGTGGGGCTGGGGACTCGGCTGGGCCGACGTCGGGCTCGCCGTCTTCTTCTACACCTTCACGAGTCTCGGTGTGACGGTCGGCTTCCACCGTTACCTCACCCACGGCGCTTTCAAAGCCAACCGCGCCTTGCGGATCGCGCTCGCGATGACCGGCAGCATGGCGATGCAGGGCCAGATCATCGGCTGGGTCGCCGATCACCGCCGGCACCACGCCTACGCCGACCGCGAGGGCGATCCGCACTCGCCCTGGTTGTACGGCACGTCGGCCGGTGCGTTGGCCAAAGGTTTCTGGCACGCCCACATGGGCTGGATGTTCCGGCGAGAACTGACCAACGCCGCACGCTTCGCCCCCGACCTGCTCGGCGATCCGGACATCCAGCGGGTCAACCGCTGGTTCCCGGTGTTGACCGCGGTGACACTGCTCGCTCCGGCGGTGCTCGGCGGGCTGATCACGTGGAGCTGGTGGGGTGCGCTGACGGCGTTCTTCTGGGCCGGTCTCGTCCGTGTCGCGGCATTGCACCACGTGACCTGGTCGGTCAACTCGATCTGTCACATGATCGGCGATCGCCCGTTCGAGGCGCGGGACAAGTCGGCGAACTTCTGGCCCTTGGCGATCCTGTCGATGGGCGAGTCGTGGCACAACTCCCACCACGCCGACCCCACCTGTGCGCGCCATGGAGTTCGCCGGGGCCAGATCGACGTCTCCGCGCGCCTGATCCGGATCTTCGAACAACTCGGCTGGGCCACCGACGTGCGCTGGCCGAGGCCGGAGCGCCTGGCCCGCAAACTCAGGGACGCCACGGTCCGAGCAGCGGAGTGAGCGGTGAGCGGCTGGTCGAAGCGGCCTGCGAGGTGTGCGTTCTCCTGGCGGGAGTGAGCGGCGCTCAGCTGACCCTCGTGAACGGCACAGGGCGGGGCGAGCCGCGATACACCACGAACGCGACGGGCGGGCGCCTCGAGAACTTGCGGTTCCTCCTGGGCGAAGGTCCGGCTGAAGACGCGTTGCGCTCCGGGGTTCCGGTGTTGGTGGCGGAGCTGGACTCCCCGGAGAACCGGCTGCGGTGGCCGCTGTTCGTGCCGGCCGCCTGCGCTGCCGGGGCGTCGGCGGTCTTCGTGTTCCCGTTGTGCAGTGGCGTCATCCAGATCGGGGCGCTCGCTCTGCACCGGTACCGGCCCGGGCCGCTCACCACGAAACAGGTTCTGGACGTCCGCGTCCTGGCCGAGGTCATCCTGTCGTTGGCACTGGACGAGCTGGCCCGGCTGCACTTCGACAGCCGTGCCGAGGTCCACCAGGCGACCGGGATGCTGTCGGTCCAGCTGGGTGTGAGCATGGAGGAAGCACTCACACGGCTGCGCGGGCACGCCTTCGCCCACGACCAGCCGGTGGTCGAGGTCGCACACGACGTCGTTGCCCGGCGTTTGCGGCTGAGTCCGGGCACCGCGCCTGGACCGGTGTGATCCACACCGGCGAACTACCAGCAGAGGCGGCCGCATGTCGATGGAGAACCTCGCGGAGACGTTCGTCGAGCTGGCCGACACGCTCGTCGCCGACTTCGACCCGATCGAGTTCATGCACCTGCTGGCAAACCGTTGTGTCAGCACATTGGCGGTGGACGCCGCGGGCATCCTGCTCGCGGACGATCACCGCGAGCTCCAGGTCGTGGGCGCTTCCAGCGACGCCGCCCGGCTGGTCGAGCTGTTCGAGCTCCAGAACCGGCGGGGACCGTGCATGGAGTGCTACCTCACCAGTGCACCGGTGACGGTGGCCGGCTTCGCCGAGCCCCCGCAGCGATGGCCCGAGTTCTCCTCGGCAGCCCTCGACGCGGGATTCGGAGCGGTGCACGCTTTGCCGTTGCGGCTGCGATCGCAGACCGTCGGCGCGTTGAACCTGTTCACCGTCAAGGCGGGTGTGCTCGGCGAGTCGACCATCAGGGTCGCCCAGGCCATGGCGGACGTGGCCACCATCGGCCTGCTGCAGGCTCAGATCATCACGCGGCGAGACCTGCTGGCCCGCCAACTGCAGAACGCGTTGCAGAGCAGGGTGCTCATCGAACAGGCGAAGGGCGTTCTCGCCGAACGGCTGCGGATCGGTATGAGCCAGGCGTTCGAGGCGCTGCGGCGCTACTCGAGAAGCCGGCACCAGCACCTCAGCGCCGTCGCCGAAGCGGTTGTCGCCGGGAAGATCGATGTGACCGCGCTGGGTGTCGAGGGCAGGAAGCCCAGGTGAGCAAAGGTCGCGAACGTGCTCTCAGCGCTCTGAGGAAGCTCGCTGGGTCGGCACGGGTTCCTGGAACAGGTTCGTCCAGGACGGCTGTTCGGGATCAGGCGAGCTGGAGGTCGCAACTGGGTCGTGCGTCTCGGGATGGCTGAACAGGTGGTTCGCCTGGTGCAGGGTCACTGGATGCTTTCCGTTCGGAGACAAGGCAAAAGATCATTTCTTATCGTCGTGACTTTCTTCGCGTCCCGTGCGTGGTCGTCGCGAGTGAGGCGGAGCCGGAGTGACTGCACGGCGCGTAGATGACTGGGGGGGGGGGTGCGAAACGCATCGACCCCAAGCTCGACAGTACACCTCTTTGACCGTGGGTGTGGCGAGCCTCAGCGGTTGGACGAGGGAAAGTGGCCGCCCGTGCTGCCGAGTGCGATGAGGTCGGTGTACTGGTCCTGCCACGAACGCTCGGTGGCGAGCAGGTCGGCGAGCAGCTGGACCCACTGCGCGTCAACGGGCGACGTGGCACCTTTGGCCAGATGCCGAGCTGTCTCCTCGCGAGCCTTGAGCCACTCGGACAGCGTGGGCTGGAGAGCGGGGCCGCCCTGTTCATCGGTCATCACCTGACAGTACTGCGCACCATCGCAGGTGACAGCTCGTGACGCGTGTCGACCGGCCGCAGCGGGGTACACCTCCTATGCCCGTGCATGCACCAAGACCCTGGAGGGACTTGTGACAGCCTCTTCCAACGGGCATCGGGGGTTGATCTTGAACGTGATCCTGAGCAGCGATGCGACACCACCACTCGGCGATCTGCGGCGATCCGTGCGGCAAGCACTGTCCTATTTGGACCCCGACTGCGTGGAGGACGCCGAACTGCTCGTCACAGAACTGGTCAGCAACGCCTACGACCACGGCCAGCCGCCCATCAGCCTCCGGTTGTGCCAACTGCCGAACTCGTCGCTGCACATCGACGTCGAAGACGGCGACCGGACGCATCTCCCCCGGCTACGAGCTTCAGGGCCGAGCGGGCAACGTGGCCGTGGCCTGGTTCTGGTGGATCAGCTGTCCCGCGGGTGGGGCTTCAACGTGACCGCGACGAGCAAAGTCGTGTGGGCGGAGATGAACTGCCGCGCGTCATGAACGCTTGTCAGGAGCCGACCCCGTTCGTGACTCCCAGGAACTCCAGCTTCTGCGCATCGGCGGAACCAGCGGCCACCCTCGTCCCCCAGCCGGGTGAACTCCGTGCTGGTGGAGCGCAGCTCCGCGACGAGGTCGATCAATCCGCGGTCACGGAGTAGTCGACGAGAGCGGGGCGCAGATCGGCGACGAGGGCGGGGCGCAGGGCGTCGCCGTCGTGGCGCACGGGCCAGGCCGCGAGCGTTCTGCGCCCGGTGGCGAAGGCTGTCCGGACCAGGTTTCGCTCGGCCTGCGTTCGTGCGGTGGGGTTGCCCAGGAGCGCTGCCCAGGCGGGTGTTCAGGACAGCAAGGTCCAGTCGGCGCTGAACACGCCGACGGGGAACTCGCCGAGGCGAGCCAGCATGCGTTGGACTCCTCATCAACAACGCGGGCGTGCACGGGCCAGGGGCACCCGCCGACCAGATCACGGCCGCTGACGCCGGCGCGGTGTTCGAGGTCAACGTCGTGGGGATCGTCCGGGGTGACGCACGCGTTCCTACCCCTGCTGCGCAAGTCCGCGAACCCGGTCATCGTCAACGCGTCGAGCGGCATGGGGTCGTTCGCGCTGACCCACGACGCCGAGCGGGTCGAGTCGAAGCACGTCGCGCCCGGCCGACCCCGGCTACACCGCGACCGACTTCAACGGCCACAGCGGCCCGCAGACGGTGACCGAGGGGACCGACGCGATCGTCGAACTCGCCACCGGCGGCACGGACGGACCGACCGAAACCTTCCGCGACCGTCACGGTGCCGTGGCCTGGTGATCCAGACGGGCGCTGGCGTTTCCCGCCAGCGCCCGCGTCCCGCTCAGCCTCGGCTGAGGCTGGTCCGTCCCGCGTACCGCGCCTGCGCGCCCAGTTCCTCCTCGATCCGGATGAGCTGGTTGTACTTCGCCGTGCGGTCCGAGCGCGACAGCGACCCGGTCTTGATCTGACCGCAGTTGATCGCCACCGCGAGGTCGGCGATCGTCGTGTCCTCCGTTTCACCGGAACGGTGCGACATCACGACCGAGTAGCCGGCCTTGTAGGCGCGCTCCGCGGTCGTCAGCGTCTCGGTCAGCGTGCCGATCTGGTTGACCTTCACCAGGATCGAGTTCGCGATTCCCTGCTCGATGCCTTGCGACAGCAGAGTGACGTTGGTGCAGAACACGTCATCGCCCACGAGCTGAACGCGGTCACCGATGGTGGACGTGATGAGCTTCCAACCCTCGATGTCGTCCTGCGCCATAGCGTCCTCAATGGACACGATGGGGAACTTCGCCGTGAGCTCGGCCAAGTAGGCGACGTGCTCCTCGACCGACCGCTTGCGCCCCTCGCCGCGGTAGTCGTAGACGCCGTCGTGGAAGAACTCCGACGCCGCCGGGTCCAACAGCAACGCGACGTCCTCGCCCGGCCGGTAACCGGACTTCTCGATCGCGCCGACCACGAACTCCAGCGTCTCGTCGGCCGTGGTCAGGTCCGGCGCGAAACCGCCTTCATCGCCCACGTTCGTGTTGTGCCCGGCCTTCTGCAGCTGCTTGCGCAGGGTGTGGAACACCTCGGAGCCGATCTGCACCGCGTCGGCGAAGGTCTCCGCGCCCACCGGCGCGATCATGAACTCCTGGAAGTCGAGCGCGTTGTCCGCGTGCGCGCCGCCGTTGATGATGTTCATCATCGGCATCGGCAACCGGTGCGCGAACACCCCGCCGACGTACCGGTACAGCGGCTGACCGTGCGCCTGCGCCGCGGCCTTCGCGACGGCGAGCGAGACGCCGAGCGTGGCGTTCGCGCCGAGGCGGCCCTTGTTCGCGGTGCCGTCCAGCTCGATCATGACGCGGTCGATCTCGGACTGCGCCTCCGCGTCCATGCCGACGACCGCACCCGCGATCTCGCCGTTGACCGCGCCGACCGCCGCGCGCACTCCCTTGCCGTGGAACGCCTTCGGGTCGCCGTCGCGCAGCTCGACCGCCTCGTTGGTGCCCGTCGACGCTCCGGACGGGACCGCGGCCCGCCCCAGCGAACCGTCCTCCAGCAGTACGTCGACCTCGACGGTCGGGTTGCCCCGGCTGTCGAGGATCTGCCTGCCCGCGATTCGAGTGATTGCAGTCATCTATCTCCCCTAGGCGCCAGCACTGAATCGAATCAGTTCAACACCATGATCCTGACACAGGCTGTCTCCCGCCCGCATCAGGCGGGGCTCAGAACGCGCCGGGCTGCACCGAACGCATGGCGTCGTCCACGAGCCGGTCGAGAGGTTCGGTTCCGTCGCTGTCCATCCAGGCGACGTTGGCGATGTTCAGGCAGGCGAGCGCGGCGGCGGTGACCGCGGCCGGGCGGACGTCCGGGTCCGCGTCGGCGGGTGGCGCGCCCAGGCGCTCGGCGACGAGGGGGGTCAGCAGTTCCTGCCAGCGGATCTGCTGTTCCAGCCGGCCGGCCCGCAGCGTCGGGGACTGACCGGTGATCCGCAGCAGCGCGAGGCCGTAGCGCGGGTCGCGCTCGGTGGCCAGCACGATCACGTCGAACGCGCGGCGCAGCGCGGTCCAGGCGTCCTCGGTGACGGGCCGTTCGACGAGCGCGGCGGCCAGGAGCGCGCCGACCGCCTCGAACTTCACCAGGACGACGTCCTCCTTGGAGCCGAAGTAGCGGAAGAAGCTGCGCTGTGACATGCCGGCCGCTTCGGCGATCTCGTCCACCGTCGTGGCGTCGTACCCCTGCTGGACAAACAGCTCCCACGCGACCGCCATCAGCTGGTCGCGCACCGCTTGGCGGGTCCTCTCCCGCAGGCCCGGTTTCCTCACGCTCACCCGAACACTGTAGCTGCCGTCAGATGTGACATGCACTGCGCAACCTGTCAGCGACTGACATCTTTGTCGTATGCTGTCGTCAACGTGAACGTTGGAGGAGACAAATGCGTCGAACCACTGCTCTGTCCGTGAAGGCGGTCGCCGCCGTGCTGGCCGCCACGACTGTTGGCGCTGTGACAGGCCTTGCGCCGACGGCCGCGGCGTCGAGTCCAGCTACGGCGCAGTCCTGGCACATGGGCACGCTCGACGTGCGCAAGGCCATCACCGTGCACGTGCTCAAGCGCCTCTTCGAAGACGGCGACACCTCGGTCGTGGACCGCTACATCCGCCCCGACTACATCCAGCACAACCCGTTCGCGCCCAACGGCACGGCTGCGCTCAAGGCCTTCGCCGGCCCCATGGCCACGCAGTTCCCGGACCTGAAGTACGACGTCAAGCGCGTGATCGCCGACGGCGACCTCGTGCTGGTGCACTCCAACGTGGTCCTCACGCCCGGCACTCGCGGGAACGCCGTGGTCGACATCTTCCGCTTCGACCGCGACGGCATGATCGCCGAGCACTGGGACACCTCCCAGGAGGTGCCGGCCACCTCCGTCAGCGGCAACGACATGTTCTCCACGGTCAGCTCACCGCGGACGAACCAGTCGGGCCCGCGCTGGCGGACGGCGTTCACCAAGTCGGTCGCGACCTCGTACTTCGACCAGCTCGTCGTCCGCAAGGACGTCGACGCGGTCAAGTACCTGGCGCCGGAGTACCACCAGCACAACCCCTCGATCCCCAGCGGCTCGGCGGGGCTGCGGGAGATGTTCGCCGCGCTGTTCCAGCAGTTCCCGCAGTTGACCGTGGACCGCAAGCGGGTCATCGCCGAGGGTGACATCGTCGCGATCCACGCCCACTACCGGACCAGCCCCGAGGATCGCGGTCAGTCCGTTGTGGACATCTTCCGGGTGGGCCCGGACGGGAAGATCGTCGAACACTGGGACGTGGTCCAGGACGTGCCGGCGACGTCCGCCAACGACAACACGATGTTCTGACATCCGTGCCGCCTGGTCTCGTGGCAGGACTGAGACCAGGCAGCACGGCTTCTGGTCCTCTCTACGGATCGAGCCCGCGTCCGGGCGGGCTCATGCGGCAGCACTGGACATCACCGGTCCTGGCCTGCGCGAGCGGCTCGCCGGAGAAGTCGATCATGATCACTCCATCGTGTCGGAGCCGTGCCGGGGCCCGGCCGACGCGTGCGGTTCGCGGCGACTTCATCGCGCGTGCATTGCCTTGTGCGGGGAATCTGGCATTCTGCGCGAATGGTGCTTCGGCAGGCGAGCGACTTCGCCCAGCTCTCCGTCCTGATCAAGCAGGCCGGACTGCTCGAACGGCGACGCGGGTACTACTACGTCCGCGTCGGGGTGAACCTCGCGGTCTACGCGGGGGCGTGGGTGGCGTTCGCGCTGCTCGGCGACTCGTGGTGGCAGCTCGCGGTGGCGGTCGCGCTGGCGGTGATGAGCACGCAGCTCGCGTTCATCGGCCACGACGCCGGGCACAAGCAGATCTTCTCGTCCCGGAAGTGGAACGAGATCTTCGGCTACGTCCACAGCGGAATCGTCGGGGTCAGCTACGACTGGTGGGTCGGCAAGCACAGCCGCCACCACGCCAACCCGAACCACGAGGACGAGGACCCGGACGTCGACATCTCGGTGCTGGCGTTCACGCAGAAGCAGGGGCTGGCCAAGCGCGGGCCACTGCGGTGGATCGCGGCGCGCCAGGCGTACCTGTTCTTCCCGTTGCTGCTGCTCGAAGGCTATGCGCTGCACTGGCATTCGATCAGGCACTCGGGCCGCGAGCGGTACCTGATGATCGCGAACGTCGTGGTCTACGTCGGCGTGGTGTTCTGGGTGCTCTCCCCCGTCTACGCCGTCGCGTTCATCCTGGTGCACCAGGGCGTGTTCGGCTTCTACATGGGATGTTCGTTCGCCCCCAACCACAAGGGCATGCCGGTGCTGTCGGCCGGGCACACGCTCGACTTCCTGCGCAAGCAGGTGCTGACGTCACGCAACGTGCGCGGCGGCTGGTTCGTGGACATCCTGCTCGGCGGGCTGAACTACCAGATCGAGCACCACCTGTTCCCGAGCATGCCGCGGCCGCACCTGCGACGCGCGCAGGTGATCGTGAGCGAGTTCTGCACCCAGCGCGGGATCTCCTACGCGCAGTGCGGGCTGTTCCGCTCGTACGGGTACGTGCTGAAGCACCTGCACGAGGCAGCGGCGCCGTTGCGCGGTAAGGCCACCGTCTGACCCTTGTCCGAAAGTGGACAAAGGGTCGCCAAAAGGCTCGCCCGCTGCTGGGTGCACTGGTTTCCTCGGTTCAAGACCGATCTGGGGGAACTTCACATGCGCAAACATCTATTCGGCGTGCTCACGGCAGGGGTGGCGTTGTCACTCGTGGTGAGCGGCCAGTCCGTCGCCGAGCCGGTGCAGGTGAGCCAGGCCGATCCGATGCTGGCCTTCCTGCCACCCGAGGCCGAGGTCGACTGGGCCGCGGTGCACCGCATCCGGGAAGCTCGCAAGCAGTCCCGCCTGGCCGCGTCGAGCAAGGCGCGGACCGCGGGTCAGCCGCTGACGTACAACGAGAAAGAGCCCGTGGGCACGCAGGGCGGCAACGACACGCCGGCCAAGGCCGAGCACGTGGCCGGGTTCGGCACCGGCCGGGGCAAGAACCCGAAGCTCACGCTGACCGGTGACCTCGCGATCGACCCGACCATCCCGGTGGTGCCGCCGTTCGCCGAGGTCAACGACGCCATCCCGCTCGGCAGCGACACCGGCGTGCCCGCGCGCGGCAAGTCCGTGCGCACCAGCGGCACGATCGGCGACGGCCCGTACGGCAGCGGTGGCGACGGCACCGGCGACCACGACTTCTACCAGCTGGCCGGAGGCACGACCGGATCGTTCGCGACCGTCGAGACGAGCACGCCGACCGGTGACCTGGACACGCTGCTCGCCGCGTACGACGCGACCGGCCAGCTCCTCTCGCAGCAGGACAACCTCGCCGGCAGCACCGACAGCAGGCTGCAGGTCTTCGTGCCGGCGGGCCAGCACGCCTACGTCATGGTGGCCGCGGCGGGGCCTGGCGGGATCCCGGCCGACCCGATGAAGCCGGGCACCGGCAAGAGGGTCCTCACCGAAGGTCCGTACGACCTGACCATCGCGACCGGCGACGCTCAGGACGACAAGGACTTCTTCTCGGTCGATCTGAGGGCCGGTGACGTGCTGGGCGCGTCCGCGGCGGGCAAGGCGACCAGGGTGGTGGTTCACGACCCGGCCGGACGCGAGGTCTTCGGTTCGTCGCAGGACGCGAGCTTCCTGTACGCCGACAACTCCCCGCTGCCCGCGGGCGGCAACGCCGTCGCCGACTTCGTGGCGCCGAAGGACGGCCGCTACACCGTCAGCACCGAGAACGGCGAGGGCCGCTACGACGTCACCGTCGAGGCCTACCGTCCCGGCTCGGAGCTGAACCCGCGGCCCGAGGTGCTGACGATCTTCCTCGACTTCAACGGCGCACGGGTGAACACCAGGGTCTACGGGGCCGACCCGGGCGGCAACCGCGACCTGTCGGCGTTGAAGAAGTTCCTGCCCGGCTGGGGTCTCACCGACGCCGACGAGAACGCGGTGATCGACTCCGTGGTCGCGACGGCGCGCGAGAACATCGAGCACGACCTCGCCGCGAAGGGCACCAACAGGCGGTTCGCCGTGCGCGTCCTGAACAGCCGCGACCACGCCGACCCGTGGGGCCAGCCGAACGTCAGCAGGGTGGTCGTCGGCGGCACGATCGCCGAGTCCGGCATCCAGACCGTCGGCATCGCGCAGTCCATCGACGCGGGCAACTTCGGCAAGGAGGAGACCTCGCTGGTGCTGCTGGACCTCCTCAGCTCGCCAGCCGCGCAGACGAGCGTCTCGCTGAACAGGTACCTCACCCCGGCCAGCGACAAGATCGCGTTCATCGGCCGGGCGATCGGCAACATCACCGCGCACGAGGCCGGGCACATGTCCGGCAGCTGGCACCAGGACCAGTTCAACGCGCTGGACAGCATCATGGACCAGGGCGGCAACCCGAAGGGCATGTTCGGCGTCGGGCCGGACGGCATCGGCGGCACGGCGGACGACCTCGACGTCGACTTCCACGAGGACGTGCTCAACCCCAACGAGGGCTTCACGGGGATCGAGGACTCCCTCAACCGCACGGCGTGGGCGTACACCCGAGGCGCGAACTGACGGTCTGATTCCCGCCAGACTCCTCGTGGAGTTTCCACCAGGCTGATCCACATGGGATCACTTGAAGGGAAAGCGGCTCTCGTCACCGGCGGGAGCCGCGGCATCGGGGCCGCAGTCGCCGAGAAGCTCACCGCACTCGGCGCACAGGTCGCGGTGACGTACCAGAACACCAAGCCGGACAACGGTTTGTCGATTCAGGCGGACAGCGCCGATCCGGACGCCGTGGTGGCCGCGGTGGAAGAGACCGCCGCGGCGTTCGGACGACTCGACGTGCTCGTGAACAACGCCGGAGTCTTCCAGGTGGGACCGCTGGAAGACCTTGGCAGGGAAGAGTTCGACCACACGATGGCCGTGAACGTGCGCGCGCCGTTCCTCGCGGCGCGCGCAGCGGCACGGCACATGCGCGAGGGCGGGCGGATCATCAGCATCGGCAGCAATGTCGCGGTGTACGCGCCCTTTCCCGGTTTCGCCCTGTACTCGGCGAGCAAGACGGCGCTGATCGGGATGACCAAAGGACTTGCGCGTGACCTGGGGCCGCGGGGCATCACCGCGAACATCGTGAACCCCGGTCCCACCGACACGGACATGAACCCGGCGGACGGATCGATGGCGGACACCATTCGGGGGTTGACCGCGTTGGGACGCTACGGAAATCCCGCGGAGATCGCCGAACTGGTGGCGGCGTTGGCGGGCGATGCCGGTGCGTACGTCACCGGCGCCAGCATCAACGCTGACGGTGGATTCACCGTGTAGTTCCGGAAGCCGCAGAGGCCGGGTGCCCATGGCGCACCCGGCCTCGCTTCACGCCCAGGTGACGGGCAGGGCGTGGACGCCGTAGATGTTCATGTCGGTCTTGAGCTTCACCTCACGCGCCGGAACGGCGAGTTCCAGCGACGGGAAACGGCGCAGCAGCCCCTCGAACCCGGCGCGCATCTCGATGCGGGCCAGCTGCTGACCGAGGCACTGGTGCACGCCGTGGCCGAACGAGAGGTGCCCGCGAGCGTTGCGGTGCACGTCCAACGTGTCGGCGTGCTCGAACTTCTCCGGGTCGTGATTGCCCGCCAGCAGCGAGAGGATCACCGTGGAGCCCGCGCGGATCGTCTCGCCGAAGAACTCGATGTCCTCGGCGGCGTAGCGGAAGAAGACGTCAGCGACCGCCAGGTACCGCAGCAGTTCCTCGACGGCGTCCGGGATCAGCTCGGGGTTCGCCCGCAGCTCGGCCAGCTGGTCCGGGTGCTCCAGCAACGCGAACGTGCCCAGCGCCAGCATGTTCGCCGTGGTCTCGAAACCGGCGAGCAGCAGCAGGAACGCCATGCCGACGAGTTCCTCGACGCTGAGGTCCTCGTCCTGGGCCAGATCGGACAGCAGGTCGTCGGCCGGCTCGGCGCGCTTGCTGACGACCAGTTCGGCCAGGAACGTGGTCATCGCCGTGTACGCGGCCATCTTGTCGTCCAGGCTCACCTCCCGCTCCATGAACTTGGAGGAGTTGACCTGGAACGTCTCCCGGTCCGCGTACGGGACCCCGAGCAGTTCACAGATCACGAGTGACGGCACCGGAAGCGCGAACTCGGTCACCAAGTCGATCGGCGGGGTGAGCTTCGCCAGCTCGTCCAGCTGCCGTTCGGTGATCTCGATGATGCCTTCTTCCAACGCCTTCATCCGCCTGACCGTGAAGGCGCCGGTGAGCTTGCGGCGCAACCGGGTGTGGTCCGGCGGGTCCATGCTGATGAACAGTCCGGGCGTCTGCGGGGACGGCTCGGTCTGCTCCGGCATGCCGGGGGTCGGGAACGGCACGTGCAGGATGCCGAGGTCCTGCCGGCTGCTGAACCTGGTGTCCGCCAACGCGGTTCGCACCGCGTCGTAACCGGTGACGAGCCAGCCCTCGTGGCCGTCCGGGAAGAGCATCGGGCTGACCGGGCGGGTGGATCGGAGCTCGGTGATCCGGCTCGGCGGGTCGAACGGAGTGACGTCGCGGTCCATGGGAAGGCCGTGCTGCATGATCAGTGACTCCTTCAGCGAGTGGATTCGCGGTTGAAGAGCTTCTTGGACCAGAGGTAGCCGCCGAACCCGATGACGGCGCACCAGCCCAGCGCGATGTAGCCGCTGTTGCCGATCGGCGTGCCCATCAGCAGGCCGCGCAGGGCGTCGATGAACGGGGTGAACGGCTGGTACTCGGCGAACCAGCGCAGCACGGTCGGCATCGAGTCGGTCGGCACGAAACCGTTGCCGAAGAAGGGAAGCAGGATCAGCGGCAGGCCGACGTTGCTCGACGACTCGACGGACTTGCTCTTGAGGCCCAGCGCGGCGGAGAACCAGATGAGCGCGAACGCCATGCCCACCAGCAGTCCGGCGAGGGCCAGCCACTCGACGAAGTTCGCCTGCGGCCGGAAGCCGATCGCCACCGCGACACCGAAGACGAACGTCATCGCGAGCACGGTCTGCACCAGGCTGCCGATCACGTGTCCGGTGAGGACGGACACGCGGGCGATCGCCATGGTGCGGAAGCGATCCACGATGCCCTCGGTCATGTCCATCGCGATCGAGATGGACGTGCCCTGCACCGCCGCGGTGATCGCCATCAGGATGATCGTCGGCGTCACGTAGTTCAGGTACTCCGCGCGGCCACCGGACGGTCCGCCGAGGCCGGCGCCGAGCGTGCCGCCGAAGACGTAGACGAACAGCAGCAGGAACACGACCGGCATGATCAACAGCTGGAACGTCAGCGACGGGTAGCGGATCATCCGCTTGAGGTTGCGGCGCACCATCGTCGCCGAGTCGGTCAGGACGTAGGTCATGACTGGGTCACCTTCTCGGGATTGCCGGTGAGGGCGAGGAAGACGTCGTCGAGGTCGGGCGTGTGCGTGCTGAGCGAGTCGACCAGGACCGCGTTGTCGTCGAGCCGGTCGAGCAGGGCCTTGAGCGAACGGACGCTGCCGTCGTTCGGCACCCGCAACGCGAGCGCGTCACCGTCACGGGACGCGTTGCCGATGACCCGCGTGGCGTTCTCCAGGTGGCGGGGATCGCTGAACTGCAGCAGCACGTGCCCGCCGGGGATGCGGCGCTTGAGCTCGTCCGCGGTGCCCTCGGCGACGATCTTCCCGTGGTCCAGCACCGCGATCCGGTCGGCGAGCTCGTCGGCCTCGTCCAGGTACTGGGTGGTGAGGAAGATCGTGACGCCCTCCGCCACGAGCCGCCGCACGATGTCCCACATGGCGCGTCGGCTGCGCGGGTCGAGGCCCGTCGTTGGTTCGTCGAGGAAGATCACCTGCGGCGAGCCCACCAGCGTCATGGCGAGGTCGAGCCGACGGCGCATGCCGCCGGAATAAGTGGACGCGGACTTGTCGGCCGCGTCGACGAGGTCGAACTTCTCCAACAGCTGCTCGACCTTCGCCCTGCCCTCGGCCCGGCCGAGGTGGTGCAGGTCGGCCATCAGCTTGAGGTTCTCGCGGCCTGTCATCAGGTTGTCGACGGCGGAGAACTGACCGGTGACGCCGATCGCGGCGCGGACCCCGTTGGGATCACTCGCCACGTCGTGCCCGGCGACGGACGCACTGCCGCTGTCGGCTCTGATGAGCGTGGACAGGATCTTGACCATGGTGGTCTTGCCGGCGCCGTTCGCGCCGAGCAGCGAGAAGACGGTGCCGCGCTCGACGACCAGGTCGACGCCCTTGAGCACTTCGTGGTCGCCGTAGGACCTGCGCAGCCCGGTTGCCTTGATCGCGTTCATGGAGTTCCCCTCAGGCACGGCGGACGGTGATGTCGCCGAAGGACGTGTGGGCGGTGATCTTGACGGTCTCGGCGGCGTCGCCGGGGCCTTCGCTGCCGCTGAGCGAGTTGTGCACGCGGCCGAAGCTGGTCTTGGTGTCGAGCCACGCGGCGGTGCCCTGGGCGATGCCGACCTCGATGCTGCCCATCGCGGTGTTCAGCGTGGCGGTGTCGCGCACGACCTCGCCGATGATGAGAGATCCCATGGCGCTCTTGGCTTCCAGCGCTCCGCCGACCCGTTCCGCGGTGATGTCGCCGTTGGCCGCACGGGCCCGCAGCTCACCGTCGACCGAGCCGATCTCGGTGTTGCCGTTGGAGTTCTTGACCGTCAACGACCCGGCGACCGAGCCGACGCGGACGTGCCCGCTGCCGGTCTTGACCTCCGCGTTGCCCGTGACGGCCCCGATGCGGATCTGACCGGCGCCGGTGTCGACCTTCAACGGCCCGGCGCGGTCGACGTGGACGTGTCCCGCCGACATGTCGATCTCGGTCTCCCCCAGCACGCCGGTGGTGCGGGTGCTGCCCGCGGTCACGTCGGCGTCCACTTTGGACCCCGAGGGCAGCTCGATCACGATGTCGACCGACCTGGTCTTCTTGGAGAAGTCGAACGTCCGCTTGGGCCCGCGGATCGTCAGCACGCCGTCGGCGTAGTCGACCCGGGTCTTCTGCGCGGCCTCGACGTCGGAGGAGTCGTCCGGGTCGGACGGCCGCACGTCGACCACGGTGTCGACGCGGTCGCTCGCGAGGATCTGGACGAAGCCCGCGTAGACGTCGAGCAGTACGGAAATCGGTTCATACGTGTCGTAAGAAGGCATGGCTGTCCCCTCAGAGCGTGCCGGAAGAACGTCTCCGCAGGTCAGAGACGGTGAAGTGAAAGCTGTGGGTTAACGGACCCAGCCGACGAAACGCTGCGACGCGGGGGCGGGCCCTCCGGCGAGCGGTTCGGCGCTGGTCTTCGGCGTGAGCTGGGCCGACGCGGCGCGCACCAGCCACGCGTTGACCGAGCGGCCCTCCTTGGCCGCCGCCTCGTCGATCGCCGCCTTGAGCGGTTCGGGCAGGCGGACGTTGATGCGCACGGTGGTGCCGTCCTCGAAGCCGGCCGCGACGTCCTCGGCGGGTGCCGCGACGGGCTCCGGCGCGACGGCGACCGGCTGCTGCTCGACCGGCCGGCGCGTCACGACGAACTTGGGGTCCCGCCCCCGCAGCAGCACCTGCACCGAGTCCGGCGCCAGGTCCGCGGTGATCTCGTCGGCGGCGGCGGACAGCGCCTCGAGCAGCGCCAGCCGGATCGCCGACTCCATCGACACGGTCAACCGCTCGACCAACACGCTCGCGTCGTCACCGCCCGTCTCGACGGCGGTCAGCAGTTCGCGACCGAGGGAAGCCACGTACGGGGTCAGATCCATGGCATCACTATGGCACACGGTGGCACCACCGGCAACCAAATCTGGCTCACCGTGGCATCATTTTGGCTCACCGCAGGTCAGGGGCCTGATCGAGGGCAGATGACGGTCTCCGAGATCAGGTGAGCGCCTCGACGAAGGCCGCCAGCGTCGACGTGCCCTTCTGCCGGTCCAACACCGCGAACACGACGTGGTCGAAGTACCGGTTGTCCAGCAAAGCCAACCGGAACGTCTCGGCGACCACAGCCGGATCGTTGCCGAAGACCCCGCAACCCCACGCGCCCAGCACGAGCCGGCGATGGCCGTGCGCGGCGGCAACGTGCAGCACCCGCACGGCCCGTCGCAGCAAAGCGGCGGGAATGCCGGCGGCGCGCTCGGGCTGGTTGCGCACGATCGCGGACCGGTTGGGCGCCGCCGCGGTCAGGAACGAGACCTCGTACGGCTCCGGCAGCAGGTTTCCCTTGTCGTCACGGAAAACCGGCACCCGTGGCGAGTAGATGACCCGGTCGCTGTAGGTGAGGTCGTCGTGCGCGCGGTGGTACCGGTAGAAGTCACCGGCCGCGCGCAGGCAGGGGTTTGAATCGCTCGTACGTGAGGTCGATCAGGTGATCGCAGATGCGTTTGAATGAGTGCTTGTGGGTTGCGTGAGCCTGACGCGTGGTTCGATCATGCGTTCGATACGATCGCTGGTGTGGCAGTTGACGGGTTGCGGGTGATCGCGCCGTCGTTTGTCGTGCCTGGCTCGTCTGGTGTGGCGATCCGGACTCGTCTCAAGGGCTTGACTGTCGCGGACGAGCGGGTGTTGCGGTTGGCCGGGGCGCATCTGGGGTCGCTGGCGGGTCGTGATCTGAAGGCGCGGTGCGCGGCCGGGCTGGAGCATTCCAGTCAGGCGTGGGCGGATCGCAAACGCGGGCTTACGCCGGAGTCGTCGTCGCGGTGGGCTGGGTCGATCACCAAGGGATCGCATGATCAGTGGGCGTTGGCTCGCCGTGGTCAGGCCGCGCATATCGCTGGTTTGCGCGCGGGTGTTGCGATGATCGAGCGCCGGTTGGCGCTGCCGATCGGGTTTCGGGGCGGCAAGCGAGAGCCGGGTGGTTACCGGTCCCGGCGGGAGTGGCATGCGAAGTCGCGTCGACTGGGTGTGCTGCGGGCTCGGCTCGCGGCGGCGGAGGCGGATCGAGCGGCCGGCCGGGTGCGGATCGTGCGGGGCGGGAAGCGCCTTCTCAACACCCGTCACAACCTCGGTGCCGCGCAGTTGACCGAAGCGCGGTGGCGAGAACACTGGGAAGCCGGGCGCTGGTTTCTGGCCGCGGACGGCGAGGCGGGGAAGCGCTGGGGCAACGAAACGATCCGCATCACCCCCGGCGGTGAAATGTCGATCAAGCTGCCCACACCGCTGGCGGACCTGGCGAACGCCAGGCACGGCCGGTACGTCTTCACCGCACGCGCGGTGTTCGCGCACCGCGGCCCCGAGTGGACAGAGCGGATCGAGCGGAACCTGGCGGTCGCTTACCGGATCCACCACGACGCTGACCGTGGCCGCTGGTACGTCACCGCCTCCTGGCAGCGCCCTGCCGCCCCCGGACTTCCGTTGTGCATCGTGGCCGCGGGTGGTGTTGTCGGGGTGGACACGAACGACGACCACCTGGCAGCGTGGCGGCTCGACTCGCATGGCAACCCGCTCGGCCGTCCCCGCCGTTTCTGCTACGACCTCACCGGCCACGCCGAGCACCGCGACGCGCAGATCCGGCACGCCCTGACTCGCCTGCTGCACTGGACCCGGCGTGCCGGTGTGACGGCGATCGCGGTCGAGGACCTGGACTTCGAACAGGACAAGACCCGCGAGAAACACGGGAACAGAAAACGCTTCCGCCGCCTGCTCTCCCGCTTCCCCACGGCAAAGCTCCGGGCCAGGCTGACCGGCATGGCCGGTGAGCACGGCATCGCCGTCATCGCGGTCGACCCGGCCTACACCTCCCGCTGGGGTGCCCAGCACTGGCAGAAACCCCTCACCACCGCCACACGCAAGGTTTCCCGGCACGACGCGGCGAGTGTCGCTGTCGGGCGACGCGCCCTCGGGCATCCAATCCGGCGACGGACGGCACCGCCCCCACGTGACCAGAGCGATCACGCGGAGCATCGGACCGCCCAGGCCGGACCGGACACCCGACGGCGTGAGGAAACCCGCCCCCGCAGACCCGGACCGCGGACACGATCCGCGCCGCCCGGCCGCGGGCAGTACGCGGGCAACCAGGACGCCCAACACCGTTCGGAGCGCCCGGCCGAGCAGGACACACTCCCGCTCAGCCCATAGGAACGGTAGAGCGCCGACGCACGCGCGACGCTCTCCTCCTGAGCCTGTGCCCCGTTGAGGAACCCACCGCCGGGGTTGCGCGCGGAAGCGAAGACCAGACCGGCGACGTCGCCGCCGAGCCGCCGGGTCGCCTCCAAAGTGGACTCGTTGGTGACGTCCACCCTCGGGGCTCGCCCGGTGCCGGCAGGGACAACTCGTCCTCCGGCAGGTGAAGGCGAGTCCCGGACACCGCCGGGGTGACGGCGATCGGAACCTCGCGCGACCCGGTGGAGTAGGAACCTCGCTCCGAGATCTCGACGGTGTCGCGGGCGATCGCTCGCAGCCTGCTGCTCATGATGCGAACAATTGTTCCAAGCCTGCCAAGCGGTTTTCAGATCCGCGCATAGGTCTCCGCGACCGCGCCGAACGCGGCCTTGGGTTCCCAGTTCCCGTCCTCGTAGACCTTCACGACGCCAGGACTGGCGATGTCGAAATCCCGGCTCGGGTCGTCCGGCCGATGCGTGTAGTTGTTGAGCGCGAACATGTACACGAACGCGCCGTCCACGCCTTCCGCCTCGAAGATCTCCAGCAGCTCGCGCAGGTACGCGGCCTGTTCCTCCTCGTCACGGACATAGCCGTCCTTGACCCGGACCGGCCGTCCGGCGGCGTCGAGGTCGACGATCTCCATGCTGCGCGGCGCCACCGCTCCCGATCCCCGCCAGGCGGCGGTGCCGAACCCGGTGATCGCCACCGGCTTCCCTCGCCCCACCACGTTCCGGATGCCTTCCGCGTACCGGTCCGCGACCTCGGCCGACCGGATCAGCTCGAACGACATGACGTCGAACAGGCTCCAGTCCACCCGTTCGAACGGGATGCACGCGTACGTGATCTTCCCGCCGAAGTGTTCCCGCACGACTTTCACCGCCCGCGCCAGGAACTCGTTGAGCCGCTCCCCGGCCTCCAGCATCCGTTCAGGGTTGCCCAGCACCCGGTTCACGCGGTCCATGACGTCGTCGCCGTCGAGGAACCCGTCGTTCATGACGCTCAGCTCGACCCCGGTCACGAACACCACCTCGGCCCCACCGGCCCGAACCCGTTCGGCCCGCCGCGCGCACTCCGCGAACAGCTCCAGAATCTCGTCCGGCTTCAGCTCCAGCGGGTAGGGCGAGAACCAGACCTCCAGCCCCAGGTCAGCCGCGATGAGAGCGGCCTGCTCCAGCCGTTCCGGATCGCCCCCGACGAGATGAACGGCGTTGCAGTGCAGCTCGTCCCTGATCACTGCCAGCTCCCGCCTGACCACGTCCAGGTCGAAGTCAGGCACGGAAATCTCGCCACCGCGCACGAACCCGGTGTCGTACGCGATCCCCTTGGCACGCATGAGCAGTCCCCTTTCGTCTCGATGCTCCGAGACTAGAGACTAAAACTGCGTGCACGCAAGTTTGCGTTCACGAACCTAAGTTGGCCAGACCAGCAACACCGGACAGGTCGCGTGATCCACCACGAACCGCGTGGCCGGCCCGAGACTGCGCGGCCCCGCATGACTCACGTCGCCGTCGCGACACAAGATCAACAGCGACGCTTCCCGGGCCGCCGCGACAACTTCGTGTTCGACCCGACCGACCCGCGCCGACGTCGTGCACGGCACCCCGAGCCGGTCGGCGGCCGCCTCCAGCAACCGCGAGGCGTGATCCGCCGCCAGTCCGTCCAGCCGCGCGCCAGGATCCCGGGACGGATGCCGCCCGAACAACCCAGCGAACGCACCGTGCGCCGCCCCCGGCACGTCGTGATCACTGACGTGCAGCAACAGCAACTCTTCCCCGCCGAACGCCCGAGCCGCGTCGACGCAGTCCTGCCAGGTGTCGTCGGCGACCCACACGACCACCGTCATCGGTCATCCTCCGATCACGAGCAGAGACACCCACAGTGCCACGACCGCGCCGACCAGCGTGGCAGGCACGGCGAGCACCCCGAGCCTGGTGAACTCCGGCAGGTTCACCTCGGTGTCGTGGTCGTGCACGATCCGCCGCCACAGCAACGTGGCCAACGACCCCGCATAGGTGAGGTTCGGCCCCAGGTTCACCCCGAGCAGCACCGCCAGCACCGCCCCGGCGCCCAGCGGTGCCACCAGCGGCAACAACACCAGCACCGCGGGCAAGTTGTTGATCACGTTCGCCAGCACCGCGGCCACCGCCGCCACCCCCAGCAACGCCAGCAGTCCGTTCCCACCAGGCACCACGTGCCGCAACAGGTCGTCCAACCCGTTGTCGACCACCGCCCGCACCACCAGCCCAAGTCCCAGCACGAACGCGAGAAACGGCACCGAAGCCGCCCGCACCACCTTGACCACCGACGTGCGCCGCCGAGCCAACGCCCGAACCGCCATGGCCACCGCGCCCGCACAGGCCGCCCAGGCCGGATCAACCCCGGTAGCGGACGCCACCACGAACCCGACCAAGGTCAACCCGACCGTCGCCAACGCGAACACCGGCATCTCAGCCGGTGGCCGCACCTCCGGCGCGTGCACCGGGGCATCGAGATCCGTCCGGAAGAACCACCGGAACACCACGTACTCGACCGCGATCGCCACCACCCACGGCAACGCCATCAGTGCCGCGAACCGCGTGAAACTCAGCCCGCTGGACGCGAACGCCAGCAGGTTCGTCAGGTTGGACACCGGCAACAGCAACGACGCGCTGTTCGACAGGTGCGTGCACGCGTAGACGTGCGGCTTGGGCCGAACCCCGAGCTGAGCCGCCGTCGCGAACACCACCGGCGTCAGCAACACGACCGTCGCGTCCAGACTGAGCACCGCCGTGGTCACCGACGCCGCGACGAACACACCGCCCAGCAACGTCCGCGGTCGCCCACCGGACGCCCCCGCCATCCAGGTACCGCAGGCCTGGAACAGCCCTTCGTCGTCACAAAGCTGTGCCAGCACCAGAATCGCGGCCAGGAACCCGATCACGGGTCCCAGCCGCACCGCCTCGTCCACCGCGTGGTCGACCGGCAACGCACCGACCAGCACGACGAGCACGCCAGCGGGCACCGCCACCGCGGCCTCGGGCCAACCCCACGGCCGGACGACCGCGCACACCAGCACAGCCACCAGCAATAACACCGACAGCGCCAGCACGGATCCTCCTGCGCCGGCGGGCCCGGCTCACCTCCGAAACTCTAGAACCTGTGCCGCGCCTTCACATCTTCGCGGCGGCGGACTTGATCGCCTGCCGAATCCGGAAATAAGTCCCACAACGGCAAACGTTCGCGATTCGGTCGATGTCCTCGTCGCTGGGTTCGCCGACGGAGTTCAACAACGCCACCGCCGCCATGATCTGCCCGGGCTGGCAGTACCCGCACTGGGCGACGTCCTGTTCCAGCCAGGCCTCCTGAACAGGATGCAGCTCATCCCCGGAAGCCAGCCCCTCGATCGTGGTGACGGTCTTCCCGGCACAAGAGGAAACCGGTGTGACACAAGGCTGAACCTCGACACCGTCGAGGTGGGACGTGCAGGCGCGGCACACCCCGATGCCGCAGCCGAACTTGGGTCCGCGCACCCCGAGCTTGTCCCGCAGAACCCAGAGCAGAGCCATGTCCGCGGGAGCCTCGACCGAAACCGGCTTCCCGTTGACGACGAAGGTGTAGGTAGGCACAGGGAACGCTCCTTCAGCGCGGGAACGGCTCGAAGTCGACGGGGAAGATGATCGGGAAGCTGCGCGGAACCACGCCGGTGGCACGCGCATAGGCGTTGGCGATCGCCCCGACCGCGGCGGGCACTCCCAACTCGCCCGCCCCGCCGGGTTCACCGCTGGCCGGCATCACGTGCACCCGCACGTCCAACGGCGCATCCTTCTGCCGCGCGTAGTGGAACTGCGAGTACGACCCCTCCAACGGCAACCCTCGGTCGATGTGCAGGCCTGCCCGCAACGTCGTGGAGATCGCGTCCGTGAGCCCGCCCAGCATCTGCGCCTCGAGCCCACGCGGGTTCACCGGCCGTCCGACGTCGACCACGATCACCGCCTTGACCACCCGAGGGTTCTGCGGATCCCGCGCGTCGATCTCCACCAGACAGGCCGTGCACGACTTGTACTCGTCGTGGAACGCGACACCCTGCGCGAACCCGCGCGGCATCGCCCGCCCCCACTCGCCCAGCGCCGCGGCCTTGTCCAGCACCGCCCGCTGACGAGCGCTCTTCAGATGCTCCCGCCGGAACGCGACCGGGTCCTTGCCCATCCGCGCCGCCAGCTGGTCGACCAGGATCTCTTCCGCACCACGGGTGTTCGCGGAGTAAACCGACCGCCACGACCCTGTGTGCATCCGCAGCGGGACCTCGTTGAGCAACGAGGTCACCACCCCGAAGTTGTAAGGCACCTTGCAGGTCGTCAAAAACACCGTCTGCGCAAAGGAGAGGTTCCCGCCCACCGGCAAGGAAGCAGCGGTGGCGGTGAGGATCTCCCCCAGTCCGTGCCGGAAATCGGTCTCGACGGACGCCACCCGGTGCTCGAACGTCAGCACGTTGCCGAGCCCGAACGTGGCGCGCAGCTTGTGATGGCTGGCTGCCCGAGCCCGCCCGTGCCGCATGTCGTCGGTGCGCGACCACATCAGCTTCACCGGCCGCCGCAACGCCTGGGAGATCTGCGCGGCCTCGATGGCGGCGTCGAAGAACAGCCGGCGCCCGAACGACCCGCCACCCTGCATCACGTGCACGGTCACCGCGGCCTCGGGCAACCCGAGCACCGAGGCGATCGTCTGCCGCGCCACGATCGGCGACTTCAACCCGGCCCAGATCTCGGCCCGATCATCACGGACGTCCGCGATCGCCGAGTTCGTCTCCATCGGCGCGTGACTGACGAACGCGAAGTCGAACTCCATGTCCACGTGCTGAGTCAGCAGCGGCGGTACCACGAACGGCAACGCGGCGGCCCGCAACTTCGCCCGGATCTCCTTGTCCGACAGAGCGTCGATCGTGCCGGGGTTCCAGGTGACCTTCAGCGCGTCCCGAGCGGCCATCGCCTGCCCGAACGTCTCGGCGACCACCGCGACCCCCGTCGGCACGACACCGACCGCGAGCACACCCGGCATCGACCGCGCGGCAGCCGAATCCACCGACTTGACCGTGCCGTTGATCGTCGGCGGCCGGCGCACGACCGTCGGCATCGCCCCCGGCACGTCGTGGTCGAGCGTGTACTTGAACTGGCCGGTGACCATCGCGCGGGCGTCGATGCGCGACTGCGGCGTGCCGACGAGCCGGTGCTGCGACGCGGGTTTCGGTTGCGCGGAAAAGACTCCGGTCAGCTGAGCGGCCGCGGAGGTCAACAGCCCGTAGGCGATGAACCGGCCGTCCGGCAGCACCACTCCACCGTCGCGAGTGGACAGTCTCTCGACGGCCACCCCGTGCTCCTGAGCGGCCGCCGCGACCAGCCTGGCCCGCACGGCCGCCGCCGCGGAACGGACCGGCCCGTACGCCGACCTGATCGTGTTGGAACCGCCGGTGAGCTGGTTGAACAGCAACTCGGAACGCGCGTCCGCCAAGACCACGCGCACCCGGTCCAGTGGCAGGTCGAGCTCCTCCGCGACGAGCATCGCGGTGGCCGTGGTGATGCCCTGGCCGACCTCGGCGCGAGGCAGTTCGAGCGTGACGACGCCGTCCTCGCCGACCGTGAGCACGGCGAGCGCGCCCGCGGTCGGCGTTCCGGCCAGGATGAGGATGTCGCCGAGATCCATGATCTCGGCCGGTTGCGGCAGCGTCGGGAGGACGGCCTCCGCGGTACCGGGCACCGCGACGGTGAGCACCGGGGCGGCGACCAGGAACGCGAGGAACTGCCGACGACGCACGGGGACCCGGGTTTCGGGGACCGGACTTCGTTGTCACAGGTCATGTAATCGTCAACGACATCCGGACCATCTGGGTACGACTGTCAGCCGAACGGACGTACCGCCGACCGTCTCAACAGGGTCTCCCTGCCACCGCTGCCTCAGCAACCGGTCGTGCGACGCCACGACGACCGCGCCGGGATAGTCCGCGAGCGCGGCTTCGAGCTCTTCCACCAGCGCGAGCGACAGGTGGTTCGTCGGCTCGTCGAGCAACAGCACGTCCGGCTCCGACACCAGCAGCCGCGCCAACGCGAGCCTTCGCCGTTGCCCGACCGACAACGCTCCGACCGGCGTGCCGAAGTCGGCTGGGCGGAACAGCCCCAGCGACGCCAGCCGCTCGGCACTCCCGCCGAACGCCGCCAGCACGGTCTGCTTCGGCCGTGCGACAACGGTTTCCTGTGGCAGATAACCGACCACACCGCTGCGGACGACCGTGCCGTGATCGGGTTCCAGGACACCTGCCAGCACGTCGAGCAACGTCGACTTGCCGACGCCGTTCGGGCCGGTCACCAACAACCGTTGCCCTGCCTCGACACTCAGCTCGTCGACGCACAACCGTTGATCAACCCGGACCTCCCTCAGTTCGAGCACCGCGCCCTCACGCACCGCCGCGTCGAGCGGGGCGTTGAGGTGCAACGGCTCCGGCGGCTTGGGCACCGGGTCGGCGTGCAGCCGCTCCAGCCGTTCGGACGCGCTGCGCACCCGCGTCTGGATCGACGCCTGCACCCGGCGGCCGTCACCGTTGTACTTGCACTTGTTGTGGTCCGGGATCGGACGGCCCGGCGCGACGCGGTACGCCGTCGTGCCGCCCCACTCGGTCCAGTGGCCGATCTCGCCGACCCACTCCGCGTAGGCCTGCTCCCACCGCTGCCGCGCCGCCCTCTTCTCGGCGACGTAGCCCGCGTACCCGTTGCCGTAGCGGGAGACCTTCCGCTCGTCGACCTCGATGATCACCGTGGTCACCCGCTCCAGCAGCAGCCGGTCGTGCGTCACCACCACCAGCGTGCCGCGATGTGCCCGCAACCTGTTCTCCAGCCAGGCCAGCGCCTGGTCGTCGAGGTGGTTGGTGGGCTCGTCGAGCAGCAGCAGTTCCGGTTCGGCCGACAGCACCCCGGCGAGCGCCAGCCGGGCCCGCTGCCCGCCGGACAACGTGCCGAGCCGGCGTTCCCGTCCGACACCGGCGATCCCCAACGCGGACATCGCGGCCTCGACCCGTGCGTCGGCCGAGTAACCGTCGCGCAGCTCGAACACCGTGAGCAGGTCACCGAGCTCGTCGAGCAGCTCGTGTTCAGCGGCATGAGCGATCTGCTGCTCCAGCAACCGGATCTCGACGAGAGCCGCGTCGATCGCGTCACCGACGGTCGCGTCGTCGGGAAGGTCGAGCACCTGCCCGAGGTACCCGACACCGTCCGCGAACACGGTGACCTCGCCGTCGTCCGGCACGTCCTGCCGGGCCATCAGCCGCAACAACGTCGACTTGCCCGAACCGTTCTCCCCGACCACACCGGCCTTCTCGCCCGGCCGGACCGTCAGCGAGACGTCGTCGAGCACCCGCCGATGGGCGAAGCTCCTGGTCACGTTCCTGATCGTCAGCTGACCTGACAAAGCGGCCTCCCCTCCACCAGCGAGAGCTCCGGGCCCTCCCAGTTCCTGCGCAGCCAACGGTCGTGTGACGCGATGACCACGGCCCCCGGCGCCGACTTCAGCGCGTCCTCCAGCTCCTCCGCGAGGCTGAGCGAGAGGTGGTTCGTCGGTTCGTCGAGCAGCAGCACCTCCGGCGGGTTCGCGATCAACATCGCCAGCGCGACCCGCCGCCGTTGCCCGATCGACAGCTCGCCGACGGGCCTGTCGACGTCCTTGCGCGCCAGCAAACCCAGCTGCGGCAGGGAAATCTCGCCCTGATACAGCTGTCGAGCGGTGCGCGTCAGGTCCGGGAACACCACGTCCTGCTCCAGCAACCCGACCCGGATGCCACTTGCCTGGTGCACCACGCCGACGTCCGGTGTGATGCGCCCGGCCAGCACCTTGAGCAACGTCGACTTCCCCGCGCCGTTCGGGCCGGTGATCATCAGTCGTTCCGAGCTGGACACTTGCAGCTCGTCCACGTTCAGCCGGTTGCCGAGCCGAACGTCCTTGAGCCGCAACGCGAGCCGCTCGTCCCCCGCCGAGGTCAGCTGTGCTGCGAACCTGAGCGGCGCCGGCGGCTTGCGGACCTGGGTGCCGGTCAGCTCGTCCAGCCGCTGCTGCGCGTTGCGCACCCGCCGCGAGATCTGCTTCTGCACCCGGCCGCCGTGCCGGTCGTACGACATCTTGTTGCCGTCCTTCATGGGCCGGTGGTGGTTCACCGCCCGTGCCGTCACGTCGACCGCGTTCCTCAGCTCCTTCAACTCGTCCTGTTCCTGCTGGTACTGCTGTTCCCACCGGACCCGCTCCAGCCGCTTGGCCTCCAGGTAGCCGCTGTAGGCGCCGCCGTACCTGGTCACACCGCCGCGGGCCGGGTCGAGATCCACTACGTCCGTGCACACCTCGTCCAGGAACACGCGGTCGTGCGAGGCGATGACGACCGTGCCGGGCAGCGCGACCAGGAACCGCTCCAGGAACCCGACCGCCTCGTCGTCGAGGTGGTTGGTCGGCTCGTCGAGCAGCATCGCCGCGGGTCGCCGGATCAGCAGCGCCGCCAGCCCGAGCCGTGACCGCTGCCCGCCGGACAACGTCCCCAACTCCCTGTTCTCGCCGGACAGTCCGAGCCCGGCGAGCACGAGCTCAGCGCGCCGATCCGCGTCCCACAGGTCGTGGTCCTGCGCCCAGTCGAGCAGATCGCCGTACTCCTGGAGCACTTGCTCGTCGTCCAGCCCGCCGGCCAGTTCGTCGAGCCGCGCTTTCACCCTGCGAATGTCCGACAACGCGTCGTCCAGCACGTCCTGAACGGTCGCCGAAAACGCGAACGGCAGTTCCTGCCAGAGGAATCCGCAGTCCACCGGCCGCTGCAGCCGACCGTCGTCCGGCTCCTCCACCCCCGCGAGCAAGCGCAGCAACGTGGACTTGCCGACCCCGTTCTCCCCGACCAGGCCGATGCGCTGACCAGGCGACGCAGACAACGAGACGCCGTCCAGCACCCGGCGTGCACCGTAGGACTTGACCAGATTCTGGGCATGCAAAAAAGGAATGTTCGACATAAGACCCCCACCGCCGAAGAAATCGGAAACGGATGCACGCGGAGCACTCACGCGTGCCGGAAGTGGAGTCAGTAGATCACGTGAACGATGTTGCCATACACTGTACGAGAGCGCAACCGCACACCTGCACTTCGACGACTCGGTGGCCGGGAGCCTCTGGGGCGCCACGTACTACCACGTGCAGACCAATCCGGGCGGCATCGACTTCCACGAGAACGTCGGCTCCGAAGGTGCTCGCGGCTACCGCAAACGCCTCAGCGAGGGTGGCCTCTGAGATAGACTGAAGGCCGATCTACCTGGGGGTTTTGGTTGCATCGGCACATCAGGACGGTCGACGACGTCCTCGCTCTGCTCGACGGGTTCCTCCCGGCTCAGGCCGGCGACTGGTGGGACGGCTTCTACGAGGATCGGGATCGCGAGGTCCCGTTCTTCGTGGCCAAGCCGGACGAGAACCTGGCCGGCTACCTCGAACGCGGCGTGATCCGGCCGGGCCGGGCGCTCGACGTCGGTTGCGGGCCGGGCCGCAACGCGATCTTCCTGGCGCGCCACGGGTTCCAGGTCGACGCCGTGGACATCTCGGCCACCGCCGTCGCGTGGGCCGCGGAACGGGCCGAGGGGCTCGGCATCCGGTTCCGCCACGGTGACGCGTTCGCGACCGAGGGCTCGTACGACCTGATCTACGACTCCGGCTGCTTCCACCACCTGCCGCCGCACCGCCGGATCAGCTACCTCGCGTTGCTCGACCGCGCTCTCAAGCCCGGCGGCCACTTCGCGCTGACCTGCTTCACCGCCGACGAGGGCACCGCCACGCCGGACACCGAGCTCTACCGGCAGTCCGGCCTGGCCGGCGGCGTCGGGTACGAGCCCGACGACCTGCGGTGGATCTTCCAGGACCTGACCGAGGTCGAGCTGCGCCGGATGATCGACCAGCCGGAGGGCTCCGCGACGTTCGGGAAGTCCTTCCTGTGGACGGCGCTCTTCCGCCGGGCCGGGACACTCCACACAGGACAAGCGTCACGCTGATCGTCGCGGCGACCGGACGCCGGTGTCCGGCAGGCGGAAACCGGCGGGCCCGCCACCTGCGAAAGTAGGGTCCATCCCCTGCTCCCGTAGGTGATCCAAGGCACAAATCCGGCAGTATCGTCAGGCGCGTGAGACGGGCCGGAGACCTGGTGCAGGTGCTGCTCGTGGCAGCACCGGCCACCTGGCGCGAGTTCGCGCTGGCCACGCTGGCCCTCGCCCTGGTCTCGGCGGCCGCGCTGTGGTGGCGCAGCCTCGCTCGGGCGACGGCCGAATGTGCCGAGCTGGAACGCGAACTGCTGACCGAGCGCGCCCGTGCCGACGAACGCACGAGGCTCGCCGCCGAGATGCACGACGTCGTCACGCACCGCCTGAACCTGATGGTGCTGCACGCCGGCGCGATGCGGATGGCGGCCAAGGACGAAGGAAGCCGCGAGGCCGCCGAGGAACTGCGCGTCGCGGGCTGCCAGGCGTTGGTCGAACTGCGCGACCTGGTCGGGGTGCTGCGCAACGGCCGCAGCGCACGCATCCCGGACGTCCTGCCCGACCGGCTCTCCAGCCTGGTCGCCGACTCCGCCGCCACCGGGCTGGAGATCACCCTGACCGAACACGGCGACGCGGACATCATCTCCCCGGCCGTGCGCCGCACGATGTACCGCGTCGTCCAGGAGTCGCTGACCAACGTGCACCAGCACGCGCCCGGCGCCCAGACCGAGATCACCATCCACAGTGGACCGGGCAGCGTTCGCGCGGTCATCCGCAACACCGCGCCGTCATCCAAGCCGGAAGCCGCAAAACCCCGCTCCGGCAAGGGTTTGCTGGGCCTGCGCGGCCGGGTCGAGATGGTCGGCGGCACCCTCACAGCGGGCCCGACGGACGACGGCGGCTACGAGGTGGACGCCGTCCTGCCCGCGTTCGTCCCCACCTGATCACTCGTCCGACGCCCGCACCGCCCGGCACGCCAGGTGCACCGCGAGCCGCTCGTCCGGGTTCAGCAGGCTCACCCCGAGCAGCTGCTCGACCCGGTTGATCCGCTGCGCCACCGTGTTCCGGTGCACCTTCAGCCGCACCGCAGCCGAGGACGTCACCGACTCCTCGTCCAGGTACACGGCCAGGGTGCGCAGCAGTTGCCCGTCCTCCACGCCCACCAGTGGTTCGAGCAGCCGCATCGCCTGCTCGACCAGCGCCGGGGTCTCGGCGGCCATCGACAGCAGCCGCCGCACGCCCAGTTCGTCGATGTGCACGACCTTCGCCGATCCGGTCATCGCGGCGGCTTCCCGTGCCTCGCCCAGCGTCCGTCCCACACCCGCGACACCGGGATGGGGCCGGCCGATGCCCGCGACAACGGGACGATCTCCCAGCACCTGGGCCAGTTTCCTGGTCAGCTCGCGGTGCTGCGACTGCGGCGGTTCCGAGTCGTTGGTGAGCCAGAACGACCAGCCCTCGGCGCCCTCGACCAGCTGGCCGTGCAGGCCGCGCCGGGACAGCTCGACGCGCAGCCGTTCGGTGGTGGCGGTGTCGAGGATGTTCGGCGCCGGCTGGCTCGGCATCGCGTAGACGCCCGTGTGCCAGCCGTCGAGCCGCCACCCGGCGAGCACGGCCTGCTGCACCAGCTGCGGCGGCACGTCGTCGCCGGACGCGAGCAGCTCGGACAACAGCGACGCGCGGGAACGGGCGCGGCGTTCGGTCTCGAGGCGTTCCGCGGCGACCCAGTTGCCCAGCGCCCAGGACGCGACCTGGCTGATCTGCATGACGGTCTCGGCCCAGCGCTTGTTGCGGCCGCGGGCGTGCGAGACCAGCCACAGGTGCACGTGCCCGGTCCGGTCGGTCTCCACCGGCACGGCGACGGCGAACCCCTCGGTCATCTCGACGGTGGTGGCGACCGAGCCGATCAGCAGGTCCGGCGGCAGGCCGGGCGGGGACACGCCCTCGATCGCGGTGCCGTCCGCGCTGATCACCGCGCACGTCACGTGCAGCTCGCCGGACAGGATCGTGATGACCGACCGCGGATCCGGCCTGCTGCGACCCAGCCGGGCGGTGACGGCGTTCAGCAGCCTCGCCGCCGCGACCTCGGGACGTCGGACGGCCGTGCGCAACGCGTCGGCCACCAGCAGCGGGTCGTCGCCCCTGGTCTGCACGAGCGGCACGCCGAGCCGGTTCGCGAACGAGATCGTCGCGGTGGAAGGAAGTGGGTGGCTGCCGGTCGACGGCCGCACCAGCACCACGGCCCGCACGTCCGCGCTGTAGGCCCGGCGCAGCGCCACCTCGACGAGGTACGGCTGGTTCCCGGTCAGGATCACCAGGTCGCCCGCCGAGCACGCCTCGACCGCGCTCATGTCCGCCGCCAGCCGCACGTCCGCGACCTCGGTGTCGACGCCGCGTTCGCCCGCCAGCAGGCTCGCGTCGCCGAGTACCCCTATCTCCAGCAGGTCGCGCACGGTCAGGGAGTCGGCGTCGTCGATCATCTGACGTCCCGGAACGGCACGTAGTCGAGGTCATAGCCGAACGCCCGCGGGTCGACCCGTCCGAGCATCTCCGGCCGCACCCACTGCGCTGGCGATGGGAGCGCTACCACGTCGACCACCGCACCGAACGTGAGGCGTTCGGTGGTCAGCGGGCGACCGGACTCGGCGTCGAGGCAGCACAGCAGATCAGGCGTCGTCACGAGCGGTTCGCCGTCGGCGAGCGCGACGAGGTACTCGCCCTGCATCTCCAGGCGCACATACGCATCGTCGGTGTCCAGGCGGCGCAGCGCCACCGTTCCCCTGGGAAAGTCTCCGACGGACTCTCGCCACACCTCGACGACCTTTCCCCGCGTGACGAGGAAACCGCCGGAAGCTTTGGCTCGTTCGTCGACTGAAACCGTTTGGTGCGACCAGATCTCACCGAGCTCCAGCGCTCGCGAGAGTGAGCCCGTTATGCCTGCTTTGAGCGCGTCCGCGAGCTTCAACGGCTTCGCCACCATCATCGCCCAGCCGCCGAAGTCCACCATCACGGTGCGCGCGAGCTTCTCGATGCCGGTCGCGTCGAGCACGGCCCGGTTTCCGCCGGGTTCGGTGATGGCCAACGGGGTCGTGGGCAGTCCGGCCGCGTCGTAGGTCGTCTGGTCGATCCGTGGGAACGCTCTCCCCATCCCGTCCACGTCGACGTACGGCAGCCCCAGTCGCGCGGCCAGGATCAGCGGCAACAGTCCGTTGCAGCCGCCGACCTCCCACCCGATGACGGCCGTCGCGGGCGTGGAGTCGTGCGCCTGCAACGCCTTCAGGGCCTCCTCGGCCTCCAGGCCCGACGGCAGCTTCTCGATCATCACGGTCGGCGCGCCGATCAGCCCCACGCGTGCCCCGTGTCCGTCCGGATCGGCCTCTTCGGGCGAAAGGACTGCGACAGGGCCACTTTGTCGCATTTCGTGCCGGAGCATCGCGGCGAAGGCGTGGGTCTCGTGCTCGCCGCCTCCTCCACCGCTGCCGAGCATGACCACGCCCAATGCGAGCCGGTCGACCTCGTCAGGCTGGAGCAGGTGCATGGGCCGGACTTTAGTGGTCCAGCACCAGATCACCCACCGCACGCGCCCGCACCCGGCTCGCGTTTCCCGGCAGGTACGCGAGCGGGATCTCCTCGACGGCGACGATCCGCACGCTGTCGGCCCTGGCTCCCGCCGCCACCGCGCGGTCCACAGCCTCCTGACGAGCCGCGTCGAGCACCTCGTCCCGCCGTTCCGGCGCCATCGCGAACACCCGGTCGACCTCGCCGCCGACCTGCGCGATCGCGGCCCCGATGGCGTTGGCGAACGCGTGGTGCGCGGGCCTGATCACGTCGCTGACGCCCTCGATCTCGTCCGGCACGAGCACGCTGCCGCCCCCGACCAGCACGACGGGCAACGGCGCGGGGCTCGTGCGCATCCGGTCGATCTGGGTGGCGATCCGGTCGCTGACGTGGTCGCGCACCGAACTGACGAGCGTGCGATCGAGGTGCCGCACCAGCGCCTTGTCGCCGATGTCCGCGAGACCGGCCGCGACCGCGACGTCCGTGGCGGTCAGCGTGTCGCCGCCGAACACCAACGCCTGCTGGGACAAGCGGAATCCGACGCTGTCCGGGCCCACGTCGACACCGTTGGGCCGTTGCCGCACGACGCTGCCGCCACCGAGTCCGAACGACAGCACGTCCGGCATCCGGAAGTTCGTGCGCACCCCGCTGACCAACACCTGTGACGAGGCCTCGCGCGGGAAACCGTGGTGCAGCATGCCGACGTCGGTCGTGGTGCCACCGACGTCGATCACGACACAATCGTCCAAACCGGACAGAAACGCACCGCCGCGCATCGAGTTCGTCGGCCCGGAGGAGAACGTGGCGACCGGGTAACAGCGCGCGTACTCCAAGTCCATCAGCGTGCCGTCGTTCTGACTGAGGTAGAGCGGAGCGTCGATGCCTTGGGCCGTCAGCGACTCGGTGAGTCCGACGGCGATCTGCTCGGCGAGCTCGCGCAGCGCGGCGTTGATGATCGTCGCGTTCTCCCGCTCCAGCAGGCCGAGCCGCCCGATCTCGTGCGAGAAGCTGACGAACAGGCCCGGCACCTCGGCGGTGAGGATCTCCGCGGCCCGCCGTTCGAAGTCGTCGCTGACCAACGAGAACACCGACGAGATGGCGACCGACCGCACACCCTTCGCGGCGATGTCGGCGGCGACGCCGCGCAACTCGTCCTCGTCGAGCGGCGAGATGACCCGGCCGTCGTACTCGTGGCCGCCGTGGCAGAGGTACCCGTGCCCGCCGATCACCTGCCGCAGCCGTTCCGGCCAGTCGACGAACGGCGGAAGTGCTTTGGTGGCGGGAAGTCCGAGCCGCACCGCGGCCGTCTGCGCAAGCCCTCTGCCCTCGACCACGGCGTTGACGAAGTGCGTCGTGCCGATCATGACCGCTCTGATCGCCGCCGGGTTGAACGCCAGCTGCTGCCGAAGCCCGCCGACGGCCGCGACGATCCCCGTCGTCACGTCGGCGGTCGTCGTCCTCTTGCACTCGGCCAGCACCCGCCGTCCCTCGACGAGCACGGCGTCGGTGTTCGTGCCGCCGACGTCGATACCGATGTGCATGACCGAAACCATCCCTCAGGCGGCCGACGCCTCCCCGATCACCTTACGGTTGGTGGCCCTCCGCGTCCTCATCCGCAGCAGGTCCAGTCGCCCAGCCGAGACGTACAGCGCGAACGCCAGCACCAACGAGTTCAAACTGGACTGTCCGAACGGCACCAGCTCACCGGCGATCGCGGCGACCGGCCAGATGACCACGGTCGCCGGCACCCACGACGGCGCCGACCGCGGCACCCGCGGCCGCGTGGAGATGATCTCGTTCCGCCAC
The DNA here is from genome assembly GCF_011067745.1 of Lentzea alba. Lineage (GTDB taxonomy): Bacteria > Actinomycetota > Actinomycetes > Mycobacteriales > Pseudonocardiaceae > Lentzea > Lentzea alba. The sequence continues at coordinate 336,315 of NZ_JAAMPJ010000005.1, forward strand.
CGCCGCACCACGTAGTACTCGGCGATCATGATCCCGGTGACGGGCGGGAACACCACGCCCAGCAGCACCAGGAAGTGGCTGAACTGGTGCACGATCCCGGCCGCGGCGAGAAAACTGCCCGCGCACCCGACCACCACGGTCACCTGCGCCCGGCTGGCCCGCACCGCGAAGACCGCGTCGAAGAAGTTCACCAGTCCGAGCGACGCCGAGTAGAGGTTCCAGTCGTTGATCTTCAGCACGGCGGTGACCACGATCAGCGCGCCGATCCACCCGCTCGACGAGCTGATGACCCCCATGATGTCGGTGGTGCCCAGCCCGTGCGCGATGAGCACCCCGGCCAGGCCGATGACGTACTCGCCGGCCGTGATGCCCAAAACCGTCTGTTTCGCGACATCTCGGGCGGAACGGTTGAACCGCGTCATGTCCGGCGCGATCGCCGCACCGACGATGAAACTCCCGACCACCAGCGTCACCGCGGTCATCATCCCGATCGCCGGTCCCGGCGCCGCACTGGTGAGCGTGGCCCCGAGGTCGTCGACGCTGGTCAGCACCAGCCACCCGAGCAACAACAGGAACGCCGGCACCGCCACGTAAGCCGTCCACGCCATCCACCGCACCCCGTAGGCAGCGATGACCGTGACCACGATCCCGAAGATCAACGACCACACCGGAGCCGGCAACACCCCCGCGACGTCGGCGAGCGCCACCCCCGCCAGCCCGGTCTGCACCCCGAACCACCCGGTGCAGGACAACGCGATGATCAGCCCGAGCATCGCCGACCCGGCGTGCCCGAACCCGGTCCACCGCGTGAGGATCGCCGTCGACAGCCCCTCCCGCTGCCCGATGACCCCCACGGCCACCGCGACGACGTTGAGCAACACCGCCCCGATCGTGAGCGCCAGGAACGCGTCCCAGAACGTCATGCCGAACCCGAGTGTCGCGCCCAGCAACAACTGGCTCAGCGCGGACGTCTGCCCGAAGCGCTGGGTCGCGACCGACAACCACGGGTGCCGCGCCTGGTCAGGGACACGACTGAGGGCCTGGTCATCACACCCTGCGAGAGCGGCCACTTCTCGTCCCTCCGCCCTGTGATCGACAAGACGGACAGTAATCGTCACCCCACGATCGAGCTACAGACAATGTGCACTGTCGGACGAATCATCACGTTGCGATTCGCACAGGCTGTCTAATTCATCGCAAGCTTGATCCGCCTGCGCGCAACCAACCGAGTGTGGTGCACATCCGAGCCGAACCCGAGCCCAGGCCGCCGCTCAAAGCGGTCGTAACTGCGGCTGAGCAGCCAATGCGCCGCCTCAGCCGTGATCGACTCCAACCGCACCTGCTGCTTGAGCCGCTCCAACGCCTCACCGACCTGCCGCGTCAAGAACGCGTGCCGCGTGAGCCCCCCACTGATTTCATCGATCATGAAAACCATCGCGTGCGGCACATCGCCATACGCATAACTGCACAGCAGCGCCAGATATCCCGCGTCGATCGACCGGTCCCCGATCCAGCACTCCCCGAACGTCAGATTCTTGAGGTCCCACGGCGGCTCCTGCTGCTGCCCGGCCGCCTCCCGTGCCCACTGCCCAGGCCTGCCCGGCAACAGGTGCGCCAGCGCGGTGAGCAGCGCCGCACTACGCCGGCTCGGCACCTCCCGCAGGTGCCGCACGACGACTTCCCACAACTCCTCGTTGCCGGCGAACGGCCCCACAATCGCGCTGACCTGCAACTCGACCTCGAGCGGATCAGTGAGCTGCGGCAACGGACGCCCGGCATCCACCACCGCCTGCTGCATCGGGGTCAGCCTCGTCCGCACGGGCGGCAGATTAGACCGAACGGCGCAACACAACCTCGACCTTGATCCACGCCACCTGGCGGATCACCCCATCGAGACCGCCTGGCGTTCGACGTTGATGTCCGCGCGGTCGGCGGCCGCACGACCCGCATCCCACCGGACGCCATTGGTGACCGTCGCCGATCGCTCGACGAGATCGCTGAACATGTTCTCGAACGTCTCCTCGACCACCCTCGACCGCTCGGCCAGCACCGGAAGCAGTCGCTCGTCCTCCACCGGATCATGTGCCCGAGCGCCGGCCTCGTCGAGCCGTTCTCCAATGCGCGTGGCGTACGAAACCAGGAAGGACTGCCGGAACGACCGGGTGCGAGACGTTCCGCTTCGAGTCGCCTGGCTGCCTTCAGCGACCATCGCACGGGTCGCCTGGACCAGCAGCGAGGTGACGAGCAACTCGGTGATCTCCAGATCCATCGACTCGCCGACCAGCGCACCGATCTGCACACCCTGCGCGAACTCACCGCGCTCCGAAACCGTTGGCACGTCCCGCAATGGTGTGACGTCGGCGATCGCGATCGAGCTGAGCACGGCGGTGATCCGCGCGGCGCTGACTCGTGCTGGACGACCTCATGAACGATCTGTCGGCCTAGTGGAACCACGCCCCGAACATCGAGTTGCGGGTCGTCCCGTTCATCCGCTCCCGCAGATCGATGGCCTGCCCCTCGGTGAGCAGGCAGAGGTAGTCGACAACCGCCCGTGCGCACCGCGCTTGTTCGTCGGCGTGATTCTCTGGTCCCACGTCCTCGTAGAGCTCGCGCAACATCACCGGTACGCGCCGACTGCGCGGATCCTTCTTCAGACAGGCCACCAACTGGTCGAAGAGCTTGCCGATGATCCGCTTCTGCCCTTCCTGCATCATGGCGAGTCCGGGGCGGTCGATCACGTAGAACCAGGTGAGTTCCTTGAGCGCCTCCACGGCGTACTGGGCGTCCTCGTGGATCCGGACGACGGCAGGATTTCCGTCGAGGTAAACCGCGTCGACGAGCTCCGTGATGTGCGTCGTGGTCACCTCGTTGAGCCAGGCCCGGTTCTGCTTGGTCTCCCACTCGGGGCTGCGTCCCTGCCCGTTCAGCCGTTCCAGCACCTTGACCATGGCCTGCTCGAACAGCTGCTCGTCGAACCCCTGGTGGCCGGCACGTCGCTTCTTGCCCTGCTTGATCAGCTCGGCCCGATCCCGCCCGAGGTCGTGCAACGGGATCATGCCCGCCCGGAAGTAGTCCTCGATGTCGTGCGTGGCGTAGGTGATGTCGTCGGCCCAGTCCATGATCACCGCGTTGGGGCACCTGACGTGCGGCTCGCGATCCCGGCGTGCCCAGGTGAAGTCGTCCATCTCGCTGGCGTAGGCACCCCACTTGTCGCCGCGCGTGCGATCCGTCCAGCGCTCGGGGCGTCCTTCGTCTCCGTCGGCACACGTGCGGGGGTACTTGAGAATCGCGCTCAAGCTCGACCTCGTCAGGTCGAGACCCACATGACTCTTGCGCCTGATGGCCACCTTGGTGACGATGCGGAAGGTCTGCGCGTTCCCCTCGAACCCTTCGAGACCGGGGATCGCTTTCACCTTGTCGTTCAGCACCGACTCGGCGATGTGACCGAACGGCGGGTGACCTAGATCATGAGCGAGGCCGGCGGTCTCCACGACATCAGGGTTGACGCCGATTCGTCCGGCCAGGTCTCGCTGACCGAACTCGACGTGCTGCGCGATCCTCCGCCCGAGTTGCGCGACCTTCAGACTGTGCGTGAGGCGGTTGTGCAGCACGCGCTGCTCACTCACCGCCGCGACCTGCGTGACGCCAGCCAGCCTCCGGAAGGCCGACGAGTAGAGCACGCGGTCCCGGTCGCGCTCGAACGGCCCGCGGTAGTCCGGTTCTTGGTTGTCTCGGTGCCTGCGTTCTGCTTCACCGTTTCCTGACATCAGTCCACCCCTTGTTCGTCTCCTCTCCGGCGGTCCGAGCTCAGCTGTACTGTCACGTTCGCCCGCCTCTGACTGTGCGTTAGCCCTTACGGCCCTGTTCAACCGATCAGCGCAACGCATGAGTGTGGAAGAACTACCCTCTGTCTGCGCCAGATGGTCAACGGATCAACAAATACACCAGCTACGGTGGGCGGCGTGACGACGTTCCCACGGGTGCCGGCGGACCTGTTCCGCTTCACCACCACCGAGCACGCGGAGCTGCACACCGCTGTGCTGCACGCATTCGGCGTGGCGAACGCACGGCTGGAGACCGCTCTCACTCTCGACGACCTGCACCAGAAGCTCAGGGACGCCGGCTGGCAGAACCAGACGACCGACGACGAGCTGACCGCGTCCCTGACGAGCCTCCGGCAGTGGGGTCTCATCGACGCGTCGCAGCACCGCTACGGGCTCACCAAGCTGGGCGAGGCCGCGCACGCCGGCATCCAGCACGTGCTGAACACCCTGACCAGCAGCGGCGCCCTGCAGACCGCCGTCCTCGACGCGATCTCGGACCGCCTCCAGGAACTCAGCGAAGCAAAAGACGACCGCCGCACGTTCACGGCGCTGATGGAGCTCGAAGGCCACCTCGACGCCCTCAAGACCAACACCGCGCGGTTCAACGCCGATCTGCAGCGGCTGCTCCGGGACGAGCGAGCCGATCTCGCCACGTTCCAGGACGTCAAGCGCACCACGATCACCTACCTGCGCGACTTCATCGCCGACTTGGACGCGCGCAAGCAGGGGATCCGCGACAAGATCGCCCGTATCGACCCCGTCGCCCTCCACGAACGCGCGCGCAACGGCGCTGACCTGTACCAGGACGAGAACTGGAGCCAGCACAGGACGGCGGCCTGGGACAGTCTCAAGACCTGGTTCCACAACGTCGACGAGTTGCAGGACGTGGCGAGAAGGGCGATCGTCCAGCTGTTGCGCGTGCTCGACCGGATCAGCGAGCGCAAGAAGCCGACGAACACCTCGGCCGACTTCAAGGCGCTTGCCCGGTGGTTCGCCGAGGCCAAGACCGAGGACGAGGCGCACGAGCTGTTCAACGCCGCGTTCGGGTTGTGGCCGGCGCGGCACGCCCACCTCGCGCACGCCGACGGGGAGTTGATCCCGAGCGGCGAGCCGTGGCACAACACGCCGCCGGTGCCGGTGTCGCCGCAGCTGCGCAAAACGGGCAAGCAGGAGCACATCGGCAGCACCGGCAAGGTCCGCAACGTCGAAGAGGTCCGGCGGAACCGGCGCATCCAGGCGCAGAAGGAACGCGAAGAGCTCGAGCACGCGTGGGGGCAGATCCAGACCGACGGCGCGATCCGGATCTCCACGCTCACCAATCTCGACCACGCGACCTTCCACCGGCTGATCGACCTGGTCGGACGGGCGCTGGGCAGCGATCCGGACAGCACCGGTACGCGCACGGCGGGCACCAGTGACGGGCGGATGCAGATCAACCTGCGCAACGCGCGCGGCTGGGCGACCATCACCACCCAGAAGGGCCGGTTGAGCGGGCCCGACTACGTGATCGACGTGCAGAGCCGATGAGCAAAATCGGAAACCAGCTCGCACGGCTGGAGGGTGAGGAGGTGGCGCGCGGTGTGCGGATGCTGCTCGCCCGCCCTTTGCTGACCGCCGTGCACGACCCCGATGGCTTCGACCTCATCAGAAGGCGCCGCGAACCGATCGTGAAGTGGTTCGACTACTACACGGGCTGGCGTGTGCTCGTCGAACCACGCGCTGGATACGCGCGTCTCTTCAAAACGACGCAACGGCCTGACCGCACGAGGCCCGCGCTCGACCGTCGGCGTTACGTGTTGTTGTGTGTCGTGTGCGCGGAACTGCTCACCACACCAACAACAACCGCGGACGCGCTGGCCGAGAAGACCAGGCAGACGATCGCACTGGACGGCCTCCCGTCGTTCGACCCGAATCGCCGCAGCGACCGGAACGCTTATACGGACGTGTTGAGGTTCCTCGAAGAACAAGGCGTCATCGAGCACAACGAACCCCAGCTCCGTGCCGATCCAACGCTCATCACCCGGCTGCTGGCCGCACCGATCTCACCTTCTACCGTGGACAGCATCGAGGACCTGACTCGCGAGTCGCGGTACGAGAACGCGCACCGCAGCCTGTGGCAACGGCACTCCACCATGCGCAGGCTCATCGACGATCCGGTGGTCTACCGGGAAGATCTGACCGCGAGCCAGCTCGCGTTCCTCACGTCGCCGAGCGGTCGCAAGATCGTTCAGACGGGCGTCGGGCTCGCCGGGTGCACGCTGGAAGAACGCGCCGAGGGGTACCTCGTGGTCGACGCCGACGCGATCGCCACGGACACGAGGTTTCCGGACGACGACAGCAACGAGAAGGTCGCCGCGTTGTTGTTGCTCGACCGGTTGGCACAAGGCCCGGCATCCACAGAGGACCTGGTCGAGGAAACACGCGAGCTGCTGACGAAGTTCCGCAACTGGGCCAAGGCCTACCAGTCGGACGGCGGCGCGGGCAGGCTCGCGGCGGACGGACTCGCGCTGCTGGAGGCGTTCGGGCTCGCGCGCACGGAGAACGGCACCGTTCGCAGGCTGCCCGCGGCAGCCAGGTACGCGGTGGAGGAGCTGCATGACTGACCGGTGGCAACCCAGCCGCGCAGGGATCATCAACGTCTGGCGCTACTACGACGAGATCTTCTCGTTCTACCAGGGTCGGCTGTTGCTCAGGGGCCCCAACGGCACGGGCAAGTCGAAGGCGCTCGAACTGCTGCTGCCGTACCTCTTCGACGCGAACCTGCGACCGCACCGCCTGTCGACGTTCGGCAGCGCGGACCGCACCATGCACTGGAACCTCATGGGCGAGGGCAACCAGGGCAGCACGCGCGTGGGGTACGTGTGGCTGGAGTTCCAGCACGGCGAGCAGTGGTTCACGTGCGGTGCGCGGCTGCAGGCCACCACGAACACGTCCAACGTCATGGCCACCTACTTCACCACGTCGTTGCGGGTCGGCGATCTGGCGCTGGTGAACGAGGCCGGACGGCCGTTGACCAAGACGGATCTCGTTGCGGCGATTGGCGAACACGGCGTAGTGCACGCCTCACCGACCGATTACCGCCACACGGTGCGGACGACGTTGTTCCCCGGCGTGAGCGAGCAACGGTACGACTCACTGATCACCGCACTGCTGCAGCTGCGCACGCCGAAGCTGTCCGAACGCCTCGACCCGAGTGTGCTGTCCTCGTTGCTGTCCAAGGCACTTCCGCCGCTGGACCAGTCCGATCTCACCGAGATCGCCGAGGGCTTCGAGCGGCTCGACCGGCAACGCGAGGAGCTGCGGCGCCTCGACGAGGACATCACCACCGCCGAACGGCTCGCGGACGTCCAACGCACCTATGCACAACGTGTGCTCGGTGCGGCGGCACAGACGTTGGAGTCCGCTACCGAACATCTCGAAGACACGACGCGTGCGGCCCGCATGAGCGAACGCCGGTACGAACGCCAGATCACGCTGACCGACGAGGCCTTCGAGCAGCTCGCGGCGCTGGGGCGCGAGGCGAGCGCGGTCGACGCCGAGATCGCCGGCATCTCCGACCTGCCCGCCTATCAGGAGGGCAAGCAGCTCGACCTGTTGCGGCAGCAGCTTTCCGCCGCGAACCTCCGAGCCGCGGAAGCGGCTTCCCACGCCGTGAAGCTCCGTGCACGCGCGGTCGCCGACGAGGAGCTGGCCGCGCAGGCCAAGTCCGACGCGGCCGCCCGCGCCGACGAGGTGCGGCGTTCGGCGACGATCGCCAGGGAAGCCGCCGAACTCGCGGGCATGCCGTCGGTGTTCGAAGAGATCGAAGCGGGCACCGACGCACGGGCGGGCCGTCAACTGCTCTCCGCCGCCGTGGACTCCCGCACCACCGAGATCAGCGCCATCATGCGTGCCGTTGCGGCACACGAGAGGGCCGTTGACGCACGGGATGCCGCACGCCAACGGCTTGAGGAAACCCACGAGGAACTCGACCTGGCAACGGACGCTGAGGCATCGGCCCAACGAGCGTTCGAACAGGCGTTCGCGAAGTTCGGCGCGGACTTCGACACGTGGGCGCGCGGCTGCTTTGAGCTGCGTGTTTCCGAGCACGGCGAGGTCGCGGAAGCCGCCGCTATGGCCCGCGAGGAATTCAGCGGCATCGAGGCGCGTCTGCACGAGACGCGTACGGCGTTGAACGGCCAACTCGCGCAGTACAACTCCATCCGCGAGAAGCTCGCCAACCAGGTCGACGTACCACCACCCGCGCCGTACACACGCGACGCCGCGTACCGCACCACGGCCACGGGCGCGCCGCTGTGGCGTTTGGTCAACTTCCGTCCCGACACGCCACCGGCCGTGTGCGCCGCAGTCGAAGCAGCCCTGGAGGCGTCGGGTCTGCTGGACGCGTGGCTCACGCCGGACAACTCGTTCGGCCTCTCCGACCACGACCGTTTCGCCGAACCCCTGCTCGCCGGCCCCGCGAACGGCCTCACGCTGCTGGAAGTGCTGGTCACCGACGACGAACGCTGCTACCACTTCCTGGAAAGCATCGCGTTCGGCGAGACGGCTCCCCGGCACATCGCCGCCATCGGCGCCGACGGAACGTGGCGCCTGGGCAACGCGCACGGCCGTTGGGCCAAACCGTTCCCCACTTACATTGGCGCGGATTCGCGCAAACGTGCACGAGCGGGCCGAATCGCCGAGCTCACCGGCCTGATCGAACAGCTCGCGACCGATCTGTCCGGTGTGGACGCCGCGCTGAACCAGATCGCCGTGCGCCGCGCGACCCTGGCCGGCGAGCTGGCCAGGCAACCGTCAACCGATCCGATCGAGATCGCCGAGGACCAGCGCACGAAGGCACAGTTGCGTTGTGCGGCAAGGAAAGACGCCGTGGCTGCCGCGACCCGGCGGTTGTCGGACGCCGAGCTGACCGTGGCGGAGACCCTTCACGGCATCGGCACCGACATCACGGACATGGACGCGGTGTCGGCGTTCGGCACCGCGGGCCACCGCTGGCTGGACGACCGCCACGACGCCCTCACGACCGAGGCGACATCGCACGACGCCCTGACCCGAGCCTCCCTGAGCAGCTCGCTCGCGGACGAGGCCGAAGAGGCCGCAGGCGCCCGCCAGCAGGAGGCTGCGGACCTCGCCATCACTCTCGACACCGTTGAACGTTCTGCGGGCTCCGAGTTCCACGCGCTCGACCAACAGTTGATCACGTTGCGCACCAAGGCACTCGCTCTGGCTGAAGAACGCGAACTGCTGCAGGACAAGCAAACCTCGCTGGCCCGCCTCCTCGGCACGTTGGAGGAGAAGCGGAAGGTCGACACCGCACGGGCTGCGGAAGCCACCGCTGCCCACGAGGCGGCCGAAGCGCGCTACCGCCACCTGACCAGCGGACACCTGCCCGCCGACGCGGGCGGCGTGCCGGAAGGCGTGGTGGATCCGCGGCTGATCCGCGACTCCGAGTCCCGCCTGGGCATGGCCGTGCACGAGGCCCAACAGAAACTCGCCGGACGCATCGACCTCTCTCTAGACCCCGACGACGACGTCACGGTCCTGAGCGCAACCCTCGACGGCGTACGGATGGGCGCGCACGCGCTGTTGGGGACGTTGAAGGCCGAGCGCGACCGCGTGCGCACCCACATCACCGACGTCGAACGCGACCTCTTCGACCAGACCCTCACCGGCGACACCCGCAGGCACATCGCCCAGCGCATACAGGGCGCCGCCGACCTCGTCGACACCATGAACCAACATCTGGCACGCGTCCAGACCGCGTCCGGCATCCGCGTGCAACTCGACTGGCAGGTGGATCCACAACTGCCACCAGGTACCCGTGAAGCCCGTGACCTCCTGCTGCGTTCGGACCTCGACGCGTCAGAACGCGCGTTGCTGCACCAGTTCTTCCGCGAGCGCGTGGAAGAGGCACGCGCACACGACACCGCAACGGGCTGGGAACAACAACTCGCGCAGGTCCTCGACTACACGACGTGGCACCAGTTCGTCGTAAAGGTGGACCGCGGCGACGGCTGGGGCCCCGTGACCAAGCGCGTCCACGGAGCCCTGTCCGGCGGTGAAAAGGCCATCGTGCTGCACCTGCCGCTGTTCGCCGCGGCCGCCGCCCACTACCACGCGACCCCGACCGCACCCCGCCTGATCCTGCTGGACGAGGTCTTCGTGGGTGTCGACGCCACGAACCGCGGCCAACTGCTGGAGCTGCTGGTCAACTTCGACCTGGACCTGGTGCTCACGTCGGACCACGAGTGGTGCGACTACCGGGAGCTGACCGGCATCGCCATCCACCAGCTCACCACCGGCACCGACGGCGACGACGCCGTGACGACGGTCCGCTTCACCTGGGACGGTCACAGCCTCACGGCCGATGACTGAACAACGCCAAAAGCTCCCGTTGCTGACCGTCGTGTGCTGCTCCTGGATCAACCGTCGCTCACGCATGCCCTCCCGTGAGCTCCCCGAGCATGCCCGCGAACAGATCCTCGGACACGATCGGAATGCCGTAGGTGCGAGCCTTGTCCGCCTTCCCCGACATCGAGTCCGGGTCCGCCGCGATCACCAGCGCGGTCTTCTTCGTGACCCCGCCCTTCACCTCGAGCCCGGCCGACAACGCCCTGCTCTCCCACACGTCACGCGGTTCGCGCATCTCACCGGTGAACACGACGAGATCTCCCAGCGAGAGCCGGACCGAGCGCCGCCTCAGCACGTCGCTCACGTCCACCCCGAGCAGCGACGCGACCAGCCGCAGGTCGGCCTGCTCGTCGGCGGACACCACCCCGTCCTCCCAGGCCGCCTCGGCCAGCGCGGCGAGATAGCCGCGGTGCAGCCCCATCACCTCGGGCAGCCCCAGGCCGAGCGCGCAGGCCACGTCGAGCAGTTCTTCCTGCTCGTCCACCGAAAGGTGCCGATCGACCAACGCCCGGTCCAGCACGTCGAGGTACTCGTCACCGCCCGGCGTCTCCACACGCGGTAGCAGCCGCACGAGTTTGGAGAGAAAGTGCTGCTCGACGGAATGGCCCTGACTGCGTTGCACGGCAAAAGCACTGGACCGCGGCACTTCAAGCCGCACGGGTGAAACGTCGCCAACACGTTCCAGGCAGCGCATCAGCAGTCCCGCACACGCCCGTGCGTCGTGCAATGCGGAGTGTGCGGTTCCCATCGACACACCAGCCGCGGAGCAGCACGCGGCGAGCGAACGTGACGACGCACCGAGGAACCGCCCGGCCAGCTCCATCGTGCACAGCCCCGAGGCAGCGAACTCGTGCCCGAGCCGAGCGAACTCAGCGCTCAGGAACCGCAGGTCGAACGACAGGTTGTGCGCGACGAGCACGCGTCCGCAGAGTCGTGCGGCCAGCTCACCGGCGATCCCGGCGAAGTCCGGGGCGCGGCGGGCGTCGGCGGCGCTGATGCCGTGCACGTGCTGGGCGCCGAGGTCACGGCGCGGGTTGACCAGCGTGCACCACTCGTCGGTGCGGCGGCCGGACTCGTCGACGTGCACGACGGCGACCTCGATCACCCGGTGGTGGTGACCGGGTGAGAGCCCGGTGGTTTCAACGTCGACGACCGCGTACCCGTTGCCCATGCCGGGGGTGTCGTTCGGACCCGTGCCTTCCGTTAACCGTTGTCATCCGTTAGGACCAACGCGAGCTCGCCGCGGGTCGCGATGCCGAGCTTCGCGTAGGTGTTCGACAGGTGGTTGTCGACGGTCCGCACGGAAATCACCAACGACGACGCGATCTCCTTGTTGGTCAAACCGCGTGCAGCCAGCACGGCGATCTCCCGTTCACGGCGCGTGAGAGACGCCGCGGACATCAGAGCCAACGCAGGAGTGCGCGCGCCCTCGCAGAAGCCGACCAACCGGCCGAACAACGCCCGGTTGCCAGACTCAGCAGCAGCTTCCGCCGCGTGCAGCATGAACCCTGCTGACTCGAACCGCGCTGCGACTTCCTCCAACGCGGCAGAGTCGTTGCGCACCAGGGCTTCCGCATGTGCCGCGAACACCGGAACCAGCAACCCCGTGGTCGAAGAAGCGAGTTCGCGCAACCGTTCAAGCGCATCGGCCGCGTGGCCGAGCCGTACCGCCTCGTGCAGCAGCAACGCCTCGATCGCCAACTCACCGTGGGCGCGGGCATCGGCGGCCGCCGTGAACGGCGAGATCCCACCCGCCCAGATCCGGGCCAGCCACAACCCGATCCGGTACGGCCGCATCCCTTCCGGCACCAGCTTTTCCGCTTCGGCGAGCCATGATCGCGCGTCATTGCCCAGCAACGCCTCCACCTGCGCGAGCTCGCAGAATCGCGCGAACGGCTCCGCGGGCCGCGCCTCCAGCAACAACCGCCGGGCTTCGAGCAGCCGTCCACCCGCCCTCGCCAGCCCGGCACACGACACCGCCCAGCTCGACCGCATGGTGTCCCACTCGGCTTTCTCCCGATACATGCGCACGGCAAGACGTTCCGCACGAGCCAGATCGCCGTGCAGGGAGTGCACGAACACCTCGGCGAACGCCATCATCACGGCCCCGAGCCCGTCATCAGGGCTCGTGGGGACCACTGGAAACGGCCCCGTGTACTGGCCTCGCACCACGTCGATCATCGCGATCATCGATGCCTCGCCCGGATCGGATTCTGAGAGCAACGCGCGGGCCTCGTCGTACTTGCCCGCGTAGAGCAGCATCACGGCCCGTCCCGCCGGCATCTCGATCAGCTCTGCGGCCTCTTCCTCGCGTCCGAGAGCCCACCCCAGGTTCATGCCGCGCATGGTGCGGATCTCGATCGGGTCGTCGTCGGTGGCGACCATCGCAAAGACTTCTTCGGCTTCCTCCGCACGGTCGGTGAACATCAGCACGTGCGCCAACAGCCACGCGGCTTCCGCGCCACCACCGACAGACCATGCGGCACGTGCGAGTCGTTCTGTCAGAACAACACCACCCGTCGCGCTGGCGAGGTGTGCAGCCTGCAGCAGCAGTGCGGGGTCATCCGCCGTACCGCTGTCCAGACGCAGAACGGCTACTCGCAACGGGTCCTTCAGCACGGACGCCAAGTGGCGCTGATGGTTGCGCTTGCGCAGAGGAGGACACTGCGCGCGCAACACCTCTCCATACAACGGATGCGCGAGCCTCAACCCGTCGGAAGACACGGTGACGAGCCCGTCCAACGCCTCCGAAGCGGCGAGGTCGAGCGGTTCGCCGAACGCGAGCAACTCCAGCACACGTCGTTCCTCGGCCGGCACAGCGGCAAGATGTGTCTCGATCAGCTCGACCAACCGCGGCGACAGAGGCAACGGTCCGTCCAACGACCACATGCCGTCGTGCGACACCCAGTGCGCAGCGAAGTGCATCTCTCGCAGCAGCAACATGTTGCCCGCAGATGCCGTCCACAGCCGTTCCGCGGAAGCGCTGTCCACAGAGCCACCGAGCACGGTCTCCAGCACCTCGGTCACCGCCGAACGCCCCAACGGCTCCAGCTCGATGCGTGGCAACAGCTCGTCTTTCCACAGTGCCACAACGGGATCAGGCGCGCGCTCGCCCGAACGCAGAGTCGCCACCACGACGGCCTCGCGGTGTTGCACGAGCATGTGCAACAAACCCGCCGACGCGTCGTCGAGCAGATGGACGTCGTCCACCACCACAACGCGACCGCGCAACGCCGTCCGTGCGGCGGTCAACATCGCCAACGGCGAGGGATCCACTGACGGCAAGAAGGGCGCCATGACGCCCAACGGGATCTCCGATATGGCCGCCGTGGCACGCAGACGGATGTCGCACGCCACTTCGTCCAACAGCCGTGTCTTGCCCACACCGGCAGGCCCCGCCACGATCAGCCCGGTCCCTCGCACCGCACGCCGGACCGCGGCGAGTTCGGTGTTCCTCCCCACGAACGGCCACCCCATGCAGTCAGGCTAGGGGATCCCCTCAATGAACCTGGGTGATCACTTACTCATGCTTCCGACCAGCGCAAACGCCACGCTGATGGCATGAGTTTCTTCACCGACCCGACACCGTACTTCGACGAGTGGCTGAGGCAGGGCCCGGCGCTGATCGAGACCCCGGACGGCCAGCCGACGTGGCTGATCGCCCGCTACGACGACGTTGTTCAGGCGCTCAGCCACCCAGGACTCAGCAGTGCCTTCCTCCCCGGCAGCAACATGCTGAACCACACCGATCCACCGGACCACACACGGCTCCGCAAGCCCGTCGCGCGCGCGTTCTCCACACGGCGCGTGGAGGCGCTACGGCCGCGAATCGAGCAGATCACCAACGAACTGCTCGACGCGTGGGAGACCGAGGAGGAGGTGGATGTGATCAACACGTTCGCCTACCCGCTGCCGATCACGGTCATCTGTGAACTGCTGGGTGTGCCCGAAAGTGACAGGGACGAGGTCCGCGCGCTCTCGTCCGAGCTGCTCGCGCCGGCCACCACGGCCGAGGCCTACGGCAGGTTCGTGGCATACACGGAGCGGCTCCTGGAGACCAAAGAGCTCGGTGACGACGTCATCACCGAGCTCCGCGACGAACCGAACCTCGTGCAGAACCTCGTGTTGCTCATCTCAGCTGGACACGAGACGACCGTGCAGCTCATCGGCAGCGGTCTGCTCACGTTGCTGTGCGATCCCGTCATGAAGCAGAGGTTGATCGACGACCCGCTCCTGATTCCGGACGCCGTCGAGGAGCTCCTGCGCTTCGACGGGCCGTTCCCCACAGGACTGATCCGCGTCGCCACCACCGACGTGGTGATCGGAGGGGTGACGATTCCACGATCTTCGCAGGTCACCGTCTCACTTGGTGCAGCGAACCGGGATCGGTCCCGGTATTCCGATCCGGACGTGCTGCAGCTGGGCCGGGACCCGCACGTCGCGTTCGGCCACGGGATCCACTACTGCGTGGGGGCGCGGCTGGCTCGCATCGAGGGAGAGATCGCGTTCGGAACTCTCCTTCGGCGTTTCCCGGAACTCGTGCTCGCCGCTGAGCCCGAGTGGCGGGAGTCATTCATCCGAGGCTTGGCGTCATTTCGCGTGCGACCGAAGCCTTGACTGCGGCTCGGGCCGCCGACAGGTCGTCGACGGCGTAAATCTCCGGACAGGAGGCGATGACGAGGTCCTTTTCTGACGCGACAGTCAGCAAGGAAGCTTTCTCGGTCAACGACTTGGCTTGCCGGACAACTCCCTTGGCATCGACGCGGATCAACGTGACCCACGTCTCTGACCAGGGAAAGTCCGCGACGGCGCTGGATTTACGCAGGCCTTCCACATCGAACTCGGCAAATCTGGGCATGCCACCAAGATAACGAGTGAAGGTTGCGGAAAGTCAAAGATCACCCTTTCACCGCAATGCAGCCAGCAGATGGGACAGGTTGACACCAACGGCGTCGGCCAACCGGCGCACGACTTCTGGGGCGGGTGCCAGCGGATGTGTCTCGCGGGTGAACGGCAGCCCTTCCCCGCCGGAAAACTTCGATTGCGGAGTAACCGGCGCGAGGATCGGGTAGACGCGCCAGCGCGGCACCTTCGAGTCCGCCATGGCGAGCGTGTTCTCGTGCCACAGCATCACAGCGGATTGCCGGATGTTGCGCGCGAGAACACATCCATAGCCGGTCAACGTAATCGCGCGCGCAGCCGCCCTGACCGCGTTCCGGAAGTCTCCGTCGACCACCCACACGCCGTTCATGAACTCCGCCTGGAAGCCCTCCGCCTCCAGCGCCGCGATCGTCTCGGCGTGCTGGTCGTCCGCGGCGGCCGTGGCCAGTTCGACGACCTCCTGGACCTCCGAGGCCGTCACCACGCGCGCGCCGGCCTCCGTGGAGGCGTGCAGGAGTCGTTCGACGTGACGGTCCTCCGCGTAGGCCGCCCACTCCTGCGCCTTCTCCCACGCCGACCGTGCGATGACGTCGGCCTCGGAGCCGCCGCGCAGGCGTGCGTCCTGCAACAGCTGTGCGAGCACCACGGCGATGACAGAGCTCACCAGGGCGTCGTCACGTGACTCGTCGTTTTCGGGCACGAGAGAGGCCACCAGGTCACGCAGATCCGCGCGCCAGCTCTCGTCGCCCGCCCACACGCCGATCGCGAGCAGGTTCAGGTAGTGATCCGCGATGGCCATCCGCACGAGCAACGGCTGAGTGCCCGCCTCCCGCGCGTCCCGGCGCGCGGTCGCCTTCATCTGCTGCCGTTCCGCGGGATCCGCCACGCTCACCCGGATCTTGTCGAGTTCGTCGAGGAAGTCGTCCCACCGGTCCTCCGAAAACCGGGCGAAGACGTCGTCCACCTGATACCTCCAGCTCACAGTCGAGCGACGGACTCGAGTACTCGTCTGGTGCGCGCCACTTCGTGCGCGCGGAAGACCGCGGCGCCCGCCAACGCCGCGATCGCGGTCGCGACGAGGGTGCCCTCGACGCGCTCGTGCAGTTCCACGCCGAGGGTCTCCCCGACGAAGTCCTTGTTGGACAACGCCATCAGCACCGGCCACCCGGTCGCCACCAGCTCGTCCGTGTGCCGCACCAGCGCGAGGCTGTGCCATGTGTTCTTGCCGAAGTCGTGTGTGGGATCGATCAGCACGCTCTTGCGAGGCACACCGAGCGCGACCACCTTCTCCGCGTGCGCGGTCGTCTCAGCGATGACGTCCGCCACCACGTTCGGGTAACTAACCCTATGCGGACGCGTGCGGGGCTTCACACCGCCCGTGTGCGAGCAGACGTAACCGGCGCCGTACTCCGCGGCGACCTCGGCCAGCTGGGGGTCCGCACCCGCCCACGTGTCGTTGAGCAGGTCGGCTCCGGCCTCGCAGGCGAGCCGGCCGACGTCCGCGCGCCACGTGTCGCTGCTGATGATGAGGTCCGGGTACGCGTCGCGCACGCGTGCGATGAACGGCACGACGCGGCGCACTTCCTCGCCGGAGTCGACGAGGTCGCCGGGGCCCGCCTTCACACCGCCGATGTCGACGATGTCCGCGCCTTCGTCGACGACGCGGTGCACGGCCTCCATCGCGACGTCCTCGGCGTAGGTGGCGCCCTTGTCGTAGAACGAGTCCGGGGTGCGGTTGATGATCGCCATCACCAGCGCGTGGTCGCGGACGACGGTCCGGCCGCGGAACTGGAGCTCGATCACATCCCGTGTCTACCAGGCGGGCGGCGTCCTTTGCACATGGCGGACGTCTCATACTGCCTGGCGTGGAACTGGTGAAAGCGGTCGACGCGGCCTGGCAGCGGGGCTGGCTGCCGTACGACGTTCGTGAGATGGTGTCGCGTTCACTCGACGAGTCGGCCACCTCTCTCGTGGTGGACGTGATCGCTTTGTCCTGTTCGCCTCATGCCGAGGCGACGGTGCACCCGCGGTGGCAGCGTCAGCTCGACGAGATCGGCGCCTCCGTCTGGTGGGAGGGCCCGTTGCTGGAGGCGTGGGCTTCGCGCCACATCGAGACGGCGTCCTACGCGTCTCGTACGGCCGCACGGCTGTTGGAGTTTTTGGGGCGGTTGCCTTCGTTGCCGCACATCCTGCCGTTGCCAGGCGACAGGTTGACGTCAGCCGTGCGCGCGGGCCTGGACCCGAAGGTCCTGAACCGGGTGCGCGGGCTGCTCGCGAAGGCCGAGTCGACGTCGTTCCCCGAGGAGGCCGAGGCGCTGTCGGCCAAGGCGCAGGAGCTGATGAACCGGCACGCCCTGGAGCGGGCGATGCTCGACGCGGACCTGCCGGCGCAGGCGACGTCGCGGCGGATGTGGCTCGACAAGAGCTACTTCAAGGAGAAGTCGCAGCTCGTGCACGTGGTGTCCGGTGCCTTCCGCTCGCGTGCGGTCGCGTACGACGGGTTCGGGTTCGTCGCACTGGTGGGCGACGAGGTGGACCTGGAGAGCGTGGAGCTGCTGTCGACGTCACTGCTCGTGCAGGCGACACGGGCGATGGTGGCGTTCGGCGGCAAGCACGGTAAGGGGTCTGAGGCGCGCTCACGGCCGTTCCGGAAGTCGTTCCTGGTGGCCTACGCGACCCGGATCGGTGAACGACTGTCCGAGCCGCCTGAGGTCTCGGACGAACGGTTGTTGCCGGTGCTCGCCGACCGCAAGAAGGCCGTGGACACGTTGTTCGACGAGATGTTCACGCGGACGCGCACTTCACGCGTGACGGTGCGTTCGGCGGCCGGGTGGGGCGCGGGCCGTGCGGCCGCGGACGTCGCCGACATCGGTACCGGCCGGAAAACCGTGACATCGGGATAGGCTGACGGCGCCGCCCCGCGACCTAGGGTGGTGCACGTCCATGTTCGGGAAGTCTCTCGCCGTTGCCGCTGTGCTCGTGGTGGGCCTGTCTTCGACGGCTTCCGCGTCGTTCTCGCTGCTCAGACCTCTGACGCGGGGCAACGGCGACTCCACGACCCCGGTGATCAGCGCTGACGGGCGTTATGTCGCGTTTCCCTCCCTCGCGTCGAACCTCGTGCACGGAGACCGCAACGGTGTCTCCGACGTCTTCGTGAAGGATCTGCGCACTGGTGTCGTGCGTTCTGCCTCACGCGGCGGTGACGGGCCTTCGTTCGACCCTCCGGCTTTGAGCGCGGATGGGCGGTTCGTGGCGTTCGTGTCGTCTGCCGCGAATCTGGTCGCCGGTGACACCAACGGCGTCGACGACGTGTTCGTGACCGACATGCGCACCGGACGGGTGTCTCGCGTGAGTGGCGGCAACGGCCCGGCGTTCGGCAGCCCGGCGATCAGTGCCGACGGGCGTTATGTGGCGTTCCGGTCCGAGGCGTCGACGTTGGTGGAGGGCGACACCAACGGCGTGGCGGACGTGTTCCTCGCGGATCGGTCGTCGGGGAAGGTCACGCGGATCAGCACCTCGGCGTCTGGCGCCCAGGGCGACAAGCTGGTGCACCACGGTCTCGCGATGAGTGCCGACGGACGACTGGTGGTGTTCCCCTCCGCGGCCACGAACCTGGTGCCGGACGACACGAACGGCAGTGTGGACATGTTCGTGAAGGACGTCGTTTCCGGTGCTGTGGAACGAGTCAACGTGTCCGCCACTGGTGCGCAGACTTCCTCCTACACGCTGATGCCCGCTATCACGCCCGATGGTTCGCGCGTGTTGTTCGTGGCGTGGGGTGACACGTTGGTGCCCGGTGACACCGAGGACACACCGGACATCTTCCTGAAGGACTTGCGCACCAAGGCGATCACGCGAGTCAACACGCGTCCTGACGGGACGGTGTCCGACGCGCAGCCCTACCAGCCCTCGGTGAGCGCGGACGGTCGTTTCGTCGTGTTCTCGTCGCTGGCCTCGAACCTGGTGCGCCGTGACACCAACAACGTCGACGACGTGTTCCTGAAGGACATGAGGTCTGGTTCGATCGTGCGGCTGAGCGAACGATTCGGCAAGCAGGGCAACAACTTCTCGGTCGCGCCCTCGATCAGCGCGGACGGCCGCGCGGTGGTGTTCGCGACGCTCGCGACGAACCTGGCACCCACCACCCCTTCGAGTGAACTCCTCCTTCACAAGGGCATCTGAAGACCCCAAAGCGAAAAAGAGTCAGACCCCCTCCCTAACGTCGACCCCATGACATCCACCTTCCACAACGAGATCAAGCTCGGCGAGGTCAACTACCGGCTGAGCGCCACGACGGACTCGGACGAGTCGATGGTGCTGGACCTGCTGGGGTCGCTCGACTCGGGCGAGGTGATCGCGGACGGCCGCCTTCGACTCCCGGTCGAGGGCGGCGCCACGATCGGCAAACTCCTGTCGCGCGTCCTGGGCGCCCACACGCGCCTGCGCACCCGCCCGTCCCGCCACCGCAACGCCAACCAGCCCTGGACCGAATCCCTCGACCACGACCTGCGCACCGCCTGGCTCACCCCGACGACCGAACAGGCTCCCGCCCTGATCCGCACCATCGCCGAAATCATGGAACGCTCGGCCACCGCCATCCGGGCCCGCCTGCCCAGGGTCGGCTGCGATCCGGACGTCCCAGGCCGCGAACTCTCCCCGGCGGCGGCCGTCCTGCTAGGGGGAAAGTCAGGGACCGCTCAGGGCAAAACCTGATTCGCCGCCCTCCCGCCCGGCGGACGCTGGAGTAGCAAGCACCAGAGTCTCAGGGGGTACATCGTGGAAATCGGCGGCTTGTTCACCGCACTGCTCTTCGGAGCCATCATCGGCGGTCTGGGCCGCCTGGTGATCCCGGGCAGGCAACACCTCTCGTGGCTGGCCACCATCCTGGTGGGCATCGTCGCGGCCCTGCTGGGCACCGCGGCGGCCACAGTCTTCGGCGTGGCCGACACGCCGGGCATCGACTGGATCGAACTGGCCCTCCAAGTAGGCCTCGCCGGCGCCGGCGTGACCCTCCTGGCCAACCGCTCCAAAACCAAACTCCCCCACTAGCCACCCACCGGGCAGGGCGGCCAACGCCGCCCCACCCCCACCACCCGCCAGGCCGCAGACCCGAGCCCGCCCTGCCCGCCGACGCCCAACGCGCCCGGCCCGCACCGCAACCAACGGGTCCACGGCCCCGCCGCCCACGAGCAACCCCGGCTGCCGGCCGCCCGCGCAAGCAACCAACACCCGTCCCCCACTACCCGCACTCACTCCCGCGCGGGCAACCACAGCGCCCTGCCCACAACACTGAGCCGCACCACTCGCGCTTCCGTGTGGGCAGCCACGCCAGGCCGCCCACGGAACGAGCTGCACTACCCACGCTCGCTTCCTCCCAGGTAAACAAACCACCCTGCGCACGGCCCGAGCCACGCTGTCCACGCTCGCTTCCGCGCGGCCAGCCACAGCGCCCTGCACACGGCCCAAGTCGCGCCGCTCACGCTCGCTCCCGCGCAGGCAGCCACACGCCCTACGCACGGCCCCAGACACGCTGCCCACGCTCGCTCCCAGGCGGACAGCCATTCCACGGCGCGTGCCGCACTGCCCACCCCTCGCTCCCGCTCGGGTAGTCACACCACGCCGCGCACGGCCGAGTCGCGCTGCCCTCCACCGCTCAACGCGCCTGGACCTCAGCGTCACCAACGGATCCCGCGCATCTGCGACCCACGAACCGGCAAAGGACAACCCACCCGCCTCAAGCCCCGCCCACCGCTTCCCACCCCGAACGGCACTGCCGCCCACCCCGAGCCGCACTGCCCTTCACCGCTGCCCGCGTGTCCTTCCACTCGGGTAGTCAGGCCACCCTGCGCACGATCCGAGCCGCGGGATACCCGTCGACACACAACACGCGGGAACCTCGGCGCGCCAACAAAATCCCGCTCCCCTGCGCTCATGAGCCAGCAAGGGGAACGTGACTCAAACCCGACCACCGCTGCCCTACCCCAGAACACCGCTGCCCCCGAACAGCACTGTCCGCTACCCGAGCAACGCTGCACGACCGCCCACGATCCCAACCCCAACCCCCGGTGTCACCATGTGACATGCCTGAACCCCGCCGCCACACCGTGCTGGAGGGATCCCGACTCCACCGCACCCGCAACCCGAAACCCAGCCAGGTCGAGGCAGCCGTCCTCAACATGGCACGCGAAAGCGTCGTGGTCCTGTCCGAAAGCGACGACACCTACATCCAGGTGTGGCAACGCCCAGACGGCCTCTACCAACTCGAACACCGAGCCGGCTCAGCCGTGGAGCACTTCCAGACCATGACGGTGTCCGCGGACAAGGTCCACACCGCCTTCACCGCCTGGCAGCGCAACGATGCCGGCTGGGCCGATCCGTTCACCTGGAAATCGATCAGCGACCTGTTCTAGTCAGCGATCTGCGAAGCATCGGAAGGAGGCTGCAACGACAGATAGGCCGGCCTCAACAGGTCCACGAGGTTCGACGAGCGCACCGTGATCGGCACGGCGTCCAGCTGGTCGAGCACCGCGTCCGCGCGCACCGTTGCCGTCGGGTCGCCGAAACTCAAGCTCGACGTGGTTTGCCGCTGCCAGAACGTGTCCAGGCACTTCGTCAGCGGTGGCGCCTCCTCGCGAGCCGCCACCGCGCGGGTGGTGCCGCGCAGGGTGCGGAGGCGTTCGAGCAGGTCCTCACGGCTGCGGCCGCGCCAGGCCAGGATCTCGAACGGGTCGTTGTCGAACGACTCGGCCAGCAGGTAGCAGGCGGCTGCGAGGTGTTTGCACGGGACTTCCCAGTCCGGGCACGTGCAGTCCATCGTCAGCTCGCGAGACGACGCCGGGAAGAGTTGGAGGCCCAGCGACGCGAACAGGGTCTCGATGTCCGACGGCATCTCGCCGGCCAGCAACTTGGCCGCGTACAGGGCTTTGCCGGCCAGGGCGTGTTCGATGCGCTGCCATTCCGGGGTCGTGAACGCCTTGATCGCGATCCGGGTCTTGTACGGGGTGGGGCGTGAACCCTGCACCAAAGCGATGACCATGCTGGTGGACAACGAAAGCGACAGCACCTGGCCTTGGCGCGCGTAGTTGCGGCCGCGGGTCAGGCGGCCGCCCATGCCGAACGACTCGAGCACCTCGATGAAGCGGCGCGACCACCAGGTGGCGCCGATGTCGCCGCGTTTGCTCTTGGCCTTGATGCCGTTGTCGACCTTGATGGTCTTGCCGTAGCGAGGACCGGACCAGTGTTCACTCACCGATTGCCTCCCCGGACAGCGTCAGCAGGTCGCGCAGCTGGGCGGTGGACAGCTCGGTGAGCCAGTTCTCGCCGGCGCCCACGACCAGCTGGGCCAGCGCGCGCTTTTCTTCGATCATGGCGTCGATGCGTTCTTCGAGGGTGCCGATGCAGACGAACTTGCGCACCTGCACGTTGCGTCGCTGGCCGATGCGGAAGGCGCGGTCGGTCGCCTGGTCCTCGACCGCGGGGTTCCACCAGCGGTCCAGGTGGATCACGTGGTTGGCGGCGGTCAGGTTAAGGCCGGTGCCGCCCGCCTTCAACGACAACAGGAAGAGGGAGGGGCCGTTCTTGTCCTGAAAGCGTTCGACCATGCGGTCGCGAGCAGCCTTGTTCGTACCGCCGTGCAGGAACATCACCTCGGTGTCGAAGCGCGCGGCGAGGTAGGGCACGAGCATGCTGCCGAACTCCGTGAACTGCGTGAAGCACAACGCCTTGTCGCCCTCGGCGAGCACTTCTTCGAGCACTTCCTCGAGGCGCGCGAGCTTGCCGGAGCGGCCGGCGACCCGGGATCCGTCGCCGAGGAAGTGCGCCGGGTGGTTGCAGACCTGCTTGAGCTTGGACATCGTGGCGAGCACCAGACCCTTGCGGCCGATGCCTTCGGACTCCTCGATCTTCTCCAGCATGTCGTTGACGACGGCCTGGTAGAGCGAGGCCTGCTCGGTGGTGAGGTTGCACAGCTGGCGCATCTCGACCTTGTCCGGCAGGTCGCTGATGATGCGGGGATCGGTCTTCACACGCCGCAGCACGAACGGGTTCGTGATCTTCCGCAGGCGGGCGGCGGCGTCCTGATCGTTGTGGCGCTCCACCGGCACGGCGAAGCGGGCGCGGAACGTGTTGATCGTGCCGAGCACGCCGGGGTTGGCGAAGTCCATGATCGACCACAGCTCGGCCAGGCGGTTCTCGACCGGGGTGCCGGTCAGCGCGACGCGGTGGCGTGCCTTGAGCTGGCGCACGGCCTGGGACTGACGGGTCGCGCTGTTCTTGATGTTCTGCGCCTCGTCGAGCACGACGCGGTCCCAGGTGAGGTCGCCCAGCGCGTCTGCGTCGCGGCCGGCCAGCGCGTACGTGGTCAGCACCAGGTCGTGGCTCTCGACGGCCTCGCGCAGCGCGTCGCCGTCCAGGCGATCGGCGCCGTGGTGCACGTGCACGGACAGCTCCGGGGTGAACCGGGCGGCCTCGCGCTGCCAGTTGCCGACCACCGACATCGGGCAGATCAGCAACGTCGGCGGGCGCTTGCCACCAGAGCGGTTCAGCGCTTCCAGTGCCAGCAGCTGAACGGTCTTGCCGAGTCCCATGTCGTCGGCCAGGCACGCACCCAGGCCGATCTTGTCGAGGAACGCGAGCCACGCCAGGCCGCGCTGCTGGTAGGGGCGCAGCCGCGCACCGAAGTTCGCTGGTGGCTCAACGGGTTCGAGCTGCTCGTCGGCCTTGCCGGACAACAGGTCGCCGAGCCAGCCGTCGGCCTCGACGGAGGTCAGCGGGAGCGGCAGGCTCTCGTCCGCCTCGGTGAATCCACTGTGGAGCATCACTTCGACCGCGGTCATCTGGCCGCCACCACGCTTGAGGAACGCGAGGCCCGCGGCGAGACGTTTCTGGTCGACCTGCACCCACTGGCCGCGCACCTTCACCAGCGGCACCTTCGCCCTGGCCAGCTCGGCCAGCTCGGCATCGGTCAGCGTGTCCTCGCCGAGCGCGAGCTCCCACTTGTAGTCCACAATGGACTTGAGCCCGATCTCGCTCTCCTTGGCGACGGTTCCGGCCGTGCCACGGCTCTTCGTGGTGAGCTTCAGGCCCAGCCTGGTCGTCTGCTGCCACCACGACGGCAGCAGCACGCCGAATCCCGCCTGCGCCAGCACGGGCGCCGCGGTCAGGAACCGGTACGCGCCGTCCGCGTCGACCTCCATCTCGGCCGGGTGCGACCCGCGCAACGCCTCGTCGAGGTCGGGGTGCAGCTTGCTCGCCCGGCCGAGGTCGGCCAGCAGGTGCTCCTGCGGTGCAGGGATCCAGCGCCGCAGCACGCCGTCGTCCGCGAACCACACCTGGTACGCGGGCACCAGCACGCTCGGCTCGTCGACGGCCTGCAGCAGGAACTCGATCGCCCACTCGTCGTTGTCGCGCTGCTCGGGCGAGCGCAGCCGGAAGCAGGTGCGCACCGGGCTCTCGTTGCCCGCGCTGTCCCGCCAGCGGTCGAGTTGTTCGCGCAGCTCGTAGAGCTCCACCGGGTCCGCGTCGAACGCCGGTTCCCCGGTGAGCGCGGCGAGCCACGCCTCCGCGGTCGTCTCCCGGCCACGCCGTTTCGGCGCGAGTTCCACGCCGTGCAGGCGGTCCCGCACCTGCTCGTCGACCGCCGTCGTGAGCGCCGCGCGGACGAGTTCGGCCGGGTCACCGGCGATCTCCTCGCACCGGCAGGCCGGCGGCATCGCGGCCAGCAACGCCGCGAACCGCGCCGAGTCCGTGCCCGACAGCACCGGCACCCACCGCGCGACGGCCTGGTCCGCCGCGACCGCCGGCAGCACACGTCCGCGGTCGACGAGATCGGCGGCGAACCCCGCCACGTCGAACACGAACCGCGCGGAGTCGCTCAACCGCACCTCGGCACCCGGCTCCGGCTTGGCCGTCAGACGGATCGTCGGTACTCCCCACTGCCGCAGCTGCACCTTGCCGCGCTGCGCCCGTCCCGCCGCCAGCGGGTCGCGGACCAGCTCCGGCGACGCCATCGGCCCTGATGAGAACGACGGCAACAGCAGCGCGCGGGTGATCGTCTTGGGAACGTCCTGCCCGAGCGCGGCGGCCACCGACTCGGCCGTCGCCGCGAAGGGGTGCGGCGCGTCCCGCCTGGCACTCTCGCTGCGTGTGGGCAGCCCGGAATCCTCGGCCCACAGCGCGAGGACGCCGTCGGTCGTGCACAGGCCATGCAGTACGAGCACCGTTGAACCCTATGTGCTCACATTGGTGCCATGGTCGAAGACTCCCCTGTCGTGCTGGACGGTCAGTCCCTCGGCGCCGACGACGTGGTGCGCGTGGCGAGATATCACTCCCCGGTCGCACTGCACGAGGACGGCCTCGCCCGCCTCGATGCGTCGTGGCGCGCGAGCCAGCGCCTTGTGGTCCGACGACAGGTGTACGGCCGCACGACCGGTGTCGGCGCGAACCGCGACCAGATCGTCAGCACCGAAGGCTGGGCCGAGCACGGCCTGCGTCTGCTGCGCAGCCACGCGGGCGGCCTCGGCGGCATGCTCCCCGAAGAACAGGTGCGCGCCATGATGGTCGTGCGCCTCAACCAGCTCCTCGCGGGCGGCGCGGGCGTGCGCAGAGCCGTGGCCGACGCCCTGCTCGCCGCCCTGAACAGCAGCTGCTACCCCGGCGTGCACGAATACGGAGCCATCGGCACGGGTGACCTCACCGCCCTGGCCGAAACCGGCCTGACCCTGCTCGGCGAGCGCTACTGGCTCGGCTCCACCCAGACGCCCGACCCGATCGAGCTCGACTCGGGCGACGCGCTGGCGTTGATCAGCAGCAACGCGCTCACCATCGGCATGGCGGGCCTGGCCTGGCAGGACGCGCACCAACTGCTCAAGGCCACCCACGTGGTCGCCGCGCTGTCGTTCCTCGCCGTCGACGGCGCCGTCGAGGCCTACGACGAACGCGTCCACCTCGGCCGCCCCCACCCCGGCCAGGTCGCGGTCGCCGCCGAGATGCGCCGCCTGCTGGCCGAGCCGTCCCAGCCACCGGCCCGCATCCAGGACCCGTTCGGCTACCGCTGCTTCCCGCAGATCCACGGCCCGGCCGTGGACGCCGCCACCGACCTCGGCCGCGTCCTCGACGTCGAGTTCAACGCCGCCGCCGAGAACCCGCTGATCGTCGCCGACCAGTTCGGCCCCGACGACGACGCCGCCTACCACCACGGCGCCTTCCACAGCGCGTACCTCGGCCAGGCCCTGGACCGGCTCAGGTTGTCGATGCTGCACACCGGCCACCTCTCGACGGCGCGCCTCGCCACCCTGGTCGAGCCGAACTTCACCGGCCTGCGCCCCTTCCTGGCCGAGGGCGTGCGCGGCAGTTCGGGCGTGATGATCCTCGAGTACAGCGCCAACTCCGCGCTGGCCGAGGTCCGCACGCTCGCCGAACCCGCGAGCATCGGCAACGCCGTGGTGTCACGCGGCCAGGAGGAGAACTCGAGCTTCGCCTTCCAGTCCGCCTCCCAGGCCCTGCGCTCGCTCGGCGCGTTCCGTCTGGTGCTGGCCTGCGAGGTGGTCGCCGCCGTCCGTGCCCTGCGACTGCGCGGCATCACCCCGGAGACACCGGCGCTGCGAGCCGCCTTCGAAGCCGCCGAGTCGAAGCTGAACCCGGACATGTCCGACCGCCAACTCAGCCCGGACGTGGAGGTCGCCTCTGCCCTGCTCGATGACTTCGCTTCCTGCTGAGGAAATCTCGGCCTTGATCTCCACCATGCTGGAGCTTTTACGGTGAGACACGACCAAGGTGATCGAGATGGGGATGTGGTCGTGATGAGGGCAGTCCGCGTGCACGAGTTCGGTGGACCCGAGGTGCTGCGCCCTGACGAGGTGCCCGAGCCGGTGGCCGGTCCGGGACAGGTGGTGGTCGGACTGAACGCCGCCGACGTGATCTTCCTGGACACGCTGCTGCGCAGCGGCTGGGGCGGCGAGTTCTTCCCGCGGCACCCGCCCTACGTGCCTGGTGAGGGTGGGGCGGGGCACGTGCTGTCCGTCGGCGAGGGCGTGGATCCGGCGTGGCTGGGCCGCCACGTCATCGGCCACGGGTCCGGCGCTTACGCGGAACAGGCCGTCTTCTCGGCCGAGGAGATCGTCGAGGTCCCTGACGGCCTGGATTCGCCTGCGGCGGCCGCCCTGACGCACGACGGCATGACCGCGCTGAACCTCGCCCGTAGAGCCAAGATCGAGAAAGGCGAGTGGGTCCTGGTGGCCGCGGCCGCGGGCGGCGCGGGCTCGCTGCTGGTGCAACTCGCTCGCGACGCCGGCGCACGCGTCATCGCCGCGGCTCGCGGCGACCGCAAGCTCGCGCTGGCCCGCGACCTGGGCGCGGAGCTGGCCGTCGACTACTCGCTCGACGGCTGGCAGCACCGGGTTCGCGAAGCGACCGGCGGCAACGGTGTCGACCTGGCCTTCGACGGCGCGGGCGGAGCGCTCGGCAAGGCCGTGTTCGAGACCGTGGCCAGGGGCGGCCGCTTCCTCACCTACGGCACCTCGGACGGGTTCGCCGACATCGATCCGGCAGCGGCGAGCGCCCGGCAGGTGCACGTGGACAACGTGCTGGCCGCCGGACCTCCCGACCCGGCAACCGTGCGAGAACTCCTCAGCGAGGCCCTCACCCTCACCGCGCAGGGCCGCCTCCGCCCGGTGATCGGCGCGACGTACCAGCTGGCAGAGGCTTCGAAGGCGCACCGGTCGCTCGAAGAACGCACCACCCTCGGCAAGTCGCTGCTGCTGATCTAGTTGCGTGTCACGCAACGTCGGCGGTGAATTCACGCTCAGCAGGACGCCTCGCGGCAGTCTGACTGCGAACCCTCTCGGCAACGCGTGTCGCCGGGCGGGTTCACGGTCGGGCGCGACCGGCCGGGTTGCGCCGCCATCCCCGGTGCGGCGCAACCCCGCTCAGCCGTCAGCCGCCTGCCACCGACGGCAGGATCTGGATTTCGGCGCCCGCCGGTAATGGCGTGGCCGGGCCGGAGAGGCGGCGGCACTCCTCGCCGTTGACGTAGAAGTTCACGTAGCGGCGTAAGTCGGCGCGCTCGTCGCGTAGGCGGCGGTCGAGGCCCGGGTAGGTGTCGGCGAGGACGTCCAGAGCCGCGCCGAGGGTGGCGGGCTCCGGGACGTCCACGTCCAGGTGGGACGCGCCGTCGGTGGCGGTGCGCAGGACGCCTGGGATCAGGACCGTCACCTTCACGTCGGGATCACCGCGGCCCGCACCGACATCACGTCCGGCAGGTGAGCGGCCACCTGGTGCCAGGTTTCGCCTTCGTCCGGGCTCGCGTAGACCTCGCCGGAGCGGGAGCCGAAGTAGACGCCGGGGACGGGGGCGGTGTCGGTGCACATCGCGTCGCGCATCACGGCTGTCCAGAAGTTGTCGGGCAGACCGGTGCCCAGGGGTTGCCACGACGCGCCCGCGTCTCGGGAGCGGTAGACGCGGCACTTGCCTTCCGGCGGGAAGCGGCGGCCGTCCGCTTCGATCGGGAAGGTGAAGATGGTGTCCGGGTCGTGGGGATGCACGACCATGGCGAAGCCGAAGTCGGTGGGCAGGCCTTCGGCGATCGACTGCCAGGAGTCGCCGCCGTCGTCGCTGCGGTACACGCCGTGGTGGTTCTGGGCGTAGAAACGAGACGCCTGAGCAGGGTGCTGGGCGACCTTGTGCACGCACTGGCCGAACTCCGGCCACGGGTCGGGGAGGAAGTAGGCCTTGATGCCCTTGTTGCGGGCTTCCCAGGACTTGCCGCCGTCGGCCGTGCGGTAGACGCCGCCGGTCGACATGGCCACGAGCAGTCGGTCGGGATCTGCCGGGTCCGGCACGATCGTGTGGATGGCCTGGCCGCCGAAGCCCGCTTCCCACTCCGGGCGGTGCGGGTGGTTCCAGAGGCCCTCTACGAACTCGAACGAGCGGCCGCCGTCGGTCGACTTGAACAGCGCGGACGGCTGGGTGCCCGCCCACACGACGCCCGGCTGGGACGCGGGGGCCGGTTGGAGCTGCCACACGCGCTCCAGCGCCGCGTCTTCCACCGGGAACGTGATCGGGGGCGACGAGGACTCCTCCCACGTGGCCCCGAGGTCGTCCGAGATGGACACGCCCGGACCGAAGTGCGGTGACGCCACCCCGGCCAGCAGACGTACGCCCGAGCGGGTGTCGAACGCGACGGCGTACACCTCCTGCATCGCGTGGTGCGGTCCGTCGACCTGCCAGGTGACCCGATCCTCACTGCGGGCGAGCCACAGCCCCTTGCGCGTACCGATCGCCACAACCACCGTCATCGCAACGCGACCTCCCAGGAGAAGATGTGATGCAGGGCACGTTACGCCGGGGGTCTGACAATTTCTGAGCAAGGGAGAAACCCCACGTAGACCGACAAGTTACTCACTGGTAGCGTCCGAAAGAGGAGACGCAAGGAGGCGCCAGTGCTGCTCGACCCGAACCACTACGACCCCGCCCACCTCGACGACGAGACCCGCCGCCTGCTCAGGGCGACCGTCGACTGGTTCGAGGCTCGCGGCAAGCGGCAGCTGATCGCGGACGCGCAGGACAAGGTCTGGTACACGGAGTTCCTCGACTTCGTGAAGCAGGAGAAGCTCTTCGCGACCTTCTGCACGCCCGCGAGTGTCGACGGCACCAAGCGCTGGGACGCCGCCCGCAACGCCGCGTTCAGCGAGGTGCTCGGCTTCTACGGCCTGCAGTACTGGTACGCCTGGCAGGTCACGGTGCTCGGCCTCGGCCCGATCTGGATGAGCGACAACGAGGAGGCCAAGCAGAAGGCCGCGGCCCTGCTCGACAGCGGCGCGGTCTTCGCGTTCGGCCTCTCCGAGAAGGAACACGGCGCGGACGTCTACAGCACCGACATGATCCTTACGAAGACCGAGGACGGCTACCGGGCCAACGGCAGCAAGTACTACATCGGCAACGGCAACGTCGCCGGCATGGTCAGCGTGTTCGGCAAGGAGGGAGACGACTACGTCTTCTTCGCCGTCGACAGCCAGCACGAGAACTTCAAGCTGGTCAAGAACGTCGTCGACAGCCAGATGTTCGTCAGCGAGTTCCGCCTCGAGGACTACCCGCTCACCGAGAAGGACATCCTCCACCGCGGCCCTGACGCCTTCTCCGCGGCGCTGAACACCGTCAACGTCGGCAAGTTCAACCTCTGCACGGCCAGCATCGGCATCTGCGAGCACTCCTTCTACGAGGCGATCACCCACGCCCACAACCGGATCCTCTACGGCAACCCGGTCACCGACTTCCCGCACGTGCGCCAGAACTTCGTCGACGCCTACGCGCGCCTCACCGCGATGAAGCTCTTCGCGGACCGCAGTGTCGACTACTTCCGCAGCGCCGACGAGAACGACCGCCGCTACCTCCTCTTCAACCCCATCACCAAGATGAAGGTGACGAGCGAGGGCGAGAACGTCATCGACCTGCTCTGGGACGTCATCGCCGCCAAGGGTTTCGAGAAGGACACCTACTTCACCCGCGCCACCGCCGACATCCGCGCGCTGCCCAAGCTCGAGGGCACCGTGCACGTGAACCTGGCCCTGGTGCTGAAGTTCATGCCGAACTACCTCTTCAACCCCAAGAGCTACGCCGAGGTCCCGAGCGTCCACGAGCCCAAGGACGACGACTTCTTCTGGCACCAGGGCCCCGCGCGCGGCCTCGGCAAGATCCAGTTCCACGACTGGGAGCCGATCTACGCGGAGCACGCCCACCTGCCGAACGTGCGGCTGTTCCACGAGCAGGCCAAGGCCATCAAGACCCTGCTCACCACCGCGGCACCCGACGAGCACCAGCAGAAGGACCTCGACTTCCTGCTGAACCTCGGCCACCTCTTCACCCTCGTCGTCTACGGCCAGCTGGTGCTGGAGCAGGCCAAGATCACCCAGACCGACCAGAACGTCCTCGACCAGATCTTCGACGTCCTGGTCCGCGACTTCGCCGGCTACGCGACCGCCCTGCACGGCAAGCCCAGCAGCACCGAGGCCCAGCAGCAGTGGGCGCTCGGCCAGATCCGCAAGCCGCACGTCGACCAGGCCCGTTTCGACGCCGTCTGGCAGCAGGTCGTGGCGCTGTCCGGCCAGTACGAGATGCGCCCCTAGCAGCACCGAACGCGACACAGGGGGCGGAGCCGACAGGTTCCGCCCCCTTGACGCATCCGTTCCACAAACGTTTACATGAGACGCCGCCGCCCTCCACAGCCACAAGGGAGCGCGTGCACGTGGAACACCGCAGATGGCGCACAGCCGCAGTCGCCGCCCTCATCACAGCAGCCTTCATCACGCCCAAAGCACAGGCCGCGGAAAAGCCAGCCCTCGCCCTCACACCGCCGATGGGCTTCAACAACTGGAACACCACGCACTGCCGCAACGACTTCAACGAAGACATGGTCAAGGGCATCGCCGACATCTTCGTGACCAAGGGCCTGAAGGACGCGGGCTACGAGTACGTCAACATCGACGACTGCTGGGCCCTCCCTGAACGCAACGCCCAGGGCGACCTCGTCCCCCACCCGGTCCGCTTTCCCCACGGCATCAAGGCCGTCGCCGACTACGTGCACGCCAAGGGCCTCAAGTTCGGCATCTACACCAGCGCCGGCACCAAGACCTGCAACAAGGACGGCGGCTTCCCGGGCGGCCTCGACCACGAGGAGCAGGACGCCAGGCTGTTCGCGAGCTGGGGCGTCGACTACCTCAAGTACGACAACTGCAACAACCAGGGTGTCGACGCCAAACTCCGCTACACCAAGATGCGCGACGCACTCAACGCCACCGGCCGCGAGATCGTGTTCAGCCTCTGCGAATGGGGCCAGAACAAGCCGTGGGAGTGGGCGAAGGACGTCGGCCACCTGTGGCGCACCACCGGCGACATCAGCGACAACTGGAACTCCATGGTGTCGATCGCCAAGCGCAACATGGAACTCGCCGACCACGCCGGCCCCGGCCACTGGAACGACCCGGACATGCTGGAGGTCGGCAACGGCGGCATGACGGACCTCGAGTACCGCAGCCACTTCAGCCTCTGGTCGATCATGGCCGCACCGCTGCTGATCGGCGCCGACCTGCGCAAGGTCACGCCGGAGACGTTCGAGATCCTGGAGAACCGCGAGGTCATCGCCGTCAACCAGGACAAGCTCGGCGTGCAGGGCAAGGTGATCCGCAACGAGGGCGGCAACCACGTCCTCGTCAAGCCGCTCAGCAACGGCGACAAGGCCGTGTTGCTGTTCAACGAGAACGACAGCGCCGCCGACATGTCCGTGACCGCCCAGGAACTCGGCCTCACGAAGGCCGGCGGCTACCGGGTCCGCGACCTCTGGGCCAAGACCACCACGCACTCCGCCGGCGAGATCAGTGCCGCACTCCCGCCGCACGGCAGCGCCATGTTCCGCGTCAGCGCGGCGAAGGACTGGTACCGCTACCCGCCCGCCATCACCACGGCCGCGAACGGCGAGGTCCTCTATCCCGGCGCACTGCCGATCGTGCAACCCGGCAGGTCCGTCACCTACACGACCTCGGTGAGCAACGCCGGCCGTCTGCCGATCGCCCTGGTCCAGGCCACTCTCCAGGTCCCGCAGGGCTGGACCGCGAAAGCCACCACGACCAGCTTCAAAGCGATCCTGCCCGGCGAGAAGTCGTTCAGAACGACCTGGCAGGTGACCGTCCCGGACACCGCCGCACCAGGCCGGTTCCCGATCAACGCGAGCTTCACCTTCCACAGCCCGCACGAGAACAACCCGGTGACGAGGCAGTACTCCACCGAGGCACTGGTCCCCGGCGCGGCACCGAAGGGAGAGCTGTTCGTCAGCGACCTGAAGTGGCTGCGCAGCGCCAACGGCCACGGCCCGGTCGAGGTCGACACCACCAACGGCGAGGCCAAACAGGGCGACGGCGGCCCGATCACCATCCGCGGCAAGGTGTTCGCGAAGGGCCTCGGCACGCACGCCCCCGCGCACGTCGAGTACTACACCGGCGGCAACTGCTCGAAGGTCACCGCGACCATCGGCATCGACGACAAGAAGGTCAACCCGCTGAGCCTCGTCAGCTACGAGGTGTGGGCCGACAACAGGATGGTCTACGACAGCGGACCGGTCAGCGGCATGGACGCCGCGAAGTCGTTGGAGGCCACCATCTCCCAGGCGACCGTCACCCGCCTGATCGTGAAGGACGGCGGCAACGGCAAGTCCTACGACCACGCCGACTGGGGTGACCTGAAGATCACCTGCTAGTCCGGCCGGTACCGCTCCAACGCCGCGATCATGAGTTCGAGCCCGAACTCGAACTCGTGATCGTGGTCGTAGGTGCCCAGCTCGTCCAGCACCTCGGCGGACAACGGAAACGCCGACGTGTCAACGTCTTCGTACGGCGACAGCGCGATCCCGCCGAGCTCCGGCGAGGTCGCGACCTCCCTCATCAACGTGCCGAGCAGGTAGGACACCATCGCCCGCATCATCCCGACGGCGATCTTGCCCCGGAAACCCGCCCGCTCGAAGTTCCTCAGCGCGACCTCGATCGTCCGGAACCCGGCCTCGGTGCTCAGCCGTCGCGTCGACAGCAGCACGAACGCCCGCGGGTGCGCCCGCGCCAGCTCACGAATCGCCCGCGCGTGCGCCCGGAAGTGATCACGCCAGTCGTCGCTGTCGACGTGGTACGGCCGCGCCTGCGCCATGATCCGCTCGGCGGCGAGGTCGACCAGCACTGCCTTGTTCGGCACGTGGTTGTACAACGACATCGTGCCCGCGCCCAGTTCGGCGGCGAGGCGCCTCATCGAGACTGCCTCCACGCCCTCGCGTTCGATCAACCGCACGGCCGCATCCACGATGCGGTCGCGGGTCAGCGGTTCACGTGAGGACACTGGCGGAGACCATACGACGTGGAGTAACTTCCCTGCGACGTACGGCGTACGTAGGAGGGTCGGCCGGCATGACCGAGTCCAAGGCGCTCAGAGCGCTGCGCGAGGCGATCGTCCTGGAACACCTGGAATGCCAGAACGACTTCGACTTCGACACCTCCCTGAACGCGTTTCCGCACCCGCGGTACGAGATCATGGCGTCCGGTCAGGTGCTGGACGGCGTGGACGAGGTCCGCGCGTACTGGCAGCGCACCCGCGCGACGTTCCCGGACCAGCACAACAAGGTCATCGAGATCCACCACGCCGATGACGCGGTGGTCGTCGAGTTCGAACTGCAGGGAACCCACCTGGGCAGCCTCCTCGGTGAACCACCGACGAACAAGACCTTCAAGGTCAGGATGGTGGCTTTCTTCCTGTTCGAGAAGGATGTCCTGATCTGCGAACGGGTGTACGGCGACAGCGCGACGGTCATGCAGCAGCTCGGCCTGCTCAACGCTCCCGACGAGTACGCCGGGCCTTACTGAAACACCACTCTCACCTCGCCGACGACCTGACCGCCGCCCAGCACCGGCACGGACAGGTGTTCCTTGGCCGGTGACACGTCGAATCCCAGCGCCGCCAACGCCGTGAGCCCGATCGCCGTGGTGGCACGGGGATTTCCGTCCAGCACCTTCACCGCGACCGCGTGCCCGGCCGCCGTGGCCAGCACCAGCACCCCCTCCGCGCCGCCCTTGGCCACCACTCCCGGCAGCAGCTGCATGATCACGGTGTTCACGTGCCCGGTGCCGCCCACGTACTCGGGATACTTGCGCATCGCGCCGGCAACCGGTGTGCGCACCAGGCCCTGCATCGCGCGCGCCAAGCCGTGCAACGACAACCCGAACACGGGCGCTCCACAGCCGTCGACCGCAACGTGCGCAACGGACTCGCCGGACAAATCCTCCACCGTCCGCAACACCAGCTGCTGCAACGGATGCGCCGGTTCCAAATAGGTCTGGGTGGGCCACCGCGCCGCGACACACGCCGCGAGCATCGCCGCGTGCTTGCCGGAACAGTTCATCCGCACCCGAGACGGTTCCGTCAGACGTTGCCGCGTCTCGTCGTCCTCCGGCCAGGAAGCCGGGCAGCGCAGCAACCCCACCGGCAACCCGCCGAGCAGCTGCATCACCAGTTCGACGTGCCGGTTCTCCCCCGTGTGCGACCCGGCCGCGATCGCCAGCGCGGGCCCCGCGAGCGGCGCCCCGGCGGACAGGCACGCCAGCGCCTGGAACGGTTTCAGGCACGACCGCGGCAGCACCGGATCTCCCACCGCGCCAACGGACACGCCCACGTCACCGGACGGCAGCAGCCCGACGACGCTGCCGTGGTGCAGGCTCTCCACGAAACCGTTCCGCGTGACCTCAGCGAGCAGTGCGGGCACGAGATGCCTCCAGGCGGTGGGCCAGCCGGGACAGCGCCAGGTTGACCACCAGGTAGATGAACGCCACGACGATGAAGGTCTGGATCAGCAGACCGTTGTAGTTCGCGAGCACCCGCCCGTTGAACAACAACTCCGTGTAGGACACGACATATCCCAGCGAAGTGTCCTTCAACAGGCTGACGGCCTGCGTGACCAGCAACGGCGTCATGTGCCGGACCGCCTGTGGCAGCACCACGAACCGTGTCACCACGCCGTGCGCCATGCCCAACGACAGCCCCGCCTCGCGTTGCCCCGGATCAACGGACTCCACGCCCGCCCGGAAGATCACCGCGTAGGACGCCGCGTGCGACAACGCCAGCGGCACCACGAGTTTCCAGAACAGCGGCAGGTTCACGCCGAACGACGGCAGCACGAACAGCATCACGTACACCAGCAGCAGCACCGGGACCGTGCGCATGACCTCGGCGTAGGCGCGGGTGAACCGGTTGGGCCGCAACGCGAGCAGCAACCCTCCCGCCATCGCCAGCACCCCCGTCGCGAACGCCGCCACCACCGTCGACCACAGGCCTCCGAGCAGATAACGCCACACCGGCCAGGTCAGATACGGCCGCCAGCGAACCGGGTCCAGCTGGCCACCGGCGGCGAACTGCCGCAATCCCAGCGCCAGCAGACCCGCCAGCACGACGACGGACACCACCGAGACCCAGAAGACTCGGCGGCGGAAACGGGGACCGGGAGCGTCGAACATCAGGCCAACCGCCGTTCCAGCACCCGTGCCCCGAACCCGATCCCCGCGGCCATCACCAGATAACAGAGGCCGACACCGGTGAAGACCAGCAACGGCTGGGCCAGCTCCAGGTTGATCCGTTGCGCCGCACGGGTCATGTCCACCACCCCGACGACACCGGCCAGTGCCGTCGCCATCGTCAACGCGATCGCGATGTTCGCCAACGGCTGCACAACGCGTCTGGCAGCCTGCGGCAGGATCACGTGCCGCAACGTTTGCCGGAACGACAGCCCCAACGCCCGTGCAGCCTCGCCCTGCCCGGCAGCCACCGAGTTCACGCCCGACCGCAGCGCTTCCGCGACGAAAGCGGCCTCGTACAGCGCGATCGCCGTGAAGGCCGTCCAGAACAACGGCATCTTCACGCCGACCTCGGGCAGCCCGAACACGAACAGCACCAGCCAGGCCAGCAACGGGATGTTGCGCCACACCTCGACGTAGACCGCGCCGACCCCGCGCAGCAGCGGCACCGGCACGATCCTCAGAACCGCGACCAGGAGTCCGGCGAGCAGAGCTCCGGCGAACGACAGCAGGGTCAGGGCGACGGTGTTCAGAAAGCCTTCGAGGACCAGGCTCATGAGGCGATCGCGGGTGGTGCCGGCGCGTCGCCGGTGACCACCGTGCCGATCGTCTGCTTCCAGACGTCCTGCCACAGCCCCGACTTGCCGATTTCCCTCAGCCAGTCGTTCACGAACTTCGTGAACTCCGCGTCGCCGTGCTTGATGCCGATGCCGTACGGGTCCTCGGTGAACGGCTCGCCGACCAGCTGGAGTTCGCTGTCCTTCGACGCGTCGGCGACCAGGATCGCCTGGTCCTGCACGTAAGCGTCACCACGGCTCTGCTTCAACGCGGTCACGCACTCGGGATCCGAGCCGAACTCGACGATCTTCGCGGTGGGCGCGGCGTCGCGGACCGCCTTCACCCCAGGGGTGTTCGCGCCGACGATCACCGTTTTGCCTGCCAGGTCAGCGGGTTTCGCGATGCCGGAGGTGCCCTTGCGCACGGCGATGGCCTGGCCGGACTCGTAGTACGGGCCGGCGAACGAGACGCGCTCCTCACGGGCGGGCGTGATCGTGTAGGTCTGCAGGATCACGTCCACTGTTCCGTTGGCCAGCAACGGTTCGCGGGTCTCCGAGGTCGCGGACAACAGCTCCGTCGAAGGCTTGCCGACGATGTACTGCGCCAACAGCTTGCCGAGGTAGGCGTCGAACCCCGTGAGCTCGCCGCTGATCGGGTCGAGCTGGGACAGCAGCGGCGCGTCCTGAGAGCCGCCGATCAGCAGCTTGCCGCGTTTCTTGATGCGGTCGACGGCCGAGCCGGGGGTCACCTGACCTGTGTAGACAGGAGCTTTGGCGAGCAACGTGTCGATCTTGCTGCCGCCTGGCACCGCGTCCGAGCCGCCGGAACACCCGGCCACGAAGAGCAACACCGCTGCTACGAACAGTCTCCCCATACGGCGAAGCTACTGATCGCGATCAATCAGGCACAAGATACGACAAAGCCGCTTGTCCGATAGTGGACAGGCGGCTTGTCTAGATCAGATGCTGATCAGTTCAGACTCAGACGGCGCGAACGCCCTGGGCCTGCGGGCCCTTCTGGCCCTGACCGATCTCGAACTCGACCCGCTGGTTCTCCTCGAGAGCCTTGTAGCCGTTCATCTGGATCTCGGAGTAGTGGACGAACACGTCGGCGCCACCGTTGTCAGGGGAGATGAAGCCGAAGCCCTTCTCCGCGTTGAACCACTTGACGGTGCCCTGTACTGCCATCTTGCTACTTCTCCTCTAACAGGTGCCGGATCGCGTTCGCGACCACCGGGTCAAGCCGGAACGGCGACTTCTCCGGAACCTGGAGAACCCTCACGCTCGCGACCTCGTTTGCGCGAGCGTGGTACCACGAACACGAAAACGTACGACCATGGACAGTCAACCATGGCTCCCCGCTTCCAGTCGAGCCATCATTCGCAGTGCTACCGTCAGATCCCAAACGACCCTGCGGAGGTCCTCGTGCCCGAGCAACCGACGTTGTCGATCAAGGCCGCGACCGCCCCTCAGATCGCCGGCGGCCTGCACTCGCTCGCTCAGAAACACCTGGCCGCGACCGAGCCGCGGGAGCGCCGCCGGACCGGTGACGTCATCACGAACACCTTCTCCGGGACCACCAGCGAGAGCGTGATCCAGATCGGCAAGGTGCACGGACAGGTCAACATCGACCGGGGCCGGTAACCTGGAGGGTCGTTGACCCAGGGGGCCGTGTTTGACCGGCAGCGAGAGACTGCTCTTCTTCTTCGTCGGATTGGTGACCACGTTCGTGTTCATCCGCATCAGCGTGCGGTTGATCAGGGCGAAGGTGCGCTGGTGGCCGCGAAACATCGTGCACGGCGACACGCACGTGCATCACGTCGTGTTCGGCACGGTGCTGCTGCTCCTGTCCAGCGTCAGCAGCCTCGTCATCCCCGACGACCTGTACGGCGCCCGGCTGGCCGCCGCGGCGGGCCTCGGCGTGGGCGCGGCGCTGGTGCTCGACGAGTTCGCGCTGATCCTGCACCTGCGCGACGTGTACTGGATGAAGGCGGGCCGGCTGTCCGTGGACGCCGTGTTCCTCGCCATCGGCCTGACCGGGACGTTCCTGCTCGGCGCGCGCCCGCTCGGCTACGACGAGGTGCTGCAGCTCAACCCGGAGACGACGCCGACCGACACGTTCACGCTGAGGTTGATCGCCATCGGCGTGAACCTGTGCTTCGCGATCGTGGCGCTGCTCAAGGGAAAGATCTGGACGGGGCTGCTCGGCCTGCTGGTGCCGGTGGTGCCCGCCGTGGGCGCCGTGCGACTGGCACGGCCGGGTTCGCCGTGGGCCCGCTGGCGCTATCCGGAGGGCTCGCGCAAGCTCGCGCGGGCATACCGCAGGGAGGCGCGGATCCGGCAGCCCATCATCCGCGCCAAGATCGCCGTGCAGGAGTTCATCTCGGGACGTCACGACCTGCCGGATCACGACAGGCCGTGACGGGGCACGAGCCCCCCGAGATCAGCCTCCGACGATGTCCTGCGCGGCACAGACGGCCGCGAGGTCTCCAGCGCACAGTTCGGCCGGCTTGACGACGCCCTCGGTGACCAGCGTCCGCACGGTGTCCTTCTTGATCAGCGTCGCGCCCAGCAGCACCGACTTCACGTCGCGCCGCGAGACGGGGTCCCGCAGGTTGCCGGTGGCCAGGTCGTCGGCGCCGTCGAGGTCACCGCGGGCGATCGCGATGGCCAGCCGTGCCGCGGCCTCCGCCTCGTCGCGCACCGGCTTGTAGACGGTGACGCACTGGTCGCCGCGCAGCACGGCCCGCAGGCCGTCCACAGTGGCGTCCTGCCCGGTGACCGGGACCTTGCCCGCCAGGTTCTTCTTCTTGAGCACCCCGATGACCGCGCCCGCCAGGCCGTCGTTGGCCGCGACCACGCCGTCGACCTTGCCCGCGTTGTCGTTGAGGATCTGCTCGAACAGCTGCCCACCGAGGTCGTTGTTCCAGTCGGCGACCGGCTGAGACTTCACGAGCTTGAGCGCGCCGGTGTCGTACTTCGGGGCGAGCCTCGACTTCTGGCCCTGGGTGAACAGCGTGGCGTTGTGGTCCGTCGGCGCGCCCTCGATCTCGATGATCTGCGCTCCCGGCTTGTCACCGAGGCAGGCGAGCAGCCCGTCCGCCTGGAGCTGGCCGACGTTCACGCTGTCGAACCCGACGTGGTACTCCGCCTGACCACCGAGCGTCACGCGGTCGTAGTCGATCACCGGGATGTTCGCGGCTTTCGCCTTCTTCTGCACCGCGAGACCACCGGCCGCCGACAACGGCGTGATCATCAGGACCTTCACCTTGCGACGGATCATCTCGTCGGCGATCTGTGCGAACTTCGCCTCGTCGCCCTCGGCGTTCTCCATGAACGGTTCGATGTCCGCGTAGTTGAACGCCTGCGTGAGCAGTGGGCGATCTTGTTCTTCCCAGCGCGTAGAAGTCGTTCGGTCGGGAAGGATTACCCCGACGATTGGTTTGGGACCACGCGCGGGCAGCGTCGGAGTGCCCTGACCTGCGTCACCGCAGGCAGAGAGGAGAAAGAGCAGGCACGCCGATGATGCCATTACCCGTCTTCGCATAAACGCGGAGTTCATCCCTTGAACTTTGTTAAGTCAAGATTTCTTCTCATAACATCACGCTCCGCTTTCGAACGACTACAGTTCGATTCCGTACGAAAGGTGCTGATGTCTGGCGAATTTTCGTGCCAGGGTGTCGGACTTGGGCGGCAATCGGGGGCCGCCCCGTGTTGTTGGATCCAGCCCTGACCGGGTGTGAGGAGACAGCTAGGTGAGAACGCGCAGAACCGTGATGGCGGTGGCGGCAACGGTGTCGCTGATCGCCGCGGGCACTTCGGCTGCGGGGGCAGCGCCGGCCGTGAGCGCCGGCCAGCAGGACACGGAGTACACCGTCCTCCTGGAGGACCCCGGAAACCGCGACTTCGCGATCAACGCCGTGCACGCGGCGGGTGGCGAGGTCGTGCGGGACAACAAGGCCATCGGTCTGCTGACCGTGAAGGCACCCGCGAACGGCTTCGTGGAGAAGGTGTCCGCATCGGACGCGGTCGTCGGGGCCGCCCGGACCAAGCCGATCGGTCACGCTCCCGCGGCGAAGGCCGAGAAGGCCAAGCGGGACAACGTCGAGAAGGAGAACACGGCTTCGCAGCCGAGCAAGGCTCCTGCCGCGTCGAAGTCGACCGCGGGCATGGATCCGCTGGACGGCGACCTGTGGGGCCTGAACCTCGTCCGCTCCAACATCGCGCGGGCCAAGCAGGCCGGTGACAAGCGCGTTTACGTCGGCATCCTCGACACGGGCGTGGACGGCTCGCACCCGGACATCGCGCCGAACTTCAACAACGAGCTGTCGCGCAACTTCACCGTCGACATGCCCCAGGACTCCGACGGTGGAGAGTTCGACGGCCCGTGTGAGTTCCGCGGTTGTGTCGACCCGGCGAACTGGGACGACGGCGGCCACGGCACGCACGTCGCCGGCACCATCGGC
Source organism: Lentzea alba (assembly GCF_011067745.1). Classification (GTDB taxonomy): domain Bacteria; phylum Actinomycetota; class Actinomycetes; order Mycobacteriales; family Pseudonocardiaceae; genus Lentzea; species Lentzea alba. The sequence continues at coordinate 377,543 of NZ_JAAMPJ010000005.1, forward strand.
GCCGCTGCCAACGGTTTCGGCATCTCCGGTGTCGCGCCGAACGTGTCGCTGGTCAACATCCGCGGTGGCCAGGACGCCGGCTCGTTCTTCCTGCAGCCGGTCGTGGACGCGCTGACCTACGGCGCCGACATCGGCCTCGACGTGATCAACATGTCGTTCTACGTCGACCCCTGGTACATGAACTGCATCAACGACTCCACGGCCTCGGCCGAGGAGCAGCTGGAGCAGCGCACCATCATCGCGTCCGTTCAGCGCGCGCTGAACTACGCGCACCGCAAGGGCGTCACGCTGATCGGCGCCGGTGGCAACAACCACGAGGACCTCGGCAAGCCGCGGACCGACATCGTCAGCCCGAACTACCCGCCGAACCACGCCCGGCCGCGTCCGATCGACAACGCCACGTGCCTCAACCTGCCGACCGAGGGCAACCACGTCATCTCGGTGTCGTCCCTGGGCCCGTTGACCGAGAAGGCCGACTACTCGAACTACGGCCTGGAGCAGACCGCGATCTCGGCTCCCGGTGGTTACTTCCGCAGCGGCCTCGGCACGCCGTGGTACCGCACCAACGAGAACATGATCCTGTCGACCTACCCGCGCAACGTCGCCATCGCCGAGGGCAACGTCGACGAGGCGGGCAACGTCACGGAGAAGGGCCTCGCCGCCGGCGTGAAGAAGGCCGCGCAGGGTGACAAGGTCGGCTACTACCAGTTCCTGCAGGGCACCTCGATGGCCGCCCCGCACGCTTCCGGTGTCGCCGCGCTGATCGTCAGCCAGTACGGCAAGAAGGACAAGGGCCGTCCCGGCCTGACCCTCGACCCCGACAAGGTCGAGAAGGTGCTCCTCAAGACCGCGATCCAGCGCGCCTGCCCGAACCCGCGCACTGTGTCGTACGTGAACGTGGGTCGCTCGCCGGAGTTCGACGCCACCTGTGAAGGTGACTCGAAGTTCAACGGCTTCTACGGTCACGGCATCGTGGACGCCTACGGCGCGGTCACCCGCGGCGGTCAGTTCCTGTAAATCCTTTTAGGACAGCAAAAGGGCTCCCGGTCGTTTCGGCCGGGAGCCTTTTGCTTGCGACGAAAGTGGATTCGGGGCGTACACCTTCGTCGCAACCTTCCCCCTTCACCTTGACCATGCCGTAACGGCACGGTTTCCACTGGGTGCCGACGCGCCGAGGGGGCGCGTCGTCGGGGAGGTACGCGCAATGCGAAAGTCGTTGTCTCTGGCCGCGGTGATGGCCGCCGCGGCGGCGTTGGTGGTGCCGGGAGCGGCATACGCGGCGCCTGTGGGCGAGGTGAAGTGGGCCGCGTGCCCGGCGGACGTGGCTTCGCCCGGACTGGAGTGCGGGACGCTCCAGGTGCCGTTGGACTACCGCAAGCCAGAAGGACGCCAGACCGAGGTGATGATCTCGCGTCTGGCCAGCAAGAACCCGGCGAAGCGCCGCGGGATCCTGCTGACCAACCCCGGCGGGCCGAGCGAGGGGCTGACGTTCCCGTCCCTGTTGAAGGCGATCGGCCTGCCTCAGAGCGTGCAGGACTCGTACGACGTGATCGGCATGGATCCACGCGGTCTCGGCTACAGCTCGCCGGTGACGTGCGACATGACCGAGGAGCAGATGGCACTCGGCAGCGTGCCGCCGTACGCGGTGACGCAGGCCGACGTGCGCAAGCGGGCCGCGGAGACGAAGGCGATCGCGCAGCAGTGCCTCAAGTCCTCGACCGCGGACGTGTTGCCGTACAACACAACCGCGAACATCGCCCGTGACCTGGACAGGGTCCGCGCCGCACTGGGCGAGAAGAAGGCTTCGTTCCTGGGTTACTCGTATGGCACGTACCTGGGTTCGGTCTACGCCACGCTGTTCCCGAAGACCGCCGACCGGGTCGTGCTCGACAGCAACCTCGGCGCGGGCGGCTGGGACGTCGAGGGCGGCCGGATGTTCGGCAGGGGCGTGGAGGACACGTTCCCGGACTTCGCGAAGTGGGCGGCGGCGCACCCCGAGCACAACCTGGGCACCACGCCCGAACTGGTGCGCGCCAAGTACTTCGAGCTCGCCGCCCGGCTGGACGCGAAGCCGTCCGTCGAGGGCATCAACGGCAACGGGTTCCGGCTCATGACGTTCGTCGCCCTTTACGGCACCGGTGACGCGGTGTTCTCGAAGCTGGCCGCGCAGTGGAAGGCGTTCGACACCAACTCGCCGCAGCCTCCGGAGGAGGTGCCGGAGACCCCGCGCCTCCAGGCCCTGCTCGCGGGACGGTTGCACGTGATCTGCGGTGACTCGGAGTGGCCGTCGTCGGTGGCGACCTACGAGCGCAACGTCGCCGTGGATCGCGTTCGTCACCCGATGTTCGGTGCGGCGGCCGCGAACATCCAGCCGTGCGCGTTCTGGCCGAAGCCGCTGGAGAAGCAGGTGAAGCCGTCCGATCGCGGGCCGCGCAACGTGCTCTTGGTCCAGAACGAGCGCGACCCCGCCACACCGCTGGCGGGCGCTCGTACGCTGCGGCGCGCTTTCGGTGACAGAGCCGCGCTGCTGACCGCCGACCAGGGCGGGCACGGCGTCTACGTGATCGGGAAGAACAAGTGCGCCAACGACAGGGTGACCGAGTACCTGCTCAGTGGGCAACGCCCGAACGACGTCAAGTGCGCGGCTGAGAACGGCTGACACGGTGAGGGCCGGCTCGCTTCACGGCGAGCCGGCCCTTGTCGCGCAATCGCTCTCACGCTAGGGTCCGTGCCCACGTACGTCGCCGCCGATTCCACCTGGAACGGAGCGACATGAATACGTTTACACGGCTGGCCGCGACGGTTCTCTGCGCGGCGGCCCTCGTCACGCCGGGCACCGCGGCCGCGGCTGACCTGAACGACCCGCAGCTCAAGGACATCGCGATGCAGCTGGTGTCCAGTGCGGAGAACTCCTCTTTGGACTGGCGCGCCCAGTTCGGCTACATCGAGGACATCGACGACGGCCGCGGCTACACCGCGGGCATCATCGGCTTCTGCAGCGGCACCGGCGACATGCTCGACCTGGTCCGCCTCTACCGCGACTGGAAGCCCGGCAACGTCCTGGAGAAGTACCTCCCAGCCCTGGAACGCGTCAACGGCACCCCGTCCCACGACGGCCTCGACCCGAACTTCCAGAGCGACTGGCGGGCAGCGGCCGAGGACGGCACCTTCCAGGGGGCGCAGGAACACGAACGCGACCGCGTCTACTTCAACCCGGCCGTGAACCGCGCCAAGCAGGACGGCGTGCAGGCGCTGGGCCAGTTCATCTACTACGACGCGATCGTCATGCACGGCGACGGCTGGGGTGACCTGGACTTCTCCGGCATCCGCCGGCGCGCCCTCGACACCGGGGCCCGTCCGCCGGCGCAGGGCGGCGACGAGGTCCAGTGGCTGCACGCGTTCCTCGACGCGCGGGTGTGGGTGATGAAGCAGGAGCCCGCCCACGAGGAGACCAGCCGGGTCGACACGGCGCAGCGCAGGTTCCTCAACGAGGGCAAGCTGAACCTCGAACGGCCGCTGCGGTGGCAGGTCTACGGGGACGACTACGTGATCTGGTGAGCCAAATGTCCGTTTCGCGAATTAGTAAAGGCTCTTGCCAATAAAGGTGTGGACCCCTTACCGTTGCTCTCACGCCGCCCGGGAACTCGACATCCCTGCCCCGGAGGGAAATCGTGAAAACCACTGGTCGCATCGCGGCCGCACTGTTGACGTGCGCCGCGCTCTTCTCCACCACGATCGGCACCGCCTCGGCGGCCAACCTCGATGAACCGCGCCTCAAGGACATCGCGATGCAGATCGTGTCCAGCGCGGAGAACTCTTCCACGAACTGGAAAGCCCAGTTCGGCTACATCGAGGACATCGACGACGGCCGCGGCTACACCGCGGGCATCATCGGCTTCTGCAGCGGCACCGGCGACATGCTCGACCTCGTCGAGCTGTACAAGGCCAAGAAACCCGGCAACGTGCTGGAGAAGTACCTTCCCGCACTGCGCAAGGTGAACGGGACGGACTCGCACGCCGGTCTCGACCCCAACTACACCAAGGACTGGAAGACCGCGGCCAAGGACTCCGTCTTCAAGGCGGCACAGGAGTCCGAACGCGACCGCGTGTACTTCAACCCGGCCGTGAAGCAGGGCAAGGCCGACGGCGTGCGCGCCCTGGGCCAGTTCGCCTACTACGACGCCATCGTCGTGCACGGTGACGGCGGCGACAAGACGAGTTTCAGCAACATCCGCAAGCGCGCCCTCGGCAAGGCGAAGCCCCCGTCACAGGGCGGCAACGAGACCACGTGGCTCAACGCCTTCATGGACGCCCGCGTGTGGGCCATGAAGCAGGAACCGGCCCACGAGGACGTCACCCGCATCGAGACCGCGCAGCGCGTGTGGCTGAAGGCCGGCAACTTCGACCTGAAGACGCCGCTCAAGTGGAAGGTCTACGGCGACAGCTTCGAGATCAAGTAACCCGATCGGGTGGTTCATGGGGGGCACATTCATGGACGTCAGGTCCATGAATGTGCCCCCCATGGCTTTACAGCTGGGTCCAGTCCAGGACTGGGGCCGCGTAGTCGCGGATCGATGCGAGCAGGCCTAGCCGTGCGGCCTTCACGGCCGGGTCATCGGACATGACCAGCACCTCGTCGAAGAAGGTGTTGATCGGCGTGGTCAGGCCTTCGGTGGCGGTGACGAACGCCGCCAAGCCCGCAGCGTCGCGGGCCACCGAGGAGAACGCCTTGTGCAGTGCCACTTCCGCGGGCTCGGACAGCACCGAGGCGTCGTAGGAGGCCTCGGTGGCGGCCGGCACGATCCGCCGCACCCGCTGCAGAGCCGCCGTCAGCGCGTCGAAGGACTCGTTGCCCGCCAACGACTCCAGCTGCGCCAGCGTCTCGTCGGCCAGCACCGGCGAGTCGGCCAGCGGCAGCACCGCCTGGACGAACCGGTGCTCGTGGCCCGCGTCGAGCAACGCCTGCTCGTAACGCCGCACCGCGAACTCCCGAGCCGTCTCCAGCGCCTCCGCGGACACCGACAGACCCTCGGCGGCAAGGGAAAGCGCCACCGGCAGGGTGATCGCCCGCAGGTCCGGGAACGCCCGCAGCACCGTGACCGCACCGAGGGCCGCGCGGCGCAGGCCGAACGGGTCGGACGAACCGGTCGGCTGCGCGCCGATGCCGAACAGGCCCGCCAGCAGGTCGAAGCGGTCCGCCAACGACAGCAGCGCACCCGGCACCGACGACGGCAGCGCGTCACCGGCCGAACGCGGAAGTTCCATCTCCCACAACGCCAGCGCCACGTCCGGGGTCTCCCCCGCCCGCGCCGCGTACTCGCGGGCCATCACACCGGCCAGCGACGACAACTCGATCACCATCTGCGAACCGAGGTCGAACTTGGCCAGCGCGCCCGCCCGGTCCAGCGTCTCGCGGTCCACCTCGACCACCGAGGCGAACCGGCCCGCCAGGGAGGCGATGCGGCCCGCGCGGTCCGCCATCGACCCCAGCTTGTCCGCGAACGTCAGCTTGGCGAGGCCCGCCTTCATCTCCTCCAGCGGCGTCTTGAGGTCCGCGCGCCAGAAGAACGCGGCGTCCTCGTACCGCGCCCGCAGCACGGCCTCGTTGCCCGCCCGCACCAGGTCGGCGTCGACGGAACCGTTCGCCACGGCCACGAAGTGCGGCAGCAGGGAACCGTCGGACGCACGCACCGGCAGGTAGCGCTGGTGCTTGCGCATCACGGTCGTGAGGATCTGCGCCGGCAGCTCCAGGTACCGCTCCTCGAACGAGCCGAGGATCGGCGTCGGCCACTCGACCAGGTTCGTCACCTCGTCCAGCAGCCCGTCGACCTCCGCGACACCGCCGACCGACGCCGCGAGCTCCTGCGCGGCCGCCACGATCGCAGCCGAACGCACCTCGGCATCGGCCTGGATCCCGTGCCCCGCCAGGAACTCCAGGTAACCGTCCGCAGTGGACACCTCGATCACCGGCGAAGCAGCGGTCCGGTGCACCCGAGTGACGGTCCCGGAAGCCAGCGACGACACCGCGACGGGCACCGGCGTCGAACCCAGCAGCGCGAGCAACCAGCGGATCGGCCGGGTGAACGACAGCTTCGGGTCGTTCCACTTCATGTTCTTCTCGGCGCGCAGGTCCGAGACGACCTCGCTCAGCAGCCCGCTGAGCACCTCGACGGCACCGCGACCGGCGTCGGACTTGGTGAGCGCGACGAACTCGACGCCGTTCTCCTCCACGCGCCCCAACGCCGACACGTCCACGCCCTGGCCACGCGCGAAGCCCTGCACGGCCTTCGTCGGGTTGCCGTCGGCGTCGAACGCGGCGGACACCCGCGGTCCGCGGACGGTGCGCTCGGCATCCGGCTCACGCGGCGAAACCTCAGGCACGAGAACGATGATCCGGCGCGGAGTGCCGTGCACGGTCACCGAGCCGTGCGTCAGCCGGGTCGCGCCCAGCTTCGCGGTGACGGCCTCGCGCACCGCGTCGACGGTCCGCAGCACCTCGTGCGGCGGCAGTTCCTCGGTACCGATCTCGAACAACAACGTCGCCGGCGAGGCAACGTCCGCAAAGGACGAAGGCTTGTCGACCGCGGCCGGCAGCTCGGCGACACCGAGCGGATGCCCGAGCTCGGCCCGACGCTCTGCCCACAGCGCGGCGACTTCCCTGGCCAGCCCGCGCATCCGGCCGAACGCACGAGCGCGTTCGGTCGTCGAGATCGAGCCGCGCGCGTCGAGCACGTTGAAGATGTGCGAGCACTTCAGCACGAAGCTGTGCGCCGGCACGGGCAGGCGCGCGTCGAGCATGCGCCGGGCCTCGGCCGCGAACTCCTCGAACAGGCGCTTGTTCGCCTCCACGTCCGCGTCGTCGAGGTAGTACCGCGACATCTCGTACTCGGCCTGGCCGAACGCCTCGCCGTAGGAGATGCCGGGCGCGTAGGCGATCTTCTTGAAGTGGTCGACGCCCTGCAGCGCCATCATGATCCGCTCGATGCCGTAGGTGATCTCCACCGACACCGGGTCCAGCGTCATGCCGCCGGCCTGCTGGAAGTAGGTGAACTGGGTGATCTCCAGGCCGTCCAGCCAGACCTCCCAGCCGAGGCCCCAGGCGCCCAGCGCGGGCGAGGCCCAGTTGTCCTCGACGAACCGGACGTCGTGCGCGCGGACGTCGATGCCCAGCGCCTCCAGCGAGCCGAGGTAGAGCTCCTGCGGGTCGCCCGGGTCCGGCTTCAGGATCACCTGGAACTGGGTGTGCGTCTGCAGCCGGTTCGGGTTCTCGCCGTAGCGGGCGTCGTCGGGCCGCACGGACGGCTCCACGTACGCCACGCGCCACGGCTCGGGACCCAGCACGCGCAGCACGGTGGCCGGGTTCAGCGTCCCCGCCCCGACCTCGGTGTTGAAGGGCTGCACCACGATGCAACCTCGGTCGGTCCAGTACTTGGTCAGCGCGAGCAGCGCGTCCTGCATCGTCAACACGGGGCTGAGTCTACGAAACGGACAAAACCGCTGGTCAAGGGGCCTTGATCAGGTGGCGTGCGCCACTGTGTCACGCTTTGCACAACCGAGTGGAGTCTCCGCACGTCTACTTGGAGTACCCGGAAGTGCTGAGAGGAGTGGGTGTGGACAACCGGCCGCCGCGGCCGGGAGACCCGAACGGATCTCCCAGGCGACCCTCCGCCACCCCGCGTCCCCAGGCGGGACAACCCCGCCGCCCGCAGGTGCCGCCGCGCGGGTCACAGCCCCCTCGTCAGCAGCCCGACCGGGCCGAACCCCCACGTCGTGAGCCCCCGAAGCGGGAGCCTCCGAAGCGCGAGCCTCCGAAGCGCGAGCCCGTCAAGCGCGCCGAACCGCCGCGCCGGGAGCAGCCTCCGCGCCGCGAGTCCGCGAGCCGCAGCGAACCGCCCCGTCGCGGTGAGCCCGCCCGCGCCGCGTCGTCGCGGCCGCGTCCGGTCGCCGACCGCCCGACGGTCCGCACCACCCCGGCCAAGGCGAAGGCCGCGGCCCCCGCGCCCCGCCCGCGTCCCAAGCCGGCGGCCCGCAAGCCGAGCAAGGGCCGCAGCGGCGCGTCGACCGGCGCCAAAATTTTCATCAGCATGCTCTCCGCGGTGATCCTGCTGGTCACGGGCATCGCGTGGAAAGAGCTCAACTCGCTGACCGAGAACCTCAGCAAGCAGGACCTCGACCTGGCCGACGCGGGCGAGAAGCCCGCCGACGGCGCGATCGACATCCTGCTGGTCGGCATGGACAGCCGCACCGACTCCAAGGGCAACCCGCTGCCGCAGAACGTCCTCAACGAACTGCAGGCCGGCGGCAGCGACGACGGCGGGTTCAACACCGACACGCTGATCCTGCTGCACATCCCGAACGACAGCGGCAAGGCCTTCGCGGTGTCGTTCCCGCGCGACTCCTACGTGAAGATCGCCGGTGGCTTCGGCCGTCACAAGATCAACTCTGCCTATGGTTACGCCAAGGGTCAAGCGGCCGAAAAGCTGCAGGGCAGCGGCAAGAGCGCGCAGGAGGTCGAGATGGAGTCCCGCAAGGCGGGCGCGAACAACCTGATCCAGACCATCCAGGACCTGACCAGCGTGAAGATCGACCACTACGCCGAGGTCAACCTGGTCGGCTTCTACGAGATCACCAAGGCCATCGGCGGCATCGACGTCTGCCTCAACAAGAACGTCCGCGACAGCTTCTCCGGCGCGAACTTCAAGGCAGGCCAGCAGACGATCGAGGGCAAGAACGCGCTGGCGTTCGTCCGGCAGCGCCACGGCCTGCCGATGGGCGACCTCGACCGCGTCGTGCGCCAGCAGGTCTTCATGGCGGGTCTCGCCAAGAAGATGCTGTCCGCGGGCGTGCTCACCGACAGCACCAAGCGCAGCGACATGATCAAGGCCGTGAGCGGCGCGATCACGCTCGACGACGGCTGGGACATCACCAAGTTCGCCCTGCAGATGAAGGACCTGACGGGCGGCAACATGACGTTCCAGACGATCCCGACCGGCAACCCCGACCTGCAGACCCCCGAAGACGGCTCGGCGGTCGAGGTCGACGAGGGCGACGTCCGCACGTTCGTGAAGAACCTCGGCAAGGCCCCGGCCTCCTCGACCGCGCCGGACCCGAAGTTCAACAACGCCTCGGTGATCGTCGACGTCCGCAACGCCTCCGGCCAGCCGGGTCTCGCGGCGCAGGTGCTGCAGTCGCTCGTCGCGAAGGGCTTCGGCGAGGGCCAGACGGGCAACGCCGAGACCATGGCGAAGTCGATCGTCCGCTACGGCAAGGGCGGCGAGGCCGCCGCCGACGCGGTCCAGAAGGCGCTGGGCGGCGTCAAGGTCGAGGAGGACGTGAACACCCCGGCCGGCCGGGTCCGCGTCTTCCTGGGCAAGGACTACTCGGGTCCCGGCGCGCAGGGTTTCACCGGTTCCGGAGTACTCGCCCTGGACGGTGCGCGTCAGCAACCGGCTGACCCCACGGCCCCCGCACCCATCACCGCAAGCGACGTACGCTGCGTGAACTGATACTGAGAGTAGCGTTGCATACCCCGTTCGGGGGATTCTGCCAGTAAGTTGCGTAAGCGCCGAAGCACTGGCGCCTTCCATCACCGTGAGACCCGCTCACGGGGTGGAGGGACCAGTGCACACTGCGACAGGCCAAATCGACACAGCGGCGTACCAGCGCGTGCTCGGTGATGAGATCCGCAGCCTTCGCAAGCAGCGCGGCTGGACCCGCAAGGAGCTGAACAAGCGGCTGCAGACCGAGATCTCGCTGCAGACGCTGGCGACCTACGAGCTGGGCACCCGGCAGTGCTCCGTGGTGCGCCTGGTGGAGATCTGTCACGCCCTCGACGTTCCGGCACACGAAGTCCTCGCTCGTGTGCACGAACGCTTCTTCGGCGACACTCCCGCCGGGCACCTGACGCTGAACCTCACGGCCGTCGCGGCCACCGACAACCCGCGCCTGATGCCGCTGCGGCGGTGGGCGGCCGGACGTCTGCACGCGCTGCCGCCGGGCGTCTCCGCCGAGGTGCATCTGGATCTGCCCGCCTTGGACAACATGGCCCAGCTCTGCCAGCTGCCGACCGTCGAACTGATCCGCGTCCTGCGCGGCATGACCCGCTAGTTGTACCGAACCCCGTTCACACCAACGCAACGACCGCCTGAAAAGGGGCAAACAGCACCGCCGGTAACATCGCCGGGGTGAACGATTCCCCCGCCCGCCTCCCTCTGCGCACCGCAGCCGCCGTGAAGCTGGGCAACCTGAGCTCCACGCTGTCCCAGAAGATGGGTCTCGGCGCCGGCGGCATGATCGGCGGCCGGGTGGCGCTGAAGCTCGACCCGCAGGCGCTCGCCCGGCTCACGCACGGCCGCAGGGTCGCCGTCGTGACCGGGACGAACGGCAAGACCACCAGCACGATGATGCTGGCCAGGGCCGTCGGCGCGCTGGGCGAGGTCGCGACGAACCACAGCGGCGCGAACATGCCCGACGGCCACGTCACGGCGCTGTCGAAGCAGCCGGACGCCCCGTACGCGGTGCTGGAGTGCGACGAGGGCTACTTCCCCGCCGTCGCGGGCGCGAGCAACCCGGCCGTCGCGGTGATCCTGAACCTGTCCCGCGACCAGCTGGACCGCGTCGGCGAGGTCCGCACCATCGAGCGGTCTCTGCGCGACACCATCACCGCGCTGCGGGACTGCACGATCGTCGCCAACTGCGACGACGTCATGGTGACGAGCGCGGCCTGGAACGCGCGGAAGGTCATCTGGGTCGCCACCGGCACCGGCTGGCACCACGACTCGGCGAGCTGCCCCCGGTGCGGCAACCCGATCCGCTGGCAGGGCGAGCACTGGCACTGCACGGGCTGCGACCTCGCGCGCCCGCACCCGAACTGGATCACCGCCGACGAAGCGATGATCACCCCGGAGCACCAGAAGCTGGAGCTCCGCCTCACGCTGCCGGGCAAGTTCAACCAGGCCAACGCCGTCATGGCGTCCGCCGCCGCACACGCCATGGGCGTGCCCACCGAGGAGGCGGTGCGCAGGCTGCGCGGCGTCTCCAACGTGAGCGGGCGGTACCGCACGATCCAGCGCAACGGCCGCAGCGCGCGCCTGTTGCTCAGCAAGAACCCCGCGGGCTGGAGCGAGACCCTCACGGTCGTCAAGGAGGCCAACCACCCGGCCGTCCTGGTGATCAACGCCCAGGAGGCCGACGGCCGCGACCTGAGCTGGCTGTGGGACGTCCCGTTCGAGCGCCTGCAGGGCCGCACGGTGATCGCGTCCGGCGAGCGCGCGACCGACCTCGCCGTCCGCCTGACCTACGCCGAGGTCCAGCACACGATCGTGCCCGACCCGCTGAAGGCCATCGACCAGATGCCGCCGGGCGCGGTCGAGGTCATCGCCAACTACACCGCGTTCCGCGACTTGAATGCCAGGGCTGCCGCTGATGAGTGAGTCGACAATCCAGATCGCGCTCGTGCTGCCGGATCTCCTCGGCACGTACGGCGACTTCGGCAACGCCGTGGTCCTCGAGAAGCGCATGACGTGGCGCGGCATCAAAGCCGAGATCGTGCCGATCAACTACGGCGAGCCGGTACCGGACTCGTGCGACATCTACGTCGTCGGCGGCGGTGAGGACACCGCGCAGACGCTGGCCGTGAAGCACCTGCGCGAGCACCCCGGCCTGCAGCGCGCCGTCACGAAGAACGCCGTGGTGCTGGGCGTCTGCGCCGGCATTCAGATCTTCGGCGAAAGCTTCACCCGTGCCGACAACGTCACCCACCCCGGCATGGGCCTGATCGACTCGACCTCGCACGCGGGCGGCAGCCGTGCGATCGGCGAGGTCATCGCCGAACCGGCGAACGGCCTGTTCGAGGGCGTGCTGACCGGGTTCGAGAACCACCAGGGCCGCACCGTGCTGGGCCCGGCCGCCCGGCCGCTCGCGCACGTCAGGGTCGGCACCGGCAACGACGGCAGCGTCGAGGGCGCCGTGCAGGGCCGGATCGTCTGCACCTACCTGCACGGCCCGGTGCTGCCGCGCAACCCGCAGCTCGCGGACCTGCTGATCGAGTGGGCCACGGGCACGAAGGTCGCCCCGCTGGACCTCCCGGCCGTCACCGCCATGCGTGCGGAGCGGGTGCGGGCAGCTTCTTAAGTCTGTCGGCAACACCTGGCCAGATCACGGCCATGACGTACTCGGTCGCGAGCGCAGGTCCAACCTTGGGCCTGCGCTCCGTCCACACCGCCAGGCGCTCCGTCGCACCGACGACGATCTCCGCGAACGCCTCGGCCTCCAGCGGGTCGATGTCCGGCGAGAACGACGCCAGCACGGCGCCGATCATGTCCGTCTGCTGCTGACGGATGCCTTCCACCTCTTCCTGCGCCGACGGCACCGCCACGGCCGCTTCCTGCCGCAGCAGCGCCCACGACCTGCGGTGCTCGTCGATGAACTCGAAGAACGCCAGTAGTCCGAGCCGCAGGAACTCCTCAGGGCTCGTCGCGCCCGCGATCGCCGCCGCCGTTTTTTCCCTGAGTTCCGTGCGTGCGCGATGGATGCAGCCGATGAGCAGGCCTTCTTTCGAGCCGAAGTACTCGTAGAGCATCGGCTTCGAGACGCCGACGCGTTCGGCGATCTCGTCCATCGACGTGGCCAGATACCCCTGCTCGGCGAAGATCTCCTCGGCGACGGTGAGCATCTGCGCCATGCGCTGGGCCTTGGGCATGCGGCGCCGCGGAGCAGTCACGAACGGAGTCTACCGCTCGTAACTTACTTCGAGTAACCTACTGCGAAGTAGCTAACCGCGAGCGGAGGGACGTCCCCATGCACCGAGAGACGAAAGTGCTCGTCATCGGCACCGGCTTCTCCGGCCTGGGCATGGCCGTCGAACTGAAGCGCCGCGGTGAGCACGACTTCGTGGTGCTCGAGAAGGCGAGCGACCTCGGTGGCACCTGGCGGGACAACTCCTACCCCGGCTGCGCGTGTGACGTGCCCTCGCACATGTACTCGTTCTCGTTCGAGCTGAACCCGAAGTGGTCGCGGATGTTCGCGCAGCAGGGCGAGATCTGGGACTACCTGCGGGGCGTGGCCGACAAGTACCGGCTGCGGCCGCACATCCGGTTCAACACCAAGGTGTCCGGCGCGCAGTGGGACGAGGAAGCCAAGCGCTGGACCGTCACGACCGAGCAGGGCGACACCTACACCGCACAGGCACTGGTCGCCGGCGTCGGCGCGTTGCACATCCCGAACATCCCCGAACTGCCCGGCATCGAGAACTTCAACGGCAAGACGTTCCACTCGGCGCAGTGGGACCACGACTACGACCTGACCGGCAAACGGGTCGCCGTGATCGGCACGGGCGCGTCCGCGATCCAGTTCGTGCCGAAGATCGCCGGGCAGGTCGGCTCGCTGAAGATCTTCCAGCGCACACCGCCGTGGATCATGCCCAAGGCCGACCGCGAGATCACCGGCCGGGAGCAGAAGCTGTTCCGCGCCTTGCCCTTCACCCAGCGGATCTACCGGAACTTCGTCTACTGGGTGCGCGAGTCGTCCGCGCTGGGGTTCGCGATCAACCCGAAGATCATGCAGTTCGCGCAGGGCATCGCGTTGCGGCACATGAAGAAGCAGGTGCCGGACCCGAAGCTGCGGCGCAAGCTGAAGCCCGACTACACCATGGGCTGCAAGCGCGTGCTGATCTCCAACGACTTCTACCCCGCGCTGGGCCGCCCGAACGTGGACCTGGTGACGGACAAGATCTCCGAGGTGCGCGAATCGTCCATCGTGGACGGTGCGGGCGTCGAGCACGAGGTCGACGTCATCATCTACGGCACCGGTTTCCACGTCGTCGACTCGTTCGACTACCTGGACGTCCAGGGCAAGGGCGGCGTCGACCTCGCGAAGCAGTGGCGTGAGAAGGGGATCGAGACCTACTACGGCATCACGGTCTCCGGGTTCCCCAACCTGTTCTTCCTGCTGGGCCCCAACACCGGGCTCGGCCACAACTCGGTCGTGTTCATGATCGAGTCGCAGATCCGGTACATCTCGCAGTGCCTCCGGCTCCTCGACCGACACCGCGCAGCGGAGCTGGACGTACGGCTGGAGGCCCAGCAGGAGTTCAACCGTGAAATCCAGCAGAAGCTCACCAAGGGCGTGTGGACCCAGGGCGGTTGCCAGAGCTGGTACCTCGACGCGCAGGGCGTGAACCGCACCGTGTGGCCGGGCTTCACCTGGCGGTACTGGCAGCGGACCAAGCGCGTGCGCGCCGAGGACTACGTGCTCACTGCGGCCAGCCGAGCTACGGCTGCACGATGACCTTGAGGGCGGTCCGCTCGTCCATCGCCTGGTAGCCCTGGGCGACGTCGTCGAGCGAGACCGTCCGGTCGAACACCGGTCCGGGGTCGATCCGCCCCGCGAGCACGTCGGCCAGCAGCTCCGGCAGGTACGCCCGCGCGGGCGCGACGCCGCCACCGATGGCGATGTTGCGGCCGAACAGCTTGCCGAGCGGCAGCCCCGGCATCTCGTGCGGCACGCCCACGTACCCGATCCTGCCGCCGTCGCGCACGATGCCCATCGCGGTCTCCCACGACTGCTCGGTGCCGACGCACTCCAGCACGGCCGACGCCCCGAGGCCGCCGGTCATCTCCTTGATGCGCTCGATCGCGGCCTCGCCGCGCTCGGCGACCTGGTCCGTGGCACCGAAGAGCTTGGCGATCTTGGCGCGGTCCTCGTGGCGGCCCAGTGCGATGATCCGCTCGGCCCCCAGCCGCCTGGCCGCGAGCACACCGCACAGCCCGACCGCGCCGTCACCGACGACCGCGACCGTCGCGCCAGGACCGACACCGGCGCCCATGGCCGCGTGGTGCCCGGTGCCCATGACGTCGGACAGGCTCAGGAACGCGGGCAGCAGCTCAGCCGGCGCGTCCGAGGGGACCCGGACCAGCGTGCCGTCCGCCTGCGGCACCCTGACCGCCTCGCCCTGGCCGCCGTCGCTGCCCTTGCTGCCCCAGAACCCACCGCTGCGGCACGACGTCTGCAGCCCGGCCTGGCAGTACGCGCAGGTGCCGTCGCTCCACACGAACGGCGCGATGACCCGGTCACCGACCTGGACGCTCTTCACGTCCTTGCCGACCTGGTCGACGATCCCGATGAACTCGTGCCCGATCCGCTGGCCGCCCTCGCGCTTGGCCACGCCGCGGTACGCCCAGAGGTCGCTGCCGCAGATGCACGCCAGCTCGACCCGGACGACGACGTCGGTGGCCTCCTTGATCGCCGCGTCCGGCACCTCCTCCACGCGGATGTCTCGGGTGCCGTAGATCGTCGTAGCGCGCACCAGGCGCCTCCTCTTCGTCGATGCTCAACCGTTACATGTTGCGCCTGTCGCCGTCTCCGTGCCGAATCGAGACGCTGTGGAATTGGTTACGCATGCTTAGTATCGGGACGTGCTGATCACCACCCGCGGCGTCCGTTATGCGAAGGCCGCCCGTTTCGCCGAACCCGAACCGGTCACCTGGGACGGCGTGCTCGGCTCCTCCCAGCGCGGCCCGGCCTGTCCGCAACCGCCGTCGTCACTGCTCGCGGTGGTCGGCAACTCGGTCGAGGGCCTGTCGTTCGACGAGCACTGCCAGGTGCTGAGCGTCACCGCCCCGGACAGCGCCTCCGGGCTGCCGGTGATGGTCTGGTTCCACGGCGGCGCGTACGTGACGGGCAGCGGCGAGTCGAAGAAGTACGACGCCGCGTTGCTGGCCGCCGAGGGTGTCGTCGTGGTCAGCGTCAGCTACCGGCTCGGTGTCTTCGGCTACCTGCGGGACGACCTGGGCCTGCTCGACCAGCTCGTCGCGCTGCGGTGGGTGCGCGACAACATCGCCGCGTTCGGTGGCGATCCCTCGAACGTGACCGCGTTCGGGCAGTCGGCGGGCGCGGACTCCGTGTACGCGCTGATGCTCGCCGACACCGAAGGCCTGTTCCACCGCGCGATCCTGCAGAGCGCCCCGCTCGGCGCGCGCGGTCCCGAGCGCGCGGAGATGACGGCCGCGCTGCGCGAGTTCGTGTCCGTGGACGCCTCCACGCCGGTGGAGGACGTGCTGGCCGTGCAGCAACAGGTTCCGGCGATGGCGGCGCGGTTCGGTCTGGCCGGCGGCATGCCGTTCGGCCCGGTGCTCGGCGAGATCGATCTCAGCGCGGCAGCGTCCCGGATCGAGCTGCTGGTCGGGCACACCGCTGACGACGGCAGCCCGTACGTGGCGGACCACCCGGAAGCCTGGGCGACCGTGACCGAACTCGTGTTCGCCGAGCCCGCTCGCCGGCTCGCCGCGGACTGGACGGCCGCGGGTGGTCAGGCCGCCACCTACAACTTCCGGGGCAAGCCGCCGGGCGCGCCCTGGGGTGCGTGCCACTGCATGGAGCTGCCGTTCCTGTTCGACCCGGAAGGCTGGGCTGGCGCGGGCATGCTCGCCGGGCAGGAGCCGGATCCCGTGCTGGCCAAGACGGTCCGGGGCATCTGGACCGGGTTCGCCCGCAACGGGATGGACGCGCTGCCGTCGCGGTCGCTCGAATTCGGCGAGTGACGGCGGGCCGGGTCTCCCTGACCCGGCCCGCCGTTGCCCGTCTCAGGAGCGCTTGGTCCGGCGTGCCATCAGCACGGCCGCGCCGCCCGCACCCACGAGCGCGAGGCCGCCGAGGCCCAGCGGCAGCACGTCGAAGCCGGTGAACGCCAGTTCGTCGGCCTCAGCGGCGGTGGCGACCTGCGGTGCCGGCGCCTGCGGAGCGCCTCCACCGGGCGGTGGCGGCGGAACGTCGGTCTTGGTCGACGGCGGCGGGGTCTGCGGAGGCGTGGTCGGAGGCGTCTCGGCGGGCTTGCAGCCCGTGTGCGCCGGGTTCGAGCGGCCGATGCCGTGGTTGGCGTCGCACTCGTAGCCCTTGTTCGCGTCCGAGCCGCCGGGCAGCTGCCCCTGCGGATTCTTGTTGTCCGCCTTGCCGACGCAGCCGGCGCACGGCTTGCCGACGGCTTCGCCGGTGCCGTTGCCGTTCAGCGACGGCGAGCCGTCACGGGTCGAGTCGTACGGACCGTGCACATTCGCGCCGTTGCCGCTGAAGTCCGCGTCGGACGGCGGCTGAGGCACCGAAGTGTCCTGAGTGGACTGTCCCGGTGGGACCTGCGGGTTGTTCGTGATCCCGTTCCCCTTGCCGTTGCCGGGATCGGCGAGCCCCAGTCCGGGGGCCAGCACCAGCGCGGCGGCTGCGGCGAGGGCAGGGAGGAGCCGAGTTGCTTTCATAGATTCAATATAGGACGGTCTGTGAGCTGCGTTACATCGCTACCCACAGACCGTCCGGAAAAACACGTTACGAACAGGTGATCCGCGGAGACGCCCAGTCACCGTGGTCGGAATTGATGCCGTCACCGGCGTCTGTGACCACCAAGCGCAGGTTCTCGGCTTCACTGAGTGACGCGGTGAGTTTCTTCGCCGGATCGGTTCCGGTCAGCCGTCCGGAATCCGCGACCTTTGTTGAATCCGCGAACACCTCGAAGACCACGGATCCCCTGCCCGCGGCCACTTCGTCGTCGACACCGACGTCCACAGTGACCGATGAGCACTTCTTGCCGACGTAGAACTCGATGGTCGAGGCCGCGTGCGCGCCGAACCCCTTCGAGTGCGTCACCCCGTTGATCGTCAGGGTCTTGCCGTCACCGGCGGCCTGGCTGCCGACCGACTTGTCGATCTCCACCGGGCCCCAGCCGTTCGTGGACGACGTGGCCTCGAACTCAGACAGGTCGGTCGTGCCGGCGGGCGGGGTCGGGCGCGGGCCACCGTCCGACTTGGACACTCGGTAGACCACGGTGGCGTGGGACGGGACCGAGGCCGAGATCGCGCCGGTGGTGGTGCGGACGGACTTGGTCCACAGGTCCTTCAGCTGCGCCGGGCCGGAGAAGCCGATCTCGGACAGGGACGTCGAGATCGTCTGCGTCGAGCCGGACTTGTTGAACAGCGCCACGGCCTTGTCGCCGTTGGCCAGGGGCTTCACGATCACGTCCACCCCGCTCTTGCCGGTCGTGCGGATCCGCTTGCCCTGCTTGCCGAGCTTGTCCTGGTCGAGTGCGATGACGTCCTTGTTCTCCAGGATGGTGAACGTGTCCGCGCTGACCTTGCGCAGGTCCGAGCCGATCAACAGCGGCGCGGCCATGATGGCCCACAACGAGAAGTGGCTGCGGTACTGCGTGGCACTCATCTTGCCGTTGCCGACTTCGAGCATGTCGGGGTCGTTCCAGTGCCCAGGGCCGGCATAGGAATCCAGCACCACGTTCTTCTCGTAGATGTCCATGGTGCGCGGCCAGGTGTCGTTGATGTCGCCGGTCGTGCGCCACAGGTGGCCCGTGTCGGAAGCCCACTCCCACGGTTTGTTCTGACCCCACTCGCACAACGAGAAGACGATCGGGCGTCCGGTCTTCTTCAACGCGTCACGCATCTTGCGGTAGCGCTGCTTGGCGTCGACACCCTGGTTGTTGCAGTTGTCGTACTTCAGGTAGTCGACGCCCCACGACGCGAACTGCTGGGCGTCCGACTCCTCGTGGTTCAAGCCACCGGGGAACCCGTTGTCCTTGTTGCACGTCTTGGTGCCGGCCGAGGTGTAGATGCCGAACTTCAGGCCCTTGGAGTGCACGTAGTCCGCGACGGCCTTGATGCCGTTGGGGAACCGCGTCTTGTTCGGCACCAGCTTGCCCTGAGCGTCTCTGGACTTCTCGGCCCAGCAGTCGTCGATGTTGACGTACTCGTAGCCGGCGTCCTTGAGGCCCTTGTTCACGAAGATGTCAGCGATGCCCTTGACCATCGCCTCGTTGAACTCGGCGCGGCAAGCGGTGGTGTTCCAGTTGTTGAAGCCCATCGGAGGCGTCAACGCCAGACCGTCCGGTAACGCCTCCGCGGCCGGAGCGACCAGGACCGCACTGACCATTGTGGACAGCACCGCCAGAGCGAGTGTGCGCATGGGGCTTTCCTTTCCGAGCATCACGCGGGTAGACCCCAGGGCTTGCCCGGGGTCGTGATGGCGACCGGCCTGACGGCCAGGTCGGGGCGGCGGCCCCTGGGGTGCACCAGGACTTCCTGCCCGCGGCGCAACGGGATCTCCAGCGTCCCGTCGCCGCGGTCGTGGTACCGGACAGGGCTCACCACGGACACCGGGCCCGCGATGCCGTGCCGCAGCACCAACGGCTCGCCCGCGCGGCTGCGGACGAGCACGAACTCGGTCTTGCCACCGGAGCGCCGGGCCGTGACCGAGAACCCGCCCTCGCAGGAGTGGTCGGCGATCATGACGTCCGGCCACGCGGACGGCACCGCCGGGAACACCCGGACGACGCCGCCCCAGCTCTGGCAGACGAAGTCGTGGATCGTCTGCGCGCCGGACAGCGGGGTCTCCACGACCGGGCCCGCCTCGGTGTACATGGTGTTCTCGAGCACCGGGTAGCGCTTGGTGGTGTCGAACATC
Organism: Lentzea alba; assembly: GCF_011067745.1. Taxonomy (GTDB): domain Bacteria; phylum Actinomycetota; class Actinomycetes; order Mycobacteriales; family Pseudonocardiaceae; genus Lentzea; species Lentzea alba. The sequence goes on from NZ_JAAMPJ010000005.1 coordinate 396,995, forward strand.
TTCACGAAGTACGCGTAGGCCTCGTCGCCGCGGAACATGCGCGCCGCGATCGAGCCCGACCCGGAGTAGCTGTAGCCGCGGTGCGCGGGTTCGAGGGACATCCAGTGCCGCAACGACTTCTCGATCAACGCGCGGTTCTCCGGCTGGTCCCAGTTCACGGTCATCAGCGGGAACGTCGCCAGCAGATGCGAGAAGTGCCGGTGGGAGTTCACGAACGGCACCCCGGCGCCGATCATGAACCCGTTCTCGTCGACCGGGTACGGCACGAGGTCCCGCAGCACTTCGGCCCACTTCGGTGCCAGCGGATCGTTGATCTTGAGCAACCGCGCCGAGTCGATCAGCGTCTGGCAGCCCCACCGGATCAGCTGCAGGTCGTAGTTGCAGTCGGGGGCGTCGCCGTACTCGGGCGAGGTCGTGACGTCGAGGTGCAGCTTGCCGTCGTTGCCCTTCTTGAGGAAATGCAGGTAGTAGTTGATCGACCGGCGCAGCAGGGGGAAGACGACGTCGGACAGGATCCTGATGTCCATGCTGTGGCGGTAGGACAGCCAGACGTTGTGCAGCGCCCACGTGAGGTTGCCGAGCTCCTTGACGCCGGTGCCGCCCGTGCCCGGCTCGTACAGCGTCCCCGCGTTGGACGTCGAAGCGTCCGTGCTGCGGCCGACGCCCGCCGAGTCGTGCCGGTACGGCTCCTTGACGTTGCGGACGAGCTGGTCCTGGTTGTCCTTCAGCGTGCTGGTGATCGAGTCCAGCTCCAGGTGGCCGGAGCCGTGGATCAGCCAGTACTCCAGCTGCACGTTGAGGTTCCACCAGGCGGCGGCCCACGGCGTCTTCTCCAGCCACGGGCCGGTCGTCGCCATCACCGGGCTGCCGGCCCGTGATCCGGACGCCACCTTGTACAGCTGGATCCAGTAGAACGCCTGCAACCGCTGGTCACCGAACGACAGGAAGCTCTTCCGGTAGAAGGCGTTCCACCACTTCCGGTGCGACCTGGGCAGCAGCCCGCCGAGCCCGGCGGCGTCGCGCACGGCCTTCAGCACGATCTTGTCCGCCGCCAGTTCGGGGTAGGTGTGCGCGACCGACAGCAGCAGGCGCTGCACCCGTCCGGCCGTGCTGAGCCGGAAAGCGGTTGCCGTCTGGCCGCCCACGTTCAGCGCCTGGGTCACCAGCGTCTCGCGGCCGTCGGCTTTCGTCACGGGGTCGGGGTTGAGGACGTACCCGTCCGGAAGCGGGTTGAAGTCCGCCCGGGGCGGAATCGCCTTGGACGGCACGAACTCCAGCACGGGCTTCTCGGTACCGGTCGCGGTGACCTGCAACGACAACACCGAACGGGTGGAGTGGACGTAGACCACGAACTTGATCACGCCCAAGGTCGTGGTCACGGTCCCACGCAGTTCCGCGTTCCACAGGTCCAGGCGCCAGTCGACGGCCGTGACGGTGCCCGCCGCGGTCATCTTCAGGTTGCCGACAGGAAGTCGGCACACACCGAACTGGCTGCCACCGGTGGTGCGGTGGTCCTGCACGTCGGCGTGCTGAACGGTGAACCGCACGGTGTTGCCTTCGGCGTACACGACGCTGCCGAGCCGGCCGTCACCGAGGAACGGAGCCTGCCCGTACTGGGCCGGAGGCTTCTGCCAAACGAGATCCTGCGCCCCGACGAACTTTTCCCAATCGCGTTCCGACATGCCTTCGCAGCCGAAAACATCCGAGGACACGGTCTCTTTCCCGGTCGCCACCCCCGTCTGGGCGAGCACCACCGCTGCCGTGGTTCCCCCAATGAAACCCCTCCTGCCAAAGACCATTTCCGCTCCTCGTCCGCGCATGACGACTACTCACGTCCTGCTGCGCGGCGGTGCAGCCTGGTCCAGACAACTTGGAAAGGTAGGAGTTCTAGGTCACATCGCGCAAGACCCAACCAACCGCAACACGAAGCAACAACCGGGTGCTGCTCACCCTGCGACATGGGTAAGACGCCTAGGATGTCCCGCCAAAGGGGCGGGGAGACACGCATGAGCCGTGCCCTTGTACGAGGAGGTGGCATGGCCGTGTCGACAACGGCGTTCAACGAGGGCAGGGTCCCCCAGCGGGGCCGTCCTCGCGACGCCAGCAGGGATGACGCATTACGTCAGGCAGCGCTCGAGGTGATGGCCGAGGTCGGGTACCGGGCCCTCACCATGGACGCCGTGGCGGCTCGCGCGAGAGCGGGCAAAGCCACGATCTACCGGCGCTGGGAGTCGAAGCTCGATCTGGTGATCGACACGTGCACCCAGCTCGCCACGCAGAACCTCGCGGCACCGGACACCGGCTCACTGGCCGGCGACCTGCGCGAGTTCCTCTCGTCGTTCGCCGCGTTCCTCTCCGGACCGATCGGCAAAGCCGCCCAGGCACTCGTCGGCGAACTGCCGCACGAACCCGAGCTGGCCGCGGCGTTCCGGGAGACGTTCCTGATCTCGCAGCGCGACGTGCTGCGCGGAATCCTGGACCGCGCCGCCGAACGGGGCGAGCTTCGCGCTGACGCCCCGCGCGGCATGGCGGTCGAGATCGCCGGAGCGGCGCTGATCTACCGGCTGATGCTCACCGGCGACCCGCTCGACGAGCCGTTCGTGGAGAAGGTCGTCGAGCAGGTGCTCCTACCGTTGGTGCACGCTTAACGGAACAGCTTGCGGACCAGCGCGAAGCCGACCACCGCGCCGACCGCGATCAGCGTGTACTTCACCTTGGGCTGGCTCAGCACGTCGAGCACGGACGACTTGCCCTGCTCGACGAGCTTCTGCGGATTGGCGCGCTCGCTGAGCTCGTCCAAGGTGGCGGCCAGCGCGATGCGAGCCTGTTCGATCTCGCGCTGGATGGTGTCGGGATCGCGAGCCACATGTCCTCCTAGCAGCGGTTCTGCCCGCAACCGTAGTGGACGGCCGGGACCGCGGCTTCGAGCGACCCACGTGCGCGCCCCGAGAGAGCGAGTACATGAGGGGCCTATAGGCTTCCACGCGAGGGGTCGTAGCCCAATTGGCAGAGGCACTGGGTTTAGGTCCCAGCCAGTGGGGGTTCGAGTCCCCCCGACCTCACTCGATGATGGGTGAGCCCTGCTCGCGGAGGGCGCTCGCCGGATCATCTCGCCGTGTCTTGTGGGGGCCGAGCCCCCACACCCCAGCCGGGGGCTGCGCCCCCGGACCCCCGGCCGTCTCGGCGCTTCGCGCCATCGCGGCCACTCCTCCAGCTGACTCGCCAACTGGCGCTGGTCTGACGTGGGACGGAGGGCCTGGCCTGGCCGAGCGGTAGCCCGGCGAAGGCCTGGCGATGGGCGGGCGTGGGCTTAGCGCTTGCCCGGCGTGGCCCAGCGAGGGCTTGGCGCTGGTTGGGTGGCGGGCATCCTCCGGGCCGGTTCTGGCGAGCGGCTCAGTTCGACAACTCCGCGACCTTTTCGCGGCCGCTCCTCCAGCTGACTCGCCTGGTGCTGGTCTGGCATGGCCGGGCGATGAGCTGACGCTGGACGGGCGAGGGCTTGGCGCTGGCAGGGCGGGGGTCTGCCGCTTGCCTGGTGTGGCCTGGCGAGGGCCTGGCGCTGGTTGGGTGGCGGGCATTCTTCTGGGCGGTTCTGGGCCAGCGGCTCAGGGCGACAGCTCGGCTACCTTTTCGCGGCCGTACAGGCGGACTGACTCCAGCTGTTCGAAGCGGCCGCCGCCGGCCGGCGTGAGCAGCGACTTGGTCACGAGCGCGGACAGCAGCGCCAGCACCCGGTCCGCGGGCAGACCGCAGGCGGCCACCGCGATGTCCAGCCCGAAGCCGCCGGGGAACTGCGAGAGACACCGGAACACGTGCTGCTCGTCGGCGCTGAGGTGGTCGTAGCTCCACTCGATCGCCGCGCGCAGGCTCTGGTGGCGTTCGGCGGCGGTGCGGTTGCCGCGGTTGAGCAGCTCCAGGCGGTCGTCCAGGCGCGCCAGCAGCTCCGGCACCGGCAGCACCGTCACCAGCCGCGCGGCGAGCTCGATGGCGAGTGGCAGCCGGTCCAGGCGTGCGCACAACGCGGCCAGCACCTCCGAGTTGTCGAGCCGCAGGCCCAGCTGGTTCGAACGGGCGCGGTCGGTGAAGAGCTCCACCGCGTAGTTGAGCGGCAACGGGCGCACCGCGAACAGCACCTCGCCCGGCACCCGCAACGGTTCCCGGCTCGTGGCGATCACCCGCACTTCCGGGCAGCCGAGCAGCAGCGGCTCCAGCACGGCGGCACACTCCGCCACGACGTGTTCGCAGTTGTCCAGCACTAGCAGCAGTTGTTTGTCCGCCAGCGCGTGCACCAGGGTGCTCAACGGGGGTTCGTCGGCGACCTCGCCGATGCCGAGCGCCGTCACGCAGGCCCGCGCCACGCCTCGGTCCACCGGCGCGAGCTCGACCCATGCCGCGTCGCCCGCGAACTCCTTGGCCAGCCTGGTCTTCCCGACACCAGCCGGGCCGATGAGCGTGAGCACGCGAGTGTCCTGGAGCGTGGTGAGACAGGACAGCTCGTCGCCGCGGCCGATGAAACTGTCCAGTGCCGTAACGGGTTCGTTCACCCGCTGCCGATAGGCGCGCTGCCGGCAGGCGTTCGAGCAGTACCGCGCGTGTTTGCGCCGGGAGGTGGCGGTCGCGGCGCCGCAGTTCGCACACGTTCCCACCGATTCGGCCATCGAACTCATCGTAGTCACCCGGTCACCGGCCGGAAAAGCCTTTCCGTCCGGGTTGTGGACCAATGGCGCCGCAGCGCGTATACATCGGATCTGTCGCCGCCGCGACCGACGTCTTGGAGGACTGGACATGCGATTGTCTACCGTGCGCCTGCGCGCGGCGGGAGCACTCGTCATCGCCCTGACAGCGGGCGTCACAACCCCAGTAGCAGCAGCGCAAACCGCCGTCTGGCCCAAGGCCGTGGTGACCGTGCCGAACGGGGTGCCGACGCTGTCGGTGACCCGTGGCGGCACCACCGTCCTGGAGCCGAGCCCCCTGGGCGTGGCGACGGAAAGAGCGGATCTTTCCACCGGTCTGCGGTTGACTGGACGGACCGAACGACGCGTGGTCGAGCACTACACGGCCTCGTCCGGCAAGCAACGTCAGCGCACGGTGATGCACAAAGAGGAGCGCTACAGGTTCGCCGGTGCCGCCCGTCTGGACCTCATCGTGCGGACCGCGCGTGACGGCGTCGCCTACCGCTACGAGCTGCCGGCGGGCCTGGGCAACGTGCTGCGCGAGACGTCCGCGTTCGTCGTGCCGTCGAGTGCCACCGCGTGGATCGCCAAGTACCGGCGTGACTACGAAAACCCGTTCGTGGAGACCAACGCGGTGAACGCCGAGACCGCGGAGTACCTGCATCCGGCGCTGTTCGAGACGAACGGCGTGTACTCACTGCTCACCGAGTCCGCTGTGGACGGTCGGCACTCCGGTGCGCGGCTCGTGCACACGGCTGGGTCGTCGTCGTACGCGATCAAGTACTGGGACGAGAAGGTGCTCGTTGACGGCGCGTGGCAATCGCCGTGGCGCACCGCTGTTGTCGGTTCCCTGGCAGACGTGTCGTCTTCGACTCTCGTGGACGACCTCGCACCGCGGTCAAAGGTGCGCGACACGTCGTGGATCGAGCCCGGCAAGGTGTTCTGGAGCTGGCTCGCCGGTGGCCGCGAGGCAGGTCAGAGCCTCGCGATGCAGAAGCAGTACGTGGACTACGCGGCTGCGCACGGCTGGCCGTACGCGCTGGTCGACGCCGGCTGGTACTTCGACCCGAACTGGGACTACGACCCGACGTGGGAGCAGACGTCGTGGATCCCGCAGCTGGTCTCCTACGCCCGCGCTCGCGGGGTGAAGATCCACCTCTGGATCCACTACGACGAGCTCGACACGCCCGCCGAGAGCGCCGCCCGGCTGGCGTTGTTCGAGAAGTGGGGCATCGCGGGCGTGAAGATCGACTTCATGGACTCCGACGGCCAGGACCGCTACCGCTGGTACGACCGGATTCTCGCGGAGACCGCCCAGCACCACCTGCTGGTCAACTTCCACGGCTCGACGATCCCGCACGGCATTCACCGCACGTGGCCGCACGTCATGACGATGGAGGCCGTACACGGCGGTGAGAAGTCTTCCGGCCTCACCGGAACACACCTGACCGCCTTGCCGTTCACGCGCGGTGTCGTCGGTGGCATGGACTACACGCCGTTGGCCTGGCACCGCCCGTCACGCACCACCTCCGACGCGCACGAGCTGGCGCTGACCGTGATCTACGAGTCGGGCCTCGCGAACCTCGCCGGACGTCCCGAGGACTACGCCGCACGACCTGTCGCCGAGCGGTTCGTCGACCAGGTGCCGACGGCCTGGGACGAGACCCGGTTGCTGTCCGGCCGTCCCGCGGACCACTCGGTGTTCGCGCGACGGTCCGGGGACCGGTGGTTCCTCGGCGGCGGCTACTCCGGTGCGGCGCGGACCGTTTCGGTGCCGTTCTCGCTGCCGTCCGGGCGCTGGCTGGTGGAGATCACGCGTGACGGTCCCTCCGGTCTCGTGCGCGAGTCACGGACCGTGCGTTCCGGGGACGTGCTGACGCTGGACGTGGCGGCCAACGGCGGTTTCGCCGCTATCGCCTGCCGTGCGGGCTCACGCACGTGTGAGCGGCCAGTGTCTGCTGTGCCTTCGACCTCGGTCTCGGCTTCCGCTCGTGGGTTCACCGTGACCGGACTCTTCACCACTCGCACGGACGTGCGCGGCGTGACGCTGGCGCCGCGCGTGCCCGCGGGGTGGTCGGTGCAGGGTTCTCCCGTCTCTGCCCGGGTCGTGCGTCCGGGGCAGGCGTTGTCGGGCTCCTGGACCGTCGTGCCGCCCGCTCAGCCTTCGTCGTACGGCTACTTCGACATCCCTGTGGTGGCGTCGTTCAACGGCGGTGTGGAGTCCGAGAAAACCGCTCGGGTGCACCTGGTGCGGCCGCTTTCGGACTCCTGGTCCTATTTGAGCGATCGACCGTGGGTGTCGGCGACCGGCGGTGACGGTCCCGTCGAGAAGGACCTGACGAACGGCGGCACCGCGGCCGGTGACGGCCGGGGCATCGCTCTTCGCCGGGTGACCTACGGCAAGGGCCTCGGTACTCATGCATCGTCCGAGATCACTTACGCACTGGGTTCTGGTTGCACCGGTTTCGCCGCATCGGTCGGCGTCGACGACGAGGCCGGCCTGGACGTCGCCCGGCAACGAGTCGGCGGCACGGTGTCGTTCCAGGTGCTCGGTGACGGCGTGGTCCTGGCCGACACGGGCCTGCTGGGCGTGCGCACCCCGGCCCGCGATCTGGCCGTGGACGTGACCGGCGTGAGCACTCTCACGCTGCGCGTTCTGGACGGCGGCGACGGCTCCCAGAACGACCACGCATCCTGGGCCGACGCAAGGATTCGCTGCTCCTAGTGGTTTTCCCCGGAGATGGGGTGGGGTTTTCCCCACCCCATCTCTGCGGTTCACCCCAATGTCCCCGGTCCGTCCAATCCGTACCTTGGACCCCATGAACTTGGTCGACTGGGTCACCGACCTGATGCAAACGGCCGGCGCACCCGGAGCGGCCCTGGCCATCGCTCTGGAAAACCTGTTCCCGCCGCTGCCGAGCGAGGTCTTCCTGCCCCTGGCCGGCTTCACCGCGGCCCAGGGCAAGATGTCGCTGCTGGCCGCCATCGGATGGACCACGTTCGGCTCCGTGGCGGGCGCGGTACTCCTGTACTGGCTCGGCGCCCTGCTCGGCCGCGACCGGGTTCGCCGCATCGCCTCCCGCATGCCCCTGGTCCGCGTGTCCGATGTGGACAAGACCGAGGCCTGGTTCCTGCGCAACGGTTACCGCGCCGTCTTCTTCGGCCGCATGATCCCGGTGTTCCGCAGCCTGATCTCGATCCCGGCCGGCATCGAACGAATGCGCTTAGCCCCGTTCCTCGCCTACACCACCGCGGGCAGCCTGATCTGGAACACCGCCCTGATCCTGGCGGGCTACCTGCTGGGCGACAACTGGCACCTGGTCGAGGACTACGTGGGCCTGGCCTCCAAGGCGGTCCTGGCACTCGCGGTGATCGTGGTGGCCGTCTTCGTGGTCACCCGCCTGTCGAAGCGCAAGACAGCCGCTACCAAGCGTCCTTGAGCAACGGCGGTCCTTCCTCGTCGTCCTCGTCCGCCACCGGCGTCACCGGTGCCGGCCGCGTCAGCACCGCCTCGATCGCCTCGACGTCGAGGGACGCGACACCGGCGAGATGCTGGTCCAGAAAGGCCTGCGCCTGCTCCAGCGACCACTCCTGCGCGGCCTCCGGGGAGTCGCGGAACCGCTCGGCCTCGGCCTGCAGCTCGTCGATCCAGCCCTCGACCACCCAGCCGGTCGTCAGCAGCTCGCGCGGTTCGGCACGGCCGGCCACGACCTCCTTGGCGAAGTCCGCGAGCACCCCGTCACCCGACGCCGCCAGGATCCGGAACTCGGTGAGGCGGGCCTGGCGGCCCACCGAGGTGTCGAACGGGTTCAGCACGACTCAGACCCCCGGATGGTCGTAAGGAGCACAAGGCCACCGCGCCGCCACGACCTCGCCCTGTCCCTTGGCCGCCGCCACGATCCCCGAGAACTCGTGGGCGGTGGCGAAGATCAGGTCGGTGAGGGCGGTCGCCTCCCCCGCCCACACCTTCACGGCCTTCAGGAGGTCCTTGAAGTCCCCGGTCCCCGTCGCGAAGTCGAGCGCCTCGTCGACAGCCGCGGCGATGGTCGCCCGGATCGAGTTGATCTTCTTCAGCGAGATCAGTTCGCCGACCAGGTCGACGAGCGTGCCGAGCGCGGTCTCCAGCGACTTGGCGCGGTGGTAGACGGCCTCGGCGAGGTTGCGGATCTTCTCGGCGGCCTCACGGCAGTACGTGGCGTGCTCGCGGCAGGCTCGGGCGTACTCGTCGAGCCAGTTCTCGGCGGCCGCGGCGGCGTTGCCGTCCCAGGCCGACTGGATGTTGAAGCGGCCGCGGTCGATGTTCGTGGCGATGTGGTCGAAGGCCTTGCCGGTGTCGGCGATGATGAGGCCCTCGCGGTGGATCGCGTTCCAGTCGCCGGACACGAGCAGCGCGGCGCGTTCGAACGGGTTCCAGTGCGTGACGGTCTCGAGGAGCATGCCGATCTTCGCGCCGGTCGAGACGAGGTCGCCGAGGGCGTCGAGCCGCTCCTCCAGGTCCACTGGCCAGCCCAGGTCCTGTTCGAGGTCCACCGAGGTCGGCGGTTGGTAACCGCTCACGTCGTGCACGTCGCCGAAACCGCTCTGGGTCACCTCGCACGGCAGCGAGGAGCGCTCGCGGTCGACCGACGTGACAGGCCGGTACGTGCCGTCGAGGCGTGCTTCGACCGAGTTGTCGGTCGCCACGTAGAACGCGGCGGTGTCGCGCAGCTGCAGAGCCGAGTTCCCCGCCAGGCTCAGCGCCTGCCGGGTGTTGGCGTGGGCGTAGTAGCGCAGGTAGACGAGCTGGTTGCTGATCAGCTCGAAGAAGCCGTCACCCTGGTCGGAGAGCGCGTTGTGCTCCAGTGCCGTCAGGTAGCCGGCGATGCCCTGGCTTTGCCGTTGCACCAACTGCCCCAGCCCGGCGACGGCCGCGGGATCGACCTTGAAAGAGCCCACCGCCGCATCCTGGCACCCCGAACGGCGTCAGGTGGCGGAAACCCGTTGACCCAGGTAGCCCATCAGCTCGCGCACCGCGCTGCGTCCGGCCCGGTTCGCGCCGATCGTGCTGGCGGAAGGCCCGTAGCCGACGAGGTGGATGCGTGGATCGGCGACCACGCGCGTGCCGTCGACCTGGATGCCGCCGCCAGGAGCACGCAGGTGCAACGGCGCGAGGTGGTCCAGGTCGTGCCGGAACCCGGTGGCCCACAGGATGACGTCGGCGTCGAAGTGCTCACCGGAAGCCCAGACGACACCATCACGCGTGATCCGGTCGAACATCGGCTTGCGGTCCAGCACACCGGACGCGATGGCGACGCGCGTCGCCTCGTTCAGCGCCAGCCCGGTCACGCTCACCACGCTGCGCGGGATCAGCCCGGCGCGGACGCGTTCCTCGACCATGCCGACGACCCAGCGGCCGTAGTCCTCGGTGAACGGTCCCTCGCGCCACACCGGCTCGTGGCGGGTCACCCACCGCGTCTCCTGTGCAACTGGGGCGATCTCCATGAGCAACTGCGTCGCCGACGCACCACCGCCCACGACCACGACCCGCCGGCCGGCGAACGACTCGGGCCCCTGGTAGTCGGCGGTGTGCACCTGACGGCCCCGGAACGTCTCCTGGCCGGGGTAGTACGGCCAGAACGGGCGGCGCCACGTGCCGGTCGCGTTGATCAGGCCCCGCGTGGTCCAGACGCCGTCGGAGGTCTCGACCTTCAGCAACGCGCCGTCGTCCAGCACCTGCGTGACGTTCACCGGCCGCACCACCGGCAGGTCGAACAGTTGCTCGTAGCGGGCGAAGTAGGACGGGATCGCCTCGTTCGCGCGCTCTTCCGGCGCCGGCTGCTCGAACGGCATGCCGGGCAGCTCGTGAATGCCGTGCACGGTCCTCATCCGCAGCGAGGGCCAGCGGTGCAGCCACGCGCCACCGGGCGAGGAGTTCGCGTCCAGCACGACGTGGTCGACGTCGCGCTTGCGCAGGAAGTACGAGGCGGACAGGCCTGCCTGTCCGGCGCCGATCACCACCACATCCGTCACGTCATGGTCAACCGAAAGCGCGCTCCGGTCCGTGCCCCCGTGTGACGAACGAGTCATTCACCGCTAACTTCCGGCAGCGTGCACCTAATCCTGACGCTGGCGATGATCGCCGGAGCGCCCGCACCCGTCGAACCCGCGCCCACCCCGTCCGAGTCCTACGCGGTCTACGACCGGATCACCCACCGCCTCACCGGCAAAGATGTGCACAAGCCGATCAGGTCCGCCTCGCTGGTGAAGATCCTGATCGCGATCGAGCAGTTGGAGACGCGCGGTGACGACCCGCGCATCGAACCGATGCTGCGCTCCAGTGACGACAACGCGGCGAGCGAGCTGTGGGTCGAGAACGGCTGGGAACAGCTTGTCGTGCGCACGGCCGAACGCATCGGCCTTGAGGACACGCGTCCGCCGGAGCGGCGCGGCATGTGGGGCTACACGGCCGTGAGCGCGTCCGACGTCGTGAAGACCTATCGCTACGTGCTGGAGAAGGCGAAGCCGTCGGTCCGGCGCACGATCATGGGGCACCTGCAGCGAGCGACGAAGTGCGCCTCTGACGGTTTCGACCAGTCGTTCGGGCTGCCGTCGGCCACCTTCAAGCCTGCGTTCAAGCAGGGCTGGTCGGGCTTCGGCGACCCGGAGGAGCCGTGCGTCGCGAAGCGACGCCCGCGCCTGCTGCTGGACGCGGACGAGCCGGAGCTGGACCTGAAGTCGCCTGCCATGCACACGTCCGGGACGTGCCTGTTCAGCATCGTCGCGGTGCTGACCCTGCACCCGGAGGGCACCACCTGGCAGCAGGCCTCGAAACGAGTTACCCGGGTCACGGAAGAAGTCACCAAGTATCGGTGTTGATCGATGCATGAGCCGTCTGAGTGAGATCCCGCTGTCCGTTCTCGACCTCGCCCCGATCACGTCGGGATCGGACGCCACGACCGCGCTGCGGAACTCGCGGGAACTCGCTCAGCAGGCCGAACGACTCGGCTACCACCGCTACTGGTTCGCCGAGCACCACAACATGCCCGGCATTGCGTCCTCCGCGCCCGCCGTCCTGATCGGGCACATCGCGGACGCGACGTCGACCATCCGCGTCGGTTCGGGCGGCGTCATGCTGCCCAACCACGCCCCTCTGGTGGTCGCCGAGCAGTTCGGCATGCTCGAGGCGCTGCACCCCGGCCGCATCGACCTCGGTATCGGCCGCGCGCCCGGCACCGACCAGAAGACCGCGCGGGCGCTGCGGCGCACCGAGGCCGGTCTCTCCGCGGAGAACTTCCCGCAGGAGCTGACCGAGTTGATCAAGTACTTCGAGGGCACCGCGGAGCTCAACGCCGTGCCCGCCGCCGGCAACAAGCCGCCGATCTGGCTGCTCGGCTCGTCCGGCTACAGCGCGCAGGCCGCCGGGATGCTCGGCCTGCCGTTCGCGTTCGCCCACCACTTCAGTGCGCAGAACACGCTGCCGGCGCTGGAGCTGTACCGGCGGCACTTCCGGCCGTCCGAGGTCCTCCAGGAGCCCTACGCGATGGTGTGCGCCTCGGTGATCGTGGCCGACACCGACGAGCACGCCCGCTACATCGCGGGCCCCGGCGCGCTCTCGTTCGTGCGGCTGCGCCAGGGCCGCCCGGCGCCACTGGCCACGCCGCAGGAGGCCGCGGACTACCCGTACACCGAGATCGACGAGCTGGTGATCGAGGACCGGATGGCCACCCAGATCATCGGGTCCCCCTCAACGGTCCGCGCCGGACTCGACGAGTTGATGGAGTCGACGGCCGCCGACGAGCTCATGGTGACGACGATCGTGCACGGGCACGAGGACCGGCTCCGTTCCTTCGAACTGCTCAGCGATGTGGCCGAACGGATGCCGTCGATGGGCCGTTCAGCCGCACATACGTGAGTCGGCCAGGCGTGACCTTCACGTTTCGTACGACTGACGCTGGTCTGAACGGGTGATAAACAGCTCCGCTTGTAGCGCCAGACACACCGTGGGCGATGATCGGTGTGAGCGCGCACGCCCCCCGACGCGCTCCCTAGCTTCTCCAAGCGGAAGAAGCCGCTGGACGGCGTGGGGCCGGCGCACTCTGTGGCGCCGCCCACGCCGCCCATCACGAGACGGCCACGGCCTGGCACCAGGTCCGCGTCAAGGCCCCTTTTCGGTCCCCACCACCCCTTCGGCACCGTCACAGTTGACGGGAGTCGTTCACACCCACCGCCGGGGTGGGAAAGGGGAGTTCGTGAAGTTCGCCAAATCGGCCGCGGGCCTGTGCCTGCTGCTGGCCGTGGCGGGATGTGCGGGCCCCAGCGTCGCCGTCACCACGGACGAGAACCTGACCGTCGAACAACGTGCCGAGACGCCCAGCGCGTCCGGCGCCGCCGCTTTCGGCACCCAGCGCGTGTGGGCCTCGGGCCTGTCCGTCGTGGTGTCCGCGCCCAGATCCCTGTCACCGTCCGAGACGGCCATCCCGCCCGCCAAGCGCACCGCGGTCTTCACCATCACGGTCTACAACGGTTCCAAGGCGTCCTACCGCCCGTCCCAGCTCTCCGTGCGCGCGACGGCGAACGGCGACCCGGTCCCCGAACTGGTCGACTCCGTGCAGGGCCTCAACGGCCTCGCCGCGGCCGTGGCGGAACTGCCGCCGGGCCGCGACACCCAGATCCAGCTGGCGTTCGCGGTGTCCGAGCAGCCGGTGCAGATCCAGCTGAGCATCCAGCCCGGTGGACAGGGGCAGGACGCCGCCACGCTCTTCGAGGGCCAGGCCTAGTCTCTTCAGGCATGACCAGTCGTCTCGAGCCCGGCGACACCGCGCCCGCGTTCACGCTGCCCGACAGCGAGGGCAAGCCGGTGTCCCTGTCCGACTACCTCGGCAAGTCCGTGGTCGTGTACTTCTACCCGGCCGCGAGCACGCCGGGGTGCACCAAGCAGGCCTGCGACTTCCGCGACAGCCTCGCACAGCTGGGCGACCTCGGCTACGCCGTCGTCGGCATCTCGCCCGACAAGCAGGAGAAGCTCGCCAAGTTCCGCGACGCGGAGGGCCTGACCTTCCCGCTGCTCGGCGACCCGGACAAGTCCGTCCTGGTCGAGTGGGGCGCGTTCGGCGAGAAGCAGAACTACGGCAGGACCGTGCAGGGCGTGATCCGCTCGACGTTCCTCGTCGGCCCCGACGGCAAGATCGTCAAGGCCATGTACAACGTCCGCGCCACCGGCCACGTCGCCAAGCTGTTGCGCGAACTCCCGGCCTGAATTTCCACCGAACGTGATGCCGCCCGCCGCAAGTCTTGCGGCGGCGGCCCCTTCCTCGGGTATGGTCGAGGTGAGGGCGTGCAACAAATGCCGCCCCTTGTTCCGGTGAGGGTGATACACCGTGTGTCGCTTGACGGCACCTCGCGGTCCCGACATCCCGTCTGATTTCGTCTTGCGCGTCCACTTTCCCACGCGCGGCGGTTGACCTGGGCGTTTGAGCCCTGTCGTCCGTTCGTACTCAAACACGCATGCGTCCGGCTGCGTGCATTTCGTGCTGGGAAAATTCAATGCTCAAATGGATGTTGCTGACCGTGGCCGTGGGCGCGGAAGTTTTCGCAACCCTTTGTCTGAAGTACTCCGACGGTTTCACGAAACCGTGGCCGGTCGTCGGTCTCGGCGCCGGGTTCCTCACCGCTCTGTACCTGGAGTCGGTGGTGATCCGGATGGGCCTGCCGGTCGCCATCACGTACGCGATCTGGGCCGGCGCGGGCATCGCGCTGGTCGCCATCACCAGCCGGGTGCTGTTCTCCGACCCGCTGAACCTCGCGATGCTGGGCGGCATGGCCCTGATCGCGGCGGGCGTGTGCGTGGTGTCGGTCGCGTCCCACGCACACGCCGCAGCGTGAACTAACCCAGCTTGCGCAGGTACGGGACCAGCAGCTTCAACGCGCGGCCGCGGTGCGACTCCGCGTCCTTCTCCTCGGGCGTCATCTCCGCCGAGGTGATCTCGTAGCCCTCGGGCACGAAGATCGGGTCGTAGCCGAAGCCGCCGGTCCCGCGCCGCGCGCGCAGCAACGTGCCGCGCCACTCACCGCGCACGACGACCTCCTCGCCGCCGGGCACGACCATCGCCACGACCGACACGAACGCCGCACCACGGCGTTCGTCCGGCACGTCGCCGAGCTGGCCGAGCAGCAGGTCCAGGTTGGCGTCGTCGTCGCCGTGCTTGCCGGACCACCGCGCGGACAGCACGCCGGGCATGCCGTTCAGCTCGTCGACGGCGAGCCCTGAGTCGTCCGCGACCGACACGAGGCCGGTGGCCGCGGCGGCGTCGCGGGCCTTGGCCAGCGCGTTGCCCTCGAAGTCGGGCGCGGTCTCGGGCGCCTCGGGGAACTCCGGCACGTCGGACAGCGACAGCACCTCGATGCCGTCGAGGCCCTCGGCGACCACGATGCGCTGCAGCTCGCGCAGCTTCTTCGCGTTGCGCGAGGCCAGCAGCAGCTTCATCGCTTGCTCGCCTTGGGCTCCGGCAGCACGCCGGGGTACGGCTCGGCCAGCGCGGCGGCCTGCAGGCGGTTGAGCTCGGCGCACCCGAGCAGCGCCACGTCCAGCATGCGGTCCAAAGTAGACCGGGCGAACGTCGCGCCCTCACCGGTGCCCTGGACCTCGATCAACGTGCCGGCGTCGGTGGCGACGACGTTCATGTCGACCTCGGCCCGCGAGTCCTCTTCGTACGGCAGGTCGAGCCGCACCCGTCCGTCGACCACGCCGACGGACACGGCGGACACCGCGCACGACAGCGGCGACGGGTCGGCCAGGCGTCCGGCCGCGCCCAGGTACGTCACCGCGTCGGCCAGCGCCACGTAGGCACCGGTGATCGCGGCGGTGCGGGTGCCGCCGTCGGCCTGGATGACGTCGCAGTCGATGACGATGGTGTTCTCACCGAGCGCCGCCAGGTCGATGCAGGCCCGCAACGAGCGCCCGATCAGGCGCGAGATCTCGTGCGTGCGGCCACCGATGCGGCCCTTCACCGACTCGCGGTCGCTGCGGGAGTGCGTGGCGGACGGCAGCATCGCGTACTCGGCGGTCACCCAGCCGAGACCCGAGCCCTGACGCCAGCGGGGAACGCCTTCGGTGACACTCGCGGCGCACAGCACGCGGGTGTTCCCGAACTCGATCAGGACCGAGCCCGCGGGCCAGGTCTGATATCCACGCGTGATCCGGATGTCACGCAACACGTCATCGTTTCGGCCGTCGCTTCGCACCACGGGCCCTACCCTAATGAACCCTGCGGAGCGTGATGGCGTAGGGAGAGACATGCTGACGATCGACGGTATTCCGCTTCATCCGTTGCTGGTCCACGCGGTGGTCGTGCTGCTGCCGCTCGCGGCGCTCAGCTCGGTCGCGATCGCGCTGGTTCCGAGCTGGCGGCGCAAGTACGCGTGGCCCGTGCTCGGCGTGACCCTGGCGGGCGTCGCGGCGGTTCCGGTGGCCAAGCAGGCCGGTGAGGATCTGATGGCCACGCTCGAAAGCCGGGTCGGGCCCAACCCGGCCATCCAGACGCACGCCGACCTCGGCACCACGCTGCTGCCCATCGCCCTCGGCTTCGGGGTCGCGGTGATCGCGTTGCTGGTCGCGGGTCGGCTCGCGGACCGGGAGCGCGGGGCCGAGGCACCCACCACGAAGACGTGGCGGGTGATCTCAGTCGTGGTGTCCGTGCTGGTGGTGCTGCTCGCGATCGGCACCGTTTACCAGACCGTGCGCGCCGGTCACAGCGGGTCGGAAGCGGTCTGGAGCGGCATCGGCAGCTGAAGTGGTGCCGTCGCCGACTGCTTCAACGTCCGCGTGACCGTGCAGAACTGCTCCACGGCGCGCCGGACGACGGTTTCGAGTGCCTCCGGGTCGTCCACGGAGGACAGGTCGTACGAGAGCGTCACCGGGATGGAGATCACCTCGTTGCCGCTCTCGGACTGAACCGCGTCCGCGACGGCGGTGAGCTGATCACCGCCCGTCCGGCGCAGGATCAGGGTTTCCGACGTCACCATCGCGCACCCCGCGGCGGCCGCGACGAGCAGTTCGACCGGGCTGAACGAGCCCTCCTGACCCTTGCGCCCGATCCGGACCGACGCGCCACGCTCGTTGGAAGCGACGAACTCGTGCTCGCCGACGCGCTCCAGCTTGATCATGCCTGCTCCCCCACCTCGTACCGGCCGCCTTCTACGACCAGCTCACACGGCCCGCCGAACGCCGACTTGGCCTCCCTCAGCACGTCCTCGCGCGACGTCCACGGCGGCACGTGCGTGATCAACAGCCGACCGGCACCCGCCCGCGCGGCGAGTTCGCCCGCTTCCAACCCGGACATGTGCAGGCCTTCCACCCGATCGGGGGCATGCGTCCAGCTCGCCTCGCTCAGCAGAACGTCGACGCCGGACGCCAGCTCGTCCAGCGCGGGGCACGGCCCGCTGTCCCCGGTGTAGGCCAGCGACACGTCACCGCAGGAGATCCGGAACCCGTAAGCCTCGCAAGGGTGCGCCACCAGAGCGGACTCGACGGTGAACGGTCCGATTCGGACGGTGGACCCCAGCTCGTGGAAGTCGAAGACGTCGGCGAAGTCCAGCGACGAACGTTCCACCTCGTTGGGCGCGTAGGCGGCGACGAACCGCGACGGGGCCTCGGCGGGCGCGTAGACCGGCAGCACCTCGGCCGGCGGCGACGGGTGGTACTTCCTGGCCACGTAGAGGGAGGACACGTCGATGCAGTGGTCCGGGTGCAGGTGCGACAACACCAAGGCGTCCATCGAGAACAGCGGGCGTTCCTCCTGGAACCGCGACAGCACCCCGTTCCCGAACTCCAGCGCCAGCGTGAACCCGTCGGCATCGAGGAGATAACCCGACGCCGCGGCGCCGGGTCCGGGAATGCTGCCGGAGCAGCCGAGCACGGTCAGCAGCACATCAGCCCCATTGTTCAAAGGTAGGCAGGAACCGGGCCGCCAGCTTCGCGAACCGCTCGGGCGGACCAGTGCACGTCACCCGGTGGACGGGTGGGTCGGCGGCGAAGTCGTCGCGCTCGGTCAGCAACCGCACGACGTCCTTCACCGTCTCCTCCGCGCTCGACACCAATGTCACAGCCTCGCCCATGACGATCTGGATCACGCCCGTCAGCAACGGGTAGTGCGTGCAGCCCAGGACCACCGTGTCGACCTCGGCGCGTTGCAACGGCTCCAGGTACGCCTGCGCCAGCCCGAGCACCTGCCGTCCGGACGTGATGCCGCGCTCGACGAAGTCGACGAACCGGGGGCACGCCGCCGCCGTCACCGTGACGTCGCGCGCTGCCTGGAAAGCGTCTTGATAGGCGTGCGAGTTGATCGTGCCGACCGTGGCGATCACGCCGACGCGTCCGCTGTGGGTGGTCCGCACCGCTCGGCGCACGGCGGGCAGGATCACCTCGACCACCGGGACGTCGTAGCGCTCACGGGCGTCGCGGAAGCACGCGGCGGACGCGGTGTTGCACGCGATCACGAGCATCTTCGCGCCCTCGTCGACCAACCGGTCGCAGATCTCCAGCGCGTGCTTGCGCGCCTGTGCGATCGGAAGTGGCCCATAGGGACCGTTCGCCGTGTCGCCGATGTAGTGCACCGACTCGCCCGGCAACTGGTCCATGATCGCGCGGGCGACGGTGAGGCCGCCGACGCCCGAGTCCATGATCC
This sequence comes from Lentzea alba, assembly GCF_011067745.1. Lineage (GTDB taxonomy): Bacteria > Actinomycetota > Actinomycetes > Mycobacteriales > Pseudonocardiaceae > Lentzea > Lentzea alba. The sequence continues at coordinate 415,329 of NZ_JAAMPJ010000005.1, forward strand.
CGATCGTCACGGCGTGAATGTAGCCGGTGCTCTGCTGGTGCGGCGGTTGTCCCTCGACACGCCCCACGCGGCCAGAACGCCACCGATCGCGCCGAACAGGTGGCCTTCCCACGACACGCCCGGCTGACCGGGCAGCACACCCCACAGCGCCGCGCCGTACAGGGCGAACACGCCGACCGCGATCAGCAGTTGCAGCCACGACCGCGCGAAGATCCCGCGCACCAGCAGGAACGCGAGGAACCCGAACACCAGCCCGGACGCACCGATGTGGCTGCCGGGGCTGCCGAACACCCACACGCCCAGCGCACTCGTCAACCAGACGACCACGGTGACCTGGAAGAACTGCTTGAGCCCACCCGAATTCGCGAGGAACCCCAGCAGCAGCAACGGAACCGCGTTGCCGGTGAGGTGGCTCCAGTCGCCGTGGATCAACGGCATCCACAGCAGGTTGTCCCACTCGCTGAAGTCGCGCGGCCGTACGCCGTCGCCCTCCAGCGAGCCACCGGTCGCGACGTCGAAGGCCTCCACGACGTAGAGGAAACCGACGAACCCGAAGACGACCAGCAACGACAGCACTGGATGCGGCGGAATGACCCGTTTCGCGAGGGCGGTGCGGTCCACGCCTCCAGCGTACGTGGCCATAAGCTGATGTGGTGTCGATCGAAGTAGCGGTACGCGCATCGGCCCAGCTCGGCGAGGGGCCGACGTGGGACCACAGCAGCTCCACGTTGCTGTGGGTGGACATCCTGGCGTCCGAAGTGCATCGGTACGCCCCCGCGCGTGACGACGACGCCGTGCTCGTGCTGCCTCAGCACGTGGGCGCCGCGAAACCGCGCGCGATGGGCGGCATCGTCTGCAACCTGCGCGACGGCATCGCCCTGGTCGACCGCGACGGCACCAAGAGCTGGCTCGTCTACTGGGCTCGCGAGGGCGTGCGCGGCAACGACGCGGGCGTCGACCCGTCGGGCCGGCTGTGGGCCGGCACCATGCGCTACGACCAGGCCGCGGACGAGGGCTGGCTCGCCAGGATCACCGGCGAGGGCGCCGCGAAGGTCATGGTGGACAAGGTGAACACCAGCAACGGCGTCGGCTGGAGCCCGGACGCCACGCTGATGTACTACGTCGACACCCCGACGCGGCGCATCGACGTCCTCGACTTCGACAACGCCACCGGCACCGTCGCGAACCGCCGCCCGCTCGCCCACGTCGGCAACACCGACGGCTGGCCGGACGGACTCTGCGTGGACGCCGACGGTTGCGTGTGGGTCGCGCTGTGGGGTGGCCGCGCCGTGCGTCGCTACACGCCGTCCGGTGAGCTCGACCGCGAGATCGAACTGCCGGTGGACAACCCGACCGCGTGTTGCTTCGGCGGTCAGGACTTCACCGACCTCTACGTCACGTCCGCGCGTGTCGGGCTGTCCGACCAGGCGTTGATGGACCGGCAGCTGAACGGCTCGGTCCTGGTGCTCCCGGCTCTGGGCGCAGGCCTTCCGGGCGTCGCCTTCAACGGCTGACCGTTCCCGTCACGGGCTGTTCAGCTGGGCTCCGTCGCGCAGATAGGTGAGTGTCGCGAGCACCCGCCGGTTGCGATCATCACCAGGCGTGAATCCCAGCTTGGTGAAGATGTTGCCGACGTGTTTGTTCACGGCGGCCTCGGAGACCACGAGTTTCCCGGCGATCGCGGCGTTGGAGTACCCCTCCGCCACCAGGCCGAGGACCTCGCGCTCGCGGTTCGACAAGGTCGCCAGTGGGGTGCGGCCGCGTTTCAGCAGTTTGCGCACGACCTCCGGGTCGATGACCGTCTCGCCCGCCGCTACCCGGTGCAGGACGGAGACGAACTCACCGACGTCTCCGACCCTGTCCTTCAGCAGGTAACCGACGCCGCTTCCGCCGCCGGAGTCCAGCAGGTCGGAGGCGTAGCTGGGCTCCACGAACTGGCTCAGTGCCACCACCGGGAGGTCCGGGCGGTCCTGGCGCAGCTGCACCGCTGCCCGCAGGCCCTCGTCGGAGAAGCCGGGAGGCATCCGGATGTCGGTGACGACGAGGTCGGGGGCGTGTTCCGCGACCGCCGCGACCAGCGCTTCCGCATCGCCCACGGCGGCCACCACGTGGAAGCCGAATCTGTCGAGCAGGGCGGAGAGTCCTTCCCGCAGCAGCGCGCCGTCCTCGGCCAGGACCGTGCGGATCACCTCTTGCCGGGACCGCATGGGAACTCCGCTCGCACGATGGTCGGTCCGCCGACGGGACTGGACAGGGACAAGGTGCCACCGATGGCCGCGACCCGGTCTGCCAGGCCGGTGAGGCCGGTGCCACCGCCGACGTCCGCACCGCCGCAGCCGTTGTCGGTGACCTCCACGGTGAGGACGTCGCGCCGGACCTTCGCCGCGACCTGGATTTCGGTGGCACCGCTGTGTTTGCTCGAGTTGCTCAGCGACTCGGCGACTACGAAGTAGCCCGCGCTTTCCACTGCCGCCGACGGTCGCTGCGGGATGGCGCAGTCCACCCTCACCGGGGTCACCGAACGATCCGCCAGCTCCTGCAACGCGGCCGGCAGCCCCAGATCCGACAACGCCTGCGGGTGAATCCCGTGGATGAACTCCCGCAGCTCCGTCAGCAGCAGCTGGGCCTGCTCGTGAGCGTTGGCCACCGATTCGGTGCCGGGAGCGTCCGGCGGCATCTCCACCTTGGCCAGGCCCAGCTGCAGGATGAGACTGGTCAGGCGTTGCTGAGCGCCGTCGTGGAGGTCCCGCTCGATCCGCCGTCGTTCCGCCTCGAACGCGTCGACCAGTCGTCGCCGCGACTGGGACACCTCCACCAGCTCGGTTCTCAGCTGGTTGCCGCCGGACAGCAGCCTTCTGGCCGCCGCTGCCTGGAGTCCGGCCGCGCCGGCGACCAGGTACAACGTCACGGGGAACAGCGCCACGCCCAGGAGTGAGTACGGCAGCGCTTCTCCCACCGTGCTCGCCTGTCCGAAGCCGAGTGCGAGGGGCCTGTCCGGCCTGACCAGCAGCGGGCTGATGATCAGTGAGATCACCGTCGTCATGGCCAGGACGAGCGCCGCGTTCGGCAGCGCCGCCAGCGTCACGACGGCCAGGTAGGCGAGTTCCCGCCAGGTCGCCGGCTCGGTGTACCGGCGGTGCAGCCAGCCGATCCAGCCTCCTCGCGTGGTGACGTGCGGGCTGGGCGCCGGTTCGGCGTGCACCAGCAGCAGGCGCAGCCGTTCCACCTGCGCCACGGGCAGCGCCACCAGCGGTCCCGCCGCCACGATCAGCACCAGCCCGCTCAGCCCCGCCAGCACCACCTCGCCCAGCGCGACCGGCTCGGGTCCGGGCAACCGGAGAACCAGGTACACCCAGGGCAGGCACAACGCGGCGACCGGAACGCCGGCCAGCATCGCCACGACCGGCGTGCTCAGCACGTACGACAGGCCGCGCCACGGCCAGCCGGTCAGCAGAAACCGGCGGAGCGCCATCGACTCCCAGATGGTGCGCACGGACACGACGTCCACCGTAGCCAAGATCGACACCGGAGACCGGAGGTAGAGGTTCTGCTACCTCCAGCACGGCAGTTGAGAGCAGTGACGGCAGCTGCCTCGCGCGGTTGGCTGGTGACCGTGTTGGATCACAGACTCGCGACCCGTTCGGCCGTGGAACTGCATCAGGTGACGCGGCTCTACGGAGCCGAGGACACCGGCGTGGCCGCGCTCGACAACGTCAGCCTGAGCTGCCCGGCTGGTACGTGGACCGCCGTCATGGGCCCGTCGGGTTCCGGCAAGTCCACGCTGCTGCACTGCGCCGCCGGTCTCGACCGGGTCACCAGCGGTCGTGTCCTGCTCGCCGGCCGTGACATCACCGCGGCACCGGACAGCACGCTCACCGAGCTGCGCCGCCGCACGATCGGCTTCGTGTTCCAGAACTTCAACCTGATCAGCTCGCTCAGCGCCGAGCAGAACGTCGCGTTCCCCTTGAAGCTCGCCGGGGCGCGAGTGTCCAAAAGCGACGTTCGCCGGGTCCTGGCCGGCGTCGGGCTCGCCGACCGTGCGGGTCACAAGCCGCGCGAACTCTCCGGTGGCCAGCAGCAGCGGGTCGCCATCGCTCGCGCGATGATCTCGCGTCCCGCCGTGTTGTTCGCCGACGAACCCACCGGCGCGCTGGACTCCCACTCCGCGAAGGTGGTCCTCGAGTTGCTGCGCGACCTGGTGCGGACGGCAGGCCAGAGCATCGTCATGGTGACCCACGACCCCGCGGTCGCGGCCGGCGCCGACACGGTGGTGTTCCTGGCCGACGGCCGGATCGTCGACCGTGTGGACAGGCCGACCACCTGGGACGTCGCCGAACGGCTCGCGCGGCTGGAGAGCTGAACCGTGTTCCAGATGTCGTTCAGCACGTTCCGGGAACGGTGGGAACTGTTCATCGGAGCCGTTCTCAGCGTGGCCGTCGGTGTCGCTCTCGTGCAGGCCTCGCTGCTGGTGCTGGCGGCCACGGGCGAACCTCGGATCCCCGCCGGGTTGTCCCGCCAGGCCGAGGACAAGATCCGTGAGGGGTTCGTCGCCGCCGCGACCGTCATGGGCATGACCGCGTTCCTCGCCATGTTCCTCGCGGTCTTCATCGTGAGCTCCACGTTCAGCTTCACCGTCGCGCAGCGCCGCCGCGACCTCGCCCTGCTTCGTCTCACCGGTGGCAGCCGCACCCAGCTGCGAGTGTTGCTGCTGTCGGAGTCCCTTCTGCTCGGCCTGGTGGGATCCGCGCTGGGCGTGCCGTTCGGGGTGCTCGCGAAGTCCGCACAGACGTGGCTGCTCGTCGAGATCGGCCTGGTGCCGGAAGGTTTCACCGCTCCGTGGCGACTGTGGGCCGTGATCGTCTCCGGTGTCGTCGGCGTCGGCGTGGCCCTGACGGGCGTGTTCACCGCCTCGCTGCGAGCGGCGCGGATCCTGCCGCTGGAGGCGTTGCGGGAGACGGGCGAGGCCGCCAGGGTGATGACCCCGTCGCGGTGGTTCTTCGGCTTGTCCTTCGCGGCCTGCACCCTCGCCGTGGTGACGTGGGCACAGGGCGCCAACCTGATCGGCGCGATGATGGCGGCCCTCGGCATCTCGATGTTCGGCGCGGTCGCCATGAGCTTGCTGAGTCCTCTGGTCGTGCCGTTCCTGGCGTGGCTGTTCGGGGTGCTCGTGCCCGGCAGCACCCTGGTCGGGCTGGCGCGGGCCAACCTGCGGGACGGGGTGCGGCGCAGTGCCGCGACCGCCTCCCCGTTGATCGTGCTGGTCTCGCTGCTGCTCGGGCTGGCCGGCACCTTCGGCTCGCTCTCCGCCGCCGGCGGTGAAGAGGCGAAGCGATCCCTGAACGCCCACCTCGTGGTGACCTCGACCGGCGAGGAGGCGGAACGGCTGCCGGGAATCGAGGGCGTGGCCGTCGCGTCCCGGCAGAACGCCGTGGACATCACGATCACCACGCAGAAGACGCGAAACCAGCGAGTGATCACCAGGAACTTCTACAGCGGGATCGTCGCGGTGGACGCGGCCGACTACGCCCGCACGCACACCTTGCCCCCGGCGAGAGGCGACCTCACGGCGCTGACCGGCGACACCGTGTTCACCGGTCCTGCCCGCAACGCCGACCGGATCGACCCCGGCGAGGTGCTCCTGGCCGAGGCAGGCGGACAGCCGCTGCGGCTGACCGTGGTCGGCGGCCTGCCGGAGACGCTCGAGACGGGGGACAGCTTCCTGGTCCCGCGCCAGGCGTTGCCCAGGCAGGTGTGGGCGGGCGCGCCGACCGAGACCGTCGTCCAGCTCGCGCCGGGGCAGGACCCCGACGACGTCGCGAAACGGATCGAGCAGGCGGGCTTCGGTCAGGTTCGGACGGTGTCCGACTGGGCGGTCGCCCGTGCCGGCGACGCCCAGGACGGCAACGTCAAGATCCTCACGGTGCTGATGGGACTCGCCGGCCTCTACGCGCTGATGGCCGTGGTGAACGCGGTGGTCATCGCCGGTGCCGAACGCCGCCACGAGTTCGCGGTCGCGAGGGTGACTGGGCTGACCAGGCCGCAGGTGGTCCGCTCGGCGGTGGTCGAGGCCGTCGCGGTGGCGCTGATCGGCCTGGTGCTCGGGTGCGTGGTGGCCGGAGCGGGCCTGGTCGGGATCGGCGGCGCCGTGCGCAAGACGATCGGCACCACAGTGGTGTTCGTCCCCTGGCTCCTGCTGACCATCACTGCGATCGGCGCGATCGCCGTCGTCGCGGTGACGTCCGCGATCACCGCGGCCATGGCGACCACGGCCCGACCCGTATCCCAGGTCACGACGAAAGAGTGATGAGGGGAGCTTTCATAAACCTGAGGTTTATGAAAGCTCCCCTCATCAAGAACGCAGGAGGGTGGGTTACGCCCAGAGGTGGCCGTCCAGCCGGGCCGCCGCCTCGTCCAGGGTCCCCGCGTAGGCGCCGGTGGACAGGTACTTCCACCCGGCGTCCGCCACGATGAACACGATGTCGGCGCTCTTCCCCGCCGTCTCGGCCTTCTGCGCCGCGGCCAGCGCGGCGTGCAGGATCGCGCCGGTCGAGATGCCGGCGAAGATCCCCTCGCTCTCCAGCAGCTGCCGGGTGCGGCGCAACGCGTCGTAGGAACCGACCGAGTACCGCCCGGTCAGCACCGACTCGTCGTACAGCTCCGGCACGAAGCCCTCGTCCAGGTTCCGCAGGCCGTAGACCAGCTCGCCGTAGCGGGGTTCGGCGGCGATGATCTGCACGTCCGGCTTGGCCTCGCGCAGGTACCGGCCGACGCCGACCAGTGTGCCGGTGGTGCCCAGGCCCGCGACGAAGTGCGTGATCGTCGGCAGGTCCTTGAGGATCTCCGGGCCGGTGCCGCGGAAGTGCGCGTCCGCGTTCGCCGGGTTCCCGTACTGGTAGAGCATGATCCAGTCCGGGTTCTGCTTGGCGAGCTCCTTGGCCGTGGCGACGGCCTGGTTCGACCCTCCGGCGGCGGGCGAGAACACGATCCGCGCGCCGTACGCCTGCAGCAGCTGACGCCGCTCGGTCGAAGTGTTCTCCGGCATCACGCACACCAGGCCGTAGCCCTTGAGCTTCGCGGCCATCGCCAGCGAGATACCGGTGTTGCCGGACGTCGGCTCCAGGATCGTCGCGCCGGGACGCAGCACGCCGTCCCGCTCCGCCGCCTCGATCATGGCCAGCGCGGGCCGGTCCTTGATCGAGCCGGTCGGGTTGCGGTCCTCGAGCTTCGCCCAGATGCGCACGTTCTCGGACGGCGACAGCCGCGGCAGGCCCACCAGCGGTGTCCCGCCGAGCGCGTCCAGGAGCGAGTCGTAGCGGGCCATCGGAAGATCAGCCGCCCGCGACGGCCGGGAGGATGGTGACGTTGTCGCCGTCCTTCACCGCGGCCTCGAGGCCACCGGAGAAGCGCACGTCCTCGTCGTTGACGTAGACGTTGACGAAGCGGTGCAGCGCACCCTCCTTGACCAGGCGGGCCTTGAGGCCGCCGTGGTTGTTCTCCAGGTCGTCGATGACCTCGGCGAGCGTCGCGCCGCTGGCGGACACCGACTTCTCGCCCCCGGTGTGGGTGCGCAGGATGGTCGGGATCGACACGGTGACGGCCATGATGGTTCTACCTCCGGGGAAATGCGACTCAGGACTCGATGATCTTGACCGGTTCCTCGGTCACGACACCGTCGACGATGCGGTACGACCGCAGCTCGTACTCGATCGGATCACGCGTGGAGACCAGCACGTAGTGCGCCTGGGGCTCGTTCGCGAACTTGATGTCCGTGCGGGACGGATAGGCCTCCGTCGCGGTGTGCGAGTGGTAGATGACCACCGCTTCCTCGTCGTTGGCCTGCATCTCGCGGTACACCTTGAGCTGCTCGGCGGCGTCGAACCGGTAGAACGTCGGCGACCGCTCCGCGTTCTCCATCTCGATGATGCGCTCAGGGCGATCGGAGCCCTCCGGCCCCGCGATCTGCCCGCACGCCTCGTCGGGATGGTCACGGCGCGCGTGAGCCACCATCGCGTCCACCAGGTCACGGCGAATCACCAGCACGTGCTCAATCCTACGGGCTGGCGGAAGTTGTCTCGGTATGCGAGATAACACCGAACGCACCTGGTTTAACCTGGCCAAATGCGGTTCACGAAGGAGATTGTGCTCAACCAGCCGATCGAGCGCGTGCGGGTGCTCACGTCCGACCCGGCGCACGTCCACGAGTGGCAGCCGGACCTGGTCAGCATCACCCAGCACAGCGACACTCCGGGCGCGGCGGGCTCCACCGCGACGCTCACGTACCGGAAGTTCACGCTGGAAGAGACCGTGCTCACCGCGAACGCCGACGAGCGGACGTCCCGCTACGAGACGCGCCGCATGATCCACACGATCACCAACCGCTACCGCGCGATCGACGACCGGCACACGTTGCTGGTGTGCGACAGCGAGATCGAACTCACCGGTCTGCTCAAGCTCGGCCGGAAGGTCCTGGAGAAGTCGCTGCGCGAGCAGTCCGAGCGCAACCTCGACAACTTCAAGGCCTTCATCGACAGCGCAACGCCCTGACCAGGCACCACGTCGCGGCAGCCAGTGCGCCGAGCCGGAACACTCCTCCACGGCGTTCCTGCTCGGACAGGGAGGCCCACTCGGCGACTTCCACCGCGGCCGCCACCGTGGTGGCGCCGAGGGCGACGCGCAGCAACGCGGTGTTGCGGCCGTGCAGCGGATGACGGCGGACGGGCGGCGGCACGAGTTCGGCGACGACTCCGGCCGCCTGGTCGATCACATCGGTCATGCCGGGCGGGTACCCCGGCTCACAGGTCGCGGAACGCCGTGACCCCGCCCAGCGAGGTGGCTTCGCGGGCACCGGACACCACGGCCTCCGCGAACATCTCGGCAGCGGCCGCGCACAGGGCGTCCAAAGCGAACGGTCGTGGCTCGGCCAGCGGCACGGCACCGGTGGCCAGCGCGAACACCGTGTCACCGTCGAACATGGAATGAGCGGGCCGCACCGCGCGGGCGAGCCCGTCCTGCGCGGCCATCGCGAGCCGCTGACACTCCGCTTTGGACAGTGCCGCGTCCACCGCGACCACACCGATGGTGGTGTTGAGGCCTTCCGGCTTGCGTTCGGGCAACGTGACAGCGGTCGTGCCCAGCGCCGGCAGCCACGGCAGACCCGTTGTGCGGTCGACGACTTCGCCGGCCGCGTTCACCACGGCCAGCGCGCCGACCTGGTGCTCGCCGACCTTCGTGGTCGCCGTGCCGACGCCGCCCTTCAGCGAACCGACCCGCGCACCGGCGCCCGCGCCGACGCAGCCGAGGGCGAAGTCCTCCGCCGCGGCCTCACAAGCCGCGTAGCCGAACGACGCGTCCGGCCGGTTTCCCCACTCCGACATGGGCAGATCGAAGATCACCGCGCCCGGCACGATCGGCACGACGTGGTGCGGTCGAGCACCCACCTGGAAGCCGATCGAACGTTCCGAGAGCCACCGCATGACGCCGTCCGCGGCCGCCAACCCGTAGGCCGAGCCGCCGGACAGGCAGATCGCGTGCACCTGCTGCACCAGGTTGGCCGGGTCCAGCAGGTCGGTCTCCCGTGTGCCGGGCGCGCCACCACGTCCGTCGACCGCCCCGACCGCGCCCTGTGGCACGAGCACGACGGTCGTGCCGGTGGCCCAGCCGGGTTCGACGCGGTGGTGGTGGCCGACGAGCACACCGGGAATCACAGCGCCACCGCGATCACGGCATCATCGCTTCGACCAGGGTGTCCTGCACCCAGGTCAGCCAGTGGTACACGCCGAGATGGGGCGACCGCGGGTCCTCCGGCGGCAGCTCGTCCGGCATGTCCTCGGTGACGTCCAAGGCAGTCCCGAGGGCCAGACGCACGTCGTTCAACGACGACAGCCACGCCTCGGCCTCACCGATGCTGAGTCTGATCTCGCCGCCGTCCGGTGAGCACGTTTGCAGCACGATCTCCGCCGCGCCCGTCTTCTGGTCGAGCAGCTCCGGTTCGTGCAGCGAGCGCAACGCCGCGGCCGAGTTGACCTCGTCCGGGTCCGGCGCGTCGTCGTCCAGCCGGTGGAAGTCCGGGAGCAGCCGGCCGAGGATCGGGTCGTCGGGAGCTTCCGACGACCCGGTCCGGATGCCGGTCAGCTCGGCCAGTTCGTCCTGCGGTGCTTCCTCGGCGCGAGCCAGCAGCATGTCCTGGATCTGGCTGACCAGACCGCGCACGACCGCGGCCTCCTGGCGGTCGAGCCTGCCGACGACGACGTCACCGTCGCGGATCCACCGCTTCACGAGGCCCGCTGCATGGTCGCCCAGAGCCCTGCCGCGTGGAGCTTCGCCACGTCGGCCTCCACCTTGTCCTTGGTGCCCGATGTCACGATCGCCTTGCCCTTGTGGTGCACGTCGAGCATCAGCTTGGTCGCCTTGTCCCTGCTGAAGCCGAACAGCTTCTGGAAGACGTACGTCACGTACGACATGAGGTTGACCGGGTCGTTCCAGACCACGGTCTGCCAGGGTCGGTCCTCGGCTGCGATCTCCGCGCCTACGGCCTCCGGCTGCGTCCGTTCCTGTTCGACGGGCGTGGTCATACCGCCAATGGTGTCATGTTCGCCGCAGTGGCGGAGACCGCATGCGGCTAAACCGGATGCGACCTTAGGGTTGGCGACCATGAACTCGACGGCGTTGCTGACCGACCACTACGAGCTGACCATGCTCGCGGCCGCGCTGCGTGACGGGACTGGTGACCGTCCGTGCGTGTTCGAGGTCTTCGCCCGCAGACTCCCGGACGGGCGTCGCTACGGCGTCGTCGCGGGTGTGAACAGGCTGCTGGACGCGATCGCGGACTTCCGCTTCGGCGAGGAGGAGATCGACCAGCTGCGCCGCAACGCCGTGGTCGACGATTCGACTTTGGCATGGCTCGCGAACTACCGGTTCTCCGGCGAGATCGACGGCTACCCCGAGGGTGAGCTGTACTTCCCCGGATCGCCGGTGCTGACGGTCCGGGCGTCCTTCGCGGAGGGAGTCGTGCTGGAGACGCTCGCGCTCTCGATCCTCAACCACGACAGCGCGATCGCGTCCGCCGCCGCCCGCATGGTCACCGCGGCGAACGGCCGTCGCATGATCGAGATGGGCTCGCGCCGCACGCACGAGGAAGCCGCCGTGGCGTGTGCCCGCGCGGCGTACCTGGCGGGCTTCACCGCGACGTCCAACCTCGAAGCGGGCCGCCGGCACGGGATTCCGACGGCGGGCACGTGCGCGCACGCGTTCACGTTGCTGCACGACTCCGAGGAAGAGGCGTTCCGCAGCCAGATCGAGGCGTTGGGCGTCGGCACGACGTTGCTGGTCGACACCTACGACATCACCGAGGGCATCAAGACGGCCGTGGCGGTGGCGGGGCCCGATCTCGGCGCGATCCGGATCGACTCGGGCGATCTCGGCGTGATGGCGAGGCAGGCACGTGACCTGCTCGACTCGCTGGGCGCCCGCAACACCCGGATCGTCGTGTCCAGCGACCTCGACGAGTACGCGATCGCCGCCCTGCGCGCGGAGCCCGTCGACGCCTACGGCGTGGGCACGTCGGTCGTGACCGGTTCCGGTGCGCCGACCGCCGGCATGGTTTACAAGCTGGTCGAGGTCGACGGCCGGCACGTCGAGAAGCGCAGCACGTCCAAGCAGTCGCGCGGCGGCTGGAAGAAGGCGTTGCGACGACACAAGGACACCGGCACGGCACTGGAAGAGATCGTGTTCCAGGCTTCGTCCGAACCCGAGCTCGGCCAGTACGACCGGCTGGTGCAGATTCCGCTGATGCGCGCCGGCCGGCTCACCGACGAGGTCCCCACGCTGGAGCAGAGCCGCGAACGCCTGCGCGCGGCCCTGGTGAGCGTTCCGTGGGAGGGCCTCAAGCTCTCGCGCGGTGAGCCCGCGATCCCGACGACCTACCTGGAGAGCTGACATGACCAAGGCACTGATCGTCGTGGACGTGCAGAACGACTTCTGCGAGGGCGGTTCGCTGGCCGTCACCGGTGGCGCGGCCGTCGCGGCGGCCATCTCCCGGCACATCGCTTCCTCGTCGTACGACCACGTCGTGGCGACCCGGGACTACCACGTGGATCCCGGCGCGCACTTCTCCGAGACGCCGGACTTCATCGACTCGTGGCCCGTGCACTGCGTGGCCGGGACGCCCGGTGCGTCGTTCCACCCGGAGCTCGACGTGTCGGCCGTCGAGCAGGTCTTCTCGAAGGGCCGGTTCGCCGCCGCCTACTCGGGTTTCGAGGCGGAGAACGACCTCGCGGGGTGGCTGACGGACAGGGGGGTGACCGAAGTGGACGTCGTCGGCATCGCGACCGACCACTGCGTTCGCGCCACCGCCCTCGACGCGCAACGGAACGGCTTCCGCACGACGGTCCTCGTCGAGCTGACGGCGGCCGTCGCCCCGACCACCCGCGACGCCGCTGTCGAGGAGCTGCGCGCCGCGGGTGTCGGTGTCGCGTAACGGTTTGCGGCCTTACGGCGTCGGCGTGCAGGCCACGCTGCCGAGGGTGATGCTGCCCGTGTAGCCGGACGGCGGCTCGAACGAGATCTTCAGCAACGTCATGCTGAGGCTGCCGTCGTTCGGCACCGGGAACACGGTGTCGGTGAACTTGGCCTTGGCGAGCACGGTTCCGTTGCTCGCCTTGATGTCGTGCACGTACCCGGACGGGATGGTCTGCGGCAGCCCGGTCCAGCCGGACATGCCCTTGAGCACCCAGCCCGCCTGCGTGCCCAACTCGTCGGCGTCGCAGTTGATCTTCCACTCGGCGATCTTGAGCCGCGGTCCCTTCGCGGCGACGAGCGCGGACAGCTCGAACGCCGTGCCCGAGGCCGAGGACTTGGTCTTCGTGATGAACTCGTCCGGGTTCACCACCTCGGTCGTGCACGCCGACGACGTCTCACCGATCTTGAGCCCGCTCCTGCTCACGGCGGGGCTGGCCGCGGTCACGGTGCCCGCGGCGTCCGGGTTGACGTTGCACACGGCGAGCGGCTCGACCTTGTACGTCTGGTCCGCCTTGGCGAACTCGGCGGATCCGGAGCTCGCGGTGCCGGGCGGGTTCGCGGCCAGCGCGGGGACCGCGGTCGCGAACGCCAACGCGGCCACGGCTCCGGCGATCACACACTTGCGCACTTTGTGCCCTCTCCCCATTGCCTTGATTACCACCGACCGATAATGGGTGTGATGCGCGGCGGTGATAACCGCTCAGCGCCCAAGTCACCCGTTCGTGTAGTCCTCAGCGGACACCCACAAGGGTGGCGAACGGCTCCCGGCGCGGCAGAGCGGTCGGGAGGCCTGCCAGCCTCTCCAACGCGGAGCACACCCGCACCGCGGCACGCCCGTCGCCGAACGGGTTGCGCCCCAGGGGAAGCCGCAACCGGGAGCCGAGCACCCAGCCCGCCTCGGCGAGGATGCGGGTGGTGTCGGTGCCGACGAGCCAGGCGCACCCGGCGTCGACGGCGAGCATGCGTTCGGTCGTCTCGCGCAGCACCAGCACCGGCACGCCGAACGTGGGCGCCTCCTCCTGGATGCCGCCGGAGTCGGTCAGCACGAGGGCCGCGCGCTTGAGGACCCGCACCAGGTCCGGGTAGTCCAACGGATCGGTGATGACGACTCGTTCGTGTCCGCCCAACAGCGACACGACCTGTTCGCGCACACCGGGGTTCGGGTGCGCGGGGATCAACACGTGCAGATCGGGGTGCCGGTCGGCGATGGAGCGCACGGCGTTGAGCACGCGCATGAGCGGACGACCCCACGACTCACGGCGGTGCACCGTGACGAGCATGAGCCGGCCACCGTTGGCGTCGAGGCTGCGTTCCAGGGCGACCAGGTCCGGGCTGGACGCGGGGACGTCGGCGGCCGCGACGCGCTGCACGGCGTCCACGACGGTGTTGCCGGTGACGACGATGTGGCTGTCCGGCAGGGATTCCGTGTTCAACGCGTTGGCGGCGTCGTCGGTCGGCGCGAGGTGCAGCGAGGTGATGCGGGAGATCATCTGCCGGGTCCCCTCTTCGGGGAACGGGCCGTAGAGGTCACCGGTGCGCAGACCGGCTTCGAGGTGCGCCACGGGGATTCCGCGCCAGAAGGAGGCGAGCGCCGCGGCCAGCGTGGTGGTGGTGTCGCCCTGCACGAGGGTGACGGCGGGGTCGCGCTCCTCCAGCACGGCGTCGAACTCGGGCAACAGCCGGGAGACCAGCTCGGCCTGCGTTCCGGTGTGCCGCGGCACGTCCAGCCGCAGGTCGGGCACCAGGTCGAACGCGTCCAGCGCCTGCTCGACCATGCCGGAGTGCTGTCCGCTGTGGACGATCGTGGGACGGAGGCCGGGGTGCCCCCTCAACGCGATCGCGACGGGGGCGATCTTCACGGCTTCCGGCCTCGTGCCGGCCACCAGCAGAACTTCTTTCCTCACCGTTGTCCTCTTCTCGCAGGAGACCGGGAGGCTCGCCCGGGAGCGGGGGCAATCCCGGGCGAGCCGTGTCAGCCGGCTCGGTTCGGTCTGGTCTTGACGGGGACCGCACGGCGCCTCTTCCGCGTCGAGTGCAGGAGGAACGCACCCGCGACGAGGAGGACGATTCCCGCGACGATCCACCACGTCACGTCCGCGCCGGTGACCGCGAGGGCACCCACGCCCGTGCCGACACCGATGCCGGTACCGGGGACCTTGTACATCTGCCGCTCCTTAAGCCGCGTTCAGCGACGCGCGGCGGCGCAGCGCCACGAAAGCGACCGGAGCGGAGACGACTCCGAGCAGGCCGAGGCCGATCCACAGGCCCGCGCCCGACGCCATCGGGATGGGCAGGCCGGCGGGGCCGCACGTGGCGGACGAGATGATCACGTCGCCGGTGCCGATGGAGCCGAGCACGCCCTGCAGCAGCTTGATGTGAATCGCGTTCACGGTGAGGCTGCCGTCGTTGTTCTTGATCTGCTCGTTGAAGATCACTTCAGCGATCTTGATGCCGGCCAGCTGGACGTCGAGCTTGGTGTTGGCCGCTGGATCGGCGTTGACCTGGCCGAGCTTGCCGAGGTTGACGCCCGCGAGCTTGGACTTGCCGACGAGACCCTTCTGGGTCGCCGCGCACTCCGCCTCCACCAGTTCGGCGGAGATCTTCCCGGTGACCTTGGAGAGCAGGTCGACCCGGACGTCCGCGGTGCTCGCCCGCGAGTACACGCCGCCGGACTTCTCGTCCCGCGACGCGGAGGCGTTGATCAGGCCGGTCTTCAGAATCCCGGTGAGATCGACGCCGGCGAACGTGTTCTGCGTCGGCCCGTTCGCGTTGGCGGCGGCGAACGGTTCCGCGTTGACCGCGGGGTTGCCGAGCAGCGTCACGTTGAGCCTCGCACCGTACGCCGAGGCGTCCCCCGGAGCGGCCGAAGCAGGTGCGGCACCGACCAGGAGTGCGGCAATCGCGATGACCCCAGCCAGTCCCGTCATTCGGACACGCATGAAACTCCTTCCCTTGATTCCTCCGGCCCCAGGGCACGCTGATACCACTGTGGTTTCACGCTTTCCGGGGGCAATTACCGGCATCGGCTTTCTTTCGAGGGAACTGAGGGTTACTCCCCGTATCGGGCGACACGACCACTCGACTCGCCCAATCGGCGCCACTCATCGTGGGTTTTTAGATCAATTTCCGGTTACGGCGTCACCCGATCCGGGGGTGAGGTCTGACGTTCCGTCTACCGATGGAACGTCAAGTAGCCCGTCTGGGCGCTCCCTCATCGGTGGAAAGGATCCTCGGGTGACGCTTGCCGTGCGCCGCACCGCATTCCCGAGCCGGGTGACGGTGGTCGTCCTGCTCGCCGTTGCCGCGGGACTCGTGTTCGCACACCGCCTGTACCGCACGGCGGAGATCTCGCTGTCCGGCGCGGTCCTCAGCGTCATCAGCTCCTACGGCGTGGACGTGGTCCCCGAACGGCAGACCGTCTACTTCGGACTGGGCTCGGACACGCCGCTGGGTCTGCGCATGACACCGGAGTGCACGTCCGCGTTCCTGGTGCTGCCGTTGATCGTGGTGGGAGCGGTGATGATCGCCCTGCGCCCGCGCATCCAGTCGCGCGTGCTGTTCGCGTTGGGGGTCGCGGCGCTCGCTGTCGTGATCGTGAACCAGTTCCGGGTGTTGACTCTCGTCGGGCTGGTGCAGTGGCTGGGTGTCGACACGGGTTACTACTGGGGCCACACGCTGCTCGGGTCGATGGTGAGCGTGTTCGGTGGCGCGGCCGCGTTGGTCGCGTTCGTCTGGCTGGCCACGCGCAAGTGAGCCTCGACCTCGTTCTCGGGTTCACGCAGGCACTCGCTCTGACGATGAGCGTCGCCTTCGTGACGTACGTGTTCGTGATCGTGGTGCCGTACTTGCGACGCAAACCGGCACCTCTTGGCGAGCCTTCGTCGTTGGAGTGGCACTTCTTCGTGCCGTGCCGCGACGAAGAGGCAGTCATCGGCGACACGATCCGGTACCTGCGCGAGACGTTCCCCATCGCGCACGTGTGGGTCATCGACGACGACTCCGACGATCGCACTGCCGGAGTCGTACGGACGTTGAAGCGCAACGGCGGTGTGCGAGATCCTCAGATTCATCTCGTGCAGCGCCAACGCCCGTATGCCCGTACTGGCAAGGGCAACGCGTTGAACGATGCCTACCGCACGCTGAAGATGTGGATGGGCCGACGCGCGGACGCCGACCGTGCGATCGTCGTGGTGGTGGACGCGGACGGTCGTCCGGCTCCCAACTGCCTGGAAGTCTGTGCGGCCGCTCATCTTTTCGGCAATCCGCGGATCGGTGCCGTGCAGGTGGACGTGCGGATGATCAACGCGGGTCAGCGGCAGCCGGGTGTGTCGTGGTGGCGGCGCGCGTTCGGTGCCGGCCTGGTGCGAATGCAGGACCTGGAGTTCCGCACGGCCATCGCGGCGATCCAGATGTCGCGCGGCGCCACCGGCACGATCTCCATGGGCGGCAACGGTCAGTTCACCCGGCTGTCCGCTTTGGACTCGATCGCCGGGCCGACCGGCAGTCCGTGGCGCGGGTCGTTGCTGGAGGACTTCGAACTCGGCGTGCACCTGTTGACCGCGGGTTGGCACACGGGGTTTTCGTTGGACACTCACGTGAACCAGGAGGCGTTGTACTCGTTGCGCCGCTTCTTGGCCCAACGCACCCGTTGGGGCCAGGGAACCATGCAGTGCATGCGTTATCTGAGGCGCATCTGGGACTCCGAGCACCTGACGACTCTTGGTGCCGCGGAGATGATGTACTACCTCGCACAACCGTGGATGCAGTTGCTCGGCACGCTGATCTACCCGATCCCGATGGCCATGATGGCGTACCGGTTCGTCGTGTCGCCGTCCGAAGTCGTGGCGTGGTTCTTTGACGGCGCGTGGATCCTGTTCACCGTGTACGGCGCGTTCGGGCTCTTGCCGTTCGTCCTGTGGGGACCGGTCTACCGTGCACGCTGTGTGCCCGTTGGGTTCTGGAAGAGCATTGGGTACGGGTTCGGCTACGCGCTGTACATCTACACCTTCTACATCACGTCGTGGCGCGCACTGATCCGCTTGGTGCGCGGCAACAACGGCTGGACCAAGACCCGTCGCAACGAGGAGCGCACGGCCGGCAAGGTCGCACTCGATGTGTAACCGGTCACTTTGTAGAGATCGAACAAAGACGTTCTCGAGTTTCCATGGTTAACCTCAGGTCCTCTCGATTCCGCCTGGGAGGGACCGTGACTCTCGCACTAGCGCCTCGTCGCACCGTGCTCGCCGACTTCGTGCCGGGCGCCCTCGTCCGCGACCTGACCCTGGTGGTCGCCGGCGCCGCGCTCACCGGCCTCGCCGCACAGGTGGCGCTGCCGATCCCCGGCAGCCCCGTGCCGCTGACCGGCCAGACGTTCGCGGCGTTGCTCGTCGGCGCTGCCCTGGGTTGGCAGCGCGGCGCCACCTCGATGCTCCTGTACTTGATCGCGGGCGTCGCGGGCGTGCCGTGGTTCCAGGGCGGTACGTCCGGTGCGCCCGTGTCGCTCGGTTACGTCGTTGGCTTCGTGTTCGCGGGTGCGCTCGTGGGCGCGTTGGCCGGACGTGGTGGTGACCGCACGCCTCTGCGCGTGGTGGGCACGATGGCCCTGGGCAACCTGGCGATCTACTCGGTCGGCGTGCCCTGGCTGATGGCGGCGACGGGCATGTCGTTGTCGAAGGCCGTTGCCGTTGGCGTGCTGCCGTTCCTGCTCGGCGACGCGCTGAAGATCGCGTTGGCCGCGGGCGTGCTGCCGGGCACCTGGGCGTTGCTGCGCCGTCGGTAGCTTGGGCGCGCACGTTTATGGCTCGTGCGTGATGTGAGGTCTCGTCCTACTGCCGTGACAACCTCGTCAGTTGCTGGAAGCCCTTGTTCGACCGAATCCTGGCTGACGTAACGACGTGAGCCCGGCGGTCGAGAATTCCACGTGACCCCTGAGGAGCTGGGCTGCCTGGCGGGCGGCCCGGCCCGCGCCGCCGAGGTGGCGCTGGCCAGACTGCTGCACGCCGGCCTGGTCCGGATCTCGCGCGACGGCGTGGCGAGCGCCGTGAACGTGCCGGGCCGCGGCCCTTCCTCGCCCCTGGAAGCCCAGATCCTGAACGGCCTGCGCTACGGCCGCCCGCTGAACGACGTCCTGCACAGCGCGGCGGTCTCCCCCGAGGCAGCGGGCCTGCGCGCCCACCTGGCCGACCGCGGCCTGCTCCGGCGCCGCCGCTCGTGGCGCCCGAGGCTGTACCCGTGGCTGTTCCTGCTGGGCGCCGGCCTCGTGCTGGCCGGGGTCCTCCGCCTCGTGGCCGCGGAGCTCCTGCTGGAACTCCCCGTGCCACGAGTGACCGAGCACCCGTTCTGGTACTTCTTCGCGGCCGGGGCACTGGTGTTCGTCTGGGCCTCGGTGCTGAGCGCGCGCGATCCCGGCCGCCTGCGGACCCGATCCGGCTACCGCCTGGTGAAGCGCACGCAACGACGGGTGAGCCCGCAGGACCCGTTGGGCGCGGTCGCGTCGAGGGGGCTGCGGGGCCGCGCCGGCGGTCTCGCGATCGCCGGGATGTTCGGCCTGACCCCGGTGATGGTCGGAATGGTGCCGCATCGCGACACGTCGTCCAGCAGCAGCTGCGGGAGTGGCTGTTCGTCGAGTTCGTGCGGCAGTGACGGCGGCGGCGACAGCGGCGGTGGTTGTGGTGGCGGGTGCGGCGGAGGCGGGGGCGACTGAGCCGTCAGCGGCGCGCGGCGGCGGCCCGTGCGTGCGACACCATCAACCGTGTGGCGGCCAACTAGGCGTCGACCCGCGTGATCAGAGACGGCTCACACCGCCTCACGCCGTCCGCCGCCTCGCCCACCCCAGGGCCCCGGCAAAGTCGTTTCTGCTGGTGGGGCGTCTGCAAGTACTACCAACCCTTGATCAAATCGCCGTCAACTACACCCAACATGTTCGACAGTTACCGAACATGGCTAAGCCGGGCGCTGCGTGGGGGCGAGATGAGCAAGACCAGTTTGCAGTAGCAAAGTGCTTGTTGATGTTGAGTTGGTGGTACTTGCAGACGCCATTGGCAGGCAGATGGCCTGACGGGACTTTGCCGGGGTCCTGCCATACACACACCGGACCTGCCAGCTCGCCGGTGGCGCGGACCGGTCCGCGACGCCTGACGGGGACTGTCGGACCTGCCGGGTACGGTCTGTCTCGTGCCTGAAGTTCCCCCCACCCTGAGCCTGCTCGAAACCGCCGTCCACGCCGTCGGCGGCGCGGAGCGTCCCGGTCAGGTGGAGATGGCCGAGGCCGTCGACCACTCCATCCGCACGGGCGAGCATCTCGCGGTGCAGGCGGGCACGGGCACGGGCAAGTCGTTGGCGTACCTGGTGCCGTCGATCCGGCACGCGGTGGCGGAGGACGAGACGGTGGTGGTCTCCACGGCCACCATCGCGCTGCAGCGGCAGCTCGTCGACCGGGATCTGCCGCGGCTGGCCAAGGCCCTGAAGAAGGATCTGGGGCGGGAGCCCACGTTCGCCATCCTCAAGGGGCGGCGCAACTACCTGTGCATGCACCGGGTGCACAACGGCGCGCCCGAGGAGCCGGACGACGCGGCGCTGTTCGACCCGTTCGCGGTCTCGAAGATGGGGCGCGAGGTCAAGCGGCTGCACCAGTGGTCGTCGGACACCGAGACCGGCGACCGCGACGAGTTGGTGCCCGGCGTCAGCGAGCAGGCGTGGCGGCAGGTCAGCGTCACGGCCCGGGAGTGTCTGGGCGTGTCGAAGTGCCCGATCGGGTCCGACTGCTTCGCCGAACGGGCGCGGGCCGAGGCGGGCAAGGCGGACGTGGTGGTCACGAACCACGCGATGCTCGCCATCGACGCGTTGGAGGGCTACCAGGTTCTGCCGGACCACGACGTGGTGGTGATCGACGAGGCGCACGACCTCGTCGACCGCATCACGTCGGTGGCCACCGAGGAGCTGAGCGGGGCGTCGGTCGCGATCGCGGCCAGGCGCTGCGGAAGGCTCATCGACCAGGACATCGCGGACCGGCTCGCCGAGGCCGGTGACGGACTGGCGATGATCCTCGAGGACATGCCGGCGGGCCGCCTCGATGCGCTGCCCAGGGCACTCGCGGGCGCGCTCGCCGCCACCCGCGACGCCTCGCACAACTGCATGTCGGCGATGGGGCCGGAGCGCAAGGAGGACCCGGACGGGGCGACGGCGCGCAAGCTCGCGCTGGCGTTGCTGGAGGAGGTCCACGACTGCGCGGTGCGCATCCTCGAAGCGTTCGACGAGGAGCGCGACGTCGTGTGGGTGTCGGGCGACTTCAACCAGAAGGCGCCAACGCTCCGTGTCGCACCTCTGGGCGTGGGCGGGTTGCTCAGAGAACGGCTGTTCGCCAAGCGCACCACCGTGTTGACGTCTGCGACGCTCACGCTCGGCGGCGCCTTCGACACGATGGCGCGGCAGTGGGGGCTGCCACCGTCGGAGAAGGTCAAGAAGATCGAGGGCGCGGCGACGGACAAGGACATCGACGGTCCGAAGTGGTCGGGGCTCGACGTCGGCAGCCCGTTCCAGCACGGGTCGAGCGGCATCCTCTACGTGGCGAGGCATCTGCCTCAGCCGGGGCGCGACGGGTTGCCGCCGGAGTACCTCGACGAGATCGAGGGCCTGGTGAACGCGGCCGGCGGCCGGGCGCTCGGGCTGTTCTCGTCGACGCGCGCGGCCAAGGCGGCCACGGAAGCGTTGCGGGACAAGCTCGACCACCCGATCCTCTGCCAGGGCGACGACGCGACGGGCCTGCTGGTCAAGAAGTTCAGCGAGGACGAGCGCACGTGCCTGTTCGGCACGCTGTCGCTGTGGCAGGGCGTGGACGTGCCGGGCCCCAGCCTGCAGCTCGTGATCATGGACCGGATCCCGTTCCCGCGCCCGGACGACCCGCTGGCCTCCGCGCGCCAGAAAGCCGTCAACTCGCGTGGCGGCAACGGCTTCCTGACGGTCGCGGCCACCCACGCGGCGCTGCTGCTCGCCCAGGGCGCCGGCCGGTTGCTGCGGTCGATGTCGGACAAGGGCGTGGTGGCCATCCTCGACCCGAGGCTGGCCACGGCCCGTTACGGCGGCTTCCTGCGCGCCTCACTGCCCCCGTTCTGGACGACCTACGACCCCGAGGTGGTCAGGGCCGCGCTCAAGCGGTTGGACGCGGCCCAGACTCCTCAGACCCCTTGATCCGCTCGTTCAACTCGTCGCGGTACCCCTGGGCTTCCACGAGCCCGGGATCGGCCGCGTCAGCGCGACGAAGCGCGCCTTCCAAGATCTTCAACGCCTGACGCTCGTCACCGCGCGCGTCAGCCTGCCGCGCGGCGTCCTCCATGGCCTTGGCGAGCTTCGAAGTCGCTTCAGGCTCCTGAACCGCCTTGTTGATCCGGATCCAGTTGCCGCCCGGATCGACCACGGTGAACCCGGTGTACCTGTCGTTGCGCAGCCGCGGCCGGGTCATCCGCGGAATGCCGGACATGAGCAATTTGCCGTGGACAGAACGCATCCCCGCCGCGAACGCCTCGAACAGCGGGCCGGTGTCCTGCACGATGATCACGCACGTGCTGTACGACTGCGCCGGGTCGTAGTCGTCCATCCCGAAAAAGTGCAGATTGATGTCTTCACGCCGTAGAGCGACATACGGGTTCGGCCGCGTCTGCCGGTAGGTGACCGAGAAGCCGAGCATCTCGTAGAACGACGCGATCTCGTCGATGGAAGGACAGGGCAGGAGCGGAATTGTCAGTTCGTTCGCCACCGCCCGAAGCTAAGCCCGGTCCCGCCGAAACGACACCGAGCAATTTGCTCAAGCAAACAACATGACAACGCCGCCCAGCAACAACAACGCCGACACAACAGCAATGGCGAGCACACGCCCACGCGACGTGCCGGCGTGCTTCAACGCCATGCCCAACGGGCCAATCCCAGCCACAGCAACCCCTTTCGAAGGCATGGAAACGACAGCGCGCAACGCCCCGAACGCCACCCCCAACGGCGACATGCCGAGCCCGCGCGCCCCGACAACATCCGCTTCCCACTGCTCGCGATAGCGGTCATCACCCACAACCGCCGCCGCGAACCGCACCAACAACAACGCGCCTCTCATTGCGCCGCCCTGGGCACGAACCGAGGCGCCGGAGCAGCCCGCGCCACGACCTTGCGAGCCTCCGCGGCCCCCTCGGCCGTCAGCCGGTACATCCGTCGGCGCGGCCCACGCCGTTCGGCGTCGTCATCCCACGTCGACGTCACCCAACCGGCCCGCTCCAGCCGGTCCAGCAACGGATAAACGCTGCCCGACGGCCGCCCGGTCAGCTTGATGATCTCCAGCCCCCAGCGCGGCTCGTCGGTGCCGAGCAGCACCTCGAGCACGTCAACGGTGGCCTTGCCGATGCGTTGCAGTGGCTCCACGCCACCAATACTACCTATGTAGATTAAGCCGTGGCAACATCGACGACGACCTTCTCCGCCCCGATCCGCCGGATGCGTTCAGCACCCCACTCCCCCAGAGCGGCGAGCGCGGCGTTGAGAGAGACACCGTGCTCCGTCAGGGAGTACTCGACCCTGGGCGGCACCTCGGCGTACACCTCGCGGTGCAGGAGGCCGTCCTCCTCCATCTCCCGCAGGTGCTGGATCAGCATCTTCTCGCTGACGCCCGGCAGCCCGCGCCGGAGCTCGGCGAACCGGCGGGTGCCGTAGTGGTGCAACTCCCACAGGATCAGCGACTTCCACTTGCCGGAGACGACGTCCATCGCGGCGTCGATGCCACAGATGTAAGGACCACGTCGTGCTGCCATTCCAACCCCCAAGACTTACTCGCTGGTGCGTACCCCACTAAATAGTCCGTACTGGTCAACGCTTTCCGTGCCGGAGAGGATTCCTCCGAACGACGAACACGAGGGGAAATCCGGAAAATGACAGCGGACAACAGCGTCCAGGTGAGCGTTCTCGGGCTGGGCGCGATGGGCAGCGCCCTCGCTACCGCCCTGGTCGAGGCAGGACATCCGACGACGGTCTGGAACCGTTCACCGGGCAGGGCGGACGCCCTCGTCGCGCTCGGCGCCAACGCCGTGGCCACGGCCCGTGACGCGGTTCGGGACAGCCAGGTGGTGATCGCCTGCCTGTTCGACGACGCTTCCGTGCACGAGGTGCTCGATCCGCTCACCGACGAGCTCGCCGGACGAGTGTTGATCAACGTGACCACGACGACGCCGGCCCAGTCACGGAAGGCAGCCGTCTGGGCGGCGGACGCCGGGATCGCTTACCTGGACGGCGGCATCATGGCCGTGCCGCACATGATCGGCCAGCCGGGGTCGTCGATCCTCTACAGCGGGTCGGCCGAGGTGTTCCACGAGTACCAGCCGTTGCTCGACCTGTGGGGCACCAGCACCTACTTCGGTGAGGACGCCGGGCTGGCCTCCCTGTACGACCTCGCCCTGCTCTCGGGCATGTACGTCATGTTCGCCGGGTTCCTGCACGGCGCCGCCATGGTGGCGCCGGCCGGCATCACAGCGCGCGAGTTCGCCTCGGCGGCCGCACCCTGGCTGACCGCCATGACCGGCGGCTTCCACGGGTTCGCCGAGGTCGTCGACGGCGGCGACTACACCGTCCCAGGGCAGCAGAGCCTGGAGTTCTCCGACCTCGGCAACATCCTGGCCGCCAGCGCCGACCAGGGCATCAGCACCGAGATGGTCGCCGCGGTCCAGCGGCTCATCCAGCGTCAGATCGACGCGGGCCGCGGCAAGGAAGGCTTCGCGCGGATCATCGAAAGCATCAAGCAGCCGGTCTAATACCTGAGCCCGAGGCGTTCGAGCAGTTCGTCGCGGAACTCCAGCGCCGACTCCCGTTCCTCCTCCGAGGCGTGCACCTCCCGCACCAACGCCCCTTCGAGGATCTTCAACGCCTGCCGCTCCGCCCCGTGCGACCCGGCCAACGTCACCGCGCTGTCCAACGCGCGCGTCAGCCCGTTGCTCGACACGGGCTCCCGCATCGCCGGCACCACCCGGATCCAGTTCCCGCCGGGGTCGACCATCAGGAACCCGTCGCGGCGTGGCCGGGTCATCCGCGGAATCCCCGTGAGCAGCACCTGCCCGTACACCGCGCGCATGCCGTGGGCGAACGCGTCGTACAGCTCCCGCACGTCCTCCACCTGCACCAGACACGAGCTGTACGACGCAGACGGGTCGTAGCCCGGTATGCCGAAGAAATGGAGGTTGATCTCCTCGCGTTGCACCGACAGATAGGCGTTCGGCCGGTACTGCCGATACGTGACCGTGAACCCGAGCATCACGTAGAACTCGGCGACCTCGTCGATGGAGGCGCACGGCAACAGCGGGATCGTCACCTCGTTGGCCACGTCGCCAAACTAGCCCCAGAGATCAGCCGTCGACCAGCAATCCACGTAACGGTCCTTGCAACCTTCCGGATCGCCGCGACACCCCGGGCAGCGGCATCACCCGCGAACGCCCCTCCAAGGCGGGTCTCCACACGCCGTCCACCACCTCGTCGACCGGCCCCGACACGTCGGCGCCGAGGTGCTCCGACCACAACCGCAGCCGGGTCGACCGAGCGACCTCCGGGTCGTCGGTCACCACGTTGACCTCGGTGTCGTTGAACAGCGAGTGCTCGTTGAGGTTCGCCGAGCCGACCGAGAGCCATTCATCGTCCACAATGGCCAGCTTGGCGTGTACGTAGACCGGAGCATCGCCGTGTGCGACAAGGGTTGCAGCGACGAGCCGCCGATCGACGTCGGCGTCGAGCAACCGGCCGAGCTGACCGCGCGTGGTGTCGGCGCCGTTGCTGGGTTTCTGCGGCAGCACCAGCACCATCCGGAACTCCGGTGTCGGCGGCCGGCACAGCTTCTCGATCAGCACCTCGGTGATCTCCGGCGACCACAAGAACTGGTTCTCCACGTAGATCAACGACTTGGCCGACCGCAACGCCCGCAGGTACGAGTCGAGCAGGCTGAAGTCGCCGTGCGGGGCGAAACCGTAGGTCCGTTCCGGAATCGTGCGCACCAGCTGCACCGACGACGGTCCGGCCTCGGGCGGCACCTCGGGTGCGGGCAGGGTCTCGCCCGCGATCTCCAGCCACCGCGCGGCGAAGTGTCCCGCCACCTCGGCCACCACCGGGCCCTCCAGCCGCGCCACGTGGTCGTGCCAGCCGAGGTCGCGCGGCGGGTGCTCCGGCGAGTCGTGCCGGTCGCCCTCCACCGCGGTCATGTCGAGACCGCCGACAAACGCCACGTCGTCGACGATCACGATCTTCTCGTGGTGGCAGTGCAGGGTTCGTTCCCGCGCGTCCAGCTCGCACCGGACGGCACCGCACTCCCAGAACGCCTTCTGCGCCGCCAGAGCGCGCTTGCGGGTCGGTTCGAAGAACGGGATCGGCGGGCCCGCCCACAGCAGCACGCGCACCGGAACCCGTTCCGCGGCAGCCGAAAGCAGCTCGCGCAGCTGCGGCGCGCCCGGCTCGCGGGTCAGCCGGAAGTCCGGCGAAGCGTGCCAGTTCGCGATGTGGACGTACTTCTGCGCGTTCTCGATCGCCTGCGCCACAACGGGAAACGCCGTGGCGCCGTCGATCAGGACCTCGATCTTGCTGCCGTGCTGGACAGTCCGGCGCGGGGTGAACCACCCCGTCGCATCGCCGTCCATCACCTCGCCCCACCCGAGCCGCCGCAGCCGGCGGGCGTGGTGGGAGCACAGCACGTTCTCCAGCCCGTCACCGAGCCTCGCGTCGAGCACGTCGAGTAAGCCCACGAGCCGGGGATTTACCCGATCAGGCCCATCTCAAACAGCAAGTACCGTCGTCGTGCCCGGCTCGACCTCCGTGAACCCCGCGTCCCGCACGGCCACGACGTCGCCGCGGTGGATCAGCGAGTCCCATTCGGCCACGGACGGTGTCCGCACGGCACACCGGTAGTCCAGCGCGGCCCACGCCTTCAGCTCGGACACCGAGAGGTGCGGCGCCAGCAACATCGACGCGTGCCCCACCTGTGCCGCGAGCTTGCCCGCGGACATCTCGACCCGCGGGTTCACGTACAGCAGCCGCGCTCCCTCAGGAACCGCCCCTGGCTCGTCCGCCGGCAGGTCGGAGCCGGAGATCTGCAGCTTCGCGACCTCCCGAGGCGTCTCGGACACCAGCACGGGCAGCAACGACCGCACCGACGCACTGTCCACGGTGATCGTCACGCCCGGCAGCTCCTGCACCGCGTCCCACTGCACGCCACGGGCCCGCCGCGACACCTTGCGAATCCGCCCGGCCACCCACGCGCGCACGGCCTCGTGCCACTCCCCGCCGACGTCGGCACGCGGGTCGAGGCACACCGCGACCGCCGAAGCGGCCGCGGCCTCCAGCAACGCCGTCCGGGAAGGCGGATCCACGCGTTCGATGCGCAACACCATCGGCATCGCGCGGACTTCCGACTCCTCGGCGTAGTTCCGGGAGGCGATCAGGTCGAGAATCATCACAGCCGGGTCAGCTCCAGGCCGTCGGCGGCGTCCGCGGCCTCCACCTCGGCCCGCGTGACGCCGAGGATGAACAGCACGGCGTCCAGGAACGGGTGCGACAACGCGGTGTCGGCCACCTCGCGCAGCGCGGGCTTGGCGTTGAACGCGATGCCCAGACCGGCCGCGTTCAGCATGTCGATGTCGTTCGCGCCGTCACCGACCGCCACGCACTGCGCCAGCGACACGCCGGCCTCCTGCGCGAACCGGCGCAGCGCCACGGCCTTGCCCGGCCGGTCGACGATCTCGCCGACCACCTTGCCGGTCAGCTTGCCGTCGACGATCTCCAGCGTGTTCGCCGCGCAGAAGTCGAGCTCCAGCTCGTCGGCGAGTCCCGTGATCACCGACGTGAAGCCGCCGGAGACGACACCGCAGAAGAACCCGAGGCGCTTGAGCGTCCGGATCGTCGTGCGCGCGCCGGCCGTGAGCTCGAGCGAGGCGCCGACCTCGTCCAGCACCTTGGCGTCGAGTCCCTCCAGCAACGCCACGCGGCGGCGCAGCGACTCGGCGAAGTCCAGCTCGCCCCGCATCGCGGCCTCGGTGATCTCGCGCACCTGCTCCTCGCACCCGACGTGCGCGGCCAGCATCTCGATCACCTCGCCCTGGATCAGCGTGGAGTCGACGTCGAACACCACCAGGCGCTTCGCCCGGCGGGTCAGGCCGGCCCGCTCGACCGCGATGTCGAGGCCCACCCGCACCGACACGTCGGCCAGCGCGGACCGCAGTTCCGCGTCGTTCTCCAGCGTGTCGTCGGCGACGGAAACCCGCAGCTCAAGGCCCGTGACGGGGTAGTCGGCGACACCGCGGATCGCGTCGATGTTCACGCCGAGCGACGCAAGCCGGCGCGCCACCTCGGTGAACGCCTTCGCCGTCACCGGGCGGCCGAGCACGATCAGCACGTGCGACGACTCCAGGCGCGCGGTGCGCTTCGAGTCGGCGCCGATCTCGATCTCCACGTGCATCGCGACGGTGGCCATGGCCTGCTCGACCGACTCCTGCAGGCCCTCCGGGTCGTGGTCGGTCGAGACCAGCGCGCCGAGCACCAGCCGTCCCCTGATCACGACCTGCTCCACGTCGAGCACCTCGACGCCGTGCCTGGTCAGCACGGCGAAGAGCACCGAGGAGACACCCGGCTTGTCGGGGCCGGTCACGGTGATGAGCACGGGCGTTTTCACGTCGTCGTCTCCTCGTAAGACGCAACGAGCCCCGGCAGCGCGCAGCGGCCGGGGCTCGTCGTTGAACCTGTGAACTGCAGGTTACTTGTCGTGCTCCGCGTCGTCCTTCTCGGACGCCGTACCCGACTTGATGGCCGCGGCCGCCAGCTCCGAGGGAGCGGGCTTGGCGTCCTTGTGCGCGATCGTCTTGCCGGTGAAGGTCACGTGACCCTCGTTCCGGATGCGCTCGATCATGTGCGGGTAGTGCAGCTCGAACGCCGGGCGCTCCGAACGGATCCGGGGCAGCTCGGTGAAGTTGTGCCGCGGCGGCGGGGACGACGTGGCCCACTCGAGCGAGTTGCCGTAGCCCCACGGGTCGTCCGCCGTGACGACCTCACCGAAGCGGTAGCTCCGGAAGACGTTCCAGATGAACGGCAGCGTCGACGCGCCCAGGATGTAGGCGCCGATCGTCGAGATCATGTTCAGCGTCGTGAAGCCGTCGGACGCGAGGTAGTCGGCGTACCGGCGCGGCATGCCCTCGTTGCCCAGCCAGTGCTGGACGAGGAACGTCGCGTGGAAGCCGAGGAACGTCGTCCAGAAGTGCAGCTTGCCGAGCGGCTCGTCCATGAAGCGGCCGGTGATCTTCGGGAACCAGAAGTAGATACCCGCGAAGGTCGCGAACACGATCGTGCCGTAGAGCACGTAGTGGAAGTGCGCCACGACGAAGTACGTGTCGGACACGTGGAAGTCGATCGCGGGCGCGGCCAGCAGGATGCCGGACAGACCACCGAAGAGGAACGTGACGATGAAGCCGATCGAGAACAGCATCGGCGTCTCGAACGTCAGCTGGCCCTTCCACATCGTGCCGATCCAGTTGAAGAACTTCACACCGGTCGGAACAGCGATGAGGAACGTCATGAAGGCGAAGAACGGCAGCAGCACGGCGCCGGTCGCGTACATGTGGTGCGCCCACACCGCGACGGACAGGGCCGCGATGCCGAGCGTCGCGTAGACCAGGCCGTTGTAACCGAAGATCGGCTTGCGGCTGAACACCGGGAAGATCTCCGACACGATGCCGAAGAACGGCAGGGCGACGATGTAGACCTCGGGGTGTCCGAAGAACCAGAAGAGGTGCTGCCACAGGATCACGCCGCCGTTGGCGGGGTCGAACACGTGCGCACCGAGATGGCGGTCGGCCAGCAGGCCGAGCAGCGCCGCGGTGAGGATCGGGAACGCGAGCAGCACCAGCACCGACGTCACCAGGATGTTCCAGGTGAAGATCGGCATCCGGAACATCGTCATGCCGGGCGCGCGCAGGCAGACCACGGTGGTGATCATGTTCACCGCGCCGAGGATGGTGCCGAGACCACCGACCACCAGGCCGGAGATCCACAAGTCGGCACCCGCGCCGGGCGAGTGGATGGCGCTCGACAGCGGCGTGTACGCGAACCAGCCGAAGTCGGCGGCGCCACCGGGGGTGACGAAGCCCGCCATCACGATCAGGCCACCGAAGAGGTAGAGCCAGTACGAGAAGGCGTTCAGCCGCGGGAACGCCACGTCGGGCGAGCCGATCTGCAGCGGGAGCACGAAGTTCGCGAAGCCGAACACGATCGGGGTCGCGTACAGCAGCAGCATCACGGTGCCGTGCATCGTGAAGAGCTGGTTGAACTGCTCCTGGCTGAGGAACTGCATGCCGGGCCGGGCCAGCTCGGTCCGCATCAGCATGGCCATCGCGCCGCCGACCATGAAGAAGGCGAACGAGGTGACCAGGTACATGATGCCGATTTGCTTGTGGTCCGTGGTGCGGAACATCCGCAGCAGGAAGGACCCCTTGACCGCAGTGCGCGTCGGATAAGGACGCGTTGCGATCGGCTGCGGGGCTACGGCCGTCACGGTGCCTCCAGGCCTTGGTGGGACCAGTTCGTTCGGGAAACTCCGAGGGATATTAGACGGAGCCGATCAGCTCCATTCGGGTGGGCCATGCCCGGTGGCCAGCGGCGTAGCGCAGGTCACACGTATTCTGCCGCCGTGCTCCGATTGTCCGCTGCCGCCGCAGTCCTGATGTTGGCCGCCTGTGGTTCCCCCGCCACGCACAACTCGGCGGACGTCGCGTTCGCCCAGGGCATGGTCCCCCACCACGAGCAGGCGCTGGAGATGAGCGACCTGGTCGCCTCCCGCACCGAGAACCCGCACGTGATCGACCTGGCCAAGCGCATCGCGGGCGCGCAGAAGCCCGAGATCGACCGCATGAACGGCTGGCTCCGCACGTGGAACGCCCCCGTGCAGGCCTCCTCACACACCTCGCACGGCCACTCCGAGTCGCACGGCATGGTCGACCTCGGCAACCTCGCCGACCTGGACGGCACCGAGTTCGACCGCCAGTGGCTCTCGCTGATGATCCAGCACCACCGCGGCGCCGTGGAGATGGCGCAGAAGCACCTCTCCGCGGGCACCGACCCGGAGACCCGCAAGCTCGCGCAGGACGTCGTCAGCCACCAGGAGAAGGAGATAGCGGAAATGGAGTCGCTCCTCCCACAGGGCTGATGCCAGCCTTCTTGCCGTGAGCACCTCTGCAGCCGTGCGCGTCGCAGTGTCGTTGGCGGCCTCTCACGGCGTGGTCTGCACAGACCCGGTCGTCCTGAAAGACGGCAGCAACGTCATCGTGCACCTGCGCCCGGCACCGGTCGTCGCCAGAATCGCGCGCCGCACGGCCCTGGTGCGCCCGTCCGTGGCCTCACACCTGGCCCGCGACCTCTCGGTGTCAGCCTTCTTGGCCTCACGCGGCGTACCCGTCGTGACGCCTTCTAAGGAACTGCCTGCGGGGCCTCACACGGTGGACGGCTTCGTGCTCACGTTCAGCACGTACGTCCCGCACGATCCCTCTGTCGAGCTGAGCCGTCCGGACGTGCTCAAGCTCCTGCCCGACCTGCACGCCGAACTGCGCCTCTACGAGGGTGACCTACCTGTCCGCGGCCCTCTCGACGACGTCGAGAACACGCTCGCCCACCTGGAGAGCATCGGCGTCCCCGAGCTGGCGCCGTTCCGCGAACGACACGCCGAGCTGCTGGCGGAGTGGGACGCGCACTACAACGACGTCCAACCGCTGCACGGCGACTCGCACTACGGCAACGTGCTGATGACCGCCGCCGGCCCGGTCTGGAACGACTTCGAGGACACCTGGCGCGGCCCCGTGGCGTGGGACCTGGCCTGCCTGGCCGGCGCCAGAGGCGCAGAAGCCGCCCAGCGCGCCGTGGAAACCTACGGCGGCGGGGCGGCTCCTGAAGACGTGGAGTTCCACGTCGAAACCCGCATCAACTTCGGCACGCTCTGGGGCGTGCTGATGGAGAACTCCTAGACGCGACGCCTGCGCAGCACCAGCAGCACGGCGGCACCGGCGGCCAGCAGCGCCGCACCGAGCCCGACCAGCCAGGCGGACCCGAACCCGGTCGACGCCAGACTCTCACCCGCGGCCACGGCCGCGGCGGTGGTCGTCGTGGTCGCGGCAACCTGCGACGACGTCGTAGCCGTCTCGGTGGCGCTGGTGGTGGTCGTGGTGGTCGTGGTCTCGGACCCCGACGTGGTGGTCGTCGTCGTGGTGGTGGTCGTGGTGGTCGACGTGTCCTTCTTGACGCCGCAGCCGTACCAGTGGCTGATCTCCGGCTGCTGGCCACCGTCGTTGAACGGAGCGCGCAGCTCGTTCCACGGCAGGGCGCCGAGGTCCTTGGCGAGGTAGACGTTGAAGTTGGGCCCACCCTTGACGACCACACCGGTGATCGTCTTGTCGGAGAGCACCGCCGTGATGTTGAGGTGGATCTGGTTGTCCCCGCCGGTGTAGGTGAACTCGTTCGGGTGGATCGTCTCGCCGGTCAACCCACCGACGGTGCAGGCCTCGGGGTGCCTGATGTCGATGTTCTTGGTGTACGGGGTCGCGCGCTTGTCGTCCGTCGTCGGCTCGTCAGCGGACGCGGTGCTCGACAGGGCGAGCGTGGCCACAGCGGCCACCGCGGCGGAAGCGAGCAGGCCGGCTCTTCTGAGGGGCGTCAAGCGCATGGTGTTACTCCGTGGGGGTGATCGGCGGGATGCCGCGATCTAAGACGATCGACGTCCCCCGAACGGCTTAGGTGACGATCAACAGTGCCCCTTGTGGCCTAGTTGTTATGCGTCTGTGAAGTCGTATCCCCAAACGACCAAACGCCGAAGGGGCCGGCGAACCGGCCCCTTCGGCAACACTGGAGCACGAAGCTCAGGCGTTCCGC
The DNA here is from genome assembly GCF_011067745.1 of Lentzea alba. Lineage (GTDB taxonomy): Bacteria > Actinomycetota > Actinomycetes > Mycobacteriales > Pseudonocardiaceae > Lentzea > Lentzea alba. Next base: position 447,750 of record NZ_JAAMPJ010000005.1, read on the forward strand.
TCGCCCTCGGAGGGCTTGAGGAACACCGTGCCACCGTTCGGCATGCGCCGGAACCAGTCAACGGGGGTGACCGGCTGCCCGATCACCGGGCCCGCCCCGGTGGGGAGGTGGGGAACAGGCACGCCGGCACCGCGGGGGAAGTCTGGCCGACGAAGAGGCTGGTTCGGGGTGGTCATGGTTCCTTCTCGATGTGGGGAGCCCGAGAACGCACGACACCCGGAGCATTCTGCGCGACCCCCACAGCACGGCGTCGACGACTTGCCAATTCCCGGATGCCTGAAGTACGAGCTCGAACCGATGGTGATTGATCAATCGTGACACGCCGACCTCGAACACGACCAGGGCGACCGTCCAAAGCAGACGATAGCGATCCAGGCGAACTCGAGGGCAACTGCGCGTCAACAGGCATCCCGGCAAGCCGGGATGCGGAAGTGTACAACCCCTCTTCACCTGCAACTACTCAGCAGTCGCACAGTACAAGCGTTCTGGAAACACTTCTGCGAACTAGCTCTGTCTATAAGAAGTTTCAATGCTTCAAGGCGACAAGCATGAAAACTTCCACACTCAGGAAAGTCGCGTGTAGACGGTTCCCCCGTTCGGCATACGCCGGAACCAGTCCACCGGAACCACCGGCCGTTGCACGGGTACCCCCGTCGGCGGCACGGGAAGCCGCACAACTGCACCCGTTCTGGAGCGCGACAGACGTACCGGCCGAGTTGGTTTGATCATCGGATGTCCCCCAGAAGTGAAGCCGGCGCTCATGACATCGGCTCGATGATCGAGGCCGCCATGAGCGAGTGGAGTGCGACGGTGAGACGGTGTGCGGCAGAGCCGGACTCCACTCCCCACTCGTCCACAGCGCTCGCCAGCACGTGGTCGAACGACGTCTCCCGCCCGTCCCCGAGCAGCGCCAGCACCCAGCCGGCGTCGGAGTCGAGCCAGTAGATCTCCGGCGGTTGCCCGAAACGGCCCACCACCACGCGCCCCGTTGTCGAGCGCTCGAACCGCACGTCCGGCAGAACGCGGAAGCGGACGTGATGCGCGATCGACGCGCCTCGGTTCAGATCGGCGTGCTCGGCGGCGGTCGACTGGCCGGTGAGCTCTCGCAACAGCCATCGCGCGTCGGCACGCAGATCGGCCTCGTGGGAGATCAGCCAGCGGCCGATCTCGTCGGCCCGCTCCCGCGCCTTGGGCAGCAGGGAGAACGGGCCCAGCGGCTCGTCATCGCACGACTCGAAGAACTGGGCGAGGCAACTGTAGGCGTGCCAGGCGGCGAACGTCTGCTCCAGCGGCCAGCGGGCGTGCGACCACGAGGTTTCGAAGAACTCCACGTCCTCGGCGCCGGCGTCGAGGAACTCCCTGGTGATGGCCAGGTCGAAGAACTTCTCGTGCGCACCTTCGTGAACCAGCGCCTCGGCGACCTCCATCGGCGTGGTGGGCTCGTCGATCAGCACGATGCCGGGCACATAGCGCGACGAGGCCGACACCACGCCGCCGGAAGTCTCCTTCTTGAGCACGGCGAACATCGACACGTGCGCGAGCAGGTCGCGGGCCGTTTCCGGTACCAGCCGACGCAGCAGACGGACTCCGTCGGCCACGATCGCCAGCGCCGCCTCGAACCGCTCCCCGTCCGCCTCGGTCAGCGGCTGCGGCGACGTGCCCGGTGGGGCGATGATCCGCAACGGCGCCTCGAGCAGGTTCGCGGCGTCCGGATCCGCCGCGACCGGCAACCCGGCGTCGCGCACGCGCATGGCGGCGACGTCGCGCAGCAACTCCTGGTCGAGATCGCCTTTGCCCGCGAGGGCCTTGCCGATCTCGTACCGGACGATCGGATGGTCGAGGAGGTTGTCCGACAACTGCGTGCCGGGCGCGAACAAGCCGGTTGCGAGGCGGTACAGCGTGCGCCGCTCGTCGACCAGTGTTTCCGCAGGCGCGATCGCGGCATGCAACGCATGTGCGCTCGCGATGGGTGAACTCATCACCGAAGACCCCGTACTCACGTCCCCCGACGCCATGGAGTCACGACACCGCCCGATCGACGCCGTGATGACGGACAACTCTACTGACTTCATGCCCTGAACTACGTGCGGACAGGCCGGAACGGACCGGTGCCCGGACCGCGAGTTCGCGATCCGGGCACCGGTGGTTCTGTTCATCAGCGGGTTTTGCTCATCAGCTGAACATGATGCTGGTGACGTTCACGAAGCCGACGACGGCAAGCGCGATCACTGAGACGGCGACCATCGTGAGCACGGTCCGCCATCCGATGGCGGTGACGGCGACTGCGACGGCTGCTGCGATTCCGAGTGCACTCCCTGCGGACATCTCGATTCCCTCCCGACTAGGCGAGTCCGTGCTCCCAGGTGTGGGCGGTCCTGGGCGTCTCGCCATGTACTTAGGGTCCCGTGTTGTAGGTTGTCTGTCAACGGTCGCCAGGTTGCCAGACAAGTTGCAACCAGACTGCGATAGGCCTAAACTGAACCAATGCCCGCCGACGAGTCCCATCTCGGCGAGAGCTGGTCGCTCTCGCCGGATTCGCGCCGCCCTCTCCCGGAGCTCATCGAGCAGAAGCTGAGGGAGCAGATCATCGGCGGCACTCTCAAAGCGGGCGATCGCCTCCCCACGGAACCCGAACTGGCCCGCAAACTGGATGTCGCGAGGTCGTCGCTACGTACAGCTCTTCAGCGACTGCAGCTCCAGGGCATCGTCGAGGTGCGCCGCGGCCTGGGCTGGTACGTGCGCCGCACCGACCTGGCCGCCGTCGAGGAGCACCTCGAGGGCAGGCTCGCCGCCAGGCAGTTCTCCCTCACGGACCTGCTGGAAGTGCGCATCGCGCTGGAGACCACGGCGGCGAGCCTTGCCGCTGTTCGCGCCGGCGACGGCGAACTGGACGAGCTGGCCAAGCTGAACCGCCGTTACCAGCGGGCGCCCGTCGACGACGTGCAGGAGATGATCGAGTCGGACGAGGAGTTCCACTCGGCGCTGATCCGCGCGTCGCACAACGAGCTGCTGGAGCAGATGTACCAGACACTCGTGCCGGGCCTGCAGGACTGCAAGCGGCACGCTCATCCGTCCCGCGAGGTGCACAACCGTTCGGCGAACGAGCACGAACAGGTCGTCTGGTTCCTCCGGCGGCACGACGAAGTGGGCGCGAAAAGCGCGATGACCACCCACCTGCTGGGCCTGTACAACGACCTCGCCACCGACGACACGAAGCCGAAAGCAACGCTGAGCACCTACGTCGGGGTGTCGGACAACCCGATCTGGAACAAGACCCGCTGATACGGCATTGACCGAAAGGGGCTGGCGCTGATCCCACTTCACTCCCACCATGTATGCAGAACCGGTGGTGTGAGGGGGCGGCGACCAGGTGGTGTTAGCGCGCAGGCACAAACAAGCGCTAGCCGTCGCGTTCCTGCTGTTGGCTGTCGCAGCTGCCGATCTGACCGCCGTGCTGCTGTGGCAACCCACTTCACGGAGCGTGCTCCACGACGCGTTGGTGGTGCTCTGGCCGTTGCCGGCGTTGGCGGGCTTCCTGCTCGGCGCCTACGAACTGTTCCTGCACAAGCGCCTGGTCGCCGAGATCGGGCGGATCTCCGGACCCGGCATCGTCGAACACCTGCTGCCTGCGGAAGTGCTGCGCACGTTCCTCTCGTCCGTGTACGGCCCGAACGCCGCGAACGACGACGTGGTGGCAGGTGTTCTCGGCGGCGACGGCATGCGCCCGCGCGGCGACGACCTGACGATCAGCACCGGCACCACGGTCAAGCTCGAACTGCAGGGCATCGACACGAAGACGTACCACCTGAGGACGACGCAGCGGTACCAGTTCCGCAACAGCGTCCCCGCCGACCGCTTCGTCATCTTCGCCACCTCCAACGCCACGCTGCGCGACACCATCAGCGCCGCCTGCCGCTATCCGTTGTTCGAGCTCTACTTCATCCCGGACTCGTCGCTGTTCCTCGAGTCCGTGGACGACCTGCGCCACTCCACCCAGATCGCCATCGACTACCTCGACCACGAAGGTCAGCGCCGCTCGGCCGAACCCAGTCAGATCCCACCGGTCGAGGTGAGGTTCGACCAGTGGAGCAACTACCTGACGTTCTTCCGCGAGTCCACGGGCCCGCTGGGCAAGCTCAGCCCGCTGGATCACATGAGCGATCTGCGCATCTTCGAGTGCGATCTCAACGGCATCGCCGACGACCACGTGGTGCGCGCGATCCGCGGACTCACCGTCTGGTCCCGCACCTTGCAGCGCACCAACGACGGCTTCTGCTACTGGCAGTCGCCCTATCCGTCCTTTGTGGACACGATCAGCTTCGACGCCACCGGGCTCGCGGTCGACCAGTCCCCCAGGCACGAGTTCCGGGTCATGCCCTTCACCTTCCGGTCGGCCACGACGTCCGCGCAGTGGTTGGAGGCCGGCGAGTTGGACGACCTGGACGTGCGGTCGTGGTTGCTGCCGGGGCACGGGGTGGCGTTGCTGTGGCGAGAAGCGATGAGCTGATCACCAAACCACCACTGCGCCCTGCCCTTGCACCACCCACCGGTCCAGCCGAAGCGAGAGGTACCCGTCCTCCGCATCGAGCATCAGGTTCTCGACGCTGCCGAGGAAGACCTGTACGAACACCTTCAGCCCTTGGTTCCGCACAAGTTCTCTCATGTCCATGGTGAGAGTTCTGACGAACATCGGACGATCGGCGTACCACCACGAGAAGTGCTCTGCGATGTCCTGTGACCAACGAAGGTGGTGCCGCACCCTCACAAATTCGTCGTCCTCCCGGCTGAGATCCGCGAGGAAGAGCACCAGATCAGACGCCGTCATACCTACCGGCGGAGATATGTATTTGCGGACCGAGTTCGTCGCCACCCTCCGGAACTCGACCCGTTTCGTCACGCCGGACCTCGGCTCGACATAGCATTCGAGCTTCTCCCCGAAGGCCTTCACTGCCTCGTCGAACGACGTCGCGGTGGTCAGCGTCGCGACGTCGAACAGCTCAGGACATGCGTCCGACAGCGCGGTCGTGTGCGTGGGTGACGAGGTCACCGCAACCAACAGTGGCCCCCTCGGCATGGTCAACTCGTAACGGCTGCTGTGATACACCCTTCCGTCGGCCACCTTGTCGACGCGAAGAGTCATCGATACGTCATGGTGGGCAGGCCTCGTCGACAGCAGCAGCGACACGAATGTCGACTTGTCCGCCGTACGCGGGATGTGGCGGTTGAGCGCGGTGGTGATCAGCTCATCCGCGGAGGTGGCGTCGAGCACGAGTTTCCTGACCGCGGGCGCGGGACGCGTGTCGTCCCTCATCACATCGAGCTTGCGGTCGATGTCCCGCAGCAACTCCCCCTGTTCCTTGGTGCGGACCCACTCGAAGTAGATCGAGATGAGCAGCACCAGCACGAGGTCCTTGGTGATAGAACCGAGGCTGCGCGCGACAGCGTCGCCGGCCTCGGGGTTGAGCACCGCCGACACGACGATCTTCGGTACCGGCGTGTTGATCAGTGCGATCGTTGCGAGCAGGCTGCCGAAGTAGACGAGCACGCGTGATCGCATGGCACCTGATCAGTCGGTGGGCCGCAGGTAGACCGTGCCGCCGCCGGTCGGCATGCGACGGAACCAGTCGACCGGCACCACCGGCTGCGGTGGTTCAGGGGGTTGAGGAGCGGGAACGGGCTGGACTGGGTCGGCGGCCATCGCGGTCTCCCCTCGCCTGCGGTGGCCTTGGAGCGTATCCAAGGCGCGGTTCGGCGGGCGCCTGCCGAGAGGGTGAGCGTGGTGCTGCAAGCGAGCGCAAGAACTTGCGTACACTTGCGCCATGACGCAACGGAGGCTGGCCGAGGTCGCGGCCAAGGTCGGGGTCAGCGAGGCGACGGTCAGCCGGGTGCTGAACGGCAAGCCGGGCGTCTCGGACGCCACGCGAAGTGCCGTGCTCACCGCGCTTGACGTGCTGGGATACGAAAGGCCCACGCAGCTGCGGGGTGAGCGGGCCAGGCTGGTCGGGCTGGTGCTGCCGGAGTTGCAGAACCCGATTTTCCCGGCGTTCGCGGACGTGGTCGGCAACGCGCTGGCGCAAAGGGGTTTCACGCCCGTCCTCTGCACGCGCACGGCCGGCGGGGTGACCGAGGCGGAGTACCTCGAACTGCTGCTGGAGCAGCACGTCAGCGGGATCGTGTTCGCGGGCGGGTTGTACGCGCAGAAGGACGCGAGTCACGGGCACTACCAGCAGATGATGTCCCGCAAACTCCCTGCCGTGCTGGTCAACGCCGCGATAGACGACCTGGCGTTCCCGCGGGTCTCGTGTGATGACGCGGTGGCGGTGGAGCAGGCGTACGGGCACCTGACGTCGTTGGGGCACAAGCGGATCGGGGCCGTGCTCGGGCCGCCGGACCACGTGCCCAGCCAGCGCAAGCTCGAAGCGCTCACCAAGTGCGGGGGCGCGGACGTCGAGCACGCGATGTTCTCGCTCGAAGGCGGGCAGGCGGCGGCCACGAAGCTCGTACAGCGCGGGGTCACGGCGATCATCTGCGCCAGCGATCCGCTGGCGCTCGGGGCGATCAGGGCCGTCAGGCGCGCTGGATTGGACGTGCCCAAGGACGTGTCGATCATCGGATACGACGATTCGGCCTTCATGACCTGCACTGATCCGCCGCTGACCACGGTCAGGCAGCCCATCGAGGCCATGGGTCGGGCCGCGGTCGAGCTGCTGGCCAACCAGATCTCGGGCAACGCGGTGGCGCCCGACGAGCTGCTCTTCGAGCCCGAACTGGTGGTGAGGGCCTCCAGTGCTCCCGTGAGGTAACCGAGCAGTCGGCTTCTTGCGAGTTTTCGTCTAGATATTGCGTACAGATGTAACGACGACTTATGGTCGCCGTCACATCGACGCGCTCGCGAGAAGGGCGGCCCCACCATGAAGAAGTCCGCTGCCGTGCTGCTGGGCTGTGTCCTGGTCACCGGTTGTGGGAGCGGTTCCACGACCGAGCCCGGCGGCAAGGTCACGATCAACATCAACGGCCAGCCGCCGCAGACCCAGGCGTTCGACCGCAAAGTCTTCGACGAGGACGTGGCGGAGTTCGAGAAGCAGAACCAGGACATCGACCTCGTGCCGCACGAGGGGTTCATGGACCCGAAGACGTTCAGCGCCAAGCTCGCCGGTGGGCAGCTGGAGGACGTCTTCTACGTCTACTTCACCGATCCCGCCGCGCTCATCGCCAGGAAACAGGCCGCCGATCTCACCGACTACGTCAAGGACGTGCCGCACTACGGCGACCTCAAGCAGGAGCTGAAGGACGTCTTCACGGTCGACGGCAAGGTGTACGGCCTGCCCACCGCCAACTACACGATGGGCCTGCTCTACAGCCGCACCAACTTCACCAAGGCCGGCCTGGACCCCGACCAGCCACCGAAGACGTGGGACGAGGTCAGAGCAGCCGCCAAGAAACTCAAGGACGCCGGCGTCACGGGGTTCGCCGAGTACAGCAAGAGCAACCAGGGCGGCTGGCACTTCACGACCTGGATGAAGTCCGTCGGCGGTGACATCGCGCGCAAGGACGGCGACACCTACAAGGCCGACTTCAACAACGACAAGGGCAAGGAAGTCCTGCGCCGTCTCAAGGAGATGCGCTGGGACGACAACTCCATGGGCGAGAAGCAGCTCCTGGAGATCGGCGACGTGCAGAACATGATGGGCGCGGGCCAGCTCGGCATGTACCTCGCCGCACCCGACAACGTCGCCGCGATCGTCAACCAGTTCAAGGGCGAGTACGACGACTACGGACTGGCGGCGATTCCCGGCCGGCAGGGCACTCTGCTCGGCGGCGAGGGGTACATGATCAACCCCAAGGCCACGCCGGACAAGATCAAGGCCGGCCTCAAGTGGATCCAGTGGAAGTACCTGAACCCGGACCGCCTCGAGCAGAACCTGCAGAAGTACAAGGACCGCGGCCAGCCCGTCGGCCTGCCGATCCCGCCGATCGCCGACATCTGGACCGGCGAGCCGCGCAAGAAGCAGGAAGAGCTCAAGGGCAAGTACGCCACCATGCCGGTGCGGAACTTCCAGGCCTATGTGGACGGTTCGGAGCAGACCAAAGGTTCGCTCGAACCACCGCAGGCGCAGCAGGTCTACGCGATCCTCGACAGCGTCGTGCAGGCCACGCTGACGAACAAGGACGCCGACCACGCGGCGTTGCTCAAGGACGCCGAGACGAAGGTCAACGCCGTCCTGGCCCAGGTGAAGTAGGTGCGGCGCCACGTCACCGCGTACGGCTTTCTCAGTGCCGCGCTGGTCGTCTTCGCGGTGTTCTCCTGGTACCCGATCGTGCGCGGGGTGGTCCTGAGCTTCCAGCAGGTCAACTTCGTCACGAGTCCCGACTGGGTGGGCTGGGAGAACTTCGAACGGCTCTTCGCGGACCCGCTGTTCGGGGTGGCGTGGCGCAACACGTTCTACTTCACGGTACTGGCGCTGATCATCGGTTTCGGCGTCCCGTTCCTCACCGCCGTGGTGCTCAACGAACTGCGGCACGCCAAGGGCTACTTCCGCCTCCTGGTCTACCTGCCGGTGATGTTGCCGCCGGTCGTCACGGCCCTGCTGTGGAAGTGGTTCTACGACCCGGGACCCGGCCTGTTCAATTCCGTCCTGAGAGGACTCGGCCTGCCGACCTCCCAATGGCTGGATTCCAGCAGCACCAGCATGATCAGCCTCGTCCTGGTGATCACGTGGGCGAACATGGGCTCGGCCACGCTGATCTACCTGGCCGCGCTGCAGACCATCCCCGGCGAGCTGTACGAGGCCGCGGACCTGGACGGCGCCGGCGTGCTCAAGAAGGTCTGGCACGTCACGATCCCGCAGACCAAGTTCGTGATCCTGATGCTGCTGCTCCTGCAAGTGGTCGCGACCATGCAGATCTTCACCGAGCCGTTCGTCATGACCGGCGGCGGCCCGGAGGAGTCCACGGTCACGGTGCTCCTCCTGCTGTACCGCTATGCCTTCTACTACAACGACTTCGGCACCGCGAGCGCGCTGAGCCTGATCCTGTTCGCGGTGCTGGGCACCTTCTCCTTCCTCTACCTGAAGATCACGAAGAAGGCCGACGGATGAGGACTCTCACCAGGGGAACCGGAAAGACCTACTGGATCGTCCTCACGATCACGCTGGTCCTGTTCACCGCGGCGTTCCTGCTCCCGCTGATCTGGGTGCTGCTCGGCGCGTTCAAACCACCGGCGGAACTCGCGCAGCAGCCCCCGACGATCCTGCCGGCGACGTGGGAGCCCGGCGCGTACGTCGACGCGTGGAACTACATGGACCTGGGACGGTTCTTCCTCAACACGTTCGTCGTCGCGATCGGCGCGTGGGCCGTGCAGATGGCCGTGATCGTCCCGGCGGCCTACGCGCTCAGCAAGCTGAGGCCGTGGGGAGGCAACGTGGTCCTGGGCCTGATGCTGGCCACGCTGATGCTGCCGTCGACGGCTGTTCTGGTGCCGGTGTACCTCACCCTCACCGACCTCGACCTGCTCAACAACCCGGCGGGCATCTGGCTGCCGGCCGCGGCGAACGCGCTGAACGTCTACCTGCTCAAGCGGTTCTTCGACCAGATCCCCGAAGAACTGCTGGAGGCGGCCAGGATCGACGGTGCGAACACCTGGACGACACTCACGAGAATCGTCCTGCCGATCTCGCGGCCCATCCTCGCCGTCGTCTCGATCTTCGCGGTCGTCGCGGCCTGGAAGGACTTCATCTGGCCGCTGCTCGTGTTCCCCGACCCGGCGAAGCAGACGCTCAGCGTGGCGCTGCAGCGCTTCGCCCCGGACACCCCGATCAACCTCCTGCTCGCCGGCCTCGTGCTGGCGAGCCTGCCGATGGTGGCGCTGTTCCTGGCGTTCCAGCGGCACATCCTCGCGGGGCTCACCGCGGGCGGCGTGAAAGGCTGAAAGGACTTCAGATGAGTTGGTGGCGCAACGCATCCATCTACCAGGTCTACCTGCGCAGCTTCGCGGACGGCAACGGTGACGGCATCGGCGACCTGGCCGGCCTCCGCGCCAAGCTCCAGCACATCGCGAACCTCGGCTTCGACGCGATCTGGCTCAACCCGTGGTATCCGAGCCCGCTGGCCGACGGCGGCTACGACGTGGCCGACTACCGTGACGTCGAACCGGTCTTCGGATCCCTTGCCGACGCCGAGAAACTCATCGCGGACGCGCACGGGCTCGGCATCAGGATCATCATCGACCTCGTCCCGAACCACTGCAGCGACCAGCACCCGTGGTTCCGGGACGGCCTGTGGGACCGCTTCCACGTCCGCGACGGAGAAGAGATCCCGAACGACTGGCAGTCGCGCTTCGGCGGGCCTGCGTGGAGCAAGCTCCCGGACGGACGCTGGTACCTGCACCTCTACGCCGCCGAGCAGCCGGACTTCAACTGGGAGAACCCCGCCGTCGAGAGCGAGTTCGAGGACATCCTGCGGTTCTGGCTCGACCGCGGCGTCGACGGGTTCCGCATCGACGTGGCGGACGGCCTGGTGAAGGACTTCAGCAAACCCGACGCCGATCTCCCGTACTCCGACCAGGACGGCGTGCACGAGATCTACCGCAAGTGGCGCAAGATCGTGGGCGAGTACGACGGCGAACGCATCCTCGTCGGCGAGATGTGGCTGCCGGACCCCGTCCGGTTCGCCAGGTATCTCAGGCAGGACGAGATGCACAGCGCGTTCAACTTCGACTTCCTCTGCTGCCCGTGGAACGCCCAGGAGCTGCGCAGCGTCGTCGACAGCACGCTGGCCGCACACGAACCCGTTGGCGCGCCACCGACCTGGGTGCTGTCCAATCACGACGTCACGCGGCACGTGACCCGGTACGGCCGGGAGAAGACGGGATTCTCCTTCGCGGACCGGCAACACGGCGCCCCGACCGACTTCGAGATCGGCACCCGCAGGGCCCGTGCGGCGATCATGCTCACGGCCGCGCTGCCCGGTGGCGTGTACGTCTACCAGGGTGAGGAACTGGGACTCTGGGAGGTCGAGGACCTGCCGGACGAGCTGCGCGAGGACCCGGTGTGGCACCGCTCCGGCTTCACCGACCGGGGCCGTGACGGCTGCCGCGTGCCACTCCCCTGGTCCGCCGAGGACGGTCCGAGCTGGTTGCCGCGGCCCGAGAACTGGCAGGACTTCTCGGTCGAGGCGCAGACCGGCGATCCTGAATCGATGCTCGAGCTGTACCGGCGGGTGTTCGCGCGGCGGCGCGCGATCGACGGCGAGCTGGAGTGGCTCGATCTCGGGCCGGACGTGCTGGCGTTCACCCGCGGCAGCCACACCTGTGTGGTCAACCTGTCGAACGCTCCGATCGACCTGCCCGGCCTGCCGGCGTTGACGAGCGTCCCGCTGGTCAACGGTCAACTGCCCGCTGACGCCGCTGCGTGGTTGGGCTAGAAACGGGCCATTCGGATTGTTCATTCGGGCATGCCCGGAAGCCGCGCCCCAGGTGGGCGCGGCTTTCGTCGTGTGAACCGGGCAAAAATCGGGCAGCATCTCATTTAGTTGTGGTGGCGGCCACAGTGTGCTGAGGGTGTTTCATCTAGGCACAGCCCGAACGGGCAACATGGTTAACCGAGTGGGCAGGTGACATGCGAGCCGAGGAACGCAAACGGCGCATCCTGGCCAGGGCCCGCGCCGACGGTCGCGTCGACGTGGTGGAGATGGCGCAGGAGCTGCGCGTCGCCCCTGAAACGGTCAGGCGCGACCTGCGCGTGCTCGACGAACACGGTCTGGTCCGTCGCACGCACGGCGGTGGTGTCCCGGTCGAGAGCGCCGGCTTCGAGACCGGGCTCCGGTTCCGCGCCGGGTCGCACGTGCCGGAGAAGCGGCGCATCGCGAAGGCCGCGGCCGAACGGATCGACGACGCCGAGACGGTGTTCATCGACGAGGGCTACACGCCGCAACTCGTCGCGGAGGCGTTGCCCACCACCAATCCGCTCACGATCATCACCGCGTCGCTGCCGACCGCGGCGGCGATGTCCGAGCACCCGTCCTGCACGGTTCTGCTGCTGGGTGGGAGGGTTCGCGGGCACACCCTGGCCACGGTGGATCACTGGACCACCCGGATGCTGGGCGAGATGGTGATCGACCTCGCCTACATCGGTGCCAACGGCATCTCCCGCGAGCACGGCCTGACGACGCCCGACCCCGCCGTCGGCGCGGTGAAGGCCAAAGCGCTCAGCTCGTCCCGGCGGAAGATCTTCGTCGGCACGCACACCAAGTTCGGCGTCTCCAGCTTCCACCGGTTCGCCGAGGTCACGGACCTGGAAGCGATCGTCACCGACAGCGGCCTCTCCGCCCACGAGGCGCACCGCTACACCCTCCTCGGCCCCAAGGTCATCCGCGCCTGAGGTTGATGAGGGGAGCTTTCATAAACCTGAGGTTTATGAAAGCTCCCCTCATCAACCTCCCCTTCCCCTCTTCAGCGCGCCCAAAAGTTCGCGAAAGGAAAGACGATGTTGTCTATCCGCACACTCGGAGCCGCTACCGCCGTGTTGCTGCTTGCTTCCGCCTGCGCGGGCGCTGGAGGTGGTGGGGGCAGCGGTTCGGACTCGGTGAACGTCCTGATGGTGAACAACCCGCAGATGCAGGACCTGCAGAAGCTCACCGCGGACAACTTCACCAAGGACACCGGTATCAAGGTGAACTTCACCGTGCTGCCCGAGAACGACGTCCGCGACAAGATCAGCCAGGACTTCTCCAGCCAGGCCGGGCAGTACGACGTGGCGACGATCTCCAACTACGAGACGCCGATGTACGCCAAGAACGGCTGGCTCGCGGCGATGGACGACTTCGTGGCCAAGGACAGCGCGTTCGACCAGGCCGACATCCTCCCGCCGATCAAGCAGTCGCTGACCGCCGCGGACGGCAAGGTGTACGCGCAGCCGTTCTACGGTGAGTCGTCGTTCCTCATGTACCGCAAGGACATCTTCGAGGCCAAGGGCGTCACGCTGCCGGACAAGCCGACCTGGCAGCAGGTCGCCGAGGCCGCCGCGAAGGTCGCCACGCCGGAGGTCCGCGGCATCTGCCTGCGCGGTCAGCCGGGCTGGGGCCAGGTCATGGCGCCGCTGACGACGGTCGTGAACACCTTCGGTGGCACGTGGTTCACCAAGGACTGGCAGGCGCAGGTCAACGCGCCGGAGTTCAAGGAGGCCACCAAGTTCTACGTCGACCTCGTGCGCAACTACGGCGAAGCGGGCGCTCCGCAGGCCGGGTTCGCCGAGTGCCTGAACAACATGACGCAGGGCAAGGTCGCGATGTGGTACGACGCCACGGTTGCCGCCGGTCTGCTGGAGGCCAACGACTCGCCGGTCAAGGGCAAGCTCGGCTTCACCCAGGCGCCGGTCGTGAAGACCGACTCGTCCGGCTGGCTCTACACCTGGGCGTTCGGCATCCAGAAGGCGTCGAAGAAGCAGGACGCGGCCTGGAAGTTCATCTCGTGGGCGTCCGGCAAGGGCTACGAGGAGCTCGTCGGCAAGAACCTCGGCTGGTCCAAGGTGCCGGACGGCAAGCGTTCGTCGACCTACCAGCGCGCAGAGTACAAGCAGTCCTCGGGCACGTTCTCCGCACAGGCAGAAGCCGCGATCAAGGGCGCCAAGCCGCTCGACCCCGGTGTGCAGCCGCGGCCGGCGCCGGGCATCCAGTTCGTCGGCATCCCCGAGTTCACCGACCTGGGAACGCAGGTGTCGCAGCAGATCAGCTCGGCGATCGCGGGCGCGGTGACGGTGGACGACGCACTGAACAACGGTCAGGGGCTCGCGGAGAAGGTCGCTGCCAAGTACAAGGGGCAGTGAGATGGCTGTTCTGACGCGTCAGGAGCGGTCGGTCGTGGACCGACCGCCTCCCGTCCCCCGCAAGACGTATCCGAAGTGGGCGAGGCGGGCGCCGTTGTTGCCCGCGCTCATCTTCCTGATCGTCGTGACGCAGCTGCCGTTCGTGGCGACGCTGGTCATCTCGTTCATGAAGTGGAACTCGCTCGATCCCACCAACCGCGGGTTCGCCGGGTTCGACAACTACGTCAACGTGTTCACCGACCCGGATCTGCGCTCGTCGATCGTGAACACCATCGTGCTGACGGCGTCCGTGGTGCTGATCAGCCTGGTGCTGGGTCTCGGGCTGGCGTTGTTGCTGGACAAGAAGTTCCGGGGTCGCGGGTTCGTCCGGACGATGCTGATCGCGCCGTTCCTCGTGGTTCCGGTGGCGGCGGCGCTGATCTGGAAGCACGTGCTCTACAACCCGGAGTACGGCCTGTTCAACGGAATCCTGAACTGGCTGGGCTTCGACGCCCAGCCGGACTGGATCAGCTCGATGCCGATGTCCGCCGTGGTGCTGTCGCTGGTGTGGCAGTGGACGCCGTTCATGATGTTGATCCTGCTGGCCGGGTTGCAGTCGAAGCCCGTCGAACCCGTCGAGGCGGCGCGGATCGACGGCGCGTCACCGTTCCAGATCTTCCGGTACCTGACGTTCCCGCACCTGCGGCAGTACCTGGAGCTCGGCGGGCTGCTCGGGTCGATCTACATCGTGCAGAACTTCGACGCGGTCTTCACGATCACGTCCGGTGGTCTGGGCACGGCGAACCTGCCGTACATGATCTACCAGACCTTCTACCAGGCCCACGAGTACGGCGAGGCGTCCGCGGCCGGCGTGATCGTGGTGGCCGGGTCGATCGCCATCGCGACGTTCGCGTTGCGCGTGGTGTCCTCGCTGTTCAAGGAGGAGGCGCGATGAGGCAGACCTGGGGTGGCCGGATCTGGGGTCTGCTCGCCTGGATCTCCGGTCTCGTGTTCTTCGCGCCGGTGGCGTGGATGTTCCTGACCTCGCTGCACAGCGAGACGGACGCGGCCACGAACCCGCCTTCGCTCGCGGCGCCGCTGACGATGGACGGGTACGCCGAGTTCTTCGACGGGGGCGCGTGGCCGCCGTTGCTCAACTCGTTCTCCGCGTCGATCGGGTCGACGATCATCGTGCTGCTGCTGGCGATTCCGGCCGCGTACGCGTTGTCGATCAAGCCGGTCGAGAAGTGGACCGACGTCCTGTTCTTCTTCCTGTCCACCAAGATGATGCCGGTCGTCGCGGCGCTGCTGCCGATCTACCTGATCGCGCAGTTCGCCGGGATGCTCGACAACATCTCGTTCCTGACGTTGCTGTACTGCTCGATGAACCTGCCGATCGCGGTGTGGCTGATGCGGTCGTTCCTGTCGGAGGTGCCGCGCGAGATCCTCGAGGCGGCGTCGATCGACGGCGCCGGGCTGATCACGATCCTGCGCCGGGTGGTGGCGCCGATCGCGATGCCCGGGATCGCGGCGACGGCGTTGATCTGCTTCATCTTCAGCTGGAACGAGCTGTTGTTCGCGCGGGTGCTGACCGGTGTCGTCGCCGGTACCGCGCCCGTGTACCTGACCGGGTTCGTGACGTCGCAGGGGCTGTTCCTGGCCAAGGTCTGCGCCGCGGCGGTCGTGGTTTCTCTGCCGGTGCTCATCGCCGGGTTCGCCGCCCAGGACAAGTTGGTCCAGGGCCTGTCGTTGGGAGCGGTCAAGTGAAAGCAGCGGTCATCACCGGCGTCGGGTCCGTCGAAGTGACCACTGTGGACGATCCTTCGTGCGGGCCGCGTTCCGTGGTCGTGGATGTGGCAGCCTGCGGGTTGTGCGGGACCGACCTGCACATCCTGCAGGGCGAGTTCGCGCCGACGCTGCCGGTCGTGCCGGGGCACGAGTTCGCCGGCACGATCGTGGAGATCGGGTCGCAGGTCACCGAACTGTCCGTCGGTGACCGGGTGGCGGTGGACCCGTCGTTGTACTGCTACGAGTGCCGGATGTGCCGTGCCGGCAAGAACAACCTGTGCGAACGGTGGGCCGCTATCGGGGTGACCACTTCCGGTGGCGCGGCCGAGTACGCGGTGGCGCCGGTGGCGAACTGCGTCCGGTTGCCGGACCACGTGCGGACCGAGGACGCGGCGTTGATCGAACCGCTGTCGTGCGCGGTGCGCGGGTACGACGTGTTGCGCGCGTCCATGGCCTCGCGGGTGCTGATCTACGGCTCCGGGACCATGGGGCTGATGATGTTGCAGCTCGGGAAGCTGACCGGGGCGTCGTCGATCGAGGTCGTGGACCTCAACGCGGAGCGGCTGGAGACGGCGGTCAAGCTGGGCGTCAGCGCGGTGGCGGGGTCGGCGGACGAGCTGGACCGGCCGGAGGGCTGGGACGTCGTCATCGACGCCACCGGCAACGAGAAGGCCATCCAGGACGGGCTCGGGCGGGTCGCGAAGGGCGGGACTTTCCTCCAGTTCGGCGTGTCCGACTACTCGGCGCGGGTGACCATCGAGCCGTACAGGATCTACAACCAGGAGATCACCATCACCGGCTCGATGGCGGTGCTGCACTCGTTCGAACGCGCGGCGGATCTCTTCGCGACCGGAGTGCTCGACCCCGCGATCTTCATCAGTGACAGGGTGCCGCTGGACGACTACGCGGGGGCGTTGGACCAGTTCAAGGCGGGCAAGGGGCGCAAGATCCAGGTCCTGCCGTGATCTTGGCCTGAACTGATCGAAAAGGATCGTGGGCACTCGTGTATCCAGACGAGTGCCTGCGACTCCTTCCAGACATGTCGAAGTCCGGGCAGAAAGTGGTACCGCCGTACTTTTCGCACATGTCCGACGAAGAGCTCCTCGCCTGGTACGCGGAGCTTCAGGCGCGCGCGATGAACGCGCCGCCTGGGGACGTCGATTTCGACCACGCCCACGAACCCGCCAGACCGATGACCGTTGAGGACTTGCGGCACCGGATCATGACGTTCCAGGGCTGGCCTGGAGGCATCTCCACGCTCGACGCCGGTTCGCCGTTTCACAACCTGTGGCACTGGCTCAGCGACTGACCCGACGCGAGGTCGTCCTCGCTCGGGTCATTGGTGCGTTGGTGGCCGCGTGTGTGCTCTACGCCGTCGTGCACACAGCGGTCACCGGCGCTGTCTCGCATCCGCGGAACTGGCTGGTCGCGTTCGCCTGCACCCTGCTCGGGGTGCGGGTGATCGGTCACGTCCGCAGGTCGGCCGTCGGGTGGTTGCTGCTGACGATGGGCTTGTTCGGCGCGGTCGCCGTCGCGGTCGCGGGCCAGCCCGCTGATCACCCCGCCCGCTGGGTCGAGGCGTGGGTCTGGTGGCCCACCTACGCGTTGTTGCCTGCTGTGGCACTGGTTTTCCCCAACGGCATGCCGCTGAGCAACCGCTGGTGGATCGCCATCGGGGCGTCGTTGTTCAGCGCTCTCGCCGGCACGATCGGGATCGCCTGGGCGTCGTGGGGCAGTCCCGCCGACTTCTGGCAGATGCCTGGGGGCGGACTGGCCAAGATGATCACGTTGGTCGCGGTGCTCGCGGCTCTCGTCGCGGTGATCGCGGCTGTGGTGTCGTTGTTCATCCGGTGGCGCCGGGCTGAAGGTGATGAACGGCGGCTGCTCGTGTGGGCTGTCGCGCTGTTGGCGTTGGCCGTCGTGGCGACCGTGGTGGAGACGACGGACGGACACGTCGCGTGGGTTGTTGGTGTGCTGGCGTTTCCGGCTGCCGCGGTCATCGCGATCGTGCGATACGGGTTGTACGACATCAGCCTGCTGATTCACCGGTCGTTGCTGTACGGGTCGCTCACTGTGGTGCTGCTGCTGGTCTATCTCGGCGTGATGGTCGGGGCGGGCGAGCTGTTCACGAACGACGCCGAGGTGATCGGTGTGGTCGCGGCGGGGCTGGTGTTCGCGCCGATTCGCAGTTGGCTGCAGCGGCGGCTCGACCGGTGGCTGTTCGGGGAGCGCTCGGATCCTTATGGCGCTTTGTCGACATTGAGCGAGAAGCTCGAACGGTCGCAGGACGTGTTGCCGACGGTGGCTCAGACCGTGGCGGAGTCGTTGAAGCTGCCTTACGTGGCGATTCGCGGTGGGTCGGTGCTGGCCGAGCACGGGCGCAGTCGCGGGTGGCCGTTGCTGCGTTTTCCCATGACGTATCGGGGTTCGCTGGTCGGCGAACTCGTCGTCGAGCCCCGTGCGCCCGATGAGCGGTTGAGCGATCGCGAGCTGAGTTTGCTCGTCGACCTCGCCCGTTCCACCGCGCCGGCCGCGCAGTCGATCAAGCTGACCGCTGATCTGCAGCTCGCGCGCGAACGGCTCGTGCGGGCGCGCGAAGAGGAACGGTTGCGGCTGCGGCGCGATCTGCACGACGGGGTTGGGCCCGCGTTGGTCGGGATTCGGTTGCAGCTCAGGGCGTTGCGGCGGTCGCTCGGTGATGTGCTGGATCCGGTGCTGGGCGATGTCGACTCGACGGCTGGTGAGGTGCGCCGGCTCGTGGACGGGTTGCGGCCGCCGATCCTCGACCAGGGGCTGGCGTTGGCGGTGCGGGACGAGGCCGCGCGGTTCCACGGAGACCTGCGGGTGCAGGTGGAGGCCGAGCAGATCGACGGGTTGTCCGCCGCGGTCGAGGTGGCGGCCTATCGGATCGTGGCGGAGGCGTTGACGAACACCGCGCGGCATTCCGGGGCGTCGACGTGCGTGATCAGCGTGCGGACCGACGGCGACCTGGTGGTGGAGATCGTCGACGACGGGCGTGGGGTGGCGGCGGACGCGCGGCCGGGTGTCGGGCTCGACTCGATGCGAGAACGCTGTGCGGAGCTGGGTGGATCGTGCACAGTGGGACCTGCGCAACCACATGGGACTCGGGTGGTGGCGCGGATCCCGTTGGAGGCCCAGTGACTCGCGTTGTCATCGTGGACGACCACCCGGTGTTCCGGCGCGGGCTCAAAGCGTTGCTGGACGGTGAGGACGGGCTCGACGTCGTCGGCGAGGCGGCGGACGGGCTGTCGGCGGTGTCGGTCGTGCTGGACCTCGAACCGGACGTCGTCGTGATGGATCTGCACATGCCCGGCCTGGGTGGGGTCGAGGCCGCCAAGCGGATCCTGGACGTGCTGCCGTCGTTGGGCGTGTTGGTTCTGACGATGCACGAGGACGACGAACTGGTGTTCGCGGCGATGAAGGCCGGTGCGCGGGGGTACCTCGTCAAGACGACCGACGACGACGAGATCGTGCGCGCCGTGCAGGCGATCGGGGCCGGTGAAGCGATCTTCAGCGCCACCATCGCGCAACGGATGATGGGCTACTTCACCGCGATCTCGTCGTCGAAGGCCGTGGTGTTCCCGCAGCTCACCGACCGGGAACGGGACGTGCTGGAGCTGATGGCGTCCGGGCTCGACAACACCTCGATCGCGCACCGGCTCTCGTTGTCGGGCAAGACCGTGCGCAACCGGGTGTCCGCGATCTTCACCAAGCTGCAGGTGGCCGATCGCGCGCAGGCCATCGTCCGCGCCCGCGAGGCGGGACTCGGAAGTCCCCGCTAAGTCGGGACAACGGTCACCTGACAGCGGGACTGGATCCCCGATGGGATCGGCGTCATCCGCCGAAGGGGGCCCGATGGACATCACCTGGGACGTCGCACACGCGCGGCTCAGCCACGAACGAATGCTGCACATCACTCAGGCGCTCATCTCGATGCGCCCGGAAACCGTCACGCTGGGCGGAGGAGAGCCTCTCACCGTGCCCGGCCTGTTCGAGATCGTCGAGGCGTTCCGCGCCGGCGGCATCGACGTGGTGCTCCGGACGTCCGGCAAGTCGCTGCACCCGTCGATGGTGCGGACGCTGCTGGCCTCCTGCGCACGCATCGAGGTGTGCGCGATGGCGTTCACGCACGCCATGCACGCGTTGCACCTGCTCGACATCGGTGCCGCCAAGCTCGACCGGGCCGCCGTGTTCGGGCTCGACGCGACCGGCATCCGGCGCGGGTTCGACCGGCTGGAGGACTTCTGCGCCACCACCGCGTTCGAGCTGCCGCACCTGTCGTTCATCGCGCTGGGCGACACGATCGGCTCGGACCACGCGCAGTACCTGCAGTCGCTCGCGCCTCAGACCGTGCGCGTGACGGTCGAGACCGCGAACACCTCGGTGGTCAGAGCGAGTTGATCAGGGCGCGCCAGGCAACGTTGGAGAACGCGAGAACGTCACCGCTCGCGTTCTTCGTATCGCGCACCAACGCGTTCTCGGCCAGCGACACCTCCACGCAGCTTTCGGCAGTACCGCCGTTGCTGTAACTGCTCTTACGCCAGGTCCGTTCCGCCGTCATGAGGGTCCTCTCGAAGTCCGCTGACGTACTCCGCCAGCTTGCGCTTCGATTGTTCCGCATCCAGGGCGACAGCATCCAGCCGCTCAAAGAGCCTCTTGGCCCGCGCAACGGCGACGGTGTCCTGCGCCCACACCTGAGCTGTTTCGGACTCGCTGTACACCACCGGGGCTGCCTTGCCGAACTCGTACAGCGTGGCCGGTGAGCGGAAGGCGCAGACGTTTGCAGGTACGACCCGGAGGATGTGGGTGTTGAAGAGAAGGCGCAGGTACTGGTCTTCGCGAAGACGCGCATCACCCAGCGGCAGTTGTAGAGCCAACTCGTGCACGTAGAACACGCATTCCGGCCGGCTGGGCCGCCTCATGATCGTTTGCCGCTCCATGCGCACCTGGACGAGCCTCTCGATGTCCTCGGGCGCTTCGATGTGGGAGTCGACGAACAGCTGCCGCGCGTAATCCTCCGTCTGCATCAGGCCGTGCATGATCAGGACGTCGTAGGAGAAGATCTTCGTGGCCATCGCCTCTGTCATCGCGAGTGTGCGCACGTTGTCCGTCACCTGGGCGAAGAACAGATCGAAGGCGTTGTAGTAGCGGCTGCGGAACTCGTTGGCGAAGTTGATGTCCTTGCCGCACGTCGCCAGGTACTGGACGAGATCGACCTCGCTCGCCCGCACCTTGCCGAGTTCGATGTCGGACACCTTGCTCGGGTCCCAGCCGAGCTGTATGGCCATCGCGCGGCCGTGGAACGAGGTGCAGGACTCCCTCAGGTGGCGCAGCTCGTCCCCGAGATCCCGGCTGTACGGGGTGGAAATGATCGCGGTCATGCCGTTCGACGGTAGGGCTTGGATTCATTCCATGGCAGCGGCTCGTTCGGGTGAAAACGGAGCCGCTGTCGCAAATCAGGTCCGCGGCACCGCCGAGCCCGGGTCGATGCCGGAGAACGCCAGTCCGATGACGAACCCGGCGACTTCTTCGAGCTGCCGGGCACGCCTCAGCGGTCCGAGCACCGCCGGCCGTGCGCCCACGTCGCGCACCAGGTCAGCGGTGATCCGCAGCGCGTCCTCGTGGTCACCGGCGAGCACCACGGTCACCGACGCGCGATCCTCGTTCCACTGATCCGCCGGAAACATGTGGAACGCCTTGACCACTCGGGCACCCGGCGCCCAGTCTGCGACGTGTTCGGCCGCCGACCGGCCGTCCGGGGTGAGCAGCTCGCCGACGCCGTGTGCGACCGCGTTGGTGGGGTCGATCAACGGCGTGCCGGCCAGCGAACCCTCGGCCGCCCCAGCGGTGCGCAGGGCGTCCGGGAGTCCTTGCCACGACACGGCGAGCAGCACGGCGTCCCGCCCTGTGACCGCTTCTGACATGGGGACGGCCCGAGCCGTCCCCATTCGCGCGGCCGCGGCTGCGGCCTTGTCCGGTGAGCGACCACCCACCAACACCTCGTGCCCGGCGCGGATCCACCTCGTGCCCAACGCGACGGCCAGGGTGCCGGTGCCCAGAATTCCTGTTCGCATGAGAGCTAACCTAGGAAGCCGACGCACACCGATCGGTAGGAAACGGACCCGCGAGCATGGCGCCATGAACGACGAGTTGCTCGTGGACTGTCGGCTGCGCGCGGCCACGGAGCTGTTGTCCCACGCCTGGGACCCGGTCGTGCTCGCCGGCCTGCGCGGCGGGCCGCGGCGCCGTTCCGAGCTGCTCGTCGCGCTGGGCGGTCTCAGCGACAAGGTGCTGACCGAGACCCTGCGCCGGCTGCACGCCAACGGCCTGGTCGAACGTCGCAGCTACCCGGCCGCGCCGCCCCGCGTCGAATACCGGTTGAGCGCGCTGGGCGTGAGCCTCGTCGAAGGTCCGCTGCGTGAGCTGGGCCAGTGGATCGTCGAGCACGGCGACGAGCTGCTGGAAGCACAGGAGCGGACCACTCCCTCGGCGGTCTGAGCGCACGCGTCCGAGAGCGCTCAGAAGATCTCGCCGCGGGCTGCGAACACGTCCGCGACAGGGCTTTGCGCGCCGAGCGCGAGCCGCAGCAGCACACGTGCCTTGCGCGGGCACAGCCATCCGGCCATCACCACACCGCGCTTGATCAGGTCCGATTCGGACCCGGTGAAGCCGTAGGTGTTCCGGAACGTGGTGCCCATGCCGGTCCGCGTCGCCACCACGACCGGGAAACGCGCACGCGAGATCGCCTCGGCCATGCCCGCCGAGACGTGTCCGACGCCCGTGGCGGCGACGACGACTCCGCCCACGTTCAGCCAGTCGAGGAGTGAGCCGTCGTCATCCAGCGTCGCCTCGATCAGCGGAACCGTTGGCACGTCTTGGGGTCGTGGCAACGCGGGCAGCTGGTGCGCGGGGTGGAAGTACTGCGGGCCGCCCTCGATGACGAGCCCCAGCGGGCCAGGGAACGACTCGAAGGCGTTCAGCAGGCTGCTGTGGGCTTTGCGCACCCAGCGGGCGGCGTGGATCTCGTCGTTCAACACGAGCAGGGCGCCGCGGCCGCGTGAGTTCGGGGCGGCGGCAACGGCGACGGCGGCGGCGAGGTTGGCCGGGCCGTCGGCGCCGGGAAGTCCGGGGTGGCGCATCGCGCCGGTGACGACGACCGGTTCCTCGTGCGGCCACAGGCAGTCGAAGAAGTACGCGGTCTCTTCGAGGGTGTCGGTGCCCTGGATGATCACGACGCCCTGGGCGCCCTGGGAGACCTGCTTGTCGGCCCAGTCGAAGGCGTCCAGCAGCGTGGTGAACGTGAGCGAGGCGCCCGGAATCGTTGCCAGGGTCGCGATCTCGCCCACTTCGAGGCCCTGGACGAGGTCTTTCGCACCCAGGGTCGGTGACACCGCACCGGAGCCCGTCATCGTGATCGTGCCGCCGAGCGATGCCACCGCCACCTGTGAGCTCATGCCCTCACCTTAGGGTCACTGGCGCCAGTACGTGATGTTGCGGAACCGGGCTTCGGCACGGCCGCTGCCATGGTGGTAGACGCCGTTCTTGAAGTGTCGGGTGGCCCTGCCGCGGTCGTTCACCGTGGCCTTGAGGACGCCGCCCGCGTAGACCTTGATCTTGCCGGTGCCGCCCGCGACGGCGGAGTGCTCGACGCGGATGCGGGTCCAGGTGTTGTAGATGCCGGCCGCGATGACCGTGCTCGTGTAGTACCGCAGCGTGCCGCCGTTGGCGTTGGTGACGTTGAGCATGAAGTCGGTGGCCGGCGTGCCGGGGTCGCCGCCGCGCACGCGCAGGATCTGCATGACGGTGGGGCCGTTGACGCCGCTGGGCACGAAGATCTCGCCCTCCCAGGCGTGCTGGCCGCTGGAGTACTCCTGTGCCCAGCGCATTTCGGTGCGCGGGTCGGTGCTGCTGCCTTCGCTCATGGGCTCGTCGGTGTCGTAGACCCACATCGAGTGGACGCCGCCTTCGTGCTTGTAGCGGGCGCTCTGCGGCAGGTTCCACGGTTTTTGGATCTTGTAGGTGAACGGCGTCTGCGTCCAGGCGGGGGCCGCTTGCGCAGGCGTCGGCGTCGCGAGCAGGGCGACGGCGGGCAGGGCGAACAGGGAACGACGGGGCAGGGTCACGTGGTCCTCCGGCCTCGGTTAATGGTCTGGACCAGGATCTCCACACCGAGGCCGGACTCCGCAACGTCTGAGCTGTACCGAAATTCCGGTCACTGGCGCCAGTAGGTGATGTTGCGGAAGCGGGCCTCCGCACGGCCGCTGCCGTGGTGGTAGACGCCGTTCTTGAAGTAGCGCGTCGCCGGCCCCTCGTCCTGGTGGGTCAGCTTGAGGGCGCCGTTGTAGTAGGTCCTGACGGTGCCCCGGCCGCCCGCGACAGCGGTGTGCTCGACGCGGATCCTGAACCACTTGTTGTAGATGCCGGTCGCGACGACCTGGTTGCTGTCCTTGCGCAGGGTGCCGCCGTTGATGTTGGCGACGTTGAGCATCACGTCGGTGGCGCGGGTGCCGTCCGGGCGGCTGCCGCGCAGGATCTGCACGACGGTCGGGCCGCTGCCGCCGGACGGGATGTAGATCTCGCCTTCCCAGGCGCGTGAGCCGCTGGAGTACTCCTGGTTGAAGCGCATCTCGGTGCGCGGATCCGTTGGGCTGCCTTGGGTGTGGGGCTGGTCGTAGTCGTAGACCCACATCGTGTGCACGCCGCCCTCGAACTTGTAGCGGGCGCTCAGCGCGAGGTTGTACGGCTTCTGCATCGTGTAGGTGTACGGCGCCGACACCCACTGCGCGGACGGCGGCTGAGCGAGGGCCTGAGCCGCCGGCGCCACGATCAGGGGTGCGGTCAACGCGAGGGCTAGAACGGAGCGTCGCGTGTGGAGAGCAGGGGTTTCCACGATGAATCCCTCCGACCTTCGATAAGTGGTCTGTACCACTTTGAGGGCACGAAGGCGGAGGGATCAATACTTCGTTCAAGTTCCGGAACTAGATTCAGATGGAAGAACTCACGAAGCGGTCGGTGGCGGCGATGATCGCCGCAGTCATGCTGCCTCCGCCGTGACCGGTGTCGTCGAGGACCACGAGCTCACTTCCCGGCCAGGCCCGGTGCAGCGCCCACGCCGTGCCGAGCGGACCGCTGACGTCGTAACGCCCGTGGATCAGCACGGCGGGAATTCCGTGCAGCCGCTCGATGTCGCGCAGCAGTTGCCCCTCTTCCAGGAAGCAGCCGTGCGACCAGTAGTGGGTCACGAGGCGGGCGAAGACCAGTTGGAAGTCCGGGTCCGCGACTGACAGGAACGGTTCGGCGTCGGGGGCCAACGACACGTGCGTGTCCTCCCACACGCACCACTCGTGCGCGGCTTTGGCGCGGACCTCGGGGTCGGGGTCGTGGAGCAGCCGGCTGTAGGCGGCCGACAGGTCGCCGTCGCGTTCGGCGGCGGGCACGCCGTCGCGGAACCGTTCCCACTCGCGCGGGAAGACGCGGCCCATGTCGCGCGTGATCCAGTCGGTGTCGCGGCGGTCGCCGCTGGTCACGGCCACGAGCACCAGCTCGGTCACCCGCTCCGGATGCGCCTGGGCGTAGGCGAGAGCGAGCGTGACGCCCCACGAGCCGCCCTGCACCAGCCAGCGCTCGACGCCCAGGTGGACCCGCAGCGCCTCGATGTCGGCGATGAGGTGCTGGGTGGTGTTCGCCGACAGGTCGACGACGGGGTCGGTCGCCGGAGGAGTGCTGCGCCCGGCGTTGCGCTGGTCGAACTGGACCACGCGGTAGCGGTCCGGGTCGAACAGGCCTCGCTTGGCCGGAGAGCTTCCCGATCCAGGACCACCGTGCAACACGACTGCCGGCTTGCCACCGGGGTTGCCCGATACCTCCCAGTACAGCGAATGACCGTCGTCGACCTGCAACATGCCCGACTCGTACGGCTCGTTCGACAGGTAACGCCCGTCGTCGGATTTGCTCCCCATGCGGACATGATCGAGGACAGGCGGTTTACGACAAAACAGAATTCAGTTCGTCGAAGGTCGGGAACTTCGTCGCGATGTCACTGCCGGTGAAGTTGCCGATCCAGCCGTCGTCGTCGTGGAAGAACCTGATCGACACGTAGTCCGGCGTGGTGCCCATGTCGAACCAGTGGGTGGTGTTCGCCGGCACGCTCAGCAGGTCGCCCGCCGTGCAGAACACCGCGTACACCTTGTCGCCGATGTGCAGGTAGAAAACCCCTGAGCCGCGGGCGAAGTAGCGGTCCTCGTCGTCGTCGTGGGTGTGCTCGGCGAGGAACTTGTTGCGGAACTCGACGGCCTTCGCGCGGTACTCGTCGGTGTCCGCCGGGGTCATCTCCATCGCGTCGACGTAGGTGTAGCCCTCCGTCTCGCTGACGCGGGCGATGTCCGTTTCGTAGGTCTGCAGGGCGTTCTCGGCCGTCACACCGTCCACAACGGACCAGCGGCTGAAGCGAACGCCGTGTTCCTCGAGCGCGGTGGCGATCTCCTCGGGGTCGGTCGTGCGGACGAGGACCTCGTCGGGGCCGGAGTCCGGCCACACCGTCAGCAGCGTCATGATTGCCTCCCCGTAAAGATGTCTCGCGTCTCCACCTTGAAGCGCAGCAACCACTCCAGGCATTCCAGGCGGTGCCGGGCCTGCACGAGGTCGTCGCCCCACACGTACACGCCGTGCCGCGCGACGATCAACGCAGGGGTTCGAGGGTCGAAGCCCTTCTCGAAGGCGTCGCCCAGTTCGAGCATGTCCTGCGAGTTCCGGACGACCGGGATCACGACCTCTTCGTGGTCGTGGCGGCCGAAACCCTTGAGCATCTCCAGGTCCTTGAGCACGACGCCGTCCGGCCAGTGCTCGGCCGCGACGACCGGGGCCAGCGCGTGGACGTGCACGACCGCGCCCGCACCGGCGACGCGCGCGATCCGGGCGTGCAGACCGGCTTCGGCGGACGGAACCTTGTCGGAGTCGACGGCCAGACCCTCGGAGTCGATCACCACGGAGTCGTCAGCGGTGATCTCGCCCTTGTCGACGCCGCTGACCGTGACCGCGAGCCGCAGCGGATCGCGTTGCAGCACAACGGAAAGGTTGCCCGAAGTGCCGCGCATCCAGCCCATCTGGGCGTAGCGGACGCACTCGCGGGCGAGCTCTGCCGTCACGAGAGTTCCCAGACCGTCGGGTGGGGCGTGAAGTCGGCGTTGCCGTAGGGCTCTCCGGCGCGCGCGACGCCGACCGTCTTCCAGCCCGCCTCCTGCGCGGCGTGCAGTTCGGCCGGAACGTCGCTGTAGAAGGTGATGTCGTCGGACTGCAGCACTTCCGCGATCTTGTGGTATGACGCGGCTTCGCGCTTCGGGCCGGCGTTGACCGTGTCGAAGTGGTGCTCCAGCAACGGGGTCAGGTCGCCGTCGGTGGTGTGCTGGAAGAACGCGATCTGGCCGGCGACCGAGCCGCTCGAGAAGATCGCGAGCTTCACGCCGTCGTCGTGCCACTTGCGGATCGCGGGGACGACGTCCGGGAAGAACTCCGCGACGAGATCGCCCTGCGCGTAGCCCTGCTGCCAGATGAGGCCCTGCAACGTCTTGAGGGGCGTGACCTTCTGGTCGGCGTCCATCCAGTCGTGCAGCGCCTTGACAACGTCGTCGTGGCCGCTCAGCTCCTTGATCTGCCGCACGGCGTCGGCGACGACCGGGTCGTCACCGTGCTGCTCGATCCACGGGCCGAGCCGGGGGCGGGCGTAGTCGTACAGGACGACCAGCACCTGGTCCGTCGCGCTCAGCGTGCCCTCGATGTCGAGCACGACCCACTTGCTCACCGCTGTTCTCCCTCGTAGTACTTGTCCAGCTCCCCGGCGGCGTAGACACCCCGGTCCGTCACCACGTCCGTCACGAACCGCGGCGGCGTCACGTCGAACGCCGGGTACAGCCCTTTCACCCTCGGCGTGGCACTCGGCCTGCCGAGCACCTGCAGCACCTCGGCGCCGTCGCGGTACTCGATCTCCACGTGCTCCGTGGTCGGCGCCTGCAGATCGGGTGCCTGCACCTGGGCGTGGAACGGTACGCCGAACGCGTGCGCGGCCACGGCCAACCCCAGTGTGCCGACCTTGTTGACGACGTGCCCGTCCATGGTGACCCGATCGGCCGCCGTGACCAACGCGTCGATCTCGCCGCTCTGCAGGACGGCGGCGCCCATGCCGTCCGTGATGAGCGTCGTGTCGACACCCATCTCGATCAACGTCTCCGCGGTGAGCCGGGCTCCCTGCAGGTAGGGCCTGGTCTCGGTGCAGAAGAACCGCAGCGTCTTGCCCTGGCTCTGGGCTGCCCGGACCGTTTCCGTCAGGTAGAGGTCGGCCCAGCAGTGGGTCATGACCGTGGCGCCGTCCGGCAGGAGGTTCGCCGTGTGCTCGCCGAGCGCCTGGCTCTTGGCGCGGTACCTCCGGTCGCCTTCGTGGGCGCCGTGGAGGGCGTGCGTGACGTCCTGCGCGGCGTCCACGGCTTCGAGGACGATCTTGGTCGCCTTGCGCAGAGCGTTGTTGGTGCGCCTGGTGTTCTCGAGCATGTGCGCGGTTTTCTCCAGCTCCGCGCGTGCTTGTTCGTACGGCAGGTTCTCGACGGTTCGCGCCTTGAGGACCATGCCGTAGAGGACCGCGAAGTACGGGCCCGAGGACTGGGTGACCATGTCCTCGATGGCCCGCGCGACGTCCTCGGCCGTCCGGCACAGCACCCAGTCGCGTTCGAACGGGAACTGGCGGCGGTCGAGGATCAGCACGCCGTCGTCGGTGAGCCGCACCGAGTCGGCGAGCACCGGCTGCATCAGCTGTACCCGGTGTAGGCGGGACGCGCGCCGGTCAGGAAGTGCTCGCCGACCTCGCGGGCCTTGTAGACGACCGGATCGTGCAGCGTGAGCGTGCGAGCGTTGCGCCAGAAGCGGTCCACGCCGTACTTGGCGGCCGTGCCGCGCGCGCCGACCTGTTCGAAGATGCGGCTGGTGACCTCGTTGACGAGCTTGGTGCTGACGACCTTGGCCGCGGAGATGGTGACGGCGACCTCGCCGCGCTTGGCCGGGGTGAGGTTCCGGCCGAGTTCGGACGCTTCCCGGAGCTGTTCGGCGGCTTCGTCCGCGAGCAGCCCGGCGGCCTTCGTCTGCGCGACCATCTCGCCGTACGCGGCGACGATGTACGGGTCCTCGGTGGCCTGCTCGACACCGCTGACGAACCACGGGCGGGTCTTCGTGCGGGTGTAGTCGGCGGCCTCGTGCAGCGCGCCTTCCGCGAGCGCGACGTAGAGCTGGGCCAGCACGAGCTGGAAGCCGATCGCGGCGAGGCTGAGCCGCGGGTCCTCGTTGGCCGGCTGGACGCCGAGGATCTCGGTCACCTGGACGTTCTCGAACTGCACACCGCCGGACGCGGTGAGGCGCTGCCCGATGTTGTCCCAGTCGTCCAGGTAGGTGATTCCGTCTGCCTTGCCGTCGAGCAGGAAGGTGAGCTTCTCGCCGTTGTCGGTGCGGGTGGCGCTGACGACGATCCGGTCGGCCACCGACGCGCCGGTGGCGAAGGTCTTGCGGCCGTTGAGGACGAACCCGTCGTTGGTCGGCGTCAGTTCGAGCGCCGCGTCGAGCGGGTTGCTGACGCCGGCCCAGAACTGGTCGGGAGCCTTGCTGAACTGGGTGTCGAAGAGTCCGCTGCGCCAGATCTGCAGGTAGTGGTACCCGAGGAGGTGCCCGACGTTGGCGTCGGCGGCCCCGACGATCCGGGTGACCTTCTGCTGCTGGTCCCAGTCACCGACGTTCAGCAGGCCGCTCTGCCGGAGCAGTTCCACCTCTTTGGTGGGTGGCTGGTTGGCCCGGTCCCTGTCCGCCGCGTCGGACCTGAGCGCCGCCGCCACTTCGCGCGCGACGTCCAGCCAGTTCGTCATCCCTGCTCCTCTCGGTGGTACCCGGTCCAACTTACTTCTTCACACCACCGGGCTAACCACGATGTGAGAGAGGTCGTCCGCTGGCAGACTGCCCCGCGCACCCCGCTCGACGGGGGCATGAACTCTAGGGAGCAATTGGTATGGCGCAGGGCACCGTTAAGTGGTTCAACGGCGAGAAGGGCTTCGGATTCATCGCGCAGGACGGCGGTGGGCCGGACGTGTTCGTGCACTACTCGCAGATCGAGGGCAACGGCTTCAAGTCCCTCGAGGAGCAGCAGCGCGTGGAGTTCGAGATCGGTCAGGGCCAGAAGGGCCCGCAGGCGCAGGCTGTCCGCGCCATCTGATTTCTCTCTTCGAACGGCCCGCTCGGTCTTACCGGGCGGGCCGTTTCTGTGCCCAGACAGACCTCGTGGCCGCTGCGGTGACGACAAGGGTCGCGGTGAGGACGAGCGCACCGCCGTCGGTGATCAGGGACGGCAGCATGCCCGGGACTCCGAACCGCTCTCGCGTGGCCGTCCACATCTCCGGCGGGACGGCTGCGACGCCGGCGGCCTGGGTGGCGTTGACGGCCAGCACCAGCCAGAAGAGCCAGGTTCGCGGCTTGCCCTGCAGGGCGAGGATGCCTGCCGCGTTGCCCGCGATGTAGAGGCATCCCACGGCGCGGAACGCGGTCAGGAAACCTGGCGTGGGTTCCGCCTCGGCCAGTTCGAACATTCGCGCCAGCGTCTGCTCGTTGACGATCACGAACGCGTGCAGCGCCGTTCCGACCGTGAAGATCACGGACGCGATGCCGGTGATCTTGAGAATCCTCTCCCCCATGGTCGCGATCGTTCCCGACTGGAGGGTGGAGGCGAATCCGGGAATGCCCTGAAACCACCCCTGACCTGGGCTTCAAAAATTGTCAGACCCGTCTGTCATCGTGGTCACATGGTTCGTTCGGAGACAGACGATGACCGAAAGGCTGGTACCGCCGTGCACCCTCGCGAGTTGCGGAGTTCCTTGAACAAGGCGGCGTTCGTGCTGGCCCTGCGGACGAGTCGCCATCCGGGCTCGGTGAACAGAGAGCTGAACGGCGTGATGGGGGTCGACCGCCGCGCCGAGGCGACCAAAGAACAACTGCGCGAGGCGCTGGCGTACGTCGGAGATCGGTTGCGCGCCTTGGCGGCGAAGTCGCGTGCCAGGCCGACCGAACAAGATGCCGGCCCCACGTTCAGCGGCGATCCACCGTTCTGAAACGAAGGCGGCGCCGCGGCCTCTCGGCCACGACGCCTGCGCTTCCACCGCGGGAACGGTTGAAGAACGCCCAGAGATCACCTGAGCTCGTGGCAACCGAGGGAGTCGAACCCTGCGCGGCTTGTGAAGGCGGCGCTCAGAACCGGCCCGAACCCTTCGGTTGGGCGACGGCTGCCGTGGAGTTGTACCTGCTCTGCAGGAGGCCCGTACCGCAGTGGAGATACCCACAGTGTTAAACGTCCAAACGGTCGAGGGCGTTTCATGTTTCACTCGGGTGGGTGACTCTGGTCACCGTGCGATACCTCCCTGCTGTCGCAGCCCTGCTGCTACTTCCCCTGGTGCCCGCCACCGCGCACGCGGCTCCGTCGGGCACGTACTACGTCACCGGTGTCAGGACCGGTCTCAACGTCGCGCAGAGCGGCGGCGGCCTCGCCCTGCACCGTCCGAAGGGCAACGAAGACCACCAGCAATGGCGACTGAGTGACGGGAGGTTCGAGAACACCGACTCACCGGGCCAGTGCCTCACCCGTCAGCTCACCATGGGTTCGTGTGCACTAGGGGATACGGTTCACGAGCTCCGTCAGTTCGGTGATCAATGGGAGTTCTTCAGCCTCGGTGGCGAGTCCCGCTGGTACCTGACGCCGACGCAGGCCCGGACCGAGCCGATGCCGGCGGATCCGAGGCTCGACCAGATGACGTTCCTGACGGCCCACAACGCATACGCGAACGGGGTCGACGGTGGGTTCGCGCCGCCGTTCGTCAATCTCGCCAAGAACCAGACGCGCGGCATCGTTCAGCAGCTGAACGACGGCGTGCGGGGTTTCATGCTGGACATCCACCAGACCCCGGACGGCGCGATTCTCTGCCACAACAGCTGCACGCTGGTGAGCAAACCGGTGGCGCTCAACGTCGACCTTCAGAAAATCGTGGAATTTCTGCGGAACAACCGCAGTGAGATCATCACGGTCTTCCTGGAGGACTACGTGTCGGCCGATGTCCTGCGCGCCGAGCTCCGCAAGGTGCAGGGGCTGAACGACGTGCTGTACCGGGCTGAAGGTGTGCCGCAGAACGGGTGGCCCACGCGCAGCCAGCTGCAGGCCGCCAACAAGCGGTTGATCATCTTCACCGATCACGGCAAGGACGGGCGCGAGGACAGCGGCGTGCTCTACCAGCGGGACTGGACCGTCGAGAACTACTGGTCGATGGGTTCGGGCCTGGGCAACTCGGACTGGTCCTGCTACTCCCGATGGGATGAAAAACCGCTCACGGCGACGGGCGCGTTTCAGCCGTTGTTCGTCATGAACCACTTCCGCGACGTTCCGTTCACGAGCACCGCCACGACGGACAACGGCAAGCTCGGGAACCGGGCTCAGCAGTTCTGCCAGCCGGCGGCCAGGAAGAAGCCGAACTTCCTGGCGGTCGATCTCTACCACCTCGGCAACGCGGCTCTGGCGGTGCAGCAGCTCAACGCATACGCATATCGCCCGTAGCCCAAATCCTGGGAGTTGTACGCTCCGCGCATGGCCTCGATCCTGTTCACGCGCGGAGCGCCCTCTCTCGACATCATCGACCAGGAGGGTCTGCGCGAAGCGGCGCAGAAAGCCTTCACGGACGACCCCGGCGGCACGTTCGCGTACGGCACGAGCGTGGGCTACGTGCCGTTGCGTGCGTGGATCGCGGAGCAGCACGGTGTCGAGCCGGAGCAGGTGCTCGTCACCAACGGTTCGATGCAGGCCGACGCGTTCCTGTTCGAGCTGCTCGTCCAGCCGGGCGACGACGTGGTGGTCGAGGCGCCGACCTACGACCGCACGCTGCTGAACCTGCGTCAGCGCGGCGCGAAGATCCACGCCATCGAGCTGGAGACCGACGGCATCAACGTCGACGCGCTGGAGCAGCTGCTCGAGAGCGGTGTGCGTCCGTCGCTCGCGCACATCATCCCGAACTTCCACAACCCGGCCGGCTACACGCTGTCCGAGGCGAAGCGGGCGCGGCTGCTGGAGCTCGCGGCGAAGTTCGACTTCGTGCTGTTCGAGGACGACCCGTACATCAAGGTCCGCTTCGAGGGCGAGCCGCTGCCGACGATGCTGTCGCAGGACAAGAGCGACAAGGTCGTCTACGCGTCGTCGTTCTCGAAGACCATGGCGCCCGGCATCCGCTGCGGCTACCTGGTCGGGCCGAAGGCGATCATCAAGAAGATCCAGGACATCGCCACCACCACGTACATCTCGCCGAACATGGTGGCGCAGTCGATCGTGAACTCGTACTGCCGTTCCGGCCGCATCGAGGAGTCGGTCGCGAACGTCCGCACCGCGCTGCGTGCGCGCAAGGACGCTCTCGTCACGGCACTCAAGCGTGAGCTGCCCGAGGCCGTCTTCACGCCGCCGCAGGGTGGCTACTTCATGTGGGTCGAGCTGCCGGGCGTGTCGATCGAGAAGCTGGTCCCGGTCGCCAAGGAGCACGGCGTCGAGTTCGTGAAGGGCTCGGACTTCCTGCTGGAGGGCGGCGACAACGCCATCCGCCTCGCGTTCTCGGGCGTCACGCCGGAGCAGATCGACGAGGGCATCACCCGCCTCGCCGCGGCCGTCCGCTCGCTTTCCTGATCTGCGCCTCCAGGTGCTCCGGCAGCGCACGTCGCTGCCGGAGCGCCTGACGCAGCCGGGGCATGGCCGCCCAGAACGCCCGCGGGTCCTTCAGCGACGCCACCAGCGCGCGGCCCACCGGCCGTCGCATCCACGAGGTCAGCACGGCGTTGCGCCGCTCGACGATGTCCCCGTCCGGCGCCCGCTCCGCCGCTGGATGATGGTGCGCCACCACGTCCTCGACGTAGCAGAGCGCCCACCCCGCCGCCGCGAGATCCCACGACAGCAACGTTTCCTCGCCGCGGAAGAACAGCACCGGGCTGAACCCGCCCGCCTCGATGAACGCCTGCCGCCTCACGATCGCCGAGCAGGCCAGGAACCCGAGCACCGCGGGCCCCGCAACCCCTTCGCCCAGCGGGCTGTGGCGCAGCAGCGGCGTGATCGGGTCCGGCGTCTCCGCAGGTCCGACGAGGGTGCGTGCGGCAATCACCGCCAGGTCCGGGTGCTCGTCGAAGATCGGCTCGGCCCGTTCGAACGCGTCGGGCGCCCACCACGAGTCGTCGTCCGCGAAGGCCACGAACGGTGTCCGCGCGGCCCGGATGCCGTAGTTGCGCGCGACCGCGCCCAGATTGATCGGCGACTCCAGCACCGTGACCGCGGGGAACTCGCGCCGCACGCGCGCGACGGTGTCGTCGGTGGAGGCGTTGTCCACCAGGATCACCGGCGCCGCGAGCTCACTGAGGTGCGTGAGCGTCCGCAGCAGGCTGCCGCAGCGGTTCCGCGAGGCGATGACGACGGTTGTCCGAGCCATGCCAGTCGTCTACCCCAGCGTCAGTCACCAACACTACGCAAGGTGCGCGGCGGTGATCGGTGATTCGACCGTCCACCCGAGGTGCTCGTACAGCGCGCGCCCTTCTTCGGTGGCGACCAGCACGGCGCGCACCGCACCGCGTTCCGCGGCGACACGCGTCAGCTCAGCCATGACGACCTTGCCGAGACCTCGCCTGCGGTGCGCGGGATCGGTCTCGACCATGTCGATGACGGCCGCACGACCGTGCACCGCGACCCGCCCTTTCGCCGCGCACCCGCCGTCAGCGGCGCGGACGGCAACGTCGTGCACGTCGCCGGTGCTGCGCAGGTCCACGGTGTAGGGATCCGGCGGGGCGATGGGCGAACGTGCACCCAGTTCGGTGCTCATCAGGTACTCCGGCGCCCGGATCGTCCACCTGGGGCTCAGGCCGTCCCGCACCTGCTCGGGCGAACCGCAGACCTTCAGCCAGGTGCCGGACTCGGTGAGGCCGGCGGCACGCGGGCCGACTGAGCGAGGGTCCAGCAGGACGTAGCGCACGCGGTGCTCGGGCAATCCGACGTCGACGCGGTAGCCGTCGGGCTCCGGGACGGGATCCGGGGTGCCGCGGGACAACGCCCAGCCCTGCACCCAGTCCTCGACGGCCTGCCCCCAGGAATCGATCACCCCACGATCCTGTCACCTCCCCCACACCCGTTGGCTCGGAGCGCGCCCGCGAGTTACTGTGTACACAAATGATTAGTACACCAAGTATCCCGGAGAACCCGCTCGAGCTGGAACGGCAGGTGTGCTTCGCCCTCGCCGTGGCATCCCGGACGGTGATCGCGGTGTACCGCCCGATCCTCGAGCCGCTCAACCTCACCCACCCGCAGTACCTGGTGATGCTGGCTCTCTGGGAACGGTCCCCGCGCACCGTCAAGGACCTCAGCAACGCGCTGCAGCTCGACCCCGGCACCCTCAGCCCGCTGCTCAAGCGGCTGGAAGCCATCGGGTACGTCATGCGCCAACGGGACAAGACCGACGAGCGCGCGCTGGCCCTCACGCTGACCGAGGAAGGCCAGGCGCTCAGGGCAGAAGCGCTCAAGATCCCCTTCAAGGTCGTGGAGCAGCTGGACATGTCGTTCGAGGAGCTCGCGCAGCTGAACGAGGTGCTGCGCAAGGTGATCGCGAAGGCGACGAAATGAATCCCGCGCTGAAGTTTTGGTACTACGCGGGCGGGCGACTCCCTCAGAAACACCGCGAGTTCGTCTACGACGACGTGACCGGTCCGAAGTGGTTGGTGCGGTTCACGATCCGGAGTCTGGTGCAGGTCACGCCACTGGTGACGGTGATCGCCCTCGCGCTCGTGCACGGGCTCGGCTCGCCGTGGCCGTTGGCCATCGCGTGCGGTGGGCTCGGTTTCGTTGTAGGACTGTACTTCGCGTTGTCCTACGCACCTGAAAGTGTGGATTACCGGCTCACTAAGTACGGGTACCCACGAGGGTCGGCGACCGAGGGGCGCCGAGTGCGAAACGCCGCGCGGGACCGCGAACGACAAGCGAAGTACGACGCGGTCTGGCGGCGATCCGAAGGGTAGAGACCTATGGCCTTGTTGAGCGATGAGCTGCAGTTCACGAGGCCGCAGGTGCTCACCCTCACCGCCGGGTTGTTGCAGCTCGCGTTCGGCTGGTTCGACGTGTTCGGGCTGGACCCGAACTACCACGTGATCCAGGTCGGGGTCGGGGCGCTGGGCGTCGCGATGGCGTGGCGGCACGACCTCGCGCGGATGTACGGGCTTCTGTTGCTGCTGTCCTTCGGGACGTTGGCGTTCTCGCTCGACGACGTGACGACCGAGAGCTTTCTCGAGGTGCGGACGGCGTTGATCGGGCTGGTAATCACGCTGGCCAGGCCGGCAAAGCGCGCTCCGAACTGACGTCGCGGTCCACCGAACGCAGGGCCGTCAGGGTCGCGTAGCCGTCGGCGAGCAGGGCCGCGTCGGTGCCGGGCACGAGTGACTCCTCCGAGTACACGTGGACGAGTTCGACCTCGCCGTCGTCCAGCTCGTCCACGCGGCTCTGCACGGTGCCGAACCGTGCCAGCTCGGCCCAGCGAAGTCCTTGCACGTCAACGATGTTCGGCACGTTCAGCGAGACGACCGAGGCCGCGGGCATCTCCAGCAACACCGGCAGCACCGCGCGCACGACCTCGCCCGCCTTGTCCCACAACGGCTCGGGGCCGTCCAGGCCGACGTCCAGCGACACCGCCATCGACGTGACGTCGTTGAGGTGGGCGGTCAGCGCGGCGCCGACCGTGCCGGAGTGCAGGATCGCGCGGCCGACGTTCGCTCCCAGGTTCACCCCGGAGAGCAGCACGTCGGGCTTGCCTCCGAAACCGCCGCGGCACGCGATCAGCGAGATCAGGCCCGGATGCGCGGCGACCGCGTGGGCCTCCACGTCCAGGCCCGGGATCGTGTGGCGGGAGCTCGCCACTCGACCGGTGTCGCTGATGGCCGCGACCGAAGCCGAAGTGCCGCTCGCCTGGGACGCGGGCGCGGCCACCACCACGTCAAGCCCGCAGTCCACCGCGGCGGCAGCCAGGGCAACCAGGCCGGGAGAGTCGATTCCGTCGTCGTTGGTGATCAGCGCGCGCATCCGCTCATTCCTCGATCGGCTCCAGTTCCACGCGTTTGCTCAGCTCGCGCACCGCTTCTCCCCCGCCGCTGCCGAGGCCGTGCCGCGTCACGTTGACCGCACCGGCGGCCGCGCCGAGCTTCACCGCGTCCTCCAACGACATACCCAGCGCGAGTCCCGCCGAAATCCCCGCGGTCATGGAGTCGCCGGCCCCGCGCGTGTCGACGGGTTGCAGCTGAGGCATCCGCACGAAGTACAACCGGTCGTTGAGCAGCGCCAACGCCGGTTCGTCCGCGCGGGACACGACGACGCCGTGCACGCACGAAGAAGCGATCTCACGGGCCTTCTGCACGAGCTTGGGCACCTCTTCCTCGCCCAGTTCCTCGTGCGAGACCTTCACGACGTGCGGGCCGCCGCGCACCGCTTCGGCGAGCCGGTCGCCGGACAGGTCGACGATCACGCGGCAGTCGTTGCTGGTCAGGTCGGCGGTCAGGCGGTAGTACGTGTCGTGGGGCAACACGCGGTCGTCGGACGGACCGCTCAACACGGCCGTGCCCGCGCGAATGCCTTCGATCAGCGTTGACTCGTACAGGTCGTCGAGCTCGTGCCGGGACAACGCGTCCGGCGGCATCTCGACCATCTCGGAACGGTGGCCGTCACGGCGATCGTGCACGTACGCGCTGTTGCGTGCGGCGACGTCACGCGCGCGCACGTCGACGTGTTCGCCTTCTAGCAACGTGCGCAGCACACGGCCTGTTTCACCTCCGAACGTCGCGCACACCACGGCTTCGACGCCCAGTGCGGCGATCATTCTCGACTGCCAGAAACCCTGGCCACCCGCGTGCAGGTGCACGTCGGGTTCGCCGTCGAGGTCCTCGACGGTGACGGTCAGCTGAGGGGACGGGGCAAATACGGCAACTCGGGCATCCACGACATCCGGGCTACCCGGTGCGGGCGAACGGTATTCGCCCGCACCGGATCACGCGCCGGAACCGCCGGTCGGGTCCGCCCCGTCCTGCGGTGCGGGCGCGCCGCCCGGCCCCATCTTCTCGTCGGCGCGCCACTCACCCGGTTCCGTCAGGTCGCGGTACTCGTCGACCTCCTGGGGCGTGGGGTCGACGCCGGCCTCTTCCGCGAACTCTTCCGCTTCTTCGGGATCTGTCATGTCCGACCGAGTACCCAGCGGAGCTCAGCAGATTCCACCGTCGCGCCAGACGCCCCACTGGCCGGTGGTGCCGGGTTCCTCGCCCTGCGTCCACCACTGCGCGGTCCACTTGTGGCCGTTGTGCGAGACCACGTTGCCGCCGGTGTAGACCTTCGAGCGCTCCCACGCCGGCTGCGCGCACGAACCAGGCGGGCCGCCGGTGTCCCACGGGACCTGGGCCGACTTGTAGAAGTTGATGCCCATGGTCGTCCAGCGCGGGCCCTGGTTGCCCAGGCGCACCTTGAACTGGTCCCAGTTGTGCGTGGACCACGGCGACCAGCCCAGTTCCGCGATCGTCGCGAGCCGCGGGAACGCCATGAACTCGATGTCCCGCCCGGTGACGATCGTCTCGGTCCACAGTGGAGCTTCGACGCCGCGCACCGCGGACTCCGGGACACCGCTCAGGTGCGTGCCGGGGTTCCACTCGTAGGCGGTCTGAACCTCGATGTAGCCCGCCCACGACAGGCCCAGCGGCGTGCTGGAGTTGTACTTCATGTCCAGGTACGCCTTGTTCGCGGGCGACATGATGACCTTGTTGCCGCGCGCCGCCGCTGCCTGCACCGTGGCGTTGGACGTCGTCGTGCCCCAGTACTGCGGGATGGCGGTGGTGTCGGTCGTGGTCTTCACGAACTCGTGCCAGCCGAGCACGGTCTTGCCGTACTTCTTCACGATCGGCAGGGCGCGGTTCATGAACGTCTGGTAGTCGGCGTCGGAGGTCGCGTGCGCCTCGTCGCCGCCGATGTGGAAGTACGGGCCGGGCGTCAGCGCCGCGATCTCGCGCACCACGTCGTCGATGAACTGGTAGGTGACGTCCTTGTTGACGCACAGCGAGGAGTAGCCGACCTCGATGTCCGTGCGCAGCGGTGGGGCCTGGTTGTTGCAGTTGAGCTCCGCGTACGAGGCCTGCGCGGCGTTGGTGTGGCCGGGCATGTCGATCTCGGGGATCACCGTGATCTTGCGCGACGCCGCGTACTGCACGATCTCGCTGTACTGCGCCTTGGTGTAGTAACCGCCGGGGCCGCCGCCGACCTGCGTGCTGCCGCCGTACGTCGCGAGCCGCGGCCAGCTGTCGATCACGATCCGCCAGCCCTGGTCGTCGCTCAGGTGCAGGTGGAAGTAGTTGATCTTGTAGAGCGCCAGCTGGTCGATGTACCGCTTGACCGTGGACACCGGGTGGAAGTGGCGGGCCACGTCGAGCATCGCGCCGCGATAGGAGAACCGCGGGTAGTCGACGATCAGCGCGCCCGGCACGGTCCACGGACCGGGTTGCGTGGTCGCGCTCTCCACCGCGGCGGACAGCAGCTGCCGGAGCGTCTGCACGCCGGCGAAGAGCCCCTCCGACGTGTTGGCGCGCACCACGATGGCGTTCGCCGCGACGTCGAGCTGGTAACCCTGCTGGCCGACCTGCGCAGGTGCCCCCGACAGCAGCAGCGAGATGCCGTCAGCGGGTGTTCCGGCCGCGTCGGACACCGGCAGGGCGTACCCGGTCGACGGTCGCAGCACGCCTGCCAGGAAGGTGCCGACGTCCCGCGCGGCGGGGCTGGTGTAGATCTTGGTGGCGGCCGTCAGGTTGTGCGTGACGCCGGCCCTGGCCTGGACCGAGACCGGTACCGGGACCAGGCTCTGCAACGGTTCCGCGGCCTGCGACTGCGCGCTCACGGAGAGCGCCGCGGTCACAGCGATGACCACGGCGAGAACCCGAGTTCTCACGACTCCTCCTCATGAGTCGAGGGGCGGCGACCCGAGGACCAGCGTGACCATCTCTCCCATTTGCCGTCAATGGTCTGAGCCAATTCGAACGTGGCTTTCCGTGAGGCACCTGCGCGACGGTCCTGCGCCGTGCCACACTCGCCGGAGTGGGGGACTTCCAAGAACTGATCATGAACACCGCGGCGCGGATCGAGGCGCTGATTCCCGCGGAGCCGGCGGCGGAACTGGGCAGGCGCACCGAACGCTGGAGGCGGGACGACTTCCCGAGCGGGTCGCTCGTGCAGGAGGCGTTGCGCAACGTTCCAGGTCTGTTGGCGGAACGGCTGCTCGGCGCGCTGGAACTGGGGGTGGCCCGGCTGGACCTGACCGCGCCGCGGGAGCTCGTCGCGGAGCTGAAGCCGTTGCCCGACGGCAGCGCGTTCTCGTACCTGAGCTCGGACGGTCAGAGCGCGATGGCCACTCCGATGGTCCTGGTGGAGGGGGTGCACCGGGGCGCGACCGACCTGATCGTCCGGCACGTGCGGGCGCTGCTCCCGGACCTCACCGACGTCACCGGCGACGAGGCCGCCATCGCCACGAAGCGCGGGGCGGCACATCTCGCTGTCGCCGTGGCAGTGTCCAGGGCGGTGCTGAACGCGCTCGGCACGCCCACCGCAACCGACCCGGCGGCGGCGATCGGGATCGCGATCGGCGCCACCGCGGAGATCCTCCCGGACGTCCCCATGCCGCCCGCGTACGCAAAGGCGTTGCTGGACAAGCGACGCGCGGAGTACCGCAGCGCGTCGTGGTACACGAACGCCCCGGTGTTCGACCACGAGTTCGTGCTCGTCGAGGAACTGGGCCTGACCAAGGCCGACTTCACGGCGACGGGTCTGGTGAGCGCGGTCGACACCGGGTTCGCGGTCCGCACCGGCATCGCGGAAGGCCAGGTCCCCGTGTCGGTGAGCGTGCTGATGCAGGCGCCACCGCTGCCTAACACCGAGATGTGGGACGAGATCGCGGAGATCAGCTACCTCGCGGTGAAGGGCGACGCGAGGCTCGGACAGGGCGGCACCCCTCCGTGGCCGGGCGAGTTCCGGGTCCGCGTGTGTGCGACCGGTCGCGACGAGGGTGATGAGCGGTACGAACTCACGATCTGGCCTGCGCCTCACCAGGATCCGGTGCTGCGCAAGACGACCGACCGCGTCGGCCACCTGCTGCGCGGAGAACCCGCGCCGCCGCCGCTCTCCCGTCCCGAGCGTCCGTACTGGTGGCTCGAGGACGAGCTCGAGGTGGCGGCGACCGTCACGATCATCACCAACATCGACGTCGACGAGGTGGTGGGCGAGTTCGAGGAGGACTCGATCGCCGTGGAGATCGGCGGCGACGTGATCGTCATCGAGGTCAACAACTACCAGGGTTCCCGGCCTGAGGTGCTGGAACGCCTGTCCCGCAACGGGAAGGCCGCCAGTCACTTCTGGAACGTGAACGCGCTCACGCGCCTGTCGTTCGCTCGCGAAGGTCAGGTCATCGACGCCCGCGAAGTCCTGAACGAGGACTGGGCCGACGTCGACCCGGAGGTGGGGAAGGCGTTGGAGGGTCTGCGCTTCACCGACTGGCGCCACCTCAACGCCAAGGGGATCACGGCGGCGGTGAGGTTCACCGGTGCCGTGATCCCCGAGGACGACGTCCGCGCGGCGATCGAGGAGTTGTTCAGCAGCTGGGAAGACTGAGGCTGTTCACGACCTCGGCGAAGTCGTCGCCGGGAGCGCCGCCCCGCTCCTGGTTGCGCAGCGCCATGTCCTGGTTGGCCGTCACGTACGGGCGCAGGATCTCCTCGTAGCGCCGGAAAGCGGTGGCGGGGTTGTCTCGGAGTTCGCCGGCGAGCACGTACGCGCCGACCAACGCCATGCTGGTGCCCTGCCCGGACAACGGCGAACCGCAGTAGCCGGCGTCACCGAGCAGCACGACGTTGCCGCGGGACCAGGAGTCCATCCGGATCTGGCTCATCGAGTCGAAGTGGAAGTCGGGCGCCTCCCACATGTGCTTCAACGCGGTCGGCCACACCCAGCCGGCGTCGGCGAACTTCTCGGCGATCAGCGCACGCTGCGCGTCCACGTCGCGGTAGTCGAACTCCACCTCGCCGTTAAAACCCATGTAGACCCGGCATTCCGCGTTCGAGCGGGCGCTCATGATGCCGCCGCCGACGACGTTGCCCTGCTGGAAGGTCTGCCAGTGGTCGAGCCCGAGGAAGTTCGGCGCGGTGAAGACGGCCAGGTTCATGCCGAGGTTGCTGATGAACTGCTGTTCCGGCCCGAAGACGAGCCTGCGGACGTTGGAGTGCAGGCCGTCGGCGCCGACGATGACGTCGAAGTCGCGGGGCGCCGCCTTCTCGAACGTGACTCGGGTGCCGTCGATCGAGGTGATCGTGTCGTCGAACAGGTACTCCACGCCCTCGGCCGCGTCGAAGAGCATCCGGGCGAGGTCGTCGCGCAGGAGCTCGACGTCGGGGCTCGCGAGGTCGCCGCCGCTGAGGGTGTGCGTGGTGGAGCTGAACAGCTCGTTGCCGTCGGCGTCGACCATGTTCATGCCACGCATGTTCGTGTCGAACGACCGCAGCTGGTCGCCGAGGCCCATGCGCTCGACGACCTCCAACGCGGGACCGCGCACGTCGATGGCCTGGCCGCCGGGCCGCAGACCGCGGGCCCGCTCGACCACGGTGACGCGGAAACCGTGGCGGCGCAGCCAGTACGCGAGCGCGGGACCGCCGATGCTGGCGCCGGAGATCAGGACGTTCGTCATGGTGTTGCCCCCTGTGAGTCGGTGTTGCTCACAAGGTGCCGACCAGCACTGACCGTCCGCTGACCAACCGCCGTCAGTGATGATCAGGGTTTGACAGCGACGCCCGCGAACGGGACCTCGTTGATCTCCGGGTTCGTCGCGAAGTCGCCCGCGCTGTCCGGCCGCCACGACGGGCAGCCGACGAGCCCCGGCTCGACCAGGTCGAACCCGCCGAAGAACGCGAGCACCTCGTCGTGCGTGCGCGGGAAGGCCTGGTTCTGGGAGCTCTTGGTGTTGTAGGTCTGCACGGCCTCGTCCATCCCGGCGGGCTTGGCCTCGGCCGACGCGTGCGACAACGCGAGGAAACTGCCGGGCGCCAGCCGGTCGCGGTACTGGCCGACGAGCGCCGCCGGGTCCCACTCGTCCGGGACGAAGTGCAGCACCAGCAACATGAACAGGCCGACCGGCTGGTCGAAGTCGATGAGCTTGCGGGTCGGGTCGGCGTTGAAGATCGCGTCGAGGTCGCGCAGATCGGCCTGCACCACGGCGGTGTTGCCGTTGCCCGCCAGGATCAGCTCGCTGTGCGCGACCGCCACCGGGTCCCGGTCGACGTAGACCACCCTGCAGTCGGGGGCCTCCGCCTGCACGATCTCGTGCAGGTTGCCCACGGTGGGGATGCCGGAGCCGATGTCGAGGAACTGCCGCACCCCGTGCTCGACCATGTGCAGCGCGGCCCTGCGCAGGAACGACCTGTTCAGCCGCGCGGCGTCGCGGACGCCGGGCATGATCTGCAGGATCTTCTCGGCCAGCATGCGGTCGGGGGCGAAGTTGTGACCACCACCGAGCCAGTAGTCGTACACCCGCGCCGGTGACGGCACCGTCGTGTCCACACCTGGCGGAACCCAACCGAGGTCGTTGCTCACCCGACCGAGCGTACGCGTGCGCACCAGATCGGCCGACTGCATCAGCATCCGATCGTGTGTATCTGCTCGCCTCCACTGGCGCGGTGGCTCTAGGTTGTTCGGGGTCGCGAGAAGGTGGGTGTGATGCCGAGCGTCACGACGGTGCCGGGCCGATGGCCCCTCATCGGACACACCATCACCCTGCTCAGGTCGCCGGTCGAGTTCCTCTCCTCGTTGTCCGCCAAGGGTGACGTGGTCAGAGTCTTCCTCGGTCCCCTACCGGTGCACCTGGTCACGACCCCCGAGCTCGCGACGAAGCTGCTCACGTCGGACAAGTTCGACAAGGGCATCGTCTTCGACAAGATGCGCCCGTTGTTCGGCAACGGGCTCGCCACGTCGAACGGCGCGTTCAACCAGCGGCAGCGCCGGATGATGTTGCCCGCGTTCAGCCGCACCAGGGTCTCGACCTACGCCGAGACCGTGATCACCACGCTGGCGACCGAGCTGCGCGACTCGTGGCACCACGGTCAGCGGCTCGAGTTCGACGAGGTGATGCAGGACTTCGTGATGACCGTCGCCGGGCGCACGCTGTTCTCCGCCGAGCTCGGTCCCGAGGTGCTGGCCGAGATCAAGCGCTCCATCCCGATCATGCTCGAACACGTGCTGGTGCGCGCGTTCTCCCCCGGGTTCGTGGAGAAGCTGCCGATCAGGGCGAACCGCGAGTTCGACGAGGCCGCCGCCCGGCTGCGCCGGATCATCCCCGAGGTCGTCGTCGGGGCCCGCCAGGACGGCACCGACCACGGT
Organism: Lentzea alba; assembly: GCF_011067745.1. Lineage (GTDB taxonomy): Bacteria > Actinomycetota > Actinomycetes > Mycobacteriales > Pseudonocardiaceae > Lentzea > Lentzea alba. The sequence goes on from NZ_JAAMPJ010000005.1 coordinate 491,862, forward strand.
GACCTGCTCTCGGCGTTGCTCGCCGCGCGGGACGCGGACACCGGCGAGGCGATGACCGACGAGCAGATCCACGACGAGGTCGTCACGATCCTCACCACCGGCGCGGAGACAACGGCGGTGGCGCTCGCCTGGTTCTTCCACGAGGTCGGCACCCGACCTGAGGTGCGCCGGCGGTTCCACGCCGAGGTCGACGCCGTGCTGGGCGACCGGCCCGCGACGTTCGAGGACGTGGTGAAGCTCGAGTACACCGGCCGGATCATCAACGAGGTGCTGCGGCGCACCCCGCCGATCATCCTGATGCGCCGGGCGCGTGAGGACGTCGAGATCGGTGGCGTGCTCGTCGAGAAAGGCTCCGAGATCGCGGTCTCGCAGCACACGCTGCACCGCGATCCCCGCTGGTTCCCGAATCCCGACGGGTTCGACCCGGACCGCTGGGAACCGGACAGGGCAGCGGAACTCCCCAAGGGCGCGTTCATCCCGTTCGGCGGGGGTTCGCGGTTCTGCCCAGGACACTTCCTCGCCCACACGGAGATCGCGATCGCGGCCGCGACGATCGCGACCAGGTGGGACCTCGTCCCCGTTGCGGGACAACGCGTCTACGCCCAGGTGAAGGCGACCATGCAGCCGAACCAGCTGCCGATGACCGCCATGAGCAGAAAGCCTCAAGCGTGAAACTGCTTCCCGTTCTTGCCGTGGTGCTGGCAATGACCTCCTTGACGCCCGCCGCCCACGCCTCCGGTGTCGACTGTTCTCTCACCACGCTCCCGGTTTCCGGTCCCACCGGGGGAACCGCCACGGTCTCCGGCCAGCTCTGCAAGCCCGCGGGCGCGAACCCCGGCTCGATCCAGCTGCTGGTGCACGGCGGCACGTACAACCGTGCGTACTGGGATCTGCCGGGTGTGCCGGAGTCCTATTCGTACCAGCGGAACATGGCCCGCGAAGGCCGCGCGACGTTCGCCGTCGACCGGCTCGGCACGGGCGCCTCGACGCGTCCGCTCAGCCTGCCGATGCTGATTTCCGTTGAGGCGCGGTCGTTGCACGAGGTGGTGCAGCACCTGCGCGCCGGACGCGTCGGCGGTACCGCCTACGAGAAGGTCGTCATCGTCGGGCACTCCGTCGGGTCGGGCATCGTGGCGCAGGAGGCCGCGACCTACCACGACGTGGACGGCGTGGTGCTGTCCGGCATGACGCACATGCCCGCCGTGCCGGTGCTTGCTCTCGGTGCGGGACTGGGACTTCAGCCGGTGTTCCTGGACAACCTGCTCGCGACGCTCGGCAGCGACCCGCTGTACTTCACGACGCGGCCGGGCGCGCGGGCCGGGTTGTTCTACGCGATGGACGACGCCGAGCAGCTCGTGGTGAACGCGGACGAGGCGACCAAGGACCAGGTTTCCGTGCCGGGCATGGGAACCGTGGCCGTGTTCGGCATCGTGCTGCCGACGACGTACGGGATCGACGTACCGGTGTTCCAGGCGGTCGGCACGCAGGACGTGCTGTTCTGCGGTCTGCTGGCGTTGCGCGACTGCTCGAACGCCGCGAACCTGCGCGCCCAGGAAGCGGTGTACTACCGGCCGGAAGCCCAGCTGGAGACCTACGTCCTGCCCGGTGCAGGGCATTCGCTCGCCCTGCACCGCAACGCCGAGGACTACCGCGACGCGACCCGCGCGTGGCTCAGCTCGAAGTTCGGGATGTGAGCCGGTAGGCGGACGTGCCGAGGCCGGAGGGACCCTGGTGGAAGACCGGGATCCCTCCGGCCTCGTCGTAACGGCTGGTTTCCCGGTGCCAGTGGATGATGCCGACGATCCAGTCCTTCAGCTCGTCGGCGTAGCGGGTGAGCCCGGAGCTCTGCGGCAGCTCGTCGACCGCCCTGACGAACTGGTCCAGGCGGGCGTCCATCAACGCGTAGGTGATCTCGAAAGCACGGGACTGCGAGACGCCGAGGAAGTTCTCGACGACGCGGACCATGTTGTGCACTTCGCCCTCGTGCTGAATCTCCTTCGAGTAGGAGAAGACGTCGTTGAGCATCGTGCAGTAATCCATGGCCGACCGTTCCATGGTCTGCACGACCCGCGTTCCCCACAGCTCCGGCGGGACCGTCGCGGAATGCGAGAAGCGCGACAGCGACGTCGTCAGCTCGGAACCGAACGTGCTTCGCCGCATTTCCACGTAATCGACGGGATCCGGGATGCGGTTGTAGTGCATGTTGATCACTTCCCACACCCACGCGTCGAGCATCGTGTCGACGGTCTCCCGGAACGTGGCGCGAAATTCCGGGGTCATGGGCGCCGCGGTCCGTTGCCACAGATCGGCCAGCGAGAGCTCCATGGCGTTGGCCGGGACGACGGTCTGGGCCAGGTCCAACGGCATGCAGGCCTTCAGCCGGGCCGTCTGCGTCTTCACCCCGAGCAGGTTGCGGGTCTGGCCGAACCACAGCGGGTAGACGTCGTCGGCGTAGGTGCCCCAGGTGAGCCAGCAGCCGGACAGGAACAGCTCCTGCGGCGTCGCGTCCGGGTCGATGCCGGCCGAGCACAGCGGGAAGTCGAAGCCCCGCACCTTCCGCTCGTCCCAGACGCCCTCGCCGGTCATGCCGTGGTCGACCGCCCACCCGACCACCTGGTCCCTGGCCTGGTCGAGGTGCGGCGACAGGGACAGCGGGAAGGGGACCTCGAAGTCCGGCAGCACGTACGGCTCGACGCGTTTGGGCGTGCTGGTGAACTGGCTCAGCCGTTGCGGCATGGTCTTGGCGCAGGAGCCGAGCACGTTCCCCGACTTGACGTTCTGGTTCATGTACCGCGACGACCGCAGGTGCCACTCGTGGCCGCCCGCCTGCCAGTCCTGCAGGCCCTTCACGTAGCCCAGGACGGCCGCGCGCCCGATGGGGTCGACGGCGTGCTCGTCGAGCAGGATCGGGACCTCGGTGAGGGCCGTGTGCTCGAACTGGTGCAGCCGGGACGTGAGGAGGTCGTTGACGGCCTCCGCGGCCTCCTGGGTGGGCAGGCCGAGGAACGTCTCGAAGACCAGCACGCTGTTCGACAGCTCGCCCTCGTCGAGCACCTCGCGCTCGTAGGAGAACAGGTCGTTGCGCAGGTGCACGGCGTCGGAGAACGTGTCGCGCAGGACCTCGATGGGCCTGGTGAGAGCGATTCGTCCGGGCACTTCGAGGCCCACCGCGTGCTCGACCAGGTTCGCCGACCAGGGCGCGCCGCCGACCTTGCGGCGCATCTCGACGTACTCGATGGGGTTGGCCAGCCGTTTCGCGCTGATGTTGTGCAGCTCCCACATCGACTCGTCGAGCAGGTGCTTGGTGTTGCCGGCGAACCGCTGCCGCCAGTCCGGTGAGTGGCTGCCGACCGTGCGGCACCAGAGGTCCGCGAGGCCCTTCTCGACCGGGTTCGTCGGCGTCTCGGTGATCCTGCCGCTGACCGGCATGAACAGCGGCAGCCGGTCGAGGTACCGCTGCGCGCCCTCGATGTCCGGGTTGCGCTTGTAGAGCTCGACGAAGTGGTCGTCGAAGTAGAAGACCCACACGTACCAGTCGGTGACGAGGTCGAGCGTCTCACCGTCGCAGTCGGGGTGGGTGTACGCGCAGAGCAGCGCGTAGTCGTGCGATTCGAGGTCGTCTCCGGTCCAGATCACGGTGCCGTGCTGCGGTACGTCGATCATGTCCATCTCGTGCGCCCAGGCCCGTGTGTGGGCACGGGCGCGCTCGAGGTTCGGGTTCAGCCGGGCCGGATGTGGGGTGTAGAACTCCGGCAACTGGAACGGCTGCATGTGCGTTGGACCTCCGCGCGTGGGACGTGACGCGGAGAACGCAACCAGCCCGGCGCACGAGCACGCCAGATGGTGAAACCTTGATCCACACGTTTGTTCCGCGGTGTCGCCCGTTCAGCCCAGCAGGTCTCGACAGGCAGACACTCAGCGCACCAATGACTGCGCGCTCAACTTCACCGCGAACGGGAACTGCAGCTCGATGATCTCTTCGCCGTCCGAACGGGCCTGTTCCACGTAGACGCCGTTTTCCCAATGCAGGCAGCGCAGCCAGGGACTGTCGTAATCGATCATCCAGTAGTTTTCGCAGCCGACTTCCTGGAACTTCGCCCGTTTGAGTTCGAGGTCCACGTGGCGCGTGCGCGGCGACAGGACCTCGACCGCCAGCACGGGCGGTCCGATGAGCGCCTGCTTCGTGAACTGCTCGCGCCGGCCCACCACCAGGTCGGGGATGAACACCGTGTCGTCGGCGAGCACCACGTCGACCGGAGCGGGGAGGACCTCCAGCTCCGGCGGGCAGACAGCCGTCAGCGCCACCAGCAGTCGCGCGACGACCCGCTGGTGCACGGGGCGGGGTGAGGGGCTCATGACCAGCACCCCGTCGACGAGTTCGAAACGGTGCCCGTCATCAGGCATCGCCTCCAGGTCCGCCCACGTCAATGGCCTGCCGTGGGGAAACGTCGGGACACCACCCATGGTGCGTTCCACCCCCGCGTCGAGGCCACTGTCCGCCGGACGGGTCCCGGCGATGCCATTAGACAAGACTGGTCCGATTCGCACGACTCACAAGCCCCTTTTGGCCGACCTCGCACCACTGCACGCACACGTCTCCGTCACGCCCGCCCCGCTGGGTGAGCGTCGAGTGGTCCTGCCGTGGAAGGCGCCACCCGGACGGAGCAGCCTTTGGTTGCAATCGAACAACTGGCTAATTTTTGATCAATTTTCGGGCGATTTTCGGTAACGCCATCGCCGCTGCCAATTGTCCGCGAATGCGACCCTAACGGAATCTTACGAGCCCGCCAAGCACTCTGTTGGAGCAATACCTCGTGGAAGGGTCGTGTGATCGTGGTGGGGACGATGTGTGGACGCTCTCCAACACCCTCGGTGGCACCACCACCGAGGGGAGCCGGGAATGCGCAGCACCAAGGACAAGGTCACTCAATACGCGGCGTTCGCGTTGATCGCGGGAGTTGCTACGACGCTGGTTCTGCTGGCGCTGTGGCTCTAGCGAGAATCCGCTTCGCGACCGCCACCGCCCTGGGCTGACGCAGGCGCTCGGCGCACTGGACCGCCTCCTCGCCGTAGCGGACGGCGGTGGCACGGTCGCCGAGCGCCAGGTGCAGCCGGGACAGCTGGCCGAGCACGCGGTCGCCCATCCACCGGCGCCGAGCCTTGTTGATCGCCTTCAGGGTCCACTCGCCGTACCGCACGGCCTCGGTCAGCCGTCCCTCCAGCTCCGCACGGATGGCCAGGGTGGAAGCCAGCTCCAGCTCAGCGGCGTGGTCCTCGATCTCGTCCATGGCCCTGAGCGCCTCTTCGTCACCGGTCACTCCCAGGCCTTTCCGGCACAGGTCCACTGCCGCGCGCGTCATCTCCAGCGCCTTGCCGGGCATGCCGAACTCCAGTGCCGCGTAGGCGAAGTCGGCCCGTGAGAGCAGCTCGTTGCGCCAGTCCTCGTACTCCTGGAACGCCAGCACGGATCGTTCGAGGTACTCGACGCACTCGTCGTCGTTGAACAGGTAGAAGTGGGTGTAGCCCAAGTCCTGCAACACCATCGCGGCCCGCCAGAAGTCGCCGTGCTCTTCGAGCAACGACAGCGCTGCCTCGCTGTGTGCCAGTGCTTCGTCGTTCTGGCCGCGGAGCACGTGCACGAGGCTGAGGTTGTGCAGCGCGGCGGCCTCCCCCGTCGGCGCTCCCGCCGCTCGCATCAGCGCCAACCCTCGTTCGAAATACTCCTCCGCCTTGTCGAGCTGGTTGGTTTCCCGCGCGATGATGCCGAGCATCCCCAGAACGGATGACTCCCCACGCAGATCGCCGATCTGGCGCATCAGTTCCAGTGACTCGTACAGGTGCTGGAGCGGCTTCGCGTCCTGCCGCGTGATGTAGGCGGATCCGAGGCCCCGCAACGCCTCCGCACGGGCTTTCAGATCACCGAGCTGGCGCGCGGCGGCGAGCGCGACGTTCTGCAGCTCGATCCGTTCGCGGCCATAGCCCAGCAGGAAGTTCGACATGTGGTGCGGCACCTGCCAGGCATGCGCGTAGTGGCCGCGGTAGGCAGCCAGGTACACGGCGGCCCTGAGGTTCGACCGCTCGGCGTTCAGCCATCGAGCCGCGTCCCGGACGGTCGTGAGCGGCGGCGGGTCGAACGGGAGGTACCGCACAACGGAGTGGATCTGCGACCTTCCCGGCGACATCCGGAACTCCGCGAGTGCCACGGTGTGCAGGTAGTAGTCGAGGATGCGCAGGACCGTCTCGTCGGCCTCGTCCGGCTCGACACTCGCTTTCGCGTGGTCGGCCAGCAGGTCGTGGAAGCGGTAGCGGCCGTTCTCCTTCTGCTGCACCAGGTGCACGTCGAGCAGTTCGTCCAGCAGCCGTTCCGCTTCCGCCCGTGTCGTGCCGATCACCGCGGCCGCGAGGTAGGCGTCCCAGTCCTCACCGGTGTGCAGGCCGAGCCGCCGGAACAGGCGCTGTTGCTCGGGCGTGAGTTGCTGGTACGACAGAGCGAACGCGCCGGCGACGCTGCGTTCGCCCGCGGTCAGCTCGGTCAGCCGGTGCTCGGTGAGCCGCCGGATGACGTCCTGCGCGGACCACGCCGGCCTGGTGCGCCAACGGGCGCCGACGATTCGCGCGGCGAGCGGCAGATAGCCGCAGAGTCGGACGATCTCGCGAGACCCGTCGAGTTCAGCCTTGGGCCCGACGATGCTCGCGAGCAGCTTCAGCGAGTCCTCTTCGGACAGAACGTCGAGCGAGACCGTGTGCGCGGCGTCCAGGTCGACGAGCCTGCGCCTGCTGGTGACCAGGACCAGGCCGGTGCCGGGCAGCAACGGGCGGACCTGCGCGGTGCTGCCCGCGTTGTCGAGCACCACGAGTGCCTTGCGGTGGGCCATTTCCGCGCGCCACCGGGCCGCACGGGCGTCGAGGCCGTCCGGGATGTCGTGGGCGGGCACGCCGAGCGCGGTCAGCAACGCCAGCAGCGCGTCCGCCGGGGTGCGTGGTTCGACGCCCTCGGTGTAGGAGTGCAGGTCGACGAACAGCTGCGCGTCCGGGAACCTCCGGGCGAGCCGGTGCGCCGCGCGGACCGCGAGCGTGGTCTTGCCGATGCCGGCCATGCCGTCGATCGCGGTGATCGCGACGCAGCCGGACGGCACGGCGGCGAGGATCTCGTCGAGGTCGTCGGTGCGGCCGGCGAAGTCGGGGATGTCGCCAGGCAGGTCGTTGCGGGCCCGCGGCCGGTTGTCGGCCGTGAGCACCTGCTGGTGGGCCTGTTGCAGGTCCTTGCCGGGGTCGAGGCCGAGCTCCTCGGCGAGCCGGGTGCGGATGTCGTCGTACGCCTGCAGCGCCTCGGTTTGCCGGTCGCAGCGGTGCAGCGCCACGATCAGCTGGGCCCACATCCGTTCCCTGGTGGGGTGCTGGCGGGTGAGCGTGCGCAGTTCGGGGACGAGCTGCTCGTGCAGGCCGGCCCGCAGGTCGTGCTCGATCCGCGCTTCCAGCGTCGCGAGGTGCTTCTCGGTCAACGCGGGCAGGTGGTCGCGTTCGAGCGCGTCGCTGCCGATGTCGGCGAACGGCCGGCCGCGCCAGAGGGCGAGCGCCTCCCGCGGTTCCAGTCGGTCGAACCGGTGGACGTCGACCTCGTCCGGCCGCACGTCCAGCAGGTAGCCGCCGGGCCTGGTCTGCACGAGCGCTGGTTCGCCGAGGTCCTCGCGGAGCCGGCCGACGGTGGTCTGCAGGGCGTTGCGCGAACCGCCGACCAGCTCGACCAGTTCGTCGACGCCGACCACCTGACCGGGCCGCAGCAACAGCGCGGCGAGCACCACCCGCCGCTTGCCGGGCGGGACGTGGACGTGGCGCCCGTCGAGCACCACGTCCAACGGCCCGAGCAGGCCGAACGATCTCACTGCCACTGACCCCAGTGCACCATCTCGTCGAACCGCAAGCGCTTGCGCGTCCGCGGCGAGGCGCCCTCGGAGATGCCCTCCTCGGCGGGGTGCCCGATCGCGATCATGCCGATCGGCACGTACTCGTCCGGCACGCCGAACTCCGCGCGCAGTGCCGGCCACTCGTCCTTGTTGGTGCCGAAGAAAACCGCACCGAGGCCTTCGTCGACGGCGGTCTGCAGGATCAGCAACGCGGCCATGCCGGTGTCGATGTCCCAGTACGGCACCGGCCAGTGGTCCTCGCTGCGGTCCGTCCAGCCCTTGTCGGCCTGCGCGTACCGGTCGAGGTAGACGTCCTTGGCCGAGAACGGGATCACGATGACGGGCGCCGTCTTGACCCCGTCGCCTGCCCACAGCTCGAACCTGTCGAAGAGCCGCTTCAGCTGTTCGCCCTGCAGCACCAGGAACCCCTGGCCCTGCGAAAATCCGGCGGAGGGACCGCGCACCGCGTTGCGCATGATCCGCTGGATGCTCTCGTCGCTGACGGGTTCGCTGGTGAACTTGCGGACCATGCGCCGGCGCCGGACGACGTCTTGGAACTCCATGTCGACCTCCCCCAGATAGACCTAGAACCCGACCGTATCAGCCGGCCGTCACTGCCATGAACGGCGCTTTTGTGGACCTGTGGTCCGCAAAAGCGCCGTTCATGGCCAGTTCGGGTGCAGGGTCAGAGGCGGCGCAGGCCTGCCAGCACGCGCTCCAGCAACGCCCCGTCGGGCCGTTCCTCGCCGTAGGACGACGCGGTCCGGTGCACGTCGATCAGCCCGTGCGAGGCCATGTCGCCGAGCAGCACCTTGGTGACGCCCAACGGCAACCCGCGCAGGGCGGCGATCTCCGCCACCGACCGCGGCGAGTGGCACAGCGCCAGCACGTCGTGGTGCTCCGGGCGCACGGCGGTGGCCGAGCGGTCGTTCACCGACACCAGGGTCTCGATCTCCAGGTGCACGTCGGACGTGGTGCGGCCGCCGGTCCACGCGTAGGCGCGCACGATCGAGGACGACGTCTCGAAGGACGACGGCTCGATCGACGGCAGCGGCGGGACCGGCTCGAACGGCAGCGTGGCGTACGGGTCCGGTTGCTCCGGCACGGGTTCCGGGGCGCGCTGGGCCTTCTTCTTGCCGCGCTTGCGGATCCGTTCGCTGTCGAAGCTGAAACCGCTGATCAGATCGCCGAAGTTGACCTGCTCGTCGGACTCTCCGTTCATGCCAGCTCGGCCCGCAGTTCCGGCGTGAGCAGCTGGCCCACCTGGCGCACGACCACCGTCATCTCGTACGCCACCTGCGCGACGTCGGACGTGGACGACGCCAGCACCGCGAGGACCGAACCGTCGCTGATCGACGACAACAGCATCACGCCCTTGTCCATCTGCACGACCGTGCGGACGACTGCCTCGCCGGCGAAGCATTGGGAAGCGGACTCCGCCAAGGACACCACACCGGCCACGATCGCCGCGAACTGCGGGGCCACGTGCCCCGGCAGCTTCGAGGACGAGATCAACACCAAGCCGTCGGCCGAGATCACCACGGCGTGCTCGATGCCGGGTGTGCGTTCGGCGAAGTTGGTGACCAGCCAGCCGAACTGGTCCACCTGCGTGCTCATCGACTCTCCTGGTGGTCGGGAAGGCCTCGCTGCACACCGCGCTGGAAGGCGTTGAGGAATCCTCGGGCAGATTCCGGCGTCTGACGCACGGGTGCGGGGGGAGGCGGCCCGGCAGCTTTGGGCGTCTCGAACCACGACGCCTGCTGCTGCTCGACTGCCTCCCCGCGGAAACTCTCCCAGGACTCTTCCCGTCGTGGGGCGAGTTCCGCCGGAACCAACACGATCGCGCGAGTTCCCTTGCCCTGTTGAGCATCGAGGCGTACCACGATCTGGTGGCGTGCGGCGAGCCTGCCCACGACGAAAAGTCCCATTTCGCGGAACACCTGGACGTCCACGCCCTCGCCCGCGGCTTCGAGGCGGTGGTTCACGGCCTCCAGCGCCTCGGGGTCGATGCCGATGCCCAGGTCGACCACGTCGATCTGCACGATGTCACCGGCCTCGATCGACGCGCTGATCGAGACCTGGGTGTGCGGCGGCGAGAAAGCTGTTGCGTTGTCAAGAAGTTCGGCCAGCAGTCGGACCAGGTCGCTTGCCACATAACCGACAACTTCGGCGTTGGGCGCCGTGTGCACCATCACCCGTTGGTACTGCTCGATCTCCGCGGCCGCCGCGCGCAGCACGTCGGTCAGCGGGATCGGACGGGTGAACCGCCGCGCCACGTCACCGCCGGAGAGCACCATCAGGTTCTCGTTGTTGCGGCGCATGCGGGTGGCGAGGTGGTCGAGCTTGAAGAGGTTCGCGAGCTGGTCCGGGTCCTCCTCGTACTTCTCCAGCTCCTCCATCAGCTTGAGCTGGCGTTCGACGAGGCTCTGGCTGCGGCGCGAGAGGTTCACGAAGATGTTGCGCATGTTCGCGCGCATGGCGGCCTGCTCGGTGACCGACTGGACGGCCTGCTGGTGCACCGCGTCAAACGCGCGCGCCACCTGGCCGAACTCCTCGGTCGTGTCCACCGGCACCGGCTCGATCTCTCGACTGCCGTGTCCGGTTGCCACCATTTCGGGAAGTTTGTGCCACGCCACTTCGAGTGCGGAGCGGCGCAACGCGTTGAGCGAGCGCAGCAGGTAGCGGCCGACGACGAACCCGATGGTGCCGGCCAGGATCAGGCTGGCGAACAGGGCGGCGGACGCCGTACCGGCCGCGTCACTGGTCTCGTCGCGCAGACGGTTCGCGGTGTCGCGCAGGTCGCGCTCCATCCCGTCCACCACGCCGTCGAACGACGTCACGACCGCACCGGAGGCCTTGCTCCAGTCCGAGGCCGCGATCGGCAACGGCTTGGGCCTGGCCGAGTTGTTGTTCCCGTTGCCGGTGTTGTTGCCGGTGTTGTTGCCCGTGCTGGGTGCGTCCGAGGTCGGGTGCAGCAGCGCGGTCGCGAGCATCTTGCGGTGCGCCTCGATGTCCGGGCTGTTGAAGTTCACGCCGTAGGCCTTCAACTGCTCCGGCGTCGCCAGCGCGGCGAACTCGCCCGCGATGTAGCCGAGCTTGACGTTCGACTCGACCAGCGACCGCACCTCGGCGGTGAGCAACTGGCCGCGGGTGAGCCCGGACAGCACGACCGCCTGCTGGTACAGGACCTCTTCCTGCACGTGCACGACGTGGTGCAGGCCCATCGCCGTGCGGAAGAGCGCGGCGTCGCCGAAGTCGCTGGCGAGCACCTCGTCCACGTCGAGCAGCGACTCGGTGAGCTCGGTGTACGTCTTGATCGCGGCCGGCACGTCGCCGGTCTGCTCGCGCAGCGCGGCCAGTCCGCCGATCTTGCCCTGGACGTCGTTCATCCGGGCCATCACGACCTCGCTCAACGAGGTCTTGGCGATCTGCGCGCGCAACGCCGTGCGGGCGTCATCGGTGCGCTTCACCTGTTCGGACAGGATCTGCGGGCCGACGCCCTCCGCGATGATCCGTCGTTCCGCCTGCACCCCCTCGATCACGGGGATGAGGGCCGCGCGGACCTTGACCAGCCGCTGGAGCGCCGCGTACGACTCGGCGCGTTCCATGTGGGACTGGATCTGCAGTACGCCGGCGCCCACCGCGATGGCGACCGGAACGATCAACACCGCGGCGAGCTTCACCGGCAGGCGCCAGTTGCGCCAGTTGACGAGCGCGTTGAACATCAGACGAAGAGCTTGGCCGCGTTCAGGAAGAGCCGGTACAGGCCGTAGGCGAGCGGAAGACCCACCCACAGCCACGCTCCGATGAGCAACAAGCGCTGAGAGTTCACTTCTGCACCACGCCTTCCGCCTCTTCCTTCTCAGCCTCAGCCTCAGCCGACTCGGCGACGTCCGCTGCCTCGGCTTCGTTCCACTTGGCGACCGTCGCCTCGTCGTCCGACTTCGACGCGGGCTGCTCGGGCTCGTCGACGACGTCCTCCGCGGCCTTCGGCTCGTGGAACTTCGGGTTGACCGGGCGAACCAGCTCGTTCGCGACGAACCCGACGACCAGCAGCGAGATCATGATGTAGAACGACGTCGCGTACAAGTCGGGACCGACGTGGCCCGCCTTCTTGCCCGCGTCCGCGATGGCGTTGACGATCAGCGGCCCGAGCACGCCGGCCACCGACCACGCGGTCAACAGGCGACCGTGGATCGCGCCGACCTGGTAGGTGCCGAAGAGGTCGCGCAGATACGCCGGAATCGTCGCGAAACCACCGCCGTAGAACGACAGGATCACCATCGCCGCGACCACGAACAGCGGGGTGCTGGTCGGACCGAACGTCAGCAGCACCAGGTAGAGCAGCGCGCCGACACCCAGGTAGAGGCGGTAGATGTTCTTGCGGCCCACGATGTCCGAGGTGGACGACCAGATGAACCGGCCGGCCATGTTGGCCGCGCTGAGCAGTGCCACGAAGCCGGTGGCCGCCGTCGCGAGGACCGGCGTCGAGGACTCCTTGAAGAAGTCGACCAGCATCGGCGCGGCCTTCTCCAGGATGCCGATGCCCGCGGTGACGTTGAAGCAGAGCACGACCCAGAGCAGCCAGAACTGCGGCGTCTTGATCGCGTTGTTCGCCGAGACGTTGAACGCGACGGTCGCCTTCGGCTTGTCCTTGAGCAGCTCCGCCTTCTCCTGGGTGAACTCCTTGGAGGGCAGGCGGATCAGCAGCACACCCACGCTCATGAAGACCGCGTAGACGATGCCGTGGATGAGGAAGGCCTTGCCGATGCCCGACGTCGAGGTGTTGCCGAACGCCGTCAGCATCGAGGTCGACCACGGCGAGGCGATCAACGCGCCGCCGCCGAAGCCCATGATCGCGATGCCGGTCGCCATGCCCGGCCGGTCGGGGAACCACTTGATCAGCGTGGACACCGGTGAGATGTAGCCGATGCCGAGGCCGATGCCACCGATCAGGCCGTAGCCCACCACCACGACCCAGTACTGACCGGCCCACACGCCGACGGCCGAGATCAGCAGGCCGGAGCAGAAGGCGATCAGCGACATGAGCATCGCCCAGCGCGGACCCCTGCGCTCGACGGTCGTACCGAGAACCGCCGCCGACAGCCCGAGCATCACGATGCCGAGCTGGAAGGGCAGTGCGGACTGCGTTCCCGTGATGCCGAGCGATTTCTCCAGCGGCGTCTTGAAGACGCTCCAGGCGTACGCCTGGCCAATGGAGAGATGAATCGCCAGTGCTGCGGGCGGAACGAGCCAGCGGTTCCATCCGGGAGGCGCGACTTGGCGTTCGCGCGCTAAGAACCCCACTTTATCCCCAACCGTCACCAAAAACGCGGACCGATCGATCCTAGGCCAGGTGTACACGTGCGACAACGGTCTGGACCCCTCGTTCGCTGTTGCATACGGCGCAACCCCGGGCGGCCGATGTGGTACAACCCCTGCTTCGCACCATTTGAGACAAATGCAGTGTCCGGGTTTGGCCCGGTTTTGCCGGTTTCGGCAACTCCGGCGCGTTGACTGCACACGTGAGAGCGCTACAGTGGGCGCCGCACACGCGAGGGGCAGGGGTACATGACCAAGGCGATGAGCTCGCCTGGCGAAACGCAGCACGAGTACCGGGAAATCCGGGGTTTCGCGTCGTTCGACGACCCCGCGACTTTGTCGTACGTCGATTCGAACGGCAAACCGAACTTCGAGCTCATTCGGCAGACCGACGAATTCCGCACTCTCCGTCGGCGCCTCACGACGTTCGTCTTCCCGATGACCGCGCTTTTCCTCACGTCCTACCTGACCTTCGTGCTGCTGTCCGCGTATGCGAAAGACTTCGTCAGCACCAAGGTGGTCGGCGTCATCAACCTCGGCATCCTGCTGGGACTGAGCCAGTTTGTGACTTCGATCATCATCACGCTCGGTTATGCCCGTTACGCAAAGCGACGGCTGGATCCGCAGCGCAAATTGCTCGCAGAGAAGACAGGCGTCGAGGAGTAAGGCATGCCCACCACCGGCAACCCGGTGCTGAACCTCAGCGTCTTCGCGGTGTTCGTCCTGATCACCCTCTACATCGTCTACCGCGCCAGCAGTCGCAACGTCACGGCGTCGGACTACTACGCCGCGGGCAGCTCGTTCACCGGCGCCCAGAACGGCGTGGCGCTGTCCGGTGACTTCCTGTCCGCCGCGTCGTTCCTCGGTATCTCCGGCGGCATCGCGGCGCACGGCTACGACGGCTTCCTCTACTCCGTCGGCTGGGTCGTCGCGTGGCTGGTCGGCCTGCTGCTGATCGCGGAGGGCCTGCGCAACACGGGCCGCTTCACCGTCGGCGACGTGCTGGCGTTCCGGATGAAGCAACGCCCGGTGCGCGCGGCGGCGGCCAACGCGACCCTGGTGATCTCGTTCTTCTACATGATCGCGCAGATGGCGGGCGCCGGCGGCCTGATCGCGTTGCTGCTCAACGTGCACTCGAAGTGGGGCCAGGCACTGCTGATCGCGGTGGTCGGCATGGTGATGGTGCTCTACGTGCTGGTCGGCGGCATGAAGGGCACGACCTGGGTGCAGATCATCAAGGCCGTCCTGCTGCTGCTCTGCGTGACGCTGATGACGATCTTCCTGCTGGGCAAGTTCGGCTTCAGCCTGTCCGCGATCATGCAGCAGGCCACCGAGAACAACAAGCTCGGCGAGGCGGTCCTCGACCCCGGCGCCAAGTACGGCTTCAGCGCGATGTCCAAACTGGACTTCGTCTCGCTGGCCCTGTCCCTGGTACTCGGCATCGCGTCCCTGCCGCACGTGCTGATGCGCTTCTACACCGTGCCGAACGCCTCGGAAGCCCGTCGCTCGGTCGTGTGGGCGACCTGGACGATGGTCATCTTCTACCTGTGCACGCTGGTGATCGGCTTCGGCGCGATGGCGCTGGTGGGTACCGACACCATCGCGGCGGCACCGGGCGGCGAGAACTCCGCCGCGCCACTGCTGGCGTTCCGCATCGGTGGCGCCGTGCTGCTCGGCGTCGTGTCCGCGGTGGCGTTCGCCACGATCCTCGCCGTGGTCGCGGGCCTGACGCTGGCCGCCTCGGCCTCGTTCGCCCATGACGTCTACGCGAACGTGATCAAGCGCGGCAACGCGGAGCCGCGCCGGGAGATCCGGGTCGCCCGCCTCACCGCCATCGTCGTCGGCGTCCTGTCGATCCTCGGCGGCATCGCGGCGAACGGCCAGAACGTGGCGTTCCTGGTGTCGCTGGCGCTGGCCCTGGCCGCCTCGGCGAACCTGTCGACGATCCTCTACACGATCTTCTGGCGGCGTTTCAACACCACCGGCACGCTGTGGAGCATCTACGGCGGCCTCGGCTCCTGCCTGGTGCTGATCATCTTCTCGCCGGTGATGTCCGGCGCGAAGACGTCGATCTTCCCGGACATCGACTTCGCCTGGTTCCCGCTCGGCAACCCCGGTCTCGTGTCGATCCCGTTCTCGTTCCTCTGCGGGTTCCTCGCGACGATCTTCTCGAAGCGGGAGCCGGAGATGGCGGGCAAGGCGGCGGAGATGGAAGTCCGGGCGATCTCGGGCATCGGCGCCAAAGCCTGATCAGTCGGGGATGATCCCCGACTCGTGCGCGATGATCGCGGCCTGCACGCGGTTGCGGACGCCGAGCTGCCGGAAGATGGTGCTCACGTACACCTTCACGGTTCCCTCGACGACGTGGAGGCGGGCCGCGATCTCGGCGTTCGACAGGCCCGCGCCGACCAGTCCGAGCACCTCGCGCTCGCGTGCGGTCAGGACCTCGATCCGTTGCGTCGCAAGCGGCCGCGGGTGTGCGCGGGAGAGCTGGTCGACAACTCTCTTCGCCACCGACGGAGACAGGAACGCGCCCCCGCTCGCGACCGCGCGAACACCGGAGATGATCTCCTGCGGATCACCGGTCTTCAGCACGAACCCGGCCGCGCCCTCGCCGAGCGCCCGGCTGATGTAGGCGTCGTCCGCGAACGTCGTCAGCACCAGCGTCTTCGTGTCGGGATGGCACTCGCGGATCACCTTCGCCGCGTCCAGCCCGTCGAACACGGGCATGCGGATGTCGAGCACGGCGACGTCGGGCCGGTGCCGCGCGACCCGGTCGATCGCCTCGCTCCCGTTCTCCGCCTCCGCGACCACCTCGATGTCCTGCGCGGTCGCGAGCACCGCCTTCACCCCGAACCGGACCACCGGCTCGTCGTCGGCGAGCACCACCCTGATCAACCGCTCCTCCTCGCGAGCCACTCCTTGGACACCAGCCGATCATTCCGGAAGCACAGCTGGTGCAGGTCGTGGCGGTTGCCGTCGAACGGGTTGGGGTGCGTGCTGTAGTAGCGGCACTCGGAACCGGGCGGCGCGGTCACGCCGAGCGGGTTGTCGACGCGGGTGCGCAGCGGCAGGTCCAGCGCGTCCTCTTCCTGCCCGATTTCCGCCCGTTCGAACTGCTGCGGTGTGAGAACGGACGTCGCGGCGTCGAACACCATGTATCCCGGCACGCCGATCGCTATCCCCACGCACACGACAGACGTGATCAGCACAGTGCGTTTCGCGCTCTTGCGGATCTCCTCCTCCGTGCGTTCGCGACGCACATGCGTGGGCATGGTTCTCGCGCGCGGTCGTTCGGGCAGCTTGGCCCTGACCTCGAACCCGCCGTCGTCCGAGGGCCCGGCCTCGAACCAGCCGCCGACGAGCGCGACCCGTTCGGCGAGGCCCACCAACCCCTTGCCGCTCCCCACCGCCTGGGTCTTCGGCGCCGGCCCGTTCGTGATCCGGAGTTCGAGGTTCGCGGACAGGCTCACGGTGACCTTCGCGCCGGGTGCGTGCTTGATCACGTTCGTCAGCGCTTCGGCGGCCACCCGGTGCACGGTCCGCGCGATGATGCCGTCGATCGCCGTCTTGCGGCCATTGGTGAGTTCGACGTCGAGTCCGCTCCTGGCAACGACTTCCTCGATCGTCGCGACGGGTTCGTCCTCGTCGGCTCTCAACACCTGCATGACGTCGGCGAGCCGTTCCGCCGCGGCCGTGACGCTGGCACGCGCGGTCTTGGCTGCCTCACGTTGTTGCGCCGTAAGGGTTGGTTCCAGTTCCAGCGCACCCACGAGCAGGGCAGAGCGCGCCAGTTCGTGGCCCACCAGATCGTGCATCTCGCCGGCGAGCCGGGCCCGTTCGGCGTTGCGGGCGTTGTCGGCGTCGCGCTCCAACAACGAGGCGTGCTCCCAGCCGACCTCACGCAACTCCGCGAACTGCCTCCGGAACCGTCCGAAAGCCCACGGCACGACGCCCAGCACGCCGATCCCGGAGGTGACGGCCAGTGCGGTGTCCGATCCGCCGCGCTGGGTCAGCGCAACCACGACGCCCGCGATCTCCGCGATGGTCAGCGCGATCGCCGTGGCACGCGGATCTTTCGCGTGCCGCCCGGCGAGAAAGCTCACCAGTCCCAGTGCGGGAGCCAGCGCGACGACCCTGACGTCGAACTCGACGCTGACGAGGTAGCAGACGAGCCAGGCACCCAGCGCGATCCCCAGCGCGACCGCCGGCCGGGTGCGAACGAAGGCGAAAGCCGCGACGAACAGAACCAGGTAAAGCGCTGCCTCCCACACAAAACCCATCATCCCAGCCGCTGCATCACCACGGTCGGAGCGTCGTCCTTGCTGCGTTCGTTCCTCTTCAGCAGCACCGCGATCCCCCACGACACCAACGCTCCGAGCGCCAGCCCGGCCAACACGTCGTGTACGTAGTGGACACCGACGACGACCCGCGACGACGCCGCCGCGAGCGCGCAGACTGCCGCCACCCAGCCGTAAGTCCGGTGCATCGCCCAGATCGCCATCGCGGACGCACCGGCGATCACCGAGTGGTTGCTGGGGAACGACCAGTCGCCCGGCTCCGGGCACTCCGCCAGGGACGGTGAAGTGCGGCAGGGCCGTTCCTCTTGGACCACGAGCTTGATGACCTCACTGATCGCGTAGGCCACCACCACACCTGCTCCGGCGAGGAACGCCCTCAGCCGGAACCTGAACCACAACACCAAGAACATCAGCGCGAACACACCCAGCACCGCGTCGGTGCCGATCACCATCCAGGTCACCCAGCCGAAACTACGAAGATCGCGGCCCGCGCACCTCTGCCGATCGGAACCGATCAGACCTTACTTTCGACAAGGTCGGTATCAGCCCCGGCGCGGCATTCCCTGCGGCGGCGGCCGGAGCGTGGCAGATTCACACCACGACTCCGCGGCGCCGGCCGCCGAACTGGGAGGTGGTGCTGTGCTGATCCAACGCGCCGCCATCGCTCTCGTTCAGGTCCTCGGCCTGGCCGTGTGGTTCTCGATGTCCGCGGTCGTGCCGTCGCTGCGGACCGAGTGGGGCATCAGCGCGGGCGCGGCGGTGTGGCTGACCGCGTCCGTGCAGCTCGGGTTCGTCACGGGCGCGGTCGGGGCCACGGTGCTCAACCTGGCCGACCGCGTCCGTCCACACCTGCTGCTCGCCGTCTCCGCAGCGGCCGGCGCGGTGTTCACGCTCGTGCTCGGGCTGACCGTGCACGGGCTCGGCGCCGCGATCCCGCTGCGGTTCCTCACCGGGGTCGCGCTGGCGGGCGTCTACCCGGTGGGCATGAAGCTGATGGCGTCCTGGTCGGAGACCCGCAACCGCGGCCGGGCGCTGGGCGTGCTGATCGGGGCGCTGACGCTCGGCAGCGCGCTCCCCCACGTGTTCGGGCAGCTGCCGTGGCGCGAGGTGCTCGTGACGGCGGCCGCGATCGCGTTCCTCGGCGCGCTGACCGCGCTGTTGTTCGTCCGGCCGGGGCCGTTCCTGACCGCGACGACCGCGCAGCTCAACCCGCGGTACGCGCTGCAGATGTTCCGCGAACGCAAGCCGCGGCTGGTGAACCTCGGCTACTTCGGACACATGTGGGAGCTGTACGCGCTGTGGACGTGGCTGCCGACGTTCCTGTTGAGCTCCAACGCCCCGGTCGGTCTCACCGTGTTCCTCACGATGGGCGTGGCGGGCTTCGCCGGCTGTCTCGCCGGCGGCTGGGCGGCGGACAGGTTCGGCCGTGCGCCCGCCGCCGTGGGGGCGCTGACGGTGAGCGGACTCTGTTGCCTGCTCTCACCCCTCGCCTGGGGCACGCCGTTGCTGATCGCGTTCTGCGCGGTGTGGGGCGCGTCGGTGATCGCCGACTCCGGGGTGTTCTCCGCCTCGCTGAGTGAGGTCGCCGACCCGCGTTACGTCGGGACGGCCCTCACCGCGCTGACCGCCATCGGGTTCGGGCTGACGGTGGTCAGCATCCAGCTCGTGCCGCTCCTCGCCGAGGTCGTGACCTGGCGTTACGCGTTCTTGCTGCTGGTGCCGGGCCCGGTGATCGGTGCGCTCGCCATGCTCAGGACCAGGTCGTAGTACCCGTCGGGGTTGTCCGCGCCGGACCGTCCGTCGATCAGCTCCCGCACGACGTCGCAGTGACCGGCGTGCTGCGCGGTCTCGGCCACGACCCGGACCAGCAGATGCCCGAACGTCGTCTGGCGCCGGTGCTCCGGCCACCACGCGACCGACGCGGGCGCGTCCAGCGGCAGTTCCGCGATCGACTCGTCCGAGTGCTGCCAGGCCCGGCGGTACAGATCGACGATGTACTCACGGGTCTCGGCCGGCTTGACCCACAGGTCGCCGTTCTCCCACACCGAGCCGTCCTCGTTCCACGGCAACAAAACCGGTGCGGGACGGCCCACGCTGTCACCGAGGTAACCGAACTCGATGCCGACGAGGTGCTTGACCAGACCGAGCAGGTTGGTGCCGCTGGGCACGAGCGGGCGGCGTGCGTCGTACTCGCCCAGTCCATCCAAAGTGGACAACACCGAGTCGCGCGACTCCTGCAGGTAGCGCTGGAGATCCTCAGCAATCATGCCGTGACACTAACGTTCGCGGACGACGACCTCCGCCGGTTTCGCCACCGACTGGTCCACCGGTCGCAGCACGTCGGGGGCGGTGCCCCACTGGCTGTACTCGGCGACGCCGCGCTCCTGCTGCCGATCGACCGACGGCCCGCTGCGCTCGGCCCTGACCACGCGGCCCTCGTCGTCCACCACGACGACGAGCCGCACGTCGCCCCGCACGTAACTGCCGGAGTGCGGCACCCCGCCCGCGCTGAACTCGTACCGGTTGTCGTCGTGCGAGACGAGGCGGATCGTGTCGCGGTCGAGGTCGCGGAACAGGTTGCCGGGGTGGTAGTCGGTCTCGGCGAGGGACAGGTTCGTCAGGTAGTGCCAGACCCAGAGCGTGCCCTGGGTCTCCAGCCGCGCGAACGTCTTGTCCGGCGGCAACGTGAAGTCGTTGTGCTGCAGGTAAACGTCTTGGTCGAGGCTCACCGCGCGGTAGTCCGTGACGCCGTACCGCTGCCGCAGGTGCGCTGTCACGTCTTGTTGCGTGACAGCACCCCCGTTCGTGTTGACGTGCAGGACGCCCGCGAACGTGCGCCGGCGCGGATCGTTGCCCTCGACCTTGATCTCGACGTTGAACCGCACCGACTCCTGCTCACGGATGGTGTCGAGCCACTGGTCGAGCAGCGCCACCGGGTCGGCGGGCGCCGCCGCACATCCGGTCAGGACCAGCAGCAGCGACAGGGCGAGACGCATGCGCCGAGTCTCGCAGCAGGTCAGGGTCCGATCACTCGAATTCCGCTCAAGTTTCGCTAGAGCGGCCGTTCGTCTAGGACACAACCTGACCGCAAGTGGTCATACAGTCCTTCTTGTCGGGACAAACGAGCGAAGGACACCACGATGACCACCACCGAGACCCTCACCGGCGAGCGCGCGGACCTGCTCGAGACGTTGCGCCAGCACCGCTGGTTCCTGACGTTCACCGCGCAGGGTCTGACCGACGAGCAGGCGGCGTCGTCGCCGACGGTCAGTGCGCTGTCCATCGGCGGCCTCATCAAGCACGTCACGCGGGTCGAGGGGAACTGGATCCGGTTCATCGAGGAAGGCACCTCGGCGATGGAGCCGAACGCCGACACGTACGAGAACCACGAGAAGAACTTCCGGATGGAGCCCGAGGACACGCTGGAGGGTCTCCTCGCGCGCTACCACGAGGTCGCGGCCTACACCGACAAGCTGGTCGAGACGGTGGACCTGGACCTGGCGCACGAGCTGCCGAAGGCGCCGTGGTTCCCCGAGGGCAAGACGTACACGGCTCGGCGGGTGCTGATGCACGTCGTCGCCGAGACCGCGCAGCACGCGGGCCACGCGGACATCATCCGCGAGACGATCGACGGCCAGAAGACGATGGGCTGAGCCTGCTCATGGCTTGGGCGGGGAGAAGGTCTTGAGGAACTGGTCCCGGAAGTCGCTCATCCGCGACACCGGGGCCGACCCTCCCGGCCTGATCCCGTCATCCCACTTCCAGGCCTCCACGCGCTGGAGCACAGCCGGGTCCTTGGCCACGATGGTGATCGGCACGTCCCGCGACGCCCCTTCACCGGTCACCATCTGCGCCGGCTGGTGGTCACCCAGGAACACGAACACCAGGTTCTCGTCGCCGTAGCGTTCCAGCCACGAGACCACCGACTCCAGCGAGTACGAGACGGAGTGCGCGTAGTCGCCGCGCACGGCCGCCGGGTCGCGGCCGAAGATCGACTCGGGCGGGTCGTTCGAGGCGGGCATGGTCGCGTAGATCGAGCCGTCGCCGAGCTCGTCCCACTCCACGGAGTCCGGGGTCGGCGACCACGGCGCGTGCGAGGACACCATCGGGATCGCCGCCATCACCGGGCCGTCCTGCTTGGCGCGCTCGTTGCGTTGGAACGACTCCAAGGTGAACTGGTCCGGGGTCGTCGCGTAGCCGAACCGCGGCCCCTTGTAGCCGAGGTCCTGCGCGGCGTAGATCTTGTCGTAGTGGAAGAAGTCGCCTTCCGGCCACGCCTGCGTGATGCCGGGGACGACACCGACCGAACGCCACGACGCCTCGCGGAACGCGCGCGGCAGCGTCAGCCGGTCCGAGGCCACGAGGTTGCGGTAGCGCTGCTGGTTGTCGATCCACAGCCCGGACAGCAGCGTCGCCTGCGCCATCCAGCTGCCACCACCGGCGGTCGGCGAGGTCAGGTAGGCGGACTTGGCCGTGTACCCGGCCGCCTTCAGCCGTGAGTTGCCGTCAGCGAGCTTCGCGGCGACCTCCGGCATGTCGAGCGCCGACTTGCCGTAGCTCTCCACGAAGTTGAAGACGACGTCCTTGCCCTGCAACGAGGACAGCAGCCCGGGGTGGCCGCGGTAGGCGTCGACCGAAGCCTCCTCCGCGAACACCTCCTGGTCGTGCAGCCCGGCCTGAACGCGCCGCGCGTGGTCGACCAGCGAGGTCGCGGCGGCGTCGGAGTAGACCGGAATCCCGGGCACGGCAAGCGAAACACAAGCCACGGCCACCAACGCGACCGCGCGGATCGCGACCGGACGCCGGCCGGCGGCGGCGGAACTGAGCCGCAGCACCGAAACCGAGGCCAGGAACACGATCCCGCCGACCAGTGCCACCGCGGCGACCACGGCCAGGACCGAGGCGAAGCGGCCGAACGTCACGTCCACGAAGTCGATGGCGGGCACCAGCAGCGGCCAGTCCAGCACCAGGTCGAACGGCCGGTACAGCACCATGTCGAACCCGATGTCCATGATCTTCACGACGGTGAACAGCCCGAGCGCGACACCGCCGATGACGGCGGCGGGCTTGCGGAACCGGTTCGGCAGCAGCACCAGCACCATGACGCCGACGAGACCCTCGAGCGGCACCCGCAGGAACGCCTCGGGGGTGAACTTCTCCAGGTCGCTCGGTGCGATGAGCACGAACAACACGAACAGCCCTGCCAAGACCGTGGCCGTCCGCCGCAGCAACATCCTCACCGAGATTCCCCTTTCCTGACCTATGAGATAAACGCACGGCGACCCGCGTCCGGTTCAACTGCACTACCATCGAGCCCGTGACCCGCCCGCACGTTCTGCTGAGCGTGGCCGTCAGCCTCGACGGCCACATCGATGATCGCGGCACCGAGAGGTTTCCGCTTTCCAACGCCGAGGACTTCGATCACGTCGACCGGATGCGCGCGGAGTCGGACGCGATTCTCGCCGGGGCGGAGACACTACGACGCGACAACGCGCGCCTGCTCGTCTACAGCGACGAGCGGCGCGCGCAGAGAATAGCGGACGGCAAACCGGAGTTCCCGCTGCGGGTCACCGTCACCAGAAGTGGACAACTGGACCCTGAGCTGCGATTTTGGCACTGCGGCGGCACCAGGTTGGTCTACACCAAGAACCCCACGACCACGGTCGATCACCTGGCCGAGGTCAAAACCTTCAGCGAATTCTCAGAGATTCTGGACGATCTCGGCGCACGCGGCGTGCGGAAACTCATGGTCGAGGGCGGCACCAGCATTCACACGGCGTTCCTGCAAGCCGGACTCGCCGACGAGATCAGGGTGGCGGTCGCGCCGATGCTGATCGGACAGGCGACGGCCCCGCGTTTCGTGAATCCCGCCGAATTCCCCGGTGGACCGGCTCGCCGATTCCACCTGGAGGACGTCACGAAAGTCGGGGACGTCGCGGTGCTGCGCTACTTCCCGAAAGTCACTTCTTGAGCAGCTTGAGCAGTCCGAGGATCTGTTCGCGGCGGTAGACCGCGATCACGAGCGCCCACACCATGAAGATCAGCGGCATCGTCGCGTCGTCGAGGCCGCCGTTGGTCACGAGGAAGAACTCGGTGAGCGCGGCGCCGCCCATGATGCCGGCCAGACCCAGCGCCGCGATGCCGCACACGCGCGGGATGAGCAGGCCGATCGCCGCACCGATCTCCAGCACGCCGGTGAAGTACCGGAACCACTGGCCGAAGCCGATGTCGTCGAACTTCTTCACGAAGTCGTCGGTGAACAGCGCGTAGCCGTTCTTGAAGAACTGGAGCGCCAGCGCGATCTGCAGGATCCAGACGACGATGTTGCCGATCTTCGCCGCGGTCGAGGTCTGCTCAGACATGTCCGGATCCTCCCACCGAAACCCCGGCGTGACGCCACAGCCAGAGCACATCGCGACCGAACGACCACATCAACGATGCCAGTGCGAGACCGACGAGAACCGCCGCGAACGGGAGCAGGCCCGAGGCCGCCACGACGAGGAAGATGCCCTGCACCGCGGCCACGACCTTGCGCGCGTAGCTGCCCGGCAGCGGGGCGTTCATCCAGCGGAAGCGCCACGACGCGGCGACGAACACGTACCGCATGAGCCCGATCGCGAGCACCCACGGACCCATGTGCACGGCCACGTACGCGCTCAGCACCAGGATCAGGAACGCGTCGACCTCCATGTCGAACCGCGCACCCAGCGCGGACGAGGTGCCGGTGCGGCGCGCGACCTGCCCGTCCACCCAGTCGAGTGACAGCGCGACCGCCGCCAGCGTCACGACCAGCGCCACCGGAACGTCCTGACCAGCGCGGTCGGCGACCAGCGCGGTCACCGCGCCGACCATCAGGCCGCGGGCCAGCGTGACCCGGTCGGCGGGGCCCAGCGACCTGGTGCGGTGGCGCTGCATGCCGTAGCCGAGGAACGCCCACGTGGCGAACCCGTAGGCGAGGCCGGCGGCCCAGCCCAGCGGCCCGAGCCCGGCGGTGGCGGCGACGACCGCCAGCAACAGCACCTGCCCCGCAGCCCACCCGCCCTGTTCCCAGGAAACGCGGGGCCCCCGCGTTCCCCTGGAGGAAACGCGGGGCCCCCGCGTTCCGGCAGCAGCGGGCGGGCTGGTGTGCTGAAGTGTGATCATCAGGTGCCCCTAGTGGACTTCGTGCGGCGGAGGTGTTGTGAGTGACACGTACGGCGAGTGCCTTTTGGCTCAATGAATCCGGAAAAGGGGAACTCCGGCAGGTCACCCTGGCCGGGCCCGGTCCGGGTGAGGTCGAGGTGCGCACGCTGTTCTCCGGCGTCAGCCGCGGCACGGAGACCCTCGTCTTCCGCGGTGGCGTGCCGGAGAACCAGTACGCGACGATGAGGGCTCCTTTCCAGGAGGGCGAGTTTCCGTGGCCGGTGAAGTACGGGTACCTCAACGTGGGCGTGGTTGAACACGGGCCCGAACAACTGCGCGGGCGCACCGTGTTCTGCCTCTATCCACATCAGACTCGTTACGTGATCCCGGAATCCTCGGTCACGGTCGTGCCCGACGCGGTTCCGGCTGCTCGCGCGGTGCTCGCGGGCACCGTCGAGACGGCCGTGAACGCCGTCTGGGACGCGCATCCGTTGATCGGCGACCGGATCGCGGTGGTCGGCGGCGGCATGGTCGGGTCGAGCATCGCGGCGGTGCTGGCGACGTTCCCCGGCGCTCGCGTGCAGCTCGTGGACGCGGATCCGGCTCGGAAAACCATCGCTGATCAACTCGGCGTCGGATTCGCCTTGCCGGACAACGCTCTCGACGGCTGCGATCTCGTTTTCCACGCCAGCGCGACCGAACCCGGCCTCACCACCGCGCTCAACCTGCTCGCACCGGAAGGCCGGGTCGTCGAGCTGAGCTGGTACGGGGACCGCAAGATCGCCGTGCCGCTGGGCGAGTTCTTCCACTCGAAGCGGCTCACGATCCGCAGCAGCCAGGTCGGCACGGTCGGCCGCCCGGACCGCTCCTACGCCGAACGCATGGCGCTCGCGCTCGACCTCCTCACCGACGACCGGTTCGACGCGCTGATCACCGGCTCCAGCGCGTTCGAGGAGCTGCCCGACGTCATGCCGAAGCTGGCCGACGGGGAGATTCCGGCGCTGTGTCACCGGATTGACTACGGTCAAGCGCATGTTTCCGAGTGACACCACGGTCGACGTCCGCGACCAGCGCGTGGCAGTGCTCCCGGTCGGCAGCACCGAGCAGCACGGCCCGCACCTGCCGCTCGCCACGGACTCGGTGATCGCGTGGACGATCGCGTCGGAGATCGCGGCGCAGCACCCGGTCCGGTTGCTGCCGCCGATCCAGTTCTCGTGCTCGCAGGAACACGCCGACTGGCCGGGGACCGTCAGCATCACCGCGCGCACGTTGATCTCAGTGGTCACGGACATCGCGGACTCTTTGCGGCGCACCGGGGTGACCGGTCTGGTGCTGGTGAACGGGCACGGCGGCAACTACGTGCTGTCGAACATCGTGCAGGAGTCCCAGGGCCTGGCCCTGTTCCCCGGCCGTGACGACTGGGCGTTCGCGCGGGAGAAGGCCGGCATCGAGACCTCGGCGTACAGCGACATGCACGCGGGTGAGCTGGAGACCTCGATCCTGCTGCACGCCCACCCCGATCTCATCCGGCCCGGCTACGAGACTGCTGACCACCTGGCGGAGAACCGGCGGCACATGCTCACCCTGGGTCTGGCGCCGTACACGTCGTCCGGCGTCATCGGGCGTCCTTCGCTCGCGTCAGCCCGCAAGGGCGAGCTCCTGCTCGCGGGGCTGGCCGAGTCCTTCGGTCACTACCTGGGTCTTTTCGACCTTGGTACGGCGTGACAGGAACAGCACGACCGCGCCGGGCAGCGCCGCGATCAACGCCAGCACGCCGTAGACGATGCCCGTGGTGAAGCCGTGCTGGGCACCCAGTCCGGCGGCGCTGAACGCCACCGCGAGGAACGCCTCGCGCGGTCCGAACCCGCCGATGTTGACCGGGATCGCCATGATCAGCAGGGCCAGCACGACCACCGGCGCGAGTTGCGTGATCGTGGCGTCCGATCCGGCGGCGCGGGCGGCGACCACGAACATCGCCACGTAACCGGCGACCGTCGCGGCCGACAGCCCGACCACCGCGGGCAAGGTCTTCAGCGAGAGCAGCCGGATACCGTCCGCGAGGGTGTTGACCAGTACTTTCCGCACGGCCCTGATGCGCCAGCCGAGGGCGACGAGAGCCACCAGACCGACGAACACGAGACCGGCGGCCGTGCCGTTCAGGCCGAGGTCGAGGCCGGGCGCGGGGTGCAGGAGCAGCACCGCGAGCCCGATCCCGATGAGCACCATCTGCCCGGCGAAGCGCTCGAAGAACACGGCGCGCACACCCCGTCCGACGTCGCCGGACTCACGGCCGTGGTTGACCGCGCGGTGCACGTCGCCGAGCACGCCCGCGGGCAGCACGGCGTTGACCAGCAACGCGCGGTAGTAGTCGCTGACCGCGGTGCGCAGGGACAGCGACAGGCCGAGGCGGCGCGCGATGAGCACCCAGCGACCGGCGCTGAGCAACGTCGTCACGAACCCGATCGCCAGCGCGGCGGCGACGGAGAACGCGTCGATCGCGCGCAGTCCGTCCAGGAACGCCCCGGTGCCCAGGCGCACGCCCATGGCCACCAGGATCGCCACCGCCAGCAACAGGCGAAGCCACGGCCAGAACTTCTTCATCACACAGCCCTCGGTATCGCTAGCAGGTCGACGTGGTGGACCACCGCGGAAGCCTCTGACCTGCGACGCAGGTACTCGGACGCGTCCGCGGCCAGTGCTGGTTCCTGCTCGACCGCCGCACCGACCCAGCCCTTCAGCCATTCGCGCTGCAAGGCGTCGGAGTTCATTCGCCAAGGGCTCTCAGCCGTTCGAACCGAAGCGCCGGCTGCCACGAATGCTTCTTCAGCGGCAGCCGGAGCGTCCGGTCCGAGAAGCTTGCGCCCGTCCACGACGCGGCGCTGGTGAGCGTTGAACGCGTCCTGGAAGGCGGCGTCGAGCGGCTCGGCCGGTTCGAACTCGATCCGGCCTGCCACCGAGAGCGTGAACAGTGCGGGCACATGTGCTTCTACGCATGCAACCGCCAGAGCGTTCATCTCGTCAGGAGTGAGCAAGTCGAGCAAAGCGGAGCACGTGACCAGGTCAGCGCCCGCGAGATCAGCGGCGGTGAGTGCGGTCAGGTCACCCTGCCGCGTCTCGACGGTGACGTCCTTCAGCTCGCTCATGCTGGCCTCTGCCAGCCCGAGCAGCCGGGGGTCGCGGTCGTGCAGCACCCAGTGCTGTACGCCGCCGAGCCTCCCGGCGAGCCATCGTCCCATCGATCCCGTGCCACAACCCAGGTCACGGATCGTCAGCGGGTTTCGGTTCACCAGAGTTTCGCGGAGCACGTCCACGAGCTCCGTCGAGCGTGCGGACGCGTCGGCGCTTTCCCGCAGTGCCAGCCATTCCGGGGCGAAGGTCATGGCCGCAGACTAGCCAGCACCCTCCGCAGGTCCTCTGTGGATTCGTCCCAAGTGGACAAAGTGGCGCGTCTTCTGATCGATTTGGCGCGCAGCTCCGCCCGGAATTCCTGATCTTGGAACCAGCGCGTCAGTGCAGCTTCCCATGCGTTTTCGTCACCCGGCGGGAGGAGCAGGCCACCGTCTCCCAGCGCGTCCGGCACCGCGCTCGCGATGACCGGCAACCCGTGCGCGAGCGCCTCTGTGACGACCATGCCGTAGGTCTCGTTGCGCGATGCCAGGACGAACAGGTCCGCGTTGGCATATGCGCTGGTCAGCGCCTCGCCGGTAAGTGGTCCGGGGAAGCTGACCCGATCGTCTTTCGGCAGCGTGCCGAGGAACGGCCGATGCGGGCCGGCGCACGTCAGCCGCCAGTCGCGGTCGATCTTCCGCAACGCCCTGACCAGCAGGTCGTGGCCCTTGCGGGGTGTGATGGACGCGACGCAGAGCAGGTGGTGCACGCCGTCCGTGCCGGTCGCTTCCGGCGCTGGATCGGTGCCGGGGACGACAACGTGGACGTGGTCGAGCCCGTGCCTGCTCTTGATGTTGCGGGCCGCCGTGGGGCTGGTCGCGATGACCGCGCTCGCGGCCCGCAGGACCTGCTGTTCCTTGTCGTTCAGGACCGCGGCGGTCGCGGGATCGAGCCCGGTCTCGTCCGCCAGCGGCAGATGCACCAGCACGGCGAGCTTCAACCGCCGTGCGTGCGGCACGACGACTTCGGGGACACCGCAGCTGACCAGGCCGTCGAGGAGCACGACGTCCCCGTCCGGGATTCCCGCAAGCGCTTGCTCCAACGCCGCGACGTCGTTCGGTCGCGGCCAGTCACCAGCGACGGTCAGGCGATTGAGGCCCGCACCGACCCGTACGTCGTAGACGTTGCCGCCGCTGGGACTGTCCGGATCGTCGACGTCAGCCGGCAGTACGAAGTGCACGTTCGTAGCCGGCCCACGCCACATGAGACTCGTGAAGTGTGACGGCGATCGCATCTATGCCGTGAGCACCCTCACCCAGAGCGCCCTCGGAGATCTTGTCCGCGAGCTGGTCGGCGATGTGCTTCGCGAGCCACTCCGTGGACGTGTTGATGCCCGCGAACTGCGGTTCTTCGTCCAGGTTGCGGTAGTTGAACGCGGCCAGGACTTTGCCCAGCTCCTGCGTGGCGAGTCCGATGTCGACAACGATGTTGTCCGAATCGAGCTCAGCACGTTTGAACGTAGCGTCCACCAGGAACGTTGCTCCATGCAGACGTTGTGCCGGACCGAAGACCTCGCCGCGGAAACTGTGGGCGATCATCACGTGATCGCGGACGGTGATGCTGAACAGGATGACCTCCGCTGTGCGGTCGGGTTACGGTGCGACCTCCATCCGAGCGTAGCTGCACGCCCGGGAGGCGCCTGGTGACGAGGGGACCCGAGATGTTCGAACAGGCCTTCAACGACGAAGACGTGGCGGAGTCCGACCTGGTGACCCGCCGTGGCACCTTCCGCGCCGTCGCGTTCCGCGCGGACGGCCACGAGCACATGGCACTCGTCTACGGCAAGACGAAGCTGCGCGAGAACGTCCTCGTTCGCATCCATTCCGAGTGCATGACGGGCGACATCTTCGCCGCCATGCGCTGCGAGTGCGGCGAACAGCTGGACGCCGCGCTGAACACCATCGTGCGCGAAGGCAGCGGCATCCTCGTCTACCTGCGCGGCCACGAGGGCCGGGGCATCGGCCTGGTCGACAAGATCCGCACCCACGTCCTGCAGGACCAGGGCCTCGACACCCTGGACTCGGCCACGTCCCTGGGCCTGCCCGTGGACGTCCGCGACTACACCCCCGCCGCCCGCGTGCTGCGGCACCTCCGCGTGCAGTCGGTGCGGCTCATGTCCAACAACCCGGACAAGATCGCGGCCCTGGAGTCCAACGGAATTCCGGTGACCGCCCGGGTTCCGTCGTTGATGACGCCCAACGCGCACAACATCGCGTACCTGACGGCCAAGCGCGACCGGCTCGGTCACGACCTGCCGCAGGTCGACTCCTTCCCGTTGCCACACGCCCGCTGACCGTTGCTTTCCCAGCATGTGGGGCTCAGACTGTCCCGATGCTGGCGCTGCGAGCGGGGCGTGCTTTCGACGGTGAGCGAACACTCGCCGGACCCCTCACGGTCATCACCGAGAACGGGACCGTCAAAGCGGTCGAACAGGGCCACCCGGACGTAGCGGGTGCCGAGGTCGTCGATCTCGGCACCGCCACCGTCCTACCCGGACTCATCGACACCCACGTCCACCTGGGCGCGGACAGCGAGAACGGCGCGCTGGAGCGCCTGCCCGTGTACACCGCCGAGCAACTCGACGCGGTGATCGCGGAAAGCCTGCGCCGCCACCTCTCGGCCGGCGTCACCACGGTCCGCGACCTGGGCGACCACCAGTGGTCCGTGATCGACCAGCGGGACCGCCACCAGCAGCGCGTGCTCGGCTCCGGCCCGCCCATCACGTGCAGGCGGGGCCACTGCTGGTCGATGGGCGGTGAGGCCTGCGATGAGGAGGAGCTGCGCCGAGCCGTCCGCGAGCGGGCCGAGCGCCGGGTCGACGTCGTGAAGATCATGGCCAGCGGCGGCTTCGCGACACCCGGCACCGACGTCTCCGACTGCCAGTTCACCGAGCAGGAGCTCCGCGTCGTGGTCGAGGAAGCCCACGCGCACGGGCTGCCGGTGACCGCCCACTCCCACAGCCTCGCCTCGGCGCAGCGAGCCGTGGCCGCGGGGGTGGACGGACTCGAACACCTCTCGTGCCTGAGCGAGCACGGCATGCACGTCCCCGAGGAGCTGCTGGACGCGCTGGCGGAGGCGGAGATCACGGTCTGCCACACGCTCGGCGTCACGCAGGAACCGCCGCCCTTCATCCGGGAGGCGTGGGAGAAGATCGGCATGAGTCTGGCCGCCAAGATCAGCATGGCCGGTCTGATGTACGACCACGGCATCAGGACCGTCGCCGGCACCGATGGCGGTATCGGCAGCGGCAAGGGACACGGGCTCATCGCCTACTCCGTCACCGACCTGGTCAAGGGCGGCGTGCCGAACGCGGCCGCGCTGGCCGCGGCCACCAGTCAGGCGGCGAGGGCGCTCAGCCTCACCAAGGGAATGCTCAGACCTGGCTGGGATGCGGACATCATCGCCGTGCAAGGAGATCCCATGCGGGACATCACGGCGCTGCACGACGTGACCACCGTGATCATCGGCGGTCAGATCGTGACGACGACCTTGCCGCGCGACCGTCGCGAGTAGACGTGCTCGATCGCGTCGAGTGCCTCGGACAACGAGAAAGTCCGTTCCACCGCGGGTTTCACGCTGCCCGCTTCGATCAGCACCCGCAGCTCGTCGAACACATCTGCGCGTTCGGTGGACATCAACGGTACGAACTTCTTCGACGAGAACGGGTTCAGCGCGACCGATCCCAAGGCCTTGTGGAACCCGCCCGTGATCGATCCCCCGGTCTCCGCGCCGACCAGCACGATCCTGCCGCGTTCGGTGGCCGCCTTGCGCAGCCTGGACAACGACCGGCCGCCGCCGCAGTCGAGAATCAGGTCGTACGTGCCGGTGAAATCCGCGACCGTGTAGTCGAAGACCTCGTCGGCGCCCAGCGACCGCACCAGCTCGACCTTGCGCGTGCTGCACACCCCGGTCACATGTGCGCCCAGGGCTTTCGCGATCTGGACGCCGTACGACCCGACACCACCACCGGCGCCGGTCACCAGAACCCGTTGCCCCGGTTGAACTCCGCGCAGCCCCTGCAACGCCGTGCCGCCCGAGATCGGCACCGCCGCGGCTTCGGTGAACGAGACGCCCTCCGGCTTGCGCGCGAGGCGTGAGACCGGCGCGACGGCGCACTCGGCGAACGACCCCTCGCACGTGCCGAACACCTCGTCGCCGACGGCGAACTCGGTCACCCCGGTACCGAGCGCGGTCACGACACCGGCGACGTCACGTCCGGGGACCGGCGACTTCGGTCCGCGGAACCCGAAACCGAGGAACCGCAAGAGGTACGGCTTGCCGGTGAGCAGGTGCCAGACGCCCATGTCGACGCCCGCCGCCCGCACCTCCAGCAGAACCTCACCCTGCCCAGGCACAGGCACATCGAGCTCACCGAGCACCGCCGATCCGTATCTTCGTTGCACAACAGCCTTCACAGCTCTTCCTCCTCCGGGTACTGGAACACTTCTTCGAGCGACACCTCGAACACGCGCGCGATCTTGAACGCCACCTCCAGCGAGGGCGAGTACTTGCCCTGCTCGATGGCGATCAACGTCTGCCGCGTCACGCCGATGGCCGCGGCGAGGTCGGCCTGCTTCATCTCGCCGCGGGCGAACCGCAGGGCACGGATGGAGTTCGTGACTTTCGTGGGCTTCACAGCATTCCCCGCCGGTAGAACACGATCTTCGCCACCGAACCGAGCACCGCGGACAGCACGAAGCACAGGTAGAGCACGTTCGCGATCCAGAAGTACGGCGCCTCGAACATCGCCAGCGCCATCGCGGACACGCCGCCGATGACGACGAACGACTGCCCGATGTGGTCACCGAACCGGCCGATCTCCCGATCCCGTTCGTCGGCCTGCAGCCCGTCGTTGCGCGAGGCGATGCCGAACCAGATCCCGGACACGATGCCGGCGACGATCCCGAACAGGATCGTCCACAGCATCGCCCCGACGTACGGCGCTTCGACCAGTGGACGTCCTGCGGCCCCGTTCAGGACAAGCACGACGTACACGGCATAACCGACCACGGCGATAACACCTAAAGCCCACGCCTGCTTCTCTTCGAAAGCCATGGTCCCGCTCCTGATGTCAAAGAAACCTGACACGACCAAGGTAAAGCGAAGCAGACACCGTGTCAAACTTCTTTGACTTGTCCTGTGACTTGATCGGCGCGTCCGTATGGCGGTCGACTGCCTCCGATCGGACCCATTAGCGTGCGACGCATGCTCCGTCCGATCCTTGTTGCGTGCGCGCTTGCCCTCACCGCGTGTGGTCAAGCCACGCCGGCGGAAACACCCGCTGGGACAAGCACGCAGCCGCCGTCGCCCACCTTGGCCGCCGCACCCCTGGTCGCCACGCCCGAGGTCTGCCCACTGCCCGACAGCGGCTTCGAGTGCGGGCTCCAGAAGCGGATCGTGGAGGCGCGGAACTACGCCGAGACCAGGCCCGGCACCGTCGGAATCGTGCTGCGCGACCGCAAGTCCGGCGTGACCTGGCGCAACGACCACGCCGACGACATGACGTGGACGGCGTCGACGATCAAGCTCGCGATGGTCGTGAACCTGCTGGAGCGCAACCGGTCCGGCAAGATCAAGCTGACCGCCGACGACCGCCGGCTGATGACCGCCATGCTGCACAGTTCCGACGACGACGCGGCAGACACGCTGTGGAAGCGGTACGGCGGCGCGACGTTCAACGCGGCGTTCCCCAAGTACGGCATGACCGACTTGGTGGCCCAAAAGGGATATTCGGCCAGTTTTCCCTACTGGGGCTTCGAGAAGTGCACGACGAACGACCTCGACCGGCTGATCAACTACGTGCTCGACACCGTGCCGGCGGAGGATCGCGCCTACATCGTCGACCAGATGCGACAGGTCGGCCCCGAGCAGCAGTGGGGCGTGTGGGGACCCGACTCCGGCACGAAGAACGGCTGGTCCGAAGAGGACGGTGGCTGGGTGATGAACTCGGTCGGGTTCGTCGGGCAGGACGAGCGGTACACACTCGCGATCATGAACAACCTCAAGGGCGAGGGCGCTTACGACGACGGCAAGGCCACCGACACGGAGATCACCCGCCTGCTCTTCCGCTGATCATCCGATCACGACAGCGGCTCGAAGTGAAACGAGCGGATGAAGCAGTCGCGTGGCTGGTTCACCGCGAACAGCACGCAATCCGCCACGGACTGCGCGGTCAGCACACCGTCGCGGGGTGCGTTGTCGTCGTTGTCGAAGTCCGGCGGATACAGCGCGATCATCCGGATCCCCTCCGGCCGCAGCCGTTGCGACATGATCTCCGCGTATCGGGCCTGCCCCGCCTTGGCCGTGTGGAACGCCGCGTGCGCGATGTGTGCTGGATCGCTGCGCGACTCGGCTTCCAGGGACACGATCGTCACGACATCCGCACGTTCGGAACGACGCAGCAACGGCAGGAAGTTCTCGGTCACCAGCACCGTTCCCGCCGCACCGGACAGGATCGTCCGCACGATGCTCTCGTCGTCCGCCTGGGACTCCGCGAGGAAGGCCGCACCGTTGTTCACCAGCACGTCCACGTGACCGAGCAGTTCCTCTGCCTGCTCAGCACAGCGCCGGACCGACGCCGGATCCGTCAGGTCACACCTCAGCGCGTGCGCGCCGGGCAACAGGTCGCCAGTGCGTTGCGCGGCAGCGAGATCGCGAGCTGTGACCACGATTGTGGCGCCCTGGGCGGCGAACCGCCGCGCGATCGTGCGCCCGAAGCCCCTGCCACCACCGGTGATCACCACGTTCACGCCGAACATGGTCCAACCTCCATCAGGCTGGAGGTCAAGTCGCGGACGCGACGTCCTGAATCGACTCCCACAGGCAGAGCACGGTGCCCTCGCTGTCCTTGACGTACTGCGAGAACCCGTAATCCCCCACGCGTTCCTTGGCGTTGAGCAAGGCACCACCCGCGTCGACGACCTTCCGCGCCACGTCGTCGATGCCCGGCACCTCGATGATGAGCACCGGCCCCTGCACGAACTCGGTGCGCGGCGAGATCCCGCCGTCGCTGTCCGCGGGGTCGACGGGCTCGCCGTCGGTGTCCACCAGCACGTAGCCGAACGGCAGTTGCTGCGCCGACCACCCGAAGACGTCGCGGTAGAACGCCGTGGCGCGGGCCAGGTCGTCGGCGGGCAGCTCGAACTTGACCCTGCTCATCGCGCGAGGTCCGGCACCTGGGCGACGAGCTCGTCCGGCGCCGACAACCGCCACGCCTCGAACACCAGCTCCGCCAGCTCGTCGGCCTCGATGCCGTCCAGGTACACCACGACCCAGCCGAAGCCTCCCGCGGTGAACTGCACCTCGAACACGTCCGGCCGTTCGGCGACCAGCGCCAGTTGCTCGGACAGCGTCTGCTTCAGCCCGACGGTCTGCGTGCGCGGCCAGAAGTAGCCGAAGATCTTGCCCCGCACGCGGAACGTGTCGTACTGCTGCCCGGAGGAGCGCTGCACCTCGGCGAGCGCGTCCACGATCTTGAAGAGTTCCTTGTCCGGTGTTGCCACTGCCGACCCCCAAAGCCGAAGAGCAGCAGTATAGGAGCCAGGCGGTCGAGACGAACATCCTTGTGTGGTCAGCGATCAGTGCCGCGGCGGCGCGCCGAACACGGAGTTCGCGGGGATGGTGATCACGCCGATGCTGAGGGTTCGGCCGAGGTGCGCGAGATCGACGGCAGGATCAGCGAACTGGTTGACCCGCGGCGACCGCCGTCGGTGTGACACGGCTGCGTTGGGTCAACACGACGCACACGACCACGACCGCCGCGGTGGCGAGGGCGGGCCAGCCGACCTGTTCGCCCAGCACCACGGCCGACCACATGAGGGTCAGGACCGGTTGGGCCAGCTGGATCTGGCCGATCTTGGCCACGCCGCCCGCGGCCAGGCCCGCGTACCAGGCGAAGAAGCCCAGGAACATCGAGATCAGGGCCACGTAGCCGAAACTGAGCCACACGACGGGCGTGGCGCGCGAGAAGTCCGCTGTGTAGCAGGAAATCGGGATCGTCACCGGCAGTGAGACGACCAACGCCCAGCAGACCGTTCGCGCGCCGCCCAGTTCGCGGGAGAGCGCGCCGCCTTCGGCGTAGCCCAGGCCGCACAGGACGACCGCGATCAGCAGGTAGACGTCTGCGGTGCCGAGCGAGCCGGAGAAGCCGCCGCCGGTGGCCACGAAGGCCAGCACCGCCAGCAGGCCGGCGCCGCTGGAGAGCCAGAAGGCGGCGGGCGGGCGTTCGCCGGCGCGCAGGACCGCCCAGATCGCCGTGCACATGGGCAGCACGGCGATCACCACGGCGCCGTGGGCCGAGGTCTGGGTGGTGAGGGCCAGGGAGGTGAAGAGCGGGAAGCCGATCACGATGCCCACGGCGACGATGACCAGACGGCGCACCTGCGTTACCGAGGGGCGGGGTGCACGTGATAACGCGAGGTAGGCGATCGCCAGGACGCCGGCGACGGCCGCGCGTCCGAACGCGACGAACCACGGGTCGAGACCGGCCACTGCCAAGCGCGTTGCCGGGAGGGAGAAGCTGAAACCCAGCACGCCCAGCGCGCCGAGTGTTACCCCTGCGGGCAGGATAACGTTACTCTTGGCTCTCATGAATGATGATAACGCAGCCGTCCGCGTTATCGAGGATCTGAGAGCTGCGGCACTCGCCGGGCGGGCGGGCGACCGCATGCCGTCGGTGCGTGAGCTGATGGCGCGGCACCGGGCCTCGCCCGCGACGGTGCAGCAGGCGATCCAGCGCGTGGCGGCCGAGGGTCTCGTCGAGGTGCGGCCCGGCCGGGGCAGCTACGTCGCCCAGCACACGCCCGCCACCAGCCACGACCTGTCGTGGCAGGCCGTCGCGCTCGGCGAGGGCAGGCCGGGCGAGGAGCTCGTGGCGAACCTCCTCGCGGTGCCGAAACCCGAGGTCATCCCGTTGTCCAGCGGCTACCTCGACCCCGACCTGCAGCCCGCGGATGCACTCGGCGCCGCGTTGAGCCGGGCGGCCCGGCGGCCCGCGTCGTGGGGACGCGTGCCGGTCGAGGGCAAGGAAGAGCTGCGCGCGTGGTTCGCGAAGGAGGCGGGCGGCGAGCTCAGGGCCGGCGACATGACGGTGTGCGCGGGCGCGCAGGAAGCGCTCGCGACGGTGTTCCGCGGGCTCGGTGGCCGCGGCGACACGGTGCTCGTCGAGTCGCCCACCTACCTCGGCGCGATCGCGGCCGCGCACGACGCCGGTCTCAAGGTCGTGCCGGTGCCGGCGGATCAGGACGGCGTGCGGCCGGACCTGCTCCAGGCCGCGTTCGAGCGGACCGGCTCGAAGCTCTTCTACTGCCAGCCGTTGCACGCGAACCCGCACGGCGCGGTGCTGTCCGACGAACGACGGCCGGAAGTCATGCGGATCATCCGCAGCTTCGGCGCGTTCCTGGTCGAGGACGACTGGGCGCGCGGCTTCACGATCGATGGCACCGCGCCGCCGACGCTCGCCTCACAGGACTACGACGGTCACGTCGTCTACGTGCGCTCGCTGACCAAGGTCGCCGCGCCGGGGCTGCGCGTCGCCGTGATCGGGGCTCGCGGACCGGCCGGCACCCGGCTGAAGAACACCAGGTCGCGGCAGGACCTGTACGTCGCGGGGCCGTTGCAGGAGGCCGCGATCGACTTCGTGACGTCCCCGGTCTGGCGCCGGCATCTGCGCATGCTCCAGCAGTCCTTGAGGTCCAGGCGCGACGCTCTGTCGCGCGCGATCCGCGAGCACCTGCCGGAGTTCGGGATCGCGCGGTCGTCCGGGGGCCTGCACCTGTGGGTGACGTTGCCGGACGGCGTCGACGACCTGGAGCTGACGACGGCCGCCGCGGCGCGTGACGTGGTGGTGTCCCCGGGACGGCCCTGGTTCGCCGCTGAACCGCCGGGCAGTTTTCTTCGTTTGACCTACGGCGGCGCACCTGAGCACGTGCTCGCCGAGGGCGTGCGGCGGCTGGCCGACGCCGTGACCGCCGTGTCTGACGTGTCTGTCGTGCGGCGATGACACGGTCGAGTGATTTGCATCGTTCGTTAACTTGACTCACTCCAGAAAAGACGGCATGGTGAGTCCCGTGCCCACGGCTTCTGACTTCGAGCGCATGTTGCGTGGAGCGTCACTTCGGGTGACGGCTCCGCGGATGGCTGTGCTGTCCGCGGTGCACGGCCATCCGCACGCCGACACGGACTCGATCATCGGTGTCGTGCGTCAGAACCTCGGCGCGGTCTCCCATCAGGCCGTGTACGACGTGCTCCGGGCGTTGACCGGAGCCGGCCTGTTGCGACGCATCGAGCCCCAGGGCTCGGTCGCGCGTTATGAGGCTCGCGTCGGGGACAACCACCACCACGTCGTGTGCCGTTCCTGTGGTGCCATCGCGGACGTCGACTGCGCAGTCGGCGCCGCACCGTGCCTGGACGCATCCGACGACCACGGGTTCGTCATCGACGAGGCCGAGGTCATCTACTGGGGCACCTGCCCCGAGTGCACGACCGCCGCGAAAAGTTCCTGAACACCCGGAAGGATTCCCGTGTCCGACAGCACTGACGCCAAGGTGAGCGAGTCGCAGGGTGAGTGCCCGGTCGCCCACAGCCGACGCAGCCACCCCAGCGAGGGCGGCAGCAACCGCGACTGGTGGCCCAACCAGCTCAACCTCCGGATCCTCCGCAAGCACCCCGTCCAGGCCAACCCCATGGGCGGTGAGTTCGACTACGGCAAGGAATTCCTGACCGTCGACCTCGACGAGCTGGCGCGCGACGTCGACGCCGTGCTGACCGAGTCGAAGGACTGGTGGCCCGCGGACTTCGGCCACTACGGCCCGTTCATGATCCGCATGGCGTGGCACAGCGCGGGCACGTACCGCACCCACGACGGCCGCGGTGGCGCCGGCGCGGGCATGCAGCGCTTCGCTCCGCTGAACAGCTGGCCGGACAACGGCAACCTCGACAAGGCCCGCCGCCTGCTGTGGCCGGTCAAGAAGAAGTGGGGCCGCAAGGTCTCCTGGGCCGACCTCATGATCTTCACGGGCAACCGCGCGCTGGAGACCATGGGCTTCGAGACCTTCGGCTTCGCCGGTGGCCGCGCGGACGTGTGGGAGCCGGACGAGGACGTGTACTGGGGCCCGGAGACCGAGTGGCTCGGTGGCGACGCGCGCTACAGCGGTGAGCGCGACCTCGAGTCCCCGCTGGCCGCGGTGCAGATGGGTCTGATCTACGTCAACCCCGAGGGCCCGAACGGCAACCCGGACCCGCTGGCCGCCGCCCGCGACATCCGCGAGACGTTCGGCCGCATGGGCATGAACGACGAGGAGACCGTCGCCCTCATCGCCGGTGGCCACACCTTCGGCAAGGCGCACGGTGCCGGCGACCCGTCGCTGGTCGGCGTCGAGCCCGAGGGCTCGCTGATGGACGCGCAGGGCTTCGGCTGGATCAGCACGCACGGCAGCGGTAAGGGCCGTGACGCGATCACCTCCGGCCTCGAGGTGACCTGGACCCAGCAGCCCACCAAGTGGACGAACCTGTTCTTCCAGAACCTGTTCGCGTTCGAGTGGGAGCTCACCAAGTCCCCGGCCGGCGCGCACCAGTGGAAGCCGAAGGACGGCGCGGGCGCCAACACCGTGCCGGACCCCGAGGACGGCACGCTCAACCGCACGCCGATGATGCTGACCACGGACCTCGCGCTGCGGTTCGACCCGATCTACGAGCCGATCTCGCGCAAGTTCGCGGAGAGCCACGAGGCGTTCGCGGACGCCTTCTCCCGCGCGTGGTTCAAGCTGACCCACCGCGACATGGGCCCGATCCAGCGCTACCTCGGCCCGCAGGTGCCGCAGGAGGAGCTGATCTGGCAGGACCGTCTGCCGGTCGTCGACCACGAGCTCGTCTCGGCTGACGACGTGGCCGCGCTCAAGGCCAAGATCCTCGAGTCGGGTCTCTCGATCTCGCAGCTGGTCAAGACCGCGTGGGCCTCGGCCTCGTCGTTCCGCCAGAGCGACAAGCGCGGCGGCGCGAACGGTGCCCGCATCCGCCTGGAGCCGCAGCGCGGCTGGGAGGTCAACGAGCCCGACCAGCTCGCCCAGGTGCTGCGCGTCCTCGAAGGCGTGCAGGAAGCCTTCAACAGCGCGCAGACCGGCGGCAAGAAGGTCTCGCTGGCCGACCTGATCGTCCTCGGCGGCGCCGCGGCGATCGAGCAGGCCGCCAAGTCCGCCGGTCACTCCGTCGAGGTGCCGTTCCTCGCGGGCCGCGCCGACGCCACCCAGGAGCAGACCGACGCGGAGTCGTTCGCGGTCCTGGAGCCCGTCGTCGACGGCTTCCGCAACTTCGGCAACAAGGCCACCCGCCTGCCGTCGGAGTACCTGCTGATCGACAGGGCGAACCTGCTCGGCCTCTCCGCCCCGGAGATGACCGTGCTGGTCGGCGGCCTGCGCGTGCTGGGCGCCAACCACGGCGGTTCGACCGCGGGCGTGCTCACCGCCAAGCCCGAGACGCTGACCAACGACTTCTTCGTCAACCTGCTCGACATGGAGACGGAGTGGAAGTCGGTCACCGACGACCAGGAGAACTTCGAGGGCCGCGACCGCGCCACCGGTGCCGTCCGCTGGACCGCCACGCGCAACGACCTGGTGTTCGGCTCGAACTCGGAGCTGCGCGCCGTCGCCGAGGTCTACGCGAGTGACGACGCGTCCGAGAAGTTCGTCGTGGACTTCGTCCAGGCCTGGAACAAGGTCATGAACGCGGACCGCTACGACGTCTGATCCAGCCCCACTCCGGTACCCCAGGCCACTCCCCCGGCCTGGGGTACCGTCGTTTCGACGGGGTGACGCTCTCGGGCACAGTTCCGCCTCCTGGGTCCACTTCGGACAGCCGGTGCTGATACGGCCGCGCCGGATTGCGTTGCGCGGCAACGTCGTTCGCTGAGACGGATTCGTCTCTGAGTAAGCAACAGGCCAGAAGTCATGTCCGAAACCCCGTGGCCTCCGTGGCCTCCGCGCTGATGGCGAGATGGTAGTAGAAAACTGCCGACGCAAGCGTTTGCTGATCACGCCAGCTACTACCAACTTCCCTCACCAACACCATGAGAGCGCAACCAGCCCGACGCCCGCGTTCCGCTGGCAGGGTTCCCGGTCTGCGACGCTGACGTGACCGAGCCTGATTGTGTTGCGCGGCAGCGTCATCGGTTGATGCGCGGTAACACGGCGGTGGCCTCGGGGTCGCCCTTCGAGCGCTGGCGCAGGCGCGTTACCACGAACAGGACGAGTGCGATGGCCACGGCGGCCAGCACGAGCTTTTGGAAGATGCCGGCGTAGGCCTCGACGCGGTGCCAGTTCTCGCCGAGCAGGTAGCCGGCGCCTACGAACACAGTGTTCCAGATCAGGCTGCCCAGGGTGGTGAGTGCCAGGAATTGCGGGAAGTTCATGCGTTCCACGCCCGCAGGCAGGGAGATGAAGCTGCGGAACAGCGGCACCATTCGGCCGAAGAACACGGCTTTGGTGCCGTGGCGGGTGAACCAGGCTTCGGTTTTGTCGAAGTCGGCGACGTTGACCAGGGGGATGCGGGACACCAGGCGGCGGGTGCGGTCACGGCCCAGGAGCATGCCCGCCAGGTAGACGATCACGGCGCCGGCCACGGAGCCCAGGGTGGTCCAGAACAGGGCCGCGGGCAGGCTGAACACGCCCTTGCTCGCGGAGAAGCCTGCCAGGGGCAGCACCAGCTCGCTCGGGATCGGCGGGAACAGGTTGTCCAGGCCCACGATCACGGCCGCGCCGAAGCCTCCCAGCGTTTCCATTACGCGCACGGCCCATTCAGCCAGCATTGATTTCCCCTTTGCAGTGGTGGGTTTGGTTGGGGTCAACGCTAGGAAGTGGTGGGGGTGGGCGCCATGAGGTCGACCGTTGAGAATTGGGGTGGGAAACCGCAGGGGAATACTGTGGGAAACCGCAATGCCGGGGCTGAGCAGGGCCAGTACGGTGGCGAACGTGCATCAGGACGAGCGGCTCAGCGCGGGATCGCTGGTGCGTGGGTGGTTCCGGACGTTCTACGGCGTGTTGATGGGGG
The DNA here is from genome assembly GCF_011067745.1 of Lentzea alba. GTDB lineage: Bacteria > Actinomycetota > Actinomycetes > Mycobacteriales > Pseudonocardiaceae > Lentzea > Lentzea alba. Next base: position 533,719 of record NZ_JAAMPJ010000005.1, read on the forward strand.
CGTGGACCGCCCTGCCTGACCTGTTGGCGGCGGTGCTGGGCGTCGGCGTGGTCAAGATGACCGAGCTCGAACTCCTCCGGATCGCGCGGTACGGCGAGGCGGCGCACGCCGATCCGCTCACGCCGCGGCGGTGCCAGCGGTACCTCGGGGTGCGGTGGCTGGTGGGCGGCATGGGCGTCGGGGTGATCCTGATGTTGATGCTGTACCTCGCCACGGCGCTGTCGATGATCACGGCGTGGCTCTTCGACGGCACGTGGGGGCTGGTCAAGGACGGCGACGTGGTCGACACGCAGCTGATCCTGGTGGCGACGGTGCCGGGCACGCTGCTCATCTTCGTCACGCTGGCCGGGATCACCGGGGTGGCGAAGCTCGACCAGTGGCTCGCCACCACGATGCTCGGGACCAGCCAGCAAACGCTGCTGCGCCAACGGGTCGCGGAGCTCACCAGCACGCGGGCCGAGGTGATCGAGGCGATTGACGACGAGCGCCGCCGGATCGAGCGGGACCTGCACGACGGGGTTCAGCAGCGGCTCGTCGCGCTCGGGATGTTGATCGGGCGGGCGCGCAGGACGAAGAACGACGAGCAGCTCCAGCAGCTGCTGCGCCAGGCGCACGACACCGCGGGCGAGGCCATCGACGAACTGCGCGAGGTCGCGACGCGGGTCTACCCGGCCGTGCTCGACGACTCCGGCCTGGACACCGCGCTGGAGGTGCTGGCGGAGCGGTCGAGCGTGCGCGTCGAGATCAGCAACGAACTGCGGGAGTCGCCCGGCACCGCGCTGGAGACGGTGATCTACTTCGTGGTGTCCGAGGCCGTCACCAACGCGGCCAAGCACGCCTCGCCGTCGGTCGTCGAAATCTCGGTGTGGCAGAGCCAGCAGGACATCGTGGTGGTGGTCAGGGACGACGGCGTCGGTGGCGCCGACCCGAGCGGCAGCGGGCTGTCCGGGCTCGCGAGGAGGGTCAAGGCGGTGGACGGTGGCTTCGAAGTGATCAGCCCGCAGGGCGGTCCCACCACGATCTGCGCGAGGGTGCCGTGCGCGTGATCCTGGCCGAGGACTCGACGCTGCTGCGCGAGGGCCTCATCCGCCTGCTGGCCGAGGAGGGCCACGACGTGGTGGCCGCCGTCGGCACGGCGCCGGAGTTGCTCGACGCCACCGCGGAGCACCTGCCGGACATCGTGGTCACCGACGTCCGGATGCCGCCGGACCACAAGGACGACGGCATGCGCGCCGCGCTCGCGATCCGTCAGAACCACCCCGAGGTCGCCGTGCTCGTGCTCTCCCAGTACGTCGAGAACCGCTACGCCACCGAACTGATCACCGGCGGCAGCAAGGTCGGCTACCTGCTCAAGGACCGCGTGGCCCAGGTCGACGAGTTCCTGGAGGCGCTGGACCGGGTGGCGGCCGGCGGTGCCGCGTTCGACCCGGAGGTCGTGCGCAGGCTGCTGACCAGGACGACCCACGTCGACCCGCTCGAAACGCTGACCAAGAGGGAGAAGGACGTCCTGGAGCTGATGGCGCAGGGCCTCACGAACGCCCGCATCTCAGCGCGGTTGCACATCTCGCAGAGCGCCGCCGAGAAGCACATCAACGCGATCTTCGACAAGCTCGGCCTCGCCGGCTCGTCCGGCCTGAGCCGCCGCGTGATGGCCGTCGTGCGCTACCTCGGTAGTTGATCAAACAGCAGGGGTGGGCGTGGAACTGGTGGGCGAAACGTTCAACGACGCCCTGATCGAGCCCGGGAAGTGGGTGGCCCGCTTCCCGCGCGCGGATCTGGCCGGCGCACGTCGACGCGCTCAGGCCCTCCAGCGCATCGGACAGCTCGGTTTGCCTTTCGCCGTACCGGAAGTCATCGAGAATCGGCTGGATCTGCCGCTGGGCGAGGCACACGTGATCATCTCGTACCTGCTCGGCGAGCCTTCGGAGACCGCGAGCGACGAGGCGGTCCTGGAGGTGCTCGACGCACTGGCGGCAGTCGAGCTGGACGACGAACTCGTTGCCCTGCTTGACGAACCGCTGCAGCACGCCGGTGGCAGCCAGGTCGCCGAGAACGTCATCGAACTCGTTTTCCCCCTGCTCGATCACGACGAACGCACGCAGGCCGCTGAAGTCCTGCAACGGTTCGCGGATCTGCCGGTGGTGAAGGGTTTCGTACACGGCGACCTCGCGCCGGTGAACCTCCGCTGGCACAACGGGAAGATCACCGGGATCATCGACTGGGACTTCGCCTGCGCCGGCGACCCCGCGCTCGACGCGGCCGCATTCGCCAACTACGGCTGGCCCCTGGTGCGGCGCGTCCGCCCCGACTTCTACGAACGCGCCCGCACGCACGCCGCGATGTTCCCGCTGACCGGCGCGGTGTCCGTGGTCCGGCAGGGTGGCGACCCGGCGAGGTTCCTCGCCTGGTTCCGCCGCCGGTGCGCGGTGCGCGAACATCCGCCAACCAGCTAACAACGACGGCGATCAGGGCTAAGTTCAAAGCGTGAGAACCTGGGTGGCTGCGCTCACGCTCGTGCTGGCAACGGGATGTACCGGCACGGTGGACCGGACCGCGCCCGAACCGACCAGAACGTCGTCGGACCAGCCCCAGGACCCCAGGCAGAAGACAGGTCCCTCGACCGCGACGGTGGCGGCACCCGACATCGTCCCGATCAGCGACGACGTCAAGCCGAAGCTGCCCACGACGGTCACCGACGCGCAGGGCACCGAGGTCACGGTGACCAGCGCCGACCGGATTCTCGCGTTCGACCAGTACGGCACGCTCGGCGCGACGGTGTTCGGTCTGGGACTCGGCGGCCGGATGGTCGGGCGCGACACCTCGACCGGATTCCCCGCCGCCGCAAAGCTTCCGCTCATCACCACGAACGGTCACCAGCTCGACGCCGAGGCGATCCGCGCGCTGCGGCCGTCCGTCGTGCTCACCGACACCACGCTCGGGCCGTGGGACGTCGTGCTGCAGCTCAGGAACTCCGGCATCCCCGTGGTCGTCACGGATTCCAGGCGTGCGGTCAACAACGTCGGCACGCTGATCCAGCAGGTCGCGGACGCGCTCGGCGTACCGGGAGAAGGCGAGAAGCTCGCCCACCGCACGACTTCGGAGATCGAGAAGGCCAAGATCGGCGCGCACCGCCTCGCGGACGGCTCGGAGCTGCGGGTCGTGTTCCTCTACGTGCGCGGCCAGTACGGGCTCTACCAGCTGTTCGGGCAGGGCACCGGCGCGGACGACCTGATCACCGCCGCCGGTGCGGTCGACGCGGCGTCTGAGGCCGGGTTGAGTGGTGCCGCATCGATCAGCCCCGAGGCGTTGTCGAAGGCCGCCCCGGACGTGATCCTCGTGACGTCGAAAGGACTCCAGTCCGTCGGCGGGGTCGAGGGCGTCACCGCAATCCCGGGGGTCGCGCAGACGCCGGCCGGGCAACAGCGCCGGATCGTCGACATGGCTGACCACCAGGTGCTGAGCTTCGGACCGCTGACCGCCGCGGTGATCGACGGCCTGGCCAGGGCGTTGTACACGTGAACCCCATTGACCAAACATGAATTGGAATTCAAACAAGGACTTCACCCGTACGGATGAGTTGATCATTATGATGGTCGGGTGCCCCTGAAACGTCGCCCTGCTGCGCTGCTCGCTGCGCTTGCACTTCTCGGTGCGGTCACGGCGTGCACGAGCCAGGCGGCCGGCGACCCGGTGGGCAAGCCCCCCACGCAGCCGGCCGCGGTGGAGACCAAGGCACCGCCACCGCGGGACAAGCTCAAGCTCACCGTCGAAAACGGCAGGCAGAGCCCCGGTACGGTGGTCGCCGGCGTCGGGGACGCGGTCTACAACTACGCGCCCGCCGTGATGCTCGACGGCGGCAAGGTGCGCACGTGGTGGTGCAGCCAGATGGGCATCGCGCAGCCGAACGGCGACGACATCCTCTACAGCGACGGCCCGAGCCCGGACGGCCCGTTCTCCACGGCACAACCGGTGTTCTCCGGCAGCGGCGGCAGCTTCGACGCCATGCACACGTGCGACCCGTCGCTGATCAAGATCGGCGACACGTACTTCCTGTACTACACGGGCGCGAGCAGGGACAACCACGCGAACGGCAGCTCCGTCGGCGTCGCGACCAGCAAGGACGGCATCAGCTGGACGCGGGCCAACAACGGCCAGGCGATCCTCGGCACGTCGAACGACATCATCCGCGAGAACACCTACGGCGCCGGCCAGCAGTCCGCCATCTACCTGGACGGCTGGGTCTACCTGCTCTTCACCGACACCACCGGGTTCGCGGCAGCCACCAACGGCGCCGGCCAGTACGTGCTGCGCTCGAAGGACCCGCTGTTCACCAAGGGTGTCGAGTCGCTCGGCCCGCAGGGCTTCAAGCCGGTGCAGAAGACCAACGAGGCCCGCACGCGGTCCGTGGTCGAGGCGTTCAGCGCGGACTGGATGTGGATCGACGCCGCGTCCACGTTCGCGATCGCCCACTCAACCGACGAGGGCACCACCATCACGTTCTGGAACAGGGAGTTCACCCGCCACCCGTACGACCCCGTGGTGATCTCCGGTTCCTGGAAAGAGGGCCCCGGCCTGGTGCGCACGCCCGAGGGCCACGCGCCGATCCACCCCGGCGGACCGTGCGACAAGGTGGCGCTGGACGTGCTGCGCGCCACCGTCAACGGAGGGTCCGGAGCGCCCACGAACATCAGCCACTTCGGCATCGACGCGCTCGGACTCAACGGCTGCGCGACGCCGGAGGAGGCGCGCGTGCTCAACGGCTTCTCGGTGCCCTCCCCCGAACGCACGGCCGACGTCGTCGTCAACGACAAGGTCATCCGGTTCGAACGTGGCTCGGCGGCGGCGAAGTACGCCCGCGGCGTGATCGGCTGGCGGCCGAAGATCGTCGACTCGTTCCAGGTCGCGGTCCGCGTCCCGGCGTCCGTGCCGGCGGTGCTCGGCCCGAACGGCCTGGCAGGGCTGCTGGTGAACAACAAGCTGCTGGTGATCCACTCGCTCGAGGTCGCCCAGCAGAACTCCTCCGAGATCACCGTGGTCACCCAGGGGCAGTGGGACCAGTACGAACGCCTGCTGGCCTGACCCCGTACCGTGCCCGGTGAACCGGGACTTGGGGGATCTGCAGTGACGGCGACGTTGGAACGACCGAAGGCGCTCGCGGAGAGCGTGATCCCGCTCCCGGTCGAGCCTCGGCACGAACGGGCCTGGCTGGGCATGGCGTTCGCGTTCCTCGGCTCGATGCTGTTCCTGCTGCTCATCCCCGCCGGCTGGGCCCGGCTCGACCACCTGTGGGCCGAGGACGGCGCCCGGTTCATGGTCGACGCGGTCCGGTTCCCGATGCTGCAGAACCTGGTCGAGCCCTACGGCGGCTACCTGCACACGCTGCCGCGCCTGGTCGCCGAAGTGGTCGCGCTGCTGCCGATCGAGTGGGCCGCCGCCGGGTTCGCGGTCACCGCCGCCGTCCTGCGCGCGCTCATCGCGTTGATCGCGTTCGCGGGCTCCAAGGCGTACCTGAGGTCGACGCCGCTGCGGTTCGCGCTGGCGGCGCTGGTCATCGTGTTGCCGGTGGGCAACTCCGAGCCGTTGAACAACATGTCGAACCTGCACTGGTTCCTGCTCTACGGCGCGTTCTGGGCGTTGTTGTGGCGCAACGCCCCGCGCTGGCCCATCGCGTTGTTCGTCTTCCTCGCCGCCGTGTCGAGCCCGCTCGTCTTCATCCTGGCGCCGATCGCGCTGGTGCGGCTCTTCCAGTCGCGCAAGGAGGTGCCGATCGCGTTCCTCGCCGGGCTGGTCGTGCAGGCGATCGCGATGATCTTCGCGACCAGGACGCCGTACTCGCACGACGAGGTCGACCCGGTGCAGGTGCTGCTGGCGAGCCTGTTGCGGGTGCCCGTGGTGGCGTTCACCGGCTCGGAGCGGGTCAGCGACTTCTACCCGGCGCAGGGCAACGCGCTGATCCTGGTGACGCTGCTGATCGCCGCGGTGCCGATCGCGGCGGGCCTGTGGTTCGGTGACCGGCCGCGCTGGACGCTGGCGCTGACCGCGGTCGCGTACAGCGTGATCGTCATCGTGGCGTGCCTGGTGCTGAACTGGACCCACGTGCTGCAGGTGCAGGCACCCGAGGTCGTGATGGCCGCGCAGCGCTACAGCATCGCGCCGTGCCTGTTCCTGTTCACCGCGATCTTCGTGGGCCTCGACGCGACACCGAGGGTGACCTGGGGACGCGCGGTGGTGGGCGGCAGCCGGTACCTGATCGGGATGATCGTCGTCGTCAGCATCTTCTGGTACCTGCAGGAGAAGGGGCCGGTGCTGAAGGGCGTGCCGTGGGACGAGAGCGTCGCGAAGGCCCGTGCGGAGTGCTCGGCCGGGGCAGCGGAGGCGCGCCTGGAGCACGAGCCGAAGGACTGGTTCTTCGTCGTTCCGTGCAACTCGCTGAGGTAGCTGTCGAAAACGCGGATCCCCGTTCGACGCAGGTGCATGACGAACACGACGATTGAGACCCGCAACCTCGACCAGTACGGCAACGCCGCCCTCCAGTGGAGCCAGGCGCGGGACCTGCTCGCCAGGGAGTCCGCGTCGAAGGACGTGCCGTTCTTCCTCAGCACCGTGCGCCCGGACGGCAGGCCGCACTCGGTGGGCATAGGCGCCGTCTGGTTCGAGGACGCGCTGTACTTCGTGAGCGGGCCGGGCACCCGCAAGTCGCGCAACCTCGCGGCGAACCCGGCCTGCACGGTGTCGGTGCGGTTGAGCAGCATGGACATCGTGCTGGAGGGCGACGCGCACCGGATCACCGACGAGTCCACTTTGGACCGGGTCGCCACGCGGTACCGCGAGTCGGGCTGGCCCGCCGAACGGGAGGGTGCGGCGTTCACCGCGCCCTACACCGCGCCGAGCGCCGGCCCGGCTCCCTGGTACGTCTACCGGATCTCGCTGACCACGGCCCACGCGGTGGCCACTGTGGAACCGGGTGGCGCTACGCGGTGGACGTTCGGCTGAGGAACTCGCGCAACGATCGGGGCGGCCGGCCCGTCACGTCCTCGACGGTCGTGCTGACCCGGTCTTCCGCGCCGCCCCGGATGTCCTCGTCGAGCGCGGCGAGGATCGCGGCGAACTCCGCGGGCAACGACGCGGCCAGCCGTTCGGTCATCTCCTCGGTGCTGACCGAACGGTGCCGGACCGGGCGCCCGGTGACTTCGGTGATGATCGCGGCGGCATCGGCGTAGCTGACCGCCTCCGGACCGGTGATCAGGTGATCTGTGTTGTGCGGCAACAGGTCCGTGAGCGCACGAGCGGCGACTGCGGCGATGTCCGCGGCGTCGACGAACCCGACCCTGCCGTCGCCGGTGGCCGTGACGATCTCGCCGGCGCGGACCCCGGCCGCGACCACGTGGTCGCCGGTGAAGTTCTGCATGAACCACGACGGCCGCAGCACCGTCCACTCCGGCATGGTCCTGACCAGCGCGGGGAGAGCGCCCATCCCCGTGGCGCTCTCCCGCACCGCGGACGAGCTCAGCAGTACCACTCGCCGCACGAGCCGCGCTCGAGCGAGGAACGACTCGACCACCGGAACCGGATCAGCCTGCCCGACCGGAGGGATCAGGTACACCCCGTCTATCCCGCGAAGAGCATCTTCAAACGTCGCCGGATCGTCCCAGTCGAACCGGACGTGGTTGTCCTGCGCGGGTTTCCGCGTGCCGATGCGGGCGTCGGGCAACAACGACGCGAGCCGGCTGCCGGTCGTTCCGGTACCACCGATGACCAGCACACTCATGCCGAAAGCTCCTGCACGTAGAGCGGGTTCCAGTAGTCGCGGTAGGACACGATCTCGCCGTTCCGGACGGTGATCACCGCGATGTACGAGAACCGGTACGGCTTGCCGGTCGCGACCACCACGCCCTCGGCGTCGAACTCGACCACCGCGACGTCCGGGTTCGTGCTCTGGTGCACGACCTGCGTGGGAAAGCCCTGGACGTCGAGCATCTTCGGGTAGTCGCGCAGGTAGTCCTCGATCGCCGCACGCCCTTCCAGCCGCGACGGGTAGCCAGGTGGGGCGAACGGGAACTCCATCACGCCGTCCTCGGCCCACAGTCCCGCGAACCCGGTCATGTCCTTGTCCAGCAGCAGTTGCAACGCCCTCGGGATGAGGTCCATGAAAACTCCCAACGAAATGGACGGGACGGTACCGTCCCGTCCACCACGTTAGGCGGGACGGGACCGTCCCGTCCAGTCCTATGATGTGCGTCATGACCAAGCGCACCCCGACCGGCGCCGCAGTGCTGCAGCCTCAGGTCACGTCCGCGATCACCGAGGCCGTGCTCGACGAGCTCGCGCTGCACGGTTACGGCCGGCTGTCGATGGAGGCGGTGGCCAAACGCGCGGAGGTCGGCAAGAGCGCGCTCTACCGGCGTTGGCCGTCCAAACAGGACATGGTGGTCGCGGCGCTGGCGGAGTTCTCCGTGCCACTGGCCGAAATCCCGGACACCGGCTCGTTGCGCGGCGATCTGCTGGCCACCGTCACGGCCGTGCACGACTGGTTGAGCCACCCGCGGTTCGGCACGATCCTGCCGGACCTCACCGCCGAGGCCGTCCGCAATCCCGCGCTGGCCGAGGCGATCGCGGCGACCATCGGCGAACCGCGCCGCGAACTCGGCGCCATCGCGTTGCGGCGCGCGGTCGAACGTCGTGAGCTACCAGCGTATTTCGACGTCGAGATCGCACTCGACCTGATCGCTGCGCCCGTCTACTGGCGACTGTCGGTGCGCCGCGCGGAGATCGAACCCGACTACCTCGAACGGCTCGTCGACCACCTGATGCGCGCGCTTCAGTGCTGATAGCTGGGGTGGTCGACGTAGCCGGCCTCGGTCTGGAACCAGGTCTCGCGGTCCGTGCTGACGAGCGGTAGCCCGAGGCGGAACCGTTCGACGAGGTCGGGATTGCCGAGGTAGGCGCGGCCGTAGCTGATCAGGTCGGCGCCGTTGGCGAGCCAGCGTTCACCCTGCTCGCGGGTGCTCTCGTGCGGCCCGATCTGGCCACCGGGGTTGAGGATGAACGCCGTCGGCCACGCCTTGCGCAGCCCCATCAGCACGTCGTCGTCCGCGGTCGCGAGCACGTGGATGTACGCGATGTCCGGCAACGCCCGCAGCAGCGCCGAGTAGAGCGCGGGCACGTCGTCCTCGACGATGTCCTGGACCTGGCCGCCGGGCGACAGCCGGATGCCGACCCGGTCCGCACCGATGGCGTCCACCGCCGCTTCGACCGCTTCGACGGCGAACCGGATGCGTCCGGCGACCGAGCCGCCGTACTCGTCGTCGCGTTGGTTCGCGTTGGAGGACAGGAACTGCTGGATCAGGTAACCGTTCGCGCCGTGCAGCTCGACCCCGTCGAACCCCGCTTCGACCGCCAGCCGGGCCGCGTCCCCGAACGCCCGCACCTGGTCCCGCACCCCCGAGGCGGTCAGCGCCACCGGCACCGGCGCGGGCTTGATCCCCGTCGGCGTGAACACCTCGCTGGTGGACGCGATCGCCGACGGCGCCACGGGGTGGTGCCCGGCGACCTCGACGTGGCCGATGCGGCCACCGTGCATGAGCTGGGCGAAGATCCGGCCGCCGTTGGCGTGCACGGCATCCGTGACCACCCGCCACGCCGCGACCTGCTCGGCGTTGTGGATGCCGGGCATGAACGGACCGGCCTGGCCCGGCTCGTTCGGGTGCACGCCCTCCGTGACGATGAGCCCGGCGGTGGCGCGTTGGGCGTAGTAGGTGGCGGTCGTCGCGATCGGTTTGCCGTCCACGGCCCGTGCGCGCGTCATCGGCGCCATGACCAGGCGGTTCGGCAGGGTCAGATTTCCGAGTCGGTAGCTGCTGAGAAGCATGAGCACTACGCTAGAAACCTGACATTGACGTCAGAGGTAGCTTTTGTGGCGGAGGTCTCATGCGGATCGGCGAGCTGGCGACGAAGACCGGCGTGAGCGTGCGCGCGTTGCGCTACTACGAAGAGCAGGGCCTCCTCGCGTCCGAACGCAGCGAGAGCGGCCAACGGCACTATCCCGACAACGCGGCCGGTCGCGTGCACCTGATCCAACAGTTCTACGCGGCCGGGATCTCCAGCGCGTCGATCCTGGAGATGCTGCCGTGCGTGGTCACCGGTGAGGCGTCCCCGCAGGTCCTGGCGACACTGCGGGGACACCGTTCGTCGGTCGTGCGGCAGATCGAGGAGCTCCAGGCCACGCTCCGGCAGCTCGACTCGGTGATCGCGGGCGCCGTCAAGTCCCACGATTCCGGCGTGCCGTGCCCGCCCGGCTAGGTCAGATCGTCGCGGTGTCGATCACGAACCGGTAGCGCACGTCGCTCGACAGCACCCGGTCGTACGCCACGTTGACCTGGTCGGCGTCGATCAGCTCGATCTCCGCGCCCAGGCCGTGCTCGGCGCAGAAGTCCAGCATCTCCTGGGTCTCCGCGATGCCGCCGATCATCGAACCGGCGAGCGTCTTGCCCCCGCCGAGCAGCCCGAACAGGTTCAGCGAGATCGGCTCCTCGGGCGCGCCGACGTTGACGATCGCGCCGCCGGTCCGCACCAGGCCGAGGTAGGCGTTGAAGTCCAGCGGCGCGGACACCGTGGACAGGATGACGTCGAACTTCCCGGCCAGCTCGGTGAACGTGGCGGGGTCGCTGGTGGCGCGGTAGTCCTGGGCGCCGAGCTTGAGGCCGTCGTCCTTCTTGCGCAACGACTGCGACAGCACGGTCACCTCGGCACCGAGCGCGGCGGCGATCTTGACGCCCATGTGCCCGAGGCCACCGAGGCCGACGACCGCGACCTTCTTGCCCGGCGCGACGCCCCAGTGCTTGAGCGGCGAGTAGACGGTGATGCCCGCGCACAACAGCGGCGCGGCCACGTCCAGCGGAAGTCCGTCCGGGATCCGCACGACGAAGTTCTCGTCGACCACGATCGACTTCGAGTAGCCGCCGTAGGTGACGTCCCCGCGGCGGTCGACGCCGTTGTAGGTCATGGTGCTGCCACCGGTGCAGTACTGCTCGAAGCCGCGCAGGCAGTTGTCGCACTCCCGGCACGAGTCGACCATGCAGCCGACTCCGACGCGGTCGCCGACGGCGTGCCGCGTCACCTCGGAACCGACCTCGACCACCACTCCGGCGATCTCGTGACCAGGGACCATCGGGAAAATGCCCTCGCCCCAGCCCTCGTTGACCTGGTGGATGTCCGAGTGGCAGATGCCGGCGAACTTGATGTCGATCAGGACGTCGTGCGCGCCGACCGCACGACGCTCGATGGTGGTGCGCTCCAGCGGTGCCTTGGGTGCGGGAGCGGCGTAGGCAGCGACGGTGCTCATCAGATCTCTCCTCGTTTTGGCGTGTCGGTGACGACACTGCTCCGGTTCGAGGGCTCTACCCAGACACCTGTTCTTCGTACGTCCGGCGTGCCTACCACTGGCAGTAGCAGGCACGTCGCGGCCGGTCCGGTGATACTCGGAGGCATGGACGTCGACCCGCGCACCGAGCTGAGCGAGTTCCTGCGCAGCCGCCGGGCGCGGCTGTCCCCCGACGACGTGGGCCTGCCCCGCTACGGCAGGACCCGCCGCGTGCCGGGACTGCGGCGCGAGGAACTGGCGCAGCTCGCGGGCGTCTCGGTCGCGTACTACACGCGCCTCGAACAGGGGCACGGCCGCAACGTCTCGGACGAGGTGCTGCACGCGATCGCCAACGCGTTGCAGCTCGACGAAGCCGAGCGCACGCACCTGCGCAACCTCACGAGCTGCCCGCTCGGCGGCAAGAAGAAGAAAACCACGCGGCAGGTGCGCCCGGCGTTGCAGCACCTGATCGACAACATCGGTGTGCCGGCGTACATCGGCGGGCGGCGCTCGGACGTCCTCGCGTGGAACCCGATGACGGCGGCGCTGTTCGGTGACTGGGGCGAACTGGAACCGCGCGACCGGAACTGGGCGCGGTTCATCTTCCTGCAGCCCTCCTACCAGGAGCTCTTCGTCAACTGGGAGAGCAAGGCCTCCGACGTCGTCGCGTTCCTGCGGATGGACGCGGGGTGTTACCCGAACGACCCCGATCTGGCCGCGTTGATCGGCGAGCTGTCGGTGAAGAGCGAACCGTTCCGGCAGCTGTGGGCCAAGCACGACGTCAAGGAGAAGAGCTTCGGCACGAAGGTGCTGCGGCACCCGCTCGTGGGCGAGATGACGCTGCAGTACGAGACGCTCCGGATGCCCAGCGAGCCCGACCTGTTCCTGAGCACGTACCACGCCGAGCCCGGCTCCTCGTCCGCCGAGGCGCTGCAACTGCTCGCCAGCTGGGGCAAGGACGCGACCCGCGCGGGCATGCCGCACCATACCGACGTATGAGGACGCCGCGTCTGGAGATCGAGTACTGCACCCAGTGCCGGTGGTTGCTGCGCGCCGGGTGGACCGCGCAGGAGCTGCTGACCACGTTCACGACCGAGCTGGGCGAGGTCGCGCTGATCCCGGGCACCGGGGGCGTGTTCGACGTTCGGCTCGACGGCGAGACCGTGTGGTCGCGCAAGGAGCAGGAGGGCTTCCCGGACCTCGCCGTGCTCAAGCAGCTCGTGCGCGACCGGGTGGCGCCGGAACGGTCGTTGGGCCACACCGATCGCAAGCACTAGTCCGAAGATCCTGCGGTCGTGGGTGACGCGCGGACGAGTTCAGTCTCGGTCCAATCTGCGTCCAGTTCGCCGAGCGAGCCTGATTCGGCAGCACTCCCGACGACCAAAAGGGTGTTCCAGTGTCCTTGCGCTTCAAGCACCTGCGCGTATTGGCCGGGTTGTTCATGGCCATGATCGCGATCATGGCCACAAGTCCGGCAGCGTCGGCATCAGCACCATCGTCCAAGTCGATCCTGAAAATCACTTCGTCGCCCAGCGCGTCGAACGTCACGACCAATGCGTGGCCGATCAGTCCGCCCCGCATCTTTCCCCCCGACACTCCCTGCTATCGCGAGGAGGTGGAGGAGCACATCTACGAAACCGGCCAGGGGCAGCACATGTACACCTTCTGGTTCGGGGCGCAGGTGTGCATCTTCAGCGACCACATCTACGTGTACGAGCCCGACTCGAACGTGACGTACCCCACCCCCACCGGGCAGCCGGACGTACGACTGGCTTCGGTGGCGTTCACCGTCCAGAACACGATCCACCCGATCGACCCGAACGACATCTACACCTATTCGTCCCTCGCGGTGACCTTCTGCCCCGATCTGCCACGGCCCAGCGCATGTCAGCAGTACCACCACCAGCTGGGCCTCGAGTTCACTCGCGGCTGGGTCTATCCGATCGGCCGCTTCGACCGGATCGCTTGAGCTGAACCAGTCCGGCGATTGATCGTCGTGACGAAGTCCCGGTCAGCAACACCGCTGACCGGGACGGTCCGAGACCTGCTCAGGCGGCTGTCAGCGCGCCCATCGCGGTGACCGCCAGGCGCCTGCTCGCCAGCCGGGTCATCCCCGCCATCAACCGGTTGAGCCGGCCGACGGCGATGCTCGGCGGCGGGTTGCGCCGATCCAGGGTTCGCAAAGCCGTCCGCACCACCAGTTCCGGCGTGTGCATGCGCGCGCCGGACGCCGCTTCCTGGCCCGCCACGTCGAAGAACTCGGTCTGCGTCGCGCCCGGCGAGAGCGCGAGCACCCGCAGGCCGCTTCGCCGGTGTTCGTGCCACAGCGCTTCGGTGAAGCTCAGCACGAACGCCTTGGCCGCCGCGTAGACCGCCATCCTCGGCACCGGCGTGTACGCGGCCATGCTCGCCACGTTGATCAGCACGCCACGCCCGGACCCGGCCAGCTCGTCGACGAACGTCCTGGTCAGGTCCACGACCGCGGAGATGTCGAGCGCGATCTCGGTGCGCAGCCGTTCCGCGTCCTCTCCAGCGAACGGGCCGTAGGTGCCGAACCCCGCATTGTTGATCAACCCGGTCAGCGTGATTCCGCGCGCTCGCAGCTCGGTGGCGAGGCCGGCCACCGCGCCGGGTTCGGTGAGGTCGCACGGCAGCACGGTGACGTCGACGCCCTCCAGTTCTGCGGCGAGCGCCTTCAGCCGTTCCGTCCGGCGAGCCACCAGCACCAGGTCAGCGCCCCTGCGGGCGAGTTCACGGGCGAACTGGGCGCCGATCCCGGCACTGGCTCCGGTGATCAGGATCCGGGCACCCCGGTAGTCGATTGTCACTTCCAGGCCTCCTTGGCATCGAGTGCCAAGTTAGCATCAGATGCCGCACGGACGCCAAGAGTCGAGGTGGCACTAAGGTGGAGGGCGTGTCAGATCGCCTGTGGGACCGCACGCGCCGCCGCGTCCAGGAGGAGGTCGTGGACGCCGCGCTGACGTTGTTCCTGGAGCAGGGTTTCGAGGAGACGACGGTCGACCAGGTCGTGGCCGCGGCCGGGATCTCGCGGCGCTCCTTCTTCCGCTACTTCGGCACGAAGGAGGACATCGTCTTCGGTGATCTCGCCGAGCAGGGCCCGGTGATCCTCGCCGCGTTGCGCGAACGCCCCGACGACGAACCGATCTGGGACGCGCTGGGGCACGCGTTGTCGGTGCTGAGCACCAGGATGAGCCCTGAGCGCGGAATCGCGATCGGTCGGCTGGTGGTGACGAGTCCCGCGCTGCGTGCCGCGCATCTCGAGAAACACCTGCGCTGGCAACAGGTTCTGGCTCCGGAGGTCGAACGCCGGGTCGGCATCGGTGACGCGCCACCCGGCCTGGTCGGCGAGGCGATCGTGGCCACCGTGCTGGCGTGCCTCGACGCGGCCACCGCCGCCTGGCTCGACCAGGGCAGCGATGACCTCGAAGAACTGCGGCGGCTCACGTACGTCGCGCTCGCCGCCGTGCGTCAGCGCACGACGTCGTAGACCAGCTTCTGGATCCCGTTCGAGTACGACTCGCTCTCGACGACCTTCAGCAGCTGCTTGTCCTTGTCGGTGTCGCTGAACAGCCGCTTGCCCGCGCCGAGCAGCACCGGGAACACCAGCAGGTGGTAGCGGTCGATCAGGCCCGCGTCGGACAGGTTGCGGTTCAGCGTCGCGCTGCCGTGGATGGAGATCGGGCCGCCCTCGGTCTCCTTCAGCGCGGCCACGTCGTCCAGCGACCGCAGGATGGTGATGTCGCCCCAGTTGTCGACCAGCTGGTCTTCCTTCAACGTGCTGGACACGACGTACTTCGGCATCACGTTGTACCGCGGGAAGTAGTCGAGCGTCGGCCACACCGGGGAGAACGCCTCATAGCTGACCCGGCCCATCATCATCGCCGCGGCCTCGTCCTGCTCGCGGCCCTTGATCTCGTAGGCGGCCTCGTCGAACTCGATGTCCTTGAACGTCCAGCCGGAGCTGCGGTGACCGGGCTCGCCGCCGGGCGCTTCGACGACGCCGTCGAGCGAGACGAACGCGGTGGCGATCAGCGTGCGCATCGGGTTTCTCCTTGGAGTTCGCACTGGCTTGTCATCAATGCGTCGAACGGTAGATGCCGGGATCGACATCGCGCGCGGAGAAAGTTTCCGGGATGCGTCACGGCGGCGCTGAACACCCCACCGAGTCCAGCGCCGCCGGTTGGTCCAGGAGTGTTCCGCGCGCCGGGCCGGCTCACATGCGGGGAGAGCCCCCAATCAAGGGACGGGCGTGGGTGATGAGGGCGGCGCGGGAGGTCTGGCCGGTGCGGGCCTTGAGGCTCGCGACGTGGCGTTCGACCGTGCGCGGTGACAGGAACAGCCGCTCGGCGATCTCGGCGTTGCCGAACCGTTCCACGACGAGCCGCAGCACCTCGTACTCCCGCACCGTCACACCGGCCTTGCGCAGCTCGGCGGGCACCGTGTCGTGGTCGCGCCGCCGTCGTTGCCGGGGCGCGCCCGCCTCGCGCAGCACCGCCCGGCACGCCGAGGCGACGGCGGGCACGTCGTGCTGGTGGAAGTGCTCTTCGGCCTCTCGCAACCACTCCAGCGGCTCGCCCCAGCCGTCAGCCAGCGCTCGCGGACCGGCCAGGCGCAGGCCGAGGTAGCGCGGCAGGCCTAGTCCGGTGCTGAGTTCCAGCGCCTCTCGCGCGGCTCGGTCGGCCTCGGCGGTGCGGCCGTCGCGGCCGAGCAGGATCGCGCGGCTCCAGGCGAAGTAGGTCCGGTGCATCCGGACCTGGGCGAGGTGCGACTCCGCCAGCCGGTCGTGCTCCGGCCAGTCCGCGAGCCCGTGCGCGACCCGGACGAGCAGGCGCGGGCCCTGGTAGAAGGTGCCGCGGAGGATGCGCGGTTCCGTGACGGCCTTCTCCACCTCGTCGAACTCGGCCAGCGCGCGGTCGTACCGCTCCTCCATCAGCGCGCACACCGCCGAGCTGTACGACCAGATCTCCTCCGAGCCGCCGTGGTCGCGCAGCCGGGCCAGCGCCCGGTCGGTCGCCTTGCGGTCGCCGTGCATGGACGCGATGCCCGCCTCGATGGCGACGGCGAGCGACTTCAACGCGTGCAGCCCCAGCTTCTCGGCGGCCTCACCCGCGCTGGCGCCGTACCTCGCGGCTTCGGAGTACTCACCGCGCACCAGACAAGTTCCGCCCAGGTGCAGGTCGGTGGCGATGAGGATGACGATCGCGCCGGTGTCGAGCGCCGCGCGCCGGGCGGCCAGCAGGGTGTCGACGCCGACGGTCAGGTACTTGTCGGTGATCCCCAGTTCCAGCAACGCCCGCAGCCGCCACGCCGCGAGCCCGTGCTGTTCGGCGACCTGCAGCCAGCGCTGGATGTGCTGCCGCGCCTCGGCGAGGTCCTGCCCCCGCGTGCACCGGGTGAGCACTTCGAGGGCTTCGCAGACGATCTCCGGGGTGCCGGTCGCGGCTGCGCGTTCGGCCAGGGCGCGGGCCTTCGGCAGCAGGTCCAGCTGGTTGAGCCCGAGCAGGAGCGTCGCCTTGACGACGTCGACGGCCGCGCAGGTCTCCTTGGCGGTCTCGAGCAGGTCGAGCCCGCGTTCCCACTGCCCCGCGACGGCCGCGACGCGTGCCTGCGCCAGCCGGACGACGGCTCTTCGCTCGCCCGTGGCGTGCGCGGCGGTCAGCGCCTGCTGGAGTCGTTCTCCCAGCGCGAACGCCCGTGCGCCGTTGTCCGCGGGCACGACGACCGCGGCCAGCGGGAGCACCGCCGCAAGCGCGTCGAGCAGGTCCGCCGCGAGGTCTGGATCGCCGTTGTGCAGGGCTTGTCCACGTTCGAGCAACTCCACCGCCGTGCCGAACCGGCCGAGCGCGGCGGCGTGCCGTCCCGCCTGGACGAGGCTGCCGACGGCCTTCCGCGTGTCACCGGCCTCTTCCCACAGCTCGGCGATGAGCTCCAGTTCGTTGGGGCGCAACGCTTCCGTGGTTTCGGCGGCGGTGCGGGCGAGCGCCGCGCGGGCGGTCGGCGTCATCCGGCCCCGGATCGCGTCGGCGGTCAGCGCGTGCCGGAACTTGTGGCCATGGACGAGCTGTGCGCGTTCGGCGTCCTGCAACAACCGCAATGCGTCCGGGCACTGCGCCACGACGACGTCCAGCGGGAAGGTCTGCCCGAAGATCGCGGCGGCTTCGAGCAGCGCGATGCACTCGGGGCCGAGCGCGTCCACCCGTTGCAACGTCGCCGCCGCGACCGTGGGCGGCACCGCCCGCAGGTCGCCGTTGATCAGTTCCTCCACCACGAACGGCACGCCGTCGGAGATCCTGACGAGCTCGGTCAGCACGTCGGCCGGCACGGGCTTGCCGAGGCAGTGGCAGGCCAGTTCCGCGACCTCGGTGTCCCGCAACCCGTTGAGCCGCAGGACACCCGCGACCCGGCGGGCCGCGGCCGAGTCAGCGAGCCGTTGCGCGCCATCGGGATGCGGCCGCAGCGTGGCCAGGAGCAGCACGGGTTCGTCCGCGAGGTTGTCGAGCAGGTAGTCCACCACGGCCAGCGTCTCGCCGTCCGCCTCGTGCAGATCCTCAAGCACCACAACGGTTTTCTCGGCCGTGAGCAACCTCAGGACCGCCTCGGCCCTGACCACCGCCGGATCCGGCACACCAGCGGGTGCATCCGGGGTCATCCGCAGCAGCACGGGCAGATACGCGCCGAGCTGCTTCTCGTCCGGCGCGGCGACCTTGCGAAAAGCCGACAGCACCGCCTCGCACAGCGCCCGCAACGGCACCGCGCGGCTCGCTCGTCCCCTGAGCACGCGAAACCCGCGCTGCGAGGCGTGCCCGACGAGCTCGGACGCCAGCCGCGACTTGCCGATTCCCGGTTCCCCCACCAGGAACATCGCGCCACCGCGACGTTGCTCGGCCCGTGCCACCGCGGCCCGCAGCGCTGAGATCTCCTCGCTCCGACCCACCAGCACCGGGGACTGGAACTGCATGGCGCCCGACCCTACTAGCAACGCAACCGGTCAGGAATCGAGAAGCCCGGTGACCAGCGTCGCTCCTAACGTTGTCCTCAACAACGACCTGGGAGGACGAAGATGAGCAGCAGCAAGGGGATCCGCAAGTTCCACCGCCTGGTGAGCATGGTCTTCATGGCCACCGTCGTGTTCACGGCGGTCGCGCTGACCGTGGACAACTCGGTGATCTGGGTGTCGTACGTGCCGCTGCTGCCGCTGTTCGTCCTGATGGGCACCGGTGTCTACATGTGGTTCCTGCCGACGATCGCCCGCCGCCGCGCCCGCCGGGCGGTGGCCTAACCGTCCAGCCGGTTCTCCAGGTGCGTCAGGGTGGCGTTCAGCGCCACCCCGTACACCGCGATCCGGCACGCCAGCCGCCAGAGCGTCGCGTCGGTCGGCGCCACGGCCAGGCTGACCACCAGTTCCCGCACGAGCCGCCGGGTCTGCGCGACCAGCACCCCGACGCTCTCGGTGATCTCCGCGAACGCCGCCGACACCGCGCTCAGCCCGCGGATCGCCTCGATGTTGTGGCCCATCAACCGCAGGTGCTCGTCCGCCCCGGACCAGCAGGGCACGTCGTGGTCGAGGAACTCGGCGAGGTCGTTCGCCATGTTCCGCAGCTCGATTGCGATGTTGTACCAGGTCACGGCATGTGCGGTGATCACGTCCGGACGGCCGGTCAGCTCGTCCAGGACGTCCCGCAGCGGCCCGATCAGCTCCATCGCCGGCCCGGCGGTCTGCGCGACCGGTGCGATCAACGTGGGCAGGGCGGCCTCGCGCACCGGGTCGGGTTCGGGCGGCTTGACGCCGTAGAGGTCGTACAGCCCGGCCACGATCAGGCGCAGGTTGTCCTCCACGTACTCGACCAGCTCGTCCTGCCGGGCGTGCTTCTCCAGAACGGTCTCGATGATCCACCGGCACAGCCGCCCGTAGACGGTCTCGTCACCGACCACGACCGCGCTGGCCCGGTGCACGGCGGCGAACCGCAGACGAACGGCCTCGATCTGGCCGGCGTGACGGACGATCTGGCCGGACACGCTTCCCCTCAACCCCGTTCACTCACATGGCCCCCACCAGCCTCATTTTCGCGCACGCGGGGACCTTCCGTACCACCTGACCGCACGAAAGGTCCCCGCGTGCCGACCGACGTCGCCGGGTACGCGGTGTTCAGGACCAGTGGCCGGTGGTCGCCGCGCTCAGCGACTGAGTCCTCAGCGGACTGAGGCGGGCGCGCACCGCGTCCGCGTCGGGGTGGTCGAGGTCCTCGATGAGGCCGAGCGCCTCCCGCCACGCCCTGCGCGCACGTCCCGGCTCACCGGCGGCGAGGTGGCTGTCGCCGAGGTGGACGAGGACGTCGGCGATCCGGTGGTGGTCGCCGAGCGAGCGGAACAGGTCGAGCGACCGCTGGTAGCAGGCGATGGCGTCGTGGTGGTCGCCGCGGTGGTGGCGGATGTGGCCGAGGCTGTCCCAGGTGCGGGCCTGGCCGTCTTGGTCGTCGAGCTCCTCCAGCAACACCAGCGCCTCCCGGCACGAGCTGAGCGCGCGGTCCAGGTCGCCCAGCAGTGCCTGGTACCAGCCGATCGCGCTGAGCACGTCGGCCTGGCCGTGCCGGTGGCCCGCTGCCCGGTAGAGGTCGAGGGCCTGCCGGCAGTGGCGCAGGGCCTGGTCGTGATCACCCTGCCGTTCGGACAGACGAGCGAGTTCACGCCGGGTGCGCGCCTGCCCGACGGGGTCAGCGGCCGTGTGGAGGCTGCACTGCAGGTGGAACTGGGCGTCACTGAGGCGGTCCAGCTGCGTGTCGGCGCGGGCCAGGAAGTGATGGGCGTGGCTCTGCGCGAGCGGGTCGGCGAGGTTCAGGGCGGCGGCCAGGGCGACCTGACCGAGGGCGGCGAGGTCCGGCCAGTGCCCGCGGCGTTCGAGGAACTCGGCCAGTGCCTGGGCGAGGTGCCAGGCGTGAGTGTCGAAACCGGTGGCGCCGGCGTGTTCGGCGGCGGCCAGCAGGACGCGGTGCTCGGTGGTGAACCAGGACAGGGCCTGCGCGAAGTCGGTGAACGCGGGCGTGATCACCTCGCGGGCCGGGTTCAGCAACCGTGCGGCCGCCCGGGAAGTCCGCACGTAGTGGTCGAGCAGTCGGCGGGTGGCAAGACGTCTGTCCGCGACGCTGTCGTGGATTTCGGCCTGTTCGACGGCGTACGCGCGCAAGAGGTCGTGCAGCACGTATCGGCCGGGCTGGTGCTCGACGAGCAGGTGCGCGCGGGTCAGTTCGGCGAGCAACGGCCGGATCTGCGGCGTTCCCAGGAGACCGGAGGCGGCCCTCGCGCAGACGTCCGGACCGGGATGCAAGCCGAGCAGGCGGAACAGCCGGGCAGCCGCGGGCCCCAACGCCCGGTACGACCAGGAGAACACCGTGCGCACGTCCGTGGCCGAGTCGCCGCCGTCGAACGGGTCGAGCCCGCCGCGCAACTCGGCGGCGATCGCTTTCAGCGGGAACCCGGTGCAGGCGGCACGGGCGGCCACGACGGTCAGGGCGAGCGGCAGGCCCGCGCACCGCGTGATGATCTCGGCCGTGGCCGCGGAGTCGATCGGGGTCGCACCGAGGCGATCGGCGAGCAGCTCACGTGACTCCTGCTCGGACAACAGACCCAGCGCGATGGGGTGCGCGCCGTCCGTGGCGACCAGCCCGGTCAACCGCGTGCGGCTGGTCACCAGCACCAGGCACCCCGGACTGCCGGGCAGCAGCGACCGGACCTGGTCCGCGTCCCTGGCGTTGTCCAGCAGGATCAGCATTCGCTTGTCCGCCAGCGCACTCCGATACCGGCTGACCTGAGCGTCCACGCTCGCCGGGACGCGCAGGCCGAGCGCGTCGAGCAGCGCGTGCAACGCCTCACCCGTCGTCATCGCGTCGTCCGGGCCGAACCCGCGCAGGTTGAGGTACAGCTGGCCGTCCGGGAAGCGTGCCACGACCCGATGTGCCCAGTGCACCGCCAGCGCCGTCTTGCCCACCCCGCCCATGCCGGACACGACCACCGGGCCTGTGCGAACCGCGTCGAGCGCCGCGAGTTCGCGAGCCCGTCCGGCGAACGATCGCGGCGGCGCGGGCAACTGCCGCGGCACCGTCCGGCCGACCGGCAACGCGAGGTCTCCGGTGAGGATCTTCTTGTGCAGCAACCGCAACTCGGGTCCGGGATCGGCACCGAGCTCGTCCGCCAGCCGCAGCCGGACCTGTTCGTACCGCAGCAACGCGTCCGCCTGTCGTCCACAGCGGTACAGCGCCAGCATCAACTGCCCGGCCAGGCGTTCGTCCAGCGGGAAGGCCGCGGCCGTCGCGTCCAGCTCGGCCAGCAGCTCGGTGTGGCGTCCCTGTTCCAGCGCCAGGTCGTTGCGGTCCAGCAGGGCGGCGAACCGGCGTGCCTCCAGTGCGGACCGCACGGTCGCGAGCCACGGAGTGTCCAAAGTGGAGAAAGGCTCTCCTCGCCACAGCCCGAGCGCGTCGTTGAGCAGTTTCACGGCCTCGTCCGGCGTGACGCGCGCCTGTTCCACCAGGCCGGCGAACCGGTGCAGGTCCACCGACATCGGGTCGACGGTCAGCACGTAACCGCCCTGCCGGCCGACGATGCTCACCTCGTCCGGAAGAACCTGCCGCAACCGCGACACGTACCCGGCGACCGCGTTGCGCGCCCGGTGCGGCACCTGCTCGCCCCACACCCGGTCCACCAGCACGTCGACGGGCACCAGCCGGTTCGCCTCCACCAGCAACGCCACCAGCACACATCGCTGCCGGGAGTGGCCGACGTCCACGATCCGGCCACCGACGCGGACCTCGACGTCGCCGAGCAGTCCGAACTCCACCAGCACTCTCCCTGAGCAGCCGATCACACAGTTTCCGAATCCCTGCCGAACACCGGACGTCCACTCTCATTCGCGACAGACCGGTCGCAGGGAACCGGTCGTCGGCAGACCTTCGGAGGGCCCATGTCCAGGACGTTTCTTCGCCGAGTCAGCGCCGCGATCGCGCTGACGGCCGCCGCGGTGGCGCTCGCCGGTGCGGGCGCGGGAACCGCGTCGGGCGCCGTCACCTACGACCTGCTGCGCAACGCCAACAGCTCCAAGTGCCTCGACGTCGCCGACGGCAGCCGCGACAACAAGGCCGCGATCGTCCAGTACACCTGCGACGCCTCCAAGAGCCACCAGCAGTGGACCCTGGAGCAGGTCGGCGACGGCAGCGGTGCCGTGCGGATCAAGGTCGCGCACAGCGGCAAGTGCGTCGACGTCTGGGACGCGAGCCAGGACGCGACCGCGGACGCCACGCAGTACACCTGCAGCGCCACCAAGTTCAACCAGCAGTTCCTGGTGGAGACGACCGCCACCGGCACGATGAAGTTCCGGGCACGTCACAGCGGCCAGTGCCTCGAGATCGCCGGCCGCAACTCCACCAACAAGTCGCACCTGCACCAGAACTGGTGCACCTCCCACCGCGCGCAGGAGTTCTCCATCGGCTGATCACTCCTCTTCTCGCGGGTTGTGCTCCGGCAACGGGGCACAACCCGCTTTTCGGCGTTCCGGCTCGTAGGCTGTCCGTCACCGGTGGCGAACGGGAGGTCGGACGGTGGCGGAAACGACGGTGGCCGAGGTGATGGCCGAACTGGCCGCGCTGGAGGATCCGAAGGCCCGTGCCGTGAACGAAAAACACGGCGACGACCACGGCGTGAACCTCGGCAAGCTCCGCGCGGTCGCCAAACGCCTCAAGACCCAGCAGGAACTCTCGCTCGAACTGTGGGCGACGGGTGACACCGCGGCCCGGCTGCTGGCCCTGTTGATCTGCCGCCCCAAGGCGTTCTCACGCGACCAGCTCGACACCATGCTGCGCGAGGCCCGCCGGCCCAAGGTCCAGGACTGGCTGGTGAACTACGTGGTGAAGAAGAGCCCGCACGCCGAAGACCTGCGGGCGACGTGGTTCGCCGATCCGGACCAGGTGGTCGCGAGCGCGGGCTGGGCGTTGACCACCGAACGCGTCGCGAAGAAACCCGAGGGCCTGGACCTCGACGGCCTGCTCGACACCGTCGAAGCCGAGATGAAGGGCGCCGAGGAGCGGCTGCAGTGGGCGATGAACCACTGCCTGGCCCAGATCGGGATCGAGCACCCCGAGTTGCGCGCCCGTGCGATCGACATCGGCGAACGTCTCGAAGTTCTCAAGGACTACCCGACGCCTCCGAACTGCACGTCGCCGTTCGCGCCCATCTGGATCAACGAGATGGTGCGCCGCGCTCAGAAGGTGGAGTGACCCGCCACCGGAGGAAGTTCGAGCAACTGACTGGCGACGTCGAGGAACTCACCGCCGCACTGCCACAGCGCGAGGTCGGGATCGACGACGAACGGGTCCGCCGGATCCACGTGACGCTCCGGCACGCGGTAGGCCAGCGCCTCCGAGTCGGAGTACGCGAGCACCGTCTCGTTGGTGCCCCGCCACACTCGCCGGAACATCACGGCGTTGACGCAGGCCATGCGGTCGTGCACGACGGTCCGCTGGAATCCACGCCGCAGCAACAGCTTCATGCAGTCTTGGACGCTTCTCGCGTGTTGTGCCAAGTCACCCTGCCCATGCCGGTACGAACTGCAATTCTGGCTCCGACCAGAAGCACGGCTCACCGTCCATCACTCGAACAGGTCAAACGTTTGGGTCAAATGCACAACGCGGGCAGCTGCCGTTCGTGCACAGCGCCCACGAAAGAAGACCGTTTCGGGTGATGGCAGGCAGCCGCCGCATGCGCAAGCCTCTGCCGGTGGTCGACATCCCGGCACCGGACCCGAGCGCCCCGCTGTACGAGCGGGCCGCGACGCAGATCCCGAACATCGCCGAGAAGGTGCTGGAGGCCTTCTTCGCCAGATCCGCGGCGTACCGGCAGCTGCCGCACCAGCTCGTCGACCGCGAGATCACCGCGGCGGTGACCCGGAACCTGCAGGTCTTCCTGCGTGCCCTGCGCGAACAGCGACCGCCCGCGCCGGAGGAGATGGCCGACCAGATCGCCACGGCCGTGCGCCGGGCACAGCAGGGCGTCCCGCTCGACGTCGTGCTGAGCACCTACCACGTCGCCGCGCACGTCGGCTGGCTGTCGATGGCCGGCGTCGCCGAACCGGACGAGGTGGGCGACCTGCTGGCGACCGTGCCCGCGCTGCTGCAGTTCCTGAGCGCCGCGGTGCCCGCCGTCGCCGCCTCCTACCTCACCGAACAGCAAGCCCTGCACGCCGAACGCCGCGAAGCCGGCCGAGCCCTGGTCGCCGCGCTGCTGACCGGCCGGGAGTCCGAGCCGCTGGCCGAACGAATCGGCCTGGAACTGTCCAGCCACCACGTGGTCGTGGCGATCCGCGTGGAAGCGCCACCTCTGTCCGACGGCGGTGACGCGCGGCTCGCGGCCCACGGGTTGGTGCGCCGCCTCCGCGCCGAACTGCCCCCGCACGCGCTCTCCGCCCTGGACCACGACGGCGGCACCGTGCTGCTGCCGACCTCGGCCGACGCGCTCGACCAGGAACTGACCGACGCCGCCGACCTGGTCGGCCGGCTGCACACCGCCGCGGGCATCGGCCTGATGGGCGGGATCGCCGCGGCGGAGACTCGCGAGGACGTCCCCACCGCGGCGAGACAGGCCGCCGACATCGCCGAACTGGTCCAGAAACTGGGCCGCCCGCCCGGCGCGTACGTGCTGGACGACGTGCTGCTGGAGTACCAGCTCTGCCGTCCCGGTCCCGGCCGCAAGCGCCTGGCCCGCGTGATGGACCGCCTGGCCGAACACCCGGACCTGCTGCACACGCTGAGGGTGTTCATCAACAGCGACCACAACCGCCACCGCACGGCGGACAGCCTGCACCTGCACCGCAACACGTTGAACTACCGGCTGCGCCGCGTCACCGAGCTCACCGGCTACAACCCGGCCGATCCCGCCGACATCCGGCTGCTCGCCGCGTCACTCATCGTCCACGACCTGCGCCCGTGATCACTTCCGGTAGAAGTGCACGTTGCGCCACTGGTGCTCGGCGCTCGCCGTCTTCAACGTGCCGTAGACGCCGTACTTGAAGTAGTGGTCGCCCTTGGGCCCGTTCGCCGTGTGCACGTGTTTGCCGTTGATGTAGATGGAGAAGCTGCCGCCGCTGGCAGTCGCGTTGTGCGTGACGTTGATGCGCACCCACTTGCCGTTGATGCCGCTGATCAGGTCCTTACCTCCACCCCGCAGCGTGCCTCCACCGCGCGAATGCGACCTGATCATCAACGTGGTGGCGCCGTCGCCGTCGTTGCCGAAGATCTGCATGGCGCTCTCGTCGTCCGTGCCCGCCGTGACCTTCAGCTCGCCCTCGAACTGCCGCTGCCCGGTCCGGTAGTTGTCCTGGATCCGCGCCTCGACGCGGTTGGACCCGTTGTTGAAGAGCTTGAAGGTCTGCACACCACCGGACCGCTGATAGGACCCGCCGGGCCCGGACGCGCTGGTGGTGCTGCTCGGGTAGCTCTTGATCGTGCCGCTGCTCTGGATCTGCAGGTTCCACGCGGGATTGTGTTCCGTCCAGCCGCTGCCGACCGGACCGGCTGAGGCGGTCGGCCCGATCGCCGCCACAATCATGACGGCTGTGCCCGCGATTACCGCGATTCGTCGTGCCAGACGCATTTCGCGCTCCTCGTGCGTTGCAGGGATTGCACACAGGCGGCGGCACTGGGAATTCTGGCGCAATTCACGGGAAAGAGGCGAGCGCTCTGTGCGAGCGCTCGCCTCTCGTCAGCACCGAAATTTCGCTTCGATCAGTCGCCGTGCGGGTTCTGGATCGAGACGTGCACGTGGTCGTAGTGGCCAGCGGTCACACCGGTGCCCGCGGTGTAGTTGCGCCAGCCCTCGGAGGCGCGGGCGACGCTCCAGATCTTGCCCTGCCAGATCACGTACCGGACGTCGAGCCGGTTCGCGTGCTTCTGCAGCCAGCGGGCCAGCTTCCAGCCCTGCTCCTTCTGCGCCGCGGACGGGTAGGACCCGATCCGGTTCGAGATCGTGCAGTCGAGCGCGTTGCCGGTGTTGTGGTTGCTCGTCGACGACTCGCCGCTGCGGTAGTCGCCCACCCAGCAGTCCTTCTCGCCGGTCTTCGCCCGGATCTGGTCGTCCACGTGCTGCGTGCGCTTCGTGGCCTGCGGCGCACGGGCGGTCGCCGACGGGTGCGGGTTGGTGACCGGCACGCCGTAGTCGCCGTCCGACGGCGGCGGGCTGCCACCGTCAGCCAGCTTGTGCGAGGCGTTCTCGTTCTTGAGGTCCGAGTTCAGGTTGGCCTTGGCACCGGCCGCGATCGTCTGGTTCGGGCCGGAGTGGCCGCTGTTGAAGTACACCGTGACCGGGCCGCTGGTGCGGTTCCAGACGGCGGCGGCGTTGTTCTTCACGCACTGGCCCTGACCGTTGCCCGCGCTCTTGAACTCGTAGCAGCTCGGCTGGTCGTCGCCGTAGTCGGAAATGGACGTGCCGAAGTCCGAAACCGACCCTTCCTGATTGCTGTTGAAGTACAGGCAGAACTCGCCTGCCTCACAGGATCCGTTTCGGTCCGTCGCCGCGGAGGCGGTGGCCGCACCGAAGGACACGCTGATCAGCGCGCCCATCATGGCCACGAGGGTGAATTTCTTGAGCACGGTGTGTCCTTCGCCTATTCGATCTTTATTCGATTTCCGTTGATCGAAGGATTGCGAGGGTCACTGACAGTTCGCTGACACTCGCCGTCACCGCCAAGTCAGCGCACAAAAGGAGTAGCGCGGGTGCGCGATGATTGATCGCGATGTCCATCCAGCTGGCGTTCGGAGTGACGGCCGGACCTGGGTTGAGCTGCTGGCTCCCCACGTCGGGCGGCAGAGCCGTGCCGGGCGGCGGTGCGCACCCGCCGGGCGCGCCGGTCGCCGTCGGCCCCGCTGACGCGGACCCCGAAGCCGTGCGGGAGGCGACGAGGCAGCTCGCCCTGTTGAGCACCGAGGCGGCCGGAGCGGGTGTCGATCTCGGTGGCGGCTTCACGTCGGCACGCCTGGCGGGTGCCCACGGCGACCGGCGGGACGCGGTGCTCGCCGCCTTGCAGGACCTCGGTGCCGACGGCGCGCACCGGCTGGGCGACCGAACCGCCGGTCTGGTGGCGATGTTCGGGCCTTCCGCGACCAAGCGGGTCGGTGCGGCCGCGCACACCGCGGTCGAAGAACAGCGCTGGGCGGCGTTGCGGCTGGCCTCGGCGGCGTCCGACCTCCTCGGCCCCGAACAGCTGGAACGCGTGCTCGACCTGCGCGCGCCGGACGGCATCGACCCGTTCCCGCGCGGTGCGGCGTCCACGCTGGCCGAACACCTGTCCCGCGCGCTGTCGCGCTATCAACGACCGCGCCGGCTGGCGTTGATCATCAGTCTCTGGGACCACGTCTGCGCGCAACTGGCCGAGCGGCGGCAGCGGAAACGTCTCGCCGCCTCGCAGACCCGCGTGGACCGGATCGACAAGCTGCGCGAACGCTACCGCGTCCACTTCGACGAGCCGATCCTTCAGCACCTGGGCTGGGCGTTCGACGACACTCCGACGCTGGGCGCCGCGGCCCGCTGGCGGCCGCCGAACTGGTGGACCGCGTCGGAACTCCGCCGCCTGATGCACGACGCCGTCGCGGCCACCGCGCTGCTCCGGTTCGCGAGGACGCTGTCCGACGAGGGCCTCCAGGCCGCCGCCGAGAAGCACCGCGCCGAACTGGTCGCCGCCGACGCCTGCCTGAGCGGGAACGCACGGACCAAGGCGGCGCGCCGGCCCGAGGGCGGCTACAGCCACCCGGCGCGGCCTGGATGCTATGTGCACCAACTGGTCGAGGCGCTGACGCCGGAACGGTTGGCCGGCTCGAAGACCCAGAACTACGTGGAGATCCGTGCCGCGATGGCGCGCAACTACGGCGTGGTCGTCTTCGACACCGTGATGGAGGTGCTCCGCAACCTCGACGACCAGCCGCTGCACGAATGCTGGGACACCTGTCGGCCGTGGCAGGCCGCCAACCTGCTGGAGTGGCGCGCCGCGGTGGGTTACCGACGTCCGGCCGGCAGCTGGGAACAGCCGCCGCTCGCCGACGCGCACGCCGACGGGCCGAAGCAGCCGCTCGCGCAACGCCTCGCCGCGGACCCGGACGCCGCGGAGACACCGCACGACCTGCTCTGGTTCGCCGACCTCGCCGACGCGCTGGCGCCCTTCTACGGCAACGAGCACGCCACCGTCCGGCACGAGCAGTCCGCACCGAACCTGGACTACGACACACCGGTGCGATCCGTCCGGCCACCAGCCCACTCCCTCCCGCTCGCGGTCGCCGAGGTCGCGCAACTGGTGATGTTCGGGGCCACCCCGCCGCCCCGCTGCGGGAGCTGGGCGGAGCTGGCCGCCGGGGTCAGAGCGGACGCCGTGATCGCGGAGGCCAGCGTCGGCATCTTCCCGATCCCGCCCGAAGTGTCCGGTGTGGACAAACAGATCGTCGCCGACCTGGCCGTGGAACTGGGCCGTGATCCCAGACAGCTGTCCGAGTGGTCGAGTTACATGGGCAACTGCATCGGCTATCCGTGGTACGCCGACGAAGCACGCAGGGGTCTGTGCGTGCTGATGGCGTTGCGCGACCCCACCACCGGCCGAATCGTGGCCAACCTCGACATCCGCCGCCACACCGGCGGTTGGCACGTGCACGAGTTGCGGGCGCGGTTCAACGACAACGTGACCCCTGCGGTGGAGAAGCAGGTCAAGCAGTGGGTCGACGACATCCCGACCCCCGCGCTGCCCGCCCCCGAACCCCTGCTGCCCGTACCGCCGGTGCGAGTGCGCGGCGGTTCGGCTCGTCGTTCCGCCGCCGGACGTCTCCCCGCCGAGCTCACCCGCGCGCTGACCGTTGCGGTGGAACAGGAACTGGCGTCAGTCGCCTCCGCGCAACGCACCTATGTCACGTTGGCGCGCGGCCTCGGACGTGCCGGCCAGCCCGCCGACTTCGACCCGCAGGCGGCGGTCGTCGCGTTGAAGCGCGTGGGTTCGGCCGATCACGTCGAACTTCTCCGCACAGCACTCGACGCCGGACTCAGCGCGTCCACCCTCTGGCAGGCAACGCGCGTCCGGCCGCTCGCCGCCGCGGTGGCGAGGCTCGATCCCGAACTGCGCGAGTACGACCGCCTCGGCACGCTCACCGACGGTTCCCCGCTCCCCCGGACCCTGCGCGCGCTGGTCCGCCGCCCGGAAATCGCCCCGGCGCACGCGATGGACGTGGTGGCACGAGCCGTCCGCACGGCCATGGGCGCGCTGGCGGGTGACGACGCACTGGCCCGTGCGGTGGCCCGTCGCCCCTCGACCGAGCTGGTGTGCGCTCTGACGATCGCCACGACCTGCTGGTTTCCGTCCACAGAGGACAACAGCGTGCCGGTGTCGGAACCGAAGAAGACGACGGTTCCGGGCTTTCCCGCGACCGACCTGTCCGACGAGCACGGCCCGTGGCAGCACGCCATGACCGCGGCGGCCGAGCTCGGCGCGCCCGTGGAGTTGTTCTGGGAACGCGTCGCCGAGCACGGTCTGCGCGTCCCGGCCACCCTGTTGGGCAAGGGCGGCTGGCCGGCCCTCTGGAGCCGGGCACACCGCTGATCAGGTTGTGCCCGCGGGTCCATAGCGGGCGGCGATTGCAGCCGCGCGGTTGCGGAGCGCATCGCGTAAAGACTGCGGGGCCAGCGCTTCCGCACTCAGACCGAGCTGCCACAGCGCCCACTCCGCGTGCCACGAGTCCTGGTAGGTCACCTCCAGCCGCAACCACCCGTCCGCGTCGGGTTCCTCGGCACGAACCGCCAGCGCGGTGCCCAGCAGCTCCTCCCGCCGCGCCGGGTGCACCCGCACCAGCACGGTGATGTGGTCGGTGGACAGGAACTGCGCGCAACGCTCCCGCCAGACCCGGTCCAGATCGACCTGGCTCGGCCGCTGGGCCGGTTCGTCCAACTCCTCGGCGGCCAGCACCCGCGACAGCCGGTAGGTGCGGTCCGCACCACCTCTCGTGGCCAGCAGATATCCCCTGTCGCGCACCGTGACGAGGCCGATCGGGTCCACCGTGCGCCACTGCGGCTCCTGCCCCGTCGCGGCGTAGTGGATCCGCAGCCGGTGCCCCGCGAGCACCGCACGCCGCACCACGGCCAGCGCCGCACCGGACACCTCCTCGGCCACCGCCCGGCGCGACAGCAGGTCGGTCTCCGGCTCGACGAGAAACCGCTGGGCCACCTCGGTCGCGGTGACCTGGTGGCTTTCGGGCAGCGCGTCCACCACCTTGCGCATGGCGGAAGCCAGCGCCGAGCCGAACACCTGCTCCGCACGCCCCGAGCCGGCGGCCAGCAGCGCGACGGCCTCGTCGTGGTTCAGCCCGGTGAGCTCGGTCCGGAACCCCGGCAGCAACGCGAACCCGCCCCGCCGCCCGCGTTCGGCGTAAACCGGCACCCCTGCTGCGGACAACGCCTCGATGTCGCGCAGGACCGTGCGAGTGGACACCTCCAACTCGCGGGACAGCGCGGTAGCGGTCAACTGTCCGCGTTGCCGCAACAACAACACCAGCGACACCAACCGGTCGGCACGCATGCGAAAACTCTGCCAGAAACACGACAGAGGATGTCGTGTTTCACCCGGAAGCTGATCACCACAACATCAAGTTTCTGGAACGGAGCCGAAGTGGCAGTGGAACGAACGGCGGTCAACCCGTGGCCGTGGTCGGTGGACCTGGGCTACCACCAGGGTGAGGTCGTCGCCGGGCACACCCGGACCCTGTACTGCGCGGGACAGACCGCGATGAGCGCCGAGGGCAAACCCGAGCACGCCGACGACATGGCGGCCCAGTTGGCGCTCAGCCTCGACAACCTGGAAGCCGTGCTCGCCGAGGCCGGCATGTCCCTGACGAACCTGGTCCGGCTCAACGTCTACACCACCGACGTGGACCTGCTGTTCCAGCACTACGGCGTCCTGGCCGCACGCCTGGGCGCCGCCGGGGTCGCGCCGCCCACCACGATGCTGGGCGTGACCCGACTGGCGATCTCCAGCCTGATGGTCGAACTTGAAGGCACAGCCGTCGCCTGACGCGGCACGAGTAGCAGGTGGGTGGTCCGAAATGCTCAAGATGGTGACGATCGGCGTCTACGGTTTCGACGCCGATTCGTTCCTCCACCGACTGCGGCAAGCGGACGTCCACCTGCTGCTCGACGTGCGCCAGCGCCGTGGCGTCCGCGGCGCCGAGTACGCCTGGGCGAACTCGAACCGGCTGCAGGCCGCGCTCGCCGAAGCCGGAATCGCCTACGAACACCACCTCGAACTGGCCCCGACCACCGAGATGCGCCAGCTCCAGTACGCCGAGGACGACCGCCAGGGGGTCGGCAAACGCTCACGCCACGAGCTCGCCGCCGAGTACGTCCGCCGCTACACCGACGAGATCCTCGACCAGGCCGATCTCGCACCGATCGTGTCGGTCTTGTCCCGCAACGGAACCGCCGCGCTGCTCTGCGTCGAGCACGAACCCGAGGCTTGCCACCGCTCGCTGATCGCTCAGCGGCTGGCCGAACAGCACGACGTCACCGTCGAGCACCTGTTGTGAGGCACGGGTTTCACGAGATCCGCCGATCCACGGCGACCCAGTTCGTCTCCCACGTGGTGCCACCGTCACCCGAGAACGCCTGCTCGAACCTGGCCCTGTCCGCGCCCTCGCGGAAGACGAGGAAGCGCACCTTGATCGGACGTCCGCCGAGCTGGTCGTCGCCGTAGAAGGTGCCGACCCCGTCGCGGAACCCGCCGTACACCGCCGGCGTGAGCAAGCCGTCGCGGATGTTGACGAAGGTCAGGCTCCACCGCGTCGCCTGAGGTTCGTACAGCCGCAGGTTCATCCCCTCGATGCGCCCGTTCGTCCCGGAGACCTTGAGCTCGACGACGTTCGCCCGGCGATCCATGAGGGGACGCACGACGCTGGTCCCCGCGAACTGCAACCACTCGTCCGCCGACTCCGACAACGGTTCGGCGAGCACTCGCACCGAAGTGCGCCAGCTGCCGATCTCCCAGTCGAAGTCCCGCTGTCCGTCGACAGCCGCCGAGGCACCACCCGACGCGGCCGTGACGACCAGGACGAGTGCCGAAAGCCCGGCGACGAGGATCTTCTTGTGTGGCACGGTCATGGTTCGACTATCGAAGCGGAGTGCGGCCATGGACAAGAAGGCACCTGCAGGTAACCCCTCGCGCCCCAACCCGCTGCCCGGCTGCCCGATGGCCGCGGCCTTCGCCGCGATCGGCGGCAAGTGGAAGCTGACCCTGCTCTACTGGCTGGCCCACGGCGAGTCCCACTTCGCGGGCCTGCGCCGGCGCAGCGCACCGATCACGCCCAAGGTGCTGGCCGAACAACTGCGCGAACTGGAGGCCGACGGCCTCGTCGAGCGCGTGGAGACCGGACCGGTCCCGGCCCCGGTCATCTACCGCCTCACCGCCTACGGGACCACTGTTCTACCCGTCGTCGAAGGGGTGCGGGTGTGGGGCGAGACCCACCTGCGACGCACTCGGGGTGAGCTCGCACCCGACGCGGCGATGGGCTGCGCGAACTCGATCGCGCAGCCCACCAGCCGCCCGGACTCAGAACTCGCCGCTCACACCTGGAGGTCGGACTCGATGCGCTTGAGCTGATGCCGGGCCATCGCGAGATTCGCGACATCTCTTTCCAGCACCAGGTAGAGGAACAGCGATCCCCTGGCTTTCACGCCGCCCATCAACCGGATCAGGTGGTACTGGCGGTGTAACGTGATCAGAATGTCCTCGATGCTGTCGTTGAGGCCCAGCGTCTGAATCACTCGCAGTTTCGACCGGACGACCTCGGTGTTGCCGGCCGCCGCGATCTCCAGGTTCAGCCACTCGCCGCCACCGCTGTGGCCGAGCGACATTCCGCTGTCGTAGTCGACCAACGCGACGCCGACAGCGCCGGCGATGGACATGGCCTCTTTCAACGCGACATCGATGTTCATCAAATCCCACTTCCCTAGGTCAACTGATGATCGAGACGACTCGGCGTCCAGCCGAATCCCCGATCGTGCACGGACACGTCTCCACACAGACGTCATCGACGAGAGCAATGAACCAAGTGACAGCATTTCCCCGCCCCCTGCCCCGGTGGACGGTGTGTTACGGGGTCAGGATCGAGCCGACCCGCGCGATCACGGGCCGGGATTCGTGGAGAAGGCGTCCGAGGTTCAGCCCTTTGTCTCCAAGTACGACCATCAACGACATGCTGCCGACGGCGTACACGGCCATGTAGCCCTGGCTGCCGAACACCACGGTCTGACTGAGCGCGCCGAGACCGATCACCTCCGCCGCCTGGCGCGCGATTCCGAGATCGGCGGCGGCGAGCGCGGAGATGTGCACAGGCTCGACGTTCTTCGCCACATCGGCGATGATCGGGATTCCGTCTGACGCGGCCACCACGGTGTCGGTCACTCCGGTGACGTTCTCCCGGAGCTTCCGCAGCTCGGCGCCCAGGGCGTCGTAGTCCAACACGCTTCCTCTCTCATGCGGAAAGGCCGAACAGCTCAGCTCGGGCGATCCGGCTCCACCCGCGGCAGCAACGAGCCCAGTCCCCACTGCGAAAAACTGAACGAGGTCTCCGGCGGGGCGATCTCCAGCAGTTCCTCGCCGAGCATCCGGGAAATCTCGACGGTGACCGGGTAAAGACCCCGGCCGACCGCGAAAGCGATGTCCCGCGCACTGCGCCTGCCGGTGGCGTGCTCGATGATCTCCCGCCGTTTCGCGGTCAGAGTGCTCGACTCCAGTTCACGAGCAGGCACCACGCGATCCCGATAAGGCGACAGGGGAAAAGCGAGCGAGGCAACCGCGTCCAACCGGCGAGCCGTCTCCGTCAGCAGCAGGTCCGGGTCGGCCCCGTCCGGCACGAACAGCGACGGTACGTCGATTGATTCGCCGAGTACACAACGTTCGACGGCACCGGCGGCAATGGCGAACGCCCCGTCCTGAACGGCGGCCGCGGCGACGACTTGTGCCTCGGCAGAACCCGAGTGCGGCAGCAGTTCCTTCGCCCCGGGCGAGCCTGGACTTTCCACCGCGACAACCGCACCATCGCGCAGGTGAAAAATTCCGCCCACATCACCCACAACGCACAATGCTCCGGTGACTCGATCCACGTGACATTGCGCCAGGGCATGCGCAAGGACGTCGAACGATCCTCGACAATCGCTTGTCAGCGGTAACTCCGTGTGATTCCGGTGACTACAGTGCGGCGTATCTGACAAACTGGTCATCCAATCGAGCACTTCTCCTCATCGAAAGAGCGACCGCCACCGCTACTTCTTACCCGCCGACATCGCGCCCCCCGAGCGAGGCCACACGAACGAGTGAAATATTCCAGCTGAGAGGACTCGGTCCCCACCGGGAGTGTCGGCCGTTACGCCTCCATCTGGGCGTATTGACCGGTAACGTCGTCCGCGACGTTGATCAAGTCAGGCCGGTGGGGTGACGGTGACAGGCGAAGCCGTGCGGCTGCTGAACAGCTTCGGTCACCGCTATGCCGCCGCCGTGCGCGTCGCGACCCTGCCGCCCATCGCGGCGATCGCACTGCTGCGAGCCTCGACCGACGAGTTCGCGGCCACAGCGCTGACGGTTGCCGTCGCCGTGATCTGGACGTGCGTGCAGGGATGGCTGCGCCGGACGGTCACCGTGCCGGTCGCTTCGGATGTCGTCGTGCTGCTGGGTTTGTGCCTGAGCGTCTTCTGGACCGGCGCGGTGGAGGACAACAACACCGCGTGGCTTCGACTGCTGGTCACGTTCGCGTGCGTGACCTGGCAGTGGCACACCGCACCGCTGCCCGGCATCATCGCCGCACTGGTCACCGGCGGCTCGATGCTCGTCATCTTCGCGCTGGCCGGACAGGGCCCGACCTCGTCGCTGCTGTGGGTGCCGGTCATGGCGGTCATGTCCCGGGCGGCCTGGACGGTCATCACCCGCTCTGCCGAACGAGCCGACCGGGTGGCCGCCGAGGCCGAACGGGCGCGCCGCGAGTCCGCTGTGGTGGCGGCCGTGCGCGCCGAGGAACGTGAGCTCGCGAACTCCCTGCACGACACGGCGGCCACCACGTTGCTGATGGTCGGCACCGGGCAGGTTCCGGCGGGGGCGAGTTGGCTGGCCCCGCAGGCCCGCCGCGACCTGGCCCGGTTGCGGTCCTCCGCCGGTGGGCGCCGACCGGACCAAGCCGATCTCGTCGACCTGCTGCGCGCCGGCCTCGACGCCGGCCACCTGACCGTCGAGCTCGACGCACCGCGCACGCTGCCGTTGCCGTTCGACGTGGCGAACGCGATCACCGGTGCGATCGGGGAAGCCCTCAACAACGTGCGCCGCCACGCCGGGACGGACCGGGCGCTCGTTCGGCTGCACGGCGGCCCGAGCGCAGTGCGGGTCGAGATCTCCGACGACGGCAAGGGATTCGCTGTCGGCGACGATGCGTCGACCTCCCGGCGTGGGCTCCGTGAGTCCGTGCACGGCCGGATGGAACACGTCGGCGGCGTGGCCACGATCATCTCGGCGGAGGGAGCGGGCACGGTGGTGCGGCTCGAGTGGCGGTCCGATGAGTGACGACGAAACCAGGGCGCAGCTGCAGCGGGGTCTGCGGATCGCCACCCTGATCCTCGCCGTGCTGACGGTGGACGTGCTCGGTCTGATCAACCTGGTGCGCGGCCTGGACTCCCACGACTTCCCGGCGGCCCAGTTCGCCGCCTTCGCCGCACTGACCGCGGTGCTGGTCACCGAGGCGGTGCTGGTCGTGCGGCGGCGACCGTGGCGCACCGGGCGCCGGCTCGCCATCGCCGTGGTGCTCGCCGCGTCCGCGCTGTCGTACCTGACCCTGCCGGACGGCAAGACGTCGACCACTGTGGACTGGTTGTTCGGAGCCGCGAACTGGGCCGGGGCCGTGGTGCTGCTCGACCGTCCTTTCAGGACTTTTCTGGCGTTCCTGATGACGCACGAACTGCTCGCGCTGGCGAACCTGGTGGTGTTCCACGAAGTCAACCGGCCGGCGCTGGTGCGGTTCTCCACGGGCTCGGTGACCGTGTTGGGGTTGCCACTGCTCATGGCCGTGGTGGCGGCCGTGCTGGGCGGGATCGCCGCCGAAGCCGCCAGGGCCGCCCGTGAGCTCGAACAGGCACGCACCGCGGAAGCTGCCGCGGCGGCCGCACACCGACGCCGCACCCAGCGGTTCACCGAGTTGAGCGACACGACCGTGCCGCTGCTGACCGGACTCGCCGACGGGTCGCTCGCGCCGTCGGATCCGGTGGTGCAACGCCGATGCGCCATCGAGGCGGCCCGGATGCGCCGGCTGTTCGCCGAGACGGACACGGTCGCGAACCCGCTGCTGCACGAACTGCGCCACTGCGCGGAGATCGCGGACCGCAAGGGCGTCGAGGTCGAACTGGACGCGCGTGGTCACTGGCCGACGCCACCGGTGGCCGTCCGGCGGGACCTGACCGACGCCGCGCTCACCGCACTCGCGACGGCGGGCTCGTGGGCGCGGGTCACCGTGGTCGGCAGCTCCGACTCGGTCTCGGTCAGCGTGGTCGCGGACTGCGCCGAACACGCGGTGCCGTCACCGGCGACGCCGGACGTGCGGATCGAGATCTTCGGCAACGGCGGAACGGTGTGGATGGAGGCCCAGTGGCAGCGGAGCTGATCACGGCGGTGATCGTGGACGACCACGCGGCGATCGCGGCGGGCGTGCGGTACTGGTGCGAGCAGGCCGATCCGCCGATCCGGCTGCTCGACGCGGGCGACCGCCTCGCCGGCGTGTGGACCGGCGAGGGCGCCGACGCCGACGTGGTGATCTTCGACCTGGAGCTGGTGCCCGGCAAACCGGACTTCGGCGAGCTCCGCCGGCTCGTCGACAGCGGCCGGCGCGTGGTCGTGTACTCGCAGCACGCCGACAACGCCACGGCGATCAAATGCATCGACCTCGGCGCGTTGGCGTATCTGACCAAACGCGAAGGCCCCGAGCACCTCGTCCCCGCCGTCCGAGTCGCCGCCCAGGGCCGGGGCTACACCGCGCCCTCGCTGTCCGGTGCGCTCGCCGCCGACGACACCCCGGACCGGCCGCGCCTGTCGCCGCGCGAGGCCGAGGTGCTGCGGGCGTGGTTCGCCTCGTCCTCCAAGGAACTCGTCGCCGCGAAGCTCCACATCACCGCGAAGACCGTCGACACCTACATCGCCAGGGTCCGGGTGAAGTACGCCAACGTCGGACGAGCCGCGAGCACCAAGAGCGAACTCATCACCCGAGCACTCGACGACGGCGTCATCACCCTGGCCGAGCTGAACGAGACCACACCGTAGGCGTCACCCAGCTCGCCCGAGGACAGCACTCGGCACCGGTTCGGGAAAGGCGCCGGTGAGCACACAGCGGTGCAGCTCGCGCAGCACCGCCCCCGGCTCCAGGCCGAGCTCGGACACCAGGGCGTGGCGCGCCCGGCGGTACACGTCCAACGCCTCCGACCGGCGACCGGCGCGGTACAGCGCGGTCATCAGCAGCTCGTGCAACCGCTCCCGCAGCGGATGTTCCCTGGCCAGACCGGAAAGCTCACCGATGACCGCCTCGTGCAGACCGCACGCCAGCTCCGCCTGGTGCAGCGACTCGATCGCGGCGAGGCGGTGCTCGGCCAGCCGACGCCCCCAGTCGGCGAGCACCGGCACCTCCACGCCGGCGAACGGCTCCCCGCGCCACAACGCCATCGCCGACCGCAACAGCCCGATCGCCCGCTGCGGCTCCCGTTCCGTCGCCGCCGCACCCGCTTTGACCAGCACCGCGAACCGTTCCGCGTCGACCTCCTCCGGCCGGGCCCGCAACTGGTAGCCCGCGGCTCCGAACGACAACCGATCCGGCGCACCGAGCGCCGCACGCAGCCGATGCACGTGCAGCTGCAACTTCTGCGGCGCCCGCGGATCCCGCTGCTCTCCCCACAGCGCGTCCGTCAGCACGTCCACCGGCACCGGCCGCCCGGCGCGGACCAGCAGCACGCCGAGCAGCACCCGCCGCAACCGGCCGGCCAGCACCTCGACCCGGTCGGCGCGCCGGACCTCCATCTCCCCCAACACCCGGAACTCCATGCCCCTCCCCCTTCGGTGACTCCATCACAGCCGCCCGGACCGGCCGGGACTGTCAGGCGTTCACCGGACACCGCTCAACGCCACCAACGCGGGCAGCACCACGGACGATCCACCAGGGGGGCACTCCTGGTGGATCGGCCGTGGTCTGGCTGCTGCCGGTGTCCCGGCCCTGCTCATCAGGCGAAGTCGGTCGACCAGGCCGAGCACTTGTCGGGAAGGTTGTTGACGTTCACGCACGCCTTGTACTCGACCTTGGAGCCTTCGGCGAAGTCCTTGTCGTACGAGCCGCTCTTGTTGCATCCGCCGCTGAAGTCGATCCGGTTCTCGGAGCCACCGCGGAGCTTGTACACGAGGTACACGCTGTAGCCGTCGCACTTGTTGTCGTACAGCTTGAAGACCTCACCGTCCGAAGTGAACGTCGCCTTGGCGCCGGCACTGGTGTTGGCGCTGCTGTCCGCGTGCGCCGCCGGCGCGACCATCGCCGCACCACCAATGGCGAGCGCGAGAGCGCCGAGCGTGAGAGCCGCCTTCTTGACCATGTCGTACAACCTCCGAGTTGTTCGATGTCCTTCGACCCGCATGGCCGATGACATGGCAAGACTCTCGGCGGCACTTTCGCCGGACTTTCGCAACGATGAAAGCGTCGGCCCACGTGGACTGTCGCTCGGCCGCAGGTTGCGTCCGTGAGGGTGGAATCACTGGTTCACTACTTCACTAGTGAAAGGTGCTACCTTCGCCGCAGCCGACGACGAAGAGGAGACGGCCATGAACTTGCAAAGACGGCCTGACCAGGTACTTCCGGTCGTAGCCGAAGGCCTGGGCAAGAAGTACCGCAGAGGCTGGGCCCTGCGAGAGACGTCCCTGGTGATCCCGGGCAACCGGGTCGTGGCCCTCGTCGGGCCGAACGGTGCCGGCAAGAGCACGCTGATGGGGCTGATCACCGGGTTGCTGCGTCCGACGACCGGCGCGATCGCCGTCTTCGGCGACCGTCCGGCGGGCAGGGGCCTGCACCCCGCGGTGTCCTACCTGGCCCAGCAGAAGCCGCTGTACCCGCAGTTCACCGTGACCGAGACG
Source organism: Lentzea alba (assembly GCF_011067745.1). GTDB lineage: Bacteria > Actinomycetota > Actinomycetes > Mycobacteriales > Pseudonocardiaceae > Lentzea > Lentzea alba. The sequence goes on from NZ_JAAMPJ010000005.1 coordinate 573,288, forward strand.
CTGACGTTCGGGGCGCGGACCAACCCCACCTGGGACCAGCGCTACGCCGAGCACCTGATCGCACAGGCGGGGGTGCCGATGGGCGCGAAGGTGGGCACCCTGTCCGGCGGACAACGCACCCGCGTTGCTTTGGCGCTGGCCCTGGGCAAGCGTCCGGGCCTGCTGCTGCTCGACGAGCCGCTGGCCGATCTGGACCCGCTCGCCCGCGAGGCCGTGCTGCGCACGCTGCTCACCGAGGCGAGGAGCCAGGGCATCACCGTGGTGTTGTCCTCACACGTGCTGGCAGAACTGGAAGGCGTGTGCGACCACCTCGTCCTGCTCCACAAAGGACGGATCCTGCTGGCCGGCGACGTGAGCCGGCTCAGCGCGAACGGCGTTCCACTCGGCGAACTGGCACTCCGCCACATGCGCGCGGCAGCACAGGGGGAAGCAGCATGATCTGGGCCTCGTGGCGGCAGCAACGCCTGCAACTGATCACTTTGCTCGGCCTGCTGGTCGTCGGCGTGGGCGCCATCGCCCTGCTGCGCTCGAGCATGCTCGACAGCATCACCTCGTCGCAGCTCACCGCCTGCGTGACACAGCCCCTGCAGGACTGCGCGGTGCCCGAAGCGGCGAAGGCCTTCCAGGAGGAGTGGTCGAACCCGCTGGACATGGCGCGGCTGCTGATCATCTGCGTCCCCGCCCTGATCGGCGTCTTCATCGGGGCACCCCTGTTCGCCCGGGAACTGGAACAGGGCACGTACGTGCTCGCCTTCACCCAGTCGGTGAGCCGCACCCGGTGGATGCTCAGCAAGCTGGTCATCGCGCTGGTGCCGGCGTTGGTCGTGTTGATCGCGCTGCAGTACCTGGTCACGTGGTGGCTGTCCGCGGCAGGCACGCTGGGGCCGTTGAAGAACGGTGCGTTCACGGCCCTGAACTTCGGCATCGCGCACGCCTCACCGGTCGGCTACGCGCTGTTCGCCTTCGCGCTCGGCACCTTCCTCGGTGTGGTGTCCCGCCGCACCCTGGTGGCGATGACCGCGGGGCTCGGTGCGTTCGTCGTCGTGCGCTTCGCCTTGTCCGGCCTCGTGAACAGCCTGGTTCCCACCCAGCGCGTGGAGGGCACGCCCGACCGGCAGCTGACCGTGCACGAGGACGGCAGCCTTGTGCTGGCCGACGGCTATCTCGACACCGCCGGGCAACCGGTCCCCGAGGACGAGGTCAACGCGCTGATCCAGGCCTGCAAGACGACGCCGGCCGGGGCGGGAACACCGGAGTCGCAACAGGAGTTCCTGGCGTGCCTGCCGAAGTCCGGTCTCGCCAAGCAGTACGCGGACGTCATCGGAGAAAGTCAGGCCTGGCAGGTACACCTGGCCGACGTGGCGATCTTCGGCGGCCTCGCCGTGCTGCTGCTGGCCGGTACCGCCTGGGTGCTGCGGCGCCAGAACTGAGCGTTGCGGAGGCTCTGAGCTGGGGGAGCACCTATGCTGACCGATGTGATCGAGTTCCGGATCGACCGGCGTTCCGGGGTCTCCACCTACGTGCAGATCATCCAGCAGGTCAAACAAGCCATGCGACTGGGACTGCTGAACCCCGGTGACCGGCTGCCGTCGGCGCGGGAGGTGGTGGAGGCGACCGCCATCAACCCCAACACCGTGCTCAAGGCCTATCGCGAGCTGGAACGGGACGGACTGGCGCAGGGCCGTCGCGGTCTGGGCACCTTCGTGACCAAGTCGCTGTCCTCCGAAGCCACCACCGGTGACGACGCGCCGCTGCGGCAGGAACTGTCCGGCTGGATGGACCGCGCCCAGCAGAGCGGCCTCGTCGTCGAGGACGTGGACGCTCTCTACGTGGCGGTCCGCGACGAGCACTACCCCGCCGAGGAACGATCATGAACTCGTTGACCGCCACCGCCGTGGGCAAGCGATACCGCGCCCGCTGGGCGGTCCGCGACTGCGGTTTCGCCATCCCCGAGGGCAAGGTCGTCGCTCTGGTCGGCCCGAACGGCGCGGGCAAGAGCACCCTGCTGCGCATGGCCGCGGGCCTGTCCCGCCCGACGACCGGTGAGCTGAAGGTGTTCGGCACCCCGGTGCAGGGGCGCATCCATCCGGACGTCGCGTTCCTGGCACAGGAGCGACCGCTCTACCACGACCTGACGGTGCGCGAACTGGTGCGCCTCTGCGCCGCCATGAACGACCGCTGGTCCACCGAGCGGGTCCGCGAGGTGCTCGGACTGCAGGCGGGCGTGGACCACAACGCGAAGGTCGGCAGCCTGTCCGGGGGTGGCCGGACCCAGGTGGCCATCGCACTCGCACTCGGACGGCTCCCCCGGCTGCTGCTCCTGGACGAACCGCTGGCCGACCTGGATCCCCTGGCCCGCGACGAGACGTTGCGGATCATCATGACCGAGGTCGCCGACCGCGGCACCACGGTGGTCATGTCCTCGCATCTGCTGAGCGACCTGCACGAGGTGTGCGACCACATCCTGCTGATCGACGAAGGCCGGGTCCAGGTCGACGGTGACATCCAGGAAGTCCTGGCGCGGCACCGGATCCTGGTGGGCCCGGCCGCCGGCGAGTCCACTGTGGAGGGAACGCTGATCAGCGCGACCCGCACCGAGCGCCAGTCCACCCTGCTGCTGCGGGAGGCCGAGCCGGCACCGCGGGGCTGGGCGAGCACCGAACCCGATCTGGAATCGTTGGTGATGGGTTATCTGCGGGCGTCGCGCGAAAGGCGTAATTCGGCCCAGCACAAATAGCAGCAAAGCTGCGGTGGTCCCGCACACCGAAGCGGACGGAACCACCGCAGGAATTCAACCGGCGAATTGTCAGCTGACCGGCGCCATGAGGTCGGTGACCGTCACGAACTCGCCGAGGTCAGACGGCCACGGGAGCTTCACCAGGTCGCCCAGTCGCCCCTGACCCGGCAGGTTGAAGATGATCCCGGCAGGCGCAAACCTCTGGCCTCCACGCTTCGTGGTCACGTAGACCGCCGCCTCGCGGACACCGTCGACCGGCAGTTCGACGTACTTGCCGTTCTGCCCACCGGTGAGACGGGCACCCACGTCGTTGCCGTTGGTGTCGACAAACCGCACGTTGCTGAGGGTGCCGCCGATCTTGCAGTTGGCACCCTCCTTGGCGGTGAACCTGATCCAGAACAGCTTGTCGGTCTTGCTCGGTGAGTGCGCGTCGTGAGCCTTCACGTCGATGTGCGCGCTGGTGCACCACACGGGGCCGGCGCTCGGCTGCGCGTTGGCCCCTTGAGCGGCGGACGTGACAGCCAGGACAGCGGCGCCGGCCAGCACGGCAGCACTCAGCGTCTTTCGAAACGGGTTCACATGTTCTCCAGAACTTTAGCGAGGGGATTTTCCCCTGCACTTTGACAAACGCTCTCAGCGCACGCGCGGTTGCTTCGGGAAAGCGCGGACAATCAGATTTTTCCCGCCATCACGTCGGTGAGGATCACGCGGGACGACTTGTAGTGCACCACCCCGTACTTCGACGGTTGCGGCGAGTTCTTGGCCGGGAAGGTCTCGTCCCGGATGGGCAGGCCGTTGTCGGCGTTGATGGTGAGCACCGCCGAACCGTCGCCGCCCAGGATTTCGGGGCTCGTGGTGATGGTCAGCGCCCGCTGGCCGTCGACGTCGGTGTTGCCGACGGTCACTTCCTTGATGGTCGCGAGCAGCTTCAGCACACCCGCGCGGACGTCCGCGTTGGCGGCGCCGACGAACAGCGCGTACGTGGTGTTGCTCCACAGGTGGTTGCTGATGAGGTTCTCCAGCTCCTGGCCCGTCGGACGCGGCCTGGGGGCGGGAACCTCCTTGCCGACCTTGCGGAGCATCTCCGCCGTCTTCGCCTGAGCGTCCGCCCAGGCCTTCTCCGCCTCGGCGGGGCTCAGGCCGACCCCCAGGGCGTTGTTGGACGCGGTGACCATCGCGATCCTGGCCTTCTCCACGTCGCCGTTCGCGGCCTGGCGGGCCGCCGCCATCACCTTCTCGTCGTACGGCCGAGCCTGGTTGTCGTTCTTGGTCACCGAGGCCGCCAGGGTCTGCGCCGAGTCTCCCGTGAAGACCTGACCCCTGTCGGTGTAGACGGTGTAGAAGACGTGCGGCGAGCCGTCCGGCGCGGTCTTCGTGCCGATGACCAGCGACGAGTCACCGGACAGCGGGGCACCCGCCTTGACCTCGGACGCCAGCTTCACGAGCGGTGACTCGACCGCCTGCGGGGCCGCCGCGTCGGAGGGCCCGGCCGGGACGTCGCCGCCCGTCGTACCCATCACCACGGCCACCGCGACGGCTGCCGCGCCCACGGCGGCAATGCTCGCCTTGGGCCAGGAGAACCAGCGCTTCGGTCGCACGACGTTGTTCACGGGTTCCGCCATCGCTGTGTGCAGTGCCGTGCGAGCACGGCCATAGGCCTCAGGACTCGGGGACGGCACATCACGCAGGCTCTTCATGAGGTCCATCTCATCCATGGGTTGTCTTTTCACGTTGTCGGGACTTGCAGCAGCGCGGCCACCTCGGGGGACTCGCGCAACGACTTGCGCGCCTGGTGCAACAGGCGCCGTGCCGTACCCGCCGGGATGTCGAGCACTCGCCCGGCCTCCGCGACCGTCAGGTCTTCCCAGGCGACCAGCCCCAGCACTTCCCGCTCTTCCGGTTTGAGCCGAGCCAGTGCCTTGCGCAGCGGCGCCTGCGCGTCCACCCGCGCGTCCACCGTCGGCCAGGGATCCCAGTCGCTCGCCAGGCGGGTCAGGTCCGACGCCGGCTCTTCGGCCGGTTCGGACCGCCAGTGCCGCCGCAGCCTGTTCAGCGCGACGCCGTACAACCAAGCCCTGGCTTCGGGGTACGAACTGTCATAGGTCGCACGGGACTCGTAAGCCGCCACCCACACATCACCGAGGACGTCCTCGGCGGCCTGCCGTCCCACTCTGCGCGCGAGGTAGTTCCCGATCGCGGCTTCGTGGCGACTGATCACTTCCACGAAGGCATCGGTGTCTCCGCGCAGCGATCTGCCGATCAGTTCCGCGTCTGACGACATGAAGCTCCTCGGGGTTTCGCTTCGCCCTTGCACCCCGTATTTGCCAACGCGGACCAAAAGCGTTCAGGTTGCTTCGCCACAGGCCGAACGTCGCTGCTCAGGACCTGGCTGCTGCAGGACTTCGTGCGCGGGAAGGAGCAGGGGCGCCTGCTGTGCCGCAAACCCGCCGGGTTCTCGAAGGTCTACAAAGGATTCAAGGACCGCCGGGGTGCGTGGGTCGCCGTCTCGGCGCTCGCCTTCAGCTGCCGCATCCCGGGGCGTGACGCGTGGGAGGGGCCGGATCGCCCGTCCCCTCCCACCGCACCACCGGATCGTTCCGGGACTTTCGTGGTCATCGTCCGGCAGCCGGCAGACCACAGCGCCCGTTACGATCGCTGCTCATGGCGACGCGCCGTTTCACCGGCACGGTCCGCGCGGAGGGGCGCGGCCGCGTGGTCGTGCCCGTCCCGTTCGACCCCGACCAGGTCTGGGGAGTCAAGTCCCGGCACCACGTCACCGGCACCATCAACGAGGTGCGCATCCGCGGCGTCATCGAGACTTCCGGCGCCGACCGCCGGATCGTCCTCACCGCCGCCTGGCTGCGCGACAACAGCCTGGCGCCCGGCGATGCTGTCGAGGTCGCGTTGTCCCCGGAAGGCCCGCAACGCGCCGACCTCGCCGAGGACATCGCGGCCGCGCTCGACTCCGCGCCCGCGGCCGGCGCGTTCTTCGACTCTCTCGCCCAGTTCTACCGCCGCGCCTACCTGCGCTGGATCGACGGCACCAAACGCCGCCCGGAACTGCGCGCGGCACGGATCGCCGAAATGGTCGACCTTCTCGCCGCCGGAATCAAGCAGCGCCCCAAGAACTGACCGAAAAGAAGAGACTGAACGAGAGTCTCAAGAAATCAGCACGACACCGCGCCGTCGAAACGCGCCGGCCACGGCCGGTACGAGGACAGACTCTCCCCAGGGTCGAGCTCATAGCATGCAGTGTCCGACGCGAAAGACCAGAGAATCTTCGCGTGAATCGTGTAGTTGCAGTGATTGATCACCCATGCGTCCACCTGGTAGCCGTCGTACTCCGCACAGCTGGGCAACGTGCCCAGTGCACCAACGGAAGACGGGACGGCAGCACCGTTCGAGCGGTCCCCGCCCGGCACGGTCTCAGCATTCGCGACCATCCCGGACATGACCACGCCACCGACCGCGAGCAACGCAGCACTCAGCACCAAAGCAGCTTTTCGCAAGTACATCGAATGCCCCCCAATAATCTTGTCAGAATACAATGATCAACCCCCGAAGATCACAATTAATGGTATATCCGGCAAGTGAACGCGTCAAGACGCATCGATACTGATCAAGGCTTCTCGCGTGATCAAGAATTGATCGAATCACCTATATGCGGAACTGTGGCATTTTGCTCGCCCGCCCTGTCAAGCAGGCTGGATGTCGAGCAGGTCGGGTGATGGCAGCTCATCAGGATCCGTCTCCCCGACGGCGCCAAGCGCGGGACTGGGTCAACGGCCTCGGGTGCATGGTGTCGATCGTCCCACCGGCAGCGATGAGTTTCCCCGTGGTGTCCAGTCCGTCTTCCCGTACACCCGATCTCCTGACGCTCTCCGCAGAGCGTCATGGCCACTACGTGCAGGAGGCAAGCGTGAGGCTTCTTCTCACGTCCGCAGGCGTCACGAACCCGAGCATCCGCGGTGCGTTGGTCGACTTGCTGGGCAAGCCGATCGCCGACTCCAGTGCTCTGTGCATCCCTACGGCGCAGTACGGCCATCCCCTGTGTGGGCCGGCCTCGGCCTGGCGCTTCATCACCGGCCAGACGCCACTACCCATGTGCGACCTGGGGTGGAAGTCGCTGGGCGTGCTGGAGCTGACAGCGTTGCCGAGCATCGGCGAGCAGCGGTGGGCCCCCTGGGTGCGAGAGGCTGACGTCCTGCTGGTGGCCGGCGGCGATGCGCTGTACCTGGGCCACTGGATGCGGCAGTCCGGGCTGGCGGACCTCCTGCCTTCGCTGCAGGACACCGTCTGGGTGGGGCTGAGCGCCGGCAGCATGGTGCTGACCCCCAGGATCGGTGACGACTTCGTCGAGTGGACGTCCCCCGACGGGGGTGACAGCACCCTCGGGGTCGTCGATTTCTCGATCTTCCCGCACTTGGGTCTCCTGCCGGACAACACCATGGCTGCTGCCGAGAGATGGGCAGCCGAGATCGCGGGTCCGGCGTACGCGATTGACGACCAGACGGCCATCAAGGTGACCGACGGCACCGTCGAGGTCGTCTCCGAGGGGCACTGGAAGCTGTTCCCCTCATGACCACGGCCAACGTTGCTCGGTGGTCTTGCCTGGCCGACCGGGCAAGACCACCGAGTTCGGTTTACGACGCGTTGGTGAAGGGCAGATGCACTGCCGTCACCGGCCCGAAGTCCACGTTGCCCGTCAGCTCGGTGTCGCTGAGCGCGCGGCGGTGAATCCGGAACTCGTCCAGCGTTCCCTTGAACCGGTTGGTGCCGTCCGGCTTGACCCCGAGACGGATGCCGCCCACGGCGAACGTGTCGCCGTAGGTCAGGGATCCGGCGACCGGGCCGCTGGACCGGTTGTTGTCGACGAGCAGTTCCAGTGTGTTGCCGGAACGGCGGATCGTCACGAGGTGCCAGGCGTTGTCACCGAATCCCGCGGCTGCCGAGGGGTCGGTGACGGCCATTTCGTAGGCGCCGGTGTCGGTCTGGACGTAACCGTAGAACCGGTCCTTGCCGGGTTGGGCCCTCAGCCACATCGACCTTTCCGCGGCGCCGGTGCCGTAGGCCCACAGCACGACCTGGTCCGCGCTTGCGCTGGTGGCGGAGTACTTCACCCAGGTCGAGATCGTGAAGTCACCGTCCGCCAACGCGATGCTCGGACGGTAGGGCAGGTAGGCCTCGTCGTCCGTGCCGTCGAACTGCAGGCCCGTGCCGTACCGGCCCGCGACGACGGCGGGTCCGCCGAGCACCTTGGCGGGGCCGCAGTGCACCGAGGCGTCCGGGGTCTGCGGTCCGGTCACCGGATCGACGACGTCGTGTGCCTGGGTGCTCTGGCCCCCGAACCTCCACCACAGCGCGGGCAGGTCGGCCGGGAACCGGGTCGTGGCCGCCGTGGCGAGCTCGGCGGCGGTCAACGCACGGTGGTACAGCCGGAAGTCGTCCAGCGAGCCCTGCATCACGTCGGTTCCGTCCATTTTGGACCCGAGGCGCAGGCCCTTGATGCCGTCGGCCTGATCGGCGCTCACCGATCCGGTCAGACCCGTTGCCGTCGCAGGGTTTCCACCGTCGACGCTGAGCTGGACCTGACCACCGGCGCGGGTCAGGGCGAGCAGATGCCAGGCGTTGTCGCCGAACGCCGTCCGGCCGGTGGGGGTGTCCGGCAGTGCGACGCCCACGGACGACGTGTCGGTTTCCAGCCAGGCGAACAGCCGGTCCTGGCCTGGTTGTGCCCGCACCCAGACCGAGCGCTTGCCCGGCGTCGTGCCGTACGCCCAGAGCAGAGCCTGGTTGGGCGTCGAAGCCGTGGCGCTGTACTTGAACCAGGCGACCATCGTGAAGTCGTCGGTCCCGAGGTCCAAGGTCGGTGAGAAGGGCGCTTCCACGCCTGGATGTGACGCGTCCACCTTCAGCGCCCTGCTGCCGGGACGTCCGTCTTCGGTCTGGATCCCGCCGAGAACGGTCGCCCTGGCGCAGTGCCCGGAGAGGTCCTCGGTGATCGGCACCGCTGTCCTGCCGGGCACGGCCGCGCCGTCGATCCTGGCCATCGCCAGGTCCAGCACCTGTTTGCCGCCACGGGTCAGCTCGACGTTCCTGATCCGGCCTGCCAACGCGTCGCTGGCGCCCGCGTCCTGTTTGCCACCGAGGCGAATGCCCGTCACGCCGGAACTCACCGACCCCGCGATGCCGCTCGCGGTCGCCGATGCCGAGCCCACCGTGAGCCGCAGCTGGCCGCCGGTCCTGGCCACGGTCAGCTGACGCCAGGTGTTGTCCCCGAAGGCCGCGGTGCCGCTGCTGTCCTTCACCGAGGCGCTGGCGCCACCACCGGAACCCTCGACCCACGCGGTGACCTGGTCGTCGCCGGGTTGCAGGCGCACCCACAGCTGCGGCACACCCGCACCCGCGCCATAGCCCCAGGCCAGGACCTGGTTGCGGGTCGAAGCCGTGGCCTGGTAGCGGAACTGCAGCGAGAGCGTGAAGTCACCGCTGCCCGGATCGATCGTGCGCGTGTACGGCACGTCCGCGTAGTCGCCGGTTCCGTCCAGCAGCAGGCCGTCGTTGATGGTCGCGTTTCCCTTGAGGTACGCGTCATTCGCTTCGGGCGTGCTGTCCGGGGTCGTCGGGCCGGCGCCCTGGGCCGGCTGGCTGGACGGCGTTCCGACGGTCGTGCCCGGCAGCCCCAGCTGAGCCGGGGTGAAGCGGGTGAACCGGATCTCGTCGGCGGAGAACGTGGTCCCGCCCTCGTACAGCAGGCCGATCTCACCGCCGGGCAGCTCGGCGATGTCCGAGTAGCCGGAGCGGTCGTTGGTGACGAGCCCGTTCGGCGCGCCGGCCCAGGTGGTGCCGCGGTCGGTGGAGTACCGGATCCGCATCTGCTTGCGGTCGTCGGGATCGGCCGGAGCGGAGAAGATCAGGACGTCACCGGGTGTGCTCCGGTAGGTGTTCTTCAACGCCAGCACCGAGCCCTGCACGTTCGGCGTGACCAGCGACGGCACCAACGAGAACTTCGGCATCGTGGTGCCGCCGTCGGTGCTGACGGCCCTCGCCCGGTGGTCGCTGTCGTCGACCTCGTTGCGCGCCCCCGCGTACACCGAGCCGTCCGGCAGCTCGGTCACGACGATCTCACCGGGGCTCAGCACACCGTCCACATAGGAGTTCTCGGTTCTGCTGGCCTGCCAGGTCGCGCCGTGGTCGTCGCTGTAGAGCACGCCGGCCAGCACGACGCCGGTGGCCGGCTTCTGGTGCGCGCCGACGATCAGCCGGCCCGCGTGCGCGCCGTGTTCGAGCTGGATGCCGTGCGCCGGGCCGGTGGCGAACCAGCCGTCGTTGGTGCCGTCCATGCTGGCACCCAACGGTTTCGGCGCGGTCCACGTCAGGCCGTCGTCGGAGCTCTCCTGGATCCACGGCAGCCGCTTGCCGGTGGGCGTCGCCTCGTTGGACGTCGTGATCAGCAGGATCTTGCCGGTGGTCCGGTCGATCACCGGCACCGGGTTGCCGCGCGTGAAGGGCGCGAACGGCTCGGTCGGCGTGCCCTGGGCGACGACCCGGATCGGTCCCCAGGTCCGGCCGTCGTTGGTGGAGCGGCGCACCACCAGGTCGATGGCACCGCGGTCGCCGCACGTGGGCGACTTGCGGGCCTCCGCGAACGCCAGCAGCGCACCGGACGCGGTTCTGGACAACACCGGGATCCGGAAACAGCCGTAGCCGTTGGTGCCGCCGCGATACAGCACCTGATGTGCGCCGACGACGCTGACACCGCCGGCACTCGCCACAGCCGGCAGGAAGGGCAGGAGAAGGAGAACAGGTAGGAGAATCCGCAAGAAACGCACTGTCACACCAATCATGACAAAGGCGGGGCCAGGCTTGGCCTGGCCCCGCCTGCACTGTCTGGCCGAGTTACTTCCGGGAGTAGAAGCGTGGAACGCCGTTGATGGTGATGAAGCCGAACATGACGGTCTGGCCGGTGGAGTTGAGGAAGCTCATCGTGGTCGGGTCGCTCGACGCGGGGTCGGAGCTCTCAGCACCGCCGATCTTCTCCGGGGCGCCCCACGTGTTGCTGCCGGTCGCGGTCTCGTAGAACCGGTAGATCTCGTCGTTGGTGCCGCGGTACGACACCGCGATCCTGCCGAGGCCCTGGTCCTTCTCCGCCGTGGGGGCACCCGCGATGACGTTGGTGCCGATGGCCTGCCACTCGGTGGGCCACGCGCCGCTCTGGTCCTGCAGCTTGGTCTGGATCAGGCCGTCGGCCCCGCGCACGAACAGCTGCGGCACGAAACCGGGACGCAGCACCACGTCGGGCTTGCCGTTGAGGCCCTGGCCACCGAGATCGGTCCACGCCGACAGGCCACCGTCGTCGTAGTACTGGATGGTCTTCATCGAACCGCCGCCGGTGACACCGAAGATCCGGACACCGCCCTGCACCTCGACGGTGCGCACGGTGCCGGGCACGAGGTCCTGGTCACCCAGGCTGCGCCAGAACGGAACCGAACCGGTGTGCGCGTACGCCCACAGCCTGCCCGCGCTGTCGGACGCGAACAGCACGACCGTGCCGTTGCCGAGTTTCGCGGCCTCCGGCGGTGCGGCCATCGAGCCGCCCAGGTCCACCCACGGGTCCCACGTGGCGGTGGCCAGCCCGGTCTGCGTGCGGGACCACACGGAACCGTTCGGCCGCAGGGCGAAGATCTTCATCTGGCCGCTGGGCTGCAGCTGGGTGATGGCGGGCTGGCCGGTGAACGACTGCCCTTCGGACAACACCGTCCAGGTGACGGCACCCTCGACGTCCACCTGCGTCTGCAGGCCCCAGCGGATGTCGCCGCCATCGTCCACATAGGTGTGGTGGAGGTAGCCCGCGGGCGCGGTGTCCGTGGGCGCGGCCATCGTCATGGACATCTTGGAGTCCTGCTCGACCGGCACGGTCGGCACCGGGTCGGCGAACCAGCCCTGCAGATCCACGATCACGTGCGCGGGCTGGGAGCTGCCGTTGCGAATGCGGATCTTGCCGTCGGTACCCGGCTTGAGCACCATCATGTTGCCGCGCCAGACGTTCGCCTTGAAGTCCATGACGGTCAGCGCGGGCTCGGTCGTGCCCGCCGGCCACGCCTTGAGGTACCCCGCAGCTTCGGGGGTGACGATGATGTTGATCGCCGCACCGGCCACGCCGTCGGTCGCCATCCCGGTGATGCCGCCGACCTGGACGTCCATGACGGCGTTCGCGCCCAGCGCCACGCCGTTGCCCGCGGTCCGGGTGTTGACCAGGCGCTTGGTCAGGTCGCGCAGGCCGGCGCCGGAGTTGGACACCTTGCCGAAGTAACCCTCGACGTTGACGACCAGGTTGATCGGATCGGGCCCGTTGTTGCGCAACGTCACCTTGCCGTCGGTCGACAGTGCGAGCACCGCGCCGGACTGGGTGGATCCCGCCTCGTGGTTGAACACCGCCCGGTTCACCGAAGTCCCCGGTCCCGCCGACACCCAGCCCGCCTTGGTGGCGCTGGGCACCAGCAGGTTCACGAACGCCGCGGCCGCGCCGGCAGGGATCACGCCACCGGTGAGAGTCACCGTGCGCGAACCGCCGGACGGAATCGTGCCGGTCGTGGTGCCGGTGCCGTTGCGGGTGTCGACCACCCTGGTGTGCGCCACCGGGACGAAGCCGCCGCCGGTCGCGCCCTGTGCGCTGGTGAAGTAGCCCTGCACCTCGGCGACCACGTGGGTCTTACCGGCCGCGTTGTAGACGTTCACCTTGCCCTGCGGGCCGAGTTTCACCACGGCGACGTTGGAGATGTCCTCGCCCACGCCCGCCGAGATCATCGTCGTGCCCGGCCGGGCCTGACCGTCCGGCCACAGCACGGCCCACGTCGCCTCGGTCGGGTTGAGCAGCGAGATGCGCATGACCACCGAGCCGACGCCGGTGGTGGGCACCGCTCCCCCGGTCACCGTGAAGGTGGTCGTGCTGGCCTCGCCGCGCTCACCCGTCGCACCGACGCCACTGCGGGTGTCGAGCACGACCGGCGACGACGGCACGGGCACGTAGTCGCCGCCCTTGCCCGCCGCGTCGGCGTGCGCGACCGGCGCGCCGAGGACCTGCACCACTGTCCCGACCAGACCGGCGACCAGCACGGCCGCCAGTCTGGCTCTCATCTTTCTGAACACGGCGTCACTCTCTCTACTTTGTGTTCTTGATCGGCGCGGGATTTCCCTGGCTGTCGTTGAGCAGCCCGAGGTTGGGCATGCCAAGGGAGTTCCCCCCAGGAGCTCGTGGGTTGTAGAGGACGTTGGGCACGACCTCGTGCCGGTTGATCCCGCCGGGACGGCCGTCCTTGTAGAAGCCCTCGGCGGTCATCTCGAACGCCACCGGAACCGTGCGGTCGCCCGCGTACTGCGGAACCACCTTGTAGTAGACGATCTGGCCGTCTTCGACCGCGTCGGCCGCGCGCTTTTCGAACGCCCGCATGTTGTCCTCGACCCGGCCGTCGCCCCTGACGAAGGTGTTCGCGGCCCGGCTGCAGGTCGCGACGTTCTCGCTCCTGTTCCCCGCACCTCCGAGCACAGCCGCGAGAAGATGACACGAGTTGATCGTCTTGGACGCCGTCACGCCGTAGTTCTGCGATACGTAGTCCTGGGTCCACTTGTAACCCGGACCACGCTTTGCCTTGTTCTCGCCGTGCTTCTTGGTGACACACGCCTCGACACCGGTCGCCCGGTTGCCGTGATCTGCGTCCACCGGCATGTAGTTCGGCGTCGGCAGCGCCTGGCGGCAGTCCCGCCGGTCCCGCTGGTGCTGGTCGGGGATCAGCCGCTGCCGTTCCTGGGTGCCCTCGATCGTCACCACGACAGCCCGGGACGCCGACGACACGGTGTGCAGGAACCGACCGGCACGCTTCAGCGCCTTCTGGTAGATCTCGTCCGCGTCGGTCCGTGTGTCGTTCACGACGTCCCGCGCCGTCCCGACCTTCACTGCCGGTGCCTTCGGTGTGGACGACACCTGTTGGGGCGTCAGCAGGATCGGCTTGGTCGCCCCCGGATCTACCGCGATCGGCGTGTGCTTGGCCGCGTGGGCGTTGTCGGCACGCGCCTTGTCGGAGATCGCCTTGGCCCGCAGGTACGCCGCGATCCTGGCGGCCTCGGCACGAGCCTCGGCGTCGTCCCCCGCGTCGACATCACCGTCGCCGTCGGTGTCAGGGCCGGTTTCCACGTCCGGAAGCGCCCTGGCCCACGGAGAGTCGCCGCCACCACCACATTGGACGGTCCAGGAATGCGTGTCGCAGAACAGTTCTTTCGTCGACGGCCGTTTCTGGAACGCCTTGTCGCACGTCACGCCGTACAAACTCGTACAACTGTCGCCGCGGCCCCCCGCCGGCGTCGGCGCCAGCACATCCAAGAACACCCTCACCGCGAGCCCCAAGGGACTGCTGGACCTCGGGCCTCGGCCCTTCCCGCCCCTGGGCCGAACGGTGGGCGGGCACGGCCGGGCCTTGGTCGGGGTAGCACAGGAATGACCGGTGGGATCCACGTTGGTCACCGGATTCCCGGCGCCGTAGCCATAGCGGTTGGCGTTGACCGCCGATCCACCGCTGGTGTCGACGTCGTCCCGGGAGACGAATCCGCCCGTGCCGGGGTCGTACCAGCGTGCGCCCATGTCGACCTGACCGGTCGCCTGGTCGGTCCAGTCGCCCTGGTAACCGAGCGCGCCGGTGTTCCCGTTCTTCGCGGCCACCTTGCCGAACGGGTCGTAGGTGGTCGAGTCCGGCAGCGCGCCGAGCGTGTCGTCCGCCGGGTCGAAACCGCCGACCACATCGCCGCGCAAGTCCGAAAGGGACAGTCGCTCGGTGGCACCGCGGCTGGTCGCCAGCAGTTCGTCACCCGGACCACGGGCGAACGTCTCGGTGCCGTCCGACACGACCTCGTCGTTCTGGCCCGCGTAGGTGAAGGTCGTGCCGTTGCGGGTGGCTACTCGGTCGAAGCCGTCGTAGGCGTAGTTCTGCGCCCCGTTGGTGATCATCCGGTCGAGCGCGTCGAAGCCGAACTGCTGGGTCTGCGACCCGGTTGTCTTCGACCGCAACGTTCCTCTTGGCGAGTACGCGTAGGTGCTGTCTCCGTCGGACAGAAGCCGGTTCCGCTCGTCGAAGGTGGACACCTTCGACCCGATCTTGGTCCGGTTGCCGGCGTCGTCCCACTCGTAGCCGGTGGTCACTCCGCCGGCCGTGCTGCTCTTGAGGCGAAGTCCCTTGTCGTAGTCGTAGGTCGTGGTTCCGGCGCCCGCGACACCCGTCGTGGTCCGGCTGGCGATCGTGTCGGTGAGGTTGTACCCGTACGTCGTCGAGGCGACCGTGGCGTTGGCGGAGTTCGTCAGGACGTCCGAGCTCAGCCTGCCGAAGTCGTCGTAGCCGAGGGTGCGCTTGCGGCTCGCGCCGAAGTCGATCGTCTTGACCGCTCCGGTGTTGTCGTAACCGAACTTCTGGCTCGTACCGGTGAGGCCGTCGGCCACGGTGTCCAGCCGTCCCTTGTCGTAGGCGTACGCCGCGGTTCCGGCGGCGTCCTTGCGGCTGACGACGCTGCCTTCCTCGTCGTACCGGTACTCCGCGACGCCACCGGGACCTGCCGTGGTGAGAAGGTGCCCGCGGTCGTCGTAGGTGTAGGTGTTCGTGCCGCCCACCGCGCTCACCGACCTGAGCCGGTTGGACAGGTCGTAGCCGTACGTCGTCGCCGCAGTCTCAGCTTCGGCACCCGTACCGGTTTCCGCCTTGGGCCGGTTCGCCGCGTCGTAGTCCCGTTTGGTGACAACGCCTCCCGGCGCGGTCAGCTGGACGGCGTTGCCGTTCTCGTCGTAGCCGGTCGTCCAGGTCCGGTCCGCGGCGCCGGGATGTGCGGTGGTCGACGGATCGATCGTGGACTCGGGCAAGCCGAGGGTGTTGTACGTGGTGATCGTGGAGTTGCCTCGGCCATCGGTGTACCGAGTCCGGTTGCCGGCCGCGTCCACGCCGTACGAGCTGGTGATCGACTTGCCGTCGGCCACCGGTTCGACCTGGTTGATCAGCTGGTTGGCCGAGTTGTAGGTGTAGGTCCGCACGGTCTGGTTCGGGTCCGTGACGGTGATCAGGTTCCCGGCCGGGTCGTAGCCGTACGTCGTGCTCCTCAACGTCGATCCGTCGGCCTTCAGCGCGTTGTCCGCGGTCTTCTGACCGAACAGGTCGTAGGTCGCCTGGGACGTGCGGCCCTGTGCGTCGACAGCGCGGACGGTGTGCCCGGCGAAGTCGTAGCCGTACTGAACCTGCACGCCGTTCGGGTCGACGGACTTGGTCAACTGGTCGAGCGTGTCGAAGGTGTAGGTGGTCGTCGACTGCTTCGGCGAGATCTCGCTGACCACGTTGCCGGCGTCGTCGAAGACGACCCTGCTGGTGAACGCGCCCGCGACCGGGGTGCGCTCGATCGAGGTGGCAGTCACCTGGCGGTCGAGGTCGTCGTAGGTGGCCTCGGTCCGGATCCCCGTGCCGTCCACAGTGGACACGATCTGCCCGGAGCGGGTGTAGCCGAACGTCGTGGCGGCCCGCTCGTCGTTGGTCGACGCGGGTACGTCGACCTTCGCGACCCGGTTCAGCTGGTCGTAGGTGCTCCGCGTGATGTTGCCGCGCGGGTCCTTGACCTCGACGACGTTGCTGTTGCCGTCGTACTTGGTGAAGGTCGTCGGCGTGACGGCCTGCGTCGCACCGGGTGCCCGGTAGGACGGCTTGGCGGAACTCGTCGTCCGGCCGTTGCGGTCGTAGGTCGTGCGGGAGATGTTGCCGAGCTCGTCCTTGTAGTCGGTGATCTCGCCGAACGTGTTGTACCCGGTCGTCGCCGTCGGCGTGGCCGTGCTCGCCGGCTGGCCGCCGCTCTCCACCGACAGCGGTGCCGCGGTCGACGTGACGAGCTGACCGATCTCGTCGTGGACCAGCCGTGCGGTGAACGCGTTCGGGTCGGCCCCGGTGACGTTGCCGCGAGGGGAGATCGTGGACGTCGGCAGCGCGCGCTGGTCGTAGCGGGTCTTGGTGACCCGGGAGGTGGTGCCGCCGGTCACGGTCTGCTGGACGAGGTTGTCGGCGTCGTCGTAGTCGTAGGACACCTGTTCCTGGTTGTTGCCGGTGACCCAGGGGACGTTCGACGGCTTGCCGGTGGTCGTGACGGTCTTGACGTTTCCGTTGGTGTCATAGGTGAACGACGTGCCGCGCATGAGGCCGTTCGGGTCCGTTGTGGACGTCAGTGCCCGGCCCAGCCTGTCGTAGGTGCTGGCCTTGACCGTCTTGCCGTTGTTCCTGACCTGCTTGGTCGGGTTTCCGGCAGCGTCGTAGGTGTTGTCCTCCAGGACGAAGTCGCGGGTGGTGCCGTCGGGGTTGCGGAACTTCTTGAGCACGGCCTTGGCGAGCAGGCCGTCGTCGAAGTACGTGAACTCCGTGCGTCGTCCCATCGCGTCGGTCTCGCTGGCGAGCCGCCCGGCGAAGTCGTAGCTGAACGCCTTGAGCACCAGGTGGTCACCGGTGGCCGGGGCCGGGGTGCCTTCCGGGTCGCTGCGCCAGTCCCGCAGCCGGACCTCGGCAAGCGTGTTGCGGGCGGTGTAGGCGTAGTCGTACCGGTTGCCGTTCGGGTCCGTGGTGGACGTGACGTTGCCGAAGGCGTCGTAGTCGAAGGTGGTCTTGCCGCCTTCCGGGTCCGTGGTCGTGATCGCACGGCCGCGGTCGTCGAGGGTCGACGACGTGGTGCGGGCCTGGTCGTTGCCCAGTGCGTCGGCCTCCTCGACCGAGACGACGATGCCGTCCGGGTCGTAGGTGCTGGTGATCCGCTTCTGGTGCTTGACGTTCGTGACCGCGTTCGTGGTGGCCGGCATCGTCGTCGTGCGCAACCGGGACATGCCGTCGTAGGTGTAGGTGGTCCCCACACCGGCCGGGAAGCTGTCGGAGATGTCCTTCTTGGAGATCATCCGGCCGACCGGGTCGTAGGTGTACTCGGTCGAGCGGCCGGACGGCTCGGTCACCCTCGCCAGGTCGCCGTTGGCGAAGTAGTTGTACTTGGTGATCTTGCCGCGGGCATTGGTGACCGAGTCGACGAGCCCGGCGGGCTGAGTTCCGCCGCCGACCGCGCCTTCGCTGCCCGTCGTGTACTTGTACGAGGTCTGCGCGCCGTCCGGGGTCGTCTGCGTCGCGAGCTGACCGCTCGAGTGGTACGCGTACTGCGTCCGGTAGGTGCTGTCGGTCGCGCTCGTCGAACGCGCGTCCCTGCTCTCGGTCGGCAGGTTGTTGCGCGGGTCGTAGAGGTTCGTGACCGTTGCTGGGTAGGACTTGTAGGACGTCTGGCACTGGTTGGCGTCGGTGTCCCGGCAGGTCTTCGTCGAGGTGACGTTGCCGCGGGCGTCGTACGTCATCGTGGTCGGGTTGCCGTTCTCGTCCCGGACCGTGGTGAGCACGCCGTCGTCGTTGTACTCGAACGTGCGGATGCTGACACCGTCCACTCCGTACCGGACGAACACGGGACCGCCGGAGTCGTCGGGGATGACGGTGCAGAACGCCGGGTCGTTGGCGTCCGGCTGGGTGCACTGCCGCACGGGGTCCGGCGGGGTCTCGGTGGGCTCGCCCGGCTTGTCCTCCGGCCGGGCCTCCATGCCCAGCGGCTGACCGAGGCGCAGCAGCTGACCGCTGATCGCGTCGAACTCGTACAGGCTGGTGCGGTTGCCGGGATCGAGCACCTCGACGCTGCGGCGCAGGTCGGTGTCGCCGCCGTAAACCGTTGGGGCGCCGACCTTCCACACCCCGCCGTTGTTGTCGGTGTACTGCTTGACGCGGTCACGGCCCACGTCGTAGGTGGCGAGGGCGTCGACCCGGCCGCTGGGCAGGGTGACCTTGCTCAGCAAGTCGGCCTGGGTGGTCGCGGCCTTGTAGTGGGCCATGACCGAGGCCGCGCCGAGCGGGCCGGAGTAGATCGCGACCTCGTCGATCAGACCGTCGTAGGACCGCTGCGCCGTCGTGCCCCACTCGGGCCACGAGCCGGGTGTGCTCGCGTAGGCGGCGCCGATCTGGTTGAACGTCAGCAAGGTGTGGTCGATCGTCTTGCCGGTCAGCTCGCCGATCTTCACACCGTCCAGGTACAGCGTCTGGGTGGAACCCATCGACGACAGCACCACGTGGTGCCACTTCCCCACCTCGTTGACCGGGGTCGACGAGGTGATCGGGTTGATCGAGCCGGTCCCGAACTGGCCGCGCAGCTTGCCGTCCCTGCCGACGTACAGCACCGGGACACCGGTCGTGCTCGCCGAGCCCAGCGCCTTGTCCTGGTAGCCGATCAGCGGTCCGCCAGAGCCGGTGATCGAGTTCTTGAACCACAGCTCGATCGCGCCGTCCCTGCTCTTCTTCACCGTGCCCTTGGGCAGGTCGACAGCGGACGTCGTGCCGTTGAAGGACGTGGCGGTGTCGGTCGTGCCGGCGAACTGGCCGGCGGCGCCCAGGGTGACGTTCTTGTAGGTGCCGGTGTCCTTGCCCAGGTTGACCGCGACCTCGCTGGCGGCCGCGGTGCCCTCGTCCTCGCCCAGCCGCCAGTACGACTCCGGCCGCGAGTCGAGCACCGCGCTGCGGTAGTGCGAACCGGCGCTGTACTCGTAGTTCGTGCAGCCCGGTGTCGGACCGCACACCTTGGTGAGCAGATCGCCGGTGTAGCTGTAGGACCAGCTCAACGCGGCGCCGTCGACCGGGTCGGTGTCGAGTTTGGTGACGTGGTTGCCGGTCCAGGTGAAGGTGAGCGAACGCCCGGCGGTGTTGGTCTGGCTGTTGGCGACCTGCGCCTTGCGGAGCTTGCCGTCGAGGTAGGTCAGCACGATCGACCGGTTGGAGATGTCGGTGATCTTCGACAGCTTGCCGGTCAGCGCGAACTGGTAGGTCGTGCCGGACTTGTCCAGCAGCTTCCACGACGTGGTGTCCTGCGTCAGCGAGGCCGTCCGGCCGCCCGGCGCGACGTACGTTCCGTTGGCGTTGCGACCGAATCGGACGGTCTGCCCGTCCGGGTAGGTCACGACCACGCTGCCGGAGCCGTCGTCGTCCGGCACGATCTTCATGTCGTAGACGCTGGTCCAGCCGGCACCGAACAGACCGTCCCGGCGCGGGTCGATGCTGTTGTACGTCCTGGCCACCGACAACGGCGGCCCGGCCGTGCCCACCGTGGCGTCGACCGCGGAGGTGGTGTAGTTGCCGGTCTGCGGGTCGAAGTCCTGCTCCTGCATGCCGTTCGGCGAGGAGGACACGCGGGCGGTGATCTCCGGCTGCGGCACGTTCGCGAGCAGAACCGAGTACGGCGACGGCACCTCGGTCGTGGCGTCCTTCACGAACGCGCGCCACAGGTACGCCTTGGTCCAGCTGAGCGTGCCGGACGGGACGGGCCAGGCCGTCTTGGTCCCGTAGCCGGAGTTCGTGCAGTTGACCGGCTTGCCGGCCGCGTCACGTTCGCAGATCTCGAACTTGAACTGCAGCGACGAGCTCGGCGGTGCGTCGACGTCCAGCGCTCTGGCCCACAGCTGCGGGGTCAGCGTCGGCGCCTGGTATCCGTTGGGCGGGAACAGTTCCTGCAACACCGGCGGGATGTCGAAGACCTGCAGGACGATCCGGCCGGGCGGGACCTGGTGGTCGGTGAACACCGGCCCACCGGTCTTGACCATGGTGAAGTCGAGGAAGTACTTGCCGGGCGGCATCGCCTTGATGGTCGCGTCGAGGGTGACCTTGCCGTTGCGCTGCACCGTCGTGGTCAGACTCGCCGCACGCTGCTGCCCGAAGGCGGTGCCGTCGGCCTTGTACGCGCGGTAAGCCAGGTAGTAGTCAGCCGGAGCCCACGCGGCGGCGCTCTTGTTGGTGACCTGGATCTTGACCTTGCCGTTCTGGTTCTGCAGCACGGGCGGGTTCGGCCGCGGGTCGGTCAGCTTGTAGGTCGCGTTGTACGGGCTGTGCGTGACGTAGAGCTTCGGCGGGTTCGCGGTGCCGCGATCGGTGAACTTCTTGGCGCCGGCGCCGCGGATCGACAGTCCGAAGTTGGACTGCTCGCCGTTCACCCAGCGCTGCACCAGATCGCGGCCGGCGCCGCCGAGGTTGAACAGCTCGCCGGCGCGAGGGCAGGCCGACGAGGACTGCCCGAAGGCGATGTAGCCGTGCGCGAACGACTTGCTGGCCAGCGCACCACCGACCGCAGGTCCCGGATAGGTCCCTGAACCCGACGACCAGTTCTCGGTGACCGGGTGCACGCTGACCTGACGCGGCTCGCAGGACTCGGCCTCGAAGTTCACCATCCACAGCTGAGCACCGAAGATCGTGTGGTACTGCAACCGGTTCACCAGATCGCCGAACTTGATGTACGCGTTGGCGTTCGTCCCGATCGCGAGCTCACCGGAACCGGCCGGCCCCGCGGTCATGCTGGCGTCCGCCGACCCGCTGCCGACCGGCAGTGAGACGGTGGGGTCGACCGCGACCGGGAACGCCCGGCTCGGATCCTTCAGCCAGGCCGCGTCGGCGGTGAGTTCGAGAGCGCCCTGCACCAGCCGGTACGACACGCCCTTCGACACCGCCCCCTTGGCGTCCACCATGTCACCGGGCGGGATGACCGCGCGCGGCGTGCCCTTCTCGTCGGAGAAGACGACCTGGCCGTTGTCGATCTGCGGCGTCAGTCCCTTGAGCCGCAAGGGGAACGTGAAACTAGTCGGTGCGTCGGGCCCCGCCAGCACCAGAGTTTCCTTGACCCCGCCAGGCCTGGATTCGAGTTTGAGATCAACTTTGGGCGCGACCTGCGGGTACACGATCGTGGCGCCGTCGACCTTGGGCGTGGCCGCCGCGGCACCGGCCAGTGCGTACGAAACGGAATGATCGTTGTCGACCGTCAGCGTGACCAGATCGGCCGCGTCGGCCTTCTTCGCGAAGCGCAGACCCACTTCGTCCGCCGCGTTTCGCCACCCGTTGCCCTGATCCTCCACCAGGTTCGGGTCGATCGGCGTCCAAGCGCCGTCCTTGCCGCGGTAGTTGAGCCTGGAGGCGGAGAACTCGGTCGTCTCCGTGCCATCGGGGTTGCTGTACACCCGCTCGTACTCCGAGCGACGCGCCGGCTGTTCCGCGCTGACCTTCTCGTCGAAGCCCTTGACCTCACGGGCCGGCGGCTCAGCCTCGGTGACCGTGTTGTCGACCTGCTGATCCCAGGTCTGCTTGGGGTAACGACTCCGCACGCTCGCAGGCAGCGTCCGGTTCGCCGGTCTGCCCTCGAAATGTCTTCCCGCACCATCGGCCGAGCCCCAGACCTGCCCAGGTCCGTGCAGGGCCGCGTACGCGTTCTCCTGCCCGCCTATGACCGAGTCACCGGTCGTCGTCGTCACCACCATGAGGACCGCGAGGCCGCCTGCGACGACCTTCGCGAAACCGCTGGGCAACAAGAAGAAGCCGAAGATGCCAGCCTTGCGTGTGCGCACGCGATCTCCTCGAATGGACACGAACACTCCGATGAACTCTCTGTCTGCCCGGAACCCCGCGGCGCGTGCCGCGGGGTTCCGGGTCGTCACCACCAGCCGGAGCAGCGGCGGGTGAGGCTGTCGCAGAGGCGGAACGAGATCTTGCTGACGTCGCTGTAGCTGCCCGAGTAGTTCGAGGTCTTCACGACCCCGTCCTCACGGCGCTGCAGGTAGGTGTGCGACGGCAGCGCCGACGGCCCGTTGGTCCACCACTTGCCGTCGTAGTCGTTGCCGTCCCACACCCACGACTTGCACAGCGGCAGGTTGCCGCCCTCCGGGCCCTGCAGGTCGCCGCACTGCTGAGCGGCCGACGCGGGCGAGGCGAGGAGGACGCTCGCACCCGCAATGGTGGCGACGGTGATACCGATTTTCTTGGCAACGTCGAGAAGCACGATTAATCCCTTTTGCCGATGAATGTCAGGCGTCGATCACACGTTCACGAGGTCGAATCAAGTCGCCGAGGATCGTGTCCGCAAGACGAGGCATTCGAGTCCCCCAGTTCCACGATCAGCGCAGGTCAAGCGACTGCGCGGTCAACGTAAGAACCGCCGCTGACATTTCGCTGACACGTGACAGCCGTCACAGTTGTCGGAAATGAGCAGCCCTGAACGGGAGATGAACTGCGCCACCAAGAATTCACCAAAGCGTCATGGGACGCTCACCTGATAGCGGCGAAAAGCCGCGATTCAGACGTGCCCGCGAATCAAACGGGCTGGATGTCGAGCACGTCGGGTGATGGCAGCTCATCAGGATCCGTCTCCCCGACACCGACCCACTCAACGCCACCAAGCACCTCCCCGCGCTGAGAGTCCTCGATCACGTAGAGGAACAGGCCGTCGTAGGACTCCAGGACGGCCGCGTTGACACGTATCGCCATTCCGAGGCCACGACCGTGCTGGAAGTCGATGGACGGGCAGCCGCATCCACACGCACCGACCACAACCACGTCCTGCGCTTGGCACCGCAGGTTCTCGACGCCGTCGAAATCGACGCTCAGCAGCGCGTCGAGCACTCTTCGCTCTCGCTGGGTCAGCGGCCTCGGGTCCATGGCGTCGATCGTCCCACCGGCGGCGGAGTCAATGCCGATTTCCGCGAAGTCAGACCCAGGTCTGACAGACCGCGGCCCGCACCACGACCGCGAGGTTCGGGCCAGAGCCCGATGTGGACAGAGCGGGCGACGCAATTGACTGCGAGGTGACGCGAAGCGCCCAACCGGAAGAAGCCCAGATGCTCAAGATCGACCGGCTCACCAAGCGGCGGGGGTCAGCGCTGATCCTCTCCGACGTCAGTTTCGAAGCGCGCCGAGGCCGGGTGACCGGGTTCCTCGGCCCCAACGGCGCGGGAAAGTCCTCGACCCTGCGGATCCTGCTCGGACTCGACCACCCCACCTCGGGCACCGCGCTGGTCGACGGCGTCAGGTTCGCCGCGTTGCGCGACCCGCTCGCCAAGGTCGGCGCCGTGCTCGACGGTTCCGGCGCGCACCGCTCCCGCACCGGCCGCGCGCACCTGAACTGGGTCGCGGCGGCGGGCGGCATCCCTCGACGCAGGGTGGACGAGGTGCTGGAACTGGTCGAGCTGTCCGGCGCGGCCCGCAAGCGCGTGGGCGGCTACTCGCTCGGCATGGGCAGGCGGCTCGCTCTCGCCGCCGCGCTGCTCGGCGACCCGGAGGCGTTGGTGCTCGACGAGCCGATCAACGGACTCGACCCGGAAGGCATCCGCTGGATCAGGACGTTCCTGCGGGAACGGGCGGCGGCCGGTCACACGGTCCTGCTGTCCAGCCATCTCATGGGCGAGCTGTCCGAGACGGTCGACGACGTGGTGATCATCAACCGCGGTCGCGTCGTCGCACAGGGCACGCTCGCCGAGATCACCGGAGCGCGGCGGAACCTGGAGGACGCGTTCTTCGCGCTCACCAGCGGGTCCGGGCGGTGAGGGCGGTGCGGGCACTGAGCGCCTACCGCGGCGAGCTGAGCAAGCTCGCGTCGCTGCCGTCGGTGTGGGCCGCCTGCCTGGTCGGGGTGGTGGTCCCGGCGGGCGTCGCGATCATCAACGCCAGGTCCACGAGCGTCGACGCCGGCTTCCAGGAACTCGCGTTCGGGGTCGTCGGCGTGATCGTCCTCGGCGTCGTCGCGGCGAGCAGCGAGTACTTCGTGGACGGCGAGGACAACGGGCGCCAGATCACCACGAGCCTCACCGTCGTGCCGTCCAGAACCCGTTTCCTGCTCGCGAAGATCGCGGCGGTGACCACCGTCGCGACCGCGTTGGCGGTGGTGGCCGCGGTGATCACGTTGCTGCTCATCGGCCAGGCGGCCGGCCTTTCGCGCATGTTCGGCGCAGTCGTCTACTGGGTGCTCACCGCATTGCTGGCGTTCGGCATGACCTTGTTGACCCGCAACGGAATCATCCCGCTGGCGTTGCTGATCCTGAACACGTCGGTCGTCACCGTCACGTTCCTGCTCGCGAAGATCACGACGCTCGCGGTCTACTTCCCGGACATGGCGGGCATCCGCATGTTCATCACCGAGGTCGACCTGCCGGTTCGCCTCTCCCCCGTCGCAGGTGGCGCTGTGATGGCGGCGTGGGTCGTCGCGCTGCTCGTCGCCGGGTTCGCGACTTTCCGCCGGAGGGACGCATGAGCCACGACACTCGGCGCTGGATCCACGCCGAGACGACGAAGCTGTGGAGCCTGCCCGCCACGCACCTGACCGCGCTGGGCACGCTGGTGGCGTCGGCGATGCTCGCGATCGCCTTCGGTGCGGCGGGCAGACCGGGCGGCACGACCGTGCTGGACGCCGGACTCGCTCCGGTCGGCTACACCCAGGTGGGGTTCATCATCCTGGGCGTGGTCGCGGTGACGTCCGAGTACAGCGGCGGCCAGCTCCGCACGACGCTCACCGCGATGCCGCGCCGGACCACCCAGCACCTCGCCAAGCTGGTCTCGCTCGCGCAGTTCGCGCTGCTCGCGGCCGTGATCACCGTGCTCGCGAGCATCGTCGTCGCCGGTGTCGTGGTGGGAGACCAGGCTTCGCTCACCGAAGCGTTGCGGGGCATCGGTGGAGCCGCGGGCTACCTGACGCTCACCACGCTGCTGTCCGCCGCGGTCGCCGCCATCGTGCGGCGCACGATTCCCGCGCTGGCCGGGCTGCTCGTCCACTACTTCATCGCCGGGCCGTTGCTGCGCGACCGGACGGACTTCGCGACCTACCTGCCGGACACCGCCGGCTACCGCATGTGGTTCCCCGGTGCGACGGGCCGGCTCGGCGCGTTGAGCCCGCTCACCGGTGCCGCGGTCGTGCTCGCGTGGGTCGTGCTGGCGGTGGCCGTGTCCACGACCGCGTTCCGTCGCAGGGACGCCTGATCAGGAGTGCGGCACCACAAGACCCATGTCGTACGCGGAGATCACGAGCTGTGCGCGGTCGCGGGCCGACAGCTTGCTGAGCAGCCTGCCCACGTGCGACTTGACCGTCTTGATCGAGATGACCAGCACGTCGGCGATCTCGGTGTTGGACAGGCCGCGGCCGACGAGGGTCAGGATCTCGACCTCGCGCTGCGTCAACCCGTTCGGCTGCGCGGCGCGATGCCGTGGCGTGGCCAGGTAGTGCTCGACCAGGTGCGTGAGAACCGTTGGTGCGAAAAGGGATTCGCCCGCATGTGTGCGCCGGACGGCGTCGATCAGGTCGTCCGGCTCGGTGTCCTTGAGCAGAAAGCCGCTCGCACCGGCCCGCAACGCCTCGTAGACGTACTCGTCGAGCTCGAACATGGTCAGCACCAGCACCTTCGTGCCCGCGAGCTCCGGTGTCGCGGTGATCTCCCGGGTGGTGGTGATGCCGTCCTGGCCGGGCATCCGGATGTCCATCAGCACGACGTCCGGGCGCAGTTCCCGGGCCCTGGCCAGCGCCTGCTCACCGTCTTCGGCCTGACCGACGACCTCCACGTCCGGGGAGTCGCCGATGATGATGGCCAGGCTGTGCCGCAACAACATCTGGTCGTCGACGAGCAGCACGCGGGTGGTCATCGACGTCCTCCGTCCGGCAGGCGAGCGATGACGTGAAAGCCTCTTTCCCCGTTGTGCACGACCAGTTCCCCACCCAACGCGTCGACCCGCTCCCGCAACCCGACCAGCCCATGACCCGCGCCGCGCAGCGGCTGCCAGTGTTCAGGAGGCCCACCATCCTCGATGCTCACGACCACCACGTCCCCCTCGCGCACAAGCCCGATCCGAACCTCCGCCGGACCTGCGTAACGCGCCGCGTTGGTCACGGCTTCCCGCACCACCGCACACGCGGTCGCCTGCACCCCTGGGGAAACGTCACCGAGATCGGCGATCTCCAACCGCGGCCGCAAACCCGTGGCACGGGCGGCTTCGACGACCGCGGGAATGTCCGCCAGGCTCTGCGCGGGTCGTAGCGGCGCGGCGCGTTCACCGTTGTCGCGCAACACGGACAGCATGCGCCGCAGTTCGGCGACGGCCTCCCGCCCCGTCCGCTCTATGTCGGCGAGCGCCTGGTCACGTTCGGCTTCCCGCCCGTCACCGCGCACCCGGCGCGCGGCTGTGGCTCGGACGACGATGACGCCGAGGCCGTGAGACACGATGTCGTGCAGCTCTCTGGCGATCCGGAGCCGTTCGTGGTGCGCGGCCTGTTCCGCGGCCCAGGAGGTGAGGCGTGCCTCGTACGCGAGCCGCTGCCGGCGGGAGCGGATCACCGTCCAGGTGGTCGTGGCAACGGCCAGCGCGACGATCACCACCGGTATGACGACGGAACCCGGCCCGTTCTTGCCGACCATCAGCAACGCGGCGGTGAGCACGAGGAGCACGGCGCCACCGACGAGCCACGTGCGCAACGGGCGTGTTGGTCTGGTCATTTCCTCAGGTACGCGAGCACCGCGAGCACTCGACGGTGGCCCGCGTCGGTGGTCGGCAGGCCGAGCTTGGTGAAGATGTTGCCGATGTGCTTGTGGACGGCGCCGTCGCTGATCACCAGCAGGGTGCCGATCGTGGAGTTCGAGTGGCCCTCGGCCATCAGCCCGAGCACCTCGCGTTCGCGTGGCGTCAGCTGTCGCAACGGGTCGTCCGCCCGGCGGCGCACGAGCAGCTGGGCGACCACCTCCGGGTCCATCGCGGTGCCTCCGGCGGCGACGCGGTTCAGCGCGTCGAGGAAGTCGGCGACCTTGCCCACCCGTTCCTTGAGCAGATAACCCACGCCGCCGCTGCCGTCGGCCAGCAGCTGGGTCGCGTAGCTCTCCTCGACGTGCGCCGACAGCACGAGCACGGCGAGCCCCGGCCACTTCGCGCGGGCCTCGACCGCAGCTCGCAGGCCCTCGTCGCGGAACGTGGGTGGCATTCGCACGTCCACCAACGCGACGTCCGGGCGGTCGGTCGCGATGGCCGACAGCAGGTCGTCAGGGGTGTCGACGGCGGAGGTGACGTCCAGGCCCTCGGCACGGAGCAGGTGCGTGAGGCCTTCCCGCAGCAGGGTGTCGTCCTCAGCGATCACAATGCGCACGCTTCATGTTCCCGCAGGGATGACCACCCGTACGACAGTGGGGCCGCCCAGCGGGCTGTCGATCTTGGTCGTGCCGTCGAACGCGGCGATCCGGTGATGGATTCCGCGCAGGCCGGTGCCCTGCCCGTCGTCGGCGCCGCCGTGGCCGTTGTCGGTGACCTCCACGACGAGTACACCGTCCTCGGCACGCAGGCTCACGGTGATCTGGTCGGCCCCGCTGTGCTTGACGGCGTTGGTCAACGCCTCGGCCACGACGAAGTAAGCCGCCGCCTCGACCGCCGCGGGTGCCCGCGGCAGCGGATGTTCGTCGAGCGTGCACGGGATCGCGCACTGCGCCGCCAGCGAGGCCACCGCATCGGAAAGACCCCGTTCGGCCAGCACCGGCGGATAGATGCTGCGCACCACCTGACGCAGTTCGGCGAGCGCGTCGGTGGCCGCGTTCTGGGCGGTGAGCACCGAGGGCAACGCCGCGGCGGGATCGCGCGAGAGGGCTCGTTCCACCGCGCCCAGTTGCATCACCACCGCGACAAGGCGGTTCTGGGTGCCGTCGTGCAGGCTGCGTTCGATGCGCTGCAACTCGGTGCCGTGCGCCTCCAACGCGGCCGCCCGGGTCGCCGTGACCTCGGCGAGGCGTTCGGCGAGCGACTGCACCGGCGGCGCCAGCCGGGCAGCGCTGACTTTCGCGTACCACCGAGCCAAGGGCGGCACCACGAGGACGCCCAAAAGGCCGTACGCGGCAGCCGTGACCAGCGTGAGGCCCGCGTCGCCCCACGACCGCACCGGCATGTCCAACGTGGAGGCGGCATCGGGGATGAACGGCCAGAACGCGGCGATCACCACGTTCTGCGCCACACCGGTCACCGACCCCACCGGCAGCAGCCCCGCCAGAATTCCGCCGGTGGCCTGCAATGCGAGCCACCGGACGTCCCGGCGAACGGTCGTGGCACTGTCCTCTGTGGAGGGTACCGGGACCGGGATGGCCAGGAATCGGCCGACGCGGTCGCGTTCGTTCGCGGCGAGCCGGCCGACGGCCTCCATGACGCGGGGCAGGTGCGGCAACGCCATCCCGACCAGCAAGCCCAGTGCCCGCAGCCCCACGACCACACCGAAGGCGAGGAAACGCCATGCCTTCGGCCCTGGCTGGTTCGTCACAGTGACTCCTTCTCGATCAACCCGGGGTGCGGGCAATGGTGACACCGACGGATGTTTGACGGTGACCACGGCTTGCCCCGGTGCCGCAGGTCTTGGTCACGGCGTGCATCCGCAGTGCGTGGTCATTCGCCGGCCCTCACCGTCTGCCGGACAGCGGCGCCGTGGCCGAGCTTGGCGCGGGTGGCGGCGATCACGATGGCGGAGAGCAGGCCGAGGCCGAGCGCGGGACCCCAGAGCCAGCGGGGATCGTCTCCCGGGAAGACCTCGGACCACACGAGCGACTGGAAGTTGTTGATGGAACAGTGCAGGAGCATGACCAGCGGCACGCTCTGCCGTCCCTTGTTGTAGACCAGCGTGATCAGAACGCTCATCTCCAACGCCACCACGGTGAACAACGCGATCGTCTCGGCGCCCACGTTCGGCCCGCCCCACGGCGTGAGGAACAGCGGCACGTGCCAGCCGGCCCACAGGACACCGAGGATGAGCGTCGCCACCAGCGGGTGGTGCCGGTTCTGCAGACGAGTCAACGCGAAGTCGCGCCAGCCGGGCTCCTCGGCGAGACCGGTCGTCAGGACCTGTGCCACGAGCGCGGGAACGTAGACGGCCAGCACCATCAACGACGGCAGCCGCACGGCCTCCTCGGCACCCTCCATCGCCAGCGTGCCGAGCAGGATCGCGATCGGGACCGCGAGCAGCGCGAACGCGTACCACCGCACACCGGCGCGGAACTGGAACAGCCGCCTGCGCCAGCGGCGCAACCCTTCCCGCCCCTCGGTGACCGCGGTGACGGTGAACGCCGCGGTCAGCGGCCCGAGGTACGCGCCGGGCAGGATCGCTGTCAGCTGGTTGCCGATGAGGAAGTCCGGGTAGCGGAAGTTCAGCACGCCGAGCCCGTCCAGCGACAGGACGTACGGCGTCCAGGCGAGCCAGCTGATGCCGAAGGCGAGCGTGAAGAACGTGATCAGCGGGTAGCGGAGGACCAGTGCGCGTGCGGCGGTGGTGTCCGTTGAAGTCATGGCACAAAGCTAGAAACCGCAGGTCCGCGAGTCAGTCGAGGCAGGGGGCCTCTTGATGGTGGAGCCCACTCCACCATGCTCGTTCCCGGACTGCCGGCGGGCGGACCGGCGGCGTCCCGCCACGAGCACCAAGCCCAGCAGCACGAAGGCGTGACGCGCGGCAGGTCTCGGCCCCCCGCGTCAGGTACTCGACGGTGACCAGCACCGGTGCGACGCCGTGCAAGAGAACCGTGGCGATGCGCACCAGCCCGAGAGAACGTGAGGTGCTGAGGATGTACGCCACCGGCAACACCCTCAGCAGCACAGCGCGCAGGCTCGGTGGCTCCTGACTCGTCGAGGCGGCGCCCACAAAGACGATCGAGACGCAGCATCTGCTCCATAAGCGACACTTGCGTCATGGCGTTGCAGGATCTCGGCGCGGAGGTGCGCCGGTTGCGCGAGAACACGGAGCCCGCCGCGATCGGGTTGCCGGTCGGCAGGCGGCGGGCTCGTGGCGTGCGGCGGGAGGAGCTCGCCGAGCTGGCCGGGGTGTCGGCGGACTACGTGCGGCGGCTGGAACAGGGCCGCCGTCACCCTTCGGCCGCCGTGGTGAACGCGATCGCCCGTGCGTTGTGCGTGAGGCCGGCCGAGTACGAACGGCTTTGCGCGCTGGCCGGGTATGCCGCGGCGGACGGGCAGGTGCCGCGCGCGGCCGGGTCCGGTGCGATGCGGTTGCTCGAGCGGTTCGCTGACACGCCCGTGTTCCTGACGGATGCGGCGTGGAACGTCGTCGCCGTCAACGGTGCGTGGATGGCGCTCGGAGCGGGAGCGTCGAACCGGCAGGCCCGGGACTGGAACGTCGCATGGCGCACGTTCTCCCACGCCCACCGCGAGATCAGCCGCGATGACGACCACGCGGCCGCGTTCCGGGCGACGCTCGCCGCCCGGTTGCACAGCACGTCCCTGCGCTACCCCGCCGACGAGCCGCTCGCCGAGCTCGTGGACGAGCTGCGGACCACGAGCCGTTCGTTCGACAGCCTGTGGCGTGCACCAAGAACCGTTGCCGATCATGGGAATCGAGCCGTGTTCCGACATGCGGGCGTGGGTGACATCGCGCTCGACGGCACGCTGCTGCAGGTGCCCGGCGACAACCTCCAGGCGGTGGTACTCACCGCCGCACCGGGTTCGGCTGACGCGGGACGGCTCGACGAGGTCGTCCGCGCCTCCACCGGGCCTGCCGTCGTCAGGGTGGGACAAGCTGGCCCAGGCTGACCGGTCCGCAGGCGGCGATCCTGGGGCCCATGTCGATCAACGTGGACCTGGGCTTGGCGGGCCGGCTGGCCGCGGCGCGAGCAGGAGCGTTGGTGGGCAGGGACTCCGAGCGGTCGGTGCTCGACCGGATGCTGACCGGGGCGGCCGACGCTCCGCTCGTGGCGTACGTCCACGGTCCCGGCGGCATCGGCAAGTCCTCGCTGTTGCGCTACGCCGCCGCGCAGGCGGAGCTCGCTGGTCGCGAGGTCGTGCGGGTCGACTCGCGGTTCCTGAACACGGATCCGCGTCGCCTGGAGGAAACCGCCGCGCTGGCGTGCGTCGAACCCGGTGCGGTGCTCCTCTTCGACAATTTCGAGCGCTCCCAACAACTTGAGCCGTGGTTGCGCGACACCTTCTTGCTGCGGCTCGGGGAGGGAGCGATCGTCGTGCTCGCGAGCAGGATCGCCCCCGACGCCGAGTGGACGCTGGATCCCGGCTGGGCGCAGGTGTTCACCGAACTGGCCCTGCGACCGCTCGACGCCGTCCAGTCCGATTCCCTTCTCGCCACACGGAACGTCGCACCGGACCACCGCGCCGCCATCGTCGCCTTCGCGGGCGGCAGCCCGCTCGTTCTCTCCCTCGCCGCGGCCGGTGAGCCCACCGGTGAGGTGCTGACCACCTTGGTGGAACGGCTGGTGGGCGATCTGCCGAGTGATGCGCACCGACGCGCCCTCGACGTCCTCGCGCAGGCTCATGTCACACGTGAGGACCTGCTGCGCGCGGTGCTCGGCGACGAGGACGCCGCGACGGTGTTCTCCTGGCTGCGCCGGCAGCCCTACGTCGAGACCACGCCCCGAGGACTGCATCCGCACGTCGCGGTGCGATCCACGCTCGCAGCCGATCTGCGGTGGCGAGACCCCGAGCGCTACCAGGAAGTACGCACGCGCATCTCGGTCGCATGCTTGAGCGCGCTGCGCCGGGCTGCCGAGGACGACGCACCGCAGCGCGCCGCGGAGTGGATGTTCCTCTTCCGCGACCAGGCCGGCCCGCCCGACCTGGACGACTGGCGGGCCCATCCCCACGTCGAGGACACACCTCTCGACTCCGCCGACATACCCCACATCTTGCGCATGGCCGGTGAGTCCGCGGTCGCGCACTGGATCCGACGCCAGCCGGAGGGATTTCGCGTCTACCGCTCGGCGGGCAGGCTGCTGGGGTTCATGGCCGTCCTGCGGCTGGAGGCGCCGTCACCCGACGACCTGGCCGCCGACCCGGTGATCGCGGCGCTGTGGAAGCACGTCGAGGCGGTCGCTCCCCTGCGCCAGGGCGAGCACTTGGGCGTCCGCCGCTTCGCGGTGCAGTTCGGCGGGCACCAACGGCCATCGCCGCTGATGGATCTCATCGGCCGGCGCATCGTCGCGGCCGAGATGCGGACCCCGGGACGGGCGGTGACCTTCACCGTCTTCCATGACGCCGAACGGTGGCGGCACCACCTCGCCGCCGCCGGGCTGCACGAGGTGGTGACGGTGGAGGCCGACGGGCTCAGGCAGCACGTCTTCGGCAGGGGCCCGAGATCGGCCGATCTCCTGCCGCGCAAGGCGTTCGAGAAGGGCGTGCTCGAAGCACTGCGCACGTGGCGTGCTCCCCGCGAGTTCGCGACGAGCGTCCTGCTGCGGTCGCACCTGGTGCCACAAGGGTCGGCCGATCCCGTTGCGCACCTGCGCGATGCCATCACGTCGGCCCTCGACGCGCTACGGGTCGACCCCGCCGGCGTCAAAGCACACGACGCCCTGACCGCCACCTACATCTCGGCGTCAGGCACCCACGAGGCGACGGCGCGACGGCTGGGCGTGCCGTACGGCACCTACCGGCGCCACCTCGCCCTGGCCAAGGAGCGACTCGTCGCACATCTCCTGGCCAGGTGACGTCAGCTCTTGCGGCGGCGAGGTGCTGCCGAACGCGGCGGCGCTGATCGCATGTGGTCGCGCACCGGCGCCAGCAGTTCTGCGAGGGTGTGAACATCATCGCGCGACAGCGGTTCGAAGAGCAGCCCGCTGACGACCTCGACGTGCCCGGGCAACACCGCCGCGAGCAACGTGCGTCCGGCACCGGTGATGGTGACCGTGACGCTCCGCTCGTCGTCGGCGGACGGCGAGCGTTCGACCAGACCCGCCTTCTCCAGCAGTGCCACTTGGTAGGTCAGGCCGCTGCGGCTGTAGACGACCCCGTCGGCCAGGTCGGTCATGCGGTGGCTGCCCGTCGGCGAGTCCCCGAGCCGCGCCAGCAGCTGGAACTGCACGTAGCTCAGGTCACCAGCTTCCTTCAGCTGCTGCTCGACCGCGTGGCGCAGCAGGCTGGTCACCTCGACGAGGGCGAAGTAGGCGCCGAGCTGGACGGGGTCGAGCGACGGCGGTGAGTCGGCCATGGCCGCAGCCTACTGCTTCGAATTCGAAGGAGCGCTCGGGAACGCTCCTGAGCAGCGCTGGACACAGGTGAGCACCGCAGGACGTGGCAGCTGAGCAGCGGCACACAACAGGGTCTCCAGGCAGGAGGACGGCGCCGCCGTCCCCACTGACCCCGAGGACGACCTTGAGCATCCCCCACCTCTCCCAGCGGGAGGACCAGCAACAGCTCGAATGGATCGGCGGGAGCGTGTTCAGCGTCCTGCTCGACGCCGAGGCGACCGGAGGGCAGCTGACCGTCGGGCGCTTCGACGCGGGCCTCGGTGAAGCGCCGCCGTGGCACATGCACAACAACGAGGACGAGGTTTTCCTCCTGCTGTCCGGTTCCGCGCTGGTGTGGGCCGGCGACGAAGAGCACGAACTGCGCGAAGGCGGCATCGTCTTCCTGCCTCGCCGCATTCCGCACAGCTACCGGATCACCTCCGAGAAGGCCGACCTGCTGCTCATCTCGACTCCTGGCGGACTGGAGAAGATGTTCCGCCATGCCGGTCGCGACCTGCGCGAACCGCGACCCGAGGGGTTCGAGATCCCGCTGTCGCTGCTCGCGGAAGCCGCCGAGATCTCCGGCAACGTCCTGCTCGGCCCTCCCCGCTGAGCCCAGGCAGAGACGTGCCGCACATCACTTTGCTTCGAATTCGAAGCAGGTCTACTCTCAGATCCAGATGCTTCGAGTTCGAAGCAAACAACAAAGGAGAGTTGCCATGAAGGCAGTGCGTTTCCACGAGTTCGGCGGCCCCGAGGTCCTGCGGTACGAGGACGTGGAGCAGCCCGTCGCCGGAGCCGGCGAGGTCCTGGTCCGCGTCGCGGCCACGACGTTCAACCCCGTCGAGGGCAACATCCGCCTGGGCGTCATGCAGGGCCAGATCCCGGTCGAGCTGCCGCACACCCCCGGCCTCGACGTCGCCGGCACGGTCGACGCAGTGGGCGAGGGCGTCGAGGGCTTCGCGGTCGGCGACGAGGTCGTCGGCTTCCTGCCGATGACCAAGCCCGGCGCGGCGGCCGAGTACGTCATCGCACCGGCCGTCGCCCTGACCCTGGCTCCCAAGGGCATCCCGCTGGCCGACGCCGCCGCGTTGCCGCTGGTGGGCCTCACCGCCTACCAGGCGCTCTTCGACCACGGTCAGCTGAAGGCCGGGCAGCGCGTGCTGGTCAACGGCGCGGGCGGACCGGTCGGCGGCTACGCCGTCCAGCTGGCCAAGGAGGCCGGTGCCCACGTGATCGCCACGGCCAGCCCGCGCAGTGCCGAGGCCGTGCGGACCGCCGGCGCCGACGAGGTCGTCGACCACACCACCACCAGCGTGCTCTCGGCGGTGACCGAGGAGGTCGACCTCGTGCTCAACCTCGCGCCGGTCGACCCGGCGGTCCTGGCCGAGCTGGTGACGGTGGTCCGTCCTGGCGGAGTCGTCGTCAACACGACGATCTGGATGCCCGCGCCGACCGACGAAGAACGCGACGTGCGCGGCATCAACCTCTACGTCCGCAGCGACGCCGAACAGCTGGCGAAGCTCGTGGCGCTGGTCGACTCCGGCGACCTGCGGGTCGACGTCGCCCAGCGCGTGCCGTTGACCGAACTGCCGGGGATCCACGTCCAGGCTGCGTCGGGCGCGGTCCGCGGCAAGGTCGTCTTCCTCGTCTCCGGCGTCTGACAACCCACAACAGAGAGAAGCAGACCATGTCACTCGGGCTGGATCCCGAGATCGCCATCGCACTGGCTCCGATGGCCGGTGCGATGGCGGACGCCACCCCTGCGGCGGTGGGCGACGTCGGGGCGCGCAGGGCCAGGTGGGAGCCGATCATCGGCGCCGCCGGAACGGCCCAGCCGATCCCGGCCGACGTGACCACCACCGACCACCACGCCACTGCGGACGACGGCGCACGGATCACGATGCGCTGGTACACCAAGGAAGGCGCGACGCCAGGCCCGGCCGTGCTGTTCTTCCACGGCGGCGGGTACATCTTCGGCCACATCGACCTGTTCGACGGGCCGGTCTCCCGGTACGTGTCCGCGAGCGGCGTGCCGATGCTGTCCGTCGAGTACCGCCGGGCGCCCGAACACCCCTTCCCCACCCCGCTCGAAGACGCCTGCACGGCGCTGCGCTGGCTGCATGACAACGCCGCCGCACTCGGCGTCGACCCCGCCCGAATCGGCGTGATGGGCGACAGTGCCGGAGGCGGGATGGCGGCGGCGCTGTCGATCCTCGCCCGTGACCGCGGCGGCCCGGCCATCGCCCGTCAGATCCTGATCATGCCGATGCTCGACGACCGCACCACCGAGGTCGACCCGCACATCGCGCCGTATGCGTTGTGGTCCTACGACGACAACCTGACCGCGTGGCCCGCACTGCTCGGCGACGCCGCCGGCGGGCCCGACGTCCCGGCCACCGCGGCACCCGCCCGGCTCGAGGACGCGTCCGGCCTGCCACCGGCCTACGTCGAGGTCGGCCAGCTCGACGTCTTCCGCGACGAGGACCTGGCCTACGCGACGAAGCTCAGCCGCGCCGGCGTACCGGTCGAGTTCCACCTGCACCCCGGCGCACCGCACGAGTTCGACTCGATCGCCTTCGACTCCGACGTGGCCAGGCGCGCCATCGCCGACCGCGTCCGAGTCCTCAGGTCGATCTAGTGGTGCACGGCGAGACCGCGAAGGTATGTACTGACAGGTGTCTGCCTCGGGCGGGCACGGCCCGTGATGCTCTTGGCATGACGAAAAAGAGCGTTCCGATCACCGTCTTCGCCCGTACGACGTCCAGCCCCGCCCACACCCACCGGGTCATCGTGCCGATCCACTTCCCTCAGGTGTTCAAGCCGTGGGGACCGTTCCCCGGCGTCGCGGAGGTGCGCGGCCAGACGAACGCAACCTCGCCCGCGCCCTCTTCGGCACGGGCGAGGGCCGCTGGCACCTGCGCCCGGTCACCTCGACAGCCGGACCGTACGCGTTCGAGACCGCGATCGTCGCGGACCTGCGCGAAGCACTCTCCCGCTACCCGGCCGACCCAGAACTGGCGGCGCTCGTCGACGGCTTGCGGGCGGCCTCACCCTTCTTCGCTGAACTGTGGTCGGTGGCGGGCATGGGACAGCTCACCGGCGATCTCAAGACGATCAGCCATCCCGAGCTGGGTGACGTCACGCTGGACTGCGACGTGCTGACCGTGCCCGGCGTCGACCTGCGCATCGTCACCTACACGGCAGCCCCGGGAACCAGCGGCGCCGACCAGCTCGACCTCCTGCGCGCGTCCCGGCTCAGCGAGGCTCGCGCACGACCCGCGGGCACCACAGCGGCGACGCTCTAATCCTGGCCTCAGGTTGATCGAGGACGATGAGCGGCAAAAGCATCGACTGGAGGGGCAAGCCGGCGTGCGGATCATGATCGCGGATGACGAGGCGGCCATCCGCGAGTCGCTGGAGCGGGTGCTTCAGGTCGAGGGTTACGAGACCAGCACCGTCGCCAACGGTCTCGCCGTGCTCGACGGGATCGGCGGCGACGAGCCGGATCTGCTGATCCTCGACGTGATGATGCCCCGCCTCGGCGGGGTGGAGACCTGTCGGCGGTTGCGGGCGGCGGGCCGGGATCTGCCGGTGCTGATGCTGACCGCCCGGGATCAGATCTCCGACCGGGTCGCGGGACTGGACGCGGGCGCCGACGACTATCTGCCCAAGCCGTTCGCCACCGAGGAGTTGCTGGCCAGGGTCCGGGCCCTGCTGCGCCGCCACACGCCGGGCGACGACGAGTCGCAGATCCTGACCTTCGCCGACGTCCGGGTCGATCCCGACAGGTTCGAGGCGTGGCGGGGCGGGCGGCCGCTCCACCTGACCCGGACCGAGTTCTTCCTGCTGGAGGTCCTCGTGCGCAACGCGACCAGGGTGCTGACCCGAGGCGCGCTGTCCGAGGCGATCTGGGGCTTCGACATGAGCGTCACCTCCAACAACCTCCAGGTGTACGTGAGCTACCTGCGCCGCAAGATGGAGGCCGAGGGTGAGCCGCGATTGATCTACACGCGACGCGGCCTGGGGTACACGTTGCGGGAGACTCCTCCGTGAGCAGGCCCGCCGGCCGGGAACCGCGCCGGCTGACCCGTTGGTGGCGCCGGCGGTCCCTGCGGACCAGGCTGACGGTGATCGCGGCGACGGCCATCGCGGTCAGCGTGTTCCTGACCTTCCAGGTGGCCAGCGAGCTGCTGGACTGGGAGCTGCAGGCCGCCGCGGAAGATCAGCTGCGCGCCGACTCCCGCTTCCTGGCGGCGAACGCGGAGCGCGCCGGTCTGGCGCAGGTCGAGCTACCGCCGTATCCCGGATCGGGTCGGCTGGTGCGGGTCGTCCTGCCCGACGGCTCGGTTCGGACGCCGGTCGGCCAGCCCGCCCTGCCCCCGGTCAGCGAGCTCGCCGGGCGCGTGGCGCAGGGTGGGCCGGCCGACCTGATGGAGTCGCGCGACAGCGACGACGACGGCTACCTCGTCTACACGCTGCGGACGGGCGGCGGCGCGGTCCAGGTGGCCCGCGCCGCCGACGACAGCCCGGTCAACCAGTTCGGGTTCGGCATGCTGCTGATCGGGCTGTTCTGCGTGGCCTGCGGTGCCCTTGTCGGGCGGGCCGTGGCGCGGACCGGGCTGGCACCGATCGACCGGCTGACCGCCGCCGCGGTACGCGTCGCGCACACCCGGGATCTCGACGCCGACATCCCGGACGAGGGCGGTGGGGAGATCCGGCAGCTGATCCGGTCGATCAACGACATGCTCGCCGCGCTCCGGGACTCCCGGCAGGCCCAGCGGCTGCTCGCCGAGGACGCCGCCCACGAGCTCAAGACCCCGCTCACCAGCCTGCGCGTCAACATCGAGCTGCTGATCCGGCTCGATCGGCGCGGCGCCCTGGACAGCGCACTGCCCTCGGAAAGCCGGACCCGGCTGCTCAACGACCTCGGCGCCCAGGTGGTCGAGTTGAGCACCCTTGCCGCCGAGCTGACCGACCTGGCGCGCGGTGACGTCAGCGACGAGAACACCGAACTGCTCGACCTCGCCGACGTGGTGGTGGCCGCCGCGGCCAAGGCGAGTTCCCGCGTGCCCGACATCGAGATCGCGCTCGACGTGACCTCCGTGTGGGTGAGCGGGCGTCCCGCTGCACTCCAACGGGCGGTGCTCAACCTCATCGACAACGCCGGCAAGTGGTCCCCCGCGGACCAGCCGGTCCAGGTCCGGCTCCGTGCCCAAGGCGCTTCGGCGGTGCTCGAGGTCGACGACGCCGGGCCGGGCATCGACGCCGCCGACGTACCGCGGGTGTTCGACCGGTTCTACCGTGCCGACAGCGCCAGGGCGTTGCCGGGATCCGGTCTGGGGCTGTCGATCGTGCAGCGGGTCGTCGACGCCCACGGCGGCCGGGCCACCGTCGCCCGCTCCCCACGCGGTGGCGCGCTGCTTCGGGTCGACCTTCCGGCCGCCTTGATCGCGTCGGGCCCGTGAAAAATCCGGGACGGGGCTTGGGCCCGTCCCGGATCTCGTCCGTGCCGCCGCGCTCACCGTTGCAGCGCGGGCTCCTCGTCGTCGGCGAGCGGCCGTTGCACGTCCGGCAGCTCCACCGGTCGGGACAGCCGGCTCGGCCACCACATCCGCGGGCCGATCAGCAGCGTGAGGGCGGGCACCAGAATCGACCGCACCAGCAGGGCGTCGAGCAGCACGCCGAAGGCGACCAGGAACCCGACCTCGATCAGCATCACCAGCGGAAGCGAGACGAGGACACCGAACGTGGCCGCCAGGACCAGGCCTGCCGAGGTGATCACACCACCGGTGGCGGACAGGGCTTTGAGCATGCCCACTCGGGTGCCCAGACGCACTGCCTCCTCCCGTGCCCGGCTGGCCAGGAAGATGTTGTAGTCGACACCGAGCGCCACCAGGAACAGGAACGCCAGCAACGGCACCGAGTAGTCGATGCCCTTGAACCCGAGGATCGTGTCGAAGACGAACACGCTGCCGCCGAAGGCCGCCGCGAACGAGACGACCACGGTGGCCATCAGGACCAGCGGGGCCACCACCGCTCGCAGCAGCAGCGCGAGAACGATCAGGACGACGACGAGCACCAACGGGATCACCAGCTTCTCGTCGCGGCTGGTGGTCTCCTCGGTGTCGAGGTGCTCCGCACTCGGCCCGCCGACGATCGCCTCCGCCCCGCTCACCGCGTGCACGGCGGTGCGCACCCGCTTGATCGTGTCGTACTCCGCGACGGTGTCCGGCGCGTCCTTCGGGAACACCGAGATGTCGGTCCAGCCACCGCTGGTCTGACCCGGGACGGCCACCGCCACACCGGGAACGCCCTTGACGACGTCGAGCACCCGCTCCTGGTGCGCCGGCCGCGTGAAGATCGTCATCGGCTGGCCGCCGAGCTCCGGGAAGTGCTGGCGCAGAACGGTGAAGCCGGTGACCGACTCCGGCGCGGACACGAACTGGTCCTGCTCCCGCAGGGGGCCGGTGTTGCCCGTCAGCCCGAGGGCGAGAACGCCGAGGACTCCGAGCGAGCCGAGCGTCGCCACCCACCGGCGGCGGCTGATGGCGGCGCCGAGCCGCACCCACAGTCCCGGCTTCTCCTCCACGGCAGTGCTGAACCGCGGGATGGCCGGCCAGAAGATCCGCCTGCCGAGCACCACCAGCAGCGCCGGGAACAGCGTCAGCATGGCCACCAGCGCGCACAGGATGCCGGCCGCGCCGATCGGGCCCAGCCCGCTGGTGCTGTTGAGGTCCGCGACGAGCAGGCAGAGCAGGCCGGCGATCACGGTGGCCGCGGACGCGACGATGGCCGGTGCCGCGCCGCGCAGTGCGTGGATCATCGCGACCCGGACATTTTCGTGGTGGTGCAACGCTTCCCGATATCGGGCGATGAGCAACAGCGCGTAGTCCGTGCCGACGCCGAACACCAGGATCGTCAGCAGCGCCGAGTTCTGGTCGTTGACCACGATGCCGAAGCCCTTGACGAGCAGGTAGACGGTCGCCATCGAAGTCAGTGCGGCCGCGCCCACGGCCACCAGCGGGATGAGCCACAACACCGGGCTGCGGTAGGTGATGATCAGCAGGAGCGTGACGACGACGATAGTGGTGAGGAGGACCTGCAGGTCGATGCCGTCGAAGACGGCGTCCATGTCGCCCTCGACCGCGGCCGGGCCGGTCACGTCCAGTTCGAGGCCCGTGGGGCGGTCCTTCGCGGCGTCGCGCAACGGGCCGACGATGGCCTCCGGTGCGCCGTAGGTCGTGCTCACGTCGAGGGTGAACATCATCGCCTTGCCGTCGGTGGAGGGCGTCCACTGCGGGCCCTCGTCGTCCTCGCCGGCCGGGGTCACCACCTTGGGCGGGTACCGCTTGGCGAGGGTGTCGTAGTGGCGCTCGACCGTCGCGCGGTCGGCGTCGGTCATGCCGCTGTCACGGTGGTACACAAAGACGAACGTGTTGTCGTTCCCGCCGGGGAGACTGTCCTCCAGCACGGCGACCTTGGTGGACTCGGCGCCGGCCGGCAGGGTGTCCGCGGCTTTGTCGGTGGTGACCGAACTCAGCTTTCCGCTCAACGGCCCCATGACGACCGTCAGCACCAACCACAAGCCGATCACCAGCCACGGCACCCAGCGGCCTGCCAGCCGACCGGCCGGTGTCTTCCCGGACGGCGCTGCGTTGACTGCCATTCACGAGCCTCCTGCATACGTGTCACTTCGCCTGTCTGGTGACGACTTCCTACCGAGCGAATATGAGAGGACCGTTAATGCGGTGCTCAGGACCGCCGGTAGTCCTAAGAGGACTCAACGGAGTAGTACCGTCGTACCGCCTCCCTCCCGAAGTGACGACCGCGGTACGACGAAACGGGACGGATTTCGGCCTAGCGTTCCGGACATGACGAAATCTGGTAGTCCACTGTGGAGGTTCGGGGCGGCCGCCGTGGCGCTGGCGACGGCGTTCACCGTCGTCGCCTGTGGGTCGAACGCCGGCAACGGTGCGGCACCCGTTCCGACTGGCCCGCACAACGGGCACGCGGCCCAGCCGCCGGCCCCACCGCAGCCGCTGCGCGCCGGTGAGCGGTTCGTCGACCTGAAGATGGCCGAGGCCTACACGCCCACGCCGTCGGGGGACAGCGGCACGGACGAGTACCGGTGCCAGGTGATCGATCCGGGCCTGACCAAGGCGGCGTTCCTGACCGGGACTCAGGTCACGCCGGAGAACGTCGCCCTCGCGCACCACGCCATCGTGTACGCGGTGCCGGCGCGCAGCGCTGCCCTGGTGCGAGAGCAGGACGCGAAGACCCCCGGCGTCGGCTGGCAGTGTTTCAGCGGGACCGGCGTGAAGGGCGCCGACGTGGAGGAAGACGAGCCGGGCGCGACGTGGGTGGACACCTGGGCGCCCGGCGCCTCGGAGACGCTGTTCACCCAGGACGTCGGTTTCAAGCTGGAGCCGGGCAGCCTCATTGTCCTCCAGATGCACTACAACCTGCTCGCGACCGACGGCAAACCGGCCGGGTCGGACCGCTCGGCGGTGCGGCTGCGGCTGACGGACGGCACGCCGCAGACCCGGGAACTCGACACGTTTCCACTCGACGCACCGACCGACCTGCCCTGCGCCGCCGACGAGTCGGGTCCGCTCTGCGACCGGGCGGCCTCGATCGCGGACGTGACGAAGCGGTTCGGGCCGGAGGTCGGTGGCACCGCGGACGAGCAGCTGGAGGAGTGCGGCCAGAGCGCGCCGAAGCCCGGTAACACCCAGACCTGCGACCAAGAGGTGCCGGCACCGATGACGCTGTTCGCCGGTTTCGGCCACATGCACCTGCTCGGGCGGTCCATCAAGGTCGAACTCAACCCCGGCAAGCCGAACGCCAAGGTCGTGCTGGACGTGCCGCAGTTCGACTTCGACAACCAGCGGCTGGTGAAGCTGCCGGAGCCGGTGGAGATCGGTCCGGGGGACACGCTGCGGGTGACGTGCACGCACGACGCGGGGCTGCGCAAAAAGCTGCCGCAGCTGAGCAAGCTGCCGCCTCGCTA
Organism: Lentzea alba; assembly: GCF_011067745.1. Taxonomy (GTDB): domain Bacteria; phylum Actinomycetota; class Actinomycetes; order Mycobacteriales; family Pseudonocardiaceae; genus Lentzea; species Lentzea alba. The sequence continues at coordinate 615,876 of NZ_JAAMPJ010000005.1, forward strand.
CGTGGTGTGGGGCGACGGCACCAGCGACGAGATGTGCACGGGCATCATGACGGTCTCCCCCCACAAGTCCTGACGTGAGGGTCGAACATGCGTGAACTCACTGAGGTGTCGCAGCCCACGACGGTGTGCTCGGCCACGACATGACCCGGCTGCGTTTGGATTCCCCGTGGCGGTCGCCGGTCTGGGTATTGCTGCCGCTACGTGCTTTTCTAGGTGGCACCTTCGCCTACGCCGGTCTCTCGAAGCTCCTCGACACGCACTACTTGGACGACACCTCCCCACTCGGTGTCCACGCGCAGATGGTGAACGCCGCCACGACCTCCCCGATCGGCCCGCTGGTCTCGCTGGCCGCCGACCACGCGACCGTCGCCGGACTGGCGATCGCTTTCGGGGAGATCGCGGTCGGGCTCGGCACTCTGCTCGGGCTGTTCACCAGGCTCGCCGCACTCGGCGGTGTCCTCCTCTCGCTCAGCTTCTTCCTGGCGGTGAGCTGGACGACTCGGCCGTACTACGTCGGGGCCGACATCGTGTTCGCCGTCGCCTGGACCCCGTTGCTGATCGCGGGCGACGCCGGGGTGTTGTCACTGACTGCCCGGCTGCGCGCGAAGGTGCGGCACAGACTCGGCCTGCCGGTGCACCCCACGCCGGAAGAAAGCGGGACAGCACAGGACGACGTCGAGCGACGTACCGTGCTGCGGGGCGGTCTGATCGCGGCGACGGCGACCGCTGCCGGAGTCACCGCGGGCAGCGCGCTGGCGCTCGCCCGGCGCCCTGCCGGCTCGCCAGCGGCCTCGGCAAACCACGGCCCGGTGATCGCTGCCGTCGACGACATCGTCGTCGGCTCGTCGAAGAGCTTCACCACGCCGAACGGGACGCCCGCCTATCTCCTGCGCCCGGCGCCGGACACCTTCCTGGCGTTCAACGCCACCTGCCGTCATCAAGGCTGCCCGGTCTCCTACGTCGGCCCTGGCTTCCGGTGCCCTTGCCACGGCGCCACCTACGACGAGAACGGACAGGTGACCGGAGGGCCGGCGCCCGCACCGCTGACCAAAATCCCGATCAAGGTAGTTGAGGGCCAGGTGATGCTCGCCTGATCTTCAGCGCTTCATCTCGCGCCCGTTGGACGCGCGAGATGAAGCGCTGACCGGCCGGGTGATTCTCAGGTCGTAGGCGAGGATGACGGCCTGGACCCGGTCCCGTGCACCGATCTTGGCGAGGACCCGCCCGACGTGGGTCTTCACCGTCGACTCCGACAGCGTGAACCGTTGCGCGATCTCGCCATTGGTGAGCCCTTGGCCGATGGCGACGAGGATCTCGCGCTCGCGGCCGGTCAGGGAGCCCAGCCGGGGATCCTCCCGCGCAGGCCCGCAGAGGTCGTCGTCGAGATGGTCGGCGAACGCGTCGAGCAACCGCCGAGTCAGCGTCGGCGCGATCACCGTGTCCCCGGCGGCGACGGCCCGGATGCCGGCGAGCAGCTCCTCAGGACGGGTGTCCTTGAGCAGGAACCCGCTCGCCCCGGCCCGCAGCACGGCGAACGCGTACCTGTCCACGTCGAACGTCGTCAGCACCAGGATCCGCGAACGCCCACTGGCGGCGGCGATGCGCCGGGTGGCCTCGATCCCGTCGGTACCCGGCGTGCGGATGTCCATCAGCACCACGTCGGGATGCAACTTGGTGGTCCACCGAACGGCCTCGGCGCCGTTCTCGGCCTCGCCGACGATCTCGGTGTCGGGGCTGCTCTCCAGCAGCATGCGAAACCCGAAGCGCTGCAGCGGCTGGGCGTCCACCACGAGCACAGAGATCATGAACGGCTGCCTTTCAGAGTCGCGTGGACGGTCCAGCCGCCGTCCGGTGTCGTGCCGGCGCTGACCGTGCCGCCGTAGAGCGCGGCGCGTTCGGCCCTGCGAGGCCGAGACCGCGTCGCCCGGCGACGCCTACTTCATATCGAGCGGACCTGAGACGACCGTTAGAACGGCGCTCAAGCTGGTTGGCCGCCGAGGATGGAACACGGTTGTTGCGCAGCACCTTCATCCGCCGGATGCGCACACTGCCAGGTTGGTCCATAAAGGACTTTCGCCTGCGGAAACCCAATCGCCCCAGGAAATCCAGAGCCGTTGACTGCCGACCGCGCCACCGCACTGGAGACGGCAACGCATGCCAGCCGCATATTTCCCTGCTGCAGCACGAATCGTCGGCGAGCGACAATTGCATGCCGGTAACTCGATGGTTAACCGCAACGCACTTGCCGCCTTTGCCGCTCCTCTTTAGGTTTGAGGCCTTACAGGAGATAAAGACCGCAGACCAGACTCGGCCAACGACCTGGGAGAGCGTTCAACGAAAGCGAAGGCATCGAGTGAAGCAGTCGAGCGTGAAGATCGACGGACAACAAATCACTTACTTGCAGAGCCCGGCCGACCAGAGTGGCCAAGCCGATCCCGAGGTCATCTTCATTCACGGCAACTCGTCTTCAGCCAGGACTTGGCTCCCGGTGATGCGGGGTGATTTCGGCAGGCGGTTCCGTTGCGTTGCACTGGACCTGCCCGGACACGGGCAGTCCGAACCGGCGAGGGATCAGGCCGACTACTCGCTACCGGGATACGCCGCCGTGCTCACCCGCTTCGTGCAGGAACTCCGCGCATCGGAAGCGATCATTGTCGGCTGGAGCCTGGGCGGGCAGATCGTGATGGAGGCCGCGCCCGAACTGCCGGACGCGGGCGGCTTCGTCATCTTCGGCGCGCCGCCGGTCGCGTCACCAGCCCAGATGGCAGAGGCTTTCCTGCCGCACCCGGCGATGGCCGCTCTCTTCAGCGCGCAGGTCAGCGAGTCCGAGGCAAGGCTGGCCGCTGAGAGCTTCACCGCGCCCGGTTCGCCGCTCGACATCAGCGAGTTCGTCTCCGACATCCTGACCACCGACGGCGCAGCTCGCATCGGGCTCGGAGCCAGCGCTGGTGCGGGCCGGTTCGCGGATGAGATCGCGATCGTCTCGGCGCTCCGTCAGCCGCTGGCCATCCTGCAAGGCGCTGACGAGCAACTGGTCAACCATGACTACTTGCGAAAGCTGACCATCCCCAGCCTGTGGCGAAAGGAGGTTCAACTGATCCCCGGAGCCGGCCACGCTCCGCACCAGGAGGCACCGCAGCAGTTCGCCGCCCTGCTCACAGAGTTCATCGGCGACCTTGGTCGCAAGCAATGATCGGCCCGGATCATCGGCACCCGACAACCCGCACATCGCTCCAACGCCGGTCGCGAGCTCATGTCGGATGCGATCGCACGCTCATGCCGATGTGCCGAGGTCGATCTGATGGACGTTAGGGTCGACCAGTGACCGCCGAGAACATCGAATGGGGTGGACAGCGCGAGGGCGACCCGACAGAAGCAGAACTCGCCTTCGCGACGTCACTGAACGCGCAAACTCCAGGGCTGGACTACTGGCTGCATTCCGACGACGACGGCACTCCCTGGCTCCTGGTGTCCCTTGATCTCATCGAGGGAAACACCGTGCAGAACACTTTGCGCCTGGACTTCGACAGCCGCGGCATCCGCGGCGGCTGGAGCCCGTCATGCCTCAACTGGGACGACGGAATGAGGGCAGAGGACGCTTTGATCGACTTGGCGGGACCCGAAGGTCTGCTTCTCCCGGCGAACCAGTTGTCGATCGAGGACCTGGCTCGCCGTGCTGCAGACTGGTTCACCCAGCCGAAGAAGGGACGCTGGGCCGACCCCCACCGCACGTGAGCGGCACCGGTCGCCCCCGGTGTAGTCTCAAGTAGCCGCTGATCACTTGCTCACTGAGTTCGCGTCGAGAAGATGCGCGCGGCACCCTCGCGAACGGCCCTCCAGTCCGTCGCCGGCACGTGCCGCAAGGCTGCGGCCAGGGACCCGGAACGCAACTGATGTTCCCGGCGCAGCTGTTCGATGTCGAGCTGGATGTCCGGATCCAGCCCGCCGGCCTCGATCTCCGCGATGCGCCGGTCCATCGCATCGATCAGCTCCCGGTCGAACTCCTCCACAGCGCGCAGGAACAACTCGGTGGAGACGCTCGCCCGTCCTTGCCTCGGCACGGCGCAGTCAAGTCCGGGCTCGGCCGGGTGCCACCAGTCGACGGTGATCGTGTCCCGGTCGGCGACCGATCGCCACCACAGGATGCGTGGTGAGGCGGCGAGGTAACTGGCGTACATGAAGTGGCTGCTGTACCAGTCGAGAGCCGCCTCCGCGTCTTCGACACCTGCCCCGTACCACGCATCCTGATCGCTGGTCATGTGGTCGACGAGATCTGCGGGCACCGGTTCCAGCAGAGACGGCAGCACTTCCTGGACGTCCTCCCACAATCGGACGACGTAGTAGTCGACTGGCGAGGGCTGTCCGGTATCGGCGTTCGACGGGTGGTGAAACAACTTGTGTCCGTCCACTTCGATCCAGTACCAGCCGTCCGTCAGGGCGAACCAGTGCAGCCTGCGATTACCCCAAGGCTCCACGTCGGCCAGCGGCCTGAGCCGGAAGTGAAAACGGATCACCTCGGCAGTGTGCCCCACCACCTCAGACGACTGTCGACCATTTTGACTCGGACGTCCCCTCACACCGCGGTGCACGCACGTGCCGATCTCGATCGCGGTGTCCTGATCATCGATCCACGCACCGGGGCGCTGCAGGAGAATGCGCACACGCGGTGGCTCGGCTCACCATGTTCCGCAAGTATCTTGAGCAACACGACAACGAGTTCGTGTTCACCGCCGAAGGCGGAACATGGCTGTGGCGCAGCACTTTAATCCGCCGCGTCCTCAACCCGCAGTCAACGGCAACGAAGGACGACCGCTCTCAGGCACGGCTCCGGACCACTTGCCGCGTAGCCAATCCGCGGCCCCCTCACACCGTTAGTCAAAGGGGCACCACGAACACCGAGATCTACGAACCGGATGCGATCAAGCAGGAGAATCCTGCTCCAGAACTGCTCGTGCAGTGGCGGCGGATCAGGCGTGCGACGTAGTCCAGGGTGCGATTGGACAACGTGATCGTGGATGGACAGAACAACACGAAGCTCCTGGTCGACATCGGTTGATCTTGGTCGTGATGCCACTGCTACCAGGAGCTTCGCCAAGCTCAAGGGTCATTGACTACACCGACCTGATCTCGTGACCAGCAAGATCAGAATGGAAAGAAATCATCAGGAACGCATTACATGTCAAAACGGAACTAGCCAGTTCGGCATATTCTCACTTGAGGCAAACTGGATTATCACCACATCGGAAAGCGGCCCATCAAAGCCATGCGAAACCAATTCTTCAAGACTTGGAACAATACCCTTCTCACGCATAAGGGCAATCAGCCGGGCCACCTCAATCGAGGTTTCGCTAGAGTGCCCGTCCCGCGGACAGTAGGCTCCACGGAAGTACTCACCATCCATGCATTTAGTGTAAGCTTCAGCCCAAGTATTTTTCATCGTTTCAACACTCCTGTAATGGACGGAATTCCACCTTCGGCTCGACCAACCTTGACAACAAACCCGAGATTCTGCATTTGGCCAACAATGCTATCAACGTCTGCAATGCGACCAGTAGTAATAGAGAGACTACCGCCAGGCTTCATCACACGAGCTACTTCCGCTAGAGTCCCGCCCGCAAACTCAGTGGAGGGAAAGTGGTTCATTGTAACATTGTCAAAAACCGAGGAACCAAACGGTAGATTCTGCGATCGACCGACGACGGTAGGCCCATGCGCAGCATTTGGATTCACGCTAACTACGCCATCCGGCGTCCTGACGACACTTTTAACGCTGGAGTCAGGAAAAGACCCACCACCGATATCAAGCGTCAAACCGCTCTGACAGGTGTTGTGCACAAGGACTGCCACAGCGCCGGCCATCACATAGTAAGTGTGAATACCATCGATCGTTAGGTTGTGAACCCGTTCAATCGCAGTCCACCTCTTGATCGTCGCTACTTGAATCCGGGTCCCCGCCGCAGTCTCTAACACCGTACCGGCACCCAATTCACTGGCATATGCCCAGCGCTGCTGGTCAGGCAGCCAGAATGGATGACCATCGGTCGCGATGATCTTGCCATCACCAACCTCGATCTCGACGAGGTCCTTGACACCTTCGCCGACGATCGTCTTGAGCACCGACCTAGCTCCTGATGCGCCGGTCTCGGGATCAGTAGCGAGTACCAGATCACCAACCTTTATCTCACTGATCCGCTTCGTCGCACCATCTGCCATTAGCACGGAAGTGTCACCAGTGAAGCTATGCGGGCCACATCCTGCACGTATCCGACTCGCCGCGCTCCTCACTCCAAGCGACGCCGCTCCCACACCAGCGGCTGCCATACCGAGGAATTCGCTGCCCTTTTGCTCCCAAATCTCATCACTTGCACATTTCGACCAGTTATCCAGGCAATAATTTGCGGCAATGTCCTTGGCTCCGGCGATATCGTCAGGATTCTCCATTAGGTGGATCCATGCCATCTGACAACCCGTGCGGCCGAAACAGGAATACTCTCCATCTCCCATGGAGTTGCCCCAGAACGTCCCGCCAAAGTTGAATGACGTATAACCCGAATTCCAGATCGAGATCAGCCTGGTCGGATCCGTTGTCCTAGGCGAGTTCTCTCTCGTCCATTTCTGTCGCGGGGATGGACCAGCGGGTGCGTCTGAACCTTCGATCGGCGGTGAAGAAGTCCTCGGTGTACCAAGGGTGCTGCTGCAGCCGCCGTCGTCCATGCAGCCCATCGCAAGCAGGCCGGTTGGGTCACTGAAGGTGACGGGGCTGTTGTTGGCGTAGGCGTAACCGTTCCACTGCTGCGGATCGGTGGTGTCCATGAGCGGGTCGACGGAGATGAACCGGCCAATGGCCGGGTCGTACTCTCGGGCACCGATGTGGGTCAGGCCGGTGTTGTCGAGGGTGCCGCCGACGAGGCCCTTGTCCATGAAGGCAGGCCAGGCACCAGTGCCACCGCGGATCTCACCGAACGGCAGGGTGCGCCGGGTGCTCACCTTTTGCCCGAGGGCGCTGATAGTGATCTGTGTCGTGCCCTGCTGGTCGGTGGACATCCAGGTGATGCCGGTCGACGTACGCGTGCCGATGTCCTTGCCCGCGTGGGTGTAGTAGCGGGTACAGACCTTCGCGCCGGACGATGCCGTGTACCGCAACTCCTGGCCTGGCAGGTACAGCGTCGGTCCAGTCGGGTCTCGCTTGATCAACCGGTTGCCGTCGGCGTCGTAGACGTACGACGACGCACCTGACTCGTCGACCGTGGTCGCGACATGACCTTCCCGGTCCCACGTCATCGTCTGCGTGGCACCACCTGGAGACGGGCGGGTGAGCGTGTTGCCCACCTCGTCGTAGGTGTACGAGGCTTTCCTGGTGCCTCCGGTGTCCGCGGTCACCGTGCTGGCCAGGCTGTGCTTGCCAGGCGTCGGGAAGTACTCGGTCGTGCGATCGCCAGCGCTCGTGCCGTGCTCGACCAGTTTGGTGCGGTCGCCTGCGACGTTGTAGCTGTAGGTGTGCCAGTACTTCGACGGGCCGCCAAGCGCTTCGACGGAACGTGGTTCTCTGCAGTTACCGGAGATCGGGGTCCACGCCTCAGTCAAGCGCCGCAGGTGGTCGGTCTGGAAACACTGCGTGTCGGAGCTGATCAAATCTGCGACGCGGGTGATGTTGCCAGCGTTGTCGTAGTCGTACCGCACGTTGGCGACATCCGAGGGTCCGGTCAACTTCGATGTCCGGATCTGGTTGAGCCGACGGGTGTGCTCGTCGTAGTCGCGCAGAACATCAACCGTGCCGCTTTCGCCGCTGCGCAGCTGGTAGGTCTGCAGTTCTCCGAATGGCGTGTAGCTGGTGCTGGTGACGAGGTCGGTCTTCAGCTGGGCGTTGTAGCCGGTCTTCTGCGTCGTCGGTTGACCTAACGTGTCGTAGCCGTAGAACAGCGTCTCCTTCTTGAGATCGCCGGTCGCTGCGATTTCAGTTGAGGAGGGCAGGTCGTCTGGGTTGTAGGTGTAGCCGTAGTTGTAGGTGCCGGCGAGGCCGGTCTCGTTCGCCGGGATCGTGATGGTGGTTGCGGTCGGCTGCTGGTCCAGCCTCATGCCGGTGTGTTCTTTGATGTAGTCGCCGAGTTCGCCGTGGCGCACGGACTTCACCAGCGCGCCGTTGATTCTGGTGCCGTCGGCGAGCTTGTCGTAGATCCACTCCGCACGCACGGTGCCTGCTGTCGAGTCGTCTCGCGTGCTGGTCTTGCGTCCCAAGGCGTCATAGGTGTACGCGATCGCCTTGCCTCGTCCATCCTTTGTGGACATGAGCTGGTCCGCGTCGTCGTAGGTCGACTCGGTCGTGCCCTTGTCCGGGTCGACAGCGCGAATCTGCCTGCCGCGCACGTCGTAGGCGTACTGCCACTTCTTGCCTGACGGCTGGGCGACCTCGGTCAGCTGGCCCTTGAGATCGTAGGAGTACCTGGTCGCGTCGAACCCTGTCGCGCTGCCGGCGACGACACCCGAGTGGTACTGGCGAAGCTCGGACTTGCGGCCGAGTACGTCGACCAGCGTTGAGGTCACTACGCCGCCAGCCGGTGGCGTGACGTCGGTGCGGTCACCCGCGTAGTAGGTGGTCGTGCGGAACAACTCCTCACCACCTGGGCTGCCCACCGGCACCAGTTGTTTGAACACCTGGGCGATCTCGCGGCCAGCACCGTCATATGTCGTCAACGTCGCCGCAGGAACCGTGTCCGTAGGCACGAACAGCTCAGGACCGGACACCATCTTCGCGACATAGGCGTTGTTCGACCGCACCGCGCGGCCTGCTGCGTCGTAGTGGGTATCCGTCACTACCGTCTTTGACGTATCTCCGGTCGCGTCGGGCCGCTGTGTCTGACGTGGCCGGAGCAATCCGTCGAACAGTTCACGTGACGTGACATATTGGCCACCGATCCAGTCGCTTGTCGCGACAACAGCAGGCCCGTTCGTTCGCTCCAGGTAGGAAAACTTCTTGTCAGCAGGCCGTCCATCGATACTGGGGCGAGGTTTCCACACCGCCGTCGTACGACCGAGACCGTCGTATTCGATGCGCGCCGTTCTCTGGTTAGCATCGACGGTGGACGACGGCGTGCCCCACGCCGGCTGCTGAACCGTCTTCGTGACCCAGCCCAGCGCGTTGGTCGTGGTGGTCTCCGTGACCGGCCCACCTGCGGCGGGGGTGTATGCCGTGGTCGTCGTTCCCTTGGAGTCCGTCAGCTTGGTGACCCGGCCGTAGATGTCGTACTCGGTCACGGTCTCGGCCAGGTAAGCTGCCGTGCCGTTGACATACGACTTGAGGCTCTCGGTCCGGGTGACGTCACTCTTGGTCGGAGCAACGCCATGTCCCTGGCCGTCGTAGTAGGTCCTGGTGTCGCCTGCGATGTCCGCGTCCTGCAGGCCCACACCGGCCTTCGCTTTCGTGCAGTCGACCAGGAAGTCCCGCTTGCGCGACACCGTGCCGATCAGCCAAGCCGACGTGTTGCGCGCGTAGTCGGTCAAGCTGCACTTCTCATCGCCGACGACCTTGTCGTCGCCGCGATCCTCGGTCTGCGTCTCGGTCCCGTAGGTCTGGTCGAACTCGGTGACCACACTGGTGGTGCGGAATCCGCGTCCGCTGTCGAGCGCGATGCGTGAATGCTTGCTCTCGGTCGAGGTGTAGCGGGCGTGTGTGGTGACGTCGCCGATCGTGCGGCTCGCCGTCGGTTCCGACTTCCAGGGCACGGTGACGGTTGCAGAGACCTCCGCGCCGGTTGGTCCGTTGTAGACGATCTCTTCGCGCACCGTGCCCGCGAAGGCATCCTCATCGTTGATGGCGGGAATGTTGCCGGCAGTGATCGCCGGCATAGGCGCGTTGCGGGTGCCGGATGGGAGTTTGTCTCCGTGCATGCCGCGGAAGTAGCGCTTCTCGGTCAGCGTCTGTTCGCCAGGATCGCCCTTGCGCGTCTTGACGGCCCCGTAACCGCGCCACACCGACCACGTCTTGTCTTCGGCCTTGATCAGACCGTCGTCATCGGTGTAGTGCCAGGCCGGGTTGCCGACGTACTCATAGCTGGTAACCACGCGCGTCGAACCGCCGGTGAGGTCGGATTCAGTCACGCTGTTCACGACGTACTTGTGGAAGTAGTCCCAGATCGGATCCTTGTTGCCATCCGGCTTCCAGCGCACCGGATAACAGCGCAGAGTGTTGTCCTGCAATGCCTTCACGTCAGGCATCCGCGAACCCGGCACGCAGTCCGCACCGGAGTAGGTAACGTCGATCTGGCCGCCGGTCTCGGTGTAGATGCTCTTGAGGCGCCACCACTTCATCGCCGCGTACTGATCAGAATGCGTATCGACCCGATTGCTGCGCTGCTCACCCTGGAACCGGATGTCCGGCACAACGGTCTGTTGGCCGACAAGACCCACGCGCGAGATCTTGTCCAGCCACAGACCCGCCCGCGTGCCATCACCGGGATCGGGAAACGAGTGACCCAGCGTCCACTTCTCGACCGCATTGCCCCCGACCTTGGTGGTCACCGAGGCAAGGCGCTTGCTCGACCAGAACGTCGGCGAGCCGGTCAGACAAGGATTCGCGTCGCATGCGCGGTCCCACGGCACGTCCGGCCAGTGCACGGCGTCCTTCGTGCCACAGTCAGCCAGACAGCGGTCGGCCAGCTCGAACACGACCTGCATCGGCGCGGTTTCGGACCGGTCGTTGCGGGTGCCGTAGTCGATCTGCCGCAGCACCGACGCCCTGTCGTACTCGACGAGATCGGTCGTGGTGTTGTTGCGGGCGTACTTGTTGGTTTCCTTGTCATAGCTGTAGCTCATGGTGTTGCCGTGCAGGTCAACGACGTACTCGAGGTTCCAGCGATACGGCTGCGAACAGAACGAGTCCTTGAACGCGGCAGCCTCGCACGGCTCATTGGCGTGATTGCCCGCGACCTGAACGTTCAGCACGGATTGGCGGCTGCGCCCGAACCAACGTTGCGTACCGTCTGGGGTTGTGACGATCCAGTGCGCGCCGTTGCGCGCACCGTTGTCGATGCCCTCGGCTCCGTCGCGGAACTCGACGCGGGTGCCGTCGTCGTTGCGCAAGCGCCACCGCCTCGACGGAGCGGGCTCCTTGATCAGCTCACCCGCGTGGCCCTCCATCGACAGGGCGGCGTTCTCGTTGCGCCAGCACAGGTCACCGGTCTCGGTGGTGTTGCGGGCGCCGCCTGCCATGTCGTCGGCGCAGCTGACGTACTTGCGTTCGATGAAGTTCGCGCCGAGTTCGAAGCCCTCACCGATCCACGACGGCTGGTTATTCGATGCCGCCATCCGACCGTCGACACTCGCCGATGAGTACTCCAGCGCCAGCATCGGCGTCGGGCCTCCTAGCGATGGCGGCATCCGCAGCGGGTAGTTCCAGGTGAACGCACCGGTGTTCGAGCCGGCCGACCATGTGGCCGACGACGAGAGACTGGTCGCCTTGTAGCTGCCCGACCCGCTAGAAGTGCCCGCGGCCAGAGCCATGAGGGAACCGCTCGACGAGCTCGCCTCGGTCGCGGTAACGGTGCCCTTCGCCAGATCGTTACGTGACGGAACGGCTTTCGCGGCGCACTCCGGCCTGTCCGGTGTGCGAAGAGCGCATTCAGGTAACTCCACCAGCCTCAGCCGGGAAGCCCAGTCACCACCGTAGGCCCAGCGGAAGGACGAATAGTTTACTTCAACCTTCGCGGACCCACCTGAGAGCTTGAACAGGAGGCCGTCGACACCCGACGCGCGAGCCTTTTCCCTGTCGAACGTCTCGATCCTGATCTTCGGCTTGGCTTTGGCAGCATTCGCCTGCACGCCATCGACCGCGGCCACCGACACAGGGGTGTCTCCGACCCGTGCGGTCTTGTTCGCTGCGACCGCCCCGAGATCGATCTCGGCGACGGACGCTTTAGGCCAGTTCGGCGCACTGCCAGTGAAAGCGGTGCCAGTACGGACTTCCTCGTTCTTGCGCAAGCCGGCTTTCTCACCGGCGATCACGCGTTCCTTCTTCGGTGCAGGCGGCCTGTACGGTGCCGCGGGTGTGGGCGAAGCGGTGAGCACAGTCGACACGAGCGACGCGGCGAGTGCGACTACCAGTCCACGCTTGGATCGGGCTGTGGGCATGACACAACTCCAGTTCTGGGCAGGGTGGACTGGTCAGCTGAAGAACACACGGGCGGGCTCGAACCAGCCGGAACCCACCTGCTTGGACTCCGTGTACGGGAATCCAGTGAGTCCGTTGGTGTTGGTCCACGACCACACCGTGCCGTCCGAGCGGACGTCGATGATCTCGGACTTGCCGTCGCCGTCGATATCGGCGAACCAGGTGCGATCAGCCTTCCAGCCCGACCCGATCTCCTGCGAGATGTCGTAGGAGCCGTACCCGAGGCCGCTGAGGTTGCGGAACGCCGACACGGTCTTATCGGCATTCACCGTGATGAACTCGGCCTTGCCATCACCATCGATGTCCGCGAACCGAATGCGATCCGGGGTCTCAGTGTCGGTGATGACCTTGACGATGACCGGGGCGGTCGCGAACGCAGTCGACTGGCCACGCTCGTTCATCCCGAACAGGTTTCGGTACACACGCACCCGGCCGTCGTCGTCGATCGACACGCGGTCCGAGCGGCCGTCACCGTCGATATCCGCGAAGCGGATGCGAGCGGTCTCCCCGGATACCGAGCCGATGACGGTGGCGGCACCGAACGGGAACCCGTTCATGCCGTTGACGTTCTTGAACGCTTTAATCGTGCCGTCCGGATCGACCGCGATGATCTCGGACTTGCCATCGCCGTCGATATCGGCGAACCAGGTGCGATCAGCCTTCCAGCCCGATCCGATCACCTGCGGATCACGAGGGTAAGGAACGGTGTCATTGACATTGAGGAACGCACGAACAGCACCACTCGCGTCCACCGAGATGAGCTCGTCACGAGCGTCTCCGGAAATCGACGATCCAGTGCGAGGTGTCGGGTCGAGTGCCTTGGGGGCCAGCACTCCTTGGAACGCCTTCAGTTCGTCGATGTTGCCGTTGAAGTACTCGCCGGCGCTGCTTCGGCCCACCGACAGCACACCGGTGGAGTTCCAGCCGACGACACCGGTGACCGTGCTTTTCAGCGTGTCCGGACTGTCTTGGTAGCCGACCGTCAGTTTGAGGGTGCGGGCGCTGGCATCGTAGGTAGCCACGAGGTGCGTCCACTTGTTCGCCACGGCGTCGCTCTTGGCCCGCCACCATGTCGATGGGTTCACCGCCGCGTTCGGCATCTCGGCGCTCCACTGGGAGCCGTCGTACTTCAACGTGAACGGGTCCACTCCGGACGGTCCACGCTGAACGACGACGGTCCGGGCAGTGCCGGTACCGTTGAGCTTGGCCCACACATCCACCGAGAACGCCTGGTCGGTGTTCAGCACAGGCTCGCTCGTGCTCGCGGAACCGTTGGTGCCATTGAGCTCCAGACCGCTAGCACCCTCCACGGCCGGTCCCCACTTAGCACCACCAGCGAGGTTGAGCGTGAGATGCCGGCCGTACTGTGAAGTGTCACGAGCGGTCGAACCGGTCTCCTCATTGAACTGCCACTCCCCCACCCCGCTCGCCTCGATCGCGTCAGCCCTGGACATGACCTCTTGCGGCGTGATCGTCCGGTTCCACACGCGCATCTCGGCAAGGTCACCGCGCCACGCCTCAGCAGCCGCGGAGCTGCGCAGCGCCTTGCCGATCCACAACTGGCCATCAGCGTTGAACCCGTTCGTCACTACCGCGGTCGCGCGTTGCAACGCGCCGTCGACGTACAGCCGAACGTCTCCACTGACGTTGTCTCGGGTCCCAGTCAAATGGGTCCACACCCCTGCCACAGCCACAGCATCAGACGTAGCCGCGTTCTGCACAGCATCTGCGGTGTCGTTCGCCGCCAGCGAGAACACCCACTTGTGTGTTGTGGCGTCGTACCCCAGCCGGAACGCGGACGTCGTCGCGCCCTGCTGACTCATCACCGTGCGGCTCACCGCGTCATCGGTGAGCCGCACCCAAGCGGAGACCGAGAAATCCTTACCGGTATCCAGCACCTTCGCCGTTACCGCACCGTTGGTGACGCTGCCATCGAAGCCAACTGAGCCCTGACCACCAGCCGCTCGTCCAGGACGGGCAGTGTCAAGACCAGTCAGCGCGAGGCGATGACCGTTACCGGTGGCGTCGAATGCCGGATCATCACCACCGAACCAATACGCTTCCGCAGGCTTCAACCCCGCCACAGTGAACTCAAACGTACTGCGCTTCGACAACCCAGCGTGATCAACCGCTTCAACGAAGAGCTTCTTCAAACCGGACGATGGCGGCGTCCAGCGCACCGACGCACTCGTCGTACCCTTCTCCACCACGACCGTCGTCGACGGCGGGTTCGTGAAACCCCAGCGGTACTTCACAACGTCGGTGGACGTGCTGGAGAACGTAAACGTGTCCGCGATGCCGAGGGAACCGCAGCCGTCCGAGGCGCAACCTGATGTCTTGTACACCGACGAGGTGAATGTCGGAGCTTCGGGCACTGTGGTGTCGACGCTGAAGCCGCACCAACCCGACGGCGGGCCCCACACCTGCCAGTCCCCCGCGGTGACACGGAAGACGTAGACGCCGCCATCGGTGAGGCCGACGCCTGCCATCGGCCACTGCTGACCGCCGTAGCCGGTGCCGACTACACCGGGATAAAGCTGCCAACTCGTCCAGCCCGGCAGGTGCGCGACCACATCGACCGCACCATCTCCGTTGAAGTCGGGGATGGTCAGGGCGCGGGCGCCGGCCCAGCCGGAGCCGATCTCGTGACGGCCGGGTGTACCGGTGTACACCGCGCGCTTGCCGCTACCCGGATAAAGCCAGAGCGGGTCTGCTGCACCGTTAGGTGACATCTGAGTTGGCTTGCCGTGATGGTGAGCTGGGAGGATGTCGCTGTGCCCAAGCCCTACCCCCAGGAGTTTCGCGACGATGTCGTGCGGGTCGCTCGTGATCG
>NZ_JAAMPJ010000006.1:0-225008 GCF_011067745.1 Lentzea alba
AGCGACGTGCTCGTGGTCATCGACGAGGCCTACAAGGAGTTCGTCGACGACGCCCACATCCCCGACGGCGTCGAACTCGCCAAACAGCAGTGGGCCGCCGGCCGCGACAACGTCGCGGTGCTGCGCACCTTCTCCAAGGCCTACGGCCTGGCCGGCCTGCGCATCGGCTACGCCGTCGCACCCCCCGCCGTCGCCGAAGCCCTGCGCAAGGTCTACGTACCGTTCTCCGTCAACGCACTCGCCCAGGTCGCCGCGATGGCCTCACTCGACGCCGAAGACGAACTCATGGTCCGCTGCCGCGCCATCGTCGCCGAACGCACCCGCGTCCGCGGCGAACTGCTCGCCATGGGCTACGACGTCCCCGAAACCCAGGCCAACTTCGTCTGGCTGCCACTGGGCGAACGCACCGCCGCGTTCAACGAACACTGCCTCGCACACAAAGTCGTCGTACGCGCGTTCGCAGGCGACGGCACCCGCGTCACCATCGGCGAACCCGAGGAGAACGACGCCTTCCTCGCCGCCGCCCGCACCTTCACTTCATGAGCAGCTGAACGATCGCCGCGACTCCCACCACCACGATGACGCCGCGCAACACGGCGGGTGGGAGTTTGCGGCCGATCTTGGCCCCGATCTGGCCGCCGACGACGGACCCGACGGCCAGCAGCAGCACGGCCAGCCACGCCACGTCGGCGATGAAGATGAACATGACGCCCGCGACCAGGTTCACGAACGCGGTCAGCAGGTTCTTCAGCGCATTCATCCGCTGCAGGTGCTCGTTGACGAGCACGCCCATGATCCCCATGACCAGCACGCCCTGCGCGGCGCCGAAGTAGCCGCCGTAGATGCCCGCGGCGAAGACCCCGAGCCACAGCAGCACGCCGCCGTCGCCGTTGCCGCGCTTGTGCGAGAGCTTGCGGTTGAGCCAGGGCTGGATCACGACGAGGACCAGCGCGATCACGATCAGCACCGGCACGATCGCCTTGAACGCCTTGTCCGGCAACGTCACCAGCAGGATCGCGCCGACGATGCCACCGAGGATCGAGGCCGGCAGCAGCTTCGCGATGCGGGACCTCTGCCCCTTCAACTCCTCGCGATAACCCCACGCGCCGGACAGCGAGCCGGGCACGAGGCCGAGGCTGTTGGACACGTTCGCGACGACGGGCGGGTAACCGACGGCGAGCAGAACGGGGAACGTCACGAGCGTGCCGCTGCCGACGACGGTGTTGATGCCGCCTGCGAACACACCCGCGATGACCACCGCGATTGCTTCCCAGACCGTCATGTCCACCCCCAGATACCCAACAGTTAGCGACGCTAACACTCCACTCGGGACAGCGAAGTGTGTCGCTGACAACAACAGGCCCGGCACTCAGGGTGAGTGCCGGGCCTGCAATTCGACTTTCAGTTATGCGATCTGGCGCCTGCGACCGATCACGCTGGCACCGAAACCGAACGCCACGAGCAGCACACCGATCAGGCCGAGGCCCAGCACGCTGGCACCGGTCTTGGCGAGCGCGTCACCGCCACCAGCAGCTGCAGGTGCGGGCGGCGGAGTGCCGCCACCGCCACCACCGGCACCACCGGCAGGCGTCTCAGGCTGCGGGACGGGCACGACCGTGAAGTCGCTGCGCCACTCGCCGCCGGCGTGGACCCGGACGTGGCCGCCCCACTCGCCCTCGAACTTCCACGGCCCGTCGACCCACGCCCACCAGTCACCGGCGGGAACGCGGTCGAAGCGCACGTTGCCCGCGGCATCCGAGATCGTCTCGGCGACGTCCACGTTCCGCTCGCGGTCGCGCAGCACGATCCGGGTGTTGCCGATGGCCTCACCCTCGTCGACCGTCCAGTTGCCGTTGCGGTCGTGGTAGAGCTTGCCCACCAGCGAACCGAACCCACCGGGAACGCGGGCCGAGTCGAACGCCTCGGCGGCGTCGGTGTTCCAGCCGGCGTACGGCGCGAAGCCGCAGGAGGCGACCACCGTGCCGAAGTTGAACGCGGCCTGCGGCACCTTCTCGGTGGCGATGAACGTCTTGGTCTCACCGGCGCCGACGGTCACGCCCTTGCCGGGTGGAATCAGCTCACCCCAGCCCGTGGCGGGACCGTTGCCCGGCGAGCCGCCGAGCTGGTTGTCGTCGCCGATGCGGTTGCACCAGGCCTGGATGCCGCTGAGCGCGCGATCACCGGAGTTCGTCAGCGTGATCGTGATCCTGGCTTCCTCGCCGACCTGGTAGACGTCCTTGTCGAGGGTCAGCGTCGCGCTGAGCGACTCGGTGTACGGACGCTCACCGCGAGCCGTGAGGTGGACCGGTGCGCCCGGCTGTACGCGGACCTTCGAGTCCGTGCCGTCCGAGTGCACGACCCAGCCGTCCGCGAAGGTGTAACCGACGTAGTAGTCGCCCGACGGCAAATCCTTGAACGCGTAACGGCCGTCCGCTTCCGTGGTGGTCTTGAAGTAGCCGTACGGCGTACCGCCGTTGGCCTCGACCACGACGCCCGCGGCCGCTTCGCCGGCGTCCTGCTGTCCGTTGCGGTTCTTGTCGGCGTAGGCGACTCCCGAGATCTCGCCCTTGGTCTGCACGACGGTGACTTCGCCCGAGAGCCCGCACTGGCACGGGTTCGGCCGGCCGTCCCAGTCGATGATCGTCGACGGCCGCACCTTGCCGTTCGAGATGTCGCGGATCGGACCGGAGACCTGGAACGTGCGCGACTCCCCGGAGGCCAGGTCGATGCCGGCACCGCGCCAGCCGAAGTCGCCCCACTGCTCTTCAGCGGTCTCCACGGCGAACAGCGACCACATCAGCTTGGCGCGCCGGGCGGTCTGCCCACCGATGTTGGTGACGGTCGCGGTCATGCGCACCGTCTCGTGCGACTCGTAGCTCGACTTCTCGAACGTCAGCGAGCCGCGCAGGTCGGCGGCGGACGTCCCCGGCTCCATGAGGTACATGCCGCCGCCACCCGTGTCTGACTCCGGGACGTAGACCGGTATGCCGCCCTGGCCACTGCGCAACTTCCAGGCGGTGTCGAACACACCCCAGTACTGCCCGGCCGGAATCCCGGTGAACACGATCTTGCCGTCTGGTCCGCTCACGAAGTCGGCGACCTTGGTGCCGGTGGCCGGGTTCAGCACGGCCACCTTGAGGCCGACGATCTCCTCACCGGGGTCGTCCCAGGAGTCGCCGTCCTGGTCGTGGATGAACTTGACCGTGAACTTGCCGACGGCGGCCTTGGGCGGCTCGGCGGGCGCGGCCGGAGCCTCGACCGGTGTGGCCGGGGCCTCGACGGGTGCGGTGGGAGCCTCGGTCGTCGGCTCGGCAGGCTCGGTCGGCTGAGCGGACTCACTGGTCGGCGTGGACGAGGGTGGTGCGGGCTCGCTCGACGACGGAGTGGGCTCCGCCGACGGCGTGGACGTCTGTGTCGGCACCGGCGGGGTGCTCGTCGGGTCGTCCTGCGCCAACGCGGCGGACGTGCCGCCGAAGGCCAGGACGACAGCGGTGGCCAAGGCGCCGACCCTGAGCAGGGCGCGTCTGGCCGATCTCTCGGACATGTGGATTCCCCAAAGTGAGCGAATGTGGTGATGTTCGGCGGGCCCCGGCACTCGGGGTGAGTGCCGGGGCCCGCCGGTTCTGTGGTGCGATTTATGCGGTCTGGCGCCTGCGGCCCATGACGCTGGCACCGAGACCGAAGGCCACGAGCAGCGCACCGATCAGGCCGAGGCCCAGCACGCTCGCACCGGTCTTGGCCAGAGCGTCACCCGAACCTCCACCGGCCGAACCCGCGACAGGCGGCACGTTGGTGCCGGGGGTCTGGTCTTCCGGCAGCGGGTAACCGGGGTCCCCGACCTCGGGGCCCGGCACCAGGAAGAGCGTCTGCTCCCAGGTCTCGCTGCCGACCCGGACGTGGAAGTACGGGTTCATCCGGCGGTACTCGATCTGCCACGGACCGGGCGCGACCACGTCGTACCGGCCGACCGGCAGGTTGAAGACCTTGAACTTGCCGTCCGCGCCGGTGATGGTGCGCGTGACCACCTTCTTCGAGATGGTGTCGAGCAACACGAGGGTCTGGCCCGCCACCGGCAGGTCTTCCTGACCGCCGTTCGGGTCGTCCTTCAGCAGCTCGCCGATGGCGTCGGCGCGCTGACCGGGCACCCGGAACACGTCCGTGGCGTCGGCCGCACCCGGATCGGACGGGTCGGGCGCGATGTTGCAGCCGACGATCGCGTACCCGATGCGCGCCGCCTCTTCCGGCTGGGCACCGGAGACGTGGAAGACCTTCGACTGCCCGTTGGGCACGGACACGCCCGCGCCGTCCGCGGCCAGCGGTCCCCAGCTCGCCTCCGAGTTGTGGATCTCCCCGGGCTCACCCGGACCGCTGCAGAACGCCTTCACCGCGGGCAGGTCCGCGCCCGTGTTGTTGGTGATCGTGATGGCGGCCTCGTAGCGCTCACCCGGCGCGTACTCGCGCTTCGCGAACCTGATCGAGGCGGGCAGCTTGTCGGACAACGGCCGCACCGCGCCGACCTCGAGCACCGATTCGACGTCGGCGCTGACGGTCAGCTCAGCGGTCTCGTGCCGGACCCACCCGTCGTTGTAGTACGCCCACACCTTGAGCACACCGACCGGGAGGTCCTTGAACGAGGCGCGGCCGGAAGCGTCGGTCTTGCCGTCCCTCCAGATGTTCGGGTTGCTGCCGCCGGACACCGTCACCTGGGTGTCGGCGAGCTCCTCGCCGGCGTCCCTCTTGCCGTTGGCGTTGCGGTCGCCGTACAGCACGATCACCGCGTCACCCTTGAGGAAGTTGACCGTGGTGACCGCGGCCGAGGTGTTGTTCTCGGGGTTCTGGTCCTGGAAGGACGTGGTCTTGAGCTTGAGGGAGACCTTGTTGTCACGCAGGTAGAACGGCGCGCGGCCGACCAGGGTCAGCTCGCGGCTCTCGCCGGGCCACAAGCGCACCGACTTCGAGTCGGCGAACTCGCCGAGCTGCGACTTGTCGAACTCGAACTCGTTCATGTCGCTCGACCACTCGGTGGAGAGGCTCACGTCGGCGTCGTAGCCCGTGCCGACGTTCTTCACCGTGACGTGCATGCTCATCGGCTCGCCCATGTCGTACGCGTCCCTGTCGAACTTCGCGGTGACCGTGAAGTCCGGCTTGTGCGCGGCCGGCGCGGGCACGTCGACATCACTCGGCACGACCTGGAGATCAGCGCTGTTCTCGGTGTCGGCGACGATGTCGGCGGTGAACTCCTTGCCGTCCTTGGGCGCCCACTTGCCGGCCACCACGAAGACGACCTTGCCGACCGGCACGTCCCACACCGAAAGGCTGCCGTCTTCCCAGGTCCGCGCGTCCTTCAGCGGCCGACGGGTGACGGCGTCGAGCACGCTGACCGGCGTGTTGCGCACCGGCTCGTTGTTCTCGGCGTTCACGACCTTGCCGAACACACGGCCGAAAATGCCGTGCACCTGTGCGTATGCCGTGCCCGCGTAGGCGTAGCCGCTGTTGTTGGCACCGGCGTTGCCGAACGAGCAGGAGGCGTAGAACGTGGTGAAGTTCAGCCCCTTCGGCACGCTGTCGGTGGCGCGGACCTTCAACTCGCCACCGGCGGGCACCGTGACACCGGCGCCGTTCGGCGCCAACGCGCCCCAGCCGGCGCTGGTGAGGTACTGGCTGTTGTAGCTCTCGCAGACCGCGACCACGCCGGTGAGGGCCTGGCTGCCGCTGTTCTTCAGGGTGATGTCCAGGCCGACCTCGTCGGTCGGCGCGTAGGACCGCTTGTCGAACGCCAGGGCGGCGGTCAGCGTCGTCTTCACCGGCGACGCGACCGGAACCATGATCTTGGTTTCCTTGCCGTTCTCCACGACGAAGTCCGCGAAGCCCGGCTGCACGACGTACTGGTTGAGCCAGTCGACGGACCAGACCTTGTGCGCACCGGCGGGCAAGGTCCACATCTTGAACGCGCCGTTCGCGTCGGTGAAGCTCGACCTCGTCTCGGAGGGCGTGCCACCTCGCGTGCTGATCCAGGAGTTCGCCAGGCCCTCGCCCGCGTCGAACGCGCCGTTGCCGTTCTTGTCGGAGTAGACGACGCCGGACACGTCACCACGGAGCTGACGCACGTTGAAGTACATGTCCGTGCCGTTGTCACCCGGCGTCGGGTCGGCGACGCCATCCACGGTCGCGCGGAACTGGAACGGCACCGACGGCAGGGACAGGTTCGACGGCCGCAGCACGAGGCGGATGACCTTCGGCTGGCCCTTCGCGATGGACGGCCGCGAGCTCAGCTCGTCGGCACCCTTCGCCAGCCAAGCACTCTGGATCACGTGACCGAACCGGACGTTCGCCGCGACGGTCTCGCTCTTGTTGGTCACCGTGACGGTGACGTTGATGTCCTCACCCGGCAGATACTCGGCCTTGTCGGACTGCACCTGCACGGCGAGATCGGGTGGCGGCACGTTCGCCGGCAGCTGCGCGAGCTTCCCGTCCTGCTCCGGCCTGGTGTCCGGGGTCGACGGCTCGACCGGCGTCGACGGTGTCGTCGGCGTGCTCGGCTCGACCGGGGCCGACGGCGTGCCCGGCTCCGTCGAGGTGGGCGGCGCCGGGTCGGTCGTCGACGGTGGTGCCGGTTCCTCCGAAGTGGACGGAGGCGTGCTCGGCTCGGTCGTCGGCGGCTGCGCCGGCGTTTCCGGCTGCGTCGGCTCGACGGTCGACGTGGGCGTTTCCGGCTCCTGCGCGAACGCACCAGTGGTGGCGGTGCCGAACGCGAGTACCGCGGCGGTGGCCAATGCCCCGATTCTGAGCAGGGCGCGGCTGACCGATCTCTCGGACAATGGATCCCCCATAGATCCCGTTGGTGGTGGGTCCTTCGGCGTCATAGCCCCCGCACGCGCCGGTCAGACCACTGAAAAGTACCTCACACGCTCCACTGTGGATGGAGCGTGTGAGGTTGGGCTCAAGCTGTAACGCGTGGTGCGGTCGGCTTCCGCCGCAACGCCGCGCCCGCCAGCACGAGCAGGACCCCGAAGAGCCCGAGACCGAGAACGCTGACGCCCGTGTTCGCGAGCGCGTCGCTGTTCTTGATCGCCGCGACCGGAGTCGTGCCGGTGTTGGCACCACCACCGGGTCCCGGGCGGACGATGGTCGGGTCGGCGACGTCGGGGCCCGGCTCGACCCAGATGTACGACGGCCACTCGCGGCCGCGGACGTTGACGAGCCCCTCGCTCTCGCTGTCCACGACGACCCGCCACGGACCGACGACGAGCGCCGTGTACTCACCGACGGGGAAGTCGGGGAAGACCCAGCCGCCGTTCGCATCCGTGGTGGTGCTCGCGACCGGCTGTTTCGTCTCCGGGTCGAGCAGCACGAGCTTCACGTTCGGCACCGGCTTCGGGTCCCTGAAGTCGGTGCGCACGAAGCCGTCGAACGTCTCAGCAGCACCGGGAACCCTGGCCGTCGTGAGCGTGGTCGGGCTGCCCCACACGAGGTCCGGACCGAAGGTGCAGCCGGTGCGCACGAAGCCGTAATCCGCCGCAGCGGCGGGCAACGGAGCGTTGACGTGGAGGTTGAAAGTCGCGCCGGCCGCGATCTCCACACCGGCAGCGTCCCTGTGCAACAGGCCCCACTCAGCGGTGTCGTTGCCGATGTACGCGTCCTGGGTGTTCCAGCAGCCTCCCTTGACCAGCAACGACTTCGCGGTGCCGTTCGTGATCGAGACGGAGATGCCGACCGTGTCACCGGGCTGGTAGGTCGCCTTGTCGTACTTGACCGTCGCCTTCAGCTCGTCCGACAACGGCCGAACCAGCCGCACCGTCGCGGTGCCCTCGTCGCCGGGGTTCACGACCGCGGTCTGCTCCGCGTCGGTGTTGCTGCCGCCGGGGAGCCAGCCGGACTCGCGGTCGTACTGGTCCGAGGCGCGGTACTGGCCCGCGGGCAGGTCGGTGAACCGAACCCGGCCCGAGGCGTCGGTCCTGCCGTCCTTGTTCACCCACGGCGTGCCGCCGCCGAACTGGACCTTGCGGTTCGCGAGTTCCTCGCCCGCGTCCACCTTGCCGTTCAGGTTGCGGTCGCCGTACACGAGAACCGACGCTGAACCGGTGCCCCACGTGACGTCCGCGCTTGCCTCGGCCTTGTTGTTGTCGTAGTTCGGGTCACCGGTGAAGGTGCCGACCTCGGCCAGATACCGCAGCTTGCGCAGCTTCTCCAGATCGCTGCCGCCGTCCCTGGGCCGGGCGCTGACGGTGACCTGCTTGCTCTCACCCGGCCACAGCTCGATCTGCGGGTCAAGGAACTTCCGGAGCTCCTGGTAGTCGTAGTAGGGCTCTTGCTCGTTGAGCGGCGTGCCGTGCCAGCTGCCCCGCGCGGGCTCGGTGCCGGTGCCGATGTTCTCGACCTTGATCGTCAGCCGGACCGGCTCGGAGATGTCGTAGGTCTGCCTGTCGAAGGAGACCGAGACCTTGAGATCAGGCGCGAACACCGTGGGGTCCTTCACGAACGGTCCCTGCACGACCACGAGGTCGACCTCGACGTCCTGCTCCGCGATGACGTCGACGAGCCGTCGCGGGCTGCCGTCCTCGAGCTTCCAGTCGCCGACGACCTGCAGCGCGATCTTGCCCTGCGGCAGGTTCCGGATGTTCCAGGCCCCGCCCCAGGAGGTCTCCGCCTGGCCGACGATCCGGTTGTTCGCCGGGTTGTACGCGACGACCTTGGCACCGTTGACACCGCCGCCGTTGTTGTTCAGCACCCGGCCGGACAGGCTGCCGCGGGTGCCGGCGACGTCCACGCCGGCGGTGATGCCGGGGTTCGCCGAGCCGTAGCCGCCGCTGAAGTCGGTGTTGCGGCCGTCGACGCTGAAGGTGCAGGCGAAGTAGACCTTGCCGGTCGGGTAGTCGACGTCGGGCACGATGTCGGTGACGGTGACGGTCTTCGTCTCGTGTGCGCCGATCGTGACGCCCGCGCGGTCGGGGCGCAGGTCTCCCCAGCCGTCGCCGGTGCCGTCGAGCGTCGCCGGGTCGTTCTCCGGGTCGCAGACCGCGACGAGACCGGTGATCGGTGCCGCGCCGTTGTTCTGCAGTCTGACGCTCGCGGTGATCGCGTCACCCTTGGCGTACCTCGGCTTGTCGAACGAGACGCCCTGGATCCACAGCGAACGCGACAGCGTCGGCACGGCCTGCAGCGCGACCTCGGTGGTCTCGCCCTTCTTCACCACGACGAACTGGCCGGGCTTGACCGTGAGGTCCGGACCCATGCCGGTCCGGCCCTGGTAGCGCACCTGGTACGTGCCGGGCGGCACATCGCGCATCGTGAACCGGCCGCCGTCGTAGGTGGTGGCCGAGTTCGGGAACTCGGGACCGCCGGACAGCCGCAGCGACTGGAAGTCGATGCCCTCGCCCGGACTCACGACGCCGTTGCCGTCGCGGTCCTCGAACAGCACGCCGTTCACGACGCCGGCCTCACTGACGAACTTCGCCTCGGCCCGCACCATGTTGTCGTTCGGCGTCTTGTCGGTCGCGCCCTCGACGTAGGTGCGCACGGTCAGCGCGACGCTCGGGGCACCCCACTGGGCCTTGGCGCCGAGCTTGATCGTCTTGGCCTCACCCGGCGCGAGGCTCGGACGGGAGACCAGGTCCTCGACGCCGGTGGTCAGGTGCATCGAGAAGGGCTCGCTGGCGAACCGGATCTGGTTGGCGGGAGCGTCACCGTCGTTGCGGACGGTCACCGTGATGCCGAGCGGTTCGCCCAACGAGTACTCGGGCTTGTCGAACTTCACGGACAGCTTGAGGTCCGGAGCGGCCTGTTCGGCCTGCTGCTCGTTCTTCTGCTCGGCGGGCTTCTGCTCGGCGGGCTTCAGCTCGGGCTCGACCGTCGTGGCAGGTGGGACGACGGGCGGCTGAGCCGGGGTCTCGCTGGGCGGCGTCGACGGGTCCGCGGGAGGTGTCGACGGCGTGGACGGCTCCGTGGACGACGGCGGTGGCGTGGACGGCTCGGTCGACGCGGGCGGTTCCGGGTCGGTCGAGGACGGCGGCGTCACCGTTTCCGTCGGCGTCGGCGGGGCGCCGGTCGGGTCGTCCTGCGCGAGCGCGCTGGCCGAGCCGCCGAACGCGAGCAGGGCGGCGGTGGCCAGCGCGGTGAGTCTCAGCATGCCTCTTCTGGCGGATCTCTCTGACATCGGTACCCCAGAGTTAGTGCGGAAGGATCAAGAAGTCTTGCGACGGCCGGCGATGCGAGCGCCGAAGCCGAACGCGACGAGGAGCACGGCGACCACGCCGAGCCCGAGCACGCTGGCGCCGGTCTTGGCGAGCGCACCCCCGGTGCTGCTGCCGCCGCCGGACTGTCCGCCCTGCTGGCCGTTGTCGCCGCCGGCCGGAGGTGCGACGTCCGGACCGGGCACCACGAAGAACGACGTCCGCGCCAGCTGGTCGGCGAGGATCTGGTGGTGGCCGCCCCATTCGCCCTCGGACTTCCACGGGCCGTCGACCACCGACCAGTAGTCACCCGCCGGGACGCCGTCGAAGCGAACGTTCCCCTCGGCGTCCGAGACCGTCTCGGCGACGATGCCGCCGAACTCGCGGTCGGTCATCAGGAAGACCCTGGTGTTGCCGATGGCCTCACCGGGGTCCACGACGAAGTTCTTGTTGCGGTCGTACGCCAGCGGACCAGCCAATGAGCCCGTGCCACCGGGAACGCTGGCCCAGTCGTAGGCGCTCACGACGTCGTAGTTCCACCCGGCCCACGGCGCGAAGTCGCACGCCACGTGCACGCGGTTCTCCCAGCGCGCGGTCGCGGGCACCTTCTCCTTGACGATGATCGTCTTGGTCTCCCCGGCGGCGAGCGTCACGCCCGTCTCGCGCAGATCGCCCCAGCCCTCGGCCATCGGCCAGCCGCTGCCGAGCTGGTTGCCGTTGCCCGCCCGGTCGCACGCGGCGATGATGCGGCCGACCTCGTAGTCGGCCCGGTTCGACAGGGTGATGGTGACCTTGGCTTCCTCGCCGATCGAGTAGACCGACTTGTCGAGCACCATCGTCGCCCTGAGCGCCTCGGTGTACGGGCGCTCCGCACGCGCGGTGAGCTGCACGGGCGCGCCGGGCGTCACGCGGATCTCCGGGCCGTCGCCCTCGCTGTGCACGATCCACCCGCCGGCCAGCGTGTAGCCGACCCAATAGTTGCCGGACGGGATGTTCTTGAAGGAGTAACGGCCGTTGGCGTCCGTCGTGGTCTTGACGTAGCCGTACGGCGCACCGCCGTTCGCCTCGACCAGGACGTCCGCGGCTTCCTCTCCGGGGTCCTGCCGCTTGTTGTGGTTCCGGTCGATGTAGACCACGCCACCGAGGTCGCCGTTGGTCTGCACGACCTCGGCCTGGGCGGAGAAGCTGTTGTTGCCGGGGTTCGGCACGCCGATGTACTCCACCATCCCCCAGAGCGACAGCTTGCCGTTGGGGAAGGAGCGGATCTTGCCGGAGACGCTGAACGTGCGGGTCTCCCCCGGCGCGATCCGCACGCCAGGACCGTCCCGCCGGACGTCACCCCACTGGTTGGGATAGCCGAGGTCGAGGTCGTAGAACGAGTCGAACAGCCGGAAGCGCTCGGCGGTCTTGCCGCCCTTGTTCGTGACGGTGACGTCGACGCGGACGATCTCGTGGGACTCGTAGCGCGGCTTGTCGAACTTCATGGTGGTCGTCAGCGACGGGGGCGAGGCGAACTTCAGGAACTTGTCGCTCGCGCCGCCCTGTTCGGTGACCTGCACCAGCTTCTGGCCCTCGTCGGTGAAGTCCCACGACCCGAGGAGCACCGCCCGGTACTCACCGGCCTTCAGCCCGGTGAACACGACCTTGCCGTCCGCGCCGCTCGTGCGTTCGGCGATCTGGACGCCGACCTTCGGGTCCAGCAGCACCACCTGCGCGCCGCTGACGGTCTCGTCGGCGTCGATGCGCTGGTTGGCGTTCTTGTCCTGGCCGAGCACCATCGTGTAGTTGATGCCGCCGACCACCGTCGCCTGGGCGAACACCGACGGACCGTCGGTGTTCCAGCCGCTGTTCGGCGCGAAGACGCAGTCGAGCGTGGCGACGCCCTCGGTGAGCGCGCCCTGCGGCACCTTCTCGGTGACCGTGAACTTGCGCGTCTGGCCGGGTTCCAGCGAGAGCGGGAACTGCAGGTACCACTCGGCGCTGTTGCCGAGCGCGTTCTGCTTGTTCGCGCGGTTGCACTGCGGGCCGATGTGGGCGATCCGGCGGTCGGTGTTGTTGGTGAAGGCCATCGCGATCTTCACGAAGCCGGGGTACTCGTAGCTGTCGCGGTCGAGCGACGCGCTCACCTCGAACTGCTCCGAGTAGGGCCGCTCAGCCCGTGCCACGACGTGGGTCGTGGCGTTCGCGGTGACCGTGAGCATGTTGCCGTTGAGGTCGGGGCGGTGCACGACCCAGCCGTCCTGCAGCTCGTAGAACGGGTTGTACGTGCCGGGAGCGACCCCCGCGAAGCCGAACTTGCCGTCCGCGTCGCTGGTCGTCTCGTGCCGGGTGCTGCCCCAGAGGGCGATCTTGCCGCCGGAGATCGCCTCGCCGGGATCCTGCTGCCCGTTGCCGTTCTTGTCGGCGTAGAGGACACCGGTCACGTTGTTCTGCGCCTGCTGCTGCGCCGGTTGTTGGGCCGGTTGCTGCGCTGGGGCGGGGGGCGGTGCCGGTTCGCTGGTGGGCGCGGGCTCGGTGCTCGTCGGCGGCGCGGGCGTCTCGACCGGTGCCGGCGTCGTGGTCTCGGTGGGCGCCGGCGGTGTGCTCGTCGGCTCGTCCTGCGCGAACGCCGCCGTGCTGAACACGAGCGCCGCGGCAGTGGTCAACGCACCGATTCTGAGCGCAGCACTGAACGATCTACCTGACAACGGATCCCCCAAAAGACCCCGAGATGATGGCATCTGCCGACGTCAGAGCCCCCGCACACGCCCGCAAGACGTCCGAAAAGTACCGCAGCCCAGGTGTTCGCGGAAGTGTCAAAGCGGTCACGAAAATGCGTTCAAGATTTTCCTCTTATGAGGGCAACCGACGGGGTTGGAAAAGCGTGAGCATCGCGGGGAGGACTGTGCCCGCGGGTGGCATGCTGTTGTTCGTGACGCCGGAGGACCTAGCGCACCTGCGCCGGGCACGTGACCTGATGGACCGCGAGTACGCCAGGCCGCTGGACGTGCCCGCGATGGCCCGCGCCGCCCTGATGTCGCCGGCGCACTTCTCCCGCCAGTTCCGCGCGGCCTACGGCGAGACCCCGTACGGCTACCTGATGACCCGGCGGATCGAGCGCGCCAAAGCGTTGCTGCGCCTGGGAACCCTCTCGGTCACCGAGGTCTGCGTGGAAGTCGGCTGCACGTCCCTGGGCTCGTTCTCGGCCCGGTTCACCGCGCTCGTCGGCGAGACGCCGTCCGCCTACCGAGCCCGCACTCACGATTCGTTGGCACGGGTGCCGGGATGTCACCTGAAGGGCCTGACGAGACCGAGCAGGTTTGGAGAAGCGTCGCGCGCCCGCTCTACCTAGGGTTTCGCTCATGAAGCTCTCGCACACGTTCATGTTCGTCCACGACCAGGACGCCGCTCTGGCGTTCTACCGCGACGTCGTGGGACTGGAGGTCCGCACCGACGAGTCGGTCGAGGACTACCGCTGGCTCACCGTCGGCCCGGCCGACCAGCCGGACATCGAGATCGGCCTGTCCTTGGTGGGTCCACCCGTCCCGCCGACCGACTACGAAGCGCTGAACGCGTTGCTGGCCAAGGGATCCCTGCAGGGCATCATCTTCGAACTGGACGACGTGGACGCGAAGTTCGAGCAGGTCCGCGCGGCCGGCGCCGAGGTCCTGCAGGAGCCGATCGACCAGTTCTACGGCGTCCGCGACTGCGCGTTCCGCGACCCGTCCGGCAACATGATCCGCTTCTCCACGCCGCGTTCCGTTGCTCCGTAAATCGCTTTTTCGTTTGGGTGTCAGTGTGCTTTAGTCAGGTCTTCCGTTCCACACGAGACAAGGTCGATGCCATGGGCAGCCCCGGACACACCGGGTGCCTCCGCAGTACCCGGTGATACCTCGCATCCTTTTCGTTGCGATCACCAGGAGCTTCACCTTGACGTGGTACACCTCTTTCTTCACCGACCTCGCGAACGGGTTCTGGCGCGGTGCCGTCCAGCCCTCGCAGACTCGTGCCGAGATCGACTTCGTGGTCGGCTTCAGCTCGGGGCGCCGGGTGCTGGACGCACCTTGCGGCAGCGGCAGGCACAGCGTCGAACTGGCCAGCCGCGGCTATTCGGTCACCGGTCTCGACATCTCCGCCGAGGCCATTTCGCACGCGCGTGAGTCGAGCGCGGACGTCGACTGGCATTTGGACGACGTCCGCAATCTCTCGTCGCACGGGTTCTCCGCGGATCTCGCCATCTGCATGGGCAACAGCTTCGGCTACCTGGACCACGCGGAGAACCAGCAGTTCCTCACCGCCCTGGCCGCCGTCGCACCCGTCGCGGTGCTCGACTACGGCTGCGCGGCCGAGTCGTTGCTGCCGTCGTTGCCGGGCGAGATCCGGATGTCGGCGGGCGGTGTCGACATGGTCGCCGCGAACTCGTACGACGTGTCGGCTGGGCGGCTGTCGATCGACTTCGAGTTCACCGATGGTGAGCGGACTCAGCGGTCGACTGCCGTTCAGCACGTGTACACGGCGGCTGAGCTCAGTCGAATGCTGCGGTCTGCTGGATATGGGTCGGTCGAACTGTTCGGCGACACGTACGGCAGCGCGTTCGGGATCGGCAGCCATCGGTTGTTGGTCGTGGCGCGACGCTGATAGCTGGGAAGGCCGGGGCGATTGGCCCCGGCCTTTCTGGTTTGCGGAAGCGGAGGGATTTGAACCCCCGGACGGTTGCCCGTCTCCCGCTTTCAAGGCTGCATCTGGCTGTTCCGGCTCGTTCGGGGTAGTCCGCGGTTGTCGGTGTTGCCTGGTCAGGGGTGCTGTCCCGTCCCAACCCGTCCCGGACCGTTGCTACACCCGTAGCTACACCTCGTCCTGGTGGCTGATCATGTGGTTGTCCCGTCCCGCTGGCTCCTCGGTCGGGCGGCTTTGGCGTGTCCGGTGGCCGTCGGCGCGGAGCGTTGGCGGGCGTCGATCGCCGTGCCCAGCTCGGTCAGGTCCTGGATCGCGCGATCGTCCTGGAGGTTGGGTGCCGGGAGCTCCTGGTTGTCGCCGCCGTCGGCGGCGCGCTGCCATGGATGGACGCCGGCCGCGCCGCACGGCCGACGGGCGGAGCGAAGCGGGAGCCCGGCGTGCCGTGATGGATGGGGAGCCGGTGCCAGCGTGACAGGCCCCGTGCGCGCCGCCGACGGCGGCGCGCCTTGATCCCATAGAGCCAAGTTCGGCACCACCCAACTCGTGCAGCGAGACCTACGCACCTTCACCTTGCCGTGCACCGACGCTACCCCGGCGATCATCTCTATGGCGGTAACCAGCTCGCCGTGCACAATGACCACGGGAGGTGTCGTGGACCCAACACCGCGCGCACAGATTCGGTTCGCAGCTGAGGTCCTTCGCCGACTCGGCGAAGAACTAAACCCGAGCATCGACCAAGGCATCATCGAGCTCGTAAAGAACGCGTACGACGCTGACGCGACGGGGTGCACGATCGAGCTGGTCGGCGTAGAGCAACCAGGCGGAACCGTCAGAGTCGTCGACGACGGTACTGGCATGACCAGCGAGCAAATCAAAGATGGCTGGCTTGTCCTCGGCCGGAGTACCAAGGTTACAAGTGTCCGGACCAAGCGTGACCGCCTTCCTGCGGGAAACAAGGGCCTAGGCCGTCTCGCCGCCCTCCGGCTGGGCCACACTGCACGGCTAACAACTAGGGCAGAAGCAAAGCCTGGCGAGGAGAACACGCTTGTTCTCGACTGGGACCGATTCGACGAAGTTGAGCTAATCGACCAAGTAGACCTCGAAATTTCGTCACACCCAACAGACGAAACACACGGAACAGAAATAGCTATCGAGAAGCTTCGAGGACGAATTGGTCGATCGGACGCAAAGCGTCTAGCAAGAGGCCTGCTTCTGCTCGCTGATCCGTTCGGAGACGATCCAGAAGCGTTTCGTCCACAGCTGATATCGACGGAGTACGAAGATCTCAGCAAGCTCGTTGCCGGATCATACTTCACCGAAGCGGAGTACCATCTGGTAGCAGAGGTAGACAGTGAAGGGAATGCAACAGCTCAAGTTCTTGATGCGTTCGACGGACCTCTGTACGTCGCTGAGCCGTCCGAGCTGAATCGCGAGAAGCGGCCGTATCAATGCCCAGCTGCCAGGCTTGACCTATGGGTGTTTATCCTCTCCGCCGAAGACTTTCGAATGCGTGCAGTATCGCTGCAGGAGGTTAGAGAGTGGCTACGGTCGTTCGGTGGTGTCCACCTCTATCTAAACGGGCTTAGGGTCGCTCCCTATGGAGACCCTGGCGACGACTGGCTTGGCCTCAACCTGGCCCGTGTCCGCAGTCCAGAGAATCGTCCAGGCACCAACACAGCCATCGGCCGCGTAACCGTCCAGGACGAAAAGGAACTACTCAAACAGAAGACCGATCGCCACGGGATAATCGACTCGGAGGCTTTCCAAGAGCTCCACCGATTTGCCGTCGATGCAGCCGAGTTCATGGCAAGAAGGCGCCAAGCAGCGTCGGATAAGCGGCGTCGCGAAGAGAAAGAAGCTGCTGAAGCAGCAAGCAAGAGCCGTCGAACGACGGTGGTGGAAGAGATCCGCAAGAGCGGCTCGAGCAACATACAACAGCTTGAAAAAGCCTTCAACGAGTATGAGCGAGCAAACGAAAAAGAGCGCGATACGCTGCGTTCAGAGATTCAGCTCTACAGGACCCTTGCGACTGCGGGAATTACAGCTGCAACATTCGCACACGAGAGTGCTGGCAGTCCACTGAAGGTAATCGATCAGTGCGCTAAGGCGATCCGTCGACGCGGAGCCACGACGTTCGGCCAAGGTTTTCTCGACCTCCTCCAGGAACAGTTGGACGCGCTCGATCGCGCTTTGCGCTCACTAGGGGTCCTGGGGTCAGTTACTCTACGCTTGATCGAGGCACGAAAGCGGCGGTCGCGTCGCGTTGATGTACATTTGGTAGTCAATCAACTCCTAGGCACATTAGCGCCCTTTCTCGAACAACGCAGAGTTTCCGTGGAAGTGGATCTGTACCCCGGAAGCCCGCATGTCCATGGAACAGAGGCAGCACTGGAGTCTGTGCTCACCAATCTCGTTAACAACTCGCTAGTTGCCCTTGAAGAGTCTGCGACCAATAGTAGAAGAATTAAGATTCAAAGTTCTGCAGACGGTCAATCCTTCACGCTGCGAGTATCCGATAATGGTCCAGGCATTGAAGACCTTCCCATGAAGGATATCTGGCTTGCCGGGCAAACCTCGAAGGAAAATGGAACTGGACTCGGGCTCACGATTGTTCGAGACGCCGTAGCAGATCTTGGCGGTAAGGTAAGCGCAGAAGCTCACGGCGAACTTGGTGGCGCTGCGTTCAGCATCGAACTACCACTACTGGAGGTCTAAGGGTGGAAATCGGCGGACGAACCGTCCACCGGGTAGGCGTGATCGACGACGACGAGCACGCGCGCCAGAGTTACTCTTGGGCCGTGCAAGATGCGCAACTAGAAGCGGTTGCTCAGAACGACCCGATAGTGGACCTCGCTAGGTACACCGATGATCTGCTGGGAAGAGTTGACGCTGTACTTTGTGATCAGCATCTACGGGTGAGTCAATTCGCACCTGTCGATGGCGCACAGATTGCCGCCACCCTATACAGTCGCGGGTTTCCAGCCGTGCTATGCACGAGATGGGAAAACTCCGCGCACCTCGACGAAATCCGCCCGTTTCTAGATCGAATCCCAGTGCTGCTCTCTTGGGAAGACCTCGAACCCGAACGTCTTCTCATGTCTCTAGAAATAACAATCGCCGAGCTCACAGGCACATTTGCGCCCCATCGAAGGCCATATCGGACGCAGATCTGCGTGGTGGAAGTCGAAGAGAACCACGTTACAGTGGAGATTCCGGGGTGGCACAGCGAGAAGTTCATTCAACTTCCACGGAAGATGCTTCCAGATACGATTAGAAGCACAGTACGTGCTCAGTATCGATGCCACGCACAGGTCAACTTGGAAGCCGAAGACCCGTCTACCCTCTATTTCAAGGACTGGGAAGCAGCGTGACTTCGTTATGTACCCTGGATGTCCTGGACGTCGGCCATGGAAACGCAGCGGTACTACAGGCCGGCGACAGCGTTACCGTCATCGATGCAGGGCTCGGTGTCACGCTTATCAAGTTCCTCGAAGCTGAGGGAATCAACCGCATCGACCGCGTGTTACTAAGCCACTCAGACCGCGATCATGTCGCGGGAACGATCAACCTGCTTGCATCGGAAACGTTCGATGTCCGAGCTGTGTATGTCAACCCAGACAGCAAGCCCAGCTCTATATGGGCCAGTCTCGCATGGGAGTTGAAACAATGGCACGACCGAACTGGAGGCTTGATCGAATTACAGCTCAGGCAGGGCATGGTCTTCGGCGAAGGCCCTGTCCGAATCAATGTGCTGGCACCAGGTATCCAATTGTCAGCACTGGCAGCTGGCGCAAAGGATAAAGCCGGTCGCACCATCACTGCTAACAGTCGGTCAGCCGTTATTCGGATCGATGCCGCTGACAAACCTGTTGCGCTTCTTCCTGCAGATCTCGACGACGTAGGTTTGGAGCATTTAACGGAGGACGGCCAATCCGACAAACTTAACGCGCAGGTCTTGGTTTACCCACACCACGGTGGAGCAAGTGGTCGAGGCAGAGGCGAAGGATCGTCTCCATACATTCGCTCGATAATTGATCTGGTATCGCCGTCGACGGTGATCTTTTCGAATGGCCGCGGAAGTTACGACTTACCTCGGGCAGAGGTCGTCGCCCAAATCCGAGAGATTGCACCTTCCGCAAGGCTAGGCTGCACTCAACTGAGTCGAGGTTGCGCGACAGAGGCACCCGCATTGGAAGACGAGACTGCAGGTCAACACTTACTTCCGTTAGTCGCACATGGCTCAAGCGCACGGAAGTGCTGCGGAGGCACCTGGCGAATAGTCTGTGACGACACTCGTATCTCGGTTCTTCCAGACGAAGCGGCACATAAGGGCTACATCGCGGCCTGCGCGCCTACAGCCTTGTGCCAGCGTCAAAACTAATCCAAACCCGCAGATCCTGCTGAACCACGCATAGGCAGTTGCATCAGCACCCGTTTTGTCAGGTGCCTCGTGCGAATTGCTTGATCTAGCCATTCCGTGACGTCAGATGTCACCAGATATTCAGCTAGCTGCTCGCACGTCTTCAGGAGGCCGTCGTTCGGCCGAACAACAATCAAGTGATTTTCGACGGCCAAGGTTCCGCAGGTTGCCCTCACGATCGAAGGCGCAAGACGA
Source organism: Lentzea alba (assembly GCF_011067745.1). Classification (GTDB taxonomy): domain Bacteria; phylum Actinomycetota; class Actinomycetes; order Mycobacteriales; family Pseudonocardiaceae; genus Lentzea; species Lentzea alba. The sequence goes on from NZ_JAAMPJ010000006.1 coordinate 19,441, forward strand.
GCCCCTCCGCGAGATGGTGCAGATGTTCTCCGAAGGACCACAAATGGCGCCTTGTGAGTTCGTCCGGACCATTCGATTGACTCCGATACGTCCCGTATCGACTGGCCGATTGGCAGATTGGATGTCGTAATATACGGCACTGCATTTGGCGTTCGCTTGTCAACGAACGAAGGATCATGCCTGTGGGGCACAACGTCACCGATCGATATCGTTGCAACCTGTCCCAAGACCTGCACAGTGCTATCGGCGGTATTCGACGTCGAGGGAATATCGCCGACGATCATACTCGAACCCCTGCCGGATTCGTCTGACTTCTCGTCGGCGCGGACCGTGCCGTGCAGAATGAAGACATCGACGTCGGTCCATCGATCAAAAAGGCCGACAACCTCAACCTTGTTGACGTCGAGCAGTTTGTTCACTTCCTCGCGCCACTTTGCGTAGCGTGAGCCCGCTCTGAGCACGTCGGGAAGGATTGCGGCCACTGTCGTGCCCGCTCGGGAACGCCTAATTGCGTCTAGGGTAATCACCGCAGCCAGCGAAACAAGACCTGTCGCCCAGCTTGTTTCCGCAGGGCAGGACCTGAGCGTATATGGCGGATTTAGAAGAACAATATCAGCCGACCCATATGGAGTCGATTCGCCTAGCGCGTCACCCTTCCGCACGTCTAGCCGCGGCCACGATACTCCTGACAATGAAGAACCATGCCGTTCTTCAGGTTGGCCGCGGGTGGCTACGAATAGCTCCAGACGAGTACGGGTGACCTGGGCCAGAACGTCGTATAGGTCACGTCCACGAAAGTTCTGATCGACAACCGTCTGGACTTGGGCATTACTCCATGCGGTGGGTAGAACCTCGGCTGCCGCGAGGAGCAGGTCACCGGCGCCACACGTTGGGTCAAGCACGACGGCACCAGCACCTATGCGCTCTGCGTAAGGCTGAACCAAACGTGAGCGGAGCGCTGACGAGGTGAAGAAGGTGCCGGCAGTCCTCCGATCTGAGAGCGGAACGAGACTGCGAAGTGCCGTGTAAGCGGCACCGTCAAGGTGCGCGGCAGCCGTGGCTGCGTCGTCGGGGTCGTTGGCGTTGAAGCTCTTCTGTAGGCCGCGAAGCTGCTTGAGGTACGCGACATACGGCGCGAGGTTCGCCGCATCGTCGGCTCTCACCTGCTGGCTACGCGACACTGAACCACCTTACAAGGACGACTCGAGGTTTCATATTTAGGGGTAGCGGCGTGTCGACGCGTTGATTCTCGTCGACACTGGAGGCCGCAATCAGGCGAAGCTAGCAGTCATTTTTGAGTGCTTCCAAAATGACTGCAATACTGTCGACGATTGCGGCCGGGCGGGCTTCTCTCAGCTGGTTCGCTTTGCCGGGCTTGTTCGCGAAGGCGATTGCCGGAACCCCTACAGCTCGGCTAGCTTCGATGTCAGCTACTGAATCACCCACAAGCGTACAGCGGTCGGGCGTCACATTTGTGAGCTCACAAGCGACTTCCACAAGATGTGGATGCGGCTTAAGGAGGCTCGGGTCGGCTTCCGTTCGACCAACCGCGACCCTTACATATGAACGGATACCCTGAAGGTCCAGATACGTTTCGACAGCAGCCTTCGAGTTGTTGCTAACGATTGCGAGGTCTCGGCCCGAGTTAGTCCATTCGAGAATGAGTTCGCGACTGTATGGCGTAGGCGCCGCTGACATGACCGCCTCTACTTCATGCGCCCGCAAGGCCGCTTCTACGTATCGGAGCTGGTCGGGACCACAGGTCGCGGCGTATCGAAGTACGTCGAACGGATCGGAAGCGCCTTGCACCTCGGCTGGAAGACTTGACAGGCCGCTTTCGTGCAGCACTTCGCGTAGCTGCCCTGCTACGACTGGTGCAGGGAAGCCTGCGAAAACCGAGCAGACAGGCCCGTCGAAGTCTAGGAATAGCACTTCCGTGTCAGAAAGCAGGCTGCGTAGGACGTCAGCCCCCTCGAGCTTCCGGTCTGCCGCATTCACCGGCTGTACTCCGAAGCAACCGTGCTCCACATAGAGTCGAACCACATGCGAGCCTGCTCAACGTACTGACTGCCTGTGCTGGTGTCGTCGTCAGTGACGCTGTGATGGAAGAGGATGGCTTCCTTGCCTACCAGGTCGTAGATCGGCTTCGGTTCGCCGTCGAAGCGGATGACGTGCTCGCGGACCGGGTAGAAGCCGAAGAAGGCTTCCTCGTTGTTGAGCAGATAGAGCTTGAACAGCGGTGCGGCCCGGTGGACCTTGATCTCGACGGTGACGTCCTTGACCAGGCCGAGGTCTCCGAGTTCCTGGACGTTGTCCACGATCGCGAGGGTGTGGCGGCGCATGATCTCTTCCATGCGCTTGCGGAAGCCTGGGCTGTCTTGCAAGTCCTCGACCTGGCACGGGATCGCCCACGGCTGAGTCGTGTCCGGGACGAGCATCCGGATGTTAATCGATGCGGGCGTCAGCCGGCCGATTCGGATCTTGTCCAGCGGCTCCTGCATGACGCCTTGCAGCGTCTCGCCGGAGAAGCCGGCAAAGTCGATCGTGACGTGCTCGGCCTCGAACGCGCGCTCGATGTGGGGCCGCAGGCCTACCGGGCGTTCGGTGCGCTCGCGGACGAAGACGCCGCTGCCCTGACGGGAGACGATCAGGCCTTCGTCGCGCAGCTCGCGCAGCGCGTTCTGCACAGTCATGGGCGCGACTTCGTACTTCTTCGCCAGCTCAGCGCGTGACGGCAGCTTGTCCCCTGCCTTGAAGACCTTGGTCAGGATGGCGGCCCGCAAGGCATTCGCTACCTGCACATATGGCGGGCGCGGGTCGTCCGGATCCAGGGCCATAGCTCCTCATCTCGTATGCGTGCGTCGTTTGGGCAGGAGCCCGTTTAGACGCGTGTCCATCTGGACGAGTGTCCGTTTGGACTGTCCAAATCAAGGTTCGCAGCCACGAGCAGAGTTGTCTAGCTCGCCTAGTGAGCTAGCTCAACCTGCGTAAATCCGATCTGCTTGACTTGGCTAGACAACCTAGCTAGCTTGTAACTTGTCTAGGTCGTACAGGCGACCTAGCGAGGCTAGGGAGGTTGTCATGGCGGTTCCGTACGGCACGCGCTTCGAGGCGGCGTTTGACCAGGTCTTTCCGATGGGCGCGCTGATGGTCGGCGAGGTCGCTCCGGACATGGAGTACATGAGCCAGGAGGACAAGGCCCGCGGTAAGCAGGCCAAGCAGAAGATCGACGAACGCTCTGGCAAGCGGCAGTGGAAGGTCGTCGTTACTGACCCGTCGGCGGAGAAGGAGCGGGACGCCTCGGTCACGGTGACCGTGCTCGCGGACGTCCAGCCCGTCCCGCCGCATGCGGTACAGGTCATGCCCGGTGTCGAGGTCCGGCCGGTCGCGTTCGAGGGTCTAACGGTCGAGCCGCGCGTCATGGGTGACCGGTTCAAGTACCAGGGCTTCACCATCCGGGCCACGGGCATCGCCTCGCTCCAGGCCGGAACCCCGCCGAAGCGCGAGAACAAGCCTGCGGGTCAGCAGGGGCAGAGCGAGCAGAAGACGGCGGCCTGACGGTGGCGCGGCCGTCGCGTGAGGCGGTCGCCCGCTGGAACACCGCGTACGCGGAGCAAACGGCGGCGCTGTTCGCCGCTTCCAGCATCGGGGATGCACGGGCAGTGGTCCGTCTTGCTCTCGGTTATTCGGCAGTGGCGCAGGCATGGCGGATCTTGGCCGCCGATCTGGCGGTGCCCTTGTGGGCTCGGCATGCCTGCTCCATTGCGGCTGAGGAGTTCGAACGCCGGGCGCGTGTCGAGGAGTCACGCGCGGCCCTGGCTGAACAGGACGAGGAATGAGCATGGCGAAGTCGGAGCAGTGGGCGCCTGCGCAGGAGGCTCGCACGCTGATGGAGGCGCACGACGTCGTGGGCGGGCTGATGCCTGCGCCGAACTCCGCGCCCAAGGTGATGCGGGACTTCTACGTCCGTTCCGCGGCTGTGTATGCGCGGATCGCTGAGGTGGATCGGGCTCACCACCACGAAGCCCTCTACTGGGCCACCCGTGAGCGGGAGAAGGCCGAAGCGATCGACCGGGAACTCAGCAGCAAGAAGGCCTAGCTAGTCCTTTTTAGACGGAGCGCGTGATCCTGCGGGGTCACGTGGCGATGCCGCATGTCTTCTTGCGGCGTAAGGGAAACGTGGGCGCAGAAGCGGAAACCGGCTACCAACCATGCCGCTCCTGCGCTTGTCCCTCCAACGTGGGAGTGAACAACGATGAGCGTAGAGCCTGGGCGCACCTGTGCGCCAGACAAGGCCCTGAAACAACAGCGCTGGGATCGGCTGATCGCCAGCAAGCAGGTCGTGTCGACGTTCGCCGTGATGCTTGAGAATGGGGAACTCGTCAGCCTCCACCTCACTCAGGCGCAGGCCGAAGGTCTTGAGTGCCTGACCTGCAAGCGCCAGTGCGAGACCGGTCAGGGAGCGTTCCGACCGGTCGGCCACATCCCGAGTGTGGGCAGCATCTTTGAGTGCGTCGCGTGCTTGGACGGTGCGCGATGAGCGGGACGAAGTGGGTTGATCCGGCTCCGTTCGAGGGTGCTCGGCCGCGCTTTCCCTGGTGGATATGGCTTCCCCGGTGGGCGAAGGTCGTTGCGCTGCCGTTCGTACTGGCGGGGTTCGCGGTGTGGCTCGGCGTCCGCCTGGTCCTCCTCGGGCTGCGCTATCCAGTCGCGGCCAGCGTGGTCGTCGTCGGAATCGCCGCGTACCGGAAGTTCGGGCTATCGCCGCTCGTCCTGGCGCTGCTCACGCTCGTCGCCGGGTTGCTGGTCTGGTACGGGCTTCATCGGCGCTCGTACCTGCGGCAGTGCTGGTACCGCGTGGTCACCGAATGGCGGCGGGCAACGGTCTACGTGCCGAAGTGGCGCACGGTGATGCGGCTGTCCGACCTCGCAAAGGAACACCGGGGCAAGGAGTACCGGCCTGCACTGCGGCGCGTTCGTGCTGAGGGCTGGCGGGACAAGGTTCGAGTGCGGATGATCCCTGCGCAGTCTCCAGAACAGTGGGAAGCACGACGGGACAACCTGGCGCACTCCTTCAATGCTCGGTCCTGCCGTGTGCGGGTGCTGAAGCCTCGGTTGCTCGAACTCGACTTCATCCACGCTGACCCGCTCGCCCGGCCGGTACCCGTCCCACGGCTCGATGACTCCGCGGACGTGGATCTCAAGAAGCTGGTCGTTGGACGGACGGAGACCGGTAAGCCCTGGCGGCTCAAGCTGCTGGGCTCGCAGATCCTCGTGGTCGGTGTTCCCGGCGCGGGCAAGGGCTCGGTGCTGTGGTCGATCATCTGGCAGCTCGCTCCCGCGATTCGCGCCGGCCTGGTTCGGCTCGTGGGCATCGATCCCAAGGGCGGGATGGAACTCGGCCAATGTCCGGACGCCTTCGACAAGGTCGTTTACGACAACGGCCCTGATGCGGTCGAGCTGCTGGAAGAGATCGCGGCGGAGGTCAAGGCTCGGGCCTCTCGGTACAGGGGTGTTCGTCGACTGTGGACGCGGTCCGCTGGTGAGCCGTTCACGGTCCTGGTGGTCGACGAGCTGGCGGACCTGATCGCCTACCAGCAGGACAAGCAGCTACGGGAACGTGCTTCTCGTGCGGTCCAGACGATCAGCTCGCAGGGACGTGCTCCAGGTGTGGCCACGGTCGCGCTCGTGCAGGACCCGCGCAAGGAGATCGTGAGCTTCCGGCACCTGTTCACGACCCGCGTGGCGCTGCGCCTCGACGAGCCGATCCAGGTCGACATGGTGCTCGGTGACGGCGTGAGGCAACGCGGGGCGGCTGCTCACGAGATCAGCGAGAACACGCCCGGTGTCGCCTGGCTAAAGGAGGACGGGCAACGCGAACCGGACCGGGCTCGGGCCTTCCACGTGACGGACGCGGACCTAGTTGAGCTCGGGTTGTTCCTCGCCCCGGCGACCGTTCACCACCTCCCTGGAGGTCATGACCAGAGGGAGGCGGCGTGAGCACGAACATCACTACCTTTCCCGGCGATGTTGCAGGTCAGACTCGTGCGGAGCGGATGAGGCAGCCGGCCGCGATCGACGTCACCAAGGCCGCTGCTGAGCAGCACGGCGTGTGCGTCCGGCCGTTCACGATGGAAGTCGAAGACCACGAGTCCTACGAGGTTCGGTACGTCGCCGTTCCCTGTGGTTCGACGGTCGAGAGCGTCTGTGCACCGTGCGCCAAGAAGGCCAAGGCGTTGCGGATGGCTCAGTGCCGCGAGGGCTGGCACATGGACGTTGAGCCGGACTTCACCCCGGAACCGCCCACAAAGGACCAGACGGAGCTGCTGACGTACCGCGCGGACCTAATGAAGGCCTACAAGGAAGAGGAGGGAACAGACAACGCGGACGAGCTGCGCGAGGAGATCCACAGCGTCGACGAAGAACTTCGGCAACTCGGCGTTCGTGGTCGCCTGCCTTCGCCTGACGACCCCGGCAAGCGGGCGGTGAAGCGATCCACGAAGCGTCGGCAGGATGCGCCGGACCTTCCTCGGCGGCGAGTTGAGAAGCGGACGGTTGGACGGGAGTTCGCGGGAGCCTTCCGTCCCTCGATGTTCGTGACGCTCACCCTCGACACCTACGGCAAGGTGCGCGAGGACGGCACGCCGGTCGATCCGGACAGCTACGACTATCGCCGTGCCGCAAGGGATGCGGTCCACTTCGCAAGCCTCGTTGACCGGTGGTGGCAGAACCTCCGGCGGGTCGCTGGCTGGGACATCCAGTACTTCGCCACGGTCGAACCGCAGAAGCGAGCTGCGCCGCACCTGCACGCAGCGCTCCGCGGCTCCATCCCGCACGAAGTGATCCGGCTGGTCACGGCAGCCACGTACCACCAGGTGTGGTGGCCCAACCACGACGAACGCGTCTACGTGGACCGGCTGCCGGTCTGGGACAGCAACGCCAAGGCGTTCATCGACCCGGACACCGGTACGGCCTTGACTACCTGGGAAGACGCGGAGGTCGAGGAACCGGCGCACGTCGTGAAGTTCGGGCGACAGGTGCACTCCAAGGGCATCCTCGGCGGGTCTGAGGAAGCTGGGCGACACATCGGCTACCTGACGAAGTACCTCACCAAGTCCATCGGTGAGGTGGTCGAGCAGGACACCGAACGACAGCGCAGGCACGCGGACCGCCTGGCGGACGAGCTGGCAGTCACGCCGTGCTCTGACCGGTGCGCGAACTGGCTCCTCTATGGCATCCAGCCACGCGGGGCCAACTCGCGGACGACCGCTGGACGCTGCAAGGGACGGGCTCACCGGAGGGCGACGCTCGGGCTGCCTGGGCGGCGGGTTCTGGTGTCCCGCAAGTGGTCTGGGAAGACGTTGGCGGATCACAAGGCCGACCGGAAGCGGTTCGTGCTCCAGGCGCTCAAAGCCGTGGGGATTGAGAAGCCTGAGAAGGACCCAGCCCGGCTCGTCTGGTACAAGGTCCGGCCCGGCGACCCGAACGTGCCGCCACGGGCTCATCTGCTCATGCACGCCATCGCTCAGCGCGTGACGTGGAAGGCCGAGTACGACCGCGCACTGCTCGCGGCCGAACCGCCAGATCTTTCGGCAACACCGCAAGCGGCTTGATCAACCAAGGGGGAAGAGATGAACGACATGGCGTACCGCGTCGAGGAGGTTGCTCGCGCCCTTCGGGTGGGTCGGACGAAGGTGTTCGACTTGATCAGGGCTGGCGAGCTGGTGTCTATCAAGATCGGCGGGAGTCGGCGGGTTCCTGCTTCGTCGGTTCAGGCGTACCTGTCCCGGCTGATCGCTGAGGCGGCGTGATGACCAGGGGCAAGCGGTCCAACGGTGAGGGCTCGGTCTACCAGCGCAAAGACGGGATGTGGATCGGTGCGGCCTACGTGCTCACCACGACCGGGCATCGCAAGCGCGTCACTGTTTCGGCAACTGAGGAGGCGGAGTGCTGGAAGAAGCTCCGCAAGAAGATCGCGGACTCAGATGCCGGCATCCCGGTAGCTGCGGAGACGTGGACGCTGGAGAGCTACCTCAAGTACTGGATGACCAACGTGGCCGCCACCAAGAGGCCTCGGACGGTCGAGGGGTACGGCGTGGTTGTGCGGCGGCACTTGGTGCCCAACCTCGGAACGAAGAAGCTGCACCGGTTGTCGGCGCAGGACGTCCGGACCTTCATCACGCGGCTTCGGCACGACTGCCGGTGCTGCGCAGAGAAGATCGACGCCAACCGGCCGAAGGACGCTCAGCGTTGCTGTGCCAAGGGAAAGTGCTGCAAGACGGTGCTGGCTGATCGGACCGTTCAGCAGATCCACGCCGTTCTGAGAAACGCCCTGACGCACGCGATGCGGGAAGAGGTCATCCCGCGGAACGTGGCCAAGCTCGTACAGGTCAAGTCACCTCGGTATGACATCAACCGCGGCTTGAACGCTGATCAGGCAAAGGCGCTTCTCAAGGCGGCGGAGAACGATCGACTGAAGGCTCTGTACGTCCTGGCGCTCTACCTCGGAATGCGGCGGGGTGAACTGCTCGGCCTGAGGTGGAAGGACATCGACTGGGACGGGTGGGACGAGCCGTGCGCAGAACACGCGGACGAGTTCTGTGAGGACTGCGCGGAGCAGCACGCGCCGACGTTGCAGATCCGGCAGACGCTTCAGCGGGTCGGCACCAAGCTCGTGTTCGTCCCGCCGAAGACGGACCGGTCAGAGCGGGTCATGCCGTTGCCGCTGCTCGTCGCCTGGGCGCTCGTCGATCACTGGGACCTCCAGGACGACGAAGCGGAGGCTGCGGGGAATCGGTGGGAGGAGTCAGGACTGATCTTCACGACGATCCTCGGTGGGCCGATCGATCCCACCTACCTCCGGTCGAGCTGGTACCCGATCCGGAAGCGCGCTGGCCTCGATGAGGTGCGCTTCCACGACATCCGGCACTCCTGCGTGACGCTGCTGCTCAGGCTCGGCGTGCCGCCCCACATCGTCCGGGACATCGTCGGTCACTCGAACATTGAGGTCACGATGATGATCTACGCGGCCGTCTCCCTTGAGGACAAGCGGGAGGCTTTGAAGCGGCTCGCGGACGAGCTGGGCTGAGGTCGTTGCTACACCCGTTGCTACACCAGAGGGGGTGTGACCAGCCGCAATGGTCGGTCACACCCCCTCTGAACTGCGGAAGCGGAGGGATTTGAACCCCCGGACGGTTGCCCGTCTCCCGCTTTCAAGGCGGGTGCATTCGGCCGCTCTGCCACGCTTCCCCGACGCGAACCACGAACCGCGTCAGCCGGGAAGCCTAGCCGTTCGACTCCCGCAGGTGTGTCATGACCCGGTCGAACACCTTGGCCAGCACCTCGCCCTCCTCCGGTGTGATGAGGTCGACGATGTGGGCTCGCACGCCGCGCAGGTGGGTCGGGGCGGCTTCCACCAGCTGGGCCATGCCCTTCTGGGTGAGTTCGGCCAGGACGCCGCGGCCGTCTTCGGTGCACTCGCGGCGCAGCACCAGGCCGGCTTTTTCCATTCGGGCCACCTGGTGGGAGACGCGGGACTTCGAGGAGGCCACGTCTTCTGCCAGTTGGGTCATGCGCATGCGCTGGTTGGGCTGCTCGGAGAGCCTGACGAGGATTTCGTAGTCCGCCAGTGACACTCCGTGGGTGTCTTGCAGCTCTCGGTGCAGGCGATCCATGAGCATGGAGGAACCGTTCACGTAGGTGCGCCACGCACGCATCTCGCCGTCGTCGAGCCAGCGCGGCTCCTGCTCACTTGACGTCACGCGGACAAGGCTAAACCCGCGCATGACGATCCAGTCATTGCTCTGGAAAACGTGGCGTCGGCGAGGCAGACTCCTGCGCCGTACACGCGCGTTAACCACGCCTTGGAGAGGGCTTCTAACCCATGAGTTCGTTCAGACGGCTTTCCGTTCTGGCGATCACCGCCGCCGCGGCCACTGTCATCAGCGCCACCGGGCCTGCCCAGGCCGATGTCCAGTCACTGCGCGGTCGGGGCACGGTTGACGTGCGCCTGATCGGCATCAACGACCTGCACGGCAACATCGAGCCGCCGGCCGGGTCGTCCGGGCGTGTCGTGCTGGCTGACGGCACGACCGTCGACGCTGGTGGCGCCGCTTTCAACGCCACGCACATCAAGAACCTCCAGAAGGAGGTCAAGAACTCCGTCATCGTCGGGCAGGGTGACCTGATCGGCGCGTCGCCGATCGTGTCGGCGCTGTTCCACGACGAGCCGACGATCGAGGTGCTCAACAAGGTCGGCATGGACGCGACCGCGGCGGGCAACCACGAGTTCGACGAGGGCTACAAGGAGCTCCTGCGCATGCAGCGCGGGGGTTGCCACCCGACGGACGGCTGCCAGTTCCGGGACACCTACCCCGGCGCGCAGTTCCCGATCCTCGGTGCGAACGTCACCAAGGCCAAGACCGGGCTGCCCGCGTTGCCGCCGTTCTGGGTGGAGATCCGCGACGGGATGCCGATCGGCTTCATCGGCATGCCGCTCAAGGACGTGCCGATCCTGGTCGACCCGAACGGCATCAAGGAGCTGCAGTTCGGCGACGAGGTCAAGGCGGCCAACAAGTACGCCAACTTCCTCGACGCGATCGGTGTGAAGTCGATCGTGCTGCTCGTGCACCAGGGTGACCAGGTGACGTCGCCCGGTGGCGGCCCCAACGCGTGCAACGTGGCTCCGGAGAACCCCGGCAGCTACATCGCGGCGAACGTCAGCGCGAAGATCGACGCGGTCTTCTCCGGCCACAGCCACCAGCACTACAACTGCGTGGTCAAGGACCCGGCCGGCAACCCGCGCCCGTTCATCGAGGGCCTCGCGTTCGGGCGTGAGCTCAGCGTCGTCGACCTCAAGATCGACCGCCGCACGCGCGACGTGATCCGCGGCGAGACGAAGGCCGACAACAAGATCGTCACGCGCACGGTCACGCCGGACCCGGAGATCCAGGCGATCGTCGACATCGCCAAGACCAAGGTTCGCCCGATCGCGAACCGGCCGGTCGGCACGATCACCGCCGACATCCTGCGGGCCGCGGTCGCGTCCGGCGAGTCGCCGCTCGGCAACCTGATCGCCGACTCGCAGTTGGCGGCCACCACGGGCAACGGCGCGGTGCTCGCGCTGATGAACCCCGGTGGCGTTCGTTCGGACCTCACCTACGCCAGCTCGACCGAGAACGAAGGCAACGGTGTGGCCACCTACGGCGAGACGTTCACCGTCCAGCCGTTCGGCAACATCCTGCAGACGGTCACGTTGACCGGTGCGAACATCAAGAACGTCCTGGAGCAGCAGTTCAGCGCCACGAGGACGTTCGTGCTGCAGCCCTCCGCGGGCCTGAAGTACAGCTGGTCGGCGTCCGCGCCGTTCGGTTCGAAGATCTCGGGTGTCACGATCAACGGCACTCCGCTCGACCCGAACGCGAGCTACCGCGTGACGATCAACAGTTTCCTGCAGGGCGGCGGTGACGGCTTCAGCGAGTTCACCAAGGGCACCAACGTCACCGGCGGTGGCATCGACCTGGACGCGTTCTCCGCCTACCTGAAGGCGCACCCGAACCAGGCGCCCCCGGCGACCGACCGGATCACGCGACTGCCGTAACCGCAGACCGCGCTGAAAGGCCATCTCGGCGACGAAAGTCGTCGAGATGGCCTTTTTCGTGTGCCCGGTTGCTCCATTTGATCTAGGGTGAGGGCCGATGTCCTGGTTGCGTCGGCTCCTGCTGCTCGCCGGTCTGGTGACCGGTGCCTGGCTGCTGGGCAGCGCAGGTGAGGCGAACGCCGACGTCAAGGTCGAGATCGACCAGCTCCAGGTCGAGGTCCGGCTCCCCGTCGTCGATGTCGGACTCGAGATCGAGACGGGTCTCGCTCCTCAGCAACCCGACGCGCCTACTCCGCCGAAACCGGCCCCGCGGATCGACACTCCCGCGCCGCCGCCTCCCGTGGCACCGCGGGCACCGTCGAACCCGGCCGAGACGCCCGTTCAGGCCGAGGTGCCGCAACAGCACACAGCGCCGCCGTCGACGACGACCCGGCCCACGAACCCCGTGCCCGTCCCGCGGCAGCCGCAACCGCAGGCCGAGCAGCCGATCCCCGGCACGCTCCCGCAAAGCGGCGCAGGGGCGACGTCAGGCAACCAGATTCCGGCGGGCACGCTGCCGCACGCGCTGCGGCCGCCCACCACCACGACGTCTCTCATCAGCACCGAGCAACAAGACGTGCCGCGCATCGTGCGCGCGGAGGAACCGACGTTCTCCCCCGACTGACCCGTGCGAAGCCTCCACAGCCACGCACAGGTCATTCACTCCAGGGAGAACAGTCATGCGCAAGAACCTCAACCGGACCATGTCCGCCGCACTGCTGACCGGCGGGATCATGGTCGCCACGGCCGGGTGGGCTCAGGCGATTCCGGTGCCTCTCAACGTCGACGACGAGATCCGCGTCGGCAACCTGGTGAGCGTCCCGGTCAAGGTCTGCGGCAACGCGATCAACGTGCTCGGCACCAGCGACGCCACCTGTGAGGAGCAGCCCGCCGCGCGCGTCCAGGGCGACAAGGCGCTCGTCTCCGCGCCCGTCACGGTGTGCGGCAACTCGGTCGGTGTCGCCGGCGGTGGCGACGGCAGCTGCGGCACGACCAAGCCCGAGGAGCCCAACGGCACCATCGAGGCCCCGGTGACGGTCTGCGGCACCAGCGCGGCCGTGCTCGGCACCGCGAGCGGTGACTGCGGCAAGACCGAGGCGCCCGAGCAGCCGCAGCCGGAAGACCCCCAGCCGGAGGACCCGAAGCCCGAGGACCCCCAGCCGGAGCAGCCGGGCGAGAACCCCGGCAACGGCAACCCCGGCGGGGGCAACGGCAGCGACAACGCCGGTGGCGGCAACAGCGGTGACGACTCGGGCGCGGGCGACCCGCAGACCGGGGAGAAGGCGTCGCAGCAGGCCTCGCCGATCCCGAACCTGTCGAAGACCGGCGCCGACCCGTTGGAGTTCCTGCTGGTGGGTCTGGGCCTGATGTCCGCGGGCGTGATGGCCCGTCGCGGCGCGCGTCGCGTTACCAAGGCCTGACCAGCTGGGCCTTTTCTGCGTTTCCTGATCGTTTCCTGATCGTTTTCCGACAATCGCCCGGCGAGTGGGCTCTCGCCGGGCGATTGCTGTCTGCACAGTCGATCTCCGCAGGTCACCCGTCCGACTTCACCAATTCAGGTTTCGGGTGAGGTGTTGAGAAATGTGGTGATCAAGCGCATGCTCGATAACGAGCTGGTCGCCGGAAGGTGAATGAACTAGACCACCGGAGGCCACGCCCAGAAGGGGTAGGTGGTGCTGTGCAGGTATCTCCTCGCTGTGGCGAAACGCGGTCTGTTGCATCCCCGCGAGTGGATCGGACGTGAACGGTCCGGTCGCGACTGTGTAGCAACGGACACGAGGTTTCGGGTGCCCAGGCGCCATCGGCGTCGCTCGGCGCACTTCGACGCTGTTGAGCTCGGCATCGGTGTCGTCTCATGGCGTCACCGGCTGAGCCCCACGCCAACCTTCGTGGGCCGTAGTCGTCACTACCAAATGGGAAAGCCTCGGTGCGGTGCCCCGACGTCGGGCTCCGCACCGAGGCATGTTTCGTGCTTTATCGTTTGCGGCACCCATGGGGTCCTTGGCAGGAGGATTGCGGTGCAGTTCAACGAAGGCGCGGAACTCGATCTTTCCCAGGTCTCGGACCAGCGGGGCGTCGGCGGCCGCGTGGCCGGCGTCGGCGGTGGCCTCGGCGTGGTCGGTCTGATCATCTACTTCCTCGTGCAGCAGTTCACCGGCATCCAGCTGCCGGCGGGCGGCCTGGAGGGCCTCGGCAGCAACACCCAGGTCGAGTCCGGCCAGCTGGCCGAGAAGTGCAAGACCGGTGCCGACGCGAACCGCGACAGCGACTGCCGGGTCGTGGCCACGATCAACTCGATCCAGGGCTTCTGGACCGACCAGTTCGCCCGCTCGGGCAACACCTATCAGGTCACCAAGACCAACTTCTTCCGCAACAGCGTGAACACCCGCTGCGGCAACGCCACCTCCGCGGTCGGCCCGTTCTACTGCCCCGCCGACTCCCAGGTGTACATCGACCTGGACTTCTTCAACGAGCTGCGCACCAAGTTCGGCGCGACCGGTGGCCCGTTCGTCGAGGCCTACGTGCTCGCCCACGAGTACGGCCACCACGTGCAGAACCTGCTCGGCACGTCCGACCGCGTCAGCTCGCGCACCGGCCCCACCTCCGACTCGGTGCGCCTGGAACTGCAGGCCGACTGCTACGCCGGTGCGTGGGCCAAGGCCGCGACGACGGTTCCGTCGGCCAACGGTCAGCCGCTGATCACGAACATCACCAAGGAGGACGTGGCCGCGGCGCTGGACGCGGCGGCGCGCATCGGTGACGACTTCATCCAGCGCGAGCTCGGGGGCGGGCAGGTCGACACGACCAAGTTCAGCCACGGCAGCTCGGCGCAGCGGCAGAAGTGGTTCAACACCGGCCTGTCGACGGGCGATCCGGCGCGCTGCAACACGTTCGACACCAACAACCTGGGCTGAGCGCCAAAGCGAGAAGGCCGGGCCTCCTGAGGGAGACCCGGCCTTCCGCGTTCAGAGGCTGCTTACGAAACGGCCGCGTGCGAGTGGTCCTCGTGCGCGGTCAGCGACATCTTGGCCGCCGAACGGGCGTCGGCGCGCTGAGAGCGCGGCGGCACGCCGTTGACGTCCTCGGTCGAGACGCCGTAGGCCGCGGTCACGAACGCGAGCGCGCCCGCGTTGCGGCCGAGAGCGACTCGGTCGACGTTGCCGAGGTTGTCGCACTTCGAGTGGTAGCAGGGGTCGTAGGCGACGCCCGCGGTGCCGCCCCACTTGGCCGCCTGTGCCGCGGTCTTGACGCCCTCGGCGCCGGTGAAGAGGCCGCCGGCCGGGATGCCCTGCGCGATGAACTCGCCGTAGTCCGAGCGGCCCGAGAAGTCGGTGCCCTCGGTCGGGACGCCCTTGGCCGCGAAGTAGTCGGCGAAGGCCTTCTCGATCTGGGCCGAGCCGAACGGGCCGGGGCCCGCGCCGACCGCGTCGGAGTCGTCGCCGTCGTAGATGAAGTACGCGGCGTTCGGGGAGCCGACCATGTCGAAGTTCAGGTACAGCGCGATGTCCAGCTGCTGCTCGAACGTCAGCGAGCGGACCCACTCCTCGGAGCCGATCAGGCCGAGCTCCTCGGCACCCCACCAGGCGAACCGGATGGCGTTGTCGACCTTCGGGCGCGAGCCGAGCTGCAGCGCGGTCTCCAGCAGCGACGCGGAACCCGAGCCGTTGTCGTTGATGCCGGCGCCGAGTTCGACGCTGTCGAGGTGCGCGCCGGCCATGACGACGTTGTTGGCGCGGCCGGTGCGGGTCTGGGCGATGACGTTGCGCTGGGTGCGGGTCTCGAGGTGGTAGCGCATGTCGACGGTGATGGCGGAACCGGCCTTGCCGGCGAGCGTGGTGCCGTCGGCCTTGGAGACGCCGCCGGTCGGGATCTTGCCGGGGTTGGTCAGCGTGACGTTCGTCAGCGGACCGTCGGCGTTGTTCGAGACCAGCACCGCGATGGCGCCGGCGGCGAACGCGTTGAGGTGCTTCTGCTCGAACGTGCAGCCGCCGCGGCGGATCAGGGCGACGGAGCCGGTGAAGTCCTGGCCGGCGAAGTCGGTGGCCTCACAGCCCGTGGTGGCGTCTTCGGGGACGACGCGCAGCGGGCCGGTCACGCCGCCGACCGGGGTCTGCGGCGAGGCGGTCATGACGATCGCCTCGTAGTTCACGCCGCCGACGCTGGCGAGCTTGGCGTCGGTGACCTGGACGTCGAAGTTGAAGGTCGGCGTCGTGACGATGAAGCCTTCGTCGCGGAGCTTGCCCGCGACGTACTCGACGCTGGCGTCGTAGCCGGGGGTTGTGGCGGCGCGGGTGCCGCCGTTGCGGTCGGCGATGCGCTGGAACGCGATGAGGTGCCGGTTGACACCCTCGACGGTCACCTTCTTGGCGAGCTTCTTGGCGAGTGCGGGGCCTGCGGGTTCAGTTGCGGCGGACGCGGTGGCGGTGGGGGCTGCGACCAGTGCCGAGATGGCAAGCACGGCCGCCAGCTTGGATCTGCCGGACATATGAACGTTCCCCTTCGTTCGAGATGTAAGAAACCCTCACAAAAAGGAGACGTGGGACACAATCCATCGGTCGGCGGGTGTTCAGCTGGTGATCAGCTGAACACAGTCAGCAAGGCCTTCGACGGCGACGTTCCACTCCGGGCGCACGAAGTTCGCCGCGTCCAAGCGCAATCGCACGTGCTCAAGGCGTTCGCCACGGGGTGCGGCACCGATCGTGCCGTCGTGCACGTAACCGAGTTTCGCGCTGACGCGGTTGGACGCGTGGTTGCCCAGCCAAGCCGCCGAACGAGCGATGTGCGCGCCCAGGTGGTCGAAGGCGAACTGCAGCACGGCGATCCGCATCTCGGTGCCGAAACCGTTGCCTTGGTACTTCTGGCCCAGCCACGAGCCGGTGTTCACCTCGCGCAGCACGCCGAAGTCACGCGCGCCGACGTCCTGCACGCCGATGACCTCGCCCTCGTGGCGCACCAGGAAGCTGATCGTCCAGTCCTTCGGCGCGACCTTCGCGCGCATGCCCCAGAAGTGCTGCAGCATCCCGAAACCGTGGTCGTCCGGGAGCGTGTCGGTCCACGGCACGTAGAACGGCATCTCGGCCGGGTCGTGCACGCCTTGCTTCGCCACCTCGACGAGCTCGAACAGCCCCTCGTCGTCGTCCGGGCGCAGTTCCAGGCGCGGGGTGCGGAGGACCAGTTGTCGTAGCGGCCAAGCGTTCATGATCCGATGGTGCCGGACCTGTCGATCGGTATTACGGTCGACTGTATGCATGCCATCACTGTTCGCGAACCTGGCGGCCCGGACGCGCTCCAGTGGACCGAGGTTCCCGACCCCGTGCCCGGTCCCGGTGAGGTGCTGATCGACGTTGCCGCGAGTGCGGTCAACCGTGCGGATCTGTTGCAGCGGCAGGGTTTCTACCCGCCACCGCCGGGTGCGTCGGACATCATCGGGCTGGAGTGCTCCGGCACGATCGCGGCGCTCGGCGAGGGCGTGACCGGCTGGAACGTCGGCGACGAGGTGTGCGCGCTGCTGGCCGGCGGCGGCTATGCGGAGAAGGTCGCTGTGCCAGCACCGCAGGTTCTGCCGCTGCCGCAAGGCGTCGACGTCGTCACGGCGGCCGCGCTGCCCGAGGTCGCGTGCACGGTGTGGTCGAACGTCGTGATGGACGGCCGCTTGAAGACCGGCGAGACGTTCCTGGTGCACGGCGGTGCGGGTGGCATCGGCACGCACGCGATCCAGGTCGCCAAGGCGCTCGGCGCGACGGTCGCGGTCACGGCGGGTTCGGACGAACGCCTGCGCAAGTGCGCGGAGCTCGGCGCGGACATCACGGTCAACTACAAGACCCAGGACTTCGTGGCCGAGGTCAAGCAGGCGGACGTCGTCCTCGACAACATGGGGGCGTCCTACCTGCCGCGCAACATCGACGTCCTCGCCCCGGACGGCCGGTTGATGATCATCGGCATGCAGGGTGGCGTGAAGGGCGAGCTGCCGATCGGCAAGCTGCTCACCAAGCGGGCGTCGGTGATGGCGACCGGGTTGCGGGGACGGTCCGTCGACAGCAAGGGCGCGATCGTGGCGCAGGTCCGCGAGCACCTGTGGCCGTTGATCGAGAGCGGTGCGGTCAAGCCGATCGTCGGCCAGGTCGTGCCGATGTCGAACGCCGCGGAGGCGCACCGGATGCTGGAGGCGAGCGACGTCTTCGGGAAGGTGCTGCTCAGGCGAGAGCGGTAGCAGCGGCCAGCGAGGTCCGGGGAGCCGTGCGGAACTCCAGCCCGAACTCCTCGGACCACCGCGTCAGCACCGCCTGTTCGTCCGGCCGATCGACGTCGTCCGCCAGCACGGTCGCCCCCGGCGCCAGCACCGCGCGCAGCACGGGCAACGCCGGATAACGCGAGTCGCCGAGCCCCGGTCCGTCCACCAGCAACAGGTCCACCAGACCGAACCGCTCGACGTACCCGAGCACTTCGTCGTGCACCTGCTGCGGCGCGTACCACTGGCCGTGCCGCGACAACGCCGCCGGATGACGCGACAGCGGTGCGTGCACAACGCGCGCGACCGAGCCGAGGCCTTCGCGACGTAGTTGTGAGGCAACGAAAGCAGCCGTGCGTTCGTCGTGCTCGATCGCCAACAGGTGCCCGAAACCGCGCTGCTGCAACAACCGTGCCAACAGGACGGACGACGAGCCGCAGCCCAGTTCCACCAGGACGGTCCGGGCGCCGAGCACGATCTCGTCCATCACCGCGACCAGGGCAGCGGGGCGGAGGTCGCCGGAGAGCTGCGGCAGGTACTCGGTGTTGAGTGAGCCGATGCGCTGCAGGGCCGAGAGATCCGCGAGCTCGCGAGCCAGCGAGTCGTCCAAACAAGATCTCCCAAACACTCAGCCCAGTTCGGCCACCGCCCGCACCAGGTCGTCCACTTCCAGCGCGTTCGTGTAGTGCGCGAGCCCGACGCGGATGGCGCCGCCGACCTCGCCGACGCCCAGCACCGAGAACACCCCGTGCTGACCGGGGTCGGCGAACGCGCAGACGCCTCGCGAGGCGAGGTGTTCGACGCCGTCCTCCGCCTTGACCCCGGCGATCGTGAACGCCAGCGAGGGAACCCTGCGCATGGCGTCGCCGATCACCATCACGTGTCGCAGCGAACGCAGTTCGTTGATGAGATTAGCGAGCAGCCCGGCCTGGTAGGCCTTCACGGATCCCAAAGACGTGACCAGCCGCTCACGGCGCGTGCCCGAAGCCGAGTCGTCGAGGTCCGCCAGGTACTCCACGGACGCGACCAGACCGGCGAGCATCGGGTAGGCGTGCGGGCCCAGTTCCAGCCGCTCCGGGCCGCGGGCGGCCGGGTCGACCGAGACCGACGGCAGGCGCTCCAGCACCGACGGGTCGCGGAAGACCAGCGCACCGACCGGCGGGCCACCCCACTGACCAGCGGAAAGAGCCACGACGTCGGCGCCCATGCCGACGATGTCCAGCGGCACGAACGGCGCGGCCGACGACGCGTCCACGACCATCAGCGAACCGTGCGCCCGCGCCACCGCCGAGATCTTGCCCAGGTCCGGCCGGGTGCCGACGACACCGGACGCCGCGGTGATCGCGATCAGCTTGGTGCGGTCGGTGACCAGCTCGTCGTACTGCCAGCTCGGCAGCTCGCAGGTCTCGATGTCTATCTCTGCCCATTTGACCGCGCTGCCGGTGCGCTGGGTGGCGCGCAGCCACGGTGCGATGTTCGTCGGGTGGTCCAGCCGGGACACGAGCACCTCGTCGCCCATGAACCAGTCGTCGGTCATCACGTCGGCGAGGCGTTGCAGCAGCACCGCGGAGGACGGACCGAGCACCACACCAGCCGGGTCGCCACCGACGAGGTCCGCGACGGACCTGCGGGCGGCGTCCACGATGCCCTGGGCCCGTTGCGAGGCCGGGAAAATGCCACCCGGGCCGGAAACCGGGGCGCGCAGCGCGGTGGAGACGGCGGTGGCGACCTGTTCGGGCACCTGCATGCCGGCGGGTGCGTCCAGGTGGACCCAGCCGTCGCCGAGCGCCGGGAAGAGCCCCCGTACCCGTGCGACGTCGAACGCCATGCCTCACACCGTACGTATGAAGGCAAACACGGTGTCGGCCAGCCCCCACCCGGATAACCCTCAACGAACGAAAGAGGCAAGGATGGAGACCATGAACCAGGAGCAGCCCGTTGTGATCGTCGGCGGCCAGGACGGCGACATCACCGACATGGTGGAACAGCCCGCGAAGGTCATGCGGATCGGCACGATGATCAAGCAGCTGCTCGAGGAGGTGCGGGCGGCACCTCTGGACGAGGCGAGCCGCAACCGCCTCAAGGAGATCCACAAGCGGTCCATCGAGGAGCTCGAGGACGGCCTGGCGCCGGAGCTGCGCGACGAGCTGGAGCGGCTCTCGCTGCCGTTCACCGAGGACGGCACCCCGTCCGACGCCGAGCTGCGGATCGCGCAGGCCCAGCTCGTGGGCTGGCTGGAGGGCCTGTTCCACGGCATCCAGACGGCGCTGTTCGCCCAGCAGATGGCGGCACGGGCACAGCTGGAGCAGATGCGCGGCCGGGCACTGCCCGCCGGCAGCGGTGGCGAGAACACCGACGGTGCCACCACGGGCAAAGGCACCGGCCAGTACCTCTAGCCGAGGTACCGGGTGGTGGCCCTACGATGCGCGCTGAACTTCCCGTGAGAGGAGCCATCGTGCTCGAGCAGGTGCGTCGCGGCCTGTCCGCCAAGCAGTTGCGCCACAAACTGCGCATCAAGGCCATCGAACTCGTCGCAGATGCCGTGGCGCCTATCCGTGCCCAGATCGACGACCTGCAGAAACAGGTCGACGAGCTGCGCGTCGAGATCCGTCACCAGGGTGACCGCGCCGTGGAGCAGACGCGCCAGCTGGAGGTGCGCACACGTCGCGACCTCGTGTTCCAGGGAGAAGCGGAAGCCGCGCTGCAGAGTGCGAACTTCGTGCGCGACGAGATGCCGCACACCCCGCAGTTCGGCCACCCGCACGAGACGCTCGAGTACGCGCTGTCGCTCGCGCCGAAGGACGGCCTCGCGCTGGAGTTCGGCGTCTACACGGGCACCACGCTCAAGATCATCGCGACCGCTCGCGAAGGTGCCGGCGTCTACGGCTTCGACTCCTTCGAGGGGCTGCCGGAGAACTGGCGCAACAGCTTCCCCGCGGGCACGTTCAACGTCGAGGGCCTGCCCGAGGTGCCGGGCGCCGAGCTCGTCGTGGGCTGGTTCGACGACACCCTGCCGGGCTTCCTGGAGGCCCACGAGGGCCCCGTGACGTTCCTGCACGTCGACTGCGACCTGTACTCCTCGACCAAGACCGTGCTGGAGCTCGTCGGGCCCCGCCTGGTCGAGGGCAGCGTCATCCTGTTCGACGAGTACTTCAACTTCCCGGGCTGGCAGGACCACGAGCACAAGGCGTGGACCGAGTACCTCGAGCAGACCGGCATCGAGTTCAGCTACGAGGCGTTCACCTACGACAACGAGCAGGTCGCCATGAAGGTGATCAAGATCCCGGCCCGGTGACCACTCCGTGACGTACCGGCGTCCAGGTCGTTCCCAGGGCGCCGGTACGCTCAGTCCTCGTGCAAGCCACCACTACCCCCGACCACCCCGAGGCGCCGCCTGCCGTCAAGTCGCGCAGCTTCAAGCGCGCGTTCGCCGACGTGCGCGAGGCGTGGGACCACCGCGAACTGTGGGGTCACCTCGGCTGGCAGGACATCAAGCAGCGCTACCGCCGCTCGGTCATCGGTCCGTTGTGGATCACGATCTCGATGGGCACGACAGCACTCGCGCTCGGCTTGCTCTACTCCGTTCTGTTCAAAACGGACGTCGCGACCTTCCTGCCGTACGTGACGGTCGGCTTCATCGTCTGGAACTTCATCGTCGGCTGCGTCACCGAGGGCACCGACGTCTTCATCGCGAACGAGGGGCTCATCAAGCACCTGCCGGCGCCGATCACGGTCCACGTGATGCGCATGGTGTGGCGCCAGGTGCTGTTCCTGCTGCACAACCTCGTGGTCTACGCGGTCGTGCTCGCCATCTTCTTCACCTCGCTCGACCACCAGTACCGGATCGGCGAGACCAGTCCGTGGCAGCCCGGTCTGAGCTGGACCATCGTGCTGGCGATCCCGGGCTTCGCGCTGCTCGCGGTCAACGCGGTGTGGATCTCGCTGCTGTTCGGCGTCATCAGCACCCGCTTCCGCGACATCCCGCCGGTCGTGAACAGCTTCATCAACCTGGTGTTCTTCATGACGCCGATCGTCTGGGACGCAGGCGTGCTGAACCGGGTCACCGGTGGCGGCGACGGCGACTGGCGCATGCTCATCGCCGAGCTCAACCCCGTGTACCACTTCGTCGAGATCGTCCGCGCCCCGCTGCTCGGCCACACGGTCGACTGGCACCACTGGGCGATCGTCGGCGGCTTCACCGTCTTCGGCTGGTTCGCCGCGCTGGTGATCCTGCGCAACTACCGCGCCCGCGTTTCCTACTGGGTCTAGAGGAGGTCGACACCCATGGTCAGCATCGACGTTTGGAACGCATCGGTCGACTTCCCGATCTTCGACGCGAAGTCGAGGTCGCTGAAGAAGCTCGCGCTCGGCAAGGTCGGCGGCAAGATCGGTTCCGAGGGCCGGGTCCCGATCATCGAGGCGCTGCACGACATCACGCTGTCCCTCAAGGACGGCGACCGGGTCGGCCTGGTCGGGCACAACGGCGCCGGCAAGTCCACGCTGCTGCGCCTGCTCGCGGGCATCTACGAGCCGACCCGCGGCGCGTCGCGCATCGTCGGCAAGGTGGCGCCGGTCTTCGACCTCGGCGTCGGCATGGACCCGGAGATCTCCGGCTACGAGAACATCATGATCCGGGGCCTGTTCCTCGGCATGACCCGCAAGCAGATGGAAAAGCGCGTCGACGACATCGCGGAGTTCACCGAGCTCGGTGACTACCTGCAGATGCCGCTGCGCACGTACTCGACCGGCATGCGCGTCCGGCTGGCGCTGGGCGTGGTCACCTCGATCAACCCCGAGATCCTCCTGCTCGACGAGGGCATCGGCGCGGTCGACGCGGCGTTCATGGCGAAGGCCCGCGACCGGCTCAAGGACCTGGTGGCCCGCTCCGGCCTGCTGGTGTTCGCGAACCACTCCGACGAGTTCCTGGCGGAGTTCTGCGACACCGCGATCTGGATGGACGAGGGCCACGTCAAGATGCACAGCGGTCTGCGCGAGGTGCTGACCGCGTACAAGGGCTTCGACCCGTTCGAGCGGATGCACGAGCACGACCCGACCCCCGTGCTCAGCGGAAATGGTGGCGAGTAAGTGATCCCCGAGGCACTGCCCAAGGGCTCCGTGGTGGCGGTGGTGGTCACCCGCCACCGCAGGGAGCTGCTCTCCGAGTCGCTCAAGGCGCTGTCGACCCAGACGCGCGTCCCCGACCACCTGGTGGTCGTCGACAACGGCCCGGACCAGCCGGTCAACGACCTGGTCGAGCAGTGCCCGCTGCCCACGACGTACCTCGCGTCGCACCGCAACCTCGGTGGCGCCGGCGGCTTCGCGCTGGGCATCCTGCACGCGCTCTCGCTGGGTGCGGAGTGGGTGTGGCTGGCCGACGACGACGGCCGCCCGGCGGACGAGAACGTGCTGGCCGTGCTGCTGGAGGAGGCCGAGCGCCGGGGCCTCGCCGAGATCTCGCCGGTCGTCACGAACATCGACTCCCCCGACAAGCTCGCGTTCCCGCTGCGCAGGGGCCTGACCTGGAAGCGCTCGGCCGCCGACCTGGGCGCCGACTTCCTGCCCGGGATCGCCTCGCTGTTCAACGGCGCGCTGTTCCGCGCCACGACGCTCGACGTCGTCGGCGTGCCGGACTACCGCCTGTTCTTCCGCGGTGACGAGGTCGAGGTGCACCGCCGCCTGGTGCGCAGCGGACTGCCGTTCGGCACGTCGCTGAAGGTCGCCTACGTCCACCCGGACGGCTCGGACGAGTTCAAGCCGATGCTCGGTGGCCGCTTCCACGCGCAGGACCCGGAGAACCCGGTCAAGCGCTACTACACCTACCGCAACCGCGGCTACCTGCTCTCCCAGCCGGGCATGCGCAAGCTGGGCGTGTTGGAAGTCTTCCGCTTCGGCCTGTACTTTCTCGGGGTCCGCAAGGACCCGAAGGCCTTCGTCGAGTGGTTGCGCCTGGTACGCCTGGGGCGGCGTGAGCAATTCTTCCGCAAGTGAGCGCTTCGAAACCGATTGCTTGAGATGACTGCAACTCTGAGCCCGGCGGTGGAGTCGGGCAAACCCGGATTCCGGGAACGCGTGACACCACCGCTCACCATGGTGGTCCTGGTACTGCTCGGTGCGGCCATCCCGATGTACCGCAACCACATCTTCTACTTCTGGGACGACACGGCCGCGGCCGCCGTTCCGGTGTGGCAGCGGGTCGGAGAGGCGTTCAGCGAAGGCCGGATGCCGCTGCTCGAGCTCGACATGTGGCGCGGCGGCAACTTCGCCGCCGAGGTCGCCACGGGCATGTGGAACCCGGTCGAGGTTCTCCTCGCCGTGGGCACCGGCTGGATCGACAACATCGCGCTCGGCATCACGATCGTGAAGTTCGCGTTCCTGGTGGCGTTCTCGATCGGCACGTTCCTGCTGGCCCGCGAGTACGGCGCACGGCCGTGGATCGCGGCGGCCATCGGCACCGCGCTGCCGCTGTCGGGCTACGTCCTGTTCATGGACGGCACGTCCTGGATCAACGCCCTCACGACGTACGGCTTCCTCCCGTACGTGTGGTGGACGGCCAGGCGCACCGCGCGGCTCGGCAAGTCGACGGCGTGGGTGGTCCTCACGGGCTTCCTCGCGGCGACCACCGGCAACCCGTACGTGCTGGTGTCGATCTTCCTGATCGTGCTCGCGGTCTCGCTCGAGGCGTGGCTGGCGTTCGACAAGCGCAAGATCATCAACCTGTTCGCGGCCGGCTTCGCCGTGCTGATGCTGAACGTGATCGTGTACCTGCCGTTCTCGCTGACCTCGTCGGTGAGCTACCGCAAGGACAGCCGGACGTTCAACGACGGGTTCCTCTCCCCGCAGCTGCAGGACTTCTTCGGGATGAGCAACCCGGCCGCGCAGCCGTTGATGGAGATCTGGAGCGGCGAGAACCCGACGTTCCCCGCGCTCTACCTGGCGTGGTTCTTCCTGCCGCTGCTCCCGTGGTTCCGCTGGAGCGTGCTGTGGGAGAAGCGCAGGGAACTGCTTGGCCTGTACCTCTACACGCTGGCCTACCTGCTCCTGGTGCTCGGCCCGTCGAACCTCAACGTGTTCCGCTGGCCGGCCCGGTTGATCCCGTTCTTCTTCATCCCGCTGGTCATCATCTGGGCGATCGTGGCCAGTGAGGGCCTGCAGAAGACCAAGACGAAGGCCCGCACGCTCAGCTCGCTCGGAATCGTGCTGGTCGGGGCGTACTTCGGCTGGGCAGCGCTGCCGCAGACCAACCTGCGCCAGGCCTACACGATGGTCATCGTGATGGTCGCGGTGCTCGTGCTGCTGCGGGTCGGCATCGGCTCGTTCAAGGGCTTCGCGGTGATGGCGGTCGGCACGATCGGCTTCCTCGCGATGCAGACCGTGTGGTTCCCCGGCAACTACAGCGTGGCCGACTACAAGTTCCCGACCAGCGAAAAGGGTCTGGAACAGCGGTTCGAACACCGCTACGAGGGCGTGACGGTCTCGCTCAGCAACATCGGGAAGGTCAAACCGGGCGATCTGTACCCCGGTGGCGCCTACCAGGACTTCATCTTCGGCACGAACTTCAGCGTCGCCAACGTCGAAGCCCTGACCGCGTACAGCGGTGTCGGTTTCAACGCCATGGACGCCGCACTCTGCACCGCCTACAACGGGTCTGTTGACTGCCCCGAGTCGTGGAAGTCCCTGTGGACTCCTCCGAAGGGCTCGGACAAGCCGCTGGCCGACCTGCTCCGCGCGGAAACGGTCGTCGTCCAGAACAACCTCATCGACACCCGGAACGTCCCTGCACCGGAGGGTTGGCACAAGGCCGAGTCCTCCGACCGCGTGGTCGTCTGGAAGCGCGACGCCAAGCTCGCGTTCCCGGACGGCAGGCTGTCGTCCTACCCGGACGGCACCAGGATCGAGTCCGACCGCATGACCGGCAAGGTCAGCGAAGAGGTGAAGTTCAGCGGTGCGAACGGCGGCAAGCTGGTCTTCTCCCGCCTCGCGTGGCCGGGCTACGTGGCCAAGGTCAACGGCCAGGACGTGCCCGCGAAGCTCGGACCTGCCGGTTTGCTCGAGGTCGAGCTGCCGAAGGGCGTCCGGGAGGGCACACTGCAGATCGACTGGGTCATGCCGGGCATGACCATCGGCCTCATCACCGGCGCGGTGGGCATCGTGCTGACCCTGGGGCTGATCTTCCTCGACCGCTCGCAGCGGCGCAGGCGCCGTGACGAGCCACAACGCAACTCCGACCAAGAGCCACTGGACGACGTGATCCGCGAGACCGTCGGAACAGGAGACCGAAAGTGACCGACCAGACGCGCCGACCTCTGGTGTCGATCGTGGTGCCGGCCTACGACGAAGCCCCGAACGTGAAGGGCACAGTCTCGCTCTTCCGCCAGATCAAGGAGTCCCAGCCGGACGTCGACTTCGAGCTGGTGCTCATCGACGACGGCTCGTCCGACGGCACCGCCGACCTGTTCATCGCCGAGCTCGGCGAGCAGGACGTGGCCCGGGTCGCCTCGTTCTCCCGCAACTTCGGTTCGCACGCGGGTCTGAGCGCCGGTTTCGCGCTCTGCCGCGGTGACTGCGCCCTCACGCTGTCCGCCGACCTGCAGGAGCCGGTCGAGGTCATCGACCGCTTCCTGGCCGAGTGGCGCGCCGGCAACGACATCGTGTGGGCCGTTCGCGCGGTCCGTTCGGTGCCGAAGGGCCTCGCGAACAAGCTGGCGCTGAAGTTCAACGACTTCTTCGCCAAGCACTCCGACGTGCCGGAGACCTTCCCCAAGGAAGGCCCGTCGCAGATGCTGGTCAGCCGTCCCGTGCTGGACGTCGTGAACCAGATGCCGGAGCTCAACCGCAACATCCTGGCGCTCGTCGCGTGGGCCGGCTTCAAGCAGACCACCGTGGCGTTCGAGCAGAAGCCGCGGGCGGCCGACGACAGCAAGTGGACGACCAGCAAGAAGATCAAGCTGGTGTTCGACTCGTTCGTCGAGTTCTCGGTCATGCCGATCATGCTGATGATGGTCGCGGGCGTCGCCTTCACGGGCGTCGGCCTGGCCACGATCTTCGGCTTCCTGCTCGGTGCCCTGATCACGCTGTCCGCGCCGAACGCGATCGGGATCATCGTCGGTGTCGTGCTCTTCGCGGCCGGTGCGAACCTCGGCTGCACCGCGATGCTCGGCCAGTACCTGTACCGCGCCGGTGACGACGCCCGTCGCCGCCCGCTGTACGTGATCCGCCAGGTCCGCGACGTCAACGCCCTCGCCGGTCAGCCGCCGCAGGGTGTCGTCAACGTGAACCCGCTGGACATCCCGGGCCTCACCAACGTCAACGGTCTGGGCCGGCCCTGATAGAGGCACTCGCTCTCACGGCGGCCCTGCTCTGGGGCCCCGGAACACTGCTGGCAGCCATCCTCGGTCTTCGAGGGTGGCTGCTCGCAGGTTCGGCCCCTGCCATCACGATGGGGATCGTGGGCGTGGGAGCGCCTCTGACGTCAGCCGCCGGGCTCCGCTGGAACATCTGGGTCCTGCTCGGCTGCACCGTCGCCATCGCGGTCGTGCTGCTGGTCGTCCAGCGCTTCGCCCGCACGCCCGTCACCCAGCCCGCGTGGTCGCTCGCCGGCTCGCTCGCCGTGGTCGCGGGAGTGATCACCGCGGCCGGGATCGCCGCCCTGACCGTCCTCAAGGGCACCTACGGGCTCGATTCGGTGCCGCAGGGCTGGGACGCGCCCTACCACGGCAACGGCATCCGGTTCATCGCCGAGACCGGCAACGCGGGCAACAGGGCGTTCGGCTGGATCGACGTGCCGGACAATCCCGCCGGGGCCTTCTACCCGAACGCCTACCACGCGTTCGAAGCGCTCATCTACAAGCTGACCGGCGTGACGATCCCGCTGGTGATGAACACCGGGATGCTGGTCACCGCGGCTCTCGTGGTGCCGCTGGGCACGGTCGCGCTCGTCAAGGCGTTCGGCGGCCGTGCGGGCTTCGCAGCGGCTGCGGCGCTGGTCTCCACGTCGTTCGCGGCGTATCCGTTCGACCTGTGGCAGTGGGGGCAGCTCTACCCGTACGTCGCGGGCCTGACGCTGATCCTGCCGTTCCTGGCGCTGTTCGTGCGGTGGCTGGACACGCGGGCAGACCGGCTCGGCGTGCTGGTGGCCGTGGTCGCGGTGGGACTCGCCGCCGTGCACTCCGCGATGATGTTCGTTGCCGTCCTGCTCGTGCTCTGCTACCTCGTGCAACGGGCCGTGCCCGCACCACGCGAGTTCCTGCGCCGCGACCTGCCTCGACTGGGTCTGCTCGCGGTGGGTGCCGCGGTGATCGCCGTCCCGTACCTGCTCGGCGCCTCGACCATGGCCGGGCGGACGTCCGCCTACAACTGGCCCGCCATCACCACGCCGTCGCGCGCGTTCGGGGACGCGGTGCTGCTCGGGCACGAGGCCGAGGCGCCGCAGTACCTGCTGGCCGCGTTGTCGCTCTTCGGCCTCTACCTGCTGCTCCGCGAGCCGGCGTGGCGGTGGGTGCTCGGCACGTACGTGATCTTCCTGGGGCTGTTCGTCGCGGCCGACGCCGTGGACGCCGGCTGGGCGACCGCGATCACCTCGCCGTGGTGGAACGACCGCTGGCGGCTCGTCGCCGTGCTGGTCCTGCCCGCGACGCTGGCCGCCGGGTGGGCGCTGAACCACCTGGTCAAGCTGGTGGAGCCGCGCGGGCACGTGGTGCTGATCGTGGTCGCCGCACTGGCCGCCGGTGGCTATGTCCTCGTGTCGGGCGGGTACACGGACCGCAACTCGATCCGGTTGCACTGGACGTTCCGCAGCACCGTGGTGACCGACCAGGAGCGAGAGGGACTGCTGGAGCTCGGGAAGATCGTCAAGCCGGGCGAGCGGGTGATGAACGACGGCGTCGACGGCACGGTCTGGATGTACGCGCTGAGCGGCGCCGAACCGATCGTCGGCCACTACCCCAACCCGGCCACCCTCAGCCCGCGGCGCAAGGTGCTGCTCGACCGCTTCAACAGGATCGGCACCGATCCCGAGGCGGCGCGGATCGTGCGCGACCTCAACATCCGCTACGCCGTGGTGTCGAGCGGGCTGATGGCCGACTTCAAACGCTCTCCCGGCATGACGGACCTCGACGACGTGCCGGCGTTGAAGGCGGTGTACCGCAACCGGGACATCCAGGTGTACGAGGTCGACTGGAGCGAGCTGGCGATCCGCCCCGAGCAGAACCGCTGATAGCGAACCTTGTTGTCCCAGGTTCGCCGTCAGTGGTCCGCTCTGTTCATGAACAAACATCTTGTGCTCTTCATGGCCGGCAACCCGAACGCGATCACGCTCGCGGTGGAGCCGGAGGTCGCCGAGGACCTCGGCGACCGGCTCGTCCAGATCGTGCGAAACGGCCACACGCAAACGATTGCGGGCTCCCAGGGGCAACAATACGTAGTGAACTTCTCGCACGTTGTGATCGCTTACTTCGAGTAAGGGGAGTAAACGTGAGGGGTGATCTCTCGACGCAGACTGCTCAGCGCCGGCGCCGCGACCATGCTTCTCGCTGCGTGCGGCTCGAACACCGGTCGCGGGGGCGACGGTCAGGCCCTGCGGCAGTGGTACCACGCATACGGCGAACCCGGTGTGCAGCAAGCCGTGGAACGTTATGCGAAGGCGTACGGCAAGGTCCCCGTGGACGTGCAGTGGAACCCCGGCGACTACGACTCCAAGCTCGCTACGAGCCTGCTGTCCGACGGCGGACCGGACGTCTTCGAGTCCACCCTGCAGATCAGCTCGGTCCGGGCGGGTCAGCTCGTGCCGCTCGACGACGTCTTCGGCGACGCCAAGAGCGACTTCACCGCCTCGATTCTCGCCGGGCACACCGCTGACGGGAAGATCTACGGGGTACCGCAGGCGGTGGACATGCAGATGCTGTTCTACCGCAAGAGCTTCTTCGCCCAGGCGGGCGTCCAGCCACCGTCCACTGTGGATGAGCTGATCGACGCGGCCCGACGCCTCACGACCGGTGGCGTGAAGGGGTTGTTCGCCGGCAACGACGGCGGCGGGGGTGTGCTGGGCGGCCCGGCGCTGTGGTCGGCGGGCCTCGACTACGTGCGCGACCACCAGGTCGGGTTCGACGATCCCGTTGCGGCGCAGGCGATCGGCAAGCTGCGTGAGCTCTACTCCAGCGGCGCGCTGCTGCTCGGCGCGGTGAAGGACTGGGCGGAGCCGGACGCGTTCACGCAGGGCCTGGTCGCGATGCAGTGGACCGGGTTGTGGGCGGTGCCCGCGGTGCAGAAGGCGCTCGGCGACGACTTCGGCGTGCTGCCGTTCCCGAAGCTCAACGCGGGCGGCAAGACCAGCGTGCCGGTCGGGGCGTTCGGCGCGATGATCAACGCCAAGTCGAAGCGGATCGACGAGGCCAAGGAGTTCGTCAAGTGGCTGTGGATCGAGAGGACTGACTACCAGGAGGACTTCAACCTCAGCTACGGGTTCCACATCCCGCCGCGCAAGTCGCTCGCGGAGAAGGCGACGAAGCTGACCTCCGGCGCGGGTGCCGAGGCCGTGAAGTTCGTGCGGGACAACGCGAAGGCGTCGAACCCGCCGGACTGGACGTCGGTGATGCGGACGGCGTTCAACGACGCCGTGTCACGGGTCGTGCGGGACGGCGCGAAGGCCGACGACGAGCTCAAGGCCGCGGCGGCGAAGGTGAAGGACGAGTTGAAGCGCCTGTACGGATGAAGCCCGCGAAATGAAACACAGTCGGGCCTTCTGGCTGTTCGTCGGACCGTTCGCCGTCGGTCTGCTCGTGTTCGTGTACGTGCCGATCGGGTGGAGCCTGTTGCTGTCGTTCTTCGACGCGCGCAACACGGTGACGCCCACCGAGTTCGTCGGGCTGGGCAACTACGCGGACATGCTGACCGACGGGCCGTTTCTCCAGTCGCTGGGCACGTTCAGCGTGTTCGCGGCGTTCATCGTGCCGTTGACGTTCGTGCTGGCGTTGGCGCTCGCGTTGCTGGTCAACCAGATCAGCTTCATGCAGGCGTTCTTCCGGTCGGTGTTCTTCCTGCCGACGGCGTGCTCGTACGTGGTGGCGTCGCTGGTGTGGAAGCTGTCGATCTTCAACGGCGTGCGGTTCGGGCTCGCGAACACGGTGCTGGGCTGGTTCGGCGCGGAGCCGGTGGCGTGGACGGTCTCGACGTCGCCGCCCTGGTACTGGCTCGTGCTCGTGACCCTGCGGCTGTGGTTGCAGCTCGGGTTCTACATGATCCTGTTCATCGCCGGGCTGCAGCGGATTCCGCAGCACCTCTACGAAGCCGCGTGGATCGACGGTGCTTCGCGCGGCTGGCAGACGTTGCGGTACATCACTCTCCCGCAGCTGCGCACGACCTCGGTGGCGGTGCTGCTGTTGCTGCTCGTTGCGGCGTACCAAGCGTTCGACGAGTTCTACAACGTGCTGGGCACCGATCGCGGGTACCCGCCGTTCGCGCGGCCGCCGTTGATCTACCTCTACTACACCGCGCTGGGTTCCGGCGGGCAGGACTTCGGGCACGGCAGCGCGGGCGCGATGATCCTGACCTTGCTGATCGCCGGCGTGACGTTGGTGCAGGGCAAGGTGATCACGCGATGAGGGTGGCCAGGTACCTGGCGTTGTCGGTCGCCGCGGTGCTGTTCCTGATCCCGTTCTACCTGGTGCTGCGCAACGGGTTGGCGAGCGAGCAGGAGATCACCTCGCCGACGTGGACGTTCTGGCCGAGCGAGATCCGCTGGGAGAA
The DNA here is from genome assembly GCF_011067745.1 of Lentzea alba. Taxonomy (GTDB): domain Bacteria; phylum Actinomycetota; class Actinomycetes; order Mycobacteriales; family Pseudonocardiaceae; genus Lentzea; species Lentzea alba. The sequence goes on from NZ_JAAMPJ010000006.1 coordinate 51,048, forward strand.
CTTCGCCGAGCTGTTCGCCAACCCCGCGGTGCCGTTGGTGCGCAGCCTGATCAACTCGCTGCTGGTCGCCGTGCTGCAGACGGTGGGACAGCTGGTGTTGTGCGGGCTGGCGGGTTACGGGCTCGCGCGCATCCCCTACCGGTACGCGAACGTGGTGCTGTACCTGGTGATCGCGACGCTGATGATCCCGGCGGCGGTCACGTTCGTGCCGACGTTCGTGGTCGTCTCCACCCTCGGCTGGATCTCCGACCTGCGCGGGCTGGTGATCCCCGGGCTGTTCAGCGGGTTCACGACGTTCCTGTTCCGGCAGTACTTCCTGAACTTCCCGAAGGAGATCGAGGAGGCCGCCCGGATGGACGGCCTCGGCCACTGGGGCACGTACTGGCGGGTCGTGGTGCCGAACTCGAAGGGGTTCTTCGCGGCGTTGGGCGTGATCGCGTTCATCACCAGCTGGAACCAGTTCCTCTGGCCGTTGGTGATCGCGCAGGACCAGGACTCGTGGACGGTGCAGGTCGCACTGTCCACGTTCCTCACCGCTCAGTCGATCGAGGTGGAACAGCTGTTCCTGGCCGCCGCCGTGTCCATCACGCCGCTGGTGATCGTGTTCGTCGCGCTGCAACGGTTCCTGGTGCGCGGCGTGACGGAGACGGGGATCAAGGGTTAGCCCTTCTTGCTCACCAGCAGGAAGATGCTCGGCCCGAACCGGCACCGGGCGAGCGCGGGTTGCGCCGCGCGTTCCACCCGCAGCAGCACGCGGTGCGGCACAACCCGCTTCAGCGCGCCCGAGCGCAGGTTCGACACGGACAGGCTGCGCACGACGTGCAGTCCGACGTCGGAGAGTTGCCTGGTCACGGTGTCGAGGTTGTGGTTGACGAACGGGATCTCGTCGTCGTGGCGGTTCTCCGGCGACCGGATGTCCACCGGTTCGGCCGGAACAGGCCGGCCGAGGTGGCGGAGACGGTTGCGGGCGTGGCCGAGGTTCGCGACCTCGACGACGGCCAGACCGACCGGGTCCAGCACCCTGGCGATCTCGGCCAGCTCAGCGGTCGGGTCGGGCAGGTGATGCATGACCCGGATCATCGTGACCAGGTCGATCGAACCCGCCGCGAACGGCAGTGCCGCCGCCTGCGCCTGAACGAGTTCGATGTTCTCGCCGAGGTACTTCGCCGCCTTGTCCAGCTGGACCTTGCTCGGTTCGGCCAGCGTGACGTGGTCCGCGTACTGCGGCAGCAGCGCGGTGATCCGGCCGTAGCCGCCTCCCACGTCCACCGCGTGCGTGAAGTGCTGACCGCTCAGCAGCCGGTCGATCGCGATGCGCTCGGCCTCGTGCTCGTAGTCGCGGCCCTTCCAGTAGCCCAGGTAGTCGTGGGCTGGTCCGTCGTAGAAATCAGCTCGCTTGATGTCCCCCATGCAGGCAAGACGCACTGCGACAGGGCGCGGTTGCCACGAAAAAGGCCCCCAAATGTTCGGGGGCCTTCTCCTCAGATCACGAGACTCAGCTGTTGGCCTCGAAGACCTTGCGCCACGACTCGACCGAGGTCAGCTCGGGCAGCGCGTCGCGGTACACCTTCTGCATCCGCGGCCACTCCGAGGACAGCCGGCGGTAGTTGCGGACCGCACGCCTCATCAGCTGGCGGAACTCCTTCGGGTCGCGCTTGCGGAACGCGACACCGCTGCCGTCCGCGTTCGACACCGTGGCGCTGTCGAGGTTGCCCAGCAGGAACCAGCGGGCGTTGGACGCCGGCACGTTGATCTGCGGGCGCTGGGTCGTAGCCGCCTGCGGCTCGCGCAGGTTGTGCATGAGCGCCTTGGCGGCCTCGGACGCGATGGTCACCGGGTTGGTCGGCGGGGTCAGCATCTGCTCCGCGCGCACCATGTCGAAGGTGGGCGGCGGGAACTCACGCGCCGACGGGAGCACCTGGGCGTCCGCGTAGTGCTTGCGCAGCTCGCGGATCTCCGGCAGCGCCGTGCGCAGCGAGTCGAACAGCTTCGACGGGCCGGCCAGGAAGTCCTCGATCGCCTTCTGCTGCACGACGACCGTCGAGTACTCCATCGACAGCAGGTGCCGCAGCGACAGCTTCAGACCCTGCTTGAGCAGCGTCGACCGCACGTCGTACGGGCTGTGCAGCGCGGCCAGGATCAGCCGGTTGCGGGTGTGGAAGTACGCCTGCCAGTCGGTGGCGTCGTTCTTGTCCGTCCACGGCATGTGCCACACGGCCGAACCCGGCAGCGAGACCGTCGGGTAGCCCTTCTCCAGCGCGCGCAGCGAGTACTCCGCGTCGTCCCACTTGATGAAGAGCGGCAGCGGGTAACCGGTGCGCTGCACGACCTCGCGCGGGAACAGGCACATCCACCAGCCGTTGTAGGTGGCGTCGATGCGGGCGTGCAGTTCCTCGGTCTCGCGCAGCGACTCGGCGCCGAAGTCGTGGTCGGTGAGCGCGCCCGGCGCGGCCCGCCAGTAGCAGGTGCCCAGGTCGACGACCTCGCCCATGCTGTGCAGGCGGGCGCGGGCCTGGAGGTTCAGCATGTGCGAACCGACGATGACCGGCTGCGCGGCGGCGCGGGCGAACGCGTTCGAGCGCAGGACGGCGTCCGGCTCCAGGCGGATGTCGTCGTCCATCAGCATGATCTGGTCGGCGTCGGTGTGCTCGATCGCCTCGTACAGACCGCGGGTGAAGCCGCCGGAGCCACCGAGGTTGTCCTGCTCGATGATCTCCAGCTTGTCGCCGAGGGCCTTGACGGCCTCGTCGTAGCCGGGGGTGTTGCGGACCTTGACCGAACCCTGGTCGGCGACGAAGACCTTCTTCAGCACGGAGAAGACGGCCGGGTCCTCACCCAGGGCGCGCAGTGCGATGACCGCGTCGACCGGGCGCATGGTGGTCATGCCGATGGCGACCGTCTGCGCGGGCAGCGGCTGGTCCGTGGTCCAGGCCGCCTCGTCGATCTCCATGGTCGTGTCGTCGGTGAAGACGTCGAACCAGATCCAGCCGCCGTCCTCGAACGGCTTGAGCGAGACCGGCACCTCGACCTGGCTCCACGCCTTGGGGCTGCGGATGACCTGGCCGTCGAGGTGGACCGTGTCGCCGTTCGCCTTGGAGCGGTAGACGTCGATGCGGCCCGCACCGCGCACGGTCATGCGCAGCACGACGTCCTCGACGATGGTCCAACGCTTCCAGTAGCTCGCCGGGAACGCGTTGAAGTACGACGCGAAGGACACCTTGGCCGAGGTCGGAACCGTCACCGCGCGCCGGGAGGAGACGTGGCTGTGCACGTTCTCGGGCTCGTCGAGGTAGAGAGGCCGCACGTCCAGCGGGTCCTCGTCCCGCGGCATGATCACCCGCTGCAGGACCTGGGTCGGGCTGATCTTGGTGGCGCTTGCGGCCTTGGCCTGCTCGGTCACGTGCTTCCTCCGGCGAACCGAACTCACTCGGTTCGGGTCAGCTTCATGGATGGCTTCCGCCACAGAACGTATGCGGTGGCGCGGCGCGTCAGGCGCCAATAGTACTCACTGTCCAAAGACGATCGCCCGGCCGCACAGGTTGTACGGCCGGGCGAAATGCGTCTAGAACACCATCAGTCGAGGTCGCCGTTGATCGGCGCACCCTCGGTGAGGTGCGGGGCGATCTTGTTGTCGAACGCGCTGAGCGCGGCGCCGATCGCCATGTGCATGTCGAGGTACTTGTAGGTGCCCAGACGGCCGCCGAACAGCACGTTCTTCTCCGCGGCTTCCCTCTTGGCCAGCTCGCGGTAGCGCTCGAGCTTCTCGCGGTCCTCGGCGGTGTTGATCGGGTAGTACGGCTCGTCGTCCTTCTCCGCGGCACGGGAGAACTCGCGGACGATGACCGTCTTGTCCTTCGGGTAGTCCCGCTCCGGGTGGAAGTGGCGGAACTCGTGGATGCGGGTGAAGGGGACGTCCGCGTCGTTGTAGTTCATGACCGGGGTGCCCTGGAAGTCACCGGTGGCCACGACCTCCTGCTCGAAGTCGAGCGTGCGCCAGCCCAGCCAGCCCTCGGAGTAGTCGAAGTAGCGGTCGACCGGACCGGTGTAGACGATCGGCGTGCCCGCCGGGATCTCGTCCTTCACGTCGAAGAAGTCCGTGTCGAGGCGCACCTCGATGTTCTCGTGCTCCGCCATCTTCTCGAGCCACGCGGTGTAGCCGTTGACCGGCAGGCCCTCGTAGGTGTCGTTGAAGTAGCGGTTGTCGAAGTTGTAGCGGACCGGGAGGCGGCTGATGACCGCGGCCGGCAGCTCCTTCGGGTCGGTCTGCCACTGCTTGGCGGTGTAGTCGCGGATGAACGCCTCGTAGAGGGGGCGGCCGACCAGCGAGATCGCCTTCTCCTCGAGGTTCGACGCGTCCTTGGTGTCGATCTCGGACGCCTGCTCCGCGACCCACGCGCGGGCCTCGTCCGGGCTCAGGTACCGGCCGACGAACTGGGTGATCAGGCCCAGGCCCATCGGGAACTGGTACGCGGTGCCCTTGTGCATCGCGAAGACGCGGTGCTGGTAGCCGGTGAACTCGGTGAACTGGTTGCAGTAGTCCCAGACCCTCTTGTTCGAGGTGTGGAAGAGGTGCGCACCGTAGCGGTGCACCTCGATTCCTGTCTCGGGCTCAGCTTCCGAGTAGGCGTTACCGCCGATGTGGGCACGACGCTCCAGCACCAGCACCCGCTTGTTCAGCTGGGACGCGGCGCGCTCGGCGACCGTGAGACCGAAGAATCCGGATCCGACGACAATCAGGTCATAACCTGCGAAGCTCACGGCAAGCGAGGATACCTGGCTACTCTGCGCAGCCTTGAGGCCCCCTCGGACGACGTTTCAGCTGATCATCAGGGCTTTTTCGTGATCAATTCCGGCAGCACGTCCTCGGCGACCTGCTCGAGGACCGACTCGCGGCCCATGTAGACGCCGTCGTGCCTGGGCCAGTGCGACACGGCGTCGGTGAAGCCCAGCTCACGCGCGCGGCCCGCGGCGTCGCGGAAGCACTCGACGCTGGACAGCGAGTACACCGGCGCGGAGTCCAGGTTGAGGTACCGGTCGGCGGTGTGGCGCATCCGGCCGATCTCGTGCAGCTTCTCGTCGAACCGCTCCGCCATCTCCGCCACTCCGCGCCACCACTGTTCGACGTCGTCGGTGGCCGGGCCCGTGGTCACCCAGCCCGTGCCGTAGCGGGCGGCGATGGACATCGCGTTCGGCCCGTTCGCGGCCACCACGAACGGCAGACGCGGGCGCTGGACGCAGCCGGGGGCGTTGCGCGCGTCGACGGCGCTGAAGTAGCTGCCGGCGTAGGTCGTGCGGTCCTGGACCAGCAGCGAATCGAGCAGCTCGACGAACTCGCCGAAGCGCTTGGTGCGTTCCGCGGGCATCAACGGCTGCGAACCCATGACCGTGGTGTCGTACCCGGCCCCACCTGCACCGAGACCGACCGTGAGCCGTCCGTCGGACAGGTCGTCGATGGTCATCAGCTCGCGGGCGAACGGCACGGGGTGGCGGAAGTTCGGGGACGCCACGAAGGTGCCGAGCCGGATGCGCGACGTCACCAGGGCGGCCGCGGTCAGGGTCGGCACAGCACCGAACCACGGACCGTCCACGAGGGTCCGCCAGCCGAGGTGGTCGTAGGTCCACGCGTGGTGGAAGCCCATCTCCTCGACCGCACGCCACTTGTGTTCAGCGACCCACCAGCGGTGTTCGGGCAAGATGACGATGCCGATACGCACGACCGAACAGTATCCACACGTCCGTATTACAGCGAAGCGGCAAGGCAGGATGGGTGTCGTGGAGAAGCCCCTGTTGATCGCATCGGACGTTGACGGAACCCTGCTCGGCCTGGACGAACGCGTGAGCGCGCGCACGGCAGCCGTGGTCGGCCGAGTGCTCGCCGCCGAAACGCCGTTCGTGCTGGTCACGGGCCGTCCGCCGCGCTGGGTCCCGGTGGTCGCCACGCAGGCCGGGCTCACCGGGTACGCCGTCTGCGCGAACGGGGCCGTGCTCTACGACATCGGCGCCGACGAGGTGGTCTGGCAGCGCGATCTCGGCCCGGTGCAGCTGCACGACATCGCGCACGCCCTGGGCGAGGTGATCCCGGGCGTGACCTTCGCCACCGAACGCGTGGGCGACGGCCCGACGTTCCTCGCCGAGCACGACTACCTGCACGCCTGGGCGGAGAACGCGGGCCGGTACTCGCGGGCGGAGGTCTTCGGGTTCCCGGCGGTGAAGCTGCTGGCCAGGCAGGCCGGCATGAGCAGCGCCGCGATGACCGAGGCCGCCGTTCAGGTGCTCGGGAACGAGGTCTCGATCACGTACTCGACGGGTGTCGGTTTGATCGAGATCTCGCGGGCGGACGTGACCAAGGCCACTGGACTGGCCGACGTCGCCGAGCGGTTCGGGATCGAGGCCTCCGGCGTGATCGCGTTCGGGGACATGCCGAACGACGTGCCGATGCTGGAGTGGGCCGGCCACGGCGTCGCCATGGCCAACGCGCACCAAGACGCGCTCGACGCCGCCGACGAAGTCACCGCCTCCAACGACGAAGACGGCGTGGCCCAACTCCTGGAACGCTGGTTCTAACACCAGCGTCGCGACCGAGCCACCACCTGTTGATCGACATGTGGACAACCCGCCGCTTTTCCGGCACGCGGGGGCCTTTCGTACTGCGTGACAGTACGAAAGGCCCCCGCGTGCAGTCGGACAGCAGGTGTCAGAGGTGGCCGGAGAAGGTTTGGGCGAGCGGGCGGGCCGGCTCGACCGAGTTCCACCAGGCGAAGGCCTCGGTGAGCGACTCCGGGATCTCGCTCGGCACCCGCAGCTCGGCGTAGGCGGCGTCGAGCAGGCGCACGACGTCTTCGGGGACGCCCGAGCGGGTCATGCCCACCGCGTTCACGCCGTGCAGCTTGGCCGGGCTGCCGTACGCCTTGGCGAACGGCGGCACGTCCCTGGTCACGGCGCTGCCCATGCCGACCATCGCGCCGGGGCCGATGACGCGGCGCTGGTGCACGACGGCGTTCATGCCGACGTTGACGCGGTCGCCGACCTGGATGTGACCGCCGAGGCTGGTACCGGCGGACAACGTCACCGCGTCGCCCACCTGGCAGTCGTGGGCCACGTAGACGCGGTTGAGCAGCCAGCAGTCGGCGCCGATCCTGGTCGGGCGGTAGCTGCCCTGGTGGATCGTGCTGAGCTCGCGGATCACCGTGCGCGGGCCGATCTCGACGCCGATGTGCGCGAGCTCGCCGTCCCACGCCCTGTTGTGGGGCTCGCTGCTGATCTCCGGCGGGGTGCCGATGACGCAGCCGGGGCCGATCCACACGTCGTCACCGATGCGCGCGGGGCCGAGCACGACCGCGTTCGGGCCGATGGTGACCCGCTCACCGAGCTCGACGCCTTCGCCGACGAAGGCGCTGGGGTGGACCTTGCTCACGATGCTCCTCAGGACGTTGGGGATGCCCGGAGTCTACGTAGCGCAGGGCCGGTGCCCTGACGGACACCGGCCCTCTCACGTGCAGGAAGATCAACGGCGGGCGATGGCGACCCTAGTGCCCTCGCGCCGAACCTCCTCCGCCGTGATCTGCTTGCCGTAGCGGCACTCGGCGATGTTGTAGTCGCAGACGATCCAGCCGTGCTGGAAGCCCTGCACCCACACGCCGGGCTCGATCATGTGCTGGTCCTCGCGGGCCGGGCCGAGGGTGCTGTTCCCACCGCCGGTCAGCCACCAGACGTCGCGGAACTCCCAGCCGATGGTCACGCTGTAGCTCTCCGTGACGAAGATCGAGGCCCGCTCGAACTGCACGAAGCCGTTCTGGCCGTACTCCGTCCCGTTGACGAACTGGGGAAGGCCGTACACCGCGACGTCGCCGCCCGCGCGCAACTTCCTCAGCGCCTCGCCCCGGATGGCGTGTCCACCGGTCCGCGGCCCCCACAGGAGCACCGTGTCGGCACCGAAGAGCACGTACTGGCCGTCCGTGCCGGGAGCCGAGGTCTGGTTCGACGTCGGCCAGTAGAGCTTCTGGCCGTATGGGCTGCGCCAGTTCTCCTCGTACTTGTCGCGGACCGGGCCACCCATCCAGTAGGCGCCGCCGACGTCCGCCCCCTGGTACAGCGTCACGTTGCCGGTGAACTCGGCGATGTTCCCCGAACCGGAGTCTCCGGTGCGGGGCGAGGTGTCCGTCTTGGGGTAGCCGAACGCACCGACGGGACCGCTGTTCGCCTGGTACGTGTCGTTCATCTCCGCATTGAGCATGTGCGCTCCGGCCGCGGCCGACCAGTAGATCGCACCGCTCTCGAACTGGGCCTTCCACCCGTTGCCCGGCTGCTCGACCTGGTCGGCCCGGAGCGGGCCCTGCGGACCCTTGTCGAGGCCGTAGTAGAAGTACCTGTCCCGAAGCGCGCCACTGATCCAGTACGGCTGCGCCTGGCCCGGTGCCTGGTAGAAACTCACGGCCTCGCTGAACCGCTGTTCCTTGGCGCCGGTGTACACGTCGACGACACCGCTGATCGGCCAGCCGAACCGGCCCGTGACGCTGCCGTTCGCCCAGTACTTGTCGCGCGCGGCACCGCCGATCGCGTGCGCGCCGTACGCGTCGGAGTAGTAGACCGAGTACCCCGTGTCGTAGGCGGTGGCGGCACCCAGCTGTGCACCGCGACTGACCGGCACCTGGTCCATGATCGCGGCCGACGTGGCCGGGCTGGTGCCGAGCCACAGCCGTGAGACGGCACCGGACATCCAGTGCGCACCGGCACCTTCGCGCCAAGTGATCACGATGTCGTACTTCGCGAACTTGGCCCACCGGATGCCGTTCTCCAGCACGACCTCGTCGCCGACCTTCTCACCGGCGAACGACGCGCCACCGAGCGCCTGCCATTTGGCACGCACAGGCGAGGTCTCCCATTCGGCGGCGTGCGCCGTACCGGGCACGACGACGGTCGCCGCCACGAAGGCGGCGACCACCGCAAAGCAACGTCTGACGTACAACTTCCACCCCCAGCGCAATCAGTTGCGCGGACCATACGTGGTCACGGGGGATTTCTGGGCCTCTATTTCATGCCGTAATAACACTCACCGGTTTTGTAGTCGCACGCGAAACTTCGAGTTCTCCCGGGCGGCCTGCTTCAGCGCGGCCTGCGAGTTGCCGTCGGAGATGCTGTAGCCGCACTCGCCGACCTCGTAGTCGCACCACATCAGGCCGTTGTCGAACTTCTGCACCAGGAACTTGTCGTTGCCGAGCGGGTGGACGTCTCCCTGCGGAAGGCCGAGCGGGCTGGAGAGCCCGCCGAGGTCCCACCAGAAGGCGCGGAAGTCCCAGCCCAGCGTCGGAACGTGGTTGTCGGCGCGGAGGAACACGCTGGCGTTCTCGAACTGCTGGAACTCCGCCGTCGGCCCCGCGGGCAGCTGACCGAACTGCGGCAGGCCGTACACCGCGACGTCACCGCCGTTGCGCAGCTTCGTCAGGATCGAGCCCTGGACGACGTGGCCACCGGTGCGGTGGCCCCACAGGATCACCTTGTCCCTGTTGTCGCCGAACAGCACGTAGTGGCCGTCGGTGCCCGGCGCCGGGTGCTGGCTCGACCTCGGCCAGCCGAGCGACCCGCCGGGGCCGCCCTGCGCACGGTAGGTGTCCCGCACCTGGCCGCTGATCCAGTAGGCGATGGAGTCGTCAGGACCGCGGTAGAACGTCGTCTGGGCGACGAAGTCGGTGATGAACCCGTTGTGGTGCGCCGCGCTGTCCGAGGTCGGATAGCCGAAGCGTCTGGGGCCGCCCTCCGAGTTGAAGTAATCGGCCGTCGAGGTCTCGACCAGGCGCGCTCCGGTGGAGGCCGACCAGTAGATCGCGCCCCTGGTCATCCTGATCGACCAGCCGCCGTCCGGCTCCGGCATCTGCGAGGCGGCCGGCCAGTTCGGACGGCCCGCGGCGAGCTCGGCGCGGAACTTGTCGCGGAGCGCACCGCTGATCCAGAAGCCCCACCGCTCCGGTTCGCGGTAGATGCTCACCGCCTCGCTGAACTGCTGTTCCCACCCCGAACCCAGCTGCAGCAGGTCGCTGACCGGCCAGCCGAACTTGCCGGTGACACCACCGTTCGACCGGTAGACGTCCATCTCGACGCCGGTGACCAAGAACGCCCCGTAGGCGTCGGAGTAGTAGATCGAGGAATCGGGTCCGAAGTCGACAGCCGCGCCGGCCTGCCCACCGCGGTTCACGGGCACCTGGTCGTTGGTCGGCACCGACTTGAACACGTAGTCGTTGGACAGCCACTTGCGCGAGATCGCGCCGGACATCCAGTGCGCACCGGCGGTGTCACCCCAGGTGATCACGATGTCGTACTTCGAGAACTTCGCCCAACGCGTGCGGCCGCCGGGCACGACCACCTCGTCACCGACCTTCTCACCGGCGAACGCGGCACCGCCGAGCGCCTGCCACTTGGCGTAGACCGGCGACTTCTCCCACTCGTCGGCGGGTGCGGCGTTCGCACTCCCCCACGTGAACGACGCCACCAGGGCGGCGACCGCCAACCCGACCGAACTTCTGATCAACATGTTTCTCAACCCCCAGGACGAGAACGCAAGAGGGCTGGTGACGGTTGCCCGGCACCAGCCCTCTTCTTCACAACATCACTTGCGCGGACCGGAACCGGTCGCGCGGAACTTGGTGCCCTTCTCGCGGGCCTGCTCCAGCGTCGGCTTCGACGTCGCCTGCGCCGCCGACTGCTTCAGGTCGTAGTAGCACTCGCCGACGTTGTAGTCGCAGGTGATCCAGCCGTTGACGAACTCCTGCTGAATGACGTTGTTCGCGACCAGGTACATGTCCGAGGCGACCATGCCGAGCGGGCTCTGCGTGCCGCCGGTCTGCCACCAGCCGGCGCGGAAGTCCCAGCCCAGCGTGTAGACGTTGCTGCCGCGGACGAACACCGTCGCCTTCTCGAACTGCTGGAACCGGTACTCGCCCGTGGTCATCTCGCCGTACTGCGGCAGGCCGTAGACGGCGACGTCACCATCGGCGCGCAGACGCTGCAGGATCGGGCCGCCGACGACGCTCCCACCGGTGCGCGGGCCCCACAGGATGACCTTGTCGAAGTTGTCGCCGAACCTCACGTACTGGCCGTCCGTGCCGGGAGCGGGCGTCTGGTCCGACCGCGGCCAGCCCAGCGGACCGGCGGTGCCGCCGTTCACGTCGTACGTGTCGCGAACCCGGCCGCCCATCCACATGAAGCCGCTGCTCTGGACCCTCGCGTAGAGCGTCTTGCCGGTGCTGAAGTCGGTGGTCTCACCGCCGTCGTGCTCGCTCGTGTCCGTGGTCGGATAGCCGAGGTGGCCGTTGGGTCCGCCCTTGTTCACGTACCCGCCGGTGCTGAAGTCGGAGAGGGCGTGCGCACCGGTCGAGGCCGACCAGTAGATCGAACCCTTCGCGGCCTGGGCGCTCCAGCCGTTGCCCGCCTCGGCGACCTGGTCCCGGGTGAGCCAGCCGAAGCCGTTCGGGCCACCCTTCTCGCGGTACTCGTCGCGCAGCGCACCGCTGATCCAGTACGTCTCCGACTCGCTCGGCACCTGCTGGAACAGGCTCACGGCCTCGCTGAACCGCTGCTCGACGCCGCCGTTGTCGGCCATCGCGATCTGGTCGCTGATCGGCCAGCCGAACTTGCCGGTGACGCTGCCGTTGGCCCAGTACTTGTCGCGCTGCTTGCCCGCGACCGCGTACGCGCCGTACGCGTCGGAGTAGTAGACCGAGTAACCCGTGTCGTAGGCGATCGCCGCACCCGCCTGCGAACCCCGGCTCACCGGCACCTGGTCCATGGTCGCGGCCGACTTGACGATGGCGTCGCCGGGCTGCCACAGCCGGGAGATCGCACCGGACATCCAGTGCGCGCCCAGGCCTTCCTTCCAGGTGATGACGATGTCGTACTTCGCGAACTTGGCCCAGCGGATGCCGTTGGACAGGTAGATCTCGTCGCCCACCTTGTCGCCGGCGAACGAGGCGCCGCCGAGGGCCTGCCACTTCGCGTAGATCGGCGAGTCCTCCCACCGACCGGCCGGCAGCTGCACGACCTCGTCGTCCGCGGCCTGGTGGACCGGAACAGGAGCCGCGCTCGCGGTGCCGAGCGTGATCGGCATGAGTGCGGCGGTCGACGCCGCGAGGGCGGCGACCAGCGCGACAGAACGTCTGACGGACATGCTTTCAAAACCCCCGTGTGAACTGCACGAACATGAGAAGGGGCTGATGTCCGAGTGCGGACACCAGCCCCTTCACCTTTCAGAACTGCAAGATCACTTGCGCGGAGCCGACTTGGCGGCGCCGAGCTTCGTGCCCTCGGTCTTCGCCTGCTCCAGGGTCACCTTCGGCTGCGAGGCGGCCTGGTGCTGCGCCGACGACGAGGTCCAGTAGTCGTAGTAGCACTGGTTCTCGTTGTAGTCGCAGAGCAGGTAACCACCGTCGAAGAGCTGGACGAAGGTGTTCGGCTCCGAGCCGAACTGCACGTCACTGGTGGCCATGCCGAGCTGGCCGGAGTAGCCACCGAGCTGCCACCAGCCGGCGCGGAAGTCCCAGCCGATGGTGATCGTGCTGCGGCCGTTGCCGTCGAAGATCGACGCGTCCTGGAACTCCTGGAAGTTGTACGGGCCGATCTGCCTGATCTCGGTGTTCGGCAGGCCGTAGTAGTAGACGTCGCCGTCAGCGCGAAGCTTCGCCAGGTACTGGTCGCCCACGATCTGCGCACCGGTGCTCGGACCCCACAGGATGACCTTGTTCGGCCCGAACAGGACGTACAGGCCGTTGGGGCCGTTCGTCGCGAACTGGTCGGAGGTCGGGAAGCCGAGGGAACCCGTCACGCCACCGGCGTTGCGGAGGCGGTCACGCAGCGCGCCGCTGAGCCAGTGCGCACCGGTCGCCGGCGAGTGGTAGATCTCGACGGCGTTCTTGAACGTGGCGACGGTGCCGGCGCCAACCGCCGTGACGCCGCTGGTCGGGTAACCGGCGTGACCGCCGGGGCCGCCCTGCTGGTAGTACTTGAGGTCGATGTCACCGGTCAGGCGCTGGGCACCGGTGGCGGCGCTCCAGTAGATGTTGCCGCCGGTGATGCCGACGCTCCAGCCGTTGTTGGCGGCTTCCGCCTGGTCGCGCCACAGCCAACCGGCCGGGCCGTTGGGGCCGTGGTCGGAGTTGTACTGGTCACGCAGCGCGCCGCTGATCCAGTACGGCTGTTCGTCGCCGGCCTTCTTGAAGAAGCTGACGGCCTCGCTGAAGCTCTGGTGGGTGCCACCGGCGGTGTGCATGACCTCGTCGGAGGTCGGCCAGCCGAACCGGCCGGTGATGCTGCCGTTGGCCCAGTACTTGGCCCGGTTGGTTCCGCTGATGGCGAAGGCGCCGTAGGCATCCGAGTAGTAGACCGAGTTGCCGTTGTCGAACGCGGACGCGACACCGAGCTGGGAACCGCGGTTCGTCTGCACCTGGTCCATGATGGCGACGGTCTTCGTGACGCCGTTGGTGTCCAGCCACAGCTGCCACCTCGCGGCCACGGCACCGGAGAACCAGAAGGCGCCGACGCCTTCCTTCCAGGTGATGACGACGTTCTTGGAGAACTTGGCGTAGCGGATGCCGTCCTCCTGGACGACCTCCTCGTGGACCTTGTCGCCGGCGAACGCGGCGCCGCCCAGCGCCACCCACTTCTTGTAGACCGGCGAGTCCTCCCACACACCGGCCTGCGCCCTCATGACCGGAGCCTGCTGCTGCACCACGGGCGCGGCGGAGGCTGCGGTGGACGTGACGATTGGCAAAAGTCCCGCCGTCGCGGCCGCAATGGCAGCGACGAGCGAGACAGCACGACGAGACATGCTGCTGCTCCCCCAGGATCTGATCCGTCTGCCGCCGAACCCGAATACCCCACCAGTGGGTTCGATCAGCAGGAAACGCCGTCAGTCTGCCCGAAGAATGGCGCTCTGGCGAGAAAAATCTGGAGATGCTTGAAACACATCCGGCGGACAGTTCCGTGTGTAACGAAACTGTCCGCCGGATCGATGGAATGATTCTTTGAACGAAAACGATCAGTCTTGAATGAGTTACTGGGCAGCGGCGGCCGCGGCGATCCGCGCCTCCGCCTGACGCTTGCGGTACGTCGCGATACCGGCGGCCGCACCCGCGGTCACGATGTCGGCGATGATGAACATCAGGCGCGAGGCGACCGCGAAGGCCAGGCCCTGCACCGGGTCGATGCCGCTGGCGGCGAGCACCGCGACGATGACGCCTTCACGCACACCCGCACCGGACGGCAGGAAGAACGCGAACAGGCCGGCGGTCAGACTGATCGCCATGGCGCCGATGCACAGCACCAGACCGCTCACGCCGGGTGCGCCGACGGAGTTCGCCAGCAGCCACATGTGGGCGCCGAACGCGATGTAGCCGAGCATGGAGAAGCCGAGGACCTTGCCGATCGTGCCCCAGCGCAGCTGGTGGTCGAGCGGCGGGCGGCGCAGCGTCTTGAGCACCAGCGAGGTGCCCCACGTGAGGATCTTCGGGTGCAGCGCGATGAGGCCGATCGGCAGCAGGGCGAAGAGCCAGACCGCCTGCGGGGTCTCCTTGAAGATGACCGGCAGCGCCATGATGCCGAGCAGCAGCGACGCGACCGTGGCTACGCCGAGCTGGATCAGCGAGCCGGTGAAGATGCGGGCACGCGGGAGGCCCGCCTTGCGGCCCAGCTCCATCTGCAGCAGGTAGGCCCACACCGAGCCGGGCACGTACTTGCCGAGGCCACCGACCAGGCAGATCATGCCGCCGCGGAACACGCCGATCGGCTTGCCCAGGTCGTCGATGATCGTCTGCCACGCGATGGTGTTGAACCCGATGGCCGCCATGACCGCGATCTGGCTGAGCAGGCTCGACTGCCACGCCACCGCGGAGATCGTGTGCCACACGTCGTTCCACTTGGTGATCAACGCGTAGGCGGTGAACCCGATGACCAGGACCACCATGAGCCGGCGACCCCATTGGATGATCTTGCCCTTGGTGGTCTTCGTGCTCTCTGGCGGAACCTCTGCGATGTCCGCATCTGCCTCGACAGTGGTCATCCTGTGGTCTCCGGTGGAGGTTGGTGGTTGAGGCGGCATCGACTCAGACGGTGACCGTCGTGATGCGGCTGAACTCGGACAGCAGATCGTAGCCGTCCCAAACAGCCGCGAAGCTGAGGGCCGACCCGAAGGGGACGACCCGGTCGATGCCACGCCCGGCGAGCGAGCGGGTGAAGGTCATCACCTCGTCGCGGTCGAAACCGAACACGCTGAGCGTCTGGTCCTTGCGCTGCACGATCCGGCCGAACTCGGCCAGGTCGGCGATCGTCGCCTGCGGGAAGGTGCCGACGCCGAGCCACTCGCGCGGCACGTCGGCGGGCGCGACCAGTTCGAGCGTCGCGACCGCGTTGCCCTCGAACCGGATCTCCGTGGCGTGGCCCTCGGCGGCGACCCCGTACGCGGAGACGCGCTTCTGCACGGCCATCGCCGGCTCGACGACGAACTGCTTGCTCGCCACTACCTCGGCGAGCAGCGCGCGGAACTCCTCGCGGGCCGGCCTGGCGCGCTCGGCGTCGCCGACCCAGAAGAGGGTGCGCGGCGACGAGCAAGCGGCCTGGTCGAACCAGTAGGAGTCGTTGTAGAACCCGATGGCCGCGTCCCGGCGCTGCTCGGGCGTCGCGGCCTCCCAGCCGGCGACCGAGACGGCGGCGAACGAAGCGCGGTCCGGGAACGTGAGGTCACGGGCGTGCGGGGCCAGCGCGGACTTGCGCACCTCGGCCACCGACCGGTCGCCACCCCAGATGACCCGCAGGTCGCAGGCCGCGGACAACGCCGACGTGACGGCCTCGTCGCGGCCGTAGGTGATCATGCGCTGGGTCTGCGCGATGGCCGGGTGGGCCTCCGCCAGGGACTCGTTCAGCGCCTCGATGACGGCCTGCGCGGCCCCCTGCGAGCGCGGCGAGATGCGCACGACGTTCGGGTTGCCGGCGAGCGCGGACAACGCCCACGAGTACACGAAGATCGTGTCCACGTTGGCCGGTGGCACGTGGAAGACGACGCCGCGCGGGAACCTCAGCTTGTCGCCGGAGGTCTCCAGAGTGGACAGCGCCTTGGCAATCTCACCCTTGCGCAGGAAGAAGCCCAGCGACGCGAGCTCCGGGTAGCGCCGCGCGGTGGCGGGCGCGAGGAGCTTGCGCGCGAACTTCACCAGGAACTGGACGACGCGTTCGTCGCCGACGGTGAGGTAACCGCCCTCCGGTTCCGCCGTGATCTCGGCGAGCAGGGCGTCGACCTCGACGGCCGGGCCTGCCGGGAAACGCTGCTCAACACTCACGCCGGGCTCCCGCTGAACGTGTCGGAACATCCGCGCGCCTCGGCGCGGGGAAGACGGCCGAGCACCGAGAAGCGCTTGCCGGGCCAGTCGCCGTCGTCGATGCCGTGCACGACACCGAGGTCCTCGGTGAGCAGGACGTGGCCGGGGTACGACCGCGGCACCGTGCTCACCACCTCGATGACGCCCGGCACGCCGACGGGTTGCTCACGCCACGTCTCCGGGTCGCGGATGACGACGTCCGCGAAGTCGGGGCAGTACAGCGAGTTGCCGCTCGGACCCTCGAGGAAGACGGTGCCGAGCTGCTCGACCATGCCGTAGTAGTTGTGGATCCGGGTGAGGCCCGTGTCCTCGGCGAACCGGCGGCGGAACTCCGCGTTGTCGACGGCGCGGTCGATCAGCTTCTTCCAGCCACCGGAGTGGATGAGGATGCCGTTCGACAGGTCGAGCTCGTGCTCACGCGCGACCTCGTAGAGGTACTGCCACACCATGAAGGTGAAGCCGAAGATGAGGAACGGCTCGTTGCCGTGGTTCGCGAGGAACCCCTTGATGGCCTCGACGTCCGGACGGTCGTTCTCGTCCAACGCGTAGACGTGCTTGCGGCCGAAGTTCGCCATGCCGAGCACACCCGCGCCGCGGGCGGAGAACGAGCGGCGGTTCTTGATGATGCCGATGGTGTCGACCATCAGCATCGGCAGGCGCTGGTCGCCGAGCACGGTGCGCAGCGTCTTGCCGAGGTAGCGCGGCTGGTCGGCCGCCGCTTCCTTGTCCAGGTAGATCCGGGACACCTCGGCGCCGGTGGTGCCGGACGAGGTGAGCACCTTGAAGACCTCGTCGTCCGGCACGCTCTTGAGGACGTGGTGCTTGAACATCCGCACCGGCAGCCACGGCAGCTGCTCGACGGAGTCGAACGAGGCGCCGCGGGCGATCCCGAGCGAGCTCAGGATGCGGTCGTACGGCTCGCCGCCGGTGCGGTGGTGCTCGGTCAGCTCGGTGAGCACGGGCAGCAGCGCCGCCTCGCGCTCGGCCTGGCTCAGGCCGAACACGCTCTCGGCAGTGGTGGTCACGCGCGTCCCTCCAGGGAGCGGTAGTCGATCTTGCCGCTGGCCAGCAGCGGAAGTGCGTCGATGTCCCGCACGTCGAATCCGGACACGTGCATGTGCAGCTTCTCGGACAGTGCCTTGGCAGCCGCCTTGCGCGTGTCGGCGGCGCAGTTCTCGACCCAGACGACGACCTTGTCGCCGGCCGGCACCGCGGCCGCCGCACCGATGTCCAACCCGGAACCGCGCAGCATTTGTTCCAGGTCGTCGAGGTTGACCCGGTTGCCGAAGACCTTGCCGATCCGCTTCAACCGGCCGGTGATGAACAGGTAACCGTCCGCGTCCAGACGGCCGAGGTCGCCCGTTTCGAGCAGACCGCCCCGGCTGTCCGGTTCGGCCAGCTCCTCTTCGGACTCCGCGTACCCCATCATCACATTGGGCCCGCGGTACAGCACTTCGCCGACGACGTCCGGAACGGAGGTTTCGGTGCCGTCTTCGAGGCGGATCGAGAACGCGCCACCGGGCAACGCGGGACCGGCGCTGCCGATCTTCTCGGCGAGCTTCTCCGCGGGCACGGTGGCCATCCGCGGCGCCGCCTCGGTCTGGCCGTACATGACGAACATGCGGCCGCCGGCGGCGAGCATCTTGTCGTTGAACTCGACGACCAGGTCCTCGCGCAGCTTGCCGCCTGCCTGCGTGATGGTGCGCAGGCTCGGGTACTTGGCCGGGTCGAACCGCAGCCGCTTGAGCATCTCGTAGTGGTACGGGACGCCGGCCAGCGAGGTGATCTTGTGCTCCTCGACGGCCTGCCAGAACGGGCGGCCCATCACGCCGGTCGGCTCCACCACGACGGTCGCGCCGCGCAGCAGGTGGCTGTTCAGCACGGACATGCCGTAGCTGTAGTGCAGCGGGAGGCTGGTCGGCGCCACCTCGTCCGCGGTGATGCCCAGGACCTCGGCGATCGCCTCGGCGTTGGCCAGCACGGCCTGCCGCGACAGCCGGACGAACTTGGGGTTGCCGGTCGAGCCGCTGGTCGGCAGCAACACGGCCAGGTCGGGGTGCGGCACGACACCGTCGGCGTCCTCGCGGACCCAGTCGGCGGTGTAACCGGCGGGCGGCTCGCCCTCGCCACCGAGCACGGCGGCCGGGCGGAACCGGGCGACCAGGCCCAGCAGCACCTCGCGGTCCTGACCGGCGTCGAGCAGTGCGACGGCCCGGCCGGACTCGAACGCGGCGACGTAGCGCAGCACGCTCGGCACGTCGACGGACGTGCGGGCGAACAGCACACCGGCCGGCAGAGCAGCGAGTTCGGCGGAGATCTTGTCAACGGCAGCGCGCAGCTCGGGTCCGGCGAGCACCTCGCCGGACGTCGCGTCCACGAGGCGTGCGCCGGGGGCCAGCAGGCTCACAGCACGAGCCCCCCGTCGACGCCGAGCACCTGCCCCGTCACGAACGAGGCCTCGTCGCTGACCAGGAACCTGATGACCTTCGCGACCTCGTCGGCGGCACCGAGGCGGCCGAGCGGGGTGTCCTTGCGGACGCGGTCCAGCACCTCTTCGGACTGGCCGGCGGTCAGGTCGGTCTCGATGACGCCGGGCGCGACCGCGTTGACGCGGATGCCGTACCGGCCGAGCTCCTTGGCGGAGGACTTCGCGAGCGACGCGACCGCGGCCTTGGTGGCCGCGTACACGGACTGACCGGCGTTGCCGCGCTCACCGACGATCGAGGCGAGCAGCACGATCGAGCCGGTCTTCTTGCGCATCATCGCGCGCGCGGCCGCCTGGACGGACGCGATCGCACCGGTGACGTTCGTGTCGAACATGCGCGCCACGTGGTCGTCGCCGATCATGCCGATCAGCGCGCCCTCCATGGCGCCGGCGCTCGCGACCAGCGCGTCGATCCGGCCGTGCTCCTTGGCGATCTGCCGGAACACGTCCTTCACCGCGGTGGTGTCCGTCACATCGAGCGCGAGGCCGCTGACCTGGGGACCCAGCTCGGCGGCCCGCTGCTTGGCGATTGCGGAGTCCCGGCCGGTCAGCACGACCGTCGCACCGGCTTCGGCCAGCGCGGCGGCGGTGGCGAGACCGATGCCCCTGGTACCACCGGTGACGACTGCGACCTTGCCGGAGAGAGTCACTCCGCGCCCAGGTCCTTGAGCATGTCGAGCGAGACCTTGAAGCTGCTCATGTCGATGACCTGCTCGGTCTCGAACTGCACGTCGAACTCGTCCTCGATGGCCGCGACCAGCGCCATGTGGCCGACCGAGTCCCACTCGTCGATGTCGCGGTACTTCAGGTTCTCGACGTCGACGTCCTCACCGAGCGCGAGCGCCTCGACGAACGTGTTCCGCAGCCGCTGCTGCAAGTCCATGCTGTGCTCTCCCGTGTTATGGCCTGCGTGACGTGCGGCCGCCCGGACTACGAGGGTAACTGGTCGTGGAGGGCCGTCTTGCCGTGGTACGGGGTGAGGCTGGTTACGGGCTCGTACCCCGGCCGTTTCGTCTCTCGTAACACAGGTAGCCTGCGACGGTGTTCGCGGCGCTGACGTGCCCGGCAGCCCATGACAATCCGCATTCGCGCAGGCCGGACCGGTCGGAGCGGGAGCGGTCTCCCGAGGGAAGTACGGAGTAATGATCCCAATCACCGTTGTCGACGTGAGCGACGCGGAGCCCTATGTGCTCGAGGTGCTTCGCTCGGGCGTCATCGCTCAGGGTCCGATGGTCAAGCGCTTCGAGGACACCTTCGCCGAGATCGCGGGTGTCGACCACGCCATTGCCGTCAACAACGGCACGACGGCTCTCGTCGCGGCGATCCAGGCGCTGGACCTGCAGCCCGGCGACGAGGTCGTGACCTCGCCGTTCACCTTCATCGCCACGCTGAACGCGATCCTCGAGGCCGGCGCCACGGCCCGGTTCGCGGACATCCGCGAGGACGACTTCTGCGTCGACCCCGAGGCGATGGCGGCCGCGATCACGCCGCGGACCAAGGTCCTCATGCCGGTCCACCTGTACGGCCAGACCGCCGACATGGGCAAGATCGCCCCGCTGGCCGAGGAGCACGGTCTCGCGCTCGTCGAGGACAGCGCGCAGGCGCACGGCGCGAAGTTCGACGGGAAGGGCGCCGGCAGCTTCGGCCTCGGCTGCTTCTCCTTCTACGCGACCAAGAACATCACGACCGGCGAGGGTGGCATCATCACCACCAACGACGCCGAGATCGCCGACAAGCTCCGGGTCATGCGCAACCAGGGCATGCGCGCCCGCTACGAGTACGTGATGGCCGGTCACAACTACCGCCTCACCGACCTCGCGGCCGCCGTCGCCATCCCGCAGCTCGCGAAGATCGACGAGATCACCGCGAAGCGCAAGGCGAACGCCGCCAAGCTCAACGAGGGCCTCGCCGGCATCACCGGCCTGCGCACGCCGTCCGAGCTGCCCGGCCGCTCGCACGTGTGGCACCAGTACACGGTCCTGATCGGCGACGACGCCGCGCTGACCCGTGACGAGTTCGCCGCCAAGCTCACCGAGCGCGGCATCGGCAACGGCATCTACTACCCGAAGCTCGTCACGGACTACGACGCGTACCGCGGCCACGCGCAGGTCGTCATGTCGGAGACCCCGGTGGCGGCGAAGATCGCGCAGCAGTGCCTGTCGATCCCCGTGCACGCCCACCTGACCGACGACCAGCTCGACACCGTCATCGGCACCATCCGGGAGGTGCTGGGCGCATGACCGCGAACCCCCGCATCCTGCTCGTCGGCACCGGCACGATGGGCTCGCTGCACGCCCGCGTGCTCGCCGGTTCCGACCGCTGCGATCTGGTCCGCGTGGCCGAGCCCCGCGAAGACGCCGGCCGCATGATCGCCGAGCGCTACGACGCGCAGTGGAGCCCCGAGATCGGCGACCTGTCCGACGTGGACGCCGTCGTCATCGCCGCCGCGACCGAGTACCACCACGGTCTCGCGGTCGAGGTCCTGAACCAGGACAAGCCGCTGCTCATCGAGAAGCCGGTCTGTCCCGGCATCGAGGCCTCCGAGGAGGTCGTGGCGCTGTCCGCCCAGCGCGGTGTGCCGCTGATGTGCGGTCTGCTGGAGCGCTACAACCCGGCCGTCCTCACGGCGTTGTCGCTGGTCGACAACCCGGTGCACGTCACGGCGACCCGCCACTCCCCGTACGCGCCGCGCATCCGCACGGGCGTCTCGTGGGACCTGCTGGTGCACGACGTCGACCTGGCGATCCGCGTGTTCGGCGGCCAGGACCCGACGGACGTGCAGGGCACGTTCGGCTACTTCCACCCGACCTCGGTCCAGGGTGCGGAGGACGTGGCGGAGACCGTGCTCGGCTTCGCCAACGGCGGCCTCGCCACCGTGTCCGCGAGCCGCATCGGCCAGCGCAAGGTCCGGTCGCTGACGATCACCGAGGTCGACCGCCTGATCGAGGCCGACCTGCTGCGCCGCGACGTGACGATCTACCGCCACGTCTCGAACGACGCCGCCACGCCGGACGGCCGCGGCTACCGCCAGCAGACGATCATCGAGATCCCCGAGCTGATCTCGGCCCGCGAACCGCTGGCCGCGCAGCTCGACCACTTCCTCGACATCGTCGCGGGCAAGGCCGACGCGGACGCCGAGCGTTCCGCGATCCTGCCGTCGCACCGCGTTGTGGCGAAGGTGTTCGACCAGCGGACGCAGGTGGCCAGCGTCTGATAGCACTAATTGATGGCCGGAACGCGCTTATACAGCGCGTTCCGGCCATTTTAGTTTCAGTTCAGATACGTTTGCGTCACGACGCGAAAATCCGGCAAACGCCGAGCCCCTCACCGACGACTCGCCAGTACCAGGCCACAAGCCTGGGCTGACTCAGAGGGGGGACACATGGCGTACGACCAGCACCAACGGTTCGTGCAATTCGTTCCTGGGGGGAATGGTGTCATCTACGGCATTCAGGCAGACGGTCTGCTGCTGCGTTACGAGCACGCGGGCTGGCTGACCGGAACGCCGACGTGGGCCAACGGCGCGGGGGCGCAGATCGGCAACGGCTTCCAGCAGTTCCGCACCGTTTTCGCCGCGGCGGACGGTCAGATCTTCGGCGTCACCGCGAGTGGTGACCTCCGCTGGTACAAGCACCTCGGCGGCGGAGCCTGGCACGTGAACAGCGGCTCGACCATCCGCACCGGTCTGCAGGTCTACCCGCGGATCTTCGGTGGCTGGAACGGCGTCTTCTACGCCGTCGACACCAACGGCAAGCTGCGGTGGTTCAAGTACCTGGCCGGCGACGGCACGAACTCGTGGCACACCAACAGCGGCAACATCATCAGCAACAACAGCTGGAAGCCGTTCTACGAGCTGTGGGCCGACCCGAACGGCGTCATCTACGGCATCCACACGGGCAGCAACCTGCTGAGCTGGTGGCGCTACACGTCCGGCGACGGCACGAACGGCACGTGGGTGAACGGCGGCGACGCCTACACGATCGGCAGCGGCTGGTCCGACGACACCCAGAAGACGTGGCTCTCCAACGGCTCCGGCACCCACTACGTCGTGTGGCTGGACGGCTCCACGACACCGGGGTTCGACGACAAGCTGATGTGGTTCCGGCTGCTGAACTCCGAGACGATCAGCGGCCACTGGACCGGCCTGTGGGTCAACGGCGGCGCACCGCGGCAGGTCGGCTCCGGGTTCACCACCGAGAAGACCGCGGCGCTGCAGGGCTACGCCACCGACACCAGTCCGCGCCCGACCTACCCGCAGGGCTTCGCGGTGTCGAGCAGCTTCACGACGGTCGAGGCCACGATCGAACGCCTCGCCGTGCCGGGCCAGACGTCCGGCACCGTCGTGTGGGGCCCGCAGTCGGTGGCCGGCACCCTGCAGTACGTGCCGGGTGACTACCGGTCGGGCGGTTGCGACTGGGCCACCACGTTCTCGCTGACCATCCCGGCGACCTGGAAGTCCGGCGCGTACGTGTGCCGGTTGCGCGGCCTGCTGAACGGAACACCGCACCTGCGCTACGAGATCCCGTTCGCCGTGAAGCCCCCGGCACCGACGGCGAAGCTCGCGGTGCTCCTGCCGACGAACACCTACAACGCGTACAACACCTGGGGCGGTCACAACAACTACACGTCCGTCGGCCAGGGCGGTGTGCAGCGCGTCTGCACGTCGTACCGTCCGAACAACGCCGTGTGGACCGACGACCGTGCGATCCTGAGCCACACCTACTACACGGACCTGCTGTTGCTGCGGTGGATGGTGCAGAACAACATCGAGTTCGACCTCTACCAGGACGGTGACCTGAACGCCGATGGCACGTGGCTCGGTCAGTACAAGGGCCTCGTCCTCGGCAGCCACTCCGAGTACTGGTCGCAGCTCATGAAGGACCGGGTCAACACCTACCTGTCCAACGGCGGCCGGGTCGTGAACACCGGCGGCAACACCCTGTTCGCCCGCATCTCGTGGAACGCGGGCGGCGACGCCGTCGTCTTCCGCGCCGCCAACGGCTCGCAGACCGACAACTGGTACGCCAACCTCGGCCAGCCCACGCGCGACGTGCTCGGCGCCGACTGGGACGACTCGGAGTTCCTGACCTGGGGCGCTTACGAGACCCTGCTGCCCGCGCACCCGTTCCTCGCGGGCACCGGCCTCACGTCGGGCGCCGCGTTCGGCGCCGTGTCGTACAACATCTCCGGCAGCGGCTGGGAGACCGACCGCTGCCCGACTCCGCCGAAGTCGGGCACGGAGATCATCGCCGTGGGGAACAACAGCGGCGGCCCCAACGGCGGTCACATGTACAAGTGGACGCGGTCCGGTGGTGGCTGGGTGTTCAGCACCGGCTCGATCTCGTTCAACGGGACGCTCGCCGTGGACACGGTGGCGTCGAAGATCCTGCTGAACGTGATGACCGCGGCAGCGGCTTAGGCTTCTTCCTCGGCCTTCGCGAACTCGCCCGCTGGCGCGCCCCAGAGGACTTCCTCACCGCGCGCCTCGGCGAGCTCGCGACGGCGCTTGTTCTCCGCGCGCACCCGCTCGATCTCGGCGTCGATGTACTCCTGCTCGTACTTCTGGAACACGCGGGCCGGGTTGCCGGCGACGAGCGAGCGCGCGGGCACGTCCTTGGCCACCACGGACAACGGCTGCACGGTGGCGAAGTCGCCGATGGTCACGCCCGGCATGATCACGCTGTTGCCGCCGATGAAGCAGCCCTTGCCGATGCGGACCGGCTTGCGCTCGATCAGGTCGCTGCCGGAGTGGTTCTCCAGCGCCATGTTCGCGAGCCAGCTGGAGTGCGTGAAGATCAGGCAGTTCAGCCCGATGCTGGTGTGCTCGCCGATCTCCATGCCGCCGCTCGCGTCGAGCACGGCGCCCTCGCCGATCCAGCAGTGGTCGCCCATCTTCAGCTGGTCGGGGCTGATCACCTTGGCGCGCTCGCGGATGCGCGTGGTGGCGGGGAGACCGTAGAGCGCGGCGCGCTCCGAGTCGTTCATGTACTGCCCGACGAGGTCGGTGAGGATGTGCTTGCGGAGGCGGTTGCTCCGCTCGTCGTCGAAGAACATCAGCGCGTACCTGCCGGGGTCGGAGCGGTCATCAGGTCGAACACGGCGAGGTGCTTGTCCGTCACCACGTCGAGCGTGAAGTCGCCGAGCACCACGTCCCGCTGCCTGGCGGCGATCCGTTCCCGTTCGTCCGGGTCGTCGAGCAACCGGTTCAGCATCGCGGCCAGCCCGGCCGGATCGTCGGGCCGGACCAGCAGCGCGTTGTCCCAGTTGCGCAGCTCGACCCAGGGGAAGTTCGTCTCGCGCACGGCGCAGACGGTGGCCTTGCCCGCCGCCATCGCCTCCAGACTCGCAGTGCCACACCCTATGCCCTGCAGATCGTGCGCAACCACATCGGCCTCCGCCAGGTAGGACGGCACCTCGCCCTTCGCCACCGGCCCGGTGGCCACGAAGACGTCGCGCACGCCCAGTTGCTGAGCGAGTTGGAGAAACCTGTCGTAGTAGATGCGGCCGACCACGAGCACCTTGACCTTGGGGTGCTTCTCCAGCACCGCGGGCATGGCCCTGACCAGCGCCAACCGGTTGCGCAGCGGGATGACGTGACCGAGCGAGACGATCAACGGCGCCGCGCACAAACCGTAGCGGTCGCGCACGTCGAACGTCGGCAGCGCGGTGATCTCGCGGGGATCGACGGCCACCGGGATGTGGTCGAACTCTCCCTGGGTGGCGCCGTAGCGTTGCGCACAGTACTTCTCCGCCATCTCGTCCATGATCACGAACCGCGGCCGGTACAGCCGCAGGATCGGGCGCACGAGGAAGCGGTCGAGCAGGCGGAACAGGATCGCGTACAGCCGCAGCGTGCTTTCCAGTCGCGTGTGGACGGACAGCAACGCGGGAACCTTGCGCCGGCGGGAGTACCAGCCGGTGAGCCAGCTCAGGTCGAGGAACTGGCCGTGCTGGTGGATGACGTCCGGCTGGAACTCGTCCAGCAGCCGGAACACCCGGCGGACGTTCGAGGGCCGGGACGCGAAGGTGATGTCGAAGTCGATCGACAGGCCGAGCTTGGGCATCTTGAACGCGGGCAACCGGTGCACGCGATACCCGTTGACCTGCTCTTCGGCCGGAGCGTCGCGATAGGCCGCGGTCAGCACGATCACCTCGTGCCCGCGTTCGACGAACTTCTCGGCCAAGGCTTCCGCGAGGTGCGCACTCCCTCCCACCCGTGGCGGGAAGAAGTTGTTCACGACAGCGATGCGCACCTGGCAGCTCCTATCCGCTTTCACGTGGACGCGGCCGGGTTGCCGCGTCCACGCTAGTTCGGCAGCCGAGCGTCAGCTGGAAGCGCTGAGCTTGACCAGCTCGGTCATCCCGTCCTCGACGGTGATGGTCGGCTCCCAGCCGAGCACCTCCTTGGCGCGGGTGATGTCCGCGGCACGACGGGAGACGAGGACGTCGCGCGGGTTGAACTGCGGCTCGACGTCGACGCCGACCGCGTTGATCAGGATCTTGGCCAGCTCGGCGACCGAGGTGTCGATACCCGTTCCGATGTTGACCGGAACATTGTCCTTCTCCGACTCGAGCGCCGCGACGACAGAACGAGCGATGTCGGTGACGTGGATGAAGTCCATCGACTGCTCGCCCTTGCCGTCGATGACCGGCGGCAGGCCCTGGCGGAGGCGGTTGACGAAGTGGTTGATCACCGAGGTGTAGTACGCGGTGGTCTTCTGGCCGGGGCCGTAGACGTTGAAGAAGCGCAGGCCGACCCAGGACAGGCCCTTGGTCCGCTCGTAGAAGCCGAGCAGGTCCTCACCGGAGCGCTTGGCGATGCAGTACGGGGTGAGCGGCGAGAGCTCGTCGTCCTCGTGCATCGGCAGCTTCTTCGGGTCGCCGTACACCGAGGCGGACGACGCGAACACGAGCCGGCGCACACCCTGGTCCGCGGCGGCCGCGAACACGTTGTGGTTGCCGACCATGTTGATGTCGACGCTCTCGTACGGGTCCGCGACGCTCTTGTTGATGGAGACGGCGGCGAGGTGGATGACGCTCTCGCAGCCCTTCATCGCGTTCTGCACCGCACCGCCGTAGCGGACGTCCTGGTCGATGAGCTCGACGTTGCCCGTCGCCACCAGCTGGCCGACCGCCTCGCGGTCACCGCGGAACATGTTGTCGAAGATGCGAACCTTGTAGTCACGCTCGAGCAGCATCGGGATGACGTGCATACCGATGAAGCCCGCGCCACCCGTGACGAAAACGGTGCGCTGGGACGAGGACATGCGGAAACTCCTGTGCGTTTGCTCGGGGTGGTTTAGCGGACGGTGCTGAGCACTTCGCGGAGCGTCTTGGCGACTCGCTCCACCTCGTCGTCGGTCAGGTTGGCGTGCATCGGGATCGCCAGGTGACGACGGAACAGATCGGCCGAGACCGGGCACGGCGTCGACTGGCCGTACACGGGCTGGACGTGCGAGGCGTACGTGCCGAAGTTGCACTGCACGCCGTTCTCCCGCAGGCCCTTCGCCACGGCGCCGCGGTCGATGTCCGCGTCGAGCGTGATGACGTAGGACTGCCACGGGTGGACCCGGTCCTCGAGCGCGACCGGCAGGGTCACGCCCTCCAGGTCACCGAGCAGCGCCTCGTAGGACTTGGCCACGTGGGCGCGGTTCGCGAGCAGCGTGGGCAGGCGGTCGAGCTGGGCGAGCATGATGCCGGCCATCACGTCCGACATGCGGTAGTTGTAGCCCGCCACGTCGAACGACGGCACCGGCAGGTCGCTCGAACCCTCGCGGTTGAGCGCGGGCTCGATGCCGTAGGTGTGCATCTTGCGGGCCTTGGCGGCCCACTCGGCGTTGTTCGTGGTGAAGGCACCGCCCTCACCGGCCGTGATGCCCTTGCGGCCGTGGAAGCTGAAGGTCGCGGCGTCGGCGAGGCTGCCGGCCGGGCGGCCCTTGTAGCTCGCACCGGCGGAGCAGGCGCCGTCCTCGATCAGGAACAGGCCGTGCTTGTCCGCGATCGCGCGCAGCTCGTCGTAGTCGGCCGGCTGGCCGAAGACGTCGACGGCGAGGATGCCGACGGTGCGCGGGGTGATGGCGGCCTCGACCGCGGCCGGGTCGACGCTCCAGATGTCCGGGCGGACGTCCGCGAAGACGGGCTTGGCACCGGTCCACATGACCGAGTGCCCCGTGGCCGGGAAGGTGTAGTCGCCGACGATGACCTCGTCACCCGGCTTGGCCCCCGCGACTTCGAGCGACAGGTGCAGCGACGCCCCGCAGTTGTTGGTCGCCAGCACGTGGTCGACACCGGCGACCTCGCTGAAGCGCTCCTCGAACTTCTTGCAGGTCGGACCGGCACCGGAGAGCCAACCGGACTCGAAGACTCGGGCGACCGCCGCGAGCTCTTCCTCGCCCACCGTCGGCTGACCCAAAGCAATGCTGTCGGACATACCTCTCCCTGGCTGGATGGGCCCGAGTGTATAGGTGCTGGAGAGGATCATTCCTCCGTGGGCCGTACTGTTCTCCTAACACGAACGGACCCGGAAGACGAGGATTTGACGTGCGACACATCGCGGTGATCGGCGGTGGCATCGTCGGTTTGGCGGTCGCCAACGAGCTGGCGGGACGCGGTCATCAGGTGACCGTGCTGGAGAAGGAATCCCACTGGGCAGCGCACCAGACGGGTCACAACAGCAACGTCGTGCACGCCGGTCTGTACTACAAGCCGGGTTCGTTCAAGGCGCGGATGTCCGTGGCGGGCAACGCATCCATTGTGGACTTCGCCAAGGAGCACGGCGTCCCCTACGAGGTCTGCGGCAAGCTCGTCGTCGCCACCTCTGAGGACGAGATCCCGCGGCTCAACGTGCTCGCCGAGCGGGCAGAGGCCAACGGTGTCCCCGCCCGGATGATCTCCGCCGCCGAGGCCCGCGAGTACGAGCCGGAGGTCGCGACCGTCGCCGCGCTGCGCGTCGAGTCCACCGGCATCATCGACTTCCCCGCCGTGTGCCGCGCGCTGGTGAAGCTGCTCAACGTGCACGGCGCTGACCTGCGCCTGAACAGCCCGGTGCTGGGCATTCGCTCCTCGCCGGTCGGCGCCGGTGTGGAATTGGCCACTCCGCAGGGGATCGTCCGCGCCGACGCGCTGGTGAACTGTGCCGGACTCCACAGCGACCGCATCGCGCGGATGGCCGGTTTGAACCCGTCCGCGACGATCGTCCCGTTCCGCGGCGAGTACTTCGAGCTCACGCCGGAGCGCCGCGGCCTGGTGCGCGGCCTCATCTACCCGGTGCCGGACCCCACGCTGCCGTTCCTCGGCGTCCACCTGACCCGGATGCTCGACGGCAGTGTCCACGCCGGACCGAACGCGGTGCTGGCGCTGCGCCGCGAGGGGTACAAGTGGTCGCAGTTCTCGGCCACCGACCTGTTCGAGGTCGCGAAGTTCCCCGGCACCTGGCGGCTGGCGAAGAAGTTCGCCCGCACCGGTGTCGAGGAGGTGCTGAGGTCGTTCTCCCGCAAGCGGTTCGCCGCTTCGCTCGCCCGGCTCGTGCCGGCCGTGCAGGAGCAGGACCTGGTGCGCGCGGAGGCCGGTGTGCGGGCGCAGGCGATGCTGGCCGACGGTTCGCTGGTCGACGACTTCCTGTTCGAGACGGCGGCGCGTCAGGTGCACGTGCTGAACACCCCGTCGCCGGCGGCCACGTCGTCGCTGGAGATCGCCAAGCACGTGGCCGACCAGGCCGAGTCGTCGCTTTCCTGATCTTCTGACGCGGGTTGCGGCGCGGGGGCGACCTCGCGCCGCGAGTCCGCGTGGGGCTGGATCCCAGCTCAGCTCGACCGAGTCGCCCGTTCGAGGTCCCGGTCGAGCTGCTGGAGTTCGATCGGGACCTTCGGCTCGATCAGGTACTTCACCCGCAGCCGCAGGAACGGCGACTCGATGCCGTGATAGGTCACCATTGCCACCGCGATCGAGACCGGCAGGAACAGCGCCGCGACGGTGACCAGCGCGCTCGCCATCGCGCCGATGCCGGGAATCTCGATCCACCAGCGGTTGTTCACCAGCACGCCCGCGATCACCAGGTGCAGCAGGTACAGCGAGAAGCTCAGCTCACCGATCTTCGTGACCGTGCGGGCGACGACGTTCGTCGCCCGGACCGTCGCCACGTACGTGAGGACGACGAGCGCCCACATGCCGCCCTCGACGTCGACCCAGACCAGGCGCCACCAGCCGTGGTTGAAGAACCCGTGCACCTGGTTGAAGGCCCAGAGCGCCGCGACGACGATCCCCGCGCTGGCGCCGATCTTCCACCAGCCGCGGAAGTGGTCCGCGTACCTGAGGTAGAGCCACGCGGCGATCATGCCGATCAGGAACTGGTCGATCCTGCCGACGAGGTTGTAGTAGAGGATCGAGTCGGGGTTCGGCACCGTCGTGACGAACCAGACCAGCGCCCTGATCACCGCGATCGCGGCGAACAGGCGCAGGAACGTCGGCAGCCCGAACCGCGTCAGCAGCTTGTTGAGCAGCGGGAACAGCAGGTAGAACTGCATCTCCACGGCGACGGCCCACAGCGCGCCGGAGGAGATGTCGCCGAGCACCAGCGCGCCGGGCAGATTGCCGAGGCCGAGCACGGTCTGCAGGAACGGCAGGAAGCCGAACGCGCCGGGGTTGGCCGCGAGCGCGATCAGCACGATCACCATGAACAGCGGGTAGATCCGCAGCAGCCGGTTGGCCATGAACCGCGGGTACGAGACGTCCTTGCCGATCGTGCCGACGGCGAAGATGAACCCGCTGAGCACCATGAACAGCGTGACGCCGGTGTGTCCCTCGAAGATCACCGTGGCGGCCGGGTTGGTGGAGTACAGCCAGTCCTCGCCGAACTGGAACGGCCGGTCGTGCGCGATCCAGGTGCCGAAGATCTGCGTGCCGTGGAAGAAGATGACGAGCAACACCGCGTACGCGCGGAGCTGGTCCACGGAGGCCATGTACGGCCTGTTGCTGCTGCGCACTTCCGTTCCCCCAGGTTGGGCAAGCACGCAGAGTACCTGGACACGTCAAGTACCCTCACCCGATCGATGAATCAGGCCACGATCGTGAGGCCTGTCTGGGGGAAGGTTCAACGTGCGCTCGTTCAGCCATGCCGACTTTCTGGCGCTGCGAAGATTCCCGGCGCTCGACGGCCTGCGTGCCGTCGCCGCCATCCTCGTGATCATGTTCCACTACGGCGGCCGTCAATGGGGCTGGATCTCCGGGTGGATCGGCGTCCACATCTTCTTCGTCCTCTCCGGCTTTTTGATCACCACCCTCGCGTTGCGCGAGGAAGACCGCAGCGGCCGGGTCTCCCTGCGGGACTTCTACCTCCGGCGCGCGTTCCGGATCCTCCCGGTCTACTTCGCGGTGCTGGGTCTCAACGTCGCGGTGCACGTGATGCGCGGTGACTTCCGCAGCTCCGGCCTCGTCGACAACCTGGCCTACTACCTCACCTTCACGAGCGAGTTCGTGGACCTTCCGGTGGCGCCGTTCGCGCAGTCCTGGACGCTCGGCATCGAGCAGAAGTTCTACCTGGTGTGGCCGTTGCTCGCGTTCGTCCTGTGCGCACGGGTCTTCGCCCGCCGCCTCGCGATGACGCTGACGACCCTGGCCGTGCTCGTCCTCACGCTGCTGCCCGCCACCGACAACCACGACAGCATCGCCGTGCACTACATCCCGCTGATCCTCGGGTCGCTGCTCGCGATCGTGCTGCACAACCCGAAGGGCTTCGCGCTGCTGAGCGGCCTGACGAGGCCGGTCGCCGTGTGGGTCGTCGGGATCATGTTCCTCGCGGCCCACTGGAGCATCTGGCCGGTCTTCCAGTGGCTCAGCGGTGGCGTCGTGTCGTTCAACGACTCCTACCTGATCATCATCCCGGCCTACTCGGTGGTGGTCACGCTGCTGATCCCGACCCTGCTGGCGCCCGGACCGGGCCGCCGGCTGCTGAGCACCGGGGTCATGAGGTACATCGGTGACCGGTCCTACTCGATCTACCTGGTGCAGGGCATGGCCGGCGTCGCGGTGGCGGCGATGTTCCCGAAGCTGCTCAACTGGCCGACGCTGAACTGGATCGGCGTCGGCCTGGTGTCACTCGCCCTCGCGGACCTGCTGTTCCGCTACGTCGAGCAGCCGCTGATCGAGGTCGGCCGCAACGTCGTGAACCGCCGGAAGAAGGCGGATCCGGTCGTCGCGGCCGAACCTGCGTTGGTCCCTCAGCCCGCCTAGCGGGGCTTCAGCACGTCCGTGCCCATGAACGGGCGCATCGCCTCGGGAACCACCACCGAGCCGTCGGCCTGCTGGTGGTTCTCGAGGATCGCGACGATCCACCGGGTCGTGGCCAGCGTGCCGTTGAGCGTGGCGGCGATCTGCGTCTTGCCGTTCTCGTCCCGGTAGCGCACGTTGAGCCGGCGCGCCTGGAACGTGGTGCAGTTCGACGTCGAGGTCAGCTCGCGGTACTTCTGCTGGGTCGGCACCCACGCCTCGCAGTCGAACTTGCGGTGCGCCGACATGCCGAGGTCACCGGTCGCCGTGTCGATGACGCGGTAGGGCACCTCGATCTTGGCGAGCATCTCCTCTTCCCAGCCGAGCAGCCGGGCGTGCTCCGCCTCGGCGTCCTCGGGCTTGACGTAGGAGAACATCTCGACCTTGTTGAACTGGTGCACGCGGATGATGCCGCGGGTGTCCTTGCCGTACGAGCCGGCCTCGCGCCGGTAGCACGACGACCAGCCCGCGTACCGCTTCTCGCCGTCGAGGATCTCGTCGGCGTGGTAACCCGCCAGCGGCACCTCGGACGTGCCGACGAGGTACAGGTCGTCGTCGGGCAGGTGGTAGATCTCGCTCGAGTGCGCCCCGAGGAACCCGGTGCCCGCCATGATCTCCGGCCGCACCAGCGTGGGCGTGATCATGAGGTCGAACCCGTTGGCCGTGGCCTGCGCCGCCGCCATGTTGAGCAGCGCGAGCTCCAGCTGCGCGCCGACGCCCTTGAGGAAGTAGAACCGGCTGCCGCCGACCTTGGCGCCGCGCTCCATGTCGATCGCGCCGAGCCTGGTGCCCAGGTCGAGGTGGTCGAGCGGCTCGAAGTCGAACTGCCGCGGCTCGCCGACCGTCTTGACGACCACGAAGTCGTCATCGCCACCGACCGGTGCGTCCGGGTGCACGAGGTTCGGGATCTTGGCCAGCAGGTCGTTGACCAGCTCGCTGGTGGCGTTCTGCTCGGCCTCGGCGGCCTTGACCTCGGCGGCCAGGTCCTTCGCCTTGGTGAGCAGCGCCGCGCGCTCGTCACCCTTGGCCTTGCCGACCTCCTTGCCGAGCACCTTCTGCTCGCCGCGCAGGGTGTCCGCGCGGGAGATCGCGCTGCGGCGCCGCTCGTCAGCGGACAGCAGGGAGTCGACGACACCCTCGTCCTCGCCGCGAGCGCGCTGCGAAGCGCGCACGATCTCCGGGTTCTCGCGCAACACCTTGAGGTCAATCACCCTTTGAAGGGTAGACCTGCGGTTCATCCGAATTTTGTCCGGGGAGGTGCGCGGTGCGGGACGACTTCCTGCCAGATCGGAACTCAGGGCAGCAACACGCCGACCGCGATCAGGCTCAACTCCAACCAGGCCGTGCCCGGCACCTACCTCGTCGAGGGCTCCCCGTCCTGCGGCCGTGGCGGCAGGACCTGCATCAGCACCACCGGCAGCTTCGTCAGCGACGACGGCACGATCGTCCGCACCGGCGTCTACCTGCGGGGGATCCCGAAGCCGGTGAAGCGCGGGGACCGCGTCCGCGCGTTCGACGTCGGCGAGCAGGGACGAGTGTTCCTCCAGGAGAGCGAGACCGGCTGGCCGTTCCTGGGGCCGATCGCGTTCGGCGTACTGGGGTTGCTGGTGCTCGGCTTCGGGTCGTGGCGTCTGCGGCGCTGGTGGAAAAGCTGAGGGACCCGGCGCCACAGGCACCGGGTCCCTCGACGAAGCGCTACTAGCTGATGGCGACCGCGACCACGAGGCCGAGCGCCACGTGCGCCGACGCGACGACCACGGAAGCCGGCGCGAACCGGTCCGACTCGATGATCGAGCCGATGTCCAGCTTGGTGACCCACTCCAGCAGACGCACGGCGGCGACCTGCACGATGATGCCGACCAGGCCGTAGATCAACGCGGACAGCAGGCCCTCGTCGAGCTTGCCGACCGAGCTGGTGATCGCGATGACGACGATGAACGCCATCGAGACGAGACCGGAGGCGGTCACGATCACCGCGTTCGGGGCGCCGTTGCGGACGAGGGCGGACAGCTTGCCCGGCGTCGTCCAGTCGATGGCGTAGAACCCGAACACCATGAGGACGAGACCGACGACGGCGTACAGCGCGATAGCGCCGATGTTCCGACCCAAGGTCGCGCCGAAGCCGGGATCCAACGCGAGCAGCGTGGTCGTCATTTGCTGTTCCCTTTCGGAGTCTTACTCGACAATTCGATGCGGCACGAACGCCGCGCCATCGTCGGTCACGAGACCGACTGTTTCCCGGATGCCGAGGCCGGCCGACGTGTCGCCGACGACCCAGGCGCCCAACGCGGGGCGGTAGCCGTCGAAGTCCGGAAGCGGATCGAACAGCTGGTACACGAACCCTTCTTTGCCGTACACGCCACCGGTCTGCGTTTCGTACCCCGGGGCGACGATCTGGATGTTCGACCCCTCGCGGCCGAGCAGCGGCTTGCGCACGTACTCGGTGAGCATGCCGGGGTCGTTCAGGTAGGCCGGGAGCAGGTTGGGGTGGCCGGGGTACATCTCCCACAGGATCGCGAGCAGCGCCTTGTTGGAGAGCAACATCTTCCACAGCGGCTCGACCCACAGGGTGCCGGGCAGCGACTCGACGGCGTGCCGGCCGAACTGCTCCTCGACCACCCACTCCCACGGGTAGAGCTTGATCACCGTGTTCATCGGGGCCTCTTCGAGGTCGACGAACCGGTTGAGCAGCGTGTCCCAGCCGATGTCCTCGATCGCGAGACCCACGGTGTTCAGGCCCGCCTCGGCGGCCGTCTCCTGCAGGTAGGCGACGGTGAGGTGGTCCTCGCCGGACGGGTCGGCGCCGGACCAGCTGAAGTGCACCTCGCTGGACGGCAGCTTCGAGCCCACCTCGGTCCACCGGGCGACCAGCTGCTCGTGCAACGAGTTCCACTGGTCGTCGTCCGGGAACACGTCGGTCTTCCAGTGCCACTGGACGATCGCGGCTTCCAGCAGTGACGTCGGCGTGTCGGCGTTGTACTCGAGCATCTTCGCCGGGCCGGAGCCGTCGTAGCGCAGGTCGAAGCGCCCGTAGACGTGCGGGTCGCGGCGCCGCCAGGACTCGGCGATGTGCGGCCACACCCACTCGGGGATGCCGAAGTCGCGGTACCGCTCGGTGAGCACCACGTTGTCCACCGCGTCGAGGCACATGGAGTGGAGCAGCTCGACGTCGGCTTCGAGCGACAGGATCTCGCTCATCTCGAACACGTAGTGCACCGACTCGTCCCAGTACGGACGGTCGGCGCCGTCGGCGTACTTCGCGGGCAGGCCGAACACCAACCCCTGGTCCGAAACCGTGCGCTGCCAGTTCGGCCGCGGTTGCGAGGTTTCACGACGCAACTCGGATCAGCCTCCGCTGCTGGACGAGCCGCTGCTGACGCCGAACCCGCCGCGCTGGACGGACGTGCCCGACTTGGTCGTGACGTTCGCGCCCTTGGGGGCGGTGTAGCTGCCGCCGACCGCCTTCTGACCGACCACGCCGGAGCCGCCGTAGTTGTAGCGGTACGAGCTGCCGCCGATGTAGATGAAGCCGCCGCTGCTGTACCCGCCGTGGCTGCGGTAGTACGACTCGTCGCAGTAGTCGTCGTCGACGATCACGTTGTTGGAGTCGGTGCACTGCGCGGTGACGTTCTTCGGGCTGGCGGCCGCGTACCAGATCGCGACCAGCGCGACGACGCCCACGGTGACACCGCCGCCGATGAGCCAGCGCTTGCGCGTCTTGCGGCGCTTCTCGAAGGCGGCGGACTCGGCGGCGAACCGCTCCTGCTGAGCCTTCAGCGCGGCGGCACGAGCGCGCTGTTCGGCGACCGTCGCCTGGCGCGGCTTCGTCACGCCGGCCTGCTGCTCACGCATGCTGCCCTTGCCCTTGACGGGCGCGTTCGGCTGCGGAGCCGGCTGGTACGGCGGCGGCTGTTGAGGTTGGCCGGCCGGTCCCGACGGCTGTCCCGGCTGGGGCGTCGGCTGGCCAGGTCCTGGCAGGTTGTTGTCAGTCATCACCACTCCCGCGGGCAAGGTACCTAGCGAGGCGACTCAAACACGGCCGATTCAGTGACGAGTGTCCTAATAGCAACACTCCACCAACCCGGCGCACAGCCGCCTCACACGGCACGGGCATCATGGATGAGATGTCTCCGAGCGCCGGTTGGTTGAGTCGATCTGGTCACATCCGCGACACGCGGCTTGTGATGGTCGGCGCTTTCGTGGGCGCGTTCGGCTTGTTGATGTTGTCCGCGTTCACCTCGGTGCTGGCCGGCGGGCCGCTCTCGCTCAAGCGCGAACAGGTCAACGCGGCCTACCAGGCCGCCCCCGGCGAGTGCCTGAACTGGGAAAAGCCCGATCTGTCCGACGCGCAGAAGGTCGACTGCTCGGCGGCCCACAAGTTCGAGGTCACCGGCACGGCGGACATCACCGGCGCCTACCCGAAGGAAGCGCCGTTCCCGCAGCCGGACGCCTGGGAGAAAATCGCTCAGGACAACTGCGCGCAGGCCGCGACCACCTACATGTCCGGCAAGCTCGACCCGGAGGGCAAGTACGGCGTCAGCACGCTGAACCCCGACGAGAAGCGCTGGTCCGGTGGTTACCGCCAGATCCGCTGCGGCCTGCAGGTCACCGCACCCTCCGGCGCCGCCCTGCCGTCGTTCGGCAGCGCCAAGTCCCAGGACCAGTCGAACGTGTACGACCCCGGCGTGTGCGTCGCGCTCGGCGACAAGAACACGGTCGGCGACCCGATCGAGTGCGCCAAGCCGCACGTGTTCGAGATCGTCGGCGTCGTGCAGCACCCCGAAGGACCGTTCCCGGCGGACGCGGCGCAGGACGCGGCGATGCTGGAGAAGTGCGCGGCGATCGCCGCCGACTACACCGGTGGCGCCGACCTGAAGGCCAAGGGCCTGCTGATCACCTGGGACAACCGCTCCGAGAAGAGCTGGGCCGTCGGGTCCCGCAAGGCCAACTGCAAAGTCGGCGCCCCACCCCAGGGCGAGAACCTGGTGGCGTGGGAGGGCACCGTCCGCAACCCCAACGGCGCCCCGCTGACCACCTCGAACCCGCCGCAGACCACCTCGGTCAAGCCGCAGGCCGAACCGACCGGTGCCCCGCTGCACTCGGAGTCCGGCCAGCCGCCCTCGGAGTCCGGCAAGCCCTCCGACTCCGGCAAGCCCGACAAGCCCTCCTCCAGCGCGCCCGCCACGACGACGGAGACCCGATGACCGTCGAGATGACCCGAGCTCGCTTCGACGAGCTGGTCGAAGAGGCGCTGGACCTGGTCCCGCCCGACTTCATGCACGCGATGAACAACGTCGTGGTGCTCGTCGAGGACCGCAACCCCGACGAGCCGTCACTGCTCGGGCTCTACCAGGGCATCGCGCTGACCGAGCGCAACACCGACTACGGCGGCTCGCTGCCCGACCACATCTTCATCTACCGCGAGGCGATCCTCGACATCTGCGACACGGAGGACGACGTCGTGGAGGAAGTGATCATCACCGTGGTGCACGAGATCGCGCACCACTTCGGGGTGGACGACGCCAAGCTGCACGAGCTGGGCTGGGGTTAGGACACCTCGACGCCGGCCCAGGAGCGGCACATCCAGCCGTCGCCCTCGGTCTCCAGCACCACGACCCCGGTGTTCGGCAGCAGGTTCTCCGCCAGCTCCACCGGCACGTTCGACGCCAGCGCCAGCGCGCCCATCCGGCCCGCACCGCCGTGCGTCACGACCATGACCGTGCCGTCCTGGCGGATCGACTCGATGGCGCTGAGGAACCGGTCCAGCACCTGCTGCCCGCTTTCACCACCGTCGGGGAACGCGACGTCCAACGCCCCTTCGGCCCACCTGATCACCGTCTCCAGGTAGGCCTTGTACGCCGCGGTGTCGTTGCGACCCTCCAGCGAGCCGACCTGGATCTCCTCGACGCCCTCCAGCACCTGCACGGGCAGGCCGAAGCGTTCGGCGGTGGGCTGGGCGGTTTGCTGGGCGCGCAGGCCGATGCTGGCGTAGACGGCCACCAGGTCTTCCGCGCCGAGGGTGTCGGCGAGCTCGCGGGCCTGCTTGTGGCCCAGCTCGGTGAGCGGGGGACCCGGCATGGCCGTGTCCAGCTTGCGTTCGATGTTCGACGCCGTCTCACCGTGCCTGACCAGCAGCAACCTCACCCGCGCTCGCCCTTTCTGACAGCATCGACCCAAGCGGCTGCTGCGGCGAACTCGTCGTTGTGAGCCTCAACGGGCTCGTGGTCGGCCTTCGGGAAGGACCCGAGGAACCGGATCTCGCGCGAGTGTCGGTGCAGCGCGGCCAGCGCGTCACCGATCCTCGGTTCTGCGATGTGCCCCTCGACGTCGATGTAGAAGCGGTACGTCCCCAGTTTGCCCTTCTGCGGACGTGATTCGAGGCCGGTGAGATTGATGCCACGCAACGCGAGCTCGGTGAGCAGCTCGGACAGCACGCCCACG
This sequence comes from Lentzea alba, assembly GCF_011067745.1. Classification (GTDB taxonomy): domain Bacteria; phylum Actinomycetota; class Actinomycetes; order Mycobacteriales; family Pseudonocardiaceae; genus Lentzea; species Lentzea alba. The sequence continues at coordinate 89,592 of NZ_JAAMPJ010000006.1, forward strand.
CGGTTCGGGGTGGTCACCACGACACTGGTGCGGTCTGCTCCGGTCGGCTCAGGCAACTGGCCCGGTTGGGCGAGCAGCAGGAACCGGGTGCGCGCGTCGGGCACGTCCAGGACGTCCACCGCGAACTCTTCCAACGCGTAGTGGTGCACGGCCACCGGGGCGGTCACGGCGGCGTCGAACTCACCGCGCTCCACGGCGGCGGCGGCGGCCGCGGTCGACGAGGTGGCGATCGAGGTGACGCCGGGCAGTTCCGCCGCGATCCACTCGCGGACCTGGGCCAGCGCGTGCGGGTGGGAGGCGATCGTCTTGATCTCCCGAGTGCCCGGCCGGACCAGGATGCTGAAGCGGACGTCCAGCACGGTCTCGGCCACCGCGACGACCGGCTCGTCCCGCACGAGAGCGTCCAGCGTCGCGGGCACGGCGCCCTCGACGGAGTTCTCGATCGGCACGCACGCGAACTCGGTCTCGCCCTTGCGCAGCGCCGCGAAGGCGAGCGGGATCGTCTCGACCGGGACGAGCTCGCCCTCGAAGCGGAGCGCTGCCTGCTCGGTGAAGGTTCCCTGTGGTCCGAAGTACGCAATGCGCGGCATCGGGTCAGCCTAGAGGCGAGAATCACGCGTGTGTCAGCGGCCAAACCTGGGTTCCGCCAGGACCGTTCGAACTGGAATGCTTGAGGCGTGCCCGCTCTAGCGCCTGAACTCGTGTTGTGCGCGGTCGACGAACCGATGGCGAACGCTTGGCACGCCGTCGCGGACGGACGCACCGGCGTGCGGGTGCATCGCGGGTCCGTGCTGGACATCCACGCGCAGGCCATCGTCAGCCCGGCCAACTCCCAGGGCTGGATGCGCGGCGGCATCGACGCCGTCTACGCCACGGCGTTCCCCGAGGTCGAGACCAACGTCCGCAGCGCGGTCCTCACGCTGCACGGCGGTGAGCTCCCGGTGGGCGAGGCGCAGATCGTGGCGACCGGTGAGACCGAGCCGGCCTGGCTCATCAGCGCGCCGACCATGCGCCGGCCCGGCGAGCGGCTGCCGGTCGACACCGTCCACCCGTACCTGGCGGCGCGAGCGGTCCTGCGGCTGTGGCTCGAAGGACGCATGGAGGACGGCACGCCGGTGCGCGACGCCGTCCGCACCATCGCGATGCCGGGGCTCGGCACCGGGGTGGGAGGCGTCGCGCCGTCCACGTGCGCGCATCAGGTCGCGGCCGCCTGGGACGAGGCGTTCAACCCGCTCCACGTGTAGTCCAGGTTGTGCACAACCCTGTGGACAGAGTTGTGGATGCTTGTGGACTACTGCCGTGGCGCGACCCATCGTTCCAGGTCGACCTCATCTGTGATGGGGATGCCGAAATCCCCAACCGCGGGTATCTCCGGTTTGAGCTTGCGGGCTTCGCGCACCGCATCGGGTCTCAACGCCGCCAGCTTGAACCCGCGCCGCTGGTAGAAGCGGATCGCGTCCAGGTTGTCGTTGGTGGTCGTCAGGCGCACCCGAGTGCAACCGAGTGTGCGCGCCTGGCGGACCGCGGCGTCGACCAGCGCGGTGCCGACGCCGCGGCCCCGCCGAAGCGCGTCGATCGTGACGATCTCCAGCTGGTGGTTCGCCACCGCGTAGGTCAGCAGACCCAGCACGTGGCCCTGCTTCTCCACGAGGAAGCCCGGCAGACTCGCCGGGAAGAACACCTCACCGTGCGCGACGGCGGTGTGCGCTCCCCATAGCTCTAGGACCAATCGGGCGACAACTATGCGATCTGCTTCCTCGATCGGCCTTACCGAGCCTTCTGCCATGACAAGAACTGTGCCAATCCGAGTCACACTCAGGAACAGCCATTCGACGTACGGTGGATTCGTGCCAGTGCGCGTTTTGTTGGTTGATGATCACGAAGTAGTGCGCAGAGGACTGCGCGAGATGCTCGACGACGAGGCCGACATCTCGGTCATCGCCGAGGCCGGGTCCGTCGACGAGGCGGTGACCCGCGCCCGAGCGACGCCGCCCGATGTGGCCGTCGTGGACGTTCAGCTCCCCGACGGCAGTGGTGTGGACCTCTGCCGGTCGTTGCGGGACCTGGGCATCCGTTGCCTCGTGCTGACTGCATTCGACGACGAAGAGGCGTTGGTCGGCGCCATCATGGCCGGTGCGTCGGGTTACCTCCTCAAGCAGGTTCGCGGCCAGGACGTCGTCACCGCCGTGCGCGAGGTCGCAGCTGGACGGTCCCTTCTGGACCCCGCCACCACAAGCCGAGTACTCGAACGGATGCGCAACCCAGCCCCGGTTGGCCTCACCGACCAGGAACAGCGCGTGCTCGAACTCATCGGCGAGGGCCTGACGAACCGCCAAATCGGTGAACGGCTCTTCCTCGCGGAGAAGACCGTGAAGAACTACGTGACGTCCGTGCTCTCGAAACTCGGCATGGAACGGCGGACGCAGGCCGCCGCCTGGGTGGCTAAACGGGGACGGACCAGGTGAGAGTCGTCCCGTTCGGCGAACTCACGACGCGGAAATCGCCGTTCGCGGACTTCGCCCGTTCCGCGAGATGCCGCAATCCGCGCTGAGTCACACCGGACGGGATGCCACACCCGTTGTCCGCGACACGCAGCAGCAGATGCTTCTCGTCTCGCCGTACGTCGATCTGGACGTGTGTCGCGCCTGAGTGCCGCACGACGTTCGACAACGCCTCTCGCAGCGCTGCCCGTGCGTCGTCGGCGTGCTTGCGCGGCACGTTCGCCAGGTCGCCGACCACGTGCAGGCGCGGGGCGAACCCGAGCAGCTCGCCGGCGGTGCGGACCTCGGCCTTGATCGAGTCGTGCAGGTCGGCGGAGTCGGCTGGGTCGGTGTTGCGCAGCGCGCGGACGGTCGCGCGCACCTCGGCGATCGTCTCGTCGACCAGCTCGACGGCCTCCTCGATCCGGGCGCGCTGACCCGAGTCGAGCTTCTTGCCCAGCCGCCGTTCCAGCAGGCTGAGCTGCACACCGGCACCGTAGAGCCGCTGGATGATCACGTCGTGCAGGTCACGGGCGATCCGTTCGCGCTCCTCGTAGACCGCGACGCGCTGCCGTGCCGTGAAGCCTTCCGACAACACGACGGCGAGCCCCGCCTGGGCCGCGAACGCCGTCAGCACGTCCACCGTCTCCTGCGTGAACGGCGGTTTGTCCCGCCGCCGGTACACGGCCAAAGCACCGATCTTGCGGTCAGAGGTGCCGAACGGCGCGACCGCGAACGGCCCGTAGCTGCGCAACGCCTGTGGCACGTACGGGGCCGTGCGCGGGTCGTTCGTGACGTCGTCGGCCATCACCGGGACCCCGGTGCGCGCGGCCTTCGCGGCGGCGCTGCGCGGGCTGAGCGTGGCTACGACCGGTTCGCCGCTGGACGCCTCGACGGTGAGCGTGCCGTCGTCTTCGCCGGTGGCGAGCATGGCCAGCCCGAGGTCGGCGTCCGCGATCTCCGCGGCCGCCTCCACCACGAGCCGCAGCACGTTCTCCGGGTCTTCCAGCGCCGCCGACGTGATCTCGGTGGACGCGACGAGCACGCGCCGCGCCAGGGAGGGGTCCATGGTCCTCAACGGTATGCGGGCGCGCCGAGGTTCAGCACGAGGTCTGCCCGCGCGGCCTCATCGGGCCGGTGGGTGATGTGCAAGATCGTCCTGCGGTCGTCGCGGAGCTGGTCCAGCAGCTTCCGCGCGGTCGGTTCGTCGAGGTGTGCGGTGGGTTCGTCGAGCAGGATCACCTCGGCGTCGTGCAGCAACGCCCTGGCGAGCGCGAGCCGTTGCGCCTCGCCGCCCGACACCTGGTCGGGCCTGATCACCGTGTCGAGCCGGTCCACCCACTCCGGCAGGCACACCGTGCGCAGCGCTTCCTTCAACCGCTCGTCGTCGTGCGGCCCCGACATCCGCAGGTTCTCCCGCACGGTCGTGCTGACCAGCATCGGTTCCTGCGGGCACCAGGTCGCGGCCGGCAGCTCCACGATGCCGCGCTCCGGCGGCAGGAAGCCCAGCAGCAGTGCGAACAGCGTCGACTTGCCGCTGCCCGACGGTCCGACGATCGCGACGTGCGTGCCGGGCTCGACGTTGAGGTGCAGGTCGGTGAGCGTCGGCTCGCTCGCGCCGGGCCAGCGGACGTCGACGTTCTCCAGCCGAATCCGCTTGCCCCTCGGCGCTTCCGGACGTTCCGGCGCGTCGAACTGCAGCCGTGCGCTGGCCTCCCGGAGCGCCCTGCGCTGCTGAGCGGCGAGCGGCAGGGCGGCCAGTGGTTCGGCCAGAGCGAGCGGGACGAGGCCGAGCACCGGGTTGCCGGTGGTGGCGCAGACGAGGGCCGCCACACCGGTCGCGAGCAGGACGATCGCCGTGGCCGCGCCGGTGCCAAACGCTTGCTTGCGGGTCTCCCCTGCCAGCTCGACGTCCTCGGCGTGCAGCTGCGCCAGAAGGCGGTGGTGGGCGTCGTGCGCGAGGAGATCCGGTGCGGCGGCGAGTGCGTTGATCGTGTCGCGGGCGACCTTGCGGCGGCCCCTCGCGAGCTTCGTGCTGGCCCGGCGCTCGGTCCACACCGCGACGGCGGGTGCGGCGAGCCCTGCCACGAGGAGCAGTCCACCCAGCGTGAGCGCGGCGGCCGGGTCGATGAACGCGAACAGGACCGTGGTCGCGATGCCCGCGCCGATGGCGACGACCGGTGGCACGAGGACGCGCGGCACCAGGTCGCGAACCGTGTCCGTGTCCTCGACGAGCCGTTGCAGCCCATCACGTCGTTGGACCCGCACGAGCCGCAACCACAGCTCAACGCGCAGCTTGGTGGCGAGCCGGAACGTCTCGTCGTGGGTGACCAGCCGTTCGACGTACCGCAACACGCCCTTGCTCAGCGCGAACGTCCGCACGCCCACGACCAGCACCGACAACGTCAGGATCGGCGGCATCTCGGCGGCGCGGGCGATCAGGTGAGCGGCCAGCGCGGTCAGCGCGATGCCCGCCACGGCCGCCAGCACGCCCAGCCCGGCCCCCTTCCACGGGATCGGCAGGCGCTTCGGGCGTTCCGGCTGCGTTTCCTCGGTGACGACCCTGGCGAACGTCTCCTCCTCCGTCGTCTCCTTCTCGCGGTGCGAGGCGAGGACGACAGCGGCGGTGGCACTGGCTTTCTTGATCGCTTTGTCGACTTTGCGACTTGTCACCGGGTCGAGGTGCGCGGTCGGTTCGTCGAGCAGCAGCACCGTCGCGCCGTGACGCACCCTCAGCAGGGCGCGCGCGACTGCGACGCGTTGCCGTTCGCCGGTCGAGAGGTCGGTGATGTGCCGGTCGAGCAGATGCGCCGCCACGACCTCATGCGCAACGTCCTCGATGTCCTCCGCCCCCGGAACCGTCAGCTCCAGCTCGGCCCGCGGCGTGGCAGCGGCGAACGCGGGCTTCTGCGGCACGTACGCGACCTCGCCCCCGACCTCGACCGTGCCATCCGTCGGCTCCACAAACCCCAGCAACACCTGGAACGTCGTCGACTTCCCCGCCCCGCTAGCCCCCTCAAGTCGATAAATCTCCCCCGCCCCAACCTCAAAACTCACCCCGTCCGGCGCAAACCCCCCACGCCGCAATACCCGGAGGTCCCTCACCCGAACGAGTGGTTTATGAGGGGAGCTTTCATAAACCAGAGGTTTGGGAAAGCTCCCCTCATCAACCACGACGGCGGCGACGCGGCGGACGGCTTCCAGGCCGTCCTCGCTGGCGTGGTGAGCGGCTCCGGCAGCGCGCAACGGCAGGTAGCACTCGGGCGCCAGGATCAGCACGACCAGCGCGGTCATCAACGTCATGTCGCCGTGCACGAGCCGGACGCCGACACCGACCGCGATCAACGCGACCGACAGTGAAGCGGCGATCTCCAGGACGAGGGCGCTCAAGAACGCGATCTTGAGCGTGCCCATCGTGGCTTTGCGGTGCTGCTCCCCGATCTGCTCGACCGCGGTCGCCTGTTGCTTGGCGCGGCCGAAGACCGTCAGAACGGGGAGGGCGCGGAGCAGTTCGAGCAGCTGGGCCGACAGGAGTTCGGTGACGTCCGCGGCCTTCTGCACGCGCTTCTCGGTGTACCAGCCGATCAACGCGGCGAAGACCGGGATCAACGGCACCGTGATCGCGATCAGGATCGCCGACGGCCAGTCCGTGAAGAGGATCCACGCACCGGCCAGCGGTGGCACGATCACGGCCGTGACCAGCGCGGGCAGGTAACGGGTGAAGTAGGCGTCGAGCGCGTCGAGGCCCTTGGTCGCGAGCACCGACAACTCGGCCGTGCCGCGGTCGGCGATCCAGCCGGGACCGCGTTCGAACGACTTCGCCAGCAGCTGGGTGCGCAGCTCTTCCTTCGCACCGGCGGCGGCACGGGCGGCAGCGCTTTCCGTCGCCCACGAAAGACCTGCGCGCGCCACGATCGCGACGGCGAGCAGCGGAAGGCCTTCGCGGGTCGTGATCACCGACGCCAGCGCGACGGCCTGGGCGACGAGCGCCAGGGCGTTGAGGAACGCCAGCGCGCCCACCCCGACGAGGGCGCGCCTGGCGTTCTTCGAGAGCTGGGGCAGTGCTCCCAGCGGGCCGCGTTTCATCAGTGGGCTGTGTCCATTCATTGGGCTGGGATGTGCCTGACGCCGATGCGCTTGCGGAACACCCAGTAGGTCCAGCCCTGGTAGACGAGCACCGCGGGCGTGCCGAACCCGGCGACCCAGGTGATCACCTGCAGCGTGTACGGGCTCGAAGCCGTGTTGGCGATCGTGAGCGACCACGCGTCGTTCAGCGTCGACGGCAGGACGTTCGGGTAGAGCGAGCCGAACAGGATCGCGACGCTCGCCGCGATCGCGAGCCCCATCAGCGCGAACGACTGGCCGTCGCGGTTCGCGAGCAGCCGCCACATCGCCGCGACGAGAACGACCACCACCACGCCCGCCCAGAGCCCGGCGACAATCGCGAGCAGCGCGATGAGCGGCAGCAACGCCACGGGCGCCAGCGTGATCGCGAGGCGACGAGCCCGTTCGCGGATCTCACCCTCGGTCTTGAGGGCGGTGAACACCGCGCCGTGCACCAACGCGTAGCCCGCGAAGGCAAACGCGCCGACGACCGTGTCGAACCGGATCGCCGCGAAGGGCGAACCCACGCGGTCGCCGTTCGCGTCGATCGGCAGGCCCAGCACCGTCGTCGAGATCAGCAGGCCGACGCAGAGGGTCGCGATCCACGAACCGGCGACGATCGTGACGTCCCACGCCTTGCGCCAGCGCGGGTTGTCGACCTTGCCGCGGTAGTCGAACGCGACCCCGCGCCCGATCAACGCGATGAGGAACAACGTAAGCGGCAGGTACGCGGCGCTCAGCAGCGCCGCATACCAGCCGGGGAAGGCCGCGAACGTGGCACCGATCGCGACGATGAGCCACACCTCGTTGCCGTCCCACACCGGCCCGATGGTGTTGATCATGACCCGGCGTTCGGCGTTGTCGCGGCCCAGAACGGGCAGCAGCATGCCGACGCCGAAGTCGAAACCTTCGAGGAACAGGTAGCCGAGCCACAGCACGGCGATGAGCACGAACCAGAGCGTTTCCACGTCGCCTCTCCCCTAGTACGCGAACGCCAGGGCGCCGTCGTCGGTCTTCTGGGGCAGTACGCCGGGTATCCCGCCTCTGACGTACTTGCGGATCAGGTAGAACTCCACGACCGCCAGCACGCTGTAGACCGCGGTGAGCGCGATGAGCGAGGTCAGGATCTCGCCGGGGGTGCTGTTCGAGACCGCCTGCGCGGTGAACATCCAGACACCGTCCACCCCGGTCGGGTTCGGCACCACCACGAACGGCTGCCGCCCCATCTCGGTGAAGATCCAGCCCGCGCTGTTGGCCAGGAAGGGCGTCGCGATGCCGGCGAGGCCGAGAGCCGGGAACCACCATCCGGTGGGCGTCCGGTTCTTGCGGGTCAACCAGAGCATGAACACACCCAGGCCGGCCGAGATCGCGCCGAACCCGATCATCAGTCGGAAGCCCCAGTACGTCACGGGCAGCGCCGGCACGTAGTCGATCGGCTTGCCGCTGAGCTCGCCGAGCTTGGGATCGACCGGATAGAACTCGCCGTACTTCTGCTGGTAGAGCGGGACGAGGTCCTGGATGCCCTTGACCTCGCTGCTGAAGTCGTTGTGCGCCAAGAAGCTCAGCAGTGCGGGCACGGTGATGCTCTTGACGTTCTCGCAGTCGGGCCTGGTGACGTCGCCGACCGCGAAGATGCTGAAGCTCGCGGGCTGTTCGGTGTGGCACAACGCTTCCGCGGCGGCCATCTTCATCGGCTGCTGCTCGAACATCAGCTTGCCCTGCAGGTCACCGCTGATGCTCAGGGCGGCGAACGCGACGACGCCGACCCAGGTGCCGAGCTTGAGCGAGCTGCGCCAAACCTTCTCGTCCTGCGACTTGCGGTAGAGGTGCCACGCGGCGATGCCCACGAGGAACGCACCGGCCACGGCGAACGCCCCGGCGATGGTGTGCGGGAAGGCGGCGAGCACCGTGTTGTTGCTCAGCACGGCCCAGATCGAGGTGAGCCGCGGCCGGCCCTCGTGCAGCTCGATGCCGACCGGGTGCTGCATCCACGAGTTGGCGGCGAGGATGAAGTACGCGCTGGCCATCGTGGCGAGCGAGAACGCCCAGGCGCAGGCGAGGTGAACCTTCTTCGGCAGCTTGTCCCAGCCGAAGATCCACAGGCCGAGGAACGTCGACTCGACGAAGAAGGCGACGATCCCCTCCATCGCGAGCGGCGCGCCGAACACGTCACCGACGAACCGCGAGTAGGCGCTCCAGGCCATGCCGAACTGGAACTCCTGCACGATGCCCGTCACGACACCCATGGCGAAGTTGATCAGGAGGAGCTTCCCCCAGAACTTCGTCATCTTGTAGTAGCGCTCGTTGCCCGTGCGCACCCACGCGGTCTGCATCCCGGCGACCAGCAGGGAGAGGCCGATCGTCAGCGGCACCATCAGGAAGTGGTAGACGGTGGTGATGCCGAACTGCCACCGCGCGAGTTCGAGTACGTCCACGATTCAGAGCCTAGGTCTCGATCTTGCGGGATATGAGGTACGACGGTCCCGTCCCTGCTCGGGACCAAGGTCCCGTGCGCGAAGTCACGCCTTTCGAGTGACATGCGTCGGTTACGATGGATGCGCCAGAGGGGAGTAGTTCCCACCGGAGTTCGCAGCCGGTGGCGTGGTGATCGACATACTGATCCGCCTTCGCGTGGATCCGGTCCCACACCCGTCTTGTACGGGCGAACGAGACCTCCGGCCGGGCTGCAGCACGCCCGGTCGGGGTCTGTTGCGCCTCCGTCCGGGCTCGTATTCGGACGTGGAGGAACCTCTTGGCCACCTCAATGCTCGCGTTCATCACCGCCTTCGCGGTGGTGTTCCTCGTCGAGCTTCCCGACAAGACCATGGTCGCGACCCTGGTGCTGACCACGCGCTATCGCGCCTGGCCGGTGTTCACGGGCGTCGTGCTGGCCTTTGCCGTGCAGAGCGTGGTCGCCGCGGCGTTCGGCTCGGCCCTCACCTTGCTCCCCGACCGCGTGGTGGCCGGCGTCGTGGCTCTGCTGTTCGGCGTGGGCGCCTTCATGCTGCTTCGCGAAGGGTTCTCGCGGGACTCCGAGGCCGCGGACGAGGCCGGGACACGTGCTGTCGTGCCGTTCTGGCGGGCGGCGCTGACGTCGTTCGGCGTGCTGTTCGCGGCCGAGTGGGGCGATGCCTCGCAGCTCGCGACCGCCGGGATCACCGCCCGGTACGGGGCGCCGTTCGCTGTCGGGCTCGGCGCCTGGCTCGCGCTGGTCGCCGTGGCCGCGCTGGCCGTGCTGGTGGGGCGGAAGCTGGCCGGGCGGTTGCCGACGCACTGGATTCAGCGGGTGGCCGGGGCGATCTTCGCGGTGTTCGGCGTGATCGCGCTGACGCAGGTGTTCTGACGGTCACCAGACCGGGCGCAGGCCTGGCTGGTCCTCGCCGTGCACGTGCTGCAGGTACGCGGCGAGGCCGGCCTTGATGGTGTCGAAGGTGTCCTGCCCGATCGCCTCGGCCATCTCGCCTTCGAGGTCTGACCAGAGGTTGTCCGCGAACTTCAGGTAGTCGCGACCCTTCGTGGTCAGCGTGACGTACTGCGCGCGCTTGTCCGTGGGGTGCGGTTCGCGCAGGACGTAGCCCCACTCGTCGAGCTCGGCGACGATCTTCGCGGCCGCCTGCTTGGTGACGCCGAGGTGCTGCCCGATGTCGACGGTGGTGGCGCGCCTGGCCTTGAGGAACCGGAAGACGTAGCCGTGCGCCGGCCGCAGCGGTTCCAGGCCGATCTGCCTGAGGCGGTCGTGGAACTGGTCGCCCATGGCGCGATACGTCATCGCCAGCAGCATCGGCACCGGGTCCATTTCACCACTCCTAGTAGACAACCTGGTTGACCGTATTCTATGGTTGGACAACCTGGTTGACTACTTTGGAGGTTGTCTTGTTGGTTACGGGGGATTCCGCGGAGCTGTTCGAGTTCGGCGGGTTCGAGTTCAGGCCGCTGGCCGTGCCGTCACGCGGGAGCAGCGAAGTGCTGCTGTGGACCGTTGACGTGCCGGAAGGGGGCGACGGGACGCCTCATCGCGCGTCGAAGGAGGAGGTGTTCTACGTGCTGTCCGGGTCCGTGACGATCCAGGGGCAGACGGCCGGGGCCGGTGACGTGATCGTGGTGCCGCCGAACACCGAGCTGTCGCTGACGGGTGGGCCCGCGCGGGTCCTCGTGGCGACCACGGTGGGGATCAAGGGCACGCTGGCCGACGGGCAGACGATCACGCCGCCCTGGTCGGTCTAGTCCCGGTGCTCAGTTGGCCGGCGAGCCCTCTTCCGGAGGCTCCGCGGCCGTGTCCGGGACCTCTTCGCGGAGGTCACGGGCGATCTTCTTGGCCTCGTCGATGAGTTCCTGCGACTCTTCGAGGCGGCCTTCGTCGGGCGCGGTGAGGCGATCTTCTTCCGGTGCGGTCACGCCTCTGGGATCGGCGGATCCGACGATGGTGAAACTCCGGCCATGAGGCCGCGGACGTGGGCTGCCAGGCGTTGCGCGATCTCCAGGTCCCACTCGTCGTCGGAGGCCGGCCCCGGGGTCTCGCCTGCGACGACGCGTTCGCCGAGCAGGCGCCGCTCGGCGGGCGTGAAGTCGGTGATGGCGCGGCGGAGCAGCGGCAGGGCGTCGTCGAACGCCTCGCCGCGCAGGCCGCTCAGCCATTCGTCGATGAGACCGAACAGGCGCGGGTCGGCGGCCAGGAGGGTGGCCGAGCCGCGCAGGAAGCCGGCCACGAAGGCGGTGGCGACGCTTCGGTGGAGACGGGCGGCGACGTCGTCGCTGGTGAGTTCGCCCGCTTCCCACAGCAGGCGGGTGGCTCGACCTGTCGGGAGGCCGTGGGCTTCGGCCTTGACCAGCGCGTGCAGGGCTCGCCACCAGGTCTTCTGGTGGTCCTCGTCGGCGGCCAGGCGGGTGGCCTCGTGAGCGCCGTCGACGACCGACAGCGCGTGTTCGGCGGTTTCGTCGTCGACGTTGCGGCAGGCGATCGGAAGGCCCACCGCGCCTCGCGTCAGGAGGCCGTGCAGGGCGACGCGCAGGAGTTCCGGGTCGGTGCCGCGGACCGAGCCGTAGCGGACTGTCCTGGCCAGGTCCGGGAGGGCGGCCAGCAGTTCGAGCGCGTCGGTGGCCATGGCGGCGCAGCGGTCGAGGGCGTTGCGGGCGGCGGTGACGGCCGCGGGGAGCTCACAGCCGACGGACTTGCTCAGGGTCGCCGCGGCGACGGCCACGCGGGTCGCGTCCTCGGCGGCCTGGGCGAGGACGTTCTCGGCGGCCGTGTGGACGGTGGTGCCGTGCCGGGCCGCTACTGCCACGGACACCGCGAAGATCGGGTCCCAGCGCAGTTGCCAGACCTCGGCGAAGGTGCCGAGGGAGTTGGAGCGGTCCGGCTTGCCCCACCCGACACCGAGGACTTCCAGGCGTTGCAGCAGTTTCGACCGTTCGCGGTCGGTGTCCTTGCGGAGGTCCAGCTTGAGCTGCTTGGGCTGGACGTCCGCGGGGAGGCGGAGTTTCCGTTGCAGTCGCTGGAGATCCGCGGCCAGCGGGGAGCGCGGGACGGCTTCGCCGACCTCACCCAGTCGTTCGCCGACGACGAGTTTGCGGTGCACGAGCTGGAGCGGGATCTCGTCGCCGCCGCAGAGGACGGCGAGCGCTGCTTCGTTCACCTCGCTCAGGCCGGCTGACGGACGTTCCCTCAACGCGGCAAGGGTTTCCGCGAGCCGGACGGCTTCCACGGCGCTCGCGGTCGAAGCCGGGAGGTCTTCTTCGCGGAGCACCGCGGCGGCTTTGGCGAACCAGCGCGGCACGACGTCGTCCTGGTGCTGCCAGAGGTGTGCGTACCAGCCGGGCGAGTCGACGCCGGCGCCGTAGCCCGACTCGGCGGCGAGCTGGCCGTGGCTCCACGGGACCCAGGTACCGGAGATCTTGCGGCGGCGCATGCCTTTGAGCAGTGCGGTGTCCGCCGTGACGGTCGGTTTGGTGAGCAGCGCCGGGACGTGCCAGGCGCCGCAGACGACGACGATCCGGCCGTCGGTTTCCTTGCGCGCCTTGCGGATCGTCTGGCGCATGAACGCTTCTCTTCTGAGCGTTCGTTCGCCGACCTCGTCCTCGAACTCCGCGCGCACGGCGACCATGGCTTCGGCGATGGCGTTCGCGAGGTCGATCGGGTCGGACGCGCTGTGCTCGACGACGTCCTCCCACCAGCGCTCGGGGTCGTCGAAGCCTGCGGCCTCGGCGAGCAGGCCGATGGGGTCGACGTTGCCGCTCGGGCCGTCGTCACCGATCGACGCGGCGGCCGGCAGGTCGAAGAAGCGTGCCGGGACGCCCTTCTCGTCGGCGTAGCGAAGTGCCTGCCACTCCGGGGAGAACTCCGCGAACGGCCAGAAGGCGGCGTTCTCGGGCTCTGCCTCGTCGTGCAGCAGGATCGCGACCGGCGGCGTGAGGGCGTGGACGTGTTCGAGGAGTGCGTCGGCCTCCGGCGGCCCTTCGATCAGGATGAGCGCCGGTTCGGTCTGCTCCAGCGCTCGCTTGACCATCCGGGCCGAGCCGGGGCCGTGGTGCCGGATGCCGAGGAGGACCGGCTCAGTCACCGCTGACGTCCAGGCAGGCGCGGTAGAGGTCGCGCCACTCGGCGCGCTCCTTCAGCACCGTCTCCACGTACTCCTGCCACACGGTCGCGTCCGACACCCGGTCCTTGATGACGGACCCGATGAGCCCGCTCGCCAGCTCGTCCGCGCCCAGCGTGCCGTCGCCGAAGTGGCCGGCGAGCGCCATGCCGTTCGCGATGACCGAGATCGCCTCGGCCGTCGACAGGCTGCCGCTCGGCTTCTTCAGCTGCGTACGACCGTCCACAGTGGACCCGTTGCGCAGCTCCCGGAAGATCCGCACGACCCGGCGCACCTCGTCGAGCGCGGGCGGCTCGGCGGGCAGCTGAAGCGCTTTGCCGAGCTGCTGGGCTCGGGTGATGACGATCTCGACCTCGGCGTCCTCGGTCGCGGGCGGCGGCAGCACGACGGTGTTGAAGCGCCGCGCGAGCGCCGACGACATCTGGTTCACGCCGCGGTCGCGGTCGTTCGCCGTGGCGATCACCGTGAACCCCGGCACGGCCTGGATCTGCGTGTTCAGCTCCGGCACCGGCAGCGACTTCTCGCTCAGGATCGTGATGAACGAGTCCTGCACCTCGGACGGCATGCGGGTCAGCTCCTCGACCCGGACCACCGCGCCGCTCTGCATGCCCTTCATGACCGGGCTCGGCACGAGCGCGTTCTCGCTCGGGCCTTCGGCGATGAGCCGCGCGTAGTTCCAGCCGTAGCGGACCTGGTCCTCGCTCGTGCCGGCGGTGCCCTGGACCACGAGCGTCGAGTCGCCGCTGATCGCCGCCGCGAGGTGCTCGGACAGCCACGACTTGGCCGTGCCCGGCACACCCACGAGCAACAGCGCCCGGTCGGTGACCAACGTGCCCACCGCGACCTCGACCAGCCTGCGCGCCCCCACGTACTTCGGCGTGATCACGGTGCCGTCGGGCAGCGTGCCCCCCAGCACGTAGGTGACCACGGCCCGCGGGGACAGCCGCCAGTTCGGCGGCCGCTGCCGGTCGTCCTGGGCCGCGACGGCCTCCAGTTCGGCGGCGTACTGCTGTTCGGCCGTCGGCCTGAGCACGGCGGTCACAGTGGGCCTCCTGGGTTCGGGTACGTCGAAGTGTGGTGGGTCACCGGGAGTCGTCCGGCGGCGGGGCGAACGACTCGCGCAGCCGGATGCGCAGCCGAAGGACCTCGAGCTCGAGCGAGTTCTCCGGCCACCGCCGCGTGAGCCCCTCCCAGTTGGCCCCGAGCAGGTCGGCGTCCCCGCGCGCCAGCAGCACGGCCGGCGGCCGGCCACTCCGCCAGCGCGGGTCGGGCAGCGCAGCGTAGCGGTGCAGCAGAGCGCGGGTGGTCTCGGGCGACCACGGCGCCGGGAGCTGCGCGCAGGCGTGGTCGAGCAGGTCGTAATGCCAGTTCACGGACACCGCGACCACCGCCTGCTCGGCCACGCTCGCGGGCAGCGCCGCCAGCATTTCGAGCTGCTCCATGCCGGTCAACGTCTCGGCGGCGACCGCGGCCCAGGGACGCGGGTCTGCGGCCGCACCCAGTTGATCGGCGACGCCCCGCAGCAGCGCGGCGGCCCAGGGCCCCCTCCTGAGGACGTTGGCGGCCTTCACGTCGTCGGTGTCGAGGCGGGCGGTCCAGTACGACGGCGGAACGCTGGCGGCCGCGGCCCTGATGCGGCCCGCCACCCCCTTCTCCGAGCCGTCGCGCATGAGGTCGCGCTGCTCGTCGAGGTCGGCCTGCTCGGTCCAGAGCCCGTCGGTCTGGACGTCGAACCCGTCCTCGGTGAGCTGGAGGCCCTGGTTCAGGCGTCGGGTCGCTCTCGCGGCCAGGGCTGAGGTCGGCAGCTTGCGCAGCAGGCGGAGGGCCTCGTCGTGGACGGCGGCCGCCTTGTCGTCGAGGGCTGCTTCGAGGAGCTCTTCGTCTCCCGGCCCCAGCCCTGTTTCCAGGGCGCTGATGAGCACCTGGCGGTCGGCGGAACGGCGAGAGGTCTCGAACTCCCCGGCGATGAACGCGCCGACACCTTCCGGGTCGGCCCTGCGCTTGCGGCGGAGCGCGCGAACCCGTTGGGCGCTGGGCAGGTCGAGGATTTCCGCGAGCGGGACCTCCTCGGTCAGCGGGGAGGTCCCGCTCGCCCAGGACCAGCCGGGACGGGTGCCGGCGAGCCAGCGGCCTCGCGTGCCGAGGACCTCCACGACGGCGGCTCGCAGGCCTGGGCGGGCGGTGCCGAGGGCGAGCAGGGCGGGGAGCATGCGGTGTTCGGCGACGACGTTGCCGGCCTTGGCCAGCGCGCACCACTCGGTGAGGAGGACCTCGTCGTCGACGCTCATGATCGCCTCGAGGACGGCTCTGGCGGCGGGCCTCGGCAGTGCGGCGGGCTCGGGCGGGGCCGGCGGCAGCGGGTCGGCCGCGACTTCCTGGGGGAGGGTGGCGCCGAACGCGGCGACGCCCAGGGCGGCGCAGTCGGCGAGCAGGTCGGTCGGGGAGCCTCCGCCTCGGGTGGTGCCGATCAGGAGGTCTTGGACGGTCTTGGACCACTCGGCCTTCACGCCGCCACCTCCGGGATGGGGATGGCGACGGTCGAGGGGCGGGGCGGGACGGCGGACCCGCCGCCACCTCCCAGGCCTCGCGGACGGGACGGAGCCGGCTCAGCGGGTTGGCGGCGGGTTTGTGGCGGTGCGGCAGCCATCCCGCCATCCCCAGGACGCGGATGCGGGGCAGTCGTGAGGTGAAGCGGCGCCAACACGACAGGCCTGCGGCGGTTCAGTGACGGCGCGGCGGTCATGCCACCACCTCCAGGGCGCCGTCGCGGGCGATGGCGCCGATGCGGAGCGCGTGGCCGTCCCACAGGCCCCAGACGTCGAAGGGGGCGCCGCCGGTCAGCGCCAGGGCCATGTCCAGGCCGCTGTCGTCGCGGACGGGCAGGCCGTGGCCCGAGGCGTCTGCCAGCGAGGTGCCGCACAGGCGGACGGAGGCGCAGCCGACTGGGAACAGGCGTTGCCACGGGTCGGCCATCAGCATCGGCTCCAACGCGGCCAGAGAGGCGCGCCAGGAGGGCGGTGCCGGGATCGGGTCCGGGGTGCGGGAGCCGGCCAGTTCGCCCAGGGCCACGCGGTCTGAGCCGGGGTACGGGTGGACCAGGGCCGAGGACTCCAGGCCGTGCGGCAGCAGGGGTACGGGGGCGCCCACGGCCGAGTGGCGGATGGCGACGACCCAGCGGCCGGTCTGGCGGCCCCAGCACCACTGGCGGACGGTGCGGACTCGGCCGTCGTCGGTTTCCAGGCGGAGCACGGCCACCCAGCGGTCTGAGACGCCCGGAGTGGCCTTGACGGTTTCCTCGGGGATCGTCACGCCCAGGCGGGAGCGCGGTTGGACGAAGCACAGCAGGTGCAGGCCGCCCAGGCGGTCGGCCACGTCGGAGGTCCAGCGGGGGCCCGAGCGGGCGACGATCTCCTGGATTTCGGCGACGGCCGCGGCCACGCCGGGGACCTGCGCGTCGATCATGCGGGCGATGAAGGCCTGCCACCAGGTGGCCGGGCGGCCGGGCAGGGACGCCACGCCCGCGGAGGCGACGTCGAGCAGCCAGTCGCGCAGGCCGTCGATGCCGGAGGACATCGCCAGAGCGCGGTTGGCCGCGGTTTTCTCGCGCGCTCGGAGGCGGCGGGCCACGGCTTCCGGTGAGGAGTCGAGCTCACGGGCCGCGCGGCGGGTGGTCCACTCCTCCACCCAGTCCGGCGGCAGAGCGTCCGGGATGTCCAGCTCCTGCAACGAGACGGCGTGCTTGCAGGGGAACTTGCGGGACGGGCACGTGCACTTCGCGGAGCCCGCGGCCAGGTCGACGCACACGCGGTACGGCACGCTGCCGGAACCCGTGTAGAGGCCCCACAGCACCGGCAGGGCCTTGCCCAGGCCCTGCCAGCGCATCGGAACGGCTCGTGTCCTCACGGAACCAAAGTAGCGAGCACCCCCGACAAGAAATCAGGCCGGACCTCGACGGGCCCACGTCCACGCGTAAGCCGGGTCCTCACAGGCCTCCGCGGCCTCGCCCAGTTCCAGCGGGCGGAACGTGTCGACCATGACCGCGGTCTCGTCGAAGTAGTCCACGCCGAGCGACGCCTCGACCGCACCGGGCTGCGGGCCGTGCGTGCAGCCCGACGGGTGCAGCGACATCGAGCCGATGCCGATGCCGGAACCCTTGCGCGCCTCGTAGTTGCCGCCCACGTAGAACATCAGCTCGTCCGAGTCGACGTTCGCGTGGTTGTACGGCACCGGCACGGCCAGCGGGTGGTAGTCGACCTTGCGCGGGCAGAACGAGCACACCACGAAGTTCGGGCCCTCGAACGTCTGGTGCACGGGCGGCGGCTGGTGCACGCGGCCGGTGATCGGCTCGAAGTCGCGGATGTTCAACGCCCACGGGTACAGGTGCCCGTCCCAGCCGACGACGTCGAACGGGTGGTTCGCGTAGGTGAACCGCGTCAGCCCAGCGCGGTGCCGCACCAGCACGTCGACGTCCGTGCCCTCCACCAGCAGCGGCTCCGAAGGTCCCCGGATGTCCCGCTCGCAGTACGGCGAGTGCTCCAGGAACTGGCCCTTCGCCGACAGGTAGCGACGAGGCGGCCCGATGTGCCCGGTCGCCTCCAGCACGAGCAACGACATCGGCGACGAGGGCACGACCCGGTAGGTGCACGAGGTCGGGATCACCACGTAGTCGCCGTCCCCCACCTCCAACGCCCCGTAGATCGTCTCGATCACGCCCGAGCCGCCCTGCACGTACAGCAGCTCGTCACCGAAAGCGTTGCGGTACAACGGAGAAGGCACCGAAGCGACCACAAAGCCGATGGTCACGTCCGGATTCCCGAACAACTTCCGCCGACCGGTCACCGCGTCGACGTCGTCAGAAGCCCAGGTCAGATCCGTGGTCTTGAAGTGCCGGGGCTTCAACGGCAGGTTCGGGGAAGCGCTCCCGCGCTCGTCCTTCACGGTCTCCGCGTTCACGATCGCCGTGGGCAGGTACCGGTGGTAGAGCAGGGCCGAATCCGCCGAGAACCCCTCGACTCCCATCAGCTCTTCCGCGTAGAGCCCACCGTCCGGTTTGCGGAACTGGGTGTGGCGCTTTCGGGGGATCTCCCCCACCTGGCGGTAGTAGGCCATGACGTCTCCGAGGCGTTCGACTATCGGACATCTTTGTTCACTTACCGATACCCAGCTAGCGTGTCAGCCGTGTCAAGCGCTGTCGAACTCCGTGCGCCCGGTCCGCGCGGTACTCCGCCCCTGCTCGCGAGGCTTGTGGACGATGCCGCGCTGTTCCCTCCGGGGAACGCGCCGATGCCCGACGCGGTGCGCGGGCACCTCGACGGACGAGTCGGCGAGTGGTCTGGCGTCATGGGTCTCTTCCTGTGCCCGGCCTCCCGCCTCGCCGAGTTGATCACCGAACTCATCAAGGTCAAGCCGCCGAAACCGATCGCTCTCAGCCTCGTGATCGACACCGGCCTCGGCGGCGTGCCGAAGGCCGTGTCCATCGTCGAGAGCCGCAGTGAGCTCCTCGCTCTGCGCATGGTCGAGATGCCCGCACCGTCCGATGTGGACGAGGTGTGGCTCGAACGCGTGTCGGAGTTCGTCCCCGAGGACGTCATCCGCGTCGTCGAGCCCCGCCGCGGCGGGGCCGAGTGGCTCGACGGCGTCCGCCGGGTCATCGAGCACGGCAGCTGGCCCAAGCTCCGCTGCGGAGGCCTGAGCACCGAGAACTTCCCCAGCGTCGACGAGGTCGCGGACTTCCTGTCCGTCGTCAGCGGTGGCGGCGTCGCGTTCAAGGCGACGGCGGGCCTGCACAAGGCCGTCCGCTACACCGACGAGCAGGGCTTCACGCACCACGGCTTCCTGAACCTCCTCGTCGCCACGGCCAGAAGCTTGTCCGGCCGCGACGTCCGCGAGGCGCTCGCGAGCACCGACGCCGAGGCTCTCACCGCCGAGGCCAAGGCGCTCAGCGACCAGGCCGCGCACGCCGTCCGCGGTGTCTTCGCGAGCTACGGCTCGTGCTCGCTCGCCGAACCGATCGCCGACCTCGAAGGGCTTGGACTGCTTTGAGCTGGATCAGCGACCCGAACTTCACCGAAGACCAGCCGTTCGGACCGCAGACCCTCCCCTACGGCGTCGTCGACGGGGGCGTGGCCGTCCGCGTCGGCGACCAGGCGTTGCTCCTGGGGAGCCTCGCCCTGGGCAAGTGCAGCGAGTACGTGCAGACGGACTCGCTGGACCCGCTGCTGAAGGCCGGGCGCCCGGTCTGGAGCGCCCTGCGCGCCAAGCTCAAGGAGATCGTCACCGCGACGTCCGCTCCCAAGGGCGCCGAACTGACGAGCATCGAGACGGCGAAGCTGCCGTTCACGGTCGGCGACTACGTGGACTTCTACTCGAGCAGGCACCACGCGGAGAACGTCGGCAGGATGTTCCGCCCCGACGGCGACGCGCTCACGCCGAACTGGACGCACCTCCCGATCGGCTACCACGGCCGGGCGGGCACGGTGTACGTCTCCGGCACCGAGATCGTCCGCCCGAACGGCCAGAGGCGCGGCAGCGAGGGCCCGAAGTTCGGTCCCTCCGAACGCCTCGACATCGAGGCCGAGGTCGGGTTCGTCTGCGGTGGTCCGCAGGCCGCCAACGTGTCCACGAGCAGGGCCGCCGAGCACGTCTTCGGCGTCGCGCTGGTCAACGACTGGTCGGCGCGCGACATCCAGGCGTGGGAGTACCAGCCGCTCGGCCCGTTCCTCGCCAAGTCGTTCGCCACGTCGATCGGCGCCTGGATCACCCCGCTCGAAGCGTTCTCAGTTGCACGCGTCCCGACGCCGCCGCTGCCGAACAAGCTGCACGACTACCTGACCTGCGATCAGCCCTGGGGCCTCGACATCACCATCACGGTGGAGCTGAACGACACGATCGTCGCGCGGCCTCCGTTCCGGGAGATGTCGTGGTCATTTGTGCAACAGCTGGCGCACATGACGGTGAACGGCGCTACGGTGCGCCCAGGTGATCTGTTCGCCTCCGGCACGGTCTCCGGACCGGAGAAGGACGAGCGCGGCTCGTTCCTCGAACTCAGCTGGGGCGGCAAGGAACCGTTCAAGCTCGACGACGGCTCCACGAGGTCCTTCCTGGAAGACGGCGACACGGTCAGGCTGACCGCGACGGCTCCCGGTGAAGGCGGTTCCGTGGTCGGTCTCGCCGAGGTGGTGGGCACAGTTCGGAGTGCGTGATGGTCGGAGCGACGAAGGAGAGCTCGCTGACCCTGGAACGGGGTCTGGCGCTGCTCCAGGCGGTCGCTGAGGCGGAGTCCGAGGCACCGTCGATCTCGGAGCTCGCCACGGCCATCGGCGCGTCCAGGGCCGCCGTCTACCGGCTGCTCGTGCCGCTCCAGGCGCGCGGTCTCGTGCGCAGGGAGGGCTCGAAGGTCCGGCTCGGCCTGGGCGTGCTGCGGCTCGCCTCCAACGTCCTCCCCCAGCTCCGGATGGCCGCGAACCCGGCTCTGCGCGAACTCGCGGAGAAGGTCGGCGCCACCGCGCACCTCACCGTCGCGGACGGCAGCGAGGCCCAGGCCGTCGCCGTCGTCGAACCGTCGTGGACCGCTTTCCACGTGGCGTACCGGGTGGGTTCCCGTCACCCGGTGCACCGCGGGGCGGCCGGCAAGGCCATCTCGCAGCCCGTGGACAACTGGGTCGTCTCCACGGGTGAGCTGCAGCCCAACGCGTACGGCGTCGCGGCACCTGTGCGCGGCGTTCCCGGCCTCAGGGCGTCCGTTGGCGTCGTGGCGCTGGAGAGGCTCGACGCGGACGTTGTCGGCCCTCACGTCGTGCGTGCGGCCGAAGAAGTGGCGGCGGCCCTCAAATGACCGACGAACGGCTGCGGCGCTGGCGGCTCTTGTTAGGCCCCAGTGCTGAAGACGTGGCGCAGCTGGGCGATGACGACCAACGGCGCGATGGCGCGCTGACCGGCCTCTACGGCGGTGGCGGCGACCGAGGTGCCGGTCTGGGCGCGAGTTCGCCCCAGTTGCACCGGTGGCTCGGTGACGTCCGCAAGTACTTCCCCACGTCCGTCGTGCAGGTGATGCAACGGGACGCCGTCGAAAAGCTCGGTCTGCGGCAGCTGCTGCTCGAACCCGAACTGCTGCAGTCCGTCGAACCGGACGTGCACCTCGTCAGCACCCTGCTGCAGCTCTCCCGCGCCATCCCCGCCCGCACCCGCGACACCGCGAAAGCCGTGGTGCAGAAGGTGGTCGAGGACATCGAGAAACGGCTGAAGGACCGGCTCGTCGAGGCCGTCCGAGGCGCCGTGGACCGTTCCAAGCGCACCCACCGGCCGCAGCTGCCGGACGTCGACTGGGCGACCACGATCAAGGCCAACCTCAAGAACTACCAGCCGCAGCACAAGACCGTGATCGTCGAGGACCTGATCGGTCACCGCAGGCGCAGCCGGGCCGCGGCCATGCGGGACGTGATCCTGCTGGTCGACCAGTCCGGTTCGATGGCGGACTCGTTGGTGCACGCGGCCGTTCTCGGCTCGGCGCTCGCGTCCATCCGCTCGATCTCGACCAGGCTCGTCGTGTTCGACACCGAGGTCGCGGACCTGACCGACCAGCTCAGCGACCCGGTGGACCTGCTGTTCAGCGCCCAGCTCGGCGGCGGCACGGACATCAACCGAGCGGTCGCCTACGCGCAGACGCAGGTCCGCAGGCCCACCGACACGGTCGTCGTGATCATCAGCGACCTGTACGAGGGCGGCTCGGAGACCGAACTGCAGCGCCGGGTCCGGGAACTGGTCGCGAGCGGCGTCACGGTCGTGAACCTGTTGGCGCTCAGCGACTCCGGCACCCCCGCCTACGACCACGAACTCGCCGCGAAGCTCTCCGCGCTGGGTGCGCCCGCGTTCGCCTGCACGCCGGACAAGTTCCCCGAACTGCTGGCGGCCGCGCTGCGCAAGGACGACCTCACGCAGTGGGCGGAGTCCGAAGGCATCGCAACGGGCCGTTAGCGGTCCACGACCCGTCCACGCGTGAGGAACGCCAGCCCGCGCGTCATCGCCACCAGACGCCCGCGTTCGTCCGGACCGGCGATCCAGATCCGGCCGGTGTGCCGGACGAGCACCCGCGCGCGTTCCGGAAGTTCGGGCAGCCTCAGGTTGTTCTCCGAGTCGTGCACCTTCAGGTACGCCTGACGGCCGATCCGCCGGCCGGCCACGAAGCTCACCGACACCGGGCGGAACGGGAACTGCGCGATCAGCTGCAGGGTGCCGCGGCGGGTGAAGAAGTGCCGCAACCCCGGCGCGGCCAGTTCCAGCACGACCGGGACGGACAACACGGTGAGCCAGAGCCAGCCGATCATGAGCACGACCGCGAAGGTCGCCAGAGCAAACAGAATGTGCCCCACAGCGCGACGATCCGCCCGCACGAGACAGGTGTCGCTCCAGTTCTCAATGATCATCTCTTCACGCGCGCCGGGATCAGCTGCGGTACCCCGCGAAACGTGATGACGGTGTTGCCCGCCGAGTCCGGCGGCACGAACCAGACGCGACGATGGCGCGCGATTCGTCCGCGCAGCAAAGGACCGACGCGCACGGTCAACAGAAGTGGCGGCGACGACAACACGACCAGACGCCCTCCTTCCCACTGCACATGGGCGAAATGCCACGGTTCACCTTCCGGTAAACGCACCGGACGGCGACGCGTCACCACCCACAGCACGGCCGCGGCGAAGAAGAGCAGCACCAGCGCCACCGGTGAGGACCACGACCACACAAGTACCAGCACGAACTGGAGCGCGAAGGCCGAGCCCGCGAGAACGGTCCACACCAGGGCACGACGGCTCGCCCGGTCGACACAGTGCCGGGTCCACCGATCGTCGAGCGCCGTCACCTCGGTGGACGGCTTGTTGGGCACGACCACCTGACCACCGTACAGGTGGACCTTCCCATGATGGGCAAAGCTAAGTTAGGCTTGCCTAACCTTCGAGGAGGTGGAGCGGTGACCGACACCCAGACCAAGCGCCCGCCGGCGCCGCACGCCGCGGAGCGCGCCCGCACGATCGCGGCTCGTGGCGGTCAGGCCGCGCTGCTTCCTCAGGCCGGGTCCCGCACCAGTCCGTTGTTCCACCACGTGCGCCCGTGCGGCACCGCGATATTGCTGCTCGCCGACGAACATCCGCTGGTGGGGCAGCTGTGGCAGAGCCCGCGCGCCGAGGTGACGGCGATGCTGGAGATCGCCGACCAGGCTCCGGTGGCGTTGCGCGAACCCGTCCGCGGGCTGCTGTGGCTCACCGGCTGGATCGCCCCGCTGGACGGTCAGGAGGCGCGCGACGAGATCCTCGCGATCGCCGACGTGCGGCCGGACCACCGCCTGCTGGACGCGGGTCACGGCGCTTCGGTGCTGAGGCTCACACCCGCGTCGATGGTGATCGCGGACGCCGAGGGCACGTCGTCGATCCGGCCGGACCAGTTCGCGAGCGCGACGCCGGACCCGTTCTGCCGCAACGAGGACCACTGGCTGCGACACCTGGAGGCGGCGCATCGCGACGTCGTCGGCCAGCTCGCCCGGCACCTTCCGGAGGAGCTGCGGAACGGCCACGTGCGGCCGCTCGGGCTCGACCGGTTCGGGCTGCGGCTGCGGGTCGAGGCGGAGTGCGAGGACCACGACGTGCGGATCGCGTTCTCCAAGCCGGTCAGCACGCCGACGGAACTCGCCGCCGAGCTGCGTCGGCTGATGGGCTGCCCGTTCTTGTCCCAGAGGTAGCCTCGCGCGGGTGACCTTGATCCCCGATGACGAGAAGCGCGGTTACCAGATCGAGCTGCTGATCGTCTTCAGCATGACGCTCGGGCTCTCGGGCCTGCGCAGCCTCGTGCGGCTGATCGACAGCCTGTTGCAGCCGACCCCGCTCAACCAGCAGTCGGTCGCGATCAACGTCCCGCAGGCGCGCGCCGATCTGCTGGACCTGGTGGCGCAGCTGCTCGGCGTGCTGCAGCTGGCCGCGTGGGGCGGCATCGGCCTGTACCTGTTGTGGCGCACCGGGATCAAGCTCAAGGTCATCGGGCTCGACGGCACCCGCAAGCTCGCGGACTCGCTGGGCGCGCTCGGATTGGCCGCGATCATCGGCATCCCCGGCCTGGCGTTCTACTTCGGCGCGTGGGCGCTCGGGCTGAACCTCGCCGTGCAGCCGTCCACTTTGGACAACCAGTGGTGGATGAGCCTGGCGTTGATCCTCGCCGCCGCCGGCAACGCGTGGGCGGAGGAGGTGCTCGTCGTCGGGTACCTGATCACGCGCCTGCAGCAGCTCGGGTGGCGGCAGTACACGGCATTGTTCGCGGCCGCCGTCCTGCGCGGCTCGTACCACCTCTACCAGGGCTTCGGCGGGTTCGTCGGCAACCTGGTCATGGGCCTGGTGTTCGGGTTCTACTGGCAGCGCACGAAGCGGCTGTGGCCGCTGGTGATCGCCCACACGATCCTCGACGTCGTCGCGTTCGTGGGCTACACAATGTTGCGCGGCAAAGTGAGCTGGTTGCCCTAATGATTTGACTGTTGAATCGAAATTCACACCTCATTCGTTGCGTTTCAGGGCTCAGCAGCGGCGATTTGTGCTGTTCGGCGTTACGCTCGTTCGGTGACTGCGCACACGATCGCTGAGACCGAAGCACTTCCGGACGCCGCGCCCCGCGTGGACAGCGAGGTCGGCCCGCTGCGCACGGTGTTGCTGCACCGGCCGGGCAACGAGCTCAAGAGGCTCACCCCGCGCAACAACGACCAGCTGCTGTTCGACGGCGTGCCGTGGGTCGGCAGGGCCCAGGAGGAGCACGACGCGTTCGCCGCGACGCTGACCTCGAAGGGCGTCGAGGTCCTGTTGCTGGCGGACGTGCTGGTCCAGGCGCTGGAGGACAACCGCGCGCGCATCGCGGGCGTCCACAGCGCCGTCAACGAGCGCCGCCTCGGCATCGACCTGGCCGACGCGCTGCGCAGCCACCTCACGTCGCTGGACGCGCCGCAGCTCGCGCAGGTGCTGATGACCGGCATGACGTTCGAGGAGATGCCGGCCGCCGAAGGCGCGTCGCTGGTGCGCAAGATGCACCTGCCGATCGACTTCGCCGTCGACCCGCTGCCGAACCTGCTCTTCACCCGCGACTCGTCGGTCTGGGTCGGCGACCGCGTGGCCATCACGTCGCTCGCACTGCCCGCCCGCGACCGCGAGACGACGCTGACCGACCTGATCTACGCCTACCACCCGCGGTTCCGCCGCACGGGCC
This sequence comes from Lentzea alba, assembly GCF_011067745.1. Taxonomy (GTDB): domain Bacteria; phylum Actinomycetota; class Actinomycetes; order Mycobacteriales; family Pseudonocardiaceae; genus Lentzea; species Lentzea alba. The sequence continues at coordinate 114,997 of NZ_JAAMPJ010000006.1, forward strand.
GCGCGTACGGCGCCCACTCGGCCCCGCTGGAGGGCGGCGACGTGCTGCTGCTCGCGCCGGGTGTGATCGCCATCGGCGTCGGCGAGCGCACCACCCCGGCGGGCGCGGAGTCGTTCGCCCGCTCCGCTCTCGCGGACGGTCTCGCGCACACGGTGCTGGCGGTGCCGATCGAGCAGGAACGCGCCACGATGCACCTCGACACCGTCTGCACGATGGTCGATCGCGACGCCGTGGTGATGTACCCGGCGATCAGGCACACGCTGACGGCCTACCCACTGCGCTCCGACGGCAACGGCGGCGTGCGCGTGGACGGCCCCGTGCCGTTCCTGGAGGCCGCGGCCGAGGCGATGGGCATCGAGCGACTCCGCGTGATCGACACCGGCCTCGACACGGTCACCGCCGAGCGCGAGCAGTGGGACGACGGCAACAACACGCTGGCGGTCGGCCCCGGTCTCGTCGTGGCGTACGAGCGCAACGTCGAGACGAACGCGCGCCTCGAGGACGCGGGCGTCGAGGTGCTGCGGATCGCCGGCTCGGAACTGGGCTCGGGCCGCGGCGGGCCGCGCTGCATGTCGTGCCCGATTGACCGCGCGCCATTGGTGTGATTATTAGGAACGCCTAACCTTTGTTTGGTTCCCCTTTCCAAACAAAGGTTAGCTTTTCCTGGAATGCGAAGATCGACGTCTTGGGTTAACGTACTCCTCATGGCCTCGAACGTGAAGAAGATCCTGACCAAGAAGTCGAAGTTCCACGAGCTCCTGCAGGCTCAGATCGGCAACGAGTTCTCCGCTTCGCAGCAGTACATCGCGCTCGCCGTCTGGTTCGACAACGAGGACCTCCCGCGCCTCGCGTCGCACTTCTACAAGCAGGCTCTCGAAGAGCGCAACCACGCGATGATGATCGTTCAGTTCCTCATGGACAACGACATCGCGGTCGCCATTCCCGGCACCGAGACGCCGATCAACGACTTCAAGGCGCCGCGCGACCTCGTCGACCTCGCCCTGCGCCAGGAGCAGCAGGTCACCGACCAGATCGTGGCGCTCGCCAGGGCCGCCCGCGAGGAGGGCGACTACATCGGTGAGCAGTTCCTGCAGTGGTTCCTGAAGGAGCAGGTCGAGGAGGTCTCCTCGATGAAGACGCTGCTCACGATCATGGACCGCGCGGACGGCAACATGTTCTACGTGGAGACGTTCCTGACCCGCGAAACCGTGGGCGACGGTGGTGACTCCGGCGCTCCGACCGCGGCCGGCGGCACGGTCTGAGGTTTTTCTTCGCACGCTTGAGTGCCTGAAATCATGAAGTCCGCTTCACCCTCACGGGTGAGGCGGGCTTTTTCGGTTGAGCCGGGCGGCCTGGCGCGTGAGGTATTCCCGTTCGGCGAGGTTCGACGCTTTCCCGGCCGCCTCGACGTAGAGCCGCGCGGCTGTTTGATCGTCGCCGTCGCGCTCGTGGAGGTATGCGGCCACCGCCGTGTAGCGGGGCAATGAGTCGTCGAGTTCGGCGAGTGCTTTCAACCCGGCGCGCGGACCGTCCGCCTCCGCGACGGCCACCGCGCGGTTGAGTCGCACGATCGGGCTGTCGGTCAGCGCGGCGAGCTCGTCGTACCACTCGACGATCTGCACCCAGTCCGTTTCCTCCGCCCTGGGAGCGTCGGCGTGCAGTGCCGCGATGGCCGCCTGCGCCTGGAACTCCCCGAGCCGGTCCTGCGCGAGCGCCGCCTGCAGGATCTCGACGCCCTCGGCGATCAGCCGGGTGTCCCACTTGCCGCGATCCTGCTCGGCCAGCGCGACCAGGCTACCGTCGGCCGCGGTCCGGCCGGCGCGCCTGGCGTGGTGCAGCAGCATGAGAGCGAGCAGACCGGACACCTCGGGGTGGTCGATCGCCGTCGCGAGCTGCCGGGTGAGTCTGATGGCCTCGGCGGCCAGGTCGACGTCACCGGAGTAGCCCTCGTTGAAGACCAGGTAGAGCACGCGCAGCACGGTGGCGACGTCACCGGGCTGGTCGAACCGCACCGCGCCGACCGTCTTCTTGGCCCGGCTGATGCGCTGGGCCATGGTGGCCTCGGGCACGAGGTAGGCCTGGGCGATCTGGCGGGTGGTCAGGCCACCGACGGCGCGCAGGGTGAGCGCGACCGCCGACGACGGCGTCAACGACGGGTGCGCGCACAGGAAGTAGAGCTGCAGCGTGTCGTCGGTGTCCTGCGCGGGACCGGCTTCCGGTTCGGCGTCGATCAGGTCCTCGCGCCTGCGCCGCGCGGTCTCCGCTCTCGTCGCGTCGAGGAACTTGCGCCAGGCAGCGGTGACCAGCCAGCCCTTGGGATCGCGCGGCGGGTCGGCCGGCCACACGCGGATCGCCTCGACCAACGCGTCCTGCACGGCGTCCTCGGCCGCAGCGAAGTCAGCTCCGCGGCGGACGAGGATGCCGAGCACGGCCGGGGTGAGGCTCCTGAGCAGCGCCTCGTCCATCGTCACTCCGTGATCGTCGGCGCGTGACCGTAGAACGGACGCAGCTCGAGCCACTCGTGGATCGGCTTGCCGTCCTTGCCGGGCGCCGCGGACAACTCGCCGGCCAACTCGACCGCGCGCTCGTAGCTGTCGACGTCGATGATCATCCAGCCGGCGATGAGGTCCTTCGTCTCCGCGAACGGCCCGTCGGTGACCGGCGGCCGGCCCTCACCGTCGTAACGGACCCACGTGCCCTCCTGTGCGAGCGCCCGCTCGTCGACGAACTCACCGGTGTTCCTGAGCCGGTCCGCGAAGTCGTTCATGTATTGGACGTGCGCGGTGATCTCGTCCTCGGTCCACTGGTCCATCGGCACGTCGTTCACCGGCGAAGGGGCGCCGCGGTAGTGCTTGAGCAGCAGGTACTTGGCCATCTCTGGTGACTCCCTCAGTCCGCTTGCGGCCCATCTTGGCCGCTTTCACACCGGGGACGGAGCCGTTCCCTGCTTCTCGACACGCCTGTTCAAGATTTTTGCGACTAGCTGTGGCAGTCCTGGTCCACGTGCCTCAGCAGGGCTTGGATGAGCTTGCCGTCCTTCGAGGTGAAGTCGAACCAGGCGGAAGGGTTCTCGGGCGTCCTGGTGGTCCAGTTGGTGCTCATGTGGCGCTGCGTGAGGTTGGTGTACTTCGCTTTGAGAGCGGCCTCGGTGCCACCCACGCCAACACCGTCTGCCGTCATGTCCGCCGAGAAGTAGATGTTCGCGACACCGATCCTCTTGGACACGGACACCCACTGCCCGGTGCCGAGGATGTCGTGAGTCGTGCAGACGTCGCTCGGCTGGCCACCCGGACGCGCCGGACCGATCAGCTTCGTGTCCAACGCCTGCTGCAGCGTCATGCCGAGCTTGAGGCCGCCGTAGCCGAACGAGTCGATCACCGGCTTCACCGGCGGGTTCGTCACCGTCTGCGTCACGACCTCGGTGACGACCGTGGCCTGCGGAGTGCTGGTACTGGTGCCGGTCGGCGTGGACGTGGCGTTGTTGTCCGGCGTGGGCGTGGAGGTGCACGCGGCCAGGGCCAGCGCGGCGGTGACGGCGACGAGCACGAGCGAGCGGTTCATTTCTGTCCCCAGAAAATTGTTTGCGAAAATCAGAGAGCGGCGTTTGGGCATTCAACCAGGCTTGCCATGAGCTTGACGGCTTCGACTTTGTCGGTGTCCGCGAAAGGACCGTTCAACTTGGACGTGACCGAGAACGTGTAACCTCCGGTGTCGTTCAACTCCACCGAGAAGCCACCCCGGAAAGGCTTGGCGTTCGGGTACGCCTTTTTCACGTCCGCGACGGTCGAGCCGACCCCGATCCCCAGCGAGGTGGTCGATTCCGCGGGCAAGGTAATCCGTTCGATGCCGTACTTCCTGGAAATGGCGACGTTCTCCGCAATCGAACAGGCACCGGCCCCCGGCTCCAGCTCCAGGCCCTCCAAACCGGCGGCTACGGCCTCTTCGGGCGTCATGTGCAGCTTGAGGGCGCCGTAGCCGAGACGGTTGTCGATCTTCACGAGCGACTCCGGCTGCGCCGGGTTGGTGACGGTGACGGTCGTGACCTCGGTGACCACGGTCGAGGACACCGGCGGCGCGGAAATCGGGTCCGGAGTCGTGGGCGTGGCGCTCTTGCGGGAGTCGGGCGTCGCGACGATTCCGACTGTGGCGGCGGCGATCACGATTGCGATGCCGATTGCGATCTTCATTTCAGGTCCCCCCTGTTTTCTGACACCCATAGGACGTCGATACCGCAGGGCGGTTGCGAAGTTCATCGTCACGGAAAAGTCACGGGGAACGGACGTTTTCACTATCACCAAAAGGGGACGCCGAAGCCCCGCCGCACCCCCAAGAGCGGCGGGACTTCAGCAGGATTCAATTAGGCAGTTGCGCAGTCGTTGTCGGCCAGGCGCATTCGGACCGTGGTCACGGTGGCGCCGTCGCTCTCGAAGATGTACGACCATTTGGGTGTCGCGGCCATCGGCACGACCACGTTGGAACCACTTTGCGTGGCGTTCGCATATGCGGTCTTCACGGCGTCCACCGTCGAACCGGCACCGACGTTCTTGGGTGTCTTGGCGTAGCTCGCGAGCGTGATCCGCACGATCCCCTTGACCGGCGAGATGATCACGGCGTTGGTGTCGGGCACCGACTTCGTGGCGTACGCCTTGCACCTGCCCTCGGGGTCGGCCGGGCTGCTCGGTTCGATCAGCGAACCGGTTGCCAGCGCCTCCGCTTCGGGCATCCCCAGCGCGAGCGAGCCGTAACGGCCAGGCTGCGCCTCGGGAGTGGCGGGCGGGGGCGGGTTGCTCGAGCTCGCCTTGTTGGTGTTGCCGGGGTTGGGCTTGCCGGAGCTCACGTCCCCCGTTTTCACCGGCGGATCGACGGTGACGGTGGCGGTCGAGGTGAACGTGCTGACCGTGACCGAGGGTGGTGAAGTCAAGGTGGTCGAGGAGGCGATCGGCAGCAGCGGGCCGGCCAGTTCCTCCGGGTTCGGCAGGTGCAGTTGGGTCACACCGAGCCCGACGCCGGCCAGGGCCACCACGCCGAAGGCGCCGGCGACCGCGGTCCGTCGCCGGCGGCGCCGAGCGGCTCCGCGGACGACCGAGTCGGTCGCGTCCGGCGTCACGTGGAGTTCCAGCCGATCGTCGCTGAACAGCCTGCGCAGATCGTCGTCGAGGTCGTCCACTGGTCAGTCCTTTCCCAGGCGGGTCCGGAGACTCGCCATCGCCTTGCTGCTCTGGCTCTTGACCGTGCCGCACGAGATGCCGAGCGCGTTCGCGATCTCGGCTTCGGAGAGGTTCTCGTAGTAACGCAGCACGATCACCGCGCGCTGCCGTGGCGGCAGTTCGCGCAGGGCTTGCCAAAGCGGTTCGTTGTCGAGCCGGCTCAGCTCGGGCGGCACGGCACCGGTTTCCGGGAACTCCGCCACGAGGCTCTCGCGGCGGCGGCGGCGCCAGATGCTGATGTGCGTGTTGGCCATGGCACGGCGGACATATGCGAGCGGGTCGTCGCCCTTGCGCTGCACGGAGACCCAGCGCGAGCCGACCTTCTCCAGCACGGACTGCACGAGATCGGACGCGTCGTGCGGATTTCCGGTCAGTGCATGGCCATAACGCAGAAGTCCGGGCATGGACATGCGCACGAACTCCGCGAAATCCCCCACGGTTTCCGCTCTTCCCCCGCCGCTTTCGGCGGCCAACTCCAGTCTCAGCACCGCCGTCACGGCACACCCCCCTCCCCGAAGCGACTGGCTTCGAGGAGTTCACGCCCGGCCGTGCGGAACGGTTGCCCCACTAAATCACAGAACGGCAACGGCTTCCGGGAGAACGAACGAACCGTCAGGCTCGCACGGGAAGTCGTGGATCTCCAGCACCGCCGTGACCGGGATCTTCCCGTACACGTGCGGGAACCACAGCGGCGAGTCCGGCACCGCCTCCCAGCGCACGGGCACGTCGAGCAGCTTCGGGTCGATCACGAGCAACAGCAGCCCGCTCTGGCCGCGGAAGAACTTGCCGGCGGTCACGTGCACGACGCCCCGATCGGAGCAGTGCACGAAGTCCTCGCCGTCCGGCGCGATCACACCGGCCGACTGGGCAGCAGCCCAGCCGGCCGTCGAGATGATGTGCAGCAGCACTTATCCACAGCTCCTTGTGGACAACGCTGTGGACAGAGTCATCGAAGCGTGATCTGACGGCCGCGCAGGCCGTCGCGGGCACGGCGCTCGGCGTCGCTGAGCGGCTCGTCGGAGGCCAGCGCCTCCAGCAAGCGCTTGCCCAGTGCCTCGGCCGGGTCGGCCCACTCGCGCGCGTGCATCTCGCGGTCGAGGTCCCAGACCGGCACCAGCAGGCCGTGCGCGCGGAACGAACCGGCGTACCGCGAGCCCTCGCCCAGGTCCAGCTCACCGCGGGCGGCCAGGCGGGCCATCGCGGGCAGCAGCTTCTCCTCGGGCTCGGGACGAACCCAGCGCAGGTGCGCCTTGTCGCCCGCGTCCACCCAGTACGCGGCCTTCACGCCGGGAGCGTCGAGGCGTTCGGTCGGCAGGATCGCCGCGTTCGCGCGCTCCAGCGACAGCGCCACGTCGCCGGTGGGCTCGGTGCCCTCGGGCATCCACCACACGAAGTCGGCGTGCAGGACGGGCGTGATCTCGGCCTCGGGGTCGAGCAGGTCCTGCAGCCGACCGGGGTTGTCCCCGTTGTCCGGACCGACGACCGGCAGCACGTCACCGGTCTTGGCCTGCTGCGCCCACTGCAGCGCCCGCGCCAGGTCGCGGCTGATGTCACCGGAGCGCGTCTGCACCTGCAGACCCACGAACGGGACGTCGTCGCCGCGGATCAGACCGGCGGCGGCCATCGGCAGCACCGTGGCGAGCGTGACCTCGCGACCGTCCTTGACCGGCAGCTTCGCGACCGCCGACGGCACGAACTCGCGCAGCGCGATCAGCTCGCACTCGGCGGCCAGGCCCTCGAACGGCCGGGACACGATCACGTCCGTCGCGCCACCGGGCGCGCCGTGGCAGGCCTTGTAGCGCTTGCCGGACCCGCACGGGCAGGGCTGCTTCGGGTTGATCCCGTCCTTCGGTGCGTCCTTGACCGCGGTCCGCTTGGCCACCTTGGCCCTCCTCGTGCTCAGGCTTGTCAGGTGGCCAAATTAGCCGTCAGCAGGCGGCGGGTGTTCGCCGGGGCATTGGTCGCGAGGTAGCGGACCCCCAGGTCACGGCACAGCGCGACGTCCTCGGGGCTGTCCACCGTCCACACGTAGGTCTCGTGGCCCGCCCGCCTCGCCCGTTCGACGTATTCGGGGTCGTTGCGCAGCACGTGCACACCTGGCCCGGTGTAGTCGGCGAACGACGGCAGCACGCCACTGCGGTACCGGCCGAGACGGTCGAGCAGCAGCACCGTGCGGATGTCGGGCGCCTGCTCCCGGAACGCCTTCACGGCCGTCGGCGAGAACGACATCATGACGATCTGCGCGTCGAGGTCGTGCTTCTTCAGCGTCTCGACGAGCTTGCGTTCGACCTCGTTGCGGTACCGGACCGGGTGCTTGGTCTCGACGAAGAGCTGCACGTTCTTGCCCTTGACCAACTCCAGCAGCTGGTCGAGCACGAGCAGTTCGGCCGGCTGACCGTGCCGGTGCCAGCTGCCGTAGTCGTACTTCTGCAGGTCGCTGAGCGTGAGCGCGCTGACCGTGCCACGGCCGTTCGACGTGCGGGTGAGCGTGCGATCGTGCACACACACGATCTCGCCGTCACGCGACAAGCGGATGTCGCACTCCAGCCCGTCCGCACCCTCCTTCAAGGCCAGCTCGTAGGCGCCGATGGTGTGCTCGGGACGGTCGGTGGACGCGCCACGGTGCGCGACGACGGAAGGTAGCTGCACAAGTACGAACGATAGTTCCTGCACAACAATTTGAGTCATCAATCAAATGAGCGTGGACGAAACGCCGATCGCGACTTACCGTCCCGCCTTGTGACGTTCGACCAGCGCGATCCCGTGTTCATCGCCGACCCGTACCCGGCCTTCGCCGCCCTGCGCGAAGCCGGTGAGGTGCATCACCACGAGCAGATGGGTGTCGCCGTCGCCGTCTCGCACGCGGCCTGCTCGGCCGTCCTGCGACACCGCTCGCTCGGCCGCATCTGGTCGGACGTGAAGCCGGTCGAGCAGTTCATGTCGTTCAACCTCCTGCACCGCAACTCGCTGCTGGAGAACGAGCCGCCCACGCACACCCGGCTGCGCCGCCTGGTCGCCGCCGCGTTCGGCCGCGGCCACGTCGAGCGCCTGCGCCCGTGGGTCGCCGACCTGGCGGACCGGCTCGTCGACGAACTGGTCGCGAAGATCGAGGACCAGGGTCAGGCCGACCTGCTCGCCCACGTCGCCGCACCGCTGCCGGTCGAGGTGATCGCCGAGCTGCTCGGTGTCCCCGGTCAGGACCGCTACCTGCTGCAACCGTGGTCGAACTCCATCGTGAAGATGTACGAGTACGGCCTGCCCGCCGAACAGCAGCAGGTCGCCGAACGCGCCGCCACCGAGTTCGTCGCCTACCTGCGCGAGCTGATCGCGTTGCGCCGCAAGAACCCCGGCTCGGACCTCGTCTCCGACCTGGTCGCGGTCACCGACACCGACGGCGCACGGCTCACCGAGGACGAACTGGTCGCCACCGCGGTGCTGCTGCTGATGGCGGGCCACGAAGCGACGGTGAACGTCATCGGCAACGGCGTCTACGCGCTGATGCAGCACCGTTCGCAGTGGGAACGCCTCTCGCCGTCGGTGATGCCCACCGCCGTGGAGGAGCTCATCCGTTACGACTCGCCGTTGCAGCTCTTCGAACGCACGGCGACCGAACGCGTGGAGATCGCCGGTCACGTCATCGAGCCCGGCGAGAAGATCGCCGCACTGCTCGGTGCCGCCGCACGCGACCCGTTGGTCTTCGAAAACCCGGACACGCTCGACGTCGGCCGCGAGAAGAACCAGCACCTCGGGTTCGGCATGGGCATCCACTACTGCCTGGGTGCGCCGCTGGCCCGCATCGAGGTGGAGGCGGCGCTGTCCTCGTTGCACCGCAAGCTGCCCGGCGCCGTGCTGGCCGAGGAACCCAACCGGCGGGCGGAGTTCGTGATCCGCGGCCTGCACTCACTGCCCCTCGGCAACGGAGCGTGACCGGCCGACCCGAGCACTTCGGCCAGTACATCGGCCTTGAATGAGTCAGCGCGGGAGCGTTCTCCGACCTGCGTGTCTACCCTCATGATTCGGCCCCGCTCGACCGTTGAGCCTTGCACCAACCCTCCCGCCCGGCCGCCAACCCGTCCACTGGACGTCGGCGCACGGTGCGGGGACCGCGACAGACGTCCCGGCGCTGTGGAGAAAACCATGCGCAGACGTTTGATGATCGCGGGCGCCGCGGTGTCCGCCTTCGTGCTCGGGCTGCTCGGTCCCGCGGGTGTCGCGGTAGCCGGACCGATCAGCACCAACGCCGGGTTCGAGGCCCAAGACGCCAACCTCGTCCCGCAGGCTCCGATCAGCTTCGACTGGAACAGCTTCACACCGGCCGGCTGGACCGGCACCGCACCGCTGAGAACCGCGACCAAGGTCACCAACGGCTGGACCTTCACCGGCCTGGAGGACCGCCAGGCGTCCACTTCGGACTCGGGCTTCGCCGGTGGCACCAAGCAGGACCACGTCTGTCCGACCGTCGGCACCCAGAAGGCGTCCAACAAGGACGATCTCAAACGCGTCTACGTCGCGAGCAAGACCGTCAACGGCAACGTGTTCCTGACGCTGGCGTGGGTCCGCATCCCGCAGAACACAACCTCACCGTCCGCGCACGTGGCCTTCGAGTTCAACAAGGGCACCACCGCTTGTGCCGGTACCTCCGGCCTGGTGCAGCGGACCCCAGGCGACATGCTGATCGTCTACGACTTCGAGGGCGGCGCCGACATCCCGGCGCTGAAGCTGTCCCGCTGGATCACCTCCGGCTCGTGCGAGGTCGGCAGCAACTCCCCGCCGTGCTGGGGTGTGGCGAACACCCTGTCCAGCGGCTCCGCTGAGGCGGCCGTCAATGTCAACTCGACCGCGCAGGACACCGTCGCGCCGACGACCGAGACGCTCGGCCTGAACGAGTTCGGTGAAGCCGTCATCAACCTGACCGCCGCCGGTGTCTTCTCTCCTGGCGTGTGCGAGGGCTTCGGCAAGGCCTACGCCGTCAGCCGCAGCTCCGGCCAGTCGTCGACCGCGCAGATGAAGGACCTGGTCGGGCCGGGCAACGTCAACATCCGCAACTGCGGTTCCGTCTCCGTCACCAAGCTCGGCAGTGACGGCGGCAGCCAGGTCGGCGCCGTTTTCACGCTGTACAACGGCCCCGACCTCACCGGCACGATCGCCGGCACCTGCACCGTGCAGGCGAGCGGCGCGTGCACCCCGACGTTCACCAACGTGCCCGTCGGCATCTACTCACTCGACGAGACAACGGTCCCGGCCGGCTACGACAAGGATCCGAGCCTGCCGAAGCTGAACTTCACCGTCGCGGCGGGCGAGAACCTGCAACTGACGTTCACCAACCCCGCGCGGCCGGCGACTGCGAACGTGCTGAAGAAGGACGACACCGGCGCGCCCGTCGCGGGCGCGGTCTTCACGCTGTCCAACGCGAACGGCATCGTGGCCACCTGCACCACCGACGCCGCTGGTGTCTGCCAGCCGCCGTTCACGAACCTGACGCCGGGCACCTACACGATCGACGAGACCACCGTGCCGGCCGGCTACGCGAAGGCCGCCGGCCTTCCTGCGCAGATCACGCTCGCGAACGGTGAGACGAAGAACCTCGAGTACACGAACCCGAGGACCTTCAAGGTGATCGTGCTCGTCTGCCGTGAGGCCGACAGCTCGCTGTACCCGAGCGCGGTCACGATCGACGGTCAGGCCGCGGGCAACTCGCTGTCCTCGGCACAGGCTGCGGCAGCCAGCCTCAACGAGGCGGCGTTGTGCGGAATCTCCACCGGACAGCGCGGTGGTCTGCAGACCGGCGACCACTCCGCCGACCCCGTCGCGATCAACTAGCGCCGCGGATAACGCTTGGGGAGCTTGAAACCGCGCTCCTTCAACACCTTCCGCAACCGATCCGGGTAGTCGGTGATCAGACCGTCGATCCCGGTGTCGATCATCTCGTGCATCCGTGACTGTTCGTCCACGGTCCACGGGATGACGGCGAGGCCCTGTCCGTGGGCTTCGGTGACCAGTTCCTTCGTGGTCATCGTGTGCACCGGGGACAGGGCCTTCGCGCCGAAGCTCTTCACCGCTTTCGCAACGCTGCCACCGAAGTCGTCCAGGTTCAGCCCACCGGTCCACGGCGAGCCGGGCCGCAGGAACTCCGGTTGCGTCAGCGCCACCAACGGGATGCGCGGTTCGACCTCGCGCAACCGCATCAAGGTGCCCCAGTCGAACGACTGGATGGTCACGTTGGACAGGAAACCGGACCGGCGGATCTCGCGGACCGCGCGCTGCACGAACTGCTCGCGCGGCGCGGTCTCGTGCGGCGCGGCGGCCTCGACCTTGGTCTCGATGTTGAAGCGGATGCCCCACGCGCGGTGCCTGCGGGCCAGGTCGAAGAGCTCGGCCAGGGTGGGCATCCGGGCGCCCGGCGAGAGTTCCTGGTCCGGGTACTGCGACCAGCGCGTGCTGCCGCAGTCCAACGTCCGCACCTGGGCGAACGTCAGGTCCTTCACGTACTTGCCGGCGTAGGGGAACTCCGGGTCGCCGGGGAACGCGGGTGCCGTGTCGAGGCACTTCGCCGGGTTCGTCTTGCGGTCGTGGGTGATGACCTCACGGCCGTCCTTCGTGATCTGGAGATCGAGCTCCAGGGTCGTCACGCCGAGTTCGAGCGCCTTGCCGAACGCCTTGAGCGTGCTCTCCACGGTCAGGCCGATGCCGCCGCGGTGCGCCTGGAGGTCGAATTCACGGTGGTGCGCCTGAGCGACGCCTGGTGTGGCCATTGCGATCACCAGTGCCCCGATGAGTGTCCGCATCAGTCCAACCTGGCACTGACCGGAAACGCCGGGAAGGTCCGTGCGTACGAACGTCGGCTGAACAGATCAGCGCGGCGAGCCGGACGCGCGGAACGACCGCAGCGGCGGTCGGGGGGCGTCCTTCACCTCGAGCACCCGCATCAGCCGCACGGATGCGGCGTCGACCGGCAGCAGCAGCGTGGTGATCCGCCGGACGACCAGCGCCGTGGTCACCGCGACGCAGGCCATCAACAGGTCGTCGACCGTGTGCAGGAGCACGCCGTCCGCCAACGCCTGGGTGCTCTCGGTCAGGTTCCGCCACAGCACGATGACCCAGAACATCACCCCGCTGGCGACCCAGAAGCCCCACCACCAGCGCACCAGCTTCGACGGCCGGGGGCGTTCGTCCACGGGGCGGCGCACCACCGCGTGTTCCAGCTCGGCGAGCACCGAGCCCGGCACGACAAGGTTGACGAAGGGCACGAGCAGCAGCAGGAGCGACTTCACGCCTGAACGGGACGGCCCGTAGCCCACGAGATCAGCGGCCACGTTCCGCGCACGCCGCACCCACAGCACGGTGAGCACCAGCGCCACCAGCCACCCGACGAACATGATGGCCGCGGAGGACACCACCATGGCGTCCGAGGCAGCGACCAGGTTCGCGTCGAGGGCGCCGAACCGGCTCAGCGCGAGCAGCACGTACCGCCAGATCTCGGACCCCGCGGCCCACACGGCGACGGCGGCGAGCACCCAGAGCGAGTTCTGCGCGGTCTTGCCGAGTCGGCGCACGTTGTCGACCGAGTCGGCCTGCTCGACCGCACCGGACACGGCCGTCGGCCAGCGCCACGCCAGCAGCGGGAAACCCCAGCGCGGCGGGGCCGGGTAGTTCGGCGGACCGCCGTAGGACAGCCGCTGCGACCGCCGCGAGGGCTGCGGGTACGCACCGGGTGGCGGAGTCGCCACCCAGTCCACGCGCATCGGCTGCAACGGCTGCACGATCAGATGACCTCGGGTTCCATGCCGTCGACGCCACCCTCGAGCGGGCGACCCGACGCGTCCCAGTGCTGCATGCCGCCCTCGACGTTGACGGCCTCCCAGCCGTTCTCGTTGAGGTACTGGGTCACCCTGGCGGAGCGGCCACCGGCACGGCACACGACGTAGAGCTGCACGTCGTTCGGCACCTCGGCGAGCCGGCCACCGATTTCGCTCATCGGGATGTGCAGCGCGCCGGGCGCATGGCCCGCGTCCCACTCGTCCTGCTCGCGCACGTCCAGCAGGACGGCGTCTTCCGGCAGCACGGCGGGAACGTCAGCGATCTCCACGCTTGGAACAGTCACGCCCTAGATGTTGCCATGCCGGAGGTTGCACGGACGTGAGCCTCCGGCACGGCACACCCTCAGGCCACCTCCGCGATGATGGGCCCGAGCCTCGCGAACTGTTCCTCGGTCAGCGGCAGATTGGCGCGACCAGGCCCGGTGCGGATGAATCCCGGCTGATCCGGGGCGGGAGCCAGGTCCGGGGTGCCGAAGTTGAGCAGTTCGAGCTGCACGTACAGACCATCCTTGCGGTACACCTGCAGCACCTGCTTGAGCGTCAGGAACGGCTCGACCGGCCGCACACCGTGCAACTGCATGATCGTGCCGTCGGCGCGGGTCAGCCGCCTGGCCGGTTCGCAGTCGCCGGCCCAGAGCCCGTCGTCCGCATTCGACTGCGGGGTACCGATTGGCCTGCCCGCGAGGATTCTGATGCCGCCGGTCCCGCCGGAGTCGGTCACGTCGAACTCGATGGCGAACTCGTTGGAGTGGCCTGGCGCGATGGTCATCTCCGGCAGCGCCCGCCGCACCAGATCGAGCCAGGCGTCGACGGACTTGGCGGACAGCGGCTCCGCACTGAGCCCGAACCCGTTCTTGGGATCCGTCGCGTTGCACAACGGAATCGGTGCCGCTGGGCGACCGGCAGGCGGTGGCGCGCTTGCTGCAGGCGTCCATGTCCCGTACGGAGTCCGGGCCGGTGTGTTGACCCGCGGCCAGTCCAGCGTGCGCTCCACGGTGGCGGGGGTCTCGTTCAGCCGGTCCGCGGGCGCGTGTTCCAAGGCCACGTGGTTCAGCGTCGTGACGCCGATGCCGATGCCGGCGACCGCCGCCACCACACCGAGCATCGCGCCCGCACGTCGGGCGAACACCCGGCGACGGCCGCGCTTGAGCACGTGGTCCAGAGTTGTCGTGGGAGGCGGCGCGGGTACGTCGAGAGCTCCGCGCAGCTCGTCTTCGATGTTCATCAGGCACACTCCGAGTTGACCGGCTCGCCGTACGCCTCGCGGAGCGCCGCCAAACCTCTGGCTGTCTGACTTTTGACGTTGCCCAGCGAACAGCCCAGCTCAGCAGCCGTCTGCTCGATGGACAGGTCGTGCACGAACCGCAGCACCAGCGCAGCCCGTTGCTTCGGCGGCACCTGCAGCAGCGCCGCGTTCAACTTGGCGTCGGGATCGGTGAAACCACCGGCCACCCCGTGTTCGGGCAGTTCGGCGACAGGGCTCACGCGGTCGCGGCCGCGGCGCCTGCTGTCGAGGAACAGGCGCGTCACGATCTGGCGGACATAGCCCTCCGCCGTTTCGCGCCTGATGCTCGGCCACTTCGCGTACGCCTTCACGAACGCGTTCTGCGCCAGCTCTTCCGCCTCCGACCAGTCACCGCACAAGGCGTATGCCGTGCGCCGCGCCCAGTCGAATCTGCTCGTGAAGAACTCCGAGAACTCCTCGTCTCGTCGCACTCCGGTCCCCCATGCTCGTGCTGCGTTCGCGTTCAATACGCGGCCGGCCCCGGCAGGGTTGCACCCCTCCGAAAAGCCATGGGGGGCACATTCATGGACGTGAGGTCCATGAATGTGCCCCCCATGGAGGCTGTTGCGGGCTAGTGCGCGGTGGCCTTCTCGGCGCCCGCACCGGTGAGGGAGCGGACCTCCATCTCGGCCTGCTTGACCGAGTCGGCCTTCTCCTTGGAGAGGATCGTGCCGAGGTAGCCGAGCAGGAACGCGACCGGGATCGACACGATGCCGGGGTTCGACAGCGGGAAGAGCGCGAAGTCGGCGTTCTTGAACATCGACGTCGGCTGACCGGAGACCGCCGGCGACAGGACGATCAGCGTGATCGTCACTGCCAGACCGCCGTAGATGCTCCACAGCGCGCCCGAGGTGTTGAACCTCTTCCAGAACAGCGAGTAGAGGATCGTCGGCAGGTTCGCCGAGGCGGCGACCGCGAACGCCAGCGCCACGAGGAACGCGATGTTCTGGCCGTTGGCGATGATGCCACCACCGATGGACACGAGGCCGATCACGATCGCGGTGAGACGGGCGACCTTGACCTCGGAGTCCTTGTCCTCCTCCTTGCCCTTCTTGATGATGTTGGCGTAGATGTCGTGGGCGAACGACGCCGACGCGGTGATCGTCAGACCGGCCACGACCGCGAGGATCGTCGCGAACGCCACCGCCGCGATCAGGCCGAGCAGGATCGGGCCACCCAGTTCCAGCGCGAGCAGCGGGGCGGCCGAGTTGGCCTTGCCGGGTGCCGCGTTGATCGTGTCCGGACCCACGAGCGCACCGGCGCCGTAGCCCAGGACCAGCGTGAACAGGTAGAAGATGCCGATCAGCCAGATGGCCCACACGACCGAGCGACGGGCTTCCTTCGCCGTGGGCACGGTGTAGAAGCGCATCAGGATGTGCGGCAGACCCGCGGTGCCGAGCACCAGGGCGAGAGCCAGCGACAGGAAGTCGAGCTTCGTGGTGCCGTTCTTGCCGTACGCGAGTCCGGGGCCGAGCAGCTTCTCGCCCGCCTTCGGCGCGTTGTCGACGGCGGCACCGAGCAGCGACGACAGGTTGAACTTGTACATGCCGAGCACCCAGAGGGTCATGATGCCCGCACCGGCGATCAGCAGGACCGCCTTGATGATCTGCACCCAGGTGGTGCCCTTCATGCCGCCGATGAGGACGTAGGCGATCATCAGGGCGCCGACGACGGCGATGACGAGTGCCTGGCCACCGGTGCCCGTGATGCCGAGCAGCAGAGCGACGAGACCACCGGCACCGGCCATCTGGGCCAGCAGGTAGAAGAACGACACGGCCATCGTCGACGTGGCGGCGGCGGCGCGGACCGGACGCTGGCGCATCCGGAAGCTCAGCACGTCACCCATCGTGTACTTGCCGGTGTTGCGCAGCAGTTCGGCGACCAGCAGCAGCGCGACGAGCCACGCCACCAGGAAGCCGATCGAGTACAGGAAGCCGTCGTAGCCGTTGAGGGCGATGGCGCCCGCGATGCCGAGGAACGACGCGGCGGACAGGTAGTCGCCCGCGATCGCGATGCCGTTCTGCGGGCCGGTGAAGGCGCGGCCGGCGGCGAGGTAGTCGGCAGCGGTCTTGGTGTTGCGGCTCGCCCGGATGACCACGAACAGCGTGATCAGGACGAAGACACCGAAGATGCTGATGTTGAGGATCGGGCTGGACTCGTTCACTTGCCGTCTCCCTCGATCTCCTCGCGGAGCTTCTCCGCCAGCGGGTCGAGGTTCTTGTTGGCGTGCCGCACGTACAGCGTCGTGATGACGAACGTCGACACGAACTGCAGCAGGCCGAAGATGAGCCCGACGTTGATGTTGCCGATCACCTTGGTGGACATGAAGCCGTGCGCGTAGTCCGCGAGCAGCACGTACAGCAGGTACCACGCGAGGAACAGACCGGAGACGGGGAATACGAACTTGCGCAGTCGGTGCCTCAGCTCGGCGAAGTCATCGCTCGCTTGGACGTCGACCCACTTCTGCGCGTCTGGGGCCGACTCAGATGGGGTGTGCTCAACGGTGCTCACAGTCCCCTCCTCGCGGTACTCGTCGTAGGTGTCAGCAACGTGACGTGCACGTAATGCCTCCAGGTGCGGTCCTGTTCTTGGTCAGGAACCGTATGGAGACTTGAGTCACTCAGGTAAGACTCCGTTCGTGCCGTTGCGCCCAGCAGTCGGGTGATGCGACGAACGGTCAGTATGCGTAGACGAACAGCACTCTGCGTGACCGCAATCACCGTTCACCGATTCGAGTGACCAATTTTCACCCATTTGAAACGGTGGTTACTCACCGTGTGCGACCAGCTCCCCTGCGCTTGTCCTCGGCCATCCTGGCCTTCTCCTCGGCCGTGCCGAAGCGCGCGATGTCGCGGTCGCGGATGAACCCCAGCGGGTCCGGCGCGTGCAGTCTCAGCAGGATCTGGTTGACGTCCGCGGGGGCACGTCTGCGCGTCGCCTTGCTGACCACGATCATGGTCATGAACGCCAGCGGAACCGTGATCAGCGCAGGTTGGGTGATGAACGCGGGCGCCCAGCGGCCGGTGTAGGAGCTGACGACGCTCACCGCCTGAGCGGTGATCACCATGCCGCCGCCGACCACGAGCCCGCACACCGCGCCCACCCAGGTGAGTCCGCGCCACCAAATGCCGAGCACGAGCAGCGGGCAGAAGGTCGACGCGGCGAGCGCGAACGACATGGCCACCGTCAGTGACGCATCGGAGCGCGGCAACAGCAGCGCAAGACCGATCGCGACGAGTCCGGTGAACACCGTTGCCCACCGGAAGTCACGAACCTTGCCCGGCATGATGTCCGTCGAAACGACCCCGGCGACGGACACGACGAGCCCGGACGAGGTCGACAGGAACGCCGCGAACGCCCCCGCGGCGACGATCGCGCCGACGATCTGGCCGCCCAGGTTCGGCAGCATCGTCTCCGGCAGCATCAGCACCGCCGCGTCCGTCTTGCCGTTCACCAGCAGCTGCGGCAGGTACAGCCGGGACAGCACGCCCAGCACCGTCGGGAAGATGTAGAACAGGCCCAGCAGGTAGAGCACGTGCAACGCCGTGCGGCGGGCCGCCTTGCCGTCCGGGTTGGTGTAGAAGCGGACCAGGACGTGCGGCAGGCCCATCGTGCCGAGGAACGTCGCGAAGATCAGCGAGTACGTCCTGAGCAGCTCGGAGATACCGCCGGTCTGCGGCCGCGACCAGTCGTGGTTGGTCGTCGGCGAGCCCTCGACCACCGGGACCGGGCTGCCCGCGGTGAACTCCATGGTCGTGCCGGGGCTCAGCTCGTAGACGCCGCGGCCCCAGAACACCGCGCCGTCCGCGTCCCTGCCGTCGATCTTGCCGTGCACCTTCAGCGTCAGCGGCTCGTCGACGCGGACCTTGACCACCTGCTCGGCCACGGTGATCTTCTCGGTCTGCGGGAAGCGCACCACGCCGTCGTCGCTGACCGACTGCGTGCCGCGGTCCGGCGAGGCGAGGAACACCACGAAGAGCACGAACGTGGGCGCGGCGATCGCGAAGAGCTTGCCCCAGTACTGGAACGCCTGCACCAGCGTGATCGCGCGCATGCCGCCGCCGAGCACGTTGATCACGACGATGACCGTGACGATCAGGCCGCCGAACCACGCGGGCAGGCCGGTGATCGTGGTCAGCGTCAGACCCGCGGACTGCAGCTGCGGCACCAGGTACAGCACGCCGATGCACACGACGAAGAACGTGCTGAAGTGCCGCACGTTCACCGACCCCAGCCTGGCCTCGGCGAAGTCCGGCAACGTGTACGCGCCGGAGCGGCGCAGCGGTGCGGCGACGAACAACAGCAACGCGAGATACCCGGCCGTGAAGCCGATCGGGTACCAGAGCGCGTCGACGCCGTCCTTGAGCACGAGCCCGGCCACGCCGAGGAACGACGCCGCGGACAGGTACTCGCCGGAGATCGCGGCGGCGTTGCGGGTGGCCGGAATCGCCCGGCGCGCCACCAGGAAGTCCGGGGTCGTGTTCGCCTTGCGGGACCCGACGTACCCGAGCAGGAAGGTCACGGCCGCAACGGCGAGGATGGCGCTGAGGCTCCAGATGGTGGCGTTCACGTCAGCGGTCGACCATGTTCACGAAGTCGCGCTCGTGCCGTTCGGCCTGCCTGCGGAACATCCACCCGACCCCGTAGAGGATCGGGAAGGGCGCGAGACCGAGCACGAGCCAGGGGATGCCGATGCCGAGGATCTTCAGATCCCCGATCTGCGGAAACAGGTAGAAGGTGATCGGCAGCAGGCACATGCCGATCAGGACCGCGAAGGCGAGCCCGAACGCGGACTTGAGCTGCTGCTTGATGAGGTCGCGAACCAACTTCTCACCGACGCTGGTCTGCTCTTCCAGCTCGATGATCGTGCGCAGCGCCTTGCCGCGCTGCTTGGTCGAGTCCGCGAGCACGACCCTGCGCCTGCGTGGTTTGCGGGCCTGCTCACCGAGCCAGGCCTCGCGGGCGGCCTGCTCGGGCTTTCCCGCGTCGTGCCTGCTCACCAGCCGCTCTTCGGCGGTCGGACGATCCGTTCCTTGAGCTCCTTGGTGTGCCGGCGGCTGACCGGGAGCTCCTTGGCGCCATCACCTGTGCCGATGACCACCGCGTACCCGTTCGCCGTCATCCGCAGCTCGCTCACCAACGGCAGCGCGACGAGGTACGACCGGTGGATGCGCACGAACCCGGCGTTCGCCCAGCGTTCTTCGAGCTGTGCGAGCGGAATGCGCACCAGGTGGCTGCCGTCGTGGGTGTGCAGCCGGGCGTAGTCGCCCTGGGCCTCGACGTACCGCACGGTCGCGCGCGGCACGAGCTTGATCGTGCCGCCGAGCTCGACGGGGATGACCTCGTCGTCGGTCGGTTCGGCGGGGTTCTGAGCCGTGGGCGTCGGCGCGGCGGTCGGCACGGACGTGCGTCCCACCCGGTCGGCGACCCGCGAGATCGCCTTGAGGACGCGCTCTTCGTTGATCGGCTTGTTGATGAAGTCGAGCGCGCCGACGTCGAACGCCGTGACGAGCGCGTCGCGTTCCTCCACGCCTGTCACGAAAACGAGCGCCGGCGGGTACCTGAACGCACTGAGCACCCGTGCGAGATCCATGCCGGACAACCCGGGCATGTTGATGTCCGCGAACACCGCGTCGACCGGCGGCAGGCCGGCCTTGGTCCTCGCCATGACCTCCTGCTCGTAGTCGCCCCTCAGGATGCGCAGTGCCTCGGCGGCGTCGAACGCCGTCAGCACCCGCCGGACCTGGGGGCTGCTCTCGAGCAGGAACTTGATCTCGTTCAGGCCAGGAGCCTCGTCATCGACTGCGAGGACGAGGAGACCGGCGTTTTCTTGGGTACTCACTGTGTCGGGCATCTTGCCCATCAATGTGCGGTCATGTCTACGTCACGCGTTGACTCGACACGCCCTGTGAAACCGAACTGATGCTCACAGCCCGAATCGGGACCAGCGAGCACGTTCCTCGATGCTCGCGAGCACCTGCGTCACGAGATCGCCCGATCGGGTGGACGCGGCCGCGAGCCCGAGCTTGGCCAGCAACGGCTTCTTCGGCTCGGCGACGGTCAGCTCGGCGTCCGGGAACCGCTTGGCGATGACGCTCCGGATGGTGCCGATGCCGTCGACGAGGCCCAGCTGCTGGGCCTTGGCACCGGTCCAGATCTCGCCGCTGAAGAGGTCTTCCTCGGTCTTCAGCTTGGCGCCGCGGCGCTCGGTCACCCACGCCTTGAACTGCTCGTGCAGATCGGCGTGCAGGCCCTTCAGCCACTCGACGTCTTCCTGCTTCTCGGCCTGGAACGGGTCGAGCCTGACCTTGTTCTCCCCGGCCGTGTAGACGCGGCGCTCGACGCCGGCCTTGTCCAGCAGGCCGTTGAGCCCGAAGCCCGCGCTCACCACGCCGATAGAGCCGACGAGGCTCGTGCCGTGCGCGTAGATCTCGTCCGCCGCGCACGCCAGCCAGTAGCCACCGGACGCCGCCACGTCCTCGCAGAACGCGAGCACCGGCACGTGCTTCTTGGTGGCGAGTTCCCGGATCCGCTCGGCGATCAAGGCGCTCTGGGTGGGCGCGCCACCAGGAGAGTTGATGAGCAGAGCCACGGCGATCAGGCGCTCGTTGTCGAACGCGCGGTTGATCGCCGACTCGACGTTCTGGAGGCTGATCGTGTTGCGGGTGACCGGCGAGGACTGCGGGGTGATGACCCCGTGCAACCGCACCGCCGCGACGACCGGAGGCCGCTCACCCCGGTCCATGACCCTCGGGAGCCGGGCCGCGATCTTGTCCGTGACGCTCATGTACTCGACAGTACGTGCGTTTCGCCGCCGCGCGGGAGCCCTGCGTTTCCCACGAGGAAACGCAGGGCCCCCGCGTGACCTAAAACACGTCGTGCGCTGCTAGGTTCGATGGGTGACGTTCAACCCGATCCGCTGGCTCGAACGCTATGTCGAGTGGTGGGACGACCGGGGCCGGCAGAACGCCGCCGGACCGACGCCGATGCACATCTACTGGATGTGGGTGAGCTGGAGCGTGTGCGCCGTCGTGCTGATCACGACTTTGGCGGTTGCAGCACGCTGACCTGCGGTGCCGCGCTCAGCACTTGCAGCTGCTGAAGCCCTTCGCAGTGCACTTGATGCAGACGCGGACGCGCTCGGGTGCTTGTTGTTCCTGCAATTGATGTTGCCCTTAACTCGCGGCCGGCCTCGACCTGCGGGGAGCGCCGGCTGTTCATTGGTCAACACCACAATCGGCACGTTCCACGCCTGGGTTGAGCATGGTTGTACGTGCAACTACACGGGGCTGCGTCAGGCGCGGATCGCGGGCTGCTCGTTCGTCATCGGTTCGTCCGTCATCTGGGACCCGATGTTCAGGTTCGGCAGCACGTTCCGGGCGAACTTCGGCACCTTGAGGATGACCTTGGTCCCCGCGTCCGGCGCCGTCTCCACGACCAGGGCGTACTCGACGCCGAACACCGTGCGCATGCGGTCGTTGATGTTGCCGATGCCGACGTGCGCGCCGGTCTGGTGGGCGTCCTTGATGTCGTCGAGGCGGTCCGGGTCCATGCCGACGCCGTCGTCCTCGACGCTGATCAGGGCCTCGCTGCCGTTGTCCTCGGCGGTGATGGTGAGCATGCCGCCGCCGGGCTTCTTGGCCAGGCCGTGGCGGACCGCGTTCTCGACCAACGGCTGGAGCACCAGGAACGGCAGGACGACCTGCAACACCTCGGGCGCGATGCGCAGGCGGACGTTCAGCCGCGAGCCGTAGCGGGCCTGTTCGATGGTCAGGTAGCGATGGATGTTGGTCAACTCATCGGCGAGGGTCGTGAACAAGCCGTCGGTGCGGAACGAGTAACGGGTGAACTCCGCGAACTCCTGCAGCAGCTCACGGGCGTGCGCGGGGTCCGTGCGGATCAGCGAGGAGATCGTGTTCAGGGCGTTGTAGACGAAGTGCGGCGAGATCTGCGCTCGCAGGGCCTTCACCTCGGCCTGGGCGAGGGCCTGCCGCTGCTTCTGGACGACCTCCAGCTCCAGCTGCGTGGAGACGAAGCGGGCGGTCTCCTCGGCCATCCGGATCTGGCGCTTCGAGGCGACGCCGGAGACCACGATCAGCGTTCCGGCCACGTCACCCTCGACAACCAGCGGAACGACAACAACGCTGTGCAGTGAGCACGGACCCTGCAGTTCGCAGCCGAGCTTGCGGTGGTCGACGTGTTCCTTGTGGCAGTTGTTGATGGCACGGGCGACCGTGTCGCGGAGGTACTCGTAGTGGTCGTTCGCGCCGCCGTCCCACGACAGGACGGTGCCTTCTTCGTCGGTGATGGCGACCGCTACGCACCGCAGCATCTCGCGCAGGTGAGGCGTGGCCTTGTTCGCGGCCTCCTCGGTCAGGCCCGCGCGGAGGTCGCTCGACGCCCTGGACATGCGGTCGAGCATGTCCATCACAGCATCCTCGACGGAGGTGCTGACTCGTCGAGCGCGGCACAGCATCACGAAGAGGCCCAGAACGGCCAGGGTCGCGATGACGCCGAGCACAGCGCGCTCGGTCAACAGGTCGCCCACAGGGCACATGCTCTGCTGTGGGACAGCCCGATAGCAAGAGGCGCGCCCGGCGTACCCCCGTACGGTCCACCGATCCGGGTAGACATCCGATGATTTTGGGGAGAGGGTGTGGCCGTGAAAGTGGCCCTGTTCGCGACCTGCCTGACCGACACGTTCTTCCCGGAGACGGCCCGTGCTGTGGTGCGTCTGCTGGAGCGGCTCGGCTGTTCGGTGGAGTTCCCGCTCGATCAGACCTGCTGTGGTCAGATGCACTTCAACACCGGCTATCGGGAGCATTCGAAGCCGCTCGCCCGCAAGTACACCGACGTCTTCGGCGGCTACGACTACGTCGTTGCGCCATCCGGGTCATGCGCGGGCATGGTTCGGGAGATCCATCCCACGCTGGGTGAGTCTCCGCCGCGCACTTTCGAGCTCGCGGAGTTCCTCGTCGACGTGCTGGGCGTAACCGACGTGGGCGCGTGGTTCCCCCACCGGGTCACCTACCACCCCACCTGTCACTCGCTGCGCATGCTGGGCGTCGGGGACAAGCCGATGGCGCTGCTCAGGTCGGTCAAGGGGCTCGATCTGGTGGAACTGCCCGACTCGACGCAGTGCTGCGGCTTCGGCGGCACGTTCGCGGTGAAGAACGCCGAGACGTCCACGGCGATGCTCGCGGACAAGATGCGGTGCGTGCTCGACACCGGCGCCGAAGTGCTTTCCGCCGGTGACAACTCCTGTCTCATGCACATCGGCGGTGGCCTGTCGCGGTTGCGCGCGGGCGTCCGGCCGGTGCACCTGGCGGAGATCCTGGCTTCGACGGAGGAGGACCCGTGGCGCGCAACCCCGTGACGTGGCTGGGCAGCCCGACTTTCCCCAAGGCGGCCAAGACCGCCCTGGCCGACACCCAGCTGCGGCAGAACCTGCGCAAGGCCACCGGAACCATCCGCGGCCGCCGGGCAGCCGCGGTCGCCGAGATGACCGACTGGGAGCAGCTGCGCGTCGCCGGTGAGCAGATCAAGGACGACGTCCTGGCTCGCCTCGACACGCTCCTCGTGCAGCTCGAGGAGTCGGTGACCGCGCGCGGCGGAACGGTCCACTGGGCGCGGGACGCCGAAGAGGCGAACCGGATCGTCCTCGACCTCTGCAGGGCAGAGGACGCGCAGGAGGTCGTCAAGGTCAAGTCCATGGCCACCGCCGAGATCGGGCTCAACGAAGCCCTCGAGGCCGGCGGCGTGCACGCGATCGAGACCGACCTCGCCGAGCTGATCGTGCAGCTCGGCGACGACCGGCCGTCGCACATCCTGGTGCCCGCGATCCACCGCAACCGCTCGGAGATCCGCGAGATCTTCCAGCGCCGCATGGGGGTCGAGGTCTCGGACGAACCGGCGGACCTCGCCGAGGCCGCCCGGAGCTACCTGCGCCAGAAGTTCCTCACCACGAAGGTCGCCATCTCCGGAGCGAACTTCGCCGTCGCCGACACCGGGTCGATCGTGGTGCTGGAGTCCGAGGGCAACGGCCGGATGTGCCTGACCCTGCCGGACACCCTGATCACCGTGATGGGCATCGAGAAGCTCGTGCCGTCGTGGCAGGACCTGGAAGTCTTCCTGCAGCTGCTGCCCCGGTCGTCCACAGCGGAACGGATGAACCCGTACACGAGCGTGTGGACCGGCGTGACGCCCGGCGACGGCCCGCAGCGGTTCCACCTGGTCCTGATCGACAACGGCCGCACCGCCACGCTGAAGGACTCCGTCGGTCGCCAAGCACTCCGGTGCATCCGCTGTTCGGCGTGCCTCAACGTCTGCCCGGTCTACGAACGCACCGGCGGCCAGTCGTACGGCTCGGTCTACCCCGGACCGATCGGCGCGATCCTGACGCCACAACTGGTCGGCGACCTGCACGACCCGCTGGCCGCGTCTTTGCCTTACGCCTCTTCGCTTTGCGGTGCGTGCTTCGAGGTGTGCCCGGTCCGGATCGACATCCCGTCCGTCCTCACGCACCTGCGGGCCGAGGTCGTGGCCGCCAAGGGGCGCACGCCGGAGTCCATCGCGATGGCGGCCGCGGCGTGGATGTTCGCCTCGGCCTCCCGCTACGAGAAGGCGCAGAAAGCCGGTTCCCTGGCCCGTTTCCTGGCCAAGGACGGCAAGATCACGTCCCTGCCGTGGCCGGGTTCGAAGTGGACGTCCTCACGCGACGTGCCCGCGCCCCCGAAAGAGTCGTTCCGCGCCTGGTGGAGGAAGAACCGTGGCTAGCGCACGAGAAGAGATCCTCAACCGCATCCGGAGCGCGAAAGTCCCGGCAGCGCCCCAAGTGGTCCGCGGCTACAACACGAAGGGCACTGGCGGCGTCGAACTGCTCGCCGAAACGGTCGCCGACTACCGCGCGATCGTGCACGTCGTCAGCGACGTCCCGGAGGCGCTGAAACGCCTGGAGGGCAAGCGGATCGTCGCACCGGCAGGCGTACCGGACGAGTGGCTGATCGACGGCGTCACGTGGCTGCGCGAGCCGTTGTCGATCGAGGAACTGGACCGGTCCGACGGCGTGCTGACCGGCTGCGCGGTGGCCATCGCGGACACCGGCACGATCGTGCTCGACGGCGGCGAAGCACAGGGCCGCAGGGCACTCACCCTGCTCCCGGACTACCACCTGTGCGTGGTGCGAGCGGACCAGATCGCCGCGTCGGTCCCGGAAGCGTTGCACCGGCTGGAGCCCACCCGCCCGTTGACGTTCATCAGCGGCCCGTCCGCGACGAGCGACATCGAGCTGAACCGGGTGGAGGGCGTCCACGGGCCCCGCACCCTGGAAGTCCTCATCGTCACTTGAGCAGGCGGGACAACCGGCGGTCGGCCAACGGCTTGCCGCCGGTCTGGCACGTCGGGCAGTACTGAAACGCCTTGTCCGCGAACGACACCTCACGAACCGTGTCGCCGCAGACCGGGCAAGGCAGACCGGTGCGCGCGTGCACCCGCAGCCCCGACCGCTTCTCGCCCTTGAGCCGGGCCGCGTCCTGGCCCACCGACCGCGCCACCGCGTCGGTCAGCGTGCTGAGCATGGCCTCGTGCAGGTGATCCAGCTGTTCGGAGTTCAGCTTGCCCGACGTCGCGTACGGCGACAGCCGCGCCATGTGCATGATCTCGTCCGAGTAGGCGTTGCCGATGCCCGCGATCAGGCCCTGATCCGTCAGCGCCGTCTTCAACCGCTCGGTGCGCCCGGCCAGCAGGTCCTCCAGCTGCGTCCGGGTGATCTCCAACGCGTCCGGGCCCAGCCTGGCGACGCTCGCAATGGACTTCGGGTCGCGCACGATCCACGCCGCGAGCCCCTTCTTGGTGCCCGCTTCCGTCAGGTCGAAGCCCGGCCCCTGCCCCGGCGGACCGAGGTGCACGCGCAACGCCAACGGCCCGCGGCCCTGCTTGGGCGGGGGCGCCGACATGGTGTCCGCCCAGCGCAGCCAGCCGGCGCGAGCTAGGTGGACGACCAGGTGCAGGCCGTCCGCGATCTCCAGGTCGAGGTGTTTGCCGTGCCGGTGCGCGCCCACGACCTCCTGGCCGTGCAGCGCGGTCCACGGCGGGTCGAACGTCTTCAACACCTGCAGCGATGCCACGTCGACGCGGTGCACGGTGCGACCGACAGCGTGTTCACGCAGGTGGTGAACCAGTGCTTCTACCTCGGGTAGTTCGGGCACCGGTCCAGTGTCGCATCAGTCGACGGGTTGCAACGGGCCTTCGACGTCCGGCAGCGAGTGCATCTCGATCGTGCGAGCGACCCGCGAGGCCTCCTGGCGCACCGCGAGCGGGCCCCGGACCGACCCGATCCACCGCTCCGGCGGCAGCTCGTCGGCCGTCGCCTTGCTCTCCGCGACCAGCGTGTGCGGCCGGCGCAGCGCCCAGCGGACCGGGAAGAACGCGAACAGGAAGATCAGCGCGAGGATGAGCCACGCGGGCACGACCACCTGCTCCGGCGTCCACGCGATGAGCACCACGACCATCACGACGAGCATCCCGGCCATCATGATGCCGGGCA
Source organism: Lentzea alba (assembly GCF_011067745.1). Taxonomy (GTDB): domain Bacteria; phylum Actinomycetota; class Actinomycetes; order Mycobacteriales; family Pseudonocardiaceae; genus Lentzea; species Lentzea alba. The sequence goes on from NZ_JAAMPJ010000006.1 coordinate 141,850, forward strand.
GGACGCCGCCGCTGACGTCGTGCTCGAAGTCGTCGGACTCCTCCGGGTTGCGCCACTCGATGCGGCTGTGGACCGTCCACATCCGCCCGTCGGCACCGCGCACCAGCCGCGTCATAAACCCGCTCCCACGCTCGCTCGGTCTTGGTCAAACCGTATCCGACGCGAGGCGAGCCTTGTGGGTGAACTAGGCCGAGCTTGATCGTCACCGTCAGTTCTGGACGGCGGGCCTCGTCGGGTAGAGGGTGATCGTCGTGGGCGTGGTCTGCGGAGACGAGCACGGATCAGGCGGTGACGGCGGATCGGACGTGGTGGACACCGCGTTCAGCGACTTGACGTCCCGCGAGGTCACGGGCCCCGAGGTGACCGCCTCGGACGACACCGGCGTGGAGACCGGCAAGGCCCGCTCGACCGGTTCCTCCCGGCGCTGCTCCACGGGCGGTGGCGGCGGCGCGTAGGACGACGTCCTGCGCACGGTCTCCTGCGCCCGGCCGCCCGGGTTGATCACGTTCGCCTGCGGCTTCTCCTGATGCTGCACCGGCGGTGGCGCGACCACGAGCTCCTGGCTGTGCCCCGAGCTGGCCGAACCCGACGTGACCATGGCGATCACCGGGTGCTGGTCCGGCTGCAGCACCGCGACGCCCGGTCCTCCGGTGAACACCGCGGCCATCGTCCCGACCAGGCCGACGGTCGCCACGCTCGCCGCCGCGAACGCCAGCTTCGCCTTGGTGAACAGCACCTTCCCGGCGAACGCGAGCCCCAGCGAGGACGGCACGATCAGGAACGCCGCGTTGGCGCGCAGGGTCGCGCAGACCTCGTTGAGCTCGGTGTAGAGCTGCGAGCAGGACGAACAGGTGTCCAGGTGGGCGCGGATCCGGCGTTCCTCGACGCCCTGGACCCCGCCGGCCGTGTAGGTGCCGAGCTTCGAACGGATCGCCGCGCACGACGAACGCCCGTCGTCGGCGGCCAGGTGCGCCTGCAGGTACGCCGCGCGCAGACCCTCACGCGCACGCCGCGCCAGCGCCGACATGGCGTTCGGCGAAAGCCCGAAGTGCGGCGCCACGGTGGCGGGGCGTTCGCCCTCCACCTCGACGCGCCACAGCACGACCCGCCAGCGTTCGGGCAGGCTCGAGAAGGCGCGGGTGATCAGGTTGTGCTCGGCCCGGCGGTTCGCGTTGTCACCCACCGGCTCGACCCGGCGACCCAGCTCCTCGTCCTCGACCGGCACGTCCCGCCGCCGGCCGCTCCACTCCCACGCGACGCGACGGGCGACCGTCAGCAGGTACGTGCGGACGTGGTCCGTGGGGCCGCTGCCGCGACGGATCGCCTGCAGCATGCGGAAGAACGCCTCTGCGGTGAGATCGTCGGCTTCGGCCGCCTCGCGGACGTGCCTGAGGGAGAAACGGCGGATCGCGTCCGCATGCCGGGAGAACAGTTCGCCGTAGGCCGAGTCATCTCCCTCGCGCACCCTGGCGAGCAGGTCCCGGTCGACCTCGTTCTCGTCGACCATCACAGGCTTCAACATGCCACAAGGGGCCAGAACTGCTCCTGGATGAGAACAGGTCGATATACAAGACCATCCGTTAGTAGTGGGCTGATCAGCGCAACGTGATCGGTGACGAGACGGTCACATGTGGGAGTCGGACCGTCGGCCGAAGAAGATCGAGCGACTATCGTCACGGGCGTGGTGGACTGGCGAGAACGCGCTTCGGCCCTCGTGCCGGAGCTCAGTGCTGTCGCCGAGACCGAGGAGTGGTCCTGCCACGTCTTCTTCTCGGAGCTGTCTCAGCTGGCGATGGAAGCGCATCGCGAGCAGGACGACGACGTGCTGCGGCGCGCGTACGGGTTCGCGCACTGGTGCTTCCACCAGCCGGAGCAGTTCCTCGAGAACGCGGCGTTGATCAGCTTCTACGAGCACGTGTTCGACGACTGGGACCTCCGCGAGGAGGTCGCGGCCTGGCTGCCGGTCGACGTGCTGCCGAAGGTGCGGGCGCTGTGGGAGTGGCGCTGGCCCAAGGAGCAGTTGGACGAGGTAGATCAACTGCTGGCCGGTTTGGAACCCCCCGGTCGAGACGCCGTTTAGCGCTGTTGTATAGTTGTCCCCGTACGACAGCAAGACGCAGTGCGGATGTAGCGCAGTTGGTAGCGCATCACCTTGCCAAGGTGAGGGTCGCGAGTTCGAGTCTCGTCATCCGCTCTCGAAAGAAGCCCGGTGTCCACGGACACCGGGCTTCTTTCGTTTCTCAGGCTTCTTGAGGTGATCTCGCAGCCCGCCCGTGAAAGGGTGGTCCTGTCCGCTCGCATCAACCTGATCGAGCACGTTCGACAAGGACCTGGAGATCATGGCCATCACTCAGACGGCAAACGCGCACTGGGAAGGCTCTCTCGTCGAGGGCAAGGGAAATGTAAGCCTCGACACGTCCAAGAGCGGCAGCTTCGAGATCGACTGGAAGGCGCGCGCCGAGGAGGCCGGTGGCAAGACCAGCCCCGAGGAGCTCATCGCGGCGGCGCACTCCTCCTGCTACTCGATGGCGCTCTCGCACGGCCTGACCGGCGCGGGTACCCCGCCCACCTCGATCGACACCAAGGCCGAGGTCTCGTTCCAGGCCGGTGTCGGCATCACCGGCATCCACCTCACCGTGCGCGCCAACGTGCCGGGCCTCACCCAGGAGGCCTTCGTCGAGGCCGCCGAGGGCGCCAAGGCGAACTGCCCGGTCTCCAAGGCGCTCGCGGCCGTCGAGAACATCACGCTGGACGCCGCCCTGGTCTGAACCGCAGCGCAGCGGGCCCGTGACTGATCAGGTGCCTGCGGTAGCGCACGTCGCCGGGCTGCTCGGCCACTTCGGACGAGCGGTCGAGCAGCTCTTCGGCGACGATCCGGCCCTCCAGCCGCGCGAGCTGGGCGCCGAGGCAGTAGTGCGGCCCGTGCCCGAAGCCGAGGTGCGCCGGCACGGACGGCCGACCGGGGTCGAAGTCCTCGGTGAACACCTTCGGGTCGCGGTTGCCGGCCGCGTAGTCGAGGAAGAGGTGCTCGCCCTCGGCGATCTTCACCCCGCCCATCGCCACCGGACGCGTCGCCGTCCGGAAGAAGCCGATGAACGGCGCGTCGAGCCGCACCACCTCCTCCACCACGCCACCGAGTCGGCGTTCCCGCCGGTCGAGTCGCAGCAGCGTGCTGGCCAGCAGGTTCGTGGTCGAGTCGGTACCGGCCACCACGACCGCGAGGCAGAGCGACAGCCGTTCCTGTTCGGACAGCTGCCCGCCCTTGAACACGTCCGAGCGCCCGAAGTAGGCGCAGAACTCGTTCATCGCGGCGAAGTACGACCCGAGGACCCGCTCGCTGACCTCCTCACCGCTGGTCAGTTCCAGCACCGGTGCCACGAACTCGCGGAACAGCGGGAAGTCCTTTTCCGGCACGCCGAGCACGTCACCCACGACACCCAACGCGAACGGCGCCGCGAACTGGCTCACGAAGTCCGCCTCTTCCGGCAGGTCGTCGAGCAGGGCCCGAGCACGTAATCGAATTGGGTCAGCCATTTGGCGCACGGCCGTTTGAGTGAATTTGTGATTCGCCGATGCACGAATTCGGGCGTGCCTCGTGCCGTCCGCCGCGTTGAGCGATGACATCAATTCCAGCAATCGCCGCTGCTCCGGCGGCAGCAGCGCCGCCACTGTCGCGACCTGCGGTCCTGCCATGTTCCGGGAGGAGAACGTCACCGGATCAGCCAACACCGCACGTAGATCGGCGTAGGCGGTCACGCGCTGGGCGTTGATTCTCGGGTCGAATTCCATTGCGATATCTTGGCGCGGTTCCAGCCTTTGTCGGGGGCTGACGACAGGACCAATGACGTGATCATCCGGCTGCTCGGACCACTCGAACTCACCGGTCCGAACGGAGCAGTTCAGCTCAGCAGCGCGGGACAGCGGACCCTGGTGGCCCGCCTGGCCGTGAATCCCGGGGAGACGGTGCCGAGAAGCGCGCTCGTGGACGCGCTCTGGTCGGACGAGGCACCCGCGACCGCCACGAAGACCCTGCACAGCCTCCTCGCGCGGCTGCGCGGCCAGATCCGCGACGCCGGGCTGGGCGAGCTGATCACCACCCGCGAACCCGGCTATGTGCTGAACACGCCCGCGGACACCGTTGATGTCGCACGGTTCGAGGCGCTCGTCGCAGCAGCACGGCACAGCGAACACCCGCTGGAGTCGGCCCGGATGCTGCGCGAAGCCCTCGCGTTGTGGACGGGCGACCCGCTCGCGGACTGCCGGCCAGGTGAGTGGACCCGGCAGGAGTCCGCGCGGCTCACCGAGCTCCGGATGGACGCGACCGAGGACCTGATGGAGGCGTCGCTGGAGCTCGGCGAACACGCCGCGGTGGCGCCGCTGGTGAACTCGCTGGTCGAGCAGCACCCGTTCCGCGAACGGCTGTGGGAGCAGCTGATGATCGCGCTCTACCGGGGCGGCCGGCAGGCGGAGGCGCTGGCCGCGTTCCAACGGGCCCGCGCGGTGCTGGTCGGCGAGCTGGGCATCGAGCCGAGCGCCCGGCTGCGCGACCTCGAACAGGCGGTGCTGACCGCCGATCCACGTCTTGACCTGTCCGAACGCGCTCCCGTAGTGATCCGCGGCAACCTGCCGGCCGACCGGTCGAGCTTCGTCGACCGCCCGGAGACCCAGCACGTCGCGGAGCTCGTCAGGCAGCACCGGCTGGTGACGTTGATCGGCGTTGGCGGGGTGGGCAAGACGCGGCTCGCGGTGCACGTGGCACGGGGCGAGCAGCCGCCGGACGGGGTGTGGCTGGTGGAGCTGGCGGCGTTGCGGGACAGGGCCCTGGTCCCGCACACGGTGGCCGAGGCGCTGGGCGTGGTCGACCAGACCGGGCGCGGGCAACTGGCCGTGCTGACCGAGTTCCTCGCTGACCGGGACGCGTTGCTGGTGCTGGACAACTGCGAGCACGTCGTCGACCACTGCGCGGTGCTGGTGGACACGCTGTTGCGGGTGGCTCCCCGATTGCGGGTGCTGGCGACGTCGAGGCGGGCGTTGCGGGTCTACGGCGAGCAGGTGATGTCCGTGGCGCCGTTGTCCGTGCCTTATCCCGCGGCGACGTTGTTCGCGCAACGCGCCGACGCGGCGGTGCCTGGCTCGTTCGTCATCACGGGGGCGAACGAGCAGGCAGTCGCGGACCTGTGCCGGCGGCTGGACGGCATTCCGCTGGCGATCGAGATGGCGGCGCTGCGGGTCCGCGCCCTGACGCCGTCGCAGCTGCTGGAAAGGCTGGACGACAGGTTCAAGGTGCTGACCGACGACGGGCGGACGGCGTTGCCGCAGCACCAGACCCTGATGGCGACCATGGATTGGAGCTTCGACCTCTGTTCGCCGCGCGAGCAGCTGTTGTGGGCGCGAGCCTCGGTCTTCGCCGGCAGCTTCGACCTCGCCGCGGCCGAGGCGGTGTGTTCCGACGACGCGCTGACCGCGGACTTCATGTTCGACGCGGTCGACGGGCTGGTCGACAAATCCGTGCTGCAGCGCGAAGAACACGGCGGCGTGGCGCGCTATCGGCTGTTGGAGACCATGCGCCAGTACGGGCAGACACGGCTGCGCGCGAGCGATGACGAGCCACGGCTACGACTACGGCATCGCGACTGGTACGCGGGCATTGCCGCACAAGGTGAACGGGCCTGGTTCACACCACGGCAGGCCGCGACCGTCGGGGCGATGACGACCGAGAGCGGCAACCTGCGGGCGGCGCTGGAGTACTCGCTGACGACGCCGGGCGAGGCCGACGCGGGACTGCGACTGGCGGCGACGCTCTGGTTCTACTGGGTCGGCTGTGGACGGTTCGCCGAGGGACGGCACTGGCTGAACTGGGCGCTGTCGCTGGACACCGAGCCGTCGCGGGCGCGCTGCAAGGCGTTGTGGGTCACGGGTTACGTGGCGACGCTGCAGGGCAACACCGCCGTGGTGCCGGCGTTGCTGGCGTCGTGCCGTGCGGAGGCTGCTCTGCTGGACGACGAGGACGCCGACGTCTACGCCACCTACGTGCAGGGCGCGGCGGCGGTGTTCGACGACGACCTGTCGTCGGGGGCGGCGTTGCTGGCTGAGGCCGACCGGCGCCACGCGGAGCTGGGACACCTCGACAGCAACGTGATCATGGCGCGGGTGGCGTTGGCGATCACCGTGGCGTTCAGTGGCGAACTCGACCGTGCGGCCGCGATCTGCGCTGAGGCTCGCGCCGTGTGTGAAGAGCACGGCGAACTCTGGGCGCGCGCGTACGCGTTGTACGTCCTGGCTTTCGTGGCGATGGGACGCGGTGACGTCGCCGAAGCCCGTGAGCTGGCTACTTCTTCGTTGCGCATCAAGGAGCAGTTCGACGATCTGCTGGGCATCGCGGTGTCGGTGGAGCTGCTGGCGCTGATCTCGGTGGTCACCGGGTCTGCCGCGCACGCCGCGTTGCTGCTGGGCGGCGCGGACCGGGTGTGGCAGTCGGTCGGGTTGCCGTTGTTCGGAAGTGCCAACTTCGCGGCCTCACACGACCAGTGCGTGGCATTGTGCCGTCAGGCGTTGGGTGAGGACTACGACGAGCATTTCGCGCGTGGTGCGGCGATGACCGTGGCAGCGGTGGTCGCGGCCGCGCAGTCGTGACGCAGGCTCGGTGCAACCGGGCGCGAGCAGGCTGTCTCGGATGAGGACCAGCGTGCGCACCCCAGACGCGGGAACCGTCGAAGAAGTGCTGAAGCTCGCGGCGCGGGCACCGTCGTTCGGCATCGTTCCGCCGTACCGGTGGCGCAAGGGCAACGAGTGTCTGGAGCTCGTGACCACACGTACCGACCAGACGGCGATGCTCGCGTGTGGTGCCGCGCTGCACCACGTGCGGGTCGCTCTCTCCGCGATGGGCTGGGACTGCCACGTGCTGCGGTCCGGGGCCGACGGCCAGGTCGCGTCGGTGCACCCGCGCTGGGAGCTCGACGCGTTCTCGTGCGAGGTGGCCTCCGCGGCCGCGATCTCGCTGCGCCGGGAGGACCCCCGGCCCTATCTGGCGGACGAGGTGCCGGACTCGGCGCTGACCTGGCTGCTGCACGCGGCCCACGCCGAGAGCTGCGACCTGGAACTGGTGGCCCGCCGCGGCGGCGCGCTGGTCCGGATGATCGGCAACGACTGGCTGCGGATGGGCGAAGCGGTGAGCAGCGTGCTGCTCGCGTCGACCGTGTGGGGCCTGGCGTCGCAGGCGTTGCTGCACGAGGGCCAGGTGCTGGTGCGCGTCGGCTGGCAGTCGCCCAATGCCGAACCGTTGCCTCCGTCGGCCCGCTAGGTCTTCCGTTTGCGTGGACTATGGGTGCGTGGATCGCCACCGAACGCTCGCGCACCTGAGCGACGACGACTGGCTGAGACCTGACTCGTCGTCCACCCAGCTGTACCGGGACCTGTGCGCGTTGCGCGATCTGCCGGTGGGCCAGCTGACGCCGACGTCGCTGCATCTGCTGGTGACGCATCAGGTGGGGCTGGACGTCACGGCGTTGCTCGCGCTGGAACACGTCGAAGGCGACCCGCTGCGATCGGTCGCCCTGTACCCCGGCGACCTGCTCGCCGCTCTACTCAGAGTAGACCACTCCTTCTGGGCTGATCACCCTGAGTTACTGTCCAGAATGTCCGCTTTGCTGGACCGGCTGCGCACCTTGCCCGACGGCGACTGGCAGCTGCTGGTGTCTGCCGCCGAGCAATTTCCCGGTTAGGCGCGCGTTAGGCGAGTCTTTGCCGCCGGCTGAGTTGCTAGTCCCATGGCTAAGACTCTCGCGGCTGCCGGCCTCACGCTGGCCTCTCTCGCCGCCACCGCAGTCCTCTTCTCCCCCGTGGCTTCTGCGGAGACCTGCAAGGCTTCCTACTACACCGGTGGCGGTACGACGGCTAGCGGCGAGCGCTTCGACCCCAACAAGCTGACCGCCGCGCACAAGACGCTGCCGTTCGGCACGAAGGTCAAGGTGAAGAACCGCTCCAACGGCAAGACGGTCACCGTGCGGATCAACGACCGCGGTCCGTTCATCACCGGCCGATGCATCGACCTGACCCCTCGCGGCTTCAAAGCCATCGCCCCGTTGTCACAGGGCGTGGTCGGCGTGACGGTCACCAGGGTTTGATCGACTAGAAAAAACTCGTTTAGCTTGACCCAATCGAGTGAACGAGATAGGCAATCCGGGTGTTAGCGGCGATGAGTGGGCCGGGTCGGCTCGCAACCGGGGCGCTCCTGGGGGCTGTCATTGCCGCGTTTTACGTGCTCGCGCCGCATGTCGGATCGCTCGCGTCGAGCGATCCGGCAGGCCCGGAGACCGACAGACCGGCCCGCGTATCGCTCATCAACACGCCTTCGGTGCTCCCGACGGAGTCCAACGTTCCGTCACAGAACGTGTCGTCCCCTCCCTCGTCGTCCGCACCGTCTTCTTCTTCCAAGACAACAACTACGACGACGACCACAACTACGACGACCGCCGCGGTGACGACGACTACGACGAAGCCGCCACCGGTTCAGACCACGACGCCCAAACCGCCGCCGGCGCCTACGACCACGACGACGCGGCCGTGCGGACTCATCTTCTGCTGACGCGGGAGAGCGCGATCTCAGGCAGCTGATCGCGGCGCGAGACGGACCACCAGCTCGAGGTCGAGAGCGTGCGCGAGCCGTTCCAGCACGGGAATCGTCGGAACCGTGCCACCCGCCTCGAACCTGGCCACCGCCGGCTGCGTCATCCCGGACGCCTCGGCGAGCCGCGCCTGGCTCCAGCCACGTTCTTCCCGGACCTCCCGGACCGTTCGTCCCAACTCGAACGCGATGCGAGCGGCCTCGTACGCCTCCTCAGCTCCAGGCTCAGCCATTCGCCGATCACGGAGCTGCCGCCAGTCGGCCATCGTCATCACTCCCGTCGTGCTCGTCCACGGTGTGCAGCTGATCAATGCACCGTGCAAGTGCGCGGCGCGCACGTGCCACCTCTTGGCTTTCACGCATCCGCGTCTTGCGGAACACCGTCAGCAGAACGATTCTTCGCCCGCTGGCGATCCAGTACGTGATGCGCACCGCGTTGCCGTCCAGGTAGAACCGCAACTCCCTCAGTTTGCCGTCCAGCTGGCGGGTGTACGGCTCACTCAGGTGCACACCCTCGTTCGCCAGCAAGTCGACGTAGAAGGCAGCGGTCGCGAACTGCACGGTGTTCAGTTCTTCGAGCCAGTCCCGAACCTCGGGCTCAAGCTCGACGGCACCCAGTCCATACCATCGATGCTATATACACAGCGTGCCGTCCTCTTTTGAGGGAACGACCTTGACAGGTCAGGGCTTCAGGCCCACCGGGCAGGACACCCCGGTACCGCCCAACCCGCAGTACCCGTGAGGGTTCTTGGCATCGGACAGGTACTGCTGGTGGTAGTCCTCCGCGTAGTAGAACTCCCCGAGCGGCTCGACAGACGTGGTGATCGCCCCGCGCCCCGAAGCATCCAGAGCCGCCTGGTAGACCGCCAGCGAGGCCTCGGCCGTCACTCGCTGCCCCTCATCGCCGACCAGCAGCAGAGACCGGTACTGGGTCCCGATGTCCGCTCCCTGCCGCATCCCCTGCGTCGGATCGTGTCCCTCCCAGAACGCCCGCAGCAGCTCCGCGTACGGCAACGCGGCCGGGTCGAACACGACCAGGACGACCTCGGCGTGCCCGGTCCGTCCCGAGCAGACTTCCTCGTACGTGGGGTTCGGGGTGGAGCCGCCCGCGTAGCCCACGGCGGTGGACCAGACGCCCGGCGTTTGCCAGAAGAGTCGTTCAGCGCCCCAGAAACAGCCCATGCCGAGGACAGCGGTCCGATGACCGGACGGGAACGGCGGCACCAACGGTCGATCCGCGAACACCGCGTGCGACGAAGACGCAGAGAGCGGTTCCGCGCGGCCCGGCAGGGCCTCGTCAGCGGCCACCACCTGCGGTTTGTTGTGCCCGAACCACGCCATGCGGTCAATATAACGGTGCGGTGCGCCACAACCAGGTCACGACTTGTGAGGCCCGCACGAAGCCATAAGTGGGCACGGGCACAATGTCCGAGTCCATGTTCGCGCGGAAGGGGGTGCCAGGGGTGACCTGGCAAGACGAGCTGCAGAAGCTCGACAACGAACTCGCCTCTGGTCGGATCTCGGCTGACGATTACCGACGGCGCCGGGACGAGGTCCTCTCCGGGTCGGCTGGCGGTGGGCCTGCCCAGAATCCTCAGAGCGGGCCTTTTGCCCCGCCCTTCAAGTGGGAGGCACAGCCGCCAAACACCTCGGACCGGACCCAGGTCGTCAACGTCCAGGGCCCGCAGCAGCCGCAGCCGCAACCGCCGCAGAACCCCAACCCGGACGCCACCCAGGTGGTCACCGGTGGCCAGCGCGGAGGTGGCGACGCCGACCGCACCCAGTTCGTGGCGCCGGTTCAGCCCGGTCCCGACGGGTGGGGCCAGCCCGGACCGCAACAGCAGCAGGCCGCGCCTCCGCCGTGGGTGAGCGGCGACTACGACCAGATCAACCAGCCGTCGCCGAGTTGGAGCCACGGGCCTGAGGTCTTCGACGAGTCCGGTGGCGGCGGCAAGGGTCGCGTCTTCGCGATCGTCGGTGTCGTGCTGGTGCTCGCGCTCATCGGTGGCGGCATCTGGTGGTTCACGTCGGGCAGCAAGTCGTCCACCGACACGCCGATCGCCAACAGCGAGACGAACCCGCCGACCACGTCGACGAGCGCCAGACCGAAGCTTCCCGGCAGCACGTTGCCGGGCAAGATCGACGAGGCCAACAGCGGCCAGACGACCGTTGACCAGGCTTCGAAGGAACGCTCGCAGTTCGGGCCGGAAGAAGCCGCGCTCATCACCATGTGCGGTGCCGAGGCCGGCATGACCCAGGTGACCTACTCCGACGACTGGGTCACCCAGATCCACGCCTTCAAGTGCTCGGACGAGGCCGCGGCCAAGGCGGCCGTCGGGGCGCTCTCGGAGCACCAGAAGAAGTGGGGATTCGTCGCGACGACGGGTCCGGAAAGCCTGCCGGCGATGGTGAACGAGAGGGCCATCGACGTTCCCGACGTGCCGTTCGACGAGCGCCTCTTCTACGCCTCCAAGGACACCCTCGTGCGCATCGAGGTGCGCGGCAAGACGAAGGAAGCCATGGAAGGCGGCATGACCAAGGTCGTCGCCGCCGTCGCCAAGAACTACCCCACCAAGTGAGACCTGGCGTGCCACTGCCACGCGGTGGCGAGGATCTCGGCAAGACCGAACCTGGCACGCCAGCCCAGCACCTCGGAAGCACGGGCCGGATCCGCCCACACCACGGGCGGGTCCCCCGGCCGCCGCTCGCCGAACGTCACCGGCAACGGCCGTCCGGCGACCTGCTCCAGCCCCTTCACCACCTGCAGCACCGAGTACCCCGTGCCGGTGCCCAGGTTCAACGCGGCCGACGAACCACCGTCCTGCAGGTGTCCCAGCGCCAGGACGTGCGCCTCGGCCAGGTCCACCACGTGCGTGTAGTCGCGAACCGCGGTGCCGTCCTCGGTCGGGTAGTCGCTGCCGAACAACGTCACCGGTGGACGCGCTCCCAAAGCGGCCTTCGCCAGCAACGGCACCAGGTTGTGCGTCGGGCCCCAGTCCTCGCCGATGCTGCCGTCGAGCGCCGCTCCGGCCGCGTTGAAGTACCGCAACGACATCCAGCGCAGGCCGTGCGCGTTCCCGTACGCCTCGATCATCCGCTCGCCCACGAGCTTGCTGTGGCCGTACGGGCTGATGGGCTGCAACGGACTGTCCTCGGTGATCGGCAGCTTTTCCGCGGCGCCGTAGACCGAACAGGACGACGAAAAGACCAGATCACGAACACCGGTGCCGACCAGCGCGTTCAGCACGGACAGCGTGCCGGTGGCGTTGTTGTGGAAGTACAGCCCGGGGTCCTTCATGGACTCACCAGGGTTCTTCAGGCCGGCCAGGTGGATGCAGGCCGTCACACCGTGGTCCCGAATGACCTGTTCCAGCGCCGCGGTGTCGGTGACGTCGATAATGTGTACCGGGGTGCCGGACGGTACGGCCGCGAGCGAGCCCGTGCGCATGTTGTCGACGACGACCACGCCGCGTCCGGCGTCGGTCAACGCGTGCACGACGTGCGAGCCGACGTAACCCGCACCGCCGGTAACCAGGATCGTCACCGCTTGTCCTCCGTTCGACGGCGACAGGCTATGCCAGACCCACGAGGGGATTGATGTCGACCATGACTCGCCAGGTCGTGTACGTAGTCCCGGACGTCACGGAGCCGGCCGGCGGCGTGCGCGCCATGTACCGGCACGCGGAACTCGCCGAACGCACCGGCTTCGACGCCAAGGTGTGGCACCTCGCCGAGGGCTTCCAGATCGGGTGGTTCTCCTCGACCGCGCAGGTCATCAGCGGTGAGACCTGCGAGCTCGGCCCGGACGACGTGCTGGTCGTCCCTGAGGTCATGGTGCTGGACGGGTTCGACCCGGCCCCCGGCGTGCGCAAGGTCGTCTACAACCAGAACCACTTCTACACCTACGACAACTTCACCGGGAACGACTACCCGGCGTGGAAGCCGGCGCCGCAGGTGTGGGCGGGGTCGAAGGTGAGCGTCGACGTGCTGGGCGCGTTGCACCCGAAGCTCAAGGTCCAGCTGGTGCCGTACGTGATCGACACCGAGCTGTACCGCTTCGCCGAGGAGCGCAAGCGCAAGATCGTGCTGCTCCCGCGCAAGCGCCCGCGTGAGGCCGCCGTGCTGAGCACGCTCTTCCGCAACGACAAGCGCTTCGCGGGCGTCGAGGTCGTGTCGCTCGACGACGTGACCGAGCAGAAGGTCGCCGACGAGCTCGCCGACGCGTCGGTGTTCATCGCGCTCGGCCGGGACGAGGGCTTCGGCCTGCCCGCCGCGGAAGCGCTTTCCGCGGGCTGCGTCGTGATCGGCTACCCGGCCGGTGGTGGCGCCGAGCTGTTCCAGGCTCCCGGCACGCACGCGGTCGAGGACGCGGACGTGCTGACGATCGTCGAGAAGGCCGCCGCGGTGTTCGCGCAGGAGCCGTCGATCGACGAACGCCGCTCGTACCGCGCGTGGATCGAGGAGCACTACTCCGAGGACTCACTGGTCAAGCACCTGCAGGCGGCCGTCACCGCCGCCACGAAGACCAGGGCGAAGGGCGGCACGGCCCGCCACCCGCTGTCCCAGGTCGTCGTCCCCGAGGCCGACGCGGCCGCGGACCAGCTGGAGCGCAGCCTTCAGTTCGCGGACGAGCAGAAGGCGGCCCGCGAGCGCGCCGAGTCGGTCGCGACCGGTCTCGAGGACGCGCTGGGCAAGGCGCTCGCCGAGCTGGAGGAGTCCCGCCGCCGCGAGTACGTGGTGGCGCAGGAACTGCACGACCTCAAGAACGAGTACACCGAGCTGGCCAAGGCGGCCGAACGCCTCACCGCGCTGGACGAGGCCACGACGTTGCTCGCCGAGTACGCCCGCGACAACGACCGCCTCAACCGCAGGCTGGACGAGGAGATCCGCGAGCACCTGCACTGGCGCACCACGCTGCAGGACAGGATCACCGATCTCGAACGCTCCACGTCGTGGCGCGTCACGGCTCCGCTGCGCAAGGCGACCGGTGTGATCAAGGGCGGGCGCAATGCCTGAGAAGCGAGCTGACCTGCGGCTGCGGGTCGTCCAGTCGCGGTTCCAGAACGCGTTCTTCCACGAACTGGCCGAGGCGATCGTCGACGAGGCGACCCGGCTCGGCGTGCCGGCCGACGTGGTGACGTCCGTCGTGGACACCGAACCCGACGACGTCTTCGTCCTGCTGCCCACGCACGAGTACGCGGTGCTGGAGGGTGGCCAGTTCCTGGAGGACCCGCGGCTGGCCAAGCGCTGCATCGGGATCACCGCCGAGCAGCCGGCGTCGTCGCACTTCGACACGAACGTCTACTACGGACACAAGCTCGGCGCGGTGTTCGACTTCAGCACGCTGTCGGTCAAGCGCTACCAGGCGGAGGGCATCGCGGCGGAGCACCTGCCGTTCGGCTGGACGCCCACCTGGGACAAGTTCGTCCCGGACGCCGACGAGCACGAGCTGGACGTGCTGTTCCTGGGCTGCGCGACGCCACGGCGTGAGCACGCTCTCTCGAAGATCGGCCGGCAGCTGTGGTCGCGCCGCAGCCGGCTGATCCTGTCCGACAACGCGGCGCCGAACACCGGCGACCACGCGGCGTTCGTGACGGGTGACCGCAAGCGGGAACTGCTGGCGGGCACCAAGGTTCTCGTCAACGTCCACCAGGCAGACGAGCCGTACTTCGAGTGGCTGCGCGCCGCCGAGGCCGCGCACTGCGGTGCGGTGATGCTGTCCGAGACCTCGCTGCACACCGAGCCGTTCAAGCACGACGAGCACCTGGTGTTCTCCGCGCTGTCCACCATGCCGCACGCGCTGGCCGCGTTGCTGGAGGACCCTGCGCGGCTGAAGAGGTTGCGCCGCAACGCCTACGAGCTGATCAAGGAGAACCCGTTCTCCGCCGGCGTCGAGAAGCTGGTCTCGGTGGCGCACGACCTGCGCAAGACCCACGACGGTCACCGGCTGCGCCTCGGCCCGAGCCGCACGCAGCCGTTCCGGCAGCAGGTCACGCCGTCCTGGGAGCGCCAGACCGACGGCGTCGACGCGGTCCGCCAGGCGATCCGCGAGATCCGGCTCGACATCATCGACCTGCGCCGCCGCGTCTCGACGGACCCGACGATCGACCCGACGCCGGTGATCGACCACCGCACGCCCGCGTGGGACCGCCGCACGCCGCGCGTCTCGGTGATCATGGCGCTGTACAACCACGAGCCGTACGTCGTGGAAGCGCTGGAGTCCGCCGCGTCCGGCTCGTACAACGACATCGAGATCATCGTCGTCGACGACTGCTCCAACGACGGCTCCAACCAGACCGTCCGCAAGTGGATGGACAAGAGCCCGCACGTCCCCATGACGCTGGTGCGGCACCCGGTCAACCGGGGCCTGCCGCGCTCGCGCAACGAGGCGTTCCGGCACGCGCGCGGCGAGCTCGTGTTCGTGCTCGACTCGGACAACGCGATCGTGCCGACCGGTCTGGAACGCCTGGTGGCCGCCATCGACGCCGAGCCGGACGCGTCGTTCGCGTACGGCGTGCTGCAGCGGTTCGACTCGACCGGTCCCGTCGGCCTGATGGGCGTGTGGCCGTGGGAGCCGTGGCGACTGCGCTACGGCAACTACATCGACGCGATGGCGTTGATCAAGCACGAGGCGCTGACGAAGCTCGAGGGCTACACGCTGGACCGCCGCCTGCACGGGTGGGAGGACTACGAGCTGTGGTGCCGGATCGCGGAAAGCGGTGGGCACGCGGCGCACGTGCAGACGATCGTCGGCCGCTACCGGCAGTCGGCGACCTCGATGCTCAGCCTCACGAACATCTCCCAGGACGCCGGCTTCGACGCCGTGCGGGAGAGCTGCCCGCGACTGATGTCCGGTGCGCTCGAACTGCAGGTCGACGCCCTCGGTGATTGGCTGGCGTCCATCCGCGGCGAGCGCGAGGCGCGTGACGTGTGGCTCAGCAACTGGGAGGCGCAAAACGCCTAGGCACCGAGGTTTCGTAGCCTAGGTTTCACTCGTTCGTGTCTTTGGTCCTGGGGGAGGGGTTGGTTCACGCCATGCGTGCAGTGGTCACCGGTGGTGCGGGATTCATCGGATCGCACCTGGTAGACGCGGTGCTCGACCGCGGTTGGTCGGTCGTGGTCGTGGACGACTTCTCCTCCGGGCTCACGGAAAACGTCACGAGGTACGCGGACGAGCCGCGCTTCGAGTTCATCGAGGCGGACATCTGCGGTGAGTGGTCCGTCGACGGTCCGGTCGACCTCGTGCTGAACTTCGCCTCCCCCGCCTCGCCGCCGAAGTTCCTGGAGCGTCCGCTGGAGACGCTGGAGGTCGGTTCGACGGGCATGAAGAAGGTCGCCGAGATGGCGATCGCGAAGGGCGCGCGGCTGATCCAGGCGTCGACCAGCGAGGTCTACGGCGAGCCGCAGGTGCACCCGCAGCCCGAGGAGTACTGGGGCAACGTCAACCCGATCGGCCCGCGCAGCGTCTACGACGAGTCCAAGCGCTACGCCGAGGCCATGCTCGGCGCGTACCACCGCATGGGTCTGCTCGACGTCGGCATCGTGCGCATCTTCAACACCTACGGCCCGCGCCTGCACGCGACCGACGGCCGGGTGGTCTCGAACTTCGTGCACCAGGCGCTGAGCGGCAAGCCGTTGAGCGTCTACGGCACGGGCAAGCAGACCCGCAGCTTCTGCTACGTCGGCGACCTGGTCCGCGGCATCTTCGCGCTGGCGGACAAGCGCGGCGAGCTCGGCCCGGTGAACCTCGGCAACCCGCAGGAGATCACCGTCCTGGAGCTGGCGCAGATCGTCGGCGACCTCACCGGGGTGTCGGTCGGCCTGGAGTACTCGGACCTGCCGACCGACGACCCGACGCAGCGCAAGCCGGACATCACCCGCGCGCAGGAGTTGCTGGGCTGGGAGCCGCAGGTCGACCTGCGCGAGGGGCTGCTCCGGACGATCGAGTGGTTCTCGCAGAACGCCGTGAAGCTCTGACTACCTGCCGACGCCGTGTGACGTGAGGCCGGCGCGGGTCAGGATGTCCCCGTCGAGCAGGTTGCGGGTGTCCACCACGACCTGCCCGGTCATCGCCCCGGCGAGCGCCGCCCAGTCCAGCGACCGGAACTGAGGCCACTCGGTGAGCACGACGAGCGCGTTCGCGTCCTTCGCCGCGTGCTGCACGTCGTCGACGACCGTGACGTCGTCCGTGACGCCCTCCACCTCGGCCGGGATCGCGGGGTCGTAGGCGACCAGCTCGGCGCCTTCGGCCTTCAGCATCTTCGCGATCTTGAGCGCCGGCGAGTCGCGGAGGTCGTTCGTGCCGGCCTTGAACGCGAGGCCCAGCAGCCCGAGCTTCTTGCCCCGCAGGCCGCCGACCGCCTGAGCGATCTTGCTGATGATCAGCCGGCTCTGCTTCTCGTTGGTATTGATCGTGGCCTGGAGCAGCTCGAACTCGTGACCGGCCGCTTCGGCGATCTGCAACAGCGCGTGCGTGTCCTTGGGCAGGCACGAACCGCCCCAGCCCGGCCCCGGCTGCAGGAACGACTGCCCGATGCGCTGGTCGAAGCCCATGCCCTCGGTGACGTTGGCGATGTCCGCGCCGAGCCGCTCGCACAGTTCGGCCATGGCGTTGACGTAGCTGAGCTTCATGGCGAGGAAGCAGTTGGCGCTGTACTTCACGAGCTCGGCGCTGGCGGCGTCCATGAGGACCGTGGGCGCACCGAGACGGGCGTACAGCGCGGAGACGCGTTCGGCGGCGTTCTGGGCGTCCGAACCGACGACGATCCGGTCGGGGTGCATGAAGTCCTTGACCGCGCTGCCCTCGCGCAGGAACTCCGGGTTGCTGGCGACGAACACGTCGTCGCGGTCGAGCAGTTCGAGCACGCGCTTCGCGGTGCCGACCGGGACGGTCGACTTGTTGACGACCACGGTCTCGGGCGCGAGGAGGTCCTTCATCTCGGCGACCGCGGCTTCGACGGCCCTGAGGTCGGCCGCGCCGCCCTCGCCCATCGGCGTCGGCACGCAGAGGAAGACGACCTCGGCGTCCGGCACGGCGTTGCGCACGCCGACGACGAACTCGAGGCGCCCGGCGGCGATGCCCTCCCCGACGAGTTCGGTCAGCCCGGGCTCGAAGATCTGGACTTCGGCCTTCCTGAGCTGTTCGACCTTCTTCTCGTCGATGTCCGCGCAGACGACGTGGTGCCCCAGCGACGCGAGGCAGGCGGCTGACGTGAGCCCGACGTACCCGGCCCCGACGACCGCAACCCGGCGAACGAACATCCCCGAACCGCCCTTGATCAGCACGAACAGATGAGCGCCGATCGTCGCACAGCGGCCCCGTCGCGGAGGGCGGTTTCACCGGGGCCGTGAGATCTCTCGCAGGCGTTCTCTGTTAAGAAGGTGAGTCGGTGCGGCTTGCAACCGCCGGCGAGTGCTAGACGTCTACTACGGGTGTAGGTCACCACTCGGAGGCGACACATGTGGATCACAGTGACATTAGTCACATTGGGCGGTTTGGCGTTCCTGACGCGAACCGTAATGGCCCTCCTGGCCGTTTCTCCCAACAAGGACGCACGTGATTACCCTAAGCCACAAGCGTCCACCAATTGAGATACTCGTTCGGAGTACGTCTTACGGACGAACGTTGACTTACCGTACGATCCTTTCGGGTCGTATGACTGATCAGTCACCCGAAGGGGACCTCACAGGGGTAGGTGCGCCATGGACCACGCACTGAGCAAGGTCATCGAGCTGCGCGAGCACGGCTTTCAGTTCCTCCACCTGAGGGACGACGCCGGCCAGCTCGACCGCATCATGGCGTTCAAGCAGCGCAGAGGGTTCATCGACTCGATCCTGTTCTGGTCGGAGACAGAGGCGCGCGCAGGACGTCTGCCTGCGGTCCGCGACTCGGCCCGTCCGGCCCAGGCCGTGTGGATCTACGAGGGTCCGCTGGTCGAGGCCGTGGACAGGCTTCTCGACCTGCCGGAACCCGGCGCTCGCAACGCGCCGTCGTTGATGAAGGCGACCGCTTCCGATCTGGCCGTCGTGACGACGCTGCCGTTCAAGCTGAAGCTGCCGCCGGGCGCGATCGCCTAGGTTTGGTCAGACGTTTTCGAGGTCGCCGCGCTTGATGGCGCTGATGAACGCTGCCCATTCGGGCGCGGCGACGACGGATTTTGACCGATTTAAGAGTGTTACTCGCAAGCGGGCGAACAGGCCGTTGTGTCCAATACGACCAGAACTGTGACGTTCGGTAGCAAGTGCGTTGAGACGGACTGGCGTCCACCTAAAGGATGAAGAATGTCCCTCTCCTGAGTTACGCAGCTTGATGTAGAGGTCCCGAACACGAAACGTTCGCGCCCATGAACCTCAGGAAGACCGTCACCGGGGCCGCTGTTGCCCTCGGCAGCGCCACCGTCATGCTCGGCCTGGGTGGTATCGCGCACGCTGACACCGCTGACGCCACTGCTCACACGCAGCCCGACCTCGGTGGTCAGCTGGGCGACGTCGCGTCGGTCGGCTCGCTCGCGAAGGTCGACACGTCCGACGTCAACGGCAAGATCCAGGCCATCAACGCCGAGGACGCGGACGTCACCGCGCTCGTCGAGAACGTCGACGCCGGCGGCAACGGCGTTCCCGCCGCGACGCTGCTCGGCCTCAACGAGCCGACCGCGCCGTGGAACGGCTTCGCGCACGTCGACATCTGATCCAACCAGTACTTCCTGGCCGGGGCGGCGCCCGATTCCCTCCCCCTCGAATCGGGCGCCGTTCCACTTTTCTTTTTACGGAGCGAAACGCCTTGAGCATCAAGAAGATCGTCGCGTCCGCTGGTATCGCCGCCGGCGCGATCGCCGCACTGGCCGGCACCGCGCAGGCCGCGCCGCTGCCCGCCCCGCAGCTGCCGGACGTCGACCCGATCAGCAAGGTCAGCGACCTCGGTGAGAGCGCCGGCATTTCCACGCTGCACAACTTCGGTGGCAACGTGGAAATGATCCACGACGGCACTCAGGTCATCGGCGGCTGATCAGCGTCCCACTGCGTAGCCCTGCGCGCCGCGCGGATTCGCGCCGGCGCGCAGAAGTCCGTCGGAGCCCCTCGCCACGGCCGACATCCGGCCGAGGGTCCACTCGCCGGCGTCCACGACCTGGTGGCCACGCGCTCGCAACGCAGCCAGGACGTCCGCGCCGGCGCGGGACTCTATGACGAGTTCGCCGGGGGTCCAGGCGCGCGGGTAGAACGAGCTGGGGAACGCGTTCGAGTGCCACATCGGCGAGTCGATCGCCTCCTGCAGGTTCAGCCCCGCCTGGTGCGCCAGCCAGAAGCCGAGCTGCCACTGGTCCTGCTGGTCGCCGCCGGGCGTGCCGAACGCCAGCGCTGCCTCGCCGTCGCGCAGTGCCATCGACGGCGACAGGGTGATCCGGGGACGCTTGCCGGGCGCCAGTGAGTTCGGCAAACCCTTGTCCAGCCAGAACATCTGGGCGCGGCTGCCCAGGCAGAAGCCGAGCGACGGGATCGTCGGCGACGACTGCAGCCAGCCGCCGGACGGGGTCGCGGAGACCATGTTGCCCCAGCGGTCCACGACGTCCACGTGCACGGTGTCGCCGCGCGTCACGCCGGAACGGGCCACGGTCGGTTCGCCGATCGCACCGGTCGGGTCCGAGGTCAGCGCCGACGGGCCGCCGATGATGTGCTTGGGCAGCAACGGTTCCCGACCGTCGGGCGAGCCGGGGCGCAGTTCGAACGACGCGGCATCTGAAATCAGCGAACGCCGCTCAGAGGCGTAGGAACGCGACAGCAGGGTGTCGAGCGGAACATCGCCGACATCGCCGTACCAGGCCTCGCGGTCGGCGAACGCGAGCTTCGCGGCCTCGACGGCGAGGTGGACGGTCTCGGCGGTGGGCTTGCCGTCCACATAGGACAGGTCATAGCCCTCCAGCAGCCGGAGCTGTTGCGCCAGAACGGGTCCCTGCGTCCACGCCCCGGCCTTGACCAGGGTCCACGAACCGAAGTCGGTCAGCACGGCGTCCTCGTACGACGCCTCCCACGACGACATGTCGGCACCGGTCAGCACACCGGCGTGGTCGCGTCCCGAGTCGTCGCGGAAGGCCGTGCGGCAGAACTCGTCGACCTGCGCGGCCACGAACCCCTGCGACCACGCCCGGCGCGCCGCCTCGATCTGCGCCTCCCGATCACTGCCCGCGGCCTCGGCGGCGGCGAGCAGCCACTCCCAGGTGTCGGCGAGCTTCGGGTTGCGGAAGCGGCCGCCGCGCACCGGCAGCGCACCGCCGGGCATCCACTGCGCCGCGGAGGTCTGCCAGTGATCGCGGAACAGGTCCGAGACCATCTCGATGGTGTCGACGACGCGGGCGACGAGCGGGAACCCGTCCCGGGCGTAGCCGATCGCCTTGTCCAACACGTCGCGCAACGACTTCGTGCCGTAGTCGCGCAGAAGAGTGAGCCAGCCGTCCCACGCGCCCGGCACCGTCGCGGCCAGCAGCCCGCTGCCGGGAACGAGTTCGAGCCCCAGTCCGGCGTAGTGCTCGACCGTGGCTCCGGCCGGCGCCACGCCCTGGCCGCTGAGCACGCGCGGCCCGGAACCAGCCGCCGCGAAGATGATCGGAACCTCGCCGCCGGGGCCGTTGAGATGCGGTTCCACCACCTGCAACACGAATCCGGCGGTCACCGCGGCGTCGAAGGCGTTGCCGCCGTCCTCCAGCACGGCCATGGCGGCCGAGGAGGCCAGCCAGTGGGTCGAACCGACCATTCCGAAGGTGCCGACGAGTTCGGGGCGCGTGGTGAACACCCCATAAAGGTATGCGACGCTAACTAAATTGCGTGACTCCGAGTGACGCACGCCCTACGCCCGAATAGCGCAACGCGGCCTGATCTGCTCCGCTGGCACCCTGAGACCGCCGTACAACTTTGGTCGTAGCTGACCGTGACAGATCTCCTACCAGAGGTCTACCGGCGCGGCCGATGTTTCGAACGCTGCCGAACGGCACAGTTCAGGGCATGGGAATTCTGACGATCGCGACGATCTTCATCGGCCTCGCGCTCCTGGCAGCGGTGCCGTTGGTGGCCCTGCTGCACTGGTCCGATCGTTGAGTTCGAGGTAACGAGCGTTAACCTCCTCGCGAGCAGTTCTTCTCGAGGAGGATGAAGGCATGGAGATCTCGGGTACCGCGGCCATCGTCACCGGTGGCGCCTCCGGTCTCGGCGGCGCGACCGCTCGTGCGCTGGCGGCGCGTGGAGCGCAGGTGTTCGCCCTCGACCTGCCCGGCGCCATCGAGAAGGCCGACGCGATCGAGAACGTCACCTACCTGTCCGCCGACGTGACGTCGGGCGAAGAGGTCCAGGCCGCCGTCGACACCGCGGCCGGTTCGGGCGCCCCGCTGCGCATCACGGTGAACTGCGCGGGCATCGGCCCGTCGTCCCGCACGGTCGGCAAGACCGGGCCGCACGACCTCGACCTCTACCGCAAGGTCATCGAGATCAACCTGATCGGCTCGTTCAACGTGCTGCGCCTGGCCGCCGCCGCGATGGGCAAGACCGAGGAGCTGGAGCACGGCGCCCGCGGCGTCATCATCAACACCGCCTCGATCGCCGCGTTCGACGGCCAGATCGGCCAGGTCGCCTACGCCTCGTCCAAGGGTGGCGTCGTCGGCATGACCCTCCCGGCCGCCCGCGACCTGAGCACCGTCGGCATCCGCGTGCTGACCATCGCGCCCGGCATCGTCGACACCCCGATGCTCGCCACGGTCTCCGACGAGTTCCGCGCGGGCCTCGCCGCCGGCGTGCCGTTCCCGAAGCGACTGGCCCAGCCGGCGGAGTACGCGCAGCTGGCGCTCTCGATCATCGAGCACGACTACCTGAACGGCGAGGTCATCCGCATGGACGGCGCTCTTCGCATGGCGCCTCGCTAAAGCCTGCCGCTGACGGCACGCGGGGCGCTTTCGTACTGTGTGTCAGTACGAGAGGGCCCCGCGTGCGAAAAGCAGGCGCGTGTCAGAGGTCGCCGGCGTAGGGGAGGCGGGACATTTCGTCAGAGGTCATCCACTCTCGCAGGCGGTGGGTGGCCCGGACGTCGTCCTCGTTGTACTCGAGCAGCCGCCGGCGCTGGTCGACGTCGAGCTCGTCACCGTTGAGACCCACCGCGGCCCGGTACCAGCGCATGGAGTTCTCGCCGCCGGCCTCCGGGTCGCGCCACGAGAAGCCCGCGACCGGCGCGATGATCTTCAGGCCCTTGCCGTGCGCGCACAGGAACTGCTCGCGGACGATCCCGAACAGGTCCACCCAGGAGTCCGACTGGATGAACTCCTTGATCTGCGCCACCGTCGGGATGCCGGGCTTGCCGGCGAACCGTTCCGCCGACGCCAGCAGCCAGCGGTTCTCGGCCAGCTCGTTGTAGCAGTAGGCGCGGAACGACAGCCCGCGCGCCTTGGCGCGCAGCCTGATCCCCGTCAGCCAGGTCCAGAACTCGGCGAACGAACGGGCCTCGTCGTCGCACGGCAGCGCATCCCACGTCACGAACGCGCGATAACCGGGCGATTCGTCGATGTCCTTTCCGGACAGCAGGCAGCCCCACATGTACGCGCCGAGATCGCCGAAGCTCTCCATGTCGACGTCGACCTCGACGTCCGCGCGCGGCACGCTCATCTCGGGCACCCGGCGCACCAGCGACAGATCGCGCAGCCACGCGCGGGCAAGCACCACGGCATCGCCGAACGGCATGCCCACCAACTGGATCGGGCCGTCGGCAGCGGGGTCCAGCGCCGCCAGTTCATCCACAGTGGACAGACCGGCCTTGCGCAGGGCCGCCGCGTCCTCGCCGCGCACGACGAGGCTGACGTCCCTGCCCTGCTTGAGATCGCTGTCGCAGGTCGGCCACCACGGGCACGTCTTGCAGTCGACGATCCGGGACGGCCGGGCCAGCGCGTCCTTCTGGTTCGCCGCGGCCAGCGCCACCGCCAGCCGGTCGCTGAACCGGGCGTCGTACTCGGCCAGCGCGTTGCGGCCGCCGGGCCACGTCGGTGCTTCCAGGTCGTGCCACAGCACGACGTCCGCGTCCATGCCGATCACGCCACCGGTCGCGCGCCCGTTGCGCGCGTACCCGGCGGCCTGCAGCTGCCGTTGCGCGTGCGCCAGCCGCAGCTGGTCGCGCGGCTGCGGCCGGACCTTGCGGTGCGGGTCGGTGCGGCTGCCGTCGGGCAACGGCAGCGTCAACGGGCTCGTGCGCGCGCCCTGGCCGGGGTCGGTGATCTTGTGCCGGACCACGAGCACCGGCACGTACCCGGTGGAGTCCTTGACCAGCAGGTCGATTCCGCCGCGACGGCCACCGCGCGGGTCACGCGGCAGCGCGGCGCCCCAGATGTACGGCGCGCCCATCTCCATCGCGGCGAGCGTCACGCGTTCCCGGTCCGCGCTGCGCACGTCCGGCCCGCTCGGCACCTCGAAGAGATTCGAGCCGACGATTCTGCCGAGCGCGTCCGCCACCGCGCGACGGTGGTTCGTCGCGTCCGCTTTCCGTTGTTCCGAAGCCGGATCCGGCGCCGCCTTGGGAGCGTCGCGCATCTCCGGATCGTTTTCGAGGTGCACCCGCCGCCGACAACGAGTGACCACGCCGGCGTCTAGCTGCACCTGGGAAGTCACTGGTGCAGCGTATGTCGCGCGTCGGGCTCATGTGTCGGCAACCTGGGCAGTAAGTTTCATCTGACGGAGGAGGTGTACCCGAATGGCGCGCAAAGCGAAGGCCGGCTTCACGCCTAGCAGGGCGAAGAACCTGGTCGGTGTCGCGAAGGTGGTGGCGCCCGCGCTCATTCCGGTGCTGGCCCCGGTGATCGCCCGCGGAGCTGGGCTTTTGAGCGAGCAGTACGACCGGTACCGGGCGCGTCGGCTCGGCATCGACGTCGCGGACATCGGGAAGTACTCCGGCTACGGTGCCCGGTTGCACGCGCGGATTGTCGGTTTCTCGGAGTCGTTGGACGCATTGCGGGCTTCGGATTCCAATTGGGTTTCGAAGACCGAGGCGCGACTGGCTCAACTCCTCGCGGCGGTGCGCGCCGCCGAACGCATGCCGACGGCCCGACGCAAAGCCGCGCACCGGGCCGTCGGAACCGATCTGGAGATGCTCGAGCAGGAACTGCTCAGGCGCCTGAACGTGCGCTGACGTTCGGGACCTTCCCGGTCACCTCGGCCACGGCCTTGACCGCCGCCTCCTCGACCACCTGCCCCGGATCGAGGTGCGCGGTGACCTCTTCCATGACCTCGGCGACCCGTTCCTCCCGCCTGATCATCGGGTCGGAGCGCAGGTCCTTCGCCAGCGAGACGCACAGCCCGATCATCACGACCATGAACGGCAGGGCGGCGATGATCGTCAGGTTCTGCAGTCCTGTCAGCGCGTTCGACCCACCGACCAGCAACATCACCGCGGCGACGGCACCGGTCAGCACACCCCAGAAGATCACCACGGGCTTCTTCGGCCGGATCGAGCCCTCCTGCGAGAGCGTTCCCATCACGATCGACGCCGCGTCCGCGCCGGACACGAAGAAGATCGCCACCAGCACCATCACCACCACGCCGGCGACCGTCGCCAGCGGGAACTGGCCGAGCAGCGAGAAGAGCTGCGACTCCGGCGTCGACTGGCCGGCGAGATCGACACCCGAGCGTTGCTCGAAGATCGCTGTCCCGCCCAGGATCGCGAACCACACCAGCGACACCGCGGACGGCACCAGGATCACGCCCGCCACGAACTGCTTGATCGTGCGGCCACGCGAGATCCGCGCGATGAACATGCCGACGAACGGCGTCCACGAGATCCACCACGCCCAGTAGAAGATCGTCCACCCGGACAGCCACGTCTCCGTCGCGTCACCGCCAGAAGCAGCCGTCCGGCCGGCCATGTTCGCGAGCTCGCGGAAGTAGTCGCCCAGCGCCGTCGGCATCAGGTTCAGGATGAAGACCGTCGGGCCGACCACGAACAGGAACAGCGCCAGCACCACGGCCAGCATCATGTTGATGTTCGACAGCCACTGGATGCCCTTCGCGACCCCCGAGACCGCGGACGCGACGAACGCCACGGTCAGCACCGCGATGATCGCGACCAGCACGCCCTTGCCGACGTTGCTCGCCCAACCGGCCGCCTCCAGTCCGCTGCCGATCTGCAGGGCGCCGAGGCCGAGCGACGTCGCCGAGCCGAACAGGGTCGCGAAGATCGCCATCACGTCGATCGCCCGGCCCCAGCCGGACGACGCCCGGCGCCCCAGCAGCGGCGCGAACGCCGAGCTGATCAGCGACGACCGGCCACGGCGGAAGCTGCCGTACGCGATGGCGATGCCGACGACGGCGTAGATCGCCCACGGGTGCAGCGTCCAGTGGAAGAGCGTGGTGGCCATCGCGGTTTCGAGGGGGTCACCCTCCGTGCCGGGTGGCGGCTTCACGAAATGACTCAGCGGCTCGTTGACGCCGTAGAACATCAGCCCGATGCCCATACCGGCGCTGAACATCATCGCGACCCAGGAAACCGTCTTGAACTCGGGTTTCTCGTCGTCACGACCGAGCGGGATCTTGCCGTAGCGGCTGAACGCGAGCCAGAGGGCGAAGACCACGAACCCGGAGGCCGAGATCACAAAAGCCCAGCCCAGATGCTGGATGATCCACCCGAGCGCCGACTTCGAGAAAGTCGCCAGACTGGACGTGCCGACGATTCCCCAGGCCACGAACGCAAGCGTCAGACCAGCGGCAACGCCGAACACGACCCGGTCGGTACGGCCCGGCTGGTCGCATTGGTTGTGCATGCGGCCGTAGATACCCACTCGTAGACCTCGGCAAACTCCTCCGATTACCCTCACCGAGGTGAGCACACGGTCGAGTGAGTTGCGCACCCTGCGTGGTGCCGCACTCGCGCTGACGTCTGCCGCGCTCACGATCACCGCCCACGGGCTGGGCGGCGGCGAGATCAGTGAGTTCATCCACGCACTGCCGCTGGTGGTGCTGATCGCGTTCGCGGCAGCGTCACTCGCCGACAAGCGCACCGGGAAGCTCTCGATCATCGCCGGGCTCGGCACCGCCCAGCTCGCCCAGCACCTGCTGCTGACCTGGGTCAACCACGAGCACACGAACACGCTCACCGGGCAGATGTTCGTGGCGCACCTCGTCGCCGCGACGCTGACCGGCCTGCTCCTGTTCCACGCCGAGAACGCCCTGTTCAGGCTCTTCGCCGCCGTCACCCGCCTGATCCCCCGCAGGCTCACGCCGCAGCCGGTCACGACGCCGGTGCGGACGTTCACCAGCACGCCTTACGTCCGGAACCCGCACCACACGGACCTGAGACGTGCGAACGGGCTGCGCGGCCCTCCCTGTGGTTCCTGACCCCAAAACCCCAAACCCCTTTGGCAATCAGGAGCCACAACTTCATGTCGACAAATCGATTCGGCGTGCGCACGCTCGCCGTTCTCGCCGTTGCCGGATTCGCCGTGCTCGGCACTCCGGCCATCGCATCGGCGCACGTCAGCGCCCAGCCCGCCGAGTTCACGCAGGGCGGCCGCGCGACGTTCGCGTTCCGCGTGCCGAACGAACGGGACAACGCCGGCACCACCAAGATCGAGGTGACGCTGCCGCAGGACACGCCGCTCACCTCGGTGCGCACGAAGCCGCTGGCCGGCTGGAAGGCCGAGGCAGTCAAGGGCAAGCTCGACAAGCCCGTGACGATCGGCGGCAAGGAGATCACCGAGGCGTTCAAGACGATCACCTGGACCGCCGACCCCGGTGTGAAGATCGGGATCAACGAGTACCAGGAGTTCTTCGTCGCGCTCGGCACCCTGCCGGAGGGCAAGGACAAGCTGGAGCTCCCGACCAAGCAGACCTACGAGAACGGCGAGGTCGTGGACTGGTCGCAGTCGACCGGTGCCGACGGCAAGGAGCCGGAGCACCCGGCGCCCGCGCTGAAGCTCGCCCCCAAGAAGGCCGGCGAGGACGCCCACGGTGGCCACGGCACGACGCCGGCCGCCAACAGCACCGACACCCACGAGGCGTCGGCAGCCGGTTCCGACAAGACCGCCCGCTACCTCGGTGGCGCCGGTCTGGCCGTCGGCGCGCTCGGCCTGGGCTTCGGCGTCGGCGCGATCCTGCGTTCGCGGCGCAAGGCATGAAGCGCGCACTCGTCGCGTGCCTGATCGCTGGTGCGGCCGTGCTCGTCACGGCCGCCCCCGCGGCGGCGCACAACGCGCTGATCAGCAGTGATCCGAAGGACAAGAGCTCGCTGGACGCCGGTCCGTCGTCGGTCACGCTGACGTTCGACCAGGACGTGCAGGGCGGCCAGGGCATCAACACGATCTCGGTCGTCGACGCCAACGGCGGTCACTACGAGGTCGCGGGCGACCCGACGATCAAGGACAACGCGGTCTCCGCGAAGGTCAACGCGCTCGGCAAGGCCGGGCAGTACAAGATCGGCTACCGCATCCTGTCCGCGGACGGCCACCCCGTGTCCGGTGAGCTCACGTTCACGCTCACCAAGGACGGCACCGGCACGCCCACCACGCCGGCGAGCCCGGACACGGCCTCCGGTAGCGACGGTTCGAGCAACGGCCTGCCCATCTGGGTGTGGATCGTCGGCGCCGTGGTGCTGCTCGGCGGTGGCGTGTTCTTCGCCCTGCGCGGTGGCGGGGGCGCGAAGGCATGAGCGACGTCCGGACCACCGCCCCCACCCACTACCGGGTGCTCGCCGGGCTCGTCCTCGGCGCACTCGCGGGCATCGCGCTCGGCCTCGTGCTGGCACCACCTGTCGTGGTCGCCGGGGTCGTCGACGCCGGGGCGGCGGTCCGGTACGGCCTGCCGGTCACCAGGGTGCTGCTGGACGTCTCGGCGACCGTCGTCGTCGGGTTGTCGATCCTGCCGAAACTGCTCGGCTTCGACCGTCCGACGCACACCGAACCCGTCATGCGGATCGCCCGGCCGGCCGCGGTGATCGCCGCGGCCGTCTGGGTGGTCACGGCGCTCACGGCCATCGTGCTGCAGGCCGCTGAGCTGCGGCCGGGCAGCAACGTCAGCATCGGCAACGCGATCGACTACATCGGAGCAGTCGGTGCGGGCAAGGGCCTGCTGTTCAGCGCAGCCTGCGCGTTCGTCTACGTGATCATCGGCGTGATGGCCGTGCGCGGCGGCGAGTCCGTACCCGCTGAGCTGCGGATCCTCATCTCGATGTTCGGTCTGCTGCCGATCCCGGTGACCGGGCACGCCTCCAACTGGAAGTACCACGACTACTCGATGGTCTCCATGGAGCTGCACGTGCTGGGCGCGGCCGCGTGGACCGGCGGGCTCGGCGCGTTGATGGCGCTGGTCGCCTACCGCAAGGGGCTGCTGGCGGTCGCGCTGCCGAAGTTCTCCAAGATCGCGACCATCAGCCTGATCGTGGTCTCGGTGACCGGCCTGTTCAACGGGTTGCTGGAGCTGGTCCTCAACCCGGTCGTGCCGTTCCCGCAGTCGATGTTCACGACCGGCTACGGCCTGCTGTTCATCGGCAAGACCGTGTGCGCCGTGCTGATCGCGGTGCTCGGGGCGCAGATCCGGTGGCGGTTGCTGCCGAAGATCTCCCAGCACAAGGTCACCGCGATCGTGCAGTGGGCGGTGCTGGAGGTGACCATCATGGGCGTCGCGTTCGGGCTCGCCGTGGTGCTCAGCCGGGCCCCGGTGAGCTGACCCCGGTCGCGACCCTGACCAGGCCGGCAACAGCCCGCGACCTGCTGTGCGGCGGCCACGCGATCACCGTCGTCACCTTCGACGCGTCCACCAGCGGTACCGCGACCAGGCCTTCGGGCAGGCCCGGGCGGACGACTTCCGGCATGACCGCGATCGCACGGCCGAGCGCGATCATCTGGAACAGCTGCGTCAGGTTGTGCACCTCCACCCGGGTACCGTCCGGGTAGGTGCCATCGGGTTCCGGCCAGCGCGCGAGTTCGGGCAGATCGACGACGTCGGCCATCCGCAGCTGTCCCGCACCGGCCAGTGGATGCGAAGTCGGCAGGATCGCGAACTGGCTCTCGACGTGCAGGGCTTCCACGTCGAGACCGGCGGTCGAGTCGTACGGCTCGTGCAGGATCGCCACGTCGGCCCGGCCGTCGAGCAGCGGTTGCCAGGTGTGGGCCTCGCACAACAGCAGGTCGACGGCGACCGCGCCGGGTTCGGCGGCGTAGGCGTCGAGCAGCTTCGCCAGCAGCTCGCCGGAGCCCCCTGCCTTGGCGGCCAGCACCAGCGAAGGCCGGTCGACGGTGCGGGTGCGCCTCTCCGCCGCGGCGATCGCACCGAGGATCGCCCTTCCCTCGGCCAGCAGCACCGCGCCCGCCTCGGTGAGCGAGACCTTCCGGCTGGTGCGGGTCAGCAACGCGACGCCGAGCCGT
This sequence comes from Lentzea alba, assembly GCF_011067745.1. Lineage (GTDB taxonomy): Bacteria > Actinomycetota > Actinomycetes > Mycobacteriales > Pseudonocardiaceae > Lentzea > Lentzea alba. The sequence continues at coordinate 171,844 of NZ_JAAMPJ010000006.1, forward strand.
TGTTCGAGCTGGGCGATCGTCCGCGACAACGGCGGCTGGGCGATGTCGAGGCGGTCGGCGGCCCGGCCGAAGTGCAGTTCCTCCGCGACCGCGACGAAGTACCGAAGCTCTCGGGTCTCCACCCGTCCACGCTATCGATACCGGCCGGGTATCGCTGCCACACCGAACTGATGTTGGTCTTGAACGCGGGCCGTACCACGATCAAATGCATGAGCGAACAGACGATTGCGCTGGTCACCGGCGCAAACAAGGGCATCGGGTACGAGATCGCGGCAGGGCTGGGCGCCTTGGGGATGAGCGTCGGAGTCGGTGCACGGGACCGTCAGCGAGGCGAGGAGGCGGCGGCGAAGCTGCAGGCGGAGGGCGTTGCCGCGTTCTTCGTGCCGTTGGACGTGACCGACGACGAGAGCGCCACTGAAGCAGCCGCGTTGTTCGAGGAGAGGTTCGGCCGGCTCGACGTGCTGGTGAACAACGCCGCGATCGCCGGAGGGTGGCCGGACCAGCCGTCGACCGCCACGCCGGAGAGCATCAGGGCGGTGGTGGAGACCAACGTGATCGGCGTCGTCCGGGTCACCAACGCGCTGTTGCCGCTGTTGAGCCGTTCAGCGAGGCCGCGGATCGTGAACCTGTCGAGCCACGTCGCGTCGCTGACCTTGCAGAGCACACCGGACGTCACGCTCGGCGGGGTCAGCGGGACCTACTCGCCGTCGAAGACGTACCTGAACGCGATCACCGTGCAGTACGCGAAGGAACTGGAGAACATCAAGGTCAACGGCGCCTGCCCCGGTTATGTGGCGACCGATCTCAACGGCTTCCAGGGGAGGGACACACCCGCGGAGGGAGCCAGGATCGCGATCAGGCTGGCCACCCTGCCCGACGACGGGCCGACCGGCGGCCTGTTCGACCACAGCGGACCGGTGCCCTGGTGATTGTTCAACGTGAAACATTCGCACAACTCGGTGAGTGGTCCGATCAGCGCGACGAGCTGCGCGCGAACGGACTAATCGGTGATCAGTCGAGCCGAAGATTCTTCACGCATGCGCGCCAGCCGGTTCATCGTCCGCTGACCGCGACGATCGAGCTCACGGCTGTCGATCCAGCCGTTCGCGTAGTAGCGGTAGTCCTGCGCCAGCGCCACCAGTTCCGCGAGGTAGTCGGCTGACTTGCGCCGTCTCTCCTCGTCGAACGCCGCCAGCAGCGGCAACTGGGTGTCCACCACCTCATCGAGCAACTGCGCGGACCGCAGCGCTCTCCTGGAACGCCACCTCCGAGTAAGGCTCACGCGCCGCACCTCGTCCTTCGCCCCGACCTGCCGCACCTTAGGCGCGGATTGCACGCCCGTCGATGCTGCATTCGTGTGCGAAGGTCCTGGCGTTACCGCTTCGTGTCCCACACCATCCAAAAGTGGTGCTATAGGACCCAAACGAGATGCGGATCAGGCGGCCGACTCGGTGCCGGTGAAGCGGGCGACGCGGTCCGCGAGCTCGCGGGCCTCGGGGTTGTTGCGGCGCTTCTCGGCCTCCTGGCGAAGCGGCTCCATGCGCTGCTTCGTGCGCACCGACTTGAGGCTTTCCGACAGGTCGACGGCCTGGCGACCGATCTTGGCGCCGTGGTCGATGTCGCCCTCGAGCAGGTGGTTGATCGCCATCGAGGTGAGGTTGAACGAGCGGCTGCGCGCGTACTCGTCACCGAAGTTGTTGATCGCTTTGGACAGCGCCGGGATGGCGGTCCTCGTGTACTTGGCGTCCACCGTCTGTGCCAGCTCCGTGTGCACCGTGCCGATCATGGACGAGAGGTCGATCTCGTTGAAGAACTTGGCCCAGGCAGGGGCTTCCGCGACGTTCGCGCGGGAGAACTCGTCACGGGCGCGGCCGAGCAGCTTCAGCGCCTGCTCGTCGGACCCCATCTTCGCGTAGGCCCAGGCCTCGTTCGCGCACAGGATGCCCACCGCCAGTTCGGAGCCCGAGTTCTGCGCGGCCAGCTGACCCAGCTGGAACACCTTCAGCGCGTCGTCCGGGGCGTTCTGGTGCAGGTAGACGCGGCCCATGCGGTACAGGATGTTCGCCATCAGCGCCTCGTTCTCGCCCTGCTTGGCGAGGTCGAGCGCCTGACCGAAGTGGTTGCGGGCGGAGTCCATCAGGCCCGTGTCGAACGACGTCCAGCCGGCGAGGTTGTGCAGGTCGGCCAGCGCGACGTAGAGGCGCTGGCGAACGATGTCCGTGGAGCTCGCACCGAGCATCTGCTGTCCCCAGGACAGCTGCGCGACCACGGCGTCGCGGCAGGAACCGCCGCCGTACTGGTAGTCCAGGGCACGCAGAGCCCGCGTCGCCGCTTCGACCTGGCGCACATCGGTCATGCCGATGCGTCCCGGAGCCGGAGTCTGTGTGGGGTGTGAAACCCACGACCCGGAGTCCGCTCCGAACACGGCCGCGCCCACTGTCACGGCGGCGGCGTGCGCGAGGAACTTCCGACGCTTCACCGACTCGTCCTCCTCAGGATGGGGTGAGTCCGCGGTTGCGGCCACCCGTACTGCCGTTGTCTCGTCATAGGCGAGACCCATGTATCCACGTGGGACACCCAGGCCGATGGCGATCCGCGTCAGGACGTCGTAAGCCATCACCTGGCGTCCCTTGAGGATCTCCGAGACCTCGGACTGCGACTGCCCAGTGAGCGCCGCGATCTGGCGCTGGGACACACCGTGCCGTCGGAGCAGCCGGTAAACCGAGCTGATCTCTCGTCGGGCCAGTGCGTCCCGCATCTCCTGGTGGTCCCACACCTCGGTGGGGATCGGAGAGCCCTGGGAACTCATGGTGTTCATCGCGCACCCTCACAGTCCGTTAGGCGTCATCGGCAGACTAGGGGCAGGTCCCCGAGTCGAGAAGTCCTCTTCGGCGGAGCTGATCGGCTCCACCGAACACCGCTTACCGCTCACCGTAAGACTTCCACCGGTGGGCGCTGTGACGTCCCGTTCCGGCATGAATCATCGCAATCTGGATTCCGGTAAGCGAGTGAGCACGGAGAGGAACGACCGATAGTGGACAGCTCCTCCCCTGGCTCCACCTCCATTGTGGAGACGGGTGACACCGAATCCACATGGCGCGGCATGACCGGGCAACGTCGATCGTGGCAGATCAGCTGCGGCGACGTGGTCGACCGGGACCGCCAGCTCACCGTGAAGGTCGTTCAGGGCCAAGTGGTTCTGGTCGGACCTCCCGGTGAGACGGCAGTCTTGACCTACGACCAGCTCGTACAGCTCAGGGCTGCGCTACGCGAAGCCGCCGACCAGGCGGAAAGGTGACGGTGACGTTTCGATGGACGCGATCCTCGGACAGGTTCTTCGCAACGCTGTGTGGGAACGTCTCGACCTGCTCACGGAGCTGGCGAGCCGCGCTGACGCCCCGTCCCTCCTGTCGGTGGCTCGATCCGAGCTCCCTCGGCTGACCGAGGGATGGCGTGCTCTGCTGGCAGCGCACGAGCCGGACGAGAAGGGCAACTGCCCCGAGTGCTCCGGCCGTTGGCGCCAGCAGAAGTCACCTTGCTCGGTGTGGCGCGCCGCGTACGAACACCTGGTCGCGGGCGGACTCGCCCCGCGCCCGGCTCGCCATCTGCGCGAGGCCCCGGTGACTCCTCCTGTCACCCGGTCCCGCCGCGCGGTGGCTCGAGCCCACTAACGGGCGTTTGCGACTGACCTGGCGTCCCCCCGACACGACCAGGTCTGCAAACCGCCTACTGACCGGGGCCCGCGATGTGCGAACCCCCGACCGCGACATCGCGGGCCCCGGTCAGCTTCACAACTCCACAGATTCCCGCGGGCCGGTGACGTGCACCTACCCTCCCCGACCGTCGTCGGTCCGCGGTCACCAACCACGGCCCTTGTCTGCACCTCCCGCGCAGGCAAGGGCCGTTTTCACGTTTCCAGACGGCTGCGGCTAGCGGTGGGTGCCGGTCTTCCAGGTGAGGTAGGACGTGAGGCCGGGGAAGAGGCGGCCGGAGATCTCGAACGCCTTGAGCTGCCACGGGAACAGGTGCTCAGCGCGTTCCTTCTCCACGGCGTCGACGATCGCCTTCGCGCACCGCTGCGGCGTGACCGTGGGGATCATCCGGGCGATCGCCGGGATCCGTTCCTCCGCACCGGGGTTGTTGTTGAAGTACTCGCTGGACACCTTGCCCGGCACCACTTCGCTGATCCCGACGCCGGTTCCGCGCAGGTCGAGGCGCAGCGAAGCGGTGAGACCGCGCAACGCCCACCGCGACGACTGGTAGCCCACGCAGCCGGGAATCGGCAGGCGCGAGACCGGTGAGTTGACGTTGACGATCCAGCCGGAGCCGCGCGACCGCATGGCACCCAGGTACTCCCTGGTCAGCAGCAACGCCGCCAGGTACGGCACCGACGTCATCGTCTGCAGCTCGTCGGCCGAGGTGTCGTCCAGGAACAGCCAGCGACCGACGCCCGCGTTGTTGACGAGCACGTCAGGTGCGGAAACCTCCTCGGCGAGCGCGCGGATCTGCACGGCGTCCGCCAGATCCGCCACGTGCGCGGTCGCCGAGCCGCCGAACTCGATGATCCGTTTGACCTGTTGATCGAGCAGTTCGGCGCTCCGGGCCACAAGGTGGACGTGCGCGCCGTGAGCCGCGAACCGGAACGCGGCCTCGGCACCGATCCCCTGGGACGCTCCCGTGACCAGAACCCTCTTGCCCGACAGCTGCATCAGACCACCGATCGCACTCGACTCATCAACACCGCCGCCAGCGCGGTCGCCAGCGCCGACGCCGCGAACAGACCGCGGTAACCACCAAGGTTCGCGAGGATCACGGTGGTCAGCAAGGGGGCGATGACCTGTGGCAACGCGTTGGCCACGTTGATCACGCCCAGATCTTTGGCCCGATCGGACGCGGCCGGCAAGACCTGGGTGAGCAGCGCGATCGCGACGGCCAGGTAGGTACCGAAGCCGATGCCGAGCAACGGAGAGGCGACCAGGGCGACCGGCCACGTCGGCGACACCACCAACAACAACGCCGCGAACGCCATGACGACCGACGCGCCGTACACATACGGCTTCCGACGGCCAGAACGATCACTTCGTGCGCCGAACAGCACCGCTCCTGCGGTGAGCGCCACCCCGTACAGGACCATCAACTCCAGCAGGCCCTGGTCGGGAGACGGGTGGTGCACCTCGTCGCTCAGGAAGAAGTACAGGTACAGCGTGCCGAACGCGTTGCCGACGTTGAGCATGAAGTGCCCGAGCCAAGCCCATGTGAAGTCGGGGTGCTCACGCGGCGAGATCCAGAACGTCGGCCGCACCGGCTTCACGATCAACTGCGTGTCCGGCGTCCTCACCACGAAGAACAACGCGCCGACCAGCACGATCACCGCGCAGGCCAGGTAGCCGGCAGGCAGGGCGGTGACCAGCGTCGTCACGACAACCGCGCCCAGCACGGTGCCGAGCATCTGGCTGATGCCGAACTGTCCACCGACCGTGGCCCGTTGCTCGACGGGCACCCGGTCCGGCACTGCGGCGGTCAGAGCGGCGAGCATGCTGCTGATCCCTGCCTGCACCATGCACCAGCCGAGCGTCATGACCAGGACCGACTGCGCGTTGGCGAGAACGCCGAGGCCGGCGGCCGCGACGATCGACCCGCTCAGCGTCCACGGATGCCGACGGCCGAAGCGCGAGGTCGTGCGGTCGGACAGGAACCCGATGAGCGGCACCGCCACCATCGCCACGAAGGCGCCGACACCGGTGACGACGCCGAACACGAACGTCTTGTTCGCCTTGTCCAGCAGTTCGGCCTGCCGTGGCAACAGAATCTGGATCGGCGCGTAGACCGCGAGCCACAGACCGAGGTTCGCGATGAACAGCCAGGCCATCCAGCTTCTTCGAACCGGGACGATCGGCTCGGCGAGGGCTTCACTCACCACTGATCACCCTTCTGTACCAGTGGAACGAGTCGCGCGGCGTGCGTCGCTGCGTCTCGAAGTCGACCTGGACCAGGCCGAACCGCTGTGAATATCCGGACTCCCACTCGAAGTTGTCCAGCAGGGACCACACGAAGTAGCCCGAGACGTCCGCCTCCAGCGCCGCCTTGAGATGTCCGTCGAGGAAGGCGATCCGGTCGGTGTCCTCGATCTCGTCCGGGAAGCTGCAGCCGCTCTCGGTGACGTACACCGGCGGCAGGTTCGGGTGCCGCTCGCGCAACGTCCTGATGATCTCGGCCAGCCCGGACGGCACGACCGGCCATCCGAAGCCGGTGCGCGGGTACTCGTCGATCTCCACCAGTTCGAACGGCAGCGGGTTGCCCTCCGACGGCGACTTGAGCCGGGTGGGGTTGTAGTAGTTCACGCCGTAGAAGTCGAGGGGCTGGTGGATGACCTGCAGGTCACCGTCCTGGATCGGCAGCAGATCGGCGACTGCGTCGGGATATCGGCCCGACAGAAGTGGGTCCGCGTACAACCAGTTGTGGATTTCGCTGTACGCCTCGGCGGCTGCTACGTCGTTCGGCGTAGCCGGCCAGGCCGGCGTGTGGTTGTTCGCCGTGCCAACGGCCTGCGCGTTGAACGACCGCAGCACTTCGACCGCACGGCCGTGAGCGAGGTTCAGGTGGTGGGCGGTCGGCAACGCGTCGAAGAGCAACGTCTTGCCAGGGGCGTGCTCACCGATCGCATAGCCCTGCAACGTCACCATCGCGGGTTCGTTGATCGGGATCCACAGCTTCACGCGGTCGGCGAGACGGTCCGCGACCAGCGAGGTGTAGTCGGCGAACCGATCCGCGATGTCCCGATTGAGCCAGCCGCCCTCGGCTTCCAGCTCCAGCGGCGTGTCCCAGTGGTACAACGTGACCACGGGTGCGATGCCGACGTCGACAAGGGCGTCGACCAGACGGTCGTAGAAGTCGAGGCCCTCGGCGTTGACGGGCCCCTTGCCGGAGGGCTGGATGCGCGGCCACGCGATCGAGAAGCGGTACGCGTTCACACCGAGCTGCGTCATGAGCGCAACGTCCTCGCGCCACCGGTGGTAGTGGTCGCATGCAACGGAAGCGTTGTCGTTGTCGTGGATCGGAGTGAACTCGTCCCACACGGAGGGACCCCGACCGCCTGCATCGAACGCGCCCTCGATCTGGAACGCGGACGTCGACACTCCCCAAAGGAAGTCGCTCATCGATCCTCCAAATGTGAAACTTGTTCGGATCGTAGGCGTGTTGACAGGTTCAGGGAAGTGAAAAGGCCGTACAACAGGCAAGATGGAAGCACCCGAACTACTGGGAGTCGCCGTGACGAGCACCACCCCGCTTCGCCGTCAGCCCGTCCAGCAGCGCAGCGCCAAGAGAGTCGAGCGCATGCTCGAGGCCTGCGCGACCCTGATCGACGAGGTGGGCTACGACGGCGTCACCACGACGTTGATCGCAGAAAGAGCCGGGGTGGCGGTCGGTTCGCTGTACCAGTTCTTCCCGGACAAGAGAGCCGTCGTGCAGGCGCTGACCCTGCGCAACGTCGACAGGTTCTCCCAGGGCATCACCGAACGGCTCGAGCAGGCGACGCTCGAACACTGGTGGGACGCCGTGGACACGGTGTTCGACGTCTACGTGACGATGCACCGCGAGATCCCCGCGTTCGGGAGGCTGCACTTCGGTGACGTCGTGGACATGCGGCTGCTGGACGACCGCCGCGACAACAACGATGTCATCTCCGACAAGATCTCCGAACTGATCTCCGGCAAGTTCGGAATTCCGATGACCGAGGTTCTGCTGCCGATCGCGATCGCCGTCGAAGCCGCCGACGCCGTGATGAAGATGGCGTTCCGCAAGAGCCCGATGGGCGACCAGACGATCCTCACCGAAGCGAGGGCGCTGGTCCGGGGCTACCTGTCGTCGCGCCTGCCCGTCTAGCCGAAGTTGTGCCGTTCGCCGCGGTAGGTGGGCACGGTCTGCTCGATGCGGTCACCGTGCACCAGGTGCACCTCGTCGAACCGCTCGAACAGCTCGCCCGCCTTGGCGTGCCGCATCCAGACCCGGTCGCCGATCTTCAGCTGTTCCGCCGCCTTGCCGGTGACCGGTGTCTGCACCTCGCCCGCGCCCTCGAGCCCGAGCGTCTTCAGCCCGGCCGGCAGGTACGGCGACGGCTGGCGGTCGGGCGTCGGCGTCCCGGAGGCGATGTAGCCGCCGGCGAACAGCGTCGCGACCCGCTTGGTCGGCTTGCGCACCACCGACAACGCGAACAGCGCCGCGGGTTCCGGCTTGAACGCCTGGTACGCGTCGAAGAGCGTCGGCCCGAACAGGCCGCTGCCCGCCGCGAGTTCGGTGACCGACGGGTCGGAACCCGTCAGCTCCAGGCTGCCGGTGCCGCCACCGTTGACGAACTCCAGGTCGGCGACCTGCCGGATCGCGCTGACCACGGCGGTCCTGCGGTGGATCAGCTCCGGCCCGGACTTCGACTGGATGAACCGGATCCCCAGTGCCCGCAACGGCTGTCCCGGTGGGTTGTCGCCCAGCCCGGCGATCTGTCCCTCGTACGCCATGACGCCGACCAGCTTGAAGCCCCGCCGGTGGGTGATCTTGGCGGCGAGGACCTTCGCCTGCTGCGGCGTGTGAATCGCCGAACGGCGCGGACCGATGTGGACGCCCGGCAACGGCCGCCACGACACGTCCAGCTCCAGGCACACCCGGATGTCGGCGTGCGGCCCGATGGCCGCGTCCACGAAGTCGAGGTGCTCGACCGAGTCGACCATGATCGTGACCCGCTGACGCGCGGTCTCGTTGGCCGCGAGCTTCTGCAACGACGCCCGGTCGGCGGTCGGGTACGCGACCAGCAGATCCTCGCTGATGTTCTGCTCCGACAACCACAGCGCCTCGGCCAGCGAGTAGCACATGACCCCGGCGTAGCCAGGCCGTTCGAGCGCCCGGCTCACGAGCTCGCGCACGCGGATCGACTTGCTCGCGACCCGGATCGGGTGACCGGCAGCGCGACGGGCGAGGTCCGCCGCGTTGTGGTCGAAGGCGTCCAGGTCGACGATCGCGAACGGAGGATCCAGATCCTTCGTCGCGGCGTCGAGTCGAGTTCTGCGCATACCTCTGACGGTACGTCGTGAACCCTTGAAACGTGAAGAGCTTTCACCTACGTTGCTGTGTCAGGTCACACTCTCGTGGAGGTCCGTGTGTGGACGAACTGGGCTAGAACGGCTTCGTGCACCCCGACGCGCGTAGTCCACCCGGCCAGCACGGACGAGATCGCCGCGGCGGTCACCTCAGGCTCCCGTGTCCGCGCGCGGGGCAGCGGTCACTCGTTCAACGACATCGCGGTCGCGCCGGAAACAGCGCTCGACCTGGACCGTTGGACGGGAATCGTGCGCGCGGACACGGAATCCGGCCTGGTCACCGTCCGCTCCGGCACCCCGTTGTGGGCCTTCAACGCGGACCTGCACCGCCTGGGCCTCGCCATGCCGAACCTGGGCGACATCGACGCCCAGACCGTCGCCGGCGCGGTCTCCACCTCGACCCACGGCACCGGCGCGAAGCTCGGCGTCCTCGCCACCGCGATCGCCGGACTCGAACTGGTCCTGGCCGACGGCTCGGTCGTCACCTGCTCGCGCTCCGAGCGCCCGGACCTCTTCAACGCGGCCCGCGTGGGCCTCGGCGCACTCGGCATCATCAGCACGATCACCCTGCAGTGCGTGCCGTCGTTCGTCCTGCAGGCCTCCGAGGCACCGGGCCGGCTCGACGCAGTGATGGAGCAGTTCGACGACCTCTGCGCCGTCGAGGACCACGTCGAGTTCCACTGGTTCACGCACTCCGACCGCGTGATCCTCAAGCGCAACAACAGGATCCCCGGACCCGCGAAGCCGCTGTCGAAGCTCCGGCAGACGTGGGAGTACGAGGTCATGGAGAACGCCGCGTTCGGCGCGGTCTGCAAGGTCGCCAAGACCCTGCCGCGCTACACCCGGCGCCTGAACGAGCTCTGCGGCTCGCTGATCTCCGAGCGCTCCTACTCCGACTACTCGCACAACGTCTTCGTGACCCCGCGCCGCGTCCGGTTCGTGGAAACCGAGTTCTCGATCCCGCGCGAGACGTTGACGGACGTCATCGGCGAACTCCGCGCGGTGGCCAACAAGCTGGGCGACCGCGACGCGTTGATCGTCCCGTGCGAGGTGCGCGTCGCCCAGGCCGACGACATCTGGCTGTCCACGGCGAACGGCCGCGACACCGCCTACATCTCGATGCACCAGGCACTCGGCATGCAGTACAAGGCCTTCTTCGACGCCTACGCCAGCATCGCCGCGTCGGTGGGCGGCCGTCCGCACTGGGGCAAGATGCACGACCTCACCGCCGAGCAACTCCGCCCGCTGTACCCGCACTTCGACGACTTCCTGCGGGTGCGCGACGAACTCGACCCCAACCGCACCTTCACGAACCCGTACCTCGATCGAGTGCTTGGCTGACTGCACGCGGGGACCCCGCGTGCAGTCCTGGGATACGCGGGGTCCCCGCGTGCAGTCAGGAACCACGGGTGAGTGACGTCGTTGGTCGGTTAGAGGATCGCGCGAACGGCGTCGGCGACCGGCGTTTCGCCGTTCACCAGCTCCAGCGTCTTGCCGACCGTGTTGCGGGCGTTGAGCAACTCCGCCAGCACGGCGGCGACATCCGCACGCGTGACCGACGAACGCGGCAACCGGGGCGCGGCCAACGTGACCAGACCGGTGGGCGCGTCGCTCACCAACGGCCCGGGCCGCAGGATCGTCCAGTCGAGATCACGCGACTTCAGGTCGGCCTCGGCCAGCTTCTTGGCCTTCAGGTAGACCGCGAAGTCCGGGTCCACCGAAGGAGAGTCGGCGTCCTCGATGCCGACGGTCGACACCTGGACGAACCGCCGCACCCCCGCCTCCACGGCAGCGGAGGCGAACAGGGCGGCGGCTCCGTAGTCCACGGTGTCCTTGCGGGCGGCTCCTGAGCCTGCCCCTGCGCCGGCGGCGAAAACCGCGGCGTCCGCGCCGTTCAAATACGCGGCGACCGAGTCCAGCTCAGCGGACTCCAGGTCGCACAGCACCGGAACGGCTCCGGCTTCCTGCACATCGCCAAAGTGATCGGGATTGCGGACCAGTGCTGTTGCCGCGTCTCCACGGGTGGCCAGCTGCTGCTCGAGAAGCAGCGCGATCTGCCCGTGTCCGCCGGCTATGACTACTCGCATGTCCCGACCGTAGATCAGGAAGCGGTGGCGAGCACCTGCTCGTAGACGAGCTCGTTGACCCAGCGGGTGATGGCGGTGTCCTCGGCGGGCACGGTCTCCTGGCGGCCGGACACGTCGACCGAGAGGTCCTTCTCGTCGTCGGCCAGCAGCACCGAGACGCCGTAGCGACGCACGCGCGGCAGGCAGTTCGCCAGGTAGTCGTGCGAGAACGCGACCGACTCGGGCAGGACGACCGCGGCGTTGCCGTAGCGGGCGAAGGGGACGGCGGAGGCCAGCGCGGTCCGCCAGTGGCGGGCGACGGCCAGGACGCCGACGATGCGGACGGCGGCCGGCGGGACGCGGCCTTCCATCTCCGGCCACACCCACGTGGAGACGGTGGTCTTGTCGGCCTCAGGACCCGCACCCACGCACACGCGCTCGGCGTGGGCGTCGGCCAGGAGCTCGGCCACGACGACGACCTTGCGGCCCATCAGGACCATTTCGGGGAGAACCACGCCGTGCCAGCCGAGGCGGATCGCCGCGGCGGCTGCCAACTCCTCGACGGACGCGGGCAGTTCCGGAACCGGGACTGCGGTCGTCGACAAACCGTTCGAGCTGTCGAGGGCCGCGATCCTTGCTGGGGTGCTGCTCACGCCAGTGCCTCCTCGTCACCCGCGGCGGGCGATCCGCCGCGTTTCGACTCGTGCTCTGGATAAGGATTAGCAGGAAGCGCACGGCCCGCCCCCAGGTCGCCGCACCCCCTGCGATCGACGGCGCCGACCGGTCGGTGACCGGTCGAAGAGTGGCACGGGGAGTTCGGTCCTACGGTGCTGCCGTCTGGGTGACGTTAATCCGGATGGACGCACCAAAAGACCTGCTCAGAGTGGGTGTGTCAGGCGTGGGGGCAAAACGGCGGTGAGCGGCGCCGGTCACCGTCCGTCGACCGTTCACCGCGCCAGAACGACCACCTACATGATGATCACGGTCTTGCCGGGCCCGTGACCTGCGAAAACATCAACAGCTTCGCGCAACGGCACGCGCCGGGCGATCGGCACGTCCAGGTCCCCTGCCTGCACCATCGAGGCGAGCCGCACCAACGTTTCGCGCGACCCCTTCATGCCGAAGTTCTGCGCGGGATCACTGGAGACGTAGTTGGTGTTGAAGGCCAACGGCGCGTAGCGCGCGTTCGCCTCGAACGACGAACGGTCGTTGCTCACGAGGTCGATCAGCGCGTCGGCCTCGACCAGGGAATCCCCGCGGCCCACCGGGATGACCCGCTTGCCGGCGGCACGGGCGATCTGCACCGCGAACGATCCGACGCCGCCGTTGGGCCCGATGATCAGCACCGATTGCGCGGAACCGAGCGACTCGACCAACTGCAGCGCCGTCATACCCGCGGTCGGCAATGCGGCGGCAACGGCGGGATCGAGATCTTCCGGCAACGGAGCCAACGCGTTCCCGGCCGGAACTGTGACGTACTCGGCGTATGTACCAACGCCGACGGGATGGTGGAAGAAGGTGCCGAAAATCCTCTCTCCGGAACCGACGACCTCACCAGCCCCATCAGTTCCAGGAACCAACGGGAACACGTGATCCGAACCCCGGAACATCCCGTCGACGACTTTCCGGTCGAACGGGTTCACGCTCGCCGCGAACAACCGGACCTTGAGCTGACCGGGCTCGGCCGAGGGCTCGGGAAGCTCCACGAGTTCGAGCTCCGCGCCGAAATCCGCCGCTGCTATCGCCCACATGCCGACCCCCGAACGAGTGACAGACATCACCTGTTGGATCAAGGAATCCGATACTGCCGGTCAACGAAAGAACCCCCCTCGCGATTCCGCGAGAGGGGTTCCATCTGTCTTTCGATGGGCAAGGGGGGAGTTGAACCCCCACGTCCTTTCGGACACACGGACCTGAACCGTGCGCGTCTGCCATTCCGCCACTTGCCCCTGGAGACGTTGGGAACACTAGCACGCGTCCAAACCAGGTTCCTAATCGCCCCCTGTAGGCGGAGTCGTACCCGGATACGATCGGTACAGGAGCCCGGCCGTGCGGGACGAGTGGAAGGAGTCGACATGGGCCTGCAACGCTTCGAGCGCAAGCTGGAAGGTCTGGTCGGCAACACCTTCGCGCGCGTGTTCGGCGGCAACGTGGTGCCCCAAGAGGTGGCACAGGCACTGCAACGGGAGGGTGACAGCAACATCCGCGAGCTCGCGGGTGGCAGACTGCTAGCCCCCAACCACTACAAAGTGTTGCTCGGCGCCCAGGACCACGAGCGTCTTGCGGGCGACGAGCAGGATGAACTACGCATCACCCAGCTACTCGCAGAGGGCCTGCGAGAGCACCTGGCCGAGTCCGGATGGGATACCTATGGTGACGTCGTAGTCTCCCTGGAGCGCTCCGAGGCGCTGCACACCGGACAGTTCCGAACCAGCTCGTCCGTCGACCCCGACGTGAAAGCGGCCAGCCGACGGTCAGCACAACCTCGCACCGCAGGAGACCGACCCATGAGCCAGCCACCCGGCTACGGACAAGGACAGGGCCAGCCCGGCCAGGACCCTTATGGTCAGGGCGGCTACGGCCAGCAGGGCTACGACCAGCAGGGCTATGACCAGCAGGGCTACGGCCAGCAGCAGGGTTATGGCCAGCAGGGCTACGACCAGGGTCAGCCGCAAGGCGGCTACGACCAGGGTTATGGCCAGCAGCAGGGCTACGGCGGCGCCCAGCCGCAGGGCTACGACCAGGGTTATGGCGGCGGCCAGCAGGGCGGCGGCTACGACCAGGGCTACGGCCAGCAGCAGGGCTACGGCCAGCAGGGCTACGACCAGGGTTACGGCGGTGGCCAGCAGGGCGGCGGCTACGACCAGGGCTACGGCCAGCAGCAGGGCGGTGGCTACGACCAGGGTTACGGCCAGCAAGGCGGGTATGACCAGGGTTACGGCCAGCAGCCCGGCTACGGCCAGCAGGGCGGCTACGACCAGGGCTACAACCAGGGCGGATACGCCCCGCCGGCCACCCAGGGCGCCAACCGTCAGCTCAACGCGACCCTGCATCTCGACGACGGTTCCAACCGCACGTACAACCTCAAGCAGGGTGGAAACGTCGTAGGACGTGGGCAGGAAGCCGACTTCCGCCTCCCTGACACGGGAGTGTCCAGGCGCCACCTGGAAATCTCCTGGGACGGGCAGAATGCGATGCTCGCTGATCTCGGTTCGACCAACGGCACCACGGTGAACGGCACGCCAGTGCAGACTTGGCAGCTCGCGGAAGGCGACGTCGTCCGCATCGGCCACTCGTCACTGGTCTTCCGCACCGCGGGCTAGAGGTCGACACGGGCATCGGTCAGCAACTCAAGGCAGGAGCGGTTACAACCGGTGCAAGAGCTGGTGATGCAGCTGACCAGAGCGGGCTTTCTCGTGCTCCTCTGGCTCTTCGTGCTGGCCGCCCTACGTGTGGTCCGCTCTGATCTTTACGCAGCCTCAGGGCTCCGGGCGTCGGGTCTGCCCGGATTCCGGAGGTCCGAGAAGTCGGCGAGGGGAAGCAAGGCGCCTCGGCAACTCGTGGTCACCCACGGGGCGCTGACCGGCACCCGCATCTCGCTCGACGGCAGGCCGATCCTGATCGGCCGCGCTGACGACTCCACTCTCGTCCTGGACGACGACTTCGCGTCGACCAGGCACGCGAGGCTGTCCATGCGCGGCACCGACTGGTACGTGGAAGACCTGGGCTCCACGAACGGCACCTACCTAGACCGAGCCAAGGTCACCGCACCCCTGCGCGTACCTCTCGGCACCCCGATCCGCATTGGCAAAACGGTGATCGAGCTGCGCTCATGACCTTGGTTCTTCGATACGCGGCCCGCAGCGACAGGGGCCTGGTTCGCTCCAACAACCAGGACTCCGTGTACGCGGGCCCTCGCCTGCTCGCAGTCGCCGACGGCATGGGTGGCCACGCCGCCGGTGAAGTCGCGAGCAAGGTGGTCATCGCCTCGCTGGCCCACGTCGACGACGACGAGCCCGGTGACGACCTCCTCGGCAAGCTCCGCGACGCGGTCGCGGCCGGCAACGGCGCCATCTCCGAGCTCGTGACGAGCGACCCGGACCTGGAGGGCATGGGCACCACGCTCACGGCCATCCTGTTCGCGGGCAACCGCCTCGGGCTCGTGCACATCGGCGACTCGCGGGCATACCTCCTGCGGGAGGGCACCTTCGCGCAGATCACGCACGACGACACGTTCGTCCAGTCGTTGATCGACGAGGGCCGGATCACGCCGGACGAGGCCGCCACGCACCCGCAACGCTCGTTGCTGCTGCGCGCCCTCACCGGCCACGACTTCGAGCCCAGCCTGACGGTGCGCGAAGCGCGCGTCGGCGACCGGTTCCTGCTCTGCTCGGACGGTCTGTCCGGCGTCGTGAGCCTGGAGACGCTCGACGAGGCGATCCGCATCCCGGACCCGCAGGCCTGCGCGGACCGCATGATCGAGCTCGCGCTCAAGGGCGGCGGCCCCGACAACGTCACGGTGATCGTGGCGGACGTCGAGGACATCGACTTCGGCGACGACTACCCGATCCTCGGTGGCGCGGCCGGTGACGGCAGCGATGAGCACAACGCTCCGCCGGACTCCGCGGCCTCCCGGGCGAGCGCGCTCACGCAGCAGCGCCCGCCGATGCCTCAGCGCATGGAGGCACCGCAGCCACCACCGCAGGACCCGAAGCGCAAGAAGCGGACCGCCATCAAGGCGTTCGCGATCGTCTTCGTGCTGCTCCTGCTGACCGCCGTCGTGGCGGTCGGCGGAAAGCTGTGGCTGAACACCCAGTACTACGTGGGTGCCACCGAGGACGGTCAGGTCGCGATCTTCCGCGGTCTCAACGGCTCGGTGCTCGGCTTCAAGCTGTCGTCCAAGGTCGAGGACTCGTGCCCGCCCGGTTCGACGGGCTGCAAGCCGGTCGCGCTGAGCGACCTGAAGGAAGCCGGTCGCAAGACCATCACCGCGGGCCTTCGCAGCGACAACGGGCTGGACGGCGCGCGCGCCGCGGTCAGGTTGCTGCGCACGGAACACATGCTGCCGTTCTGCAAGGACACGTCGACGACGCCGACCAGCCCGACCAGCCCGACGTCGCCGACGACTCCGACCGGCACGGAAACCAGCACGCCGACCAGCCCGCCGCCGGCGAACGGCACGACCCCCGAGACCGGGGCCACCGAGCCGTCGCCCACCCAGAGCGGGCAGAAGGTCGGCGTGGATTGCCGGGAGGGTCCGTAGTTGATGGGCTCGCCCGCCCCCGCCGGGGAAGGCTCACCAGTCGCGTCCGTGGCGACGAACACGTCGCCGGGACTGCGTCCGCCGACGCGGCGCGGCACCGAACTGGTGATGCTCTCGTTCGCCGCGGGTCTCGTGACCCTGGCGCTGATCCTGGTGGAACTCAACCAGGAGCGCTCGCTGAGCCTGAGGATCGTCTACCTCGGTCTCGCGTATCTCGGTCTTTTCGCCTGTGCGCACCTCGCGGTGCGCAGGTGGGCGCCTTACGCCGACCCGGCGATTCTGCCGTGCGTCGCGTTGCTCAACGGGCTGGGTCTGGTGATGATCCACCGGATCGACTTGGCTCTGGAGGGCGTCAAGTACCTGGACGGCTCGACGTGGTCACCGGTCGCGTTCAAGCAGGTCATCATGACCGCGATCGGGTTGCTGCTGTTCGCGGCCACGCTGAAGTTCCTGTCCGATCACCGCACGCTGGCCAGGTTCGGCTACACCTTCGGTCTCGCCGGGCTCGTCGCGTTGTTGCTGCCCGGTGTGCTGCCGGGCTTCATCGCGCCGACGATCAACGGCGCGAAGATCTGGCTGCGGGTCGGCCAGTTCTCCATCCAGCCCGGTGAGTTCGCCAAGATCCTGCTGATGGTCTTCTTCGCCGCGTTTCTGGTGTCGAAGCGAGATCTCTTCACCACCGCCGGCCGCCGGTTCCTCGGCATGGACCTGCCACGTGCCCGCGACCTCGGCCCGCTGTTCGCCGCGTGGGGCGTCACGGTCGCGGTGATGGTGCTGCAGAAGGACCTCGGCTCCTCGCTGCTGTTCTTCGGCATCGTGCTGGTGCTGCTCTACGTCGCCACCGAACGCGCGGCGTGGGTCGTGCTCGGCGTCGGCCTGTTCTCCGGCGGCGCGATCATCGCGTGGCGGCTCTTCGACCACGTCCAGGACCGCGTGGCGAACTGGCAGGACCCGATCGCGCGCTACGACGTGGAATTCGGTGGCGGTTACCAGATCTCGCAGTCGCTGTTCGGTCTCGCGACCGGCGGCATCGGTGGTGCGGGTCTCGGCGCCGGCCGTCCGGAAATGATCCCCGAGGCGAACTCCGACTTCATCACCGCCGTGATCGGCGAGGAACTCGGGTTCATCGGCCTCGCGGCAGTGCTGCTGATCTACATGGTCTTCGCGCTCCGCGGCCTGCGCAGTGCCATCTCGGTGCGCGACAGCTTCGGCAAGCTGCTCGGCGGCGGTCTCGCGTTCGCGGTGTGCTTCCAGGTGTTCATCGTCGTCGGCGGTGTCACCAAGCTGATCCCGATGACCGGTATCACCGCCCCGTTCCTGTCCTACGGCGGCTCGTCGCTGCTCGCGAACTACATCCTGGTCGCATTGCTACTGCGAATTTCTGCGGCGGCGAGGGCTCCTCAGCGAGCTCCCAAGCCGAAACCGCAACAACCGGCTATCGCCGACCAGCACACTGTGATGGTGGAGCGTCCCAAATGAACACACCGCTCCGCCGCATCGGCATGGCCATGATGGTGATGATCGTGCTGCTCCTGGGCAACGCGACCTGGGTGCAGGTGGTCAACGCCGACAAGTGGCGCCTGGACCCGCACAACAAGCGGGTGCTGCTCGACGAGTACGCCCGCAAGCGCGGTCTGATCACGGTCGCCGACGGCACGGTGATCGCGGACGTCAAGGAGACGACGGACCGTCTCCGGTACCTGCGCGTCTACAACAGCGGTCCGGCGTACGCGCCGGTCACCGGCTACCTGTCGGTCACCTACGGCACGGCCGGCCTGGAGCGTGCGGAGAACGACCTGCTGAACGGCTCGGACGACCGGCTCTTCGCGCGCCGCGTCTCGGCGTTGATCACCGGTCGTGACCCGGTCGGCGGCAACGTGCAGCTCACCCTGCAGCCGAAGATCCAGCAGGTCGCGTACGACCAGCTGACCTCGAAGGGCTTCACCGGCTCGGTCGTCGCGATCAAGCCGGACACCGGCGAGGTCCTCGCGATGGTGAGCACGCCGTCCTACGACCCGAACCTGCTCGCGAGCCACGACGCGGACGAGCAGGCGGCGGCGTGGAAGCAGCTGAACGCCAAGGACGCGAACGACCCGCTGCTCAACCGCGCGACGCAGGCCCTCTACCCGGCCGGTTCGACGCTGAAGGTCGTGGTGGCCGCGGCCGCGCTCGCCGACGGCAAGAACAAGGACACGCAGTACACCGCTGCCGGCACCATCAAGCTGCCGAATACCCAGACGGACCTGCCGAACTTCAACGGCACCCCGTGCGGCCCCGGCCAGACGGTGTCGATGGAGACCGCGCTCGCCAAGTCGTGCAACACGGCATTCGGCGAGATGGCCGGCCAGCTCGGTGCGAACAAGCTGCGCCGGCAGGCGGAGAAGTTCGGCTTCAACGACCCCGGCCTCCAGGTGCCGATGCCGGTCGAGACCTCGACGCTGGGCCAGATCGAGGACGACGCGGCGCTCTACCAGACGGGCATCGGCCAGCGGAACGTGCAGATCACCCCGCTGGAGAACGCGGTCATCGCGGCGACGATCGCCAACGGTGGCAAGCGCATGAAGCCGTACCTGGTGTCGAAGATCCTCGGTCCGGACCTGAAGTCGATCGACGACACCGAGCCCGACAACGTCGAGGACGCGATGAGCTCGGCCAACGCGTCCGCCCTGCGCGACATGATGATCCAGTCGGAGACCAACACCGGCGGTGAGGGTCGTCAGCAGGGCCTCCAGATCGCGTCGAAGACCGGTACCGCCGAGCACGGCGCCAAGCCGCTCGAGAACAACCCGCACGCCTGGTACATCGCGTTCGCCCCGGCGCAGAAGCCGGAGATCGCGATCGCCGTGATCGTGGAGGACGGTGGCGACCGCGGTCTGGGTGCCACCGGCGGCAAGGTCGCCGCTCCGATCGGACGCGCCGTGATCAACGCGTACATGGCTGGTCGCTGATGCTCACCAAAGGCCAGCTCCTCGCCGACCGCTACCGCCTCACCAGGCGGATCGCGGTCGGTGGCATGGGCGAGGTCTGGGAAGGCGCCGACGAACGGCTCGACCGCCGGGTGGCCGTGAAGGTGCTGAAGGCGGAACTGTCGGGCGATCCCGAGTTCCTGCACCGCTTCCGCACCGAGGCGCGGATGACCGCGTCGCTCAACCACCCCGGCATCGCGTCGGTGCACGACTACGGCGAGACCGCGTCCGTCACCGACGGACCGGAGGACACCGCGTACCTCGTGATGGAGCTCGTCGAGGGCGAACCGCTCGCGACGATCATCTCGCGGGGCCGGCTCACCGCAGAGGTGACGCTGGATCTGCTGGAGCAGACCGGAAACGCGTTGCAGGCGGCCCACGAACGCGGGCTCGTGCACCGGGACGTGAAGCCCGGCAACATCATGGTCACGCCGTCGGGGAAGGTGAAGATCACCGACTTCGGCATCGCGAAGGCCGTGGACGCCGCACCGGTGACGCGGTCCGGGATGGTCATGGGGACCGCGCACTACATCGCTCCCGAGCAGGCACTTGGGGGCGAGGCCGAACCGGCGAGCGATGTTTACTCGTTGGCAGTGTGTGGCTACGAATGCCTGGCCGGACACCGGCCGTTCCTGTCGGACAACGCCGTGACCGTCGCGATGATGCACATCCGCGACATCGCGCCGCCGTTGCCGCCGGACGTTCCGCCGGGTGCGCGGACGTTGATCGAGGCCACGCTGGTCAAGGACCCGCGGCAGCGCTACCGGACCGGTGGCGAGTTCGCCGCGGCGGTCAGCGCGGTGCGGGTCGGTCAGCCGCTGCCGACACCGTCCGGGTTCACGATGCCGCCGGTCATTCCGCAGCACGTGCCCCAGCAGGCGCCGCAGATGGTGCAGCAGCAGGTCGTGCCGCAGCAGCAGATCATCCAGCAGCAGCCACCGCCCCCACCGCCACAGGTTTCCCAACCGCTGCCGATTCCGTCGCACCACCAGGGCCGTCCCGGTCCCGGTACCCACCCGGCGATGCAACCGGCACACCAAACCGGCACGTTCGCGCCAATGCCGACGCCACCGGGGAGAAACCGGAACGCCGTCTGGGTTATGGTCGCTTTCCTGGTGGCCGTGCTGCTGGTGCTCGGCGTGGTCGTCCTGTGGAAGCTGACCGTGCAGTCGAACAACGGCAGCGGGCAAGGTGGCGGGCCGACCACCTCCAGTTCGGCGAGCGTGAACCCGCCGGCGAACGGACAGGCGAAACCCGACTCCGCCGACCGGCTGCCGGGCAACGCCATGAGGCAGATCGACGAGGACGACTACATCGGTCGTTCCGGCGACGAAGTCAGGACAGACCTGATCGAGCAAGGCATGGACCCCAGGGTGCAAAGCGCGCAGGGCACATCGCCGGGCGACCTGAAGAAGTGCCGGGTCACCGCCATCGCGCCGACAGGCGGGGTGCCGGCCGGCTCGCAGGTGAAGGTGACGTGCGCGCCATGAGCAATGCCAGAACCGAGTTGGGAACACCGTCGACGAGGAGCGGGACGAAGCACCGATGAGCACTCCACGACTGCTCTCAAACCGCTACGAACTGGGTGAGACCCTCGGCTACGGCGGCATGTCCGAGGTCCACAAGGGGCGGGACGTCCGCCTCGGCAGAGACGTGGCGATCAAGGTGCTGCGCGCTGACCTCGCTCGCGACGCCCAGTTCCAGGAACGGTTCCGCCGCGAGGCGCAGAACTCCGCCGCCCTGAACCACCCGGCGATCGTCGCCGTCTACGACACCGGCGAGACGCAGACCGAGTACGGCCCGCTGCCCTACATCGTGATGGAGTTCGTCGACGGACGAACGCTGCGCGACATCGTGAAGACGCAGGGCCCGCTGTCGGGCAAGCGCGCGATGGAGGTCATGGCCGACGTCTCGGCCGCACTCGACTTCAGCCACCGGCACGGCATCGTCCACCGCGACGTGAAGCCGGCCAACGTGATGATCACGAAGTCCGGCGCCGTGAAGGTCATGGACTTCGGCATCGCCAGAGCGCTGCACGACGGCCAGGCCGCGGTCACGCAGACCGCCGCGGTCATCGGCACGGCCCAGTACCTGTCGCCGGAGCAGGCGCGCGGCGAGTCCGTTGACGCCCGTTCCGACGTCTACGCGGCCGGCTGCGTGCTGTTCGAACTGCTGACCGGCGAGCCCCCGTTCACCGGTGACTCCCCTGTCGCCGTCGCGTACCAGCACGTGCGGGAAGACCCGAAGGCCCCGTCACAGCTGAACCCGAAGGTGTCGCCGCAGCTCGACGCGATCGTGCTGAAGGCGATGTCGAAGGGTCCGGCGAACCGCTACCAGTCGGCCGCCGAGATGCGAGCCGACCTGGTCCGCGTGCTGTCGGGTCAGCGTCCGTCCGCGCCGGCCGTCATGACGGCCGAGGACCGCACCGCCGTGATGAACGAGCAGGCGGCGGCGCGCACCGGCCGGACGCAGGTGATCTCCGGCGGTGGCCGGCACCGCCCGGCGGCGTTGAAGTCGGAGCCGGACGACGACTACGACCCGATCGCCGACGAGGAAGAAGAACGTCGCGCGAAGCGCAAGAAGGCCATCATGATCACGCTGGTGGCGATCCTGTGCGTGGCCGTCCTCGGCCTCGCCGCGTGGATCACCAAGAACGTGATGAGCACGAGCAACGAGGCGGCGGAGAAGGTTCCCGTGCCGTCGATCGTCGGCCTGAGCCCGTTGGAGGCCAAGGAGAAGGTCCAGAAGGCGGGCCTCGTGGCCGCCCAGGAGGACGTCGCCTGCGAGCCCGGCCCGAACGGCGCACAGGCCAAGTGCACGGCCGACCAGATCAACAAGGTCATCGGCACGAACCCGCCCGAGGGCACCCAGCTCACGAAGGGTACGTCGGTCACCATCTCCGTCGGCGCTCCTCCCGGTGAGGGCACGGTGCCGGACCTGGTGGGCAAGACCCCGCAGGAAGCTCAGGCGATCCTGGACAAGGACCCGAACGGCTTCAAGCTGCAACAGGCCAATGACCAGGTCGAGGTCGATGACGCGACCAAGGTCGGCAAGGTCGCGGCGCAGAACCCGGCGACCGGCCTGAAGCTCAAAAAGGGTGGCACGATCAGCATCCAGCTCGGCAGGGCACCGGAGAAGCAGAACGTGCCGAACGTCGTGGGTGACGACCAGGCCGACGCCCGCCAGACGCTGGAAGGTTCCGGCTTCAAGGTCAACATCGAGCAGGTCGACAGCGCCAAGCCCGAGGGCGAGGTCATCTCGCAGAACCCGGTCGGCAACAGCAAGGCGGCCAAGGACACGCTCGTCACGCTCAAGGTCTCGAAGGGCAACCAGTTCGAGATGCCGGACCTGACCGGCATGACCGAGAAGGAAGCCGAGAACAAGCTGAAGTCACTGGGCTGGAACGGCGTCCTCAACACGCAGGACCAGACGGTCCAGCCGGGGTCGCCGCAGATCGGCAAGGTGATCACCCAGCAACCGGCGAAGGGTTCGCCGATCTCGAAGGGAACCGCGGTGACGGTGACCATCGGCAAGGCCGGCATCATCACCACCTGACACCAGGGTTGACGAGAAGGGCGGTTCCGGATTCCGGAACCGCCCTTCGGTCTTCACGAGCCGGTCTTACTGGCGAGCGGCCGCCGCGAGCGTGCGCATGCCGTTCTCGAGCTGCGCGACGGTGGCCTCGGGGACCTCGAAGCCGCAGACCCTGAGCCAGTTGGCGAGCATCCGGTGGCCGCCGTCGGTCAGCACGGACTCGGGGTGGAACTGCACACCCTCGACCGGAAGTTCCTTGTGGCGCATGGCCATCACGATGCCGGTCTCGGTCTTGCCGGTGACCTCGAACTCCGCGGGGATCGTCTCCGGCAGCACCGTCAACGAGTGGTAGCGGGTCGCGATGAACGGCTGCGGCACGCCGTCGAGCACGCCCTTGCCCTCGTGGAAGACGATGCTCGTCTTGCCGTGCAGCAACTCGGGTGCGCGGTCGACCGTGCCGCCCCACACCACACCGATCGCCTGGTGGCCGAGGCACACGCCGAAGACCGGTTTGCCGGTGTCGGCGCACTTCTTGATGACGTCGATGCTCGCACCCGCGCGCTCCGGCGTGCCGGGGCCTGGGCTGACGAGCACGCCGTCGACCTTGTCGATCTCGTCGAGGTCCACCTCGTCGTTGCGCCGCACGACGCACTCCGCACCCAGCTGAGCCAGGTACTGGACCAGGTTGTAGACGAAGCTGTCGTAGTTGTCGACCACGAGCACGCGCATGGACAGAGCCTAGTCGGTCGAGTCGAGTGAGTTAGCTCTCGTCCGCACTCAGGTAAGGCTTCCCTAAAATAGGTGTCATGAGTCGCCCCTTGCGCGTCGCGGTCGTCGGCGCTGGACCGGCCGGTGTCTACGCCGCCGACATCCTCACCAAGTCCGACGTCGACGTGCAGATCGACCTCTTCGAGAAGCTGCCGGCGCCCTACGGCCTCGTCCGCTACGGCGTCGCCCCGGACCACCCGCGCATCAAGGGCATCGTCTCGGCTTTGCAGAAGGTGCTCGACAAGCCGTCCGTCCGCTTCTTCGGCAACGTCGAGTACGGCGTCGACGTGAAGCTCGACGACCTGCGCCAGTTCTACGACGCCGTCATCTTCTCCACCGGCGCCTCCGCGGACCGCGCTCTCGACATCCCCGACATCGACCTGCCCGGCAGCTACGGCGCCGCGGACTTCGTGTCCTGGTACGACGGCCACCCCGACGTCCCGCGCACCTGGCCGCTGACCGCCACGTCGGTCGCCGTCCTGGGTGTCGGCAACGTCGCTCTCGACGTGGCCCGGATCCTGGCCAAGACCGCCGACGAGCTGCTGGTCACCGAGATCCCGTCGAACGTCTACGAGGGTCTGGCCTCCTCACCGGTCACCGACGTGCACGTCTTCGGCCGCCGCGGTCCGGCCCAGGCCAAGTTCACGCCGCTGGAACTCCGCGAACTCGACCACTCGCCGAACGTCGAGGTGATCGTCCACGCCGAGGGCATCGAGTTCGACGAGGCCTCGATGCACGCGATCAGGACCAACAAGCAGGTCGAGATGATCGTGAAAACCCTCCAGGAGTGGGCGATCCGCGACGTCGGCAACCGCCCGCGCCGCCTGCACCTGCACTTCCTGGAGGCACCGGTCGAGGTGCTGGGTACCTCGTCGGTCGTCGGCCTGCGCACCGAAACCCAGGAACTCACCGGTGACGGCAACGTCCGCGGCACCGGCGCCTTCACCGACTGGGACGTCCAGGCCGTGTACCGCGCCGTCGGCTACCTCTCGACGCACCTGCCCGACATCCCGTTCGACCACGTGTCCGGCACGATCCCGCACCTCGCCGGCCGCGTGCTGGACCTGGACGAGGTGCCCATCCCGGGCGTCTACGCGACCGGCTGGATCAAGCGCGGCCCGATCGGCCTCATCGGCCACACCAAGGGCGACGCCCTGGAAACCATCACCAGCCTGCTCGAAGACGCCGCCTCGCTGCCGTTGGCCACGTCGCCCTCGCCGTCCGCGGTGGTCGAGTTCCTCGAGCAGCGCGGCGTGCCGTTCGTGACGAACGAGGGCTGGGGCCGCCTCGACCTGCACGAGATCGCCCTGGGGGCCGTGCAGGGCCGCGAGCGCGTGAAGGTCGTGTCGCGCGAGGAGATGACCACGATCTCGAACGGCTGACCAGCCGTTCCCCGATGAAGCCGCCACCGTGTGGGCACGGTGGCGGCTTCACCTGCTCACTGGGTCGTGACGTTGTTGAACGGCAGCTTCGGCTCGGCCCACGGGAACACCACGAACATCAGCAGCGCCACGATGCCGACCACCAGCACGACCGCCTCGGCGATCCGCAGGTACAGCGGTCCCGGCAGGTGCCGCCAGATCCAGCCGTACATCAGCCCTCCGTCATCTCGGGCGGCACGAAGCCGTTGGCCACCGGGTAGCTCTTGGTCTCGATGGCGTGCACGATCAGCCGTTGCTTGTCGGAGAACCGCGGGTGACAGGTCGTCAGCGTGAGCAGCCGGGCCTGCTTGTCGGCCGGCACGGTGGCGCCCACCTGGTGCGGGATCGGGGCGATGACCTCGCCCTGGGTCGGGACGACGATCTCCTGGCCGACGGTCTTCGCGTAGGCGTCGCCGAAGGTCGTCGAGAGCGGGGCCACGCCGGCGCACGACGGTTGCTTCGACTTCGGGTTCGAGGCCCAGCCGGCCACCTCGCTGCTCATGGGGAGCACGCGGTAGACGAACCACTGGGTCTGGGTCTGCACCACGACGGCGTTGCAGGACTCGAGCAGGTCCAGGTCGTTGAACGGGGCACCCTTGCCGACGCGGTGACCGGCGATGGCGAAGTTGCCCGCCTCCCCCGGCTCGGCGGTGTCCTTGTAGTGGCCGGGGCCGATTTCGAGGTGCTTGTCGGTGGTGCCCTCGACGACCGAGAACTTCCAGTCGTTGCCGAAGACCGGGATGTACATCTTCGCGAAGGCCTTGCCCTCGATGAGGTTCAGCTTCGACTGGCGGTTCGGGTCGGCCGGGGGCGGCGTGACGACGTTCGAGCTCCACTCGGAGTCGAGTGCCGCGGTGGCGTCTTCCTGTTTCTCCGCGGACAGCAGGTCGGTCACGTAGACCTCGTAGACGACGAACAGCAGCACGACCAGGCCCATCGTGATGAGGGCCTCACCGAAACCGCGCACCGCTTTGCGCGCCATGCTGTCCGGCGGCGGAGCGGCCTTGTTCGGTTCGTCGTCGTAGTACTCGTCATCGTCGTAGTACTCGTCGTCGTAGTCGTCCTCGATTCGCGGGATCACCTCGGTGGGCGGATCGACCGGGCGAGGACGGGGCGGACGCGGCGGCATTCCCTGACGCGGCATTCCTCCGGGCGGAGTTCCCTGGCGAGGCATTCCACCGGGTGGCGTGCCCTGGGGCATTCCGCGCGCGGGGGTGCCGGGCGCGGGGGTGCCGGGCGGCGGTCCCTGAGGCGGGCCGGGGCGCCGTGGCGGAGCACCGGGTGGGGGCAGGCTGCCGGAGAAAGCGCTGGTGAACTGGGTCGCGTCGGGCGGCGGCAGTGGGCGCGCAGAGGGGTTGGCCCGCACGTGCTGCAGGTCATCACGACGGGGTACAGGACGCCGTGGAGGCGGCTGCTGGGGTCCCGAGTTCACCTGAGAACCTCCGCACGGACTGTGAACTGAAAACAACTGCGTCTGCCAGGTGGTTCGCTGACCACGTTCGCTACGTTAACGTGTCTCCCGAGTAGTGCACGTAAACTCACGTCACTAGGGATATCCACGTCAGGCGAGGACAGCATGCCCAAGTCCAAGGTCCGGAAGAAGGCGGTCTACACCGCACCCACTGACCGCCGCACGCCGGTCAAGGTCAAGGCAGCGGGACCGTCTCACCCGGTCTACGTCGTTGTCATGCTCGGCTTCATGCTGCTGGGCCTCGCGTGGCTGGTCGTCAACTACATCGCGGCCGAGAAGATCCCGTTCATGCTCGAGCTGGGCGCGTGGAACTTCGCCATCGGCTTCGCGCTGATGATCATCGGCCTGCTGATGACGATGCGCTGGCGCTAGGCACTCGGCACTCGGCACTCGGCACGTCACTGTTCGTAGAGGTCGGCCCGGACGTCACACGTCCGGGCCGACTCTTGTTTGCGCCAGGTTCACCTGGTTCATCTGAGCGTCACCGAAGCACACGGCTGTAAGTCATCCCCATTGGGGACAAGTCCTGTGGACAACTTTGCACCAAAATGCACAAGCGACGGTTTTCCCTCATGCGGACCCGTTCAGTTGTCCACATTTCATGCGGGACACTCGACGGTGTGACTCGCACCTGGTCCACTCCCGCCCCGCTGGTCGCCGGCGCGTGGGTGCTCGCCCTCCTGCTCGCCGTCGCGACGTTCCTCACCGACGACAACGCGGGCCGTCTCCTCGTCGGACTGGCAACGCTGCTGGTCAGCTACCTCGCAGCGTTTGCGACGATCGCCCGGCCGAGGCTCACCGCGGACGCGGACGGGCTTGCCGTGCGCGGGTTCGCGAGCACGACGCTGCTGCCGTGGCACGAGGTGAAGGTCAAGCTGCAGACCACCCGCCGGCTCGGCAGGGAACAGCAGACATTGGAACTCGACGCCGACGACCGTCTCGTGGTGCTCACGAAACTGGACCTCGGCGTCGATCCCGAAGAAGTGGCCGGAGTGCTTCACGCTCTGCGGCCGTGAAGAGTTCTAGCGGCACGTCCTGGCGTACTCGAGGACGATCTCGGCCGTCGTGTCGAGTTCGGAGGCACGCAACACGAACATGACTCCGAGCAACAACGCGGCCGCCACCACAGCGCCGATCTGGTAGGCGTTGCGGTTCTGCTGGGGCGCCTTGACCATCGCGAGCGTCAGCAGGCCGCCGATCACGAACCCGCCGAGGTGCCCGAGAAGCGAGGCGTTGGTGAAGAGGTTCGACACCAGGTTGATGCCGACGATCACGACGATCGTCGAGATGTCCCGCTTCTGCCGCTTGAACACGATCAGCAGCGCGCCCATCAGGCCGAACACCGCGCCGGACGCGCCGGCGAGCTGCTGGCAGACCGTGCCGAAGTAGAACGCCGCCGCACTGCCGCCGAGCAGCGACAGGAAGTACACGGCGCTGTACCGCAGCTTGCCGAGCTCCTGCTCGATGACAGGGCCCACCACGAAGAGCGCGGCCATGTTGAGCACGAGGTGGATCAGGCCGAAGTGCATGAAGCCCGACGTGAGGATCCGCCACCACTCACCGTTGGCGGTGAGCTCCGGGATCATCGACGTAGCCGTGAACACGCCCGCACGGGAGTTGTTCATCGGGCTGCCGGACTGGACGACCGTGACCACGTACGCGAGCACGTTGAGCGCGATCATCACCTGCGTGATGATCGGCCGGCCGTTCGAGATCTCCGCGCCCGCGAGCGTGCGGGGACGGCGAACCGAGCGGGCGCCCTCGTTCACGCAGTCGACGCATTGCATGCCGACCGAGGCGTCGCGCAGACAGTCCGGGCAGGCCGGACGGTCGCACCTGGTGCAGCGCAGCCGGGTGGGCCGATCGGGATGACGCACGCAGACCGGAGTCTCCGGCTGCGCTCCGACCGGCCCGTCCGGTGGCACGGGGGCGTTGCTCACGCGCGTTCGATCGTGATCCGCTCGATCTTGATGTCGTTGACCGGACGGTCGCCCGCGCCGGTCGTGGTGTTGCCGATCGCGTCGACGACGTCGCGCGACTCCTGGTCGGCGACCTCACCGAAGATCGTGTGCTTGAAGTTCAGCCACGTCGTCGGCGCCACGGTGACGAAGAACTGGGAGCCGTTGGTGTTGGGCCCGGCGTTCGCCATCGCGAGCAGGTAAGGCCGGTTGAACTGCAGTTCGGGGTGGAACTCGTCCGCGAAGCGGTAGCCGGGGCCACCGCGACCGGTGCCGGTCGGGTCGCCGGTCTGGAGCATGAAGCCCGCGATGACGCGGTGGAACAGGGTGCCGTCGTAGAACGGACCCGAGTTCGTGCCACCTGCGTTCGCCTCGGTGTAGTTCTTCGTGCCCTCGGCGAGCCCGACGAAGTTCGCCACCGTCTTGGGGGCGTGGTCGGGGAACAGGTTGATGCGGATGTCGCCCTGCGTGGTGTGCAGGGTCGCCGTCACCTTGGTCCCGACGAAGGATTCGTTGCTGTCAGCCACCACCCCATCGTGCCATCCACAGGCGGCGATGTTCAGAAAGGGGCACGATGGGTACCTCTCTTGCATAACCGGACGACAACGTTGTGGAGCACAGGATGGACGAGGTGGACGTCATGACCCGCGCCGGCGAGTCCGTTGGCAAGGCTGTCGGCACCGGTCTGAAGGCCGCGCGTCAGGGTGTCGTTCGCGCAGGTCACGCCGCTGAGGTGAAGCTCGCGGAGCGCGGTATCACGGCTGACCAGATGCGCGGCGCGCTCGTGGATCGAGCCGACACGCTCATGGGCAAGGCCGAGGACTGGGAGAAGCAAACCCGCCGGTCCCGCAAACGTCTCGCGAAGAAGAGCGCGAAAACGCGAGCGGACCTCATGCACAAGGCCGAGGTCGTGCGCAAGGAAGTGAAGAAGGCAGCGAAGCACGCGCGCAAGGACGCCAAGGTGCGCGCCAAGGAGATCCGCAAGGCCGCGGCCCAGCTCGGTGCGGACGCACCGAAGCGCCGCAGGTGGCCGTGGGTGCTCGGACTCCTGATCGCGGCCGCGGCGGCCGGCTACATCGCGCTGACGCGCAGGCCGGAAGAGGTCCACCTGCAGGACGAGGAGCAGGCTCCGATGCCGGAGCCGGTCCTCAACGGGCAGGTGCCGACCCAGAAGGAACCGGTCAAGTAGGTTCCCGAACCGCAGAACGGGTGGTCTTCCCTCGGGAAGGCCACCCGTTCGCGCGTGTCTCAGATCTTCAGGCCCTTGATCGCTTCCTCGGCGATGCGGCGGGCCTTGATCGACTGCTTCTGGTTGCTCGTCACGACCACCGCGGCATCGCCTTTCGAGACGGCGTAGACGACACCGGTGTCGTTGCTGACGTACCCTCCGGCCCACCCGGTGGGTGAGCTGGCGGGCTGCGAACCGTCCGGCGCCGCCTCGTTGACGATCAACTTGGCCACGCGCTCGTCACCCACGTACACGCGCACGGTCAGTTGGATCTCGGTCGCATTGGCGTAGAAGAAGCACGCCGGGTGGGGCGAGTCCGTTGACAGTTTCACCTTGGGCACCCGCTGACCGTTCGCCTCGGCGACGAATCCGGTCGCGAGGTACGGGCAGGTGCCGTCGGTCGCGGGCTGGGGCGCGGGCGGCACTGTCGGAGCGGCGCTGGTCGTGGTGGTGACCTGCTGGGTCTGGGTCGTGGGCACCGGCACGTTCTGGGCGACATCGGTGCCGCACGCGGCGAGTACGCCGAGCAGGGGCAGCAACAGTGCTCGTTTCATAGGGGCAACAGTCAACCAGATACCGAGAGCACCCATTCGCGGCACACTCTGAATCGGTCCATGCCTTTTGTGCCCTGGTCCCTGTCCCCTCCCCCTGCCTCGGAAGGACCCTGTCATGGAGTTCCTGGAGCAACGACGAGAGCACGCCCTGGCGCTGTTCCGCATCGTGATCGGAGTGCTCTTCGTGATCCACGGAGTGCAGAAGATGGCGAAGGGAACCGCCCTGCTGTCGTGGCCGAGCGGACCCATGAGCCTGATCGAACTGATCGGTGGCAGCCTCATCGTGATCGGCCTGTGGACACGATGGGCCGCACTGATCGCCTCCGGCGCCATGGCTTACGCCTACTTCGTGGTGCACCAGCCCAGGGGCCTGCTGCCGATCCAGAACGGCGGCGAGCTCGCGGCGGTCTACTCGTGGGTGTTCCTGCTGCTGGTGTTCACGGGCGCCGGCGCGTGGAGCATCGACCATCTTCGCAAGTCGTCGAAGAAGTCACTCGCCAACGCGTGAAGTGACTACTAAAGCACTGAAGCCCTGTTCGCTGCGGCGCGAACAGGGCTTCAGCTTTTCCAGCTCAGGTGGGGCGGCGATGCCGAAGGCAAGCCGACCGGGGGTCCGGGGGCGAAGCCCCCGGCTGTGGAGTCTGGGGCTCGGCCCCCAGAAAACACTTCGGGCCGAGGAGGTCTGCGCTTTCTGCAGACACTCCTCGGCCCGAGGTACGAATGGAGACGAGGGGAATCGAACCCCTAACCCCCGCCTTGCAAAGGCGGTGCTCTGCCAATTGAGCTACGTCCCCGAGATCCGAGGGCGGCGGGCCGTCCGTCAGATCGAAACCGAGATCAGTCGGTGGGAGCGGTGGCCTCGCGCCACAGGTCCGCGTCGGCCTTGGCCGAACGGCTGCGCTTCACGAAGAACAGGACCGCACCGGCGACCACGACGAGTGCGATGATCTTCTTAGCCACTTCGAATCCCTCCCAAGACCGTAAAAAACAACGACCCCATCACGTTACAGCACCGCGGCGACTGCGGAACGAACGAAGCTCGACCGCCGAGTCGACTGCCGAGCGAATGATGTTGATGGGGGTCCGGGGGCTCGCCCCCGGCAGGGGGTCTGGGGGCTTGGCCCCCAGAAAAAGATACGATGATTCGGGATACGGTCGACGCTTTCCGTCGACAGGAGTAGCCCCGAATCGAGTGGGCCTAGGAGGACTTGAACCTCCGACCTCTTCATTATCAGTGAAGCGCTCTAACCGCCTGAGCTATAGGCCCTCGATCAACTGTCACCCCTTGGGGCGACGAGGAGAACCTTACAGGATCGTCCTCGCCGCTCCCAAATCGGGGGTCACTCACGCTCGGAGAGCGTCAACTCCAAGCCACCAGCCAGATCCGCCGACACGTTGTAGACGAACGCGCCCACGGTCGCGAGGGCCGTGAACAGCACGATGTTGACGGCACCGATGATCGCCGAGACGCCGAACACGCGGCCGGCGCTGATCAACGGTTCGCCCGGTTCGTTGGCCTGGAGCAGGTCGTTCGCGGTGCTGTTGATCTTGTCCCAGACGCCCATGCCGTGCAGGACGCCGTAGAGCACGCCGACCGCCACGAGCCAGACGAAGAACAGCGCGACGCCCAGCACCAGGGCGAGCTTGAGCACCGACCACGGGTCGACGCGCTTCACCTGCAGCGAGGCGCGCCGCGGGCCGCGGCCGGGGCGGCGGGCCGACGGGGTGGCCGCGGCGGGGCGGGCTCCGCCGTTGCCGAGGTTCACCGACGTGCGGCTGCTGCCCAGGCCCACCGGGATGGCCGAGCCCGTGACCACCGGCTTCTGCACCTTGACGGTGTCCGGGTCGGTCATCGGGAAGGCCGGCTCGGGGTTCGAGGCAGAGGACGGAGCAGGCGGCGCGGACGGAGCCACGTACGCCTGGGTCGCGTCCTGCTGCGCGGCCTCCGTGTCGTTCGTCACGCGCTGCCAGGGCGGCGGCGCCGAGACGACGACCGGCTCGTCGGCGGTCGGAGCAGGAGCCGCCGGAGCAGCCGTGGTCGCCGGTGCGGGAGTCTCCGCAGCCGGTGCCGGTGCCGGTGCTGGCGTCGGTGCCGGCGTCTCGAGCGCGACCGTCTTCTGCTCGACCGGCTTGGTCTTCTGCTCGGCAGGAGCAGCCGGTGCGGGCGTGGCCGGAGCAGCGGGAGCCGCAGCGGCCGGAGTCTCGGGCTTTGCGGGCTTGGCGGCCTCGGTCGCCTTCTCCGCCGTCACAGGCTTGGTCTTGTCCTGCGCGTTCCCACCCGAGGAACCGGAGGCCGCCGGCGCGGCCGCGTCAGCCTTCTTCTCCGCAGCGTTCTGGGGAGTCGGCTTGGTGATCACCGCGGTCTTGTCCGCGTCCCGACCTTCGCGGTTCTCGGGTGGAGTCACGAGCTGTCCTTAGCCTCTCGCTAGCAATTCCGACTACTCAGCCGAGTCGGTGGGGCTGGCTGCCTGGTCGGCGGCAGAGTCCACTGCTGCGTCTTCCGCGGCAGACGTCTCACCGTTAGTGACGTCGCTGGGCTCGTCCGCGTTGCGTGCGACGGCGATCAAAGTGGTGCTTTCGCCGAGGTTCATCAGCCGCACGCCCTTCGTCTGCCGTCCAGCTTTGCGCACCTGCTCGGCTCGGGTCCGGATGACCCCGCCGGTCGAGGTGATGGCGTAAAGCTCGTCGTCGACGTCGACGATGAGCGCTCCCACCAGCCTGCCACGTCGGCGGTCGTGCTGAATGGTCAGCACACCCTTGCCACCGCGACCCTGGACCGGGTAGTCCTCGATCGGCGTCCGCTTCGAGTACCCACCGTCCGTCGCGACCAAAACGAACAGGCCTTCCTGGACGACGCCCACGGACAGCAGCTCGTCTTCGGCGTTGAACCGCATGCCCTGCACGCCTGAGGTGGCACGCCCCATCGGGCGCAGCACGTCGTCGGTCGCGTGGAAGCGGATCGACTGGCCGTCCGCGGACACCATCAGCAGGTCGTCGTCGGCCGAGCAGAGCACGGCGCCGACCAGCTCGTCGTCCTCGCGCAGGTTGATGCCGATAAGACCACCCGATCGGTTGGAGTCGAAGTCGGAGAGCTTCGACTTCTTGACCAGGCCCTTGCGGGTGGCGAGCACGAGGTACGGCGAGACCTCGTAGTTCTTGATCTGGATGACCTGCGCGATCTCCTCCTCCGGCTGGAAGGCGAGGAGGTTCGCCACGTGCTGGCCGCGGGCGTTGCGGTTCGCCTCAGGCAGTTCGTATGCCTTCGTGCGGTACACACGGCCCTTGTTCGTGAAGAACAGGATCCAGTCGTGCGTCGAGCACACGAAGAAGTGCGCCACGATGTCGTCCTGCTTGAGCTGCGCGCCCTGGACGCCCTTGCCGCCGCGCTTCTGCGCCCGGTAGAGGTCGGTCTTGGTGCGCTTCGCGTAGCCGGTGCGAGTGATCGTGACGACCACGTCCTCGACCGCGATCAGGTCCTCCATGGACACGTCGCCGTCGAACGGAATGATCTTCGTGCGGCGGTCGTCGCCGAACTTGTCCACGATCGCAGTGAGCTCGTCGCGCACGATCTTGCGCTGCCGCTCCGGCTTCTCGAGGATGTCCTTGAGGTCCGCGATCTCCAGCTCGATCTCGGCCAACTGGTCGATGATCTTCTGACGCTCGAGGGCGGCCAGCCGGCGGAGCTGCATCTCCAGGATCGCGTTGGCCTGGACCTCGTCGACCTCGAGGAGCTCCATCAGGCCCGTGCGCGCGATGTCCGGCGTCTCGGACCGGCGGATCAACGCGATCACCGCGTCGAGCTGGTCGAGCGCCTTCACCAGACCGCGCAGGATGTGCGCGCGCTCTTCGGCCTTGCGCAGGCGGAACCGCGTGCGCCGGACGATGACCTCGATCTGGTGCTTCACGTAGTGGCGGATCATCTGGTCGATCCGCAGCGTGCGCGGCACGCCGTCGACCAGCGCCAGCATGTTCACACCGAACGAGTACTGCAGCTGGGTGTGCTTGTAGAGGTTGTTCAGCACGACCTTCGCCACCGCGTCGCGCTTGAGCGTGATCACGATGCGCATGCCGATGCGGCGGTTCGACTCGTCCGCGATGTTCGCGATGCCGGTGAGCTTGGCGTCGCGCACGAGCGCGGCGATGTTCTCGACCAGGTTGTCCGGGTTCACCTGGTACGGCAGCTCGGTGACGACCAGGATCGTGCGGCCCTTGGCGTCCTCGTCCATCTCGACGACCGCGCGCATGCGGACCGAGCCGCGGCCGGTGCGATACGCGTCCTCGATGCCGGAGGTGCCGAGGATCTGGCCGTACGTCGGGAAGTCCGGGCCCTTGATCCGGGCGATCGTCGCCTCGAGGGTCTCCTCGTCGGAGGCCTCGTGGTTGTCCAGCGCCCACACCACCGCGTCCGCCACCTCGCGGAGGTTGTGCGGTGGGATGTTGGTCGCCATGCCGACCGCGATGCCCGAGCTGCCGTTGATCAGCAGGTTGGGGATGCGCGCCGGAAGGACGACCGGCTCCTGGATGCGGCCGTCGTAGTTGTCGCGGAAGTCGACGGTCTCTTCCTCGATGTCGGCCAGCATGTGCATGGCCAACGGGGAGAGCCGGCATTCCGTGTAGCGCATCGCGGCAGCCGGATCGTTGCCCGGCGAGCCGAAGTTGCCCTGTCCCTGGATCAACGGGTAGCGCAGCGCCCACGGCTGGGCGAGGCGCACCAACGCGTCGTAGATCGCCGAGTCGCCGTGCGGGTGGTAGTTGCCCATCACGTCGCCGACGACGCGGGCGCACTTGTTGAAGCCGCGGTCGGGGCGGAAGCCGGAGTCGAACATCGAGTACAGAACGCGGACGTGCACGGGCTTCAACCCGTCACGCACGTCCGGCAGCGCACGACCCACGATGACGGACATCGCGTAGTTGATGTACGAGTTCTGCATCTCCTGCTGGATCTCGACCGGCTCGATGCGGTCGTGGTCCGGGGGCAGAGTCGTCTCGGTCACTGTTCTCTTTCCTTCTCGCCAGTAACGCCAGGGTGCCTAGGTGCCAAGACCGGACTCAGATGTCCAGGAACTTGATGCTCTTGGCGTTGCGGGTGATGAACGAACGGCGTGCCTCGACGTCCTCGCCCATGAGCACGCTGAACAGCTCGTCGGCGGTGGCCGCGTCGTCCATGGTGACCTGCCGCAGGATCCGGTTGGCCGGGTCCATCGTGGTCTCCCACAGCTCCTCGGCGTTCATCTCGCCAAGACCCTTGTACCGCTGGATGTTGTCGTCCTTGCCGAGCCTCTTGCCGCCCTCGAGACCTGCCTTGATCACGGCGTCGCGCTCGCGGTCGGAGTAGACGTACTCCGGCTCGGCGCGCTGCCACTTGATCTTGTAGAGCGGCGGCTGCGCGAGGTAGACGTGGTTGTGCTCGATGAGCGGCTGCATGAAGCGGAACAGCAGCGTGAGCAGCAGCGTGCGGATGTGCTGGCCGTCGACGTCGGCGTCGGCCATCAGCACGATCTTGTGGTAGCGCAGCTTC
The DNA here is from genome assembly GCF_011067745.1 of Lentzea alba. Taxonomy (GTDB): domain Bacteria; phylum Actinomycetota; class Actinomycetes; order Mycobacteriales; family Pseudonocardiaceae; genus Lentzea; species Lentzea alba. The sequence continues at coordinate 207,680 of NZ_JAAMPJ010000006.1, forward strand.
GACAGGTCGAACTCGTCGTGGATACCGGTGCCGAGCGCCGTGATCAGCGACTGGACCTCGGTGTTCTTCAGAACGCGGTCGATGCGCGCCTTCTCGACGTTGATGATCTTGCCGCGGATCGGCAGGATCGCCTGGTACATCGAGTCGCGGCCTTCCTTGGCTGAGCCGCCTGCGGAGTCACCCTCGACGATGTAGAGCTCGCAGCGCTCCGGCTCGGTCGAGCGGCAGTCCTTCAGCTTGCCGGGCAGGCCGCCGATGTCCAGCGCGCCCTTGCGGCGCACCAGCTCGCGGGCCTTGCGGGCGGCGATGCGGGCCTGCGCCGACGACACCGACTTGGTGACGATCGTCTTCGCCTCGTTGGGGTGCCGCTCGAACCAGTCGGCCAGGTGCTCATTCGTCGACTTCTGCACGAACGACTTGGCCTCGCTGTTGCCCAGCTTGGTCTTCGTCTGGCCCTCGAACTGGGGCTCCTTCAACTTCACCGAGATGATCGCGGCGAGACCCTCGCGGATGTCGTCACCGGTGAGGTTGGTGTCCTTCTCCTTGAGGAGCTTCTTCTCGCGCGCGTACTCGTTGACGACACGCGTCAACGCGGCGCGGAAGCCCTCTTCGTGGGTGCCGCCCTCGTGCGTGTTGATCGTGTTCGCGAAGGTGTAGACCGACGCCGTGTAGCCGGTGTTCCACTGCATCGCGACCTCGACCTGGAGGTCCTCGCCCTGCGCCTCGAAACCGATCACCTTCTGGTGCACGGCCTCGCGCGTGTGGTTGATGTGGCGGACGAAGTCCTCCAGACCACCTGGGTAGTGGAAGACGCGCTCCTTCACCGCGGCCTTGTGGCCCTCGGCGTCGGCTTCCTCGTCCGCCTCCGAGACCCGCTCGTCGCGCAGGACGATCGTGATCCCCTTGTTGAGGAACGCCATCTCCTGCAGCCGGCGCGCGATCGTCTCGACGTTGTACTCGGTGGTCTCGAAGATCTCCGGGTCGGCCCAGAACGTGACCGAGGTACCGGTCTCGGTCGTCGGCGCGCCCTTCTCCAGCGGCGTCGGCTTGGCGTTCTCGTAGCGCTGGGTCCAGAGGAAACCCTTGTGCTTGATCTCCAGGTCGACGGCCGTGGACAGCGCGTTCACCACAGAGATGCCGACACCGTGCAGACCGCCGGACACCGCGTAGGAGTCGCTGTCGAACTTGCCGCCCGCGTGCAGCTTGGTCATGACGACCTCGACGGTCGGGATGCCCTCCACCGGGTGGACGTCGGTCGGGATGCCACGACCGTCGTCGATCACCCGGACGCCGCCGTTGGCCAGCAGGGTGACGTCTACCGTTGTCGCGTAGCCCGCCATCGCCTCGTCGACCGAGTTGTCCACAACCTCCTGGACCAGGTGGTGCAGACCGCGCTCGCCGGTCGAGCCGATGTACATGCCCGGCCTCTTGCGCACTGCCTCGAGACCCTCGAGGACAGTGATCGAGGACGCGCCGTACTCATTCTTCTTTGCTGACACGGGCCTGGAGTCTCCTCGCTGATGCGGGCACGGCCCGCACGTTGATGGGTGACGCTCCCCGTGATTCTACCGGTGCACCACGACAGAACGGGGCCAAGGACACCTTTGATTCGGTCACAGAGGCCCTGAATCGGCTGAAGATGGGTGCGGACCGCTGAAATGGGGGTTCAAATCCGCAGGTGAACGCTCATTGAGCCGCAGAACGGCCGCTGAGCGCTTGACAGGACCTCACCCGTAGGTGTCACGCGGACCGCGTCCAGGAACGTGCCTGGGGCCGTGTCGCCAGTTCGGCGCGTCCGGACCCTTGATCTTGAGCCGTTTGACGACGCCGTGACCGACACCCGCAGCAATCCGCTTGAGCAGATCGCGCTGCAGCAGGCGCAGCTGAGTGGCCCACGCCGTCGACGACGCCTGGACCGTCAGTTCCCCGTCACTGAGCGCGATCGGTTTCGCGTGCTCGGCGACGTCCTCTCCCACTAATTTTGCCCAACGGCCGAAGACCTGGCCACCCTGGAGTTGCTCGACCCAGCCGCGGTCCGCGGCGATCCGGGAGGCGATCCGGCCGAGCGGCTGGGGGTCGCGGTCGTCCGGACCCGGCCCCGACCAGCGCCGGCGCCGACGGTTGACCGGGCGGCCCTTCGACTTGCTACCGGGCACCCTGCCGCGGGCTTTCGCGCTGGCCTTCGCGGCCTCGAGAGCGGCCCGTGCGAGGTCAGACCCCTTCAGGGGTTCACCCCCAGGTGTGAGGAAACCTGTGGACAAGTCCGGATTTGTGACGGAGTTATCCACACCATCCACAGACTTGTCCCCAGATGTGTGGGCGGACACACCCGATCGAGCTACATGTGGGGCTTTTGCACCCTCAGAGTCAGGCGTCGAGTCAGACACGCCGCACCTCCCCGTCATGCACCACGAACCGAGCGCCGCTCAGCTCCTCCGGAACGTCCTCCGCCACCGCCGCGGTGATGAACACCTGCTCGGCACCAGCCGCCACCTTGGCCAGCTGCTGCCGCCGGCCGCGGTCGAGTTCGGCGAAGACATCGTCCAGCACGAGCACCGGTTCGAGGCCGTCGACACGCATGAGTTCGTACCCGCCGAGCCGCAGCGCGAGTGCGAACGACCATGACTCTCCGTGACTGGCGTAGCCCTTTGCGGGGAGCTCTCCGAGGGTGAGGTCGAGGTCGTCGCGGTGCGGGCCGACGAGGCATACGCCGCGTTCGATCTCCTGCCGCCGCACCCGGTCGAGCTCGGCCAGCAGCAGATCCTCGATGCTCTCCCGGTCTTCCGGAAGCTCGCCGACGCTCGACCGGTACGAGATGAGCGCCGGACGTGACTCCGGAGCGACCTCCGCGTACGCCGAGGTCACGTGGTCCGCCATGTCGCGGACGAGCTTCAGCCGCGCGGCCAGCAGCTCCGCGCCGTGCTTGGCGAGGTGCCCGTCCCAGACGTCGAGCGTGGACAGCTCCGCCGATCGAGAATGCTTCACCGTCTTCAACAACGCGCTGCGCTGCTTGAGGACACGGTCGTAGTCGCTGCGAACGCCGGCGAACCGCGGCGCGCGCAACACCAGCATCTCGTCGAGGAACCGCCGCCGGTCGCCCGGATCGCCGCGCACGAGAGAGAGGTCCTCCGGTGCGAACAACACGGTGCGCAGGATCCCGAGCACATCGCGCGGACGCGGCACCGGACCACGGTTGATCCGCGCCCGGTTCGCCTTGCCCGCCGTGATCTCGAGTTCCACGAGCAGCTCGCGGTCGTCGTTGACCACGGCCGCCCGCACAACGGCGCGTTGAGCACCGTGACGGATCAACGGCGCGTCCGTGGCGACGCGGTGCGAACCGAGCGTCGCTACGTACCCGATCGCCTCGACCAGGTTCGTCTTGCCCTGGCCGTTGCGCCCGATGAGCACCGAGACACCGGGCTCGAACGCCAGGTCAGCGAGCTCCCACGACCGGAAGTCGCTGACCTGGAGGTGTCTGACGTGCACTTATGCCTTCTGAACGGCGTGGCCACCGAACTGGTTGCGCAGCGCGGCCACCGCACGCATCGCGGGCGAGTCGTCCTGCCGCGACTGGAACCTCGCGAAGAGCGCGGCGGAGATCACCGGGAGCGGCACCGCGTTGTTGATGCCCTCCTCGACGGTCCACCGGCCCTCGCCGGAGTCCTCGACGTACCCGCGCAGGTCGTCGAGCTCCGGGTCGGACTCCAGCGCGCGCACCAGCAGATCGAGCAGCCACGACCGCACGACGGTGCCGCGCTGCCAGGCCGAGATCACCGCGGGCACGTTGTCCACGACGTCGGTCTTGTCGAGCAGCTCGAAGCCCTCGGCGTACGCCTGCATCAGGCCGTACTCGATGCCGTTGTGCACCATCTTCGAGTAGTGGCCGGCGCCGACCTTGCCCGCGTGCGCGAAGCCTTCCTCGCGCGGACCCTCCGGACGCAGCGCGTCGAAGATCGGCATCGCCTGCTCGACGTGCGCGGCGTCGCCACCGACCATCAGCGCGTAGCCGTTGTCGAGACCCCACACACCGCCGGACACACCGCAGTCGAGGTAGCCGATCTGCTTCTCCGCCAACAGGTCCGCGTGGATCCGGTCGTCGGTGAACTTGGAGTTGCCGCCGTCGACCACCAGGTCGCCGGGCTGCAGCAGCTCGGACAGCTCCTTCACCGTGTTACGGGTGATCTCGCCGGCGGGCACCATCACCCACACGACGCGCGGCGCTTCGAGCTTGGACACCATGTCCGCCAACGACTCCGAGTCGCTGACCTCCGGGTTGCGGTCGTAGCCGATCACCTCGTGACCGGCACGACGCACCCGCTCGCGCATGTTGAAACCCATCTTGCCGAGGCCGACGAGTCCGAGCTGCACGGTGTTCTCCCCTAAACGTTTCTGTTACCCGGTAAGGGTTTTAGCCGGGCAGGCGAACGGGCATCAGGAGGTACAGGTAGCCCGGTGCCACGTTCCCATCCTCGTCCACCGGCTTGAGCAACGCCGGTCGGCTGGGTGTGGTGAAGGACAAGTGGACTTTCTGGGTGCGGACGGCACCGAGACCGTCGAGCAGGTAGCCGGGGTTGAACGCGATCGTGACCGCGTCGCCGGTGTACTCGACCGGAAGCTCTTCCTCGGCCGAACCCTCGTCGTCGCCACCGGCGGACAGACGCAGACCGCCGTCCACGAACTCGAGGCGCACCTGCGTGCCGCGCTCGGCGACGAGCGACACGCGCTTGATCGCCTGCTGCAGCGCGTCGATGTCGATGATCGCCGCGGCCGAGTGCTCGGACGGCAGCAGCTGGCGGTACTTCGGGAAGTCGGCGTCGAGCAGGCGGGTGGTCGTGCGCTTGCCGGAACCCGCCAGACCGAGCAGACCGTCGTTCGCCGCGAGAGACATCTCGACCTTGCTGCCGGACGAGCCGAGCGTCTTGGCCGCGTCGCCGAGCGTCTTGGCCGGGACGAGCACGGCGACCTCGCCGAGCGCCTCGTCCGGCTCCCACGGGAACTCGCGCATGGCGAGCCGGAACCGGTCGGTGGCGACCAGGGTCAGCTTGCCGTCGCCGATCTCGACGCGGACGCCGGTCAGCATCGGGAGCGTGTCGTCCTTGCCGGCCGCGACGGCGACCTGACCGACCGCCTCGCCGAAGACCTCGCCCGGAAGCTCACCGATGAGCTGCGGCATGGACGGGAGCGCGGGGTAGTCCTCGACCGGCATCGTCGGGAGGCTGAACCTGGCGCTGCCACAGCTGATCATCATCCGAGCGCCGTCGACCGCGATCTCGACCGGGTGGTTCGGCAGCGCCTTGGTGATGTCGGCGAGCAGACGGCCGGAGACCAGCGCGCGGCCGCCGTCGGCGATCGTGGCCGGAACACCGACCTGGGCGGAGACCTCGTAGTCGAACCCGGAGACCGTCAGCGAATCGTCCGACTCCGCGTCGAGCAGCACGCCGCCCAGCACGGGGACCGGCGGACGGGACGGAAGGCTGCGAGCGACCCAGGCGACAGCGTCGGCCAGGCCGTCGCGTTCGACGCGGATCTTCATGAGGCGTCCTTTCCTCGACAGTCGACAAGCCCAACCACGACAACGTGCCAGTGGGGGTTAGGGAGCCTCGACCCTCGGCTACCCGAGGTGCGGAGCAACCACGTTAGAGCGTCCTGGCCCTTCCCGTCACTTCGGGGTTCGGGCACCGATCCCCGGGAACCATCCCCCGCTGTTTTGCTTTGAAGTTCTTCCTTGAAGAGATCAAACAGCAGTAACAGTAAGGGCTGTGGATTGTGTGGACTGGTGTTGAACCTGCTGGTCAGGGTGTCACCCACCATGTGGACTAAGGGGGGATGGCACCCGGGGACAGATCGGCGCACCCGGGGACAGCCAGTTGTGCACACCTCTCGATCCACAGATCGTCCACAGTTGTCCCCGGGTGCGTCCCCGGGTGCGGGGCAGTTGTACCCGGGTGTTCAACAGGCTTCCGTGGCCAGATCGTGGCCTGGGTCTCAGACTTTTCCAGTTGTCCCCACCCCTTCGAGTGCTGGGGCTGAACAGAAAGCCTTGCCGGGCGGCCGGGCACCCCTCGACTCCACCTGGGTTCGAGCGCGCGCGTACGGCCCGTGCGACTCCGTCTGCTTGTGCTTCCCGGGTGCGCCCCCCGTTGCGGGCGAACGAAAAAGGGGCCCTCCGTGTCGGAGGACCCCTTCGTTGCTACCCGGGTCGGATCAGGGAGCGTGGCGGGCGCGCTGCTTGATCCGGGACGTCAGTTCCTGCACCTGGTCGTAGATCCGCCGGCGCTCGGCCATCTCCTTGCGGATCTTCTTGTCCGCGTGCATGACCGTCGTGTGGTCGCGGCCGCCGAACGTCTGGCCGATCTTCGGCAGCGACAGGTCCGTCAGCTCGCGGCACAGGTACATGGAGATCTGCCGCGCCTGCGCGAGCGCCTTCGTCTTACCAGGGCCGCAGAGGTCGTCGATCGAGACGCCGAAGAACTCGGCGGTGACCGCCATGATCGTCGGCGCGGTGATCTCCGGCGCGTGCGAGTCGGGGATGAGGTCGCGCAGCACGATCTCGGCGAGCTGGATGTCGACCGGCTGGCGGTTGAGCGACGCGAACGCCGTGACGCGGATGAGCGCGCCCTCGAGCTCGCGGATGTTCCGCTCTATCCGGGAAGCGATGAACTCCAGCACGTCGGCCGGGGCCGCGAGCCGGTCCTGCGCCGCCTTCTTGCGGAGGATCGCGATCCGGGTCTCGAGCTCGGGCGGCTGGATGTCCGTGATCAGACCCCACTCGAACCGCGTGCGCAGACGGTCTTCCAGCGTCTCCAGCCGCTTGGGCGGCCGATCGCTCGACACCACGATCTGCTTGTTCGTGTTGTGGAGCGTGTTGAACGTGTGGAAGAACTCCTCCTGCGTACCTTCCTTGCCCTCCAGGAACTGGATGTCGTCGACGAGCAGCACGTCGATGTCCCGGTAGCGGCGCTGGAAGGCGACCTTGCGGTCGTCGCGCAGCGAGTTGATGAAGTCGTTGGTGAACTCCTCGGTCGACACGTACCGCACGCGCATGCCGGGGAACAGGCGCTGGGCGTAGTGCCCGACGGCGTGCAGCAGGTGCGTCTTGCCGAGGCCGCTCTCACCCCAGATGAAGAGCGGGTTGTACGCCCGGGCGGGAGCCTCGGCCACCGCGACCGCGGCGGCGTGCGCGAACCGGTTCGAGGCACCGATGACGAACGTGTCGAAGTTGTACTTCTCGTTCAGCCGGGTCTGCGACGGAGACGGGTTCGCGGGCCGGGTGTACGGCATGTTCCCGTTCGGCGCCGCGCCGCCCGCCGTGTTGAAGGTCGGCCAGATCTCGGTGACGGCGGCGAGCGCGTCGCCGGCTTCGTCGACCTCGTCCGTGTCGGAACCGTCCGTGTCGGCGTTTGCACTGACAGATGTGACGACCGCCTCGTCCGCGAGGACGGGCGTGTCGCCGGTGGGAATGCTCGGAACGACCGTCTGCACCGGGATCGGCGTGGTCGGCGGGCTCACCGGTTCCGGCGAGTCGACCTTCACCGCCAGGGAGACCGTGCGGCCGAGCCTGCGGGAGAGAGCCGCGGTGATCGGGTCGCGCAGAGCCCGTTCGATCGCCTCTTTCGCGAAGTCGCTCGGCGCCGCGAGCAGGGCCGTTCCGTCGAGCAGACCGATCGGCCGGGTGACCCTCATCCACGCGCGTTGCTGAGGGGACAGGTGGCTCGTGGCGAGCTCCTGCACCACCTCGGCCCACACGAGACCAAGATCGACCTGCTGGTTCGACACCTCCGCGCTCCCCTCCCCTCCACCGGAGCCAATGACTCCACACGTGGACACGGAGAATAGAGGCATCCACAGAGTTATCCACAACTGTGCACTAAACGGTGCGTTGTGATGCCGGTACGGTGGCGGCTCCCTCGCCAGCTCCGGCGTGCGCGAGGGAAGAACGGTAACAAGGCCCGCCACGCCTCACAAGACGTGGCATCTGCCACCCCGATTTGGTCGTGGCACCCGGGCGTGCGTACTCTCAGAGGAGTCTCCCGCTTGCGACGGGCGCCTTTGTCGCGCCTACGTCCACTGCTCGTTGGGGACGCCAACCAGGCTTTGTAAGCAGTGAAGCACCGGGAGAACCGACCGTGAGCAAGGGTAAGCGCACCTTCCAGCCCAACAACCGCCGCCGCGCGAAGACGCACGGCTTCCGGCTGCGCATGCGGACCCGCGCCGGCCGCGCCATTCTGGCCGCGCGCCGTAGCAAGGGCCGTGCCACGCTGTCCGCCTGACAGCGGCTGGTAAGCGCAGCGTCGTCGTGCTCCCACCGGCCGCCCGGCTCACCCGCAGCCAGGACTTCGGCCTGGTGGTCCGCCGAGGCCGCCGCGCCGGACGACCCCGGTTGGTCGTCCACGCCTTGATGCCAGACGTGCCCACCTTGGATTCGTCCAAGGTGGGCTTCGTCGTGAGCAAAACAGTCGGCAACTCGGTGGTCCGCCACCGCGTCTACCGGCGTCTGCGTCACGTGGTTCGCCCGGTCCTGGCCGACCTGCCACCGGGAACTCTGGTGGTGGTCCGGGCATTGGCACCGGCAGCAGAGGCGTCGAGCTCGGAGCTCGCCGCAGACTTTTCCTCTGCGCTGCGCAAACTCCTCACGGGCAAGGTGCCGCGATGACCACGTTGCCCGCGAAGGTCGCACTGCTGCCGGTGCACTTCTACCGGCGTTTCATCTCGCCGCTGCTGCCGCCCACATGCCGGTTCTACCCGAGCTGCAGCGCGTATGCGGTGGAGGCGCTGACCGTCCACGGCGCGCTGCGCGGAACCTGGCTGACCATCCGCCGGTTGCTGCGCTGCGGACCCTGGCACCCTGGAGGCCTGGACCCCGTTCCGCCGAGGCGGCAGGTCCCCGACGTACCCACCGAGGAGTAGCTCCGTGCTCAACTTCATCTACTACCCGGTGTCCTTCATCTTGTGGTGTTGGCACTGGGTGTTCGGCAAGGTCTTCGGTGAGTCGAGCGGCTTCGCCTGGGCGCTGGCCGTGATCTTCCTGGTCTTCACCCTCCGCGCCATCCTCTTCAAGCCGTTCGTCGGCCAGGTGCGCTCCATGCGAAAGATGCAGGAGTTCGCGCCGGAGATGCAGAAGATCAAGAAGAAGTACCCGAACGACCGCCAGCGCCAGGCCCAGGAGATGCAGAAGCTCCAGTCCGAGCACGGCGTGAACCCGCTCGGCGGCTGCCTGCCGATGCTGGTGCAGATCCCGGTGTTCATCGGTCTGTTCCACGTGCTGCGCTCGTTCAAGCCCGGCTGGGGCGAGGTCTACTTCTTCGACAAGCAGGGCGTCGACTCGTTCGTCAACGCCAAGCTCTTCGGCACCAACCTCTCGACGTTCATCACGATGCCGTCCGACCAGCTGGCCCAGTACGGCACCGAGCGCCTGAACGTCATCCTGCTGTCCGTGCCGCTGATGATCGTGGCGTCCATCGCGACCCACTTCACGTCCCGCCACTCGGTCGCCCGCCAGAACCCGGCCGCGCTGGACAACCCGCAGACGGCCATCATGAACAAGCTGACGCTCTACATCTTCCCGCTGGGCGTCCTGGTCGGTGGCTTCTTCTTCCCGGTGGCGATCCTGCTGTACTGGCTGTCCAACAACGGCTGGACGCTCGGCCAGCAGCACTTCGTCTACAAGCGCATCGACGCCGAAGAAGAAGAGAAGAAGGCCGCGGTCGTGGAAACGCGCCAGGCCCTCGCCCCGAAGCCAGGCGCCAAGCCGGTCAACCCGAAGAAGCCCGCACCGGGCGCCAAGCCCGCGAACGGCGCCAAGCGCATGCCGACCGCAGGCCCCAGCGGCACGCCGAAGAAGCCTGCTGCCGACAACACGAACGGCAGCACGCCCAACACCGAGATTCCCGGCCTGACTCCAGGCCGATCCACCAGCAAGAAGCCGGGCAGCAAGAAGCGCCGCTGATTTCGGGCGTTTGCCCCGGAGAGGAGACATCGTGTCGGAGACCTTGCAGGCGACCGACGACGTGGAGGCGTCGTCGCCGGCTGAGGCCGAAGCCGAGCCGCAGTCCCAGTCCAAGACCGAGGACCTGCTCGTCCAAGAAGGCGACATCGCAGGCGACTACCTAGAACGCCTGCTGGACCTGCTCGACTACGACGGCGACATCGACCTGGACGTGGAAAGCGGCCGCGCCATCGTCAGCATCGACGGCGGCGAGGACCTGTCCAAGCTGGTGGGCCCCCGAGGCAACGTCCTCGAATCCCTCCAAGAACTCACCCGCCTGGCCGTCCAACAAGAAACGGGAGTCCGCTCCCGCCTCATGCTGGACATCGCCCAGTGGCGAGCAGGCCGCCGAGCCGAACTGGCCGAAATGGGCCGCACCACCGCCGAAAAGGTCCTCGCCTCCGGCGAACGCGCCCGCCTGCACCCCATGACTCCCTTCGAACGCAAGGTGGTCCACGACGCCGTGGCCGCAGTAGCGGGCGTGCACAGCGAGAGCGAAGGCGAGGAGCCGCAGCGCCGGGTAATCATCTTCCCGAAGCCCTGACGGCAACCGCTGTACAACGGCCCCTGGTTCCCCGGAACCAGGGGCCGTTTGCTGTCCAGACCACGGACCAGGACCACGGAGACGAGGACGGGTACGCCAGGCAATGCCTCGATGGGGTACGCCCCGGTGTGATGCCGCGCTGGGTGAGGCGCGGATGGGTTGGCAGGACCTTGCCGCGCCGGGTTGGCAGGAGCGCATGCCCCGGTGGGCAACAATCGGCTGGGTAGCGGTGACGCACCCACGCGTCGCGATCGGGGCTTTACCTCCCGGCCCGCGCAACCACCCACGCAAGGTGACCGGCCCACGCAAGGTGACCGGCCCACGCAAGCCGCCCCCTCATCGTTTCACGTGAAACCGGCCCTCCCACCACCCAGCCAACCACTCCTCCTGCTCCCCCGTGTCCGGCACCGGCATCCCCCGAGCCTCCGAAATCACCCGCCAAGCCTCCCCAGGCGCCACCCCATCCATCCCCAACAACAACCCGGCCAACAACGAAGACCGCCCAATCCCAGCCCAGCAGTGGAACACCACATGCGCCCCGCCCCGATACATCTCATACAGCGGTTCCACGACCGCCACCGCCGAAGCCACATCAGGCACTGTCCGATCCTCAATCGGAAAGCACACGAACCGAAGCCCAGCCGCGGCAACCGCCCGCGCCTGGTCCACCAGATCGCACTCCACCCGCTCACCATCAGTCTGAGCAGACACCAACACATCGACACCGAGCCGACGCAGCCCCCGCACCTTCCCCTCCAACAACGCCCCGCCAGCCGGATGAGCCATCGTCGAAACCAGCCCAGCGCCGACAGATGGACGCGGATGAGTCACCGTGTAGATGGTCGGACGCAACTTTCCCCCAAGTTTCACGTGAAACAGCGCTCAGGATTTGGCGGAGCGCACGGTCGATCCGTCATGATGGTGCCCTGGCATTCGCCAGCTTTTCCACCGGCCGCCGGAACGTCGCCGCCGCGTGGTTTCACGTGAAACGCTCACGGACGGAGAACATGGCCGGGGAGTTGCCCGACAACGCGAAGCTCGTCTTCGGTGAGTACGTTGACCGTGCTGCCGAGTTCGTTCGACTCCTGGAGGAGTACGGCGTCGAGCGCGGACTTATTGGTCCTCGTGAGGTCGACAAGATTTGGGAACGGCACGTGCTCAACTCGGCGGTGATCGAGGAGCTGTTCCATCAGAACGAGCGCGTTGTGGATGTGGGATCGGGAGCCGGGTTGCCTGGTGTGCCGTTGGCCATCGTGCGGCCGGACCTGAGGATCACGTTGCTAGAGCCGATGGCGCGCCGCATCGCGTGGCTCGAAGAGGTGAAGGAACGGCTGAGCCTCGACAACGTCACCGTCCTCCGCGGGCGTGCGGAGGAAGGACCGATCAGGGCTCAGTTGAAGAACTGCGACGTGGCTACGGCGAGGGCTGTGGCTCCGTTGGAGAAGCTCGCGAAGTGGTGCCTGCCCCTGCTCAAGGGCGGGGGGCGGATGGTCGCGCTCAAGGGCGAGCGCGCGCAGGAAGAGTTGGACCGCGACGGCGCTGCGGTGCTCAAAGCTGGGGGCGCGAATCCCTCGGTCGTCGTCGTGGGAGCGGACGTACTTGAGGTGCCTACGACGGTGCTGATCGTCGAGCGCCAGACGCGGAGGGATCGGTGAGCGTGTACCCGGAGTTTCAAGCAGCCGATGTTCCACGTGAAACGAAGACCTCCAAACCCAAAGCCAAGCCGACCAACAACGGAGATGACAGCGCCGTGGTGTGGACCCCGATTGCAGAAGAGGCGGCTCGTGCGGCAAGCGTGCTGCACCCCGACGAGTCGTTGCTCCCCCGGCCTACCCGCCGCCGGGTGATCACGGTCGCCAACCAGAAGGGTGGCGTCGGTAAGACGACGAGCACGGTGAACCTCGCGGCGGCGCTCGCGATCCACGGGCTCAAGGTCCTCGTGATCGACCTCGACCCGCAGGGCAACGCCAGCACGGCGCTCGCGGTCGAGCACCGCAGCGGCACGCCGAGTGTCTACGAGGTGCTCATCGGCGAGATCTCCATCGCGGAGGCCGCTCAGGTCAGCCCGACGTCGCCGAACCTGTTCTGCGTGCCCGCGACGATCGACCTTGCCGGCGCCGAGATCGAGCTCGTCTCGATGGTTGCCCGCGAGTCGCGGCTGAAGGAGGCGCTCTCCCCCGAGGCGCTCGACCAGCTGCAGCCCGACTACGTCTTCATCGACTGCCCGCCGAGCCTCGGCCTGCTGACCGTCAACGCGATGGTCGCGGCCCAGGAGGTCCTCATCCCGATCCAGTGCGAGTACTACGCGCTGGAGGGGCTGAGCCAGCTGCTGCGCAACATCGAGCTCGTGCAGCAGCACCTGAACCCGGACCTCGCGATCTCGACGATCCTCCTCACGATGTACGACGGCCGCACGAAGCTCGCGGACCAGGTGACCAGTGAGGTGCGCGGCCACTTCGGCGACGTCGCCCTCAAGACCGTGATTCCGCGCAGCGTGAAGGTCTCCGAGGCACCAGGATTCGGGCAGACGGTGTTGACGTACGACCCGGGCTCGCGCGGGTCGATGAGCTACCTCGACGCCGCGAAGGAGATCGCGATCCGCGGGGCCAAGGAGGAGGGCGCATGACGGAGCAGCGCAAGGGCGGACTCGGGCGCGGCCTGGCCGCATTGATCCCGCAGGGTCCTCCGCCCGGTGCGCCCAGCACCATCCGCCCCGCCGCGGCTGGGAACGGGGCGGCCGGCAACGGGGCAGCGGCGAAAACCCAACAGCTGGCCGGTGAGGTCGCGGGTGCGGTGTATCGGGAGGTGCCGGTCACCGCGATCAAGACCAACCCCAAGCAGCCGCGCCAGGTGTTCGACCCGGACGCGATCAACGAGCTCTCGTTCTCCATCAAGGAGTTCGGGCTCATGCAGCCGATCGTGGTTCGCGAGCTCACCGCCGACACCTACGAGCTCGTCATGGGCGAGCGCCGGTGGCGGGCGACCCAGCAGGCCGGGCTCAAGACCATCCCGGCGATCGTGCGGCAGACCGCCGACGACGTGATGCTGCGCGATGCGCTGCTGGAGAACATCCACCGCGTCCAGCTCAACCCGCTCGAAGAGGCGGCGGCCTACCAGCAGCTGCTCGAGGAGTTCGGCGTCACGCACGAGGAACTCGCGGACCGCATCGGCCGCAGCCGCCCCGTCGTCACGAACACCATCCGGCTGCTGAAGCTCCCCCTCCCCGTCCAGCGACGGGTGGCGGCGGGCGTTCTCAGCGCGGGCCACGCGCGGGCGCTGCTCGGTCTCGACGACGCCGGCACGCAGGAAGACCTCGCGGCACGGATCGTCGCCGAGGGCATGTCGGTCCGCGCGACCGAAGAAGCGGTGACGATCGCGAAGAACGAGAAGCCCAAAAAGGAGAAGGCCGCCCCGCGCAAGCAGATGCACGCGCCCGGTCTGCAGGAGCTCGCCGAGCGCCTCTCGGACAACTTCGACACCCGCGTGAAGGTCGAACTCGGGCAGCGAAAGGGCCGGATCGTCGTCGAATTCGGGTCAGTTGACGATCTTGAACGCATCATCGGCATGATGAGCCCAGAAACGACAATTCGGACATCGGAGTAGGTCCATAGGATCACCCACGGGCCTTATGTCACGGTGACGATGACGCCCCGCATCCAAACGGATACGGGGCGTCACCTATGAGAAGAGATCAACGAGCGACAGCGCGCTCGATCAAACCGGCGTAAATCTCGCCCAACGACTGCCCCGCCGCCTCGACGGCCATCGGCAGAAGCGACGTCTCAGTCAGGCCCGGCGACACGTTCACTTCGAGGAAGTAGACGGACCCGTCCTCGGCCACCACCGCGTCGGTCCGCGACACGTCCCGCAGCCCGAGCAACCGGTGCGCCGCCACGGCGAGCTCCCCGACCGCCTTGGCCGAAGCAGCGTCCAGCCGAGCCGGCGCGTGGAAGTCGGTCAGCCCCGCGGTGTACCGAGCCGTGTAGTCGTACACACCGCTCTCCGGCACGATCTCGACCGCCGGCAGCGCGGTCGGACCGTCAGGACCATCGACCACCGTCACGGCCACCTCCACGCCGGAGATGAACTGCTCGGCCAGCACGGTGTCGCCGTACGCCAGGCACCCGACCATCGCCGCGGGCAGATCGGCGGCGTCACGGACCACGTGTGCGCCCAGCGCCGAGCCACCCTGATCCGGCTTCAGCATCAACGGCAGTCCCAGCGTCGAGACCATCGCGTCGAGCACCGGCTTGGCACCCAGCTCGCGGAACGTCGCGTGCGGCAGCACGACCCACTCCGGCGTCAGCAGCCCGGCACGGGCCAGCTCGGCCTTCGCAGTCGGCTTGTCCCACGCCCGGCGGCACGCCCGCGAGTCGGTGCCCACGTACGGCACCCCGAACATCTCGAGGATCGCCTGCACCGAACCGTTCTCGCCCTCGCCGCCGTGCAGCGCGACGACGACGGCATCCGGGCGGTGATCACGAAGACGCGTCAGCAACGAGGCGTCGGCGTCCCACTCCTCCACCGTCACGCCCGCCGACCGCAGGGCCGCCGACAACCGGCGACCCGAGCGGATCGAGACCTCGCGTTCGTGGGAAAGCCCACCGGACAGCACAGCGACCATGCGGTCAGCCACAGCAAAACTCCAAGGATCAGGCGGTGTCGGGCGACGGGGTCTGCGGCCCGGACAGCTGACGGCCCGGGGTCGCCCCGAAGGTCGCGTGCAGCTGCATCTCTTCCTCGATGACGTTCGCCAGGCGGCGGACGCCCTCACGGATGCGCTCAGGGGTCGGGTAGCAGTACGAGATGCGCAACTGGCGGGAGCCGAAGCCGTCCGCGTAGAACCCGGTACCGGACGCGTACGCCACGCGGGCCGTCACGGCGCGCGGCAGCATCGCCTTCGTGTCGATGCCCTCCGGCACCGTCACCCAGACGTAGAAGCCGCCGTTCGGAATGTTCCACGTGGAACCTTGCGGCATGTGCTGCTCGAGAGCGGACACCGCCGCGTCCCGGCGCTCCCGGTACGCCTCGCGGTAGGTCTTGATCTGACCCTTCCAGTCCTGGGTCGACAGGTACCGCGACACGATCATCTGGTTCAGCGTCGGCGGGCACAGGGTGGCCGACTCGGCCGCCAGCACCAGCTTCTCGCGCACCGCATGCGGCGCCAGCACCCAGCCGACCCGCAGGCCGGCGGCGAAGGTCTTCGAGAACGACCCGAGGTACACCACGTTGTCCGGGTCCATGGACCGCAGCGCCGGGTACGTCTGACCGTCGAACCCCAGCAGCCCGTACGGGTTGTCCTCCACGACCAGCACGCCGTACGAGCGGCAGATCTCCAGGATCTCGGCCCGCCGCGACACCGCCAGCGTCACACCGGCCGGGTTGTGGAAGTTCGGGATCGTGTAGAGGAACTTGACCCGCTGACCAGCACGCTTGCAGGCTTCGAGCGCCTCTCGCAGCAACGACGGCACGAGCCCGTCAGCGTCCATCGCGACGTGCACGACCTGCGCCTGGTACGCGGTGAACGACCCGAGAGCACCCACGTAGGAGGGTCCCTCGGCGATCACCACGTCACCGGGGTCGCAGAAGATCCGGGTGACCATGTCGAGGCCCATCTGCGAGCCGACGGTCACCACCACGTCGTCCGGGTGGCCGTTGATGCCTTCCAGCGCCATGACGTCGCAGATCTGCTCGCGCAGCAGCGGAACACCGTGCGCCGAGCCGTACTGCAGCGCCACCAGGCCTTCGGCGGCCACGAGATCACCGATCTCGGCCGACAGCGATTCCAGCGGCAGCGCTGCTAGGTGCGGCATACCGCCGGCCAGCGACACGACCTCGGGGCGGGACGCGACTGCGAAAAGTGCCCGGATCTCCGATGCCGTCATCCCTGCCGTGCGCGCTGCGTAGCGGCGGAGGTGGGGGTCAAGGCTTCTGGGGCCCTGCTTGGCGGGCTGTCCGGGCACAGTCATGTGGGACTCCTGATCAGGAATTGTCCCGAGCGAGTGTAACCGTCATCCCGTTCAGGGCACGCGCCTTCCGGGTTCCGTCACATTCGCCTACCCTCGTATGGGTTCACTGTGTGTGCCAAGGGGTGGAGGTCGGGGTGTCGCGACGCGTTGTGGGCGTCACGCTGGACAACCTGGAGCATCTGTCCAAGCACAGCAGGACGTGCGTCTTCTGGGAGCTCGCCCCTCACCTGCGCGAACAAGCGGAGGAATACGGCGACACCGAGTTCGAGAAGGAAGCCTGGGTCTCCAGCGTCCTGCTCGAATGGGGTTCGTGCGGTCGTCTCATCTACTGCGACGGCATTCCCGCAGGTTCGGTGTTCTACGCACCTCCGGCCGCCGTTCCGCGCAGCGCCGCCTTCCCCACGTCCCCGGTCAGCCCGGACGCGGTCCTCATGACGTCACTGGACATCCTTCCGGAGTTCCGAGGGGGAGGACTCGCGCGCGTGCTCGTGCAGGCCGTGGCGAAGGATCTGACGCGTCGTGGCGTGAAGGCCGTCGAGGCGTTCGGCGACATGCGCCCGGACGACGACGAACCCAGTTGCGTCACGCCGGCGGAGTTCCTCACGAGCGTCGGCTTCAAGACCGTGCGGCCGCACCCGCGCTGGCCCCGGTTGCGCCTGGAGCTGCGCAGCGCCATCACGTGGAAGGAGGACGTCGAGGCCGCCCTCGAACGTCTCCTCAACAGCGTCACCGTCTCGACCGCGGAACCCAGCTTCCGCCCCGTCTGACAGCAACGCGGGGGGCCCCCCCAGAAGACACGGGCAACGTTGGGGCCCCCCAGGGGGCGGGCAC
>NZ_JAAMPJ010000006.1:225018-579675 GCF_011067745.1 Lentzea alba
GCCCCCCCCGTCCTCACTCCCGGGGGGGGCCCCACTGCCCCCCCCTGACAACGGGGGGGCCCCCGCGTTGCGTCCGGAACGTCAGCCCTTGGCCATCTCGTAGCGCAGCAGGTCGTTGAACGTGAACGTGCCTGTTGGCTGGTCGTCCTTGCCGAGTAGGTAGAGACGCTTCACGGCGACGAGGATGCCCTCGGCCACGATGTCGCGGAAGCCGGGCGTCGCCAGGCGCGCGCGGTCCTCGGTGTTCGTGAGGTACCCGACCTCGACGCGGACGGCCGTGCAGCGGGTGAGCCGCAGCAGGTCCCACGTCTTGGGGTGCGAACCGCAGTTCGACATCGACGTGCGCGCGGTGACCTCGCGCTGGATGAACCCGGCCAGCGCCTCGCCCACCGTGGACGACGTGCCGTTGCCGGTGCCGTAGTGGAACGTCGCCACGCCCTGCGCGTTCGGCGACGAGTTGCCGTCGGCGTGCAGCGACAGGATCAGATCGGCGCCGGCCTCGTTCGCGAACCGGGCGCGCTCCGCCTCGTCCGGGCAGTTGTCCGGCCCGCGGGTGAGCAGCGCCTCCATGCCGGTGGCGGCCATCTTGCCTTCCAGCCGGCGGGCGAGGTCCAGCATCAGGTCGGCCTCGGACACGCCGTCCACCACCACACCGCGGTCCTGGCCGCCGTGTCCGGGGTCGATGACGATGCGCTTGCCCGACAACCGCGAACCCGCGCTGCGGACCCGTTCCTGCTCGCGCAGCAGCACCGGACGGCCACCGCGGACCTTCGGCTGGAGCTGGCGCAACGCGCGCACGGTGTCCGGGCCGCACATGCCGTCCACGATCAGGCCGTAGTCGCGCTGGAAGTTCTTCAGCGCCTGCTCGGTCTGCTGGCCGAACACGCCGTTGGCGCGACCGGCGTCGTAGCCGAGCTCCAGCAGGCGTTCCTGCAGCATCAGCACGTCGTCGCCGGTGGTCGGCTGCGACATCAGGAACGCGAGCGGACGGTCGCCGAGTGAGAACGTCGCGTCGCGCAGCGCGCGGTAGGTCGCCGGGCCGACGATGCCGTCGATGATCAGCCCCCGCTGCTGCTGGAACGCGCGCACGGCGTGCTCGACCTGCTGGTCGAACACCGGCGGCGCCTGGGGGTCGGTAGGCGGAAGCATTCCGAGCCTGGTCAGGGTCGACCGGATCTCGGCAACATCACTTCCGACGTCCCCGCGGCGGAGCAGCTGCATGCACCCTCGCTCGACTAGGGCGCCGAACCTGGTCGGCGCGTCAGTTGGGAAGCCCTCATTGTGCCCTGCTGCGCTCAGTGATCGATGCAGGGCTACTCACAGTCGTACCGAGATCACGTTCCCGGTACCGAAAAACGAACATGACCCGCCCGTCTTATCGATAGACGGGCGGGTCATGTTGCGCGTTGCAAGAGACTTTCTTAGCTCATGCAACTTTTTGTCAGGCCAGAACGTCCTGCAGGTCGTTGAGCAGCGCGGCCTTGGGCTTCGCGCCGACGATCTGCTTCACCGGACGGCCGCCCTGGAACAGGATCAGCGTCGGCACGGACATGATCTGGTAGTCGCGGGCGATCGACGGGTTGGCGTCGATGTCGACCTTGGCGATGGTGAGCTTCTCGCTGTGCTCAGCGGCGATCTCCTCCAGCACCGGCGCAACCATCTTGCACGGGCCGCACCAGGTCGCCCAGAAGTCGACCAGCACGGGCTTCTCGCTGGTCAGCACGTCGTCCGCGAACGACTTGTCGGTCACCGTGACGGTGGCGCCTGCCATGTTCTCTCCTAGAACTCGAAGAAACTTCAGTTGCTCTTGCCGTAGCCGCCACCGACGGCCTCGGCCGCGATCTCGGCGTGCTCCTCGCCGTGCTCGGCGAGCCACCGCTCCGCGTCGATCGCGGCGCTGCAACCGGAGCCCGCGGCGGTGATGGCCTGGCGGTATTCGTGGTCGACGAGATCGCCGGCGGCGAACACGCCGTCCAGGTTCGTGTAGGAAGTCTTGCCCTTCGTGACGACGTACCCCTCTTCGTCCAGGTCGACCTGACCCTTGACGAGCGCCGAGCGCGGGTCGTGGCCGATCGCCAGGAAGAAGCCGGTGACGGGCAGTTCGGACTCGGCGCCGGTCCGGGTGTCCCTGACCTTGATCGACGAGACCGTGCCGTCACCCAGCACGTCGGTGACCTGCGTGTTCAGCTGCCACTTGATCTTCTCGTTGGCGCGGGCGCGCTCGAGCATGACCTTGGAGGCGCGGAACTCCTCGCGGCGGTGGATCAGCGTGACGGACTTGGCGAAGCGAGTGAGGAACGTCGCTTCCTCCATCGCCGTGTCGCCGCCGCCGACCACCGCGATGTCGTGGTCGCGGAAGAAGAAGCCGTCGCACGTGGCACAGGCCGACACACCGCGGCCGAGCAGCTCCTGCTCGCCGGGGATGTTCAGGTACCGGGCCGCCGCGCCCATCGCGAGGATGACCGCGCGGGCCTCGTACTCGACGCCGTTCGCGACGACCTTCTTGATCTCACCGGTCAGCTCGACGGACTCGACGTCCTCCGCGCGCAGCTCGGCACCGAAGCGCGTCGCCTGCTCGCGCATCTGCTCCATGAGTTCGGGGCCCATGATGCCGTCGCGGAAGCCCGGGTAGTTCTCGACCTCGGTCGTCGTCATCAGGGCGCCGCCGTACTGCGAACCCTCGAAGACCAGGGGCTCCAGCTGCGCGCGTGCCGCGTAGACCGCCGCGGTGTAGCCCGCCGGTCCCGATCCAATGATGATCACGTTGCGCACGCTCACGGCTCTGCAACTCCTCGATCTCGTCGTCTGACTGGCTCAACGGATCGTAGGTGCAGCTAATTCCGTGACTTGAACGACTACCTCTGGCCCACGGTCGTGTCCGCGAGAACGCCCGCCGGCTGGTCCGGCCCGCAGGTGGTGGGGTCCAGCACGACCAGGCGGTATTTCCCGAGACCGGCCGGCAGGATCGCCATCACCGCGTCCTTGCCCTCGAGGTTGATCGGGCTGATGCCGAGCGGGTTGCCCGAACTGGTGATGCCGCCGCCCTTCAGACAGCCGGCCAACCGGTCGGGCGTCTCCAGCGGGCCGTAGTTCTGCGCCTTGAGCACTTCACCGACCGCGGAGCCCAGCTCGTCCCGCTTCAAGCTCAGCGGAGCAGAGACGTTCGAGTTCGTCGTCGGTGCGGGCGCGGCGTCACCGGGGGTGTTCGCCTGTTGTCCACCAGGGGAAACGGCGAACACGACGCCGAACGCGGCCGCGGCGGCCACCAGCACGCCACCGCCGAGGCCTAGCCTGCGGTTGCGGCGCTTGCGGGCCTCGTCCAGCGACACGACGGGTGCGGCCGGACGGGCCTCGGCCGCCAGCGCCGCGTCGATCCGGGCGGCCACGTGGTCCGGCATCGGGATCGGGGGCAACGCCTCCAGGTCCGCCAGCGTCGCGTCCAGCGCCTGCAGGACCTCCCTGGCCTCAGGGTCCGCCTCGACCCTCGGACGCAGCTGTGCGGCGACCTCAGGGGGCAGCACGCCCGCGTGCAGGTCCGCGATGAGGTCCACAGACCACGGCGGACCCATCGGCACGCGCTCCATGCCGGTCATCGGCCCTCCCACTGACGTTGCTCTTGCACATTCACACCGTCAGCTGGGACGTTCGCATCTGCGATTCGGTTCCTGAGGTGCCCGAGAACTTTGGCGAGCTTGGCGCGACCTCGCGCACACCGGCTCTTGACCGTGCCTTCGGCAATGCCCAGGAGCTGCGCCGTTTCCGCGACGGAATAGCCCTCGACGTCGACGAGCACGATGGGCGCCCGCTGCTCCTCCGGCAACTCCATCAACGCCTGCTGCACCATCAGGCTGGTCTCGCGGTCGCTCATCGCGTCACGCGGCGCGACGGGCTCGCCGGGACCGGCCTCGGGCAGCGGCACTGTCGGTCTTGTTTGTCGCCGTCTCATCCGGTCGAGGCACGCGTTGACCACGATCCGGTGAAGCCAGGTGGTGACCTGCGACTCCGCGCGGAACGACGCTGCCGCCCGGAAGGCCGAGATGAACGCCTCCTGGAGGGCGTCCGCCGCCTCTTCGGGATCGCGCAGCGTGCGCAACGCCACCGCCCACATCCGGTCGCGGTGCCGTTTCACCAGCTCCGAGAACGCGTAGGGGTCACCTGCGGCGTGGGCCGAGATGAGATCGGCGTCCGAGCTGGCTGCGGCGGTCACGCAACGCACTTTAGCGAGCGTGATCACAGATCACCCGGACAGGTCTACCCGGAGTGCCCGCGTAGTTCTACTGGGCCCTCGTGTAGAGGATCTCGCGGATCTCCGTCTGGTTCTTGCCGCCGCCGGAGTTCGTCAGCTGCGTGATCCAGATCAGCACGTGCGCGGTCGGATCGTGCTCGTTGAGCTGGATCTGCGTCTGCCCGTCGGACAGGTTCGCGACCCCGATGACCTTGGTCTCCTCCAGCGGCGCGTCGAGCGACGACGCCACCCGGATCTCGACGTGCGTGTCCTTGCTGGGCGAGGTGATCGTGACCGACGCCAGCTTCACCGGCTCGGCGAACGACGCCATCAGCCCGATGCCCGGCTTCATGGCCGGGAACTGCTGGAAATAGTTGTCCGTCCGCCAGAACGTGGTCGCGTTGTTGTCGACCGCCCGGCTCGCCTGGTTCGCGTTGTCCGGCTGGTTCGTCACGTCGTAGACGCCGATCTGGCCCGGCTGCACCGGTCCGGCCGGCGTGGGCACCGGCGCGGACTGGCCGTTCGACCCCGGCTGGTTGATCACCACGGTCGGGCCGCCGCCCTTGGACGGCTCGTCGCTGAAGAACCCGACGATCTGCACGCTCAGCCAGACGATCACGGTCAGCGTGGCGACGGCGAGCACCGCGACGCTGATCCACAGCTTCTTCTTCTGCTGCTTGTCCTGCCGTGGACGCTGTGTCGTCCACACGACCTGGTCGTCGTCGTCATCTCGTTTCGACGACACGGCCGGGATCAGCGAGGTCTGGGCTTCCTCGGCCGCGATCTGGTCGAGGACCTGCAGGATCGCCGCGGACGTGCGGATGCCACCCACCGAGGTGTCTTCCAGCGAACGCACCGCGACGGACGACAGGTCGTGCGGCAGGTACGGGTGCAACGCGTTCGGTGCGACCACGGAGCCATCGGGCCCGGTCGGCGCAACCGGCACGCCCTGCGGACCGCCCGGCAGCGCCCACCGCCCGGTGAGCAGCAGGTACAGGATCGCGCCCAGGCCCTTGACGTCGTCGCGCGCGATCGCGTCCGGCCGAGGACCGGGGAACGCGAGGCGCAGGCGGCCGTCCGAGGTGACCCGGATGCGCTGCGGGTGGTCGGCGCCCAGCACGAGACCGGCGTGGTGCGCGCCCTCGATGGCGGCGCCCAGCGGTTCGAGCAGGCGGGTCGCGGCGCCCGCCGGCAGCGGACCCTCCGCGATGAGGTCCATCAGGTCGGTGCCCTGGGTCCACTCGGCGATGACCATGCCGAGGATGCCCTCGTCCGGGCGGATGCCGGTGCCCGGCGTGAGCACGTCGATCACCCTGGAGACGCCGGGGTGTGTGAACGACGCCGCGTGCATCGCGCGCTCGACGGTCCGGCGGGCACGGGCCGCGGCTTCGTTGTCCGCGAGGTCGCCGAGCAGCACGGTCATCGCGACGTCCCGGTTGAGCTGACCGTCTCTCGCCCGCCACAGTTCGGCGTTGGACCGGGCGTCCGCGCCTGATTTCGCGAGCAGGCGGTATCGGCCGTTGCCGATGACGCCGCCGGGGACAAGGGCGGCGTGAACTCCGCTACTCACGGGCACGAGGGTACGGGAAGACGCTCACGGGCCGGAGTCACCGCCGCCGCACCAAACGGTTGATCTTGTCGATGGCCGGCTTCATCTCGGGTACCCGGAACGCCGCCAAAAGGCCGAACGCGAGCGGCAAACCGATCAAAGTCACCACAATGGTCTCGAACCAGGCGGCCACAACCGGCTTCGAGAACCCGATCAAGTCCAGGAGCAGCGAGTTCACGCCCTTGGCGACCGCGAAGGCCAGCGCGGACGCCACCACCGTGAGACAGACGGTCCAGATGGTGAAGCCGGTGCGCAGCCGCCCGAGGCGGATCCGCAGCCAGACCTGACCGACGACCGCGCCGAAGACGAAGCTGAGCGACATCGCGAGCGACACGCCGACGGCGAGCTGCTCGGGCTGGGACACCGCGAGGAAGAAGTACAGAAGACCGATCCGGACGGCCACGATCAGCGCCTGGATCAACGTCGGCGTGCGCGCGTCCTTCATCGCGTAGAAGACCCGCAGCTGCAGCAACGTGACCGCGTACGGCACCAGACCGAACGCGGACAGCGCGAGCGCCAGGCCGACCGCCGTGCCACCTTCCACGCCCGACTTGCCGAACCCGAACGCGGCGAGGCCGATCGCCACACCGGAAACGGTCATCAGGACGCTGAACGGCATGAGCAGAATCGACGACATGCGGTTGCCGAACAGCAGGTCGCGCACGATCGCGTCGTTGTCGTTGTTCGCCGCCGCCCGGCTCATCTTCGGCATGAGCGCGGTCAGCAGAGAGACGCCGAGGACGCCGTAGGGCACCTGAGCGATCAGCCACTGGAAGTTGAACGCCGCCAGCGCGCCGTCGCCGTGCGTGGCCACCTTGGTCAGCACCGTCATGCTGGCAAAACCGAGGCCGACGTAGAGCAGCACCCAGAAGGCGAGGTTGCCGAACTCGGCGAGCCGGGCGTCCCAGCCGAAGCGCCACTTGAACCGGAAGCCGGTCCTGCGCAGCGCCGGGAACAGCACCAACGCCTGCACCGCCACACCGAGTGCGGTGCCGAGACCGAGCACCAGCACGTGGCTGTCGGTCATGGAGACGGGGTTGAGCGTGATCTCGCCGGGAAGCATCCAGTAGACGCCGAGGACGCAGATCACGACCAGGTTGTTCAGGACCGGAGCCCAGGTGGGCAGGCCGAACACGTGCCGGGCGTTGAGCACGGCGCCGATCAGTGCCGTCAGGCCGTAGAACACGATGCCCGGCAGCACCAGGTAGGCGAACGCCGTGACCAGGTCCCGGTTCGCGTTCGGCGAGTCGGCGATGAACAGCGAGGTGAGCAGCGGCGCGCACGCCACGGCGATCACCGTGCCGACACCGAGGATCGCCGTCCCCATGCTGATCAGCCACTGGGCGTACGACTCGCCGCCGTCGCCGTCCTCCTTCTCGGCACGGACCAGCAGCGGGATCGCCACGCTGGTCAGGATGCCGCCGAGGAGCAACTCGTTGATCATCGTCGGCAGCGTCGAGGCCGCCTGGTACGAGTCGTTGAGGGTGCCGATGCCGAGTGCCGCGACCAGCAGCACCTTGGACAGCAGGCCGGTGACGCGGCTGACGATCGTCGCGATCGCCATCGAGCCACTGGCCCTGGCGACCGACGGCTCCTGCTTCTGCTGCTCTGGTTCGGTGGTCGTGGCTGTCTCGCTCACGCGCTCGACTTCTCCGGTGTCACGTTCTCGATGGACGGTGCGTCACCGCTCTCGCCGTTGCGAGCGCGGACCCGCTTGTAGATGCGCCGCCCGGAAAGCAGGACGAGCGCGATCGCGGCGATCACGGTGATGATCACCGTAATCGTGCCGTAGGCGGACGACGACACCTCCAGCTTGACAGCGTCACCCAGTGCGACGCCCTCGGGAGTGGTCAGCCGGACGTTGACCGGGAACCGGCCGGACCGCAGGACCTCGACCGGCACCCGCACGACGCGCTCACCGCGGGCGGGAAGCACCTGGTCGGCGAGGTCGAGCTTCCTGATGCCGGGCGTGTCGGCCAGCGTGATCCGCACGGTCACCCGGACGTCGAGCTTGTTCGTGATCGTGACCGGGATCGGGCTGTCTCCCGAACCGAGCAGGATCGGGCTGTTCGGCTGGGTGACGGCGACCATGCCGGTCAGCGCGTTGAGCTCGTCCTGGCTGATCTCGACCGCGGACCGGGCGCCCTGCTCGTTGGACCGCCACGCGCCGGACATCGCGCGCAGCAGGCCGAGCCACAGCGGGTCGGCCAGGTCGGCGGGCGACGCGTGCTGGGTGTCCTCCTGCTGCATGGCCGCGACCAGGCCGTTCAGCTCGGCGCTCTGGTTCGTGACGGAGTTCGCGATGATCGCCGAGATCTCCCGCGCACCGGCCTCCGGCGGGTAGGCGACCTTGGCGTTCGTCGTCGACGGGGTGGCGTTGGTGAGCTCCGCGAGCCCGGTCTGGGCCGCGTAACCACCGGCGAGCAGCTTCTGGGCCGCGGTCAGGAACTCGGTCATCTCCGAGATCGGCGCGTTCCACCGGCGCGGCGGCGCGACCAGCACGGTGCGGCCGTCGCCCTGCCAGCCGGCGCGGAACACCAGCACCGCCAGCGCGTTCTGCACGGACACCGGCTGGTTCTCGACCGGCGCGGTCACCCCGGAGAGCGTGCGCGGCCGGGAGTCGCTGCCCTGCAGCGCGTCCGAGACCATCGAGTCGATCTTCACGGCGGTCACCGGGTTCTTGCCGCCGATGCCCACCGGTGCGGTGCCCGGCGCGTCGGTGAGGCCGGTCGGGTCGAGCAGGACCGACTTCATGCCGGGGTACTTCTTGTCCGGCTGCGGCGTGACCAGCTCGTCGAACGTCGACTGGTCCAGCACGCCGTCCTCTGGCCACACGAGGTTCGGCAGCGGCTGCACGGACAGGATGTCCTGGATGAGCTTGGGGCCGTCGGTCACCGCGAGCGTGCGCATCGTGCCGAGCTTCGCCCTGTTCAACGCCACGAGGTCGGCGTCGGCGTACGGCAGCGCGACCACGCAACGGCCGGTGACGGCCATCTTGAGCCGGTCGAGCCACAGCCTCGCCTCGGTCTTGCCCTTGCCCTCCGCGCCACCGCGCACCCGGTACCCGGTGCTCATGGCCTGGACGGTGCGCAGCAGGTCCGGGTCGATGGCGACGCACATGGCCGTGCTCATCGACGAGATCGCCTGCTCGTAGGCCTGCAGCACGCCGTACAGGCGGCCGTTGACCGAGAGCGACGTGGCGAGGTCGTCGTCGATCAGCTCCGACTGCCCCTCACCGCCGAGCCGGACGAGTCGCGGCCGGTCCGAGATCGGCCACAGCACGGTGAGCTTCGCCGGTGCGCCCGACCTGCCTTTCGTCTCGCCACCGGGCACGCCGAGCACGGGCAGCAGCGTGGACAACGCCGCGAGCCTCGCCTGGCCGCCGAAGTCCGGCTTGCCGTTGACGTTGGCGAGAACCGGGTAGATGCCCGGCTGCTCGACCTCGAGCGAGGTGGGTTCGGTCCCCCGCAGCGGCACCTCGAGGGTGAAGTCCGTCTGCTGGCCCGGCTCCAGCGCCTCCGCGATCGGCGTGAACTTGGGCTGGATCGACTCGGCCGCCGCAGGCTCCCGCAACGCCTTGCGCAGGTCGTCCTCGGTGGCGAGCGGCTCGCCGCGCTCCAGGCGCAGGACGATGTCGGAGACCTTGCGGTCACCGATGTTGACGATCTTGCCGGTGATCTTGACCGTGCCCGGCGAGTCGCTGGTCACGAACCTGGGGGTGAGCTGGGCGATGTCGAGCCGCAGGAACTGCGGCGTCTGCTGGCCCGGCTGGGCGGAGAGGGATCTGGTCGCCCACACCTCTGTCGGCGTGGTGAACGGCAGCGCGTCGATCCCGTCCTGCTGTGACTGCTCGACGGCGCCCGCGGGCGGCGCGGCGATCACCAGGAACGTGGCGACAGCGGCTGTGCAGACGAGCTTCCTCAGGCTCACGCCGACTCCACCCCGTCAGGGCAGCGGTCGGCGAGCAGTTCGGCGGCTCGGCGGACCAGGCGGCGCTCGTCGGCATACGCGAGTCGCTCGTCCAGTTCGCCGAGGGGCACCCACGCCACCTCGGTGACCTCCACGTCTTCGTCGGAAAGCTCTCCCCCCAGCGCTTCGAGGAGGAAGTGGTGAACCGTCTTGTGCACCCGGCGGTCGTCCGCGACGAACCAGTAGTCGATCGACCCCAACGGGCGCAGCACCCTGCTATGAATACCGGTCTCCTCGGCGACCTCGCGCACCGCGGTCTGTTCCGCGGTCTCGCCGGCCTCGATGTGACCCTTCGGCAAAGACCACAGCAACCGGCCTCGCCGGTCAAGTCTGCCGATCACCGCCGCCCGTTGCTCACCGTCGAGCACCAGGCCACCCGCCGACGTCTCGTCGACGGTCTTGAGCCTCCTGCCCCGCCGCTTCTTCCGGCGCCCCGGTTTGGGACTCCCGGAACGCGCGGCTGACTGGGGCATACGGCCGATCGTACTTACGAACCTTAAGTACGCTGGTTTCTCGTGTCTCGATCGCTCCAGCAGAATGCGGTGGTGGAACAGCCCGCCATCACACCCGTCGTCGCTGAGCTCGCCGCTCGGTTCGCTGCCGAGGGCAAGCGCCTCTACCTCGTAGGTGGGAGTGTGCGCGACGCCGTGCTGGGACGCCCGACGAACGACTTCGACTTCACCACGGACGCGCGCCCCGCCGAGATCCAGGGCATTTTGTCCGGTTGGTCGGACGCCCAGTGGGACACCGGAATCGCGTTCGGCACGGTCGGCGCCTCGAAGCACGGCGAGATCATCGAGATCACGACCTTCCGCGCGGACGTCTACGACGGTGTCACCCGCAACCCCGAGGTGACCTTCGGCGACAACATCGACGGTGACCTGGTCCGCCGCGACTTCACGGTCAACGCTATGGCGTTCGACGTGGCGGCCCGCGAGTTCGTGGACCCGACCGGAGGCCTGCAGGCGGCCCGCGACGGCGTGCTGGACACACCGGCGACCCCGCAGGAGTCGTTCGGCGACGACCCGCTGCGGATGCTGCGCGCGGCCCGGTTCGTCTCCCAGCTCGGCTTCACCCCGGCGCCGCGGGTGGTCGAGGCGATGCGGTCGATGGCAGGCGAACTCACCCGCATCACGCCGGAGCGCGTGCAGGTGGAGCTCTCCAAGCTCCTGTGCGGGGCGCATCCCCGCCGCGGCATCGAGCTCATGGTCGAGACCGGCCTGGCAGACGTCGTGCTGCCAGAGCTCACGGCCATGAAGCTGGAAATCGACGAACACCATCAGCACAAGGACGTCTTCGACCACTCGCTGGTTGTGCTGGAACAGGCAATCGATCTTGAAGATGTTGATCATTCACCCGATCTGGTGTTGCGGATCGCCGCGCTCCTGCACGACATCGGCAAGCCGGCGACCCGGAAGTTCGAGTCCGGCGGCGGTGTCTCGTTCCACCACCACGAGGTCGTGGGCGCGAAGATGGTCCGCAAGCGCTTGCGGGCGTTGCGGTACTCGAAGGAGATCACCGAGGACGTCGCGAAGCTCGTCTACCTGCACCTCCGCTTCCACGGCTACGGCAACGGCGAGTGGACCGACTCGGCCGTGCGCCGGTACGTGACCGACGCCGGTGACCTGCTGACGCGGTTGCACAAGCTCGTCCGTGCGGACTGCACGACCCGGAACAAGCGCAAGGCGAACCTGCTGCGCCGGACCTACGACTCTCTCGAGGAACGCATCGCGCGCATCGCGGCCGAGGAAGACCTCGCGCGCGTGCGGCCGGACCTCGACGGCAACGAGATCATGAAGCTGCTCGGCCTGCCGCCGGGCCGCGAGGTCGGTGCCGCGTGGAAGTTCCTCAAGGAGCTCAGGCTCGACCGGGGCCCGCTGGACCGTGACGAGGCCGAGGCGGCGTTGCTCGACTGGGCGCGCGAGCAAGGGATCACTCCCCCGGCGCGATGACTCATTGTGAGCGGATGAAATCCCCGCGTTAGCGATCTGACAGCGCGGGGTTGCACCATGGGTGTGCGCTAGGGGAGCGCACGGGGGTGGTGCAGATGTTCACTTGGGGACTTTCCGCAGGTCCGGCGGTACATGACCTGGACGTGCTGACCGACGACCAACGGGCCGTGCTGCGGTGTCTCGCGCGCGGTCACGCAGACCACGAGATCGCGCGCGTGCTCGGCTTCGGGCAACAGCGGGTGGCCGACGAGGTGGCCGACATCCTGCGGCGACTGGACCTACCCGATCGGGTGGCTGCTGTCGTCTTCGCGCACGAGGCCGGGATGTTGCACCTGCCGTTTCCGCGCTAGCAGGAGCAGGAACGCGGCCATGCCGATCAGGTAGAGACAGGCGGCGGCGATCATGAGGCCGTGCGAGCGGCCGTTCAGGGGGACCACCGTCGCCGTGATGGACACCGCGGTGACCTGTGCGATGTTGAACAGGGTGTCGTAGAGGGAGAACACCCTGCCGCGCACTTCGTCGCCGATGTCGTGCTGCACCGCGGTGTCTACGCACAGCTTGACGATCTGACCGGCGAAGATGATGACGAAGGCGGCCATCAGGATGGTCGGCAGCGTCATCGGCAGCCCGAGCCCGATCTGCGCGGCCGCGGACAGCAGCAACGCTCCGCAGACGGTCCGCGTCACGCCGAACCTGTCGACGATCCGGTCGGTTAGGATGCCCGCGAGCAGCACACCGGCGCCACCCGCGACGGCGACCTCGCCGAGCCCGCCGATACCGGCCTTGAGGATGCCGACGTCCTCCAGGCTGTAGCGCATCAGCAGCAGCGTGATCATCAGGCTGATGCCGAACGCCGCCCGGTGCGCCAGCACCGCGGCCAGGGCGGCCGTGACGCTCGGGGTGTGCCAGGTGGCCTTCGCGCCGTCCAGCAGACCTCGCGCGACGGCCTTGAACGCGTTGTGCGGCTCGTCGACCTCGTCCGGCCCGAGCACACCGGCCTTGAACCGGCTGGCGATGAACGCGCTGAGCAGCAGGCCGATCACGGCGATGCTGGTGGTCCACGCCGACCCGCCGTCACCGGCGCCGAGCACCGTGCGGAACCCGATCGCGCAGGCGGCACCGATCACGGCCATGATCGCGCCGGCCGTCGTGGCCAGCGCGTTCGCTTCGACCAGGTGGTCTTCGGGCACGACGTGCGGCAGCGACGCGGAGAGCCCGGATCCGACGAACCGGCCGATGCCCATGACGATGAGCGCGGAGATGTAGAGCGGCAGCCCGCTCAGCCCCGCCCCGACCGCCGCGGCGGTGAGCAGGATGAACACCGCCCGCGTGACGTTCGCCACGACGATGACCTTCTTGCGGTCCCAGCGGTCGAGCAGCGCGCCCGTGAACGGCCCGATGAACGAGTAAGGCAGCAGGAGGACCGCGAACCCGGCCGCGATGGCCGCCGGATCGGCCTGCCGTTCGGGGTTGAAGAGCACGGCACCGGCGAGTCCGGCCTGGAAGAGCCCGTCACCCCACTGGGACGCGAGGCGAGTGGCGAGAAGCCTGCGGTACGCGGGGATGCCGAGGAACCGGCGTGATCCCCAGTGGTGCTTCTCCACCGCAAGCGTTGTCACCGTTGCACTCTATGCGCGTGGTGGTGAAAACCACGAAAGCCGGACCTCGCGGTCCGGCTCCCCTGGATCGGATGCCAGGTCGCCTCACGGCGCGATGCACTACGCGGCTCCAGCCGAACGGTATTCCGCGAAGGCAGTTGTCTGTTGAGCCCGGGGGACACAAAGACATCCGACACTTGAGTCTAACGGGGCGCGGCCCTGAGTTGTTCCGGCGATCACGGGTGATTTCATGGTGACGTGCGTCCCGATGCCGAAGTCGAGCCAGGCTCCCTCTTGGTTGCCGCTCCGAGCCTGAACGACCCGAACTTCACGCGCACCGTCGTCTACATCATCGACCAACGTCCTGAGGGGACTCTCGGCGTCGTGCTGAACCGCCCCTCCGAGGTCGCCGTGCACGACGTGCTGCCGCCGTGGGGCGAGCACGTCACAAAACCGCAGTGCATCTACATCGGCGGCCCGGTCGAGCAGAAGACGGCGCTGTGCCTGGCGGCTCTGAAGGCGGGCACCGATCCGTCCGCAGTGGAGGGCCTGGTCGGCGTGCAGGGCCCGGTGGCGCTGATCGACCTGGACGCGGAGCCGGACGACCTGATGCCGTTGGTGCGCGGCCTGCGGGTGTTCGCGGGCTACAGCGGGTGGGGCGAGGGTCAGCTGGCGAGCGAGATCGATCGTGGCGACTGGATCGTCGTGACCGGACTGGCCGACGACGTGCTCGTCGGTGCGAACGTCGACCTGTGGGGCCGGGTGCTGCGCCGGCAGGGCATGCCGCTGGCGCTGCTGTCCACCTACCCCAAGGACGTCCGCGAGAACTGAGTCAACGTTGATTCACGTGAAACTTCGGGTCACAGCCCGGCGAGCGGGGAGCAACCGCCACCACCGCAGGCGCAGCCACCGCAGCCCTTGGGCTTGACCGGCTCCGGCACCAGCGCCGCCGCCCGGCTGCCCGCGATCCCGCCGGCGAAGGCGATCGTGAGCGCGCCCACCAGTCCGATGATCCCAGCGGTGACGGCCAGGTCGGCCATCACGAACGCCATCGTGCCCGACACGATCGCGACCGCACCGGCCGCGACGTTCGGCACCCCCGCAACGCGGTTGGCCAGGGCGAACGTCTCCTCGTCGCGCAGTGCCGCCGCCGTGCGCACACCGACGAAGCGGTTGCGCCGCAGCTTGCCCTGCAGACCCAGCAGACCGACCGCGTCGAGAGCGACGCCGAGCACACCCAGGACGACCGACAGCACGATGTTCACCCCATGAGGGTAAGACGGATCCGTGGTTCACCTGACAGTCACCCCGGTCTGATGTGCCGCACGCCACCGCCCCGTGCATGCCGCTTGCGGTGCGCTGATACCGTTGAGGACATGAGCACGGCCCGCCTGCTCCTTATCTAGCCGCGACGACCTGATCGGAAGACGGTCGGCGCGGCCGCCCTCCATGCCCATCTGGGCTGGGGGGTTTCGTCATGTCAGGGGCAGGATCGATGTTGAGAGGGACGTTGAGAATGAGCACGGACGCGGCGGAGATCCCCGCCTACCGCTACACCGCCGAGCTGGCGAACCAGATCGAGGACCGGTGGCAGCGGTACTGGGAAAACCACGGCACCTACCACGCGCCCAACCCCGTTGGCGCGCTCGCAGGTGACGTGCCCGCGGACAAGCTGTTCGTGCAGGACATGTTCCCGTACCCGAGCGGTGCCGGCCTGCACGTCGGCCACCCGCTGGGCTTCATCGGCACGGACGTGTTCGCGCGGTACCACCGCATGAACGGCCGCAACGTGCTGCACACCATGGGCTTCGACGCGTTCGGCCTGCCCGCCGAGCAGTACGCGGTGAAGACCGGTCAGCACCCGCGCAAGACCACCGAGGAGAACATCAACACCTACCTGCGCCAGATCCGCAGGCTGGGCCTGGGCCACGACGAGCGTCGCCGCATCTCGACGATCGACCCCGAGTACTACAAGTGGACCCAGTGGATCTTCTTGCAGATCTTCAACTCCTGGTACGACCCGGACGCCCGCAAGGCTCGTCCGATCGCCGAGTTGATCTCTCAGTTCGAGTCTGGCGAGCGGGACATCGCGGACGGTCGCAAGTGGTCTGAGCTGTCTTTTGCCGACCAGCAAAGGATCTTGGGCGATTTCCGGCTGGCCTACTTGTCGGAGGCGCCCGTCAACTGGTGTCCCGGACTGGGTACTGTGCTGGCGAACGAAGAGGTCACCGCGGACGGTCGCAGTGAACGTGGCAACTTCCCCGTGTTCAGGAAAAACCTGCGCCAGTGGATGATGCGCATCACCGCGTACTCGGACCGGCTGATCGACGACTTGGACCGGCTGGACTGGCCGGACAAGGTCAAGGCCATGCAGCGCAACTGGATCGGGCGCTCGCACGGTGCCCGAGTCCGATTTGCGGTGGGAGACGAGAACATTGAGGTCTTCACGACCCGTCCGGACACGTTGTTCGGCGCGACCTACATGGTCCTGGCACCGGAACACGAGCTGGTGGACCAGATTGCGACGCCCGATCGCGTGGCAGACATCGCCGCGTACCGGCGCGCCGCGTCCCTGAAGTCCGAACTGGATCGTCAGGAGAACAAGGAGAAGACCGGCGTCTTCATCGGGGCGTACGCCACGAACCCGGTGAACGGTAAGGAAATCCCGGTCTACATCGCCGACTACGTGCTGATGGGCTACGGCACCGGCGCGATCATGGCCGTGCCCGGCCAGGACCAGCGCGACTGGGACTTCGCGAAGAAGTTCGACCTGCCGATCATCCGCACGGTCCAGCCCTCGGAAGGCTTCGAGGGCGAGGCCTTCACCGGTGACGGACCCGCCGTCAACAGCGGGTTCCTGGACGGCATGGCGATCGACGACGCCAAAAAGACGATCATCGGGTGGCTGGAGGAGAACGGCCACGGCCACGGCACCGTCCAGTTCAAGCTGCGCGACTGGCTGTTCAGCCGCCAGCGCTACTGGGGCGAGCCGTTCCCGATCGTCTACGACGAGGCAGGCACCGCGATCGCGCTGCCGGAGTCGATGCTGCCGATCGAGCTGCCCGAGGTCGACGACTACTCGCCGCGCACCTTCGACCCGGAGGACGCGGACACCGAGCCGTCGCCGCCGCTGTCGCGTGCGGCCGAGTGGACGACGATCGAGCTGGACCTGGGCGACGGGGTCAAGACCTACCGCCGCGACACGAACACCATGCCGAACTGGGCGGGTTCGTGCTGGTACCAGCTGCGCTACGTCGACCCGGTCGAGAGCGAGCGGTTCGTCAACCCGGAGAACGAGAAGTACTGGCTGGGCCCGCGCACGGCCGAGCACGGCCCGACGGACCCCGGCGGGGTCGACCTGTACATCGGCGGTGTGGAGCACGCGGTTCTGCACCTGCTGTACTCGCGCTTCTGGCAGAAGGTCCTGTTCGACCTGGGCCACCTGACCGGCGACGAGCCGTACCGCCGCCTGTTCAACCAGGGCTACATCCAGGCGTACGCGTACACCGACGAGCGCGGCATCTACGTGCCCGCGGCCGAGGTCGTCGAGGAGAACGGCAAGTTCTTCCACAACGGCCAGGAGGTCAACCGCGAGTACGGCAAGATGGGCAAGAGCCTGAACAACGTCGTCACGCCGGACGAGATGTGCGAGAAGTACGGCGCCGACACCTTCCGGTTCTACGAGATGTCCATGGGCCCGATGGACGTGTCACGGCCGTGGGCGACCAAGGACGTCGTAGGTGCCCAACGGTTCCTGCAGCGTCTGTGGCGCAACCTGGTCGACGAGACCGACGGCTCGCTGCGCGTCACCGACGAGGAGCCGTCCGTCGAGGCGCTGCGGTTGCTGCACAAGACCATCGCCGGCGTGCACGACGACTACGCGAACCTGCGCTACAACACGGCGGGCGCGAAGCTGATCGAGCTGAACAACTACGTCACCAAGCACTACGCCGCCGGCACGCCCCGCGCGCTGGCCGAGCCCCTGGTGCTGATGCTGGCTCCGCAGGCCCCGCACGTGGCCGAGGAGCTGTGGGCGAAGCTGGGCAACGACGGCACGCTGGCGCACGGCCCGTTCCCGAAGGCGGACGAGCAGTACCTGGTCGAGGACACGGTCGAGTACCCGATCCAGGTCAACGGCAAGGTCCGCTCGCGGGTCGTCGTGTCGGCGTCCGCGTCGCAGGACGAGATCAAGGCGGCCGCGCTGGCCGAGGAGAAGATCGCCGAGCTGGTCGACGGCGGCGAGCCGCGCAAGGTGATCGTGGTCCCCGGCCGTTTGGTGAACGTCGTTCTGTAGCAACGAGACGAGCCGGCGCGGCTAAGGCTGCGCCGGCTCTGCCTCCGGCCACGACTCGGGCGCCGGGCCGAACGCTCGCCGGGCGGCCCGGACTGCCAGGGTGGCGACGGTGGCGTTGGCAGCGCCCCCGATCACGGCACCGATGCCGAACGGGACTGCCCGGCCGAGCACGATGATCCCCTGCTTGGTGCCGTACTTGGTGATGAAGTTCTTGCCCAGGACTTTGTTGATCTGTTTCAGCGTTGCGGTGGGCACTGCACTGACGAGCTGGCGGGCCCAGTGCTGGCCGGTGCGCTCGGCGACCTTGCCGATGCTCTTGGAGCCGGACTCGCCGAGCAGGATTCCGAGAACGAGAGTCCGGCGGCGTTCGATCTCCTCGAGCGGAACCCCGTGGACCTCGGCGACCGAGAGCACGTAAAGGGTGCTCAGTTCGAGCGAGGACAACGCCTCACCCGCCGACAACGCCAGCGAGATCCCGGTGCCGACACCAGGCGCGGCCGCGGCACCTCCGACTGCGGCCCCGGTGCTCGCCAGGGCGCTGACGTACATCTTCTCCAGAGTGCCGATGACCTCTGCCGGTGTCGCCTCCGGGTTGCGCTGGCGGGCGCGGGCGATGTTCTTGCGCACCATCGACGTCTGCAGACCGATGGCCTTGTCCACCAGGTCGAGGATGGCCTGGCCCGGTCCACCCGACGACTCCGGTTCGTCGAGGGTGGCGGGTAGATCAGGAGATGCTGCCGAGTTCTTGGCGTCGACCATGGTCCTATGTCGCCGCACACCCGACCGGCGCTACACCCTCACTCGTCCTGAAAACCGATGTCCATCAGCATCTGATCGAGCATGCTGTCGAACATCGGCTCCGGGTTGCTCACCGCGAACGGGAACCTCCCGAACACCTCCAGCGCCACGTGCCCGTACAGCCGAACCCACGACTGCACCACGTGGTAGATCTTCCCGAGGTTGAGGACGTCTTCCTCGATCGTGACGCCGTGCACCGACACCGCGGCCATCAGGACCTGTTGGAACCTGACCAGGTCCTCGTGCAGCACCTCTGGCACCTCGTCGTCCGCGTGCTTCGCGACCAGGTTCGAGGCGATCAGCCGTCCGGCGAGCTGCAGGAACACCGCACCGAACTGGTCGGCGCCCAGCGGGTCCCGCGGCGAGGCGAAGACCAGCGCGAACTCCTGCGGGTGGGCCAGCGCCCAGCGGCGGAAGCTGCGGCACACCGCCCTGACCTGGCAGCCGACCTGGCCTGACGTGTCCGCCGCCAGGGCCGCGTACAGCACGCCCTCCATGTCCGCGCAGATGTCGTCGCAGAGCTGTCGCAGCAGCGCGTCGTGGGAGTCGTAGTAGCGGTAGAGGGCGGGCGCGGTGATGCCGAGTTTGCGCGCGATGGCACGCAGGGTAACCGCGTCGCGGCCGCTTTCCACCAAAAGGGCGCGGGCCGCCTGCCGGATCTCCCGCTCGGTTTCAACGCGGAGTCGTTCTCGGCGAGTGGCCTCGGTCATATGTCACTCCATCCGGTTGTAGACGCCGTCCACGGGCCCGTACGGTTTCAGTGAACGGTGTTTACAAGAGTTCACGGGATTAACAGCACGGTAACCCAGGAGGCCGTCGTCGATGTTCGCGAAGTGGGGCTCGATCGCATATCGCCGCCGGTGGGTGGTGTTGATCACGACCGTACTGCTCACCGTGCTCGGCGGTGTGTGGGGCTTGGGCGTGTTCGACAAGCTCAGCCAGGGTGGCTACGAGGCTCCTTCCAGCGAGGCGGCGCGGGCCGACAAGGTAGCCGAGGAGGCGTTCGGGCGGCAGAACGGTGACGTGATCGTCATTTACCGCGGCGATTTCGCGAACCCGCTCGAGCTCAAGAAGGTCGCCGACCACATCAGCGGTTTCCCCAAGGACGACGTGCTCAGGACCGTCGGGCCGGTGCCGTCCGACGACCAGCAGCAGGCGCTGGTCGCCATCACGCTCACGAGTGGTGACTCGAACGAGCAGATCAAGCAGTTCGAGGACATCCAGAAGCAGCTGAACATCGACGGCTTCACCCAGCAGGTCGGTGGGCTCGTGCCCACCCAGAAGGCCATCAACGACATGTCGCAGGAAGACCTGACGCGCGCGGAGATGTTCTCGCTGCCGCTGGTCCTGCTGCTGCTCGTGATCATCTTTGGCGGCCTGGTCGCGGCCAGTCTGCCGGTCGTGGTCGGCGGTCTCGCGATCATGGGCGCGCTCGGCGTGCTGCACGGCATCGCGATCTTCACCGAGGTCAACTCGTTCGCGGTCAACGTCGCCTCGCTGCTCGGCCTGGGCATGGCGATCGACTACGGGCTGTTCATGGTCGGCCGGTTCCGCGAGGAGCTCGCGCAGGGCCGGACCACCGAACAAGCTGTCGGCCGGACGGTGGCGAGTGCCGGCCGGACTGTCATGTTCTCCGCGACGCTGCTGGTCATCGCGCTGGCCGGGTTGCTGCTCTTCCCGCACGGCTTCCTGAAGTCCCTCGCGTACGGCGGCATGTCGTCGGTCGCGATCGCGGCGGTGGTCTCGCTGACGCTGCTGCCCGCGTTGCTCGGCGTGCTCGGCCACCGGGTCAACAAGCTCGCCATGCCGTGGCGCAAGAAGGAGCCGAGCGAACGCGGCTGGCGCAGCCTGAGCGGCAAGGTCATGAAGCGGCCGCTGCTGTTCGCCATCCCGTTGATCGCGGTGCTCGCGGCGCTCGGCGCGCCGTTCCTGAACGTCCAGTTCGGCCAGGTCACCGAGAAGGTGCTGCCCGAGGGCAACACCGTGCGGGTGGCCACCGAGAACATCAACCAGAACTTCTCGGCGCTCTCCAACACCGGCTTCAAGATCGTCGTCAAGGGCGGTGACCAAGCCGCGGTCCAGGAGTACCTGGGCAAGGTGAAGGACGTCCCCGGTGTCGGCGAGGTCCAGCCGATGGGCGCGGACAAGGGCGTCACGGCCGCTGCCGCCGGGCTGGAGCACGACGCGCTGAGCGACGAGTCGAAGCAGGCGCTCAAGGACGTCCGGGCGATCACGCCCCCGCCGAACGCGGAAGTGCTGGTCGGCGGCAACACCGCCACGGTCAGCGACTCGCTCGACGCCATCGCGGCCGGGTTGCCGTTGATGATCGCGCTGCTGGTCGGCGCCACGCTGATCCTGATGTTCCTGGCGTTCGGCTCGGTCGTGCTGCCGATCAAGGCGGTGCTCATGAGCGCGTTGTCGTTGTCGGCGACGTTCGGCGTGCTGGTGTGGATCTTCCAGGAGGGCCACGGCGCCGACTGGCTCGGCGTCACGCCGGGGCCGCTCGAGTCCGGCATCGTCGTGCTGATGGCGGCCATCGTGTTCGGTCTGTCGACGGACTACGAGGTCTTCCTGCTCAGCAGGATGGTCGAGGCCCGCGGCCAGGGCGCGTCCACCGAGGAAGCCGTGACCACCGGTCTCGCCAAAACCGGCCGGGTGATCACCTCGGCCGCGCTCCTGCTGATCGTGGTGACCGGCGCGTTCGCGTTCTCGCAGGTGGCGATGATGAGGTTCGTCGGCGTCGGCATGATCCTCGCGCTGGCACTCGACGCGACCGTGGTCCGGATGCTGCTCGTGCCGGCCGTGCTCAAGCTGCTCGGCAACGCCGCGTGGTGGTCACCCGGCCCGCTCAAGCGGATCCAGGAGCGCCTCGCGCTTCACGACGAGCCGGTCGACGACCTCGACGACTGGGACGACGAGATCCGCAAACCGGTCGCGGTCGGCTGACCGGGCGGGAAGGCGATCATGGCCGCGTCGAACTGGCGCGGCCTCGCCTCCCGCAGCTCGCCCGACTTCATCCGGTAGGTGGCGAGCACCGCGTTCGAGCTGTCCAGCACCGTGGTCGTCGCGCCGGTCGCGAAGAAGACCCTCGGGTCGCCCGGCGCGATGGCGACGCCCTGCGTGTCGAAGGGCAAACGTTCGCGCACCGTCGTGGTGGCCGCGTCGATGATCACGACCGAGCTCTCCTTCGGCAGCGTCAGGTAGACGCTGGCGCCGTCCGGGGTGACGGCGATGCTGCCCGCTCCCCTGCCGACCTCCAGCGAACCGACGACCTGGTTCGTGGTCGTGTCGATCACCGACAACGTGCCGGGCGTCTTCTCGCCGAGGCGCATGCTGCTCACGTAGAGGCGCTTGCCGTCCGGTGAGATCGCCAGGAACTGCGGCAGACCGCCGACCTGGATCGACGAGGTCTGGAACGCCGTCGCGGTGTCGACGATGCCGACCGTGCCGTCCTGCGCGTTGGCCACGTAGAGGATCTGGTTGTTCGGGTGGACGGCGAGGCCCTGCGGCTGGCCGGGCACCTTGACCGCCGCGACCAGCCGGAAGTTCTCCGGGTCCACCACCGCCACACCGCCGCTGGCCGAGACGTAGAGGCGTTGCCCGTCCGGGCGCATGGCCGCGTGCGTGAGCGGGACCTGGGTGAAGATCCGGTCGAGGATCGCCCCGGTGTCCGGGTCGACCACGGTGATCGCGCCGGTCCACCCGTTGACCACGTACAGGCGTCGCCCGTCCGGAGACACGGCGACACCCGTCGCGCGACCCCCTGTGTCGGCCTGCGCGAGCACCGTGCCGCTCTTGGTGTCGACGACCTGCACGAGACCGGTCCTGCCCACCACGTACGCGCGCGGAGCCTGCGATGCGGAAGAAGTGGTCGTGTACTCGTGCCCTTGGTGAACACCCGTCGCCGCGAAGGCCGCTGAGAGCGCTAGAACCGCGGCCACGAGGCGTGGCTTTGCCATACGCCCGATGGGAACACTTCCGGGTGCTTTCGATCCACTTCCGTCACCCGGTCGAGCGAAATCTTTGCCCTGTCGAGTGCTACTCCGGGGTTCGCGCGGTGGCCACCAGTTTCGCGTAACGGGTGCCGGCGGTGAGCAACACCAGACCGGCGCCGAGGAACGCCAGCACGCGGGCGACACCGTCGAGCGCGGCCAGGTCGAACAGCACCAGCTTCACCACCGCGGCGCCGACCAGGATCAGGCCAGAGATCCGCAGCGCCTTGTTGTTGATCCCCTTGACCAGCAGGAACAACGCGGCGATCGTCCACGACACGGTGACCACGGAGTGTCCGAAGAGGAATCCGCTCTCGTCCGGCGACACCAGCAGCGCCGCGCACAGCACCGCACCCGCCGCGCCGTAGAGCAGCACGAGTCCAGAAAGGATCCACGGCACCGGGTGCTTGGCCGGCTCGCGCAACACCCGCATCTTCAGTGCCGCCCACGGCAGGACCGCGGCGAAGACGCCCAGCACGATCGCCGTCACCAGACCCGCCGCGTAGTCGCCTGGCTGGACGTCGTTGAAGAAGCGCGGTTCGTCCACGAGCCACGTGAGTGGCACGGCCTGACCGACCGTCATCAGGAACCCGACCACGCCGAACACGATCGACCCGACCAGCGCGCTCTTCTTGTCGAGCCGGGCCGCGAGGAACGCGAGCAGCACCGCCTCGGCCAGCACGATCGCGGTGCGGACGTTGCCGTCGAGCGCGATCACGGTCGTCTGGAACAACGCGAGCATGCCCGTCGCGCCGGCCGCCGTCGTGAACGCGCGGGGCAGGTCCGGGACCATCCAGATCGCCAGCAGCACCGCGGCGACCGCACCAGCGAGCATCGAGTCGGCCGGGTCGTCCAGCAGCGTGGTCGCGAACATCGCCGGCAACGCCGAGCCCGCGACCAGCGCGATCGCGACGACGTCGTCCGGACGCCTGCGGATGGTCAGCAGCGCGACCGCGATGCCGACGACGGTCGTGGCACCGGCGACGCCGACCACGGTCCACTCGAAGTCGTTCGGGATGGCGTTCGCGGTGGTGAGCAGCGAGGCGAGGATCGGCCCGAAGCCACCGGCGATCGCGAGACCAGGCCAGTTGCGCTGGATCTGCACCGGCGTGCTGGCCATCTTCAGCACCAGCAGGAACGCGACCAGCAGGACCGTGAAGCCCTCGGTCAAGATCGGCGAGCACAGGGCGCACGCTGCG
The DNA here is from genome assembly GCF_011067745.1 of Lentzea alba. GTDB lineage: Bacteria > Actinomycetota > Actinomycetes > Mycobacteriales > Pseudonocardiaceae > Lentzea > Lentzea alba. Next base: position 248,655 of record NZ_JAAMPJ010000006.1, read on the forward strand.
ACGACGGTGACCGCGAGCGCTTGCGAGTCCCACCGCAGCGCGAGCACGACACCAGCCGCCGCGACCGCGAGGCCGACGACGAGACCCACGCCGGGCGACAGGTAGTGGTAGAGGCTCGTGGCGGCGAGCACGTCCAGGTAGAGGCCCGCGAAACCGGTGAAGGCCAGCGCGAGCGCCCCGGTGCGGCCCGCCGGGGTGCGGTGCAGCCACATGCCGATGCCGACGAGCGCGCCGCTGAACACCGCGCCGCCGATGACGCGCGGCATCGGGCCGAGCCAGCCGCGCTGGACGGCGAGGATCAGCAGCAGCACGAAGCCGAGCACGGTGATCGCGCCACCGACCCAGGCCAGCAGCTTCGCCCCCGCACCGTCCTTCCCCAACTTCTCGAACAGCGTCTCGCGCGGCTGAGGCGCGGGCCACTGCTGCTGCGGGTGCGGCCACTGCGCCTGGGGAGGCGGCGGAAACTGCTGGCCAGGAGGCATCTGGGCCGAGGCGGCGGCCTGTTGCGACCACGGATTCGGCGGCTGCCCTTCCCCGACGGAACGCGGGGGCCCTTCGTTTCCTTCAGGGGAACGTGGGGCCCCCGCGTTCCCCTGTGACCACGGGTTCGGCTGCTGCTCGAACGCACGCGGGGAGCTTTCGTACTGTGTGACAGGACGCGGGGGCCCCGCGTGCTGCGGCGGCAGAGGTGCGGAGACCGGGGCGTCTGGGCCGGGTGGCGGCGCCACGACCTCGGCCACGGCGGTCGCCGCGGTCGCCACCGAGCCCGAGTGCTCACGCATCTCCGAGCTGATCATCACCAGCCGCTGCCCGATGGCCGCGAGCTCCAGCGAGAGTCGCTGCTCGTACCCGAGGCGATCCTGTCCGTCCATGTGATCAGGGTGAGGCAGACCACGCCGGGTGACATCCGTACACCTACTCATCCGCTTGACTAGATAGGTGTGTAATCGATTAACTACGCCCTCGTGACGACCATGAAGGACGTCGCGCAGCACGCCGGCGTCTCCACGGCCACCGTGTCGCGCGTGCTCAACGGCCATGCCGCGCCGACCCCCGAGACCCGCGAGCGGGTGCTCGCCGCGATCGAGGAGCTCGGCTACCGGCCCAACGCCCTGGCGCGATCCCTCAGGACCACCAGCACCCAGACCCTCGGTCTGGTCATCAGCGATCTGCTGAACCCGTTCTTCGCCGAGATCGCGCGAGCGGTCGAGGACGAAGCCCGGTCACACGGGTACTGCGTCGTGATCGGGAACGCCGACGAGAGCGCCGAGCAGGAGGCGACGTACGTGCGCACCCTGCTCGACCGCCGGGTGGACGGCCTCCTGCTGTGCCCCGCGACCGACGACCCTGAGTTGGTTCGCGAAGTGAGCGCAGGTGGCGTTCCGCTCGTCCTGCTCGACCGGACGGTCAGGGGCGCCACATGCCCCGTCGTCCGCGCCGACGGCAGCGAGGCATTGACCGCGCTCGCCCGGCGGCTCGTCGGCGCCGGCCACTCCCGCATCGGTGTGATCGCGGGACCGCCGAACACCTCCACTGGAAGAGAACGATCCGACGTGCTCGTCGGGGCGCTCGGCGGCCTCGCGCAGGTCGTGCACGGCGACTTCCGGCAGGAGAGCGGCAGCCAGGCCGCCGCCAAGCTGATCGACGGCGGTGCCACCGCGCTGGTCGCGATGGACAACCTGATGGGGCTCGGCGCGCTCGGCGAGATCAAGACCCGCGGCCTGCGGATCCCGCACGACATCGCGCTCGCGGTGTTCGACGACCAACCGTGGTTCCCGCTGCTGGACCCACCGATCACGGTCATCGCCCAGCCGACCGTTGAGATGGGCCGGGCCGCCGCCCGCAGCCTGCTCGCCCTGATCAACGGCCAGCAGCCCGACGACGTCCGGCTCACCGCGAAGCTCGTGCTGCGCGGTTCGCTCGGGGAGGCCGAGCTGTGAACGCGCTGATCACCGCCCGTGGCATCACCAAGCAGTTCGGCACCACCAGGGCGTTGGACGGCGTCGATCTCGACATCAACGCGGGCGAGGTCCACGTCCTGCTCGGCGAGAACGGCGCGGGCAAGTCCACGCTGGTCAAGGTGCTCGCGGGCATCCACAGCCACGACGCAGGCACGATCGAGGGCAACGCCAGTCTCGCGGTCATCCACCAGGAACTGGCGCTCGTCCCCGAGCTGACCGTCGCGGAGAACCTGTTCCTCAACCGGCTCCCGCGCAGGTACGGGTTCGTCGACCGCGCCGAGATGCGTCGCAGGGCGCCGAAGCTGCTCGACGGGGTCGGGCTGACCGTCGACCCGAACGCCAAGGTCAAGGACCTCGGCATCGCCCAGCAGCAGATGATCGAGATCGCTCGCGCGCTCGACAAGAACGCCGGCGTGCTGATCCTCGACGAGCCGACCGCGGTGCTCACCGAGACCGAGACCGACCGCCTGCTGGAGATCATGGCCCAGCTGCGCGAGAACGGCGTGGGCCTGGTCTTCATCACGCACCACCTCGACGAGATCCAGCGCATCGCCGACCGCATCACGGTGTTGCGCGACGGCCGGTCGGTCGGTGTCCTCGGACCCCGCGCCACCACCCAGCACATGATCGAGCTGATGGTCGGCCGCCCGATCGACGAGCAATACCCGCGCGCCCGGCAACGACCGGGTCAGCCGTTGCTGAGCATCGAGAACCTGACCAAGCGCGGCGTGTTCGAGAACATCAACATCGAGGTCCACGCGGGCGAGGTCGTCGGCATCGCCGGTCTGGTCGGCGCGGGACGCACCGAGGTCGCGCGGGCCGCGTTCGGCGTGGACGGCTACGACCACGGCACGGTCGCGGTCGACGGAAAACCGTTGCCCCGCCACGACGTCCAGGCCGCCATCAAGGCAGGTCTCGGCCTGGTCCCGGAGGACCGCAAGGGCCAGGGCCTGGTCCTCACGGCGACCGTCGGCCAGAACCTCGAACTCGTCACGCTCGATAACCGCGACCAGAAACGCCTGCACGACATCGCGGGCAAGCTCCGGATCAAGGGCCGCGTCGAGCAGCCGGTCAAGGAACTCTCCGGCGGCAACCAGCAGAAGGTCGTCATCGGCAAGTGGCTGCTGGCCGACCCGAAGGTGCTGATCCTCGACGAGCCCACGCGCGGCGTCGACGTCGGCGCCAAGGTCGAGATCTACGAGCTGATCAACCGCATGACCGCGCAGGGCCGGGCCGTGCTGCTCGTGTCCAGCGACCTGCCCGAGGTGATCGGGATGAGCGACCGCGTCGTCGTGATGGCGCACGGCCGGGTGGCCGGTGAGCTGCCCAAGGGCGCGACCCAAGACCAGGTGATGGCACTCGCCGTGCAGGAGATTTCGGCATGACCACGATCAGCATCCGCAAGTACGCGAGTGAGAACGGCGCGCTGGCAGGGCTTCTCCTGCTCGCCCTGGTCATCGCGATCATGCAGCCGGCGTTCCTCAACGCGCAGAACCTCCTCAACGTCGGCGTGCAGGCCGCGGTCATCGCGATCATGGCGTTCGGCATGACGTTCGTGGTGGTCGCGGGCGGCATCGACCTGTCGGTCGGCAGCATCGCCGCGCTGGCCGCGATGGTCGGCGCGCTCACCGCCGGGCCGCTCGGCCTGGTCGTGGGTGCGGTGTGCGGCCTGGTCAACGGTGCGCTGGTCAGCTACGGCAAGCTGCCGCCGTTCATCGCGACGCTGGCCATGCTGAGCGTCGCCCGCGGTCTCACGCTGGTGTTCTCGGAGGGCCAGCCGCACGAGACCGACGCCGTGGTCACGTTCCTCGGCTCGAACCTCGCACCGATGGTTCCGTTGCCGCTGCTGCTGATGCTGGCGTTCTTCGGCATCACCGGCCTGATCCTCACCCGCACCAACCTCGGCCGTCGCATGTACGCGATCGGCGGCAACGAGGAGGCCGCGAAGCTCAGCGGCATCGACGTGCGCAAGCAGAAGCTCTGGATCTACGCGCTGTCCGGCCTGTTCGCCGCCGCCGCGGGCCTCGTGCTCGCGGGACGGCTCGGGTCCGCCGGTCCGCAGGCAGCGGTCGGCTACGAGCTCGACGCCATCGCCGCGGTCGTCATCGGCGGTGCGTCGTTGTCCGGTGGCGTTGGCCGCGCCACCGGGACGTTGGTCGGCGCACTTGTGCTCGCCGTCCTGCGCAACGGCCTCAACCTGCTGCAAGTGCCGCCGTTCTGGCAGCAGGTCGTCATCGGCGCGGTGATCGCTCTCGCCGCGTTGCTCGACTCACTTCGCCGTCGCTGAGAATCCCGCAACAGGTAAGGAAGACACCAATGAAGGTGACCCGACGGATCGCGCTGACCCTCGGTGCCGCGGCACTGCTGGCAACCGGGTGCAGCGGAACAGGGGCGTCCGGAGGTTCCGAGATCACCATCGGCCTTGCCGTGTCCACTTTGAACAACCCGTTCTTCGTGGAACTGCAGCAGGGTGCGCAGGAGATGGCGAACCAGCTCGGCGCCAAGCTGACCGTGATGGACGCGCAGAACGACGCGACGAACCAGGTCAACCAGGTGCAGACGCTGGTGACCCAGGGCGTCAAGGCGATCATCCTGAACCCGGTCGACTCCAAGCAGTCCGCGCCCGCCGCCAAGGCCGCCGAGATGGCGAACATCCCGCTGATCTCGGTCGACCGCTCGGTCGAGGGCAAGGTCGCCGCCGAGGTCGCGTCGAACAACGTCTCGGGCGGCAGCCTCGCCGCCATCGAGCTCGGGCGCGCCACCTCGGGCGAGGTCGCGCACCTCAAGGGCATCTCGGGCGCGTCGGCGTCGCGTGACCGCGGTCAGGGCTTCGAACAGGGCCTGAACAGCGGCAACATCAAGGTCGTCGCCACCGCCGTCGCGGACTTCGACCGCGCCAAGGGCCTCAACGAGACCACTAACCTGTTGCAGGGCCACCCGAACCTCAAGGGCATCTTCGCCGAGAACGACGAGATGGCGCTCGGCGCGATCAAGGCCCTCGGCGCCCGCGCCGGCAAGGACGTCATGGTCGTCGGCTTCGACGGCACGCCGGACGGTCTGAAGGCGATCCAGGACGGCACGCTCGTCGCCACCATCGCGCAGCAGCCGAAGCTGCTCGGTTCCAAGGCCGTCGAGCAGGCGGTCAAGGCGGCCAAGGGCGAGGCGGTTCAGCAGGTCGTGGACGTCGAGGTCAAGGTCATCACGAAGCAGAACGTGGCAGAGTTCGTCAAGTGACCCAGACTCTGCTCGTCCTCGGGTCCGCCAACGCCGATCTCGTGGTCGAGGTCGGCAGGCGGCCCGCCGGTGGTGAAACCGTCCTCGGCGGCGACACCGTCGTGCTGCCCGGCGGCAAGGGCGCGAACACCGCCGTTGCCGCCGCTCGCGTCGGTGCTTCCGTCGCACTCGTTGGTGCCGTTGGTGGTGACGGGTACGGCGCGCTGCTGCGTGAGTCGCTGGAGTCGTCCGGCGTCGACACGGCACTGGTGAAGACTTCCGAACGACCCACCGGGATCGCTTACATCACCGTGACTCCGGACGGCGAGAACTCCATCGTCGTCTCCCCAGGAGCCAACGCGGACGTCTCGAAGTCCGATGTGGACGCTCTGTCGTTCGAGGGCGCGAGTGTCCTCACGTGCTCGCTGGAAGTGCCACTGGAGACGGTGATCCACGCGATCGACGCCGCTTCCCGTGCAGGTGTCCGGCCGGTGTTGAACCTGTCGCCGGTCGCCGAGCTGCCCGCGGAGACGTTGCGGCAGCTGAACGTCCTGATCGTGAACGAGCACGAGGCCGCGCAACTCGTCGGCTCCGACTGGCGTGACCTGCTGAGGCTCGGCCCGACGTCGGCGATCGTCACGCTCGGCTCGCGCGGCGCGGCGGTGGTGGCGCAGGCCGGCGTGGTCGAGGTGCCGTCGATCGAGGTCGACGAGGTCGTCGACACGACAGGCGCCGGTGACGCGTTCGCCGGCGCGCTCTCCGCGCGGCTGGCCGAGGGCGACAACATCCTGCAGGCCGCGAAGTACGCCGTGAAGGTCGCCGCGCTGTCCGTCACGAAGGCCGGTGCCCAGCCGTCCTACCCGACCGCTGCCCAGATCGCATCGCTAGGTTGATGAGGGGAGCTTTCACAAACCTCAGGTTTGTGAAAGCTCCCCTCATCAACCACCCAATTGGGGGATGAGCTGGACTGGGCGGGCTGGGCCGGTGAAGTCGAAGACGGCTGGCTCCTCCTGGGCGCCCAGCTTGGCTTCGAGTCGGCGGAGCTTGCCGTCGGGGTCGAGCCAGTAGCGCAGCCGGGAGTCCGTCGCGTCCTTCTGGCGAGGGCCCTCGAAGACGTCGACGGCCGTGTCACCGATCCGGTCCGCACGCAGCCAGCGCGCCGAACTCTGCAGCAGCAGCTGGGCGTTCTCCGGCCGGTCCGCGCCGAGGTTCAGCAGCAGCCGCAGCGCGCCGTCCAGTTCGGAGCCGCGTTCCTGCAGATCGCGGACCTGCCAGTCGGCCGACGGCGCCGTCGCGAACGCCATCCGCCTGAGGTTCCACTGCACCAGGCCCTGGGAGAACTCGTCCGAGCGGCCGTCCGTGCGCATGCCCGCGTAGCCGTGGTGGTGCACGAAGTCGACGCGGCCGTCCAGGAGCAGCTTGCCGCCGGGCGACGGGACGGACGCGGTGAACGCGCTGACGCCGGTCGTGTAGTTCGAGAACCGGACCAGCGCCAGGCGTTCCGCCTCGGGGATCGACAGCGGCCGCGGGTCGGGCGTCGCGCTGCAGGCGGTCAGGACCAGCAGCAGAGCCAGGGCTTTCTTCACGACCGCACCGCCGCGCGGTCGTCGAACAGGTCCTCGGTCGGCACGGCGTACTTCTCGACGTTCGGCGCCTTGTTCGGCAACGGGCCGTCCGGCATGTCGGGCTGCGTGGGCGGCGCGGCGACCTGGTTGAACGGGATTCCGCGCGGTGCCGCGGGTTTCTTCAACGGCTCGCCGACACCCTCGTAGCAACGCTGGCGGTCGAAGCAGTTGTTCCTGCCGGGCGCGCGTTGCGTGGCCGCGTACCGCACGTCCTCGCCGTTGCCGCTGATCACGTTGCCGTCGAACCGGTTGTCCAGCGGGGCCAGGTCCTCGCTCGACCCGAGGGCGACGCCGATGCCGGGGTTGCCGGTGATCAGGTTGCGGGTCAGCAGGTTCCGCGTGCCACCCGCGATGCCCACGCCGAGTCCGAACGCGCCGTCGGCCTGCGCGGGCGAGAGCGCCTCGGAGTTGTCGGAGACGAGGTTGCCGGCGAACGTGGCGTCCTCCTGCGGCACGAACGCCTCCTGGTAGTCGGAGTTCGAGGTCATGCCGACGCGGTTGCCGCTGAACCTGTTGCCCAGCACGTACATCTGCCCGGACGCGTTCGTGCCCTCGTAACCGACGGCGTTGCGCTCGGCGACGTTGCCGCGCACCACGATGTCGCACGGCTTGCACTGGCCGACGTAGAAACCGGAGTCCGCGCTGCCGCTCGCGTAGCTCTGCTCGATCACGCCGTGCTGGGCGTCGAACGCGTAGATGCCGTACAGCGCGTTGTTGCTGGCCGTCACGTACGAGATGCGGAACCCTTGCAACGGCGGGAACTTCTGCGTGTCCAGCTTGGTGTAGCCGTTGCTGCCGCGGCCCATCCCGCCGTCCTGGCTGAGTCCGGTGACCAGCACGCCGTTCAGGGTGTGGTTGCGGACGGTCAGGTTCTGCACCGACACGTCCGGCGCGGTCACCACGATCCCGTTGGCGCGCTTGACCTCGCCGTCGATGATCACGCTGCCGCGCTGGGCTCCTCTGATCGTGAGGCCCTTGGTTCTGACCTGCACGGTCTCCTTGTAGACGCCGGGGGCGACGAGGATGGTCGCGCCCTCCTGCGCCTCGTCCACGGCGGCCTGGATCGTGCTCAGCTGTGCCGGGACGTTGATCTCGGGACCGAGCTTCGGCTGGGCCGCCGACGAACATCCGGCGACCAGGAGCACTGCTGCGAAGGCGTACGGAGCGCGCACAGCCGGTCACCGTACTGCTCCGTTCGGCCTACTGTCACACTGCCCCTGTGGTCCACATCTCACGACGCCGTCTGCTGCACGGCGCTGCTGCCATTGGGCTACTCGGCGGCTGCGGCTCAGCTGAACGCCAGCCGGGCATCGCCACGCCACAGCAGCTGCACGCCGACATCTCCGTCTGGGACGCCGCCGGGCCACCGTCTGCGCAGGTCAGCTCTACAGTGACGGTGACGTACGGACACGGGATCGACGGGCTGCCGGAGTTCCCCGGCGACGCCGTCCTGCCGCAGGACCTGGGTGGACGGCTGTTCCTGCAGATCTGCGGGGACGATCCGGACGCCGTGCGGGACGCGGCCACGCGGCTGCGGCCCGACGGGCGGTTGCGGTGGCGTGAGCAGGGGTTCTGCAACTCGGATCGCACGAACGGGTTGGGTTTCCAGGACGGCATCGTCGTGCCCAAGACCGCCGAGGAGTTCGACCAGGAGGTCTGGCTGCCGGACGGGTCGACCATCGCCGTCGTGCGCCGGATGAAGCTCGACGTCGCCGCGTTCACGGCGATGCCCGTGGCTGATCAGGAGCGGGTGTTCGGGCGGCGCAAGCACGACGCCGTGCCGTTGTCCGGTGGCGAGGAGGTCGATTTGTCGGCAAAGACCCCCGACGGCGAGTACGTCATCCCGGCCGACGCGCACGTGCGGCGGGCGCACCCGTTGACGGCGGGCGCCGGCCTGATGTTGCGCCGCTCGTACAACTACGCCGAGGGTCTGCTCTTCATCTCGTACCAGCGTGAGCTCAAGACGTTTGTGAACACGATGTATCGCATGGTCGATGGAGACGCACTTCTGCGTTACGCCACGACGACCAGCTCCGCGGCGTTCCGCATTCCGCCTCTGAATTAGTCAGACTGTGCTGTCGTCGGTTCCCGGTGGAAGGGTATGGTCTAGACCATGTCGAGCGCGCGGCTGAGCGGTGTCGGTGTCAGCAGCGGCCGGGCTTCCGGCCCGGTCGTGAGGGTGGCCGAGGCTCTTCCTGAGCCTCCGCTGGGTCCCCGACCTGCGGAAACGAAGATGGAGGCCTCCCGCATCCGTCCCGCGACCGAGGTCGTGGCGCAGCGCCTGATGGAGCGCGCGAAGACCGTCGAGGGCGAGGCCCGCGCCGTGCTGGAAACGACGGCGGCGATGGCCGGCGACCCGTCGCTCATCAAGTCCGCCGAGAAGCTCGTCGTCGACGAGTCGCTGCCCGCCGCCCGTGCGGTGTACCAGGCGGCGCAGAAGTTCATCGCCGCACTGCAGGCCGCCGGTGGCTACATGGCCGAACGCGCCCGCGACGTCCAGGACGTCCGCGACCGCGTGGTCGCCGAACTTCTCGGCCTGCCCGCTCCTGGAGTCCCGGATCTGACCTCGCCGTCCGTGCTGGTGGCGCGTGATCTCGCGCCCGCCGACACCGCCGGTCTCGACCCTTCCAAGGTGCTCGCCCTCGTGACGGAGGAGGGCGGCCCCACCTCGCACACCGCGATCCTCGCGCGGTCGCTGGGCATCCCGGCCGTCGTGGCCTGTCGCGGCATCCTGGCGTTGGAGGTCACTGCGCTCGAGGTCGACGGCGACACCGGCCAGGTCCGCGAGTCCGACGGCAAGGTCCGCGCCGCCGGCACCGGCAAGAAGGCCACGTGGAACGGCGTCGGTGTGCTGAAGGACGGCCTCCGCGTGAAGGTCCTCGGCAACGTCGGCTCGCCCGCCGATGCCGCGGCCGCCGCCGCAGCCGGTGCGGAAGGCGTCGGTCTTTTCCGCACGGAGTTCTGCTTCCTGGACGCCGCGGAGGAACCGACCGTTGCTGAGCAGACTGCTGCTTATGAGGCCGTGCTGGCGCCGTTCAAGGGGAAACCCGTTGTGGTGCGCACCCTCGACGCGGGCGCGGACAAGCCGCTGGCGTTTCTGAGCCCGGACCCCGAGCCCAACCCGGCGCTGGGAGTCCGCGGCCTGCGGGTCGCGTTCGACCGTCCGGAGGTGCTGGACCGCCAGCTCCAGGCCATTGCCGCCGCTGCTGCTTCCTCGGGTGCCGACGTGTCGGTCATGGCGCCGATGGTCGCCACCGCCGCCGAGGCCGCGTGGTTCGTGGCCCGTGCCCGTCAGGCGGGGATTTCGCGGGCCGGCGTGATGGTCGAGGTCCCGTCCGCCGCCTTGTCGGCGCGGGAGATCCTCCAGGTCGTCGACTTCATCTCCATCGGCACCAACGACCTGGCCCAGTACGTCTTCGCCGCCGACCGCCAGCTCGGTGGTGTGGCCGCGCTGAACGACCCGTGGCAGCCCGCGTTGCTGCGCCTGATCGCGCAGGTCGGCGAGGCGGCGACGGCGGCGGGCAAGCCGATCGGCGTCTGTGGTGAGGCGGCGGCTGACCCGCTGCTGGCGTGCGTGTTGATCGGCATGGGCGTGACGTCGTTGTCGATGAACCACACGGCTCTGGCCGATGTCGGCGCCAAGCTCGCGACCTCGAGCATGGACATCTGCCAGCTCGCGGCTCGTGGTGCGTTGGCGGCGGGCGACCCGGGGACCGCGAAGCTGGCTGCCCGCGCCCCGCACTAGCCGTTCACCGCGGTCACGCGGATCTCGATGCGCATCTTCGGGTGACCGAGGGCGGTGACCCCGCTCTCGGTCCAGATCGGTGCGCGCTCGCCCATCCGCGCACGGAACTGCTCGACCATCACACGGTTGTGCTCGTCGAACGAGTCGTTGCCGAGCACGTGGTACGAGTTCACGTGCACGACGTCTGCCCACGTTGAGCCTGCAGTCGCGAGCGTGCGTTCGACGTTCTCGAACGCACGCACGATCTCTTCTTCGAGCGACTCGGGGAACCCGAACTCGTCGTCCCAGCCGCCCTGACCCGAGGTCTCGACCCTGTCGCCGATGCGGACGGCCTGGCTGTAGCGCATGTTCTTCAGCTGCGTCTCGCCGTATCCGGGGGTGGCGAAGAACTCCGGCTTGCTCATGTCCTGTCCCTTCGATGACTTCACGCTTGAAGTCCACCGTACATGACTTCAAGCGTGAAGTAAGCTGCGCGGCATGGAGTGGCTGAACGCCGACGAGAAGGAAGCGTGGAACGGGCTGGCCTCGTTGATGCTGCTGCTGCCGGGTCGGCTGGAAGCGCCGTTGCAGCAGGAGTCCGGGCTGAGCCTGTTCGACTACCTGGTGCTCAGCCACGTCTCGGAGGCGCCGGACCGCCGCATGCGGATGAGCGAGCTGGCGCACCTGGCGAACGGGTCGCTGTCGCGGTTGTCCAACGTGGTCAAGCGCTTCGAACAGCGTGGCTGGGTGGTGCGTTCCCCTGATCCCGACGACGGTCGCTACACGGTCGCCTCGCTCACCGACGAGGGTTTCGAGGTCGTCGAAGCCGCCGCGCCCACGCACCTGCGCACGGTCCGGGAGCTCGTGCTCGACCCTCTCACCGCCGCCGACCGCCAGGCGTTGACGCGCATCGCGGCCAAGCTGCGGCTGAGGATTCCTAGTGCTGGCTGAGTTCCTCGAGGACCGCCCTGATCAGCGGGTGTTCCTCCGACCCCCTGCGCACCGCCGCCACGACTCGTCGCAGCGGCGCCACGCCGGCGACCGGCACTCCGCGCACGGCGTTCCGCGGCGCCAACGCCACCCCGGCTCCCGCTGCCACCAACGCCTGGATCGCGCGGAAGTCGTCAGACGTGTGCCTGATGCGCGGCGCGAACCCGGCTTGCGCGCACGCCATCTCCACGACGTCCCGCAGCGGGTTGCCGGGCAGCGTCACCACCCAGTCCTCGTCGGCCAACGCGGCCAGGTCCACCGGTCCGGTCGCCGGGTGGTCCGGCGGCAGCACGACGTCGAAAGGTTCGGTGTAGAGCGGAAACCGGGTGAAGCGGTCGGTGGTCCGGTGTTCCTCGGTGATCGCCACGTCGATCTCGCCGTCCAGCAACAACCGCACGCTCTCGTGTCCCTCGGCGTCGCGCACGGACAGTTCGATCGAGCGTTCCTTCAGCGCCGCCAACGCGGGTGCCACGACCTGGGTGATCGCCGAGGCGAAGGCGGCGACCGCGACCCGGCCGGACGAGCCCGAGGCGAGAGCGTCCAAAGTGGCCTGTGCACGTTCGAGTTCCGCGGCAACGACATGGGCGTGCGTGACCAGAAGCTCACCGGCGGGAGTGAGCGAGACCCTGCGGCCCTTGCGCAGCAGCAACGGATGTCCTGCCTCCGACTCCAGGGCCGCTAGCTGCTGCGACACCGCTGACGGCGTGAGGTGCAGCGCAGCAGCAGCGGCCGTCACCGTGCCGTGGTCGGCGAGTGCGCGCAGCACGCGGAGCCGTCGTGGGTCGATCACCCGCTCATGATGGCCGTAGCCGCCATGCAACGCAGTTCCTTCGCAATGTTCAGCATCGCTCGCCGAGCGTGCCGGTCGCAGGACAGGAACGAGGCGAACCCGTGCACCAGGCCGTCGCAGCGCAGGTGGGTCACCGGCACCGCGGCGGCGCTCAGCCGGTCCGCGTACTCGGTGCCCTCGTCCCGGAGAGGGTCGAAACCAGCCGTGACCACGCAGGTTGGCGGCAGCCCGCGGAAATCGGGAGCGCGCAACGGTGAGGCGTACGGCTCGAACAACCGCTCGAGGTCCGGTGAATAACAGGAGCGGTAGTAGTCGATCGTGTCGGTCTCGATGAAGTAGCCGCGCCCGAAGAGCTGCCGTGCCGGGTGTTCCCCCAGCCCGTCCACGGCCGGGTAGAGCATCAGGTTGAAGGCCGGCTTTGTCACCGCGTCGTCGACACACCGCTGCGCCACGACGGCCGAAAGCGCCCCGCCCGCGCTGTCACCACCGACCCCCACCGCAAGGCCGGCCCCGCCGAAGCGTTCCGCGTTGGCGACGATGTGCAGGAACGCCGCGTAAGCGTCATCTACCCCGGCCGGATAGGGGTGCTCGGGGGCGAGGGCGTACTCGACGGACACGATCCGCACGCCACCATGCCGGCTGAGGAAGCGACAGATGCCGTCGTGGCTGGCCACGCTGCCGAGCACGAACCCGCCGCCGTGGAAGAACACCAGCAGCGGAAGCGGCCCGGACGCACCGGGCGGGCTGTACACCCGCGCAGGAATCGGGCCGCGTGCGCCAGTCACGACGGTGTCGTGCACTCCCACGTCACGCGCGACACCGGCGTGCATCACCGACGACACGATGTCGTAGTCCCTGCGGACCGCCACCAGGTCGGGAACCGCCTGAGGTGCGGACCTCGGCACGAGCCGCTCCAGCGCGATCAGCAGCTGCGCCGTGGGACTGAGCTGTGCACCCTCGACGTGAACGGGCACGCCGACGATCGCACGAATCACCCGGTCGGGCAGACACAACGCGGCCCTCGCCCCGAGGGTGGCCATGCGCAGGGCGATCCTCTGTCGTGAACTCCTGGACACGGACAGATCGTTCACCGCCCGCGCGACCAGGTGTGTCGATCTTGGAACGTTTTCGGAACGACTTCCGCGTACTTCTGATCAGGGGGACTCGTCCGCGATCGCGTCGATCAGCATTGCGCGCAGTTCGTCCGAGTTCTTCCGCAGCAGCCGGGGGATCTCCGCGTTCCACTTCGCCGCGAACTCCGTGAGGGCCTCCCGGAACGACTTCCGCATCTCGCCGGCGGCGAACAACATCACCAGCGCCGCCAAGGGCCGGAGGACGGAGCGCCCACGCAGCTTGACCTTCACCTGGACCTCCCACCGGCTCTCGGTGGTCGGCCGCTGCGAGATCGTCACCCGTGCGACCGCGAACACGTGCTCGGCGCTTGCCGTGATCGGCGCGGTACCGGGACCTCCCGCCCACCACCGGTCCAGTTCCGCCACGCCTGTCCAGGAGAACCTGGACAGGCGCCGGTGCTGCTCAGTATCGAACAGTAGAACCGTCCGCATGGTCGATTCAGCGGGCTGACCGTGCGCTGTGAACGACCGCGCAGCACGCGGGTAGCGCTCGCGGATCACCGCTCAATGATGGGGGATTCCACGTTGCCGTTCACGGTGACGCCCTGGGGCAGGATCGGGTCGATGGTCGTCCGCTCCAGCAGGAGGTACAGCTCCTCGAAGATCGGCGTGTTCACCGGCAGGCCGTGCTGGGGCGCGGTGAGGACGTTCCGCTTGACCATCGGCAGGCCGGTCTCCGGGTTGACCACCAGCTGGGTCTCGAAGCCGGTGAACTGGAACGTCGGCGGCGCGGGGATCGCCACCCCGATGCCGGAGCGGCCGTCCCGCAACTGCGTCTGGCCGAGGAGACGCACTCCGTCGAGGGTCTTGATCAGTTCGAACGCCGCGCGGCGCTGGTCGTCGCGTACGTTCGCGGTCGTCATCTGCATGGCGAGCATCGCGGTCCGGTAGGTGAGGCTGTCCTGGGAGCCGTTGTCCCCGGTGATGGTCTGCAGCGTCTTCCTGAGCTCCACCGGGTCCGCGGGCAGACCGGCGAACGGGTTGGACTCGGGGGCGTCGATCCTCCGCACGCCGAGCTGCATCGGCCCGATGCGCACCGAGCCGTGTCCCCCGAGCTGAGGCGCTGTGGACGGTTTGCCCGCTGCCTCCCACTTGGCTTCGTCGTCCGGGGAGAAGGGCGTGACTTCGCCGTTCTTCTGGAAGACGTCGAACTGCCTGTCGGCGGCCGCCCACCGTTCTTTCGTGGCACTGAGCATCACCGTGTACGGGTTCGCTGGCTCACCGACGATCATCAGTTCCCACTCCTGCGTCAGCACGTGCCACCGCTGAGGTGCCGCGGCCGGTTGCACGGTCGGACCGGGTCGCGGCAGCAACATGACGGCCAGCGCGATCACCGCGGCGGCCACCAGCACGGGCCCGAAGCGCCGCAGCGAGGTCCGGACCTTGGCTGGTCGGGGCATCGCGATGATGCGCGCCAGATCGCGTTCCATCCGCTCGGGATCGACCTCGGGAGCGGGCGGCTTGGCCTGAGCCAGGTGCTTCATGAGGTCTTCCATGACTCCCTCGCACGGTCGAAGTTCGATGTCGAGAGAGCGGCGCGCAACCGTCGTCGGGCGCGGTGGAGACGCACGAAGAACGTCGCCGTTGTGCAGCCGAGCACCAGCGCGGCCTCCGTCGCGACCAGTCCGTGCCACGCGATGAGCGTGAGCACCTCCTGGTCCGCCTCGGACAAGGTCGCGAGAGCTGCCCGCAGCTCGATCACGGCGTAGTCGTCGTCCGAGGCCACGTCGGTGAGCTCGTCGTGCCACGTCTGCCGGCGAGCGGCGCGGACGAGGTTGCGGGCAATGCCGAGCAGCCACGGCAGCGCGTTCGGCGGCATCTGGTCGAGCTTTCGCCAGGCGATCGTGAAGGTCTCGCTGGTGATGTCCTCGGCGAGTCGCGGTCCTGCGTTGCTCGCCGCGTACGCGAGCACCCGCGGATAGCACTCGCGGTAGACAGCGGAGAAGTCCTCCACGATCGCCCCCTCCCTCTTCACGAGGTAGTGCGCCGACCGCTGGGATTCTTACCGGTGCGTGACCGGGGTCACATCTTGGCGCGGGCAGCGACGAACGCGTCGACCGCCCGGTTCACGTCCTCCGTGGTGTGCGCGGCCGACATCTGCGTGCGAATCCGCGCCTTGCCGTGCGGCACCACCGGGTACGAGAAGCCGATGACGTAAATGCCCTGGTCCAGCAGCAGGTCGGCGAGCCTGGCCGCCTCGGCCGCGTCGCCGATCATCACCGGGATGATCGGGTGCTCGCCGGGCAGCAGGTCGAAGCCCTCCTCGGTCATGCGCCGGCGGAACAGCTCGGTGTTGCTCCTGAGCTGGGTGAGCAGCTCGGACGAGCTCGACAGCATGTCCAGCGTGGCGATCGCGGCGGCGGTGATCGACGGCGCGAGGGAGTTCGAGAACAGGTACGGCCGTGAGCGCTGACGCAGCAGTTCGACGATCTCCGCGCGACCGGACGTGTAACCGCCGGACGCACCGCCCAGCGCCTTGCCGAGCGTGCCGGTGACGATGTCGACGCGGTCCTGCACGCCGAACAGCTCCGGAGTGCCGCGCCCGGTCGGGCCGGTGAAGCCGACCGCGTGCGAGTCGTCGACCATGACCAGCGCGTTGTACCGCTCGGCCAGGTCGCAGATCTCGTCGAGCGGCGCGAGGTAGCCGTCCATCGAGAACACGCCGTCGGTCGCGATCAGCCGGTAGCGGGCGTCGGCGGAGTCCTTGAGCTGGCGCTCGAGGTCGTCCATGTCGCGGTTCTTGTAGCGGAACCGGCTGGCCTTGCTCAGCCGCACGCCGTCGATGATCGACGCGTGGTTCAGCTCGTCGGAGATGATCGCGTCCTCGGCGCCGAGCAGCGTCTCGAACAGACCGCCGTTGGCGTCGAAGCACGAGCTGTAGAGGATCGTGTCGTCGGTGCCGAGGAACTCGCTGAGCTTGCGCTCCAGTTCCTTGTGCGGCTCCTGCGTGCCGCAGATGAACCGCACCGAGGCCATGCCGAAGCCCCAGTCGTCGAGGGCCTTCTTCGCGGCCTCGATCAGCTTCGGGTGGTCGGCGAGCCCGAGGTAGTTGTTCGCGCAGAAGTTCAGGACCTCGTCGCCCTGGCCGACCCGGACGGCGGCGTTCTGCGGGGTGCCGATCACGCGCTCGGACTTGTAGAGCCCGGCCTCCCTGATCTCCCCGATCGTCTTGAGGAGGTCGTTCTTCAGTTCGCCGTACATCAGGCTCCCGTCCAGTCGAGGATGACCTTGCCGCACTTGCCTTCGCGCGCGGTGGCGAAGGCCTCCGCGTGCTGGGTGTGGTCGTACCGGTGCGTGATGACCGGCGCGAGGTCGAGGCCGCGCTGCAACAGCACGGTCATCGAGTACCAGGTCTCGAACATCTCGCGGCCGTAGATCCCCTTGATGTGCAGCATCTTCAGCACGACGCTGCTCCAGTCGACGGGGAACTCCTCCGCGGGCAGCCCCAGCATCGCGATGCGACCGCCGTGCGCCATGTTCGCGATCATGCTCTGCAGTGCCGACGGCTTGCCGGACATCTCCATGCCGACGTCGAAGCCCTCGGCCATGCCGAGTTCGGCCTGTGCCTGCTCGATCGACTTCTCGGCGACGTTCACCGCGAGGTCGACGCCGACCTTGCGCGCGAGGTCCAGCCGGTGCTCGGAGACGTCGGTGATCACGACGTTGCGCGCACCCGCGTGCTTGGCCACGGCCGCGGCCATGATCCCGATCGGCCCGGCGCCCGTGATGATCACGTCCTCGCCGATGACCGGGAAGCTCAACGCGGTGTGCACGGCGTTGCCGAACGGGTCGAAGATCGCCGCCACGTCCAGGTCGACGGGCGCGCGATGCACCCAGGCGTTCTGCTCGGGCAACACGACGTACTGCGCAAACGCGCCGTTGGAGTGCACGCCCAGACCATGCGTGTTGGCACACAAGTGCCGTCGGCCGGCCTTGCAGTTGCGGCACGTCCCGCACACGAGGTGGCCCTCGCCGCTGACCAGGTCGCCAGTTTTGACGCCGGTGACACTGTTGCCGATCTCGACGACCTCGCCGACGAACTCGTGCCCGAGCGTGAGGGGGGCCTTGATGTTCTGCGCCGCCCAGTCGTCCCACGAGTCGATGTGCAGATCGGTGCCGCAGATACCGGTGCGCAGCACCCTGACCAGCACGTCCGTCGGACCCGGCGTGGGGTCGGGGACGTCGGTCAGTTCGAGGCCAGGCCCAGCGGCGACCTTGACGAGAGCCTTCATGCGGGAAGTCTCACCCTTTGCTGCTTGTGCAGTCCATCAGGACTTTCTTCATTTCTTGTGCAGTTCAGCTTCATTGGCGATGTTGCGCACCATGCCGCCGAACACCACGCCGTGGAACGGCCAGACGACCGCCCAGTAGAGATGTCCGGCGAGCCCTTTGGGCACGAACACGGCGCGTTGGCGGTAAGTGGACCCGTGTCCCCCGTTGCCCGCCACTCGAAGCTCCAGCCACGCCTTCCCTGGCACCTTCATCTCGGCCCTGAGCCGCAGCAGCCTGCCGCGTTCGACCTCCTCGACCCGCCAGAAGTCGAGCGCCTCACCCACGTTCAACCTGTGCGGATCCCTGCGGCCGCGCCGGAGCCCCACGCCGCCGACCAGCCGGTCCAGCCAGCCGCGGATGGCCCAGGCCAGCGGAAACGAGTACCAACCGCGTTCCCCGCCGATGCCCTCGACGACCTCCCACAGCCGTTCGGGCGACGCGTGCGTGTGGCGCACACGTTCGTCGGTGTAGACCGAACCGCCGGACCAGTCGGGGTCGGTCGGCAGCGGCTCACTCGGCGCGCCGGGCGTGGAGGCACCCGACCAGCGGGTCTCCACGTCGGCGTCGCGGATCTTGGTGAGCGCGAGCTCGACCGCCTTGTCGTAGCCGACGTTCTCGCCGGGCAGGAGCTCGCGGATGTCGTTCTCGCGGCACACCACCTCGTGCACCAGCGACTCGATCAACGGTCTCGCGATCGACCTCGGCACCGGCGTGACCAGGTTGACCCAGTGCGAGGACAGACCCGGCGTCAGCACCGGCACGGGGAGGACGCGGCGCTTGGGCAGGCCCGCGACCTCGGCGTACCGCAGCATCATCTCCAGGTACGTGAGCACGTCCGGCCCGCCGACGTCGAACGTCCGGTTCTGCCGCAGCGTGGTCGCCTCGACCAGGTAGCGCAGCACGTCCCGGACCGCGATCGGCTGGATCCGGTTGTGCACCCAGCGCGGCGTGACCATGACCGGCAGCCGTTCGGTCAGGTACCGCACCATCTCGAAGCTCGCCGACCCCGACCCGATGATCACCGCGGCCTGCAGCACCACGGCCTGCGTCCGCGAGCGCAGGAACACCTCGCCGACCTCCTTGCGGGAGGCGAGGTGCGGCGAGAGTTCCGTGTTCGAGGGGTGCAGTCCACCCAGGTAGACGATCCGTCGCACGCCCGCGCGTTCGGCGGCCTTCGCGGTGTTCTCGGCGGCCTTGCGGTCGGCGTTCGCGAAGTCCTTCGAGTGCAACGAGTGCACGAGGTAGTGGACGACCTCGATGCCGCGCATGGCGTCGTCGAGGTCGCCGAGCACGTCACCCTCGACGATCTCGACCTGATCGGCCCACGGGACGTCGCGCAGCTTCTCCGGTGACCGCACTAGACAGCGCACCTCGTGACCCTCGGCCAGCAGGCGGGGGACCAGCCGGCCGCCGAGGTACCCGGTCGCGCCGGTCACGAGGCATCGCATGCCTCGATCCTGGGCGCTGTGGTGGTCAGCCGCAGATCAGCGCTTCCGCTTGATCACCACGGTCCCGCCCCGCACCGCGCCCTTGAGCTGGAAGTGCGGGTTGCCGACGGCGTTGTGGACCTTGTCCTTCAGCTCGCCGGCGGTGATCTCCACGGCGTCGACGTTGACCGACGACCCCGCGGGCAGCACGAGCTTCACCGAGCCCAGCGACACGTCCAGGTCGACGTTGACCAGCGGCGGCACCTCGGCCTGGGTGAAGTCGAGGTTGGTGGTGCCGAGCGTGTTGCGGATGACCAGTTCGCGCGGCACCACCCAGTGGCCCTTGCGGGTCGTGGTGCCCATCGTGTTCTTCAGCTCGGTGCGGGCGGTCGCGAGCTCGTTGTTGACCATGCCGGGCAGGTCGATCAGCACCGCGTTCAGGTCTGCCCTGGTCACGGCCGCGAGGGCGGTGTCCGTGCGGTCCGTGAACTCGTCGAGCGTGATCATGCCGCGGCCCACCGCCTTGTTCAGCAGGCTGACGACGTGCTCACGTTCCGCGTCGGACACGCGTAACTCTCTGGGGTCTGTCATTTCTCTGCCTCCGGTTCGGCGTCGAGACCGTGCTCGATGGCATAACGCGCCAGCTCCACCCGGTTGTGCAGTTGAAGTTTCCGCAAAGTCGACTGGACGTGGTTTTCGACGGTGCGGTGGGAGATCACCAGGCGGTTCGCGATCTGTCGTGCGGTCAGGCCTTTGGCCACCAGCCGCAGCACCTCGGTCTCCCGATCGGTGAGTTGCGGCTTCTCCTCCGAGTCGTCGGGCGCGGCGGCCATCCGCCGGTACTCGCCCAGCACCAGGCCCGCGAGGCCGGCGGTGAACACGGCGTCGCCGGCGGCGGTGCGGGACACGGCCTCGACGAGTTCCTCGGAGGACGCGGACTTCACCAGGTAGCCGGACGCGCCCGCCTTCACGGCCTGCAGCACGTCGTCGTGCTCGCCGGACGCGGACAGCACCAGCACGCGCGTGTCCGGCAGCTCGCTGGTGATCATCAGGGTCGCGTCGACGCCGGAGAGCTCACCGAGGTTGAGGTCCATCAGCACCACGTTGGGCCGCACGGCCTTCGCGATGCGCACGGCCGAGGCGGCGTCGCCCGCGGTCGCCACGATCTCGAACCCTCGTTCCTGCAGATCGCGCGCTACGCCTTCGCGCCACATCGGATGGTCGTCCACGACCATCACCGAGACCGTCATCTTGCCGCCCCCTTCCTGAACACCCGAACCTCCCACTCCGTGCCCTCCCCTGGCCCGGTCTGGAGTTCGAGCGTGCCCCCCAGCGATTCCACCCGGCCTTTGATCGACTTCTCGATCCCCATCCTGCCTTCCGCCGCGGCGGAGGCGATGCGGCCGTCCGGAATACCGGGTCCATCGTCCCGGACACTCAACACGATTTCTTCCCCGAGGTCTTCGAGCAGCACCCACGCCCGCGCGTCGTCACCGGCGTGCTTGTCCACGTTGGACAGTGCCTCGCGGACGAGCGACGTGAGCTCGCCGGCCGCCCCGGCCGCGAACATCACCTGGGTGGCGGGGGTGGAGACCTGGATCTTCGGGGTGGCGAGGAGCTGCAGTCCGGGACGCAGGTCGATCTCGCCGTCCACAGTGGAGTCGGTGGGCGCGGCGGCGACCAAATTCCGCAGCGCCACCTCCTGCTCACCGGCGAGCTGGGCCAGTTCGGCGGCCTCGCCACCGACCTCCAGGCCGCGTTTGCGCACGCGGGCGAGGACCTGCAGCACGCTGTCGTGGATGGAACGGGCGAGCCGCTCGCGTTCCGCCGTCGCCGCTTCCGCGCGCAACGCCTGGGCGAGCAGCACCGCGGAACGCCGTGCGGTGGCCGAGGCCATGCCGACGACCATGCCCGCGCCGGCCAGCAGCACGATGTCGCGCAGCAGGTCGAGGCTCGGCACGCCCTTCGACAGGTAGGTGAAGAGACCGACCGTCAGCCCTCCGCCGAACCCGGCCGCGGGCCCGGCCAAGGCGCCCAGCGCGACCGCCGGCACGCACGCCCAGATCGTGGTGATCAGCGGGACGTTCAGGCCGAGTAACTGGTGGTCGGACATGATCAACTGCGACAGCGACATGAGTCCGCAGGTCAGCGCCAGGTCGATCAGCACCAGCGACCAGCGCCTGCCCCACGTCGTGCTGTAGGCGCGGCTGGTGAAGACGGACCACAGCGCCATCACCCCGAGCGTCGTCCACGCGAGCCACGGGCGGATGTAATCGGATTGGTTCGTGATCACGTTCGCCGCCGCGAAGAGGAATGTGACTATGCGTAGCGCAATCGCCCCGCGCCACAGCGGCGTGGCCGGGTCGTCGATCGCCTTCGTCACACGTTCGGCAGGCAGTTTGCGCACGCTGTGCTCCTTTCGGACACCATCCTGCCGCGTGAACGTGCGCTGGCTAACCCCCAGGTGGCCGTCTTCTGCCGAACGGAGGAATGTGCGACGCTCTCCGGGTTCAGGTGGGGAGGGCATACAGGTGCGCGACTGGCCGGTGTGGACACTGCGGCGGCCCGCGCTCTGCTACTGGCTGTTCATCGACATCGTTGCCTTCGCCACGGTGGTCAGCGTGGTGATCTGCACGCCCACCCCGTCACCTTCCGAGATCGCCAGGTTCGCGGCCATCGCGGGCACGGCGGGCGCGGTGATCATCGGCAGCTCCATCTACAGCCACCGTCTCGGCGAGACCGAGCGCAACCCGTGGGCAGCGCATCTCTGCTACCTGACGGCCGGCGTCCTCGCCCTGCCGCCGAACCTGATGGTCCTGCTGCTCTTCGGCCCGGCCCTGCACTGCCTGCTGACGCAACGTCCCGAAACGCACCGCTGGCTGTTCACCCTGAGCGCCACCTCGCTGGCCGTCTTCGCCACCCGCTACCTGCTCGGCTGGGCGAACCCGCACGCCAACCTCCTGATGATGGTGGGCGGCGCGGCCGTGCTGCTGGCCCTGCGCGCGGCGCTGATCGCGATCGGGCTGAAGCTCCGCACCCCGTCCGCGAGCTTCGAGGAGAACGTCGGCGAACCCATCGACGTGGTCCTGGGCATCGTCGCGGTGTCCATCGGCGGCCTCATGGGCTGCGTGGCCGAGTCGAACGCCATCCACGCCCTGATCGCCGGCCCGCCCCTGGCCCTGCTGGAACGAGCGGCCCAGCTCCCGCAGTGGCGTCGCTCGGCCCAGCGCGACGCCAAGACCGGCCTGGCCAACGCCGTGCACTGGGACAGCCGAGCCCGCTACGAACTGACCAAGGGCGCCGGCCGCGCCCGCCCGATGGCCGTGATGCTCATGGACCTCGACCACTTCAAGAGGGTCAACGACGAGGTGGGCCACCTGGCCGGCGACGCAGCGCTGGCCGCGATCTCGCTGTTGTTGAGCGGCACCGTTCGCCGCGGCGACCTCGTCGGACGGTTCGGTGGCGAGGAGTTCGTGGTGCTGCTGCCCGAGGCCACGCCCGACGAGGCCGAGTCGGTCGCCGAACGGGTGCGCCAGGCAGTGGCGGCGCTTCGGGTGCCGACCATGGCCACCGACGGGAAACCGCACGAGCTGCACGGGCTGACGGTGTCGATCGGCGTGTCGACCACGACCAGGTTCGGCTATGAACTGCCGGACCTGCTGGTGGCGGCCGACGCGGCGCTACTGGCAGCGAAGGCGTACGGCCGCAACCTCGTCTCGATGGCCTAGAAGCCCGATCCGACGTTGATGAGGGGAGCTTTCCCAAACCTCAGGTTTGGGAAAGCTCCCCTCATCAACGTCCTGCGGGACGGGCTTAGAGCTCCTTCACCCGCTCGCTGTCGTCGTCCTTCGGCGCCGTGTCCTGCGGTTCGAGCACGTCCACCTTCTCCGGCTTCTGCTCGGCGTCCGCTTCCGAGACCAGCGACCGGATCCCGGAGTTCAGCACCGCCAGCAGCGGCACCGCGAGCAACGCCCCGGCGATGCCACCCACGACCAACCCGCCGGCGATCGCCAGCACCACGGCCAGCGGGTGCAGCTTGACCGCGCGACCCAGCAGCAGCGGCTGCAGCACGTGCGACTCCAGCTGCATGACGCCGATGAGCACGGCAAGAACGACCAAAGCAGCGATCGGCCCGTTGGTCACCAACGCGATCAACACCGCCACCGCGCCCGTGAACACCGCACCGATGATCGGGATGAACGCGCCGAGGAACACCAACGCCGACAGCGGCACGACCAAAGGCACGCCGATGATCGCCAGCCCGATGCCGACACCCACGGCGTCGACGACAGCGACAGCCGCCGTCGCGCGCACATAAGAAACGAGAGAGCCGAACCCGCGACGTCCGGCCACGTCGACACGCTGACGCACGTCGCGCGGCACCGCACGGGTCACGAACCGCCAGATGCCGTCGCCGTCGTGCAGGAAGAAGATCAATGTGAACAGCGCGAGCAGCAGCCCGGTCAGCGCCTCGCCCAGGGTGGCGGCGGTGGTCAGCGCACCGGACGTGATCTCGGCCTGGTTCTCCTTGATCGTCTTCACGATCTCGTTGACGTAGTTCTGCAGCTGCTGGTCGGACAGGTGGGCGGGCCCGTCCTTCAGCCACTGCTGGATCGTGTCGAGCGACGCCGCCACCTGCGTCTGCAGTTCCGGCAGGCCGCGGGAGAACTCGCTGATCACGAACGTCAGCACGCCGCCCAGCACGCCGATGCCGAGGATCATCATCACCGTCGTCGCCACGCCGCGCGGCACCCGCCACTCCACGAGCTTCGCCACGCCGGGCGAGAGCAGAGCGGCCAGCAACAGCGCGATTGCGACGGGGATCACGATCGAGGCGAGGAAGCCGAACACGTACGCGACCACGTACAACGCGGCCACCACAACGACGAAACGCCAGCTCAGGGCGGCACTTACCCGTAGCAGCAGCGGAACACGGCTGCTGATCTCCGACTCCGGTGCGCTCACGTACCTCACGTTAACTGTTCGGGCCCTGGCCAACGCGGAACCTGATGGGATGATCCGTTCGTCAGGGGAGGACGAAAGTGATCAAGCCGGAAGACTTGACCGACGTCGAACGCCAGGTAGCAGGGGCCTACGCGGGCGGCACCGAGATCGACCTGACCGGACAGAGCGTGCGCGGTGAGGTGCTCACCGGGTTGCTGACCGGCATGTACCGGGTGCCGCGCAAGGGATTGCCCGCTCTGCGACTGCGAAACGCGAGAATCACCGGCAAGTTCGAACTGGAGGGCACCCGCGTTACGCGGGTCATCGACCTCACCCACTGCACCTTCGAGGAATCACTCGACCTCCGGATGGCCCGCCTCATCGGACTGAGGCTGCGCGGCACCCGCGTCCCCGGTCTGCAGGGCCGCAACCTGCGCGTGTTCAGCGACCTGGTCCTCGAAGCCGGCTTCACCTGCACCGGCACGGTCGACCTCACCGACGCGGCCGTCGACGGAACGCTGCGGCTCGCCGGCGCGGTCCTCCGCTCCAACAGCGACCACGCCTTCCTCGGCGCCCGCCTGCGCGTCAGCGGGTCCGTCCAGGCCATCGCGATGCGGGCCAACGGCGAGGTCCGGCTCCGGGGCGCGGTGATCGGCGGCAGCGTCCACCTCGGTGGCGCGCGACTGGTCAACGCCGGCCGGGACGCCCTGGAGGCGTCCGGCATCGTGGTCTCGGGCAACGTCTTCTGCAACGCCGAGGGCGGCCGCTTCACCGCGGACGGGCGGGTGCTGCTCGACGGCGCGCGCGTCGGCGGGAACCTCGAGTTCACCGGCGCCCGCCTCAACTCCACCCACCAGGTCGACAACCAGGTGCTGGTGCTGCCGCACGGGCTGGCCGACGAGGCGGCGACGCTGGTGGCCGACCGCATCCGGGTCGAGGGCAACGTCGAGCTCGACAACGGGTTCACCTCCACCGGCACGGTCCGGCTGCCGAACGCGATCGTCGGCGGCTACCTGCGGTTGTCCGGCGCGGTGATCGGGCCGCGCGACGTCGCCGAGGAACTCGCCGGTGACGTCACCAACCGGATCCCCGTCGCCCTGCACGCGGACGGCATGCAGGTCAGGGGTGACGTGGAGGCCCGCAGCGCGGCCAACAACGGTGGCACGCGCACCCCGCCGTTGCAGACCTACGGCCAGGTCCGGCTGTCGAACGCGCAGATCCAGGGCAGCGCCAGCATGTCCGGCGTCTCGCTGCACGGGCCCGGCATCGACGTCCTGTTCGCCGACCGGCTCCAGATCGGCGGCACGCTCTTCCTACGTGAGCTCAGGGCCAAGGGCTCGATCCGGCTGCAGAACGCGAACATCGGCTCCACCCTCGACATGTCCGGCGCCGAACTGACGTTGCCGCGGCTCCGCGCGAACGGCACGCAGAAGCCGTCGCTCGACGCCCGTGCCATCACGATCGGCAAGGACCTCCTGTGCAGCCGCGGGTTCACGGCGGTCGGCGGCGTGCGGATCCGGCTGGGCGAGGTCGGCAAGATGGCGACGTTCAGCGACTCGCACCTCGGCTCGACCGCGGCGGACAT
Source organism: Lentzea alba (assembly GCF_011067745.1). Lineage (GTDB taxonomy): Bacteria > Actinomycetota > Actinomycetes > Mycobacteriales > Pseudonocardiaceae > Lentzea > Lentzea alba. The sequence goes on from NZ_JAAMPJ010000006.1 coordinate 274,319, forward strand.
CGCGTTGAACGCCTACGGCCTCACCGTGCACCAGTTCCGGCTGCACATCCCCGAGGGCCAGCAGCCCAAGGGCAAGGTCGTGCTGAGCAGGCTGAAGGCGGTGTCGGTCACCGACGGCCCCGGTCTGTGGCACGCGGAGGGCGGCGTCGCCGTCGACGACTTCGAGTTCGCCGGCATCACCGCCGATCCCGACGTGCCGGTCGAGACGCGGCTGCGGTGGTTGCTCAAGGTGCAGCCGGACTTCGCGCCCGGACCGTACGAACAGCTCGCCGCCGTCTACCAGCAGGGCGGCGAGGAGGAGCTCGCGCAGAAGGTCCAGCTGGAGAAACAACGCCGCCGCTACTCCGAACTCGGCCGCGCCGGGCGGGTCTGGGGCGCGGTGCAGCGGTGGACGGTCGGGTACGGCTACCGGCCGTGGCTCGCGATCTGCTGGCTCGGCGTGTTCTGGCTCGGCGGCGCGCTGTGGTTCCACTGGCACCCGATGGTCAAGCTCAACAAGGACGAGGACCCGGTGTGGAACGCCTCGCTCCTCGCGCTCGACCTGCTGATCCCGATCATCGACTTCGGCCACGACGGGAAGTGGCAGTTCACGGGCGCGTCGCAGTGGATCTCGTCGCTGCTCGTGGCCGTGGGCTGGGTGCTCGCGTCGACCGCCGCGGCGGGTGCGGCTCGGGTGCTCAAGCGAGTGTGATCTTGGCCGGGGAATCGGCACCGTCGTTCACACGATGTAGTTAACCGAGCGCTCTGAGCGTGCATTCGGGGCAGTGGGACTGGCAGAGTCGCCGACGTCGACTTGATCACTTGATCGTCGGTGAATCCCTTGAGCGCCACCGAGTAGCGAGGTTTCCTGCGTTGTTCTCCGCCGATCTGCGAGCGAAGACGGGAGCGAACGGCATCCGCCGGTTCGCCACCCGAGCGCTGCTCGCCGTCGGCGGTGCGATCGCGGGAACGGCCGTTGCCTGGGCGCTCACCACGTCTTCCGCCACCGCGGCGGAGACGGTGCCTTCCGCGGACGTCCAGCAGTTCGACGTCGTCAGCAAGATCGTCGCCAAGTCGGACGAGAAGCTGCCGGTCGTCGACCCTGCTGCCACCGCGGTGCACAAGATCGACGAAACGTTGCGCACCGAGCAGCAGAAGGCTCGTGCCGCTCTGCCGGACGTGCAGGTCCAGACGGCGGTCGAACAGATCGCCGAGCGGATCCTGCCGCAGGTCACCAGGATCGGTCAGGCCCAGGCACCCGCCACCGAGCGGTCCATGGACGTGATCTTCCCGGAGACCCCGGCCACCACCGAGGCCGCTGTGTCGGCCCCGGTGGTCTCGCAGTTCGCCGGCCCGTCCGGTACCTCGTGGACGGACCTGTTGGAGCACAACGACTTCGTCGTGCCCTCCAAGCAGCGTCCGTCCCTGCCCAGCAACCCGATGCCGAAGCTGCCCGTCCCGGCCCCCGCGCCGGTGCAGTGCACTTCGTGCTCCGACGGTTCTGGTTCTGCCAAGGGCAGCACCAGCGCTGCTCTCGCTGCGTCCGGCAACGCACACGGCACCGCGGTGACGCGCGCTCTCGCGCCGTCCACCGACGAGGTGACCGTCACGCCGGGCAAGCAGCCCGGTATCAACCCCGACTGATTCCAGCGCGCGGTTCGCGACAGCCCTCTCCCCCGGCTGTCCGGAAATCGACCGTCGCGCTTTTTTCTTGCGCTCTCCTCGGTCGATCACCGCGTGCGACTCCCCCGGTGATGGCGCGCCTTCCCCTGCGCGCCCGGCCCCACCCCCATGAACCCCCCTGATTACAGGGGACTTTGGAAGAAGGAGACCCAATGCAGACCTGGGCAAAGCGCGGACTTCAGACCGCGTTTGTCACTGGTGGTTTGCTGATGCTCGGTACGGGCATCGCTTCTGCCCAGGAGAACGTCGACCCGGACGCCGCCCCGCCGGCCGTCGACGTCGCGGCTTCGGTTCCGCTCAAGGCTGACCAGAACAAGCTGGCCACGCCGGTCAAGGAACTGACCGTTCCCAAGGTTGACCGCACGATCAGCACGGACCGCGTCACCAGCGCGGTGCCCACCCGCACGGCCACGCCCGTCGCGAACCCGCTGATCCGCCAGGCAGGCGAGCGTCTGCAGGGCACCGCGCTGCAGAACCTCGTGCGCGGCAACACGGTTCAGGCACACGTCGATGTGCCGATCAACATCTGCGGCAACTCGATCGCGGTCCTCGCGAACGGCGAAGCAGCCGGCGAGTGCACCCAGGAAACGCACCGCGACGGCACGATCGTCACGGACGGCGCGGGCCAGGCCCTGGCCGGCAACGTCGTGGCCGTCAACCACATCCTGCCGATCCAGATCACCGGCAACGCGATCGCGGCGGGTGGCAACTCGGCCACCAACACCAACGCCTCGCAGGTCTCGACGACCGGCGGCGACATCACCACCAACGGTGACCAGGGCGCCATCTCCGGCAACGTCGTCGCCGAGCAGGGCGCGACCCCGGTCCAGATCACCGGCAACGCCGTGGGCGCGGCGGGCATCGCCGAGGCCAACTCGGTCGCCGACACGTTCGCCTCCTCCGAGGGCGACGTCGCCACCAGCGGCAAGAACAGCTCGATCTCCGGCAACGCCGTGCCGATCCCGCTGGCCCCGCTGTTCGAGGTGAACGGCAACTCGGCCGCCGGTGCGGGCAACGCCGCCACCGACTCGGTGCAGACCGGCACCGCCTACGCGGGTGGCAAGACCGACACCAACGGCGACCCGGCCACCCTGGCCGGCAACGTCGTCGCGCCTGCTCTCGCGGGCCCGATCACGGTCGACGACAACGCCGCTGCCGCTGGTGGCAACGCGGCCGCCATCAGCGACACGTCCAACTGGTCGGACGCTGGTGGCCACATCCACACCGACGGCCGCGGCTCCACGGCTTCGGGCAACGTCGCCGGCGTGCCGATCTCGCTGCCCGTCGCGGCGGGTGGCAACGGTGCTTCGGTGGTCGGCAACGCGCTGACCGACCACGCCAACGAGGCGACCTCCAACGCCGGTGGCGACGTCTACACCCTCGGCGACAAGTCGGTGCTGTCCGGCAACATCGCCGACGTTCCCCCGGCCTCGGCCGTGGACGTGTGCGGTAACGGTGCCACCCTCGCGGGTCAGGCCACCGGCACCTGCGACAACGACGTCGACTCGGAGACCGGCGGTTACCAGGGCACGACCGGCAACGACTCGGTCCTGTCCGGCAACCTGGCGCAGACCCCGCTCGCCGCTCCGGCCGAGGTCTACGGCCTCGCGGCCGCGGCCGGTGGCCAGGCCTACGGCTCGGCGGACGAGACCAAGGACGTTCGCTCCAGCGGTCAGCCGAACACGCAGGACGACAACGGCACGGTCTCGAGCAACGTCGTGACCGCGCCCACCGCCGTCGCGGCCCAGGTCTTCGCCGTCACGGCCGGCCTGGTGGGCAACACCACGTCCGACACGTCGAACGACACGTCGGTCACCGCGGGCGAGGCCCCCAAGGCCTACGGCAAGAAGAGCTCGGCCTCCGGCAACATCGTCCAGGTCCCGACCTCGACGCCGGCCCAGGTCTTCGCCGACGGTGCCACGCTGGTCGGCAACAACAAGACCGCGGGCGACAACGCCACCGACATGAAGGCGGGCGGTGACGCTCTCACCACCGGTGAGCAGGGTTCCATCGCCGGCAACGTGATCTCGGCTCCGGTCGCCACCGGCACCCAGGTGCTCGGCTGGTCGGTCGGCGGCGGCAGCAACGTCGACTCGGTCGCCACCAACGACCTCGACTCGGTCGCCGGCGGCGACGTCAACAGCAACGGTGACAAGGGCTCGGTCTCGGGCAACCTGATCGCCGCGCAGCCCGCCGCGCTCCCCGCGGTTCCGGGCAACACCGTCTCGGCGGCCGGCATCACCACGTCCGACGTGGTGACCGACACCAACGTCGTGTCCGGTGGCGACAGCTACTCCAAGGCCGACGACGCCTCGGTGTCCGGCAACCTGATCCACGTTCCCGCCACCGTCGTCGCCGGCGTGTACGCGGACGCGATCGCGGCTGCGGGCAACGCCACGACGGCCACCGACAAGGTCTCGAACACCGAGGCCGGCGGCGACATGTTCACCGAGGGCAGCGGCCCGCTGTCCGCGCGTGAGATGACCGTCCCGGTCGAGGCCGTGGCGAACCTCCGCCGCATCCCCGTGGAGGTCCTCGGCCAGGCGATCACGACCGGCACGAGCGACGACAGCCAGCTCACCGGCGAGGACACCGGCACGCTGCGCGCCTCGCAGCTCAAGGGCCTCGAGCTCCCCAAGGGCGTCGACGGTCTGCTGAAGGCCAACGAGATCCCGGCGTTCCACGGCATCGACAGCATCAAGGGCATCGACCAGCTGCCCGTGAACACGCTGCCGAACCCGGCCGACCTGGCCGCCATGGCGGGCCAGCTGCCCACCCCGGCTCTGCCCGGTGTGGCGCAGGAGCGCTCCGCTCTGCCGATCAACGGTGGCACCGCCGGCATCACGCCGAACGTCCAGGGCCTGCCCCTGGGCCAGGTGCTGGACGCCGCTCAGGGTCTGCTCCCGGCTCTGCCGGCCGAGCGTTCGCTGCCCGCCGTCCCGTCCCTCCCGGTGACCGCCCCGGCCCTGCCGGTGCAGCTGCCGGCCCTGCCGACCGAGCGCTCGCTGCCCGCGCTGCCGCTCGACGGCCCGGCGTCCCTCTCGGGTCTGAACCTGAACCCGACCCAGGGCCTGGCGCCCGCTGCCGGCGAGCGTTCGCTGCCGCAGCTCCCGGTCGCCGCTCCGGCGATGACCCTGATCGACCCGGCTCACCTGTTCGAGACGGTGACCGGCTCGCTGTAACACCCCGCAGGTTGTAACACCCTCCCTCCGGTAAGAAGCTGAGCCCCGGCGACACGACGGTGTCGCCGGGGCTCAGTGCCGTGCGGGGGGTGTTTCGGCTGTCGCGATCACGTCGTCCGGATCGCTGTCGCCGTCGCTCGTCACCCAGTGGATCTGCGGGCTGTCCCCGACCAGCTGCCTGATCAGCGACGAGATGGGCGAGCCGTCCCCGAAGTCGTGCTCGGCGAGAACGGCCAGCACCGCGTCGCCGTACCGGGCGACCGTGAAGTCCGGACGCAGACCCGCGCGGAGGGCCTTGGCCGCGCCCAGCACGGAGTCCGGTGCCGTGATCAGCACCAGTGTCACGAGCGTGCCGCGGGTGCGGGCGCGGATCAGCGACTGTTCCAGGCGGTCGAGCAGCAGCGCGTGGCCGGGCAGGCCGGTGAGCGGGTCGTGCAGCACAGTCCGGTTCTAGTCGAGCCGTGGCCCGTTGACCAGCATCGCGGCCCTGATCAGCCCCTCATGGGTGAGTCAGCCGAGGGATTTGCTCAGCATGATCCCGCGCGGCCCGAAGCCGGCCCTGGCGTAGAACCGGACCGCGTCCTCGTTGGCCGCGAAGATGCCGGCGAAGAGGATCTCGACCCCGTGCGCCGCGGCCACCCGTTCCGCCTCGGCCACCAGAGCGGCACCGACACCCCGGCCGCGATGCCCGTCCACGACCACGGTGTGGATGTCCGCACCGCGGCGCGGCACCAGGATCTGGTGATCGGGAGGCGTCGGCAACGGCACGACCTCCGCCATGCCGACCACCTCGCCGTCCAGCTCGGCGACCGAGATCAGCGCCCGCTCCACGACGACCTCGAAGTGCCACCGCACCGCCAGTGGGTCGGGGACGCGGAACTCCTCCGGCGCGAGCTGGACGTGCCGTTCGGCGTTGGCGAGGCGCAGCCGGACGAGGGCGGGCACGTCGTGGCGCGTCGCCGGCCGGATCTTCAGTCCGTGCGTCATCTGTCGATCCTGCCTGATCAGGCAGGTGGCGCGAAGAAGTTGATCAGATTGCCGTCGGGGTCGCGGAACAGCAGCGAGCGGTTTCCCCACGGCATCGTGGTCGGCTTCTGCACGAACTCGACGTCCTGACCGGCCAGCCGTTCGTACTCCCGGTCGACGTCCTCGACGCGGAACTCGATGATCGCCGTCCGGTTCGACTCGGGCACCGCGGCCCCGGTCGTGTTGGCGCTGCCGATGGCCAGCGTGCACGACGGCCCCACGAGCTCGGCGAACTGCTCGGTGCGCCAGTGCGCTTCGAGGCGGGTCGTTCGTTCGTAGAACTCGACAAGGCGAGCGACGTCGTGAGTGATGACACGGAGTGAAACGAGCTTCATGAGAGGCACGCTAGGTCGAATAGTGGACAGGATCCGCCCGGTATCCGGAAGATCTTCGCGTGACCCGTCCGATCGCTCGCGTGCTGGCGTTGTTGGAGATCCTCCAAAGCGGAGGCACCCGGACCGTCGCGGAACTCGCCGAACGCCTCGACGTGGACGAACGCACGGTCCGCCGCTACGTGGACCGCCTGCTGGAGCTCGACATCCCGGTCCGTTCGGTGCGCGGACGGTACGGCGGATACCGGCTGGAGCCGGGTTACCGGATGCCGCCGTTGATGCTCGGCAACGAGGAAGCGCTCGCCGTCCTGCTCGGGCTGGTCGCGGGCCGGCGTTCCGGACTGATCAGCACTTCGGTCGCGGCCGTCGAGAGCGCGGTCGCCAAAGTCCGGCGAGTGCTGCCCGCAGCACTGGGCTCACGGCTGGACGCGGTGCTGGAAGCCGACTTCACCGCTCCCGAGCGGTCGGCGCTCACGACGGATGCCGAGGTGCTGCTCACCGTCGCGGAAGCGGCGCGGGAACGGCGGCCGGTCGCGCTTTCCTACCTCGCCGGCCACGGCGGTGCCAGCGAACGGGTCGTCCACCCTTACGGAGTCGTGGCGCATTCCGGGCGGTGGTACCTGACCGGGTCGGACTCGGCCAGTGGACAGGTGCGCTCCTTCCGCGTCGACAGGATCACCAGCGCCTCCATGATCGCCGGAACGTTCGACGTGCCGGCCGGCTTCAACCCCGGCGAGCAGGTGCTGACCTCGCTCGCCGAGGCGCCTTACCAGCACGAGGTGGCCGTGCGGCTGCGATCGACGCCCGACGAGATCCGTGCCGTGTTCCCACCGTCCGTCGCGGTGCTGGAGGAGATCGACGTCTCGTGGACGCGGGTCCGGATCCGGGCAGAGCGCCTCGACTGGATACCGCCGCTGCTCGCCGCCCTCGATCGGCCGTTCGTCGTCACGCAGCCCGACGAGCTGCGTGACCTGATCAAAGAACTCGCCGGGCGATTGGCCGCCCACGCCGACTTGCGTCTCCCGCAGGGGGAGGTGTGAGGGTGGCGGTGTGAACGGCGACGCGCTCTACTCGATCGGCGATCTGGCCCGGCGGACCGGGCTGACGGTCAAGGCCATCCGGTTCTACGCCGACCGCGGGATCGTGCCGCCGACCGACCGCAGCCCGGCGGGCCACCGCCTCTACGGCATCGAAGCCGTCGCGCGCCTGGACCTCGTGCGGACACTGCGCGACCTGGGAATGGACCTCGCCACGATCCGGCAGGTCGTCGACCACGAGATCTCGCTCCCCGAGGTCGCCGCGGCCCACGCCGAAGCCCTGGAGGTGCAGATCCGCGTGCTGCGACTGCGACGCGCGGTGCTGACGACGGTGGCCAAACGCGGTTCCACCCTCGAGGAGATGGATCTCATGCACAAACTGGCCAAGCTCTCGGACGACGAACGCCGCCGCCTGATCGACGACTTCCTCGGGGCCGCCTTCGGTGACGCTCAGCCCGAGTTCGCGGGAGCCATTCGCTCGATGACCCCTGAACTACCCGACAATCCCGAGGCACACCAGGTCGAGGCGTGGGTGGAGCTGGCCGAGCTGTCCCAGGACCTGGACTTTCGCGCCAGCATGCGCCGCATCGTGGACTCCCACGCGGCCTCGCGAGCCCCCGGCGTGCGGCGCGACCCCGTCGCGATCGTTCGTGACGAGGTCGGGCCGGCACTGGCGGCCGACGTCGACCCGGTCTCACGCCACGCCGATCCGGTCGTCGCGGCGGTCATGGCCCAGTGCGCCCACGTCTCCGGCGGCCTCGACGACGTCGACCTTCGACGTCGGCTGCTGACCCGGTTGGAGATTGCGAACGACCCTCGCCGGGAGCGGTACCTTCAGCTGCTCGCCGTGGTCAACGGCTGGCAGGCCCCGGAAAGCCTGACGCCGGCCCTGAACTGGTTCATCCAGGCACTACGCGCACGGATGTAGTGCCTGGAGGGACAGTGGTCCACCAGGTGACCGTCGTGGACGTCGTGGCCCGTCCGACGGCGGTGGTCGCCACGACGACGTGGCAGTCATGCTCGACCGCGACGACGTGCCGCAGGTCGAGGTCGGCGTCGAGTTGCTCCAGCCGTGCCCGCTCACCGGACGGGTGGTGGCATCGACGCTGCCCGCAGGCCAGGCGGCGATGACCGTCCACCGCGGTGGGAGATCTACGGGCCACACCGTGACGATGCCGCGGAGCTGTGGACCGAGATCTACTACCTGCTTTTGTGAGCTAGCCCTGAGCGAGGTCGGTGAAGCGGCTGTAGTGCAGCTGGTGCGCCACGGTGATCGTGGCGGTCGGACCGGCACGGTGTTTGGCGATGATCAGGTCCGCCTCGCCGGCGCGCGGGTCGTCGCGTTCCCAGGCGTCCGGGCGGTTGATCATGATGACCATGTCGGCGTCCTGCTCCAGCGAGCCGGACTCACGCAGGTCGGAGAGCATCGGCTTCTTGTCGGTGCGCTGTTCGGGGCCTCGGTTCAGCTGGGAGATCGCGATGACCGGGACGTGGAGCTCCTTGGCGATCAGCTTCAGGTTTCGCGAGAACTCCGAGACCTCCTGCTGGCGGGACTCGGACTTCTTGCCGGAGCTCATCAGCTGGAGGTAGTCGACGACCACCAGCTTGAGGTCGTGCCGCTGCTTGAGGCGACGAGCCTTGGCGCGGATCTCCATCATCGTGAGGTTCGGGCTGTCGTCGACGAACAGCGGCGCCTCGCTGATCTCGCTCATCCGGCGGGCGAGGCGGGTCCAGTCGTCGTCGCTCATGCGGCCACCGCGCATGTCGCCGAGGCGGATGCGGGCCTCGGCGGAGAGCATGCGCATCACGATCTCGGTGCGGCTCATCTCCAGACTGAAGATGGCGCTGGTCAGGCCGTGCTTGATGGAGGCGGAACGGGCGAAGTCGAGGCCCAGCGTCGAGTTGTGGGTCGGGATCATCGTCTCGCCCGCGAGGTACAGGTGGTCGTGGTTGTCGACCTCCACGCACCGCACCGGCACCGACGCGACCGGGCGCACCGACGCGATCTCCACCTGGTCGTGCTCGCCGAGGCCCGCGATCAGCTCGTCGACGTCCCGGCGCAGTCGCGCGAACCGGCCGTCGACCTGCAGTGCGGCCAGCAGCTCGGCCCGCTGCCGGCGTGAACCCCGCAGGTAGGCGGCGGGGATGTGCGGGTCGTCGGCCAGGTCGAGCTCCTTGGCCACGCGCAGCTCGTCGTCCGTCAGTTCCAGGTCGCCCAGGCCGGACAGGAACAGGCCCAGCTTGCGCGGAGGCAATGGCAACGTGGCTGCGGGCAGCTCCCACGCGGCCGACATGCGCACGAACATCCGGCACACGCCGACGCGCTCGAACAGCTGCGCCGTGGTGCGGATCGCCCAGAAGCCACCGGTTTCGCTGCACGACTCCGTCAGCCACTGGTGCTCGGCGTCGGCCACGATCACCGTGCCGTCGGAGAACTCGACCTCGAAGCACGGGCGGCCGGTCATCACCTCGGTCGCGGCGACCACGCGGGTCGGGCGGCCGTCGGCGCCCATCAGGAAGTCGCCCACGGCGACCGACCCCATCGTGGTCCAGCCGGACGGCGTGGGCAGCGGGGTGTCGAGCGCCAGCGCCTTGCCGACACCGGGACGCGCGGCGACGATGATCATCTGGCCGCCGTGCAGGCCGTTCGTCAGCTCGTCGAGGTCAGCGAAGCCCGTCGGGATGCCCTGCGAGATGCCACCGCGCGACGCGATCGCGTCGATCTCGTCCATCGTCGGCTGGAGCAGGTCCTCCAAAGCCACGTAGTCCTCGGACGTGCGGCGGTCGGTGACCTCGTAGATCGCGGCCTGCGCGCGGTCGACGACCTCGTCGACGTCCGCGCCCTCGGCACCGTTGTAACCGAGCTGCACGATGCGCGTGCCCGCCTCGACCAGACGGCGCAGCACCGCCTTCTCGGCCACGATCTCGGCGTAGTAGCCGGCGTTCGCGGCCGTGGGCACCGTCGCGATCAACGTGTGCAGGTACGGCGCACCACCCACGCGCAGCAGTTCGCCGCGTCGCTCCAACTCGGCCGAGATGGTGATCGGGTCGGCCGGCTCACCGCGGCCGTACAGGTCGAGGATGCAGTCGTAGATCGCCTGGTGCGCCGGGCGGTAGAAGTCGTTCGGCGCGAGCGCCTCGATGACGTCCGCGATGGCGTCCTTCGACAGCAGCATTCCGCCCAGCACCGACTGCTCGGCGGCGAGGTCCTGCGGCGGCTGACGCTCGAATGAGGGCTCCGCCATACCCCGGTCGTCCACCAGCGCCACTGCCGAATCACCCCTGCGAAAGAAGTCGAGAGCCGGTGCCTGCCCCCTAGTTGTACAGCGCGGCACCGACAATTCCGGGCGGCCACGCTGTGCGATGACCATCCCCGTGCCGCGACGCTAGAGGGACCCGTCCGGAGCAAGCAAACCAGCGTGTGGATCGCCCTGTGGACAACTGGGGGACAACCTGTGGATGGTTGCCCACAGGGGTGGGGGCGCTGGGGACAACCTGTTGACAACCGGTGGAGTGACAGAAGTAACTGCAGCTCAGAGGCTGTGCACAAGTTGTGGAAAAAGTTGTGCGCCACACCCTCGGCGTGTCGCGTAAAACACCCTCTTCGGCGTGTCGCGACAGCGCTCGGCACACGGTTTATCCACAGGACGTGGACAGGGCGACGCTCGTCCGAACGAGCGAAAGCGCCACCCTCCCGGAGCATTCCGGGTGGATGGCGCTTCAGCAATCGCAACCAGCGTGAAGTGCCCCCGAGGGGGTCACGTCACGCGGTTCGCGTTGCGTGCCTTGCCTGCCGGCGGTAACGCCAGCGGCCACCACGCGAGGTCGCCCGTGGGGTCTGCGGGGGCTCGGCCCCCGCAACAGACACTGCGGGCTATGGCGAAGCTGCGTCAGCAGCGAGCAGCATTCGCCGCCCCGGGTCGCCCCCGAGCCTTACTCGCCGGCCGTAACGTTCAGCGGCAGGGCGACGGTGACCTCGGGGTGGAGGCGAACCGTCACGGAGTGCTTGCCGACGGTCTTGATGTGACCCGGCAGCTCGATGGCGCGCTTGTCCAGCACGGGACCACCGGCGGACTTGACGGCAGCCGCCACGTCCGCGTTGGTGACCGAGCCGAACAGCTTCTTCGAGCCGGCCGCCGCCTTCGCGGTCAGCGTCACGCCGCCAAGGCCCTCGAGCGCGGCCTTGATCTCCTTGGCGTGGTCCAGGTCGCGCACGCGGCGGGTGTCCTGCGCGCGGGTGATGACCTGGATCTGCTTCTGCGCACCGCGGGTCGCGACGATCGCGAGACCGCGCGGGAGCAGGTAGTTGCGGCCGTAGCCGTCCTTGACCTCGACGATGTCGCCGGGCGCGCCAAGGCCGGAAACGTCAGCGGTGAGGATGAGCTTCATCGCGAATGTTCCCTTCTCTTAGCGGGCGGTCGAGGTGTAGGGCAGCAGCGCCATCTCACGGGCGTTCTTCACGGCAACAGCGACGTCGCGCTGGTGCTGCGAGCAGTTGCCGGTGACGCGGCGGGCACGGATCTTGCCGCGGTCGGAGATGAACTTCCGAAGCAGCGTCGTGTCCTTGTAGTCGATCAGGTTCGCGCTCTTGTCCTTGCAGAAGGCGCAAACCTTCTTCTTGGGCTTGCGCACAGGCGGCTTGGCCATGTGTCTCTAACTCCTGGAATACGCAGTGATCAGGTTCTGGATGACCGGTGCAGTCGGTCTAGAAGGGGGGCTCGTCGGCGAAGCCACCCGAGCCGGCCGGCGGGGCGGAACCCCACGGGTCGTCTGCAGGTGCGCCACCGCCACCACGAGACTGCTGACCGCCGCCGCCGCCGAAGCCGCCGCCACCGCCGCCGTCTCCACGGCTGACCTTGTTGACCTTCGCGGTCGCGTAGCGCAGCGAGGGGCCGATCTCGTCGACCTCCAGCTCCACGACAGTGCGCTTCTCGCCTTCCTTCGTCTCGAAGGAACGCTGGCGCAACCGTCCGGAGACGAGCACTCGCGAACCACGGGTGAGCGACTCGGCCACGTTCTCGGCGACCTGACGCCACACGTTGCACCGCAGGAACAGCGCTTCGCCGTCCTTCCACTCGCCGGACTGGCGGTCGAAGGTGCGGGGCGTGGAGGCGACCGTGAAGGACGCCACCGCGGCACCGCTCTGGGTGAAGCGGAGTTCGGGGTCGGCGGTCAGGTTCCCGACCACCGTGATCGTCGTCTCGCCAGCCATGTCTTGGGAGCTCCCCTAATCGAGGTTCGTCAGGCCTTGGCGGCCGACTTGGCGGGCTCGCGGCGCAGGACCTTCGTCCGGAGCACCGTCTCCTGCAGACCGAGCTGGCGGTCCAGTTCCTTCACCGCGTCCGGCGTCGAGGTCAGGTCGAGCACCGCGTAGATACCCTCGGTGTTCTTGTTGATCTCGAAGCTCAGCCGGCGCTTGCCCCACACTTCAACCTTCTCGACGTTGCCGCCCGACGTCTTGATGACGTTGAGGAACGTGTCGAGAGACGGCGCGATCGTGCGCTCGTCGAGACTGGGGTCGAGGATGACCATCACTTCGTAATGACGCATGAGGACCACTCACCTCCTGTGGACTCGCGGCCACGGGCTCTCCGTGGCAGGAGGGTCGTCGCGTCAGCAACTGAAGAAGGGTAACAGAGCGCGTCCGGCGACTACGCAACGGTGCGGCGGAGCACCCAGGTTCGCACCAGCGCGCCCGTCACCAGGGCCAGCATCAGCACCGCGACCAGCACCGGAGCGCCCACGCCACCGGGACCGCCGCCCAGCCTGGGCAGCGCCGTCGCGCGACCGGCGGCCTGCACCTGGTCGCTCTCGTAGCTGTTGCCGTTCGACGCGCGCGGCACCTGCGAGCCGTACCGGACGCCGGGCGACGGCGAGTACAGGCCGGGCATCGCGAACGGCAGCGAGCCGTAGCTGAACAGCGGCACGCGGCCGAAGTTCGTGCCGAGCGGGTAGAGCGAGAAGTCGCGGTTGCTCGGCGAGCCCGCCGGCACGCCGGGGGTGGTGCCGGGGTTCACACCGGGCTGCTGGCCGGGTTGCGTGCCCGGCTGCGGCTGGGGCTGCTGGGCCGGAGGCTTCGGTGCGCCGGGGATGGCCCCGACGGCCTGCTGCGAGGCGTCGGCGAGGCCCTTCGAGGTGTCCTGGATCGGCGCGGCGACCTGGTTCACGCCGGTCACGGTGATCTGGCAGCCGCTGGTCAGCGTCGCGCGGACGGTCTGGTCGAGGGTGCCGAGGATCGGTCCGAGCAGCGGGAGCTTCTGCAGCTCGGCCATCACCGCGTTCGCGATCGTGGCACCGCTGATGGTGGTCGTGCCGACCTGGACTGCGCCGATCGGCATCGGCTTGGCCTGCGCGAACGCCTGCTTGAACGGGTCCGCGAGCGGCGGTCCGAGCAACGGGACGGCGCGGATCAGGTCCGTGATCGGCTGCGTGACCGCGGCGGGGCTGAGAGAGACGGGCGTGCCGGGCGTGCCCTGCACCGATGTGGCGCAACTGCCCACGACGATCGGCTCGGCGGCCGTGGCGGGAGTGACTCCCACGGCGGCGGAGACCAGCGTCAGAAGCGTCGCGGCGGTGACGCTCAGCAGTCGCATGTGAACCCCTTTCCTACTCTCAAGTAACGACCGTAGGTCCTGGTCGTGACGCAGACCATCCCCAGTTTTCGCAATTACTCCTATCGGCGGCGGCTGCGATGGCGTTATGGACGCCGACTACCCTCCTTGTTCATGCGCATCGGGGCCCATGTTCGCGACGACGACCCGGTCGGCGCCGCGGCCGAACGCGGGGCCGAGGTCGTCCAGTTCTTCCTGTCGGATCCCCAGGGGTGGAAGAAGCCCAAACCACACCCGCAGACGGAGGCTCTGCTCGCCTCCGGCCTCGAGGTGTTCGTCCACGCCCCGTACATGATCAACATTGCGTCGCTGAACAACAAGATCCGGATTCCGTCCAGGAAGAACGTGATCCAGCACGCGGAGGCCGCCGCGACCGTGGGCGCGAAGGGCCTGATCGTGCACGGCGGGCACGTCACGAAGGGCGAAGACCCGTCAGAGGGCTTCGCGAACTGGCGCAAGTTCTTCGAACGGCAGGTCGCCGAGGGCGGCTTCGCGGTCCCGGTGCTGATCGAGAACACCGCGGGCGGCGACAACGCGATGGCGCGCTCGTTCGACAACATCAAGCGCCTCTGGGACGCGGTCGGCGAGTTCGGGTCGGGCTTCTGCCTCGACACCTGCCACGCGTTCGCCGCTGGTGAGGACCTCGTCGGCATCGTCGAGCGGGTGAAGGCGATCACCGGCCGGATCGATCTGGTGCACCTGAACAGCTCGCGCGACGAGTTCGGTTCCGCACGCGATCGGCACGACAACATCAAGACTGGCACCATCGACGCCGACCAGTTGGTGGCCGTGGTCGCCAACGCCGGATGCCCCGTCGTGGTGGAGACACCGGACGAGGGCCAGGCCGACGACATCGCCTTCCTGCGCGACCGCGCCGGCCGGTGAAGACCGTGCACGAGGTGGTGAGCGTGACGCCCGAGCGAGGCGACGGCGGGCGTTTCGTGAACCGCTTCGGCAGCGCGGCCCTCGTGGTGCTCACGCTGTTGTGCGGGCTCACGCTGCTGCTGGGCTTCATCAACAAGGACCGCTGCACCGGTCCGTCGTTCGACCAGTGGGGCCGCACGCAGCCGGACTACGACGAGCGCAACAAGGAAGACGTCTGCTACTCCGACATCCAGCACCTCTGGATCGGGCGTGACATCGACCGGCACGTCTTCCCGTACGTCGACGGCGACATCAACGACAAGGGCATCCTCATCGGCGGTTCCGTCGAGTACCCGGTGCTCTCCGGCCTGATCATCTGGGCGGGCGCGATCTTCGCGCACAACGACGCCGAGTACCTGCTCTACTCGTCGCTGCTGATGGCGCCGTTCGGCCTGCTCACCGGCTGGATGCTGGGCAAGCTCGCCCGCTGGCGCGCGTTGCTGTGGGCGATCGGGCCACCGCTGATCCTGTACGCGTTCCACAACTGGGACCTGCCGGTCGTGCTGTGCTCGGTGGCCGCGGTCTTCGTGGTGCACCGCTGGAACAGACCACTCGTCGAACGGGCCACGGTCGCGTCCGTGCTGCTCGGGCTCGGGTTCGCGTTCAAGGTCTACCCGGCTGCCTTCGTGCTGCCGCTGATGCTCTTCGTGGCCACCGGTGGCTGGCGCGGCCAGGAGATGCCGGAGGGCAAGAAGGTCGACATCGCCGGCGCGGTGAAGGTCGGGCTCGCCTCGATCGTCACGGTCGTGCTGGTCAACCTGCCGTTCGCGATCGCGGGCAGCAAGGGCTGGCTCGCGTCGTTCGAGTTCCAGCAGCTGCGCCGGGTCGACATCACGACGAACTCGATCTGGTACTGGGGCCTGCGGCCGTTCATCGGTGACGACGCGATGCAGTCGCTGGTCGGCGTCATCTCGCCGATCACGATCCTGGTGTCGTTCGCGATCGCGGCCGGCTACGGCTGGTGGCGGTTCACCCGCGAGGGCAGCTACCCGTGGATCGCGGTGTCGGGCGCGATGTTGTGCGGCTTCATGCTGCTGCACAAGGTCCACTCGCCGCAGTACACGCTGTGGCTGGTGCCGTTCCTGGTGCTCCTGCGCGTGCGGTTGATGTGGGCGTACGCCTACTTCGTGGTCGACCTGGCGATGGGGATCGGCATCTTCCGCTGGTTCTGGGCGATCGAGTTCGGTCAGCCGGCCGGGATCTACGACAGCTTCTCCGCGCAGGCCGTGATGATCGGCGTGTGGGGTCGTGCGGCGCTGCTCGTCGCGCTGTTCGTGGCGTTCCTCAAGGCCAAGGACGTGACCGAGGACGACCACGAAGATCTCAAATTCATCCGCGGGGCAGTAGCCGCGAAGGGCTGATCGCCGCACACTGCACGTGTGAGGGTGATCATCGCGCTGGCGTTGCTGCTGGTCTGCGGTGCCTCCGGCGTGCCGGCGCGGTCGGAGGCGATCCGCTGGCTGCCCGTGTGGCAGGCCGTGCCGACGCTCTCGGCCGGGGTGCCGGACCACGTCGTGCGCACGACGGTCGACCTCGCCGCGGGCGGCACGTCGGTCCGGGTGCGCCTGTCGAACCTGATGGGCATCAAGCCGGTCCGGATCGAGCAGGTCACCGTGACGGCGAACGGCGAGTCGCGGCAGCTGACGTTCGGCCGGTCGCGCGGCATCACGATCAGGGCGCGCGACGAGGTCTACAGCGACGCCGTGCAGCTCCCGGTGACCAAGACGCTGGAGATCAGCACAACCACCCCGGACGGCACACCGTGTCAGGCGCGCGCGTGGAACACCATCACGTCGGCGCGCGCGTACGTCTGTCTCGTGTCGGCGGTCGAGGTCGCGGGTTTCACCGCGCCGGGCGCCGCGGTGATGTTCGGTGACTCGATCACCGAGGGGTACGCCGAGGGCAGCTGGCCGTCGCTGGTGGAGAGCGACTACGCGGTGCTGAACGCGGGCATCGGCGGCAACGGCGTGGTGTTGGGCGCCGCGCCGATGGTCACCCGCGTGTACCGGGACGTCCTCTACAGCGCCGAGGTGCGCAAGGTCGTGATGCTCGGCGGCATCAACGACATCCAGAGCGGCGTCAGCGCGGAGAACGTCATCGCGGGCATCCGCACGGTTCAGCAGCGGTGCCGCAACGAGGGCGTGGAGTTCAACGTCGGCACCATCACGCCGTGGCGCGGCTGGGTGAACTGGACCGAGGACAGGGAACGGCAGCGCCAGCAGGTGAACGCGTGGATCCGCGCCACCTTCCCCGGCCACGTCGACTTCGACGCGGCCGTGCGCGACCCCGCCGACCCGCTCAGACTGCGTCCGGAGTTCGACTCCGGTGATCATCTGCATCCGAACGCGTCCGCATTCGGTGCAATGGCTCGCCTCGTGCGGGTGTGACGATCCGCCGGTCCGGCGCGTCCTCCATGACACCCGCCAACGGGTCGTCACCCGACATCCGCACCTTGTCGCGCTCCGGGTGGTAGATCTCCTTCAGGACGACCACGCACAGCACGATGACGGCCGCGTCCCGCAGCAGCACGGCGCCGAGGAACCAGTCGATCGGCAGGCCCTTGTTGTCCGTGCCGAGGTAGAAGTACATCCGCGGCACCCACACGAGCGCGTCGAGCGTCATCCACGCCAGCAGCAGCTTCCAGCGCGGCAACGCGAGCACCGCCAGCGGCACCAGCCACAGCGAGTACTGCGGGCTCCACACCTTGTTCGTCAGCAGGAACGCCGCCACGACCAGGAACCCGAGCTGCGCGAGCCGCGGCCTGGTGGGCGCGCTCAGCGCGACGTAAGCGATGCCGGCGCAACACGCGAGGAACAGCACGGAGCTCACGGTGTTGAGCACCGTCGGCGGCTGCCCCTGCGTCAGTCCGGGGTCGAAGCCCTTCCACCCGGTCCACTGCACGAGCACGTTGTAGATCGTGTCCGGGTCCGCGTTGCGTTCGGTGTTGAGGCGGAAGAACTCCTTCCACCCCGTGTGCGACGCCGGGTTCAACGCGATCGGCGCGTTGACGAGCGCCCACGCCCCGATGGCCGACGCGGTGGTGGTGAGGCCCGCCTTCAAGCGGTCAGAACGCCAGCACAGCAGCAGCAACGGCCCGAGCAGGAACAACGGATAGAGCTTCGCCGCGCCACCAAGACCTATCAGCGCACCGGCGAGCATCGGCTTCTTACGCGCCCACGCCAGCAAACCGGCCGTGGCGAGCGCGGTCGCGATCGTGTCGAAGTTCGTGAACGCGTGGACGATGACCAACGGCGACACGGCGACCAACGCCGCGTCCCACATCCGCCGCCGCGCGATCCTCGCAACGGAGAACACGGTTACGAGCCACGCCACGGCCAACCAGAACGCCGTGACGTTGAAGTACACGATCACCGTCATCGGCAGGCCGGGGATGAGCGCCACGAGCCCCTGCGCCACCCGAGCGTTGAGCCACTGGAACACCCCGGTGACGACCGGGTACTCCATGTACCGGACGTGCTCGGTCGGCTTGCCCTCGTCGTCCTTCCACGAGGTGATGTACGGGAACGACCCGCGCTGGTCGAGCCGTTCCGCCGTGTAGAGCGGCACGGTGTCGGAGTAGCAGAGCGCCGTGAACTGCTTGCTCCCCCGCCAGTCCAGCTGCACGACGCCCTTGTCGTCCACGTACTGCTGGATGCACGGCGACTTCTGCACCCACCCGCCGAGCAACGTCAGCACGGCGAACAACAACACCACCCGCAGGGCTGTCCAGAAGTAGTTCCTGCCGACCTGGGCGTGCTCGCCGAGCGGACCGCCGAACGGTCTGCTGAGGGTGCGGGCGAGCGACTCCGTCCACGTGGGCGCGACGCGCTCCTCGTGGGTGAGCGAGTCGGTGTCCTCTGCGGGAAGCTCGGCAGGGCTGCTGGGCACGTGCGGATGTTACGGGCAACACCGTTTCGCCGTGGTCAACATCCCTGGACCGACGCGACAGGGCCCCGGAGTGTCCCGGGGCCCTGTCGGTGCGAGCGCTATCGGCAGACCGTGCCGCCGTTGATGGAGACCAGCCAGTTCGGCGGATCCATCAGGATCGCGCCCGTGAAGCAGTAGTAGTCGTAGAGCAGCTGGTTGCGCCAGATGTAGCCGCGCACCTCGCCCGCGCTGATCCAGAAGCCGCCCTCGTCGTACCTCGGCCCGGGGAACCAGGCCAGGCGCACGAACACGGGGTCACCGGCCTTCTTGGTGAACCAGACGCTGATGTCCGCGCGGTTGTTGACGATGTCGCCGACACGGATGCAGACGTCACCGTTGCCGATGTTGACGCAGGACGTTCCCTGTTCCAACGCGCTGAACTCCGGCGCGGTGGTGATGGGCTCGGCCTGGGCGGTGTGAGAAACCGTCAGCAGCGACATGGCGAAAAATGCGGAGAAGAGCAATGCGAGCATGCGTTTGAACGACATGTGTACCCCCAGGTTTCGCTACTCGACTCGTCAGTTGAAGGTCCTGACCCTGAACCGGTTGATCCGGTCGTTGAACTCGTCGTCGACGTACCAGGTGTCGCCCTTGTACCCGTTGCTGGACGAATTCGGGTTGTGATCCTGCACGTAAGCGACGGTGTATCCGCACGACCCGTGCACCTCGAACGACGAAATGCGGTTGCGCCACGCCGTGAAGTTCGTCGCGTCGAGATCGACGACGTAGCCGCTCGAATCGCAGGTGCCGGCGTACCCGTACCAGTTGATCCATCCGTTGTCGGTGTTGTAGTGCCAGTTGTCGTACCAGGTCATGAGCAACGTGGCGGCCGCCGCCGCGGAGGCGGAAGCAGCCTTCAGCTTGGGCGAGTTCTGACGGCTGTCGCACGTCATCACGGTGTTCTGCTTGTCCGCACTGGTCACCGCGACGCAGTACTTCTGCCCAGCCGCCGCATCCGCGGGTACGGCGAACGAGCAGAGCAGTGCTCCGACGAGCACGCCGAGTGGAGCGATTTTACGCATTGCATTCCCCCAGGTGTGAATCTCAACTCTGACTTGGCTGTGTGGTCGGACTGAACCTGATTTCTGGGCAGGAAGGAATTTCTCGGTAACTGGACTCCGAGTTGCGTCCAAGTGGCTGTTTGAACGTGAAAACCACGCACAGCTCCGACCCTCGTGATCCGAACACGCCGGAGCTGACGCCGATCAGTTCCGAGGTGATGGTGATTTCCTCGGCGGTGCGGTTCACCGCGCGGACGGATTGGGACGCACCGGTGGATTCGGCGATGTCGGCATCGGTCAGTTCACCGTCCTCCGCGCGCTGCCGCAGCTGTGCCATGGTCTTTTCGGCGTTCTCGCGGATGCTTCGCTCCGCCTCGTCTTCCGCGCTCTTGTTCGCGCTCTGCAAGCCGATCGAGAACCAGATCACGAGGCCGAGCACGACGAGGAGGGTGATCCCGAGCCCCCACACGATGATGGTGAGGGCTCGGGAAGAGGTCGAAGGACGGCTTGTGGTCATGAACCTTGATAGCCTATTTCAGCCAGTTTCCGCTTCAGCAGGTCGGCGTAAGCGGCCGTACCGGCGCCGTTCGGGTGGAAGCCTTCGCGGCTGATGCACAGGTCGTCTGCGTTGATCCTCACGAAGACGCAGAACTTGCTCCCGCCGTCCGGATAGTCGAAGTCACCTTCGTGGAAGTCTCCGTTTCCGTTCGCGCCGATCTTGATGCCGTTCAGCCACGGATCCCTTTCGCACGCCTGGTGCTGATCGAACGTTGGAATGGCATCCGCGAAAGTGACCCGGCTGAGGCCGAGTTCTGTTACTGCTTCCTTCTGCTTCTGCGTCATGTAGTTCGCGAGGTCACGCAGCATCATCACCTCCGCGCTGTCGATGCCGACTGTGCAGGAGTACGAATCGAGGAGGACCGGGTATCCCATCAAAACGATCTTCGCGTTTATGGCGGTGTCGGCGATCTTGGTCAGCGTCTCCTTGGTGCTGGTCTTGGTCTTGTCCATGATCGCTTTGTACTTGTCGGACGTGATGGGATTCGCGCAGGCGCCGCCAAAAACGGGTGACATGCACGTGCTGAGCGCTTCGGAGAACGCATCTCCGTCGTTGCCGCCGATGGTCAGTGCCACCAGTGTCGTGTTCTTGTTCAACACGCCGGACTTCACCTGGGAGACCTCCCGGAACTGCCCGTCTGTTTGTCCCCATTTCTCGTTGCGGGGCCATGCGGACGGGTATCCGTAGATGCCGTTGACGTTCCAGTTCTTCGCGCCGGAGCAGGCGACGAAGCCCAGCTCGGCCCAGTTCGACTTGGCGTCGACGAGGCTGCCGAGCGAACTGTTGGCGCCGGGCAGCATCAGCTTCCGGCCCCAGGCCTCCCGGCTGCGCCGGCACGCGGCCCAGTCCGGTGTGCCGTGGTTGTTGTCCGATTCGCGGTAGTAGTCGCCGGCACCTTCACCGGACGAGTACGAGTCGCCCAGGACCGCGACGACGTGCTTCGGCTTGGCCGGGAGCGGTTGGAACGCGATGGCGTCCCACGCGACGTCGTTCACACCGCGACCCTCGTACTCGTTGATGTTGTCCAGCCGCACCTCGGGGTTGCCGGCGAACTCGTACACGCCGATGGACACCCACTGGTTCGACTCGGTCCCCTGCGACAGGTACCGGAAGTTCTCGCTGCTCCACCCCTGGCCGGTGTTGACCTCGTACTTGGCCTGCTGCGTGTGCGCACCGTGGTCCGGCGTGTGCACGAGCACCCGCCACCAGCCGTTGATCGGCCTGTTCAGCTTCCAGGTTCCGGTGATCTTGAGTCGCTGGCCGATCGTGTCGTTGCCGTTGGTGTGCGAGAACCAGAAGTGACCGTTGTACCCGGCTCCGAGCTGGTGAAAGTCGATCTTCGACGGGTACTTGTCCGGAGCGTCGCCCGCGAACTGCAGGTCGAACGACCCCTCGGTCTGCTGACGACCACAGGGTCTCGCCGCACTGGGCACCGGAGCCGCGGTGCTGTCGTCCACGACAACGGTCCCCGCCGGCAGTCCGGCACGGGTGCAGTTCGGCGGGTAGCTGATGCCGTCCGCCTGGTACGGCACGTCCGGGTCGCGGAACCTGTTCGTCTCGACACCGCACTCGTAGGCGTCGCAGTCCGGCTTCCACGTCGCCGGGTAGTGCCACCAGCACCTCAGGTCGTAGTAGCCGGCCGCGTCCTTGTTCGCACACGGTCCGGGCGGCTCACCGATCGTGCTCTCGTCCTCGGGCGTGTTCTTGTCGTCCGGCTTGTTCGGCGTGATCCTGACGTTCTTGTCGCAGTTGTTCTTCGCCGGCTCGCAGAAGAAGTAGGTCGGCGGTTTGACGTTGCGGCGGTTCTGCTCGGCGCTCGGCTTGCCGGCCACCGGCTGGTCGATGTTCTCCCGCCAGCCCCGCCAGTAGGTGTACATGTACCCCGACGCGGTGACGCCGGGCGACACGACGGCCTCGATCGGATGGCCCGCCCAGCCCATGACCTTCTCCGGGTAGGACCAGTCCTGCGGGTGTGCGGCGTCCGAGTACCCGTTCTCGAGGAACGCCGCCCGGTTCGGCGGGTAGTGCGGGTTCGCGGGGTTGTTCGCCCAGCCGAGTCCCCACGGGTTGTTGCCGGACGGCGCGTTGAAGCCCGAGTTGTAGGCCCAGATCGCGAAGTACCAGTTCTCCAGCCACTTCGGGTCGCCGTTGTTGACGGTCAGCCCGGCGCGGCGGGTCTCGTTCCACTTGCTCTGCAGGATGCGCAGACCGGCGGCGATGTTGGTCGCGAAGTCGACGGCCACCGCACGCTGCTTCTCCGGCGCCAGCGCGGTCTCCCCCGGCTTCGTCTGACCGGCTTTGCGCATGCCGTCGGTGACCTGGCTGACGCCGTACCCGCAGTCGGCCTTGCCCCAGTTGATGTCCCAGTCGTCGCCTTCGGTGCCGTTGTAAATGTCGACGCCGTAGTAGTTGCCGATCAACGGGTTCGCGGTCTCACCGGGCAGTGCGTAGCGCGCCGCCTGCCAGAGGTTCGACTCCTGGGCCAGGATGCCGAGCATCACCTGGGAGGGAACCTGGCCACCACCCTCGAGCGGGATCGACGGGAACATCTCCTGCGGCTTCCACGCGACGGGCATCCCGGACTGCTTCCAGTTCGCCGGGCGCTGTTCGAACAGACCGCCGGTCACCGCGTAGTTCACCGCCCACTCCACCTGGCGCGGAGTCGGTTGGTAGACCTGCAGGTTCGGGTCGTTGCGAGCGATGGAGCAGGGCGACTCGGAGTCCACCGGGTTGTTCGGTGACCCGGACGCGGTCATCTCACCGCTGGTCGTGGGGAGTTTCGGACTGGCAGCCTGCCCGGCCGCGGAAGGTGCGCTACCCGGCAGGACCGTGAACGCGGTGGCCTTGCCGGTCGACGAGACCTTCGCCTCGACCCGGACAGGACGAGGGTCCGACGGGTCAGGAGTCGCGGTACCGGGGTCGGAGGTCTTGGCCCGCTGCACCGACGTCACCGCGAGCCCGCCCTGCACGGACACCGTGCTGAGCTTCGGCACGTCGGCCTTGACGACAGCGGCCGGGAGCTTCTCGACCTTGTCCGTCTTGCCCGTGATGAAGACCTTGCCGGTCGCGCTCGCCGTCAGTCCCAGCTCGGTCAGCGGACCCTGGGCGAGCGTCGTCACCGCGGCGTCCCTGGCGACGCGCTCCACCCGTCGCACGAACGACGTGGTGCCTTCGTGGTCCAGGAAGACCACGCCACCGGCGTCGTCGGCGCGGAGGTTGAACGGCAGCGACGTGGACTTCGCGAGGAGCCGTCGAGCGCCCTTGCCGTCCACCGTGACGAGTCCGACCGAGTCCGCGGCGACGATTCCCTCCTTGGTGGGGATCGCCGAGGTCAGCTGACCGGGCATCTCGATCGGCGCGGCCACGGTTCCGGCGGCCGCGTCGACTTCGAGCAGCCGGGTCTTGCCGAGGGTCTCCGTTCCGTGCTGGCTCAGCACCGCGCGCTCGCCGCTGCCACAACCGGGGCTGTAGTAAGCGAGTGTGCTCTGGACCGGCAGTTTCTTCACCGCACCCGACTCGAGGTCGACGACCGCCGTGAAGCCGCCGCGCTCGAACAGATCAGGCTTGTTGGTGAACGTGCGCGGCGCGTACACGACGACCAGCTTCTTGCCGGACGCCGTCGCGCAGGCGTTGCCGATCCACTGGTCCGCGTCGAACGCCTGCTCGGACAGGGAAGCGACGGTGCGCCAGGCGTAGCCGTCCTTCGCCCTGGCCGCCAGCACGTGGAACCCGTTGGCGTCACCGCTCGTCGTCCACGCGACGTCGGTGGACTTCTGCCAGTCCTTGCCGATCACCTCATCGCGCTTCTTCTGCGGCACGACAGGCGGTTCGGTGCTCGTCTGCGTGGCGGGCGGTGCGGCGATGTCAGCGGTCTTGTCGGGTGCGGCTGTGCCCGGTTGGGCGGTGGAGACCAGCAACGACGCGGCCACCGCGGCCACCACGGCTGCTGTGGTTCTCGGTTTTCTGCGCATTCACTCCCCCAGGACGTGTTTGCAGCGACTGATCAGTGCGTTTCTTCTTGCGGTGCAGGAGAGCCGCCAACGCCCCGGCCAGGCCGAGCACGCCCGCGACCAACCACCACACGAAGCCAGCTCCCGCGTCGTGCGCGGGTGTTGACGTCACGGCTCGCGCCGGATCGACGATTCCGTGCCCGTACTGCGGATCCCGGCCTTGCGGGCCGGCGTCCCGGGCGGTGGAGGTGAGCAGGTCGACCACTTCCGGTGCGGACAGTTCCGGATGCGCGGCACGAACCAGCGCCGCGCTGCCCGACACGATCGCGGCCGCGAAGCTCGTCCCGGAACGCCCGGACGACGTCACCTCGACCCCCGGTGCGGCCAGGGCCACCTCCGGACCTTCGACGCTGACGTCGGGCCGGAACTTCCCGGAACCGTCCACCGCGGACACCGCCAGCACGCCAAAACCGTTGGCGGGAGCCGTAACCCCGTCGTCGGTTCCGGCGTTTCCGGCGGCGGCCACCACGACGACGTCGTGCTCGGCCGCGTAGCGAAGGCTTTCGTCGAACGTGCCCTTCGCCGAGCTGCCGAGTGACAGGTTCAGCACGCGCGCGCCGTGGTCGACCGCCCACCTGATGGCGGCGTTCGCTTCGACGCTGTTGCCGCTGAGCTTGACCGGCAGGATCTTCGCCTCCGGGGCGACGCCCACCACCAGCTCGGCCACGTCGGTGCCGTGGCCGAGCCGGTCGCGCGTGCCGGTGCCGAGTTCCGGGAACTCGGCACCGGGCAGCACGGCACCGGCGAGTGCGGGGCGGCCGTCGTCGACGCCGGTGTCGACGACTCCGACGACCACCCCGGCGCCCTTGGACACCTGCCAGGCGTGCTCCAGATCGAGCTGCCCGGAGAGGTCCGCGAGCATCACCAGTGCGAGCAGGAACTTCATCGCCGGATCAGTAGTCCCACATCAGGAAACCGCTCTGCGGATTGGTGTTCACGTCCACCTTCTCCTGTTTCAGGATGGTCATGTCCTCGGTGCTGTTGTCCCGCGGACGGAGAGCCATTCCCGGCTTGGAGAACAGATAGCCGTTGTCCACAAAGGAGTCGAGCAACTTCTCGTTCCACCAGTACATGTAGGTCGTGTCGTCGCATTCGCGCACTACGGCCTTGGCGCCGGGGTCGTACGTGTTGCCGTTGATCGCCATGCACAGTCCAGTGCCGCGGTGGACGACCCGGTACTTCCACCACGTGCGCGGAGAGGTGCCCGCCGGTGCTTCCTCGGTCAGCCCACCCGTCTTGCTGACCAGCCAGTGATCGGTGATCGAGCCCGCGCAGGCCGACTGGACCACGTCTCCCGGCCCGCCGGACTGGTCGGACACGGTCAGGCACTTCCCGGTCTGGTTGTTGATGATCGGGGTCGACCTGTACGTCTCCGGACCTGGCAACGTCGGCAGGCTGAACGCGAGCGCGTCAAACACCATGATCTCGTTGTTGGCAGGCCCGCCGTTGGGCGTGATCGAGCTCAGGCTCACCTTCGGCACGTTGTTGAACACGAACGTGCCGACCATGGCCCAGGTGTTGCCGCTGTACAGCGACTGGTCGACCGTCGCGGTCTGCACCCCACCCGCGGTCTCGACCTTGTACTGGGCCTGTTTCGCTTTGCCCGTTCCGTGCTTGGGGATGAACGCCCAGACGGTGACCTTCCCCTTCAACATCTTGTTCAGCTGCCATTCCGCGGTGATGGCGGCCTTCTGGTCGGTCGGACTGTTGCTCTTGACCGTGGTCTGCCACATGTGGCCGCCGAGCCCGCTGCCGATCTGGTGCAGATCGACCATCGCGGCGGGTCTTCCGTCGGTGCGGAAGGACATGGCACCTGACGACGCCGGTCGCGCGCAGTTGGGATCACGCAGACTCGGGGCGGGGTGCTCGACGATGAGACTGGTGGTGGGGTTGGGCAGGTTCGACAGGTTGCAGGTGGACGGGTAGCTGATCCCGCCTGCCGGTTCGGCCGCGAAGTCGGGGTAGTCGTAGCGGATGAACTCGAAACCGCAGGTGCGGTTGCAGTTGTCCTCCTTCCACGACGCCGACGTGTGCCACCAGCACCTCAGGTCGTAGTACCCGGAGGCGTCCTGGTGCGCACACGGTCCGGTCGGCTCGCCGATCGTGCTTTCGTCCTCCGGGGTGTTGGGGTTGTCCGGCTTGTTCGGCGTGTACTGGCCGTCCTTCACGCAGTTGTTGCTGGCGTTGCAGAACGTCCACCTGTCGGGCTTCACGTTCCGGCGGTTGTTCGCGGCGGTGCCGGGGATTCCGGCCGGACCGTCGAGGCCGTTCCACGTCGCGGGGCGGAAGAACGGCACCTCGGTGTTCTCGTCCTCGAAGCCCGACGGCGGGTTCGCCGCGAAGCCCATCACCTTCTCCGGGTACGGCCAGTTCTGCGGAGTGGCGAAGTCCCGCGGGTCCTCGCCGAACGAACCGCGGTTGGGGTTGTACTTCGGGTTGGCCGGATTGTTGAACCAGCCGAGGCCCCACGCGTTCGGGTCCCTTTCACCCGGTGCGTAGAAGCCCGAGTTGTAGGCCCACACCGCGAGGAACCAGTTCTCGATGTTCGAGAAGTCGTTGTCGTGGACCCTCATCCCCGCGTTCTGGACCTGGTTCCACTTCTCCTGGACCTTCTGCAAACCCGCGGCGATGTTGACCGCGTAGTCGGTGGCGACCGCCTTCTTCGAGTACGACAGGGGGTCCGGGTCCGTCCTGCGCATGCCGTCGGTCAGCTGCGTGATGCCGTAGCCGCAGTCGGCATCGGCGAAGTCGACGTCCCAGTCGTTGTCGGGGTTTCTGTCGTAGATCGGCAGCCCGTAGTAGTTGCCGATCAGCGGGTTGGCGAACTCGCCGGGCAACGCGTGCCGGGACGCCTGCCACATGTTCGACTCCTGGCCCATGATGCCGAGCAGGATCTGCGCGGGCACCTTGCCGTTGCCGTTGGTGTTCACCATCGACAGCGGCGGGAAGACGGACTGCGGGCTGTACGACGGCATGCCCAGACCGTTCCAGTTCGCCGGGCGCGTGATGCGCAGGTGGTTCTTGACCGCCATGTTCGCGGCCCACTCCGCCTGCTTCGGCTTCGGCTGGTAGGTCTGGATCGAGGTGTCGTTGCGGGGAATCGCGCAGGTGTAGCCGGGTTCGACCTCGCGCGGCTTGAGCGCGGCGGTGGCGTCGACGGTGAAGCCGACCTCCTTGCCCGTCTTGAGGCTCTTCGTCTTCAGATGCCAGGCCTGGGGCTCGCCCTGCACCGCCGAACGGGTCGGCAGGTGCTCGGTGATCGCCGTTTCGCCGTTGGTCGACACCTCGGCGCGGACCCCGACGTCGAGCTTGCGGACGAACTGCGGCAGCGCCTCGACCTTGGCCGCCTTGCCGGTGATGAACACCTTGCCCGCGGTACCCGACGCGACGGCGAGCTCGCCGGCCTTGCCGGTCGCGAGCGTGGTGACCTTCGCGCCGACGCCGGCGGTGGCGCGCTGGATGCTCACCTTGGTGGTGTCCTCAGGAGCGACGTACACCACGCCGTTCTCGGCATCGGGCCGCAGGAACGACGGCGTGCCCTTGGTCTGGGAGAGCCGCTTCTTCGCGCCGTCCCTGCCCACCTTGAGCACGCCGCCGATGCTCGCGACCGCGAACCCGTCGCCGTACGGAACGGCGGAGGTCAGCTGGCCGTCGAGGTCGGTCGGCTTGCTGAGCTGGGCGGACTTGGTGTCGACGGTGAGCAACCGAGTCTTGCCGCGGTCCTCGTCGCCGCTTTGGGTGAGCGCGACGGTGTCACCGGTGCCGCAGCCGGGGTTGAAGTACGCCAGCGTCGTCTTCACCGGCAGGTGCTTCACCTCACCGGAGACCAGGTCGACGACAGCGGTGAGCCCGCCGCGCGAGAACAGCTGGTCCTTGTTGGTGAACGTGCGCGGGGCGTACACCACCACGGCCTTGTTGCCGTCGCCGGTGACGCAGGCGTTGCCGATCCACTTGTCGGTTTCCACGGACTTGGTGCCCAGCGTGGCGACGGTGCGCCACGAGTAACCGGTCTTGGCCTCCGCCACCAGCACGTGGAATCCGGTGCCGTCGCCGGACGTGGTCCAGAGCCGGTCACCCGACTGCTGCCAGCCCTGACCGAGCAGTTCCTGGCGCTTTTCCGCTGGTACCACGGGTGGTTCGACGGGCGGTTTGGCTTTCATCGTGCCCGGTGCGTCGGGATTTCCCGACGGGACGACCGGAACAGGTTTGGCGTCGGCTTGACCCAGCGACGCAAGCATTAATGTCGCGGTGCTCAATGCGACAAGGACACGTCTTCTCAGTGCACGATTTGCGGGCAATTCACATCCCCCAGATGTTTTTGCGCAGGCCGAACAGGCCTGCGGTTGCACGAACACGTGCGTGAACAGGCCTTGTGGGCAGGATGAAGCTGCCTGCGGCTACGCAGGCATGACGATGGCGGTGAACGCAGAAAGGTTGCCGAAATGCGCAACCAGAACCCGACAAGTGCTCGGCTCGGTGCTCTCCGAGAAGCCCCCAGTGGGCGCGAGGCCCGGTGTGCGGAGTACCTCCCCAAAGGCACTCCGTCGGATTGGATTCAACCGGCTGCACAAGGCGACGTCAAGGCCGCCTTTCGCAGTAGCACAGGAGCCGTCCAATTGCGAAACGGGGCTGACGCGTGTGCGTCAGCCCCGTTTCATGATCTTTTTCAGTTTGTCCGTTCAGTCCTTCTTGTCACGTGTCGCCCGGATCGCGTCCACCGCTGCCGGGGTCCCCACCGGGGTTCGGCCTGTTCGACGTGCTCGGGTTCGTCGGCGGCGTCGGGCACAGCAGGCCCTGGCACGGCTCACCCGAGGGCTTCGTCGGCCTGGGGTCCGTCGACGGAGGCGGAACGACCGGGGTGTTGGACGGCGTGTTCGAAGGCGTGTTGGACGGGGTGTTGGACGGTTTCGGCGGGTTGAAGTTGTTCAGCGGCTTCGGCTTGGCGAACTTCTCCGGCTGAATGCCCTGCAGTGCGCCGTCCATGAACCGCTTCCAGATCTGGCCGGGGATGGTGCTGCCGAAGATCGGGTTGCCGGCCTTGTCCTTGATCGCCACGTTACCGGCGTCCTTGCCGACCCAGACCGACGCCGAGAGCTGCGGCGTGAAGCCGACCATCCAGGCCTTCGAGTTCTGGGAGATGCTGTCAGCGAGCTCGTGCGTACCGGTCTTGCCGGCGGACTCGCGGTTGTTCGCGAGGTTGATCCTCGAGGCGAGAGGGATGTCCTTGAGCGTCTCGGTGACGTTGTCCGCGATGTCGCGGCTCTTCTCCTCCACCGGGTCGAACGCGGGCGTCGCCTTGTCCGCGTGCTGGTACAGGATGTCGCCGTTGGGTCCCTCGACCTTGGTGATGAAGAACGGCTCGCGGTACATGCCGCGCGCGGCGAACGTCGCGAACGCCGACGCCATGTCGAACGGCCGCACCTGAGCGTTGTCCGCACCGATGGCGATACCGGCGTTGGGCGGGTTGCCGCCTTCACCGACCAGCAGGTCCCGCATCTTGCCCTCGATCGGGACGCTCTTCGGGATACCGGCCGCGTGAGCGGCGTTCGCGACGGCCTGGGTGCCCGTGCCGTTGGGGCTCGCCACCATGTCGTAGAAGACGGTGTTGAGCGACTCCTTCATGGCCTGCTTGATCGTGCACTGCTTGCCACAGGTGGTGTTGCTCGCGTTGCGGATCTCCACGCCGGCGATCTTGCGCGGTGTCGCGTCGTAGGTGTCGCCGATGCCCTTGCCCATCTTCAGGGCGGCGACCAGGTCGAACGGCTTGAACGACGAGCCGGCCTCCTGGATCGTGCCCTTGGCGTAGTCGATGCCCTTCAGGCCGTCCTTGCCGGGGTAGTAGGCACGGACCGCGCCGGTCTGCGGGTCGATCCCGGTGAGCGACGTGCGCAACTCCGGGTCCTGGCCCGCCATGACGGAGTTCACCGCGTCGACCGCCGCCTGCTGCATCTTCGGGTCGATGGTCGTGTAGATGGTGACGCCGACCTTCTGCGCCTTCTCCATCGTGATGCCGACCGTGTCGCTGTCGATCTCGTTCTGGACCTGCTGGCTCACCCGGGCGAGCGGCCCTTCGAGGCTGGCGGGCTGGGTCTCCTCGAACGGCAGCGGCAGCGGGAACTTGCGGGCGTCGTAGTCCTGCTGGCTGATCCACTTCTTCTGGAGCATCTGGCCCATCACGAATTCCCAGCGCTTCTGGGCGTACTCCTTGTCCTCGGACCAGGACGGAGTCTGGATCATGCCCGCGATCAGCGCCGCCTCGGAAGGCGTGAGGTCCTTCATTTCCTTCTTGTAGTAGACCTGCGAGGCGGCCTTGAAGCCGTTCGCGCCACGACCGAAGTACACCGTGTTGAGGTACGCGGTGAGGATCGTGTTGTGGTCCGACTCGTTGCTCATCTTGAAGGCCTTGACGACCTCGGTGAACTTACGGGTCAGCGTCGGCGCCTCGTTGTTGGTCGCCTTCTTGATGTACTGCTGGGTGAGACCCGAACCACCGGAGCTGCCGCCGGTCGCCTGGATCCAGACCGCGCGCACGATGGCCTTGGCGTCGAAGCCGGGGTTCTCGTAGAAGTTCGCGTCCTCGGCCGCGAGCACCGCGTTCTTGACGTTGTCGGGGATCTCCTCGTACGTCAGCATCGTGCGGTTCTGGCCAGGCGAGGCGATCTTGCCCATCTCGGAACCGTCCGAGTAGCGCAGGGTGACCGTCTTGTCCTGCCGTTCCGCGACCTCGTTCGGCTTCGGCCACTCGACCAGCGGGTACGCGACCGCGACCGCGATCACCGGGCCGAGGATCATCAGGCCGAGCGCGACGAAGGCACCGATCCGGACGCGCTTCCAGATCTTCTTCTTGCGCAGACGGCGCTCCTCCTCTTCGGTGAGCTCCGGCTCGTCGTCGTAGTACTCGTCGTCGTCGTCATCGACGCCGGCCATCAGGAACTCGTCGTCCGGCTCGCGGTGCGTCAGCAGGTCGGGTTCGCGCTGCGTCGGCCGGTTGACCGGAGGCAGCTGCGTGGTCCGGTCCTGACCGGGGTTGCGCGGGGGCATGCCGGGACGGCCAGGGCCACCAGGACCACCAGGACCACCCGCGGGGCCGCCAGGGCCACCCGGACCGCCGGGGCGACGGCCACCGGGAGGCGGGGCGATGGGCATACCACCGGGAGGCGTCGGGGGACGGCCGCCGGGCCCACCCGGACCCGCAGGCCCGCCCTGAGGCCCGCCAGGCCCCGGCGGACGCCCTGGGCCGCCCTGAGGGCCGCCAGGACCCCCGGGTGCGCCCTGAGGACCGCCTGGTCCGTTCGGGCGGCGTGGTGGCTGCTGCTGTGGGAAACCACCGGGTGGCGTGCCACCCTGAGGAGGGCGCGCGAAACCGCCGGGTGGGGTTCCCGGTCGTGGCTGATTCGGGACATCACGTCTCGTGCCCCCGCCGTCCGGGTCGTCCCCGGTCGGCCACTGAGGCTCGCCTCCGCGCTGCCGGTCATCATGCTGGTCGTTCACGTGAAAGGCCTCCCAGACCGGCGTACATCAGCACGCGGTTCGGTGGTCGTACTTCATTCGGAGCAGTGTCACCTGTGGGTCATTCCGCCGCAGTCCTCCTGCGTGGCTTTTCCAGCCCACGCTTCCCCAGGACGTATGACTGCACCAGGTGGTTCCAACTGCATGTGCGACAGACTTCAACTACGTACACGGTGAACTCGTCGAAGAGGGTTGCCATCTTCACCAGTTCTTCAGGTGTCCGAGCTGAGCCGGTCGCGTGCTTGAGCTCGTCACCGTAGACCCAAGACACGTTCGTGAGGGGTTCCTTGCGGCACACAGGGCAAGGCACTTCCGTCTGCGTACCGTGGAACTTCGCAGCTCGCAGCAGGTACGGGGACGCGTCGCAGACCTCCATGGTGCCCGTCCGACCGGCATAGACCTCCGCCAGCAGCGCACGCCGCTGCAGCGAGTAGTCCACCACCTGCCGTTGGGTCAACACGTGACCAGAGTACGTGCCGACCGCTTTGGCGATGATGGGCCGTTCAGGGCAGCGGAGTCCGGCGCGATATGACGGTGTGCCACATCCCACAGTGAAGAGGGGCGAACGATGTATCGCAGCGATATAATCACCTCACCTATCGGTGCAGGTGCGGGGAGGTGACTCGTGTTCGAGTTCGCGCTGCTCGGCCTGCTGCACGAGGCGCCCATGCACGGCTACGAGCTGCGCAAGCGCTTGCATGACCTGCTCGGAGCGTTTCGCGCGTTCTCCTACGGATCGCTGTACCCAACTTTGCGGCGACTCCAACGTGCGGGCCTGATCGTGGAGGAGGGGCCGGAGGAGTCGGCTCTTTCTTGGGGACGTCGGGCTCGCAAGGTCTACAAGCTGACTTCCGAGGGCAAGGAGCGGTTCGCCGATCTCCTGGCCAACGCGGGGCCGCAGACCTGGGACGACGACTCGTTCGGTGTCCACCTGGCGTTCTTCTCGCGCACGCCGGCCGACGTCAGGATGCGCATCCTGGAAGGCCGCCGGCGGTGTGTCGAAGAACGCAGGGAGGGACTCCGCGAGCGGCTCACCCGCACGGGTGAGCAGATCGACCGCTACACCCGTGAGCTGCACAGCCAAGGCCTGGAAAGCACGGAGCGCGAGGTGCGGTGGCTCAACGAGCTCATCGCGCACGAGAAGTCCGAGCAGGACGAGTAGTACTCATCTTTGATCAAGGAGGACTCGGCAATGGGCGAAAACCGCCGCACCGTTCGAGTGGCCATCGTCGGGGTTGGCAACTGCGCGGCGTCGCTGGTGCAGGGCGTCCACTACTACCGTGACGCCGACCCGAGCACCCGCGTGCCCGGTCTCATGCACGTGCAGTTCGGTGACTACCACGTGCGCGATGTCGAGTTCGTCGCAGCGTTCGACGTCGACGCGAAGAAGGTCGGTGTCGATCTCGCCGAGGCCATCGGGGCCAGCGAGAACAACACCATCAAGATCGCGGACGTGCCGCCGCTGGGCGTCGTCGTGCAGCGCGGGCACACCTACGACGGTCTCGGTCGCTTCTACCGGGAGACGATCGAGGAGTCCGACTTCGAGCCGGTCGACGTCGTTCAGGCGTTGCGCGACGCCGAGGTCGACGTGCTCGTGTCGTACCTGCCGGTGGGTTCGGAAGAGGCCGACCGCTTCTACGCACAGTGCGCCATCGACGCCGGTGTGGCGTTCGTCAACGCCCTGCCGGTCTTCATCGCGTCGGACCCGGAGTGGGCGGAGAAGTTCCGCGCGGCCGGTGTCCCGATCGTCGGTGACGACATCAAGTCCCAGGTCGGCGCCACCATCACGCACCGCGTGCTGGCGAAGCTCTTCGAGGACCGGGGCGTCCAGCTCGACCGCACCATGCAGCTGAACGTGGGCGGCAACATGGACTTCCTGAACATGAAGGAGCTCGAGCGCCTGGAGTCCAAGAAGGTCTCCAAGACGCAGGCCGTCACGTCCCAGGTGGACCGCGAGATGGGCAAGCGCAACGTCCACATCGGCCCGTCGGACTACGTGGCGTGGCTCGACGACCGCAAGTGGGCCTATGTCCGGCTGGAAGGCCGCGCCTTCGGTGACGTGCCGCTGAACCTCGAGTACAAGCTGGAGGTCTGGGACTCCCCGAACTCCGCGGGCATCATCATCGACGCGGTCCGCGCGGCGAAGATCGCCCTGGATCGGGGCATCGGCGGCCCGATCCTGTCGGCGTCGTCCTACTTCATGAAGTCCCCGCCCGTGCAGTACTCGGACTCCGAGGCTCACGAGGCCGTGGAGGCGTTCATCCGCGGCGAGGCCTGATGCCGCCGGGGCCGCCGCTGCCCGCGGCGGCCCCGCTGCCTCACCGCTTCGACAGCCTGAGCTTCTGCCAGCTGCCGTCCGCGGTCCACCCGCCGTCGACGGGCAGCGCCACCCCGTTGACGTACCGGGAGTGGTCACCGGCCAGGAACCGCACGGCCTGCGCGATGTCGTCGGGCACGGCGAACCTGGCTGCCGGCACGTGGTCCGTGATGTCCTCGTCGACGTAGTAACCGCCGGCCTGCGACTCGACGTCCATCTCGGTCTTGACCCAGCCGGGGCACACCGCGTTGACCCGGATCCCGCGGCCACCCCACTCGACCGCGAGCGTCCGGGTGAGCCCGATCAGCCCGTGCTTGGTCGTGTTGTACGCGGCCCGGTCAGCCACCCCCTGCAGCCCGGCGACGGACGCGATGTTGACGACGCTGCCGCTGCCCTGCCGGAGCATGACCCTGCCCAGCGCCTGCGTGAGCAGGAACGGCCCGGTCAGGTTGACCGCCATGATCCGTTCCCACTGCTCGAGTGTGGTGTCCTCGAACGGCACGATGCCGGCGATCCCCGCGTTGTTGACCAATACGTCGACCCGGCCGTAGGTGTCCGTGACGTGGTCGGTCAGGCGCTGGACGTCCGCGGCGCTGGCGACGTTGCCGACGATGCCGTTCTTGCTCTCCTGCAGGTCGAAGCCGACGACGGTGAACCCGTCCTCGCGCAGCACGTCGGCGATCCGCAGTCCCATGCCCTGCGCCGTGCCGGTGACCACAGCAACTCGTTGCGTCATGAGCGCCACGCTAGGCAGCGGCAGCCGTTCAGGCACAGTCACGTTCGTGTGTTCGGAGTCTCAGCGAAAGTCCTGCTTCCGCTAGGTTCGGGCGGTGCGCACCCTGCTCGTCGCCCTCCCCGGCCTGGTCCTCGCCGGCATCGGCCTGACCCACCCGCACCACCTCGACGCGTCCACCGCGCTGTGGTGGCAGAACATGCACGTCGTCCTGGCGGTGATCTTCCCGCTTCTCGGTGCCGCGCAATGGGTTCTGCTCGAAGACACCCCGAAGTACGTGCGCTACCCGGCCAGGGTCGTCTCGTTCGGCTACGTCGTCTTCTACGGCGCACTCGACGCGCTGGCGGGCATCGGCGGCGGCGCGATGACGTTGAACGGCGCCCGCGAGGCCGCCGCTCCGGTCTTCAGGATCGGCAACCAGCTCGGAACCGTTGGCGCGTGGTGCTTTTTCGCCGTCAGCATCGCGATCGCGGGGTGCGCGCTGCTCAAGCACAGGCTCAAGGCGATCCCGGGAGCCGTCTTCCTGCTCGCCGGCAGCTTCCTGTTCCTCAACAGCCACATCTACTGGCCCAAGGGCGTCATCGCCTGCACCTGCATCGCGATCGGCATGGCCGCGACGAGCTACGTCAGCGCGGCCGGCAGGTCGGCGATCGAGGACAGCACCCGCACCTGAGTCAGCACGTCCGCGGCGGGCGGGAAGTGCGGGTTCGGCACGGCGAGCACGGTCATGCCGGCTGCCAGTGCGGCGCGCAGTCCGTTCGTGGAGTCCTCGACGGCGTAACAAGAAGCCGGGGACACCCCGAGCCGCGACGCCGCCAGCAGGTAGACGTCCGGCGACGGCTTGCCCGCGGCGCACTCCTCCGAGGACACCGCGACGGGCACGGGCAGGCCGGTCACGTCCAGGAACACCTTGATCAGCACGGCCGGCGCCGACGACGCGATCGCCACCGGGAAACGAGCGGCGGCGGCACGAACCGCGTCCACCGCGCCAGGAATCACCGGCAGGTGCGCCGCGTACGCCTTCTCCATCTCCGCGATCACGCCTGCCGAGGCCTCCGCGGGAGACAACTGCACGCCCACGGCCGACACCAGATACGCGCCCCACTCCGGCGTCGACATGCCCTGCATGTCACGGGTGGCGGTAGCGGTCCACACGCCTCCGTGGGCAGCGGCGAACGACTGGCGCACGTCGTCCCACACCTGCTCGGAGTCGATCAGCACGCCGTCGAGGTCGAAGATCACCGCATCCACGAGCAGAACCGTACCCTGTGGCACAGAATACTTCGCCATGCTAACCAAAGAAGGTTAGGATGGCTAAGTGAATTTCAAAGCTCAGCCCAAGCAGGTGTGGATCACGGCGTTCGCCGCGGTCATCGCCTTCATGGGGATCGGGCTCGTGGACCCGATCCTGTTGTCCATCGCGGAGGGTCTGCACGCAACACCCGCGCAGGTCACCCTCCTCTTCTCCTCCTACCTCGGTGTTCAGGTCGTGGCGATGCTCTTCACGGGCGCCGCGACGGCGAGGTTCGGGGCCAAGCGCACGCTCGTCGGCGGGCTCGCGCTGATCGTCATCGCCACGCTGGCGTGCTCGGCGGCAGGGAGCATCGGCCAGCTCGTCGGACTGCGGGCCGTATGGGGGCTCGGCAACGCGTTCTTCATCGCGACGGCGCTCAGCGTCATCGTCGGCGCGGCGAGCGGCGGGCAGAAGGCCGCGATCCTGCTCTACGAGGCCGCGCTCGGTCTCGGCCTGAGCGTCGGACCGCTGCTCGGCGCCCTGCTCGGCAGCATCTCCTGGCGCGGGCCGTTCCTCGGCACCGCGATCCTGATGGCCGTCGCGTTGATCCTTTGTGCAACGTTCCTGGCCGAGGACTCGAACCAGGAACGCCCGAAGATCAGCGTGCTCGACCCGCTCAAGGCCCTCAGGCACCCGGTGCTGCTGCGCACGTCGATCGGTGCCGCGCTGTACACGGCCGCGTTCTTCACGGTTCTCGCGTGGTCGCCGTTCGTCCTGCAGTACAGCGCTGTCGAGATCGGACTGATCTTCTTCGGCTGGGGCGTGTGCGTCGCGGTCTCCAGCGTCTTCCTCGCGCCGCGGCTCGCGGATCGCGTCGGCGAGAAGGCCGCGATCATCGGATCCGTGCTCGCGTTCGCCGTGTTGATGCTGCTGATGGCGGTGCCCGGCAAGCCGTTGCTGGTGGTCGCCGTGATCGTCAGCGGTCTGGTCTCCGGCCTGCTGAACACGCTGTTCACCGGCACCGCGATGAGCGTGAGCGACGCGCCGCGGCCGGTTGCGAGCGCCGGGTACAACTTCCTGCGCTGGCTCGGCGGTGCGCTGGCGGCGACGTTCGTGAGCCACCTCGCCCAGCCGTTCGTCGTCGCGGCCGTTCTCTGTGCGATCGCTGCCGTGCTCCTTGCGTTCAACCGCACCGACACGCGCGAGATACCGACAGAAGTCGTGATTGCCAGTGAGCAGCTAGTCGGTTAACCAACGGTGAACTACGGTCGGTTCCGGTTCCCGAACCGACCGTAGGAGGCCACCACATGATCCCTCTGCCACTCGTCAACCATCGTGTCGGCAGAGCAGCGGTGACATGCGAATACCGCTGCGGGGACGCGTGCTTCCACGACGTCCCGAACACCTCTGACAACCCCTACTTCGGTGATCTGGTCAGCCGCCGCACCGCGCTCAAGGCCGGTGCGGTGGTCGCCGCCGCCGCGACCGTCGCGATGCCGGCCACCGCGGCCGCCGCGCCTGCCGCGCCCGAGTCCAAGGGCCGCCCACCCAGGGGACTCGACTTCAAGCCCGTCGAGGTCAACACCAAGGACGAGGTCGTCGTCCCCGAGGGGTACGAGCAGGGGATCGTGATCCGCTGGGGCGACCCGCTCTTCCCCGGCGTTCCGGAGTTCGACTTCGACAACCAGACCGCCGCGAAGCAGGAGAAGCAGTTCGGCTTCAACTGCGACTTCGCCGCGATCCTGCCGCTGGACCCGTTGGAACTGACCGGGATCATGGTCACCAACCACGAGTACACCAGCGAGCCGTTCATGTTCCGCGGCTACAACGCCGCGAACCCCACCGAGGAACAGGTCAAGATCGCCTGGGCCGCGCACGGCCTCTCGGTGTTCATGATCAAGCGCTCGCTGTTCTCCGGGCACTACCGGCCGCGGTTCAGCAAGTACAACCGCCGCATCACGCTGAACACGCCGTTCGAGGTGCGCGGTCCGGCCGCGGGCAGCGACCTGTTGAAGACCTCCGTCGACCCGACCGGCAAGAAGGTCTTCGGCACGATCAACAACTGCGCCGGCGGCGTCACGCCGTGGGGCACGATCCTGTCCGGCGAGGAGAACTTCAACCAGTACTTCGCCAACGCCGCCGGCCGCAACGATCCCAGGCTCACCCGCTACGGCGTCACCGGCACCGCGACCACGCGCAAGTGGGAGCGCTTCGACAAGCGCTGGGACCTCGCGCAGGAACCCAACGAGGTCAACAGGTTCGGCTGGATCATCGAGCTCGACCCCAACGACCCGGACTCGACGCCGATCAAGCACACCGCGCTCGGCCGGTTCAAGCACGAGACCGCGAACATCCGTGTCGCCGACGACGGCCGGGTGGTCGCGTACTCCGGTGACGACGAGCGGTTCGAGTACATCTACAAGTTCATCTCGAACGGCAAGATGAAGCGCGGCAACAGCAAGGCCGCGCGCCGTCACAACATGACGTTGCTCGACGACGGCACGCTCTACGTCGCGCGCTTCAAGGGCGACAGCCCGGCGAGCGAGATCGACGGCACCGGAAAGCTGCCCAGCGACGGGAAGTTCGACGGCACCGGCGAGTGGATCCCGTTGGCGGCGGGCAAGAAGTCCTTCGTGCCCGGTATGACCGCCGAAGAGGTGTACGTCTTCACGCGCATCGCGGCGGACAAGGTCGGCGCGACCAAGATGGACCGTCCCGAGGACATCCAGTGCCACCCGCGCACCGGCACTGTCTACTGTGCGCTCAGCAACAACGTCGAGCGCGGCGTCACCCCGGGCAAGGAAGGCGCGACCGAGCCGAACCCGCGGGTGAACAACCGGCACGGGCAGGTGCTGGAGCTCACCGAACGCCGCGGCGACGCGCTCGCGCTGACGTTCAACTGGGGCCTGTTCCTGGTGTGCGGCTTCCCCGACGACCCGAACACGTACTTCGGCGGGTACGACAAGTCGCAGGTGAGCCCGATCTCCAGTCCGGACAACGTGGCGTTCGACCGGTACGGCAACCTGTGGATCTCCACGGACGCCGACGGCAAGCTCGACGGACTCAACGACGGCCTCTACGGGGTGCCGCTGGAAGGTCCGGAACGCGGTCACCTCAAGCTGTTCCTCACGGTGCCGCGCGGTGGCGAGACCTGCGGTCCGATCATCGGCGAGCGGGTGATCACCGTGTGCGTCCAGCACCCCGGTGAGGTGGACGGCGCGAGTGCCGACAAGCCCGTCTCCAACTGGCCGGACCGGGGCACCTCGCGGCCGCGTCCGTCGGTCGTCGCGGTGTGGCGCAAGGGCCGTCGTCAGCTGGGTGAAATCGGTTGATCACCCTGCGTGCCCTGATCGTTCGGGTGTAGCGCGTGTTCGCCTGCCGTTCATCTCGTGGACGGCAGGCGATCTCGTTGGGCTCTTAGTTTCGGCCAGTTCCCACACTGACCGATCTCGGAGGCCTGCGTGTCCTCACCCACCGATCGGGGCCGCCGCCTGCTGCCCCTGCTCCCGACGAACCACCCGCTCGGGCGTCAGGCCATCACCTGCGAGTTCCGCTGCGGCAACGCGTGTGCGCACGAGGCGCCCAACTCTTCGCGCAACGCGTACTTCGGCGACGTCGTCCAGGAGGTCGTGAGCCGCCGCGGCATGCTGAAGGCCGGCGCGGTCGTCGCGGTCGCGGGCGCCGGTGCGCTCGCCATGTCCGGTTCGGCCGCCGCTGCTCCGGTCGACGTCGACGTCGACCTGAACCTCGGCTTCGGCAACAACAAGGACGGGCTCAACTTCGAGCCGGTGGCGCCCAACACCCTCGACCAGGTCACGGTGCCGAAGGGGTTCCAGCAGGACGTCGTGATCCGCTGGGGTGACGCGGTGCTGCCGGACGCGCCGAAGTTCGACTTCGACAACCAGACGCCCGAGGCGCAGGCCAAGCAGTTCGGCTTCAACAACGACTTCTGCGGCCTCGTCCCGGTGCCCGGTTCCTGGGACAGTTGGCTCATGGTGAGCAACCACGAGTACACGACCGAGTCGGCCATGTTCAAGGACTGGGCGCCGGACAAGATCACCGAGAAGCACGCCAAGATCGCGTGGGCCGCGCACGGCCTCTCGGTCGTGATGGTCGACCGCGACCACCGCACCGGCAAGCTCGTCGTCTGCAAGGACGACATGAAGAAGTACAACCGCCGGATCACGCTCACCACGCCGTTCGAGGTGCGTGGCCCCGCCGCCGGGTCGAAGTTCCTCAAGACCTCCGCCGACCCGACGGGCAAGAAGGTCCTGGGCACGCAGAACAACTGTGCCGGCGGCGTCACGCCGTGGGGCACGATCCTGTCCGGCGAGGAGAACTTCAACCAGTACTTCGCCAACGGCGGCCTGGTCACCGACCCGGACACCAAGGCCAAGTTCGCCCGCTACGGCATCAGCGGCGGCGCGTCGCTGCGCAAGTGGGAGAACTTCGACAAGCGCTTCGATCTGGTCCA
This sequence comes from Lentzea alba, assembly GCF_011067745.1. Lineage (GTDB taxonomy): Bacteria > Actinomycetota > Actinomycetes > Mycobacteriales > Pseudonocardiaceae > Lentzea > Lentzea alba. The sequence continues at coordinate 314,857 of NZ_JAAMPJ010000006.1, forward strand.
GGAACCCAACGAGGCCAACAGGTTCGGCTGGATCGTCGAGATCGACCCGCTCGACCCCAAGTCGACGCCGGTCAAGCACACCGCGCTCGGTCGTTTCAAGCACGAGGGCGCGAACGTCATCGTCGCCAAGGACGGCCGTGTCGTCGCGTACATGGGTGACGACGAGCGCTTCGACTACATGTACAAGTTCGTCACGGACGAGCGCATGCAGAAGGGCGACTCGAAGCGCGCCCGCGAGCACAACAAGCGCCTGCTGGACAAGGGCACGCTCTACGTCGCCAAGTTCACCGGCGACAGCCCGGCCGCAGAGATCGACGGCACCGGCAAGCTCCCCGCGGACGGCGAGTTCGACGGCTCGGGTGAGTGGATCGCACTGGCGCACAACGACAAGTCGTTCGTGCCGGGCTTCACCGCCGAAGAGGTCTACGTCTTCACGCGCCTCGCCGCGGACAAGATGGGCGCCACGAAGATGGACCGCCCGGAGGACGTCGAGCCCTCGACGCACAACCGCCGGATCTACGCCGCGCTGACCAACAACACCGATCGCGGCAAGGCGGGCAAGGAAGGCCCGACCGAGATCAACCCGCGCAACGGCAACAAGCACGGCCACGTCCTGGAGATCGAGGAGCGCCGCGGCGACAACACGGCGCTGACGTTCTCGTGGAAGCTGCTGCTGGTCTGCGGTGACCCCAAGGACCCCGGCACGTACTTCGGCGGCTTCGACAAGTCGCAGGTCAGCCCGATCTCGTGCCCGGACAACGTCGCGTTCGACTCGCACGGCAACCTGTGGATCTCCACGGACGGCAACGCCCTGGGATCCAACGACGGTCTGTTCGCGGTGCCCGTCTCCGGCAAGCGCCGCGGGCAGGTGAAGCAGTTCCTCACCGTGCCCAGGGGTGCGGAGACCTGCGGCCCGGTCATCACCGAGGACTTCGTGCTGGTGTCCGTGCAGCACCCCGGTGAGATCGACGGGGCGTCGGCGAACAACCCGCTCTCGCACTGGCCGGACGGCGGCACCTCGCAACCGCGTCCGTCCGTCGCGGTGGTGTGGCGCAAGGACCGTCGCAAGATCTGCGACTGACGCACGGTAGGCACCGTCTCACTTGGTGGAGTCGTTTGAACCGGTGCAGCCATCAGTACGTTTTACACAGGTGGCTGCACCGCGGACGGCCAAGACACGTCGCACTGTCTGTTCTGTCCACATTGGAGTGAGTGATGAAACGTGCTCATCTCGTGCTCGTTGCCACAACTCTGCTCAGCGTCGCCGCAGGAAGCGTCGCATCCACCGCCGCATCAACGCCAGAGGCCATGAACGGATCCGACGCGAGGGTCGCACCCGCGGTTCAGGTCCCGCCTGGCAACAAGCTCGTCGCAAAGTTCTACGCCAAGGGCGTGCAGACCTACAGCTGCACAGCGGGAGCCTGGAAGGGTCTGGAACCCGCCGCCACCCTGGCAGACCGTCTCGGCCGTGCGGTCGCTCTGCACTCGCGCGGCCCGATCTGGGTGTCCACCGTCGACGGCAGCGCGGTCGAGGCCGCCCCGGTCGACGGCGCCCGCAACGAGGTGCCCGGAGCGGTTCCGGAGCTTCTGCTGAAAGCCAAGTCGACCAGGGGCGCCGGCACGTTCGCCGGCGTCAGCTACGTGCAGCGCCTCGCCACCAAGGGCGGTCTCGCACCGGCAGGCGGTTGTACCGAAGGCGCCCAGACCTCCGTGCATTACGAGGCGCTCTACACCTTCTCCGTCCCCGCCCGCTGAACCAGGGCGACCACCGCCGCGCTGACCATCGTGATGCCGACGACCCAGAGGCCGGTCTTCTGGGTCCCGGTCAGGTCGCGCAACCACCCAGTCACGTAAGGAGCGACGAACCCGCTCACGTTGCCCAGTGAGTTGATCAACGCGATCCCGCCCGCCGCGGCCGTGCCGCCCAGAAAACTCGTGGGAAGCGCCCAGAACGTGGGCAGGGCAGCGCACACACCGATCGCGCACACGCTCACCGCGACCATCGCGGCGATCGGGTTGTCGAGGTAGAGCGCCACCGGAATCGCCGCTCCGCCGAGCAACATCGGCGCGGCGACGTGCCACTTCCGTTCTCCGGTGCGGTCGCCGTGCCTGGCCCACAGGATCATGGCGACCGCGCCGAGGACGTACGGAATCGCGTTGATCAGCCCGCGCTCGACGATGTTCGCCTCCGGCGCGAGCCCCTTGATGATCGTCGGCAGGAAGAACCCCAGCGTGTACAGCCCGTACACGATCCCGAAGTACACGAAGCTCAACGCCAGCACTCGCGGGTGCGTGAGGGCCTTCTTGAGCGGCCAGTGCTCCTTCTGCGGTTCCTCGATCGCCGTCTCGGGCTTGTCCGGCAACCAGAACCACGTCACGAACGCCAGCGCGATCGCCGGCAGCCCCTCGATCAGGAACATGGTGCGCCAGTCGGTCCACTGGATCAGCAACCCGCTGAACGTGGCCCCGAGCGCCGTCGAGATCGGCACCGCGACCATGAACAGCGCGACGATCCGCGCCCGCTCCTTCTCCGGGTACCAGTACGTCAGGTACAGGATGATCCCGGGGAAGAACCCGGCCTCCGCCACCCCGAGCAGGAACCGCAGGACGATCAGCACGGTCCCGTTGGGCACGAACGCCATGGCCGTGGCCACGATCCCCCAGCTGATCATGATCCGGGCGATCCACCGCCGCGCCCCGAACCTGTGCAACGCCAGGTTGCTGGGCACCTCGAGGATCAGGTACCCGATGAAGAACACCCCGGACGCGAACCCGAACACCGTCGCCGAGAGCTTCAACTCCTCCGACATGCCGTTGGGCCCGGCGAACCCGATGTTGACCCGGTCGAGGTAGTTGATGAAGTAGAGCAGGCAGAGATACGGGAGGATGAGCTTCTTGGGCACGTTATGTTTCCCCCATGAGTGATCGTCCGGTCGCCCTCGTCACCGGGGCATCCAGCGGAATCGGCTCGGCCATCGCCAGAAGTCTGGCCCCGACTCACGATCTTCTGCTAGGCGGACGTGACGAAACGTCCCTGTCCGTGCTGGCTGCGGAACTCCCCGGCGCGACCGCCTGGCCGTTCGACCTGACGAACGTGGCCTCGGCCGACCTGGGCGCCGTCTCGCGCCTCGACGTGATCGTCCACAGCGCCGGCATCGCCCTCCTGGGCCCGCTGTCCGAGGCCTCCCAGGACGACTGGCGCCACACGTTCGACGTGAACGTCTTCGCCGTAGCCGAACTGACCAACCTGGTCCTGCCACAACTCCGCGCCGCCTCCGGCCACGTGGTGCTCATCAACTCGGGCGCCGGCCTGAACGCGAACCCGGGCTGGGGCGTCTACGCGGCGTCGAAGTTCGCGCTGCGGGCCTACGCCGACGCACTGCGCGGCGACGAGCCGACGTTGCGGGTGACCACGGTCTACCCCGGCCGCACGGCCACGCCGATGCAGGAGGACGTCCGACGCCAGGAGGGCGGCGAGTACGACCCGTCGAAGTACCTCGACCCGGCCTCGCTGGGGCGCGCGGTGGCGTCGGCCGTGCTGGCGACGCCCGACGCCCACATCACCGAGATCAACGTGCGGTCGCGGCCGCACTGAAGTTGTCCACAGATCCATCAACAGCCTGTGGTCAGCTGTAACGGACAGTAAAATTAACATTGGGGGAACCCGGCGCGCATCTGCTGCTGCGCGCCGCTAACGGCTGTTATGCACTCCGCAGCCGGGCTGTCACGTGGTGACGCCCGCGTGCGTCTCGCGCCGGTGTGTCAGGGCCGACCTACCCCAGGGCCCCGGCAAAGTCCCGTCAGCCCATCCGCCTGGCTGCCGATGGCGTGTGCAAGTACCGAGCCTTTTCCATCCTGTTTCAGCTGGTCATGCCCATCGGAACGAGAATGTCGGGCTGGTCGCGCTCTCATGGTGTTGGTGAGGGAAGTTGGTAGTAGCTGGCGTGATCAGCAAACGCTTGCGTCGGCAGTTTTCTACTACCATCTCGCCATCTGCTGGTGAGGGAACATCGCGGACCAGCACGAACAAGTTGGAAAAGGCTCACCACCAACTGGCCTTGTCGATCCCGCCGCCATACCGCTCCCAGCTCAGTCATGTTCGGTAACTGTCGAACATGTTGGGTGTAGTCAGCGGCGATTTGATCAAGGGTTGGTAGTACTTGCAGACGCCTACCAGCAGAAACGACTTGCCGGGGCCCTGTCCCTCCCCGCCACGTGGTTGCCGAGCCGGAGCCCGGCGCGCACCTGCTGCGCGCTACTAACGCCCCCTATGCGCTCCGCAGTCGACCAGCCACCGCGTTCACGCCCGCCTGCGCCTCCCGCCGATCCACACGGGTGGACTCCCCGCCGGCCACGACGTGCTCCCCACCCACCCACACGTCGGTGACCCGCCGCGACCCGGACCCCCACACCAGGTTCGCCAGCAGCTGCGCGTCCGGCGCGTCCAACCCGGTCGCGAACGCCGGGTCGTCCGCGGCGATGTGCACGACATCGCCCCACCGCCCGGCCTCCAGCGAACCGATGTCGGTACGCCCCAGCGCCGACGCCCCACCCCGAGTCGCCATCAGCAACGCCTGCGCCGCCCCGAGCACCGTTGCGTCCATTTTGGACACCCGCGCGAACAGTCCGGCCAGCCGAGCTTCCTCGAACAGGTCCAGGTCGTCGTTGGACGCCGGCCCGTCCGTGCCCAGCCCGACCGACACCCCGGCGGCCAGCATCTCCGGCACGCGCGCGATTCCCGAGGCCAGCTTCGCGTTCGAGCCGGGGCAGTGCGCCACGCCGACGCCGAACGACGCGTACAGCGCGATGTCGTCGTCGGACAGGTGCACGGAGTGTGCGGACAGGACGCGCCCACCCAGCACGTCCGAAGCCTTCAGCAACGCCGGCACCGAGCCGTACTCCGCTCGCTGTGCCTCGTCCTCGAACGGCGACTCGGCGACGTGCACCATCAGCAGCGCCCCGCGAGCTCGCGCCTCGACAGCCACTGCGGTGAGCTGGGCGGCGGACAGCGTGTAGGCGGAGTGCGGGCCGTACGCCAGCTCGATCCGGCCGTCCGCGGAAACCAGCCCGTCGGCGTCGATCCACGTGGAGATCTCGTCGGTCAGCGAGCGCCACGACATGCCCGGCACGTCGAGGATCGCGCCGCCGAACACCACGCGCGAGCCGGCGGCCCGCACCGAAGACACCAGCTCGGGGCCGTGGAAGTACATCTCGGCGGAGGTCGTCACGCCGTGCCGCAGCATCTCGACGGCGCCGAGCAGCATGCCCGTGCCGACGTCGGCGGCGGTCATTCGTGCCTCGTTCGGCCACATCTGCTCCTGCAGCCAGCGCAGCAGCGGCAGGTCGGAGCCCAGGCCGCGCAGCACCGTCATCGGGCTGTGCGCGTGGGTGTTCACGAGGCCCGGCAGGAGGATGCCGGACAACGAACGGACCTCGCCGTCGAACGCGGGTGCGTCAGCGGCACCACCCACGTAGGTGATGCGGCCGTCGACGACGTCCACGACCGCGTCCCTCAGCACGGAGCAGGACGGGTCGCAGGGCAGGACCACCGGGGCGTGGAGGCGCAGTGACATGCGGAGAATCCTGCCACTGTGATGCCGATCACAAGCATGCATGGATCCGCGAAGCGTGGGAATCCTCGTTCTGTCGGGCGCGGGCCGACCCCCAGGGTCCGCCCCGGCCAAAAACTTCTCCCTGACCAAGGGGCTCGCCGAGCACTAACCGGCGGGCCCTTTGTGCTTCCCGAGCAACCAACACGAGAGCGGGGACGTCACAAGATCATGTCGAAGAAGCCGTGCACGTCCAGTGGATCCTTCCGGCGCGCGCAGAAGCCCGCGACCCCCAAGCCGCCTACTCGCCGCTGAGTTGGCATGATCACACCGCACGGTACGGGCGTGATCACGCGGAGGCATCAGTGGCCGACATCGACCCACAGAACGACGACCAGTTCAGCGATGTCGAGATGACGCAGGAGTTCGACGTCATCCGCGACGAGCGGTGAACTAAGAGATCGGCAGTTCGGCGCGGACCTTCCACCCGGTGGGTTCGCGCCGGCCTGCGGAGAACGTGCCTCCCAGCAGTTCCACGCGCTCGCGCATGCCCACGAGCCCGTAACCTCCAGAGCCCCCAACGGGAACGCCCGAAGCGACGCCGTCGTCCTCGACGCCCAATCGCAGCACGCCGTCGCTCGAGGACAGTGACACGTCCACAGAGGACACCGCGGACGCGTGCTTCTGGGTGTTGGTCAAGGACTCCTGCACCAGCCGCAGCACCGATCGGGCCAGCTCCTGTGGCACGGCGTCCTGCAGGTCGAACGAAAGCCGCACCGGCAGCCCGGATTCCACGGCCAGCGAGCGCACGTCGTCCATCAACGACGAAGACGCGGCGGGCCCGGCCGACGATCCGTCCCGCATGGTCCCGACGAGACGCCGCATCGCGGTCAACGCCTCGGTGCCGGAAGAGGCGATGGCCGGCAGCACGTCGACCTCGCGGTTGAGCTGACCTGCTTGCGCGTGCACGACGATCGCGGTCACGTAGTGCGCGACGACGTCGTGCAGCTCCCGCGCCAACGCCATCCGCTCGGCGTTCTGGGCCGCCGCAACGGAAGCCGCGAGTTGGGACCTGCGTTCGTTGTCCCGTGCCCGGAAGTACAGCCCGGTGCCGATGGCCAGCACGAGCATGATGGTCGCGCCGAACAGGTACGACCTCACGTCCGGCTGCCACTCCCGGTACTCGGGCGCCACGATCGGCCAGCCGAGGACCTCCGCGCCGACCATCGCCGCCACCACCAGCACCGTGCCGCTCACCGCTCGCCAGCGCGAGGACTCCCGCACGAGCACCGCGATCGTCGCCATCGCGGCACCGGTCATCGAGATGTTGGCACCGCTGAAGAAGAAGTGCGGTTCGAGGATGACACCGAGAAACCGCATGTAGAGCGCCACGCAGACGATGGCGAACGCCAGTGAGAGCGCCGCGTCGAACGGCCTGCGGGGCGCCAGCACGGCGATCACGCAGATCACCACCACACCGGGCACCTGCCACCAGCCGAGACCACTCGAGATCGAGCCGGTCTCCAGCACCGCGATGCCGGTGAGCGAGAGCGCCAGTGGCCACTGGCGTTTGGCGAGCAACCGCCAGGTCAGATCTGTGCTCTCCACGCGACACACAGTAAAGCCGAAAGGGGCACGCCGCGTCCGACCGGAGGCTAACCCGGCATCAGCCAGAAGGCTGACTGGGCGACCTGCGGAAATACCCTCCCGGCGGATGCCGGATCACGCCCCGGTCACGGACTCTGGAGGAGCGATAGTCGGGGAACGGAGGACGCCATGTTGTCAGTTGTGTTCACTTGGGCCGCCGCGGTGGTCGGCCTGTTGGTCCTTGCGCTGATGGCCCTGTCGGGCGTGATGATCGACTCTCAGCGCTAGGACCCACCAGGAACCAGCGTGTGATGGGGAAGTCAGGCGCTGGTCAGGGAATGTTGCTGGCGGAGCAGCTCCGCCAGCCTGCTGGTCGGTTGCGGACGGGTCTCGTCCAACGCGGCCGTGAACTGTGCCGGTGCACCGGCGCGGGCGCGGTTCGCGGCGGCCGGGTCCAGGCGGAAAGCGGGCCTGGCCGCGGAAGGGCGCTGGCGAGAGCGCAACCACGCGAGGCGGTGCAAGGCTTCCGCGTGGTGGTCCGTGATGGTGACGGCCGCTTTGTCGAACGAGTGCAGCACTGCCGCGTTCAGGTGAACGGTGGCGAAGTCCCGCCACAGCGTGCGTTCGGACGTCGTGTCCAAACCCAACGCTTCGGCGACCTGACGCGCGACGCCGTAAGCACCTTCCTCGGCCAGTGAGCGCGTGCCGATCTCGGCGCCGACGAACCACGAGTTGAACGGTGCCGCCGGATAGGTCACGCCACCGATCGTCAGCCGCATGTTCGAGATGACCGGAACCGCGTGCCAGCGCAGGCCCATCTCGCCGAACCACGGCAGCGTCGGGTGCTCCAACGGAACTTCGTGCACGATCTCGGACGGCAGCGTGAACAGCCGCGGGCCCTCGTGCTGCGTCTCCACCACCAACGGCAGCAGGTCGAAGCGCGACCGGCGGGCCGGCGGCCGCCATCCCATGCCCTGCATGGTTTCGGTGAACTGCGCGTACCGGCGGTCGCCGATCCCGTCGGCATATCCGGCGTACCGGATCAGCTGCTCGTTCCAGATCACCGGCCCGGGAGAACCGGGGGCGTCCGGTGCGAAAACCGTGACCAGCGGCCGAATCTCACCACCGTTCGTGGCCAGCCGCAGGTGTTCCACGCATTCGCCCGCGACCGCGGCGGCGTTGCGATAGCCGCGCAGATCGCGGACTTTGAGCCGGCGCCACGGCACACCTGAGGTGCACCAACCGGAATCTCGCAACGCGATGCGCGCGCCGTACGCGAGTTCGTTGGTCGTGTGGCGGTAGGTTCCGGTCTCGGCGATCTCGGCGCGCACCTGGGCGATGCGGGCGGACAGCGAGCCTGCGTCGGAGTGCGCCGCGTGGAACATGCGGACGAACTCCTCCGCGACGGGGAGGACGTCGGGGGTCACGGAGCGAGACGCTAAGGCCGGAACAGCCTCACGCGTCACTGCCACTCGGGGCATTTCGGGTGATCAACACCCGCCACCTGAACGAGTGAAAGCCAGACCCACCGTGTTCACCCGTACGGCTTGAGACCTCGATCAGGTGAGGTCGTTCCGCCGGAACATCAGGTCGTGCGACACGCGGCCCTCGTTCACCGCCCGCTGCTCGAACTTCGTGACGGGTCGCCAGTCCGGCCGGGGCGCCCAGCCGTCGTACACATTGGTCAGCAAACGTTCGCCGGAACACACCTCGAGCATCTGCTCCGCGTAGTGCTCCCAGTCCGTCGCGAGGTGCAGCACGCCGCCGGGCTCCAGCCGCGAGGCGAGCAGCGCGACGAACTCCGGCTGCACGAGCCGGCGCTTGTGGTGCTTCTTCTTCGGCCACGGGTCCGGGAAGAAGATCCGCACGCCGTGCAAGGAGGCCGGCGCGATGTGTGAGGTCAGCAGGTCGACGGCGTCACCGCGCAACACGCGCAGGTTGTCCAGCCCGCCGAGGTGTTCGCCGCGCAGCAACAACTGGGCGAGTCCCGGCTTGTAGACCTCGACGGCGACGTAGTTCAGCTCGGGCGCGGCGGCCACCAGCTGCGAGGTGGTCTCGCCCATGCCGGACCCGATCTCCAGCAGCACGGGCGCGGAACGGCCGAACCACGAGTCGAAGTCCAGCGGCCCCTCCGGCAACGACTTGACGTCGTTGCCCATCTTCTCCCAGTACGTGTCCCAGGCACGCTCCTGTCCCACGGTCATGCGCTCGCCGCGCTGCACGAAGCTGACGATGGAACGGGGGAACTCAGGCCTGGTCACGACCGGAAAGCCTAAGCGATGAGTTCGATGTCCTCGATTTGAGTCCGCAGGTCAGCGACCGTGAAGTCGATGGGGCGGGCGTGGCCGGGCCCGTGGTGGGCCGGAACCAGGTGAATCCAGCCGCGGTGCGAGTCGGTGAACTGCACGGTCGTCGGCGTCGCGGGTCCGTAGACGCCGCTTTCCGACGGCACGAACTCCCAGTAGCCGATCTCGCCGAAGTCGGCCCACGGCACGAAGACCCAGCCGGGGCGGGCGGACAGGAGCTCGGTCACGGCGTCCTCGATCGCGTGACCTTCGGCACGTGAGGCGAGCTTGCCGCGATCCAGTGCGCGCAGCCACCACGGGGCGGGCGCGTCACCGACGGCGTTCACCGCGCGGTACGCGGCGAGAACCTGCTTTTCGTCGGCCTGGTTGACCCAGGATCGACGGACCTCTGCCGGCGCGCTGGCCAGCTCGGGAGAGTTCGGAACTTCGAGCGCATCAGACCACTCGAGGCTGAGCATTGCTTCGACGTGAACCGCCACAGGCCACCTCCGGCACCGGGATAACCCAATTGAACGCGAATCCAAACGCCGGTGTTGTCCAGAAAGCGGCTTTTCACGGCTTGTTAACAGGGCCCTTACGAAACCTGTGACGCCAGGCACGTTGCGCTGTGAAGTGGAAACACGATGTAGCTGACGTGCCCCTGCTCCCCGCGCTCGCCGTCGTGCTGCCGCTGCTGCTCGCCGCGCAGACGATCGAGGAGCAGGAGTGGCACCTGGACGCGCTCGACGTCTACTCGGCGCAGGACCAGTCGCGCGGGGACGGCGTGATCGTCGCGGTGATCGACTCCGGAGTGGACGCCACACACCCCGACCTCGCCGGACGGGTCTTACCCGGAACCGGGTTCGGCAGCTCGAAGGGCACGGACGGCACGACCGACGTCGACGGCCACGGCACCGGGATGGCCGGGATCATCGCCGCGAACAGCCGCAACGGCGGCGCGCTCGGCATCGCGCCCGGCGCCAAGATCCTCCCGATCGCGAGCGCCGACGAGAAGGAGCAGTTCGCCCTCGACGTCGTCGCGGAGAGCATCAGGTGGGCCTCCGACCACGGTGCCAAGGTCATCAACATGTCGCTCGGCTTCTCCAGCTCGATGACACCGTCGCTGGTCAAGGCCGTGAACTACGCGATCGAGAAGGACATCGTCCTCGTCGCCGCCACCGGCAACGAGGGCAAGGAGGTCTCCGCGCCGGCCAACATCGCCGGCGTGATCGCGGTCGCGGGCACCAACCGCGAGGGCAAGCCGTGGAAGTCGTCCAACGTCGGCACCGACACGGTGCTCGCGGCGCCGGCGGTGAGCATCGTCACCACGGCGCCGGAAAGCGTCTACTCCAGCGGTTATGCCGAGATGGACGGCACGAGCGCGGCGTCGGCGATCGTGTCCGGGGTCGCGGCGCTGGTCCGGGCGAAGCACCCGCAGATGCCCGCGAAGGACGTCGTCAACGCGCTGATCAAGACCGCGCAGGACCTGGCGGATCCCGGCCGGGACGAGGCGACCGGGTTCGGCATGGTCAACCCGATGGGCGCGCTCACCGCGCAGTTCCCGCCCGTGGCCCGGAACCCGTTGCTGCCCGAGCCGAAACCCTCGACCACGCAACCGACTCCGACGCTCGCCGCTCAGCAACCGGTGCAGCCGGTCGTCGAGATGAAGGACCGGCTGCCGTTCGTCGCGGGCGTCGCGGGTGGCACCGCGCTGATGACCGGACTGCTGATCGCCTTGCCCGCCATCAGGTCACGGCGCCGCGAACCCGTTGTCAGTGCGCGTGATACTCCACCGACTCCTTGGTGAGCTGCATGAAGGCGTCCTCCAGCGAGCCGCGCTGAGGGCTGAGCTCGTGCAGCACGATCTGGTTCTCCGCCGCGATCTCACCGATCTGCGGTGCCGGAATCCCGTGCACCACAAGGGCTCCGTCCACCGCGTCCTCGGTCACCGTGGCGTCGGCCGCGAGGATCTCGCGCAGCTTCACGGCGTGCGGTGAACGCACCCGGACGTGGTCCTGGGTGGCGTCGGCGATGAACTGCTCGGTGGTGGTCTGCGAGATCAGCTGGCCCTTGCCGATCACGATGAGGTCCTGCGCGGTCTGGGCCATCTCGGACAGCAGGTGGCTCGACACGAACACCGTGCGGCCCTCGTCCGCGAGCCGGTGCATGAACTGCCGGATCCAGAGGATGCCCTCCGGGTCGAGGCCGTTGACCGGCTCGTCGAACAGCAGCACCTCGGGGTCACCGAGCAACGCGCCCGCGATGCCGAGCCGCTGCGACATGCCGAGCGAGAACCCGCCGGCGTTCTTGTGCGCGACCTCGGTGAGGCCGACGATCTCCAGCACCTCCGCGACCCGGCTGACCGGGATCTTGTTGGAGACCGCCATCCACTTGAGGTGCGATCGCGCGGAACGGTTGGGGTGCACCCACTTCGCGTCGAGCAACGCGCCGACCTTGCGCAGCGGCTGCTTGAGCTCGGCGTAGTGCCTGCCGTCGATCTTGACGTCACCAGCGGTGGGCGTGTCGAGGCCGAGGATCATCCGCATCGTTGTGGACTTGCCGGCGCCGTTCGGTCCGAGGAACCCGGTGACGCGGCCGGGCCGGACGGTGAACGACAGGTCGTCGACGGCCTTGGTCCGGCCGTAGTGCTTGCGCAACCGCACTGCTTCGATCATTGCCTCTCCCGGTTCGCTCAGCAGAACTGACCGGGACCTGGGTCGTCCCCCCGATGGACGACCCAGGTCCCGCTCCCCCTTCATTCGGAACTGGTCACGCGTCCCGTCGCTTCGCGACGATCAGTGCGACCACCAGCAGCGCGACCGCGATGCCGGCGAAGTAGGCCAGCGATCCCCACTGGCTCAGCTTGAAGTCGATCCCGGCTCCGGGCTGTTCGGCCGCGTCGGCGCCGCCGAGCGCCAGGAAGTGGTTGGCGTTCTGGAACGGCAGCCACGCCTGGATCTTCACGCCGACCTTCGGGATGATCCCGATCAGGCCTTCGAGCAGCATGTTCCACACCAGCAGGATCGCCACGGCGCCGGCGGTCTGGCGGACCAGGATGCCCACCGCCATCGCGAGGATCGCGCCGATCCCGAACAGCAGACCGACACCCGCCACGTGCCGCCACTCGGCGCCCGTGTTGATCGCGAGGTCGGACGTCGGCGACATCACCTTGGCCAGGGCCCACGAGCCGAACGCGATGATCTCGCCGAGGACACCCGCGATGAACGCGACCACCACGGTCTTGGCGACCAGCGCGGAGATCCGGTTCGGCACCGCGAGGAACGTGGCGCGGATCGTGCTGAAGCGGTACTCGGTGGTGACCGCGAGCGCCGACATGACCAGCACCACGGCGAGCGCGAGCTGGCTGCTGCCGAACTGGGTGAGGCCGATGGACATCTGGCCGTTCTCGGTGGTGCCCGCGATGATCGCGGTGAGTCCCACGCCCAGGATCAGGGCGAGCGCGCTGCACCAGTACGGCGAACGGGTCGAGAAGAGCTTGATTCTCTCAACTGCCAACAGGGTCATCGCCACTCACTTCCCGATCTCTGCGTGGTACTCGACAGCATCGCCGGTCAACTGCATGAACGCCTCTTCGAGCGAGCCACGCTGCGGGCTGAGCTCGTGCAGAACGACACCGTTGGCAGCGGCGATGTCACCGATCTGGTCACTCGTGGCACCCGATACGGACAACGCGCCGTCCGCGCCGTCACGAACCGTGAAGCCCTTGTCCACGAGCAGCGGGCCGAGCTTGAAGAGCTGAGGGCTGCGCACCAGGACGGAGTTCCCCGTCGAGCGGTCGATGAACTCGGCGGTGCTGCTCTGGGTGATCAGCTTCCCCCGGCCGATCACCACGAGCTCGCTGGCCGTCAGGGCCATTTCGGACAGCAGGTGGCTCGACACCAGGACCGTGCGGCCCTCGGCGGCGAGGTTCTGCATGAACGTGCGGATCCAGAGGATGCCCTCGGGGTCCAGGCCGTTGACCGGCTCGTCGAACAGCAACACCTTCGGGTCGCCGAGCAGTGCCGCGGCGATCCCCAGCCGCTGCGACATGCCGAGCGAGAACCCGCCGGCGTTCTTGCCCGCGACCTGGGTGAGGCCGACCGCTTCGAGCACCGCGTCCACGCGCTTGTCCGGCAGGCCGTTGGACTTGGCGAGCCAGCGCAGGTGAGCGCGGGCGGAGCGGTTCGGGTGCACCCACTTGGCGTCGAGCAGCGCGCCGACCGTCCGCAGTGGACGGTTCAGTTCGGCGTAGGGCTTGCCGTCGATCAGCACGCGGCCTGCCGTCGGACGGTCGAGCCCCAGGATCATCCGCATGGTGGTGGACTTGCCGGCGCCGTTCGGACCGAGGAACCCGGTCACCCGTCCAGGCTGGACGGTGAACGACAGGTCGTCGACCGCGACCGTCCTGCCGTATCTCTTGGTGAGGCCGATTGCCTCGATCATCAGCTTTCCCCTCTCGGTGCTGGAGACAACTCTCCTGCTCCGAGGGGGTCCGCCACATCGACCTGCGGTCTTCGGCCGACGTCAACTTCCGTCGCCCGGTGCCGCTACCTCCGTCGTAGTTGAATGAGCCACATGGGATACACGGAAGCGCCCGAAGGCTGGTGGCGCGAGTTCGTTCTGGCCAAGCCCGCCCGCACCGGCAAGCTCGCGGTCACCCGCAAGGACGGATCACCGCACGTCGCGCCGGTCTGGGTGGATCTCGACGGCCCGGATCTCGTCTTCCTGACCTCGCGCGACACCATCAAGGGCAAGTCGATCCTGCGCGACGGCCGGGTGGCCCTGTGCTTCGACGACGAGATCCCGCCGTTCAACTTCGTGACGATCACCGGCCAGGCGGTCACCGACGAGGACCCCGAGCAGCTGAGGTACTGGGCGGGCCGCACGGCCGCGCGCTACATGGGCGCCGACCAGGCCGACGTGTACGCCGAACGCAACGGCGTGCCGGGCGAGATGGTCGTCCGGGTGAAGATCGACAAGATCGTCGCCAAGAACAACGTCTCCGACTAGGCGGGGAAGAAGCGGGACAGCACCTGCGCCGCACCGTCTTCGAGCACGCTGGGGCCGATCTCGTCGGCCACGGCGTGCACCCGCGCGGGCGCCTGCCCCATCGCGACCCCGAGCGCCGCCCATCGCAGCATCTCGACGTCGTTGCCGCCGTCGCCGATCGCCAGCGTGTCCGAGGCGGAGATCCCCAGCTCCTGCCGCAGCTCCTCCAGTGCCGACCCCTTCGAGACGTTCAGCGGCACCGCGGTCAGCCACGCCTCGGTGTGGTCGACCGACCACTCGACGCCGGGTAGTTCGAGGTCCCGCAAGGCAAAGGACAGCTCGGCCGGCGTGTGGTCGAGCCAGCGCATGACCAGGCGCGGCGTCGGGGTGGCCGCGAGCTCGTCGAACGTCGCCTGCCTCGTCGTGCCCCACAGGTCGCCGGGCAGGAACTCGCCGAGCGACAGGCTGCCGACACCGGTCTGCTCGACCGCGAACACCGTGTCCGGCAGCAGCGCCTGCAGCGTCTTGATCGTCGGGCCGGGGTCGAACGTCGTGCGCTTGGTGACCTCCGCCCGCGCCGGGTCCCACCACACCGCGCCGTTCGAGCAGATGGCGAACGAGGTGGGCACCTGGGCGGCGATCGGGGTGGTGCCGATGACGCTGCGGCCGGTGCTGAGCACGACCAGCGAGCCGTGTTCGGTCACGCGCGTGATGGCCGCTTTGACGGCCGGGGAGATGTCGTTCGAGCCGACATGGGTCAGGGTTCCGTCGATGTCCAGCGCCACCAAGCGCGGTCTCCAGTTCACGTGTCGCCACCCTATGCGATGGTTAGTGAATTGTGGTTCACTAATGCGGTGGCACGACCTCGCACCATCACCGACGAGCGGATCCTGAACGCCGTCGCGGCGGTCATCGACCGGCGCGGACCGGAGTTCACGGTCGCGGACGTGGCAGCCGAGGCCGGGGTGTCGGTCGGGGCGGTGGCGAAGCGGTTCGGGTCGAAGAGCGGCCTGTTGCAGGCGCTGACCAGGGCGGGCACGGAGGAGGTCGTCCGCCGCATGCGCGCGGCGGGCACCGTCCGCGAGGCGCTCTTCACCTGGTTCGACCGGCTGGCCGACCCGGTGGTGGCGACGAACAACCTCGCGCAACTCGGCGTCGACCTGATCGACCCGGACCTGCGGGCATTGCTGGCCAGGCATTACGCGGTGCTGGAGACGGAACTGGAGACCCTGTGCGCGGCCGAGGGGCTGCCGCCGAACGCGGCCCGCGTCCTCGCCGCGCAGGTGTACGGGATCTCGATGGACTGGTCGGTGCGCCCGCGGGGGGAGTTGCTGACACGCATGGCAGAGGACATCGATCTGGTGCTGAAAGGGATGCGCTGATGGCTACCTGGGCGGAGTTCGCGTCTGAACAGCCCGACCTGGCCGCGTTCGTGGAGAGCAGGTTCGCCGCGGACCGGCACGCGTTGATCGCGACGCTGCGCAAGGACGGTGCGCCGCGGATCAGCGGCGTCGAACCGGACTTCACCCGCGGCGAGCTGTGGGCGGGCATGATGCCCGACTCGCTGAAGTCGCGCGATTTGCGCCGCGACCCGCGATTTTCGTTGCACTGCAACACGACGACGGCCTCGATGACGGAGGCGGGCGACGCGAAGATCAGCGGCACCGCCGAGTTCTGGACCGACAAGGACGTCTACCTGAAGGACCTGTTCGACCGCACCGGCTGGGAGCCGAAGCCCGAGGAGATCGACCTGTTCCGGTTCGACGTCACCGAGGTCGTGTCGCTCACCGTCGAGGGCGACGGGATGATCGTCCTCTCCTGGCACGAGGGAAGGGGAACTCGACGTGTCACGAAGAAGTGAGCCCGATCTGAGCGGAAAGGTCGCGGTCGTCACCGGCGCCACGCGAGGTGCGGGACGGGCCATCGCGGTCGAGTTGGGTGCGGCTGGAGCCACCGTGTTCGTCGGTGGGCGCACCACGCGCGACCAGCAGTCCGAGGTCGGCCGCGCCGAGACGATCGAGGAGACCGCGGAACTGGTCACCAAAGCCGGCGGCGAGGGCATCGCCGTCCGGTGTGACTTCACGGATCCGTCCGATGTGGACGCTTTCGCCGCGCGCGTCGACCGGCTCGACATCTTCGTGAACAACGCCTGGGGCGGCGAGAACCTCGTCGAATGGGGCAAGTTCTGGGAGCACGACCTCGACAAGCAGCTGCACATGTGGCGCAACGGCGTCGAGACGCACCTGGTGGCGTTGCACAAGCTGATGCCGATCCTCGTGCGCTCTGACGACGGGCTCGTGGTCGAGGTGACCGATGGCGAGGACGGCAAGCCCTACTACGTGAACCTGACCTATGACGCGGTGAAGTCATCGGTGCGTCGGTTCGGCGACATTCTGGCGAGGGATCTCAAGGACGTCCCCGGCGTCACCGCGTTCTCCGCGACCCCGGGTTTCCTCAGGTCCGAGCAGATGCTGGAGAACTTCGGAGTGACAGAGGCGAACTGGCGCGACGCGGTCGAGAAGGTGCCGGACTACGCGCTGTCCGAGACACCGCACTACCTCGGCCGCGGCCTCGCGCACCTCGCTGCGGACAAGGACCGCGAGAGGTTCGCAGGGCAGTGCCTGTCGTCGTGGCGGCTGATGCGCGAGTACGGGTTCACCGACCTCGACGGCTCGCAGCCCGACTGGGGACGCTGGCACGACGAGGTGGTGGAGCCGGGGCTGGACCGGTCCACTGTGGACGTCTCGAAGTACCGTTAGTGACGCGCTAGGCGTCGCCGGGCCGGACGAGACCGGTTTCGTAGGCCAGCACCACGGCCTGCACCCGGTCTCGCAGTTCCAGCTTGGCCAGGATCCGTCCGACGTGCGTCTTCACCGTCGCCTCGGACAGGAAGAGCTTCCGGGCGATCTCGGTGTTCGACAGGCCCTTCGCGATCAGCACGAGCACCTCGCGCTCGCGTTCGGTCAGCACGTCGAGCATCGAGGCGTCCCGAAGCTCACCGCCGCCGTCGCCGAGGAACCGTCCCAGCAGGCGCTTGGTCACCGACGGCGACACCACCGCGTCGCCGGAGGCCACCGCGCGTAACGCCGACACCAGGTCGGACGGCGGGGTGTCCTTCAGCAGGAACCCGCTGGCGCCGTTGCGCAGCGCGGACAGCGCGTACTCGTCCATGTCGAACGTCGTCATGACCAGCACCTTGGCGGTGTCGGCCGCGGCGATGCGCTTGGTCGCCTCGACGCCGTCCAGCACCGGCATGCGGACGTCCATCAGCACGACGTCGGGGCGCAGTTTGTCCGCCATCTGCACGGCGTCCAGGCCGTCGGCGGCCTCGCCGACGACGTCGATGTCCTCCTGCGCCCCCAGCACCATGCGGAAGCCCATGCGCATGAGTTCCTGGTCGTCGACCAGCAGCACCCGAATCACTCGATCACCCTATGCGGCCAGTGGGAAGACCGCGCGCACGCGCCAGCCCCCGCCGGGGTTGGGGCCTGCCTCGAACTCGCCACCCAGCACCGCAGCCCTTTCCCTCATACCGATCAGTCCGTTGCCGCCCGAGACCTTGACCACGTCGTGCGGCGTGCCGAAGCCGTTGTCAACGACTTCGAGCCGCAGTTCCTCCGGCGAACGCGCCAGCCGGACGGTCGCGGTCGAGCCCGCTCCGGCGTGCTTGATGGTGTTCGTCAGCGCTTCCTGCACGATCCGGTAGACGCTCAGCCCCACGCCGACGGGCAGGTCGTCCACGTCACCGTTGATCTCCAGGCGCACCGGCACGCCGGCCGCGCGGGTGTTCTCGGCGAGTTCGACCACACCGCGTGCGTCGGGTTGTGGAGCCCACTGCGTTTCGGCGTCCTCGCTGCGCAGCACACCCAGCAGCCGTCGCATCTCGGTCAGCGCGAGCCGGCCGGTCTCGGCGATCGTGCGGACCGCGTTCTCGGCGACCTCGGGCTGTGACCTGATCGTGTAGGCGGCACCGTCCGCGTGAACGATCATCACGCTGACCGCGTGCGCGACCACGTCGTGCAGTTCGCGCGCTATGCGGGAGCGTTCCTCACCCACCGCGATCTGGGCCTGCTGGTCGCGTTCGGTCTCCAGGAGCTTGAGGCGTTGTTCCAGTTCGCCCTGGTAGGCGCGGCGGGCACCGACGAACTCGCCCATCGCCCAGCTGAACCCGAAGATCACGAAGATCATGAAGACGAGGAGGATGGCCTGGAGGTCGCCGACCTGGAAGATCGCCCACAGCAACGTGCCCGCGAGCAGCCAGGCCGAATAGATCAACGCCGACTTGCGGCCGATGTACGCGACCAGCGTGTACAGCGCGATGGCCAGCGCGAAGTCGGACATCCGGACCGGGATGCCGGCCTCGCCGCCGTGGGTGAAGAGCTGCAGGAACCCGCCCGCGAGGATCAGGTAGCTGGTGCCGAGCGGGTGGTAGCGCCGGAACGGCAGCGGTCCGAGCATCAGCAACGTGACGGCGAGGAACGCCGAGAACGACACCCCGCGGTCGATCCCGCTGATGCCGACACCCAGGTCGAAGATCAGTAAAAGCCCGGTGATCAGGGAGTCCCCGAACGCCGGGTGAGCCTTCATCCACAGGCTGAACCTCCGCACCGGACAAGGTTAGGTCCGGTGCGAACTTCCGCGCGTCGCGCCACGGAATGACGCTGCGTACGACTTGAGTGTGAGTTATTGTATCGAGGGGTCGATACAAAGATTTGGGGGAACCGTGCGCGAGATCAATCCGTGGATCGCCATGGCCGCGTTCGTCGCCACCGGCCTGTTGATACTGGCCGTCCTGTGGCCGAACGAGGCGAACGGCGCACGTCTGCTGAAGAAGTGGGGTGTGGCCGAGCCGGACGCCGCGCAGGCGCATGAGGGGCTGCTGTACCTCAGGCGCCGCCGGTTGCTCTACCCGTGGCTCTACGCGGCGCTCTACTTCGTGCCGAAGTGGGGCGACGACGTGGACCAGATCATGGTCGTCGTGCTCGCCGGCACTCTGCTCGCGGAGCTGCTGGCGCTGCGCCCGCAGCGCGGTGCTCGTCGTGAGGCGCTGCTCACCCCGCGTGGGCTGTTCGACTTCGCGTCGAAGTGGGTGGTGGGCTCGTACGCCGTGTTCGTGCTGGGGGCCGCGATCTACCTGGTGATCCACCCGCGGTGGACGGCGCTCGCCTGGCTCGCGGGGTCCGTGCTCGCGGTCGGGCTGATCATCTGGACGGCCGTCGTGCGGCCGGCCGGCGGTGACCAGGCCGTCGACCTGGCGTTGCGCACCCGCAGCGTGCACGTCGCGGCGGGGCTCGGTACGGCGGTCGTGGGCGGCCTGGTCCATCCCTGGGTGGGCGTGCTCGGCCTGCTCGCGTGGATCTCGATGGCGAACACGACTCCGCAATCGGCGAAGATCGCGAAGTGAGTGCTCCGCGAATCGTCGTCGACGTCGACAACGGCGTCGCGCCCTGGCGTCAGGTGCGCGACCAGCTGGTGCGGTTGATCAGCGGTGGGGTGCTGCCGATCGGGTCGCGGTTGCCGACCATCCGCCAGCTCGCCGCCGACCTCGGGCTGGCCGCGGGCACCGTCGCGCGGGCGTACCGGGAGCTGGAGACCGAAGGCGTGCTCACGACAGGACGAAGGCAGGGCACCGTGGTGGCTGCCCTGCCTTCGCATGCACCGGACCCGCTCTCCGCCGCCGCGGCGGAGTACGTCGCCGTAGCTCGGTCGCTCGGCGCCAGTGAGGGGGAGGCACTGAACGCCGTGCGAGCCCACTACGTGGGTGAGTAAGGCGACTCGATCTTGGGCGCGGGTCGCGGTTCGCCGACGTGCGCGTGGCGTTCCTCGTAGATGCGGTGTTCCTCGGCCATCTGGTCCGCTAGCTGCTGCTGCAGTTGGCGATCCCGAATCCTGGCCAGGATCGCCATCGTGACGCCGTGAGCCAGTGCCAGCAGCAACAGCACCACGCCCAGCTTCACGACCACGTTCTTCACCGGGTCGCCGGTCTCGACGTTGATGATCGACACCAGCGCCAGCAGGCCGAGCACGACGAGGTGGAACAGGACGGCCGTCAACTTCATCATGGCGCCGGCCTGTTCGTCGTCGTACGCGGCGCGCTTCAAATATCCCTTGCCGCTGTGGTAGATCAGCTGGCCGTCGACCACGACCAGGACGATCCCCAGCACTAGGAACGTCACGTAGCTGTCACCCATGCGCTGTGGCTACCCGCGCACGCACGCGTACAAACCGTGGCACGATCAGTGCCCGTGACAGCGTTGCAAGGACAACAACTGGCCGGACCGCTATGTGCGGCGGTGGCCAACTTGTGTGTTGCCTTGCAACCTCAGGTCTCTCAGCAGACCGCTCGTGGTTTCCAGGAAGTGTTGCGCCGGTTGCACGCGCCGTTGCAGGTCGCGGTGGCCGGGCGGATCAAGTCCGGCAAGTCGACGCTGGTCAACGCGTTGATCGGGCGCCGGGTCGCGCCCACCGACATCGGTGAGTGCACACGACTCGTCACGCGCTATCAATACGGAACGGTCGACCGCATCGAAGTCGTTCTCAAGGACGGACGACGTCAGGTGCTGCCGTTCGACGCGAACGGCATGATCCCCGCTTCTCTTGGCGTGGAAGGCGTTTCGCACATCGAGGCGTACCTGACCAACGCCGTGCTGCGGGACTTCACCGTCATCGACACACCGGGGCTGGGGTCCTTGGACGCGGCGTCGGTCGCGCGCACCGAGGAGTTGCTGGACCCCGTGTCGCGCAACGCGGTCGCCGGTGCCGAGGCGGTTCTCTACGTCGTGACGCAGGGCGTGCGCGCGGACGACCACTCGACGTTGGCCGCGTTCACCGCAGCCACCGCGTCCCGGGAGGCGGGGCCGGTCAACGCCATCGCCGCGTTGAACAAGGTCGACGCCGTGGCGCCGGAAACCGTCGAGGGTTCGGACGGGGACGTGTGGCGGGCCGCGGAGATCCTGGCCGGCAAGCAGGCACAGCTGCTGAAGCCGCGGGTCGCGGACGTGCTGCCGGTGATCAGCCTGCTCGCCGAGTCGGCCGAGACGGGCGAGTTCACCTCGGCGGACGCGGAGGCGTTGCGGCAGCTCGCGGGGTTGGACGCGGACACCCGCACGATGATGCTGATGGCCGGCGACCTCTTCACCTCCTGGGACTGCGACGTCCCGGCGGGGCTGCGGTCGCGGTTGCTGGAGAAGCTCGACCTCTACGGCATCGGGCGCGCTCTCGCCGCTCTGGACGCCGAACCCTCGTTGACCACCGGTGCGTTGCGCCGGGTGCTGTTCGACGCGTCCGGGTTCGCCGCCGTCCGAGGCCGGCTGGACGCGGTGTTCCGGGCGCGGGCCGACGGCATCAAGGCTGCGGCGGCGCTGGCGTCCGTCACCTCGCTGGCCTCGGGCGATCCCGGCGAACGGCAGCGGGTGCACGACGCGATCGAGGTGCTGCTGGCCCGGCCGGAAGCACACCAGCTGCGGCTGCTGGAGGCGTTGACGCTGGTGTCGTCCGGCGCCGTGACGCTGGCCCCGGACCTGACCGAGGAAGTGCTGCGGTTCGGCAGCACCCCGGACGTGGCCGGTCAGCTGGGTCTGCGCGGCCGTCCTGTTGCCGACCTGGTCGCCCACGCGCTGGAACGGGCCGGTTGGTGGCGTTCGTTCGCGTCGTTCGGCGCCACGCCGGCGCAGGCTCGAGTGGCGCACGTCGTCCACCGGGCGTATTTCCTCATCTGGCAGCAACTACGTGCTGGGGGGCACCGATGAGCGTGAACGGAACCGATCCGACCGAAATGACGTCGGATGACGGTGTGGAGACCATTGCCGACGAGCTGCTCGACCAGGCGCTGGCCGAACGCCGCGCGCTGGTCCAGCTGTGCCTGTACGCGCTGGACCGCGCCAGTGCCGGCGTGGTCGCACGCATCGAGGAAGGTCTGTCGTCCATAGGAGTCGTGGCCCTGCGCGCCGACGGTGAACGCTTCGACCCGTCGCAGCACGAGGCCGCCGGCACCGTGCCGACGGACGACAAGTCGCTGCTGGGCCTGGTCGCCGAGACCGAGGTGCCGGGCTTCTGCGACCGCGGCCGCGTCCTGCGGGCCCCGATCGTGACGGTCTACACGGCGCGATGAGCAACCTCTCCCAGACCGTCCATCAGACGCGCGAACGCCTCACCTCTCTCGTGCGCGAGCTGGACCCCGCGCTGGCCGACTGGGTCAATCGTCGTGCGGCACCCGAGGTGTCGTCCGTGGTGATCGTCGGCGAGACGAACCGCGGCAAGTCCTCGCTGGTCAACGCCCTGCTCGCCACTCCGGGCCTGTCGCCGGTCGACGCGGACGTGGCCACCTCCACCTACCTGGTCTTCCAGCACGGCCCTGCCTGGGCGGCCCGCGCCTGTTATCCCGGCCTGCTCGCACCGGTGTCGTTCCCGCTGCCCGCCTTGATCAACTGGGTGTCCGCGGCCCACGACCTGCCTCCCGGCGAACTGCCCCCGCGCTACGTCGAGGTCGACGCCCCGATCCCGTTGCTGGAACGAATGTCCGTTGTGGACACTCCAGGCGTCGGCGGCCTCGAGTCGGTGCACGGCGAACTCGCTCTGGAAGCCGTCACCTCGGCCACGGCCCTGGTCTTCGTCGTCGACGCCTCGTCCCCGTTCACCCGCGGCGAGCTCGACTTCCTCAAGCGCGTCGGCGACCGCGTCGAAACCGTGGTGTTCGCGCTGACCAAGACCGACCAGTACCGCGGCTGGCGCCAGGTCCTCGACGCCGACCGCGCTCGCCTGGCCGAACACGCCCCGCGCTTCGCCGACGCGACCTTCTTCCCGGTGTCGTCGCGCATGTTCGACATGGCTTCGGGTGCTCCCAACCCCGACGCCGCCGCCATGCTCCGCGAACGTTCCGGCATCGCTTCGCTGCAGACCTCGCTGCAGGAACTGGTCAGCGGCTGCGCCGGCATGCTCGCCGAAGCCAACGCCCTGCGCGCGCTGTCCACCGTGCTCGACGAGCTTGTTGTGCGCTTGGAACACGAGAAGCGCGCTCTGTCCGTGGGCGAGGACGAGGCTGTGGTGCTGCGCGCCCGCCGCGAGGAACTGCAAACCGAGCGTCGGTCCTCCACCCGAGGCTGGCAGGTCCGCCTGCGCGGCGAGATCCAACGCGCCCGCGTGGAGAACTCCCACGAGATCTCCCGCCAGATGCGCGACCTGCAAACCTGGTACCGCCAGGCCATCGACCAGGCCGACCGCACCGCGTTGGCGTCCCTGCCGCAGCAGGTCGACACCGCCCTGCAGGTGGTGTCCGGCCGCATCTCCACCGCGCTGTCCGTGCGCCTCGCCCAGGTCGCCGACGCCGTCCTGGCATCCCTGTTCAGCGCCGACGAGCTGACCCTGATCCGCGGCCAGTTCGCCCGCGGCGAGCAACCCCCGGTCGTGTTGCGCCCCAAGGAAAAGCGCCCACCCACAGCCGAGGACAAGCTCCTGGTGTTCATGGGCGTCTCCGGCGGCCTGGGCGCCGGCAAACTGGCCGTCATGCCCCTGGCCGGCCTGGGCATCGCCGTCCTGAACCCGATCGTGCTGCCCGTGACCATCGCCCTGGGCCTCGGCGCGGGCTGGTGGATGGCCCGCACGCGCACTCACACCGCCGAAAAACAGCACGTCAAGCAGTGGCTGTCCGACGCCATCGCCGACGCTCGCTCCACAGTGGACCAACTGGCCGCCGAACAGCTCATCGAAGCCGAGCAGGCGCTGTCGTTGGCGCTGGACGAGGCCCTGGCCAAGCGCATCGAGGCCATCGAGGCCGAACTGCGCGAGGTGGACCGCGCGCTGCGGATGGAGGCGGGCGAGCGGGGCCGCGAGCTGCAGTCCGTGACCCGGCAGCTGGCCGAGGTGGAGTCGGGGCGCGCGAAGGCGGAAGAGTTGCTGGGGCGAATTCGGTCGGTTCGCGACAGGGCCTGAAAGACCATCAACGAGCGGTCCGCACAGGGGTTACGGCTCCACGGTGAACTCGTTCAAACTTAATTGAGCAATACTCATTTTGGCTGGTCATGGCACGGTTGTCGGGGCAACTTAATTGCACGTTTCAGGACATGCACTGGTACAAAGTATTTGTGTCCGATATGAGTTCACTGTTTCGTCATGAATTGGGAATGCCGGTTAATTCGGCACTGATTCGCTCTTGAAGCATGAAACTGCAGCGAGACCAGGTCGTCGCGGCGGGCCTGGTGGGCACCGTGGTCGTCGTGCTCGGGTTCGCGTCGGGCATCGGCGGCGTACCGGTGGCGCAGAGCGGGCCGACTCCGCCCGTACGGCACCCGCCCGCCGCCACCACGACACCTCCGGTGCGCCCGCAACAGCCGCCACCGCAACAGCAGTACGTCGTGCCCGCGGCGGTTCCTCTCCCGGTCGCGCAGGGTCCGCACGTCCCTGCGCCCGCGCTCGAACATCCGCACCCGGCACCGACTTCTCCGCCGTCGAAACCGACGGTTCCGCCGACCACGACGCCTCCCTCGAAGCCGTGTGAGGGCGCGGCGGTCACCGAACTGCTGAAGCTGCTCGACGTCGACGAGCTTCCGGTCGTCGGCGAACTGCTGCCCGGTACGCACGAGGTCGAGCGGCAGTCCGATGTGGACCTTCCGCTGCTCGGAAAGCTCGGCGATCCGGCGAAGCTGGTCGGCGATCTCACCGGCGACCTGCTCGGTCCGGGCTGCTCGCTCGTCGCCGACGACGAGACCGGCAAGATCACCGCGCTGCTGAGCACGCCGTGACCGAGGCGGCGAAGTCGTGGTTCGTGCTGGCCAGGACCTTCGACTACCTCGGCACGGTGCTGTTCGTCGGCGGTGCGGCGTTCTTCGCGCTGCTGTGGCCGGACGGCGCGGACACCAGCCGGGCGCGGCGCCTGGTGACGTTCGGCTGGCTGTGCGGCGTCGCGGGCACTGTCACCGGACTGTTCCTGAACGCCGCCTGGGTCGCCGGACGCCCGCCCGCGTTCAGCTGGGAGGTGGTCCGCCCGCTGCTCGACGCGCCGTTCGGACGGGTGTGGTTCGCGCGGACGTTGCTGTGGGTGCTGGCGCTGGTGGTGCTCGCCGACCTGGCCCGCCGCGGTGCCCGCGCGGCGCGTTCGTGGGCGTGGCGCGCCGGTGCGGGCGCGGTGGGGCTGGGCATCCTGCGCACCAACGGCATGACCGGCCACGCGCTCGACCTGCCCGTCTGGGGCCAGCTCGCGATCTTCGCCCACCTGCTCGTGGTGTGCCTGTGGATCGGGGGCCTCGTGATGCTGCTGTTCGTCACGCTGCCCGACCGCGCCGCGCTCACCACCGTGCTGCCCCGCTACTCCCGCCTCGCCGTGGTCTCCGTCGGCGTGCTCACCGTCGCGGGATCGCTGCTGGCGTGGCGGCTGGTCGGTTCGCTGGACGCGTTGCTGCACACCGGATACGGCCAGATCCTGCTGGCCAAGCTCTCGATCTTCGCCGTTCTCCTCCTCCTGGGCCTCGCGAGCAAGCGCTGGGTGGATCGGCGACTGCACACCGCCGACGGCACCCGCGCCCTCGTCTACTCGGTCACGGCCGAAGCGGTGCTCGCCGTCGCCGTTCTCGCCGTGGCCGCCCTGCTCGTCACGACCGGTCCCGGTCGCTGACCCGTTCGAAAGGAATCCACAGTGGACAAACGAAACCGGTTGGCGGCACTCGTGGCCGCGCTCGGCATCGTGGGTGCGGTGCTGTGCCTGAGCCAGGCGGGCTCAGGACTGGCCGCACCGGCCGTAGGCCTCGCCGCGGTACAGGGCGAGGCAGCGGCGACGACCAACGTCGAGATCATGGGCTACGCGTTCCAGCCCGCGGCACTGACCGTCGCCCCCGGTGACACGGTCGTCTGGACGAACCACGACACCGCCCCGCACAACGTCGTCGTCACCTCGGGCCCGGAGAAGTTCACCTCGCCGACCCTGCAGAAGGGCGAGTCCTACAGCTTCACCTTCACCAAGGCCGGTTCGTACTCGTACTACTGCTCGGTCCACCCGGACATGCAGGCTTCGGTCACCGTGTCCGGGGACGTCCCCACGACCCCGCCGACCACCACACCCCCGACCACCACGCCACCCACGACCCCACCGACGACCCCGCCGACCACGACACCTCCGACCAGCCACCCGACCCACCCGTCGCCGACCACCGCTCCACCGGCCGGCGGTGAGTGCGTGCCGAAGGCGGCGCTCGAACCGTTCGTCGCGCACCTGAAGGCGGCGCACCTGGAGACTTCGCCCCTCCAGCAGGTTCAGGACGCGCTGGCGTTCGACAGCTACGTCAAGGCGCACACGGTCCTGCTGGAGAAGATGCTCGATCCGGCACTCGCCAGCTCACTGCCCCAGGACGTGCTTAAGCCGTTCATCGCGCACGTGAAGGCGGCACACCTGGAAACGTCACCCCTGCAACAGGTTCAGGACGCGGTGGCGTTCGACAGCTACGTCAAGGCCCACACCGTCATGCTCGAGCAGATGCTCGACCCGGCGTTCAACCAGGCGATCTGCTGATGCGGCGCGGCCTGGCCAGCGCCGTCCTGGCCGCGTTCGCCGTGCTGATCCTGTTCAGCACGGCGCCCGCCACCGGCGCCGAGACGCACTCGATCCCCATCGCCCAGCACCAGTACCAGCCAGCGTCGATGACCGTGCGCGTCGGCGACGTCGTGACGTGGACCAACCAGGACCAGGCCCCGCACGACGTGGCAGCGGGAACGTTCCGCTCGCCGATGCTGTCGACCGGCCAGTCCTGGAGCTACACCTTCACCCAGCCGGGCACGTTCGACTACGTGTGCTCGATCCACCCGGACATGCGGGCACGCATCGTCGTGCAGCCGGCCGAGCCGGTGGCACCGCAGCATCCGGCGACGCACGAGCCCGCACCCCAGCCCGCTGTGGCGACCACGACGACGGAGCCGCCGACGACCACCGCACCGCCGTCGGTCGAGACCGAACCCGCGGTGATCGCCGCGCCTCCGGCCGAGCCGCCCTCGCTGCAGCCGATGCTGCTGCTGGCCGGGCTCGTGGCCGCGGTGACGACGTTGTGCCTGCTCGTCATCGGTTCACGTCCAGAGCGCGAGTCACCGTGACGTGGAGTCGGGTCAGGCGGCCGGGTCAGGCTCGGCCGCGACCCAGTCCAGAAACCTCTGCCACGGCTGCAGCGTGAAGTGCAGCTTCGGCCCGTCCGGATCCTTGGGGTCGCGTACCCAGACGTCCTCGTCGTCTTGCACGACCTCGACCGCGTCACGACGGTCGTCGGGGCCATCAGAACTCTGCTTGTTCTCCCGCCACGGGCTCACCTAGGTGCTCCTTGCCGGTTGATGGACGTGCTTGTACCGCCGACGTATCGGTTGCGTCGGCTGGAACGTGCTCGACATTCACCCCGCTGGGTGAGTGACCGTGTTCAGAAATGCGTGCCACGCGGTGGGTGACACGTCGAACCGCGGCCCGTCAGGATTCTTGGAGTCGCGAACCCCGACGATGACTTGGTTGAACCTGACCTCCACGCAGGCATCGCCTCCGGTAGAGCTGTGGCTGCTCTTGCACCACGCGGTCAATCAGGGGCTCCTTGCAGGAAGTTGATCAGGGCGGAACGCGTGTCCCTGCCGTTCCACGCAAGGTTCTGAACCTGCTCGAAGAGCTGACGCATGGGCTCCGTATGGGACGGTTGATCGTAATAGACGGAGGGCCCGTAGATCACGGTACTGAACGTGATCGGGTCGGACGTGTCGAACTCCAGCGCCACCATGCCGCCGCCGTTGCCGGGACTGTTCATGGCGTCGAGCGGCACGATCCGGATGCTCAGGGCCGGGTGTTGCTCGAGCAGCTGCAACAGGTGGAGCACCTGCTCGCGCATCACCGAGCGATCACCCAGGACGTGCAGCAGCGAGTCCTCGGTGAAGACGATGTCGATCCGCTCGGCGAGACCCGAGTGCAGCACCTGTTGGAGTGCGAGCCGGAAGGAGATGCGTTCGGAGACCTCCGTTTCCGACGAGATGTACGCTCCCGCCCCGATGATCGCCTTGACGTATCCCTTCGACTGCACGAGTCCTGGAATGACTCCGCACTCGTACCAGCTGATGCGCCGTGCGGCCGAAAGCAGGTCCATGAACCGCGGGAAGGAGTCCGGCAGGGTGTCGACGTAGCCAAGACGGGGTTGCCGGCGCCTGCTGGCTCGGCCGAGTGCGAGCACGGTCGAACGCTCGTCACCCTCCACGTCGTAGAAGTCCAGCAACCGGATGAGTTCCGTCGAGCCGAGGGCGCCCTTGCCGTTCTCCACCTGGCTGAGCCGCCCCGCGCTCCGGCCGATGACCTCGGCCGCTTCCTGCTGCGATTTGTTCGCCGCCATGCGCAGGCGTTGGAGTGTGAGTCCGAGCTGGAGGCGTTCCACGGTCTGCCTGGCCTGACCCACGTGGCTGCCTCCCTTCATACGCTTAGGCGAGCGACTTTAGTCTCAAGTAGGGCTAAAGTTAAGCCTAATTCGGGCGGCCTGGGGTGAAGATGAGGTTGACCATGGGCGACAGGCGCGAGTGGCTCCTTCACTGCAGCGACAGCTACGCGGACCGAGCGGTCTGCGAGGTCAGCGTGAGCGCGGGTGCGGTGGAGATCGCCGGCCCCGACGGACCGGCCTTCACCCTCGAAGGCGCCCAGATCTCGCACTTCCGCGCCGCCCTCGACGCCGCCATCGGCCAGAGCGAGATCGACCGCGCGCGTCACACGGTTGGCGAGGGAACCGAACCGGCATAACGTGGGTCATACCGGTACGCAAGAGCGCAGGAGGTGTGTCCCGGTGTACATCGACGAGAACGGTGCGGCCGACGCCGAGCTGAAGGTGACCGTCGAGGACGAGGAGTACACCGCCGACGTCACCTTCGACCTCGACCACGACGGCGTGAACGACTCCGCGGTGGTCGAGACGGACGACGGTGGTCATCTGGCGTTCACCGACAGCAACGGTGACGGCGATGCCGATCTGATGAGCACGTTCGACAAGGACGGCAATCTGCTGAGCCAGGCTCGGTTCGAGGAGAATTCCGGCGAGTGGGTTGCGGTCGACCCGAACGACTCGCACGAACAAAAGACCAATTCCTCGCCGAGTCAGACCATTGTCGTGGACACCGACGAAGGCGATCGAAACGTCGGCAAGGCGACCGAGGACACCGATGGCGACGGCAAGGCCGACACCGCTGTCGTGCGTGACGACGACGGGGACACCTGGCTGTTCACCGACAAGAACGGCGACGGACGGGCCGACGTGGCGACCGAGATCACACGATCGGGCGAGGTCACGATGTCGGAACACCGTGGTGACGACTGGGTCGAGGTCGAGCACGGGCACATCGAGTCCGACGGCCGGTACGTGACGGACTCCAAGAGCGGCATTTTGGACGACTCGGACGACTGGTTCGAGGAAGAACGGTTCGACGGAGTGGTCCGAATCGATTCCACTACCGGGCAGTGGATCAGCCCGAACTGACGTCTGAACTGAAGCGCAGGTCACAGGCCCTGGTGTGGTGAGAACCGCACCGGGGCCTCTTGTGTTTTTCCCACCTCAAGCGCGCCTTAACGCCGTCCGAGTGCTGAATCGATTCCAGAATCGGTTTTGTGAGGGAAGCGACAGGCTGGGGGTGCTTTACCTGCCATTCACCGGGCTAACCTCGGTCCATCCCCTTCCACGCACGCCCGGCCCCACCGGGCGTTGTGGAGCTATTCCCGAGGACGACGAAGTCCCCAGCCGGACCCAGCTACGTCCTCGGGCAGCCGAGGCGTTCAGTCAGGAGACGAGACGAGATGACGGCAGTGACCATTCCCGGTCTCGAACACGCACCTACCAACCACGCGCGCTTGCTCGCATGGGTTCAGGAAGTCGCTGAGCTGACCTGCCCCGATGAGGTTGTTTGGGCGGACGGGTCCCAGGGTGAGTGGGACCGCCTCACGCAGAAGCTCGTCGACGCCGGCACGTTCGTGCCGCTGAAGAAGAAGCAGAACTCCTTCTGGGCCGCCTCGGACCCCAGCGACGTCGCACGCGTCGAGGAGCGCACGTACATCTGTTCGGTGCGCGAGGAGGACTCGGGCGCGACGAACAACTGGATGGACCCTTCAGAGATGAAGGCCATCATGACCGAGCTCTACCGGGGCTGCATGCGTGGCCGCACGATGTACGTGATCCCGTTCTGCATGGGCCCGCTCGACGCGGAGAAGCCGATGCTGGGCGTCGAGATCACGGACTCGGAGTACGTCGTCGTCTCCATGCACATCATGACCCGCATGGGGTCCAAGGCCCTCGCGGTCTTCGGCGAGGACGCGGACTTCGTGCCCGCGCTGCACTCGCTGGGCGCGCCGCTCGAGCCCGGTCAGCAGGACGTGCAGTGGCCGTGCAACGACACCAAGTACATCTCGCACTTCCCGGAGACCCGCGAGATCTGGAGCTTCGGCTCCGGCTACGGCGGCAACGCGCTGCTCGGCAAGAAGTGCTACTCGCTGCGCATCGCGTCCGTGATGGCGCGCGACGAGGGCTGGCTCGCCGAGCACATGCTGATCCTCAAGCTCACCTCGCCGGAGAACAAGGCGTACTACATCGCCGCCGCGTTCCCGTCGGCCTGCGGCAAGACGAACCTCGCCATGCTGGAGCCGACCATCCCCGGCTGGAAGGTCGAGACGCTCGGCGACGACATCGCCTGGATGCGCTTCGGTGAGGACGGCCGCCTCTACGCGGTGAACCCGGAGAACGGCTTCTTCGGCGTCGCGCCCGGCACCGACTACCACACCAACCCGAACGCGATGCGCACCATCGCCAAGGGCAACTCGCTGTTCACGAACGTCGCGCTGACCGACGACGGCGACATCTGGTGGGAGGGCATCGGCGAGGCGCCGGCCCACCTGACCTCGTGGAAGCACCAGGACTGGACCCCGGACGGCGACGAGCTGGCGGCGCACCCGAACTCGCGCTACTGCACGCCGATCGAGCAGTGCGACATCAAGGCGCCGGAGTGGGACGACCCGAAGGGCGTGCCGATCTCGGCGATCTTCTTCGGCGGCCGTCGCGCCACGACGATCCCGCTGATCACCGAGTCGCGCGACTGGCAGCACGGCACCTACATGGGCGCCACGCTGTCGTCGGAGACCACGGCCGCCGCGGTCGGCAAGACCGGCGTCGTGCGCCGCGACCCGATGGCGATGCTGCCGTTCATCGGCTACAACGCCGGTGACTACTTCCAGCACTGGGTCGACCTCGGCAAGCGCGCCGACGCCGACAAGCTGCCGAAGATCTTCTACGTCAACTGGTTCCGCCGCGGTGACGACAAGCGCTTCCTGTGGCCTGGGTTCGGCGAGAACTCGCGCGTGCTGAAGTGGGCCATCGAGCGCATCGAGGGCAAGGCCGCCGCTACCGAGACCCCCATCGGTCACGTGCCGACCGCCGCCGACCTGGACCTCGAGGGCCTGGACGCGCCTCTTGCGGACATCGAGGCCGCGCTAGAGGTGAACGCCGACGAGTGGCGCGCCGAGATCCCGCTGGTCGAGGAGTGGTTCGCCAAGATCGGCGAAAAGGTCCCGACCACGCTCCGTGACGAGCTTGCAGCTCTGAAGCAGCGCCTCGGCTGACCCTGACTGCACGCGGGGACCCTACGTACCGTCAGACGGTACGTAGGGTCCCCGCGTGCATTTCCAGCAGGTGCGGTGAGTGACTGGGTCACCTGGGTGAGGTATCACTGTGGTGTGACGCAGGACGAGGACTTCCTCGGCGGACTGAACTTCGACGGCTCGAAGCGCGATGTGGAGGTCGGCCCGACCACGGGCATCGTGCGCTACTACCCGGTGCCGCCCGCCCCGCCGGCCCGCACGCCGTGGTGGCGCTACACGCTCGTGTTCGTCCTCGGGCTCGCCATCGGGACAGCTGCCGGCGTGGTCCTGTGCAGCAATTTCCTCTGAATCAGTGCAGCTCATCGTCCATTTGAGACGAAGTTGTCCACAGGTGTGGACGGCTCTGTGCACATGTTGTGGATAGCTGTGGACAGCCCTGGGGACTTCTCCACAGGTTCCGAAAACGGTCTTGCTCCAGGAATGAACCTGGCCCCTTCCGGGAACGTCTTAGGTATGTGATGGCGGTCACAAAGATCGTCACCGAAGGCGGAAAGGGAGGTGTGCCGTGGGGATCGCAGGAATCGCGATGCTGGTGCTGTCCCTGGCCGCCGTGCTGATGGTCGTGGTGGCGAACTCAGTTCGGGAGCGGGTTGTCGCGGATGCCGAAGAGAGTGCCGTTGAAGGCCTTGTTGGCCTCGGCGTAGCAGACCGCGTTGGTCCAACCCTCTGACCAGGCCTGGGAGCCGGGGTTCCGCCACGCGGGGAACACGTCGCTGCGCTTGGACGAACCCAGGTAGTCGTGCACGGCCTTGGTGCACTTGCTCTTGGCGATGGCGTTCATCTGCTCCGTGGACGGAGCGGGGTCGGTCGACTTGCCGAGCGACACGACACCGGCGGGCACGGCCTCGGCCAGGTGCGCGGTGTTGCACGCGACGACCTTGACCTCCTGGTCCTTCGACGGCGAGCCCTGGGTGCAGGTCTGGAACGTCGTGAAGCCGTTGCCGCCGAGGATTCCCTTCACGGAACCCTTGCGCGCCAGCGGTTTCTCGTCGGGACTGATCTCCACGACGGTGCACAGCCGCCAGCGCTGGCCGTCCTTCCAGCCCTGCTCGTTCGGCCAGAACGCCCAGACCCGCAGGCGCGTCGAGTCCGCGTCACCGCTGCCCAGGTAGTCGGTGAGCGCCTGGCGGCACGGCGGCAGCGCGGCTTTGCGCAGCGCCTGGTTGTCCGGGTAGACCGTCGGCAGGCCGGTGAGCTCGCCGACGCTCATGACCTCGGCCTCGTGCGAGTCGGTGCACTGCAGCACCGTCAGCTCGTAGGCGTTCATGCACTGCCCGGCTTTGGGCAGCGCGGGTGCGGAGGCGGAGGCCGTGGACGGCAGCGGTCCGGGAACCGCTTGTCCTCCAACCTGGATCGCGCACGCGGACAGCGCCCACGAGCTCAGGACGATCGCCACCGCCAGCCGCACACGAGTCACACCACAGAGACTAGGGCCTTGACCTGATCGGCGATGTCCCGACGCTGCTTTTCGAAGGCCGGATCGGTCAGCGCGACCGGGTCGGCGGGCTGGCCGAGCACCGGTGTGTGCAGGTGTCCACCCAGGACATTCGTTGCGCCGTAACCAATTCGCAGCCGGTTCGCCCGGTACATGCTCTCGTTGGAGAGGTAGTCACCGCCGCCACCGGACGCCGCGACCCTGCCCGGAGTCGGCTCGTCCGTGCGGCACGACTGCTGCGAACCGACGACGACCCACTCGCAGAAGGCACGGTTGAAGTTCACGGCGAACGGCCCGGTGCCCGCGTCGATCATCTTCTGGAACGGCAGCGAGGTCTCGATGAACTCGTTCGCCGGCTGCGGCCAGCCCGCGGCGTTCGGGACGCTGCCGTAGGAGTTGACGTTGTTGTTGTCCGCGAAGCCACCACGCCAGCGCGCCGCCCACCGCTCGACGTCGAAGCGGCCCGGCCGGCCCTGGCTGATCGTCACGAACGCGTCGGGCTTCTGCGCCAGCGCGTTTCCGTAGAACTGCTCGACGATCCCCTCGTCGAACCCGCCCCACAGCACCGGCAGCACCGCGGCCTGCAGCACGACCTTGCCGGACGGCGTGGAGATCTCCCTGCCGTCGAGCTGCAACGCCGCCGCACCGGCGGGGTTGGCGCGCCGCACGTTCACGCCGCTGAGCTGGAACGGGTCGAACCCGGTCACGGCGATCCGGCGCACACCGGGCTTCGCCGGGAACGCCGAGTCGCTCAGTCCTCGCGAGGCCCAGTCGAACTTCTGGATCAACTTCGCGCGCTCGTTGACGGGCAAGGAGAAGCGCGGCTTCCACTGACGCAGCGCGGAGGAGAGCTGCAGGCGCGCCCAGTACAGCGGCCGGTCGTCGTAGGCGTCGTGGGCCAGGGGTGTTGTGCTCTGGGCGCGGGCGACGGCGGCCTTCCACAGCGCGGTGCCCTCGCGTTCCACGAACTGCTGAGCCTGCCTCGCCACGACCTGGTGGCAGAGCTTGGCGGTGAACTCGGTGACGCGGCCGTCGAATCCGGCGAGCTTCACGAGCGCGGGGCCGACGGCCGGGCCGCCCGTCACGAGGGTGTCGTCGAGCCGCTGTTCCTCGACGGTCAGCGGGGCGGTGGTGTCGTAGCAGTTCGCGTCCTGCGCCTGGGCGGTGCCAGGTGCGACGACGACCAGGGCGAGTGCGGTCAGTCCGACCAGTCCGGCGATGGGTTTCACGTCACTGATCTCTAACGCATGGGGCCACCCGCCGAAACCGACGGGTGGCCCCTGGCGTTAACTCTCGCGTCTCAGTGGGCCGCCACCGGCTTGACCCGAGGGCTGTCCTCGTCGACGTGGTAGTCCGACGGATCGGTCTGGTCCGTGCCGTTGAAGACCTTGGCCTTCTTGGCGATCAGCGTGACGATCACCGCGACGATCAGGTTCACCGCCAGCGCGATGATGCCGACGTAGATCGTCATGGCGGACTCCCCGAACGGGTGCCAGCCGAAGATGGACAACTTGCCGAGCGGCAGCGCGGAACCGGCGAAGTGCGCCTTGTTGATGGCCGGGTTGCCGATGTTGTAGAGCAGCCACATGCCGTAGCCCATGCCCGCGATCCAGCCCGCGACCAGGCCGTAGACGTGGAACCAGCGGGTGTAGAGCGCGATCGCGACCGCCGGCAGCGTCTGCAGGATCATCACGCCGCCGATGAGCTGCAGGTCGATGGAGAACTGCGGGTCGACGAACACGATGAACGCCACCGCGCCGAACTTCACGACCAGCGACGCGAGCTTGGCCTGCTTGGCCTCCTCCGCCGGCGTCGCGTTCTTCTTCAGATACTCCTTGTAGACGTTGCGCGTCCACAGGTTCGCCGCCGCGATCGACATGATCGCCGCCGGCACCAGCGCGCCGATGCCGATGGCCGCGAACGCGATGCCCGCGAACCACGACGGGAAGTTCGCGCCGAAGAGCTCCGGCACGATCGTGTTGGTGTCGGGACGGCCGGTCGCCTGGTTGACGATCGGCTTGGTGCCCGCGCTGATCGCGACGTAGCCGAGCAGCGCCAGCAGGCCCAGCACCAGCGAGTACGCCGGCAGCGCCACCATGTTGCGCTTGATCACGTTGCGGCCGCGGCTCGCCAGGATGCCGGTCAGCGAGTGCGGGTAGATGAACAACGCGAGCGCGCTGCCCAGTGCCAGCGTCGCGTACTGCAGCTGGTTGTTGCTGTTGAGCAGGATGCCGTCGGTCTTGGCCGGCGTGGCGTCGAACTTGGCCTGCGCGTCGTTGAAGATCTCGCCCCAGCCGCCGAACTTCGACGGCAGGTAGACGATCGCCACCAGGATGACGATGTAGATCAGGATGTCCTTGACGAACGCGATCAGCGCCGGCGCCCGCAGACCCGACTGGTAGGTGTAGAGCGCGAGGATCACGAACGCGATGAACAGCGGCAGGTGGCCGAGGATGCCGCTGCCGTTGAGGCCCATCGACCGCAGCACCGCTTCGAGACCGACGAGCTGCAGCGCGATGTACGGCATGGTCGCGACGATGCCGGTGATGGCGATCAGCAGCGCCAGCCAGTGCGAGCCGTAGCGGCCCTTCACGAAGTCGGCGGGCGTGACGTAGCCGTGCACGCGGCTGACCGACCACATCCGCACCAGCGGCAGGAAGACGATCGGGTAGAGGATCACCGTGTACGGCAACGCGAAGAACCCGGTCGCGCCCGCGCCGAACATCAGTGCCGGCACCGCCACGAAGGTGTACGCGGTGTAGAGGTCGCCACCGACCAGGAACCACGTGATCCAGCTGCCGAACTTGCGGCCGCCCAGACCCCACTCGTCGAGGTGGTCGAGGGTCTCGCCCTTCTGCCACCGCGCCGCCACGAAGCCCATGACCGTGACGAGCAGGAAGAGGGCGCTGAAAACGATCAGCTCAGTCCACTGCATCACTTAGCTCCCTCGTCCAGGTCGTCGACGCCGAGCTTGTCCGGCTTGCCGGTGACCACCGGCTTGTCCTTGGTCTTGACGTAGACCAGGCCGACGCACAGGACGCCGAGCGGCACGAACGCGAACTGGTACCAGTAGAAGAACGGCAGCCCGAAGACGCGGGGCTCGTCCTGGTTGAACCACGGCGTGATGAGCATGAGCAGCGGAACTATCAGCAGCAGGTTCCAGTTGCTCCAGCGCAAGCCGGTCTTGTGATCCGACGGCATGGTGGCCCTCCGTGTACGCGGTGTTGCGCGGATGTTAGGCCTGATAGGACGTGCCGTCAGCTTCGTGATCAGAATCGTTGCACTCTGCTTAACGTTCTCTTTGGACTAATCGGCCGACAGGCGGCCGACAAGATCCTGTTCAGCGGCTGCGAAGTACTCGTCCAACTGGACGACCGCTTGTTCAACCGTCCCATTGTTCAACAATTCTACGATCCTACGATTCCACGGCAGGTAGGTCTGGTGGAACGCGTCCATCTCGCGTGCGACGCGGAAGGCCAGCATGAGCTCGGCGAACAGCCGGTCGGACTCGTCGCTGAGCCGGGTGCTGCCCGCGAGGCCGACGATGCCGCGGTGGAACTGGATGTTCGCGGTGCCGGTCTTGCTGAAGTCGTTCTTCTCGGCGCGCGCCACGGCCTGCCGGACCGGCGACCTGACCGCTTCGCGCTGCGCCTCGCTGACGTCGTTCCAGAGCCTCAGCGCGCCGCACTCGATCACCCGGCGGGCGGCGTAGAGGTCGCGCACGTCGTCGCCTGTCGGCCGGCGCACGAACACCCCGCGACTGTGCTCGTGGACCAGGATCCGGTCGCGGGTGAGCAGTCGGAACGCCTCGCGGAGCGTGTTGCGGCTGACGCCCAGCGCCCCGCCGATCGCTTCTTCGCTCAGCCGCAGCCCCGGCTCCAGCTCACCGTCGAGCACTCGCTCGCGCAGCATGTCCGCGACCTTCTGCGCGGTGCTCGCCCGCTCCAGGTCGGCCTTGCCCTGCGCCAGCGTCGACACCCACGTCTCGGTCACCTGCCAAGTCTATTTGCAGGATCGTTCCATTGCACTATCGTAGAATCGTTCAACAATCCAACGATCCAACAAACCGAGCGCTGGAGGACGGCCATGGACCTGAACGCAGACCTCGGCGAGGGCTTCGGCCACTGGACCCTGGGCGACGACCAAGCCCTTCTGAACGTCGTGACCAGCGCGAACGTGGCCTGCGGCTACCACGCGGGCGACGCCGACACGATGCGCGAGGTGTGTGCCCTGGCCGCTTCGGCCGGCGCAGCGGTGGGCGCTCATGTCGGCTACCGCGACCTGGCGGGCTTCGGGCGCCGGTTCATCGACGTAGCTCCAGACACCCTGACCAACGAGGTGTTGGCGCAACTAGGAGCGCTGACGGCCTTCGCCCGCGCCGCTGGAACCCGCGTCTCCTACGTGAAGCCACACGGCGCCCTCTACAACGCCCTGGTCCGGCACGAGGCCCAGGCCGACGCCGTGGTGGACGCGGTGCGCCTGTTCGACCCGGCCCTGGCCGTCCTGGGCCCACCGGGCGCAGTCTGGCTGAAGCGAGCGTCGGTCGCCGGCCTGCGCGTGTGGCACGAAGCCTTCGCCGACCGCGCCTACACAGCAGCCGGCACGCTGGTCCCGCGCGGCGAACCGGGCGCGGTGCTGCGCGACCCGGCGGAGATCGCCGCCCGCTGCGTGCAAATGGCCACCGAGGGCTGGGTGCGCTCCGCGTCAGGACGGCCGGTGCGGATCGCCGCCGACTCCATCTGCGTGCACGGCGACACCCCGAACGCCGTGGAGATCGCCCGGACGGTCCGCGCGGCCCTGGAAGCGGCGGGCGTCACGGTGGCGCGGGTGGAGTCGCCGCTGCGCCACAGCCGCCAGGCAGTCTGACGAACCGGCTCAGCGCACCAGAGCCGCCGCCCCCACCAGCCCGGCCTCCCCGCCCAGCTCGGCCGCCCGCACCTCCAACCCCGCCAGGTACGACAACCCGGCGTGGGTCTTCAGCGTCCGCCGCACCGGCTCGAACAACAGCTCCCCGGCCTGCGCCACCCCACCACCGATGACCGCCAGCTCCAGGTCGCACACCGCGGCAGCCCCGGCGATCGCCATCCCAACCGCCTGACCAGCACGTTCGAAGGCCTCCAGCGGGATCTCCTCGCCGGCCAGCGCAGCGGCGGCCAACAACGCCGCGTCCGCGTCGTCCGGCGCCTGCCAGCCGGCGCGGCGCGCCCAGGCCACCATCCGCGGGCCGCCGGCGATGGTTTCGACGCACCCGCGGCCGCCGCACGTGCAGGGGGCGCCGTCGGGGTCCACGACGACGTGGCCGATGTGCCCGGCGTTGCCCGTCCGCCCGCCGAACGGCCGTCCGTCCAGCACCAGGCCGCCGCCGACGCCGGTCGACACCACCAGGCCGACCATGAACGTGCTTCCCTGCCCGGCGCCGCGCCAGTGCTCGCCCAAAGCCATGCAGACGCCGTCCCCGGCCAACTCGACCGGCACTCCGGGGAACAGCGACGAGACGGCGGAGCGCAGCGGGAAGGCCTCCCACGAGGGCACGTTGATCGGCGAGACGGTGCCCTGCACGGTGTCCACCGGGCCGGCTGAGGCGATGCCGACTCCCGAGACGACATCGCCCCGGACCACTGTGGACACCACCGAGACGACGGCGTCCCACGGATCAAGAGAAGGTGTGGGCACCCTCGAGGAGCGCACCACGGCGCCGGAACGGTCCACGAGGGCAGCGGCGATCTTGGTGCCGCCGAAGTCCAGTGCCAGCACCAGATCAGTCACGGTGGGCCATGGTAACCAGGCGGATCACCGGAGTGGTCCGCACCAGCGGGCCGGCCGTCACCCGGACGACCACCGGCCACGACCCGGCAAGAGCCCAGGTAGGCGCGGAGACCGTGAAATCGAGTGACGTACGACCCTGAGCAGGCAGAACGCCGCTGACGCAGAACGGGCCCACCAACTCCCACGTGTCACGGGGCGAGAGCACGCGGGCCTGCAGCGGCAGGTCGCCGTGTGCGCCGGACGCCATGACCACGCGCAGCAAAGCGGACGATCCGGGAGCCACCGAGACGACCGGCGCAACCGAGGCCACCCAAAGAACCTCGACCGGGTCCTCACCGTCCCACTCCGGCACGGTCAGCAGCGCGATGTCGTAGACCTCGAACGGCAGGCCGTGCAAAGTCGCGCGGACCGGGTGGCAGCCGGGAGTGCGCGGCGGCGTCAGGTGCACGTCGGCCGACACGTAACCGCCCGCGGGCAGCGACACCGGCAGCGAGTCCCAGGACGCCGACCAGCCGTCGGGCAGCGACAACCGGACGACGCCGTCGAACGCCGGACCGTCGGACACGGCGACCACCCGCAGCCGGGTCGGGCCGAGCACTTCCAGGTGCACGTTCGCGGGCAGGCCGCCCAACGGCGCGGGCTCGTGCAGCCAGTACCGCGCGAACACCGGCGTGACGGTGGGCGAGACAGGGCCCAGCGGCGGCCCGGCCAACGACAGGCGGGCGGCCACGGCAGGCAGGGTGCCGGACGTCGGCGTGCGGGTGCCGAGCACGCCCACCAGTTCCGACGGGCCCAGGTGGCCGACCTCGTGCCACAAGGTGAAGGTCGTGGAGCCGACCATCTTCTCGCCGACCTCGCTGTGCCAGACGGTCACCGGGCCGGTCAGCTTGGGCGGTTGCAGCGCCGGGCCGTCGACAGCGACCAGAGAAGCGATCGGGTCGTACGACAGGACGTAGTGAGTAGACGCGATCTCCGTGCCGTAGCCGCGTTTCCAGCCGTGGTCGATGTTGTCCTCGACCAACGAGTAGGTGCGCCAACCACAAGAAGGCACATCACGCGCCAGGAAGGTCACGGTCGACCCGTCGACCAACGTCGGCAGTACCTCTCCCTCGAACTCCACGTGCACGTTCCGCGCGGCAGGCAGGTGCACGGAGACGATGTCGGTGCACGGCGACGGCAGCGGGTTCCACACGACGACCGAGGAGTCCACAGTGGACGTCAGGGCGGCCAGCGAACGCGCGACGATGTCCGAGTGCAGGTCGAAGGCTTCGCGCGGATGTGCCGCGGCGGCACGGGCCAAAGCCGTAGCGGGAAAGGTCGCGCCGGTCAGCCGAGCCGCGTGTGAGGCGAACACGGCGGCTGGGGATTCGTCTGCAGGAGCGGGAGGCAGGGGCACAGAACCGCGCACGTAGTAGTCGCGCGGCAACGAGCAGACGACGCGTGGCCACGTGTAGCGCGCGCTCCAGTCGTGGTGGATCGCGGTTACCCAAGGGTTGGGCGCGGAACGTGAGGAGCCGACGGGCAGCATCACGTGCGGTGCACGCGCTCTACCACGCAACTCCAGGAACGACGAGTAGACCGAACGCTCGGCCTCGGCCAACGACGAGACAGCCAGCGACGAACCGTTGGGCAGCGACGAGAGCAACGGCGACACACCGACCACATTGGACTCGCTGCCGACGACCTCGACGCGTCCCTCGGAGATCAGCCGCAACAACAGCGAGCGGTGCTGCGGGAACGTGTCCCAGTACGGCTGCAGCAACTCCACCGACGTGACCGCGAACCGGTAGGCGGGATCGGTCAGCGCCAGGTCGAGATGGGCCCGCAACACGGCGAACGGCGCGTCGCCGGTCACGTGTCCGATGAGGTGCACCGTCCACCCCGGTGAGCCCACCACCAGCGAGAACGTGCAGGTCTCCTCGCCCGAGTCAGCCCGGACGACGGCCTGGGCGGGCACCACCGAACCAGGCGAGTGCGACGAGACGTCGACACCGACCTCGTACCCGAACGGCCCCGCGACCAGCGAACCGCCGTGGCGCGGCGAGTGCAGGCCGGGACCGGAGACGTGCGCGTGCACCGGGCCCGCCAACGTGGGCGAGGTCAGCCGCACCACCTGCAGCAGCGCGGTCCGAGGCCCGACGAAGAGCTCGGTGGACTCGGCGGCGATCACCGAACGATCGCACCATCGTTCACCACCAGACGAAATACCCCGATGGTGGTGTCATCGTTTCAACATTCGTGTCAGGCCGGCCGCCACGGTCGTCGCCAGGATCCAGCCGGTCACGATCAACCCGGACGCGATCCACTGCGACGCACCGGGCGTCTGCCAGCGGTTCTTGTTGCCGAAGTCGACGATCGGCACCACCAGGTCGATCGTGTAGAGCCACGCGTTCCACGGCAGGTGGTCGTCGTCGTTGATCTCGATCAGCGGCCCCTTGAAGTGGAACCAGATGCTGCCCACGACCCACGCCGCGATCAGCCACCCCAGGGCGCGCGCCGGGCGGTAGCCGTAGCCGACCATCGAGCGCTGCAGGAAGCTCCACACCAGCACCAAAGGCCCGAAGAACCGCATGCCCTCGGCGACCGCGCGGTAGCGCAACCGCTGTTTCTCGATCAGCACGGTCGAGGCGTGTTCCTCGTTGCCGGCCGCGGTCAGCATCTCGGCGAAGTGGTCGTACGGGCGTGGGTGGTAGCTGCGCCGCATGGCCTGCCGCAGCCAGCGCAGCCGTTGCTGGACCTGGGCGTCGTCGCGCACGTCGATCGGATAGGCGAGCGAGTCGTAGCGGAAGTCGTCGAGGTCGATGAACCCCGTGGCGTTCCAGAAGTTCTCGTTGTCGTCCAACGACGTGCAGCGCGCCTGGCGCAACGTCACCAGGCCTTTGGGCGGCGACACGACGTTGAGCATGAGCTCATGGACCTGCATGCCCATGGCGTTCAGCGCGTGGCTGTCGAGCTTGTAGCCGAGCACCGCGCCGTTGAAGTTCGCCATGCGACCGATCGTCGCGCGACGGCACCGCACACCGCCGTGCGCGACGAACTCCTTGTCGCCGCGCGCGCAGATGAGGTCGCGGCCGATCGTGGCGCCACCGATGTCCAGTGACGGCTTCTCGCGCGGCTGGTGGCGGTACTTGCCCGGTTTGATCAGGCGGCTGCCGCGCAGGTCCAGGTTCGCGCCCACGGTGATGCCGCGCAGCTCCAGGCCGCCGGAGATGTTCGACTCGCGCACCACGAAGTTGCTGCCGATCTGCGAACGGTTGGCCAGCACGGCGTCCGCGGCCGGATTGTCCACAGTGGCCCGTTCGATCGTGATGCTGCCGCGCACGTGGGTGTCGACCATGCGCAGCTGGCCCTTGATCCGCACGCCGCGGCCGACGACGTCACCGCCGATCTCCGCGCCGTCGACGTGCAGCGCGCGGCCCGAACCGGTCGGGTCGGTGCCGACCGCAGGCGGTGACACGGCGTCCAGGACGGCGTCTGCCAGCGACAACGTGCCGCCGATGCGCGTGTTCACAGCCCGGACGGTGCCCGCGCTGGTGAAGCCGCGGTCGAGCTCCAGGTCACCGGAGACGTCGGCGCGGTCCAGGATCAGCGTCACGGACGGGTCCGCGTGCGGGTCGCTGGTCTCGTCGAGCCTCTCACCGCGCGAGAGCATCGCCCCGCGCAACGACAGCGCCGAGCTGATCCGAGCATTGGCCAGGAATATCACGCCGTGCGAGGTGAACGTGGCGAGGAAGTTGCCGCCGACCTGCATGCCGTTGCCGTTCAACGTGTAGCCGTCGGGGTTCTCCAGCACCGCGCTGCCGAGGTTGACGTTGCCGCCGATGCGCGCGCCCGCGAGCCGGACCTCGCCCTCGGTGTGGACGCCGAACGCGAGCAGCGCGCCCGCCACCGTCAGCCGGTCGCCGTGCACGCACAGCCCGCCGGGCACGCTGAACCTGCTGTCCCGCAACAGGACCGAGCCCGCGATCTCGGCGTCGGTCAGGTCGACGAGATCGGACACCCGGCAGCCGAGCAACGAGACGTCGTTGCTGCTGCTGAGGTTGCGAGCCTCCAGACCGGGCAGGTCGCAGTCGGTGAACGAGACGCCGGCGAGGTTCGCCTGCCGCAGGTCCGGCGCCGCCTCGAACTGGCAGCGTTCGAACTCCAGCACGTACGGCACCTCGACCGCCCGCAGGTCGAGCACATCGGTGACCAGCCGGTCCACCACGCGGATGACGGGCGGGGTGCTCGGCTTGC
Source organism: Lentzea alba (assembly GCF_011067745.1). Lineage (GTDB taxonomy): Bacteria > Actinomycetota > Actinomycetes > Mycobacteriales > Pseudonocardiaceae > Lentzea > Lentzea alba. The sequence continues at coordinate 358,327 of NZ_JAAMPJ010000006.1, forward strand.
GTCGAGGCAACCGCCACCCGCCACCACCTGAGTTGTCGTTCTCCCCCAAGAGCCCCCGCAGCACGTCCGCCGCGGCGACCTTCCCCCTGGCCACCTGGCTACTCCGGGTCCTTCGGACCGTGGTGCGTCGGGTCGAGCACACGAGCCAGGAACGACTGGGTGCGCTCCTCCTGCGGATTGCCGATCACGTCGGCCGCGGGACCCTCCTCGACGATGTAGCCGCCGTCCATGAAGATCACCTTGTCGGCGACCTCGCGGGCGAACTGCATCTCGTGCGTCACGACCAGCATCGTCATGCCCTCGTCGGCGAGCTGGCGCATCACGCCCAGCACGTCACCCACGAGCTCCGGGTCGAGCGCCGAGGTCGGCTCGTCGAACAGCATCACCTCGGGGTCCATCGACAGCGCGCGGGCGATCGCGACGCGCTGCTGCTGGCCACCGGAGAGCTGAGCGGGCATCGAGTGGACCTTGTCGCTCAACCCGACGCGGTCGAGGTTGTGCAACGCGATCCGGCGCGACTCCTCCTCGGAGCGCTTGAGCACCTTGCGCTGCGCCACCGTGAGGTTGGCCAGCACGTTGAGGTGGGAGAACAGGTTGAAGCTCTGGAAGACCATGCCGATCTTCGTGCGCGCGGTGTCGATGTCGACGTCCGGATGGGTCAGCTCGACGTCGTTGACGACGATCTTGCCGTCGTTCGGCTCCTCCAGCAGGTTCACGCAGCGCAGCAACGTCGACTTGCCGGAACCGGACGGGCCGATGATGCAGACCACGTCACCGCGGTTGACCTGCAGGTCGATGTTCTTGAGCACCTCCAGCGGGCCGAACGACTTCTTCAGTCCGGTGATCTCGACGAACGAGTCGCTCATGCGGACACCTTCTTCCTACCGCTGGTGCCGCGCCGCTCCAGGTACCGCGAGAGGTAACCGAGCGGCAGCGTGATGATCAGATAGCAGAGACCCGCGATGAGGATCGGCGTCAGCGAGGGGCTGCGGCTCAGCGTCTCCCGGCCGAACTTCGTGAGCTCGTACTGCTCGCGGAACAGGCCGAGGATGTAGATGAGCGAGGAGTCCTTGGTCAGCAGGATCAGCTCGTTGGTCAGCGGCGGCAGGATGATCCGGAACGCCTGCGGGATCACGATCGTGATCATGGCGCGGCTCTGCGACATGCCGAGCGAGCGGGCGGCCTCGACCTGACCCTTCGGCACGGCCTGGATGCCGGCGCGGATCGTCTCGGCCATGTACGCGGCACCGACGCCACCGAGCGCCAGCATGACCGTGGTCAGCGGCGGGAACTGCATCTGGAACGCGATCGGCACGCCGTAGTAGATGCCGATGAACACCAGCAGCGCGGGCACACCGCGGAAGAACTCGATGTAGACGGTGGCGATCCAGCGGTACGGGGCGACCGACGACAGCTTCATCAGCGCCAGCACGAGACCCAGCGCGAGACCGAACCCGAAGCCGAGCGCGGTGTAGATGATCGTGTTCTTCAACGCGACCGTGATCACGCTGGGGAACATCGACTTCGCGATGTCCACGTTGAAGAACGCGCGCTGGATCTGGCCCCAGTCGGCCAGGACGGCGACCAGGACGACCACGACGAGCAAGATGCCGTACTGCGCGTAGCGGATGTATTCCGCGCGCTTGCGCTTGGACATGGCCATTGCGGCTCCTAGCGAATGTGGTGCGGACAAGCGGCGGGGCCGGCGCGACGAGCTAACGGCGCGCCGGCCCCGGAGAAGCGACTACTTGGACGTCGGCTTCTTGCCGAACCACTTCTCGTAGATCTTGTCGTACTCGCCGTTCTCCTTGGCCTTCTTCAGCACGTCGTTGATCTTCGTCAGCAGGGCGGTGTTGCCCTTCTTGACGCCGATGCCGTACTTCTCGTTGGTGGGGAACTCCGTGGTGACCTCGGTGTCCGGGAACTCCTTGGCGTAGTCGTAGAGCACGCCGTTGTCGTTGATCACCGCGTCGACGGCGCCGGTGCGCACGGCCGTCTCGGACAGCGGGAGGTCCTCGAACTGCACGACGGTGTAGCCGTTGGCGGCCGCGTTGTCGTTGGCGTACTTCTCACCCGTGGTGTCCTGCTGGACGCCGAGCTTCTTGCCCTTGAGGTCCGCCAGGGCCTTGATGTTCGAGCCCTTCTTGACCAGCAGCGCCTGCTCGGCGTTGAAGTACGGGTCGGAGAAGTCGATCGCCTGCTTGCGCTCGTCGGTGATCGTCATGCCCGCGGCGGCCAGGTCGCACTGGTTCGCGTTGAACGACGTGCCCGAGGTGATCGTCTCGAACGGGGTGTCGAAGATCTGCTGGGTGACACCCAGGTCCTTGGCGACCAGGTCGACGAGGTCGACGTCGAAGCCCACGGTCTTGTCGCCCTCGCTGAACTGGAAGGGCTTGTACGACAGGTGCGTGCAGGTGACGAGCTTCCCGCTCTGGACCAGCGGAACACCCGAGTCGCCGGCGCCCTGGTTCACGGGAGTCGCGCAGCCCGATGCTGCCATCACGGCCAGTCCCAAGGCCGGGATCATGGCCATCAACTGCCTGGTTCGACTAGCCACTGCGTCACTCCTCGTAACTGTCGCGGACGAGTGAACGGGATCCTGCCACTCGGGTGACGTGGTGGACAGCACGTGCGTGTTACAGGCCACTGCGTTGCAACAACTTTGCGTCAAATGCGGTGATAAGCCGCAAAATATTGCGCGAAATAGGCAAGATCACACAACGTCTTCACGTATTGCACTCGAATGATAACCATCTGCGAGCGTGTCCTTGATCAGGATTTGATCACGACGCCGCTGCTCAGCGCGTGCGTTCGGTCAGCAGACCCGCCACCAGGGCGGTCCACCCGGTCTGGTGGGTCGCGCCGAGGCCCTCGCCCGTGTCGCCGTCGAAGTACTCGCTGAACGTGACGTGCCTGCGCCAAAGCGGTGACTCCGAGGCCTCGATCCGCTTGCCGTCGGACGGCCGGCGCCCGTCGTGGTCGGGCAGGAAGAGCCCGATGAGCCGGTCGGACAACTCGTCGGCGACCTGACCGGCGGTGACCCAGCGGCCCGAGTGCGTCGGCATCTCGACCTGGAACACGCCGTCGTGGAACGCGCAGACCGTGCGGAGCGCCTCGACGAGGAGCGCGTTGGTGGGCAGCCAGATCGGTCCGCGCCAGTTCGAGTTGCCGCCGAACATCGGTGTGTGCGACTCGCCGGGCTCGTACCCCATCCGGTGGTCCTGGCCCGCGACGTTGACCTCCAGGCCCTCGCGGTGAGCGGCGCTCAGCGAGCGGATTCCGTGCGGCGAAAGGAACTCGTGCTCGTCGAGCATCCGGTGCAGCACGCGCTTGAGCTTGTGCTCGTCCAGCAACGACACGAACGCGCCGCGCTCGTAGTGGAACGTGATGAACTGCCGCAGCTCCGGCCGCCGCTTGAGCAGGTGTTCCAACCGGCTGGTGAACCCGTGCAACTCGCTGAGCACCCACGGTTCGAGGACGGCGCTCGCCAGCAACGGGATCAGGCCGACCATCGAGCGCACCCGCACGGGCTCGGACTCGACGGAGCCGTCCGGATGCCGTCGCGAGACCCGGTCGTAGCAAAAACCGTCCTCGTCGTGCCAGATGCCGCCGCCGTGCGACCCGAAGTGCGTGAACGCCTCCGCGATCGACAGGAAGTGCTCGACGAACTTCGTCGCGACGTCCTCATAGGACTCGTCGTCGCGCGCCAGTTCCAGCGCCATCTGCATGAGGTGCAGGCTGTAGGCGGCCATCCACGACGTGGCGTCCGACTGCTCCAGCCGCCACTCGCCCAGCATCGGCTCGGACCTGTTGACCGGCCCGATGTTGTCCATGCCGAGGAACCCGCCCTCGAACAGGTAACTGCCGTCCGCGTCCTTGCGGTTGACCCACCACGAGAAGTTCAGCAGCAGCTTGTGGAAGACCTTCGCGAGGAACTGCCGGTCCCTGCTGCCGTCCGCGCGGTAGACCTGCAACGCCGCCCACGCGTGCACGGGCGGGTTGACGTCACCGAACTCCCACTCGTAGGCGGGAATCTGGCCGTTCGGGTGCATCATCCACTCACGGCAGAACAGCAGCAGCTGCTCCTTGGCGAACGCCGGATCGACCAACGTGAACGGAATCGTGTGGAACGCGAGGTCCCACGCCGCGAACCACGGGTACTCCCACTCGTCCGGCATGGAGATCACGTCGGCCACGTCGAGGTGCCGCCAGTGCACGTTGCGCGCCTCGGGTGTTCTGCGGGACGAAGGCGCCTCGGGCTTGGTGGGGTCGCCGTCGAGCCAGTCGCGCGTCCGGAACCGGTAGTGCTGCTTGGTCCACATCAACCCGGCCAGCGCCCGCCGCAGCACGTGCTTCTGCTCGGGGCTGCTGTTGGGCGCGATGTCGTCGTGGAACTCGTCGGCCTCGAGCTTGCGCGCGCTCATGGTCTCCGCGAAGCTCGGCCCGAACGGGTCCACGTGCCCGTCGCCACCGATCAGCCTGAGCCGGATCGTCACCGTCTCGCCCGGCTCCACCGGGTCGAACGAGTACCAGGCCGCGAACTTCGTGCCCGCCGCACCGGCGTCGTCCGGCCCGACCACCTGGCACGTGGACGTGGACCCGCGCACCACGTAGTCGCAGATGCCGTCCTTGGTCCAGGGCGACGGGTTGCGCTCAGCCCCGAACAACGCCATCTCGTTGGTCTCGTTGTCCGTCATCAGCATCGACGGCGAGTCGTCCAGGTGCAGCGTGTACCGGCCGAGGTTGCCGTGATCCGCCGTGACCTTGCGTCCGCTCGTGGTGCTCGCAACGAGCTGACACGGCCGTTGGTCGCGTCCCCACGCCCAGGTGTTGCGGAACCACAACTGCGGCAGCAGGTGCAGCGGCGCGTCCTCAGGCCCGTGGTTGGTCGCCTTGATCTCGATGCAGATGTCGTCCGTGTCGGCCTTGGCATAGGTGACCTGGACGTCGAAGAACCGGTTCTCGTCGAGCACCCCGGTGTCGCTCAGCTCGGGCTCGCGGTTCTCCCGCCCCGCGTTGCGCGCCATCTCTCTGAGCTGGCCGTAGGGGAATTCGCGTTGTGGGTAGCGGTAGAGCACCTGCATCCAGGAGTGGGTGGGTGTCCCGTCGGTCACCCACCAGTGCTCCTTGACGTCCTCACCGTGGTTGCCCTCGTTGTTGGTGAGGCCGAAGTACCGTTCCTTGAGGATTGGGTCGTTGCCGTTCCACAGTGCAACGGCGAAGTTCATGAACCCGTGCACATCGCAGATGCCCGCGATGCCGTCCTCACCCCATCTGTACGCGCGCGCTCGCGCGTGGTCGAACGGGAACGACGCCCACGCGTCACCCTCGGGCGAGTAGTCCTCCCTGACGGTGCCCCACTGGCGACCCGACAGGTACGGCCCCCACAGCCGCCACGGCGAAGTCGGGTTCTCCGACTCCGCGAGACGTGCCCGTTCCGCTTGTTCGCCCATCGGCCCAGTGTGGGACACCTCGTCGCATGCCTGGTTGCGCCCAGGTCAGGTCTGAGTTGTTCCTCACTAAAAGACGGGTGGAAGAGCTCAGCCCTGCCTGGACTGCGCCTCCAGCACCAGCGCCACCGCCTCGGTGACCCGAGTGGCGTGCGCGACGTGCAGCCACTCGTCCGGCACGTGGCAGTTGGAGTCCGGCCCGACCGCGCCCGTGACCAGGAACTGAGCCTCCGGGTAAGCCTCGTGCAACAGCCCCATGAACGGAATCGACCCGCCGAGCGAGACGGTCCGCCACGGCGATCCGAAGACCTCCTTGCCGGCGTCGTCCAGCGTCGCGGACAGCCACGGCGCCAGCTCCGGCGCGTTCCAGCCGTCGGCGAACTCGACGCGCGAGAGCTCCACGGTCGCGCCGTAGGGCACGTCGGTGGTCAGCCTCTCCTTGACCGCCTCCAGGGCGGCCGAAGCGGACGCCGTCGGCGGCAGCCGGAACGACAGGACCAGCGAGGTGAACGGCCGCAGCACGTTGCCGGCGTCGTCCGGCAGCGGCAGACCCTCGGCACCGGTGACCGAGAGCGTCGGCCGCCAGCCGGTGCCCAGCGCCTGCTCGACCTCGTCGGAGGACATCGGCTGCAGGTCGCCGACCCGCGGTACGGGACCCCACAGCGCACCCGGTGCGGCCTCGACGGCCTCGCGGACCTCGGCCAGCCGGTGCGCGGGGATCTCGACGTGCATCTCCGGCACGAGGATCTCGCCGGTGACGGAGTCCTCCAGCCGGTCCAGCAGCACGCGCGCGATGCGGAACGACGACGGCACCATGCCGGACGCCATGCCCGAGTGCAGGCCGCCCTCCAGCACCCGCACGGTCATCGTGACCTGCACCAGCCCGCGCAGCGACGTGGTCAGCCACATGCGCTCGTAGTCGGAGCCGCCCGAGTCCAGGCAGACGACCAGCGACACGCGGCCCAGACGCGAGGACAGGTGCTCCAGGTACGCCGGCAGATCGGGCGAACCCGACTCCTCGCCGGTCTCCAGCAGCACGACGCACCGGGAGTGCGAGCCGCCCGCCGCGCGCACGGCCTCGATCGCGGCGATCGCGGCATATCCGGAGTAACCGTCATCCGCCGCGCCGCGACCGTAGAGACGTCCGTCACGCAGAACCGGGGTCCACGGGCCGAGTCCTTCACCCCAACCGCCCACCGGCGGCTGCTTGTCCAGGTGTCCGTAGAGCAACACCGTGTCGTCGCCCGAGTTGCCGAACGCCGGGACGTCGACCACCAGAAGTGGCGTGCGTCCCGCCAGTTGGACGACTTCGAGCGTCACGTCCGGGATCTCCCGCGAGGTGATCCACCCGCGCACGTGCTCGATCGCGGCGGCCAGTTCGCCGTGTTCTTCCCACGCCGGGTCGAACGCGGGCGAGATCGCCGGCACGGCGACGAGCTGAGACAAGCTCGGGACGATGTTCTCGTCCCAAAGCGTCCGGACGGTGCTGGTCACAACGGAGCGGTCCACCTCTCGATCCTGTCACGACTCCGCCTCTGCTCGCGTCCTTAGCCTCTTACCAGGAGGCCTCCCCAGAAGTTAACGATCGGTAACCGGGACAGCACCGTCCGATAATCGGACGGCGTACTCGGAGGACAAAAGGTCGAACCTCCGACTGTTGTCGCTGATCAGAACGTTGACTCGTGTGTTACGAAGTGGGACGGGTCTCACCAACACGGGTGAGGCCGTGTCAGGATGTGGTCGTAAGCCACCGTCACCGTCGACGGCTGCCTCCGGCCCCACAGGGTTGGCGGCGACCGCCGACGTCGCCGCACGAGGTCGTCACGAGCGATCAGGCGGTCGGAGAAGACAGAGGAGAAGGCGCATGTCGTCCCCTGAGCAATGGACGCACCCTGAGCCGGACGCAGCGCCGGCCGCCACTGCCGCAAAACCGACAGCGGAACAGGTGATCGCAGGCTTGCGAGCGACAGACGAGGGCGGCGCCGACCTGGTGCAGCTCCTCACCCCCGAGGGTGAGCGCGTCACGCATCCCGACTTCGACATCGACATCACGCCGGAGGAACTGCGCGGCCTGTACCGCGACATGGTCCTGATCCGCCGGGTCGACCGCGAGGCGAACGCGTTGCAGCGCAAGGGCCAGCTCGGCATCTGGGTGCCGCTGCTCGGCCAGGAGGCGGCGCAGATCGGCGCCGGCCGCGCGATGCGTGAGACCGACATGGCTTTCCCGAGCTACCGCGAGCACGGCATCGCGTGGACCCGCGGGATCAACCCGACGGAGCTGCTCGGCATCTTCCGCGGCACCGACCAGGGCACGTGGGACCCGGTCGAGAAGCGCTTCCACCCGTACACGATCGTCATCGGCAACCAGGTCCTCAACGCGGCCGGGTACGCGATGGGCCAGAAGTTCGACGGCAAGGTCGGCGACGACGAGGGAGAAGCCACCATGTGCTTCTTCGGCGACGGCGCGACCTCCCAGGGCGACGTGCACGAGGGCTTCGTGTGGGCGGCTGTCTACGACGCGCCGCTCGTCTTCTTCTGCCAGAACAACCAGTGGGCCATCTCCGAGCCCACCGAACGCCAGTCGCGCCTGCCGCTGTACCAGCGCGCCCGCGGCTACGGCTTCCCCGGCATCCGGGTCGACGGCAACGACGTCCTCGCGACGCTGGCCGTCACCAAGTGGGCGCTGGACGAGTGCCGCCACGGCAACGGACCGATCCTGATCGAGGCGTTCACCTACCGGATGGACGCGCACACCACCTCCGACGACCCGACGCGCTACCGGCTGTCGGACGAGCTGGAGATGTGGAAGCTCAAGGACCCGATCGAGCGGGTCAAGGTCTACCTGGTCCGCCAGCAGTGGGCCGACAGCGAGTTCTTCGAGAGCGTCGAGGCGGACGCCGACAAGCTGGGCGAGGAGCTGCGGGAGTTCTGCACGAACATGCCCGATCCGCCCGCTGAACGGATCTTCAGCAACGTGTACGCCGAGGGGAACCCCGTCCTCGAAGCGCAGCGCGATGAGTTCCTCGACTACGTCTCGGGTTTTGCTGGAGGTGAGCACTGATGGCTGCTCCGACGATGGATCGTTCGACCGCCGCGGCTCCGGCGACCCCGGTGCAGACGCTCACGATCTCCAAGGCGCTCAACATGGGCCTGCGGGCGGCCATGGAGGCCAACCCCAAGGTCATCATGATGGGCGAGGACATCGGCAAGCTCGGCGGTGTCTTCCGAATCACCGACGGTCTCCAGAAGGACTTCGGTGAGCAGCGTGTGCTGGACACGCCGCTCGCGGAGTCCGGCATCATCGGCACCGCCGTGGGCCTCGCGATCCGCGGCTACCGCCCGGTGTGCGAGATCCAGTTCGACGGCTTCATCTTCCCCGGCTTCGACCAGATCGTGTCGCAGGTCGCGAAGCTGCACTACCGCACGCAGGGCAAGATCAAGATGCCCATCGTGATCCGCGTGCCGTTCGGTGGCGGCATCGGTGCCGTCGAGCACCACTCGGAGTCGCCCGAGTCGTACTTCGCGCACACCGCCGGCCTCAAGGTCGTCTCGTGCTCGAACCCGGCCGACGCGTACTGGATGATCCAGCAGGCGATCGACTGCGACGACCCGGTGCTGTTCTTCGAGCCCAAGCGCCGTTACTACGAGAAGGGCGAGGTCGACACCACGGCCCAGCCCGGCCCGCTGTTCCAGTCGCGGGTGCTGCGTTCCGGCACGGACGCCACGTTGGTCGCGTACGGCCCGATGGTCCGCACGGCTTTGGACGCTGCGGGTGCGGCCGCCGAGGACGGCACGTCGCTGGAGGTCATCGACCTGCGCACGCTGTCGCCGCTGGACCTCGCGCCCGTGTTCGAGTCGGTGCGCCGCACCGGCCGGCTGGTCGTCGTGTCCGAGGCGCCGTCCGAGTCCTCGATCGCCAGCGAGATTGCAGCCAAGGTCCAGCAGGAGTGCTTCTACTCCTTGCAGGCGCCGGTGCTGCGGGTGACCGGTTTCGACACCCCGTACCCGCCGTCGAAGCTCGAGGAGGAGTTCCTCCCCGACCTCGACCGGGTGCTGCACGCCGTCGACCGCTCTCTCGCCTGGTAAGGGGAACAACGGAAATGCCGCAGTACAAGCAATTCCCCCTGCCCGACACGGCAGAGGGGCTGACCGAGGCAGACATCCTGACCTGGCACGTCAAGCCGGGTGACACCGTCACGGTCAACCAGATCATCGTCGAGATCGAGACGGCCAAGGCCGCCGTCGAGCTGCCGTGCCCGTGGGCCGGCGTCGTGACCGAGCTGCTCGCGGAGCCCGGCCAGACCGTCGAGGTCGGCGTCCCGATCATCACGATCGACACCGACCCCGGTGGCGCGGCCGCACCGGTCGCGCCGGCTCCGGCCGCTGCCGAGTCCAACGGCACCTCGTCCGGCAAGATCGGCGAGGAGATGCCGGGCGGGCGCATCGCGACGCTCGTCGGCTACGGCCCGAAGTCCGGTGCGGCCAAGCGTCGTGCCCGCAAGGACGCTCCGGCTCCGGCCGCTGCGCCTGCCGCCGTCGTGGCTCCGCCTGCTCCTGCTCCGGTTGCGGCGCCTGTCACTGCTCCGGCTCCGGTCCAGGCTCCCGGCGGTTACGTGCCGTTGGCCAAGCCGCCGGTCCGCAAGCTGGCCAAGGACCTCGGCGTAGACCTGCGCGCGCTGACGGGCTCCGGCCCGGACGGCGTGATCACCCGCGAGGACGTCGAAAGCGCCGTCTCCGCCCCCGCTGCCCCGTCGGCCTTGTCCTTTGTGGACAACGGCTCGCGGGAGCGCCGGGTGCCGATCAAGGGCGTCCGCAAGGCGACCGCGCAGGCGATGGTGGACAGCGCGTTCACGGCACCGCACGTCACCGAGTTCCTGACGGTCGACGTGACGCCGATGATGGAGCTGCGCGCGCGACTGAAGAACGACCGTGAGTTCCGCGGCGTGAAGCTGACGCCGCTGGCGTTCTGCGCCAAGGCTTTGGTGCTGGCCGCACGCCGCACACCGGACGTCAACGCGACGTGGGACAGCGCGGCGAACGAGATCGTCTACAAGGACTACGTCCACCTGGGCATCGCGGCCGCCACCCCGCGCGGCCTGGTGGTGCCGAAGGTCCGCGACGCCGACCGCATGTCGTTGAAGGAACTCGCGGTTGCGCTGGACGAGCTCGCCACCGTCGCCAGGGACGGCAAGACCGCCCCGGCCGACATGATGAACGGCACGATCACGATCACCAACGTCGGCGTCTTCGGCGTCGACACCGGCACGCCGATCCTCAACCCCGGCGAGTCCGCGATCCTCGCGCTGGGCGCGATCCGCGACATGCCGTGGGTGGTAGACGGCGAGATCAAGATTCGCAAGATCTGCCAGCTCGCGCTGTCGTTCGACCACCGCGTGGTCGACGGCCAGCAGGGCTCGCAGTTCCTGGCCGACGTCGGCGCGCTGCTGGCCGACCCCGGCTTCGCGATGACCTACTGACAGACAGTTCGGTATGCGAGGGGCCCGCGGATGTCGATCCGCGGGCCCTTTCTTCGACGCCTATGCATGAACAAGCGACTGTCTTTGTTGATCGCCGCAGCCTTGCTGGCGAGCCCGATCGGTGTGGCACAGGCGGCCGAGCCCGGCCTGGTGCGGACCGACTCCGGTCCGGTGCGCGGCACCGTTCTCGCTGATCACCAGCTCTACCAGGGAATTCCGTACGCGGCGCCGCCCGTGGGCGAGCTGCGCTGGCGTTCACCGCAACCCGTCACGCCGTGGACGACACCCCGTGACGCCACCAAGCCCGGCCCGGCCTGTGCTCAGGCGGACGGCGCCGGTTCGCCGAGCAGCACCGAGGACTGCCTGTACCTCAACGTCACCACGCCTTCGCGGCACGGGCGAAAGCCGGTCATGGTGTACGTGCACGGCGGCGGCAACAGCTATCTGTCCGGCGCCGGGTTCGGCACGAATCGCTTGGCCGTGCAGGGCGACGTGGTGGTCGTGACCATCAACTTCCGGTTGGGCTTCTTCGGTTTCTTCGGGCATCCGGACCTGCCGAACTCGGGCGCGTACGGCATCGAGGACCAGCAGGCGGCTCTCCGGTGGGTGCAGCGCAACGCCGCCGCGTTCGGCGGGGATCCGCGCAACGTCACCGTTTTCGGCGAGTCCGGCGGCGCGTTCGACGTGTGTGCGCACGTGACGTCACCGCTGTCGCGAGGGCTGTTCCACAAGGCCATCGCGCAGAGCGGTGGCTGCTCCACGACGTGGGGCGCCAACGGCGTGATCCACGACAAGCCGGCCGGCGCCCCCTGGATCACGAAGTCCGCGGCCGAGTCCGACGCGGTGGCGATCTCCGCGCAGCTCGGCTGTTCGGACATCGCGTGCCTGCGTGCGTTGCCTCCCACGGCTTTCACGGCCATCGACCGCGGCGCGACCCCGGTGGTGACCGGCAACCGGGTGCTGCCGGTGAACCCCGTCGACGCGCTGAGGTCCGGCCGCTTCAACCGCGTCCCGGTGATCTGGGGCAACACCCGTGACGAGGGCAGGCTCACGTCCGCGACCGTGCCGGAGCCGTTCGACTACCAGGGGCTGCTGGAGCAGGGGTTCGGTGCGGAGAAGGCCGCGAGGATCGCTGCCGAGTACCCGGTGAGCGCGTACGGGAACGCGAGGCTGGCGTACGGCGCTGTGCTGACTGACGGCGTGTGGGTGTGCAACCAGCTGGCCGATGATCGGCTGCTTTCCCGCTACACGCCGACGTACGGCTACGAGTTCGCCGACCGCACCGCGCCGATGGGGTGGTTCAAGAACCTCTTCTCCGAGGGTTTCCCGGCCGGCGCGCCGCACTCGTTCGAGCTCGCCTACTTCTTCGACATCCCGACCTTCGACCTCAACCCGGCCCAGCAGCGGCTCGCATCCACGATGATCCGCGACTGGACGACGTTCGCCCGCACCGGCAAGCCCGGCTGGCCGAGGTACTCGACGGGTGACGTCCAGGAGTACTCGCTCGGCCAGATCGGTCAGATCAACGGCCTGACCAGGCACAACTGCTCCTTCTGGAACTCGATCGGTTAATCGGGTTTGACTCTCCAGTCACTGGAGGGTTCAGAGTTGTCCCCGTGACGCGCTACCAGATCGGCGAGCTGGCCAGGATGACCGGCCTCACCGTCCGAACCATCCGGTTCTACTCCGACCAGGGCCTCATCCCGCCCACAGCGAGAACGGTCGGCGGTTACCGGACGTACGACGGTGAGGCGGTCGCCAAGCTCAAGCTCGTCCGCACCCTGCGAGATCTGGGTGTGGACCTGCCGACCGCCGGACGGGTACTCGCCCGCGAGGTGACGGTGACCGACGTGGCGCGTGCTCATGCGGATGCGATCGACGCGCAGATGAAGACGTTGCGGCTGCGCCGTGCCGTCTTGCGCGCCGTCGCCAAGGGAGGGGAGATGGAACTGATGAACGAGTTGGCACGGATGTCGGACGAGGAGCGTCAGCGCATCCTCGACGACTTCTTCGAGGAGGTGTTCGGGCCGTACGAGCTGGATCCCCAGTTCGAGCAGCACATGCGGTCCGTGCGGGTCGAGCTGCCGGACGACCCGACGACCGAGCAGCTGGAGGCGTGGGTCGAGCTCGCGAAGCTCGTGCAGGACCCGGACTTCCGCGCGGCGGTCAAGCGGATGTCCCAGCAGCACGAGGAACAGCGCCGCGGTGGCGCGGACATGAGCCCTCCTGGGGACAACCAGATGGAGGCGTTCAACTTCGCGATCGCTCAGGCCCGTGCGGCTCTCGACGCCGGCATCGCGCCGGGGGCCGCCGAGGCTCGCGAGGTCGTGGACCGCGTGAACGCCAACTGGGCCCAGGCGCTGAACCTGCCGAACGACGAACGGCTCGTCGAGCGGTTGCGCGAACTCTCCGACTTCGCGGACCCGCGTGCCGAGCGGTACTGGGTGCTGATCGCGAAGGTCAACGGCTGGCCCGCGATGCCGGACCACTCAGCTGAGCGCGCCTGGCTGCGCGAGGCCGGTCAGCCGTTCGGCTAGATCACTCCGAAGTGCACTGCGGGAACCAGCTGGGCGCCCAGCTCGTTCCTGTGGCAACGAAGGGGGATTGTCATGTCTGTTCTGTTCGAGATGCTCGGGGGCGTGCTCGCGGAGGCCTTCGGGCCCAGTGGTGAAGACAACTCGCGGGGCGACGGCGACGTCTTCCTGGACGGCGAATGGCAGGAGGGCGAGCTGTTCTTCGGTCCCACGAAGATCATCTGGGCCGAGCGCATCGTCTTCAGCGACGCAGAGGGCCGCGTGGAGCAGATCGTCGACCAGGACCCGCCGCACCCGAACTTCGTGGTGCTGCATTTCCGCCGCGCCACCGACGTGGTGCTGCTGGCCGTGCACCGCCGCGAGCTCAAGCGCGTGGGCGCTGTCCTGACGCTGCCGCTCTAGTCGGTTTTCTTGATCCTGCGGGCGATTCCGGCGAACCCGAGCACAGCACCGGCGAACGCGACGCTGAACCCGGCCCACACGCGCTGGATCGCCGCCTCGCCGCCGGTCTCCACGCTGCCCGTCACCAGGCCCAGAACCGCGATGAGCCAGCCGCCGTAGAACGCGACCGCGGCCAGCGCGATCGCCCACTTCGGCAAGGTCTCGCGCAGCAGCCGCAGCGCCGAAGACCCGTCGACGCTGAACCCGCCGCCGGTCTGCACCAGCAACATCACCAGCAGCGCCACCCCGGCCAGCACCAGCACGAGGTTGGCCTGCGCGGCCAACAGCGCGGCACCGGTCACCGCACCCGTCACGACGACGATCGCGTCGATCACGATGACCACGACGGCAGCCCACTGCAGCGGCAAGAGCTTCACCACCGGAGGATAAGTCCACCAGGACGTTTACCGTCCCATAACCGCAAAACGCGATGTTGTGACCGGCCCGCCGGCTCAGGGGTACGGCGGGCCATCACTTCAAACCATTCACGACGTTCCGCAGCTCGGCTTCCTTGCGGTACAACGTCGGCACCGCCTTGGTGACCTTCGCCAGCAACACCGTCTGATCGACCGGCGCCACCGCGTCCCACGTCAGCCCGCCGGGCTTGGCCAGCTGGTCCACCAGCCCGATCGCGGTCTTGGCCGTGTCCGCCGCCACCGTCAACTCGGTCTTGCTCGCCTTCAACGGCTGCGCCTCGACCACCGCCGCGGCCTCGGTGATCACCTTGACCTGCCCCGGCAACGTGCACGGCACCTCCGGCGAGTGCAAGCCCTTCAGCTGCTGGGCCGCCTCGGCGTTCGCCGTCTTGGCCTGGCTGAGAAAGCGCGTCCCGTTCACCGTGGGCACCGCCAGCCCGGCCGCGATCAGCTCGGCGTTGACCAGCTTCCCGTCCTGTGTGGACAGAGCGGCCAACTGTCCTTCCTTCACGACGGTGACCGCCGTTCCTTCCGGCAGCAACTCCCTGAGCCGCTTCGTGGACTCCTCGTGCAGACACTCGCCCGCAGCGGGCGCGGCAACGTTCACCAGCTTGATCAGGCCGACGCGACCACCCTCGCGCACCTCGACCGTCTCCGCGTCGACCACGCGCACGACCTGGCTCACCACCACCGGTTTCGGACGCTCCACGACCGTCACGACGTAGGCACTGCTCGCGGCACCGGCCAGGACCGCGGCAGCCATCACGAACACATTCGGGAGCATCACGATTCCCCCTCACGCCGATCTACTGGGCTGATCGGAGCAGCGGGACAGGGCGTTACTGCACGCGTTCGACGATTTACCGTCGGCTAACCAACGCGACCTAGGTTCACGTCCGTGCTGATCAAATTGGGAATCGTCACGACCGGCGTGGCCCTGCTCCTCGGGGGAACAGCGCAAGCAGCAGTACCGACCCCGCCGAGCTGCCCGAGCGCGGTGCAGATCGGCTCGACCGGTGTCATCAAGCGCGGCACCGAGCTGATGGCCACCATCACCCAGTTCGAAGGCTGCGGTGGCAAGTACGGCCACGTCCGCGTGGAGGGCGTGAACCTGTTCCGCGCGTCGATCCGCCTCGTCGGCGGAGGCTCGTTCACCCCGCCGACCCAGGGCGCACGGGGCCAGCGCGACGTGTGGACGTTCAGCAAGGCGCTGAACGACAAGTGCACGGCGGCCGAGGCCACCATGCAGATCGGCGAGGAAGCGCTGAAGGGGCGCAGCGGCTCGTCCTGCTGAACGAACGGGCCGGGGCACGAAGCCCCGGCCCGCCAGACGTCACTTGATCTGCATCCCCGAGATCATCCGCGACACCACGAGCCGCTGAATCTCCGAAGTGCCCTCGAAGATGGTGAAGATCTTGGCGTCCCGGTGCATCCGCTCCACCGGGTGCTCCCGCGTGTACCCGGCCCCACCGAGGATGTGGATCGCCCGCTCGGTCGCCCACACCGACACCTCGGACGCCTTGAGCTTGGACATCGAGCCCTCACCCGCGGTGAACGGCACGTTGTTGCGCCCCATCCACGCCGCGCGCCACACCAGCAGCCGCGACGCGTCGATCTCCATCCGCATGTTCGCGAGGTCGAACGCGATCGACTGGTTCTCGATGATCTTGCGGCCGAACGCCTCGCGGTCCTTCGCGTACTCCAGCGCGTAGTCGTACGCGGCACGAGCAACGCCCACGGCCATCGCGCCCACGGTCGGGCGGGTCGTCTCGAACGTCGCCATCGCGGCCTGGCCGCCGGCCTTCAGGCCCTCGCGTGCCCGAGCCAGTCGTGCCTCCAGGCGCTCGCGGCCGCCCAGCACGCAACGGCCGGGCACCCGCACGTCGTCCAGGAAGACGTCGGCGGTGTGGGAAGCGCGCATGCCGTGCTTCTTGATCTTTCCTGGCGACGACAGCCCCGGCGTTCCGGGCGGCACGATGAAGCCCGCCTGGCCGCGGGCACCCAGCGAAGAATCGACGACGGCGGTCACGACGTGCACGTTCGCGATGCCGCCGTTGGTGGCCCAGGCCTTCTGGCCGTTCAGCACCCACTCGTCGGTGGCCTCGTCGTACCGCGCGCGCGTCCGGTAGCCGGCGACGTCCGAGCCCGCCTGGGGTTCGGAGGCGCAGAACGCGGCGAGCTTCGGGTCCGACTCGTCGCCGAAGCACTCCGGCACCCACTCGGCCAGCTGCTCGGGCTCGCCGCCCGCGAAGATGCCGGCGACCGCGAGACCGGTGCCCATCAGCGAGAGAGCGATGCCCGCGTCACCCCAGAAGAGTTCCTCGGTCGCGATCGGCAGAGAAAGCCCGATCGGGTCCGCGAACCAGGTCGCGAGCGCTTCGAAGCCGTAGAGGCCGATCTTCGCGGCCTCCTGGATCACCGGCCACGGCGTCTCCTCGCGCTCGTCCCACTCGGAGGCCGCCGGCCTGATCACGTCGCGAGCGAAACCGTGCACCCAGTCGCGCAGGTCGGTCTGGTCTTCGTTCAGTTCGAGCGAGAAGCCACCCACTGCAAAACCTCTCCGTCAGGCCTTCGGGATGTTGAACAGGCTCATGAACCCGGCCGCGAACCCCAGGTCGCCCTTCACCTTCAGCTTGCCCGTCATGAACAGCACGGGGGCGGAGGCGTTGCCGGTCGCGAGCTTCAGGAAATCCGCCGGGGTGAGCGTCACGATGGCACGGGCCTCGCGGGTCACGCCCTTGTTGATGGTGCACGTCGCGTTCTCGATGATCGCCTCGTAGACGTCTTCGAGCACGTGGAAGTGCACGACGGCACGGGTGGCGCCCGCCCGGTCCGCGCGGAAGTGGACCTCCATGCGGCGGAACACCTCGTCGAGCACGCGCGAACGCAGCGCGGCATCGGACACGACGCCCTCTATCTGGTCCTTCGAGGCGCGCGAGATGATGCGGGCGAAGTTGGACGGGTCCATCTTCGAGAGGTCGAGGTCCGCGCCTCCGTCGGCGAGTTCGCCGAGCGCGTTCAGCAACGCCGCGAAGTCGTCCTTGCCCAGCTTCTTGGGGTCGATGCCGCGGGCGATGACGTCGATGTCGACGTCGGCCAGAGCGGGGTCGTCCGGCGAGATCTGCTGCAAAGTGCTGATCAGCTCAGTCGGACTGAGCTTCGCGATCGCCTCGGTGGTGAGGTCGAGCGTCATTGACACACCTCCTGATACCTACTCGTGAGTAAGACTACTGGCGAGTAGATTGGGCGGCAAGCCGATCGGATAATCTTGTTGCTCCGAACCGAGGGGTAATGATGCGCACAGAAGGTCGAGCCAAGCGCTTGCCACGCGCGGTGCGTGAGCGGCAGATCATGGACGCTGCCGTGGACGTCTTCTCGAGGCTCGGCTTCCACGCGGCGTCGATGGACGAGATCTCCGAGGTCGCCGGCATCTCCAAGCCGATGCTCTACGCCTACCTCGGCTCGAAGGAAGAGCTGTTCGCGACCTGCATCCGGCGTGAGGCCACCCGGATGATGGAGGCGATCGCGACCGGCGTCGAGCCCGACCAGGAACCCGACGTGCAGCTGTGGAGCGGGCTCAGAGCGTTCTTCGGGTTCGTCGGCGAGAACCGGACGAGCTGGATGGTGCTGCACCGGCAGGCGTCGACCCAGGGCGGGCCGTTCGCGGTCGAGCTCACGGACATGCGCAGCCGAGCGGTGTCGCTGGTCGCGGCGCTGCTCACCCAGTCCACGAAGGCACCCGCGACCAAGCTGGAGGCCGAGTCGCTGGCCGCCGCGCTGGTCGGGGCCGGCGAGTCGCTCGCGGAGTGGTGGCTCGACCACCCCGAGGAACCCGCCGGCGTCGTCGCGGCCCGTCTCATGAACCTCGTCTGGATGGGCTTCGGCGACCTCGTCGACGGCAACGTCTGGCATCCACCGTCACGCCGCTGACCCCAGCAGATGGGGCCCCTTGCCCCACACCGCGAACTCCCAGCCGTCCTTCTCGACGGCCGAGAACTCGACGCGACCGGGGATCAGCAGCGGCTTCTTGAACTTCACGTCCACGGTGACGGCCTCGGGCAGCCGGCCTTCCAGCGACGCGACGCAGCGCGCCTTCGTCCACATCCCGTGCGCGATCGCGCGCTTGAAGCCGAACAGCTTGGCGCTCAACGGGTACAGGTGGATCGGGTTGCGGTCACCGGACACCGCGCCGTAGCGCCGTCCGATGTCCGCGGGCACGCGCCACACCGCCGAACCGACCGGTCGTTCCAGCTCCTCGCCCGACGACGGCCCCGATCCGGTCCGCCGCAGGTAGGTCGACACGCCTTCCCAGACACCGGAAACCGACGTCACCACGTCGACCTGGGTGCCCTGCGGATGCGGCCGCAGATCGCGCGCGGTCACAGTGATCTCCAGCGGTTCGTCCAGGGTCAGCGGCCGCGACTGGGTGATCCGGTTCGCGATGTGCACCAGACCCGGCAAC
This sequence comes from Lentzea alba, assembly GCF_011067745.1. Taxonomy (GTDB): domain Bacteria; phylum Actinomycetota; class Actinomycetes; order Mycobacteriales; family Pseudonocardiaceae; genus Lentzea; species Lentzea alba. Next base: position 377,107 of record NZ_JAAMPJ010000006.1, read on the forward strand.
GGGAACGGGAACCCCGCGCCCGTCATCAGCTTCATCTGCGACGGAAAGCCCAGCACGTGCGGGTAGGTCAGCGGCAACGCGTCGCGCAACCCGAACCCGCACACCGAGCTGTAGGTCGTGAGATGCCTCAGTGAGACGTCGACAGTGGCCGAAACCGGCTGGGCCGCCAGGGTTTGCCCGCGCCGGAACGACGTCAGGGCGGCGCGCACCAACATCACGCCCCCAGCAGCATCTGGCCGCACACCCGCACGACGTTGCCGTTCACGCCACCGGAACCCGGCGACGCGAACCACGCCACCGTCTCCGCCACGTCGACCGGCAGACCGCCCTGCGACAGGCTGTTCATCCGGCGGCCGACCTCGCGCGTCGCGAACGGCACCGCCGCGGTCATCTTCGTCTCGATGAAACCGGGCGCCACGGCGTTGATCGTCGCGCCGCGCGCGGCCAGCACGGGCGCCAGCGAGCGAACCATCCCGATCACGCCCGCCTTCGAGGTGGCGTAGTTGGTCTGGCCGACGTTGCCCGCGATGCCGGCGATCGACGAGACCCCGACGATCCGTCCGCCGGAACGCAGCACGTCGCCGTTCAGCAGTGCGTCGTTGATCCGCTCCTGGCACGCGAGGTTGACCTCCAGCACGGAGTCCCACAGCGAGGAGTCCATGCGCGCCAACGTCTTGTCGCGCGTGATGCCCGCGTTGTGCACGACGACGTCCACGCCGCCGTGCCGTTCCAGCAGGTACGAGGTCAGCTTCGCCGGGTCGCCGGTGATGTCGAGCTGCAGCGCCGACCCGCCGATGGCGTTCGCGACCTTGGACAGGTCTTCCCCTGCCGCGGGCACGTCCAGGCACACCACGTGCGCGCCGTCGCGGGCGAGGGTGGAGGCGATCGCCTCGCCGATGCCCCGGGAGGCACCCGTGACCAGCGCGACCTTGCCCTCCATCGTGCCGGTGGCAGCGTTGTCGGAAACGTGGATCACCTGGCCGGACACGTACGCCGACCGTCCGGACAGCAGGAACCGCAGGGTCGACTCGACCCCGTCCTCGGCGCCGTCCGCCACGTAGAGAAGGTTCGCCGTGCCGCCGTGCCGCAGCTCCTTGCCGACCGACCGCACGAAGCCTTCGAGCGCCCGTTGCGCCACGGAGTCCGGCGACCGCCCGATGACGATCACCCGTCCGCACGGCCCGAGCTGCGTGATCACCGGGTGGAAGAAGTCGTGCAGCTGCCGCAGTTCGCTCACCGTCGTTATCTCGGACGCGTCGAACACCAACGCGCCGTAGGGAGCGGATCCTGTTTCGAGCTGCTTGAGAAAGGGCAGCCGGGAAGCGCCGCCGGTCAGCACGGGTGTGGCCAGCGCGGCGTCGCGCCGGAGCGGATGCGGGTTCGGCAGGCCGAGCCTGCGGACGAGCTGGCGACCCAGCCCCGACGTTGCGAACTTCTGGTACCTGTCCACGTCACACAACCTACTCGCTAGTAAGTCTACCCGCTAGTAGGTAGTATGTCGGCATGCGAGTAGCGATCATCGGCGGCAACCGCATTCCGTTCGCCCGCTCGAACGGCCCGTACGCCACCGCCTCGAACCAGGACATGTTCACCGCGGTGCTGGACGGGCTGGTCAGCCGCTTCGGCCTGCAGGGCGAACGCCTCGGCGAGGTCGTCGCCGGCGCCGTGCTCAAGCACTCGCGCGACTTCAACCTCGTCCGCGAGTCCGTCCTCGGCAGCAAGCTCAGCCCGGACACGCCCGCGTACGACCTGCAGCAGGCGTGCGGCACCGGGCTGCAGGCGATCATCGCCGTGGCCAACAAGGTCGCGCTCGGCCAGATCGAGGCGGGCATCGCGGGCGGCGTCGACACCACGAGCGACGCCCCGATCGGCGTGAACGAGAACTTCCGCAAGCTCCTGCTGGAGTTCAACCGCACCCGCAAGGTCAGCCTGCTGACGAAGCTCCGCCCGAGCCACGTCGTGCCGCACCTGCCCCGCAACGGCGAACCGCGCACCGGTATGTCGATGGGCGAGCACGCGGCCATCACCGCGGCCAAGTACGGCGTCACGCGCGAGGACCAGGACGAGCTCACGGCCCGCAGCCACCAGAACCTCGCCCGCGCCTACGACGAGGGCTTCTTCGACGACCTGGTCACGCCCTACCTCGGCCTGACCCGCGACCAGAACCTCCGCCCGGACAGCAGCGTCGAGAAGCTCGCCAAGCTGAAGCCGGTCTTCGGCGACACCATGACCGCCGGCAACTCGACCCCGCTGTCCGACGGTGCCTCCGCGGTCCTGCTGGCCACCGAGGAGTGGGCGCGTGCGCGCAAACTCCCGGTGCTGGCCTACCTGACGTTCGCCGAGACCGCCGCCGTCGACTACGTGCACGGCGAAGAGGGCCTGCTGATGGCCCCGGTGCACGCCGCGCCGCGCATGCTCGACAAGGCGGGCCTCAAGCTGCAGGAGTTCGACTTCTACGAGGTGCACGAGGCGTTCGCGTCCCAGGTGCTCGCCACGTTGAAGGCCTGGGAGACCGACCTCGGCGAGATCGACCGGACCAAGCTGAACGTCAACGGCTCGTCGCTCGCGGCCGGCCACCCGTTCGCCGCCACCGGTGCCCGAATCGTGGCGACCTTGGCGAAGTTGCTGCACCAGAAGGGAAGCGGGCGCGGGTTCGTGTCGATCTGCGCGGCGGGCGGTCAGGGAATCACGGCGATCCTGGAGCGATGAGTTTCGCGAACTCCTGAAGTCAACCCATCCGAACCCGATCAGGACAAGGATGGCGATCATGACGCTGCAGGAAGTGCTGGACGCTCACCGCGAGGCCGTGCCCACCGCGGTCGCGCTCATCGCCCGAGGCGACGACGTCGAGTTCGCGGCGATCGGCGAGGACACCCGCGAGTCGGTCTTCCCGATCGCCTCGGTCACCAAGCCGATCGTCGCCACGGCGGCAGTGCTCCTGGTGCGGGACGGCAAGATCGGTCTCGACGACCCGATCGCGGACTGGTTGCCCGAACTGGCGAACCCGGTGGTCGTCCGCACGCCGGCCAGCGAGATCGACGACGTCGTCCCCGCGGCCAGGCCCATCACCGTCCGGCACCTGCTGGCGTCCCGTTCCGGCTGGGGCTTCACCGCGGACTTCTCGTTGCCCGCCACCAGGAAGCTCTTCGACGAGGCGCACCTGCACGGCCGCCCGGATCTCCCGGCCCCGGAGGAATGGCTCAAGCACCTCGCCCAGGTGCCGCTGCTGCACCAGCCCGGCGACGGCTGGACCTACAACACGTCCTACGACGTCCTCGGCGTGCTGCTGCACCGCGCCACGGGCTCGCTCCCGGACTTCCTGACCGAACACCTCTGCGCACCGGCCGGCATGACGAACACCGCCTTCATCAGCGACGTTCTTCCGTCCGGCGCCGGCGGCCTCAACTCCACTGTGGACGATCTGCTGGCGTTCAACCGCTACCTGTTGTCCAGTGATCTGGTTTCGCGACTCGCGGTCGACACCACGTCGGCCGAGGAGCGCGAGGCCGGGCAGCTCTTCCTCGAAGGCCAGGGCTGGGGCTTCGGCGGCAGCGTCGACATCGCCGAGATCGACCCGTGGAACGTCCGCGGCCGCTACGGCTGGGTCGGCGGTTCGGGCACCACCTCGCACGTCGTGCCGTCGCAGGACATGGTCGCCGTTCTGCTCACCCGCACCGCCATGACCGGTCCCACCCCGACCGAGATCATGCGCGACTTCTGGCGGTACGCCGCGAGCGAAGCTATGTAAATTGAACGGTCAATCATGCACACTTCCAGCACCGCGACGTGGCGGTGCTGGGGGTGGGACTGATGAACGTTGATCCCGAGAAAGACCCGGTGCTGGCTCGCGCCCTCGTCGGCACCCTGCGCGACGAGTGGCGGCCGGCCGCCGACGCGATGGCGTCCGCGAAGGAGTGGGAACGCCGCACGTACATCGTCCTGACCCTGGCCGCGGCGGCCGCGCGACGGGACGTGTGGCTGACCAAGTGGCGCGAAGCCAGGCCCGACGACTGCGACGCGGCTGCCGTGCAGGCGGCCGTGGTGGCACTCCAGGCGAGCTAGACGAACAATTTCACGGCTCGTCAGGAATTGACCTGGAAGCGATTTTGTTGACCAATGGTCAACGCGACTTCTAGCAGGTCAGGGCGTATACGGGTAGTGGCCGCCGAGGAGATTGGTGGATCTCCTACGCTTTTGTCCGTGACTGCCGAGAGTGGCGAAAAAGAATCGCGGAACCAGGACGGCGTGCGGGTGCGCGCATCGTTCCGCGGTCTGCCTTCCGTGTCGGCGGAGCAGGAGGCGGAGACCCCCGAGGAACCACCGCGAAGACCGATCTGGAGACGGGTGGAGGTGCTCGTCGCGACGGCCGGCGTGCTCGCACTGGCCGCCGTCACGCTCGTCTTGTACGACGTGGTCGGCGTGCCGGCAGCGCCCTCTGCCGGACCGAGCAGTTCGGTGACGACGGTGCCCACGACGGCGGAGACCAGCTCCTCAGGCCCGTCCGCGACCTCGGCCACCAGCGGTCCGCAGCCCACCTCGACGACAGGCCCACGCCCGTCGACCAGTCAGCCGCCGGTGACCACGACGACGCAAACTTCCGACGGCCCCAAACCGCCGGCCGAGGATCCTGGGCGCTACGAAGGTGTCCAGGAGCAGCGAGTCGTCAAGCTCGTTCCGCAGACCGGCGGCAACTGGGTCGACATCGAATACTGGCGGCAGGACCCGGCTCAACCCGGCGAGGTGCAGATGGACGCCAAGGGCGTCCACACCGCGGTCGGCGCCGCGCTCGCCGTCATTGCGGACACCCCGCTGGCCAACCGCGACCGCTGCTCGAAGGTGACGACGTGGCGGCTCCGGGTGGACTTCAGCGAGCTACATGTGGGTAGCCAGCTGTGTGGACGCAGCAGCGTGGGCCGGTACGCGTCGTTGGAGGTGCAGGTGCTGCCTAGCTCTCCGTCCAGCGGCGGCCGGTTCTTCTTCTACGGCATCACCTGGAACTAATCGAGCAACGACCACGCGGCTGTGCACGACGCGGACACGGTGATCTGCTGCGCCTTCAGGTTCAGCTGGTCGACCATCCCCGCCGGACCGGCCATCTCGAACGACGCCGCGCCGCTCATCATCCGAGGTGAATAGTGCGCACCGCCCTCGGTGTCGCCGATCCGCAGCAACGGCCCGAGCCGCCGCCCCAGCGCCGACGCGTAGCCCTCGGCGCGTCGCAACGCGTCCGCCACGGCCTCCCGCTGCGCCTCGCGGATGGCCTCGGTGTCGTCGACGAGCGTCCACGACGGCCCGTTGATCCACGACGGCTCGGCCTGCACCAGTTCCGCGAGCAGCCCGTCGAGCTTGTCGAGGTCGGACACCCAGATCACGTACTGCTGCTGAGCGCGGCTGCCGACGCGCTGGTTGTTGTCCCAGTTGTCGTGCACCGACAGCTGCCGCGACCGCACCTCGAAGTTCTCGAGCAACGGTTCGACGGCGGAAATGCGCTGGTTGAGCGTGCTCACCGCCTCGGAGCGTTCGGCGCCGAGCGCCTCGAACGTCACGTCCACCTGGGCGCGGTCGGCGGTTCGCTCGACCTCACCGGTCCCCTTCGTCACGACTTCAGCCACGTGGCTCAGCCAACCGGTGCTCCGGTTCATCCGCAACTATTGCGCTCTATTGCTCAATCACTAGAAAGCTGAATACGCGGGCATCTGGAGCCACTTCGAGGTTCGTCTGCGCGTCTCTAGGACCGGCTCTAGAAACGCGGATACGGTGCGAGGCATGGACCCGGTGCGCAATCCGTTCGCCCCCGGTGCAGGCCAGAGGCCTCCTGAGCTCGCCGGCCGGGACAAGGAGGTCGCCGCCTTCGAGGTGGTGCTCGAACGCGTGGCCCGCGGCCGTCCCGAACGCAGCCTCGTGCTGACCGGACTGCGCGGCGTCGGCAAGACGGTGTTGCTCGGCGAGCTGCGGTCCATGGCGGTCAAACGCGGCTGGGGTGCGGGCAAGGTCGAGGCGCGGCCCGACGCTGACCTGCGACGACCGCTTTCGGCAGCGTTGCACCGGGCGATCAGGGACCTCGCCGTCCGGCACCGCGCGCCGGACCGGGTCGAGGCCATCCTCGGCATACTCAAAGCCTTCGCGCTCAGGGCCGCTCCGGACGGCGCCAAGCTGCGCGACCGCTGGCAGCCCGGCATCGACGTGCCGGCGGCGAGCGGGCGCGCGGACTCCGGTGACATCGAGATCGACCTGGTCGAGCTGTTCACGGACGTCGCCGAGCTCGCGCAGGACGTCGGCACGGGCGTCGCGCTGCTCATCGACGAGATGCAGGACCTCAAGCCGGACGACATCAGCGCGTTGTGCGCGGCGTGCCACGAGCTTTCGCAGCTCGGCGCGCCGCTCGTGGTCGTCGGTGCCGGCCTGCCGCACCTGCCCGCCGTGCTCAGCGCGAGCAAGTCGTACTCGGAACGGCTCTTCCGGTACGTCCGCATCGACCGGCTCAGCCGCGAGGACGCCGACCGCGCGGTGCTCGCTCCGGTCGAACGGGAGGACGCGGGCATCACCGACGAGGCGCTCGACGCGTTGTTCGACGCGTCCGGGGGCTACCCGTACTTCATCCAGGCCTACGGCAAGGCCGCCTGGGACGCCGCGCCGGCCGATCCGATCAGCGCGCTGGACGTGTCCGTGGCCGCTCCGGAGGCTGACGCGGAGCTCGCCGTCGGCTTCTTCGGCTCCCGATACGAGCGTGCGACGCCCGCTGAACGCGAGTATCTCCGGTCGATGGCCGAGTTGACCGACGGAAAGGATGCGGGCGTCAACACCGCCCAGGTGGCCGACCACCTGGGTCGCAAGCCCTCGTCGCTGTCGCCCGCGCGGGACTCGCTCATCAAGAAAGGCCTGGTCTACAGCGCGGAACGGGGTCAGATCGCCTTCACCGTGCCGCACTTCGGCAGGTTCCTGCTCGGTCGCGAGGAGTGACGCGGGGCACCGGTCGTTGTCCGGTCGTTCACGTTGTCGGCCGGTGATTCATCGGCCTGTGCCCCAACTCACCGGATAATCGCGTGCGTTCGCGGGTAGGAAGGTGCATACTTAAGTCACCAACCAAACAGACCTCACAGAGGGAAGTGCAGACCGAGATGAACTTCGCAGCGAAGCTCCGCGCCCGTCGTGCCCAGGCGCGTAACCGGAAGGCCGTGGCTCGCGCGATCGACATGGCGACCACCCCGTCCATGCGTCACGAGCTGATGGCCATCGCCCAGGCTCAGGTCACCACCCTGCGCTGACTTCTGACCCGGCACTCGCACGGCGCCCCGTCGCGAGTGCCTCCCCAAACGGAAACCCCTGGAGCACCTCCCGCGCTCCAGGGGTTTCATTCTGTTAAACGTGATCCGCGCCACAGTATGATGGCGTTGTAACAGCGCACGTCGGTCCGCCGATGTCACTGTTGACCTCGCGGTGCTGTCGGACCCCCGACCTGGCAGCACCGCGAGGTTTCTTGTTTGCTGGGGAACATGAAGATCGCCGTGCTCGGCACCGGCCTCATGGGTGCCCCCATCGCAGCCAATCTCGCCGCAGCCGGACACGAGGTCCGGGTCTGGAACCGCACGCGCGCCAAAGCCGAACCGCTCGCCGCTCGGGGCGCGGTCGTCGCCGACACGCCCGCACTCGCCGTCGAGGGTGTGGACGTCGTCATGACGGTCCTCAACGACGGCCTCGCGGTCACCTCGGCCATGCAGGCGGCCGCCGACGCGTTGCCGCACGACGCGGTCTGGATCCAGGTGTCCACGGTCGGTGTCGACGCGATCGACGACCACATCGCGCTGGCCCGCTCGCTCGGCCTGGAGTTCGTCGACGCCCCGGTGCTGGGCAGCGTGCAGCCGGCGACCGAGGGCAAGCTCGTCGTGCTCGCCTCCGGTTCGGAAGAACTGCGCGATCGCGTGCAGCCGGTGTTCGACGTGATCGGCGCGCGCACCATGTGGGTCGGCGAGGCCGGTGCGTCGTCACGGCTGAAGCTCGTCGCGAACAGCTACGTGCTGGCCCTGACCGCCGCGGTGGGCGAGGCCGTGGCGCTGGCCGAGTCGTCCGGGCTCGACCCGAAGCTGTTCCTGGAAGCCGTTTCCGGCGGTGCGATGGACAGCCCGTACCTGCAGATGAAGGGCAACGCGATCATCGCGCGGGAGTTCCCGCCCGCGTTCACCGTGCAGAACGCCCTGAAGGACGCGCTGCTGGTCAACGAGGCCGCGGTGCACGCCAATGTTCACCTCGACGTGGCGCAGGCGTCGAGCGCACGGCTGAACCGCGCCGTCACCAAGGGGCACGGCGACGAAGACATGGCCGCGTCTTATTACGCCAGCTACAAATAAGCCCGACGATCGGCCGGTCCGGCAGGGCGTGCGGGCTCAATAGCTTGGCTGAGTGAACAGACTCGTACGCTCCCTGCTGGCGTTCGGCCTGGCATCCTCGCAGGTTCTGGCTGTCGCCTCGGTCGTCTCCGCCGCCCCCGACATCAAGGACCGGATCGCCGCGCTGCCCGGTGTCCGGATCATCAGCGAAACAACGTCCGGCACCGCGCGGACGTTCGTGCTCGGCATCCAGCAACCGGCGGACCACCGCAAGCCGCGCGGTACCCGGTTCGAGCAGCGGTTCTCGTTGCTGCACAAGGACGATTCCAAGCCGATGGTGCTGCACACCACCGGCTACAACCTGCCGGGCACGATCAGCGCGTCCGAACCGGCGCGGCTCGTCGACGGCAACCAGCTCAGCGTGGAGCAGCGGTTCTTCAAGCCGTCGCGTCCGGCGCCGGCCGACTGGGACGACCTGAACATCTGGCAGGCCGCGAACGACCACCACCGGATCGTGCTGGCGTTCAAGAAGATCTACCACTCTCGCTGGCTTTCCACCGGCGCCAGCAAGGGCGGCATGACGTCGATCTACCACCGCCGTTTCTTCCCGCGTGACGTCGACGCGACCATCGCGTACGTCGCACCGAACGACGTCGTGAACGACCGCGACGTCTACGGCGAATTCATCCGCAACGTCGGCAACGACCCGACGTGCAACCGGCGGCTGGAGGGCGTGCAGCGGCAGATCCTGCAGCACCGCGACGAGATCGTCACGCGCCTGGAAGCCAAGGGCTACACGTACAAGCAGTTCGGCAACGCGCACCGGGCGCTGGAGGTCCTGGTGCTCGACACGCCGTTCACGTTCTGGCAGTACGGCACCCAGGAGCAGTGCGCACTGGTTCCCGGTGCGGGTGCTTCCGTGGACGACCTGTGGACGTTCATGGACAAGACCGTCGGCTGGGACTTCTACACCGACGCGGGCGTCGCGCCCTACGCGCCGTACTACTACCAAGCCGGCACGCAGCTCGGCTGGCCCGAAGCCGACGAGTCGGCCGTGCGCGACCTGCTGCGCTACCCCGGCGTTTCGGTGCCGCGCACGATGGTGTCGCCGGAGATCTCGTTCCCGCGCTTCAACCGGTTCGCGATGCGTGACATCGACTCGTGGGTGCGCTACCAGGGCTCGCGGCTGCTGTTCGTCAACGGCCAGAACGACCCGTGGAGCGCCGAGCCGTTCCGCCTCGGCCCAGGCACGCGCGACTCGCTGTCGTTCTCGGTGCCCGGCGGCAACCACGGCTCCAACATCGCGAAGCTGCCGGAGAAGGAGCGCCTGGCCGCAACCGCCGCCGTGCAGCGCTGGGCCGGTGTCTCCGGTTCGGTCGCGTCTCTCGCGGTCGGCGACGACCCCGACTCCCTGGACGCACTGCGAGCACGCCGGGGCTGAGGCACCCTGGGTTCGTGAAGCCGTTGCTCGTGGTCGATGCAGCCAACGTCGTCGGATCGGTGCCCGACGGCTGGTGGCACGACAGAGCGGCAGCGGCCGAACGTCTCCGCGACGCTTTGCAGGGCCGCGACGAAGAGGTCGTCCTCGTCGTGGAAGGCAAGGCGCGCAACGTCTCCAGCATCCCCGAAGTCCGCGTGGTCTCCGCGGCCGGCGACGGCGACGACACCATCGTCGAGGTGGTCCGCGCCGAGGGCCCCGGACGTCGCGTGGTCGTGGTGACCGCCGACCGGGAACTGCGCCGGCGGGTGACGGCGCTCGGTGCCGAGGTGACAGGCCCCACCTCGGTGCCGCGCCGTTAGCCCCTCAGATCCCGAAGAGCCTTTCGAGCACCTGCGCCACCCCGTCCTCGGTGTTCGGCGGCGCGTGGTTGTTGCACGCTTGTTTGACCAACGGATGCGCGTTGCCCATCGCGTACGCCGTGCCGGCCCACCCGAGCACCGACAGGTCGTTCGGCATGTCACCGAACGCGATCACCTCGTGCTTGCCGATTCCCCTGGCGTTGCAGAGGGATTCGAGCGTCGCCGCCTTCGTGACACCAGGCGGGCTGATGTCCAGAAGACCGATCCCGCCGGAGTGGGTGACCGTGACGTGTTGTCCGACCGCCGCTCTGGCGACCTCCATCATGTGGTCGGCCTCGCTGTCCGGCGCCCACGCGAGTATCTGCACCACCTGCTGCGCCTCCTCGACGACGTGATCGAGCAGCTCGAGCGTCCTGTGTGGAAACTTCTGGCCGAAGCCCAGGAAACCGGGCTCCGACAGGACTTCCAGCCCCGTCTCGACGGCGATGCCGACGTTCGGGATCACGCCCGCCAGCGCGTCCGCCACCTTCCGCACGACATCGAGCGGCACCGTCTGCGCGTGCGTGACCTCTCGGCTCGTCAGGTCGTAGATCATCGCGCCGTTCGCGCAGATCGCCGTGCCGGTCAGCGCCAGGTCCTGCACGAACCGCGGCGGCCGCGCGGTGACGACCACGACGTCCGCATCGACGGCGTCGAGCGTGGCGCGGGTGCGGTCGCTCAGCACTCCGCCCGGTTGCAGCAACGTGCCGTCGAGGTCGGTCGCGATCAGTCTGATCATCGGCCGATTATCGGGCAGGACCCTTCGTGGGCACGAAGGAGTAATCTGTTCGGTCACAAATCAACGAAGAGAGCGGGACCGCAAGGAGAGATGAGCAGGAACGGCAGAAAGCGCAATCGGTCGAGAGATCGACGGGCGTCACGTGAACAGAACGAGTCGGCGGGTGTCCAGCGGAACAGAGGCACCACCATGATCGCGCTGGTGTCCGCCGTCACCGCGGTTGTCGCCACGCTCGTCGGGTACTGGAACCTCCAGGTCTCGGACCGGCAGGCCGACCTGACCGAGCAAGGTCAACATCAGGACAGGTTCGATCGAGCCGTGGAGAGGCTGGGCAACCAGACGGCTCTGGAAGTCCGACTTGGTGCGATCATGTCCTTCGATCGTCTGGTGAACGACTCTCCCGGGTTCCGGGAATCGGTGGTGGGCATGCTCGCCGGTTTTGTCCGAGAGCAGGCACCCGCGAAGGCCTGTGACACCCCAGGCACGGTCAAGCCGGACATCCAGGCAGCGTTGGACTCGATCGGCAAGCACTATCGGTCGCCCGGCAAGGATTCTCCAGGCTATGCGTTGAACCTGCGCTCGACCTGTCTCCAGGGGGCGAACCTGTCAGGTCACACCTTCGACAGGGCTGACCTCGGAGGATCGAACCTCAGCGGAGCCCTGCTGAACGGCACTCGGTTCGCGGGCGCCTATCTGATGCGGACGAACTTCAGCCGCTCGTTCCTGATGCGAGCCGACTTCACTTGCGCTTCGATCGTGCTGGCGAACTTCTCGGAGTCCACGCTCGTCGCCACCGACATGACAGGTGCCGAGTTGATGGCGCCCAACTTTCAGAACACGACGTTGTGGCAGGTGAATCTCAGCTTCGCCACCATGACCGATGTCGTGTTGACGCCTGAGCAGGAAGACGGGGTCAGCCGGGCGACGACAACGAAGATCTTCTGCGCGCCGCCGGACAACTACGCGCAGGCGCCCGCTTGGTGATCCGCCGCCCCGCTCTCTCAGGCAGGATCGTCTTATGACCCATCGAGTTGACGACATGCCGTTGCCGGTTTGGTTCCCGGAGTCCGGTTCCGGCCCCGGCATCGTGCTGATCCAGGAGATCTTCGGCCTGGACGGGTACCTGCAGGGCATCGCCGAGAAGCTCGCCGCGCTCGGCTACGTCGTGGCCGTCCCGGAGCTCTTCCACCGCTTCCAGCCCGGCTGGGTCGGCACGCACGACGAGGCCGGCATCCAGAAGTCGATGGAGGTCGTCGGGAACCTCGACTTCCCGCTCGCCGTGCAGGACGTCGTCGCGTCGGTGCAGTACCTGCGCGGCCTGCCCGAGGTGACGGGTGGCGTCGGCGTGCTCGGCTTCTGCCTCGGCGGCACCCTGGCGTACGCGGCGGCCGCGGCCTCCGACCCGGACACGGCCGTGTCGTTCTACGGCTCGGGCGTGCCGGACCAGATCGGCACGCTGGACCAGGTGTCCTGCCCGATTCTGTTCCACTTCGGCACCGAGGACTCGTTCATCACCGGGTACCAGAAGGTCGTGGACGCGGTGCAGGACCGGCCCAACGCCGAGATCCACCTGGAGCCCGCGGGCCACGCGTTCCTCAACCACCTCGCTCCCTGGTACGACGAGGACGCCGCTGACCGCGCGTGGGACCTCACCGCGCAGTTCCTCGCTCGTACGCTGCCGGCCTAGGCGATGCAGGGCACCGCGAGCTGCTGCGAGAAGAACTTCTCCAGCGGCTTGCGGTGCAGGCGGTGTTCGACGGCGATCAGCTCGTTGCGCCGGTAGTGGCTGATCTGGGTGCGCGTGACCACGAAGCCGTGGCGTTCGGTCGTGGGCATCTCGTCGTAGAGCAGCGCGTGCTGGCCTTGCGGGACAACGACGTCCGCCAGGCCGTCCGGGATCTCGGTGGCACGCATGGCGACGGTCGCGGCCAGCGAGTCCGGGCGGTTGCGCAGTTTGCGGTGCGGCCACGGCACGCCGTGGTGCTGGGCCTCCAGCGTTCGGTGCAGGGCTCGCGCCGAGTGCCTGATCGCTTTGATCGAGTCACCGGTCACGACGTGCGCGTGCGGCACGTCGAGTGCGGTGTCCCTGCGGAAGCCCGCGCACACGATCACCTTGTCGTACCGCAGCTCGCCGGTGCCGTCGATCGTCGCGACGAACTCGTTGCCGTCCTTGACGATCCGCTGCACGGTCCGCCCGACCGTGTGCGTGACCCGCGCCGTCGCCGAGATGTTGTCCGCCGTCTCGAACGCGCTGCGCCCGCGCCCGATGATCAGCACCCGCTTGCCCGCGTACTCGGTCGGGTCGGTGTTGGCGCTGGCGTACGTCTCGGCGTGCTCGATGCCCGGAATGCTTGGCACGTGGGCCTTCTTGCCGGTCGCGATGATCACGTGCCGCGCCCGGTGCTGCGCCAGGTCGGTGACAGGCGTGTTGTAGCGGATGTTCAAGGGCGCCGCGAAGTCCTCCAAATAGCGCACCAGGTCGTCCGCGTTGGGGAAGGACCGCTTGCTGTAGCGGGAAAACGGCGCTCCCTCGAACAACGAGTTGTCGTCCGTCGAAAGCACCCGATGTCGAGGGAAGACCCGGAAGAAGCTCGCCGGCTCCGGCCCCGCCTCGACGATCAGGTAGTCGCGGCCCGCCCGGTGCAGGAACCGCCCCATCTGCAGGCCCGCCGGACCCGCACCGATCACCAGGTACTCCACCATCACGCACCTCCCGGCGTCCTCTACGCCAAACACGGCGCAAAGGTTCAAACCGGCGGTTACCGTCCATCATCGTGGATTCCGGCCTGCTGTGGTCAGTCAAAAGGCACATCAGTCTCGTTGTGCTGATCGGTGTAACGGTTTTCGCCCTGGCGGCCGCACTTCTGTGGGCCGCACTGGGCTTTCCGACCGCGTCGGCCGCGAGGCTCGACATCATCAAGGTCGCCCTGACCGTCGTCGCGGGCGTCGGCGGTGTCGTCGCCCTGGTCGTCGCCTACCGCAAGCAACGCGTCAGCGAGTCCGCCGAGACCCGCGAGCGGATCAAACTGCTCAACGAACGCTTCGGCGCCGCCTGCAACCAGATCGGCAACGAGGCCCCGACCGTCCGCCTGGCAGGCGTCTACGCCCTCGCCGCACTGGCCGACGAGTGGCCGGAACAACGCCAGGTCTGCATCGACGTGCTCTGCTCCTACCTGCGCATCGCGTACGAGCCGGCCCTGGACTCGGAGTGGTACCACGACGCCGAGTCCGAGGTGCGCCTGGCGATCACCAGCCTGATCGCCCGCCACCTCCGCGACGGCGCCCCGGTCAGCTGGCAGGGCCACGACTTCGACCTGGTGCGCGCGGTGCTGAGAGCCGCCGACTTCTCCGGCATCCGCATGTCGTCCGGCACGTTCTTCCTCAGCCTGGCGCGCTTTCCCGGCGGCTGGATCTCGTTCGACGACATGAAAGTCTGTGGCGGCGAGGTGTGGTTCGGCGGCGCGACCTTCGAAGGGGCGCGGGTGACGTTCGACAGGGCCGAGTTCGCCGCCGGTCGCGTGCGGTTCGAGGGCGCGGAGTTCAACGGCGGCGAGGTGTCGTTCCGAGGGGCTCGGTTCACCGGCGGTGAGGTCGATCTGTCGGAGGCGGAGATCACCGTGATGCCGGTGTTCGACGAGGGCGACAAGCCGGGGCTCAAGCTGCCGTCCACATGATGGACGCCGGAACACGAAACTGTCCCACCGTGTTGGATACGGTCGTGACGACTGTGCAGCGCCGTGCCCGTGTCCGTGCCCCTGAGCTGGTAGGACGCGGCTGGCTCAACACCGGCGGAGAACAGGTCAGCCTCAAGGACCTGCGCGGCAAGATCGTGCTCCTCGACTTCTGGACCTTCTGCTGCATCAACTGCCTGCACGTCCTCGACGAGCTGCGCCCCCTCGAGAAGGAGTTCGAGGACGTCCTCGTCACGATCGGCGTGCACTCGCCGAAGTTCGTGCACGAGGCCGACGCCGAGGCGCTCAAGGCGGCCGTCGAGCGCTACGAGGTGCATCACCCGGTCCTCGACGACCCGGAGCTCACCACCTGGCAGCACTACGCCGTGAAGGCATGGCCGACGCTGACCCTGGTCGACCCCGAGGGTTACGTCGTGCACGTCGCCGCCGGTGAAGGTCACGTCGAGGCCCTGCGGACCATCATCGGCGAGCTGATCGAGGAGCACGACGCCAAGGGCACGCTGCACCGCGGCTCCGGCCCGTACAAGGCTCCCGAACCGGCGAACACCACGCTCAGGTTCCCCGCCAAGGCGATCGTCACGCCGAGCGGCACGATCCTGGTCAGCGACTCCGCCCACCACAGCATCGTTGAGCTCGAAGCGGACGGCGAGACCGTCATCCGTCGCATCGGCACCGGCGAACGAGGCAGGGAAGACGGCCTCACGCCCACCTTCTCGGAGCCCGCAGGTCTCGCAGAAGTACCCAACACCCACGGCTACGACGTCGTCATCGCGGACACCGTCAACCACCTGCTCCGCGGCCTCAACCTGGAAACCGGTGAGGTCACGACGCTCGCGGGCACCGGTGAGCAGTGGCGCGACGGCGAGACCGACGGGCCGGCCGACAAGATCGACCTGACCAGCCCGTGGGACGTCGCGTGGTGGAACGGTGGCGTGGCCATCGCCATGGCCGGCAACCACACGCTGGGCTTCTTCGACCCCGCGACGAACACGGTCAGCAGGCTCGCGGGCACCACGGTCGAAGGCATCAACGACGGTCCGGCGGAAGGCGCTTTCTTCGCGCAGACGTCCGGGCTCGCCGCGGACGGCGACCGGTTGTGGATGGTCGACTCCGAGACCAGCGCGCTCAGGTACCTCGAGAACGGTGAGGTCCGCACCGTCATCGGCAAGGGATTGTTCGCGTTCGGACACAAGGACGGCGACGCGGAGGAGGCGCTCCTGCAGCACCCGCTCGGCGTGACCGTCCTGAATGACCACTCGCTGGCCATTTCGGACACCTACAACAACGCGATCAGGCGGTTCGACCCCGAGACGAACACGCTGACCACCATCGCGACGGACATCGCCGAACCGTCCGACGCCCTCGTCGTCCACAACGAACTGGTCGTCGTGGCCAGCGCGGCCCACCGGCTCGAACGGTTCTCCGCGGCCGCCACGAAGATCGACGGCGTGGAGCACGCGGTCAAGCGGCCGTCCACCGACATCGCGCCCGGAGCGCTGGAGCTGGCGGTCGTCTTCACGCCGCCGACCGGGACCAAACTGGACGAAAGGTACGGACCGTCCACTCGGTTGGAGATCACCAGCTCGCCGCCCGAGCTGATTCTCGAGGGCGCGGGGGTCGGCACCGAACTGGTACGGGCGTTGCGGATCAACGATCAGGTCACGAACGGCGTTTTGCATGTCGTAGCGCAGGCCGCCAGTTGCAGTGACGATCCTTCCGACGAACACCCGGTCTGTCGCCTGACCAGGCAGGACTGGGGGGTGCCAGTTCAAGTTGTTGCCGATGCACCTACCCGTCTGCCCCTGCTGATGGGCGGCATGGACGAGGCTGGTCCAGCGGCCACGTAGACTCTGCTGGTGCCTGATGTCAAGCTCGAGATCCAGATGCTGTACGACCGTGTCATGGTGCGCATCTCGCCGGAGGACGGCGAGCGGCGATCCAGCGGTGGCATCGTGATCCCCGCGACGGCCCAGATGGCGAAGCGGTTGGCGTGGGGCGATGTGTTCGGGGTCGGTACCAGCGTGCGGCACGTGAAGGTGGGCGACCGGGTT
The DNA here is from genome assembly GCF_011067745.1 of Lentzea alba. Lineage (GTDB taxonomy): Bacteria > Actinomycetota > Actinomycetes > Mycobacteriales > Pseudonocardiaceae > Lentzea > Lentzea alba. The sequence continues at coordinate 393,752 of NZ_JAAMPJ010000006.1, forward strand.
CTGTTCAACCCGGAAGATCAGCTTGAGGTCGAGGTGCACGGCACCACGTATCTCGTGATGAGGGAACGCGACCTGCACGCTGTGGCCAGCGAGCTCACCGAGCACGGTACTGGTCTGTACCTATGAGCCGCCGGTTCGTGATCTGCGCCTGATAGCTACACACACATATGCCGCCTCGCGAGAGACAGGGCAATGGGGAGAGCTGTGCCGTACGACGCTGACAAGACGAGAGCGATGCCGCCGGTCAACCCCGGAGGCACCGCCTCCGAGCAAACGGCGAAGATCGGCCCGGTCACCACCGGCGCGGCCACCGACGCGTGGCCTTCGGAGGAACCGGACAACGAGGCGACCGTCACCGCGGCCGTGCCGGGTGTCGGTTTCCCGGCCGCCGACGCCGCGACCGAGTACATGGCGCCGGTGGCTCCGCCACTGCCGCAGCCGGAGGACTCGGGCGTCTACGGGCCGGTGATGATCGAGCCGGGCGAGGACGAGGAACAGCCGAAGAACGGCCGGAAGAAGGCCCTGATCGTGGCCGCGGCCGTGGTCGGCGCGTTCGGGCTGCTCTACGGGCTCGACATCCTCGTGTCCAGTGGCAACGTGCCCCGCGGCGTGACCGTGGCCGGTGTGGACGTCGGTGGCATGAGCCACGGCGAGGCCGAGAAGAAGCTGCGCGACGAGATCGGCCCGCGACTGAGCAAGCCGGTCGCGCTCAAGGCCGGTGACGTCAACGCCGAGCTCGACCCGGCGGCGGCCGGCCTGGAGCTCGACTGGAACGGCACGATCGACCGCGCCGGCAGCCAGCCGCTCAGCCCGATCACGCGCGTGACCTCGTTCTTCACCAGCCGCGAGGTCGGCGTCGCGACGAAGGCCGACGACGCGAAGGTCACCGCCGCGCTCGAGGCGATGCGCCCGAAGCTCGACCACGAGCCGCTCGAGGGCACCATCAAGTTCGAGAACGCCGCGGCCGTCGCCGTCGACCCGCACGCCGGCCAGAAGCTCAAGACCGAAGACGCCTCCCGCGCCGTCGTCGCGAACTGGGCGTCCGGCAACCCGGTCGAGGTCCCGATGGACTTCACCCCGGTGAAGACGACCAAGGAGGGCGTCGAGAAGGCGCTCAACGAGATCGTCAAGACGGCGGTCTCCGGCCCGGTCGTCATCAAGGGCGAGGGCAAGGACGCGACGCTCACGCCGGAGCAGATCTTCGCCACGCTGGCGTTCGCTCCCGGCGAGGGCGGTGCGCTGACCGTCGCGCCGAACAAGGACAAGCTCGCTGAGGTGACCACGCCGCAGCTCAAGGACACGGTCAAGCAGGGCAAGGACGCCGAGATCGTCTTCGAGGGCGGCAAGCCGACCGTCAAGCCGTCGGTGGACGGCCTCGACCTCGACTGGGACAAGAACCTCCAGCCCTACTTCGACACGCTGAAGAAGACCGACGCGCGCGAGATCAAGTTCGAGTACAAGCACACGCCCGCGAAGGTCACCACCGAGCAGGCGAACAAGATGGGGATCAAGGAGGTCATCGGCGAGTTCCAGACCGGTGGCTTCGCCCCCGCCTCGGGCGTCAACATCCGGGTCGTGGCCGAGAAGGTCAACGGCGCGATCGTGAAGCCCAAGGAGACGTTCAGCCTCAACAAGTACACGGGTCCCCGCGGTACCGCGCAGGGCTACGTCGAGGCGGGCATCATCGAGAACGGCATCCCCGGCAAGGCGGTCGGTGGCGGCATCTCGCAGTTCGCGACCACGCTCTACAACGCGTACTACTACGCGGGCATGAAGGACGCGGGCCACAAGGAGCACAGCTACTGGATCACGCGGTACCCGAAGGGCCGTGAGGCCACCGTGTTCATGGACGGCGCGGGCAACAGCCTGATCGACATCGCGTTCACGAACCCGGACGACACGGGCGTCGCCATCCAGACGATCTGGACCGGCTCGTCGATCACGATCAGGCTCTGGGGCACCAAGAACTACGACGTCACCGGCTCCACCAGCGGTGAGTTCAACCCCACCCAGCCGCAGGAGAAGAAGGTCAGCAAGGAAGGGTGCTCGCCGAGCAACGGCGCCCCGGGCTTCTCGGTGACGGACACCCGCACGATCAAGGACCGCCGCACCGGCCAGACCCGCAGCGAGTCGCGCACGGTTCGTTACGACCCGCAGTTCAAGATCATCTGTGAGCCGCCGCCCGGCGGCTGAGACAAACTCTGGTTCACAGTGGCCACGCGCGGGTATTCACCCGTTCGTGGCCACTGTTGCGCATGAGGCGCGAAGACACCCCGCCGTCCAGACGCTGGGGCGGGTGGGGATGGTGATTTACGGCGGCGTGCACGTCCTCGTGGCGTGGCTCGCGATCCAGGTCGCGTTCGGTGACTCCGAACAGGCCGACTCGAAAGGCGCGTTGAGCGACCTGGCGCAGGCCGGTGCCTGGCTGCTGTGGACGATCGCCATCGGGCTCGTGTTCTTCGCCCTGTGGCAACTGATCCTCGCCTGCGTCGGCTACACCTACGTGCCGAAGAAGCGAAAGCGCATCTCCAAACGGATCGGCTCCGTGGCGCGCGCCATCACCGCGATCGGCATCGCGCTCGGTGCCTTCAAGTACGCGACGGGTAGCAGTTCCGGTAACCAGAACCAGCAGCAGCAGGAACTCACCGCGCAGGTGCTCTCGTTGCCAGGCGGGCAGTTCATCGTCGGCGCCATCGCGATCGGCGTGATCGTCACGGCGGGCGTGATCGCCTACAAGGGCTTCAAGAAGTCGTTCGAGAAGGACCTCGACATGAGCCGCGCGCCGTCGTGGATCGAACCTGTCGGGCGGATCGGCTGGATCGGCAAGGGTTTCGCGTACGGCGTGATCGGTGTCCTCATCGGACTCGCCGCGATCAACGCGGACCCGCAGCAGGCCGGCGGCATGGACAAGGCGCTGAAGACCTTGGCAGCACAGCCTTACGGCATGTTCCTGCTCACCGCGGTCGCGATCGGCATCGCCGCGTTCGGCGTCTACTGCTTCGTCGCCGCACGCGCACTCAAGGAATGAGAAACGGGTCCGCTCACCTCGGGCAGGAGGTGAGCGGACCCGTTTTCCGTTGCAGCGCTTAGAAGACGCTCTCGTCGATGTCCATCAGCGCGTTGTCGGTCGTCTCGGCGATCTTGCGGCGGGCGGTGAGCTCCGGCAGCACGTTCTTCGCGAAGAACGACGCCACGGCGATCTTGCCCTCGTAGAACGCCTTGTCCTTGGCCGACGGCGCACCGTCGAGCTTCTGCAGCGCGACCTCGGCCTGCCGCAGCAGCAGCCAGCCGACGAGCACGTCACCCGCGGTCATCAGCAGGCGGACCGAGTTCTGGCCGACCTTGTAGAGGTTGCGGACGTCTTCCTGCGACGAAGTCAGGAAGCCGACCAGCGAGCCGAGCATGCCCTGCAGGTCCTCGAGACCCTGCTTGAGCAGCGCGCGCTCCTCCTTCAGGCGACCGTTGCCGCCCTCGTTGTCGAGGAAGGACTGGATCTCGCCGTTGATGAACGCGAGCGCCTGGCCCTTGTCGCGGATGATCTTCCGGAAGAAGAAGTCCAGCGACTGGATGGCCGTGGTGCCCTCGTACAGCGAGTCGATCTTCGAGTCCCGGATGTACTGCTCGATCGGGTACTCCTGCAGGAAGCCGGAGCCGCCCAGGGTCTGCAGCGACTGCGCCAGCTGCTCGTACGCGCGCTCGGAGCCGACGCCCTTGACGATCGGCAGCAGCAGGTCGTTGACCTTCGCCGCGAGCTCCGCGTCCTCGCCGCCGAGCATCACCTTGTCCTGGAACGTCGCGGTGTACAGGTACACCGCGCGCAGGCCCTCGGCGTACGCCTTCTGCAGCATCAGGCTGCGGCGCACGTCGGGGTGGTTGGTGATGGTGACGCGCGGGGCGGTCTTGTCCGTCATGCGCGTCAGGTCGGCGCTCTGCACGCGCTCCTTGGCGTAGGACAGCGCGTTCAGGTAGCCGGTCGACAGCGTCGCGATGGCCTTGGTGCCGACCATCATGCGGGCGTACTCGATGACGTCGAACATCTGCGCGATGCCGTCGTGCACCTCGCCCAGCAGCCAGCCCTGGGCAGGGACGCCGTGCTGGCCGAACGTCAGCTCGCACGTGGTGGACGCCTTGATGCCCATCTTGTGCTCGACGTTGGTCACGAAGGCACCGTTGCGCTCGCCCAGCTCACCGGTCTGCGGGTCGAAGTGGAACTTCGGCACGAGGAACAGCGAGAGGCCCTTGGTGCCGGGCTTCGCCTCGATGCCTTCGCCCTCGGGACGCGCCAGCACCATGTGCATGATGTTCTCGGTGAGGTCCTGGTCGCCGGACGTGATGAAGCGCTTCACGCCTTCGATGTGCCAGGAGCCGTCGTCCTGCTTGATCGCCTTGGTGCGGCCCGCGCCGACGTCGGAACCGGCGTCCGGCTCGGTCAGCACCATCGTGGCGCCCCAGCCGCGGTCGATCATGAGCTGCGCCCAGTGCTGGTCGCGCTCGGTGCCGTTGTTGTAGACGACCGTCGCGAAGCTCGGGCCGGCCAGGTACATGTAGATCGGAGGGTTGGCGCCGAGGATCATCTCGGACGCGGCCCAGGCGACCGACGGCGGCGTGCCGAAGCCGCCCAGCGCCTCGGGCAGGAACATCCGGTACCACTCGCCGTCCCAGATCGCCTGGTACGACTTCTTCAGCGACTCCGGCAGGGTCGCCGAGAACGTCGCCGGGTCGTACTTCGGCGGGTTCCGGTCGGCGTCGGCGAACGAGTCCGCGAGCGGACCCTCCGCGAGAGTCTTCATCTCGGACAGAACGCCGCGCGCGGTGTCCTCGTCGGACTGCTCGAACGGCCCCTTGCCGAGGTGGTCCTGCACGTTGAAGACCTCGAACAGGTTGAATTCGAGATCCCGGACGTTGCTCTTGTAGTGGCCCATCTCGTCAGCTCACTCCTCAGGGTCGCGGCGGGGTCGCCTACTGACCGGTAACAACAGAGTATTACCCGACAGTAACCCCGGCAAGGGCGACCACCCACTGGTGGCGAAACAGACAGTCCTCTCGGGGACCTGAATCGGGCATGAGAGCCGGTCAGGCGCGTATCGGGCGCTCGGGATCGCGACAGCGACTTCAGCGGGCACTGCCGGGGCCAGCGTGCGGAGATGCGCGAGTACGTCGATCCCGAGGTCCGATCGAGGCTTCCGGGCGCGTGTGCGGGCCTGGCGGTGCTGGGTGCCCTCCTACTCGACGCCTGGCGTGCGCGCGGTGCCGATCAGCAGCCCTGACCGGTACGCGAGCGACACCGCGTGCGTCCGGTCGCGGGCGCTGAGCTTGCGCAGGATGCCCTTCACGTGGGTCCGCACGGTCTCCACGGACACGATGAGCTCGTCCGCCACCTGCTGGTTCTCCAAGCCGTCCGCGATGAGCGTCAGCACCTCGTACTCGCGCCGGGTGAGCGTCGGCCGTTCCTTCGGGCGCAGGTCGGGGTGCACGTAACCGCGTGACCTGCACGTCTCGGCGATGACCCGCACGATCTGCTCGGGCTGGGCACTTCGCGGCACGACGCCGTGCACCCCCGCCTCCAGCACGCTCGTCACGTAGTTCGCGTGCGAGTGCGCGTCGCGGACCAGTCCGATGATCAGCAAAGTCGGGTCGCGCTCGACCAGCAGCCGGGCCAGGTGGCCCACCGGATCGAGCACGGAGTCGATGAGCAGCACGTCGGGGCGCAGTCGTTCGTGCAGGCGAACGGCCGCGTGCAGATCGCCCGTGGAACCGAGCCAGCGCAGCCCCGGAGTCCGCCTGATCAGGGCGGACAGGCCTTCGCGGTACAACGGCACGGGGTCGATCAGCGCGACGCCGGGAGCAGGCCGGCCAGACGAGAGCATCAGCACCTCCGTTCGTGCTTCCGCAGAAGAGACGTCGTTCCCTCGGACGTGTGACGCGGAATAGCCGGTTCACGTGGGTGAACAAGGATCACGAATGTGATTCAAGACAGCTGAAGGTCTTCCGCCGCGGGGCAACAGTCTCGTAAGACCTACGTCACATATCCCGTGCGGATGTGCCAGGTTCCGCCGCCATGAGGCCTGGTGCTCTCGCGGGCACACGTGTGTGCACGCAAGGAGGTCACATGGGCACCCTCGATTGGATCGTGGTCGCCGGTTACTTCGTGGTGATGGTCGGCATCGGGCTCTGGTCCCGAGGGCGGATCAGGAACATCGCCGACTTCTTCACCGCAGGCGGCAAGATGCCGTGGTGGCTGTCAGGGATTTCGCACCACATGTCCGGATACAGCGCCGTCATGTTCGTCGCGTTCGCGGCGGAGGCGTACCGGCTCGGCCTCACGGTCTACATCTGGTGGTCGCTGACGATCGGAATCGGTGTCGGGATCGGCGCGTTCCTCTGGGCGCCCGCCTGGAACCGGCTGCGCGCCAAGCACGACGTGAAGTCGCCGCTCGAGTACCTGGCAATCCGCTACAACGTGCCGACGCAGCAGCTCATGGCGTGGGCGGGCGCAGGCCTGAAGGTCGTCGACATCGCGGCCAAGTGGGTCGCCGTCGCGTTGCTGCTGCAGGGCTTCGCCGGAGTCCCGATCTTCTGGGGCATCGCGCTCGTCGGCGTCGTCACGATGGTCTACTCGGTGCTCGGCGGTCTGTGGGCGGACGCCCTGACGGACTTCGGCCAGTTCATCATCCAGGGCCTCGCCGGCTTCGCGATGTTCTTCGCGGTGGCGTCGCACTTCGGCGGCATCAACTTCATGTGGACGATCTGGGACCAGCTCCCGCCGAGCCACAGCGACCCGCTGACCGGCCCCTACACCCTCACGTTCTTCATGGCGCTCTTCCTGATCAAGACGCTTGAGTACAACGGCGGCATGTGGAACCTGGCCCAGCGCTACATGGCGGCCCCGTCGGGCTTCGCGGCGAAGCGCTCGGCCCTGCTGTCCGCCGCCCTGTGGCTCGTCTGGCCGCTCATCCTGTTCTTCCCGATGTGGGCGGCCCCGCTGATCGTCCCGGGCATGGGCGCCAACGCCGAGCAGGCCTACGTCGAGATGGGCAAGGCCATGCTCCCCGCGGGCATGGTGGGCCTCGTCCTCGCCGGCTTCTTCTCGCACACGATGGCGATGGTCTCCTCCGACGCCAACGTCATCACCGCCGTCATCACCCGCGACATCCTTCCGCGCATCTGGAAGGGCGCCCGTGAGATGACCGCGGAAGCACAGCTGAAGCTGGCGCGGATCACCACGTTCCTGTTCATCGGCCTGTCGATGACCATCGCACTGACCGCGGACACCAAGGGCTTTGTCCTGAAGGTCGTGATCGCCCTGGTGGCGGCCACGATGGGCCCGATCGCGATCCCGCTGATGCTCGGCCTGCTCCCGTGGTTCCGCAAGATCGGCCCGACGGCAGCCCTGACGTCGACCATCGGTGGCCTCAGCACCTGGATCTTCCTCTACGTCGAACAGCAGTTCCTGAAGGACTTCGTCGTCTCGCAGGCCCTGATCGTCTCGACGCCGCTGCTGGTCTCGCTGGTCCTGTACCTGGCGGTCGGCTTCCTGAAGCCGGAACCCACCGCCGAACGCGACGCGCTCATCGACTCGCTGAAGTCCGACGAGCCCGACGTGGCAGCCGTCAAGGCGTAATCGCGGCGCGTTCGTTCTGCCTGATCCTCGCGGCGGCGCACCCGAACAGGGTCGCCGCCGCGAGCCAGACGTAGGGCATGGGCGTGCCGGTGTAGGTCATCGTGCTCAGCGCCAGCACGGTGGTAGCACCCGCCACGAGCCCGGTCGTGTGCGTGACGGGGAACGAACTCCGCAGCACCGTCACCACGGCGATGGGCACGAGCAGGAAGCCGTAAGCCAGGATCCGGGTGGCGAGATTGGCGTGGTCAGCCGCCTCGTACTTGAGCGCAGGTAGCGCGAGCAGTGTGAGAACCGCGCCGATCCCGAGCCCGAACGCGAGGCTCTTCACGCTTTGTCCTTGCCAGGCACGCGTCATGCGTTACAGGACGTATATGTCACCCGTCGGTTCCCGTGGCGTGCGTCATCGTCACGAGACCTATGCGCTCTTTCGCATGCACAGTGGATGCATGGGTAAGTGGTGTCCTGCAGACGACGCGGAACTGGCCACGGGGTGGCGGCTCTGGCTGGAGCTGAGCGACCGCGTGTGGCCGGACCCGTCGTGGGACGGCACCCCGGCCGACGCCATCCGTCAGGTGCGCGCGCTGCTGGCGGTGTGCGAGGACATCCGGCTTTCGTACCTCGCCGAGACCGCACGGCCTTCCGTGGCCCTGTTGCAGCTGCTGCAGTCCATGTCGTTCGTGGCCTCGTTCGCGGTTGATCTGTGGCACGACGACACGCATCCGCTGGATGTTGAACGCGCTGAGCTGCTGCACGGGGATCTGGCGTCGTTCGCTGACCACGTGGCGGGGGTGCGGGCGGCGCTGGCTCGTGGGGGCGGCTGGGTGGAGCTGGACCGCCGGCCGTGGGGCCTACCGGTCGACTAGACGTCGCAGCTGCCCGATCTCGGCCACGTTCTTCATCAGTTCGGCGTTCACCCACGCCGCGGTGTGCGCCACCGTCATGGACCCGTCAGGCCACGGAAAGGTGGCCTCCGCGTCGAGGTCCGCGCTTTCGAGCGTGCCGAGCCACTCCTCGCGCAGACCGCGCAGCCAGCCGATCGCCTGCTCCGGGCCTGGCCAGGTGACCTCACGCGGCTGGTTCTCCTGCACGTGGTCGATCGCACCCGCCCACCACCAGCCGATGTGCCACGTCAGCCACGCCATCGTCGCCACCCCGACGGATTCCTGCTCGGGAGTCGGCCAGTCCCTGTCCCAGGTCGTGCCGTTGTGGCGCATGGTGAAGACGTGCGGGCTCTTGGGTTCCCAGAGGAGGTCGGCCGGGTCGAGCAGCTCCAGGTGGTACTCGAACAGCGACCAGGTCATCTCGAACTGCCAGCGCAGCAGGTCGCGTCGGGAGTCAGCCACGGTCCCGAACCTACCGGTGAAACGAGAGAAGCAGCGATAGCGTCCGCTTGACCCCACATTGCCGCCGCCGAAGCCGTACAGCTGACAAGCACCTCGACGGCGATGAACATGCCGTGACGTGCTTGCAACATCACAACGAGGGCCCAGGTCGACCGACCTGGGACGGGGGTCCGGGGGCGGCGCCCGCCGGCTGGGGTCTGGGGGCTTGGCCCCCAGAAAACACCGAAACCGGCGAGGTCCGCGCTTTTCGCGGACACACGCCGGTCACCGGTTTCGAGCGGGTGACGGGAATCGAACCCGCCTCTACAGCTTGGGAAGCTGTCGTTCTACCAATGAACTACACCCGCATGAGCAAGCTCGTCGCCGATCATACACAGAGTGGCAGCGTGACGTCCCACCGTCCCGGCTGGCCAACGGAGCCAACTCGGTTAGCCTGTCGGGGTGCTGCTGAGTGACCAGGATCTGCGCAAAGAGGTCGAGTCCGGCCGTCTCCACCTCGACCCGTTCGACGTCGAGATGATTCAGCCGTCGAGCATCGACGTCCGGCTGGACCGGTTCTTCCGGGTCTTCAACAACACGAAGTACACCCACATCGACCCGTCGATCCAGCAGGACGACCTCACGAGCCTGGTCGAGACGCCGGAGGGTGAGCCGTTCGTGCTGCACCCCGGCGAGTTCGTGCTCGGGTCCACCTACGAGCTGGTCACGCTGCCGGACGACCTGGCAGGGCGGCTCGAAGGCAAGTCCAGCCTCGGGCGGCTCGGGCTGCTGACGCACTCCACGGCCGGCTTCATCGACCCCGGCTTCTCCGGCCACATCACGCTGGAGTTGTCGAACGTCGCGAACCTGCCGATCACGTTGCACGCCGGCATGAAGATCGGGCAGCTGTGCCTGTTCAAGCTGTCCAGCCCGGCGGAGCACCCGTACGGGTCGAAGCAGGCCGGCAGCCGGTACCAGGGGCAGCGCGGGCCCACGCCGAGCCGGGCCTACCTCAACTTCCACCGCACCGACACGCGACGTTAGAAGCCGTAGCGCTCCAGGACGCGGCGGCGCAGGTCGGGGTCTGTGCGCGGTACGGGTTCCAGGAAGATCTCGTCCAGGTCCGGGAACGACGAACGCAGTTCGGCGGAGATGCGCACGCACGCGTTCTCCAGTTCGAACGCCGTCAGGGTGTCGGTGAAGTCGAGTCGCGCGCACAGCAGCACGCGGTCGGTGCCGATCAGCATCGTCAGCACGTCGACCACGGCGTCCACTTCGGGCGCCTCGGCCAGTTGGTGCCAGATCGCCTTCACCATCACCGGGTCTGCCTGCCGGCCGATCAGCAGGCCCTTGTTGGTGCGGGCCAGCACGTACGCCACCAGGGCCAGTAGCACGCCGATCGCCAGCGAGGCGAGGCCGTCCCACAGCGACGAGCCGGTGAGCTGGTGCAGGCCGAGGCCCGCGAAGGCGAGCAGCAGACCGATCAGGGCGGCGGAGTCCTCCAGGAACACCGTCTTCACGGTCGGGTCGTCGGAGACTCGCAGGAAGTCCCAGAAACCGCGGCCGTGCGCGGCGGATTCGGAGCGGACCTGCCGGAACGCCTGGGTCCACGACACGCTTTCCATGGCGAAGGCCAGGCCCAGCACGAGGTAGCCGACCAGGGGGCGGGTTTGTTCCTCCGGCTCGCCGAAGACCGTGCGGAAGCCCTCGTAGAACGCGAACATCGCGCCCGAGGCGAAGATCGAGACGGCAGCCAGCAACGACCAGAAGTAGCGCTCCTTGCCGTAGCCGAACGGGTGGCGGCGGTCCGCGGGACGGTCGGAACGGCGCAGCGCCGTCAGCAGGAGCGCTTCGGTGAACGTGTCGGCGACCGAGTGCGCGGCCTCGGAGAGGATGGCGGCCGAACCGGTCAGGACGCCCGCGATGGCCTTCATGATCGCGATCGCCAGATTCACCAGCAGGGCGAGTACGACGGTGAGTGTGCTTTCGCCTGAGCCCTGCGGCTTCTCGCTCATGACGATCAGCCTAGGCGGGCGCCGGGCGCCGGGCGCGGCAGCGAGTGGTTAGGCCATTCGAGTGACATTCCAATCCCGGGGCAACATCTGGAAGGTCTGCGGTGTCTTAAGGCTGGGATCTGCACCGGGGGGAACGCTGATCACCAGGGGGTAAGACGGAACGGCCCGCGTTCGGGAGAGGCGCGGGCCGTTCTGCATGTCGGGGCGACCTAACCAGCGCAACTACCATCGTGGGATGGGCAAGCGTGGTGCGGACGACACCGATGCCGAGGTCGAGTCGTGGAGGGCCATGGTTCCGGCGATCGATCCGGTGGTCGAAGGCGTGGTCGACCGGGTGCACCAGATCAGCAAGTACCTCGACTTCCTCGCCACGGAGATCGCCGCGCCGCACGGGCTCAACCGCGCCGACTACGAGATCCTCGCCCGGCTCTTCTGGATCGGGCCGCCGCACCGGCTCACGCCCAAGCAGCTCGCGAACGGCACGCTGAGCCCGGCCACCACGATCACGAGCCGCCTCGACCGGCTGGAGAAGGCGGGGCTCGTCCTGCGCGAGCTCGACCCGAGTGACCGCCGGTCGTTGCCCGCCACGCTGACCGACGCCGGGCGCGAGATCTTCCTGCAGATCGTCGCCGGCCAGGCCGAACGGGAGCGAGACCTCTTCACCGCGCTGCCCGGCGGCGATCTGGAGAACCTGCGCGACCTGCTGCGTCAGGTGATGGAAGTGCTGAGCGGTGAACTGGGGCCCGCGCACCGTCGCACCAGGCTCGCGCTCGACAGCAAGGAGTAATTGCTACGAACTCGTACTATCCGATATCGTGCTAACTGGCGCGAGAGGGAGGGGTACGACATGGGCGGCTATCCACTGTCCGAGTGACGGGAATCATGCAACGCTGAACCCCCGGTGTTCCGATGTCCTAAGTGGAGCAATCGAACGCTGGGGGATCAGTGAAGAAGTTCTTCGCCGTCGCGATGACGGCTGCTCTCGTGCTGCCTGCCGCGGCCACGTCGGCCGCGGCGCAGGACGAGAAGATCACCATCGAGGGCCTGGTCTGGCTCGACCGCAACGGTGACAAGAAGTTCGACGGTGAAGCGGTGCTCGCCGGCGAGACGAAAATCGTGAAGATCAGCAAGCACGGCGGCGGTGACGTCGTCGGCGAGTACGCGACCGACGACAAGGGTCGCTACGCGGCGCGGGATCTGCCTACCGGCAAGTACGACGTGCAGGTGTCCGGCGCGCGGTACACGCCCACCACTTCGCGGACCGTCACGTCGGAAGGGGGGACCGTCGACTTCGGCGTGCGCGGCAAAGGCATCGCGGGTCACTCCTTCCACGACCGCAACCGGGACGGTGTCCGGCAGACCGGCGAGGAACTGCTGTCGCCGGGGACGCTGAACGGCAAGCCGATCGGCATGCCCGGCGAGGACGGTCAGTTCAGCGTCGACGACCTGCCGTTCGGCAAGTACGAGTTCGTCGCGGCCGACTACACGCAGCGCGGCCTGGCGCTGGTCAAGCCGACCGGCACGCACCCGATCGACTGGGCCACCGGCACTCTCGAGTTCACGCTCGGCGAGTTCGAGGGGCCGGCTCCACTCGAGGTGCTGTACTTCGAGGCCAAGGCGGACATCGCCGTCGCGGCCGCGGTCGTGCCGGCCAAGGCCTCCTACGTCCTCGGCGAGCAGATCGACGTCGAGCTGACGCTCACGAACAAGGGTGACGTGCCGATCGTGCCGTCCGTGGTCATGGCCGAGTTCATGGCGAAGCTGCTGTCCCACAGCGACAACATCAAGATGCTCAACGGCAGGGACGACGACTTCGAGACCGTCAGCAAGATCCTTCCCGGACAGCAGGTGAAGGTCACGCTGAAGGTCGAGCTGAACGACGTCACCTTCGACGAGGTGTGGCCGATCGCGCGCTTCAACTTCGGCAACCTCAAGGACGTCGACCACAAGAACAACGTCGTGCGCCTGCCGATCAAGGTCGTCGAGAAGAGCACCACCACCGAGCCGAGCGCGCCGTCCTCGACCTCGCAGACCGCCGCGCCGGCCACCACGACCACTCCGGCCGTGGCCAAGGCGGGCAACAGCTCCGGCCTCGCCTCGACCGGCGCCTCGCCGCTGGGCTTCCTGGGCCTCGGCGCACTGCTGCTCGCGGCCGGCGCCGCGGCGTTCTTCGTCGCGCGTCGCCGCCGTTCCTGACATACCAATGTCCTTGGGGGACAACGTGAAGAAGCACCTCGCGGTCGTACTGACCGCAGGCCTCGCCCTGACCGCGGCGGGCACTCCTGCCCTCGCGCAGGAGGACAAGATCACCATCGAGGGTCTGTTCTTCCTCGACCGCAACGGCGACAACACCTTCACCGAAGGTGAGAGCGTCCGCGCCAACGGCAACGGCGTCCGGATCTACGTCGAGGGCACCAACGAACTGGTCGGGAGCTTCCCGACCGGTGCGGACGGCAAGTTCAAGGCCGTCCTGCCGAAGGGCCCGAAGTACGCGGTCAACAACAACGACATGTACGACTTCACGACCACCAAGCTGGGCTACGAAACGTCGGAGTCCAAGTCGGACGCCAACTTCCCGCTGCGCGGCACCTTCCTCAACGGCTTCACCTTCGTCGACGCGAACGGTGACGGCGTGAAGCAGGAGACCGAGAAGACGCACGGCGGCAAGGTCAAGGTCACCGGCAAGACGCAGACCGGTGCCGACCTCAACGTCGAGGCCGAGGCCGCCGCGGACGGTTCCTACCTGCTCGACCTCCCCATCGGCGACCTGACCGTCATCGCGCCGGAGATCAAGAAGAGCGGCCTGGCGCTGGCCAAGCCGAAGACCGACTACGACGTCGACTGGCTGACCGGCACGCGTGCGGTGTCGCCGAACCTCAACGACCGCACGCAGCGAATCGATCTGCGCTACTTCGAAGCCAAGGCCGACATCGCCATCGCGTCCGCGATCACGCCGCTCGAGGACGTCTACACCCGCGGCGAGCAGATCGACCTCAAGCTCACGCTGTCGAACAAGGGCGACGTGCCGGTCGCGCCGGAGGTCGTCCTGGGCAGCTTCTTCGCGAAGCTCGTGTCCCACAGCGACAACGTGACGGTGCAGCCGGGCACCGACGACGACTTCAGGGTCATCAACAAGATCCTCCCCGGTCAGCAGATCGAGGTCGCTCTGAAGATCGAGCTGGACGACATCAAGTACGACGAGGTGCACGCGATGGTGCGCTTCATCCACAGCGGCGGCCTGCCGGACGTCGACCACAAGAACAACGTGGTCAGCACGAAGATCAAGGTCGTCGAGAAGGCCGTCACGAGCGCGCCGTCCGCACCGTCCTCGACCTCGCAGACCGCCGCGCCGACCACCACGACCACGCCGGCCGTGACGCAGGCGGGCAACAAGTCGGGTCTCGCGTCGACCGGCGCGTCGCCGCTCGGCTTCCTGGGCCTCGGCGCACTGCTGCTCGCGGCCGGTGCGGGTGCGTTCTTCGTGGCGCGCCGCCGACGTTCCTGACCACTTAGGACCCGTCACGGCTAGTCTGCGCGGCATGGGCATCTTGGTGCATGTGCTGCTGACCGCCGTGGCGGTCTGGGTGTCGACCGCCCTTCCCGGCATCGACCTGGGCGAGGGCACCACCGGTTCGAGAATCCTCACGCTGATCGGCGTCGCGGTGATCTTCGGCCTGGTGAACGCGGTCGTGAAGCCGCTCGTGAAGTTCTTCGGCTGCCTGTTCTACCTGGTCACGCTCGGCTTGATCGGGCTCGTGGTGAACGCGCTGCTGTTCATGTTCACCGGGTGGATCGCCGAGCAGCTGGACCTCCCGTTCCGCGTCGACGGCTTCTGGCCGGCCTTCTGGGGCGCGATCATCGTCGCCCTGACCGGCTGGGTGCTGAACGTGATCTACGACAAGATCACAGACAAGGACTGACCCACCAACGGAAAATGCCCTCGGTCCACAGCGGACCGAGGGCATTTCTCTGGCCTGGATCAGGCGTTGGCGTCCTCGGCGGCCGGCGCCGGCTGGCCGCGCTTCACGGACTCCAGCAGCATCTGCGCGACGTCCACGACCTCGACGTGCGCGCCCGCCTGGCCGTCGGACTGACGGGCGGTCACGCCGTCGGTGAGCATCACGCGGCAGAACGGGCAGCCGGTCGCGATCTTCGACGGCGCGGTGGACAGCGCCTCGTCCACGCGGTCGACGTTGATGCGCTTGCCGATCCGCTCCTCCATCCACATGCGGGCGCCACCGGCACCGCAGCACATGGAGCGTTCCTCGTGCCGCGGCATCTCGCGCAGCTTCGCGCCGGACGCCCCGATGAGCTCACGCGGTGCTTCGTAGACCTTGTTGTGACGGCCCAGGTAGCACGGGTCGTGGTAGGTGACGTCCTCGGTGACCGGCGCGACCGGCACCAGACGGCGTTCGCGCACCAGCTTGTTCAGCAGCTGCGTGTGGTGCACGACCTCGTAGGTGCCGCCGACCTGCGGGTACTCGTTCGCCAGCGTGTTGAAGCAGTGCGCACACGTGACAACGATCTTGCGCTGGCCAAGAGGCCGGTCCTCGAAGACCGAGTTCAGGACTTCCACGTTCTGCTGCGCGAGCATCTGGAAGAGGAACTCGTTGCCGGCGCGGCGGGCCGGGTCACCGGTGCAGGTCTCCTCCGGGCCGAGCACGGTGTACTTGACCCCGGCGGTGTGCAGCAGCTCGGCGACGGCGCGGGTGGTCTTCTTCGCGCGGTCCTCGAACGCACCGGCGCAGCCGACCCAGAACAGGTACTCGGCGTCGCCCAGTTCGCCGTCGAACACCGGCACCTCGAACTCGAGGCCGTCGGTCCACGCCAGGCGGTCCTTGGAGTTCTGACCCCACGGGTTGCCCTTGTTCTCCAGGTTCTTGAACATGCCGCCGAGCTCGGTCGGGAAGTTCGACTCGATCAGCACCTGGTAGCGGCGCATGTCGACGATGTGGTCGACGTGCTCGATGTCCACCGGGCACTGCTCGACGCACGCGCCGCAGGTGGTGCAGGACCACAGCACCTCGGGGTCGATGACGCCCAGCTCGTCCGGGCCGCCGACCAGCGGGCGCTCGGACTCCGCCATCGCCAGCACGTCGATGGACTCGAGGCGCTTCTTGTAGTCCTCGTACTTGTCCTCGGTCAGGCCGACCTCGTCACCGGCCATGTCGCGCGAGCCGCCGGCCAGCAGGTACGGCGCCTTGGCGTACATGTGGTCGCGCAGCTGCGTGATGACCAGCTTGGGCGACAACGGCTTGCCGGTGTTCCACGCGGGGCACTGCGACTGGCAGCGGCCGCACTCGGTGCAGGTGGAGAAGTCGAGAACGCCCTTCCAGGTGAAGTCCTCGACCTTGCCGACGCCGAACACGTCCTTGTCCGGGTCGGCCTCCTCCAGGTTCAGCACCTTGCCGCCGGACATCATCGGCTTCAGGGCGCCGAGCGCGACGCCGCCGTCGTCCTCGCGCTTGAAGTAGATGTTGAAGAACGCCGAGAACCGGTGCCAGGCGACACCCATCGTCAGGTTCCGGCCGACCACGATCAGCCAGATCATGCCGCTCAGCAGCTTGACCAGCGCCATCACCGACACCCAGACGGGCGCGGCGGGCAGGATCTGCGCGAGCGGCTGCGACACGAACGACGTCCACAGCGGCGCGACCTCGAGGCCGCTCGACTGCTTGAACGCCTTGACCATCAGGATGCCGACACCCTCGATGATCACGACCGCCTCGACGAAGTAGGCGGACTTGAAGTCGGAACCCTGGAAGCGGGAGACCCGGTCGGCACGGCGCGGGTGGTTGCGCTGGCGGATGATCGCGAGCGCCACGCCACCGACGACGGTGCCGAGCCCCAGCAGCTCGACGAGCAGCAGCCAGACCGACCACGTGCCGATGATCGGCCAGTGGAAGTGCGGGTCGAACACCTCGCCGTAGGCCTCGAACAGCACCGCGGAGCCGATGAGGAAGCCCCACATCACCATCCAGTGCCACGGGGCGACCGAACGGAACTTCGCCATTCTGGTGTGCGCGACGAATTCGACGATCATCGTCTTCAGCCGCGGCCCGAACGGCCCGAAGCGGGTCCCGTCCGGCTGGCCGAGCCGGATGATCTTGATCTGCTTCAGCACGGCGGCGACGAACACGCCCCAGGCGACGACGCTCACCGCCACGGCGACGAGTCCGAGAACCAGCTGGAGGGTCATGGCGGGAGTCTAGGCCACGTTACTGGTGAGTAACCACTTGGACGTGGCCGGTGTCTCCTCGCGTACCGGTCAAGTATCCGGAACTTGATCAAAAACTTATGGAACAATCGTTCAAGTAGTTGCCCTGAGCTGCCGGAGGTCGCCGTGTTGTACCTGTATCTCGCTGCGGCGATCGTGGGTGAAATCGCCGCCACCGTGTCGTTGAAGCTGTCCGAGGGATTCAGCAGACTGTGGCCGTCAGTCGTGGTCGTCGTCGGTTACGCCATCGCCTTCACGGCCCTTTCGCGCGCGTTGAAGTTGGGTATGCCCGTAGGCGTCGCATACGCCGTGTGGTCAGCTGTCGGTGTTGCAGCCGTTGCGATCATCGGCTGGAAGTTCCTCGGCGAGACCCTCAACCCCACGATGGTCATCGGGCTGGCCCTGATCATCGGAGGCGTGGTGACGCTCGAACTCGGGAGGACGCACTGACCACAGTCGCAGACAGTCCGAAGATCGACGGCCGCCGGGCGCGTGGCGAGAAGAAGCGCCAGGCCATCGTCGAGGCCACCCTGCGCGTGATCGAACGCGACGGCATCGCCGGTGTGACGCACCGCAGCGTGGCCCGCGAAGCAGGCGTGCCGACGACGGCGCCGACCTACTACTTCGCGTCGCTCGACGACCTGTTGATCGCGACGCTGCTGTGGTCCACCGAAGCGCTGTGCGACGAGATGCTGAAGGTCGTCGCGAGTGGTGGCACCGCCCGTGCGATCGCCGCGAGCCTGGCCAAGGCCCTGAACGAGAACCGAGGCCGCACGCTCGCCGAGTACGAGCTGTACCTGCTGGCCGGTCGGCGTCCCGAGCTGAAGGCGGCTGCGCGCCGGTGGCTCGACCTGGCCGTGGAGGCGGTCCGGCCGGCGGACCCGGTGGCGTTCCGCGCGTTCCTCGCGGCCGTCGACGGGCTGCTGATCCAGGGCCTGATAGCCGATGTTGCTCCGAACGAGGAGGAGCTGGAGCCAATCGTGTCCTTCTTGATCTGCGGCCGCGACGATTTCCCGGCCGCGACGAGGGAACAATGAGGTCATGAAGTTCGCGCGAGAGGTGTCCGGCATCAGCCACGGGGTGAGCCTGGGGCTGCTGGCAGCGCTCTACGTGCGGGACGCCCTGGCCCTGTCGGTCGACGTCGAGCCGCACGTGCCGGGCCTGGAGCCCCCGCTGCCGGTGCAGGTGCCCGCGGGCGTCGACCGCGCCGCCGTGACCGCCGAGTGGCCGGGCTGGTGGGCCGACGCGCTGGACGCGTGCACGCGCGGAGCCGAGCCGCCCACGCCGGAGGACGCCGAGGCGTTGCTGACCCGGCCGGCCAGCAGGGCCGCGGTGCTCGCGCTGAAGCCCGGCATCGAACAGCTGCACCGCGTGCAGAGCCCAGCGGCGTTGCCGATCGGCGACGTGCTGCGCGGCATCGAGTCGCGGATCGGCCGGTGGGCGCAGAGCGTGGAACTGCACATCGTCGAGGTGCCGGTCGACGGCCTGCTGTGGGAACGGATCGCGCCGGCCCACGTGCTCGCGTCGACGCGGTTCCTGAACGACCCCGCCCGCACCGCTCCGGCCCTGCGCGCGGTCCTCGAAGACCTGGTCTGAATCTGTTCGACACAGGTAGGGACAACCCCACCCCGCCTTCGGGGGTTGTCTGCCGTGTAGCTGAGTGCCACCACCTCTACTTTTGTGCTCATGATGAGGACGGCGCTGGTGGCATTGGTGGCGGGGGCGGTGCTCACAGTGCTGTCGTCCTGTGGCATTCGCATCATGAAGTACGAGTTCGAGGACGACAACGTCGTCTCGGAAAAGGTCACGTCGGTGAAGGTGCGTGGCGAAGACGGCTCGGGGAACGTGTCGATCCGGTACCAGCAGGGGCTTACCGAGACGAAGATCCACCGCAAGGTCGAGCACGCGAGGGACAACAAGCCTTCGGGCATCGCGCACCGCGTCGAGGGCAGCACGCTGGTGCTGGACGGCTGCGGCAGGGACTGCGAGATCAACTACGACGTCGTGGTCCCGTCCGCGGACATCTCGGTGATCGGTGACACCGGTTCGGGAGACGTGACCGTGGAGGGGCTGGCCTCCGTCGACTTCCGGACCGGCTCCGGCAGGATCACCACCCGCGACATCTCCGGGGACGTCAAGGCGAAGGCCGGATCCGGTGACTTCACCGCCACCAGGGTCAACGGCGCCGTGACCGCCGACCTGGGCTCCGGCCGCATCCAGCTCGACTCGGTGAAGGGCAAAGTGCTGGTCAGCACCGACTCCGGTGACATCGACGGCACCGCGCTGGAGAACGAGGTGACCGCGGACGCCGGCTCCGGCCGGATCGAGCTGGCCCTGACCGCGGCCAAGTCGGTGCGGGTCGACACCGGCTCCGGCGACGTCAAGGTGAAGGTGCCAGGAGGTCCGTACAAGGTCAGCGGGTCGTCGAGCGGCGATGAACGCAGGATCAACGTGCCGACGGATCCGAACGCGACGCTGGAGCTCAAGGTCACCACCGGCTCGGGACGGGTGGACGTGCTCGGGGTCTGAGTTCGATCGGGGGATGTGTTGAGGGCCACTCCACAAGGGGTGGCCCTCGGCGCGTTGTGAGGGAACAACCAGATCTTCTCGGCCGTTGGGTCAGTCAGAAAGCTTGAGTCGGTTAGGCTCAAGGTTGGGTGGGATGGCAAACTTGAGCCAGCATCGCTCAACAAGTACTAGCGGAAGGAACTCCAATGGCGCGTGCAGTCGGCATCGACTTGGGGACGACCAACTCCGTCGTCGCCGTTCTCGAGGGCGGTGAGCCGACGGTCATCGCCAACTCGGAGGGCTCGAGGACGACCCCGTCCATCGTCGCGTTCGCCAAGAACGGCGAGGTGCTCGTGGGTCAGCCCGCGAAGAACCAGGCCGTCACCAACGTCGACCGCACCATCCGCTCGGTCAAGCGCCACATCGGCACCACGTGGAAGACCGACGAGATCGACGGCAAGCAGTACACCTCGCAGGAGATCAGCGCGCGCGTGCTGATGAAGCTCAAGCGCGACGCCGAGGCGTACCTGGGTGAGGAGATCACCGACGCCGTCATCACGGTCCCGGCCTACTTCGAGGACGCGCAGCGCCAGGCCACCAAGGAGGCTGGCCAGATCGCGGGCCTCAACGTGCTGCGCATCGTCAACGAGCCGACCTCCGCCGCGCTGGCCTACGGCCTCGACAAGGGCGAGAAGGAGCAGACCATCCTGGTCTTCGACCTCGGTGGCGGCACGTTCGACGTCTCGCTGCTCGAGCTCGGCGACGGCGTGGTCGAGGTCCGGGCGACCTCCGGTGACAACCACCTGGGTGGCGACGACTGGGACCAGCGCATCGTCGACTGGCTGGTCGACCGGTTCAAGCAGGCCAACGGCATCGACCTGACCAAGGACAAGATGGCCCTCCAGCGCATCCGCGAGGCTGCGGAGAAGGCCAAGATCGAGCTGTCGAGCTCCAGCAACGCCTCGATCAACCTGCCGTACATCACGGTCGACGCGGACAAGAACCCGCTGTTCCTCGACGAGACGCTGTCGCGCGCCGAGTTCCAGCGGATCACGAACGACCTGCTCGAGCGCACCCGCGCGCCGTTCAACAACGTGATCAAGGACGCCAACATCTCCGTCGGCGACATCGACCACGTCGTGCTCGTCGGTGGCTCGACCCGCATGCCCGCCGTGGCGGAGCTCGTCAAGGAGCTGACCGGCGGCCGTGAGCCCAACAAGGGCGTGAACCCGGACGAGGTCGTCGCTGTCGGCGCGGCTCTCCAGGCCGGTGTCCTCAAGGGCGAGGTCAAGGACGTCCTGCTGCTCGACGTCACCCCGCTGTCCCTCGGCATCGAGACCAAGGGCGGCATCATGACCAAGCTCATCGAGCGCAACACCACGATCCCGACCAAGCGCTCCGAGACCTTCACGACGGCCGACGACAACCAGCCGTCCGTGCAGATCCAGGTCTTCCAGGGCGAGCGCGAGATCGCGGCGCACAACAAGAAGCTCGGCATGTTCGAGCTGACCGGCCTGCCGCCCGCCCCGCGTGGCGTGCCGCAGATCGAGGTCACCTTCGACATCGACGCGAACGGCATCGTCCACGTGTCGGCGAAGGACCTCGGCACCGGCAAGGAGCAGTCGATGACGATCACCGGTGGCTCCGCGCTGCCGAAGGACGACATCGACCGCATGGTCAAGGACGCCGAGGCCCACGCGGAGGAGGACAAGCGCCGCCGCGAGGAGGCCGAGGTCCGCAACCAGGCGGAGACCCTCGTCTACCAGACGGAGAAGGTCGTCAAGGAGAACGACGACAAGCTCCCGGCCGAGATCAAGGACAAGGTCAACGCCGCGATCGCCGAGGCGAACGAGGCGCTCAAGGGCACCGACATCAACGCCATCAAGACGGCGGTCGAGAAGCTCGCGACCGAGTCCCAGGCGATCGGCCAGGCCATCTACGCCAACGCTCCGGGTGCCGCGGGCGCCGAGGCTCCTGGTGCCGACGCGCCGGGTGCGAGCGCCGGTGCCGGTGCGAAGGCCGGCCAGGACGACGTCGTCGACGCCGAGATCGTGGACGAGGACGAGAAGAAGTGACCGAGCCGAGGCACGCAGCCCCTGACGAGGAGCAGCCTCAGGTGGTCGTGA
Organism: Lentzea alba; assembly: GCF_011067745.1. Taxonomy (GTDB): domain Bacteria; phylum Actinomycetota; class Actinomycetes; order Mycobacteriales; family Pseudonocardiaceae; genus Lentzea; species Lentzea alba. Next base: position 415,561 of record NZ_JAAMPJ010000006.1, read on the forward strand.
ACGACCGGCGCCGGATCGACCCCGAAACGGGTGAGGTCCGGCCGCCGGCCCACACTGCCGAGGGAAGCCCGGAAGAAGGCACTGCTCCGGCCGACGAGCCCCTGGTCGCTGAGGTCGTCGACGAGGTGGCCGCCGAGCTGAAGACCCAGCTCGACGAGCGCACCGCCGACCTCCAGCGGCTCACCGCCGAGTACGCGAACTACCGCAAGCGGGTGGAACGCGACCGGGAATCGGTGATCAACAACGCGAAGGCGTCCGTGGCCGGCGAGCTGCTCTCGGTGCTGGACGACGTCGAACGGGCCGCCGCGCACGGCGACCTGACCGGCGCGTTCAAGGCCGTGGCGGACAAGCTCGTCTCCACGTTGGCCAAGACCGGCCTGGAGCCGTTCGCGCACGAGGGCGAGGCGTTCGACCCGTCGGTGCACGAGGCCGTGCAGCACAGCACGTCCCCGGACGTCGACGGACCGACGGTCACCGCCGTCCTGCGCCGCGGCTACCGGTTCGGCGAGAAGCTCGTCCGGCCCGCGCTCGTCGCGGTGACCGACCACGAGCCCGCGCCGGCGGCACCGCAGGCCGAAGAGAGCTAGCGCCGTGGCCGCCGGTCTTCACCGCGTCTTTCGGCGCTCAGCAGGGTGGCTCGGGGCACCGGCCCCGCGCCCCCATGCGGTCCAGCATGAGGACGCGGGGCCGGCACCGCGATCCACCCGTCTGACCGGCGAAATACGAGGCAAAGCCCGACGGCCACGGCACTGGAAAGGAGGAGACGTCCGGTGAGTGCTAGGGACTGGATCGAAAAGGACTTCTACCGCGAACTGGGTGTCTCCTCCGACGCGTCGGCGGATGAGATCAAGAAGTCGTACCGCAAGCTCGCCCGCGAGCTGCACCCCGACGCGAACCCCGGTGACGCCAAGGCCGAGGCCCGCTTCAAGGCGGTGTCCGAGGCCTACGGCGTGCTGTCGGACCCGGCCAAGCGCAAGCAGTACGACGAGGCCCGCCGCCTGTTCGCGGGCGGCGGTGGCTTCCCCGGCGGGTTCGGCGGTGGCGCCGGCGGCTTCGACGTCAACGACCTGTTCGGCCGGGCCGCCCAGGGCACCGGTGGCGGCGGCCTGGGCGACCTGCTCGGCGGCCTGTTCAACCGGCGCGGCGGTTCGGCCGGCTCGGCCACGCGACCGCGCCGTGGCGAGGACGTCGAGACCGACGTCCGCATCGACTTCACCGAGGCGGTGAGGGGAGCGACGGTGCCGCTGCGCCTGTCGTCCCCCGCCGCCTGCACGACGTGCGGCGGCTCGGGCGCCAAGCCGGGCACCACACCGCACGTCTGCGCCACCTGTTCGGGTTCCGGCCTGGTCACGCGGTCGCAGGGCGCGTTCGCGTTCAGCGAGCCGTGCCGCGACTGCCGCGGCACCGGCCGGATCATCGACGACCCGTGCCTCGAGTGCGGTGGCGACGGCGTCAGCACCCGCACCCGCACGCTGACCGTGCGGATCCCGTCGGGCGTCGACGACGGCCAGCGGATTCGCCTTGCGGGACAAGGCGAACCAGGCCGCAACGGCGGCCCGTCCGGCGACCTGTTCGTGCGCGTGCACGTCAACCCGCACAGCGTGTTCGGCCGTCAGGGCAACGACCTGACGCTCTCGGCACCGATGACGTTCGCCGAGCTGGCTCTCGGCACGACGTTGACCGTGCCGACGCTGGACGGCAAGGTGACCTTGAAGGTGCCCGCCGGCACCGCCTCCGGGCGAGTGCTGCGGGCCAGGGGCAAGGGGATCACGAAGCGGGACGGGACCGCGGGCGATCTCCTGATCACCCTGGAGGTCACGGTGCCGAACAACATGTCGTCCGAGGCCCGCAAGGCCCTCGAGGCGTACGCGGACGTGACCAAGGACCACGACCCGCGCGGTGAACTGAACGCACTCCTTGAAGGGCGGTGAGTTCGGTGGGTTTTCCCTTCCCTCCCGGGACTGATGAGGACACACCGTTCTTCGTGATCTCGGTGGCGGCCCAGCTGTCCGGGCTGCACGCCCAGACGCTGCGGTCCTACGACCGGATGGGCCTGGTTTCTCCCGGGCGCACCTCCGGTGGTGGGCGCCGGTACTCGATGCGCGACATCGTGCTGCTGCGCGAGGTTCAGCGTCTCTCGCAGGACGAGGGCGTGAACCTCGCGGGCATAAAGCGGATCATCGACCTGGAGAACCAGGTCGACGCGCTGCGTCAGCGGGTCACCGAACTGACCCAGGAACTGGCGAACGCGTTGGCAGCAGCCGATTCCGCGGCCGCCGCGGTGCACGCCTCCTACCGGCGGGACCTGGTCCCGATCCGGCAGGAGACCGCGCTCGTGGTGTGGAAACCGAAGCCGCGCAAGTGATCTTGTCGGACCCTCTGAGTACGTTGAGATGTAGGGGTTCCCGAGTTGGGGGTACCCCTGCGTCAGCGTGGCAGCGGCACATCGCGCCGTTCAGCGACGCTCTGCTGCGTGAGATGACTTCCGGCCTGTCGAGAAGTATTGGCTGAAGTCCGGGACGATCGGCGACGAGAACCTCGTGCGCTACCGCTTCCCGCATGATGGGCATCAGCGAGTTCAACGCGCTCTTCTGGCTCCGCCTGATGTTCGAGCCTTGCGCGAAGTGCGACTCGCATGAGCAAGCCCGGGCCTGGCTCACGACAGGTCGGGTGCAGCCCTCGTCGAGGAGTGCACGGGCGACAACGCTCCCGGCGAACACCTCGCGGAGTGGTTGCGCGGGCGGGAAAGCCGCTGACTCACCGCGCTTCGAAGTAGAACCCGGCCTCCAGATCCGCGAGCAGGCCGGGTTCCTGCGGTTCCCAGCCCAGCAACGCCTTCGTGCGCGCACCGGACGTCGGTGCGTCGCGCGCGACCATGTTCGCGAGCGGACCGAAGTGCTCCTGGGCCCGTTCCAGCGGAACGCTTTCAACCGGCACGTTCAGCTGTCGTCCGATGGCCTCGGCGATCTCCCGCATGGTCACGGCTTCTTCGGCGACCGCGTGCAGCACCGAACCCGCGGGCGCCTTCTCCACGGCCAGCCGGTACAGCCGCGCCACGTCCAGCGTGTGAGTGGCGGACCAGCGGTTCGTGCCGTCGCCGGGATAGCCGGAAACACCTGTGGCGCGGGCGGCCCTGACCAGCAGCGGGATGAAACCGGCCCTGTCCAGTTCACTGTGGACGGTCGGTGGCAACACCGCGACCGCACCGCGCACGTCCTGCGCGTCGACGATCAGGTTTCGGGCGGTGCCGCGGCTGTGGTCGTCGGGCACCCGCTCCTCCTCCGTGGCGGTGCGGCCCAGGCCGGAGTACGACAGCGTGCCACCGGTGCCGACGAGCGCCTTGCCGGTGCCGGAGAGTTCGTCGAGGAACGCGCCGACCACCGCGAGATCGGCGTCGGACGCGCCCTGGTAGTTCCCCGCGAACATCTCATCGTGCTTGAACGCCAGGTGGATCACGGCGTCCGCCTCGGCCGCGCCCTTGCGCAGCCCGTCCAGGTCGTCGAGATCGCCGAGTCTGACCGCGGCGCCCTGGGAGTCGAGCTTCGCGGCTGAGGCGTCCGAGCGGGCCAGCCCGACGACCTGGTGGCCCGCGCGCAGCAGTTCCGGGACCAGGGCCGAGCCGACGTGGCCGCTGGCGCCCGTGACGAAGACCTTCATGTCACTCCTCAAGTGATGGGACTTGGTCTCATCAACCGTAGCAGAGTGATGAGACCAAGTCCCATCACTTATGATGTGAGCCATGGGTCGATGGGAACCGGACGCGCGGGATCGGTTGGTGCGCGCCGCACTCGACCTGTTCGACGAGCAGGGCTACGAGAACACGGCGGTCGCGCAGATCGCCGAACGCGCGGGGCTCACGAAGAGCACGTACTTCCGGCACTTCCGCGACAAGCGCGAGGTGTTGTTCGGCGGTCAGGACGAGCTGGTCGAGCTGCTCGTCGCAGGGATCGCCGGAACGCCCGAGTCCGCAGGACCGCTGGCGGCGGTCGAGGGGGCGCTCGTGGCGATCGCTGTCACGTTCACCGAGGAGCGCCGGGCGAACGGGCCGCGGCGGCTCGCGGTGATCGCGGCCAACGACGAGCTGCGCGAACGCGACGCGATGAAGATGGCCGGATTTTCCAGCGTGATGCAGGAGGCGCTGCGGCGGCGCGGGGTACCGGAGCTCGACGCGGCCGTTGCCGTCGAACTGGGCGTGGTGGCGCTCCGGGTCGCTTACGGTCGCTGGCTGGAGGCCGGCGGGGACTTCGCGGAAGTCGCCCGCCGGGCACTCGATGAAGTTCGGATCGTGGCTGCCGCGCTAGAGGGTGCTGAGTAGCTCCTCGACCTCGGCGGCGATGCGGTCCAGCGCCTGGTCGTTGTCGTGGGCGGTGATGGCCCGGTCGATCCAGTCCGCGATCAACGGCATCTGCTCCGGCTTGAGGCCGCGCGTGGTGACGCCGGGCGTGCCCAGCCGGATGCCGGACGGGTCGAAGGGCTTGCGGGTGTCGTACGGAACGGCGTTGTAGTTCAGCTCGATGCCCGCGCGGTCCAGCGCGTGCGCCGCCGGCTTGCCGCCGATCTGCTTCGACGTCAGGTCGACGAGGATCAGGTGGTTGTCGGTGCCGCCGGACACCAGGTCGAAGCCGCGGTCCAGCAACGCGTCCGCGAGCGCCTTGGCGTTCGCGACGATCGTGTGCGCGTACTCGCGGAACTCCGGCTGCGAGGCCTCCTTGAGCGCCACGGCGATCGCGGCGGTCGTGTGGTCGTGCGGGCCGCCCTGCAGTCCGGGGAACACGGCGCGATCGATCGCCTTCGCGTGTTCGGCGTCGCACAGGATCATCGCGCCACGCGGGCCACGCAGCGTCTTGTGCGTGGTCGTCGTGATCACCGACGCGTGTCCGACCGGCGACGGGTGTGCGCCGCCCGCGACCAGGCCGGCGATGTGCGCGATGTCGGCGACCAGGACCGCGTCGATCTCCTTCGCGATCGCCGCGAAGGCCGGGAAGTCGATCGTGCGCGGGATCGCCGTGCCGCCGCAGAAGATCACCTTCGGGCGTTCGGCAAGGGCTTGTGCGCGGACCTCGTCCATGTCGACGACGCCGGTGTCCTTGCGGACGTCGTACTGCACCGCGTGGAACCACTTACCGGTGGCGGAGACGCCCCAGCCGTGGGTGAGGTGGCCGCCCATCGGGAGCGACATGCCCATCACGGTGTCGCCGGGCTGCAGGAACGCCAGGTAGACGGCGAGGTTCGCGGGTGCGCCGGAGAGCGGCTGGACGTTCGCGTGGTCCACGCCGAACAGCGCTTTCGCCCGGTCGATGGCGAGCTGCTCGACCTGGTCGATGATCTGCTGGCCCTCGTAGTACCGCTTGCCGGGGTAGCCCTCGGAGTACTTGTTCGTCAGCACCGAGCCTGTCGCTTCGAGCACGGCGGCGGACACGTCGTTCTCGGACGCGATCATGCGCAGCTTGCTGGCCTGACGACGTTGCTCGGCCTGGATCAGGGTGGCGATCTCGGGATCGACTTCGTGCAGCACGGCATCACTCCGTGCCGGGCACCCAGGCGTTCGGTGCGCTCGGCCGTCGCTTCCCGGTGGTCAGTTCCACCCTCGGCACGCCAGTCGCTTCGACGTGCCGAGTTTAGTCCAGCGTGAACGGGTCGTACTTGATCCGGTCCAGCGGCGTTCCGGCGACCAGCATGCGGGACACGGTCGACCTGATCATGGCGGGGCTGCCGCAGACCAGGACGTCACGCTCTTCCCACGCGCCGTAGCGGGTGACCACGTCGGCCAGGCTGCCCTGCTCGACACCCCGGACACCGGGATCCGACTCCAGCACCGGCACGACCGTGAGCCACGGGTTCGTGGTCGCGATGCGCTGCAGGTTGTCCAGGTCGTAGAGGTCCTCGCGGGTGCGGCCGCCGTAGAACAGGTGCACGCGCGGGTTCTCGCCGTACTGCGCCATCTCGTCGATGATCGCGTGCATCGGCGCGACGCCCGTGCCACCGGCCACCATCAGGATGTCCGACCCGGCCGTGCGGTCGACCGAGAGACGTCCCATCGGCGGTCCGATGCGCCAGGTGTCACCGGCCTGCGTGTGACCGACCACCGAGCGCGACACCCAGCCGCCGTCGACGGACCGGATGTGGAACTCGATGATGCCGTCTTCACGCGGGGCGTTCGCCGGCGAGTAGTACCGCCACAACCGCTTGCGCTGCGGCGTCTCCACGCTGACGTACTGACCGGCCTTGTAGTTGACCGGGTGGTCGGGCTGCAGCCGCACGACCGCCAGGTCCCACGACACGCGCTGGTGCTCCAGCACCGTCGCGTGCCAGTAAGCGGGCCCGTTGTCGGCGTCGGCCGCCTCCTGCATGGCTCGCGCCATCAGCGTGTACGCCTCGGCCCAGGCCATCTCGACCTTGGGGGTCCAGGCGGCACCGGAGAACTTCTTCACGGCGGACAGCAGTGCGGTCCCGACGGCCTCGTAGTGGACGTTGATGACACCGAACTTCCGGTGGTCACGGCCCAGTTGGCGGAGGAACGGGATGAGATCGTCCGGGCGGTCGACCATCTGCACCACGTGCACGAGGGCGCGCAGCAGGCGGCTGCGTTGCACCTCCATGTTCGCGGGGAACATCTCGCGTGTGGCAGGCGAGAGCGAGAAGAGCATTCCGTAGAAGAACTTCGCCACTTCTTCGGAGTGCGGCTCCACCACCGCGAAGCTCTCCCGGATCATCCGCACCATCGCGGTGACACCAGGCGGAGGTTCTCGGTGGGGCGGGGTAGGGATGGGGCTCAGCACAGCGTTCGCAGTCATGGTCCGCGCGCAGTCTCCACGTTCTCATTGGCGCCAGCAAGGCGCTGTCGTCCTCGTCAAGCATCCGTCCCCCGACAGGGTGGACAGTAACCCCTGATCGGGCTGTTTGACTCCTTGATGCCACCTTCGAGCGAAGTCCGATTACTGTACGCAACTAGTTGTTACCGCAACAGTGTGAATGTGAGGGCCCGTCTGTACCGGGTTGCGTGCTTGCGTGCTTGGGTTGGCCGCGTGTCCCTGCCTGAGTTGACTGAAACCACCTCACTCGACGGTGTTGAGCGATCCGACGCACTGCCTGGCTCACGTGGTGAGCACTTCCTCCAATGTGCCTTGGAGACGTCCGATCGCGCCACACGCTTCTACTCGGACCAGGTCCTGGACCACCTGAACCCCGCGATGGCCGAGTTCGTCGGCCGGATGGAGATGGCCTTCATCTCGACCGCTGATGCCGACGGGGAGTGCGACTCGACGCTGCGGGCCGGGGCGGCGGGGTTCCTGCGGGTGATCGACTCGCGGACTGTCGTGTACCCCGAGTACCGGGGGAACGGCGTGATGGCGTCTTTGGGCAACATCATGGAGAACCCGCACGTCGGGATGCTGATGGTGGACTTCGCTGACGACCTGATCGGGCTGCACGTGAACGGTCGCGCCCGGATCGCTCCTTTTGAGGAGTTCGAGTCCTTGGCCTCGGCCTCGGGTGAGGACAAGAAGGTGGAGCGGTGGGTGGTGGTGACGGTGCAGGAGGCTTACGTGCACTGTCGCAAGCACATCCCGCGGATGGTGCCGGTGGATCGGGTTCGGCACTGGGGGACCGATGACGTGAAGAAGAAGGGTGGCGACTTCTTCGGGGTCAAGGCCGGCAAGACGAGCAACGGGAACGACTGATCCGGTCGCACGGCAGGTCGCACCTCTGATCACATGACGGGATGGCGTGCGTCTTCTGTTCGATCATGTCCGGTGGCCTGCCCGCTCACTGGGTGGCGCAGGCGCCGGACGCCGTTGCGTTCTTGCCGCTGGCGTCCGGCTCGCTCGCTCCTGGGCACACGTTGGTGGTGCCGCGTGAGCATTCGGTCGGGGTGCAGGATGCTTCGCCCGCGGCCTTTGCCGCTGCTGGGGAGCTGATTCAGCGGGTTGCGTTGGCCATGGAGGTCGCGCTGAGGGCTTCCGGGGTCTGCGTGTTGAACGCCAGTGGGCCTGGGTCTGAGCAGAGTGTGCCTCACCTGCACTTTCACGTTGTTCCTCATTGGGAGGATGACGAGTACTTCGCTTGGCCTGAGGCTTCTGGGCGGCGGGTTGAGGGGGATTTGGCGGGCGCGTTGAGGGACGCGATCGTCGGATAGGTGGCCTGGGGCTCGACCTTGCGTTGGGCGGCTTGCTGTTTCGTAGGTCGGGTGCCCCCGGCTGATCGTCTGGGGTGCGCGTTCCTGGGTGTGACTCATCAGCCACCGGATTAGTTGGCCTAGCTAACTATCTCCAGATATAGTTGTATGACATCAACTAATTACTGGAGGTGTGCTTGAACCGGCCCTCGTCGCATCGGGAGATCCTCGAAGCGCTGTCCGGCATCTGGGTGGCGCTGCTCGTCGCGATCCTCAGCTCCACCATCGTCTCGAACGCTCTCCCGACGATCTTGGCCGAGCTCAAAGGCACGCAGACCCAGTACACGTGGGTCATCACGGCGATGTTGCTGGCGTCCACCGCCAGCACGCCGTTGTGGGGGAAGCTCTCGGATCTGTTTGACAAGAAGATGTTGTTGCAGGTCAGCATCGTGTTGTTCGTCATCGGCTCGGTGTTGTCCGGGCTCAGTCAGAACATGGAACAGCTCATCGCGTTCCGGGTGGTCCAGGGGCTCGGGATGGGTGGGGTCCAGGCGCTCGGCCAGGTTGTGGTCGGGGCGTTGCTCAGTCCTCGTGAGCGCGGGCGGTACAGCGGGTACACGGGCATGGTGATTTCGGCGGGCACCGTCGGTGGGCCGTTGGTCGGCGGGTTCCTCGTCGACTGGCCCGGGTGGCGGTGGTGCTTCTTCGTTTGTGTGCCGTTGGCGCTGGTGGCGTTGGCCGTGCTGCACAAGACGTTGCACCTGCCGACCAAGAAGCAGCACGTGAAGATCGACTACTTGGGCGCCACGCTCATCACGGGTGGGGTGAGCCTCGTGTTGATGTGGGTGTCGTTCGCGGGCAAGAACTTCGACTGGATCAGCGGGAAGAGCGCGCTGTTCGTGGGTGGTGCGGTGCTGGCCGTGGTGGGTGCCTACTTCGTCGAGCGGCGGGCCAGTGCGCCGGTCATCCCGTTGCACCTGTTCAGGAACCGGACCGTGGTGCTGGCGATGCTCGGTGGCGTCGCGGTGGGTACGGCGATGTTCGGCGCGTCGGTGTTCATGGGGCAGTACTTCCAGATCGCGCGCGGGTTCTCGCCTACCAAGGCCGGGTTGCTGACGGTGCCGCTGGTGCTCGGGTTGAGCATCTCGTCGACGGTGAGCGGGCAGCTCATCGCCAGGAGCGGCAAGTGGAAGAGCTACCTGGTCTGGGGTGCGTTCTCACTGGTCATCGGGCTGGCGTTGCTCGGGACGATCGACCACGGCACGAATCTCGTGTTGATGGGGGCGTACCTGGCGCTGGTCGGTGTCGGGGTGGGGCTGACCATGCAGAACCTCGTGCTGGCCGTGCAGAACGGTGTGGACCTGGCCGATCTCGGTGCGGCCAGTTCCACGGCCACGTTCCTGCGGTCGTTGGGCGGGACGGCCGGCGTCTCGGTGCTCGGGGCCGTGTTGGCGGCCCAGGTGAGTACGAAGACGCTCGACCGCGGCTCCCTCTCCCCGGTGGTGCGGGACTCCTACGGCGACGCGATGGGTGAGTTGTTCCTGATCGCCGCTGGTCTCGCGGTGTTCACGGTGATCGCGGTGCTGCTGATCAAGGAGCAGCCGTTGCGGGAGTCTGTGGATGTCACCCCAACGGGTTCTGGTGCACAGACGGTCGCCACTGAACTTGATTCACCTGTGGATACTGAACAGCGGATTGTGGATAAGTCGGTCTCCGCTGTGGACAAGCTGTTGGTGCTTTCGAGTGACGGTGGTCAGGAGGTCGCGGCGCGTTCGGCTGCGCTGCGTTCCACACAGAACTCGTTGCCCTCGGGGTCGCGCATGGTGACCCAGCCGGTGCCGTCGGGGCGGCGCTGATCGTCGAAGATCGTCGCGCCGATGCCGACCAGGCGCTCGACCTCCTGGTCGCGGGTGCCGTCGGTCGGCTGCAGGTCGATGTGCAGGCGGTTCTTGAGCTCTTTGCCCTCGGGGACGTTGATGAAGAGGTAGCGGATGCCGCTCGGCAGGTGGATCAGGCACTCCGGGTCGCCAGGGTTGTCCTCCGGGTCGAGCGGCAGGCCGAGCACCTGGCCCCACCACGACGCGATCTCGTAGGAGTCGCGGGCATCGACGGTGATGTTGTGGATGATTGAGGTCATGGTGCTGATCTTCGCGTAGCCCTGGTCAGCTGACGTGCGATTTTCGGGACGGTCGTCACGTTCTCATAGTTGAGCGGAACACGCTCAACTTTTCTGACGTTGTGCGGGATGATGGTCCATGCTGAACGCTGACCACGAGGTGGAGGAATGGACGCTTTCAACCCGACGACCAAGACGCAGCAGGCGGTGTCCGCGGCGGTGCAGGCCGCGACGCTCAACGGAAACCCGGACGTGGGTTCCGCGCACCTGCTCAGCGCACTGCTGGCGCAGACGGACGGGTTGACCGCGCCGTTGCTCTCGGCGGTGGGCGCCGACCCGACGCAGGTGCGCAAGGAACTGGAGCAGCTCTCCCGCTCGTTGCCCAGCGCGTCCGGCTCGACGGTTTCCGCGCCGCAACTCTCGCGCGACGCCGTGCGGGTGCTGGGCAAGGCGCAGGAGCTCGCCACCGAGATGGGTGACGAGTACGTGTCCACCGAGCACCTGCTCGTCGGGCTGGCCCAGCACGGTGGCCAGGTGGCCGACCTGCTGCGCCGGCACGGTGCGACGCCGGACGCGTTGAAGGACGCGTTCGCGAAGGTGCGCGGATCGGCGCGGGTGACGTCGGCGGACCCCGAGGGCACCTACAAGGCGCTGGAGAAGTACGGCGTCGATCTCACCGAACGCGCTCGCAAGGGCGAGCTCGACCCGGTGATCGGCCGCGACGCCGAGATCCGCCGGGTCGTCCAGGTGCTGTCCCGGCGCACCAAGAACAACCCCGTGCTGATCGGCGAGCCCGGCGTCGGCAAGACGGCGATCGTCGAGGGCCTGGCGCAGCGCGTCGTGGCTGGTGACGTGCCGGAGTCGTTGCGCGGCAAGAGGGTCGTGTCCCTGGACCTCGGCTCGATGGTCGCCGGCGCCAAGTACCGCGGTGAGTTCGAGGAGCGGCTCAAGGCCGTGCTGAAGGAGATCACCGACTCGGCCGGCCAGGTCATCACGTTCATCGACGAGCTGCACACGATCGTCGGCGCCGGCGCGACCGGTGAGTCGGCCATGGACGCCGGCAACATGATCAAGCCGATGCTGGCCCGCGGCGAGCTGCGGATGGTCGGCGCGACCACGTTGGACGAGTACCGCGAGCACATCGAGAAGGACGCCGCCCTGGAGCGCCGTTTCCAGCAGGTGCTGGTCGGCGAACCGTCGGTGGAGGACACCGTCGGCATCCTGCGCGGCCTCAAGGAGCGCTACGAGGTGCACCACGGTGTGCGCATCACGGACGCAGCTCTCGTCGCCGCGGCCACGTTGTCGGACCGCTACATCACCGCGCGCTTCCTGCCGGACAAGGCGATCGACCTCGTCGACGAGGCCGCGTCCCGGCTGCGCATGGAGATCGACTCGCGGCCCGTCGAGATCGACACCGTCGAACGCGCCGTGCGCCGGCTCGAGATCGAGGAGATGGCGCTGGCCAAGGAGTCCGACGCGGCTTCCCTGGAGCGGCTGTCGGCGTTGCGCGCCGAGCTGGCCGAGAAGCGCGAGGAGCTGTCCGCCCTGACGGCCAGGTGGCAGAACGAGAAGGGCTCCATCGACCGCGTGCGCACGCTGAAGGAACAGCTGGAGTCGTTGCGCGGCGAGTCCGAACGGGCCGAGCGCGACGGCGACCTCGGCCGCGCCGCCGAGCTGCGTTACGGCCGGATCCCCGCGCTGGAGAAGGAACTCGAAGGCGCCGCGGAGTCCACTCAGGACGCCGCGATGCTCAAGGAGGAGGTCGGCCCGGACGACGTCGCCGACGTCGTGTCGGCGTGGACCGGCATCCCGGCCGGCCGCCTGCTGGAAGGCGAAACCGCCAAGCTGCTGCGGATGGAGGACGAACTCGGCCGCCGCGTCGTCGGCCAGGCCGAAGCCGTGCGAGTCGTGTCGGACGCGGTCCGGCGCACCCGTGCCGGCGTCGCCGACCCGGACCGCCCGACGGGATCGTTCCTGTTCCTCGGCCCGACCGGCGTCGGCAAGACCGAGCTGGCCAAGGCGCTGGCGGCGTTCCTGTTCGACGACGAGCGGGCGATGATCCGCATCGACATGAGCGAGTACTCCGAGAAGCACTCGGTGGCCCGCCTGGTCGGCGCGCCTCCCGGCTACGTCGGCTACGACCAGGGCGGCCAGCTGACCGAGTCGGTCCGCCGCCGCCCGTACTCGGTCGTGCTGCTCGACGAGGTGGAGAAGGCGCACCCGGACGTGTTCGACGTGCTGCTGCAGGTGCTGGACGACGGTCGCCTGACCGACGGCCAGGGCCGCACGGTGGACTTCCGCAACACGATCCTGGTGCTCACCTCGAACCTGGGCTCGCAGACCATCGTGAACCCGTCGCTGACCGAACTGGAACGCAAGGACGCCGTGCTGGCGGTGGTGCAACGGCACTTCAAGCCGGAGTTCCTGAACCGGCTCGACGACGTCGTGGTGTTCCACGCGCTCGCCACCGAGGAACTGACGTCCATTGTGGACATCCAGATCGCTCGCCTGGCGGACCGCCTGGCCGCTCGCCGGCTGACGCTGGACGTCACCGCCTCGGCCCGCGACTGGTTGGCCCTGAACGGTTTCGACCCGGTGTACGGGGCGCGGCCGTTGCGCCGGCTGGTGCAGTCGGCGATCGGTGACCAGCTCGCCAAGGAGCTGCTGGCCGGTGAGGTGCGCGACGGCGACGCGGTTCGGGTGGACGTGCTGGACGACAACACGGGCCTGATCGTGGGCCGCAGCGCCTGACACGCAGAATCCCCTGCGAGACCTGTAGGTTCGGTCTCGTGGGGGATTTTCGCTATGTGCGCTACCAGGCGGTCGAGCCCAACGCCAACGGGAACTTCACCGGGATCTTCGGGTTGTTCAACGGTCTGGCCCGGCGCGGACAGCTCACCGTGGAGCAGGAAGCGTTCCGGCGCACCAACAACGCCTGGTACGACGCGGCCTACGCGGACCCGTCGAAGGTCGATCCGACCGTCTACGACCGGACGATCAACCCCGGCGCCGCCGCGTGGTTCAAGGTCGCGGCGACGCACCTCCTGGACCGCGTCCCGGGCTACCTGGCGATCCTCGACGCACATGGCGTGGAGTGGCGCCGACTGGAGTCCGACGACCCCGGCCGCGTCATCTACGAGGACGCGGACCAGGTCGTCGTCGTGCCGCGATCACCAAGCCACGGGTAACGAGACCAGCGCACGGACGTTGGTCTCCATCCGGTAGGTCAGCTCCGACTCGTCAACGGCCAGCCGCAACCCCGGGAACCGCTTCAGCACCGACGTCAACGCGACCCGCAGCTCCAGCTTCGCGAGCTGCGCCCCCAGGCAGTAGTGCGGCCCGAACCCCATGGCCAGCGGCGCCGCGTCGGCGCGCCCCAGATCGAGCCGATCCGGATCCGGGAACACCGACGGATCCCGGTTGGCCGCGGAGATGATCGGCAGCACGGCGGCCCCCGCGTCGAGCCGCACCCCGTCCAGCTCGACGGCCTCCGTGGTGACCCGCGGCAGGGTCGCCGCCATCAGCCGCGAGAAGCGCAGCAGTTCGTCGACGGCCGTGTCGATCAACGCGGGCGAGTCGATCAACCGCCGCATCTCCGCGGGGTGGCGCAGCAGGGTCAGCAGTGAGTTGCCGAGCTGGTTGACGGTCGTGTCGTGCCCGGCGGCCAGCAGCAGCTGCAGGTTCGCGAGCAGCTCGGCCGACGTCAGGTGACCGCCCTCGTCGTGGACGGCGACCAGAGCGGTGATCAGCTTGTCGTCGGGCTGCAGGCGTTTGAACTCCACGAGGTCGGCGAGGTAGCCCTGCATGTCGTGCTCGGCCTCGCGCAGTTCGTCCGGCGTTAGACGCGCGGTCATCAGGCGGCCGGTCCAGCGGCGGATGTCCGGCGCGTCGGAGTAGGGCGCGCCGAGCAGCTCGCAGATCACCGTCGTGGGCAGCGGGACGCACAGGCCGGCGACCAGGTCGGTGGGCCCCGCGTCCAGCAGCGAGTCGACGATCGCCTGGACGCGCGGTTCCAGCGTGGCGACCATGCGCGGGCTGAACGCGGCGGCCACCAGCTTGCGGGTGCGGGCGTGCTTGCGGCCCTCCATCGAGGTGAGGACCAGCGGGTTCGCGCCGGACGGGATCGTGACCGGGCCGCCGGGACGGGTGGCCTCCTCGCGGCTGAAGCGCGGATCGGTCAGCACCTGTCTGCAGGCGGCGTACGAAAGCGCGAGCCAGATGGTGATCGGGCCCATCGAGGCGGGGACGACGGAGCCGCCGGAGGCGAGCAGTTCCTGGGCCTCTGGTTCGTCGTCCAGCGACCGTGGCGTGGTGAAGGGGAACGAGGCAGGCATGCCCTCATCCACGTCGAATCGGCACGCCAGGGTCGCGACGCGCGGAAGTGATCTTCGTTCCACGCGCCGGACCCACTAGGCTTCTCCTGTGGGCATACCGGCGTGGGTCTGGTTCACCGTCGCCGCGGTGGCGGGTGTGGCGGGGTTCGCCCTGCTCGCGACCGACCGGGCGCAACGAACCGCGCGTAATCGTGAACGACGCCGTTGGGCTGCGCTGCGCGGCTGGCAGTTCGAGGAAACAGACCACGTGCTGCCGACACGCTGGGAAGCGGGCGCCATCGCGTACTACGGCACCGGGCTCGCCCGGGACGTGGTCGCGGGCTCCACCTTCACCGCGGACGGCCGGCGCCAGGTCTACGTGCTCGACCACGAGACCGGCGGCAAGGTCAACTCGGTGCTGGTCGGCGTGCGCTGCCGCAGAGCGTTGTCGGTCGTCATCGAACTGTGGCTGTCGACGGTCCCGTTCCAGCGCGACAACGAGAAGATGCCGATGCCGGACCTCCTCGGCCCGGTCGGCTCGCGCTACGCGTTCGTCACGGACGTCCCGGCCGCCCGCAAGATCATCACGCCGGACCTGATCGACGCCGCCGAGGAGATCGGTGGCGACGTCACGGTCGTCTGGATGGAGAACGACTGGGTGCTGGCCGCCGCGCCGCCGAACTCGTCGCCCGCGCGCCTGGAGCGGCTGCTGCGCGACGTCGGTGAGCTCGCGGACGTCATCGACCCGTTCGACCCCGACCCCTCCGAGCGCGAGGAGCCGGTGGCGGAGGACGACGACGGCGGCGAGGTCTACCGGCCTTCGTTCGGTCGCAAGCAGCCCTGATCTGGTAACGCTGGGTGAGCGGCGGTTGTATGTACCGTCTGTCGTCCCACGCCTGCCAGCGGTATTCCAGACCGTACCCAAAGTGGTGTGATCTACGTCACACTTCACTCTGTGTAAAACATTCGCAGGTGATTCAGATACTCCGTGCGTAAGGCGTCGTGTCCCCGAACCCCCCCGGAGGAAAGCACGATGTACGGAGGAAAGGTAGTTCCGCCCGCGGCTGTGGCCGGCACGGCGTCCGTTGTGACGTTGGCCAACACGGGTGCTTCGGTCGGTTGGTTGCTGTTCGGCGGAGTCGCTCTGGTCGTTTCGGGCCTCGCACTGCGCCTGGTCGTTCTTCGTCGCCCGGCGAAACACGACGTTTGATCATCGGCGGCCTTCGACCCCGGCGATTTTCCGACTACCGTTCGGTGGCATGCCAACCGCACTGGTGACCGGATCGACCGTCGGGATCGGGGCCGCCTTCGCCCGCAGGCTCGCGGCTGAGGGATACGACCTCGTGCTGGTCGCGCGCACCGCGTCCGCACTGGAGGAACTCGCGCAGAAGTTGCGCGATCGTCACGGCGTCCACGTCGACGTCCTGCCCGCCGACCTCAGCGACCACGGCGAGCGCGCCAAGGTCGAGGCGCGGCTGGCCGAGTCGCCGGTCGACCTGCTCGTGAACAACGCGGGTTTCGCCAACACCGGCGAGTTCTTCGCGGCGGACATCGAGAAGCTCCAGGCCCAGCTGGACGTCAACGTCGCCACGGTGCTGCGCCTGTCCAGGGCCGCCATTCCCGGCATGATCGACCGCGGCAAGGGCGACGTGATCAACGTGTCCAGCGTGGCGAGCTTCCTGCCCGGCCGCGGCACCAGCTACAGCGCCGACAAGGCGTGGGTGACGACGTTCTCCGAGGGCATGAACCTCGCGGCCGAGGGCACCGGCGTGCGGATCATGGCGCTGTGCCCCGGTTTCGTGCGGACCGAGTTCCACAAGCGGGCCGACATCGACATGTCCAAGACGCCGAACTGGCTCTACGTCGACGCCGACCGGCTGGTCCACGAGGCCCTGCGCGACCTGCGCCGCGGCAAGCCGCTGTCCATCCCCGGCCTGCAGTACAAGGCCATCGTCACCATCACGCGACTGCTCCCTCGACCCCTCGCGCGCAAGATGGCGTCGCGCTTCGCCGGCGGCCGCGGACGCACCTGAGCGGAACCGTTCGGCCGAACGGCGCGTCGGAGCGCATGTGAGCGAACAGTTCCATGTCGTGCCGAACGAGCTGCGCGGGTACAGCGAGCTGCTGGACCGCAACGCCCAGCACTTCCTGACCATCAAGGACCACGCGATCTCCAAGGGCGGTGACACCAGCGGGTTCACCGGCCTGCTGACGTTGCTGCACCCCGTCGTGACCGGTGTCGCGAACCTCTACGGGGAGACGTTGGACTTCGCGAACAAGATGATGCTCAAGGACTCCGGCGCGCTCAAGAAGACCGCAGACTCCTACGAGAAGGTCGACCTTCACGGCGTCCAGCTGATGCAGAAGGCCGGAGGTGGCCGATGACCACGGCGTACGCAGACGTCCAGGACCCCTCGGCCGCGCTCAACGCCGCCGCCGAGGACCGCCCTGGCCGGCAGACCACCAAGGAGCTCATCGAAGCTGCCGGGTGGAAGCTGCAGGGCGTCAACTGGATCTACGAGAAGGTCACCGGCGAGAACCTGATCGAGTCGCTGATCAGCCCGCTGGTCGGTGACTTCGAGAAGATCGACGCCAACGCCAACGCGTGGGACCAGGTCGCCAAGGCCCTGGACTCCGTGCGGCACAACGTCGGCGACGGCGTCGGCCAGCTCAACCCGCACTGGAACGGTGCTGCCGCGCAGGCGTTCGAACGCCGCATGGACACCATGTGGGTCGTCGCGATCGAGGCGGACTCCCAGGTCGCCCGGATCATCGGCAACAAGTTCCAGTCCATGGCGTCCGCGTGCCGGTCGGCCACGAAGATCGCCCTGTTCCTGCTCGACAAGCTCTGCACCATGCTGCTCGAGGCCGCCATGACCGCGGTGATCCCGGTCGTCGGCTGGGGCCGCGCGGTGTGGATGGTCTACGACGCGATCCAGATCGTCGACGCGATCCGCAAGATCATCCAGTCGATCATGACGCTGATCGAGGGCGTCAAGGGCATGGTCGACGGCATCGTGGCGATGGGCACGGCGCTGATGAAGCTCAAGGACGTGAAGGACGTCAACGACTTCCTCGACGTGGTCGACGGCGTGCAGGACGGCAAGCAGAAGTACGACAACGGTGTGGCCGCCGCGAAGTCCGGTGCGATCGGTGTCGGTCTCGGTGCCTACAGTCTCGGCAAGGCCGGAACCGCTGCCTCGGGCCGTCACGGCTCGGGCAGCGGTTCCGGCTCGGGTGGTGGCTCCGGCGCCCCCGCTCCCGCTCCGGCTCCGGCTCCCAGTGGTGGTCAGCAATGACGTTCCCGTACGACCAGGCGCGACTGCAGGCGTTGTTCGACGGCGTGGACTCCAAGATCGACGATCTCGGGAAGGTCGCGGCGGCCGCGTCGCAGGTGCAGCGCCGGTCGCGCGGGCTGTCCGAGCAGGACCTCGCCGAGATCGAACGGTTCGCGAAGTCGCCGGGCGCGCCGAAGGAGCTCAAGGATCTCCAACGGCGCGTGGACGCCGGCGAGATGTCCTGGGCCGACGTCGCCGAGGGTCGTGCGTTGAACGACGAGGGCGTGCAGAAGGCGCTCGCCGTCGGCGTTCCCGACCTCCAGCGCGCTTACCGCGCGATCGAGGAGGGTCAGGACATCGACGACATCATCACCTCGGGCAACCCGGCGGCCCAGCAGCCGCCGCGTGCGCGTCGTGATGACGACGACGAGGACGACGGCCCGAGCCACTTCCGCGAGGACGCCTGGTGATCAGGCGGGCCAGTCCACGCCGCCACCACTGACGTGGCTGGTCCCGGTACCGCGAACGACGTCGAAGGCGACCGCGCAGGCGGTCGCCAACGAGCGCAGCGGCTCGGTCACCTGCGGGTTGATCTGGACGCGGTCGCGGCGGACGCGCTTGCCGTTGCGCTGTGCGCGTGCGCCGGTCTCGATCCGCGCGATGTCACCGAAGAAGCAGAGCTGCTGACCGTTCGCGTCGTGCAGCGACTGCTTCCAGGCGCCGTGCGTCTTGATCGTCCCGATCAGCTGCCCCTGTGGCGTGCTGACCCGCACGTGCGGCCGCCGGCCGAAGCCCTTGCTGATGTGCATCATCGGCTGGCCGTTCGGTGCCACGACGTCGAGGTCGAACGTCGTCCAGCCGGAGAACCCGGTGTGCCGCAGCGGGCGCTGCAGGCCAGGGCCGGTTCGCTCCCGGACCACCGCGATCGGCACGTCGTGCTCGTCGAACACCTCCACCCGGTACTGCGGCCGGGCCAACAGGCTCATGAAGGTCCACGGCTGTTCCACGTAGAGGGTGCTCACGGTGATGCAGGGTACGAGGCAGCGGCGGCCCGTGTGTGCGAAGCTAGCGACCCGTGCGAACTGAAGTGGTCTTGGACTCGAACGCGAAGTCGGAACTCGCTCGTCTCGTGAGCGAATTGGCCGTCGTGCACGGCAAAGTAACCCTCTCCAGCGGCAAGGAAGCCGACTACTACGTCGACCTGCGGCGGGCGACGCTCCACCACGCGGCAGCTCCCCTGATCGGCAAGCTGTTGCGGCAGCTCACCAGCGACTGGGACTTCGTCGCTGTCGGCGGTCTCACACTCGGGGCCGATCCCGTCGCCTACGCGATGATGCACTCCGCCGCCATCGACGGTGACGTGCTCGACGCGTTCGTCGTGCGCAAGGCGAGCAAGGCGCACGGCATGCAGCGGCAGATCGAGGGCATCGATGTGCGCGGCCAGCGCGTTCTCGCTGTTGAGGACACCTCCACCACGGGCGGTTCGGTCCTCACGGCCGTTTCCGCGCTGCGCGAGCACGGTGCCGATGTCATCGGTGTCGCGACCGTGGTCGACCGCGGCACTGGTGCCAAGGAGGCCATCGAGGCCGAGGGGCTGAAGTACCGGTACCTGCTCGACCTGAACGATCTCGGGCTCGCCTGAGGTTTTATCGAGAGCGCTTCGAGCCACCCCGTCTTAGTCTGGAAGGCGGGGTGGTGCGAATGGCCAGGTTCTTCGCCGAAGCGGTCATGGTTCTGCACTTCGCCGTGCTGGCGTTCCTGCTCGTGGGCGGGTTCTTGGCGTGGCGGTGGCGCGGAGTGATCTACGCGCATCTGGTGATCGGTGCGTGGGCGATCCTCAGTCTGTTGATGCCGGTGACGTGCCCGCTCACGACCGCGGAGGAGTACTTCCGCGCGCAGGCCGGAATGCCCTCGCTGGGCACCGGGTTCATCGACCACTACATCGACGGCGTCTGGTTCCCGGAGAGCGCGTCGACGCTGGTCCAGCTGGTGCTGGGGTCGATCGTGATCGTCTCGTGGATCGGGTTCTACGCTGGCACACGTGCTGCTCGAAGGCTTTCACACGGTTAAGCACGCCCTGCGCTTCGGCGCGGAGGTGCGCCCGTTGCTCACCACGAACCTGGCCGACGCGGTCGCGCTCGCCGAGTCGCACGCGCCGGACCTCGTGGCGGCCTTCGAGCAGGCCAGCGAGGTCGACCGGGCCACGTTCGTCAGGGAGGTCGGCCGCACCCATCCGACCGGCGTGGCCGGGTTCGCGGACCGGCCGGAGCTGCCGTTCGACCGCAACGCTCCGGTCGTGCTGCTCGACAACCCGCGCAACCTCGGCAACTTCGGTGCGGCCATCCGGGTGGCGGCCGGCCTGGACGCGGGCGGGGTGATCTCCACCGGTGACGTCGATCCGTGGCACCCCAACGTTCTCCGGGGGTCGGCGGGCCTGCACTTCGCCCTGCCGGTCGCCAGGGCGGAGAGCCTCGACTTCGACGGCGAGCTCATCGCGTTCGACGCCGACGGCGATCTGCTGAAAGGCCCGATCCCGGACAACGCCGTGCTGGCGTTCGGGTCGGAACGCCACGGGCTGTCGGCCGAAGCGCGGCAGAAGGCCACCCGGATCGTCCGGCTTCCCATGCGGGACAAGGTCAGCAGTTACAACCTGACAACTTCTGTGGCGATGGGTCTCTACCACTGGGCGATTCACCGAGCTTCTTGACCGGTCAAGCACTCACCATGGCCCAGTGGTGATCGCGAAACTGCTGGCGGCACGCGCGGGTGTCGCGGAGCGCGCGGTGTACTCCAGGCACCTGCGGCGGGTCTGGGGTGTGCCGGGCACGCTCCTCGGGGCGCGGGCGTGGCCCCCGCTCCTGCGGGACAAGCTGCACTCCAGCTTCAACTACTGGTGGCAGGCGCACCTGCTCGACTGCATGATCGACGGGTATCTGCGCTCGCCCAACGAACTGCGCAAGGCGGCGATCACCAAGGTCGTGCGGGGCATCCGGGTGCGCAACGTCCTCGGCTGGACCAACGACTTCTACGACGACATCGCGTGGCTCGGCTTGGCCCTGCAGCGCGCCCAGCAGGAGGTCGGCGTCGCGAAGCCCAAGGCGCTCGCCGCCATCGCGGACCGGTTGCGGGACGGCTGGACCGACCACGCCGGCGGCGGCATCTGGTGGAAGCGCAAGGACGACTTCAAGAACGTGCCCGCCAACGGACCGGCCGCGATCTTCCTGGCGCGGCAGAACGAACGCACCGATCTCGCCCGCGCACGCTCCACAGTGGACTGGATCGAGGACAACCTGGTCGACCCCGGCAGCGGCCTCGCCTGGGACGGTCTGCACGTCCACCCCAACGGCGAGATCCGCGAGTACGAGAAGAACATCTACACGTACTGCCAAGGAGTTCTGATCGGCGCGTGCGTCGAGCTGGCCAAGCACGGCCAGCCGGACAAGTGGCTCGAGAAGGCCGCCCGCACGATCACCGCGGTGCACGACGACCTGGCCACCAACGGCGTGATCAAGGGTCAGGGCGGCGGCGACGGCGGTCTGTTCGCCGGCATCCTCACGCGCTACCTCGCCCAGGCCGCGCTGACGATCCCCGACCTCGACCCGGACCGGCACGAGACCGCGGACCTGGCGCGGGAACTCGTGGTCCAGTCGGCGGAAGCGGCGTGGCTCAACCGCGTGATGGCGGTGAGCGGGCCGTTGTTCGGTCCGGAGTGGACGGTCCCGGCGGACGAGCGAGAGGGGCGCGACCTGTCCGTCCAGCTCGGCGGCTGGATGTGCCTGGAGGCCGCGGCACTGCTGGAGCGGCACGGCCTCGACGTGACTACGGCTTGAGATAGCTCAACAGGGTCTTGGCGTCCTCGCGGAACTGCTCCGGCGAGTCGTCGAGCACGAACTCCAGCAACGCGTTGCGCTCGATGCCGTCCCGCGCGAGCTCGGTCAGCACCGGCCGCCACAGGTCGCGGCGCGCGGACAGCGGCAGCCGGTCCTCGTACCCACCGGGACCCCACGAGAAGACGTGCGCCGTCACGGGTTCCAGCGTTCGCACCTCGTGCACGGCGGAGAACACGTCCTGCCCCCCGCGCGGTTGCCAGTACGGCACCACGCCGTCGACCTCGTCGAGCAGCTGGACCGTCGAGTCCAGCGTGTCCGTCAGCGTGTTCCGGTGGTACTCCAACGCGATCTTCGTGCCCATCGCGTCGGCGTGCTCGACGGCGTGCTGCAGGGCCTCGATCACCGGCGCGCGGTCCGGGCACTCGTCCGACCCGGCGGTTCCGGCCCAGACGCGGACCAACGGCGCGTCCAGCTCGGCCGCGGTCTCCAGGATCGCCGCCAGGTCGGCTCGATCGGACACCCCGGCGCGGTAGTACGACCCGTACGCGGCCACCTTCAACCCGGTGTCCAGCGCCCGCCGCGCTGCCGCGAAGTCGCCGGGCGGCACGTGCACGTCGCCGCCCCACTCCACGGCCTGCAGCCCGCACTCGGTCGCCAGCTCGCCGATCTGCTCGATCGTCAGCTGCCGGAACGTCACCGAGACGAGGCCGGGGATCAACATCCGCAGGACTGCCTGTGCATCAGCGAGGGCGAGAGCCGGATGGTCTCCGGCGGCCTCGTCGGGTCGGCGATCCGGGACAGCAGCAGCTTCACCGCGGTCCTGCCGATCTCCTCGACCGGCTGGGCCAGCGTGGTCAGCGGCGGTTCGATCAGCGTCGCCCACTCGACCTCGTCGTAGGAGACGACGGCCAGATCCGTGCCGAGCTTCAGACCGCGGGCACGGGCCTCGTGCAGCATGCCGACCGTGACGAGGTGGTCGGCCGCCACGACGGCGGTCGCCGGGTCGTCCTGGTCGAGCAGCGGCGCGAGCCAGCCGCTCTGCGACACCAGCGCCTCGTCCCACTTCAGGCCCGCGCGGCCGAGACCGAGCCGGTAGCCGAGGATGCGCTCCTCGGTCGTCGCCACGCCCGCCTTGCCGCAGACGATGCCGATCCGCCGGTGACCCAGCTCCGCGAGGTGCTTCACCAGACCCGAGGTGGCCTGGACGTTCTCCGGCCCGACCTGGTCGATGTCCTTGGCCACGGTCAGCCGGTCGACCAGCACCGTCGGGATGCCGAGCTTCTTGAGTTCCGGCAGCACGAGGCTCGCCCCGGCGCCGGCCGACGGGGTCAGCAGCAGGCCGTCCACCCGTCTGGAGCGCAGCATCCGGACCGCTGTCTGCTCGGACTCGGGGGTGTCTCTCGTGTCGATCAGCACGAGCGAATAGCCGTTGCGGGTCGCTTCGGACTCGATGGCGGCGATCAGCTCGGCGAAGTACGGGTGCGAGACCAGTGACACGGCCAGGCCCAGCGACTTCGTGCCGCCCATGACCAGCGATCGCGCGATGGCGTCGCCCGTGTACCCGGTCTCGTCGATCGCCTTCTGGACGCGCTCGCGCGTGTCCCCGGCGACCGGTCTCGTCTCGTTGATCACGTGTGACACCGTGGTGATGGAGACCCCCGCGAGAGCCGCGACATCCCGCATGGTGACCATGGCCGGGACCTTACCCGTTTGGAGGAAGCCCAGATGGCAGCCGTGCTGTGTGTCGGGCTCACAACTCTCGACGTGACTCAACGGGTGGACGCTTTCCCGGATCCTGGGCAGAAGATCCGCTCACTCGGCGCGGAGCTCTCGCCCGGCGGTCCGGCGGCGAACGCGGCCCGTGCGGTCGCCGCGCTCGGCGGGAAGTCGGCACTGCTCACCGCGTTGGGTGCCGACGCACTGGGTGAATTCGTCCGGGCGTCCTTGGCCCCGGTCCAAGTCACCGCGGTGGCGGGTACGACGCCGGTCAGCATGGTCGTCGTCAGAGACGCAGATGGGGAGCGCACGGTGGTTTCGCGCAACGCCGCGGTGCCGGTCGTCGCGCCCGATCTGTCCGATCTGCTCGCCGCCGCGGACGTCGTGCTCTTGGACGGACACCACGACGGACTGGTGCTCCCCGTCGCCCGGCGGGCGAAAGCGATGGGATTGCCTGTGGTGCTGGACGCCGGGAGCTGGAAACCTGTCCTCGATCACCTGTTGCCGCTGGTGGACGTGGCTGCCTGCGCTTCGGGGTTCGAGCGGTCCGCAGCCGAGGTGCACGCCTTCGGAGTGCCGCTGGTGATCCGCACGCAGGGTGCGGCCCCGGTGACCTGGTCGCGGAACGGCTCGACCGGAGAGGTGCCCGTGCCCTCGGTGGAGGTGAAGGACACGAACGGTGCCGGGGACGTCTGGCACGGCGCGTACGCCTACGCGCTGGCGTCGGGCGCGTACCCGGTGGCGGAGGCGATCGGCTTCGCGTCGCAAGCGGCCGCTGTTCGCGTCGGCGCGGTCGGGGACTGGGTTGAGAGGCTGGCACGGTGGCAGGACAGCAGGTCAGGTTCGACGAGCTGCTAGAGCGGGCTCGGGTGCTCACCGATCAGGGCGAGCGCAAGATTCTCGGCATCGGTGGCGCACCCGGTTCGGGCAAGTCGACACTCGCGCGGCGGCTCGTCGAGGCCCTCGACGGCCAGGCGGTGCTCGTCGAGATGGACGGCTTCCACCTCGCGCAGAGCGAGCTCGAACGGCTGCGGCTGGTCGAACGCAAGGGCGCGCCGGACACGTTCGACATCCCCGGCTACGTGGACCTGCTCGGCCGGATCAAGGCGTGCGGGCCGGACATGATCTACGCGCCGCAGTTCCGCCGCGAGATCGAGGAACCGGTCGCTTGCGCGGTGCCGGTGCACCCGGACGTCCCGCTCGTCGTCACCGAGGGCAACTACCTGCTGCTCAACTACGACAAGTGGAAGCGCGTCCGGATCATCCTGGACGAGGCGTGGTTCCTGTTCATCGACGAGGACGTGCGCGTGCAGCGCCTGATCGACCGCCACCTGCGGTACGGGCGCACCTTGTCGGAGGCGGAGGAACGGGTGCTGCACGGCACGGACCACGTCAACGCGTTGATGGTGAACTCGTCGAAGGGATCAGCGGACCTGCTGATCACCGAGGTGCTTTAAGCGCAGACAATGGTGAAGCAGCCGAGCGCGTCGTTGGTGGACACGTTTCCACCGCCGTCGGTCACGGCGCCCGCTGTCGCCCACATTCCGTGTTGACCGTTGTTCTCGCTCGTGTTCTTGCGAACGGTGATGTCGAGTGGAATGGGAACGTCGATGCGAAGGCCGTCGCCGACGTTTTCGGCGAACGTGTTGCGCTCGATCACCAATGGGCCGCTGAGCGTTTCCTTCGGGTCGACGAACAGGCCGGCCGAGCGCATCTTCTCGAACCTGTTGCCGCGGATGACGCCGTTGACCGGCCGGTGGACACCGACCCAGTTGCCGCCGCTGAACGTGTTGCGCAGCAGCTCGATCCGGCCGGTCGCGATCAGCTCGAACCCGTCGAGCTCGCTGTCGCGGATGGTCAGCCGCTGCGACCCGCCGACCGAGAAGGGGTTCAGCTTGGTGTTGACGATGTCGGCCTCGATGGCGCCGATGTGGTTGATGCCGTTCATCGTGCCCTGGTCACCCCGGATGAGGAGGTGGTCGGCGTAGATCTGGTTCATGGTGAACGTGCTGTTCAGCAGGTGACACCGGGCACCGCAGAAGAGCCGCCACGCGTCGATCCTGCTGCGCACGAACGTCACCGACGTCGTGCCGTTCCACAGGTAGGTCCCGTTCATGTTGCCGACGGTCGCGTCGACGAACCTGGTGTTGGTCGCGTTGTCGGCGACGATGTTGATGGCGGCCACCGTGCCGTTGCGGATCATCGTGCCGTCCACGTCGGTCATGCTGATCGCGGGAGAACCGCTCAGCTTGTGTCCGTTGAGGTTGATCGTCACCCCATTGGCCCCGACGATCAGTCCGGCCGTTCCCGGACATTCCAGATCAGCCGTCAACGTGACGCTTTGTCTCAGCGTGTCACCGCATTGCGGCATCGCTGCTGCTTGGGCCGGTGTTACTGCGCCGAACAGTGCAATTAACGCGACAAATGCACTCAGTATTCGCATGCCAGGCCTCCCCGCCTTTTACGTGAAAGGTCAGGGTGGCAGATTTTCAGCCGGCGTGGTGCTCGCTGAGGTGTTCCAGGTCGTCGCTGTTCTCGTCGACCGGCTTCTGCATCTCCTGGCGGTAGCGCCAGATGCCCCATCCGGTGCCGCCGAGGAAGAACGCGACGCTGACGACCAGCGCCGCCGTCTCGAGCCACGGCAGCTGCTGCAGGATGCCCGCGCCGTAGTAGCCGGCCAGCACCAGCGTCGGCACCCAGGCGATGGCCCCGAGCGTGGTGGCCAGCGTGAACCGGCGGAGGTCCATCCGCGCGGCACCGGCGATCATCGGCGCCAGCGTGCGGATCCACGGCAGCCAGCGGGCCAGCACGACGGCCCAGAAGCCGCGCCGGTCGAGGAAGTCGCCCGCGCGTTTCAGGTTCTGCCGGTTGAGCACCTTGCCGCCCTTGCGCGCGAGCACGCGCGTGCCGGTGCCGCGGCCGATGAAGTAACCGACCTGGTTGCCGACGACCGCCACGATCAGAGCCGCGAGGGACAACGCCCACGCCGACAGCTCGCTGTTGTGCGTCGCCAGCACGACACCAGCGGCGAACAGCAGCGAGTCACCGGGCAGGAACAACCCGAAGATGAATGCGCACTCGATGAAGATGAAGCTCAGCACGATGACCCACACGGCCAGCGGACCCGCGGTCTCCAGCGAGGCGAAAGCATGCGCCACGGTGAGCCAGCCTACGTCGTGCTGCGCCGGCGGTACGGCGACATCGGTCTAACGGGATGACGAAATCTTGATTGAGCACACTCGGTGACCACGTGAACTCCCTCCGGCTGGAATCACCTTCGAGTGAAGCAGTCGAACCGGGCTAGCGTGACGGGTATGGAGACCTTGCTCGCCGAACTCCGCACCGCACTGGGTGACGCCGGTGTGCTCACGGACGCCGATGTCACCGCGAGTTATCAGCGCGACATGATGCCGCTGGCGCCGCACGGCAGTCCGCTGGCCGTGGTGTTCCCGCTGGACACCGAGCAGGTCCAGGCGGTGGTGCGAGCCTGCGCGCGCCATCAGGTCCCCATCGTCCCGCGCGGCGCGGGCAGCGGCCTCTCGGGCGCCGCGAACGCCATCGACGGCTGCGTTGTCCTGGTCACGACCAAGATGAACGCGATCGTCGAGATCGACGCCGACAACCGCCTCGCCGTGGTCGAACCCGGCGTGATCAACCTCGACCTGCGCGGTGCCGTCGAGAAGAACGGCCTGTTCTACCCGCCGGACCCGAGCAGCTACGACTGGTGCACGATCGGCGGCAACCTCTCCACCAACGCCGGCGGCCTGTGCTGCGTGAAGTACGGCGTGACCACCGACTCGGTGCTGGGCCTCGAGGTGGTCCTGGCCGACGGCGAGGTGCTGCGCACGGGCCGCCGCACGGTCAAGGGCGTCGCGGGCTACGACCTCACCAAGCTGTTCATCGGCTCCGAGGGCACGCTGGGCGTGATCACCAAGGCCACCCTGGCGCTGAAACCGCTCCCGCAGGCCCCGGCCACGCTGGTCGCCGCGTTCGGCAGCACCGCCACGGCCGGAGCCGCGGTCAGCCGGATCGTCCGCGAGGGCCTGGTGCCGTCACTGATGGAGATCATGGACCGCACCTCGATCGAGGCCGTCGAGCAGTACCTCAAGACCGAGCTCGGCGCCGGTCCGGGCTGTGCCGCGTTGCTGATCTGCCAGTCCGACGCGGGCGGTGAGCAGGCCCGGCACGAGTTGCAGAAGATCGAGGAGATCTGCTCCGAAGCCGACCTCGTCTACGCGACGCACGACGTCAACGAGGGCCGTGACCTCCTGACCGCGCGCAGGGCCGTGCTGACCGCGTTGGAGGTCTACGGCTCGTGGCTGACCGACGACGTGTGCGTGCCCCGCACGCGCATCGCCGAACTCATCCAGGGCTGCGAGGACATCGCCGAGGAGGTCGGCCTCAAGATCGCCGTCGTCGGCCACGCCGGTGACGGCAACATGCACCCGACGATCGTCTACGACCCCGCGGACGCCGATCAGTTCGCACGGGCCCAGAAGGCGTTCGACGACATCCTCGCGGTGGGGTTGTCGCTGGGCGGCACGGTGACCGGCGAGCACGGCATCGGCAAGATCAAGCGCGAGTGGCTGGCCAGGGAGATCGGCCCGGTCGGCCTCCGGGTCCACCGCGACATCAAGCGCGCGCTGGACCCGGAGAACCTGTTCAACCCCGGCTCGATGTTCAGTCTCTGACCCAGCTCGACGAGCCGTGCTCGGACTCGATGCCAGGTGCGCCAAAGGTGCGCACCCACACGGTGTGCGCACCTGGTCCGTGCGGGATCGTCACGGTCGCGGTGAGGTCGGTGATGAACCGGCACGGCTTGCTCGGCGTGCTGCGCAGGTCACCGTCGATCGCCGTCGCCGTCCACGAGCAGGTCTGGTCGACGCGCAGGAACGACAGCGGGACGGGCAGCGTGATCAGGCCTCACGCGCGAGCCGTTCGGCCGGGTTGCTCTCGTTCCACAGCTCGATCCGGCCGCTCAGTCCCTGTCAGCCGTCCGGGTCGGTGATCTCCGCACTGAGCCGGTCGAAGCCTCCGGTCAGCAGCGGCTGGTCTTTCACGCAGATCGGTGTACGCGGAAGTGGTGCTGTAGAAGGTCATCGTCGTGTCCGCGGCATGCGAAGGTCCCCAGTCACCGGGTCTGAGCTCGACGCTGCTCAGCAGCACCGGGCCTGGACAGCGCCAATCGGTTCTTGCGCCGCCTTCTCCACGTCGGCCAGCAGCTGCCGTCGTTCCGCCGGTCCGAGGACCCTGCCCCGCGTCAGCACGGTGTGGATCCGTTGCGTGTTGCGGATGTTGCCGAGCGGGTTGCCGTCCAGCACCACGAGGTTCGCGTCGGCGCCGGGGTGCACCGCGCCGTTGCGGGTGCCCGCGTTCAGGGCGGCCTTGGGCGACAGGCCCGCCTCGACCAGCAGTTCCAGCTCGTCGTGCACCGAGAAACCGGAGAACACGTACGGGTTGCCCGCGTCCGTGCCGACCAGCACCTCCACGCCGAGGTCGTGCATCTCCGCGACCTGGTCCATGCGGCGCTTGAAGAACTCGGCCTGCTGCTTGATCTCCTCCGGCGTCACCGGAGCCCACGGCTTGAGCCCGTCCCGCCAGAAGTCCTGGTAGAACGCCGGCAGGTACTTCAGCCGCGGGTCGTTCGCGAACCGGTCCGCCGGGCTCGCGTACACCCGCATCGCCACCATCGTCGGGCACAGCGCGGAGTTGTTGCGCCGCAACCGTTTCGCGAGCTGAATCGCCTTGGATCGGCGGTGCGTCAACGTTGCCCGGCGTTCGAACTCCAGCACCTGCTTGAACCACGCGAACGAGTTCGCCGGATCCAGCGGCAGGTCCGCGATCGCTTGGCGCAGCTCGGTTTCCGCCGAGCTCGTCGCCAGCGACAAGCCGTACATGTGCTCGAACGTGCGCTGTCCCAGGTCGCTCGCGTCGCCCAGCGGCACGTGGTTCGAACAGTGCCCGGCGAACGTGATGTCCTGCTTCGCGCACTCGTCCGCGATCGCTGTCAGCGTGGCCCGGTCGAGGTACGAGTAGACCTTCACGAAGTCGGCGCCCTGGGCCTTGGCGTCGCGGACGGCCTGTCGTCCTTCTTCCGGCGTACCGGCGATCAGGGCGAACGGCAGCGTGGAGTGCGGCCCGTCGATGATCGTGCTGGCGACCGTCAGCCGCGGCCCGAAGACCTCACCGCGCGCGATCCGGTCGCGCAGGTCGTAGAGCTGCGGGACGCCCCACATCTCGCGGATCCCGGTCACGCCGTTCACCAGGCACAACGGCAGGGTGATCCGCTCCAGGTAGGCGCCGTGCACGTGCATGTCCCACAGGCCGGGGATGACGAACTTGCCCGCCAGGTCCAGCACCGTGCAGCCGCGCGGCAACGGCAGGTCGCACGACCCGACCGCGAGAACCTTGTTGTCCGCCAGCACAATGGTGGCGTTGGGGCGAGTGCCGGCGGAGTCGACGATCGTGACGCCGCGCAGGGCGGTGACGCTCACGGAGGCGCCGGCCCTGCCCGGTGCGAGCAGGCCCACGCCCGCTGCCGCACCGAGCCCGGCCAGCCATCCCAGCACTTCACGTCGAGTGGTGTCAGTCATGCCGTTCAACCAACACCTTGACGTTGCGTGAGACTCAAACGCTTTCCAGCGCCGTACCTCAGCTCAGCCCGAGAAACGGCCGATGAACCGCTTCTGCCAAGGCGTCTCGACGGCGCGCTTGTTGTAGTTCTCGCGCACGTACGCGAGCGCCTCGCTGTTCGGGATTCCGTCCAGCGTGACGAGACACGACATGGCGGTTCCGGTCCGGCCGTAACCGCCGCTGCAGGCGATCTCGACGCGCTCGGTCTCGGACCGCTTCAGCACTTCACGCAGCGTCTCGACGAAAGCCGCCCGATCGGCCGGCAGCCAGAAGTCCGTCCACTTGACCCACTTGCTCTCCCACTCGACCGGAGCGGGCTCCTTCCCCTGCAGATAGACCCCGAACTCGGGCTTCTGGCCTGGGGGAAGAGGGTTGCGCAGCCCTCGGCCGCGGATCAACCGTCCCGAGGGCAGGCGCAGGACCCCTGGCGTGTCGGCGCTCCACGTCTCGTTCGTCATTCGAGCCCGCTCAGCGCTCGACGCGGGGGATGATCTGCGTCGAGTCGTCCTGGCGCATCTGCGCCTCCATGACCTGGGTGATGTCGTCGGCCTCTTCCTGCAGGAGCGACTTCTTCTCCTTGCGGGCCTTGATCACCTCGATGATGATCGGCACGATCGACAGGAACACGATGGCGAGCAGCGTGATCTCCAGGTTCTCCTTGATGAAGGAGACCTGGCCGAGGAAGTAGCCCAGGATCGTCAGGCCCGCGGCCCACGCCACGCCACCGATCGCCGAGTACGTGAAGTACTTCTTCGGATCCATCTTGCCGACACCGGCCATCGCCGTGATGAACGTGCGGACGATCGGCACGAACCGGGCGAGGACGATGGCGCGCGCGCCGTACTTGTCGAAGAACTCCTGCGTCTTGTCGACGTACTCCTTCTTGAAGATCTTCGACTCCGGCTTGCTGAACAGCGCCGGGCCGGCCTTGTGCCCGATGTAGTAGCCGGCGACGTTGCCGACGAACGCACAGATCGTCAGCAGCACGCAGACGAGCCAGAGCGGGGTGTCGATGGTGCCCGCCGCGACGAACAGACCTGCCGTGAACAGCAGTGAGTCACCCGGCAGGAAGAAACCGACGAGCAGCCCGCACTCCGCGAAGATGATCAGGCACAGCCCGATGAGCATGTACGGGCCAAGCCCGTTCAGCAGAACGGTGGGGTCCAGCCAGTCAGGGCCCAATGCAATCGTCACGGGCACAACGGTACAGGTCAGCTGAGCGTGATCACTGCGGCCACCGTGCCCGCTGCCAGGCCCAACAGCAGCGCGAGGCCCAGCACCCACCACACCGACAGCGGACCTGGGCGTTCTTCTGCAATCGGGACGGACACGGCAAATCCGGCATTGGTGCTGGTCGCCTGCGCTCGCAGCGCGTCGGTCACCAGCCGTTCCGGATCGTCCGCCATGCCCCTAGTCCTTGACCCACTCGCCCCTGACCAACACGTCCCTCGGCTTCAATTCTGCATCGAGCACCACGATGTCGGCCGCGCAGCCCGGCTGGAGCTTCCCTGCGTCCAGACCGAGCAGCTCCGCGCCACGGGTCGAGGTGGCGTGCACGGCCTCCACGAGCGACAGGCCGCAGGAGTTGACGGCGTTGCGGAACGCCATGTCCATCGTGAGCGTGCTGCCGGCCAGCGCCGCACCGCCCGCCAGCGTCGGCACGCCGTCGACGACCCGGACTTCGAGCCCGCCCACGTCGTACACGCCGTCACCGACACCGGCGGCCGCGATGGCGTCGGTGATCAGGACCGTGCGCTTCAGGCCGGCGTGGTGCGCGGCCAGGCGGACGGCGGTCGGGTGCAGGTGCACGAGGTCGCAGATGAGCTCGACGGTCACGCGTTCGTCGTCCAGCAGCGCGCCGATCGGGCCGGGCTCGCGGTGGTGCAACGGGCGCATGCCGTTGAACAGGTGCGTCGCCACCGTGGCACCCGCGTCGACGGCCGGGCGGACCTGCGCCTCGGTCGCGTCGGTGTGGCCGATGGCGGCGATGACGCCCGTGTCCACGAGCTGGCGGACGGCCTGGACCGCGCCCTCCAGCTCGGGAGCGATGGTGACCATCCGGACGGTGCCCTTGCCCGCGTCGAGCAGCTTCGTCACCGCGGTCTGCTCCGGCGGGCACAGGATCGCCGGATCGTGCGCGCCGCACCGTGCCGCCGAGAGGAACGGTCCTTCGAGGTGGATGCCGGCGACGACACCCTCCTGGACCAGCTCGGCCAGCGCGGAGACCTGGTCGGCGAGTTCCGGCACCGGGCGGGAGACCAGCGACGCGAGCAACGTCGTGGTGCCGTGCCTGCGGTGCGCGGACGCGGCCTTGCGGATCTTCACCGGGTCGCTGCTGGTGAACGCGTCACCGCCACCGCCGTGGCAGTGGATGTCGACGAACCCCGGCACGATCGTGCCGCCTCCGACGTCGGTCGTCGGGCCGTCGGGCGCGGCGCCCTGACCGACCGCGACGATCCGGCCGTCGGAGATGCTGACCCACCCGTTCTCGAGCACCCTGTCCGGCGTGACGACCCGACCGTTGGTCAGGGTCACGTCGACAGGTCCACCCCACGTGCTCATGACGCCTCCAGCATGTCGATGGCCAGCAGCGCCGCGCCGAGGAAGCCCGCCTCGTCGCCGAGCGCGGCGAGCCGCAGTTCCGGTCGGCGCTGGAAGGCGATCAGCCCGTCCAGCCTGTCCCGCAACGGCTCCACCAGCAGGTCCCCTGCGAGTGCGAGCCCGCCGCCGAGCACCACGGCCTCCGGACCGAGCAGCGTTGCCAGCACCAGGATCCCCCTGGCGAGCGCGTCCACGGCCTCGTGCCACACGGCGACGGCGTCCTGTTCTCCGTCTTTCACCCTTCGGGCGACATCAGCGGCGCCGTTGACGGGGGTGCCGGTACGCGCGGTGTACCGGCGGGCGATCGCCGCGGAGGACGCCACCGTCTCCACGCAGCCGATCTGGCCACACGCGCAAGGCACGCCGTGGCCGACGTTCACATGTCCGATCTCACCCGCGTAGCCGTCGCCGCTGAAGATCTTCCCGTCGAGCAGCAGCGCGCCGGCGATCCCGGTGCCGATCGGCATGATCACCGCGTTGCGCAGGTCCTTGGCGGCACCCATCCGGCATTCGGCGAGGCCGGCGGCGCGCACGTCGTGGCCGAACGCGACCGGGACGCCCAGTCGTTCGGTGAGGACCGTGCTGAACGGGAACTGGCTCCACGGCAGGTTCGTCGTGTACACGCCGACGCCGTTGGCCTCGTCCACGATGCCCGGCGCCACGATCCCCACGGCGTCGATCGCGTGCTCGGAGGCCTGCCGGAGCTCGTCGACGAGCTCGGCGATCACCCCGAGCAGCGGTTCCAGCTCTGCCGGGGTCGACCGGCGGGCGTGCTTCTGAGCCGCCACCTCGTCAGGGGTGCCGGCGACCAGCGCCGCCTTGGTTTCGGTGCCACCGATGTCGACGGCGACCACGTGTCTGCGTGCCACGAGGACTGATCCTGCGGCATCGAAGCCCTATTGGTCTATACCAAGTGGCGATTTCGGCGTGTGGTCTTACGAGCTGAAACCGTCCGCAACGGGCAAAACGGCTCAACTGGAAAGACTGTCAAGTTTGCTAACTGATCAATACGTCCGAGTCAGCCGGCCATGATCTTCTGCAGGGCGTCCAGCGCCCGCGAGGCCGTCGACTTGACGGTGCCCTTCGAGATGCCGGTGGCCTCGGCGATCTCCGCCTCGGACAGGTCGCCGTAGTACCGCAGCACGAGCACCTCGCGCTGGCGCGGCGGCAACTGCTGCAGAG
Source organism: Lentzea alba (assembly GCF_011067745.1). GTDB lineage: Bacteria > Actinomycetota > Actinomycetes > Mycobacteriales > Pseudonocardiaceae > Lentzea > Lentzea alba. The sequence continues at coordinate 449,343 of NZ_JAAMPJ010000006.1, forward strand.
CCTTGACCACGGCCTGGTGCTCGGCGGTCAGCATCGCGAGCGACTCGGCCGAGCGCGCGTTCGCGACGTGCGGCGGGGTGTAGTCGCGGGCGGTCTTGCGCCGGCGCAGCACGCTGCGCGAGCCGTTGACCACGGCCGTGCGGAGGTAGCCCACGGCCGCCTGTGCGTCGCGCAGGCCCTTCCAGTTGCGGTGCAGCCCGGCGAACGCCTCCTGCACCACGTCCTCGGCCGTCGACGGCTCGTCGACCAGCAGCAGTGCCAGCCGCACGAGACGCATGCGGTGCTGCTTGTACAGGTCTTCGAGCGTGAGGGGCCCTGTGGGAGGTCCTGCGACGCCGTCCTTGATTCGCAGGTTGGTCAGGGTGTCCTGCACGGTGCGCGGGGTTTCTTCGCCAACCACAAGGTAGGACGGTACCGGTCACCGTCGCTACGGTGGTCGCATGGCCCGCTTTGCAGTCGAATTGGTGTTCGGTCCCGACAACGAGAAGCGCCTCGCTGTGCGCCCGGCACACCGCGAGTACATCGCCTCGCTGTCCGAGAAAGGCGTGGTCCTCGCCGCGGGACCCTACGCGGACGACACCGGCGCGTTGATCATCTACGAAGCCGCGGACGAGGCGGCGTTGAAGGAGATCATCTCCAACGACCCGTACACGCCCGCGAACGTCGTCGCGAAGTGGGAGATCCGGGCCTGGAACGCGCTCCTCGGCTCCTGGCTCACCGACTAGCGGCCTGACCGCCCGGCCCGACCAGTCCTGACGTGTCGCTCGCGGCCATCTGCCGGTCGGCGTCGGCCACCTCCTCGACCGCCTGGCGGTCCACGACCATCGGCGTGAACGCGCGGAAGTACTTCAGCGCGCCCACCCAGCCGGGGACGTGGACCGCCTTCGCACGTTTCTCGATGCCCCTGACCACGGCCCTGCCGACGTTGCGGACGGGGTACTTCTTGCCGGCCACGCCGGGCATGCCCTGGCGGAGCTTGCCGAACACCGGGTGCTCGTCGGCGCTGTTGACCATGTCCGTGGAGATCCACGAGAAGTACGCCGTGCCGACGTCCACGCCCAGGTGCCGGACCTCGGCCCGCAGGCTGTCCGCGAACGCCTCGCAGCCCGCCTTCGCCGCCGAGTAGGCCGCGTTGCCGGGGATGTGCACGATCGCGGCCAGCGACGACACGACCAGGCAGTAGCCGCGGCTGCGGATCAGGTGCGGCAGCGCCGTGCGGACCGTGCGCCACACACCGAGCAGGTTGACCTCGATGACCCGTTCGAACGCCTTGGGGTCCATGGAGCGCACGAACCCGGTGGCCGCGATGCCCGCGTTCGCCACCACGACGTCGATGTCGCCGAAGTGCTCGGCGACCTCGGTCGTGACGCGTTCGAGCACCTCCCAGTCCGTGACATCGGCTTCCCACGCCTTGCCGCCGGTCTGCCGGGCGACCTCTTCGAGCTGGGCCTTCTCGAGCCCGACGAGCGCGAGGCGAGCCCCGCGCGCGGCCAGTTGCCTCGCCACCTCGGCGCCGATGCCCCTGGCCGCGCCGGTGATCAGTACCACCTTGCCCGTGACGTCCATGCCGCCACGGTAACGCAACCTACTCCCGGTAAGCTACTGGCAAGTTAAATTGCGCTCAGGCGGTCCACCTCGGCCTGGGTGAGCTCCAGGTTCAGCAGTGGCACGAGGTCGCTGAGCTGCTCCAACGTGCGCGCGGACGCGATCGGCGCGGCCACCGTCGGCTGCTGGGCGAGCCACGCCAGGGCGACCGAGGCGACCGTCGTCTCGTACGTTTCGGCCAGCTCGTCGAGCACCTCCAGCACCTGCAGGCCGTGCTCGTCCAGGTACTTGGACGCCGCGCCGGCCCGCGCGCTCCGGACCTCCACGCCCGGCCGGTACTTGCCGGTCAGGAAGCCCTTCGCGAGCGACCAGTACGGCACGGTGGCCAGGCCGTTGTCCTGCACGACCTTCTGCAGATCACCCTCGAACTCCGCGCGGCTGACCAGGTTGTACTCGGGCTGCAGCGCCACGAACTTCGCGAAGCCCTCGCGTTCCTGGATCTCCAGCGCCTTCGCCAGCCGTTCGGCGGAGAAGTTGGACGCCGCGATGTAGCGGACCTTGCCGTCGCGGACGAGCTGGTCGTAGGCGGCCAGCGTCTCCTCCAGCGGCGTGTCCGCGTCGTCGAGGTGGTTGTAGTAGAGGTCGATGTGGTCGACGCCGAGCCGCTTCAGCGACCGTTCGGCGGCGGTGAGGACGGTGTCGCGCTTCTGGTTGTTGAACCCGGCGAGCATGCCGACCTTGGTGGCGACCACGACGTCGTCGCGGGTCCCACGCCTGGCCAGCCACCTGCCGATGATCGTCTCCGACTCGCCGCCGGAGTTGCCCTCGCCCCAGGCCGAGTACACGTCGGCGGTGTCGAGGAAGTTCCCGCCCGCCGCGACGTAGGCGTCGAGCACGGCGAACGACTGGTCCTCGTCGGCGGTCCAGCCGAAGACGTTGCCGCCCAGGCACAGCCTGGACACGTTCAGGTCAGTGGTGCTCAAGATCGGCATACTGCGAAAGGTAGTCCGCCGTGACGATTGGGGTTCGCATGTTGGGAACGTTCGGAGTCTGGGGCTCGCGCTACCTGTGGGCCGACCGCGTCGACGAGGTCGCCGAGCTGGAGGCGCTCGGCTACGGCACGTTCTGGCTGGGCAGCTCACCCGAATCGGACCTCGGCCTGGTCGAGCGGCTGCTCGACGCCACGAAGTCGATCACGGTCGCGACCGGGATCGTCAACGTCTGGCAGACCGAGCCGGAGGACGTCGCCGCGTCGTTCCACCGCATTGGCAGCGACCGGCTGGTGCTCGGCGTCGGCGTCGGCCACAAGCAGATCGACCAGGCCTACGAGAAGCCCTACGACAAGCTCGTCTCGTACCTGGACCGGCTGGACGTACCCGCCGAACGGGTGTTGCTCGCGGCGCTGGGCCCGAAGGTGCTCAAGCTCGCCGCTGACCGCACCGCCGGTGCGCACCCATATTTGGTGCCGGTCGAGCACACCGCCGCCGCACGCGCGGTGCTCGGCGGCAAGATCCTCGCGCCGGAGGTCACCGTCGTCGTGGAGGAGGACCCTCAGGCCGCGCGGGCCATCGCCCGTGAGCAGCTCTCGTACTACTTCAGCCTGACCAACTACACGAGCAACTGGCAGCGCTGGGGCTTCAGCGAGGAGGAGGTCGCGGGTCTCGGCTCGGACCGGCTGATCGACGCACTGGTGGCGCACGGCAGCCCGGAACAGGTGGCGGCGAAGCTGCGAGCGCACCTCGACGCGGGCGCCGACCACGTGGCCGTCCAGTCGTTGAACGGCAGGTACGCGGAGCTGGCCGCCGCGCTGGGCCTCGTCCGTACCGGCCAGTAGCTCCGAGCTGGGACGTTCCACTCCTTGAACGATCATGTCGCCGGGTCGGCCGCCGGTGTGGCCCCCTGACACCGCCTCGTAGGATGCCGTTGATACGGCGTTCAGGGCACCTGAGGAGGACGACCGATGCCCATCGCAACTCCCGAGGTCTACGCGGAGATGCTTGACCGGGCCAAGGCGAACGAGTTCGCCTACCCCGCGATCAACGTCACGTCTTCGGAGACTCTCAACGCGGCTCTGCGCGGATTCGCCGAGGCCGAGAGCGACGGCATCATCCAGGTCTCGACCGGTGGTGCCGAGTTCGCCTCGGGCACCAAGGTCAAGGACATGGTGACCGGCGCTGTCGCGCTCGCCGAGTTCGCGCACGTGGTCGCCGCGAAGTACCCGGTGAACATCGCGCTGCACACCGACCACTGCCCGAAGGACAAGCTCGACGGGTACGTGCGTCCGCTCATCGCCATCAGCCAGGAGCGAGTCGACAAGGGCGGCAACCCGCTGTTCCAGTCGCACATGTGGGACGGCTCGGCCGTCGCGCTGGACGAGAACCTCCAGATCGCGAGCGAGCTGCTCGACCTCTCCGCCAAGGCGAAGATCGTCCTCGAGATCGAGGTCGGCGTCGTCGGTGGCGAGGAGGACGGCGTCGACAACGAGATCAACGACAAGCTCTACACGACGCCCGAGGACTACCTGAAGACCGTCGACGCGCTCGGCGCCGGTGAGAAGGGTCGCTACCTGCTCGCCGCGACCTTCGGCAACGTGCACGGCGTCTACAAGCCGGGCAACGTGAAGCTGCGCCCGGAGATCCTCAAGCAGGGTCAGGACGTGGCGGCCGAGAAGCTGGGCCTCCCGGCCGGCTCGAAGCCGTTCGACCTCGTCTTCCACGGCGGCTCCGGCTCGCTGCTCGAGGAGATCCACGAGGCCGTGTCGTACGGCGTCATCAAGATGAACATCGACACGGACACGCAGTACGCCTTCACCCGCCCGATCGCGGCGCACATGTTCGCGAACTACGACGGCGTGCTGAAGATCGACGGCGAGGTCGGCAACAAGAAGACCTACGACCCGCGCAGCTACCTCAAGGCAGCCGAGCAGGCCATGGCTGCCCGCATCGCCCAGGCGTGCGAGCACCTGAAGTCGTCCGGCCGCATGATCGCAGGCTGATTGCTTGATGAGGGGAGCTTTCATAAACCTGAGGTTTGTGAAAGCTCCCCTCATCAACCTCTAGCTGAGTTTGAGGCGCGCAGCTAGCAGTTGGGCTTCTGGGCGGTGGATGAGCAGGTCGCCCGCGGTCCAGAGAACCGCTAGCAGGACGGCGGTGACGGCCGCTGAAGAGAACGAGATCGGCGGTCCCCACAGGTACTCCTGCTGGAACCAGATGCCGACGTACCCGACCGTCGTGACGGCCGCAGAGCCCAGCACGGCCGCGGCCGGCGTGGGCATCTTGATCACGTGCGCCGCGTCGATCGCGAGCCCGACGAGGATCAGGAACAGCGGCACGGCGGACTTCGGGAAGTCGATGCCCGCGAGCAACGGCCAGATCAGGCACCGGTACGCGACGTAGCCACCGGCGACGGCCGTGGCCGCCCAGGGCTTGTCGATCGTGCGCCGGGCGATCACCAGCACGATGGCGGCCGCGACCAGGCCCCACACCGGGTACACCCAGTCCGCGATGGGCAGCGCGAAGTGCACCACCGCCTCACGTCCGATCGGCACGCCGAGCTGGTCCGCGGCGAACTGGATCAGGATCGGCTCGGCCTCGGCCCTGCCGTTGTCGTAGGCCTGCAGCGCGCGCACGCCGTACTCCTGGTGCTGGTTGGGGAACCAGACGTTCTCCAGGAAGAAGAACCACAGCGCGACGAGCCCGAACGTGCGCATGGTGCCGAGCGGGAAGTACTTCATCCACCCGCGGATCGCGCCGGCCAGCATCACGGCCGTGCCGAGGTACAGCAGCGCGTGCGAGCCGCTCCACGAGGTGATGTCGAGCCCGTTGATGCGGTGGTTGATGACGTCGATCGGCAGCGCGACCAGGAAGATCCCGCACCCGATCTGCATCAGCCGCAGCGTCAGCTTGTCGACGCCGTAGCCGGTGAACGTGTGGAACAACGTCAGCCCGACCACGATCACCGTGCCGACCGTGTTGATCAGGTGCGGCGGCGCGAGGTCGTCGCGCAGCCACTTGAAGTGCCACGAGACGTCCCACGACGACCCGATCAGCTTCAACAGCAGACCTACGAGCCAGAGCTGGTAGAGCTGCTTCGTGAGCTTCGCCGGTGTCTCCCTGCCCGGCACGCCTCGCTCCCAGTACTGATCGCGGAACTGCCTTACCCCCTGAATCATCCGAACATCATGAGCGGCGTTCTGGTTTCCAGGAAGACCGGGGCCCCCTGGTTTTACCCTGATGTTTCTCATTCGGGTGCACGACCGGGTGAACGACGTTGATCTCTTCGGCCCAGCGCGGCAGGGTTCTCGGCCATGGCCAAGAAGATCGTCGCCGGAGTGCTCGTCACCGCTTTGCTGCTGGCCGTTGTGGCCGCTGTCATGAGGGTCTTCATCTCCTGAGACGCGTTCGTGCGGCACGATGGGCCGCATGGTTGAGAACCTCCTCGGGCCCGAGCCGACCCGTCTCCCCGACCGCCCTGAGGCGCAGTCCGCCGCGGACGGTGGCACCGACCCGGCCAAGATCGTGCGGGCGTACCCGGACTTCTCCGAGGCCTGGGCACTGCTGGCCGAACGCTCGCTGCACGCCGGTGACCCCGTCGCCGCCTACGCCTACGCCCGCACCGGCTACCACCGCGGCCTTGACCAGCTGCGTCGTTCCGGCTGGAAGGGCTTCGGACCCGTGCCGTGGGACCACCGGCCGAACCAGGGCTTCCTGCGCGCGCTCGCCGCGCTGGCCAGGGCTGCCCGCGAGATCGGCGAGGACGAGGAGTGGGAGCGCTGCAGCAAGTTCCTGGCCGAGTCCGACCCCAAGGCTCCGGCCGCGCTGGGTCTGGTCTGACCTGACGTGGGTGCTGTCCGGGAAGCGGTCGGGCGCGGGCTGACGCGGTGGCGCGGGGCCGCGCTGCCGATCGTCCAAAGTGCTCTGTCCGCCGGTCTCGCCTGGGTCGTGGCGACCCTGGTGATCGGGCACCAGCACCCGTTCTTCGCGCCGATCGCCGCGGTCGTCTGCCTCGGGGTCTCGCTGGGGCAACGGCTGCGGCGCGTCGGTGAGCTCGTCGTCGGCGTCTCGGTCGGCGTCGGGGTGGGCGACGCGCTGATCAGCTGGATCGGCAGCGGTCCGTGGCAGATCGCGCTGGTCGTCGGGCTCGCGATGTCGGCGGCCGTGCTGCTGGACGGCGGCTCGGTGATCGCGCTGCAGGCCGGCTCGTCCGCCGTGCTGGTCGCGACGCTGCTGCCGCCGAGCGCGGGCGGCGGGTTCGACCGCATGATCGACGCGCTGACCGGCGGCCTGGTCGGGCTCGCGGTGGCGGCGTTGCTGCCGGCCAACCCGGTCACCGTGGCGCAACGGCAACTCAGGGCATTGACGAACACGCTCAGCGGCGCGTTGCGGAACCTCGCCGAGGCCCTCACCGAGAAGGACGCGGTCAAGGCCGCGGGTGTGCTGGCCGAGCTGCGCACCAGCCAGGCCACGATCGACGACTACAAGTCGGCACTGCAGACCGGCAGCGAGATCGCGAAGATCGCTCCCATCCGGTGGCGCGCCAAGGACGAGCTCAGCCGGTACCAGACCGCGGCCGGGCCGGTGGACTACGCGATCCGCAACACCCGCGTGCTCGCGCGCCGGACCATGGCGGCGCTCAAGGCGGACGAGCAGATCCCGGACGGCGTGCCGGACGTGCTGAAGGACTACGCGGACGCCGTCGACTGCCTCAAGGGCGAGCTGGAGAAGGGCCGGACACCCAAGGACACCAGGGAGGCCGTGCGAGACGCCGCGCGGCATCTCACCGCGCGGCGTCTCGGTGGGGACGGGTTCTCGTCCAAGGTCGTGCTGGCGCAGATCCGCAGCGTGGCCGTGGACCTGCTGCAGGCGACCGGGTTGAGCCGGAGCGAGGCGATGGAGGCGTTGCCGCCCCTCACCCCTCCGGCCGGTTCAGCAGGCCCAGCAGCAGCGAGTGAACCGGCTCGTGATCGCGAGGATCAGCCAGGGCGCACGAACCACCCGTGATGGCGTACCACTCCTCCGCGCCCTCGTAGCGGACCTGCGCACGCAGCTTTCCGTCGTCGGACAGCTCTGTGCGCAGCTCCAGGTCCCCGGTGACGACGCCGACCTCGTCGGTCATCACGCCACCAGGGCCGGCCACGAAAGGCGAGGAGAGTGTGGTCATCAGCAGGTGTTGAGCATCCCGGTCAGTGCGGTCTTTTCCGAGCTTTGCAGGGTGAGTCCCCAGTTTTTCTTCGTGCGAACCCACATCTTGGCGTACGTGCAGTGGTAGGACGTCAGCGGTGGCTTCCACGCGGCCGGGTCCTTGTCGCCCTTGGCCTGGTTCACGTTGTCGGTGACCGCGATGAGCTGCGGGCCCGACAGGTCGTTCGCGAACGACTGGCGCCGGGACGTCGTCCACGACGACGCTCCGGACTTCCAGGCTTCCGACAGCGGCACGATGTGGTCGATGTCCACGTCGGAGGCCAAGGTCCAGGTACCGCCGTCGTACGGCGACTTCCACGTGCCGGAGGTGGCCGCGCAAGACGAGTCGGTCACCACGTTGGTGCCGTCGCGCTTCAGCACCACCTCACGGGTGTTGCAGCTCCCCGACTGGGTGATCCAGTGGGGGAACAGGTCGCGCGAGTAGCCCGTGCTCGAGCTTTCGCTGGCGACCGTGAGGCTGGCCAGTTCGGTCCTGGCGGTGTCGACGGAGGGGATGTTCGGCGGTGTCGCGAGTGCAGGGGAAACAAAACCAAAGGTGAGAGTTGCCGCGGCAACGAGAACACCAATGGTTCGGTTAACTTTTGACATCGTCCCGACCTTCCTTGTTGGAAGTGATCGGGACATACCCTTAGTGACGGTATGAAATTAGGCAATACCTTTGGGTGACACTCAAGTGAATGACAAGCGCACGACTAGACGCCTCGTACGAGCCTCAAGTCCTCGGTGTGCCGGTACCAGGTCCACTTGTCGACCGGCCGCGGGTGCTTGTGACCATCGAGAACGGCGGTCGTGGGCAGGCAGCCGAGCTGGAAAGCGCGTGGCCGGCTTTCCCGGACCTTCGACCCGATCAGCCGTTTGTTAACAATTCGGACCACGAGGCCCAAGCCGCCTTCCGGGTCCGGCGTGCACTCGACCCGCGAGGCCTGGCCGCGCAGCACGTTGTCCGCGTCGCTGTAACCAACGCCACGAACCGGCGACAACACGCCGAGTCCCATGAGGACACCGCCGACGTCGTCGCGCACGAACGGAACGGGATCTACGTCACCGTTCAGGGCGATGTCGAGCGCCCGTGCGGGATCGGTCGAAAGCCCCCACAGGGCGGCAACGGGCGAATCGCCCACGGGGACGTAGCCGAGCGTGATCGAACCGAGCTTCTCCTTGCGCAGCAACCGAACCCCGACCGCCGCGAGGTCGGCGTCGGTACCCACGACGACGAGCCGTTCGGCGTCCAGATGCTGATCGACGTGGTCCTTGCCGGGGCGCGCGGGCACCACGTGGGTGTCGTCACGTTGAGTGATCATTGGCAACTGCGGGTTTCCGCAGGCCAACACGATTCCGTGCACGGTCATCTCCTGGTCTACCCTCGCTTACCGGCGTTCGCTCGAACCAGTCCAAGCGCTTGGAGTTTCACATGCCGGCCGTCGTGCTGATCGGTGCCCAGTGGGGCGATGAGGGCAAGGGCAAGGCCACCGACATCCTCGGTGAGCGTGTCCAGTGGATCGTCCGCTACCAGGGTGGCAACAACGCGGGTCACACCGTGGTCCTCCCGGGCGGTCAGAAGTTCGCCCTGCACCTCATCCCGTCCGGCATCCTGACCCCCGGCGTGAAGAACGTGATCGGCAACGGCGTCGTGGTCGACCCCGGCGTGCTGCTCGAGGAACTCGCGGGGCTGGAGGAGAAGGGCGTCGACACCAGCGGCCTGCTGATCTCGTCGGACGCGCACTTGATCATGCCGTACCACGTGGCCATCGACAAGGTGACCGAGCGGTACCTCGGCAAGGCGAAGATCGGCACCACCGGCCGCGGCATCGGCCCCGCCTACCAGGACAAGCTCGCCCGCGTCGGCGTGCGCGTGCAGGACCTGCTGGACGAGAAGATCCTGCGGCAGAAGGTCGAGGCCGCCCTGGACTTCAAGAACCAGGTGCTGGTCAAGGTCTACAACCGCAAGGCGCTCGACCCCGACCAGGTCGTCGACCAGGTGCTGGAGCGCGGTCAGCACTTCGTGCACCGCATCGCGGACACCCGCCTGCTGCTCAACCAGGCGCTGGACCGCGACGAGATCGTCGTGCTGGAGGGCTCGCAGGGCACCCTGCTCGACGTCGACCACGGCACCTACCCGTTCGTCACGTCGTCGAACCCGACGTCGGGTGGCGCGACGGTCGGCTCCGGCGTCGGCCCGACCCGGATCAGCACCGTGATCGGCATCCTGAAGGCCTACACGACCCGCGTGGGCTCCGGTCCGTTCCCGACCGAGCTCAACGACGACATGGGCGAGTACCTGCGCAAGCAGGGCGGCGAGTTCGGTGTCACCACCGGACGTTCGCGGCGCACCGGCTGGTTCGACGCGGTGATCGCCCGCTACGCCTCGCGCGTCAACGGCATCACCGACTACTTCCTCACCAAGCTGGACGTGTTGTCGGGCCTGGAGAAGGTGCCGGTCTGCGTCGCGTACGAAGTGGACGGTCGCCGCGTCGACGAGATGCCGATGACGCAGACCGACGTGCACCACGCGACGCCGGTCTACGAGGAGCTGCCGGGCTGGTTCGAGGACATCTCGGGCTGCCGCGAGTTCGACGAGCTGCCCGCCAACGCCAAGGCGTACGTCGAGTACCTGGAGGGCATCATCGGCGCCCGCGTCTCGGCGATCGGCGTCGGCCCCGGCCGCGACCAGACGATCGTCCGCCACGACGTCCTCAGCTGACAGCTCGTTCCTGGGCCTCGACCAGCGCCTTCTGCGTGACCTTCAGCTGGTCGATGCCCCTCAGGAACTCCTTCGTCATCGAGCCGTCGTCGGTGCCGGAGTCGCGGAAGACGACGAGGCACGAGCGGGCGCCGCTTTCCAGCGCCCGCAACGCCTCCGTCCACGTCGCGGCGATCTGCGCGTCCGGTGGGTCGGGGAACCTCTCCCGCACCACCGGACCGAGCGCCTCGCACCCTGCCGCGATCGCCGCGGGGTCGGCGGCCCGCACACCGGCGAACACCTTGTCGTTCGCCTGGATCACGGTCGTCACCCGGTCCTGGCCGCCCCCGTAGACCCAGATCGCGATGGCCTCGTCGGTGTTCACCGCGGCGCCCGCGGGTGTCGGCGGCTGCAGCGTCATCGCACTCGATCCCGCAGGCGGCCACCACGTCGCCACCGCCACGCCCAGCGCGGCGATTCCGGCCGCCCAGATCGGTCGTGACCGGACGTACCGGCCGGTGCGGCCGAGTCCGCCCGCGAGCAGGGCGGCGAGCGTTCCCAGCACGGGCAGGACCTGGTGCGGGCGCGTCGCCAGAACGCTGTCGACCTCGGTGCCGTTCAGGTGTGTCAGCCAGATCGCCGCCGTCGCGGCCAACCCGATCAGCCAGGTCGTGAGCAGCGCGCCCACGCGATCCACGCGGGCCACCAGCACCACGACGAGCTGGACGGCCATCACGGCCAGGATCTGCCAGGCCGTGGCGACCAGTGGCGTTCCGGCGGATCCGAGCAGCGCGACCGCGGCGACGGCCGGTGCGCAGCCGATCACGCCGGCCAGTGCGGCGGAACGCGGGAACTCCCGCCGCAGCAACAACGGCACGAGCCACAGCAGCGCCAGCGACACCACGGTCAGCACCCGGTTGAAGTTCATCAGGAACGGGATCGCCACGGCCTTCAGGCCGATCTCGTTCGGCAACGTCCGCGCGTAGCCGTGCAGGAGGTCCAGCACCGGCACCATGTTGTTGCGCCACAGGGCGTCCGCTATCCGGACCTCGGGGAACCAGCCCAGCAGGGTGTAGGCGACCACGGCGATCGACAGCCCGAGGAACCAGCCGTGCCACCGGGTGCGCACGAGGGTCGCGCAGTGTCCGGCCCAGATCGTCACGAGCACGGCGGTGCCGGCCAGCGCTGCCGCACCGATGACGCTGTGCGGACCGAGCGGGATGACGGTCTGCGTGTCCAGCCGGTCGCCGAGCACCAGACCGAGTCCGATGGCGAGACCGGGCCACGCGAACGTGCCGCGCCGCGGGCCGAAAGCCGCACCACGCCAGGCGACCAGCCCGATGAGCGCCGCCACCGGGATCGCCCAGACGACGCGCATGACCAGGAACGACTCGTTGCCCTCGCGGTACCAGGTCAGGTCGCGCAGCCCGGTGATCGTGTGCCACCACGCGATCTGCACGGCCAGCGCACTCCCGAGCGTCTCCCAGAAACCGGGCCGCAGCAACGACTTCGGATCCCGCATGACGGCCTGACGGCTCGCGGGTGCGGGGTGGTGACCGAGCCATCGGCGCACCCGGCTGGTCGTCGGCGGCAGCCGGTACGGGTCCGGGTCGCCGGTCCACCGCACGACCAGCGCGTCGGCGTGCTTCTCCCGCGCCCGCAGCACCGCGACGCGCGCGGCGAAGACCAGCAGCACCAGCGCGATCACCCGCCACAGCACGTTGGGGGCGAACCAGTCGCCGGGCAACGACGGCAGCCGCCACGGGGTCAGCGACAGCAGCATCGGGTTGAACAGCGTGAGCACGTACGGCGTGAGCACCGCGATGACGAAGGCGCGCCAGATCGCCAGCGTGGCGTAGGTGATCGTGACGTCGTTGCGGACGTGGGCGAGCTCGTGCAGCACGATCGCGCGGAACGACTCGGGTTCGATGCGGCGCAACGCCACCATGCCGACGTTCAGCGCGACGTATTTGCGGCGGTGCGTGCCGAACGCGACTCCGCCCGCGCGGAGGTTCGTCCGGTCGAGCAGGAACGTCGGCGCCTTGGTGAGTCCGGCTTCCTCGACCAGCTCGGCGAGCGGCTCCACCAGTTCGTCGGGAACGGGAACCAGGTCCCGCCGGCGGCGCAACCACGCCGGCCGCAACAGGTAGATCAGCAGAGCCACGCCGAAGAGCAGCACCAGTCCGCCCAGGAGCCACGCCGCACGGCCGCCGAGGAACGTCGCCATGCACGCCCGATAACCGTCCCATTTGGACTGATCGGGCTCGACCTCCAGCTTCGACGTGAGGTAGAGGCCGGACTGCACCTGACAACGGGCTCTGTCGAACGACGTGGCCACCGGCCACGTGGACGCGTACTGGCCGAAGATCTGCAACGTGGTCGCGACCGCCAGCAGCACCAGCGACGCGAACCGCAGCGTGGTGCCGGAGGGCACCCTGGATCTCTCCCCCTCGTTCATGTCCGAATGGTGATCGTTGGATCCCCGTGTTGTCACTCGGCCGTTGGCAGGAAACCGCCGCGACCGATTATCTCGCCGTCCGACGCTTTTTCACGATTTGGGCGTCGTTGACTCACGAGTTCCGCTCGCCTCTACTTCCTGTTCATGACCTTGTCCATGGCAGGTGTGGCCGCGCGGCCGAAAACCGCGCCGCCACAATTGGCGATCAGGCGAAAACTGACATTGCCGCTGCGCTGGATCAGCCCGGTGGCGCTGGTCCTGCTGTGGCAACTGGCCAGCTCAACGGGTGTGCTGTCGCCCGACAAGCTCGCTTCTCCCGTCACCGTCGCGCAGTCCGCCGGTGAGTTGATTGCGGATGGCCAATTGGGCGAGGCGTTCGCCGTGTCAATCGCGCGCGTCTTCTTCGGATTCCTCATCGGTGGCCTGCTCGGTGTTGTTCTCGGACTCGTTTCCGGCCTTTCCCGGTGGGGTGAAACGTTGCTGGATCCGCCCGTCCAGATGTTGCGGACGCTTCCGCACCTCGGCCTGATCCCGTTGTTCATCCTGTGGCTCGGCATCGGCGAGGAGCCCAAGCTCGCGCTGGTCGCGGCCGGTGTGGCGTTCCCGCTCTATCTCAACCTGCACGCGGGCATCCGGCAGACCGATCCCGGCCTGGTCGAGGCCGCCCGCGTGCTGGGCTACACCCGAGTCGAACGGGTCGTGCACGTCGTGCTGCCGTCCGCCGTGCCGCAAACCCTGGTGGGACTGCGGATCGCGCTCGGCACCGCGTGGCTGTCGCTGATCGTCGGCGAGCAGATCAACGCGGACGCCGGGCTCGGCTTCCTGATCAACAACGCCCGTGAGTTCCTCCGCACCGACGTCGTGGTCGTCGGCCTCGTGGTCTACGCGCTGCTCGGCCTCACCACCGACGGACTCGTGCGGTTGCTGGAGAGGAGGATCCTGCGATGGCGAGCGCGGTGAGCATCAAGGGACTGCGCAAGGCTTTCGGCCCGCGGACCGTGCTGGACGGGATCGACCTGGAGATCGCGCCCGGCGAGCTCGTGGCGTTGCTGGGGCGCAGCGGCTGCGGGAAGTCGACGCTGCTGCGCATCCTCGCCGGGCTGGACAGCGAGTTCGACGGCACCGCAACGGTTCCCGGGACGGTGTCGGTCGCGTTCCAGCAGCCCCGGCTGCTGCCGTGGCGCAAGGTCTGGCGGAACATCGCGCTGGGCCTGCACCGGCCGGACGGTCGCGAGGTCGCGTTGAAGGCGTTGGCGGAAGTGCGCCTGCAGGATCACGCCGACGCGTGGCCGCTGACGTTGTCCGGCGGTGAGGCGCAACGGGTCTCGCTCGCACGGGCGTTGGTGCGCGAACCCGACGTGCTGCTGCTCGACGAACCGTTCGGCGCGCTGGACGCGTTGACCCGGCTGGCCATGCACCACCTGGTGGAAGACCTGTGGACCAGGCACCAGCCCGCCGTGCTGCTCGTGACGCACGACGTCGACGAGGCACTGCTGCTGGCCGACCGGGTTCTCGTGCTCGACGAGGGCCGGATCGTCGCCACCCACCACGTCGACCTGCCCCGCCCGCGTCGCCGGGCTTCCGTTGTGGAGCAACGCACCCGCGTGCTCGCCGATCTGGGAGTGGATGTTGAAACAGCTGCCTAGCCGTACATGGCTCAGCCTGCTCGCGGCGATCTTGTTCACGACCGGATGTGCCGCGACCCCGCAGGACACCCCGCCGAGCGAGGTCGTGCTGAAGGTCGGCGACCAGAAGGGCGGGGCGAAGGCGCTGCTCACGGCCGCCGGTCTGCTGAACGACTTCCCGTACAAGCTGGAGTGGTCGACTTTCACCTCCGGCCCGCCGCTGCTCGAAGCCGCGTCCGCCGGTGCGATCGACATCGGTGGCGTCGGCAACACACCGCCGATCTTCGCCGCCGCCGCGAACGCCAAGATCGCCGCGATCGGCGCGTCCAAGGGGCAGGTCGACTCCGACGCGATCCTGGTGCCGGAGAACTCGCCACTGCGTGGCGTCGCGGACCTGAAGGGCAAGAACATCGCGGTGGCCAAGGGCAGTTCGGCACACGGCCAGGTGCTGCTGACGCTGCGCGCGAACGGTCTGAGCACCAAGGACGTCACGTTGAACTTCCTGCAACCCTCGGACGCGTACAGCGCGTTCACCCAGGGCAGGGTCGACGCCTGGGCGGTCTGGGATCCCTACACCGCGCAGGCACAGCAGGAGGCCAAAGCGCGCGTGCTGACCGACGGCAAGGGCCAGGCGAACGGGTACGGCTTCCAGGTCGCGGGCCGCAAGGCGTTGGACGACAAGGGGAAGAACCCGGCGCTCAAGGAGTACCTGGTCCGCTACTACAAGGCGCAGAAGTGGGCCGACACGCACCGCGAGGAGTGGGCGAAGGCGTGGGCCGCCGAGACGGGCCTGAAGTACGAGGTCGCACTCGCCTCGGTGAACCGCAGCGGCGACCTGCCGGTGCGCATCGACGACGCGTTGATCGCCTCCGAGCAACACCTGGCGGATGCGTTCACCGAGGACAAGACGTTGCCGGGCAAGGTCGACTTCGCGAAGTTCGTCGACACGAGGTTCCAGGGAGATCTGGCATGAGCATCACGTTGCACTGGTTCCTGCCGACCTCCGGCGACGGGCGAACGGTTGTGGGGCACTTCCACACCAGCCGTGCGAACACCGCGGGATCGCGCCGCGAGGCGGACATCGACTATCTCGCGCAGATCGCGCGCGCGGCCGAGCAGGTCGGGTTCACCGGTGTGCTCACACCGACCGGCACGTGGTGCGAGGACGCCTGGCTGACCACGGCCGCGTTGATCAGCCAGACCACGACGCTCAAGTTCCTGGTGGCGTTCCGGCCCGGCGTGCTGTCGCCGACGCTGGCGGCGCAGATGGCCTCGACGTGCCAGCGGATCTCGCGCGGACGGTTGCTGTTGAACGTCGTCACCGGCGGCGATGCCGTTGAGCAGCAACGCTTCGGCGACTGGCTGGACAAGGACCAGCGGTACGCGCGCACCGATGAGTTCCTTCAGATCGTGCGCGGCGTCTGGAGTGGCCGGCCGTATTCGTTCGAGGGCAGGCACTACCAGGTTGAGGGCGCCACCGTGCTGGCCGCACCGAACCCGGTCCCGCCGATCTACTTCGGTGGCTCGTCGGACGCCGCCCTGCCGGTGGCGGCCGCGCGGGCCGATGTGTACCTGACCTGGGGCGAACCACCTGCCGATGTGGCCGAGAAGATCGCACGGGTGCGGGCGCTGACGGATCGGCCGATCCGGTTCGGCATCCGGCTGCACACGATCAGCCGGGACACCTCGGCCGAGGCGTGGGCGACAGCCGCCAGGTTGCTCGACGCGCTGGACCCGGCCACGGTGGCGAAGGCGCAGGAAGAGCTGCGGACATCGGAATCCGTTGGCCAGCAACGGATGGTGGCGCTGCACGGCGGTGACCTCAGCCGTGGCGTGCGCGGTCTGGAGATCTACCCGAACCTGTGGGCGGGCGTCGGACTCGTTCGCGGTGGCGCGGGAACGGCGTTGGTGGGCTCGCACGCCGAGGTCGCCGATCTGATCGAGGAGTACCACTCCATCGGCATCAGCGAGTTCGTCCTGTCCGGGTACCCGCACCTGGAAGAGGCCTACTGGTTCGGCGAGGGCGTGCGGCCCCTGCTGAAGCAGCGCGGGCTGCTCGACGGGGACCGCACGCTGGTGCTCAGCGCTTGACCTTGGCTTCGATGGCCGTGTCCGGGTTGTCCGCGAACAGGCCGTCGATGCCCTGCTTGAAGAACAGGTCGTACTCCTCGAAGGCCCGGCCGTACGCGGCCGGGTCGGTCGAGGACCGGAAGTCCGCGGGCAGGAAAGAGTTCTCGTTGCGGAACGTCCACGAGTGCACGACCAGGCCGACCTTGTGCGCGTCCTCGACGACGTTCGTCGGCTGCTTGAGGAAGCCGCCGGCGTCGCGCGGGATGATCAGGTCCTTGTTCAGGCCGGCGCCGTCGGCGTACGAGCGGATCTCCCGCAGCCCGGTCGGGGTTACCAGGTCGGCGTACGTGCGCTTGTCACCGGCCTTGACGAAGTCGTACGGCGCGCCGGAAGCGTTGACCAACTGCACCAGCGGTACCCGCAGCGACCTGTTCAGCTCCTTGAGGTTCGCCACCTCGAACGACTGCACGTAGACCTTGGCGTTGCGGCGGTTCAGGCCGTTGCGGTTGAGCACGTCGACGAGCTTCGGCTCCAACGCGAGTCCGATCTCCTGGAAGTACGTCGGGTGCTTGGTCTCGGGGTAGATGCCGATCTCGCGGTGCAGTTCGCGGGACAGGCGTTTGGTCAGGTCGATGACCTCCTGCAGCGTCGGCACCTCGAAGCGGCCGTCGTAGAGCGTGTTGCGCGGGCGGATCGCCGGGATGCGTTCCTTGGCGCGCAACGTCTTCAGCTCGGCGAGCGTGAAGTCCTCGGTGAACCAGCCGGTGACCGGGGTGCCGTCGATGACCTTGGTCTTCTTGCGGTCGGTGAACTGCGGCTTCGTCGAGACGTCGGTCGTGCCGCCGATCTCGTTCTCGTGCCGGGCGACCAGCTTGCCGTCCTTCGTGGACACCAGGTCGGGCTCGACGAAGTCGGCACCCATGCGGGCCGCGAGCTCGTACGCCGCGAGCGTGTGTTCGGGCCGGTACGCCGACGCGCCCCGGTGCCCGATGACGATCGGACCCTTGTCGTCGTGTGCGGAGGCAGAGGGCAGGGACGCCACCACCGCACCCGCGAACACGAGGACCACGGCGGCAAGACCTCTCCGATACATCGTTCGACCTCCCGTTTTGTGTTGAGAGCGCACCCAAGCATCGCAACACGAAAAGCAGGTGAACGGTTACTCACGAGGCAGCGTCTATTCACGTGACAGGGCGGCTTCCTCCAGGTCCAGTTCGCGCAGCACCCGGAACAGGACCTCGTCGTCGATCTCGCCCTTGTCCCGCGCCTTGATGAACTCGTCACGCTCCGCGCTCAGCATCACCCTGCGCAACCTCCGGTAGGCCGCCGCGGGACTCTCCTCCTCCTGGCGCCCGAGCCGTTCCCACGCGGCGTTGCCCCGGTGCTCGGCGAGCGAGCGCAGCTGGTCGCGCACGTGTTCGGGAACGTCCTCGATCTCCTCGTCGAGCCTGCTCACGGCCGCCTGCGCGGCCCGGTGCTGCACCTGCGCCTCGGCCAGCGCGTCCTTGCGCGCGTCGTCGCCCTCGAAGCCGATCTTGTTGATCAACCACGGCAGCGTGGTGCCCTGCAGCAGCAAGGTCGAGACCGTGACGATGAAGGCGCAGAACAGGATGATGTCGCGTCCCGGCACGTCTTCCGGGATCGCGGCGGCCGCGGCGAGCGTCACCACACCCCGCATGCCGGCCCACGAGATCACCGTCACCTGGCCGAGGTGCGGCGGCCGGTCCTCGCGTTCCTTGATCTTCGGGAAGAGGATTCTCGGCACGTAGGTGACCGGGTACATCCACACGAACCGCGCCAGGATCGTGGCCAGCAGCACGGCCGCGGCGCCCAGCAGCAGACCCGCGTCGAGCTCGACGTTCCTGATGATCGTGGACACCTGCAGCCCGATGAGCGCGAAGACGAACGCCTCCAGCAGCACGTCCGCCGAGCGCCACACGGCCGCGTCCTGCAACCGGGTCGAGTAGGTGCCGCGCGGTGAGTGGTGGCCGACGTAGAGGCCCGCGACGACGACCGCGAGCACACCGGAGAACTGGATGCCGAAGGCGTGCAGTCCCTCTTCGGCGAGCAGGTAGGCACCGAACGGCACGAGCAGGCCGAGCGCGCTCTCCAGCACGCCTTCGCAGAGCCGTTTGCGCAGGAACCTGACCAGCACGCCGACGACCAGGCCGACCGCGATGCCACCTGCCGTGATGTACAGGAACATCCAGATGCTCGCGACCGGGTGCATGGCCGTGCCCGCCGCGGCCGCCACCGCGACCTTGAACGCGGTGAGCGCCGTGGCGTCGTTGATCAGGCTCTCGCCCACCAGCAGCGTCATCGCCCGGCGCTGCAGGCCCAGCTTGCGTCCGATCGCGACCGCGGCGACGGCGTCCGGCGGCGCCACCACCGCACCCAGGACCAGCGCGGCGGCCAGCGGCAGGTCGGGGAAGACCAGGTGCGCCGTGACGCCGACCACCAGCGTCGTGAACAGCACCAGCCCGACCGCGAGCAGGCCGATCGCCCGCATGTTCGCGCGGATGTTGAGGTACGAACTGTCCAGCGCGGCGCTGTAGAGCAGCGGCGGCAGCACCAGCACCAGGATCAGGTGCGGATCGAGCGCGAACTCCGGCACGCCCGGGATGAACGAGACCACGAGCCCGACCGCGACCAGCACCAGCGGCGCCGACCAGTTCAGGCGGCGCGCGATGGAGGTGACGACCAGCGCCCCGAGCAACAGCAGCAGAAGTTCAGGCCCGACCATGCCGCTCATTTTGCGTAAAGATGGACCGCATGACCTGTTCGCACGTGGGAGCGCTGTCCGCAACGGTGGCGCCGGAGTCGGCCGAAGGTTGCGTCGACTGTCTCGCTCTGGGTGAGCGCAACTGGGCTCACCTGCGGATGTGCCTGTCCTGCGGGCACGTCGCGTGCTGCGACTCGAGCCCCGGCAAGCACGCGACCGCGCACTTCGGCTCGTCCCAGCATCCGGTCATGCGCTCGTTCGAGCCGGGCGAGGACTGGCGCTGGTGCTATGTGGACAGTGCCATCGTCTGAGTGGGCGCCGGGCCACGGCGCTCTGAGGACTTTGCAATCCCTTTGGATTGATCCTCTACGCATGTGATCGGCCCCACAGTACGGTGCGATCGTGGCCAACCCGGACCTCGCCCGCATCGTCGCGGAGCACGACGAGGAGATGCCGTCGCGCTCGCTCTCACCCCGGTGGGAGCGAGCACTGTGGATCGCCGGTCTGCTGATCGCGCTTCTTGTGCTGAAGCAGGTGTTCTTCCCGTTCGCCAAGGGAAGCCAGTACTACCTGATCATCTTCCTGGCGGTGACGCTGCCGCTCGTGTTCCTGTCGTACGGTCGCGGCCACGCGCCTCCCTGGTGGGACTGGGTGCTGGCGGTCGTCGCGTTCGTCGTCGGCGCGTATCCGCTGTTCGGGGGCTTCGACGAGTTCCTGAACCGGCAGGGTCAGCTCACCGCGCTGGACGTCGTCGCGGGCTCGCTGCTGCTCCTGCTGATCCTGGAGGCGTGCCGGCGCACGACCGGCTGGGTGCTCCCGGTGGTGTGCCTGGCGTTCATCGCCTACGCCTACTACGGCGGGTTCCTGCCGCCGGCGTGGTCGATCGCGCACTCCGGCGTCGACTTCCCGCAGATCATCAACGGGTTCTTCAACGACGCCAGCGGGTTCTACGGGACGCCGCTGGACGTGGCGGCGACCTACATCGTGCTGTTCACGATCTACGGCGCGGTGCTGAACGCGTCCGGCGCCGGCAAGTTCTTCGTCGACGTCAGTTTCGCCGCGTTCCGCAAGTCGCGGACGGCTCCTGGGCGCACGGCGGCGACCGCCGGGTTCCTGCTGGGCACGGTGTCCGGGTCCGGCACGGCGACGACCGTGTCGCTGGGCGCGGTGACGTGGCCGATGCTGAAGAAGGCCGGTTATCCGAAGGAGAACGCCGGCGGGCTGCTGGCGGCGTCCGGCATCGGGGCGATCCTGTCGCCGCCCACGCTGGGCGCGGCGGCGTTCATCATCGCGGAGTACCTGCAGGTCTCGTACCTGTCGGTGCTGATCTGGGCGATCATCCCGACGCTGCTCTACTACCTGGGCATCGCGCTCGCGGTCGAGGCCGACGCGCGGCGGTTCGGGGCCCAGCCGGTCGACGTGGACGCGCCGCGGTTCTGGGACGTGTTCAAGCTCGGCTGGTACCACTTCCTGTCGCTCGGGATCATCATCGTGTTCCTGGCGCTGGACATCCCCGTCTACCGCGCGGTCGTGTACGCGACGGGGGTGGCGGCTCTCTTCGCGTTGATCAACCACCGGCGGGAGTGGTTCCGGCTGGTCGCCGACGCGCTGTCGATCGGAGTGCGCTCGGCGTTCCCGGTGATCGCGGTGTGCGCGGCGGCGGGTGTGATCACGTCGACGATCACCAAGACAGGGCTGGGGCAAGCGCTTGCGGGGTCGCTCGTGGACCTCGCTTCGGCGATTTCCTCGTCACCGGTGGTCGTGCTGATGCTGACGGCGGTGCTCGCGGCCGTCGCGGTGTCGGTGCTCGGGCTGGCGGTGCCGGTGACGGCGTCGTTCATCATCTCGTGGGTCGTCATCGGGCCGGCGTTGATCACGCTCGGCGTGGAGCCGGCCGAGACCGCGATGTTCATCTTCTACTACGCGGTGTTGTCCGAGGTGACGCCGCCGACGGCGCTGGCCGCGGTGGCCGCTGCCGCGCTGACCGGCGGCGATGTCATGAAGACGATGTGGCAGACGTGGAAGTACACGCTGCCGGCGTTCCTGGTGCCGCTGGCGTTCGTGCTGACCGACAACGGTGCCGGGTTGTTGTTGCGCGGGCCGTTGCTCGACTCGGTGTGGACGTTCGGCGCGTCCGCTCTGGGGGTAGCCGCTCTTGCCGTCCTGACCGGCGGTTGGTTGTTCGGTCCCGCGCGCTGGCCGGAACGGATTCTGTGCGTGCCGGCGGCGTTGTTCCTGCTCTACCTGCAGCCGTTGACGATCGCCATCGGGGCAGGGTTCCTCGTGGTGGCCGTCGCGGTCCACCTGGTGACCCGTGGGAGGGTTCGTGATGCTGCGTAAGTACGCGATCGGCGCGATCGCTTTGGCGCTCGTGGTTTCCGGGTGTGGCGGCAAACGCACGCCCACGACCCCGGACGCGTCGGGCGGTGGCGCGTCCTGTGAGGCGTCCGACGGCCGGATCACGATCGCCACCGGCAACTCCGGTGGCGTGTACTTCGTGGTCGGCGGCGGGCTCGCGAAGCTGATCTCCGACAACTCGAAGCTCAAGGCGTCGTCGGCCGAGACCGGCGCGTCCGTGCAGAACATCCAGCAGCTCGTGTCCGGCACCTACGACATCGCGTTCTCGCTGGCCGACACGGCAGCGGACGCGGTGAACGGCGCCGGGGCGTTCAACGGCAAGAAGGAGAAGATCGCGGCGCTGTCGCGGATCTACCCGAACTACACGCAGGTGCTCGTCCGGGCGGACTCCGGGATCAACTCGGTCGCGGACATGAAGGGCAAGCGGATCTCGACCGGGTCGCCGAAGTCGGGCACCGAGGTGATCGCGGGCCGCCTGCTGAAGTCGGCCGGTCTCAACATCGACTCCGACGTCGCCGCCCAGCGCCTCGACCTGACCAAGACCGCGGACGGCATGAAGGACGGCAGCATCGACGGCCTGATCTGGTCCGGCGGGCTGCCGACGCCGCAGATCACCGACATCACGACGTCGCTGAAGGACAAGGTCAAGTTCATCGACATCACCCCGCTGCTGCCGGAGATGAAGAAGATCAGCCCGGTCTACGACACCGCCCCGATCCCCGCGGCGACCTACGGGGTCGCCGAGGTCTCCACGATCGTGGTGCCGAACCTGCTCCTCGTGCGTGAGGACTTCGCGGCCAACAACGCGTGCGCGGTGACCAAGCTGATCTTCGACAAGAAGACCGACCTGGAGAAGGTGCACCCGGCCGTGAAGGACATCGACAAGGCCAAGGCGTCAGCCACCGACCCCGTTCCGCTGCACCCTGGAGCGAAGCAGGCGCTCGGCTGAACTACGCTGGGCCATCGTGCGCGTCCTGGTCATCGGGTCTGGAGCCCGTGAGCATGCCCTTGTCCTCGCGTTGTCGCGCGACCCGCAGCTGACGGCTTTGGCGTGCGCGCCGGGCAACGCAGGCATCGCGGGCCACTCCGAGATCTACGGCGTGGACGTCGAAGATGCTTCGGCGGTCGCCGCTCTCGCGAAGGAGTGGAAGGCCGACCTCGTCGTCATCGGCCCCGAACAACCGCTGGTCGTCGGGGCCGCTGACGCGGTCAGAGCACTGGGCATCCCGTGCTTCGGGCCGTCGAAGGCCGCGGCCCGGATCGAGGGGTCCAAGGCGTTCGCCAAGGACGTCATGAACGCGGCAGGGGTGCCGACCGCGCACAGCGAGGTCGTGGACAACCCGGCCCGCCTGGACGCCGCTCTGGGCCGCTTCGGACCCACGTGGGTCGTGAAGGACGACGGCCTGGCCGCCGGCAAGGGCGTCGTGGTGACCTCGGACCTGGCGTTGGCCCGTGCGCACGCGATGACGTTGCTCGACGGCGGGCACCCGGTCCTGCTCGAGTCCTTCCTGGACGGTCCCGAGGTGTCGCTGTTCTGCGTCACCGACGGTGTTTCCGTCGTTCCGCTGATCCCGGCGCAGGACTTCAAGCGCGTGGGTGACGGAGACCACGGCCCGAACACCGGCGGCATGGGTGCCTACGCACCGCTGCCGTGGGCACCAGAGGGCCTGGTCTCCGAGATCGTGACGCGCTGCGTGCAGCCCGTGGTCGACGAGCTGCGCGCGCGGGACACGCCGTTCGTCGGCCTCCTGTACGCCGGTCTGGCGCTGACCTCGTCCGGCGTGCAGGTGATCGAGTTCAACTGCCGTTTCGGCGACCCGGAGACGCAGTCGGTGCTCGCCTTGCTGAAGTCGCCGATCTCTTCCTTGTTCCTGGCGGCCTCGACCGGCTCGCTGGGTTCGCTCGCGCCGTTGGAGTGGGAGAACGGCTACGCCGTGACCGTGGTCGTGGCCGCCGAGGGCTACCCCGGCCGTCCGCGCACCGGTGACGTGATCACCGGCTCCGAGACCGAGGGCGTCCTGCACGCCGGCACCCGCCGCCGCGAGGACGGCGCCGTGGTGTCCGCCGGCGGCCGCGTGCTGTCGGTCGTGGGCACCGGCAAGTCGCTGGCCAAGGCCCGCGAGCGCGCCTACAAGCGGATCGCGGACATCCACCTCACCGGCTCGCACCACCGCACGGACATCGCGTCGAAGGCGGTCGACGGCACGATCACGGTGCCGTGAGCCTGCTCGGATCGCTGCTGGGCGGTGCCGTCGGTGACGCTCTGGGCGCGCCGATCGAGTTTTCGTCGATCGACGTGATCCGACGGCTCTACGGTGAGGCTGGCGTTGTCGATCTCCCTCAGCTGGAGATCACCGACGACACCCAGATGACGCTGTTCACGCTGGAGGGCCTGCTGCTCGCCCGTGACCGCGGGGTTGCCCCGGTTCCGGCTGTGCACGCGGCTTACCTGCGTTGGCTGCACACGCAAGGCGGCCCCGTCGTCGCCGATGACGGCTGGCTGATGGCGGACCGGCGCCTGCACTCACGGCGGGCGCCGGGCCACACGTGCATCACCGCCTTGAAGCACAACGAGAAGAACAACTCCAAGGGCTGCGGCGGCGTCATGCGCGCCGCCCCCGTCGCCGTGTGGTCCCGAGACCCGCGCGAGGTCTTCGGCTTGGCGGCGGAGACGGCACGCCTGACCCACCACCACCCCAGCGGCTACCTGTCCGCAGGCGTGCTGGCAGTGATCGTGCAGGCATTGCTGGGCGGTACCGATCTGCTCGCGGCGGTGGCCGTGGCGCGCGCCGAGCTGGTCCGCTGGGACGGTCACGAGGAACAAACCTCGTTGCTGGACAAGGCGATCAGCCTGGGCCCGCTCACCCCGGAAGAGATCGAGTCGTCCCTCGGCGGCGGCTGGGTGGGCGAAGAAGCCCTGGCTATCGGCCTGCACGCCGCCCTGGTCGGCGCCGACTTCGCTTCCGCGTTGCGCCTGGCCGTCAATCACTCAGGCGACTCGGACTCGACCGGCTCGATTTGCGGCAACATCCTGGGCGCCCGCGATGGTGTTGCCGTGATTCCTGATTCTTGGCTTTCCGTGCTGGAACTGCGAGACGTGATCGAACGCCTGGCACTCAGCTGGTGACCGGAATCCACAGCTCGGCCTTGGCCGTGTCGCCGTCGATCTGCGTGCGCAACATCGTCGGCCCCTCAACGCTCTGGTAGCTGTTCGACGGGAACCACTGCGTGTAAACGTCCCGCCACATGTACTGAATCGTCTCGGGATAAGGCCCTTCGGTCTTGAACACGGCCCACGTGTTCCTGGGCACCGTCATGGTCTCCATGTCGTCCGGCGCCTCCTTGCTCGTCACCACCCCCTGGAAGTAGTCGAGATGATCGCCTTCCTCGACCCCCTCCTGGTTGGAGGTGACCGCGAGCAGCCCACCCGGCTCCCCGTCGCTCAACTCCTTCATCCGCTCCAACGTCGGCATGCCGATGCCCTTGACGAACTCGACGATCGCGGGGTTCATCCCCAAGTGCACCAACGGCACCCGCGTCCCCCGCCCGACAACGCGGAACTCGTCCTTCTCCACGATCCGGTACTCCATGTTCGTGCTCCCTTCGACAACCAGCCTGAACGTGAGAATCTGCTGTGACTGCAACGCCTTCTTCTCGGCCCGAGCCTCCTGCGGCCCCACCTTGTGCATGGCCTTGAACGCCCGCGCAAAGGCCTCGTTGGACCCGTAGCCCCACCTCGTCGCGATGTCGAGCAGCGAGTCGTGTCCACTGAGGACTTCGCCGGCCGCCTTCGTCAACCTGCGCCTGCGGATGTACTCGCTCAGCGGAATCCCGGCGAGCGCACTGAACATCCTTCTGAAGTGGTACTCACTGGTGCCCGCGATCCGCGCGAGCAGCTTGACGTCGACCTCGCCGGCGAGGTCGTCCTCGATGCGGGCCATGGCCTCGTTGAGTCGTTCCAGCACGTGCTCAACGCTATGGGGCCAGGCGGGCTTTCACCCGACTTCCTGTGCCCCGTTCGATCGGGTTCCCAGCGAGGTCCGGAAGCCGCCGCTATGGTCGTTCGCGTGTTGATCGTGAAGCGGATGGTCGCTGCGCTGTTGGCCGTGACGGCGATGTCCGCCTGCACCACGCCGCCGGAGCCGCCGATGGGCTCACCGGGGCCGAAGCTGGACCCGGAGGCGATCGCCTACGACAACCTCGATTTCAACCGGTCGCGGCCGGAGGTCTTCGACAACACGTGCGAGGGCCTGCCGTCGAACCTCCAGTCGCTGATAGGCCTTGGCAAGAAGCCGAACACGGGTGTCGGTGGCGGCTGCCACGCGCAGGAGGACTGGGGCCGCCTCTCCATCGAGCTGTTCAGCCCCGGCGCCGCGCGCAAGTCGAAGGCCCAGCACTTCGTCGACGTCTGGAACGGGGACAGCGGCGCCGGTCGATACTTCCAGCGATCGATCTTGCTGGACCGCTACTACGCGACGACCGTGATCACCGGCGAAGTGAACGAGTACTGCACCGTCACGGTCGACACCGGTGCTGAGCGCCCGTTCGAGGTCCAAGCCGCGATGGGCTTCGACGAGGCCGTCGCGCTGCGGGCTCAGGACGTCGACCAGCCGATCGACCGGGCTCTGCGCGAGTACTGCCCCAAAGCCACGGAGGTGGCGGAGAAGGTGCTGCCGCTGATCGACGAGAACGGGGGCAGCCGGGCCCGCTGAGTGAGCGGCTCAGCCCGCGTCGCGCCGGCTGAGCACGAGCAGCGAGATGCCGAGCAGGGTCAGCCACACGACCAGCGACGAGATGGTCTGCGGCCACCCCGCGCCGCTGCCTGCCAGGTGCCAGGCCGGTTCGAGCGGGTAGATGAGGCCGAAGACGTCGGGCAGCAGCATCCGGGCGAGGGCCAGCAGCGGCACCACGATGAAGAACACCGTGAGCGAGCCGCCCGTGTTGGGAATGAGCAGCGAGACGATCAGCGCCGTGAGCAGCACCAGTGCGGTGGACAGCATGGCCACGCCGAGCACCCAGCCCGGCCGGTTGCCGAGCAGGTAGTCGTGGTTGAGCCCGTTCGCGGCCATCTTGATCAGGACCGGGTACAGGATGAACGTGACCAGCGTGCACACCACCCACACGCCGGCGAGCACGACGGCCTGCGCCAGCAGGTAGCGCATCCTGGAGGGCTGCACCAGCAGCGTGGGTTGCACGCTCTTGTACTGCCACTCGCCCGCGACGAGCTTGATCACGGTCGCGAAGACCAGCAGCAGGCCCAGCTGAACCACGACGAGCATCGGCTGGAGTTGCTTGCCCGCGCTGGCGAGGTTCGACTGCGGGAGCGTGAACAGCAGCATCAGGCCGATCAGGAAGAGCGGGGCCGAGGCCATCACGATCTTGTCCGACCGGGAGCCGACGAGTTTGCGCGCCTCGACCGCGACCAGCCGCCAGAACGACGAGGACTGGTTCGCGCGGACGGCCCACGGAACATGTGCCTGCTGCACCGGCGGGTGGCCGAGAGTCATGCCCGACCTCCGCCGGTGAGACGGAAGAACAGGTCTTCCAGGCTCATCTGCTCCTCACGCAGGCCCAGCAGCGGGATCCCCGCGGCGAAGGCAACGGTAGAGACCTGCTCGACCGGCGCGTGCGCGGCGATGAAACCGTCCGGTGCGGGCTGGATGGCGATGCCGCCCCGCTGCAGCGCCTCGGCCAGGCGGTTCATGTCCTTGGCGCGCACCAGAGAACGGGAAGAACTGGTCAGGCCGGCCAGCGGACCGTCGGCCACGATCCGGCCGTTGCCGATCACCAGCACCCGGTCGGCGGTCTGGTCCACTTCGGACAGAACGTGACTGGACAGCAGCACGGTGCCGCCTCGGGCAGCATGTCCTCGCAACAGCGTGCGCACCGCGCGGATGCCCTCCGGGTCGAGACCGTTGATGGGTTCGTCGAGCACCAGCAGCGGCGGGTTGGTGAGCAGGGCGTGCGCGATGCCCAGGCGCTGGCGCATGCCGAGGCTGTACTTGCCGATCTTGCGCGTGGCCGCGTCGGCCAGCCCGAGCATCTCCAGCACCTCGTCCGCCCGGCGGCCGGGCACGCCGGACAACGTGGCAGCCATCCGCAGGTGACCTCGGCCGCTGCGCCCAGGATGGACAGCGGCCGCGTCGAGGAGCACCCCGGCCACGTGGGACGGGTTGGGCCACGCGGTGAACGGGCGCCCCGCGATCGTCGCCTGCCCGCGGTCCGGCCGAGTCAGGCCGGTGATCATCCGCAGCGTCGTCGACTTGCCGGCACCGTTGGGCCCGAGAAAGGCGGTCACCGTGCCGGGCTGGAGTTCGAAGCCCACCTGATCGACGACCGTGCGGCCCTCATAGGCCTTGGTCAGCCCCCACGCTGTCAACACCAACTCACCGTAGCGATGGTCACCGTGCGTCGCCGGTTTGATTCGTCTCGTTGCCGGACGTGTCGCGGAAATGCGGTGGAACCGTGGCCGGGTGGTCTTCGTCCAACCACAGGTACGTCTTACGCAGGCGTTGGTAGCCTGCGAAGCGGGACCGAACCGTTACCAACCGTACGGGGGTAGGACGTCGTGACACAGGAGAGCGCGGGGGCGGATGCCGCTCTCAGTGCCGTCGCGGGTGTGGCCGGCGGGGCGATCGCTGGAGCGGTGAGCGCGTTCAAGGCCGCGTCGTCGATGATGGACAGACTGTCTGCTGGTCCGTCGAGTCAGCAGTTCCACGTGGAGAAGGACACCGTCATGAGGGCGGGCAAGGTCATTCACGACCAGCTCAGCCTGTTGGAGACGGCGTACAAGACCAACGTCCCCAAGCTGCGGATCCCGTCCAGTGACGACCAGATCACCGAGGACATCGTAAAAGCTTGGAATGACCGGCTGGTTTTCCACGATGACTCCTACGCCAACAGAATCGCCCTCTACATGGAGAAGCTGCGGAATCTTTCCGACCAGCTGAAGGAGTCGGCGCAGCAGTACGGCTACACCGATGACGAGGTTGCTGCCGTGTTCAGCAAGTCGAAAGAGTGACGATGCGCATATCCAAGCTTGCTGCCGTGGTTGTCATCGCGGCGGCCGTTTCGGCTTGTACCACTAGCGGCGAGAAGGGGAACCCCACTCCTGCGCCGTCGACCGGCACTTCCAACAGCGATTCGGGGAGCAAGCTGCCCGACCGTCCGCAGGCTCTCAAGCTGGATTCGGTGGACACCTGCAAGCTTCTCACGACAGAGCAGAGGAAGCAGATCGACGTCGTCTCCGCTGATCCGGTGCAGCTGGACCTGGTTGACGGCAAGAAGTCACCCAGCTGTGATTACAGCAGCGATGGTGGGTTCGGTTACCAGGTCGGGGCGGTCACCCACAACGGCGTTTCCTACTGGCTGCAGAGCGGCGGCAACGTTGATTCGAAGGTGATCAAGGTTGGCGACTACGGTGCGGTGCAGGTCCAGCTCAAAGGTGGGTCCGGATTCGATTGCTCGGTGGCGGTCGACGTCGCTGACGGTCAGCAGTTGATGGTCAGCTACATCCCGACCACCACGAAGGAGAAGGACCAGTCCGTCCTGTGCGGGAAGGCTGAGAAGGCCGCTGGTCTCGCGCTCTCGACGCTCAAGACATTGAAGTGAGGGGGAGCCATGTCGGGTTATCGGCAGCTCAATGACTGGAACTTCGACGGCTGGTCCAACCAGCAACTCGCGGACGAGGTCCAGAAGCTCGCGGGCAGCACGATCGCATCGAAGTTCGGTGAGGCTTCGGAGGCACTGCGCACGCTGGCCAACTCACTCGAGTCCATCGACCAGACGATTCGTGCGCAGCTGACCGAACTCGACATCGCTTGGGGTGGCGAGGCCGGTAAGAAGAGCCACGAGCACACCGATGTGGTCGCCAAGGGCATCGACGACAGCAGCCAGGCGTCGCAGCAGAACTCGGACGCGATGACGCAGCAGGGCGAGAGCACCAGCACCGCCCGCTACAGCACGCCTCCTGAGCAGGATCTCCGCGGCGACACCGAACAGAACTTCAAGGACAAGGTCGGCGGTTTCTTCGGCATCGAGACCGACCACGCCGCCGAGGTCGAGGCGACCAACCGCGCGCGTCAGCAGGCCATCGACAGCCTCAACGGCTACGTGTCGAACAGCCAGGGCTCCCTCGACGGCTTCCGCGCCCCTGACAAGGCCCCGGACATCGTGGTGACCAGCGCCGCGGTAGCCACTCCCGTCGGTCCTCCCGTCGGAACCCCGACCGCGGGCACGCCCGGCATCCAAGGCGGCCCCGCCTTCACCGGCTCTCCGGGCAGCCCCGGCTCCCCAGGCGTCCCGGTCGGCCCCACCCCGAACATCCCCGGCAACGCCACCGGCGTCATCCCCGGCACCGGCACCCCGACCCCCGTCGCGACCGGCCCCGGCCTGCCCAAGCCGTTCGGCGTCCCGTCGATCGGCCTCACCGCGGCCACGGCTGCGGCCAGCGGTCTCGCCGGCACGGCGGGTGCGGCGAAGGGTGCGCAGGTCGTGGGTGGTGGGCGTGGGCCTAGCCAGGCGCCGAAGACTCCGATCGCGCCTGCCGGGCCGAAGGGTGCCCCGAGCACGATCGGCGCGGGCGCCGGCAAGGGAGGTCCGGGCGCAGGCCCGGGTGGTGCGGCGGGTGCTGGAGGACCCGGCACGACCGGTGCTGCCGGCAAGGGCACGGTCACGCCTGGTGGCGCCACTGGCGTCGGGCCCGAGGCCAACCGGGCTGCGGCGGCCGGCAAGGGTGGTGTTGGCGGCGGTAAGGGATCCGGGTCGCTCATGTCGCCTGCGGCCAGTGCGGCCAAGGGTGAGGGCGAGGAGGACGGCGAGCACGTGCGCAAGTACGGCGTCGACTCCGACGAGATGTTCGGTGATGATCGTATGGTGGTGCAGTCCGTCATCGGCGAAGACCCGAAGGACCAGTAATCCCTTGAGCTCACCAGGTTCTGTGGTTTTGTCCACAGTGGAGTTCGCCGTGGTCTGGGAGGCGCAACGCCTCCCGGCCGCGCACGTTGCTCTCGACACGCGGATTCCCTCCATCACCCACACCGAGAAGGCCGAGGTGGTGAAGCGG
This sequence comes from Lentzea alba, assembly GCF_011067745.1. GTDB lineage: Bacteria > Actinomycetota > Actinomycetes > Mycobacteriales > Pseudonocardiaceae > Lentzea > Lentzea alba. The sequence continues at coordinate 480,065 of NZ_JAAMPJ010000006.1, forward strand.
GCCTGGGAGTCGTTGGAGGCGCGCGGGCTGGCGAACAACGGGCGGGTGGTGTCCGAGTTGGCTGACGGCTTTGCCTTGCTGGCCAACTCGACCACCGCCATCGACCTGTGGATCTGGGCCGACCGGCAGATCAGCGGGCTCGCGGCGGCGATCGGGGACGAGGCGATCCTGGCGGTGCAGGATCGGGACGAGATGTGGTTGATCGAGGCCCGTGGGACCGCTCTCGCCGAGGCCGCGGTGTCGGTCGCCGGGGACATGCCGGCCGGGTACGGGCGGTCGATCAGCCTGCCCTACGACGATCTGGTGGCCGCGGCCAAGGACGTCGGGCTGGACGCTCAGCGGATGATCACCACGTTGGAGCGGCAGGGAATGCGGCTCGGCGACGCGCAAGAGCTCGCTGGAATGCTCGACGGCACCTCGACGCGCGGGCAGTTCGGTGTGCAGCGCAATGGGCGGAGGGCCGGGCGGGTCGTTTCTTTTCACGACACGCACAACGGGCGTTATCTGCGCCAGCTCAAGCCGAGCAGTGACGGGCGCAAGTGGTGCACCATCACGCCGGTCGACAACCATCGCCTCGCGGCTTCCATCTGGGAGCTCCTGCAAGAGGTCTGATCGCGGAACCCCTGAGCGTGCCCGCCCGTCGAACCTGAGGGGCGGGCACGAAAGAGCGAATCGGCGCCCTGCTCGGCACGATTCGTTCTAAGGTCTTCGAGGAGACATGAGGGGGTAGGCGCGCATGGCTGTGGCGAAGTTCAACAGCGAAGCCATGGAACAGTGCCGCACGACCGTGAGCAGCCAGGCCGGACAATTCGGCGCGATCGGTGACGGCTTTTCCAATCAGTACGGCAATCCGGACATTTTCGGAAAACTCAGCGCTTCCGGTGCCATCTCGGGCGCGGTGACCGCAATGGATCAGGCGGGCGCGCAGGAATTCGAGGCGGCCGAGAAAGTGTTGCGCAAGGTCGAAAGCGCGCTCGACGCCGTTCAGACCAGCGTGCAGGACGTCGAGGACGTCAACAAGAACTCCATGAAGGCGGTCTGACGTGAGCGCGATGGACGAGGTCGCGGCGCTGCCGGGAGGGGCTGAGCTGGCCGCGCTCGCGGACAAGATCGAGACCGCGCAACCGCAGGCCGTGCGCGACATCGCGAACCGCTGGAAGCAGGCGGCGGGCAAGTGCGGTGACCAGACGAACGCCCTGCAGCGGTCGGTCAGTCAGCTCGACGGCGCCTGGGAGGGCAAGTCGGCGGACGGGTTCGTCGCCTACATGGGCAACGTCACGAAGGCCGGCACCTCGATGACCGACGCGCTGGGCGGCGCCGCGGCCGACCTGGAGGCGGCCGCGAACGCGTTGGAGTCCGCGAAGACCTCGATGACGAGCATCTGCGAGAACCTGCTGAGCCGCGCTCGGCAGACGCGCCAGCAGCTGCACAACCAGCCGCAGGAGGACGTCGACAGCATCATCCGCGGCTACTGCGCCGAGGCCACGAGTGACGCGAAACCTGTTATCTCCCAAGCGGAAAACGCCGTGAACGCCGCCGCAGGCACGCTCAAGGGCCGTCCTGGCGCGCTGTCGCCGAAGTTCTCGTCCGTCGAGGACCCGAACACGCAGTCCTTCACACCGGCACCGGGCAAGCCGATCGAGTGGGCACCGAGTGCGCCGCCCGACGACTCGACCAAAACGTCCTCTTCGGACTCTCCGCCCCAGCAGCAACAGCAGCAGCAACCAGCTCCCGCCCAGCACCAAGGCGGTGGTGGCGGCGGCGGAGGTGGCAACTCCGGAGGCGGCGGCGGTGGTGGCGGCGGAGGCGGCATGGGCCCCAGCGGCGGCCCGCCCTCCGGCAGCCCGCCTCCCGGCAACGTCGAGGAGTGGATCCGCGAGGCCATCAAGATCCTGCAGGCCAACGGCATCCCGGTCACCGACGCGAACATCGACGAGATCTGGAAGATCATCGAGAAGGAGTCGAGCGGCAACCCGCACGCCATCAACCTCTGGGACTCCAACTACCAGGCGGGGCACCCGTCCAAGGGCCTGATGCAGTGCATCGACTCGACGTTCAACGCCCACAAGCTGCCCGGTCACGACGACATCTGGAACCCGGTGGACAACATCATCGCCGGCGTCCGGTACACGTTCTCGCGCTACGGCGGCTTCGAAGGCCACCCCGGTCTCAAGGCGATGGCACAGGGCGGCGGCTACCAGGGCTACTGACCTGGGAGTTAGCCTCAGGGCATGCTCACCGTGGCTGCTCGCGCCGACGTCCCGCCCTTCCACGTCATGGACGTGCTTTCCGCTGCCGCGCAACGGCAGCGGACGCACGGTGACGTGATCTCACTGGCCGCCGGGCAGCCTTCGAGCCCGGCGCCGAAACCCGTGCGGGACGCCGCCGCGAAAGCGCTGAACGACCACGCCCTGGGCTACACCGAGCAGCTCGGCATCCCCGAGCTGCGTCACGCCATCGCCGGCCACTACCAGCGCGAGTACGACCTCGACGTCACGGCGGACGACGTGGTGGTCACCACCGGGTCGTCGGGTGCGTTCACGCTGGCGTTCCTGGCCGCGTTCGACGCCGGCGACAAGGTCGCCCTGGCACGGCCCGGCTATCCCGCCTACCGCAACATCCTGAAAGCGCTGGGATGCGAGGTCGTCGAGCTGCCGTGCGGCCCGGAAACGCGCTTCCAGCCCACCGTCGAGATGCTCGGCACCGACCTCAAGGGCTTGATCGTCGCCAGCCCGGCCAACCCGACCGGGACCACAGTGGACATCGGCCCGATCGCGAACTGGTGCCAGAGCAACGGCGTGCAGCTGATCAGCGACGAGATCTACCACGGCATCAGCTACGGCGAACCGCTGCACTGCGCCTGGGAGACCTCGCGAGAAGCCGTCGTCGTCAACTCGTTCTCCAAGGCCTTCGCGATGACGGGCTGGCGGCTCGGCTGGATGCTTCTCCCGGAACGACTCCGCAGGGCCGTCGACTGCCTGACCGGCAATTTCACGCTGTGCCCGCCCGCGTTGGCGCAATACGCCGCGGTCGAGGCCTTTCACGAGGATGCCTACGCGGAAACCGCACTACACCTGAAAAGGTACAAAACCAACCGGGACCTCCTCCTCGAAGGCTTGACGAACCTCGGCATCGACAAGCTCGCACCGGCCGACGGCGCGTTCTACGTCTACGCCGACATCCGGCACCTGACCGACGACTCGATGGCGTTCTGCCGCCGGTTCCTCGACGACACCGGCGTCGCGATCGTCCCCGGCATCGACTTCGACCCGGTCGACGGCCACCACTTCGTCCGGATGTCGTTCGCCGGTGCAACACAGGACGTCGAAGAAGCGTTGGTACGTCTGAAGGCGTGGCTTTGAAGGGGAGACAACCATGTGGGCGATCATCGGGTGGCTGGTGGCGATCTGGATCGTGCTGGCCGTCGTCGGGGCCGTCGTGAAAGGCCTTTTCTGGCTCGCTGTGATTGGAGGACTACTCCTCGCAGGCACGGCCGCTTACGGTGCGATCAAATCCAAGCGATGACCCCTGGCCTAAACGGGACACACCGCTCACCATGAAGCGGTGTTGCAGTCCAACGAGGCCCGCCTTGAGCGGTGGGAGCGAAAGGTCGAGTGGCCGCTGACGGCTCTCGCCGTGCTGTTCCTCGTCGCGTACGCGTGGCAGGTCTTCGATGATCACGGCAGCATGCATTTCGCTCTCGAAATCGTGTTGTGGCTGGTCTGGGCGGTGTTCGCGGCGGAGTACGTGACCAGGCTGACGCTCGCGAACAACAAGATCCAGTTTCTGAAGTCGCACCTGTTCGATCTCGCCGCGGTCGTGCTGCCGATGGTGCGGCAACTCCGGGTGCTCCGGTTGATCACCGTCATCACGCTGCTGAACAAGAAGTTCCAGCACAAAATCCGGCAGCGGGTCAGCATTTACGTCGGTGGCGTGACGCTGATCGTCGTCTTTTGTGCGAGCCTCGCCGTGCTGGACGCGGAAAGGCACGCGGAAAACGCGAGCATCACGACGTTCGGCGACGCGCTGTGGTGGACGCTCACCACCATGTCGACGGTCGGCTACGGCGACCGCTTCCCCGTCACGGTCGAGGGACGGCTGGTGGCGGGGCTGCTCATGGTCGGCGGGATCGCCCTGCTCGGTGTCATCACCGGCACGATCGCCAGCTGGCTCGTGGAGAAGCTGCGCGGCGTCGAGGAGGCCGAACTCGAGACCGCGCAGGAGCTGCGGAACCTACGCGCCGAGATCGCCGAACTCCGCGCGGAGCTCAACACGCGCAGCGGCGGCTGACGTCCACAACCTCGCGTCGATCCCGAAGGCCAGCGCGCCGTCGATGTTCGTCCGGCGGTCGTCGAAGAAGATCAGGTCTGCGGGCGCGGCACCCAGCACACCGCACAGGTGCTCCCAGATCGCCACGTCCGGCTTCGCGCACCCGAGGTCGCCGGAGAAGATCAGGTGCCGGAAGTGCTCGGCCCACGGCACCTTCTCGGCGAGCCGCGCGAACGTCACCGGTGCGTTCGACAGCAACGCCAGCGGCACCGCCGCCGCCGAAAGGTCCTCGATCAGCGCAACGGTGTCCGCCACCGGGTCGTCCAGCCACCCGGCGTTGTCGAGCGCGGTCAGCTCGCGCACGGCGTCGTCGTCGAATGAAAGCCCCAGCGACGACCCGATCAACGACCAGTAGTCGGCATCCGACCCGCCGCGGTCGTAGGCGTCACGGTCCCAGTAGGCGCCCTCGAAGCGTTCCACCGGCACCCCGAGCCGTGCGGCCATCGCGGGCAGCGCCGGATTCCGCTGACTGATGACCTCGCCGAAGTCGAACACGATCCAGCGCATCTCAGGCGTCCTCTCGCAGTCGGCGCAGCACCTCGGCGATGTCGGACGAGTCCACGTCGCCGTGCGTCACGAACCGGACCTTGCCGGACATCGGACTGGCGAGCACCCCGACGTCGCGCAACGACGACAGGGTCTTGTCCGGCTCCGGCACGGAGGCCAGCACGATGTTCGTGGCGGGCTCCGGCACGTCCCAGCCCACCGCGCGCAGCCCGGCGGCCAGCGCCGAAGCATTCGAATGATCGTCGGCGAGCCGCGAGATCCGGTCGAGCGCGACCAGACCGGCGGCCGCCAGCACGCCACCCTGGCGAACCCCGCCACCGAGCATCTTCCGCACGCGCCGAGCCTCGACGACGAACGACGCGGACCCGGCCACGACCGACCCGACCGGCGCCCCGAGCCCCTTCGACAGGCACACCTGCACGGTGTCCGCCCCCGCGGTCAACGCGGTGAGCGGCACGCCGAGAGCGACCGACGCGTTCCACAACCGGGCACCGTCCAGGTGCACGGCCAGCCCGGCGGACCGGGCTGCCGACACCAGCAAGGCGTGCTCATCGGCAGTGGTCACGGTGCCACCGGAAGCGTTGTGCGTGTTCTCCAGACACAACAACGTCGTGCGCAGCCCGTAGTAAGGAGACTCGGCACCACCTGCGGCCACCACGGCTTCGGGAGTCATGACCGGCAGCGCGTGCGGCATCCCGCCCGCCAGCCAAGCCGCCGTCCCGAGCTCGGCGTCCAGCACGTGCGCGCCGAGCGGAGCGAGGAACCGGTCACCGCGCTCGAGGTGCAGGAACAACGCGATGAGGTTGCCCATCGACCCGGACGGAACCCACAGGGCGGCTTCGACGCCGAGCAGTTCGGCGACCCGCTCCTCCAGCAGCGCCATGGTGGGGTCGTGATCCAGGACGTCGTCGCCGACCTCGGCCGAGGCCATCGCACGACGCATCTCCTCGTCCGGCTGGGTGACGGTGTCCGAGCGCAGGTCAATGGGGGTCACGACCCCGATCACATCACATCCGGTGAACGACCGAGGGGGTGATGTAGCTCTCCCCGGTGGTTCGTGCAACCGTTGGTGCCTCAGATTCCGTCCGGTAAGTGCAACTCGAGGAACGAGCGGAGAGCAGTCCGCGTGGATCAGCGCGACGAGCAGGAGTTCGCGGAGTACTTCGTGGCTCGCCGTGAGGCCGTGCGCCGAACGGCATACCTGCTGTGCGGCGACTGGCATCGCGCTGACGACTTCGCGCAGACAGCGTTCGTGGCGGTGCACAGGAGGTGGCGGAAGATCCGGGACAAGCAGGCTCTCGACGCCTACGTCCGGCGCACCGTCGTGCGCGCGGTGATCGACGAGTCGCGTCGTCCGTGGCGACGCGAGAAGTTCACCGACGAGATGCCGGAACCACCGACGACGGACAACGAGATCGGTGAGACGGTCGCGACGCGCGAGGCGTTGATGAAGGGTCTGCGCAGAGTCCCGCCCCGGCAACGGGCCGTGCTCGTGCTGAGGTTCCTCGAGGGCCTCGACGTGACGGCCACGGCCGAGGTGCTGAAGTGCTCGGAAGGAACTGTGAAGAGTCAGACCGCCCGCGGGCTGACCGCGTTGCGGGAAGCTCTCGGTGACGCCATCGACGACCTGCGACCGGCGTCGTGAACAGCCTCGTGAACACGAGCGAGAGGAGGACGTAGATGGACGAGCAGAAGCTCGCGGACCTGTTCCGCGACGCCGCGCACGACGCGCCACCGGCGTCCTTCGACGCGAGTGACGTCCGCACGGCTTCGCGACGCGCCACGGTGCGCAGGCGCAACTCGATCGCGGCCGGCACTACCCTGGCCGTGGTGCTCGGTTTCGGCGGTGCCGTGGCGGGTACCAACTGGATCGCGCAGGACAAGAACAACTCGAGCGTGGCTGGTCCTGGGCAGCAGGAGAACAACGCGGCACAATCGCCGATGACTCCGCTGGAACAGGACCAGCGCAAGGACTTCCCGAAGGACGAAACGTCCAAGCAGGGGGACGCGACGTCACAGGGAAGCGCCGGCCTTACGCCCGGCGTGCGCGCAGTGCAGGGCTGCGCAGGTGTGGACCGAGAGCTCGCCGTCGCCCTCGCCGGAGAGCTTTCGGTTCCACCGGAATTCGCGATCCCGCCGACGGTGACGTGTTCACCGGACTCCCGCTCGGCCGCGTTCAAGATCGACGGTCTGACCATCACCGCGATCGTCACGCCACAGGCGTTCGATCCCCCCGCCGGCGCGCAGGTGGAAAAGACGGAGACCGCGGCGAACCAGGACCTCTACGTCTTCACGCAGGGCGACGGGGAGCTGAAGGGCAAGGCCAAGCCCATCGCGACCGCACTGGCCCCCAGGTTCTGACCGTCCGCCAAGTACCCTGGCGCGACTATGACGGCAGCAACCCCCAAAGGCGAGCGCAGGCGGCAGGCTCTCGTCGAGGCCGCGTCCGAACTGCTCGTGCAGGGCGGATTCGACGCGGTCAGGCACCGCGCGGTCGCCGAACGCGCAGGTCTGCCGCTCGCGTCGACCACCTACTACTTCGACTCGCTCGACGAGCTGATCACCGCGGCCGTCGAGTTCCACGGCCACGCGGAGCTGGCGAGCTGCCGCGAACGGCTGAGGACGATCTCGGACCGGCTGACCGACGACGACGTGCTCGTCGAACTGGTCCTCGACCTGCTGGTCGGCCAGGACGTCACCGACACCGAGACGATGCTGCTGCGCTACGAACGCCTCGTCGCGACCGGCCGCCGCCCGTACCTGCGGCCGTTGATGCGCGTGCTGTCCACGCAGCTGCACGAACTGATCGCCGACATCTTCGCCCGCTCCGGCCGTGACATCGCACCGGACCGGGTCGAGGAGTTGATCGCGCTGGTCGACGGTTCGATGGTGAACGCGTTCATCGAGCTGAAGCCCGATCCCCGCGGCGTCGCGGCCAGGATGCTCCGTTCGGCTCTTTCGCGTCAGGCGTGATGCAACCTCGCGTTCCCCTGACGCGTTCCCCTGTTTGAGGACGCGAGAGGGGATCGCATGCGCAAGGCCGATGAGCAGGGCTTTCGCGAGTTCGCGGCAGCCAATGCCGCGTCTTTGCGACGCACTGCGTATCTGTTCTGTGGCGACTGGCACACGGCAGAAGACCTGATGCAGTCGAGCCTGATGAAGATGTACATCGCCTGGAAGCGCATCAAGGACCTGGACAACCTGATCGCCTACGCCCGCAAGGTGCTGCTGCGCACCTGGCTGGACGAGAAGCGCAGGCCGTGGCGCAGAGCCGAGCAGCGCGACGGGGAGCTGCCGGACGCCGCGGACGCCACCGTGGATCCCGACACGACCAGCGCGAAGCTGTGGGCACGTGAGTTGGTGCACACCGCGTTGCTGCAGGTGCCGCCGAGGCAACGAGCGGTGCTGGTGCTGCGATATTTCGAAGACCTGTCGGTCGCCGAGGTGGCGGTGGCCATGGGGTGCACCGAGGGAACGGTCAAAAGCCAGACGGCGCGCGGCCTCGCGACGTTGCGCGCCATCGTGGAGAAGCTCGACAGCAGTTCGGGGAGGGTCGCGTCGTGAGTGAGCAGGAGATCCGCGAGGGAATGCTGCTGGCCGTCTGGGACGAGCCGCCGCTCGACTTCGACCCCGACACCCTGATCAAGCGGGTCGAACAGAAAAAAAGTCGTCGCCGAGCGCTGGTCGGTGTGGGCGTGGCTACGGCGATGATCGCCGTGGTGTCGTTCGCGCTGCCGGGCCTGCTGCCCCGTGGCAACGACGGCCAGCTCGCCTCGGACAACCCGACGTCCTCGTCCGCGCCCCCGAGCGAGCCGGTGGAGAAGAAGGCCCAGCGCCTCGGGGACAAGCTCGCCGAGAAGCTCGACCTGAAGATGCCGAACCTCAAAGACGTCTACGCGCACTTCGAAGCCGGGGTGTACGCCTACCAGCCGTCCTCGCCGACGACCCCGCCGAGACGAGCGAACGACCCCGAGCTGTCCGGCTTCGTGTACCTCACCGACGACATCGGACCGACTTCGCTTCAGGTGGTCCTCACCAAGAACCGGTCGATCGAGGAGTACATCTGCGTCAGCGCGACCACGTGCCGGGACGTGCCGCAGAAGGACGGATCGTCCGTCATGGAGGCCGAGTTCGTCGAAGGTCAGGAGATCACGCGGTCGGTGACGCTGCGCAAGTTCCCGAGCGGGTACTACGCGCAGATCTCCAGCTACAACGCCAACCCCGCCACGGGCAGCGGACTGAGGCAGATGGTGCCGGTGCGTGTGGACGTGCTCACAGCGCTGGTCACGGACCCGGACGTGCGCTGGGAGTGAGTGCGGGTGCACTAGCCTGAGGGGCGTGACCAAGCCGCGCATCACCAACGTCCTCGCAGGTCGCTACGCCTCCACGTCGCTCGCGACGCTCTGGTCGGCCGAGCACAAGATCGTGCTGGAGCGCCAGCTGTGGCTCGCCGTGCTGCGCGCGCAGGCCGCCGCCGGCATCGAGGTGCCGGCGACCGCGATCGCCGACTACGAGCGCGTGCTGGAGCAGGTCGACCTGGAGTCGATCGCGGCGCGTGAGCGGGTCACGCGGCACGACGTGAAGGCGCGCATCGAGGAGTTCAACGCGCTCGCCGGTCACGAGCAGGTGCACAAGGGCATGACCTCGCGAGACCTGACCGAGAACGTCGAACAGCTGCAGGTGCTGCGGTCGCTGGAGCTGATCAGGTCCAAGGTCGCGGCGGTGCTCGGACGCCTCGCGCGGCTCGCGGCGGAGCACTCCGACCTGGTGATGGCCGGCCGTTCGCACAACGTGGCCGCGCAGGCCACGACGCTGGGCAAGCGGTTCGCGACCGGTGCGGACGAGCTGCTGGTGGCGTTCAGCAGGCTGGACGAGCTGATCGCGCGGTACCCGTTGCGCGGCATCAAAGGCCCAGTCGGCACCGCCCAGGACATGCTCGACCTGCTCGGCACGCCGGAGAAGCTGACCGAGCTGGAGCGCACGGTCGCCGGTCACCTCGGCTTCGAGCGGGTGTTGACGTCCGTCGGCCAGGTCTACCCGCGCTCGCTCGACTTCGACGTCGTGTCGACGCTCGTGCAGCTCGCGGCGGCGCCGTCGTCGGTCGCGAAGACCATCCGCCTGATGGCCGGCCACGAGCTGGTGACCGAGGGCTTCAAGCCCGGTCAGGTCGGGTCCAGCGCGATGCCGCACAAGATGAACACCCGCTCGTGCGAGCGCGTGAACGGCTTCGCGGTGATCCTGCGCGGTTACCTGTCGATGGTCGGCGAGCTCGCGGGCGACCAGTGGAACGAGGGCGACGTGTCGTGCTCGGTGGTCCGCCGGGTCGCGCTGCCGGACGCGTTCTTCGCGTTCGACGGGCTGCTGGAGACGTTCCTGACGGTGCTGGACGAGTTCGGCGCCTACCCGGCCGTGGTCGCGCGGGAGCTGGACCGCTACCTGCCGTTCCTCGGCACGACGAAGGTGCTGATGGCGGCGGTGCGGGCGGGCGTCGGCCGGGAGACCGCGCACGAGGCCATCAAGGAGAACGCGGTGGCCGTCGCGCTGGCGATGCGCGAGCAGGGCCTCGCGCAGAACGACCTGCTGGACCGGCTGGCCGCCGACTCCCGCCTGCCGCTCGACCGGGCCGCGCTGGACGCGCTGCTGGCCGACCGCCTGTCGTTCACCGGCGTGGCGTCGGCGCAGGTCGCGTCCGTCGTCGAGCAGGTCGCCGCGGTCGTCGAGAAGTACCCGGCCTACGAGCCGGAGCCGATTCTGTGATCGTTTCCGATCTGGTCGTCTACCCGATCAAGGGGTGTGGCGGGTACTCCGTCACGTCCTCGGCCGTGGACCTCACGGGGTTGCGCGGCGATCGGATGATGATGTTGGTGGACGACGAGGGCGTGTTCCTGTCGCAGCGCAAGGTGCCCGCGATGGCCGCCCTGCGACCCTCGCTCGTGGACTCGTCGCTGTCGATCGGCGGGAAGTCGTTCCCGATCGTCGCCGACGGGCCTCGGGTGCCGGTCGTCCTGCACACCTGGAACGGGTCCGGAGTGGACCAGGGCGACGCCGCCGCCGCTCACTTCTCCGACCTGCTGGGCAAGTCGGTGCGGCTCGTGCGGACGCCACCGGACCTGCGCAGGGAGACGACCGGCGCGACCATCGGCGTCGTCGGCTACGCGGACGGCAACGCGTTGCTGGTGCTCTCGCTGTCCTCGTTGGACGGGTTGAACGAGCGGATCCTGGAGCGCGGCGGCGAACCCGTGCCGATGAACCGGTTCCGCCCGAACGTGGTGGTGTCCGGGTGGCCGGAACCGCACACGGAGGACCGGGTGCGGCGCGCGGTGATCGGCGACGTGGAACTGGGCTACGCCAAGGACTGCGTGCGGTGCGCGGTGCCGATGGTCGATCAGGAGACCGGGTTGAAGGACGGCCCGGAGCCGATCCGTTCTCTCTCGACCTACCGGCGGGACGGCGACGGCGGGGTGACCTTCGGGATGAAGGCGCAGGTCGTGCGCACCGGCACCATCGCCGTCGGCGACAAGATCGACGTCCTGGAGTGGGCCGCCGGCTAGGCCTTGTGCCAGCGCAGCCGGTCGCCGCGCTGGGGGTCCTTGCGGCAGACCAGCGGTTCGTTGAGCAGGCCGACGCCCTGCGCGCCTTCGGGATCGCACCGCGCACCTTCGTTGACCAGCAGTCCCCGCTGCGGGGGTGTCGTGGTCGTCGTGGGCTGCTGAGCGGGCGGAGGAGCCTGCACGGGTGGCGGCTTGGGCCGCGTGGTCGTCGTCGTGGTGGTCGTCGTTTCGGAGGACGCGGTCTTCACCGTGATGTCGGCGACGTCCGGGGTCGGCACGATGCTGACCGACTGGGCCGTGCTCGTGTTCGGAGAGCCCGGCTGAGGGGACGAGATCGGGGTGGAGTCGATGCCCCACCCGGCCACGCCCAGCACGATGAGCAGTCCCAGGCTGGCCAATGCCGGGATCCACAACGCCTTTCGGGTGAGCACGGGGTGCACCTTAAGGCCCGTCGGGCTTGATCTGTAGAGGTGAGGGGGTGTAGGCCGGTTTTCCGGAACCCGGGGCACGTAGGCTGACCGGCGTGCCAACGCTCGCTGACTACCAGCACGTCGCCCGCGGCAAGGTTCGCGACCTGTACGACGTGGACGACGAGCTGCTGCTGTTCGTCGCGTCCGACCGCATCTCCGCGTTCGACCACATCCTGAGCACGGAGATCCCGGACAAAGGCCGCGTGCTCACCGCGATGAGCGTGTTCTGGTTCGAGCGGCTCACCCCGAACCACCTGGTCGCCCACGACGACCCGCGCATCCCCGCCGAGGTCCGCGGCCGGGCGTTGCTGGTGCGCAAGCTGCAGATGGTCGACGTCGAGTGCGTGGCGCGCGGGTACCTGACCGGTTCCGGCATGGCCGACTACACGGCGACCGGTGCGGTGTGCGGGATCGAGCTGCCGGCCGGGCTGGTCGAGGCCTCCGAGCTGAACCCGCCGATCTTCACGCCCGCGTCGAAGGCCGAGATCGGGGCGCACGACGAGAACGTGTCGTTCGACGTCATCGCCGCGAAGCACGGTGAGGAGCTGGCGTCCAAGCTGCGTGACCGCACGATCGAGCTGTACAGCGAGGCGCGCGCGTACGCGTTGACACGTGGCCTGATCTTGGCGGACACGAAGTTCGAGTTCGGGCTGGACGCCGCCGGTGAGCTGATCCTGGCCGACGAGGTGTTCACACCGGACTCGTCGCGGTACTGGCCGGCCGAGGGCTACGAGCCCGGTCGTGTGCAGCCGTCGTTCGACAAGCAGTACGTGCGTGACTGGCTGACGTCTTCCGAGTCGGGCTGGGACCGCAAGAGCGACACCCCGCCGCCTCCGCTGCCCGCGGACGTCGTCGAGGCGACCCGGCAGAGGTACGTCGAGGCCTACGAACGGCTCACCGGCCGGTCTTTCGCCGACTGGCTCGCGTGAGTTAGCTCCGGTTTCACGCGGATGTCACCACGGCATGGCGCACTCGAAGCGTGCACTCACAGCTCGTGGTCTCACTGTCCGGCATCGGTCCGCAGACACTCGACCGATGCGCTGATCTCGCCGCGGCCCTCGACCCGCGGCAGGTGCCGTTGTCGCTGCTCGTGATACCTCGCGAGCTCGGCAGGGCGCAGGAATGGGTGCGGCAGCGCGCCGCGCTCGGCGATGCGGTCGTGTTGCACGGCCTGGGCCAACGGCGGTTGCCCGCCTACGAGGCAGGGCTGCTGCTCACCGGTGCGCGCGTCCAGATGGAAGCCATCGGGCTCAACGCCGACACGTTCGCGCCCCGGCGTTGTGTCGCGTCGCCCGGGACGTTGCTCGCGCTCGCCAAGCACCAGTTCAGCCGCTGCGCCGACGCGCACGCCGTCCGCGACCTGGGCACCGGGCTCGCGACGATCGGCCGCCTGCACGCGCTGACCGAGCGCAGCAGCTTCGGTGAGCTGCGGTCGCTCGCGCTGGTCTACGCGGCGGCCAGGTCCGCACGCCGAGGTGGCCTGACCCGGATCACCGTCGATGCCCGTGACCTGCACCGGCCCGGTGCGCGACAGGCCGTGCTCGACGCCGTGGACATCGCCCTCGCCCACGACGCCGCGCCGACCACGTACGTCAGACTGCCGTCTCCTCGCCACGCTTCAGCGGCCTGACCTCGGTGCCCGCCGGCTTGAGGTTCTCGAAGTGGCGGTAGGCCATCTCCGGCATCGCGAGGACCGCCTCGTGGATCGGCACGGCCACGCGCGGCTTGACCGCCCGCATGAAGTCGACCGCCTCACCAGTGCGCATCCACGGCGCGCCGGAGGGCAGACCGAGCACGTCGACGTCCTCGTCGGGCACGAAGAGCGCGTCGCCGGGGTGGTAGAACGCGCCGTCGCCGACCACGTAACCGGTGTTCGGGATGACCGGGATGTCCTCGTGGATCACGGCGTGCTGCCCGCCGACGACCTTGACCGTCGTGTCGCCGACCTTGAGCACGTCACCCGGCCGGGCGATGGTCGGGTTCTCGACGCTGGGCGCTGATCCCTCGTCCACGATCAGCTGCGCGCCGGGGTTGGCGGCGAGCAGCTTCGGCAGCTTCTCGACGTCCAGGTGGTCGAAGTGCTGGTGCGTGATGAGCACGGCGTCCAGGTCCTGCACGTCCTCGAACCCAGTGGAGAACGTGCCGGGATCGATCAGGATGCGCGTCGACCCGGTGTCCAGCAGCACACAGGCATGACCGAAATGGACAACTTGCATGGATTCCTCCATTACCGACGTTCGGCGGGCTGACACGGTCAGGTGACGTCGGAAGTATCAAAAGGCATGAGGAAAACCCTGCAACTCCTCACGGCACTGGCACTTGCCCTGCCGATGACGTCCTTCGTCCCTGCTACCACCACCTCTACTCCTGCTCAGGCCGCGTCGCCCCAAGACGCGTCACAGTCGCAGGAAATCGGCACCGAGGAATCGCTCTCGGTCCGAGTGGGTGGCAACAACCGTTCCACCACGATCGAACGGCCTGGATCCGGTTACGTCAAGATCCATTTCACGGACCTCCGGATCCTGCCCGGTGACGTGCTGACGGTGTCGAACCCTGACGGCACCGAGAAGTACACGTACACGCGGGATCTTCGTTCGTCTTTGACGGCCACGCCCGACCGGACCGGTTTCTGGGCCATGTCGATCACCGGCGAGAAGGCCGTGGTGTCGCTGAAGAACCCGCTCAGCCGCGTGCGGATCGACAAGATCACGCGGGGCTACACCGAGGCCGAGATGGACTCGCAGCTGTCGGTGCAGAGCATCTGCGGCACGAACGACTACAAGGACGCGGTCTGCTACCAGTCCAGCAACCCGACCGAGTGGGGCAAGACCGCCTCCGTCGCGAAACTGCTGCGCAACGGCAGTTCGCTGTGCACGGCGTGGCGGGTCGGCCCGAACAACCGCATGCTCACCAACAACCACTGCTTCACCAGCGTCAGCGGCATCGAGGTGTGGTTCAACTACCAGTGTCCGACCTGCGGCGGCACCAACTCGGCCACCGTCACGAAGGTGCTGGCGGCCCAGGTCCTCAAGACCAACGCTCCCCTGGACTACACCCTCTTCACCGTGAACAACTTCACGGCCATCAGCTCGTTCGGCTACCTCGAGCTGGACGCGCGCGTTCCGGCCGTGGGTGAAGAGATGTACATCGTCGGCCACCCGGCCGGGAAGCTGAAGAAGTTGTCGTTGCGCGACAACAGCAACGGCGGCGGCTACTGCGTCGTGCGCGCGGTGCGCGTCACCGGCAACGTGTCGCAGTCCGACATCAGCTACATGTGCGACACCGAAGGCGGCTCGTCCGGCTCGCCGGTGCTGTCGAGGCGCACGCACAAGGTGATCGGGCTCCACCACTTCGGCGGCTGCCCGAACCAGGGCGTGCGCATCGACCTCGTCGCCGCGCAGATCAACTCACTGCTGTGAGGATTTCCTGCTCTTCCTGAGCCGTGAGTCCGGCCTTGCGAGGCCGGTCCAGCCCGAGGCCGCGCTCGTACTCCAGCGAGTCGAGCGCGGTCTCGGCCAGCGGCCGCTGCCTCAACCCGTTGGCCAGCGCCGCACTGACGTCACGGCTGGTCATCTTCGCGAAGTCCTTCGGCAGCCACAGCGGAAGCGACCGCGGCCCGCCCCACGGGTTGACCTGGAGCTCCTCCAGCACGCTCTCCGGCACCGACACGAGCTGCGTCCCCTGCGGCGCGACCGCTCCCGCGATCTCCCCGATCGCCATCTGGAACGGCATCACCGGCCCTACCGCGTCGTACGTGCCCGTGATGTGCTCCTCGGCGGCCAGCAAGATCCACTCCGCGAGGTCGCGCGCGTCGATGTGCTGAAAGCTCAGGTCAGGGCTGTCCGGCACGACGACCCGTCCACCCTGGCTGAGCCGCGCGGGCCAGTACCCGAACCGGTCCGAGGGGTCGTCCGGCCCGGTGACCAGCCCGGCGCGCACGATGAACTCGCGCCCCCTGACCGTCTCGAGCACGGCGTTCTCGCTGGCCACCTTGACGCTGCCGTAGCGCTCCGAGGTGAACTCCGCCGCCGGGTCGTCCTCCAGCGGCGGGAGGAGCTCGTCGCTGCCCGTGGCGTGGTCCGCGTAGACCGAGATGCTGGACACGAACGTCCAGTGCGGCGTGGTCGCGCCGAAGGCCTCCAACGCGTCCCGCACCCAGTTCACCGAGTACTTCGCCACGTCGATCACCGAGTCGAACTGCTCGCCGGCCAGCTGGTCGAACGCGCCGGGTTTGTTTCTGTCGATCGAGATCAGCCTGGCTCCGTCCGGCACCTGACCGGACGCGCCGCGGGCGCCGCACACCACGTCGTGGCCCCGGCGCACCGCCTCCGCCGTGATGGCCTTGCTGAGGAACACGGTTCCGCCGAGCACCAGGATCTTCATGATCTCCAGCATCCGTCCGATCGGGCTCGGCTGCCAGCGGTCTCGCTGTCGGCGAAATACCTCGTTGCGATGGCTTTGATCAACTATCGTTCGGGTCCGGCAGATGAACGTTTCGTGAGTCTGCACGCCTTCGTCGACGAGTCTCGGCGAAACAACACCTATCTGCTTGCCGCGGCGATCGTTGATCCGGGTGAGCTGACCAAGCTGCGCAAGCTGCTCATGGGGCTGCGCATGCCGAACCAGCGCGAGTTGCATTTCAAGAAGGAAACACCGGCCCGCCGCAAACAGATCTTGTCCGCCTTGACGCCGGCCGCGGTCCACGTCGACATCTACCTCGCATGCTGTCGGAGGGGTGAAGAGCGGGCAAGGCAGAACTGTGTGGCTCGGCTGACCGATGAAGTGCTGAAAGCCGGCGTGACGCGGTTGGTGTTCGACAGTCGCGAGGTCCGGGACGACCACGATCTGCTGACCATTCGAACTGCTCTCGGCAAGTCCGCATGGGGCACGGGCTTGTTCTACGAGCACCTGCCCAGCGAGAACGATCCGTTGCTGTGGATCGCGGACATCGTGGCGTGGTGCTACGGCGCCGGCGGTGACTGGTTGCGGAGGGTTCAGCCGTTGATGGGCGACGTCATCGACATGAGAGCGCCCTAGAAAGCGCGAAGCACGGCGGCCGACCGTCCGGACGGGCACCGTGCTCACTTCTCCGGCTTACGGGCCGAAGCTAGGGCAAGAATACCAAACCGTCGGACCGTGACAAGGCGGTTCACCCGATGGTGAGGCCACGTGAAGATGTGCCTCCGCACACCTGTCGAGTTGATGAACACCCAGGTCAGGTAGGCTCCCCGAGTACCGCCAGCCCCCTCAAACCCGGGAGCAGTCTGTCGTGGCCCGAGTCGTCGTCGACGTCATGCCGAAGCCCGAAATTCTCGACCCGCAAGGCCAGGCGGTGGCGAACGCGCTGCCGCGCCTTGGGTTTGACGGCATCACCGCCGTCCGCCAGGGCAAGCACTTCGAGCTGGAGGTCGCCGACGACGTCGACGACGCCACGCTCGCCAAGATCGCTGAGACCTTCCTCGCCAACCCCGTGATCGAGGACTGGACCGTGCGCAGGGTCGAGGCATGAGGGTCGGTGTCATCACCTTCCCCGGCACGCTCGACGACGTCGACGCGCAAAGGGCCGTGAAGTACGCCGACGGGGAGGCCGTGCCGCTCTGGCACGGCGACCACGACCTGAAGGGCGTTGACGCGGTCATCGTGCCCGGCGGGTTCTCCTACGGCGACTACCTGCGGTGCGGCGCCATCGCGCGGTTCGCGCCGGTCATGCAGGAAGTGATCGAGGCCGCGAACAAGGGGATGCCGGTGCTCGGCATCTGCAACGGCTTCCAGATCCTCGCCGAGGCTCATCTGCTGCCGGGCGCGCTCGTCCGCAACCACAAGCTGCACTTCGTGTGCCGCGACCAGTGGCTCAGCGTCGAGAACAACACCACCGCCTGGACCACGCGTTACGACGCGAAAGCCGAGATCCTCGTGCCGCTGAAGTCGGGTGAGGGCGGTTACCAGGCCAACGAGGAAACCCTCAAGGAGCTCGAAGGCGAGAACCGGGTGGTCTTCCGGTACGTCGGCGAGAACCCGAACGGCAGCCGCAACAACATCGCGGGCATCACCAACGCCAGGGGCAACGTCGTCGGCCTCATGCCGCACCCCGAGCACGCCATCGACGCGCTCACCGGCCCGACCGACGACGGTCTCGGGATGTTCCTGTCCCTGCTCGACACGGTGGTGAAGGCATGAGCATCGACACCGTCAAGAACGCCGAAAGCACGCCCGACCAGGAGCAGCCCTACAAGGAGCTGGGCCTGAAGGACGACGAGTACGCGCGCATCAAGGAGATCCTCGGCCGCCGTCCCACGGACGCCGAGCTCGCGATGTACTCGGTCATGTGGAGCGAGCACTGCTCCTACAAGTCGTCCAAGGTGCACCTGAAGTACTTCGGCGACACCACGACCGACGAGATGCGCAGCAAGATGCTCGCGGGCATCGGCGAGAACGCCGGCGTCGTCGACATCGGTGACGGCTGGGCGATCACGTTCAAGGCCGAGAGCCACAACCACCCGTCCTACGTCGAGCCCTACCAGGGTGCGGCGACGGGTGTCGGCGGCATCGTGCGCGACATCCTCGCGATGGGTGCGCGGCCGCTCGCGGTCATGGACCCGCTGCGGTTCGGCAAGCCGGACGCCGCGGACACGCGCAGGGTGCTGCCCGGCATCGTCGCGGGCGTCGGTGGCTACGGGAACTGCCTCGGCCTGCCGAACATCGGCGGCGAGGTCGTGTTCGACGAGTCGTACCAGGGCAACCCGCTGGTCAACGCGCTGTGCGTGGGTGCCATGCGGGTCGAGGACCTGCACCTGGCGCACGCGTCGGGCACCGGCAACAAGGTCATCCTCTACGGCGCGCGCACCGGCCTCGACGGCATCGGTGGCGTGTCCGTCCTCGCGAGCGAGACGTTCGACGACTCCGCGGGCAAGCGCAAGAAGCTGCCGAGCGTTCAGGTCGGCGACCCGTTCACCGAGAAGGTGCTGATCGAGTGCTCCCTGGAGCTCTTCGAGAAGGGCATCGTCGTCGGCATCCAGGACCTCGGCGGCGCGGGTCTGTCCTGCGCGACGAGCGAGCTGGCGTCCGCTGGTGACGGCGGCATGCACGTGTGGCTCGACCGCGTGCCGCTGCGGGCCACCGGCATGACCCCGGCCGAGATCCTCTCCAGCGAGTCCCAGGAACGCATGTGCGCGGTCGTCGAGCCCGCGAACGTCGAGGCGTTCATGGAGGTCTGCCGGAAGTGGGACGTCATCGCCACCGAGATCGGTGAGGTGACCGACGGCGACCGCCTGGTGATCACGTACCACGACGAGGTCGTCGTGGACGTGCCGCCGCGCACCGTCGCCCACGAGGGCCCCGTGTACCACCGGCCGATCCAGCGCCCGGCCGACCAGGACGAGCTGCAGGCGAACACGCCGGACAGCCTGCCCAGGCCGGAGAACCTGCTGGAGCTCATCAAGACCATGGCGGCCAGCCCCAACCTGGCCTCCAAGAAGTGGGTCACCGACCAGTACGACCGGTACGTGCGCGGTGGCACGGTCCTGGCGCAGCCCAGCGACTCCGGCATGATCCGGATCGACGAGGAGACGCACCGCGGTGTCGCTCTCTCGACGGACTGCAACGGCCGCTACACCAAGCTCGACCCGTACGAGGGCGCACGGCTCGCGCTCGCCGAGGCGTACCGCAACGTCGCGGCCACCGGTGCCACGCCGGTCGCCGTCACGAACTGCCTCAACTTCGGCTCGCCCGAGGACCCCGGTGTCATGTGGCAGTTCGAGCAGGCCGTGAAGGGCCTCGCGGACGGCTGCGTGGAGCTCGGCATCCCGGTGACCGGCGGCAACGTCAGCTTCTACAACCAGACCGGTTCCACGGCGATCCTGCCGACGCCGGTCGTGGGTGTGCTGGGCGTGATCGACGACGTGCGGCGCCGCATCCCCACCGGGATCGGGGCCGAGGCCGGCGAGACGCTGCTGCTGCTCGGCGAGACGAAGGCCGAGTTCGGCGGCTCGGAGTGGGCACACCACGTCCACGGCCACCTCGGCGGTCTGCCGCCGAAGGCCGACCTGCAGCGCGAGAAGCTGCTCGGCGAGGTCCTCGTCGCGGGTTCCCGCGACGGCATGGTCTCCGCCGCGCACGACCTCGCCGAGGGCGGCCTGGCCCAGGCGCTGGTCGAGACGTGCCTGATCGGCGAGACGGGTGCGCGGGTCTTCCTCGAGGGCGACCTGTTCACCGCGCTGTTCAGCGAGTCGGCCGGTCGCGTCCTGGTCGCCGTGCCTCGCACGGAGGAGCAGCGGTTCACCGACATGTGCACCGCGCGCGCCCTGCCGTGGCGCAAGGTCGGTGTGGTGGACCCGGAGTCGAACGCCCTGGAGATCCAGGACCTCGGCTCTCTCCCACTGCCCGAGCTCCGCGAGGCCTGGGAGGGTACCCTCCCGGCCCTGTTCGACTAGCTGTTTCAGCCGCACGCGGGGCGCTTTCGTACTATCAGACAGTACGGAAGGGCCCCGCGTGCCGTCAGCTGGCGGCGATGCGTTGTAGCTGGTCGAACTTGCCGTTGAAAAGGTTTTGGTCGCCTGGGAAGAGGCCGGCGGCCTGCCACTGCCAGATGGTGTGGAAGTCGAAACCCACGGGCAGCGGGCCCAGCTGCGAGTTGTAGTGCGCGACCCACAGCGGGTTGTTGTCGCCGAACTTCACCGAGCCGCCGACGCACCTGTTCCACCAGCTCGTGGACGTGTAGATCGTCGGGTACCGCTTGGTGCGCGCGAAGACCGTGTCGCTGAACGCCTTCACCCAGGCGGTCATGGCGGCCTGGCTCATGTTGTAGCAAGTCTCGCCGTACGGGTTGTACTCCATGTCGAGCGCGGGCGGCAGCGTCTTGCCGTCGGGTGACCACCCGCCGCCGTTGTTGACGAAGAAGTTCGCCTGCGCCGCGCCGTCGGCACGGTCCGGCAGCGCGAAGTGGTACGCGCCGCGGATCATGCCGATGTTGAAGGAACCGTTGTACTGCTGGGTGAACTTCGGGTTCCGGTAGTGGGTGCCCTCGGTCGCCTTGACGTAGGCGAACCGGGCTCCTTTGTCCCAAGAGGACTTCCAGTCGACGTCACCCTGGTGGCTGCTGACGTCCATGCCGGGCACTTTGCCCTCTGTCGGCGGGTCCTCCGCTGTTCGGAGGCCGCCCCCGAGGTCACCGGTGCCTTCGTGCTTGAGGATCTGGGAACCCGCCGTGTGGTCCGCGGAGCCCTCGGGCAAGGGCGCCGCGGACGCGGGGGCCGGCGAGAGGCCGGCGACGATCGCCACGATGCTGATCAAGGTCCGCATGGACTAGATCGTGCGACCATTTGTCCTAATTTGCCACTGGGGTCACCCGTCCAGGCGGGTCAGCTCCTCCTCGGTCAACTGCAGGTGGGTGGCCGAGGCCGAATCCCGGATGCTCGCGGGCCGGGAAGCACCCGGAATGGGGACCACCACTTCGGACTTCGCCAGCATCCACGCGAGACAGACCTGGTGCGCGCTGACGCCGTGCGCGTCACCGACCTCCTTGAACGGCCCGCCCAACGCACCCGCCTTGCCGATGCCCCCGAACGGGCTCCACGGCAGGAACGCGATGCCGAGCTTCGCGCACAGCTCCAGCTCGGGTTCGCTCGACCGGAACAGCGGCGAGAACTGGTTCTGCACGGCCGCGAGCCGTCCACCCAGGACCTCGTTGGCCTGCACGATCTCGTCCGGGTTGAAGTTCGACACGCCCGCGTAGCGGATCTTGCCGTTGTCCAGCAGCTCCTTCAGCGCGCCGACCGACTCCGCGATCGGCGTCTTCGGGTCCGGCCGGTGGAACTGGTACAGGAAGATCTGGTCGACCCCGAGCCGTTGCAACGAACCGTCCACGGCGCGACGCAGGTACTCCGGCCGTCCGTCGAGGCCCCAGCCACCGCCCGGCACGCGGGTGTGCCCGCCCTTGGTCGCCACGAACACCTCTTCGGACCGGCCGCGCAACGCCTCGGCGATCAGCGATTCGTTGTGGCCGAAGTCGGTGTCGTCGAGCGAGTAGGCGTCGGCGGTGTCGATGAACGTCACGCCCGCGTCCAGCGCGGCGTGGATGGTCTCGATCGCCTGTGCGCGGTCCGGCCTCCCCTGGACGGAGACGGGCATGCCGCCCAGGCCGATGGCGCTGACTTCCACTTCTCCGATACGACGCTTCTGCATGAACTCCACTCTGGACCCTCTGGATTAAGCTGTCCAACGCAAAGAAGTGATCTCATTGAGCACTGCGGGTGATGAATCGTGGAACTCAGACAGCTGGAGCACTTCCTCGCGGTCGCCGACGAATGCCACTTCACGAGGGCCGCGCGCCGGATGCACGTCTCCCAGTCGGGCCTGTCGGCGTCGATCCGGGCGCTGGAGGTGGAACTCGGCGCGCCGCTGTTCCTGCGCACCACCCGTCAGGTGGAGCTGACCCAGGCCGGCCGCGCCCTGCTGCCCGAAGCGCGCCGGGCGTTGAGCAGCGTCGAGTCGGCGAGGGACGCCGTCGCCGCGGTGCAGGGACTGCTGCGCGGCACGCTGTCCGTCGGCAGTCTGCAGTGCCTGCACGTGGTGCACCTGCCCGCGGTGCTGGCGCGGTTCCACGAGCTCCACCCCGGCGTGGAGATCAGGATGCGTCAGTCCGGCAACGCGGAGCTGGTCGAGGAGGTCCGGGCGGGCCGGCTCGACCTAGCGTTCGTCACGCGTCCGCCGAAGATGGCGGACGACCTGCGAGTGTCCACTTTGGCCAGCGAACCGCTGGTGCTGGCGTGCGCGCTGGGAAGCCCGTTTGCCGCAAGGGATTCCGTCGAACTGTCCGAGCTGGCCGGTCAGTCGTTCGTCGACTTCAACGCCGACTGGGGCACCCGGGACGAGGTCGACCGCACGCTCGCCGCGGCCGGGGTCGAGCGGCACGTCGCCGTCGAGGTCAACGACGTGCACTCACTCCTCGACTTCGTGGGCTTCGGCCTCGGCGTCGCGCTAGTCCCGCAGTCCTTCGCCGTCAAGACGACCAGCGCGTGCTTCGTCGGCCTGCGCGGGGATCTTCCCGTTGCCGAGACCGTTGTCGTCACGAGCAACACCGTCAGCGCCGCCGCGAGCGTCCTGCTCGACATGGTCGCCGAGGCCAAGTCCGGCCGCCTCCGTGCTGCCGGTTAGCGGCCAGTCGTTCACGAGCCCGCGGAACTGCGTGCCGGGCAGCACCTTCAGCTCACCCGAGAGCTGAGCCGGCCGTCGCGCCGACGGGTGGATGAAGGTGCCGACCTCCGCGTTGAGCTCGACCAGCCCCGCGAAGCTCGTCTCCTGGAACGAGATCCCGCCCTCGAACCGCCCGTTGGTCAGATCGAGCCTGCCGTGGAACGCGCCGCCGGAGAACAGCGCGGGCTTCTGCACGTGCATGTTGCGCAGGTTGGTGATGCCGTAGAACTGCGCACGCCGGGCGACGAACCTGTTGACGTGCCTGCCGTCCAGCGAGAAGTACTCCAGCACGGCACCGGTCAGGTCCAGGTTCAGGTGGTCGTGTTCCTGGTGATCGCCCCACGACAACGTGTCCTTGATCAGCCGTTGTGCGGTGAGGCGGACCTGATGTTCCAACCGGATGTCCTGGTCGACATCCATGAACATTTGGTCCGGGTCTTCCGGCTTCGCTTGGTGAGCCGGGTGTTCGAAGGGGCGGCGCAGGTACGCGCACAGCACGTCGATGACGGTCTGGCGGTAGCGCGGCGTGGACCTCGCCAGCCACGCCAACGCGTGCATCGCGCCCACCCGGACCTGGTCAGCGTCGTTGCCGAGCAGCTCGACGGATCGGGCGAACCGTTCGTCCGCGACCTTCTCGCTCTCCAGGTTGTGCCGGGCTTCCTCGGTGCGGCGCCGCTTGTCGTTGAGCCACAACGCGTACAGCGCGACCACGGCGCCACCCGCGACCCCTGCCGTCTTCACGATCTCGACCGGAGGTGCCTTCACCAGCCACAGCGCCACCCCCGTCGCCGCCGTCGTGACGAGCGCGGCGAAGACCGCCACCAGCCAGGGTGCACGCACGTCAGTTCCTCCACGCTTCCGGCAGGTCGGGCTCCACCGCGAACGTACAACCGTCCGCCTTCACGTCCGCCCACTCCGAGCCCGTGAACTTGGTCTCGCCCAGGAACTTCGACTCGGTGAACACCGCGAGCCCGTGCGCCTTGAACCGGCTGAACCACGCCTTGCCGCGCAGTTCGGTGTGGTGCAGGTAGAACCGGCCGGCCACCTCGGCCTCGGTGAGGTACAGGGAGCCGTGGATCACCATGTGGTGGAACGCGTTGGACTCCTTGAGGTGCGCGACCCGCAGGACGAGGTCGCCGACGTGCCGGTACGACAGGTCCATGTACTCGAGGTGCGCCTTGGTGAGGTTGAGGTCGTAGCGCACCGGGTCCTTCTCCTCGACCCGCGGCAGCAGGTCCTCGATCAGCCGTTGCGAGGTGAGCCGGACCTCCAGTTCGATCTCGTTCTGCTCGGCGTCGAAGTCCTCCAGGTCGTCGTCGGCGCGCTTGAACGGCCGGCGCAGGTAGGCGCAGAGGATGTCCAGCACGGTTTGCGTGTATTCCGGCCGGGACTTCGCGAGCCCGGCCAGCGCGTGCATCGCGCCCACCCGGACCTGTGCCGCGTCGTGGCCCAGCAGCTCCACGGCGCGCGCGAACCGTTCGTCCGCCACGCGGGACCTGTCGTGCTCGATGCGCTGGCTCTCGAGCTCCTGGCGGGCCTCCTCGACCTTGCGGCGCCGGTCGTTGAGCCACAACGCGTAGAGCGCCACGATCGCGCCGCCCGCGAGGCCACCGGTCTTGATGGCCTCGTGCTTCGGCGCGCCGGGATCGATGAGCAGCAGAGCGCCGCCGACCAGCGCGAACGCGCCGAGCGACGCGAGCACGGTCAGGAGCAGCAGACTTTTCGCGCGGCGGTGCTTGCGCGCACCGGCGGCCGGCAGGAACCTCACGAGATCGGCATTCTGCCAAGCAGGACCTACACCGCGCGGGCTGATTGGCCGATGATGGGTGAACGGGCCGACACGAACAGAGGTGAGCAGGTGGAACGGCCGCAGTGGGCGCCGGGGGACATCGACCTGGAACGGCCGAGCGTCGCGCGCGTCTGGGACTACCTGCTGGGCGGCGCGCACAACTTCGCCGCCGATCGGGCGGTCGCGGAGAAGACCCTCGAGATGATGCCCGAGGTGCGCGCCGGCGCCCTCCAACACCGCGCGTTCCTCCGGCGGGCCGTGCGCTACCTGGTGGGCAGGGGCGTCCGGCAGTTCCTCGACCTGGGTTCCGGCATCCCGACCGTGGGCAACGTGCACGAGATCGCCCAGGCCGTCCAGCCGGCCGCCAAGGTCGTCTACGTCGACCTGGACCCGGTCGCCGTCGCGCACAGCCGGTCGCTGCTCGACGGCAACGAGCAGGTGAACGTGCTGCAGGCCGACGTGCGCGACCCGGCGTCGGTGCTCGCCTCCCCGGAGGTGAACGACCTGCTCGACTTCGACGAGCCGATCGCGGTGCTGATGATCGCGGTCCTGCACTTCGTGCCGGACGAGGAGGACCCGCTGGGCATCCTCGCCGGCTACCGCGACCGTCTCGTTCCCGGCAGCTTCCTCGCGCTGTCCCACGCCGGCTTCGAGGCGGACGAGGAAACGCCCGAGATACGCGCGGCGCGCCGCGTCTACGAGCGGAGTGTCACGCGGACGACGTTGCGCAACAGCGCCGAGTTCACCAAGTTGTTCGAGGGGTTCGAGCTGGTGGAACCCGGTGTGGTGCGGCTGCCGGCGTGGCGCCCCGAGGGTCCGGACGACGAGGGCATCGCGGACAGGGCATTCCCGGGGTTCGCCGCGGTAGGCCGAAAGGCTTAGAGATGACTGCGCAGGGCGACCGGCCGTATGCTGCGCGTTCGTGGCGTTAGGGCCGAACAGATGACCGATCGGGTTGACCACCGGGTGCGTGACGACCGTTCTCCTTTGGACCCGGCCGTTTTGGCCGGTGCCGAGTCGTTCGCGCGCAGCTGGGCCACGGCCGTGATCGGGTCGAGCTACGTCCCGATGACCAGGGCCGAGGTCGCGCAGCACCTCCAGGACCTCACCGAGATGCTGGTCGAGGCGCTGTACGCGAGCCCGTTCCGCACGGCACCCGGTTACGAGATCGGCTCACGGCTGGTCGACGCGCACTTCACCGGCACGGACACGCTGGGCCGCACCGTCCAGCTCCTCGGCGACGACCTGCTGGGCGAGCTGGGTGCCGCCGGTGACGAACGCCTGCAGTCCCGCCTGGCGGCTCTGCAGGGTGCGTTGTCGGCCGGCTACGCCCGCGCCCTGCGGGAACGCACGCTGGCCGAGCAGGAGGCGATCAGGGCGGCCGTCCTGGACGCCCGCGACCAGGCCGAGGCGATGCTGCGGGCCTCCGAGGCCCGGTTCCGCGCGATGTTCACCGAGGCCGCGATCGGCATCGGCATCGCCGACATCGAGGGCCGGATACTGGACGTCAACCAGGCCCTGCAGGACATGCTGGGGTTCAGCGTCGAGGAGATGCGCCAGTACAACGTGCGCGACCTCATGCACCCCGAGGACGCGGGCAGCGTGTGGCGGCTCTACGACCAGCTGATCGCGGGCGAGTGCGACCACTACCGCGCCGAGAAGCGCTTCCACCGGGCCGACGGTGAGCAGGTGTGGACGCACCTGACGCTGTCACTGGTCCGCGACGATCACGGCGAACCGCAGTACCAGGTCGCGATGATCGAGGACGTCACCGACCGCCACCTGCTGCAGAACCGCCTGCGCTACCAGGCCCTGCACGACCCGCTGACCGGCCTGCCGAACCGCGCGCTGTTCCTCGAACGCCTCGGCCGCGTGTTCAGCAACCGCGCGAAGCACGCCCGAGCCGGCCTCTGCTACCTCGACCTGGACGGCTTCAAGGTCATCAACGACTCGCTGGGCCACGACACGGGCGACCAGCTGCTGGTCGAGGTCGGCCGCAGGCTCGACCACTCGGTGTCCGGCGAGGGCAAGCTGGTCGCGCGCATGGGCGGCGACGAGTTCGTGATCCTGGTCGAGGGTTCGTCCGGCGAGCAGGACATCGTCGACGTGGCCGAGCGCGTGCTGACCGAGCTGGAGGCGCCGATCCGCATCGCCGGCCACGAGCTGTCGGTCTCGGCGTCCATCGGCATCGTCGAACGGCAGCTGTCGAGCACGACGTCGGCCGACCTCATGCGCGACGCGGACATCACGCTGTACTGGGCCAAGGCCGACGGCAAGGCGCGGTGGGCGCTGTACGACCCGGAGCGCAACGCCCGTGAGGTCGCGCGGTTCACGCTGTCCGCGACGATGCCGCGTGCCTTGGAACGCGGCGAGTTCTACGTCGAGTACCAGCCGCTGGTGCGGCTGGAGGACTCGACGGTCACCGGCGTGGAAGCCCTGGTGCGCTGGCAACACCCGGAGTTCGGCCGCCTGGCACCGGACCGGTTCATCGAGCTGGCCGAGGAGACCGGCCTGATCGTCCCGTTAGGACGGTGGGTGCTCCGCAAGGCGTGCGAGGAGGCCCGGCGCTGGCTGGTCGAGTTCGGCGACGCGGCCCCGTTCGTGTCGGTGAACCTGGCCGTGCGCCAGTCCCGCGACCCCGAACTGGTGCGCGACGTCAAGCGCATCCTCGACGAGTGCGCCCTGCCGCCGCACCACCTGCAGCTGGAGCTGACCGAGTCGGCGATCATGGGCACCGCCGACGAGCCGCTGGAAGCGCTGCGGGCGTTGTGCGACATGGGTGTGCGCATCGCGATCGACGACTTCGGCACCGGCTACTCGAACCTGGCCTACCTCAAGCACCTGCCCGTGCACGAGCTGAAGATCGCGGGCTCGTTCATGGAGGGGCTGCGGGCGGAGAACGAGGAGGACCCGGTCGACTCGCAGATCGTGGCAACCCTGGTCCAGCTCGCGCACGCACTCTCGTTGGGCGTCACGGCGGAAGGCGTGGAGACGCCGGCTCAGGCCGCCCGGTTGTTGCGACTCGGCTGTGACACGGGCCAGGGCTGGTTCTTCGCCCGGCCGGGTCCGCCGGAGAACATCGACAGCTTGCTGCGTGGTGATCTCTAGCTCGGGGAACACCTTGGGTCATGAAGTCATTGGCCCTGGTCGTGCTCCTGCTCGTCACCATGACTCCGGTCGTCCGCGCCGCTGTTGACGTCGTGCCGCTGCCCGCCGACAAACAGGCGTTCGGCACGGCCAGGTCCAAAGCCAGTCCGGTGTGGTTCACGCTCGGCCACCAGGGCCTGTCCGAGATCTTCCACCCGGACCTCAGCACGCCCGCGACCCGCGAGACCCGGCTGCTGGTCGACGGAAAGCCAGGTCAGGCGTACACCGAACCTGCCGACGACCGGTCGCTGACCTTCCGGCAGCGGCTGCGGGGCGACGGCTGGCGAGCCGAGATCACCTACGTCACCGATCCACAGCGGGCCGCCGTGCTCGCGGACGTCACGGTCACGGCGCACCGCCCGGTCCGGTTGTCGGTCGAGCACGTGCCGATGAAGGGTTCCAGCGAGGTCAGGAGCACTCTGCCCACCCAGCCGGTGCGGCAGGCGCGCGGCACGTTCGCGGTCGGGTTCGGTGCCGGCGTCGCCCAGGCCGCGCTGGACCGCGGATTCCACGCCACCGCGAAGGAGTACGCGCGCGGCTGGCACACCTACCTCGACGGTCTGAAGCGGCCGAAGTCGGCAGACCGGCGGCTCTACGACATGTCCGTGATGGTGCTGGCCGCGACGGAGGACAAGGCCAACCCCGGCGCGTCGATCGCGTCGCCGAGCTTCCCGTGGGCCTTCGGGTTCGACCGGGAACTGGCACCGGAGCTCGGCCCGTACGCGCTGGTCTGGCCGCGCGACCTCTACCACGTGTCCACGGCGATGATCGCGGCCGGAGACACCGGGTTCGCTCAGCGGTCGCTGGACTTCATGCTGCGAGAACAACAGCAGCCGGACGGTCACCTGCCGCAGAACACGAAGGTCGACGGCACGCCGTTCTGGCAGAGCGTCCAGCTGGACGAGACCGCCGCGCCGCTGCTGCTGGCCTGGCAACTGGACCGGCGCGACAAGTCCACTGTGGACTCACTGCGCCGAGCCGCCGACTACCTGCTGAGCTACCCGAACGCGCCGTTCAGCGAGCAGGAGCGGTGGGAGAACCAGAGCGGTTACTCGCCCGCCACGATCGCCTCGGTCGTCGCCGGCTTGGTGTGCTTCGCGGACTTGTTGCAGCGCAACGGAGAGGACGCCGCCGAATACCTGAACGCCGCCGACGCGTGGCAGCGCCAGGTGGAGAGCTGGACCGCGACGAAGACCGGCCCGTACGAGCCCAAGCCGTACTACCTGCGGCTCACCAAGGACGGAAAGCCCGACGCGGGCACCGAGTACAACCTCGGCGACAACAACCCCGCCGACATCGACCAACGCGCGGTCGTGGACCCGAGCTTCCTGGAACTGGTCCGGCTCGGCGTCAAGCGCGCCGACGACCCGACCGTCCGCAACACCGTCACCGTCGTCGACCAGCAGCTGAAGGAACAGGGTTACTGGCACCGGTTCACGCAGGACGGTTACGGCGAGACCAAAGATGGCGGGCCGTGGAACGTGCCGAACCCGGTCCGCACCTACGGGCGCCTGTGGCCGTTGCTGAGCGGCGAACGCGGTGAGTACGAGCTGCTCCTCAACCAAAAGGCCAACGCCGCCCAACGCCTGAAGGAGATCGCCGCCACCGCCAACAGCGGTCTCATGCTGCCCGAACAGGTGTGGAACGGCCGCGGCACCACCTCCGCCACTCCGCTCGCCTGGACGCACGCGCAGTACGTGCGGCTGGCGTGGTCGCTCGACCGGGGTGCGCCGGTCGAGCGACCGTCCGTCGTGGCGGATCGCTATCTCAGCTGAACGACTTCTTCGCCACGTTGTGACCGGAGACCTCCACGACCGGCTGCGCGGAGCCGAGCGACGAGGACCGGTACTCGGCCTTGAGCGTCAAGGTCTCGCCAGGCCACAGCGTCACGTAGTTGTCGCTCCACCGCGTCGGCAGCACCTCGGCGCCGCCCTGACCCTTGCGCAGCGACGCCCGCACGAAGAACGCCACGGTGTTGCCGGTGTTCTTCAGCGTCACCGTGGTCACCTGCTTGTCGTCACCGACCGGCGAGGTGGCCACCGTGGAGGACACCGTGCCGGGCTTCAACGTGTTGAGGCCCTTGAGATCCGCGTAGCCGGACTGCGGCGTGTGGTACCAGGTGGAGCCGCCGTAGTTCAGCGTGTCGGCCTTGGTGGACAGCCAGTAGACGTTGCGGTCGACCACGTTGCCGGCCGCGTCCTTCAGCAGCAGGCGCACGAAGTACGTCGTGGACAGCCCGGACGGCTGCGGCAGCGAGCCCACCTTGGTGGGACCGTTGGCCGTCGCGTTCACGTTGCGCGTCTCGTCGGCCTTCTGCGTGCCGTCGAGGTTGAACAGCGTGACCTGGAGCTTCAGCCCGTTCGCGTTCTGCAGCGAAGTGTTCATCACGGCCAGCGACTTGTCGTCGTACGAGTACTGGGCGTGCAGCGGCCGCAGACCGGTCTTGGCGCCGAAGTACGAACCCGCCGTGGCGAGGTAGTAGTCGTACAGGTGCCAGTACAGCGTTGGCCACGCGTTGTTGAGCATCCAGTAGATGACGCCGGTCGACGGGTTGCTGGAGTCGTTGAAGTTGTCGCCGAACGCCTCGAACTGCGCGCGGTTCGTCTCGTAGTTCGCGAGTTGTGCCTTGCGGACCAGGTCCTCGACCCCGGACGGTTTGCCGTAGCGGTTGTCGAGCGCCGTGCCCCAGAAGGTGAGCTTGTTGAACGTCGACGACGGTGACAGGTGGTACTGCGTCGCGTTGTAGTTCGTCAGCTTGTCGATCTCGCCCTGCGACAGGAACTTCTTGAGCTCGTCCATCTCCGGGATGGTCGCGCCGGGGCCGATCTCGGACGCGAAGCCCGCCGCGCCGCCCTTCTGCTTGGTGAACCAGTAGACCGGCGGCTCCCACCAGTACGGGCCGTCCATCTTCATGCCGGGGTTGCCGAGCTGCGGCGAGCTGATGTTCTTCGCCGACGAGATCACCGGCAGGTTCCACTCGGCCCGCTTCAGCGCGTCGAGGTAGATCTTCTCCAGGCCCGCGCCGGGGGCGGCGTCCGAGCCGATCATGAAACCGATCATGCTCGGGTGGTTGCGGATGCGCTTGGCCTCGCTCTCCGCCGACGCACCGGCGACCCGGTTGTCCTCGGCGTCGAACGAATCGTACTTCTCCCACTTGGAACAGCACTCCCAGCCGGTGAGCAGCATGATGCCCAGGCGATCGGCCAGGTCGTACAACTCGTCGTTCTCCGGCTTGCCTTCGAGGCGGATGGTGTTCATGCCCATCGCCTTGACGAGGTCGAGCTGGTCCTCGATGTAGCGCAGATCGGTGCGCAGGAACAGGTCCGACGCCCAGCCGCCGCCCCGCACGAGGAACGGCTTGCCGTTGACGGTGAACTGCCGGCCGCTGCCGCGGATGCTCGACGTGACCTCGCGGACGCCGAAGGTCGTCTTCGCCGTGTCGGACTCGGTCGTGCCGACGTTCGCGGCGAGCGTCGCGAGGTACAGCGGCTGCGCGCCCATCTGGAACGGCCACCACACCTGCGGGTTCTGCAGGTCCTGGGTGAACGTGACGGTCTTGGTCTGGTTCGCGTTCAGCTGCACCTGCTGCTTGAACACCTGACCGGCGACGGTCGCGGTCACCTCGGCGGTGACGGAGGAACCGGTGTTGTTGCGGGCGTCGACCTTGGTGGTGATCTTCGCGCTGCTCAGGCTCGGCAGCGGCAGATCGGAGTCCACCCGCAGGTTGCGCAGCGAGACCGGGCCGCTCGGCGTGAACTGCACGTCGCGGAAGATGCCCTGGTTGCGGTCGGGCGGCAGCTGCGCCCAGTCGATGAAGTGGATCAGCAGGTCGTTCTGCGGGTCGGACGGCGACGCCTTGATCGCCAGGGCGTTGTCACCCTTGCGCAGCAACGAGGTCACGTTGAACTCGTGCGTCGGGTACGCGCCGACGACCGTGTCGGTGCCCGCGACCTTGGTGCCGTTCAACCAGATCTCGCCGCGCGAGATGATGCCGCCGTTGAGCTTGAGGAACGTGTTGACGCCCGGCTGCGGGTCCGCCTGGAAGACCTTGCGGTACCACCACGGCACCTTGAAGTCGTTGGGGTTGGCCTGCTTGAGGTTCTCGGAGTACCGGACGTCCGGGTACTTGTTGTTGGCGATCAGGCCGGCCATCACGGTGGACCGCGCCGGCACCGTCATCCACCCGGAGTCCGAATAGGCCGGTCCGGAGATCACGTCACCGGCCTGCGTGGCCTTGGTGCTGCTCTGCAGGCGCCAGTCCGGGATCGTGGAGGTCTTTCCGGGGCTCGCGGCCACCTCGAGCGCCGCTCCCGTGCCGGGCACGGGGCCCGCGTTGGCTGAGGTGCCTGGCACGAGCAGGGCCAGGCCCACCGCGGCCACGACCAATGTCGGCAGTGGTCGGTTGCGCAGCATGTCGCTCCTCGACGCATCGGGGCGGCGGCGCTTCGGGGTATCGTAAAGAAGGTTTCCTTTTAGTGGGGTCACGGGCAATGCGCCTTCTGGGTGACGCGGGACACACCGTTCGCCACCCTCCGTGCGCGACGATCCGATACGTTGGCCGTCATGCTTCGACTTGCCGTCCCGTTCGTGCTGGCAGCGGTCCTGACCGGGTGTTCTTCGCAGGAAGCGGGGACGCCCTCCGCGGGGAACCAGACCGGCGCGGCGCCGACGACCGGAACTTCGGCCGGAACCGCCCCGGTGAACAGGCCGAAGGCCGTGGATCTGAAGACCGTCGACCCGTGCTCCCTGATCACGTCAGAGGCCAGGACCGCACTCGGTCTGAGCAGCGTGCAGCCGGGCACCCCGCTGCCCGAGTACGGCGAGGGCAGCAAGCGGTGCAATGAGAGCTATGCGGATCACAAGTACATCGCCAACATCCACACGCTGCTCAACGGCGGTGTGGACAGGCTGAAGCAGACGACCGGTGAGGCCAAGCTCACCTCGGTGCAGATCGCCGGCTACCCGGCCTACCTCACCAAGACCGAGTCGCCGGGAACTGCTGGGGCCTGCGAGGTTTACGTCGATGCCCATGACGGGCAGTTGTTGCTGGTAACGGGAATCGCCGGGATGGGTGAGTCGACTGCCACTGTGGACGGTGCGTGTGAGCGGGCCAAGGCGCTCGCCGAGGCCGTCGGCACCGTGCTCGCGACCAAGTGAAGGTTGAGTAGAACTACTCCGCTTTTACCGGGAACCGGTCCACTGCGTCATGCATCAGAGCTAAAGTCGTTCCAAATGCACACGCGGCCCAACTGGGGGGCCGTACCGAGGAGGGTGTGCCGTGTATCTCGCGGACGGTGGCGGTGGCGGTTCGACGCCTCCGGAGTTCGGGCAGCGCAAGCTGAAGGTCGATCCCTCGGCGATTCCGCAGGCCCGGAAGGCGTTCGAGCACGCGCTGTCGGAGTTCGAGAACAAGATCGCGCAGGCCGTGCACGACCTGCCCACGAAGCCTTGGGCGCAGGACCCGATCAGCAGCGAGACCTCGAAGGCGTTCAACGACCAGACGTCGGAGAAGGCGCTGGCTGCCCTGAACGTCTACAAGGAGCAGCTCGTCGGCGTGATCGCCCAGTTGACCCGCATCGAACAGCAGTACCGCCTGACCGAGGGCGACAACGAGGCCATGTGGGGCAAGCACCTGCGAGACCGAGGCTGAGAGGGGGACTGACCGATGACTGACCACCGCTTTCAGGGGTACGGACACCCCGAGCTGTACAAGATGATCAACTCTGGTCCCGGCGTCTCCGCCTCGATCCCGGTGGAGCAGGGTTGGAAGACGATCGCGGCCACGCTCGCCCAGATCGACGGCGACCTGCACCAGGCGCTCGGCAAGATGGGCGCGGACTGGGAGTCCGACGCAGCCGACGCCGCGCAGGGCGCGTTGTCGCCGCTCGCCCAGTGGGCCGGGTTCGCCGAGCAGGGCGCCACGACCATGGAGAGCTCCGCGCGGCTGCAGGGCGAGTACATCGCCGACGCGCGCAAGAAGATGCCCGAGGTCGTCCCGGTCACGACCGAGAAGCCCGGCTTCATGGACATGGCGGTCGGCGCGCTGACCGGTCCGGTCGGCATGGCGCACGTCGTCGGCCAGCAGCTGGACCACGAGAAGCAGGAAGCGGCCGCGGACAACGCCGCCGCCCAGGCCGTCAAGGTCATGGAGGACTACCAGTCGGACAGCCGCTGGAACTCCTCGACGCTCGGTGAGTTCCCGCAGCCGCCGCAGGTCGTGATCGACACGCCGCCGCCCGCCGACACCGGCACCGGCAGCACGCGCGTCGGCTACACCCCGACCGGCGCGCCGTCGCCGTCGGGCAACACCGGCACGACGAACCCGGCGTGGGCGACGCCGCCGTCGACCCAGCAGCACGTGTCGACAGGGTGGACGCCTCCGCCCACCGACACCACGCACGTGTCGTGGACGCAGCCGCCGACGCCTCCTCCGCCTCCGCCGGTTCACACCCCGCCGCCGACGAGCTTCCCGCAGCCGACGCCGCAGCCGACCCCGACGCCTGGTGGACCGGTGTTCACCCGGCCCTCCACGGACGTGCCCGGTGGCGGCCGCGGTGGCCAGTCCGGCAACGTTCGCGGTGGTCAGCTCGGTGGTGGCAAGGCGTTCGGGCCGATGTCCGGCTCGCTCGGCTCGTCCGGCCAGCAGGGCCCGATGAAGCCCGGCGGCCTGCCCGGCATGGGCGGCGCCGAGGGCATGCGCGGCGGGGCCATGGGCTCCGGTGCGGGTGCCGCCGGCAAGGGCGGTGCTGCCGGTGCTGGTGCCGGTGGTGGCGCGCACGGCCAGAAGGGCGAGGGCGAGGACGACATCGAGCACAAGGCCGCCGACTACCTGGTCGAGACCGACGACGTGTTCGGTGACGACCGGATGGTGGCGCCGCCCGTCATCGGCGGCTTCTCGGAATGAGCTTGTTCGGCGGTACGGCGGAGAGGGAGCCGATCACTCTCTCCGCCGAGGAGTTCGACGTGCTGTGGGAACGCATGAACGTCGGCCCCATGCCGCTCGTGCTCAAAGTTCCCACGCCCGGCAAGACGCGGGACGAGCGCATCCAGCTCGAGAACCGCGTCTACCAGCAGTTGGACCACCGCCGCCTGGGCAACTCGCGCGGGTTGTCGTCCGAACTGGACGGGCTGCTGCGCATGTTCGTCAAGCCCGAGCGGGAGGCGGACGGCCGCCTCTGGCTGGGCAGGAGCCTGCGCGTTCTCGCCGTCGCGAACGGTGACTTCGGCGCGCTGGCGACGCTGCGCGACGACCAGTTGACGTTCCAGCCGTGGGCGGGCTCCGGGCTCGCCTCCGCGGTGCTCTCGGTGCTGCCGTCCCATCCGGCCGGCACGGGGCTGTCGGTGACGCTGCCCAGCGCGGACATCGAGAAGGCGATCTCGCAGACCGACGGTTCGCCGAAGTCGATGGAGGCCGCGTTCCGGGGCATCGGCCTGCGCGAGGACGACGCCAAGGCGCTGGTGAAGATGTTCACCGGGCTGGTGCACACGGGCAATTTCGGTGCGGCGTGCCGGGACAAGTACGGCAAGCGGTGGCGACCCGAGCGCGTGGTCGCGTTCTTCGACACCGAAGAAGGCCGCTACCTGCAGCAACGCCGTGCCTCGAACGGCCAGCCGCCGTGGAGCACGTTCACGCCGACCGACGCCCGCCGGATGATGCACCAGGTGGACGAGCTGATCTCCGAGGCGGTTCGTTCCGCAAGCGCCTGATGTCTGGTTTGATCTGAGCACCGCCGCCGTGTCCCCTTGGAGACGGCGAAATGAACATCGACAGACGACGATTCCTGCTGGCTACAGGAGTCGCGCTGGTCGGCTCGTCAGCGATGACGGGGAGTGCGTCCGCAGCGCCCTCCCCCTCGCTCTGGCAGGAGTTCGTGGCGAACCCGTACAACCACCCGCAGATCCCGAACATCGCTTACGCCGGCTACCGGACCGGTGAAAGGCCCGCTCGTAGGCCTGTGCTGGCGAACGTGCTGTTCTTCGGCGCACGCCGGGACGGCTCGGCCGACGCCTCGGTGGCGATCAACCGGGCGATCGAGTTCGTGGGCAGGCTGGGTGGTGGCACCGTCTTCGTGCCACCGGGTCGCTACCGGATCGACGACATCATCCGCATCGGCTACGACAACGTGGTGCTGCGCGGTGCGGGCAGCACGAAGACGACGTTCTGGGCGACCCGGTCGCTGGAGGAGATCGTCGGCATCAACCGCAGCCGCTACGGCTCGGAGAACTCGGCGTGGAGCTGGTCGGGCGGTCTGGTGTGGGTGTGTCACCGCGACCGCAGCAAGTCTCTCATCGACGCGATCAAGGCGCGCAAGTGGCCTTTCGAGGGCTGGACGGGCAACGAGCTGGAGCAGGGCTCGACCCTGACCGGCGTCACCGGCTCGGCGGCGCGCGGTGCGTTCGTCGTGACCGTCGAGAACGGACGGAAGCTGCGCGCCGGTCAGCGCGTGTTGTTGCGGCTGGACGACTTCGAGTACTCGCTGCCGATACACATGTGCGGTGACCTTCCCGGCTGTTCGTCCTACAAGTGGGACGACAAGGACAAACTCCTGTCGTACTTCCCGTTCCTGTGGCCGGTGCGCGTGGAGTGGGTGCGCGGCAACAGGGTCAAGCTCGCGCAGCCGTTGCCGCTGGAGATCCGACCGGAGTGGAAGGCGCGCCTGACCACGATGGCGCCGGTCGTCACGGGTGCGGGCGTCGAGGGCATCAAGATCGAGATGTTCCGGGTGCCGACGCCGAAGCACCTGCAGGACAAGGGGTACAACGGTCTCGCGTTCCAGTGCGCGTGGGACTGCTGGGCCGACGACGTGCACGTGCAGGACGTCGACAACGGGTTCCTGCTGGTGTCCGCCAAGGGAATCTCGCTGCTGAACACGCGGGTGTCCGGCCGCGGTCACCACCACGCGTATGCGACGCGCGAGCAGTCCCACGACAACCTCACCGACGGGTTCGTGATCGAGGCACCTTCAGAGCCGTCCCAGGCCGGCGCGGGCAACCACGGGTTGAACGTCGAAGGCTTGTCCTGCGGCAACGTCTGGACTCGCGGCAGGATGGACCACGACGTCTTCGACACCCACCGCGGTCTGCCGTTCGGGAACGTCCGCACCGAGATCACCATCAACAACGTCGGTGCGCACGGCGGCAGCGCGAACGCGGGTCCGTTGTACGGCGCCAGGTTCACGCACTGGAACGTCACGGTGACGAACCAACGCGCCGGCAACGTCCGCATCGACCAGGTGGCCCCGTGCAGTGCCACGGTGGCGATCTCCGAGGTGCGCGACTTCGGTCAGGTCGACAAGCCGGACTTCGCCGGGCCGTTGAACTCGCGACTGGAGCTCTACGGCACCACGGACGTCACGCCGCGCAACCTCTATGACGCGCAACGAAAGTTGCGTCGCTCATGAGCTGACGGCGTACATCGCGACTGGCAGTGACCGTGCGACCGAGTCGAGATCGGTGGGGAGCACGAAGCTCTCCACCGATCTGCCGATGCGGCGCACCCAGCCGTTCTCGGTGAGTTCCAGGCGGTATGAGGTGTGCAGCTGGGGCAGGTCGCTGGGTGGCGTCGAATCGGACAGCAGCAGGTGCTGGCCGTACGTGCGTCCTACCTGGGTGAGGGTCTGCAGCGTGGCGAAGAACGCCGGCCTTGCTGCTGCCAGGCCGTGCACGCCGTCCACGCAGACGAGCAGCCGCGGCGATGCGGCGCCATCCGCCAGCATCCTGATGCGTTGTTCGAGGTCGTCTTTCAGATCGTGTGGTTGCACATGTGGTGCGTGCTCCAGACCCGCGAACGCACCAGTGCGGTGGAAGTCGATGAGGACGACCTGGAGTTCGTCCGGCGAGTGCCACAGCATCTGGCCGAGAATCAGCGCCTTGAGCGCGTCCGCACGTCGTTCTGGAGGCGCCACGACCTCGCCGTGCGGACCCATCCCGTCCTCGGTGAGACCGGCTTTGATGTCGATCTCGACGGGCTGACCGTGTTCGTCCACGCCCACCGCTGTCCGGTACCGCAACTTGACCGGACGCGGCCGCCATCCGTGCGTCGTGTCGAACTTCGGCATGTCGTGCAGGGTGAAGAAGTCCGGCGGTGGCTCGGCCTCGCGCATCAGGCGGGGCAACTCGCCGGCGTGCTGGTCCAGGTTCGCCGGCGTGGTGCAGTCGTCGATCTGAACGTTCGCCGACTCGTGCGGGGCGTCCAGCAGCAGCTGCATCCCGGACCTGCCGACGTCCTGGGCGATGGCGGCGAGGGCGGTGCCGAGCTCCGTGGCTTCGACGTCCCGGAAACCGGTGACGCAGATGAGAAGCTGAGGCAGCACCTGGTGCAGGCCGCGGTGGTCGAAGATCGTCCAGGTGTTGCCGACGATCTCCAGCCGTCGTTCGGACTCGGCCAGCAGGACGTCCGCGATCCGTGCGGGGTTCTTCGTCGCGTTGCGGTGATGTGCCTGCACGTGCGGCGCCTGGTCCAGTCCGGCGAACGCGTCCGTGTCGTGCGCGTCGATGAAGATCGTGTGGAACAGCCGGGGCGAATGCGTCGTCATCAGGCCCAGCACCAGACTCCGGAACGCTGCCGGCGCGGTGACGCTGAGGTGCGATCCCGTGCGCCACTTGCCGTCCACGAAGTGGGTGAGCTCGACGACGACCGGCTCACCGGTGCTGTCGATGCCGATCGGGACCTTCCACCACCGGCCCTTCCACGCGAGCGCCTTGGTGAAGGTGCTCAGGCCGTGCAGGGCGAGGAAGTCCATCCGCACCAACGATCGCAGGTGCTTCGGCACGTCGGTCAGCGTGCCGGTCGTGATGACCACCCGGACGTCCCGTGCCGTCGAGGTGATCCACCGAACGGCCTCGGCGAGCCCGGGATCGCTTGCCGCGCAGAGCTTCCAATCGTCGATCAGCAGCGTCGCACCGGGCTCGGCGCCGCGTTCGAACCACGTCAGCAGGTTCTGGCAGCGGCGCTGGTCAGCGGGGTCGAACGAGACGTTGACCGGCTCGGCCGGCGTGCCGCGGCCGATGCGGTAGACCTGCCCGGTCACGGCGCCGCGATCTGGACGGCGGTCTTGTCGTGCACGGAAAGCCCCATGCCGGGCTGGTCCGGCACGTGCGAGGCGCTGCGGGCGTTGATCAACGACGTGTTCGGGTCGTCCAGCCGGAGCTCGATGCCGAACGCCAGGCTGTCCTTGATGAACTGCGGGACCTGGTCCCACGTGTGCGCGGTGACGACGATGTGCCGTTGCGGGTCGAGGGGCTCGCCGGGCCCGTCGAGCAGCTGGAACGCGCTGAGATCGCCGAGCGCGGCGGCGAGGGTCCGCAACGCCGTGGACTTGCCGCTGCCGGGCGCGCCGACGATGGCGCCGTGCCGCAGCTCGGTCGTGAAGTGCGGGACGAACGGGTCGCGGCGGTGTTCGTACGGCTTGTCGAGCAGGCCGACGGCGCCGGGCGGGAGCATGCCCAGGGTCAGCGGTTCCTCGAGCGGTGGCAGCACGATCTCGTAGGCGAGTCCGCCACCGGTGACGTCCGGCAGGTCGTCGAGCGCCTCGGCGAAGTCGTGGGTCGGGTTGGCGAGCGGCCACTCCGGCAGCTCGTACGGAATCCCTTGGGGCACTTGGCCTGCGAACACGACGTGCATGCCCAGTGAGCGACCGGCGCGCATGGCCATCAACAGCGCCGCGAGGAACTTCGGTTCCCTTGCCAGGAAAGCCTCCGCCCCGGACACGCAGATGATCAGCTCGGGGACGCGGTTCCCTTCCGTGTGAACGATCTCCTGCCGCCGGTTGATCTCACCGTAGAACGCGTCCAGCAGCCGGACGACCATCGCGTCGTCCGCCGCCGGCGTGATCGTGAACGCGACCTGGTCCACGAACGCCAGCGGGTCGAAGACGCCGCTGCCGTCACCGTCGACGAAGAGGTACTGCACGTGGTCGGCCGAGTGCGTGACCATCAGGCCGAGCAGCGCGCTCTGCAACTGGGCCGGTGTGCCGCGGTGCACGGCGCTGCCCAGCGTGATCTCGACGTGGACCGGCCAGCCCCGGTCGTCGACACCGGCGGCGGCCTTGAGGTCGTCGCGCTGCCACATGTTGCTCAGATCGGCCTCGATGCCGTGCAGCGCGAGGAAGTCCGTCGGCTCGCCGAGCAGGTGCCTGCGCAACCGGTCCGGCAGGTCGGCCCACTTCCGCGCCGTGACGACGACCTGCACCCCACGCGCGGGCCCCAAAGCCGCGATCCACTCCACGGTCCGGTCCAGCTCAGGGTCCTGCCCGGCGCACAACGCCCAGTCGTCCACCAGCAACACCGCCCCCGACGGCGCCCCGCGCTCGAACCAGTCCAGCAGACTCCGGCAGCCGGGCTGGTCGGACGGATCGAACGTGGCCGCCACCGGCAACGGGTCAGCGCCCCGCCCGATCCGGTAGACCGCCGTGTCCGGCGCGGCCGCGAGAGCGGCCGTCAACCGCTCCCTGGTCGCCTGCCCGGGACCGACGACGGCGAAGTTCCTGATCACCGCCCACATATACCAACAGCGCCCGGACCGCCGCTGCCCCTTCGCTAATGTGGGCGACGTGCCAGCCAAAGCCGTCGATCCAGCCGAGATGCGAGCCGCCGTGCAGGCCGTGCTCCCCTGGCTGCGAGGCGAGGCCGACCAGCCCTCCCGCCCCGAACTGGCCGCCGCCGTCCGCCTGAGCCTGCGCACCCTCGAACAGATCGCACCGGGCCGCAGCGTCGAGGTCCGCGTCCCCCCGTTCGCCGCCGTGCAGTGCGTCGAGGGCCCGCGCCACACCCGCGGCACGCCCCCGAACGTCGTGGAGACCGACCCCCGCACCTGGCTGGAACTGGCGACCGGCGACCTGGCCTGGTCCGACGCCCTGGACGGCGCTCGGGTCACCGCGTCCGGGACCCGAGCCGACCTCTCCCACCTGCTGCCGGTGGTGCGTTTCTAGAAGATCCGGCCGATCGTGTTGTCGTAGGCCGACTTCGCGCCGTCCTTGACGGCGTTGCCGGCGTCCTTGGCCATGTCGACGCCGCCCTCGACGACGGCCTTGCCACCCTCGTACACGTCGCGCCCGAGTTCGGCCGCCTTGCCGACGGTGTCGACGGTGGCGTCGAGCGCGTCGCTGCCGACCTCCTTGGCGGTGCCCCAGGCGTGGTCGCCGGCCGAACCCCAGTCGCCTCGGCCGATGTCGCCGACCACCTGCTTGCCGCCCTGGTAGACGTCGCCGACCACGTCGACGCCCTCCTTCACGACACCGCTGCCCCAGTCGAGCACCGGGCCGACCCCGGGAAGGTCCGAGCCGGGCAGGTTCGGTGAGGTCGGACGGTCGTACCAGGGGTCGCTGCTGACCTCGCCACCGCGACCGGTCGCGATCTTGCCGAGGTTCTCCAGCGACTCGCTGTTCTCGTCGTAGTAGGCGGAGTGGGCCTCGGCGATGCCCTTCGACTCCGTGGTGCCGAAGTGCGTGCCGCCGAACTCCTTGTCGTACGGGCCGGTGGACGAACCGTCCTCGGTGAACCAGTTCGAGCTGGTGCCCTGCACGACGGGGTCGTGCTCGGTGCCGCCGACGTACACGTGGCCGGGTCCGGCGGAGAGCTGGTTGACGTTCGACGCGCCGACGCCGGGCGAACCGACGAACGCGATGTCGTCCGCCTTCAGGCCGTTCATGCCCGCGTGGCCGACGGTGGCGCTGCCGTAGCTGTGGCCGATCACGGTCAGGTGCTGGCCCTCGGGACCGGCGGCGCGGTAGCCGTCGACGTCCTTCACCAGGTTCTGGCCGCCCTCGCGAGCCTGTGCCGGGTTGTCGACCTCGCCGGGCGACCAGCCGGGCGCGTCGTAGCCGAGCCACTGGATGGTGGCGTTGTCCGGGCCACCGCCCATTTCCTCACGCAGGTTGGCCGCCTGGTTCCAGCTGAAAGCACCCACGTCGGAGCCGGTACCCGGCACGCAGACCGCGAGGTTCTTCGCGGTGTCGGGGTTGCCGAACGCCACCGCGATCTGTGCGTCGCCACGTGGTCCGGTGGGGTCCCACGCCATGACACGGGCGTTTTCGCCGTTGAACTTCTCCCGCGACTTCTCGTCGGCCTCGTCCAGGCTCTTGTTGGCCTTCTCGCAGTTCTCCTTGATGTTCGTGGCGGCCAGCCGCTCGTCCAGCAGCTTCGCCAGCTGCGGGTCGTTGCTGTTGCGCAGCGCGGCTTCGTTGTTCGGGTCCAGCCCGAGCTGGGCAGCCCGCTCGTTGATCGCCTTCGTCGACTGGTCGATCGTGGCGTTGGCCTTGCTGAGATCGTCGTTGATGCGCCTGCGGTTGGCCGTGTCGAGCACGTCCGACGGCAGACCGCGCAGCTTGCCGAGCTCCTGGAACCGGTCGCGCAGCAAAGCTTGCTGCTGCTCTGGCGTGAGCGACTTCCACCACGCGGCGACGGCCTTCGGGTCCGTGTTCGGTCCCGGCACCTGCGGTCCGGCGGCACGACCCTGTGCGGCGCGACCCCAGCCGCAGTCGGTGCGCGCGGACTCCTCGAAGCCCGGAGGGATCTTGGTGAGAGCGCCCGCGTAGGAACGCAGCACGTTCTCGTAACCCGACTTGACCTTGGTCAGCGAGTCGTTGACCTGGTTGGCGAGCGTGCGCGTCTGCTCCTCGTCCATGCCCGGCGGACGGCTGCGCCACACGCTGATCGCCTGATCGGCGGCGGTGCGCATCTGGCCGTAGGCCTGGGACGCTGCTCGGACGATCTCGGCGCCCGCGCCCAGGCGCTCACCGGCGGCCTTGGCGGCCGTCGCGGAGAGGTCGGCGCGTGCGGTGAACTTCTGCGCGGTGGTGCCGGTCCAGTTGCTGACCGCGGCCTTGCCGCCCTTGGCGACCGACTCACCGGCCCGGCCGACCGCGCTCATCGCACCGGTGATCGGGTCGGCGGCAGCGGCGATCCGGCCGACGTCTCCTGCCGCGAGCTTGCCGTACAGGCTCTCGGGATCCGTGTAGCTCACTTGCCGCCCCCAAGTCCCTGCAGAAGCTTCGTCAGCGCGGACGCGTGGTCGTCGTCCGTGCGCTGGTAGGCGTCGGCGTTCGACACGAGGCCTTCCGCGGCGTCGGTGATCCAGGCGGAACCGCGCTGCAGGTCCTGCGCGTGCGTGCCCACGAACTTCGACAGCGCGTCGGCGAACTCGGCGGCCGCGTCGACCTCGCCGAGCGCACCGGCGTCGAGCTTGAGCATCGAGATCATCTCTGCCGCCTCACGCACCGCGTCTGAGCCGTTGCCGAACTCCTTGGACGCGCTGCGCAGCAACTCGGGCTCAACGCCGAACATCGCCACCCCCCACTGTTGGTCCTTGATCCCTGCGACGCAGTCACATCATGGACGGTTCCACCCGCATGCGTGATCCGTTTCGGGCACGATGTCGCGCATGGTGCAGACAGGATGGACCGCGCAGCGCTGGACCGAGGTGTTCGCGGAGCAGGCAGACATGTTCCGCAAGGCGGTCGGTGACGCCGACCTCACCACGGCCGTGTCGACCCGCATCGGGTGGACGCTGCAGGACCTGGTGGTGCACGTCGCCCGCTTCCTGGAGACCGCCACGGGCTACCTGCGCACCGGCAGCCGAGTTCAGATGGGACCGCCGCCCGTTCCCGGCACCCTGTCGCCCCTGGAGTACCTCGACCTGCAGCTCACCGCGGCGAACGAGATCATGCCCGCCGTCCCCGGCAACCGGCCGGTGTGGACGTTCTCGCCCGCCGCGCCGGACCTCGCGTGGGTGTGGCACCGGCGGATCGCCCACGAGATGACGCTGCGCCGGTTCGACGTGCAGGCGACGCTGCGCCAGCTCGTCCCGACCAGCCCCGACCTCGCGGCGGACGGCATCGACGAGGTGCTCACCACCATCGTTGCCGCGAAGCTCGACAGCGACGTGCCCAACACGGCTTCCGGGGTTGCCGTGGTGCGGCCGTCCGACGTGCCCGAGTCGTGGCACGTCGCCTTCAGCCCCGGTGAGATGCCCGAGGTGCGCGCGGCCGCACCCGGTGAGGAAGGCACTGCCTCCGTCAGCGGCGAGGCCGAGTTGCTCTACTACTGGCTGTGGAACCGGATGACGATCAACACCGCGTCCGGTGACTCCCAGTTGCTGCAGGTGCTCCAGGTCGGGAAGGGCCACTGATGCGCAAGATCGCTGCTGCACTGCTCGGTTGTCTCGTGCTCGCCGGGTGCGCCTCGGACTGGCAGGCGGACCTGCGGTTCAAGGTCACCGAGCTGGAGGAGAAGAAGGGGCATCCGGATCAGCCAGGCACCATGTGGGTGCACCTGGACCTGATCGGCGAGATGCCGGAGGACGCTCTGGAGCGGAAGAACTTCACCGGGTCGGGCGTGCCCCTGGACAAGGTCTCCGGCGACGTCAAGGTGGGCGACGAAGTCATCTGCACCGCGAAACAGAAGACGATGGGCGCCGTGCAGGCCAACTCCATCGAAACCGACCTCAGCGGGTGTAAGAAGGCCTGACGCGCCAACTCGATCTCCACCGAGCCGTTTCTGCGTCTCAAGGCATGAGTTTGGTCACCTCACCGGGGGTGCGAAGGGGGTAGTTGGCCCCCTGCTCCACTTACACTCGGGTTGCAGCCAGCCCCGTCGTGAGGGAGCCAATTCGGTGGTCGCCGACCATTCCCAGTCCGAACAGGAACCCCGTGAGGAGTGCGGCGTCTTCGGCGTCTGGGCTCCGGGTGAAGACGTCTCC
Source organism: Lentzea alba (assembly GCF_011067745.1). Taxonomy (GTDB): domain Bacteria; phylum Actinomycetota; class Actinomycetes; order Mycobacteriales; family Pseudonocardiaceae; genus Lentzea; species Lentzea alba. Next base: position 524,744 of record NZ_JAAMPJ010000006.1, read on the forward strand.
AAGCTGACCTACTACGGGCTCTACGCCCTGCAGCACCGCGGCCAGGAGGCAGCGGGCATCTCGGTCGGTGACGGGGCGCAGGTCGTCGTCTTCAAGGACCTCGGGCTCGTCAGCCAGGTTTTCGACGAGCAGGTCCTGCAAAGCTTGAAGGGCCACGTGGCCGTCGGGCACTGCCGTTACTCCACCACCGGGTCCACGACCTGGGAGAACGCCCAGCCGACGTTCCGCACCACCGCCGCCGGAAGCGGCCTGAGCCTCGGTCACAACGGCAACCTGGTGAACACCGCCGAGCTGCTCGACAAGGCCAAGGCGCTCGGCATCGTCGAGCGCAACGGCGCGACCACCGACTCGGACATCCTCTGCGGTCTGCTCGCGCACGCGGCGGCCGACAAGGGCATCGAGCAGGCCGCGCTGGAGCTGCTTCCCACGGTCAAGGGCGCGTACTGCCTCACGTTCTCCGACGAGTCCACGCTGTACGCGGCGCGTGACCCGCACGGTGTCCGCCCGCTGGTGCTCGGCCGGCTCGACCGCGGCTGGGTCGTGGCCAGCGAGACCGCGGCGCTCGACATCGTGGGTGCGAGCTTCGTGCGCGAGGTCGAGCCCGGTGAGCTCATCGCGATCGACGAGGACGGGCTGCGGTCCACCCGGTTCGCCACCCCCGAGCCCAAGGGCTGCATCTTCGAGTACGTCTACCTGGCTCGGCCGGACACGACGATCTCCGGGCGCGGCGTCCACGCCACGCGCGTCGAGATCGGGCGCCGGCTCGCCAAGGAGCACCCGGTCGAGGCCGACCTGGTGATCCCGGTGCCCGAGTCCGGCACGCCGGCCGCGATCGGGTACGCGCAGGCCAGCGGCATCCCGTACGGGTCGGGCCTGGTCAAGAACGCCTACGTCGGCCGGACGTTCATCCAGCCGTCGCAGACCATCCGTCAGCTGGGCATCCGGCTCAAGCTGAACCCGCTGCGGGACGTCATCCGCGGCAAGCGGCTGGTCGTCGTGGACGACTCGATCGTGCGCGGCAACACCCAGCGCGCGCTCGTGCGCATGCTGCGCGAGGCCGGTGCGCTCGAGGTGCACGTGCGGATCGCGTCGCCGCCCGTCAAGTGGCCGTGCTTCTACGGCATCGACTTCGCCTCCCGCGCGGAGCTCATCGCGAACGGGCTGGATGACGACGGCATCCGCCGCTCGGTCGGCGCCGACTCGCTCGGGTACGTGTCGCTCGAGCAGCTCATCGCCGCGACCGAGCAGCCCAAGACGCGGCTGTGCTCGGCGTGCTTCGACGGCGAGTACCCGATCGAACTGCCGCCGGACGCGCTCATCGGCAAGCACCTGCTCGAAGGCCTCAAGGGCGTGGCGGGCTCAGCCGCCCCCGTCCTGGCCAACGGCTATGGTGCCGAGGACGCACTGCGTCGTCCCTGAGGCCTCCAGATCAAGTGGAAGAAGTTGACGTGACCGACAGCGCCAAGGCCACCTACGCCGCCGCCGGAGTCAGTATCGCCGCAGGTGACGAGGCGGTGGAGAAGCTCAAGCCGTGGGCGGCCAAGGCGCATCGGCCCGAGGTGCTCGGTGGCATCGGCGGGTTCGCCGGGCTGTTCCAGCTCAAGCTCGACCGCTGGAAGGAGCCGATCCTCGCGTCCTCCACGGACGGCGTCGGCACCAAGATCGCGGTCGCGCAGGCGCTCGACAAGCACGACACCGTGGGCATCGACCTGGTCGCCATGATCGTGGACGACCTGGTCGTGTGCGGTGCCGAGCCGCTGTTCGTGCAGGACTACATCGCGGTCGGCCGGGTCGTCCCGGACAAGATCGCGGCGCTGGTCAAGGGCATCGCCGAGGGCTGTGTCCAGGCCGGTTGCGCGCTGCTCGGCGGCGAGACGGCCGAGCACCCCGGCCTGATGGGCGACGACGACTACGACATCTCCGGCACCGGCGTCGGCGTGGTCGAGCAGTCCAAGCTGCTCGGCCCGGACCGGGTGCGCGACGGCGACGTCGTGATCGCGATGGGCTCGTCGGGCCTGCACTCCAACGGCTACTCGCTCGCCCGGCACGTGCTGCTGGAGATCGCGCGGATGCCGCTGGAAGGTCACGTCGAGGAGTTCGGCCGCACCCTCGGCGAGGAGCTCCTGGAGCCGACCAAGATCTACGCCAAGGACTGCCTCGCGCTGATCGCCGAGACCGAGGTCCGCGGGTTCTCCCACGTCACCGGTGGTGGCCTGGCCGCGAACCTGGCCCGCGTGCTGCCGGAGGGCCTGCACGCCACGCTGGACCGCGGCACCTGGACGCCCGCGCCGGTGTTCCAGCTCATCGCCCAGCGCGGCCGCGTCGAGCGCGAGGAGATGGAGAAGGCGTTCAACATGGGCGTCGGCATGGTCGCCGTCGTCGCGCCCGAGGACGTCGACCGCGCCCTGGCCGTGCTCACCGCGCGCCACGTGCCGGCGTGGGTGCTGGGCGAGATCACCAAGTCCCCGGAGGGCGGCGCCGCGCTCGTCGGCGACCACCCCAGGTTCTAGAAAACTCGTTGGCAACCTTCCCCGGTCGTCGTTGCGTATAAAGCGGCGACCGAGGAGGGGACTTGGACCGCGACCGCGAGTTCAGGGAGTTCGTCGACGCACGCGCTCTCGTCATGCGCCGCACGGCGTTCCTGCTGTGCGGCGACTGGCACCGCGCAGAGGACATCGTCCAAACCACGCTGACCAAGCTGTACGTGGCCTGGGCACGGGTGCGCAAGGACAGCGTGGACGCCTACGCGCGCAAGGTGCTGGTGCGCACCGCCATCGACGAGGGCCGGCGCGGTTTCTTCCAGCGTGAACGTACGACGGACGCCGTGCCCGAACACGCCGTGTCGGACCACTCGACCGACCTGGACCTCAAGCTCGCGCTGGACGCGTTGCCACCGGGGCAACGCGCCGTCGTCGTGCTGCGGTACTGGGAGGACCTGAGCATCACCGAGACCGCCCGCATCCTCGGCAGGACGGAGGGCACGGTGAAGAGTCAGGCGTCCAAGGGGCTCGCGGCGTTGCGCGACCTGCTGGTGGACGAGCCGGAATCGCGGATCTACGCCTCCGACGTGATCCGGAAGGGCAAGACCAAGCTGACCCGGAGGCGGGCGGCAGTGGCGGCCGCGTTGGCCTTCGTGCTGATCGCGGGACTGGGCACGGCCGGATACCTGGCGCTTCCGCGGTTGGCCTCCACGACGAGCGTGACCTCGGCGGACTCCGGGGTGGCACCGGCGCCCGACCGCAACGCCCAGCTCACCGAGCTGCTCCGGAAGTCGTACCAACTGCCGGCCGGCAAGACCGCCGAGGACGTCCCCGAGATCAACGCCAAGGCGTTCGTGTTCTTCACGCGCACCAACACCAACACCCCCGACAACCTGCGGCGGGCGGTGGCCAGGGTGCGGGACGCGCAGGGCGTCGGCGGTGTCGCGATCGCGCTCAAACCCATGCCCGCAGGGGGCACGGTCACGTGTCGAGACGACGACATCTACTGCTCGATCGAAGAGCGCAACGGCATCAGGGTCCGCATTTCCCAGTACCCGTCCCCCACCCAGGCCGGCGAGCCCGAGATGCTGAGGATGTACGCCGAGGCGATCCATCCCGATGGCTCCATGGTCAGCGTCTCCAGCGACAACATGGGTGCCTTCGACGACGGCACCTGGGGCGACCCGGGGTACAGCAGGACGCCAGGGCGGCCGAACGTCGTGCTCGACCGCGAGGAGCTGATAAAGATCGCGACAATCCCAGGCCTCACTCCGTAGCCTGGGAGGCATGAACGACGTGACCGTGACTCGGACGCTGGTGCTGCCGGCGTCTGAGTTGCGCGAACGTTTTTCCAGGTCAGGTGGGCCGGGCGGGCAGGGAGTGAACACGGCGGACAGCCGCGTGGAGCTCTCGTTCGACCTGGCTGCCTCGCCGTCGATCCCCGAGCACCTCAAGCGCCGGATGCTCGACCGCCTGGAGCACCGGCTGGTCGACGGCGTGCTCACGATCGCCGCGTCCGAGCACCGCGCGCAGCTGCAGAACCGTGCCGCCGCCCGCGAACGCCTCGCCGCGATCCTGCGCAGTGCCGCCGCCCCGCCACCGCCGATGCGCAAGCCGACCAAGCCCACCAAGGGGTCGAAGGAACGCCGCATCGCCGGCAAGAAGCGCCGCGCGGAGACCAAACGCGGCCGCTCAGGCTCCTGGGACTAACGCGTAGATCCGTTCCGGACGCCCGGTTCCGCCGTACCGCAACCGAACCTCGGCCCGTCCGGTGGACACGAAGTGCTCCAGGTACCGCCGCGCACTCACCCGAGCGACACCGGTAGACGAAGCACATTCCGAAGCCGAGAGCCCGTCCGGACGTGACCGCAGCGCACCCTCCACGAGCCGCGCGGTCTCCGGCGTCAAACCCTTGGGCAACAACGGTTTCGAAGTAGGCCGCGCGCCGAACACCTGGTCCACGTCAGCCTGCGCGGCCGAGTCCAGCCGGTGCAGCTTCTCCCGCAACGACGCGAAGTGCGCGAGCTGGTCGCGCAGGGCCGAGTAGTCGAACGGCTTGATCAGGTAGTGCAGCACGCCACCGCGCATCGCACTGCGCACGGTCTCGACGTCGGTCGCCGCGGTGATCACGATGACGTCCACGTCCTCGTTGGCGCGCAACGACTTCAGCACGTCGAGCCCGCTCTGGTCGGGCAGGTAGATGTCGAGCAGCACCAGATCCGGTTTCAACGACGACACCAGCCGCAACGCGTCTCCACCGGTGTGCGCGACCCCGACGACCTCGAAACCCTCGGTGCGCGCGACATAGCCGCTGTGCACCTTGGCCACCATGAAGTCGTCGTCGACGACGAGCACCCGGATCACCAGGGGAGCCTTGCGGTGAAGACCGAGCCCGACACGCTCACCGAACCACCACGCCGCAGGCACGCCCGCCGGATCAGCGCGAGCCCGATGCCGCGTTCGCCGTGCGACGCCGCCTTGGTCGTGAAGCCGTGCCGGAACACCTCATCGGCCAGTTCCGGCGCCACCCCGGGACCCGAGTCGCGCACCACGACCTGGACCTCGTCGTCCAACTGCATCACACCCACCTCGATCCACTTGCCGGCTCCGTTGGCACTCGGCGAGCTCAGTGCATCCAACGCGTTGTCGACGAGATTTCCCAGCACCATCACCAAATCCGCGGACAAGGCCTCGTCGACGCGGCCCAGCACGCTGTCCGGGCCCATGCGCAGCTCCGTGCCGCGTTCGGCCGCGAGCGACGCCTTGGCGATCAGCAGCGCGGCCACGGCGGGGTCGCCGATCGACGAGCTGACCTCGGCCCGCCACTGGTCCTGTGCCGAGCTGATCTGGTGAATGTAGTTGGTGACCTCGTCGTACTCCTTCAACGCGATCAGCCCGGCGATGGTGTGCAGCCGGTTCGCGAACTCGTGCGCCTGCGCCCGCAACGTGTCCGTCGCGTGTTGTGACGCGTCGAGTTCATGTTGCAGCGCAAGGAGTTCGGTGCGATCTCGCAACGTCACGACCGCGCCCTCGCCGCCCTCGATCGGCATGCGGTTCAACGTCAGCACCACGCCCTGCCGCAGCACCAGCTGGTCGACACCGGTCGCGCGGCCGGTCAGCACGTCGCGCAGCCGCTCGTTGAGCTCCAATTCCTCGACCGAACGGCCGACCGCGTCCTCCGGCAACGCCAGCAGGTCGCTCGCGTGATCGTTGACCAGGGTGATCCGGTGCTGCCCGTCGAGGCCGACCACGCCCTCCTTGATGCCGTGCAGCAACGCCTCGCGGTTCTCCACCAGCGCGGTGATCTCGTGCGGCTCCAGCCCGAGCGTCTGGTTCTTCACCCGGCGGGCCAGCAGCAACGACCCGGTGACGCCGATGATCAGCGCGATCGCCAGGTAGCGCAGCACGTCGACGGGCTGCTGCAGCACGCCGGCGAAGACTCCCTGGTCCTCCGCGCCCGCGATCACCATGCCGTTCACCTTGCGGCTGACCGGGTCGAACACCGGCACGTGCGCTTCGATCGAGTCGCCGACGGTCCCGGTCCAGGACCTGCCCTCGAGCGCGGTGGTCCGGGTGTCCAGAGTGGACCCGATCTGGTCCGGGACCGGCGAGGCGATCACGAGCCGCTTGTCGTCGAGGATCAGCACGTAGGAGGCCCCGGACAGGCTGCGGCCCGTCTCGGCGGGCGCGGCGAGCAGGCGCCAGTTGCCCATCTGCTCCTGGACCAGCGAGTTCGCGGCCACCGTCTCCGCGACCGACAGCATGCGGCGTTCCTCGTTGGAGCGAAAGTTGCTCCCCGTCTGGACGACGGTCAGCGCGCCGACGGCGCACAGTAGCAACGTGACGACTACGAGTTGCCACACGAGGAGTTGACTGGCCAGGGAACGGCGGCGGCGCATGAAACCTCCCGTGACCAGAAAGACCGAAAGAAACCTTAGAAGCGCAAGAGCGACATCAAGGTTTACACCAGAGCAACATGTCGAACCACGCGGACGAGAGGCGGGGATCACAGTGTCGGTGAAGGTGTGGGTGGCGGTGGCGACGGCGTTGCTCGCCGTCCTGCTGGTGCCACCGCTGCTGACGCCGGGTGCGGACAGCGGCGACGCGAACCAGGTGAGGGCGCTGCGCGTGCTCGTGCCGAACGCTCCCGGCGGTGGGTACGACATCACCGCGAGGACCGCGGCCAAGGCCATGGAGGACGCTGACCTGCTGCGCAACGCCGAGGTGTTCAACCTCCCCGGCGCCGGCGGCACGGTCGGGCTCGGCCGGACGGTCGGCGAGCGCGGCAACGGCAAGCTGATCATGTCGATGGGTCTGGGCGTCGTCGGTGCGGTGTACACGAACAAGTCGCCGAACTCGCTGCTCGACACCACCCCGATCGCGAAGCTGATCGAGGAACCGGACATCGTCGTGGTCGCGAAGGACTCGCCGTACACGTCGATGCAACAACTCGTGGACGCGTGGAAGGCGAACCCCGGCACGGTGACCGTGGGCGGCGGCTCGGCTCCCGGCGGCCCGGACCACCTGGCGCCGATGCTGATCGCGAAGGCGGTCGGCCTGCAGCCGAAGACCGTCAACTACATCCCGTTCGACGGTGGTGGCGAGCTGCTGGCGTCGGTGCTCGGCGGCAAGGTCGCGTTCGGCGTCTCGGGCGTCGGCGAGTACCGCGACCAGATCCAGGCCGGCACGTTGCGGGTGCTCGCGGTGACGAGCAAGGACCGCATCCAGGGCATCGACGCGCCGACCCTCAAGCAGGCCGGCGTGGACGTCGAGTTCACCAACTGGCGCGGCATCATCGCGCCGCCGGGCATCACGCAGACCGACCGCGACAAGCTGGTCGACCTGTTCGGGCGGCTTCACCAGACGCCGCAGTGGGCGGAAGCGTTGCAGCGCAACGGCTGGACCGACGCCTTCGCACCGGGAGACGAGTTCAGGACCTTCCTGGAAAACGAGAACAAGCGGGTGGCAACGGTGCTGAAGGACTTGGGGCTGGCATGACGTCCGAGACGAAGACGGGGCCCCGGAACTGGCTTCGCGAACGCTCTGAGCTGGGCATCTGCGCCCTGCTGGTCGTGCTCGGCGTGCTGGTGCTGACCGACGCGCTGCGCATCCCCACCGACTTCGCCCAGCGCGGCCCGGTCGGCCCGAAGGCGGTGCCGATCCTGGTCGGCTCGCTGCTCCTGCTCGTCGCCGCGCTGCTGGCCCGCGACGTGCTGCGCGGCGGTCGCGGCGAGGCGGAGGGCGGCGAGGACGTCGACCTGTCCGCGCCCGCCGACTGGCGCACGGTTCTCCTGCTGTGCGGAGCTTTCCTCGCCAACGCCGTGCTGATCGGGGTGGTCGGGTTCCCGATCTCCGGCGCGATCCTGTTCTGGGGCGCGGCCTACGCGCTCGGCAGCCGCAACCTGGTGCGCGACCCGTTGATCGCGGCCGGTCTGTCGATCCTGACGTTCCTGGTGTTCAACAACCTGCTCGGTGTCCCGCTCCCCGGTGGCCCGTTGATGGAGGTGTTCTAGGTGGAACAACTGCTCAACGGCTTCGCGACAGCGCTGACGCCGACACACCTGCTGCTCGCCGCTGTCGGCGTACTGCTGGGCACCGCAATCGGTGTCCTGCCGGGCATCGGACCGGCCATGGCGGTGGCGCTGCTGCTGCCCGTCACCTACGGCATGGAGCCGACCGGCGCGTTCATCATGTTCGCGGGCATCTACTACGGCGGCATGTTCGGCGGTTCGACGACGTCGATCCTGCTGAACACACCGGGTGAGAGCGCCGCGGTCGTCGCCGCCTTCGAGGGCAATCCCATGGCCCGCAAGGGTCGTGGTGCGCAAGCGCTTGCCGCCGCTGCCATCGGCCATTTCACCGGCGGCATCATCGGCACGATCCTGATCGTCCTGCTGGCGCCGTTCGTGGCCAAGCACGCTGTCGACATCGGCGCGCCCGACCTGTTCGCGGTCATGGTGCTGGCGTTCATCGCCGTCACCTCGGTGCTGGGTGCGTCGCGGATCCGCGGGTTCGCCTCGTTGCTCATCGGCCTGACGCTCGGCCTGGTCGGCCTGGACGAGATGACCGGTCAGCAGCGCCTCACGTTCGGCTCGCTGCACCTCGCCGACGGCATCGACATCATCGTCGTCGCGGTGGCGTTGTTCGCGGTCGGCGAGGCCCTGTGGGTCGCGGCCCACCTGCGGCGCAAGCCGTTCGAACCGATCCCGGTCGGCCGCCCGTGGCTGTCTCGCGCGGATCTGAAGCGCACCTGGAAGCCGTGGCTGCGCGGCCCGGTGATCGGGTTCCCGTTCGGTGCGATTCCGGCCGGTGGCGCGGAGATCCCGACCTTCCTGTCGTACGTGACGGAGAAGCGGCTCTCCAAGCACAAGGACGAGTTCGGCAAGGGCGCCATCGAAGGCGTCGCGGGCCCGGAGTCGACGGCGTCCGCGTCCGCCGCCGGCACCCTGGTCACGATGCTGACGCTGGGCCTGCCGACCACCGCGGTCGCGGCCGTGATGCTGGCGGCGTTCCAGCAGTACGGCATCCAGCCCGGGCCGCTGCTGTTCCAGCGGGAAGCCAACCTGGTGTGGGCGCTGATCGCGTCGCTGTTCATCGGCCTGACGCTGCTGCTGGTGCTGAACCTGCCGCTGGCGCCGCTGTGGGCGAAGCTGCTGCGGATCCCGCGGCCGTACCTCTACGCGGGCATCCTGTTCTTCGCCTCGGTCGGCGCCTACGCGGTGAACGCGGACATCTTCGACCTGCTGCTGATGTTCGTGATCGGCCTGCTGGGCTTCGCGATGCGCCGCTACGGCCTGCCGGTGCTGCCGGCGATCATCGGCGTGATCCTCGGCCCGGCCGCGGAACAGCAGATGCGCCGCGCGTTGCAGCTCTCCGACGGTTCGCTGACCGGCCTGGTGAACACGCCGATGTCGATCATCGTCTACGTGGTCGTCCTGGTGATCCTGTTCTTCCCGCTGATCAAGAAGTTCCTGCCGAAGCCGACGCCTCCTGCGGCTCCGGCCCCTGAACGCGAGAAGGTCGACGCCTGATCGCGCGAGAAAGCCCCCGCTCTCCCGGCGGGGGCTTTTTCACGCGCTGCGCACGATCAGGATCGCGAACGGTTTGTCGTTCTCCGGGCCGCTGACCGCGAGCTCGGTCTGCTCGCGCAACGTCGCCCACAGCTCCATCACCCGCGCCACCTGCGGCTCGGGCAGTCCGCAGATCGTCACGAACGCCCGCACCTGCTCGGGTTTCGTCGGCAGCTTGCCGCGCTTGAGCAGCGAGTAGATCTGGCTGCGTGGCAGCACCTGACCGGCCTTGCGGGAGATCTCCGACGGGGTCAGGCCCGACCGCACCTGGATCGTCCGCAGCAGGTCGATGAACTCGGCCGCCGTCGCCGCCCGCAGCTCGGCGGTCGAGGTCGCGAGCAACGGCAGCGCGGGCTCGGGGTCGATGCCCAGCTCGGTGCCCAGGATCACGCGCACCTCGCGGTAGACCGCGAGCGCCTCGGCCCGCCGGCCCGATCTGGGCAGCGCGAGCATGAGCTGCGACCACAGGCGGTTCAGGCGCTCGAGCGGATCGCCGTCGGGACAGGTCATCGCTCGTTCTCCTGCCAGATCACCGGCGGGTCGGACGGCGGCAGCACGCCGAACCGCGCGCTGAACGGCCGGATGCCGATCAGCCGGCTCCTGCTCAACGTGGTGGTCACGGCCATCACGGCACCGGTGGTGGCCACGGCGACGACCGGGGTGTGGCCCTGCGTGAGCATCCAGCCGGTGAAGACGAACGCGGTCACCACGAGCAGGACGGAGCTGGGACCGGACGACGAACAACGCCTGCGCGAGTGCGGTGGGGTGGTCATGAGAACTCCTGGATGGGGGGACCCGGCGCAGGGCGGCACCGTGCGCCGGGGGACCAGCTGATTGCGGAACAGCGACAAGCCGGATGTGCGGAAAGCGTCCCCGCGGTTTATTGGCGTTGCCGCGGGACTTTGCGGCATAGCGGCTCGAAGACGAGCATGTCACTCAGACGGGTGATTGCCAACTGAATCGCCGTCCAGGTTTTTCATGTCCCTGCCCAACGGCGTCCGAATCCGTCCAACGAAGTCCAACTGTCCAGCTTTTGTCATCTTTGCCGACGCTCCTGACCACCCGATGGTCAATTGGTCGTATTGACACCGTCCAATGCCGTCCAACCGTCTGGCCGGTGGTTCTGCGGACCGTTAGGGTTGCGAACGTGCCGGATTCATTCCGGCGGTGAGAAACCCCTGGCCGAGCTTTGGACCAGCTGAGCAGCGGGGTGCGGCCTTCTGTTGGCGCAGGAGGCCGCCACGCGCCGCCACTGCTCCACCCAGGCCTCCAGCGCCTCCGGCGTCTCCCTGCATCCGGTCAGGAACGCTCGCAGCGTGCCCTCCTGCTTCGGGAACGTGATCGTGCACATCGCGTGCGCCGTGCTCTTGGGCAACATCAGGTCGCCGCTGTTGTCCGCGACCTGCTGGTACGAGAGTCCTTTCCACTTCCGCAGCTGGTTCAGTGCTTGAACGAATTCGGCACGTGCGGTGGCGCGGCATGCCGTCGCGAACGGACTGTCGTCCTCGCTGAGCGACATCGTGTTCGGTCCTCCTGCGCTGTTTTGTGAGCGCCGATAATACCGATGTGTCCAGCTTCTACGTCGAACCGTGATGCGCGTGGCGATATTCCATGATCGGCGAACTGAGAATTGGTTCGTACCAACCAGAAACGGCCGCCCCTGTTCGGGACGGCCGTTGGAGACTGCGCCTGCTCAGCCGTGCGTCGGGAAGCCCAGGTTCACGCCGTGCTGCTGCGGCCACCGAGCCGTGATCGCCTTTGCGCGGGTGTAGAACTTCACGCCCTCGGCGCCGTGCACGTGCGTGTCGCCGAACAACGAATCCTTCCAACCGCCGAACGAGTAGTAGGCCATCGGTACGGGAATCGGCACGTTGATGCCGACCATGCCGACGTGCACCCGCCGCTGGAACTCGCGGGCGGCCAGGCCGTCACCGGTGTAGATCGCGGTGCCGTTGCCGTACTGGTTGCTGTTCACCAGTTCGAGGGCGTCCTCGAACGTCTCGGCGCGCACGACCGACAGCACCGGGCCGAAGATCTCGTCGGTGTAGATCGTCATGTCCGTGGAGACGTGGTCGAACAACGTCGGCGCGAGCCAGAAGCCGTCGGCGTGACCCTCCGGCGCGTAGCCGCGGCCGTCGACCACCAGCGTGGCACCGGCGGCCTCGCCCGCGTCCACGTAGGACCGGACCTTGTCCCGGTGCACGCCGGTGACCAGTGGGCCCATCTGGGCGGACGGATCCGTGCCGGGCAGCACCGACGGGTGCAGGTCCCGCGTCCGCGCAGCGATCTTGGCGACCAGTTCGTCGCCGGTCTCGCCCACCGCCACGACCACGGAGATCGCCATGCAGCGCTCGCCGGCGGAGCCGTAACCAGCGGAAACAGCGGCGTCGGCAGCGACGTCGAGGTCGGCGTCCGGCAGCACCACCATGTGGTTCTTCGCGCCGCCCAGCGCCTGCACGCGCTTCCCGGCCGCCGTGCCGCGGGTGTAGACGTGCCGGGCGATCGGGGTCGAGCCGACGAACGAGGCCGCGGCCACGTCCGGGTGGTCCAGCAGCGCGTTCACCGCGAAGGCATCGCCCTGCAGGACGTTCAGCACGCCATCGGGCAGGCCGGCCTCCTGGAACAGCTCGGCCAGCCGCACCGATGCCGACGGGTCGCGCTCGGAAGGCTTGAGGATGAACGTGTTTCCGGTCGCGATGGCGATGGGGAACATCCACATCGGCACCATCACGGGGAAGTTGAACGGCGTGATGCCCGCGACGACACCGAGCGGCTGCCGCAGCGAATAGGCGTCGACACCGCGCGAGACCTGCTCGGAGTGCTCGCCCTTCAGCAGCTGCGGGATGCCGCACGCGAACTCGACGACCTCAAGCCCGCGCTGCACCTCGCCGGCGGCGTCGGACAGCACCTTGCCGTGCTCGGACGTGATGATCGCGGCGAGCTCGTCGCGTGCCTCGTGCAGCAGGTGGCGGTAGGCGAACAGGATCCGTGAACGCGTCGACAACGACGACTCGGCCCAGGACTGCGCGGCCTTCAGGGAGGAGGCGACGGCCAGGTCGACGTCGGCCTGCTCGGCCAGCACGACCTGCGCGGCGACGGAGCCGGTGGCCGGGTTGAAGACGTCGGACGTGCGGGACGACACCCCCGTGGTGCGGGCGCCGTCGATCCAGTGGGGGATGGTGCTCAACGCAAGCCTCCTGGTGGGGCGGTCGTGTTCCGAACGACGAGAGAGGGATTGAGGAGATGGCGCACGGGGTCGGTGCGCTCGTCGCGAACTCGCTGCAGCAGAGCGAGAGCTGCCAACCGGCCGAACTCGGCACGGGGCTGGTCGATCGTGGTCAGGGAGACGTGGCGGAGCGCCGCCAGCGACGTGTTGTCGTACCCCACGACGGAAACATCGGCCGGAACGCGCAAACCCGCGTCTTCCAACGCCGAAATGGCACCCACGGCGTTGAAGTCGTTGCAGGACAGGATGGCCGTGGGCAACGAACCATCAGCGATCAACGAACGGATCGCGCGTGCGCCGGCCGCGTCGGTGTACTCGGAGGAGACGACCTGAGGCGCCAACCCGTGCGCCTCCATGGCGGTGACGTACCCACGCCGACGAGGTCCGGCCTGAGTGCCTTCACCACCGTCCAAATGAGCGATCCGCTTGTGCCCCAACGACACCAGGTGGTCGACGGCCAGTCGCGCGCCCTGCTCGCCGTCGTCGTTCACGGTATCCACAGTGGACACCCGCGACGAACGGGCCACGAGCACGATCGGGAGTTGTTCGGCGGCCTTGCCGATGGCCGTCGCGGGCACCACGGGCGACAGCAGGATCAAACCGGCGGGGCGGAAGGACAGCAGCGATTCCAGGGCTCGGCGTTCGCGAGCGGGCGAGCGGCCACCGGTGTTGATGATGATGTCGAACCCCTGCTCGCGTGCCACCTCGTCGATGCCGTCCACGACTTCGGCGAAGAACGCGTTGTGCAGGTCCGAAACCATCACGCCGAGCACCGTCGACGTGCGCGAGGCCAGTGAACGCGCCATGGCGTGCGGCGAGTACCCGAGCTCCTCGGCGGCCTTCAGCACAGCGGTGCGTCGCATCTCGCTCACCTTGGGTGAACCGCGCATCACCAGTGACACCAGTGCACGGGACACGCCCGCCCGCAGAGCGACGTCTTCCATCGTCGGCCTGACCACCTGGAACCACCTCCCCTCACGTCACGAGCAGGAAACCCGCCCTTGACACCCGTGTGACCGAAGCTACAGCATTGGAGCGCTCCAACCAATAGAGCGCTCTAACACATCACCGGCGATGAACAGGGGAAACCTGCGATGCGGATCGGAGTAGCGGGTGTCGGCAGGATCGGCACCATGCACGCGACCAACCTCGCCGCACTGGATCGAGTCGACGAGGTGCTTCTCTTCGACCCGGTGCCCGGTCGTGCTGCGCAGGCGTCGGCTGAGCTGAGCAGGACCAAGGCGGTGGACGACCTCGACACGTTGCTCGGCAACGTCGACGGCGTCCTGCTCGCCACGCCGACCGACACCCACCCCGAGATGCTCCGCGCGGCGATCGGGCGAGGGGTCCCCACGCTGTGCGAGAAGCCGATCGCGAGCGACCTCGCCGCGATGACCGCGCTGGTCGAGGACGTCGAGAAGTCCGGCGTCGAGGTGTTGGTGGGCTTCCAGCGCCGGTTCGACCCGGCCATCTACGAGCTGAACCGCCGCATCCGCGCGGGCGAGGTCGGCGACATCTACCTGGTCAGGGCCGTCGGCAACGACGCGAACCCGCCGGACTTCTCCTACCTGCCCGCCTCCGGCGGCATCTTCCGCGACCTGCTGATCCACGACCTGGACTGCGTGCCGTGGCTGGTCGGCGAGCCGGTCGTCGAGGTCTACGCGAGCGGTTCCGTGCTGGTGCACCAGGCGTTCGCGGACGCTGACGACGTCGACAACGCCGTCGTGATGCTGAAGTTCGCTGGTGGCGCGCACGCCACGTTGGCGGGCGGGCGGCACGACCCGGTCGGCTACGACCACCGCATCGAGGTGCTGGGCAGCAAGGACTCCCTGGTCGCCGGCGTCGACCCGAAGACCCCGCTGAACTCGCTGGAGCCCGGCGGTCACGTGGCCGGACCGGACGCCTACCCCGGCTTCCCGGAGCGCTTCCACCGCGCGTACGTCAACGAGATGAACCTGTTCACGCAGGTCATCAAGGGCGAGGTCGCGAACCCGTCGCCGGCGCGGGAGAGTTTGATCAGCCTTCGCCTGGCCGAAGCGTGTGAGCAGTCGCGTCGCAGCGGCGCACCGGTGAAGATCGAGGGGAACTGAGGACATGGCGAAGATCGCTGGGGCACCGATCTCCTGGGGCGTGTGCGAGGTTCCGGGCTGGGGCAACGTCCTGCCCGCGACCACCGTGCTGGGCGAGATGAACGAGCTGGGTCTCACGGCCACCGAGCTCGGCCCGCCCGACTACCTGCCCGCCGACCCCGCCTCGTTGAAGGCACTGCTCAGCGAGTTCGAACTGACGCTGGTCGGCGGGTTCCTCGCGGTCACGCTGCACACCGACGTCCAGTCCACTCTGGACGAAGCCGACCGGGTGGCCGGAATCCTCAAGGCCGGTGGCGCCGAGGTGCTCGTGCTCGCCGCCGCGACGGGCCTGGACGGCTACGACGAGACGCCGCAGCTCACCGACGACGAGTGGAACACCCTCGTCGACACCTGCGCGAAGATCCGGGAGATCGCCGCGGAGCACGGTCTGAGCACCGTGCTGCACCCGCACGTGGGCACCCACGTCGAGCGGGAGGCGGAGGTCACCAGGTTCCTCGCGGACTCCGATCTCCAGCTCTGCCTGGACACCGGCCACCTCCTCATCGGTGGCACGGACCCGGTCGAGCTGGCGCGCCGCTACCCGGACCGGATCGGTCACGTGCACCTCAAGGACGTGCGTGACGAGATCGCGGCGAAGGTGCGCAGCGGCGAGCTCAGTTACACCGATGCCGTGGAACAGGGCATCTACGTGCCGCTCGGGGACGGCGACGTGGACGTGGAAGCGCTGGTGAAGCTCGTTCAGGAGGCGGGCTACACCGGTTGGTTCGTGCTTGAGCAGGACACCCAGCTCAAGGACGGAAGTCCAGTGGACAAGCCACTGAAGGACACCGGGCGCAGCCTCGCGCACCTCAGCAAGATCCTCTGAAGGGACTGGAGACGATGAAGTCTCGTCTGGTCATCCGTGCGGGCGTCGCGCTCGCCGGTGTTGCTCTACTCGCCGCCTGTAGCGGTCCCACTGGAACGAACAACCAGAGCACGCAGAACAACAGCGCACCGACGACGGGTGACCTCAAGGTCGCCGTCATCACGCACGGCACCGCGGGTGACGCGTTCTGGAGCGTGGTGAAGGTCGGCGCCGAGGACGCGGGCAAGCAGCTCGGCGTCGGCGTCACCTACAACTCCGACGGAGACCCCGGCGCCCAGGCCAAGCTGATCGACAACGCCGTGTCGCAGAAGGTCGGCGGCATCGTGGTGTCGATGGCGAACCCGGACGCGCTCAAGACCTCCATCGAGACCGCGGTGAAGGCCGGCATCCCGGTCATCACGATCAACTCCGGCAGCGCGAAGAGCGCCGAGTTCGGTGCCATGGCGCACGTCGGCCAGGAGGAGACGATCGCCGGTGAGGAAGCCGGCAAGAAGCTCAAGGCGGCCGGCAAGACCAAGCTGCTGTGCGTGATCCACGAGGCCGGCAACACGGGCCTCAACCAGCGCTGCGACGGTGCCCGCACCGGCTTCGGCGGCGCGGTGGAGAACCTCCAGGTCGACATCTCCAACCCGACCGACGTCGAGGCCCGCATCAAGGCCAAGCTCCAGTCCGACACCGCCGTCGACGGTGTGCTGGCGCTGAACCCGCAGGTCGCCGTGAACGCGGCCGCCGCGATCAAGGGTGCGAGCTCGAAGGCGCAGGTCGCGACCTTCGACCTGAACGCGGACGTGGTCAGCGCGATCAAGGCGGGCGACGTGCTGTTCGCCGTCGACCAGCAGCAGTACGAGCAGGGCTACCTGCCGATCGTGATGCTGAAGCTCTTCAAGGACAACGCCAACACCCTCGGTGGCGGCAAGCCCGTGCTGACCGGTCCCGGCTTCGTCGACAAGTCCAACGTGGACAAGGTCGCGGAGTACGCCAAGAACGGCAAGAGGTAAGGAGGAGGCGGGGAGATGACCGTGACGGCCACAGCTCCACCGGCTGCCGACGAACGGCTGAGCAAGCCCAGGGTGATGGATCAGCTGATCAAGCGCCCGGAGATCGGCGCCATGCTCGGCGCACTGCTCGTGTTCCTGTTCTTCTCCGTGGTCACCGAGCAGTTCCTGAGCATGGGTGGCGCGGCCACCTGGCTGGACGACGCCTCCATGCTCGGCATCATGGCGGTCGCGGTGGCGTTGCTGATGATCGGCGGCGAGTTCGACCTGTCCGCCGGTGTCATGACCGCGTCCACCGCGCTCGTCACGGCTCTCCTCGCCACTCAGCTGGGACTCAACGTCTGGCTGTCGTTGCTGGTGTCGCTCGCCTTTGCGTTGTCGGTGGGCGCGCTGAACGGCTGGCTCGTGATGCGCACGGGCCTGCCGAGCTTCATCGTGACGCTGGGCAGCTTCCTCGCGTTGCAGGGCCTCAACCTCGGCGTCACGCGCCTGGTCACCGGCAGCGTGCAGGTGTCGGGCATGCGCGACACGGTCGGCTACGAGTCGGCCGGGTTCCTGTTCGCGTCGACGTTCCAGATCGGCGGCACCAGCTTCTACGTGTCGATCATCTGGTGGGTCCTGTTCACCGTCGTCGCGTCGACGGTGTTGATGCGCACCAAGTTCGGCAACTGGATCTTCGCGATCGGCGGTGCCGCGCAGAGTTCCCGCGCGGTCGGTGTGCCGGTCGTGCGGTCCAAGATCCTGCTGTTCATGACCACGGCGTTCGCGGCGTGGCTGGTCGGCTCGATCAACATCCTGCGGTACGCGAGCGTGCAGGCGAACCAGGGCATCGGCCTGGAGTTCCAGTACATCATCGCGGCGGTGATCGGCGGCTGCCTGCTCACCGGTGGCTTCGGTTCCGCGGTGGGCGCGGCGATCGGCGCGCTGATCTTCGGCATGGCCCGGCAGGGCATCGTCTACGCCGGCTGGAACAGCGACTGGTTCCAGCTGTTCCTCGGCGTGATGCTGCTGGCCGCCGTGCTGGTGAACAACATGCTGCGGCGCCGCGCGGAAAGGGTGAAGCGATGACGTCACTGATCGAGGTCGAGAACATCGGCAAGACCTACGGCAGCGTCATCGCGCTGAGCGATGTGTCCACTGTGGTCAACGCCGGTGAGGTCACCTGCGTGCTCGGCGACAACGGCGCCGGCAAGTCGACGCTGATCAAGATCCTGGCCGGGGTCCACCAGCACGACCAGGGCTCGTTCAAGGTCGAGGGCAACGAGATCAAGTTCTCCTCGCCGCGCGAAGCCCTGGACCACGGCATCGCGACCGTGTACCAGGACCTCGCGGTCGTGCCGCTGATGTCGGTGTGGCGCAACTTCTTCCTCGGCTCGGAACCGACGACGAAGTTCGGGTTCCTGGACCGCAAGAAGGGCAAGGAGATCACCAAGAAGGCGTTGTCCGACATGGGCATCGACTTGCGGGACGTGGAACAGCCCGTCGGCACCTTGTCGGGTGGCGAACGGCAGTGCGTCGCCATCGCCCGCGCGGTGCACTTCGGCGCCAAGGTGCTGATCCTGGACGAACCGACCGCGGCTCTCGGCGTGAAGCAGGCCGGTGTCGTGCTGAAGTACGTGGCCCAGGCGCGTGATCGCGGCCTCGGCGTCGTGCTGATCACGCACAACCCGCACCACGCCTTCCCGGTCGGCAACCGGTTCCTGCTGCTCAAGCGCGGCCGGCCGCTCGGCTCGTACGAGAAGTCGGAGATCAACCTCGAGGAGCTGACGCGCCAGATGGCCGGCGGCGCCGAGTTGGAAGCACTGGCTCACGAGTTGCGGGGTGTCGAGGCGTGACGTCGCTGGAAGTGCTGACCGTCGGCCGGGTCGGTGTCGACCTCTACCCGGAGCAGTCCGGCGTGCCGCTGGCCGAGGTCAGCACCTTCGCCAAGTCGCTCGGCGGCACCGCGACCAACGTCGCGGTCGCCGCCGCGCGGCTCGGACGCCGGGCCGGTGTGCTCACCAAGGTCGGGCCGGACGGGTTCGGGACCTATGTCCGGCAGGCACTGGAAGGCTTCGGGGTGTCGTCGGAACACGTCGGCACCTCGCCCGATCTGCTGACACCGGTGGTGTTCTGCGAGCTCAACCCGCCCGCGGACCCGCCGCTGCTGTTCTACCGGCTGCCGATCGCGCCGGACCTGACGATCAGCGAGGACGACGTGCCGTGGGACGTCGTGCGGGACGTGCCCTTGCTGTGGGTCACCGGCACCGGCGTGTCCGCCGAGCCCGCGCGGAGTTCGCAACGGGCGATGCTGGGCAGCCGGGCCCGGTTGGGGCACACGGTGCTGGACCTCGACTACCGGCCGATGTTCTGGCCGGACGTCGAGACCGCGCGCCGCGAGATCAGCTGGATGCTCGACTACGTGACGGTGGCCGTGGGCAACCGGACGGAGTGCGAGGTCGCGGTCGGCACCTCCGACCCCGACGAGGCCGCAGACCGGCTGCTGGCCCGCGGGATCTCGCTGGCGCTGATCAAGAAGGGCGCCGAGGGCGTTCTCGTGGCCACTCCCGAGGGTCGCTGGACCGTGGAACCGAACCCGGTCGAGGTCGTCTGCGGGCTCGGCGCCGGCGACGCGTTCGGCGGGTCGCTGGTGCACGGCCTGCTGTCCGGCTGGGACCCGGTGAAGATCGCCCGTTACGCCAACGCGGCGGGCGCGATCGTGGCGTCCCGGCTGGCCTGTGCGGATGCGATGCCGGACCAGAAAGAGATCGAGGACCTGCTGTGATCACTGACGGGCAGTGGCGCGAACTGTTGTGGCGGCGGGCCGAGGACCCCGGCTCGATCAGGCGGGCCTACCAGTCGCGCAAGCGGCGCAATTCGTTGCTGAACGGCAAGTCCACGCTGTTCCTGGTCGCGGCGGACCACCCGGCGCGGGGTGCGCTCGGCGTCGGCGGCGACCCGCTGGCGATGGCCGACCGGCGATCGCTGCTCGACAGGTTGCTGACGGCACTGGCGAACCCCGCGGTCGACGGCGTGCTCGGCACACCGGACGTGATCGAGGACCTGCTGCTGCTGGACGGCCTGAACGAGCGCGTGGTCATCGGCTCGATGAACCGCGGCGGCCTCGCCGGCGCGGACTGGGAGATCGACGACAGGTTCACCGCGTACGACGCGTCGTCCATCGCGACGTTCGGGCTGGACGGCGGCAAGATGCTGCTGCGCCTGGTCGACTCCGACCCCGGCACGATCCCGACGCTGGAAGGCTGCGCGCGAGCCGTCACCGAACTCGCCGAGCACGGCCTGATGGCGATGGTCGAACCGTTGCCGTACAAGCGTGATCACAACGACAAGCTGGTGCTGCAGAAGGACGCCGCGGCCCTGTCGCGTGCTTCGGCGGTGGCTGCCGGGCTCGGCGCGACCTCCGCCTACACGTGGTTGAAGCTGCCCGCGCCGAACGAGCCGGAGGTCGTGCTGGACACCACGGCGTTGCCCGCGTTGGTGCTCGGCGGTGTGCCGTCGGCGAATCCGGAGGACGACCTCGCGTCGTGGGGCCGCTCGCTGCGCCACCCGACCGTGCGCGGCTTGGTCGTCGGACGTGCACTGCTCTACCCGCCGGACGGTGATGTCGCCGCTGCCGTTGCTGCCGCCGCCGAAATCCTGCGCACCGCGAAGGGAATCACGGTATGACCTTGCACCGTCCACTCGGGACGCTCTCGACCTCCACCGACGTCATCCACCTGACGCCGGAGGACGCGAGCTGGACCTACACCGGTCTGCGCGTGCTGCGGATCGAGGCCGGTTGGGTGCGCACGATCGAGACGGGTGAGTTCGAGGCGTTCGTTCTGCCGCTGGCCGGGTCTCTCGTGGTCGAGGTCGACGACGAGCGGTACGAGCTGCAGGGCCGTGACTCGGTGTTCACCCGCGTCACGGACTTCGCGTACGTGCCTCGGGACGCCTCGGTCCGGTTGTCCTCTGTGGACGGATGTGAAGTCGCTCTGCCGATGGCGCGCTGCGAGAACCGCCTGACGCCCAAGTACGGTCCAGCCGACGGTGTGCCGGTCGAGGTGCGCGGTTCCGGCAACGCCACCCGTCAGGTCACGAACTTCGGCGTGCCGGGCGTGTGGGACCACGCGGACAAGCTCAACGCGTGCGAGCTGATCACCCCGGACGGCAACTGGTCCTCGTACCCGCCGCACAAGCACGACTCCTCGGAGCCGTGCGAGGTGGACAACGAGGAGATCTACTACTTCCGCATCGCCGACTGGGACCAGATCACGCCTTCCCGCACCGGTTTCGGGTTCCACCGCACGTACACCGACGACGGCACGATCGACGAGGACGTGACCGTGCGGGACGGCGACGTCTTCCTGATCCCGCGCGGCTACCACGGTCCGTGCGTCGCGGCGCCGGGATATCCCATGTACTACCTGAACGTCCTCGCCGGTCCTGGCGACGAACGTTCCATGGCGTTCTGCGACGACCCGGCGCACACCTGGGTTCGCGACAGCTGGGTGACGCAGGAACTGGACCCGCGTTGTCCGGTCACGACTGCTGAGGGGCGAGTCAATTGAAGCTGACGACCGCGCAGGCACTGGTCCGGTGGATGCTGGCCCAGCGCACGGAACTCTTCGACGGCTCGCACGCGCCGCTGTTCCCCGGCGTGTTCGCGATCTTCGGCCACGGCAACGTGCTCGGCCTCGGCAACGCCCTGGAGGAGGTCCGCGACCGCATCCCGGTGTGGCGCGGCCACAACGAGCAGGGCATGGCCCTGGCCGCGGTCGGCATCGGCAAGGCCTCGCACCGCCGCCAGGTCGGCGTCGCCACGTCGTCGATCGGCCCCGGCGCGCTGAACATGGTCACCGCGGCCGGCGTCGCCCACGCCAACCGCCTGCCTCTCCTGCTGTTGCCCGGCGACACCTTCACCGGCCGCGCGCCCGACCCCGTGCTGCAGCAGGTCGAGCACTTCCACGACCCCGGCGCGACCGTCAACGACGCGTTCCGCGCGGTCAGCCGCTACTTCGACCGCATCACCCGTCCCGAACAGCTGCTCTCGACGCTCCCGCAGGTCGCGCGCGTCCTGACCGACCCGGCCGACTGCGGCCCGGTCACCCTGGCGCTGCCGCAGGACGTCCAGGCCGAGTCCTACGACTTCCCGGAGTCGTTGTTCGCCGAGGTCGTGCACCGTCCGTTGCGCCTGCGCCCGGACCTGACCGCGCTGGCCGAGGCCGCCCGCGCGATCCGTTCGGCTTCCCGGCCGTTGCTGGTCCTGGGCGGTGGCGTCCGCTACTCGGGTGCCGCCGGCCGCGCACTGCGGTTCGCCGAACAACACGGCATCCCGATCACCGAGACCACCGCGGGCCGCACGCTGGTCCCGCACGAGCACCCGCTGCACGCCGGCCCGCTCGGCATCACCGGCTCGACGTCGGCCAACGTCTTGGCCGGAGAAGCCGACCTGGTCATCGCGGTGGGTACCCGCCTGCAGGACTTCACCACGGCGTCCTGGACCGTCTTCTCCCCGGACGTGCATCTGGTCTCGCTCAACGCCGCCCGCTTCGACGCCGTGAAGCACGGCTCGTTCGCCCTGGTGGCCGACGCCGACGAGGGCCTGCGCGAACTGACCGACGCGCTCGGCTCCTGGCAGGCCCAGCCCGACTGGGCCCGCCGCGCCCAGAGCGAACGCGCGAAGTGGGACCAGCACATCACCGCGCTGCGCACCCCCGGCAACGGCCTGCCCACCTACGCCCAGGTGGTCGGTGTCGTGAACGACGTGAGCGGCCCCACCGACTACGTCATGACGGCGTCCGGCGGTCTGCCCGGCGAGCTGATCGGCGGCTGGCGCGCCTCGGGCGAGGCCACCATGGACGTCGAGTACGGCTTCTCCTGCATGGGCTACGAACTGGCCGGCGCCTGGGGAGCCGCGATCGCCCACACCGACGGCGTGGTCACCACCCTGCTCGGCGACGGCTCGTACCTGATGCTGAACTCCGAGCTCTTCTCCGCCGCCTTCGCGGGCCACGGCTTCGTGGCCGTCGTCTGCGACAACGACGGCTACGCGGTGATCCACCGCCTCCAGACCGGCCAGGGCGGCGCGGGCTTCAACAACCTCTACGCCGACTGCACGACCAGTCATCCCGAACCACCCCGCACCGACTTCGCCGCCCACGCGGCCGCGATGGGCTGCGCGGTCTTTCCGGCCGACTCGCTGACCGACCTCGAAGGCGCCTACCGCAAGGCCCGCGAGGTGGCGACCGGCGAGAAACGCCCGGCCGTCGTCGTGATCCGCACGCACCCGTCGTCGTGGACCGAGGCAGGGGCGTGGTGGGAGGTCGGCGTGCCGGAGGTCTCGCACCGTCCGGAGATCGCGTCGGCACGCGAGGAAGTGCTGGAAGGCAAGGCCAAGCAGGTCCGCTACCTGAGCTGAGCGTCACCGTTCAGTGACTGGGACGACCTCACAACCGGGAACAACACGCCGCCGATGACCCCTTGAACAGTTGGTTAGGTCTACGAACTGTTCAAGGGAGCTTCCCCGTGAGCTTGCTGTTCTCCCCGCTGACCCTGCGCTCGGTCACGCTGCCCAACCGCATTGCGGTCAGCCCGATGTGCCAGTACTCGGTGACCAAGGAAGACGGCGTGCCGACCGACTGGCACCTCGTCCACCTGGGCTCCCGCGCGGTCGGAGGTGCCGGTCTCGTCATGGCCGAGGCCACGGCCGTGGAACCGCGCGGCAGGATCTCCCCGCAGGACGTCGGCATCTGGAACGACGAGCAGGTCGAGGCCTGGAAGCCGATCACGAGGTTCATCGAGGAGCACGGCTCGGTGCCGGCCATCCAGCTCGCGCACGCCGGGCGCAAGGCGATCGGCGACTGGGTGCCGGTGGCGCCCACGACCGAGCCGTTCCCCGGTGGGAACCAGCCGGAGAAGCTGACGCACCACAACGAGATCGTCAAGGCGTTCGTCGACGGCGCGCTGAGGGCGATCGAGGCCGGTTTCCGGATCGTCGAGATCCACGCCGCGCACGGCTACCTGCTCCACGAGTACTACTCGCCGCTCACGAACGAGGGCAGCATCGAGGAACGCATCGCCGTGCCCGTCGAGGTCACCGCCGCCGTGCGGGCAGCGGTCGGCCCGGACGTGCCGGTGATCGTGCGGATCTCCGGCACCGACTGGGTCGACAACGGCTGGACCGTCGACGACAGCGTTGTGCTGGCACAGGCGCTCAAGGCCGCGGGTGCGGACCTGATCGACGTGTCCAGCGGTGGCAACACCGCGCAGGCGGACATCCCGATCGGGCCCGGCTACCAGGTGCCGCTCGCCGAAGCGGTGCGACGCAAGGCAGACGTGCCCACGGGTGCGGTCGGCCTGATCACCGAGGCGAAGCAGGCCGAACAAGTGTTGACGGACGGATCCGCTGACCTGGTCCTGCTCGCGCGCGAGCTGCTCCGCGACCCGTACTGGCCGCTGCACGCGGCACAGCAGTTGGGTGTGGAGGTCAACGCGCCGAGGCAGTACGCCAGGGCGTTCTGAAAGCGCCCTCAGAGTTCAAGGGCTGGGCACCGATGATCCGGTTGCCCAACCCTTGAACTCTTCAGGCTGAATTCAGCGACGGTAGTCGTCGTAATCGTCGTACGGGTCGTCGCGTGGCTCATCGCCACCACTACTCCCGTTCGGCGACCTTTCGTCACCAGACAGCTCGCGCTGCAGCGCAGCGAAGTCGGTCTCATGAGAGCTGTATTTGAGCTCCCTGGCGACCTTCGTCTGCTTGGCCTTCGCTCGGCCGCGCCCCATGGCTCGACCCCCTCGCACAGGGACGGGGGCGGCCGGGGGAACGGCGGCCCCACTCGTCTCGACAACTAGTTCCTGGTAACTACCGTACCGTGCCGATGGGGTTCCTCGCGACGCGGTAGGCGTGACACGTACCGCCAAATCTCGCAGCCGCCCCCGCGTGGAAGGATGCACAGGTGCCCAGACCGTTCGTCGCCTACCTACGGGTGTACGAACCGTTATCGGTATTGGACGCACCGCTAGCGGACAAGGTCCGAAAAGCCCTGGAAAACGGCCCTGTCCCCCGTGCGGAGGTCGGCGACTGGGAACGCGAGCTGTGGTTGCGATCACAGTTGGGACAAAAGCTCCTCCCGGGCGAGTCGTTCGACGTGATGACGATCAGCCCCGCCGAGGTTCCGACCTCTGACGCCGCGCGTGTCGGCCCAGGGCCTCTCGTCTGCCCCCTCGACCTCAGGGCGCGCTCCGCGGCGGCTCTGGTGGGCTTCCTGGCCTCTGCTCCGCCGATCCTCCAGGACGAGGCCCTCAACGTTGCTCCCGAAACGGTCCGAGCGCGCGCGTCAGCCGTGATGGCGGAACTGTCGGCAGGGGCCGTCCACGTCATCTCCACGACCTGGACCGTGCCGCTGCCGTGGTTCGCCCTCGTCGACCCGGCCCAGCGCCGCGTGGTGCTGGCCAGCGCCCAGGACGACCCGGAACGCCAGGTGTCGTGGCGCGTCGCGATGGCCGACGCCCGTCGCCGTGTCGCACGGGCGCTCAAGGTCGTGAAGAACTCGCTGGGCGACGAGGGCCCTGCCACGGTCCTCGCCGACACCGGCCGCTGGCTGGAGCACTTCCACCCGCACTCGGCGGTCGAGCTCGACTACGGCGGCCTGGTGCAGCTGCTGGAGGACAAGGACCTGCTGGAGGACTCCTCGGCGGCCGACGTGAACGCCATCGTCGACGCGCTCGAGGCGGGCGACGCCGAGGAGGTGGCGTTGCGCTACGAGACGCTGCGCGAGTTCTGGGGCGAGCTGGCCCGCCGGGAACGCCACGGCTGAAGCAGCAAGCGGGCGGTCACGGCCGCCGCCGCTGCCAGCACCATTGCCGCAGGCCAGGCCACGTGCACCGCGACGAAGCTCGCGAGGAACGGGGTCGTCGCGGCGCTGAGGTAGTTCGCCGAGTTCTGCATCCCGATCGCGGTGGCGCTGCGACCGTCCGGCGCGAGCTCACCGGCCTCGGTGACCGCCAGCCCGTTCCAGCACAGGGCGAACATGCTGGTCGGTACCAGTGCGGCGATGAGCAGCGGCAACGGCGCCTGATCCAGCGCCGCGACCAGCACGAACCCAGCTGCTGTGATGATCGACACGATCTTGAGTGGCCCGGTCCGGCTGCGCACCCGGTCCGACCACACGCCGACCGCCAGCCGCCCGGCCCCGCCGAGCACCTGGGCGATGGCGAAGACCGCCGCGGCCGCCGTGACGCTCATGCCGCGGTGCTCGTGCAGGAGGGGCACCAGCAGTGCGGTGGCGGTGAACTGGGGAACCACCAGCAGCCCGCTGGCGACCGACAGCCGCAGCAGCTTGGGGTCCTTGAGCACCAGACCGTGCTCGGAACTCGCCCGGACCGCACCCGGTGGTTCGCGGACGAGCACCGCCACGGCGAGCGCCACGAACGCCGTGACGCCGGCCAGCACGACGAACGCGGTGGGGACGCCGGCCGTGATCGCGATGCCGGGCAGGAAGGCCGCGGTCAGGGCTGCTCCAAGTGGGGTCGCCGTCTGGCGGACGCCCATAGCGAGGCCGCGTGACCCCTTGCTGAACCAGGACATGACCGCGCGGCCGCTGGCCGCGTTGACGCTCGCTCCGAACAACCCGGCGCCGAGCAGCGCGAGTCCGGCGATCCAGGCGTTGCCCAACGCGGCGGCGAGCAGGCAGACGGCGGCCCCGAGGCCACCGATGGTCATGACGAGCCGTTCACCGCGTCGGTCCGCGACGACTCCCCACGGCACGAGGGCGATCATCGTGCCCAGGTTGACGGCACCGAGAAGCAACCCGACCTGGGGCAACGTCAGCGAGAAGTGCTGTTGCAGCTGAGGGCTGATCGCGGGCAGACCGAGGAAGACGGCCGCGTTCGTGCCCTGCGCCAAGGCTCCGACGGACAGCACGACCCAGCGATACCCCATGAGGGCACGCTAGGTCCGCTGCTCAGAAAGTGGAACGACCGTCCCAGAATGTGGGAGTCAGCTCTTCCTGCGGTGGTGTCCGCGCTCGGCCGCCAGCAGCTCGTCCACCGACGCGCTCCCGCGCTGGTAGCGCGAGGCGATCTCGGCGTTGAGCTTGTCCACGACCACCTGCACCTCACGGCGCCGCACCGACACCGAGGCCTCTTCCGAGATGAAGATCTCCAACGCCTCGCCGAGGCGATCGTCGGACAACTTGCTCACGTCGGAGAGGTCCACGTCGGAGACGAGCGCCTCGACGTGCCGTTGGTGTGCATCAGCCCGTGACGGCTCATGGGTCTGGTACCGGCCCAGACCGGTCGCCGGCCCAACGGCGTTCGTGGACAGGATCGTGGCCAGTTGCTCGACCACCGCCGAACCGCCGGAACTGCGGCGCTCCTGTTCCGCCCGCACGATGTCGATCCGCGCGTGCAACAGCCGCCGCAGGTAAGACAGGTCGGTCTCTTCCTGCGCTGCCTCGTCGCGGAGTTCGCGCACCTCGACGAGCGGGCGCTGCTCGACGCCCTCCGTGTAGTCGGGGGCGAGCACCCGGTCGATTCGGCGGCGCCCGCCAGGACGCACCTCGATCACGTGTCCATCCTGCGGTAGATCCTCCTCACCCGCCAACACATCCCATGCACCAAACGTGTCTCAAATGTGCACGCCCAGGAGCTTCCGCGTCTCATCTGGCGACAAAGCAGGCCGTTGAGCGATCTTCGCCAGACCTGCCGCGCGCGCTACGAGCTGTGCGTTGTCCCGCACGGGCACACCACGTGAGTAACTGATCGTGTCTTCCATACCCACTCGGAGGTGGCCACCCGCACCCAGTGCGGTGAACATCACCGGCAAAGTGGTCCGGCCGATCCCGGTGGCGGAAAAGGTTGCCCCTTCTGGCAGAGCGTTCGCTGCTGCGACCAGAGTGGCGGCGTCGCCGGGCATGCCGCCGGGCACGCCCATCACGAAGTCGACGTGCACGTGCCCGCCCGCGGGCAGGCCGTGCTGGTCCAGCAGGCGCTTCAACGACGCCAGCTGACCGATGTCGAAGATCTCGTACTCCGGCACGATGCCGCGTTCCTGCATGCCCTTGTGCAGGGAGACGATGAACTCCCAGCGGTTCATGAACACGTCGTCACCGAAGTTGACGGTGCCCATCGTGCAGGACGCCGAGTCCGGCATCGCGTCGAGCACGCGCAGCCGGTTCTCCTCAGGGTCGTGCACCGACCCGCCGGTCGAGAGCTGCACGACGAGGTTGGTCTCGGAGCGCAGAGCCTCGACGGTGGCCTTCAGCCGACCGAGGTCCAGCGACGGCTTGGTGTCCTCGCCGCGGATGTGGACGTGGATCATCGCCGCGCCGACCTGCTCGCAGCTCTGCGCCGTCGAGACCAGCTCTTCCAGGGTCACTGGAAGCTGCGGGACGTCGGCTTTGGCGTGCTCCGCTCCGGTGGGAGCGACCGTGATGAGAGTGCCCAAGGACATAGCTCGGGACTCTAGGGGTTCATCCCCGCAGGTTGCGAACGGCTTCCCGGCCCAGACCGGGGGTGTCCGGCGGCACCGAGTCGGGGTCGATTCGTGCCTGAACTTCCCTTTCCGGGGCCCCGGCGACGAGGTCGGAATCCACCGGCACAGAGCGCTTGACCAGCGCCAACGCGATCGGGCCGAGCTCGTGGTGCAGCACCACGCTGCCCACCCGGCCGACCGCGCGCCCGTCCAGCGTGACCGGGTCACCGGTCTCCGGCTGGGCGTCCGCAGAACCATCCAGGTGGAGTAGGAGCATCCGGCGCGGCGGACGGCCCACGTTGTGGACCTTCGCGACCGTCTCCTGGCCCCGGTAGCAGCCCTTGCTCAGGTGCACGGCCGGGTCGATCAGGTTGACCTCGTGCGGGATCGTGCGCTCGTCGGTGTCGACGCCCTGGCGCGGCCGCAGTGCCTCGACCCGCAGCGCCTCGAACGCGAAGCTGCCCGCCGGCCGCGCGCCCGCGTCGGTGATCCGCTGCCACCACTGCTCGCGTTCGGCACGCGGCACCAGCAGGTCGAACGAGCTCTGACCAGGCCACGACGTGCGGCGCACGAACCCGTCACCCAGCGGCTCGACGGCGGCGGGCACCGGGACGTCCAGCTTCTCCAGCAGCGCGACCGCGTCCGGTCCGACGATCGACAACAGCGCGAACTCGGCCGTGGCGTCGCGCGGCTCGACCTTGGACCAGAAGACCATCTTCTTCAGGTACGCCAGCAGGTCGTCGACCTTCTCGACGTCCAGGAACACCGTGCCGCCGACGTTCGCGACGACCATGTGGTGTTCGAGCCGGCCCTGCGCGTCGAGGATCAGCGCCTCGGTGTGCGCGTTCTCGCCGAGCTGCTCGAAGTGCTGGCTGGTGAGCTGGTGCAGCCACGTGAGCCGGTCCTCGCCAGGGACCGCGATGACGCCGCGGTTCGAGCGGTCGACGACCACCACCGAACGGGCGGCCGAACGCTGTTCGGCGAACGGGTCTCCGTAGTGCCAGGCGACGCCGGCATCGGTGGAATCGTCTGGCGGCGGGACGGCTCCTGGGAGGGTCACTCGGTCTCCTGCTCCTGCTTCAAACAGTCGCGGCACGTGCCGGACAGCGCGAGATGGCTTGCATCCAGTTCGAACCCGTCACGCGCCCGCAATGTTCCGACCAACGGGTCGAGAAGCTCACACGGGATCTCGTCGATCCGACCGCACACGTGGCACACGAGGTGCACGTGCTGGTGGTCGTCGACCGAGTAGCTCGGCGCGCCGTGGCCCAGGTGCGTGTGCCGCACCAGCCCGAGCCGGTCCAGCAGGTCGAGCGTGCGGTAGATCGTCGTGATGTTGACCGTCGGCGCGGTCTCCTGGACGCGCTGGCAGATCTGCTCGGGCGTCGAATGCTCCAGCGACCTGACCGCGTCCAGCACGAGCTGGCGCTGCGGCGTCATCCGCATGCCGCGGTCGTGCAGCGTTTTGCGCAGGCCTCTTGCGGTCTCCACATCACCGATGTTAGTAGGCTCGTCGCATGCGCGTGCTGGCACTGCTCGACGGAACCCTCGCTGACCCCGACTCGCCGCTGATCCGCGTCGACGACCTCGGGCTCATGCGCGGTGACGGCGTGTTCGAAACGATCCTCGTGGTCGACGGGAAGCCCCGCGAACTCACACCGCACCTGGACCGGCTCGACCGGTCCGCGGCCATGCTCGACATGCCCGCACCGCCGCGCGCGGAGTTCGAGCGCGCGGTCGAGCTCGTCATCGGCAACTGGGCCGGCGGCCGGGAGTTCGCCCTCAAGCTCGTCTACACCCGCGGCATCGAGGGCGGCGACGGCACCGGCACCGGGTTCGCGCTCGGCATGGAGATCGGCGCGAAGGTGCTCAAGCAGCGCGCTGAGGGCCTGTCCGCGGTGACTCTGGACCGCGGCATCGAGCCGGACCTCGCCGACCGGGCGCCGTGGCTGCTGCTGGGCGCCAAGTCGTTGTCGTACGCGATCAACATGGCCGCGATTCGCGAGGCCGAGCGCCGCGGCGCCGTCGAGGTCATCTTCACGACCTCCAGCGGGTCGGTGCTCGAGGGCCCGACCTCGACCGTGGTTCTGGTCCGCGGCAAGACGCTGGTGACGCCGCCGTCGAAGCTCGGCATCCTGCCCGGCACCACCCAGTACGCGTTGTTCCGCGCCGCCGAGCGCGCCGGCTGGACCGTGCTCGTGGAGCCGATTCAGACCAGCGAGCTCTACGACGCCGAGGGCGTGTTCCTCGCGTCCAGCGTCCGCAAGATCACGCGGGTGCACACGCTGGACGGCAAGCAACTCCCGGACTCCTCCACCCTGCTCACCGAACTCCAGGGCCTCTACGAGTCCGAGTACTGAGTCCATGGGGGGCACATTCATGGACCTCAGGTCCATGAATGTGCCCCCCATGGCAGTTTTTAGCGGAGTCCGGCGTCTACCGCGGCCATAAGAGGGCCGCGGTCACCCGACATCTCCCAGAACATCGCGCCCAGCAGGTTCTTCGACTTCAGCCACGCGGTCTTGCGCTGGATCGACCACGCGTCGTCGAAGGTCCACCACTGGTTGCCGGTGTAGCAGGACGTCGCCACGGCCACCTCGTCGTGGAAGACGGTGCAGTTCGGCACGGACGCGACGAGGTTGGCGTACCCGCGCGTGCCCGCCTCCTCCGGGAACTGGCCCGGCGCCGCACCACCCGCGGCCTGCCACTCACCGTTCTTGCCGCCGTTGGTCACGTTCTGCCAGCCGCGGCCGTAGAACGCGAGCCCGAGCGTGATCTTGCGCGACGGCACCCCGGCGTCGAGGTACTCGTTCACCGTGTTCTCCACGCTGAAGTGGAACGGGTACGGGTCGTCCGGGTCCGGGTACAGGTTGCCCTGGTGGCCGGTGCGGTTCGGCTCCCACGAGTTGTCGCTGCCGGAGCCGTGGAAGTCGTAGCCCTGCACGTTGAAGATGTCCATCGACTGCGCGACCCGCGCGAGCTCCCAGCCCGCCGCGATCTTGGCCGGGTCGGCCGGGGTGAACGCGGTGAGCTGGTAGCGCTTGCCGGTCGTGGCGCCGTACGCGTCGATCTGCCGGCGGAACTCCTCGATCAACAGGGAGTTGTTGACCTTGTCCTGGGGGCCGAAGTGGTTGCCCGCGTGGCCTTCCGCTCCCGGCCATTCCCAGTCGAGGTCGAAGCCGTCGAAGATGCCCGCCGCCGTGCCGGGGCCGCCCGCGCCGTTGTAGACGGGCAGGTTGCCCTTGAGGTAGATGTCGATGCACGACGACACGAACTTCTTGCGGGACGCGTCGGTCGCCGCGACGTCGGAGAAGTACTTCGAGTACGTCCAGCCGCCGAGCGAGATCAGCACCTTGAGGGCCGGGAACTTCGCCTTGAGCTTGCGGAGCTGGTTGTAGTTGCCGCGCAACGGTTCCCAGCCGCTGTCGGCGACCCCGTCGACGGACTGCGCCGCGCTCATCGGCCTGCTGTAGTCGGCTTCGGCGTCGCCCGCGCCGTCACCCTGGTTCGGGTCCTGCGGGTTCGGGCTCGTGCCCTTCGTGACGCCGTGCAGACACGTCAGGTTGACGGGATCGATGTTGCCGAACGCGTAGTTGACGTGGGTCAGCTTCGCGGCGTCCATGTCCTTCACGAAGTACTGGCGTCCGTAGATGCCCCACTGCACGAAGTACCCGACACGGGCGTAGCCGCCGACGATGTCACTGGTGCGTTCGGTCAACGCGTTGCTCGCTGCGGACACGTTGTCGTAGATGTCGCGCGCCCTGACGGTGAAGGTGTAGCTCGTGGACGGCGCGAGGCCGCTCACTGTTGTCGACGTGCCGGAGACCGTCGTCTTCACGGTCGAGCCGACGTAGACGTCGTAGTTCGCGACGCCCCGGTTGTCGGTGGAAGCGTTCCAGGCCAACGTGATGCTGCCCGCGTCCTTCGCTGTGGCGCGCAGGTTGCCCGGTGCGGTGGGTGGCGTGGTGTCGTCGGCGGGGTTGTTGGTCGTGACGCTCAGTGCCGCGCTGGCCGCGGACAGGGTTCCCTTGGTGTCCTTGGCTTTCACGGTGAACGAGTAGGAGGTGTTCGGGTTCAGGCCGGCGACGATCGCGGACGTGGTCGTGCTGCTCGTCGCGAGCGTGGAGCCGTGGTAGACCTCGTAATCCGCGATCGGCAGCGAGCCTGCCGTGGAGGCGTTCCACTGCAACGACACCGTGCGCGTGGTCTTGGTCGGTGAGGCCAGACCCGTTGGGGCGCTGGGCGGAGTGTCCGCGCTGCCGTCGCAGTTCGCGTTGTTGATGCGGCAGGTCACCGGGTCGACGTTCTGACTGATCGAGAACGTCGGGCTGTAGGGCTCCGTGCTGCCACCCGCGGCCACGGTCTTGTTGTAGTGGACAGGGGTGACCGTGACCTGGTTGCCGCTCTGGCTGACCGTGCCGTTCTGGCCGTTGCCGACCGTCACGCTGTTGGGCAGCGTGACGGTGATCGACCAGTCAGTGATGGCGGCGGTGGTGTGGTTGCGCACGATGAACTTCGCCGTGCCGCCGGTGACCGAGTAGTCAGCGGTGAGACCGGTCGGCGCGGGCGGTGGATCGCCGCTGCCGTCGCAGGCCATGTTGTTGATCGTGCAGGTGGTCGGGTCGGCCGCGGTGCTCAACGTGAACGTCGGGCTGTACGGCTCGGTGTTGCGTCCCGGCGGAAGGTTGTTGATGTAGAAGGCCGGAGTGAGCGTCACTCGCGTGCCGTTCTGGGTGGTCGTCGCGTTCTGGACGTTGCCGACCGTGACACCGGCCGGCAGGTCGAACTTGATCGACCACCCGTTGAGCGCGGTCGTGGACGCGTTGGCGACCACGAACTTGCCACTCGTGCCGGTGCGGGAGAAGGTCGCGGTGATGCCCGTGGCAGCCCGTGCGGGGACCGCCAGGGCGAGCACAGCGACCAAAACCGCCAGCAGGGCAGGGATTCGGCGCATGCGGAACTCCAGATTGGTAGAGGTCCGCGGCGGCCTGCCGGTTACGTTATTTGGTCTGGACCACTTCCGTCAACGCTCTGGCCCTCAGTCGATCGGGCGGAACCGGATGCGCGTGCCAGGCCGGGCCTGGCCGAGAAACCGCAGGTGATCGCAGTCGACGACCCCGATGACGGGGTAGCCGCCGGTCGTCGGGTGATCGTTCAGGAAGACCACGGGCTGCCCGTCCGGCGGCACCTGAACCGCGCCGGTGATCATCCCCTCGCTGGGAATCTCCCCGTCGCGACGATTCAGCTTCGTGCCCTGCAGTCGTGCGCCGACTCGGTTGCTGCGGTCGGACACGGTCCAACTTCCTTGCCGCAGCTGGGTTTCCGCGTCGTCGAACCAGTCGTCGCGTGGGCCGAGCCTGATCGGGATGACCAACGTTTGCAGGATCCGGATCGGTGGCACCACGTCCGCGCCGTTCGCCGGCTTCGGTGGGCCGAGCGTGAGAACGTCGTTGTCCCGCAACGGGTCTGGACCGATTCCGGAGAGCAGGTCGGTGGAGCGGCTGCCGAGTTCTTCCGGGGTCTGGATGCCGCCGGAGATCGCCACGTACGTCCGCAGTCCGGTGTCGGGAGTGCCGATCTCCAGGGTGGCGTTCTGCTTCAGGTGCAACGGTTGGTGTGAATCGGCGAGCCTGCCGTCGATGCGGACCTCGACACCCGGTCCGGTGACGGCGATCGTGCAGGACACCTCGGCGCGGATGTGGGCGCCGCCCAGCAGGAGCTCGAGCCCGGCCGCGGTTTCGTCGTTGCCGACGAGCCGGTTGGCCAGGGTCAGTGAGTGCGGATCCACCGCGCCGGAGGGCGGGACGCCGAGGTGCGCGTTGCCCGGCCGGCCGAGGTCCTGGATCAGGGCCTGCGGACCGGTGCGGAGGATCGTGACGGTTCTGGTCATGCGATCACGAACCTGACCTGGTCACCGGGCTGCAGGAACGCGGGGACGTCGGCCTTGGGGTCGAACAGGGCGATCTCGGTCCGGCCGATCAACCGCCAGCCGCCCGGTGTCGCCCTGGGGTAGGCGGCGGTGAACTCGCCCGCGATGCCGACCGAGCCCTGCGGGACCTTCGTGCGCGGGGAGTCGAGGCGTGGCTGCTGGAGTTGCTTCGGCAGCCCTGTGAGGTACGCGAATCCCGGGGCGAAGCCGCAGAACGCCACTTCGTAGGTGGCCTCGGTGTGGAGCTTCACGACCCCGTCCGGTGTTGTCTGCGCTGTTTCCGCGACCAGGTCGAGGTCCGGGCCGTCGTAGATGACGGGGACGGTGATCTCGCGCGGGTGCGTTGCCGGCGCCTTGGTGAGGTCGATGTCCTTGAGGGCGTCCCTGACCTGTTGAAGAGCGCCCTTGACCAGCACTGTCCGGGCGGCCGGCACCAGTTCCTCGACGCCGTGGATTCCTTGGAGGGCTGCGCGGACGGCCGCCACCTCGGTCAGCGAGTCGACCTCGACCAGGAGCGCATCGGTTCCGCAGCGCCGTAGCAGCATGGGCACATGCTACGGGGAATCGTGGGATTGTTGAACAATCCGACACACCGATCGTTCAACAATCCTTACCGTGGATCGAAGGATCGTTGAACAATCGGGTGCGAACGAACTAGCCGACGACGCGCTTGAGGTGCGCGGACGCGTGCGGCTGCAACGGCTGGCCCACCATCGCGCGCTCCTCGACGTACGCGAGGTCGCCGTTGTTGACGATGCCGTAGAGGCGCTGCGAAGCCTGGACGTCCTTGGCCGTGGCGGAGCGGATGATCGCATCCGACTCGAACTCCCACGACGTCTGCGTGCGCACCTTGCCGTAGTACAGCTCGACGATGCCCGTGTTGTGCGTCAGCAGCAGCTCGATGGTGTCGTCCTGCTGGGGACGCCAGAAGCCCTGCTCGCGTGCCGCAGGGCGGATCACTTCGCCGGCCTCGTTGAGCAGCCACGAGCGGGCCTCGTAGATGAGGAACGGGCGGCCGTCGTGGGCGAACGTGATCTGCTGGCCGAAGCGGAACGGGCCCTCGATCGTCGGGTAGACGATCTCTCCCTCGCCTCTCCAGACCCCCACCAGAGGGAGGACTCCCAGGAGGGCGTCGTTGAGGTCGGCGCCTTCCCGCAGGTTCGCCGTGTCGCCCTGGATGGGCATGTCGGTGAACTGCGGGAGGTTGCGCTCGCGGGTCGAGGCGGCTCGTTCTTCGGCCAGGCGGATGGCCTCGTCGCCGCTGCCCGGGGTCGGGGTGCTGGTCATCGCTGGTCGGAGTAGAGGCGGTACACGACGTAGGCCGCGAACCACATGACCGCGATTGTCACTAGGACCAGGAGTCCGGTGAAGATGTGTTCCACGGCGTAGAGGATATCTCGGGTGGGATGACGTGCAGGGTTGTGGTGGTGGAGGACACCGGGACCTCCGTTTCAGGCAAGAGCGCCTCGGGCTTCGCCATCGGCTTGATTTCGCCGCATACGCGGAAGCCCCCGCCGGTTTCACCGGCGGGGGCTTCGTTTTACCTGCTGGGTCAGGCGACCGCGATTTCCACGGCGTGGACGCCGGGGCCGGACGCCGAGACGTCGGCCTGGCCGTTGCCGGTGCGGTGCAGTGCGCGGACGGTCCAGGTGCCGGGGGCCGCGAAGAAGCGGAAGTCGCCCTCCGGGGAGGAGACCACCTCGGCGGTGAACTCGCCGGTCGAGTCGAGCAGGCGCACGAAGGCGCCGCCCACTGGGGTGCCCTCGTTGAGGACCTTGCCCTCCAGGACCGTTTCGGTCGTGTCGGACTCGATGGTGCCGCCCTGGGCGGGCGCGCCGCAGCCGTTGGTCATGATGATCAGGCCTCCTTGCCGGAACCGAGTTCGATCGGCACGCCGACGAGCGAGCCGTACTCCGTCCAAGAACCGTCGTAGTTCTTGACGTCTTCGTGGCCGAGCAGCTCGCGCAGGGCGAACCAGGTGTGCGAGGAGCGCTCGCCGATGCGGCAGTACGCGATGGTCTTGCGGGAGCCGTCGAAGCCTGCCTCGGCGTAGATTTCGCGGAGTTCTTCGTCGGACTTGAAGGTGCCGTCCTCGTTGGCGGCCTTCGACCACGGCACGTTCACGGCCGAGGGGATGTGGCCGCCGCGCTGGGCCTGTTCCTGCGGGAGGTGGGCCGGGGCGAGGAGCTTGCCGGAGAACTCGTCGGGGGAGCGGACGTCGACCAGGTTCTTGTTGCCGATGGCGTCGACGACCTCGTCGCGGAAGGCGCGGATCGAGAGGTCCTGTTCCTGGGCCTGGTAAGAGGTGGCGGCGCGGGTGACCTCTTCCTTGTCCAGGGGGCGGCCGTCGAGCTCCCACTTCTTGCGGCCGCCGTCGAGGAGCTTCACGTTGGTGTGGCCGTAGAGCTTGAAGTACCAGTAGGCGTAGGCGGCGAACCAGTTGTTGTTGCCGCCGTAGAGGATCACCTGGTCGTCGTTGGAGATGCCCT
Source organism: Lentzea alba (assembly GCF_011067745.1). GTDB lineage: Bacteria > Actinomycetota > Actinomycetes > Mycobacteriales > Pseudonocardiaceae > Lentzea > Lentzea alba. The sequence continues at coordinate 561,343 of NZ_JAAMPJ010000006.1, forward strand.
TGGCGGAGAGCAGCTTCTCGAAGCCCTCGCGGTCGACGAAGTCGCGGCGGATCGGGTCCTGCAGCTCGTTCTTCCAGTCGATTTTGACGGCGCCGGGGATGTGACCGCCTTCGTACGCGGTGGTGTCCTCGTCGACCTCCGCGAAGACGACGCCGGGCGTCTGGAGGTTCTCCTCGGACCAGGCGGCCGAGACCAGCACGTTCTCACGGCTCATGGGAAGTTGCTCCTGTTGTAGTACTGGGCGTTATTGCGATTGCGGACGTGCGAGGGCGGGTGCGTACCGGCGCAGCAGCAGGTACATCTCGCACCCGAGGCACAGGCCGAGCGCGGCGTTGAGCAGCGCTGCGATCAGTGCGAAGCCGGTCGCGACCATGCCGAGAGTGGTGAGGCCCGTGGCGTAGCCGAGGGTGCCGACCAGCGCGAAGACGAAGCCGACGCCTTGGGCGAAGCGCAGTGGTGCGGCCTCTTCGCGTTCGGTGGTCGGGGTGATCCTCGGCTGGATCGCGTAGCGGTAGACGTGACCCCACGGGTTGAGCTTCAGCGAGATGAACGCGCACATCGCGAAGAGCACCGTCTGGGCGGCGAGGAGTCGCCACCAACCGGTGAGCAGCACGACGGCCAGGACGACGGTGGTCATCCAGGCGGAGAAGCGCGGTCCGCGCGGGTCTACTGGGGCATCTTTGGGCACGACGACCTCCGGGCATTCGGACGAGGAGAAATCAGTCCGTCAGAGGTAGCTGTGGGCGTCAAGCAGCCCAATCAGCTCGTCGTGCGACACAGGCTGCTGCGCACGCGGCACAGGTCAACCGCGCGTCGCTTCGTGAGCAGCATGGTCATGCCAGCGAGGGTAGCCCTCAATCCCTCGGTCCGGGAGGTATGTCCATCTGGTGGAACAACGCAGGTTCACTCGACCGGATTAGGGCAAATGCGGCTGCAGGGCCGCCAGCAACGAGTCGCGTTTAGGCACGCCACCGACTCGCAACACCTCGGTGCCGTCGGCGGTCAGCGCCAACGTCGTGGGGGTGCGCATGACGCCGAGCTGTGCGGCGACGTCGGGGAGGTCGGTGACGTCCAACTCGGCGTGGGTGAGGCCGTCGGTGCGGTCGGCGAGATCGCGCAGGATCACCTTCGCGTGGCGGCACGGCGCGCAGAACGTGGTGGAGAGCTGGACCAGCGTCACCCCCGGCGCGAGCAGGTCGCGCACGGGGACGGGCAGGTCCATCGAGTCGGCCGAGGAGTCCCGGCGGGAGATGCGGCCCTCGCGGACCTTGAACAGCACACCGATCGCGCCGGCCACGGCCAGCGCGCCCAGCAGCGCCCACACACCAGTCATCGTTGGACCAACGGTACATCCGTGATCTTGCCGGTGAGCTTGAACGCACCGCTCTCCACCTCAACGGCGGTAGGCGTCACACCGAACGGGAGCTTGCCCGGGTCGATCTTGATCGCGAGTGCCTGGCGCAGCTGCGGGACGATCTGGTTGAGCGAGATGTCGTCCAGCTCGATGTTGGCGATGTTGATCTGGATGGCGCCGCTGACCAGGGCGATCTGGCCGTACGCGGTGAGCGTGACGACCTTGCCGGCGACGTTGGTCTGGCCGGAGAGCTTGATCGCGGCGGTGGTCTTGGGCGCCAGCGGGTCGGCCGGGGTCGGCGTGGCGACGCGGTTGTCCGGTTCGATCGAGAGCTTGTCGAACGGCGTGACCTGGTTCGCGAGCCGGTTCAGGTCCGGTGCCTTGATCTTGACGCTGCCCTCGACCTCGTCGATGGTCGCCTTGGAGACGTTGCCCGCCAACAGGTCCGCGAGCTCGACGCGGGTGTGCCGGAGGTCGGCGCCGATGTCGAGGTCGCGCAGGTCGACGCCCTGCTGCTCGTCCTTGATCGGCACGCCCAGCGCGTCGATCCGGACGTGCGTGTAGTCACCGCGCAACGCCTGCAGGATGAACGGGAACCCGTTGATGCGGACGTTCGGGTCCTCGTTGAGCTGCAGCTTCTCGCGCATCCGCTGGGCGATCTGGTACTCGCCGGCCGCCGCCAGCGCGAAGTCCGCCGCCACCAGCAGCACGCCCAGCACCAGCACGGTGATGATGAGGAACTTGCCGCGCCGGGACTTCTTCTTTCGCGGCCGTGCAGGGGTGTGCGCAGTCATTCCTCGTCCTCGACTTCACCGGCGATCCATGCCGCCATCCGGTCTACCAGGTCTGGAGTCGCGGCTGATTCCGCGTGCCGCATGCCGCTCTCGATCCACAGCTCGGCATGTCCCAAGGACGCGCGGTGCAGGGACATGGCGTGTTCCACGCTGAAATAGTGATCCAGGTCACCGTGCACGATCAGCAGCGGGGTGGGTGTGATGCGTGCCACCACCTCCAGCGGACTCTCCGGCGTCTGTACCCAGCTGTCGCCGAGCCGAACCCCCATCGCTCGTGCCGCCAGTTTCCCGTGTGGCTGCTCCAGCAGCCAGTGCACCCGGCGCATGGGCGCGGTCTCGCGGGACCACCAGCGGGACGGTCCGCTCACCGAGACGACGGCGTCGGGCCTGGTCTCCCCCAGTGCCGCGTGGCGGATGACGATCGAGGCGCCCATCGAGAACCCGACCGTGGCGATCTTGCGGTAGCCCAGCGACCGAGCCGTTCGGACGGCGGCTTCCACGTCGTGGATCTCGTCCGCGCCGACCGTGCAGCGTCCTTCGGAGCGTCCGTGGCCGCGGAAGTCGAACGCGACGACACCGCCGTGCGTGGCCAAACGGGCGAGCACCCGAGAGACGTACGGCTTGGTCACGTTGTTCGTGAACCCGTGTCCCACAACGAAAGCGAGGTCGTTTTCACTCTTGTAGTGGACGCCGTGCAGGCGCACTCCGTCATGTGACATGGATGTAACAGGCGTGACGCTTGTGGAAACAACTGTGAGCACGGCTTCTTGACCTGGGACTTTCTGGGGTTGCACAGGTATTGTCTCCGTCATCCGCAGGCAACGGGGCCCGGTCACCGTACGCCCGTGTGCTGGTCAGAGGTGACCAGACCACGGCCGATTAGGAGGGCGCCGCGATGAGCATCGACGTGCTGCTGCTGACGACAGACTCGGACCCGGAGGCGGTTCTGCCCGCGCTGGCGCTGCTCCCGCACGCCGTGCGCCCGCTGCGCCCCGAGGTCTCCGCACTGCTCGAAGCAGGTCCCCACGACATCGTGCTGGTCGACGCCCGCACCGATCTCGTCGGCGCGCGCTCGCTGTGCCGCCTGCTCGACTCGTCGGGCGTGGACGTGCCCGTGGTGGCGGTCGTCACCGAGGGCGGTCTGGTCGCCGTCAACTCCGACTGGTCGGTCGACGAGATCCTGCTGCCGAACTCCGGGCCCGCCGAGGTCGACGCCCGCCTGCGGCTGGTCCGCTCGCGCCGCGGCACGACCCAGCCCGGTGGCGACGGCGCGCTGCAGCTCGGCGACCTCGTGATCGACGAGGCCACCTACACCGCGCGTCTCAAGGGCCGCCCGCTCGACCTCACCTACAAGGAGTTCGAGCTGCTCAAGTACCTCGCGCAGCACGCCGGCCGGGTGTTCACCCGCGCCCAGCTGCTGCAGGAGGTCTGGGGCTACGACTTCTTCGGCGGCACCCGGACGGTCGACGTCCACGTGCGACGGCTGCGCGCCAAGCTCGGTCCCGAGCACGAGGCGTTGATCGGTACCGTGCGCAACGTCGGCTACAAGTTCGTCCGGCCGCCGCGTCCCGGTTCCGCGCGCCGTCCCGCCGAGGTCACCGAGCTCGACGACTCGGCCCGTGTTCTGGATGAGCACCTGATCGCGCGGTAGGTTCGCCTGTGTGGCGCAACTGAGCTGGTACGACGAGCTGACGACCGACCTGGCCGCTGAGGTCGGGCAGCTGCTGGCGGCTGCCGAGAGCACCGACGGCGTGGCCCCGGTCGGCGAGGCCGTGCGACTGCGGATGCGTCCCGGCGCCACCGGCAGCAGGCACCTCCTCGCGCACCTCAACGGCGAGCTCGCCGGGTACGCGCACGTCGATCTGATCGGCGACTCCGGCGGCCACCAGGTCGCCGAGTTCGCCGTGCACCCGAAGCACCGGCACCAGGGCGTCGGCGAGGCACTGGTGAAGGCGCTCCCGCAGGAGTCCCTGCGGATCTGGGCGCACGGCGGCCACCCGGACGCCGAGAAGCTCGCCGCGAAGCTCGGCTTCCGCAAGGTCCGCGAGCTGCTCCGGATGAGGTTGCGGGTCGAGAGCGACCTTCCCGAGGCCGAGCTGCCTGAGGGCATCACCATCAGGCCGTTCGTCCCCGGCAAGGACGAGGCCGCGGTCGTCTACGTGAACCACCGCGCGTTCGACTGGCACCCGGAGCAGGGCTCGATGTCGATCGAGGACGTCCGCGCCAAGGAGGACGAGGACTGGTTCGACACGGAGGGCTTCCTGCTCGCGTTCGACGCCGACGAGAAGCTGGCCGGCTTCCACTGGACGAAGGTGCACACGCCCGACCTGGGCGAGGTGTACGTCGTGGGCGTCGACCCGAGCAGGCAGGGCGGCGGTCTCGGCAAGGCGCTGACCCTGGCCGGCCTGCGTCACCTGCGCGAACAGGGCGTCAAGGAAGTCATGCTCTACGTCGAGTCGGACAACGCCGCCGCGGTCCGCGTCTACACGAAGCTCGGATTCACCCTCTGGGACGCCGACGTCCAGTACGGCCGGTAGTCAACGGACCGTCACAAAACGCATACGCGCTGGTCACGCCGTCACTCTTTTGGTGGTGTGACCCGTCACTTCCCGTTCGGTGTTCACCTGTCGTTCACCCTGTCTAGGCGGTCTGTCCACTCTGGCTACCTACCTTCCGTAGCGAGCGGCGACGTCCGTCGCGAACCGCTTGAATCGCTTCCGCAAGGTGGAGGACCAAGGTGAAGATCCAGCGGCACGGCGCCGTGCTCGGCCTCGTCGCGGCCGGCGCGCTTCTGCTCAGTGCGTGTGGCTCCGACAACAACACGGGCGCCGCGGGTGGCAACACCACCTCGAACGCTGCCTCTGTGCCTGTCGAGTGTGGTGGCAAGACCAAGCTGAACGCCGAGGGCTCCTCCGCGCAGAAGAACGCGGTCGACGCGTTCGTGCAGGCCTACCAGGCCGCCTGCCCCGGCGTGGACCTCGCGTACAACCCGTCGGGTTCCGGCGCGGGCGTGAAGAACTTCAACGCGGGCCAGGTCGACTTCGGTGGTTCGGACTCCGCGCTGAAGGAAGGCGCCGAGACCGAGGCCGCCGCGAAGCGCTGCCAGACCAACCCGGCGTGGAACCTGCCGCTGGTCTTCGGCCCGGTCGCCATCGGTTACAAGGTCACCGGCGTCGACAGCCTCGTGCTGGACGCCAAGACCACCGCCGCGATCTTCTCCGGTGCGGTCAAGAAGTGGAACGACCCGGCCATCAAGGCGCTGAACGGCTCCGCGAACCTGCCGGACAAGGACATCGCGGTCATCTACCGCTCGGACGAGTCGGGCACCACCGACAACTTCCAGAAGTACCTGAAGGTCGCCGGCGGCTGGACCAAGGGTGACGGCAAGCAGTTCAAGGGTGGCATCGGCGAGGGCAAGGAGAAGTCCGCCGGTGTCGCGCAGGCCGTCGGCTCCATCGACGGTGCGATCACCTACGTCGAGTGGTCCTTCGCCCAGGACAACAAGCTCTCGATCGCCAAGATCGACTCCGGTGCCGGCGCTGTCGAGCTGACCGCCGAGTCCGCCGGCAAGGCCATCGACGGTGCGAAGATCAAGGGCGAGGGCAACAACCTGATCCTCGACCTCGACTCGATCTACGGCTCCAAGGCCGCCGGTGCATACCCGCTGCTGCTCGCGACCTACGAGATCGTGTGCTCGAAGGGCTACGACGCCGACACCGCCAAGGCCGTCAAGGCGTTCCTCACGGTTGCCGCCACCACCGGTCAGGCCCAGCTCGCCGAGGCCGGTTACGTGCCGCTGCCCAAGGCGTTCCAGGACAAGCTCCTGACCGCCGTGAAGGCGATCGCCTGAGGTTGATGCGAAACTTCGAGCAACGCTGACGCGATGAACGATCCCGTCGTGGCCAAGCGCCCCGCCCGCTCCGGTGCATCCGGAGCGGAGCGGGGCGTTGCGGCTGCTCCCACCGCCTCGGAGGCTCCGATTCCCCCGACACCGGAAGCTCCAGAAACCGCTAAGGCACCTCACGTCCGGCCTGGTGACCGCATCTTCCGCGGCCTGGCGACGGGGTCCGGTGTCTTCATCGTCGTGCTCATCGGCGCGATCGGCCTGTTCCTGATCCTGCAGGCCATCCCGTCGCTCGGGCTGGACAACGTCAACTTCCTGACCAGTCGCGAGTGGAACACCACCGACCCGGCCAACCTGCGGTTCGGCATCCTCGACCTGACGCTCGTCACGGTCGTCGTCGCGCTGGTGGCACTGCTGATCGCCATGCCGATCGCGCTGGGCATCGCGCTGTTCCTCACCCAGTACGCGCCGCGCAACCTCGCCCGGCCGTTCGCGTACGTCATCGACCTGCTCGCCGCGGTCCCCTCGATCGTCTTCGGGCTGTGGGGCCTGTTCGTGCTGGGACCGGTGCTGTACCCGTTCTCCGAGTGGCTGATCGAGAACCTCGGCTGGTTCCCGCTGTTCGCCAAGGGCAACGTGAACGTGCAGCTCGGCGGCACCGTCTTCACCGCGGGCATCGTCGTCGCCGTGATGATCCTGCCGATCATCACGGCCGTCAGCCGCGAGGTCTTCGAGCGCACGCCCACGATGCACGTCGAGGGCGCCATCGCGCTCGGCGCGACCAAGTGGGAGGTGGTGCGCACGACCGTCCTGCCGTTCGGCAAGGCCGGTTACGTCAGCGCCTCGATGCTCGGCCTCGGCCGCGCGCTCGGTGAGACCATCGCCGTCGCGATCATCCTGAGCACCGCGACCGCGTCGTTCGGCTGGTCGTTGTTCGACGGTGGTTCGACGTTCGCCTCGAAGATCGCGCTGGCCGCGCCCGAGTTCAACGACCCGCGCTCGGCAGGTGCCTACATCGCTGCCGGTCTGGTGCTGTTCGTGCTGACCTTCGTCGTGAACGCCATCGCGCGCTCGATCGTCGCCGGCCACAAGGAGTACGAGTGAGCACCAACCTCGCGGACCCCACGCGCCTCGCGACGCCGCCGACGTTCCAGTCGGTCAGCCTCTCCCGCCGGATCAAGAACGGCCTCGCCACCGGACTGGTGTGGGGCGCCTTCCTGATCGCGATCATCCCGCTCGTGTGGGTGCTCTACACGGTGTTGCAGCGCGGCTTCCCGGTCATCCTCGACGGTGACTGGTGGCAGAAGTCGATGTCGGGCCTGCTGGCCCGCCAGCAGGGTGGCGGCGCGTACCACGCGATCTACGGCACCCTGGTCCAGGGCCTCGTCTGCGCCGTGATCTCCGTGCCGATCGGCATCATGGTCGCCATCTACCTCGTCGAGTACGGCGGCCGTTCGCGGCTGGCGAAGTCGACGACGTTCATGGTCGACATCCTCACCGGTGTCCCGTCGATCGTCGCGGCGCTGTTCGTCTACACGGTCTGGATCACGTACTTCGGCCTCGGCCGCAGCGCGCTCGCCGTGTCGCTCGCGCTGGTGCTGCTGATGGTGCCGGTCATCGTGCGCACGACCGAGGAGATGCTCAAGATCGTCCCGGACGAGCTGCGCGAGGCCTCCTACGCGCTGGGCATCCCCAAGTGGAAGACGATCGTCAAGATCGTCATCCCGACCGCGCTGTCCGGCATCCTGACCGGCATCATGCTGGCCCTCGCCCGCGTCATGGGCGAGACCGCACCGGTGCTCGTGCTCGCCGCGTACGCCCCGTTCATCAACTACAACCTGTTCGACGGCCCGATGGCCTCGCTGCCGTTGATGATGGTGAACGAGCGCAACAACCCGACGCAGGCCGGTTTCGAGCGCATCTGGGGTGCGGCGATCACGCTCGTCGTGCTCATCACCCTGTTCAACCTGCTGGCGACCGTGATCTCGCGGGCGCTGGCGCCGAAGACGAAGTGAGCGGGCGGACATGGCCAAGCGACTCGACATCAAGGACCTGAACCTCTTCTACGGCAAGTTCCACGCCGTCGAGAACGTCTCGCTCGCGGTGCCGCCGAAGAACGTGACCGCGTTCATCGGCCCCTCCGGTTGCGGCAAGTCGACCGTGCTGCGGTCGCTCAACCGCATGCACGAGGTCGCGCCCGGCGCGCGCGTCGAGGGCAAGGTGCTGCTCGACGGCGAGGACATCTACGCGTCCACTGTGGACCCGGTCGAGGTGCGCCGCACCATCGGCATGGTGTTCCAGCGGCCGAACCCGTTCCCCACGATGTCCATTCGCGACAACGTGGTGGCGGGCCTGAAGCTCGCGGGCGTGAAGAACAAGAAGGAGCTCGACGAGGTGGCCGAGCGCTCGTTGCGCGGCGCCAACCTCTGGAACGAGGTCAAGGACCGGCTCGACAAGCCGGGCGGCGGCCTCTCCGGTGGTCAGCAGCAGCGTCTGTGCATCGCGCGTGCCATCGCGGTGCAGCCGGACGTCCTGCTGATGGACGAGCCCTGTTCGGCTCTGGACCCGATCTCCACGCTGGCGATCGAGGACCTGATCACGGAGCTGAAGAAGGAGTACACGATCGTCATCGTGACTCACAACATGCAGCAGGCCGCGCGGGTGTCGGACCAGACCGCGTTCTTCAACCTGCTGGGTGTCGGTCAGCCCGGGCAGCTCATCGAGGTGGACGACACGGAGAAGATCTTCTCCAACCCCGGCCAGAAGGCGACCGAGGACTACATCTCGGGCCGGTTCGGCTAAATTGCTGCGGGTGAGCCCGCAAAGCAAGAGCCGCAAGAAGAAGCAAGGCAAGGCACCCGGCCGCCGGCCCGAGAACAACTCCCCGTACGGGGCGTTGCTCGAGTCGGCGGCCGCGCTGCGTTCGGAGTCCTGGCTGCTCGCGGACGCCTGGGCGAGCGAGCTGTACGCCACGCTCTGGCTCGCCGGATCCGGCCACGCGCCGTTGATCGACGCGCTCGCCGCGATGGACGACCCCGCGGCGCTCACCGCGTTGCGCGCCCTGTCCGGGGTGGGCTCCGCGGAGCACCGGACGGCCGCCTTCGAGGCCGCGGAAACCGTTGCGGCCCGCGGTGCCGCCGAACCGTCCTGGTACGTCCCGGGCATTGAGCCGGACTTCCGCGACGCCTACCTGGTCACGAACCTGTTGGGAGACGTGGAGGTCGTCGCGTTCACCCAGGAACGCGCCGGTGTCGGCGAGACCGTCCTGTTCATGCGTCAGCCGGTGCTCGGGGCCACCGCCATCGAGCTGTTCGCGACGCCGGACGAGGGCACCAAGGCGTTGCTGGAGGACATGATCGCCTCCACGCCGGACGCGTTCCGGGACGAGATCACGCCGCTGAGCGCCACCGGCGTCTACGACCGGGTGTGGCCGGACGTCGTGCAGTTCTGGGAGGACGGCCCGGACGAGGAGGCCGAAGAGGGCCTGATGGGCGACGAGGACGTGCGGCACCCGGTGCAGCTGATCGCGCTCGCCGACGCCCGCGTGAGCGTTCTGGTGCCCACCGAGTACGAGATCCCGGTCATCAGTCCGGAAAGGACGGACGAGGTCGTCGCGGCGTTCCTGGCTTCAGAGCACGGAATCGCCGATGTCGAGGCGGCCCGGGCGTTCGCCGAGATCGTCGTCGGTGCTGCGGTGGAACAGAACCGCGATCCCGTCGTGTACGGACCGGCGTCGCTCACGGCCGTGCTGATCCTGAACGTAGCCGCGCGACTGCACGTGTCGGACGCGGATCTGGCTCTGCTGCCCGAGATCGTGCGCGCGTGGGCGTACTTCACGGTCGACGCACGGGACCTGCCGCGTGACGAGGCGCGGGCGGCGTGGGACGAAGAAATGCCCACCGTGCTCGCCGAGTTCTCCGAGGCTTACGCCGATCCGGAGCTCGCGGCAGAACGCGATGGGCAGTTTCGCTGAAACAACTCAGAGGTTCTCGTCGCCACCGTAGCCGGGCATCCGGCCGGTGACGACGAAGACCGTGCGCTTGGCGACCGACACGGCGTGGTCGCCGTAGCGCTCGTAGAAGCGGCCGAGCAGCGTCGTGTCCACCGCGGCGGCGACGCCGTGCTGCCACTCCTTGTCCATGATCACCGAGAACAGGTGGCGGTGGATGTCGTCCATCGCGTCGTCCTCGTCCTCGAGGTTGCGCGCGCGGTCGACGTCCTTGTTGCGGATGATCTCCGCGGCCTCGCGGGCGAGCTTGACCGCGATCTGGCCCATCTCGGCGAAGTACGGCTGAACATCCTCCGGCACCGCCGACGCCGGGTGCCGGCGCCGCGCGGCCTTGGCCACGTGCAGGGCCAGGTCGCCCATCCGCTCGACGCTCTCGGCGGCGTGGATCACCGCGAGCACGGTGCGCAGGTCGGTCGCGACCGGTGCCTGCAACGCGAGCAGCGCGTACGACTGCTCCTCGATGCTGGAGCGGACGTCGTCGACCTTCTGGTCACCGCTGATGACCTGTTCCGCGAGGCCGAGGTCGGCCTGCAGCAGGGCGGCGGTCGCGTTCTGCATCGCCTCGGCGACCATGCCGGTCATGTCGGCAAGTCGGCCGGCGAGCTCTTCTAGCTGGTCGTGGTAGGCCTCGCGCATGGCGCTCAGCCTACGTCCCGACCATCGCGGCAGCGACATGCCAGGATGAACCCGAGATGAACCCCAGGCGAATCACTTCGCCGCGCAGGGGTCCTGTGCCGCGTTCACAATGGACAGATCGCTTGAGGGTTGTCCCTGGTTCTGGGGGGTGTTGTTGCCCTTCGGGGTGCCACCTGCCGTCGGTGCCTGGATCTTGTCGTCGAAGTTCGCGCCGATCGTCAGGACGATCGCGCCTCCCAGGTCCGCCGACCCTTCCACCAGTTCCGCACTGGGCACCGCGGCCAGGAGGGTCGCGGCCTTGTTCTCGTTGCCCTTCGCGTACTGGATGGTCGTCTTGGCCGACCTCGGCGCGTTGTCCTTCCGGACGACGGCGAAACCGTGCTGCTGCAGCTCGTTCGACGTCCTGGCGACCGCGCCGCCGTTCGTCGGGTCGCCGTTGAACACCTGGACGCTGACGGTCTTGGGGTCGACCAGCGTGCCGGGCTGGACCGGGGCGTTCGCCGGCTGCTCGCCGGGCTTGGGTTCGACGGGCTTCTCGTTCGGCAGCGGCGTTCCGTCGATGATCGTCTGGAACAGCGCCCTGACCTCGTCGTCCTTCAGCCGCTCGATGTTGTCGTCCGGGATGTCGATCAACTTGTTGTCGTCGGTCTCGTGCGGCATCGTCACGAACGAGACGCGGCCCGCGTCGAGGCTCTGCAACGAGTTCGCGAGCTCCAGCAGCGACGCCACGTCGATGTTGTCGCCGGCCGTGGACTTCGTGAGCGCGTTGATGAAGTTGTTGAGCTTCGACGGGCTCAGCAACACCTCGTTGGACAGCGCCTGGCGCAGCATCGCCGACAGGAAGCCCTGCTGCCGCTTGATCCGGTCGAAGTCCGTGCCGGTGTCGCCCTTGGCCTGGACCTTGCGGGCGCGCACGTACTGCAGCGCCTGGTCGCCCTTGAGCGTGTACTTGCCCGGCTTGTCGAGGATGACACCGAGCTCGCCGTCCACGATCGCCGTGGGCGAGCAGATCTGCACACCGCCGATCGCCGTCGACATCTCGCGGAAGCCGACGAAGTCGATGCTCACGAAGTGGTTGATCTTGAGGCCGGACAGCTGGGTCATCATGTTGGCGACGCACTCGGGCCCGCCGTCGTTGTAGATGGAGTTCGCCATGACCTGCTTCTCGGGTGCGAGAGGTCCGGCGTACTGACCGGTGTCCGGGTTCCAGCTGCGGCACGCCGGTCGGTCGACCCGCACGTCCCGCGGCAGGGACACGACGACCATGCGCTTCCGGTCCGCGGGGATGTGCGCGAGCATGATCACGTCCGAGCGCGCGCCACCCTCCTGGGCCTGCGTGCCGACGTTGTCCCCGGCCTTCGCGCCCGCCCTGGTGTCCGAGCCCACGAGCAGGAAGTTCTCGTCACCGAGCTGCTTCTCCGCCTGCTGCACGGCCTGCGAGTTGCCGCCGAGCGCGTCGATCTTCGTGAACTTGGAGTCGGCCCACAGCGTCGCGGCCCAGGCGATGCCGGTCGACGCGAACACCGCGGCCGCGGCCGCGATCGCCGTGACCTTGGCGCCACGCATCAACTTGCGCTGCTGAGGCGTGCGGCCGACGACCTTCTTCTCGCCGTCCTCTTCGCTCTCGCCGAGGACGACCGGGTCGGCGAACTGGGTCGCCTCCTCGTTCTCGTCCTCGTCCTTGACCCACGGCATGAGCTTGGCGCGCCGCTCCTTGCGCTGGCGCTCCTGCTCGAGCAGTTCGTCGTGCACCGCGGAGAACCGCGCGAGGGTGTGGTCCACCTCGCGGCGCTTCTTGACGTCGTCGCCGATGGCCTCCATCTCGGTGGTGAGGCACATCGGGTCCATGTCTTCGCGCTTCTCGACCTTGGCCACCCCAGCCGCCGAGGCGATCTGGGTGGCCTCGGGACCGGGCGCGTCGGCCTTGGGCTCCTCGGCCGGGGCGTCCGGCGTGGCGCCGAGCCGGTTGGAGATGGCCGCGCCACCACCTGCCGCGGCGGGACGAGGCATCGGCCGGGGTCCGCTGGACTCCGCGCGCGACGGCATGGGCTGCCGGCCGGTCAGGTCCCCGTTCGGGGGCACGGGACGGCGGCCGGTCGGTTCCGGGCCCTCGCCGGGGGCGGGAGGGCGCGGAATGCTGTTCGACGACGGTGCCTCACCCGCGAGCAGACGGCGGGGTGCGCCGGGCTCCGGCGTCCCTCCGGGCGCGGGGGGACGCGGGACGCCGTTGGTCGTCGCGTCGGGTGCCGGCGGCCGTGCCATCCCGTTGGTCTTGCCGTCGGGTGCCGGCGGCCTGGGTAGACCGTTCGACGTCACGTCACCCGGAGCGGGCGGACGTGGCATTCCGTTGGCGGTGTCCGGTGCAGGCGGGCGCGGGATGCCGTTGGACGGCGGTGCGTCACCGGGAGCGGGCCTGCGCGGCGGTGCGCCGTTCACGTCGGGTGCCGGCGGGCGGACCATGCCGTTGGCGGCCGCGTCCGGGCGCGGGATGCCGTTCGACGAGGGCGCGTCGCCAGGACCGAGCCTGCGCGGGGGCACGCCGCCTGCGTCGGGAGCCGGTCGGCGCACGGTGCCGCTGGGCATGCCGTTCGCCTCGGGCCCGGGACGCCGGGGGATGCCGTTGGACGACGGCGCGTCACCAGGCGGCATCCGGCGCGGGTCCGCACCGGGTGGCCTGGGCATGCCGGTCTGCGAGGGTGCTTCGCCGCCCAGAGAGCGCGCGATCCCGTTCGACGGCGGCATGCCGTTGGCCGGAGGTGCTTCCCTGCGCGGCGGTGCGCCGTTGGGACCCAGCTCGCCAGGTGCGGGACGACGCCTCGTGCCGGTCGAGTCCGCTTCCGGGCGTCGGACGCCGGGCGGCTCAGGTCGGCGCTGCATCCCGGTCGCGTCCGGTCGCGGGCGCGGTCCGGTCTGCTCGCCGGGCACCTGGTAGGCCCCGGTCTGCGTGGGGTTCTGGGCCGGGTTCTGGGCAGGCCTGGGCCGCGTACCGGTCTGTTCGGCGGGGGCGTCCGGCCTGCGGCGCCTGCCCGTCTGGTCACCGGTGAAGTTCTGCGGATCGGCCAGCGGCGGCCGCGGGCGCGTACCCGTCTGCTCACCAGGCCGGTGGGCGACGGGCGGCTGCTGCCGCGGTTGCTGAGGCTGTGCCTGCGGTTGCTGCGGGGCCGGCGGGTCGGGAAGAGCACGCCTGCCGGTCGCAGGTGGAGTCGCAGGTGGATCGGGCAGGGCGCGCCTGCCTGTCGTGGGAACGTCGGGCGAGCCTGGCGGGACGGGTCGGGGGATGTTCGTCCTGCTGTGCTGCTCGATGAGGTCCGAGACGCTCAGGCCCCCAGAGCCTTCCATCGAGCGACGTCTACGGCCGGTCGTCGACTGGTCTTGGGGATCCTGATCACCACGGGAAGAGGGGCCGCCACGTCGGGGGTCGTCGGGCACCCAATCTCCCTTCTGGGTCAGAAGCTCAAATAGCGGTTCGTCATTACGAAGTGACGACGCCCGGGACACAAGGGTTGCATCACCGGCGTGTCAGTTGCGCCCGCGATACTACGGATGTAGCCGACTTCTGACGACCACTCCGGGTGATACGGGTTTGAGCTGTACGCGATTACGCGCAGTCCGCTTGCCCTGAACGGGTGAGCCAGCTCACTCAGTAGTAACCGAGAACACGTGTCTCGGTGATGGCACGCCGACCAGACGCCTCGCCTGCGAGGCGGACCCGCCCGTCCGCACGGTACGCCACCGCGTTCCGTCCCGACTGCTTGGCCGTGTACAGGAGGCTGTCGGCGCGCAGCAGTTGCTGCTCGGCGCCGACCGGCGGGCGTTCCGGAGCCTCGTCCGCGGGCGGTTCGTAGGCGAGGCCCGCGCTGACGGTGACGCGCAACCCCGGCGCGATCTCCTGCCAGGCGTGACGCTCGACACGTTCCCGGGCCGCCTCGGCGATCTCCACGGCCGTGGCGGCGTCCACCCGCGGCAGCACGAGGACGAACTCCTCGCCGCCGTAGCGGGCGCAGAAGGCGCCCTCCGGCAGGCCCTGCTGCAGCAGCTCGACCACGCGCTGCAGCACGCGGTCGCCCAGCAGGTGGCCGAAGTTGTCGTTGACCTGCTTGAACCAGTCGAGGTCGATCAACGCGATCGCGAGCCCGTGCCGACACGCGCCGTGCTCGGTCAGCAGGTCCATCAGCCGCTGGTCGAGGTAGCGGCGGTTGTAGGAGTCGGTGAGGCTGTCGCGCAGGCTCTGTTCGCGGGCCTCGGCGTGCTCCCGGCGCAGCCGGTCGACCTCGCGGCGCAGCTGTTCCGGAACGTGCGGTTCCTCGTCCTGGTCGGCGTGGACGAGGTCGAGAGCGGAACGCAGGTGCTGGTACGCCTGGCGCCACTGGCCGCGGGAGGCGAGCAACGTCGCGATGGACTCGTGCAGGCCGATCAGCCCGGGACCCTGCCTGTCGACGCTGGCGTCGGCCTGCTGGGTCTCTGCGATCTCGGGTCGCAGCGCGGTCATCGCGGTCACCTCCTTACTTGCCAGGTGTCGTCCCCTTGGAGGCGGCGCTTGAGCAAGTAGGACGCGTCGAGGGGTGATTTCCCCCGTCCGGTTGACCGTCAGCTGCTCCGATCCAGTGAGCTTGAATGATCAACAACCCGCTCAGCCACCGAGACAGGGCGCGAAGCCGTACACCTCGTCGTCGAGGAGTACGACGTGCAGCGATCCGATCTGGCTGCCCATCACCGTGTCCTCCTGCCGCAGCGTGACGGTGACCGCGACGACGTAGACGTCCCCGCGGGGATGAGCCTTCTCGCCGGGGGGTGCCCAGTCGGCGTCCATCCGAAGCGTCGACCAGGTCGGTTCGACCTTGATGGTGGCCCCGCGAAGATCGCACGTCTTCTGCCGGAAGTCCGGGTGCTGGGTGTCCTTCAACAGCTTCTGCTGCTGCGCCGCACCCTCGTCGCCCGCCTTGTTGAGGGTCTCGTAGAACGCTTTGAACTTCGCCTTGTCGCCGTCGCTGAGCTGGACCGGTCGTGCCGTGCCCGCGACCGGACCGGCGCAGCCCGCGAGAAGCGCGAGCGAGGCGAGGAGGACCGCGACGCGTTCAGCCACCGGAGTGCATCACGTCCGCACCGGCCGGAACCGTCGCGTCCTCGGGGTCGTCCAGCCAGCCCTCCGGCAGCACGACCTTCGCCGCCGACCCCTGCCGCCCGCGCGGCCCTTCGGCGTGCTCGGGGAAGGGAACGCTCTTGTCGAGCGTGCCGATCAGATCGTCCAGCTGCTGCAGGCTCGACACCATCGCGAACGCCCTGCGCGTGTCGCCGCCCACCGGGAAACCGTGCCAGTACCAGGCCATGTGCTTGCGCAGGTCGCGCAGGCCCTTGTCCTCACCGTCGTGCGCCGCGAGCAGTTCCGCGTGCGTGCGCAACACCTCGGCGACCTCGCCCAGCGTCGGCCCCGCGGGAACCGGCTCACCCCGGAACGCCGCCTGCAGGTCGCGGAACAACCACGGCCGGCCGAGGCAGCCACGTCCGACGACCACGCCGTCGCAGCCGGTCTGGGCCACCATGTCGAGCGCGTCCTGGGCGCTGAAGATGTCGCCGTTGCCCAGCACCGGAACGCTGGTCACGGCCTCTTTGAGCCTGGCGATCGCCGACCAGTCGGCCTTGCCGGAGTACCGCTGCGACGCCGTGCGCGCGTGCAGTGCCACGGCCTGTGCACCCTCGTCCGCCGCGATACGGCCCGCGTCGAGGTACGTGAGGTGGTCGTCGTCGATGCCGATGCGGAACTTCACGGTGACCGGCATGTCTTTTGCGTTCCTGACGGCGGCCCGCACGATCTGCCGGAACAGCTCCCGCTTGTACGGCAACGCCGCCCCGCCGCCCTTGCGCGTCACCTTGGGCACCGGGCAGCCGAAGTTCATGTCCATGTGGTCGGCGAGGTTCTCGTCCACGATCATCTTCGTGGCCTCGCCGACGTTGCGCGGGTCGACGCCGTAGAGCTGCATCGACCGCGGGTTCTCACCCTCGTCGAACGTGATCATGTGCATGGTCATCGGGTCGCGCTCGACGAGCGCACGCGCCGTGATCATCTCGCACACGTACAGCCCGGCCCCGTACCGCCGGCACAGCTGCCGGAACGCCACGTTGGTGATGCCGGCCATGGGGGCGAGCACAACGGGCGGGTCGACGGCGAACGGGCCGATCTTGAGGGTGGAGGGAACGGACACGCCCTTCAGGTTACGGCACTGACCAGCCGCGATCTTCGCCGAGAGCGACCGCTGCCAGGTCCCGGCTGCGACGTTCGTCACGCCGGTTCAGCCAGTCCGGCGGTGAGCGCCCGGCAGGTCTCCTCGTCGAACGCCACCAGCCGGATCAGGTCGATGATCGGCAACGATCGCACCGCCCTGGTCGCCACCTGTGCCGCCCGTTCGGTGGGAAAGCCGTAGATCCCGGTCGCGATGGCGGGGAAAGCGATGCTCTCGACGTGGAGTTCCGCAGCCAGGTGGAGCGAGGTCAGGTAGCAGCTCGTGAGCACCTCGTCCTCGCCCTGGTCGCCGCCCTCCCAGACCGGCCCCACCGTGTGGATCACGTACCGCACCGGCGCGAGGTCGAACGCGGGCGTGGCCACCGCCTTCCCCGGTTCGCACGGCGCCAGCTCCGCCCCGGCTTCGGCGAGCCTCGGCCCGGCCGCGCGGTGGATCGCCCCGTCCACGCCGCCGCCACCGAGCAACGACTCGTTCGCGGCCGTGACGATCGCGTCCACCCGTTCCGCGGTGATGTCGCCCAGCACCACTTCGATCGTCCCCATGCCCGCAAGCCTGGCACCTGCGCGGTTGCGTCCGGGCGGACTTCACGCAACGCGAACAGACCCGGTGCCCCGATCGGGTGTCAGACCCTTCTGCCAACATGCCCTTGGAGGTGCCTAAGCGTGGGGGCGGTTCAACTGATCAGGTCCGGGTTCGAGCGGTTCTTCGTCGACGGGCCCGTCGGCAAGCCGACCGGCGGTGGTGAGCAGCAGGTCGTGGCTGTGCAACAGGTGGGAGAGCTCGCCCTGCCGACCGGCAGACTCGTGGCGGCAGACCCGTTCGTGGTGTGGCCGGAGGACGCCGAGGCGTTCACGGACGCGGTCGAGCCCGGCACGTACCCGGTGTCGGTCTCCCTCGTCTCGTGGGTCGACGGCGACGGGTTCCCGGATCTCCGCCAGGGCTATCGCGTCGCCGCGGCGAAGGTGACGGTTCTGGACGAGCCCGCGTACTCGTGGACCCCGGCCGTGCTGCCCGGCCAGCTCGTGCCGATGCACGAGGAGTTCGGCTACGAGGTGAAGTCGAGCACCGGCGCGTTCTTCGACCTCGCCGCCGCCCCGGCGGTGGACCGGCTGGCGAGCGACGACGAGGTGGGCAACTGCGACCTCATCGACGCGCTCGGCAAGGTCGGCGGCGGCCGCGGTCCCGCCAACGTCACGGACTTCGAGTCCGGCCTGAACGTCGTGGCGTTCTCGACCGGATGGGGTGATGGCGTCTACCCGACCTGGGTCGGCCGCAACACAGCGGGCGACCCGGTCGCGTTCGTCACTGATTTCTTTGTGATTAAAAGAGGCTAGTGTCCTGCGCCAGAAATTCGCCTACAAAAGCGTGCGAGTGACTCGAGGATCTCTTCGGCGGTCTTGGTCCAGATGAACGGCCGTGGGTGGGTGTTCCAGTCGGCGATCCAGGCGCGGATGTCT
>NZ_JAAMPJ010000007.1:0-230590 GCF_011067745.1 Lentzea alba
GACACTTGGGACACCACGGCGCCCAGAACCACAGCACGACCGGTTTTCCGGCCAGGTCAGCGCCGTTGAGGTCCTTGCCGTCGACGGTCTTGGCGGTGAACTTCAGCTGGTCCGGCACCTCGGGAGCGCCACTTGTCGGTGCGGCGGCGCTTGTCTGGGACGTGGCCGGCGGCGGTGTGGGAGCCGGTTGCGGCGCACCCGCCGGATCGCCACCACACGCCGCCAGCGAGGCGAGTAGAACCAGTGACCCGGCCATGACTCGGATTCCGAACATGGGCCGATCCTGCCGCACGACCGGCGCGCAAGTTGTTACGAACCGCTGACGGCCCGGCGCAGCCGCTCAGACGTCGCTCGTGAATCTCCCGCGGTGGGCTGCTCGCCCTCGGCGTCGCTATTGTCGCCGAAGATCCGCACGGCCAGGTTGGTCGACGCGCTGAGCGCCCACACCGCAGGCCGCGAGATCTCGGACAGCACGTCCAGTGGCCGGTCCGGCAGGCCACAGGTCCAGTTCGCCAGGCATCTCCGATGGAGTTGGCCGAGAAGGCGACCACCGCCGCGTTACTGGGTACCCGTGATGCGCCGGGCGAGGGGTTCGGCGCTGGAGGTGACATGAGTGCTCAGCTCGACATCAGCTTCCTGACCTGGGCGCTGACCGTCGGTTTCGTCGTGGTCCTGCTCGCCGTGGACCTCGTGGTCGCGGCCAAACGACCTCATCACGTCGGGTTCGGCGAGGCCACCGCGTGGTCGGTGTTCTACGTCGCGGTCGCCGTCGGGTTCGGTGTCTGGTTCACGCTGCACTACGGCAGCGGGCCGGGCACGGAGTACTTCGTTGGCTACTTGGTCGAGAAGAGCCTCTCGGTCGACAACCTCTTCGTGTTCGTGATCATCATGTCGACCTTCGCAGTGCCGGACGAGCACCAGCACAAAGTGCTCACGTTCGGCATCCTGCTGGCGTTGATCATGCGCGCTTTGTTCATCGCACTCGGTGCGACACTGCTGTCCCTGTTCTCCTTCGTGTTCCTGCTGTTCGGGCTGTTGCTGATCTACACGGCCGTGCAGCTGTACCGGCACCGCGACGAAGACCCGGACATCGAGGACAACGTCGTGGTCAAGACGTCACGCCGAGTGCTGCCGGTGACCGACGACTACGTGGAAGGCGATCTGTTCACACGGGACAGTGGCAAGCGCGTGGTCACGCCGCTGTTCCTGGTGCTGGTGGCGATCGGGACCATCGACCTGCTGTTCGCGCTCGACTCGATCCCCGCCGTCTTCGGCATCACCGCACAGCCCTACGTCGTCTTCGCCGCCAACGCCTTCGCCCTGCTCGGCCTGCGCGCCTTGTTCTTCCTCGTGCAGGGCCTGCTGGACCGGTTGGTGTACCTGTCCACCGGGCTTGCGCTGATCCTCGCCTTCATCGGGGTCAAGCTGATCCTGCAGTGGGCGCACGAGGACATCGACAAGCGCGTCCCCGAGATCCCCACGCTGCTCAGCCTCGCCGTGATCGCCGTGGTGCTCGCGGTCGTCACGGTGGCCAGCCTGGTCAAGACCAGGCGCGATCCCTCCGCCAAGGCCCACCCCGGCTCACTGCGCGCACGGCGTGCCCGCGATCGACATCGCACCGCAGACCGCGAACGCTGACCCACAACCGCACGTTTCCCGGCCGCGTGATCCGGGTAACCGTCGTGGCACGGTGGAGGTGAACTAGAGATGACCCGAACCGGAAAGCACTCGATCGTGGTGGGCTTCGACGGTTCGCCGCCAGCACGCTCAGCCGCGCTCTGGGCCGCCGAGGAAGCGGCAAGCCGTGACTGTGGGCTGCTGCTCGTACACGTGGTCCGGGGACCGCTCCCGGAACTGGTGTTCACCCCGATGTCCACGCCGTTGCCCGATGCGGTGAGTGAACAATCGGTGCGTTCCCGCGCCGAGAACGATCTGGCCGACCTCACCGCCGAGTGCAACCGGCTGTCCCCTGGCCTCAACATCACCACGCGTGTCGAGTACGGCCATCCCACCGACGTGCTGGGTGAAATCGGCCGCGACGCGGAGCTGCTGGTCGTCGGCTCGTCCGGCCGTTCCGGCCTGACACGGGCGCTGCTCGGCTCCACCGCCGCCGACCTCGCCGTCCACCACGAACTTCCGGTTGTGGTTGTGCGAGACGCAAAAGCGGCCGACGGTCGCGTCGTGGTGGGCGTCGACGGATCCGAGACCAGCGCGACGGCCATCGGCTTCGCCTTCGAGTTCGCCAGTCGCCGCGGCCGCGATCTGCTCGCCGTCCACGCGTGGTCCGACATGCCGATCGAAGCACTCGCGCCGGTACAGAACTGGGATTACAACTGGAACCAGGTGCACGCGGAATCCGAAGCGGTGATCGCCCGCTGCCTGGCAGGCCACCAGGAAAGCCACCCGGACGTCCGCGTGGAGCGGCACGTCTCGTTCCACGGCCCCGCGCAGGCGTTGCTCGACGCCGCCGACGAC
Organism: Lentzea alba; assembly: GCF_011067745.1. GTDB lineage: Bacteria > Actinomycetota > Actinomycetes > Mycobacteriales > Pseudonocardiaceae > Lentzea > Lentzea alba. The sequence continues at coordinate 2,476 of NZ_JAAMPJ010000007.1, forward strand.
GCAGGACTACTCGTCGTGGGCAGCCACGGCCGCGGCGCTCTACGGAGGGCAGTGCTCGGTTCAGTCAGCCACGCCGTGCTCTACCAAGCCCAGTGCCCGGTTGCCGTCGTACACCGACACAACTGACCCCACGGGCCGCCTCATTGAACTGCAACGGTGACTGCCGCTGTGTGCAACCGTCCGCCGTGGGAGAACTCGAGGAAGAGCCGGTACTCACCGCGTTCGGCGAACGCTGACCGGAAGGTCAGCTCGCCGTTGATCAGCGGTGCGCCGAGCGGCTCGACGGGGTGCAGGTGCGTTGCGGAGAGCAGCATTGTGTGAAAGCCGGTCATGTGGCCGTTGGCACCGAGATGCGGTTCAAGTGACTCGACCGGTGCGCCGTCCGGGGTGCGGATGGCGAATCGCAGCTTGCGTTCGTTCAGCAGCGGGAGTGCGGCCGGCTCGTCCACCCGTGTCACCGAGTACCCCGTTGCGGTTCGGGCGTTCGCGTCCGGTGCGGGGACGGGAACCAGCGAGGTGTCACCGGCGAGGCTGAACGGGACGCCCAGCACCACTGGATGCCGCGGATCCTTGGTGTCCATTGGGATGAACTCGGCGAACATCCGGTAGGCACCACCGTCGGGCAGGTCGGCGGTGATGTGCCAGGTGTCGCCGTTGAGCGTCGGGTGGAGGTGCCGGAACACGTGCATGTCGTCGCGGACGACGAAGAAGTGCATCTGCTTGGTCTGGTTGTCCAGGAACCGGGTCACGGGTTTGCCGTCGGCGCCGAGGATGCGGAACGCCACCGGGACCGCGGTTCCGCGGCTCTCGGGCATGACGACGCGCTCGAAGCGGTAGCCACCCTCCACTTCGGACAGTCCATCGCTGTGGCTCGCTGGAGCGACTGCGGCTTGCTGGTGCAGTGAGTGCGCCGGGCCGGAGGACGGGCGGACCAACGCGATCGCACCTCCGACCACGATCGCGACAGCCACCAGTGCGAACACCCAGTCGACGAAACCCAGCTTGCGCATGATCCACCCCACCGGGGTGCCCCGGCCGAAGCCGGGGCACCTCACCTCAGAACTGCAGGCTCCAGGCGTCGAGGTGACCGACGTCGGAACGAGCGACGTCCTGCACCTTCAGCTGCCACGTGCCCACGGCGTCCTCGGCGGAGGCGTTCACGTCGTAGGTCGCGATCACGTTGTCGCCGCTGTCGTTGCTCGAACCCTTGAGCCGGTAGGCCGTGCCGTCCGGGGCCACCAGGTCGATCACCAGGTCACCGCGGTACGGGTGCTTGATGTCCACGTTCACCTTGAGCGTCGCGGGGGCCTTGCCGCTGAGCCCGGACACCGAAACCGAGGACGTCACCGCCGCGCCCGCGTCCGGAATGGACACGTCGGTGGTGTTCTCGAACTTCCCTCCCGGAGGTGGTGGTTCCACAGCTCCCAGGTTTGGTTTGACGACGACCAGGCCCTGCTCGATGCCGTTGACCAGGACGATGCCGCTGGCGAAGTACGGGTAGTTGCTCCACGCCCCGTTGAACTTGGCCTCGTTCGCCGCCGGGTAGATGTCGAAGAACCCGGCTTCGGTCAGCTGTGCGGAGGCGACGCCGCTGACGTCCAGGATGCGCAGTCCGGCCTGGTAGTTGGCCTGGTAGGAGTACTTGCCCTTGATGTACTGGTTGTGGTCGATGGCCGACGCGGGCGAGTTGTAGGTGCCGGTGTGCACCGGGTTGGCCAGCGACGCCAGGTCCCAGATGTAGGTCTTCGTGCGCTTGTCGGTGCCGCGCGACTCGTCGAGCTCGTCGTCGAGCAGGAAGTAGCGCTGGTCCTCGGTGAGCCAGCCCTGGTGCGAGTACTGCGCACCCGAGTAGCCCTTGCGCGAGATCTGCACCGGGTTGGCCTTGTCGGTCACGTCGACGATCGTCAGCGTGTCCTCGTTGGAGTTGAAGCAGATCTCCTTGCCGCGGTAAGCCGCGTCCGGACCGCGGTAGATCACGCACTGGTTGTCGTGCGTGTACCCGTCCTGCGACACGCAGCCCGCGTTCTTCGGCGACTTCGGCGTGCGGATGTCGACCATGTGAGGACCGCCGCGGCACGTGTTGGAGCCGATCGCGTACGCGTAGCCGGTTTCCTCGTTGATCGCGATGTTGTGCGCCGGGCCGAACTCCTTGTACACGGTGTCCGCCGTGAGCGTCTGCGGCGTGGTGATCGTCCGCAGGCGGGTGAGGTCGAAGACCTGCATGCCGTGGCCGCTGATGAAGTCGGCGACGATGAACGCGTGGTCCTTGTAGACCTTCATGTCACGCCACGTGCTGCTGCCACCGTTGGACGGCAGGTTGCCCAGGTAACGCGGTGCGGTCGGAGTGCTCACGTCGACGAACGCCGTGCCGTTGGTGCGGCCGACGATCGCGTACTCCTTGCCGGAGGACGGGTCGGTCCAGCCCCAGATGTCGTTGCCGTTGCCGCCGCCCATCTGGTTCAGCGGCAGGACGCTGAGCAGGTCGACGTTCTTGCAGGGGTAGATGTCGGCCTTGCCGTCGACGCACGGCACACCGGCCGCGGTATTCGTCACGGCATGCCGCTCGGCGGGCTGGTAGTCGGCCATGAACGCCTTGGCCGCCGCCTGTCCTTCGGGAGTGTCGGGGTCGTGCGCGGACGCGCCCGACATCGTGAGGGCGACCGCCGATGCGGTGAGCACGGCGAGCACCCCCAAACGCAGGGGTTTCATGAAGTTGGGCTCCTCACGGAAATCCCGGCCGCCGAGGCGGACGGGTGCAGGGTTTCCGATCTTCCACCGAAGGTAAGAGGAGCGAACGGCTCCTGTGAACCGTCGTTAGTCTGGACTCAGCGTTCCAGACGGTTTCGCAGCCGGACCAGGTCGGCTGTGATGCTCCGGCGCATCGGCCAGCTCGTAGCTCGGGGCGGACGTCGACGGACATCTCACCTCCTGGGTCACACTTCACGGACGACGCCACGTCCGGAACGCGTCCAGCAGCCGTTCACGTGTCTCGTCCGGCAGCGACTCCGGGGGTAGCTCACCGAGTTCGGCAATGGTCGCACGGAACTGGTCGAGATACCGCTCGCACCCAGGGCACTCGGCGAGATGTGCGACGAACGCGTGTTCGGCCGCCTCGTCCAGCGTCCCCTCCAGGAACGCTGTCACGAGTTCGACGAACTCCTCGCACGTCATGCCGTTTCTCCCGCCGTCGCGAAGTACGTCTCCAGGTGCGCCCGGACCGTCGCACGGCCGCGGTGTAGCAGCACCCGTTGGTTCGCCGGCGAGATCTCCAGCATCGTGCACACCTCGTCCGACGTGCGGCCGTCTACGGTGGCCGCATGAGCGATCTGCTCGTCGCCGCCCGAGCGGGTGACCACGCCGCGTTCAGCGCGCTGGTGACGCCACATCTCCCCTGCTGCAGTCCGACGCCGAGTTCTCCTTCCGTCAGCTCAAAGACCGTCGCATGCTCACCGAAACCACCCCCGACCAAGACCGACTCGCTGCCGTCTTCGGGCTAGGCTGGCCCGACCAGTCAGCGGCGACGAGGGGTTGGGGCCTGTGGCTCGGCGTTCGGACTCACCGGTGGTGATCCTGAGCATCCTGCTCGTTCTTTCACTCGCCGGGTGGTTCGGCTTCGACTACCTGCACGAACGGCTCTCCTCTTCGAGCTGTGACACGGTCGCCACGCTCAGCGTCGTGGCCGCGCCGAGCATCGCCTCGGCCGTGGCCCGCGTGTCGGAACAGGACGGTGCCGCGTGCTACCGAGTCGAGGTGATAGCGCGGGATTCCGCTGAGGCCGTCGAGTCCCTCGCACAGGCCAAACCGGATGTGTGGATCCCGGAGTCGTCCCAGTGGCTGCTGCGCGCCCAGCGGCGGGGTGCGTGGGACATCCCCGTCACGGGCCCGTCGATCGCGTCCTCGCCCATCGTGCTGGGGCTGACCGAGACCGCCGCGCGGCAGTTCGGCTGGCCAGAGCGAACGCCCACCTGGGCCCAGGTGTTCAGCGGCGAGACGGCGATCGGACTCGTCGACCCGGCCGTCGACCCGGCCGGCCTGTCGGCGTTGATCGCCACAGGTGAGCTGAGCGGATCCGCTCCGGACCCGGCCGGTTCCTATGCCCTGACGCTGCGCAAGCTCACCAAGCACGCCGTCCAGAAGCCCGCCGAGCTGTTCGATCCCGCCCGGCCACTGGACGGCGTGGTGACACCGGAGTCGGACTTGGGAAAACACGGTCTGGTCGGGGTGTACGCCGATCCCGCCGTGCCTTCGCTGGACTACCCGTACGTCGTCCTGCCCGGTCCCGATCAGGGCAAACGTGATGTGGCGCAACAGTTCCTGAGCCGCTTGCTCGACCAGACCTCCGCCGGGCAGTTCGCCGAGGCGGGCCTTCGCGGGCCCGACGGGCGGGCGCTCGGGGATTCGAGCGCCGCGGTGGTCCGGCCGGTCGCCCCTCCCGCCGACCCCGACCAGCTGCTCAACCAGTGGGCGGCGGTCAACCGCAGCGCCCGGATGCAGGTGCTGCTGGACGTGTCCGGGTCGATGGCCCAGGTCGTCCCCGAGACCGCCACCGACCGGATGACGCTCACCATCAAGGCCGCCGAGTTGGGCATCAGGCTGTTCAAACCGACCACGAAGATCGGCCTGTGGCGGTTCTCCACGAACCTCGACGGCGACAAGGACTACAAGGAACTCCTGCCGGTGCGGCCGGTGGGTGAGCTCCTGGCCGACGGCTCGCTGGACGAACTCCGCAAGGTCAAGGCGATCCGCAACGGCGCCACCGGCCTGTACGACTCGGTGCTGGCCGCCTACACCTCGGCCCGGCAGAACTGGGAGCCGGGCCGGATCAACCTGGTGGTGGTGCTCACCGACGGCAAGAACGAGGACCCCCAAGGGATCACCCAGGAACAGCTGCTCGCCCAACTGGCCGAGTTGCAGGACCCGAAACGGCCACTGCAGATCATCGGCATCGGCATCGGGCCGGACATCGACCCGGTCGAGCTGCGGGCGATCTCGCGGGCGACCGGCGGCGACGCCTACACCACCGAGGACCCGACCAAGATCGTCGACGTTTTCTACGCAGCGATGGGCAGGTTGCTGGAGAAGTGACCACCACCACCACCACCACCACCGAACCGCGGCAGGTCGTCCTGGCCTGGCCCCGGCCCATTACCCTGGCCGCGGTCGCGATCGGCGTCATCCCGTTCGCGATCCACGCCTGGATGGCGTTCAACGGCTACTTCGGGCACGACGACTTCGTGATCCTGCACCGGGCGGCGGCCCACGGGCCGTTCGACCTCGACTACCTCTTCCAGGACTACAGCGGCCACCTGGCGCCCGGCATGTTCCTGCTGGCGTGGTTCATCACGGCGGTCGCGCCGCTGAGCCACGTGTTCGCCGTGATCCCCCTGCTCATGATGCTCGCGGTGGCGTCCGTGCTGTTCTGGCGGGTGCTGACGCGGTGCTTCGGGTCGCGCTGGACACTGCTGTTGCCGTTCGCGGTGTACGCGTTCTCCCCCCTGATCCTGTACCCCACGCTGTGGTGGGCCTACGGCGTGCAGCTCTTCCCGTTGCTGCTGACCATGTTCGGCGCGATCAACGCGCACCTGACCTACCTGCGCACTCGCGCCGCGAAGCAGGTCGTCATCACCCTGCTGTGGACCGTCGCCGGTCTGGCCTTCTACGAGAAGGCGGCGTTGTTCATCGCCGTGCTGTTCGGGATCACGGTGCTGCTGGGCGAAAAGGCGCCCTGGCGGGTGTGGCTGGCGCACGGCGCCGTCGTCGCCGGGTTCGCCGTCCTGTTCGTCGCCCTGACCACCAGCCGAGTCAAGAACGACCTGCCGTCCGCGGACTTCATCGCGGAGTTCGTCGGCAACGCGGTGCTGAACACCTTCCTGCCGGGCTTGTTCGGCGGCCCGTGGACCGGTCCCGCACCCGGTGCGACCATCTCGACGTCGCCGCTGTGGCTGCGCCTGGCCGTGGCCGCGGTGGCCGTGCTGGTGCTCGTCGGCGCTCTGCTCAAGGCACCCCGACGTGCGGGGGCCGCGTGGCTGATGCTCGCCGGGTACCTCGCGGTCGACCTGCTTCTGGTGATCGTGACCCGGCTGCCCGAGATCGGACCGCTGATCGGCAACGACCCCCGCTACATCGCCGACGCGGTCCCGATCGCCGCGCTCTGCGCGACGTTCGCGTACCTCCGCCCCGGTGAGCACTCCGGCGGGCTGAGGAGGCCGGTCGTGCTCGGCCTGGTGACGCTGCTCGGGATCAGCGCCACGTTCAGCTTCCTGTGGCTCGCACCCGGTCTGCGGTTCGCCAAGTCGGAGCAGTACGTCAGCACCGCGCGAGCCGCGCTGGCGGCGAACCCGTCGATCGCGCTCTACGACACGAGCGTCCCGGACGCGATCATGTCGGTGTGGCTCATCGAGGACGGCAAGGCGTCCAGGGTGATCGGCCTGCTCCCGCAGCGGCCGAAGTTCGACCAGCCCGCGGAGGAGATGTTCCTGCTGGACGACAACGGATCGCCGCAAAAGATCACCGGCGTCAAGGATCCGATCGTCGGCAGGAAAGGTCCGGTGGCCGACTGCGGCTACCCGGTCGGCGGCCAGGTCGTGACGATTCCGCTGAGCAGCCGGGTGGAGGGCCGTCGGCTGCTGCGGATGGAGTACTACACCTCCAGCGCGGGCCCGGTGCGGCTCGCGCTGGGAACAGTCGCCCAGGAGGTGAACTTCGCCGAGGGCCTGCACGTGCTGTACGTGGTCGTGAACGGCGGCTCCGACCGGCTGGAGGTCAACCGCGGCACCGCTGTGGACCCGATGTGCGTGGTGGACGTCCGGATCGGTTCCCCTGCGACGTGACCGGACCTACACTCCGGCGAATGACCTTCGACCAGGTGCGCCGCGACTGGACCCGGCTCGGCGAAGCGGATCCGCTGTGGGCGGTACACGTGGCGCCGGACAAGCGCGGCGGCCGGTGGGAGGTCGACCAGTTCCTCGAGCTGGGGCGCCAGGACGTGGCGGTCGCCCGTGAGTGGCTCGCCCGGCTCGGCCTGCCGGTGACCTGGCGGCGGGTGCTGGACTTCGGGTGCGGGGCCGGGCGGCTGTCGCAGGCGCTGGCCGAGCACGCCGACGAGGTCGTCGGCGTGGACGTCTCGCCGCCGATGCTCTCCACCGCCGAGAACCTGGACCGCAGCGGCGGGAAGTGCCGGTTCGTCCACAACGACACGCCGGATCTGCACCGGTTCCCCGACGGAGATTTCGACCTGGTCTACACCGAACTGGTGTTGCAGCACCTGCCGCGCACGGCGATCGAGGGCTACCTGGCGGAGTTCATGCGCGTGCTGCGTCCCGGTGGCGTGGCGGTGTTGCAGTGCACGACGAGTCCGTTGTGGACGTTCAGGGGCGTGCTCTGGCGGTTCGCGCCCTACCGCCTGGTGGCCTGGGGACAGCGCGTCGTGCTGCGCTACCCGGCGCCGATGCGGATGACCGCGCTGGCGCCGGACCGGCTCCGCGCCGTGGTGGCCGAGCACGGCGGTGAGGTGGTGGACAGCGTGTCCGAGGACATCCCGGTCAGCCACTGGCGGTCCACGAGATACGTCGTCCGCAAGAGGTGACGCGCGTCAGGATGGCCGTGGGCTTGCACCGCAACCCCACGGCATGGGTCATGCTGGGTCTCACGCTGCTGTCGTTCCTGCAACGCCCCGGCCGCACGACCTTCGACACCAAGCTCGACCTCGTGGTCGACCCGCTGGCGTTCCTCGGCCGCGCGTTGCACCTGTGGAACCCCGCGGCCAGCGGTGGCGAACTGCAGAACCAGGCGTACGGCTACCTGTTCCCGATGGGGCCGTACTTCGCGGTGTGCCACGTGCTCGGGCTGCCGCCGTGGATCTCCCAACGCCTGTGGTGCGCCCTGCTGCTGTGCGGCGCGTTCGGCGGTGTCCTCGCGGTCGCGCGGGCGTTGCGGATCGGCACCGCCCCGGCGCAGTACCTGGGGGCCGTCGCGTACGCGCTGGCGCCGCGGATGCTCACCGAGATCGGCCCGCTGTCGGCGGAGATGGTCGCCGCCGTGATGCTGCCGTGGATCCTGCTGCCCTTGATCAAGGCCGACCGGATCTCCTCGCCACGACGGGCGGCCGGCTTGTCCGGGCTGGCGACCCTCGGCGTCGGCGGGATGAACGGCGCGCTGGTGCTCACGGTCCTGCTGCTGCCCGGTCTGTGGCTGCTGACCCGGCAGTGGACCGCGCGGCACGTCCGGCTCGTGCTCTGGTGGTTCGCGTCCGTGGTGGCGGCCGTGCTGTGGTGGTTGCTGCCGCTGATGCTGCTCGGCGAGTACAGCCTGCCGTTCGTCGACTACGTCGAGTCGGCCGCCAACACCACGGCGCCGACGTCGCTGTTCCAGGTCCTGCGCGGCACCAACCAGTGGGTGGCCTACGTCGTGCAGGGCAGCCCGTGGTGGCCCTCCGGTTTCATGCTGGTCGACCACCCGGTCCTGATGCTGGCCACCGGGCTCCTCGCCGCGGCCGGCCTCGCCGGGCTGGTCCGCCGCGGACTGCCGGAGCGGCTCTTCCTGACGATCGGCGTCATCGCGGGCGTCGCCGTGATGACCATCGGCTACGTCGGGGCACTTGACAGTCCGCTGTCCCACACCGTTCGCGCCCTGCTGGACGGTCCGCTGGCCCCCCTGCGCAACGTGCACAAGTTCGAGCCCGGCCTGCGGCTGCCGTTGATGCTCGCGTTCATGCACGCGGTGTCACGCGTCCGAATCCCGGCCGCCGCGACCACCGCGGTCGCGGGCAAGGTCCGGCTCGCCGTCGGCGTCCTGCTGGTGGCCGTGATGGCCACGCCCGCGTGGACGCTCACGTTGCGGCCGGGGCCGGGGTGGCAGGAGATCCCGGACTACTGGCGTTCCGCGATGACGTGGCTGGCCGACAACGACCCGGACGCCCGCACCCTCCTGCTGCCCGGCACCGGGTTCGGCGAGTACACCTGGGGCAAGACGGTCGACGAGCCCGCCCAGGCGCTGGCCCGGTCACCCTGGGCGCTGCGCAGCCAGATCCCGCTCGGCTCGGAGGGCAACACCCGGCTGATGGACGCGGTCGAGGACGCGCTCGCCGACGGGCGCGGCGCACCAGGACTGGCCGACTTCCTCGCTCGGTCCGGGCACAGGTTCCTGTTGGTGCGCAACGACATCGACCGGGTCGCCACCGGTGCGCCACCGGTCACGATGATGCGGGACGCGCTGGCCCGCTCCGCCGGGATCGAACGCGTGACGACGTTCGGCCCGGTGGTCAAGCCGGGTGACCAGCCGGTCGTCAACTCGATCGACCTCGACGCCGCGCCCGCACCCGCGTTGGAGATCTACGAGGTGAAGCGGTCGGTGCCGCGCGCGGTCGCGGTGAACGCCGAGGACGTCGCGACGGTGAGCGGCGGGCCGGAGTCCCTGTTGCCGCTGCTCGACTCGGGGGTGCTGCGGGGAGATCGTCCTGCCGTGCTGGCCGGTGACGGCGGCGCGCCCGAGAGCCGGGACTGGCTCGTCACGGACGGGCTGCGCCATCGGGAGCGCAACGTCGGGCGGGTGCGCGACAACCTGAGCCAGACGCTCGCTGCCGACGAGCGGCCGAGGCTGGACCGACCGGTGTCCGACATCCTGCCGTTCCCCGGTCCGGAGCACCTGACGGTCGCGGCCTACCGCGGGATCCGCGGCGTCACCGCGTCGAGTTCGGCCGGGTTCGCGGACTCCGTCCGCGCCTCCGACCCGTCGTCCATGCCATTCGCCGCGATCGACGGAGATCCGTACAGCGCCTGGCAGTCCTCCACCCTCGCCGGACCGGCCGGGCAGTGGCTCGAAGTCGGCCTGGACACACCGCGGGTCGTCGACCAGGTGGCGCTGCGGATGGTCGACGACATCCGGGTCGGCTGGCCGGTCACCCGGATCAGGATCACCACCGACTCGGGTTTCCGCGACCACGAGGTCGCCAGGGGCACCGCGGAGCAGGTGTTCGCGGTGTCGCCTGGGCTCACGAGCAGGGTCCGGATCACCGTGCTGTCGGTCGCGGCGCAGTTGACCAGCGGCTCCGTCGGCATCGCCGAACTGTCGGTGCCCGGAGTGACCGCCCAACGGGCGTTGCGGGTGCCCACCGACGTCCTGCCCGGCCCCGAACAGCGGACGACGTTCGCCTTCAGCCGCGGCCCTCAGCCGCGCTACTCCTGCACCGGCACCGACGGCGACCAGCGGTGCGACGTGGGACTGGCCAGGAGCGGCGAGGAACCTGACGGGGTCCACCGGCTCTTCCGCACCCGCGACGACGCCAACTACCGTCTCGAAGGGACGGTCCTGCCCACCGTCGGCGGCACCCTCCCTGTCACCGCACCGGGGTTGACCGTCTCCAGCACGACCCAGTTGGCCGGTGACCCGGCCGCCGCGCCTCTGGCCGCGGTCGACGTGAACCCCACCACGACGTGGATCGCCGACTACACCGACGAGGAACCCACGCTGCGCCTGGCCTGGCCCACCGCCCGCGACGTGACCGGCTTGCGGCTGACCACGTCGGCGCTGTCCGGCGCGTCCCGCCCGACCGAGGTGCAGATCACCACCCCGGAGCTGAGCCGGACCGTGCCGGTGTTCTCCGACGGCTCGGTCGACTTCGTCGCGACCACCGACCGGCTGGACATCACGATCAAGAAGAGCGAAGGGGTTCCCGACCGCGTGCCGGGACCGGTGGGCATCAGCGACGTCGAGATCGTCGGTGCGCCCGATCTGGTGCGGCCGATCCCGCTGGACACCCCGTTCACCGTGCCGTGCGGCTCCGGCCCGGCCGTCACCATCGACGGAACCGCCTACGCCACCACGGTTTCCGGCACGCTGCGGGACGTGTTCCAGCACCGTCCGCTACCGCTGGGCACCTGTCGGGACCTGGTCGAAGGCGTCGACCTCGGAGGTCGGGAGCACGAGGTGAGCACAGCTCGATCGGCCTCCTTCGTGGTGCAGGACCTCACCCTGCGGCCCAGCACCGCGGCCGCCACCGAGCCGCCGCCGGGTCACCGCGCGATCGACTTCGAGCAGTGGGGTGTCGCACACCGTGAACTGCGGGTGGCCGCCGGGCAGGCCGCGGTCCTCAGCATCCCGGAGAACGCCAACGACGGCTGGGTGGCCAAGGTGGACGGCGAGCCGCTCGCCCGCACCAGGATCGACGGGTGGCAGCAGGCCTGGGTGCTGCCGGCCGGTGGCGTGACGACCGTGGTGCTGGACTTCGAGCCCGACACCACCTACCGGCAACGGCTTCTGGTCGGCGCCGTCGCCGCGACGCTCCTGCTGTTGGTCACGCTTTTACCGGTGCGCAGACGGGTCCGGATCACCACGTCCCCCGCGGGCAAGCGGTGGGTGCCGGCGGTGCTGGTGGTGCTGCTCGCGGCCGTCGGCGGGATCCTGCCGGTCGTCCTGCTGATCGCGAGCCTGCTCGTCCGTGCCGTGGCCCAGCGGTTCACCGTGCGGTTCAACGTCACGGCCTTGATCGTCGTCGCCGGGATGGCGACCGCCACCGGGATCGCGGTCGTCGGACGCCTGCAAGGACACGGGCAGGACTGGGCGTACGGAACCGCCACGCAGGCCGCCGTCCTCGTCGCCCTGGCCGCGGCGGTGTCACCGTGCCTCGACTGGTTCGACACGGGACCGGAACTCGATCAGGGCTCCGAAGCAGGCGAGCAGGGCGGTGGCGGTGACGGCCCCGGCGACGACCTGGGTCGGCGAACCGTGCCACCAGCCGAGAACGAGCACGACCTCGAACCCGACCGCCAGCCAGGTCAGTGACGTGGACCGGCGGTCGGCGCCCGCGATCCTGGAGTACAACAGGATCTGCACGAGCGACAGCAGCGATCCGACCAGGGCGAACAGCCACACCGGAAGGCTGCTCGCCGCGTAGGCAGAACCGCCGACGAGCGACACCACCGTGCGGCCGAACACCGCGCAACCCAGTACCACCACCGCGTCCACGGCGGCGCAGACGCCCAGTGCGATCGGCACGATCCGGCGGCGGGCCTTCTCGTCGGCCAGCTTGGGCAGGACGACGACGGCGATCGCGTACGGCAGCCAGTACGCGATCTTGGTGATCACCGAGCCCACCGCGTACTCCCCCGCCTCACGGGCGGGAAGGCTGTGCCGGGCCAGCACCAGGTCCAGGTTCACCAGCAGCACCAGCGCCAGCAACGCCTGCGCGGTGTGCAGCACGTCGCGCACGTGCCCCGCGGTGCGGGGGCCCGGCACCGGTCTGCCGCAGATCAGCCAGCCCACGAAAGCGACGACGACCGACCCCGCAACCGTCCCGGCGAACGCCCCGGCGGGCGTGCGGAACACGAACAGGCCGAGCAGCGTGCCGCCGACCCGCCCGACCCCCTCGGTCGCGATCAGGTGGGCCATCGACCGGAACCGCTGCGTGCCCTGCAGGACTCCGTAGCACAGGCCGACGAGCGTGATCGGCGCGAGCGAGCAGGCGAGCAGCAGCACCGCCCACGGCCCCGGCAGGTGCAGCAACGCCATCAGCACGGGCGAGACGGCCAGCGCGGTGACCAGGACGGTGGCACTGGTCATCAGACCGAGCGTCACCAGCGGCCCGCGATCCTGTTCGGGCGCCCGCGCCACCCGCAGGGCGATCACGGTCTGCAAGCCCATCGCCGGCACCGCACCGATCGCCAGGAGCGCCAGCAGCGAGCCCATTTCCCCGAAGACCGGCGGCGCGAGCAGCCGCGCGGCGATCACCGTGAGCAGGTAGCTGGCGACATTGCTGCCGCCGAAGGCCACCGCGACCGCGATCGCGTCGACGCGGGTCCTGGCCCCAAGTGTGTCCGTCACTGGCTTCGTCCCCAAAGTTACCGAGGGGTAATGGTCGGGGAACTATAGTCCCGCAGTCCAGGTTCCGGGCTGCCGACGAGAAGAGTGGGTGCGATGCGGCTGGTTCTGCCCGCGGTGTCCGCCGTGCTCGCCCTGCTCGTGCTCACCCCGTTGCTCGGCCGCGGCTTCGTCCTGAACTACGACATGGTGTTCGCGCCGGACCAGTCGCTCCTGCCCGACAGCCTCGGCCTCGGCTCGGCGCTGCCCAGGTCGGTCCCGGCGGACGCGGTGATGTCGTTCGCGACCGCCCTGCTGCCGGGCGACGTCGTGCAGAAGATCGTGCTCCTGGCGGCCTTGTTCGCCGGTCCGCTCGGCGCGGGCAGGCTCGTGCCCACGAACTCGGTGGCGATCCGGGTCGTCGCCGCGGTCTGGTACGGGTGGAGCGCGTACGTGGCCGAGCGACTTTTCATGGGCCATTGGCCGTACGTGGTCACGTACGCCTGCCTGCCGTGGATCGCGGCGGCCGGGCTCGCGGTCCGCCGAGGGGAACCCAAAGCGCTCCCGAAGCTGATCCTGGCCTGCGCTCCCGCGGTCCTCACGCCGTCCGGTGGAATCATCGCCGCGGTGCTCGCGGTCGTGTGCTCGGGCCGCCGCAAACTCGCGGTCACCGTGCCGGTCACGGTCCTGCTGAACATGCCGTGGCTGCTGCCTTCCGTGCTGCACCCCGGCGGTTCACTGTCCAGTCCGGTCGGTGTCGGGGCGTTCGCCGCCAGGGCCGAGAACTGGGGTTCTCCGGTCACCAGCGTGCTCGGCCTCGGTGGGATCTGGAACGCCGAGGTCGTGCCGGGCAGCCGGGGGATGCCACTGCTGCCGGTGATCACCCTGCTGTCGGTCGCCGTAGCCCTGGTGGGGCTGCGTTCGCTCGCGCCGCGATGGGGCCTGGCGCCCGCGCGTTCGTTCGTCGTCCTCGGCGCGATCGGCGTCGCGATCGCGGTGTTCGGCACGCTGCCGGGCGGTGGTGACGTGCTGGCGTGGGCGGTTTCCCACGTGCCCGGCGCGGGTCTGCTGCGGGACTCGCAGAAGTGGGCCGCGTGGTGGGCGCTCCCGCTCTCACTCGGGTTCGCCCTCGGTGTGGAGGCGGCGGGGAAGTACCTGACCAACAGGACCGCGCTCGTGGCGCTGGCGGCGCTGCTCCCGCTGATCACGATGCCCGACTTCGCCTGGGCGGGGTTGGGGCGCCTGGAGGTGGTGGACTACCCGGCCGACTGGAGTGCCGTGCGCACCGTGCTGGCGGCGGACGACGGAGCGGGCGACGTGCTGGCCCTGCCGATGTCCGCGTTCCGGCGGTTCTCCTGGAACGGCGACCGGACGCAACTCGATCCGGCGCCCCGGTTCCTGCCGAGGACCGTCGTCATCGACGACGTCGTGTACGTCGGTGGCAGACCGGTGTCCGGGGAAGACGTCAGGGTCGCGACGATTCGCCGGGCGATGGCCCGGAACGACGATCTCGGCGCGTTCGGGATCGGCTGGGTGCTGGTGGAGCACGGGACCCCCGGCTCGGTCGATCCCGGCGTGCTCAGGGGTCTGCGGGAGGTGTGGTCCGGGCCGTGGCTGACCCTCTACCGGGTGCCGGGGGTGATCGCGCCGCCACCGGCCGGAGCGCCGCGATTGCCTGTTGTCGCAGGAGATCTCGGCGCACTGACGGTTGTCGCGTTCAGCCTATTGTGGCTGCTATTACCAGCCGGTAGATTCAGGCGATCCAGTCACTCGCGGACAGTCGAGGAGCAAGCGTGCGCACATTGATCGGTGCCGTCATCGCGGTCGTCGCCGGGCTCGCGTTCGCCGGTGGCGGAACGTACATCCTGGTCAACTCTCTCACGCCGAACGAGACCGTCCAGCTCAAGAATGCCCCGGCGCCCAACAACTCCAACCCCGACACCGTCAACTACGGCACGCCGTAAGGTGCCGAGCCAGGCGACGCTGGACCGGTCGATCCGCCTGTTCAAGGCGTTCCGCAACGAGCAGACCGACCGGGACACCTTCTACCGGTTGCTGGCCGAGGACTCCGCACGGCAGGTCGCCGAGTTCACCTCCCTCGCCGGCCGGAGTCTTCTCGACGTCGGTGGCGGCCCCGGGTACTTCGCCGACGCGTTCCGCGCGGCCGGCGCCTACTACGTCGGCCTGGATCCCGATGTCGGCGAACTGTCGGCCCGCGGCGAGTACACCGAAGGAATGATTCGGGCCAGTGGCACGCGATTGCCCATCCGAACGGCCTCAGTGGACATCTGCTATTCGTCGAACGTGCTGGAGCACGTGGACGAGCCGCGCACGATGCTCGACGAGATGGTGCGCGTGACGAAGCCCGGCGGGACGGTGTTCCTGTCGTTCACGCCGTGGTACTCCCCCTGGGGCGGCCACGAAACCTCGCCGTGGCACTTCATCGGCGGCCACTACGCCCGCCGCCGCTTCCGGGACAACCACGGCCAGGAGCCCAAGAACCGTTACGGGGAAAGCCTTTTCGCGGTGTCCGTCGGCTCGGCGCTGCGCTGGGCACGGAACCACCCGGAAGCCGACCTGGAACGCGCACTTCCCAGGTATCACCCGTGGTGGGCGACCTGGGTCGTGCGGGTTCCGGTGCTTCGCGAGGTCGTGTCCTGGAACCTCGTGCTGGTCCTGCGGAAAAAACCTTAGGCGGTACGGCGGCGGCCGGCGAGCAGCAGGACGATGCCGGCGGCCAGCAGGACGCCACCCACGATCCACAGGATCACCGGAAGGCCAGTGAGCAGCCACAGCTTGGACTTGTTGTCCCCGGCCACCCGCACGTTGGCTTCGACCGTCTTCTTGTTGAGCTCCAACGTTCCGTCGAACACCGCGGTGCCCTGACCCGAGTTCTGGTCCGAGGTGCGCAACTCCTGCTTCACCGACTGACGCACCTTGATGAGCGCGCCGGTGTCCGGCTCGACCCACAGCGTCTTTTCCGCCTGGTAGTACAACCTGACCGAGACGGTCGGTTCGGGCTTGCCGACCAGCGAGCCGGGCACGTCCCGGCCGTCGACGTCGGTGGGCGGCACGGACTGCTTGAACCGGTACACCGACAGGCCCTGCAGTTCCTCCTCACCGTCGAACTTGGCGTCCACCGGCTTGCCCACCCCGCTGTCGTACCAGGGGTAGGTCCGCTTCTCGGTTTGGAAGGGGAACTTGAAGTTCAGTCCGGGGAACTGAACCTGGCCGCGCGCGCCACGGATCTTCGTGTCCTTGCCGTTCTCCGACTTTTCCTTCTGGAGGTACTGCGTGGTGCAGGGCGCGACGGCCTCCGCGGTGAACCGGTCCAGGCACAGCTCACGCACGCTCGCGCTGAGCGTCCGCTCGTCCTTGTCCTCCGTGATGCGGTTGGTCTCGACCCACGTGGTCACGCCGTTGTCGGCCTGGACCTCGGGCGCCCGCAGGTCACCGGAGACGGTCGTGATCGACGTCAGGCTGAGGTCGCGGCGGATCTCCGGCAGGGCCTGGCCTCCGTCCTTCTCCACGTAGACGAGTGCGGTGATGCCGCTGCCCTGGGCCACCGCGGTCGTCTTGGGGTCGTGCGGGATCTGGGCGAGGGCCGGATAGGCGTAGAACCGCAGCAACAGCCCGGTCGCGATCCCGAACACGCCGAGTCCGAGCAGGACGAAGGTCACACCGCGTCGCAAAGGTCCTCCTCAGGAGATGGGCCGTCGACGCGGCCCGTGGTTGAACTGTCGAGCAGGGTGGACACCATGGCGACGAACATCCGTCCGCTGGTGGCCCAGTCGAAACCGGCGGCCCAGGCCCGGCACGCGTCGGCCATGGCCGTGGCGTCGTCGGGGCGGGCCAGCAGCGTGAGGGCGTCGTGGATCGCGCCGCCGACGTCCTCGCCGTCCCGCACCAGCCAGCCGGTCTCCTTGTGCCGCACGGAGTCGCGCAACCCGTCGACCTCGCGGCAGACGGTCGGGACGCCGTGCGCGGCCGCCTCGATCACGGCCAGTCCCCAGCCTTCGCCGTCCGACAAGGTGACGTTGAGCCAGGATTCCCGCAGCAGAGCGCTTTTCGTCGAGTCGTCGACGAAACCGTGCACCACGACGGAATCCGCGAACGGTGCCGCGGCCTTGCGCACCGCGGCTTCGTCCGGTCCACGGCCGATCACGTGCAGGCGCAGACCGGGCCAGTGGCCGCGCAGCGTGCCGACGATCTCGATCAGCCGGTCGACCCGCTTGTGCGTGACGAGCCTGCCCAGGCACACCAGCGAGGGGTGCGAGGAACGTGTGCCGTCCGCGGACGGCGGGTGGTCCGTGCCGTTGGGCACCACGAAGATCCGGCCACGCCAGGCGAGGCGCTCGCGCATCGCGCGCACGGTGGACCGCGACACGGCGACCGTCACCGCGTGGCGGTAGACCCTGCGCGCGGCAGGACCTTCGAGCCAGCGGCCGATCCGGGCCAGCCACGGCGGGAAGTGCACGGCGAACTGGGCGTCGTGCACGTGGTGCACCACCAGCACGACCTTCGTCCACCTGGCGACCACCAGGGGGCTGAAGAAGGGGATCCCGTTCTGGCAGTCGATCACCAGGTCGATGCGGCTTCGGTTGCGCAGCAGCCACAACAGCGCCCAGAAGTACACCGTCCACCGGCCGCCGCGACGCACGGTCGACTCGTCGCCGCCGCTCTGCCCCTCCCCCTTGGCCGTGAGGAAGGTGACCTGCGCCCCGGCGGCGGTCATCGCGTCCGCCATGCGGGCGGCGTATTCCTCGGCGCCACCGGCGTGCGGATGCCCGCGGTCGCGCCAGTTCACCACTACCACCCGCGCACCGTTGAGCGGTGGTCGCACTCAGGCCACCTCCGCCACGGATGTCATGACCGGGGCGACGGCGGGCGTCTTCTCCGCGCCGAGGATCGCCCGGATCCTGGCGAGCGCGGCGAAACTGCGGTAGCCGTCCCGCATCGGGCGGAACGTGGACCCCGGCACGTCCCTCCAGCTCACCGGCAGTTCGACGATCATCGCGCCGATCCGTTGCGCCCTGGCGAGCAGTTCGACGTCGAACGCCCACCCCGGTGTGCGCAGCGGCCGGAAGATCGCGTCGGCGGTGTGCCGGTCGAAGAACTTGTAGCCGCACTGGGTGTCGCCGACGCCAGGCACGATCGTGTTGGCCGCGCGCCGAAAGGCCCACGCGCCTGCCCGCCGGACCTGGTTGTGCCTCGCACGCACGATCGAGTTCGGGTGCGCCCGCGATCCGACGACCACGTTCACGCCGGTGCTCAGGAACCTGAGCGTCGGCGCCAGCGCTGCCATGTCGGTCGCCAGATCGGCATCGCAGAAGCCGACGTAGTGGCTGTCGGTCCGCAGCACTCCGGTCCGCACCGCTGCGCCCTTCCCCGGCTGGGCACAGCGGATCAGCCGCACCGGGATCGATCCGGACCGGTGCTCGCGGGCGACCTCGCCGCTGCGGTCGGTGCTGGTGTTGTCGACCACGACGATCTCGCACGGCTCACGGATGGCCGCGAGCGCCACCGTGAGCGCGGACAACGTGGCCGACAGCCGTGACTCCTCATTGCGCACAGGCACGACAATGGAAAGCAGTGTCATGTCTTCGCCGTTGTTCCGGGCGCACAGAACCCAGCATGGTGTCGCAAGAGTCCTCCCATGACGTGACGCAGGTCTCAGGACGGCGAAAGTTACCCAACGGTAGTTCCCTGGAAATAGAAGGGAAGTGTGATATGTGTCACATACCCTGCCGGAGTGACAGACACCTTCGAACTTTGTACCGTTCAGCGCCAAAAATTGAGCTGGACGGGCTAATCAGATGAGCGATGACCGGATGGGCTTCCCTCGCCGAACAAAGATCCCGCGAAGAACCGCCACGTGCCAGGCGGGAGCATCGTCGATAGACGAAGAACGCAGGTCAAGTCATCTGAATGGATCTACCGACATGTCGAAGTAGCAGGTCAGGCGATCCTGGTACCACAAGTCCACGCACTTGACGTCGCCATCCCAGGCGTCAGTTGCGTATCGGTTCAAACAAGGTCTCGACCACAAACACGAAGAAGACAGCCGCCCGATTTAAATAGTTAATGGATACAGTCAGTTCCGTAATAAAAGCAAGGAATTCGGCCACCTCACGATCAACGTGTCCATTCACGGGTGAGCACCCGGCCCGTGACCAGGAGCTGACCGGGAAGATCAAGCGAGTACACAAGGACAACTACGACGTCTACGGGGCGCGCAAGGTGTGGAGGCAACTGAACCGGGAGGGCGTCGACGTGGTCCGATGCACCGTCGAGCGGCTCATACGCGAGAGCGGGCTGCGTCAACGAGCTGCGGGTCGCGGACATCACCTACGTGCGCACCGCCGCCGGCTGGGTCTACACGGATCTGGCGCTCGACGCGCTGCAGATGGCGATCTGGTGCCGCCTGAGAACCGGCGCCGACCTGGCCGGGCTGGTGCACCACAGCGACCGCGGAGTGCAGTACCGGGCGGTGCGCTACACCCAGCGCCTCGCCGAGGCCGACGCAGTCGCATCCGTTGGCAGCAAAGGAGATTTCTACGACAACGCCATGGCCGAGGCGTTCAACTCGTTGTACAAGGCCGAACTCGTCCGCAACCGCGGGCCATGGCGAGGCATCGACGACCTCGAGGGGTCTGCTGCACGAGTAGGTGACAGTGGTAGTCACGCAGCCTGACTGACTGGCGTGGCCATGATTACCTCGTACTCGATCGGGGTCAACCTGCCGAGAGCAGCCTGGCGCCTGCGACGGTGGTAGGAGCGCTCGATCCAGGTCACGATCGCGATCCGCAGTTCCTCGCGAGTGGTCCAGGTACGCCGGTCAAGAACATTGTTCTGCAGCAACGCGAAGAAGCTTTCCATGGCAGCGTTGTCGCCCGCGGCGCCGACCCGGCCCATCGACCCGGTCAGCCCGTACGAGCCAGCGCGCGGACTTCACCTACGGCCGGGTGATGAGCTGGATCGCATTCGACCGGGCGATCCGCATCGCCAAGAGCGAGGGCAAACCCACGCCACTGCAACGCTGGCGCTCGCAACGCGACCGCATCTACGGCCAGGTGTGGGAGCAGGGTTGGGATCACCGCACTGGAGCGTTCGTGCAGCGGTACGACTCGCAGGTCCTCGACGCGTCGCTGATGCGAATGGCACAGGTGGGGTTCCTGGCGCCGCGAGACCTGGTGTGGCTCGACGCTCTCGGCGCGATGGAGTCGCTGGTCAACGCAGGCTGGTGCGGCGCTACGACACCGAGGCGGCACCCGACGGACTGCGCGGCTCCGAGGGCTCGTTCTCGTTGTGCACCTTCAACTACGTGACCGCGCTGACGTTGTCCTGGCAGGCCCGCAAGGCACGGCTGGTGTTCGGAAGATGCTGACCTACGGCAACCACGTCGGACTGCACGCCGAGGAGATCGCGGTGACCGGCGAACAGCTGGGCAACTCCCGCAGGCGTTCACCCACCTCGCCCTCGTCGACGCCGCGGTCACCCTGGACGAACAACTCACTCGCGACGGGTCTCGGGGAAGTCATGTCTGAACGCTGACCACAACCGACCAGCTCTGGTGGCGAGATCGAGTCACGCCGGGTCGGGCGCGATCGTCGCCGCGGCAGGCTCGTCGCCGCCGGTGTCCAGGCGGAACGGTGGATAGGTGTCGGTCATCAGCCCTGCGTAGGCGGCGACCCGCAGCGCCCACCGGTCCATGCCCAGCAGGAAGTCGAACAGTCCCTGCGGGTAGCGGCCGGTGAACAGCAGTGCGACCCCCGCGAACAGCGCGATCAGGCTGATCAGGCCGCCGCCGGAGTTGTACACGCGCTGGCCCGCCTCGTACGCGGCGTAGCTGGTGCCGCCGAGGAAGACGCCCACGATCACGTAGTGCGGAACCGCGAGCAGCCACCAATTGACCAGCACCAGTCCGCGGGAGAGGTGTTCGGGGTAGGCGACGTCCAGCGTTGCCGGGTAGCCGGGGTCGGCACCCAGGCTGAACGGCGGGTACCTGTCGGTGGCCAGTGCTCCGTAGGTGTAGTAGGCGACGCGCCACGTCCAGCGCAGCACTCCGACGTTGAAGTCGAACAGGCCGCGTGGATAGCGTCCGGTGAACAGGATGGAGAAGAAGGCCACCACGCTCACGGCGAAGAACGCGAGCCACAGGAAGGCGAGCACCACGTAGTGCGGGATCGCCAGGAACCACTTCACCAGCCACAGCCAGCGGCTGAGTCCGGGGTCCAGCGTCGCGTGCACGCGCAACGGATAGGCCGCTGTTGCCGTCGTCATCTCGTCCTCCTGGAGGATCGGTACGCCTTCGGGTGATCTCACTCGGCGCAACAGTCCTTTTAGGACAAGAAGAAGCCCCGGCGTCACCACCGTCACACCGGGGTCCAGGGCTCTTGGTCATGACACTACGCCGGTGCGCGAGGAAAAGCGCCACCTCGTTCTGAAACGTTCAACTCCGGCCGGGGAGAGCGAGCCTCAGCACGCGCTTCCACACGCTGATGGTCTGCTGCAGCAACGGCCCGGTGTTGTAGGGCAGGCCGAAGCGTTCACAGAGTGCGCGGACTTTCGGGGCGATCTCCGCGTACCGGTTGCTCGGCAGGTCCGGGAACAGGTGGTGCTCGATCTGGTGGCTGAGGTTGCCGGTCATGATGTGGAACAGCGTGCCGCCTTCGATGTTCGCCGAACCCGAGAGCTGGCGCAGGTACCACTCGCCGCGGGTTTCGCCGTCCAACTGGTCCTCGGTGAAAACCACTGTGCCGTCGGGGAAGTGGCCGCAGAAGATGATCGTGTGCGTCCAGGCGTTGCGGATCACGTTCGCGGTCAGGTTCGCGAGCAAGGTCGGCAGGAACGACGGGCCTGACAGCAGCGGGAACGCGACGTAGTCCTTGACCACCTGACGACCGGCCTTGCCGAGGACACCGCGCAGCTGGGTCAGCGCCTCACGCCAGCTCTTCTCGCCGCGCCACACACGTTCGAGCTCCACGTCGTAGATCGTGATGCCCCACTCGAAGAACATCGCGAGTGCCAGGTTGTAGAACGGCTGCGCCAGGTAGACGGGATGCCACGGCTGCTCCGGGTGGATGCGCAGCGCGCTGTAGCCGATGTCGCGATCCTTGCCGAGCACGTTGGTGTAGGTGTGGTGCACGAAGTTGTGCGAGTGCTTCCACGCCTCTGCCGGAGTGGCGAAGTCCCATTCCCAGGTGGCGGAGTGGATCTTGGGGTCGCACATCCAGTCCCACTGACCGTGCAGGACGTTGTGGCCGATCTCCATGTTCTCGAGGATTTTGGCGGTGGCCAGCGCCGTGGTGCCCGCGAGCCAGGCGGGCGGCAGGATCGAGACCAGCAACAGCGCCCGGCCGCCTGCCTCCAGGCTTCGCTGGACTGCGATCACCTGCCGGATGTACCGCGCGTCGCTTTCACCGCGGGCGGCTATCACCTCGTCGCGGATCTGGTCCAGCTCACGCCCCAACTCGTCGACGTCGCACTCGGTCAGCTGTTCGGTCGTCGTCATCCCGTGTCCCTCCAGGTAGCCCCCTTCCGCCACCCCAACCTACGCCTACGTAACCGTAGGTGCCGGTCGCGTCGGCCTATTCGTGCTCGGGCAATCGGGGCACCAGCCTCAGCGTGCGGTTCTCGCGCGGGTCAGGGCGCGACCTGGCGACGTCGAGCTGCCGAATCAGCTCGTCGCCGACCTCGCCCAGTGCTGTGGACAGGTCGCGCTCCGACGACGTGGCGATCAGGTGCAGGCGAGGGCGACAACTGATCCAGCATTCCAAGGTGACTCGCTGCCCGGTGCCCTGACGGTCCCTCAGGCTGATTTCGAGGTCGACCTCGTTGTTGCTGAACAGTCGAAGCTGCGGACCGAGCGCGGCCAGACTTTTGGACACCCAGCCGCGCTCGGTTTCGAGGAAACCGGAGGAGAGGTGCAGGCGATCGGCGATGGCTGACGAGTCTGCGGAAGTTTCGGGCATTCGGTTCCAGTCCTCTGTGAAGTGTCGCGTCAGGAGGTGATGGTCTTGAGGTTGCGGGCCAGCCGTTCCGGCTGCGGCCACCGCACGTCCGTGGCCCAGCCGAGCTTCTCGAAGAGCCAGATCAGCCTTGCGGAGACGTCGATCCGGCCGCGACGGACGCCGTGGTGTGCTGGTGCCAAGACCGCTGTGTGTTCGCAGCTCAGGCGCGGGCATGCGGGTACTCCGACGACCGGTGGTGAAGCGAGAGGATGTCGAGGTTCACGATGGTTCCCTCACGGATCTCGATGGCGTGCCGGATGATCTCGCTGGTGTCCCAGTCGCCGGTGAGCACCGAACGCAGGTGCGGGAGCAGTGCTTCCCTGATCTCCCAGGTCGCGGAGTTCCACAGGTAGGACGGGCCGTGGTCCTGCCGTGGCCGCGCGCCGGCTGGGAGGAACCGCAGTCGCTCGGCCGCTCGCCGTCGCACGGTAGACGAGTTCTCATCCACGCCGCCCGTAACGCGAGCACGTCGACACTACCTGTGACGGCGGCCGTCGCGCCGATGCCACCCTGTCACGAGCGTGGTTCCTCGTCGGGCGCCAGCAAGCGTCCACTGTGGATTGCCGTTGGCGAAGTGGTTGCCCTGGCCGCGTTTCCTTGGATCTCGGCGTCCATGACCGCGGTTGGCACCGCATCCGGCTGTCCACTGCGGTGGTGCCAGATGTCGCGCAGGATGACTTGGATGACGCCGGCGACCGGGATGGCGAGCAGTGCGCCGAGTATTCCGGCGAGTTCGGTCGCCAGCAGCAATGCGACGAGCACGGTCAAGGGGTTGAGCTTGACCGTCCTGGAGAAGATCACCGGTTGCAGCAGGTGGTTCTCCAGCTGCTGGTAGACGATGAAGAAGATGACCACGGTGATGGCCGCGGGCAGCGAGTGGATGAGTGCGGCGACCCCGGCGACCACCGCGCCGAGGGTGGCGCCGATCAGGGGTATCAGGTCGGCGATCGCAACGAACACCGCGATCAGTTCGGCGAACGGTACTCCGAAGATCTTGAGCACGATGTAGGTGAGCACGCCGCAGATCGCGCTGATGAGCAGGTTGCCCGAGATGTAGCCGGTGACGGTCTTCGTGCAGTCGCCGCCCACGCGGCGGATGCGCTCCGCCCGCCGCGGCGGGAACAGCGCGAGCGTCCCCTCGATGACCTTGGGGCCTTGCAGCACCGCGAGGTAGGCGATCACGAAGATGGAGATGGTCGCGACGATGCCGGTAACCGCACTGCGAAACAGGCCCAGCGCCGGGGTCCCTAGACCGGTGGCGAACTCCCGGATGCGTTCCTCGTTGGCACGGGCGAACTCCAGCGCGTTCGTGCGCTCCAGCAGAACACCGACCGGTCCTCTGCCGGCACGTGCGTCTGCGATCATGTCCGGCGACGCCGCCGCCAATCGTGTGCCCTGCTCGGCCAACGGCACCGCGAACAGCGTGAGAATGCCGCCGAACGCCAGCACGACCACGAGGAACACGATGAGCGTCGCCAGCGAGCGGCGGCACCACCTCACATGGCTCTGCAGCCAGTTCACCGCCGGATAGAGCGCGACGGTGAAGACGACCGCGATGAGCATCCACACCAGAACTCGCTGGACGTGCATGACGAACACCACGGCCACGACCGTGGCCAGGGTCAGCCCGATGGTCGCGAGGATGGTTCGCACAGGAACCTGGTAAGCGCGCCGGCTTGGCACAGTGCCATCACTCCCGTTCCGGTCTTCCGGCGACCGTTGTCGGGCAACACCGAGGACAGCGCCAGTCCGGCTTCCGACGCGCGAAGTGCTCTCGGCACCATCGAACGTACGCCGGCGGACCGTGCGCCGCTTTTACGGTCCGCGAGTCCGGCTGTCCCTCATCAGGCGGTCGTCGGCTCAGCCGTGACAATGCCGGTGAGCGCGTTCGTCGACGGTACTCATCAGATCGTGCCTCCACCGGCCGCCGCGGCGGCGATCGAGATGCGGAACAAGTCAGTGGCCGGCGAGAGCGAGCGTTCCTGCGCGCCGGAGTGGAAACGCAAGTACTCCGCTCGCCTGCCGAGTGGGCGGATGCGGTCACGGACGCGCCGAGCACAATTGTTGAAACTGCCAGGAAGAATTGACGGCGAGACGAACATCGAGAACGGACACTACTGATCAACCGCTCCCGCCCGGCGATCTTCCTTGATCACCAGCAAAGCCCGTGAGGCAGGCGAATTCCAGGCCGCGAAGAAACATGCACTTCACATCGCCCTGAACAGCCGTTTTGATGCGGTCACGACAATTATGCGCCATACGGGGCCATTTGGGGGACTGCGGTATCGGCCACGGCGAACGAAGGAGTAGATTGCGTGTCGTTACCCCGGACCTCGGTGACGTGACCTGCTCCACGACGAACGTGGACACAGATCATGAGCCGAGGTTTTTGCGTGCACAAGTCGCCGCACAGCCCGTTTTTACAGGGTTACCCGTGCGTCGCCCAGACAATTCTTTTCCCGCTGGCACGTCCGTGCCGCGCGGCTATGACCAATCGCATTTCGGGAAATGAAAACATGAGGATCCTACACAGTCAGATCCGCCGGGCAATCGTCGCCACACTGGCCGGAGTCCTTGCGGTCCCGGCCTTGTGGGCAGTCGCCCCGCTGACCGCCCACGCCGCCGTCAACTGCGTCGTGAGCCCCGGCGTGACCCAGACCGACACGGTCGTGACCGGAAGTCCCGGCAACGACACGATCGACTGCGGCGGCACGAACCCCGCCAAGACGATCAACGGCAACGGTGGCAACGACACAATTACCGGCTCGGACTTCGACGACACGATCAACGGCGGCGACGGCAACGACACCCTCACGGGCGGCACCGGCGCCGACACCCTCACCGGCGGCCTGGGCATCGACACGATCTCCGGCAGTGCCGGCAACGACACCCTCATCGGCGCTTCCAACGACGGCAGCCAGGACAGTCTCGACGGTGGCCTCGGCATCGACACCTGCCAGGGACCCGCGCCGGACCCCGACATCCACGCCAGCTGCGAGAACACGAGCACCCCGCCGGCATCGGGCCCAGGTTCGGGCACGGCAAACGCAACCGAGCTGTGCATCGCAACCGGCGGCACGCTTTCCCTCACCGTCAACCCGGTGGGATACGTCTGCGTGTTCAACCCCCTCAGTCCAGCCAACCGCCGAGTCCAGGAGGCCCGCGGCATCTGCACCGGAGCCGGGGGAACGTTCGTGAACCTGCTCCCGCTGAGCTACGCCTGTCTCCTACCGACAACGCCACAAGCCATCCGCCGCACGAGCTGATCCAGTCGCTCGTCACGCAAACGTCCGCCGGGTAATACGGCCGCATGTAGGTCAGGTCGAGTTTCCTCGGCCTTGCAAGAAGGGTGCTCGTCCGAACCCCCGTACGCCCTGAGACGTACGGGGGTTCCTTCATGATCGAAATCGCCCAGAACGACGTCAGCCGAGCGGACCATGCACAGCAACAGGAAAGGCAAGCAACTGCTACTTGTCCACACCGCCGTAGCCTCCGTAGTGGCCGTCAGCGCCTTCGCGTTCATCCAGCAGAACGCCGCGAACGGCGCGGTCGGCTCGCCCGAGTCCGTCGCCCACGCCACGGTTCCCGGAACACAGATCGGCGTTCTACCGCCCGGCGAAACAGCGTACGTCACCCTCTGGTTGACGAACCCGCACGCCAACGTGAAAGCCGAACTACAGCCCATCTCCGCCGGTGACGTCGTCATCGACACCGTCGCGAACCCCTCCGACAAGGCCTACTGCCATGGCCAGGTCGAACTGTCCACCGTCGGCGCGGACCCCCATCTGCCCACCCTCGCGAAGCAGGAAACCAACCACCCGCACAAAATGATCGACGCCGTGAAACTCAAGGCCGAAACCGACTTCCGCTGCCAGGGCATGACCTACCACACCATGTGGTTCGTCCACCTCAAGGCCGTCCACCAGATGCACGAGCGGCGGAGCCGTGCCACAGCGCGACGGTCGACCCGTAGTCAGCACAACGAACTCGATGGTTCCACCACCGCATCGACAGCCGCGGCCGTGATGGGCGACCGGATCGGGACCTTCTGGACGCCTGAGCGCTCTCGGTGTCCACGAAAGGCGGCGGCACATCACCGGTGTTGCCAGCGATGTGCCGCCGCCGGTTGACACGGCTGCTCCTGCTGGTCAGCAGGTGCAGATGCCGCCGTTGTTGATTCCGGCGACGCCGTTGCCGCCTGCGAGGCCGCTGGCGCCGGATGAGGTGGTGATGGTGTCCAGTCCGTCGTTGATGGTTCCGGAGTTCCCGAGACCGCCGGCACCCGCGGCACCACCGAGGCCGCCCGGACCGCCGGGGCCGCTGCAACCGGTGCCGCCGTTACCTCCGCCGGCGCCGTTGCCGCCCTTGCCGCCGGTCGCGGTAATGGTGTCGACGCCGGTTCCTCCGGTGAGGGTGCCGGAGTTCCCGATCCCACCGGCACCGCCGGCACCACCAACGCCACCGGCGCCGCCGGGCTGGACAGCCGCCGAGCCGTTGCCGCCCTTGCCACCGACGCCACCGTTACCGCCGAGCCCTCCGTTGGCCTTGAGCGTGTCGGCACCGGCACCACCGCTGATGGTTCCGGAGTTCCCGATCCCACCGGCACCGCCGGCACCGCCGACGCCCCCGGCGCCGCCGCCGTGACCGCAGCCACCGACGCCACCAGCCGCACCGGTACCACCGGCACCGCCGTTGGCGGTCACGTCGTCCAGACCGGGATCGGCGAGAGCGCCGGTGAAGATGCCGGAGTTTCCGACGCCACCGGCCGCACCGGCGCCACCGATACCCCCGGCACCCGCGCCACCGGCGACGAGGGCGCTGTTGCCACCGGAGCCACCAAGACCGCCGTTGCCGCCCCTGCCCGCGGTGAGGGTGACGATGTCGTTGCCGGCGCCACCGGTGATGTTCCCGGCGTTGCCGACGCCACCGATTCCGCCGTTACCACCGGCGCCACCCGCGCCGGTGGCGAATCCGAGCCCGCCCTGGCCGCCGTTGCCACCGTTACCGCCGGCCCCACCGATAACGATGATGCTGTCTGTGCCCGCACCGCCGTCGATGACTCCGGAGGTGCCCACGCCGTTGCCGCCGACGTTTCCGACACCGCCGTTACCGCCGGCGTTGCCCGCCGGGGTGCCCATAGTGCCGTTGGCTCCCGCGGGGCCGTTGGTACCCGCGGTACCGGCGACACCGGTGACCCTGATCGTGTCGTTACCGGCGAGTCCGTTCACGGTGCCGTCCACGGCACCACCGGTGATCGTGATGATGTTGTTCCCGCTGGTGCCGTTCAGGATCTGACCGGCGGGGATCCCCGCGGTGCAGGTGAAGTTGGCGCCGCTTTGGGTACATCCCGGCGGCAGCGCCCACGCCTGCGCGGGAACCAGGAGAACAAACCCCGCCGCCGTGCCCAAGCCGATCAGGGCCCGGCCGGCCCGGCCTGCCGTACTGATGCGTGCTGTCGATCTCATGATCAACCTTCCACCCGTGAAGGCGTCCGGGACTGCTGCCACGGACCTGCGAGGTGGCGTGATGACCGGGGTCTGGAGTCACTGCCCGGTACCGCATAAATAACAGCACTGGATCAACCAACACCCTCGACATGGCCAACCCTTCGCGCCTTCAACAGAGCTGGCAATGCAAACCATGACACGCCACCCGCACGTGATACGAGATTCCCGCCGATGCCAGCAGAACAAGGTCGACCGTAACCGACTGTCATGTCCCACTACGGCGTAACCACTCACATGCCAAATACATGAACATTCAAATTCAACAGGCAAGGCCCACATCGGCGAACATCAAGAACAGCCGCAGTTGATCTGCCATGAGCTTCCGGCGATCTAGGTGCAATATCATCATTGCCACACAAAAGAGGATGACGTCGAAACCTTCATGTCACGAGAACCTGACAACCAACACGGCGCGCGAAATTCGGCCCGGCCTCCACGATCGGACGTTCCGCGGCACCAGGCGGGTCCGTTCGACCAAACCAGGCCCACAGTGGAGCCAGCATCGAACGGTGCCGATCATCTGAGCTGGTCACGGCGTTGATTCGACCCAGGACCCGGCGGTGCACGCACTGATCGAAGATGCACCGAGGGAGGGCGGACAACGAAGCGAACGCAACCAGGCAAAGGGGATGCTGGTGCAGCCAATATCGCACCACGGCCTTTGGCATGGCACTGGCGAGCTTCGCCGCGCACAGATCACCCAGGCACCAAGGCCTCAGCACGGACACTTTCCGCGTCGATCGTCGCCAATCCTGGTCGATGACAGATCCTCACGTTGACACCCACATGACTTCGAATCATGCACGTAGGCTTCTTAAACATGGATTCCCATCTCGCGAAAATGGGCCATTCGGGGCGTCAAGCATGCATTCCTGCCCACATGGGAGTAGGATACGTGGTGTTGCTCAGGACCTCGGTGGCGCAGATGGATGCGACCCGAGGTTCTTTTTGTGCACGATTATGTTTCAGGACAGAAGGCGTCATGAATAAATTCCACCCAGCCATTCGCGCAACGCTCGGCGCCACCGTGGTGGTGGGGGCCATGGCCGTCGTCGCTCCCGCGGCGCAGGCCGGCACCATCCCCGTGGCGTGCAGCGAGAGCGCTCTCGTCGCGGCGGTGGACCTGGCCAATTCCACTCCGGCCGCGGACACCCTCGTCCTGGCGGGCGGCTGCACCTACGGCCTCACCGCTCCCCACGGCGGGCTGACCACCGGACTACCGGTCATCACCACTCAGATGGAACTGCTCGGCCCGGCGACCATCACTCGCACGTCGCTGCTGCTGTTCCGCATCTTCGAGGTCAGCGCCACCGGTAACCTCACCCTCAGCACCTCGGTCGCGGTCACCAACGGCAGCGTCGTCGGTGACGGTGGAGGCATTCTCAACCGCGGCGCGGTAACCCTGACCAGCAGCAGCCTGAGCGGCAACCTGGCCACCCTCAACGGCGGCGGCTTGGCCAACGCCGACACCCCCAACGGCACCGCGCCCGCCGCCACGTTCACCAGGAGCCCGGTGACCGACAACATCGCGCTGCTGGACGGTGGCGGAATCTACAACGGCGAGCGCGGCACGCTGACCACCACCGGTGTCAGTGGCGGCCCGATGCTCGTCGGCCGCAACACCGGATCACGCGGAGGAGGCATCGCCGCGGTCGGCTCCACCGCGACCGTGATGACCCAGACCGCCGTGACGACCAACGTCGCGTTGCTGACCGCGGGCGGCGTCTACCGCCAGGGCGGCACCATGACCAACAACAACTCACCGATCAGCGCGAACCTGACGAACAACTGCCTCGGCAGCGTACCGGCGGTCCCCAGCTGCACCGGATAACCACATCCAGAACGATGCTGTGGGCCTCCCCGAAACGGGAAGGCCCACAGCGTCGCGTAGGCGCTGCCTGCAAGGAGCTGGCGAGACAGCTGCCGTGCCGGCGATGAGCGATCCGTGGCCGAGTCCGGTGGGCGTCGCGAAGATCGATGTCGCGGTCGCCGCACATGAGCTGCACCAGCACCTAGAACAGGGCGGGATCTCTTGTGGTCGTGATGGCCTCGCCCACCGCAGCGGCAGTGGTTGGGTTGACGGCGACGCCGACCAGTCAGCCGTCCTCGCGCGTCACGGCCAGGGACCGGTGCGACGGCGCCTGCCGCCACAGCGAACACTCGGCGATCGGCAGGCCGGTGGCATCGGCAAAACCTGGCTGGCACTCGCGTCGGCGCACGTCCGCACAGGAATCTGTAGGCGCGCTGGCTCGGCATCATGCCGACCAGTCCGGTCCCGGTCGTGCGGATGACCGTTCTCGGGAATATCCGAGGATGGTGCCGGTCCGGCTTGCGGCGCGTGAGGTGCTCTCGGCGCTGTCGAACTTTCGCCGGTGGGCTGTGCGCCGCCTTTTAGCGGCGTCGGGTCCTGCTGTTCCTTAGCAGTTCGGTGATCTCCGGTGATCGCGATGCGACCTGCCGTGCGACGTCGGACAGCAGCTGATTGCTGTTGCGGGCGTGGGTGCGCATCAGGGAGAACGCGTCCGCGACATCGATCTGGAGGCGCTCGGCCAGGATTCCTTTCGCCTGCTCGATGGCGATGCGGCTGTTGAGCGCGTTCTGCAGCTGTTCGGTGACCATCTCGCTGTGCCGCAGCGCCCGGACCTGCAAGATGCTGATCGTCGCGACATTGGCGAAGGACTGGGCCAGCTCGACCGCGTCCTCCGGAATGGCGCCGGGCGCGGTTCGGAACAGGTTCAGCGCGCCGACGATCTGCTCGCGCAGTCGCATCGGCACCGCGTGGACGGCGGAGAACCCCTGTTCGCGTGCCGCGACGGTGAACCGGGGCCAGCGCTGCGGCTCCTGGCCCAGGTCGGCGCACGCCACGGGCTGCCCGGTGTGGAAGCAGTCCAGGCAGGGGCCCTCCTCGTCCTGCAGCTGGAACAGCTCCAGCATCCGGGCCTGTTCCGTGGACGCGGCCACCAGGTTCAGCGCACCTCGCTGATCAGCCAGCAGGATCCCGACCGCGTCCACCTCCAGCAACTCGACGCAGCGTTCGG
Source organism: Lentzea alba (assembly GCF_011067745.1). GTDB lineage: Bacteria > Actinomycetota > Actinomycetes > Mycobacteriales > Pseudonocardiaceae > Lentzea > Lentzea alba. The sequence continues at coordinate 33,826 of NZ_JAAMPJ010000007.1, forward strand.
TCAGGGTGTGCAGGAAGTCGATGGCATCGAACCGCAACACGAGCGTGTCCGCCAGCTCGACGAAGGTCTGAGCGATCCGCCGGTCCAACACGTGACTCACCTCTGTTTCTCATGGTTGGTGTCCGGGGTGAATCTCAGTCTGCGCGCGACCACCTCGACCGCCACCTCCGACAGACGCAGGCCGGTGACGTACGCGTGCGCCCGCAACCTCACGAACGCCTCACCGAGATCGCTGTCCAGCTGCACCGACACCATGCCGGTGGCCTGATGCACCACACCCCAGCGGCGCTCCGGCTCGCTACCCCACAGATCACCGCCGTCCAGCCCCACCGGCACCGCGGACCGGCCCAGCAACAGCGCCGTCGCCGTGTCCGCGAACAGCAGCGCATCCGCGAGCTCCTCCGCCGACAGCGGGCCGTCGACGTCCCGGCAGATCTCCAACGCGCCCAGCGCGATCGCGCCCAGCGTCAAAGGGATTACGAACACCGCCGCCACCCCCGCCGCGACCGCGGCCGGCGCGAACACCGGCCAGCGCCGCGCGCTCCACCCGTTCGCCAGATCGGACACGAACACCGGCTGGTTCTGCCGCAGAGCCTCCGGCACAGGCCCCTCACCCACCGTTGCCCCGAGCTCGGCGATCTCGTCACCGGCAGCTCCGGTGACCTCGAGCGGTTGCGCGGTACCGGCCAGATAGACCGCGACGCCGACCGCGTTCAGACCCGTCCGGCAGGCAAGGCAGACATGGCGGACACCGACGGGCTCCTGGTCCGCTCGCGCGAACTCGTTGATCACCGCGAGTATGTCGAGATGCCGATTCGTGCCCACGCTGGTCACTCCTCGCCATTGTGTTCCAGGAAGAACCTTAGCCCTTCACACCCACCCGCACGTCGTCGCGGTTGTCGGGCCGCACGGACCGACGCGGAGGTGAGGCTGGTCGAGCACGGGAGCTCCGACGGAAACTGGTCAGTGCCGCAGGGGCGGCGGGCCGGCGTATTCGGAGACGCGTGCGGCGAGTTCCTGTGCGCCGGCGTGGGAGGGGGTGGCCACAGCGTCACCCCTGACAGTGAGACTGGAGAAGTGGTCACCGCCGGGGTCCGGGCGGTCACACCCCCAAGGCCCAACGGTTCACAGGCCACCGAACCGGCGAGGGGACTGCACATTCGTCGACATGAACCGACTGCTGCCGAACATAGCCGAGCTCTTCCACCGCACACTGCCACCGAGCGGGGCGGCATGTGAACGGGTTGAACGGGCCTGGTGGCCGGATCCGCGTACCAGGACGGTGTGCCGCCCCAGGCGGTCTCATCCGCAAGCGCGATGAGTGAGCGCCGGGAATTCGTCCTGACATGCGAGTACTGTTCGCGGAAAGTGCCCAGGACCCCGGCATGACGGCATCCGACCAAGGGGCACTCCCATGGCGCATCTCGATCAGCTTCCCGCCATCACGACGGTCGCGGGGATCGCGGAACCTCACCAGAGCACGGTCGCGTCCATCCAGCGCGCCGCCCGGCTGGGCCTGTTCAGCGCGGCCGAAGCAGAACTGATGATCAACCGGATCCGCGCGCTCGCGACCATGGACACTGCGGAAGTCCTCACGGTCAGTCCCAACAGGACAGATACGTGACTTCCATGGCCGCACGCGAGACACCGTGCGCCATGCCCGGCATGACCTCGCGGGCCGGCAGCATCGTCAACAACGTCGTCTACCTGGACGGGCGGCATTCCGCCTCCCCTGCCACTCTGGCCGAGACCTTCCAGCTGCTCGAGGGGCAGCCCGGCAGCATGGCCTGGATCGGCCTCTACCGGCCAGCGGAAGGACAGCTGATGGACGCGGCCGGCCAGCTCGGGCTGCACGAACTGGCGGTGGAGGACGCCATCACAGCCCACCAGCGCCCGAAACTGGAACGCTACGACGACACGCTGTTCGTGGTACTGCGCTCGGCTGACTACCGCGATGACACCGAACGGGTCGAGTTCGGTGAGCTGCACCTGTTCGTGGGTCCCAGTTTCGTGCTGACCGTGCGGCACGGCGACACACCGGACCTGGCCGGCGTGCGGCGCCGGCTGGAGAACCAGCCCCACCTGCTGCGGCTGGGCCCCGAGGCGGTGCTGTACGCCGTGCTCGACGCGGTGGTCGACGGTTACACACCCGTCGTGGCCGGACTGCGCAACGACATCGAAGAGATCGAGACCGAGGTGTTCAGCCGCGACCCGAACGCCTCCCGGCGAATCTACGAGCTGTCCCGTGAGGTGATGGAGTTCCAACGCGCGACCCACCCGCTGCTCACGATCCTCGACAGCCTCTCGTCCGGTTTCGCCAAGTACGGCATCGACGAGGAACTGCGACGCCATCTGCGCGACGTGGCCGACCACGCCACCGTCGTGGTCGAGCAGGCCGACAGCTTCCGCGGCATGCTGGCCGCCATCCTCTCGGTCAACACCACCCTGGTCACCCAGGCGCAGAACGAGGAGATGCGTCGTCTGGCCGAGGCCAGCAACGCGCAGAACGAGCAGATCAAGAGGATTTCCTCGTGGGCGGCGATCCTGTTCGCTCCCACGCTGATCGGCACGATCTACGGGATGAACTTCCGCCACATGCCCGAGCTGAACTGGCTGTGGGGATACCCGTTCGCGCTGCTGCTCATGGCGCTGGTCTGCGCCGGCCTCTACCTGGTCTTCAGGCGCCGCGGCTGGCTTTGAGCAGGTAACTGCCCCCACCCGCGACATCTGAGCTGCGAGAGCCCGCTTGGCCGTATCGCTTCCGAGGTGTTCGGCGTAGGTTCGCGGTGTGGCCGGGAAGTCTCCCGGCTTCACCGGGTGTTGTCTCGTTGGCCCGGACCCGCTGTGTGCACGACACGCTCGCCGACGAACTCGACGTCGGTCACGCCTGCCACGGCACGCGCAGGACGCCGGTCGGGCGGTCGCGATGGCGACAGAGGTCTGTGCGCGGATGCCGCAGGCGATCATCGCCGTGGGCGACTTCTACGCCGAGGCGGTGATCGTGGGCGTGCGGAGGCTGGGGCTGCGGATGCCCGACGATGTGGCGGTGATCGGCTTCGACGATCTGCCGAACACCGCGCACTTCGCGCTGGGGCTGGACAACGTCGACCCGACCGCGGACGGGCGGACGGTGGTGCGGTCGTGCGGTCGGTGAACCTGGGTTCCGCTCCCCCGCCGCTGACGACGGTGCGCATGCCGTTCGCGGACCTCGGTTCGAAGGCGGTGGAGCTGCTGCTTGCGAGGCTGCGCGGCGATCAGGTACCGGACTCCGTCACGTTGTCGCCTGAGCTCGTGGTCCGGCCGTGGTCCACCGTTCGTGCGAGTGTCGTGGCCTGCTGCGCGCGGCTGCGGGAGAACACCGGGCTGAACGCGGTGGCGCTGTTCGGTGGGGTGTTCCAGAACGCGCTCATGCTGCTGAGGGTCTCGGACGGTCTGCACCGCAACGGGTTCCGCGTGCTGACTCGCCGCCAGACCCGCCAACGACGGCGGCGTCAGCCTCGGCCAAGCCGCCGTCGCCGCCTGCCTCACAGCAGCGGCCCCGGAGTGAGCGGAGGACGCGCTTGCTCGGCGTGCTCTTCCCGTGTCGGCTGGGGCTCCTTCACCACCACGACCTGGCGCTGGGCCACGACTCGCCTCGTGGGTGAACGATCACGCGGCGCTGTCGTTTTCCGGTTGAGTCCGGCGCTGTAGTCTGATCCCGCTGGCAGATTCAGCGACCGCCCGGACCTGCGGTCTCGTCACCTCGTCGTGAGGAGAACACCGTGGGCGGCAGTCCCCAGCGAGCCACGTTCACGCGGATGAGGATCGCGCTGGTGTCCGAGCACGCCAGTCCGCTCGCCGCACCCGGCGCGTTCGACGCCGGCAGCCAGAACGTCCACGTGGCAGGGCTCGCGTCCGCGTTGTCCGCTCTGGGCCACCAGGTCGTCGTCTACACGAGGCGCGATCATCCCCACGTACCGCAACGTGTGCACGCCGTTGGCGGCTACGACGTGGTGCACGTGCCGGCGGGTCCTGCCGTGAGGCTGGACGAGGAGGAGATCCTCGCGCACACCGGGGATTTCGTCGGATTCCTCAAACTCGCCTGGAAAGCGCGCCGTCCGGACGTCGTGCACGCCTACGGCTGGCTGTCCGGCATCGCGGCGGTGCTGAGCGCCCAGGCGAGCCAGGTGCCGGTGGTGCAGACGTATCACGCGGTGCGGACGGTGCCCGCGCAGGACCAGCGCGCGACCAACCCGGCTTTGACCAAACGCCTGGCCGTGGAGCGGCTCGTCGGTCACGAGGTGGCCCGTATCGTCGCGACCTGTTCGGCGGAGGCCGGCGCCGTGCTCGGGATGGGGATGGACAGGTCGAAGCTCGTCGTGGTGCCACGCGGCGTCGATCTCGACCTGTTCGCGCCGGGACCTGCACCCCTCAACCGGAATCGCCCGCGCAGAATCGTTTCGGTCGGCAGACTCCTGCCGCACAAGGGTTTCGAGAACACCATCCGCGCTCTGTCCACAGTGGATGGGGCGGAACTGGTGATCGCCGGTGGCGGCGCACAGGGTGATCTCCAGGGTGATCCCGAGACGAAGCGCCTGCGCGCGCTGGCCCGTGCGCTCGGCGTCGAGGAACGCGTCGTGTTCGCGGGTCACGTGCCGCACGCCGAGCTGCCCGCGCTGCTGCGGTCCGCGGACCTCGTGGTGTGCACCCCGCGACACCAGTCGTCCGGCGGCGTAGCGCTGGAAGCGATGGCCTGTGGCACACCGGTTCTCGCGACCGCGGTCGGCGGTCTCGTCGACGCCGTCGTGGACGGGCTGACCGGAGTGCTGGTTCCGCAGGGAAAACCGGGCGCGATCGCCAAGGCGTTGCGCGCGCTCCTCGCCAACGACACGCACCGGAAACTGCTCAGCGACGCCGGGCGCGACCGGGCACTCGCGCGGTACTCGTGGCACCGTGTCGCCACCGACCTGGTGCGCAACTACGCCGCGGCAGGGTCCCGCGCTCCGGATCGGCCGCCGGTCACGCCCGCGCGAACGGGTTCGACGCCTCGATGAACTTCCCGACCACGACTCTGGCGAAAGCCGAGCTGATCGTGCCCGCCCCGAGGCCGGTCTCGACGAGGTCGTCGAACGCACGCTGATGGTCGCGCGCCGCGGTCGTGGCCAGGTCGACGAGCTGCGGAGTGCTCGTGAGCCGGGCCAACGCGTCCGTCTGCCGCAGGTGCCTGCCGAGCTCATGGCGCGACGATCGCCGGTAGCTGACAGCGGAGTTCGTGGTCATGGCGGCTTTCCCGGTGAGGCATCCGGGCAACACCACGACTTCGACCTTCTCGTTTCCCCGCCAGGTCAGCGCTGTGATGACCTGTGCTCGGCCAGGCCGCGGCCGAGCTGGCCGCGCACGGTGCCGGCGAGCTCGTCCCAGCTGGCGGCGAACTTCTGAACTCCCTGGCGTTCCAGCTCATCGGTGACCTCGCGGTAGTCGATGCCGAGCTCGGCGATCTCGCCGAGCACGTCCTGGGCTGGGCCGTAGATCTCCTCCAGCACGAGAGCGGGGACAGTGCCGTGGTCGGCGAAGGCCTCCAGCGTGGCGCCCGGCATCGTGTTGACCGTGCCGGGGATGGCCAGTCCGGACACGTACATCGTGTCCGGGTAGTCGGGGTTCTTCACCCCGGTCGAAGCCCACAGAGGTCGCTGCGGGCGCGCGCCCGCGGCGGCCAGGCGACGCCAGCGCGGGGACGCCAGGCTTTCCGCGTGGATCTCGTGGGCCAGGCGGGCGTTGGCGATCCCGGCCTTGCCCTTGGCGGCGATCGCACGGCCGGTACCGATGGTGTCGAGACGCGCGTCGATCGCGCTGTCCACTCTGGATACGAAGAACGACGCCACCGAGTGGATGGCGGACACGTCGTATTCGTTGAACGCAGCCGTTTCCAGACCGGTGTGGTAGGCGTCGATCACGTCGCGGTAGCGCTCGAGGGAGAAGATCAGGGTGACGTTGACGCTGATGCCCTCGGCGATGACTGCGGTGATGGCACCGAGGCCGTCCGCGGTGGCCGGGATCTTGACGAGCAGGTTCGGCTCGCCCACCGCCGCCCACAGCTCACGGGCGCGGGCGATGGTCGCCTCCGCGTCGTGGGCGAGACCGGGGTCGACCTCGAGCGACACCCGGCCGTCGACGCCGTCCGTGCGGTCGTACAGGGGACGCAGGACTCGGCAGGCGGCCCGCACGTCGTCGGTGGTGATGGCGAAGACGGTGTCCTCGACGCTCGTGCCGGTCGCGGCGAGCTCTCTGAGCTGCGGCGTGTAGCGCTCACCACGCTCCAGCGCCGAGGCGAAGATCGTCGGGTTGGTCGTGATGCCGACGACGCCGCGGTCCGCGACCAGTGCCTCCAGCCTGCCGCCGGCGAGAAGCTCGCGGGACAGGTCGTCGAGCCAGATCGAGACTCCAGTAGCGGTGAGGGCGTCGAGCGGGTGGTCGTGGCCGATGAGCATGTTGTCTGTCTCCAAGGTCGGGAACTGGTGCGGGTCAGGCGGGACGGTCGCCGGTGCCGCCGGTGGTGGGCGCGGAGGTCTGCCGCGCGCCTCCGGGACGGACCATGGTGACCGCGTCACGCAGGCAGTCGTGCGCCGCCGCGGCGACCGCGGTGGCGGTGATGCCGAACTCGTCGAAAGGGCGCCAGTGGTGAGTGGAAGCGCCGACGTGCTTGAGCGACACGATCCGGCCGCCGTCGCCGACGACGTCACGCCAGCCCTGGCCGACCGCGTCCTCGACGCTCACCCGTGCCCGCACGCCGGGCTGGAGCACTTCGTCCTGATAGGACAGATCCTGCACGGCGAACCGCTCCCGGCAGGGCATCGAGACCACACGAGCGGTGATGCCGTCGTCGGCGAGCAACTTCCGGGCGCCCAGGGCGAACTGGACCTCGGAGCCGGTCGCGACCAGCAGCAGAAGCGCGTTTCTGGTGGCTGATCAACGAGGGTCCGGGCGGCCGCTGATGCTCCCCAACGCGGGTAGCCGGAATGCGGTCGCCCAAACGTGCTCAGCCACGCGGGCGTGCTGCTGCGGCGGGGCCGAGAGGCTGCGGGACGAACCTGATCAGTGTTGGTCGGGCGGCCGCCGCGTCGTCGACCTGCCACGGCGTAGGGTCAGCCGCTCGGTGGTCAGCACGGCCGTGGTCGCGATCATGAGCAGATGCAGCCGCGAGGCAGTGCGGAAACCGTGGTGGCGGTGCAGTAGCGCACACCGAGCGCGTCGTGCTCGGCCCACGGGTGAGGGCACACGTTGCAGACGCTGGTGGTGTCGACGCAGTCGTCGAGATCAATGGTCAGTGGCATTGAGGGAAGCACGAGGGTCCCCGCCTCCAGCCGATATGGCCGGGCTTCGTGGTACGCCCAAGGCGGCACCAGCTTGACCGCTGCTGCGCGAAATGCCCTCGGTAGTCCCCATCTTACCCGACTCTGGCCTCTCCGGCGCCGTCAACGGCTCGTTTGCTGACGGCGTCACCGGGTACCTGGTGCCTTTCAGACTCGATCGGAAGGTGCACAGTGGATCCGAGCCCCCTGCTGTACGCGGGCGCGGGACTCGCGACGCTGGCCGCGCCGATGCTGCCGCGGCTGCTCGACCGAGCGCCGATCTCCATGCCAATGCTCTTCCTCGGCGCGGGTGCCCTCACCTTCGCGGTCGTCGAGCCGCTGCGGCCTGATCCGGGCACTCGCCGACGACGTCGACCTCCGCACCAGCGACACCGGTACGACGATCCGGTTCCACTTCGCCACCTCGCAGGCCGGCGCACCACCGGTCGCGCCGGTCACGCCGTCGGAGCTGATCGACCTGACGTCGGAGGAGTCGACGGACGGCACCCAGGTGCTCCGCGTCACCGGCGACCTCGACACCTGCGCCGCGAACGAGCTGCGGGCACCGTTGCTGGCGCACATCGACCGGCAGGGTGACCGGCGCCCCGTCGCGACCTCGACCTCACTGCTCTGGGCTACCTGACCGCTCTGGGCTACCTCAGCAGCTCCGGCATCGCGCTGCTCCTCGAAGCCGCCTACCTCGCCCAGCGCACCGGGCGCGCGTTCGGCGTCACGAGCCTGAGCGGCAGCGCGCCGGACCGGATCCTGACGCTCTCGGGTCTCGGTGACGCCCTCGCGGTGTGCAGAACGTCAAGCTGACGGGCTGTTGTCTCCGCCACCGACACCAATCATCCTTTGTGGATAGTCGGGTCACACCCGCGAGGGCTTGGCCGAACCCCCGCGTATCCACACCGCGGCCTTCGGAAACGTTTCGCCGGGCCGGGAAGATCTCGCACCGGGGCCCGGCAGCCGGTAGCCTCGGTGCGCTGGCTGAATCAGCAACCGCCCGGACCCGCGGTCTCGTCACCTTTCAGTGAGGAGATCCACCGATGGGCAGGATCGCACTGGTGTCCGAGCACGCCAGTCCACTGACAGCGCCCGGTCAGGACCACGCGGGAAGCCAGAGCCTCTACGTCGCGGACCTCTCGGCCGCGTTGAGCGGCATCGGTCACGAGGTGGTCGTCTACACCCGGCGCGACGATCCGCGCACGCCCGCCAGGACACGCGTCCGTGCCGGTTACGAGGTGGTGCACGTTCCTTCCGGGCCAGCCAGGAGGATCACGGGTGACGAGGCGACCGCCCATGCCGGGGACTTCGCGAGATTCCTCAGCACCGACTGGAACACGAACCGACCGGACGTCGTGCACGCACAAGGCTGGCTGTCCGGCATCACGGCGGTGCTGGGAGCCCGGCACAGCCAGGTGCCCGTGGTGCAGACATTCCACACGCTGGGCGCCGACCTCCAGCGCCACCAGGACGAGAACGACTCTCTCGCGATGAAACGCCTGGCCGTCGAACGACTTCTCGGCCAGGAGGTCGCCCGCATCGTCGCCACGTGCTCGGGCGAGGCCGAGGACGTGCTCAAGATGGGGATCAGCCGGGCGAAACTGTCCGTCATTCCCCACGGCGTTGACTTGAACCTGTTCACACCGCAAGGTGTGGTCGCCAAACGCAACGGTGTGCGTCGCATCGTGTCGGTCGGACGTCTGCTGCCACACCAGGGATTCGACGACCTGATCCGCGCCCTGACCTCTCTGGAGGACGCCGAGCTGGTGATCGTCGGCGGTGGATCCGTGAACGGACGGCTGCGCGGTGACACGGAGGCGAGGCGGCTGCGTGCGCTCGCCCGCGTACGCGGTGTCGCACACCGAGTCACGCTGGCCGGGCATCTGCGCCACCACGAGCTGCCCGCACTGCTGCGATCGGCGGACGTCGTGGCGTGCACGCCGTGGTACGAATCGTTCGGCGTCGCGGCGCTCGAAGCGATGGCGTGCGGAGTTCCGGTGGTGGCGACCTCCGTCGGCGGTTTCGTCGACACCGTGGTGAACGGGCAGACCGGGATCCAGGTACCGCCGAGGAATCCGGGCGCGATCGCGAAGGCGTTGCGAACGCTTCTCCCGAACGACACCCGCCGGGAGCTGCTCGGCGCCGCTGGACACGACCGGATGCACGCGCGGTATTCGTGGCATCGCATCGTCTCCGAACTGATGCAGGTCTACACCGCCGCGCGCCGCTCGTCGTCCACCGGATCCCAAACAGTCCCTTTGCGACAGTCGCATGTGGACCTCTAGGCGGTGCCGCGGCGTTCTGCTTGCCGCGCCGGTCGATCCCCGTTCGATGCGTGCAGGGTTGGGCTCGTCGAGTTCTTCTCGCACGTGGGCGGTCAGGCCCATGTCGTCCTCGGTCACGCACTGACGCCGCTTCTGATGCCGACAGAACTCACCTCGCCCGCAGGCCCTTCTCGCCTGCCGGACCATTCGAAAGGCCCCGCCTCATGGTTCGCACCTACGGCTTCATGAGCACGTATCCACCCACCCAGTGTGGGCTCGCCATGTTCACCTCCGCCCTCCGTCATCATCTGACCGCCGCCACCCCTGGTAGCGAGGGCCGCGTCGTCCGCGTACTCGCGGAGGCCGAGCGCGGACCTGTGGGTGGCAAAACATGGTTCAACGGACCTGACCTGCGGATCAAGCTGCTGCAGGTTCGTACTCGTTGATCAAGCCGCCAAGCACTCGCCGTCGCACGCCGGCATGCTCCCCGCTTGAGCGCGCAGGAACCGCCGCCACGACGTGTCGGAGCCTCGAGTCGGCGAAGGCGGAATCCGAAGCCGCTTGAGCACACGGCGAACAGTCGACGCGGTCGTCCGGTGGCCGAGCTTGAGCAACTCACCTTGAAGACGGCGGTAACCCCAGCCCGTGTTCTCCCGCGCCATCCGCTCGATCAACGCCACCACGGCCTCATCAACCCGTGGCCGACCACTCCGGTTCGGGTAGGTCCACTTCTTCGCGACCAAGCGCCGTGCCACCGCAACACCGTGCCGGGAGACACCAACCGGTGCTGTCGCAGCCACGCCGGCAACCGCCGCACCAACACGGCCAGCACCGCCCGATCAGCCCAATCCAACCGAGGACGGCGCAGACCTCGACGCAACACCGCGACCTCATGCCGCAACACCAACAACTCGACGTCCTTGGCCGCCGAGGACCGGCCGAGCAGGACCAGCCGGCCACCCAGCCGGAAGGACGAGGTACAGCAGTCGCAGCGCCACGCCCACGATCATGCTGACCAAAGGACAACAGTGCCCGACCACCGCAGCTCAACGCGGGTGTGCAGAGTTCTGGCACCCCACAGGTCTACGTGTTCCTCACCGCGGTCGGCGTGATCGTGGTCGCCGTGGCGTGGGCCCTGATCCGCAGCAAGGCCGCCCGGCCGAACGCGTTGCTGCGCAAGCTGGTGCCTATCGTCGTCGCCGTGTCGCTGCTGCCCGACCTGCTGCTGTTCGGCATCCCCGGCGCGAGCCCGGTCGACGTGGTTGCCCTCATGTTGATGCACGTCGTGGTGGCCGCGGTCGCAGTGCCGACCTTCCGCACGGTGCTGCCGTTGCCCCCGGCCAAGAATCAGGACACCACCGCCCGCGTCTGATCACCGACTCGTCTCCGCGGCGCCGCCTCAGCGGCCAGCGCGCCGAACCGGGTCGACAACAGCCCGATCGCTTGGATCAGCTGGATGTCGTCCGCCGCCCAATCCGTGGCCAGCAGCATGGTCAGTGTGAGAACGGCTCGATGCAGGAGTTCTCACCGGTGTGGCCGTCGACGAACAGGCGCAGGCTGCCTGGCGTGAGGTCACCGAGCACGCAGGTGGGACCGATCTCGAAGACGAAGAAGACCCCCGGTGCGGGTTCAGGCATGCCCACCGGCGTGCGGACGTACCGCACGGTAGCGCCGGCGAAACCCTGGTCCGCCAATGCCTTTCGCGTCGGGTCCAGGGCGAAGTCGCCGGCGCCGCACAGTGCCGCCAGCGGTTGCTTGATCTTCTCCGCGGCGGTTGCGCCGGCCTGACGGGCCTCCGGTGACAGACCCTTGCGGACCTTCCAGCGGTTGTTCTCCGCGTTGTGCGGCGCGACGTCCGGGGTGTGGCCGCTGGCCGGTGCTGCGGAGGGAGGTGTGGTCGCAGGTTCGGGAAGGTTCACCTGGACAGCGCACGGCCCGTTCGGCGGCACGTGCGTCGGCGGGACCGGCTCGCTCGTTGGCGGCACGGTGACGGTCATGACGTCAGCACCGCCGTCCGACCCCGCGGTGTTCTGCCGGGCAGCGCAGCCCGAGGAGAACAGGAGCGCGACGAGAACGGTGACGACGCCAGCACGCATGGTCCGACCCTGGCACAAGTTCCGCCGTTCAGCGGACCAGTTGCGGAAATTCGGTCTGCCCGGGGTGATCTGGTGTCCTGCGCCGGAAGTCATACGACCAAGTCGGACACGCACTCCAAACCGTCCCACCGGCGCCCACCCTTCCAGCCGCCGTCGCCGGTGGAGTGAGTGGCGGTTCGGGCCTACCTGCACTTCGCCGAACCCGCCCTGTTCTCATCGGCGACTGCCTACGAGAACCTGCGCCAGGTAGCGCATCACGTGGGCGGATCAGCCTTGTGAGAGCTGCAGGACTCCGCGAACCCGCGTACTTCCGTCCCACTTGAACAGGATCGGCTCGCGGTCGACGAGCACCTGAATGGTGCGCACGTTGCGGGCGAAGCAGTCGGCCTTGCGGTAGGCGGCGGTGAGTCGGTGCCGCAGGATCACCGCATGGTGTCGTGTGCCGGAGAAGTGCTTGTGCGCCAACCACTCCTTCAGCTCTGGGTCGAAATGGTCTTCCGCATCGGCGAAGGCCCGCTTTGTGGGAGCATTTGACGGTTCACGCAAGATGCGTGCGGGGGGACTGGTCATGTCGTCAGGAGCCGGGGGGCCGACGCTGGGAACCCTGCTGCGCGGGTGGCGCGAACGGGCGTTGTTGACCCAGGAGCAGTTGGCCGACAAGGCCGGGCTCAACGTCCGCACCGTCCGCCGCCTGGAGAAGGGGGAGCTGTTCAGGCCTCGCAGCGCGTCGGTGCGGTCCCTGGCGGAGGCACTCGGTCTGGACACAGCGGAACTCGCGACGCTGACCGGTGCCGTCTCCGGGACACCGGAGAGTCGCCGCCACCCGGCCGATCCCCTGCCGCGGCAGTTGCCTGCCCCCGTCACGGCGTTCGTCGGCCGGACGCGGGAACTGGCTCTCCTGACCGAAACCGTTCCCGCCGACACGGTGGTGATCACGGCCATCGACGGCATGGCCGGGGTCGGCAAGACGGCGCTGGCCCTGCGCGCCGCGCACCAGCTGTCCGATCGCTATCCCGATGGCGAGTTGTTCGCGGACCTGCACGGGCACACGCGGACCATGGCCCCGGTGGAGCCCGCTGACCTCCTGGCTCGCCTGGTGGGCGCGCTGGGCGTCGAAAGCGAGTCGATACCCCAGCACGTCGACGACCGAGCGGCGCTGTACCGCAGTCTGCTGGCGGACCGCCGGATGCTGATCGTGCTGGACAACGCCGCCGACGAGGCGCAGGTGCTGCCCCTGCTGCCCGGCGCGGGCGGGTCCAGGGTGCTGATCACGAGCCGGCGACGGCTCGTCGGCTTGGGCAGCGCGACCACGGTGTCGGTGGACGTCCTGCCGTTGCCGGACGCGATCGCGCTGTTCACCGCGGCTGCCGGCTACGAGCGGGTCGCAGGGGCGCCGCGGGAGGCACTGGTCGATCTCGTCCGGTGCTGCGGCGTTCTCCCGCTGGCGCTCCGCCTTGCCGCCGCCAGGCTGAAAGCCCACCCGTCCTGGACGGTGGAGCACCTGCTGCAGCGGCTGGAAGCGGGGCACCGCAGGCTGACCGAGTTGCGCGGCGGGCAGCACAGCGTGCCCGCCGCGCTCGACCTGTCCTACCGGGATCTGACCACCCAGGACCGGCACGCGTACCGCTTGCTCGGCCTGCACGTCGGTGTGCACCTCACGCCGGAGGCAGCCGCGGCGATGCTGGCCACCGAGGTCGCGCCCGCGTCGGCCCTGCTCGAACGGCTGCTGGAGGTGCACCTGCTGGAAGAGCAGGTGCCCGGCCGGTACACGTTCCACGATCTGATCCGCGCCCACGCCGCCGCGGCGGCCGACGAGGAGGAGCCCGAGGTCGAGCGGCGCGCCGCTCTCACCCGACTGCTGGACCGCTACGGCCAGACCGCTTCCGCGGTGATGGACCGCCTCTACCCCTACGAAGCCGACATGCGACCTCGTCTGGACGGAGAGCGAACTGAGGCGCCCGCGGACGCCGCCGCCTGGCTGGAGGCGGAACTGCCCAACCTGCTGCCACTGACCCGGTTCGCCGCCGAGCACGGTTTCGCCGCGCACGCCCGGCACCTGGCGGGCACGCTGCACCGGTGGCTGCGCACGCGTGGCCGCTACTCCGAGGCCACGAGCCTGCACGAGCGGGTGTTGGCGGCCGCCCGCGCCGCCGGCGACCGCGTGGGCGAGGTGGACGCCCTCATCGGCCTCAGTGAGATCGATGCCCTGGACGGCCACCACGAAGCCGCCGCCGACAAGGCCGGGCGTTCTCTGGACATCGCTCGCGTCATCGAACACCGGCTGGGCGAGCTGCGGGCCCTGGTCAGTCTCGGTTTCATCTACCTGGAGCAGGCGAAGCTCCTGCCGGCGGCCGATCACTACCGGCAGGCGCTGGACACCGCGAGAGTCATGGGCCACCGGACCGGCGAGCTGGATGCCTTGATCGGCACCGGCCACGTCGAACGAGCGCTGGGGCGATACGAGCAGGCGATCGACCACCTGGCGGAGGCTCTGGACATCGCGCGCTCGACCGGCCACCACACCAGCGAGTCCCGAGCGCTGATCGGTCTCGGCTACGTCCACCTCAAGCGGGACGAACTGGTCCAGGCCTCCGAGCGATTCACACGGGCACTGGAACTGGCCCGTGACGCGGGTTACCGCGTGGGCGAGCTCAGCAGCCTCGCTGCCCTCGGCGACCTGCACCGTCTGCGGGAACGACACGACGAGGCGCGCGAATGCTTCCAGGACATCGCCGACCTCTCGCGTCGCATCGGCAACCGCAACTGGGAGTTCGAAGCCGTCCACGCCCTGGGCCGGCTGCACCACGACGTCGGCCGGCATCGCGACGCGCTCGAGCACCACGACCGAGCGCTGGTCCTCGCCGCCGACCTCAGGCAACCAGGAGACCAGGCCAGAGCCCACGACGGCCTCGCCCACGCCCACACCGCCCTCGCCTCGCACGAGCGGGCTCGCCACCACTGGAGCCTGGCCCTGGACATCCTCACCTCCCTCGGCATCGACGAGACAGACGAACGAGGAGTCGACGTCAGGACCATCCGCGCCCACCTGAGCCGGTGACCCGTGGTGTCGTGCGGGGGGTGTGGCCGGGCGGATGAGGCCCGGCCACAGCCGTCAGACCGCGTACTTGTACCAAACCTGGTGGCTCTGCCCGTGGCACGGCCAGAGCACGATTCTGGCGAAGTTGTCAGGGCTGCCGCCCTGGATCTCCATGCACTCGCCGTTGAGGTCGCTGGCGATCTGGTGCAGGTTCTCGGACTTCGTGTAGAACACCTGGTTCGGCAGCGTGGTGCAGCGGACCTGCTTGATCGGGATGTTCCTGCCGTCGGCGTGCAGGCACAACTGGCTGTGGGCGTTGCCCAGCAAGCGGAAGTAGATGAACCCGTCGCCCTCGGTCTTCCACTCCCACCACATCTGCGACACCCCGCCCGCGACGCAGTTGTACTGCACCGCGGGCGCCAGTGAGGCTGTTGAAGCGCCCTCGATGTCGAGGCACTTGCCCGCCCGCGCGTTCCGGAACGTGTAGGGGCCGAGCCAGGTGCCCCGCAGCTGCACGCCACCCACCACGGGGGCGGGCGGGGGTGTCAGGTCCGCGCGGTCGACCTGGACCCGGTCGAGCGCCGCCGCGGTGTCCGGTGCCGCGCGCCCGGCCGCAGCCGAGGCCGGGTGCCACAACCCGCTCGCGAGGGCGAGCACCGCAGCGGCCACCACACCGGCGGTCTGTCGCAATGGTGTTCTCATTCCGCACTCCTTCTTCAGGGTGGAACTCCGAGCGTTCACGAGCCGTAGCGGATCTCGTCGAGTCCCCGGCGCAGGACGCGGGCGTAGGCCGCGGTGCCCGACGGGTCGGGGTGGAACGACTCGCGGCTCAGGCACGGGCTGTTGCCGGTGCCGATGATTTCGGGCAGGCACAGGGCACTGGCCTTGTCGTTGGAGTGGAAGTCGCCTTCCCCGTACGGGCCGATCCTCGTGCCGTGGATCCACGCCGGGCTGTCGCACGCGGCGTGGCCGGCGAACTCGGGAATGGCGTCGGCGAAGTGCACCGGGATTCCCGTGGACCGCAGCGTTTCCGCGGCCTCACGTTGCCTGGTCGCCATGTGCTGGGCCAGTTGTCCGAGCATCCATCTCTCGTTTTCGTTGAACGTGTAGGCGCCAAGACACGCCTGCTCCGTGCTGATGATCTTCGGGTAGCCCAGCAGGACGATGTCGGCGTTCGGCGCTCGTTCGTGGATGGTCTCCAGCAGCGCCAGGACGTTCCACTTGATGCTGTCGATCTTCTGGATCTGCCGGTCGCCCCAACCTCCCAGGAGGGTGCAGTCGACCATCGGGGTGGCGCAGTCGGTCAGCGCCGCCGGGAACGCCGCGAAGTCGTTGCCACCTATGGTGAGCGTGACCAGCGTGGTGTTCCCGTCGAGCACGCCGCTGTCGACCTGCGCGACCTCGTGGAACTGCCCCTCGCCCTCGTCGTAGTCCTGGGGCCGGTCCCAGGAGTCGGGCCTGCTGCCCTCGTCGACGTTCCTCGTCCGCGCGCCGGAACAGGCCACGAAGCCCAGTTCGTGGTTCTCGTCGAACCGGTCGACCAGTGCGCCGACGCTCGCGGTGTCGCCGGGGAGCACCACCTTGCGCACGTAGGCGTCCTGGCTGCGGCGGCACGCGTTCCACATGGGAGTGCCGTGGTTGGCGTCGGACTGCGGGAAGTAGGTGGACGCGCCCTCCCCCGAGCTGTAGGAGTCGCCGAGCGCGGCCACGAAGTGCTTGGGCTTGGCCTGGAGCGTTTGGATGGCCACGGCGTCCCACGCCACGCGCACCGTGGAGTTGCCGTCATCGGTGATGTTGCTCAGCCGGATGACGGGTGAGCCGTGGAACTCGTAAACGCCGAGGGACACCCAGCCGTTGCGCTGGATCTCCTGAGGGAGGAAACGCACCCTGTCGAAGGTGCCGTTGCCGTCGAGGTCGAGCTCGTAGCGCGCCTGCTGCGTGCGCGCACCGACCACCGGCAGGTGGACGAGCACCCGGCCCCACGCGCCGGGCGACCGGTTGAACGTCCAGATGCCGTTGGCGCGGCGGACGACGTCCCGGTGGGTGTTGCTCATCCAGAACTGCCCGCCGAACCCGGTGCCGATCTGGTGGATGTCCACCTTGGCCGGGTAGTCGCCCGCGATGTCGGCGATCGGGAAGTCGAACCGGAACGATCCGGCGTTGGTGAATTCCTTGGCGCAGCCGGGCCTGATGGACGGGACCGACGTGGGCTGGTCGTCGATGAGCATCGTGTTCGGCGGCAGCCCGGTCAGCACGCAGTTGGGCGGGTGGCTCGTGCCGTCCTCCTGGTAGGCGTAGCCCTCGTCGAAGCGCAGCAGCTCACGACCGCAGGTTTTCTGGCAGTCGTCCTTCCACGTGTTCGACTGGTGGTACCAGCACTTGAGGTCGTACTTGCCGTTGGCGTTGCGGTGCTTGCACGGCCCGGCGGGTTCGCCGATGACGTCCGGGGCGTCCGGCACGACGAGCGCGTTCGGGTCGCACTGGTTGGACTGGTCGCAGAACTGCCAGGGCGCGGGGCGGACGTTGTAGCGGTCGTTGTCGGTGAGCCACCACGCCGCCCGGTAGCCGTGCACCATCACGCCGGGGCTTTCCGGTATCTCGATGGGGTGGCCTGCCCAGCCCATCACCTTCTCCGGGTAGGGCCACTTCTGCGGCTCTGCGGCGTCGGCGTAGGAGGTCTCGAGGAACGAGTCGCGGTCGGCGGGGTACCTCGGGTTGACCGGGTTGTTGAGCCAGCCGACACCCCAAGCACCGTCGTTCTGCCCCGCGCTGGACTGGGGGTAGAAGCCTGAGTTGTAGGCCCAGACGGCGAAGAACCAGTTCTCGATCCGGTCGTGGGAGCCGTTGTTGAGGACCAGTCCGGCCCGGCGCGTCTGGTTCCACTTGTCCTGCACCATCCGCACGCCGCGGGCCACGTTGGCGGCGAAGTCCAGCGCGATCGCGCGTTGCTGGTTCTCCGGCAGCGCGGTCTCCCCCGGCTTCTCCTTGCCCGCGAGCCGCATGCCGTCGGTGATCTGCATGACCCCGTACCCGCAGTCGGCCTTGCCCCAGCGGATCGTCCAGTCATCGCCCGGATCGTTGTTGTAGTAGTCGATGCCGAAGTAGTTGCCGATCAAGGGGTTCGCCGTCATGCCGGGGAGCGCGAACCTGGCGGCCTGCCACATGTTCGACTCCTGGGCGGCGATCCCGAGCATCACCTGGGCGGGCACGGCACCGCCGCCGTCCAGCGCTGTCGGCGGGAACAGTCCCTGCGGGGTGTACGACGGCATGCCGAGGCCCTTCCAGTTCGCCTCGCGCCGCACGGTGAGCTTGCCGCGCACGGCCTGGTCCACCGCCCACTCGACCTGACGGGGTTTGGGTTGCATGACCTGGTTGCGCGGGTCGTTGCGCGGAACGGAGCAGGTGCGCTCGGTGCCGTCGGACGGGTTGTGCGGATCGGCGGCGGCAGCGGCCTTCGGCAGTGCGGGGCTCGGTCCCGCACCACCGCCCGCCCCGGCGGTGGGCGTGACGGACAGGGTCAACGCCTTGCCGGTGACCAAGGACCTGGCGCTGATGTCGACCCGCGCCGTCGCCGTCGGATCGACCGCGGTGCGTGTGCTCAGCGCCGAGATGACCGCCAGTTCACCGCTGGAGGAGATGGTGGCCGTGTCGGGGACGTCAGTGAGCGCCACGGCGGCCGTGGCGGGCCGCGTGCTCGACTTCCGGTCGCCGGTCACGTGGACCTGGCCGCCCCGTGACGACCTCACGCTCAACCCCGTGGTCGGGCCCGTCGCGAGCGTGGTGGCCTCTCCCCTGCCCCGCTCGGTGAGCAGGACCCGCCGCACCGCCGATGTCGTGTCGTCTTCACGCTGCGCGAAGACGACACCGCCGTCGGCGTCCGCGGCGAGCCGGTAGGGCACGCCCTTCGCCGGCGCGACAACGGTGCGAGTGCCGTCGGGGCGAACCCGGACCACCGCGCCGGAGTCGGCCGCCACGATGCCGGTCGCCGTGGGCACCGGCGAGGTCAGCTGCCCCGGCACGTCTATCGGCTTGCCCGTGCTCCCGTCGACGGCATTCACCTCGATCAGACGTGTGAGCCCCAGGTCCTCGGTGCCCTCCTGGGTGAGCACGGCGGACTCGGTGGGCCCGCAACCGGGGTTGAAGTAGCTCAGGCTGGTCTGGACGGCCAGCTTGCGCACCGGCGAGCCTCCGGTGAGGTCGACGACCGCGGTGAACGCCCCGCGCTGGGCGAGATCCGGCCGGTTGGTGAAGGTGCGCGGCGCATACGCCACGACGGCCCGGTTACCGGACGAGGTCACGCAGAGGGTGCCGATCCACGCGTCGGCGTCGAACCCCGGCTCCGACAGCGAGGCCACAGTCCGCCACCGGTACCCGTCGCGGGCCTCGGCGACCAGCACGTGGAAGCCGGTGCTGTCGCCCGCGGTGATCACTGCCCGGTCCGCGGACTTCTCCCAGCCCGCGCCCAGCACCGCGGCGCGTTCGGCGGGGCGAACGCTGTCGGGCGAAGCACTTCTCGCGGCCGGGGCCGTGGAGTCCTCCGGTGCGGGTGCTGCCCGCGCGGTCACGGCGACCGCGGAGGACAACAGGACGGAAAGAGCGCACAGCAGGGCTGGGGTTCTTCGAGCGCGCACGACCACTCCTTGAGCCTTGAGGTGCCCGACGGGGAATCCCGACGGGCAGCCGTCAGGGCCGGACGTGACCAACGACGGCTGAACCGGCGAGATCACGCCGAGGAGCCGCGTTCCCCCTGCGACGACTCCGATCGCCACCGGGAAGCGAGCGATCACCTGTTCCCGTGCAGCACTTGCATTCTGGGGTCGGGACGACACGGACATCGAGGGCGTCACCCGGACATTCACCGGACATCGCTCGTGGCCCGGACGCGCCGGGCCACGAGCGATTCGGACGCATCAGCTGACCGCGTAGGCCCTGGTGATCGTCTCCGTCACCGAGTTGCCCAGGACGTCGGTGGCCGTCGCGCGCAACGACGCGAAGCCCGCCGGTCCCGCGGGAATCTCCAGCTTCCCGCCGGCGACCTTGACACTGCGCCACGTGGCGCCGTAGTCGTAGGACACCTCCACGCCGATCGACCGCACACGCGCGGCCCGTGCACCGGGCTGATGCGCGACGGACACCGTGCCACTCACCGCACCGTGCGCGGTGTTGCGATCGTCGAGGTTCAGCGCGTACCTGATGTCGAGCAACGGCAACGCCGTCCGCTCATCGGTGCCGGACCGCGAGTGGAACCTCCACTCCGAGCGCACCGCGGGAGACAGTGCCGGGTCGAGGTTTCCGGACGGCCGCACGGCCTGGGCGGTGAGGGTGAACCACCCCGGCCCGGAAGGCACCTCGAACGTTCCGAGCGCGGGCCGGTCACCGCGGGCGATCTCCTTGCCGTCCCGTGACAACACGGTCGTCCCGGTGTGCAACGGGGTGAAGAAGCTGGCCGTGGCGGGATCGCTGTCGGAGAACATCGGGATCGTCAGACTGATCCGGTCGCGTGAGCGGTACGCCCACGGCAGCGGTTTGCCGTCCTGCCGCGAGATCGGCGGCGTGGTCAGCTCCGGCCCGAACGGCGCGGCGAAGACGCGGGAGGTCCGCTTCTCCCCCGCCTCGAGCTGCACAGGCAACGTGATCTCCGCGTGCAACTGGTCCTCGTTGTCCAGATATCCGCCGGTGTCGGCCAGCTGCACCCCGACGCCGGGCGTGACGTGGTCCGTGCGGCGCTGCGGCCACTTCGACTCCACCTCCGCCCCTGCACGCATCAGCCCGAGACCCCATGACGCGACACCGAATCGGTACGTCCCCGGCGGCATGGTGTCGATCAGCCTGCGTTCGATCCGGCCGAGGCCCGCCCTGGCGAACGTGAAGTCGTACCCGCCGGGCAGACCACCCTTGACCTCCCGCCCGAGGAAGTACGACACCGGGCTGTTCGCCCGCACGGACAACGTGGCCTGCACGGTCCGTTGCGCCATCAGGTCCTGCACGCGGCGCAGATCCGCCGCGTTGTAGACGAGGCCGGTCGGCAACTCGGGTTCGGCGTCCGGGTCCGAGTCAACGGTGGGCATGAAGAAGGAGAGCACCGCACGCGCGCCCTTCTGCTTCAGCAGCTTCACCCCGTCCATCAGCTGCTCACCCGGCGGGTACACCGGGTCGTCCCAGCTCTTCGGTGTGATCACCGCGATCGCGCCGGAAACGTCACCGGCGGCCTCGATCGACGCCCGGTCCGCCTCACCGACGCCGACCAGCCGGCCGGTGTGCGTGCCCGTGAAGTCGTTGGTCCACGGGAAGTACGTGTCCCCCAACTCGAAGCCTCCGGCCCCGTTCACCGTCGCCAGCGCCCACGGGTGGTTCCAGTAGCTGAGGCTCGTCACCGTCAGGCCGCGCATCTGAGGGCCGGCGACGCTGTACAGCCGCGCGCCTTCCCTGGGCACACCACCGCGCAGAATGCCCGCGAACTCCATCGGCCCGGACTCGTCGGGGTCGGACATGAGTCCGATCCCGCCACCCGGCTGCGGCCGCGCGTCCGGGTCGTCCAGGCGGACCGTGATCGGCTTTCCCGCTGCGGTGTTCGCGTCGACGTCGGTGTCCTTGGAGATCTCCACCCGCTGGGCGAACATCGTGTCGTTGCCGGCCGTGTCCACGATGAGCCCGAACACCCGGTACGGGCCGTTCGCCACGGTGAGGGTCACCGAGTCGGTGGAGGTGGAGGTGAAGTCCGCGTACGCCTGGCCGGTGCGTTCGTTCTGCGCGATGACCAGTGACTGGAACGTCTCGCCGGACCTCGGCGGGACCTTCACGGTCAACGTCCGCCGCTCGCCGTTGAACTGGCCTGTCACCGGAGTGTTCAGCACCACGTCCCCGCCACGCGCCCGCAGCACTCCGGTGACATCGCCCGCCGGTTGCGCGGACGGACGCGCGGTCACGGTGACCGCCGCCGAACCGCCCGCCGGAACGGTCACCGACTTCGCCACCGAAAGGACGTCCTGGCGGTCGACGTCCAGGTCCAGCGCGAGCGTGACCGGAGTGCTCCCGGAGTTGACGTAGGTGATCTTGCGGGTCGACTCGGCCGTACCCCACACCGCACCGAACCCGGCCACGCCCTCGGCCCGCACCTGTTGCGCGACACCGCGGGCGATGTCGAGCCTGCCCGCGCCCTGGGCCAGCGTGGAGATGCCCGGCAGGCGCCGGGACGACCCGATCAGGACGCTCTTGATCTGCTCGCCGGTCCAGTCGGGGTGTTGCTGCGCGAGGATCGCGGCGGCACCGGCGACGTGCGGGGACGCCATCGACGTGCCGGAGATCCGCGCATACCTGTCGCCCATGGCGTACTCGGGGAACGTCCCGGCCGCCCGCGCGGCGACGATGTCCGTGCCCGGCCCGGCGATCTCCGGCTTCAGCCCGAAGTCACCCCGCCTCGGTCCCCGGCTGGAGCTGGTGCTCAGCTCGTCCCGCTTGGTCACGTTGGCCACCGTGAGCGCCCGGTCCGCGGCGGCGGGCGAGCTCACGGACTCGCGCGCCCCGTTGTTGCCCGCCGCGACGACGAACAGCGCGCCACTGGACTCGGAGAGCTGGTTCACCGCCTGGGACATCAGATCCGTGCCGTCGGTGACGCTGCCGCCGATGCTCATGTTGACCACGTCGGCGCCCTGTTCGACGGCCCACCGCATGCCGTTGAGGATCCAGTCCTCCCGGCCGCCGTCCTGGCCGAGCACCTTGCCGACCAGCAGCCGTGCGCCGGGTGCGACGCCCTGGTAGCGCCCCTGCGACGCCGCGCCGCTGCCCGCGATCGTGCTCGCCACGTGGGTGCCGTGCCCGTCCGTGTCCTGCACGCCCTCGCCGGTGAAGTCGGCCGACGAGTCCACAACGGACTTCAGGTCCGGGTGTTCCCGGTCGTACCCGCTGTCCAGCACGGCGACCTTCACCCCGTCGCCGCGAAATCCTGCCTGCCACGCCTTCGGTGCGCCGATCTGCTTCACACTCTCGTCGAGAGCGGGCCGAACGCGGCCGTTGAGCCAGATCTTCTCCTGAGCAGCCGCGACACTGGCCGAGCCGCGCTCACGCCACCGTTGCGCCGCCTCGGTCTTCGGGGTGTAGACCGCCGTGACGCCCGTGCTCAGGGCGCGCGCGGCGGAGCTGGTCACGATCGTCGGCACCGTGGGCTCGTGCCGGTCGTCGTAACCCTGCTGGACGAGCCCTGTCACGTCGAACAACCGCCGGTCCAGCTTGTCCGCCTCGAGGTCCGCGACGGCGTCCTCGGGCACCACGTGGTCGTGGCCGTCGAGCCGGTAGCGCCAGGCGCGCAGTCGCTCCCGGCCTTTCGCCATCCGCACGGACGCGACCCGGTCGCCCTCGACGACCACCTGGTCGCCCGTGATCAGCGTGACGACTCCGGGCGTGGCCGCGGCTTGCGGCACACCCGCGCTCGCCGTCGCAGACGTCGCGACCACGACGGAGAGCAGGAGCACGGCCACCAACGCCGCGCTTCGTTTTCTGTACATGCGCATCCTTCGAGCGGGGAACTGCCGAGTCCCCGAACGTAGGGTGCTCGCTGCGCCGTGTCTGCGATCTTCATGACCTCTTCACAACCGGGATTCTCGCCGCTCACAACGAAAATGAACCAAAGCCCCGAACCGTGCTGTCAGCGGTCGAGCAGTTCCAGGAACCGCTCGAGCAACATGTCCCGGTACTCCTCCTGCGTCCATCCGCAGTCCCGCACCAGCAACGTGTAGGCGCTGTCCTGCGCGGTGACCCAGCGCAGATCGACGGTGCGGTCGACGTCGTCGGGAAGCCGGCAGAACCCCCACTCCACCAACCGGTGGATCAGGCGGCGTCCCTCCTCCCGCATGTCCTCGATCCTCTTGCGGTAGGCCGGCGCGAGCACCGGGTCGGTGTTCGCGCCTTCCACGAAGGCCGACCACATGCCGGCACTGCGCCCGTTGGCGTCCGTCAGCGTCGCGGCGACGAGCGCGAGCGCGTCTCGGAGCGTTCTCCCGCGCCATCCGCTCGATCAACGCCACGACGGTGTCATCAACCCGCGGGCGCCCAGTCCGGTTCGGGTAGGTCCACTTCTTCGCGACCAAACGCCGATGCCAACTCAACACGGTCCCGGAGACACCAGCCGGTGATCCCGCAACCAGACAGGCAGTCGCCGTACCAACGCGGCCAGCACCGCACGATCGGCCCAATCCAACCGAGGACGACGATGACCTCGACGCAACACCGAGACCTCGTGCCGCAACACCGACAACTCCACGTCCTTGGCCACCGAAGACCGGCCGAGCAGAACCCCACTTTGCCTAACCGGTTCTCTCGACCATGACGCCGACCGGGAGTCCATTTCGGTGATCCCGAGTACTCGAGTCATTCGCCCGGTGTGCCGAACGCCGCGAGCGAAACAGGTTGCCAGTCGCGCCAGGTCTGCAGTCGTTCCTGGTACAGCTCTTCGATCTTGGGGAAGAGGCGCCCCAGGAGGAGCCGGCGCGGCGGGTGCTCCGCATCGACGAGGGCGAGGATGGCCGGTTTTGTGGCGGTGGCCTCGCCGATCTCGAACACCACAGCGTTCTCGATGCGAGCCTGTGCGTAGTCCGGCAATTCGGCGCTGTAGCGTGATCCGCGGTCAAGCCAATCGGTCGCGTAGGGGCCAGGTTCGACGCAGGTGACATGGATTCCGAAGCCTTCGACCTCCTGCCACAGCGACTCGGAGAGGCCTTCGAGCGCCCACTTGGAAGCGTGGTAGGCACCGATGCCGGGGTAGGAGCGGAGGCCGCCCTCGCTGGTCACCTGGAGCAGATGTCCGCTGCTCTGGCGCCGCAGGACGGGCAGGACCGCCTGGGTGACCCAGACCGCGCCGAAGAAGTTGGTCTCCATCTGCTGACGCAGTTCACGTTCCGAGACTTCCTCGACCATGCCGAAGTGACCGTAGCCGGCGTTGTTGACGACGACGTCGATGCGTCCGAAGCGCTCGACCGCACTGTCGACCGCGGCGAAAGCACCCTCGCGGTCGGTGACATCGAGTTCCAGCGTCAACACGGACCCGGAGAAGCGTTCCTCGAGGTCCTTGAGCGCCTCGAGGTTGCGGGCGGTGGCGACCACGCGGTCACCACGCTCCAGGGCAGCCTCCGCCCAGAGGCGACCGAAGCCGGTCGACGTGCCGGTGACAAACCAAACTTTGCTCATGAACCGAGTCTGACCCCGGCATCGACATGCCACCAGAGAAAGTCGATCAATGCAGATATTCCAGGCTGGCATACTGGAGGACGTGCTCCTCGACGTTCATCCCCAACTGCTGCGGGCACTGCGGGCGGTGTTCGAGACCGGATCGCTCACCGCGGCCTCGGAACGCCTGGGGTTCACGCAGTCGGCGTTGTCCAAGCAGATCGCCGCGCTCGAGGCGGCCGCCGGCACCCGGCTGTTCGACCGGGGCCCCCGCGGTGTCGCGCCGACCGCGGCGGGCGCTCGGCTGGCCAGGCGGGCGGCGGCGATTCTGGACCAGTACGAAGTCGCGCAGCGCGAACTCGAAGACCTACCGGTGCCGCTCGGTGGCCGGATCGCACTCGGCGGCTTCCCGACCACGGCCCTGCGGCTGGTGCCCCGCACGATCGCCAGGGTCCGCACCGACCACCCGTCGATCGAGATCGAGTTCCTGGAGTCGTCGACGCCGGTGCAGATCCGGAGATTGCGGGCCGGCCGCCTGGATCTCGCGATCCTGGCATCCGGGGAGGACCTGCCAGGGTGGGACCTCACCGGCATCGAGGTCGACCCGCTGCCCTCCGGCACGCTCATGCTCGCGGTAGGTCGTCGGCACCGGCTGGCCGGTGTGCGGCGAGTACCGGTCACCGAGCTTGCGCAAGAGGAGTGGATCGTCGGCAGAGGAGCACGCGGGGAACCGCAGTTCGGCGCCTGGCCGACGGTGTCGGAGCCCCGTGTGGTGGCTGAGCTCGGTGATTGGTCCGCGCGGTTCGGGTTCGTCGCCGCCGGGCTCGGGATCACGACGATCCCGCGCCTTGCCGCCACCACCTTGCCGGACGGAATCGTCTGCGTCGAGGTCGACGACCCGGGCTGGGCAGGCCGCTCGATGGGGCTCGCGTGGATCGGAAGCCTCACCGGTCCGGCCGCCGCCGTCCGTGCGACGCTGATCGAGGAAGCACGCCTGATCGCCGAGGGCCGGTCGGGAGCGTCCGGGCGTTCGCATCGCGATTCCGCACGCTGAGCCGGCGTCCGGTTCCGGCGTGATCAACCGGTGGCGGCGAGCGCCGACGACCTGCGCCACTGCCCTACAGCAGCTTGTCCTGCGTGATGGGCAGGTCTCGGACGCGCCGGCCGGTGGCGTGGTAGATCGCGTTGCCGATCGCGGCGGGTACGCCCGTGATCGGTGTCTCGCCGAAGCCACGTGCGCCCAACGCGGTGCTGCCGGGATCGGGTTCGTCGACGAACAGCGCCTCCAGTGCGGGAGGCGCGTCCGCGCACACCGGCACCAGGTAGGTCGACAGGTTGGGGTTGACCACCCTGCCGGTGTTCCGGTCGTAGACGGTGTGCTCCATCAACGCGTGGCCGATTCCCCACGTGACGCCGCCGATCACCTGCCCGCGCGCGGTGCGGCGGTTCATCACCCTGCCGATGTCGTGGGCTGTGACCACCCGTGTCACCCGCACCGAACCCAGTCGCGCGTGGACACGGACTTCCGCGAACACGACGCCGTAGGAGAGTCCGGGAAGGTTCGGCACGCTGCCCGTCGCCTCGACCGGTTTACCGGACCTGCTCACCACGGCGCGGTAGCTGTCCCGGCGCTCGTGGTTCCTGGTGTGGATCAGGTGACCGTGCCTGGTTTCCACTTCGTCGGACGGGACGCCGAACAGCGGGGACCGGTCGTCGGCCACAGCGAGTCTCACCACCGCGTCCCGTGCGGCTCTGGCCGCTCGGTCCACCGAGCCGCAGACGCTGGCGATGGTGGCCGACGCTGCCGACACACCGGCGACAGGCAGGGCTGTGTCGCCGATGTGCGCCTGGACAGCGTCGAGCGGAACGCCCATCGCGTCGGCGACGATCTGGCTGACGATCGTGTACGTGCCGGTGCCGATGTCCTGGGTGGCCACGCGGAGCACGGCTTTGCCGTCGAGACCGACTGTGACTGAGGCAGTGGACGGCATGGCGGCGAAGGTGTGCATCTCTGTGGCCATCCCCCACCCGACGTACTCGTCGCCGTCCTTCGTCGCGCCCGGCCTGCGTTTGCGCTGCGACCAGCCGAACGCCCGGGAGGCCAGGTCGTAGCACTGGAGCAGGTGCTTGCTGCCGAACCGCTGGCCGGTCTCCTGGTTGAACTCGGTGTGGTTGCGCCTGCGCAGTTCCAGCGGGTCCATGTCCAGTGCCCAGCTGAGTTCGTCGAGGGCGGTTTCCAGTCCGAAGTGGGCGGTCGTCTCCGGCGAACGCATGTAGCTGGACGTGGCGACGTCGAGCCGCACGCCCTCCTGCCTGATGTGCAGGTTCGGGCAGTCGTAGAGAAAACGGGCCGACTCGCAGGTGTTGAAGATCGACTCGTCGGTGTTGCTCAACTGAGCGGTTGTCGTGGTGAGGAGGGCGGTCAGCTTCCCCGCGCGGGTGGCGCCGAGCCGGATGTGCTGACGGAACTCCGATCGATGACCAGCCATCGTGTACATCTGGGCGCGGCTGAGGACCAGCCGGACCGGGCGGCGCAGAATCCGCGCCGCCGCGGCGTTGATGATGGTGTGTGACCAGACCGGCCCCTTCGCACCGAAACCGCCGCCCAGATACGGTGCCACCACCCTGACGTTCTCGGTCTGCAGCGCGAAGACGGCGGCGATCACCCCCTTGGTGAGGTTCACCCCTTGCGCCGTCTCGTGCAGCGTCAACCGGTCGCCGTCCCACTGCGCCGTCGTGGCGTGCGGCTCGATCGGGTTGTGATGCCGGGTGGCACTCGAACAGCGCGCTTCCACACAGATCTCCGCCTGCGCCCAAGCCGCTGCGGCGTCACCGCGCTGGAACTCGTTGCGCCGGTCGCGAAACGGTGGCGGCAGGTACGGTGACTCAGCCGCATCGTCGATCACCGCTCGCGGCCGCTCGGCGCGGTAGCGGACGGCCACCAGGGTGGCGGCCCCGTGCGCCTGTTCGACCGTGTGCGCGACCACGATCGCCACGGGCTGACCGGCGTGATGAATCACCGTGTCCTGCATCGGGATGAACCCCTTGAGGTAGGGGAACGGCGGCACGGTCAGCCGCGGCATGTCGCGATGGGTCAGCACGGCGACCACGCCCGGATGAGCCAGCGCGGCCGACGTGTCGATGTCCGTCACCTCGCCCTTCGTCACCTCGCTCGTCACCAGGAACCCGTGCAGGGCACCGGGAACCGGGTTGTCCGCCGGATACCGGGCGGCACCGGTCACCTTGGCCCGGCCGTCGACCCGCGCGACCGGACGTCCCACCAGACTCGTCATCGCAGACCTCCCAGATCGAGCACCAGCTCGACCAGCGCACGTTGCACCAGCTCGACCTTGAACGCGTTGTCCTGTCTCGGCACAGCCGCACGCACGAGCACGCGGCCCGCCTGTTCGACCCTCTGCACCGTCAGGTTCTTCCCCCGCAGTTCCGCTTCCGCCTCGGCGGAACGCCAGGGTTTGGTCGCGATCCCGCCGAACGCCAGCCTGATGTCGCGCACGAAGTGCCCGCGCAGGTGCAGCGCGGCCGCGACCGAGACCACGGCGAACTCGAACGTGGCGCGGTCGCGCACCTTGAGGTACCGCGACCTCGACGCGGCCGGGTACCGAGGCACCTCGACGGCGGTGATGAGCTCCGCGGGCCGCAGGGATGTTTCGATCTGCGGCGTGTCGCCGGGAAGGCGGTAGAACTCACCGACCGGAATCCGGCGCGCGCCGGCTGGTCCGAGCACGTGGACCGTCGCGTCGAGCGCCGTCAGAGCCACCGCGAGATCCGACGGGTGAGTCGCGATGCAACTATCGCTGGTGCCCAGCACGGCATGCCCTCGGTTCCAGCCCTGCAGGGCGGGGCATCCGCTGCCGGGGACGCGCTTGTTGCAGGCCGACCCGGTGTCGCGGAAGTAGCCGCATCTCGTGCGCTGCAAGAGGTTTCCCCCGATCGTGGCCATGTTGCGCACTTGCGGCGACGCGGATGCCAGCAGTGCCTCCGCGAGCACGGGGAAGCGAGCGCGCACCGCGTGGTGTTCGGCCACCTGTCGCATCCTGGCAAGCCCGCCGATGTGCAGGCCGCTCGCGGATTCGGTGACGCGCGACAGGTCGAGCTTGTTGACGTCGATCAGATGCGGGTGGTGCTGCACTCCGTCTTTCATAAGGTTCAGCAGATCGGTGCCACCCGCGATGAACGCCGCACCCGGCGTCCGGCCGGCCATGCGAGCAGCGTCGGCGGAGTCTCGTGCGGAGGCGTAGCTGAAGGACCTCATCCGCGCCCCTCCCGTGCCGCGTCGGCCACCGCCGCGACGATGTTCTGGTAGCAGGCGCAACGGCAGATGTTGCCGCTCATCCACTGCCGGATCTCTTCCTCCGACCCGGTGTGGCCTTCCCGGATGCAGGCGACCGCGGACATGATCTGTCCAGGCGTGCAACCACCGCACTGGAACGCGTCGCGACGGATGAACGCCTCTTGCACGGGGTGAAGGCGGTCGCCGTCAGCGAGTCCCTCGACAGTCGTGATGGCGCTGCCTTCACGCATCACCGCCAGCGTCAGACACGACTTGATGCGCTCGCCGTCAACAAGAACAGTGCACGCGCCACACTCCCCGCGATCGCAACCCTTCTTCGTGCCGGTCAGCGCCAGACGCTCACGGAGCGCGTCCAGCAGCGTGACCCTCGGCTCGACCGTGAGGGCGTGCTTGTGCCCGTTGACCGACAGCGTGATCTCCACGGCCTCCGATGCGTCCCCGGCCGTCGTGGGCGCGGCTGCAGAGACGGACGAGGCCGCGGACACGGGGTTAGGCACGAGGGTGGCACCGGCAGCCGCCGCAGCCGTGGACTTCAACACGGTCCGGCGCGTGGGGCTCGTCGCGGGGTGAGGTGACTTGCGCACCGCTCCTCCTCAGCTGGATGAATGTAGCAGCGGTATAAGAAATTGGGTAACAGCGCTAGCGTAGCCCGTCGCCCTAACGCCGACAAGCCCGTGATGTAACATCGCTATATGGCGAGTTCGACTCGGGAGCAGATCCTCGAGGTGACGACAGCGCTGCTGAGCGACGTCGGCGCTGCAGCAGTGTCGGTTCGCGACGTGTGCCAGGCCGCCGGCGTCACGGCACCCACGCTGTACCACCACTTCGGAGACAAGCAGGGCTTGCTGGAAGCGGTTGCCGCACAAGGCTTCGAGCGCTACCTCGCCACCAAGCAGACCCACGGGCCGTCGGCCGATCCGGTGTCCGACCTGCGGGCGGGATGGGATCGGCACGTCGAGTTCGGCGTGACGCACCCGGCGTTCTACCAGCTCATGTACGGCCCCACCGGCAGGCGCAGCCATGCTGCGGAGCAGCAGGGACTGCAGATCCTGCACGCCATGCTGGTTCGCCTCGCGGAGCAGGGCCGCCTGTCCATGACACCCGACGAAGCGGTTCCGGTCATTCACGCCGCGTGCGTGGGAACGACGTTGACGATGCTGTCCAACCCCGACAACCCCGCACACCGAGGACTGTCGGAACGAGTCCGTGACGCCATCTTCGCCGCGGTCATCACGCACCCGTCCTCTGACGAGGACCCGGCCACGAACCTGTCAACGCAGGCAAGCACTTTGCTCGCGACGCTGGCCGGTCAGCGCGATCTCGCCCTGTCACCGGGTGAGCGACTTCTCCTGACGGAGTTGCTGTCTCGCTGGACGGCCTGAGTGCCCCAGGCAGAGGTGGGGTGCGCGGTGGTGCCGAGGGTGCGTACACGCCCACCGGTGTGACGAATGGCGGCGGGAATGTACTGACGCTGACCGGTCAGCGTGACCGTGTGGGGTGCCAAAACGTGGTCCAATGGGTCTGACCTGCGCATCAAGCTGCCGCAGGTTCGTGCGCGTTGATCAAGCCGCCGAGAACTCGCCGACAACGTACGGACCTACAGCGCGCGTGACGAGGGTCCGACCAAGCCGTGCGCGCCGTGGTGCACCTGGACCTCGTGCCCCGGCTGACGACCAGCCAGCTGATCGAGGCGGTCGAGTCCGGTCTCCTCACGCCGGCCGACCTCGACCTCGCGGTGAGCACGGTCCTGCGGACGAAGTTCGAACTGGGGCTGTTCGAACGGCCCTACGTCGACCTGGACGCGGTACCGGACACCCTCGACTCGGAGGACACCCGCGCCCTCGCCCGCAGGATCGCCGAACAGTCGATCGTCCTGCTCCGCAACGAGCCGGTCGACGGCGCTCCCCTCCTGCCGCTCGACCCGGACATCGCGACGATCGCGGTCATCGACCCGAACGCCGACCGTCCATTTCGGACTTTCAGACTGGCGTACGGACATGGCACGGCGAGTTGTACGAGCGCTCTCACGCCTGCCTCATCGAGCCGCGATCATGCCGGATGACCGGTACCACGCGATGCCTACTGACCTGCACTGACGTACTTCTCGGCACGCACAGCGCCAGCCGCCGCCAGTGGTGTCGCTGTGCGTGCTCAGGGAGCGATCCCCACACCTTCGATCCGGCTCCAGACACGCTCTTGTTCGGCGGTCATCGCCGGCCAGCGCAGGCCGCCGGGCCGTGGCCGCATCTTTGTGCCGTACGGCGCGGGACGGAACTCCGGGTCGTAGAAGCACCCGCTGCCGTAGGCGCTGTCGAACGTGTCGCAGGAACGCGCGATCGACCGCGGAGTGGGCTTCTGGCCTGTACGCACCCACTTGTCGAGCGCGGAGATGGAGTTGGCGTACTCCGAGTTGCTCAGTTCACTGTGCTCGGACTCCTTCGTGAACGTCTGGACGAGATGCCTGTCCTGGCCGGCGCTCTGGAGCGTGGCGCGGTAGGCCGCCTCGTGTTCCACGAAGACCTGCGGGTCGTCGATCGCGTGCAGAGTGAGGACCGGGAGGGATACCTGACCGGTGAGGTCGCTGTCGTAGGAGAGGTCACGGTGCGCGGTGGGGTCAGCGGAGAATCGGGCCACACCTGCGTTGAGTGCCCTGTCGTCGTGTGAACCGTCGTACGACACACCTACGTTGCTGAACGGGTTACGGCCGTCGAGCCGCTTGAACACAATGTCCTGGAACAGGAAGGTCGCATAGAGCAGACTCGTTTCCAGCGAGCGCTCCGGAATGCGGGTGACGGCGAGGATGTCGTCGAGGTTGCGCTGCTGCAGCGCTGTCCGCTCGGCGGCGTCGATGCCCGTGCACTCCTGCAAGCGATCATGGACGTCGGCGGGTGTCATGGTCGAGTCGGCGGGAAGCCCCTGCCACAGCAGGTACTGCGGTTCCGTCGGACGAGGCAGGTTGCGGCAGTAGTACTGGTAGACCACTCGCAGGTCCACGCGGTGGTCGTAGCCGCGCGAGCCGCCGCCCATGAAACCGTTGGTCAGCAGCACTCCGTCGTAGGCGCCGCGCTGCCCGCCGTAGGTCTCAGCGACCCTGGCTGCGACATTGCCACCCCAGGACTGGCCGTGGAGATAGGTACGGCCGGGTCGGCCGAAACGGTCGACGAAAAGGCGGCGTACGGCTTCTGTGTCGGCGGCGGCCATCCTGACCCCATAGCCGCCGCGCCGGTACGACGAGCCGACCCAGGCGTATCCCTCGTCGACCATCACCGTCCAGCGCGCCAGGTCCTCGGTGGTGCTGGACGGGTCGTAGGAGAAGTCGGGCCCGCCGTGGGCATGCACAACAAGGGAGCCGTTCCAACGCTTCGGGACGGCCATCGTGTAGTAGGCGCCGTTGGTGTCCTGGCCGGTGTAACACCTGGCCTTGCCTGCCAGGCTGGACGGGCAGGCGGCAGCCGTGGGCTGCGCGCTACGGGCATTCGTGGCGAGCGGGTTGCCGAGCGTTCCCAGGAGCGCGGCGGCGAGCACTGCTGTTACTACTGCCAGTCGCCGACGAGCTGAAAGTCGCCAGGAGCCATGCGGGGGCACAACAGGTGTGGTCAAAGGAACTTGCTCCCTCAGGTTTTTGGTGTGGCAGTGGCAGATTCCGGAAGGTGACGGCCGCGGGTCAGGCGTCGGCCAGCAAGCCGGCGAAGAAGTCGACGATCGGCGGCTGCGTTCCCGCGGCACTGTGGCCCACGCCGGGGACCTCGACCTTCAGGGTCACGGTTCCGTGCCCTGTCAGGCTTTCGGCCAGGCGGTCGAGCTGCTCCGGCCGGCTGCGGCCTGGGTAGCCCGTGGCGGCCAGGTCAGCCCGCCCGTCGTCCTCGCTGCCGATGACGAGTAGCACCGGCACACGGGCGACCGCCTCAGGCTCCACCGTGATTCCGAACCGCTGCTGGCTGTCGCCGGTGCCTTCCGGCCAGGTGAGCGAGTTGTCGAGGAGAGTCACGCAGCCCGGTGCGCTGACCGCGACGGCGGCGAGCCGGTCCGGGTGCAGGTAGAGGAATCGATGGGCGAACTGGCCGCCACCGGAGTGCCCGCACAGCATCACCTTGTCGACCTGGGCGTTCCACCGGACCCGGACCTGCTCCAGGATTTCGAGCAGCACGAGGTCGAACCGGATGCCATGGGCGTCGATGGCCTTGTAGTTGTGCACGTCGTCCGGATCGTCGATGCCGGCCGGGAAGAGTGGTGTCACGACGATGAGGTTGTGGCGTTCAGCAAAGGGAATGAGCCCCTCGCGCAGCGCTCCCACGTTGCGCCCAGTGCCGTGCACGCCCACCACTACTGACATTTCGGTCTCCGGGGCCCGGCCCCTGGGGACGTAGACGCAGTAACTGCAGCGCGGCTCGGTCGGTGCGACGAAGAAGGGTGTGCGGCCGGTCAGCAGCCGACGGCCTGGGTGCGCATCCGGCAGGTCCGCGACACGGATCACGAGGTCTCCCTTGAAGGTCGGTCCAGTATCGGGTGATCGTCGACAACGACCAGGGCGCCGGTGAGGGCGGTGACGGTTGGGGCGCGGTCGATGTTCCAGATCTCGTCGAGCATCCGGCCGCATCGCTCCGCTGACGTCAGCGGAGCCACCAGGGCGGTGAACTTCTCTTCGAACTGCTCGTCGGTCATCGGCGTCTCGTGCCCACCGGGCGCGTCGAGGACCTCGCGGACGAGTTCGTCGCCGGAGGTGAGACGGATGGTGACCCGGTTGGGGATACGAGCCGGCAGCATCGCCGTGAGGACGGGGGCCTCGCGAACTTCTACGCGTGCCATCAATGCCGCGACCGCGGGGTCGGCGAGCGCGTCCGGATCGTATGAGGACACCGTCAGCTCCCCGTCGACGAGCACGCGGGCCACTGTGTACGGAAGGCTGCGGTCGGCGGTCTCGCGAGTGGTGGGGCGCCATTTCTCCTGGTCCTTGCCCAGGATCGTCCAGCCGATGTGCGTGGTGTCCACGACGATCCGGTCTATCTCGTGGAGGTCGGGGATCTGCTCGCGCAAGGCGAGCGTCGCCCACACCGCTGTCTGCATCTCACCGTTGGTCGGCAGCAGCTTGGTGAGCGTCCGGGACACGGCGTAAGCGCTGCTGGAGGCCCGTGGGAACATGAGCGGCTCCAGCACGAACGAGCCACTCACCTGCCGCATGAACCCCATCTCGCCCTCGAAGATCGGCGCGGGTCCGGTGAACCCTTCACGAGCCAGCCACGCCGCGAACACGCCGTTGCGGGCGGCGTTCGGCGCGGAGGAACCCTTCCACGACGTCAGCTCCCCGGCCCGGACCTGACGCATCGCGATGTGCCCGTTCAGTGCGATGTTCACCGCCTGGGTGAGCTGCCCGGCGTCGAGTCCCATGAGCTTGCCCGCGGCGAGGGTGGCGGACACGAGCACGTAGTTCACGTGGTCCCATCCGCGGCGGTAGAGGTTTGCGGCGTCCTGCAGCTGGACCTGGACCTCGTAGCCGAGCGCGACGGCGGTGACCAGGTCACGGCCGGAGCGCCCTTCGGCCTCGGCGACCGCCAGGCACGCCGGGATGTTGTCACTGGGGTGCCCCGGCTCCAGGCCGATGTAGCCGTCGTTGAAGTCCAGGTACCGCACCATGGTCCCGTTGACGAACGCGGCGACGTCCGCGGTGGTGCGGTCACTCGTGCCCAGCACTGTGGACGGTCCCAGGGGAAGGGCACGGGCGAGACGTCGTGCCGCCTGGCTCGGCTCGGCGTGGAACGCACCGAGCCCGCAGCCGAGGGTGTCGACGAGACGTTGGCGGACCGTGTGGACCGCGTGCTCACTGAGATCGTCGAAACACAGTGCGGCCGCCCAGGACCCCAGGTCGTCAGCGATCATGATCGGCCGGCTGCCGGACCGGCATCCGCGCGAGCGGGACGTGGTGCTGGCCGGCGTGCATGTCGCGGTCGCGCAGTGATCCCTGGCTGACCGGGCGCGGGAAGGAGATCTTGACGACGTTGAGCGACGGGATGCGGAAGATCTGGATCGTGCCTTCCTCGACCCGGTAGAGCTCCGCGATCACGCGTTCGTTCAGGAAGGACTCGTCCGCGGCGATCCGGTAGCCGTCGGCGTCGCGCAGGAACAGCTCCATGGTGACCCAGAACGGGCCGGCGTTCTTGGACCGGACCTCGTGGGCGAGGTCGGCCAGGGTGGTCTCAGGCATCGGACTTCTCCCCGATCTGCATCCGGAACAGGCTCATCGGGCTGTCGCAGTCGACGACGTGGTTCAGCACGAACTCGTACGCCGCGCCGCGCTCGACCTCAGCCGGCGAGGACGCGAACGCGAAGCTCGGCAGGTAGTCCATCCCCGGCGTCGGCAGGTGCAGCATCAGCGGGTTGGCGACCTTGGCGACCGCCGTGGCCGTCGCCTGGTCGGGCGCGTTGACGAGCAGCATCACGCCCACCTCGCGCGGCGGCCCGCTCTCCGGCTCGAGGTCGCCCAGCACCGCGTTGTGACCGTAGAGGCGCAGGTCGAAGGCGTACTCGTCGTCCGCCAGGCCCAGCGTGTGGCGCACCCGCTGGCTGATCATCGCGCGCATCAGGTCCGCCCAGGCGTCGATGTCGCCGAGGACGAGCGGGTCGCGGATCGCCGAGAACGACATGGTCTCGTAGCCGGTGATCCGGGTGCCCTCCAGCTTGATCGTGTACTGGTCGGCGACGTGGAAATTCGACCCCTCGACCCGGACGATCCGGTCGTCGACCGCGATGTACCGCGCGTCACGGACGTCGAGGACGCCGTCGGGCTCCCGCATCTCGAACGGGTTCACGGTCTCGTAGAGCATGTGGGCGGCCACCAGGATCGGCGTGCACGCCGCCGCGGGGTCGAGCGGCTCGATGGTGAAGCCGCCCGCGTCGATGGTGGCGAGGACACCGCCCGCACGCGGGTTGCTGGTGCACTGGCCGCCGCACTCGACGATCTTGGCGGCGTGCCACGTGGGCCCGGCCGGCATCCCCTTCATGAGCGGATAGGCGGCTGCCAGCGCCGTGTCGGTGGCACGGCCGGCGAGCACGAGCTGGGCGCCCGCGCGGAGCGCCGCGACGATCGGCTCGTGCCCCATCACGCCGACGATGTGGGTGCAGCTTTCGAGCGTCTCGGCCCGCAGCGGTCCCAGGGGTGGCAGCGGGTGCACCCGGCCCGCGTCGAGGTGTTCCTTCAGGCCCGACGCGTCCTGCTCGCTGTAGATCTTCGCGACCTTCAGGTCCAGGCCTTCCGACGCCATCACCTCGGCAGCGATCCCGGCGACCCAGTCGACACCGCTGTCGGTCCCGCTCGTGCCGCAGGAGCCCACGATCACGGGGATGCCCGCGCCGGCGGCGGCCGTCAGCAGGCTGCGCAGGTCACGAGCCACCGCTTTGGCCGTCGTCTTGGGGGTTGCCGACCCGAGGTAGTAGGGACCGGAGTCGGTGGACCCGCCGTCGATGCTGATCACGTCCGCACCCAGTGCGATGCCGCGTTCGATCGTCGCATGGTCCCAGCCGGCGCCGAGCATGCCGCTCGGTGACAGGACCCGGACGGACTTCACCGGTTCGTTGTCCATGTTGCCCTTTGTCTCCTGATGATCGTGGGAGTTCACGACGAACCGGGCCCGGCCGGCGAGGGCCGCCACCAGTTCCTCGGCTCCTCGGCGGCCCGCGGCGGCGCGTGCCTCGGCGGTCTGTCCGGCCAGGTGGGAGTAGACGACGATGCCGTCCACGCCGCGCAGCGGGCTGCCGGGCGGAAGCGGCTCCTCACTCGCGACGTCGAGCGCGGCACCCGCGATTTCTCCCGCCCGCACGGCCGCGGCGAGAGCTTCCTCGTCGACGATGGCTCCTCTGGCGGTGTTGACCAGCAGCGCGGTCGGCTTCATCTGTTTGAACGCCGATTCGCCCAGCAGGCCGCGGGTCCGTTCGGTGAGCGACGTGTGCACCGAGACGTAGTCGGCGGTGGCCAGCAGTTCGGGCAGGTCCACGAACCGGACCGCGGGGTCGCTCCGGAGCGGCGTTGGCACGTTGGTGGTGCAGACGACCGTCATGCCGAAGGCACGGGCCAGCGGCACCACCGCCCGCGCCGAAGCCCCGTAACCGATGAGGCCGAGGATCGATCCCCGCAGTTCGTGTCCGTCCTCGCGCGGCCAGTCCCCGCGCGCCACACCCTCAGCAGACTGCATCAGACGACGGGCTCCCGCGAGCAACAGACCGATCGTGTACTCGGCTACCGCGTTGGCGTTGACGCCAGGCAGGTTGCTCACGCTGATCCCCAGCCGCGCCGCGGCGGCGACGTCGATCGAGTCGTAGCCCACGCCGGTCCGCACGACGACCCGCAGCCGGGGTGCCCTGGCGAGGACGTCGGCGGTCAGGGCTTCGTGGCCCACCAACGCGGCGTCGATC
Organism: Lentzea alba; assembly: GCF_011067745.1. Taxonomy (GTDB): domain Bacteria; phylum Actinomycetota; class Actinomycetes; order Mycobacteriales; family Pseudonocardiaceae; genus Lentzea; species Lentzea alba. The sequence goes on from NZ_JAAMPJ010000007.1 coordinate 71,430, forward strand.
CCGGCGAGCGCCGCCACGAGCTGTTCGGGATCGCGCCGGCCGGTCATGGGCAGGTGCACGGTTTCCAGCCCGGAGCGTCTCAGGTACTGGTCGACCTCGTCGCCGGGGCGGAGGTAGTCCGTGGTGATCAGCACGCGGCGAGTCACGTGTTCCTCTCTCAAATAGGGAGTCGTCACAGCGCGCGGCTGACGGAGGACCGGCGCTGCAACGCACTGACGCGGGCGACCGCCAGCACGGCGAGGAGCGCGACGATCGCCACGTCGAGCAGCATCAGCGGCCAGCCGGTCAGGTCGACCATGCCGCCGACCAGCGCCGGCCCGAGGAAACCGCCGCTCGCCCACCCGACGGTGTAGAGGCCGGTGTAGGTCCCGACCACGCGGTCGGACGGGGCGAGGTTCCACAGCACGACAACTGCGTTGACCAGGAACGAGGACGCGCCGGCGGCCGCCAGGCACAGGGCGATGACGGTGCCGGTGGCCGTCTGCACCGCGGTGCCGAAGACCATGGCGGCCGCGAACACCGCCATCCCGGCCATCATCACCCGCAGGCGGCCGAAGCGTTCGGCGAGCATCGCCACCGGATAAGCGGCCACGATGAAGGCCACCCCGCTGGGAAGAGTCAGCCCGCCCGCGTCACCGCGCGACATGTGCAACGCCTCCATGCCGTACGGCGTGACGAGCGAACGCGAAGCGGCCCACGCACCCCCGAAGAGCACGATCGACAAGATGAGCACCAGCCTGCTGTGGTTCGGGTCCCGCACGATGTCGAGCACGATGCTCCGCACGCGGACCTTGGATGCCTCCTCACCGTCCCGCTCGCGATCCTCCGCCAGTGCCGCCTGGTAGGCCGGAGACCGGCTGTCCCGCACCTTCGCGCCCAGCAGGGACACGGAGGCCACCATCAGGACCGCGGGAATCGCGAACGACAGCTTCGGATGGTCGTCGACCAGGAAGATGCTGATCAAGGCAGCGACGATCACCGTGAGACTCGCGGCGATCTTGACCGCCGCGTTGGCCCGGCTCCGCCGCTCGGGTCCGATGAAGTCCGGGAGCAGGGCTTCGGCGATCGGCTTGAACGAGTTCGCCACCAGCGCGTAACTGAACATCACCAGGATCAGCAGGAGCAGTGAGGCCGCGGTGTGCGGGATGGCGACGAACAACAGTGCCGCCAGCGGCATCCCCACGACGAGATAGGGGACGCGCCTGCCCCACGACGTACGGGTGTTGTCCGACCGGTTGCCCATCCACGGCTGGACGAAGATGCCGAGCAGGTTGTCCATGCCCATGAGCAGGCCGACGAGCGCGGCACTGCCGATGTGCTCGCGAAGCAGCGGTGGAACCTGTGAATCGTAGAGGTTCCACGTGGACTCCTGCGCGAAAACCGCCAGGGCCACGAAGAACGTGATCCGCCCCGTTCGTGGGCGCTGTATGGGCAGCGTCGCCGCCATGGGGCACCTCATTCTCTTCACCACCCGCGTTGGCGGCAGCGGTCACACTACTTTTGCTATAGCAAGATGGTCAATAGTGTCATAGGGGCCTTGCCATGGCAGATAGACTGACCGCATGGCGGGGGACAACCTGACAGGACTGACGACCGACACACTGGCCGACCGCGCATACCGCGCCCTCCGCGCCGCGATCACGACCGGCGAACTGCGCCCAGGGCAGAAAGTCACCGAACGCGGGCTCGCCGAGCGGTTGTCGGTCAGCCCGACGCCGGTGCGCGAGGCCATCCGGCGGCTCGAGCAGGACGGCCTGCTAGAACGGACCGGACCGCGGTCGGTCCAGGTGACGACGGTCGGGGACGTCGCGATACAGGACCTCGCCGAGGTCGAAGTGGCCCTGCGCGGGATGGTGGCCCGCTTCGCCGCACGGCACGCGACCCCAGCGCAACTGGACCATCTCGACGCCATCCTCGACGAGGCCGACGACCTGCTCATCCTCATCCAGCAACGGCACAAGGCCGGGCAGGAGATAGCGAGACACCTGGGCCGGCTGCTCGACGCCATGCAGCGCTTCAACGCCGTCGTCGAGTCCTGCGCCGGCAATCCCGTGCTCGTGCGCCTGCTCGACCAGACGCGGGTGTTCTCGTGGCCGGAGCGGCGGTCCCGGCTCATCGAACGGATCAGCGAGGACGACCGGTTCGGCCTCGATCGCTACGCGAGCCACCGGGCGCTCGTCCGGGCGCTGCGGGTGGGTGACTCGGCGACGGCCGAGGCGCTCGTGATCGAGGACGCCCGCGGCGGACTCGGGGATCTGCTCGCCGGTTCCGCGCCGTCGGCGGCGGCCTCGGCTCCCGTAGCCGGGTCCTGACCGCGGTCACCGCTCGACGTCGACGACGAGCGTCAGATCGGAGCCCGCGGTGATGTGCGTGGCTATCTCGTCGTAGACGGCGGCGACGCGGCCCCATCGACGTCGACGAGGGCCGACGGCAGGCTGTGCGCCTGGTCGACCGTGGGCGGGGCGACGAGGAACCCGTAGGCGGACATGACGCCCGCGCACATCGGGACGATCATCCGGGCGATCTTCAGCTGCTTCGCCAAGCCGTACGCGTGCACAGGGCCGGTCCTGTCGAGGCCCAGCGGCTCGGCCACATCCCACAGTCCATTGCCTTGTAGTCCGGCCCGTCGTGGTCGTCGAGAAACTCCTGTGCACGCCGCCGGCACACCGCGTGTGCGTTGGCCTGCACCTCCAGGTCACTCCACAACTGCTCGGCGAGGCGGACGTTGGCCAGCAGGAGGTCCATGACCCTTCGCGCGACCCGCCCGGCCCCGGTACAGCCGGAGGTGCGGATCAGGATGCCCTCGGAGATCAGGTCCGTGGCGCCCATCGACGGCGTCCCGCCGATGTCCGGGGAATGCGCCGCGGTTCCGGCGAAGCCGACAAGCGCCCCGGCGGAAGATCGGCGTGATCATGGCGATGTCGGGCAGGTGCCCCGTCGCGATCCACGGGGTCGTTGGTGATGACGCAGTCGCCGTCGAGAACGCCGTGCGCGGCACCGTCGACGCGGCCTCGTCGGTCGCGGCGGTGAGCCGATCCCACCGGACCTCCAGGCCGATCGGATCGGAGACTCGCGGGGTCATGACGCGGTGGACGCTTCCGCGTGCGTGCCGCGCTGCCGGGACTCCCCGGCAGTGATCTCGGCGGCGATCGCCGCGCCCAGGCCCTCGGTCGTCCCGGAACCGCCGAGGTCGGGAGTGAGCACTTCCGGCCGCTCGTCGAGCACGGTCTCGATCGCGGCCACGACCTGCGCCGCGGCGGCCAGTTCACCGAGGTGGCCGAGCATCATGGCGCCACTCCAGATTTGCCCGACCGGGTTGGCGATCCCGCGTCCGGCGATGTCCGGGGCCGAGCCGTGGACCGGTTCGAACAGGCTCGGCCAGGTGCGGTCCGGGTTGATGTTGGCGCTCGGGGCGATCCCGATGGTGCCGGCGCACGCCGGTCCGAGGTCGGAGAGGATGTCGCCGAAGAGGTTGCTGGCGACCACGACGTCGTACTGCTGGGGCCGCAGGACGAACTTGGCCGTGAGGATGTCGATGTGGTCCTTGTCCGCGGTCACGTCCGGGTACCGCTGCGCCATCGCGGTCGCGCGCTCGTCCCAGTACGGCATCGTTATGGAGATGCCGTTGCTCTTGGTCGCCCACGTCAGGTGCTTGCGCGGGCGGGCGGCGGCGAGGTCGAACGCGTAGCGCAGCACCCGGTCCACTCCGATCCGGGTCATCACGGTCTCCTGCACCACCGTTTCACGGTCGGTGCCCTCGAAGATCCGGCCGCCGATGCTCGAGTACTCCCCCTCGGTGTTCTCGCGGACGACGAGGAAGTCGATGTCGCCCGGCTGCCGGTCGCGCAGCGGGCTGCGCACGCCACGCAGCAGCCGGACCGGCCGCAGGTTGACGTACTGGTCGAAGCCGCGGCGGAACTGCAGGAGGCTGCCCCACAGCGACACGTGGTCGGGCACCACCTCCGGCCACCCGACCGCGCCGAAGAAGATCGCGTCGTAGCCGCCGAGCACCTCCCGCCAGTCCGGCGGCAGCATCTCGCCGTGCCGCAGCCAGTAGTCTGCGCAGGCGAAGTCGAACTCGGCGATCTCGAACTCGAACCCATGGGCCTGGGCGGCAGCCGCCAGGCACCGCACCCCCTCCGGGACGACCTCACGGCCGATGCCGTCGCCCGGGATGACCGCTATGCGATAACGATGGGACACGAACGTTCCTCCTCGCGCCCGGTCCGGTCGGCGGGCACGTCTTCACCTTCGTCGGCGGGGAACGCGACAACAAGAACGTCCGCGGCAACCTATCCTTTCGCTCATGGAAAGACAGGGCTCCATCGACGACCTCCACTTCTTCCAGGTGGTCGCCGCCAGCGAGACGCTCACGGCGGCCGCCCGCGAGCTGGACTGCTCCCTGCCGGTGGTCAGCAAACGCCTCAGCGCCCTGGAACGCCGGCTCGACGTACGCCTGGTGCACCGCGGTACGCGCCGGCTCGTGCTGACCTCCGAGGGGGAGGTCTACGCCGCGCGCCTGGAGACGATCCTCGACCAGGTCCGCGAGCTCGAGGACCTGGTCACCCATCACTCCGGCGACCTGCGGGGCTCCGTCGTGGTCCAGGCGACCCCCGGCCTCGGACGCGCCCACGTGGCGCCGCTGCTCGGCGAGTTCACCGCCCTGCATCCCCGGCTGAGCATCCAACTCCGCACGTCGGCTCTCCCGCTGCGCCCGCACCGGCGTGAGTTCGACATGGCCGTCCACGTCGGAGCACCACCGGACTCCTCACTGCGAATGCGCCGACTGGCCCGTAACCGCCGGGTGCCCTGCGCGGCACCGTCCTATCTGGAACAAAAGGGAGCGCCGCAACGCGTCGAGGACCTGGCCGGCCACGACTGCATCGTGCTCCGCGAAAACGAGGGAGACTTCGCCCTGTGGCACTTCGGCGACGCCAGCAACCCGCGTCAGGTACGCGTGCGCGGCCGTCTGTCGAGCAATGACGGGGACATCGTCACCGACTGGGCACTGCAGGGACATGGGGTGATCATGCGGTCGGAATGGCAGATCCGGTCTCATCTCAAGAGCGGCGCACTGGTGCGCGTACTACCCGACATACCGACCCCACCCGCCGACATCTACGCGCTCCTGTCCGACGACGTTCACGTGCCTCGGCGGATCAGCAACCTGGTCGAGCATCTCGCCGCACGGCTGACAGAACGGATCGGCTAGCACGTCCTTTCGTTTCCCGAAAGGTCCCCTTTCTGCCATTGTCCGGTAGCTATCTCTGTCCCTAGGTTGCGTGACGACAACCCGGCACTGGCGAGTGAGGCACGGATCGTGGACATCAGCGAGCGCATCGACGTCGAGGTACGTGCGCGCCTCGATCAGTTCCGGCAACTGGTTGGCCCCAAGGGCCTGAGCGGTATCAAGGACATTCCTGAGCGACGCCGGAGGCAGGCCGAGCTGGCCGGACCGGTCGCTCCGGAAGACGTTGAGGTGCATGACTTCCCGGTTCCTCACGGCAAGCCGGTGCGCGTGCATGTGTACCGGCCTCGCGCGAGCACCCGGTCCGCGCCCTGCATCTACTACATCCACGGTGGCGGCATGGTGACAGGCAGCGCCACCGGCGATCACCGGAAGACCCTCAGGCTCGCGCAGGCGACATGCTGCGTGGTCGCCTCGGTCGAGTACCGGCTCGCACCCGAAAACCCTTACCCAGCAGCGTTGGACGACTGCTACGCGGGATTGACAGGGATCACCGGCAGGCACCGGGAACTCGGGATCGATTCCGACCGGACAGGTCTGTACGGCACCAGTGCGGGCGGTGGCCTGGCCGCGGCAGTGGCACTGCTGTCGCGCGACCGCGGCGGACCAGCCATCGCCTACCAGATGCTGGTCTCCCCAATGCTCGACGACCAGTCCTCAAGCCCGTCAGCCGTCACCAACACCGGCTTCGGCGCCTGGAGCCGCGAAGCGAACATTCAATCCTGGCAAGCACTCCTCGGCCAGGACTTCGGAACCGACCGAGTCTCACCGTACGCCGCACCGGCACGCGCAACCGACCTCACTGGACTGCCGCCGACCTACATCGACGTCGGCGACCTGGACTTGTTCCGTGACGAGGCAGTCGATTTCGCCCGCCGGCTGTCCTGGGCTGGCGTTCCCGTTGAGTTGCACGTATATCCGGGAGGCATCCACGGTGGTGAGAATCTCGCGCCCGAAGCCGAGCTGAACCGCCGAATCCGCGGATACCGGCACGACGCCCTCCACCGAGCGCTCCGCCCCGAAACCCCGGCTGACTGAGATCAACCTGCCCTGTCGGGCGGAGCTGTGCGTGCCGAAAACCGCATCCGTGCAGGTTAAGCGGCATGGTGATACTCGTGATGACTCAGCCGAGACGATCCTGTCGATCTACGGTGAGGCTTCGATCTGGCCGGGTTTGAAGGGCGGCGCAAGGTCCGCGCGGTGCTGCGGCGGCGAGTGATCGGTGGGTTCGGTGCTCGTTGTAGTGCCGCTCGTACTCGCGCAGCGCATGCCGTAGGTGGGCCTGATTCCAGATCAGCGTGCGGTCCAGCAGTTCGGCGCGAAGTGCCTTGACCCAGCGCTCCATGATGGAATTCATCCGGACACCGGTTAGCACCGTCACAATCCCCACGGAACCGAGGACGTCGTCGATCAACGCGGAATACTTGGCGTCTCGATCACGGATGAGGAACCTGATCCGCGCGACGTATCCGGTGTCCTCGAGGTCCTTGAGCAAGTTGCGGATGGCCTGGGTGATCCCGGCATGGGTGGGGTGCGCGGTGAACGGCCGCCTCAGCTCCGCGGAACTCCGCGGTTCCTGCGGTAGGCGGAGAAGAGCGCGACACCGCTGGCGATGGCGACCACCCCGAACGCGGCGCTGATGAAGAGGCTCAGGCCGAACGCCTGAGCGGTGACGTTGGCGACGAGACTGCCGACCAGGATCACCGCGAGCAGGGCCCGGTTGCGGGTGGGCGAGGAGTTCAGTTCCTTGTTCATACCAAGGAAGTTAGTTGCGTTCGCCGGTCCCGCCGATACCCCAGGCTTCCCTGTCTCAGGTAGAGCAGGCTGCACCTCGGTCTCGCGAGCCAGCTGATTGTTTTTGATCAGCACTGAAGCAATAGTGATGTTGACAACCAAGCCGTGAAGATCCGGTTCGTGATTGCCGCCCGGCGAACGGCCTGACGGCCTTACTGTGCTGAGGCATGAGAATGGTGCCGTTGCAGTGGGCCTCACTCGTGGTGATCTTCCTCGATGCCGTCGTCATCGCGTTCGGGTTCGTGACCGGCAGTGCGTTGCTGCCGCGGTCGGCGAACCTCGTGCTGGTGGTGATCTCCATGGCGCTCATGGTGGCGACGCTGGTGTTCGCAAGAGGCACGTTCAACTTCGAGAACCCGACACTGACGGCGTGGGCGGTCGCAGTGGCGGTGATCGCGTTCTTCGGCGGGGTTTTCCTCTTCGCGTACCCGCTGCTGACTGACGCCAACACGGGCAGTTTCGAGCAGGAGAACGGGAAGTACCAGGAGTCGAAGGACGGTGTTGTCGTCCGTGAGCTCACCGAGGAGCAGTACGACGCGGGGTTGGCCGCGAACCAGCGCCAGTCGGCCGGCCTCGCTCTCGCCTTCGCTGGAGGCGTGCTCGCCTACGCCGGGATCCGCTACCGCAAATGATTAACGCGGCGATCGCAGGATGGTGCAGGACACCGGCGATGCGCACGGCGACGTCGACGCCGTCAGGTGCGGTGACGATCGGGCCGTGCACGCTGCGCCGTTCCAGCACGGTGACAGACTTCGCGCCGGCGTGAGGTTCACCCCGAACGGTGGACAGGGGCGTAAGAAGTTCAGGCAGCTGCTCGGAGTGACTTCTCATAGTCGCTGGGACTGCGCATCCCGAGCTTGGAGTGCCGCCGCGTACCGTTGTAGCAACGGATCCACTTGTCAACTGCGGCAACGAGTTCTGTCTTCGTGGCGTAGACGTGCCGGTAGTAGTGCTCATGTTTGAACGTCGACCAGAACGACTCCGCGGGGCTGTTGTCCCAGCAGATCCCGGTGGCGCCCATCGACCGGCGCAGCCCGTGCCGGAAACACGCCTGTGCGGTCAGATTCGCCGTGTACTCGCCGCCGCGGTCGGAATGCAGGACCGCGCCACGACAGTCGCCGCCGCGGACGGCCACCGCGGCCTCGATGGCGGTGGTGACCATCTCGGCACTGATGTGGTCGGCGAGGCTGTAGCCGAGCACCCTGCGGGAGTGTCCGTCCCGGATCGCGCACAGGAACATCTCACCCTCACCACAGGACAGGTACGTGATGTCGGTGAACCACACCGCATCCGGGCGGCCTTGGTCGAACTCGCGCTCGACGAGATCCGGCGGGAACGACGCCGCCGGGTCGGCGATCGTCGTTCTCACCTTGAACCTGCGGGGGTTGATGCCCTCGATCCCGATGCCGGCCATGACCTTGGCGACGGTCTTGGCGCTGACCACTTCACCCTGATCGCGTCGGTGTCCACTGTCTGGGGTGAACCTCACTCGGCATCACCCGGTGACAGCTCTGCATCTGCGTGAACCACGAGTCCGCATTGGTGCGACGTGCGCCAGGCTTGCTTCCCGGCGGTCTCGCCGGAGAAAGGATCTACTGCGCAGCGGTGGGTTTGTTGGTCCCGGTGAGTTGGCGGCGGAGCGCCTGCCAAGGGCGGGTGTCCGACAGAGGACGTCGGAGGTGCGCGGTGATCGTGATGGGGACGCCGTCCACGCGCCCGGTCACCTCGGCCGAGTTGTAGGCGACGGCATACATGCTTCTGGGGTCGTAGCGGATCTGGGTTCCCAGGAAGTCGGCCCATTGGATGAGCCCGGCCCGTGCCTGCCTGCGACGCTTGAGGGTGTGGATCTCCGGGGTGAGTTGCGGCTCGTGGTTCTCGGGGCGGAGCCGCCAGCTGAGGGGTGGCAGGTCTGCCGACAGCAGGCTGATCATCACGGTCAGCGCTTGGAGCTGGGCGGTGACGTCGGGATCTGACGATCGGGCCTGAGACTTCGGCACATTCGTCTTCTTGGCGGTGCCTTCACTCGCCGAGCCGCGACATGACAGCTGCACGCCGTGGTAGACCCCTTTGATGAGGTAGTCCTCGTGGTACGGCTTGACGAGGATTGCAGGTGCCGAGTGTTCTTCGTCAGAGCCTTGACTCTGCCAGTACGGGCGTGAGGGCTCGACTGTCAGCTGCATCCCCAAGCGTTCAGCGCACTGCACCATCACGATGTAGGTCTCGTGGTCGCTGAGGCCGGGGAGCGGAGAACCCATCACGCAGCCGGGCACGTCGGTGACGTACCACACCATTGCGGGAAGCCCGGTCTCGAAGAGCTCGATCAGCACCTCGGCCACATGCGACTGCTCGTCCAGGATCGCCGCTCTGCCCATGATTGAGGAGTGTCACCGAAGCTGCCCCGCAGAACAAGGCGGCTCTGGCAGGAAGTCCGCGACTGGGATCGCATTTCGATCGCCATGGTGGTCTTGCCGAACCCGCCCATCACGTGGATTGCCAGCACCATCGCCAGCCCGTCTGCGGCCAACGCCGACCCCAACTCTGACCATCAGAGGCGTCAGGGACGTCACCAGGGTGCTGCTGAGGTCGAGCACCGTTGGCGGCCTCGAGCGTCTCGCCGTAGAGCTGCGCGACCCCGGTCACGACGGGGTCGCGCAGCGACAGCAAACCGGTGAACCCGGACGTGTCCCCAACCCTTGACGATCGCGTGCTCCCGGATCGCCAGGAAGTGTTCGGCCTGACGTTCGAGGAGCCCGCTGTAGCCGTGCAGCTCATCCGGCACGACGTGGAACATCTCTCCCACGGCGGCCATGACGTCTGCCCCCGACGCGCGGTTCCATCACATTCGGCCCAATGGGCAACCGAATCACGGCCGGACCGGCTGTGATCATCAGCACAACGTCTGGGTGGCCAGACGTGACAACCCGGTCTCGGCCCGTCCGCGTTTCCTCCCCCGTAGGCCACGGCCGTCCGCCGTGGTCGTTCGTTGCATGGGGGTTTTCTTTGAACAGACACAAGCGTCGAATCCTGACCCGCGTGATCGCCGTCAGTTCCCTTGCGGCGGCGGTGCTCACCGCCGGGCAGTCGGCTGTGGCGAGCACCGACGTGACCGGCGACCGGCCGGCCACCGCCACGGCGGTCGAGGTGTTCACCGCGGCGCCCGCGCTGCCGGACCAGCTCGCCGACGACGTGGCGCAGGCCCTGGAGGCGGCGGAGGCGCGTGCCGAGGCGGACCCGGCGGACCTCGCGCCTCCTTACGTCGACCGGGCCACCGGCCGGATCGTCGCGGGCGTGCGCACCGGCGCCGACTCGACGAAGACCGCCTACGCGGCAGGCAGCATCGGCGTCGATCCGTCCACTGCGGACAACGGGAACGACGACGCGAACCAGGACGGCCTCGAGACCGGCAAGACCGAGGAACCGGCGTCCGAGACCGCGGCGGCCGAGCCGGAGGCCGCGCAGGCCGTCGTCATCCCGAAGATCTTCTACCCGAGCACGCCGACGGCCAAGCACAGCCTGGCCGACCTCGACGCCGTGAAGGACGCGGTGCTGGAGTCCGACGTGCCCGGTGTGCAGAACCTGTACGCCGCGTCCGTGGACGCCGAGCGCAACCGCGTGGTGGTGCGTGCCTCGGCGCTCACCGAGGAGACCCGCACGGCGCTGGCGAGCAAGTACGGCGCCGACAAGGTCGCGGTGCACCTCGCTCCGAACACCTTCGTGCAGAAGCAGGTCAGCCGGGACAACGACGCCAACCCGTTCTTCGGCGGTTCCACCACCAACACCAACGCGGGCACCTGCACGGTCGGGTTCTCCTGGACGCACGAGGGCGAGAGCTACTTCCTCACCGCTGGGCACTGCACGAGTGCCAACAGCGACGTGCGGATGCCGCGCTACGGCACGCAGAAGGTCGGCAAGGTCGTCAAGGACAACTGGAACAACACCACCGGCTCGACCAAGATGAGCGGTGTGTCGTACTACAGCGGTGACCTCGCGCTGGTGAAGATGAACGGCAGCTGGAAGACCGCGGGCAAGATGTACGTCGGCGGGCCGGACTCGAGCTCCTACCGGAAGGTCAAGGGAGTCGCCAGCAGGGCGCCGAAGAAGGGCGACAAGTACTGCACGGGCGGCACCACCAAGGGCGAGTTGTGCGGCTGGAAGGTCTGGGACGCCAAGACCAACATCCGGTACGTCGACGGCGAGATGGCGCGCAACGTGACCCTGGGCAAGAAGGGCGGCACCTGCACCGCGCGTGGCGACTCCGGCGGCCCGACCTACACGGTCAGCGGCGGGAAGATCGTCGCGAAGGGCATCCTCAGCGCCGGCGGCAACTTCAACGATGGTGACTGCATGGATGTGTTCACCGACATCCGGTTGGCTGAGAAGGCGATGCCCGGCATCGTGAAGAAGGGCTGACGAGTCCTGTTCTCGGGGTGGCCGGGTGCACTGCGTGCCCGGCCTGTCGGGTGCCGGAACTCTGCACTGGGACGCTGAGCTGCGGCGTTCCTGCACCCTGGGCGGCTTGCCGCGGAACGCTTCGTACCACTTGGCCTCGGACTCCAGGCCGGCCGCTCGCCAATGCTGTGCGGCGCGGGCGAACTCGCCCTGCCTGATGTAGCAGTCGGCCGGCATCCGGTTGATCTTCTTCTTCTTGTCGCCGGCGCAAGGTCGACAGCCTTGCCGAGGTACTTCTCCGCGTCGGCGAACCTGTTGCTCAGCAGCCCTACATACCCGCGGTGTCGCCACCACGTATCCGAATTTCGATATGCGGCGACAACCGAACGCGGGTGTGCGGATGCGATTGCGCCGCTACGATGTCAGGTAGGCCTTGTTCAAGCCTCACTCGGGGGAGCACATGGTTTTCACACGTCGAAACCTTCTCACCGCAGGAGCCGTGACAATCGGCTCATCGATTCTGACATCGACTCCAGCAACAGCCGCCGACGGCGACTACGGCTCCGGCGTTCTCGGCCCGTGGGAGAACTCGTCGAAAGCGATCTCCACCCTCACTCAGATCCGGCCGGTCCTCGACACCGACGGCCTGTTCATGTTCGGCGACAGCATCTCGGTCCAGGACGGCTATTCCCTGGCTCTGCTGCTGAGAGACAGGACCGGCGACCAGATCGCAGTGCACAACTGGTCGGGCCGACCCACCAAACCGGCCGTCGACGCCCTCGCACAATGGGCAGACGCCTACGGCCTCCCGGGCAGAATCCTCATGGCGACCGGCTCGAACGACATCTTCAACCCACCCGTGTTCGCCGCGCAGATCGACCGCACCATGAGCATCGCCGGCCCGAACCGCACGGTGTTCTGGGTGAACGTCCAGGTGGCGAGGACCCGGGAGACCGCAGCCGTGCAGCTGGCCGACCAGCGCAACAGCGCGTGGATCAACCTGCAGCTGGCTGACGCTCAGCGCCGGCATCCGCGGTTGCGGATCGTGCGGTGGGCGGAGTTCTTGGCTGCCTATCCGTGGCGGCTGGGGGCTGAGGCGTACCTGCGGGATGGCGTGCACACCACTGTGCCGTTGGGGCAGAACGCTCGGAACGAACTCATCGTCCGGGCCATCGAAAGCGCCTAGGGCACCCAGCACCTACACCACGATGCACCTACACCACGATCAGCGCGCCCGTCCCGCATCTGCCGGGACGGGCCTTTCAGGTTTCGCAACGGTCAACGATCCACCGCAAATCAGCTGATCAGCTTGTCCGCTACCTGATGACTCCACGAAACGGGATCCGGATTCGTCAGACGGTCCAACTTCCACCTGCTCCTCACGACCTCGGAGAAATTCTCGGGAAGCTCCAGCTGTGTGGCGACTATCTCTTGCCATGAGCCGTCTGTCCCGTAGACCGAGCCGAGCTTGGGTGCGAGGCGTTCCAGCACTCCCTCAGCGTCGGCATCCAGTGCGCCGATTATCCACATGATGTAGCTGTCCACGATCTTGAGGAAAGGCCGTCCATCGTAGCGTCCCGGCACGTCATCATTCACGGACACATCGTACCCGCCAATCATCTACCGGCCTCGGGAATGAATTTTGGGGTTGCCCCACTCGGCGAATCCGCCACGTGCGCCCTTGTCCGGGTGCAGGATCCTCCACCACCGCGAGCCTGGTGTGTGCTGTTCTTTGGGAACAAGCCGCATAACACCCTTGCGGCCCTGGGCAGTTGACGAGGAAGCGTGTTCCCACACCCACCCCTTCGGGTTCTTGCGCCCTCCGGTGCGGGCCACCCGGTCGGTGACACCTGAGCTCTGCCCCTCCATGAACTCGGCGAATTCCGGGTCAGCGAGCGCATCGGCCAAGGCGGCGTTGGCGCGGTTGAAGTGGACCGATCTGCTGTTCACCCAATCGTCCTTGGCAAGCTCGACCTCGAAGGCGACGGTGTAGAACCGCGGCTGGCACGTACCGCCGAAAGGTTCAGCATCGTCGTTGTGGGTGAGGACTGCCGCCTGACCCGCCAGCACGAAGTACGTGTGCAGGCCGTCCACCGTGAGGTTGTGCACCCGCTGCCTGGCGGTGCGCTGCTCAACCGCCGTGACCTGTACATAGGTCCCAGCAGCAGTCCGGAGCAGATGACCAGGCCGCAGATCCTCGGCCTCGCGCCACTCCCCGAGGCTCGCAACCCAGAACGGATGCCCGTCGGTAGCGGTGAGATCACTGTCGCCGCGACCATCCCTGTCCGTGTCCACGGAAACCTCGACCAACTGCTTCACGCCGGAACCGACGATGGTCGCGGTAACAGCACGAGCTTCAGTGCGCCCCGTGGTCGGGTCCGTGGCGAGCACCTTCTCGCCCCGCTTCACCGACGCGATCGGTTTGCTGGTGCCGTCAGCCATCCGGACCTGAGTTTCGGGTGTGAAACTGTTGCTGTCGCGAGGGCACGAACCCCCGGCCTTGGCGCGACCTCGGATGCCCGCGGAAGCCGCTGCGGAGTTGCCGCGCAGCGCCGACGCGACCGCGAGGGTGTCCCCGAGCCCGGGAACGTGAGAGTTGGCGTAGTCGGTCACCGCCTGCTCGGCCACCGCCTGCACCACCGTCGTGCCCGGCTTGATGATCGTCGCGCGCACTGCGGCCCAGACCTTGCTGCCGTCCTGCACGTTCTCGACGACGTCGCCCACCTTGCTGGCGGGCAGGCTGGCCGAGGAGGAGATCACGTCCTTCGCCGCCACCTTGGCCTTGAGGATGGCCTTCTCGACGGGCAGCGGGTTGTGCTTTGCGGCGTAGGCGATGGCTGCCTTGGCCTTGTTGGTGATCGCCAGCATCTTGGCTCGGCGGGCCGCTGCCGCGCGGGCTGCTGCGGCGGCTCGCTCGGCGGCTTGCTTGGCCGCGATCTCGGCCGCGGAAGGACCCCAGGACCAGTCGCCGCGACCCGAGTCTCCTCGACGGCTCCAGGATCCGCCGTCGCCGCGACGGCCCCGTGAAGCTCCATCATCGCCGTACTTCCGGCCGCCAGAGCCGTTGCGGTAGCGGCGGTGCGAGCCTCCGTCGTCGCTGTGCCGTCCGGCGCGGGACGAAACTTTGCCGCCGGTTCGGCCCTTGCGGCCCGCGGAGATCGCGCTGTCGCCGTGCTTGCGCAATGCCTTGACGCCCTTGTAGGCGAGCTTGCCCGCCTTGAACACCTTGCCGACCGGGACGACGTTCGACAGCACCCAGAGGCCGTTGACCAGCGATGGGTTCTTGATGAAGTTCTTCACGTCGTTGTAGCCGGAGACCTCCTTGGCCACGGAGCCGACGACGGAACCGATCTTCTTCCAGTCGGGCCAGTGGCCGTCCGGGTCGATCATGTCCAGCGGACGGCCGGCGCCGTAGGTGTAGCGGTTGAACAGCACGGAGGAACCCGAAGCCGCGGACACCGTGTCGCGGGAGGTGAAGGCACCGGTCGAGGGCTGGTACCAGCGGGCACCCATGTTGACCTGGCCGGTGTCCGGGTCGGTCCAGTCGCCCTGGAAACCGACCTGGCGCTTGGTGCCGGCGGCCACCTTGCCGAACGGGTCGAACGTCGTCGAGTCCGCCAGTCCCGTGCCGCTCGGGTTCATGCTGCCGACCACGTCGCCGTGGGCGTCCGACACGGTCAGGCGCTTGTCGGTGCCCGCAGCGATCGACAGCAGGCCGCCGGCGGCGTCGCGGCCGTAGGTCGACGTGCCGTCCGTGACCGGGTCGATGTCGGCGCCCGCGTAGGAGAACGTCGCCGAGCCGCGGCTGACCAGGCGGTCGGAGCCGTCGTAGGCGTAGGTGGTCGGGCCCGCCTGGATCAGCCTGTCGAAGGAGTCGAAGGAGAACTTCTCCTCCAGGCCGGAGGACGTCCGCGAGGCGAGCGCCCCGCCGGGTGTGTGCTCGTAGGTGTAGTCGCCGTCGGCGAGCAGCCGGTTCCGCTCGTCGTACGAAGCGGTCTTCGTGCCGTTGCGGATGCGGTTTCCCGAGGCGTCCCAACCGTATTCTGTCGTGGTTCCGCCGACAGACCACGACGTCAAACGGTTGGCGTGGTCGTAGGTGTAGGTGTTGTCGCCGGTGCCCGTGGTCTTCCGGATCAGCTGGTCGTTGTCGTCATAGGCGTAGGCGATCGACGAAATCGTTGCGCCCGCCTGGGAAACGACGTCCGACCTCTCCCGGCCGAGCGCGTCGTAGTCGTAGGTTCGCGTTCGCGTGGTGCCGTAGCGCAGCGAGGAGACCTGGCTCGCCGCGTTGTAGTCGTACGCGATCCCGACACCGGTCAAGCCGTCGACGGCGGTGCTCAGGCGTCCCATCGAGTAGGTGAACGTCGACGTGCCCGACGCGTCAGTACGGCTGGTGAGGCGGCCGTCCGAGTCGTAGGCGTACGACGAGTTGCCGGACAGCCCGCCAGCGGACAGCAGGGCACCGCGATCGTTGTACTCGTACGCGTTGCGGCCACGGGGTGCGCCAATCTCGAGAACCCGGCCGAGTTCGTCGTACCCCAGCGTCCGTTCGACTCCTGGTGCGGTCTCCTTGGTCATCCGGTCGAGCAGGTCGAACTGCCGCGTGCGCACGACCCCGCCCGGCGCGGTGAGCTGCACCGGGTTTCCAGCGACGTCGAAAGCCGCGGTCCACGTGCGGTCGGCAGCGGCGGAATGTGCGGTGGTCGCGGGCTCGATCACCGATTCGGGCAGGGACCAGGCGTTGTACGTGGTGTGGAAGGAGTTGCCGCGCCCGTCGGTGTAGCGAGTGCGGTTGCCCTTCGCGTCGTAGCCGTAGGACGTGGTGATCGACTCCGTGGCCGAGACCGGTTCGGTTTGGGTGGTCAGGCGGTTGAGGGCGTCGTACTGGTAGCGGACGGTCCGGTTCAGCGGGTCGGTCGCGGTGAGCACGTTGCCCGCGGCGTCGTAGGTGTATCCGGTGCGGCGCAGGATGTTGTTCTGCCCGTCGAGGTCGAACGCACCGGTGGCCCGGCCGGCCGCGTCGAAGCGCACGAAGTCGGTGCGGCCCAGCGGATCCCGCTGCCACACCGCCCTGCCGAGTCCGTCGTGACCGAGCTGCGTGACCGCGTTGCTCGGATCGGTCACGGAGGTCCGCTGGGACAGGGCGTCGTAGCCGAACTTCTGCACCTCACCAGAAGGTGACGTGGTCTTGATCAGGTCGCCGCCGTCGGTGTACTCGAACGACGTGGTGTGGGCAGCCGCAGTCGGCTTGCGTTCCACGACCGTGGCGGTCGCGACGCGGCCGAGCGCGTCGTAGGTCATCTCGCGCCGGGCGCCGGTCGGGTCGGTGACCGAGAGCGGTTCGTCGTTGTGGGTGTAGGTGTAGCTCCAGCTGCCACCCACCTGGGTTCCGTTGTCCGCCTTGGGGTCCTGCCGCTGGACGAGCCGGCCCATCTGGTCGTACCGCAACCTCGCGACCGCGCCGCGGGGGTTCGTCACCTCGACGGCGTTGCCGACGGCGTCGTACTTGGTCGAGACGACGCCCTTGATCGGAGCAGTCGCGCCGGGTGGCAGGTAGTCCGGCGTTTCGACGCGGACCGGACGGCTGACCTTGTCGTACGCGACGCGGCTGACGTGGCCGTTCTCGTCCTTGTTCGCGACCGCGTCACCGAAGGTGTTGTAACCGGTCAAAGCCTGTGGACGCGTTGTCGCCGGCGTGCCACCGCTTTCCGTCTGCACCGCGGGAAGCGTGACGGCGACCTGCCGTTCGGCCTCGTCGTAGCGGTACTCGGTGGTGAACGCGGCCGGGTCGGCGCCGGGGGCGTTGCCGCGCGGGTCGGTCTCGGCGACGAGCAGACCGCGCTTGTCGTAGCGGCGGGTCGTGGTCAGCGGAGCCGTGCCGAACTGGATCTTCTCGCTGATCTCGTTGCTGGCGTTGTCGTACACGTAGTCGACCACGGAACCCGCGGTGGTCTGCATCCCCGGCGTGTTGGACCCGTTGCCGGACTGGGCGATCTGGGTGACGTTGCCGTTCTCGTCGTAGCGGTACGCCGTGCGCCGCGCCAACCCGTTCGGGTCGGCCAGGATCTCGGACGTCCGGCCGGCGGCGTCGACGGTGAACTGCGTGACCGTGCCGTTGGGACCGATCTGCCGGACGAGGTTTCCGGCGCCGTCGTAGGAGTTCTGCTCGAGTGTCACCCGGCGCGGAGCCGCACCGGGAACCGGGATCTCCGCCTGGACCCGGAAGACCAGGCCGTTGGGCGTGTACTCGTAGAGCGTCTTGCGCCCCATCGCGTCGACCTGCCGGACCAGCCTGCCGCCGAGGTCGTACGTGTTGGCCTCGACCACGAGCAGGCTGCCGGGATCGGCTGGGCCGGCACCGCCTTCACCGCCGGTGACCGCTTTGCCGTGCCAGCCGCGGATCCGGACCTCGGCGACCCGGTTGCGCGCGGTGTAGGCGTACTCGGTGCGCGTGCCGACCGCGTCGACTTCCCAGGTGCGGTTGCCGAAGACGTCGTATCCGTAGGTCGTCTTCGCGCCCTCGGCGTTCGTGACCGAGTTCTCCCTGCCCCACTCGTCGTGGGTGTACGCGGTGGTGCGTGTCCCGTCACTACCTGTGGTGTCGCTGACCTCGACCTTTTCCGGCTGCCCGTCGATGTTGTACGTCGTGCGGGTGACCGGGGTGTGCTTGGTGCCGGTCACCGCGTTGGTGAGCGGTGGTTCCGCGATCTCGACGATCCGGTTGAGCTCGTCGTGGACGAACTTCGTCTCCAGGCCCTGCGGGTGGGCGTCGGAGAACTCGACCTCGGCGACCTGCCTGCCCAGCAGGTCGTAGCGGTACTTCGTGACCACGCCCTCGGCCTCGGCGGCGGTACGCCCCGGTTCGGTGATGGAAGCGAGGTCGCCGTTGCCGAAGTACCGGTACGTCGTCTGCGCTCCACGCGCGTCCTTCGTCCACTTCAGCAATCCGGCGGGCTCGTTGCCACCGCCTTCCGCGGCGGTGCTGCCGTCGGTGTAGCCGTGCGTGACGGACGCGCCGCCCGGCATCGTCTCCTTCACCAGCTCGCCGCGCGCGTTGTACTCGGAGGTGGTCAGGTAGCGGTTGTCCGCGGGTCCGGACGAGCGCCCGTCGCGTGCGGTGAGCTGCTTGTCGATCCGCGGGTCGGTGTCGTTGACCTTGCCCGGATCCGGCTTGTGGTAGGTGAAGTGCTCGGTGTCGCAGACCGCGGGATCGCGGCAGGTCTTGCGGGACAGGACGTTGCCGCGCTCGTCGTTGCGCAGTTCGACGCGATGGCCGTTCTCGTCGACGATCGTCTGCTGGAAGCCGGAGGCGTCGTAGTCGTAGGTCCGCACGCCGAGTCCCTGGACCGGTGCGCCCTGCCAGTCCGGGTCGTTCGCTCCGCTGCCGCCGCAGTAGTTCGGCACACCGTCTGGATCCGTCGCAGGTTGCGAGGTGCACGGCGGCGCCGACGACGGCGGGGTGGGCACGATCTCCGGGTCCGGCCGGTCCTCCAGCCGGACGCCGGTGCCCAGCGGCGCGACGAACCGGATGACCCGGCCGCGCATTCCGTCGTAGTCGTAGAACCGCGAACGGTCACCGGGATCGGTCACCTCGATGGTGCGCACCAGGTTGCGCACCGTGCGGCCGGCCGCGTCCTTCTTCTCCGTGCCGCTCACGTGCGGCACGCTCAGCTTCCAGAGCCCGCCGTTGTCATCGGTGTACTCGCGGACGCGGTCGTTGACCGTGTCGTACATCAGCTTGGCCGCCGTCCGTCCACTCGGGACGGTGATCTTCGTGAGCTGGTCGGCGGCCGCTTTCGCCTTGAAGTGCGCACGTGCGGCTTCGTCCCCGAGCGGATGCTGGTAGATCGCGACCTCGTCGATGTCGCCGGCGAAGTGCTTCGTGCGCGCACCCGGCCACCACCCCGCCGGTTCCCACGCCGCCGGGCCGACTGCGTGCGCCGCCCCGATCTGACCGGAGTTGAACGCGCTGTTGTTGATCTCACCTTCGGTCGTGCCGACCTTGGCACCGTCCAGGTAAAGCGTTTGCACCGCAAGGGAACCGGACAACACGACGTGGTGCCACCGGCCGTCGTTCACCTTCCCCGGCGTGGTGATCGGCGCGACCCGGCCGTGCCAGAACTGGCCGCGCAGCTTGCCGTCCCGGTCGACGTACAGCGCGGGCACCGCACCGGTCTGGGCACGGTCGTACGGCGAGGTCTGGAAGCCCAGCAGCGGGCCACCGGACGTGGTCCTGAACCACAGTTCGACCGCGAGATCGCGGCTCTTCTTGATGGTGCCCTCCGGCAGCGTCACGTACGAGTTGCTGCCGTTGAACGTGGCCGCGGTGTCCGGGCTGCCCTCCAGCGGACCCGCCGTGCCGAGGGCGACGTCGCGATGCGTGCCCCAGTCCTTGGCCAGGTTCGTCTCGACCTGGCTGACCGCGCTCGGTGATCCGGCGGGCTCGCCGAGGCGCCAGTACGAGTCGGGGACGGAGTCGAGCACGGCCGTCCGGTAGTGCGAACCGGCCTCGTACTCGTACCTCGTGCAACCGTTCTTCGGATCGCAGACGGACGTGAGGCGGTGGCCCGCGTAGGCGTAGGTCCACTTGATCGGCGTGCCACCCACGACCGGTGCGTCGGTGCGAACCTCGGTGACGTGGTCGCCTGTCCAGGTGAAGTGCAACGCCCGGTTGGCACTGGTCCGGCTGATCGCGCGCTTGATCCGGCTGTTCTCGCCGTAGTCGAGCTCCAGCAGCCGGCCCGCGTTGTCCGCGATGGTGATCAGCCTGCCGTCGAACTCCCGGAACGTGTAGACGGTGTTGGTCTTGTCCACCAGCACGTAGTTGCGCGCCGGTGTGCTCGTGTCCTGGTAGAAGGTGGCGGCACGACCCGGCGGCGGCTCGAAGGTGCCGTTCGCGTTGCGGCCGAACCTGACCTGCTGGCCGTCCGGGTAGGTGACGAGCATGTTGCCCGACCCGTTCTGGTCCGGCACCACCCGCATGTCGTAGCGCGTCGACCAGCCGGACCCGAACAGCGTGTCCGTGCGGGGATCGAGGCTGTTGTAGGTCCGCGCGAGGGTCAGCTCAGGACCGGTGACGCCGACCGAGGCATCGACCGCGCCGGTGACGTAGTTGCCGGTCTGCGGGTCGAAGTCCAGGTCGCCGGCGCTGGACGGGGCACCGCCCAGGTGGGACGTGATGTCCGGCTGCGGCACGGCGGTGAGCAGCGCGCTCAGCGGGATCGCCTCGCTGCGGGTGTTGCTCGCGTCGATGGCCCACGCCCGCCAGTGGTAGGTGTCGCTCCACCGCAACCGGTCCTTGGGCACGGTGTAGGTCTTGCTCGCCACTCTGGGTTCGAGCCTGCAGGTGGCCATGTCGGGCGTGCCCTCGATGGTGCTGTTGCAGATCTCGAACTCGTAGCGGACACCGGTCCCGCTCGGCGCGTCGACGTCGACCGCGTCGGCCCACAGCTGCGGGGTCAGGGTGGGCGAGGTGTGCCCGGACGGCGGGTACTGCGCCTTGACCACCGGTGGCAGCTCGAACATCGTGATCGTGATGCGCGCCGGTTTGATCTGCAGGTCGGTGAAGTAGACGTCCTTGTGCATCATGGAGAAGTCGAGGACGTAGTCGCCGGGGTTCGCGAACCGGAAGACCGTGGCATCGAGGGTGACGGTCTTGCCCGGCAGGACGTCGTGCGGCAGCAGGGCGGAGATGGGAGACGCGACGGCCTTGCCCTGCGTGGTGAACGCGCGATATGCGAGCTTGTAGTCGTTCTTGGTCCAGATCTGGGAACCGCGGTTGGTGACCTCGATGCGGATCTTGCCGTCCTGCTGGCGGTGCACCGGCGGCTCGGGCACACCGCGCACGATCCGGTACGAGGCGTCGTACGGCGAATGCGTGACGAACAGCCGCGGCGGGTTCGCCGTTCCCTTGCCCGCGAACATCTTGCGGCCGGTGACCGCCTTCACCGCCACCCCGTGGTTGGCCGCACCACGCGCCCAGCCCTGGACGAGGTTCCGGCCCGCCTCACCGAGATCGACCGAGTCGGCGGCGAGCGGGCACGCCGACTGCGACTGTCCTAAAGCGACGTAGCCGTGCGCGAACGACGCCGTCGCGATCGACCCGCCCGTGGCGGCATGGCCGGTCCCGGTCTCGGACCACGCCTCGGTGACCGGGTGCACCGTCACCGCTTCTGGGCGGCAGGACGGGGCGCCGTAGCTCGTCAGGTACAGCTGCGAGTTGAAAACCCGGTGGTTCGTCAGCAACTTGGTGTCGAACTTCAGGTACATCACGTTGCCGTCGCCGATCGGCAGCTCCGGGCCGCTGTTCCGGGTGCCGCCCGAGGTGGCCATCGCCTCGTTCGCGACGAGCGTCAGCACCGACGGGTCGACCTGCACCGGGTAGACCCGAGCCGGGTCGCGCAGCCACGCCGAATCGGCCGACACCCGCAGGGCCTGCCCGCCGTCGTGGCTGATCAGTTCGTACCGCACCCCGTTCGACACGGCGGGAACCGCGGCGCTGTCGGTCAGGTAGCCGGCAGGGATCTGCGCACGCTCGCGGCCCGAGGTGTCGGTGAGCACCACTCGGCCGTCGACGAGCCGAGCACTGAGTCCGTCGAGGCGCAGGGGAAACACCCAGCTGTGCGCGGTATCGCGGTGCGCGAGAACGAGGTTCTCCTTGACACCGCCGGGGAGCACGTCGATCCGCAGATCGGTCCCCGCGGTCACCCCCGGATAGGTGATCGCGCTGCCGCCGACCTGCGCGGCCGACGCCGAGGCGCTCGCCATCCCGTACGACAGCTCGGCGCCGTCCGACCATCTCATGTGGACGAACGGAGCGGTGGAAGACCTCGGCCCGAACCGGATCCCGATCTCGTCGGCGGTGTTGCGCCAGCCGTCGCCGTCCTTGGTCAACGTGGTGTCGATCGGCTGCCAGGACCCGTCCGGCGCCCGGAAGTTCATCGGCCCCTGGCTGAACTCGGTCGTCCGCGTGCCGTCGGCGTTGGTGAACGTGCGCGTGTCCGCGCTGCGCCGCCTGACGTCCTCCTTGCTGCTCGCGGGATCGAACCCGCGGAAGGCGGACGGCGGCTCGGACTCCGTGACCGGGTTGGCCGGCACCTTCGCCTCGGCGAACGCCGGTTGTGGATGCTTCGCCGACTCCGCGAGCGGCATCGCCCGGTTCGCGTTCTCCGCGGCGATCTCACCGGCCTGCCCCTCGGCGCTGCCCCAGACCTGGTCCGGAGTCCGCGGCGCCTCGGCCGGCCCCGGCCACGACCCACTTGCCGTGACGAGCCCCAGCACGAGCGAGATGACCGTGGCGAGCGCGATCACGACACGAGCTCGCCTTGAGCGCGAAGGCGCAGGAATCATTGTCCGTCTCCCCCAACAAGGACAACAGCGGTGACCGGAAACCGCGAATTCCGGAGCACCGTTCCACGGCGAATTGGTGTTCGGCAACGGCCGCGACGAACATCTGGTGACGCTTCATCGGCACGTCTAGCCTCGTCTGCGGTCTGCAGCATTTGGACGAGGGGGAATTCCATGCGGATGCGTGGCACTGTTCTGGCCACATCCAGAATCTTTTTCACGGCGGTGATCGCCGCCTCCGCGGTCTCGGTCGCTCCCGCCGCGGCGGCACCGGTGTTCACCTGCAACTCCGCCGTCAACGTGTTCAGCGTCCGCCCCGACGGCGGCCTGTACGCCTACCCGCACGAGGCGCCCGAGACCGGGAAGGTCGAATGGGGGCCGGTCAAGCACATCGGCAGTGGCTGGGACGACGCGCGCACCCTCGCCGCGCCCAATGGCGTGTTCTACCGAATGCACCCGACGGGCAACCTCTACCGGTACCGGTGGAACGGCACCGGGTGGGACACCTGGAACGGCCGTCAATTCCGGGACGTCGGCGGCGGCTGGGCGCGGTACACCCAGGCGGAATACCGCAACGAGGTCACCGTCGACGAGAAGGGCAGGCTCTACCAGATCGACGCGGAAGGCCGGTTGCGCGTTTTCACGTGGTCCGGCAACGACGCCACGGGCAACTTCCTGCCCGGTGGCAAGACGCTCGACGCGGGGTGGAGCCAGTACAACCTCATCGTGGCGGCCGGCGACGGTGTGCTGTTCGCCCGCAAGACCAACGGCGATCTGCACCGCTTCCGCTGGGACGAGGCCTCCGACCGGTTCACCCAGTACGGGTTGAAGGTCGGCACCGAATGGGACGTCTTCACCCGCGTCTTCTCGGCGGGCGGAGACGTCCTCTACGGCACGCGCACCAATGGCCACCTGGACTGGTACCGGTACCACGAGCACACCAACGCCTGGGCGGCTCCCGTCCACATCGGCAACGGCTGGGAGGACGAGATCGACGTGGTCGCCGATCCCAACGGGTGCCGCATCACCGGCTTCCCCCGCCCGACAAGGCCAGTTGTGCCGCAACGAACCGACGCGCCGAACACCGCCGTGCAGGGAACCGACGGCCTGGTCACGTTCTTCTACGTCAACTCCGCAAGCGGGCTGACCGCGGCCAAGCAGCGCAACCCAGGTGACTACGAGGTCCTCGAGTACCAGGTCATCGCGGACCACCACAGCTTCACCGGGCAGCCGGGAGCGGGTGTCCGTGCTGACGGCCGGCTCGACGTCCTCGCCAACAGCCACGCCGACGCCGACTACCGCGGCAGGCTGCAGCCGACCGCGAACGGCCCGTGGGGCTCGATCTCCGCCATCACCGTCCACAAAGGATGGATGGTCAGCGACCCGGTGGTCGTCGCTGAGCCCAGCAAGGCACTCGCGATGTTCGCCGTCGACGCGAACGGCGCTCTGTGGCACCGTTCCCAGGCCACGCCGGCCACCAGCGACTACACCGCCTGGCGGCCGATCTCCGGGAACGTGGGGCTGTCACCGGACTTCACCGTCGTCCGCAACGGGACCGCCTTCGACGTCGTCGCGCGGGCGACCGACGGTTCGGTCAAGACCGCCACCTTCTCGTCCGGCTCGCTCAGCGCGTGGCGGACGGTCGGGTCCGGCACCACCGAGCGGCCCGCCGCGGTCGCGCACGTGAACGGTGACCTCCAGGTCTTCGTCAGGACCACCAGCGGCGCGATCGCCACCCAGCGCGAGTCGAACAACGCGTTCTCCCAGGTGTGGGAACCGATCGGGAGCCTGACCGCCGTCGGCTCGCCCGCGGCGGTGCTGCGCACGTCCGGCCTGATCGACTTGGCCGCCCGCGGCACGGACAACCTGGTCCACCAGACCAGTCAGGTCGCGCCCGCAGGCGGTTTCGCCGAGTGGCGGGTGCGGTACGCCGTCGAGGCGACCACCTCACCGACGTCGCTCCTGCTCGCCAACGGGAGCCCGATCTTCACCTGGCGCGCTCCCGACGGCTCGATCCAGACCGTCTTCGACCCGAACGGCGGCGTCACCGGTCAGACCGCGCGTCAGCAGACCGGATGATCATCCTGGCGTGTTCGGCTGGGGAAGGTACCCAGCCGAACACGCCAGCCGGGTGGCGAACTCGTCCCACGCGGCCGCGAAGTCCCTGGCCAGGTCGGCAACTGCCAGCGAGCAATGTGCCGGAACGACCTCGCCCAGCCTCCTCCACTCGTCCTCGGTCGGCGGGTGCGCTCCGATGAGCCGGAGAAGCGCGCGCCCGGTGTCCGTGTAGCGCAGCGCCGGGTCGCTCGACAGCATCCGCAGCACCGTTGTGGCATCTGGGTTTCCGGGGTTCTCAGGCCGTACCTGCTCGCACCTCGCAGGCAGTTCCTGCCCGGCCTGGGTCACCCGCCGGCGAATGCTGTGCGCGGTGCTGACCGCGACCCCCGCGGCCTTGGCGACCTGACGCAGAGGCATTTCCGGGTTCCGCCTGATGATCTCCGCCGCGACCGCGCTGCCGGTGCGCTCGAGGTGCGGGACACCACCGTCCGGCTGTTCCCGGCGGATCTTCCCCACGGTCTTGTGCGACAACCCCGTGACCGAGGCGATCGTCCGGTCCGACCAGCGCGGGTGCGACCGCACGATCCGCGCGGCCGCGGCCTTGCGGTCGGGCAACGACAGCGGCAGTCCGTGCGCGGAGTTCGCCCGCACCGCTTCGACGAACACGTCGTCCGCCGGGCAGTCGAGGAAGCTCGCGGCGATCCGGACAGCACCGCGAAGCCGCGCCGCGCGCAGCCGGTGCCTGCCGTCGACCACCTGCATCATGGCCCGGTGCACGACGATCGGCGGCAGCGGCTCCTCGGTCTTGGCCAGGCGCCGGACGTGCTCGTCGTCCAGCCCCTCCAACCGAGGGGACTCACCGTCCGAGAGATCGTCGATCAGGACGTGTTCGCTGGATCTGCCGCTCACCTCACCCATCGCGCGGTCACCGGCCCCCCGGTTCGAGACACCTCGCCACTATGGCGGTGACGGGTCCGACCAGTCCAGCGACAACCTCTACATTTCGCCTACACGATTCGTACGTCCGGTCCTGCGCAGCAGCTCCGCGATCCTGTTCTCCCTGACCGGGTCGCCGTAGCCGCGCATCAGCGTGCGGGCACGGGTCAGCGCCTGAGCCGCCTCATCGGTGTGGCCGGCGGCCAGGCAGGCCTCACCCAGCTCCACCAGCGTGTTCGCCTCACTCGGTGCATCCGCGATCCGGCGCCACTGCTCGACGCTGCGTCGCAAACACGCGATCGCCTCCGGGAAGCACCCGTTCGCAAGATGCGCCATGCCCAGCACGACGAGCGCGTAACCCAGGCCGTGGGCGTCGTCCAACGGCTCCAGAACGGCGATGGCCTCGGCCAGGTAGCGGTGCTGGGTGTCGCGGTCACCAGCCTGTCCGTACAACTCGGCCAGGTTGACCAGCGTTAGGCCGTGCGCCTGACTCCGGCCGCCCGCAGCCAGGTGCAGCACGAGGCCGCGCTCGCCGAACGCAATGGCGTCCTCGACGGCGCCGCAGACGCGGAACACGTAACACGCGTTGTTCAACGCCCTGGCGGTGAAGCCGTCATCGCCGTGCTCCTCGAACCGCGCGACGCTGGCGCGAGCGTGCTGCTGTGCGGCGCGGAAGTCGCCGTCGCCGCGCTGGGCCAGTTCGGCCTCCGCGACGGCGAGATCGATGAGCAGACATGCGTGAACAAGCCCGTCAGCCTGCTCGTGCAGCACCGCCTGGCACACCTCGCGCAGATCCCGCCACAGCCCTCGGGTGCGGTAGAACTCGAACATCCCCAACGCGAGGCCCGCGATCAGCGCCCGGTCCACCTCGGGGTCCGCCGCCGCCTGGACCACCGCCGCGACCACGTGGGCACGTTCGCGCTCCAACCACCCGAACGCCCCACCGGCGTCCGCGAACTCCGGTGCGGCGCCGGTGCGAGGCATCTGCGCCAGCCGTGGCGAGGCGGGACTGGCCAGGGCGAGCCCGCGCCAGGCGGCAGCGCCGTACAACTCCAGCAGACGGGTCATCGCCTCTGCTCGAGCCGGCGAGCGCGCCAGGCCGGCACCGTACGCCCGCAGCAGGTCGTGGAGCCGGTAACGGCCGGGCGAGGGCGCCTCCAGCAGGCAAGCCCCGGTCAGCCGCTCAAGCAACCGCTCGGTGTCGTCCTCACCGCGGCCCAGCACCCGAGCCGCGACGGTCACCGACAGGTCCGGCAGATCCGGCCACGCCAGCAACGGATACGCGGCGGCAGCGGCCCGGTCGACCGGATCCCGGCTGCCCGCCAACGCGTCGATCGACAGCGCGAAGCAGGCCTGCACACCGGTCTCGTCCTGATCCAGCTCCCGCAGCCGCCGCCCCAGCTCCACCAACCGTTCCGCAAGCCAGGACACCGGCCATCCCGGCCTGGCCGCGAGGCGTGCACCCGCGAGCCGGACCGCGAGCGGCAGCCGGCCGCACCGGCGCACCACGTCCGCCGCCGCCTCCGGCTCACCCTCCACCCGAGCCACACCCGCGGTCACGGCCAACAGCTCGACCGCGTCCCGCTCGGCGAGCACGTCCAGATGTACCTGCCGAGCCTGCCTCACCGCGAGCAGCGCCCGGCGGCTGGTGATGATCGCCGCGCAACCGGCCGTGCCCGGCAGCAAAGGCGTGACCTGGTCGGAACTCGCGGCGTTGTCGAGCACCAGCAACATTCGCCGACCAGCGAGCTCCGTGCGGAACCTCGCCGCGGCCTCGTCAACGGTCCCGGGAACGGCCTGTCCCGCCAACCCGAGCGCACGCAGGAACACGCCGAGCGCCTCCAGCGGCGCCACAGCCGCACGTGCCCCATGCCCCTGCAAGTCCAAGTACAGCTGCCCGTCCGGAAAGTCCGCAGCGAGCACATGACCGACCTGCACCGCCAGCGCCGTCTTCCCCACGCCACCCATGCCGGTGACCGCCACCACCGCCGCCGCACTCGAATCACGCAAGACGCCGGCGACGAGCTCGACGTGCTCCACCCGCCCGGTGAAATGCGTGATGCCGGCAGGCAACTGCCGAGGCGCGCCAGCCCTTTGCCGCCGCGGCCGCCCCTTCCGCGAAGCGGCACGCACAAACGCCTCACGCTCACGCCCGGTCAGCTCAAGCGCACCAGCCAACCGCTCCAACGTGGCGGCCTGCGGATACCGCCGATCACCACGCTCCAACGCACCAACGGCCTGCTCACTGATCCGAGCCTTCTCCGACAACGCCTGCTGCGTGATCCCGAGCCGAAGCCGATGACGCCGCAACAACTCACCGAACGCACTGTCCATTTGCATCACCGCGTCCTGTCAGAGCGCACCGCAGCAGCAACTCCAAAGTGGAACGGATCGAGCGGAGCGATGACCCGGAGCGGGAGTCCGGGGGCGCAGCGCCCCGGCTGGGGTCTGGGGGATCGGCCCTCCAGAAAACACCACGAGCGAGATGTGGTGAGCGGTTTTCCGCGAACACGCCTCACCCGAAGATCGTGCCCCCAGGCGCGTCTCGTACACCATCTACACACTCCCTCACCTGCCGTGAACTGCAGGTTTCCGCCACCGTCCAGGTTCCGCGCGGCCGTCGTCGCGCTGGCGGTGATGCAGGATGAAGACAACCACCCGCGGGGATCGCTCGCTGTGGGTGCAATGCGCCTGCACAGCTCTGGTCGCGCTCGGAGCGGCGTACGCCTCGTATCGGCACGGGCGCGAGTTCCCACTTCGCTACGGCGCGGACGAGACGACTGCCGCGATCTGGCCACTGATCGTAGACGGATTGTTGACCACCGCGACGGTCGAACTGTGGAAGGCAGGACACGGGTTGCGGGCGCTGGAAGGCATGGCTGGCGTTCGTATTCGGCATCGTGCTTTCGCTGTGTGCCAACGTCGCGGCGGCGCCAGAGCTGGGCGTGTTCGCAGTGGCGGTCGCGGCGTGTCCGCCTCGCGGCGGCATCGGCCGACCCTCGTGACAGCGCCGTCCACGTGGAAGAAGTCGCATGCCAGCATGCTCACCGCTTGAGCACGCAGGAACCGCCGCAGGCCGCCGAGGCGGTCGCGTACGTGCGCGCGCGCTACGACCACCGGGCGGTCGAGACGCCGTGGCAGCGCCGCTACGCCGCCTGCTTCGAGGCGTCGTCGGACCGTCCCGGACGGTCAGGCGCGCTCGACGGCATCGGCCTGCGGGCCCCGGTCGCTCTGCCGGATGCGGAAGCGCACCCGCTCGCCGGCCACCAGGGGCTCGCCGGAGACCACCGAGACGTGCACGAAAAGATCGGGCCCACCCGCGTCGGGGGTGATGAAGCCGAAACCGCGGTCCGCGTCGTAACGGGCCACCGAACCGTCGCCGGCGCGGGCTGCGGGCCGGGTAGCCGAACGGGCCTGGCTGGGGGCCGCGGCGGCCTCCACCGGCTCGCCGGTGGCCACGAACCGCACCTCGCGCGCCTGACGACCCTGGTCCACGGTGACCGTGGTGAACGAGACCCGGTCGCCCTCGGCGGGCAGGTATCGCTCGTCGACCAGGGCGCGCTCGTGCAGGAAGACGTCACCCGCCCCGTCGTCGGCGGCCACGAAACCGAACGACTTCTCCTCGTCGAACCACAGCACGGAGCCGTCGGCACCGTCGCCGGGCGCGACCAGAGGGGCCCTGCGGACCCCGGCGTCGAAGCTCAGCGGTACCACGTGCTGGGCCTGCGGCCCCTTCTCCCCCGCGACGACGACGAAGGCCACCCGCTGCCCGGCCGCGAGGACACCCCCGGTGACGATGGCGGAAGAGTGCACGAACACCTCCGCACCCCCGCCGTCCGGCGCGGCGAACCCGTAGCCCTTGGCCGGCTCGTACCAGGAGACGGTGGCGAGCACACCCAGGGCCGCGTCGGGCGCGACGTCCCCGGTGACGGCGACGTGCAGCGCCTGCGGACCGCGGGGTCCCTCACCGGTCTCGAACTCCACCGTCTGGCCCTCGCGCAGCGCCCGCGCCGCGCCCTCGCCCTGCACCTGCGAGACGTGCACGAAGATGTCGTCGCTGCCGTCGTCGGGAGCGAGGAAGCCGAAGCCGCGCTCGAGGTCGTACCAGCGGACGGTTCCCTGCTGCACGGTGCACTCCTGGTCTAGCGGGTGGGTCGAGGGTCCAGTGTCCCAGGCGCCGTATGTACATCCTGATCCGGACGCGCGGCAGCTCCGCCGCGAGTACATCGCCGAAGTCACCGAGTTCGCGCGCCGTCACCGGCCGTTGCCGAGTATGCGGACGTGTGGGGTGCCAAAACTATGCCTGGTGGTCTGACCTGCGCCTCAGGCCGCCGCAGATTCGTACTCGTTGATCAAGCCGCCGAGTACTCGCCGACAATGAACGACGCTACAGCCTGATTCTGTGAGCGGGTCACCGGGCCGTGGTGGAGTGCGCTAAAGCTGAGGGGCACGTTCGTTGCACGGACGTACCTCTCGCACGCACAGGTGCAGGCAGGCGTGCGTTCCATCGAGCACGCCTGCCTGGCGTCGCGGGACACGCTCGCCATGGTCGCTGAGCACAGGTTGGGTGCGACGATCAAGCGAGGACCTTCGATGATGTCGTCGGCCTGCGGTTGGCGCAGGCCGACCGTGATCGGCTGGTCGGAACCGGGCTCGAGGTGCCGATGATCCGGAACGAGGCGGAAACGGTGCCGCCCCGCCCGCAGGAACGTCCTGCGGCCCTGGGTGCACACGACACCGCCGAGGATCATCGTCAACAGCGTGAGGAACGTCTGCCACCAGTCCGTCGTCAGGAGCGACCAGGTGCGTCGAGCGGGCCGTGGTCGAACCAGTCGAACCACGCGGTGCCCTCGGTGACGTACATGCCGATCACCCGGCCGGTGAAGCCGGTGGCGACCTCCGTGGACAGGTACCTGCCGTCGAGCTCGGCCAGCGGCTCGGGGTCCGGGCCGACGTGGAAGGCGACGAAGTCGGGTGCGGCGACGTGCAGGCCCGACAGCCTCTCCTTCCCCACCGACCACTTCCGGGCGGACCTGGTGGTGATCACGAGGACCACCGGGCCCGCCGGCACGGTGCGGGTGGCCACGACCTGGCGCAGGGGTCCGATGCGGGCGATCACGCTCGCCTGTCCGTCGGCCACCTCCAGGTCGTAGTGGTGGCCCTCGTCCAGGCGCACCGACAGGCCGGCGCGACCGGCGCCGTGGTCCAGCAGCACCGCGGTCCGGCTCTCGGGGTGCTGCTGGCGGCGGCCGACGAAGGTGCAGCCCGGTTGGTCCAGCGTGCCGCCGGTGGCGTGCAGGGCGAGCCACCCCTGCCGCTCGGTCAGCGACCACGAGCCGTTCGGGCGCGACCGCAGCGAGATCAGCCGGGGCTCCAGCTCCGGCGCGTCGAAGTCGTCGCGCTGCGGTGCCGGCTCCTGCGGTCGCAGGGCGCCCGGCGCCCGCTCCCGCAGGTTGACGGGTCCGACGCGCGGCCAGCCGTCCTCCCACTGGACGGGGGTGAGGAACGTTTCCCGGCCCAGGACGTGGAACTTGGGGCTGTACCCGGCCGGGCGGGTGGCCAGCAGAACCATCCACGACTCGCCGTCCGGCGTGGTGACCAGGTCGGCGTGGCCGGTGCTCTGAACCGGGTGGTCGGTGCTGCGGTGCGACAGGATCGGGTTGGTGGGCGCCGACTCCCACGGACCGCGCGGCGAACGGGCGCGCGCCATGGCCACGGTGTGGCCGCGTTCGGTGCCGCCCTCGGCGATCAGCAGGTACCACCACTCGCCGACGCGGTACAGGTGGGGCGCCTCCGGCCACTGCAACCCGGTGCCGGCCCAGGCGGGGAACGGGTCCTCCAGCACCTTCCCGCTCTCGGGGTCGATGCGGGCGATCTGCACGCCGGAGAAGTCGGGGCCGTGAGCCCCGGCGAAGGCGCACCAGCAGTTGCCGTCGTCGTCCCAGGCCAGGTCGGGATCGATGCCGGGCAGGCTCAGCCACACCGGGTCCGACCAGGGGCCTTCGGGCCGTTCGGCGGTGACGACGAAGTTGCCGCCCTGCGAGACGTTCGTGGTGATCATCCAGAATCGGCCGCCGTGATGCCGGATCGTGGGGGCGTAAATGCCGTCGGACGCCATCGCGTCGGCCGGCAACGGCAACTGTGCCGGACGGTCGAGGACGTTGCCGATCTGCCGCCAGTGCACCAGGTCGCGGCTGTGGAAGATCGGTACGCCTGGGAAGTACTCGAAGCTGGAGCACACCAGGTAGTAGTCCTCGCCGACCCGGCACACGCTGGGGTCGGGGTGGAACCCGGGGATCACGGGATTGTCGTAGAACGATGCGTCGGAGTTCGGTGAGTTCATGGTTTTCCTTGTGTGCGAGGGCTTCAGCCCTTGAAGGCGCCTTCGAGGATTCCGGCTACCATGCGTCGGCCGACCAGGACGAACAGCACGACCAGCGGGATGGTGGCCAGGAACGAGCCGGACATGGCCAGACCGAGGTCGACGTCGTAGCTGTTCTGCAGCGCCTTGATGGCGATCTGGGCGGTGTAGCGCTCGGGTGACTTGAGCACGATGAACGGCCACAGGAAGTCGTTCCACGCCGTGACGAACCCGAACAGGCCCAGGACGAACGCGGCCGGCCGCACGATCGGGAACGCGATGCGCCAGAACACCTGCCCGGTGCTCGCGCCGTCGATGCGGGCCGCCTGCATCAGCTCGTCGCTGATGGTGGCCGAGATGTGCTGGCGCATCCAGAAGATGCCGAACGCGCTCGCCAGGCCGGGCACGACGAGCGCCTGCAGCGTGTCGACCCAGCCCAGCTCGGACATGATCAGGTACTGCGGGATGACCGAGAGCTGCGTCGGCACGGTCATCGTCAGCACCACCACCAGGAACAGCGCGTTGCGGCCGGGGAAGCGCAGCTTCGCGAACGCGAAACCGGCCAGCGCGCACAGCACCGCCTGGCCGATCCCGATCGAGGTGGCCACGACCAGGCTGTTGAGCAGCGACTGCACGAACGGCACCGTGTCCATGACCAGGCCCGCGAGGTGGAGGAAGTTGCCTCCGGGCACGACCTCCGGCGGCATCCGCGTCGCGGTCGCGGTGTCCGACGTGGCCACGATGAACATCCAGTACAGCGGGAACAGGCACACGACGGTGGCGACGCCCAGCAGCAGGTAGGTCCACCAGCGGACCCGGTCGAGGCGCCGGCGGCGCGGCGCGGTGGTGGTCGTCATCGGTCCGCCTTGATCCGGGTGGACAGCAGGTAGTTGAGCGCGGCGATCACCACGACCATGACGAACAGCGCGACGCCGACCGCCGAGCCGTAGCCGAACTCGAACTGCCCGAAGCCCTGCTCGTAGAGGAACAGCGTCAGCGTCTGGCACTGCCGCACCGCCCCGCACGTGAGTGGCGCGCCCGTGGCGATCAGCAGCGGTTCGGTGAAGATCTGCAGGCCGCCGATGGTGGAGGTGACCACGGTGAAGATGATCACCGGGCGCAGCGCGGGCACGGTGATGTGGCGGAAGCGCTGCCACGGTCCCGCGCCGTCGATGGCCGCCGCCTCGAACACCGAGCGGGGCACCGATTGGAGCGAGGCCAGGTAGAGCAGCGTGGTGTAGCCGAACCACCGCCACATCACCATGGTCGCGATCAGCAGGTGACTGCCCCAAGTGGACTGCACGAAGTCGATCGGCTCCACGCCGACCAGCCCGAGCAGCCAGTTGAACAGGCCGTAGTCGCGGTCGAACAGCTGCACGAACACGATCGCCGTGGCCGCCACCGAGGTGATGTACGGGACCAGCACCGACATCCGGAAGAACAGCGCGAACCGCAGCCGGGCGTGGTTGAGCACGTTCGCCAGCACCAGGGCGAGCAGCAGTTGCGGCACGGTGGAAAGCGCCCAGATGCTCACCGTGTTGCCGGCGGCGTTCCAGAACCGCGGATCGCCGAACATCCGGGTGAAGTTGTCGAACCCGATGAACACCTGGTCGCCGATGGGGTTCCAGTCGAACAGGGCCACGTAGAACGTGAAGGCGAACGGGAACAGCCCGAACACCCCGAAGATCACGAAAAATGGGGCGATGTAGGCGTACGCCGACAGGCGCTCGCCCACACCCGCGATCTTCCTGGTCCTGGGAGGAGGTGGCGCGGCTGTGGAGGCCGGGGAGAGCGTGGCGGTCACGGCGGTCACTCGCCGATGGCGGTCTTGATGTTGCGCAACGCGTCGTCCCACGCCGTGGCCGGGTTGCCGCCGCTCTGCTCGACGTTGGTGATGGCGTTGAGGAATTCCTGGCCGATGACCGCGCTGTCGGGGCCGATGTAGAACGGCTTGAGCCCGAGCAGCGAGTCGGTGTAGATCTTGCCGGTCGGCGCGTCGGAGAAGAACGGGTCCTTCGCGTCGGCGAGCTTGCCGTCCTGGTAGACCAACGGGGTGGAAGGCAGGGCGCCGACCCGGACGAAGTGCTCCAACTGGCCCTGGGGCGACTGCATCTCCTTGATGTACTCCCAGGCCGCCTGCGGGTTCTTCGCGCGCTTGGGGATGGCCAGGTAGCTGCCGCCCCAGTTGCCCGAGCCGCCAGGGATCTTCGCGATGTCCCACTTGCCCTTGGTGTCGGGCGCGGTGCTGCGGATGGTGTTGAGCATCCACGACGGCGCGGACACGGCCGCGTACTGGCCCTGCGCCATGCCCGCGCTCCACGCGCTTTCGAACGAGGACTGCCCGGAGGTGATCCCTGCGGTCGCCGCCTTGATGCCGAGGTCGAACGCGGCCTTCACCTGCGGGTTGGTGCTGTAGACCAGCTTGCGGTCCGCGCTGTGGTACTTCTCCGACACCTGGTTGACCGCCTGGTAGAACACGCTGGTGGCCGCGTTGTCGGTGAACGCCTTGCCAGTGGCCTGCTTGTAGCGCCTGCCCGTCTCGATGAACGCGTCCCACGTCGGCCACAGCGCGCTCACCGCGGCTCGGTCGGTGGGCAGCCCGGCGGCGGCGAACAGGTCGGTCCGGTACGCCACGGCCATCCCGCCCACGTCGGTGGGTACGCCCAGCACCTCGCCGTCCTTGGCGACGCTCTGCCGCCACACCCAGTCCAGGTAGTCGTCCTTGACGTCGTCGGCGCCCAACGTGCGCAAGTCCACGAAGTTCTGCGGCTGCTGCACGAACTGCGGCAGGTTGTCGCCCTGGATGAGCACCAGGTCCGGCACCTTGCCACCGGCCAGCGCCGTGGTCAGCGACTGGGCAGTCTCCGTGGAGGTGCCCACCTCAGTCAGCTTGATCTGGATGTCTGGGCGCTTCGCCTGGTACGCGTCGACGGTCAGCTTCTGGTTGATCGCGGAGAACGACCAGAACTCGAAGGACTTGCCGTCGCCTCCCCCTCCGCCTCCAGTGCCGGGTGTGCAGGCAGTGAGGAGGGCCAGGACCGCAGCGGCGCGGAGCAGGGGTGAGCGGAGTTTCACGACGCTTCTCCAAGGTGTGCGAGAACAAGTGGCACCGTCACCGCGCGGTGGGCCACCGAAAGCGGGCGATCGCGTGAATCGGGTCGAACTCCTGCCCCACCGTGCGGTCGAAACTTTCGTCTCAACTGTGATTGTTAGCGCTCACGACAGTAAGCCGCGCCACAGGGGTCGTCAAGAACCGTTGTGCTACTTGCAATCGCCTAACCGGAAATTGATCCACAGTGGACCTTTACCGCAAACTTTGTGAACGCGAACTAGCTAAAAGTTTCGAAAACCCTTTAGCGGTGACGACCTTGTCGACGTCGGGGCTGGATGACTCCGCCGAGAAGATCATGTCGGTCTGCGGTGAAGCGTTCGATCTGATCGGGTTCGAGAGACTGAGGCCAGCCCGCAGGGGTGCCGCGCCAGCGAGTGGTCGGTGGGTTCGGTGCTCGTCGTAGTGCCGCTCGTACTCACGCGGCGCGTGCTGTAGACGGACCTGATTCCAGATCAGCGCGCGGTTCAACAGTTCGCCGCGAAGGTTCGAGCTGTCCAATAGCGCATGAACACACCAACTGCGCAAGCTTGCTACATGGGGGCTCAAGTCTCGAACATTCTCTTACCCCACGGGATTTAACAGAATCCCGTGGAGTAATTCACGTTTCAGCCTCTTTCAGATCACCGCTCCAATCGAAGGCGAGCGCCGACTGAACTGGACGACGAGCAGTTTCCACAGTTTTCAGTGTTAGTGGTGCGGGTCGAATTTCAAGACGCTGCTCGGTGAACTGCTCTCCCACGGCTGGATGGTCGAACCAGTCGCCGACCGAGGTGTTCACTACAGGTGGCGGAAGTAGTGGCTCGCGAAGTCGGTCAACCGCTGCGCCGCGGCGGAGAAGTAGGTGTCCGCGCGCCAGACCAGTGTCAGGACGCGGTGGCAGTCCGGGGCGTCCAGGTGCATCCAGGTTCCGGGGAGATGGGCGCTGACGCTGCGGGAGTACGCGGGCACCAGCCCGACGCC
Organism: Lentzea alba; assembly: GCF_011067745.1. Taxonomy (GTDB): domain Bacteria; phylum Actinomycetota; class Actinomycetes; order Mycobacteriales; family Pseudonocardiaceae; genus Lentzea; species Lentzea alba. The sequence continues at coordinate 107,634 of NZ_JAAMPJ010000007.1, forward strand.
GAGTCCTGCGCTGATCAGGTAGCCGGTGGCGCCGGGTTCGTCGCTCTCGCAGACGTACTCGGGTTGTAGTCCGGCCTCCGCGAACAGCCGGTCAGTCAGCTCGCGTGGCCAGTAGCCGGGGCGGGTGGTGACGAACGGTTCGCCCGCGAGTTCCTCCAGTCGCACGCGTTTCCGCCCGGCGAGCCGATGTCCCTGCGGCACACCGAGCAGCGCCTCCTCACGCAACAGTTCCCTGGTCTGCAGGTCCGGTCCTGACAGTGGCTGGGAGGCGAAGCAGAGGTCGACTTCGCCGGTGCGCAGCTGTTTCGCCATGGTCGTCGCGGACGACTGGTAAAGCCGGATGTCCACGCCAGGATGTTCGGCGCGGAACTCTGTTACCAGCCCGGTGAGGGTGAGGAGGGTTTCCGCGGCAACGGCGATGCTGCCGTGGTCGAGGCCGGCGGCGTCCTCGAGTTCGCGGCGGGCGTCGTCGAGCTCGCGCAGTCCGCGGTCGACGCGGCGAAGAAACCCGGCGCCGAACCGGTTGAGCCGCAATCCGCGCCCCACTCGGTCGAACAGCGGCACGCCGAGGTCGGCCTCCAGCCGGGCAATGGCGCGGCTGAGCGAGGGCTGCGCGACGCGCAGCTCAGCGGCGGCCTGGCTGAGGTGCTCGCGGCGGGCGACCGCCTGGAAGTAGCGGAGTTGCAGCAAATCCATTCATAGCCTCGTAGTCATCAATACATGTTGGTTCTGGTCTTGGACAGCATAGAACGCGTCGGTAACGCTGTGGACGGTTGAAGAACCACGCGGAAAGAGACCATGACACTCATTGAGACCACCAACAGCGAACCACTCCTGTGCCAAGGAGTGTTCGTCCGCATCGCGAGCTTCGCCCACCGGCGGAGATGGCTCGTCCTGACGCTGCCGGAGGTCGAGCTATGACCAACACAGTCGCGGCGCGGGAACCATCGCCGCTGTCACGTGGGCGGACTGTGCTGGGTGTGACGCGCGGGTGCGTCACCCTGCACACCGTCGCCATCTTCGCCCAGCCGGTGTTCGCCGGCCGCTACCTGACCGGCGACTACGACATGCTCGCGGTGCACGGACTCGGTGCCGACCTGATCACCTGTCTCGGGGTGGCACAGATCGTGCTCTCGGTGCTGCTCTGGTGGCGCGGCGGGACGCGCTGGCCGTTCTGGGCGAGTCTGCTGCTGTTCCTCGGCGAGTCCGGGCAGTACTTCGCGGGGCTGTCCGGCGCGCTGGACCTGCACGTTCCGCTGGGTGTCGCGCTGGCCGTGGCCGCCTCGATCACGCTGGTAGCGATCTGCCGGAATGGAGACCGGCGATGAGCGGGCTGTCCCGGCGTCGGTTCCTCGGCCTGGCCGGCGGGGCGGGGGCGCTGGTCACTGCCGGGCTTGCCGGGCCGCGGCTGTTCGGACCTGCCGCGGCCACCGGGGAACTGGTCGTCAGCCGGCTGCCGCTGCCCGCGCCGTTCCAGGTGCCGCTGCCGATCCCGGCGGTGCTGAACCCGGTCGCCCGGAACCCGGACGCCGACCGGTACGAGATCGTCCAGCGGGAAGCCACCATGGAGATCCTTCCTGGAACGCGCACGCCCATCTGGGGCTACCAGGGCACTTTCCCGGGACCGACCATCGAGTCCCGCAGCGGCCGCACAGCAGTTGTCGTACACCGCAACGAGCTTCCCGTGCCGACCGTCGTCCACCTGCACGGCGGCCACACCCCGGCGGACTCCGACGGCTACACCACCGATCTCGTACTGCCCGCCGGCGGCACCCACACGGCGCACGCCGGCATGCACGATCCGGCCGCGAAGGTGACCCAGGTCGAGCGCGAGTACGTGTATCCGTTGCGGCAGAAGGCAGCCACGCTCTGGTACCACGATCATCGGATGGACTTCACCGGGCCGGCCGTCTACCGGGGCCTGGCCGGGTTCCACCTCGTCCGGGACGACGAGGAGGACTCCTTGCCGCTGCCGCGTGGCGAGCGGGAGCTGCCACTGATGATCGCCGACCGTGCGTTCGCCGAGGACGGGTCCATGCGTTATCCGTCCATCGATCCGACGTTGCACACCGTGCACGGTGTCGAGGAGTCCTACGTCGAAGGGGTGCTCGGCGACGTGATCCTGGTGAACGGGGCGCCATGGCCGGTGGCCGAGGTGTCCGCGACCAGGTACCGGCTGCGAGTGCTCAACGCGTCCAACGCACGCCGCTACGACCTCGCGCTCGATCCGCCGCCACCCGGTGGACAGGCCTTCACCCAGATCGGGTCGGACCAGGGTCTGCTTGACGCACCGCGCGTGCACGACCACGTGACAGTCGCCCCGGCCGAACGGTTCGACCTGGTCGTCGACTTCGGCCGCTACCCGATCGGCTCCGAGGTCACCCTGGTCAACCGGCTCGGCGCCGGCGGCACCGCCCACGTGATGCGGTTCCGCGTCACCCGGCGCGCCACCGAGGACAGCCACATCCCCGACCGGCTCGCCGACATCGAGCCGCTCGACCGCACGCAGGCGACCGTGACCAGAGAGTTCTCCTTCCGCGGCGGCCGGATCGGTGACCGGCACGGCTGGACGATCGGCGGGCATCCCTTCTCACCGACCAGGACCGACGTCCGCCCGCGGCTCGGCGACGTGGAGATCTGGCGCTTCGTGGCGGACGTGCACCACCCGATCCACCTGCACCTCGTCCACTTCCGCGTGCTCTCCCGTGGCGACCGCGAACCAGGACCGTACGACGCGGGCCGCAAGGACACCGTCGACCTGCGCCCAGGCGAGGCCGTGGAGGTGATCGCACGGTTCGACGGCTACCGCGGCCGGTACATGTTCCACTGCCACAACCTCGAGCACGAGGACATGGGCATGATGGCCAACTTCGAAGTCTTCTGAGCGACGCCCGCGCCCCCGATCACGGGCGACGGTGGACACGCCCATCACCGAGGTTCCTTCACCGTTCGGCGACCGATCGCATCCGCGACAGCATGTTCACCACGACTTGTGGCCATGGTCCGCCCACCCGGAACTGAAAGCAGGGATCCAATGCACAACACCAACGCGCGCACCAGGGCGCTGGTCATGAAGTTCATTGCCATGTCGCTCATCACCTTCGCCGCCGGCGGTTGCGGCGTAGACCCGGGCGTGACAGAGACCCTCGCAGGTGATCAGGTCGAAGTCCTCGATCTCAAGGTTGAGAACGATCAGTACGCGGCTCTCGACCTCAACCAGGCGGGGGTGAGCGTGGGCGACATGGACGTCTACTCCGGCAACGCGATGAAGGACGGGCGCAAAGTTGGACGCGGCGGCGGCTCGTGCCAAGTCACGCATCTCGATGGCGAAAAAGTCACCATGCAGTGCGTGATCACGATGGAACTCGAGCACGGCTCCGTAACCATGCAGTCCTTCTGGACAAGAGGCGCGAGTCCGCTCGACATGGCCGTCACCGGCGGCACGGGCGTGTACCGCAACGCGCGGGGTACGGTTCGCTTCTGGGACATCGCAACTCCGAACGAACGGGCGCGCGCGGAGATCACCCGTTGATGTGCGGAGTGAATCCCCGGAGAGCCGAACTCCGCGCTGGCTGATCGAGCAGAATCCTCAAACTCCAACCAACGGCACGATCACCTTTGCCTTGCTGCGCAGCAGGACGCTGCTTGTTGAGCAAGCGCGCGGGAACGACGTTGCCGAGTGTGAGCGTGACCAACTCGGCGACGCGGTCTGGTCTTCCGTTACCGCGCACCGCCGCGTGATTCCAGGGCAGCTGGCTGGCCGGAACATGCTCAGGTCCGGAGCGAGCGGCATCGTCGAGTGGGCGTTCTCTCACCCGGATCTGGTCGATCACCGCCTGAACGGATCGGGGCAGGCCTTCACGTCAGCGGGTCAGAACCTCCACTGCTGGTTCGACTGGCCGGAGCACGACCACAGCACCAGCCGGGTGCCGTTGGCGGAACCGTTCGCCGAGGCGTCCAGGCACAGGCCGGACGCCGCGTTGGTGATCGTGCCGTTGGCGTTGAGGTTCCACCGCTGGTTCGCGCCGCCGGTGCAGTCCCAGATCACCACCTTGGTGCCGTTGGTGGTGCCCCAGCCAGAGGCGTCCAGGCACTTCGAGCCGTAGACCACGAACTGCTGGCCGGAGGTGTAGGCCCAGTTCTGGTTGGTTCCGCCGTGACAGTCCCAGAGCTGGGTCTGGGTGCCGTTGGCGGTGGTCGCCCCCGGAACGTCCACGCACCGGTTCGACGGCACGCCGACGATCTGCTTGCCCGCCGCGGGATCGCCGATGCTGCCGGGCACCGAACGCAGTGCGGTGTACCAGGTCGCGGCCATCTTGTCGTAGCCGGTGGCGGTCGGGTGGACTCCGTCGATCAGGTCCGCGGTGGTGAGTGCGGCGTGCATGTCGACCAGGTGCACGCGCTTGCCCGCGTTCTTCTTGCTCTGCACCATTCCGGGGATCGTGGCGTTGAACGCGCGGCCCGCGGCCTCCTGCCCCTCGTTCGCCATGGGGATGATCGTCGCGACGAACACGTCGGCGTTGGGCGAGGTCGAGGTGATGCGGTCGACCAGGGCCGACAGGCGGGCGGGTGCGTTGGCCACGTCGTGGTTCTGCAGCATGTCGTTGGTGCCGATGTGCAGCAGGACGGTGCGTGGATCGGTGTTGCGGAGCCAGGTGACGATGTTCGCGTCGATCTGGTCGATGCGCCAGCCGGGGTGTCCCTCGTGGTCGTGGTCTCCGAGCGACGACGGGCCGTTGAACTGCGAGCCGACCAAGTCCACCCGGTAGTTCCCACCGCCGAACCGCTGCCACAAGCCGATGCGGTAGCCGCCCGGCACCTGCGTCCCCTCGGTGATCGAGTCACCCAGCGGCATGACCCTGGTGCCGCCGTTGGATTCCGCCACCGCCGGAGCGGTGGGCAGCAGCACGGCGGTGAGCACAGCGGCGGCGCAGACGACGAGCCGCCGGAAACTTCCCTGCATCATGATCTCCCGTCCAACACGGCCAGGTTGCGTTAGCGCTAACACTGCGTAACCCAGCGGTGTCGCGTCAAGACTTCACGCCACGTGAGACGACGGGCTCGCAGAGCAGAGGATCTGCGCACTTCCGCCGACACGACAGGAATGGCCACTGGCGGACCCTGGCTGTTAGCGTTCACACCGCTGGTGCGAGGGGTCTGACACGGCTCAGGACTTCTGCGGCGACAGCCAACTCGCGACCCCCACCCGTGACTTGAAACAGAGCTCGCCACCGCGCACGGCCACGGCCGCCTCGACGGCGGTGGTGATGGCGACGGTCTTGGCGCTGGCCACCTCGCCCTGGTCCCGCAGCTCGGCGGTGATCCGCCGTGACCCGTAGGTCCCGCCGGAGTCCTTGCGCACTGGGTGATCTTCACTTCCAGGTCCGCGCGGCGCCGCCGACGTGGCGTCAGGATCGTTGCCGCGCAACGCTTCACGCAGGCGTGGACATCGGCCCCTTGCTGCCCCGCTGGTCCGGCGACAGGCTGCGCCCTCGGGCTCAGAGGGCGTGAGGCTCCCACGGTTTCGAATTCGCTCAGCGTTCGAGACCATCCCGCACTTTCCGGCACGGACCAGAACACTTGGGACGACATCGCGCGACGAGGCGCCGGACGCCCACCCACCCGAGCAGCGTTGACTCAACTCCGAATCCGCCACCTCGACATGGACTGATCGACCCACACCCGGATCGCCTCGGCGGTGGTGCCTGCGTGATCGGTGAGCACCGTGTCGTGGTGACCCGGCACGTCGACCGAGGAATGCGGCAACGGCCAGCGCGGCTTCCAGTCGCGCGCCGGGTCGGCCTCTGCCATCTCCGGTGTCGGGCCACCGCGCACCAGCAAGGTCGGCACCGGAGAGGCCGCGGGCCGCCAGCCGTCGAAGATTCTGCAGTAACCGCCACCCGCGAGCGCCACCAGGTCCGCGGCGGGATCGTCGTAGAGCTCGCTGGGACGACGTGTTTCAGCGGCCACCAACGCGAGAGCGCGGGCGTCGTCACGCCTCGCCACACCGTGGTCGGATTCCAGCAGCACCACACCTGCCGGAGCCCCACCGGTCGCGGCCAGGTGGGCTGCCAGCGCGTGTGCCACCAGGCCACCGGCGCAATGTCCGATGAGGACGGTCGGCCGGTCCTCGGCCACCGCGCGCACCGAGTCCGCCAGGGTGCGGACGAGCGTTTCCACGTTCTCCGGAATGCCTGGGTCGGCGCCGAAACCGGGGTAACCCAACAGGAAGAGATCGTGCTCGCCCTCGAACCGCTTGCTCAGCTGGACCGGTACCGGGTCGCCGACCGCGAGGTAGCTGGGCAGGTAGCACAACACCGGCTCGGCGTCCCCCGCAGCGAGCCGCATCGGGGCGACCACGTGCCGCACGCGCTCATCTGTGGAGAACGACGGTAGCGCGTACGACGCCAGGATCCTCAGACCCATCGCCTTGGCCGGGCCCTGGTCGCGCAGGATCCGGTGGTACAGCGCGGCCGGCCTCAGGTTCGGCGCCGGAGCTGCGGGAGCGGCACCGATCAGCAGGGAGTGGACGTGGGTGGCGAGCCGCGGCAGTGTCGGATGGTCGAACACCGTCGTCGGACTCAGCCGCAGCCCGGTGACGGCTCCGATCCGGTTGCGCAGCTGCAACACCGTCAACGAGTCGAATCCCAGCTCGGCGAAGTCCTTGTCCAGCGGCAGTGAAGCCGAGTCCGGGAAGCCGAGCACCGCGGCGACCTCGGCCCGCAGCAGGTCGGTGAGCACCGCGAGGCGTTCTTCCGCCGGCGCCTCGGCGAGGGTGCGGCTCCAGGTGGCCGGTTCGGCGTCCGCCGCGTCGTGGATCAGGTCACGCAGGATCGCGGGCGCGGGGCCCTGTCGCCGCGCGTCCAGCAGGACGGGCACGAGCACGGGTTCGGCGGTGCGCATGGCCCGGTCGAACGCGGCCATGCCGGCGGCCGCGCTGAGCGGGAGCACACCGTCGTTCTGCCGCGGCGAGCTCATGCCACCATCCGACTCCCACAGGCCCCAGGCCAGCGACCGGGCGGGCAGTCCGTGTGCGGTCCGGTGCCTGGCCAACGCGTCGAGGAAGCTGTTCGCCGCCGCGTAGTTCGACTGTCCCGGCCTGCCCAGTACGCCAGCGGCCGACGAGTAGAGCACGAACGCCGACAGTTCCAGGTCCGCCGTGGCTTCGTGCAGGTGCCAGGCGGCATCCGCCTTCGGGGCGAGCACCTCCGCGAACCGCTTCGAGTCCATGGCGCCCAGCACGCCGTCGTCCAGCACACCCGCGAGGTGGAACACCGCGGTCAACGCCGGGTCGCAGGAGGCGACGAGGTGGTCGACGGCTGCTCGGTCGCTGACGTCGCACGCCACCACGACGACCTCCGCGGCCAGCTCGTCCGCCCAGTCCGGTCGTTCACCGCGGCGGCTCGCCAGCGTCAGGTGCCGCGCCCCGTGTTCGGACACGAGGTGGCGGGCGAGGATCGCGCCCAGCGCACCGGTGCCGCCGGTGATCAGCACCGTGCCGTCGCGGTTCAGCGCGAACGGGTCACCTTCCGGAGCGGGTGCGCGGACCAGCCTCGGGGTGAGAAGCTGCCCGCCGCGGACGGACACCTGTGCCGCGCCCGAGGTGCTGGCCCTGTCCAGTGCGGCGTCCGATGCCGGGTGACCGCACAGGTCGACCAGCACGACACTGCCCGGTTGTTCCTGCTGCGCGCTGCCCACCATCCCCCAGACCGCGGCGGCGGCCAGGTCCGGATCAGGGCCGGTGGCGTTGTGGGTGATCATGACGAGCGGGTCGGCGTGCGGCTTTTGCAGGCGGTCGAGTGCGGCCGCGACCAACTGCCGGGTGCGCTCCGGAGGCGTTCCGGTCGCCCCGATGGTGCGGGTGTCGAACACCTCGCCCGCAGGCACCGCAGGCGCACGTGGGACCGGGACCCAGTCGATCCGGTGCAGCGCGCGAGCGGCGACGGCTACGGCGTGGGCACGACCGTCGAGGCGTCTCGTCACCAGCGACTCGATCGTCGCGACCGGCCTGTCCGCCGGGTCGGTGAGCCGGACCCGGACGTCGTCCGGACCGTTGCGGGTGATCCGCACGCGCGCCGCCACCGCGTCGGTCCGGTGCAGCTCGACACCGGTGAACGCGAACGGAATCCGCACCGCGTCCTGTTCCTCCGGGGCCGCGGCCAGCAACGAGGCGTGCAGGGCGGCGTCCAGCAGGCACGGGTGCAGAGCATGCGCGGCAACGGCTTGAGCCTCACCGCGAGGCAGGTCCACGTCGGCGAACACCTCGTCGCCCCGCCTCCACAGCGCGGTGACGGCCCGGAACGCGGGACCGTAGCGGTGCCCGCGCACGGCCAGTTTGCCGTAGCTGATGGGCACCCGTTGTGCGCCAGGTGGCGGCCACGCTCCGGGCGATTCCTCAGGCGACATCGCGGGCCCGACGGTCGCGGTGGCGTGCCGCGTCCACTCACCGTCCGAAGCCGCCCAGATCGCAACCTCGAGCCCGGTTGCGACGACCTGGATTCGTGCCTCGCCCTCCAGCAGCAACGGCTGGTGGACGACCAGCTCGTCCAGCCGCGCCGAACCGGTCGCCTGGAACACCATGTCCACGAAGGCGGTCGCGGGCACGACCACGTCGTCGTTGACCCGGTGATCGGCGAGCCACGGCTGCCCGGCGGTCGACAAAACGCTGGTGTACCGGACTTCCGGACCGTCGGCGTCGGGTTGTGGCTCGCCCAGCAACGGCGCGCGGACCTGGGCCACCGGCGTGTGGTCGAGCCAGTAGCGCTCGCGCTGGAACGGATAAGTCGGGAGATCGCAGCGGCGGGCGCCGCTGCCCGCGTACACCGCGGGCCAGTCCACGGGTACTCCGTGGACGTGCAGGGTGGCCAGCGCGTCGAGCAGCGCAGCCGGCTCGTTCCCAGCAGACCGGGACGTCGGCACGGCACCGTCCACGAGCACGGTGAGCGCGGTGGCCGGGCCGACCTCGGTGAAGATCGCGGCGCCTGCCTCCGTCAGCCAGTCGACGGCGTCGGCGAAACGAACCGGTTCCCTGGTCTGCCGCACCCAGTACCCGGCCTCGGTGAGCGCCTCGGACTCCGGGCGACCGGTCAGCGTCGACACCACCGGCACCACCGGCAGGCGGTAGGTGACCGACTCGGCGACCGTGCGGAACTCGGCGAGGACCGGGTCCAGGAGCGGCGAGTGGAACGCGTAACCGCCCCGCAGCACCTTGTGCGGCCTCCCGATCCGCGCGACCGCCGCGTCCACTGCCGTCGCGGTTCCGGAGAGCACCACGGCACCGGGCCCGTTGACCGCGGCGATGGCGACAGCACCGTCGAGGTGTTGCGCCGCATGCGCCTCGGTCGTCTGCACCGAGACCATCACACCCGGCCGCATCGCGGCCATCGCCCGGCCTCGCGCCGCGACGAGCCGGACCGCGTCGGGCAGGGACATCACGCCGGCGACGTGCGCCGCGGCCAGTTCGCCGATCGAGTGACCGACGACGTGCCCCGGCCGGACACCCTGCGCGTCGAGCAACGCGCACATCGCCACTTCGAACGCGAACAGTGCGGGCTGCGTGTAGTCCGTGCGGTCCACCAGATCCGCGGGCAGGTCTGCCAGTGAGATGCCGAACGACGCGAACTCGGCGAAGACCGAGTGGTAAGCCTCCCCGAAGGCGGGGAACGCCGCGGCCAGTTCCCGTCCCATGCCCGGCCGTTGTGCGCCCTGACCGGTGAACAGGAACACCGGCCGCGGGTCGTGTTGTGCAATCGCCCTGCGCACCAAGGGGTTTTCGGCGCCACGGGCCAGATCGCGCACACCGGCCAGCATGTCCGCGCGCTCGCCGGTGAGCACGGCGGCCCGGTGGCGCAGCGGGGCTCTGGTCGTCGCGAGCGAACACCCGATGTCCACAACGGACTCGTCGGACAGCGCCGCGGCGATTCTGGCCGCGTTGGCCCGCAATCCGGCCTCGTCGGCGCCGCCGATCACCCACGGCGCCGTGACCACCGTCAGCGGGGGCCGGGTGTCCGGTGCGGGCGGTTCCTCGATGATGACGTGCGCGTTGGTGCCGCCGATGCCGAACGACGAGACCGCGCCACGCCGGGGCCGCTCCCCCTTCGGCCACGAGGTGTGCTCGGCCACCAGCCGCACCGCACCGGCCGACCAGTCGACGTGGGGCGAGGGGATGTCCGCGTACAACGACTTCGGCAGCTCGTCGTGGCGCAGCGCCCAGATGAGCTTGATCAGTCCGGCCACCCCGGCCGCGGCTTGCGTGTGCCCGAGGTTCGACTTGACCGACCCGAGCAGCAGTGGGCGGTCCTCAGCGCGGCTCCTGCCGTACGTCGCCAGGAGCGCGGCGACCTCGACGGGATCACCGAGTCTGGTCGCCGTGCCGTGCCCCTCGACGACGTCCACATCGGACTCGTCGAGGCGCGCGTCCCCGAGTGCGAGGCGGATGACTTCCTGCTGCGCCACCGTGCTGGGCGCGGTGAGCCCGTTGGAAGCACCGTCGGAGTTCACCGCGGACCCGCGCAGCACGGCGAGCACCGGATGGCCGTTGCGGTGCGCGTCCGCCAGCCGTTCCAGCACGACCACGCCCGCGCCCTCGGCCCACCCGGTGCCGTCCGCGCCTGCCGAGTACGAGCGGCACCGGCCGTCCGGGGACAGGGCCCGCTGCTGGCTGAACGCGATGAAGGACCGCGGGGTGGCCATCACCGTGGCGCCACCGGCCAGTGCCAGCGAGCACTCCCCCGCGCGCAGTGCCCTGGCTGCCAGGTGCAGGGCGACCAGAGAGGACGAGCAGGCCGTGTCGATCGTCATCGACGGACCGCGCAGGCCGAGCACGTAGGAGATCCGTCCGGAAGCAACGCTGCCCGCCGAGCCGAGCACCAGGTGGGACTCCATGTCGGGCAGGTCGAGCCGGGACTCGTAGCCACCGTGCATCAGTCCGACGAAGACGCCGGTGTCCGTGCCGCGCAACGACGACGGCGCGACACCGGAGCGTTCGAGGGCCTCCCAGGCGACCTCCAGGAGCAGCCGCTGCTGGGGGTCCATCGCCAGCGCTTCCCGCGGTGAGATCCCGAAGAACGACGGGTCGAAGTCCGCCACGTCGAGCAGGAACCCGCCCCGGCGGGTGTAGCTGGTCCCGGCCCGCTCGGAGTCCGGGTCGTACACCGAGTCCAGGTCCCAGCCCCGGTCGGCGGGGAAGTCGCCGGTCGCGTCGGCACCGTCGCGCACCAGCCGCCACAGGTCCTCGGGTGAGCCCACGCCACCGGGATACCGGCAACCGATCCCGACGATCGCCACCGGCTCTGCGGGGTCGAGGCGACGAGTCACCCGCTCGGTGACCTCGACGGAACCGCCACCCAGCAGTTTCGTGAGGTGCGCCGCCAGTGCTTCGGGAGTCGGGTACTCCCAGACCAGGGTGGCCGCCAGCCGCAGCCCGGTCCTGGCGGTGAGGCGCTGCCACAACGTCGTCGCCTGCAGCGACGTGACGCCGAAGTCGGCGAACGCGGTGCGCGGATCGGGCCGGGTGCCGTTGATGGCGGCGAGCTCGTCCAGCACCAGTTCGAGCACCCCGGCGAGGCGTTCGCCGGGTGGCCGCGCGGCAAGCGACTCGGCGACGTCCGTGCGCGCCTGCACCAGTGAGTCGCGGAGCACCCGGCGTCGCGGCTTGCCGGACCCCGTGCGCGGAACCGCCGGGAGGAACAGGACCTCCTCCGGGACCTTGTGTGCGGAGAGGACCTCGGCGCAGGCACCGAGCAGCGCGGCCGGGTCGACCGGATCACCCGCGGGCACGACGAACGCCACCGGCGCCTCGCCCGTGAGCGGGTGTGGTCGCGCGACCACGGCCACGTCGTGGACACCCGGCAGACCGAGCAGCACCCGTTCGACCTCGGCCGGGTCGATCTTGTGCCCACCCCGCACGATGCGATCGCTCACCCGCCCGGTGACGGCGAGGTGCCCGTGCGCGTCCAGACGCCCCTGGTCGCCGGTGCGGTACCACCCGTCCGGCATCGCCTCGGCGGTCAGTTCCGGTGCGTTGTGGTAACCGGAGATCAGACCGGGGCCACGCACCCAGATCTCGTCGTCGGGACCGGTCAGCCGGACCTCGACACCGGGGATCGGCGGGCCGCTCGTGCCGGGCACGCGTGGCGCGCCCGCCGGTTCGACGGCGATCATGCCGCACGTCTCGGTGCTGCCGTAGCAGTCGTGCAGCGGTGCGCCGAGCGCCGCTTCGACCTCCGTGCGCAGCACCGCCTCGCTGGGAGCGCCCGCCGTCAGGCAGATCCGCAGCGACGGCGCCTGCACCAGGCCGGTGGCGAGCAGCTGACGGTAGGTCGCGGGCACGCCGGCCAGCACTGTCGGTTCGAAGGTCGTGATCAGGCCCGCCACGACGGCCGGATCCCGGCGGGTGCACACTCGCGCGGTCGCGCCGGCCACCACGATCCCCAGCAGGCACAGGGAATGGGCGAAGCTGTGCGACATCGGCAGCGGCCACAGCAGCCGGTCCCGCGCGTTCAGCCCCAGCACCGGCCCGTAGCAGTGCGCAGGTGACCACAGGGCAGCGCGCTGCGTGGAGACCGCCGCTTTCGGCGTGCCGCCGGTGCCGGAGGTGTAGATCAACCATGCCGGCTCGTCGAGTCCGAGATCGTCGCGCGGTCGTTCCGCCGTCTCGGTGGCGACGTCGTCCCCCAGGACGAGGATCCGCTCGTGGCCGAACGCCCGCACTCGCGGCAACCGGTCCCGATCGGTCACGACCAGGGCCGGCGCGCAGTCGGCGAACAGGCCCGCCAGTTCCGCGTCCGTGCTGTGTGGACTGATCAGCACGCCGACCGCCGCCGCTCTGGTCACCGCGAGCAACGCCTCGACGATCGGCACACCGTCACCGAGCAGAACGGCGACTCGGTCGCCGCGACCGACCCCGAGTCCAGCCGCGAGCCGTGCGGTCCTGGCCTCCAGGTCGCGCCAGGTCACGGCCCGGGAATCGTCCTCGTACGCCACCTTGTCCCCGTGCACGCGAGCGTTGTCTTTCAACAGCTCAGGAAGAGGACGAACGAGCACACGAACCCCCGACGAGTTTCTTCGGCTGCTGACACCGCCAATCCCATGGTGCCCGAATCTCGCTAACGTGAGACGAAACCGATCAACTTCAGGGGGAACGTCGATGGCATACGACGTGATCGTCGTCGGTGGCGGCCCGGCGGGCTCGACCGCGGCGACAGTGGTCGCGATGCGGGGACACCGGGTGCTGCTGCTGGAGAAGGAGACCTTTCCCAGGTACCAGATCGGCGAGTCCCTGCTGCCGTCCACGGTGCACGGTCTGTGCGGCTTGCTCGGCGTGGCGGACGAGGTGGAACGCGCGGGCTTCACGCTCAAGCGCGGAGGCACCTTCCGCTGGGGGAGCAACCCCGAACCGTGGCAGTTCAGCTTCGCCATGTCGCCTCGTGTGCCCGAACCGCAGTCGACGGCGTTCCAGGTGGAACGGTCGCGGTTCGACGAGATCCTGATGCGCAACGCCGCCGCGAACGGCGTGGAGGTGCGGGAGAACTGCGCGGTGCGCGAGGTTCTCGAGGACGGTGACCGCTGCACCGGAGTCCGCTACGTCGACGCCGACGGCACGACGCACACCGCACGCGCGCGCCACGTCGTGGACGCGTCCGGGAACACCAGCCGCATCCACCGCACGCTCGGCGACCGGATCCACTCCGACTTCTTCCGCAACCTCGCCGTCTTCGGCTACTTCGCCGGTGGCGCGCGACTCCCGGAACCCCAGCGCGGCAACATCTTCTGCGCCGCGTTCGACGCGGGCTGGCTCTGGTACATCCCACTGCGCGACAACCTGACCAGCGTGGGCGCCGTCGTGTCACCGGAGCTGAGGTCGCTGGTGCAGGGAGATCCGCGCGAGGCCTGGACGAACCTGATCGCCGCCTGCCCCGAGGTCGCCGCGAAGCTGGAGGGCGTGCCCACCTCGACCGAACCTCCGTACGACCAGGTCCGGGTGCGCAAGGACTACTCGTACTGGAAGGAGAAGTTCTGGGCCCCCGGCATGGTGCTCGTCGGTGACGCGGCCTGCTTCGTGGACCCGGTGCTCTCCTCGGGCGTGCACCTCGCCACCTACGGTGCGCTGCTGGCCGCCCGTTCGATCAACAGCTGCCTCGACGGCGAGCTGGCGGAGGAGACCGCGTTCGCCGAGTTCGAGAGCCGCTACCGCCACGAGTACTCGTTGTTCTACAAGTTCCTCATCTCCTTCTACGACATGCACCGCGACGAGGGGTCCTACTTCTGGTCCGCGAAGAAGCTGACCGAGGTGGACGCCGCGGAGACCGCGGCGTTCGCCGAGCTCGTGGGCGGGCTGGCTTCCGGTGACATGCTCGCCGAGCTCAGGACCGCAGCCGCCGACCTCGGCCGGAGCGTTGAGGAACTGGCGGTCGCGACCGACGGGACCAACCCGCTGTACTCCTCGCGCGTCGTCGGCGAGACGTTCCAGGAGGGCAGGAACCTCCAGGACGAGGCCCTGCACGGACCTGCGGCCGACCACCGCGGGAGCGGTCTCGTGGTGAGCAAGGACGGATTGAGCTGGGAGAGAAGTTGACTTCTCCCTGCCCTGAAGGACAGGGATTCCCACCCGCCGTGTGGGGGGTAGCGCTTACGCGCTGTGCCTCGCGGCGCGGGTTTCCTGTTTCACTGCCGATCGCGGAAGGGAGGGCCCTTGCCGTCTGACATCAGCTCCGCAGGCATCACCCGAGACAGTGCTCCCGGCTACGGCTCGACCAGCCGCAAGGATGTTCTTCGCCGCGTTGAGGTCCCGGTCGTGCCGGGTGCGGCAGCCCGGACACGTCCAGTGCCGGGCGGACAAAGCAAGCTCGGCGAGCACGTGCCCGCAGGCCGAACACGTCTTGCTGGAGGGGAACCAGCGGTCGATCACGACCAGCGTGCGACCGGCGCGGTCGCATTTGTACTCCAGCTGCCGCCGCAACTCGCCCCAGCCCGCGTCGGAGATGGCACGGGCGAGGTGGCGGTTGCGCACCATGCCCTTGACGTTGAGGTCCTCGATCGCGATCACGTCGGCCGAGCGCACCAGAGCTGTGGTGGTGCGGTGCAGGAAGTCCTGCCGGGCGTTGCGGACCTTGCGATGCGCGCGGGCGACCTTGGCCTTGGCTTTGCGGCGGTTGCCGCTGCCTCGCTGGCAACGGGCCATCCGTCTTTGGTAGCGGGCCAGGTTCCGCGCCTTGCGGACCAGATGCCGCGGGTTCGCGATCCGCTCACCGTCACTGGTCACCAGCAAGTCCGTGAGACCGAGGTCGACCCCAATGGCGTGCCCGGCAGACTCAGCCGGAGCAGGTGGTTCGGTGTCGACAGCGAACGTCACGTACCAGCGGCCGTCCGGCTCACGCGACACCACCACCATCGTCGGGTCCAGCGCGGCCAGATCCACGTCGCCGAAGGACCAGACGAACCGCAGCGGCGTGCTGGTCTTGGCCAGCGTCAGCACACCCTCGCGCATACGGAACGCCGAGCGGGTGTAGTGCGCGCTCTGCCGCCCGGTACGGGACTTGAACCTCGGCGCGCGGGCGCGCCCGGCGAAGAAGTTGCCGAACGCGGTGTGCTGGTGGCGCAGCGTCTGCTGCAACGGCACACAGGACACCTCCGACAGAAACGCGAACTCCTCGGTGCGTTTCCACTCGGTCAGCGCGGCATCAGTCTCCCGATACGACGTGCGGACACCCTCGGCGCGGTAGCGGCAGTTCCGCTCGGCGAGCGTTTTGTTCCACACCAGACGCACACACCCGAACGTGCGGTTCACCACCGCAGCCTGCTCGAGGGTCGGGTAAGCCCGGCACCTGTACGCCGTCCGCACGAACCACAACCTACCGGGAGCACCACGACGACCACGACGCCGGCCTGCATGCCTGCCCACCGCGTGCTTGGACCGCCCCGGCTGCGCCGGGACGCTCCTGGCGGAGTCCGGATTCGTCCCCGGTCTGAAGGCCAGGGCTTCCACCGGAGGCCATGGTGACCTGGTCCTCCTTCCAGACGGGACCTTTCTCCAGCTCTGCCGTGCTCGGCGCGGTGGTCTACGGTCCCCGCTGCCGGAACCCACACCTGGACCGCGGTTTCCCCGAGCTGACCGTGCACGCGGTGGCGGACTCCGCAGACGCCTTCACCGAGGTCTGGCACACCGATCGGCCGATCGAGCGCGGCGCGCTCGACGGTGTGGTGCACGCACACGACGGTGAGAGCCTTTTCTGCGCGGCCAGGATCGACTCTTCGGACGACTGCACGGAGGCGGTCCGGGCCGCCTACCTGACCGCCCTCGGCCTGACCAGGACGCTGGACTACCAGCGGATCTTCCGGATGTGGAACTTCGTCGAGAACATCAACGGCACGAACAGCGAGGGCCTGGAGGTCTACCGCGACTTCTGCCGGGGTCGGGCGCGGGCGTTCCACGAGTTCGGGTTCGCGGAGGAACAACTGCCTGCGGCCACCGGTGTGGGGGCACTCGGCGGTGGCATCGGTTTCTGCCTGCTGGCCGGCCGTTCCGCGCACCGCGTCACCATCGAGAACAGCCGCCAGCTGCCCGCCTACCGCTACCCGGAACGCTACGGCCCCTCCTCCCCCAGCTTCGCCCGCGCCACCCACGTGGCAGCGGCGGGCGGCGGGGCGTTCATCTACGTGTCCGGCACCGCCAGCGTGGTCGGACACGAGACCCTGCACCGCGGACAGATCACCGAGCAGTGCGGCGAGACGCTCGCCAACCTCGAACACCTGCTGAGCGCGGACAACCTGGCCCGGCACGGGCTGCGGCCGGGCAGGCGGCTCGAAGATCTGCGCAACATCAAGGTGTACGTCCGCCACCAGCAGGATCTCCTGACCGTGCGGGAGATCTGCGCGAAGGCGTTCAGCCCGGCCGCCGACATCGCGTTCCTCAACGTGGACCTCTGCCGCTCCGATCTGCTGGTCGAGATCGAGGGGATCGTCTTTCCGGGTGTGGCCTGATGAGATCACGCGCGTTCGGAGCCGGGTCAGCGCGGCGAGGTGTCCTTCGTCCGGCCAGGGCCGCGGTAGCGACCGGCGCTTCGAACAGACGGTGGGCCCCGGTCAGATCCATCGTCAGTTCCTGGACGGGTGGGGACCTCCGCTTGGCTCCCCGCCCATGCCGAGGATCAGCGCGACCGCGTCCTGCGAGCACGCGCCCGGCGTCAGCACCTCCTGCAGCAGCAGGCCGCGGATTGCGGCGATGACGACGGTGGCCCTGGTCAGCGCTTCCCCGGCGCTGAGCCCTTCGCGCTCCGCCAGCGAGGCCAGCATCCTGGTGAGGTCGTCCAGCGACGAGATGAACTCGCCGAAGTCGTCCGGTCTGTACGCGGCCAGCCCCACGACGTGGAAGAACCCGCGGGTGCGCGACAGCTGCTCCGGGCGGGTGTAGGCCCGCCAGATCGCCAGGACGAGGTCGTCGAAGGTCCCCTGCTCAGCGGTCCTGAACAGCGCCTCGTTGTCGCGGGCCCGCTGTGCCCCGAGCATGGCCGCCAGGACGCCCGTGAGCGACCCGAAGTGGTACCGCAGGAGCGCGTGGCTGGTCTCGGTCCGGGCCGCGATCTCGCGGAGTGAGGTCTCCGGTGGCGGAAGGCCGTCCTCGAAGACGTCGAGGAGACGCGCCAGGAGGCGCTCGCGTGCATCGCCGTTGCGTGCAGTGCTTGACAGGGCCACTCCCGTAGTTTATCCATTGGAAAGCGGATTTATCCATTGGAAAACTTGTGGGACGTGTTGTGAAGGACCTCCGATGAGCACCATGTGGCACGGCTGCCTCGCCGACACCGACTACTTCGAGCTGCGTTCCAGCGGTGGGCACGACTACGGCGTATGGGTCACCTCGCCGCCGCGCTACGACCCCACCACAGCGCAGGTGCCCGTCGTGTACGTGCTCGACGGCAACTGGGCGGTGGGCCTGACGGCCCCGCTCATCGTCACCCAGCAGGACCCCATGCAGAAGATCAAGCCGTACGTCCAGGTCAGCGTCGGCTACGCGGGCGAGGAAGCGGAGCACTGGGCGAGACTGCGCAACAGGGACCTCGTGCCACCCGGCGAGCCCGTCGCCCAGGAGTTCCTCGACGCCGTGGAGATGGGAGTGCGGGCGGGCGCGATGACCCGCGAGCAAGCCGACGCCTATCTCGACGAACTGCGTGACACCCGGGGCGACGCGTTCCTGAGCTTCCTCACCGACGAACTGCACCCCCGGATCGAACGCGACTACGGCACTGCCACGAGTGGTCACGGCCTTTTCGGCTACTCCTACGGCGGACTCTTCAGCCTCTACGCCTGGCTCACCGGCACCACGCTCTTCGACAGCATCGGAGCAGGCAGCCCCGGTGTCACCAGCGAGGGCAGCCGGATCTTCGCTCAGATCCAGGAACTGGGCGACCAGCCCGCCAAGCTCCACCTGACCTTCAACGACCGGGAGATCCTCGGGACCGTGCCCGTCTACCAGAACCTCACGAAGAACGCGGCCACCGTCCTGCACCGCCTCACCTCCCGCGGCGCGGCCGTCACCAGCGAGGTGCTGCGCGAAACGCACGTGACCGGCCTGCAGGCCTCGTTCCTCAGCTACCTCAGGACCTGCCGCGCCCTGTGACCGCGCAGCTCGGCCTCCCGCACCGGGTGGACCGCCCACATCGCTTTCCGCGAAGGACTGCTGTCCGTCATGCCCGTCGGGTTCTCCCTGTTCGACCAAGAATCCCGACTCGACAGCACTGTCCACTTGAGCCACTGCACGCCTCCGGCGCGGTCGCGCAAATTGACGAAATGCCGAGTGAACCACCCGCAGCAGACAGTGCCACCAGTTGGTCGCAATTTCCCTTGCCCCGCAACTGTTCCTGTTTGTCCGTGCGAGCCGGCGGAAACCCGGCCGTCGCAGCGGATCACCTTCCGCCAGATCCGCGGCATTCCGTCCAGTAGCGAGCAGAGAGGTACATCTGTTGCGAGCCAACAAGTCCTTCAGGCATCTCGCCCTCGCAGGTGCCATGGCCGCGTTGACGGGGTCACTCGTCGCGCACCCACCGGCATCGGCGGCTGAGACCGCCGCCGCACCCTGTGTGCAGAAGGTGGCCGTGGTGAACAACGCGGGCTTCGTCTTGTCGTTCCGCGTCACGACCCGCTCCGGAGGGCTCTCGCCCGAGACCGACAACTACCCGATCAACCAATGGCGAGTCGTCGACCTCACCGCGACCGAACTGCCAGAAGGCTCCGACGTGCGTCCCCTCGTACAGGCCGTCGGCGGAACCAGCCAGACCGGCAACACATTCGTCTCGTACTGCCGCAACGGCCAGACGGCAACCTACACCGCTAGCGGTGCCACCCTGGACTACACCGTCGTTCTCATCAACTGACCACTGCAGCAACGAAGTGCGCCGACGAACTGAGGACTCGAGTGGTCCGCTGTAGCGGGGAGTCGGATCCGAAGTCGGCGATCCGCCGGCTGGGAGTTCGCCGCGACCCTGCGGCGGTCGTGAAGCTCGTGGTACAGCTTCACGACCGCTTCGGGGTCGATGCGCGGGGCGAAGGACCACTGGTGCAGGTAGCGGGTCGGGTCGTTGACCAACCGGAACGACGACCAGCTCGGGTTGGCCAACCCCCGCTTCCCTGGTGAAGGTGGCGTCGGCGGCGAACCCGGCGGGACAATCCCAGGCGCAGGCGCCACTGCGAGTCCTGCCTCGGAACAGCCGCGCGAAGTCGACGTCACGAAATGAGCCCGCTTATCCACGTGCTGAAACGACATTTGAGCGCATGTTTTCCAGCTTTGACTCCTCGTTCTATGGATTGCCCCGCTCGTCCGATGCGTCTGTACCCTCTTTGACAGATGCAAAGTCGTACTCATGACGAGGAGTCCCTCGGTGGACGCTGATGCCGCTTACGCACCGCCCACCTCCTACCGTCCGGGCTACGAGCTGGTGGCGGAGCGGATCCTGCAGCTCATCGCGGAGCTGGAGCTGCGTCCCGGCGATCGCATGCCGACCGAGAACGAGCTCGCGGGGCGGATGGGGACCAGCCGGACCGTGGTGCGGGAGGCGGTGAAGATCCTCTCCGCGCTCGGCAGGATGCGCGCGCACAAGGGGCGCGGGCTTTACGTGGCCGACGACGAGGGCATGCTGGGTTCCTCCCGGTGGGGTGGCTTCTTCATGCCCACCGACCTCGACCACGTCTACATGCTCTTCGAGTTCCGCCGGGTCCAGGAGACCGCGGCCGCCAGGATCGCGGCCACCCGCGCGACTCCGGCCGAGTTGCGCGCCATCGAGGTTGCCGCCGAGCTGTGCCGGGAAGGGCACGTCACCGGGCAGGCGGCGTTGTTCGACCGCGGCGACGACGACTTCCACCTGGGCATCGCGGCCGCCTCGCACAACCAGTTCCTCCTCGCGGCGGTACGCGAGGCGCGCCGCTTGCAGCGCCAGTCCAACGTCATCGGGCTGAACGGCGCGGTCGGCAGTCACACCGCGGAGGCGGTGGAGGAGCACGCCGCGATCTACCGGGCCATCCGGGACGGGGACGAGGACGCTGCTGCCGCAGCCGCCGCCGTGCACGTCGACAGGACCCTCGAGGACTACCGGCAGGAGATCCAGCGCCGCGTGTTCGGCTGACCGTCCATTCAGGACTGTCTGGGTGACGGCAGCCTGCAACGGGACGTCAGCCGCGCCTCGTTCACCCCGGACCGAGCCACTCCAGCTCGGCGGCGAGCACGCCGAGCTGGAACCGCGACTGAACGCCGAGCAGCAACTGCAGGCGGGCGACGCGCCGGTGCAGGGTGCGCAGGCTGACACCGAGCTCGCGGGCGATCGCGCGGTCGGTCGCGCCCGTTTGCATGAGCCTCAGCAGGCGCTGGGTTGCCGCCGTGGGTTCCTTGCCCACGACCGCGGAGTAATCGCAATTCGGGTGCACCATGGTGACCTCGGTCAAGGGACTGGTCATCGGCTGAGCTCCACCGCGGGAATCCCCTGCAGTTCGAGCAGGAGAGTGCGGACTTCGGTCGCGGTGATCCGGCCGGTGCGCTCGACCGACCGCGGTACCACCGGATCCGAGCACAAGAGCACCGGCCCGTCCGCCGCCCGGTCGGGCAGCCTGCCGTGCGTGCCGCGCACGCACGACGGGTCCAGCGGCACGACGTTCATCGTGTATCTCAGCCCGAGCTTCTTGCGGGCCAGGTTCAACCCGGCTCTGGCCTTGACGAGCGGGTCGGCCGGGTCGAAGAACAGCTCGGCGGGGTCGTAGCCGGGTTTGCGGTGGATGTCCACACCACGCGCGAAGTCCGGCGCGCGGTGGTCGTCGGTCCAGTAGTAGTAGGTGAACCATGCGTCCGGCTCGGCCACCGCCACCAGTTCACCCGACCGCTCGTGATCCAGCCCGACGGACGCCTGCGCGTCCCGGCCGTACAGCACGTCGACGCCCGGAAGGTCCGCGAGGACCGCTCTCGTCCTCGGGAGATCGGCCGGATCGGCGACGTACACGTGCGCGATCTGGTGGTCGGCCACCGCGAACGCCCGTGACGTCCACGGATCCAGGTACTCCATGCCCGCCTGTGCGTAGACCTCGAGCAGGCCTGCGGCTCGCAACGCCCGGTTGATGTCGACCGGGCGGCGTGCGTCGGTGATGCCGTACTCCGACAACGCCACGATGGTGGCGTCCGACGCGTCGGCCAGCAGAGGCGCCAGCGCCCGGTCCACGTCCGCCGCCGCCTTGACCGCCTGCGGTGAGGACGGTCCGAACCGCTGCAGGTCGTAGTCCAGATGTGGCACGTAGACCAGCAACAGGTCAGGCCGCCTTTCGGCGAGGACCTTCCGCGCGGCACCGATGATCCACTCGCTCGACGCCAGTGCCGCCGTGGGGCCCCAGTACTGGAAGAGCGGGAACTCGCCCAGAGCTCCGACGAGTTCGTCGTGCAGGCCGGGTGGGCGGACGTAGCAGTCCGGCGACTTGCGCCCGTCCGCGTGGTAGATCGGCCGAGGGGTCACGGTGATGTCGGTCGAGGCTCCCATCGCGTACCACCAGCAGATGTTGGCGGCGGTGTAGCCGGGATGGGCGCGACGCGCCGTCTCCCAGAGCTTCTCCCCACCGACGAGGCGGTTGTGCTGACGCCACAGGTGAATCTCGCCCAGGTCGCGGAAGTACCAGCCGTTGCCCACGATCCCGTGCTGTGCCGGGGTGAGGCCGGTGAGCAGCGTGGCCTGCGCGCTGCACGTCACGGCGGGCAGCACCGTGCCGAGCTCCGCCTGCCAGCCCAGCCGCGAGAGATTGGGCATGTGTTCGAGGAGCGCCGGGGTCATGCCCACGACGTTGAGGACCACCAACGGTTTCACGCCACCACCCCCGTCCGCAGGTGCTGCGTCGCCCAGCGCAGTTCCGCCGCGATGCCGTCGGCGAGATCGCCCGCACCCGGCAGCACGGTCCAGGTGTAGGTCTCCACTTCGACGTGGGTGCCGGGGTCCACCGCCGCCACCGCGGCCACGAGCACGTCGGTGGTCGACGTGAGCGGTGCGGGCGGAACAGCGTGCAGCGGCACGTGGAAGTGCACGCGCCACGGGTGCTCGGCGGGCAGGGTCTCGAACGCCTCCGGCAGGTCGTCCGCCGCCAGGACACCGCCTGGGGCGTTCTCCCGGACCTGGTGCAGGTAGCGGGGCTCGCTGTACTCCGCTACCGCTCGCCTGCCCTCAGGTGTACCGGGTTCTGCTACCTCCAGTGCCGCCGACGCCTGCACCTTGACCACGTCCAGGCCCGCCCGGCGGATTGACGCGACCGTCTCGGCCGGATCGGCGAACGACACCGCGAGGTGGCAGGTGTCCAGGCAGATCCCGATGTGGTCGGGATCGACCCGGCCGGCCAGCCACTCGACCGCGTCGGAGACGGTGTCCAGCACACAACCCGGCTCCGGCTCCACGGCCAGCCTGATCGGTCTGCCGTGCCGGCGGGTCTCGGCGCGCAGGGACAGGGTCAGCTCGGTGAGAGCCTCCGCGGCACGGTCGTCGTCGCGGCCGGTCCACGGCTCCCGCCAGGCCAGCGGCAGGGTCGAGATGCTGCCGTAGGACGCGGAATCGGGCAGCAGATCAGCCAGCACGGCCGCACAGTCCACTGTGTACTGGAGGCGGCGGGGATCGGTCCACGTCGGGAAGTACACCGCGTGCTTGACCACCTCGTCGTGGAAGTCGCCGTACGGGAACGCGTTGAGCGTCGAGACGGTGAGCCCTCTGCTCGCCAGCTCCGCGCGGAAGTGCTGCCGTGCGGTGCCGTCCTCCGCGAGTCCTCGTGCGACCAGCGCGGGCAGCCACAGTCCCAGTGCAAGCGTGTCCGCCTCCAGCGCCTCCCGCACCCGGACCGCGTACCGGTCGAGCTGGGCCAGGATGCCCGCGAGGTCGGGAGCGGGGTGGACGTTGGTGCAGTAGGCGATCACCGTTCACCCCGCAGCACCGAGCTGCCGGTGGCCGCGTCGACCGCGCCCGCCGCCACCGGTTCGAGCGCCAGCCTGCCGCTCTGGCCGTAGAACTCGACCGGGTTGCGCCACAACACGGTGTCCACTTCGGACTCACCGAACCCGGCGTCCAGCATCGCCAACCCGGTCTTGCGGGTCTTCAGCGGATCGGACCGGCCCCAGTCTGCGGCGGAGTTGACCAGCATCCGCTCGGTGCCGTACTCGGCGAGCAGCGCCACCATCCGCGCCTCGTCCATCTTGGTGTCCGGGTAGACGGAGAACCCCATCCAGCAGCCCGCGTCCGCCACCATCGCGACGGTGGTCTCGTTGAGGTGGTCGACCAGGACGCGGTGCGGCGCCAGGCCCGACTCGCGGACCACGTCCAGCGTTCGCTTCGTGCCCTCCTGCTTGTCCCGGTGCGGTGTGTGCACGAGGACCGGCAGGTCGTGCCGCAGCGCGAGTTCCAGCTGGCGCGCGAACGCGTCGTCCTCCTCCGGCGTCATCGAGTCGTACCCGACCTCGCCGACCGCGACCACACCGTCCTTGGCCAGGTAGCGCGGCAGGACGTCCAGCACCTCGGCGCACCGGGGGTCGTTGGCCTCCTTGGGGTTCAGGGCGAGCGCGCAGTGGTGGGCGATGCCGAACTGGGCGGCGCGGAACCGCTCCCATCCGAGCAGGCTGTCGAAGTAGTCGACGAACGACCCGACGTTCGTCCGGGGCTGGCCGAGCCAGAACGCGGGCTCGACCAGCGCTCGCACGCCGGCGTCGCGCATGGCCTCGTAGTCGTCGGTCGTGCGGGACGTCATGTGGATGTGCGGGTCGAAGATGCGCATCAAGAAGCCTTTCCGAGCAGGGCGAGAGCGTCGGCGGGAACCGGACGGCCGGCCGCGCGGCGTTCGTCGGCGAACGCGGCCACCATGCGCAGCAGCTCCGCGTCGGAGTGCCGGTCGAGACCGTCGACCACGGTCAGCGGGATGCCCATGAACAGGCACTTGAGCACACCGTGCCGCCACGCGTGCCTGCCGAGGTGCCGGGTGGCGAACGGGCCGAGCGCCGCCGCGACCAGGTCGGTCTCGTTGCTGCGCAAGGCGTCCTCGACCAACGCGACCCCGGCTGCCGGAGCACGGTCCCCCATCTCGGCCAGCCCGCGCAGGACACCTCGCCGTTCCGCGGAGGTGCCGTACCGGTAGAGCCTCGTGAAGCCGTCGACCGGATCGTCGGACACGTCGGCGAACGCGGTGAGCAGGCGGACCCGTGCGGCGTCCTGTCCTGCTCCCACCGCCCTTCCCGCCGCGGGGAAGAGGGTGTCGATCACGCCGGGGTCGGCGCGGACCGCCCGTTCCGCGTCGGCCAGCCACTGCGCCGCGCGCAGCGCTCGCAGTGCCCGCGCCGCCACGTCCGGTGCGGCGTGGCTGTGCCGGGGCAGCTCCACCGCGGCGACGCCGGTGTAGCCGATGCCGGTCAGTGCGGCGAGCGTGGCGGGCAGGTCCAGCTGTCCCTCACCGAACTCCAGGTGTTCGTGCACGCCCGGCAGCATGTCGTCGAGCTGCACGTTGACGAGCAGCTCGCCCGCCTGCCTGATGCACGCCGCCGCGTCCTGCGGTTCGACCGCGACGCAGTGCCCGACGTCGAGGGTGATCCTCAGCTCCTCCGGGTTCCCGAGCTCGGTCCGCAGCCGCAGTGCCTGGTCGAGCCACTGCACGACCATGCCCGGCTCCGGCTCCAGTCCCAGCGGGACTCCCGGCCCGCTCTCCAGCACCTCGGCGACACCCGACCTCAGGTGGTCCCAGTCGTCCGCCGATCCCACTCCGGACCAGAACGACACGCAGTCCGCGCCGAGGTCCAGCGCGATCTGCTTGGCGCGCACCAGGAAATCGACCCGCACCGCCTGGTCCTCACTCACCAGCGTGGGGTGGTGCTTGCGACGCGGATCGAGCAGGTACCGCGCGCCGGTCTCCACGACGACGCGCAGTCCCAGTTCGTGCAGGCGCGCGGCAACCCGCTCGGTCTGCTTGACGACGTCGTCGGCGAACGGGTCCAGGTGGTGGTGATCGAGGGTGAGCGCCACCGCCGTGTAGCCGAGATCGGCGATCAGGGCGAGCGCGTCGTCGAGCCGGTGGTTGGCGAACCCGTTGGTGCCGTAGCCGAGGTGGAACGTCATGTGGGACTCACCTTCCTGCTCAGCGCCTGGGCGAGCGGCAGCACCAGCGGCAGCGCGGCACCGTGCTCGGCCAGCGCGGATTGGAGCAGCACCATGCCGTGGACGCCCTCCTTCGTCGCGGCGCGGACGGACTCGGCCGACGGCTGCCGGACCACCTGCCACTGCGCACGTCCCACCGTGACCGCGTAGCCCAGCGCCGCCGCGATCCCGGTGAACCGCCGGCTGGAGGCGCCTGCCGCGACCGCGGTCAGCACCGTGCCCGCCAGCACTGCTTTCGCCGTGCCGGATGACGTGCCGTGCACCTCGCCTCGCGACAACACCGTCACACCGAGGGTGTGCGCGGCCATCAGTCCGGCGGGCAGGACGGCCCTGCCACCCAGCAGGACGTCGAACGCCCGGCAGGCGGCCATGGCGAACGGCCCGGCGGGCGTGGCCTTCAGCACGGTGTCGTAGGCCCACACCGCCGAAGCCAGCGGCAGTGCGTTGCGACCGGCCGCCGCGGCGAGGCCGACGCCGAGCGCGGTCAGTCCGGCTGCGGTGGCCAGCGCCGCGTCCGGGCTGATCCGGCCGGACGGGATCGGTCGTTCCGGCCGTTCGACCGCGTCCAGGTCGCGGTCGGCCCAGTCGTTGAGCGCCATTCCCGCCCAGTACAACGACACGGACGCCAGCGGAAGCAACAAGCCCTTTCCCCGCAACGGTTTCCCTGCACCGACCAGCGTGTCGCCCAGCACCGTGAGCGCCGCCGGTGCCCGCACCAGGTCCACGTACGCCTTCAGCATCGGAGGCTACTTCCAGGGCGCCGGGTAGCCGGGCATGCCCTCGCAGCCGCACATGGCGTAGTGCAGCGGCGGCATGTCCTGCTTGATGAAGTCCTTCAGGGTGTCCTGGGTGACCTTCGGCTGCGGCAGCACCCATTCCCGCGGCACCTGCTTGCCGCCGAGGACGCGCAGGGCGGCGATGACCGGGGTGCGCCACTGGTAGGTCGGATAGGTCGGGGCGACCGCCGTCATCTTCTCGTCGGCCCACATCCGCAGGAAGTCCTGCTGGTCCTCGCCCACGAACGGCGGGATCGCCGCGCCGGCGTCCTGGAACGCCTCCACGGCCGCGACCGCGGTCGCACCCGCGTCCATCCAGACGCCGTCGATCTTGCCTTCGCGCTGGATGTACTCGTTGACGATGCTCTTGGTCTTGGCCGCGTCGCCGTTGGTGAACTCCACTCCGACGACCTTCACCTGGCTGCCGGAGAAGATCTGGTCGGCCGCCGCCCAGCGCTGTTCCAGGACATCCACTCCCGGCAGGATGCGCAGTGCGAGGACCTTGCCGCCTGGCGCCACCTTCTCCTTGAGGAACTCGGCGCCGTCCGCGCCGAACGCGAACCCGCCGATCGGGTGGATGAACGTCACCGGGCAGCTGGTCTTGACACCGCGGTCGAAGACGATCACGGGCACGCCCGTCGCGCAGGCGGCCTCGACGGCCGGGGTGAGCGTCGCGGTCGTGTTCGGCGAGACGATCAACGCGCTGCATCCCTGCGACGCGAGCGACTGGATGTCGCTGATCTGCTTGTCGTCCTTGGCCTCCGCGTCGAGCACGGTGAACTTGGTGATCTCCGGGTGCAGCTTCACCTCCTCCTTCATGGTCTTGAACCCGACCTGCCGCCACGGGTTGTCCACCGAGGCGTTGGAGAAGCAGAGGTGGTAGCCGCCACCGGGCTTGGCGTACTTGGCCGTGTCGACCAGCTGCGGTTCGAGCATCTGTTCCCAGGGCTTCGCGGCACCGTCCTGCGAGTCCAGCCCGACCGCCTTCGCCGTGCGGAACCGAAGCTGGCGCTCGAACTCGGACTGGTCGAAGAACTCCGACTTCGCCTTGGCGGACTCGGAGTTGCCGCCGGGGGCCTGCGTGGTGGGAAGGTCGCTGGAACAGCCGGCCAGCGTGAGAGCGCCCGCCAAGGCCGCGGCGGACCATTTCCTGTTCATTGAGCTGCTCCTCGGCTTCGTCGACGGGGTACAGGCAGAGTTCAGGCGGTGTCGGGAACGGGCCGGCGCAGGATCTGCCGAAGACCGGCTCCGTGAGCGGCGTAGGCCACGGCCGCGATGATGATCACGCCCTGCACGGCGGACTCGAGCGCGCCCGAGACGCCCAGCAGGTTCAACAGGGAGAAGAGCGCTTCGAGCGACAGCGCGCCCGCGGCAGCGGCGACCACCGAACCGCGGCCACCGCCGAGCAGGACACCGCCGAGCACCACCGCGGTGATGGCACGGAACTCCAGGCCCTCACCGACCTGCGCCGACACTCCCGCGAACCCGGCGAGCAGGATCGCGGCGACCGACGCGAGCAGCGCCGACAGCACGAACGCGAGCAGGCGCAGCCGATCCACCCGGCCGCCCGCGAGCCGGACCACGTTCTCGTTGTCCCCCACCGCGAGCAGCATGCGTCCGGTTCCGCTGCGCATGAACCACACCGCCACGACGACCACGACCAGCAGCACGATCACCGACCACGGCACCTGGCCGAGGACCGGCACGTCGGCACTGCCCCGGCCGAGGACGCGGAACGACGGGGACAGGGCACCGCGCGGTGCTCCGCCCGACCACAGGAACACCGCGCCGTCGAGCACCAGCAGCATCCCCAGGGTCACGATGAACGACGGCACCAGCAGTTTCGTCGTGATCAGCCCGTTGACCAGGCCGACGAGGACTCCGCAGCCCAGCAGCAGCGCGATCACCCACCAGGTGTTCGCGTCATCACCGTCGACCAGTCGGGCGGCGACCACCACCTCGGCCGTGACCAGCGAGCCGACGGAGAGGTCGAACCCACCGGAGACGATCACGAAGTACTGACCGACGGCCAGCACCACGAGGGGCGCCGCGCGTTTGAGCAGCGCGAGGTAGCCACTGGGCTCGGCGTACGCGGGACCGGCGAACGCCAGTACCACCAACAGGATCAGCAGCACGACCAGCACGGGCCCGGTGCCGTCGGCCAGGCGTGGCCGCGCCCTCATGCCGACCGCCCCGCAGTCCTGCTGCGGGCGTACAGCGCCACCGCCACGATGAGCACGACGCCGCGCACGACGTCCTTGAAGAAGGAGTCCATCGCGAGGTCGTCGAAGATCGTGTCCAATGTGGACAGGATCAGCACACCGCCGATGGTGCCGGCCACACCACCGCGTCCACCCGCGAGGGCCGTGCCGCCGAGCACGACCGCGGCGATCGACTCCAGGTCGTACCCGGCGTCGGTACCGACGTACGGGGCACCCGAACCCAGCCGGCCGGCCAGGAACACCCCGGCGAGGCCGGCCATGACCGCGCACAGCACGTGCGCGGTGACGATCGTCCGCCCGGTGCGCACGCCGGACAGCCGGGCCACGTCGACATCCCCGCCGACCGCGTACATGTGATAGCCGGCGCGGGTGCGCCGCAGATACCACCACGCCGCCGCCGCGAGCAGCAACATCAGCAGCGCCGCCACCGGAACCGGCCCGATCCGGTCGTAGCCGATGTGCTGGAACGCGCGCGGCACGCTGCCCGCCGGGCCGGTGTAGTTGTGCTCCAGGTAGCCGCGCAGCACCAGCGCGACGCCCAGCGTGGCGATGAACGCGTTGGCCTTCAGCACGGTGATCACCAGTCCGTTGACCAGCCCGACCGCCGCCGCGACCACCAGCGCCGCCAGCACGCCGGGCACGATCATCGCCGGGCTTCCCGCCATCGTCTCGGCGGCCACCAGCGAGCACAGGCCGATCAGGTAGGCCACGGACAGGTCGAGGGAACCGGTGACGATCACCAGCGTCTGTCCGATCGCGACCAGTCCGAGCACTGTGCCGCGCGTCAGGATGTTGAGGATGCCGCCGTGATCGAGGAGCACGCCTCCCTGGACGCCCACCAGCACACTGCCGACCACCAGCAGCACGGCCAGCGCGAGGTACACGACCAAAACCGGGGTGATCACGAACATTCTCGCCCGCGCCGGCGCCTCGCTGCGCCGACGGACCTGCTCGCGCACGGCGCTCACGCCGCCGCTCCGTGCCCGGTGGCCAGTGCCATCACGGTTTCCTCGTCGGCACCGGCGGGCAGTTCACCCGCCAGAGCTCCTTCGCGCATGACGAGGATCCGGTCGCTCATGCCGATCAGCTCGGGCAACTCCGAGGAGATCATGATGATCGCCATTCCGTCGTCCGCCAGTTCGCGCAGCAACCGGTACAGGGCCTGCTTCGCGCCGACGTCGACGCCGCGGGTCGGCTCGTCCACGATCAGCACGCGCGGCCGCACGGCGAGCCACTTGCCCAGCACCACCTTCTGCTGGTTGCCGCCGGAGAGGTAGCGCACCTCCTGATGCGGCGAGCGCGCGACGACGGCGACCGACCCCAGCAGCCGCGCCAGGTCGGCGTCGTGCCGTGCCTCCGCGCCGCGGCAAGCCGCACGCCGGACGAGCAAGGTGTTGTCCCGCACCGACTGCCGCAGCGCCAGGCCTTCGCCCTTGCGGTCCTCGGTGACGTACCCGATGCCCTTGCGGACGGCTGTGCGCGGACCGGTGACGCGGGTCGGCACGCCGTCGAGTTCCACGGTTCCGGTCGTGAACGGCTCGACGCCCCAGATCGCCCGGGCGACCGCGGAACGACCGGAGCCCTGCAACCCGGCGAGGCCCACGACCTCCCCTGCCCGCACGTCGAACGTCAAGTTCCGCACCCGCTCGTTTCCCGCTCCCCGCAACGCGATCCGCACCGCACCGGGGTGGCTCGCGCGTTCGGGGTACAGCGCCTCCAGCGGACGGCCGACCATGTGCCGCACGACCTGTTCGGCGTCCAGGTCGGCGGTCGGCGCACAGGTGACGAACGCACCGTCCTTCAACACCGTTATCCGTGAGCTGAGGTCGAACACCTCACGCATCCGGTGCGACACGTAGAGAATCGCGATCCCACGATCCCGAAGTCTGCGCACCAGGCCGTACAGCAGCTCGATCTCGTTGTCCGCCAACGCCGCGGTGGGCTCGTCCATCGCGAGGACCCTGGCGTCCGCCGACAACGCCTTGACGATCTCCACCACCTGCTTGCGGGCCACGGACAACCGGGCCACCGAGGTGCCGGGCTCGATGCCGTCCTCTCCCAGCCAGTCGAGCAGCCGCCGGGTCTCCGTCTCCATCGCGCGCCGGTCCACCTGACCGCGCCGCACCGGTTCCCGGCCCAGGAAGACGTTCTCGGCCACCGTGCGGTGCTCGAGCAGGGTGAACTCCTGGTGGATGATCACGATGCCCGACGCCTGCGCATCGCGCGGCGCGGCGAACGAGACCTCCTCGTCCCGCACCACGATCCGTCCGGCGTCCGGCCGGTGCACTCCGGCCAGCACCTTCAGCAGCGTCGACTTGCCCGCGCCGTTCTCCCCCACCAACGCGTGCACCTCGCCCGCGTGCAACGAGAGATCGACGCCGCGCAGCACCGGTATGCCGAAGAAGCTCTTCTCGATGCCTTCCAGCCGCACGACGGCCACGGGGTGTTCCGCCCCCGGTGTTCCGTGGGTCACAGCCATGAGGCGAACGTAGGGCGGCTATTGGCGACTGTCAATCAAAAGTTGGCACTTATCTGCCAGAGAACACATGTCTTACGGATGAACGTCACCATTACTCGGTGTTCCCTGGTTCACTGGGCCCGTGCCGGACGTACCTTGGGCTCCTGCGGCTTCTCCTGGGCAGCTGCTGCGGCTGCTGCTCGACGGAGTGCCGCGCACACGTGCCGAACTGGCGAGCCAGACAGGCCTGACCCGCGCCGCGGTCCGAACCAGGCTGGACGCACTGCAGGACGCGGGTTTCCTCACCGACCGCGGCATCAGGGTGTCGACCGGCGGCAGACCCGCGGGCCGGCTGGCGTTCAACGCGGCCGCCCGTTCCGTCCTCGCCGCCGACGTCGGCGCCACGCACGCGACCGTCGCCGTGACCGACCTCGCCGGCGGCCCGCTGGCCGTGCGCCGGCTCGGCCTCGACATCGCCGACGGGCCGGAGCCGGTGCTGGCGCGCCTGGCCGAGACCTGGAGGGAACTGGTCAGGGAGGCCGGCGTGTCCTCCGTGTCGTCGGCCGGTGTCGGCATCGGCCTGCCCGGCCCGGTCGAACACTCGTCGGGCAAGCCCAACCACCCGCCGATCATGCCCGCCTGGGACGGTTTCGACGTGCCGGCGCACGTCCGCGCCGAGTTCGACGTGCCCGTGCTGGTGGACAACGAGGTCAACCTCATGGCGCTGGGCGAGCACGCGCACTCCTTCCCCTGCACCGACCACATGATCGTCGTGAAGGTGGCGACCGGGATCGGCTCGGGTTTCATCAGCAACGGCGTCCTGCACCGCGGCGCGGTCGGCGCGGCGGGCGACCTCGGCCACATCCAGGCACCTGGCAGCGACGACGCCCCCTGCAGCTGTGGCAACACCGGATGCCTGGAGGCCGTCGCCAGCGGCTCCGCGATCGCGGCCCGGTTGCGCGCCAAGGGGGTGGAGGCCCACACGAGCGCCGACGTCGTCGCCCTGGTCCGCGCGGGCAACGTCGAAGCCGGCCAGGCGATCCGGCAGGCCGGCCGCACCATCGGCGAGGTGCTCGCCGCCTGCGTCAGCATGGTCAACCCCTCGCTGATCGTCGTCGGCGGCGACCTCGCCGCTGCGGGTGAGATGCTGCTGGCCGGAGTGCGGGAGGCGGTCTACCGCCGTTCGCTGCCACTGGCCACGGAGAACCTGCGCATCGTGCCGTCCCGTGCGGGCGAGGTGGCAGGCGTGCTCGGGGCGGCGGCCATGGTGGTCCACCACGTCCTGTCACCCAGCGTCGTGGACCAGCAACTGGGCTGAAGGTCGGTGAAGCCGCGTTCGGCGCGAGCTGGTTCAGCGGTCCCTGCTCGTGACCAGCCGGGCCAGACCGCGCAGATCCAGGACGGCGTCCGGACGCGGATCCGCTCGATCCAGGCAGCCGAACGCCAGCCGCACGCGGCGGTCAGCCTCGGCCTCCGCCCACGCCCGGCCGCCCGCTTCCGCGACGAGCTCGGCGATGCGCGGCACGTTCTCGTCCTCACCGCGGTCCTCCAGGTAGATCCGTCCGAGCCGGCGCCCCACCGGGGAGTCCGCAGCGAGTGCCGCCACGACGGGCAGGGTTCTCCTGCGGGCCCTGATGTCGGAGTGGGCCGGTTTGCCGGTCCTCGCCGGGTCGCCCCAGATGCCGAGGACGTCGTCGACCAGCTGGAAGGCGACGCCGAGGTGCACCCCGAACCACCGGCAGTGGTCAGCGGCGGCAGGGTCGGCTCCGGCCGCGAGAGCACCGAGGCGGCAGGCCGCCCCCATCAGGGCACCGGTCTTCCTCGCCGCGGTGGCGAGGCACTGCTCGACGTCCACCGACGTCGCGGTCTCGGCCGCCACGTCGGCCGACTGCCCTTCGCACAGGTCGACGAGCACGTCGGCGAGTACACCCGTCAGGGACGGCGGCACCCGGCGCAGCGCGAGTCCCACCAGGACGTCCCCGGCGAGGATCGCCGCCGTGGTCCCGAACGCCACCCACGCCGAGGGACGGTGCCGCCGCGTTTCGTCGCCGTCCATCACGTCGTCGTGCAGGAGCGAGAAGTCGTGGATCAGCTCCACCGCCGTCGCGGCCGCGATCACGTCCGGCGGCACGGGTCCGTCGGCGAACGCGCGGGCACAGGCGAGGGTGAGAGCGGGCCGCAGCGCCTTGCCGCCCGACGGTGAGGGTCTGCCGTCCACGTCCCACCACCCGATGTGGTAGCCGGCGACGCGACGCAGCGCCGGACCGAGCTCGTCGATCGTGGCGCGGTGCACGGGCTCGATCAGTGTGCGCGCGTCGACCAGGAGGCGGACGGCATCGGTCGCCGGCCGGACGACATGACCAGCCATCACCGTCCCTCCGGCGCGCCGTCGGGTGCGATCACGCCGGCGTCGCCGCCGGTGGAGAGCTGGACGTGCACGTGTCCCCTCCCCGCCTCGATGTTGATCACGTCGAGCTGGACCGCGGCCACCGACCACGTGCGCAGTGCCAGCGTGCGCTGCTCACCCGCCAGCGCCAGGAGAGTGCTCCTGACCGGCTCGGCCACCCCGACTGCCGTGTCGAACGCCCTGACCGCCGCGGCGAGCTGTTGCACGGCCGTGCGCAGGCCAGCGCGCGCCACGTTGATCCCGTTGCCGGCCGAGGGCGTTTGCTCGTACGACTTCTCCGCCGCCGAGAGGACGTCCTTCCACCCGTTCACCACCTCCGGGGTGAGCCCGGACTTCGGTGCCGACCCGTCGACGGGAGCCGCCTGCGCCATGGCCGCGAGCACCGGAGCCAGGCTGTCTCTGGTGCCCTTGGCCTGGTCGGTCAGCGGGCCGAGCTGCGCGGCGTCCCGTGCGGCGTCCTCGCGTTCCAGTTCCGCGATCCGCCGCTGGGTCGCGTCCGGCCCGTTCCCCGAGGTGATCAGGAACGCGACCGCCAGCCCGAGCAGGAAAGCGGTGAGGAAACCGGCCCACACCCGTCCTTTCGCCCTGGGCGGCGGGGTGGCCCAGGCAGCGGCCTTGGTCGCGCGCGACCGAACGGTCCTGCTCATCGTTCCTCCTCGACGGGGAAACCGGTCAGCGGCAGGGATCGGCCGCTGACCGGCTCCTGGGCTACCGGAAGGTCCACCTCTGGTTGGTCCCGCCGTGGCAGGTCCAGATGATGAGCTGGGTGCCGTCCGCCGTGCCGGCTCCGTTGGCGTCCAGGCACTTCGTGCCGTTGCGGATCGAGCCGTCGGACTGGGCGGTCCAGTTCTGCCCGGACGCGCCGTTGCACGACCACAACCGAACGATCGCGCCGTCGGTCTGACTGTTGCCGGTGACGTCGAGGCACTTGTCGAGCGACCGCAGCGTGGTGCCGTTCTGCGTCCACTTCTGGTTGTTGCCACCGTTGCAGGTCCACAGCTGGACCTTGGCGCCGTCGGTGGAGCTGGCTCCGTTGACGTCGACGCACTTGCCGCCGGCGCCGACGATCTCCTTCGCGGAGCCACCGCCGGGCTGTCCCGCGCCCGGCCCGACGTAGGTGATCGAGTCGAGGTCGAAGCTGGTCGACGACGACGTCTTGAACACCGCGAACAGCTCGACGGTGCCGGTCGGCGCGGTCACGTTCACCGCGGGCGTGCTGACGTAGGTGTCCGCGCCACCGGTGCTGGTGACCGGCGATGACGCGATGAGCGTGCCGGTCGGTGAACCGGCGCGCAGTTCGATCGTCCCTCCTCCACCCGGCGGAGAGGACACCCGGAACGAGACCTGGTTGATGCCGGTGAAGTTGACCGGCTTGAACGAGATCCAGTCGTTGTTGCCGATGTCGCCGACCTTCGCGCCCGACTCGGCGCCCGCCTGCGACACGATGGTCACGCCGGACGAGCCGTTGAAGAACTCGGCCTGCTTCTGCTTGGGCTGCAGGACGACCTGGGCGCTGCCGGTCAGGGGCGGCACCCCGTTCGCGCCGTTGTCGGTGTACTCGGCCGAGCCGATGACGTGCACGTTGAGCCCCTGGTGCCCGGAGTCGACGGTGGTCGGCAGCGTTCCCGAACAGCCGGTCATCGGCGAGCCGATCGGGTGCTTGTGCGAGTCGTGGCCCATGTTCGACTGAACGCTCACCTTGGTGCAGTCGATCGTGCCGTCCTCCTGGTCGGTCACGGACAACGTGTACGGGATCGGGTCACCGAAGTTGATCATGCCGCCGTCGACCGGACCGGTGAACCGCACGATCGGCTCGGTGTTGCCCACGCTCACGGTCACGTTCGCGGTACCGATCTTGCCGGCCGAGTTGGTGACGGTGAGCTGGGCGGTGAACTTCCCGCTCGTGGTGTAGGTGTGCGTGGGGTTCGGCTCCGTGGACGTGCCGCCGTCGCCGAACGTCCACCGGTAGGTCAGCGGAAGACCACCGGGGTCGTTGGAACCGGCGCTGGAGAAGCGCACCGTCAACGGCGACGGGCCGGTCAGGGGACTGCCGGACGCCTGCGCCACCGGAAGTCGTTCGCCGGTGGTCCTGTAGTCGATGCGCCACAACCCGGCGCCGGGCAGCGGTTTGTTGTCCTCCCAGCCCGTGCCCCAGGTCAGCAGGTACATCGAGCCGTCGGGACCGAACTTGGCGTCCATCGGCGAGGCGAAGGACATGTTCGACAGGAAGTTGTTGACTTTCAGCAGGTTTCCGGACGAGTCCGTCCGGAACTCCCACATGCGGTTGCGGGACCACTCGCCGAAGAACGGCGTCTGGTCGAAGTAGGCGGGGAACTTCGTCGTCGACGGGTTGCTCGCGTTGTACTGGTAGGCGGGGAACGCCATCGGCGCCTCGCCGCCGCTGCTCGGACCCATCTCCGGGAAGGCGTTGCCGTTCGCGCCGTTGCCGTACCAGAGGTCCGCGCCCCGCGACGCGGGCAGAGTCGTCAGGCCGGTGTTGTTGGGCGAGTTGTTCGCCGGCGAGCCGCAGTTGAACTTCGGGCCGGACGTGTTGTTGGCGAAGTTCCAGTCGTTGTAGGCGATGTTGTTCGCCACGCAGTACGGCCAGCCGTAGTTGCCCGGCGACTTGATCACGTTCCACTCCACGAGTCCCGCCGGCCCGCGGTTCGGGTTGTCGCCGCCCGCGTCCGGGCCGTAGTCGGCCGCGTAGATCACGCCGGTGGTCGGGTGCACGCTGAACCGGAACACGTTGCGGAAGCCCATCGCGTAGATCTCCGGACGCGTTCTGGCCGTGCCAGGCGCGAACATGTTGCCCGCCGGGACGGTGTAGGTGCCGTCGGGTTCCGGGTGGATGCGCAGGATCTTGCCGCGCAGGTCGTTGGTGTTGGCGGCAGTGCCCTGCGCGTCGTACAGCGAGCGACCGGTGCGTTCGTCGATCGGCGCGTAGCCGCCGGAATCACCGTTGGGGTTGATGTCGTCGCCGACGCTGATGTAGAGGTTGCCGTTCGGCCCGAAGTTCAGCTGGCCGCCGGTGTGCCCCGGCTCCTCACGCCGGGAGGCGGGCAGGGTGAGCAGGACCTTCTCGCTCGCCATGTCCATCCTGTCGCCGTTCATGGTGAAGCGCGAGATCCTGGCGATCTCCTGGCTCCCCGCCGGGGAGTAGTTCAGGTAGACCCATCTGTTGGTGGCGAACGCCGGGTCGAGCGCCATGCCGACCAGGCCGTCCTCCGAGTTCTGTCCCTGGCCGTAGACGCTGAGCGTGCCCGCGACGACCGTCGTCCTGGTGTCCGGCTTGTAGATCTTCAGGTTGCCGTTGTACTCGTTGAAGAACACCCGGCCGTCGGGAGCGACGTCGAGCGTGCTCGGCGCGATGGTGGAGTTGTCGAGCTGCACCTTCTGGAAGCTGCTCCACACCGTGGGACCGCAGTCCGCACCCACGATGCCGCCCGCGGTCTCCACGCCACCGGTGATGTGCTGGCGGAACAGGGGTTCGGAGTAGCTCGAGGCGTTGTGTCCCATGCCGGTGGCCCACACCCGGCCGCCCTCGAAGTTGCGGCACCACGAGATCGGGTGGTCGAAGCCCATCTTCTGCGGGCCCGCGTCGTAGGTCGACTCGTCCGCCGTGACCAGCACGTGCACGTCGCCGCGTGCGGAGCGGTTGAAGTTGTACCACTCCTCCGTGCGCGTCCACCGGTCCGGCAGGCTCGCGCCCGACGGGTGCTTGCGGTCGGCGACCTTGGCGGTGCCGGACACGATCGACGAGTGCTGGGTCATGGTCATGCCGAGCATCTGGTCCCACCACGGGAACTGCTGCTCGATGTTCATGTCCGTGGCGTTGTGGATCGCCACCACGCCCCCGCCCCTGCGCACGTAGTTCTGCATCGCGGTGCGCTGCGCGGCGGTGTCCCACACCATGCCCGACGTCTGCAGCATCACGATCACGCTGTACGTGGCGAGCGTGGTGTCGTTGAAGACCGACGCGTCCTCGGTCTTGGTCATCTCCCAGCCGCGTTGGGCGGCCAGCTGCTCCATCATCGTGATGCCCGCCGGGATGGAGTCGTGCCGGTACGCCCCGGCGGCGGTCTTGGTGAACAGCAGGACGTGCAGGCCGTGGGCCTGTGCCGGGGTGATCGGCGTGACGAGCCCCATCACCACCAGAGCACCGGCCAACACCACCAGTAGTCGCTTGAGTCTGCGTTGCATTGCCACTCCTCCGGGGTGGTGACGCGGTCGGCTAACGGGTGAGAGCGGCGGCGGCAGCGTGCAGGAAGGCCAGGCCTTCGACGGCAAGGGCGTCCGGGGAGTCGGCCAGCGGCCGCCAGATCGAGGCGGCGGTCGCGATGGCGGCGTTGTCCGGCGTGAACGACTCGATGCACAACGGACCGCGGTAGCCGGCATCGCCCAGGGCGCCCAGCAGCGCGGGCCAGTCCTGGTGATCGCGCCCCGGCGTACCGCGGTCGTTGGCGCACACCTGAACGTGTGCGATACGTGCGCCGGCGGCGAGAACCGCCTTCACCGGCGCCGCTTCCTCGATGTTGAGGTGGTAGGTGTCGAGCGCCAGCCCGCATCCCTCGGCAGGTAGCCCGTCCAGCGCCTCCAGCGCTTGGTCCACGGTGTTCAGCAGGCTCGTCTCGTACCGGTTCAGCGGCTCCACGGCGATGCGGACACCGCGCTGCGCCGCGTACTCGACGACGGGGCGGAGGTTCGCGCGCAGCTCGCGGTACACCCGCGGCCGGTCGTCGATGCGCCAGGTGCGGCCGACCGAGCTGTACGCGGGGCCCGCCGCGACCGGGCTGCCGACGATCGCCGCGACGTCCACGACCCGCCGCAGGTAGTCCTGGGTCTCCGCGACCGTGTCTGCCGCGACCAGCTCACGGCCCGGCGGCATGACGAGACAGACGGTGGCTCTGAGGTTCAACTCGGCCAGCAGGTCGGCGGCGCGGCGCGGGTCCCAGTCGCCCGGCTGCTCCACCGGCAGTTCGATGACGTCGAACCCCCACTCGCGAACCTTCGGCGCGAGTGTGGCCAACCCGTCATCGGTGAGCGGTGACGTCCAAACCCATGTGTTGACGCCGATGTCCCACATGCAGGTGAACGTAAGCCCGACCATATGGCACGGTCAATGCAAAAGTTCGGCGCAACCGGGCTAAATTATGGCTACTCTATGCCAAAAGTAGTTCAGGCCTCTCCGGCGGAGATCGCGGAGACGACCCCACCAAGCCGTGCGTCCAGCACCTCCGGCGACAGCACGTGCTGCACGACCATTGCCGCGGCGCCCAGCACTCCGGCGGTCGCACCCGCCGTCGACGCGACGATCCTCAGGTTCTCCGTGGCCAGTGGCAGGGAGCGCCGGTAGAT
This sequence comes from Lentzea alba, assembly GCF_011067745.1. Lineage (GTDB taxonomy): Bacteria > Actinomycetota > Actinomycetes > Mycobacteriales > Pseudonocardiaceae > Lentzea > Lentzea alba. The sequence goes on from NZ_JAAMPJ010000007.1 coordinate 146,486, forward strand.
CGACTCGCGCACCCCCGCCAGCAGCATCTCCCCCGCCCCCGCCACCAGCCCGCCGATGACCACGAGCGACGGGTTGAACATGCTCACGCAGCCGGCGAGCACCTCCCCGATGTCCCTGCCCGCCTGCCGCACGACCCGGCCTGCCTCGAGGTTGCCGGCCCGGACCAGGTGCACCACGTCGGCCGTCGAGTGCGCGGGGAGTCCCAGTTCCCTCAGCTTCGCCGCGAGCGCCGGACCACCGGCGACCGCCTCCAGGCACCCGGTGTTGCCACAGCGGCACAGCGCGTCCTCACCATCGGGCACCCTGATGTGCCCGAGGTCTCCCGCCGCGCCCGCCGCGCCGCGGTGCAGCACGCCGTTGCTGATCAGCCCGGCGCCGATGCCGGTCGCCGCCTTGATCACGATCATGTGCAGCACGTCCGGGTGCGCGGCGGTGTGCTCGCCCAGTGCCTCCAGGTTGACCTCGTTGTCGACCAGCACCGGTGCGCCGAACTCCGCCGTGATCGCCGCCGGCACGTCGAACCCGTCCCAGCCCGGCATGATCGGCGGGTTGTTCGGACGGCCGGTGGAGTGCTCGACCGGGCCGGGCAGGCCGATGCCGACTCCGGCGATCTCCGCGGTGTCGACCCCACGCAGCAGCTCGCGCCAGGTCGTGACCAGGAGCTCGAGGATCGTCTCCGGTCCGTCCGCGATGTCGAGGCCGACCTGTTCGACCGCGATCAACCGGCACCCGAGGTCGGCCACGGCGACCGTGGCGTGGGTGGCGCCCACCTCGGCCGCCAGCACGTGCCGGGCGCCGGGGTGGAACACGAACCGGCTCGCGGGGCGCCCGCCGGTGGACTCCTCGGTGCCGCCTCCAGTCACCAGTCCGGCGGCCAGGAGCAGGTCGAGCCTCGCCCGCACGGTGGAGCGGGCGAGGCCGGTCGCGGCCACGATCTCCGCTCGGGTGCGCGGCCTGCCGTCCATCAGCAGGCGCAGCACAGCGCTCGGCGAACCGGAATCGATGCCATGAGTGCTCTCCATCGGGCAATTGTCACACCGGCAACGAAAAGGCCGGGCTCAACGTCACACTTGCGCGTGATCGTCGCCCGAACTCTCGATCCGAGTGGCCGGGTCAGGCCGGTGTGGCGGCCGTGTGCCTCGCGAACAGGGTGGCGTAGTCGCTCTCGAGGCCAGCCAGTGCCGTGCGGAGCGCGGGGAAGATCCCGCCGGTCGAGGACGACTCGTACCTGTCGAGTTTGGTGAGCAGGAGCAGCCTGACCGCCCCGATGACGACGAGGGTGGCCCCGCTCGCGAGGACGCTGCCACCGAACGCCACCACCCTGGTGATGCCCTCGTAGCCGAAGACACCGCGACCCGACCGGCCGACGCCTCGCAGGCTGAGGTAGCCCGAGCCGTTGCTGACGGTGGCTCTGGTCGTGAAGCGCGTACTGCCCAGCAGCCCGTCGAGGGCGGTGTCGACGCTCAGCGTGGTGTCGACCGTCCGGCCGGGCGCCGGCAGCAGCTCGTGGGCGATCACCTGGTCGGCTCTGGACGCGAAGGCCCGGCGGGCCCAGGTGCCGTGCCCGTCGGCCCAGGTCGAGGTGACCTCGCCGGTGCGGGAGTCGGTGATGCGGCCGTAGCCGCCGACCGCGGTCATGCCGGGACTGGAGATCCGGAACTCGTAGGCGGGGTGGCAGGACCGGCCGGCCTCGAAGACCACCTTCTCCATCGCCGGCTCGCCGTACAGCACCGCACCGCATTCACCGTTGGCGGTGCGGAAGCCGTCGGTCCGGCACGCGGCCGGACTGGTGACGTGGATCCTCGGCTCGGGCATGCGCATCACACGACTCCCTTGTCAGTGATGGGAATGGTCGTGCGTGCTTTCCGTCGCGAGAGCGGAGGAGAGCACGCACGACCGCTGATCAGGTCAAGCTCCACTGCTGGTTGGACTGGCCGTTGCACGTCCACAGCTGGACGAGCGCGCCGTTGGCCGTGGATGCGCCGGACACGTCCAGGCACAGACCGGACTGTGCGCCGGTGATCGTGCCGTTGGCGTTGACGTTCCACTGCTGGTTGGACTGGCCGTTGCACGTCCAGATCGCCACCCTGGTGCCCGCGGTGGTCCCTTGGCCGTACGCGTCGAGACACCGCTGGGCGGTGCCGTCGAACACGGTGAGCTGACCCGACGCCGACCGGGCCCACTTCTGGCCCGCGCTGCCCGAGCAGTCCCAGATCCGGGCCTGCGTGCCCGCGGTGCCGTTCGGTGTCTCCAGGCACTTGCCCGCGCCCACCGCACGCACAGCGCCGCCGGGCACGGGCTGATTGCCGCCGCTACCGCCGTACCCGGCAGCGATGATGTTGGCCTGCACGGCGTTCTCGGTCGCGTCGGACGGATAGCCCGCGACCATCGCACCCTCGTAGAAGGTGCCCGCGCTGAGGTTGGCGCCGCCGTCTGGCTTGCAGCAGTCACCACCGCTGCCCAGGATGATCGCGCCCTGCTTCTTCATCGGGCTGTAGCCGTTCGGCAGCGAGCCGTCGTACAACGTGGTCAGATCGCCCGCCTGGGCGTTGGCGCCCTTGAGCGCGAACCGCGTGGTCCCGTTGTTCTTCAGGATCGCCGTGACGAACTTGTCCGTGAAGGCCCGCTGATTCGGGTTCCACTGCTGGCTTCCGCCGGGGAACAGGCCCCATTCGAGATCCGCCTGGACCCACGGACCACGGCCGACACACCCGCCGAACCAGCACTGCGTGCTGAAGTTGATCGCGTCCATCGCTCCGGCCGCGTCGGCTTTGCGGGTCGTCTCGCTGTTGCCGTAGTCGAAGCAGCAGCCGCTGTTGACGTGCGTGCCGCTGGTGACCATGTACATGCCTTCCGGAGCGGCGCCGGTCGGGACGCCGGTCCGGCTGCCGTCCCGCCAGTAGCTGTTGCCGGGGTTGATGTAGAGCGAGTACGCCTTGCTCTTGTCAGCACCCATCACCAGCGACTCGGAGGTCGCGTTCGCCGGACGGCTCTGCGGCGAGCCGGGGACCACGCTCGATCCCTGGTACCACAGGTCGTTCCCGCGACCGGACTGGTCGTAGACCACCGTGATGACGCACGAGGTGCCGGCGCAGAACGTGTCCTGCGTCGCCGCGTTGGCGTTGCCGCCTGCGGCGAGCAAACCGATGTCCTTGCTGGTGTTGTCCGACGAACGCCTGACTTGGTAGAGATTTCCGTTGTACGAACCGTAAAGCGCCCGCGTCGTGCTGTGCGCCGCGATGCAGGGCGTGCCGCCGCTGGCGTAGATGTCACACGGTCCTGTGGTCGCCGCCGCCGCAGGTGCCGGTGTGGACCACGTCAACGTCGCCGCGGACAACACGGTCACCGCCAAAGCGATCCGGATTCGCATCGCCGGCGAGACTGCCGAGAGCCTCATTGCGCACCTCCTGGGAAGGTCTGCCGCTGGGACGAGCCGCTCATGGCAGGGTCCAGCGCTGGTTCGTGCCGCCGTGGCAGGTCCAGAGGATGAGCTGGGTGCCGTCCGCCGAACTGCCGCCGTTGGCGTCCAGGCACCTGTTCGCCTGCTGGTTGACCAGTGAGCCGTTCGCCCCGGTCGTCCAGTTCTGCGATCCGCTGCCGTTGCACGTCATCAGCTGCACCTGCGCGCCGTTGGCGGTGCTGCCGCCGGCGACGCCCATGCACTTGTTGAGGGCGCGCAACGTGTTGCCGCTGACCGTCCACTGCTGACTCGCGTTGGTGTTGCAGGTCCACAGCTGGATCTTCGTGCCGTCCGCGCTGCTGCCGCCGGCGACGTCGACGCACTTGCCGGAGCCGCCGGTGATCCGCCCGGTGCGCGGCTGGGGTCCGCCGAGCTCCTTGATCCGGACGTTGCGGAACGACACGTCGTCCCCGGATCCGTGGTTCTGCAGGGCGATGTGCCCCGAGGTGAGCGATCTCGCCGGGTCGGTGTTGGTGAAGTCGTTGATCTTCACCCCGTTCAGGAACACCTGGAGGCGTTCGCCCTCGACGAGCAGTTCGTAGGTGTTCCACTCGCCGGGCGGGTTCAGCGCGCCGTCCCTGGCGGCGGTGTCGGGAGCCTTGACCCCGTAGATCGCCCCCGTCGTCCTGTCCGCGGTGTCCGTCGCGTCGATCTGCACCTCGTACCCGTTGGCGAGCGCCGAGTCCGGGGTGCTGCCCGCCGGGAACCCGAGCACCACACCGGAGTTGTCGTCCCCCGGCATCCGCCAGTCGAGCTTGAGGGAGTAGGACCGGAACTCCTTGGCGCTGTACCACAGCATGCCCATGCCGCCGGACGAGGCGAGCGTGGCGTCGCTGTTGGTGAAACCGCCGGGGCCCGCCTGCGTCCACCCGGTCGTCGACCCGTTGTAGAGGGTCGTGTAACCGGTCTCCGCACGGCAGTCGGCCTTGGTCCTGTTCGCCGCGTACCGGATGCCGCCGAGGATCATCGTGCGGAAGGCCGGATCGGCGTAGCTCTCCTTCGTGTGGCCGAGGCCCGTGTAGAAGGAGCGTCCACCGGCCAAGGGCTTGCACCACGTGATCGGGTGGTCGGCGCCCATCGACCCGCCGGAGTAGGTCGATTCATCCAAAGTGGACAGGACACGGGCGCCGCTGCGCGGGTTGGCGCGGTAGTTGTACCACTCGTCGGTGCGCACCCAAGCCGGGGAGAGATGCGCGGTGGCGGCGTGCGCACGGTTCTCCGTCCGGACCGTCGCCTGCTGGATGGCCGGGTGCGACGCGAAGTACGCACCCACCAGCTCGCCGTAGAACGGCCAGTCGTATTCGGTGTCGGCCGCGGAGTGCACACCCACGTAACCGCCGCCGCCGCGGACGTAGGACTCGAAGGCGCTCTGCTGGGTGGCGTTCAGCACGTCGCCCGTGGTGTTGAGGAACACCACGGCCTCGTACTGCGCGAGGTTGGCGGTCGTGAACTGCCCCGCGTCCTCGGTGGTGGTCACCGTGAAGCTGTTGGCACCGCCCAGATCGCGGATCAGCTGGATGCCGTTGGGGATCGAGTCGTGCCGGAAACCCGCGGTCTTGGAGAACACCAGCACGTCGTACGGTGTGTCCGCGGCTGCCGCCGGTGGTGCGGGGGCGACCCCGCCCACGACGAGCGCCGCGGCGGCAACACCGAGCGCCCGTCGCCAAGCCTGGTAGGTCATCTGATCCTCCTTGGTGTCGAAGCACGCGGCGGAGTCGTCATGGCAGCGTCCAACGCTGGTTCGTGCCGCCGTGGCAGGTCCAGATGATCAGCACCGTGCCGTTGGCGGTGCCGGCGCCGTTGGCGTCGAGGCACTTGCCGGACTTCGTGTTGACCACGGATCCGTTGGCACCGGCGCTCCAGTTCTGGCTCGTGGCACCGTTGCAGGTCCCCAGCTGCACGGCGCCGCCGTCGGCGGTGCCACCGTTCGCGACGTCCATGCACTTGTCCAGCGCCCGCAACGTGGTCCCGTTGACCGTCCACTGCTGGCTCGCGCCGCCGTTGCAGGTGTACAGCTGGATCCGCGTGCCGTCCGCGCTGCTGCCGCCGGTGACGTCGGCGCACTTGCCGGACGCCGCCCCGGTGATCGGCCCGGTGCGTCCGCCGCCGGTCGACGTGTCGAACGTGAAGGCGTCCACGTCGAACAGGTAACCGGTGCCGCTGCCCGCGAACGTCAGGTACAGCCTGCCGGTGGTCGTGGGCACGTTCGTCAGCGCGGTGGAGACCTCCCGGAACGTGTCCCACCCGCCGGTCACCGGCACGGTCAGCGTGGCCACTGCCGGACCGGTCTGAGAGCCGGTGCGCACCGTGATCGTGCCGCCCGCTCCCGCGGAGGACACGCGCGCGGTGAACCGGTTGGCGCCGGTGAGGTTGTAGTTGTCGAACGCGATCCAGTCGCCGTTGTGGATGTCGCCGACGGTGCGGCCGCCCTCGGCCGGCGTCTTGTCGAACAGGCCTGTGCCCGACTGCGTCGTGTAGTGCTCTGCCTGGCGGTGCCGGGGCTGGAGCACGTGCTGGGTGTGGGTGGTCGCGGGCGGCACGCCGTTCGCGCCCTTGTCGGTGTACTCGGCGTCGAAGACCGCGTAGATGTTCGCCGCCGTGTCGTGCTCACCGTCCACCGGGATCTCGATGGTGCCCGAACAGCCAGTGCGCGAGGTGATCTTGTGGGAGTGGCTGTCGTGGCCGAGGAGGTAGGACAACGTCACCTTCGTGCAGTCGATCGCCCCGTCCTCCGCGTCGGAGACCGTGATCGTGTAGGGGATGCTGTCACCGAAGCTGAACAGGGTTCCGTTGACCGGGGTGTTCAACGTGACCACGGGTGCGGTGTTGCCGACCGTGATGATCACGTTGGTGCTGCCGGTGAGCCCGGCCGGGTCCTTCACCGTGAGAGTGACGGTGTACTGGCCGTTGGCGGTGAAGGTGTGGCTCGGGTTGGCCGCCGTGGACGTGCTGCCGTCGCCGAAGTTCCACGAGTAGGTCAGAGCGCCGTTCTCCGGGTCGGACGACCCTGCCGACGAGAAGTCCACGGTCAGCGGCGCGATGCCGGACAGGGGGTTGGCAATCGCGCGTGCCACCGGCGCGCGGTTGCCGGCCGGACCGATGTGCTCGATGCGGTAGAGCGCGGAGCTCGCGTCGCCGCTGCCCCAGCCGGTGCCGTAGTCCAGCACGTAGAGAGCGCCGTCCGGACCGAAGCTCGCGTCCATGACCTGGGTGCCGCGCCAGGGGAAGTCACCGACCTGCCCGGCGGAACCGTCGGGGTTGACGTCGATGGTCTTGATCCAGCGCCGGCCGAACTCGGTCGCGAACACGTGCCCGTCCAGCGAAGCGGGGAACTTGACCGTCGACGGGTTGTTCGCGTCGTAGCGGTACACGGGCGCGCTCATCGGGGACTCCGACCCGCAGCCGAACGCGGCGAAGGAGCAGTTGTCGTACTTGATCCACGCCGGGCGTGCGGCGGGCAGGTTCGTCAGGCCGGTGTTGTTCGGCGAGTTGTTGACCGGCGCGGCGCAGTTGAACCGGCTGCCCGACGGCCCGGACGGGAACGTGTAGTCCACGTAGTTCTCATCGGTGGTGTTCGTGCCCGTGCAGTACGGCCAGCCGTAGTTGCCCGCCGAGGTGATCCGGTTGAACTCCACCTGCCCGGCCGGTCCGCGGCTGGAGGTGGTCGAGCCGGCGTCCGGTCCGTAGTCACCGAGGTAGATCGTGCCGGTGGCCGGGTCCACGTTGAACCGGAACGGGTTGCGCAGGCCCATCGCGTAGATCTCCGGCCGCGTGCGGGCCGTTCCCGGCGCGAACAGGTTGCCGGCCGGGATCGAGTAGGACCCGTCGGCGTTCACCTTGATCCGCAGCACCTTGCCGCGCAGGTCGTTGGTGTTGCCCGCACTGCGTTGCGCGTCGTACGCGGGGTTGCGTCCCGAGCGCTCGTCGATCGGCGTGTAGCCGCCGGAGTCGAACGGGTTGGTGTCGTCGCCGGTGGACAGGTACAGGTTGCCCGCCGCGTCGAAGTCGATGTCACCGCCGACGTGGCAGCAGATCCCCCGGCTCGTCGGCACGTCCAGCACGGTCACCTGGCTCGCCGTGTTGAGCGTGAAGTCGGCGTTGAGGGTGAACCGGGACAGGCGGTTCACGCCGTTCCACTGGGAGAAGTTCGTCCCGCTGGACGGCGCGTCACCGGCAGGTGTCGACAACGGCGGCGAGTAGTAGAGATAGATGTGCCGGTTGGTCGCGAAGCCGGGATCCGCAGCGATACCCTGCAGACCCTCCTCGTCGTGGGTGTAGACGGGGATGTTGGCGATCACGCTCGTGGCGCCGGCCGCCGTGGTGCGGCGCAGCGTGCCGTTGCGGGACGTGTGCAGCACCGAGCGGTCCGGCAGCACCGCCATCGACATCGGCTCGCCCATCTCGGCGACGCCCTTGGCCAGTTCGACCTGTTGGAAGTCGGCGGGGTTGACCACGTGCGCGGCGGCGGGCGGTGCGGTGACGGCCGAGACGGCCACGGCGGTGGCCACGGTCAGGAGCGCGGCGGACAGGGCCGCGGTGAGTCGGTTTCTCATGGCAGGTCATACCTTCGGTCTCGTTGGCGCGCTGATGCGGGGTTCGCTGTGGACGGCCGGGGCGTCGAGCCGTCCTGGTGACCGGACCCGTCAGAGGCAGATCCGGTACGAGCGTCACGGCGTCGGCCGAGACGAGTCAGAAGACCGCGGAACGCGCGAAAACCCGGCGGCGGCGCCGGAGGGTGGAGGTACGAGGCCATGATCGTCCTTCTTCGTTGAAGGTGTCTGCCGTTCCACCCCTTTCCGGGAGCGCTCCCAGAAAGGGGCGGAAATTCGGCCCGGCTCCCGTTGCCGGGAACGCGGGCCGAGGTGGTGCTAGGTGCTCTGGCGGCCGGGCAGGCGCCAGGTCTGGTTGAGCGGGCTGCCCTGGTTCACGGGGTTGCAGGTCCGCTGGTCCAGCAGGGCACCCGACGCGGTGGAGGCGCCCACGACCGCGACGCACTTGCCGCTGTGCCGGGCGACGAGCTGGAAGTCGGTGGGAGCGCTGCCCGCGTAGGTGACCTTCCGCAGGGTGAACTGCTGGTTGGTTCCGCCGTTGCAGTTCCACTGGATGACTGCGGCACCGTCCGCTGTGGACACTCCGTTGACGTCCAGGCACTTGCCCGACTGCTGGTTGGTGACCGTGAAGGTGTCGGCCGTCCCGGTCACCGGGCTGAAGTTCCACCGCTGCTCGTCAGCGGTGCCGCAGGTGATCTGCTGCTGCCGGGTGCCGTCGGCGGTGCTGCGGCCCGGGTTGGTCAGGCAGTGCTGCGAGTGCTGGGCGACCGCGGTGGACTGGAAGGCCCCGCCAGGAGTGCCCGAGGGCGGCAGGACCGTGATGGTGAAGGACTCGTCGATGTTCGAGTGCGGCAGGTTCACCGTGGTGCCGTTGTTGTTCAGCGTCACGACCGTGTCGATGGCGGTCACCGGACCCGCGACGGCTCCGCCGTTGTTGTACGGGATGCGCTCGGCGAGCACGCGTACCTGGTTGTTCCTCACGATGCCTTCGGTGGCGTCCAGGCGCCGCAGGTTGACCGCGATGTTGCCCGTCGTGCGGCCGCCGCCGACCAGTATCTTGGCTTCACCCGGTGCTTTCGTCGCGAATCCGTCGTAGTTCTGGCTCGGCGTGACCGTGACGATCTGGCCGGTCTGCGAGCCGTAGAAGCGGTAGACCCACCACTCCCCCTTCGGCTGGTGCTGTCCCGCCGAGTTGTGCACGAGCAGGTTGCCGAGGTCGTTGTGCAGGTTGCCGCCGCTGGCCCAGTTGGCGCGCAGGCCGTCCGCGCCCGCCCGTTCCAGCCGCGAGATGTACCACGAGCCGTCGCCGGGGTTCTGCTCGTTCGACGCGCCGTACTCGTTGATCTGGTACGGCCTCGGGTGCGGGATACCGCGCGAGTCGAGCGTCTGGTTCGCCACCTGCACGTTCGACACGGGGTCGCCGGGCAACGAGTGCCAGCTGATGATGTCGGGCACGGTGTTGGTGGAGCGCACGAAGTCCAGGTACTGCGGCCACCAGCCGCCGGTGGACGGCGTGCACGCGCAACTCGGCCCGACGATCAGCTGGGTCGGGAACTCCGCCCGGATGCGCTGGTACGTGCGGCGCCACAGCTCGAAGTACTGGGACTGCGGGCGGTTCCAGAAGATCGTGATGTTGGGCTCGTTCCAGATGTCCCACTGGACGGGGACACCGGTGGCTCGCACGTCGCCGATCAGGCGGGTGAGGAAGTTGTCGTAGTCGGTCCAGTTGCCGTTGTCACCGGGGAAACGGGAGATCCCGAACCCGTCGGCGCCCCACAGGTCGTGCGGCAGCAACACGAACTCGCCGCCCAGCGCACGGGTGCGCAACAGCTGAGCGCGCGTCGAGTTCCACCGGCGGTCGTACTTCCCGGAGACCCAGCCGCCAGGACTGTCGAGCTGAGCGCCGCCTGCGCGCATGTACCGGAACTTCACGTCGCGGTAGAAGCTGTCCGCTGGCCCGGACGCGTTCTCGGTCATGCCGTAGATCCAGCCCGACGCCCGGTAGGTCGGAGCGCCGGCGCCCGTGGAGAAGTCGACGGCGATGGACTCGTCCGCCGCCCGCGCCGGCACGGCGAAGGCGATGACGGACAACAGGGCCGTGAGCAGCGGCAGGACCGCTCGGCGGCGGCCGCGCCGTTTCCTCGTGGTGGTGTTCACGCCTGCTCCTTTGCAGGGAAAGGGTTGCGCAGCGGAGTCCAACCTGGTCGATCGATGTGTCAGAGGTTTCGGGCCCACTCGTGGAGCTCGCGGGCCTGTTCCGCGAGCCGGTGCTCGTCGCTGCCCAACGGGTCCTTGAAGAAGAACGCGAGCGCGCCCTGGGCACCGGTCCGGCCCGCCGCGTGGGCGGCGGCCATCAGGCGGGCGAGGTCGAGCACCAGCGGGGCGGCCAGGGACGAGTCCAGGCCGCTCCAGGTCAGTTGCAGTGACATCCGTGCGCCGAGAAACCCTTCGAACGACACGTGATCCCACGCTGTCTTGCGTTCGCCGAGATCGGGTACGTGGTCGATGTGCAGGGGCGCGGTCACGCCCTCACCGAGCAACGCCGCCAGCCCTCTGGTCTTGGACGCCAGCTTGCTGTCCGCGTGCGCCGGGTCCTCCAGCGTGGCCCCGTCACCACCGCCGAGCAGGTTCGTGCCCGTCCAGGACAGCACGCGCAGCGCTCGCGAGGTGAACATCGGTGCGAGCGCCGCCCGCACCAGCGTCTCCCCCGTCTTGCCGTCCCTTCCCGCGTAGGGCAGTCCCTTCGACACCGCCAGCTCGGCCAGCGCCGGCACCGCGACCCCGGTCGACGGCGTGAAGTCCACGAAGGCGCACCCCGCTTGGAAAGCGGCGTAGGCAACGAGAGAGCTCGGCGGCAACACGACGTTTCCCGGCACGGCGAGCGCTGCCTCCAGCGTGGCGAGCGAGTCGTGCTCGACCCGCACGGGTGGCTCGGTCGACGCCACGTTCACCACCACGACGCGGGCCAGCTCGTGCCGGGCGCGGAAGTCGGCGATGTCCCCAGCCAGCCGCCGGGCGGCGTCGGCCTGACTTCCGGACGACGCCGCCGGGTCGTAACCGGGCCGGATCTCCGCGTCCACGGTGTCCAGCCCGCTCGCGATACATCCCGTCACGTCGTACGGCAGCACGCCGTCGCGCACCAGGGACTCGACCCGCTTCGCCAGCGGCGTGGTCACGATGTCGTGCCCGCCGACCACGAACGCGTCCCATGGCGCCAGGTACGCGTCCAGCAGCTCGGTGACGCAGCCGACAGGCGGCGCTAGACCCTCGCGCAACGCGAGCAACCCGCTCACGGCGGTGGTCGCCACCGATCCCCTGGCACCGTTCAACCACAAGCCGATTCGTTCGGCCACGACCGTCTCCTCTCGTCAGCCGACCCCTGCCGGCGCCTCTGCCGCCCGAGCCGAACATCGCGTCGTGCACCGACGAACCGGTCCACTCCCGCGTCCGGTGGAGACGAAGTCCCAGCCCCGCCGAGGATCGGCCCACGGCAGGTGCGAACCCATGCGGCCGTTGCCGACCTGGCGCCGACGCGCCTTCACCCGGCGGATGAAGGCCATTGTGGACAGTTCGGCCGGATCGCCGAAAGGAGTAGACGCGACCGTCATCCGGTCACTCCCGCCCACGGGAGAACCCAGGCGCGGTCATGCCTGGACGAGCTCACCATTGAGTCCTCCGAACCCCGAGAACTGCTGCGACAGCAGGGAATTCAGTCTTCCGAATCGTCAAACTAATGAGCCGCCCTTCGCACGGTCAAGGTCGTGCCGGTGTCACATATCAGCCAATTTGCGTCTTGACCCGGCGGTCGACGCAGACCCTTCCGACCGGCGTTGATGCGACAATCCATTGTGGACGATCAATCGGCAGGAACATGAGACTTCGCCAGCACCCGGAGGAACGCACGCGACCACTGAGGCAGGTCGGGCCAGCCGCGGCAGGACACCATCGCACCGTCCACGACGTCCGGCCCGTCGGCGAAGGTGGCGCCTGCCTGCTCCACGTCGACCTTCAACGGCGGGTACGCGGCGGTCGTGCGACCGCGCAGGAGTCCCAGTGCGGCCGGGACCTGCGGGCCGTGGCAGATCGTGCCGACCGGGAGTTCGTGAGCGAAGAAGTACGCGACGATGCGGGCGACGTCCGGGTCCGTGCGGATGTACTCCGGTGCCCGGCCGCCCGGAATCACCAGCGCCTGGTACTCCTCCGGGCGCACGTCCGCGAACGCCAGGTCCACGGGCAACCGACGACCTGGCTTCTCCGTGTAGGCGTCACATCCCGGTTCGAAGTCGTGCACCACCAGCTGCACCGGACGTGTCGTGGGCGCGGCCACGACGACCTCGTGGTCGTCCTCCCGCAGCCGGAACAACGGGTACATCGAATCGAGCTCCTCCGCGGCGTCCCCCGCCAGCATCAGTACTCGTGCCATGCGCCTTCCTCTTTCCCCGTGCGGTTTCTTTCAGTTCTGCGGCAGGAGTTGCCATTGCTGGTTGACACCGCCGTTGGCGGTCCATTGCACGACCTGGGCACCGTCGCTCGTGGACTGTCCGTACACGTCCGCCACGAGACCGTTGCCGACGTTGGCGATCGTGAAGAACCCGCCGGCCGCCGACCTCAGGAACCATTGCTGGTTGGTGCCGCCGTTCGCGGTCCACTGCTGCAGCTGCAGGCCCGCGGTGGACGAGGAACCGTTGACGTCGAGCACCTTGCCCGTCGCGTCGTAGCGCAGGGTGAAGGATCCGTTCTGCCCGGCGCTGACGGTCCAGGTCGCGTTCCCGCTCTGCTGCACGGCCTTGGCACCGTCGGCGGTGGAGTTGCCGGCGATGGCCAGCGGCTTGCCGCTGTTGCGGTTGACGATGCGGTACTTGCCGGGCGTGGGACCCTGGCCGGCGCCCAGGGTGAAGTACTCGGCGGTGTCGGTGAACGTGGTGACGCCGGACTTGCCGGTGGACAGGACGAGGTACACCCGTGAGCCGCCGGCAGGGGTCGCGAAGGACACCGGCTGCTGCACGCGCGAACCCAGCGGGATGATGAGGGTCGTGCTGCCCGAGGCGATCACCGCTCCGGTGGGGCTGTCCAGGCGGGCGCTCCAGGTGAAGTCCACGGCGGTACCGGTGAAGTCGTCGTTGAAGACGGTGATGGTGCGGTCGACCCTGGTGTTGCCGGCGAAGCCGGGAACCGCTGACGGCAGCGGGAAGCCACCGTTCGCGTCGGACACGCCGGAGGCCGACCAGTAGGGCAGGTCGATCGCGGCGATCGGGTTGAACCCGGCCTGGACCCGCTGGATCTGGGCGTTGCTCCACGGGTCCGGCAGGTTGTCCGCGCCGTAGACGGGGCGGCCACCCTCCTCCGGGGTGAAGTCCGTGGTCCGCACACCGGGGATGACGCTCGCCCAGGCAGACAGCAGGGTGTAGGGCCGCAGGTCGCTGGTGTCCTTGCCGCGCTTGGCCGCGGTCGCGGTGGCGAACCACGCGAAGCCCTGCTTGCTGCTGCACGCGGGCCAGATGTACTCGCCCTCACCGTCCGGCCGGCCTGCCACGGACCAGGTCTGCTCGCCGTAGCGGCCGGTGCCGTCGAGGTAGTGCGGGACGAGGTTGAAGTTGGCCTGTGTCATGGTGGGATATCGGTTGGGCGACGCGCCGGGGGCCACCTCGACGATGATCGGCCTGGTGCCGTCGGCGGCGTTCACCGCCGTGTACAGGTCTCTCTGGAACTGCTCGGAGTCGGAGTCGGCGAGGTTCGGCTCGTTGACCTGGCTCCAGCGGACGATCGACGGGTGGTTGCGGTCGCGCAGCGTCAGCGCACGGGCGTGGGCCACCATGTTGGCGCGACCGGCGTTGAAGTCCTGTGCGTTGCCGGCACCGCGGATGGCGGTCTCGTCGATGATCATCAGCCCGAGCTCGTCGGCCACGTCGAGCATGTACGGACTGGCCGGCTCCTGGTGGACGCGGACGACGTTGAAGTTGAGCCGCAGGTAGTTGTCGACCGCCTGCGGCCAGCCGCCGTTGCCGGCCGACGGCGGGAGAAAGCCCGGCAGCGTGTCGAAGGCGTCGCCCTTGCCACCGTTGTCGATCCGGTCGTAGTTGGCGCCCTGCAGGTTGTCGCCGCGCACGTTCACCCGCACGCCGTTGAGGCGGTAGTACTCGCCGTTCTGGGTGCTTTCCCGGAACCCGAAGCGGTACGTGGCGTCGCTGGTGCGGCCGTCGTCGGTGGTCGCGTGCACCGACAGCCGGTGCAACTGGGCACGATGTCCCTGCCGATACGGCACGTTCGGCCACCAGTACGAGGCCGCGCCGAGCATCCACGCCACCGGACCGACGGTCACGGTCGCGGTGGAACGGGCCGCGACCGTGACCGTGCGGCTGGGCAGGGCGGGGTAGCCGAAGGCCTGTCCGTTGTCCGAGGCGAGCGTGCCGCCGAGGGTCACGGTGCGGGCGCTGCCGGAGGTGTTGGCGACCGTCACGTCGTAGGTCAGGGTCTGGTCGGTCACCGAGGTGCGGACGAAGGCGTCGCTCACGTGCACGGCCGGGTACACGCGCAGGAACGCCGAACGGAAGATCCCCTGCGGCACCGCCTCCGACCAGTTGGCGGCGTCGGGAATCAGGTACTTGCCCGCCGGCGTCTTCAACGCGTTGCGGCCCTTCACGTTCACGCTGATCGTGTGCGTCGTGCCGGGCGTGGTGAAGGCGGTGATGTCGAAGTTCGACGCCGTGTACGCGGTCGTCTGGGTGGCGACGACCCGTCCGTCGACCGACAGGGTCGCCTGGTGGTTCACCGCACCGAACTCGATCCACGCCGACTGCGGCTGTCCCGAGTCGGGCACCGTGATGGTGCGCGAGTACGTCGCCTCGGACACGTCGGTGAAGCCTTGCTTGTACCAGCCACCACCGGGCACGGTGATCGTCGTGGCCGGCCGGCCCGCCGGCGTGAAGCTCCACCTGCCGGCCAGGTCGACCGACCGGATCGCGGCGTCGCCCGCGGCGACCCCGTTCACGTCCGCAATCGCGGCGGCGGAAGCGGTCACCGGGACCGGGACCGGGACCGTCATGCCGACCACAGCGAGCACCACCGCCGCCACGGCCGCGAACAGCCCTCGAGCCATGCTTGAGCTCCTTGTCCGCCAGCCAGGAGTCCTCGTGCTGGCACCATTTCCGAGTTGTGTCCACAACGGATGGAGGTTCCGGTGACGGCGGACGCGCCGGACATGGCCCTGGGCGGACCGAGGAAGATGGATGCCAGTGACCCCGGCGGCGAGCTCGGCCCGGCGGCCTGCTCAGCGAGCCACACGCGCCGGCCGGCCGACTGGTCGCGGACCTCGCGGCGAAGCGCGTCTGGTGGTGATCACAGGCAGCGCCACCGCGTCGAGCACAAAGGTATGGACAGAGTACGAGACAGCGTTGTCACAGGTACTCCTCGAATCGAGGGCAGGGCGCGCCGACACGTGCGATTCGTTTGTTGACCAGCGAACCAATTAGTCGGACCGTTTCCACGGTAGGGCTTGAGGCAGACTCGGTCAATAGGTCGTACATGTTGCCCGAATGAGTCAGGTTGCTCCACAGGGCGCAAGCCGACGCCAATCGGCCGAGTCACCCAGCCCCACCTGGGACCAGGTCGTTCTCGCCAGGCATTCAGTCGCTACCAGCCTGTGATCCGTACAGCGGGAGCCAGCCCACCTGCCCTTACCGCCCTCGCACAGGCGACGGTATTTGTATGACTCATCGCCCCAGTTTCGCGATCAATTGGTGAACTGTCGATCAATCTTGTGCGATCCCGTTCGCCGGGTGGAGGTAGCGCGAAACCCACCGGACCGGAAAGTCCACAAGGGATCGCGAGCGATCCTCGACAAAGGACGCTGTGCCGCAGGGAGACCTGCGGCACAGCCGACGCCGGCCGTCGTGTCCTCCGAGTGCTTCAGGTGCGCAGGCTCCACTGCTGGTTGCCGGCGCCGTTGCAGGTCCAGAGGATGATCCTGGTTCCGTTCGCGGTGCCGGCACCGTTGGCGTCCAAGCACAACCCCGACTGCACACCGGTGATCGTGCCGTTGGCGTTGACGTTCCACTGCTGGCTGGTCTGACTGTTGCAGTCCCAGATCACCACCGCGGTGCCGTTGCCGGTACCGCCGTTGCCGGCGGCCAGACACTTGTTGCCGTACACCTGCAGCTGCTTGCCCGAGGTGTGGGTGAAGCGCTGGTTGGTGCCGCCGTGGCAGTCCCACAACTGCGCCTGTGCGCCGTTGGCCGTGCTCGCGCCGCTGATGTCGATGCAGCGGCCGGACTGGCCGCCGACGATCGTGGCGCCCTGCTGACCGCTCCCACCCTGCCGCCGCACGAGCGACTTCGACTCAGCGGACCGATTCCCTTGCGCGTCGAGGACGTAGAGCCGGTAGTCACCGGCGGTGGCCGGGACGTCGATCGTCGTCGCCGTTCCGCTCGCCCTGGTCATCGTCGGGCCGACCGCGAAGGTCGTCGTACCCGGCGGAGCCAGCCAGACGGTCCTGGTCGCGTCGCCGATGCTCCGGATCGGGATCGACGTCCCGCCGGCGCCGACGAACGTGCTGCCGGGCAGGGCGTAATCCGGCCGGGACAGATTGCTCAGCGGGATGACATCCCGATAGGCGTCCTCCAGACCGGAGTTCACGGCGATGCCGTGGGCGGCCGCCGGCCAGACGTAGTCGGAGTGGACGAGGATGTCCTGCACGGTGCTGTTGGGCAGGTTCTTGTTGGAGACCTTGTTGATCGGACCGTACGTCTGCGTGATGCTCAGGTCGTGCTTGCGTCCGAAGTCGTCGGAATTGATGAGCCACGTGACGTTCTTGTCCACGCTCAGGACGTTGTCGCGGAAGGTGATGTACGCCGATCCTTCGTCCGGGTGAAGTCCGTACTTGTGCCCGGACGGGACACCCTGGAGGTAGTTGTTGTTGATCGTGGTTCCCGGCTGGCTGCCGAGCGTGTAGATGGGGGCCGTGTCGTTGAGGCGCTGAACCGTGTCGATGATGTGGTTGTAGCTGATGTTGTTGTTCCGCGCCGTGGTCGTCGGCCGGTTGGGTGCGATGGAGCCCGATGAGCCGTCGAAGTTCCACCAGCCCCAGCCGAGCGTGATGCCGTTCCAGGGGGCTTTTTCGATCCGGTTGTGCTGCACCGTCAGGGTGTCGACGAAGAACGCCGCGATGGGGCTGTGCCCGTTGAACAACACCGCGCTGTCGTAGAGGTAGTTGTTCTTGATCTCGATGTTCTTCGGAAGCCCTTCGACTTGCGCGGAGTACTTCTCGCGGTTCGTCGGCGTGTGGTCACCGATGTACACGTGCTGCGGGTGGCCCACGGTGATGGCGGACCCGGCTATGTCGTTCGTGTAGTTCCCGATCAACTGCGTGTTCTGCACGTCGTTGATCATGTTGATCCCGTCGACACCGGTGTGCTGCACCCGATTGCGGAGCAGGGCTATCCCGTCGGCGTTCTCCAGTTGGATGATGCCCGGCGTGGTGTCGACATTGCGGTAGTAGTAGACGTGGAAGTTGCCCTTGACGTACACGGTGTTGCCGAGGCCGCCCTGCTGGGCCTGCTTGAACGCGGAGCCGGCCACGCTGAAGAGGTTCCAGTCCGAGTGCTGCACCGTGATGCCGGAGAACGTGATGTTGCGTACGTGGTTGGTCGTGGACGTGCCGGCGACCCGAAGCAGGGTGGACACGTTGTTCGGCGCATAGACCGTCGCGGTCGCCATGTTCTCCGAGTCGGCCTTGTAGTAGTAGACCGTTTGACTCGACTTGTCGAAGTAGAACTCGCCCGGCGCGTCGAGGAACTCGTAGGCGTTCATGAACTTGTGGCTTCCGCCGGACTGGAAGTTGCCGTTGAACGCGCCTTGCGCGATGGCCGCACCCGGTTGCTGGAACAGCGCAACGCGGTTGGCGCCGTCACTGCTGGTGGTGACCTGGCGGACCCCGGCGATGGCCGTCTGCCAGGTGGTCGCCGTCTCGATCTCGATGTCGTCCTGGTTGCGGGATATCGCGGGCAGATCAGCCAAACTGTACTTGGCGCCGTCACACTGCGAGCCCGACTCCAACGCCCACGGAGCCTGACCGGCAGTGACGTTGTACGTGCCGTAGCACCCTTGCGAGTTGATCGTCTTGGTGGCCATGAAGGCACGCTTGTCGTTGACGTAGAGCGCCCGCAGCTTGTTGCCGCGAGTGAGCGGAGCCTTCCAGATGTTGCCGCCGTGCTGCGTCCAGCCGGTCACCTGCACGCCACCACTGAGCACCGGCGTCTCGTTCTGGTACGCGGAATAGATGACGCGGTACCCGTTCGTGCCCGAGTCTCTCGGCGTGAAATCCACGGCGCTGCCTATCGGGTAGTTCCCCCCGCGAAGCTGGACGTGGATGTCCCCGGTCATGTTCGCGTTCACCGCACGAACAGCGTCCCGTGCACGCGGTAACGTCTTGAACGGGGCCGTGATCGTCCCCGGATTGTCATCATTTCCCTCGGGAGCGACGTAATAGGTTTCCTGGACGGCGGCCGAGGCACGCGATTGGTCTGCCGTGACTGGCAGCAGTGCCGCGGACACCAGCACCGCAAGGGCCAACAACGACCTTCTGACAATGACGGCTGTTTTCACCCTGCTCTTCCCCTCGCTTGTTCGCGAACAGACAGGCCGTGGTGGAGCACCGGTCCGCAGCGGGGACGAGCGTTCAACGGCCAGCCTTGGACCACCCCACTCGCGAACCAACGTCACCTTCCAGCAAGCTGGGCGACACCGGGGAGCAGTGGCAGATATCTGCCACAGTTGTCAGCCCTGACACCGTGACGCGAAGACCCTCACTTCACGCACGACGAGCTGGAACAGCCGAAGCCATCGGCGTCGGCACCACGCGCGGCGCTCTCGATCCGGACGTCGTGGCCGCCTCGGCCTGGATCGCCACGCCGACCGCGACACCCCACCAGCCCACGCCCGCGGCCAGCGGCCACCACACGGACTCGGTGACAGCGAGCAGCACGGTGCCCACCGCGCAGGACAGCTGCACGAGCATCGCCAAACCGAGCACCGCCCGTGCGCCGCAGCTCGTCAGGCCCCGCTCAGCCATGACAACTCCTCGCATTCCGCCGCTGCGGGGTGTATCGCTTGCTGTCATGCCCTGTTGCGAAAGGAGGTGAGGATGCAACCTTGTTCAGTGCGGCGAAGAAGTTCTCCATCAGCGCGTTGTCGTGGGAGTCGCCGACCGAACCGGTCAACGGCAGGATTCCCTTGTCCGCCAAGCGTTGCATGACGCGGGCGAGAAACCGCGCCCGCCGTCCTCGCCCTGCTGCTCGCAGAACACCTCGAGGTCCGCATCGTCGACATCGCGCACCAGCACGTCGGTTCCGTCAGCGGCGGCTGGTGGCCAGGATGACGAGGAACTGACCTCCGCCCGCCTCGACGGTGGCGGTCACCGGCAGTCCTGGCGCCAGTCGGGAGAACCGGTCCAGCAGCCAGTCCGCCGCCTCCTGGGCGTCCTGCTTGGTCGGACAACGGGCCACCAGCTCGCGGCCCCCCTTGCGCTCCAGCCGACCGATGACGGTGATCAGCGGCGCGGGTTCGACCACGTGCAGGCGGTCCGGCCAGGCGATGACCACCTTGACCGCGCCCTTGCGGGTGTTGCACCCGCGGTGCGCCAGCCGTTCGGCCACCTTGGCCTTCCGGTCGGCGGTCCGGCTGTCCACGCTGGGCCCCCGCGGATCGTTCACCGACATGTCGGGGTCGACCGGTTCGTCGCACACCCAGCAACGCCAGCCGTCGCGCTCGGCCACATCATCAAGAAGACTCACCCGAGCAAACTAGCCTGTCTCTGAGCGCACAACGAACGCGCCGCTCGCCGCCGCCGCGGCGCCATCGCAGGAGAAGTCCACGCCGAACTGGGCCTGACTCCGGCGGCATCAGGCTGACACCCACCGGTGAGACTTCGCACAGGACGTGGTGCCAATGACGAGCGTGCGTGATCAACCTGGCGCGATGACGACGGGTTCCAGTGACGTCGAGGTACAGGTCCCTGACCCGGGACGGGCTTGCGCGCCAGCGGTGCGAACGAAACCAGCAACAGCACCGCTCCCAACGGGATGAGGTCCTGTGGTCCGGACTCCTCGGGTGATCGCCACCATCTCCGCGTGGTCCTCGGCGAGGAAAGCCAGGTGCTCGACCGTCCACGCCGGACCGTGGCCGCGTTCGCCGTCGAGGTCGTCGCCGATCCTGAGCACCCCGCAGGTGAGGACGAGCAGCGGTGCGGCGATGTGGGAGCTCATGCCTCAAGCCTGCTGACCGGCGACCCGAGCGGATCGCCGGTCAGCAGGATCTTCGGCATCCCTCTCAGGAGGGAGATGGCCTTCTCAGGCCGTTTCCAGGCGCACGCCCCACGTGTCGAGCACGACGCTGATCGGCGCGTAGACCATGTAGTTGTAGCAACGCGGGCTCACGTCGGGGTTGAGGCCGGTGCAGCCCACCACCGTCGAGCCCGCCAGGATCACGCCGCGGGCCTGCACACCGCCCGTCACGGTGGCGAACACGGGGCCGCCGCTGTCACCGCCGGCGATGTAGTGCGCGCTGCCTGAAGCCTTGGCCTCGATGTAGAAGTTGCCCTCGGTCCACGGCAGGCTCGTGGTGTCGTCGGTGATCGTGCCGCAGCGCTGCCCCGACGACGCACCGGACGCGCACACCGTCTGGCCGACGTAGTTGCGGGCCCAGCCCTTCACGGCCGCGGTCGTGTTGCTGCTGTAGCCGCCGGTGTAGACCCGCCCGGTCGTCGCCGGTGAGGACGACGGGTCGATCAGCTGGGAGTCGATGCCGGCGATACCCGCGACCGAGGCACCTCCTGGCGCGATGGTCTGGCCCGCGCCGTCGCGGACGGCGGCGTTGGCGCTCTCGTCGCAGTGGTTGGCGCTGAGCAGGCGACCTGCCGTGCCCACCAGCACGGAGAACGCCGTCGAACAGGCCGAACCGTTCTGCACCGTGCGGATTCCGCCCTTCCACGGCGGGGCGTCGTTGACCCTGGACGCCTTCTCGTACGGGTCGCGGACCTCGAACGCGACCGGCGTCCTGGCCACCGTCTCGGCCACTCGGCTGTCGGTGGCCGACATCATGGCGCCGGGAACCCGAGCCCGGATGCCGGAACCGTCCGGGTTGACCGCCACCGACTGGAGGTCGACCTGGCGCGCGAACGCGCTCTTGACCAGGCGTTGCGCGGCCTCCATGCCCTCCACGCGGGAGTACCTGGCGCCCTCGACCAGCTGGACGGACACGCCCAGCGGCTTCGAGTCCGCGTAGGTGCGGACGTCCGCCGGTGCGGTGCCCTTCCAGTGGACGGTGACCGCACGCCGGTCCTCGTCGACCCTGATACCCGCCAACCCGGTCCTGGCACCGAGGTCGTCGAGACGGCCCGCCACCTCGGCGACGGCCTCGTTCGACGTCGGTTTCGGCGCGGCGTGCGCGGGCACCACGACCCCGAGCACCACGGCAGCAATCACGCCAACACGAATGAACGCATGCGAAATAGACACGTTGACGGTGTCCCCTCTTAGGCGCCGCCCCCATGACAGCGCACAACCGCATTGTGCACCGATCGAAACGCCTAGCACCAGAGGCAGAGTTCAGTCCACTGTGGACTTGCTGCGAGGAGCTTGAGCAGCTGTCCGGGGCGCTCGTCGACGAGCGCGACCCACTCGACGCTGCGAGCCTTGCGACGCCCAGGACGAGCACGGCATCGCCTACGACGAGCGACTCATGGCGCACGGCGACCACAGCCGGGCCAGCGGCGAGGCGGGCAGGCAGCGGTTGCTCGCCCAGATCCACACCGAGGCCCCGGCCGCGGTCATCCTGCCACCACGCTCGTGGTCCGCGCGTCCGCTTGACCATTCTTGACAATTGGGCAACGTTCGATGAAATTCGATTGTGCACGTTCACACGATTCGACGTTCAGACTCTTGAAAAGATCTCCTTACTGCTGTTCTATCAATGCAGAAAAGCGCCACGAATACTGTGCACGTTCACAAGACCGAAGTAGGGATTCATGACCGCGTACGGCGCCGGACGTGCGCGAAGAGCAGCCGCGTACCTGTCGGTCCTGGCGCTCTCCGCGACACCGCCGACCCGTGCAGCCGCCCTCACGATGTGAGGCGTGTTCGACCGCACCGGGCGTCTGCCGCCCCCTCAGGTGGATGCCTTGACCACAACGTCCGGCTCAAACTCTTTCGCCGCCCCTGCCGAGGAAGAGGTACCTCACTGTGGCCAGAACCGACCTGCTGAGACGAGCGGTATCGCCTGCGCGGCCACCCTCGGCGTGCTCGCGTCCACCGTGAACGCGGGTCCGGCGTCCGCCGCCGACAATCCCTTCCAGCGCGGACCGATCCCCACGCAGGCCAGTGTCGCGGCAAGCCGCGGCACCTTCGCCACTGCGGAAACGAGCCTGGACGGCGGCGACCGTTTCGGCGGGGCGAAGATTTGCCACCCGACCGACACGAGCCGGGGGAAGTTCGCGGCGCTCGCTGTCTCGCCCGGCTACGCCGCCACCTGGGCGGAATGGTCACCCACAGTCTGCTGACGTCCTGGCCCGGCAGCCGGATCATCTCTGCCAACCCGCAGTCCTGTGTGGATGACCAACCCGTCCGGTTCCGTCAACGCCAAGGTCCTGTTCGTCCACGGCGACAAGTATTCGACCACCAGCTACTCGTCCGCCCGCCAGGCCTTCATCGGCGGCAGCCACACCAGCTTCTGGAGCGACAGACGCTTCCCCAGGGCCGTTGTCGACTGGGCCCGCTTGGTCGTCGAGCCAGGACCGCCTCCCCTCCGACGCTTCCGGATCGAAGACCGAGCGGGAACCACGACTGAACGGCCAGTGCGCGATCGGCATCAGGCACGAATCATCCTCCACATCGGACACAAAGGATCGAGCAACGTGACACGGAAACGCGGATTCAGCGGATTCGGCAGAGGCGTCGGCGCGCTCGCGTCGGCCCTGCTCCTCATCACGACGGGTGCGGCCGTCGGGGACGTCGGCGCGGCTGCCACGGCACGGATATCCACGACACCGGCCCAGACGATCCAGAACATCGGGGCGTCCGGCGCCTGGTGGGTCAACGACCTCGCCCGCTTCTCCCCCGCCGTCCAGCAGCGGGTGGCGGAGCTCCTGTTCAGTCCGAGCGGCATCCAGCTGTCGGCTTACCGGTACAACATCGGCGGCGGCGGTACCGGAGTGCGGGCCGGTGACCGGGCGCCACAGTCGCTGATGGTCTCGCCCGGCCGCTACGACTGGAGCCGCGATCCGGGCGGCACGACCTTTCTGCGCTATGCGGCCAAGCACGGGGTGCCGGACATAGTCGGGTTCGTCAACAGCGCCCCGGCGACGTGGATGTCCAACGGCAAGAGCTGCGGCGGCACCCTGAAGTCGGGATCACTCCAGGCATACGCCAACTACATCGCCGACATCGTCACGCACTTCGGCGCCGAGGGCGTGAAGATCAACTACATCAGTCCGATGAACGAACCCGCCGTGTCCTTCTCCCAATGCACCCAGGAAGGCATGCTGACCCCGGTCAGCCTGCGCGACGACATCGTGCGCACGGTGGGGCAGACCCTGGCGTCACGGGCGCCCTCCACCCGCGTGAGTGCCGACGAGTCCGACAAGGTCGCCAGGTTCCTCAACGAGGTGCCGCAGTGGATCAACCAGCCGGGCACCTCGCAGTACGTGGCGAACCTCGCCCACCACACCTACGACTTCCCCACCGACTCGTCGCTCGCGAAGATCCCGCCGATGGCCAAGCAGCACGGCAAACCCACCTGGGCCACCGAGATCTGCTGCTGGAGCAACAGCAGCTCGCCCGCCTACGGCGCCCAGTACGACCCGACCATCTCCGGCGGCCTCGCCATGGCGAGCATCATCCACCGGGACTTCACCATCGCCGGCGACTCCGCGTTCCACTGGTGGACCGCCCTGTCCAAGGTCATGGGGTGCAACCCCGGCAGCAACCCGTCCTGCGCGACCACCATCAACACCACGGGCTACAACGACGGGCTCATCTACTTCGACCCGAACTACGCGAGCAACGGCAACCAGAACCTCTACCTCACCAAGCGGTTCTACACCCTCGGCCAGTACAGCAAGTTCGTCCGTCCCGGCTCCGTCCGCTACCCCGTTACCGGCGCACCGAGCGGTGTGCAGATCCTGGCCACCTCTCTGGGCGGCACCTGGACGCTGGTGGTCAACAACGTCAACACCAGCGCCCAGACCGTCAGCGTGCAGCTGCCAGGCAGCGGCGTCTCAGCGAGCGGCGCGTATCGCACCAGCGCGTCGGAGAACCTTGCCGCAACCGGACTTCCGGCGGTGGCCAACGGCACCGCCACGCTGAACCTGCCGGCCAGGAGCGTCACGACGTACACCTTCCGCACGGCTGCCGCCATGACGGGCCCGTAGGCGCCTTTCGACACAACCCTGTCCCTGCAAGGAGTCATCGTATCGATGCGACAACGCACCTTCCTGAGGCTGAGCACGGCCGCGGCGGTGACCACGGGCAGCGCGACCTTGCTCTCTTCGATCGCCCAGGCCTTCACCGACCACGTCGGCCGACGCGTGTCCTGCGAACCTCTTGCTCGAGCGAACGTACAGGCCCACCTGGCCGACGAACTTCCACGGCCACAACCGCCCCGCAGGCTTCAGCGACGAAGCCAGCGACCGCGACGTCCTTGTCATGCCGCTGGCCGCACTGGGTCATGCTGCCGGCCGCACTGGCTGCGGCGTTTCCCGGCGGCCGGCACACCATCGAACGACTCACCCCGGTCGGCACTGACGACGCACTGCTGTGCCGGCGGTTCACCGGCACCCCCTTCCTCGGTGCCGTGACAGCCGGTGCCCGCGTGGACTTCGCCGGCACCGACCTGCTCACCCCCTCTCAGCCGACTGCGTCCGGACCACACCGGATCATGACCGTGTCACCGACGCCGGAAAGCAAGCGGCGGCCGCATCGAGAAAGTCGATACGGCCGCCGCTGCCGTGACGAGGTTCCGTCGCCCGACGGTGATGCCGGGATGACGAGAATCAGACGCCGTAGGGGTTTTCGATGATGTAGACCCAGCCCCCCTCGCTCGTCCTCCTCATCACCTCGACCGACTTCCCTTCCACGGTGCCGCTCTCGCTCGTGATCTGCCAGGACGGCTGGACCATCGCCAGGTCGCCGTTCTGATGGACCGACGCGGCCTTCACCTCCATGGTGCTGGGCGAGGCGAGGTAGGGCTTCAGCGCTTCCTTGATGCTTTCCCTGCCGTAGACCGGCTGCTGTCCCGGTCCCGGTACGAACATGGCGTCTTCGTCGAACAGGGAACCCAGTCCGTCGAGGTCCTGGTCCTTGAGGTACTGGGCGAAGCGCTCGTGCACGACTTCCGGTGTCATGTTCTTTCCTTTTTCGTTTCTTCGTTGCGAACTGGCGGGTCGGCTACAGGCCGATCTGCGTGAGCCGTTGACCGTGCGGTGACCGCAGCCCGCTCCCGCGTCTCGGCGGCTTGGAAAGGGCGGGCTGGTGCGCCGGCGGCGGCCCTGGGTGAGGTGTCAGCGGGTGTGCGGGTCCGGCAGGGTGACGGGCCGCCCCAAGGTGGGCCAGTGCAGCGGGGCGCCGGCGGCGTCGAAGGTCTGCTGGACGTGGTTGCGGTCTTCGGTGTAGTGGGCCCAGCCCTCGGCGTGCACGGCCACCACGAGGGGATCGCCGAGCAGGCGGCGGGCCTCGACGGCCTGTGCCGCGGTCAGTGACAGTCGTATGTCACCGAATGCCTCGAAGCCTGCCGCGCCCAGGTGCAACAGCGCCACGTCTACGCGGTGCCGGTCGGCCAGGGCGCTCATCGCGTCCAGGTCGACGGTGTCACCGGAGACGTACACCGTCGGTGCCGAGCCGTCGTCGGTGTGCAGGAGGAAACCAGTGACCGGACCGGTGATGGCCTCGGTGCCGACGGGACCGTGGCGGGCGGGGACCGCGGTGATGTTCAGCGGCGTGCGGCCCGGCTTCGACAGGGTCCGGGTCTGCCAGGGCTCCAGGCCGACAGCTGCGCCACCGAGATCCTCGGCGCCGGCGACGGTGGTGAACACCTCCGAGGCACCGGAGGCCACCGCACGCCCGGCGGTGTCGAGGTTGTCCTGGTGCTCGGTGTGGCTGACCAGGACGGCGTCGAGGGCGGGCAGTTGTGAGGGGTCCAGCGCCGAGCCAGCGGTCTTGCGCACCACGACCGGGCCGTTCTGGTACTCGGTGCCGGCGGCGTCGAAGGTCGGGTCGGTCAGCAGCGTCCATCCGGCCAGGTGGATCAGCGCGGTGGGGCCGCCGAGCACCGTCGCGGTGTTCGCGGCGCGGGTCACGGCAACGTCGGTTACCACAGGTACTCCTTGACGATCAGCGGTTGGCTCACTCACTCTGACCGAGTAACTTCCTCTTAGGAAGTACATACCTTCAGGTGAGGTGAGCACGTGCAGGAAAGCACGCGAGGCAACGTCCGCGATCCCGCCTGCCCCGGCAGGCAGCTGTTCGACCTGGTCACCGCCCGGTGGGCCGCCCTGGTCCTGGTCGACCTCATGGACGGCCCGCAACGCTGGTCCGAGCTGCGCCGGCGGGCCGGCGGCGTCAGCGACAAGATGCTCGCGCAGACCCTGCGCGACCTCGAAGCAGGTGGACTGATCACCCGCATCGTGCACACCAGCCGCCCACCGACGGTGCAGTACGCCCTGACCGACCTCGCCCGCGGCGTCACCCCAGCACTGCAACACCTGCAGGACTGGGCCGAAGAACACACCAGCGACTACGCCCACCACCGACACACCCACACCACAGATCCGCAGCCCTGAAAGGCAGGCTCGGTGTGCACACGTCACCGTGCCGGCGATGCGTTGGCCCGCCAGTCGTCCAGGCCCACGCGAGGTGCGAGGTCTCAGGCTCCAGGCGAGCATCTCCATGCGGCGGCTGACGACGTAGGCCGGGGTGGGCGCAGTGACTCGAGCACCAGCTCAAGTTGAGGACGCACCCCTGCGGCTGGGCGCGGACTGGAAGGTCCCCGCGTGGTGTGCGGCTCGCCGTCCGGGGTACTCGACCGGGCAACCCCGACGGGAGCGAGCCCATGCGTGGTGACGTCGAAACCTACTTCGAAGACGGCCGGTGGAAGAACAAGGTCCAGGGCAGCGAACAGGTCTCCAGCACCCACCTCACCAAGGAGGAAGCAACCACGAACGGTCGTGAGATGGCGATCGTGCACGCGGTCGACCACATCATCCGGGACCGTGACGGCACGATCAGCGAGCACGACGTCTACCCCCGCGGCCGCGCCCCCCACACCGACCTCCCCAGCTGAGCCCGCGTCCGGTTCTGCGGTGTTACCGCAGGTGCACATACCTGATCGGCCACATCGGTCGGTGAACGACGCGCGAGTGGCGGTGATGGGCGCGCGGGAGCGGGAGGACGTCGAGAGCGACTCCGGTGTCACCAGGGCCGCTTGGCCGGAATGACGAGCGCGGGGACATCGATGGCCGGGTCGGTCGACAGCGGTCGCCAGCTCCCGGCGAAGTGCCTGCCGGACATCGCATCCGGCTTGAGCGGCAACCTCAGACCGTGGTGCACGGTCGACGCCGCAGTAGTGCAGAGCAGATCCGAGATCATCTCGGCGCTCCCGCCTCCAGCTGAACCAGCCGGGTCTCGTGGTACGCCCAAGGCCGCATCAGCTTGACCGCCGGTGCTACGACGTGCCTTCGGTCAACTCCATCCTACGCCGCTCCAGCCGCGGGAAGGTTCGAGGATGTCAACGTCGCGGCGAACGACAACGCCCGGCAGCAACACCGAACATCGCCGCGGTACCGCCACGGCGATGCATGTGCGTTGGACATTCCTCGACGGCATCCCGCCTTCTTCTTTCCGTCCATTGTGGAGCTTTGGTGGAGGGCACCCGGCGGGCGAAGCCGCGCAGCCGAGCACGAGCGGGATCGCGAGCAGGGACCGCGCTCCAGTGCCGAGGCGTTGCCGGACCGACCGGCACCTGTGCCGCTAGCCGAGTTCGGGCGGTGTCGGGACGGATCGCAGCGCGCGGTTGCTGCGCGGCTCGGTGCGAGTCTTGGTTTCGCCGACCTGACGGATCAGCTCGTCGCGGACCTCGTTGAGCGCCGCGGGAAGCTCTCGCTGGGCCGAGGTGGCGACGAGGTGCAGCCGGTGGCCGTGGTTGATCCAGCACTGCAGCATGACGCGCTGCTCGGCGCCCTTGCGATCCTTGAGACTGATCTCCAGTTCGATCTCGTCGTCGCGGTACGACCGCAGACGGGAACCGAGCGCGGCCAGGCGATCCACGACCCAGTCGCGTTCGGAGGAGTGGAAGCCGCTGGCGAGGTGCAGGCGCTGTGCGATCACTGAAGCATCTTCGGGAGTTGCGTTCATGCGTTGTCGCTGACGGTGCTCACTGAAATCTCTCCTCATGGCCAAGACGAACCGCCTGCCCTGCGGGCGGGAAGCTGACCTCAGCCGCAAACCTGGGAACGTCGAAATAATCTCTTTCACATACTCTATATCACCTGCGTGCACTATCACCTGAAATTCACATGAGAATCCGGCGATGATGCCCCTTCGGTCGCCGAGGAGCTCAGCACCGTCCCACATCCAGCCCTTCGCAGGGCATCTAGCAGGGCGAACGGACCGATCGGCGGTGTCGCACCTGAAGCTCCGCAAGCGCCTGCCGACCATATAAGTAACGCGAGATATTTCAGTCGATCAGGAGCGGAACGGTGTAGGGTTGATTTTGTCGAGGATCTCTCCCGCTGAGCGGTCCAGCTCAGGCTGTACTCATCGAAACCTGAACCGGCCATTTTTCCGCCCGAGACGGTGGGCGCGCCTGCTACCCAGCCGGGTTTGTGACCGGCGTGGCGGGGAACTCCGAGCAGACGCAGGCGGACACCTGCCAACTCATCGATGATCCCAGACCCCGGCGTCGGAGATCGACACTGGAGGTGTGGACGTTGTGAGCACCGACCGCGGTGACGTGCCGCCCACGCGGGACCCGATTCCCGCTGTGCTGCGGGTCAGCGCGGCGTTGAGCTGGCGCTTTCTGGTCGTGGTCGCGGCGCTCTACATCGTCGGTGTCATCTTCAGCAGGCTGGCGGCACTCGCCGTCCCGCTCGCGATCGCGCTGCTGCTGGCAGCCTTGCTCGCACCGGCCGTCGATTTCCTGATGGCGCACCGGGTTCCCAGAGGTCTCGCCACCGCGCTGGTGCTGGTCGGCGGACTGCTCCTGCTCGGCGGAATGCTGACGTTCGTCGTGGTGACCTTCGTCAACGGCCTGCCGGACCTGGCCGCGCAACTGGCCCGCAGCATCGACGCGATCTCCGGCTGGCTGGTCGACGGCCCGCTGCAGCTGAGCGAGACGCAGCTGCGCGACTTCGCCGACCGGATCGTGAAAACGTTGCAGGACAACCAGTCTGGCATCACGACGGGCGCCATCACCACCGCGGCGACCGTCGGCGAGACCTTCGCCGAGATGCTGCTGGTGCTGTTCGCGCTCGCGTTCCTCCTCTACGACGGTCCCCGGATCTGGCAGTTCCTCATCCGCGTCGTTCCCGACGGACCCCGCAGGCGGGTCGACGTGGCAGGCCGGCGCAGCCTCGCCGCACTGGTCAGCTACGTCCGCGCCACCGGAGCGGTCGCGGTGGTGGACGCGATCGGCATCGGCATCGGACTGGCCGTGCTGCGCGTGCCGCTGGCGGTTCCGTTGGCGGCGCTGGTGTTCATCTGCGCGTTCGTCCCGATCTTCGGTGCGGTGGTGGCCGGCGCCGTCGCCATCCTCATCGCGCTCGTCGCGAACGGTCCCCTGACCGCGGTGATCGTCCTGATCATCGTCATCGCGGTGAACCAGTTGGAAAGCCACATCCTGCAACCGTTCCTGCTCGGACGCGCGGTGAAGCTGCACCCGCTCGCGGTGGTGCTGGCCATCGCGGCCGGCCTGCTCGTCGCAGGCATCGCGGGCGCACTGCTCGCCGTTCCCCTGCTGGCGGTGCTCAACTCCGCGATCCGCTCCCTGCGCAGCGAGGCAGACGAACACGTGTTACCCGCCGACGTGCACACCAGCCAACCCGAGGAGTCCGGCCCGGACGAACCCGGCCTGGACACCGAAGCCGACAAGTGAACCCCCACAACGGCTCCACACAGCCATCTACCCGGAGCAGATACATGACCTCAACGCACGCCGTCCCGACAGACACGGCTGACCGCCCCCGCGGCAGCGACTTCGCCCGCCTCACCAAGGAACTCAAAGCCGCCGGCCTGCTGAATCGGCGGCGCGGCTACTACCTGCTGCGGATGGCGGTCAACGCGCTGCTGCTCGGCGCGATCGCCGTGACGTTCGCGCTGCTGGGCGACTCCTGGTGGCAACTGGTCACGGCAGCCGTTCTGGCCGTGGCCTCAACACAGCTGGCGTTCATCGGGCACGACGCCGGGCACCGGCAGATCTTCCGCAGTCATCGCAACAACAACGTCGTCGGACATCTGCACGGCAGCCTCACCGGCATCAGCTACCAGTGGTGGGTCGCCAAGCACAACCGCCACCACGCCAACCCCAACCACGAGGACCACGATCCGGACATCGAGATCCACGCCCTCGCGTTCAGCCGTGCGCAGGCTGCTCAGAAACGCGGCCTGTACAGCTGGATCACCAAACACCAGGCGTTCCTGTTCTTCCCGCTGTTGCTCGCGGAAGCCGCCGTGCTGCGCATCTCCGGCCTCGTCGCGTTGTGCCGCAACGAACTGCGCAACCCGTGGCGCGAAGCCGCGCTCCAGATCCTGCCGATGATCGCCTACCTGACGGCGGTGTTCCTCGTGCTGTCGCCGGCGAAGGCAATCGTGTTCATCGCCGTGCACCAAGGCCTCATGGGCGTCTACCTCGGCTGTTCTTTCGCACCCAACCACAAGGGAATGCCGATCATCACCGAGGGCCAGCGCCTCGACCACCTCCACAAGCAGGTGCTCACCTCCCGCAACGTCACCGGCGGCAGGTGGGTCGACGCCCTGCTCGGCGGCCTCAACCACCAGATCGAGCACCACCTCTACCCGCACATGCCCCGCCCGAACCTGCGGCGCGCGCAACCCGTCGTCGAGAACTTCTGCCTGCGGCACGGCATCCCGTACAGCAAAACCACCCTGCGCCACTCCTACGCCCAGGTACTGCGCCATTTGCACGATGCCGGATCACCACTGCGCCACCCGGCACAGTGAACGAGCAAAGCCCGCCGGTTGGACTCAACCGGCGGGCTTTGGTGTTCGTGCGTGCACGTCGCTGGTCGACCAGCGGCGGAACGCGGACTAGGCGGGGACGACGTTGTCCGCCTGCGGGCCCTTCTGGCCCTGCGTGATCTCGAAGGAGACCTTCTGGCCTTCCTGGAGCTCGCGGTAGCCCTGGGCGGCGATGTTCGAGTAGTGCACGAAGACGTCGGCGCCACCGCCGTCCTGCTCGATGAAGCCGAAGCCCTTTTCAGAGTTGAACCACTTGACGGTTCCGGTGGCCATGTGCACTCCAACCATGATTCGGCACCCGCACGATGCGGAGCCGGAGGTGATCCGTCATGGCCCTCAGAGACGCTGAACAGCAAAACGCCCGTGACACGTGATCACGGGCGACCGGTACTTCGGAACCATGACTGATGGCACCACACTACACCGACCACTCGGCGACACCGCGCTCGACGCAACACCGGTGCCGCCACGCGCCGCCGTGCCCACACCCATGCGGTTCAAGAGAACGACTTCCGCGGGTGCGCCGCGTCATCGTCAGGCAGGCGCGAAGTCCTCTTCGGCGTGGACGACCATCGACTCCAGCAACGGGCCGCCGAAGGTGGTGGCCATGGCGACATCGGCGGCGTCCCTGCCACGACCGATGACGACGCGCCCTTTGCGGGGCGTGTTGTTGCGCGGGTCGAAGGTCCACCAGCGGTCACCCAGCCAGACCTCGATCCATGCGGCGAAGTCCATCGGCGCCCCGTCGGGAGGCACGTCGAGGTCCGGCAGGTAGCCGAAGACGTAGCGGGCCGGAATGTTGAGCGCCCGGCAGAACGAGATCGCCAGATGCGCGAAGTCGCGACAGACGCCGACGCCCGCGGCGTTGACGTCGGCCGCGGTGGACAGCGCGGTGGAAGTCCCGTAGCCGAAGCTCAGGTGGTCGTGGACGTACTGGCAGATCTGCCGCACCCGGCGACAGCCGCGCGGCTGCGCTCCGAACCTCGACCAGGCCTCGTCACCGAGAGCGTCGGAAAGGCAGTAGCGGCTGGGCAGGGTGTACAGGAGCACGTCGTCCGGAAGATCCGCAGGCGTCGCTTCCGGAGCATCCTCATCGGTGTCCTCGACGCGGTCCGGCACAACGGCCAGCGCACTGTAGTGCAATGTGGACGGACCGACCGGCAGGACCACTCGGGTGCAGGGATTGCCGTACAGGTCCCGGTAGTGCCGCAGGGCCAGGTCAGGCTCGAACACCAGCCGTTCGCAGGTCACCCGCAGGTCCTGGTCCTCGACAGGTCTCACTTGGAACACTGTTGAGGTCGGCACCTCTGCGCGGTAGGTGAAGGTGCACCCGATGCGCAGCAGCCGGGTGCTCACAGGCAACTCCTCGGCGGCAGGAAGGCTCGGACTGTTCGACCGGGGTGGGGCGGTGATCAGCGCACCTGCTCCGGGATGTGGTCCAGCGCGCCCAGCACGTGCACTGCGAGGCCTCGTGCGTCCTTCTTGCTGAGCTTGGCATGCGCGGACAACACTTCCTGGACGAGCCTGACTCTGCGCTCGTACAAAGTCACATAGGTCGACGCGGTCATGAGGTGCACCTGCTCTTCTGTTCTGGGATTCGTTCGATCGGCGTGGTCACGCTGACACCCGCGGCGAGCAACTCGTCGACGCTCTGGGAGTTGTCGCGAGCCGCGGCCAGCATCATGGTCTGGTGTGCGGCGGTAGCGTGAGTGTTCGACGGCACGACGAGCAGCGTGAGACGGCGCTTGTCCGCCGCGAGCACGTCCACGGTGTGCGCGGGCCTGGAGATGAACCCGTCGAGCCGGATCTGGCGGCCACCACTGATGATGCGGCGGGGCGCGGAGTCCCACTCGGTGAGGTTGTAGCTGACCCGCAGGACGTCGCCCAGCCGAACTGCCAGCGTTGCGAGCAACGCCGGCAGTTCGGCGGCGAGGTCCCGGGAACGTGGCCACCAGGCACCGTCGACATGCCCCGTCGTGGGCGCCTTCGGCCGCAATCGCAATCGTTGCGGGTGCCGAGGCCGCTCGGTGACCGCAGTGGCCACTGGGGCGATGGGAAGGTGGGGTGCCGACGTCATGCCGGAACTCCCGTCCCCGGCCGGAAACAGCCGGTATAGGTTTCGCCGAGCACGACATGAGCTTGACCACCCATGTGCGAGATGTTCTCGACAACTCGACCCTACACCGATTCAGTCATGATCGACCGAAATGTTGCCAAATTTCGCAGAAAACGCTTCCAGTCAGGCAAACCTGCAGCTCAAAAACTCACAGCTGATCCTCAGGAAGCGTTCGTCGGTTTTTCTGATCAGGCAGAACTCGCTCATACGCGCCGGTGATGCGTGTAACATGGAGGCAAAAGTGCCGATTTTTCAACGGCCTCCTTGATCCTTCCCGAAATGGCCTGACGATCCATATCGGACCATTTGCTCGAACATCACCCGGCCAGAACACGCAGCCGGGGGACGGAGTACCGATATGAGCACGTCGACCTGGACCACGCACGCGTTGACCACGGAGCGGCTGACCTTGCGGCCCTGGCTGGTCGACGATGCACAGGCCGCGCTGGATGTCTACGGCCACGCCGAGGTGACTCGCTGGCTCAGCCCCGACATGGACCGGGTGCCCGACCTCGCGGCCATGCGGCTGCTGCTGCAGCAGTGGAGCGCCGAAGCCGCCCGGTTGCCTGCTCCGGCAGGCCGATGGGCCATCCAACGCAACACCGACGACCGTGTGATCGGCGGCGCCATCCTGCTCCCGCTACCGCCGGGCAACGAGGATCTGGAGATCGGCTGGCAGCTGCGCCCCGACGCCTGGGGCAACGGCTATGCGACCGAGACCACCCATGCGCTGGCCGCCTGGGCGTTCAGCCAGGACGTCCAGGAGATCTTCGCCGTCGTCCGGCCCGGCAACGCCCGCGCCGCGGCCACCGTCCGGAACAACGGCATGCACTGGGTCGGCGAGACCACCAAGTATTTCGGTGTCGAACTGCAGGTGTTCCGGCTCCGTGCGGCCGACCTCGACCTGGCGGCACCCACAGCGCTCGGGCCGCCCAACCTCAGTGGCGACTGACTCCCTCTGTCGCGCTGCCGCGGACACCCCACCATCGAAGAAACAAGGCACACGTGGATCAGCTCAGCCTCGGAGTCATCGCACAGTCCCGCAAGGAGAACGAACTCCGGCTTCCCATCCACCCGCTGCACCTGGCTCGGATCGACGCGGATCTTCGTGACCGGATCTACCTCGAACACGGCTATGGAGAACGCTTCGGCGTCTCCGACGAGCAACTCACCGCATCCGTCGCGGGGTTGCGCTCGCGCGAGGAGCTCATCGCGGAATGCGATGTGATCCTGCTGCCCAAACCGCTCGCCGAGGACGTCGCGGAGCTGAGGGAGGGACAGGTGCTGTGGGGATGGCCGCACTGCGTCCAGGACGAGAAGCTCACGCAGCTGGCCGTCGACCGGCGGCTGACGCTCATCGCCTTCGAGGCGATGAACCACTGGACCTCCGACGGTTCGTTCGGCCTGCATGTCTTCCACAAGAACAACGAGCTCGCCGGCTACTGCTCGGTTCTGCACGCCCTGCAGCTCATCGGCTCGACCGGCGACTACGGGCGTCGGCTGCGCGCCGTCGTGATCGGTTTCGGCGCAACCGCGCGAGGCGCCGTGACCGCCCTCAACGCGCACGGGGTGCACGAGGTCAACATCCTCACCAACCGCGGCGTCGCGGCCGTCAGCTCGCCGATCCACTCCGCGCGGATGGTCCACTTCGACCACGACGCCGCCAATCCGCGGCGCAGTCACGCCTTCACCGACGCCGGCCGCGTGCCGCTGGCGGGGTTCCTCTCGGAGCACGACATCATCGTCAACTGCGTGCTCCAGGACACCGACGCGCCGCTGACGTTCCTCATCAACGACGATCTGTCCACTTTGGCCTCGGGAACGCTGGTGGTCGACGTCTCCTGCGACGAGGGCATGGGCTTCGAATGGGCGCGCCCCACCTCGTTCGCACAGCCGGACTTCCTGGTGGGAGACCACGTGCACTACTACGGTGTCGACCACAGCCCGTCCTACCTGTGGAACTCGGCGACCTGGGAGATCAGCGAAGCACTGCTCCCGCACCTGCGCACGGTGCTCAGCGGCGTCTGGGACTCCAGCGAGATCATCCGGCGTGCCATCGAGATCCGCGACGGAACCATCCTGAACCCCCGCATCCTCTCGTTCCAACACCGATCATCGGAGCACCCGCATGCCCGCGTCTGACCTGCAGACCGCTGCACTGACCGGCGGCTCCGACGCTGCCGACATCTGTGCTGTGTGCCCACACCCGTCGCACGAGCACGACCCGATCGGCGTTCGCTACTGCGTCGCGACCACGGCCGGCGCGCTGTCCCGGGACTGCATCTGCCGGTGACGCACGACGCCTGATGCAGGGAAACGTAAAGTGGCTCAACGCGAAGAAGGGCTTCGGCTTCCTCTCCCGCGAGAACGGGCCTGACGTCCTCGTGCACTACTCGGAGATCGAAGTCACTCACGGCCCCAAGGCCACCTCCGTCCGCGCCGTCTGACCTCACACCGTGCTCCTACCAGCTGACACACGCTGACGGAGACACCGACCCGGTGCCCCTCGACCATCCCCCGATCGAGGGGCACCGGCCTCATTACACCCGGTTTTGCCCCACCACACGCGAGTTCGCATCACCGCCCGCACGCGGTGCACGCTCCACAAAGGACGGTGAGCGCATGCCTCACACCCCAGAAGACACTGCGGTCTTCGCCCGACGCCTACGCCTCGCTACCGGATTCCTCGCATCTGAACGCGGATGGGTCTTGGAACACCTCACCGCGCTCGGCCTGCCGTTGCGGTCATTCCGCGACGACCAGATCGAACTGGAAATCAGCCTGAAGGACCGCCAGGGCCCCGAGCAACGACTCACCCTGGAATGCTGGATCGACCGCAGACCACGCCTGCACCTCGTCGCCACATCCTCGGAACGTGATCTGCCCACGGCACTGAGCGAGGTCTGCATCGAGCTGATCCGGCAGATCTACGAGGCCAGGACGCGCACTGATCCACGCAGCAACCGTGCACTGAGGTTGGTGCCCGAATTGCCCAAGCACGAATAGTGGACCCAAGTCCCCCTCGGACACCAAAATGTCGCAAATTTGCGACGTCTACGCGGCAGGTGCTCAAGTCCACTTGAGCACCTGTTTTGCGTTTCGACGCCACAAGCAAAGCGCTGCCTCTACCGCCACGCCGTCAACGACGAACGCTCCAACCCCGCCACCAAAGTCCCCAAACCCCGGCGACAGCCCAGCAGCCGGCGAGCCCTGTCCGGCAAGCAGATGGACCAGCTCAACGACATCGTCGCCACCACCGGCAACGACCCCCAACTCGACTCACTGATCATCCGGTTCCACACCTCGCCGGGCACAACGACACCAACAGCGACGCGGGCAACACCACGACCTACGTCCGCGCCACCCTTCAAAGAAGTCGCCACAGCCCTCGCCGCACTCACCGGTGAGCACCATCTGCTGAGCGCCTGACAGATTCCAGAACAGCCCCGAGTCATCGCTCGATCGCCCTCAGGGCGCGGGCAGTCACTCGCGAAGCTGGAGCACCGTTCTCGGCTGTTTCGTCCAGGCTGGTTCTTTGAGGAGCACGACCCTACCCATGGCATTACGTGCGCACTGGATTTGGTCCACACTGAAACGACTGTGAACACCGGTGATCTCGCAGCTGCTCAACACTTCCCCGGTTCGGGTCACAAGCCGTTCGGCTCCTCGCTTGGAGGTTTTCCAAGCGGTACCAAGGAAACCGCACAGCGCGTTCAGTGAGCGCCAAGGCGAGAGGATCCCGTGTCCAAACAGCTTCACCGCCCACCAGTGCTCGACCACGCCGGTCCAACGTCGCGCGTCGACCTCAGAGAAGCCGATGCGCGGTTCCGGCGGTGGATGCACGACAACCTCACCCACGCCGCCGACCACCTCGGCCTCACCGTTACCGGACAAGTCCGGCTCGGCCGGCTGGACCGGTCGATCAGCGCACCTGTCCACGCGGCTGGCCGGCGGCTCTGGCTTCGGGTGGTGTCGGAGGACAAGCAGTGGACCAGTGGCGACTTCTGGACCGGAAACCTCGACGCCAACGTGTTCGCCACACTGCCCAAGCCGCAGGTCCTCGACCTCTACGAGTGGGAGGAATGGCGGCAGCAACGCGCCGAGCTGATGACCTTGGCACCAGGCTCGCCCTGCTCCCCCACCGACACCCTCCGCCACCCGCTCAACCTCCCCGACCAGTGGTGGACCGACCTCCGCAGAACCATCGAGGCGGTCACGGCGACGCCGACCGAGCGAGTCAACGCCGATCAGGCCTTGGTCACCGGCAGGATCCAGCAGCACTTCGGAAACTCGGTGAACCCCGTGGTCCGCCACTGGGAAACCGTGCACGGCGACCTGCACTGGGCCAACCTCATGGGACCGGACTTCAGCCTGCTGGACTGGGCACTGTGGGGCCGCGGTCCGGCAGGGACGGACGCAGCCACATTGCTCTGCTACAGCCTTCTCGTACCCGACACCGCAGCACGAGTGCGCCACATCTTCGCCGACGTGCTCAACACCGACGCCGGACAACTCGCCCAGCTCTACGTCGCAGCCCGGCTGCTGCACCGAATCGACAAAGGCGACCACCCGGACCTCGCCACACCACTCAGGAAGCTCATCGAGACCCTGTGAACCGCTGTCACACTGCCTCCTCAAGTGGTGACTGCGCCTCTCCGAGACTCGCGATCAGCGCCTTGGACTCCAACTCGTCCAAACTGGACTCGGTCAGCGCGCGCACAACCTCTCCGCACTTCGCCAATGCCAAGGACAACCAGCGAGCAACCCTCACGTTCCATTGCTGGAGCGGCACCCAGGTCTCCTACCACCTAGCCAAGTCAGGCACCGCGGTCACCGGCACGACTGCCTGTTCCTGTCCATTTCGGACGAAACCGCCGAAGACCCTCTTCTGGTCCTCGGCGGTTTCGTTTTGCTGGGGTGGCCGCTGCGGTTCCCTCTCTGGCCGCGTCGGCCAGTTCCAGGCCCGCCGCACCCAAATAACTTCGTGACAAGAGATGAACGGCCGTCACGAAGGGCACCCACCATGAGCTACGACTTCCGGGACAAGGTCATCGCCGTCACGGGAGGCGCGGGCGGCATCGGCAGCGCCATGTGCCACCGGTTCGCCTCCGGTGGCGCCCAGTGCGTCGTGGTCGACATCGACGAGGCCCGCGCGCAGAAGGTCGCGGGTGAGCTGCCCGGTGCTCGCCACCTCGGCGTGGGCTGCGATCTCCTGAACTGGACGCAGATCGAGCAGCTGTTCGAGCGGATCGGCGAGGAGTACGGCCGGCTCGACGTGCTGGTCAACAACGTCGGCATGACCAGCACCGAACGGTTCGACGAGCGGGACATCCCCAGCATCGAGCGCGAGATCGCGCTCAACATGACCTCGCCGCTGGTCACCACGCGGCTCGGGATCGGGCTGCTGTGGAAGTCGCGCGACCCGCGGGTGATCAGCACCGTTTCGCTCGCCGGTCTCTTCCCGCAGGGCGAGACGCCGGTGTACTGCGCGTCCAAGTTCGGGTTGCGCGGCGCGATGCTGTCGATCGGGCTCGACCTGCGGGAGAAGGGCATCCTGGCCGGATCGGTGCTGCCGTCCGCGACCGACACGCCGATGCTGCGCCGCGAGGCCGTCGACGGCGGCAACTCCATGCAGTTCCAGGAGCCGCCGCAGCAGCCGTCCGACGTGGTGGCGGCCACGGTCAGCATGCTCGACAAGCCACGGCTGGAGGCCTACGCCCGGCCGCGCGAGTCGTTCAGCGCTCGGCTGGCGATGCTGCTGCCCAACCTGCTGCCGAAGATCCTGCCGTTCTTCCGCAAGCGCGGCGACGCCGGGATGGTCCGCTACCTCGAGGACCTGGAGCGCCGCGGGCTGGCTCGCCGCAACGGCGGCCGCTGGGAGCTCGTGCCCGAACGCTGACTCCCGCACGTGTCACGAATCTGAACCACCACAGCGCGAAAGGCACAACCCGATGACGCACGTCCCCGCCACCGAGCCGATTCCCGAGCGCCCGTCCTGGCCACTGGTCGGTCACGCTCTCGACATTCCCAGCGGCGTCGACGGCCTGCTGCACGTCATGGCAGAGGCCAAGGAGCTCGGAGGGCTGTTCAAGCTCCGCGTGTTCGACCGGGAGATCAACTTCGTCTCCCGCCTCGACCTCGTCACCGAACTGTCGGACGAGACCCGGTTCCGCAAGAACCTGCACCCCGATCTGGTGCTGCTGCGCGACATCGGCGGAGACGGGCTCTTCACCGCGTACAACGACGAGCCGAACTGGCAGAAGGCGCACGACGTCCTGTTGCCCGCGTTCTCGCTGGGCGCCATGCGCGGCTACCACTCGACGATGGTCGACGTGGCCAGGACGTTGATCGAGAAGTGGGACCACGCTCCGGACGCCGTCGACGTCACCGAGGACATGACCCGGCTGACGTTCGACACGATCGGGCTGTGCGGCTTCGGCTACGACTTCGAGTCGTTCGCCCGCACCCAGCCGCACCCGTTCGTGACGGCGCTGACGAGGGCGCTCGACTTCGCCCAGGCCAAAGGCGAGGCGCTGCCGTGGAGCGGGTTGTTCCAGTGGGGCAAGGCCGAGCAGTTCCGCGAGGACCTGGCCTGCATGCAGGACCTGGTGGACGACGTCATCCGCCGCCGCCGGGCCTCCGGTGACACCAGCACCGGCGACCTGCTCGGCCGGATGTTGCACACCCGCGACGAACGGACCGGCGAGCCGTTGGACGACGTGAACATCCGTCACCAAGCGATCACCTTCATCATCGCCGGACACGAGACGACCAGTGGCGCGCTGTCGTTCGCGCTGCACTACCTGACCAAGCACCCGGAAGCCCTGGCCCGCGCTCAGTCCGAAGTGGACACGCTGTGGGGCGACGCGGAGAACCCCGAGCCGGAGTACGGCGACATCGGCAAGCTCACCTACCTCCGGCAGGTGCTGGGCGAAAGCCTGCGGCTGTGGCCGACCGCGCCGGTGTACGGCGTCGAAGCGGTCGAGGACACCGTGATCGGCGGCAAGTACGCGGTGCGCCAGGGCGAGGGGCTGCTGGTGCTGATCCCGCAGCTGCACCGCGACCCGGCGTGGGGCGACAACGTCGAGCTGTTCGACCCGGAGCGGTTCTCGCCCGAACGTGAGGAGACCCGGCCGGTGCACCTGTTCAAGCCGTTCGGCAGTGGCGAACGCGCCTGTATCGGCCGCCAGTTCGCGCTGCACGAGGCCACCCTGGTGCTGGCGCTGCTGGTGCACCGCTACCGGTTCATCGACCACACCAACTACGAGCTGAAGATCAAGCAGTCGCTGACGCTCAAGCCGGACGCCTTCACGCTGCGCCTGGCCCGGCGCACCAGCGGCGAGCGGCGCCGTGCCACCGTGAGTGCCGACCGGACCACGGCGGTCGGCGCCACCACAGTCAGCCGTGCAGCAGGTACCGCGCTGGCCTTGCTGCACGGCTCCAACCTCGGCACCTGCACGGGGATCGCCGGAGACCTCGCCGTCGACGGCGACGAGCGCGGTTTCGCCACGACGGTGGCGGCGTTGAACGACATGGCGGGCAAACTGGCCGGGTCGGGCGACCCGGTGGTGATCGTGGCCGCCTCGTACAACGGCCGTCCCACCGACGACGCGGCACGGTTCCTCGCATGGACCGAAGAGCTCGAACCCGGTTCGCTGCAAGGACTTCCGTACGCCGTGCTCGGCGTCGGCGACCGCAACTGGGCCGCCACCTACCAACGCGTCCCGCAGCTGATCGACGAGCGGCTGGCAGCGGCGGGCGCGGTCCGGTTGCTGGAACGCGGGGCCGCGGACGCCGCCGGTGACTTCGCCGGCACCGTCGACCGCTGGACCGCGGACCTGTGGACCGCGCTGATGGAGCGCTACGGCACCGCTCAAGCCGCCGCGGTCGAGGACGAGCCCAGCGCCGGGGTCTACGAGTTGGAGGACGCCTCCGAGTCCGTGACCGGTGAGCTCGCCGCGCGG
Organism: Lentzea alba; assembly: GCF_011067745.1. Taxonomy (GTDB): domain Bacteria; phylum Actinomycetota; class Actinomycetes; order Mycobacteriales; family Pseudonocardiaceae; genus Lentzea; species Lentzea alba. The sequence continues at coordinate 187,811 of NZ_JAAMPJ010000007.1, forward strand.
CACGGCGTCCAGCCGATGCAGGTGCTGGAGGCCTGCGAGCTGGTGGACGTGGAGCACCCGCTCGGCCGGTCCAAGCGGTTCCTGCGCGTGCGCCTGCCGGAAGGCGTCACCTACCGCACCGGCGACCACTTCGCGGTCCTCCCGCACAACCCGGACGATCTGGTGCAGCGCGTCGCCGCCCGCTTCGGGCTCGACCTCGACCGCACGGTGCGGGTCAAGTCCCGCCGCCGCGGCCGCAACAGCCTGCCGGTCGACCGTCCGCTGACCCTGCGCCGCCTGCTGACCGACCTCGTCGAGCTGCAGGATCCCGCCACGGCCGAGCAGATCGCCGTGCTGGCCGAGCACACCGCGTGTCCGCCGGAACGCGCACCGCTCGCCGCGACCGAGCCCGGCCACCACAGCGTGCTCGACCTGCTGGAGCAGTACCGCGCCTGCGAGCTGCCGTTCGAGCGCTACTTGGAACTGCTGCCGGTGATGCGGGCCCGGCACTACTCGATCTCGTCTTCCGCGCACGCGTCACCGGGGGAGGTGGACCTGATGGTGTCGCTGCTGTCCGCACCGCACCGCGGTGGTGAGGGCACGTTCCAGGGCATCGCCTCGCGCTACTTGCAGACGGTGCACGCCGGTGACGTGATCCAGGCCAGGGTGCTGACCGCCGGCGACTCGTTCCGCCTACCGCTCGACCCCGATGTCCCGGTGATCCTCGTCAGCGCCGGCACGGGTGTCGCGCCGTTCCGCGGCGTGGTGCTCGACCGGCTGCACACGGGCGAGCGCGGTCCGCTGCTGTCCTACTTCGGCTGCGACCACCCGGACGTCGACTACCTGCACCGCGCGGAGATGGAGGCGGCGCAGGAGGCGGGTGCGGTGAGCATGCGTCCCGCTTTCTCGCAGGCACCCGTCGACGGTGTCACGTTCGTGCAGGACCGCATCGCCGCTGAGGGCGACGAGGTCTGGGAGCTGCTGTCGCGCGGTGGCCGGGTGTACGTCTGCGGTGACGGCCGCCGGATGGCACCGGCGGTGCGCGAGGCGTTCATGGAGCTGCACCGCAAGCACACCGGCGGTGACGAGCGCCAGGCCGCCCTGTGGCTCGCCGGGCTGCGGGAGTCCGACCGCTACGTCGAAGACGTCTGGGCGGGCTGACCCGTGCCGAAGGTCTTGTCCCTCGGTGCCGCGGCCGCGTTGGTCGCCGGGGTCGCGATGGGCAGCGCGGGCACGAACGTGATGCCGGTGTTCATCGACGACTTCGCGTCCCGCGCCGGGTTGTCCGGCGCGGGCGCGGGACTGGTCGGTGCGGCCCAGCTGACGGCGACCGCCGTCGTGACCCTCCTGCTGGCGGCCCGCGCGGCCAGGACGGGCCGGGTCGCGATGGTGCGCCTCGGCCTCGTGCTGGCGGCGTTCGGAGCGCTGTGGGTGGCCCTGGCCGACGACCCGGTCACGCTGCTGCTGACCAACCTGCTGCTGGGTGCCGCACTCGGGATCGTCTACGCGGCGGCCACGGCGTCGCTGGCGGCGACGGAGGACTCCGACCGGGCGTCGGCGGTCGCGGTGGCGGGCACGGTGGTGGTCGCCGCGCTGATGATCGTGGCGGTGCCGCTGGTGAACGAGCAGTGGGCGGGAGCTGGGTTCTTGCTGCTCGCGGCGTGCTGTGTGCCTGCCTGGTTCCTGGTGGGGACGCTGCCGGAGAGTCCTGCCGCCACCACTAAAGCGGCGACTGGGCGGCCGTCTGCCGTCCTGCTGATCGGGACCGCGGCGCTCTGGACGATCACCCAGGGCACGTGGGCCTACGCCTCCGTGCTCGGCCGCGAGCACACCGGCCTGGACGCCACCGCCGTGTCGCTGATCCTCGCGGTGTCGAGTGTCGTGGCGCTGGCCGGCGCGGTGGCGGGCACACCGGCGGCCCGCCGGTTCGGGCGGCTCAGATCGATGGTGGTCTTCGTCGTCGTGGAGGCCATCTCGATGGCCGTGGTGGTGATCAGCGACGAACCGGCGCTCTTCACCGCGGCGGCGGTGGTCTGGCAGGCCTGCCAGCTGGCCGTGCTGGTGCAGATGGTGGCGGCCGCGGCCGTGCTCGACCCGTCGGGCAGGTGGGTCGCCTCGCTCAGCGGCTCCTCGGCGCTGGGCACCGGCGCGGGCCCGTTGGCCGTCGGACTGCTGCTGGACCACGCGGGCCCCGGGGTGCTGGGCGCGGTGTTCGCGCTCGGCATGGTCGTCGCCTCGCTGCCGTTGCTGCGGATGACGACGGCCGCGGACAACCGGGTGGCCGCCGGAGTCCCCATCCCGGCCGGTGACGCCAGTTCCGGCTGAGTGCCGAGTCCCTACGTTCAGTCGCAGAGTCGAAGCAGAAAGGCGGCGTCCGTGGACATCCAACCCGACACGTGCGTCATCGGAGCCGGCCCCGCCGGACTCGCGGTGGCCCGCGCACTGGCCGATCGGGGCCTGCCGTACACCCACGTCGAACGGCACACCGCGGCCGGCGGCATCTGGGACATCGACAACCCCGGCAGCCCGATGTACTCCTCCGCGCACTTCATCTCCAGCAAGACCCGGTCGGGCTTCGGCGGCTGGCCGATGCCGGACCACTTCCCCGACTACCCGTCACACCGGCAGGTGCTGGGCTACCTGCGGTCGTTCGCCGACGCGTACGGGCTGACCGAGCGCATCGAGTTCGGGGTGGAGGTGCGTGACGTCGTCAAGAACGCCGACAGCACCTGGACGGTCACGCGGGCAGACGGCCGCAGCACCGTGCACGGGCAGGTGGTGGTGTGCACCGGTTCCCAGTGGCACCCCAACATCCCCCAGCTGCCGGGCAACTTCACCGGCGAGGTCCGCCACACGGCAGGTTACCGCGACGCCGCCGAACTGCGCGGCAAGCGCGTGCTCGTCGTGGGCGCGGGCAACTCGGGCTGCGACATCGCCTGCGACGCGGCCCGCACCGCCGACCACGCGGTGATCAGCATGCGCCGTGGATACTGGTTCATCCCGAAGCACCTGTTCGGCCGCCCGGTCGACACGTTGTCCGACGGCGGGCCACACCTGCCGAAGTGGTTGGAGCAGAAGGTCTTCGGCGCGCTGCTGAGGATGTTCGACGGCGACCCGGCCAGGCTCGGCCTGCCGGCGCCGGACCACCGGCTGTTCGAGACGCACCCGGTCATCAACTCGATGCTGATCCACCACCTGCGGCACGGCGACATCACCGCCAAGCCCGGCATCGCGGATACCGACGGCACGACGGTGCACTTCGCCGACGGCACCTCGGACGACTTCGACCTGATCCTGTTCGCGACCGGCTACCGGCACGCGGTTCCGGTGGCCCAACGGTACTTCGGCGACGAGCAGCACCCGGACCTGTACCTGTCGGTGTTCTCCCGCGAGCACCACGGGCTGTGCGGCGTCGGGTTCATCGAGACGAATTCGGGCGCCTACCGGCTCTTCGACCTGCAGGCGCAGTTGATCGCCGCGTACGTCCAAGATGGACCGGAACGGTTTGCGCGCATGATCCGTGAGGATCGGCCCGACCTCACCGCGGGGCTGAAGTTCGTCGCTTCGCCGCGGCACACCGGGTACGTCGACAGTGGCGCGTACGTGAAGTACGTCAGGAAGCTCGCCAAGGAGATGGGGTGGCCCACCGAGGGCAGGGCGCCGGTGCCTGCGGTCTTCCGGTACGAGGAGGCGGTGTGAACACGACCCTGGAGGTCCGCAACCCCGCCACCGGCGAACTGATCACCACCGTGCCCGCCGCCGGCGAAGCCGAAGTCGCGGAGGCCGCCGGACAAGCCGCGAAGGCGCACGAGAGCGGCGTCTGGTCGCGGCTGCCGCCAAGAGAACGTGCGGCGATCCTCTTGCGGCTGGCCGACCTGATGCACCGCGACGCCGAGCTCCTGGCCCGCCTGGACAGCGAGGACGCGGGCAAACCGATCACCGAGTGCCGCACCGGCGACGTGCCCGGCGCGATCGAGTCGGTGCGCTGGTTCGCCGAGGCGGCGGACAAGATGTTCGGCCGCGTCGCACCTACCGGACCCGGCCACCTCGGCGTGATCACCCGCGAACCAGTTGGCGTGGCAGCCGCGATCCTGCCGTGGAACTACCCGCTCGCCATGGCCGCGTGGAAGATCGGTCCCGCGCTCGCCGCCGGTAACTGCCTGCTGCTCAAACCCGCGGAGCCGACGCCGCGCTCGGTGCTGCACGTGGCGCGGCTCGCCACAGAAGCGGGGTTGCCGCAAGGTGTGCTGACGGTGCTGCCGGGGCTCGGTGACATCGCCGGCGCCGCGCTCGCACGGGATCCGGTGGTCGGCGCGTTGTCGTTCACGGGTTCCACGGCCACCGGGCGGCACGTCCTCGCCACGGCAGCGCTCACCAACTTCAAGCGCGTGTCGCTGGAGATGGGCGGCAAGAGCCCACAGGTGCTGATGCCCGACGCACTCGGGTTCGACGACCTGATCGACAACATGATCGAGGCCGCCTTCCTCACCTCGGGCCAGAACTGCACGGCCGGCTCCCGGATCCTGGTGCACCAGGACATCGCGGACGAAGTGACAAAGCGGTTCACCGCCGCAGCACGCGAACTCGTGATCGGCGATCCGTCCAATCCGGACACCAGGATCGGCCCGTTGATCAGTCATGCCGCGGTTGCCCGTGTCACGCGAGCGGTCGAGGACGCATGGAAGGCGGGCGCGCGTGTGCACGCCGTCGAACTACCGGAAGGCCTGCACCCCAACGGCTCCTACTACCCACCGACGGTGCTGATCGACGTTCCGGCCGGGACGGAGCTGCTCACCACCGAGCTGTTCGGGCCGGTGGTCAGCGTGCAGACCTTCGCCACCGAACAGGAAGCGGTCAGCCTCGCCAACGCCACCGACTACGGCCTCGCCGCCTCGGTGTGGACGCGGGACATCGACATTGCGTGGCGGCTGGCGCGCGGGATCCACGCGGGGGTCGTGTCCGTCAACTCCTACAGCGAAGGCGACCTCACCACGCCGTTCGGCGGCTGGAAGCAGTCGGGGTTCGGCGCCGCGGAGAAGTCCACCACCGCGTTCGACCAGTGGAGCAGGGAGAAGACCGTCTGGATCCGCACCAGGTGATCAGGAGTGGTGCACCGTGTCGCGCAGTTCGACCGCGGTCATGTCGTGCCAGCGGCGGATCGCCCGTCGCAGTGCGCGGACGTCGGAGAACCCGGCCTGGCGGGCGATGTCGGTCAGCGTCACGTCCGGGCGGCGCAGCAGCAGTTCGACCCGCTCCCGCCGCACGCCGTCGACGAGTGCCTCGTAGGTCGTCCCGCACTCGGCGATGCGGCGGCGTAGCGTGCGTTCTCCCGTAGCGTGCCTGCGGGCCTGCTCGGCGAAGGTGGGCACGTCCGGAAGGCTCTGCGCGATCGATATCTCCAGCACCTCCAACAGGTCCTGCCGGGTGCGCCGGGACGCCAGCTGTTCGTCCAGCAACGTCGTGAGCGACGCGAAGGTGACCGGGTCGCGGCCGGGCATCTCGGTGCGCACCCACGCGGCGGGGAACGCCAAACCGTTGCGGGCGGCGGAGAAGCGGACCGGGCAGCCGAACAGCTCGTGGTACGGCGCGGGATCGGGCGGGGCGGCGAAGAGGAAGTCCACGTGGCGTGGGCAGAACTCGGCACCGAGCGCGTGCCGGGTGACCGTGACGACGCTCGCGAACGCCTCCTGGACGAGGAACGTGCCGACGCCCGCGTCCACCGCCGGATCGGGCTGGTCGGCCCACAGCGTGAAGCCCGCGTCCGCCTGCCCCGCCGACCACACCACCATCGCGCCGGACAGGTTCTGGAACCGCACACCGGTCTCGACGGCATCGCGCAGCGTGCCGGCCGCCATGAGGGCGAACCCCATCAGGCCCCACGCGGTCGGGTGCTGCCGCGCGCCCACCCGCAGCCCCAGGTGGTCACTTCCGGTGAGCTGCAGGGCACAGCGGATGACCTCGCTGCCCTGGCGGTAGGACACCCGCAGGTCGGCTGACTGCAACATCTGCTCGTCGAGTCCGACGCGGGCCAGCGCCGGCCGCAGATCGGCGCCGAGCTCGTCGGTCACCGCGGTGAGGTACCGCAGGATGTTGGGCGAGATCGTCGCGGACGTGCTGCGGCTGGTCGCGTCGGCGGACATCGCACGGGGTCCTTTCTGAGGCAGGACGCCGATGATGCCCTTTCACCCGTTCGCCGTACCAGTTGAGCCAAGTCTTGAGCGGATTTTCCACAGGCGTCGGACAAAGGGACGTGCGTGCCGAAAACCTCATCCATGCAGGTCAAGCGGCATGGTGATGCTCATGGACGACTCCGCCGAGACGGTCCTGCCGATCTGGGCGGGCTCAGATCAGCGTGCGATCCAGCAGTTCGGCGCGAGGAGTGCGAAGTGGTCGGCGGCCAGGGTCATCGGCGAGGTCCCTGGCCGGTTGACGCGAATGACGAAGCGCACCAGGAGGCCGGACGGTGCGGCTTCCTGGTGCGCTTGCCGGGTCAGCGGGTGACGCTTTGGAGCGTGGGCACGACTTTGGCCATGGTGCCGTCCGCGTTGAACCGGAGGCGGTCGATGGTCACCTCACGGTGTGTGCCGTCGCCGCCCGGGATGGCGAAGCGGTGGTAGGCGATGTACCAGTCGTCGGTTCCCGGCGCTTGGACGATGCTGTGATGCCCGGTGCCGAGGATGCCGAGTGACGGGTCCTTCTCCAGGACGACACCGCGGTTGACCAGGCCGTCGAGCATGGGCCCGGTGACCGTGGCGTAGCCGACCCGGTAGTTCTCGCTGCCGGTGTCGTCGATGGACCAGGTGAGGTGGTAGGTGCCACCGCGCTTGGTCATGAACAGTCCCTCGCGGAAGCCGTCCAGCCCGGTCACGTGCTTGATCTTCGTCGCGTCGAACGACGTCATGTCCGCGTTCAGCGGCACCACGTACGCTTCGCCGTTGCCCCAGTACAGGTAGCTCTGGCCGTTGTCGTCGGTGAAGACGGCCGGGTCGATGGCCTGGCCTCCGTTGGGGTTCGACGCGATCAGAGGTTTGCCGAGCACGTCGGTGAACGGGCCGGTGGGCGAGTCGGCCACCGCCACGCCGATCTTGGCGTCGGCGCAGAAGTAGAAGTAGTACTTGCCGTTCTTCTGCGCGATCGTCGGTGCCCAGGCCCGGCTGTCCGCCCACGACACTCCCGGCCCGAGGTCGAGGATCTTCTCGTGCTTCGTCCAGTTCACGAGATCCTTGCTGGACCAGGCGTTGAAGGACGTGCTCGACCAGCCTGGGAAGCCGTCGGTCGTGGCGTAGATGTAGTAGGTGTCGCCGAACCGGACGATGTTCGGATCCGCGTTGTAGCCAGGAAGGGCCGGGCTGTTCATGACGGCCGCGCGCACCGTCCAGGTGCGCTTGCTCCGGTCGGCTCCGGTGACCGTGTAGGTGACGGGCTTGGTGAAGTCCTGCCGCGATCCGTTGCGGGGCGACACCTTCGCGTCCTCCGCGACCTCGAGTCGAGGTGCCAGGCGACGCAGGTCCGTGCCGGGTTTCACGGGCAGGAGGATCGTGCCGGCCTGGCTGTCGACGACCGCCGGAACCTTCAGCGCGTCCAGGCTCACCGACGTGACGGCCGTCTCGTTGCCCGGCAGCTCCAGCACTTCCGACGTGGTGAGACCGCGGTTCCACACGGTGAAGCGGCTCATCTTGCCCTTGAAGTACTTGTCCGCGCCGTAGGCGGAGCGGCCGATGTAGTTCGACGTCGTGATGCCGCTGCCCAGATCACCCGGTTTCGTCGTGACACCGTCCACATGGGCCACCTCGACCCCGTTGTCGTACAAGCGTCCTGTCCCACCGGCCAGCGTGTAGGTCAACGTGTGCCAGGTTCCTCGGGCGAGGTTGCGCCCGCTGTTGGCGTTCTGCTCGGTCGACCAGTTGCCGGGCGCGATGGCCGCCCGGTAACTGTCCCCGCTGGCGAAGAGGTAGCCGTCACCCGCGCCGTTCGTGCTGTTGCCGAGGTTGAACAGGAAGTACGGCGTCTGCTGGCCGGGATCCACCCACACCCGTGCCGACACCGTGATCGCGTCGAGCCCGGTCATGAGGTTGTTCGGCAGGTGCACGTAACCGTCGGTACCGCCGAAGGCGAGGCCGTCCGACGAGCGGGTGACGTCACCGTGCAGCACGCCGTTGCGTGCTTTGCCGGAGCCGTCCGTGACCGTCGTGCCGGAGCCGCCGGTGAGGTCGTAGTCGGCGACGACGCCGTTCCTGTTGGCGGTCACCGGCAGCGGGCCCTTGCGCAGCCGCTCGAGCTCGGCCTTGGTCACCGGCAGGACGGTGCCGTGCCGCGGGGCGCGCGGCAGTGAGTACTCCGCCGGGATCTGCCAGTTCGGGTTCTCCAGCGAGTCAGTGACGAACGGGATGTAGCCGCGGTTCGGCGTCTCGTCCATGAAAGCGTAGAACTTCTTGCCGTCGTTGGACTTGAACAACGTCGGGCCCTCGACCCAGTCCGTGCCGAGGGGCGTACGGATGCAGTCGTCGACCAGTTCCCAGTTGCGCGGTTTCGTGGTCGGCAGGTCCACGGCGCGCAGGTCCTTCGAACGCTCGAGCACGATGTCGCGCGTGCACTTGCCGATGACCTTCTCGTCGGTCGTGAGGCGGTAGTAGTAGTCGCCGTCCTTGATGACGGTGGCGTCGATGACGCCCTGGCCGGGGTCGTTCCAGACCTTCGGCTCGGTGAACGTCCGGAAGTCGCGGGTGGTCGAGTAGTACATCCGCGCGTGCGACCAGTTGTTGTGGTCCGGGTCGTCGGCCGCGAACGGGATGCTCGCCCAGTAGACGACGTAGGCGCCGATGGCCGGGTCGTAGGTCGCCTCCGGTGCCCACGTCATGCCTGCCGTGTCGGGCGAGACGCGCACGTGCCGCTGCTCCGACCAGGTCACGAGGTCGGTGGACTCCCAGATCTCCAGGTACTTGCTGCCGTGCTGCTGGGCCGCTCCCCACCCACGTCCATCGTTGATCTGCAGGTCGGTCGCGACGAGGTAGAACTTGTCGCCTTCCGGGCTGCGGATGATGAACGGGTCACGCACCCCGGTCTCGCCGTACTGCGACTTCAGCACGGGCCGGCCGCCGTTGAGCTCGTCCCAGTGCAACGGGTCGTTGCCCCGGCTCACCGCGAAGTGCACCTGCTCGGTGTCCTGCGTCGCCTCACCCGTGAAGTACGCGAACGCGTAGCCTTCCCGCGCTTCCTGTTTGGGCAGTGGCAGCACCGTGAGGATGAAGTCACGGACGCTGCTCGCCTTCCCCTTGGTCGCGCGGACGCTCAGATGTGCCTTGCGGGGCTTGGAACCGTACGGCGGCCGCGTCACCACACCGTCCGCGGTAACGACGCGCTTGTCGTCGCTGCGCCAGGTGAACGTGACATCGCCCGCGCCCTTCGCCGGCAGCGTGATGTTGCCCCGGACCGCGTCCTGGTCCCAGATCACGATGTCCTTCAAGGCGTTCCGGACCTTCTGCCGGTCGGTGATGTCCGCGATCACCGTCACGGTGAACGTGCGGGTGGCGGAGAACCCGGCGTAGCTGACGGTCGCGGTCAGCGTCACCGTCGCGTTGCCCGAGCCCGGCGCGGGCCGGGTGACCACACCGGTCGCCGACACCACGGCCGGGTTGCTGGAGGACCAGGTGATCGTGGAGCCGCCCGCGGCTTTCGCCGGCAGGGTGAGGTTCCCGGTCACGGCGGACGTGTCACCGAGACTGAGCGCGGCGGCGTCGGCGGCGGCACGGCCGGCGGCGGTCCGCTCGCCGAGTGCGTTCGCTTCCGCCGCCGTCACGGCACGGCCGTAGACGCGGAAGTCGCGGACCTGACCCTTGAGGTACTTGTCCGCGCTGTACACCGAACGACCGAGGTAGTTGGCGGTCGTGGTGCCGCCGCCGATCGATCCCGGAGTGATCGTCACGTCGGTCTTGCGAGCCACCTCGATGCCGTCCTCGTACAGCACGGCGACACCACCGGCGAGCGTGTACGTGAGCGTGCGCCAGCTGCCACGCGCGAGGTTGCGGTTGGTGGAGACCGTTTGTTCGGTGGACCAGTTGCCGGAGGCGATCGACGTGCGATACCCGTCACCGGTGGTGAACAGGTAGCCGTTCCCGGCGCCGTTCAGCGTGTTTCCCAGACCCCAGACGAAATAGGGGGTGCCCTGGTCGGCGGCGACGTTCACCTGGACGGACACGGTGATGTCCGTGAGCCCGCGCATGATGTGGTCAGGCAGGCGGACGTGACCGTTCGAGCCGCCGAGGCTCAGCGAACCGCCCTGCCAGACAGCGTCACCGCTCAGCGTGCCGTCTCTGCCGTTGCCGGACGTGTCGACAACGGTGGTGCCGGAACTCTGGGCGAGGTCGTAGCGGACGACCAGTCCTTCGTCGAGCGTCGTGGCCGCACCGGCGGCGGGCGTGACGCTCATTGATGACGCCGTGAGGGCTGCAACGCCGAGAATCGCCGTTAATGACCGGCGCCAGATTGTCGAACGATTCGACCGCATTCAGCCCTCCGCGAACCATTTTGAGATGAGCGTTAACAAGACTGCACTGAAGGTCAGCTACTGCGGGATCCCGCACAGACAGGGGACCAACAGCGTGGTGACTCGAACGCGCCAGAGCGGCAGACAGCCATGTTAGCGTTAACAATTGGAGTCAAAAGAAAGCGGTGCACAGATGTCCCCTTCGCGTCGTCGCGACACCAGGCAGCCACCTGGACACCGTCCCGGCCCGCTCACCGTGAGCGCCACTCACGCAGGCCGTGGAAATTGCCCCAGATGATGAGGTCTCCGCCGCTGAACCGTCAAGAGATCGCCGGCTCTGGGACTGTTTCTCGCACACTCGCCCTGCTCCCCCGTCCGCTTCGGGGATGCAGCCGCGCCGACCGCGGCCTGGCAGCGGTCGACCCGGATCGTCTTGGCGGCGACGTACCCGTGTGCCGCTCGAAAGTCGTCGCCGCAGCTCACGCGACCCATGTCGCACCGCCTGGTCGGACGCGCGCTCAGTCGCGCTGGTGAGTACGAAGCCTCACGCCATCACCTCCATGCGACCCGCAGCTTCCCGCTCGCCCGGTCGGATGCCTGGGTGAACGGGAGAATCCGGACGGGGGCGAGGTTCTGCGGAGCGTGCGCGACCTCGCCCGCGGCGTCATGGCACGCTTCGAGCTCGTTGTCACTGGCGGTGCCGCGCGTGTCCGGGCAGCGGGCGGGCGACGATGCGGACACCGTCCCCGGATCGTCCTGCGGCGTTGATGACGGCGGTGGCACCGACGGCCGGCACGGCGAGAACCACGACGGTGACGATGATCAGAGCCTTGCGGCTCAGACGGGTCTTTCCTCCTGGGCTACTGCTGGCCGTCGGCGACGACGTCCCAGTGCTCAATGATTTTTCCGTCGACCACGCGGAAGATGTCCACGACGACGTAGTCGGAGCTGGAGACCCACACCAGGTCACCGTCGGCGAGGGTGTGGCCGAACTGGGTGCGGCCGCTTCCGGTGGTTGCGCTGGGGGTGCCGCTGGGCGGGGTGACGCCCTGCTGCTGCATGAACTGCTTGAGCGGGTCCGTTCCGTTCGCCGCCACCGGGTTGTGCTGGTAGTACCTCGGATCCCAGCTGGTGTCGATCACGGCCGCGTCACCGTCGGAGAGCTTGCGGTAGGCCTCGACCGCGAACTGGTGGTTCTTCTCCTCCTGCTCCTCCGACGGGGTCGGCGTCCCGTTCGGGTACCGGTACTGGTCGCTGAACAGGGAGTTGCCGCTGGCCGTCGTCGCCGGCACGGTCTGCGTGATGCTCCAGTGCTCGACCAGCTTGCCGTTGCCGACCCGGTACAGGTCGATCTTGGCCTCGCCGGTCGCCTCGTTCGCAGGGGTGGCCGACGCGTGCCAGTGCACGGCCACCAGGTCGCGGTCGGCGGCCGTGCGCTTGACGGTCGCCACCGCGCCGGGAATCTTCGTCTTGAGGTCCTGGAACTGCTTGACCTGTCCGTCGGCTCCGCCGGGCACCGACTTGTCGTGCTGCACGTAGTCCGCTCCGACGAGCTCCCTCACCACGTCGGTCTTGCCCTGGTTGAACGCCTCCGAGTACAGGCGCAGGACGAGCGTCTTGTTCTGCTCCTCGGACACTGACGACGAGCCGGCCGCGGGGGCAGTGCCGGTGCCGGACGCGCCGCTGCACGCGGTCGTGAAGAAGGCCACGGCAGCGAGCCAGGGCAGGGTCTTCCGGTATCCCATTCGAGTCTCCTGTGTACGGTCGGAAACGGACTTCGTTGGTATTGCTCGGCATCTGGCGGCTGGTGGCGGGGCTGCCCGACCTCTGAAGATCGCCTGTCTCCGCTCGTCAGGCCAGTCCGAACCGTTCGGAGTGCACCTGCCTGCGGGGAACCTTCGAGCGGCGCAACGCATCGAGCACGGCCGAGGTCATCGGGGGCGGGCCGCAGACGTACACGTCGCGGTCGGCCACGTCGGGTACCAGGGCACGGAGACGGTCCGGCTCGAACGGCGACGTGCCCTCTCCCGTGCGACCGGTGAGCAGGTGCAGTTGTCCGCCGCGGTCCGCGACCAGGGCTCGAACCTCGTCGAGCAGCACGGCGTCGTTCTCGTTGTGCGCCCGGTAAAGCACGACGACGTCGCCGGCCGGTTCCTCCTCCAGCAGGGCCCGGATCGGCGTGATCCCCACTCCTCCGGCGATCAGCAGTGCGCCGGGCCGCGTTCGGTGCAACGAGGTGAACGCCCCGTACGGTCCCTCGACGAACGCACGGCTCCCGACCGGGAGGTACCTCAGCCCGGCGCTGGTGCTGCCGACCGCCTTGGCGGTCAGGCGCAGCGTGCGCCCGTCGGGTGCCGCCGACAGCGAGAACGGATTCGCGAGCCACCAGTGGTTGTGCCCCGGGAACCGCCAGATGCAGAACTGGCCGGCCGAGGCGGGCAGCCTGTCGAGGTGGCGGCCGGTGACGTGCACCGACACGACGTCGTCCGACTCGTGCACGACCTCCGCGACCTGGAACCGGTGATAGGCGTTGCGCCACAGAGGCATCACGATCCGGCCCGCGACCAGGGAGCCGAACGCGAACAGCCACAGGGTCCACCAGTACGCCTTCGCCGGCACGGAGGAGTTGAAGGTCGTGGTCTCCAGCAACTGGTGGACGAGCGCCAGCCCCAACGCCAGGTACAGCAACAGGTGCACACCGTGCCAGGTCTCGTACCGCAGCCGCCGCCTCACATACCGGGCGGAGACCGCGGCGACCACGACGACGATCATCGCGGCGCACATCCCGAGCAGGGAGGCCGGCACCCCGGCCAGCGCGAAGAACGTCTTCGTCATCGACGCGTCATCGAGCCTCGCGTAGCCCAGCACCACCAGCACGGCGTGCGTGAGGATGGTCCACAGCAAGGTGAAGCCGACCCACCGGTGCCACACCGTCAACCGGTCCATGCCGATACGGCGGTCGAGCCACGGCAGCCGGGCCACCAGCAGCAGCTGGAACAGCATCAGCACCGCGGCGTGCAGCCCGAAGAACTTGGCAACGGTGAGCACCCCGTTCTTGCCGGTCCCCGCGGTGAGAAAAAGGACCTCGACGATCACCAGGTTGACGATGACAAACGTCCACAGCGCCCACCGCGCCGCAACGACCGGAGCTACGGTGCGTTGCCGCACCTGAGAAATCCTCGTCTCCACCGCTTCCCTCTCGTCCATTTGACACACTCCTCCCAGTGGCCGCGAGGCCCCGCAGGTTCTTGACGTGACCAGCCGTCTACGGATCTTCAGCAGTGCTGTGTCGAGGGGCATCTGACATGTGATCACTCCAGACCCGGCGGCGGTTCCTGCCGCTGTCGCCGGTAGGTTGAGTGATTAACGTCTTAACCACAAACCGGTACAGGGCTGTTGAGATGGACATGAAGAACACTCGTGTCTGGCGGCGTCCCACGCTCGGAGCCGTGGCCGCACGGGCCGGGGTGTCCACCGCCACGGTGTCGAACGCGCTCAACGGCACCGGACGGCTGTCCGACGCGACCAGGCAGCGCGTGATCGCCGCGGCACGCGAACTCGGCTACGCCCCGGCCAGCACGGCCCAGGCGGTGGCCTGCGGCGGCACGGGCGTGCTCGGCCTGACCATGACGACGTACGGCGAGCTTCCCGTCCCGTACACCGAGATCCCGTACTACGCACAACTGACGCTGGGCGCGATGGCGGCCGCACACGAGCGCGGCTACCTGCTCATGGTGATGCCGAATTCGTTGTCACCGTGGATGTGGCTCAACGCGCCGATGGACGGCGTCATCCACGTCGCACCGCGCGCCGACGACCCGGTGTGCTCCCTCCTGCGGGAGCGCGGCATCCCGATCGTCAGCGACGGCCCGCCGCCCCAGCCGCGCTGGGGCGACGCGTGGGTGGCCACCGACTACGACGCGGGCCTGCGTCTGCTGCTCGACCACCTCACGGAGGCCGGCGCCCGACGGATCGGGCTCACCCTGCCGCTGCACGACGACACGTATCCGCACCAGATCGGACGCGCCTACGCATCCTGGTGCGCCGAACGCGACATGGCCACCCTCGTCGAGGAGTACGACTCACTGCCCGACTACTTCACGGCGGAACGGGAGGCAGTCGGCCGGCTGCTCCACCACGATCCACGACCCGACGCCGTCATCGGCGTCTACTCCGACTCCGGTCACAACATCCTCGCCGCTGCGAGGCACCACGGGCTTCGGGTACCGCAGGATCTGCTGGTGGCGTGCATCAGCGAGGATCCGGACTACGCGACGACGACCCCGCCCGTCACCACAGTCAGCCTCCGTCCGGACCGGGTGGGCGACGAAGCGGTCGACCTGCTGATCGCTCTCATCAACACCCGCACCGGGGTGGACCGACGCCGACTCGTGCAGCCGGTGCTGTCCACTCGCCAGTCCACCCGGCGCCCGGTGCGGGAAAGCAGTCCAGTCGACGCTGTGGGCACACGACCTGATGCAGCACGGCTGCACCCGGCCTGATCAACGAGTACGAACCCTGTGCGTGCCGAAACTGCATCCGTGCTGGTCAAGCGGCACGGTGAAGCTGCGATGCCGGCCCAGCACCGTGCCGGGCGTGACTGAGAAACCTCGCGCCGACGCGAACGAGGTGTCAGGCTCTTCCTGACCACTACCACGGGAACGCGGCCACCTCGACGTGTGCGCTTCCCGGGTTGAAGTAGGAGATCATCAGCTGGGAGTCCGTCGACAGCTCGGGATGTCCGGTCAGCGCACGACACAGGTCGAGGCCACTGCCGCCGGAACAGCCGACCTTTCCCCCGCCGGCACGGGTCCACGGACCGGCCGGGCCGGGTGCCCGCCAGACCTCGAAGCCACCGGCCAGATCCTTCTGCACGATGGCGTTCAGGCCGTGACCGGTGAACTCGTGCACGGACAACGCCAACGGTGCGGCGGGCATGACATTCGTCGCGTCCGCCGGATCCCGTGACATTCCGCCGTCGGTGTACCAGCGGTACTCGTTCACGGAACGCCACGACGCCGCGTTCGCGGCTACGCGGGCGGTGTAGGTGCTGCCGCTGGCGCACACGCCCCAGGCCGTCGCCGTGCATTCCGAGCCGTACAGGTACAGGTAGCCTCCGGAGATGATGGGAGACCCGAGGATTTCCGCGGCCCGCAGTTGCTCGCCGGGCCGGGAGATCACGGTGGTCTGCGCACGGATCGCGTTCGCCGCCGGATCGTATTCGGCGATCCCGAAGCGCTGCACGAGGAACGGTGTCGCGGTCCTGGTCACGCACACGTCGCCATAGGTGATCAGCAGCATGCCCTGGCGGGCCGTGACCCCGGTGAGCCACGACGCCGGATACTGGGTGCCGTCGGCGGTGCACGGCTGCCCGGCGGGGTTCAGCAGTCCGGTCGGTGTCGGCAGGAACGGGGCCGGACCGCCGTAGTGAGGGTGCGGACGTGGCGCGGCCGGCGGAGTCGGCAGTTCGTCGAGATCAGTCGGCACCTGACCAGGCACGTACGGACCGACAGCGGCTGTGGAGCCGCCGATGAAGTGCTCGCCGTTGAAGTCGGTCCACGCCGTGTCGCAGAACAACCAGACGCTCTGCCCCGGCGCGTTCGGCAACGCTTGGGAGAACCCGCAGTCCCGGTTGAGGCTGACACCCCAGTAGTTCTCGAAGTTCGACAGCACCTTGGCCGGTGGTGCGGCGTCAGCAGCCGCGATTCCCCCACTGGCCAGCAAAATCATCACGGACAAGAGCACGACTCGTCGCCACACAACGCCCCCTCGGCATCCGAGCACACGAACGTAGCAGCAACGTCGGCCGGGCACGAGGGGTCATTGGCAAGGCCTCGACAACCGCCGCCAATTCCGCGGGCGGGACGAGTTCGCCCCGCCCGCGGACCGTGGGGTCAGCTAGCTCGGACCGGCACCGCCCACCGCTGGTTGCCGTTGGCCAGGCAGTCCCAGATCTGGATCCTGTTGCCGTTGGCCGTGCCGGCCGAGTCGTTGTCGACGCACCGGTTGGCCTGCACGTTGACGATGGTCCCGTCCGGCCGGGGCGCCCACTGCTGGCTGCGGAAACCGGCCGTGCAGCCGGCGACACCGATGGCCGACGCGTTGGCCGTGCTGCCGATGTCCAGGCAGTGCGCCTTCGACTGGATGGTGCCGTCACCGGTGGCTACCCAGTGCTGGCCCAACTCGCCGTAGTTGCAGGTCCACAGCCAGACGCGGCCGGTGGCAGGGTTGCCGTCGGTGATGTCGACGCACTTGGCGCTGAAACCGACGAGCTGGCCGCCCCACAGGTGCTGCGCGCTCATCCGCCAGTTCTGCAGCGCACTCGACGAGCAGTCCTGGAGGGTGAACCGCGCCTCCCTGTTGTTCGACGCCGCCGTGAGACAACGGCCGGACGCGGGGTTCAGCACGGTGCCGTCCGGCCGGAGCTCCCACATGGCACCCGAGCCAGGATTCGGTCCACAGTCCCACAGCAGGACCGGAGTGCCGGCAGCGGTTCCGCCGAAGTGCGCCAGGAGGCACTTGCCCGCCGCCCGCAGCGAGCCGTCGCCAGGGGCGGTCCAGACCTGGGCCGCATTGCGCCAGCAGTCCCAGACGTGCACGTTGTTGCTGCGCGGGTCACCGTTGATCACGTCCACGCACTTTCCGGCCGGGTTCACGAGAGCGCCGATCGTGCCGCGCTGTTCGGAGGTGCGCCAGACCTGTTCGGACCGGCCGGTGCAGTCCTGGATCTGGATCGCCGCGCCGTGCGCGCCCGACACCGGGGTCAGGCAGCGGTTCGACGCGGGGTTCACGATCGTCCCGTCCGGCCGCAGAACCCATTGCTGCGCACCGGTTTCACCGGCACCGCACGTCCACAGCAGCACCGAGGTGCCGTGAGCCGTGAGCCCGCGGTCGACCGTGATGCACCGGCCCGCCGTGATGATCGTGCCATCACCCGCCGTGGTCCACAGCTGGCCGGTGATCGGGGCACAGTCGCGCAACGTCAGCCTGCCGTCGTCCGGGTTGCCGTCCCACAGGTCGAGGCAGCGGTTGTTGACGCCCTTGATCTGGCCGGTCGTCACCGGGGTGTTCCGCTTGATCCGCACGTTGCGGAAGTTCACCTCGCCGTCGGAGCCGGCCTGGATCCCGATGAAGCTGTTGGCGTTGAGCCGGGCCGGGTCGTTGGTGGTGTACTCGTTGACCTTCTGGCCGTTGCTCCACACCGTCACCGTGTTCCACGCGACGGTGATGTCCATCTGGTTCCAGAACCCGCGTGGGTTGTTGTTGCTGCCCTGCGCGGGTCGTCCCGGCTTGATGTCACCCGCCCCGCTGATCCCGAGGTCCACCTCCAGGCCGCGGTTCGCCGGCACGGCCGGGTCGCTGCCCGGGCTCGGGAACATCACGTACACACCGGAGTTCGCGTTGTCCGCGGTCGCTCTCCAGTCGAACCGGACGGTGTAGTCGCCGCCGTAGGTGTGGGCGGAGTACCAGGTGACGCCCGTACCCGGCCGGGTCGCGAGCTCACAGCCCTGTTCGACGAGACCGGTCGAACCAGCTGTCTGCCATCCGGCCAGCGTCGACTCGACGCGCCCGTCGAAGGCGGTGTTGAAACCCTGCTCCCCCAACGGCTGCACGCAGTGCGACCCGCCGTCGTCCGGCACTCGGGGACCGCCGACGAAGTAGCCTGCCGCGTCCACTGCCACCCTGGCGCGGCCGCGTTCGTTGCGCAGCAACACCTTTCCGCTCGCGCCGAGAGGGCTGAACGTCGTCGCGGCCATGGTCTCCCGTTGACGCAGACCCATCATCGTGACAGGGCTGCGATGCGCTTCGAACGCGCTCAGGGACACCTCGGTACCGAGGCTGTCCTCCGCCGCGTTCACGGTGAGCACGGCGGCCGATGCGGTGGAACCGATGCCCGCCTGGCCGCCCACCTGGAACTGCGCGTTCTCGCCGTGGCCGATGGCGGTCGTGCGGCCACCCGTTCCGGTGTCGGTGTCGACGATCCGCGTCGGTTCGGGGAGCGCGACGAACCGGCCGCCGTCTCCCGGCGCGAACCAGCCGACGACGTCGACCAGCGCGCCGGTTGTGCCGATTGCGTTGCGCAGCCGGAACTTCCCGTCGTCGGCGATCGCGACGATCGACGTGTTGGACAGGCGATCGGCAGCCGCGAAGTTCACCGTCGTCCCGGCGTAGTCGCGAGCGTAGGCCGCGAGAGCCGTGTGGCCGGTGGCTTCCAGACCGGTGATGTTGACCAGCACCGCCGTCGCGTTGGACGGCACACCGGCCACGCCGTGTGCCTGGATCTCCCGCACTTCGCCTTCGCCGAGCGGACTCTTGCCAGGTCCTCTGGTGTCGAGCACCCGCTGCGGCACGGGCTTGGCGAAGTAGGCGGACGCGCTGCCGGGTGAGAAGTAGCCGAGCATGTCGGCCTCGACCACGACGTGACCGGCTCCTGCCCGCAACCGGACGGCCCGGTCCGCGCCGACCTTCGCCACGACCATCACGTCGCGGTAGCCGCTGCCAGGCCACACCTTGATCGTGGTCGCCTTGCTGTTGGAACCGGCAGGGTTCTCCGGGAACACGTCGATCCCGCTTGCCACGTCCGGGCCGCTCTCCGGCGCGGTGCGCACGGCGACGTTGAACACCACGGCGGTCGTGTCGTTCGGGATGTTCGCCGGCATCGGCAGCGTGAACACCTCGCGTGGCGCGTAGGTGCGGTTCTGCAACTGCCGTGGGATCGCGAGCGGGGTGTAGCCGGAGCCGGTGACCGTCGGGATGTCGGTGGGCTGCCCGAGGTGCAGCGTTCCCTTGCCCCACAGGTTGTCCGAGCGCTTCGGGCTGGTCCTCGCGAGCAGCGCGCTCTCCAGCTGCGCGGCGTCGAGCTGCGGGTTGGCCGACTTCAGCAGCGCCGCCGCACCGGCGACGTGCGCCGCCGCGATCGAGGTGCCCTGCGCGGTCAGCGTCGACGTGCTCACCTCGGTGAAGCCGACGAGGTCCGGTTTCTGCCTGCCGTCCACCGTCGGGCCCTGGCCGCTGCCTCGCCCGAGTTCGCCCGAGTTCGGCCGCGTCGCACCGACCGCCAGCACGGCGGGCGAGGTCGCCGGTTCGGTGACGCTGCCGGCGGGCGTGGTGAACTGCAACGCGCTGTCCGCACCCGCCACGAACAGGTCGAGCCTGCGGGAGTCCGGCACGTTGTGGCGCTTGACGTAGATCCAGTACGGCCGCGCGTCCTCACCGTTGCTGAACGTCACCTCCTCGGTCGGTTTGCCCGCCGCGTCGCGCTGACCGGTCGTGCCCGCCGCCATGATCTCCGGGTCGGTCAGGCCCGTCGGCGGGCGCTGCGCCTTCATCACGTAGACGTCGAGGTCCTCTGTGGACCGTGCCCAGGCGTCCCAGCGCAGGCCCACCGTGATCTTCTGGTGCGGCCGGGCGTTGAACCCGTTGTTCTGCGCGGTGCCGCTGAACTCCACCCACGAGTCGCCGTTCACGTCCACGGCGTTGCCCGCGAAGTGGTGGTCGGCGAGGTTGCCCGCCGCCACGGACCACAGCACGCCGGCCTGCTTCGACTTCCGCACGACGTCGGCGGGGCTGTCGGACTCACCGGTGCCGTCACCGCGGCCGGAAGTGAGGAACCCGATCGCCGCCGTGATCACCTGAACACCCTGCTGCCGCAACCACTCCTCGGCGGCGGGCAGGTCGAGCGGACCGTCGATGCACGCCAGTGCCAACGCCGCGTCCGGCGCCATGTCGTGCACGACCTCCGCGACCGCCACCCCGTGCGGCTCGAACTTCGTCGCGTCACGGCAGCCGCTGAGGTTGGTGGCGGCCTGCGGCACCTCACCCGCGGCCTGGGCGTCCGCGAGGCCGGTGAAGCCGACGTCGATGATCCCGACCTTGACCCCGGCACCCTTCTTGCCCGCGGCGATCCAGTTGTGCGCGTTGGACGCTGCGACGCCCTCGGACGTGATCGCCATCGGGATGGCGCGTTCCGGCCGGCGGATCTGGGTCACCGACGGCACTTTCGCCAGTTCGCCGATCTTGTCCGCGGGAACGGCGACCTGCATCCGGTTGCCCGCGCTGGCCGTCACCTCTCCCCCGAGCTTGCGGACAGCCGCCTTGGCCGCGGCGGGGACGCCGTCGACGTACAGCAGCAGCCTGCCGTCCTGGTCCTTCGGCACCGCCTCGGCGGGTCTGGACGACGTCACCGCGTCCGTCGCCGCGGGTTTCGCGGTCGCCGGCGTTGCCACACCGGCCATCACTGTCAGCACGGCCAAACCGGCTGTGCACCAACGTGCTGCTCGTTTCACTGTTTCCCCCAGGAGAGATGTCACGGACACTTCTGGTTTCCGTTGGGCGGGCGCGGATTGCGGATGATCACCGAGCAGAAGAACCCCATGTCTCCCTTGGCGATGATCGTCATCGAGACGGGCACGACGCCGTTCAGGTCCGCGTAGTTGACCGTCACCTGGTAGAAGATCCGCTGGCCGGTGTTGAGGTGCCGCGCGACCGCGTTCTCGACGGCCAGCATGTCCGGCGTGTTCACGTTGCCGTCGAGCGGCACGAGGTTGTCGGAGTAGTCGTCGCCGTGCAGCTGATGCCCGATGATGTGGCTGCTGTGATGACCTTTCTCGTAGCCGATCGGCCTACCGGGCTTCTCCCGGCCCTCGCTGGGCACCGTCGTCATCAGGCAGGCGATACCACCTGTCGCCCGCTTCGGCTTCAGTCCGAGGTGTTTGCCGGGGTAGTTCTTGGTGTATTCGATCTTCTCGCGTGGCGTGTTGTACACCTCGTCGTCCCGCAGGCCCGCGAAGCATTCGTCCTCGTCGAAGTCCTCGTCGGGTTCCGGCTCGTTCTCCGGCTCGCCGACGGGCACGGGGATCGGCAGTGGCACCCGCGGGGTGTCCCTGGTGATCCGCGTCGCGTCGTCGACCAGGTCGAGGGTGCGGTCGATGAGCTGGGTGCCCGTGCCGACGGCGTGGATCTCGATCGCCCTGTTGACGACGGTCGCTCCGGCGGCCAGAGTGCCCAGTGCGGTCAGTGCGTCGATCGCCCAGCGCGGTGGGGGCGGCGGGGAGAAGTAGACGCGCGGCGGATTCGTCCTCGGCTGGTTCGGCCGCTTGGGGTCGCGCACTCCCGGCCCCGGCCCCGGCCCCACAGGGGGTCTCGGCGCGCCGGGACCGACCTTGTCGTAGCAGGAGGCGCCGCGCGAACACTCGAGCTGCATTCCTCGGCTGCCTGTGTTCTTGGGCTTGTCCCTGCCCGTGTAGGGGCAGTAGTAGTCGCCGTTGTCGCCCTTGTGCCACCCGCCGGGCATACCTCCGCACCCTTGGTCTCCGCGGAGGGGACTGCCGCAGATGAACCCGGTGAAGATGTCCAACCAGCCGCCCATGCCGCTCTTCTGCTTCTGCTTTCCCTTCTTGTCTCGTCCCGGCGAGGAGAGCTCACAGATGTCGGAGATGGCGTCGTGGCCGGTGGGGTCGATGTTGCCGATCGGGTCGTTGTCGCCGTACTGGAACCGGTTCGCCGCCGACGAAGGTGACGGGTCGAGCGTCGCGCTGTCGCGGCTGATGAACTGCCCGGCCCCCGGCGCGTACCAGCGAGCCGACATGTTGACCGTGCCGGTGTCCGGGTCGGTCCAGTCACCCTGGAACCCGATGGACGAGGTGTCCCCGGAAGACGCGGTGACCTTGCCGAACGGGTCGAACGTCCGCTTGCCGTCCACGGAGTTGTTGAGGTACCGCCCGATCACGTCTCCACGCCGATCGGCGAACAGCATCCGCCCGGTGCCACCGGTGGCCTTGTCGGAGAACGCGGTCCCGTCCGGCAACCGGCTGATCAGCCGGCTTCCGTCGGACACCGCCTCGTTCGTCAGCCCCGCGTAGGTGAACTTCGTGCCGTTGCGCGAGGCCACCCGGTCGAGGCTGTCGTAGCCGTACACCGCTGCCCCGTCGCGGACCAGGCGATCGAAGCCGTCGAACTCGGGCGTGCGCGTCGAGCCGTTCGCCGTCACCGAGGCGAGGGTGCCGCGCGGGGTGTAGGAGTAGGTCTCACCCGGTCCGGTCTTGAGGCGGTTGCGCTCGTCGTAGGTGAACGTGTCGGCGCCGGCCGAGGTGCGGTTGCCCGCGTCGTCCCACCCGTAAGCCGTCACGGCGCCGGCCGGGTCGGTCCACGAGGTGAGCCTGCCCGCACCGTCGTAGCCGTAGTTGTTGCCGCTCTTGGACTTCAGCTTGTCGTCGCGATCGTAGGCGTAGTCGACGCCGATGATCGTGCGCGGCGGCACACCGGGCTCGCCGAACTGGTCCAGCCGGTCGGAGGCGAGCCTGCTCAGCGCGTCGTAGCCGAACTGGCGCAACACCCTGCCACCGACCGAAGTGTCCACTGTGGAGGACAACCGCCCGGCGGAGTCGTAGCCGTACGAGGCGGTCCGGCTGGTCACCGGGTCGGCCACGGTCTTCAGCCGTCCTGCCGGGTCGTAGGTGAACGTGGCCTTCCCGGTGGCGTCGGTGCGCGTCGCCACCGTGCCGTCACCGTCGTAGGTGTAGGTCGCGGTGCCGGCGGCGCCTGCCTGCGAGATCAGGTTGCCGCGGTCGTCGTAGAAGTACGACGTGGCTCCACCCGCACCGTCCACGCGGGTGGTGCGGCCGGCGCGGTCGTAACCGAAGGACCTGTCGGTGGCCCCGGTGGACTTCTCGGCCGTCAGCCTGCCCTGCGCGTCGTACTCACGGCTCGTGGTCACCCCGCCGGGCTTGCGCAGCGACACGATCTGCCCGGCGGCGTCGTAGACCGTGGTCCAGGTGCGGTCGGCGAGCGCCGGGGTCGACGAGGTCGCGGGCTCCACAGTGGACTCCGGAAGACCCCACGGCGTGTAGGTGTAGTCGGTGACGTTGCCCTTGCCGTCGACGAACCGGCTGCGGTTGCCCAGCGTGTCGTAGCCGGTCCGAACGGTGATCGACTTCCCCGCGTCGATCTGCTCCACCGCGACCGACTGCCGGTTCAGCTCGTCGTAGCCGAACGTCGTGGTGCGGCCTTCCGGGCTGACCTTGCGGACCACGTTGCCGTTGCCGTCGTAGTCGATCACCGACGCCCGCAGCTCCTGCCCGCCCACGGACTGCGCCGCGCGGACCGCGCGTCCGAGCAGGTCGTAGCCGGTGGCCGACACGACACCGGTCGGGTCCTTGCGCGTCACCTGCCGCCCGGCCAGGTCGTAGCCGAGCTCGGTCACGCGTCCGGTGGGGTCGGTCGAGGTCACCGGTTCACCGGCGCGGTTGTAGGTCGTGAGCTTCCGGTTGCCCTGCGGTGTCTCGACGGCGAGCACGTTGCCGGCGTCGTCGTACTCGGTCCTGGTGGTGAAGAACGCGACGGGATCGGTGGTGCGCTCCACGGCGGTCGTGGTGATCTGCCGGCCCAGCTCGTCGTAGGTGGCCCTGGTCTCCGCGCCCTGCGGGTCCGTCCGCGCCGCCAGTTCACCGGCCCGGTTGTACCGGTAGGTCAGCACGCTCGGCTGGGTGCCGACCTGCGGCAGCGTCGAGGTGAGCACCCGGCCGTACGGGTCGTGGGAGTTGACCGTCACCCGGCCCAGCGGGTCCTGCTGCTCGACCGCGTTGCCGAGCTGGTCGTACTTGGTGCGGGTGGTGGCCTTGATGGGCTGCCCGCCAGGTGGGGTGTAGTCCGGCACCGTGCCCGCGATCACGCGGCCCATCACGTCGTACTCGGTCACCGACACCGCGCCGGTACCGTCCTTGGACTGCGTGACCTCACCGAAGGCGTTGTAGCCCAATGAGTTCGCACGGTTGAAGCCGCGCGTGACCGTCCCGTTGACCCACGCGTCGGTGGCCGGGTCGATCGTGCGCACCAGCGAACCGGCCGCGTCGTACTCGTAGCGGGTGGTGATCTGACGGCGGTCGGTCGAGGAGCGGACCAGTCCGCGCTCGTCGCGGTCGAGCACCGTCGACAGGACGGTCGAGGCGTCGAGGTGCGCATCCTCCCTGACCACCTGGTCGAGCACGTTGTACTGGTACGAGGTGGTTTCCACCCGGTCCGGGTTCGCGGCGCCGCGCACCTCGACGCGCGTCGGGTTGCCCGCCGCGTCGCGCTGGAACGTCGTCTTCCGGTTGAGCCCGGCCGGATCGAACGTCGAGGTGGTGACGAACCCGGCCGCGTCGAACGTGTGGGCGGTGGTCGCGCCGCCCGGTGCGACCTGCTCGACGAGGTTGCCCGCCGGGTCGTAGGTGCGCTTGTCCAGCAGTACGTCGCGGCGGGTGCCGTCCGTGCCGGTGTAGCCGATCCGGGTCGTGGTGGCGAGCAGGTCGTCGTCGTAGTACCCGAAGTCGGTGCGGCGGCCGATCGCGTCCGTCACCGAGAACAGCCGGCCCGCCGGGTCGTAGCTGCGTGCCTCCAGCCGCAAGGAGGTGGCGGCGGCGTTCTCGGGGTCCACGCCGGAACCCCGTGCCTCGTGCTGAAGCACGCGGCCGTGCTCGTCGTGCCTGGTGACCCACTCGGTGCCGCGCGCGTCCTTCACCACGAGGGTCAGCGAGTTGTCCTGGTAGGTCCGGGTTTCCTTGGTGTTGTCCGGGAACGTGGTCTCTGAAACGCGATCGCTGTCGTCGTAGGCGGTGCGCGTCGTGCGCGGCTGCTGACCGTTGTCCGAGACGGTGGTCCTGGTGACGTTGCCGTTGGCGTCGTAGGAGTAGTCGGTGACTCTCGTGTGGGAGGCCCCGGTCACGGCGTTGACGGTCGTCGGCGCGGTCGTCTTGGCGATCTGGCCGCGGTCGTCGTACTCGGTCGTGGAGACACCGATGACGGCCAGGCCGCTGTTGGAGACGGTCGCGGTGCGCTGTCGGCCGAGCAGGTCGTACTCGAAGCTCGTGCGCAGCCCGGACGGTGACACGACCAGTGCGAGATCGCCGTTGGCGCGGTACTCCCGTGTGGTGGTCTGCCCGCGCGGTCCTGCATCGCGGATCAGGACGCCCTTGGGCGTCTTGCCGCCGCCGACGGCGTCCTCGGTTCCGGTGGAGTAGATGCTGGTCTGGCTGGGCGTGGCCGCCACGCCGTCGGCCTTCGGGTGGGTGACGCCGGTCGGCATGCCGCGGGTGTCGTAGGTGTAGCTGGTGCGGTAGCGCGTGTCGTCCGGGCCTGTGGAGCGAGCGTCCGAAGTGGACGCCAGCTTGTCGCGGCGTGGGTCGAGCGGGTCAGCTGAGGTCACGTAGGTGTAGTAGGTGGTGTTGCAGGAACCCGTCGTACGACAGGTCTTGCGGCTCAGCACGTTGCCCCGCGGGTCTGTCGTCTGCTCGGTGCGGTGGCCGTTCTCGTCGACGGTCGCGGACGGGAAGCCCGCGGTGTTGTACTCGTACTTCGTGCTGACTCCGTTGTGCGACTTGGCCGAGGTTCGGCCTCCCTGGTCGAGGTCGGCGGTGTACGTCCAGTCGCCGTGGGTGCTGGGGCCGCGCAGGACGGCGGTGCGGACGGCGTCGAGCACCGTGGGCGTGTCCAGGGTCCAGGTGCGGCCCTGGTGATCGACCAGCGTGCGCACGCGGTCCTGGAGATCGTCGTAGGTCAGTGTCGCGTGCTTGTTGTTGCGCGGCAACGACACTGAGCTCAGCAGGTCGGACGACTGGCCGGCGGCGTGGTGACGCCGGGCGGCGAGGGCGCCGACGGTGTGGCTGTAGAAGGCCACCTCGTCGATCGCGCCGTTGAAGTGGAACGCGCCGCCGTTGGTGGCGGGCCAGTCCTTGCCGCTGCCGGCCCCGACCGTCAGGTGGGTCCGGTCGCGGTGGTCGACGAGCCCCGGCAGGGTGCCGACCGCGACGCCGTCGAGGTAGAGGGTCTGCGTGCTCACCGCGGCGGACAGCACGGCGTGGTGCCAACGGCCGTCGGCGACCTCCGCGGTGCTCACGATCTGCCGGGCACCACCGGTGCCGCGGATCGCGAAACCGCCGTACAGCAACCCGTCCGTGCCGACGTACAGCAACGGCGTCGACTGGGTGGACGTGTCGGGGAACGGCTTGTCGGCGTAGCTCACCAGCACTCCGTGGGCGGTGGTGCGGAACCACAGCTCGACGGAGCTGGACATCGACTCGGAGATGAGCTTCTCCGGCACGGCGACGCGGCTGCTCGACCCGTCGAACAGGCCGGCTTTGTCCGCGGTGCCCGCGATTGCGCCGTCGACACCGAGCACGACACCGTGCTGGGTCGCGGCGTCCGCGCCCGGACGCCGCGCGGTGACCGTGCCGAACGCGCTTCCGGTGGTCTCACCGAACCGGTAGTAGGCACGCGGGGCGTTGTCGAGGACCGTGCTGCGGTAGTGGGAACCGTTCTGGTGCTGGTAGTTCGTGCAGCCCGGCTCGGTGCCGGGACCGCAGGCCTTCGTGAGGCGGTCGCCCGTGTAGGTGTAGGTCCACGCCAGAGGCTGCGCCCCGGCCCGGGGGGCGTCGGTGCGCACCTGCGCGACGTGCGCGCCGGTCCAGGTGATCGTGAGCGTCCGGCCGCTCACCAGGTTGCTGATCGTCGCCACCCGGTCCTGGCCGTCGTAGGTGAGTTTCTCCTCCAGTCCCGCGGGATCGAAGATCGACACGAGCCGGCCGGGCAGGTCGAACACCCACCGGCTGCCGGAGACGTCACGCAGCACGTAGCGGGCCTCGCCGCCGTCGACGTAGACCAGGTCGACGGCCTGGCCCGCCGGCGCGGCGAACGTGCCGTCCGGGTTGCGGCCGAACCGGATCTGCCGGCCGGACGCCAACGTGACGACCACGTTGCCCGAGCCGTCCTCGTCCGGCTCCAGCCGCATGTCCAGGCGCGACGACCAGCCGGTGCCGAACGCGGTGTTCTTGCGGGGATCGAGGCTGTTGTAGGTGCGGGAGATCGTCAGGTCCGGGCCGACCGTCGCGACGGAGGCGTCGGTGACGACGGCGGAGTAGTTGCCGATCTGCGGGTCCAGCCCAGGGCCCTCGACGGAGCCGGGGCTGCCCGCGAGGTGCGAGGTGATCTCCGGCTGGTGTACGCGCGTGGTCAGCGCCAGGGTGGCCCAGCCCGGGGTGTCGGCCACCGTGTCGGAGACCTTGATGCCCCAGGAGTACGTGCGGCTCCAGAACAACGGGCGGGGCACCCAGCTCTGGCCGGTCCAGTCCGACTCCTCGCAGTTCAGCGTCAGCGCCTGGTCGGTGCAGATCCGGTACTTGTAGGTCAGCCCCTTCTCCGGCCACCGGTCCGGGTCGATGCCCTTGGCGTACAACGTGGGTGTCCGCGTCTCGACCGTGGCGCCGTTGGGCGGCTGCTGGTAGTTGGTCGTCGGTGGGAGGTTGTGCACCCGCAGGAGGAACACGCCGTACGGCACTTCGTGCGCCTCGAAGAAGTTGCGACCGTCCGGGCCCCACATGCTCAGCCGCACTTTGTACTCGCCGGGCGCGATGGGGCTCAGCGCGACGTCGAGGGTCGCGGACTGTCCCGGCGCGACGGCGTGCGGAAGCACCCCTTCCACCCGCGGCGCCCGGCCCTCGACGATGTGGCCGAACTTGACCGCGCCACCGGCGGCCCAGGTCTCGGCACCCTGGTTGGTCACCTTCGCCACGAGCCTGCCCTCGTCCACGTTGGTGGGCAGGACGATCCGCACGACCTCGAACGCGGCGCCCACCGGCGAGTAGCGCACATCCAGGTAGGGCGGGTTCGCCGAGTCGTGGGAGGCGAACTTCTTGCCGTGCCCGTCGTTCTCGTCGGTGGCCCGCACGCTGAACCCGTGCTGGACCCCCCACCCGTGCGTCCACCTGGTCATCGCGTCGGCGTCGAGCGGAATGCCTTCCCAGGCCGCCGGCCCGCAGGACTCGCCGTGTGCGAACGACTTCGCACCCAGGGGCGCTCCCACCGCGGCACCCGGCCAGCCCAGGTCGGTGCCCCAGCCCTGCGTCACCTCGAACACCGTGACGGGCCGTGGCGTGCAGGTGCTGGAGTAGACGTTGTCCAGCACCAGCGAAGCGCCCACGACGTACTTGTCGCGCAGCGCCGCCGGCACGTTGAACCGCAGGTAGGAGCGAGTCAGCTGGCCGGCGATCCGGCCGGCGCCGAGCACGCTGTCGCCCGGCTTCCCCGGCTCACCCGGCCGCACGTACGTGTCGTCCGAGGTACCGGTGAAGGTGATCACCGCTGGATCGATCACCACGGGGAACACCCGCGCGGGGTCGGTCAGCCAGCCGCGCGCGGCCTCCATCCGCAACGTCCAGGTGCCGTCACGGTGTTCCTCCAGCGCGTACCGGACGTCAGTCGACCGGGTGGCTGCGGCGTCCTGCATGAATCCGGGCGGGATCACGGCGACGGCATGATCACCCTGCAGCAGCTCGACGGCACCGGACTCCGTCAGTCGTGGACGTACGCCCTTGGTGCGCAGTGAGAACTCGTAGGCGTTCGCCGCTGCGGCGGACGCGAGGACGAGCTCGTCCTTCATGCCGCCCGAGGTGCTGGAAAGCCGGAGATCCACACCCTCGCGGACACCTTTGTAGAGTGCTGTCGGGCCCTCGGTCGCCGCGCGGACATCGGCCGCCGCACGCAGGCCGTAGGTCAGCTCGCGCCCCTCGCCCAGGTCGACTCGGACCAGGTCCGCTGCCGCCGCGCTGGGCGCGAAACTCACCGGCACGGGTGCGACCTTCGGAGCGAGCCGTTCCCCGGTGGCCAGCGTGAGGTCGACGGGCCGCAGGCTGCCGTCCTGCCCGCGCACGTACTTCTGCGCGGCGTGCGTGCGGATCGTGCGTGTGCCGTCCGGGTTGCGGAACGTCTCGGTGAGTTCGGTCCGCTCGTCCGGCACCTCGACCGCTTTCGGGTCGATCGCCAGGGTCTCAAGCCGCGGCGACATCGCCGGCTGGACCGTGCCGGGCGCCACCACGTGCCGGTCGACCTCCGGCGGCGCGGCGGGGTGGTCCGGCACCGCACCTGACGGCCTCGGCTGGTCGCGGCGCGGTGACTGGAGTGCGGTACGGGTCGAATCGGCGCTGGCGTCGTGGGGCCCGCCTGCCGTCCCGGACCGCTGTTCGGGAGCCGACTCGGCCGCTCCCCGCGGCCAGGCGGCACCACCGGCCCCCGGCAACGGCACAGCGGATGGCAGCAACGGCGCCAAGACGATGAGCACCAACAGCAGCACGGCAAGGCGCAGTTTGGACATCAGTCCCCCAGCGATCGTCCGGACTCGCCCCAGTACAAGTCCGGCCTGGCCACGCTAGGCCTGCGAACTGTACGAACATCGGTGTCGCGGAGGTGCCGCCAGCAGGCCGTTGAACAGGGTGAACAGCAGGAGTGCGGTGATCGACCGGCAACAAACCGGCACTACGGGGTGAGTTCGCTGAGGCGGGCCCTCAACCGGTCCTCTTCCGCGGAGCGCTGCTGAACCCGGTACAACCGCAGGGCTTGGTTCCACACGATCCTGGCCTCGGCGGTATCACCTGCCTCGGCGAGGGTGCGGCCCAGCTTGTCCAGTGATCCGGCTTCCGAGTAGGCGTGGCCGATCTCGCGGAACACCTCGATCGCCCGACGGTAGTGATCAGCCGCGGTTCGGTGGTCGCCCAACAGGTGCGCGATGTACCCGAGGCTGTCCAGCGCGTTCCCTTCGCCGGCGCGGAACCCCTCGCGGCGCTGCAGTTCGAGTGCCATCGCACAGTGCAGCTCGGCCTCGTGGTGGTTTCCCAGTTCGGCGTGGTACCACCCGGTCGCGTTCAAGGCCTTGCCGATCCAAATGTTGTTGCCCACCGCGCGGTAGAGCCGCAGCGCCTCGACGGCGTGCGTCAACGCCGGCGTGAACTCGAGCAGTTGTTCATACGCCCACGCGAGTGCTTGGTGGCTGTGCGCCTGCTGTGCGATGTCGGCGTTCCGCTCGGTGAAGGCCAGCGACCGGCGCAGGTGGTCGAGCCCTTCGGCGTACGCCGCCAGAGCGAGGTGGGACAGCCCGAGACGCCGGTGCGCCACTGCCAGGACGACCGGGTCGTCCAGGGCGCGCGCCGCCGCCAAACCGCGGTTCCAGAGGGCGAGTTGGTCGTGCAGTTCTCCGCGCTTCTGGTGAAACGTGTCGCACGCCCAAGCGAGCTGCCAGGTGGCGACGTGGTCACCGAGTTCGACCGCCGCGCGCTGGGCGGCGAGCAGGCAGGTG
This sequence comes from Lentzea alba, assembly GCF_011067745.1. Taxonomy (GTDB): domain Bacteria; phylum Actinomycetota; class Actinomycetes; order Mycobacteriales; family Pseudonocardiaceae; genus Lentzea; species Lentzea alba. The sequence continues at coordinate 218,371 of NZ_JAAMPJ010000007.1, forward strand.
TGCTCGGTGTCGAACCAGGCCGTCGCCGCGGCCCTGTCGTCCAGCGGTTGCGGGCGGCAGGACGGTGGGGGTGTGCCGATCTCGATCGGCTGCCTGGTCGGATCGAGGAGGCGGTCGCCCGCGTAGGCGGTGTGGACGTAGAAGTCGATCAGCCGCCGAACCGCGCGGTGGTGTTCGCCGGTACGGGAAGCGGCGTAAAGCCGGACCAGGTCGTGCATGCGGAACCTGCCCGGCTCGGGCTGTTCCACCAGCGACACGCGTTCCAGCGCGAGCAGCGCGGACGCGGCGGACGCCGGGGAGCGGCCGGTGAGAGCCGCAGCCGCGTGCGCACCGATCTCGGGCATCGCCACCGAACCGAGCACTTCGAACACCTCGAGGTGTTCCGGAGCGAGCGCCGCACACGACCAGGACAGCACGGCCGACAGGTCGGACGCCGGTTCGCCCGCGTCGAGTCCACGCAGCCGGTCTCCGGTGTCGCGAAGTTCGTCGGCGAGCGCCGCGAGCGACATGTCCTGGCGCATCTCCGCTCGGGCGGCCACGATGCCGAGCGCCAGGGGAAGGCCTGCGCAGGACGCCAACAACCGGATCACGGCGTCGGGTTCGGCCGCGGTGCGCGCGGTACCCAGTCTCCTGGTCAGCAGGCGGCGCGCTTCGGGTTCGCTCAGCACGTCCAGATGGACGATGCGAGCGCAGTGCCTGGTGACCACATCAGCGAGCCGGTTCCTGCTCGTCACCAGGACGGTGCAGGACGCCGTGCCGGGCAGCAGTGGCACGACCTGCGCCGAGTCGGCGGCGTTGTCCAGCACCAGGAGCACGCGCTTGTCCGCGATCGTGCTGCGGTACAGGGCTTCCTGGGCTTCCGGAGAGGCGGGGACGTTCTTGGCCTCGACGCCGAGCGCGGCGAGGAACCCGCGCACCGCGACGGCGGGCGGCACGGGTTGTCCGCTCGGGTCGAAGCCGCGCAGGTCCACGAAGAGCTGGCCGTCGGGGAATCGATCGATGTTGTCGTGCGCCCACTGCAGTGCCAGGGACGTCTTTCCCATGCCGCCGGCGCCCGCGACCGCCGACAGGACCACGGCCCCACCAGCCGCGGAGGCCGTGGTCACCGCGGCGTCCAGTTCCGAAAGCTCTGCCGAGCGACCGGTGAACCACGGTGTCGAAGGGGGCAGTTGCCTGGGCGCGACGGTCAGGGGCGGCAATCGGGGCGAACGCACCTGTTGGTGCAGCACGTCGTAATGTGCCCTTTGCAGTTCGACCCCTGGGTCCACACCGAGTTCGTCGACGAGCCGGGCGCGAATCCCGGCGAACAGGGCCAGAGCCGCACCCTGGTCGCCCGCACCCGCGTGCGCGAGCATGAGACGGCTGTGCAGTCCTTCGTGAAATGGTTCGCAGTCGACCAACGGCCGCAGGGCCGAGGCCGCGCGGTCGTGATCACCGATGACGAGGGCGATGTCCGCGTAGGCCAGCGCCGCACGCACCCGCCGCGCGCCGACGGCCGCCGAGACGGGCCCGGTGCGAAGCGATTCCGGCAGGTCCGCGAACACCGGACCTCGCCACAGAGCCAGAGCCGTCGCGTACTCGTCCGCGGCCGCCACCAGATCGCCCTCGCTGGCGAGTCGAGCTCCTGTGGCCACATGGCGGTCGAAGTCGAGCACGTCCAGTCCCAGTCCGTCGGCGGTCAGGACGTAGGCCGCGCCGACAGTGGCAATGCATTGGTGGTCCTGGCCGCCGCGAACCGTTTTGCGCAGTCGCCCGACATAGGTGTGCACGACGTTCTGCCAAGTCGGTGGTGGGTGACCGCGCCACAGGGTCTCGACGATCTCCTCGCGCGACACCGGGATTCCCGGCTGTGCGGCGAGCAGTGCGAACAGGCATCGCTGCATCGGAGCACCGAGCGGGATGGGACCGTCTGCATCGGAAACGTCCAAGGGACCGAGCACACGGACGCGAACAGCCGCCCGCGCAGGCTCGCACAGAGCGTCGGGCTGAACACCTAGCGCACGGGCGATTCGCCGCACCGACGCGGCACGGGCGGTCGCGATGCCGTTCTTCTCCAGGTTGCGAACCGCACGAACGCTGAGCCCGGACCGATCGGCGAGTTCCTGCTGGGACAGCCCCAATTCGATCCGTTTCGCGCGCAACGGACTGCCTGTCGACATCTGATCCCCCTGACGTCCCCCCTTGCAGAGGATGCCTGGCCCGACATGTCGTTGTCAGCAGAATTCGGACGTATCGCCGCCCCGGTGTGGCTAGTCGGCAAGGCGTCGAGTCTGCTCGCGGAGAACCGCCACGCACGTCAGCCAGGTTCACGTGTCGAAGATCTTGTTGCCGGGCATACCTGTGACGATCAGACGAGCGAGGAGGCCGTGATGCAGGGCGACGTCGAGACCTACCACGAGAACGGAACCTGGAAGAACAAGGTCGAAGGCAACACGCAGGCGTCCAGCACGCACGACACCAAGGGCGAGGCCGTCGCCAGGGGCCGCGAAATGGCCGTCGAACACGGAGTCGAGCACATCATCCGCAACATGGACGGCACGATCAGCGAGAAGAACACCTACCCGCGAAGCAGCGACCCGCGCAACATCCGCGGCTGAGGACGCATCAGGCGGTACAAGGCCCAGCCGATGGCCTCCAGGGCGAACCGGGAGGCCATCGGGCACGGCAGGTGACGGTGAGCAGACTCGGGGCGTCGACCCCGAACAACCGCACCGCGATCACCTCCGAGCTGCTCGACGAGGCTGCCTTGATGAACTCACGGCCTGCTGAAGAGGTGTGGAACCTTCTGCGCAACAAGCAGGGAGTCTGGCCGCACGGCCTAGCAGGCTTCAGCTGATCGGACTCGCCACCACGGCCTGGCTGTTGCTCACCAGGTTCCGCCGGGGCCTCGCCTGGCTCGACCCTGGTGGCTGGGGCGTCGGGCGGCAGTGTGCGCTACGGCCAGAACCTCGACGCCAAGTTGACGAGCACGCAGCTCACGTCAGCTTCCTCACCACCAAGCGCCAATGCCACCGCAGCACCGTGCCCGTGGCACCCCACAGGATTGCGACGTTGACACCTCTCGCAAGATGGTCGACAATCGACAAACGACGGTCGAACACAGGAGGAGCAGTGAAGTTCGAGAGCAAGCCGAAGTTCGTCACGTTCGACATGAACGGGACACTGATCCACTTCCGCATCAACGAGGTGATCCGCCGGGTCCTGGGTGACCGGCTCCCCGCGGAGATCGCCGACGACTTCCTGCGGACGGGCAACGAGTTCCGGTTCGACGAGACCCTGGGCGACTACAAGCCGTTTCACCAGATCATCGCTCACTCGCTGGAGCGCACCCTGCGCCACTTCGGCCTGGAGTACCGCGCCGGTGACGCTGAGGCCGTGTACGAACAGATCCCCACGTTCACCCCTTACCCCGGTGTCACCGAGGCCCTGAACCGCCTGGCCGAGGAGGTTCCGCTGGTCATCGTGACGAACACCGATGACGTCCACGCGCCGAGCCTCGTGGAGAACCTCAAGGCCCCGTTCGAGGTCGTCATCACCGCCGAGCAGATGGGCTGCTACAAGCCGCGGCTGCACGCGTGGAAGTACACGCTGGACAAGCTCGGCGCGACGCCCGACGAGATCGTGTGGGTCTCGGCGAGTCCGAAGTACGACCTCCGCTCCGCGACCGTCATGGGCTTCGAGAACAAGGTGTACATGGACCGCGGCTTCGAGCCGGACCACCCGTGGCTCGGCTGCAAGCGGATCACCGACATCGCCGACCTCCCCGTCCTCTTCGGTCTGCCCCGCCCCTGAAGAGCAGGAGAACAGCGATGAAGTTCACCCCTTACTGGCTCGACACCGCGCCACAGGGCCCTTCCCGGTCGCGGACCGAGATCGGTGGGCGGGTCGACGTCGCGATCGTCGGTGCAGGGCTGACCGGCCTCTCGGCGGCCCTGCACCTGGCGCGGAAGGGCGCCAACGTCCACGTCTTCGAGCGGGAGACGGTCGGCTGGGGTGCGTCCGGCCGCAACGGCGGCATGGCCACCACCGGACTGTCGATCGGCTTCCGCGACGCGGTCAGCCGCTACGGCCTGGAGACCGCGAAGGCGTACCTGCTGACATACCACGACGCGGTCGACACCATCGAGAAGCTCGTGGGCGACGAGGGCATCGACTGCGACTTCGCCCGCACCGGCAAGCTGAACCTCGCGTCCAAACCGGCTCACGTCGACGGCCTGCGCAAGACCGTCGAGGCGCTGTCCGGGATCGGCGTCGACACGCGCCTGGTGAGCGGGGACGAGCTCAGCGCGGAAATCGGTTCTGACTGCTTCCACGGCGCGATGGTCGATTCCAAGAGCGCGGGGCTGCACGTCGGCAAGTTCACCAAGGGACTCGCCGAGGCAGCGGTGCGGGCCGGCGCCACGATCCATGAAAAGGCACCGGTCGAGCAGGTCCGGCGGCTGAACGGAACGCGGCACGAACTGGTCACACCGCGCGGAACCGTGCAGGCGGACCAGGTGCTCGTCGCGACCAGCGGCTACACCCGCCGGCCGTTCCGCTGGCAGCAGGTCAGGATCGCGCCCGTCGGCAGCTTCATCATCGTCACCGAACCGCTGGACGAGGAAGTCTGCGACGAGCTGCTGCCGACCAGGCGGATGGCGTCGACGTCGAAGAACCTGTTGAACTACTTCAGGATCACGCCGGATCACCGATTGCTGTTCGGCGGTCGGGCCCGGTTCACCATGTCCAACCCGCAGTCGGACGAGAAGTGCGGGCGCATCCTGCAGAAGTCCATGGTCGAGGTCTTCCCGCAGCTCGCGAACGCACGGGTCGACTACTGCTGGGGCGGCCTGGTCGACATGAGCATGGACCGCATGGTGCACGCCGGCGAGCGCGACGGGTTGTTCTACTCGCTCGGCTACTCCGGTCACGGCGTCCAGATGGCCACGCACATGGGCAAGCAGATGGCCGAGTACCTGAACGGGACGACGAGCGCGAACCCTTGGCACGACTTGAAGTTCACCCGCATCCCCGGGCATTTCGGACCGCCCTGGTTCCTGCCTTTCGCAGGCGCCTACTACAAGTTCAAGGACCTCATGAAGTAAGCGGGCCGCCTCCTTGTCCCGCACCACGTTCCCAGTCTGAAGAAGGACGGCCACCATGCGAGTCACCACACCACTGCGTGCCGCGTTCGCCGCGACGTCCCTGACACTCGCGCTGGTCGCGTGCGGGTCGGTCGACGCCACGCAGCCCAAGGAGTCCGATCAGGTCGAGCACACCGACGACATCTCGGCGGGCGTGCAGCCGGATCCGGCGGCGGTGAAGCTGTTGCCCGAGGCGGTGAAGGCCAAGGGCAGGATCTCGGTGGCGATGGACCTGTCGAGTCCACCGACCACGTTCATGGCGACGGACAACAAGACGCCGATCGGGTTCAACCCGGACATGGCGCGGCTGATCGCGGCCAAGCTCGGGGTGAAGCTGCAGATCGACAACGTCAAGTTCGACACCATCATCCCAGGTCTGCAGGGCAACAGGTTCGACTTCACCGCGACCACCATGGGCGCCACCGAAGAGCGGCTGAAGGTGCTCGACATGGTCAACTACTTCCAGAACGGCACCGGTGTCGCGGTACCCAAGGGCAACCCGCAGAAGCTGGCTGTCCACGAGCTGTGCGGGCACCGCGTCGGCGTGCAGTCCGGCACCACCGCGGAAATCAAGTGGCTGCCCCAGCTCAACGAGAAGGACTGCACCAGCAAGGGCAAACCGGCCATCACCGGAGTCACTTTGCCGAGCGTCAACGACTCACTGACCCAGCTCTCCTCCAAGCGCCTCGACGCGGTCATGTACGACTTCACCTCGTTGTCGTGGACGGCCAAACGGCAGCCCACCGTGCTGGAAGTCCTGCCAGAAAGGGTGGTCTCGGCGAAGGTGAACGTGGCACTGCCCAAGGGTTCCGCGTTGACTCCAGCGATCCAGGCGGCGATCCAGTCCATCATCGACAGTCCCAAGTACGCCGAGGCGCTTGACCGCTGGGGCTTCCAGGGCCTGGGCATCGAGACCGCGGCGATGGCCGTACCCCTGGGGCAGTGATGTCGACGACCACGATCGGTTCGACGACCGGGCGCCGGCCGTCATCTGAACTGTTGCCGGAGAACAAAAAGCGGATCACGCCGAAACGTCCGCGTGACTACGCCTGCTGGGCTGCCGCGATCGCCGTCGTCGCCGGCCTGCTCTACACGACGGTGACGAACGAGAACTACCAGTGGCCGGTGGTGTTCAGCTACTTCACCACGGAGTCCATTCTGGACGGTCTGGCCCTCACGCTGGTGCTGACCGTGGTGAGCATGGGACTGGGCGTGCTGCTCGGGTTGGTGCTCGCGGTGATGCGGATGTCGCACCAGGCACCGATCTCCGGTCTGGCGCGGCTCTACATCACGTTCTTCCGCGGCACGCCGGTACTGGTGCAGCTGATCTTCTGGTTCAACATCGCGGCGCTGTACCCGAACGTCTCCATCGGCATCCCGTTCACCGACATCTCCACACCAGTGGACGTGAACACGCTGATGACCCCGCTCACCGCGGCCATCGTCGGCCTCACGCTGAACGAGGCCGCGTACATGGCGGAGATCATCCGCGGCGGCTTCGCCTCCGTGGGCCGCGGCCAGTACGAGGCCGCGGACTCGCTGGGCATGAGCGGGTTCACCAGGCTGCGGCACGTGATCATCCCGCAGACCATGCCCGCGATCATCCCCGCTACCGGCAACCAGGTCATCGGCATGCTCAAAGGCACGTCGCTGGTGAGCGTGCTCGGTGTGGCCGAACTGCTCAACAGTGCCCAGTCGATCTACGCCCGCACCTACCAGACCATTCCGCTGCTGATCGTGGCGAGCCTCTGGTACCTGATCATGACGATGGCGCTCAGCGTGCCGCAGTCCATGATCGAGCGCCGTTTCTCCCGCTCGACCCGCAGGCCGGCGGCGGTCGCCACCGCGACAAAGGAGTCGCTGCTGTGAAAGCCGACGGAACGATCGTCGCCCGCAAGTTGCACAAGAGCTTCGGAAGTCACGAGGTCCTGCGCGGGATCGACCTGTCGGTCAAGGCCGGCGAGATCTCCTGCATCATCGGCCCCAGCGGCTCCGGCAAGTCGACGCTGTTGCGATGTGTCAACGGATTGGAGACCGTCGACCGCGGCGTCCTGCGGGTCAACGGAGAAGACTTCGGCTACGTCGAGAAGGACAACGCCTACCACGCCGTCTCCCCGCAACGACTCGCCGAGCAACGCTCCCGCGTCGGCATGGTCTTCCAGCAGTTCAACCTCTTCCCCAACATGACCGCCGAAAACAACGTCATGTCCGGCCCGGTACTGGTCAAGAAGATCGACCGCAAACTCGCCCGAGAGCGTGCCCAGGAACTCCTGGCCCAGGTCGGGCTCGACGGGTGCGGTCACAAATACCCGGCCCAGCTCTCCGGCGGCCAGCAACAACGCGTCGCCATCGCCCGCGCCCTCGCCATGGACCCCAGCATCATGCTGTTCGACGAACCCACCAGCGCACTCGACCCCGAACTCGTCGGCGAAGTCCTCGCCGTCATGCGCGACCTCGCCCACCACGGCATGACCATGCTCCTCGTCACCCACGAAATGGCCTTCGCCCGCGACGTCGCCGACGAGGTGCTGTTCATGGACGAAGGAGTGGCGGTGGAGCGCGGCGACGCGCGCGAAGTACTCGCCAACCCCCGCGAAAAACGAACCCAAGAGTTCCTGGAAAGGGTGCTGTGACGATGGTCGAAACGGCAACGACGGCAACCGATCGGCTCCGGGCTCTCGGTCTGGAGCTGCCCGCCCTCGGGTTCGGTGCGAGCCCGCACTTCGTGAACCACAAGGCGGTGGACTCGAGCATCTACATCTCGGGCCAGCTGCCGTACCGGGACGGCGTGCTGCTGGGCCAGGGCATCGTCGGCCGGGACGTCGACGTGCCGGCGGCACGCGGCTTCGCCCGCCAGACCGCCCTCAACGCGCTCGCGATCGCCGCGGACGCGGTGGGAGACCTGGACCGGGTCAGGGTCGTGCAGATGCTGGTCTTCGTGGCCAGCACGCCGGATCTGGGTGAGCAGTCGCGCGTCGCCGACGCGGCCAGTGACCTCCTCGTCGAGGTGCTCGGTGAGAACGGGCGGCACGCGCGCACCGCGATCGGCGTGGCGGGGCTGCCGCGCAACAGTCCGGTCGAGATCCAGATGGTCTGCACCGCGGTGTAGGAGAGGAGTGCAGCGTGAACCGGCTCCAACGAACGCTCGCCGCCCTCGCCGGGCGGATCGACACCCCGGCGCCGATCGTGCTGGTCGACGTCATGCAGGACAACATCGACCGCATGCAGGCGTTCGCCGACCAGCACGGTCTCCACGTCCGGCCCCACGTCAAGACGCACAAGTGCGTCGAGATCGGCAGGCGCCAGCTCGCGGCGGGAGCGGTCGGCATCACCGCGGGCAACGTCGGTGAGGCCGAGGTCTTCGCCGCCGCCGGGTTCGACGACATCTTCCTCGCCTACCCGGTCTGGCCCTCGGGAACCAAGGGCGCACGGCTGCGCAGGCTGACCGAGGCCGTCCGGCTGCGGGTCGGCGTGGACAACGTCGCTGCGATCGACGCACTCGCCGACGCGATGGCGGGCGAACCGGAGCGGCTGGAGGTCGTGATCGAGGTGGACTGCGGCGCCCGTCGCTCCGGGGCACCGCCCGAGCGCGCGGGCGATCTCGCGCTGGCCGCCCGCAGGCGTGGTCTCGTGCCCGTGGGCGTCTTCACCTATCCGGGCCACGGCAGCGCCGGCCCGGACGCTCGCCTGCGCGCCGCGCGGGACCAGGACGCCGCGCTCGTCACCGCGGTGCGCAGCCTCACCGCTGCCGGGGTCACCGCGCAGGTAGTGAGTGCCGGCTCCACCCCGACCGTCGAGTTCACCAGCAGTGGCGTGATCACCGAGATCCGTCCCGGCGAGTACGTCTTCTGCGACCTGGACAACACCCGGCTCGGCGCCTGCACGGACGACCAGGTCGCGCTGTTCGTAGCCACCACCGTGGTCAGCGACTGGGTCGCGGACCAGGTCATCGTCGACGCGGGCACCAAAGCCCTCAGCCGGGAAGGCAGCGCCGAACGCGGCTACGGCGGCATCGCCGGCACGAAGGCCGTCCTCACCAAGCTCAACGAGTACCACGGATTCCTCGGGCTGCCCGCCGGTGAGTTCCGCCCCGGCATCGGCACCGTGCTGCCGGTGGTGCCGAACCACGTCTGCCCGGTCGTGATCAACTTCGAGGAGCTGATCATCACCGACAGCACGGGCACATCGCTGCAACGTTGGCCGATCGACGCCCGCGGATTCCTCAGCTGACCTACAGGAGTAGTTGCCCGACATGAGACTCGACCACGTGACAGCCCTGGTGACCGGCGCCGGCAGCGGCATCGGCGAGGCGGTGAGCTCCCACTTCCGCCGCGAGGGCGCACGGCTGCTACTCACCAGCCGCAGGGAGCGACTCGACACCGCCCAGCCCGGCGACCTGTACGTCCCCGGCGATCTCAACGACGAGGCGTTCGTCGAAGCCCTGGCCCGCCAGGCCGCCGAGTCGTTCGGCACCGTCGACGTCGTCGTCCTCAACCACGGCCTGCAGGCGAGCAGCCCGCTCACCGAGATGACCCGCGAGGCCGCGAAGAACGTGCTCGACAGCAACCTGCTCAGCGCGTTCCTGGTGATGAAGCACTTCGCGCCGCTGATGCCCGCCGCGGGAGGCTCGTTCGTCTGCGTCAGCTCACGGCTCGGCATGGTCGGCAAGGCGGGCGAAGTCCTGTACTCCGCGGCCAAGGGCGGCCTGATCATGCTCGCCAAGGGCGCGGCGATCGAATGGGCAGCGCGCAACATCCGCGTCAACGTCGTCGCCCCCGGCCTGACCGTCACGCCGATCATCGAGGCGTCGTTCCAGCGCAGCGCCGACCCCGAGGCCCACCGTCGCGAGCGCGAGACCCAGATCCCGCTCCAGCGCCTCGCCACACCGGAGGAGGTCGCCGACGCGGTGCTCTTCTTGGCGTCGTCGGAGTCGACCTACATCACCGGAGCGGTCCTGCCGGTCGATGGCGGGTACACCGCCTTCTGAGCACGGCTTCACGCCTGCCGGGGACGAACCTCCGCCTTGCCGCTGAGCCCCGTCTGGAAGTGGGCGGCCAGCTCTTCGCGGAACTCGTCGATGGAGCCCTCCAGCGCGATCGCGGCCAGCCTCTCGTGCTCGACGGCCAGCTCGCGCGGATCGCTGTAGGTCTGGTGATCGACGCTGAGGTAGAGCCGCAGCTTGGTCTCCCAGCCGTTCCACAGGTTCTGCAGTGCACCGCTGCCGGAGAGGTCGTAGAACAACCGGTGGAAGCCGAGGTGCGCGTCGACACTGGCCGGGATGTCGTTCTTCTCCAAAGCCCCGCGGAGGTCATCGACAGTCTGCAGCAACGCCGCCTTTTCACGACCACGCAGCGCGTCGATCGCCAGCTCGGCGGCGTACGGCTCGACGAGCAGGCGGATCGCGTCGATCTCGGCGACGTCCTGAGCGCTCACCTCCGCGACGAACGCCCCGCGGTAGGGGATCTTGACGATGAGCCCCTCTTCCTCCAGCTTGGTCAGCGCTTCGCGCAGCGGGGACCGGCTGATTCCCAGGTCCGCGGCGATGTGCGCTTCACGCAGCTGCCCGCCGGGAGGCACGGTTCCGTCGAGAATGGCGGCTCGGAGCACGCGGTAGACGCCTTCCGGCGTCGTCGTCCGGTCTTCCTGCCACTGGAACTTGGTGTCCACTCCCCCAGCCTCCCTTTGTCTTTTGTCGACTATACCGGCACGGCCAGGCTGACAGCCTGGCCGTGGGCTTTGCGACAGGGGTGGAACCTTTCCCGGGCAGGATCCAGCCGCAGCGTCAGTTCCCCGTCGGGATGGCGATGTACTTGTACTCCAGGAAGCCGTCCATGCCGGCCCGGCCGCCTTCCCTGCCGAGGCCGGACTGCTTCACACCGCCGAACGGCGCGGCGGGGTTGGAGACGAGACCGGTGTTGAGGCCGACCATGCCGCTCTCGAGCCGCTCGCTCACGCACAGCGCGCGGTCGAGGTCGCGGGTGAACACGTAGCTGACCAGACCCCAGTCCGTGTCGTTGGCGGCGGCGACGACCTCGTCCTCGTCGTCGAAGGTGCGCAGCGCCGCCACCGGGCCGAAGACCTCCGTCTGCGTGATGGCGGCCTCGGCGGTGACTCCGGTCAGCACGGTCGGCGGGTAGAAGCAGCCGGGGCCGTCCGGCAGTTCGCCACCGGTGACCAGCTTGGCGCCGTGCTGCACGGCGTCGAGCACGAGCTGGTGGACCTTGCCGCGGCCCGTGTCGTCGATGAGGGGGCCGACGTCGATGCCCGGTTCGGTGCCCACGCCGACGGTGAGGGCTTCCATGCGGTCAGCCAGGCGCGCGGCGAACTCCTCCGCGAGCGAGCTGTGGACGAAGATCCGGTTGGCGGCGGTGCACGCCTCGCCCATGTTGCGCATCTTCGCCTGCATCGTGCCCTCGAGCGCGACGTCCAGGTCGGCGTCGTCGAAGACGATGACGGGTGCGTTGCCGCCCAGTTCCATGGAGGCGCGCACCACCGTGTCGGCGCACTGGGCGAGCAGGATCTTGCCGACCTGGGTGGAGCCGGTGAAGGAGAGCTTGCGGATCTGCCCGCCGCGCAGCAACGGTTCGACGACCCCGGCCGCGTCCGAGGTGACGACCACGTTGAGCACGCCGTCGGGCAGTCCGGCCTCGGTGAGGATCGCGGCGAGGGCGAGGGTGGACAACGGAGTCTGAGGCGCCGGCTTGAGGACCATCGTGCAGCCGGCGGCGACCGCCGGGCCGATCTTGCGGGTGCCCATGGCCAGCGGGAAGTTCCACGGGGTGATCAGCAGACAGGGACCGACGGGCTGACGCAGCACCATCAGGCGGTTCTTGCCGTCCGGTGCGGTCGTCATGCCTCCGTCGACGCGGACGGCCTCTTCGGAGAACCAGCGGAAGAACTCGGCGGCGTAGGCGACCTCACCGCGCGCCTGGTCGAGAGGTTTGCCCATCTCCAAGGTCATCAGCAGGGCGAGTTCCTCGGTGCGGGACACGATGATGTCGTAGGCACGGCGGAGGATCTCGCTGCGGACGCGGGGCGGGGTCGCGGGCCCCCGCCGGGGGGGGCGGGCCCCCCCACAGCCGGCCCGCCCCCCCGCC
>NZ_JAAMPJ010000007.1:230600-566463 GCF_011067745.1 Lentzea alba
GGGGGGGGGGGCGCGCCCCAGCGGGGTGGGGCCGCCACCGCCGCTTCGACGGCGCGCCTGCCGTCGGCGGGAGAGGCGTCGGCGACCCGGCACAGCTCTGCGCCGGTGGCCGGGTCGTCGACCGCCAGGGTGCGGCCGGACTCCGCGTCCTGCCAGACACCGGCGATGAACAGCTGCTTGGGGACGTCCTTGATCACAGTCGGGCTCATGTCGGGTTCCTCGGAGTTCGGCTTCAGCGGAGTTGGGAGACGACCTCGTCCAGGGGCACGGCGAGCGCCTGTTCGACGTTGGTCCAGTCGTCCTTGGCGTGGGCCAGGAGGTAGTCACGCCGTTGCGGGACACGCTGCGCGCGCCAGTTCGTGATCAGCGCGCGCAGCGTGAGTCGGGCCAGCGCGGCGACGGGCACGAGTGCGAGTTCCGAGTCCTCGACCGGCCGGACGCGCTCGTAGCCCCGCAGGAAGGCGCAGGCGTCCTGCCAGGGGTTCTCCTGGCCGCGGCCGAGCAGGTTGGCCATGGGCACGGCGGGGTCGAAGATCAGCGCGCTGCGCACCGTGTCACCGAAGTCGATGACGCCGGTCACGAACGGCTCGCCGTGAGGGTCGACGACCACGTTGTACGGGCTGTAGTCACCGTGGATCACCTGTGTTTCCAGGCCGTTCAGGCGCGGTACGACGAACTCGCCGAACAGCCGGGAGACGTCCCCTGCCAGCCTGCGGTGCCCGGCGTCCGGCGTGTGCGTGACCAGTCCGGTCAGGTGGTGGAAGTGCTTGAGGTCCCACGCCAGCCCCCGCCCGTCGGCGGGGTGTGCGAATCCTGCGAGTGCCACGTCGACGCGGCCCAGCATTTCTCCCGCCGCGGCGAGCTGCCGCGCGTCCCGGTCCGCCCCGGCCCAGACCGGGCCGTTGACGAAGCCGAACACCCGCAGGATTCGCGCTCCGCCGAGGGCCACGCTGTCGTTCCCGTCGACGGTGAGCCGCACGCGCTGGACCGGCAACTCGGGAGCGATGTCCTCGAGAAACCGCATCGCGGCGGTCTGCAGGTCGACGACGCTCTCGTCCTCGCCCGGCGGCGACACCTTCACGAGGTGGTCACCGGAGCCGGTCGTGAGCCGGAACGTGTCGTCCTTCTCCGTCGCGAGCCGCTCGAGCCGCCCGCGCAGCCGGTAGCGCTGCTCGAGAAGCGTCTCCACCAGCGTCACGTCGACGGGCTCGTGGGTCGACGCCAGTCCGCTTTCGACCATGAGGCGCCTGCCGGGGTCCGCCAGCGGTGGGATGGTCACGGTGCGTCCCTTCGGTCAGCCGCTACAGCCGGTCCTGAGCGACCTGGGCGAAGGTCTCCAGGAACCGGGTCACGTCGGCGGCGTCGAAGGCCAGCGGGGGGCGGATCTTCAACACGTTCGCCCCGCGCGCAGTGCCGCTGATGAGCACCCGCCGGTCACGCAGATCGTTGATGACGTCCTCGGCGAGCGCACGGTCGGGTTCCCGCGTCTCCCGGTCCTTCACGAGCTCGATCCCGACGTAGAGACCACTGCCGCGGACTTCGGCGACGTACGGCGACTCCCGCGTGATCTCCTCGAGCCCGGCGCGCAGAGCCGTGCCGTTCTCGAGAACGCACTGCTGCACGTTCTCCTGCTCGAAGACGTCCAGCACCGCGGCCGCCGCCGCCACCGGGATCGAGCTGCCGCCGAAGGTGTTGAAGTAGCGGACGTTGCGTCCGAACTCGTCGGAGACCTCGGGGCGGAACACCACACCTGAGACCGGCAGCCCGTTGCCCATCGGCTTGCCCATGGTCACGATGTCCGGCACCACACCGTGGCGCGCGAAGCCCCACATGGACTCCCCGAGCCTGGCGAACCCGGACTGCACCTCGTCGGCGATGTAGACACCGCCGGCCTTGTGCACCTCCTCGACCATCGCCTTCAGGTAGCCGACCGGGTCGGTGAAGATGCCGTCGCTGCTGTACGCGCCGTCCGTGACCAGGGCAGCGAGCCGGTAACCGTGCCGCTCCAGGTCGTCGATCGCGCCACGCACCTGCGCACGCATGTGGTCGGCCAGTGTCGACCCCGGCGCGACGAGGCGCGGGTCGGGCGGGTCGATCAGCCTGACGTTCGGCCCGAGCGGTGATCCCGCGCCCAGGGTCGGCGAGAAGCTCGCGACCTCACGTGTGATGCCGTGGTAGGCCCAGCGGGTCACGATGATGCCCTCGGCACCGGTGTGGAACCTCGCCACGCGCATCGCGAGGTCGTTCGCCTCCGATCCGCTGCACGCAATGCTCAGCTTCGACAGCTCCGCGGGAAAGGTCGCGAGCAGTCGTTCCGCGTAGTCCACCAGCGAGTCCTGGACGTAGCGCGTGTTGATGTTGACCGCCGACATCTGCCGGGTGACGGCCTCCACCACGTGCGGGTGCGCGTGCCCGACGCACGGGACGTTGTTGTAGGCGTCGAGGTAGTCGTTGCCGTCGCGGTCGACCAGGTGAGCGCCGTGACCGGAGACGAACTCGACCGGCGTGCGGTAGATGAGGGTGTAGCCGGGTCCCAGCACCTCGGTCCGGCGCCGGATCGTGTCCTGGAGGCGGTCGGGGAGCGCGTCCAGCACGGCCGGGTCGAAGCGGTTCGGGTAGTTGGCGATCGCCCGGCTCAGTGTCGAAGTCATCGGCCGTCACTTTCCGTCTGATTCCGCCGGAGTCTCCTCCGCTGGTGATCTCACCGTACCACTTTTCGTTCCAGTTCCAAACTGAAACTTTTTAGCTGTGAGTCGTCCCCCGGAGAGGGACGAGGTCACGGCCGGCTCAGAACGCGGGCGCGGGCTGCTGCTCCGCACGTGGCGCTTGACGACGTGCGTCGAGCAGGGCCTCCCGCAACCGGGCCTGAGCCAGCGTCAGGCACGAGTACACCGCGCCACGCGCGGTCGACAGCCCGAGCACCTGCGTGGCGACCGTGACCCGCGGAACGGCGGGAAGACGCTCCTCAAGGCGTTTGCGCACCTCGGGCAGGACTTCCTCGACCAACGTGCGCAGCCTGCCCACGAAGAAGATCGACTCCGGGTCCAAGGTCACGACGACGGTGGTCACAGCCGTCACCAACGCCGTGGTGAACGCCTCCACCACCGCCGCGCGAACCTCGTCGTGGTGCGTCTCGACCCAGAGGTCGTCGATGCGTTCCAGCCCCAGCCCCTGCTCACGCGCGAACGCGAGCAGGCCTCCCGTGCTCAGCAGCCCTTCGAGGGTTTTGTCGTGCACTCCGGAGAAGAGCACGCCGACGTCACCGAACGAGGGAGTGCTCCCGCGGGCCAGCTCGTGATCGGTGCAGCAGGCGAAGTTGAGCATGCTGCTGACACTGAAGAGTGCGGCGTTCCTGATCGTGACGTCGTCGGCGAGGACGCCCAGCAAGGACGCGTTCGCGTCGCTGTCGAGCAGCACCGGAGCGCCGACCAGGTCCGCCAGCACGCGTTGCAGGCGGGAGCCGGCGAGATAGGTCATCGACTCAGCCGGGCCGAAGATCTCGCCATCGTCGCGGACCCGGCCGGGCACCGCCACGACGACCTGGCGCAGCGGTCCTTCCGCGGGCTGACTGGCGCCGGCGATCAGGCCGGCCAGCCAGGCGGCGGCCTTGCCGACGTCGTCGTGGTTCGCGGTGGGCACGATCACGTGCTGGATCTCGCGTCCCCGCAGGTCGGTCGCGAGAACACCGGTGGTCTGCGCACCGAAGCTCACGCCGACGACGTGCCCGGTGGTGCCGGGGATGTCCAGGTAGGTGGACGGCCGGCCACGACCGGCGATCGCGTCGACCCCGCGGTCCACGACGAAACCGTCGGCCCGCAGTTCCTCCACCGCCCTCGACACGGTGGCCTTGCTCAGACCCGTCAGCTCGATGAGCTTGTTCCGCGTCAAGGGCGCCTGGGCGAGAACGACGTCGAGGACCGATGCTTTGTTGTAGTCGCGCGTGGTCGGGTTGATCGTCACACCACCACCATACCAAAGGTTTCAGTTTGGAACTGGAACAAATGGTGATAGGGTCTGCCAGCCGCAAAGAACTCCGACGAGCAGGGCGGATGTCGCGTTGGAGCACGTCGACGCCGGCCGGTCGCGATGGCAGGAGAACAGCGATGAAGTTCATCCCCTATTGGCTCGACACCTCCCCGCAGGGACCGGACCGGTCGGGCACCGAGATCGGCGGTCGGGTCGACGTGGCGATCGTGGGCGCCGGGCTGACCGGCCTGTCCGCAGCGCTGCACCTGGCTCGCAAGGGCGCCGACGTGCAGGTCTTCGAGCAGGAAACGGTCGGGTGGGGCGCGTCAGGCCGCAACGGCGGCATGGCCACCGGGGGTCTGGGGATCGGTTTCCGCGACGCCGTCGCCCGGTACGGACTCGAGACCGCGGCCAAGTACATCGCGGTGTACGGCGACGCGATCGACACCATCGAGAAGCTCGTCGCCGACGAGGGCATCGACTGCCACTTCGCCCGCACGGGCAAGATGGTCCTGGCTGCCAAGCCCGCTCACTTCGACGGCCTGCGCAAGACCGACGAGCTGATGAGGAGCCTGGGCTACGAGACCCGCCTGGTGCCGCCGGGCGAGCTCCGTTCCGAGATCGGCTCGAAGATCTACCACGGCGCGATGGTCGACAAGCACAGCGCGGGCCTGCACGTCGGCAAGTTCACCAGGGGCCTCGCCGAGGCGGCCGTGCGGGCAGGCGCCACGATCCACGAGAAGGCCCCGGTCGGGCAGATCCGCCGGCTGGGCGGCACCCGGCACGAGCTGGTCACGCCCCGCGGCACCGTCGTGGCCGACCAGGTCCTCGTGGCGACCAGCGGCTACACCGGCAGGCCGTTCCGCTGGCTCCAGGTCAGGATCGCGCCCGTCGGCAGCTTCATCATCGTGACCGAGCCGCTGGGCAAGGACGCCTGCGACGAGCTGCTCCCCCACCGCCGGATGGCCTCGACGTCCAAGAACCTGCTGCACTACTTCCGGATCACCCCGGACCACCGGTTGCTGTTCGGCGGTCGGGCCCGGTTCGCCATGTCCAGCCCGCAGTCGGACGTGAAGAGCGGCCGGATCCTGGAGAAGGCGATGGTCGAGGTCTTCCCGCAACTGGCCGGCACGCACGTCGACTACTGCTGGGGTGGCCTGGTCGACATGAGCATGGACCGCATGGTGCACGCCGGCGAGCACGACGGGCTGCACTTCTCGGCCGGCTACTCCGGCCACGGCGTGCAGATGGCCACGCACATGGGCAAGCAGATGGCCGACTACATGAACGGCACGTCGACCGCCAACCCGTGGCGCGACCTGGCTTTCCGGCGGATCCCCGGCCACTTCGGCCCGCCCTGGTTCCTCCCCTTCGCGGGCGCGTACTACAAGTTCAAGGACTACCTCAGGTGACAGCGCTGACCGGGATGTCGGGACGATGACGCCTCTGGAGCGGCTGCTGAACGAGATCGCGCCGGGGATGCGCCTGGAGACCGGTGCCGGCGGCACCGCGGCCTACTCCTACGACGCCTCCAACTACCGCGTGCCACCGCTCGCCGTGGCCTTCCCCAGGTCCACGGAGGACGTTCGCGCAGTGCTGCGGGCCTGCCGCGAGCTCGATGTCCCCGTGACCGCACGGGGCGGCGGCACAAGCATGGCGGGCAACGCCGTGGGTCCCGGTGTGGTGCTCGACTTCTCCCGGCACCTGAACCAGGTGCTCGACGTCGACGTGAACTCCCGCACCGCGCGCGTGCAGGCCGGGATCGTTCTCGACGATCTGCGCGACGCGGTCGCACCGCACGGCCTCACCTTCGGCCCCGACCCGTCCTCGCACAGCCGCTGCACCATCGGCGGCATGATCGGCAACGACGCCTGCGGCAACCGGTCCGTGCGGCACGGGCGCACCAGCGAACACGTCGAGGCGCTCGAGATCGTCACCGCCGACGGCGTGCTCGCCGTCGCCGACCACACCGGGTTGCACGCCGCGGCCCCCGCGGACGAAGCGCGGATCGACGAGCTCGCCGCGCGGGTGCGTCGCCTGCTCGCGGACAACCTCGCGCCGATCCGCACCGAACTGGGCCGCATCCCCCGCCAGGTCTCCGGCTACCAGCTGCACCACCTGTTGCCGGAGAACGGCTTCGACGTGGCTCGCGCGCTGGTCGGCACCGAGGGCACCTGCGCGGTGGTCGTCGCGGCGACGGTCCGCCTGGTCACCGTCGCACCGGCGTCGGCACTGCTCGTGCTGGGCTACGAAGACGTCGTGGACGCCGCCGAGGACGTGCCGGAGATCCTCCCCTGGTCCCCCACCGCCGTGGAGGGCATGGACGAGGCCATCGTCGCCACGATGCGAGCGCGCCGCGGCCCCGAGTCGGTCACCGGTCTGCCCGGTGGACGAGCGTGGCTCTACGTGGAGCTCGACGGCGACAACGAGACGGACGTCCAGATGCGCGCGGGCGAGCTGCTCGACACGCTCAAGGCCCTCGGCCGGATGCGCGACGGACGGGTGATCGACACCGAGGCGCAGCGGAGGTCGCTCTGGCGGGTCCGCGAGGACGGCGCCGGGCTGGCCGCCCGGCTGGTCGACGGCGGCGAGTCGTGGCCGGGCTGGGAGGACGCGGCGGTCGCGCCCGAGCGGCTCCCCGGCTACCTGCGGGACTTCCGGGCACTGCTCTCCGGACACCGGCTCACCGGTGTCCTCTATGGACACTTCGGCGCCGGGTGCGTGCACGTCCGCATCGACTTCGACTTCGCCACGGGCACCGGCCGGGCGGCTGCTCGCCGGTTCCTGCGCGAGGCGGCGGAGCTCGTCGTGCGGCACGGCGGCACGTTGTCCGGCGAGCACGGCGACGGACGGGCCCGCGGCGAGCTCCTGGAAGTCATGTACAGCCCGCGGGTCCTCACCGCGTTCGCCGGTTTCAAACAGATCTTCGACCCGGACGGCGTGCTGAACCCCGGCGTGATCGTGGCACCCGCCGCGCTGGACGCCGATCTCGCGCTGGACGTGCCGCAACCGGACGGCCGGCCCACTCTGTTCACGTTCCCGCACGACGACGACGGCTTCGCGGGCGCCGCCCGGCGGTGCGTCGGTGTCGGCCGCTGCCGCAGCCACACCGGCGGCGTCATGTGCCCCAGCTACCGCGCCACCGGCGAGGAGAACCACTCCACCCGCGGCCGCGCCCGGCTGCTGCAGGAGATGCTGCTCGGTGAGACCGTTCGCGACGGATGGCGGTCGACGGAGGTTCGCGACGCACTGGACCTGTGCCTGTCGTGCAAGGCGTGCTCCACCGACTGCCCCGTCGGCGTGGACATGGCCACCTACAAGGCGGAGTTCCTGCACCAGCACTACCGCGGCCGCCTCCGGCCGCGCTCCCACTACTCGCTGGGCTGGCTGCCGCTCACCTCGGTGCTCGCCGGGTACGTCGCGCGCCCGCTCAACACCGTGCTGGGCGGACCTCTCGGCAAGCTCGCCGCCCGGCTGGGCGGCATCACCACGCGCCGCACGATCCCCGCCTTCGCGTCGCGCCGTGCGATGCGCAAAGCCCTGCGCCGCAAGACGGGCAAGCCGGCGGCACTCTTGTTCGTCGACAGCTTCACCAGGGCGTTCCGGCCTCAGGTCGTCGCCGCCACCTCCCGCGTGCTCGACGCAGCGGGCGTCCCGTGCGAACCGGCCGGCGGTTTGTGCTGCGGCCTGACGTGGGTCAGCACCGGCCAGCTCTCCGTCGCGCGCCGGGTGATGGCGAGGACGGTCGCCCGGTTGGATCGCGGACCGCACCGCGGCCTGCCGATCGTCGTGGCCGAACCCAGCTGCGCGGCGGCGTTGAAGCGGGACGTGCCCGAACTGCTGGGCACGGAGGCCGCCCGCCGGGTCGCCGCCCGCGTGCACACCCTCACCGGCGCGCTCACCGACCTGTCCACTTCGGACTGGCGTGCGGACGTACCGGACTCGGTGGTGCTGCAGACGCACTGCCACGAGTACGCGACGTTCGGCGCCCGGCGCCCGCGGGACCTGCTGCGCAGGCTCGGCGTGCGGAAGGTGAGCGAAGCGGAGGGCTGCTGCGGGCTCGCCGGCAACTTCGGCTTCGAGGCCGAGCACTACGACACCTCGATGGCCGTGGCGGACCTGTCGCTGCGGCCGCGTCTCGACGAGGAACCCGATGCCGTCGTCGTCGCCGACGGCTTCAGCTGCGCGACCCAGATCGACCACCTGGCCGGCGGCCGGGGTGTCCGCGCCCTGCACCTGGCCGAGCTGCTCGACCCGGGAGAAGAAGCCTGACAACAAAAACCGCGTCCCTCTGAGGGGCGCGGCTTTTCGGGTTGCGCATCGGTGAGGTACGAGCCTGCGGTGACGTGCGCGACTTGATCGGGAGGCTCCGTCGCCGGGGCCTCCCGATCAGTCGCGCGCTCAGATACCGAGCAGTGGCGGCACCTGGGACAGGGCGGTGACCTCGTGGTAGTCGTAGCCGGGGGTGCTCGGCTCGAACCCGCGGTTGACGTGGACCTTGTGCGTGACACCCAGGTCGTTGCAGACCATCAGGTCGTAGCGCGGGCTGGCGGAGACGTGCAGGACGTCCTTGGGCCCGCACCCGAGCTGGTTGAACATGTACTCGAACGCCTGGTACCGGGGCTTGTAGGCCTGGGCCTGCTCAGCGGTGAAGACGGCGTGGAACGGCGCGCCCAGCTTCTCCACGTTGCTCATCACCTGGCTGTCGTCCGCGTTGCTCAGGATGACGAGGGGATAGCGGGACGCCAGAGCGCGCAGCGCCTCGGGCACCTCGGGGTACGGGCCCCACGTCGGCAGCGCGTCCACGATCGCCTGGCCGTCAGCCTCCCGGTACGGCAGGCCGAAGCGCGCCAGCGTCTTTCGCAGCGAATCGTGCATCACGGCGTGAAAGGGCTTCCACGGCCCCAGCACTTCGTCAAGACGCTGCCACTGGAAGCTTTTCATGAAGTCGTCCATCTGATCAGCCGGCACGACGTCCGCGAGCCGTTGGCGCGTCATGGCCGCGAGCTGCCAGCGGATCAACGTCCCGTGCATGTCGAACGTGATGAATTTCGGCTCGAAGTCGATCATTCGCGTTTCTCTCTTTCTTGACCGGCCGCTCAACGGAAAAGTTGCACAGGCGTCACCGCACACAAAAAGTGCACGACAGCTTCACAACCCGTGACCAACATCGTCTGCGTGGCGTGACAGGGCCGGTCAGCGCGGGCGGAGCTTCCGCCTCCATCAGACCTGTGACCGGCTGCTGACCACAGCATACCACTCTTTGTTCCAGTTCCAACCTGAAACTTTTCCTGCCTGAGGCGTTGACAGTCCGTAGCAGGCCGCCCTAGCGTCAGGTCACCCCATCCGCCCGACCGGAAGGGTGACCATGAACACCGAGACCGTTCATCCCAAAACGTTCTGACAACCAGACAGCCGATCGACCACTAATTCGATCACATCGGTTACCGACGGTTCTCCGGACGATTTTCCGCGCCCAGCCGCGGAGAGCTCGTCACCCACCGCCGTGACACACGGCGCACCCATGCGCACAATTCTTCCCTCTTGATGAAGGAGCGGCCGAAAATGCGAGTCAGAAAAGCCTTGTGCGCTGTGCTTGGCGCGACGTCCCTGACACTCGCGCTGGTCGCGTGCGGGTCGGTCGACGCGACCCAGCCCGCCACCGGCTCGGACCAGCTGGTCGAGCACACCGACGACATCTCGGCGGGCGTGCAGCCGGACCCGGCGGCGGTGAAGCTGCTGCCGGAAGCCGTGAAGGCCAAGGGCAGGATCTCGGTGGCGATGGACCTGTCCAGTCCGCCCACGACGTTCATGGCGACGGACAACAAGACGCCGATCGGGTTCAACCCGGACATGGCGCGGCTGATCGCGGCCAAGCTCGGGGTCAAGCTGCAGATCGACAACGTCAAGTTCGACACCATCATCCCCGGCCTGCAGGGCAACAGGTTCGACTTCACCGCGACCACCATGGGCGCCACCGCAGAACGCCTCAAAGTGCTCGACATGGTCAACTACTTCCAGAACGGCACCGGCGTCGCCGTACCGCGCGGCAACCCGCAGAAGCTCGCCGTCCACGAACTGTGCGGCCGCCGCGTCGGCGTGCAGTCCGGCACCACCGCGGAAATCAAGTGGCTCCCCCAGCTCAACGAGAAGGACTGCACCAGCCAGGGCAAACCGGCCATCACCGGAGTCACTTTGCCGAGCGTCAACGACTCACTGACCCAGCTCGCCTCCAAGCGACTCGACGCCGTGATGTACGACTTCACCTCGCTGTCGTGGACAGCCAAGCGGCAGCCCACCGTGCTGGAAGTGCTGCCAGAAAGGGTGGTCACGACGAAGGTGAACGTGGCACTGCCCAAGGGTTCCCCGTTGACCCCCGCGATCCAGGCGGCCATCCAGTCCATCATCGACAGTCCCAAATACGCCGAAGCACTTGATCGCTGGGGCTTCCAGAGCCTCGGCATCGAGACCGCGGCGATGGCCGTTCCCCTGCAGTGATGGCGACGAAGACGACCAGGAGTCATCCGATGCAAGAACTCCAGGCCGAACACAAGAAGCGGATCACGCCGAAGCGTCCGCGCGACTACCTCTGTTGGGCTGCTGCGATCGCGGTCGTCGCCGCCCTGGTCTACACGACGGTGACCAACGAGAACTACGGCTGGCCGGTGGTGTTCAGCTACTTCACCACCGACGCGATCATCGAAGGCCTGCTCCTCACCCTGGTCCTGACCGTGGTCAGCATGGCGCTGGGCATCGTGCTCGGACTGCTGCTCGCGGTCATGCGGATGTCGCACCAGGCACCGATCTCCGGACTGGCCACGCTCTACATCACGTTCTTCCGCGGCACACCGGTACTGGTGCAACTCATCTTCTGGTTCAACATCGCCGCGCTGTACCCCAACGTCTCCATCGGCGTCCCCTTCACCGACATCTCCACCCCGGTCGACGTCAACGCCCTGATGACTCCGCTGACCGCAGCCATCGTCGGCCTCACGCTCAACGAAGCCGCCTACATGGCCGAGATCATCCGCGGCGGCTTCGCCTCGGTGAACCGCGGCCAGTACGAAGCAGCGGACTCGCTCGGCATGACCGGCTTCACCAGGCTCCGCCACGTGATCATCCCGCAGACCATGCCCGCGATCATCCCCGCCACCGGCAACCAGGTCATCGGCATGCTCAAAGGCACCTCCCTGGTCAGCGTCCTCGGCGTCGCCGAACTGCTCAACAGCGCGCAGTCCATCTACGCCCGCACCTACCAGACCATTCCCCTGCTCATCGTCGCCAGCCTCTGGTACCTGATCATGACCCTCGCACTCAGCGTGCCCCAGTCCATGATCGAACGCCGCTTCTCCCGCTCCACCCGCAGGCCGGCCGCAGTCGCCACCGCGACAAAGGAGTCGCTGCTGTGAAAGCCGACGGAACGATCGTCGCCCGCAAGCTCTGCAAAAGCTTCGGCAGCCACCAGGTACTGCGCGGGATCGACCTGACCGTCGCGGCTGGGGAGATCTCGTGCATCATCGGGCCGAGCGGGTCCGGGAAATCGACGTTGTTGCGGTGTGTCAACGGGTTGGAGACCGTCGACCGCGGCGTGCTGCGGGTCAACGGCGAGGACTTCGGCTACGTCGAGAAGGACGACGCCTACCACGCCGTCTCCCCGCAACGACTCGCCGAGCAACGCTCCCGCGTCGGCATGGTCTTCCAGCAGTTCAACCTCTTCCCCAACATGACCGCCGAGAGCAACGTCATGTCCGGCCCGGTACTGGTGAAGAAGGTGGATCGCAAGGTTGCCAGGGAACGGGCCCAGGAACTGCTCGCCCAGGTCGGACTCGCCGGCTGCGGCCACAAGTACCCCGCCCAGCTCTCCGGCGGCCAGCAACAACGCGTCGCCATCGCCCGCGCCCTCGCCATGGACCCCAGCATCATGCTGTTCGACGAACCCACCAGCGCACTCGACCCCGAACTCGTCGGCGAAGTCCTCGCCGTCATGCGCGACCTCGCCCACCACGGCATGACCATGCTCCTCGTCACCCACGAAATGGCCTTCGCCCGCGACGTCGCCGACGAGGTGCTGTTCATGGACGAAGGAGTGGCGGTGGAGCGCGGCGACGCGCGCGAAGTACTCGCCAACCCCCGCGAAAAACGAACCCAAGAGTTCCTCGAAAGGGTGCTGTAGACAGCGGCACGGACACGTCTCCCAGCCCTGCGCTTGACAGAACGTCCTGTTACCGCGTCCGCACTGGACAAATCACGCGTGGACTCGGTGCCGTGTGCCGGAGACAGTCGGTGGACCGCCCTGTCCCACCTTGGTACGTCCGCTCCAGATTTGTGTTGTTCCCAAACCAGCAGAGGAAAGCATGTCGCTCCTGAAGTCCATCGACACCAACCCCTCCTTCGCCCCCAGCGAGTCCGGCCCGCTGCCGGAACGCCTGATCTCCGGCGACCCGGCCTACCGGACCTGGGCCCAGGATCAGGACGCCGCTCGCGGGGAAAAGATCAACACAGGTGTCTGGGAAGCCACCCCCGGCGAGACGCGCTCGATCAAGGGCGAGACCTTCGAGTTCTGCCACATCCTTTCCGGCGTCGTCGAAATCACGCCGGAAGGTGGTGAGCCGGTGGTCTACCAGGCCGGCGACAGCTTTGTCATGAAGCCGGGCTTCGTCGGTGTCTGGAAGACCATCGAGACCGTGCGCAAGATCTACCTGACCGTGTCGTAACGCCGATGTCCGCAGCGCTGCCCTCTTCGAGATCTCTCGCGAGGGCAACCTGCCCAGCAGAGACACCGCCCTGCACGCCGCCCGCAAGGGTGCCCGCGTCGCCCTCGACGGACGCGGAGTCATTGAGATTTCAACCACTACGGCACAGCTTGGTTAGCCTTGCCTTATAGGGTGATGAGGCCGTTCACCGCGTGAGCGGTGTGCCCCAATCCCTTGCCCGACAGGACTTCCATGCACCAGTCCCGCCGTCCTCTCACCGGCCTCTGCGCCCTGCTCACCCTCACTCCGTTGCTGACGGCCTGCTTCGCGGCCAGCGGCACGGACACGAACGCCGGATCGTCCAGTCGGCTGCGGGTGGCGCTCGCCCGGCCACCGGCGCAGGCGTTGTCGCCGTTGAGCAACGACGCCACCGTGCTGGGCAAGCTGTCGGTGGCCGAGGGGCTCACGGTGCTGGACGCCAACGGTTCCGCGGCGCCCGCGCTGGCGACCTCGTGGGTGCGCAAGGATGCGACCACCTGGACGTTCGAGCTGCGCAAGGCCACCTTCCACGACGGCACGGCGTTCACCGCGGAGTCCGTTGTCGCCTCGCTCGGTCACGCCGCCGCGGCCAAGGTCAAGCCGCGCGTGCTCAGCGACGTGACGCTGACCGCGAAGGCCGAGGACGCCGACACCGTCACGATCAGCACGAGTCCTGCGGACCCGGTACTCCCGATGAGGCTGGCCAGCCACGAGCTGGGCATCTTCGCGGCGAAGGCGTACGGCCAGGACGGCACGGTCACCCCGGTCGGGACGGGCACGGGCGCGTTCAAGATCACCAAGCTCACCGGGAAGAGCTCGGTGACGCTGGACCGGTTCGACGGCTACTGGGGTGGTCGAGCGAAGTCCGCGGGCATCGACGTGACCTGGATCGTGGACGGCAGTGCCAGGGCCAACGCGCTGCGGTCCGGTGAGGTCGACATCGCCGAGTGGATCCCCGCCTCCCAGGCGAAGCTGCTGAACGAGGACATGCGGCACGAGGTGTCGTCGGTGCGCACGGACAGCCTGCTGTTGAACACCGGCGACGGCATCTTCGCCGACCCGTCGCTGCGCGCGGCGGCCCGTAGCGCCCTGGACAGCTCGGCTGTCGTCGGCCCGATCTTCGCCGGGCACGCCGATCCCGCGCAGGGACTGTTCGGTCCGGCCGTCACCTGGGCCGGGGGCTTGCGGGTCGCGGTGACCGGGCGGGCGGACGCCGCGTCGGTCGCGGACGTGAAGGCGAAGACGCAGGGCAGGACGGTGCGCCTCGCGGCCATCACCAACCGGGCCGAACTGCCCGAGGTGGCGACAGTCGTGCAGCAGCAGCTGGAGAAGGCCGGGTTCACGGTCCAGCAGGACATCCGCGAAACCGCGCAGCTGGAGCCAGACCTGCTCGCAGGCAAGTACGACGCGTTGGTCTTCTCTCGCGTAACACTGCTCGACACCGGTGACGCGGTCGCGTACCTCGCCAGCGACTTCACCAGCTCCGGCACCTACAACATCGCCCGCCTCAAGGACGCGCGGGTGGACCAGGCCATCGCGGCCGCCGCGCAGGAGAGCGACACCGCGCAGCGGCAGCAGAAGATCATGCTGGCCGAGGCGGAGATCCTGCGCACGGACGCCGCAGTGCCGCTGGTGCACGAGAAGGTCGTGCAGGGCTTCAGCCCGCGCGTCGAGGGCGTGGTGCTCGACCCGCGGGAGCGGACGCTCATCACGACCGGCACGCACCTCAAGTGAGCAAGTCCGCCGTTGGCCGCGTCGTCGCGGGCGCCGGTCTGCTCGCGGCCGTGGCGATGCTCCCGTGGCTGTCCGGCACCGATCCCGCGCTCGCCGTGCTGCGCGCCCGTTCCGCTGACCAGGACCCGACCCCGGAGCAGCTCGCCGCGGTGCGCGAGCAGGTGGGGCTCGACCAGGGGCCGCTGGCCCACCTGGTGCGCTGGCTGGGCGGGCTGTCGCGCGGCGACGCGGGTGTGTCGTGGGTGTCGGGGGAACCGGTGCTGCCCGAGGTGGCGACCGCGTTCGCGGTGTCGGTCACGCTGATGCTCGGCGCCCTGGTGGTCACGGTCGCGGTGGCGGCACTGGTCTGCGCCCGCACGCTGCGGCAGGGCGCGGAGCTGCGGCTGCGCGAGGAACGGGCGGGCACGGCGGCCGCGTTCCTGGCCGCGCTGCCCAAGTTCCTGCTCGCCTCGTTGCTCGCCACGGTGTTCGCGGTGTGGCTCGGCTGGTTCCCGTCGAGCGGCTGGGAGGGGCCGGCGTCGATGGTGCTGCCCGCACTCGCTCTCGGCGTGCCGTCCGGAGCGGTGATCGGCGGCCTGCTCGCTCAGTCGCTGCCGGCCGCGTTCGCCGAACCGTGGGTGCGGACCTGGCACGCCTGCGGGTTTCCGCCCGGCTACATCGCGCGGCACGGGTTGCGCGGCGCGGTGGCGGGAGTGCTTCCGCAGCTGCTGCCGACCATCGTCGGCCTCGTCGGCGGCGCGGTCGCGGTGGAGAAGATCTTCAACATCCCGGGCCTCGGCCGGCTCGCCCTGGACGCGGCCGTGGCGCGGGACCTCCCGCCGTTGCAGACCGCGACGCTGGTCCTCGTGCTGCTCGGCGTCGTCGCTGGTCTGCTCGTACGGGCTGCGCGACGCGGGATGCTCGGACCGGCTCTGCGCGACGGCGCTCTGCCCGCGCTGAACCCTCCAGCACTGCGGCCGCACCGCTTCACCCGGTGGATCGGCGGGTTCTGCGCGCTGGCGTTGCTGACGCTGCTCGTCGCCGGGCTGTCGCGCGACCCGCTGCACGTGGACACGGCTGCTCGGCTGGCGGCACCGTCGATCGAGCACCCGCTGGGCACGGACTCGCTCGGCCGCGATCTGCTGGCCCGCCTGGGGCACGGGGCACTGCGCACGACAGCGTTGGCGCTCGGCGTGACCGCCGTGAGCGTCCTCATCGGACTGTTGCTCGGCATGACCGGCCGGGTGAGCGCGGGCCTCACGGAGGTGGCGTCGACGCTGCCGGCCGTGCTCGCCGGACTGCTGACGACCGCGGTCACCGGGCCGTCGGTGTGGGGTGCGGCGTGCGCGGTGTGCCTTGTCGCCTGGACGCCTTATGCCGTCCAGGCCGCGGCGTTGTTCGAGCAGGAGCGGGCGACCGAACACGTGCGCGTGTCGAAGTCGTTGGGTGCGAGCCCGGTGCACCTGATGCGCCGCAGCCTGCTGCCGGCGGTGCTGCCCTCCGTGCTGCGCAACGCGGTGCTGCGCCTGCCGACCACGGTGCTCGTGCTGGCCTCGCTCGGTTTCCTCGGCCTGGGCGAGCAACCACCTGCCCCGGAGTGGGGTCGCCTGCTCTCGGAGAACCAGCCGTACCTCGAACTGGCACCGTGGACCGTCCTCGGCCCGGCCGGTGCGCTGGTGCTGCTCTCGGTTCTCGCGGTGTCGAGCACTACCGGACCAGCGTCCCCCGGCCGGAGGACGCTGGTCGCGGTGCTCAGTGGGAGGCGCCGCTGAGCTCGTTCGGCTTCTGGGCCAACGACGCCGTCGCGGTGATCTTGCCCTCGGCGAGGTCGATCCGGTGCAGCTGCTGCTTGTTCGGGTCGGACACGTAGGCGGTGCCGCCCCTGACGAAGATCGCCGGCCTCGGCTGCTGCCACTCCAGCGGTTCCTGCCAGGTGTCCGTGACCGCGATGGTGCGGGTGACCTCGGCCTTGACGGGGTCGATCACGTGGATCTTGCCGTCGGTGCCGAGCACCAGCGCCTCACCCTGCGGGCCACGTGCGAGTGAGCGGAAGGTGTAGCTGGCGCCGAGGTCGACGAGCTTGAGAGTGCCGGTGGTGGTGTCGATCAGCGAGATCTGGGTGGGGCGTTCGAGCTCGGCGTCGGCGTCCTGCTTGTAGTCGCCGAGGACGATCGGGGACGAGTCGCTGCCCGCCTGGTTGCCGATGCGGCCGTACGCCGTGGGGCTCTTCACCTTGGTGATCGCGCCGTTGCGGTAGACCAGCACGCCGTTCTGGCAGCCGATGACGACGACCTCGTCCTTGGCGGTCGCCTCGCCGTGGACGCCGGGGCAGTCCTCGTTGCGGGTGATCTCCTTGCGGGACTTGTCGAGGACCTGGATGCCGACGCGCTTGTCCTTGTTGCCGAGGGTGGAGACCAACTCCCCGTTCTTGAGCTCGATCGCGACGCCGTGGTGCGGTTCGGGGGCCTTGTACGTCTCGACCTCGCGCTCCGCATTGGCCAATGTGGACGGGTTGAGGATGCGGACCTCGCCGGTGCCGTCGGTGAACAGCACGGTGCGTCCGGCGTGCCGGACGACGTGGCCGGGTTCGGCGCCGGGGAACTCGATGTCGGTCAGCTTGCCGGCGGCGGCGTCGAACACCCGGAACCCGGTGGACGTCGACACCACCAGGTGCTTGTCGTCGCCCGCGGCGTTGAGCCGGTTGAAGCCCGCCAGCTTGACGTCGGCCTTGACCTCGAGCGTCTTGCCGTCCAGCACGTAGATCCCGCCGTCATAGGTGACGGCGACCGGCTCGGTGACCGAACCGCTGCCGGAAGCGGGCTGCTGTGCCTGTCCCGCGCCGCAACCGGTCAGGACGAGCGTCGAGGCCACTGTGGACACCACTGCCGTGGTCCACGTTCGCGACCAGCGTTTCATCTGTTTCTCAACCTTCTCTTCAACCGGTGTGTCGGGTCAGTCGCCGGCGAGGCCGCGCACGATGGCCTCGGTGTTGGCGCGGGTCATTTCCAGGTAGGTCGCTGCCCCGCCGCCCGCCGCGGTGAGCGACTCCGAGTACAGGGGGATGACGCGGACGTGCACTCCTGCCTGCTCGGCGAGCACGCGGGCGAGGCGATCGGGTTGCGAGGAGTCGGCGAAGATCGCGCCGACTCCCGCCGTGCGGACGGCTTCCGCGAGCCCCGCCAGGTCGGACGCGCTCGGCGAGGCGAGCGTCGTGCCGCTCGGAATCACGGCACCGATCACCTGGAAGCCGAAGCGCTGGGCGAGGTAGCCGAAGACGTGGTGGTTGGTGACCAGCTTGCGGCGCTCTGCCGGGACGGCCGCGAACCGCTCACCCGTCCAGCTGTCGAGGCGGTCGATCTCCTCGAGGTAGCGCGCGGTGTTGGCTCTGACCACGCCGGCGTCGATGCCGTCGACGTGCTCGATGACACGCTGGCTGATCACCTCGACCGCTTTGCGCACGCGCTTCGGGTCGGTCCAGAAGTGCGGATCAGGCTGTCCGGCCACGTCCTCGGCGGTGTACCGGATCGGGTCGATCTGATCGCCCACCGACAGCGCCGGCACGTCAGCCTGCTCGGCCGCCCGGACGTGCCGCAGCACCCCTTCTTCCAGCCCGAGTCCGTTGTAGACGACGAGCGCGGCGCTTTCCAGCCGGGCCGCCTCCTGCGCCGAGATCGCGAACGAGTGGGGGTCGGCGTTCGGCTTCATGAGCACCGTGACCGGAGCCGCGTTGCCGACGATCGACCGCGTGATGTCACCAAGGATGTTGGTGGTGACCACGATTCCGGTGCCCTGCCCGCGTGCGCTGCCGCATCCGGTCAGCACCAGCAGGAGGGCGCAGGTCACCGCGAGGAGTCGCTTCATCGTCCCGTCTCCACCAGATGCGCCGGCTCGATCTCCAGCCGGATCGTCCTGGCGACTCGAAGATTGTCGTTGTAGTCGATCTCGTGGACGGCCCGCGCGGCAGCGTCGTTGACGTAGGCGCGGTTCGGGTCCACCTCGATCACCGGTAGCACGCTGCCCTGGGGAACGGACGCCGACAGCACCTGGCGTTGTGCGATCTGCTTGCCGGACTTGACGTCGTAGCCGTGCAGCACACCGTCCGCGGTCAACGTCAGCAGCGGTCCTCCCTCGCCGACCGCGTTCACGGCGACGACCGGCCCGGTCTCCAGCAGCGCCCACTTCTTCGCCCGCACGTCCAGTGACCACACACCGAGCTGTCCCGCCCTGGCGGCGAGCACCGTGCTGCCGGGCCGGTGGCGGAACTCGACCGCACGCTCGGCCTCGGGCACGGCACGGGGATACGGGATCTTCTCGCCGGTGAAGGAACCGTCCTTCGCGTTCACCACGAGCGCCCCGTCCGCGCAGCCGAAGACGACGCCCCGGCGGGTCACCGCCTGACCGCGCGGCCTCTGGCACGCCTGCTCGATCGTCGTCACGTCCTTGCCGTCCCTGGTCTTGACCGCCACTCGATCGGATCCCGTCACGAGCAGGTGTTCGGCGTACGGCACAGCGACCCCGCCCTTGAGCTCGCCCCGTGCGGTCACCGCGCCGCCGTCCAGGCCCTGCCGGTCCAGCAGAGTCGTGTCACCGCGGCCGAACGCCACGGCCGCGACGGTGGGATCGCTGTCCGCGTTCACCACTGCGTCTCCCGCGACCGAACCGACGTCCCTGGCCTGGGCGCGGTAGTAGTGCACGTGGTCACCGTGATCGACCATCCAGGCACCGCTGTCGACGATCCGCACCGAGCCCTTGCCGGTCAGATAAGCGAAACGGCCGTCGCCGGTGATCGCCTGGACACCGTCCACCCTGCCGACGTCGGTCACGGCCTCGGTGATCAGGTCGACGACCCGCACGGCACCGGTGCGCGCATCGGCCACGACCAGCCGGGACTGTGCCTCCGCGGTCTCCTCCGCGCCCTCGACGTAGCCGTGCGGCACCTCCTCCGACGCGGGCTTCGTGCCGCAACCGGCCAACGGCAGCACCACGAGCAGCGCGGCGATCAACACCGCGTGTTGCCCGCCCGCTCCGGAGATCCGCACCCGGTCACGCACCTGAGCGGCCAGTGCCGCCAGGAAGAACAAGGCAACGGCGACGAGCGCGATGGTCGCGCCCGCGGCCGTGCGCGCGTGCCACGAGACGAGGAGGCCGGTGACGGTAGCCGCCACACCGAGTACCGCCGCGCCGAGCATGATCGTCGGAATGCGGCTCGCCCAGTACGTCGCGGCGGCCGGTGGCGCGATGAGCAGACCGAACACCAGCAACGTGCCGACCACTTGGAACGACGCCACGATCGCCAGCGTCACCAGACCGAGCAGCACCGCGTGGGCCAGCCGCGGGCGCAGGCCCAGCGTCTGCGCCTTGCGCGGATCGAAGGTCAGCGCCACGAACCCGCGATGGCCCCACAGCGCCACCGGTGCGGCAACGGCCAGCGCCAGGGCCAGATGAACGATGTCCTGTCCGCGTACGGCCAGCACGTCACCGAAGAGGAACGCGGTCAGGTCCACCGCGAACGATTCGGAGTGCGAGACGAGGATGACGCCCAGCGCGAGCATGCCCACGAACAACAGGCCGATGCTGGTGTCCTGGGAGAACCTCCGGGTACGTCCGAGGGCCGTCACGCCGAACGCCATCGCGCCCGCGCTCGCCGCGGCACCGACGAACAGGTTGCCGCCCAACAAAGACGCGATCGCAACGCCGGGCAACATCCCGTGCGACATCGCGTCACCGAGGAAAGCCATGCCGCGCAGCACAACCCAAGTACCGGCAAGCGCACACAGGCAGGAGACGAGCACACCGGCCCACAAAGCCCGCTGTACGAACGAAACCTCGAACGGGGCGAGAAACCATTCCACGCCGGGTACCGTATATTGACAATGACAATCATTGCAGCAACGAGGAGGGTGTCGTGACGCACATCTCGGACCAGCCCGCCGTACGACTTCGCGGACTGTCGGCCGGCTACGCCCGGCACACCGTGCTGCACGACGTGACCGCGGACTTCCCCCGCGCCGAGGTGACCGCGGTCGTGGGCCCCAACGGCTCCGGCAAGTCCACCCTGCTCGGTGTCCTCGCCGGCGTCATCTCTCCTGCCGCGGGCGCTGTGGAGATCAGCACCCGCCGCCCGGCCTTCGTGGTGCAGCACAGCGCGGTTCCGGCAGGACTGCCGATCACCGTGTGGGAAACCGTCGCCATGGGCAGGTGGGCGCACCGCGGCCCGTGGCGGC
Source organism: Lentzea alba (assembly GCF_011067745.1). Lineage (GTDB taxonomy): Bacteria > Actinomycetota > Actinomycetes > Mycobacteriales > Pseudonocardiaceae > Lentzea > Lentzea alba. The sequence goes on from NZ_JAAMPJ010000007.1 coordinate 251,236, forward strand.
GCCTGTCCACAAAGGACAAGGAGCTGATCGGTGCCGCCCTGGAACGGATGGGTGTCTCGGATCTCGCGGCACGCCGACTCAGTTCGCTGTCCGGCGGGCAACGCCAACGCGCCCTGCTGGCGCAGGCGTTCGCACAGGAGTCCGACCTCTTGCTGCTCGACGAACCCGACGCAGGTCTCGACGCACAGTCACGGCTCGACATCGCCGCCGCGATCTCGCACGCACGGACCAACGGTGTGACGGTCATCCACGTCACGCACGACCTCGACGAGGCATCGCGGGCGGACAACTGCCTGCTGCTCCAGGACGGCCGCCTGACCGCCGAAGGCGACCCGCACGCCGTTCTCCAGCGCCGCTGAGACCCGGCAGGGACGCCAGGCTCAGGCAGATCTGTCAGGTGGTGGCCGGGCCGCAGCCCGCCACCACCTCGGGCCGCAACAGGTCGGCCAGGCTTTGCGCGGGCAGCAAACCCTTCTCCAGCACGAGCTCCGCCACTCCCCTGCCGGTGACGAGCGCTTCCTTGGCGATGGCGGTGGCCGCGGTGTACCCGATGTACGGGTTGAGCGCGGTGACCAGTCCGATGGAGTTCTCGACGGCAGCCCGCAGCACCTCGGTGTTGGCGGTGATACCGGAGACGCAGCGCTCGGCCAGCGTCAGGCAGGCAGCGCGCAGGTGCGTGATCGACTCCGACAGGGAGTGCAGGATGATCGGCTCGAAGGCGTTGAGCTGCAACTGACCCGCCTCCGCCGCCATGGTCACGGTGACGTCGTTGCCGATCACCTCGAACGCGACCTGGTTGACGACCTCCGGGATCACCGGGTTGACCTTGCCCGGCATGATCGACGAACCGGCCTGCACGGGCGGCAGGTTGATCTCACCGAACCCCGCGCGCGGGCCGGACGACAGCAGGCGCAGGTCGTTGCACGTCTTCGACAGCTTGACGGCGATTCGCTTGAGCACGCCGGACATCTGCACGAACGCACCGCAGTCCTGGGTGGCCTCGACCAGGTTCGCGGCGGTCACCACCTCCAACCCGGTGATCGCGGCGAGGTGCCGGCGGGCCGCTTCCGCATAGCCGGGTGCCGCGTTGAGGCCGGTGCCGATCGCGGTCGCCCCCAGGTTGATCTCGTGGATCAACAAGACCGCCTCGGCGAGCCGGGCGCGGTCCTCGTCGAGCATCACGGCGTAGGTGGAGAACTCCTGCCCCAGCGTCATCGGCACTGCGTCCTGCAGCTGGGTGCGGCCCATCTTCAGCACGTCGCGGAACTCGACTGCCTTGCGGGAGAACGCTTCTTGGAGCACGGACATCGCGTCCAGCAGTCCGCGCACGGCGAAGATCGTCGCGATCCGCACGGCCGTCGGGTAGACGTCGTTGGTGGACTGGCCGAGGTTCACGTCCTCGTTGGGGTGCAGGTACGAGTACTCCCCCTTCTCGTGGCCGAGCAGCTCCAGCGCGCGGTTCGCCACGACCTCGTTGGCGTTCATGTTGGTCGAGGTGCCGGCTCCGCCCTGGATCACGTCCACGACGAACTGGTCGAGCAGCTTGCCCGCCCGGATCTCCCGGCACGCCTCGGCGATCGCGGCGGCCTTCGCCGAATCCAGCAGCCCGAGCTCGTCGTTGGCGAGCGCGGCGGCTTCCTTGACTGCGGCGAGTGCCTCGACCATGTGCGGGTAGGCGGAGATCGGCGTACCGGTGATCTGGAAGTTCTCCTTGGCGCGCAACGTGTGCACGCCCCAGTAGGCGTCGGCGGGCACGTCGCGGTCGCCGAGCAGGTCGTGCTCTCTTCGGGAGTCTGCGGCGGTCATGGCGGCTCTCTCGGGAGAAGGGGCGGCCTTCCGCGACGGGAGGGCGGTCGCGGAAGGCCGGGTCGGGTCAGCTCCAGCGGTCCTTGGCCTTGTAATACGCCCCGCCGAACGGCAGGAACCACGCGGTGCCGTTGTAGAACGGCACGGGCACCTTCGGGAAATCGAGGCCGCGCAACGGGTTGGCCTCCGGTTTGCCGTCCATCATCTCGGCCACCGCCCGGCCCATGTACGTGGCCATCTGGACGCCGTGGCCGCAGTAACCCATGGAGTAGTAGAGGCCGTCGATCTCTCCCGCGTGCGGGATGCGGTCCCAGGAGAAGCCGACCATGCCTCCCCACACGTAGTCGATCCGGACGCCGGCCAGCTGCGGGAAGATCTCCGTCATCTCCCGCTTGAGGATGTCACCGCTCTTGATGTCGGAAGCCGGGTTGGAGGGGGCGAAGCGGGCCCTGCCGCCGAAGGCGAGGCGGTTGTCCGGGGTGAGGCGGACGTAGTTGCCGATGTTCTTGTGGGCGACCAGCAGGCGGCCGTTCGGGATGAGCTCCTTGGCGCGCGCCTCACCCAGCGGCTCGGTGACGATGATGAAGCTGCCGACGTTGATCAGTCGCTTCCGGAACCACGGCAACGACTTGTCGGTGTAGGCGTCCGTCGCCGCCATGACCTGCTTGGCGCGGATGGTGCCGTGCATCGTCTCCACCACGAAGCCGCCGCCGGGCAGGCGGGTGAGGCCGGTGGCGGCGTTGCGCTCGTGGATCTGGGCACCGGCCCGCTCGGCGGCGTCCGCCATGCCGCCGACGAACTTGCCCACGTGCAGGCCCGCGCTGAGCGGGTCGAGCAGAGCGCCGTGGTAGTAGTCCGAACCGATCTCGGCCCGCAGGTCGCTCTTGCTCAGCACGACCGTCTCGTGGCCGAAGTGCTCGGCCAGTTCACGCTGCTTGGCCTGCAGGCCCTTGACGTGACTGGCTTTGCAGGCCAGGCCGAGGCGCCCGGAGCGGGTGAAGTCGCAGTCGATCTGCTCCTTGAGCGTCAACTCCTCCACGAGGTCCACGGCCTCGCGGAAGGCGTTGTACAGCTCGACTGCGCGTTCGTCGCCGTACCGCTTGCGTGCCTCGCCGGGCGGAATCGTGATGCCCTGCGTGCACATGCTGCCGTTGCGGCCCGATGCACCGGAACCGATCTGGTCCTTCTCGACCAGCACCACCGACGCACCCTTGCGCGCCGCGTGGTAGGCGGTCGACAGGCCGGTGAGGCCGCCGCCGATGACCACCACGTCCGCGCTCTCGGGAAGTGGTTTGCCCGAGCGGTCGGGTCGTCGCGGGGCGGTGTCGAGCCAGTAGGGGATCTGTTTCATGGCGGCGGTTCCTCGTCTTGTCAGCAGCCGAGCAGGGCGGGCAGCCCTGACATGTCGGGCAGCTCGTCGTAGGGCTGGTAGTCGCTGCTGCCGCGACGGCCGTAGCGGTTGATCCACACGCGGCGCTTCAGGCCGAGATCCCTGGTGGGGATGTGGTCGTACTCCCAGCCCTGCGCGACGTGGATCACCTGGCTGGGGTCGACGTCCATGGTCTGGAAGGCGTACTCGAACGTCTGCCGGTCCGGCTTGTACGCCTTGGCCTGCTGCGCGGTGATCACGTAGTCGAACTCGACGCCGATGTTCTCGACGTTGCGCGCGATGAGGTTGTCGTCGGTGTTGGAGATGATCGCGATCTCGTACTTCTTCTTCAGCGCCCGCAACGCGTCGGGCACCTCGGGCCAGGGCCCGAAGGTCGGGACGGCCTCGACGAGGGCGTCGCCGTCGGACTCGCGGTACTCCAGGCCGTGCAGCCGCATCGCGTTGCGCAGGCTGGAGTGCAGGACCTCGTGATAGGGCCGGTAGGCCTCCAGAACCGCCTGGAAGCGCATGACCCGGAAGTCGTCCAGGAACTCGTCGACGTCCAACCCGTCCAGGTCGAGCCGGTCGGCCAGCACCTTCAGGGTGGTCGGCGCCAGCTCGAAGTTGATCAGGGTCGCGTAGGCGTCGAAGGTGACGATCTGACGCATGGTGTCCATTCCTCTGTCTCAGACCACCCGGTCGCCGGGGGTCACGATCTCGTCGAGTGCGGCCAGGTCGGCCTCGGTGGGGATCCAGCCGGCCGCCGCCGCGTTGGCGGTGACCTGCTGCGGGGTCATGGCACCGCTGATGACGGAGCCGACGGCGGGCAGTGCGGCGAGTCCGCCCACGGCGACCTCGAGGAGGGTGAGTCCCCGCTCGGCGCCGTACGCCGTGAGTTCCTCGACCCGGTCCAGGGCCGCGTCGGTGAGCCAGCCCTGCCGCCACGACAGGCGGCTGCCGGGTGGCGGTTCCGCTCCCCTGCGGTACTTGCCGCTGAGCAGTCCGTTGGCGAGCGGGTAGTAGGGCAGGACGCCGATGCCCAGGCTCAGGCACGTGGGCGTGAGCTCGGTTTCGACGCTGCGGTCCAGCAGGTGGTACCGCTCCTGCGTGCTGACGAAGCCGGCCAGGAGCTGCTCGGAGGGCAGGTTGGAGCAGCCGATGTGCCGCACCTTCCCCTCGCCGACCAGTTCCTCGAGCGCCGCAACGGTTTCCTCGATCGGAGTTACGCCGTCGGGCTGGTGGTACTGGTACAGGTCGATCCAGTCGGTGCCGAGGCGGGACAGCGACGCCTCGACCGCGTGCCGGACGTACCGGCGAGAACCGCGGGGCCCGTAGTCGCCGTAGCCCATCGCCATGCCGAACTTGGTCGCGAGCACGACCTCGTCGCGGCGGCCTTTCAGCGCGGCACCGAGAAGTCGTTCGCTGGAACCGCGATCGCCCTCGCCGCCGTACATGTCCGCGGTGTCGAACAACGTGATGCCCGCGTCCAGTGCGGCGTGGACGACCGCCGCGGTCCCCTCCGCGTCGAGGCGGGAGCCGAAGTTGTTGCAGCCCACCCCCACGACGGAGACGACGGGACCGCGTTCGCCCAGCGCGCGGTATCTCATGTGCGGTTCCCGAAACCGATGCAGACGTTCTTGGTCTGCGTGTAGCTGTCCAGCCCTTCCAGGCCCTTCTCGCGGCCCCAGCCGCTGTGCTTGTAGCCGCCGAAGGGCAGTTCCACGCCGGTGCCGACGCCGGTGGCGTTGACGTTGACCTGGCCGGCGCGGATGCCGTGCGCCATCCGCAGGGCCTTGTCGATGTCACGGGTCCACACGTACGACGACAGGCCGAACGGGCTGTCGTTGGCGATCTCCAGCGCGTCGTCGACGTCGTCGAACTCGATGACGGTCACGACGGGCCCGAAGATCTCCTCGCGGGCGACCCGGTCCTGGTTGGTCAGTCCGGAAAGGACGGTCGGCGCGACGTAGTAGCCGCAGCGCAGCGTCAGATCCGCGGGTTCGCCGCCGCCGGCGCGGACGGTCGCACCCTCCTCGCGGGCGAGGTCCAGGTATCCCAGCACCTTGTCGCGCTGGCGTGCCGAGACGAGCGGCCCGACGTCCGGGTCGGTGAGACCGGGGCCCACGCGCAGCGCGTCCGCGTGGGCCGCCAGCCGGTCCAGGAACTCCTCGGCACCGCGCTGCAACAGCAGCCGGGTTCCGGCCGAGCAGGTCTGGCCCGCGTTTCCGAACGCCGAGGCCGCGATGGCACCCAGCGCCAGGTCGAAGTCGGCGTCGGCGAACACGACGACCGGTGACTTGCCGCCCAGCTCGACGACCGACGGCACCACGTTCTCCGCGGCGGCCTGGGCGACCTTGATCCCGGTGGCCACCGACCCGGTGAACGTCACCTGGTCGATGCCGGAATGCCCGGCGAGCGCCGCACCGGTCTCGCCGTCGCCGGGCACGACGTTCAGCACGCCCGGTGGCAGGCCGCACTCCAGCGCGATGCGGGCGATCTCCAGCGGCGTCAGCGGTGCTTCCGGTGACGGCTTGAGCACCACCGTGCAGCCGGCCGCGAGCGCGGGCGCACTGCCCCGCGCGGTGTTCTGCAGCGGGTAGTTGAACGGGATGATCTGCCCGGACACGCCGATCGGCTCGCGCACGGTGTAGTCGATCAGGCCGGGTCCCAGCGGGATGGTCGAGCCGCCGAGCTTGTCCGCGAAGCCCGCGTAGAACTCGAAGTACCGCGCGGCCGCTTCGACGTCGGCCCTGGCCTGCTTCAACGGCTTGCCCACGTCGAGGCTTTCCAGTCGCGCCAGCCGTTCGCCGTCGGTCCTGATCGCCTCGGCGATCCGGTACAGCAGCCGGCCCCGGTCCGCGGCACGCATCCCCGCCCACTCGGGGGCGGTGAACGCGGCACGGGCGGCGGCGACCGCGGCGTCCACGTCCGCCTTGCCCGCCAACGACAACTCGGCGATCGGGTCACCCAGTGCCGGGTCCACGACGGTGAAGGTACGACCGTCGGCAGCGGGCACCCGCTTGCCGTCGATCAGCAGCTCGGTGACGTTCATGGCTTGATCTCGCCTTCCACCGCACCGAAGATCACGACCTCGTCGCCGGAACGCACGGTGCGGATGCGGCGCACCCACAGCACGATGCCATCCCAGTCGGCGCGGACCTCTTCGAGCGTGTTGCCGTAGTGGTCCACGATCTGCCCGATCAGGTCGCCTTCCTTGCAGTTCTCGCCCGGCTCGGCGTAGCTGACGAAGAAGCCGCCGTTGCTGGAGCGGGCGAAGGTGCCCGTGACGGCCGTGTAGGTGTCGCGCAGCTCCACCTCGCCGTCGATCATCTTGAGGCTGCGCAGGATGTTGCGGATCGAGTGCATGTGCCGCTCGACGTTGGCCTCGCGGTACGTGGCGCCACCGCATTCGATGGTGATGGCGGGCTTGCCGGCCGCGAGCACGGGGTGGCGGACCGTGCCGCCCCACTTGCCGCCCTTCCAGACCAGCTCGTGCCCGGCGGCGAGCGCGATGTCCGTCGCGAGGTCCTCGTAGCCGCCCTGGAGGATGACCAGCGGGGCGATCTCGCCGTAGGCACCACCGGTGTGCAGGTCGACCACGGCGTCCACGACGGGAACGACCTGCTCGACGAACGTCGCGGCCAGCCGCTGCGAGTAGGAGCCCTCCGGGTCGCCTGGGAAGATGCGGTTGAGGTTCAGGTGGTCGATCCCGCTCGCGCGGGCGGCCGCCTCGAAGGCCGGGGTGTTCATGCAGGGGATGCCGACGACGGTGCCGCGCAGGGTGGCCGGGTCGATCTCGGCGAGCGCTCGCCGGATGGCCTCCTGCCCGTCGTACTCGTCGCCGTGCACGCCCGCGTCCACGCACAGCACCGGGCCGTCCTCGGCGCCGTTGACGACGATCAGCGGAATGCCGAGCTCCACGCCGTAGCTGCTGGTGCCGACCGGGATGAGGCCCTGCGCGCGCTCACCCCGAGCGACGGTCAGCGGACCGATGGAGTACATGTGGGTTCCTTCCCAAACAGGTGGTTCAGATGCAGTGCGGTCGCCGTCTTGTTCGCGCCCATCCGTCCGTCTACAACACCCTTTCCAGGAACTCCTGGGTGCGCTTCTCGCGTGGGTTGGCGAGTACTTCGCGGGCGTCGCCGCGTTCGACGGCGACTCCGCCGTCCATGAACAGCACTTCGTCGGCCACGTCGCGGGCGAACCCCATCTCGTGGGTGACGACGAGCATGGTCATGCCGTGATGGGCGAGGTCGCGCATGACGGCGAGGACTTCGCCGACGAGTTCGGGGTCGAGTGCGCTGGTGGGTTCGTCGAACAGCATGATGCTCGGCTCCATCGCGAGGGCGCGGGCGATGGCGACACGTTGCTGCTGACCGCCGGACAGCTGGGCGGGATATTTGTGGCCGCACCCGGCGAGCCCGACCTGGGCCAGGAGTTTCTGGGCCTGTTCCCTGGCAACCTTGCGGCTGATCTTCTTGACCAGCACCGGCCCGGACATCACGTTGTCCTCGGCGGTCATGTTGGGGAAGAGGTTGAACTGCTGGAAGACCATGCCGATGCGGGCGCGCTGCTCGGCGAGTCGTTGCGGGCGTACGGCGTGGTAAGCGTTGCCCTTCTCGACGTAGCCGAAGTCCTCGCCGTTGACCCGCAGCACACCGCGGTCGACGGTTTCCAACCCGTTGACACACCGCAACAACGTCGACTTGCCGGACCCGCTGGGCCCGATGATGCACGAGATCTCGCCGGCCTTGACCGACAGGTCGATCCCGCGCAGGACCTCGTGACTTCCGAAGCTCTTGTACAACTGGCGGGCCACGATCGTTCCGTCGGCTTTCACAGCAACGACTCCTTCGTGGCGACGGCCACCGGGGCGGGCCTGCGGGTCGAGCGGGAGAAACGGCGCTCGATCATGGACTGCGGCACGCTCAGCGCCATCGTCATGATCAGGTACCAGAGGCTCGCCACGATCAGCAGCGGAATGGTCTGATAGGTGCGGGCGTAGATCGACTGCGCGCTGTTGAGCAGTTCGGCCACGCCCAGCACGCTCACCAGCGACGTCTCCTTGAGCATGCCGATCACCTGGTTGCCGGTGGCGGGGATGATCGCGGGCATGGTCTGCGGGATGATCACGTGCCGCAGCCTGGTGAACCCGCTCATGCCCAGCGAGTCCGCGGCCTCGTGCTGGCCGCGGTTCACCGAGGCGAACCCACCGCGGATGATCTCCGCCATGTACGCGGCCTGGTTCAGGGTGAGTCCCACGATGGCCGCGGTCAGCGGGGTCATCAGGGCGTTCACGTCCACCGGGGTGGAGATGTCGGTGAACGGGATGCCGATGGAGACATTGGGGTAGAGCGCGGCGATGTTGAACCAGAAGATCAGCTGCACGAGCACCGGCGTGCCGCGGAAGAACGTGATGTAGAGCCGGGCCAGACCGGAGATCGGTGCCTGGTGCGACATCCGCATCACCGCGAGCACCAATCCGAGGAGCGTGCCCAGCACCATGCTGGCCACCGTCAGCACCAGGGTGAGCACCAGACCGTCCAGAATGGCCTCGGTGGTGAAGTAGCTGAACACCACCGGCCACTGGTAGTTCTCGTTCGTCACCGTAGTGTGGACGAGACCGCCGACGATCGCGATGGCGACCGCCCAACAGAGATAGTCGCGCGGACGCTTCGGCGTGATCCGCTTCTTCTCTTCCGGCAACAGTTCGGGCACCGGCCGACTCCTCGTAGGTGAACCGATCGTCTTGGTGGACATCATCACCCCAGTGGGACGGCCGGCGCCGCGGTCTCGATGCCCAGGCCCTGGAAGCCCCAGCGGTCAAGCGCTTCGGCGTACTTCGGACTGTCGATGATGGACTGAATGGCCGCCTGGATCGCGGGCGTCAGCGGAGAACCCTTGGGCAGCGCCACGTTCACCTTCGTGGTGACGACCCGCTCCTGCATGACCTCCAGCACGTTCGGCTGCCGCTTGGCCGCCCACGACAGCCCGGTGAAGTCGGACATCACCGCGTCGAGACGCTTGGAGGACAGCTGGGTCAGCGCGTCGTTGACACTCGGCAGGGTCACACCGGCGATGGCGGGCTTGCCCTGGCTCGTGCAGTCCTTCTCGGACAGCTGCGGCAGCCACTTGATCTCCTGCGTGCTGCCGGACTGCACGCCGACGCGACGCCCGCACAGCTCGTGCAGGGCCAGCTTCTGCGGGTTGCCCTTGGGGACCGCGACGCCGGTGCCGTTCTGGAAGTAGTTGACCATGTCGAGCACCTTCAGCCGCTCTTCGGTGGCGCCCATGGTGGACGCGGTGAAGTCGAACCGGCCGCCCTGCAGACCCGGAATGATCGTGTCGAACTTGACGTTGTTGATCTGCAGCTTCACCCCGAGCTTCGCCGCGATCAACCGAGCCATGTCCGGGTTGAAACCGATCGGCGTCTTGTTGTCCGTCGCCATGAACGTCGTGGGCGCACTCGTCAGGTCCATCGGCACCGACAGCGTGCCCTTGGCCTTCACGGCTTCCGGCAGCAGCTTCACCGCGGCGGGATCAGGCTGCACACCGGCCGAGATGTCATCGGTGTGCTCGACCTGCTGGCCGGACTGCGGAGCGCTCTGAGGAGCGCCAGTCGACCCGCAAGCGGCGAGCGCGACCGCCAAGGCCGTCGTGACCATCGTTACGCTCAAGCTTCTGCTGACTCGCATGGGTTTGCTCCTACTCAAAGGAAAAGCACGCCGGGGCGGGCGTGATGTCTGTCAATCGCGGGGGGTGGCGATGGCGGCGAGGTGCGTGCCGGGGCGAACGGACAGCCCGTTCATGTGGTAGATGACCGTTCCCGAGGAGACGGCGGCGATCTTGTGCTCGGCGCCGTCGACCGGGTCGACGACGCGGCCGATGGTCTGGCCCTCGGTCACCTCGTCGCCCGTGACGGCGTCCGGGTACCAGAGGCCGGTAAGGGAAGACTCGACCTCGCCGGTCCAGATCCAGTCGCGCGGCGGCACGGTCACCGGTGCGAGGTCCTGCGGCGCCTCGACGACGCCGAGGTGGTGCAGGAGCCGGTACAGGCCGTCGAGCAGCCTGCGCACGGTGGCGGGTTCCCGGTCGCCGAGTTGCCCGGTCTCGATCAGGATCGCGGGGACACCCTGCCGGCTCGCCGCGGCGTGGCTGTTGCCGCCGGCCGGGCTGGTGCCGAAGATGGCCCGCTCGTAGCCGACCGCGTGGGCCATTCCCCTGATCTTCGCGTTCAGCTCGTCGTCGGAAGTCACGCGGTAGCCGACGAAGTCGAGCAGGTACTGGTCGATGCCGCCGCTGTGCAGGTCCGCGTAGGCGTCGGCGCCGTCGATCAGGTGCTCGAACAGCCAGGCCGCCATCCGCTCGGTAGGACCACCGTCGGAGTTGCCGGGGAAGACGCGGTTGATGTTGACGCCGTCCAGCGGGGAGATGTTGAGTCGCCCGCCGTACACGGCCGGCGGATTGGCCACGGGGCAGATCACCACCTGACCGGCGACGTCGCCCGGCTCCAGGAGGCCGGCCAGGCGGGTGGTGGCGTCGAGGGGGATGAACTCGCCGCCGTGGACACCACCGGTGAACACGACCCTCGGGCCGGGACGGGAGCCGTTGATGAGGATCAGGGGAACGTCCACCGTCGTGGTGCCGAGGTCGACCGTCAGACTCCCGCGGGTCTTCTGGCCGGGCTCGGCACTCAGCGGACCGATGGTCAGGTTCATGTCTCGCTTACCTCGTTCGGGCTCAGGCCACGGTGCGGGCGTGGGTGGTGACGAAGTCGATCGGCTGGGAGGTGCGGCCCTCCAGGACGAGGTCCGCGGCGATGTCGCCCATGGCGGGCGCGAGCTTGAAGCCCTGGCCGGAGAAACCGGCGAGCAGGACGATGTCGTCGCAGCCCGGCAGGGGGCCGACCAACGGCAGGTTGCTCTCGGTGTAGCCCTCCATGAAGACGGACACGCGCACCGGGTCGGGGTTCAACCCGGGCAGGTGTCGTCGCACGACCGCCGTGAACGTCTCCAGTTCCTCCGGTGCGACGGTCCGGTTCAGCCGGTTCGGGTCGTCGACCGGCTGGTGATGGGCCTGGGACAGGCCGAGTTTCACGGCCAGGCCGTCCGGGGACGGGATGCCGTAGAACGGTGTGTCCCCGCAGCGGATGAAGGCGGGACGCTCGGCGTCTGCCGCAGGATCCTCATGCGGCAGGAACCACGCGCTGATCGCGCGGTAGACGTTCACCTGCCACGGCAGGCCGGGCAGCAGGTCACCCACCCACGGGCCGGGGGTGACGACCGCGGCGTCGAAGCGCTCGGTGCCGGTGTCGGTGCGGATCTCCACACCTCCCCCGGCGACGGGAGCGACCTCCCGCACCGGGGTGTAGCGGCGGATCAGGGCCCCCAGCTCCTCGGCACGCCGGGCCGCGGTCTGGACCGCCAGCTCCGGTCGGATGAAGCCCGCGCGGCGATCGAGGATCACCAGCTCGCCGTCGTCGACGCGGAACTGCGGGAACCGCTTGGTCATCGCCTCGGCGTCGATCACCTCGTGGTCGAGGCCGTGCTCGGCGATGCCGTCCACGACGGTGCGCATCTGGGGGTCGTCGGCCGGCCCCATGACCAGGGCTCCCGTCAGGCGGCGCAGTTCCCGCCCGGTCTCCGCCTGCAGCTGCTCCCAGAGGACGTCGGCGTGCCGGACGAGCGGCACGTAGCGGCTGTCGTGGGTCTGCAAGCTGCGGAAGACCCTGGTCTCTCCACCGGCGGCACTGCGGTCGTGACCGGGAGCGAACCGGTCATAGCCGACGACCTCGGCACCCCGTGCCGCCAGCCGCCAGGCGGCCTGGCTGCCCACCGTGCCCGTCCCGACGACGGCGACTCGTTTCTTGCTGGCCATGTCGTTTCCTTGTCGGATGGTGGGTGTGGGACAACTCAGGCCGCGACGCGGTCGGCGGTCGAGATGAAGTCGATGGGCTGAGACGAGGAGCCGTTCAGCGCCAGGTCCGCGGCGATGTCGCCGAAGGCCGGGGAGAGCTTGAAGCCGTGACCGGAGAAACCGGCGAGCAGGATCACGTTCTCGTTGCCCGGCAGCGGACCGACCAGCGGGCGGCTGCTCTCGGTGTAGCCCTCCATGTAGACGGCCAGGCGGGTCGGGTCGGGGCACAGGTCGGGCAGGTAGCGGCCGATCAGGTCGCGGTAGATCTCCAGCTCCGACGGCCGCACCGTCCGGTCCAGCTGGTTCGGGTCGTCCGCGAGGCGGTGCAGGGCCTGGGAGAGGCCGAGCTTGACCGACACACCGTCCGGGGAGGGCAGGCCGTACCAGTGTGTGGGTGACGTGCGGATGAAGGCGGGGCGCTCCTCGCCGAACCAGGCGTCGGGGGCGGTGGACATGAACCAGGCGCTGATCACCCGGCGGACGTCCACCTGCCACGGCAGGTCGGGCAGGAGGTCGTTGACCCAGGGACCGGGGGTGACGACCGCCGCGTCGAAGTGCTCGCTACCGGCGTCGGTGCGGATCTCCACACCGTTCGCGACGGGGACGATCTCGCGGACCGCGGTGTAGCGGTGGATCACCGCCCCCAGCTGTTCTGCCCGGCGGGCGGCGGTCTGGATGGTCAGTTCGGGGCGGATGAAACCGGCGCGTCGATCGAGCACGACGGCGTCACCGTCGTCGAGCCGGTGCTGCGGGAAGCGCTTGGCCAGGGACTCGGCGTCCAGGACGTCGTGGTCGAGGCCGTGCTCGGCGATGGAGTCGAGGACGGTGGCCATCTGCTGTCCCTCGGGGGATCCCATGAGCAGGCATCCGGTCAGCCGGCGCAGCTCACGGCCGGTCTCCTGCTGCAGTTGCTCCCAGAGGACGTCGGCGTGCTGGAGCAGCGGCACGTACCGGGTGTCCTCGAAGTGCGCGCTGCGGAAGATGCGGGTCTCGCCACCGGCGGCACTGCGGTCGTGGCCGGGGGCGAACCGGTCGTAGCCGACGACCTCGGCGCCACGGGCTGCCAGCCGCCAGGCGGCCTGACTGCCCATTGTTCCGACGCCCACGACGGCGACACGCTTCCTGGCAGCTGACACAGGACCTTTCCTTTCGTCTCGCCAGGCCACAGCTGGCCCGAGCGTGCGGCTGTTCGATGCCCGGAGAACCGGAGGACCGGGAGGGGCCGTGCCACAATGTAGAACGCCGTGCTAGGATCTGGCACAGAACGATGACACCGGCGCTGAGGGGAGTCAAGAGGGTGTTCACAGGAAATTCTGAGAGTTAATGGGGGCAACCGGATGGAGATGAAGAGCGTCACCAGGTCGTTGCGCGTCCTGGAGGCGGTCGCCCAGCATCAGCCGGTCACCGTCGGGGAGCTGACGAAGCTCTTCGGCCTGCCCAAGTCGACCGTGCAACGCACCCTGGTCACACTGGCCGAAGCCGGATGGCTGCGAGCCAGCCGCAAGGACACCACTCGCTGGGAGATCGGCGCCCGCGTGCTCGCCGTGCGGCCCGCCGCCCTGCAGGGCTCCAGCCTGCTCGCGGTCGCCCACGAACCGATGGTCCGCCTGCGTGACGCACTGAACGAGACGATTCACCTGTCGGTGCCGGACGTCCTGCAGAGCATGGTCGTGGTGGACCGCGTCGATTGCGACCACCCGGTGCGAACCTTCCACGCCATCGGCGACACCTCGCCACTGCACGCCACCGCGGCAGGACGCGCCGTCCTCGCCCATCTGCCAGCGTCCGAAGTGGACGAGTTCATCGCGCACGGGCTGGAGCGCTTCACCGACACAACCCCCACCGACCCCGACGAGCTGTGCGCGGAGCTCGACCGGATCCGCACCGACGGCTACGCGGTCAACCACAACCAGTACCGGCCAGGCATCTGCGCCGTCGCCGCACCCGTCCTGGACGAGGACGGCACGCCACTCGCCGCCGTCGCGGTCTCCATGCCCGACTCCCGCTTCGACCCGAACCGGCTTTCCGAGTGGGGCCGCTTGGTCGCCAACGCGGCCAAGGACGCCACGGAACGCCGGAGCGCCTGAACGCCAGGCCATGCCTGCAACAGCGCAGCAAGGGCCGGCCCCTCACTCATGAACGAGCAGGGGCCGGCCCTTGTGCACCTCGCCGCAGCCACCGTGCGCAGTGAACTGCCCGCCGCCGCGGTGAAGCCGAGGCGCGAAAGCCGCCCACCCCGCGCCTTCACCAGTTGCTGCTGATTGCTCTTCACTGCGGCTCCGCGAAGCGGAAGCAGCTCCGCAAGCCTTGGAACGAGGTCAGCTCGTCGCGCCGTTCGGTTTCGTCGCCGACGGCGCCCGCCACCACCTCGTCAGCCGTCGATCACCCGAGCAGGACGAACGCGTCCGGCAGCTGTCGGCATGGCTGCGGGCCAGGACGAGCCAGCTCGAGAACGACTCCGAACCCGGTGTGATCCGCGACCCCTTGACCCCTTTCCTCTTCGCTGCAATCATTCTGTGCCGGAATATGGCACACCGTTGCACAATATGGCACAGCTCGAGGAGCTCACCGTGACGCCCACATGCCTGCTGCTCGACCTCGACGGCACGCTGGTGGACTCCGCGGACGGCATCACCGCCAGCGTCGCCGCCACGTTGACGGTGATCGGCGTTCCCGTGCCCGACACCGACACCTTGCGCAGCTTCGTCGGCCCACCGATGTACCTGACGTTCCGGGAGGTCCTGGGCCTGGACGAGCCGACCGCCGAACGCGCATTGCGGCTGTACCGAGCGGACTACGCGGAGAGAGGTGCGCTGAACAGCCGGGTCTACGACGGGGTTCCCAGCCTGTTGGAGATGCTGGCCGCAGGCGGCTTCCCGATGGGCGTGGCGACGTCGAAGGTCGAGGACCAGGCTGAGCGAATCACCGAACACCACGGCCTGACCACGCATCTGACGACCGTGTGCGGCACGTCAGACGCGGCGGGCCGGGCCACCAAGCGTGATGTCATCCGTGAGTGCTTGCAGCGCATGCAGGAGCAGGGCGTCGACGTCTCGCGGCCGCTGATGGTAGGTGACCGCGGCTACGACGTGCTGAGCGCCGCAGCCGAAGGCATCCCCGCAGTCCGCGTGCTGTGGGGCTACGGAACCCCTCACGAGTCGGTAAGTGCCCACGCGACCGTCGACTCGCCACAGGCATTGGCCCGGCTGCTGATGCCGTCGGGCCGGCCGGAGGACCTCCTGTCGCGCGCCCTTTCCTGACCTGCTCTCGCCAACACCGCGGAGGGTTCCGGCCACCATGGACAGTGTCGATGAGAAGATCATCGCTGAGCTGACCCGCAACGCCCGCATCTCACACGCCGAACTGGCCGGCCGGGTGCTGCTGTCCCGCAACGCGGTGCGCCAGCGCATCGAACGGCTGGAACGCCAGGGACACATAGCCGGGTACACCATCGTCCGCGCCGACGATGACTCCGGCGATGTCGTTTCGGCGCTCGTACTCGTCTACCGCCAGGACCGCATGCGTGGCGGCGATGTCCTGGCCGCGCTCAAACGCATCCCGGAGGTCGTCATCTGCGAGGTCCTCAGCGGCGATTTCGACATCATGGTGCGCCTGGAGGCGGCAACGCTGCAGCGGCTGCGGGACATCTGGGAAGACATCGCCGAGATGCCCGGCGTACGTGACACCGTCACCGCGCTCACCCTTTCCGCGGTGGTCAACCGTCCGCGAGGAAGCCGGGCTTCTGCCGCACCGGGCTGAGCGGCGCGACTCGTTCCCCGTGCGAATACCTGTGGGTCAACGGCGAAGGCGAGACCCTGGTACGCATCCCGCCGACGGCCGGACACGTGACCGTCGGGCCGGTCGATGCCCGCGCTTCCACCGTGCCGCCAAGGCGGTGGACATCACCGTCGTCTTCGCTCCTCCCTTCAGCACCTGAGCCGAGGAACTTCACCCATGAGCACCAGCGTTTGCCAGTGGCGACAGCGTTCTCACCGGCCCTCCAGAAGCAAGGGCCAGAGCTGCACGCGCGGTTGCTCTCACAAACGACCGGTTTGATTCAAGATCTCCTCGGGAGTCGGATCGCTGATCGCCCAGCAGGTGCTCGGCGATCCGATCCATCCCGATCTGGAGGCTGGGGTTCGCGTGCCGGCATGACAACGGGGGTCCGGCCACGGCCGTGCGAGTGAACGCGCATCGACGCCGAGCGGCTGAAGAAAGCCGCCGAGCATGCACGACGGCCTCAGACGAGACAGCGCTCATGAGCCTTGGGAGCACGGCGTGGGAGCAGATCCTGCGCAACTCCGCGTGTTGAACATGCCTGAACGGTCCTCAACAGACCTGAACCGACCTCAACTGCACTCAAATGCGCCAAACCGCTGGTCAACAGCCCTGAACGGACGCGTACGGCGATCACGGCACAGGTGAGCACTTAGTACTTCTGGGAGGAGGCGACGCGGCCGGATCTGGTCGCTCCGAACGCACGCTCATGCCGACGTGGAGATGTCCATCAGGAGCGTGGTGCTCGTGTTAGTGGTTCGCTGGCGTGTAGCGCAGCTGTCCGTCGGCGGGCAGAAGATAGCCGTTCCAGCGTTGTTCGGGCACTACTCCATCGAGTTCGGCCGCGTTCGTGCAGTCGACCTCGAAGCCGATCAGGCCGAGCCGGAAGTCGACCTGGCGGAACACCTGGTCCGCCACACCGGCCAGCCACGTGTCCAAGGAAGCACGCCAGACCAGCGCCTGCGGTTCACTGCCTGGGCCGAACGGAAAGCCACCGATGCGATTATCCAATGCGGCCAACGCACCGAGCGGGAGATAGAACGTCAGCCAGTCCTCGCCGTCGTCGTAGCGCGTGGAGAAGCAGCCGCACACGACGGAGCCTCCCAGCGGCAGTCGCACAATGCCTCGCAGGTGGCCGAACTCCTCAAAGGACGCCACGGTGACGGGGATCTCGATCTGGTCAGCCGGTTCCCGATCCCTGCTGCCGTAGCAGCCGGTGACAGCGGCTGCCCCCCACAGCGCGGTAAGCGCGAGTTGAAGACGGTCGTCGTCGCGGTCACCGACCTCCAACGACAGTTCGTAGAAACCGCCGTTCCAGTTCTCCCGGTCAGTGAACACCATCGAACTATGCATCGCCGCAGTGTTCCAAACGACGTGACGCTCGTCGCGTGGTTTCCTCCTGGGGCATCCGCCCAGTCTCAAGTAGCCGCTGAGCGTGTACGACAGCCTCAGATCAGACAGTCACGATGAGCCATGGGAGCACGGAGTGGGAGCGGTTTGGGAGCAACTCCGTGCGTCGAACGTGCCGGAACGGTCCTCAACAGACCTGAACGGATCCGCGCCGACCTGCAAGAGTTGTTTTCGCAGGCCAGCGCGGTATCAGTGCCATAGTTCACACAGAAGGAGTCCTCGAACCGACCTGAACTGCGCCGAACTGCTGGGCAACAGGCGTCAACGACTTCACAGCAGACTTCCGGTCAACCCCGCTCCACGACGTCCAGTGCGAGAGCGCCATCGCTCGAGTGTGACACCAGTTCAACCGCTCGATCGCACCGCCGGAGGCCGGTCAGGACTGGCTTTCCGGTCGAGAGCACCAAGTACGTCCCAGCAAGTCTCGCTCATCGCGAAACGCTGTCACTACACGCCGCCAATGTTGTTGATGCACACGACCTTTGGCTGGGTCATCTCCTCGAACGCGAAGCGCACGCCTTCGCGGCCCATGCTGCCGTACTTGAACCCGCCGAACGGCATCGCGTCGAACCGGTAGTCGGACGAGTCGTTGATCATCACACCCCCGGCTTCCAGCAAGCGGGCCGCGGTCAGGGCTCGGTCCAGGCGCGCGGTGAAGATGCCCGCGTGCAGGCTGTAGTCGATGGCGTTGGCCTGCTCGACGGCGTCCTCGAAGGACTCGACGGGCTGCAGCACGACGACCGGCGCGAATGCCTCCTCCTGCCAGATCGAACTGGTGGTGGGCACGCCTTCCAGGACCGCAGGCGCGTACACCGAGCGGGTGACCTCGTTGCCGCACAACAGGATCGCGCCCTGCTCCACGGCCGCGTCGACCTTCGCCTGGATGGCGAGCGCGGCCTGCCTAGTGATCATCGGGCCGATGTCGGTGCCCTCGTCGAGCGGGTCGCCGACGCGCAGCAGTTTCGTGCGAGCGACGAAGGCGTCGCGGAAACGGTCGTAGACCTGGTGGGCGATCAGGATCCGCTGGGTGCCGATGCAGTTCTGGCCCGCCGCCCAGAACGCTCCGGACACACAGGACCGCACTGCCTCGTCGAGGTCGGCGTCGTCCATCACGATGACCGGGGCGTTGCCGCCCAGGTCCATGGCGAGCTTCTTCAGGCCGGCCGTGCGGGCGATGGCCTCGCCGGTGGCGAATCCGCCGGTGAACGACACCATGCGCACGTCGGGGGCGGAGACGATCGCGGCGGCGATGTCGGCGTCGCCGTTGACGACGGTGACGACCTCCTCGGGCAGGCCAGCCTCGACGAGAGTGTCTACCAGACGCAGCGCGGACAGCGGCGTCAGGGCGGACGGTTTGAGGATGACCGAGTTGCCGCCCGCGATGGCCGGTCCGAGCTTGTGGGCGACCAGGTTGAGCGGGTCGTTGAACGGGGTGATCGCGGCGATGACGCCCAGCGGTTCGCGGGTGAACCAGCCCTGCCGGTTCTCCGAGCCCTCGTACGAGTCGAACGGGACGACCTCACCGGCGTTGCGCCGGGCCTCGGCCGCGGACAGGGAGAGGGTGTTGACCGCGCGGGCGACTTCCTTGCGGGCCTGGGTGATGGTCTTGCCGGCCTCGCTCACGATCAGCCGCGCGAAGGACTCGGCGCGCTGCTCGACCAGACGGGAGGTGTGTTCCAGGACGGAGGCCCTGGAAGCGCGTGACAACGCGGCCGCCGTGCGGCGCCCGCGCCTGGCCTGCTGCAGGACGCTGCCGATGGCGGTGGCCCCGACGGTGGGAACCGAGGCGATGATCTCGCCGGTGTACGGGTTGCGCACGGGCGCCATCTCGGCCCCGACCTCGACGCCGGTGTGCGTGATGGTGTCAGACAAGGTGGGTCTCCTGGAGAACGCGGCGCGTGGCGGAGGTGTGGCGCTGGTGAATGGCGATGATGTCCGAGAGCAGCGCGTAGGCGGTTTCGATGCGGCCGGCGCCGGGGCCGGACACCGTGACCGTGCCGAGGAGGTCGGTGTGGAACGAAACCGCGTTGACCGGGCCTGAGATGCCCGCAAGCGGGTGGTGGGAGGGCAGGGCGAGCGGGGCGACACGGGCGTCGACGCTGCCGTCCTCGTTGCGGGTGGCGGAGCCGACGAGCTTCCAGCGCAACCCCTTCGAGGCGGCGTCCCGCACCTCGTCCGGTGTGATCGTGGAGATGCCCTCACAGAAGATGTCCTCGCGGCGCAGGTCGGCACCGAGGACCTCGTTGGCCAGGATCATGACCTTGAGCTGGACGTCGTGACCCTCGATGTCGGCGGTGGGGTCGGCTTCGGCGTACCCCAGTTCCTGCGCTTCCGCGATGGCCGCCGGCAGATCGACGCCTTCCTCGATCCGGCCGAGGACGTAGTTCGACGTGCCGTTCATGATGCCTTCGACGCCGGTGATCTCCAGCCCGCCGAACAGGCTCTGGGCGGTGCGCAGGACAGGGGTGCCGCTGAGCACCGAGCCCTCGAACTCGAAGCTGACACCGTGCTCGGCGGCGAGCGCCTTGAGCGCCTGGCCGGCAAGGGCGACCGGCCCCTTGTTCGTGGTGCACACGTGCTTGCCGGATTCGAGAGCCCAGCGCACGTGGGAGAGGGCCGGCTCACCGTCGGCGGGGTTGGTGAACGTCGCCTCCACGACGACGTCGGACGGCACGTGGCGGATCACCCACTCGTTGCGTGGATCGGTGCTTCCACCCGGCAGGCCCGCGAAGTCCAGCTCCCCTGGCTCGGCGGCCAGCAGCGGCGCCAGATCGATGCCGTCGGTGTCCACCAGGGAACCGGCCCGCAGATCGGTGATCGCCACGACGCGCAGGGCGAAACCCAACTCCTCGGCGAGGCTGTCCCCGCGCTGGAACACCAGCTCGGCGAGCGCGCGGTTGACGCCGCCGAAGCCGATGAGGGCGAGGTCGTATCGGCTCATGTGAAAGGGCTCCTTCGCGATCCACCGCATCCCACTGCGGTGCGGATGCTCAAAGCCTCGCCGCCAGACCTGTCACCTGCTCCATGCCACAACGCTCACAGAGCATGCCGATGTGCGCCGGTCTGATGACAGTTCGCGCGCAGCACGGTGCAGTCAGAAGGCCGTGTAGCCCCCGTCCACGGGGAGGACGGCACCGGTGACGTAGGACGACTCCGAGCAGGCGAGGAAGAGCACCGCGTCGGCGACCTCTTCCGGAGTGGCGAGTCTGCGCAGGGGGATGGAGTCCTCCCTGGTGCGCTGATAGGCGGCAGGATCAGACCGCTGCTGAATCGACGCCTCGATGACGGGCGTCAAGGTGAGGCCAGGAGCCACCACGTTGACGCGGATGTTGCGGGACGCCCATTCGATGGCGGCACCACGCGCGAGCGCGATGAGACCGCCCTTGGCAGCGGAGTACAAGGTCTCCCCCGGTTTGCCTACCATGCCCAGGCGCGAACTGACGCACACCATCGAGGCGCCCGACTCCGGTGCCAGAGGCATCAGGTGTTTCATGACCAGGAACGCGCTGAGAAGGTTGCCGTGGAGCACGTCCCGTGCGTCGTCGTAGCTCATCTTCTCCAACGGGCTGGACGCCTGGAGCCCGTGGCAGAGAACGACCACGTCGACGGTTCCCCACCGGTCCGCCGCCCTGGCGGCGAGCTCGGCGACGAACGCCTCCTGATTGAGGTCGCCCGGGAGGTAGAGGTCGTCCGGACGGTTCTCGGTCAGCTCGGGGCGCCGTCCGGTGAGCAGGAGGTTGGCGCCCTCCCGGCGGAAGTGGGAGGCGACCGCCTGGCCGATCCCGCTCGATGCCCCGGTGATCACGGCGTTGACGTGCTTCAGTCTCATGTTCGTTCCCCTCAAGCACGTATTCCACTATGTGGCACGCCATGCTAATTTATGGCACGACAGTCCCACCCCCGGAAGGGGCGGTCAAGAGATGTGAGAAGAGAATGCAGAAGACCAACAGGGGGTAACGCGTGGAGATGAAGAGCGTGACCAGGTCGCTGCGCATCCTGGAGGCGGTTGCGCAGCACCAGCCGGTCACGGTGGGAGAGCTGACCAAGCTCTTCGGACTGCCCAAGTCGACTGTGCAGCGCACGCTCGTCACGCTGCACGAGGCTGGATGGTTGCGCGCCAGCCGGAAGGACACGACGCGCTGGGAGATCGGCGCGCGTGTGCTCGCCGTGCGCCCGGCGGCACTGCAGGGCTCCAGCCTGCTCGCGGCCGCCCGTGACCCGATGATCCGGTTGCGGGACAAGGTGAACGAGACGATCCACCTGTCCGTGCCCGATGCGTTGGACTGCATGGTGGTGGTCGACCGCATCGACTCGTCGCACGCGGTGCGCACGTTCCACGAGATCGGCGACATTTCACCGCTGCACGCCACGGCGGGTGGGCGGGCGATACTGGCCAACACGGGCAAGTCCGATCTGGACGAAGTCCTCGCCAGGCCGCTGGAGAGCTACAGCGAGGCCACCCTCACCGATCCGCAGCAGCTCAGGGCGGAGCTGGAGCAGGTGTCTGCGAACGGCTACGCGCTCAACCGCAACCAGTTCCGGCCCGGTGTGTGCGCGATCGCCTCGGCGATCCTGGATTCCGACGGCTCACCGCTGGCCGCGGTGGTGGTCTCCATGCCGGACTCCCGCTTCGAGGAGGCCCGGCTCCCAGAACTGGGGCGCCTGGTCGCGGAAACCGCCAAGGAAATCTCCGCCCGCAGGCTGGGTTCCTGACGTTGACGGGGAGCTTTCCCGACCTGGAAGGCTCCCCGTCGATCTCTCGGTCAGGACACCGGCACGGCGACGTACTTGTAGTCGAGGAACTCGTCGATGCCCACGCGGCCGCCCTCGCGGCCGAGGCCGGACTGCTTCACGCCGCCGAACGGCGCGGCCGGGTTGGAGACCAGGCCGGTGTTGAGGCCGACCATGCCCGCCTCCAGCCGTTCGCTGACCCGCAGCGCCCGGTCCAGCGACTCGGTGAACACGTAGCCCACCAGGCCCCACTCGGTGTCGTTGGCCTGCCGCACGACCTCGTCCTCGTCGTCGAACGTGAGGATCGCCGCGACCGGGCCGAAGATCTCCGTGCCCATCAGGTCGCTGTCCGGCGACACCCGGCTCAGCACGGTCGGCGGGTAGAAGCTGCCGGGGCCGTCCGGAGTCCGGCCGCCCGCGAGGACTCGCGCGCCGCGCTGGACGGCGTCCTCGACCAGGCGCTCCACCTTGCGGCGGCCGTTCCGGTCGATCAACGGCCCGACGTCGACCCCCGGCTCGGTACCGGGTCCGACGTTCAGCGAGCTCATGCGTGCGGAAAGCCGCACGGCGAACTCCTCGGCGACGTCGCGGTGCACGAAGAACCTGTTCGCCGCGGTGCAGGCCTCACCCATGTTGCGCATCTTGGCGACCATCGCGCCGTCGACCGCCTTGTCCAGGTCGGCGTCGTCGAACACGATGAACGGCGCGTTGCCGCCCAGCTCCATCGACGTGCGCACGACCTGCTCGGCGGACTGCTCGAGCAGCAGCTTGCCGACCTGGGTGGATCCGGTGAAGGACAGCTTGCGGACGCGGCCGCCGCGCAGCAGCGGTTCGACGACCTCGCCCGGCTTGGACGTCGTGACGACGTTCAGCACGCCGTCCGGCAGTCCGGCCTCGCGCAGGATCTCGGCCAGCGCGAGGCTGGACAGCGGGGTCTGCGGCGCGGGCTTGAGCACCATCGTGCAGCCGGCCGCGACCGCCGGGCCGATCTTGCGGGTGCCCATGGCCAGCGGGAAGTTCCACGGCGTGATGAGCAGGCATGGTCCGACCGGGCGGCGCATCAGCAGCATCCGGTTCCTGCCGTCGGGCAGGGTGCCGAAGCCGCCCTCGATCCGCACGGCCTCCTCGGAGAACCAGCGGAAGAACTCCGCCGCGTACGCGACCTCACCCCTGGCCTCGGCCAGCGGCTTGCCCATCTCGGTGGTCATCAGCAACGCGAGCTCGTCGGTGCGCGAGATGATGATGTCGTAGGCGCGGCGGAGGATCTCGCTGCGCACCCGCGGTGCGGTGGCGGCCCACTCCTCCTGCACGCGCACCGCGGCGTCCACGGCGAGCTGCGCGTCCTTGGCTCCCGCGTCGGCGACGTGGCAGACGACCTCGCCGGTCGCCGGATTGTCGACGGGCATGGTGGCGCCGTCCGCGGCGTCCACCCACGTGCCGCCGATGAACAACTGCTTCGGAACGTCGATCACGGGTTACCTCCTGGGTCGAGCAGCTCTGCCAGGTGCACGGCGCGAACACCGAGGTGGTCGGCCTGGGTGGCGCAGCTGAAGCCGTCCGCCACGACGACGGCATCGGGGTTTTCTTCCAACCGTGGCCGCAGCGACAGGTTCGCGACGGCCATCGACGTGTCGTAGTGCTGTTCCTCGAAACCGAAGTTGCCCGCGAGCCCGCAGCAACCTTCCGCCTCGGTCACCTTCCGGACGCCGAGCCCGCGAAGCAGGTCGCGCGGGCCGCCGAAGGTGGCGTACTCGTGGCAGTGCGTCTGCAGCACCAGGGATTCCGGCACCGCCGGAATCCAGTCCGAAGTGGACAGTTCGGTCAACGCGGACGTGAGCGTGTGCACCCGTGCCGCGACCCGCCGGGCGGCGTCGGTGCCGAGCAGTTCGGGCACGTCCCGCTTCAACGCGGCCGCGCAGCTCGGCTCCGTCACCACGATCGGCAGGTCGCGGTGCGGGCCACGATCGAGCCGGGTGATGGTGCGGGCCATCACCCGGCGTGCCACCGACAGCTGACCGGTGCTGACCCACGTGAGGCCGCAGCACAGTCCACTGCTCGGTGTGCAGGGCAGGCCGGCGGCGCCGAGCACGCGGTAGGCGGCGCCGGCGACCTGCGGACGGAAGGCGCGCGTGAAGCTGTCCACGAACAGCACCGCGGCCGGTCTGCCGACCGCCGTGCCCAGGACTTCCCGCAGCGCACGGCGGGACGCGAAGGGCGGGATGGCTCGCCGTCGGGTGACACCGCCCAGCCACGCGGCCACCTTGCCCAGCGGTCCGCGCAGGACCGCGTTGAGCGGCCGTGCGACGTAGCCGGCGAGCTTGGAGGTCGCGGGCAGCCATCCCAGCGAGTAGTGCGAGCGGGGCCGGAGCCGGCCGCGATAGTGCTGGTGCAGGAACTCGGCCTTGTAGGTGGCCATGTCCACGCCGGTCGGACAGTCGGAGGAACACGCCTTGCACGACAGGCAGAGGTCCAGCGCGTCCTTGACCTCCGTCGAACGCCAGCCGCCCCGCACGACGTCACCGCGCAGCATCTCCTGCAGCATCCGGGCGCGCCCGCGGGTGGAGTGGTTCTCCTCCCCCGTCGCGCGGTAGCTGGGACACATCACGCCACCGGAGTTGCTGCGACAACGGCCGACGCCGACGCAGCGGCGGACCGCGCCCGCGAAGCCGTCCTGGTCGTGGGGGAACGTGAAGAGAGTCGTCCGTCCCTGCGGCCGCGGGACGTCCAACGCAAGATCAGCATCCGCCGCCGACGGTGCCACGATCACGCCGGGGTTCAGCAGGCCGTCCGGGTCGAAGACCCGTTTGAAGGCCTCGAACGCCCCGATCATCGCCGGGCTGTACATGACCTCCAGCAGTTCGCTGCGCGCCCGGCCGTCGCCGTGCTCGCCGGACAGGGTGCCGCCGTGGCGCACGACGACCTCGGCCGCCTCGCGCAGGAACCGGCGGGTGGCGTCCCTGCCCTCCTCGCTGCCGAGGTCGAAGTCGATGCGCACGTGCACGCACCCGGCACCGAAGTGTCCATAAAGGACTCCGGTGAGCCGGTGGGCCGCCAGCAGCGCGCGGAAGTCACGCAGGTAGCCCGCGAGGTTCTCGGGCGCGACCGCCGCGTCCTCCCAGCCCGGCCACGACTCACCGCCGTCGACCAGCCGGGCGGCGAGGCCCGCGCCGTCCTCGCGCACCCGCCACAGCGAACGCCGCTGGACCTCGCTGTCGACGACCCGCCCGTCGAGCATGCGGCCGCGTGCTTTCAGCGTGTCGAGCAGCTGCCCGGCGCGGACGGCGACGTCGGTCTCGTCGTCGCCGTCCAGCTCGACGTACAACCAGGCGCTGCCGTCCGGCAGACCGGTGACCGAGCCGGAACCGCGCCGGGCACGCATGGTGGCAACGATCGCGGAGTCCATGCCCTCCACCGCGGTGGGCGTCCACCGCAGGATCTCCGGCACGTCCTCGGCGGCGTCCACGACGTCGTCGTAGCCCAGAGCCAGCAACGTCGCGGCCGCGGCCGTCGGCACGAGCCGCACGGTCGCCGCCACCACGACGGCACACGTGCCCTCCGTGCCGACCAGGGCACGGGCCAGGTCGAAGCCGTTCTCCGGCAGGAGGTGGTGCAGCTGGTAGCCGGACACCTGGCGTGGGATGCGGCCCAGTTCGGTCCGGATCGGAGCGAGGTTCGCACCGATCAGCCCGCGCAGGGCTGCCTCCAGCTCGGCGGTCGCGCCGTAGTCCGCGGGGTCGGCGGGACGCAGACCGGTGTGGTCGGCGATCGCGTGCAGACCGTCGATGGTGACGATCTCCAGCGACTCGACGTGGCCGCTCGTGCGCCCGTGCCGCACGGACCGGTTGCCGCACGCGTCGTTGCCGATCATGCCGCCGATCGTGCAGCGGCTGTGCGAGGACGGATCAGGGCCGAAGGTGAGGCCGTGCGGCGCGACCGCGTCACGCAGGTCGTCCAGCACGACGCCGGGCTCGACCCGAGCGGTGCGGGCGTCCGGGTCGATGCCGAGGATCCGGTTCATGCCGCGGGAGAAGTCGAGCACGAGGCCCGGCCCGACGGCGTTGCCCGCCATGCTCGTGCCGCCTCCCCGCGCCGTGACCGACACGCCGAGCTCCCGGCAGGCCCGCAGCGCCGCGGAGACCTCCTCGGGTGAACGGGGGAAGGCCACGGCGCGAGGCGCCACCCGGTAGTTGGAGGCGTCGTAGGCGAAGGGCGCAGTTCCTCCGGCCTCCGACTCCACCCTCAGTCCGGGGGCGGTCTCGGCTAGCAGTCGCACCAGCGGGTCGGTTGTCATCGACCCGACACTCCTGCTTCCACTGCGGCGGACCAGGCCCGCAGCCCCTCGTCGACGGCGTTCTCGTCGATGACGAGGGCGGGGATCATCCGCACGACCTGGTTCCACGCGCCGCAGAGCAGCAGGAGCAGGCCCTGGTCCACGGCGGCGCGCTGGACCCTGCCCGCGGTCTCCGGGTCCGGGCTGCCGTCCTCGGTGACGAACTCGGTCG
Organism: Lentzea alba; assembly: GCF_011067745.1. Lineage (GTDB taxonomy): Bacteria > Actinomycetota > Actinomycetes > Mycobacteriales > Pseudonocardiaceae > Lentzea > Lentzea alba. Next base: position 277,747 of record NZ_JAAMPJ010000007.1, read on the forward strand.
CGAGCATCAGCCCCGCGCCCCGCACGTCGCCGATGCCCGGCGTCCTGGCGGCGACCGCCTCCAGGCCTGCCCGCAGCCGCGCGCCCATCAGCTCGGCGTTCTGCACGAGCTTCTCCTCCTCGACGACTTCCAGCGTGGCGACGGCCGCGGCACACGCCACGGCGTTCGCGCCGTAGGTGCCGCCCTGCGAGCCGGGCCACGCCTTGCTCATCAACTCCTCGCTCGCCGCGATACCGGAGAGGGTGAAGCCGCTGGCCAGGCCCTTCGCGGTGACGAGGATGTCCGGCGCGACCCCTGCGTGCTCGTGGCCCCAGAACCGGCCGGTGCGTCCGACGCCGGTCTGCACCTCGTCGAGGATCAGCAGGAAGCCGTGTCGGTCGGCGCGTTCACGCAGCCCCTCCAGGAACGCGCGGGGCGCCGGGACGTAGCCGCCCTCGCCCAGCACCGGTTCGACGATGAGCGCCGCGGTGTCGGCGGGCGAGGAGATCGTCTGCAGCACGTAGTCGAGTTCCTGCAGGGCGAAGCGCGTGGCGGTGTCCTCGTCCCATCCGTAGCGGTAGGCCGTCGGGAACGGCGTGACCACGACCCCGCTCATCAACGGGGAGAAGCCCGAGCGGAACCGCGTGCCGGAGGTCGTCATGGAGGCGGCGGCGACCGTCCGGCCGTGGAAACCACCGTGGCAGACCAGGATGTTGGGCCTGCCGGTGGCCTGCCGCGCGAGGCGCATCGCCGACTCCACGGCCTCGCTGCCGGAGTTGACGAAGAACAGGCTGTCGAGGCCCTGCGGGAGCACCTCGCCCAGCTTGTCGACCAACCGGCGCAGGGGCCGGTGCATGACCGTCGTGTACTGGCCGTGGATCAGCGTCGCGACCTGTTCCTGGGCGGCGGCCACGACCTTGGGGTGGCAGTGCCCGGTGCTCGTGACGCCGATGCCCGCGGTGAAGTCGAGGTAGCGCCGGCCGTCCTCGCCGTACAGGTGCACGCCCTCGCCGCGGACCGCGACGACGGGCGTGGCTTGGCGCAGGTGGGGCGACAGTGCGGTCATGGTCATCTCCCGGCCGAGTGGTCGTGTTCGCCTTGCGGTCACCTGAGCGTCGCCGGAGCGACTACCTCCCACAACGCGCGTTCTGTCTGGCCGAGGGGCGTTGTTCGGACGTTTTGTCAACCCAGAGCGGCAGGTGCGGGCACCGGGACCGTCCCGCGATCGGCGAGATCCGCGCTTGCGCTGGTGAGAGCCGCTTGTCAAAGTGACGGTGTGTCCGAGAACCCAGGCCCCCCGACCGTGGCGAACGTCCTGGCGCTGCCCGTGCTGGCCGGGGGTCTGCCGGAGGTCGTCGCCGGCGAACCGGGCCTGGACCGGCCGGTGCGCTGGGTGCACATCACCGAGCTGACCGACCCCGCGTCGTTCCTCAAGGGCGGCGAGCTGGTCCTCACCACCGGCGTGCCACTGCCCAACGACGCCTCGCAGGTGCGCCGCTACGTCGACGAGCTCGCCGACATCGGCGCCGCGGCACTGGTGCTCGAACTGGTCCGCCGTTTCCACCGCGCGCCCGACGCCCTGATCCGCGCCTGCCGGGCACGCGACCTCCCGTTGATCACCCTGTCGCGGGACGTCAACTTCCTCGAGGTCACGCAGGTCGTCCACGCGCTGATCCTGGGCAACCAGACCGAGGTCCTGCGCCGCACCCAGCAGATCCACGACACCTTCACCGCTCTGACGTTGCGCGGCGCCGGACCGGAGGACGTGGTCCGGACAGCGGCCGAGATGAGCCACCGCACCGTCGTGCTGGAGAACCTGGCCCATCAGGCGGTGATCTGCGAACCCGTCGGAGGAAGCGCGGAAGAGGCGCTCTCACACTGGGAACGGCGGTCGAGGGCCACCACCGTCGAGGTCGGCACCACGGTGCACGAACCGGACGGCTGGCTGGCCACCCCCGTCGAGTTCCAGGGCGAACGCTGGGGCCGGGTCGTCATGCTGCCCACGCCGGGCGCCGCCGGCTTCAGCGCCGAGGACATCACCGTGCTCGAACGAGCAGCGATGACGTTGACCATCGCCCGGCTCATCCACTCCACGTCCTGGGAGCGCCGTGCGCACCGCCACGTTCTGCGTGACCTGGTTGAACAACGCCACCGGTCCCCCGCCGAAGCCCGAGCCCGTGCCACGGCACTGGGGCTGCCGGCGACCGACGCCACCTTCCTCGCCGTGCTGATCGACACCCACCAGAACGCGACCGAGGTCGAAAACCTGATCGCACCGGCGCTCGAACAGACAGGCCTGGTGGGCGCGCTCGAAGAGCGGCGCGTAGGGGCCCTGCTCTCCCTGCGCCGCGGACAGCCTTGGCAGTCCACTGTGGAGCAACTGAGCCGCACCGCACGTGAGGTGGATCCCGACGCGGTGGTGAGCGTCGGGTGCGAGGTGACCGACCTCTCGCACGCTGCCCGTTCCTTCCGCGAAGCCGGACGAGTCGCCGAAGCCGTGCTTCCGGGCTCCAGCGAACAGCTCTACCACCAGCTCTCCGACATCGGCCTGCGGCACCTGCTCCACACCTTGCGCAACGACGTGCGCGTCCAGGACTACGTCGAACGGCAGGTCGGCCGCCTGATCGAACACGACGCCCGGCACGGCACCGAACTGCTGCCCACGTTGCGCTGCTACCTCGACGCAGCAGGCAACAAGACCATCGCCGCCCGCCGCAACGGCCTCTCCCGGCAGACGCTCTACGAACGCCTGCGAATGCTGGAACGACTGCTCGACCGCGACCTCGAAGTGGGCGAGCAACGCACCGAGCTGCACGTCGCTCTCCTCGCGCTGGACGTTCTTCGAACGTCCTGACGAGACACGGCTCGGGCGCACGACTCCACTCGGGCCGCAGTTCGGCCAAGCGACCTCGCGCGGGCGCACAGCCGCGATCCTGCCGGACGATGACCGCTCCCCACCGATGCCCGCTGACCTGCACGGACGTACTTCTCGGCGGCGCTCGAGATCCCGGCACGTGGTCAAGGCATCGGGATGATCAGTGTCCGGCAGCCGATCAGCCAACGACTGCGTAAACCCGCGATACCCTGATTTGTTCACGGCAGGGTGCCGTTGCGGCGCAGGTGGTCTCGCGCGTGTTCGATGGCCTCGGGCGTGCTGGCGAACGTTCGCACCCCGTGGGTCTCCAACTGTCGGCGGTGCTCGTCGCGCACGCCGGAGAGCAGCACGGTGACGCCCCTGTGTTCCAGTCTCTCGACGGCGTCCCGCAGGACCAGCGCGCCGGTCCCGTCCATTGCCGACACGTGGGACATGCGCAGTATCACCACGGAGACCGCCGAGATCTCGGTGAGCTCCAGGAGGAAGCGGTGTGCCGCAGCGAAGAACAGCGGTCCGTCCAACCGGTAGGCAACGATGTGCTGCGCGAGCAGTTCATGTTCCTCCTGGGTGTGGTCGCCGGGCTCCAGCGGTTCCTCGTCGATCCGCGCCGACCTGGCGACGGCGCGCAGCGCCAGCCCTCCCGCCACGACGAGACCGAGGATCACGGCGGTGACCAGGTCGAGTGCCAGCGTCGCGAGTGCGGTGAGGGCGAGCACCACCGCGTCGGAGCGGTTCGCACGCATCAGCACCCGCACGGAACCCACCTCGACCATCCGCACCGCCGTGGCAAGCAGAACGCCAGCCAGCACGGCCAACGGGATGCGTTCGACCACAGAGGCCGCGGCCAGCATGATGGCTGCGAGCGTCGCGGCGTGCACCAGGGCCGCGAGTCGCGAGCTCGCACCGGACCGGACGTTGACCGCCGTCCTCGCGATCGCGGCGGTCGCGGGCACGCCACCGAACATCGGCGTGATGACGTTCGCGATGCCCTGGCCGAAGAGCTCTCGGTCGGGGTCGTGCCGCTGGTTCACGCTCATGCCGTCGGCGACCGTCGCGGACAGCAGGCTCTCCAACGCGGCGAGCGCGGCCACGGCGACTGCGGACGGAAGCAGCGACCACAGCGCGCCGAAGTCCAAAAAGGACAGTGAAGGCGCCGGCAGGAACGCGGGCAACGTGCCGATTCGCGGCACGGGCAGGGACCAGATCTCCGCGACCACCGTGCCCGCCGCGACGGCCAGCAGCGAGAACGGGATCGCCGGTTTCCAGCGCGCGCCGACGAGCATGATCGCGACGACTCCGCCCGCGAGGGCGACCGCTGGCAGGGCCGGGCCGGAACCGAACGCGTGGACCGCGTTCACCACGACGTTGTGCCCGTCCGGGGTGGGCACACCGAGTGCCGCTGGGATCTGCTGCAACGCGATGACAGCAGCGATCCCGATGGTGAAGCCCTCGACCACCGGAGCAGGTACGTACCGCATGTAGCGCCCGGCTCTGGCCACAGCCAGGGCGAGTAGCAGCACACCCGCGAGCAGGCCGACGGTGAGCACGCCGCCCGGCCCGAACGTCGCGACGATCGGCACCAGCACCACCGTCATCGCGCCGGTGGGACCGGACACCTGCAGGCTCGAGCCGCCGAAGACCGCGGCCAAGGCGCCCGCGACGATCGCGGTGGCCAGCCCGGCGGCGGCGCCGAGGCCCGACGCCACCCCGAACCCCAGTGCCAGCGGCAAAGCCACGACCGCGACCGTCAACCCCGCGACGACATCTCTCGGCGTCGCGGCCGACCAGTCCGCCTTGACGGGCAGGAAGGCTCTCACGCGGAATCCTCGCGCAACTGCGCCAGCAACTCGTTCTGCCCAACCAGCAGCTCCGTCAGGATCCTCCTGGCCGCCTTCATCAGATCGGCCACGTCCGCACCCGCGAGCGCGTACACCACCGTCGAACCTTCACGAGTCGCAGTCACGATGCCGGACCTGCGCAACACGGCCAGCTGCGCGGAGAGGTTGGAGGCCTCGACCTCGATCTCGGCGAGCAGATCACGCACCGCTTTCGGGCCGTCCTGCAACAACTCCAGCACCCGGATGCGCACGGGGTGGCCGAGCATCCGGAAGAACTCGGCCTTCGCCTGGTACAGCGGAACCGGCACCGCTCAGCCCTCCTCGGGGGCGTCGACCGCCACCCCGTACTCGTCTTGCCGCCCCACCGCCCGGCGCACGGGACCACGACCTGTCGAATTGAATATTTCTTCAATTCGACACTATACAACCCCGTCAACCGCAGCTCTGCGACCTGATCCCCCACCACCTCAGGTCGCCTCACTCGCGGGATCCAAGTCCTCGCACAAGCAGAAAGGCGCCGGGAGGGGGAGCCCGGCGCCTTTCGCTTGTTCTTCCCTACGACCTCCCTCCCCAGCGGAAGCAGGAGACCGGCCCGACGAAGTTCACCGCGATCGCAAGGGCCCACCACAACTTGCGACCACGTATGAACTCCGTGGGCCGCGTCAACTCCCCACGCGCGCCTGTTCGCTGACGAACTGAACATCGGTCACGCCTGCGATCGCGCGCACGAGCACCTCGGCCACGTGTCGTTCGGTGGCGTTGCCCATCTTGTCCACGATGGACACCTTGCCGCCGGAAACAGCTACCTGCCAGCGTCGCGGGCCGCCGACGACGCCGAGCCGGTTGCGGATCTCGGCCTCGACGACCCAGTCCGCGCGGGTGATCGAGCGGAGCATGTCGCGGCGAGTCACGATGCCCGCGAGACGCCCCTCGTGGACGACCGGCACGCTGCGCACACCGTGCTCGAGCATGAGGTCGGCGACCTCGGCGAGGTCGGTGTTCGGGTCCACCGTCACCGCCGGCCTGACCATCACCTGCGCGACCACGTCCCCTGGCGCCTGCCTGACCTCGGCAGGTTCCCCGTGCACGAGCCACCTCGGGTCCTGCGGCAGGCGGTCCTGCAGCAGCTCGACCTCGCTGACCACGCCTACCAACGTGCCTGCGGTATCCACGACCGGCAGCGCAGTGAAGCCGCGTTCGGCGAGCAGATGGGCGGCTTCACGCGCCGACGTCTCCGGGAACACCACAACCACGTCGGTGGTCATCACGTCTCTGGTCCTCATGGCGCTCCTTCAGCCGAAGATCTCGGTCTGGCGGGTGTGAGTGGTGTCGTTCCACTCAGGACGGAGGTTGTTGTGCACGTCGACCACACCCGGCAGGACGCGCACGAGGTGTTCGGCGATCTCGACCTCGCTCTGCCGCTCCAACTTCCCCCGCACCGACACCACGCCGTCGGTCACCGCCACGTAGATGGAGTCCGGGTCCACCCACAACATCCGGCCGAAGACCTCGTCGCGGATCGTGGTGCGCAGCTCCTCGTCGTCACGCAGGAAGAGCTTGAGCAGGTCACGGCGAGACAGCACGCCGACCAATGCGCCGTCGGCGTCGATCACGAAGAGTCTGCGGACTCCCGCCGCGGCCAGTTCACGAGCGGCAACGCTGACGGCGAGATCCGGCGAAATGCTCTTCACCGGCGACGTCATCACGTCGCGGGCGGTCACCCCGCCCGCCTGCTCCCACCTGTGTTTCTCGGCGCCGCCCGCGAACAAGCCCGGCCGGTCGGCGGTTCCACCGCGGAACTCCTCCTTCGGCATCAGGTCAGCCTCGGACACGACTCCGACGGGGTAGCCGCCGTCGAGCACCGGTACGGCACTGATCTTGTTGTTCTCCAGCAGCTGCACGAGTTCCTTGAACGAGCTGCCGACATCTGCGGTGATCACCTCACGTGTCATCAGCGAGGCGACTGTCGGTTCACGCATGACACCCTCCGGCGATCTCTGGTCTCTGTGCCTTCAAGCCTTCTCGCGGGTACTGCCGGCGAACACCTCCCAAGGGCGCGGCCTGGCCGTGACGCGGGTCCCGGCCAGGCCGGGACGTAGGCCCCTCACCCGCGCCCGCTCGTGCTGCGAACTTCAAGGCAGGACTTCAACTGGAGGTGAGCGGCATGGACCGCGGTCAGCCGGATGAGACGACGGTGCGAGCGGCGGTGGCACTCGCCGCACGCGCGCCGTCGGTGCACAACTCCCAGCCGTGGCGCTGGGAAGTCGGTGCACGCAGCCTGCACCTGTATGCCGATCGCGCCCGCACGCTGCCCGCGACCGACCCCCTTGGCGCTGACCTGATCGTCAGCTGCGGTGCCGCGCTGCACCACCTGCGGGTCGGACTCGCCGCACTCGGCTGGCGAGCGAAGGTGCACCGGCTGCCCAACCCCGCGCTGCCCGACCACCTGGCCGCGATCGAGTTCATGCCGTTCGAGCCGAGCGCGTCACACGTGGCACTGGCAGCCGCGATTCCGCGCAGGCGCACGGATCGCCGAGCCTTCTCCTCGTGGCCGGCGCCGGACGAGATCCTGCAACAGCTCGTGGTGGTCGCCCGCGCCGAAGGCGTCGAAGCCCACGTCGTGACCGGGAAGGCACGCGACGAGCTCCTGGCCGCGATCGGCAAGGCAGCCGACGTCCAGGCAGCCGACCCCGCCTACCACGCCGAGATCCGGCAGTGGAGTGGCGTGTACCCCGGCGCCGCGGCCGGGGTTCCGGCCGCGAACATACCTGCGGGGTCGCACCAGTACGGCAACCTCAGGATGCGCGAGTTCGCCCCTGGATCACTGCTTCAAACACGCCAGACCGTGCTCGGTGAGGACGCGGGAACACTCCTCGTGCTGAGCACGTCGTCCGACGACGACCTGTCCCGGCTGCGAGCCGGAGAGGCGACGAGCGCGGTGTTGCTGGAGGCCACGGCGGCCGGCCTGGCCACCTGCCCGCTGAGCCAGCCGCTCGAGGTCGTCGAGACCAGGGAGCTGGTGCGCGACGAGGTTCTCGGTGGCGCCACCTGCCCCCAACTGGTGATCCGCGTCGGCTGGGCCGGGTTCAACGCCGATCCGCTGCCCGCCACTCCCCGCCGCCCCGTCGTCGACCTTCTCCGCGACCAGGAGCAGAAGTGACCACCTACATCCGCGACTTCGCCCCCTCGGCAAGATCCGCGAGGCCCTCCCCGCAGCTGCTGGAGGGGTGCGCTGAACGAACGACGTCGTGACGTCCCGGACTGGTCGGGACCTAGGACCGCGTTGCGGTCTCGCTCCACTGAGAACACTCAGGTCCAGAGTACTTCCTGGGAGGTAACGATGTCCGTTGTTGAAGCTCCGACCCGCAGCCGTACCGGCACGGCCGCGAGATCCCTGGCGGTCCTGCGCATCGCGACCGGGCTGCTGTTCCTCTGGGCGTTCGCCGACAAGGCTTTCGGCCTCGGCTACGCCACGCAGAGCAAGAACGCCTGGTTCTCCGGCGGCTCACCGACCAAGGGCTTCCTCAGCCGCGTCGACGTCGGCCCGTTCGAGTCGACGTTCCACGCCTGGGCAGGAACGTGGTGGGCCGACATCCTGTTCATGGCCGGGCTGTTCGCGATCGGCGTGGCCGTGACTCTCGGCATCGGGCTGCGGATCTCGGCGGCCGCCGGTGCGGTGATGATGGTGCTGATGTGGGCCGCGGAGTGGCCGCCCGCGCAGCACAACTCGGTCGGCGAGGCCACCATGTCCACCAACCCGATCATCGACTACCACGTCGTCTACGCGCTGGTCCTGATCGCGCTGGCGGCCACGGCAGCTGGAGCCACGTGGGGTGTCGCCCGCTGGTGGGCGAGCCTGCCGATCGTGAAAGCCAACTCCTGGCTGCGGTGAACGCAGCTACGGCAGGGGCGCTGCGGCTACGCGGCGCCCCATTCCGCATGCGGCTGCTGTTCTCCCGATGAGCCCCGAGGAACCTGCAGGAATTCGGCGACCCCTTGCCGACGTGACCTACCGGCCGGTCCAGTCCGGCGCGGTCAGCTCCCACTCGAGCTTCCACCAGCGCAGGCGGATCCGCATGTGCAGGAACCGGATCACGACGTAGAGCAACGCCATCGCACCAGAAACCCCGCCCCACAGCAGGAAGGCCATGACGAACGCGCTGATCACCGCGCCGTCGCTCGTCATCGGCGGCTCGACCACCTCACCGCCGCGGTCGATCCAGATACGCACGACGGCACCTCTCGCGGCGTCGTGAGGAGCCGGCACGAGGCCTTCTCGGACCGTGCCATCTGGCAGCCGGTAGGTCGCGATCACCGACGTCGTCTCCACCGCGCCTTCGCTGCGACCGGTCATCTCTGGAGCGTCCTCGACGAGCACGGCGTCAACCTGGGTTCTGTTCGCCTGCTCGACCTCGACTCGCGACTCGTACGCCGCGTACGCCTCCGATCCCACGGCGCCCGCCACCGGGACAGCGAGGGACGCCACCACGACTCCCAGCGCGAGCACCGCGCCCTCGATCCGGTCGCCGCAGGTGGCGAGCGGGTTGCGGCCGGGGAAGACACGGCGGAAGAGCCGGGACATCGGATTCGGGGTCATCATCCACCTCCACCACCAAGACTTCCGGGTGGGCGCGGGCAAGGCCACGATCCGCGCGACCGGTGGCCTTCACCCACTCCTGCAGCGCTCGTAGACTTCGCGCTCAGCCCGCCCATGTGCGTTGCCGCCACTTCTCCAGCTCCACGACGACGTACGCCGCCGCGCTCAGGATGAAGACCACCAGCCAGGGCTGCCAACCGAGCGGCGCGGTGTGGAACAGCGCGTTCATGAAGGGCACGTAGGTCAGCAGCAGCTGCAGGCCCACGGTCAGCGCGACGCCTACGAGCAGCCACCGGTTCGGCCCGGTGCTCGGCCGCCACCGTTCCAGCGACCGGCAGTTGACCAGGTAGGCGATCTGGGCTCCGACGAACACGTTCACCGCCACGGTCCGCGCGACCTCCAAGGTGGCGCCCGACGCGAGCTGCCAGCGGAACGCGCCGAACGAGCAGACGAGCAGGATCGCGGAGACGAACACGATGCGGCCGACGAGCTGCCGGGTCAGCAGCGGGAGCGAAGGCGGAAGCGGTGGGCGGCTCATCACGTTGGGCTCGCGCGGTTCGAACGCCAATGTCAGTCCTAATGCGACAGCGGTGGTCATGTTGATCCACAGGATCTGCACCGGCAGGATCGGCAGCGCTGCGCCGAGCAGGATCGCCGTGAGGATCACCAGGCCCTCCGCCATGTTGGTGGGCAACGTCCAGATGATGAACTTGCGCAGGTTGTCGAAGACCGCACGACCTTCCTCCACAGCGGCGCGGATCGAGGCGAAGTTGTCGTCGGTCAGCACCATGTCCGCCGCCTGCTTGGCGACCTCGGTGCCACCGCGACCCATCGCCACCCCGATGTCCGCACGCCGCAGCGCGGGCGCGTCGTTCACGCCGTCACCGGTCATCGCGACCACGTCTCCCCCGGCCTGGATCTCCTTGACCAGCCGCAGTTTCTCCTCGGGCGCGACGCGGGCGTGGACGTCGGTGATGCCGAACTCCGCGGCGATGGCGCGGGCGGTGGCCGGGTGGTCGCCGGTGATCATCTTGACCTCGATGCCCGCCGCTTGGCAGGCGCGCACGGCCTCGATCGCTTCTGGCCGGGCGGGGTCGTGCATGGCGACGACGCCGAGCAGTTGGACGTTGCCCTGCAGTCCTTCCTCGGTGAGTTCGACGCCCGCCGCGCGGCCGATCGCGAGCACACGCAGGCCGGCGTGAGCCAGTTCCTCCGCTTCGGCGCAGTGGTCAAGTCCAGCCAGCGCGAGGACACGTTCGACGGCGCCCTTGACGTACACGACGTCGTTGGCGTGCCGGGTCGCCATGAACAGGCGTTCCGAGCTGAACGGCAAGGCGTCCAGCCGTTCGGGCACGTCCGCGCTGTCCAGACCGGCCTTGCGGGCCGCCACGACGAGCGCGGCCTCGGTCGGGTCGCCGACCGGCACCCAGCGTCCCTCGTCTTCCACCACGCGGGCGTCGTTGCACGCCAGACCCGCCAGCAGGAGCTCGCGCAACGCCGGCGTCGCCGACGGTGAGATGGTTCCGGTGGGCTCGTAGCCGATGCCGGACAGGTCGAACCGCGTTCCTGCGGCCACGACGGTGCTGACCGTCATCGCGTTGGCCGTCAGGGTTCCGGTCTTGTCGGTGCAGATCACGGTGGTGCTGCCGAGGGTCTCGACGGCGGGCAGCCTGCGGATGATCGCGTTGCGCCGGGCCATGCGGGCCACGCCGATCGCGAGTGTCACGGTGACGGCGGCGGGCAGTCCTTCGGGGATCGCGCCGACGGCCAGCGCCACGGCGGCGGTGACCATCGCGGCGAGTGGTTCGCCGCGCAGCACGCCGACGACGACGCTGACCGCGGCGAGCCCGAGGATCACCACGGTCAGGATCTGGCTGAAGCGCGCGAGCTTGCGGGTCAGCGGCGTCTGCACGGTCGTGGTCGTGCTGACGAGCCGATGCACGCGACCGATCTCGGTGTCGGCACCGGTGGCGACCACGACACCGCGTCCACCGCCCGCGGTCACCAGCGTGCCGGAGTAGGCCATGTTGGCGCGGTCGGCCAGCGCGGTGTCCGAGGGCAATGCGACCGGACTCTTCGCCACCGCGACGGACTCGCCGGTCAGCGCCGACTCGTCGATGCGCAGTTCCTCGGTGCCCATCAGCCGGAGGTCGGCACCCACTTGGTCTCCCGCCTCCAGCAGAACGACGTCGCCCGGCACGAGTTCCGCCGACGACACCCGTGCCGGGAGCCCGTCGCGCACCACCGTGACCTCGGTGCGCACCATGGCCACCAGTGCGTTCAGCGCACGCTCGGCGCGCGCCTCCTGGATGAACCCGACGATGGCGTTGACCACGACGACGCCGAACACCACGGACGCGTCGACGACCTCGCCGAGTGCCGCCGTGATCCCGCCGGCCGCCAGCAGCACGTAGATGAGCGGGTGGTGCAACTGCTGGAGCAGCCGCACCACCCAGCTCGGTCCGCGCCGCGCGGGCAGTTCGTTGGGCCCGAGTTCAGCCAGGCGCTCCTGCCACTGGACGGTGGAGAGCCCGGTGGCCTCGTCGGTCTCGGCGATCAGGACGACCTCGGCCACCGGCAGTCCGTGGTGGACGACGTCCTCGCGGTCAGCTGTGGACAGCGGCACGACCGGCCTCCGTGGTGCGGCTCATCAACTGAAGGACGGAAAGCCACGTGGCCACGCCGACAACCTGCCCGTCGTCGAGGACTGGCGCGCACCGCACCTCGTAGCGGCTCATCGCGTCGAAGAGTGCCGCAGCAGGCGTGTCCGCCGTGGTCACCAGCTCCGGCTGCGACATCACCTGCTGCACGAACGGTGACGGCACGCCTTCCTTGCCGCGCATCACGTCGACTCTCGTGACCACGCCCAGGAACACGCCCTCGTCGACGACGGGCAGCATGCTGAGCCCGAAGTCGTCCATGAGGCCGCCCGCGTGGCGGGCGAAGTCGCGTGGCCCGACCGTGACGAGCGGGCGGATCATCGCGTCGCGGACGTTCATCGCGTCGTCTCCGCGAGCTCGCGGTCGTTCACCGGGATGACGACGATCGGCGCGTGTGCGTGCCGCACCACGTGCATGCTCGTCGAGCCGAGCACCATCTGGCGGATCCGGTGGTCGGTGTGCGAGGCGACGACCAGCATCGCGGCGCCCTCCGAGGCCTTCTCCAGCGTTTCGGCCGCGTCGCCGCGGAGGCTCTGCCGGATGATCTCGGGCAGCTCCTGACGCTTTTCCGACGCCTTCTGCACTGCCTTGTCGATCAGAGCCTGCGACTCGGCCCGCACTCGCTGCTCGGTGGTCTCGGTCCAGTCCGTCAACGCCTCGAACGTCCAGGCGTGGATGACGTGCAGCGAGCATCCGCGCACCACGGCCTCGTCCAGCGCCCACTCCAGTGCTCGGTGAGACGCGGGCGTTCCGTCGATACCCACAACGATCGGCTTGGTGATCATGGCTGTTCTCCCTCGGTTTCTGGTCAGGTGGTGCGCAGGCGGCGCAGGAACGGGTCGCTGGGCTGGGCCGGTGCGACGCGCACGCGCGCGTCCACGACCACGCATCCGGTCTCGGTCAACAGCAGCGGGTTGATGTCGAGTTCGACGACCTCGGGCAGTGCGCCGGCGAGTTCGGCTACCCGCAGCAACACGTCTCGCACGGCTTCCTCGTCGGCGTCGGCGAGGACGTGGCCCGCGGTTCGGAACCCGTGCAGCAGGTCGTCAGCGTCCGCTGTGGACAGTGGTGCCAGCGCGGCGGCGCGGTCGTCGAGCAGGTCGGTGTCCACGCCGCCGAGTCCGGTGACCACGAGCGGCCCGAACTTCTCGTCGGTGACGACGCCGACGAGCAGCTCGCGGCCGCCGGTGGCCATCGGTTGCACGAACACTCCGCGCAGCCGGTCGCCGAAGCGTTCTTGGAAGGCGCGGAAGGCTTCCGCCACAGCGCCCGCGTCGGTAACTCCGAGTTCCACGCCGCCTCCCTTGCTCTTGTGCAGCAGGTCGTCGGCCACCGCCTTGAGCGCGACCGGGCAGTCGTACGCCTGCTGTGCCGCAACGGCGTGCTCCACGGTGGTCGTGAGCGTTCCGCCGAGCACAGGCAGCCCGAACGCGTTCAGCAACGAAACGACTTCGTCCGGCGGCAGCCATCCGTCCCGGTCAGCCACCAACGCTCTCGCCGCGTCGAGATCCATGCGGCTGAGGCGGGCGAACTCGCGAGGCCGGGCCAGCCATTCGGCGCGCTCCACCAGCCTTGCCAGCGCCGCGGCGGCACGGGCAGGTTCGGCGTAGCAGGGCACTTCGCCCGCGAGCCGTTCGGTTTGGCCTGTGCGCACAGCGAGAACTGGCTTGCCGTCGACGTTGTGCACGCCGGCGGTGGGATCGCCCAGCGCCGTCGGCACGGTCACGGTGATCACGGCGTCGACCGCCGGGTCCGCGCCGATGATGTCGAGGCAGCGCGCGAAGGTCTCCTCGTCGACGACCGCGGTGGTGTCGACCGGGTTGTGCAGGCTCGCCGTAGTGGGAACCAATTCCGCCAGCGCTGTGCGCGTCTTGTCACCGAGCTCGGCCACGTGCAGTCCCTGCCGCATGCAGGCGTCCGCTGCCAGCACGCCGAGTCCACCGGCGTTGCTCAGCACGGCGACCGACCGTCCACTGGGGAGCGGTTGCCAGCTCAACGCCATGACGGCGTCGGTCAGTTCCGGCACGCTGTCGACCGCGATCACGCCCGCCTGCCGGAACAACGCGTCCCTGGTGACCGAGGGCGTCGCGGTCGAGGCGGTGTGCGAGGCGGCGGCGCGCTGGCCAGCCTCGCTGGTGGCCGCGCGGATCGCCAGCACCGGTTTGGCCGCGGCGACCCGGCGGGCGAGGCGGGCGAACTTGCGCGGGTTGCCGAAGGACTCCAGGTACAGCGCGATGATCCGGGTGTCCTGGTCGTGCTCCCACCACATCAGCAGGTCGTTGCTGCTGATGTCGAGCTTGTCGCCGGTGGAGACCAGGTTCGACAGCCCGAGTCCGAGGCGGCGCAGCTCTTCCTGCACGCCGATCGCGATGCCGCCGGACTGGGTGGCCACCCCGATGCCGCCCGCGAGCGTGCGGTCCGCGGCGAAGGTGGCGTTCATCCGCACACCCGGCGCACTCGTCGACACACCAAGGCAGTTCGGCCCGACGAGCCGCATTCCACGTGCACGAACGGCTTTCAGCAGTTCCTCGGCGTCGACGCCGGACGAGATGACGACCAGAGCCTTGACACCACGGCGACCGCACTCTTCGGCGACGGCGGGTACGGCCTTCGCCGGTACGCACAGCACCGCCAGTTCGGGTGCCTCAGGCAGCTCGCTCACCGAGCCGTAGCAGTCGACACCCGCCACGGACTTCGCGTGCGGGTTCACCGCGTACAGGTCGCCCGTGAAGCACCCCTTCAGCAGGTTGCGCAGTACCGCGTGTCCCACCGATTCCGGCGACCGACCGGCCCCGATCACGGCGATCGACGCAGGCCGCAACACGTGGGCCAGGCTCGCGACGTCGGCGACCGACTCGCGCGCGCTCATCGCGTCGAGGTAGGTGTCGCCGGGTTCCAGCACGAGCTCGACGTAGACGACCTCACCGTCGGGCACGATGCCCGTGACCAGGCCCATGTCCGTGAACACGCGCAGCATCCGGCCGTTGATCGTGAGCACCTCGGCGGTGAAGCGCCGCACGCCTCGACTGCGCGCCAGCGAGGCCAGGTGTTCGAGCAGAAGCGTGCCGACGCCGTGGGTTTGCTCGGCGTGCGAGACGACCAGCGCAACCTCGGCGAAGTCCGTCTCCCGCACCACCACGTAGCTCGCGGCCCCCAGCAACCGGTTCTCCCGGAACGCGCCGAGCACCACGTGCCGCGGCGCGTCCGGCGAGATCATCCGCTCGACGAAGTCCTCCAGCTGCCGCGGCGACGTGCTGAAGAACCTCAGGTACCGGTCCTCGACCGGCAACCCGCGGTGCAGCTCGAGCAGGGCCGGCACGTCGTCCGGTCCCAGCTCGCGCACCGTGACGACCGAGCCGTCCGTCAGCAGCGCCGCCGCCGCGTTCACAGCAGTGGTCCGGGAGTCAGCGGTGCGGCCGTGGCAGCGAGTGCGTGGTCCTGCTCGACCTTCACCTCGCGGACCACAACAACCGGGCACGAGGCGTGGTGCACGCAGTAAGCACTCACCGAGCCGAGGATCGCCTCGACGATCCTGCTGTGCCCGCGGCTACCGACCACCAGCAGCGCCGCGTCCGCCGACGCTTTGAAGAGCACGTCGCGCGCGTCGCCTTCGACCAGGATCCGGCGGATCTCCACGCCCTCGAGCCCCTCCACCGACCGGTCGAGGACCCGCTGGGCCGCCGCCTTCATCGCCTGGGGCGACACGTCGGCGAACACCTCGGCGGGCAGTGGCCCGATCATCACGCCGTAGTCCGCGTGCCACGCCGTGACCGCGTCGACCGCGCACCCGCGCCTGCGGGCGTCCTCGACAGCCCATCGCAGCGCGGCCAGCGAAGCAGGTGATCCGTCAACTCCGACCACCACGGGCCGGGACTCGTTCTCGCTCATGTACTTCAGCCTCGCGGGCGGCGTCGCCGCCGGTGAGTGCCCGCGGTCCCCCGCCGCTCGGGACCTTGGTCCCCGGCCTACCAGGCCATGCCCAGCCCGACCGCGACGATCACGGGCGCGAGCCACGCGGCGAGTCGGAGCGCGAACCCAGGCCCGCCGGCCACCGTGGCCAGAACGAGCTTCACCACCGTGTTCGTCGCCAGCGCCGCGCCACAGGCCAGCACGGCGGTGTGCACCGGAACCGACTGGGGTGCAAGGGAAGCGGCTGCGATCGCGGCGGCGTGCGCATCGGCCAGTCCTCCGAGCGCGCCAGCGGCCACCACTCCCCCGACACCGAGCCGGTCCGCCGCCGCGCCGGGCTCGGACGTGCGCAGGTACCAGGCGATGACAAGCGCGGCCACAGCGCCGAGCGCGACCCCGAGCGCGACCGGCGAGAGTGCCGCGCTCACCGCTCCAGCGAGCGCGATCAGCGGAAACGTCCGCGAACCGGCGGGACGGGTCGAGTTGTGCGCGTTGTCGTGCTCGCGCTCCACCCCGAGCAGCAGGCCGATCGCGAGCGCCGTCGCGAGGTGGCTGAGTGCGACAGCGGTCTCCACGGCTCAGCCCGCGTGCGACCGCGCGGCTTCGTCCTCGGCCGTGACGATGTGCGCGTCCGGGCCGGGGAACACCAGCGCTTCGTGTTCGGTGTCCAGCCGGCGCACGACGTGGGGCGGCCCGTCGCCTGCTTTCGCTCTCATGGCGTCCTCCATCCGAGTCGTGCGATCGAGGGTTCGCCTCGCACGGGCGCGTGAGCAGTGCGGATGGGCTCGCCCGGCTCGTGACGTTGGTCCCTGCCGGCACGTAGATCCCGCCGCCACGCTGAATCCGAGCGATGGGAGCAGCCATGAGGACACCTGTGATCCTGGTCGGCGTCGACGGTTCGCCGGAGTCGCGCGCCGCACTGCGGTGGGCGATGGAAGAGGCCGCGCACCGAGGAGCCAGGGTGGAGGCGATGCTCGCCTATCACCAGGAGCCTGTGGTCGTGCCGGCCGTGCCGATGGGCCTCAACCCCTACGGCGAGTTGCCCCAACGTCACCCCGCCCGCGAACTCCACGAGGCCGTGCAACAGGTGCGGGCCACGATGCTCCACGCGCCCGACGTCGCCGAGTGCGTCGTCGTCGGTGACGCGGCGAACCACCTCGTCGAGGCCTCGAAACACGCCGAGCTGCTGGTGATCGGCACGCGCGGACGCGGAGCCGTCCGCGAATTCCTCTCGCACGGAGTCGCTGCGGAGTGCCTGCGCCACGCGGAGTGCCCAGTCGTGGTCATTCCCCCGACGGCAACCCGGTAGGAAATCGACTTCGCGCCGCGCTCATCGTCGTCGAGCTGCAGTTCGCCGACTTCCCCTTCATCGCCAAGACGAAGGGGAAGTCGGCCGGTAACGCGGCCTAATCGGGCCGCACGATCGCCAACGGGCACGGCGCGTTGTAGACGAGAGCCTGACTCGTCGAGCCGAGCAACATGCCGGCGAACCCGCCGTGCCCGTGGCTGCCCACCACCACGAGCTGCGCCTCAGCCCCGTACCGCATCAACGCGCGCACCGGCCGATCGCGCACAACAACCGGATGCACTTGCACGTCCGGGTACTTCTCCTGCCACCCGGCGAGCCGCTGCGCCAACAGCCGCCGCTCGTCCTGCTCCACCTGCCCCCAGTCCACAGTGAACCGCGAGGCGCTGTACGCGCTCTCCACCATGAAGTCGGTCCAGCACATCACCACGGTGAGCTGAGCGTCGCGCAGGGAGGCCGACTCGAAGGCGAACGCCAGGGCGGCCTCACTCGTCGGAGAGCCGTCGACCCCGACGACCACCGGGCCGTCAGGCACAGACGTGCCACGCACCACGACGACGGGACTCTTTCCGTGCGCCGCGAGCGCCAGAGCGGTGGAGCCGACGACCATGCCGGTCACGGTGCCCAAGCCCTGCGAGCCGACCACGACGAGCCGAGCGGTCTTCGACTCCTCGATGAGCAACGTGGTGGAGCCGCAGCACACGATCTCCGTCGTCACCTCGACCTCCGGCGCCGCCGCCCGCGCGGCCGCCACCGCCTCCTCCAGCTTGTCGCGGCCGAGGCTCTCGATCGCCTGGCGGATCTCGTTGCCGGTGAGGATGATCTCGGGGTAGCCGCGCGTCGGCAGCACGTAGGCGTGCACGAGCCGCAGCGGCACCTTGTGGCGGGCGCACTCCTGTGCGGCCCAGGTGACGGCGGTCAGCGCCGAGGCGGAGCCGTCGACTCCGACCACGATCGGGGCGGATGGGGCTTTCATCGTTGTCCTCCAGTCAGAACACGGGCGCGGAGCACTCCCGGCACCGCGTCGGCGAGTGCGACGAGCACCCGTTCGGTTTCCTCGTCAGTGGTCGCGGCACCGATCACGGCTTCGCCGTCGTGAACCGTGACCGTCCACTTGCGACCGCCGCCGTACACGTCGAGTACGCGCTGGACTTCCGCGGTCACCGTCGTGTCCGCCCTGGCGAGCGCCCGGACCAGGTCGCGGCGGGTGACAACGCCGATCACCGCGGAGCCGTCGACGATCGGGACGCACCGCCGGCGGTCGTCGATCATGACGCGGGCCAGCATCTCCGCGGGTGCGGCGGCGTCCATCGCCACGGCCGGCGTGGTCATCACGTCGGCGACGACGGTGCCGGTCTCATCGAGGTACTTGCCGCGCACGAGGTCGGCTTCGGTCACGATGCCGACGAGCTGCTTGTCGTCGTCGACGACGGGGAGCGCGGTGAACCCGTGCGAGACCATCAGCGCGGCCGCGCCCTTGAGCGGTACGACCGGGGTCACGGTGATCACCGGGCTGGTCATGATGTCCCGAGCACGCATGGCGGAACTCCCTTCCGAGATCAACGCTAGGAATCAGAACGCCCGGCGGACGCTGTCGTTGGTCCCGCGCCGACCGGGCCCTTCGCACCGACGATCGCCAACGCCTGCGCTCTGGCCTCTCCCCCGCCGGACGCCGCGGTGTACCGGATGGCAAGCACGGGCGGTCCGCGCTGTACACGGGCGCCATCCCGGCCGCCTCGACGACTTCCGCGGACTCTGCTGGGTTCCACCGCATGCCTCGACGATTCCGCCCAACCGCGCACCGATGACAGGGCGGTCCTGCTCACCTGGAACGGGCACTTGGACTCTCCGCACAGCCTGGTCGACCGGAAGAACCTGGTCACGACGACGGAGGCGATGACGATGACCTGGTACTACGGCACCCCGATGGGCTGGGGCGGGTTCACGATGATGACGCTGACCATGCTGCTGTTCTGGGGTGGTGTGGTCGCTCTGGTCGTCATCGTGCTGCGCCGGCTCCCGCACGACGGCTCAGCGACCCGCATACTGGAACAGCGCCTGGCCAAGGGCGAGATCGACACCGAGGAGTTCGACCGGATCCGGAGGACACTCGATTCCCGGTGACAGGGTCTTTGGGCCCTGTGTGACCCCCGGCCGGCTGAGAGATCGTGACCTCGGAAACGATCGAGGAGAGGTGGTTGCGGTGGTGTCGCGAGTCTTCCTGGTGGACGACCACGAGGTGGTCCGCGTCGGGATCAGGGAGCTGCTCAGCGCCTCCCCCGACCTGGAGGTCGTCGGCGAGGCCTCCTCGGTGACCGAGGCGCTCACGATGGTTCCCGCCACCAACCCCGACGTGGCCGTGCTCGACGTGCGGCTGCCCGACGGCAACGGCATCGAGCTGTGCCGTGAGCTGCGCTCACGCCTGCCGGAGTTGAACGTCCTGATGCTCACGTCGTTCACCGACGACGAGGCGTTGTTCGACGCGATCATGGCCGGCGCGTCAGGTTTTGTGCTCAAGCGCATCCTCGGCACCGATCTGACGGCCGCGGTGAAGACCGTCGCGGCAGGACAGTCTCTTCTGGATGCTCGCTCGACCGCCGCGCTGCTCAACCGCATCCGCCGCGAGCGTGAGCAGGGTGACCCGGTCCGCGCGCTCACCGAGCAGGAGCGGACCGTGTTCGACTACATCGGCGACGGGCTGACGAACCGGCAGATCGCGGAGAAGATGTTCCTCGCGGAGAAGACCGTGAAGAACTACGTCTCGCACCTGCTCGCCAAGCTCGGACTCGAACGCCGTACCCAGGCCGCCGTGCTGGCGTCCCAGCTGCGCAAGCCCACCCACGACAACGAGACCGGCTGAGCGGTCAGTCCAGCGGGACCCGCCACGTGACTCGGGTGCCACCACCGGGCTCTTCACCAACCGTGAGGGCGCCGTTGAACTGAGCTGCGCGCTGTTCGAGGTTGCGCAGACCGCTGCGGGCGACCTCCGGCGGCATGCCCAAGCCGTTGTCCACCATGGTGATGATCAACGCGTCGCCCGCCTCGACGGTGAGCGTCAGCTCCGTCGCGTGCGCGTGTCGGAGCGCGTTGGTGACGGTCTCGCGCACGACCGCCTCGGCGTGCTCGCCGATGTAGTCGGGCACCAGGCTGTCGATGGTGCCCGACATCCGGATCGCCGGGCTCAGCTCGGCGCCCTCGGTGATCTCCGCGACGATGTTGAGCAGCCTGCGCCGCAGCCCGGTGTCCCCGGAGTCCGCCTGCAGGTCGAAGATCGACGTGCGGATCTCCAGCACGGTCTGGTCGAGCTGGTTGACCGCCTTCTGCACCCTGCGCTTGGCCTCCGGGTGGTTCACCCAGGTCAAGGCACCCTGCAGGCTCATCCCGGTGGCGAACAGCCGCTGGATCACGTGGTCGTGCAGGTCACGGGCGATCCGGTCACGGTCCTCCAGCACATCGACCAGACGCTTGGCGCTCTGATTCTCCGCGAACTCGATCGCCACGACCGCCTGGTCCGCGAACGACGCCAGCAACGGCATCAGATCCGCACCGAACGCCGGCGCGTCCTTGTCCCGAACCGCGACCAGAACACCGGTCACCGTGGTTCCGGCGCGCAGCGGCAGCACCACCGCGGCGCCGGTCTGAGCAGGCAGATCGCCGAGCTGGCCGTCCACGTCCTCGACCAGTGCCGGCGCGGCCGTCTCCAGCACCTGCGCGAGCACCGGAGCGTCGGCGACGAAGCTGTCCGGCGCAGCCCCGTTTCCCGCCCAAGCCGCCTTGCGCAGTTCCTTGTCATCGCGCAGCAGCACCGCGGCCCAGGAGGCCGATGCCAGCTCAACGGCCCGCTGGGCGATCAGCCGCAGCGCGTCCTCGGCGCTCGCGCCCGCCAGCAACTGGGCGTTGATCTCCGCGGTCGCCTCCAGCCACCGCTCACGCGTCCGCGAGCGTTCGAACAGGCGGGCGTTCTCCACGGCAACGCCGGCCGCCGCGGCCAGCGCCTCCAGGACGACCTCGTCGTCGGCGGTGAAATCGCCGCCGCCGACCTTCTCGGTCATGTAGAGGTTGCCGAACACCTCATCACGCACACGGACAGGTGCGCCGAGGAAGCTGTGCATCGGCGGGTGGTTGGGCGGGAAGCCGACCGACGCGGCGTGCTCGGACAGATCGTGCAGCCGGATCGCCCTCGGATCCTTGATCAGCAGACCGAGCAGGCCCTTGCCCTCCGGCAGGTGCCCCATGCGTGCGCGGGTCTCCGGGTCGATGCCGACGTAGACGAACTGCGAGAGGTTGTGCCGCGAGCCGAGCACGCCCAACGCGCCGTAACGGGCGCCCACGAGCTCCACGGCAGCCTGAACGATGCGCTGCAGCGTCGAGTCCAGCTCCAAGCCGGCCCCGACCGCGAGGACGGCGTCGAGCAGGCTCTGCATCTTGTCCCTGGTCGACCCGATCTCGGCCAGCCGGTCGCGCATCTCGTCGAGCAACTCGTCCAGCCGCAACCCACCGAGCAGGCTGCGGGACGGCCTCTCCTCTGGACCTCCCATCGATCAAGCTTTTCACGCGCTCCCGGCGACGCCAAGCGGTCCCTGTCAGGTCGGGACCTTCGACAGTGGGTCCACCCGAGGGCGTCGCGGACAGTGGAGCAACAACACGATCGAACAAGCAACACGATGGGGTGAAGAACATGGCTCAGGTCACGGTGGCGCTGGGGCTCGGACCAGAACAGATCGAGGACGCGCTCACGACCGCGTCCCTCGCGCCGTCCGTGCACAACGCCCAGCCCTGGCGGTTCCGCCTCCAGCGAGACCGCATCGAACTGCACGCGGACTCGAGCCGCAGGCTCGCCGCGACCGACCCGGAGGACCGGGAGCTCCGCCTGTCCTGTGGCGCGGCGCTGTTCAACCTGCGACTGGCGCTGGAGGCAGCGGGAGTACGACCGCTGGTGTCGATGCTGCCCGGACACGACGCTCCGGGCGCACTCGCGGTCGTCCGGCGCGGCGGCACGATCAAGATCAGTGACGAGAACCGGGCCCTGCTCAACGCCGTTCCTCATCGCCGCACGAACCGCCGACCGTTCCTGGAGGCGCCCGTCGACCCTCAGCAGCGGCACGCGCTGGTCCGGGCGGCCGAGCTGGAACGCTCCTGGCTGCACGTCATCACGACCCCGGAGGACCGCGCCCAGCTCAAGCGGTTCGTCCAGCACGCACACGAGATCCAGCTCGGTGACGAAGGCGTGCAGGCCGAGCTCGCCGCGTTCACCGGCCACCGGCCCGGCGCATCCGACGGTGTGCCGCCCGCGTCCGCCGGTGTGCGCCCGGAGATGCAGGACGAATGGGCGTTCCGCGACTTCCAGGGCCCGGAACGCCACCCCGGCAAGAACTACGAGTCCGACCCGCTCATCGTGGTCCTCTGCTCCCACTACGACGGACCGCTCGGCGAACTGCAGGCAGGACAGGCGATGCAACGCGTCCTGCTCACCGCGACCACCCGCGGGCTGTCCGCGTCGTTCCTGTCCCAGCCGGTCGAGGTGCACCGGGTTCGCGAGGACCTGCGCCGGGCGTTGGGCGGCATGCTCGTCCCGCAGACCGTGCTGCGGCTGGGATTCAGCACACCGGTCCCGCCCACGCCTCGGCGGCCTGTCGCCGACCTGCTGGTGAATTCCGACGAGCACGCGCCCTGCTAGCGGTTCCTTGAGCGGCTAGCAGGGCGCATGCCTCAGATCAGCGCCATCGGACTGTCCACGAACACGGGCAGTTCGGACGCGGTCGCGGTGGCAGCAGCACTCGATGCGCGAATCTACCGAGGTCACCGACCACCACGGCGGTGCGGCCGTTCAACGTCAGGTGTGCCCACGCGAAGCCGGGGATGTGCCCTGCGCGGCCGAACTCCTGCGGCGACAGGGCCTGAAGAGCCGGTACCGAAGGGACCTCAGGCCCGGTCCACGCGGTCCCCCAGCACTGTTGCGTGATCGATCAGGACGGCAGCGTGAGAGGTACCAAATCCGAGTGAGGAGCGCGAGATGTCGAACGCGGACCTGTCGCTGGTCGACGCGTACTGGCGAGCCGCCAACTACCTGTCGGCAGGCCAGATCTACCTGATGGACAACCCGCTGCTGACCGAACCGCTCGCACCCGAGCACATCAAGCCGCGCCTGCTGGGCCACTGGGGCACCACACCGGGGCTCAACTTCATCTACGCCCACCTCAACCGCGTGATCCGCGACCGCGACCTGGACGTGCTCTTCGTGACCGGTCCCGGTCACGGCGGTCCCGCGTTGCTGGCGAACACGTGGCTGGAGGGCACCTACAGCGAGACCTACCCGGACGTGCCGCGCGACGGGGACGGCATGCGCAGGCTGTTCCGGCAGTTCTCCTTCCCCGGCGGCGTGCCGAGCCACGTCGCGCCCGAGGTACCCGGCTCGATCCACGAGGGCGGCGAACTGGGGTACTCGCTGGCGCACGCGTTCGGCGCCGCGTTCGACAACCCCGGCCTGATCGTGGCGTGCGTGGTCGGCGACGGCGAGGCCGAGACCGGTCCGCTCGCGACCAGCTGGCACGCCGGCAAGTTCCTCAACCCGCAGCGGGACGGGGCGGTGCTGCCGATCCTGCACCTCAACGGCTACAAGATCGCCAACCCGAGCTTGCTGGCGCGCATCCCGCACGACGAGCTCGACGCGTTGTTGCGCGGCTACGGCTACGCACCGCGCTACGTGGAAGGCGACGAGCCTGACGCCATGCACGCCACGATGGCGAACGTACTCGACGAGGTCATCGACGAGATCCACCGGATCAAGGGCACGACCGAGCGGCCCACCTGGCCGATGATCGTGCTGCGCAGCCCGAAGGGCTGGACCGGTCCGTCCGAAGTGGACGGCAAGCCGGTGGAGGGCACGTGGCGAGCACACCAGGTGCCGCTGGCCGGCGTGCGGGACAACCCCTCGCACCTGCGGCAGCTGGAGTCCTGGCTGCGCGGCTACCGACCCGACGAACTGTTCGACGCAGACGGCACGCCGCGCCCGGAGCTCGCCGCACTCGTGCCGGACGGTCCCCACCGGATGGGCGCGACACCGCACGCCAACGGCGGATTGCTGTTGCGCGAGCTGAAGATGCCCGGCATCCGCGCGCACGCCACCGAGGTCGTCAAGCACGGCACCACGCACTCCGAACCGACCAGAGTGCTCGGCCGCATGCTGCGCGACGTCATCACGCTCAACGCCGACGCACGCTCGTTCCGGATCTTCGGCCCCGACGAGACGGCGTCCAACCGGCTCGACGCCGTCTACGACGTGACCGGAAAGCAGTGGCAGGCCGAGACCTTGTCCGTCGATGAGCACCTGGTGCCCGACGGCCGTGTCGTGGAGGTGCTGTCGGAGCACCTGTGCCAGGGCATGCTGGAGGGCTACCTGCTGACCGGGCGGCACGGGTTGTTCAACTGCTACGAGGCGTTCATCCACATCGTCGACTCGATGTTCAACCAGCACGCCAAGTGGCTCAAGACGCACAAGAAGCTGGCGTGGCGCCGGCCCGTCGCGTCGCTGAACTACCTGCTCAGCTCCCACGTGTGGCGCCAGGACCACAACGGTTTCTCCCACCAGGACCCCGGCTTCATCGACCACGTGATGAACAAGAAGGCCGAGGTCGTCCGCGTCTACCTGCCGCCGGACACCAACACCCTGCTCTCGGTCGCGGATCATTGCCTGCGCAGCAAGGACTACGTCAACGTCATCGTGGCCGGCAAGAACGAGACGCCCGACTGGCTCGACGTCGACGAGGCCGTCCTGCACTGCACGCGCGGTGCGGGCATCTGGGAGTGGGCGAGCAATGACGAGGACGAACCCGACGTCGTGCTGGCGTGTGCCGGCGACGCCCCCACTGTGGAAGTGCTCGCCGCGACGAAGCTCCTGCGCGAGCACCTGCCGTCGTTGCGGGTGCGGGTGGTGAACGTGGTGGACCTGATGCGGCTGCAGCCGGACACCGAGCACCCGCACGGCATGCCGGACCGCGAGTTCGACGCGCTGTTCACCACCGACAAGCCGGTGATCTTCGCCTACCACGGCTACCCGTGGCTGATCCACCGCCTGACCTACCGCCGCGCCAACCACCACAACCTCCACGTCCGCGGCTACAAAGAAGAAGGCACGACCACCACGCCGTTCGACATGCTCGTGCTCAACGACATGGACCGCTACCGGCTGGTGATCGACATCGTCGACCGCGTCCCCGGACTCGGCCCGAAAGCGGCCCGGCTGCGCCAGCACATGCAGGATCAACGCGCCCGCCACCACGCCTGGATCCGCGAGCACGGCGAGGACCTGCCCGAGGTCCGCGACTGGACCTGGCAATGAACGTGCTCGTGGTGAACGCGGGCTCGTCCAGCCTGAAGCTCCGCGTCCTCGGCGAGGAAGACGCAGTCCTCGCCGACACCACCATCGAACGGTGGTCCGGCGGCGACGAAACCGGTCCGCTGGAGGATTTCCTTCGTGACACACCATCCGTGGGCGCGGTCGGGCACCGCGTCGTGCACGGCGGCCCCGAGTTCACCACGGCCACCACGATCGACGACGAGGTGCGCGCCAGGATCGAGGCCCTCACCGGGCTGGCGCCACTGCACCAGCCCCGCGCCCTCGCCGGCATCGACGCGGCACGCCGACTGCTGCCCGGCCTGCCCCAGATCGCGTGCTTCGACACCGCCTTCCACACCACGATGCCTGCCGCTGCCACGACCTACGCCGTGCCCGCCGCGTGGCGCCGCAAGTGGGACCTGCGCAGGTACGGGTTCCACGGCCTGTCACACGCCTATGCGTCCCGACGAGCGGCTGAGCTCGCGGGCAAGCACGGCGCTCGCGTGGTGAGCTGTCATCTTGGTTCCGGGGCGTCGCTCGCTGCTGTCGCCGACGGACGTTCGGTCGACACGACGATGGGCTTCACCCCGTTGGCCGGTCTGGTGATGGCCACTCGCAGCGGCGATGTCGACCCCGGCCTGCTGGTCTGGCTACAACGCGCCGGACTGACGCTGGACGAACTCGAAGACGGCCTGGAACACCGCTCAGGGCTCGCCGGCCTGTCCGAGGTCGGCGGCGACCTGCGCGACGTGCGCAAGGCCGCGGAGGACGGCGATGAGCACGCGATCCTCGCGCTCCAGGTGTACGTGCACCGGCTGCGTCAGGGCATCGCCGCGATGGCCGCGTCGATGGGTGGCATCGACGTGCTCGTGTTCACCGGCGGTGTCGGCGAGCACGACGCCGCGTTGCGCGCGGACACCATCGCTGGGCTTGCCTTCCTCGGCATCGGCCCGAGCAGTCCGGATGTCGCGGTCCTGGTCGTCGAGGCACGAGAAGACGTTGAGATCGCGGGCCAGTGCCGAGCGCTCTTGAACGAAACGGGCTAGAGAGGGATGACTGTCGTGGGAGCGAGGTGGACGTTCGGGGTCCGAGTGGCTTCGTCCGTCCCTGTGGAACTGAACCCAACGGCTCAGACGCGATGAGGACGTTGGTCTCTCAACGTCAGACGGCTCAGCGGGCAACGTTGAAGCATGACAACCGTTCTGGCCGCACGCGATCTCTGGCAGTCGTGGTTCCGCTGGACGACGGCCGGCGAGTTCGCCGGCTTCCTCGCACCGGCACTCATAGGCGCAGTCACCTCGTCACCGCAGCTGCTCGTCCTCGCAGGAATGGTCGAGGGCGCCATACTCGGTGCGGCGCAAGCCGTGGTGCTACGCCGTGTGGACCGCACCCTGAACGGCCGCGGCTGGATCGGCGCCACCGCCTTGGCAGCGGCCTTCGCATGGGCGGTCGCGATGCTCGCGGTGCACAACGGCGACCGGTTGAACACTCTCCCGCTCGGCGCCGTGCTGCCCATCGCCGCGGTGGCGGGAATCGCGGTGCTTCTGTCACTGGGAACCGCGCAGTGGTTCGTCCTGCGCAACCACTTTCCCAGCGCTCACCTGTGGATCTGGGCCAACGCCCTCGCATGGGGAGCCGGCCTGCTGATGTTCACCGCCGTCACCACGCCCCTGTGGCAGCCAGGCCAGCCACCAGAACTCATCGCACTCGTCGGAGCCCTCGGCGGCCTGCTGATGGCAGCCACCATGGCGGCGGTCACCGGCGCAGCCCTGACCCGGCTCATGAGGAGGAAATGACGTGGTTGAAGCACTCGGTGCGCTGACACGTGCAGCGGGCCGGACGCCACCTCCGATGATCGACCGGACAAGTGCCGACGACGTGGTGTCCCTTGCCTCGGGCATGCAGGTCGGCGCAGTAGTCGTGGTGGAGCGGGACCCTGGCGACGTCGAATCCTTGCTCGCAGAACGCATCCGGACCGTTCCGCGGTTGCGCCGACGCCTGATGCCGACACCGTTCGGATGTGGCCGCCCCATCTGGGTCGACGACCCCGGCTTCGACCTCACCAACCACGTGGGCAGGGTGGTCTGCCCAGCTCCAGGTGACGAGGCGGCATTGCTGGACATCGCCTCCTCGCTGGTGATCCGCCCGTTGCCCCGCTCGGCGCCACTCTGGTCCGCGACGCTGGTCACCGGGCTGACCGAGAACAGGGCGGCGGTGATCCTGGTGTTCCACCACGTGTTGTCCGACGGCATCGGCGGCCTCGCCGTGCTGGCGAACCTGGTCGACGGGGCACCTCACACCGAGACCACGCCCTTTCCCGCTCCCGCGCCTTCCCGCCGTGAACTCCTGAAGGACGCCTGGACGGCCCGGCTGAAGTTCCGGGGGCGGGTCTCGTTCCCCGGGTTGCGGTGGCCGTCGCGAGGTGCGCGCTGCTCCCTGAACCAACCGACCGGTCCACGACGGCGACAGACCATGGCACGGGCCGGCGTTTCCCGGTTGCACGCCGCCGCACACCGCTGCGGGGGCACGGTCAACGATGCCCTCCTCACCGCCGTCATGGGCGCATTGGGCACGGTGCTGACCAAGCGCGGCGACCACGTTGACGAACTGGTCGTCTCGATTCCCGTCTCCACGCGCCGATCGACCACAGCCGCTCACCTCGGCAACAGCACCGGCGTCATGCCCGTCGCACTGCCGACCGGCGGCGACCCCTGGTCACGTCTGACACGCATCGCCGCCATCACCCGCGCGCACAAGAAGTCGGTCACATCGGCCACGCCGATCTTCCGGGCGCTGAACGTGCTCGGGATCGCGAACTGGTTCATGAACCACCAACGGATGGTGCACACCGTCGTGACCAACGTGCACGGCCCTGATCACCCCTTGCGCTTCGGAGATGCACCAGTCGTCGACCTCATCCCGTTGTCCGCCACCACCGGCAACGTGACGGTGGCGTTCGCGGCCTTGTCGTACGCCGACGCGTTCACCATCACCGTCGTCGCCGATCCCGATCACGTGCCCGACCTGCTCGTGCTCACCGAGGCGCTGCAGGCCGAACTCGAATTTGTCGAAGGACACGAGGAAGCCACTGCTCCACGGCAGGGACCAAGGTCCTGAAGCGCAGGCGACGTTCCTACCTGCCCCCACCTGGTCCCGGTTGCGCAAACTCGAGGTGCGGCCGCGTCACCGCGTTGTCGATTCCGTCCAGGGACATTCCCGAGGAGCTACTTGTGCTTTCCGCTGCTTCAGCTGCCGTAGTGCGCGCGACCCTGCCTGTGGTCCGCGACCACGCCGCCGAGATCACCGCCGAGTTCTACCCGTCGATGTTCGCCGCGCACCCGGAGCTGCTGAACCTGTTCAACCAGGGCAACCAGGCCAGCGGCAAGCAACAGATCGCACTCGCCGCCGCGGTCGTCGCCTACGCCCAGCACCTGCTCGACGGGACACCGTTCGGCCCGATCGCCGAACGCATCGCGCACAAGCACGTTTCGCTCGGCGTGCGGCCCGACCAGTACCCGATCGTCGGCAAGCACCTCATCGGCGCCGTGGCCACCGTCCTCGGCGACGCCGTCACACCCGAGATCGCCGCGGCCTGGGACGAGGTCTACTGGCTGTTCGCGGTGTCGCTGATCGCGGCCGAGGCACGTCTGTTCCAGACGGCGGGCGTCACCCCCGACACGCTGTGGCGGCCCTGGCGCGTCGCGAAGCGCGACGAGGAGGCGGTCGACACGGTGTCGTTCACGCTGCTGCCCGACGACGGCGGCCCGGTGCCGTCGTTCGAACCGGGGCAGTACGTGTCGGTGGCGGTCGACCTGCCGGACGGGCACCGGCAGCCGCGCCAGTACTCGCTGTCGCAGGCACCTGGGCGAGACGAGCTGCGCATCACCGTGCGACGCGTTCGCGGTGTGGACGGGGCCCCGGACGGTGCGGTGTCGAACTTCCTGCACGACCACGTGCGGGCCGACGACACCCTGCTCGTCGGCCCGCCGGCCGGTGAGGTCACCCTCGAACCCGGTGACCGGCCTGTCGTGCTGATCAGCGCGGGCATCGGAATCACGCCGATGTTGTCCATGCTCGACCACATCTCCGCCGAGCAGCCCGAACGCACGGTCATCGCCGCGCATGCCGAAATCTCGCCGGAACGGCACGCGCACCGCGAGGAGTACGCCCGCCTCGCCGGCTTCCAGCAGCTGACCTGGCACGAGAACGGCGACGAGGGCGGACAAGCCGGTCGCATCGACGTGAACGCGATCCCGTTGCCCGCCAACGCTGTCGTCTACCTGTGCGGGCCGATCGCCTTCATGCGCGACGTGCGCGCCGGACTCCTCCGTCGTGGCGTGCACGCCGACGACATCAAGTACGAGGTGTTCGGCCCCGGCATGCTCGAGAACTGAGCACCGAGACCCACCTGCTGAGCGGGCGCGCTTCCCAGATCGGGAAGCGCGCCCGCTCGTTCGTGCTCGATCAGCGCACGAGGGCCTCGCCGGACAGGGACGTTGGTCCCGTCCGGCTTTGGGCCGACGCCCCTGAGATGACGATCGTGAGTGGCCGACGCTGAACGCGGGCCTTCCTGACCGGCGGGCCGGACACGGACCACGGAAACGAAGAGCTGAGATCCGATGACTACACGACACCAGATCGACGACCGGACAGTCGCGACCGAACAGTCGGAACCGTCGAAGCCGAAACCCGGAAGACGGACGTTGATGCTGGGCTTGGCGACGGCCGGGTTCGCGATCAACTTCTGGGCGTGGGCGCTGTTGAGCCCGCTCGGCCCTCTGTTCAAGGACTCGCTGGGACTGTCGGCTTTCCAGCAGGCACTGCTGGTCGCCGTTCCGGTGGTGGTCGGCTCGCTCGGGCGAATTCCGGTCGGGGCGCTCACGGACCGCTTCGGCGGCCGCGCGATGTTCCCGGCGATCTCGCTGATCACGATCGTGCCGGTGCTGTTCCTCGGTCTGGTCGGGCACGGATCGCTGGCGGCTCTGCTGGTCGGTGGGTTCTTCCTGGGGCTGGGCGGCACGGCGTTCGCCGTCGGCGTGCCGTTCGTCAACGCCTGGTTCCCGCCCCAGCGCCGGGGCCTGGCGATCGGGATCTTCGGCGCGGGCATGGGCGGCACCGCGATCAGCGCGCTGACCACCGTTCGCCTCGTCGGTTCCGGTGGGGTGGCGACGCCGTTCATCGTCACCGCCGTCGTGTTGGCGGTTTACGCGGTCGTGGCGGCGTTGTTGCTGCGGGACGCTCCTGATCGGACGGTGCCGACCGAGTCGGTGACGCGCCGTCTGCTGGACACCGTCCGGCTTCCGGTGGCCTCGCAGGCGTCACTGCTGTACGCGGTGGCGTTCGGCGGTTACGTCGCGTTCTCGGTCTATCTTCCCGCCTACCTGAAGACCGCCTACGGACTCACCCAGGCCGACGCGGCGAACCGGATGGCCGGGTTCGTGCTGCTCGCGGTGTTGATGCGCCCGGTCGGCGGCTGGTTGTCCGACCGCGTCGGGCCGGTGCGAGTGCTGACCGTCGCGTTCGGCGTCGTGACCGCGGGAGCAACGGTGCAGGCGTTCACCCCGGCGTTGATTCCGCTGGGCACGATCGCGTTCCTGTCGATGGCGGCGGCGCTCGGCGCGGGCAGCGGCGCGGTGTTCGCGCTCGTCGCTCTGCTCGCACCAGCGACCAAGGTCGGTTCGGTCACCGGTGTGGTCGGCGCAGCGGGCGGCCTCGGCGGGTTCGTGCCGCCGTTGGTCATGGGCACGCTCTACGGCGCGTTCGACTCCTATGCGCTCGGACTTGCGGCCCTTGCCGTGGTCGCCGCGGGCACGCTCGCGTTCACCGTCACCGTCGTGCAGCGCTCCCTGCGCTCCGAAGAACTCATGACGAAGCTGTAAGGAGCTGCACCCGTGTCCACCACACCCGAACCCCGCAACGACCATGTTCACGGCCACAGCGCACTTCTCGGCGTGCGGCGCTTCCTGACCAAGGAGTCGGTCGGCGACCACGGCCGGACCCTGCACCAGATCGACTCCGGAGCCTGGGAGTCCTTCTACCGCGACCGGTGGAGCTACGACCGCGTCGTGCGGTCCACCCACGGCGTGAACTGCACCGGGTCGTGCTCCTGGAACGTCTTCGTCAAGGACGACCTGATCACCTGGGAGCACCAGGCCACCGACTACCCCACCACCGGTCCCGACAGCCCGGACTACGAACCGCGCGGCTGCCCCCGCGGCGCGTCGTTCTCCTGGTACGAGTACTCGCCCTCGCGCGTGCGGCACTCGTACGTGCGCGGCTCGCTGATCACCATGTTCCGCGCCGGACTCGCACGGTTCGGTGACCCGGTGGCGGCGTGGGCGGACATCGTCGAGGACCCCCGCAAAGCGACTGTCTACAAAGGACAGCGCGGCCGTGGCGGGTTCGTGCGCGCCTCCTGGGACGAGGTGACGACGATGGTCGCCGCCGCACACGTGTACACCACCAAGACCTACGGGCCCGATCGCGTGGTCGGGTTCTCCCCTATCCCGGCGATGTCGATGGCGTCCTTCGCGGCCGGCACCCGGTACCACGCGCTGCTGGGCGGCACGTTGTTGTCGTTCTACGACTGGTACGCCGACCTGCCGGTCGCCTCGCCCCAGGTCTGGGGCGACCAGACCGACGTCCCCGAGGCCGCGGACTGGTGGAACTCGACCTACCTCGTCATGTGGGGCTCGAACATTCCGGTCACCCGCACCCCGGACGCGCACTTCCTCGCCGAGGCCCGTTACCGCGGCACCAAGGTCGTCGCGGTCAGCCCCGACTACGCCGACAACGTCAAGTTCGCTGACGACTGGCTCGCCCCGCACCCCGGCACCGACGGGGCGCTGGCGATGGCGATGGGGCACGTGGTGCTGACCGAGTTCTTCGCAAACCGCCAGGTGCCCTACTTCACCGACTACGTGCGGTCCTACACGGACCTGCCGTTCCTGGTCACGCTGCGGGAGCGCGAGCCCGGCGTGTACGTCTCGGACCGGTTCCTGACCGCCGCCGACCTCGGCGACGAAAGCACGGGCGCCCAGCACAAGACCGTGCTGCTCGACGACGCGTCCGGCGAACCGGTGGTGCCGGGCGGGTCGCTGGGGTTCCGGTACTCCCCCGAGGGCGAGGGCCGGTGGAACCTCGACCTCGGCGACGTCGTCCCCGCGCTCGGCGTGCTCGGCCACGCGAGTGGGCAGGTCGAGGTCGACCTCGCGCGGTTCGACATCGGCGAGACAGAGGGCGGATCCACCATGCGTCGCGGCGTCCCGGTGATGCGCGTCGGCGACCAGCTCGTCACCGGTGTCTTCGACCTCGTGCTGGCCCAGTACGGCGTGCGGCGCGGCGACCTGCCCGGCGAGTGGCCCGCCGGGTACGACGACGCGGAGTCCCCGCACACCCCGGCCTGGCAGGAACGGATCACCGGCGTGCCGGCGGTGCTGGCAGCGAAGATCGGCCGCGAGTTCGCCCGCAACGCCGAACGCAGCCGCGGCCGGTCCCTGATCGCACTGGGCGCCGGCGCGAACCAGTGGTTCCACTCCGACATGACCTACCGCGCGTTCATCGCGCTGGTCACCCTCACCGGCTGCCAGGGCGTCAACGGCGGCGGCTGGGCGCACTACGTCGGTCAGGAGAAGGCCCGGCCGATCACGGGACAGCAGCACATGAGCTTCGCCTTCGACTGGCAGCGCCCGATGCGCCACCAGGCCAGCACTCCGTTCTGGTACCTGCACACCGACCAGTGGCGCTACGAGAAGGTGCCCGCCGACGAGCTGGCCTCTCCACTGGGACAGGGCCGGTTGGCGGGCATGACCTTCGCCGACACCGTCGCGGCCGCCCAGCGGATGGGCTGGTCGCCGGGTCACCCCGCGTTCAACCGCAATCCCCTCGACCTCACCGACGAAGCCGCGGCCGCCGGTGTGAGCACGGCCGAACACATCGTCGCCGAGCTCCGCGCCGGGCGCCTCAAGGCCGTCGCGGACGACCCCGACGACCCGGCGAACTTCCCGCGCTGCCTGACGTTGTGGCGGGCCAATCTGCTCGGTTCGTCCGGCAAGGGCAACGAGTTCTTCATGAAGCACCTGCTCGGTGTGGACTCCCTCGCCTCGGCGGAGGAGTGCGGGCCGGACGAGCGGCCCCGGGACGTGGCGTGGCGGGACGAGGCACCGACCGGGAAGCTCGATCTGCTCACCGCCATCGACTTCCGGATGACCAACACCGGCCTGCACGCCGACGTCGTGCTGCCCGCCGCGACCTGGTACGAGAAGCACGACATCTCCACCACCGACATGCACCCGTTCGTGCACGCGTTCTCCCCCGCGGTCGCGCCGCCTGCCGAGGTGCACACCGACTACGACGCGTTCCTCTCGATCGCGGACAAGGTCAGCGAGCTGGCGGTCACCCACCTCGGTACCCGTCACGACGTGCTGGCCGCGCCGTTGCAGCACGACACCCCGGACGAGCTCGCGACGCCGTCGGGCCGGGTGCGGGACTGGAAGCGCGGCGAGTGCGAGCCGGTGCCGGGCGTGACCATGCCGAAGCTGATCGAGGTCGAACGCGACTACACCCTCATCGGCGCGAAGATGCGCGCGGTCGGCCCGCTGCTCGACAAGCTCGGCACCACGACGAAGGGCATCACGGTCGACGTCACCGCGGAACTCGAATACCTGCGCCATCAGAACGGTGTCGTCACCGACGGCCCGTTCGCCGGCCGACCGTCACTGTCCACAGCGGACCGGATGTGCGAGGCGATCCTCGCCCTGTCCGGCACGACGAACGGCCGCGTGGCTCGCGTTGGCTTCCTGCAGCTGGAGAAGCGCACCGGACAGCGGTTCACCGACCTCGTCGAGGGCCACGAGACCCACCACGTCACCTACGCGGCCACGCAGGAGGCGCCACAGCCGGTCGTCACCAGCCCGGAGTGGTCCGGCTCGGAGAAGGGCGGGCGCCGGTACTCGCCGTTCACCATCAACGTCGAACGCCTCAAGCCCTGGCACACCCTCACCGGCAGGCAGCACTTCTTCGTCGAGCACGACTGGGTCGCCGAGCTGGGCGAGCACCTGCCCGGCTACCGGCCGCCGCTGAACATGGCGCGGCACTTCGGCAAGCCAGGCGAACTGGCCGACGGCGGTGTGACGGTCAGGTTCCTCACCCCGCACGCGAAGTGGTCGATCCACTCGATGTACCACGACAACGAGCTGATGCTCGCACTCTCGCGCGGTGGCCCGGTGATCTGGATGAGCGTGCAGGACGCCGCCAAGATCGGCGTCGCCGACAACGACTGGGTCGAGGCCTTCAACCGCAACGGCGTGATCGTGGCCCGCGCGGTGGTCAGCCACCGGATGCCCGAGGGCACGGCGTTCCAGTACCACTCGCCGGAACGCACCGTGAACGTGCCCAAGACAGAGAAAACCGGCCGTGGCAAGGGAAAGCGCGGCGGTTACCACAACTCGATGACCCGCCTGCTCGTCAAGCCGACGCACCTCGCGGGTGGCCACGCCCAGATGACCTACGCCTTCAACTACTACGGCCCCATCGGCAGCCAGCGCGACGAGATCACCGTCATCCGCCGCCGCACGCAGGAAGTGGAGTACTGACATGCGGATCCGCGCCCAGGTCGCCATGGTGATGAACCTCGACAAGTGCATCGGCTGCCACACCTGCTCGGTCACGTGCAAGCAGACGTGGACCAACCGCGAAGGCACCGAATACGTCTGGTTCAACAACGTCGAGACCAAACCCGGCATCGGCTACCCGAAGCACTACGAGGACCAGGAGCGCTGGAAGGGCGGCTGGCGGCTCGATGCCAAGGGCCGTCTGGTGTTGCGCTCCGGCGGCCGGGTCAAGCGGCTGTCCCGAATCTTCGCCAACCCAGACCTGCCGACGCTCGACGACTACTACGAGCCGGCGACGTTCGACAAGGACGTCCTCGTGTCCGCGCCGGCCGGGCTGACCGACACCCCGGTCAAGCAGCCCCGGTCCGCCCTCACCGGCGAACCGATCAGCCTCGACTGGGGCGCCAACTGGGAGGACGGGCTCGGCGGTGCCCACGAGCGCGCCGCCACCGACCCGAACATCACCGCGATGGCGCCCGACGCGGCGGCGCGGGTGAAGTTCGAGTTCGAGAAGACCTTCATGTTCCACCTGCCGCGCATCTGCGAGCACTGCCTCAACCCCGCCTGCGTCTCGGCGTGCCCGTCCGGCGCGATGTACAAGCGCGAGGAGGACGGCATCGTCCTGGTCGACCAGGACCGCTGCCGTGGCTGGCGCATGTGCGTGACCGCCTGCCCCTACAAGAAGGTCTACGTCAACCACGCCACCGGCAAGGCGGAGAAGTGCACCTTCTGCTTCCCGCGCATCGAGGCCGGACAGCCCACCATCTGCTCGGAGACCTGCGTCGGCCGGCTGCGCTACCTCGGCCTGGTGTTCTACGACGAGGACGCCGTGCTCGCCGCCGCCTCCGTACAGGACGAGCAGGAACTGCTTGCCGCACAACGGAAGGTGTTCCTGGACCCGCACGACCCCGAAACCGTCCGCCTGGCCACCGAGGCCGGGCTCCCGCAGGAGTGGGTGCTCGCCGCGCAGTCGTCGCCGGTGTGGCGGCTGATCAGCGACTACCAGATCGCGCTCCCCCTGCACCCGGAGTACCGCACCCTGCCGATGGTCTGGTACGTCCCACCGCTCTCGCCCGTGCTGGATGCGGTCGGTGCCGCGGGCCTGGACGACACCGACGCCGACGACGTCTTCCACACCATCCGCGACCTGCGCATCCCCGTGGAGTACCTCGCCGAGCTGTTCACCGCGGGGGACGTCGACGCGGTCGCCGGCGTGCTGATGAAGCTCGCCGCGATGCGTTCCTACATGCGGGCCAGGACCCTCGACGGCACGGTCGCCGAGGAGCTGTGCTCGGCAGTGGGCATGTCCGGTGCGGAGATCGAGGACATGTACCGGCTGCTCGCCATCGCCAAGTACGACGAGCGTTACGTCATCCCCACCGCCTACGCCAAGGACGCCGTCGCGCTGGAAGCACAGGTTGCGTCCACTTCGGACTGTTCACTGGACTGCGCCGGCGGACCCGGGATGACCGAACCCGCCGTCGCCGAGCGGTTCCACCTCGTGGCCGACGGCGGCCAGACCCGTCCAGGGCGCAAAAGCCTGTTCGCCCGTCGCGGCGACGGCAGGCTCGGCCTGTCCATCGACCCGGCCGGGGAGCGATCATGAACGAACAGTCCACTGTGGCCGGAGCGGACCGAACCCGCCTGTTCGAGCTCGCCTCCGCATTGCTCACCTACCCGGATGCGCACCTGCACGCGGCAGGCGACGAGTTGCGCGCGGCCGTCGGCGAGATCGGCCACGAAGAAGTGCGCAGGCAGCTCGCGACGTTCCTCGAATGGTTCCTGCGCACCGACGCGACTGAGATCGAGACCCACTACGTGCAGACCTTCGACCTGCGTCGCCGCTCCGGGCTGTACCTGACCTACTACCTGCACGGCGACACCCGCAAACGCGGAATCGCCCTGCTCACCCTCAAACAGCGCTACCGCGCCCACGGGTTGCGCCTGACCGACGGCGAGCTGCCCGATCTGCTGCCGGTCGTGCTGGAGTTCGCCGCCGTCGCGGGCCCCGGTGACGGCGAGGCACCGCTGCGCCAGCACCGCCGCGGCATCGAACTCCTGCGTGCCGCACTGGACGAGAACGGGTCGCCCTACCGGCACCTGCTCGAAGCGGTGGTCACCGCGCTGCCACCGCTGACCGAGATCGACAGGGACGCGATCCGAGCCCTGGCCGAGGACGGTCCGCCTGTGGAGTCCGTCGGCCTCTCGCCCTACGGCACGGATGTCGACTCGATCGGCTTCGGCCCGTCCCTGAGCACCGATCCCTGCGGGCACGCCCGCCCTTCGATGGAGAGCGCCCGATGAACACTCTCGTCTGGATCGTCATCCCCTACGTCTGCCTGGCGGTCTTCGTCGTCGGCCATGTGTGGCGGTGGCGCCATGACCAGTTCGGCTGGACCACCCACACCAGCCAGCTCCTGGAAAGCCGCCTGCTGCGCCTGGGCTCTCCGCTGTTCCACCTCGGCGCGTTCGGCGTCATCGCCGGCCACGCCATGGGTTTGCTCGTGCCGGCCTCGCTGACCGAGAAGATCGGCATCCCCGGGCACCTGTACCACGCGGCCGCCGTGTGGGGCGGCACCATCACCGGCATCGTGCTCGTCGTAGGCCTCGTGCTGCTGATCGCCCGCCGCTTCGTCAACGGCCGCATCCGTCGCGTCACCACGACGATGGACAAGGTGCTCTACGTGGCACTCGCGGCGATGGTCATCCTCGGCATGACCGCCACCATCGGAACCAACCTGCTCAGCGAGGGCTACGACTACCGCGAGACGATCGCGGTCTGGTTCCGCGGCGTCTTCTGGTTCTCCCCCGAGACCCACCTGATGACCGAAGCACCCCTGGTCTACCAACTCCACGCGATCGGCGGCTTCCTGTTCCTCGCGCTGTGGCCGTTCACCCGGCTCGTGCACGTGTGGTCGGCACCGCTCGCCTACCTGTGGCGGCCCTACGTCGTCTACCGAGCCCGCCGACACGCACCCGTCACACCCGTCCCAGCCCCCGCCGCAGTGCGCGATCGCGCAGTTCACCGCGCTCACCGATGACCAGCCGGAGAGACGCGACCGACCCGGCCGACCAGGACCGGGTGCCGGCGTCACAACTCGGTGTTGATCACTGCCTCGACCAGGACCTCACCGTTGTCGGTCAGCGTGACCTCGTCGGCGTCGACCACGGCAAAGCCGCGCTCGGCCAAGGACTCGAACTTCTCCTTCCACGGAGAGTCGTGCAGGGACCTGCCGTACCTGGCACGGTGCAGATCGTCACGGACCGGCCGCAAGGTCGACAGCGCCATCTTGATCGCTCGTGCTTCCTGCGCCTCCTCGTCGAACCCGGTGGCGGAGCCCAGCGGCACTTTGCCCGCGTCGACAGCTTGCGCGTAGTTCTTCCAGTTCACGTCCGTGATGGCCTCGGAGGCTCGGCAGCTCGAACTGCCGCCGAGGCCGATCGCCACCTCGGCCTCCTGCTTGTCCTGGTCCACCATGATGGACTTCCACTTCTCCGGACCGAGGCCGTCACGGGCGAAGTACATCGTGGGGTGCTCGGTGTAGCCCTGCGCGCGCAGGCCGTCGGTCAGGATTTCGCGCATCCGGTACTGCTCCAGGAGAGTCGGCCAGCGGTGGCCGTTCTGGACGAGCTTCTCGCGATACGCCGGGAGCTGCCACGGCGCGGGTTGCTCCCCCGCCACACCGGTCCTCGTCTCGGCATACGACTTCAGGTGCAGCTTGGTGCACACCAGGGCGGTGATCTCGTTCTCCAGCACGATGTCGAGGTCACGCTTGACGCTGTCGACGGTCTGGTCCAGCAGCCCGTACATCAGGTCGATGCTGACCCACTCGAAGCCGGCGGCTTGGGCGTTGTGCACGAAGTCGAGGCACATCTGCGACGTGTGTTCCCGCCCGCACTCCTGAAGCACGTTGTCGTCGAACGACTGCACGCCACTGGACAGCTTGGTGCAGCCCAGTTCTCGGAGGGTGTCCAGTTTCGCCGGTGTGAACGTGCTCGGATCGCCTTCGAAACGGATCGTCGTCTCGTCGGTGAACCCGAAGTTCTCCTGGTAGAAGCCGAGCAGCCGGCGGATCTCCTTCTCCGGCAGCAACGACGGTGTACCACCGAAGACGTTGAACTCGCCGACCGGCGCGTCGGCCAGCTCCGGGACCCGCCGCAGCCACAGTTCGGCTTCCCGGATGTTCCAGTCGACCCAGCGCGCCAGCTTCTCCTCGGCCTGGCCGCCTTTGACCAACACGACCGGGTACTGGCAGAAGCGGCACTTGTAGGCGCAGGTGGGGATGTACGACCACAGGTGGATCGGCGCGGAGCCGACCAGCTGGTCGCTCAGGTCGTCGAGGAAGTCCTCCACGCCGTACCCGGGAACGTTGCCGGGGAACACGTGCGCACCGAACGGGTCTTCGGTGACGTAGTCGAGCAGATGTGCGTTCGCGGGGTCCTGCAGGGCCGCCCACACCCTGGGCTCGTGGTCCATCAGAACACACCTCCGTTGCCGAAGTAGTTGTGCGCCTCCCCGGACTCGCGGTCCTCGCAGTAGTACTTCACGAACTCGGCGAACCTGTCCTCCGGCACCTCGTCGAAGCACTCCGGCAGGGGCGGCGGATACCCGATGTCCTCACCGACCTCGGCGCGCAACCGCGCGAAGATCTCGTCCCGGAACTCGAAGTACAGCCGGTACGCGGGCGTTTTGTACGAGTGGATCGCGAGGAAGTCCACGACCCGCATCTCGTCCTTGATCTCCGCGATCCGGGCTCCGAGCCGAGCCGCGAGGTCCTCGCCGAAGAACGCCACCACGGCGTCGTCGTCCAAAAGGGACGGTGTGAGCAGAACGGGCAGGATCGTGTTCTTCGGGGTGAAGTCCTTGATGGAGAACTCCCACGCCTGCAACGCCTCCGCTTCGGTCAGGTCGGCGGTCTTCGGCGGCGCTTCCGGCCTGATGTCGCGCATGACGATGATGCCGTCGTTGCCGTACGCGCGGCCTGCGATCACTTCGTCGAGCGCGTGGTTGACGCGCCGCGGGTTGATCTCGACCTTCGAGCGCGGCACGTAGGTGATGTCGTGTCCGCTGCCGCGGACCTTGATACCGAAGTCCCAGTCGTCGGAGAGGTGGTTGACGAACCGTCCGTGTTGCAGTTGGTAGAAGATCTCGATGCCGCCGACGTCCTCGTAGGCCTGACGCTCGACCGCGAAACCCTTGCCGTCCGGAAACCCGCCGAACAGCGCGAAGGTCACCGCACGGCAGCGCAGGGTTCGATCGATGGCGTCCCAGAGTCGCGGCCTGCCGACGAAGTGCTCAGCGTTGTAGTAGTAGTCGCACACACCGATCGCAGCCTTGTCCCGCTCCATCGCCGCGTGCAGTTCGGTGAGCCATCGAGGGTCCACTTGACAGTCCGCGTCGGCGGAAACCAGGTAGAAGCGTTCGCCGGGGGCCTCGCGGTTGCGACTTCGCCGCGCGGCGAACTCCATGCCGGTTCTCCGTGCGCACGCCACGCCCTGCTCACGTTCACTGATTACGTGCACGTCGGCCTTCGAGCGTTCGGCGAACCTTCGCGCCCTGGCGACCGTGTCGTCGGTGGAGTTGTTGTCCACCACCACGATCTCGTACATGTCAGGATCAATGTCGTCCTGGTTGTGCAGGGACAACAGCACGTCGTCGATGTTCGCGGCCTCGTTGTACACCGGCAGCACCACGCTGAGCCGGACGTTCTCGCCCATCGCGGGCGGAAACAAGGTGCTCACGAGATCATTGGCGGCCTCGCGGTTGTGCGTGCCGAGTCGTTGGTTGTGCGCCACCACTTCCGCCCGCCTCTCCCTGTTCGTCATGAGTTCATGAGTCTGCTCAGCGAACTCCCGCGTCGGCAGGTCGTGTACCAGGATGTCCAGAACAGGCGCCTCGAATCCCGCGTACACGGTGTCGTACAAGGCATAGCGACTCGCGATGTACGGCACGCCCGCCGCGATCGCCTCGCCGATCGGGTTGCCGTAACTCTCGTAGTCATAAGACGTCAGAAAGGACACGACGTCGGCGTGCGCGAGCAAGTCGCGCACCGAGAACCCGTCTCCGGCCGACTCGCACGGTTCGAGCACGCCACCGAACACGACAGGCACCCCCAGTTCCTCCGCGAGCGCGCGAAGCCTCCGGGTTTCCTCCGGGTCTTCCTCCGTGTCACCGGCGACGAACAGACAGGTGTCCCGCAGCTGTGCGAGCAGGTGCAGATCCCGGTCGATGCGTTTCTGCGGGATAATCCTGGTGCACCTGGCGACGATCCTGGCCTGCCGCGGTATGCCGTAGTGCTCCCGGAAGTCCGGCCGCGCCGGACGATCAGGTGGGGCGAAGGTGTTCGGCAGCACAGCCAGGTTGCGCAGCTGAGGCATCCACTCCATGGTGCGCCGCCTCGCTTCCTCGTGCAGCGCGAAGTAGTGGATGTGCGGCGAGTTCACCATTGGAGGCGTTGACACGTAAGGAAAACTGCCATACTTGTCCGGTTCGCTCTGCCACATCAGATCGTGATCGCGCCACAGCACGTAGCGGCCGAGGCTGTGCCGCGTGCCGTAAGCAGCAATCGCTTTGTACAGCGCTTTCGTGTAAGCGACGTTCTCCGGCAACGTACCGTTCTCGACCATGACGAGCGTGACGCCGCGATCTTCCCAAGTGCGCACGATCGCATCGGCGAGCTCGGCCGTGACGCGATCGGTGTCCGGAGGCTGGCCGTTCCGCACGGCCTCCAGGGTCGCCGCAACGAATTCCTGGTCGTAGCCCGCGATCTGCGCGATGCCGTCCACGCGGTCCAGGGTGACCCAGTCGGGACAGGACTCCTGCTGGTAGCGCTGAAAAAAGCGGCCCTTGTCGGCCTTGATGTCGTAGCCGAGGTCGAGATGAACACGACAACCCCGGTCGGAGAAGAGCTTGGCAGTCTTGAGGAACTCCACCACCACACCGGACATGGCCGTGGCATCGAACGAGACACCCCAAAGGACGGGCATAGGCTGCTCCGTTCCGAGTGATTCACTCTCGTTCGAACCTAGCATGAAAGCGCTCTCCCGCCAGGACGACATCTCAACTGGCACGAGCCCGGTCCGTTGACCGCCGGAGCGTGGCACGACACCAGCACCGGTTTCGTCCCGGCGGTCACCAGGCGTCCAGGTCGTGCCGAGACCCCGAGTTCGTCGCCGGCGGCACGAAGCGGTTCCGCCATCCCGTGGTGGGTGAGACGGAACTGCTCCCGCAGCCGCGAAAGCGCGTTGATTGCGACCTCTGCCCGACCGGTTGTTCTTGGCCAGAACGCATGCGACACGAGCGTTTCGCAGCAAGCCGAGCGCACTTGCCTCGCGTAGGCAACCATTCAGGTGGCCCGACTGGTAGAAGCAGTGATGGACCGAGTCGAAAGGCCGTGAAGTAGTGCGCTCACCTGAGGGGTTCGAGGAGTTCGTGGCGGCCGCGTCGCCACGGCTGCTGCGGATGGCTTTTCTGCTCACGCGGGACCTGGGACACGCGGAGGACCTGCTGCAAACGGCCTTGGCGCGGGCGTGGCGGGCCTGGAATCGCGTTGAGGGCGATCCGGAACCTTACGTCCGGCGAATCATCGTGACCGTCCACGCCACCTGGTGGCGGCGCCGGTGGAGGGGTGAGGAACCAACCGGTGAGCTGCCGGACAGACCGGGCGAGTCCCCGCAGGACGCGGTGAGCGAGCGCGAGTGGCTCTGGCACGCGCTGGGCCGGTTGCCGCGCAAGCAGCGCACCGTGCTGGTGCTGCGGTTCTACGAGGACCT
The DNA here is from genome assembly GCF_011067745.1 of Lentzea alba. Lineage (GTDB taxonomy): Bacteria > Actinomycetota > Actinomycetes > Mycobacteriales > Pseudonocardiaceae > Lentzea > Lentzea alba. Next base: position 320,630 of record NZ_JAAMPJ010000007.1, read on the forward strand.
CACCGAGGCGCAGGTGGCCGGTCTGCTCGGCTGCTCCGTCGGCACGGTCAAGAGCCAGGCCAGCAAGGCGCTGGCCAAGCTGCGGCTCGACGACACGATCACCACGTTCGAAGGGGTGCGGCGATGAACCTGACGGACCTCAGCGAGGTGCTGCGCGACCGCGCCGACCTCGACGACTCGTCCCACGAAGCGCGAATGGCGGGCGTGCGGGCGAGGGTGTCGGCCACCCGGCGTCGTCGAGCGGTCGCCGGCGCCGCCTTCGTGGTGCTCGCGCTCGTCGGCATCGTGTACGCGGTGCTCCCCCGCGTCGGCCCGCCACCCGAACCCGCCGTGCCGACGCGCAGCCTGCCGGAATACCGGTACGGCACCAGGCTCCTCGCCCAGGCGTGGGGAGACCTGCCCTCGACCAGCGCGACCATCCGGTTCGTGCCGAAGTCGATGGACCTCACGCTGTTCACTCAGTGCGACATCGGACAGGACAAAAGACTGCTCGTCGACGTCACCATCAACGGCCGGTCGATGTACGACGAGAACCGAACCTGTGGCAGCGTCACCAGCACGACGTGGAGCAGTTTTGGTGTCGTACCGGGACAGCCGTCCGTCATCACGCTGACCGTGGCCGGCGAGCAGGGCGAGTCCGAGTCGTGGCCACCGCCCTTGCTCCCTCTTCCGGCGAGCGGCACGTTCGCCGTCGGCATGGGCGAGGCGGTCCAGGTGAGTGAGTACCCGTTCCCTCCGCGCCCGCAGACGCTGGAGAAGTTGTCCGAGAACCGCCGGGACGTGGCGATCGAACTGCGGGCCGACCCGGTGGAGCCGGCCGCGAAGAAGGAGATCACCGTCGAATGGCCCGGCACCAACCTGATGCTGGTGCAGATGAACACGCCCGGAAGGCTGCGCGTCCTGGTCAACGACGTCGTGGTCATCGACCTCTCCCATTGGGCCTACAACGTGCACCAAACGCAACTCGACCGCTACGACTGGGAGAGGGGGATCAACGGGCTCCAGCTGTCGAAGGGGCAGCTCGTCAAGATCACCGTGATCCCCGAACGCACCACAGGTGACTGGAACGTGACGCTCTCCCCCCGATGACAACGGACCGGGCGCTCGGCGGCGATCGTGACGGCCAGGAACAGATGCGCCACCAATGCCAGCACGGCCCAGCGGTACCACGACGTCAAGGTGTTCATTCTAGGCTGGGCGGATGAAGGTTCTCTCCATCCAGTCGGTCGTCGCCCACGGCCACGTCGGCAACTCCGCCGCCGTGTTCCCGCTGCAGCGCATCGGGGTCGAGGTCGTCCCGATCCCCACGGTGAACTTCTCCAACCACACCGGGTACGGCGCGTGGCGCGGTCCGCTCCTGCCGCCGTCAGACGTGGCCGAGATCCTGCTCGGTGTGGAGGAACGCGGAGTGTTCCCGCAGGTCGACGCCGTGCTGTCCGGTTACCAGGGCGGCACGGGCATCGCCGACGTGATCATCGACGCGGTGCGCAGGGTGAAGGCCGCGAACCCGGCGGCGCTCTACGCGTGCGACCCGGTGATGGGCAACGCCAAGTCCGGCTGCTTCGTCGCGCCCGAGATCCCCGTGCTGCTGCGCGACCGGGTCGTGCCGGTGGCCGACATCATCACCCCGAACCAGTTCGAGCTGGGCTTCCTCACCGGCACCGAGCCGGCGAGCGTCGAGGAGACGCTGGCGTCGGCCGACCTCGCCCGCGCGATGGGCCCGTCGACCGTGCTGGTCACGAGCCTCGAGCGGCCTGACCGGGAGGAGGGCACGATCGAGATGCTCGTCGTGGACACCGCCGGGTCGTGGCTCGTGAGCACCCCGCACCTGCCGTTCAAGGCGAACGGGTCCGGCGACGTCACGGCCGCACTGTTCACCGCCCACTACGTGCAGACGAAGGACGCGGCGCTGGCACTGGAGCGCACCGCGTCGAGCGTCTTCGACCTGATCGACCTCACCTACCGCTCGGGTGAGCGCGAGCTGCGACTGGTGCAGGCCCAGGAGTTCTACGCGACGCCGCGGATGCAGTTCAAGGCCGAGCAGGTGCGCTGAGCCCGACCCGCGGGCGATCGCCACGCAGGAAGAACCGCGACGACGAACGGACCTGCAGCCTGACTCCGGGAGCGGGTGATCGGGTCGTGGGACACGTCGCGGTTCAGGCCAGCGGACAGTCAGGCCTCGGCGCACCGCCCACTCGGCAACTTCCCCACAACTTCGCCGCCTCCAGCACCGGCTGGCACCTCGATGACGTGTCCGATCACGCAACCGCCAGTGGGCAGCTCTGCCGCGTAGAACAAGCTCCCCACGGGTGCGAGGTCTCCTTCACGGGCCACGCGCACCACCGAACCAGCGCCAAACCCGGCTTCCTTCAGCCGTTGAAGTGCAACCTCGGCGTCGGCCGCGACCGCCGACCGCCGGGTGTTGCCACCAGCACAGGGATTTCCACTGCTGTCAAGGCAAAGTCCCTTGCGGTGGATGACGCGGTCAAGATCCGGAAATCGGGAGTCAGCGTCGGTGCGCTGCGCGGCGGTGACCGGTGCTCGACGTGCCCGATCTTCTGCTTGTCGGATACACAACCGTTCTGAGTCCGGCGTGGCAAGCCCGACGCACGTGCCGCTCTGCGGATTGGGTGCAGCGGACCGGGTCGCTTCCACCGTCCACCACGTGCCTGCGCCAAGGACCACAACAGCGAGAACGCCCAGCACCACGAGGCTGGTTCGCCGCGACGGGCGGCTCTGCGGCAGCTCGTCTGGAGCATGCTCGAGGCGGAGATCAGACACAGCTTCAAGTCTAGGGGGCACTCGGTAGCACTTGCCATCGGTGTGTGGACTCAAAGAAGCTTTCCATCAGCGCGTTGCCGCAGGAGTCGCCGACCGAGCCCGTCGACGGCAGGATTCCGTTGTCCGGTGGACCAGCTGCCGTATTCCACGCGGACGCTTCGGGGTCGAGCCCATCCTCCGGGTACTGGGTATCGCCGACATCCACACCACCTCCGGCGACACCTGTGGCAGCGTGGCCCTTCGATCAGACGGCAACACCCGCCTCACTGATCAGTCCTCAGTGGACTGATCAGTGAGGCGGGTGTTGCCGCCGGGCGAGGCTCGCGATGGTTGTAGTGCGACACGTGGCGGTCCGCCGCCGACGTGACGTTGAGATCAGTCGACCAGATTCAGCGGCGTACCGTTGACGATTCCGGTGAGTCCCGAGCCTTGACACTCCGTCGGTCACCAAGGCGGCTGGACAGAGAACCCGTCGGCCCAATGATCATGACGCGTGCTGCGATCGCGGCGTTCGGGAAAATTGGGCAGCCACAACGGAACGAGACCGTGCTGCTACCCAGCGACACGGCCGGAAGAGAGCTCCGGCATTCCCTGCTCGTTTCCGCTGAACCACGCGTTCACGCTGGTAGGCTGCGATGAGTCACATGACGGCGGTGTCCGGGGAGGCGCCGCTCTCCGGGGGGAGTGTCATGTCATCGTCCAGGGTGGAAGCACGTCCATACGGCGAGTTATGGGGCTCCACGCGGCTCAGACCCGTGTGTCGACGCATCGGCGGTCGCAGGTAAGGGGCCGCGGCGGTGGAGACGGTTATCCGTGTGCTGCTCCTCGACGACTGCTCGTTGACGCGGGCGGGGGTTCGGGCGGTTCTCTCGGTGTCGCCGGACATCGACATCATCGGCGAGGCGAAGGATCTCGACAGTGCGGCGAAGTGCGTCGACGAGAGCGCGCCGGACGTCGTGGTGGTCAACGCGCAGGCCGAGGAGGTCGAGCCTGAGGAGTTGATCGACTCCTTGTCGCGGCGATGTCCCGGGTGGCCGGGGCGGATCCTGATGATCGTCGCGGACGGCACCGAGGTCAACGTGCCGTCGGCCGCGGTGGGCACGTTGATGCGGCGAGCCACGCCGGAGGAGTTCGTGCTGGCGCTGCGGATGGTCGCGGCGGGGTACTCGGTGTTCCCGTCCGACCGCGTGGGTGACCGGCCGGTGCGGGCGGCGGAGGCGAAAGTGGTCGATTCGGCGCGGGTGGCCGAACAGCTCTCGCACCTGACGCAGCGCGAGCTGGTCGTGCTGCGGCTGCTGGCGCAGGGGCGCACCAACGCCGAGATCTCCGCGGAGCTCGTCGTCAGCGAAAGCACGGTGAAGTCGCATGTGCAACACGTGCTCACCAAGCTGGGCATGCGCAACCGGGTGGGGGCGGCGATCTACGCCCACGAGGCGGGCATCCTCGGCCCCGAGCAGGAAGCCGCGCCGTGAGCGGCTCCGGGGGACGCGGACGTCCCCGGAGCACGCCGTCACACGAGGGCCGCGGCCGCGGGCAGCTCCGCCAGGGCGGCGGTGATCTGTTCCTGGCTGGGCTGGTGGTCGTCGAGCGTGCCGGCGAGGTAGGACTCGTAGGCGGCCATGTCGAAGTGCCCGTGCCCGGACACGTGGGTGAGAATGACGCGCTCCTCCCCCGCCTCCCTGGCCGCCAGCGCCTCGTCGATCGCACCGCGCACGCCGTGCGCGGACTCCGGGGCCATCACGAAGCCCTCGTTGCGGGCGAAGGTGACCGCGGCGCTGAAGATGTCTCTCTGGGCGTAGGACCGGGCCTGAATGAGGCCGTGCTCCACCAGGACGCCCATGGTCGGCGAGCTGCCGTGGTGGCGCAGGCCGCCCGCGTGGATCGGCGCGGGCATGAAGTTGTGGCCCAGCGTGTACATCGGCAGCACCGGGCCCAGCGATGCGGTGTCGGGATAGTCGTAGGCGTAGGCGCCGCGCGTGAGGCTGGGGCACGCGTCCGGCTCGACGGCCACGAACCGAGTGCCGGTCCGGTGGCCGGCGAGCCGGTCCCGCAGGAACGGATAGGCCAGGCCCGCGTAGCCGGAGCCGCCGCCGACGCACCCGATCACCACGTCCGGGTAGTCGTCGAAGATCTCCAGCTGCTTGCGGGCCTCCAGGCCGATCACGGTCTGGTGCAGCAGCACGTTGTTGGAGATGGACCCGAGCGCGAACCTGGTGTCGTCACGGGACAGCGCGTCCTGCACGGCCTCGCTGATGGCGACGCCGATGCTGCCCGGCGAGTCCGGGTCCGCCGCCAGCGCCGCCCGGCCCGACTCCGTGCGGTCGCTGGGCGAGGGGTGCACGTCCGCGCCCCACGTCGACATCAGCATCTTCCGGTACGGCTTCTGGTCGTAGGACGAGCGGACCATGTAGACGGTCACGTCGAGCCCGAACAGCGAGCCGGCGAACGACAGCGCCGAGCCCCACTGCCCGGCACCCGTCTCGCTGGTCAGCCGCTTCACGTTGTCCTGCTTGGCGTAGTACGCCTGCGGCACGGCGGTGTTCGGCTTGTGGGAGCCGGCCGGCGACACTCCCTCGTACTTGAAGTAGATCCGCGCGGGGGTGTCGAGGGCGCGTTCCAGCCGGGTGGCGCGGTACATCGGCGACGGGCGCCAGATCCGGTACAGGTCGCGCACCTGGTCGGGGATCTCGATCCAGCGCTCCCGCGAGAACTCCTGCTCGACGACCCCGCTGGGCAGCAGCGGCAGCAGGTCGTCGGGCGCGAGCGGGGCGAGGGTCCGCGGGTGCAGCGCGGGCGGCAGTTCAGACGGCAGGTCCGCGACGATGTTGTACCACCGGTCCGGCAGGTCGTTCTCGGACAGCACGACTTTTCTGATCATGGAATAGTCCTCGCTCACGGGTGGCGCCTTCGGATTCCGGGCATACGGAAGTGGTTTCCGACGGTAACGACGTGGCGACGTGCGGTCGATCGTCTTCGTGATGAATTCCGGACGCGCCGTCTCGTCATTTCGGCCGATCGACAGGCCGGGAAATGCGCCGAAACGCGGACGTCGAATACCGCGCGGGGATAAAGTGCCGGCATGGAGGGGAATCAACTGCGGGGCGCGCTGCTCGCGGGCGCGGGAACGGTGTTGGCCGGGACCTCGTTCGCGGCCACGGGACTGCTCGTCGGCTACCCGTTCATGTCCGGTCAGACGCTGCGGTTCGCCGCCGGCACGCTGGCACTGGGGGTCGTGCTGCTGTGGACGCGGTCGGCGCTGCCGCGTCCGACGGTCCGCGAACTGGCGCTGCTCGCCCTGCTGGCCGCGACCGGCCTGGTCGGCTTCAACCTGGCATCGCTCGCGGCCCTGCGCTTCTCGGAGCCGGCGGCGCTGGGCGTGGTGGTCGGCGGCACGCCGCTGGTGGTGGCGCTGACCGTGCCGCTGCTGGCGGGCAAGCGCCCGTCCGCGCCGCTGATCGGCGCGTCGCTGCTGGTCGTGCTGGGTGCGGCGGTGGTCATCGGTTGGGGCGCGACGACACCGGCGGGGTTCGGGTTCGCGGTGCTGGCGCTGCTCGGCGAGACCGCGTTCACGATCCTGGCCGTGCCGGTGCTCCCCCGGCTGGGACCGGTGGTCGTCTCGGCCTACGTGTGCGCGCTGGCCGCGGTCGAGATGGCGGTCCTGACGCTGGCGCTGGAGTTCCCGCACGCGTTGCGAGCACCGACCGCGAGCGAGGCGTGGGCGCTGGTCTACCTGGCCGTCGGGGTCACCGCGGTGGCGTTCATCTGCTATTACGCGGGCATCCAGCGGCTGGGTGCGGAGCGGACGAGCCTGTTCGCGGGGCTGATCCCGGTGGCCTCGGCCTTCGCCGCGCCGTTGGTCGGCACCGGCGCGCTGGGCCTCGCGCAGGTGGCGGGCAGCGTCCTGGTGGGCATCGGCATCACCGTGGGGATGGTCGCGCAGAACACCGAAAGGCCAAAATGATGAGGAACAATTCATCATTTCGATCCGTGGACTTCTCTTCCAGGCGCTGCCTAATCTTTTCGCCATGTCCCAGACAACCGGTCCGGTCGATCTGACCCAACACGAGATTGCTGCGCTGCGAACGAGGTACAACCTCGCCGACGCGCATACCCACCAGGGCCAGTCGGCCAGCCAGGACAAAATAGTCTCCCGCTTGCCGGAGTTGTGGCGGGAATCGGAGGCGATTCGCCAGGCCGACCTGGAGCGGCGTTTCACCGAGGTGTTCTTCCGGCTGCACGGGCAGCCCACCGCGTCCGAGATGGACAAGACGCTGCTGTCCTACTCCGCCAGCGTCGCGACGATGGTCGTCGCGATGTACCTGGCCCGCCGGGGCATGTCCGTCTCCCTGGTGGAACCGTGCTTCGACAACCTCGTCGACCTGCTCAAGCACATGGGCGTGCCGGTGGCGCCGCTGCCCGAGGAGGCTCTTGCCGACCCGGCGGAGATCCGCCGGGGCCTCGACAGGGTCGACACCGGGGCGATCTACCTGGTGGATCCCAACAACCCCACCGGTTTCAGCCTCCTCAAGGACGGCCGGCGCGGGTTCGAGGAGGTCGTGCGGTGGTGCCGCGACACCGGCACCGTGCTGGTGATCGACTTCTGCTTCGCCGCGTTCGCGCTGTGCGACGAGCGGCACGACCGGTTCGACGTCTACCGGCTGCTGGAGGACTCCGGCGTCACCTACCTGGCGATCGAGGACACCGGCAAGACGTGGCCGGTGCAGGACGCCAAGTGCGCGATGATCACCGTCAGCGAGGACATCCGCAAGGAGGTCTACGACCTGCACACCGCGGTACTGCTGAACGTCTCGCCGTTCGTGCTGAACTTCCTGGCCCAGTACGTCGAGGACTCCATCGAGGACAGTTTCGCGTCGGTACGCGAGGTGATCACCCGCAACCGCGAGGCGGCCCGTCGGCACCTCGCGGGCACGGTGCTGGAGCACGTGGAGCCGGTGGTGAACACCAGCGTGGGGTGGTTCCGCATCACCGATCCCGCGACCACCGCCACCGAACTGCAGAAGCGGTTGCAGCGCCACGAGATCTACGTCCTGCCCGGCACCTACTTCTACTGGGACTCGCCGCACCGGGGCGAGCGCTACGTGCGGATCGCGCTGGCGCGCGAGCCGGAGCTGTTCGAGGCCGCGTTGCGGCGCACGCGGGAAGTGCTGCTCGGCCATGGCGACTGACGCGGTGGTGGTCGACGCGTCGGCCTTCCTGGGCATGCACAGCTCCGACGACGCGGTGCGCCGGTCCTGCAAGGCGTTCTTCGCGCTGCGCCTGGACCGGCCGCTGGTGATGAGCCTGGAGGAGGTCGGCCGCTGCGACGACGCGGTGTGGCGGTTCCCGCGCGCCGTCCAGGACGCCTACTACCCGTTCATGGACAACCTGCACACCGACGCCCGGATCGAGCGAGTGTCCTATGAGGAGGACGACGTGCGCACGGCCCTGGACCACCCCGCGCTGGCGGGCCTGCTGATGGCGGAGCGGCTGTTGTTGGGCTTGGTGCTGCGCCTGGGCGCAGTGCTGCACACCGCGAACGACCGCCTGCTGACGCGCCGCCTGCCGGTGCGGCCGATCCCCGAGGCCGACGCCGGGTTCCCCGACGGGCTGGAGCGGCTGTACCGGGAGTCGCTGGCGCTGCGCGTCCCGGCGGGGACGAGGCGGCCGTGCTGACCGGAACCGTCGTGCCGCTGGTGACACCGCTGACCCCGACCGGCCGCGTGAGCGCGGACGGGGTGCGGCGGCTGGTCGACTCCGTGCGTGACGGGGTCGTCGCCCTGCTGCCGGCGCTCAGCTCGGGCGAGGGCTGGCGGTTGTCGCGCGACCAGTGGACCGAGGTCGTGGGCTGGGCAGAGGAGTTCTCCGGCGACCTGCCGGTGCTCGCGGGTGTCACCCTCCCGACGACCGCGGAGGTGGTGCAGCGGTGCCGACTGGCCGCCGACCTCGGGGTCGACGCCGTGGTGATCACCGCGCCGTTCGACCCGGAAGCAACCCAGGAGACGATCTTCCGGCACTACGCGACCGTGCGCGAAGCGGTCGCCCTGCCGATCATGGTTTACAACGAGAACGTGCTGTCCGGCAACGACGCCGACGCCCCGACACTGCGCCGGATCTGCGCGCTGCCCGACGTGGTTGGCGTGAAGGAGTCCAGCGGGTCCACGGCACTGACCCGCGAGCTGGTGGCCGCCCTGCCGGACGTACCGGTGTTCCAGGGGTGGGAACACCTGCTGACGTCGGTCGCCGGCGTGGCGGGGCTGATCGGCCCGCTGTCCAACCTCGAACCGGACCTGTGCACCGCCGCGCTGGTCGACCCGACCCCGGACCGCCAGTCCGAAGTGGACGCCGCGTGCGCCCGGCACGGCCTGCTGCGCGACGACTGGTACCGCGAGGTCAAGCGGGAGCTGTGCCGCCGCGGTGTGCTCGACACCGCCCTGACCGTGGAGGAGCTGAGCTGACGTGGACCGCCCGCAGCGCCGCCTGTACCACCTCAACCGCTCGGTGCACGACGCCGAGCGCTTCGCCGAGTTGCTCGCGTTGGAGCAGGACTGGGTCGTTCGCGCGGCGGCCCGCATCGAGCGCGACGGACCCCTGCCCGCGTCGCACCGCGCCTTCGTCGGCGCGCTGACCGACCTGCTGAGGGCGGAGGAGGCCGCCGGGTACAGCGAGAACGAGCGCTACCTGGCGCGGGACGCGACGCTGGAGCAGTTCAAGGTGGTGGTCGCCGAGTTCGCCGTCGACGGCCTGGTGGAGTCCCAGTCCCACCTGGCGATCATCCCCCGGCTCCCGGCGCGGGCCCGGATGGCCGTGTTCCGGGTGCTGGTCGACGAGTTCGGCTGCGGCAACGACGAGCAGGAACACGCCGCCCTGTACCGGAAACTGGTGGCGGAGCTGGACATGCCGACCGACGTGACCCACTACGCCGACCGCGCGGACGAACCGAGCCTGGCCTACGTCAACCTGTTCCACTGGCTGGCCGCCCGCGCCCCGGTCCCGGAGTACTTCCTCGGCGCCTACGCGTACTTCGAGTCGAGCGTCCTCTACGCCTACCGCAGCTACGCGGAGGCCACCGAGCGCCTGCGCGTGACCAACCGTCAGTACTACACCGAGCACCTGTACATCGACACCTTCCACAGCAGGCAGATGCGAGCGGCCCTGCGCGCCCTGGCAGCCGAACGGCCGGTGGACTTCGGCAAGGCGTGGACGGGCGTGCTGCTGACCAGCACCGTGGTCGCGGAGGCGACGGACAACGCCATCGCCAAAGCCCGAAGGGCGGCGTAGCGGTGCCCGAGCCGACCATCCGACCGGTTGGCCGCGACACCGTCCTGGTGACCGTCGACGGCATCCGCACGCTGATCGCCGCCGCCTGCCCCCACCGAGGCGGCCGCCTGCGCTTCGGCCGCATCGACGCCGGACGCATCACCTGCCCCCTGCACCACGCGTCGTTCGACCTGACGACCGGCGACCAGGTGGGCGGCCCGCCGTGCGGCCCGCTGCGGGTGACGCCGATCAGCTGACCCCGTCGAGATCGTCGGGTTGTCGTCGGACGCGTTGGAGCCGGCCGATGCACTTGTGCCCGGAACTACCCGTCTACGACCGGAGGCGGCCGACGCCCGCCGTCCGCAGCGCCACGCCGCAGTTGGGGCGGTACACCATTCGGTTGGAACAGCGTGCGAGGTTCCAGTTCCTCGCGAGGAACGACCCGGCCTGCGGGTTGGGGTGGAAGTAGTCGTTGACGTTGCAGTCCCAGTAGTAGTCCAGGTTCCCGTTCGGGGACGGGCACACGTTCGAGCGGTAGTTGCCCGAATGAGGACCGCCGTCCTTGTAGCACATGACGTCGGAGTCGTCGTTGCAGTGACCGGCGCCCGAGCTGTTGGGGGTGTTCGGGAGCACGGCCCCCATCGAGTGCCCCTGCTCGTGCAGCATGTAGGTGAAGGGGCACCGGCCGTAGACCACCGCGATGCCGGGCGCGTTGTTGACGGCGTTCTCCACACCGGGCCGGGTGTCGCCGCTGCCGTAAGCGACGCCACCTCCGCAGCCACCGTCACCCCAGTAGACGACGTTGTCCTGACCGGTGGTCCGCTGGCCCTGACGCGCGATCTCCTGGTCGATGGCGCCGATGTCGCTGTTGTTGTGGCTGCTGCGCAGGACGCGGACCGCGGGCTGGCCCGAAGCGTCGCACGCGACGCGCAGCGACAGGTCACCGCCGTACTCCGCGGCGCGGTTCGACACCATCGCGTTGGACTGGATGAAGTGCTGCCTGATCAGCGGCACCATCGTCGCCGACGCGTCGGGCGCACCGGCGGGGATCAGATAGACCAGCTGGATCCGGTACGAGTCCGAAGCGCAGTGATGCGAACGCGCGGCCAGGGTCGTGGTCGCCGACGGGTCCACCGCGTCCCGAACGCCCTTGTCCTTGGCGAGCGGGGCGTCGATGTGGGTCACCATGTCACCATGCGCCGTGCGCACCTTGAACTGGCCGTTGCCCAACGCGCACACGCGGTCGCCCAGACCAGGCTCGGGTGCGAACTCATCGGCACGGCGACAACGCTGGGCGGCCGACGCCGACGGCCCGTGCGAGTGCGGAGCCATGCCCTCGGCGTGAGCGTGGTCATCGACGTTGCGACCAGCGGCGGCGACCGGAACCGGGGTGCCGGCAGCGGCCGCGCCGGGCAAGGCCATGACGGACACGGTGATCGCGCCGGACGCGATCACCGAGAGGAACTTCTTCATCGACACTTCAACCTCCAACGGTCGAGCAGGGTTGTGTCTGAGCTGGATGGCAACGATCGGCATCCAGGAGGTTTTCCGGTGTCCCGGCAGTGGACGTGGCCGCCGGGGACTGGTTGCCGCCGGCGGGCAGGGCGGCGATCGCGGCACGCAGGTTGGGCAAGGGGCCTGTGGATGCCGTCGGTCTAGCGGGAATCGGGCAGGATCACCCAACCGCCGGGCCGTTCTCCGCCTGTGCCGCGCCCGGCCACGTCAGCAGACCGGCGAGCAGGCAGTCACCACAGGCATGACCACTCTGGCGAAACGGGTCATCAATTCCTCACATCCTCACGCGGAAGCCGATCGGCCAGGCGGAAGCGGCGGAGGACGAATCGTCCACAAAGGACATATCAGCTCACCCACTCGGCGACCGGCGGTGAGTGCGCCTCTTAGCACTGTGGCAGCCGAAAAATGTTTCGGCAATGCCTCCGAACCGGTTCCACAGTGGATGCCCTACGAGTTCCTCACCCGGCGTGCTGAAGTAGACACCGCCGCAGTGTGAAGATCTCCCAAGCCCCGACGGCGCTTGGGAGATCTTCCGGGTCAGGCGATGGTCGGCTCGGGCTGGGCTTGCTCGTGCTCCAGGGCACGGTCGCGGGTCTCGGCCAACAGGGAAACGCTGACCAGGGAGAGCACGGCGATCAACGAGAGCATCACTCCGATCGCGATGCTGCCGAAGGACGCGGCGAGACCGGGCGCGACCAGCGGAGGAATGGCCCCGCCGAGGACCCCGGCGAGGTTGTAGCCCAGCCCGGCGCCGGTGTAGCGGTGCCGGGCGGCGAACAGCTCTGGCAGGTAGGAACCCGCTGGGCCGTAGGCGATCGCGAAGATCACCAGAGTGCCCGACAACCCGATCGCGAACGCGGCCGCGCTACCGGTGTCCAGCAGCGGGAACAGCACCAGGGCCCACACGATGCCGGCCACGCACGAGACGCGGATGACGTTGCGGCGCCCGAACCGGTCCGACAGCGTCCCGGAGATCATCGTCACGACTCCGAACAGCACCGCGGCACCGATCCCGATGCCCAGCACGACCGGACGGGACAGTCCCGCACCCTTCGGGTTGGTGCCGTAGCTCGTCAGGTAAGCCGTGCCCATGTAGAAGAACGCGAACAGCATGGCCAGCGCACCGGCCGCCAACAGCACCTCACGCGGCTGGGCCCGCATCACCTCCAGGAACGGCATCCGCCTCGTCCGGTCCACCGGACTCGCCTTCCGGGCCGCGCGGAACGCCGGGGTCTCCTCGATGCTCACCCGGACGTAGAGACCCACCAGGACCAGCACGATCGAGAACAGGAACGGAATCCGCCAGCCGTAGGACAGGAACGCCTCGTCGGTGTCGCCCATGATCAGTCCGGTGGCCAGGAAGGTGCCGCTGGACAGGGCGAACGCTATCGCCGGGCCGAGCTGGGGAAACACACCGTAGAAGCCGCGCCGGTGCTTGGGCGCGTACTCCGCGGTGAGCAGCGTCGCGCCCGCCCACTCTCCCCCGACCGCGAAGCCCTGCGCGAAGCGCAGCACGACCAGCGCGATCGGAGCGACGACCCCGGCGGTCTCCGCCCCGGGAAGCAGTCCGATGAGGACGGTCGCGACCCCCATCAGCAGCAGCGTCGAGATCAGGGTGCGTTTGCGGCCGATCTGGTCGCCGAAGTGACCGAACACGATCGCGCCGACCGGGCGGGCGACGAACGCCACCGCGAACGTCGCGAACGAGGCCACCGTGCCCGCCGTGGAACCCAGCGCCGGGAAGAAGACCTTGGGGAACACCAGTGCCGCGGCGGTGCCGTAGATGAAGAAGTCGTAGAACTCGATGGTCGTGCCGGCGCAGCTGGCGGCCGCGACACGCCACAGCGGGACCGGCGGAGTTGTGCTGGGTTGCGAACTGGGCATCGAGACTCCTCGTCGAGCTCGGGCTCTGGGGGTGTGCTGCTGGCCAAAACTGCTGTTGAGGGCTCTCCTCACCAGGTGCGGAGGCCGGGTGAGCGGGTATCTTCCGGATGGCCGGGCAGCCTCGCTACCCCCGCACAGGGGTAGCGCCGGCCGGGCCGGGCGGGTTCGCTGCCGACACGGCACCGACGAACGCAGGAGGTCACGTGTCCGCAGTGCTGCGGCCGGCCGACGGGGAGCTCTACCGACGTGCCCTGCGCGGGATCCGCGACCGGACCGGGGTGCACCTCGCCTTCGCCGGTCAGGTCCGCGACCAACGCCTGGTGCTCTGCGAGTTCCTCGGCGCGCGCACCACCGGGCTGCGCGACCTGCACGTCGAACCGGGCAAGGGCGTGGGCGGCACCGTGCTGCAACGCCTACGCCCGTACGGAGTGTCCGACTACCGGGCGGCCCGCTCGATCACGCACGACTACGACGATCTCGTGCTGGGCGAGGGCATCCACGCGACGGTCGCCGTCCCGATCGCAACGCACGGCCAGGTCCGCGGCGTGCTGTACGGGGCGGTTCGCTCGGACCTGCCACTGGGCACCCGCACGGTCGACGCCCTGGTCGCCATCGCCAACGACGTCGCGCACGAGTTGCGGGTGCGCGACGAGGTCGACCAGCGGCTGCACCTGCTCGGACCGACCGTCGTGGAATCCCTTACCGCAGAACGGGAACAGCTCCGCGAGCTGCACGCGGAGCTGCGCGGCATCGCGGCCGACGTTCCGCCCGGCCCGCTCCACGACCGGCTGCGCCGCGCGTGCGACCGGATCAACGCCCTGGGCGGCCCGGCGCCGCGCCCCGCACCGTCGACGGCGCTGTCCCCACGGGAGATCGACGTGCTGAGCCAGATCGCCCTCGGCTGCAGCAACGCCGAAGCCGCCGTGCGGCTGGCGGTCAAGCCCGAAACGGTGAAGGCGTACCTGCGCAGTGCGATGAGCAAGCTCGCGGTCCACAACCGATACCAGGCCGTCCTGGCCGCCCGAAAGCTCGGGCTGCTGCCCTGAACTCCCCACGAGGCGGCCTGCTCGTGGGTACGCCGCGGCTCGCCGATCAAGTCCTCGATCAGGGCACCCACAACGCCCTGGCGTTCCTGGGGCATCGAGCACGAACACACCAGGACGGCGTGCTGACAGACCTGCACACGGACACCGGAATTCGACGATTTCCGCATGCGCCAACCGAAAACGGGCGATGCGGCCGGAGTCCACACGAATACGGGCACGCCGGAGCCGATCCGCACCCGTTAACTGGCTCTCACGCGTCTGGTGTCGTACGCCCACATCGCGATCTCGACGCGGTTGCGGGCGCCGAGCTTGGTCATCAACGATGCGACGTGGTACTTGACCGTGCTCAGGCCGACGAAGAGCTCGGTCGCGATCTCGGCGTTGGTCCGGCCCCGTGCCACCAGCGCGAGCACCTCCTCCTCGCGCTCGGTGAGCGGGTCGATGGGCTGGACCGGGACCGCCGGCGCCTGGTCGGCGAAGGTCGCCAGCAGCCGGCGGGTGACGTTGGGGGCGATCAGCGCGTCCCCGTTGGCCGCCGCGTGGATGGCCTGCACGAGGAGCACCGGACCGGCGTCTTTGAGCAGGAAGCCGCGCGCGCCGGCGCGTAGCGCGCCGAGGACGTACTCGTCGAGGTCGAAGGTGGTGATCACGACGACCGCCATCGGGTCCGTCACGTCAGGCCCGGCCAGGCGTCGCGTCACCTCGACGCCGTCGAGCCCCGGCATCCGGATGTCGACGAGGAGGACATCGGGACGCAACTTGGTCGCCAGGTCGAGCGCTGCGAGCCCGTCTGCCGCCTCCCCCACGACCTCGATGTCCGGTTGCGCGCCGAGGATCATCACCAGCCCGGTCCGGACCAAGTCCTGGTCGTCGGCTACGACAACACGGATGTTCATGCCACCTCCTCCACCGGCAGCACGGCCTCGACCACCCAGCCACCCTCGGGCCCCGGCCCCGCGAAGAGCGATCCGCCGAGGAGCTGGGCGCGTTCGGCCATGCCCAGCAGGCCGAACCCGGGCTTCGGGGCCGGCCCCGGCTCGGTCTGTCCGTCGTCGCTGACACGCAGCCGGACAGCGTCGACCTCCCGGCGTACGTCGATCTCGACGCGGGTCACGCTCCGGGCGTGCCGTACGGCGTTGGTCAGCGACTCCTGCGCGAGCCGGTAGAGCGCGGTGTCCACCGGTCGTGCCAGCCGGGTCAGTGAACCGTCCAGCGAGACCTCGACGGTGGGCGTCGCGTCGGCGCGCGCCAGAGCAGGCAGATCCGCCACACCCAGCTGCGGTGAGAAGGCGACGGCTTCCCCCTCACGCAGCACCCGCACCATCGATCTCATCTCCGCCAGGGTTCGCGACGCTTCAGCCTCGATCACGGCCAGGAACTCGGCAGCCTTCTCAGGCTGGATGCCGGCGACCACACCACCGGCCTGCGCCTGCACCGCGATGGCCGACACGTGGTGGGCCACTGTGTCGTGCAGCTCGCGCGCCAGCGCCACCCGCTCCTGATTGCGGATCTCGCGCTGTTGACGATGCCAGAGGTCCGCGCGGTAGCGGAACACCGCCGCGAGGGCGACGAACAACAGCAACAGGACGCTCCCGCCGAAGAGGTCGGCCAAACCCGCGGCGGAGGCGTACATCCCCAGCGCGACGACGACTGTCACGAACGCCGTGCCCAAGACGATCTCCCGTCCCGAACCCCACCGCACCAGGGAGTAGAGCAGGATCAGGACGACCGTCGTGGAGTAGAGGCCGAGCTCCCCGGCGTGCACAGTCAACTGGAGGACCGAGAGCAGCCCGGTGACGCCCCACCCGGCCAGAGCGGCCACCAGGGGGCGGCTGCGCCGCCAGAGCAGCGCGGGCATCAGCGCCAGGGCGAGCACCGTCACAAGTGGCTGCCAGGCCAAGCCCGGCACAACGATGCCCTCGACCAGGACGGCAGCCGCGAACACTCCCACCAGCAGGTAGTCGAGACGGCCGACGGGTGGGGCGTCAGCAGGCCGCGGCTCACGCCAGAGGGAGCGCCAGACAGTGACCACGGCTCCAGCCTAGGGATCGGCGTGCCTCGGCGTACCAGCCGAAAGAACAGGACGGAGACCATGCCATCGGCCAGGCGAACCCCAGCCTCCGGGCCGGGGCGCCCGCCGCCGGGCTCAGCGATCGTGGATCCACCGATCCTCAGCACAACGGAGCCCACGATGAGAACACGTCAACCCACCACCGCCGCGCTGGAAGACCAGCGGATCCCGGTGAGAACCAAGCTCGCCGCAACGTGGACGAGCCTCATGTTCCTGTACGCCTACGTGGACATCCTCAACTTCTTCACGCCCGGCGTCATCCAGGAAGTCCTCGACGGCAAGGTCTTCGAGTTCGACCTCTCCCAGACCTTTTCGACCGCGGCGCTGACGCTCATGGCCATCCCGATCTTCATGATCGTGTTGTCGATGACGCTGCCCGCCAGGGTGAACCGCACCACGAACCTCGTCGTGGCTTCGCTCTTCGTGCCCGTGACGGCGTTCAACGCGGCGGGCGAGTCCTGGCTGTACTTCTACGGCCTCGGCATCGCACTGGAATTGATCCTTCTCGCCCTCGTCGTGCGGTACGCCTGGACCTGGCCTCGCACCGCGCCGTCGGCGACCAGCCCGGACCGTGAAACCGTTCGCGCCCAACAGCAAGCTTCGCGTCGATGAGCACGGTCGTCAGGCCCGGAGCCATCGAGGTTCTGGGCCTGCGACCAGGTTTTCCGGTTACGGGCAACGCTTCCAGGAGAAGAAGTAGTCCGTCTTGGCGTAGCCGTCGAGCGAGTCCATCGCCATGAAGCTCGTCTTCTTCGGATCCGACGTGCCCACGTTGACCCGCAGCTCGGTGTTGATGTTGAGGTTCCTCTTCACGCCGCAGGGCGGGTAGATGATCGGCGAAGCCACGTCCGTGGCCCGCCATTCGTCATCCACCGGGCCCTGCCAGCTGTGGCTGCGGTAGCCGGTGTCCGCCATGCCCTGGAAGTAGTAGGTGGACCTCAGGGAACTCGTGGCACCACGTTCGAGGTGGAGGTAGCCGGCATAGTCGACCTTGGAGATGCCGTAGACGAAGCCCTCCGGCGCGTTCACCCTGATGCTCAGCTGGCAGTTCTTCCGGAAGTCCGTCGGCCCGGCACCGGGGCCGACCTTGGCCGCGTAGCTGCTGAAGACCACGTGGAAGGCGGAGTTGTCCGGTGACACCGACACCGAGGTCGTGCCACTGGGGCAGCCGCTTCCGTTGATCGTGTCGATGGTGACCGCGCCGGGTGGCGGGATGTCGGCCTGAGGGAGGACGACGGTGGACATCGCCAAGGCCGCGGCGACAATCGCGTGGATCATTGGACACCTTCCGGCTCGTACGCTGGGCAGCGGCGGAGAAGAAGTACCCAACCCGATGACGGCGGCTTGGTGGGTTTCCTGCCGCCTTGCGATTACCTGACGATCGGCGGGCGTCGGGAGACGCCGTCACCGCCCAAGGCCGGCGACCGGAGCGGCGGCGCCCAGGTCTTGCTGAGTCCGTGATGAAGCGCTGGCGGGCCAGTGGACGATCCCCGACTTCACCCCGTTCATGATCCCCAACGGGGTGCCGCTGACGTCCTACGGCGGTGAGGCCGCGTACCTCCCGGCCGACGTCTCCACGCCGGGCAAGCACGTCGTCGTCCTTGCTGACTGACTGTCCGGGTGCTCGGCCACGCCCACGGCCACGCGACGCCCCGTCTGCTGGAGCCGCATCCCGGAGAGGGGCGTCGCGAGGCCTGGGCTCACCGGGAGAACGCCGTCGGGTCCACCGGCTGTTGCGCTCTCGGGAGCTTCGCGACCACCAGCAGGTAGGAGTCGGTCACCAACTCCTCCACGAGCCCGCGGTCGAGGGAGCCGTCCCCGTGCAGGGTGATCCAGTGCTTCTTGTTCATGTGGTAGCCGGGAGTGATCTCGGCGTGCTGTTCACGCAGCGCCGCCGCCTCGTCGGGGGCGGCCTTGAGGATCACCATCGGTTCGCCGGTCACGTCGGTCATCAGCATGAAGACCTTGCCGCGCACCTTGTGCAGGTCCCACTCGGGACCGAAGGGATGCTCCAGCACACTGCCGGGCAGGCCCTCGGCACACTTGGCGGCCATCTGCTGCAACTTCTTGCCGTTCATGATGTACAGGTTCCTTGCCCCGGTCAGGACGCGATCGCGTCTGTCGCGGTCCGAGTGAACGCCCAATTGGAATGCACGATGCGCCAGGCACCATCGATCAGCCGGTAGACCTCGGTGGCGTTCCACGCCCGCAGCTGCTGCTCTTCGCCGTTGTCGTCGAGCACGTAGGTGTTCAGGTTGAAGGCCAGAACCGCGAAATCACCGCTGTCGCCGACGCTCACGGCGGGATTGAGGTACTCGCTGCGGACGATGTGCGGGTTCGAGTAGATCGACTCGATGTGCGCGACAACCGCGTCACGGCCGACGACCAGTTCCTCCAGCACCGGATCGAAGTAGCTGATCTCCTCGGCGTAGTTGTCGAGGTACCCGCGGTTGTCGCCGGCACTCCACCGCTCGTTGAAGGACTTCTCCAGCTCGAGAACAGTCTTGCTGATCTCTTCCTTGCTGACGCTCAATGCCATTTCTCCTGATAGACGCTGCGTTCTGCGGCCCGCCCCAGCAAGTCTTCCTCGGGATCAGGGACATCCAGCGGCAAACAACGGACACTTCATGGTCAGCGGCGGACAAGCGGACAGCCACCTCTTAACAGCGCAACACTTCCCCGTTCGGGGCATGAGCCGTTCGGCTTCTCGCTTGGAGGTTTCCAAGCGATACCAAGGAGCTCGCACAGCGCGCTCGGTGAGCGCCAACGCGAGAGGATCCCGTGTCCGAACAGCCTGCTGGACTGGGAGCTGTGGGGCCGCGGTCCAGCAGGGACAGACGCGGCCACAGCCCGACTGCTGCACCGAATCGACAAGGGCGACCACCCGGACCTCGCCGCACCACTCAGGAAACTCGCCGATTCCTTGTGAGCCGCCGTCAGATTGCTTGGAAGGCTGACGACACAGTCGCCATGGTCGAGTGCTGGCACAACCAGAAGTTGTGACACGCCCGCTGATCCGTTGTTGGTGCCGGACACTCCTGACCCGATTCAATCTCGCGGCAACAGCGAACTGTCCACGACGGATGACGGAGCGAAGCAAGTGCGGAACATGTGGCGGAGGGCCAACCTCGGCCGGTCGTTCGGGTGGTTGTGGTCCGCGTACGCGGTCAGCGCCTACGGGACCGGGATCGGCTTCGGAGCGTTCTCGGTCGTTGCCATCACAGTCCTGGACGCGAGCTCGGCGGAAGTGGCGGCGTTGTCGGCGTCCGGTCTCGCGATCGGGGCTGTGCTGGCGGTTCCTCTGGGGCCGTGGATCGAGTTCCACGCCAAGCGGCCGGTCATGATCGTCATGGACGTGACCCGCTTCGCGGCCTTGGCGTCGATCCCCCTCGCCCACCTGCTGGGCCTGCTGTCCTTCGAGCAGCTCTTGCTGGTCTCGATCGTCGTGGCGGCCGCAAAAATCGTCTTCACGGCCGCCAGCGGCGCATACCTCAAGACGATCGTGCCCGCCGACGGGCTTGTGGTGGCCACGAGCCGGTTCGAGTCCACCACCTGGTCGGCCACGATCATCGGACCACCTGTCGGCGGTGCCGCGATCGGCGTGCTGGGGCCGGTGATCACCGTGGTCGTCGACGCGGCCAGCTACCTCGTGTCGGCGCTCTTCATCAGCGCGATCAGGGAACCGGAGCAGCCCCCGCGCAACAAGGAGCTCAGCACTCGCAAGTGGAACGACGTCGTCGAGGGGTGGCGCTACGTCCTCGCCCACCCCACGCTGCGTCGGTTGTTCTTCAACACCGTGCTGGTCAACGCGCTGATCATGGCCGGTGAGCCGCTCCTGTCCGTGCTGATGCTCTCCCAGCTGGGATTCTCGGTCTGGCAGTACGGGTTGGCGTTCGCGGTCCCGTGCATCGGAGGGCTGATCGGGTCGCGGATCGCCCGCCGTGTCGCCCACCGCTGGGGCGAACAGAGGGTGCTGCGGATCTTCGGTGCGCTGCGCGCCGTCTGGCCGCTGGGGCTGGTGTTCACCCAGCCGGGCTTGGCGGGCCTGCTGATCGTGATGGCCACCCAACTCGGACTGATCATCTGCATGAGCATCTTCAACCCCGTGTTCGCCGCCTACCGGTTGAACAACACCGATGCCGGTCGGCACGCCCGTGTTCTCGCCGCCTGGTCGATCACCAACAACCTCAGCATTGCCGCGGTCACCATGCTGTGGGGCCTGCTCGGCCAGCTCATCGGCCTGCGGGCGGGCCTCGCCGTCGCGGGAGTCCTGCTTCTCGCGACACCGCTCCTGCTGCCGCGGCGGACCAGCGGCCAGGAACCCCCTGCTCCTGTTCCGCCGGCCGAAGAGGCGGTCCCGGCCAGCGGCAGCGCACGATCATGACTCCATCCCGACCGCGGCGGGCGATCAGTCGGCTCCGTGGTGGGTGGACCAGGTCATGGGTGAGGTCCGCAGACCTGCCCGCACGGCCGCGTGCACGGCACGCGCCAACCTCGCGCCGTACACGGAACGCGGTCCGCCGTACGCCTCCGCCGGACCAGTGGTCGGGCACAACAGGATCATGGCGTCGGTGGGCGTTCCGGTGCCGGGCACTCCGCCCTCCACCAAGGCCTGGGCCTTGGCCTCCGCGGCGGTGGCCACCGCGTTGACCAACGCCGCCGGCGTCAGCCGCACGGGGAACCACCCCACCACGTTGATCGTGCCCGGCAGCCACGCCAACGTCTCGTCGCCGGCCGCCCAGGTCGGGTGGGCGCCGATCCCGGTTGTCGCGGTGACGGTCACCCCCTGGTCGGTCACGGTGACCTCCTGGCGCACGTCCAGGGCTGTCAGCATGCCGGTGCCGGGTTCGGTCAGACCGCACGCGGCAGCGAGTTCGACCACGTCGTCACCCGGATCGTCGCGTTCGTAGTCCGACGGCACCGTGGCGTTGAGCACCCATGCCCGCTCACCTATGCCGCCGCCGTGGACCGCGGACGAAATCGCGAGCCACGGCCGGTCGGTCCGCCACAGCAACACCGACCGGCCCGCCACCTGGTGGTGTTCCGGTTTCATGACGTTCCCTCCGTCCGTTCACCGCTCGGGGAGCGTTCGGCCCAGCGAGCTCAGCAGCGCGGCGGCCTCGGCCGCGATCATCGGGTCGGCGCTGTGCGCGGCGGTGATCTGCAACGCGCGGGCGGCAAGGGGGTCGCGGTTCCTGCCGGCGTCGATCACCTCGCGTTCTCGGATCGTGTCGGCGCGCAGGTCGTAGTCGACCACGTCGAGCGGCAGCGCTTTCCAGTAGTGGGCCAGCGAATCGTCCACGCCCCGGCCGGGCCAGGTTCGGTAGATCTCGTCCCACGAACCGTCGTCCAGTTCGATCGAGTCGCGGCAGACCGGGTCGCGCAACGGCTGGTACCGGCAGTCGGCGGACAGTCGCGGGCTGCTGCCGGTGTTCGGGCTGCCACCGTGCACCGTGTGCGCGGTGAAGATCAGGACGTCACCCGGCCCCATTGGTCCACTGTGGACTGTCTGGATGGTGGTGTCGATCTCCCAGCCGACGATCGTCCCGGCGGACAGCCTCAGCGGCAGGATCCCGCCGCGGTGGGACGCCGGCACGATCGCCAGCCCACCCGATCGGGCGGTGACCGGGGCGAGTGGGGTCCAGACGGTGAGCGTGCGCGCCGAGCCCTGCACGCCGGGGTGGTCCTGGTGCCATCCGCTCACGTACGAGTCCGCGGAGGACTCCGGCGGCACGAAGCGCAACACCTTGCGGGGGTGGACGAAGACCGGTTCACCGAGCAGGCCCTCCAGCACGTCCAGCAGCTCGGGCGAGTGCATCAACGCGTGGAACTCCCGCAGGCTCCACATCTCGCCGCGGACGGCCTCGCGGGTCGCGCCATCGCCTCGCGTCATCGTCCGGACGTCGATCTCCGGCAGGTCCTCGTCCACAGCCTCCGCGGGCCGCAGCCACCCCGCGACCGCGGCGAGGGCGAGAACGCGATCGCGTACCCGCTTCACCTCCTGGGCGGGCAGCACGCCGCGCAGGAAGACGTAACCGTCCTCGGCCAGCGGGTCGGTCAGGCGTGAGGTGTCGCCGAGCAACGGCGTGGAGTCGGTGTAGTGATGGTGTTCCACAGCGGCCTCCTGTGCGTGCCGTCGGCTCAAGGGGTTCGGATCGGCACCACCAATGGCCCGTCCTCGGTGTCGACCACCCGAACCCGCGCCTGGTAGTGGGTGGCGATCATGGATTCGGTGATCACCTCGGGCGGCGTCCCGCTCGCGACCACACGCCCGCCCGCCAACAGGACGACCCGGTCGGCGTACGCGCCGGCGATCGACAGGTCGTGCATGGTCGTGAGCACGGTCAGCCCGCGATCGCGGCGCAGGGTGTCCACGAGGTCGAGCACCTCTTGCTGGTGGCCGATGTCCAGGGCGCTGGTCGGCTCGTCGAGCAGCAACAGCCGCGCTTCCTGCGCGAGGGCACGGGCCAGGAACACCCGTTGCAGCTCTCCGCCGGACAACGTCGGCAACACGCGGTCGGCGAAGTCCCGCAGTTCCAGGCGGACCAGGACCTCGCGAACCACATCGAGATCGGCGGCCGACTCGCGGCCGAACCTCGGGATGTACGGGGTGCGGCCGAGCAGGACGTAGTCCAGGACCGTGACGCCCGGCGGCACGACCGGCGACTGGACGACCATGGCCACCACGCGGGCCCGCTCCCGATGCCGCATCCGCCGCACGTCACGGCCGAACAGCGACGCGACGCCGGTCGCGGGCACCAGACCGGTGACGGCGTTGAGCAGCGTGGACTTGCCCGCGCCGTTGGGACCGATGATCGCCACCCACTCGCCAGCCTCGACGGTCAGGTCCACCCCGTGGAGGATGACACCACCGCCCAGCTCCACCCGCAGGCCGCGGGTGGTGATCACCGGGTGGGGCGCGGTCACAGCCGCATCCTGGTGCTCGTGCGCAGCACCAGTACGAAGAACGGCGCGCCCAGGAACGCGGTGACCACACCGATCGGGATCTCGGAGGGAGCCGCGGCGGTGCGCGCCAGCAGGTCGGTCAAGACCAGGAACGCGCCGCCGAACAGCATCGACAACGGGAGGATCGTGCGGTACCCGGCGCCCGCGAGCAGCCGCACGGTGTGCGGCACGATGATGCCCAGGAACCCGATCAGCCCGGAGACCGACACCGCCGCCGCCGTGCCCAGCGACGCCGCGGCGGCCAGCACGTACCGCGTGCGCTGCGGGTTCAGCCCCAGCCCTGCCGCCTCCGCGTCGCCCACCGACAACACGTCCAGATCCCGCCGGTGCAGCAACATGACCACCACGGTCACCACCGCGTAGGGCAGCACCAGCAGGACGTCGCGCCAGCCCGCGGTGCCGAGCCTGCCCAGCAGCCACGAGTAGATCTCGCGGATGGCGTCGGCGTCGCGCTGCATCAGGAACGTCTGAGCGGCCGCCAGGAAAGCCGACACCGCGACGCCTGCCAGGATGAGGGTGGACGGCGAGCGGTCGCCGCCGCCCCGTGAGGCGAGGACGTAGGTCAGAATCACGGCGGTGATCGCGCCGACGAACGCGGCCAACGGAGTGGCCAGGGGCAGCGCCGCGGTGGCGTCGGCGCCCGCACCGCGGCGCAACGTGATCACCGCGGTGACCCCCAGACCCGCTCCCGCCGCCACGCCCAGCAGGTGCGGGTCGGCCAGCGGGTTGCGGAACACTCCCTGGTAGCAGCCGCCCGCCAGGGCCAGCAGTCCGCCGACCAGCAGCCCCAGCACGACCCTGGGCAGCCGCAGTTGCACGAGCAGCGCTTGTTCACGCTCCGAAAGCCCGCTGACCAGGTCGACACCGGGGAGCAGGTCGAGCAGTTCCACCGCTACGGCTGACATGGGAAGGGACACCGGCCCGTAGCTCACGCCCACGATCGCCGCGACAAGTACCGCCAGCAGGCCGACGCCGAGCCACACCGGCCGCAACCGCGCAGGCCGCAACCGCGCCGGATCGGCCGCCTCCCGCTCTGGTGCGTCGCTCTGGACCGGCTTCAGCACGGTGGCCAGCCAGCCCCTCATCCGGCCTCGCTCGCCGCGGCCGCGATGGTCCGGACCAGTTCCACGACGCGAGGGCCCCAGCGCGAGGCGATGTCGTCGTTCAGGGCGACGATGCGGCCGGTGCGCACAGCCGTGATGCCGCTCCAGCCCGGACGTGCCTTGACGGTGTCAGCGGTCTGCCCGCAGCACTTGGTGTCGGCCAGGAAGATCAGGTCCGGATCGGCGTCGATCACGAACTCGGCGGACAGCTGCGGATAGCCGGCGTTGGCGTCCCGCAGTTCCGCGCGGTCGGCCACGTTGACCAACCCGATGCGGTCGAACAGCGCCCCGATGAACGTCGTGCTGGTCACCGTGTACAACGCCTGGTCCAGCTCGAAGTAGTACGTGGGTTTCACCTGCCGCTGGGGCACCTTCTCCACGATCTGGGCGATGTCGCTCCTCATCCTGGTCACGACGTCGGCCGCCTCGGAGGTGTGTCCGGTCAGCCGCCCCAGATCCTCGAGTTGCGTGTAGCTGTCGTCCAGGGTCCGGGCCGGGCCTGCCTGGTACACCGGGATCTTCAGCGTGCCGAGCTGGCCTGCGATCTGGTTGATGTCGCTGGAGATCACGACCAGGTCCGGCTGGTGGGCCGCGATGGCCTCGGCGTTGGGCTGGAACCCGGACAGGGCCGACTTGGGCGCGTCGGCGGGATGGTTGGACTGGTCGTCCACCGCGGTCACCTGCGCGCCCGCGCCGATGGCGAAGAGCATCTCAGTCGCGGTGGGAGCCAGCACCACGATCCGCTCGGGCCGCTTCTCCAGCGTCACCGACCCGATGGTGACCGGAAAGCCTGCCGTCGCAGAGGGTTTCGTGGGTTCGGCCGGCGGCGTGCCGCACGAGCCGATCAAGAGCCCTACCGCGAGCACCGCCGCGACACCACTACGCGAAATCCCCGGCACCAAACCACCCCTGGGTGCTCGAAACGCCTGCGTCCCCCACGATCACCGCACCGTTGCTCCGACGCTACCCGTCCGCCTCGTCTCCGGGATGCTCCGTCTGACGTATTCACCGGCAATCGACACAGGGTGATTCCGCGCGATCTGGAATCGAATCAGTCTCGCAGTTGCCGTCCGGTCAAGGTGACGAACACGTCTTCGAGGGTGGCCTGCCGCGTGACGAGGCGGCCGATCCGGAACCCCGCCGACGCGGCCACGGCGAACAACGCCTCGACCGCTGTGTGGACCTCGGTGACGGTGAGCGCGTAGCCGTCGTCGAGCCGCTGCACCGAGTGCACGCCGGGCAGCTGCGCGAAATCGTGCTCGCCGTCGATCGCGAACTCGACGACACTCGTGCCACCCAGCGACGAGATCAGTTCGGCGGGCGTGCCCTCGGCGATGACCCTGCCGTGGTCGATCACCGCGACCCGGTCGCACAACCGCTCGGCCTCGTCGATGTAGTGGGTGCTCAGCAGCACCGTGCTTCCCTGTGCGCGCAACCGTTCCAGCACTTCCCAGATCCGATGACGCGCCTGCGGGTCCAGCCCCGCCGTCGGCTCGTCCAGCAACAACAACCGCGGATCGCCGACGAGCGCGCATCCCACGGCGACGCGCTGCTTCTGCCCACCCGACAGATGTGCGAACAGGGCGTCCTGCCGGTCGGACAGAGCCAGCAACTCGATCAACGAGTCGACCGAGGGGCCTTGCCGGTAGAAGGAGCGGAACAGCCGGAGCAGTTCGCGGACGGTGAGGTGGTCGGGCAGGTGCGTCTCCTGCAGCGCGATGCCCACCTCGGCTCGCAGCCGCTTGTCCTTGCGCCACAGGCCGTCGAGCACCACGACCTCACCGCTGTCCGCTTCGAGCAAGCCGGCGATGATCTCCATGGTGGTGGTCTTGCCCGCGCCGTTGGGGCCGAGCACGCCGAAGCACTCACCCGCGCGCACATCGAGGTGCAGGCCGTCGAGCGCGGTCACCGATCCGTAGTGTTTGACCAGGTCCCGGCACCGCACCGCGAGTGACGACATGATCTCGCAAGGCTACCATCGACCACGCCATGAACTTCTACGCACACCAGTTCGGTCAATTGGTCCTGGCGCGGCTGCGCACTTACTACCGCGAGCCGGGCAGCGTGTTCTGGACGTTCGCCTCGCCGGTGCTGCTGGCGCTGGTGCTGGGCATCGCCTTCCGGGGGGTCGAGTCCGGTTCCGGACGCGATGAGCAGTACATCCACTTCCTGATCCCCGGTCTGATCGGCATGGGCTTGATGACCAGCGGACTGTGGGGCGTCGGCTATTCCATCGCCGACATGCGCATTCGCAAGCTGGTCAAGCGAATGGTCGCCGCACCGATGAACAAGTCGGCGTTCCTGTTCAGCTTCGTCGTGGTGCGTGCCTTGGTGATGCTGCTGGAACTGCCGATCTTGCTGGTGTTCGGCGTGCTGGTGTTCGACCTCCCCGTCCGGGGTTCGCTCGTGCTGCTGACGGCGGTGACGGCGTTGGGCGCACTGGTGTTCGCGGGTGTCGGCCTGCTCGTCGCGGCACGGGTTCGAAGTCTGCAGACGGTCAGCGGCCTGCTCAGTGCCGCCACCATGCCGATGTACCTGGGGTCGGGGATCTTCTTCCCGTCCTCCCGCTACCCCGAGGCGCTCCAGCCGCTGCTGGAGGTGCTGCCGCTGACCACGGTCAACGACGTGCTGCGCGCGGTCGTGATCGAGGGCGCGGGACTGTCCGCCGTCGCGGGCGGGGTGCTGGTGATGCTGGCGTGGGCGGTGGGCAGCTTCGCGGTGGCGACGTGGATCTTCAGGTGGTCGGACTGAAGATCAGGCGTGGGGCTTGAGGTGGCACCCTCGTTCCACGTGCACGACTTCACCGGTGCGATCCAGTCGGAGCATCTGGGCGTGGTACGACAGCACCTGCTCGTAGTCGACGCCGAACAGCGGACCGTGGCCCTTGGTCCTGACCTGTTCCGCGGTCCACGACCGGTAGTCGCCGGGGTCGCGCAGCAGTCCTCGTTCGAGGCAGTGGCTGTACATGTCGGTGCCTGGCAACGGGGTGAGGATGTTCGGGTTCGGACTGTGGGGACGGGTCTCGGTCAGGAACTCCATCGTCATCTCGTAGTCCTCGGTCGTCTCGCCGGGGACGCCCAGCAGGAGGTTGGCGCCGAAGCGGATGCCGTGCTCGGCGCACAGCTTCGCGGCCCGGTACTGCGTCCGTGCGCTGCCGGGCTTGCGCAGTGCGCGCAACAACGTCGGCGAGGCGGTCTCGAAACCGAACCACACCAGGCAGTTCGCGCCGGCGAGGGCCTCTGCCACCGTCGGGGTGAAGTGCGTGGCCGTGCAGTTGAAGCTGAACTCCACGTCGGGCAGCTCGGTTTTCATGAACTCGGCGAACCGCACGAAGCCCGGGTAGGCGGGCGCGATCGAGTCGACCAGGACGATGTAGTTCGTGTCGTAGCGCTCGACGAAGTAGTGCACCTCCGCCACCACGTCCTCGAAAGGCCTGGCACGGCCGGCCTTGGGCGCGAACCAGTCGTTCTGGATGGTGCAGTACAGGCAGCGGAACGGGCATCCCCGTCCCAGTTCCAAGTAGATGGACCGGAACTCGCGCGTGGCTGGGAAGTGCTCGGCGGGCAGGCCGCGCAGCGTGTCCACGTCGACCAGGCCGTCATCACGGCGCGTCAGCTCGCCCAACGCCTCCACCGTCAGGCCGGTCAAGCCGGCGGCCCTGGACGCCGGCACGGCGGCAGGCGGGCAGTACACGTCCTGGTAGACCGGGTAGTCGCGCAACGGCGGGTAGTCCAGCAGGTCGAACGGCTCGCCTTGCAGGACGCTCTCGTCCGGGCGGCGCCCTGCCTCGATGTCCGTGACGAGGCCGGGCAGGGTCCGCTCGCCCTCACCGCGCACGACGTGGTCGAACAACCCGCTGTCCACGAGTTCCCCCGGAAGCACCGTGGGGTGTGCGCCACCGCCGATGGTGATCCGGCCGTCCGCACGGCACAGTTCCGCCACCTCGAACGCCTCGTCGCGCGAGTGGGACATGAAGCTGATCGCCACCACGTCTCCACTCGTGGCGGCGAGTTCCTCGGCGAGCGGTGCCTCGCTCAGCCGAGTGTCCAGCAGGTCCACCTCGTGTCCGGCGGCGGTCAGGCACGAGGCCAGCAGCGGCGTGGTCAGCGGCGCGGTCCACAGGGGGAACCCGACCCGCTCGGGTTCCGCGACGAACACGAGTGTCACCTTCACGAGATCCTCCAGCAGCGGGCGTGTCACCAGATCGGGGCAGTGGAACGGCACTCGCCAGAGTCGAGCAGAGCGTGGACACCGCTTGCTGGATCCCGTGGTCCAAATAGGACACCACGTCGTTCTCGGCATGGTCGTACATCCGGCGGCCACGTCCGCTGATCAGTTCGCGGTGGTGACAGGCCTGCCGGAGAGATCGGCGCGGTGACGCAGGGACCAGAACTCCGGCAACGCCGCCGGCAGCCTCATTCGCTCCAATTCGACCGTCTCGCAGGAAAGCCTGGCCAGTGGCATGACATTGTCCTGGATTTCGACAGAAGTCTTTCCCCCATGAGGCCCCCTGGACTCGATGCGGCGGCGATCACAAGCGCCGAACGACAACTCGTCAAACGAAGTCGTGGTCAATATGATCTCTCTCCCGCAAGACCAACCCTCATCCATCCGCCTCGCGCCGGTCAACCGACGTCAACCGATCGGAGCAGTGCCACAGGGGCTGGTTCGCAAGGATTCGCCTTTACTTCCGGGTTGGAATTTCCCACGTTCTCGCAGCTGGCGGACGAGGTGGGCGCGATCTCGGACACCTGACTGGTGTCGTGGCGTTCGACCGGAAGTGGGAACAGGAGGCGGCTTGGCGGGACTTCGGTACAGCCTGCACTACTTCGATCTTCCTGCTGGCTTCATTCTCAGAACTACGGGCAATCACTAATGTTCTCACCACATTGCCACGTCGAATTCAAGCGGAGTAATCATGCGAACGACTTCCCGTCTCATCGCGACCATCGCACTGAGTGTCGGCCTCTCAGCCGGGGTGCTGGCGCCCGCAGCGCTGGCGCAGTCCCAGCAGGAAGTTGTGACTCACAGCGCCGTCGAACCCTGCGACCACGCGAAGGATTCCGCCAGGACGCTGCTCAAGATGCTCAAGCGGATGACCAACTCGAACGACACGCAGTTCCTCATCAACGAAGTTCAGTGGGTGCGAGACAATTACTCGTCCCCCGAGCTCGACGAGTTCACCGCGCGAATCCTGAACGGACTCAAGAACCACTGCTGAGATGATCGAGCAAGCCCTTGTCCGCATCTGGTGACCGATGTGGACACTCGACCGGGCAGCAGGCCTGGTCCGGAGGCACTTCGCGTGACCCCCGGACCAGGCCTTCGCGCGTCACCTACTCGGTGAACATCGTGTAGGAGCGCATCTGGTCGAAGCGCTGCGCGGCCAGGTCTTCGGCGCGGATCAGGAAGCACCCGAAGTAGTACTCGCTCTGCGTGGGGAACTGGGCGAGCGGCAGCCATTCCCGGACCAGCCGGGGCTTCTCTTCTCTCTGCAGGCGCCACCGCTCTTCGATCGGCAGGTTTTCGCCCGCTGCCCGGTTCTGGACGCTGTCGAAGGTCATCTGCGAGTGCGGGTCGTCCGCACCGCCGATGTTGCGGCAGTACCCGCCGATCCGGAGCGGGCTCCAGTAGGGGTCGTCGGTCTCCGGCCAGAGCTCGCCGACGATCTCGCACAGCTGGTCGATGTGCTTGAGCTCGTCGAACAGGTGCTTCACGGTGTCCGCCTCGTGCTGGACGTCGCGGTCCTTGATCCAGCCCGGCAGTTCCGCCGCCACCCGTGCGGTGATCCGTCGCTCGGGGATCAGGTACGGAGTGTCCTCGTAGGAGAACGTCCTGGAGTCGTGGTCGGGCGGCGGTGCCGCCACCTCTGCCTCCGTGCCCGCGGGAACGTACAGGACCCGCGCGTAGGCGGGAGAGGGATGTTCCTCCATGTCCTCCTCGTGGTGCAGGAAGAACAACAGCGATCCGTCCGCCGGCAGATCGAGCCCCTCGGCCCGCGGCAAGGCCGCGCAGTCGACGGAACCGATGAACGGCAACGGGTCCTCGTCGCCGCCCGGCCATTCCACGCCCACCGGTAAGCGGGGAAGACCGCCCATGTGGCCGACGGTTTCCTCCCCGTCCTTGCCCGGCCACGCCCAGACCGCGAACCGGAGGTGCTCGGCGAACCTGCCGACCTCGTCTTCGGGAATGCCTCGATCGATTGCCGCACTGCGGAACTGCTCGTAGCGATCCATGGCGAAACATGATCGCAGAACGGTGAAAGCGCTCTCAGCCGCGGTCCGGTTGAGACGGAATACCGATTTCCTTTACGTCCTTTGGCCGATCTGGCCGGTAGAGCAGGCACCCCTATCAGTGGTACAGCAGGCTGTACCACGGCCGGATGACCTGCAGTTCAGGAGCGCAGTCGCATTCTCCGTGTGCGCCGGGATTCCTTCGCCGGCCTTATGATTCGCACCCATGCCGCCTCCTGAGTCCCCAATGCGATCCGGCCGCGTTCGCGCGGCACTGGACGCCTTGGAGCAACTCGTCGGGGGTCTCGCGACGTCGCTGCTCGCGTTGTTCTGCTTGCTGGCGATCGTTCTCACCGGCCTGCTCACCCTCGTCGGGGTGGGGCTGCCGCTGGCGCCGCACGTCGTCAGGCTGGCGCACCTGATCGCCGAGCGGGAGCGGTCGCGGCTCAGCCGTTCCGGCCCGGAACTGATCAGCCCGGGGCCGGGCCCTGCTCGCCTGTGGGACGCCCTTCGGCACCGGGAGACCCGGCGCGAGCTCATCTGGGTCGCCGTGCACGGGGTTTCGGGTTTCACGCTGAGCGTTGTCGCACTGCTGCTGGTGCTGAGCTCGGTCCGCGACGGCACGTTTCCCCTGTGGTGGCACCTGATCCCCGAAGGAGGGGCCTCCCCCACGCTCGATCTGTGGGTGGTGCGCGACTTCCCCGGTTCCTTCGCGGTGAGCCTGCTCGGAGTCGGCTGGCTCTTCATCGCCATCGGGATCCTGCCCGCGATGGCACGCCTGCAGGGACTGCCCGGCCGTCGCCTGCTGCAAGCCGGCCCCGACACCGATCTCGCCCTGAGGATCGCGCACCTGTCCGCGGCCCGCGCGGCCGCGTTGGACGCGCACACCACCGAGTTGCGGCGCATCGAGCGGGCGCTGCACGACGGGGCGCAGAGCCGGATGGTCGCGGTGAACCTGTTGGTCGGTGCGGCCCGCAAGGCCGCACAGCGTGGTTCGACCGATCTCGACGAGGTGCTGGGGCGAGCCCAGGACGCGACGGAGGCCGCGCTCGACGAACTGCGGCTGGTGGTGCGCAGCATTCTGCCGCCGGTGCTCGCCGACCGCAGCCTCGCCGACGCTCTCGACGGGCTCGCGGCCACGAGCCCGGTGCCGTGCCGGATCGAGGTGGACCTGCCCGGCCGGTACGCGGCGTCGGTCGAGGCGACGGTGTACTTCGTCGTCGCGGAGGCGTTGACCAACATCGCCAAGCACAGCCGGGCCACGCGCGCCGAGGTGGAACTGCGCAGGGACGAGGACCTGTTGTGGTTGCGCGTCACCGATGACGGCCGCGGGGGTGCGACCGAGGGAGCCGGCTCCGGTGTCGGCGGTGTTCGCGCCCGAATCGAGGCACATGACGGAACGTTCGAGCTGACGAGTCCCGTCGGCGGGCCGACTATTCTGATTGCAAGGGTGCCATGCGGATTGTGATCGCCGAGGACGACGCGTTGTTGCGTGAAGGCCTCGTTCTTCTACTTCGTGCCGAAGGACTCGACGTGGTGGCCGTGGCGGAAGACGCCATGGGCTTTCTCGACGCCGTGGACGAGCACAAACCCGACACGGTTGTCGTGGACGTCCGGATGCCGCCTACTCACACAGACGAGGGCATCGTCGCCGCCGTCGCGGCACGGCAGCGGTATCCGGATCTCGCGGTGCTCGTGTTGTCGGCCCATGTCGAGCAGGCCTTCGCCACGGATCTGCTCGCTGCCGGGAGTTCGCGTCTCGGTTACCTGCTCAAGGAACGCGTGGGCCGGGTCGACGAGTTCATGGACGCGCTGCACCGCGTCGCGGACGGCGGGACCGCCATCGATCCCACCGTGGTCGCGCAGCTGGTCAGCCGCAACGTCGTCGACAACCGGCTGGACCGGCTCAGCCCACGTGAGCACGACGTCCTCGCGGTGATGGCGGAAGGCCTCGGCAACGGCGCCATCGCCCGGCGGCTCGTGATCACCGAAGGCGCCGTGCACAAGCACATCCGCAGCATCTTCGCGAAACTGGGTCTCGCACCCGACGACAGCGCGGACCGCAGAGTCACCGCCGTGCTGCGTTATCTCGACGACGCTCGCCGGAGGTAAGGTCTTCCAGCCAGCTGTACCAGCTTTCCGGCAGTCCACAGGATTTCCGGCCGCATTGCCTTCTCATACTTTTGCGGCATGCAAACGGAAAAGAACACGCGGAGCCGTAGGCGCATCGCGATGAAACTGACCGGCATCGTTTCCGTCGCCGCTTTCGCGAGTATCGCTTTCGCCGCGGTGTCCAGTTCGGCGGAGTCACGCACCCCGAGCCTGGTCTGGGGTGCGTGTCCGACCGGCACTCCGGCACCGCAGCAGTGCGCGGAACTCACCGTCCCCCTCGACTACCGGACGCCGAAGAGCCGGAACATCAAGATCGAGGTGTCGCGCATCCCGGCGGCCGACCCGGCGAAGCGCAAGGGCGTGCTGATGGTCAACGGTGGTGGGCCGAGCTCGAGCCTCGACGTGCCCACGGCGTTCGGTCCCCTGCTGGCACAGGCGATCAGGGACAGCTACGACATCGTGGCTTTCGACCCGCGCGGCATCGGGCACAGCACGCCGATGAACTGCGGCCGCACGGTGGACGAGATGATTCGCGACCAACAGCTCGGGCTGCTGTCCTTCCCCGCGCCCAACGGCTCGATCGACCGGAACATCGCCTACTCCGTGCGGATGGCCGAGCAGTGCGCCGCGAACTCCGGTGACCTGCTGTCGCATCTGACGACCGCCAACATCGCCCGCGACATGGACAAGATCCGCGAAGCGCTCGGCGAGCGCACAGTCTCCTACTACGGCATCTCCTGGGGCACCTACCTCGGTTCGATCTACCGGGTGCTGTTCCCGCAGCGCGTCGACCGCATGGTCATCGACAGCTCGGTCGACCCGAACGCGCGTGGCTACGAGGACTTCCGCCTGTTCAGCAGCGCGATGGAGGACCGCTGGCCCGATCTGGCCCGCTTCGGCGTCGAGCAGGAGGACGTCGTCGGTCTCGGCGCCACCGAAGCCGAGGTCCGGCAGAACTACCTGGCGATGACGGCCGAACTCGACCGCAACCCGGTGACGCTCGACGGCACGAAGGCACGCATCGACGGCAACCTCATCCGCCTGTTGACCTGGCAGCTCTCCTACAACGACGGCAACTTCCCGCAGTTGGCCGCTCTGTGGCGCGCCGGCGTCAACCTCGCGCAGCACAAGGCCACCGACGCCGACCGCACCTTCCTGCGCGACTCCGCGAACACGAACATCACCGCCGGTGTGATGGCCGGTGTGCCGGCCGACAACCTGTTCTCCGTGGGCTGGGCGATCAGCTGCGGGGACAAGGCCTGGCCCAGTGACTACCGGGCCTACAGCCGCACCGTCCAGGCCGACCGGGAGCGCTACCCCCTCACCGCCGGCGCGCCCGCCAACTACGCGCCGTGCTCCGCCTGGTCGCCCAGCGAGCCGCGCCAGCCGGAACCGAAGGTGACGCAGACCGGCAACCGCAACGTCCTCATCCTGCAGAACCGCCGCGACCCGTCCACCCCGCTGCGCGCCGCCCAGGGCATGAAGAAGGCCATGGGCTCGGACGCGATCTTCGTCGAGGTCGACGCCGGCGGTCACGGCGTGCTCGTGCACCCCGACCAGAACACCTGCGCGATCGGCGCGATGAACACCTACCTCGTCAAGGGCGACCTGCCCGCACAGGACCTCACCTGCTCCTGACCTTTCCACGGCATGAAGGGCCGGTCCGGCGGACCGGCCCTTTTTGTGTGGCGTGCTAGCTCTTTTGACGCCGTTCGACGAACAAAGCCATGCCGAACATGAACGTGAGCGCACCGAAAGCGATGCTGATGTAGGGACTCAATCCGGCGATCGAAGTGCCGGCGTTGGCCACCGCGCTGACCACCAGGGCCGACCAGAGAAGAGCGCGGCGGTGAGACGGGGACTGGGCGGAATTCGTTTCGTTCATCATCGTTCGAAGCTATCCCCCACGACACGTCGCGCCGATACCACCAATACCCGTTCTTCGAGTACAGCAGGCGGTACTGAACTGCATCCATTCCCGTGGTACAGCCTGCACCACCACCGATTGGACAGCCTGTGGGTTTTCCGTCGCAGGTGGCACCTCGGTAGCTTCATTTGCATGAAAATCAGGAAACTGGCCGGTTGGCTGGGTCCGGGGCGTTCGGTCGCCGTGGCATTGGTCGCGGTCATCGGCGCGCTTTCCGCGGGGTCGTCCTCCGCGCCGCACAGCGACAAAGCCGACGGCTGGAAGGGGATCTTCCGCAAGAGCGTCTCGATCGACCTCGGCCGCGGCTGGGTGACGAAGGGCGAGCTCTCACTCCCGGCCTCGGCACACAAGAAGCTTCCACTGGTGGTACTGCTGCACGGCAGCGGTCACAACGACATGAACTCGACGCTGCCGGACAACGCGGGGTCGGTCTTCGTCCCCCTCACCCAGACCGCGAACCGCGAAGGGTTCGCCGTCCTGCGCTTCAACAAACGCGGCGTCACAGGTCTCGGCCCAACGCTGACCGACGACGAGTCGCAGTTGTACCCGCAGAAGCCCTACGAACAGGTTCTCTCCGATGCCGCATCGGTGGCACGGTTCGGTGCGTCGCTTCCCGAGGTCGACCCGTCGCGCATCTACCTCCTCGGCCACAGCGAAGGAACCCAGGTCGCCGCCAACCTCGCCGCGGACCCGCGCGCCGCGAACATCCCCAAGCCCGCCGGCGTCATCACCATGGGCGTCGTCGGCAGCGCCATCCGCACGGTCCTCACCTACCAGCTCTTCGGGGTGCGCCTGGCGCAGCTGCACGAAGAGTTCGATGTGGACGGTGACGGATCCTTGACCCGCACCGAGATCTCAGACGGCCTGATCGGACAGCCGTCCGATCTCGTGGCCTACTACCGCGACGTGCTGCTCTCCGGCGACCAGGTCAAGCCCGAGACCGACACCGACCGCAACGGCGTGCTGGCCATCGACGCCGAGGTCGGCCGTGTGCTGCGGGCGAAGAGCCGCATCGACGACTATCCCAACTCCGAAGGCGTCGACGAGCACACCAAGCGCTACATCCTCGACATCGACCGGTTCGCCAACGTCTCGGTCGACCTGCCCAAGTTCGACGGACCGACTCTGCTCCTCAACGGTGAGAACGACGTCCAGACGCCTGCTCGGGTGGCCCGCGTCGCCGACGACGCCATCGCGAAGGCCGGCCGCCGGGACCACACCCTCATCACCTACCCCGGAATCGGGCACGTCATGAACCTGACGTCCAAGTTCACCGGCAAGTTCGGAGAACCGGACCCGGCAGTGCTGTCGGACATCGCGCGCTGGCTCAAGGCCCACCGGTAGACCCGGTAGCGCTCACGGCAACCTGCCGCGATGTTCGCGACAGGTTGTCGTCGAAGCGTCAGGTCGTGCTCAGCCTCGTTCACCCACAAGACCAAAGGACGCCGCTGCGTCTCGGCCACCTCCTCGGTCTGCGTTCGTCACGACGGGTGGCGGACGAGGAAAGGCGGTGCGTGAACGCCCGC
This sequence comes from Lentzea alba, assembly GCF_011067745.1. GTDB lineage: Bacteria > Actinomycetota > Actinomycetes > Mycobacteriales > Pseudonocardiaceae > Lentzea > Lentzea alba. Next base: position 357,051 of record NZ_JAAMPJ010000007.1, read on the forward strand.
CCAACAGCCAACGTGCAGCGGAGGCGTCAGAGACGGCCAGGTAGGCGATGCGGACCTGCACAGCCGCGATCATGCGGAACCTGCACGGACGCACTTCTCGACACACACAGTGCTCGACACCCGCATTTCCTGCGGTGCCGCTAAAACTTTAGCCGGTCCCGCAAATACAAAGGCCCATTCTGTTTGATGGGCTAAGGTTTTCGAAACGTTGCCGAAACCCCCCGGCAACCTTACGGAGCCAGCTGGTCGCTGCTAGCGTCGGCAAACGTCGGTAAACCGCCGCGCAGGCCGACATCGACGGCGGCCGGACACGACGATCAACTCAACCCTCCAGGGTCTAATTGCGCTGCCTGGCTGCCGTGCCAACCTCAATTACGAGGAGTACTGCACATGGCTGAAGTCAATTTCCGATCGGCGAGCCGCAAGCGTGGCCGTCTCGCGCTGCTCGTCCGCAGCGCCTGTGTCGCGCTGGTCGTGGCGGTGACCCCCGGCGTGGCCGGCGCTGACGTGGGTATCACCGCCACCTGTTCGAGCCAGACGGGCAACCACGGCGGTTACTACTACTCTTTCTGGACTGATGGTGGCGGCAGGGTCTGCATGGACTTCGGATCCGGCGGCAACTACAGCACCTCCTGGAGCAATGTCGGCAACTTCGTCGGCGGCAAGGGCTGGGCCAACGGTTCACGACGGACCGTGAACTATTCCGGCAGCTTCAACCCGTCCGGCAATGCTTATCTGACGCTGTACGGGTGGACCTCGAACCCGCTCGTCGAGTACTACATCGTCGACAACTGGGGCACGTATCGGCCCACCGGTACCTACAAGGGCACGGTCACCACCGACGGCGGCACGTACGACATCTACCAGACGATGCGGTACAACGCTCCGTCCGTCGAAGGCAACAAGACCTTCCCGCAGTTCTGGAGCGTCCGGCAGCAGAAGCGGACGGGCGGATCCATCACCACCGGCAACCACTTCGACGCGTGGAACCGCGCCAACATGCGGCTGGGCAACTTCAGCTATTACATGGTCCTCGCGACCGAGGGATACCGGAGCAGCGGCAACTCCAACATCACGGTGAGGTGAGCGCCCCGCTCAGCTGAGTTCGGTCCGCCGACGGGCAAGCTCACGGTGTCGACGCCGAATCGTGGCGACCGCCTCTTCTCCTCCGGCCCGCCTGTCGCCGGCCGAGGATCGGACTCATCGGACACATCAACCAATCGGTTGATGTGTCCGATGAGTCCCAGCTGCCACTGTCTGGATCATGAAACGACTTCTGGGGGCGATGGTCGCCGTTGGCGCGTTGGTGTTGGGTGCCGCGCCAGCGGCGGCGAGCGACAACGCCGCGGTGCCTACGAACGCCGGTCTGGTGCGAGGAACCACGAAGGCGGATGTCCGTTCGTACGAGGGGATTCCCTACGCCGCACCGCCGGTCGGCAACCTGCGCTGGCACTCGCCCGTGCCGCCGGTGCCGTGGTCCGGTGTGCTCAACGCGACCCGGCCGGGCAGTCGCTGTCCTCAGGCCGGTGTCGGCGGCCGGCCCGCCAGCGTCACCGAGGATTGCCTTTACCTCGACGTCACCACACCACGTGCGGCCAGGAAGGCACCGGTGCTGGTGTGGCTGCACGGTGGCGGGCTCATGAACGGTGCCGGTAGCGACTACCTGCCGACCCGGCTGGTCAAGCGAGGCGGCCTGGTCGTGGTGACTGTCAACTACCGGCTGGGAAACCTCGGTTTCCTCGGGTTTCCCGGGCTCGCGAACGGCGGCGCGTTCGGTATCGAGGACCAGCAGGCGGCGCTGCGCTGGGTGCGGCAGAACATCGCGGAGTTCGGTGGCGACCCGAACAACGTCACCCTGGCAGGAGAATCCGCCGGAGCGCATTCGGTGTGCGCGCAGCTCGCGTCGCCGGGCGCGGCCGGGTTGTTCCATCGGGCGATCGCCCAGAGCACGGCCTGTGTGCCGAACACCTTCGCCGACGCGGACTTCCGGCCGCTGCTCGACGTGCCGCTGTTCGTGCCGCACGAGTGGCACCAGGGACATGGCCAGAACATCGCCGCTCAGCTGGGGTGCACGACACTCGAGTGCCTGCGCGGCAAACCGGTGCCGGACCTGCTCGCCGCGCCGGCGTTTCCCTTGCCCGCCTTCGGGAACACGGTGCTGCCGGAGGACCCCGCGGTGGCCGTACCGGCCGGGCGGTTCAACCACGTGCCGCTGCTGACCGGCACCACGCGCGACGAGGGCACGTTCTTCGCGCCACTGCTGTTCCCCGATCTCGGTCCCGACGGCTACCTGGCCGCGTTGACCACCCATTTCGGGCCGCACGCCGCAGCGGTCGCGCAGCGGTACCCGCTCGAGGAGCACGGTGGTTCCGCGGTGCAGGCGATGGGCGCGATCATGACCGACCTCGACTGGACGTGGCCACAACATGCGGCGGATCGCCGGTTCGCAGGCAAGATCCCGGTGTACGCCTATGAGTTCCTCGACCGCACGGCACCGGCGATTCCCGAGTTCCCGCCCGGTGTCGAGCCGCTCGCTTCACACGGCTCCGAGCTGCGGTACCTGTTCGACCTGCGCTCCGACGACGTACGGCTGACTGCCGCACAGCGCCGCCTCGGCGACCGAATGATCGACTACTGGGTCCGCTTCGCGGCCACCGGCAACCCCAACCGGCCCGGCCTGCCGACGTGGCCCCGTGTCGACCCGGCGGACACCACGCCGTACGTGCAAGGCCTCGACCTCGACCGAATCGGTCCGTTCGACCGGGCGGGGAAACACGATCTGGCCTTCTGGGACGCGCTCGCGCAACAGTGACCGGACCAGCGGTCCAAGGGTGCTGTCGTGCCTGATCACAGCTAGGCACCTGGCCGGAAGTGCTGTCCGAAACCTCCGTGCCGGCCGACGCCGAGAAGCACCCCGTCCCTGCCCAACCACCCGGCGAAAGGTACGTACGCCCTGGGCCTACGTACGTGCCTTTCGCCCGGAAAAATGAGGGCGGGGCGGCAGGGGTGGGCACTGGTCTGGCCGGGTAACGGACACAACTTCTGGCGGCCTGCTCAGGTCGGCATGCGGTTTGCCCGGGCCACGTCGCCGTACCAGCGGGCCGACGGCTTGATGGTCCGGGTCTGGTTGGTGCGATCGACCGCCACGAGCCCGTACGTGGGGCCATAGCCGTCCCACCACTCCCAGTTGTCCAGCATGGACCAGTGCACGTAGCCGGTGATGGGCAGCCCGTCGCCGATCAACCGGTGCACCGCGCGCAGGCCTTCACGGATGTAGTCGATGCGCTCGGTGTCCTGGTTGGTCGCGACGCCGTGCTCGGTGATGACGATTTCCTTGCCGGGGAACAGGTTCGCCACTCGCTGGATCGTTTCCCCGACCGCTTCCGGTGCCCACCGGTAGCCCATCAGGGTGCGACGAACCCCGTCGGCCGGCGCTTCCCCGGTGGGCACGGCGGCTACCGCTTGGCGGCGCAGGTGCGGCAGCACCAGTGCCTGGGTCAGGCGGCGGCTGCGCAGGACCGCCGCGCTCAGATGGCCGACGATCCTCGGGGCGTTGACGTCGAGGCGGGTGTAGGTCTGGACGCCGACGAAGTCGTCCTCGGCGGTCTCGGCGAAGAACCGGTCCTCGTGCACCTCCCGGGCCCAGCGCATGGTCGGGAGACCACCAGGGTTGGCGTGCCAGTCCTGCAGCGCGTGCGACATGCCGACCTTGACGCCGGGGGTGAGTTCGCGGATGACCTCGCGGGCGCTGCGGTGTGCGGCGTTGAGTCCGGCGGCAGCGGCGTCGAACGCGTCGAGGTTGCGGACGAATGGCGGGGTGGGAAAGGTGCCCAGGTAGCCCCGCGTGATCGTGTTGCCGGGCTCGTTGATCGTGCTGATGTGCGGAACGCGGTTTTCCAGGCGTTCCATCACGTACCTGGTGTAGCGGGCGAACCAGGACGAGAACGCGGGGTTCGTCCAGGCACCGGCGTGCGTGGCCCACGCCGGCAACGTGAAGTGCTGCAAGGTGATCATCGGTGTGACGCCGTGGTTCAGGCAGGTGTCGACCATGTCGACGTAGTGCTGGATCGCCTCGCGGTCGAACTCACCTTGGCGGGGCTCGACGCGCGCCTACTCCACGGAGAACCGGTAGGTGTTCAGCCCGAGTTCCGCGAGCAGGGCGATGTCGTCGGGGTAGCGGTGCCAGTGGTCGCACGCGATGCCGGAGGATTCCGCCATGGGCGCCTTGGGCGACGGATCGGTCTCCCACTCCCACCAGTCACTGGTCGTGTTGTTGCCCTCCACCTGGTGTGCGGCAGTCGCGGCGCCCCACAGGAAGCCGTCGGGGAAGGTCAACGGTTCGGGCACGCTCGGCTCCTGAATTCCTCGACGAACACGGTCGGATGAATCACTAACGCGCGTTAGTGATTTCGCGGTACAGTACATCGGAGGGTGATGAACCCACAAGACGGGAGGGGTGCGGATGGCAGCCGAGACTGCTCGTTCAGGGCGCCGTGCCACCAGTGCCGACGTGGCTCGGGAGGCCGGAGTCTCCAGGTCGACCGTGAGCTTCGTGCTCAACGGCACCAAGGGGCAGACGATCCCCGAGGCGACGCGGCAACGCGTCCTGGAAGCGGCCGCGCGGTTGCGGTACGCCCCCTCGGCGGAGGCCCGCACGCTCAGCCGGGGCCGCAGCGACGTCGTGCTCCTTACCAGCCCCCGCAACTGCCGATGACCGCCGATGTCGGTGCCCTGGTCGAGTTTCTGGCGGCGGAGTTCGCGGAGGCGGGGCTCACGGCGGTCACCCACCCGTGGTCCCGCAAGCCTGACGGCGATGTGCTGACCGCCATCACCCCCGTGGCCGTCATCGCGTGGGATCTGCCCGATGACGACGTCGCCGAAATGCGGCACAACGGTGTGCGCGCCGTGGTTTCCCTGACGGCCGAGTCCGACCCCGTCGCGCGGTGGATCTGGGGAACCCGGGAGAACGGCATCGCCCGGCTGCAGGTCGAGCGACTGCTCGAGGCAGGGCATCGCCGGCTTGGCTACGCCCGCCCGCACGACGAACGCTTGGCCGAGGCGAGCAAGATGCGCCTGACCGCGTTGCGACAAGCCTGCGCGGCACACGGCCTGCCAGATCCGGTGGCCCTGAACATTCCCGGTGACGAAGCGGGTGCCCAACCCGCCACCGACGCCGTCACGACCTGGCGCGAACTGGCCCCGGCCGTCACCGGCGTGTGCGCCCACGACGACGTGGCGGCACTGGCCGTCCTGGCGGGCCTCCGCGAGCGAGGCCTGACCGCACCGGCGGACCTGGCCGTGATCGGAGCCGGCGACTCCCCTGCCGCCCGCCTCGCCGCCCCACCGCTGACGATGGTGGCGGTGGACATGCACGCCACCGCACGCCACCTCGTCGAGGCGGTCACCTGCCTGCTCGACGGCCGACCCGTGCCGGCCGGCCCCGAGGTCACCCAGGTGATCGAGCGGCATTCGGTCTGATCTCGACTTGCAGTCCGAAGTGGACAGAATCTTCGAGCCAAAGGGCGCCCCATGAACTCGTTCCACCCCGACCTCGCACTCGCGCGCTTCATCCCCAACTTCTCCTACGGCCCGTTCACCTCCCGCATGGTGCGCAGCCTGAAACCACGCCCGGCCAAACCCACACCGGGTGTCACGGTTCGCGAGATGTTCGTGCCCGGCCCACAGGGCGCACCACCGGTGTCACTGCGGGTCTTCCAACCGGACGGCTTGTCGGCCAAGGCTCCGGCGCTGCTCTGGATCCACGGCGGCGGGCTCATCTTCGGCTCTCCCGAACAGGACGACCGCAACAACGCCGCCTTCGCCCGTGAGCTTGGCATCACCGTCGCCGCCGTCCGCTACCGGTTCGCCTCCACGAGCCCGGCACCCGCCGCGGTCGAGGACACCTACGCCGGGCTGCGAGGCCTGGTCGCACAGGCCGACGAACTCCACATCGACCCGGACCGCATCGCGATCGGCGGCGCCAGCGCCGGCGGCGGGCTCACGGCGGCGCTCGCACAGCTCGCCCACGACCGCGCCGAGATCCGGCCCGTGTTCCAGCTGCTGGTCTACCCGATGCTCGACGACCGCACGACAACCCGCACGGACATCGACACCCGCGGCCACCGGATGTGGACGCCGAAGAGCAACCGCTACGGCTGGTCCACGTATCTCGGCGGCGCCGTCGCAGGCACGGACGTGCCCCAGTACGCCGTGGCCGCTCGCCGCGAGGACCTCACCGGACTCCCGCCGGCCTGGATCGGCGTCGGCACCCTCGACCTGTTCCACGACGAGGACGTCGAGTACGCCCGCCGGCTGAACGACAGCGGCGTCGCGTGCCAGCTCGACGTCGTTCCCGGCGCGTTCCACGGCTTCGACCTCGTGTTCCCCAAAGCCGAAGTCAGCCGCCAGTTCTGGCGCCTGCAGGCACAAGCACTCGACGGCGCGCTGACCGTCGCGCCATGACGTCACGCACAGATCCTCGAAGAGTCCGAAGTGGACGCACGGGTGTGCACTGAACGTCACGCCGCTGTGCCTGAAGGGAATTCCATCGAACATCCTCCCGGACGGGACCTGGCTCGTTACGGTGAGATCGCGTAACGGGCCACACCGCTGACGTGCGCCTCTGAGGGGAGCTGCAGGAGGGGGTGTAGCTGACTTGTGCCCATCACGGAGAGGGGAACTCCAGGTGGAGGTAAACCCAGCGGAGTTGGAGAAGGCCGCCGCGGTGGTCGACGGTGCGGTCGCACATTTCAATGCGCGCCGTGCCGAGTTGCACGAAATCGCGAACGAAATGCACACGGGCCGGCAACTGAGCGATGGCTACGGCAAGACCGGCGGCTACCAACAGGGTCTCCAGAACTTCGGTGTGGCGTTCGAGCAGGTCCTGGAGGAGTTCATCAAGGACGAGGACAAGTTCTGCGCATTCCTGGAGGGATTCCGCGACCGGCTCCGGCAGTCGGCCGGGACCTACCAGGAGACGGAGCTCGCGAACACCCAGTCCATGAACCTCATCGGCAGCAAGCTCGACCAGGGGAAGGCGTGACCATGGAGTTCTGGACCTACGAGGATGACATCGGCGGTCCGGTCACCCACCTCGGCGAGGTGTTCCGGTCGGGGAACGCCCCGCGGTTCCACGGGATGCTGAAAAGCCTCGCCGAGTTGAAGGACTACGACGACAGCTGGCCGCCGCGGTGGGTGGACGTCGGCAAGGTCGAAGTCATCGCGATGAACGACGGCGAGGTGGGGTCCGGCCCGATTCCCGAGGACATCACGTTCTACGACGAGTACTCGATCCTGCGGGGCTCGGTGCGGGGTGACGGCAAGCGAGACCTCACCGTGGAGGAGTTCTTCCACCACGCGGACATCCTTTCCGGGCAGAACGTCGGCTCTGTGCCCGAACACGGCAACGAGATCCGTGAACTGCTGAAGGTCACGTCCGGCGGATGGGTCGAGGGCGTCGTCGACCGCATCGAGGCCGCCCGGATGGGACTGTCCCATCCGACCTGGATCGGACTGATCGACAACTTCGAGAAGGCCGGCGGTCAGGTGTGGCAGCACTGGCAGGACAGCGCCGCCGACCTGGCCAAGGAGAAGTTCGCCGCCCTGCACCTCTGGTACGGCGACCGGGATCCCGGTGACATCTACCGCAGTCAGGGGCTCGGCCGGCTGACGCAGTGCCTGCTGGGGTTCGCGGCACTCATCCACGGCGCACGGCTCGACATCGACAACCTCATGGGGGCGTGCGTGCGGAACGTGCACGCCTGGGACAAGAACACGCCCCATGTGTCGCAAGTCGGCTGGGCCGCGTTGAGCGGGATCGCGAATGCTGCGGTCGGGAACAAGCTGGAGGCCGCGATAACGGCGGTCGGCACGATCAACGACATCGCCGCCGACATCAAGATGCAGAAGGCGGTGCAGACCGGCGGCTGCTACGACATTCTGGAGAACTACCTGAAAGAAGCGGACGAGGTGCTCGAGCACGCGCTCGCTGGTGCCGACGCGCTCGTGGACGAAGTGAAGTCGATCCGGAACGAGTTCCACTTCGCGCCGGTACCGGTGTGGGAGTGACGGCCGGTCTCTTGGCACCGGTGGCTCACGGCCTGGCGGCCATAGCGGCAGGTGGGGTGTTGGAGGCGGTCGAGCCGGTGTGGAACTGGGGCGTGACGAGGTAGACGAACTCGAACGCCTCGTCGGCCGCCAGGGCCTCGGTGCGCACGCCCTCGCCGATGCGGACGCCGTGCTGGGTCAGCAGCACCTGGTGCACCGGAAACACGTTCTGCCCGATGACACTTGGGTCCAGCACCTCGAGTCCCCACGTGTCGCTGCCGACCAGCGCCACCCGGCGGGACGCGAGGTACCTGGCCTCACGGAGGTAGATGCCCGGCTCGGTGGTGATGTACCGCCGGTTGTGCGGGTCCTGCGGGTCGTCGAACCCGGCGCGGTTCAGCAGGTGGGTCCAGCCGGTGCGGAACAGCGCCACGTCACCCGGTCCCGGTTCCCTGCGCACCCCCTGCCTGCGCAGGGCGTCGCGCATGTCGGTGAGGGTGATCCGATAGTTGTCGCGCAGGACCCACTCACCGTTCACCGGCGAGCGGAACAGGTCGGTGCGGGATCCCTGCGCCAGCTTGAGGCCCACGATGTCGTAGAGGACACCGCGGGTGACGATGGGGCCGAGGTGCTCGTTGCCGAGTTTCGCGAGTCCACGCGGCTTGGCGATGTCCGGCCCGCGGTGGCCGTTGTAGTACGTCTCGCCGACGCCGACGTGGCCGAGGTTGTCCAGCTGAGTGGCGATCTGGTAGGTCCCGCCGTGCGGGAACCGCTCTTCGTGGAACGAGATCGCGTTGGGCCCGAGCGGCGTGGGCGACTGCAGGATGCCGGACTCGGGATGCGTTCGCGGGTCGTAGTTCGCGGCCGGGACGAAGTCGCCGCGCGGCTGGTACCCGAAGACCGTGAGCCGCTGCCGGAGCACGCGCGGCGGCTCGCCCGCGAACGCCGGGAAGTTGTCCTGCATGAGCTCACCCAGGTTGTACGTCCGCACCGGGCCGCGTCCTTCGAGCAACCGCAACGCCTCGCGGGTCCGCTCGGGAGTCACCTCGTTCCAGGTGCCGCGCTGGTCGCCCGCGCCGTAGCGGCGAGCCGTCCGCTCGGCCCACCCGGCGACCTCGTCCGGGGTGAACATGCGGTCGGTCCACTCCTCGGCGGCCGCGGACGAGGTGCCGATCCCCGCCGACACGGCGGCGGTCACCGCGGCCGCTTTCGCCGTCAGACCGAGAACTTCCCGTCGGCTGTGCAGATGGGCGCGCATGAAGTCGGGACGCATGACCCACCACCCTGCTGGCACTCCGGGTCGTGGGCAATCACCCAGCCGATCGACTTTCGGTGCTCCGGGATGAACTCCGCCCCTGCGCGCCCTTCCCCAGCGCGGCCTCGCGGAACTCCCGCGGCGACATCCCGAACTCGGCCCGGAACAGCTTGCTGAAGTGGCTGGCCTCGGCGATTCCCCACTGGGCCGCCACAGTGGACACGGAACGGTGCGCCATGTCGGGGTCCGCCAGCATCCGGCGAATGCGGTCCAGGCGCCGCCGACGGACGTGGCCGCCGACCGTCTCCCCCTGCTGCTGGAACAGCTTGTGCAGGTATCGCACGGAAATGTGGTGCGCCGCGGCGATCGTCTCGGGGCTGAGGTCGTCGCCGAGGTGGGCTTCGACGTAGTCGATCACCTGCGTGTGCAGGTCGTCCGGCAACGCGGCGGGCCGTGCCGTCGTGCGGAGCACAGTCCGCAGCAGGAAGTGCACGTGTTCGCCCAGTTCCCGTCCGGTCGCCGGGCCGAGGTTCGGTGCCTGGCAGGCGAACTCGGCGAGCGTCGCCGTGAGGATTCGCGCCGCCGGGGTCTGGGTGACCGTGGCGTGTGCGGGCGTGGACGGCACACCGGGGAAGCCGAGCAGGAAATACCGGTACGGGCCGGCGACAGCCAGTCGGAACGGCCGGGCGCCCGTGTAGAGCAGGCACTCCCCCGCCGCGGCGCTCGTGTCCCGGCCGTCCTGCTCCAGCCGGGCCCCTCCGTCGAGCAGGACGGCCGCCACCAGGCTGTCGGCTCCGGCCAGGCGCCACGGTCGCACCTGGACGTCGTGGTCGCCGACGATCTCGCACGCGTTCAGCGCACCGAAGCGGTAGGGACGGATGGCCGCTTCGTACCGCGTGCCCGATGAACTGACGACAACGGTGTCCACGGCGCGTGCGTGATGTGGTGCTGCGGTGTCGAGGTAGCCGTAGACCAGCGATCCGCCATCTCTGCGTTCGACCGGCATGGCGCCTCCTTCGGCCGCATCGAGGTTCGGCGAGTGGGCGCTCGCCGACCAGTGCTGTGCGCTGGCTCACCACTTTCGCAGCGGCGATCGGCGGAGGCTACCCCGAACCGCGGACGACGGAGGTGGTGTGTGGACGTTCTTCTGGCGATCCTGAGCCAGTTCGGGCTCTTCGGTCTGCTCACCGTGGGCATCGCGATCGTCTTCGCGGCCCTGCGCGTCGTGAACCTGGCGCACTGCGACTTCGCGATGCTCGGCGCGTACGCGGCGGCCACTCTCACCGGGATGCCGTTCGGCTGGCGTGTCGTGGCGGTTCTCGCGACCACCATCCCGTTGCTGGTGCTGGTCGAACGCCTGCTGCGACGCTCGTTCGCGGACGGGCTCGGCGCGCTGCTCGTGACGTGGGGCGTCGGCATGGCGTTGCGCCAGATCGCCGAGGTGACGTTCGGTGCCACGCCCCGCGCGGTCGCCGCGCCGATCAGCGGCTCGGTGGCCGTGTTCGGCGCCCAGGGACCGGCCTACCGGCTCGTCTGCTCGCTCGTCGCGGTCACTGTCGTCGGACTGGTGCTGGTCGTCGCGTACCGGACGCGGTGGGGGCTGACGCTGCGCGCCGTGGCGGACAACCCGGCGATGGCCGGACTGCTGGGCACGGACCCGAACCGGTTGCGCACGACCGCGTTCGTCGCGGGTGGATTGCTGGCCGTGCTCGCCGGCGCGCTGTACAGCCCGACGCTGGCGGTGAGCCCCTCGACGGGGTTCAGCCTGCTCGTGCCGACCTTCTTCGCGCTGCTGTTCAGCCGCCCCGGTTCCCTTGCCACCGCGGCACTCGCCGCGCTCGGGGTGTCCGCGCTGGCCGTGCTGCTGCGGACCTGGCTGTCCGACGTCGTCGCGGACGCCCTGTTCTACGTCGTCGTCATCGGTATCGCCGCGGCGCGTTCGCGCCCCACGATTCGGAGGTTGGTCACATGGTCTCGCCGCTTCGCCGTTCGGTCTGCGTGATCTCCGTGCTGACCCTGTTGTCGAGCACCGGCTGCGCGGGGTCGGCGCTCTCCGGGTCCAGCGGCGCCGACACCGGCGCTCCGCTGAAGATCGGTGTCGTCGTGCCGCTCACGGGTCCGATCGGACAGGCGGGAACCGCGCTGCGGCGCGGGTTCGAGCTCGGTGTCGCGAAGGTCAACGACGCCGGTGGGATCGGCGGGAAGAAGGTCGAGTACGTCGTCGTGGACGACGCCGGCGACCCGGCGAACTCCACCCAGCTCGCGCGCCGGCTCGTCCAGCAGGACAAGGTGTCCGTGCTGTTCGGCACGATCACCGGCGACACCGCCGAGGCCGTGGGGAAGGTGTCCGACGACAACAAGATCCCGTTCCTCACCGCGATTCTCGGTGATCCCGAGCAGTGCCGGCCCTACCAGTGGGGGTTCGGCGAGTCGACCCGGCAGCTGCTCACCCCGATGTTGCCGCAGCTGCTGCAGAAGTACGGAAACCGCGTCGCCGTGGTCGGTTCCGACTACAACTACCCGCGCCTGTACGCCGGACTGGCCAAGGAGCTCACGCAAGCAGGCGGCGGGACGGTGGTGGCCGAGGAGTACAGCCCGATAGGCCAGACCGACTGGCAACCGGTCATCGCACGGCTCAAGGCCGCGGACCCGGACGTCCTGCTGTCGATGGTCGTCGGCGCCGACGCGATCGCGTTCAGCCAGCAGGCCCAGCAGTTCGGGCTGCTCACCCCGGAACTGGGCTTCGAGGGCGCGCCGCTGGACGCCGACTACCACCCCGCACTCAGCGCGCTCACGACCGGCAGGCACCACGCCGTGCGCTGGGCCGATGGGATGACCGATCCCGCGAGCCGGCAGTTCGTCAGCGACTACCGGTCGACCCACCAGTGGAACGCGCCCATTCCCGAGGTCGCGGGCAACGCCTACTTCGGCATCCAGTTCGTGCTCGCGGCCGCGGCGAAGGCAGGCAACGACCCGGCGGCGATCAACCGGGAGATCGGCTCGCTGAAGTTCGACTCCCCACTGGGCACCGGCACGCACTTCGCGTCGAACAACCACATCCTGCAGGCGGAGATGTTCGACGCCACGATCTCGCCGGACGGCTATACCGTGACCGCGAAGTTCGGTCCGGTCGCCGACACGGTGGCCCGGAAGGGCTGCTGATGCGCGGGGCCGTGTTCTTCGCGGTACCGGCGGTGCTGCTCGCGGCCGCGCCGTTCGGGCTCAGCGCGTTCACGCTGGCCGTCCTGACTCTCGGGCTCACCTACGGGCTGTTCGCGTACGGGCTCGATCTCGCCTGGGGTCGCGCCGGGATGCTCAGCATCGGGCACGCCGCGTTCTTCGGGCTCGGCGCCTACGCGGTCGCGCTCGCCGAGAAACACCAGTGGCCGCTCGCGGTCGCGCTGCTGTCCGCGCTCGTGGCCGGGGCGATGATCGCGCTGGTCATCGCGCGCATCGGGCTGGCCTCGGCCGTACCCGACGCGCCGCTGATCCTGCTGACGCTCGGCGTGGGTCTGTTGCTGCAGAAGGCGGCGACCAGTTTCACGCCTGTGACCGGCGGACCCAACGGGCTGACCGTGTCCGATCCCGGCGTGGTCACCACCTACTACCGGACGCTGGTCGTCGCGGCCGTGGTGGTGGGGCTGGGCAGCTGGTTGGTGCGAAGCCGGTTCGGTGCCCAGTTGATCGCGGCGGCCCGCAATCCCGAGCGCGCGGAGCAGACCGGCATCGACACCGTGCGCGTCCGCACGATCGCGTTCGTCGTGAGTGCGACCGTGTCGACCATCGCGGGAACGCTGTACGCGCCGGTCGCCGGGCTCGTCTCGCCACCGGTGTTCGGGCTGGCGCTGTCCACCAGCGTGCTCGTGTGGCTCGCCGTCGGCGGCCGGGAGTCGGTGCTCGGACCGTTCCTCGCCGCCGTGGTCCTCACGGCAGGGCAGCAACTGATCGGCAGCTCGTGGCAGAGCTGGTACCTGCTGGGGCTCGCGGCGGTGTTCATCCTCGTCGTCCAGGTGCTGCCCGGCGGCGTGGCCGGAGCCGTGCGCGGGTGGCTGCGGCGGGGCAGGGCCGCTGTCACGCTTCCCCGCGTCCGGCACCGGCCGCGCGTGGTTTCCGCCACCGACGAGCCTGCCCTTGTCCTGCAAGGGATTTCGAAGTCGTTCGGCCCTGTGCGGGTGCTCGACGGCGTGGATCTCACCGTGACGCCGGGCCGCTGTGTCTGCTTGATCGGTCCCAACGGCGCCGGCAAGAGCACGCTGCTCGCCGTCGTCGCGGGGCAGCTCGCCGCCGACGCCGGAACACTGCGCTTGTTCGGCCGGGACGCGGCGGCACTGCCGGTGCACGCCCGTGTCCGGCTCGGCCTCGGGCGGATGTTCCAGATCCCCAGCGTCATCGCCGAGTTGTCGCCGGCGGACAACATCCGGCTGGCCAGGCTCGGCGCACCGGCCGAGATCGAACTGCCCGAGGCGTACCAGGATCTGGCCGCCGACGACAACACGGTCGCCGGCTCGCTCGCCCTGGCCGACCGGCGCCGCCTGGAACTCGCGATGGTGCTCTCCGGCGCGCCCCGGTTGGTACTGCTCGACGAACCCGCGGCCGGGCTCGGCCCCGACGACGCCCGGCGACTCGTCAGCGCGCTGCGGGACGTCATCGCGAACACCGGCTGCGCGATGCTGGTCGTCGAACACGACATGGACATCGTGCGCGGGCTCGCCGACGACGTGGCCGCGCTGCACCACGGCCGGGTCATCGCCCACGGGTCGATGGACGAGGTCGTCGCCGACGCCGCCGTGCGCCAGGCCTACCTGGGGGCGAGCTGATGCTGACGCTGCGCGCCCTGAACGGCGGCTACGGCCAGGCCGCCGTCGTCCGCGACGTGAACACCGAAATCGGCGACGGCGAGATCGTCGCACTCGTCGGCCGCAACGGCATGGGCAAGACGACGTTGCTGCGGACCATCTTCGGTCTGGCCGACCGCCAGGGCGGTGAGATCACCTTCGACGGCCGCCCGGTGCCGCCGAAACGACCGGACGTCCTGGCGCGATGGGGTGCCTCGCTCATGCCGGAAGACCGCGGCGTGTTCCCCGCCCTGACCGTCGAGGAAAACCTGACCCTGGCGACCAGGAAGTCGTTCCGGCCGGTGGTCGACCCGCGCGAGGTCTTCCCGTTGCTGACCGAACGCCGCCGTCAGCTCGCGGGAACCCTTTCCGGCGGCCAGAAACAGCAGCTCGGCATCGCCAGGGCGCTGCTGGCCGGGCAACGCCTGATCGTGGTCGACGAGCTCACCCAAGGGCTGCAGCCCTCGATCGTGCGGGACGTGGTGGACGCGCTGGGCCAGGTCGCCGCCACCGGGGTGGCGGTGCTCGTCGTCGACCAGCACCCCGACCAAGCCCTGGACTGGTGTCACCGCGTCCTCGTCATGGAGTCGGGACGCCTCGCGCTCGACGCCCCGATCGGCATCGACACCCGCCAACGCTGTCACGAACTGCTGATGCTGCGCTGAAAGGAAATCCATGGATCCCTTCGAGTCCGTTGTGGACCTCGCCGCCGCCGTCCGCCGCCGCGAGCTGAGCCCGGTCGAGGTCGTCGACACCTACCTGGAGCGGATCGACCGCCACGACAGCGTCAACGCCTTCGTGTGGCGCAACGACGAAGAGGTGCGCACCGCGGCCAAAGCCGCGGAACAGGCGGTCGTCGAGGGCGGCGAGCTCGGGCCGTGCCACGGCGTCCCGATCCCGATCAAGGAGCTGACCCACGTCGACGGACAGCCCGCCACCTACGGTTCGCTGGGCATCTCGGACGCTCCCCGCACCGGCAACGCGCCGGTCGTGGACCGGCTGCTGAACGCGGGCTTCCTCCTGATGGGACGGACGAACTCGCCGGAGATGGGCCTGCTCACGACCACCGAGAACGAACGGTTCGGCACCACCCACAACCCGTGGCGGCTCACGCACTCCCCCGGCGGATCGAGCGGTGGGGCCGCGGCCGCGGTGGCCGCCGGACTCGCCCCGGTCGCGCACGCGTCCGACGGCGGCGGCTCGATCCGGGTCCCGTCCTCGTGCTGCGGCCTCGTCGGGCTCAAACCCAGTCGTGGCCGCGTCCCGCAGCCGGTCGCCGCCTGGGAGCACGCGACCGTCGAGGGCGCCATCACCCGCTACGTCCGCGACGCCGCCCTGCTGCTCGACGTGATGTCCGTGCCCGACCCGCTGGTCTGGTACCAGGCTCCCGCTCCCCTGCGACCGTTCCTCGACGAGGTCGGCGCCGCACAGGAACGGCTGCGCATCGGCCTGCTCACCGCCGCGCCCACGGGAATGCCGGTCGACCCTCACTGCGTCGAGGCCGCGGAGAAGACCGGCCGGTTGCTCGAGTCGCTCGGCCACGACGTCTTTCCGGCCGAACCCGAGTTCTTCACCGAGGAAGCCTGGATCGGTTACGCGCAAACGGTTCTGGACGCTTCTCTGTGCGCGATGCCGTTCGACGAGCCTGAACTGGCCGGACCGCAGCTGCGGTACCGGATGGAGCGCGCGAAGAACAGGGATTCGGGTGCGTACGTGCGCGCTTCGGTACGGCTGCAGGAAGAGTCCCGCGGCGTGGTCGCCCAGTGGGGCCGGGACTTCGACGTCCTGTTGACGCCCACCCTGGCCTGCCTGCCACCACTCGTCGACACGGTGCTGCGGGAAGCCGTCGACAATCCCGGCGGCCTGCGGCTGACCGAGACCCAGATGATCTCGTTCACCTCTTTCTGCAACATCACCGGACTCCCCGCCATCTCGCTCCCGGTCCACACCTCACCCGACGGCCTGCCGATCGGCGCCCAGCTCGTGGCCGGGCCGTGGGACGAGGCCGTCCTCATCCGGCTCGCGTCGGCGCTGGAGCCTCTGGTGGAATGGACGACCAGGCGCGCCACTCACGCAGGACCGGCAACCTCGTCGATGACGTCGAGGCCGAGGTGTTCGATGTGATAAACGGCCTCGTCGAGCAGCATCGCCACGTGGTTGTCGTACAGGCTGTAGACCACGCTGCGGCCTTGGCGCGTGCCGGTCACCAGCCCGAGCGCCCGCAGCAACCGCAGCTGGTGCGAGACCGCTGACTGTTCCATCTCGACGGCCTCGGCGAGCTCGCCGACCGGGCAGGCGCCGTGCCGCAGGCGGGTCAGGATGCGCAGCCGGCTCGGCGTCGCCAGCGCCTGGAGGGTGGCCGCCACCGTTGCCGCCGACTCGGCGTCCAGCTGTGCCGGCGGGGTGACCCTGCCCTCGACTCCATGACCCATGACAGCATCTTACTCAGTGAACACATGAAGAGGTCTTCAGATGTTCCTGTATGGTGCTGCCGTGACTTCGACCCTCACCACAGACGCACCGAACCGCGCACCATCTCTCCCCCGCCGTTCCGTCTTCGCGATCGCCGAGGTCCGGTGGGCGGCCGCGGCCACCGTGTTGTTCGTGCTCGGACTCGCGGTCAAGTTCGCCGGCGGGCCATCGTGGACCTGGTGGACGTTGCTGCTGGGCTGTTACGTGGCGGGCGGCTGGGAACCCGCGCTCGCCGGGCTCAACGCTCTGCGGGAGCGGACGCTCGACGTCGACCTGTTGATGATCGTCGCCGCGATCGGTGCCGCCGCGATCGGACAGGTCGTCGACGGCGGTCTGCTGATCGTCATCTTCGCGACCTCGGGCGCGCTGGAGGCCGTGCTCACCCAGCGGACCGCCGATTCGGTGCGCGGGTTGCTCGACCTCGCGCCGCAGCGCGCCACCCTGCTGCTGCCGGAGAGCGGCGAACGTGAGGTGGACGCGGCGTCGCTGCGGATCGGTGACCTGATCCTCGTGCGGCCGGGCGAGCGGATCGGCGGAGACGGCGTGGTCGTCGACGGGCGCAGTGAGGCCGACCAGGCGTCGATCACCGGTGAGTCGCTGCCCGTGCCGAAACAGCCGGGCTCGGAGGTGTTCGCGGGGTCGCTCAACGGCACCGGCGCCCTGCACGTCCAGATCACTCGCGCGGCCAGGGACACCGTGATCGCCGGCATCGTGGCGATGGTCGAGCAGGCGTCCGCCACCAAGGCGAAGACGCAGCTGTTCATCGAGAAGGTCGAGCAGCGCTATTCGTTCGGCGTGGTGGCCGTGACGCTCGCGTTGTTCGCGGTACCGCTGCTGTTCGGCGCGGCGCTGGAGCCGACGCTGCTGCGGGCGATGACCTTCATGATCGTCGCTTCGCCGTGTGCGCTGGTGCTGGCCACCATGCCGCCACTGCTGGCTGCCATCGCCAACGCCGGGAAACGCGGTGTGCTCGTGAAGTCCGCGGTGGCCATGGAACAGCTGGGCACCGCGGACGTCGTGGCGTTCGACAAGACCGGCACACTCACCGAGGGCACGCCTCAGGTCGTCGGCATCACCACCGACGAAGACGAGAACCGTGTCCTCGCGCTGGCCGCGGCGGCCGAGCAGTTCAGCGAGCACCCGATCGGCCGCGCGATCGTCGAAGCCGCGCGGCAACGCGGCCTGATCGTGCCGCCGGCCTCCGACTTCCGGGCCACGCCTGGCATCGGCGTGACGGCACGCGTCGCACAGGCCGTCGTTTCGGTGCGCAGGGCCGACTCCGCGCCGAACGGCAACACGGCAGTAGCCGTCACTGTCGACCAGCGTCAGGTTGGCGTCGTCGAGCTGGCCGACCGGCTCCGTCCGTCCAGCGAACTCGCTGTCCGGGATCTCACCGTCCTCAACGGACGCCCTCCTGTGCTTCTGACGGGGGACAACCGCCTTGCCGCGCAACGCGTCGCGGACGCGGTCGGCATCAGCGAGGTGCGTGCCGAGTTGCTGCCGCAGGACAAGGTTCGGGCGGTTGACGAGCTGGGCAGCAGGGTGCTGTTCGTGGGAGACGGCGTGAACGACGCTCCCGCCCTCGCGACGGCACACGCAGGGATCGCCATGGGACACAAGGGATCCGCACTCACCGTGGACACCGCGGACGCCGTGCTGGTGGGCGATGACCTGACCGCGGTTCCGGCACTCGTCGCGCTGGCCCGCCGGGCCAGGCGGGTCGTGATGGTCAACCTCGCGATCGCCGGCACGTTCATCCTGGTGCTGTCCGCGTGGGACCTGTTCGGCACGCTGCCCCTCCCGCTCGGCGTCGCCGGGCACGAGGGGTCGACCGTGCTGGTCGCGCTCAACGGAATGCGGCTGCTGAGCAAGCGAGCATGGACGCGGTGAGCCTCAGGCCGCGCGTCGCAGCACCGGCGTCACCCACGCCAGCACGACACCGGTCAACAACACCACCACACCGGCCGCAAGCCCGGCGCGCGGATCACCGAACGCCACCGCCACCGCACCCGCGAGTGCCGCACCGAGCGGCTGCCCGACACCCCACGCCAGCATCCTCGCCGTGGTGTTCACCCGCGACTGCAGCTCCTCAGGACACACCTGCTGCCGGTAAGTGATTCCGTTGAGCACCACGGTGGCATGCGCGGCACCCCAGTACACCGCTGCCGCGCACACCACGAGCCAATGCCCGCTCACCAGCACAAGAACACCACCGAGCAACGAAAGCGGGAGAGCCGTCAACGCAAGCCGCGCACCACCCCAGCGCGCCGTCAGCCGCGGCACCAACCGTGAGGCGACGATCGCCCCCACACCCCAGCAGCTGAACAACGCGGCGAGCCGCACATCACCGCGCGGCGCGACACCCAGCACGCGATCCGCGAACGGCACGAGCACCGCCACCCACGCACCACCCGCGACCGAGTGCGTCGCACCGACGAGCGTCAGGGTGCGGATGATCGGCTCGCGCCACAGGAACCGCAACCCTTCCCGCACATCGGCGACGAGCTCACCGGCGCCCCGCACCGGACGCGGATTCGCCATGCTCCCGGCGATACCCCGCAACAACAACGCCGACCCCACGGCGGTCAGCACGTTCACGGCCAGCAACGCCGCCGGCGAGACGACCGCGACCACCAGACCCGTCAGACCGGGCACCACGAGCTCCACCGCGGTCGTCCGCCCGTAGAGGGTCGAGTACGCGGCGGTCAACCGGTCCTTGCCCACCAACGCCGGCAGCGCCCCGAAGTTCGCCGCGTCGAAGAACACGAACGCCGTCTGCACGGCAAACGCCACCACCACGACATGCGGCGCGCCCAACACACCGGCCCACCACGCCAACGGCACGCTGAACAACACCACGGCGACGCCGAAGTCCAGCGCCACCATCATCTTCCGGCGATCCAGACGATCCGCCAGCGCACCCGCCAGCAACCCGAACACCAGGTACGGCAACGCCTCCGCCACCGCGACCGCCGAAGTCCATCCCGCCGAACCCGTAAGCTGGTAGACCAGCACGGGCATCGACACGGCCGCCACCACGGCACCGGCGACCGACAACACCCGTGCCGCCAGATAACGGCTAAAGTCGCGCTCTGACACATGCGGTTTCTGTGTACTCGTCACCGCAACAGCATATGACTATCATGTTCATCTTCAGGGAGAAATTTGCGTCCCAGTAGGCTTCGCGGCATCGGGTTCCGCTGTGGGGGCGAGGGGTTCTGAGCTGTGCTGGATCAGGTGCGGTACGCCGTCGTGTTCGTGTTCTCGGATCCGGTGACCGCGGGCGGCGTGGTGGTCGGAGCGGTGGTGCTGGGCGCGAGTGCGTGGTTCGCGGCGCGGAGGTTCGGGTGGCGGCCGGTTCCCTCCGTGTTCGCGGGGATCTTCCTCGGCCTCGTGCTCGCTCTGACGTTCTCCCGGTCCCAACCGAGCTGGGCGTTGGTCGGCACGGAGTTCTGCCTCCTCAACGGCTTCTCCTTGCACGGAGTGTCGGAGCTGTTCAACGCGCTGCTGTTCGCGCCGCTGGTGTGGTGCGCGGTGCTCGCGACGCGACGGCCGCTCGCGGTGCTGGTCTCGGCGGTGGCGTCGAGCGCGGTGATCGAGGTGCTGCAACCGCTCGTCGGGCGCGGTATGTGCGAGACGCAGGACCTGTTCAACAACAGCGCCGGAGCCGTGGTGGCGGCTGGTCTTGCGGCCGGATACGTGGCGTTGCGCGACCGCATGGCCTGAAGGGGACCGTCAGGCCTCGGGCGGTGGCGCGAACACGAGTGGCCAGTCGTCCTCGTCGAGGCGGTCGAGTGGGGTCAGGTACACGAGGGTCTCGTCGGGCAGGGTGTCGTGGGTGGTCGTGCCGGTCACCCGCAGCACCCGCACCGCGTCCGGGTCGTGGTGCGAGCGCTCCTCGAACAGGGTCAGGTCGACGTCGTCGAAGTGCCGGAGCATCGCCTCGTAGACCATGATGTCGACGGTCAGTTCACCGTTCGCCAGATGCCTTTCCGCCCAGGCGTCCGTCTGCAGGATGTACGCGACCTCGTCGTCTTCGTCCACGTAGCAGAAGTCGCCGATCTTGGCGACGGCCCACTCACCAGGTGAGCCCTTGGGATCGATGACGACGGCGAGAAGCACCCTGTCCGGCTCGTCCGAATCGAGCCCGCCGCGCAGCACAACCTCAGCCATGGGCGGGGAATCTACCGTTCGACCCGACCGTCTCGTCGAGGAAGCCGCCGGACTGGTGGCGCCACAGCTTCGCGTACGTGCCGTCGACGTCGAGCAGTTCCGCGTGGGTGCCCTGTTCGACGATCCGGCCCCGGTCGAGCACGATCAGCTGATCCATCCGCACGACCGTGCTCAGCCGGTGTGCCACGACGATCGCGGTGCGGCCCTCCATGAGCCGCCACAGCGCCTCTTGGACCAGCACCTCGCTCTCCGAGTCCAGCGCGCTGGTCGCCTCGTCCAGCAGCAGGATCGGCGCGTCCCGCAGGATGGCGCGGGCCAGCGCGACCCGCTGCCGTTGTCCGCCGGACAGTTTGATGCCGCGTTCGCCGACCATCGTGTCGAACCCGTCGGGCAGCGCGTCCGCGAACTCCGTCACGTGCGCGGCATGCGCGGCGCGGTGGATCTCGGCGTCGGTCGCGCCTGGCCGTGCGAACGCGATGTTCTCGCGCAGCGTCCGGTGGAACATGGCCGGGTCCTGGGGCACGTACCCGATCAGGCCGCGCAGGTCCGCCTGGCTCAGGCGGGCGATGTCCTGGCCGCCGATGAGGATGCGGCCCCGATCGACGTCCATCAACCGCAGGAGCAGCCGGGTGAGCGTGGTCTTGCCGCCGCCGGAGCGGCCGACGAGCCCTATCCGCGTGCCCGCCGGGATGTCCAGGTCGAGCCCGTCGAACAGCGGCTCGCCGCCGCCGTGCGTGAACACGACGTTCTCGAACCGGACCTGGGAATCCTTCACCCGCAACGGTTCCGGGTCCTCCGGGTCGAGCACGGTCGGCGGGTCGAGCAGCAGTTCGGTGAACTGGGCCGCCTCGGTGAGCGCGCTCTCCACCTGCCGGTAGATCTGGTTGAACTCGAACATGATCCGCGTCGCGTTCCCGAAGTAGGCGAACGTCACCACGATCGCCTCCACGCCGAGCCCGTCGCTGACCCCGATCGCGACCACGAGGCCGAGCACGTTGGTGAGCACGGACAGCGGCGCGATCACGGTGTCGATGCGCAGGTTGTTGTAGTCCCACGACCGCAGTGCGAGCGTTCGCTGCTTGGCGGCACGGGTCCGGTGCTCCGCGCCCTCGCGCGGCTCGGCGGCGAACGCCCGCACCGTCTCCATGTTCGTCAGCGTGTCCGAGACGTGGCCGGACACCTGGGCGATGGCGGCCTCGCGCTGGTCGACCAGCCGCTGGCGGTGGCGGATGAGCGGCGCGACCACGAATCCCGTGACGAGGATCAGGCCGACCAGCACCGCGACGAGCACCGGGTCGTAGTTCCACAGCACGACGCAGGCGAAGCCCAGCGGGATGAAGTTGGCGAAGATCTTGAACGCCAGCGTGTCCACGAAGTCCTCGAAGCGGAACGCGAAACTCAGCACCCGTTTGGTGAGCGACCCGGCGAAGTTGTCGTGGAAGAACGCCGCGTCCTTCCCCAGCAGCTCGTCCATCGCGAGGGCGGACAGGTTCTCGATCCCGCGGCCGTCCACGCGGTTGAGGAAGTGCAGGCCGATGCGCCACAACAGTTCCGAGAGCAGCATGAAACCGCCGAACGCCAGCACGTACGGCAGAACGGTGCCGAGGCTTGCGTCGCCACCACCCGCGAGCTTTCCCACGAGCCCGCCCACCGCCAACGGCGCGAGGTAGAGCTGACAGGTGACGCCCAGCGCGGGCAACACGAGTGCGCCCGCGGACATGAATCCGTGGCGCCGCAATTCTCTTCCGTACAGGCGCAGGGCGAGCGGCACCGCGTTCTTGTGGACAGGCCTTTCCGATCCTGGCACGACCAATCCGACCCCCTCCGGACACCTCGGCTTCCTCATGCTGCCGCAGAGGGTCGGGTGGCAGCGATCGAATTAGGTCGAGCGTTCCCCGGCCTTACTCGCTTCGAAGGCGAACAGGCGCTCAAAGCAGGCCGCCAGAAGAGGAAGCGGCTCGGTCGCACCGGGTGCTGGCGTCGGAGATCTTCGCCGAGCTCGGAGCGGCCGAGCCGCCACCGCTGCCTGCGCCTCAGGCTCATCGCAGATGAAGGTGCAGGCTCGGTGCGAGATCTCAGAGCGTCGCCAGGACTCTTTCGCTCCACCAGATGTCGAGACTGTCGAGGGTGTCGATGTCACCCGGTCTCTTCACCGCGCCGATGGTGAGGGTGCGGGTGTCGACCCACCAGATCTGGGCGTTGCCGTCGGCGAGGAAGCACGTGGCGAACTCGCCGGGCAGCGCGCCGGAGTTCGGGCCGGGGCGGCGGTAGAGCGTGTAGTGGATCGGGTCGATCCTGGGCCGGCACCTGCCGGCCTCGTCGATCCGCGGGATGCCCCTGCTGGTCACCAACGACTGGAAGAACTCGTCCAGGGCGGTGGGGTGGTCGAACAGCCGGAACTCGGCCTCGGCCGGCGGAGGGTTGATGGGATCCCACGAGGAGTTCGGCTTGGTGCAGCGGACGGCGGCGACCGCGCCGCCGTCGGGATCGACAGGCGCGCACGAGTCGGCGCCCCGGTAGACGGTCGGCAGAACGGCCAGCAGCGCTTCGACCTTCGGCGACCGCGTCGTGGTGGTGGTCGCGGGCACGGTCGTGGTGGTGGTCGTGATGCTGGTCGTGGTGGTGCCCGAACCCCTTGTCCTGTCACCGTTCCCGAAGTACAGCGAGATCGCGACCATCCCGGCCACGACCGCGAGGGCCGAGCCGACGAGAGCAGCCTGCTTGACCCGTGACTCGGTGCTGGGAAGGGCGACGGTGGGCGGGTCCGGCTCCGGGTGCACGGGGACGGTCGCCTTGTGCTCCACGGCGACAGGTGCCTCGCGCTGGGGTTCCGGTGCGGACGTGATCGCGGCTTGGGCTGCCGCCCGTGCGAACGCTCCCGCGGTGGCATAACGGTCGGCCGGGTTCTTGGCCATGCCCTTCGCGATCACCTCGTCGAACGCGGCCGGGACCGCCGGGTTCAGCGCGGACGGCTTCGGCGGCTCCACATACAGGTGCGCCCAGATCTGGGCGGCGGTGCCGTCCGCGGTGAACGGCCGCCGGCCCGCCAGGCAGGCGAACAGCACACAGGCCAGGGCGTAGACGTCCGCGCGGCCGTCGACAGGGCCTCCCTCGAAACGCTCCGGGGCCATGTAGTCGAGGGTGCCGACCACCGAGCCGGCCGCCGTCAGGCCCGTCGCGGACGGCGAGACGCTGCGGGCGATGCCGAAGTCCACCAGGTACACGAAGTCGCCGGCGGTCACGAGGATGTTCGACGGCTTCACGTCGCGGTGCACCAACCCGTCGGCGTGCGCGGCGTCCAGGGCACTCGCCACCTGCTCGACGATGCGCACCGCCCGCGCCGGTTCGACCGCCCCCTCGCGGATCACGTCCGACAGGTCGGCACCCTCCACCAGCCGCATGTCCAGGTAGAGCCGGCCGTCGATCTCACCGTAGGCGTGGATCGGGATGACGTGCGGCTCACGCAGCCGCGCGACGATCCGGGCCTCACGACGGAAGCGGGCGCGATACTCCTCGTCGCTGTGATGGCCGGTCGACAACCTCTTGAGCGCCACGAACCGGTCGTGCACCGTGTCGTAGGCCCGGTGCACCTCGCCCATCCCACCCCGGCCGAGCAACTGCTCGATCCGGTACGGCCCGAACGTCTCTTCCGTCATCGTCCCCGTGTCCCGAGCGCCCTGTCCGTTCGAGTCGACGCGCACCGACCGCCCGAGGTTCCGCGAGTCGGCGGAATCAGCCTACGGGTGCGGGTCACGACTGCTCGTGGTCGATCTCCCGCAACGCCACGTCGAGCACTTCGAGATAGGTCACGTCGGCCACCACCGTCTTGCGCTTGCGGCCGAGCATCGTGCGCTCCGGGGGCTCGTCGTGGATCTTCCACCACTTCGCTCCGTCGGCGGTCGACCGGATGACCAGCGTGCCGCTGGGCAGCGTCAGCTCGTATTCGTGGACCTTGAAGTGGTCGAGCTCGCCGTCCAGCAACGCCAGCAACACGCACGCGCGTCGTAGTGCCGCCTCATACGCCTCAGTGTCCTGGTCGCACGGCGGCAGCACGATGACGACGCGCGACGTCGCCCCTGCCTGCCGGATCTGCTCGATCTCCCAGACGAAACCATCGCCGAAGTCCCGGTCCGGCGGCAGGATCAGCACGATGACGTGTGCGCGGCTGATGAGGCGCTGGGCCACCTCCTGCCACACGTCGTCGGCGGCGCGCATCAGGATCGGTCCCGGCGGGGCGAACGTGGTGCGCTGGTCGACGATGCCGTAGGTGTCCATGTCGAGCACCGTGCGCGCGGCGCGGGTGACGAGCTGCTCCATGGTCACGTTGCGGGTGAAGGGCCCACTGTCGGTACGGCGTTTGGCCAGCGTCTTCGGCAGCACGATCTCGGCGTCCTGGCCGAACGGCCGCAGGATGAGGCAGTACTTCTTCCGCGCCCGCAGCAACCCGAACACGACCTGCTCGTGCGACGGCGTACTCGCGGACCGCGGGTACTTGGCGGCACCCACGACGATCATCACGAGTGCGCTCAGCGACATGCCGAGAACGCCGCCCACGCCGCTGAGCTTCTCCAACCCGCCCATGGCGAGCAAGGTGATCCCAGCCGTCAGGCCGACGAACAGCACGATCAGCCCGCGCACACGGGTGAATCGGTGGAGCCGCACGAACAACGCCTTCACACCAGTTCTTCGATCACCGGCCGTAGATCGTTACGGGCCATACGCTGTCGGTGAACCCTGGTGTGCCGGGAGTGGACGCCTGCACCTCGACTCACGTCGTCTCCGCCGAAGCTCACGTTGGACATGGCACCCTCGAAGCGAGCGGCGTTTCGGGAGCAACCACCAGCAAGAACCGAATGGCTGAACGAAGGCACTCGCTGGCACCAACTTTCCGACAGGCCGACACGAACGGCGTCCGCTCGTCACGCTGATGCCGTTGGTCGTGGTGCCAGGACGACGGTCAGCGTCGCCGGGAGATGGCCACGCCGACGAGGCAGATCGCGCCGCCCACGAGGCCGTACACCGTCGGGATCTCGGCGAGCAGCAGCCACGACAGCAGCACCGACACCGCGGGCACGGCGTAGGTCGTCGCGGACAGCCGGCCGGCGTCCATGCGCCGCAACGCGTAGGCCCACGCGGTGAAGCCGATCGCGGTCGGGAACACGCCCATGTAAACGGCCCCGGCCACGGCTCCGACCGGCGCCACCCGCAGTTCGCCGACCAGTTGCGGCAGCCACGGGAGCAGGACCGCGGTGGCGACGACGCAGCCGAGCCAGATCGCGGTGAGCCCGTCGACGTGCCGCAGCGTGACCTTCTGGATCATGACGCCCGCGGCGTAGAGACCGGCGGCTGCCAGGCACAACAGGACACCGACCCAGTCACGTTGTGCGGTGGAACCCATCGCGATGACGGCGGTCCCGCCCAACGCCAGCAGCGAGCCGACGACGACCGGTCGCGAGAAACCCTCACCGAGGAACTTCCCGGCGGCGACGGTGACCAGCAACGGCGCGAGGTTCACCAGCAACGCCGCCGTCCCCGCGTCGACGTGCCGCTCCCCCGCGTTGAGGGCGACCGTGTACCCCGCGAGCCACAGCACGGCGTACGCCACGATCAGCAGCAACCCCCGGCGGGACACATGGACCCGGACCGCACCCTTGGCCACCACCAGCACGGTGAGCGCGACGGCCGCGACAGCGAGTCGGAGCAGCGCCAGCGGTGCGGGTGACAGGTCGTGCCCGACGGCGCGGATGGCGACGAAGGCCGAGGCCCACAGCACCACCGCGAGGCCGACGGCCGCCGCGAGCTTGACGGTGCTCGTCTTGGTGGCGCTCGTCTTGGTGGTGCCTACGGGCCGGGCGGTCTCCAGTTGATCGGTCACACACCCCATCGTCAGCACGCTGTCTGTACAGCACAAGCGATTAGTTGTGCACGTCCGTTAAGCAGAACTGTACAGTCGCGTTCATGCTGGACATCTCTCGGCTCCGCGTCCTGCGGGCGGTCATCGCGACCGGCTCGATCCGTGCCGGCTCGACCGCGCTCGGCTACACGCCGTCCGCCGTGAGTCAGCAGCTCGCCGCACTGCAACGCGAGACCGGGCTGCAACTGTTCGAACGAGCAGGTCGGGGCATCGAGCCGACCGTCGCCGGCCGGGTTCTCGCCACCGAGGCCGAGGCGCTGTTCGAGGCGGTCGGCCGCGTCGAGCGGACGGTCGGCGACCTGCGGGCCGGCCGGGTCGGCAGTCTGTCGATCCGCTATTTCGGCTCCGCCGGCGCGGCGTGGCTGGCGCCGACGGTCGCCGCCCTGCGGACCGAGTTCCCCGACCTCCGGCTCGACCTGCGGATGAGCGAGTCCACACCGGGCGAGGCGGACGTCGACATCTTCGTCGAGGAGGCCGGTGTCGAGCACCACGGGCAGATCGTGACGCGACGGCTCGCCGAGGACCCGTACGTCGCCGTGGTCCGGGTCGACGACCCGCTCGC
The DNA here is from genome assembly GCF_011067745.1 of Lentzea alba. Classification (GTDB taxonomy): domain Bacteria; phylum Actinomycetota; class Actinomycetes; order Mycobacteriales; family Pseudonocardiaceae; genus Lentzea; species Lentzea alba. The sequence continues at coordinate 384,308 of NZ_JAAMPJ010000007.1, forward strand.
AGACCTCGCCGAGGTGCCGCTGACGGATCTCGCCGACCGGCATTGGGTGGACAACGACTTCCGCGCCGGGCCGTGCCGTCAGGTGCTCCTCGACGCCTGCTCACTCGCCGGGTTCTCCCCGAGGTTCGTGGTCGAGACCCACGACTACCGGACCGCGATGTCCTTCGTGGCAACGGGAATCGGACTCACGGTGGTCCCGGCGCTCGGCGTCGGCGAACTGCCGGACGACCTGACGACGGTGGCCGTGACGTCCCCGACCCCTGTCAGGCACATCGGCATCGCGGTGAAGAAGTCGATCGCCGGGCATCCGGCCGCCCAGCGCGCCGTCGAACTGCTCGAAGGCCTGGTGCGAGCGGGCTCATCCCACAGCTGACACGGCGGAAGGGCCGTCACCGAGGTGGTGACGGCCCTTCCGCGCAGCGGCTGTCAAAGCGAGGTGCAGCCGCCCAGTTCCCAGTCCCGCACTTCGGGAATTCCCTCCGGGTATTCGGCCCAGCGATTCTGGCCGCAACATCTCGTGGTGCCGTGCGGCTCGTCGCGCGCGACGACGAACAGGGCCGCACGCAGGGTGTTGCCGGTGGTCGTCGGCATGAACCTGCCGGGGCCGGGCAGACGACGCTGACGGCGGGTGAGACGCACGTAGGCGGCACGTTGTTCGGCGGTGGCGGGCGTCCGGAGTGCCGAGCACGACGGGTACCAGTTCGGCGAACTCGCGGCCGACCTCGTCGAACCGGCGCTGGAACCTCTTCACCAGCAAGGAGCGCACTGGTGTCCACAGTGGACTGCAGCCCTGCGGGAACCTCAGCACCGGGTTCACCAGCTGGGCCACGACCCAGCCCGACGAGGCGACCCCGATCAGCACGACGACCAGATCGATGAGCTGGGCCGAGTCGTTGACCCACGAACGGAGCAATCGGCGGCGTAACGCCACCTGCGACTGCTCGATACGTCAACAGGTGCTCAGCGCCCCTGCCGATCAGAGGAGTCCACGGTGACCGACACGCAGCCGGGCTGGCGGCGGATTCCCGTGTTCATCGCCTCGACGTTCCGCGACATGGACCACGAACGCGACTTGCTCAACCGAGTGGTGATTCCGACGGTGAACGCCCAGCTGCGCCAACGTGGCCATGGCGCGTCGATCTATCCTGTCGACCTGCGCTGGGGCATCGAGACCGACGAACTGCTCGACCCCGAGACGCGGCAGCGGATGATCCTCGAGATGTGCGCGGCGGAGGTGCGGCGCTGCCGTCCTCTGTTCATCGGCCTGCTCGGCACCAAGTACGGCTGGATTCCTCCGGAGGAGCTCAGCCGCGCGGTGATCGACGCGGCCGGGCTTCGAGATCCCGGCTTCCCGTTGTCGGTCACCGCCATCGAGATCCTGTCCGCCGTCCAGGCGGCCGAAAGCGACGGAATCCAGCCGATCGTGCTGGCTCGCCGTGCCGCCGCGGCCGATCAGGAGGAACAGGAAAGCCTGGTGCGGCTGGCAATCCACCTCGGGGAGCTAGGTCAGCTCTTGCACCCCTACGACATCGACAGCACGTTCACGGATCTGGCGACGACGACGTTGCTGGACCGCATCGACCAGGTGTTCAAGGCTGAGACTCCCGGCAACTGGCTGGACGCCGAGCTCGCCGAGCAACGATGGGCGGCCGAGCGCGAAGCGCACCAGTTTGTCGGCAGGCAGGAGGAACTCGATTTCATCAGCCAGTTCTGGGCGTACCGAAGCGGGATCGACGACGAGTTCGGCGACGACCCGAAGAGTCCGCTGTGGAGGATGCGCCAGCAGCTCGGCGACACCACGCTGGCGATCGTCGGCAGTTCAGGCTGCGGAAAGTCCGCCCTGCTGGCGAAAGCGGCCACAGACCTGCGGATCACCATGCAGCTGAGCTTCGAGTGGACTGGACCGCGGGCATACGTGCAGGTCGGCGCGACGACGGCCAGCGAACGGCTTCCTGTGTGCGTCCTGCTGCTGCTCGCGCAGCTCGATCCGGCCGCGGCCCGTTCCGTGGCGAACCGGTACGACGCCGAAAACCTCGAGCTCGACCATGTTCTGCACCTCTGGCTGGAGAAGCTGGGCGGGAGCGGGCGGCTGGCCGGTCCCCTGATCGTCGTCGACGGCCTCGATCGGCTCAGCGGCTCGCTCACCGAAAGCCGGCCGCTCGCCTGGCTGCCCATCACGTGGGGAGATCGCGTCCGGGTCCTGGTGTCGGCCGCCGAAGACACTTTCGAGGCAACGCTGCTGACCAAGCGGCCGTCAACCAAAGTGCTGCGGCTGGACGACTTGAACCACCAGGACGCCACCGCGCTCGTCCTCAGTCGCGTCGCCGCGCACCACCGGGCGATTCCACAGGCGGTCGCCGCGCGTCTCGTGAGTCGGTCGACGTGCCCGCGCTGGCTGGTGGTCGCCACCGATCTCATGCTCACCCTGATGGCATATGACTATCTGACCCTGCGCGAGGCGCCTGACGCGGGCGTCGATCCTGAAGTCGCGCTGCGCCTGATGCTCGAAGTGATCGCAGGACAGCTCCCACGCGAACTCGACGGTCTCCACGAGGAGGCCTTCACCCGGTTGATCGACCTCGTCGGCATGCAGTTCGGCGTCGCCCTCTGTCTGCTCGGCTCCGCGGTGTACGGCCTCCACGAACAGGACCTGGTCGCCACGCTCGAGGTCGCCGGGCTCAGTCCCGGCTCGGCTGACCTCGCACTGTTCCGGGCCATGCTCGCGGTGCACGTCACGGTGAGGGACGACGTGTGGAAGTTCGCGCATCCCAGTGCGGCGGCCGGCGTCGATCTCCTGCTCGACGGCGCGTCAGAGGAGACCGAGCAGGACGTCCGCACCGCCTACCGCAGGATGCTGGTGCGGCACCTGGCCACCAAGCCCGCGAACGATCCGGCCAGGTCCCGGGAACTGATGCCGTTGCTGATGCTCACCGACGAGCACCGGCTACTGGTCAGCGGGCTGGCCGAGCCGGACCACTGCACCGACGAGTCGATCAAGATTTTCGCCCTGACCCTGGCCGGCTTCCTGCAGGGCGAAGCGCCGCCGCGGCTGTGCGCGAAGCTGATCGAGGCGGCGGCCACGGACCGGCAACGGCTGGCGATCATCGAGATCGTCATCGGCAGCGTCCTTCCTCACCTGCGACGACCGGACATGAACGAGCTCGCGTCGGTCTGCCGGGCCTCCCTCACCGCGGTGAGCCCAGACGTGAGGAACCGGTTCGGCAAGGGCCGGGACGCGCTGCTACACCTGCTGGACACGGTCGCCACCGACATCTTCGCCGGTGGCGGCCAGCCTCAAGCAGTCATCACCTGGTTCACCACCGCGATGAGCAGCGGGACAGGGTCTCTGCGTGACGCTCCGGTCTCTGCTGCCCCGGCCACCGAGACACACGCTCGCCTCACGTTGATCCAGGGCACGAAGATGCTCACCGAGTACTCGATCATGGTCGGCCTGTCGCAGCTGGCCGCGGCCGGCGACGATGCCGAGCAGGCACGTGGCCGGCTCGACCGCTGGCGCTCGTTCGTCGGCGATCTGGAGGAACCGGATCCGAACGTCGAGGAGTTCCTCGAGCTTTCCATCGCGGTGGCCGAACGAGCGGCGGGCATCGCCTGGCCCACCGGAGGTTTCCAGCCGGCCGCCGACGACTTCGACCGGTTGAGATCACTCACCGATCGCATGCGCGGCAACGCCGACATGGTCTGTCTGCTCGGGTTGTGCGCGAGAGTCCACGCCGCTCAACTGCTCGCCGCGATGTCCGACGAGGACGAGGTCACCGCGTCCGACGCGGTGATGATCCACGAGGCACTGGGCTTTCTCGAGGAAGCCATGTGGCAACTGGAGATCCAGCACGAAATCGCCCCCGACGCCATCGCGGTCGAACTCACCGTGATCCAGTGCGGGCTGCTCCACAGCACGCTGCTGGGCGTGTGCGATCAACACGTGTCCGCTTGCGACTCGGGGTTCAAGGCGCTCCAGAAGCCGCACGTGGTCGATCTGCTGGGCAAGGAGAGTTTCATCGACCAGGCAGTGGCGCTTCTTCGCTCGTGGTACCTGTCGTGGAGCAGAACCGATCCCACGCCTCTGCTCGAGCGGCTGGCCCAGGAGGTCGACCACCATCCCGCCACTCGGCGAGAACATCCGGAAGTCGACGCGATCCTGCTCATGGTGGCGGTGATGGCGGCCAAACGGCTGGGCGCCGTGGAGATCGCCACCCGGATGGTCGGCACCACGCTCGCCCGCTTGCGGTCCGGCGACATTCTCCTCGATCCCGAGGCTCCACTCGACGTGCTGATCCGTGGTGACGTCGCCGAGTTCGAGGACAACCTGGTCGAGTTCGTTCTCGACGACGACTTCCCCGACACGGACGACCCGGACCTGGTCGTCCGCCTCGCCACCGGTGTCCACGAGATGCGCACGGCGTTGATGTCGCACTGCGCCGACGACCCCGCGGACGCGCTGGGCGCGGCGTTCTGCGAGGCCTTGGTCGCGACGATGCTGCGGCAACCGGACCGGCACGTCGACATCCGCAGGCAGCGTCAAAGGCTTGTCGCTGCGGCAGACGACAGGTCTCAGACCTTGCTGTCAGCCATCGACAAGCTGCTCCGATCAAGTTGAGTTCGCCCGCCGAAGTGGACGAAACGGCAGCTGATCAACCGGCCGAAACTGAAAACGCTCAGTGATGGTGATCGCGGGCGAACTGGGCCGGCGTCTGGCCGTAGTAGCGACGAAACATCCGGATGAAGTGGCTGCTGTCAGCGAACTGCCAGTGTGCCGCGATCTCCGAAACCGTGGGGTGGGACGGCGAGAGGAGCGCGCGGCGCGCCTGCTCGAGGCGACGTCGGCGGATGTACGCCGCGACGGGCTCGCCGGTTGACGCGAAGGCCCGATGCAACGTTCGCAGCGAGACCTTGAGGTGGCGCGCCAGCAGCGCTGGTGTCAGGTCCGGGTCGGTGAGTAGTTGATCGGCGAGTTTGCCGGCCGCGTGGACCAGCGGGCCGGCCAGGCCGGGTTCGGTGCCGTCGAGATACCCGTGCAAAACCCCGCGGACCAGCTCCACCAATGCGTTGCGGCTGGCCTGGACGCCGCCCTCGCTGAGGTCGCCGAGTGTCGCGTGGACAACACTCGTGTGTGCCAGCAGCACATGAACTTCCGCGGCGGCGGCCGGGCCGGTCGCTTGCGTGCCGTCGGCGAACAAGCCCAGCGCCTCGGCGGGCAACCCGATCACCTGGGCGGTAGTGCCCGCGGCGACGTCGTAGCCGGTGAGCCCGGTCGAGCGGCTCAGCAGGAACTGGCCGGCGTCGACAGCTATCGTGTCGCGTTCACGTTTGAGGACGTAGGCGCCACGATGCACCACGTAGAGCCGCAGTTCGCCAATGTCGGGAAACGCGGAATCGACCTGTACGCGCGTGGCGGTTTCGAAGTTCGTGATGACCGAGTCCCCGACGCGGGAGGCGAGACCACGAACGACGGCTCCGGCTGTCGCTTCGTGGTGGAACGCGGGCAACGTGAAACCGTCGCCGATCTGCGCTTCCCAGCCGTCGCGGAAGGCGTCGACACCGAACCGTTCGGTGTCCAGCCGAACCGAGCCGCGTACCGGGTCCATCCGGCCATCCAACCACGTGGCACGCATCGTCGATCGAGACGGCACGCGTGTCCAAGACCGCGGCGGTACCGGATTTCTAAGGTCGGGACGTGGATCCGAAAATCTATCTGCACCTGTACTTGCAGCAGGTGCGCGACGTCCTGGTGTGGAAACTCGACGGCCTGTCCGAGTACGACGCGCGCCGGCCGCTCACCCCGACCGGAACCAATCTGCTCGGACTGGTGAAACACCTGACGGGCAACGAGTTCGGCTACTTCGGCGAAGTGTTCGACCGACCCGCCCACGCGGGGGCATGGCTGGTCGACCGCACTCAATCAGAGGACTTCCTCGCCCGCCCCGAGGAGACGCGCGAGGACATCATCGCGCAGTACAAACGGTCGTGGGAGCACGCTGACGCCACCATCGCGGCACTCGATCTCGACTCACCCGGCAAGGTGCCCCACTTTCCCGAAGGCATGCGCGACGTGACCTTGCAGTGGATGCTCGTCCACATGATCACCGAGACCTGCCGGCACGCCGGTCACGCCGACATCGTCCGCGAGCTCATCGATGGCCGCGCCGGCTACCACCCCACGGTCAGCAACCTTCCCGACGAGTGGTCCGAGTTCCACGATCGTGTCGAGATCGTGGCACGTGAGGCCGCCCGTATCACCGGCAGGCCGTTTTGACCATTGATCACTGTGTTGTACCGGTCGGTACGTCCCGGACCTCGTCGTGGTCCTTGAGCCAGGCGGCCGTCCACATCTTCCAGTCGGCCTCGGTGTAGCCGTGCCGGATGTCTCGCGGGTACGCCGTCGGTGGCCGCCCGCGAGACGTACGACTCGGACACCCTGCCAGCCATCGCGGGGGTCGGTCATGAAACACGCGCTAATCTTCGACCAGGGGTCGTCGGGAAATCTCGTCCAGCGGGGCCGCACCTCTGTTAGATAACCGCTCACATCGTGCACGTCGCCGAAACCGCTCTGGATCACCTCGCACGGCAGCGAGGAGCGCTCGCGGTCGACCGACGTGACAGGCCGGTACGTGCCGTCGAGGCGTGCTTCGACCGAGTTGTCGGTCGCCACGTAGAACGCGGCGGTGTCGCGCAGCTGCAGAGCCGAGTTCCCCGCCAGGCTCAGCGCCTGCCGGGTGTTGGCGTGGGCGTAGTAGCGCAGGTAGACGAGTTGGTTGCTGATCAGCTCGAAGAAGCCGTCACCCTGGTCGGAGACCGCGTTGTGCTCCAGTGCCGTCAGGTAGCCGGCGATGCCCTGGCTTTGCCGTTGCACCAACTTGCCCCAGCCCGGCGACGGCCGCGGGATCGACCTTGAAAGAGCCCACCGCCGCATCCTGACACGCCGAAGACCGGTGACGCTCTGAGTTTCCGCGTTCTCAAGGGAAGCCGTGGGGTGTACGCCGACGACATCGCGCCCGCGGTGCAGCAGGACGACGCGGCGTGACGTTGCTCGGTCGAACGTTCGGTGACCGCCCAGAGGGTCCCTCATCTGAGAAGACGAGGGACCCTCGCGCCAAGATCGGCATACTGGCGTCGTCGACCAGGTCGACCGCACCACCCGTTGGACACAGGACGCCGGCAACACTCGACCCAGCTACGCCGCGGGATGAGCACGACCTCAAGAGGACGGCGTGACCGAGGACCGCACACCGAACCACTGCTCAGCGCCGTACGCTTCGAACCTTTCCACCTCAGTGAAACCCAGCTTCGCCGCAAGGCGCATCGCGCGGTCGTTGGCGGTCTGGGTGCAGAGCGCCACCGGCGTGCCGGGAAGCGCGTCGACAAACCAGCCAAGCGCCGCTGTGCACGCCTCGGCGGCGTAGCCACGTCCCCACGCTTCCGGCAAAAGCAGATAACCGAGCCACGCCTCCCCGGCATCAGGAGAAGCGGGTCCCGGACGTCCCGCGTCGCGCCGATCGAACGTGATCATGCCGATCGCCGTGCCGTCGAGATCGATCACGAAGAAGCCAGGGCGTCGCCCAGGCACCTCGGGCACCGTGCGTTCGAGCTCATCACGCGGTCGCGGACCACCGATGTAGGTGCCCACCTCCGACGAGGAGAACAGGTCGATGAGCGCCGCACGATCCCCGGCCTCGGACTCGCGGAGCACCAGGCGCTCGGTCCTGATCGGGGCAGGTGGCCAGGCGACGGGTCCGAGCTCAGTCATGACGGGCAAGCTATCGCACGCCACCGGGCAGCAGCTTCAGACAGCCGCAGCAGCAGCTTCACACCCTGTCGCCTCGAAACCGTCCAGCGCGTTCGCGGCCAGACCGTCGGCATGGATCGCCGCGGTCGCCACCAAGGCCGACAGCCCAGCGGCCACCAGCCAATGCCGCGTCTTGCGCAATCACCTCATCCGCGACGTTTCCGGAGAGTGTGCACGAATCCTGTCCGCAACCTGCATGAACGCACCCGCCACCACCGGTTCGGCATTACCGGTTCAACCGGCCGGACGTCAATGTCGTTCCGTCCAGCGGAACAGATCGCGATCCGAGCGGCCCTATACGCTTTTTGTTCCGCAACCGCGACGTGAACTGTGCCACACCGTTCTGCGGCGCCCACGCAACCGTTGTTGTCCTGCGCATACACACCATAAGCAGCCACTATCGGCGCTATTCACCGATAGCCGTGCACGACTAAATCCCGACGGGTACCATAACGCCACCGCGCCGGCGCGGATGACGGTTTCCACAGAAACGTCGGGCACCGACCTTTTGTAGCCCGTTCGGTGGTGTCAACCGTTGTCAACGACGGTAAGAATCGGAGGCGGTGACGCATGGGGCACTGGGGACTCGTGCGGGACTGGGGAAGTTCGCAACGACCTTGAAGGACCGGGGGCAGCGCACCACCGAATACCGGCACCGCGTCGGTGCCCAGGCCACTTGTCCGGCTGACTCTTCAGCACGGACGGTGAGCCCGGTGGGGCGAGCTATCTTGGCGATGATCGCCAAACAGGGGGCATTTGTGAGTGCGACGATCGTTATTCCATCTGCATTGGCCACGGGCCCGTGCACAGCGCCGAACGGTCGAGTGGCGTAGACCGATCGTGACCTACTTCAAGATTCTGGGACCTCTAGAGGTCGTGCGCGGAGACGAGTTGGTCGACCTCGGCGGCACCCGGCAGCGGGCTGCCCTCGGACTCCTGCTGCTCAACCGCAACCGCGTCGTGGCGAGCAGCCAGATGGTGGACTCGCTGTGGCCCAAGGACAAGGTGCCGCTGTCGGCCAGGAAGATCGTGCAGAACTCGGTCTGGCGGTTGCGCCGGGCACTGTCGGCCGACGGCGGCGGCAACGCCGTGCTGCTCAGCCAGCCGCCTGGCTACATGCTGCGCGTCGAACCCGGGCAGACCGACGTGCAGGACTTCCACCACAAGGTCGAGGCCGGACGTGCCAAGTTCGCCGAGGGCGACCTGGCGGCGGCGTCCCGGCTGCTGAAGCAGGCGCTGGAGCTGTGGCGCGGGCCCGCACTGGCGGACCTGGTCGAGTCCGGCATCCTCTGGCCCGAGCTCACCCCGGTGCAGAACGCCAGGCTGGACGCCCTCGAGGATTACTTCGAGGTCGAGTTGTGCGCGGGACACCACCAGCAGATCCTGGCTGAGCTCGAGCGCACGGTCGCCACCGAGCCGCTGCGCGAGCGCCTGTGCGGGCAGCTGATGCTCGCGCTGTACCGCAGCGGCAGGCAGACCGACGCCCTCAACGCCTACTACACCGTGCGCACCACCCTGGTCGAGAAGGTCGGCCTGGAACCGAGTCCAGCGCTGCGCTCGCTGCAACAGGCGATCCTCACCCAGGATCCGGGGCTGATCCCGGTCGGGATGCAGCAGCAGATCGAGCTGCGCATGACCGGTCTCCCCCGCGACGCGGCCGACGAACAGCCAGTGCCTGCCCACGTCCGCCCGGCACCGCCGGTGCCGTCGCAGCGCAGATCCCCCTCCGGGCCGGAACCGGACGGGCACGAGGACGCCGCAATCGTTCCGGCGCCCGCCGTGCCGACGCTGCGCAGCATGGTGGCTGAGCGCAGGAACGTCAGCGCGCTCATCGTCCGTTGCCAGGGCATGGGCAACAGGGCGCTGGAGCGGGCCTCGGCCGCGATCCGCGCCGAGGTCGAGTCGCTGGGCGGCACCGTCGCGGCCTCCATCGGGTCGATCTGGCTGGCGTTGTTCGGCGTGCCCAACAGCGCCGACGACGACGCCGAACGCGCTGTTCTCGCCGCGTTGACCATCCGCGACTGCCTCGGCTTCCCGGACGTCTCCTGCGACGAGCCCCCCATCGCCGTCCACGTCGCGGTGGCCACCGGTGAGGTGCTGGTGCGCTACCACCCCGACAACGACAGCGCGCCGTCGGTGAGCGGCGTCCTGCTCGACGAGTGCCACGGGCTGCTCTCGCAGACCCCGGTCGGCGAGATCCGGGTGTGCGAGAGCACCAGGCGCGCCACCGAGTGCGCCGTCACCTACTTCAGGGCCGAGTCGTCCTTCGGCTGGCAGGTCGTCGGGCTCCGGCAGGAGTACCTGGCGCTGCACGACGTGCCGGTGGTCGACCGCGAGCACGACCTGGAGGTGCTGCGCGGCCTCCTGCACCGCACCAGGCACCTCGGCGCGCCCCACCTGGTGACCGTTCTCGGCGACCCCGGCGTCGGCAAGACCCGGTTCGTCCTGGAGCTCGAGCGCAGGGTGGCCGCGGCCGCCGAGCCGGTTCGGGTGCTGGCCGGCCGTGCGCGGCCGTTCGTGGAGGACACCGTCACCGACGTGCTCAAAGACATGCTGTGCTCGTACTGCGGCATCGACCCGGACGGTCGCGCCGAGTCGGTGCGGGCCGAGCTCGTCTGCGCGGTGGAGCGGCTCGTCCAGTCGGAGAGCGAGCGGCACTGGGTGCTGACCTGCCTCGCCGGCCTGGCCGACCCGGAACGGGAACGCCCGGACGTGCCGGTCGCCGAGGTGCTGCGCGCGTGGGGGTACCTCCTCGGCCAGATCGCCCGGCGCGGCCCTGTCGTCGTGGTCGTCGAGGACCTGCACGTCGCGGACGACCACCTGGTCGACTTCGTCGAGGAACTACCGAGGTTGCTCCCCGGCCTGCCGGTGCTGGTGGTCGTCACGGCGCGGCCGGAGCTGGTCAAGCGCCGCCCGATGTGGGGTTCGCGGCTGCGGCACGCGCTGATGATGAACCTGGAGCCCATCTCCGACACCGCGATCGACCGGCTGCTGGAGTTCCTGCGCTCCACCAGGGACAGCGGGGTCAAGGGCCCGGCCAGGAGCCTGCTCGCCGACACGGACGACTCGGACGCGCGGCGCAGGCACGTGAGGCGGGTCCTGGCGTCCGGCTCGTCGTTCCTGCGCAGGGATGGCGGCGCCTGTGATCAGGACGCCGCCGCCCACGTGGTGTACTGCGAGATCACCGAGATGCCCGCACCGGCAGACGGCGGGGGCAGATGATCTGGTGCGGGTTCTCCCACTCCACGCCGCGCGCGGAATCGACGCTGATCTTCGAGTAGCGGTCCAGCAGCATGTTCAGCGCGATCCTGCCCTCCAGCCGCGCCAGCGGCGCGCCGAGGCAGAAGTGGATGCCCTGGCCGAACACCAGGTGCCCACCGGTGTTGCGGTGGATGTCGAAGCGGTCCGGGTCGGGGAACTTCGTGGCGTCGCGGTTGGCCGCGCCGATCCACGGCGTCACGAGCTCGTCCGCGGCGACCGGGTGCCCGCCGATCTCGGTCTCGGTGGTGGTGACCCGCACCAGACGCGGGAACGGCGGGTACATGCGCAGCACCTCCTCCAGCGCGCCGGGCACCAGGTCGCGGTTCGCGCGAACCTCGGCCAGCGCCTCCGGGTGCTGGTCCAGGAGGATGACCGCGGTGCAGATCAACGACATCGTGGTGGCGTGCCCGGCGAACATGGTCAGGCCGGTGACCCCGATCATCTCGCCGTCGGTCAGCGGCTCGCCTTCGATGGTGGCGTTGGCCAGCCTGCTCATCACGTCGTCGCGCGGGTTCTGCCTGCGGTCGCGAACGTGCCGCAGGAAGTACTCGCCCATCTCGTGGAGCGCGGGCCCGACCTCGCCTTCGAGCAGGTCGAGGGGCACGGTGGCCGCGTCGAGCGCGCCAATCGCGTCACCCCACACGCGGAACATCGGCTCGTCCTCGATGGGCAGGCCGAGGACGTCGGCGATCACGGTGATCGGCAGCGGGAACGCGAGCGCGTCGACGAGGTCGAACGAGTCCTGGTCGGCGACCTTGTCCAGCAAGGTGCCGGTGATCAGCTCGATGCGCTCGGACAGGTTCGCGACGGCACGCGGGGTGAACACCTGGCTGATGACGGTGCGCAGCTGGCGGTGCCGGGGCGGGTCCGAGGTGACCAGGTTGCCCTCGTTGAAGCGGTCGAGCTCGAAGTGCGGCTCGTTGAACTTCCTCGCCGTCTCCGAGGAGAACGTCTTGGTGTCGGCGAGAATGCGGGTGATGTCCGCATAACCGAACACCTCCACCCCGTGCTCGCCGCCCTGACTGACCGGCCGTGAATCAAGCATTTCGCGGAACCACGAGAACAGGGAGTCGACCGGTTCCATGGTTGTGTTGTCGATGGACGCGCTCATGACCAGGAGCCTAGCCACGGAACACGTTGTCCAGGCGTGCGTTTTCCTCTTTTGAGATTGTCGAGTTGGAATGGTGAACAGCGGTGCCCGAAAATACCGGTCACCGCTGTTCCACAGACCTCGCGTAGACCATGCCGAGAGAATTCCTAGAACGGAATGGTCTCAGGCACGCGCGCGGTTACCGCCTGCCGAGTCCGCGGTACAGCTCGCGGTTCACCATCGGCACGACGATTCGTTCCTCGGCACTGGCCGCGGCTGCCGCCGGGCCGGACAGGGTCGGCGAGCCCGCGACCCGCAAACCGTCCTCGATCGCGCCGTCGATGTAGCCGTTCCACCCGTTGGCGATGTCGCTGCCGGCGAACTTGATCCGGCCGTGCGGCTGCTGGAGCTTCGCGTGCAACCTGATGAGCTGGTTCGGCTGGCGGTAGCCGCCGGTGCCCAGGGCGAACGGGTCCTTGGGGAAGTTGGTCACGACGTAGTCGCGCACCTCGGCACCGGGGATGATCTTCCGGATGGCCCGCTCCACCTCGTTCCCGTCGGTTTCGTCGAAGGTGGTGTCGACGGTGAAGGCGACCACCGGATCGCCGTCGTTGAACCGGCCCATGAAGCAGAACGGGTCACCCCTGCCCTCGGGCGACTCGGCCACGAACCTGTCCTTGGGGTTGGCCAGGTCGATCCACAGCTTCCGCTCCTCCGTGACGCCCATCCCGACGTTCGTCGCCTCCCGGTGGGCGGCGGGCAGCGCCGGGCTGAACGAGATCGTGCGCCAGACGTTCACCGGCACGGCCATGATCACTTCCGGCGCCGTGAACGCCTCGCCCGCGCGCGTCGTCACGGTCACCTTGTTCGCGTTCTGCACCACGGACTTGACCGGCGAGTTGAGCTTGAGGACCGGCTTGGACTCGGCGAGCATCGCGTTCAGGATCGACACCGTGCCCCGTGCCGGGCGGTAGGTGTTGACGCCGTGGAAGGCCTCGAACGTGCCACCGGACAGTGCCCACCACTGCTGGATGTGGGTCAGCGCGCCACGCTTGCTGGTCCCGCCGTACAGCGAGGTCCAGCTGGTCAGCAGGATCTCGTCCTCCGGCCGCAGGGCCATCTGGTCGAGCCGGTCCCGCATCGAGAACCCGTCGAAGCGGGCGACCAGGTCGCGGCGCTTGAGCGGGTTGAAGGGCTCCGGATAGATCCTGGTCGAGTCCTCGAAGAACTTGGTGAACAGCGCGTTCTGCCGGACGTAGGCCACCGACGGGTCGAGCTCCTGGAACCCGGTGAGGGTGGGCATGAAGGCTCTGGCCGGCCCGACGTCGGCCATGATCGGCAGCTCGTAGCGGTTGAGTTCACGCCACACGTGTGGCTGTAACCGGTCGACCCATGTGCCACCACGCTCGATCATGTGGCCGTTCCAGGTGTCCGTCCAGGTCCGGCCGCCGACCCGGTCGCGCGCCTCGAGCAACAGCACACGCTTGCCCTTGGCGCGCAGTTCACGGGTAGCGGTGACGCCGGCCAGGCCGGCGCCCACGACGATCACGTCGAAGTCCCGCCGCAGGTTCGGATCCTGGGCGTCCTCGGCGGCTTCGGTGACCGCGGTCGCCGACGTGCTCGCCGCCGCGGCCCCGGCGAGCGCGAGACCACCCGCCACACCCGCCTTGAACAGACTGCGCCGCGGCAGACCCCGACCCTCGGGCTGACCGGATTCCATCTCGTGGGTCACTGTCCCTCGTTTCCTATCCTGCGAACTGGTAACGGAAATAGCAGATGAACGGGCGCCGGACTGTGGACGCACGACCGCAGCACCTGCGATGGTCGGACGTAATCGATCGGACACCGGGATTGTCGAAGCGGAAACGTGGACAGCGGTGACCGGCATTCCGGCCGCCGCCATTCCCCGCGTAGACCGCGCCGAGACCATGCCGAGATCGGCGGTCCCGGCACGCGCGGTCAGCGAATGCCGAGTCCGCGGTACAACTCGCGGTTCACCGCCGGCACGACAATCCGTTCTTCGGCACTGGCCGCCGCGGCCGCCGGGCCGGACAGGGTCGGCGAGCCCGCGACCCGCAAACCGTCTTCGATCGCGCCGTCGATGTAACCGTTCCACCCGTTGGCGATGTCGGCGCCCGCGAATTTGACCCGGCCGTGCGGCTGCTGAAGTTTTGCGTGCAACCTGATGAGCTGGTTCGGCTGGCGGTACGCGCCGGCGCCCAGGGAGAACGGGTCCACGTGCCAGTTGGCCGCGGTGTAGTCGCGCATCTTGGCGCCCGGGATCACCTTCTGCACGGCCCGCTCCACCGCGTTCCCGTCGGTGGTGTCGAAGGTGCTGTCGACGCTGAAGGCGACCACCGGCTGGTTGTCGTTGAACCGGCCCATGAAGCAGATCGGGTAGCCCAGGCCCTCCGGCGCCTCCGCCACGAACCTGTCCGTGGGGTTGGACAGGTCGATCCACAGCTTCTTCTCGTGCGGCACGCCGACCCCGGTCGTCGTCGCCTCCTGGTGGGCGGCGGGCAGCGCCGGGCTGAACGAGATCGTGCGCCAGACGTTCACCGGCGTGGCCATGATCACCTCTGGCGCGGTGAACGCCTCGCCCGCGCGGGTGGTCACGGTCACCTTGTTCGCGTTCTGCACCACGGACTTCACCGGCGAGTTGAGCTTGAGCACCGGCTTGGCCTCGGCCAGCATCGCGTTCAGGATCGACACCGTGCCCTTGGCCGGACGGTAGGTGTTGACGCCGTGGAAACCCTCGAACGTGCCACCGGACAGTGCCCACCACTGCTGGATGAGGGTCAGGGCGCCGCGCTCGCTGGTTCCGCCGTACAGCGAGGTCCAGCTGGTCAGCAGGATCTCGTCCTCCGGCCGCAGGGCCATCTGGTTGAGCCTGTCGCGCAACGAGAACCCGTCGAACTGGGCGACCAGGTCGCGGCGCTTGAGCGGGTTGAAGGGTTCCGGGAAGATCTCGGTCGACCGGTCGAAGAACCTGGTGAAGAGCTCTTTCTGCCGGACGTAGGCCACCGACGGGTCGTACTCGCCGAACCCGCCGATGGTGGGCATGAACGCCCTGGTCGGCCCGGCATCGGCCATGATCGGCAACTCGTAGCGGTTGAGTTCACGCCACACGTGCGGCTGCAACCGGTCGACCCATGTGCCACCACGCTCGATCATGTGGCCGTTCCAGGTGTCCGTCCAGGTCCGGCCGCCAACCCGGTTGCGCGCCTCGAGCAACAGCACGCGCTTGCCCTTCGCACGCAGCTCACGCGTGGCGGTGACGCCCGCCATCCCGGCGCCCACGACGATCACGTCGAAGTCCCGCCCCAGGTCCGGATCCTGAGTGTCCTCGGCCACCGCGGTCGCCGACGTGGTCGCCACCGCCGCCCCGGCGAGCGCCACCCCCGCCTTGAACAGACTGCGCCGAGGCAGACCCCGCCCCCCTGGCTGACCGGATTCCATCTCGTGGGTCATTACCCCTCGTTTCCTATCCTGCGAACTGGTAACGGAAATAGCAAATGACCGGTCGACGACTATGGACGCACGATCGCTATACGTGCGATAGTTAGACGTAATCGATCGGACACAGCGCGTGATATGGCCACGACTCGCTCGACGTTGAGCTGTGGGCCGACGCTTGTTTGCGATGAGCGCAGGGCGATACCCGAGCACCCATCGGCAACGTCATTACTTTGAGTGACTGCGAGAGCGACAACCCCAGTGTGTCGTCTCGCATTCGAGTGACTGCGGCCAGGCTAGCGCACGGAGCGAATTCGTCAGCGGCCTCAGCTCGGCCGTGATCGAAACGTTATCTTCACCATTGGCGCATTGAAAACACCACTGAGCGGTGAGCGCCGAACCCCTGTTAATCCACTTGCGGGTGATGTGCCGGGCAAGTGGTGAATGCCGACGTTCCGGCAACGCCGAATAGCGGTCGACCCTTTGTCCTCCTTTTCGGAGGCACATAAGGGTCGACCGCTGCTATAAAGCGCGTCCCTGCGGCGCACGGCGCTGGGCGCCGCAGGAAAAGGCTCAGGCCGAAGGCTTGCGGAACACCTCGACCATCGCGGCGTAGCTGGCGGGCCCGTGGCCCTCGGCGATCGCGCGCTTGCCCAACGCCGTGATGAGCGCCGGCCACTCGGTGTTGACGCCCAGCTCCTTGCTCTCGTCGAGCAGGTGGTCCATCGCGTCGACGTGCGTGTCGATGGTGGAGTCCTCGGCGGGCCAGTCGCCCGAGTCGATCTGCGCGGCGTAGGCCTCGATGAAGCCGAGCGACATCTCGCCGAGCGCCTTGGCCAGCGGCAGGTACTCGGTGGCCTTCACGCCCGCGGTGCCCAGCAGCGCGACACCGTGCAGGAAGCTGTTCTCGATGCCCCACATCATGGTGAGCAACGCGACGTCGTGGAGAGCGGCGAGACCGTGGTCCTCACCCAGGTACTTGGTCCCCGCCGGGGCGACCGCCTTGAGGGTCTGCTCGTGCTCGTCGAAGGCCGACTTCGGACCGCTGTACAGCAGAATGGCAGCGTCGGTGGCGACATCCGGCGGAATGGCCATGATCGCGCTGTCGATGTACGCGCCGACCTTGTTCTCCACCGCCCACTTCGACGTGCCGCGGGCCTGCGACGAGCTGGCGCTGGTCATGTTGACCAGCGTGCGGCCCTGCAGCGAGCCCACCACCGGGTCGAGCAGTTCGTGCACCGCGTCGTAGTCAGAGACGCAGATGACGACCAGCGGGCTCGCCTCGACGGCGTCCTTCACCGACGGCGCCAGGACCGCGCCCTTGGCGACGAGCTCGTCGGCCTTGGCGGCCGAACGGTTCCACACCGTGGTCGGGTGCCCGTTCCCGAGGAACGCGGCGGCCAATGCCTGACCCATCAGGCCCAGACCGACGACAGTGACCGGTGCCTGAGCGGCATTGGGGTTGGACATCACATTCACTCCTGTTCGGTCCGCGTCAGTTCGGGTGACGCGGCGTGGTTGTTGGTGTGCTTTAACGGTTTCACCGGCCAGGCGACCGGACCAGCGGCAAAGCTGACCTTCTTCGAACCATTCCTGCCGTACACTCGCGATCATGGGGACGGGTGTGGTCGCGATCGCTGTTGTCAGCGGCACCGACATGCAGGTGTGCGAGGTATACGAGACCGCTATCGCGAACGTGGTGTTCGGTGATCCGCAACCGGACCTGGCCGATCCCTGGTATGACGTGAAACTGTGCGCGGTGTCGGAAAACGAACCGCCGGCGCGTGGTTTCTCGGTGCGCACCGAGCACGGGCTCGACGATCTGATCGTCGCCGACACCGTTGTGGTCGCGTCGGTTCCGGACGACGTGCTCAGGGGCCGCGCCCCGTTGTCGCCGGACTTCATGGAGGCGCTGCGCGAAGCGGCCGGCGCGGGCGCGCGAATGGTGTCGCTGTGCACCGGGGCGTTCGCCCTCGCCGAGGCGGGCCTGCTCGACGGCCGCAAGGCCACCACGCACTGGATGCACACCGCCGACCTCGCCAAGCGCTACCCGCGGATCGAGGTCGAGGACGCCGTGCTCTACGTCGACGACGGCGACGTCCTCACCAGTGCGGGCATGAGCGCGGGCCTGGACCTGTGCCTGCACCTGGTTCGCCGGGACCTGGGCGCCTACGTGGCCGGTCAGCTGGCCCGCCGGATGGTCGTGGCGGGCCACCGCCCGGGCGGACAGGCGCAGTTCGTCGACCTGTCCGTACCCGAGGGCGACGACGACACCCTGGCGATGACGATGGACTGGGCCGCGGGCAACCTCGACCAGCCGCTCACCGTGGACGTGATGGCCAGGCGGGCGGGCATGAGCGCCCGCACGTTCTTCCGCAAGTTCCAGGCGACCACCGGGCTCACCCCGCTGAAGTGGCTGCTCAACCAACGTCTGTCGCGCGCCCAGAGCCTGCTGGAGACCACCGACCTGCCGATCGAGCGGGTCAGCGAGGCCAGCGGCCTGGGCACCGCGACGAACCTGCGCAGACACTTCACCGCGCACGTGGGCGTCACGCCCACCGACTACCGGCACTCGGTGGGCGCCGGCTCCCTGACGCGGTGGTCGGCGCCCTCACCCCGTCAGGGCTTCGGAGGCACGGGGAACGAGCTCTCCGCCGGCCAGGGACCGTTGCCGGCGTAGGCGTTGTCGATCACGTAACGCCAGCCGCCGTCCTCGCTGCGCTGCAGCACGTCGACCGCGAGACCGCTGAGCTTCTCCGGCTTGCCGTCCCGGGTGGTGTCCATCTCCCACTCCACCACCACCATGGCGGTGTCGCCGTTGACCATCTGGTTGAGCACGGTCGCCTCTACGGTCGCGTTGCGGGTCTTGATGAAGTTCTCGACGTAGTCCCTGCGCGCCTGGCCCTGGACCGGCTTCCCGGGCTCCCACATGCCGACGGCGTCATCGGTGTACAAGGCGTTGACCGCATCCACGTCGCCCGCGTTGAACGCAATGTTGAACATTTCCTGGTGCGTGTCGACGTCAGTGGCCAGGTGGTGTTTTTCGGAGGCCATGGTGAGCCCACTCCCGTTCTTGTTTGTCGAATGTTCTCAGCGATGTCGGGCAACGCCGAGATGAACGCTACCGCCGGTCGGACACCGGTCGGCCGCAGTCGGGTAATCGCCGCCGAATCCCGCTCGGAGCAGCGGCGATTACCCGTTTGACACCACATCGAGATATGGCCGGTGGCTTTTTTCCCGAGCCGGCCATCGGGGTCACTTCCCAGGGGCGGGGAAGTAGCCCTTGCGGACGAAGAAGTCCACGTACCTGCCGAACAGCTCCCGGTCGATCGGCGGGCACCCGATGCCGCTGCCCGCCAACGCCTTCTCCGTGTCCGAGACGTCCATGGGCGGGTAGGTCGGCCCCGCGCCCACGGAGTTGAGCTCCTCGAACGAGTCGAACAGCGGCGTGACCGCGTTCTCCCGGTCGGCGCCGATCCTCGCCCCCCAGGCGTCCCAGTCGGTCTCGGGCAGGTCGTACCCGAACGCCCGCAGGTGGTCGACGAGATCGCCGAACGACTGCGACTGCTCGTTGAACAGGTGGAACGTGCCGTTCACGGAGGACTCGCGGGCGGCCAGCGTGGTGATCGCCCCGCTGACGTAGTCCACCGGGACGAGGTGCACCCGCCCGGTCAGCCGGTCCGGGACCACGCCCGCCTGCAGCAGGCCCTTGAGGCTGAGCCAGACGAAGTCCTTGGTCTGGCACGCGCCGCTGTCGCGGTCGCCGCACACCACGTCGACCCGGTAGACCGACACCGGGATGCCGCGGGCGCGGGCGATGCCGAGCACACCCTCCGCCACCCACTTGCTCTGGAGATAACCGTTGCGCAGCAAGTGCGCGGGACCGGTCGTGTCGGTGATCCCCACCGGCTCGTTGTCCTCCGACGCGGCGAACACGCCCGTGGTCGACACGTAGTGCACCGGGACCGTGCGGTGGCGCGCGGCGAGCCTCAGCACCTCGACGGTGCCGGTCACGTTCGAGGACTTCAGGTCCGTGTACGGGCGTACCCAGCTCACCGTCGCCCCGGCGTGGAAGACGACGTCGACCCGGCGGGCGAGGTCGTCGAACACCTGCTCGTCCAGGCCGAGCCGGTGGGAGGTGAGGTCGCCGACGTGGACGACGACCCTGGCGGGGTCGATCTCGCCCGCCACCTCGTACCACTCCAGGTTCTCCCGCAGCCTGCGCTCCGCGTCGGCCTGGTCGGCGCCGCGCACCAGGCAGTGCACGACCGCGTCGGTGCGGCGGACGATGTCGCGCAGCAGGAACGCTCCGAGGAACCCGGTGGCGCCGGTCAGCAGCACCTCGCCGGGATCGGTGGCGACGGCGACCACGGTGTCGGCGGCGACCACGTCGTCGTCGAGCACCACCTCGTTCGCGAAGTCCACGCCGGTGACGACGTCGCCGTCACCGGTGACCGCCGCGCCCGCGGTGGTGCGGATGAACTCGGTGAGCGCGGAGGGCGTCGGGTGCTCGAACACCAGCGAGGCGGGCAGTCGCATGCCGATGTGCGTGGCGAGGCGGTTGCGCAGTTCCACCGAGATCAGCGAGTCGAAGCCGAGGTCGGCGAAGAGCTGGTCGTCCCGCATCGCGGAGGCGTCGGTGTGGCCGAGGACCGACGCGACCTCGGCGCGGACCAGCTCGCCCACGATCTCCCGCTGTCGCTGCTCGGACTGCCCAGCGAGCCGGCTTTGCAGCAGCTCGGCTTCGTCGGCGCCCCGCGTGGCCCGGCGGGAGGTGACCCTGGCCAGGGCGGTGAAGAGCAGCGGCACCGCCGTGGGCCGGGCGGCCAGCGCACGCATGTCCAGCGGCGTCACCACCGGTGCCGGACGCCCGGCCCGCAGTGCGGCGTCGAACAGGCCGAGGCCGTCGTCGGGGGTGATCGGCAACAGCCCGGTGCGGGCGATGCGCTTGAGGTCGGCGTCGCTGAGGTTGCCGCCCATGCCGCCCGCGTGCGCCCACAGGCCCCACACCAGCGAGGTCGCCGCGAGCCCGGCACCCGCCCGGTGCGCGGCCAGCGCGTCGAGGAAGGTGTTCGCGGCGGCGTAGGCGCCCTGGCCCGAACCCCCGATGACACCGGCCACCGAGGAGAACAGCACGAACGCCGACAGGTCCGCGTCCTTGGTCAGCTCGTGCAGGTTCCACGCCGCGTGCACCTTGGGCCGCAGCACCCCGGCCACGTGGTCGGCGTCCAAGGAGTCGATCATGCCGTCGTTCAGGACACCGGCCGTGTGCACGACACCGGTGAGCGGGTGCGCGGCGGGCACGGAAGCCAGCACGAGGGCGAGTGCGTCCCGGTCGGCGGCGTCGCACGCGGTGATCGTCACCCGCGCACCGAGGGCGGCCAGCTCGTCGGCCAGCTCCCCCGCGCCCGGTGCGGCCGGGCCGCTCCGGCTGAGCAGCAGCAGATCGGTGACGCCGTGCGCGCGGACGAGGTGCCGGGCGAACAACGCGCCCAGCGCGCCGGTGCCACCGGTGATCAGGACCGTGCCGCCCGGTCGCCACGGTGACGGCGCGCGCCCCGGTGCGAGCCGGGCCAGCCTCGGCGCGGCCACCGAGCCCGCGCGCACGGCCAGTTGCGCCTCCCCCGTGGCGATCGCCGCGGGCAGCGCCGACAGCGACGCCGGGTCGTCGTCGATGTCGATCAACCGGAACCGGCCGGGCATCTCCGACTGGGCGGAGCGCAGCAGGCCCCAGACCCCGGCCGCGGCCAGGTCGACCGGCGTGTCGTCGGCGTCGATCGCGCGCCGGGTCAGCAGGACCAGCGGGGCGTTCGCGGAGCGCTGGTCGTCGTTCCAGGCGCGCACCAGGTCCAGCGCCCGCAGGACGGCGGCCTGCGCCCGATCGGCGACCGTGCCCGCCGCGTGGTGGTCCGCGGCCGACAGCATCGGCGCGACCAGGGCGGTGAACGTCCCGGCGGCGGACAGCGCCTCGTCGATCCCGGCGAACCGCAGCGGCCACGGCAGGCTGCCGCCGTCGGTCTCCACCACGGCCAGTCCGGCCGGACCGGGCAACCCGGCCGGGATGACCGGGGTCCACGCCACGCGGAACAGCGCGTCGCCCGGACGGGCCAGCGCGGCGCCGATCTCGTCCTCGCTCGCGCGCCGGGTGAGCACGCCCGCCGCGTGGGCCAGCGGTGCACCCGACGCGTCGGCCAGCAGTACCGACACCGTGCCGTCCTCGGCCGGGGTGATCCGCACCCTGGCCGCGGTGGCGCCCACCACGTGCACGGTCACCCCGCGCCACTCCACGACGACGCCGGGATGCCCGGTGAGCAGCGCGGCGGGGTGCAGCGCGACGTCGAGCAACGCGGGGTGCACACCGAACCCGTCCGCCGAGGTGCCGGAGGGCAGCCGCACCTCCGCGAACAGCTCGCCGTCGCGCCGCCACACCGCCGTCAGGCCCGAGAAGGCCGGACCGAGCGCGAATCCCGCCTCGGCGCGGTGCTGCAACAGCAGGTCGACGTCCAGCGGCTCGGCGTCGCGCGGCGGCCACTCGCTCAGGTCCGCCGGGGCCGTCAAGCGGGGGCTGAGCACCCCACGGGCAGCCAGTGTCCACACGGGACGGTCTTCGTCCGCACCGGTGTGCACGCTGATCCGTCGCCTGCCGTCGCCGTCCGGGGCGTCCACGGTGAGCTGCACGCGCAGCCTGGCGCGTTCCGGCAGCACCACCTGCTCGCTCACCACCAGCTCGTCGACGTGCGGGCAGCCGACCTCGTCTCCGGCCCGCACCGCCATCTCCAGCAGCACCGAGGACGGGACGACCTGGCCGCCGAACAGGCGGTGCTCACCCAGCCACGGCGCGATGGACGTCGACACCGCGCCGGGGAACAGCACCTCGTCCCGACCGGCGACCTCCACCGGGGCCATCAGCAGCGGGTGGTCCGACACCGGCCCTGCCGGGTCGTCGCCCTGCATCGCGGCGGCCTCCAGCCAGTAGCGCTGGCGCTGGAAGGCGTAGCTGGGCAACGGGCCCGCCACCGCGCCGGACGGGGCCAGGTAGGCGGCCCAGTCGACCGCGACCCCCGCCGCCCACAGCCTGCTCACCGCTTCGAGGAGCTCGAGCGGCTCGTAACTCCCGGTCCGGGTGCTCGCGACCGCCGTGATGTCGTCCCCGCCGTCGCCGACCAGCGCGGTCAGCGCGGCTCCTGGGCCGACCTCCAGCGTCGCCGTGACGCCCTGGCCGGCGAGACGGCGCGCGGCGTCGAGGAAGCGCACCGGCCTGCGCACCTGGTCGATCCAGTACTCGGGTGAGCGCAGCAGGTCCGCGTCCGCGACCTCGCCGGTGACCGTGGAGATGATCGGGATGGTCGGCGCGTTGAAGGTGACCGCGCGCACGACCTCGCCGAACTCGGCCAGCATCGGCTCCATCAGGGGCGAGTGGAAGGCGTGGCTGACGGCGAGCCGCTTGGTCGAGCGGCCCCAGGACGCCACGGCGGCGGCGATGCCGGTGACCACGTCCTCGTCGCCGGAGATCACCACGGCCGACGGCCCGTTGACCGCGGCGATGCCGACGCGGTTCTCGTAGCCCTCCAGCAGCGGCGCGACCTCGGCCGGGGTGGCCCGCAGCGCGACCATGACCCCGCCGGCCGGCAGTCGCTGCATCAGCCTGCCCCGTGCGGCGACCACGGCGGCCGCGTCGGGCAACGACAGCACACCGGCCAGGTGTGCGGCGGCCAGCTCGCCGATGGAGTGGCCGACCAGCACGTCCGGCCGCATGCCCCACGACATCACCAGCCGCGCGAGCGCCACCTCGAAGGCGAACAGCGCCGGCTGGGCGTAGCCGGTCTCGCCGAGCCGGTCGCCCTCGGCGATCACCTGCCGCAGCGGGCGGTCCAGGTGCGGGTCCACCGCGGCGCACACCGCGTCGAACGCCTCGGCGAACACCGGGAACGCCGCGCGCAGCTCCAGGCCCATGCCGACGCGCTGCGACCCCTGGCCGGTGAACAGGAGCCCGAGCCCGCCCCGGCCCGCGGCCACGACCGGGACGGTCTCCTCGTCCCTGGCCAGCGCGCGCAGCCCGGTCAGCAGGCCCTCGCGGTCGACGCCCACCACGACCGCGCGGTGGTCCAGCGCGGCGCGGGTCGTGGCCAGCGACCGCGCGATCCGCTCGGCGGACAGCTCCGGGTTCCGCTCGACGAACGACAGCAGCCGCTGGGCCTGGGCCCTGGTCGCCCGCGGGGTCTTCGCCGACAGCGGCCACGGCACGACCGGCAGCGGCGTCTCCGGCTCGGTCTGGACACCGGCGTCCGGCGCCTGCTCCAGGATCACGTGCGCGTTGGTGCCGCTGACACCGAAGGACGACACCCCCGCCCGGCGCGGCCTGCCCGTCTCCGGCCACGGCCGCTGCTCGGTGAGCAGCTCGACGCCGCCGCGGTCCCAGTCGACCAACGGCGTGGGCTCGTCGACGTGCAGCGTCCTGGGCAGCACTCCGTGCCGGATCGCCTGCA
The DNA here is from genome assembly GCF_011067745.1 of Lentzea alba. Taxonomy (GTDB): domain Bacteria; phylum Actinomycetota; class Actinomycetes; order Mycobacteriales; family Pseudonocardiaceae; genus Lentzea; species Lentzea alba. Next base: position 408,402 of record NZ_JAAMPJ010000007.1, read on the forward strand.
CCGCCTTGATGACGCCGCCGACGCCGGACGCCGCCACCGCGTGGCCGATGTTGGACTTGAACGACCCCAGCCACAGCGGCCGGTCCGCGTCGTGCGCGGCGCCGTAGGTGGCGAGCAACGCCTGCGCCTCGATCGGGTCGCCCAGCCTGGTCCCGGTGCCGTGCGCCTCCACCACGTCGACGTCGGCCGGGCTCAGCCGCGCCTCGGCCAGCGCCCTGCGGATGACCCGTTCCTGCGACGGACCGTTGGGGGCGGCGAGCCCGTTGGACGCGCCGTCCTGGTTGACCGCGGAGCCGCGCAGCACCGCGAGCACCCGGTGCCCGTTGCGCTGGGCGTCCGACAGCCGCTCCAGCAGGACCAGGCCGACGCCCTCGGACCAGATGGTGCCGTCGGCCGCCGCGGCGAAGGACTTGCACCGGCCGTCGGGGGCGAGACCGCGCTGGCGGGAGAAGTCCACGAACCCGCCGGGCGTGGCGTTGATCGTCACACCGCCCGCGAGCGCCAGGCTCGACTCGCCGGAGCGCACGGACTGCGCGGCGACGTGCAGGGCGACCAGCGACGACGAGCACGCGGTGTCGACGGTGACCGCGGGTCCCTCGAACCCGAACGAGTACGCGACCCGGCCGGACACCACGCTGGTGAGCTTCCCGGTGAGCAGGTAGCCCTCCAACTCGGCCGGTCCGCGCAGGCCCAGGTAGGTCTGCTCGCCCGCGCCGACGAACACGCCGACGTCGGCGCCCTTGAGCGCGGTCGGATCGATGCCGGCCGCCTCGAAGGCCTCCCACGCGGTCTCCAGCACCACCCGCTGCTGCGGATCCATCGACACCGCCTCGCGCGGTGAGATCCCGAAGAACTCCGCGTCGAACTCGGTGGCGTCGTCGAGGAACCCGCCCGAGCGGGTGTAGGTCGTGCCGGGTGTCTCCGGGTCCTCGTCGAACAGCCGGTCCAGGTCCCAGCCGCGGTCGGTCGGGAACTCGGAGATCGCGTCCTGGCCGTCGAGCACGAACTGCCACAGGTCGTCCGCCGAGGCGATCCCGCCGGGGTAGCGGCAGGCCATGCCCACGATGGCGACCGGTTCCTGCCGCCCGGACTCCAGCTCGGTGATGCGCTGTCGCGCCTTCTGCAAATCCGCCGTGACCCATTTCAGGTACTCGGCGAGCTTCTTCTCATCCGCCATGGTCTTCTCTCAGAGTCTCGTCAGGACGTGTCAGCTGTCGGCTCGGCCGAGTTGGTTGTCGATGAACGCCAGCAGCTCCGCGGTGGACGCCTCCTCGATGGCCGCGTCCGGTGTGGTGGCGGAGATCCCGGAGCTGTTCCACGTCTCCATCCAGCGGGAGAGGATCGTCTGCAGGCGCACGGTGATCGAGTCCCTGCTCTCGTCCTCCTCGCCGACGGCGAACAGCACGTCCTCCAGCTTGTCCAGCTCGGCGAGCACCGGTGACGCCGGTGACGCCGCGCTGTCCGGGGCGAGCAGGGCGAGCAGGAACGTGGTCAGCGCGGCGGGCGTCGGGTAGTCGAAGACCACCGTGGCGGTCAGCCGCTCGCCCACCGCCGCGCTGAGCCGGTTGCGCAGCTCGACCGCGGTGAGCGAGTCGAAGCCCAGCTCCTGGAAGGGCCGATCGGGGTCGACGGCGTCCGCGTCGCGGAGGCGGAGCACCGCCGCCACCTGGCTGCTGACCAGCCTCAGGACCGTCGCCTCGTGCTTCTCGGCTGGCAGGCCGCCCAGCCGCTCGGCCAGGGGCACCCCGTCGTCCTCCCCCGCCCCGGCGGCTCGTCCGGTGGACGGGACCAGGCCGCGCAGCAACGGCGGCACGTCGCCACCGGAACGCAGGGCGTCCAGGTCGAGAGGGGTCGCGGTCAGCGCGGCGTCGGGCAGGCCGAGCGCGGCGTCGAGCACGGCCAGCCCGTGGGCCACCCCGAGCGGGGCGAACCCGTCGCGGCGGAAGCGGTTCAGGTCGGCGTCGGTCACGCCGGCGCTGATGCCGCCGTCGACCTCCCACAGCCCCCAGCCCAGCGCGGTCGCCCGCAGGCCGCGGGACGCCCGGTACCGGGCCAGGCCGTCGAGGAACGCGTTGGCGGCGGCGTAGTTGGCCTGCCCCGGACCGCCGAACACGCCGAGGAGCGCGGAGAAGAGCACGAACGCGGACAGCTCCATGCCCTCGGTCAGCTCGTGCAGGTGCCACGCGCCGTCCACTTTGGACCGAAGCACGCGCTCCAGTTGCGCGGGCTCCAACCCGGTCACCGGGTTGCCGTCCAGCACCCCGGCCGCGTGCACCACGGCGGTCAGCGGGTGCTCGGCGGGGATGCCGGCCAGCACCGCGGCCATCGCGTCACGGTCGGCGACGTCGCAGGCGACGATCTCCACCGACGCGCCGTGCTCGGCCAGCTCGAGCCGCAACGGCTCGGCGCCCGCGGCGTTCGCACCGGACCGGCTCACCAGCAGCAGGCGCCGCACGCCGTGCTCGACCACGAGGTGACGGGCGACCTGCGCACCCAGGGCGCCGGTGCCCCCGGTGATCAGGACCGTGCCCGAGGTGGGCCAGCCGTTCCCGCCGCCGTCCGCCGCCGAGCCGTCGACCCGCCCGAAGCGAGGCGCCAACATCTCACCGCCACGCAGGGCGGCGGCGGGCTCGTCGGCGTCGAGCAGTGCGGCCAGCAGGTTCAGGTCGGCGGTGTCGGTGTCGCTGTCCACCAGCACGATCCGGCCCGGGTTCTCCAGCTGTGCCGAGCGGACCAGGCCCCACAGCGCGGCGGCGGCCGGGTCTGCGACGTCGGACCCGGCGACGACGGCGGCGTTCCTGGTGAGCACCACCAGCCTGGTCTCGGCCAGCCGCTCGTCGGCCGACCACGTGCGCAGCGACGCCAGCACGGCCGACGTGACCGCGTGGGTCCGCGCCGCGAGGTCGTCGCCTGCTTCGGCTTCGACGTTCAGCAGCAGCACCTCGGCGGGCACACCGGACTCGGCGACGGCGGCGATGTCGGCGAACACCGGCAGGTCGGTCCGGGTGCCGCCGACGGCGGCCCAGGTGACCGCGGACGTGCCGGGGGTCAACGGCAGCGCCGTCCACTCCAGCCGGTGCAGCGAACGGACCGGGCCGGGACCGCCGGCCACGTCGGCAGGCCTCCGGTCGCGCCAGGTGACCGCGTCCACGGCGGCGACCAGGCCACCGTCGGCGTCGGTCAGCAGCACCGACGCGCTGTTCTCCCCGGTCGGGGTGACCAGCGCCCGCACCACCGCGGCGCCGGTGGCGTGCAGCCGCATCCCGCGCCACTGCGAAGCCAGGTGGCCACGGGTGACGCCCGCGAGCTCCAGTGCCCGCCGCAGCAGGGTCGGGTGCAGCCCGAACCCGCGCGCGTCCCGAGTGTGCTCGTCGGCGAGCCGCACTTCGACCGCGTCGCCGCGCTGCGCCGGACTCACCGCCGCGGTCTCGGCGGTCAGCACACCGCCGGCCACCTTGACCCACTCGTCCTCGGTGACCCTGGCGTGCACGGACACCGCACGCGCGCCGGTCTCGTCGGCCTCGCCGACGCGGGCCTGCACGACCACGCTGCCCGACTCCGGCACGGCGGGCTCGGCCAGCACCGTCAGCTCGGCCACGACCGGGCAGCCGACCTCGCGGCCGGCCCAGGCAGCCGCCTCGGCCAACGCCGGCGCGGGCAGCACCACGGCGTCGGACACGGTGTGCTCGGCCAGCCACGGGTGCGTCCCCAGCGAGACCTCGCCGGTGAACAACGCCTCGTCGGTGTCGGCCAGCCGCACGGCTCCGCCCAGCAGCGGGTGGTCGCCGGGCCGCGGGCCGAACGCCGCCGGCGTGCTCGCGGATTCCAGCCAGTAGCGCTCGCGCTGGAACGGGTACGTGGGCAGATCGACGACCTTCGCCCCGGTACCAGCGAAAAACGCCGCCCAGTCCATCCGCACGCCCCTGGTGTGCAGCAGGCCCAGCGCCTCGACCAGGGTCCGCGCCTCGTCGTGGCCGTTGCGCATGGCCGGGACCGGCACCGCGCGTTCCACGCAGGCAGCGGCCATCGCCGACAGCACCCCGCCAGGGCCCAGCTCCAGCATCGTGCTGACGCCCTCGGCCTCCAGCTTGCGCACGCCGTCGACGAACCGCACCGGCAGGCGCACGTGGTCCACCCAGTAGTCGGCGGTGGCCCACCGGTCGCCGGACTCGACCTCGCCGGTCACCGTCGAGACGACCCGGATGGTCGGACGGTGGAAGGTCAGCCCTTCGGCGACAGCCCGGAACTCCTCGAGCATCGGTTCCATCCTGGGCGAGTGCGACGCGACGCTGACGGCCAGTCGCTTGGTGCTGCGCCCACGTTGTTTCCAAAGCGCGGCAACGGCCTCCGCGGCGTCGGTGTCGCCGGAGACGACGACCGACTGCGGGCTGTTGATGGTGCCGATGACCGCCCGGCCGGACGCCGGCAGCGTCGCGGCGACCTCCTCCTCCGTCGCCTGGATCGCGATCATCGCGCCGCCCTCGGGCAGGCCGCGCATGAGGCGACCGCGCGCGGTGACCAGCGTGGCCGCGTCCGGCAGGGACAGCACCCCGGCGACGTGCGCGGCGATCAGCTCGCCGGTCGAGTGGCCGATGAGGAAGTCCGGGTGCACGCCCCACGCCGCGAGCTGGCGGAACAGCGCGACCCCCACGGCGAACAGTGCGGGCAGCAGGTAGTTGATCTGGTCCAGCTCGTCGCCGGTCTCGATGACCTCCCTCAACGGCCGGGGCAGGCCCTTGTCCAGCTCGTCGGCCACCTCGTGGAAGGTGTCCCGGAACACCGGGAACGCCTCGCAGAGCTGCTTGGCCATGCCCACGCGCTGAGCACCGCCACCGGTGAACATGAACGCGGTCAGGCCCTCGGTGCGGACCCCGCGCACCGCTTCGGGACCGTCGGCGGCCAACTCGGACAGGCCGCGCAGCAGCTCGTCGCGGTCGGCGGCCACGATCACGCCGCGGTGCGCGAGCGCAGACCGCGTGGTGGCCAGGGACAGGGCGACGTCGAGCCGGTCGACGTCGCCCTCGGCCAGCAGCTCGCCGATCCGGGCCGCGTGGGCGCGCAGGCCCGCGACCGAGTTGCCGGAGAGCAGCCACGGCAGCACCGGCGGCGCAACCGCGGTGACCGGGTCAGCGGTGTCGACCGGGGCCGGGGGCGCCTGCTCGATGATCACGTGCGCGTTCGTGCCGCTGATGCCGAACGACGACACCGCCGCTCGGCGCGGCTCACTCCCCCGCTCCCACTCCTGTTGCGCGGTCAGCAGCGCCAGCCCGCCCGAGGACCAGTCCACGTGGGGGGACGGCGTGTCGGCGTGCAGCGTGCGCGGCAGCGTCCCGTGCCGCATCGCCTCGACCATCTTGATGACGCCGCCGACCCCGGCCGCCGCCTGGGAGTGGCCGATGTTGGACTTCAGCGACCCCAGCCACAGCGGCCGGTCCGCGTCGTGCGCGGCGCCGTAGGTGGCCAGCAACGCCTGCGCCTCGATCGGATCGCCGAGCGGGGTGCCGGTGCCGTGCGCCTCGACGACGTCGATGTCGGCCGGGCTCAGTCCCGCGTTCGCCAGGGCCTGCCGGATCACGCGTTCCTGCGACGGCCCGTTGGGCGCGGTGAGCCCGTTGGACGCGCCGTCCTGGTTGATCGCGGAGCCGCGCAGCACCGCGAGCACCCGGTGCCCGTTGCGCTGGGCGTCCGACAGCCGCTCCAGGAGCAGCAGGCCGACGCCCTCGCTCCACACCGTGCCGTCGGCGTCGGCGGAGAACGACTTGCACCGGCCCGAGGGCGACAGCCCGCGCTGCCTGCTGAACTCGACGAACGAGCTGGGCCCGGCCATCACCGTCACCCCGCCTGCCAGCACCAGGTCCGACTCGCCCGACCGCAGCGCCTGCCCGGCCAGGTGCAGGGCCACCAACGAGGACGAGCACGCCGTGTCGACGGTGACCGCCGGGCCTTCGAGCCCGTAGGTGTAGGCCAGGCGGCCGGAGATCACGCTGGAGGTGTTGCCCACCAGCAGGAATCCCTCGAACTCCGGTGGCACGGACGGCAGGTGCGACGCGTAGTCGTCGTACATGGCCCCGACGAACACGCCGGTGTTGCTGCCGCGCAGGGTCGCCGGGTCGATCGCCGCGCTCTCGAAGGCGTTCCACGCCGTCTCCAGCAGCAACCGCTGCTGCGGGTCGGTCGCGATGGCCTCACGCGGGGAGATGCCGAAGAAGTCCCGGTCGAACAGGTCGGCTTCGTGCAGGAAGCCGCCTTCCCTGATGTAGGAGGTGCCGATCGCTTCCGGGTCGGCGTCGTAGAGCCGGTCGAGGTCCCAGCCCCGGTTGGTCGGGAACCCGCTGATCGCGTCGGCGCCGTCGGCGACCAGGCGCCACAGGTCCTCCGGCGACCGGACACCGCCCGGGTAGTGGCAGGCCATGCCGATGATCGCGATCGGGTCGTCGTCGGCGACGGTGGCCCTGACCGCGGTGCCGGCCGCGTCGCCGCCACCCAGCTGGCCCAGCAGGTACGCGGTGAGCGCCTCCGGGCTCGGGTGGTCGAACACCACGGTGGACGGCAGCCGCACCCCCGTGGCGACGCCGAGCTGGTTGCGCAGCTCGACGGCGGTCAGCGAGTCGAAGCCCTGGTCCTTGAACGCCCGAGTCGGCTCGACCGCCGCACCGGAGGCGTGACCCAGCACCAGCGCCGCCGTGCGCCGCACGAGCTCCAGCACGGCCGGCGCCCGTTCGATCTCCGACAGCGCGGCGATCCGCGCGGCCCAGCCGTCCTGAACCGCCCGGCGTTCCCCCCGCCGCGGCCGGACCAGGCCGTGCCACAGCCGTGGGCGCGCGCCGCCGGCCGCGAGGTCCAGTGCGGCGGGCACGGCCAGCCGGTCGGCCGAGCCGAGCGCCTCGTCGAACATCGCCAAGCCTTGCGCCCGCGTCAGCGGGAGCACGCCGGCGCGGACCCAGCGCTGGACGTCCGCCTCGGACAGGGTCGCCCCCATGCCCTCCGCTTCCGCGCCCCACAGGCCCCAGGCGAGCGAGGTCGCGGCCAGCCCGTCGGCGGCTCGGCGGGCCGCGAGCGCGTCGAGGTAGGTGTTCGCGGCGGCGTAGTTGCCCTGCCCGGCCATGCCCACGATCCCGGAGACCGACGAGAACAGGACGAACGCGGCCAGATCGTCGTCGGCGGTCAGGGTGTGCAGGTTCCACGCGCCGTCGACCTTGGGCCGCAGCACGGTCGCGACCTGCTCCCCGGTCAGCGCCGTGATCGTCGCGTCGTCCAGAACGCCCGCGGTGTGCACCACGGCGGTCAGCGGGTGTTCGGCCGGGACCAGGGCGAGGGCGGTGGCGAGCGAGTCCCGGTCGGCGACGTCGGCGGCGGCGACCCGGACCTGCGCGCCGGCCGCCCTGAGGTCGTCGACCAGCGCGGAGCAGCCGGGGCTGTCCTCGCCGCGCCTGCTGACCAGCAGCAGGTACCGAACTCCGTGCTCGGACACCAGGTGCCGGGCCATCAGGGCACCAAGACCGCCGGTGCCTCCAGTGATCACGACGGTGCCGTCGCGGTCGATCGTCCGCCCGGTCGGCGTGCCCGTGGTCCTCGCCAGGCGGGCGGCGTGCAGCCTGCCCGAGCGGATGGCGATCTGCGATTCCCCGCTCGCCGCGGCCGCGAGGACGAGAGCGTCGTCCGAGCCGTCCGTGTCGACCAGCACCAGGCGACCGGGGTGCTCCGCCTGCGCCGAGCGGACCAGGCCCCACACGGGCGCGTGAGCCAGGTCGTCGACCCGGTCGCCGGGCAGTGCGGCGACCGCGCCGCTGGTCACCAGGACCAGCGTGGAGTCGGCGAACCGCTGGTCGGCCAGCCACTCCTGCACCAGCGTCAGCGCCAGCGCGGTGGCCTCGTGCGCGTCGGCCGGGGAGTCGCCACCGCCGGTCAGCGTGGCGACCACGACGTCGGCGCGTTCGGTGTCGGCCAGCGTGGCGGCCAGGTCGGCGCGGGTCTGCGTCCCGCTGCCGGGGTTCGCGATCGCGGGCCAGGCAACGCCGAACAGCGAGGTGTTCTTGCCCGCCTTGCCGATCACGGCGCGGGAGACCCCGCGCAGGGTCAGCGACTCGACGGTGAGCACCGGCGCACCGGTGGTGTCGGTCAGCTCCAGCCGGACGGCGTCGCGCCCGACCGGTGACACCCGCACCCGCGCGGCGGTGGCTCCCCTGGTGTGCAGGGTGACGCCTTCCCAGGCGAACGGCAGCCGGATCTCGTCGCGGTCGCGTGCCGCGTCGGGCAGCAACGCGTGCAGCGCGGCGTCGAAGAGCGCCGGGTGCAGTCCGAACCGGTCGTCGTGGTCGGCCTCCGGCAGCGCGATCTCGGCCAGGACATCTGTTCCCGCGGACCACACCGACCGCAGCCCTTGGAACACCGGGCCGTAGTCGTAGCCGAGTTCCGCCAGCGCCGGGTAGGTGCCGTCGACCGGCTCGGCGACCGCGCCCGCGGACAGCCAGGAAGTCCCCGGCACGGCGGGCTGCGCCTGGGCAGGCCCCAGCAGGCCGGCGGTGTGCTCGGTCCAGGCGGCGGCCGGGTCGTCGCCGGCCGGTCGGGAGTGGACGGTGAACCGGCGGGCGCCGGAGTCGTCCGCGGCGGCCACCCTGACCTGCACCCGCACCGACTCCCCCTCGGGCAGCGGCAGCGGGGCCTCCAGCGTCAGCTCCGCGACCCGCTCGGCACCCGTGTGCTCGCAGGCGGCGAACGCCAGCTCCAGGAACGCGGTCGCGGGCAACAGGACGACGCCCTCGATGACGTGGTCGGCCAGCCACGGGTGGGTCTTGGTCGACAGCACGCCGGTCAGCACCGCGCTCCCGTCGTCGGCGACGTCGACCACTCCGCCGAGCAGCGGGTGCCCGGCCGCGTCGAGGCCGAGACCTCGTGCGTCGGGGCGCGAGTCCGCGGTCAGCCAGAAGTGCTCGCGCTGGAACGCGTACGTCGGCAGGTCGACGGGGACGGCGTCCGGGAAGAACCGCGTGAGGTCGACTTCGGGACCGGCCACGTGCACGCCCGCCAGCCCGGCGACGAAGGTGTCGGCCTCCGGCTTGTCCGCGCGTGCCAGTGGCACGGCGGTCGCGGTGGCGCCGGCGGTCTCGATGGTCTCCCGGGCCAGCGCGGTCAGCACCGCGTCCGGGCCGATCTCGACGAACACCGTCGCGCCCAGGCCGGTCGCGGTCAGCACGGCGTCGTGGAACCGCACCGCCGAGCGGATCTGGTCGACCCAGTAGTCGGCGGTCGTGATCCGTTCCGGGGCCACGACCGCGCCGGTGACGGTGGAGATGATCGGGATGGTGGGCGTGTGGAACGTCAGGCTCTCGGCGACCGCGCGGAACTGGTCGAGGATGCCGTCCATGTGCGGCGAGTGGAACGCGTGGCTGACCCGCAGCGCGCGCACCCGGTGGCCCTTGTCCTTCCACTGCTGGGCGACCCGGCTCGCGACCTCCGCGTCACCCGCGATCACCACCGCCCTCGGGCCGTTCACCGCGGCGATGTCGACCAGCCCCGCGTGCTCGGCGATGGAGGCGGAGACGGCGTCGGGCTCGGCCTCGATGGCGATCATCGCGCCGTCCGACCGCGCGGCCTGCATCAGCCTGCCCCTGGCGGCGACCAGCGTCGCGGCGTCCTCGGCGGAGAGCACGCCGGCCACGTGCGCGGCGGCCAGCTCGCCGATCGAGTGCCCGGCCACCAGGTCCGGCGTCACGCCGTGGTGCGCGGCCAACCGGTACAACGCCACCTCGACGGCGAACAGCGCGGGCTGGGTGTACCCGGTCTGGTCCAGGTCCTCCCCGCTCTCGATCACCTCGCGCAGCGGGCGGTCCAGGTGCGGGTCGAGGTGCGCGGCGATCTCGTCGAACGCGTCGGCGAACACCGGGAACGCGGCGCGGAGCTCCTCTCCCATGCCGGCTCGCTGTGCGCCTTGGCCGGTGAACATCAGCAGGGTCTTGCCGGGCAACGCCGTGCCGCGCACCGCGGTGGGCGTGGCCTCACCGCCTTCGATCGCGGCCAGCCCGGCGAGCCGGTCCGGTCCGGTCGAGCCGAGCACCACCGCGCGGTGGGCGAACGGGGTGCGCGTGGTCGCCAGCGCGAGGCCGATGTCGGCCGGGTGCGCGTCCGGCCGGGTGAGCACGAACTCGCGCAGCCGCGCGGCCTGGGCGCGCAGGCCGTCGGCGGTCGGCGCGGACAACGCCCACGGCGTCCTCGACGCGTCACCGCCACCCGTGCGCTGCGCCTGCGGCTCGACCTCGATGATGGCGTGGGCGTTGGTGCCGCTGATTCCGAACGACGAGACCGCCGCTCGGCGCGGCTCACCTGTCTCCGGCCAGGCGCGGTTCGCGGTGACCAGCGAGACCGCGCCCGAGGACCAGTCCACGTGCGGGGTCGGCTCGTCGACGTGCAGGGTGGCCGGAACGACGCCGTGGCGCATCGCCTGCACCAGCTTGATCACGCCGCCGACACCGGCCGCGGCCTGGGTGTGGCCGATGTTGGACTTGAGCGACCCGAGCAGCACCGGCTCCCGGTCGCCGCGGTCGGTGCCGTAGGTCGCGAGCAGCGCCGCCGCCTCGATCGGGTCGCCCAGGCTGGTGCCGGTGCCGTGCGCCTCGACCACCTCGACGTCGGCGCCGGTCAGTCGAGCGTCGGCGAGGGCCTGGCGGATCACCCGCCGCTGCGCCAGGCCGCTCGGCGCGGTCAGGCCGTTGGACGCGCCGTCGGAGTTGACGGCGGTGCCGCGCACCACGGCCAGCACCGGGTGCCCGTTGCGGCGGGCGTCGGACAGTCGTTCGACCACGAGCAGGCCGACGCCCTCGGCCCACGCGGTGCCGTCCGCGGCGGCGGCGAAGGACTTGCAGCGGCCGTCGGGCGCGAGACCCTGCTGGCGGGAGAACTCCAGGAACATGCCCGGTGTGGACATCACCGCCACACCGCCCGCGATCGCGAGCGATGTCTCGCCCCTGCGCAGCGACTGGACGGCCAGGTGCAGCGCCACGAGGGACGACGAGCACGCGGTGTCCACCGTGATGGCAGGGCCGAGCAGACCGAACTGGTAGGCGATGCGGCCGGACATGACACTGGCCGTGCCGCCGGTGAGCAGATGCCCCTCCACGCTCGCCGGTGCGTCGTGCATCCGGGGGCCGTAGTCGAACGTCGTGGCGCCGATGAAGACGCCGGTGCGGGAGCCACGCAGATCACGAGCGACGAGACCGGCCCGTTCCAGCGCCTCCCACGTGGTCTCCAGCAACAGCCGCTGCTGCGGGTCCATCGCCTGCGCCTCGCGCGGGGAGATGCCGAAGAAGCCGGCGTCGAAGCGGCCCGCGTCGTGCAGGAAGCCGCCCTCGCGCACCGAGCTCTTGCCGGACGCGCCGGGGTCGGGATCGACCAGGTCCTCTGGCCAGCCCCGGTCGGCGGGGAAACCGGAGATGGCGTCGCCGTTGCCGGCGACCAGGCCCCACAGGTCCTCTGGCGAGGCGATCCCGCCGGGGTAGCGACACGCCATTCCGACGATCGCGATGGGCTCGTCGTCCGATCCGACGGTGGCGAACTCGTCGTCGGCGGCGTCACCGCCGCCGAGCCGGGTGTCGAGGTAGGCGGTCAGCGCGGCGGGCGTCGGGTGGTCGTACAGGGTGCCCGACGGCAGGCTCAGCCCGGTGGCCGCCGCGAGGGCGTCACCGAGTTCCACGGTCATCAGCGAGCTGAAGCCCAGGTCGCGGAACGGCAGGTCGGCCTCGACGGCCTGGCCGGGCGCGAGGCCGAGGACGGCGGCGACGTGCGCGGTCACCAGGTCGGCCGTGCGGGTGGACCGGCCCGCGACCGGGCGCGCGGCGGGGGCTGCGCTGTCGGCGGAGGCCGCGCTGCTGGTGGAGGCCGCGCTGCCGACGGGGGCTGCGCTGCCGGCACTGTCGGCGGGGGTGGCGCTGCCAGCTGAGGCCGCGCTGTCGGCCGGGCCTTCGGTGACCCAGTAGCGCTCGCGCTGGAAGGCGTAGGTGGGCAGGTCGACCCGGCGTGCCCCGGTGCCCGCGAACACCGAGTCCCACGCCAGCTCGACCCCGGACACGACCAGCCGCGCCACCGCGGTCATCAGGGTGCGGGTCTCCGGCCTGCCCTTGCGCAGCACCGACTCCGCCCGCACCGCCGATCGGTCGACCACGCTGTCGGCGACCATGGCCGAGCACACGCCGTCCGGACCGAACTCCACGACCGTGCGCACACCCGCCGCCTCCAGGGCGCGCGCGGCATCGGCGAAGCGGACGGTCGCGCGGACCTGCTCCACCCAGTACTCCGGGGACGCCAGCAGCTCGGCGGTGGCGACCTGTCCGGTCACCGTGGAGACCACCGCGATCCGCGGCGGGTGGAACTCCAGGCCGGACACGACGTCGCGGAAGGCGTCGAGCATCGCGTCCATGCGGTGGGAGTGGAAGGCGTGGCTCACCGAAAGCCGCTTGGTCCGGTGCCCGGCCTCCCGCAACCGCGCGGCGGCGTCGAGCACGGCGTCCTCGTCACCGGAGATCACCACGGCGTCAAGGCCGTTGACGGCGGCGATCGCCACGGTGTCGGACAGGTGCTCGGCGACCTGCGACTCCGTCGCGCCCACGGCCACCATCGCGCCGCCGCCGGGCAGCGCCTGCATCAGGCGTCCGCGTGCGGTGACGAGCGCGACGGCGTCGGGCAGGGACAGCACTCCCGCGACGTGGGCGGCGGCGATCTCGCCGATGGAGTGGCCCATCACGAAGTCCGGCCGCAGGTCCCACGACTCGAGCAGCCGGAACAGCGCCACCTCGACCGCGAACAGCGCGGGCTGGGTGTACCCGGTCTGGTCCAGGTCCTCCCCGCTCTCGATCACCTCGCGCAGCGGGCGGTCCAGGTGCGGGTCGATGAGCGCCACGACCTCGTCGAAAGACCGCGCGTAGACCGGGAACGCGGTGTGCAGCTCCAGGCCCATGCCGATCCGCTGGGCGCCCTGACCGGTGAACACGGCCGCCGTCGCGCCCGGCGACGTGACGCCGGTGACGAGCCCGGCCGCGGGGGCGTCCGCCGCCAGTGCGCCCAGGCCGGCGGCCAGCTCCTCGCGATCCGCGGCGACGACGACGGCGCGGTGGGTGAACCGGGTGCGCGTGGTCAGCGCGGACCAACCCACGGACGCGACGTCGGCGTCCCCCTCCTCGACGGCGGCGCGGAGCCGCTCGGCCTGCGCGCGCAGCGCCTGTGGGCTCCGGCCGGAGACGACCACCGGCAGCGGCACCGCGACGTCGGACCGTCGGGCCCCGGCGGGATCAGCGGGATCAGCGGGCCGTCGGGTCCCGGCGGACTCAGCGGACGCGGCGGACTCAGCGAGCCGTCGGGTCACGGCGGGCTCGGCGGGCCGGGCGGGCTCGGCGGGCGGCGCCTCCGCCACGACCACGTGGCAGTTCGTGCCGCCCATGCCGAAGGAGCTGACGCCCGCGACGAGCCTGCGGTCCGGGTGCGGCCAGGAGGAGTGGCTGGTGACGACGGAGATGTTCAGCTCGTCGAACGGGATGGCCGGGTTCGGCGTCTCGTGGTTGAGGCTCGCGGGCAGCTCCCGGTTGCTGATCGCCAGCACGGTCTTCACCAGGCCGGTGATGCCCGCCGCGGCCTCCAGGTGGCCGATGTTGGTCTTCACGGAGCCGACGACCAGGGGGTCGCCGGACCGCTTGAGCGTGCCGATCGACGCGCCCAGCGCCGCGGCCTCGATCGGGTCGCCCACCGGGGTGCCGGTTCCGTGCAGCTCGACGTACTGCACGTCGTCCGGGGACACGCCTGCTCGCTGGTACGCCGTCCGCACCACCTGTTCCTGCGCGAGCGCGCTCGGCACGGTCAGGCCGGAGGTCGCGCCGTCGTTGTTCACCGCGCTGCCCAGCAGCACGCCGTGCACCCGGTCGCCGTCGGCGATGGCCGCCCTCAGCGGCTTGAGCACGACCACGGCAGCGCCCTCGCCGCGCGCGTAGCCGTTGGCCCTGGCGTCGAAGGTGTGGCAGCGGCCGTCGGGCGACAGCCCGCCGAACCGCTCGGCGCCGAGCACGGTCTCGGCCACGATGTTGAGGTTCACGCCCGCGGCCAGCGCCAGTGCGGAGTCCCCCGATCGCAGGGCCTCGCAGGCCAGGTGCACCGCGACCAGCGACGACGACTGGCTGGTGTCGACGGTCAGGCTCGCGCCGCGCAGGCCCAGGGCGTAGGAGACGCGGTTGGCGATGACGCCGCGGTGCACGCCCGCGTTGGTGTGCTGGGTGATCGCGGGCGAGCCCTGGCGGTAGACCAGACCGGCGTAGTCCTCACGCGCGGTGCCGACGTAGACCGAGGTCGGACTGCCCTCCAGGTCGGCGGCGACGATTCCGGCGTCCTCCAGTGCGGACCAGGCGAGCTCCAGCAGCAGGCGCTGCTGCGGGTCCATGGCCCGCGCTTCACGTGGCGAGATGCCGAAGAAGGCGGCGTCGAAATCGGCTATCGAGTCCAGGAACCCACCTCTGCGCACCGGGTCGCCCGGATCAGCGGAGATCGGTTCCCAGCGGTGCGCGGGCATGTCGGTCAGCGCGTCGCGCCCGGACCGCAGCAGCTCCCAGAACGCGGCCACGTCACGTGCCCCTGGCAGCAGACAGGACATCCCGATGACCGCGATCGCGTCCTCTTCTTCGGAAACGTGGAAATGCTGACCACTCGCCATGGGATCGTCTGCCCTTCGCTTGCGGAAACCGGTTGGGTTTTTCCCGACCCAAACCCTGAGGACATTAACCACAGTCAGCGACGCGACGGCCTAAAATCAGTAACGAACCGTTTGACCAGTCGGTTACCGGCTTTCCGGCGAACAGTTCCCGGAACAGCCCGGTAAATTCTCGGAAAAAGTTCCCGCATCAACCGTCCCGTGGACCATTACCGGAGAAAGACCAGATGTAGACGGAGATTCACCGGACGTTGGCTACGGTCGTCCCCGATAACCGGCGTGGATTGGGGAAGAAGATGAACCCAGTGGTCGACAAGCCCGAACTGGCCGAACCGTACATGTTCGGCTGGCTAGCCTCGCTGGGACTCGGGGTCGAATACACCCGCTCGCAGAAGGACTCCCTGTACTACCGCGACACCAGTGGCGACGAGATCGAGGTGCTCGATCTCGTCGGCGGCTACGGGTCGACCATTCACGGGCACAACAACCCGGAGATCATCGAGTACACGAAATCGCTCCTGGACAGCGGCAGCCCGATTCACGCGCAGTTCTCCCGGCATCCTTACGCGAACGACCTCGCGTGGACGCTGAACACCATCCTGCACCGCGAGTTCGGCGACGACGAGCACTACCAGGTGATCTTCGCCAACAGCGGCGCCGAGGCCAACGAGGTGGCCATCAAGCACGCCGAAATGGACCGCGTGCTCAAGATCGGCGAAGCGCTCGCCGAGGTCGAAGCCCACATCGAGGCCGCCATCGCGGCGGCGGCCTCCGGCGCGACGCTGGACGCGTCACCCCTGCCGGGGTCGGACCTCGACGAGGTCGTCGCCGCCCTGCGTGCCGCCAACGCCGAGCGCGCCGCCACGCCGCCGGTCTACCTCGCTCCCGAGGGTTCCTTCCACGGCAAGCTCGCGGGCAGCATCCAGCTCACCCACAACGTCGCCTACCGCACGCCGTTCACCGCCATGGCCGCGCCGTGCCGGTTCGTGCCGCTCGACGCCGACGCCGTCTCCGCCGCGATCGCCGCCGAGAGCCGGACCCTGTTCGACCTCGCCGTCGACGGCGGCGTCATCCGGGTCGTCGAGCGTCCGCTGCCGGTGATCAGCGCGTACGTCCTGGAGCCCATCCAGGGTGAGGCGGGCATCCGCGTCCTGGACGCCGACTCCATCGCGCGCGTCCGCGAACGGCTCGACGCCGCCGGCATCCCGGTCATCGTGGACGAGGTGCAGAGCGGCATGGGCCGCTCCGGAGCGTTCTTCGCCGCGTCGCACCTGGGACTGCGCGGCGACTACATCACCCTGGCCAAGAGTCTGGGCGGCGGTGTCGCCAAGGCCGCGGTCACGCTGATCCGGTCGTCGATCTACCGCACCGACTTCGAGCTGCTGCACACCTCCACGTACGCCAAGGACAGCCTCTCCACCCTCGTCGCCCTGCGCGCCGTGGAAATGCTGGAGGCCGACGGTGGCGCGGCGTACCGGCGGGCGGCCGAGCGAGGCGACAAGCTGCTCGCCATGCTGCGCTCGCTGCGCGACGAGTTCGGTGACGTCGTGAAAGACGTGCGCGGCAAGGGATTGATGACGGGCCTGGAGTTCCACGACCTGTCCGGTTCGGACTCCGACATCATCGCCGAGCAGGCCAAGGGCGGCCTGATCGGCTACATGTTCTCGGGCTACCTCCTGCGCGAGCACAACATGCGCGTCTTCCCCACCGCCAGTGCCACCAGCACCCTGCGCTTCGAACCGTCGATCCACATCACCGACGAGGAGATCGCCCGCACGGAGACTGGTCTGCGCACGCTGATCGGCCTCATCCGGGACGAGGACGGCAAGGCCCTGCTCGGCTGAGCCGCGGCCACCCGCACGTGAGGGGGCCGTGTCCATCAACGATGGACACGGCCCCCTCACGTGCAGCCCGCTCTGTTCTAGGAGTAGGCCTCTGCGTTGAGCTTGTTGCCGTACACGCGGTCGACCTTGATGGTGATGAGGACGCGGCGGTCGGCGACCATGACCGTCCGGTACTCCTCCCAGTTCGGGTGCTCGCCCACGGCGACGCGGTAGTAGTCCACCAGGGCCTGGACCTCGGGTCCGTTCGGGTCGGTTCCCGGGCCGGTCACCGTGACCGTGCCCTCAGCGGTCGCCCACGACCAGCCGTCGGGGCTGGTGACCTCCAACGCGGCGCGCGGGTCCCGACGCAGATTGGCCGTCTTGGCCGAATTGGCGTCCGCCGACACGTAGACGACACCCGCGTCCCGGTCGTAGAAGGGCCACACGGGGGACAGCTGCGGAACGCCGCTCTGCTTGATTGTCGCGAGAACACCGGCACGGCTTTCCGCAAGCAGGTCGCGCGGGTCGAAAGACGAAACAGTCATACGCAGATTATGGCGCCGCACCGGTCTCTGATGATCTCGGCGTGGTCTCCGGCCCGTCTTGCTTCCTCCGCACGCTCTCCGATCACATCACCACGTGGTGCGCGTCTTC
The DNA here is from genome assembly GCF_011067745.1 of Lentzea alba. Classification (GTDB taxonomy): domain Bacteria; phylum Actinomycetota; class Actinomycetes; order Mycobacteriales; family Pseudonocardiaceae; genus Lentzea; species Lentzea alba. The sequence goes on from NZ_JAAMPJ010000007.1 coordinate 425,559, forward strand.
CACTACGCGAACCACGGGATTCGAGCACCGCTGGTCTCCGGGAATCGTCGGGACAGAACCGACTTCGAGGGAGACCGCGGTGAGTTACGTCGAAGCGTCCGACGGCGCACAGATCTTCTACAAGGACTGGGGTTCGGGCCGCCCGGTGGTGCTCAGCCACGGCTGGCCGCTGAACTCCGACAGCTGGGAGGCCCAGGGCCTCTTCCTGGCGGACAACGGGTACCGGGTGATCGCCCACGACCGGCGCGGGCACGGCCGGTCCACCCAGACGTGGCACGGCAACGAGATGGACACCTACGCCGACGACCTCGCCGCGCTCCTGACGTCCCTGGACCTGGACGAGGTCACTCTGGTCGGGTTCTCCACCGGTGGCGGCGACGTCGCGCGCTACGTCGGCCGGCACGGCACCGGCCGGGTGGCGCAGGTCGTGCTCGTCTCGGCGGTGCCACCGTTCATGCTGCGCACCGAGGACAACCCCGGCGGCGTGCCGGTGGAGGTGTTCGACGCGGCAGACCCCGACCTGAGCCCGGCCAAGATCGCGGCGGCCCACAACATCTCCCTGCGCCATCTCTACAAACTCTGCGCCGACACCCGCCGGTTCCGAGCCGCCTACGGCCAATCGCCCAGCGCCTACCGCAAGAACAACAACACCGACACGTGAGCAGCGGTGAGCCAGAACCTGTACCCCCAGTACGGCAACAGGTTCTGGCTCACCGCTGTTCGAGCCGCGGTCAGTGCGGCAGGACGAGCCGGTTGGCGATGTCGTACAGGTCGGCCAGCGGTACCCGGCCGGCGATGACGACCGGGCCTCCCTCGACCGCGCCGAGGACCCACAGCTGGTGGTAGCCGTTCTCGTTGACGTAGCGCGTCGCGTGGCCCTGCACGGGTTGTCCCGGTGTGCCGGTCGGGTCGCCGACGACAGCGCTGTTGACGAAGATCGACGGCTCGACGGTGCACGTGCCCAGCGAGTAGCTCGTGTTGGTCCCTGCCCCTCCCAGGGGCCCTGCCGGGCTCTGTTGGACGTTGAAGGCGCAGATCCGCAACCCGTTGGGCAGGTCGCGCAGGCCGTAGGCCGGGGTGACGGTCGTCGTGCCCGGGAACTTGATGTTCTCCGCGATCCGGCGGCCGGCGTCGACGAGTTGCTGCGCGGGCGCGGCACTGCCGGGCGCGGCGTTCACGTTCACGTACATCGAACCGCCGTCGGGGTGCGCCACGTACAGCTCGTACCCACCTGGCCCGGTGGACACCGAACTCTCGACCCCGGGCTGCCCCTTGATCGTCACAGCCTGGCCTGGACCCGACTTGAACGTCACCTTGTCCGGCGACACCATCCGGAACTCCTGGACGTCGACTTCCAGGACCTGGCCATCGGCCGTGACGGTCAGCATGTACTCGCCGCCGTACAGGGGAATGTCCGGCTTGGCCGCGCTGGACCCGACGTTGATCCGGTGCGCCCGGTAGGCGACCGAGCCCGGCGGGAGCCAGCCGAGGGAGTAGGGCATCTGCAGTCCTGCCGCGGCCTGCCCGGTGGGCACCGGGGTTTGGCTGCTTTGAGGCGCGTTGGCGATGATCTGGGGTTGCTCCGCGGAATCCGGCCGGTTCAGCACCACGGCGGTGACCGCGCCGAGGGTCAGCACGGTCGCCCCGGCGGCGACCGCGAGCGGCCGGCTCAGCCCGGAGCGCCTGCTGTCGATGCGTTGCCGCGCCGCGGCGAGCACCGCGTCGCTGTCGGGCGCGTCGTGTTCGCGCGCCGCGAAGGTGTCCTTGATCAGGTTCTCGATGTTCATTACCTCTCCCTGGCTTCCGCCATCTGCTCGATGGCCAAGCCGTTTCGCAGTGCCGCCAATGCCTTGTGGGCGTGCGCCCGGACGGTGGCCTGGGCGCAGCCGAGCAGCCCGGCGATCTCGGGATCGGGCAGCTGCTCGTAGTACCGCAGCACCACCACGGCCCGCTGGCGCTTGGGCAGCCGCGCCAAGCGCTGCCACATGTCCTCGCGCGCGGCGTGGTCCGAAGCGAAATCGTCCGCCCGTGGCTCGTCCGGGAGGTCACCCGACGCGATCACACGTGCAGACCAGCTATGTCGCCAGGACAGGTAGCCGTTGGTCACCATCCGCAGCACATATCGGTCGGGATGATCCGTGCTGCTGATCCGGGACCAGTGCCGGTACACCTTGACCAGCACGTCCTGCACCAGATCAGCCGCCTGCTCCCGCTCGCCGGTGAGCATCGTCGCGTACCGCAGCAACCGCGGTAGTTGCGCTCGGGCGAAGTCGTCGTAGTCAGCCATCACCCTTGAAGACTCACCTCGACGGCGATCCGTTTACCGGCTTCGGCGAATAAACAGGTTGATCCACTCACGAGTCATAGAGGTACGGGGGAAGTACCAGCCGACGTCACAAGGGGCGATCTGTGCGCAAACGCGGTTTCATCCATGCGGCGGTCTTAGCCGTGGTGGCCACCGGTGTGGCCGTCTCACCGGCAGCCGCGCGACAACCCACACCGGCGCCGGCCGAGGCGCCCAGGACGGTCACGCTGATCACCGGCGACAAGGTGACCGTGACCAGGAAGGACGGCTCCTGGGACGCGAAGATCCAGCCGGCCGCCCGGCTCGGGCCGGTGCGGTTCATCAAGTCGGTCAGCGCCAAGGGCGTCACGGTGATCCCGTCGGTCGCCGAGCCGCTGATCCGGGCGGGCAAACTGGATCGCAAGCTGTTCGACGTGACCGGCCTGATCGACCTGGGTTACGACGACGCCCACACGCCGGAGATCCCGCTGCTGGTCGAGTCCAAAGGCGCGCGGACGCTCGGCAGGATCACCCGTGAACTGCCGTCGGTCGCGCTCTCCGCGGTGGCCACGCCGAAGAACAAGGCCGCGGAACTGTTCGACAAGGCCGACGTGGGCAAGATCTGGCTCAACGGCAAGGTTCAGCCGTCACTGGACGTGAGCGTGCCGCAGGTCGGCGCGCCGGCCGCCTGGCAGGCCGGGCACACCGGCGCGGGCGCGACCGTCGCGGTCCTCGACACCGGCTACGACCCGAAACACCCCGATCTGGCCGGGATCGTGAAGGGCGAGAAGGACTTCACCGGCGAAGGCATCGTCGACAACGTCGGGCACGGCACGCACGTGGCCTCGACCGTCGCCGGCCGTGGCGCCCAGTACACCGGCGTCGCCAAGGGCGCGGACCTGCTGATCGGCAAGGTCTGTCAGAAGAGCGGCTGCCCGTTCGACGCGATCCTCGCGGGCATGCAGTGGGCCGCGGACAGCGGCGCCAAGGTCGTGAACATGAGTCTGGGTGGCGGCCCCGGCGACGGCGTCAGCGACCCGCTGGAGATCGCGCTCAACCGCCTCTCGGCGGAGAAGGGCACGTTGTTCGTGGTCGCTGCGGGCAACTACGGCCAGAGGACATCGGTCTCGAGCCCGGCGTCCGCGGACGCGGCACTCGCCGTGGCCAGCGTGAGCAAGCAGGACAAGTACAGCCTGTTCTCACAGCCGGGACCGCGGTTCAAGGACTACGCCGTCAAACCGGACATCGCCGCGCCCGGCGAGGACATCGTGGCCGCACGGGCCGAGGGCACGCTCGCCGACCGCGCTGTCGGCGAGCACCACGCGCGGCTGAGCGGCACCTCCATGGCGACGCCGCACGTGGCCGGTGCCGCGGCGATCCTGGCCGCACAGCATCCGGACTGGACCGGCCCGCAGCTCAAGGCCGCGCTGATGGGCAGCGCGAGCCCGATCGACGCCACGATCTACCAGCAGGGCGCCGGCCGGCTCGACGTGAGCCGGGCGTCCAGGCAGACGATCATCCCCAGCACGGGGAGCCTGAGTCTCGGTTTCGTGCGGTGGCCGCACAACCAGCCCGCGCTGACCAAGCAGATCACGTACCGCAACACCGGCAGCGCACCGGTTTCGCTGCGGCTGAGCATGGACGTCCCGGCATTCCGTCTGAACGCCGACGAGGTCACGGTGCCCGCCAACGGTGAGGCCACGGTGACGGTCACCTTCGACCACGCCGCCGCGCAGATCGGTGTCTACGGCGGCAGGCTCGTCGCCAAGAGCAGCGACGGCACGGTGATCCAGACGCCGGTCGGCGCGTACAAGGAACCGGAAAGCTACGACCTGACGACGAAGCTGATCGACCAGAACGGCGCCGCGCCGCCCGGCGGCCTGCTGGCGAGCGCGATATGGGTTCCGCTGGGCACTGGCCAGGACGACTTCGACCTGATGGGCAACAACAGCACCGTTCGGCTGCCTGCGGGCCGGTACGCCGTGCTGGGCACGGTCCAGACGGCGGTTCCTGGTCAGCCCCTGCCGACCAGCACCAGGGTGGCCGACCCGGAGGTCGACCTGCACAAGGACACCGTGGTCACGCTGGACGCCAGGAACAGCAAAAAGGTCACCGTGCAGACCGACGAGAAGGACGCCCGCCCGATCTCCTGGACGAACGGGATGGTCATCGACACCGGTGCGCGTGGCGTGGGCTACTACAGCATGTCGGACAACAACGACTACACCGCGCCCACCACCAAGCACACCAAGGAGTTCCGGTACTTCGACCGGATGAAGCTCGAACGGCCCCAGGTCCGGCTGACGGTCGACAAGCCCGAGTCGTTCGAGATCCCCGTGCAGTGGATACCGGGCTCGCCGCAGCCGGCCGGCTCTCACGCACTGTCCGCTGTGGACGTTGGACATGCCACCCCCGGCGAGATCGCCGCGGCCGATCTCAAGGGCAAACTGGCGGTGTTCACCCTGGGCAACGGTGAGGGCCTCGAGTTCAGCCCGCGGGTGCGGGCCATCGCCGAGGCGGGCGCGAACTCGGCGCTGTTCCACTTCTCCGGCAGCCCTGTGCGGTTGATGGAGGCGCCGCCACTGCCGCTGACGTACACGTTCAGCCCCGACGGCGCTCGGCTGGCGAAGTTGCCGAACGCGTCCGTGACGCTGACCGGCTTGCCGGTCAGCCCGTACCGGTACGAGCTGGTGTTCCCCAGCTACGGGGACATTCCGGCGAACGTCACCTACCGGCCGCGCAACAGCGACCTGGCCACGGTGAAGACGACCTACCGGGCGCCGGTGGACGGTGTGGGTTACGCGTCGATGTTCGCCACCGACGGGAAGTACGACCTGGAGGGCGCGCTGGAGTCGACGTCGACTCCGCAACCCCTGGAGCGGACCGAGTACTACTCCCCTGCCACTTGGACCAACTCCGTGAGCGTGCCGGCGGGCGATTCCGCGCAGAACTACGAGGCCGCCAAGCGGACCTTCAAGCCCGGCGACAAGGCCGCTGTGGACTGGGGCAAGGCCGTGATCGGGCCGGGCGTCACCGGGTCGGTGGGCTTCTTCTCGCCCGAGCCGCACCTGGCGTACCGCGCGGGCGAGAAGATCAACGCCCGGCTGCCGCTGTTCTCCGACTCGGCCGGCCACTCCGGGTTCCCCGACTCCGGCGACACCGGCGACACCGTGCTCTACGTCGACGGCAAGGAGATCGCCCGCAGCGGCCAACCCGGCAGCGGGCAGTTCACGGTGCCCGCTGCCGCGGCGAACTACCGGCTCACCGCCGAGGCGAGCCGGAGCAACCCGGGATGGCCGCTGTCCACGAAGGTCAGCGCGGAATGGGGCTTCCGGTCCGGGCACACCACCGCCGCCACACCACTGCCGTTGCTGTCGATCGGTTTCGATCCCAAGCTCGACCTGACGAACCGCGCGCCCCGCAACACGCTGTTCCCGGTGCCGTTCCGCGTCGACCGGCAGCCGGGCTCGCAGGGCGGCAAGGCCAAGCCGAACCAGGTCGAGGTGTCCCACGACGACGGGCAGACCTGGCAGCGGGTGCCGGTGCTGCACGCGAACGGCGCCTGGCTGGCGGTCATCCAGAACCCGGCGGCCGGGTTCGTGTCGCTGCGCGCAAGCGCCGCGGACCAGGACGGCAACACGGTGACCCAGACGATCATCAGGGCCTACCAGGTGAGCTGACCCGCGGTTCCTGGCTGCGCGGCGGTCGCGACAGCGTCCGCCGCGCAGTCGTTCAAGGACGCAGGCGCCTCACACCCGCACACCGGCCGGCTCCGGCGTGGGCTCTTTCTGCCGGGTGTTCGCCGAGTAGTGGGCGACCGCGATCGCTCCGGCGATCGCCAGGACGAACCCGATGGTGGCGGCGGTCACGTAACCGTCGCGGATGTGGTCGTCGAGGTAGACCAGTCCGACGAACGACGAAAGCGCCGTGTTGGTGGTGAACATGATCGCGGTCACATCGGTCGGACCGCCCTTCTGCAACGCCAACGCGAACAGCACCGCCGCGGTGAGTCCGTTGAGGACGATGGACCAGGCCGCCGGTTCCAGGACGAGCTGCCACACGGCGTCCGGGACGTGGAGCGTTCGTGCCGAGATGCCGACGACGCTGTAGGCGACACCGGAGCCGAACGCCAGTGCCACCGTCGCCCAGACGTGGTTGTGGCGCCGGGCGTAGACGCCGATCGCTGCCACCGGAATCACCGAGGCCACGAGGATCCACCGCCAATGCGACGGCAGGGCCTGTGCCGGGCCCGGTTCGGCGGACACGCCCAGCAGCACCAGGCCGGTCGCGCCGACGACCAGCCCGCCCCATCCCGGTGCACGCAGGCGGGCGCCCATGAAAGTGCTGATCATGGCGGTCACGCCGACGCTGAACGCGAGCATCGACTGGACGAGGAACAACGGCAGCCGATGCAATGCCGCGGAGGCGAAGGCGAATCCCAGCAGGTTCACACCGAGGCCGAGGAAGTACAGCCACTGACGCCAGAGAGCGATGAGATCGAGAGACGATCCACCGTGCGCGGCCACCCGCCGGACACCCATCGACTCCAAGATCGAACCACTGCCTGACGCCAGGGTCGCCAGCACGGCGAGAACGTAACCCAGAGCCATTCGTCCATTGTGTCAGCCGGTGGCCGTGCTCCTTTCAACGTCCCCGTCGAGGGCGGCTGATTAAGCACCGACGCTCACTGCATTCATTCCGGCAAGTCCGCCCTGTCGTCCTCGACGAGGGTGAGGATCCGGGAGATCGTGAGGTCCGGTTCCTCCAGGGGCAGCGCGTGGGTGGTCTTCGGCACGATCTCCGCGCGGAGGAGGGGATTGAGCGCCTCGACGCGCGCAGCGACCTCGCGTGAGTTGTGGACGGCGCAGTGTTCGGCGAGCACGAAGTGGACTGGCACGTCGATCGCGCGCAGTTGGTCGTCGGTGAACTCGTACTGTGGCGGGAAGTGCGGTTTGTACTTGAGCCCGCGGAGCAGCAACGGGGCCAGTGTGCGGCGCACGTGGGGATCTCCGGACATGACCCGGCGCAGAATCGGCGCCGGCAGCAGCCAGCGGAACATCTGGCCGAAGCTCCAGAGGACGAACCGCAACCCGATGGTCCCGAAGCCCCCTGGTTCGACGGCGATCACGCTCGCGATCCGGTCGGAGGAGCGCATGGCGAGGTCCAGCGCGATCATGGCGCCGCGGGAGATCCCGACGAGGTGGAACTTCTCGTGGCCGAGGCCGGCGAGCACGTCGGCGAGCCACTCCGCCTGGTCCTGGCCGCTCTGCACGGGACGCGTCTGGACAGAGCGACCCGGTTCGCCGATCGTGTCCACCGCGTACACCGTGTGCCGCTCGGCCAGTTCCGCGACGAAGAAGTACCAGGACAGCGACGTGCCCATGACACCGTGCAGCAGCACGATCGGCGTGCCCTGACCGGTGCCGCTGCGCCGGACCCTGGTCGGCCCGAACCGCGTCTCGACGTCCAGTTCCTCGGCCGGAACGGGCCACTTCCGCAAGATCGCGTCGTACGTGGCGAAGTACCTCTCCTGCGCCTTCTGATCCACGAACTTTCCGAGCATCTCGACCCCCAGACCCGTTTTTCCAATGCAGATGCAATGCTATAGCGGCCGGTCCGTCCTGCCAACAGCGGCCGGTGTGACACAGTGATCACGTGCCGAAACGCGTTGACCACGACGAGAGAAGGCGTGAGATCGCGGAGGCGCTCTTCCGGATCGCGGCGACGCGGAGTCTTCAGGCGGTGACGCTGCGGGCGGTCGCCGCGGAGGCCGGCATCTCGATGTTCCAGGTGCAGTACTACTTCCCCACCAAAGAACAGATGCTGCACTACGCCTGGCAACGCATCACCGAACTGAGCGGCGAGCGGACAGGACGCGGCATCGCCGAGGCGTTCCGGACCGGCGACGAACGCGCCGTCATCCGCGCGTGCCTGCTCGGTGTGCTGCCGACCGACGAACGCACCCGCATGCTGTGCGCGGTGCAGATCGCCTACTTCGCCGTTGACGTCACCCGTGGCGGCCAGGCTCCGGACCAGCAGGCCATGTTCCCCCACCTCGTGCGCCTGCTCGCCGACCAGCTCGAACAGGCCCAGCAGCGCGGCGGCGTTCCGGCGCACTTCGACACCCGGCTGGAGGCCGACGCGCTCGCGACCATGACCGCCGGCCTGCTCAGCGCGATGCTGGTCGAGGCCTACGACACCGAACAGGCGACGCGGATCATCGACTACCGGCTCGGCCACCTGTTCGCCGGTTGAGCCCGCCACTCATCTCATAGATGCGCTCTTCGCAGGCTGGCCACACCACTAGCCTCACCGAGGTGGGCGATGCGTGGAGCGAGTTCCGTCGAGAGGTGTTCGGCGAGCCGTACCTGGTGTGGCACGACGGCGCCGACGTCGGTGCGCTGGTCGCCGAGCACGAGCACCGGCCGGAGCGAGCGGAGCGGATGTTGCGTGCCGGTGTCGCCGATCACGATCATGTCGCGGTCGAGTCGCTGGGCGCTCTGGCCCGCCTCGGCCGTGCGCCGTCGGACGCGGCCGCGTTGCTGCGGTCCGCTCTTCCCTCGGCTCGCGGCGTGTTCCGGGTGCGCACCGCGCAGGTGCTGTGTCAGCTGACCGGCACCGACGAGTACGTGTCCGAGGTGGCCGCGGTGCTCGAAGGCTGCGAGCACTGGGGCGAACGGATCGACGCGGCCATCGCACTCCCGGAGCTGCCGATCACCCCGCGCTCGGTGGCCGCGTTGCACCGCGGGATGCTCGACCCGGAGTACCTGGTGCGCTACCACAGCGGGAACGGCCTGCTCGGGCTGGCCGGACAGGGGTCCGACATCTCGGCTGACGGCAGGTTCGCGCAGGTCAGCGGCAAGGACGCGGCGGCGTGGCGCGCGGTGGCCGATGAGTTGCTCGGCGCATTCGCCACGCGGACTGCCGGGGTGTACGGCGACCGGGCGAGCTTCGCGGTCGAGCTGGGTCCGGCCGACTACGCCGCGCCGCATCGCAGGGCCGCGCGGGTGTACCTGGCAGGCACGCGGCTGCCCGGTGCGGACCGGCCGCACGTGCCGACGCTGCGCAACATCGGCGTGTACACCGACCGGCCGCCCCACTACCCGAACCTGCGCACCACGCTCGAACATCTGGGCTTCACCGAGTTGCCCGAGTCGGTCACGCTCGACGAGGACGAGACCGCGGCCACGTTGGCCGCCGTGACCACGGCGCTCGACTTCGACATCGACGTTTCCCGTTGGTGCGCAACGGATCTCCTGATCGGAGACCGGTCACGCCTCGCGCTGGAGATCGGACCGGCCGACCCGGACGGGCCACAACTGCGCACCTGCACGCTGTGGCTGGACGGCGCCAACGCCACCCGATTCGACAACACGGTGTACGTGCCGCAGTTCGCGAACTCGCTGCGGGCGAACGCTGCCCGTTGCCGATCACGGCGGTTGCAGGACTTCGCGCAGTGGGGCGCCACCACCGACGACCTGGCCGCGGAGTTGCACCCGGACGGCACGCTCCAGTACCGGCTCATCTCACGGATCGATGGCGTCGGCGACCGCGAAGGGGCGGTACGGCTACGTGTCCGCGATGTCGTCGCGGTCCTGGAGAAGGCCGCCGATGTGCTGACGGCCGGGACGTGAGCGCGAAGATCAGGGTTGACGAGCACGGCGGCGGGACAGCGCGGCGCGCACGGGTGGCAGCAGGGCGACGAGGACGAAGATCGCGAGCAGGACTCCCGAGATCGGGCGGGTGAGGAAACCCGTCGGATCACCGTCGAAGATCAGCAACGACCGCCGCAGCGAGTCCTCGAGCAGCGAGCCGAGCACGAAGGCCAGCACGAGCGGGCCCGGGTCGAAGCCGAACTTCTTCATCAGGTAGCCGACGGCGCCGAAGACGATCACCAGCACGATGTCGAAGACGTCGTTGTTGACGGTGTAGACGCCGATCAGGGTGATCAGCACGGTGATGGGCGCGAGGAGGGTCGCGCGCACCCGCAGGATCTTCACGAAGAGCCCCACCAGCGGGATGCTCATGATCAGCAACAGGATGTTGCCGATGTACATCGAGTTGACCACGCCCCAGAACAACTCGGGTTCCTGGGTGACCAGTTGCGGTCCCGGGCTCACGCCGTGGATGAGCAGTGCCCCGAAGATGACGGCCATGGTGGCGTTGGCGGGAATTCCGAGGGTCAGCAACGGGATGAACGACGACGTCGCCGCGGCGTTGTTGGCCGTCTCGGGGGCGGCGACCCCTTCGACCGCTCCCCTGCCGAAGCGTTCGGGTTCCTTGGCGCGGCGCTTCTCCAGTGCGTAGGCCGCCAGTGAGGCGAGCGTCGCGCCGCCGCCGGGCAGGATGCCGAGGACGAACCCGAGCGCGGAGCCGCGGCCGATGGCGCCGGAGGACTGCTTGAGGTCGGCCTTGGCCGGCCAGACGTTCGCGACGGCGACCGGGGCCGGTGTCGCGCGGTGGCGCTCCTCGAGGTTGTGGAGGATCTCGCCGAGGCCGAACAGTCCCATGGCGATCGGCACGAAATCCAGGCCGTCGGCCAGCGACAGGTTGTCGAACGTGAAGCGTTCCGCTCCGGTGAAACCGTCCCGGCCGACGGTGGCCAGCAGCAGGCCGAGGCAGGCGGCGATGACGGCTTTGAGGCGGTGGCCGCTGCTGACGGTCGAGACCAGCAGGATGCCCAGCAGCGCGAGGGCGGTGTATTCGGGCGGCCCGAAGTCGAGGGCGACCCCTGCCACCAGCGGGGCGAGCAGCGACAGGGCCACGATGGACACCGTGCCACCGAAGAAGGAACCGATGGCGGCGATGCCCAGCGCGGTTCCCGCCTTGCCCTGACGGGCGAGCGCGTACCCGTCGAAGACCGTGACGACCGACGACGCCTCGCCGGGCAGGCGCAGGAGGACCGAGGTGATGGTGCCGCCGTACTGCGCGCCGTAGAAGATGCCGGCGAGCATGATGATCGAGGTCACGGGCTCCAGGCCGATGGTGACCGGCAGCAGGATGGCGATGGTCGCCGCGGGACCGAGGCCCGGCAGCACACCGATCACCATGCCGATGACCACACCGATCAGGCAGTACAACAGGTTCGCCGGTTCCAGGACGACGCCGAAACCGTCGATGACGGGAGACAGGTCCACGGACTCTCCTAGAACAGGTGCGGGATGGGAACCGACAGGGCCGCCACGAAGATGACGTAGAAGGCGGCCACCACCCCGGCGCTGCCGATGATCGACGTGCGCCAGCCCTCGTGTCCCAGGAAGCGGAGCCAGACGAAGCAGAGCAGAGCGGCGGGAATCTCGAAGCCGATGTGCTCTACGACGGCGACGAACACGACCATGGTCACCAGGCCGGCGAGCACCAGCCAGCTGCCGCGGGAGAACCGCTCGGCATCGCTGGTTCGCTTGGCTGTCACCAACAACACGACAGCGAGCACCACGAGCACAACGCTCACCAGAAACGGCCACATGCCCGCGTCGGGCGTGCGCGCGCTGCCCACGCCGAGGGACCACGAGCCGAGCAGCGCCGCGGCTCCCAGCAGGATCACCACGGCGGCGACGACGGCGTTGGTGACCGGCCCCGCGGCGGGCGGCCGGAGGTCGTGCTCGGCCTGCTCCACTTCGTGGACCGCGTCGGCCAGACTCAACTCCGCGGGCGGATCGGCCGCGGTCTTGTCCCCGTTCGACCGGGAACCCGGCTCCGTCACTTCTTGCCCAGCGTGATCTTGAACTGGTCGACCACCTTGCGGTAGCCGTCCAGACTGGCGGTCCACTGCTCCCGCAGCTTGGTGCCGTCCACCTCGTTCGGCGTGAGCTGGTTGTCCTCGTTGAACTTCTTGTAGTCGGCGGCTCCGAAGGCCTTCTGGAACGACGCGCGCAGCCGGTCCTGCACGGACTGCGGGGTGCCCTTGGGCGCGAAGATCGCCCGCGACTGCTGCACCGGGATGGTGTAGCCCTGCTCCACCGCGGTGGGAGTGTCGGGCAGATAGGACGGACGCTTCTCGGCGAAGGTCACGATCGGCTTGAGCTTGCCGGCCTTGATCTGCTCGATGGCCTCGCCGAGTTGGATCGAACCGACGTCGACCTGGCCGCCGAGCACGGCGGTCAGCGTGGGCGATCCTCCGTCGAACGGCACGGGCGTGGCGGTGACGCCGGTCTGGGCGAACAACAGCGCCTGTGACAGCTGGCTGCCGGTGCCCACTCCCGTGGTGCCGTAGGTGATCGGCCGACCGGCCTTCTTCAGGTCCTCGACCGTGGCCATGCCCGAGGACGGCGCGGTCACCAGAACGTAGTCGTCCTGGGAGATGCCCGTGATGATCTCGTAGCCGGCGATGTCGATCGCCTCGCCGGGCGGCACGGCGAGCGGTGTGATGTAGGCGAGGCTGCCGTTGTAGACCATCAGCGTGTGCCCGTCGGGCTTCTTGCCCGCCAGTTCCTTCGCGGCCAGAGCACCGTTGGCGCCAGGTTTGTTCTCCACCGTGACGGCCACGCCCAGATCGTCGGAGACGCCTTTGGCGAGGGCTCGGGCGATGAGGTCGGTACTGCCACCGGGGTCCTGGCCGACGTAGATCGTGACCGGCTGCCCACCCGGGAAGTCCTGCGCGCCGGAGTTCGCACCACTTCCCAGGTTGCCTCCGCACGCGGTGGTCGAGAGCGCCAGCCCCAGCGCGAGACTGGCCGCCGCCCATCGGGTAACGCCGTTGTTACCGGTCACGTCGTTCTCCTTTGAGAAGTCGCCACCCAGACTCACTAGTCGGTGAGCACCGTCCGAGGCAGCGAGCCTAGGAGCTTGTTTTCATGTCTGTCCAAATCCGTTGTGGCATGGATGGATACCTTTAGGGCATGAGTTTCACGCTGGAGCAGCTTCGCGGGTTCGTGGCTGTCGCCGAGGAGCGTCATTTCGGCCGGGCCGCCGCCCGGCTCGCGATGACGCAGCCGCCGTTGAGCCGGCAGATCCAGAAGCTGGAACGGGCGGTGGACGCGCAACTGCTGGTCAGGAACAACCGACGGGTCACCCTCACCACGGCCGGGGAGGTGTTCCTGGTGGCGGCCCGGCGACTGTTGTCGCTGGCCGACACCGCCCCGAAACTGGCGAGGCGGGTGTCCTCGGGTTCCACCGGCGTGGTCCGGATCGGTTTCACCGCGGCGTCGGCCTACGGGATTCTCGGCCAGGTGCTCGAGAAGATGGCCGAGCACCTGCCGGACATCGACGTCGACCTGGCCGAGATGGTCACCCGCGAGCAGATCATGGGGCTGGTGAACGAGGAGATCGACCTCGGGCTGGCCCGGCCGCCGTTCGACCGGACGAAGTTCGGCTCCACGTTGCTGTACCGGGAAAGCCTGCTCGTCGCCGTTCCCACCGGCCATCCCCTGCTGGCGCTCGATCGCGACGTGACGGCCGCGGACGTGACCCGCGAGCCGGTGATCATGCACTCCCCCGGCAAAGCGCGCTACTTCTACGATCTGATCGCGGGGGTCGCGCCGATCGCGCACGAGAACACCGTCCACACGGTGAGCCAGGTGCTCACGATGTTGTGGCTGGTGGCCGCCGGGCGGGGCATCGCGTTCGTCCCCGCGTCCGCCGCACGGTTACCCATCGACGGTGTCGGCTTCATCCGGCTGGCCACCGCCGTGCCCGAGCCGGTGGAACTGCACCTGTTGTGGCTCAAGGAATCGGCAAACCCGGCCTTGGGACGGACCGTGCGCGTGCTGGAGGACTGCGTCCCGCTCAGCCACGAACCGCGCCCTTGACGGCATCGGCGATGAACCCTCGGGCGAACAGCACGAACACGACCACCAGCGGCACCACGGCGAGCAGGGCGCCCGCCATCACCATGCTGTAGTCCTGGCCGTAGGACCTGTTCAGTTGTGACAACGCCACCTGCAGCGTCAGGCGGTCCGGGTCGACCAGCACGATCAAGGGCCAGACGTAGTCGTTCCAGGCGGCGATGAACGTGTAGATGCCGAGGAACGACAGGCCCGGCCGGACCGCCGGCAGAGCGACGTGCCAGTACTGCCGGAGAAATCCGCAGCCGTCGAGCCGGGCGGCGTCGAGCAGTTCGTCGGGCACCGCGCGGGAGATGTACTGGCGCATCCAGAAGATGCCGAACGCGTTGGCCGCCGCCGGGACGATCAACGCCTGCAGCTGCCCCGCCCACCCGAGCTTCACCATGACGACGAACTGCGGGATGAGCGCGAGCTGGGCGGGCAGCATGAACATCCCGAGCAACAGTCCGAAGAGGACTCTTCGGCCGGGGAAGTCGAACTTCGCGAAGGAGAACGCCGCGAGCGAGTCGAAGAACAGCACCAGCGCCGTGGTGGCGACCGCGACCACGGCGGTGTTGGCCATCGCCGCGAAGAACGGGATCTTCTCGAAGACGTGCGCGATGTTCGTCGCCAGCTCGGAACCGAAGGTCAGCTTCGGCGGGTACCGGTAGATGTCGCTGGTCATGTTGGTCGCCATCACGACCATCCAGTAGAACGGGAAGAGCGAGAACACGACACCGAAGAGCAGCACCAGGTGAAGTGCGAGCCTGCGCAGAAGCATGCGGTGTCCTCACTCGCTCACGCGGCGTTGGACCAGCCGCCAGTTGATCACTGCGAACAGAACGATCACCAGGAAGACCGCCCACGAGATGGCGGCGCCGTAGCCGAAGTCCCTGTTGTCGAACGCCTGGTGGTAGAAGTACAAGACCATCGTCAGCGCGCCCTGACCCGGCCCGCCCGTGTTCGGGTTCAGCGTCGTGTTGCTGCCGAACAGGACCTGCGACTCGGTGAAGCTCTGCAAGCCGTTCACGGTCGAGACGATGACGGTGAACAGGATGATGGGGCGCAGCATCGGCACGGTGATGCGGAAGAACGTCTGCACCGGACCGGCGCCGTCGACCTTCGCCGCCTCGTAGAGGTCGGACGGGATCGCCTGCATGCCCGCGAGGTAGATGATCGCGTTGTAGCCGGTCCACTGCCACGTCATCACGGAGGCGACCGCGATCTTCATCCCGAACGGATCGGTGAGCCACTCGAAGGCGGGCAGGCCCATCGTCTGCAGGAAGGCGTTGACCAGACCGAAGTTCGTGCTGAAGACCGCGCCGAAGAAGATCGCGACGGCGACCAGCGACGTGATGTTCGGGACGAAGTAGGCGATCCGGTAGACCGAGGTGAACCGCACGGTGGAGTTCAGCATCGCCGCGATCACCAGCGCGAGACACAGGGTCGGCACGGTCGACAGGAACCAGATGACGAAGGTGTTGCGCAGCGCCAGCCAGAACGTGCTGTCCTCCACCAGGAACCGGAACTGGTCGAGGCCGACGAACTCCATCTCGCCGAGGCCGTTCCAGCGGTGGAACGCCAGGTACAGCGAGAACAACACCGGGAACAGCCCGAACACGGCGAAGATCACGAAGAACGGCGAGATCGCGAGGTACTGGGGCCAGTACGACCGCTTCCTCCGCCGTGTCCGGGGTGCGGCCGCGCGCACCGGCGTCCTCCGGTGCGCGTCGGCCAGCGGTGGAGCAGCCAACTCACTTCACCCCGAGACGTTGTCCGACCCGCTTGGCCTCGGCCACGGCGTCCGCCCACGCCGTGTTCGGGTCCTTGCCGCCCGCCTCGATGTTGCCCAGTTCGATGGCGAAGGGCGCCGACACCGCCTGGTCGTTGGGGCTCTCGTACTGGGCGGGGATCTTCTCGGCGGCCGGTCCGAGCACCTGGGTCGGGACCTGACCACCGAGGAACTCCGACGGCGAGGTCAGCGCGGGCATCGTGTACGTCGCGGGGGTCGAGGGGAACAGCGCGGAGTCGGTGAACCCCCTGGCCTGGTTCTCGGGGCTCAGGATCCAGCTGATGATCTTGAACGCCACGTCGGGCTGCTGACACTCCTTGGGAATGGCGAGGAACGAGCCGCCGATGTTGGCCGTCCCACCCGGCCCGGCGGCGACACCCCACTTGCCGGTGGTGTCCTTCGCGGCCGACTGGATGTCCACGGCGACCCAGGACGCGCCGGTGAGGCTCGCGATAGTGCCGTTCGCCAGGCCCGCGTTCCAGTCCGGTGTGCCCGCCTTGGTCTTGGCGTTGATGCCGAGCTGGGTCGCGCGGACCGCCAGGTCCCACGCCTTGCGGATGTGGTCCTGGTCGCCGATGAAACGTTCGTTCTCGTCGATGTAGCGGGCGTTCGCCTGCCCGACGGCCACGTTGTAGACCGCCCACGCCTCCGAGACGATGAACGCGGTGGGCACGGCCTTCTTGAGCTCCACGCCGGCGGCGAAGTAGTCGTCCCAGGTGGACATCTGCGCGGCGACCTTGTCCGGTTCGGACGGCAGCCCGGCCTGGGCGTACACGTCCCTGCGGTAGAAGTGGGCTGTCGGGCCGATGTCGATCGGGAACCCGATCAGCTTGCCGTCCTTGGTCATGCCCTTCTTCCACTTCCACGGCAGGTACTGGCTCGCGAGTTTGTCCGCGCCCAGGTCGAGGAGGTTGTGGAACCGGTCTGCCTGCGGCGTGAACGAGGCGAAGTCCTCACCCTTGATGCCGGTGATGTCGGGGATGAACGTGCCACCGCTGGACATCGTGGTGACCAGCTTCTCCTTGAAGTTGCCGCCGATCTGCTGCGGCCGCAACTCCACCTCGGTGAAGCGGGTGACGGCCTCGTCGACGACCTTCTTGCCGAGCCCGTCCGCCCAGTACCACAGGTCCATGGCCTTGTCGCCGCCCGATCCACCGGACGCCGAGGTCGAGCAGGCGGCCGTGCCGCCCACCGTCATGCCCGCCACGCCGAAGATGCCGAGCTGCAGGATTCGTCGCCGAGACAGTTCCACGGTGCTCCTACCCTTCGAGGGGGTTTAGAGGGATGACGCTGTCGAGGAAGGCGTAGTCGCGCCGCAGTTCGTGGTGCTCGCGTCCGGTTTGGACGGAGTGCCACCAGCGGGCGATGCCCTTCCAGCCAGGTGCCGCGGGGGCACCACCGATCTGCCCGACCGACAGCGCCGCGGCGAGGTTGGCGAACCGGAGTCGTTCGACCAGCGGCCAGCCGGCCAGAGTGGCGGTGACGAGGCTCGCGCCGAACACGTCGCCCGCTCCCGTGGTGTCGACGACGTCCAGGTCCAGTCCTGGCACCGAAGCGCTGTCGCCGGTGGTGGCGTCCACCGCGATGGCGCCGTTGCCACCGAGGGTGATGACGGCGAGCGGCACGAGGTCGCCGAGCCGCGACAACGCGTCGCGGGGGCTGCTGGTGCGGGTGTAGCTCATGGCTTCGCCGGCGTTCGGCATGAACGCGTGGCACAGCGCGACCTGGCCCAGCACCGCGGGTGCCCACTCCTGCGACGGGTCCCAGCCGACGTCGGCGAAGACCAGGCTGCCGCCGGCGAGCGCCTTCTCCAGCCACCTGGCGGGTTCCGGTCCGATGTGGACGATCGCGGCACGGCTGCGGGGCGGATCACCGATCATCTCGTCGGCGCTGATGGGCGGCGGGGTGCCGTGCGTGACGAGTGCGCGGTCGTCGTCGTAGGCGATCGATGCGGTCACCGGCATCGTCCAGCCGGGGAACTGCCTCGACCGCGAGAGGTCGACGCCTTCGGACTCGGCCAGCGTCTGCCGGCAGTGGTCGCCGTGGAAGTCGCCGCCGATGGCCGCCGCCAGCGAGGTGCGCAGGCCGAACCGGCTCAACGTCACGGCGAAGTTCGCGATGCCGCCAGGACCCGAGGCGAGGCCGCGGGTCCACACCTCGGTGCCGGGCGTGGGCGGCTGGTCCAGCCCGGCGAAGACGACGTCGTAGAAGAGCAGACCGGAGAGGAACACGTCGAACTCCGGCTCTTCGATGGGCTGCTCTGCCACGCGCCAGTCCTCCCTGCTCAGGGTCGGTCGGCCAAAGTGTGCAAAATCGTGCGCTCGTTGAGCAGATTTGGCAATACCTGCGCACAAACAACTCAAAACTGCGCACGACGTGAGCGAGTTTGCTGTTACTGTGAGCGCGTGCTTCCCCAGCGACGCCACGATCTGATCTTGCGCACGCTCCGCTCCGAAGGGCCGGCCGGCGTGCAGGTCCTCGCCGAGCGCCTCGGTGTCAGCCCGGCGACCATCCGGCGCGACCTGGTCGAACTGGACCGGCAGGGCAGGCTCACCAGGGTGCACGGCGGGGCCGTGGCCGCGGAGGACCTCGACGACCCGTTCGCCGAGGTGGCGATGCTCCGGGTCGAGGAGAAGGACGCTGTCGCCGAACGGGCCGCACAGCTGATCAAGGACGGCGAGGCGGTGCTGCTGGACATCGGCACCACCGCCCACCGCCTCGCCCGCAAGCTGCACGGCCGCTCGCTCACCGTGATCACCAGCAACCTGATGGTCTACGAGGAGCTGAAGGACGACCAGGAGATCCAGATCGTGCTGCTGGGCGGCGTCCTGCGGCGCAGCTACCACTCTCTCGTCGGGTTCCTGACCGAGGACAACCTGCGCCAGGTCCACGCCGACCACCTCATCCTCGGCACCAGCGGCGTGCGGCCGACCGGCCAGGTGATGGACACGACCGCGGTCGAGGTGCCGTTGAAACGGGCGATGATCGCGGCGGCCGACCAGGTCGTGCTGCTCGCCGACGTGGGCAAGTTCCCCGGTACCGGCATCGCGAAGGTGTGCGGGCCGAAGGACATCGACGTGGTGATCACCAACGCGCCGGCGGATCCGGCGACGGCCGCGGCGCTGCGGGAGGGGGAGGTCGAGGTGATCGAGGTTTGAGGCTCACGATTCTCGGCGGCGGCGGGTTCCGCGTGCCGCTGGTGCACCAGGCGTTGCTGTCCGACCGCGGCGAAGGCCGGATCACCGAGCTCGTGCTGCACGACCTCGATCCCGGCAGGCTCGCGGCGATCGGGCACGTGCTCGCGCAGCAGGAGCAGGACGTGCCCGACCCGCCCCGGGTCACCGCCACGACCGACCTCGACGAGGCGCTCACGGGCGCCGACTTCGTCTTCTCGGCGATCCGGGTCGGCGGCCTGCAGGGCAGGATGATCGACGAGAAGGTCGCGCTGGAGCAGGGCGTGCTCGGGCAGGAGACGGTGGGCGCCGGCGGTGTCGCCTACGGTCTGCGCACCGTGCCGGTCGCGCTGCGGATCGCCCAGCGCATCGCCGCACTCGCGCCGCAGGCGTGGGTCATCAACTTCACCAACCCCGCCGGGATCGTGACCGAGGCGATGTCCCGCCACCTCGGCGACCGGGTCATCGGCATCTGCGACTCGCCGGTGGGGCTCGGGCGCCGCGTCGCGCACGCACTCGGCCTGGATCCGGCGAAGACGTGGATCGACTACGCGGGACTGAACCACCTCGGCTGGCTGCGCGGCATCCACGTCGGCGGCGAGAACCACCTCCCGCGACTGCTGGCCGACACCGACGCGCTGACCTCGTTCGAGGAAGGCAAGATGTTCGGGGCGGACTGGCTGCGCACCATCGGCGCGATCCCGAACGAGTACCTGCAGTACTACTACTTCACGCGGGAAGCGGTCGCCGTCGCGCAGAACGTGCCGCAGACCCGTGGCGCGGTGCTGGCCGACCAGCAGGACCGCTTCTACGACGCCGTGCGCCGCGACCCCGGCTCGGCACTGTCCATCTGGGAGTCCGCCCGGCTGGAGCGGGAAAGCACCTATGGCGCGGAAAGCCGGGAGATGGCGGGCATCGAGAGCCGGGACGAGGACGACCTCGAGTCCGGCGGCTACGAGAAGGTCGCGCTCGCGCTCATGCGGGCGATCGCCCACGACGAGCGGACGACGCTGATCCTCAACGTCCGCAACCGTTCGACGCTGAGCATCCTCGACGCGGACGCGGTGGTCGAGGTGCCCTGCGTCGTCGACTCGGCGGGCGCACGCCCGGTCGTGATCGACCAGCTGCCCGAACACGCGCGCGGGCTGGTGTGCGGCGTGAAGGCGGTCGACCGCGCGGTGATCGAGGCCGCGGTCGGCGGATCCCGTGCCACGGCGGTGAAAGCACTGGCGTTGCACCCTCTCGTCGACTCGGTCACCGTCGCCCGCCGCCTGCTCGACGGCTACCAGAGCCGGATCCCGGACCTCGCCTATCTACGGGCCTAGGGTCCGCACACCGGTCTTGTACGTGGGCCGTGCCGCCGGGGGTCGCCTCAGGCCCGGCTATCGCGGATCCAGACTTCGATACAGACCCTCTCGCCCGCCGAGCATCAGGGAGACGTCGTGCACGACGACCGCAAGCTGGTGGAGGAACGACTCGAACGGGCGCTGAACCAGCGGATCCGGCCGGCGAAGTACGCGGCGTCGGCACCGTTGGAGGTCGAGGTCTGGCACGTGCCGGACGAGCCGGTCCCGGTGACCGACGCGCTCGCCGCCGACTACGAGCCGTTCGCGGTCGGCGGGCGCTGGGGCAGGCCGTGGTCGACCAGCTGGTTCCGCGTCCGCGGGACGGTGCCGGCGCAGTGGGCCGGTCGACGTGTGGAGGCGGTCATCGACCTCGGCTTCGTCGGGGACTGGCCGGGCAACCAGGCCGAGGCGCTCGTCCACGATCTCGACGGGCGGCCGGTGAAAGGCGTCGCGCCGTACAACCACCACGTGCCGGTCGCGAACCCGTGCTCGGGTGGTGAACAGGTCGCGTTCCTGGTCGAGGCCGCGGCGAACCCCGACATCCTCGCGGGCGGTTTCGCGCCCACCCCGTTGGGAGACAAGGCGACCGCGGGCGACGAGCCGCTGTACCGGCTGGCGCGCGCCGACCTCGCCGTGCTCGACGAGGAGGTCTGGCAGCTGACCATCGACCTGGAGGTGCTCAGCGAGCTGATGGCCGAGCTCGCGCTCATCGATCCCCGCCGGCACGAGGTCCTGCGGGCAGTGGAACGGGCGCTGGACGCACTCGACCTGCACGACGTCTCCGGCACGGCGTCGGCCGCACGTGCCGAGCTGACGGACGTGCTGACCCGGCCGGCACACGCGAGCGCGCACACCCTCTCCGCGGTGGGCCACGCCCACATCGACAGCGCGTGGCTGTGGCCGATCAGGGAGACGATCCGCAAGACCTCCAGGACCTTCGCCAACGTCACGGCGCTGGCCGCCGAGTACCCGGAGTTCGTCTTCGCCTGCTCGCAGGCCCAGCAGTACGCGTGGGTCGAGCAACACCACCCGGCGATCTTCGAACGGATCCGCGACACCATCAAGACGGGCCAGTGGATCCCGGTCGGCGGCATGTGGGTCGAGTCCGACGCGAACCTGCCCGGTGGCGAGGCGCTCGCGCGGCAGTTGGTGCACGGCAAGAGGTTCTTCCTCGACAGGTTCGGCGTGGACTGCGACGGGGTCTGGCTGCCGGACTCGTTCGGCTACACCGCGGCCTTCCCCCAGCTCGCGCTGCTGGCCGGCATGCGGTGGTTCCTGACCCAGAAGCTGTCGTGGAACCAGACGAACAAGCTGCCGCACCACACGTTCTGGTGGGAGGGCATCGACGGGAGCCGGGTCTTCACCCACTTCCCGCCGGTGGACACCTACAACGCGACGCTCTCGGGCGAGGAGCTGGCGCACGCGGTGCGCAACTTCGCCGAGAAGGGCAGGGGAACCCGGTCGCTGGTCCCGTTCGGCCACGGCGACGGCGGTGGCGGCCCGACCAGGGAGATGCTGGAGCGGGCCCGCAGGCTGCGCGACCTGGAGGGCTCACCGAAGGTCGTGATCGAGCCGCCGTCCGAGTTCTTCCGCGCCGCGCAGGCCGAGTACCAGGACGCACCGGTGTGGTCCGGTGAGCTGTATCTGGAACTGCACCGCGCCACCTACACGACCCAGTCGCGCACCAAGGCGGGCAACCGCCGCAGCGAGCACCTCCTGCGAGAGGCCGAGCTGTGGGCGGCGACCGCAGCTGTCCACAGTGGATTAGCCTATCCCTACGACGAGCTGGACCGGTTGTGGAAGACCGTGCTGCTGCACCAGTTCCACGACATCCTGCCCGGTAGCTCGATCGCCTGGGTGCACCAGGAAGCCGAGGCCACGTACGCACGTGTGAAGGCGGAGCTCGAGGACATCATCGCCGCCGCCATCGGCGCGTTGACGACCGACGGCGCTTCGGCGGAGCCGTTGGTCTTCAACGCGGGCCCACAACCCCGGGCAGACGTCGTGTCGACCGCGGACGGGACCGCGTTCGTGGAGGTACCGGCGTTGGGCGTGGCGAGCGCCGGCGCCTCGACGCCATCCGGCGAGGTTCAGGTCACCGACCGCCTGCTGGACAACGGACTCGTCCGCGTCGAGCTCGACGACAACGGGCTGTTGGCCTCCGTCCGCGACCTCGTGGCCGGTCGCGAGGTGCTCGCCCGGCCGGGCAACGTGCTGCAACTGCACCCCGACTTCCCCAACCACTGGGACGCCTGGGACATCGACGCGCACTACCGCCGCAGGCACGTCGACCTCACGGAGGTGGACTCGATCAGCGTGGTCGAGCACGGCCCGCTCGTCGGCGCGATCCGGATCGAGCGGTCGTTCGGCGCCTCGCGGATCACCCAGACCGTGCGCGTGCGGGCAGGCAGCCGCCGCGTCGACGTCGAGACCGCGGTCGAGTGGCACGAGTCGGAGAAGATCCTCAAGGCGGCGTTCCCGATCGACGTGCACGCCGACCGGTCCTCGGCCGAGATCCAGTTCGGCCACGTCCACCGGCCGACCCACGTCAACACCAGCTGGGACGCGGCCCGGTTCGAGGTCTACGCGCACCGCTGGGTGCACGTCGCCGAGCCGGGCTACGGCGTGGCCGTGCTCAACGACTCCACCTACGGTCACGACATCACGCGAAACGGCGGCGTCACCACGGTGCGGCTCAGCCTGGTGCGGGCGCCGCACAGCCCCGATCCGCACGCCGACCAGGGCACGCACCGGTTCACGTACTCCCTGCTGGCCAACGCTTCCATCGCCGACGCGGTCGCGGAGGGCTACGCGCTCAACCTGCCGCTGCGCGTGGCCGGCTCGGCGGCACCACCACCCGCGCCACTGATCACTGTGGACAGTCCCGTGATCGTGGTCGAAGCGATAAAGCTGGCCGACGACCGGTCCGGGGACGTCATCGTGCGGCTCTACGAGTCGTTGGGAGGCAGGGCCGTCGCGACGGTTCGCCCCGGCTTTCCCGTGTCCGCGATGGAAGTCGTCGATCTGCTCGAACGACCGCTGCACACCTTGGACGGCTTCGACATCTCGCTGCGCCCCTTCCAAGTGCTGACCCTGCGCCTGCGCCGAGGAGACAGCCGATGACCGCGTGGTTCACCGAGGCCCGGTTCGGACTGTTCGTGCACTGGGGCCTGTACTCGTTGGCGGCACGGCACGAGTGGGTCAAGCAGCGCGAGAAGCTGAGCGACGCCGACTACCAGCGGTACTTCGACCACTTCCGCGCCGACCGCTTCGACGCGCGGCAGTGGGCCCGCGACGCGAAGGCGGCCGGGATGAAGTACGCGGTGCTGACCACCAAGCACCACGACGGCTTCTGTCTGTGGGACTCGGCCCTGACCGACTACAAGTCCACCAGGACGCCCTTCGGGCGGGACGTCGTCGCGGAGTTCGTCGCGGCCTTCCGCGCCGAAGGACTGCGCGTCGGCTTCTACCACTCCCTGCTCGACTGGCACCACCCGGACTTCACCATCGACGGCTGGCATCCCCAGTGGGAGCAGCGCGACACCCTCGACGCGGGCCGTGACATGGACCGCTATGTGGAGTACCTGCACGGCCAGGTGCGTGAACTGGTCACCGCGCACCAGCCCGACCTGCTCTGGTTCGACTTCACCTACGACGACGACCACCGGGTGGAAGTGGGCAAGGGCTCTGACGACTGGCGGGCGGCCGAACTGGTCGAACTGGTCCGCTCGGTGAGCCCGCACACCCTGCTCAACGACCGGCTCGGCCTGCCCGGCAGCGAGGACTTCGCCACCGCCGAGGAGGCGTCGCCGGACGACGGCCCCGGTGTCCCGTGGGAGGCCTGCCGCACGCTCAACGGCTCCTGGGGATACGCACCGGGGTTCCAGCAGTGGCTCGACGCGGGCCAGGTCGTCAGGATCCTCGTCGACGCCGTGTCCAAGGGCGGCAACCTGTTGCTCAACGTCGGCCCCGACGGCCGCGGCGCGTTCGAGCCGCGTGCTCGCGACCTGCTGGCCGAAGTCGGTGCGTGGACGACGCTGCACAGCGACGCGATCCACGGCGCGGGCCCAGCGACCGACATCACTTCCCCGCGCGACACCAGGCTCACCCGGTCCGGAAACCGGCTCTTCGTCCACGGCTTCGGCTGGCAGGCGGGCATTCTGGTGCTGCCAGGACTCGGCGGCCGCGTCCGCTTCGCGTCGTTCCTGCACGACGGCGCGGAGGTCGCGTCGAGCGTCGTGGACGACGAAGGCCACCTGCCGCACCTGCGCGCCGCGGGCCCGCCGGGGTCCCTGGTTCTGCACCTGCCCGCGGGACGCCCGGACGTCCTCGTGCCCGTGATCGAACTGATCCTGGACTGATCACGCCCATGAACACGGGCAACGCCCCGGCCACCTCTCCCCTCTCGAGGTGGCCGGGGCGTACACCCTGCAGCGCGGTCAGGGGACCCACGCGTCGTTCTTCTGGAATCCTGCCCAGGTGGTGTTCGTCCAGTCCGTGGCCTTGTTGGGCATTCCGCCACCCGGCATCTTCACCAGGTTGAGCTCAACCGGGCGGCCGCTCTGCAGCGCGGCGACGAAGGTGTGGTGCTTGTCCCCCGCGATGGTCAGCTGGCTGGAATTGTTCGGCGGGTAGTAGACCGGAACCTTGACCGGATCATTCATCACTCCCGCCTTCTTCCAGTCGGCGATCTTGTCGTCCACGATCTTGGTGCTGACGTGCTGCTGCATGGGAGCGACGTCGTTGTAGTTCTTGCCCGGGATCTTGTCCACCGCGGGGTTGTAGGTGTATTTCCCCTCCACCTTGTACACACCGAACTTCTCCGGCTGGCTCGGGGGCTTGAAATCCTGTTTGCCCGGCGGATTCGGCGATCCACCGGCGTTGTCCGGCTTGGCCGGCGGGTTCGGCTTCGGCCCTGGCTGCGGCTTCGGCGGTGCCGCGAGGTGGGGCGGCTTCGGCTTGACCGGCGGTGCCGACAGGTGGGGCGGCTTCGGCGGCGGCGGAGGCTTCGGCTTGTTGTCGCTGCCTCCGGTGTTGCCCGGCTTGTGCCCCGCACCCGGCGTGCTCGGCGCGTTGCTCGTGTTCGTCGTGCCGCCGCAGTTCATCAGGCCGAGCGGGTCGAACTCGGCGGTCGGGTCGTCGGTGTAGGCAACGGGATTCGGCCCCGCTTCGAGACCGAGCGGGTCCTGGCTCAGGTAACGCGCGGTCTGCGGGTCGTAGTAGCGGTACACGTTGTAGTGCAGGCCCGATTCCTCGTCGGCGTACTGACCGGGAAAACGCAGCGGGGTGCCGGCCCGCGCCGCCGCGGACGCCAGGTGGCGACCCCACAGTGTGCGATTTCCGTGCCACGCCACGGTTCCGTTGGTGTCCACGAGTTCCGTGGGAGTGCCCATCGCATCGGTGACGATCGAGTAGAAATGTTCTCCGTCAGGTCCCCGCTCCAGTTGGGTCACCGGCGCGTCGTCGACAGGATGGCGCTCCCACGTGACAACCCTGCGGACACCGAACGCATTGGTGTGCACCTGCTCGATCAGCACGCTGCCGTCCCAGGTGAACTCCACCGACTCGGCCACGGCACCGTCCGGAGCGAGCCGTTGCTTGGCGATCCTGCGGCCCAGCGGGTCGTAGCGGTACTGCCACCGCACACCGTCCGGCGTGATGACGCCGACCAGTTGGTCGGCGGCGTCCCAGAGGTAGCGCCAAGCCCGCTCACCGGCCGGGTGACGCTCGCGCCGGGAGACCCGCCGGCCTCGCCGGTCGTGTTCGTAGATCACCGCGCCCGCGGCGACGACGGTGTTGCGGTCGAAGCGCCGCTGCCCCGCCGCCGGTTCCCCCTGCTGGACGCCCGAAAGCGACCACGCCGCCAGGTTGCCTGCGGCGTCGTAACCGAAGTTCTCCCGCACACCGGGGCTGTGGGCCGTGGTGACGCGGCCGGCCGCGCTGCGCTCGAACACCGTCGGCCCGCCGGTGGTGTCCCGAATCCCGGCGATGCGACCATCGGGCAGGTAGTCGAACACACGCTGCCGCACGACGACAGTCGACGTCAGGTCCGCGCCTGCCGCCGTGAGCACCTGGGTGGCGAGCCGGCCGCCCGGCCCGAACGACTGCTGGAGCGAACTGGTCTCGTCCACCCACCGGTTCGCCACTTTTCCCGCGTTGTCGTGGAAGTAGAGCACCGAGTGTCCCGCGGTGGTGAGTCCGATCGGCCGTTCGGCGGAATCGAAGAACCACTCGCTCTCCACGCCGGACGGGGTGCGCCGGCGGATGGTGTTGTTCTCGGCGTCATAGGTGAAGGTGACCGCGCGCCCGTCGATGACCTCGCGGACGACCCGGCCGTGCTCGTCCCGGTCGAACTCCACCACCGACTCCGCGGAGGCGACGCGCACCACCTCGCCGACCGGGTCGTACGCGTAGGTCGTCGTCCCGGCGGGAGTGCGGGTCTCGACCAGGTTGCCGAGCAGGTCGTAGCGGTACTCGCTGACACCTCCCTCCGGGTCGGTCGAGCGCACCAACTGCCCGGCCGCGTCGTAGACGTAGCCGCGAGTGCGTCCGTCGAAGTCGACCTGCTGGACCAGCCTTCCGGCCGCATCGTAGGTGTAGGTCCAGATCAGGCCGTTCGGATTGGTGACCGACACGAGCCGCAGCTCGGTGTCGTAGGTGTAGGCGGTGCGCGCACCGGTCGGGTCGACGGTGGCGGTCAGCACGTCGAACGGACCGTACTCGCGCCTGGTCACCCGGCCGAGCTCGTCGACCCGCTCGACCTCGTTGCCCTCGCCGTCGTAGCGCCACAGAACGCGTTCCCCGCGTGGACCGATCCGCGATGCGCGGCGGCCCTCGACCGTCCACTGCAGCTGTGTCCGCCCGCCGCCTGTCTCGGCCGCCCACTGGGGGCGACCGAACTGGTCACGTTCCGGACCGTCCGGCACGACGCCGGACTCGTCGTCGCGCTCCACTCGCAGCGGCGTGGCGACACCGATCGGCTCCCGCAACGGGTCGGGTGCCGTTTCTCCACCGGCGGAGCCGTAGCTCCTGCGCCACGACCGGCCATCGCCGTGCACGGTGATGGAGGTCAGCACGCCGTCGGCCTCTTCGAGCACGACGACGCTGCCGTCCGGGCGCGTGACCCGCGACGGCCGCCCGTTGTCGTCGTAGGAGTAGCGGGTGGTCCGGCCGAGCGGGTCCGTGCGGGAGAGCAGCCGGTCGTAGCGATCCCACTCGAAGGTCGTGGTGTGGCCGAACTGATCGGTTTCGCGCACCGTCTGGTTGGCCTGGTTCAGCTGGAACACCGTTGTGTGGCCGAGCGAATCGGTGTGCGTGGTGACCAGCCGCTCACGGTCGTAGTGGAAGACACCGTCGAGGAACCCGGCCATGCCCACCGTGCGCACGCAGCGGCCGTTCTGGTCGTAGACGTAGCGGTACCAGATTCCGTTGCGGTCCTGCCAACCGGTGAGCCGCCCCACCTGGTCGTAGTTGAAGTGAGTCGGAGCGCCGGAGGAGTTGACGACCTCGACCAGGTGCCCGAGATCGTTGTACCGGAAGCGCGTGACCACGACGTCCGCGTTCGAATCGTCCCCGAGCACTCGGATCTCGACAACGCGGCCGTGTTCAGCGCGAATCCCGATCTCCGCGCCGCCCGGCCCGCGCACCACCGTCGGCGCACCGGAGGCGTCGTACTCGATCTCGATGCGCTGGTCCTCGTCCTCGATGGCCACGAGGGGAAGCACGCGACGCTCACCGCGGAATCGCAGCGTGTGTCCACTGAGGAGATCGGTGATGGTGCAGGTGCCGTCCGGCTCGCGCGTCAACGGGAAACGCGGCCCCTCCACCGGCAGCACCGGCGACCCCGCCTCCGGCAGGGGGTAGACGAGAATCATGCCGTCCGGCGCGAAGTAACAGACGTTCTCGTCGTCGAACTCCAGCCGTTGGTCCAATGTGGACGCCCAGGAGCGGCCGAACCGCTGTCCCGCGCGGTAGGACGACACGTGCGTGCGCTCCAGCACGAGCTTCACCGGGCCGGGCAGCTCCAGGTCGGTCTGCCACAGGACGACCTCACCCGTCGCGACGTCCATCGGGTCCGACTTGGTGTTGCGGTTGTCCTTGGGCACCGACGTGTCTTTGGGATTGCCGGGCTTGTTGCTGCCGGAGGTTTTGGTGTCACCGCCGGACTTCGTGCCGGTCGGCGGCTTGGTGCCGGAAGGCGGGGCGCTCCCGTTCCCCGGATCGCCCTTCGAGTTGTCCTTCGGCGACGAGTTGGGCGAGTTGTCAGGGCCGTCGCTCTTCGAAGACGGCCCGGACGAACCGCTCGTCGTGGTGTTGTCGGACCCCTTGCCGCCGTCGCCCTTGGCCGAGCTGGTGGAGGTGGAACCGTCGTCGCCCTTGGGATTGTCCACACCCCTGCTGGTGGACGGCGGAGCGTCCGGCTTCGACGAGGAACCCGACTGGTCGGACTTGTTGTTCTTGAACGCCTTGCCCGCGTCACCGAAGATGTCGCCGATCTTCTTCAACATCGGGGACAGGGCCTTGAGCGCCTTGACCAGCCTCGTGATCACGTCGGCGATCTTCGTCGCGATCTTGGCCACTTCCGCGATCACCTGCGGCACCACCCAGGTCGCACCGATTCCCAGGGTGAAGCCCACCTGCAACGCCCAGCTGATCGCATGGCCGACGAAATCGGAGATGATGTCGCGGACCAGCGTGCGCACGGCGGCGACGAGCTCGCCGGACATCCGGATGCCGCCGGACGCGTCGGCGGCGGCGGTGGCGGCGGCCGTCAGCAGATTGACTGTGTCCTGCACGCGACCCCGATAGGCGTCACCGGCCGCGCCGATCCAGCCGAGCGTGTCGGAACCGACGTAGCCGACCAGGTCATTCGCGATCGCCTGGAGCTCTTTGGTGACGTTGTTCCACGTCTCCGCATGCGCCTTGATCTGATCCGGATCACCGGTCAGCTCGTCCAACGCGCCGGACAACGGACCCACGTGCTCGATCAGCCAGCCCACACCCGCCGCGAGAAACGCACCGAACGGATCCATCGCGATGCCCAGGGCATCCAGCGTCGTGCCCACCGCGCTCAGCGCACCGGAAGCCCAGTCACCCTTGGACAGCGCGTTGTGCGTCTCCATGGCCGATTCCAGGATCGGGACACCGCTGTAAGCCTTGGTGGAGTCCTTCCGGTCGGCAACCAGCGGGTTGCTCATTCGTTCCCCGCCGCTCCGGCAGGCAGGAAGAGTTCACTGTCCATCGTCGTTCGTCCCCTGATGTTCCTCGTCGTCCCCGGCAGCACTGTCCCTTGTAGACGTTCGGTCACCACGGCGCGTCGTCCTCGTCCTCGTCGGGCTCCGGCGTGACCCGCTTTCGCTCGGGTGGACGCACCGCGGCCGGTCGAGGCGGCGCCGGCGGTTCTTCAGCCGGTTCCTCGTCGTCGTAGTCCCAGTTGCCCGCGGCGGGATCATCGGTTCCCGGCTCGTCCGGCTGCTCGGGGAACTTCTCCCGCAGACCGCCCAGCATCATCGCCCTGGTCTGCTCGTCCTCGTCGCCCAGGTGCTCGGTCATCACCTCACCGACCCGCCGCGCGATGCCGGACTGGGCGCTGCGCATCGTGGCGAGGATCTGCGCGGACAGTTCGGGCAGCGGCATCGAGCGGATCTTCTCGGTGAACTCCAGGGCCGTGACGGTGCCGTCGGCACTCACGGTCACCCGCACGCCGTGCGGGCTCGTGGCGGTCAACCGGATCTGCTCGGTCTGTTCCTGTGCGGCCTTGTACCGCTCCGCTTTGCTCGCGAAACTCTCGGCCCACTGCTGGACGCGTCGCTCCACGTCATCCGGATCCCGGCTGAAGCCGGCGATACCGGAAGGGGTGCTGGGACTGGTCACGTCGACCTCCCAATCGTTGTCGGTCCTGGCGTTGTCATGACTTCCCCGGCGCGGACGCCATGGTCTTCGTCAACGCCTTGGAGTTGTTCTCGTCCGTGTCCTGGTACTCGGTGGCCGTGGTCTTGACGTTGCCCGCCAAGGTGCCGAGCCCTTCGGCGGCGGCCTCCAACGCGCTGACGCCTTCCTCCTCCATCGGGTTGATCACCGGTGGCAGGAAGAGACAGATCAGGCCGTACGCGTCATCGGACATGCTGGCCGTCTTCGCCGCCGAGACAACGGTGGCCATCCGGTCCGCCAAGCCGTCGAGATGACTGGAATGGGCCATCAGATCGTCGGCCACCACTTCAAAGGACATGACTGGTTCCCCCTCTCCTCATGCGGGCGGACGTCTCATGTGGACCGCGCGCGGGCAAGGCGGTACCGCAACAGGGTGCGCCACCGCCCGTCGGAGTCTGGCGGAATGATCAGCTCGGCAACACGCCACGAGGTGTTCAACAGGTGCTCAACCTGTGTCCACTTCCGGAAGGATCGGTGTTCCGCTCAGTTCATGGCTCCACAGCACGTCGCTCACGCGCTTCACGCCAGCCGCCAGATGTCGGCGGTAGGTGCTGAACGACATCCCGAGGCGCCTGGCCGCCGCTTCCTGGGTGGGGGCGTCCTTGCTGTACGTGGTCGTGAGGACCTGGTGACGTCGGTCCCCGCCACGCTCCTCCAGCAGTGCGTCCACGGCGTGCGACAGGACATCACCGAGGCTCTGGCCGTGCTCGGTGACCAGGCGGACACGGCTGAGGGGGTTGGCGTCCAGTTCGCTGGGCCACCACAGGGCCCGCAGCGCGTCCCGCACGGCGGCGTCGAACTCCGGCCGGGACAGCACGACGTGTTCCACCCGTTCCGGCGCACTCCCGCCCGAAGGCGAAAGCATCGCGGTGTCCGCGCTCGCCAGCAGAGCGTCGGTCTTCTCCTCCACCCACGCCGAAGCGGACTGGACGCGCCAGTCGTGGGCGAACAGGCGGTACCCGTGATCGCCGACCACAGGTCTGGCATCGGTCGGCATCATGCCGCCGAGCTCGAAGTGATAGTTCCAGAACCCGTCGTCCCGCATCACGGTGAACGACCAGGCGAGGTGGTCGGCCCGGATGATGTCGCCGAACAACCGCCACTGGAACAGGTTCATGGAGGCCGACGGCCGCTGGTACGTCCCCGGATCCACGTGGAATCGCGCGACGCTCAGGTACTCCCCCGCTCGCAGCGGTTTGACGGCGCGTGCGTGAGCCCAGCCGGCGGCCACCACCGGATCGACGTCCTCCCCTTCCGGCGAGCTGAACCGCAACGTGGCCGAGAAGGCAACGATGTCATCGGTCCGAGCCGATCGGTAGACCTTGAACGCTTCGGGCTGCCGATCCAGCCAGAAGCGGACGATCGCGGCGGACTCGGCGCCCTCCGCCTCCTCGGCCAGCTCCACCACGCGCCCCTGGTCGGCCGGCGCACAGGGCAGTTCCCGCACCAGGCCGCGGGCGTCCCACGCGAAGGTTTCGGAGAGCCGGCCGAAGGCCCGTTGCAGGTACGTGAGGGCCTGCATCGCCTGGACCACCTGCGCGTCGGACGCCTCCCGGACCCGGCCGAGCAGGTACTGGTACATCCGCTGGTGCAGGGCGGCGAATCCGTCCGGGTCACGCCAACGCAGATCGGCCACCAGCACCTCCCGCACGACGTCGTGCGGGAAGAGCCCGGACGAGGTGGACTCGATGAACGGCTGGTTGCGCAGCCAGGTGAACAGATCGGCGGCACGCTCGCCCATCATCACCCGCAGCAGGGCCTCGGACGTGACATCGGCTTGAGCGCACACCTCCAGCGCCGCGCGGTGCGCCGGGCTCGGCGGATCTCCCACGAGCCGGGGCAGCAACGTCGCGACCACGTCCTGGCCCGGTGACCAGTCGGCCGCCCGAGGTGCCCCGTCCGCGTCCGGTTGGACGGCGACCGCCGCCGCCAGGGACAGGGCCAGCGGGTTTCCGCCGGTGAAGGCCAGCAGCGCCGGGTGCGCCGCGGCCGGGACGCCACGCACCCGCAGGAACGTGGAGGCGTCGTCCCGGGACAGGTTCCGCAGCGGCACGACGTGCAGCAGATCCGCCCATCCCGGGTCGGCGACCCAGAGCGGATCGGGGGCCGTGCGTCCGGCGACCACCGCGACCGCGCCCTGCGGCAACCGCGGCAGGAAGTGCTCCCACAACCAGTGCTCCAGGCCCTGGCAGGTCTCGAAGGCGTCGACCAGCAGCACCGACCCCGGCTCGCCGATCGCTCTTCCGGTCGCCTGCTCGAAGTCCTCGGGCGTCGCGGGAACCGTTCGGCCGTCCACCTCGACCACCAACCGTCCCGCCGCCCGCGCCGCGCCGGCGAACCACTTGAGCAGCGCGGACTTGCCGATCCCACCGGGTCCGTGCAGGTAGAGCACCGGCACCCCGGCGGAGTCCCCCGCCAGCGCGGACCGGAACAGCGCCCGCTCCGCCGCCCGCCCGACGAACGCCCGGTCCCGTGCCGCGACCACCAGGTCACCCAGCAAGCCGCTTTCCCCCGCCGTGTCCACCAACCCCCGCAAAGCTTCGAATGACCGATCACGCACGTCGTCCACTTCAAATCACCTGAAGGAACAACACGTGCGTCGACATGACTCGGTTCACGCCGCTGATCTCCCGACTCGTCGGTGAGGCAGGGCCGTGTCCGGAACGATGCGCGCTCGCCTGCGCGACCGAGGTCGCCCTCCACCTCACGGTCAGCAAGACGACGAACGGCCCGGCCGCGATACTCGCCCTCGTGATGATCTAAGTCACTTCCGGCGTGAATGGCGCCGCGGACAGCCTGGTTGCCCCACACCGGACCCGCCGTGAGCCGATCCGCGGTGCGCATCCGCGTGGGTCGTCTCGAACACCGTCGGCTCGATGAAGTAGCCGTGCTCGCTGCCGACGCCCGCGCGCTCGCCCTGTTCGTCGTGCACGAACAGACGTGTCTCCGCATCCGTGCCAGACCCTGAAAGGGAACTTCGCCGCACGTCCAGGACCGGATCTGTCCGCAACACCCGGCAGAGTGCGGGACAGGGCGGCGCGGACGGCGTCGCGAAGACGACGACAGCGGTCGGTCGTTCGCGACTGATCG
This sequence comes from Lentzea alba, assembly GCF_011067745.1. Classification (GTDB taxonomy): domain Bacteria; phylum Actinomycetota; class Actinomycetes; order Mycobacteriales; family Pseudonocardiaceae; genus Lentzea; species Lentzea alba. The sequence goes on from NZ_JAAMPJ010000007.1 coordinate 458,936, forward strand.
GTGATCGGAGAGGAGAGACCGATGCTGCGGGGCCTCGCGGGAATCTGCTACTCGACCAGCGACATGCCGGCGGCGATCGCCTGGTACACCGAACTCGTCGGAACCGAGCCGTACTTCGTGCGCCCGGTCGACGGCCCGCCGGCTTACGCGGAGTTCCTGATCGGCGATCTTCAGGCCGAGCTGGGGCTCATCGATCGCCGCTACCTTCCGGCCGAGGCGAGCGACGGCGTAGGCGGTGTCGTCACAGCCTGGCACGTCGACGACGTTCGGGAGACGTTCGATCGGCTGGTGTCCATGGGGGCTCGTGAGTACGAGCCGATCACGGAACGGGAGGCCGGGTTCGTCACGGCGTCCGTCGTCGATCCGTTCGGCAACGTCGTTGGGCTGGAATACAACCCGCACTATCTTGAGATGCTCGCCGCACGAAAGTGATCGCGCGTTCGACGAGCAGGCGGCCGCCACTCACGCCTTCGCGTGTCGACCGTGCGCTGTCTGCGATCTACGTCCGTGCGGACCCTGCGCCTCTGAAGCCGCGCGATGATGTCGGAGCAACCGGCTGAACTGCGACGATGCAACGAATGGCGGCACCGGCCCAGTTCCGCGGCGTGATCTGATCCATACCTCCGCAATCGCGAAAACGGGTGCTCACAAGGAGATTCGATGCCGTTGCTCAGATACACCGCCAAGATCGCGGCCAGTGCGCTCGTGGCCGGAATCGCGATCGTCACCCTGTCCTCAGGTTCGGCAGGCGCCGACACCGTGATCCGCAAGCCCCAGCTCGTCGCGCCCGACAACAACGTGATCCGAAAGCCTCAGTAGACAGGGCTGATCGCCCGCTGGAGCGCGCCAACGCATTGGCACCAGCCGCGTGCGTTGGCGGCTCACAGCCAGGACGGTTCCGCCCCATCACGGCCGTCACCACAAGATGCCTGCGCCACCAGGGTGGTGGCACTCCGCACCAAAGTGGACACTCGACTCCGAGTGACTCGCTCGGCCCTTCCTGGCCTGCCGGGCCAACCGGGTCGTTCCCGATCTCCTAGCCGGCCACGCGCTTCCAGCCACTCTCTGCTGAGAACCGTGGTACACAGGGAATGATGGCCAGAGAATTCGTACTGCTCGGCGAGGTCGGTGTCCACGCGGGGAACGACGTCGCCGCCATCACGCAGCCCCGTCTCCTCGGGCTGCTGGCTGCGCTGCTGGTCGACGTGAACACCGTGCTCTCCTGCGAGACGCTGGTGGACCGGGTGTGGGGCGACGACCTTCCGCGCCATCCTCGCGCGTCCCTGCGCAACCACGTCGCCCGGTTGCGGGCGCTGCTCGGCGACGGTGACCGCACGATCGTCTCGCTGCCCGGCGGATATCTGCTCCGGGCTGATCCCGAGTCCGTGGACCTGCACCGGTTCCGGCGGTTGCGTGACGCCGGACGCGGGGCCGAGGCGCTCGCGTTGTGGCCGGGCGAGGCGCTGATCGGCGTGCACACCCCGTGGGCGGATGAGCTGCGGGCGCAACTGAACGCGGAACGCCTTGCCGCGCAGCGGGATCTGGTCGTGCCGCGGCAGCTTCCCGCTGCCCCGCTGTCGTTCGTCGGGCGGCACGACGACCTGTTGCGGCTGGACGCGGTCGTGGGCGGTGGCACGATGGCGATCTCGGCGATCGCGGGTACCGGCGGGGTCGGCAAGACCTGGCTCGCGTTGCGGTGGGCGCACGACAACGCGGCACGCTTTCCGGACGGCCAGCTCTACGCGAACCTGCGCGGCTTCGACCCGACCGGCGAACCGGTGGCGGCAGCGGCTGTGCTGCGGTCGTTCCTGCACGCTCTTGGTGTGCCACCGCAGGACGTTCCACAGGACGAGGACGCACGCGCGGCGTTGTTCCGGGCAGTGGTGGCCGGACGGAAGATCCTGGTGGTGCTGGACAACGCGCGGGACGCGGCGCAGGTCGCGGGCCTGCTGCCCGGCGGCAGTTGCGGTGTCCTGATCACGAGCCGCAACGATCTCGGCGACGTGACCGGCGAGCGCCTGTTCGTCGACTGCCTCAGCGAGGACGAGTCCCGCCGGCTGCTGGCCCACCACGTCGGCGCACAACGGCTTGAGGACGAGCCCGAGGAGGCCGCGAAGCTCCTTCGGTACTGCGCCGGGCTGCCGCTGGCGCTCAGCATCGTCGCCACCCGCGCGGCGCATCACCCGGAGTTTCCGCTGGCGGCGTTGTCCACGGAACTCACGGACGGTCTCGAGGCACTCGACGGCGATGATCCCAGCGCCAGCCTGAGCGCTGTGCTCACGTCGTCCTGCCGGGCGCTCTCGCCGCGCGCGGCGAGAGCGTTCCGGCTGCTCGGTCAGATGATCGGACCGGACATCAGCCACGCGGCCGCTGTTGCTCTCTGCGAGGACCCCGGCGCGCTCACCGAACTGGAGAGAGCTCATCTGGTGGAGCAGCATCGGCCGGGGCGCTACCGCATGCACGACCTCGTGTTGAAGTACGCGCGCGACGCCGAGCCCGATCCAGCGGGGACCAGGCGGCTGCTCGACTTCTACCTGCGGTCCGACCAACTCGACGACGAGGTCGACAACATCGTGGCGGCCGGGGACTTCGCCGCAGCACACGGCTGGCACGAGCACGCGTGGCGGCTCGCGAACGTGATCTGGTACTTCCGGTACGTCCGCGGCCACAGCACGAACTGGGTGCCGAACCTCGAACGCGCGCTGGCCGCCGCCCGGCAGACCGGGGACGCGCGAGGTGTGGCCACCACGGTGAAGAACCTCGGTGTGGCGCTGTACTGGAACATGCGGATCGAAGAAGCCGTACGGTGCTTCGAGGAAGCGTTGGACCTGTACGCCACGCTGGGCGACGAGCGATCGGTGAGCGGAACGCTGAACAACCTCGGCGCCGCGCACGCCCGGCTCGGCAAGGACACCGAGTCGATCGCTTACTACGAGCGGGCACTTCACTGCCTGGACTACCTGCCGGAGGCACGGGCCGGAGCGCTCGGCAACATGGCGCAGGTGCTCGCGCGCCAGGGCCGGATCGCCGAGGCGGAGGCGAACTGCTTGCGTGCGCTGGAACTGAACCGGAAGTGGGGCTCGGACGACATCGAGGGCCACATCGTGGGCAGCTTGGCGATCGCGCTGCGCGCCGCCGGCCGGTTCGACGAGGCGCTCGCCCGGCACCACCAGGCGCTCGGGTTGCTGCGCAGCGTGAACGACCGCGTGGGTGAGTGCGAGACGCTGAACGAACTCGGCGAAACGTTGCGCCGCATGGGTGATCCGGCTGCGGTAACGGCGCATCGACAAGCGCTGACGCTCGCCGAGACCATGGCCAACCCGTTCGAGATCGCCCGTGCCCGCGAGGGTGAGCAGCTGGCGGCGGCGAACGCGTTGAGTTCACCAGTTTCGCCGGACGTGGTCCCGCCGAACGGGTTTTCGTGACACGGCCGACGGGCAACGGCGGGCTGAACGTGGTGTTCGGCGACGGGGTGAGAGGGTCGAGGCTGCCGACAGGTGGACGGGCAGGACCGTCCGCTGCTTCTCCTGCCGAACGGTGTCCAGCAGCACTTCGCGCCGCTCGCGGTGGTGGGCGAAGGGCTGCGGGACCTGCGCCGGGTGTTCGCCCCGATCGCGAGACCGATCTGAGGACGCCTGACTCGGCCAGGGCAATGGAGTTGCCCGCGTCACAACAGGTGGAAGTTGACACCGGTGTCATCGAATAGCTTCGCGTCGTCCCCGAATCGACGGCGAAGGAGCGAAACACCATGGGCAAAGCGTTGGGGTACAAGGCTTTCGGCGATGCTGACGTGCAGGAGTTCTTCGAGCGGCCGGATCCCACCCCTGGGCCCTCCGAGGTCCTCGTACGAGTCGCGGCTGCCGGAGTCAACCCGCTCGATCACAAGCTGCGGTCCGGCCACGGCACCGCCCTGAACGGCCACGTGCCCTTCCCCCAGGTCCTCGGCATGGAGGCGGCCGGCACGGTGCTGGCCGTCGGTGACGAAGTGACCGGGCTGAGCGTCGGCGACCGGGTTGCCGGGTTCGCTCTCACCGGTGCGGGCACGTACGCGGAGACCACGCTGCTGCTCGGCGAGGCCACGGCTCGCATTCCGGACGCACTGCCGGAGACCTGGGCGGCGACCATCCCCGTCGCCGGCACCACCGCGCTGGACGTGCTCGACCAACTCGACCTGCCGGCCGGCGCGTCGCTGCTGGTGAACGGCATCGGCGGCGGCGTCGGTATCGCGCTGGCCCAGCTCGCGCGAGACCGCGGGCTGGTCGTGACCGGCACGGCCGGCCCGACCAAACGGGACCTCGTGACGGCGGCCGGCGCGACCTTCGTCGACTACACCGACGGCGACCTGACGCGCCGGCTCCGCGCGCTCGCTCCGGACGGCTTCGCGGCCGTGGCCGACAACGTGGGCGGCGAGTCCCTGCGTGCTGTCGCCGCGCTGGCGGCGCGGCCGGGGGCGATCATCTCCGTCGGGGACCCGTCCGTGACCGAACTGGGCGGCGAGATGGTGCGCCGCCGCCTCGACCGGGCGAACCTCGAACGCGCCGCCGAACTGATGACCACCGGTCGTCTGGATCCGCACATCACGCGGACGTACCCGCTCGAGCAGGCGGACCAGGCCTTGGCGCTCGTCGAATCAGGGCACGCCTCGGGCAAGCTCGTCATCGACCTGAGCCTCTGACCAGCGCTCAGGCGGCGCCGGCCTGGTGCCGGTACCGCGTGTTGATCTCGATCAGCTCGTCGAGGGCGGACCTGGCCTCGACGAGCCGGTCGATGTCGGCGGTCAGCCGGTCGCGTTCTCCGACCATCGTCGTGAAAGCGTCCTCCACCACCTCGCTGTCATCGGTGTCGACGCAGGGAAGCAACCGGGCGATCACCTTGCTGCTCAACCCGGCGTCGAACAACCTCCGGATCATCTCGACCCGCGCGACCTCCGCAGCCGTGTAGTGACGTTGCCCGCCGATCGACCGCGTGCTGTGCAACAGGCCCTGCTGCTCGTAGTACCGCAGCGACCGGGCGCTGACGCCGGTCAGCCGAGCCAGTTCACCGATCTTCATCGTCTCGGCATCAGGATTCGTGGTCACGAAACCAGCCTACGGGCGTGCTGGAGCAAGCAATGCTCTCGGCTGCGAGCTACACGTCAGCGCACCCGGACTCGCCGGGCAACAGCGGCCGGAACACCACGACGAACGACGTCGCGCCGATGCGGAACCGCGTCCCCTTCGGCACGTCGCGCGCGAGTCCCGACACCTGTGCGGCGTCCAGCACCACGCAGAGCCCAGGGTCGATCTGCACGTCCGGTGGCGCGAACGGCCACGGGCGCGCGTCCTTCGAAGAGTCCGGTGCCCACGCCACGGCGGCGATCTTCGTCGGCTGGTAGGGCGTCGCCGTGCCGTCCACGTGCAGCGTCGCGTGGAAGTCAGCCAGTTCGCCCTCCGGGTTCACGGCCCTGGTGACGAACCGGTGGCCGCCCGAGTTCAGCACGAACACCTGCGTGTACCCGTCGACCACGGAGTTGTTGCTGATGTCCTGGTCGCGGTTCAGCCCTGCGTCGTGGGCGTCCTCGTAGAACTCCACCGCCCTGTCGTGTCCTATTTGGACGATCTCGGCCGTCTGCAACGCACCTGCCGCCGGGCCCGGCCGGAGCACCGTGCCGTCGCCGTAGAGGCTGAACTCCGGCAGCTCGGCCGGCCGGGGACTGGGCATGCCGACCAGCTGCTTCGCCTGCAGCGCGAGCCCGTCCGGCAACGCCGGAGCGTTCGTTCCGCACCCGGCCAGCACGATCGCGCACATCGCCAAGTACCACCGCATCACGTTCCCCCTGTCCGGGGTTGCCCCAGGACGGGCCTGGAGCAACCCCTCATGGTCAGGAGACGGAAAGCGTGTAGGTTCCGTTGCCCGCCTTGTTCACCAGCACCACGCTGTAGCAGTCCAGTGCTGGTCCGGGCGCGGTGAACTCGACCTGTTCCGCCTCACCAGGGCCGTGGCCGGTCGACGACGCGGCGGCCTGGGCCCGTGATGCGATGACCGGACGACTGCCGTCCGACGACATGACGAACAGTTGCGCGTCCTGGCTCGCGTTGTCCGGCGTCGCGGTCACCGTGAACTTCGTGCCCGCCTCGACGCAGTGATCCCGGGCCACCACCACGTTGTCGTCGCCCATCGTGAACTTCTCCTCGGGGCGCAACAGGTTCGCGCCGTTCGCGAACTGGATCCGGTAGTCACCGGTCCCGTTCACGTGGGTCACCTCGGGGTAGAAGTCCCCGGCCGGACGGCCACCCTGGTTGGTGTCGATCGCGATGAAGTCCACCTCGCCCTGGCCCGCTACGCTCACGGCCAGCAGCTGACGCAGTTCCGGATCGTCGTAGAGACGCAGGTCGTAGTCCGCGTTGGCGGGCGGTCGGATCGCGACGACCGACCAGAACGCGACCGACGTGTCGACCCGGTACCGGTGCGGCTGGTTCTGCAACGGCGCGGGACGGGTCCGCGTCTGGTAGTCGCCCAGCGGCTCGCGGAACCCGTAGTCGATCGTGTTCTGGTACAGCGCGGCCAGCGGACCGGGGCCGACGTCGAAACCGGCCTGCCCGCGCTGGCGCCAGAACTCGGCGAAGGTCGACGAGCGGAAGCGCAGGAACGTCTGCCAGATCTCGGTGTACGGGTTCTCCGTGCGCGCGTCCCAGTGGGGCTCGTTGTGGGCGTCCGCGAGGTCGAGCAACGCACCCGCGACGCGACCTTCGACGCCGTCGCCGTTGGCCCAGTTCGGCTCGCCCCACGTCACGTTCTCCAGCTCGACGGTGAAACCGTCGCCGCGGTACTCGTGGTCGTTGAACACCGCCGCCTGGTACCAGTCGGGGAAGCCCTCGCTCCACGCGCAGCTGGCGCCGCTCTCCCCGTTGATGAAGTGCGGCGACGGGCAGTTGGCGTTCGGGAAGTTGTCGTTGTACACGTCGTCCATCACAGCGTGACCGAGCTCGTGCACGACGATGCTGCGGAAGTCCGGCGCGTTGGCGCGCAGGTGGACCTCGTCGCTGTTCGGGAGGTAGTGGTTGTTCGCCGGGTTGTAGTCCCAGCGCCAGTTGAAGTCGACGCGCCGGCAGTCGTGGTCGTCGGCGTCCCAGCAGTCGCTCGGCGTCCAGTCGGACGCGGAGTTGATCTGGTCGAAGGCTTCCACAGCCCGCATGTACCGCGGGTCGGTGGGTTGCTGGGCGCCGAACGGCAGGGTGCGTCCGTCACCGACGTCGTTCATCGTCGCGGTGCGGAAGTTGTACGGGTCGTCGTCGAACTCGACTCCCCAGGAACCGTTCTGCGCCACGAACTTCAGGTACACGTCGGCGCCACCGGAGAAGTCGTCGTTCGGGAAGCACAGCCGGAACGCGCCGTTGCCGTCGGTGAGCGCCACGCCGAGCAGATCGTCCGGACCGTTGTCGTCGTCCCACGCCTCGACCACGAAGTTCGCCGAGGTGCGGAACGTTCCGGTGTGATCCCGGTAGTTCCAGCTGCCGGTCGCGCACACCGGTGCGGCCTGCGCCCGTGGAGGGTCGTCGCTGTGCGGTTTCCGCTGCTGTGCCGCCGGGGCGACGGCCGGTGCCAGCCACGGCGTGGCCCGCGTCGATGCCACGCCGGCGGGAATCTGTTGCGTCGCACCGGTTTCCGCACGTGAGCCCAGGTAGGACGACTTGCCGTCGGCGCCGATCGTGGCGGCCGCGACGAACGTGTCCGAGTTCAGCTCGGGATTCACCGGCGCGACCGCGCGCACGCTGATCAGCAGCGTCCCGGTGGCCACGGCCTGGACGGCGCCCTGGAACCGCACCGTCTGACCTGCGGAGAGGTCCGTCGTGGTGGTGGCGCGGCCGACCTTCTCGAAGTCGGTCGGGACGGACGAGGCGACGTCCCTTGCGGACATCCCGTCCGGAACCGTGCTCCACCTGGCGATTCCCGGTACGTCGGCGTCGATCCGGACGCCTTTCAAGTCCACATCGGACGTCACTTCGAAACTGATCCGCGCGGTCTCACCGAGACTCGGCGCCCGGTCGAGTTCCGCTTTCGCATGCACACAACGGGTCTCGCACTTCGCCGGTGCTGCGACGGCCTGTGTGGCCGTCACACCGGCACCCACCAGAATTATTGCAGCACAAAGAGAACTTGCTAATCGCACGTATCCCCCTACAGCAACAGCACCAACGGCTTACGCCGAACTCCCCCGAGTTCCCCAGGGCGTGCCCCGGTGCGGCTCCCACCATAGCGCGCATCGCGGGGGATGATGGGGACATGACTGAACCGGACTACACCGAAGACGGCGTGCCGACGTTCGACTTCGTCCGCGACAAGATCGAGAACCGGAACCTCACCACCGAGGCCGCCGCCGAGCTGGCCGGTGATCCGCAGCACGTCCAGGACCAGTTCGAGCAGCGCGAGGAGGCAGGCCGCGACCGTCTGGAGGAGATCCGCAGGTCGTTGCGCGGCGAGTGACGCGAGCGAGGGAGTCAGCCGGTCCGCAGGCGCAGGCCCGTGTAGAGGCGCACGGCGGCGCCCAGGTTCGGCACCCTGATCTCGCGGTCGACCCGGAAGTGCTTGCGCAGGGCCGGTTGCAGGCGCTCGCGGCGGTCACCGTACTGGCTCGGGCCCTGCCGCGTGAGCAGGCGCAGAGGAACGTTCCAGAGCGCCCCGGTGCCCGGCGTGCACACGATCAGCGTGCCACCCGGACGAAGCACGCGGCGCATTTCCGCGCACGCCGCTTCGATGTCCGGGACGTATTCCAGGGTGCTCACCGACACCAGGCAGTCGAACGAAGCCGTGTCGTAGGGCAGGTTCTCCGCGCCGGCGGTGGCCAGGGTCGCGGTCACGTCGTGACGGGCCAGGTTGGCCTCCACCTCGGCGCGCATCGGGTGCGGGTCCACGCCGTGCAGGTCGTCGCAGTGGCGGGCCAGCTCCGGCAGGAAGACGCCGCTGCCGTAGCCGATGTCGAGCAGGCGCGGGAAGTTCGTGTCGGCCAGCAGTTCCACGATGATCCGGAACCGCAGCCGCTGCACGCCGCGCAGGACCGGGAGGTGGTTCCAGGTCGGGTGGTCCACCTCGCTGGTCGGAGTGAGGCCCTCCTTCGGCAGCAACGTCAGTGGGCGGCTGGGCTTCATCGGGTCCTCGTTTCGGTCGGGAGAACGGAAGACGTGTGCCGGACGACGGTCAGGAACCACCAGGCCAGCACGACGTTGCAGGTCGTGAAGGCGGCGATCATGCCTGTCGCGCCGGCGAACACGGCTCCCGCGGCCTGCAGGGCCAGGCCCGGGACGAAGGCCGCGGTCAGCGCGGCGCGGACGCGCTGCAGGCCCAGGGAGGGCTGGACGGTGAACACGCAGAACAGCACGACCACCAGGGCGTGGGCGGTGGCGCCGACGGCCGCCAGCACCAGGAGCGGCGCGCTCAGGTGGTCCAGTGCGTCGGCGGCGACCAGGCCCGCCACCACCAGTGCGGATGCGCCCGCCACCGACGCCGCCAGAGCGCGAGGGGCGTGGCGAAGGACCGCTCTCCGGCCGGCGGCCGGGTCCCGGCGGGCCAGCAGGGAGATCAGGACCGACGCCAGCGAGTCGGTGAACAGCACGCCGATCACGCGTCGGCAGCTGCCGATGTAGAGGGCGTAGACGGCCACCGCCGCCGGGCCCGCCGCTCGCACCAGGAGGATCACGTCGAACGCGAACAGCAGCGCCAGCAACGACTGACCGGTGCTGTAGGCCCAGCCCGCACGCAGAAAGGGCCGGGCCAGCGCGGGGTCAGGACGTCCTGGCGCGCATCGCCGTCTGATCAGCATGCCCACCGCGCAGACGGTGTTGCCCGCGGTGATCATGGCCGAGTACGTGCCCGGATCACCCTCTCCCACCACCGAGAGCACCGCGGTCAGGTAGGAGAGGCCGTACGCCAGGCGCCACGCCGAGGCGAGCAGTTGCCGGCCCCGGATGCGGAGCAACGACTCCGCCAGCGTCAGCAAAGCCGCCGACGCGCCGAGTCCCGCCGCGTGCCACAGCAACGACGGTGCCGAGACGACCAGAAGCACCGCGCAGTAGCAGAAAGCGGTCACCGCGGACGCGGCGACGACGAACGCCACCGCCGTCCCGGTCACCACGCGACCGTCCGAGCCGGTCGCCATCGCCCGGCTGGCGGACACGTGGACGCCCCAGAGCATCGGGATGCCGAGGACCACGCCGACCGCCTGCACCGCGACGAACTCCCCGAACACGCCGAAGCCGTCGTAGCGGGCGATCAGGAGGCTGGCGACGGTGACCAGCACGCTCGCGCAGGCCGACAGCCCCGCCGGCGCCCAGGAGCGGGTGCGCGACACCCCCGCGGTCATCGGCGCACCGCCTCGGCGTAGACCTGGAGCGTGCGGTCGGCAGCCGCTTCCCACGAGTGGTGCGCGAGGACGTACCGGCGGGCGCGGTCGCCCAGGTCCGGATCGTGGTCGGACAGCGCGCGCAGGACCGCGGCCGCGAGCTCGCCCGGTGAGGTCGTGGCGGTGCGCAGGCACGCGCCCTCCTCGCTGCCCACCACCGCCTCGTCGAACCCCGGTCCGACGACCGTCCGCGCCCGCAGCGCCATGGCCTCCAGGGCGACGAACCCGAACGGCTCGTAGGCCGAGGGGAACGCGCAGACGTCGGCGGCCACCAGGTGGTCGCGCAGCTCGTCGGTGTTGAGGTAACGGCCGAGCACGTGCACACGGTCCTGAAGACCCAGCCGGGCGACCAACGAGCGCAGGCGGTCGTCCTGACCGACCTCGGGCCAGCCCGACCCGGCCAGCACGAGGGTCGCGTCGGGAATCAGCCTGATCGCTTCCACCAGCTCCGCCACCCCCTTGTGCGCCGCGTACCTGCCCGCGAACACGACCAGACGCCGTCCGTCCGGCAGTCCGTAGCGCGCCCGCACCTCCTTCCGCACCACCTCGCGTTCGGCCTCGTCGGGGCACGGCATCCGCCACGCCTTGCCGGCGCCGTGCGACACCACCGCCACGTTCCCGGCCAGGTACGGCACGGCGGCCGCGGTGTCCTTCGAGGGCACCACCACCAGCCGCGCCCACCGGGCCATCCCCCTGGTCAGCAGCCGCCCGAGGAAGGCGACCGCGCCGCGACTGCCCTCCCCGCGGAAGATCTCCGCCGAGTGGACGTGGAAACACACCGGGAGCCGCAACACCAGCGCGGACACCACCCCGGCGGGCGCGCACATCCAGTCGTGCACCGCGACCACGTCAGGCCGCCGCCGCGCGACGTGCCGAACACCGGCGACGTTCAGCCGCGCCAAGGCGATCGTCATGCCCAGCCGTGTCCTCGGCAGTCCGCTGCGGCCGGTGGGCACGCGGCGCACCGTCACCCGTCCCTGCCTGGTCACCGGCGGCAGGCCTCGATGCCGTGAGGCCCCCACCAGGTCGACCTCGGCAGCACCCGACGCCAGCCCGCCGAGCAACCCCTCCACGTAAGTCCCGATGCCGCCCAACGGATCCGGCGGTGCACCGGTGGACACCATGACGACCCTCATCACAGCAACCTCCCCACCGCGAGGCAGCCGAGCCACATCGCGGCGTTGACCACCAGCGGCACGTCGGTGAGCACGTCCTGACTCGGCTCGCCGCCCCGCTGCCCCGCCAGCAGGTACGCGTACCGGCACAGCGCGAACACCACGAACGGCACAGTGACCACGGACAACACGGAGGCCTGCGGGTCCGGCCCGGACAGCACGAACATCTCGTAGCTCACCAAGGTCGCCGCCAGCAGCACGGCGACGAGCTGGTCCAGCAACGGCACCGAATAGCCGCTGAGCGCCGGCCGCTGCGCCACCGCCAGGCCGCGGACACCCGCCAGCTCGTGCCTGCGCTTGCCCAGCGACATCAGCAGGCAGGTGAAGTACACGCACAGGATCACCGCGGGGTTGAACGGCGCCGCCACCGCCAGACAGCCCGCGACGGCCCGCAGCACGAACCCCGCCGCGACCACGCTGACGTCGATGAGCGGGTAGTGCTTGAGCTTGAGGCAGTACGCCAGGTTGAGCACGACGTACCCGGCGACGGTCGCCTGCACCGGCAACGGCAGCTGCGCACCGCACCCCAGCAACGCCGCCAGGCATCCGACGCCGAGCAGCACCGCGCCCAGCGGCCTGACCTTTCCGCTGGCGACCGGCCGGTGGCGCTTGACGGGGTGCAGCCTGTCCTTCTCCCGGTCGAGCCAGTCGTTGAGGACGTACACCGCTGAGGAGGCCGCGATGAAGGTGACCGTTGTGGACAGTGCCAGGAGGACGTTCTGCCACAACGCCAACGGATCCACGACGAGGGGGACGATCAGGACGAAGACGTTCTTGACCCACTGCCGGGGCCGCAGCAGCACCAGCCAGGCGGGCAGCCTGGACGGGCGCGGCACAGCCACCGGTGTGGAGCGGACCTGTTCGGGCACAACAGGTCCGTCGCTGAGCCGCCTCATGACCGGCGACCGCTCAACAGCCGCAGGAACGCCTCTTCGTGCGCGTCCAGGGACGTCTCGCCGCCGAACAGCTTCGTCGCCGCCTCCTTGCCTGCCGCGCGGTCCTCGGCGGGCAGGGCGGCCATCTCCAGCAGCGCCGCCCGCAGCGCCACGGGGTCCCGCGGCGGCACGAGCCGGCCGAACCCGGTGGCTGTCACGGGGTGGTTCGCGCCGGGCAGGTCGGTGGCCACCGGCGGAACGCCCGTCATCATGGCCTCCACCTGCACGATCCCGAACGACTCGGCGATCGACGGCAACGCGAACACGTCGATGGAGGCGTAGAAGTCCCGCACCGCCTGGTCACGCAACAACCCGGTGAACCTGATCCGCGTGTCGCCCGCGGCCTCCCTCCGCAGCTCGGCGATGTTGCTGCCACCGGCCACGGTGCGATCGTCCCCGGCGATCAGCAACCGCGCCGCGGGGTCGTTGATCGACCGGAACGCGCGGATGAGGTGTTCGATGCCCTTCTCCACGGCGATCCGCCCCATGAACCCGATGTGCAGGCCTTCCCCGTCGCGCAGCACGGGCGCGCCGCCGGAGCGGTCCAGGCACGGCGACGGGATGGGCAGCAGGGCGCGGCGCCGGATGGTGGGCCAGATCCGCGATCCCCTCGCCTGCTCCTCGCTGTTGGTGATGACGAGATCCGCCTTGCGCAGCGCCACCTTGCACACCTGGTCGACCGACCACAGGCCGAAGCGGTTCACCAGGCCGTCGGGCAGGAACGCGTCGATGTGGTAGGTCACGACGAGCTTGGCCGGACCTCGAGCGGCGGCGACGAACGCGGCCTCGGGGTTGGGCAGGTGCAGGTGCAGGAGGTCGGAGCGGGCGGCGAGGCGCCCGGCCAGGATCGGCAGCGCCGGGCTGAGAAACCCGCGGCTGACCTTGGCGAGCACCGGCGCCCGGAACACGTGGACGCCGTTGAGGACCTCGTGGCGCGGCAACGCCGGATCGTGCCGGGCGCAGACCACCGCGACCCGCCACCCCCGGCGGGCGAGCCCCTCCGCGGTCAGGCGCGCCGACTCGGTCAGGCCGCTGACGTAGGGGGCGTAGTAGTCGAGCATCACCGTCACGTCGAACGTTCGTGCGTGCGGCACAGTGTTTCCCTTCTCAGGTCTCAAGACGTGGGCGGGACGGTGACCCTGATCTCCTGCGCGGCGTGGTCCGAGAACGCCTCCCCGCCGCCGAAGCGGTAGCCGGGCACGACCAGGTCACCGGAGGTGTAAAGCCAGTCCAGCCGCCACAACCGGGGCAACGGGTAGTCGGAGACGGGCCAGGAGGGCGTGGACGAGCCGCCGCCGTCGGGATCGTGCGAGCGGATTCCCGTTCCCAGCCCGGTGAGCTCCATCCAGGGCGAGTTGAAGTCACCGGCCACGACGACCGGGTTGCGGTTGCCCGCGAGGTCGGCGCGCAACCGATCGAGCTCGCGCAGCCGCCAGGTGCCCTGGTCGTGCAGGAACCGGTAGAACCGGGCGCTGAACGGGTCGTCGCCGATCCGGAACGGCACCGGCAGGTGCACGTTGTAGAACGAGATCGTGCGGCCGCCGGCCCGCACGTCGGTGCGCTGGGACTTGCGGCCCTGCCAGTACCAGCCGGTCTCGGTGCCGGGGTCGGGCTGGTGGTGCGTGGCGACGACGGGCAGCCGGGTGAGGGTCAGCAGCTCACCGTCGGCCGACACCTCGTAACCGGGGAACTCCGCGCGCAGCCGGGCGGTGTCGTCGATGCGGACCGGCCGGTCGTCGCCCTGCCAGTACAGGTACTCCTGCAGCAGGTAGACGTCCGCGTCCTGGCGGCGCAGGAACTCGTAGAAGGCGTCCTCGTCGTCGGACATCCGCCAGTAGTCGGTGGACCAGGCGAAGACCTTCACCTCGATCCCCCGCACCCCGGTCTCGCCCGTCCACGTCGGGACACCGCCCGCCAAGCAGGCCCCGGCCAGCAACAGGATCACCAGCGCGGCGGACAGCCTGCGCCGCACGGGTCGCGCGAACCACGCGACCGCGAGCAGCACCACCGGAACCGCCACCAACGCGACCGGTGGAGTGGCTTCGAAAAGCAGCCACACCCACCACTCCCCCACCAGCAGGACGTGCAGAACGAGGAACACCGCCCACGCCACCGCGGCGCTCACGAGGAGCCGCGTTCCCCAGCACCACCGACGCCCCTTCGAGTCCTCTGTGGACTCCGTCGTGGTCTCTGCTGTCATGTCAGAAGAACACCTTCGCCAGGCCCAGCACGCCCTGCCGCCACGGGTCGCGGCTCGTGCGCCCTCCCCCAGGTTCCGGGCCGTCCGGCCGCCGGGCACGCCACCACTCGTAGGTCTGCAGAATCGCGTCGCGGTTCGACATCCGGGGCCGGAACCCGAGCCGGTCGCGGGCCTTGTCGACGCTGACGAACGAGTCGGCGAGCAGCTTGTGCACCAGCCTGCCGTACACGGGCGAGAGACGCGTCCGTTCCAGACCGCGCAACACCGCCACCGCGGGTCCGCTGGGCACCGACACGACCCGCTTTCCGTACCCGGCCGCGTCCAGCACCGCCTGGAAGTCCGTGCGCAGCGTGCCGAACTCCGCGGCGCCGATGTTGTAGGTGTCGCACGCGATCGACTCCGGCGCCCGCAACACGGTCATGATCGCGTCCACCAGATCGTCCAGCGCGAGCATCTGGATGCGCACGTCGCCCTTGCCCAGCACGGGAAAGTTCCTGCCCTCCTCGGCCCACTGGAAGAGCATGTCGAACAGCCCCATCCGGCCCGGCCCCAGAAAGGTCTTGGGTCGCAGCACCGGCAGGCACATTCCCTCGGCCCTGAACCGTTCCGCCACCTCTTCGGCCGCCGCTTTGGCGCCGCTGTAGGTGTCCACGGGCTCGTGTGGATGTTCCTCGGGCGTCGGCACCAGACGCGGTAGCCCGTAGACGGCGGTCGAGGAGATGTGCACGATCCTCGCGACCGCCGCCGCGCGCGCCGCCTCCAGCACGGTCGTGGTGCCTTCGACCACAATGGACCTGATGTCGGCCGCCGGGTAGCTGGGCAGCGCGGAGGCGCAGTGCACCACCACGTCGGCCCCGCCGAACGCTTGAGCCAGGGCGCGCGGGTCGCGAATGTCGCCGGTGGTGGACGTCAGCCCCGGCCGTTCCGGCACCGGGCGCAGGTCGAACGCGTGGACCTCGTGCCCGTCTCGTACCAGCCGTTCCACCAGGTGCGAGCCCAGGACACCGGCCGCGCCGGTCACGGCCACGCGGGTCACCACGACGCCAACCGCTCGCGCACGAACCGGCCCAGCAGCCGGGTCATGCCCTCGTCGAGAGTGGCGTCGAGAGCGTCGAGGAACCGTTCCGCGTCTTCGGGTTCCGCGACCAGCGGCGGGCTGACCACCAGCGGGCTGCGGCCGTTGAGCGTGTTGTAGGTGTAGATGTCGTGCTTGCGGTACAAGGTGTCGATCACCGCCGCGGTCACGACCTTGGTGCGGATCAACGGGTCCTTGGCGAGGCCCGCGGGCAGCTTGGCGATCAGGTCGAGCACCTTCGGGCCGCCGGTGAGGAACACCCCGAACAACGCCCCCGCGCCGCGCACGTCCGCGACGCTGTCCGGGTGAGCCTTGCGGATGCGTTCCAGTCCGGGCGCGAGCACCGCCTCCAGCGCGCGGGCCCGTGCCGGGTAGTCGTCCTCGACCGCGATGGCGATGGCCTCGATGGCCGTCGCGGTCTCCTCGCCGAACCCGTAGTAGGTCGTGCTGGTGCTCTGCAGCATCGCGTCGGTCATGTTGTCGTAGGCCTTGCGGAACACCGGTTCGCGCGCCACGTAGGCCGAAACGGAGGACTTCCCGCCACCGAAGGACTTCGACGTGGTGACCACGTCCGGCACCAGGCCGTCGTACCGGGTGAAGTGGAACATGCTGCCCGTCTTGCCCCAGCCGGTGTAGATCTCGTCGAAGACCAGCACGATGTCCTCGGCGGTGCACAGCTTCCTCAGGCCGCGCAGGAACTCCTCGGAGCACCACCGCATCGTGGAGGCGCTGAAGGGTTCGACCAGCAGCGCGTAGACGTCGCTGCGGCCCTGGTCGTCGCGCGAGGCGTCGACCTCGCGGCGCACCGATTCGAGGTCGTCGTAGGTGAACGTGCCGATGCCGGGGATCGTCGGGAACGCGAAGTGGTTCTGCGCTCCGCCGGTGAGGCCGCCGGACCCGAGCAGCTTGCCGTGGAAGCTGTTGTCCGCGCGCAGGATCCGCTGCCTCCGGCCGCCGTGGTACTTGTAGGCCAGCTTGACCGCGCCCTCGACGGCCTCCGCGCCGGAGTTCGGCACGAACGAGCGGGAGAGGTCGCCGGGCAGCACCGCCGCGAGGTTGTGGCCCAGCGCGGCGAGGTAGGGCGAGAAGTAGGTCTTGTGCACCTCCATGCGCCGTCGTTCCTGGAACTTCCGCCGTGCGGCCAGGATGCGCGGGTGGTTGTGCCCGTGGTTGAGCACACCCACTCCGCCGGTGAAGTCCAGGATCCTGCGGCCGTCCCGGGTGTACACGTACGCGCCCTCGGCGTGGTCGACGAGGTCGCGGCCGAAGCCGAACGACGTCATCAACCGGACCTGGTTCTTGTTGACGTACTTGCGATAGAGCTCGTGCACCTGTCCCACGTCGAGACTCTCGGCCTCGTCGAGGCCGATCAGGTTCGTCACTTGTCCCCCCGAGCTGATGTCGCCCCTCACTTGCCGCTCCGGGACTAGACTCTGCCGGGGTCGCGATCTCAGGGGACAGGTCCGCGACCGGACATTGACCGGACACTCTGGGGGGCCTGATGTCCGACGACTCCGGCGGCCGAACGGCGCCGGGCGAGCTCGGCGCGCTGGTGCGCGACTGGCGCGCCAGGGCGTTGCTGACGCAGGAACAACTGGCCACGCGGGCAGGCCTGAACGTGCGGACGATCCGGCGGCTGGAGAACGGTGCGCTCCGGCGGCCGCGCAGTGCGTCGGTACGGCTGTTGATCGACGCGCTGAGGCTCGACGCGGTGGAGGCGGGGGCGCTGACCGCGATCGCACGAGGCCTGCCGGCACCAGCCGACGGCAAGCCCGCCGATCGGCCCGCGACCACTCGCCCGGCGTCCACGCCCGCCGCCGTCGCGGTCCGCCAGCTCCCGGCCGGCATCGCGGGTTTCACCGGCCGCGATGCTCTGTTGCGCCGGCTGGACGGCCTTCTCACCGACACCGGCGACGACGCCGCCACTCCCGTCGCCGCCATCACCGGGCCGGCCGGGGTCGGCAAGACCTCGCTCGCCGTGCACTGGGCACACCGGGCCGCGCCGCGCTTCCCGGACGGCCAGCTCTACGTGGACCTGCGCGGGTTCGATCCCAGCGGAACGGCGGTCGACCCGTCGGAGGCGCTGCGCGGCTTCCTGACCGCGCACGGCGTGGCGCCCGACCGCGTGCCCGCGGGCACCGAGGCGCAGGCAGCCCTGTACCGCAGCCGGTTGGCCGGGCGGCGCGTGCTCGTGCTGCTCGACAACGCCCGTGACGCCGACCAGGTGCGGCCGCTGCTGCCGGGCGACGGGGCGTGCACGGTGCTGGTCACCAGCCGGACGCCGCTGGCCGGGTTGATCGCCAACGAGGGCGCGCACGCGGTGATCGTGGACGTGCTGACCCCCGCGGAGGCGAAGCGGATGCTGGCGCGCCGGTTGGGTCAGCGCCGCACCTCCGCCGAACCCGCGGCGGTGGTGGAGATCGTGGAACTGTGTGCCCGCTTGCCGCTGGCGCTCGCGGTGGTGGCGGCGCGGGCGGCGATCCGCCCCGGTTTCCCGCTGGCGCGGTTCGTCACCGACCTGCGGACGACCCGCCTGGACGCGTTGTCCGGCGGAGACGCGCGGGCGGACCTGCGCAACGTGTTCTCGTGGTCGACGCGGGCGTTGAGCGCTCCCGCGGCCAGGCTGTTCCGGTTGCTGGGCACGCATCCCGGGCCGGACACCAGTGTCGCGGCGGCGGCCAGCCTGGCGGCCCTGCCGGTGCCGGAGGTGCGTGCGCTGCTGACCGAACTGGCCGACGCCCACCTGGTCCTGGAACACCACCCGGGCCGCTTCACCTTTCACGACCTCCTGCGTGCGCACGCCGAGGAGACCGCGCGGGAAGAGGAATCCGAGGCCGACCGGCGGGCGTCGACGTTGCGCATCCTCGACCACTACCTGCACACCGGGCACGCCGCCGCGACGCTGCTCAACCCGCAGCGCACGGAAGTGGTGCCCGCGCCGCCGCACCCCGGGGTGCTGGTGGAGGGCATCGCCGGTTACGCGGACGCCACGGCGTGGTTCACCGCGGAACACCGGGTCCTGCTCGCGGCCACCGAGCACGCCGCCCGGCACGGCGCGGACCGCCACGCCGCGGAGCTCACCTGGGTGGTGTCGGGTTTCCTGGAACGCCAAGGTCATTGGGACGACTGGATCCGCTGCCAGCTCGTGTCGCGGGCGGCCGCAGCCCGGCTGGGCGACCTGTCGCTGGAAGCCGCCGCGCACCGCAACCTGGGCCGGGCGCACTCGCGGCTGGGGCGCACGGCCGAAGGGCACCACCACTACCGGCAGGCGTTGGAGCTGTACCAACGGGCCGGTGATCTCGGTGGACAGGCCAGGACGCACACGAACCTGGCGCTGCTGCTGGAACAGTCGCGCAACTACGAGGAGGCCTTGAGCCACGCCCAACGGTCGTTGTCGATCCACCGGCTGGTGGCGGACAACGGAGTAGGTCACGCCAACGCCCTGAACACGGCCGGCTGGTGCTACGCGCTGGTCGGCGACTACCAGCAGACGCTGGTGCACTGCCAGGAAGCGATCGTGCTGCACCGCCGCATCCACGACCGCGACGGCGAGGCGGCCACGTGGGACACGCTCGGGTACGCGCACCACCATCTCGGCAAC
Source organism: Lentzea alba (assembly GCF_011067745.1). Classification (GTDB taxonomy): domain Bacteria; phylum Actinomycetota; class Actinomycetes; order Mycobacteriales; family Pseudonocardiaceae; genus Lentzea; species Lentzea alba. Next base: position 478,297 of record NZ_JAAMPJ010000007.1, read on the forward strand.
CACCGGCAGGCGGTGACGTGCTACGAGACGGCGATCCGGCTGTACCGCGAACTGGGTGACCACTACTACGAGTCGGTCAGCCTGCTGCACCTGGGCGACCTGCACGGCGAGTCCGGTGACTCGGCCGCCGCACGCGACCTCTGGCAGCAGGCACTCGACATCCTCACCGACCTGGACCACCCGGCCGCCGACGACGTCCGCTCACGTCTGCGCAACGGCACCGTCAAGCCGTCCGCGATGACGAGGTAGCCACCAGAGGCGCGATACTTCTTCCATGACAACAAAAGCGGGCGCGGTCGTGACCGGGGCCGGGCGCGGTGTGGGCAAGCTGGTGGCGCGGATGCTGGTCGAGCGCGGCTACACGGTGCTGGTCACCGACGTCGACGAAGCCACCGCGACCGCCACCGCCGCCGAGATCGGCGCGATCGCACGGGTGCTCGACGTGCGCGACGACGCGGCCGTGGCAGCGGCGCGCGACGACATCGTCGCCCGTGCGGGCCGGCTCGACGTCTGGGTCAACAACGCGGGGGTGCTGGTGACCGGGCCCGCGTGGGAGCAGGACGCCGCCACCCGCAGTCTGATGATCGAGGTCAACGCCCTCGGGACCATCAACGGCACAGTCGCCGCGATCGGGGCCATGCGCGACCACGGCGGCGGGCACGTCGTGAACATCGTGTCCCTCGCCGGCATCACGGCCGTCGCGGGCGAAGCGGTGTACGCCGCCTCCAAGCACGCGGCCATCGGCTTCAGCCTCAGCACCCTCGCCGATCTCCGGCTGGCGGGCGTCCAGGACATCGACATCTCGTGCGTCTGCCCGGACGGCATCTGGACGCCGATGCTCTACGACAAGCTCGACGATCCGGGAGCCGCGCTGTCGTTCTCCGGCACGTTGCTGCAGCCCGCCGACATCGCCGCCGCTGTCGCCGCAGTGCTCGACAAACCGAAGCCCGTCGTCACGATCCCGAAGTGGCGCGGAGCACTGGCCCGGCTCGGCGACACGTTCCCGCGCTTCGGGCTGCGCGCGATCCCGTTCATGGTGGCGCAGGGCCGCCGGACCCAGCGCAAGCTGGTGGCGCGCTCGCCTGGGACACGATGAGGAGCTGCGGCGAGTCGCCCGTGACCCCCCAGGAAACGCGATGGCCACGGGCGACTCGGATCGATCAGCTGACGAAACGGACGTCCGCCACGGGCGTGTAGCCGTAGGTGCCGGTGCTCAGGTACACCTTGAACCAGCTGCCGGTGGCGATGCACGGCGCCGGTCCGGTCATGTGCTGACCCTTCTTCTTGGTCCGCACGATCGGGTGCTGCGTGCCGGGACCGCTCCGGACGACGGTGTTCCGGATGGCCTCGTAGGTGCAGTCGGCCGCGACCGTCACATCGCCCGACGTCGCCGAAATGGCCGGCGTGGCCTGCGCGGCACCGACGGCGCCGAACGACAGGGCCGCCGCCATGGCCGCGACGCTGAGTCCGAGTCGTGCCAGTTTGCCGTTGGAACTCATGGGCTTCCTCCCCTGGATCCGATGACCGAGGTGGGGTGGTCATGCTTCCCGCCTCGGTGACGACAGTGCGCGGCCATTCGTGTGAACGCCTTGCGAAGGTTCTGCATTGCGCTGTTCAACGGGTTATTGGTGTGGGCGGGGGGATGCTCCATGACGGTGCAACTGGCTCTGCTGGGCGAGGTAACCGCTTACCTGGACGGGTGTCCGGTGGAGCTCGGACCGGCCAGACAGCGGTGCGTGCTGGCGGCGCTGGCCGTCGACGCGGGCCGGGTGGTGCCGGCGGACCGGCTGATGGAGCGGGTGTGGGGCGCGGACACGCCCCGGCGTGGGCGGGCGACCTTGCACAGCCACATCTCGCGGCTGCGCCAGGCACTGCCGGCGGCGGCCGACGTGGAGATCGTCCTGCGCTCCGGCGGCTACGTGCTCCTGATCGACCACCCCGATCAGGCGGTGGACCTGCTTCGGTTCCGGGATCTGCGGGCCCGCGCCCGCGCCGCCGACGAGGACACGCACGCGGTCAAGCTGCTGACCGAGGCGGTGACGTTGTGGCGTGGCGAGCCGTTGACCGGCTTGAGCGGGCAGTGGGTGGAGGCCGAGCGCGACCGGTTGCGGCAGGAGCAACTGGTCGCCGAGCAAGATCTGGTCGACGCCCGGCTGCGTGTCGGTGACGGCGAGGAGCTGGTGGCGGAGCTGTCGGCGCGCGCCGCGCGGTACCCGTTGGACGAACGGGTGGCCGGGCAGCACCTGCTCGCCCTGCACCGCGCCGGGCGGTCAGCCGACGCGTTGGAGGAGTACCGGCGGCTGCGGGACCGGCTGGTCGAGGAGCTGGGCACCGAACCCGGCGCCCAGCTGCGGGAGCTGCACCGGCGAATCCTGGCCGCGGACCCGACGCTGTTCGCGCGGCCCGACGGCAACGTGACCGCGCCGCTGGTGGTGCCCAGGCAGCTGCCTGCCGCGCCGGCCCACTTCACCGGCAGGGAAACCGATCTCACCGCGCTCACCGCCTCCCTGGACCTGGCCGGGCCGGACAGGACTGTCGTGATCTCCGCGATCGGCGGGGCCGGCGGCATCGGCAAGACGTGGCTGGCTCTCGCGTGGGCCCACCGGCACGCCGACCGGTTCCCCGACGGGCAGCTGTTCACCGACCTGCGCGGGTTCTCCCCGAACGAACAACCCGTCGCGCCCGACGCAGCGCTGTTCGGGTTCCTCTCGGCCTTGGGTGTCGACGCGAACCGCATACCTCAGGACCTGGACGCCAAAGCGGCGCTGTACCGCAGTCTGATGGCAGGACGACGGATGGTGGTGGTGCTGGACAACGCCGCCACCGCCGACCACGTCGTTCCACTGCTGCCGGGCGGCCCCGCCTGCGTCGTGCTGGTCACGAGCCGCACCAGGCTCGCCTCGCTGATCGACCGGCACTCCGCCCGCCACCTGCAACTGGACGTCCTGGACCGGGCCGAGGCACGTGCGCTGCTGGCCGCGCGTCTCGGCACCGACCGCGTCGAGGCCGAGCCGGCGGCCGTCGACGAGCTGGTCGAGTTGTGCGGGGGTTATCCGCTGGCCCTGTCGATCACCGCCCGCAACGCCGCCACCCGCCCGGCCATCGCGCTGGCCGAGGTCGCCGCCGAGCTGCGCGAGCTGGGACTGGAGATGCTCGACCACGACACCGATCCCGCCGCGAGCCTGCCCGCGGTGCTGTCGTGGTCCCTGCGCCGCCTCACCGAGGAACAGCGCACCCTGTTCGGGTTGCTGGGTGTTGCTCCCGGCCCGGACACCACCCCGCCCGCCGTGGCCGCTCTCACCGGTCTGTCGCAGGCTCGCGCCCGCAAAGTGCTGTCGGCACTGGAGGAAGCGTCCCTGATCGGCCGGCGGCCGGGCGGCCGGTACGCGATGCACGACCTGGTTCGCGCCTACGCCGCCACCACCGCCGACGAGGTGCCCGGCGACGTGCGGGAGGCCGCTCTGGTGCGGGTGATGGACTTCCACCTGCACACCGCCCACCTCGCCGACAGACTTCTGGACCCGCACCGCCCGCTCCTGGAACCCGGCCCGCCCGCGCCAGGCGTCCAGCCGTACCCGCTGCCCGACTGCGAGGTCGCCGGCGACTGGTTGAGGGCCGAGCACGCCACCCTCCTCGCCACCCAGCGCGCTGCCGCCGCGCTCGGCCGCCACGACGTCGTCTGGCACCTCGCCACAGCGCTGGACATCTTCCACGTCCGGCGCGGGCATCTGCACGACGCGCACGCCATGTGGCGGGTCGCGCTGAACTCAGCCGCACACCTGCCCGACCCCGCCACCCGCAGCCGTGCCCACCGGTGCCTCGCCTACTGGTGCGTCCGGCTGGGCCTGCACGAGGAAGCCGGCGCGCACCTCGAGCACGCCCTCGCCCTGGCCGTGCAGCACCGCGACCCCGCGGAACAGGCGCACACGCACCGGGCGCTCGGGTCCGCGCGAGGACAACGCGGGGACTTCCGGCAGGCGCTGAACCACGCCCGGCACGCCCTGGACCTCTACCGCTCGCTCGACCTGCCGGTGTGGGAAGCCGACGTCCTCAGCAGCGTCGGCTGGTACTCCGCGCGGCTGGGCGACTTCGACACCGCGCGCGAGCACTGCCGCGCCGCCATCACCTTGCAGCGCCGCCACCACGACACCGGCGGCGAGGCGGCGTCCGTCGACACCCTCGGACACATCGCCCACCACACCGGCGACCACCAGCTGGCCCTCGACCACTACTACGAGGCACTCGCCGTGCGCCGGTCACTCGGCCAGGCCTACCAGCTCGCGGACAACCTCGAAAGCCTCGGCCACCCCCACGTCGCCCTCGGACAGCACGACCAGGCCCGCGCGGTGTGGCGGGAAGCGCTGAAGCTCTACCGGGAACAGGGCCGCGACGCCGCCGCTCGGGTCCAACGGCAGCTCGACGAGCTCGACGAGATCAGCAGGTGACCTTGACGGTCGCGGCCGCCTGGAACGACACGTGCACGTGGTCCATGTGGTTGGCCGTGGGGCTGCCGCGGTCCTCCATCGGCGTGAAGCCGCTGCCGTCGTTGTAGCGCTGGCGCCAGATCACGTAGGTGACACCGAACGCCTTGCGGTTGGCCAGCACGTAGTCCGCCAGCTGGTTGCCGGTGGCGGTGTCGACCATGAAGTCCAGCGCCAGGCCGATGGGGTGCTCGCCGGAGCCGCCCCGGCCGGTGGCGCCGCCGATGTCGTCGACGCCGAACTTGCCCGCGACGTGGTGACCCACCTGCGCCACATGCGGTTTCACCCCGTCCAGGGTCGTCGGACAGGGCGGCGGAGGAGGCGGTGGAGGCGGCGTGGTGGTCTGGGGAGTCGTCGTGGTCACCGGAGGCGGCGTCGTGGTCGCCGGGGGCTGCGAGGACGACGGCGCGGTGCTGGAGGCGGAGACGGACGGCAGGTTCTGGCTGACCGGGGTCGAAGAGGCGGCCAGCAGAGCGGCCGCTCCGGTCGGATCGATCGGTTGGTCGGAACTGCGGACCACCCAGAAGGTCGCGGCCAGGCCAACCGTGAGGGTGGCGGCGACTGCGATGGGCAGCTTGCGGTTGGGCGTTTGGGGCGTTCTATGTCGGCCCGGCATTCGGGACACCTTGCGTCGGGGATGGGGCATGCTCACACGGCCCGCCACATTACGAAATGAACACGGCAACGTCACAGGCGAGTGTTCATGGTCACATCTCTGCTGGTGAGCGAACTGCTACAGAAAGTGACACCTGCAGTCCAGCTCGTTCCATTCCAAAGCGATACGCCGCAACTCATTCGCCGACGAGTAGCTGGGTGGCAGCGAAGTCGGCGTACATGGAATCACTCGCGACCAGTTCGTCGTGAGTGCCGGATGCACGCACTGTTCCGTTGTCCACGACCACGATCCGGTCGGCCTGGGTGACCGTGGACAGCCGGTGAGCCACCACGAGCACGGTCATCGTCTTGGCCGCGGTGGTGACCACGTCGCGGATGGCCATCTCGTTCGCGGCGTCGAGCTGTGAGGTGATCTCGTCGAGCAGCAGGAGGCGGGGACGGCGGATCAGCGCACGGGCGAGCGCCACCCGCTGCCGCTCGCCGCCGGACAGGAAGTTGCCGCGGTGCCCGACCGGCGTGTCCAGCCCTTCCGGAAGGCGCTCGACGAGCGAGTCCAGCCGGGTGTGCGCCACGGCGTCCCGGATCTCCTCCTCGGTGGCGTCCGGCCGGCCGTAGACCAGGTTGTCGCGCAACGTGCCCGACAACATCGGCGCGTCCTGTTCGACGTATCCGACACCGGCGCGCAGGCTCGCCAGGTCCCAGTCCGCGAGGTCGCGACCGTCCATCAGGATCCGGCCGGCCGACGGCTCGTGGAACCGCTCGATCAACGCGAAGAGCGTGGACTTCCCCGCACCCGAAGGACCGACGAACGCCGTCATGCCCGTCGCGGGAACGTCGACGCTGACACCGCGCAGAACCTCGGGCAGCTCCGGGCCGTAGCGGAAGCGGACGTCCTCGAAAACAAGCCGGGCCCCGTCCTTCGCCACAGCCTCCGCGTGGGCGGCTCCGGCAGGCTCGGACTGCATCTCCTCGACCTCGGACAGGCGGCGCACCGCGGCCAGCCCGACCGACAGCCTGCTGCCCGCGTGCAGCAACTGCCCGATCGGTTCGGTCAGGTAGAACAGGAACAGCAGAAAAGCCACCAGGGTGGACAACGAAATGGCTCCGGTCGCGACCCGTGCGCCACCGATGCCGAGCACGGCGAGGAAAGCCGCCTGGATCGCCAGGGTGTTGGACCCGTGCACCAGCGACTCCCAGCGCGCGGACCGGAGACCGGCACGCCACGCGTCCTCGGCACCCCGTTCGATCGCGGCGATCTCCCGGGCCTCCGCACCCGCCGCCTTCACCGTCCGGAACGCGCCGAGCGCCCGCTCCAGCCGCGCACCGGTGTCGCCGACCGCGGCCTGGGCCGCCCGAGACGCCTTCTCGATCATCGGCAGACCGGCGCCCGCGAACAGGCCGACCACGGCGAGCACGGCGACGGTGACGCCGAGCAGGGCGAGATCCATCACGCCCATCATGACGACCATCACCACGGTCGTGACCGCACCGGTCACCAGTCCGACGAGCGCGCTGGTGCACACCTCGCGCAGCAACGTCGTGTCGCTGGTGAAGCGGGACATCAGGTCGCCCGGCTCCGCGCGTTGCACGGCGGGCACCCGCAACGAGAGCAGCTTCCTGGTGAGCCGCTTGCGCGCCACCAGCACGACCGACTCCGCCGCGCGTTCGAGCAGGTAGTCACCGACCATCGCGATCGCGGCGGCGGCCAGCGCCAGGGCGACCAGCAGCGCCAGCAAGCCGGTGATCGCACCACCGGTGCCCAGCCGGTCCACCAGCGCCTTCGCCGCGAGCGGCTGGGCCGCCGCGGCGAGCCCGCCGAGCAGGGTGAGGGTCCCTCCGATTAGGACAGTGCGCCGATGAGGCCGGACGTACCCCAGCAGAGTTCTCCAGGCCGGGCGATCGATCGGGGTGCGCACGGGGACACGACTCCGTCTTCTGTGGTCGTTGAGCGGTCACCTCGATCTTCGGTCCGCGACGCCGCGCCGCGACACCGGCGAACCGGCTGGACGCCCCAGCCGGTCGGATGGTCCTGCCCCGTCGGTCGGGGGGCTGCCTGCCCCTGCGCCGGGAAGCAGCTATTTCCCCGGTGGGGTCACGGGTGGCCGGAACACGACCGAAGCAGATCCCCCACACCTGGAGCCGTTGTGACTCACAGCTCCACTCCCCGGTGATGATCAGCAGGGCCACGTCGACGACCGCGGCGCGTGCTGCTGTTGTTCTTCTCCGCCAGCACATTCATCATCGCCGTGCCCACCGGCATCAAGTTCTTCAACTGGATCGGCACGATGTGGAGGGGCCGGCTGACGTTCGAGACGCCCATGCTGTTCTCGATCGGCTTCATCGTGACGTTCCTGTTCGGCGGTTTGTCCGGCATCCCGCTCGCCTCACCACCACTCGACTTCCACGTCACCGACACCTCGTCCATCTGCTGGACTGGACGCCATGACCCGGACATTGCTCGCGGTGCACGCCCATCCCGACGACGAGTCGACGTCCACCGGAGGCATCCTCGCCCACTACGCCGCGTTCGGCACCCGAATCGTGCTCGTGACCTGCACGAACGGCGAACTCGGCGACGCACCGGACGGCGCCAAACCGTTCACCCCCGCGCATGATCCTTCGCGGGTCGCATCGCACCGACTGCTCGAACTGCAAGCGGCGTGCCGCGTCCTCGGCGTGACCGACGTCGAACTGCTCGGGTACCACGACTCGGGCATCGCGGCGTGGGAGAAACCTCGCGGCGCCTTCGTGGACGTGCCGGTGTCCGCGGCCGCCGACCAGGTGGCGAGGCTGATCGAGCACTACGAGCCGCAGGTCGTGGTGACCTACGACGCCGAGAACACCGCGCAACACCGCGACCACCTGCACGCCGCACGAGTCGCTGCAGCGGCGTTCGACCGGTCCGGGGTGGCGGCCAAGCTCTACTTCAAGGCACACGGCCGGACGTACTGGGAACGGCTGATCCGGGTGGCCGCGTCGGTCGGAATCCACCGGGACATGCCCACCGGGCTCGATGACGTCGACCGACGCATCACCACGACCATCGACACCCGCGCGGTCGCCGACCGGAAGCGCGCCGCGCTGCACTGCCACGCCTCCCAACTGGGCTCGTCGATCGCGGGCAGGCTGCCGCCGGCCGAGTTCGCCGAGGCGCTCGGCGTCGAGGACTTCGTCCGGGCACGGGACAGCACGGGATCACCCGTCCCGGAAACCGACCTCTTCGCCGGGCTCGGGTAGAACGGTCCTAAAGCCCGGCTCGGTCGAGCAGTGCGCGAGGACCTCGCTCGCCGTGCTGCGGAGTGGTTCACCCGGCCGAATAAGGGACGCCGGGCCGGCAAGCGCTGTTGATCAGACCAACTCGAGGAAGACGTTGTCTTCGGGCTCTTCGCCGCCGGGGCCGTGGTTGCGGATGATGTCGACGATCTCGTCGAACAGCGTCGGGCCCTCGCCACGCCGCGCCATGCTCATCCTGGCCTCGATGCCGGCACGGTTCGACGGGTGGCACGTGAGCAGAATCCGCTCCAGCCAAAGGGTTGTCGCCCCGTGCCCGAGCGCGGACCGGGACGACTCGGAGTTGAGCCACCTCAGAATCCATCCGTTCTCGGGTGTCCCGAAGCCGCCCCTGAGGATGTCGTTGAAGGCGTCCAGGTTCCCGCGCCACGTGTAGTGGCACAGCAACCGCGAGAACTCGCGGGCAAAGCCCTCGAAGTCGGCGATGCGGGCTCCATCGATGACCAGCACGGGAAGGTCATCGCTGTGGTTGGTCATGATCCAAGCATGTCATCATGTCCGCCGCCTACGCGCTCCTGCCGATGCGCGTGCGTGACGGCGCTGGTCGTGTCGGCCCAATGGGTCTGTCAGACGTACAGCGGCCATCTGCCGGGCCAGCACGCCAGACGCTTGTGCACCAACAAGAGCATGTCTCTGCGCACTGTGCTGGATCACCACCTGGGCCGGCCGCGACCCACGTCTGAGTAAGCTGGCCCGCCATGTGGCCTGGAGTGCCGGTGTCCGGAACCGGTGGCGTTGTCACGGCGGCTGATGTCGCCGCGTTCGCGGAGAAGCACGGGGCGCCGCTGCCGGACGCACTGGCCGAGCTCTATCTGCAGTCCGGGGTCGGCACGTTCGGTGGCTTCCTGCATTTCGAAGCGCCGCACGGCATGTGCACGCACCGGGAGCTCATCGAGGACCTGATCGACGAGGACGACGAAGAAGACCTGGCGCCGACCGCCGACGTCATCGTGTTCGCCCGCAGCGACAACAGAGACATGTGTGGCTGGCACGCCGCCGACCTCGCTGTCGGCAAGGACCGGGTCGTACGGCTCGACGGCTTCGACGAGGAACCGCTCGCCGACTCGACTCGCGGATTCCTCGACAGCTTGCCCACCACTGACTACTTCGGCTTCGGGGTCCTTCCCCCGACCTACGAACGCCACCATTGGCTCTAGCGGGACGAGCGCTCCGCCAACCTGCGTGCGGGCCAGCGGCAGGCCCGTTGTCGAGAGCGTCAAAGCCCGGTCATGCCGAATTGAGGATGTCGAAGTACGAACCTGTCGGTTCCGGAACGGGCCAAGTCAGCCTCTGGTATCGGCTGATCTTCGAGGACCAGCACGAACTCAGATACCTGGGATTGATCGGTTGGTCACGGGCGGTGCTTTTTGGCGCGTCGCCCAGAGCCGAAAAACGAGAATCGTGACCTGGCCGGGCTCGATGGACCGGAGAGGTTGATCGTACCGACAACACCCAGTTGGACCAGGTTGCCGTGCACGGCGCCGGTGTTGACGTTGCGCGCCCTCTTGGCCTGGGGGCCGAACAGCACCTCGGGCCAGAGAGCGTCGAGCAGGATGGAGAAAGCGCCACCACCGTCATAGGCGGCCTTGAGGCCGTTCGCCAGTTCCTCCGCGAGGTGGATCGTGCCGGACTCATTTCCCGCGCGAGCCGCATCCAGCGCATCGCCCAGGCCGGGCACCGCACGGACCGCTTCCTCCAGCTGCGTCAGAGCTGCGGAATCCGACTCCTCCACGGGACCGATGAGTGCTGCGGCAACGGACAACATCCACATGTCCACCATGGTCAATCCCCCCGAGAAATACTGCGCCGCAGATCGAACCGTTCGAGAACACTAACACTCAAATGGTCCAGACAGATGATCCTTCCAGCCTCCAGAGGATGCGCTGGTGGTCGGAGCTGATTCTACGATGCCGACGGCGCGACTGACCGGATGGCGCCGTGTAGAGCGTGCCGGGACGAACATCCGCACATGCCGCGGAGCGGTCGCCAAGCCCAGCCGGCCACGTGTGCTGGTATGAACAGCTGTGGACATGAGGCGGTTCGTCGCGCCGGTGGCAGTGGGTGTTGTCGTCGCGATCGTGTTCGGGGCCTGGGAGTTCACCACGCGGCACTCGGCGACTCCCGATGTCGTCGAGGGCTGGGCAATGCCGAACGCGCACGGGACAGCGATCTCGTTGCACGACAGCAACGACACCCGCGCCGGTGACGGCTACATCGTCACCGGCGCGTCGTGGGCCGGCCGGGACGGCCTGTGGCACGACGGCGCGGATGGGCCCACTTGCATCGGTACCGACACCGCCACGAAGACCCGCGTGCGGTTGGGCATCGTGGATGTGAAGCCCGGCGAAGAAGGGAACGGCGGGCCACGTGTGGTGTGGCTGCGCTGCCTCTCATAGGCCTCACCAGCCGCGCTCGGCACAGGCGTCGTTTGCCCACGATCAGCCCCAGAACGTCTGTCTATGCCGATGAGGGCGCGTCCCAAGTTCAAAAGTCACCGCCTGCCACTGCGGTTAGCAGCCGGTCGTCCAGCAGCCGGCTCCTCGCTTCCGGAGCCACTGCCGAACCGCGAGTGCCGCCGCGCGCACCTTGATGGCGTGTCTTCCGAACAGCACTGGGTTCGACCCACGACGGAGGTGGGCCGTGGCTCAGTATTGGCGTAGACCTCACGAAGAGGCAGCAGTGCCGGAAGAATTGACACGCCCGACACGACCCGCGCACCTGAACTCACACTGCTAGCGGTACCAGGCGCGAACGCCCATCCGTCCCGTGCTGCCGAGGTCGATGTGGATGCTCTGCTGCGGCGACACGGCGATCAACGGTTGCTGAACGGCACCCGGAGCGGTCGCCAGTTCGACGTGCTTGGCGACCTGCGGCGGCTCCAGCGACGTGTTCGTGTTCCGCCACACGAACGCGCTGCTGGCAGTCTCCCCCGGCTGCACGGTGATCGGCTGCGGCGGATCGTTGAAACCGTCGAGAATCGCGATGCCGCCGGTGCCTTCGAGGATCGCGACGTCCAGCGGCTGCCGCTCCACGTCGAACAGGCTCACCTGCGGATACCCGTTGAGCTGCAACGCTTCCGCACCGCAGTTGGCGACCTCGACGGACATCACGCGCAACCCCGACGCCGCCTCGGTGTAGTTCGAGGTGAACCGCACTCCCGCGGCGCAGCCGGGATCCTCCGACGCCTGCACGGCCGGGCCGCTCGCGACCAGACCGGCTAGAACAGCTGTTGCAGCAAGAACCTTGCCCCCATGTCTCATGCGCCCGAGCATGCCACCGGCTGGGCAGGTCGGTGAGAAACCTTCACAAGATCTCCACGATGATGATCGAGTCCATTGTGGAGTGATCGATCAGGCCGGCTGGTATCCGTGTTGGCGGTGGTCGTGGCGACCCCGGCCGCGATGGCGTCGCAGTACCTCACGCAGGAGTGGCAACGGCGCTGCGTGCGGGCACACCGGTGCGCGTGATGCTGGTGCGCATGACCGAACTGCCGCCAGAACTGGACTCGGCCGTGCGCTACGACCTGCGCGGCAGGTTCTGGTCCGAGGTCGGGCGCGCACTCTCAAGTAGCCGATGAGCGGGCGCCGAAGCAGGCGGGCACAGAGCAGAGGGAACGAGCGCGGTTGTCAGCTCGATATCGGTGCTGCGGGTTTCACATCTCCGTGCGAAGCGGCGTGGCGTTCCGCACCCACAGGGCGCACGCTTTGGGCATGACCACGCTTGGTGAGAGGTTCGCGAAGGCGCTCGCGGCCAAAGACGAGGCCGGGGTCCGCGCCGTCACTACGCCGGACCTGGACTTCCGTGCGATGACACCGCACCGGTTCTGGGAGGCACACAGCCACGATGACCTGCTTGAGGTCCTGTTCGCCAACTGGCTGGAGCCGAGCGACGAGGTGGTGGCACTGGTGTCCACTTCAACCGGTGAGGTGTCGGCGCGCCAGCACGTCGCGTACCGCCTGCACCTGCGCAACGCGGACGGTGACTCATTGATGGAACAACAGATGTACTACGACGTGGCCGGCGGCCGGATCAGCTGGGCGCGTGTGATGTGCTCGGGGTTCGTGCGCGTCTAACTCCTATGGCGTGCGCCCAGGCGTTCGGTGCCTGACCGCAAGTGCCGGTGCTGGGGCTGGTGCTGGTGCTGGTGCTGGTGCTGGTGCTGGTGGCGCACAGGACCAGAACTGCACTCGCTGCGGGCCGAACGTCCGCACATGCCGCGATGGTCGGTGTGCCTTGGGTCCGTCACCTCGAACTGGCTCAGGCTCGGTTCTCTTTGGTGAGGTCGTCGATGACCCATCGCAGGGCGCTTGCCGCGTTCGAGTGCCGCAGGCACCTCGGGTTCTGGCCCGACCTGAGCTCGCACTGCTCCCGCATCCGCCGGAACTCGTCGATCATCTCGCGTAACCGCTCCGTGTCCGTCAAGGCGCCAAGCCTGACCGAGGCGTTGTCCGCTTCCACCGCGTCCAGCAGGACCGTCAACCGCTCCGCCATCGACCAGGGCCCGACGACCTCAGCAGCGAGGTCCCCTCAGGACGGACGTCGACCAGCCGGCATCCCACCATGATCAACACGCCCTGTGTCGAGATCAAGACGCCACGCCGCACAACAAGCCCAGGCCAGACTCACCCGTGAATGGACAAGCCGTTGTGGGGACGAATATTCCGAAAGGAACGCTGTATTGAACATTTGTGACGCGGCTCAAAGGAGTGCCCTTTCGGCCTAGCGCGAACGTCTTCTGCCGCAAGGAAAGGCGGGTAGACTCGTGCGGTCTACGGACGCAGACATGACACGGGGGGGAAATGCTGGAGAGTAGTGCAGCCCAACCACGTGGCTTGGTCGTCGAGCGGCTCAATATCGTGGGAGAAGACCACGAGGAGAGCCGCGACCGCAGGATCCTCGAACGGCAGTTCAGCGCGGCGACGACGCTGAGTGCGAATTACTGGCAGGAGGCCGAATTCCTCGATCTGAACCAGGCTGTCGGTAGCCGGAAGCCTCGCAGCGGACCTGCCAGGAGCGCAGGCGCCGACCTGATGGAGTTCCGCGCCGTGCACGGTGCCGCACTGCTGCTCGGTGCGTACGAGAAGATGACGAAGAAGGCGCAGGAGGTGGTGGCGAACCCGACCGGCGCGGCGGTCCAAGGCTTCATCGACGTGCAGATCCCGGCGTTTGTCGCGATCCGGGACAACATCAACCGCCGGTGGCGGCCGTCCGAGACCGATGCCGTCAACCAGGCCGTGCAGGCGGTGTACGACACCGCCCAGCGGGTGTGCCAGTCGTATCTCAACGGTATCAACGGCGCCACAGCCGACAAGAAGCTCGCCAACACGAAGATCCTGGCTGACAACGCCACCATTCTCCGTTCCCTCGTGCCCCCGATGGCGAAGGTGGTCGGCTTTCCCGAGCCGCCTGACAACGACGCGGCCGTGCTGGCGAAGAACATGCGTGAGGAGCGCTCCAAGTTCATGGGGCTGGCCGCGGGCTTGTCGAAGGAAACCGGCGTCTGGAAAGTCGGCGAGCTGCACATCGTCGATCTGCTCAGCGGCGCGGTGAAGATCGATACGAGCCGGATCAACATTGTCACCCAGGACACCTTCAACGCAGAATTGAAGGCCTGGCAGGCTCGACTGACAAAATGATGACGATCTGCGGAGTGCGAAGCAAGTGAGAGCAAACATTCGCGATGCACGGTTCTGAACTGGGTTCAACAGCTCTGGGCGGCGACGTCCAGCTCGATTGCTCGGCTCGGGTTGCGGCGCCGGTCGGTAGCGCGACGCGAACGGCTTCCTCGGTGTCCTGAGCGAACGCCCCATTCCACCAGCGCACAACCTGCTTCGGTGGTGTAGCCGTGGCCCGTTCCCAGAACCGCGATCCACATCACGATCCCCTCGGGTGGTTCGACATTCAGTCTTGATGTGTCAACCACATTCCGAGCCCATCCCTGCTGATCGCGCCGCCGAGCACGGTCTGCAATCGATCGTCCACGGTGCGCTGTCTCCGTTCCGACCGTCGTCGCCCGATGAGGTGAACGCTGACTGCGGAGTGTCAGCAGCTCCGCCCAGCCGCCGCTAACCCTGGTGTACCGGCACTCCACCGATGGAGCGCAAGCGATCTACAGCACCGGGAGACGTCATGACCGCACGACACTCTGTCGACACCCGCACCACGAAGCGGCGCCGCGCCTGGCGGCCGTTGGCGATGGCCACCACCGGCGGGGCGGTGCTCGTCATGATGGGCGTCGGGGTCTGGGCCTCGCTGTCCGCCACCGTGTCCAACGTCGACCCTCAGCAAGTGAGCACGGGCACCCTCAAGCTCACCATGACGCCCAACGGCGCCGGGTTCAGCCAGTCGATCAGCAATCTCGCGCCCGGCGACGTGACCAACCGCTACGTCGACGTGGCCAACACCGGCACGCTGGACGGCCAGGCGCTGACCCTCGCGGTGACTGGCACCGGCAGCACGGCACTGATCACAGACGCCATTCGCGGTCTTGCGGTGACCGTGACCGAGTGCGTCGACGGTACCTGGACCTCGACCACCGGCGTCTGCTCCGGCACGGCCTCGGCACTGGTGTCCAACAAGCCGGTGTCCGCCTTCGGCACCGCGACGTCGCTGGTGTCGGGCGCGATCAATGCCGGCGAGGCGCGCAAACTCCAGGTCAGTGTCAAGCTCCCCAACCAGGACGAGACCACGGTCAACGGCGTCCAGCCTGCGAACACCATCCAAGGCCTGAGCACCCAGCTCACCTTCGCCTTCGCCGAAACCCAGCGCGCGGCTGTCACCAGCAACTCGTGATCCGTTGGATGGCGAGCACCCGCGCCACGCGATTGACACATCGTCCTGGAGATGACCAGTGGGCAGGTTCACGACCACGACGCGGCGGGCCCTGGCGCCCGCCGCGACCGTCGCCCTGGTGACGGCTGCGGTCGTGGCGGTGTTGCCGGCGGGGATCGCAGCCTCGGCGATCGCGGCGACCGGCAGCACGACGACCACCGCCGCGAGCGGAAGCTGGGCCGCGGTACTCGTCGACTCCGCCGGAACGGACTCGCTGGGCCAACCGATCTCCATGAGTTGGACCCTTTTCGGGTCGCCGGTCTACGTCTCCGTCCGCAACAACGGCTCACTGTCGCTGAGCGGCCAGACCTACACCCTCACCCGTTCGGGAGGTCTGGGCTCGTTCACCGCCACCGCCTGTATCGGCGCGACGTGGAACGCCAACGGCACCTGCTCCACCTCGAACACGCGCGTTCTCGACACCACTGCTTCGGGATCGACAGCCGTTTCCCTGGCGCTGGCCACCAACGAGTCTGTGTCGATCAAGGTGTCCGCGGGTGTCGCGGCCCTCACCACCGTGAACCTGTCAGTCGGCGTCGCGAGGTCGCAGGCCAGGATCCCGACGACCACGAATAACTGAGGTGCACCGTGACTACAGCTACTCCAACCCTGGCGGTGCACACCGCGCCATGTGACCGGCTTCGCCGGCGGTTCGGCGTGCGGCGAGTGCTGACCGGGACACTCATCGCGCTGACCACGCTCGTGGCCGCTGCGGCTGCTGTGGCGGCGGTGATGCTGCAGATCGCGTTTCTCCCGGTGCTCTCGCCCAGCATGTCCCCGATGTTCGAGGCGGGTGACC
The DNA here is from genome assembly GCF_011067745.1 of Lentzea alba. Taxonomy (GTDB): domain Bacteria; phylum Actinomycetota; class Actinomycetes; order Mycobacteriales; family Pseudonocardiaceae; genus Lentzea; species Lentzea alba. Next base: position 494,314 of record NZ_JAAMPJ010000007.1, read on the forward strand.
TGGCTATCACCAGAATGGTGGCGGTGAGTGAGATCCAGGTCGGGGACGTGGTGGTGCTACCCAGACCAGACGCCCCTGGACAACGTTACGTGCACCGAATCGTCGAGTTGACCAGGCAGCCGGACGGCCCCGTGGTACGCACCAAGGGCGACAACAACGACACCATCGACCCGTACCTGCTCCGGATCACATCATCGTCCGTTCCGCTGGTCGTCGGGAGCGTTCCCGACCTGGGCAGGTTCGCGCTTGCCAGCCAGCACATCTGGCCGCGGATCGGGCTGATCCTGCTCGTCGGCACGTGCACGCTGCTGGGGGCCAAACGGCTCATCTACCAATCCGGGCCGTCAACGCGCGAGTGCGACACCGAAGACCGTGAACGTACCGATGTGGTGTGAACGGGTCCTGCCTCCGACGCAGGGCCGCGCCGGCGGGCGTCTGTAGCCATCACAATTGGTGACTGAGGAATCTGTTCGCCTCGCGCAAGAGGTTCCTCTGGAAGCAGCTGCGCGGACCGGTATGCGTGGCGGTCTGCGTTCGCGCGCGACCGAGCTCGTCACGACGGTCGACCAGCATGCCCATCACGACCAGCTCGGGGTCGGCCTGGAGGCGGACCAGGTTCGGGGTCCGCAGCGCGACCAGAGCTACTGAGTGCGCGTCGACCGGGTCGGTCTTACGGCCGTTGCCGGTCCCGAACACCCGCACCTGCGCCGACAGCTTCGCCGGCACGTCCAGGACGGCCTCGCCGTCGTGGATCAGCCGGTAGGCGATATGGCGGCCGACGCCGTTGCAGCCCTCGACCGCCCACACCCGCTCACTGAACCGGCGCCCGGTTGCCAGCATCTCGGCATATCCGATCTGGTCTGTGCCGAACTCTCCGGCCGTGATCATGTTGCCCAGCTCGTTGATCACCTCGATTGTGGCCGACCGTTTGTGCGGATCCATTCCGATGATCACGGGCACCCGTTCTCCTTGCCTCGACACGGATATCAGCAAGGAAGGCACCGCTACTTCGAGCAGAACAGACCCCTTTTCAGCCACTCCTCGCGCGGTGCTCGGCGAGACGCATGCCATGAGAGAGCCACGCCAATGACACCGGCGGGCAGCCGCTGTGAGCGAGCGACTCGCCGAGCACCTGGACCAGAGTCTGGCCGGACCCGGTCCTGCCGCCAGTCTCAAGTAGCCGATGACAGGTTGGAAGGTCGGAGCCATCCCCTTGCTTTGCGCTGGTGAGCCCAAGTGCGCCGCCTCGTCGCGAGCGATCTCCGCTACTGGGTCACCGACTCGCACGTTAACGGGTTCCGGTTCGACCTCGTCGCCGCCCTCACGCGTCAGCGGATCTCGGTCGACCGGGTGGCAGTGACGACGACCGTTCCTGGAACTGCGGAGCCGAAGGGGCGACCGCAGACCCCGACGAGTCCGGCACGCCGTTCACCGACGGCACGTTCCTGTTGCTGCACAACAGCGCTTGCTGCTCAACAGCGGCTGGAGACCTGAGAAGTTCGTTCTGCCGGAGCCCCGCCGGGGTACGGGCTGGGTGCCTGTTCTCGACATGGACGAGGCGCCCGGAGAACCCCGGCGGTTGGTTCGACCTGCCTCATCGGCTCCCCGGAGTCTCCTGGTGCTGCACCGCACCGGATGACGTCGTCACCCTTTTCGGTGTCGTCACCCAGGTCAACGTCAGTGCACTGTGCACTGTCCGAAGTGTCTTCCCGGATGTGGTTGCCGAAAGGGTGATCCGCGCTTCGGGTCGTATCAACACACCAGTCGCAGCTCTCCATCTACCAAGCGCGTGAACATCACGCGCCAGCAGAGTGGAGGTATTCATGTCGGATGTGCGACGCCGCAAGGTCGAGCGGCTGACGTTGGACGAGTTCGCGAAGCGCGACGTGGCCCCTGGGTTCGCCGCCGTGCTGAAGCAGCTCAACGGCGGCTCGTTCATGGAGTGCCACAAACTGATCGCCGCTGAGACCGGGGTGTGGATCGACGAACTCGTGCCGGTCTTCCAGAAGCTCGACGCGGCCCTCGCGACACGATCGTTGCCGGACGCGGTGCGCTGACACGACACCATCGGACGAGCCGCCGGGCCCACGTCATCGACGGCGCGTGCCCGGCCGCTCGTCCCGGACGGATTGGCTGACCACAATGGACCTTCTGCTGAATATGCTGTCCGCCGAGCATCGACAGGGGCAGCAACGATTCGCCGAGGTGGCGCGGAGCCTCGTCCGCGTCGCGCGGCCGGAGCTCTTGCGTCGGATTCCCGATGAGGTGAGTCTGCTCGACCCACTGCTGGTCGCCTACTTCACCGAACCGGAGCCGACGGTGACGCTCGAACAGTTGCTGTACGGCCGAATGACACCCGAAACGCGTCCGGCACGGATCACCGTGCGCACCGACCCGGATGGTGCGGCCGAACTGCCGGGCATCGGCACGCTGCACACCGACCGCGGGTGCGCCTCACTCGTCTGGGAATTCGGGAGGGAACTGCGCGACCGATCAGGGCTCGTGAGCTACACCCTCGCCGAACAACGCCACCTTCCGGGAACGAGCATGGTGCTCGACGAACAGATCTCGCCGGTGCTTCACGGGTTCTTCGCCGCCAGTGGGGTCCGAGTACCGGTCATTCCCGATGCCGGCGCCGAGCGCGTGCGTGACGTGGTCAACGCTCTCGAGCTGCTGACCTCGATCTATCCGGAATACGACCGGGTGATCCGGCAGAGCACCAACCGGCTCGTGCTGTTCAGCAGCACCGCGCTCAACTCCTTCGCCACCCCCAGGGCGCACGGCTGCGTGTTCCTCGACACCGCGTACGGGCGCGGGTCGGTCTTCCACCTCGAAGACCTGCTGCACCAATGCGGCCACGTGGCCTTCACCGCGATGACGCTGGACACCGGTCGGGTGCTCGGTGTCGACAAGGACGCGCCCATCGGCGGGACCGACGACAGCGGCGAGCCGCGCACCGCCTACGTCGTCTTGCACGCCGTGGTCACGGAGCGACTCATGGCCGAGGGTCTGCTGCGCGCGATCACGTCCGACCTGCTCGGCCCGATGGCACAGCATGAAGCAGCGGGCCGGTTGGGTTACATCCTGATCCGCTACGCCGCGGACATGACCGATCTCGTCACGGCCGACATCCTCGCCGCGGACGGCATCCCGCTGGGCGCAAGACTGCTGGCCGACTTGAACCGGCTCGTCGCCGCCGCCCGTCCGCACGTGGCCGGTTTGGACCTGTCCGGGCAGCCGTACAACTTCGACACCGCGACCTTCCTCGCGCGCAACCCACGCCCAGCCCTCATCACCGGTGGCCGCTGTGCCTGACCTCCACGATCTCTCCGCGATCGGGTTCGGCACCTACCGCTGGACGGCGACACCCGAGCAGGTACACGCCCTGCATCTGGCACTGGAGGCCGGCTGCAATCTCGTCGACACGGCCGCGACCTACGGCGCCGGACTGACCGAGCGAGGACTCGGACGAGAACTCCACCGGCGCGACCGGGTCTTCGTGATCACCAAGGCCGGCTACCTCCACGACGGCGAGCTGGCACCCGGCGCGGTCATGCTCACCGATGGACGATCCGGCTACTCGATCCATCCCGACCTGCTGGCCCAGCGAATCGCCGAGTCCGCCCGCCACCTGCACCGGGACGTGCTCGACGGCTTCCTGCTGCACAACCCGGAGCATCTGCTCGCCATCAAGGGCGCCGCGGCATACCTGCGGGATGTGTCCCTGGCGTTCGAGTTCTGCGAACGAGCGGTCGACGAAGGCCGGATCCGCTTCTACGGCATCAGCTCCAACACACTGTCCCAGTCTGATCATCCACTCGGTCCGTCCGCATTGGACACTCTCGTGACGATCGCCCGATCCATCAACACCGATCACCACTTCCGCCTCGTGCAGTTCCCCCACAACCTGGCCGAGCGGCACGTCGCGCACGCCGACGCTCCCCTGTTCGCCGCGGCGGCGCGGCACGGGCTGCGCACCCTGGGGAACCGGCCGCTGTCCGCCAAGACCAAGACCGGCCCGGTGCGACTGCTGGATCCGCCGTCGCCACCACCACGCCCAGCCGCCGACGCCCTCGGTGACCTCGCCCGCACCGTCGACGACACCTTGACCGACACCGGTCTCCGGACCGCCGACACACCCCCGGCGCTCGCCACCGTCCTCAAACAGTGGCCCCAGGTACGCACCGTCGACGCCGTCGAGTTCATGGTCGAACAGGTCCTCACACCGCTCGTCACGCGGCTGCCGCGAACGCCACGCCTGACCACACTTCTCGCCGAAGTGCACACGGCCGCTCTCACCGAGGCTCGCCGCACGCAGGCGCTGGCCGGCGCGCGGGTTGTCGAGCAGACACAACTGGCCGGCCACCCCGGCGACCCGATGGCGCTACGAGTGTGCGAGACCTACCTGCGCGACGGTCTCGACCACGTGCTGCTCGGCATGCGAAACGCCGATCACGTCCACACCGTCGCACCCCTGCTCAACGGCAACCACCCCGCACGGCGGGCACGAGATGAACACCACCGACTGGCCGCTGTCGACACGACGCACCGCTGAACTCCTGGCCCGGCCGTCCACCGCCATGTCGCGAGGTGACGTCAGAGCTGAAGCATGACAGAGACGTTCCCGCCCACGCCGCGAGGACGAACGTCCGGACATGCCGCTGGTCGCTCCACCGCGGCGTGTGTGCCCACGAGTACAGGTTCCTTCACCATGTTCTCGACATGTTGCCGAGACCCGGCTGAGGGCGTTCACCCTGTCAGGCGGTTGAGCGCGTTCGCAGCGAGCCGCCGGACCTCGCACCAGCCACTGTCACCGAACCAGGTCGCATCCGAAGCCATGGTGCCTTGGCGCTCCGACACTGCGACGACTGCGGTTACGATCTCTCGGATCACGTCGGCCTCATGACCGTTGCGGAGAATCGTCCCGATCGACGTAGCCGGATCCACCAGATCCCACAGAGTGTCATCGACCAACCAGTGGACAGCGTTGGTGAGGTCGGGCCATCGCGTGTCTCGGCCCTCACCGTCCAGCGTCGGAGGCTCTGCGGCGAGTGTTCTGAGCGCGGAGAGCACGTCCTCACGTCGTCCAGGCCATGCGACATCCACCAGCACATGGTGTCAGACAGCAAGATTGTTCTACATACTGCTTCAGCACGCAGACGTCCGCACATGCCGCTGTGAGGTACGTGGCCTCGCGACGCGGATCCGACAACAAGCGAAGACTGCAGCTCTGCTGCCACAAATCTGATGAGCAGGCAACGGTCGGCGGGATAGCGTGTCCCAGTGCCCGACGAGGAACTGCTCCGCCGGTGGGAGGAACGCTGGCCGGACTGCCCGCCCATCGGCCACGAACTGCGCTGTGAGCGGGATCGGTGGGTGCGTTTCCACAGCCTGCCGGAGTCCAAGCGCTACCCGGGCACCGAGGACGAGTGGGCGATCGTGCTGGACCGCTACAACACGGTCCTCGACGAACTGTTCGCGGGCCTCGACGTCTACGTCGCCACCTCGGACTGGTCCGGTACCCCGGTGCCGCCCGAACGCCCGCACGAGCTGACGCAGTGGCACCCCGGGGCCCATCACTGGACCTCGATCCGCACGGACCCGGATCCGGACGATCCGATCTACACACACGTGTACGTCAGCCTGATCCCGTGGGAACGCGGCCGCATCGACGCACTGCTGCGCGCTGTCGCCGACGACGCCACTGCGGGAGTGCTGATCACCGATGCCGGTCTGCAACGGATCTACGCCCCCTACGACGGCGGCGCCGACGTCATCCTCACCACGAGCACCGAACGCGACCAACTGCGCTCGCGGCACACCGGCTGGCTTTCCGCGCACCCGTCGGGACTGTAGAAGAAGCGCTCCGATCCTTTCCTCTGCCGATGTCACTCGTGGCCCACGAGACCGAGCCAGGCACGGCGCCATCGGCTCGTGACAGGCGCCCCGTTCGATCTGCTCGTGCTCGACCGCGGCGGTCAGGGCAAGGGCGCGGAGCCACCGCTCGAGCCGGCCCCGCCGCAGCGTCCGCGGTCGCGACCTTCGTGGGCTGACGTCACGACCGGCACGCCGGACGAGTCAGGCCGCGCTCAGCTTGGCGGCCCGCAGCCCGTGCTCGGCAGCGTGCTCGTGGCCGGTCTTCAGCGACTCCTCGGCGAGCCCTCGCAGGGACGCCATCTCCGGGTTCCAGAACGCGTGGGTCAGCTCCGCCTCGGCGATGTGCAGGTCGAGGCCGAAGACGTCGGCCAGGATCGTGCGCAGGTAGGGCGTGGCGTGGTCCCAGCCCTCCTTCGGGGTGCCGGGGCCGTAACCGCCGCCGCGGCTCAGCACCAGGACGGCCGGCTTGCCCCTGAGCGGCCAGTCACCGTGCACGCCGAGCTGGGGGTGGTTCAGGATCAGGTCGAGCCAGGTCTTGACCTGAGCCGGGACGTTCCAGTTGTACATCGGCACCGCGAACAGGAACGCGTCGGCGTCGAGCAGTTCCTGGCCCAGGCGGTCGAGGAGGTCGCGCGCCTCGGCCGGTGCGGGTGCGGACGGGTTGACGACGGCGCCGGCGAGCGCGGTCCACGCATCCCCTGGCAGGGGCTGGATCCCGAGGTCGCGACGGGTCACGACGCCGCCGGGGTGCTCGGCGAGCCACGCCTGCTCTGCGGTGTCCGCGAGGGCGCGGCTCACCGATCCTTCGGTGCGGATGCTCGCGTCGAGACGGAACAGGTGCACGGTGCCATACCTCCGACTAGTTCTGCTGTGATGCAGATAGTATGTTCAGCAGAACATCTTCCGGCAAGACGATAGAGGTGTGGGTCACTTGCCATTGCGCAAGGCGACGAGAGGGCGACGAGCATGCGGAAAGCACGACGAGGGGCGTTGTCGCCCACAACGGCGCTGCGGCACTTGCCTGCAAGGAAGAGCGGGACCTCAGTCCCCGTGCGAGCCCCGGGCAGCGGTGAGCGCGACCTGCGCCAGGAGGTCTCGGAACTGGGCCCGCTGCTGTTCGCTCAACTCCACCAGCAGCTGTGATTCAGCGGCCGCGAGTTCGGTTCGGATGCGCAGCAACTGCGATCGACCTTCGTCCGTCAGGATCACGTGGCGAGCCCGCCGATCCTTCGGGTTCGGGCGTCGCAACAGCAGGCCGCGCCCTTCCAGGTCGTCGAGAAGGTAGGTCATCACCGTTCGGTCGAGACCGACCTGGCCCGCCAGTTCGAGTTGCGTGGGGGGCTTGTCCTCGGCTTCGGCCAACGCCATGAGCACCAGGTAGGCGCGTGATCCCCCGGGCAACGTCTCCGCGGCCTCGGCCGCGACGCGCCGCAACGCCATCGAGATCATGCGGATGGCCCAGGTCAAGTCGTTGTCCAAGGCAGTGCACTTGGCACTGTCGCTCGCTCGGCCGCGGGCTTGAGGGGGCACCGCATCACTCTAACAGCTTCCGGCGTCATGACAGATAGTCAGGTTTGCAGAACATTTTCGCCGAGCGGAGTCCACAACGGACAGACCCGCGCCCTCGGGGTGGGCGCGGGCCTGCACCGCACCACGTCAGCAGTTCACGCCGACGGGGGGCGTCTCGGTGTTGAAGGAGATCGACGGCGGGGAGTAGCCGGGTGGCGCGAAGAAGGTGTGGCGTCCGACGGTCACCCAGTACGCGAGGCGTCCCTGGCAGATGTCGTAGGCGGTCGACGTCAAGGGGCCCTGGACGTTGAAGTCGACGGCGAGCGAGCCGATGCCCGTCTGGACGTAGCCGTAGCCCTCCAGGTAGCGCCACAGCTCGGCCTGGGCCCGGATCTGGGCGACGGGCGCCGTGCAGGAGCTGCGCGACTTGCCCGTGACAGCACTCGGCGTGCCGCTGGAGTTGTGCGGATAGTCCGAGGTGCCGGTGCAGGTGATCACGTCCAGCGTGCCCAGGCCGGTGGACTTCGTGAACACGATCGGGGCGTTGCCCTTGCTGATGTCGGGCAGTCCGGCGCGGGTGTTCGCGGCCTGCGCCGACGCGGTGGGCGCGATCGCGAACGACGCCACCGCGATCAGTGCTGTTGCCAGCGCTGCCAAGAGTTTTCGATACCGGATCATCTGTGGAACACCTCCACTGGATCGGGAACCAACGCCGGACGCACGCTGCTCCGGCCGACTGGACGCAGATTGAACGGAAACTGAATTCGACCGCGTGTCAACAGGATTCGACCGTTGCCGCCGTCGAACGGCCTGTGCCAGCATGGCCGTGGCAGGGGAGGCTGTTGTTGCGCGTCCAGGTTCTCGGCCCGGTGCGGGCCTGGCACGACGGGCGGGAGATCGAACTCGGTCCGGTGGGGAGGCGCGCGGTGCTCGGCCTGCTCGCCCTGTCCGGCGGGCGGGTGGTGCCGCGGGCGGACCTGGTCGACGCGCTGTGGGGCGAGAATCCGCCGCCCAGTGCCGCCAACGTGATCCAGACGCACGTCAAGCACCTGCGCCGGCTGTTCGATCCCGAGCGGCACAGATATGAGCGCAGCACCAGCATTCCGTTCGTCGGCGGTGGTTATGCGTTGCGCCTCCCGGACGACGAGGTCGACGTGGACCGGTTCCGCGACCTCGTGTCGGCGGCCGGTAGGACGAGCGACGCGGAGGAGGTCGCTGGTCTGCTCGGCGCAGCGCTCGGTTTGTGGCAGGGGCGGCCGTTCGCCGACCACCCCGGACTGACCGGGCACGCGAAGGTCGTCGCGTTGCTGAGCGAACGGCGCAACGCGTTGCTCGCCTTCGCCGAGACGATGATCGGGCTGGGCCGGGCGGTGGAGTTGTTGCCACTGCTGGTGGAGCACGCGGCCGACTACCCGTTGGACGAAGCGGTACAGGCGTTTCTCGTACGCGCCTATGCGGCGGCTGGCCGACGGGCTGACGCGTTCGCCGTCTACGACAGCGCTAGGCGGGTGCTGCGGGAAGAACTCGCGATCGGTCCCGGAGCGGAACTCGTTGGTGCGCATGCAACGTTGCTCGACGAACCACCACCGGCGGCGGCCAGGCCTCATCGAGCCGGTCCGGTGCCGGCCCAGCTGCCTGCCAATGCACCCGGTTTCCTGGGCCGTGCCACGGAACTGGCCGTTCTCGACGGGTTGCTCGTCGAACGCGACCCGACGGCGACGCCGGTGATCGCGGTGTGCGGGACGGCCGGTGTGGGCAAGACGGCCCTGGCTGTCCATTGGGGACACCGGTTGCGCTCCGGGTTCCCGGACGGCCAGCTGTACGTGAACCTGCGCGGTTACGAGGCCGGGAAGCCGCTGGCCACCGCGGACGTGCTGGGCGGGTTCCTGGAGGCCCTGGGGGTCGCCGGGGCCACGATCCCGGTCGACGTGGACGCGCGGGCGGCCCGGTACCGGACCGAGGTGGCCGACCGGCGACTGTTGATCGTGCTGGACAACGCGGCGTCGGTCGAGCAGGTGCGGCTGCTGCTGCCCGGTGCGCCGTCGTGCGTGGTCGTGGTGACGAGCCGGGACAGCCTGGCGAGCCTGGTCGCGGTGCACGGCGCGCGGCGGCTGGACCTCAAGCCGTTGCGGCGGGGTGACGCGATCACACTGCTGCGCAAGCTGATCGGTGACCGGATGCGAGCCGAACCCGCCGCCGTGGCCGAGCTCGCCGAACAGTGCGTGTTCCTGCCGTTGCCGTTGCGGGTGGCCGCAGAGCTCGTGGTCAGCCGGCCGGAGACCGCGCTGGCCGAGCTGGTCGAGGAGCTCGGCGACCGGCAACGGCGGCTGCGGCTGCTCGACGGCGGCGGTGACGACCGGGCGGCGGTGCGCGAGGTGATTTCCTGGTCCTACAAGCACCTTCCGGCGCAGGCCGCGCGGCTGTTCCGGCTGCTGGGCGTGCATCCCGGCCGCGACTTCGACCTGGCCTGCGCCGCCGCGCTCGCCGACCTCGACCCCGACACCGCGGGCCGGCTGCTGGACGTGCTCGTCCGGGCGCACCTGGTCGACCGCGGGCCGACCGGGCGGTGCGGAATGCACGACCTGCTCCGCGCCTACGCCGTCGACCTGGTGCAGGGCGAGGCAGAGCGGTCCGCCGCGTTCGACCGGCTGCTGGACCACTACCTGACTTCCGCGGCCGCGGCGATGGACGCCGTCTACCCCACCGGCCGGGCGGCCGTGACCGCACCGGTGGCCGACCCGGCCCGGATGCGCGCGTGGCTCGACGCCGAACGGCTCAACCTGACCGACCTCTGCGCGTTCGCCGCCGGTCACGACCGTCCTGAGCAGGCGATGCGCCTGGCCGAGATGCTGTACCGCTACCTCGAAGCCGGGCACCACTCCGAGGCGCTCGTCGTGCACACCAACGGTTTGCGCGCGGCACGCCTGGTCGGCGACCGCGAGGGCGAGGCACGGGCGTTGACGAACCTGGGCGCCGTGCACCGCCTGCTCGGCCGCTACGGCCCCGCGGCAGCCCGCCTGCGCCAGTCGCTGCGCCTGCACCGCGACCGCTCCGACCGGGCCGGCGAGGCACGCGCGTTGTCACACCTCGGCATCGTCGAGGACCGGCTCGGTGACGTCGACGCCTCCGTCGGCTACCTCCAGCAGGCGCTCACCCGGTATCGCGAACTGGGCGACCGGCACGGCACGGCCTCGGCGCTGACCAACCTCGGCACCGTGCAGGGGCAGACGGGAGACCACGCTGGCGCCGCCGACACCCTGACCGCGGGCCGGAACCTGTTCCGCGAACTCGGCGACCGAGCCGGCGAGGCGACCGCCCTGACCAACCTGGCCGAGGCGTACACGTACCTGGGCCGCCACACCGCCGCCGCGGCACACCTGCACGAGGCGCTCGCCCACTTCCGCGACCTGGGTCACCGCTACGGGGAAGCCGCGGCACTGTCCACTTTGGGCCAGGTCCACGTCCACTTGGGCCACCCTGAGGAGGCGATCGGGCTGCACGAGGAGGCTCTGGAGATCTTCCGGGCGACCGGGCACCGGTACGGCGAGGCGAACACGCTGAACGGTCTGGCCGAGGCCCTGCGCGCGGCCGGCCGACCGGGAGCGGCTGCCGCCCATCGGGAGGCGTTGGCGATCGCGACCGAGACCGGCGACCAGGACGAGCAGTCCCGTGCGGCAGCTGGCATCGCGTTGTGCGGTGAGGACACGTCGGCTGGCCCGCGGGCAAGTTCTGCGTTCAGGTCCTAGGCAGGCCGCCAGAAGTTGTGTCCGTTACCCCGCCAGACCAGTGCCCACCCCTGCCCCGCCCTCATTTTCCCGGGCGGTTGGGCAGGGACGAGGTGCTTCTCGGCGCCGACCGGCACGGAGGTTTCGGACAGCACTTCCGGCCAGGTACTCAGAGGCCAAGGCGCTGCTGCTCGGCCTGCACCACTCGCTGCTCCACCGACACCGCGGAGTCCAGTGCGCTCGCGTGCGAGTGCTTCGTGTCGCTTTCGCGCGCGTAGTGGTCGAACAGCAGGGTCTTGTGGTCGCGGATCTCCTGCACCCGTGCGTCCACGCTGTCCTTGACCAGCAGCCGGTGCACGTGAACCTTGCGGACCTGGCCCATCCGGTGACAACGGGCGATCGCCTGGTCCTCGGTGCTCGGCTTCCACTGCGGTTCGGCGATGATCACCACGGACGCGGCCTGGATGTTGAGGCCCACACCGCCCGCCTCGATCTGGGCCACCAGCACCGCGTGGTCCTCGCTCGCCGTGAACGCGTCCACCAGTTGCTGACGGCCCTGCGCCGACGTCGCGCCGGTCAGGGGACCGAAGACTTCGACGTGGTCCGCGACCGTTTCCAGCACGTCGTGGAAGTAGGAGAACACCACGACCTTCCAGCCGTTGTCCCGCGACTCCTCGATGATCTCCAGCAGCCGCTCCAGCTTCGCCGAGCCGCGGGGCGTGCCCGGTGCGAAGGCGGCGCGGCGCATCGCCATCAGGTTCCCCTCGCGCACCGCGTCGAGGTACGCACGCCGGTCCTGCTTGCCGAACTCGACCCAGTCCTCCATCTCCAGCAGCTCCGGCAACTCCCCCAGCACGTCCTCCTGGTTGCGCCGCAGGTACACCGGTGCGACGACGCGGCGGAAGGCCTTCGCTCCCACCACGGCGTCGACGGCGCCCGTGCGGGCCGCGACGCCCGGCTGGAGATAGCCGACCAGGTTGCGGAACTCCTCGACGCGGTTCTCCATCGGCGTGCCGGTGAGCAGCACTGCCCGCTCCGCGCGCTGCACGATCGTGTTGACCGCCTGGGAACGTTGCGTGTCCGGGTTCTTCACGTAGTGCGCCTCGTCGACCACGACCAGCGCCGGGCGGAACCTTTTCGGCAGCACCAGTTTCGGCAACGTGCCGAACGTCGTCACGCCGACGCCGCCCTGCGCCAGCCACTCCCCGACCGCGCCGTCACGGCCCGCGCCGTGCATCCGGTGCGTCACGAGGTCGCTGTGCCTGGCGATCTCGTTGACCCAGTTGACGACGACGCTCGCCGGGCAGACCACCAGGAACCCGCGCCGCCCACCGGCGGCGAGGCTGGCCATCACCGCGATGGCCTCGATCGTCTTGCCCAGTCCCATTTCATCGCCGATGATGACGCGTTTGCGGGCCAGTGCGAACTTCGCTCCGAACACCTGGTAGCCGCGCAGCGACACCTTCAGCAGGCTGGTGTCCAGGGTGGTCGCATCGACCTCGTGCTCGATGTCGGCCGGGACGAAACCCTTGGCAGCACTGCGATCCGGCATCGCGTCCGCACCGGCGAGGTCGGCGAGGAGCGTGTTGTAGGCAGCCGCGTCGAGCTCGTAGTCGCGCCACAACGCGCGGTGATCCAGGTCCGGCACGCGCAGCTGCTTGCCCACCGCGCGCAACGCCGCCACGTCGCGACTGGCCAGCAGGGCCTCGAGCCGGTCGAGCGCGTCGATGGCGGCCTGCCGGTTCTTCCGCAACGAGAAGAACATCCGCACCCGGCTCCAGGCACGGGACGCGGCGCGCACGTCGGCGTCGACCCTGCCCAGCACGTCTCCGAGCGGCTCGCGCAGCGGACCGACGAGCTGATTGGCCCTGCGCAGCTTGGACATCAGCTGCAGCAGCTCGGTCTGGGCGCGGTCTGGGCGGTCGGGGTTCAGCCGGACCGTCGTGTCGCGCGCGACGCCGTCGACGACGGCGCGGGCGACCCGCACGATCTGCTCGGCGGACTGCCGGCCGACTCCGGGCACGCCGTCGAGCTGTTCCGGGCGCGCCTCGGCGACGTCGGCGACGGTCCGGTACCCGGCGGCCTTCAGCTTGCTCAGCCGCAGGTTCGCCTTCGTGTCGCGGAGCTTGTCCACCGGCATGGCGCGAAGCTGGTCGGCCACCAGCGAGTTCCGGACCTCCTGGTACTGCGCGGCGGCGAGCGCGAGCAGCCGATCCGGTTCCGCGCGCACCCCTGCCGCCTCGGCGCGGAACGCCTTCGCGGCGGCCAGCACCGCGCGAGCATGCCTACCGACCTTCGACGAGTCGTCCACCCGTGTCCTTCCGTCAGGCGGCCAGAGGTTACCTCGACAGAGATCATTTTGTCGATCAACGGAATGCAACTCGTTCCCGAGATACCACCACGAAAAGAAACGCAAGCACCGATCTAAATCGTGAACTTCATCCAGCACACTGCCGATTCGACGATTTCGCTGTCGAATGCCGTTCGACAACGTCGCAGGTCAAACCCCATACGCTAAAACATTTAGCACTTGAACACACGGGGAGAATCTGGCAGCTTCACAAGGACGGATGTTAACGCTAACACTCCGCGGCCCGACTTCGAAGGAGAATCATCGTGGATTCGATGGGCCAAGTCCCGCCGAGCAGACCACGCCGGTCGGCGCGCCGTCGTCGGGCGTCCGCGCTGAGCACTGTGCTCGCGACCGTCCTCGCGGCCGCCGCGGTGGTCGCGATCGACACCGGTGCGGCGTCGGCGGCGACCGTCGACACCAACGCGTGGTACGTGTTGGTCAATCGCAACAGCGGCAAGGCGATGGACGTCGCGGGCGCTTCCTCCGCCGACGGCGCGGTGGTCCAGCAGTGGTCCCGTCACGACGGCGCCAACCAGCAGTGGCAGTTCGTGGATTCCGGCGGCGGCTACTACCGCTTGAAGTCCAAGGGTTCCGGCAAGGTCGTCGACGTGAACAACTGGTCGACCGCCGACGGCGGGAAGATCCAGCAGTGGACCGATCTCAACGGCACCAACCAGCAGTTCCGGCTCGCCGACTCCGACGGCGGCCACGTCAGGCTGATCAACCGCAACAGCGGCAAGGCCGCCGAGGTGACCGGCCAGTCGACCGCGGACGGGGCGGCCGTCGTGCAGTACAGCGATCGCAACGGCTCCAACCAGCAGTGGCAACTCGTCCGCGTCGGTGACACCGGCGGTTCCTGCCGGCTCCCGTCGACCTACCGCTGGTCGTCGACCGGCGTGCTGGCGAACCCGAAGGCGGGCTGGGTCTCGCTCAAGGACTTCAGCACCGTCGTCCACAACGGCAAGCACCTGGTGTACGGCTCGACGGTCGACTCGGCCGGGCAGAACTACGGCTCGATGAACTTCGGACCGTTCACCAACTGGTCGGACATGGCCTCCGCCCCGCAGAACACGATGAACATCGGCACCGTCGCGCCCACGTTGCTCTACTTCGCGCCGAAGAACATCTGGGTGCTCGCCTACCAGTGGGGCCCGACCACGTTCAGCTACCGCACCAGCAGCGACCCCACCAACGCCAACGGGTGGTCGTCCCCGCAACCGCTCTTCACCGGCAACATCCCCGGCGGCGGCGCGCTCGACCAGACGCTCATCGCCGACGGCACGAACATGTACATGTTCTTCGCCGGTGACAACGGCAACATCTACCGCGCCAGCATGCCGATCGGGAACTTCCCGGGCAACTTCGGCACGTCGTACACGACGATCATGACCGACACGAGGGAGAGGCTGTTCGAGGCGGTCGAGGTCTACAAGGTCAAGGACCAGAACCAGTACCTCATGCTCGTCGAGGCCATGGGCGCGAACGGACGCTACTTCCGCTCGTTCACCTCCCCCACCCTCAACGGCTCCTGGACCCCGCAGGCCGACACCGAGAGCAACCCGTTCGCCGGCAAGGCGAACAGCGGCGCCACCTGGACCAACGACATCAGCCACGGCGACCTGGTGCGCACCAACCCCGACCAGACCAAGACCATCGACCCCTGCAACCTCCAGCTCCTCTACCAGGGACGCAGCCCCAGCTCGAACGGGCTCCCGTACAACTCGCTGCCCTGGCGGCCGGCAGTGCTGACCCTGCAGCGCTGATCACCTGACACAGGGCCGTCTTCGGCCTGGCCGGCGCCCTCACCGCTCATCGGGTGAGGGCGCCGGCCTGGGTGAAGGGGTCCCACCCCGGATCGGTGTGCACGTCGAGTTCGAGGTAGTCGGCGACTTCCTCGGCGACTTCGGCGCCGTGCAGGTGCCGGATCAGGGCCGCCGTCATGTCCATTCCCGCGGCCACGCCGGAGGAGGTCCACCGGTTGCGGTCTTCCACCCGTGAGCGGCCCGGACGGTACGAAGTGGACGGTCGGTGCGGCCGCCGTCGCCGGTGCCGTCGTCACCGCTCCGGTGACCGCGACCGGTCCGGCCGGCACGTACACCATCACCTGGAAAGTCGTCTCCGGCGACGGCGACCCGGTCAGCGGCACGATCGACTTCTCCCTCAGCGCGCCCGCAACCACAACCACAACCACGACCACGACCACCACCGTGCCGACGACCACGGTCGTCGCCGCCACTTCCAGTGCCGCACCTGCCGCTCAGGCCGAGAGCGACAACGGTGGCGTGCCGATCTGGGTCACCCTCGCGCCAGCCTCGCGAGGCCAAGCGGTGGTAAATTGGTGGTATCCGAATCGCCTCACGGGTGGTAAGGTCGGTGTCCGTCGGTAAGGTCGCAGGTGAGGAGCCTCCATGTCGTCCACCCGTTTGTTGTGGGCCGAGGCTCACCGCGTCACCATCCGGCTCAACATCCACGAGATCGTCAGCCAGCTCAACGCCCACCTCGGCGCCACGCTGGTGGCGACGTTGGCCGGCGTGAGCGACCGGAAGCTGCCGTACCGGTGGGCCAAGCCCGACGGCCCCGTACCGGGAGATTCGGCGCTGCAGCGGTTGCAGACGGCCCACCGGATCTGGCACGTCCTCAGCACGAACGAGCCTGAGCAGGTCGTGCGCGCGTGGTTCATCGGCGCGAACCCGTTGCTCGACGAGACGCCGCCGGTGATGGCGTTGCGCGAGGGCGATCTGCGCGGCACGGCCAAGGCCGCCGAGTCCTTCATCGACGGCACCTGGCACGGGTGAGTTCTCACCAGACCTTCAGGCCCAGTTGGTTCGCGGCCCAGATCAGCTGACGATCATTCGCGTCGACGGGGAGTGTCACCCCTCGCCACGCATAGCGCCTCACGGCCTGCTCGATTCCCTCGCCGTGCTTCACGGGCACCCACACCGCCCAGCAGGCGAGGTTGGCACCGTGCTTCGAGAGGTAGCGCAGGCCACGCGGACGGGACCCGTTCGCCAACTTCCGCGTGGCCAGCCAGGCAGCGGCCGCGCACGTCAGCTGGCGCCCGCTGCCCAACAGGTCCGACAGGTCGATCCGGTTCGAGCAGTAGCGCGTCGGCGACCAGTCGCGCACGAACCGCCTCAGCACGCCGAGGTTCTCCGCTTCCCCCAAGTCCACGCAGTAGTCGTCGTTCTCCAGCACGACCTCGGCCAACCGGCGTGCCTCGCGCCATTCAGCAGGCACATGGCCCGGCGACATGTGGAACATCGTGTTCCAGTCAGCCGCCACCGGGTCGTCGTTCTCGTCGAGATCCGGGAAGATCTTGTGCAGCGCCAGCGCGTCGGTTCGCAACTCCGCGTAGGCCAGCGATTCCACGTAAGCGGCGCGTGGTTCGGCCGCACCGTACAAGGTGGCATGCCCGGTAACGTCGAATCTTCCCCATGACTTGTCCGCTTCACCGGACCTCATCGGCGGATTGAGCGGCGATCCATATCTCTTGTTGAACACCCGCCACAGCCTCGTTCTGGCTGCTGGAACGAGAACGAGACCGGTGTCAGGGCAGCGCCACCGGCCACCTGGCAGGCCTATGAGCTCTGCAGTCACAAGCTTCCTCCACCCCCTGCTTTGTGTTCATCTTTCCGGGATGCCCGGAGCCGTGTTTCCGGCTCCATCCAGGTTCACCTGTTCAGACCACGACCAGCGGTGATCACCCGTGGCGAGGCCTGGTGGGGTGCCACGCCGACCGGCCCGATTGCGCGAGAGTGAACTCACCGTTGCGGAGAACGCACTTGTCGTCGCATTGATCTCTGCCTAGGTTCGAAAGAGAGATCCCGGCGATCGCCATTGTCATCAATTCATGCGTGTTTTCCTGCCGTCGTCCGCGCCCGTCGGGCCTCACGACCATTCCCGAAAGGATTCTTCGTGATCGACTGGCTCCGGCTCGCCGAGTCGCTCATCTCCTCCCCGTGGTTGTACGCCGTGCTGATCGCGGTGTCCTTTTTGGACTCCTTCCTGCCGCTGATCCCGAGCGAACCCGTCGTGATCGTCGCAGGGGTGTACGCCGCGACCGGGCAGACCGACCTCGTGCTCGTCATCGCCGCCACGACGCTCGGCGCCTTCCTCGGCGACCTCGTCCCCTACACAGCGGGACGGCTGTTCGGAACGCGCCTGCTCAAGCGGCTCCCGCCCGGCACCAGACGCCGGGCCGCGCACGACTGGTTCAGCCGCGAGCTCGACGCCCGCGGCGGCTTCATCCTGGTGACCACGCGGTTCATCCCGGTCGGCCGTTACCTGGCCACCCTGTCCACCGGGCTCGTCGGTTTCCCGCTGGGCAAGTACATGATGTTCGTCGCGTGCGCCACCGCGAGCTGGAGCACCTACACCGCGCTCACCGGATACCTCGGCGGCGTTCTGTTCCAGGAGAACACACTCGTGGCGATCGCCGTCGGCGTCGGGCTCGCGTTCGTGGTGACAGGGTTCATCGAGGTCGTGCGTCGCGTGCGCCACCGCAGGAATCCCGCGGTAGAGGCAGCGGTCACCGACTGACGCCCTCGGCTGCGGTGGCCATGATGTGACGGGCGCGCTCGCGCAGCAGTTGATGCGTGCGGTCGTGGTGGTTGCGCGGATGCCACGCCATGCCGACCGTCACCGAAGGCAGGGCGACGGGGATCGGGAACGTGCGCAGTCCCAAGGTGTCCAGCATCCGCCGCGCCAGCCTGGCCGGGGCGATGCAGACGACGTCGGTCTCGGAGGCGAGGAAGAGCGCGCTCGCGAACGTCGGCACGACGGCCGCCACGCGCCTGCTCAGCCCCAGCTCCGCCAGTTGCTCGTCGATCGGCCCGTGTGCTCGGCCGCGCCGCGACACGACGATGTGGTCGGCGGCGGCGAACCGTTGCGGCGTCACGGTTTTCACCTTCGCGAGCGGGTGGCCGGGCCGCACCGCGCCGATCAGCGTCTCGGTGACCAGCTCCTCCGAGTGGATCTCCGAGTCTCCGGGGCGGATGTTGCCGATCTCCAGGTCCACCAGTCCTTCGCGCAGGGCCGGGGTGTCCTCGAGGTTCTCCGGTCGCAGGCGCAGCGAGATGCCGGGCGCCTGCTCCCTCAGGTCGTCGATGAGCGACGGGATGAACGTCGTCGACAGCATGTCGGTGACCTGCAGGTCGAACCTGCGCACCGCGGTGCGCGGATCGGCCGAAGTGGACGGTGCGAACAGCGCTCGTGCCCGCGAGGCGATCGCATGCACCTCACCACGCAGTTCCAGGGCCCGCGGGGTGGGCACGAGATCGCGCCCCGCGCGCACGAGCAGCGGGTCGTCGAAGGCCCTCCGCAACCGGGCCAGGGCTCGGCTCATCGCCGGTGCCGAGGTGTGCAGCCGCGCCGCCGCCTTGGTCACGCTGTTCTCGGCGAGCAGCGCGTCCAACGCCTCGATCAGGTTCAGATCGATGTAGTCCACTCGCGGATTATCACATTCGAAAGGCTCGCGTACCAGAGTTGCACTGGTCGCAATCGACAATCGCTCCTACTGTCGATCACAAGAGAAAATCGTTGGAGGACAAGGACATGACGCGGGTTGTGGTGATCGGTGCCGGGATCGTGGGACTGACGACGGGTATCGCCCTGCGCCGGGCAGGGTTCGACGTGGTGATCTGCGAGCAGGCGCCGGAGATCCGGGCCGCCGGTGCCGGGCTGGGGCTCTGGGCCAACGCCCTGGCGGTGTTCGACGAGCTCGGCCTCGGCGAACAGGTGCGCGCCATCGGCAAACCCAGCGAGATGTACTTCCACGACCCCGCCGGGAGATTGCTCGAGACGGAGTTCGGTGTCGAGGACCACCAGTACCTGCTGGTGCACCGCGCGAAGCTGACGGACCTGCTCGCCGACGCCGCCGGACGCGAGAACATCCGCCTCCGCACGGGGTTCCGCGAGTACGAGGAACACACCGCTGGCGTCACCGTCCGGTTGAGCGACGGCAGCAGCGAGGAAGCGGACGTGCTCGTCGGAGCGGACGGGGTGTACTCCGCGGTACGTGCACAACTGGTGCCGGGCGCTGCGGCACAGGAACACCGCGGCCACCAGGTGTGGCGCGCGGTCGTCCCGGACGCCGGCAGCACGCTGCCCGGCAACCGTCTGATCCTGGGCACCAACGGATGCCGCGGCGGGTACGTGCGCACCCACGACGGCAGCGCCTACTGGCTGGTGAACCAGTTCAAGTCACCGCCGCTGACGGGCACCCGCAAGCAGCAGGCGCTGGAACGCGCGCACCACCTGGAGGAAGGCACGGGCGGACTGCTGGCCGAGCTGATCGCGGCGACGCCCGAGGAGCTGATCCTGCACAACCAGATCATGCTCGTACCGCCGCTACCGCACTGGGTTTCCGCACGGGTCGCGCTGGCCGGGGACGCGGCGCACGCGATGTCGCCGCACATCACCGCCGGCGCGACGCTGGGCATCGAGGACGCCGCACTGCTCGGCCGGCTGCTCGGCTCCACCGACGACGTGCCCGCCGCGCTGGAGGCCTACCAGGCCGACCAGATCCCGCGGTACACCCGCGTCGCGGACCTGTCCGCCGCGGTCGAGCACTCCCCCACGCCGCAGGAGTTCGCCCGGCACTACGCCGCGTTCAGCCACTGGATGATCACGCCGCGGAACGCCGAGCAGAACCGGGTGGGGGCATGAGGTTCTCCATCGACGTGGACCTGGCCGTGCCGATGCGCGACGGCATCGCTCTCGCCACCAACGTGTGGCGACCCGAGGGTCCGGGGCCGTTCCCCGTGCTGCTGCTCCGCACCCCGTACGGCAAGGACGACGCCGGGACGTACGGCAACCCGAAGCTGCCGGACGTGTTCGCCTTCGCGGCAGCCGGATACGCGGTGGTGGCGCAGGACGTCCGCGGCACCTCCCGATCGCCCGGGACGTTCGAACCGGGCACCCACGAGGGCCGTGACGGTGCCGACACCCTGGCCTGGCTGGCCGAACAGCCGTGGTGTGACGGCAACATCGGCATGTGGGGCGGGTCCTACATGGGCTTCACGCAATGGCTCGCGGCCGCGCACACCGCACCGGCGTTGCGTGCGATCGCGCCCGCGATGAGCTCCGCCGACCTGTACCGCGCACCGTGGTACTCCCCCGGCGGCGCGTTGTCCCAGGACACGGTGCTCACCTGGAGCACGCTGTCAGCGCTGCGCAACCTGCGCCGAGACGGTGCCGATCCTGCCGGCGCCGCGATGCTCATGTCCAGTTTGGACGATCCACACCTGCTGCACGACCCGCTGCCACTCGCCGAGCGAAACGCCGTGACAGACAACCTTCCGTGGTTCGGCGAGGTGCTCGGCCATCCCGAACGCGACGCGTTCTGGCAGGAGGTCGCCGCGATCGACCGCTGTGGCGGCATCACGGTGCCGGCGTTCCAGATCGGCGGCTGGTACGACGTGTTCGTCGGCGAAACCGTCCGGTCGTACGTCATGATGCGCCACCACGGTGGCAGCGACGCGGCCCGCGACGGCCAGCGCCTCGTCATCGGTCCCTGGGCCCATTCCGACGGCGCCGACCTCGGCACGTTCCCGGACCGGTCGTTCGGCCTCGCGGGCAGCATCAAGGCCACCGACGTCACCGGCGAGCACCTGAAGTTCTTCGACCGCTGGGTACGCGGCCGGACGGACACCCCCGACGACACCCACCGCGTCCGCCTCTTCGTCATGGGCGTCGACCGGTGGCGCGACGAAGTGGACTGGCCCCTGCCGGACACCCGCTACACCGACCTCTTCCTCTACGGCCACGGGCGCGCCAACACGGCCGCGGGAGACGGAGTCCTGACGCGCGAGCCCGTGCCGGCCGAGGCCACGGACACGTTCCTCTACGACCCGCGCCGCCCGGTTCCGAGCCTGGGCGGCACCGTGCTGGGCGGCCACTCCGGTCCGGCCGATCAGGCGGTGGTCGAACAGCGCGAGGACGTGCTCTGCTTCACCACCGCCGTGCTGACACACCCGGTCGAGGTGACCGGCCACGTCACCCTCGTGCTGCACGTCTCCAGCTCGGCCCCGGACACCGACTTCACCGGCAAACTCGTCGACGTGCACCCCGACGGCAGGGCGATCCTGCTGTGCGAGGGCATTCAGCGCGTCCGCTACCGCGACTCGCTCACCGACCCGGCGTTCATGGAGCCCGGCGAGGTGTACGAGCTGACCGTCGACGTGGGCGTGACCTCGAACGTCTTCCTGCCAGGACACCGCATCCGGCTCGAGGTCTCCAGCAGCAACTTCCCCCGCTACGACCGCAACACCAACACCGGCGGGACGATCGCCACCGACACCGCGGACGACCTGACCGTCGCGATCAACCGGGTCCACCACGGACCCGCACACCCCAGCCGCCTGGTGCTGCCGCTGATCGAACGCCCCACCCTCCAAACGGAGGTGCGGACGTGACCACACTGGAAGAACTGGCCGATCGCGCGGCCATCGCCGATGTCGTCACCGGCCTCGCCCACGCCCAGGACGACCGGAACTGGGCCGTGCTGCGCCGGCTGCTGGCCGACGAGGTGCTGCTGGACCTCTCGACCCACCACTTCGGCAAGCCGCCGGCCTCCCTGCCGGCCGCCGACCTGGTGGAGCTGGCGAGCAGCACGCTCACCGGTTTCGACTGCACCCACCACGCCGCCTCCAACCTGGACGTGCGCCTGTCGGGCGGCGAAGCCGAGTGCCGCGCGCACGTGGTCGCCTACCACCACGTTCCCGCGGATCCCGGCGTCGTCGACCACTGCACCATGCGCGGGTACTGGCAGCTCAAGCTCAGCAAACGCGACGACCGCTGGCTGATCACCCACTGGGCCGTGCAACGCACCTGTCCGTGGGAAGGCTCTCCGGCCGTCTACGCACTCGCCGCCGAACGCGCCACCTCCACATCCTGACTGCCGACAAGGAAAACTCGATGTTCTACGAGATCCGCACCGAACACGCCCGTGCCGGCCTCGGCCCCGAACTGGCTCTGTACATGGACAAGACCGTCATCCCACTGCACCAGGAGAGGGGCATGACCGTGGTCGGCTCCTTCACCGCGGCAGGCGACGAGGACACGTTCGTCTGGATCAGGCGCTTCGACGACGCCGCAGATCGCGAACGCGTTCTGGACGCCGTCCACAGCGACCCTCGCTGCGCGACCATCGCCGGCACGGTGTCGGCGCTGCTGAGCCGGCCCGAGTCCACGGTCCGGCTGGAACCGACGCCCACGTCCGGCCTCCGTTGACGCAGACTCGCTCGACAGCGGTAAAAGTACGGTAAATCCACACTTAGTCCGCAGTTCGTGAACTCTTGACTCAACCAGGGGGTGGACGGCAGGCTCTCGCCCGATGCCGGTTGAGGCCGACAACAGGGGGAGTTCACGTTGGGGCAAGCGGTTACCGCGGTCGACGGCGTTCAGGCGACGGTGCGGTCCGCTCGGTGACGGGCCAGCCGCACGAGTACGTGCGTCGTGAACTGGTGGAGCCGGACTGGCGGCGGTTCCCCGGCTGGGCGCACGTGACCGAGGCGCAGTGGCGCGACGCCCAGTGGCAGCGGGTCAACTGCGTGAAGAACGCCAAACAGCTCGGGCTGGTCGCCGGCGGGTTGCTGACGGACCGGTTCTACGACGATCTCGCCGCGGACCAGGAGACGTTCGCGACGATGTCGATGCTGTTGCCGCCACACGTGCTCAACACGATGGCGGTGGAAGCGCGGCTCACCCCGGAGGCGTTCACCGAGGCGTTCCTGGCCGACCCGGTGCGCCGGTACATGCTGCCGGTCGCCTCGGACCGGGATCCGCGCTGGCCGTCGCACCCTCATTCGCAGCGCGACTCGTTGCACGAGGCCGAGATGTGGGTCGTCGAGGGCCTGACCCACCGCTATCCCACGAAGGTGCTGGCCGAACTGGTCTCCACCTGCCCGCAGTACTGCGGGCACTGCACCCGCATGGACCTGGTCGGCAACTCGACGCCGTTGATCGACAAGCACAAGCTCCTGCTGAAGCCGGTCGACCGGCAAGATCAGATCATCGACTACCTGAAGCGAACTCCCGGCGTCCGCGACGTCGTCGTCTCCGGTGGTGACGTGGCGAACGTGCCGTGGCCGCAGCTGGAATCGTTCCTGGTACGGCTGCTGGAGATCGAGACGGTCCGGGACATCCGCCTGGCCACGAAGGCGCTGGCCGCACTCCCGCAGCACTGGTTGCAGCCGCGCGTGGTCGAGGGCCTGCAACGCGTTGCCCGCACGGCCTTGCAGCGGGGCGTCAACCTGGCGATCCACACGCACGTCAACCACGTCCAGTCGGTCACGCCGCTGGTGGCGGAAGCGACGCGGACGGCGCTGGCGGCAGGCGTCCGGGACGTGCGCAACCAGGGCGTGCTGATGCGGGGCGTTAACGCCACCCCCGCCGACCTGCTGGATCTTTGCTTTGCCCTGCAAGGGGAAGCGAACATCCTCCCCTACTACTTCTACCTGTGCGACATGATCCCCAACGCCGAGCACTGGCGGGTGGCCGTCTGGGAGGCGCAGGAGCTGCAGCACGCGATCATGGGCTACCTGCCCGGATACGCGACGCCGCGCATCGTGTGCGACGTGCCGTACGTCGGGAAGAGATGGGTCCACCAGCTCGCCGAGTACGACCGGGAGCTCGGGATCTCGTACTGGACCAAGAACTACCGCACCACCGTCGAGGGCGACGATCCGGGGGCGCTGGACCGGCGCTACCCCTACTACGACCCGATCTCCACGCTCGGGGAAATCGGCAGGAAGCGGTGGGAGGACACGTGAACTGCTGGTCAGACGTCCACTCGCTGACGATTTCCAGTGATTTGTGGACAACGCGAGACAAGCGTGCTTACGATGGCTCCACTGGGGCTTGGGGCTAAGACTGATCACGTGCAGGGGGACATGGTACCGCCACTGGGACATCGTCACAAAGGATTGCGCCGCACTCGTGTTCTGGTAGCGACATGACCGCGCTGACCAACAGGCTGAATGAGGTGGAACGCTCATTCAGCCCGACTCCGCTCGTGTCCGTGGACGACGACAACGTTGATCTGCACGCGAAGCTGGAGTTCTGCAACCCCACCGGGAGCGTGAAGGACCGGGCGGCGTTCTGGATTCTCAAACGCGCGGTCGAACGCGGCGAGATCACCTCTTCCACCACGGTGGTCGAATCTTCTTCCGGGAATTTCGCGATCGCCATGTCGTCGTTCTGCCGCGCACTCGGGATAGCTTTCGTGCCGGTGATCGACCCGAACTGCAACGTCGCCACGGAACAGTATTTGCGGGCGGCGTGCGACAGGGTCGAGAAGGTCACCGAACGCGACAGCTCCGGCGGGTTCCTGCTGAGCAGGCTCGCCCGCGTCCAGGAGCTCGAAGCCGCCCTGCCCGGCGCCTACTGGCCCAACCAGTACGCCAACGCCGACGCCGCCGAGGCCCACTTCCTGCTGACCGGCGGGGAGATCGCGGGGACGCTCGACAGCCTCGACTACGTGTTCATCGGGGTCAGCACCGGCGGCACGCTGGCCGGCCTGTCACAGCGCCTGAAGAAGGAGTTCCCGCAGGTCAAGGTCATCGCGGTCGACACGGAGGGCTCCGTGATCTTCGGCCGGGCGCCGCGGGCGCGCAAGCTGCCGGGGCTCGGGTCGAGCATCGTGCCGCCGCTCGTGGCGAGCGCCGAGATCGACGACGTCGTGATCGTGAGCGAACACGAGGCGGTCCGCGGCTGCCGGGCCCTGCTGCGCCGCTCCGGCCTGTTCGTGGGTGGCTCGACCGGCAGCACGTACGCGGCGATCCAGCGCTACTTCGCCGGCCGGGGCAATTCCACCGAATGGCCGAGAACGCTGTTCCTCTGCGCTGATCGCGGAACGGCCTACGCGGAGACCGTCTACAACAACACGTGGGTCGCGGAAGCACTCGGCGAGGAAACGCGCACACCGGCGACAGTGGCCGGATGACCTGGAAGGAACAAGTTGTCCAGTTTTTCGAATGAGCTTCGCGTGCCCGCGGTACGGGTTATCACGGGCGATGACGTGCACTCGTGCGTGAATGGCAGCGCCGAGGAGTGCGTTGATCTCGTTCGCCGCGCCTACCTCACGCACTCCGCCGGAGACAGCTCCAACCCGCACAGCAGCTTCCTGCGTTTTCCGCACAAGCCGAACTCGCGGATCATCTCGCTGCCGGCCTATCTCGGCGGTGATTTCGGCGTCGCGGGCATGAAATGGATCGCGAGTTTCCCGGACAACACCGCAGGTGGTATCCCGCGCGCGTCGGCGATGCTCATCCTGAACGACACCGAGATCGGTTATCCGTTCGCGTGCCTGGAGTCCTCGATCATTTCCGCGACGCGCACCGCGGCCTCCGCCGTGCTCGGCGCCGAAGCGCTGGCGGGTGAGCGCGCCGCGCGCAGGGTCGGTTTCATCGGGACGGGCCTGATCGCGGGCCACGTCTGGCGCTTCCTGCGCGACCTGAAGTGGCGGATCGACGGCTTCCGGCTCTACGACACCGTGCGCGCCAACGCGGACCGGTTCGGCGAGACGCTCACCGAGGACGGTGCGACCGGCGTGGTCACTGTGGACACCGCCGCCGAGGCGATCGAGGACTGCGACCTCGTGGTGCTGGCGACCGTCGCGGGCGAGCCGCACATCAGCGACCCGGGCCTGTTCGCCCACGCGCCGACGGTGCTGCACCTGTCGTTGCGCGACCTGTCCCCCGAGGTGATCCTCGCGGGCCAGAACATCACCGACGACGTGGACCACGCGGTCCGCGAACGCACGTCGTTGCACCTCACCGAACAGCGCACGGGCGACCGCGCGTTCGTCGCGGGCACGATCGCCGACGTGCTGAACGGCGTGGTGCGGCGCGACCCGGCGCGGGCGGCCATCTACTCGCCGTTCGGGCTCGGCGTGCTCGACCTGGCGATCGGCAAGTGGGTGTACGAGCAGGTGACCGAGCGGAACGACGGCACGGTCATCGACGACTTCTTCGGCAGCGCGGTGAGGTGACGATGAGCGAGATCCAGTACACCGTGGTCGTGAACCACGAGGACCAGCACTCCGTCTGGTTCGCCGACCGGCCCGTTCCAGCCGGTTGGACCGAAATCGGGTTCACCGGCACCAAGGAGGCGTGCCTGGCGCACGTCGAAGAGGTGTGGACGGACCTCACGCCGCGTTCCGTGCGCGAGCGGCTCACCGCGGGGGAGGCACGATGACCGCGGGCGTGCTCCTGGACACCAGGAAGGTCGTCACCACCGTCGAGCTGTCGGTGTTCGAACGGATCACCCCGCTCGTGTCGGGCTACCTCGAGGCGTACGCGTCGACGGATCCGGTGGTGAGCAAGGAGTTCCGCTTCGACAAGTACACGACGAGCATCAAGACGCCGCTCGACACGATCGCGGAGGCCTTGCTGGCCAAGGACTCCGACGTGTTCGCGTTCTCGACGTACGTGTGGAACGTCGGCCTGGTCCGCAAGCTGCTGGTGCGGCTGCGCGAGGCCCGTCCCGACGTGCACATCGTCCTGGGCGGGCCGCAGGTGATGCACCACGGCCTGCGCTACCTCGACCCGGCCGACGAGCGGATGATCGTGTGCAACGGCGAGGGCGAGGTGACGTTCACCGAGTACCTGCGCGAGCTCACCGCGCCGGCACCGGACCTCACCACCGTGGCCGGGCTGACGATGTACCGGGACGGACAGCTGGTCACGACGCCGGAACGACCGCGCATCAAGGACCTCGAGACGATCCCGTCGCCGTTCCTGACCGGGCTGATCTCCGACGAGTACAGCATCAGCATCATCGAGACCAACCGCGGCTGCCCGTACCACTGCGGCTTCTGCTTCTGGGGTGCGGCGACCAACGACCGCGTCTACCGGTTCGACGAGGAACGGGTGCGCGACGAGCTGACCTGGATGGCGCGCAACGGCACGCTGTTCCTCTACATCGCCGACGCGAACTGGGGCATGCTCGCCCGCGACGTCGAGTTCTCCGAGCACATCGCCTCGCTCACCCGCGAGTACCGGCTGCCGAACGTCGTGTACTTCTCCTCGGCGAAGAACAAGCCGCACGCGGTCACCAAGATCACCGGCATCTTCCAGGAGGCCGGGCTGGTCGCGTCCCAGCCGGTCTCCATGCAGACGCTGGAACCGACCAGCTTGAAGATCATCGCCAGGGACAACATCAAGCTCGACGCGTTCGGCTCGGTGCAGGACGACCTGCGCGACCGCGGCCTGAGCTCGTTCATCGAGCTGATCTGGCCGCTGCCCGGCGAGACGCTGGAGACGTTCAAGCACGGCATCGGCACGCTGTGCGAGCGGGACGCGCACACGATCATCTCGTACTCGCACCTGCTGCTGAACAACACGCCGATCTACCACAACCGCGAGAAGCTCGGCCTGATCACCCGGCCGGCCGGTGGTGAGGTCGCCGAGGCGCAGATCGTGATCGGCACGGAGCAGGTCACGCCCGACGAGTTCGCCGAGGGCATGCGGTACTTCTACGCCGTGCACGCGGTGCACAACACGCGCAGCCTGCGCGCCACGGCGAAGTACCTGACGGGCAAGGGGATCACGACGTTCCCCGACCTGTTCTCCGGGATGGTCGAGCACTGGCGCGGCCTGCCCGAGGACGACGCCATCAAGTCCTACGTGGAGCGTTCCATCCGCGACGCGCTGTTCTACGACGTCGGCAACTACGGCCTGTTCGTGCACATGGTGCTGCACGAGCACCGGGCGCTGTTCACCCGGCACCTGCGCGACTTCGTGGCGGCGCAGCCGTGGTGGTCGGACCCGACCGCGCGGGCGTTGTTCGAGATCGACCTGGTGAACCGGCCGTACATCTACTCCTCCACGCCGCTGGAGGAGTTCGATCGTCCTTTCGAGACGGTCGTGGTGTCCGCAGCGTCCGGGCGCACCCGCACGGTCGAGCTCGACCCGTCCTGGCACGAGGAACTGCGCCGGTCGGTGCGGCTGGATCCGCTGGTGCCGCAGGGGCCGCGGTTCGTCGTCGACTACAAGCGGCTGCAGTACCCGTACATGGCGGGGCAGAGCATCGACCACAACGCGAACTACTGCCACGGCATGATCGAGAAGATCGAGAACATCGCGCCGATCTGGCGTTCGACGGGAGCCTGATGTTGCTCGACCGACGCCCAGCACTGGGCGTCCTCGCCGGGATCACGTTGCTCGGGGCACTGGCGGTGGTGGCGTTCGCGCCACCACCCGCCCGTTCCGGTGACGTCCCGGCGCGGGAGTTCTCCGCCGAACGCGCGGCCGTCCACCTGGAGCAGATCGCGCAACGTCCGCACCCGACGGGGACCCCGGACAACGCGCGGGTGCGCTCGTACGTCGCCGACACCGCGCGTTCGCTGGGCGCGCAGGTCGAGGTGGACAGCGGTGACGTGGTGCGGGCGGGGTGGGGCAACCCGTTCCCCGCCGCGAACGTCCACAACGTCCTGGCCCGGCTGCCCGGCATCGACCCGCAGCGCAGCGGCGGGCAGACGCTGCTGCTCGTCGCCCACTACGACTCGGTGCCGACCGGTCCCGGCGCGGCGGACGACGGCGCCGCGGTGGCCGGGCTGCTGGAGACCATCAGGGCGCTGAAGGCCCGGGGCGGCACACCCAACGACGTCGCGTTCCTGTTCACCGACGCGGAGGAGATCGGCGCTCTCGGCGCGGAGAGGTTCGTCCGCTCCCGCGGGGTCGACTGGCTCGGCGCGGTGCTGAACTGGGAGGCCCGCGGCAGCTCCGGCCCGGTGCTGATGTTCGAGACCAGCAGCGGCAACACCGAGCTGATCGACGCCTACGCCGGCACCGGGACCCGTCCGGCGGGCAACTCGCTCGCCTACGAGATCTACCAGCGGATGCCCAACGGCACGGACTTCACGGTCTTCAAGGACGCGGGCGCACGCGGCCTGAACGCGGCGTTCCTCGACGGCTTCCACGACTACCACTCGCCGCACGACGACATCGCGAACCTGGACCGCGACAGCCTGCAGCACCACGGCGAGACCATGCTCGGGCTCGTCGACCGCCTCGGCTCCACCGACCTGCGCACGCTCGGTTCCGACTCGAACGCCGTCTACTTCGACCTGTTCGCCCGCGTGCTGGTGCACTACCCGGCCTGGCTCGCCCTGGTCCTCGCCCTCGTCACGGTCCTGGGGCTCGCGGTCCTCGTCGTGGTGGGCGCGCACCGCGGAGCGTTGCGGACGGCTGGAGTCCTGGCGGTGGCCGGGGTGTCGGTCGGCGCAATCGCGATCACGGTCGCGGTGGGCGTCGGGCTGTGGCAGCTCGTGCTGGTCGTGCGGCCGGGCTTGTCGGCGCTGCCGTTGGAGGAACCGTACGAGCGCGGCTGGTTCGTGGCCGGGTTCCTGGTCGCCGCCGCGGCCGTCGTGCTCGCGGCCGCCGGGGTGGTGCGACGCCGCGAGCAGGCCGAGGTGATCGGCGGTGTGCTCCTGGTCGGGACGGTGGTGGTGGCCGCGACGGCGGTGATCGTGCCGGGCGCGTCCTACCTGCTGCAGTGGCCGGTTCTCGCCGGGCTCGTGGCGTTCTGGTGGAGCATCCGGCGCGGACACGCCGGTGCGCTGCTCCTCGGGCTGCCCGCGGCGGTCGCCGTGGTGCTGTTCGCACCGCTGGTCGGCGCCGTTCTGGTCGCGCTCGGCCTGCAACTCGCCGCCGTGGCGATCGCGGTCGCCGTCCTGGGCGGGCTGCTCCTGCTGCCGTTGCTCACGCCGCTCCCCCGTGCCGCCGTGGTCGTGCCCGTCGTCGTGGCGCTCGCGCTGGTCGGCACCGGCCTCGCCCGCTCGGGCTTCGACCGGACCGAGCCGCGCACGAACGCGTTGCTGTACGTCCGGGACCTGACCGAGAACACGTCGACGTGGATGACCCGCGCCGACGAGACGGACGCTTGGACGTCGTCGGTACTCGGCGCCTCCCCCCGGGAGACGCGGGCGACCACGTACTTCCCGCAGGAGGGCCCGGACTCGTTCCTCGCCGCGGACGCGCCCCGGCTCGACCTGCTGCCGCCCGAGGTGAAGGTCCTCGCCGACGACCGCGGTGCCGAACCGCGGGCCGTCAAGTTCTCCGTGACGTCGCGCCGGGACGCGTGGCGGATCGTCGTCCGCCTGCCGCAGGATCGGTTGCGGGAGTGCACGTTCGCCGGCACGCGGATGGACGAGGCGACGCTCGCCAAGGACGCCGACTACACCGGCGCCGTGGTGTTCCAGTACACCGGCGACTCCGACACGTTCGAGCTGAGTTGTCTCGTCACCCCCGGCCCGCTGCCCGTGGACGCGGCCGACCAGACGATCGGCCTGCCGGACGAGGTCGCCGCCCACGCCGGGCCACGACCCGAGGACACCTCGCTGATGCCGTTCGGTTTCACCCCGGCCGACACCTCCGTCGTCCGCCACGTCGTGGAGATCTGATGACCGACGCGATCACGGTGCGGAACCTGACCCGCAGCTACCGCACGAACCAGCTGATCCTCGCGAACGACGACCTGACGTTCAGCGTGGCCAGGGGCGAGGTGTTCGGCGTGCTCGGTGCCAACGGCGCGGGCAAGACCACCCTCGTCTCGCAGCTGCTGGGGCTCGTCCGGCCGACATCGGGGTCGATCACGGTCGAGGGCGTCGACGTGGTGGCCGACCCGGACGGGGTCAAGCGGATCACCGGTTTCCTGCCGCAGACCGAACTCGCGATGCGCGAGCTGGAAGTGCGGCGCGCGTTGCACTACACCGGCCGCCTGCGCGGGCAGAGCGAGGCCGACGCGCTGCGGCAGACCGACTCGCTGATCGACGAGCTCGGCCTCGGCCCGGTGGCCGGCCGGTACGTCAACCAGCTCTCCGGCGGCATGATGCGGCTGGTCAACTTCGGCATGGCGCTCATGGGCCGGCCGAAGCTGCTGGTGCTGGACGAGCCGACCAACGAGCTGGACCCGCACAACCGCCGTCTGGTGTGGGACGTCCTGGCCCGCCGCAGCGCCGAGGAGGGCGCCACGGTCGTGCTGGTCACCCACAACGTGCTGGAGGCCGAGTCGGTCGTCGACCGGGTCGCCGTGATGAGGCGCGGCCGGATCGTCACGCTCGGGTCGCCCGGTGAGCTCAAGCACCGGCTCGGCGACACCGTGCGGATGGAGCTGCAGGTCCGCGACGGCGGCGAGCTCGGACCGGGTGAGCTCGCGCTGCTCGGCGCCACCGGCACCGTGGTTCCCGGCGCCAGGGACGGCCGCTACCTCGTGCACTGCGCCCCGGCGCGGATGCCGGAGCTGGTCACGGTCGTCACCGAGGGCATGCGGACGATGGGGATCGAGGACTTCCGGCTCTCCCGGCCGTCGCTGGAGGACGTGTACCTGAGCCTCGGCGACGGCCCGGACCCCGAACCGTCCACAGTGGACGTCACGGACTCGGCGGGCTCGGCGGGCTCGGCGGCGGTTCCGGCCGGGGTGGCCGTCCTCGCCCCGCCCGCCGTCCCGGTGGCGGCGCCGGTGAAGCCGGCTCTGCGCGAACGCCTCGCCCGAGGGTTGACGAGCTTCAAGTACCTCTGGCTGGAACAGATGCTGGAGGTCAGGTCCACCTGGTGGTGGAGCCTGTTGTTCGGCTTCCTGATGCCGGTGGCCATGGTGTTCGGGCTGACGAGGATCGGCGGCGGTCTCACCGACCAGAACAGCCTGCTCTACATCGTGAGCGGCGCCGCGGTGTTCTCCGTCGCCACCGAGGGGATCGCGACGCTGGCGCAACGCGTCGGCGTGGTGCGCACGAGCGGGATGTTGCTGTACTACGTGTCTCTGCCGATCAGCCGCACGGCGTTCCTGGCCGCGCTGGTGTTCTCCCGGTTGTTGCTGATCCTGCCGGGCCTGGTCACCCCGATCGTGGCGGCGCGGCTGATGTACGACGCCGACCTGGTCCTGTCCCCCATGCTGCTGGTCGTGCTGCCGCTGACGTGCCTCGCGCTGTCCGCGGTGGGCCTCGCGATCGGCACGGTCGTGGAGAGCATGGACGTGATCGTCGTGATCACGAACCTGCTGATCTTCGTTCTGCTGCTGGCGGCGCCGGTGCTCATCCCACCGGAGTCGCTGCCGTTGCCGTTGCGGCTCATCGGCTACCTGTTGCCACCCACCTACGCCGCGGAAGGACTCCGGCACGCCCTCAGCGGCGATCTCGGCGGGATGTTCCTCGTCGACATCGCCGTGCTGCTGGGGATGACCGTGCTCGGTCTCGCCGCGACGTCCCGCTGGATCCGTTGGCGTATCGCATGACACAAGGAACTCGGCCCATGCTGCTCACCTCCGTCCGCACCGCGCCGACGTTCGTCGACGTGCTCACCGACCGCGCCGCCGGGTCGTCCCGGGTGGCACTGAGGTTCGACGACGGTGCGGGCCAGTCCGCGCTGACCTACTCGCAACTGCACGACCGAGCCCGTTCGGTGGCGGCACTGCTCGCGCAGCGGTGCGCGCCCGGCGACCGGGTGCTGCTGCAGCTGCCGCCGAGCCTCGACTACGTGGTGGCGTTCCTCGGGTGCCTCTACGCGGGCGTGATCGCGGTTCCGCTGTACCCGTCGGGCACCGGACGGCACGTCGCACGGCACCGCGCGCTGGTGGCCGACGCCGCACCGGCGGCCGTCATCGCGCGCGGCGAGGTGTCCGATGTGGACGTTCCCGTGCTCTCGGTCGACGGGGACCTGCCCGCACCCGGCGAGTGGCGGCGGCCCCCGATCACGCCGGACACCGTGGCGTTCCTGCAGTACACCTCGGGCTCGACGGCGACCCCGCGCGGTGTTGTCGTGAGCCACCGCAACCTGCTCGCGAACTCGCTCCAGATCGGCGAGCGGTTCGGCGCGACCGAGGACACGCGCGCGGTCAGCTGGCTGCCGCCCTACCACGACATGGGTCTCATCGGCGGCATCCTGCAGCCGATCCACGCGGGTGCCACGGCCACGCTGTTCGCGCCGGTGTCGTTCATCAGCAACCCGCTGCGGTGGCTGCGGCTGATCTCGGAGCAGCGCGCGACCGTCAGCGGTGGCCCGAACTTCGCCTACGACCTGTGCGCCGACCGCCTCACCGACGCCGATCTGGCGGGGCTCGACCTGTCGAGCTGGGAGATCGCGTTCAACGGCGCGGAACCGGTGCGTGCGGCGACGCTCGAGAGGTTCGCCGAACGGATGGCGCCCTACGGCTTCCGCCGCGAGGCGTTCCTGCCGTGCTACGGGCTGGCCGAGGCGACGCTGATGGTCTCCGGCCACCGGGCCGCGCCGGTCACCACGTTCGCGGCGTCCTCCCTCGTGCCCGGCGAGCACGTCGTGCCGGATCCCGCCGGACGGCCGATCGTGTCGTGCGGGCCGGTGGTCGACGGCGTCACGACGGTGGTGGTGAACACCGAGACCGGTACCGCGTGCCAGGACGGCGCGGTGGGCGAGATCTGGGTGGCGGGTGAGAACGTCGCGTCCGGCTACTGGGGCCGCGAGGACGACGACGTCTTCGGCGCCAGCCTGCCCGGCGACGACCGCGCCTGGCTGCGCACCGGCGACCTCGGGTTCGTCTTCGACGGCCTGCTGCACGTCACCGGCCGCGCGAAGGACCTGATCGTGGTGCGCGGCCGCAACCACTACCCGCAGGACCTGGAGCGCTGTGCCCTGGACGCGCACCCGGCGCTGCGCCGGGGTGCGGCGGCGTTCGGCCTGGGCGAGCGCGAGGAGGTGTGCCTCGTGCTGGAGTCGGCGACGGCGCACCGCGCGGAGGAGAACGCCGAGATCGTGGTCGCCGTGTGCGCGGCGATGGCCCGCGAGCACGGCGTGACGCCCGCGACGATCGTGTTCGTCCGGCCCGGCAAGATCCCCACGACCAGCAGCGGCAAGGTGCAGCGGTCGCGGACGCGGGAGATGTTCGCCGACGGCTCCCTGCAGCCGGTGCACCGCTGGGACGCCGCCGGCGCGGGTGACCTGGCCGCGGTGAGCGAGGAGGACAGGGCCGACACGGCACGGGAGGTCGTGCTGCGGCTCGCGGCGGCCCGGCTCGGGCGCCCGGCCGACCCGGCGGTGCCGCTGGTCGCACAGGGACTCGACTCGTTGAGCGCCACCGAACTGTCCGCCGCGATCACCGACGCGCTCGGCGTGCGGATCGAGCCGCGGACGTTGCTCGACGGCGCCACGATCGACTCGTTGCCGCTGGACGCCCCGGCGGGCCGGACCGCCTCGGTCACGCCGGTCGCGGCCGGGCCGCAACCGATGACCGCCAACCAGAAGGCGTTGTGGCTGCTCGAACAGCTCAACCCCGGCACCGCGACCCAGCACGTCTACGCGGCCATCCGGTTCGAGTCCGAAGTGGACGCCGAGGCGCTGCGGCGCGCGTTCCAGTCGTTGGTCGACCGGCACCCAGCGCTGCGCACGGCGGTGCGCGGCAGCGACGAACCGCGGCAGGAGGTGCTGGCGCACCAGGAGGTCGCGTTCACCGTCGAGGACGCCGCGGCGCTCGACGAGGACGCCTTCGCCGCGCGGCTGGAGCGGGAGACGACCGGCGAGTTCGCGCTGGCGGAGGGCCGCGTGCTGCGGGCGGTGCTGTTCCGCCGCCCCGGCGGGGACGTGCTCGCGTTGGTGGTGCACCACATCGCCGTCGACATGTGGTCCATCGCGGTGCTCGCCGAGGAGCTCGGTCAGCTCTACTCCGGTGCCCCGCTGCCGCCCGCACCCGCCGCGGGTCCCGTCGAGGTGGCGCGCCGGCAGCACGAACTGCTCGCGTCACCGCGCGGTGCCGAGCTGCGCGAGCACTGGCGGTCCGTCCTCGACGGCGTCGAACCCGTGCTGGAGCTGCCGGCGGACCGGCCGCGGCCCGCCACCCGCGGGCACCGGGGCCACTCGGTCACCACGCGCCTGGACCGCGAGCTGACCACCGCGTTGCGCGGGTTGGCGGCCGAGCACGACACCACGTTGTTCGTGGTGCTGCTCAGCGTCTTCCAGGCGCTCGTGCACCGCTACACCGGGGAGCGCGACTTCCTGGTGGGCGTCCCCGCCGCGGGCCGGACCGATCCCGACTTCCACCGGGTGGTCGGCTACTTCGTGAACCCGGTGCCGGTGCGCGCCCGCATCGACGAGGCGCGCACCGCGGCCGAGCACGTGCGCTCGGCGGGCAAGGCGGTCGGCGCCGCGCTGGCGCACCAGGACATGCCGTTCCCGCAGCTGGTCGAGGAGCTGGAGCTCGCGCGGGAGGCGTCCCGGGCGCCGGGGTTCCAGGTCATGTTCAGCCAGACCAGGTCGCACCTCCCCGACTCCACGCTCGGGGTGCTCACCAGCGGCCGCGCCGGCGTGCCGGTGCGGCTCGGCGAGCTGCGCGGTGAGTCCGTCGAACTGACCCGCCACACCGCCGAGGTCGACCTGACGATGGTGGTCGCCGAGGACGGCGACGAGATCGAGGTGGTGCTGAACTACAGCACCGACCTGTTCGACCGCGGCACCATCGACCGGTTCGGCGCGA
This sequence comes from Lentzea alba, assembly GCF_011067745.1. Classification (GTDB taxonomy): domain Bacteria; phylum Actinomycetota; class Actinomycetes; order Mycobacteriales; family Pseudonocardiaceae; genus Lentzea; species Lentzea alba. Next base: position 530,218 of record NZ_JAAMPJ010000007.1, read on the forward strand.
ACTACGCGCTGCTGGCGGCGGAGGTGGCCCGCGACGCGACGCGGCCGCTCGGCGAGATCACGCCGGTCAGCGAACAGGAACTGCGGCTGATCGCGGGGTGGAACGCCACCGCGACCCCCTATCCGCGCACGAAGTCCGTGGTGGACCTGTTCGCCGACCAGGTGGCGGCCCGGCCGGACGCGCCGGCGCTCACCTACGGCGCTCTTTCCTACAGCTACCGCGAACTGGACCAGGTCTCCACCGCGCTGGCCCGCCGGTTGCGCTCCCTCGGCGTCGGCGCGGGGACGCCGGTCGGCCTGTGCACCGACCGCGACCCGACCGTGATCGTCGCGATGCTCGCCGTAGCGAAGGCCGGTGGCGCCTACGTCCCGCTCGACCCGGCCCACCCGCCGCACCGGTTGCGGCAGATCGTCGCCGAGTCGGCGCCCGCGCTGCTGCTCGCGACCGGCAAGTCCACTGTGGACGCCGATCTGCCGGTCGTCGAGGTGCGGGACTTCCTCACCCCGTCCGCCACGGACGACATCGATTGGGACCGTCCGGTCGCCGACAGCCTGCTGTACGTGATGTACACGTCCGGGTCGTCCGGTACGCCGAAGGGCATCTGCATCGCGCACCGCAACGTCGTGCGACTGGTGCGGGACACGAACTACATGACCATCGCGCCCGGCGACCGGGTCGCGCAGATCTCCAACGCGGCGTTCGACGCGGCGACGCTGGAGGTGTGGGGCTCGCTGCTCAACGGCGGTCACCTCGTCGGCTTCGACAAGGACACCGTGCTGTCCCCGCCCGCGCTCGCCGAGGCTCTGCGGTCGGGCGGCATCCACACGGTGGTCTTCGCGACGCCGCTCTTCACCCAGGTAGCGGCCTACGACGCCGGCACGTTCGCCGCGGCCAAGCAGCTGCTGGTCGGCGGCGACACGATGGACCCGAAGATCGCGCGGGCGGTGTCGGAGCTGGGCGGCCCGCTGCTGTCCAACGGGTACGGCCCGACCGAGTCCGCCACGTTCGCGACGGTCCAGGCCCTGCCGGAGGTCGGCCAGGACGTGGCGCGGTTGCCGATCGGCGGCCCGATCTCCAACACGCAGGTGCACATCCTCGACCCGCTCATGCGGCCGGTGCCCATCGGAGTGCCGGGCGAGCTGCACATCGGCGGCGACGGCCTCGGCCACGGCTACCTGAACCGCGCGGGCCTGACCGCGGACAGGTTCCGGCCCGACCCGTTCAGCGGCGTACCGGGCAGCCGCCTGTACGCCACCGGAGACAAGGCGCGCTGGCTGCCGGACGGCTCGGTCGACTTCCTGGGCAGGCTCGACTTCCAGGTGAAGATCCGCGGGTTCCGCATCGAACTCGGCGACGTCGAGGCGGCGCTGGTCGAGCACCCCGGCGTCGTGGAAGCGGTGGTCGTGGCCGACGACTCCGTTGGCGAGAAGCGCCTGGCCGCCTACTACGCGGGCTCCCCCGACCCAGCCGAGCTGTCCGCCCACCTCGCGGCACGGCTGCCGGAGTACATGGTGCCCGCTGTGCTGGTCCGGTTGCCGGAGCTGCCGAAGAACCCGAACCGCAAGCTGGACCGGGCGGCACTGCCCCGTCCGTCCGAGGCGGTCGTGGCGCCGGCCGCCGGTGACACGACGGCGGAGATCTGCGCGTTGTTCGCGGAGCTGCTGGGGCGGGCGGAGGTGCTGCCGGACGACAACTTCTTCGAAATCGGCGGCCACTCACTCGTCGCGATCAAACTGCTGACCCGCATCCGTGACACCTACGGCGTCGAACTTCCGCTCAACGATCTGTTCACCGACCCCACCGCCCGCGCGGTGGCCAAGTGCATCGACCAGGCCACCACACCGGAACCCGACACCTCCAGCCAGATCTGCGCACTGTTCGCCGAACTGCTCGGACGACCAGAAGTGCAGCCGGACGACAACTTCTTCGAAATCGGCGGCCACTCACTCGTCGCGATCAAACTGCTGACCCGCATCCGCGACACCTACGGCGTCGAACTCCCCCTCAACGACCTCTTCACCGACCCCACCGCCCGCGCCGTGGCCAAGTGCATCGACCAGGCCACCACACCGGAACCCGACACCTCCAGCCAGATCTGCGCACTGTTCGCCGAACTGCTCGGACGACCAGAAGTGCAGCCGGACGACAACTTCTTCGAAATCGGCGGCCACTCACTCGTCGCCATCAAACTGCTCACCCGCATCCGCGACACCTACGGCGTCGAACTCCCCCTCAACGACCTCTTCACCGACCCCACCGCCCGCGCCGTCGCCAAGTGCATCGACCAGGCGAGCACGCCCGCACCAACTGTTCCGGCCGGACCGGCCGCCGTCCCGCGCGACGCGTACGCACGTCCCGCGTCCCGCTGACCCGCCACGGATCGGATCGAACGAATGACCCAGGACCAGGTCTACGTCATGCCCGCGTCGCCGGCGCAGGTCGGGTTGTGGCTGCTCGCCCAGCTCGACCCCGCGTCGACGGCCTACCACGTGCCGGCGGCGGTGCGGCTGCGCGGGCCGCTGGACGCCGAAGTGCTCGCGCGGGCGTTCGACGCGCTCGTGGCGCGGCACGAGATTCTGCGGACGACGTTCACCACCGAGAACGGCGAGGTGTGCCAGGTCGTGCACCCGCGCGGGCTGGCGGGGCTGGAAGTGGTCGACCTCGGCGACGACCCCTCGTCGTGCCTGACGGCCTGTGTGGAGCAGGCGGCCCGGCCGTTCGACCTGGAGGCGGGGCCGCTGGTGCTGCCCCGGCTGTACCGGCTCGGCGACGACGATCACGTGCTCTCGCTGCTGATGCACCACATCGTCACCGACGGCTGGTCGTCCGGGATCATGGTGCGCGAACTGGCGGCGCTCTACACCGCGCAGCGCTACGGGCTCGGTGACCCGTTGCCGGCCGTCGGGTTGCAGTACGCGGACTTCGCGCTGTGGCACCGCGATCTCCTCGCGAGCGGGACCGGGGAGAAGCAGCTGGACCACTGGCGGCGGGAGCTGGCCGGCGACGACGTCGTGCTGAGCCTGCCGACGGACCGCCCGCGCCCGGCCAACCCGACGTTCGTCGCGGACCGGGTGGACGCGGTGCTCGACCCGGCGAAGTTGCGCGCGGCCGCGGCGAAGCACGGCGCCACGCTGTTCATGGCGGTGCACGCCGCGTTCGCCTCGGTGCTCGCGCACAGCTCGGGCCGGCGCGAGGTTCGGCTCGGTGTGCCCAGCGCGTACCGCGAGCACGCCGGCACGCAGGACGTGGTCGGGTTCCTGGCGAACACGCTGGTGGTGCGCACCGAATGGGACCGCGACCGCACGTTCGCCGACCTGCTCACCCAGGTCCGCGACCGCACCACCACGGCGCTGGCCAACGACGACGTCCCGTACGGCGAACTGGCGAGGGCGCTGGGCGGCCCGCTGGTGCAGGCGATGATCGCCATGGACAACGCCCCGGACACCTTCACCCTCTCGCCCGGTCTCACCGGCTCACGGTTCGAGATCCCGCAGACGACGGCGAAGTACGAGCTGACGCTGTTCGTCCGGGAGACGCCGGACGCCCTCGAGCTGGCACTCGAGTACAGCGCGGAGCTGTTCGACCGGTCGACCGCGCAGACGCTGCTGGATCGCGTGCTCGCGGTGTGTGCCGCGGACACCGCGACCACCCTGGGCGAGATCCACGCGGTGACCGGTGCCGAGCAGGCGCTGCTCGACGAGTGGTCGCGGGGTCCGGACGTGCGGCCGGGCAAGCTCGCCCATGCGATGTTCGCCGAGCACGCCGCCGCGCACCCGGACGACGTGGCGGTGGTCGACGGAACCCGCGTCGTCACCTACGGCGCGCTCGCGGCCGAGGCGGAACGGATCAGCGGCGTGCTGCCCCGCGGTGGGCTGGTCGGGGTGTCGCTGCCTCGGTCCGCGGACCTGGTGGCGGCGCTGCTCGCGGTGTGGCGCAACGGATGCGCGTACCTGCCGCTCGACCCGAGCCTGCCCCCGGCGCGGCGCGCGGCGATCGTGGCGGACGCACAACCCGCGCTCGTGCTCGGACCCGACGAGGTGGCGAACGCGACCGGCACCGGGGAACCCGCACCCGTCCAGGACTCCGATCTCGCCTACGTGCTCTACACCTCGGGGTCGACCGGCCGTCCCAAGGGCGTGGCGGTCACCCACGGCAACCTGGCCAACTACCTCCGGTTCGCCGCCACCGAGTACACAGTGGACGGACCACCGGTCGCGCCGCTGCACACGACCGTCGGCTTCGACCTCACGGTGACGAGCCTCTGGGTACCGCTCACCACCGGCGGCACGGTGCACGTCGTCAGCGAGGACGACTCGCTCGACGGCCTCGCCGCGCTGCTCGGCACCGGCGCGGCCACGCTCGTGAAGCTCACGCCCGCACACCTCGACGCGCTCTGCGACCTGTTGCCGGACAACGCACTCGCCCAGTCGCGCGCCTGCTTCGTCGTCGGCGGGGAGGCGCTGTCCGCGGCACTCGTGCGCCGGTTCCTGGCGATCGCACCGCACGTCAGGGTGGTCAACGAGTACGGGCCCACCGAGGCGACCGTCGGCTGCTGCGTCGACGGCGACGTGGCCGGCATCGGCGACCGGCCGACCATGCCGATCGGTGTGCCGATCAACGGGACGACGCTGCGGGTGCTGGACGAACGGCTCGAACGGGTCCCCGTCGGCGTGCCCGGTGAGCTGTGCATCAGCGGGGCCGGTGTCGCCCAGGGCTATCTCGGGCAGCCGGAGCTGACGGCGGAGTCGTTCGTGACGGACCCGTGCACGGGCGCACGGATGTACCGCACCGGCGACCTGGTGCGGTACCTGCCCGACGGCAGGCTGGAGTACCTGGGCCGGGCCGACGAGCAGGTCAAGATCCGCGGTCATCGGGTCGAGCCCGCCGAGGTCGAGGCCGCGTTGCGCGGGCTGCCCGAGGTCCACGGTGCTGCGGTCGTGGCACGTGAGCAGGCTGCGGGCAAGGTCCTCGTGGGGTACGTGGTGACGGGTGCCGACCTGCGGGAGCTGACCGCGACGCTCACCACCGCGCTGCCCGCGCACATGGTGCCGCTGCTCGTCGCCGTGCCAGAGATCCCGTTGACGGCCAACGGAAAGGTCGATCGCGCGGCCCTGCCGGAACCGGCGAGCGAACACCGCCCGCACGTCGCTCCCCTGGCAGGCACCGAGACCGTGATCGCGGACGTGTGGCGCGAGGTGCTGGACGTCGAGGTGATCGGCCGCGACGACGACTTCTTCGCGCTGGGCGGGCATTCGCTCGCGGCCAGCCGGGTCGTCGCCAGGTTGCGCGACCGGTGCGGCGTCACGCTGCCGATGCGCACGCTGTTCGAGGCGACCACGCCGGCGGAGCTCGCGGCCGTCGTGGACCGCGAGTCCGCGGACGCCGCCGAACCCGAGGCGGACGAGCCGGCCGACCGGTTGTCGTTCGCCCAGCGCCGGTTGTGGTTCCTCGACCGGCTGGAGCCGGGCAGTCCGCTCTACAACGTGCCCGCCGCCTTCGTCCTGCGCGGCGAGCTGGACGTCGAGGCGTTGCGCGCGGCGGCCACCGGACTCGTCCGGCGGCACGAGGCCCTGCGCACCGCTTTCCCGACCGCGGCCGACGGCACCGCCCGCGTCGTCGTCACCGACCTCGACACGCTCGACCTGCCCGTCGTGGACGTCGCCCCGGCCGAGGTCGAGCAGCGCGCCCTGGCCCAGGCCGCCACGCCGTTCGACCTCGCCGAAGCACCGCTGGTGCGACTCGAACTCCTGTGCACGGGCCAGGACCACGTCCTGCTGGTGACGATGCACCACATCATCTCGGACGGCTGGTCGGTCGGCGTGCTGCTGCGCGACCTCGCCGAGCTGTACCGGGCCCAGCGGGCCCACGAGACACCGAACCTGCCCGAGCTCACCTCCACCTACGGCGACCACGCCCGCCGCCAGCACCGGCGGATGGACCGCGGCGACCTCGACGGCCAGTTCGCGTACTGGGCGGACCGGCTGCGCGGCCCGCTGCCGGTGCTCGACCTGCCCTCCGACCGGCCGCGCGGCACCGGCCCGCGCCCCGGCGGAGAGCTGCTCCACACCTGGGACGCCGAGCTCTCCGACCGGCTCGACGCGTTCTCCCGCGAGGTCGGCGCCACGCCGTTCATCACCGCGCTCGCGGCGTTCTACGCGTTCCTGCACCGCCACACCGGCCAGCAGGACCTGGTCGTCGGCACCCCGGTCGCGGGCCGCACCCACGCGAGCACCGAGAACCTGGTCGGCTGCTTCATCAACATGCTGCCGCTGCGCGCGGAGATCGACCCCGCGTGGTCGTTCGCCGAACTGGTTGCGGTGGTGCGCCGGCACGCGCTCGACGCGTTCGACCACCAGGACGTACCGTTCGAGCGGCTCGTCGAGCAGGCGGGCCGCGACCAGAGCCGCACGCCGCTGTTCGGGGTGCTGTTCGGCCTGCAGAACACGCCGCTGCCGAGCGAGGGCCTGCCGGGGCTGGAGATCGAGGAACTACCGGTGCACTCCGGCACCGCGCGGTTCGACCTCACCGTCCTGCTGGAACCGCGCGCGGACGGGCACCGGCTGCGGATGGAGTACGACGCGGGCCTGTTCGACCGCGCGACGGCGGCCAGGTTCGCCGAGCGCTACGAGACGGTGCTGCGAGGCGCGCTCACCGCGCCGGACACGACGATCACCGACCTGCCGGTCCTCGGCGAGAGCGAACAGGAGCTGCTGCGCGGCGTTCCCGGTACCACCGTCGTGCCGTTCCCGACCGACCGGGCGTTCGCGGAGCTGTTCGCGGACCAGGTGCGGCGCACGCCGGACGCGATCGCGGTGACCGACGCCGGCGGCTCCCTCACCTACGCCGAACTGCTGGCCGCCGCCTCCCGGTTCGCCGCGGGGGCCCGTGACCGCGGGGTGCGGCAGGGCGAGCGGGTGGCGTTGCTGCTCGAACGCGGTACCGGGTTTCTCACGGCCGTGATCGGTCTCTTCCTGATCGGCGCGGCGTACGTGCCGCTCGACCCGCGTTACCCCGCCGCCCGGCTCACCAGGATCCTCACCGGGAGCCGGGCCCGGCTCCTGCTGCACGACCAGGCGACCGCCGGTGTGCTCGCGGACCTGGCGCAGGAGCTCCCGCACGCGGACCTGGCCGAGATCGGCGGAGAACCGCTGCCGCGCGAGCAGTGGGCGTGCCACCCCGACGACCTCGCGTACGTGATCTTCACGTCCGGCTCGACCGGCGTGCCGAAGGGCGCGATGGTCGAGCAGAAGGGCATGGTCAACCACCTGTGGGCCAAGGTCCACGACCTCGGCTTCACCAGCGTCGACACGATCGTGCAGAACGCGTCCGTGTGCTTCGACATCTCGGTGTGGCAGTTCCTCACTCCGTTGGTGGTGGGCGGCCGGGTCGTCGTGGTGACCGACGACGAGGCCCGTGACCCCGCACCGCTGTGGGGTGCGGCCCGCGAGCACGCCGCGACCGTCCTGGAGACGGTGCCGTCGATGCTGCGTGCCGCGCTCGACCTGCCGCGGTTGCCCGAGGCTCCGGAGCTGCGCTGGCTGGTCGTGACCGGTGAGGCGCTGCCGCCCGCGCTCGTGCGGGACTGGCTCGACCGACAGCCCGGCGTGCCGATCGTGAACGCCTACGGCCCGACCGAGTGCTCCGACGACATCACGCACGCGGTGCTGACCAGCGCGCCCGAGACGGTGCCGATCGGCAGGCCGGTGCCGAACATGCGGCTGCACGTGCTCGACGCGGCGCTGCGGCCGGTGCCGGCCGGGGTGCCCGGCGAGCTGTACGCGGGCGGGATCGGCGTGGGGCGCGGTTATCTCGGCGACGCCGCGCTCACCGCGGCGCGGTTCGTGCCCGACCCGTTCTCGGACGTGCCGGGTGCCCGGCTCTACCGCACCGGTGACCTGGTCCGGTTGCGGCAGGACGGCCTGCTCGAGTTCCTCGGCCGGGTCGACCACCAGGTCAAGATCCGCGGCCACCGCGTGGAGCTCGGTGAGATCGAGTCGGTGCTGACCACGCACGACGGGGTCCGCGAGTGCGTGGTGACGGCGGTGACCGACGCGCGGGGCGACACCGTGCTCGTTGCCTACGTCACCGGCACGGGCACGCCCTCCGAACTGCGCGAGCACGTCGCCGCGGCGGTCGGCACGCAGCTCGCGCCCGCGCAGGTGGTCGTGCTGGAGTCGTTGCCGCTCAACGCCAACGGCAAGATCGACCGGGCCGCGCTGCCCGCACCGGAGTGGGGTGCGGCACCGGAGCGGGTGCGGGTCGAGCCGCGCGACGACCTCGAACGCACCGTCGTGCGGGTGTGGGCCGACGTGCTCGGTGTCGCGGACGTCGGGGTCACCGACGACTTCTTCGACCTCGGCGGTCATTCTTTGGTCGCCGTGCGGGTCCAGGCCCGGTTGCGCGAGGCTCTCGGCAGGGACGTGCCGCTGCGGATGATCTTCGGTGCACCGGTGGCGGAGGACTTCGCCGCGCTGCTGCGCGCCGCGCCGGCCGTGACCGCGGACCCGCTGCCCGCCACCCCGGCCGGCGGCCGCGAACCGCTCTCGCCCGCGCAGGCACGGCTCTGGTACTTCGAGCAGCGGGTGCCCGGCACCCACGTGCTGAACATGGCGGCCGCGTACCGCATCTCCGGTCCGCTCGACCCCGCGCGGCTGGAACGGGCGATCAACGCGGTCGTCGCGACCCACGACGTGCTGCGCACCGGTTACGGCGACGAGGACGGCATGCCGTACTCGCAGGTGTTCCCGCCGCATCCGATCGAGGTCGCGGTGCACGACGTCACCGAGGCCGACCTGCCCCGGCTCGCCGAACAGGAGTCGACGCACGTCTTCGACCTCACGACCGGCCCCGTGCTGCGCGCGGCGCTCGCCCGGCTCGGCGCCGAGGACTGGGTGCTGTTCGCGACGGTCCACCACCTGGCGGCCGACGGCGGTTCGGTGCAGATCCTGATCTCGGACGTGTTCCGCCACTACGCCGGGCTGCCGCCGCTCCCCCCGTCCGCGCGGTACGCGGACTGGACCAGGTGGCAGAAGTCCACAATGGACGAAGACCGGCACCTCGCGCACTGGCGCACCGCGCTGGCCGACCTGCCCGCGGCCGTGACGCTGCCGCCGGACCGCCCGCGTACCGCCGCGCAGACCTACCAGGGCGCACTGGTCGCGACCACGGTCCCGACATCGCTCGCAACCGGCCTGCGCTCGCTCGCGAGGGACCACGACGCGACGCTGTTCATGGTGCTGCTGGCCGGTTTCCAGGCGGTGCTGGCCCGCCTCTCCGGCAGCACCGACGTGGTGGTCGGCAGCCCGGTCGACGGCCGCGCCCACCCTGCGGTCGAGCACACGGTCGGCTGCTTCATCAACACCCTGCCGCTGCGCGCCGTCGTGTCACCCGGCGGTTCCTTCACCGAGCTGGTCGGCGCCGTGCGCGGCACCGTGCTCGACGCGTTCACCCATCAGGACCTGCCGTTCGAGCGGATCGTCGCCGAACTGCCCGGCCGCGACCACGCACTCAGCCCGGTCTTCCAGGTGCTGTTCAACATGCTCGACCCCGACGACCCGCTGGCCGCGCTGCCCGGCGACCTGGCGGTGCGGCCCTACGGCGAGCACCTGCTGTCGCTCGGCGCGAAGTTCGACGTCAGCCTGTACGTGCGGGACCGGGGAGAGCAGGGCATCGCGCTGACGGCGGTCTACAACACCGCGCTGTACGACGAGGGCCGGATCGCGGACCTGCTCGACCGGCTGACCGCGCTGCTGGCCGAGGCGGTGGCCGCGCCGTCCTCGCCTGTCGGCGCGCTGCCCGCCCGCACGGCTCTCGACGCGGCACTGCCCGACCTGTCACCGCAGCCGGCCGCCGAGTGGAACGGCGGCCTGCTGGACCGGTTGGACCACTGGGCCACGCACACGCCGGACGCCGTGGCGGTCGACGACGGCTCGCGCCGGGTGACTCACCGCGAGCTGCGCGCCGCCGTGGAGGGCACCGCCGCGGCCTTGGTCGCCCACGGCGTCAAGCCAGGCGATGTCGTTGCGGTGCAAGGAAAGCGGCACGCGCTGCTGCCGGCCGCCGTGCTCGGCGCGATGCACGCCGGAGCGACGTTCCTGGTGCTCGACCCGGACCACCCCGAGGCCGAGCGGCAGCGCCGGTGCGCGGCAGCGGGATGCCAGGTGGTCGTCGTGCCGGAACCCGAGGAGGCCTCTGGCGGCGTCCTGGCGGTGCAGACCGCGGGATCGACGCCACGAGTCACCCGTGATCCGGACGCGACGGCCTACCTGGTGCACACCTCGGGCACGAGCGGCGAACCCAGGGCCGTGGCCACGAGCGAGCGGCCGCTGGCCCACTTCCTGGAGTGGCACACGTCCCGGCACGGGTTCGGCCCCGACGACAGGTTCGCGGCCCTGTCCGGCCCCAGCCACGACCCGTTCCTGCGTGACCTCTTCACTCCGCTGTGGTGCGGCGGCCAGCTGCGGATCCCGGCCGCGCCGGTCGTGCGCGACCCGGACGCGCTGGCCGCGTGGCTCGCGGACAACGCGGTCACGGCGGTTCATCTGACGCCGTCGCTGGCGCGGTTGTTCGCGGGTGCGGCAGCGCGGCCGCTGCCCGAGCTGCGCTGGGCGTTCTTCGGCGGCGAACCCCTGACCGGCCAGACCTGCGCCGACCTCGCCGCGCGGGCGCCCGATGTGCGGTGCGTGAACTTCTACGGCGCGACGGAGACCCCGCAGGCCGTCGCGGCCCAGGACGTCGACCTCGACGCCGCCCGCTCCCACCCCGGCGCGACCGTCCCGATCGGTCGCGGCGTGGGCGGCGCGGAGCTGCTGGTGCGCGTGGGCGAGCGGCGGGCGGGGGTGGGCGAGATCGGCGAGATCGTCGTGCGCACGCCGTACCTCGCGCTCGGCTACCTCGGCGATCCCGAGCTCACCGCGGCGCGGTTCGGCGACGGCGAGTACCGCACCGGCGACCTCGGCCGGTACCGGCCCGACGGCACCGTGGTGCCCGAGGGACGTGCCGACCGGCAGCTGAAGGTGCGCGGGCACCGGATCGAGCCGGGCGAGCTGGAGTCGAGGCTGCTGCGGCATCCCTGCGTCACGGCCGCGCACGTGCTCGCCGACGGCGATGTGCTCGTCGCCCACCTGACCGGTGAGGAGCAGAAACTGCTCGACTGGTGCCGTGCCGAGCTGCCCGAGCACCTGGTGCCCGGCCGGGTCGAGTGGTGGGACCGGTTCCCGCTCACCGCCAACGGGAAGCTCGACGCCGCCGCGCTCGCGGCACGGCAGGTCCACGTGGCCCCGGTCGCCCCGCGCACCGACGCCGAACACGCGGTGCTCGCGATCTGGCGGGACGTGCTGCCTGGGCGCGAGTTCGGGGTGGAGGACGAGTTCTTCGCGGTGGGCGGGCATTCGCTGGCCGCGGCCCAGGTGCTCGCCCGGATCCGGCGCGACTTCCAGGTCACCTTCGACTTCGCCGACTTCTACGACGCCACCACGGTCGCGGCCGTCGCCGTCCTGGTCGAGGAACGGCTGATGGCCGAACTCGACGATCTCACCGACGACGAGGTGCTGGCGATGCTGGACGAGGAAGAAAAAACCCGATGAGCGACACCACGAACGCCGCTGAGGCACGCCGCCGTCTGCTCGCCAAGCGCCTGCGCGGCGGCGCGAAGCCGCTGACCGAGGGGCCGCGTCTCGGCCGGGGCGAGCTCCTGCCCGCGCAGGAACGCCTGTGGGTGCACCAGCAGCTCGACCCGCACAGCACCGCGTTCAGCATCTGCGAGGCCGTCCGGATCGAAGGGCCGCTCGACGTCGCCGCCCTGCGGCACGCGGCCGCCGAGGTCTCCGCACGGCACGAGACGTTGCGCACGACCTTCCACGCCGAGGACGGTGTGGCGTACACGCTGACGCACGAGGAGCTGCTCCCCGAGGTCACCGTCCTCGACTCCACAGTGGACTCGGCGGTGACACACGCGGTCACGCGGCCGTTCGACCTCGCCACCGGACCGCTGCTGCGCCTCCACGTCGTGCCGGACGGCCAGGCGCACGTGCTGGTCCTGTCGACGCACCACATCATCGCCGACGGCTGGTCGATGTCGCTGCTGATCACCGAGCTGACCGCGGCCTACCTGCGGCGCACCGGTGCGCCGATCCCGCCTCCCGAGCCGATGCGCGCACACTGGAGCGACGTGGTGCGCGTCCGCCGGGGAACACCACAGTCCACAGTGGAGGAACAACTCGCCTACTGGCGCGCTGAACTCCACGCGCTCCCCGAGCGCTCTGCCGACGAGTCGCCAAAGGGCGGCACCGTGCCGGTTCGGCTGGCTCCGGCGTTGACCGAGGCACTGCACGCCGCGTGCGCCGCACACGGTGTCACGCCGTACGTGGTGCTGCTGGCCGCGTTCGCCGTGGTGGTGTCCCGGCGGACCGGTGCCGCGCGGCCGGTCATCGGCATGCCGGTCGCGGGCCGGCAGGCACCCGAGTACGAGGCGCTGATCGGCTACTTCGCCAACACGCTGCCGATCTCCGTGCCCGTCGCCGAGACCGGCACCGCGCTGTGGGCGGCGTGCCGGACCGCGGTGCTGGGCGCGCTCGACCACCAGGACGTGTCGCTGTCGGAGATCGCCGGTGCGGTCGGCGGGCACAACCGCCCGTTGTTCCAGGCGCTGTTCGCGCTGCAGAACTACCCGTACGAGCCGATCACCTCCGACGGCCTCACCGTCACGCCGATCCCGTTGCCCAAAACGGAAGCCAAGCTCGACCTGAGCCTCTACCTGTACGAACGCGACGGCGCGGTGCAGGGCTACCTGGAGCACCGCCTGGCGCGGTGGAACACCGCCCAGGCCACGGCGATCGCCGACGACGTGGTCCACACGCTCACCGCGATGCTCACCGACCCGGCGGCCGTGCTCGACCACGACCTCCCCGCGGCCGAGCAGCAACGGCTCCTCGCCGCGGGCGCCGGTCCGGTGCGCGACCGCCCCTCCACCACCGTGCACGGCCTGGTCGAGGCGAGCGCGGCCCGCACTCCCGACGCCATCGCACTGGTCGACGCGGACGGCACCGAGCTCTCCTACGCCACCGTCGACCGCCGCGCCAACCAGCTCGCGCACCACCTCCTCGCGTCCGGGCTGCAACGCGGCCAGCGGGTCGCGGTCGTCCTGCCGCACGGCGCACCGCTGGTCATCACGATGCTGGCGGTGCTCAAGGCGGGCGGCGCCTTCGTCCCGGTCGACCCCGCCTACCCGGCCGACCGGATCGCGACGATGACCCGCGTCGCCGAGAGCGTTCTCACGATCGACGGCGTCGTGCTCACCGACGACCAGCCGACGCACGCCCCGGCCGTCGAGGTGCACCCCGACGATCTCGCCTACGTCGTGTTCACGTCGGGCTCGACCGGCGTGCCCAAGGGCATCGCGGTGACGCACCGCGGCGTCGTGAACCACAACCTCGCGACCGTCGAGGTCTTCGGGCTGTCGTCAGCGGATCGCGTGCTGCACGTCGCCTCCCCCGGTTTCGACGCCACGATCGAGGAGGTCTTCCCCGCCCTCGCCTGTGGCGCGACCGTCGTCGCCCGCACGCCGGACGCGATCGACTCGTTCACCGGCTTCGACAGGTTCGTGGCGCGGCACCGGATCACCGTGCTGCCGCTGCCGACGGCGTACTGGGAAGGCTGGTACGAGGAGCTGCGCGCGGCCGGCACCGGCCCGGCGCGGTCGGTGCGGATGGTGACGCTGTCCGGTCAGCGGGTCAACGCCGTGCTGGTGCGGCACTGGGAGTCCGGCGCGGCCACCTCGCGCGTGGCGCTGGTCAACACCTACGGGCCCACCGAGGCCACCGTCACGACGACGACCTTCACCGTGGCGGCGGAGGGTGCGGCACCTGGTGCCGAGGCAGCCCCGTCCCAGGGTGAGATCCCGATCGGCTTCCCCTGGCCGGGCTACCGCACCTACGTCGTGGACGACCACTTCCGCCTGGTCCCCGACGGCGCGACCGGCGAGCTGTGCGTCGGCGGCGCCGGGGTCAGCCTCGGCTACCTCGGGGCACCGGCCGCCACCGCGGAACAGTTCGTGCCCGACCCGTTCGCACTGGAACCCGGTGCCCGCATGTACCGCACGGGCGACTACGTGGCGCGCCGGCCGGACGGCACGCTGGCGTTCGTCGGGCGGATCGACGGCCAGGTCAAGGTGCGCGGCAACCGGGTCGAGACCGGCGAGGTCGAGGCGGTGCTGGCGGCGCATCCCGCGGTCAGCCAGTGCGTCGTGATCGCCTACCCCGTGGGCGCCGGCGACCACCGGCTCGGCGCGCACGTCGTGGTGCGGGAGGACGTGACCGGCGAGCAGCTGGCCGCGCACGTCGCGGGCCGGTTGCCCGCGTACATGGTGCCGGGTGGTTTCGCCGTGCACGACGCGTTGCCGCTGACCTCGCACGGCAAGGTCGACCGCAGGGCGTTGCCGGAACCGGAAGCGTCCACATCGGACAGCGAACCTCCCGCCGGGCCGACCGAGATCGCGCTCGCCGCGCTGTGGCGGGACGTGCTCGGTGACCAGGTCATCAGCCGGGGTGACGACTTCTTCGGCCGCGGCGGCACCTCGCTCAGCGCTACGGCGCTCGCGTCGCGGATCGAACGCGACCTGGGCAGGGCACTGCCGTTGCGCGAGCTGTTCGCCAACCCGGTGCTGGCGGCGATGGCCCGCGCTGTCGAGGCCGCCGAACCGTCGACGCTCGCGCCGATCAACCCGGTGTCCGACACCGACCTGCCCGCTTCCCCCGCGCAGCGGCGCGTCTACCTGATCCAGGAGTCGGCGCGGGAGGCCACGAGCTACAACATGCCGATGGCGTTGCGCGTCACGAAGCCGGTGGCCCCGGCGGCTCTGCGCGACGCGCTGCAGCGGCTGGTCGACCGGCACGAGTCGTTGCGCACGACCTTCCACCTCGTCGACGGCGAGGTGCGGCAACGGATCCGGCCGCACGCCGAGGTCGGGTTCACGACGTCCGCAGTGGACGGAGAACCGAACCTGCCCGAGCAGATCCGGCCGTTCGACCTCGCCGGGGACACGCTGCTGCGCGCGCACTGGTTCGCCACGCCCACCGGTGGCGTCCTGTTCCTCGACGTGCACCACATCGCGGCGGACGGCGCGTCGGTGCAGGTGCTGGTCGAGGAGTTCCTGGCGCTGCTCGAGGGCACCGAGCTGCCCGAGCCCGGGATCCGGTACCGGGACTTCACGCATTGGCAACGACTGGCGGCACCCGCCAGGACCCCGGCCCTGCGCGAGCACTGGGCCGCGCGGGTCGAGAACCTGCCCGCGCTGACGTTCCCGTACGACCACGACCGTCCGGCGACCCGCACGTTCGCGGGCTTCACCAGCACCTTCACCGTCGAGTCCGAGACCGCCGCGGCTCTCGTGGCGCTGTCCCGCGACGAGGGGGCGACGCTCAACATCGCGCTGCTGGCGGCGTACGCGGCCGCGCTGTCGCGGTACGCGGGCCAGCCGGAGGTCGTCATCGGCTCGCTGGTGGCGGGCCGCACGCATCCCGACGTCGACCGCGTGGTCGGCATGTTCGCGAACTTCCTGCCGTTGCGCGTGTCTCTCGCGCCCGGCGACACGTTCCGGACGCTGCTCGGCCGCACCCGCGACCTCGCGCTGGCCGACTACGACCACCAGGACCTGCCGTTCGAGGAGATCGTCGCACTCGCGGGCCGTCAGCACGGGCACAACCCGCTGTTCGACACCATGCTGATCTTCCAGGAGGACCGCGGCCGCGTCGCGAACACCGCCGGGTACGAGGCGCTGCCGGTGGAGCACGGCACCAGCAAGCTCGACCTGAAGCTCGACGTGTTCCCCGAACCGGACGGCAGCCTCAGCGTGCAGGCGGAGGCGAACGCGGCGCTGCTCGAACCGGACACGGTGCGCCGGTTCGTCGAGCACCTGCTCGCGCTCTGTGCCGCCGCCACGGCCGACCCCGACGCGCCGCTCACGTCCCTCGCACCGCTCTCCCCCGCCGAACGGGCCAGGATCGACGCGGCCCGGCGGCTCGACCTGCTCGTGGTCTCGTCGTTCACCGCGGACCCGATCAGCGCGCCCTACCTGTGGTGGTGCGAACAGTTCGGTCATCGAGGCCAGGTCCGGCACGGCGCGTTCGGGCAGGTGTTCCAGGAACTGCTCGATCCCGAGAGCGGCTGGCACACCCATCCCGGACCCGCCCTGCTGCTGGTGCGGTTCGAGGACTGGCCGGCCGAGGAGCGCTCGTACACCGAGCTGCTCGCCGCGCTGCGGTCCACCACGGCGGGCCCCCGGCTGGTGGGAGTCCTGCCGTCGGAGCTCGACATCGCCCGGCGCTGGCGCCGCGATCTCGCCGGCCTGCCGGTGACCGTGATCGACCTCGAAGCGGCGCTCGACCGGTTCGGCGTGACGGACTGGGACGACCCGGAGGCGTTCGCGCTGGGCGCGGTTCCCTACACCGAGGACTTCTTCGCGGTGGCGGGCACCGAGGTCGCCCGGCGGGTGCTGGGCACCGTGCGCGCACCGTTCAAGGTCATCGCCGTGGACGCCGACGACACGCTCTGGCGCGGCGTCGTCGGCGAGGACGGGCCGTTGGGCGTGGAGGTGGACGAGCCGGCGCGGGCGCTGCAGGAGTTGTTGCTGCGCAAGCGGACGGACGGCTTGGTGCTCGTCCTGCTGAGCAAGAACACCGAGCAGGACGTGCGGGAGGTGTTCACGCGCAACCCCGGAATGGTGATGAGGGAGGAGCACTTCACCGAGATCCGGGCGAACTGGCGGCCCAAGCACGAGAACCTCGGCGAGGTCGTGGCGAAGCTCGGGCTCGGCCTCGACAGCGTCGTGTTCCTCGACGACAGCGCCGCCGAGTGCGCCGCGATGGTGGCCGCGCTGCCGGAGGTGCTCACGTTCCGGCTGCCCGCCGACGCCCGTTTCCTCGACCACGTCTGGGCGTTCGACACGCACCAGGTCACCGACGAGGACCGGCAGCGCGCCGAGCGGTACCGGGCCGAGCTCCGGCGCCAGGACGACCTGAGCGCCGCGCCGTCGCTGACGGACTTCCTGGACGGGCTCGGCCTGCGGGCGTCGTTCACCGAGGCCACACCGGACGAGCTGGAGCGCGTGGCCCAGCTCACCCAGCGCACCAACCAGTTCAACCTGAGCGGCCTGCGGCTGACGACGTCCGAACTGGACGGACGGGTCGCGCACGTGCTGCGGGTGCGCGACAGGTTCGGCGACCACGGTCTGACCGGCGTCGTGCTCAGCACCGTCACGGATCGCACGCTGCACCTCGACAACGTCCTGCTGAGCTGCCGCGTCCTGGGCCGCACCGTCGAGGAGGCGGTCCTGGCGGGCGTTGCGGCGCTGTGCCGTGAGCACGGGCTCGACCGGGTCACCGCCGACCACACCGCGACCGAGCGCAACCAACCGGCGAGGGCGTTCCTCGACGACTACGGCTGGCGCCCGTCAGGCGGGACCCGCTGGGAGATCCCGGTGTCCGCGCTGCCGGAACAGCCCAGGTACGTGGCGCTGAGCTTCAGCAAACCACGAACCGTCCACTTCGGACTGGACCACGTCGGCGTGGCGGTCCGATCGCTGTCCGACGCTCGCGCGGCGCTCACCGCCGCCGGTTTCCGCGAGACAGCCGCGGCACACGACCCGATCCAGCGGTCATCACTCGCGATGTTCGAACGGCCGGGAAGCCCGCGCGTCGAACTGGTGGCGCCCGACGGCGCGGATTCCCCGACGGCGGGACTGCTCGATCGCGCCGGGGAACGGCCTTACCACCTGTGCTACCGGGTCACCTCGATCCAGGAAGCGGTGGAGTCGCTGCGTGCGGCGGAGATCTCGCTCGACGCGGTCGGCGAGGCCGTGCCCGCCGTGCTGTTCGGCGGACGGTTGGTCCAGTTCTTCTCGGTGGCCGGCGTTGGGCTGGTCGAGTTCGTCGAAGGCCCGGCCGAAGAGCACGGATCCGTTGTGGTGCACCAAATCGACGGCACGGCGGCCGAACGGTTCTTCGCCGCGGTCGGCCACGGCTCGGCCGAGCTCGTGCGCGGGCCCGGTGACCCCGGTCCGCTGGGGCTGCGGGGCGACGTGCCCGCGTTCGTCGCCGCACCACCGGCTTCGGAACGACCCACCGCCGCGCCGCGCGACACACCTCGTTGGCAGGACGGCCAACCGGACGTCGACCGGCTCGTGCACCGCGCTCACCACGTGCCACTGCGCCACGTCGCGCCGGAGGACCTGATCACCGCCTACCGGCGCGCCGCGGCGACGGCCGGGTCAGGCGAGCCGTACGTCGCGCCCCGCACCGCCACCGAGGCCACCGCCGCGGCGGCGTTCGGACGGGTGCTCGGCGTCGACGAGGTCGGCGTGCACGACAGCTTCTTCGCGCTCGGCGGCAACTCGTTGCAGGCCGTGACGCTGCTCGCGCACCTGAACCGGGCGCTGGGCACCGATCTGCGGTTGCAGCAGCTGTTCGAACAACCGACCCCGGCAGGCCTCGCGTCGGCACCGATGTCCCAGGGCGACGCGCTGGTCCTGCCCATGGCCCCCGGTGGCCAGATCGTCCCGTCCACCTCCGCGCAACGCAGGTTCTTCGTGCTGCAACGGATGGATCCGGGCGGCACCCAGTACAACCTGCCCCACCTGATGGAGCTCACCGGCGATCTGGACGTGGAACGGGTGCGCACGGCGTTGCGCGGACTCGTCACGCGCCACGAGGCGTTGCGGACCTCGTTCCGGCTGGACGGCACCGAACTCCTGCAGGTGGTCCACGACGACGTGCGCACCGACCTGGCCGAAGTGGCGGAGGACCTGGCACCGCAGGAGATCTTCGCGCGGTTCGTGCGGCCGTTCGACCTCGAAACCGGACCGCTGGCGCGCATGGTCCTCGTGCACGGGTCGCGCAGCTCGTACCTGCTCGTGGACATCCACCACATCGTCGCGGACGGCACGTCCATCGGGCTGCTGGTCGGCGAGTTCGCGCGGCTGTACGCGGGTGAGGAGCTCCCGCCGGTCCGGCAGTTCCGGGACTGGGCGGCGCTGGAGCGGTCCGAGCGGTACGCGCGCAGGCTCGCGGACTCGCAGGACTACTGGCTGACCCGGTTCGCCGACCTGCCCCAGCCGCTCGACCTGCCCACCGACCACCCACGTCCTCCCGTGCAGAGCGCCGAGGGCGACAGCGTCCGCTTCACCGTGCCCGCCGAGGTCTTCACGGGCCTGCGCCGGGCGAGCCAGGCGGCGGACACCACGCTGTTCGCGACGATGCTGGCCGGGCTCTACGTGACGTTGTGGCGGCACAGCGGGCAGACCGACCTCGTCGTCGGCACGCCGTTCGCGGGCCGCACGGTGCCCGGTACCGAGACGATCACCGGTCCGTTCCTCAACGCGCTGCCGCTGCGGGCGCACGTCGAGCCGGGCGCGACGGTCGCGGACCTGCTCGGCCAGGTCCGCGCCACGGTTGCGGACTCGTTGCGGCACCAGGACTACCCGTCCGCCGACCTGGTCGAACGGCTCGGTGTCGTCCGCGATCCGAGCCGCAACCCGCTCTACGACGTGATGTTCGCCTTCCAGAACATGGACCTCGCCGACGCGGACCTGCCCGGGGTGACGGTGCGGCAGCCGGAGGTCGAGACCGGGCGGTCGTTGTTCGACCTGGAGCTGAAGGCCCGGCCGGAGGGTGAGGTGATCGAGTGCCGCCTGGACTTCGCCGTCCGGTTGTTCCGCCGGGAGACCGTGGAAGCGCTCGTCCGCCGGTTCCTCACCGTGCTGGCCGGTCTCACCACGCCGGAACGCCTGCTCGCCGACCTCGACGTGCTGGGGCCCGAGGAACGCGCCGCGCTCGTCGCCGGGCTCGGCTCCCGCACGGCCGAGTTGCCCCCGCAGGACACCGTGCTGTCCCGGATCGAGGCCGTCGCGGCGGCCGATCCCGGCAGGACCGCGGTCGTTGCGTCCGGCAGGTCGCTGAGCTACGGCGAACTGGTCGCGGACGCGGCAGCCGTGGCGGGGCTGCTCACCGGTCTGCGACGGGAGCAACTCGTGGGCGTCCTGGCGCCGCGCGGGCCCGCGATGATCACCGCGATGCTCGGCGTGTGGCGGGCGGGCGGCGCGTTCGTGCTGCTCGATCCCGGCCAGCCGGACGAACGACAGCTGGGCATGCTCACCGACGCCGGGTGCGAGGTGGTGCTGGCCCAGCCAGGACTGCTCAGCGACGCGCTGGCCACCCGGTTCGACGGAAGGATCGTGCCGCTCGACACGACCGGCCCGGCCACCGCCGCAGCGCCGGTGAGTCAGGACGACCTCGCGTACGTCCTGTTCACCTCCGGCTCCACCGGCCGGCCCAAGGGCGCGATGGTCGAGCAGCGCGGCATGCTCAACCACATGCTCGCCAAGGTCGAGGACCTCTGCCTGGACGCGAGCACCGCGCTCGTCCAGAACGCCGGCCCGAGCTTCGACATCGTCGTGTGGCAGTGCCTCGGCGCGCTCGTCGCGGGCGGCCGCACGGTCGTCGTGAGCGACGAGGCGATGACCGATCCCCGCGTGCTGCTGCGCGAGGCCGCCGAGGCGACCGTGCTCGAAGTCGTGCCGTCGATGCTGGAGGTGATGCTCGACCTCCTCGAACGCGAATCCCGGCGGCTGCCGCACCTGCGCACGCTGGTGTCCACCGGCGAGGCCCTGCCGCGCCCGCTCGCCGCGCGCTGGCTGGCCGCGTATCCCGGCATCGCGCTGGTCAACGCCTACGGCCCGACGGAGGCCTCGGACGACATCACGCACCTCACCGTCGACCCGCGCCTGGGCGAGGGTTCGGTGCCGCTCGGCCACCCGATCCGCAACGCGCGCATCTACGTGGTCGACCGGACGATCCCGCTCGGTCCGGCCGCGCTCGTGCCGACCGGTGTGCAGGGCGAGATCTGCGTGGCGGGCCCGTGTGTCGGCCGTGGATACGTCAACGACCCCGAACGGACCGCGGCGGCGTTCGCCGACGACCCGTTCGAGGGCGGCCGGCTCTACCGCACCGGTGACCTGGGGCGGTGGCTGCCGGACGGCACGCTGGAGTTCCTGGGGCGCGCGGACTCCCAGGTGAAGCTGCGCGGGCACCGGGTCGAGCTCGGCGAGATCGAGGCGGCGCTGAGCGAGGACCCGAGCGTCACGGCCGCCGTGGTGCTGGTGCAACGGGCGGCGGGCCGGCCGGAACGGCTGGTCGCGTACGTCGTCGCCGAGCCCGCGCACGCGTTCGACGAGCAGGACGTGCTCGACCGGGTGGCGAAGTCGGTGCCGGGGTACATGGTGCCGGACGTGGTGCTGCGGCTCGACCGCCTTCCGTTGACCCGCAACGGGAAGATCGACCGCAAGGCGCTGCCGGAGGCCGAGTGGACGGTGGCGCCGGCCCGGACTCCGTTGTCCTCGGACACCGAACGACTCGTGGCGGAGATCTTCGCCGAGGTGCTGGGCGCGGACACCTCGGACGCCG
This sequence comes from Lentzea alba, assembly GCF_011067745.1. Lineage (GTDB taxonomy): Bacteria > Actinomycetota > Actinomycetes > Mycobacteriales > Pseudonocardiaceae > Lentzea > Lentzea alba. Next base: position 551,670 of record NZ_JAAMPJ010000007.1, read on the forward strand.
CGGCGGACTTCTTCGACCTCGGCGGACATTCGCTGCGCGTGGTCGCGTTGCTCGTGCTGTTGCAGGCGCGGACGGGCATCGAACTGCCCGTGGCGGACGTGTTCGCGGACCCGACGGTGCGCGGGATCGCCCAGCGGGTCGAGCAGGTGCGCGCGTCGGGCGTCTCGGCGGTGCGGGTGCACCACCTGCTCGGCCGGCCGGGCGACCCGCCGGTGTTCCTGTTCCCGCCGATCGCCGGCTGGGGCACCGTCTACCTCGGACTCGCCGAGTCCCTGCCCGGCCGCGCGGTGCACGCGTTCGACTTCGTCGAGGACGACCACCGGGTCGCCCACTACGCCGATCTCGTGGAACGCCACGCGAACGGCCCGCTGGTGCTCGGCGGCTACTCGGCGGGCGGCAACCTGGCGTTCGAGGTGGCACGTGAGCTCGAAAGCCGCGGCCGCGGTGTGGACCGGATCGTGCTGTTCGACTCGATGCCGTGCACGGAGCCCGGTTCGGACCAGCATGCCGCTCTCGCTGACCGCATCCGCGCGGACATGGTGGAAGGGCTCGCGCTGCTCGACCCCGTGCTGCAACGCGTGTTGTCCGACCCGCACCTGCAAGAACGGGCCGCCACCAAGCGCGCCGACTACACCGAGTACTGGAACTCGCTGGTGCACAAGGGAACCGTCGCCGCGCCGATCACCCTGGTGCGCGCGGAGCAGTCCGCACTCGACGAACACGCGCTGGCGGGCTGGCGGCGGTTGACGCCGGAGCTGACCGTCGTCGCCGGTTTCGGCCGGCACGCCGAGATGATGACCGGCGCACCCGCCGAACCGAACGCCCGCGTGCTGGGCGAGATTCTGACGTGAGAAGGACGGCCGGGCTCGTGACTCACGGCACGAGCTCGGCCACCACCTCGTCGCCCTCCACGAGGTCGAGCTCCACGAAACCCAGACCGGCGTAGAGCTTGCGCGCGGCCACGTTCTCGGACTGATAGGACAGTCGCGCCCGGACGAAGCCGGGTTTGGCCGTCAACCACCGCAGCAGCACGGTCATCGCGGCCCGACCGAGGCCTTCGCCCTGCCGCGCCGCGTCCACGACCAGCCCGCCGATCCAGTGCGCGCCGTCTTCCGGGTCGTACGCCCACATGACGTGCCCGACGACGTCCTCGTCCGCCCGGATCCCGAGCGAATGCCACTCCCCTTCGCGCAACGACAGCAACAGGTAGCGGGCCGCCGAGGGCGCCACGAAGTCGCGCTGGTCGTCGCGTGGCACCACGTCGGCGACCGCGCGCCAGTTGTCGTCGGTGATGGCGGTGAGCGTCACGAGGCGGCCTCGACCGTCGCGCACGCCTGAGTCGATCAGGTCCTCGGTCACCGGACCATGCTGTCAGACCATGGGAGCGAAGAAGAAAGTGTCCCTGCGCTGGAAAAACCCCTGGTCGTTGAAGACGAAGAAGTCGGCGAACCGCAACGACACCGCGCGTCCGTCCTTCAGCACGCCGTGGAACTCGCCGTGCACGGCCGCACGATCGCCGTCGAGCACGGCGGCCGACACCGAGTGGCTGCCTTCCCGGATGGCCCTTTCCTCACCGTAGAAGCGTTTCAGGCTTTCGCGCCCGACCAGGGGCGCGTAGCCGGGCCGGTGGTAGACCGCGTCGCTGGCGAACAGGTCCAGCAGCCCGGTCAGGTCGTGTGCGTCAACTCGTTGGTAGTACTGGCGAACCCGCTGTTCGCGGGCGATCTGGTCGGTCACTGCCGTCAATGGAACCCCCATGTTCCCGGCTGGTGCCCAGCAACGTGTCCTCGATGATGGTCATCAGCTCGTCCAGATGGTGGTGCAGGTAGAAATGTCCGCCGGAGAACCACCGGACGGCGGTCCGGCCGGTGCTGAGGTCGTCCCACCGTGCCAGCCGTTCGCCCGCGGTGTCCGGGTCCTGCTCACCGCCGAATGCGGTGACCGGCACGGAGAACGCGGGGCGCTCCGGATGCCGGTAGGTCTCGCAGAGCTCGTAGTCCGCCTTGAGCACGCGGAGCAGCAGCCCCATCAGCTCCGGGTGGTCGAGCACCTCGCTCGCCGTGCCCTGCAACGTGCTGATGTGGTCGTGAAACTCCTGATCCGGCAACGTGTGCAGGGCGGGACCGACGTGCGGCAGGTGCGGGGCGGTGTAGCCGGAGACGAACAGGTGCACCGGTGTCCGCCCCCGTTCGGCCATGGCGTGCGCCAGCTCGTAGCCGATGAGCGACCCCATGCTGTGGCCGAAGATCGCGACCGGCCCGCGCACCCGTTCCAGCACAGGGCCGATCAGGCCGTCGACGACCTCGGACACCGACCGCACCAGCGATTCGCCGAAGCGCGCCTCGCGGCCGGGCAACTGCACGGGCAGCACCTCGATCGCGGGGCCGAGCCGGTCCTGCCAGTCCCGGTAGGCGGACGCCCCCGCACCGGCGTGCGACACGCAGATCAGCTGAACCGCCGCTGTGTCCAGGGGTTTCGTCGCGAACCAGCGCCCGCTCACCGTTCCTCCACCGTGATGCCGTCCGACCAGCGAACCGGCAGACTCCGCACGCCGCGCAGCAACGTGCCCGGCAACCAGCTCAGCTCGTCGAACGGCACGTCCAGTGCGATGCCCGGAAACCGTTCCAGCAACGAACGGATCGCGATGCGACCCTCCATCCTGGCCAGTGGCGCACCGAGGCAGTAGTGCACGCCGTGACCGAACGCGAGGTGTCCGCCGCCGTCACGGCGGACGTCGAACTGTTCGGGAGCGTCGAACCGCGTCTCGTCGCGGTTCGCCGACGCGAGCGTGACCAGCACCGGGTCGCCGGTCTCGATCGCAACGCCGCCGATCTCCACGCGCTCCAGTGCGAACCGGAAGGTCGCCGACTCGATCGGGCCCTCGAACCGCAGCACCTCCTCGACCGCGCCGTCCACCAGCGACAGATCCGCGAGCAGAACGGTCAGCTGGTCGGGGTGGCGGACCAGGGTCAGCACGGCGTTGGAGATGAGGTTGACCGTGGTCTCGTGCCCCGCGGAGAGCAGCAGGTACGCCATCGACCGCAGTTCGGCGCTGGTGAGCCGGTCGCTGTCCTCGTCGGTCGTTCTGATCAGCGCGCTGAGCAGGTCGTCGCCGGGTTCGGCGCGCTTGGCCGCGACCAGGTCGCCGAGGTAGTCCTTGAGCTGCCCGAACGCCGCGATCTTCTCCGCCAGCCCGATCGGCGCGTTGATGGCGTTCGACCAGCCGCGGAACGACTCCCGGTCCATCGCGGGCACACCGAGGAGTTCGCAGATCACCCCGATCGACAGCGGGAAAGCGAAGTCCTCCACCAGGTCCGCCCGCCCCCTGGCCTGCATGGAGTCCAGCAACTCGGCCACCTGACGGTGCACACCACCCGCCATCGCCTCGACCCGGCGCGGCGTGAACTCCTTCGAGACGAGCCTGCGCAGACGGGTGTGCTGCGGCGGGTCGCTGACCAGCAGGTGAGGCCCGAGGAACTCCTGGTCGAACGAGCTGGCACCGATCTTGGTCAGGTCCTTGGACAGCCTGGCGTCGGCGAGCGCCGCACGGGCGACCTCGTAGCCGACCACCAGCCACATCTCCTGCCCGTCCGGCAGCCGCACCCAGTGCACGGGTCCGCGTTCCCGCAGCCGCGCATACACGGCGTGCGGTTCCCTCAGCAGATCCCCCGACAACTCGCCGGCCCCCAGCAGGACCGTGTCCATCCATGTCTCCCCTCGACACAATGCACCCTACGCAACGATTCCAACCGATGCGAGGTCCTCGGGGAAGTCCATTTCCGGAGTCCATTGTGGACATATGTCGGGCGTGCGCGATGAATCCTGACGTTCCGCGCCAACGGTACCGCTGACCTGGTCCGTCCACGGTTGACAGTGGCTTTGCGAGCATGCCGCGCGGTCCATTGTGGACATCACTCCGGCAGTGCGAGCTGTCCGTTCACCAGCGCGGCGATCCCGCGCACCGTCGGGTTCTGGTACAGCTCGCGCAACCGCACGGACGGAAACCCGGCGGCGCGCAGCGCGGCACCGATCCGCACTCCGATGTGCGAATTGCCGCCCAGGTCGAAGAAGTTGTCGTCCACCCCGACCGGTGTGCCGAGCAGTTCGGCCCAGATCGCGCGGATCCGGGCGGTCACGGGGTCGAGCTCGCCGGCGTCGCTCTCACTGGACGGCCTCACGGGTGCGGGCAGCCGCTTGTGGTCCAGCTTTCCGTTGGTGGTCAGCGGAAGCTCGGCCACGGGGGTCACCGTCGCGGGCACCATGTAGTCAGGCAGGACCGTCGCCGCGCGCTTGCGGACGACGGTGGCGTCGCCGCCGGTCAGCACCACGTAGGCGTCGAGGCGTGGGGTCGCCGGGTCATCGCGGCGCACCACCACGGCGGCCGCGCGGACGTCGGGGTCCTCCAGCAGGACCGCGCGGATCTCGTCCAGCTCGATGCGGAAGCCGCGGATCTTGACCTGGCCGTCCATCCGCCCGAGGTGCTCGAGCGCCCCGTCCGGCCGCAACCGGCCCAGGTCGCCACTGCGGTACATGGTGCCGCCCGCGAACGGGTCGGGCCGGAACCGTTGGGCTGTCAGGTCTTCACGGCCCAGGTAGTGCAGGGCCACCCCGGCGCCACCGACGACGATCTCGCCGATCACGCCCGGCGGCACCAGCCGGCCGGCCTCGTCCATCACGTACAGGTGCCAGCCCGGCAGTGCCGGACCGACCGAACGCGAGGCGGCCAGCGCGTCCTCCCGCGTGACGACCTGCACGGTGGTGTGCACGGTCGTCTCGGTGATGCCGAAGAGATTGACCAGCTCGCAGCGGGGGTGCAGATCCATCCACGGCAACAGCATCCGGGTGTCCAGCGGCTCGCCCGCGAACAGCACCAGCCGCACGGCGGACAGCTCCCGCCGCACCACGGGCAGCAGCTGTGTGAAGGCCGACGGCGTCTGGCTGAGCACCGTGACCTCCTCGGCCTCGAGCAGGTCGCGGAACTCCTCTGGCTCGCGTGAGACGAAGTAGGGCACCACGACGAGCCGGCCCCCGGTGAGCAGGCAGCCCCACATCTCGAAGACCGAGACGTCGAACGCGCTGGAGTGGAACAGCGACCACACGTCGTGCAGGTCGAGGTCGAGCTCGGCGCGCGCGGCGTCGACCAGGCTGATCACGTTGCGGTGCGGGATGACGACGCCCTTGGGACGCCCGGTCGAGCCGGAGGTGTAGATGACGTACGCGGGGTCGGCCGGAGTGGTCGTGACCACGACCTCGGTAACGGAGTCGAGCGCGTCCGGCGGCACGACCACGACGTCGCCTGCCGCGGGGAACTCCTCCCGCCTGGTGATCACGACACCCAGGCCCGCGTCCTCGACGGTGTGCCTGAGGCGGTCCGCGGGGTAGGCAGGGTCGGTCGGGACGTACGTCGCGCCCGCCTTGAGCACGCCCAGCAACGTCACGACGAGCTCGGCAGTCCGCTCCAAGCAGACCCCGACCCGGTCGCCCGCGCGCACACCGAGGTCGTGCAGGCCACCGGCGAGAGCGGTGGCGCGGCGGTCGAGCTCACGGTAGGTCAGCCTGTTCTCGGTGTCGCACAACGCGATCGCGTCCGGCGTGGTCGCCGCCACCCTGGCGAATGCCTCGTGGATCGTGGTCGGCGTGGTGACCAGCGGGTCCCTGGGACGGCCCAGTGCCGCCACCCGTTGCTGTTCGGCGGCGTCCATCAGCTCCACCTCGGCCTCCGGTGTGCCGTCGAGGAGCTGCCGGTGCACATGGGCGAGGTGGTGCAGGAACGCACTGGCGATCTCCGGTGCGAAGTGCGCACGGAGGTAGTCACACCGCAGCACCGTGCCTTCGCCGTCGGGGAGCACCGACACGGTGAGCGGAGCCGACCGCGCCGCACCACGCCCGGCGGCGGTGAACACCAGCTCCGCGCACGGCGTCTCCGCCTCGGGATCGTAGCGGCGGAGCACGACGGCCAGCGCCGCCTGCCAGGCGGCCTCGTCCCCGCCGCCGGGCACCGCGATCTGGTGCGTGCCCGTTCCCTCTCCGCCGCCGAAGCCCCACGAGGGTGCTTCGACGTCGTGCCACACCGTTTCCGACATGACCCGCTCCCCTGTCAGCCGACCGAGCTCGTGACCAGCCGCAGCAGCGGGCCGATGTCGTCGAGCAGGTACATGTGGCCGCCCGGCACCTCTGCGCTCTCGAAGCCCCGGCCCGCGACCTTCTCCCACGCCGCCACGTCCTCACGACTGACCAGCGGGTCGTCCTCAGCGCGCACCGCCGTGATCGGCGCGGCCAGCGCGAGGTCGGTGCTCGGCGCGTACCGCTCGTGCATCTCGATGTCGGCGCGCAGCACCGGAAGCACCAGCTCGCGCAGTTCCTCCAGCTCCAGCATCGGATCCCGGTAGCCGGTGAGCTCGGCGACCCGGTCGAGGAACTCGTCGTCGGCCAGGCCCGTCGCACCGTGTCCCGCCTGTTCGAACGGCGCCCGCGCACCACTGGCGAACAGCCGCACCACCTCGACGCCCGGCACCCGGGTCAGCCGGTGGGCGAGCTCGTAGGCGAGCACGGCGCCCATGCTGTGCCCGAACAAGGCCAGCCTGTCGCCGCTCGCGGGTGCGAGGTCGGCCAGCAGGCCGTCGGCCGCCTGGTGCACGTCCCGGTACGGTTCGGCGTCCATCAGCCGTTCCCGTCCCGGCAGCTGCAGCGGCACGATCTCCAGCGCGTCGCCCGCCTGCCGCTGCCAGTGCCGGTAGAACGACGCGCCGGCGCCCGCGTACGGCAGGCACAGCAGCTTGACCTTCACGTCAGCGCTCATCGTCTCGTCCCCCTCGTTCCCGCCCGAGCTCAGCGGCGACGACGGCACCGATCGCCGCGAGTGGTTCGGGCATCATCATGAGTTCGTGCTCGCAGGCGATCTTGTGAGCCTATCTCGCCGAGGACGTGCGGCCGCAACGCCCCGTCGGCGAGCTTCGCGTCGTCTCCCGCGACCTCGGCGAGGATCTCCGCGACTCAAGGGCGCCCCGCAACGCGATGTTCCCGGTGCCGTTCCGCATCGACCCGCAGCCGGATGCTCAGGACGGCAACACCGTGACCCGGACGGTCATCAGGACCTACCAGGTGAAGTGACCCGCAGTTCCTGCCTGCGCGGCGGTCGCGACAACGTCCGCCGCGCAGGCAGATCACACGATCGTGTCGTCCACGAAGCACCAGCGCCAGGTCTCCCCCGGCTCGAACGAACGCATGACCGGGTGCCCCTCGTCGGCGAAGTGCTTCGAGGCGTGTTTGGCGGGCGACGAGTCGCAGCAGCCGACCTTGCCGCAGCCGAGGCACAAACGCAGGTGCACCCACCTGCCGCCGACGGCCAGGCAGTCCTCACACCCCTCCGGCGTGCCAGGTGCGGGCTCAGGACCCAGCTCGGCGAGATGTTCGCAGGTTGTGGTCACGGCCCGACGGTACCTCGGTTACGACCATCGGCGAGTTCTGGTGTTTGACTGAGCACATGACGACTGCCGACCGCGTCGCGCGGCCTTCGATTCTCACGGTGGACGACGACCCGGCCGTGTCCCGGGCGGTGGCGCGCGACCTGCGACGGAAGTACGGCGAGCACTACCGCGTCGTGCGAGCGGAGTCCGGGCCCCAGGCACTCGAGGCGCTGCACGAGATCAAACTGCGCGGCGAGGAGGTCGCGGCGCTGCTCGCCGACTACCGGATGCCGCAGATGAGCGGCATCGAGTTCCTCGAACAAGCCATGGACGTGTTCCCCCAGGCGCGCCGGGTGCTGCTCACGGCCTACGCCGACACCGACGCCGCGATCCAGGCGATCAACGTCGTCGACCTCGACCACTACCTGCTCAAGCCGTGGGATCCGCCGGAGCAGAACCTCTACCCGGTGCTCGACGAGCAGCTGCGCGCCTGGGCCGTGAGCGACCGGCAGCCACCGCAGCGGGTGCGGGTGATCGGGCACCGCTGGTCACCACGTTCCTACGAGGTACGTGACTTCCTGGCCCGCAACAGCGTTCCCTTCCGCTGGCACGCGCTCGACGAGCAGGAGGCACGCTGCCTGCTCACCGCGGCGCGTCAGGACGGGACGACGCTGCCTGTCGTGATCACGGCTGGGGGCAGGGCCCTGGTCGACCCCTCCGACGCGGAGCTCGCCGCCGAGGTGGGCCTGAGCACGCAGCCGTCGGCCGAGTTCTACGACCTGATCGTCGTGGGTGGCGGCCCCGCGGGGCTCGGCGCCGCGGTGTACGGAGGGTCGGAGGGGCTGCGCACCGTCCTGGTCGAACGGATCGCGACGGGTGGCCAGGCCGGTACCAGCAGCCGCATCGAGAACTACCTGGGCTTCCCCGACGGGGTGTCCGGCGGGCAGCTGACCGAACGGGCCCGCAGGCAGGCGGTCAAGTTCGGCGTCGAGCTGCTCACCACCCGCGACGTCGTCGCCCTCGAACGCCGGGGAGCCGCGCGAATCGTGCGGTTCGGTGACGGCACCGAACTCGCCGCCCACACCGTCATCCTCGCCACCGGCGTGTCGTACCGGTTGCTCGACGCGCCCGGACTCGGCGAGCTGACCGGGCGAGGCGTGTTCTACGGCGCCTCGACCACCGAGGGCCCGAACTGCGCCGGCCAGGACGTCTACCTGGTCGGCGGCGCGAACTCCGCCGGCCAGGCGGCCGTCTACTTCTCCGGGCACGCGCGCAAGGTGGTGATCCTGGTGCGGGGTGACTCGCTCGAGCAGTCGATGTCGCGGTACCTGATCGACCAGCTCTCGGCGATCCCGAACGTGGAGCTGCGCACGCACACCGAGGTCCGCGGTGGCACCGGTGAAGATCATCTTGAGACGCTGACGTTGCTGCACAACAAGACCGGCGAGACGACGACCGTCGAGGCGAGCTGGTTGTTCGCGTTCATCGGCGCCGCCCCGCGCACGGACTGGCTGGACGGCACGCTGGAACGTGACGAGCACGGGTTCCTCCTCGCCGGGCCCGACCTCGGCGGCTCACCGCCTGGATGGGACCTCGAGCGGGCGCCGTACCACCTGGAGACGAACGTGCCCGGCGTGTTCGTCGCGGGCGACGTCAGATCGGACTCGGTGAAGCGCGTCGCGTCCGCGGTAGGTGAGGGCGCCATGGCCGTCACCCTGGTCCACCGCTATCTGGCGAGGTCGTGATGGAGAGGCTCACCGCGGCCGCACTGCGCGAACTGTTCCTGTTCGAGAAGCTCGACTCCGAACAGCTGGACTGGCTGGCCGAGCACGGCCACGTCGAGACCCGCGAGGCGGGCACGCCCGTGCACGTCGAAGGCGAACCCGCGACGTGTTTCTTCGTGCTGCTCGAAGGAACGGTCGCCCTGTGCCGCAACATCGGCGGCCAACGCGTCGAGGTGAGCCGCAGCAGCCAGCGCGGCTCGTACTTCGGTGCCACCCAGGCCTACCTGGAGCTCGACCAGCCGACCTACCAGATGACCGTCGAGTCGATCACCGCCACGTCGATGCTGCAGTTCGACGCCGACGAGTTCGGGCCGATGGTCCGCACCTGGTTCCCGATGGCGATGCACCTGCTGGAGGGCCTGTTCTGGGGCATGCGGAACGCCCAGGCGACGGTGGGCCAGCACGAACGGCTCACCGCGCTCGGCGCCCTGTCCGCGGGCCTCACCCACGAGCTCAACAACCCGGCCGCGGCCGCCGTGCGGGCCACCGCGGCGCTGCGTGAGCGCGTCGCGGGAATGCGGCACAAACTCGCCCTCGTCGCGCAGGGGGCGATCGACCCGTCCGTGCTGCCGGCTCTGGTCGTGCTGCAGGAGAAGGCGGTCGAACAGGTCGCCAAGGCGCCGAAGCTCAGCCCGCTGGAGGCCAGCGACGCCGAGGACGAGGTCGCCGACTGGCTCGACGACCACGACGTCAGCGGCGGCTGGGACGTCGCGCCCGTCCTGGTCGCGGCCGGGCTGGACGTCGAGTGGCTCGAGGGAGCACTCGCGAAATGCCCCGCGGCCGTCACCGGATCCGCCGTGCACTGGCTCAGGTACACGGTCGAGACCGAGCTGCTGATGAACGAGATCGAGGACGCCACCACCCGAGTGTCCACTTTGGTCGGTGCGGCCAAACAGTACTCGCAGATGGACCGCACGCCCTTCCAGGTGGTCGACGTGCACGACTTGCTCGACTCCACGCTGATCATGTTCGGCGGGAAGCTCACGGACGTGCGGGTGGTCAAGGACTACGACCGCGCACTTCCCCACATCCCCGCGTACGCCGGCGAGCTCAACCAGGTGTGGACGAACATGATCGACAACGCCCTGAGCGCGATGGGCGGTTCCGGAACGCTGACCGTGCGGACCTTCAGCGAGGACAGGCACCTCGTCGTGGAGATCGGCGACACCGGCCCCGGCATCCCGGCAGAGGCGCGAAGCCGGATCTTCGAACCGTTCTTCACCACCAAGCCGGTCGGAGAGGGCACCGGGCTCGGGCTGGAGATCTCGTGGCGGATCGTGGTCAACAAGCACCACGGCGCCATCCGGGTGGAGTCGGTGCCGGGCGACACGCGGTTCCAGGTCGTCCTGCCGCTGGAGGCGACAGGACGGTGACCGGCGATGGCGGACCTGACGTCGCTACAGGTCCGCCATCGCCGACTTCGGAGCCTCGACGCAGTCCGCGACGAAACGGAGGAAGCCGCCCGCCGTGCCGCCGTCGCAGACGCGGTGGTCGAACACGAGCGACAGCTGCACGATGTGCCGCACCACGATCTCTCCTCCGACCACCCACGGCCGGGGCAGGATCCGGCCCATGCCGAGGATCGCGACCTCGGGGTGGTTGATGATCGCGGCGCTGCCGTCGACCCCGAGCACCCCGTAGTTGTTCAGGGTGAACGAGCCCGAGGTCAGCTCGGATGCGGTGGCGGTGCCCGCACGCGCCGCGGCGGTGAGGCGGCGGATCTCGGTGTCGAGTCCGCGCATGCTCAGGCGGTGCGCGTCCTTGATCGCCGGGACGACGAGGCCGCGGTCCGTCTGCGCGGCGAGGCCGAGGTTGACGCCGTCGAGGTGGGTGATCTCGCCGCGCTCGGTGTCGACGCGGGAGTTCAGCTCGGGGAAACGGGCGAGGCCCGCCACCACGAACCGGGCGATCATCGCGAGGATTCCCGGTGCGGCACCGGTTTCCTTCAGCTCGTCGCGGAGTTCGAGCAGTGCCGTCGCGTCGACGTCCACCCAGGTCGTCGCCTCGGGGATCTCGGTGCGACTGCGGGTCAGGGTCGTGGTGACCGCCTTGCGCAGGCCGGTCAACGGCACTCGGGCGCGGATCGGCAGGCCGGTGCGCTGGTCCACGTCGCTCACTAGCCCGCTCACGACCCCGACCGGCTCGGGCACGGCGACAGCGGCTTCGACGTCGCGGCGGGTGATCAGGCCGTCGGGGCCGGTGCCGGTCAACGAGGTGAGGTCGACGCCCTTGTCACGGGCGAGCCTGCGCACGATCGGCGACTGCACCGCGGGTCGTTCTCCGTTGCGCGGCAGCGAAGTGGGCACGGAACGCGAAACAGCCCTCCTCCGGCGGCGGCGAGACGAGTCCGCCCCCGAAGTCCCGTAGCCGATCAGGACGTTGCCCGAACCGGCACGCTCTTCCTCGACGTAGGTCTCGGCGGGCCCGGCCTGGACCGAGATCAACGGCGAGCCGACCTGGAGGGTGGCGCCTTCCTCACCGTGCAGTCGCGCGATCACCCCACCGAACGGCGACGGCACCTCGACCATCGCCTTGGCCGTCTCGACCTCGGCGACGGGCTCGTCCACCGCGACGGAGTCACCGGTCTTGACGAGCCACCGGATCAGCACGGCCTCGGTCAGTCCCTCACCGAGGTCGGGCAGGTCGAACACCTGGGTGGTCATGCGACGTCCTCTTCCCACTGCAGCGTGTCGACGGTGTCCAGGATCCGGTCCACCCCCGGCAGGAAGTGGTGCTCCAGCTTCGGTGGCGGATAGGGCACGTCGAAACCGGTGACCCGGCGCACCGGCGCTTCCAGGTGGTGGAAGCAGCGCTCCCCCACCCGTGCCGCGATCTCCGAGGCCACCGAGGCGAATCCCGGTGCTTCGGCGACCACCACCGCCCTGCCGGTTCTGCGGACCTCGGCGCACACGGTCTCGTCGTCGAACGGGACGATGGAGCGCAGATCGATCACGCCCAGGTCCCGGCCTTCGGTCGCGGCCTGCTCGGCGGCGGCCAGCGCCACCGGCACCGACGGGCCGTAGGCGATCAACGTGGCGTCCGCGCCGGGTCGCCGGACCACGGCACGGCCGATCGGCGGTACCGGCACCGACACGTCGACTTCTTCCTTGGTGAAGTAGTGCTTCTTGGGCTCCAGGAAGATCACCGGGTCGGAGCCGGCGATCGCCTCGCGCAGCAGGCCGTAGGCGTCGGCGTTGGTGGCCGGTGCGACCACGGTCAAACCGGGAGTGTGGGCGTAGTAGGCCTCGGACGAGTCGCAGTGGTGCTCCACCCCGCCGATTCCGCCGGCGTACGGGACGCGGATGACGATCGGCAGCCGCACCTTGCCGCGGGTGCGGTTGCCCAGCTTCGCGACGTGGCTGACGATCTGCTCGAACGCGGGATAAGCGAAGGCGTCGAACTGCATCTCGACGACCGGGCGCATGCCGTTCATGGCCATGCCCACCGCCATGCCGACGATTCCGGACTCGGCCAGCGGGGTGTCGAACACCCGGCTCTCCCCGAACTCGCGGTGCAGCCCGTCGGTCACCCGGAACACGCCGCCCAGTTGGGCCACGTCCTCGCCGAACACGACGACCGAGTCGTCCTCGGTGATGGCGTCCCGCAGCGCGGCGTTGATCGCCTGCGCCATCGTCATCTTCGTCGCCGCGCTCATCAGGCCTCCTCGAGTTCGAGCTCGGCCCGCAGAGCCGCGCGCTGTTCCGCGAGCTGCGGCGTGAGGGTGGAATAGACGTGGGCGAACACTTCCTCCGGATCGGCGACCGTCTCGGCGCCGACTCCGGCCCGGACCGCTGCCGCCATCTCCTCCGCGGCGGCGGCGATGTCCTGCTCACGTTCGTCGTCGAGCGCGCCGATCGCCGTCAGGTAGGTGCGCACCCGCAGCAGTGGATCACGCGGAAGCCATGCGGTGACCTCGTCGTCGGCGCGGTAGCGGCTGGCGTCGTCGGCGTTGGTGTGGGACTCGATGCGATAGGTGTCCGCCTCGACCAGGGTCGGCCCGTCACCCGCACGAGCCCGCGCGACCGCCTCACCGAGCACCTTCTCCAGCGCCGGCAGGTCGTTCCCGTCGACACGCACGCCAGGCATGCCGTAGCCGATCGCCTTGGCCGCGAGGGAGGGGGCCACCGACTGGCGCGCGAGCGGGACCGAGATCGCGTACTTGTTGTTCTGCACGAAGAACACCACCGGCGCACGGAAGACGGCGGCGAAGTTGCAGGCCTCGTGGAAGTCGCCCTCGCTCGTCGCGCCGTCGCCGCACAACGCCATCACGACCGTGTCCTCGCCTTTGAGGCGCGCGGCGTGACCGACACCGACCGCGTGCAGCAACTGCGTCGCCAGCGGTGTGGCCTGAGGCGCGACCTTGTGCACGTTCGGGTCGTAACCGCAGTGCCAGTCACCGCGCAGCAGCGTGAGCACCTCGACCGGGTCCACCCCGCGAGCGGCGATCGCGGCCGAGTCGCGGTAGGTCGGGAACAGCCAGTCCCCCTCCGCGAGCACCGACGTGCACGCGACCTGGCAGGCCTCCTGCCCCCGTGAGGACGGGTACACGGCCAACCGTCCCTGGCGGACCAGCGCACCGGCCTGTTCGTTCAGCCTGCGGGCGAACACGAGTTTGCGGTACCCCTCGGCCAGTGCCTCGGCGTCGGGTGTCGGCGCTCCCCTGACCAGGCGACCGGTCTCGTCGAGCAACCGGGCCGGGGTGATGGCCGCCTTGAGTTGACCGGCACTCAATCCACACCTCCACATGGCGTTACACTCGTCACGAATATTGCCTAGATGGACGGCCATTCGGACAGATCCAGGAACCAGTGCGAGACGATTGACTTGCCTGCACGATTCAGCAGGTCCAGTTGGCTCGACACCCCGCGCTTTTGACCTCGGGAGCGAGACACGTGGACACGGAGCTGGACGAGATCGACCACCGGATCCTGCGCGAACTGGAGTCGGACGGGCGGTTGTCGGGGCGAGCGCTGGCCGAACGCGTGACGATCTCGCGTGCGAACGCCTACGCCCGGTTCGAGCGCCTGGTCGCCGACGGGGTGATCACCGGTTTCACCGCACGGGTCGACCCGCTCAAGGTCGGGCTGACCACGTCCGCCTACGTGGCGATGACGGTGCGGCAGAACAACTGGCGCGATCTGCAGTCCGCGCTGCGGGAGATCCCGGAGGTGCGGCACATGGCGTTGGTGGGCGGCGAGTTCGACGTGATGCTGCTCGTCAGGGCGGAGGACAACAACGCGTTGCGCCGCGTCGTCCTCGAACAACTGCAGACGATCCCCGGCGTGCTGTCGACCAAGACATTCCTGATCTTCGAAGACGCCGAGAGCTGACCCCGACGGAGGATGTGCCGCATGACCGTGCGAACCCGTGCCGACCTGGCGTCCTTGCCCGCCTACGTGCCCGGCAAGTCCATTCCCGGCGCCATCAAGCTCGCGAGCAACGAGGTGTCCGCCGGACCGCTGCCCAGCGTCGTCACAGCGATCGCCGAAGCCGCCACCGCCATCAACCGCTACCCCGACTCGGGCTGCGTCGAACTCACCGGACGACTGGCCGACAAGCTCGGCGTCCCCGCCGACCACCTGGCCCTCGGCTGCGGCTCGGTGA
>NZ_JAAMPJ010000008.1 GCF_011067745.1 Lentzea alba
ATAGTGTTTCGGTGGTTATAGCGTTGGGGAAACACCCGGTCCCATTCCGAACCCGGTAGTTAAGCCCTTCTGCGCCGATGGTACTGCACTGGTTACGGTGTGGGAGAGTAGGTCGCCGCCGAACTTAATTTAGCCCTGCGGGTTGAGCGCCAAAAGCGCTCCCCGCAGGGCTTTTTCACGTTCTGCCGACGGCTGATCGCCGGCGTGGGCGCCACGGACCGGTAGGCGGAAAAGCCGATGCGCCCCGCCGGCTCCAGTCCCTAGCGTCGAGCGCATGAGGATCCTCGCGCTGCTGTGCCTCGTGCTGTCCCTGACCGCCGCACCCGCCAACGCCTCACCGATCCACTGCCCCCAGCCGACCGTCTCCACGTTCCACACCGCCAACACCTGGTACGAGAACCTGGAGTTCGACGGCAACACCATCTGGCTCTCCAACCTGACCGGCAACGCCGTCGAGCAGTACCGCCTGGACGGCACCTTCCTGCGGAAACACGACCTCCGTGCCCCCGGCGCGATCCGCAAGGGCCCGAACGGCGTCCTGCACGTCAACTTCGGCAACGACAGCCCCGAGACGCGCCCCCAACCGTCCGGCGTGGTCCGCCTCACGCCCAACCCCGAGGTGTGGATCGGCGGTGACGTCCTGAGCTCCGCCAACGGCGCCGAGTTCGACGCCCGCGGCCACCTCTACGTCTCCGACCCCTTCACGGGCCTCTACGAGTTCGACCGTCGCGGCTCCTTGGTCCGCCACCTCGACATCGCCTACCCCAACGGCATCGTCACCATCGGCAACACCGTCTTCACCAACATCGTCATCGACCCGCGGTCCGCCATCGTCCGCATCACCGGCAACCGCCAAACGCGCATCGAACTCGGCGCCCCCGACAAGGGCCTCGACGACCTCGCCGTCGGCCCCGACGGCAAGCTCTACGTCACCACCTACACCAGCGGCGAGATCATCAAGGTCGACCCCTGGACCGGCGCCCACTGCGTCCTGCTCAACGGCCTCAAGAACCCGACCGCGGCCCGCTTCCTGCCCGGCACCCGCACGATGTTCGTCACCCAAGCCTCCGGCACCGTGCTGAAGGTCCGCCTCTAGAACAACCTGTTCGCCAACCTCGCAACCGCTTGCGCATCGCAGTCGCGCAGCAGTTCCCGCAGGTTCGCCGCAGCTTTCCGGTCAGAGTAGGCGAACCCGAGCCTGGCGATCGTCGCGCCCCACCGGACGTCGTCGCCGACCGCGTCGGCCAGGACCTGCCAGCCACCGCGCAACCGGTGCAGGTAGGCGGGCCACCTGACCGCGATCTCGGCGACGACGACCAGGTGGCACGCCAGGGTGACGTCCGAGGAACCCAGCACCCGCAGGTAGAACTGCCAGACGTTCAGCAGCCGCTTCTGTTCCCGCACGGAGTGTTCGGGCTGCGCGGCCAGCCGACGTCGCAGGTGCGTGCGGACTTCAGTGTGCCGTTCGATGACGACGACCACCTGTTCAGGCTGGTCGGCGATGACGTCGTCCACCTGCTTGTGGATGGTCGGCTTGGTTCCTTCGAACAGGACGGGTTCCTCGGCGTCTTCTTGGTGAATCTCCCCCAAGTGTGCGGTCAGCACCGCGTCGACCGTGTCCTCGGTCGTCCGTGGCAGGCGCACCGGCAGTTGCACGAGCTTTCGCAGGAACGTCCATCCTGGACTCGGGTCGTCGGGGTGGGCGACGACTTCAGCGTCGGCCAGCTCCTTGTAGGCGTGGTCGACGTGGGATGCCACCACCGATGTGTCCACGCCCAGAACGAAGCGCGTGTAGGGGAAGTCGTTCGACAGGAACACGTTGATCGCTTCGAAGACCTGTGCCGTTGTACGAGGCGTGCATCGGTCGAGATCGTCGATCAGTACCACGACCTGGTATCCGTGGCCCGCGAGATCCTCCAGCAACGTCTTGACGTCGTGCTGCACGAGATACAGGTAGCCGGCTTTCGCTCGGTAGTACGGGTCGCGGAGCACCGGGTCCGTGCCCGGTGCGGAGAACGCGGTACTGGCGATCGGCCCGGTGAACAGCTCACCAGGCAGGAACGCTGACGCTCGGCCGAAGAAGTAGCGCCGCGCTGTGTGCAACAGCCCGACTCCGGCGAGTCCTGCCGTCGCCCACCAGGCCCACGTGAGGTTGAGCTTGGTCAGCGCACCTAGTAGCGAGAGACCGAAACCCAGCCCGGCGAACGACAACAGCGGTGAGTAGATCCGCTTCCACATCTGACGCCGCAGGTGCATGCGGTCCACGCGGTGCACGTTCTTCGCGAACCAGTACTGCTCCTTGGCGTTCTGGTCGGGAATGATCGCCGGTTCGGCGGCTGTCGTGACCGCCGATGCCAGCCCCGCCCAGACCTGTTCACTCGACTGGTGCTGCCACGGGTTGAAGAACGCCACCAGAGGCTTGTCCGGGTTCTTGAAGAAGCGGGTGGGTTTGGGCGGGCGGTACAACATCAGGTCAGCGGCGAACGCCGTCAGCTTCCGCCCACGACGTGATTCGTCGGGGTCTCGCGTCAGCTTGCCGCGCACGAACTCGAGCACCGTGCTCTTGCCAGAGCCCCAGGCGCCCTCCAGCGTGATGACCGTCGGGCCGTCACCGGGTTCGAGCACCTCGGTGAGCGCGGTCACCAGCGCCTGCCTGTCGAGCAGGTCCTGGACGGCCACTCGGTCGTTGAAACCGCGCGTGGACACCACTCCGGCCAAGGGAGCCGCAGGCAGCCGCGGGTCCCAGATGTACAGGGTGCCGTCGGGGCCTCCGGACACGATGCGAGGCCGTCCGTCCGGTCCGACGTAGTCCAGGACGGAGGTCGCGGGACTCTGCTGTGCGGCGAATCGTCGTTGCTGCCCGGTGCGGACGTCCCACAGCCTGATGTTGCCGCCCTCGCTCGCCGAGATGAGCAGCAACTCGCGGCCCGAGGTGCAGATTCCGAGAGTGGTGATGGAGGACGTGTGAGCGCTCAGGCTCAGGCCGTTGGAGAGGTTCACGGTGCCGTCGACGGCCTCCGCGGTCACGCCGCCCAGCGTTACCCGCCGAACTCCGGTGAAGCTGCGCACGAAGGTCATGTCGTCGACGCCTTCGTAGAGCTCGCCGGTGTTCGCGCGCAAGTTCACCACGCCGTTCACCTTGATCAGCAGGTCGTCCGCCGGCCTCATGCTCACTGCGAACTCGGTGATCGGACTGTTGAGTTCGACAGCGCGTTCCAGCGTCATCCGGGGCGTGCGGTCGCGCGGTTCGGCTGAGCTCACGCCTGGAAAAGTACCGAGTTTCGTTTCCGGCAGGTTTCTGTCCGCTCGGGGTAGTGCGAAAACGGCACCAACAGGGTGAAGATGTGGACCATGGAACGCCGAGCCCGCACCTCAGGACTGCGCCGCAGCCGCACGGTCACCACGCCGAGGCTCGGTGAGCTGTTCAACGGCTATCTCAACCCTCAAAGGCCACACGCCGGCGCCTACGACGAGATGTTCTCCACGGACAACGGGGTGCGGTCTGCTTACCGCGCGTTGTACGAGTCGGTGGCTCCGTCGCAGGTCAACGAGCTGAACGCGCGGAGTGAGGCCCTTGGCCGGGCCTTTGTCGACCAAGGCATCACGTTCTCACTGTCCGGGCAGGAACGGCCGTTCCCGCTCGACCTGATTCCGCGGATCATCACCGCGAGTGAGTGGTCGAAGCTCGAGAAAGGCATCGTTCAGCGGGTGCGGGCGCTTGAGATGTTCCTCGCGGACATCTACGGCGACGCGCAGATCGTCCGGGATGGAGTGTTGCCTCGGCGTCTCATTACGTCGTGCGACCACTTCCACCGGGAGGCGGCCGGCATCAGTCCGCCCAACGGTGTGCGCATCCACGTGGCGGGGGTCGACCTGGTGCGGGACGAGCAGGGGACGTTCCGGGTTCTCGAGGACAACCTGCGGTGCCCGTCCGGGGTGAGTTACGTGATGGAGAACCGCCGGACGATGGCTCGGGTGTTTCCGGATCTGTTCGCGCGGCATCGCGTGCGGGCCGTGGGTGACTATGCGGTTCACCTACTACGAGCGCTCCGTAACGCCGCTGCGCCTAACGCGGCGGATCCGAACGTTGTTGTCCTCACGCCTGGGTTGGCTAACAGCGCGTACTTCGAGCACTCGTTGTTGGCGCGGCAGATGGGCGTGGAGTTGGTTGAGGGGCGGGACCTGTTCTGCCGCGACAACTTCGTGTACCTCCGCACGACTGAGGGGGAGCGCCAGGTTGATGTCATCTATCGGCGCATCGATGACGACTTCCTGGATCCGGTGCACTTCCGGCCGGACTCGGTGCTGGGCATCGCCGGTCTGCTGAACGCGGCGCGGGCGGGCAATGTCGTCGTGGCCAACGCGGTGGGCAACGGGGTGGCGGACGACAAGCTCGTTTACACCTACCTGCCGGAGATCGTGCAGTACTACCTCGGCGAGAAGCCGTTGCTGCCCAACGTGGACACGTTCCGGTGCTGGTTGCCGGAGGAGCGGGCGCACGTGCTCGACAAGCTCGACGAACTGGTGGTCAAGCCGGTCGAGGGGTCGGGCGGGTACGGGATCGTGTTCGGGCCGGACGCGACGGTGCGGGAGTTGAACTCGTTGCGGAAGCGGATTCGGAGCAACCCGCGCGGGTGGATCGCGCAGCCGGTGGTGCAGCTGTCGACGGTGCCCACCAAGGTCGGGGACAAGTTGGCGCCGCGGCATGTTGACCTACGGCCGTTTGCGGTCAACGACGGGAACTTCATCTTTGTGCTGCCTGGTGGGTTGACGCGGGTGGCGTTGCCCGAGGGCAGTCTGGTGGTCAACTCGTCGCAGGGCGGCGGGTCGAAGGACACCTGGGTGCTGGCGGCCAAGTCGTCCACGCAGGAGCGGGAACTCGCGGAGCCCGGGTTGGCCGGGACGTCCAAGATGGAGGCTGCGGCGGCCGAGCAGGGGCCGGAGCTGACCACCTCCCAGCAACAGCAACAGCAGCAGTAGGGAGGCGCGCGAAAATGCTGGCACGCAACGCGGAGTCGCTGTACTGGATCGGCCGCTACGTCGAACGGGCGGACGACACGGCGCGCATCCTGGACGTTTCGGTCCATCAGCTGTTGGAGGACGCGACGGTCGACCCGGACGCCACGTCCCGCCAGCTCCTCACGGTTCTGGGCATCACGCCGCCGGCTGGAGCTGACCAGTTCGACGTGTGGTCGTTGACGGAACTGGTGGCGTACAACAAGGACAACCCCAGTTCGATCGTCGCGTCGGTGAACAGCGCGCGAGAGAACACGCGTGGTGCGCGCGAGGTCGTGTCGACCGAAATGTGGGAGTGCCTCAACGCGATGTGGAACGCCGTTGCTGAACGGCAGACCTACGCGCGCGCGATGGGGCCACACGCGTTCTTCTCGTTCGTGGAGGAGCGGGCGGCGATGTTCGCCGGACTTGCCGACTCCACGATGTCGCGCGATGACGGGTGGCGGTTCCTCGTGCTGGGGCGGTCGGTCGAGCGTGTCGACATGATCGTGCGGCTGCTCCTCGCTCGCGTGGGGGACCGGGCTTCGTCGCCTGGGTGGGTCACCGTGCTGCGGTCGGCCGGCGCGCATGACACGTACCTGCGGACGTACAGGGGCGCGTTGGACGCGTCTCGCGTTGTGCAGTTCTTGTTGTTGGACAGGCTGTTTCCGCGGTCGGTGTTTCATGCGCTTAGGCAGGCTGAGTCTTGTTTGGAGCAGTTGGAGAACCAGCCGTCTGTGCGCGTTGGGGCACGGGCAGAGGCGCTGAGGTTGTTGGGCAAGGCGCGGAGCGAGCTGGAGTTCCTCAGGCCGCACGACTTGCTGGACGACTTGCCGAAACGTCTTGCGGCGTTGCAGAAGACGGTTCGAGATGTTGGTGAAGCCGTGTCGCAGCAGTACTTCCACGTGGCGCCGTGGGTCGCCTGGACGAACACCGAGGTGGGCTGACCATGAGCTGGCGAGTGCGTGTCGTGCACACGACGGGTTATCGGTATGAGGCACCGGTTGTGCAGTCGTACAACGAGGCGCGGCTGACTCCGCGTGGGGACAGGCGTCAGAACGTCGTTGTCTCGCGCGTTGAGACCACACCGGCTACGCGTGCCTATCGCTACACGGACTACTGGGGGACTGAGGTCACCTCGTTCGACCTGCACGCGCCACACAAGGAACTGAAGGTCGTCGCGTCGTCGGTGGTCGAGACGAGCGCGGAGATCGAACCCGTCACCACTGGTACGTGGGGTGACATGCGCGCGGACAACCTCGTGGACCGGTACACGGAGTTCTTGGAACCCACGCGCTACACGCCGCGCGACCGCGAGTTGCTGGCGGTGGCGCGGGAGTTGAAGAAGGGCCAGTCGCCGTCGGACGCGGTGCTGGCGGCGTCACAGTGGGTGTGGGAGCAGTTGAAGTACCAGCCGGGGTCGACCGGTGTGCACAGTTCGGCCGTTGACGCGTGGCAGGAACGCAAGGGCGTGTGTCAGGACTTCGCGCATCTGACATTGGTGTTGTTGCGCGGTATGGGGATTCCGGCGCGCTATGTGTCCGGGTACCTGCACACGAAGAAGGACGGCGCGCCGCGAGAGACGGTGCGTGGCGAGTCGCACGCGTGGATCGAGGCGTGGACTGGCGGGTGGTGGGGGTACGACCCCACGAACGCGATGCCTGTCGGGCCACGGCACGTGTGGGTGGCACTTGGGCGCGACTATGCGGACGTTGCACCGTTGAAGGGGATCTACTCGGGTGGGGCGGCGACCGCGCTTGAGGTGACGGTCGACATCACCCGCCTTGCGTAGCACGCAGGCGCGGGCACGCTGAGGTTCAGCGCGCCCGCGTCACGTTCAGCGCCAGCCGTGACGTTCGCGCAGGGCGTCCACGACCTGGCCGAAGGCGGCGGGTGCCAGCACGGCGCCCTCACGCCGGATGTCGTCGTCCGAGTCCAGGGCGAACACGCGGTCGAGGCGCAGGTAGGACGGCCGGCCATCGCGGTCCCAGGCGCCCGCGCCCAGTTCCAGGAAGTCGTCGCGCGGCTCTTTCGAGGAGAGCATCAGCGCCACGAGATCGCCGTTCGCGTGCCCGACGACCAGAAGCGGACGGTCCTTGCCGCGGGAGGCGTCCTCCTCGAACGGCACCCAGGCCCACACGACCTCGCCGGGGTCGGCGTCGCCGTCCACGGTGGGGGAGTAGTCCAGCTTCGCGGCCCTGGCCGCGTCGAAAATCTCGCGCACCGCGCCCTTGGCGGGGCGGGGGTCCTCACCGTTCATCAGCACGAACGCACCCTAGTGGTGCAGGGCACACCGGCCGCTATGGGACCATGAGGGGACACCCGTCCGATTTCCTGCTGAGGACCACCTTGACCACGTTCGCCGACACGACCTTCACGCCGCCGGAGCTCATCCGGAACTTCTGCATCATCGCGCACATCGACCACGGCAAGTCCACGCTGGCCGACCGGATGCTGCAGATCACCGGCGTGGTCGAGGCGCGGGCGATGCGCGCTCAGTACCTCGATCGCATGGATATCGAGCGTGAGCGCGGTATCACCATCAAGGCGCAGAACGTGCGCCTTCCGTGGCAGGTCGACGGGCAGGACCACGTCCTGCACATGATCGACACGCCTGGCCACGTCGACTTCACCTACGAGGTGTCCCGCGCGCTGGAGGCCTGCGAAGGCGCCGTGCTGCTGGTGGACGCCGCGCAGGGCATCGAGGCGCAGACGCTCGCGAACCTGTACCTGGCGATGGAGAACGACCTCACCATCATCCCGGTGCTGAACAAGATCGACCTGCCCGCCGCGGACCCGGACAAGTACGCCAAGGAGATCGCGCACATCACCGGCTGTGAGCCGGAGGAGGTGCTGCGGGTCTCCGCGAAGACCGGTCTCGGCGTCGGTGAGCTGCTGAACGAGGTCGTGAAGAAGGTCCCGGCCCCGGTCGGCGAGGCGAACTCCCCGGCGCGCGCCATGATCTTCGACTCGGTCTACGACACCTACCGCGGCGTCGTGACGTACATCAGGGTCGTCGACGGCAAGATCACGCCGCGCGAGCGCATCAAGATGATGTCCACCGGTGCGACCCACGAGATCCTCGAGGTCGGCATCGTCTCGCCCGAGCCGAAGCCGTCCCGCGGCCTCGGGGTCGGCGAGGTGGGCTACCTGATCACCGGCGTGAAGGACGTCCGCCAGTCCAAGGTCGGCGACACGGTGACGTCCGAGAAGAAGGGCGCCGCCGAGCCGTTGGCCGGCTACCGCGAGCCGCGGCCGATGGTCTACTCGGGCCTGTACCCGGTCGACGGCTCCGACTACCCGGAGCTCCGCGAGGCGCTGGACAAGCTGCAGCTCAACGACGCCGCGCTCACGTTCGAACCGGAGACGTCGGCCGCGCTCGGGTTCGGTTTCCGCTGCGGCTTCCTCGGCCTGCTGCACCTGGAGATCACGCGCGACCGCCTGGAGCGCGAGTACGGTCTCGACCTCATCTCCACGGCCCCCAACGTGGTCTACCGCGTGGTCATGGAGGACGGCACCGAGATCGTCGTGACGAACCCGTCCGACTGGCCCGAGGGCAAGCGCGCCGAGGTGTACGAGCCCGTCACGAAGTGCACGATCATCGCGCCGTCGGACTACATCGGCGCGATCATGGAGCTGTGCCAGACCAAGCGCGGTCAGCTGGGCGGCATGGACTACCTGTCCGAGGACCGCGTCGAGCTGCGCTACACGATGCCGCTCGGTGAGATCATCTTCGACTTCTTCGACTCGCTGAAGTCCCGTACGCGTGGCTACGCGTCGCTGGACTACGAAGAGTCGGGCGAGATGATGGCGGACCTGGTCAAGGTCGACATCCTGCTGCAGGGCGAGGCCGTCGACGCGTTCAGCGCGATCGTGCACAAGGACTACGCCTACGCGTACGGCACGCGGATGGCCACCAAGCTGCGCGAACTCATCCCGCGGCAGCAGTTCGAGGTGCCGATCCAGGCCGCCATCGGCGCTCGGGTCATCGCCCGCGAGACGATTCGCGCGATCCGCAAGGACGTTCTGGCCAAGTGCTACGGCGGTGACATCACCCGTAAGCGCAAGCTGCTGGAGAAGCAGAAGGAAGGCAAGAAGCGCATGAAGATGGTCGGCCGGGTCGAGGTGCCGCAGGAGGCCTTCGTCGCCGCGCTGTCCACGGACGAGCCGAAGGGCAAGAAGTAGGCGCAGTGGCGCGTCTTCAGGTCGGCTGCGCCATGTGGAACCACAAGGCGTGGCTCGGGCGGTTCCTGCCGCAGTCGCTTCCCGCAGGGGAGCGACTGCGGGCCTACGCCGGCTGGTGCAACGCCGTCGAGGGCAACACCACGTTCTACGCGACGCCCGCCCGGAAGACCGTCGCGACCTGGGCGCAGCAGACCGATCCCGGCTTCCGGTTCGTGGTCAAGCTGCCCAAGGTCGTCACGCACGAGCGTCGGCTGGCAGGCGTCGAGGTGCAGATGCGGGCGTTCCTGGACGCGATCGAACCCCTCGGCGAACGTGCGGTCCTGTGGACCCAGATGCCCGGCTCGTTCGGCCCGACGGAGGTCGACGCCCTGGCCCGCTTCCTGCGCAGGCTGCCCGTCGGCCTCCAGCGTGCCGTGGAGGTGCGTCACCCGAAGTTCTTCACCGACGCCGGCGCGACGTCGTTGCTGGAGGGGGCGCTCGCCGGCGCGGACGCCGAGTGGGTTCCGTTCGACACCACGGTCTTCTTCCAGAGCCCGCCGACCAGCGAGGCCGAGCGGGAGGCCTGGGACAGGAAACCGCGGTTGCCGCGGCGGACGCGGGCGCTGACCGACCAGCCGATCGTCCGCTACCTGGGCCGGGACTCGGTCGAGGAAACGGTCGAGGGGTGGCGGCCGTGGACCGAGGTGGTCGCCGACTGGCTGCGGGAGGGCCGGTCGCCGACGGTGTTCCTGCACACCCCCGACAACGACGACGCGCCCGCGCTCGCCCGCCGGTTCCACGACGACGTGCGAACGCTCGTGCCAGACCTCGACGCACTACCCGAGCCCGAGCCGGTCGAGCCGGCGACGCTGTTCTGAGCGCCGGATCCGCTTGTCGGGTCCGGCTTTTCACGGTTGGGCAGTCGCGGCGGCGAGCGCGGCGACCCTGGCGGTGCGGGCGCCGGTACGCCAGCACAGCACCCAGCGCACGGGTGGCGAGCCCGCGGCGAAGGGCACCATCGCGAGAGTGGGCCGGGCGAAGTAGTCGGCGGCGTGCGCGGCCAGCGGGCACACGCCCTCCCCGGCGGCGACCCGCGCCATCAGGTCCAACAGGGTCGCCGGAGCAGGCGGTTCGGGATCGCGGCGGTAGGGCGCGGCACGACGGCCGGCCCGGAACACCACCTCGCCGTCGAGATCGTCGAGCGTCACTGCGGTGCGGGCGGCCAGCCGGTGCTCGCGTGCCACGGCGAGCACGACCGGTTCGGTGTACAGGAGCGGGCCTTCCTCGAGCCCGGCTTCGTCCGGGCCGACGGGTGCGTTGGTGACGGCGACGTCGACCTCGCCGGAGCGCAGCAGGTCGAGCGGGTCGGTGAAGCCGGTCTCGCGGAAGACGATCTCGACACCGGGGTTCTTCTCGCGGAACCGGGTGAACACCGGGGCGGCGAGCTCGGCGACCGCGGGTGCTTCCAGACCGACGGTGAGCACGCCGGTGATCCCGCGGCCGGCCGCGACGGCGGCGGCGACCCCGCGTTCGATGCGGTCGTGTCCCGCGCGGACGTCGGCGTAGAGGGCGGCGCCGACCGGGGTGAGCGCGACCCGCCGGCTGGTGCGCTCGAACAGGGCCACCCCGAACCGGCGTTCCAGCCGGGCGATCGTCTGGCTCACGCGCGCCTGCGACACCAGCAACCGCTGCGCCGTGCGACCGAAATGGAGCTCCTCCGCGAGCGCCAGGAAGATCTCGATCTCACGCCGTTCCATAACTTCCAGGTTATCAGTCGATGCTTGATCTGACGTTGTTCCCGCAGCTCAGCGCAGACAGGATCGTGTCATGACCGATTACCTCACCAAGACCGATCCCGGCTACGACACCGAGCGCCTCGGCTACAACCTCTCCGTCGAGCACCGGCCTGCGGTCGTCGTTCCGGCAGCCTCCGTCGACGACGTGATCGCCGCCGTCCGCCACGCCGCCGCGCACGGCCTGGGCGTCGCCGTCCAGGCCACCGGGCACGGCCCGTCCCGCAGCGCCTACGGCCAGGTCCTGATCACCACCTCGCGGCTCGACGGGATCACCATCGACCCGCACGCCCGCACCGCCCGGATCGAGGCCGGAGTGCGCGGCGGAGCGTTGGTGCGTGCCGCGGCCGAACACGGACTCGCACCGCTCAACGGCTCCTCACCCGAGGTCGGCGCGGTCTCCTACCACCTCGGCGGCGGGCTGGGGATTCTCGGCCGCAGCCTCGGCTGGGCCGTCGACCACGTCCGCGCCGTCGAGATCGTCACCGCCGACGCGTCCGGCCACGTCGAGCTGCGCCGCGTCACCGCAACCGAGGACCCGGACCTGTTCTGGGCGTTGCGCGGCGGCGGCAAAGGAACCTTCGGCGTCGTCACCGCCCTGGAGATCGACCTGCACCCGATCACCCGGCTCTACGGCGGCGGCATGCACTTCGCCGCCGACACCGCCGAGCGCGTCCTCGCCACCTGGGCGGAGTGGACCCGCACCGTCCCCGAGGAGATGAGCTCTTCGGTGCTGCTCATCCGGATGCCGGACCTCCCCGCCCTGCCCGACACCCTGCGCGGCCGCTACCTGCTGCATCTGCGGTTCGCCTACACCGGCTCCGCCGACGACGGAAAGCAGCTCGTCCACCCGTTCCGCGAGCTCGGACCGATCACCGACACCGTCACCGAGATGCCCTACAGCGCCGTCGGCACCATCCACGCCGAACCCACCACCCCGGTGCCGTTCCACGCCCGCAACACCATGCTGGAATCGCTGGACCCCGCTGCCGTCACGGAGCTGTTGCGCCACGCCGGCCCTGATGCCGACGCCCCCTACCTCGTCGAGCTGCGCCACACCGGCGGCGCTCTGAACCGGCCCGGCGCGGTCCCCAGCGCGCTCGCTCGCCGCGACGGCCAGTACGTCCTCTACGCCGGAGCTGCCGCACAACCCGCAGAGCTACCGGCACTGCGCACGGCGTTCACCCGGCTGTTCACCGCGATGAACCCCTGGAGCACCGGCGGCGTCTGCGTGAACTTCCTGTCCGGCCCCGACATCACCGCCACCGAGCTCGCCACCGGCTACCTCCCCGGCGACTTCGACCGGCTCGTCGCCATCAAACGCATCGTCGACCCGCACGACATGTTCCGCACCCATCACGGCCGAGCATGACGACCCGCTTACCGCCGCACCTCGTAATGGAGGTGGGTGACGCCCAGCGCCGGGACGACCTCGACGAGGTTCAGGCGCACGTGTTCGGGCAGTTCCTGGAAGAACGGGCGGCCGCCGCCCAGCAGGACCGGCACCTGGTGCAGCACGATCTCGTCCACCAAGCCGGCCTTGAGCGCCGCGGCCAGCACACCGCCGCCCATCAGGCCGACGTCCTTGCCCTGTGCGAGTTCGCGCGCTTGAGCGATCGCGTCCTCGATGCCGGTGGTCACGAGGGTTTGCTGGTCGCTGACCTCGATCTGGTCGTGGCTCAGCAGGACCAGGCGTGCGTTCGGGACCGGGCTGCCGCCGCCGAACCGTTCGGAGTCCTCGTAGGTGTTGCGGCCGGCGACCATGGCGCCCACGCGAGCGGCCAGCGAGTCGAACAGCGGCGCGCTGGCCTCGCTCAGCTTGAAGCCGTCGAAGACCTGGCTCGGGGTGTCGCCGCCGAAGTACCAGTCGAAGAGCACGCCACCGTCGCCGAGACCGTGGCCGGCGCGAGGATTGCGGCCGGTGATGTAGCCGTCGACCGAGACCGAGTGGGCGCTCAGGACCTTGCTCATCGTCGTGACCCCGTTTCTGAGTTCCTTCAAGAGACGCTGGGAACCGTAGCAGGGTTAAGTTCCTTAAGGGAACCCCGAGTTGCTAGGCTGGCGGCATGCAACGCACGAGCTTCAGTGGGATGGCGTGCTCGATCGCGCGCACGCTCGACGTGATCGGGGAGCCCTGGTCGCCGCTGATCCTGCGCGACGTGTGGGTCGGGATGAACCGGTTCGAGCAGCTCCAGGCCGATCTCGGGATCTCGCGCAAGGTGCTGACCGAACGGCTGAACCACCTCGTCGAGCAGGGGGTGCTGGAGCGCCGCCCGTACGACCGGCGGCCGCGGTACGAGTACGTGCTGACGCGGAAGGGCGCCGAGCTCGTCGACCTGCTCATGGTCATGAAGGGCTGGGGCGACCGGTGGCTCGCGGGCGAGGCGGGCCCGCCGGTGCTGTACCGGCATCACGCGTGCGGAGAGATCGCGGACGTCGAGCTGCGTTGTGACCACTGCGGCGAGCCGATGCGGGCGGATGACGTCGACCTGCTGCCGGGCCCGGGCGTTGCTGGAACGGCAACATAGGTTGCCGATTTCGCACGGCCTGGCGCATCTTCGAACCATGACGACTGCGCAGGAGTTCTGGGAGACCTTCTACTCGGAGCGGGACCAGGTCTGGTCCGGCAAACCGAACCCGTTGCTGGTGCGGGAGGCCGAGCGGCTCACGCCGGGCAGCGCGCTGGACATCGGGTGCGCCGAGGGTGGCGACGCCGTCTGGCTGGCCAAGCGGGGCTGGCGGGTGCTGGGCGTCGACGTGTCGCAGGTGGCGCTGGACCGGGCGGTGAAGCACGCGTTCGAGGCCGGCGTCGAGATCTCGGTGGAGCAGCACGATCTCAAGGTCACGTTCCCCGAGGGGTTGTACGACCTGGTCAGCGCTCAGTTCCTGCACTCGCCCGTGGAGGAGGACGGGGAGCGCAACAGCATCCTGCGGCGGGCGTCGGAGGCGGTGGCGCCCGGCGGACACCTGATCGTCGGCGGGCACGCGGGGGCGCCGTCGTGGTCCGAGCACCAGGACTACTACTTCCCGACGACCAAGGACGTGCTCGACCACCTCAAGCTCGCGGACAACTGGATCGTCGTCACGGACGAGGTGGTCGAGCGGCCTCTCGTCGGGCCGGACGGTCAGGAGGAGACGCGCAAGGACAACGTGCTGACCGTCAAGCGCCTGTTCTAGAAACGCGAAGGCCACCCGCGGCAACGTTGCCGGGGTGGCCCAGGGGGTTACTCGTCAGGCGCGGATCAAGCGGTCCATCGCCTGGCGGTTGATGATCGAGCGGAGCTCGCCCGTCTCCTCGGCGCTGTGGCGGGAGAGGATGGCGTCCAGCTCGAGCCGGTCGCTCTCGGTGGTGTAGCTGGCCAACTGCCGCTCCAGGCTCCGGCGCTTCAGGCGAGCGTCACGGCGGGAGGCCAGGCTCGTGCGCAGGGACTTCACGGACAGGTCGTGGCGGGTCATCTTGTCCTTCCAATCTTGGTTACGAATCGATAATACACCCTGCTCACGTGGCCTGTACCGATGAAGAAGGTTAGTTAACTCACGAACTCGTCGAGCAACCTCAGCGCGCTCGCGTACTTGGTCTGCAGGCGCTCCTGCAGCGCGGCGTCGAGGCGGGCCATGCGGGCCGGCGAGAGGTTGTCGGCGATGTCGGCGCGCTTCACGGAGAGTGCCAACGGGTTCGCGGCGACGCGGCGCAGGTAGACGTCCTGCGGTTCGTCGGGCAGGTGCGACAGCGCGACGACGGCGTCGACCACGACGGTGGGGCAGCCGCGAGCGAGCAGATCATGAGCGGTCACCGGGGTGTCCTCGATGACGTCGTGCAGGACGGCGGCCATCTTCGCGTGTTCACCCGTCACCGATGCCATCACCCGCAGCGGATGTCCGATGTACGGGCGGCCCGACTTGTCCACCTGACCGTCGTGGGTGGAGGTGGCGAGCGCGATGGCGTCTTCGAGGGTGAACACGCGCATCAAGCTAACGGATCAACTTGATACATCCGATGACCAGCGCAGTGCTTGACCGGACGTAGTGGTCTAGTCCATTTTTAGGACAACTCACAACATGGCCGCCGCATGATGTGTGGAGGTGGACCATGTCCAAGACCAGACGAGCAGCGGTAGCGCTGCTGTCCGCGCTGTTCGCCTGCGCCGGTCTGGTGTTGGTGATCAACGGCAACGCCGTCGCCGCGAACCTCGCGGCCAACAGCGGCTTCGAGGCCGGCAACCTGAGCGGCTGGACCTGCACCGAGGGCACCAGCGCCACCACGAGCACCAAGCGCAGCGGCACCTACGCGCTGCAGGGTGCGCCCGCCGGTCAGAGCAACGCGCGTTGCCAGCAAACCGTGACGGTGCAACCGAACACGGCCTACAAGCTGTCCGCGTGGGTGCAGGGCAGCTACGTCTACCTCGGTGTCACCGGCGGCGTCGAGAAGAGCACCTGGACGCCGGGGGCGAGCAGCTTCACCCAGCTCACCGTCGACTTCAACAGCGGCGGCGCCACCAGCGTGACCATCTACCTGCACGGCTGGTACGGCCAGCCCGCCTACTACGCGGACGACGTCAACCTCGACGGCCCCGGCACACCGCCGACGACCACGAGCACCACGACGTCCACCACAACAACCACAACCACTACTACGACCAGCAACCCGCCGAACACCGGTCTGCCCAAGCACGTGCTGACGGGCTACTGGCAGAACTTCTACAACGGTGCGCGCGCACTCAGGTTGTCGGACGTCCCCACCACCTACGACATCGTCGCGGTTTCGTTCGCCGACGCGACGGCCGTGCAGGGACAGGTCGCGTTCAACCTCGACCCTGGGCTGAGCAGCCAGCTCGGCGGCTACACCGACGCGCAGTTCAAGGCCGACGTCAGGACCCTGCAGAACCGCAGCCAGAAGGTGATCATCTCCGTCGGTGGTGAGAAGGGCACGATCAGCGTCGGCAACTCCACGGCGGCGACGAACTTCGCCAACAGCGTTCGGAGCCTGATCTCCAACTACGGCTTCAACGGCGTCGACATCGACCTGGAGAACGGCGTCAACGCCACCTACATGGCACAGGCGCTGCGCAGCATCCACGCCGGCGGCGGCACCGTCATCACCATGGCGCCGCAGACGATCGACATGCAGAACACCGGCGCCGAGTACTTCAAGCTGGCGTTGGCGGTCAAGGACATCCTGACCATCGTGAACATGCAGTACTACAACTCCGGCTCGATGCTCGGCTGCGACCAGCAGGTCTACAGCCAGGGCACGGTCAACTTCCTGACCGCGCTCGCGTGCATCCAGCTGCAGAGCGGCCTGCGGCCCGACCAGGTCGGCCTCGGCCTGCCCGCGTCACCGTCGGGCGCCGGTGGTGGGTACCAGTCGCCGTCCAACGTCAACAACGCGCTCAGCTGCCTCGCCCGCGGCACCAGCTGCGGCACGTTCAAGCCGAGCACGACCTGGCCGTCCATCCGGGGCGCCATGACGTGGTCGATCAACTGGGACGCCTCGAACAACTGGCAGTTCGCCAACACGATCGCCCCTCACCTGGACTCCCTGCCCTAGGTGATGGACACCTCGGCGTCACGTCCACAGTGGACGTGACGCCGAGGCCGTTCGGAGCAACGCTTGCGTCATCAACGACACAGGGGTTTCGCCGGGCATCCACCCCTTCGTCCAACTAGGTTGGGCTCATGTTCCACACGCTGGCCGTGCCCGTGATCGCAGCGCCCATGGCGGGCGGCGCCTCCACTCCCGAACTGGTCGCCGCGGTGAGCGACGCGGGCGGGTTCGGGTTCCTGGCAGCCGGCTACATCACCGTCGAGCAGCTCGCGGAGAAGATCGCCCAGACGAGCCAGCTGACCAGCAAGCCGTTCGGGGTCAACCTGTTCGTGCCCGGCACGCGGCCGACCGCGGACATCTCGTCTTACGTGGACCGGGTCAAGGCCTGCGCGGCCAAGATCGGCGTGGTGCCGGGCGAACCGCGCTGGGACGACGACAACTACGCGGCGAAGCTCGAACTGGTGCTGGCGCTGCGGGTTCCGGTGGTGTCGTTCACGTTCGGGCTGCCCGACGCGGACGACGTGCAGCGGCTCAAGGCGACCGGTACCACGATCGTCGTGACGGTCACCACACCGAGTGAGGCACGGCAGGCGCAGCAGATCGGCGCGGACGTGCTGTGCGTGCAGGGATCGGACGCCGGAGGTCACCGCGGCACGTTCACCGACGACGGCATCTCGCCCGGCGGTGGCGAGCTGTACGGGACGCTGGCCGCGGTGAGGCTGGTGAAGAGCACGGTCGACCTGCCGGTGATCGCGGCCGGCGGCCTCATCAACGGCGCGGACGTCGCCGCCGTGCTGGCGGCGGGTGCGGTCGCGGCGCAGTTCGGCACCGCCTTCCTGGGCTGCCCCGAGGCGGGAACCGCGGTGGCACAGCGGGAAGCGCTCGCGGAAGGGGCCCGCAGGACGGCACTCACGCGGGCGTTCAGCGGACGGCCCGCGCGGGGTCTGGTGAACCGATTCCTGATCGAGCAGGGCCCGTACGCGCCCGCCGCGTACCCGAACGTGCACCACCTCACCAAGCCCGTGCGCGCGACCGGCGAGCTGGAGGTCATGTCGCTCTGGGCGGGCACCACGTACCCGCTCGCGACGGCCGAACCGGCGGGCGACATCGTGCGAAGGCTCCACGACGAGCTCACGGATGTGGTCAATTCCTTGGCGGAGCGCTTCAAGCGCAGCTAAGAAGGAGGGCGTGACCTCGCTCTCCGAAGAGACGTTCCAGGCGATGATGGACTTCTCGCCGATCTTCGCCACGCTCGTCGGCGTGCCCGGCTGGGACGACCGGCTCGAAGACATCAGCGTCGACGGCCAGCAGTCCCTGCGGGCCAGGCTGACGGACGTCCTCGCCCGCGTCGAGGAGAGCGACGAGGACGCGGTCGCCCGGGACGTGATCAGGCACCAGGCCACCTCGATCATCACGAGGATCGACGCGCGGCTGGTCGAGCACACCGTGTCGCGCGGGTTGAACGCTCCGGTCGCGGGCCTGCTCAGGTCCGCTTCCCAGGTCGACTTCTCGCAGCGGCGGCACCTCGTTCCGCACTTCCTCGACCAGGCCGGGCAACGGCTGCTCAACACCGACCGCAGGCCGTTGCGCCGGCACGTGCAGGGCGGGGCTGCCTACGTCGAACGGTTCCTCGCCTCGCCGCGCCAGGAGTGGGAGGGCGACGCGGACCTGCGCCCGGCGTTCGCCCGCTATCGCGAGGTCCTGCTCGGCCTTCCAGGACGCGACGACGAGCAGGCGGGACTCTGCTGGCTGCCCGACGGCGAGGAGAACTACCGCAAGCTCGTCCGCGACTACACGACCGCTTCCTACACCCCGGCCGAACTGCATCAGCTCGGGCTCGACCTGATCGCCGGGCTGCGCGAGGAGTACGCGGAGATCGGCTCGCGGGTGTGGGGGACGGGCGACGTGCCGGAGATCTTCCGGCGGTTGCGGACGGATCTGTTGTGGGCCAATGAGGACGACATGCTCGTGGACGCGGTGAAAACCGTCGCGCGGGCCGAGGCCGAGGCACCGAACTGGTTCGGGCGGCAGCCGTTGGCGCGTTGCGAGGTCCGGTTCGTGCCGGAGATCGACCGCCAGAACGCCGCGTTCGCCTACTACGAGGACGCCGCGCTCGACGGGTCCCGTCCCGGCGTCTACTTCGTGAACCCGTTGAACGCCACCGGACGCAGCCGCACGGTGTCCGAAGTGACGGCGTTCCACGAGGCCATTCCGGGCCACCACTTCCAGCTCTCGATCGCCGCCGAGACCGAACTGTCGAACCTGCGCAAGTTCGCGTTCATCGACTCCTACATCGAGGGCTGGGGCCTCTACACCGAACGCCTGGCGGACGAGATGGGCCTGTACTCGTCGGACGAGGCACGGCTCGGCATGCTGGGGCTCGACGCGATGCGCGCCGGCCGGCTCGTGGTCGACACGGGCATCCACGCGCTCGGCTGGTCGCGGCAACAGGCCGTCGACTACCTGAGCGAGAACACCGTGATGGACCACACGGAGATCAGCTCCGAGGTCGACCGGTACATCGAGACGCCGGGCCAGGCGCTGGCGTACATGGTGGGGCGCCTGGAAATCCAGCGGGTCCGTGCCGAGGCCGAGGAGAAGATGGGTTCGCGGTTCGACGTGAAAGCGTTCCACGACCTGGTCCTGGAGAACGGCGTGCTGCCGCTGTCCACGCTCGCCGACCTGGTCACCGACTGGGCGGGGAGGCCCTGATGTCGCTCGCTGACGAGATGTTCCAGGCGACCATGGACTGGGCGCCGTTCATGGCCACGATGTACGGGCTGGAAGGCTGGGACGACAAGCTCGAAGAGCTGAGCGTCGAGGGCGAACAGGCGTTGCGGGCGCGGATCGCCGACGTCCTGCGCCGCGTCGAGACCAGCGACGAGGACCCCGTCACGCTCGCCGTGATCAAGCACCAGGGCGAGTCCATCGTGGCCAGGATCGACGCCAGGCTGGTCGAGCACACCGTCGCGACGGGCTTGAGCGCGCCGGTGACCGGCCTGCTGATGGTCGCGTCGCAGCTGGACGTGTCGCAGCGGCTGGACAAGATGGCGCGGTACGTCGAGCAGGCGGGTGCCCGCGTCCGCGACTCCGACCGCTTGCCGATGCGCCGGCACCTCCAGACCGCCACCACGCGGCTGGAGAGGTTCCTCGCCTCGCCGGCGCAGGAGTGGGAGGGCGAGTTCTCCGGCGAGATCCGCACCGCCATCGCCGGGTACCGCGACGTGCTGGCGTCGACCGAAGGCCGTTCCGACGACCAGCCGGGCCTCTGCTGGCTGCCCGAGGGCGAGCAGAACTACGCCAACCTGGTCCGCAACTACACGACCGCCTCGTACACCCCCGACGAACTGCACCGGCTCGGGCTCGACCTGATCGCCGGGCTGCGCGAGGAGTACGCGGAGATCGGCTCACGGGTGTGGGGGACGCGTGACGTGCCGGAGATCTTCCACCGGCTGCGCACGGAACTGTTGTGGGCAGGCGAGGACGAGATGGTGGCGCACGCGGTCGAGGCGATCGCGCGGGCCGAGGCCGAGGCACCGAACTGGTTCGGCCGCATGCCGGCGGTCGGCTGCCAGGTGCGTCCCGTCGACGAGGCGGAACGGCAGACGGCCGCGATCGCGTTCTACCAGCCCGCGCCGGTGGACGGCAGCCGTCCCGGCACGTACTGGCTGAACCCGTTGGGCGCCACCGAACGCAGCCGCACGCTGTCCGAGGTGACGGCGTTCCACGAGGCCGTGCCGGGCCACCACTACCAGCTCACCGTCGCGGCCGAGACGGACCTGCACAACATGCGGCGGTTCGCGTTCATCGAGGCCTACCTGGAGGGCTGGGGCCTCTACACCGAACGGCTGGCCGACGAGATGGGCCTGTACTCGTCGGACGAACAACGCTTCGGGATGCTCAGCCTCGACGCGATGCGCGCCGGCCGGTTGGTCGTCGACACCGGCCTGCACGCGTTCGGCTGGACCCGGCAGCAGGCCGTCGACTTCCTGCGCGAGAACACCGTCATGACCGAGCCCGAGATCAACTCCGAGGTCGACCGGTACATCGAGACGCCGGGCCAGGCGCTGGCGTACATGGTGGGGCGCCTGGAGATCCAGCGCGTTCGTGCCGAAGCGGCCGCCCGGCTGGGCGACCGCTTCGACGTCAGGGAGTTCCACGACCTCGTGATCGGGCTCGGACCGGTGCCGCTGTCCGTGCTCGACCAGCAGGTCACCGCTCGGACTTCTCCATGACGGAGTTGCGCTTCGAGTAGGCGAAGTAGATCACCAGGCCGATCACGAACCAGACCGCGAACCGCAGCCAGGTCTCCGGGGTGAGGAACGTGATCAGCCAGATGGAGAAGATCACGCCGATGATCGGCACCACCGGCATGCCCGGCGTCTTGAACGTGCGCGGCAGGTCGGGCTGCTTGTAGCGCAACACGATCACGGCGATGCACACGACGACGAACGCCAGCAGGATGCCGATGTTGGTGAGCTCGGCGGCCTCCGCGATCGGCAGGAACCCGGCGATGACCGCGGAGGCGATGCCCAGCACCCAGGTGATGCGCGACGGCACGTGCTTCACCGGGTGCGTCTTCGCGAACCATTGGGGCAGCAGGCCGTCGCGGCTCATCGAGTAGCCGACGCGGGCCGCGCCCAGGAGGAACGTGAAGAGCACCGTCGTGATGCCGAGGATCGCGCCGACGCTGATGATGATGCCCAGCCAGTGGAAGCCGATGTCCGCGAACGCCGTGGCGAACGCGCTTTCGGCGTCGACGTCCTTGTAGTTGACCATGCCGGTCAGCACGAGGCAGGCCAGCACGTACAGGACCATCGAGATCGCCAGCGAGTAGATGATCGCCTTCGGCATGTGCCGCTGGGAGTCCTTCGACTCCTCCGCCGCGGTGCTCATCGCGTCGTAACCGAACACCGCGAAGAAAACCGTTGCGGCACCGGTGAAAGCGCCGCTCAAGCCGAACGGGAAGAACGGGTTGTAGTTGTCGGTGTCGATGTGGAAGACGCCGACGCCGATCACCAGCAGCACCACGGCGACCTTCAGGTACACCAACGTGGTCTCGAACCGCGCCGCGTTCTTCATGCCGAGGTTCAGCACGTACGCGATCAGCAGGCAGAGGACCACCGCGAACAGGTTGACCTTGTAGCTTCCCGGTTCGACGCCTTGCCCTTCTGTGCCGGGCGCACCCAGCATCCATTGCGGGAGCTGGATGTTGAGGAGGCTGAGCAGCTCGGTGAAGTAGCCCGAGATGCCGATCGCGACCACCGCCACGATCGCGGTGTACTCGAGCAGGAGGTCCCAGCCGATGAACCAGCCGACGATCTCCCCGAGCACCGCGTAGCCGTAGGTGTAAGCGCTGCCCGCCTTGGGGATCAGGCCCGCGAACTCCGCGTACGAGAACGCCGCCGCCGCACTCGCGACGCCGGCCACCAGGAACGAGATCAGCACGGCCGGGCCCGCCGTCTTGTTCGCGACGGCGCCGGCGAGCGAGAAGATGCCCGCACCGATGATGCCGCCGATGCCGATCGCGGTCAGCTGCCACAGGCCCAGCGTTCTGGTGAGCCCCTCGCCCTTGTCCTCGGCGATCTGGTCGATGGGCTTGCGCCGGAAGACGCCCTGGGTAGTCATGCCTCAGCTCCCTTGATGGTGGGTCCGGGCGAACTTATTCGCGTCAACTGTCACGCGGTTTGTCCGAACCCACCAATCAGAGAGCCGATTTTTGGCCCTTCGTGCTGTTTACGGCCTGCTGAGGACGATCTTGCCCGCCGTTTCGCCGTCCAGCATCGCTTTCAGGCCCTGCTCGGCGTCCTCGAACTTCAGCTCGGCGCCGATCTGCGGCTTGAGGTCGTTGAGCGCGCAGAACCGGATCAGGTCGCCCAGCTCCTCGCGGGTGCCCATGGTCGAGCCGACCACGCGCAGCTGCAGGAAGAACAGCCGCTGGAGTTCGGCCGCGGTAGCGTCACCGGACGTCGCGCCCGAGATCACCACGATGCCGCCGGGCTTCAACGCCTTCATCGAGTGCGACCAGGTGGCCTTGCCGACCGTCTCGAAGACCGCGTCGACCCGTTCGGGCAGCCTGGCACCGGACTCGAACACGTCGTGGGCGCCGAGGGAGGTGGCCAGCGCGCGCTTCTCCTCGCTGCGGCCGGTGACCCAGACGCGGAACCCGGCAGCGCGGCCGAGCTGGATGAGCGCGGTCGACACACCGCCCGACGCGCCCTGCACCAGCATCGTCTGGCCGGGACGCAGGCCCGACTTCACGAACAGCATCCGGTACGCGGTCAGCCACGCCGTGCCCATGCAGGCGGCCTCGGCGAACGACAGGTCGGCGGGCTTGGGCAGCGCGTTGCGGGCCGGCACGACCACGTAGTCGGCGAACGTGCCCTGGTGCTTCTCGGTGAGCAGCGTGCGCTTCGGGTCGAGCGTCTCCTCACCGGACCAGCTCGGGTCGCCGATGACGGAGTGCAGCACCACCTCGGTGCCGTCGTCGAGAACGCCGGCACCGTCGCAGCCCAGGATCATCGGGAACTGCTCGGGCTTGATGCCGACGCCGCGCAACGTCCACAGGTCGTGCATGTTGAGGCTGGCCGCCTTCACGGCGACGCGCACCCACCCGTCCGGGACCTCGGGCTCGGGGCGCTCGCCGACGCGAAGCGAGGCCAGCGGGTTCTCGGGACTGGGTTCTGCTGCGTAAACGGCGAACATGGTTCGCAACATACCCATCCGGGGGCTGGCCAAATGCCGTGACACCGGTCACGGGACTAGGGTGGGGCGGGTGGACTGGCTGGTGCAGTGGTGGGACGGGGTCGAGCTGTGGGTCGTGCAGCTGCCCGTCGCCGTGCAGTTCCCCGTCGTGATGATCGTGGTGCTGCCGGCCTGTCTCGGCGTGGCGCGCCTCATCGACAGGGTTGCGGACTGGGGCGCGAAGAACCCCGCGTCGGCTCCTGAGCCCGAACCCGAGCCCGAGTCGGAGAAGGTCGCCGCGTGAGTCCTGGTCGTCGCCTGACCGTTGCCCTGGTCGGCCTGATCGCGCTGGTCGTGGTCGGGTGGTTCGTCAAGGACAACGTCGCCAACCCCGAGACGCCGCCCGCGAGCAGCTCGCCGTCGGCCTCGCAGCTCGCCGTACCTGGTGCGTCGTCTTCGAAACTGGACGTGCAGGCTCTTTCGAAGCTGCCGGTCGAGGCCGCGAAGACGTGGAAGCTGATCGAGGCGAAGGGTCCGTTCCCGTACCCGCGCAACGACGGCGTGACGTTCGAGAACCGCGAGAAGCGGCTGCCGCAGCAGAAGTCCGGGTACTACAAGGAGTACACCGTGCCGACGCCCGGTAGCCCGGACCGCGGCGCCCGCCGGATCGTGACCGGTTCGGAAAAGGAAGTCTTCTACACCGGCGACCACTATTCGACGTTCGTCGTCGTGGACGTGAGCAAATGAAACGGCACATTCTCGTTTCGGAAAAGCAGGCGGCTATCGCTGCCATTGCGCAGGCTTTGGACTTCCCGGACTGGTTCGGGCAGAACCTGGACGCGTTGTACGACAGCCTGAGCGATCTCTCGTGGCTGCCCGAGGGTGAGTACGTTCTGGTCGTGCCCGCTGATTTGGACTCTTCCGTTTCGGAGGTCCTGCGTGACGCTGCGAAACGGACCGCTGAATCAGGTGACCGAAAACTGCGGGTGATTCGCACAGAACGGTGACTTGGGCTGCGCTTTTGCTGTCCGGAGTGGACAGTGCAGACCCATGGGAACGCAATTCCGCCGCTTGAGCTGTGTGCTCAGCGTCGTTGCAGTTGTTGGTGTGCTTTGTCCGGCGGTCTCGTTCGCCGGTGACCCCGACTGCTCGCAGGAGGGGCCGTTCACGCCGTTCGAGACGATCGACGGCGACAACCCGGTGACCATGCAGAACGGCCGCGTGATCGAGCTGCGGGCGTCGAACAAGTCCAAGTGTGCCTGGGGCCGCATCTCCTACGGCACGCCGGGCGAGGAGATCTGGACCGACCGCAAGGACCCCTCGGCCAACTCGCACGAGGGGTTCCTCGGGTACACGCGGATCGACTCCGGCTCGGCCAAGTACACGGAGGCGTTCAAGAACGACGGCAAGGTGATGCGCGCCTGCGGTTCGTCGCAGGGCGTCATCGAGTGCACCGGCTGGTTCTAGCCTTCTGTGGGAACCCAGGAGGGCTTGCGCTTCTCCTTGAACGCCGTGATGCCCTCCTGGCCCTCCGGTCCGCCGAAGTGTTGCGCCGAGAGCTTGAGCATGTCCGCGAAGACCTCGCCGAGGTTCGTGGACCGTTCCTGCTGCAGCATCTCCTTGGTCGCGGCGAGCGCGTTGGGGGCGCCGAGCGCGAGCATGTCGGTGTAGCGGCGGACCTCGGCGTCCACGCCGTCGACCGGCACGGCGGAGTTGAGCAGGCCGATCTCCTTGGCGCGCTGGGCGTCGAAGGCCTCGCCGGTGAGGAACAGCTCGTGGGCCTGGCGGGGGAGCAGGCGCGGCAGCACGGTCACCGAGATCACGGCCGGCACGACACCGATCCGGACCTCGCTGAACGCGAACGTCGCCTCGTTCGCGGCGACGGCGATGTCGCAGGCCGCGACGATGCCGACGCCGCCCGCGCGGGCCGGGCCCTTGAGCGCGGCGACGACCGGTTTCGGACTGGTCCAGAGCTGCTCGAGGATCGCGGGGAACTCGTTGACGCCCTGGTCTCCCGCGCTCGCGCCGGCGGCCTCCTTGAGGTCCATGCCGGAGCAGAACACGGTGCCCGTGTGGGTCAGCACGACC
This sequence comes from Lentzea alba, assembly GCF_011067745.1. Taxonomy (GTDB): domain Bacteria; phylum Actinomycetota; class Actinomycetes; order Mycobacteriales; family Pseudonocardiaceae; genus Lentzea; species Lentzea alba. The sequence continues at coordinate 25,270 of NZ_JAAMPJ010000008.1, forward strand.
ACCCGCACCTGGTCGTCGCTTGCGGCCGCGGTCAGGTGCTCCTTGAGCTCCCGGCGCAGCTGCGCGGACAGGGCGTTGCGGTTGTGGGGAGAGTCCAGCGTGATCGTCGCGATGCCACGCCGCACCTCGTAGTGGACCAGCTCGTCTGCCATGTCGCTGACCTTAGCCGGGCTCCTTCTTGACAGCATGCTGTCGAATATGACAGTCTACTGTCATGACAACGCAGACGGTGTACCTCGGCCTCTACGACGAGCTCGCGGACTGGGAGTACGGCCATGTGGCCGCGCAGGTGAGCATGCAGCAGTTCCAGGTGCGGCCAGGGCGCTACGAGATCAAGACGGTCGGGCTCACGCTCGACCCGATCCGCACTCTGGGTGGTGTGCGGATGCTGCCGGACGTCGCTCTGTCCGACGTTTCGCTGGACGACGCCGCGATGCTCGTGCTGCCGGGTGGCGACGGGTGGGAGACCGGCGCGCTGGCGGCGTTCGGGAAGCTCGCGCGGCGGTTCCGCGAGGCGGGCAAGCCGGTGGCGGCGATCTGCGGTGCGACGGTGGGGCTCGCGGCCGAGGGGCTGCTGGACGACGTGGCGCACACGTCGAACTTCCCTCAGGGACTTGGTTCTTACGGCGGCGCGGCGCTGTACCGCGACGAACGGGTCGTGCGCGCTGATGGCGTGATCACGGCGGGTGGCGCGAGCTCGCTGGAGTTCGCGCGGGAGGTGCTGGCGGAGCTGGAGACGTTCTCTCCCAAGACTTTGACTGCTTGGTACGAGTTCAACCGCGACGACACCGCCGAGGCGTTCGGGAAGCTGGTGGCGAGTGTCCAGGAGTGAGTCGGTGCCCAGGACTGAATCAGGTGACGTGCTGACCGACGTCGTGATGAGGACTTTCCGTTTGTACGGAGCGTTTCTCGACGCGGCCGAGGTGATGACGAAGCCGGTCGGTCTGACCGCGGCGTGGTGGCAGGTGCTGGGCGCGGTGCTGCGCGAACCGCTGTCGGTCTCGGGCATCGCCCGCGAGATGGGGCTGGCCCGCCAGTCCGTGCAACGGATCGCGGACCTGTTGGTGGACAAGGGTTTGGCCGAATACCTGCCGAACCCGGCGCATCAGCGGGCCAAGTTGGTGCGGCCGACCGAGGAGGGTTACGCGGCCATCGAGCGGTTGCGGGAAGCGCAGCACGAGTGGGCGAACCGCGTCAGTGCGCAGGTCTCACTGGAAGACCTGCGCACGACGCTCGCCACGATGACCGCTCTGGTCGCGGCTACCTCCTGATGCCCGGCAGGGGTTGGGGCATCAGGAGTGCTAGCCGATCGTGGTGGTGGTGAGCACGGGGCTCGGGTCCGGGTAACCCTTCGCGGCGGCGTTGATCGGGATCCCGATGACCGTGACGACCGCGGTGAAGGTGAGGCCGGGCGCGTCGTAACTGGTGCCGCCGAGCTTCGTGGTGATGGTGCCGGTGCCGCCGGCCTGCAGGTTGATCGTCACGGTGGGCAGCTCGAAGTCCGCCCCGCCCTTGATCGGCCCGGGAACGCTGAGCACGACGTCGTTGCCCTGCAAGGCGATCGTCGGCGTGCCGCCCAGTCCCGCGCCGCCGGACAGCGAGGCGGACTGGAACTTCGAGTTGCCGGGCACCGGCAGCTTCAGCGCGAGTCCTTTGATCTCCCGCACCTGCCGCCCGCCGGCCTCGGTCGGGATCTTGTTCGGCGCGGGGTCGATGGTGACCTTGAGGGTGCCGTTGGGCGCGACCGTCGCCGGTGCACTGGCGTCAACACCCTGGTCGAGCGTGAAGTCCGACGACTGCCCGGCGGCGCTCGCCCGGAGCTTGTAGGTGATGGTCTGCGGTGCTGCTGACGCGTTGGTGGCGAACAACAGCATCGGTACCAGTGCGGCTGCTGCAATTCCGGCTAGCTTCATGACCTCTCCCCGATGAGTGGACGAGGGACATTTCCAGCACGCGGCGTAACCCTTGACTACTCATGAGTAGGTTTTCACGTCAACAGTTCACACTTCACATCGCCCGAACGGCGCTGTGGATTCGATCTTGTGGCGGCGGCCGGAAGTGGCGAGTCCGAGCGGGTCAGCGCCGCTTCGAGGTGCTGTGGCCCAGCGTGCCGATCGCCGTCAGCACGAAGCCGGCGAAGAAGAGACCAAAGCCCAGCGGCAGGTTGGGCCCTCCGACGCTGGGGGTCGGGCGGTGCGGTGGGGAGGGGAAGCCCGGCGGAGCGGGGACAGGCACGTCCGTGGGCATCAGGACGCCGTACATGACGACACCGAGGCCGGCTATCGCCAGGAGGGTGCCCGCCCACACGAACGCCTTGACCCACAAGGGTGCCCCGGACAGGTCGTGGTGGTGGCCGGAACGGCGTCGTCTGCGCGAGAAGCCGCCGTGGCCGAAATCGTGCATGGTGCCCCCCGGTGCCGTTTGCGCAGTTGATACCACGCTATGGCCCCGTGTCGTGGCGTTTCGACGGATCAGGCCGGCGGCGAGGGCCAACCACGGTCGGGTACCTGTCCAGCCAGAGGAGCTAAGCGGCGACCGTCTGGCGTGCCAACGCGGAGTCGTAGCGGTCCAGCACGAGCTGAGCCACCTCGACGTCGTCACCCAACGGCCGCGCCACCACGGCGTCACCAGCCAGGGACGCCACCTTGTCCGGCAGCAGACCGGGTGCGAGGAACCAGGACGCGACGGCGATCCGCGTGGCCCCACGAGCCTTCAACCGCTCGACGGCGGTGGGCACGTCAGGCGACGCGATCGACGCGAACGCGGGCTCCACGCCGGCCCAGCCGGACTCGCGAGCCCACCGCCGGGCGACGCGCGCCACGGCCTCGTTCGCGGGGGCGTGCGAGGACCCGGCACCGGCCAGCACCACGCCCAAGGACCTGTCGCCGAACGAAACCCCGGCCTCGGAAAGCCGTCGCAAGGCCGCCGACTCCAGCCGTGGATCCGGCCCCAGCACATCGGTGACCACGGCAGGCACCCGAGACTCGGCAACGGCGGCCGGCACGTCGACCCGTGCGTGATAGGCCTTGCCCAGCAACAAAGGCACGACCACCGCGGGTTCGCGCAGCACGTCGTTCAACCGAGGCGCGCACAGGTCGAGGAAGCCCCCGCGGACGTCCAGCTCCGGCCGCAGCGACCGCACGACGTCCAACAGAGCGTGGATCGACGCGGCCGAACGGGGATCACGGCTGCCGTGCGCGACGGCGATCAACGGCGTCACAGCGCACCCGTCAATCCGCGGGCCCGCAGCACCGCGCGCTCCAACGGGCGGAACAGCAGCAGTTCGATGCCGATGCCCACCAACAGGATCAGGAAGATCGCCGCGATCACCATGTTGATGTCGTTCAACGACGACCCGTTGTGCAGATACTGGCCGAGCCCGACGCCGAGCTGCGGCGAGGTCGCGATGATCTCCGCGGCCATCAGCGACCGCCACGAGAACGCCCAGCCCTGCTTCAGACCGGCCAGGTAACCGGGCAGCGCGGCGGGCAACAGGATGTGTCGCGCCGAGGCCAGTCGCCCCGCGCCCAGAGCCCGTCCCACGCGCGGCAGCAGCGGCGGGATCTGGTCGATGCCGGCCACCAGACCGTTGGCGATCGACGGCACCGAACCCATCAGCACCACGAAGTAGATCGTGGACGGCGTCACGCCGAACCACAGGATCGCCGCCGGAACCCAAGCCACCGAAGGAAGTGACTGCAGGCCGGTCAGCAGCGACCCGATCGCCGCGCGCACCACCCGCACCTTGGCGATCAGCAATCCGAGCGGTGTCGCGATCAGCACCGCCGCGATGAACCCGAACACCGCGCGGTGCAACGAGGTCCAGAGAATGCTGAACGCCTCGCCGGAGGCGATCGAGCTGACCAGCTCGTTCCACACGTTGACCGGGGCGGGCAGCTGGAACTCCGGCAGCAGAGCCGAAGCCCACAACGCCTGCCACACGCCCAAAAGCAGTGCGAACGCGATGATCGGTGGCACGCCCGTTTTGAGGAAACGGCGCCACAACGGCGGCTTTTGTGCCTCTACGGGCACGTCCAGCGCGTCGAGGCCGGCGCCGACCTTGTCGAGCGTGTCAGGAGGCGTGGCCACTGATGACCTCTCGCAGATGGGTGTTGATCTCGTCGAGCACCTCGTTCGAGGAGTCCGTGACGTCCCACTCGCGCACGACGCGGCCGGGACGCGAGGACAGCAGCACGACGCGCTGGCCGAGGCGCACGGCCTCGCGCACGTCGTGCGTCACGAAGATGATCGCGGTGTTCGTGGTCTCCCACACGCGCAGCAGTTCGCTCTGCAGCACGTCCCGCGTGATGGCGTCCAACGCCGCGAACGGCTCGTCCATCAGCAACAGGGCCGGAGCGCCGTCCGGGGACACGGTGGTGGACGCCAGCGCGCGAGCCAGAGCCACGCGCTGACGCATACCACCGGAAAGCTCGTGCGGACGCTTGTCCGCGACGTCGCCGAGCCGCACCAGTTCCAGCAGCTCCAGCGCACGACGCTTGCGCGCCAACCGGCCGACGCCGGCGAAGCGCAACGCCAGTTCGACGTTGCGGGCAGCGGTCAGCCACGGCATCAAAGCGGGTTCCTGGAACATCACGGCCGGGCGCGACGTGTTGAGCTGCAGCTCACCCGACGTCGCGCCGTCCAGGCCGGCGACGATGTTCAGCAGCGTGCTCTTGCCGCAGCCCGACGCACCGAGGAGACACACGAACTCACCCGGCTTGACCTTGAGGTCGACGCCGTCGAGCGCCACCACGGCCGAGCTGCCGTGGCCGAACACCTTGCGAACGCCGGCCAGTTCGACGGCAGTGTCCACAGTAGACGAAACAGTGGTCTCGAGCGTGGCGGTCATGTCCGTGTTCCCCTCGGAAAGTTACTTCTGGTCCAGTCCGGCTGCTTGCACCTGCGGCTTGCCCTGTGCCTGAAGAACCTTGTTCAGCAACGTGAAGTCGGCGTACCCGGCGACGTTCGCCGCCTCCTTGGCCACGCCCGCGGTCACGGCGTCCTTCGCGAGCTGCGGGAAGGTCTTGGCCTGTGCGTCGGTGGTCAGCTCGATGTGGTCCCACGCGGAGTCGAGGATCTTCTCGCCGAGCTTCTTGGACGTGAGCTTCTCCAGCGCGGCGTTCACGGTCTTCTTCGCGTCGCCGGAGTTGGCCTTGGCCCAGTCGACGGCGGCGACGTGGCCCTTGAGCACGGCCTCGACGGTTTCCGGGTGCTCCTGCAGGAACTTCGTCCGCACGATCACCACGGTGGTCGGGAACTGCCCGCCCTCCCACAGCGTCTTCTCGTCCAGCAGCACCTTCGCGCCCGCCTCGGCGACCAGGCGCGACGACCACGGCTCCGGAGACCACGCGCCCTGGATGTCGCCCTTCTTGAACAGGTCGAGCGACTGCGCGTTCTCGACGTTCTGGACGGTGACCTGGCCGGTGAGGTTCTTCTCCGCCAGGTACTTCTTCAGCGACACGTCCTGGGTGTTCGCGAGCTGCGGCGTGGCGACGACCTTGCCCTTGAGGTCCTCGATCGAGTTGATCTCGGGCTTCACCACGAGCTGCGCGCCACCCGAGGTCGCGCCCGCGATGAGCTTCACGGCCTCGCCCTTGGACTTCGCGTAGGCGTTGATCGCCGGGCCGGAACCGATGTAGGCGATGTCAAGTGACTCGCCCAGCAGCGCGTTCACCTCGTCCGGGCCCGCGTTGAACGTCTGCGTCGTGAGCTTGGTGTTGCCGAGCTCCTTGGTGAACAGGCCCTTTTCGACGCCGATCAACGCGGCGGCGTGCGTCACGTTCGGGAAGTACCCGAGGCGAACCTCGGTCGCGGCACCCTTGGACTGGGCGACGGGCGCTTCTTCGGTGCCGCGGCGGCTGCAACCGGACAGTGCTGTCAGGGCGATGAGGGCGATGGCGACTGCGGGCTTGAGGTTCACGGGACTGAGGCCTTTCAGGGACCGGGGGAGACGAGGGCGCGGTCGTCCTGGGCAGCGATGTCGCCGCCCTCGGTACAGCTCGCCGCGTCCAACTCCGGCAGCGGCGCGCCGACCAGTCCGGCGGCGAGAGTGCTGCCGTCCGCGGCGTCGATCACCAGGAACGATCCGGTGCGCCGGCTGAAGCTGTAGTCGTCCAGCGGAACGGGCTCTGCCAGCCGCAGAGCCACTCGGCCGATCTCGTTGAGCTCCAGCGAGCTGGGGCTGTCCACACTGGACAACTTCTGCTCGTCGAAGCGGTCGCGCAGTTCGGTGACCATCGCCTGCACGGTGCGCGTGCCGTGCTTGACGAGGACTCGGGCACCGGCGCGGAGAGGCTTCTCCGCGAGCCAGCACAGCGTGGCGTCCAGCTCGTCGGTGACCTTGGGCTCGTTGCCCGCCACCGAGATCAGGTCGCCGCGCGAGATGTCGATGTCGTCGGCCAGCAGCAACGTCACGGACTGACCCGCCGCGGCCTCCGTCAGTTCGCCGTCGGCCGTGTCGATCTTCGTGACGGTCGAGCGACGGCCCGACGGCAGCACGACGATCTCGTCGCCCGGCTTGATCGTGCCGGCCGCGACCAGACCGGCGTAGCCGCGGTAGTCGAGGTGCTCGGCGGTGCGCGGGCGGATCACGTACTGCACCGGGAACCGGAACGGCGCGTCGTGCGGGTCGGGCTCGACCGGCACGTTCTCCAGGTGCTCCAACAGGGTCGGGCCCTCGTACCACGGCGTGTTCGCGGACTTCTCCACGACGTTGTCGCCGGCCAGCGCGGACACCGGGATCTCGACCACGGCGTCCTCGGTGTAGCCGAGCGCCGTCGCGTGCGCCGTGAACTCCTTGGCGATGCGGGAGAACGTCACCTCGTCGTAATCCACGAGGTCGATCTTGTTGACCGCGAGGACGAGCCGGGGCACGCCCAGCAGCGCGAGCACCGCCGCGTGCCGCCGGGTCTGCTCGATGACGCCCTTGCGCGCGTCGACGAGCAGGACCGCGAGCTGCGCGGTGGAGGCGCCGGTGACCGTGTTGCGGGTGTACTGCACGTGGCCCGGGGTGTCCGCGAGCACGAACGACCGCTTGGGCGTCGCGAAGTAGCGGTACGCCACGTCGATCGTGATGCCCTGCTCGCGCTCCGACCGCAGGCCGTCGACCAGCAGCGACAGGTCCGGCGTCGCGAGCCCGCGGTCGGCGGACGCGCGGTGCACGGCGTCGAGCGTGTCGGCGAGCACGGACTTGGTGTCGTAGAGCAGCCTGCCGACGAGCGTGGACTTTCCGTCGTCCACGCTGCCTGCGGTAGCCAGCCTCAACAGGTCGCTCATTTAGAAGTAACCCTCCCGCTTGCGGTCTTCCATGGCGGCCTCGGACAACCGGTCGTCGGCCCGCGTGGCGCCGCGCTCGGTCAGTCGGGACGCGGCGACCTCGGCGATCACCGCGTGGATGTCGGCGGCGTCGGACTCGACGGCGCCCGTGCAGGAGCCGTCGCCGACCGTGCGGTAGCGAACCACCTTGCGCTGCAACGTCTCGCCCTCACGCGCGGTACCCCACGGGCCCTCGGCGAGCCACATGCCGTCGCGCAGGAACACCTCGCGCTCGTGCGAGTAGTAGATGTCCGGCAGCTCGATGCCCTCGCGCTCGATGTAGTTCCACACGTCGAGCTCGGTCCAGTTGGACAGCGGGAACACGCGGACGTGCTCACCGGCGCGGTGCCGGCCGTTGTAGAGGTTCCACAGCTCGGGGCGCTGGCGCTTCGGGTCCCACTGGCCGAACGCCGTGCGCAGGCTGAAGATCCGCTCCTTGGCGCGGGCGCGTTCCTCGTCCCGGCGACCGCCGCCGAACACCGCGTCGAACTTGTGCTGCGTGATGGAGTCCAGCAGCGGCACGGTCTGCAGCGGGTTGCGGGTGCCGTCCGGGCGCTCCTCGAGGCGGCCGTCGTCGATCCAGTCCTGGACCTTCGCGACCTCGAGGCGCAGACCGTGCTGTGCCACCACGCGGTCGCGGAACTCGATGACCTCGTCGAAGTTGTGCCCGGTGTCGACGTGCAGCAGCGGGAACGGCACCGGCGCCGGGTAGAACGCCTTGATCGCGAGGTGCAGCAGCAGCGTCGAGTCCTTGCCACCGGAGAAGAGGATCACCGGCCGGTCGAACTCGCCCGCGACCTCGCGGAAGATGTGGATCGCCTCCGATTCGAGGCGCCCCAGGGTGTCCAGTGCTGTGCTAGTTGCAATTTTGGCAGTCATCCGTGCAACCCACATTCCGTCTTCGACTGGCCGGCCCACCGGCCGCTGCGGGCGTCCTGCCCCGGCAACGGCTTCGCGGTGCACGGCAGGCAGCCGATGGAGGGATACCCCTCCTGCACCAGCAAGTTCTCGAGGATGCCCTTCTCGCGGATGTAGGCGTTGAACTCGTCATCGCTCCACGGCGCGATCGGGTTGATCTTCACCAGGCCGTTGCGCTCGTCCCACTGCACGATCGGCGTGTTCGCGCGGGTGGGCGCGTCGACGCGGCGCACACCGGTGACCCAGGCGTCGTACTTCGCGAGCTCGCGGCGCAGCGGCACGACCTTGCGCAGGTTGCAGCACTTCGCTGGATCCGACTGGTACAGCAGGCCGAACTCGCGTTCCTGGTCCTCGACCGACTGCTCGGCGGCGGCGTTCACGATGCGCACGTCCGGGTAGACGACCCCGACGGCGTCGCGCACACCGATGGTCTCCGGGAAGTGGTAACCCGTTTCCAGGAACAGCACGTCGAAGTCCGGCTTCACCTTGGCGGCGAGGTCGATCAGCACGGCGTCCTGCATGTTGGAAGCGACGATGTAGCTGTCGCCGAACGTCCGCGCGACCCACTCCAGCGCCTCTTCGGCGCTCGCGTCCTTCAGCTCCAGTTCCGCGGCCTCAGCGACGATCTTGAGGTCTTCCTTGAGATCGCTCACTTCTTCACCTCCTGCGGCAGGTTGAGCCCGACGAACGAGACCTTGAAGACGCGGCGGCATCCGGTGCACAGCCACGCGTAGCTGGGTTCCTCCTGCGGGCGAAGGTCCTCGTCACCGCAGTAGGGGCAGTAGAACGGCGTCGCGCGTTCGCTCATCGAAGCGATGCCTCCTCGGCGCGGCCGACCCACTGGGCGAAACGCTCGTCCTCCTCGCGCTGGGCGACGAAGTTCCGCACGACCCGCTCGACGTACTCGGGCAGCTCGTTCGCGGTGACCTTGTGGCCGCGCAGCTTCCGGCCGAACCCGGCGTCCAGACCGAGGCCGCCGCCGAGGTGCACCTGGAAGCCCTCGACCTGGTTGCCCTGCTCGTCCGTGACGATCTGGCCCTTCAGGCCGATGTCCGCGGTCTGGATGCGGGCGCAGGAGTTGGGGCAGCCGTTGATGTGCACGGTGATCGGCGCGGTGACGCCGTCGACGATGTCCTTCAGGTTGGCTTCGAGCTGCGTGACGAGGTCGTTGGCGCGGGCCTTGGTCTCGACGATCGCGAGCTTGCAGAACTCGATGCCGGTGCAGGCCATGATGCCCCGGCGCCACGGCGACGGGTCGACCTGCAGGCCCAGCTTGGCGAGGTCGCTCTTGAGCGTGGGGACCTCGGCCTCGGGCACGTCCAGCACGATGATCTTCTGCTGCGGCGTGAACCGGACGCGCTGGGAGCCCGCCCGTTCGGCGATCTTCGCGACCTCGACCAGGATCGAGCCCGAGACCCGGCCCGCGACCGGCGCGGCGCCGACGTAGAACAGGCCGTCCTTCTGCTTGTTCACTCCGATGTGGTCGAGCTGCTGGCTGAGGACTTCCGGCGCCGGGCCGTCGATCATCTTGCGCTTGAGGTACTCGTCCTCCACGACCTGGCGGAACTTCTCCGGACCCCAGTCCGCGACGAGGAACTTGATGCGCGCGCGGTGCCGGAGCCGGCGGTAGCCGTAGTCGCGGAAGACGCTGATGACGGCTTCCCACACGTCCGGGACCTCGTCCAGCGGCACCCAGGCGCCGAGCCGCTTGCCCAGCATGGGGTTCGTGGACAGGCCGCCGCCGACCCAGAGGTCGAAGCCGGGACCGTGCTCGGGGTGGTTCACGCCGACGAACGCGATGTCGTGGATCTCGTGCGCGACGTCCTGCAGCCCGGAGATGGCGGTCTTGAACTTGCGCGGCAGGTTGGAGAACCGCGGGTCGCCGATGTAGCGCTCGAGGATGGTGTCGATCGCCGGCTGACCGTTGATGATCTCGTTCTCCGAGATGCCCGCGACCGGCGAGCCGAGGATGACGCGCGGGCTGTCGCCGCACGCCTCCATCGTGGTGAGCCCGACCGCTTCCAGCTTCTGCCAGATGGTGGGAACGTCCTCGACCTGGATCCAGTGGTACTGGATGTTCTGCCGGTCGGTGATGTCGGCGGTGTCGCGCGCGTAGGTCTGCGAGATCTCGCCGAGCACCTTGAGCTGCTGAGTGGTGAGTGCGCCACCGTCACTGCGGACGCGCATCATGAAGAACTCGTCGTCCAGCTCTTCCGGCTCCAGCGTGGCCGTGCGGCCGCCGTCGATACCGGGCTTGCGCTGCGTGTACAGGCCGTACCACCGGAACCGTCCGCGCAGGTCGGCCGGGTCGATCGAGTCGAAACCGCCGTGGGCGTAGATGTTCTCGATGCGGGCGCGGACGTTGAGCGGGTTGTCGTCCTTCTTGCTCCGCTCGTTGGGGTTCAGCGGCTCTCGGTAACCGAGCGCCCACTGCCCCTCGCCGCGACGCTGCTTGGCGCGCGGTGACGTCTGCGGCGGGACCATCGCCATCCTCCGGGGTTTCGAGGCGCTTCGTGCGCGTGCGAGCCCAGAGGTGCTTGTGGTGGGGGTCTCGTCAGCGCACCAAGCGCCGACGGGAACAAATCAGCGCGCGGTTATGCCGAGCGACGGCACATCGCGCTGGAGACACGACGGAAGTCGACGTGGCGGCGGGCCACGAGGCGGACTCCAGTCGAATGCATGACCTCAGTGTGCCTGGCGTCCAGTGCATGGTCCACCGCCAACCGAATGCTGGGATTGACGAGGGGAAGTTGACATCCTAGGCTGGTTTCGCTCCGTGATGTGTCTGTCACCGACAGACACAACGCCTGGCTGGACACCGCCATCCGGGGCTAGGGCCTGTATCGAAGTCTGGATCCGCGATAGCCGGGTCCAGACTTCGATACAGGCCCTGGTGGTGGACACTGAACGTCATGCCCTCCGCTTTGCCCGAAGGCGAGCCCGCGCCCGCCGACGGTTCGCTTCCCCCTTCCGCCCTCGCCGGTGTCGGTTCCCGCCCGTTCGGCATCTACGTGCACGTGCCGTTCTGCGCGACCCGCTGCGGCTACTGCGACTTCAACACCTACACGCCCGGCGAGCTGGGCACCTCCGCGTCGCCCGAGTCGTGGCTGGAGGGCCTGCGCCGCGAACTGGACCTGGCGGCCTCCGTTCTCGGTTCGCCCCCGCCCGCTTCGACCGTCTTCGTGGGCGGCGGCACCCCGTCGCTGCTGGGCGCCTCGGGCCTGACTGATGTATTGGATGCGATATATCAGTCGTTCGGCCTGGCCGCGGGCGCCGAGGTGACGACCGAGTCGAACCCGGAGTCGACGTCGCCCTCGTTCTTCGAGGGCATCCGCTCGGCCGGCTACACGCGCGTGTCGCTGGGCATGCAGTCCGCGGCCCGGCACGTGTTGCAGGTGCTCGACCGCAAGCACACGCCAGGACGTCCGGTCGACGCCGCGCGCGAGGCCCGCGCCGCCGGCTTCGAGCACGTGAACCTGGACCTGATCTACGGCACGCCGGGGGAGCGCCCCTCGGATCTGGCCACCTCCCTGGACGCCGTCCTGGAGTCGGGCGTCGACCACGTGTCCGCGTACGCGTTGATCGTGGAGGACGGCACCGGACTCGCCCGCCGCATCCGTCGTGGTGACCTGCCGATGCCGGACGACGACGTGCTGGCGTCGTCCTACGAGATGGTCGACTCCGTGCTGTCCGGTGCCGGTTTCTCCTGGTACGAGGTGTCGAACTGGGCAACTACTGTCGAGGCGCAGTGCCAGCACAACGTCCTGTACTGGAAGGGCGCCGACTGGTGGGGCTTCGGCCCGGGAGCGCACAGCCACGTCGGCGGAGTTCGGTTCTGGAACGTGAAGCACCCGGCGCGCTACTCGTCGCTGCTGGCCGAGGGGCTCTCGCCCGCGGCCGGGCGCGAGGTGTTGTCGGACGAGGACCAGCGGGTCGAGCGGGTGCTGCTGGAGCTGCGCCTCGCCTCTGGGTTGCCTCTCGACGTGCTGGACGACGCCGGGCGTGAGGAAGCGAAGCAGGCGATCGCCGACGGGCTGCTCGAACCGTTCGACGATCGCTGCGTGCTGACCGACCGGGGCCGACTGCTGGCCGACGCCGTGGTCAGGCGGCTGTTGCCGTGATCAGCGGGCGCGCAGGTCGTGCTGGCTGCGCACCTCGGTGATCTCCTGCCCGTCCTTGCGATACGTCACCGTGCCCCACCACAACCCGTCCTCCCGGCGGGCCTCCTCCCAGACGACGGTGCCCTCCCACCACTCGTCGTCGCTGTGCACCAGGCACGCCTTGCCGGGCTGCTCCCCATCGGGCGGCTCTCCATCGGGTGGCCGCAGCCACACCACGTTGTCCACGTTTGGACCCTAGCGACCACCACCGACAGAAACGCTAGGGTCGAGGGACCTTGATGCCGGCGTAGCGGTCCCAGCCCTCCGAGATCCGTTTGAAGTACAGCTCGGCCTGGTTGGCGTCGACCACCCAGTTCCACTCTCCGGTCGGTGGCGCCGGATACGCCTTCACCTGCGCCGCAACGATTTGCGCCTCGTCGAGCCCGGTCCAGATCGTGCGCGCGAGCTCGGTGGACGGCTGCTGCACGTAGATCCGGTAACCGAAGTACGCCTTCGCGACCGCCCGATGCAGCTTCGCGGTCAGCACCGTACGTTCGAAGTAGGACTTCAGCTGCGCATAGTCGTTGGGACGCAGCAACTTCCGGACGCGCTCGACATCGCGCAACGACGCTTCGGCGAGCTGGACGCCGTGGTCCTTCTCGACTTTGAGGTACGAGAGGTACTCCGAAGTCATCAGGTTGCCGGGTGTGACCCAGCCGCGGTCGAGCACGTAGCCGGCCTCGCGCCGCAGGACGCCGTCGGTCTTGCAGTGCGGCGGCGACAGGTGGTTCGCGACGTCGATCCAGTAGTGGAACTTCTTGTTGACGCCGTGCCGCACGAACGTCTCGGGTGGGTCGATCCACTTGCCGGACACGCTGCGGTGGTAGCTGGAGCAGTACGGGTCGTAGTCCAGCCGTGAGTGGTTCGCGCTGTTGCTGCCCAACGTGTAGAGCGTCGAGGTGATGATTTCCGGCGACCGGGCGAGGGCACGGGCGACGTGAGGTGAAGCGAGCAGGCCGTACCTGCGGGCCGCGAACTCCAGGTAGATCTGCGAGTTCGAGGCTCCTTCCGAAGCGCGCTTCAACGCGAACAGGTTGATCTCGGTGGGCGTGCCCACGATCCGCGACTCGGCGTAGCGGTCGGTGCGGGCGACGTAACCGATCACGTTGGGGAGCTTGCGGTAGTGCCGGAGCCGGTCGGCGTGCTCGGCGACGAACGCGTTCGCGATCTTGCCCTGGCCGTTGTACTCGCCGGTGGTGTCGTACTCGATGAGCACCGGGCGTTTGATGCGCGGCACCGTGACGTCGACTGGGTGGGTGAGGAAGAAGTCGTGCGGCTGCGCCTTGGCCATGACGCGCACGCGCTTGTTCTGGACGCGGTCGATCGCGCCGATCGTGCGGTCCATCTCGACGGGGTAGTAGCCGAACGTGCGCAGGTACAGCAGCATGCCGCGCTCGTCGATCACGGATGCGATCTGGTCGACGAGGTAGGCGAGCTTCTCCTCGGCGGTCTTCAAACGGGTGGAGTGCTGGTTCTCGACACGGGCACCGGTCTCGATGAACGTCAGGATGATCGAGTCCACCTGCGGCACCAGGTCGAGCATCGCGCGGTAGTCGCCCCGGAACCACTCCCAGAACGCCGGGTTGTCGAGGTCGATCGTGCCGCCGGGGCCGGTGCGGAACTCGGCTGGGTAGTAGGTCAGGTTGTAGAGGGCGTGGTCCCAGGCCGCGACCTCCCTGATGCCCGACGCGTGGGCCAGTGAGGTGAGCCGGTTCACCTGCGCCTGTCTGCGCGGGTCGCGGACCTCCTGCAGGTCGTGCACCACCTCGTGGGACAGCTGCAGGTGGTTGACCCGGTACTTCTTCGCGGACGCGATCACCTCGTCGGCGCCCGCGTCGCTGTCGGAGAGGATCGTCCAGCCCCGGATCGAGTCGTGCGCCGCCGCGACGCCAGGTGGCGAGAGCAGCATCACCGCCAGGAACAGACACCAGAACTTGCGCATGCGCACCCCTCACTTGACCGGGGCGACGGCGCTCTAACCCAACGGTTCGGTTGAGCGGTCGGTCAAGGGAACCGGCGAGTTCTGCGGTGTTTACATTCGGTGGACCTCAGAGCCGGGACCAGGCGGGAAACCGGCTGGGTAAACTCGGGAGTACGGGACACGGAGGTGAACAGCGTGAACGCCGATGAGCGTCGGTTCGAGGTGCTGCGCGCCATCGTCGCCGACTACGTGTCCAACCAGGAGCCCGTCGGGTCGAAAGCCCTGGTCGAGCGGCACAACCTGGGTGTGTCGAGCGCGACCGTGCGCAACGACATGGCCGCCCTGGAGGACGAGGGCTACATCGCCCAGCCGCACACCAGCGCCGGTCGGGTGCCGACGGACAAGGGCTACCGGCTGTTCGTCGACAAGCTGAGCGAGATCAAGCCGCTCTCGCAGGCGGAGAAGCGGGCCATCCGGAGCTTCCTCGACGGGGCGCTCGACCTCGACGACGTGATGCGCCGCAGCGTGCGGTTGCTCGCACAGCTCACCCGGCAGGTCGCGGTGATCCAGGTGCCGACCCTGTCCCGCGCGGCCGTGCGGCACCTCGAGGTGCTGCCGATCACGCCGTCCCGGCTGATGCTGGTGCTGATCACCGACACCGGCCGCGTCGACCAGCGGATCGTCGAGCTGGGCGACGTGATCAGCGAGGAGCACACGGCCCAGCTGCGCGGGGTGCTGAACACCGCGATGGCGGGCCAGCGCCTGGCCGACGCCTCGGCCAAGGTCGCCGAACTCCCCGACGAGGTTCCGCCGAACCTGCGCGACCCGATGCTGCGAGTCGCTACCGTGCTCATCGAGACGCTGGTCGAGCACCCGGAGGAACGGCTGGTGCTCGGCGGCACCGCGAACCTCACCCGCAACATCACGGACTTCCCCGGATCGCTGCGGCAGGTGCTGGAAGCGCTCGAGGAACAGGTGATCGTGCTCAAGCTGCTCGCCGCCTCCCGCGACCCCGGTCGCGTGCTGGTGCGCATCGGCGAGGAGAACGAGGCGGCTGAGATGCGCAGCACTTCCGTGGTGTCCATCGGCTACGGCAGCCGTGACAATCCGCTCGGGGGTCTGGGCGTCGTGGGACCGACGCGCATGGACTACCCCGGAACAATGGCGGCCGTCCGCGCGGTTGCCAACTACGTCGGTGAGATCCTGACCGGTCGTTGACCAGAAACTTCTTGCACTGAGATGAACACGAAAGCGAACAAGGTGGCCAGGGATTACTACGGCATCCTCGGTGTCTCGCAGAATGCGACACAGGATGAGATCAAGCGCGCCTATCGCAAGCTCGCCAGGCAGCTGCACCCGGACGTCAATCCCAACGAGGAGGCCCGCTTCAAGGAGGTGACGGCCGCCTACGAGGTGTTGTCGAACCCCGAGAAGCGCCGCGTCGTCGACCTGGGAGGCGACCCGCTCGACTCGGGCGGCGGTGGCCGCCCCGGCGGTGACCCGTTCGCGGGCTTCGGCCTCGGCGACATCATGGACGCCTTCTTCGGCGCCTCGACCGGCGGCGGTCGTGGTCCGCGCAGCCGCGTGCAGCCGGGCTCCGACGCGTTGATCCGGCTCGACATGACGCTGGAGGAGTGCGCGGCCGGCGCGACCCGTGAGCTGACCGTCGACACCGCGATCCTGTGCGACCGCTGCCACGGCGCCGGCACCCAGAACAACTCCAAGCCGGTCCAATGCGACACCTGCAACGGCCGCGGCGAGGTCCAGTCCGTGCAGCGCTCGTTCCTGGGCCAGGTCGTGACGTCGCGCCCGTGCCCGGTGTGCCGCGGCTTCGGCGAGGTCATCCCCGACCCGTGCCAGCAGTGCGCCGGTGACGGCCGCACGCGGTCGCGCCGCACGATCTCCGTGAACATCCCCGCCGGTGTCGCCGAGGGCATGCGCGTGCGCCTCGCGGGCCAGGGCGAGGTCGGCCCCGGCGGTGGCCCGGCCGGCGACCTCTACGTCGAGGTCGAGGAGCACCCGCACGAGATCTTCGAACGCGACGGCGCCGACCTGCACTGCGTGGTGCAGATCCCGATGACGACGGCCGCGCTGGGCGCCACCCTGCCGTTGAAGACGCTGGACGGCGAGGAAGAACTGCAGATCGAGCCCGGTACGCAGCCGAACACGCAGCTCGTGATGACTGGCCGCGGCATGCCGAAGCTGCGCTCCACCGGCCGCGTCGACGGTCGCGGCGACCTGCACGTGCACCTCGAGGTCGTCGTGCCGACGAAGCTCGACGCCGCGCAGGCGTCGCTGCTGCGCGACCTCGCCGAGCTGCGCGGTGAGAACGAGCCCTCGTTGTCGCACAACGGCAAGGGCGGAGGCGGACTGTTCTCCCGGCTGCGCGCCTCGCGCGGCCACCGGTGACGCTGCCGGTCTTCCTCGTCCCGGCGCTCCCGCCGGGCGAGGAGTTCGTGCTGGACGGCCCCGAAGGCCGGCACGCCGCCACGGTGCGCCGGCTGCGCGCGGGCGAGGAGCTCGTGCTGTCCGACGGTTCCGGCGCGCTCGTGCGGTGTTCGGTGGTCGCGGTCGAGCGCGATGCGTTGTCGCTGCGCGTGGTCGAGCGTTCCGTGGAGCCCGAACCGACGCCGCGCGTCGTGCTCGCCCAGGCGTTGGTGAAGGGCGACCGCGGCGAACTCGCCGTCGAGCTGGCCACCGAGGCCGGTGTGGACGGTGTGGTGCCGTGGCGAGCCTCCCGGTGCGTGGCGAAGTGGGAGGACGGCCCGCGCGGCACGAAAGCGTTGGGGCGCTGGCGATCCACGGTTCGTGAGGCGGCCAAGCAGGCCCGCCGTGCGCGGGTGCCGTTCGTCGACGAACCCGTGAGCACGACCCAGCTTTCCCAGCGCGTGTCGTCGTCGGCGCTGACGCTCGTGTTGCACGAGAGCGCGACCGAACGGCTCGCCGACGTTCCGTTGCCGGCTGCCGGGGACGTGCTGCTGGTGGTCGGTCCGGAAGGTGGGATCACGCCGGAGGAACTGGACGCCTTGCGATCTTCGGGCGCGCGGATCGTCCGATTGGGCCCAACCGTTCTGCGTGCATCTACCGCTGCGGCGGTTGCTCTTGGTGCGCTCGGGGTACTCACCGCGCGCTGGTGATCCAGTTCACTCCGAAGGTGAACATCGGATGGATTGGCTTGACGCAAGTTGTAGCGAATCGCAGGCCGATGGGGTTACCCTAGTTTGCAGAGGGGTTGATTGGTCTATCCGGAAACGGAGTAGACCATTAGACCCTTCACACCAAAGGACTCGCCGGACACCTCCCCCCTCGGTCCGGCGTCGGCGCCTCGCGGCGAAGCGACCCCCAGGCTTCGGACCGCGAGGCGCCCCTTTTGGTTTTGGTGCAGGCTGCTCGGCGCTGGCGCGCCTTCGCGGCCAGCACCAAAAGCGTGTCTTTTGGGGGCCGAGCCCCCAAACCCCACGCCGGGGGCAAGCCCCCGGACCCCCATGGGCCGCCTCGCCTTCGGCGTCGGCAGGCCCTGTCAAAATCTTCGCGCCGCCTGCATCCCTCCGCATCTCACCGCGTCTCCCCGCGTTGGCCTTGCTTCCCGGCTAATTGTTGGCGTTCGCGTAAGTTCTGCGTGTGCAGCGGATTGCTTACGGTGATCACCCCAGTCAGTTCGGCGAGCTTCATTTTCCCGAGGGCGCGACTCAGGGTGCTGTTGTCGTCATTCACGGTGGTTTTTGGCACCAGCGCTACGGGCTGGAACTCGGGCGGCCCCTCGCGGACACCCTTGTCGCCGACGGATTTGCCGTCTGGAACATCGAATACCGGCGTGTGAGCGGCGGTGGGGGATGGCCGCAAACCGGGGAGGACGTGCTCGCCGCCATCAACGCCGTCGACATCGGGCCCGTGGTGACGCTCGGACACAGCGCCGGAGGCCATCTCGCTGTGTGGGCGGCCAAGCACAGCGCGCGAGTGGTCGGAGCTGTCGCTCAGGCGGCCGTGCTCGACTTCACCCGGCACGTCACGCCGCGGGCGCTGGAGTTGTGTTCCGAAGAGCAGTTCGCGGAGGCCTCGCCGGCCGCGCTCGTGCCCATCGGCAAGCCGGTGATCTGCGTGCACGGCGATCAGGACGAGGACGTGCCGGTCGCGCAGAGCATCGGCTTCTGCGAGGTCGAGCCGCAGGCCGAACTCGTCGTGGTGGCCGGGGGCGGGCACATGGACATGATCACGCCGGGCACGGAGTCGTGGGAGAGGTCCCGCGCGGCTGTCGTTCGGCTTGCTCGCGACTGCTAAAAAGGGCCGGTGCCGAAGGTTGTCGACCACGAGGAACGTCGCCGCGAGCTTGCCGAGGCCGTGTGGCGCATCGTGCAGCGCGACGGGATCGACCACGCCTCCGTGCGTGCCGTCGCGGCCGAGTCCGGGTGGTCGAGCGGGTCGTTGCGCCATTACTTCCCGACGCAGGACGCGTTGCTCGGGTTCGCGATGGAGCTCGCGTACCGGCGGTTCATCGCACGGTTGGAGAAGCTCGACACCTCGGTCGGCAACCGCGAGTTGTTGAGGGCCGTCGCGCACGAATTGCTCGCCCTGGACGACGAACGGCGCGTTGAGGCCGCCGTGTTGTTGTCGTTCTTGCCGCGCGCGATGGTCGAACCGTCGTTGCACGAGTTGGAGCGCTACGGCACGCGACATTTGTACGGCGAGATCGCGGGCCTTCTCACCGCTGCTCAGAAGGCAGGGCAACTGCGGGACGGTGTTGTGCCGATGAAGTCGGCGCGGCGGCTGATCGTGCTGATCGACGGACTCAACATCCACCACGGGCTCGGGCCCGAGGAACTCACCGCCGACGACATGATCGAGGCCGTCGACGAGCAACTGGACGCCATCTTCGCTTAGCTGGAGGGCATGTCCTGTTTGTTCTGCCGCATCGTCGACGGTGAGGTTCCCGCGACGATCGTGCACGAGACCAAGACGACGCTCGCCTTCCGCGACCTCCACCCGAAGGCGCCGGTGCACGTGCTGCTCATTCCGCGCGAGCACGTGCCGAACGCCGTCGACCTGAACGGCGAACAGCTCGGCGACCTCTTCGCCGCCGCGCGAGAGGTCGCCGAAGCCGAAGGTGTGTCGGAGAGCGGCTACCGGTTGCTGTTCAACACCGGGCCGGACAGCGGGCAGGTGATCTTTCACGCCCACCTGCACCTGCTGGGCGGCGAGAAGCTCTGACTCTCACCCGAGCGCGAGCGAGGCGGGCGTGAAGTACCTCGACCGATCTCCCGGCGCCTCCGTCGCGCCGTACACCATCAGACTGCAGCCCTTGCGCGGCTCGAACCCGCCGGCCAGCAGGTAGGCGGCGACATCGGCGTTCGTGGTGTCGATGCGGAACGACTGCTCGCCGACGACCACGTCGGAGATCATCGCGCACGCGTCCGCCGCGGTGGGCGCGATCAACGGGCCGACCGCGCGGCCGTTCGCCAGCGCGCGGGTGCCGACCACGCCGAGTCCTCCGGCGAACTCCGCGACGTGCAGCGAGTACTTCGACGGCGCGAAGTCCCAGAACGCTGTCCGCGAGTACCCGGACACCTCCCGGTCCAGCGCTGCCAACACGGGCAGGTCGGCCTCGGTGACCGGCCGGGTCACGCCGGCCGCCGCGCCGGTGAGCACGCCGTGGTACTCGGTCGTCACCTCGACCGGGTGAAAGCCGAGCTTGGCGTACAGCGGCTCACCCATGGCCGTCGCATACAGCACGGACACCGGCGTCGGACTGATATCCAATATGTTGGACATCAACGCGGTTCCGACACCCCGGCGTTCGGCCCAGGTGCCGACCAGTACGCCGCTGATCGCCTGCGCTTCGGGATACGGGGTCGACAGCGCCGTGCCCAAGAGGGCCCCGCCGTCAAAGGCGCCGAGGCCCGGGCCGAGTGAGAGCATCAGCTCCCACTGCGCCGAGGTCCACGTCCAACCTCGGTCCGTGATGAGTTTCATGCACTCGGGTATGTCGTCGACACCAAGCCTGCGGATCTCCACAGTCGGTGAGCACACACGGTGAGCAAAGCGGTAGCCACTCATTTTCGCCCGGACTAGCATCGACGCATCAGATCCGAGCGACAGGAAGCAGG
This sequence comes from Lentzea alba, assembly GCF_011067745.1. Classification (GTDB taxonomy): domain Bacteria; phylum Actinomycetota; class Actinomycetes; order Mycobacteriales; family Pseudonocardiaceae; genus Lentzea; species Lentzea alba. Next base: position 45,684 of record NZ_JAAMPJ010000008.1, read on the forward strand.
CCGGGGCCACGTGGCCGAAGAAACACAGCAGAGCACCAAGGAAGGTCAGTCCCGGTTCGCCGTGCCAGACGGCGCGGTGCTCAGCCTGCTGGGGTCGCGTGACGAGAACCTCCGGCTCGCGGAGGAACTGCTCGACGCCGACGTCCACGTGCGCGGGAACGAGATCACCTTGTCCGGCGACCCCGCCGACGTGGCCTTCGCCGAGCGCGTCTTCTCCGAGCTCGTCACCCTCGCGAGCCGCGGCCAGGCCGTCGACCAGAACACGGTCCGCCGCACCGTCGCGATGCTGAGCGCGAACGCCGACGCCTCGCCCGCCGAGGTCCTGAGCCTGGACATCATCAGCCGCCGCGGCCGCACGATCAGGCCGAAGACGCTGAACCAGAAGCACTACGTCGACGCGATCGACAAGAACACCATCGTGTTCGGCATCGGCCCCGCAGGCACCGGCAAGACGTACCTCGCCATGGCCAAGGCCGTGCAGGCGCTGCAGGCCAAACAGGTCAACCGGATCATCCTCACCCGCCCGGCCGTCGAGGCCGGCGAGCGCCTCGGCTACCTGCCGGGCACGCTCTACGAGAAGATCGACCCGTACCTGCGCCCGCTCTACGACGCGCTGCACGACATGGTCGACCCGGAGTCGATCCCACGCCTCACCCAGGCGGGCACGATCGAGGTCGCACCCCTCGCCTACATGCGCGGTAGGACGCTCAATGACGCGTTCATCATCCTCGACGAGGCGCAGAACACGACGCCCGAGCAGATGAAGATGTTCCTCACCCGGCTGGGCTTCGGCTCCAAGGTCGTGGTGACCGGCGACATCACCCAGGTCGACCTCCCCGGCGGTCAGCGCAGCGGCCTGAAGGTCGTCAAGGACATCCTCGAAGGTGTCGACGACGTGCACTTCTCCGTGCTGACCAGCCAGGACGTGGTGCGCCACCGCCTGGTCGGCGACATCGTCGACGCGTACGAGAAGTGGCAGGTCCAGCAGGACGTCCTGGACCAGAACGGGCCACACCACGGACCCGGTGCACGCCGGGGGAACCAGCGCCGGGGACGATAGGCGCCGTGAGCATCGAGATCGCCAACGAGTCGGGTGTCGGAGTCGACGAGGGTTCCATCGTCTCCGCCGCCCGCTTCGCGCTGGACCGCATGGGCGTGAGCCCGCTGGCCGAGCTGTCCGTCCTGCTGGTCGAGCTGGACGTGATGGCCGACCTGCACGAGCGCTGGATGGACCTGCCGGGCCCGACGGACGTCATGGCCTTCCCCATGGACGAGCTGGACTCCGCGCGCCGGCCCGACGCGGCGGGCCTCGGTCCGGCGCTGCTCGGGGACATCGTGCTGTGCCCCGCGTTCGCCAAGGACCAGGCCAAGAAGGCGGGCCACGGCCTGCTGGACGAGCTGCACCTGCTGACCGTGCACGGCGTGCTGCACCTGCTCGGCTACGACCACGCCGAGCCGGCTGAGGAACGCGAGATGTTCACGCTGCAGAACCGCATCCTCGCGGACTTCCGCAACGCTCGCGACGAGGCCGAACGGGCGGCGCACCAGCGCAGCACGGACGACAAGGTGCTCGGCGCGGTCGGCCTGGACGAGAAGAACGAAGAAGCCTGAGTCCGATGAGCGAGAACCCTGCCAGTGTGATCGTGCTGGCCGTTCTGCTCGTGCTCGCCGCCGGTGTCTTCGCGTGTGTGGACGCCGCGCTCGGCACCGTGTCACGAGCACGGGTGGAGGCGCTGCAACGACAGGGCCGCTGGGGCACCGGGCAGCTGCTGCAGGTCCTCAACGACCGGCCGCGGCACGTCAACCTGTTGCTGCTGCTGCGCCTGTTCTGCGAGCTGTTCGCGACGGTGCTCGTCACGGGCGTGTACCTGCAGTACGTGGAACAGGACTGGCTCGCCGTTCTGTACTCGTGCCTGAGCATGCTCGTCGTGTCGTACGTGCTCGTCGGTGTCGGACCGCGCACGATCGGCCGTCAGCACCCGTACGGCGTGAGCCTGATCGCGGCGGGCACGGTCCGGCAGCTCGGCCGCGTGCTCGGGCCGTTGAGCAAGTTGCTGATCCTCATCGGTAACGCGATCACGCCCGGCAAGGGCTTCCGCGAGGGCCCGTTCTCGTCCGAGGTGGAGCTCCGCGAGCTCGTCGACATGGCGCAGGAACGCGGCGTCGTCGACGAGGGCGAGCGCGAGATGATCCACTCGGTGTTCGAGCTGGGTGACACCATCGCGCGCGAGATCATGGTGCCGCGCACCGAGATCGTGTGGATCGAGCAGGCCAAGTCGCTGCGCCAGGCGCTCGCGCTGTCGTTGCGCACCGGCTACACCCGCGTCCCGGTGATCGGCGAGAGCGTCGACGACGTGCTCGGCGTGGTGAACCTGAAGGACCTCATGCGGGCCACGCTCGCCGAGGACGAGGACCCGAAGTGCGTCTCCGAGCTGATGCGGCCGACGAGCTTCATCCCGGACTCGAAGCCGATCGCGGACCTGCTGCGCGAGATGCAGGTGTCCCGCAAGCACATGGCGATCGTGGTCGACGAGTACGGCGGCACCGCGGGCCTGCTGACGATCGAGGACATCCTCGAGGAGATCGTCGGCGAGATCACCGACGAGTCCGACACCGACGACCGCCCGCCGGTCGAGCACCTCGAGGACGGCGCGGTGCGGGTCAGCGCGCGCCTGCCGGTCGACGACCTCGACGCGTTGTTCGGCACCGAGCTCGACGACCACGAGGTCGAGACCGTCGGCGGCCTGCTCGCGCAACGGCTCGGGCGCGTGCCGCTGCCCGGCACCGAGGCCGAGATCGCGGGCCTGCGCATGCGGGCCGAGGGTGGCAAGGACGAACGCGGCCGCATCCGGGTCACCACTGTGCTCGTGCGTCCGGTGAACAAGGAGAACGAAGAAAATGACTGACATCGGTGCTGAAGACGCGAAACTCGTGACGCTCGCACGGTCTGTTCGCGCCCGTAACGGCGCTGCGGAGGGTGCGGCAGTGCGGGACCTCGACGGCCGCACGTACAACGCGTCCACCGTCGCGTTGCCGTCGCTGAAGCTCACCGCGCTGCAGGCCGCCATCGCCGCCGCGGTGTCGAGCGGTGCCGAGGGCATCGAGGCCGCGGCCGTGGTGACCGACGCGGACTCGCTCGACGAGGGCTCGGTGTCCGCGGTGCGGGACCTCGCGGCAACTGCGCCGGTTTTCCGTGCAACTTCGGCCGGGACCGTCGCCGAGGTGGTTCGCTAGCCCCCAGCGGGCTTGACCCGCACTGACCTGGGGGGAAGTGCTCATGAGACGGTTGTCTGCCTTGTTCAGCGTGCTCGCGATCGCCGCGGGCACGCTTTTCTTTTCCGCGCCTGCGGCGCACGCGACGTGGAGCGACTGGACCGGCCACGGCGGGAAGATGTACGGCACGCCCACCGTCACCACGTGGGGTCCCGGCCGGCTCGACGTGTTCGCGGTGGGCATCGACTACACGTTGAAGCACCGCGTGTACGAGAACGGCCGTTGGCTCGACTGGGAGTCGCTCGGCGGTCACCTCACCACGTCGCCGTCGGCGGTGGCGTGGGGACCGGGCCGCATCGACGTCGTGGCCGGCAACGCGCACGGCGGAGTGCAACGCCTCGTGTACGACGGCGTGTGGCACCCGTGGGAGACGATCGACACCGGCACGTACCGGTACGGCGCGTCCATCTCGTCGCGCGGGCCGGGCAGGCTCGACCTCTTCACCGTCGGACGCGCGGGCGCCGATGACAACAAGCTCTACGTGAAGAGCCTGGAGAACGGCACCTGGTCCGACTGGACGTCGCTGGGCGGCAACCTCACCTCGACGCCCGCCGCGGTGTCGTGGCACGCCGGCCGGATCGACGTCTTCGCCAAGGGCGACGACGACTCGCTGCATCACACGTGGGCCGACAACGGCGTGTGGGGTTCGTGGGAGTCGCTGGGCGGTCGCATCGCCCAAGGGCCTGGCGTTGCGTCGTGGGCGCCCGGCAGGCTCGACGTCTTCGCGCGTGGCACGGACAACGCGCTGTACCACAAGGCGTTCGACACCGTGTGGCACGACTGGGAGTGGCACGGCGGTGTGCTGTCGTCCGGCGTCGGCACCGTGTCGTGGGGTCCGAACCGCATCGACGCTTTCGTCACCGGAAACGATCAGGCAGTTCACCAGAAGGCCTGGTACTGACCTGTCGCGGACGTGACGGAATAGCAGATCCCGGGACCGGCGACAACCCTGTTGCCGGTGCCGGGGACAATGGACGGATGGATGGTTACCGCTCCGGGTTCGCGTGCTTCGTCGGCCGGCCGAACGCAGGGAAGTCGACGCTGACGAACGCGCTGGTGGGCACCAAGGTCGCCATCACGTCCAGCAAGCCGCAGACGACCCGTCACACGATCCGCGGCATCGTGCACCGCGAGGACGGCCAGCTGGTGCTCGTGGACACGCCCGGCCTGCACCGGCCGCGCACGCTGCTCGGCCAGCGGCTCAACGACCTGGTGCGCGAGACGTGGTCGGAGGTCGACGTCGTCGGCTTCTGCGTGCCCGCGGACCAGAAGGTCGGCCCCGGCGACAAGTTCATCGCCGCCGAGCTCGAGAAGGTCGCCAAGCGCACGCCCGTGGTCGGCATCGTCACCAAGACCGACCTGGTGTCGCAGCAGCAGGTGATGGAACAGCTGCTCGCGTTGCAGAAGGTCATGGAGTTCGCCGAGATCATCCCGGTCTCTGCGGTCGACGGCTTCCAGGTCGACAAGCTGAGCGACCTGCTGCTGCAGAAGCTGCCGGAGGGCCCGCAGCTGTTCCCGGACGGCGACCTGACCGACGAGCCGGAGCAGACCCTGGTCGCCGAGCTGATCCGCGAGGCCGCGCTCGAGGGCGTGCGCGACGAACTGCCGCACTCCATCGCCGTGGTGGTGGAGGAGATGCAGCCGCGCGAGGGCCGCAACGACCTGATCGACATCCACGCGTTCGTGTTCGTCGAACGGCCGTCGCAGAAGGCGATCATCCTGGGGCACCGGGGCGAGCGGCTCAAGCAGGTCGGCATGGCCGCGCGCAAGCAGATCGAGGCGCTGCTGGGCAGCCGCGTCTACCTGGACCTGCACATCAAGATCGCCAAGGACTGGCAGCGCGACCCGAAACAGCTGCGCCGCCTGGGGTTCTAGTGCCGCGACCACCAGCCTTCGCCGCGCCTTCCGGCGCTCAGCAGGGCACCTCGCGGCACCGGCCCCGCACCCACAGCCAACCAGGATGAGGATGCGGGGCCGGCACCACGACGCACCCGTCTGAACGGCGAAATACGAGGCAAAGGCTGGAGGTCACGGCACTATGGCCAACCTGTACCGCGACACCGGCATCGTGCTGCGCGTGCAGAAGCTCGGTGAAGCGGACCGGATCATCACCTTCCTGTCCCAGCGGCACGGCAAGCTCCGGGCCGTGGCGAAGGGCGTGCGCCGCACGTCGTCGAAGTTCGGCGCGCGGCTGGAGCCGTTCTGCCACGTCGACGTGCAGTTCCATCCCGGCCGGTCGCTCGACATCATCACCCAGGTGCAGACGCTGGACGCGTTCGGCGTTGGCATCGTCACCGACTACCAGCGCTACACGGCCGCGTGCGCCATCTTGGAGACCGCTGACCGCCTCACCGCCGAAGAGGGCGAACCGGTCGTGCGGCTCTATCTGCTCGTCACGGGTGCGCTGCGCGCGTTGTCGGCCGGCGAACGTGATCCGTCGCTGCTGCTGGACGCGTTTCTCATGCGTGCCATGGCGTTCGCCGGTTGGGCGCCCGCGGTGAACGAATGCGCCAAGTGCGGCACTCCGGGCCCGCACCGGGCGTTCAGCGTCCAGGCCGGCGGCACGTGCTGCCCGAACTGCCGTCCGCCCGGCTCGGCGTCGCCCTCGTCGGACACGCTGACGTTGCTCTCGGCGTTGTTGCACGGCCAGTGGAACGTGGTCGACGAGATCCCCCACGTGGCCCGGCGGGACGCGAGTGGCCTGGTCGCGGCACACCTGCAGTGGCACCTGGAGCGCCAGCTCAGGTCCCTGCCCCTGGTCGAACGCAAGGCCAAGGACGACGGCCCGCTGGGCTGATCGGGCCAAGTTCGCGTCACGAGCGGAAATGCCGCTCAAGATCTCTGTAGTTTCGCCGCGTGGCAGATCCGGCGCTGTTGGCACTCGCGGGGCAGTCGGCGGCGGAAGCCGTTGGGGTGATCGCCGTCCGCGCTTCCGCGAAGGGGTGGAAGGAGTCGCTCGACGCCGTCCTGCCGGCACCGGAGGCCGTGCGGGAGAACACGGCGTGGGCCGAGCTGGAGCTCGCCCGCGCGCACCAGGACGCCGTGGCCGGCTACCTCTCGGGACGACTCTGCGCCGGACTGCTGGAGCTCTTCACCTTCCTCGAGCTCTCGGCCGGCGACCGCACCGAGGAGCAGGACAAGCTCGCGGAGACGTTCGTCGAGGAGTTGGCGGCCGAGCTGGACCTGCCGGGCGAGCGGGCCACCGCGATCGGCACGGCGTTGTGGGTGCAGCTGCGCGACACGGTCCGGCTCGCGGTCGTCGAGCTGAAGCAGACGGGTGCGCTCGACGAGAACGACCTGGTCCACGCGACCCGGATCGTCCAACGGCCGGGCACGACGAGCGATGGCCACCCGATCTCGCAGGTGGTCGTGGACCGGATCGAGATCGCCGCGGACCACCGCCGCGTCAACGCCGCGCACGCCGCCGTGAAGTCGATCAAGCAGGAGATGCGCAGGCGGTTCGCGAAGCTGGTGATGCCGCACTCGCGTGAGGACTACCGGGTCCCCATCGAGGACATCTACGTCAACCGGGTGCTGGCGCCGTGGTCGTCGGCCGGCTCCGTGGGGACGGCGATCTCCGAGGACGACCTGGCCGAGCGCCGGTTCGTGGTGATCGGCAACCCCGGCGCGGGCAAGAGCACGTTCATCCGCCGGATGATGTACCAGCTCGCGGTGGAGGACAGCAGGCTCGCTCCGATGGTGCTGGAGCTCAAGGACCACCAACGGCTGGACGAGTCCTACGCGACGTTGCTCGCGGAACGGCTCGGCGTGCTGACGCAGCACGACTACGACGTCGGCGTGGTGCGGGACGTGCTCGCACTGGGGCTCGCGGTGATCGTGTTCGACGGCATCGACGAGATCAGCGACGTCGACCGGCGCCGTGCGACCGTGGAGGCGATCGAGGCGTTCTGCCTGCGCTACCCGCTGGTGCGCGTGGTCGTGACGGCACGGGAGGAGGGCTATTCGAGCGCGCGGCTCGACCCCGACCTCTTCCCGGTGTTCCACCTGCCCGACTTCACCGATCCGCAGGTCGAGACCTACGTCGGGCGCTGGTTCCGGCTGACCTCGGGCCCGCACCACGCCGACCCCGAGCAGCGGGTCGCGATGTTCCTGCTGGACAGCGTGCACGTCGGTGACCTGCGCACGAACCCGTTGATGCTCTCGCTGCTGTGCATGATCTACGAGTACGACGGCTACATCCCGGAGAACCGGCCGCAGGTCTACGAGCAGTGCGCCGAGCTGCTGTTCGAGCGGTGGGACCGGGTGCGGCAGCTGCCCGGCGCGTACCGGCCCAAGGACCAGCACCGCTACCTGGTGCAGGAGCTGGCCTTCTACTTCTTCAACCGGGTCGACTCGCAGGGCGGCGAGACCGAGGCGAAGCTGCGCGATCTGATCGGGGACTACTTCGCGCGCAACGTCGTCGGCCGCGGGGGAGCCGCGGCCACGACGGCCGCGCAGGAGTTCCTCGACTACTGCGGCGGCCGGGCGTGGTTGCTGACCAGGACCGGCGTGAGCGCCCGCGGGGAGAAGCTCTACGGGTTCACCCACCGGACGTTCATGGAGTACTTCGCCGCGTGCTTCATGGTGAGGCACTGCAACGGCGCGCATGAGCTGGTCAGCCGCATCCGGCCGTTGATCGTGAGCGGGCAGAGCGAGGTGGTGCCGCAGATCGCGATCCAGGAGCTGGACCGGCGGCTGGTGCGGGCGATCGACGACTGCCTGACGCTGCTGGTGTTCGACCAGCACGGTGAGGGCAGGCAGAACCCCGTGCTGCTGGAGTTCGCGCTGAGGTCGTTGCGGTTCATGAGCCCGACGCCCAAGACGCAGCTGGCGCTGTACCGGCAGGCCGTCCGCGTCGTCGGCACCACGCTCGACAGCGCGGTCCTGACGCTGCTGCTCGACCTGCCGGAGGAGAACTGGCCGCTGCTGCGCAAGCTCTGCCACGAGCTCCTGTACGAAGGCACCGGGCCGGACCAGGAATCGGTGTCGCCGCGGTTCGGTGCCGGTCTCGTCGTCGTGCTGCTCGGACAGTGGGGCCGCGCGGTGCCCGGCGGTCCGCGGACGCCACCGCTGAGCATGCTGCGCCGCGACGCCGACGACGTGCTGCCGTCGGCGCGTGAGCTGAGCCGGCTCAGCAAGAAGGCACCGGACGTCGTGCTCCGCATGTGGGAGCGGGACCTGCTGCAGGCACGTGACCTCGTCGAGCTCGTGGGGCCGCAGGTGTTGCTGGACGACGTCGACGGGCCGCTGCCGACCGCGCTGCGGCGGTTCTTCTCGTCCGGTGGGCTCGACCCCGAGCTGGAGTACATGTTCCGGGTCGTCGCGCAGGACGTGCGGAGCGTGCGGAGGATGTCCGCTCCCGTCACCGCGGCCCTGATCGAGGTGGCCAGGCGGTTCAGCTACATCAGCGAGCTGTTCCCGCTGTACGCGCCGGAGGACGGCAAGACCGCCGAGCACGTCGCGGGCTTTCACCGGCTGTACCTGTTCACGTTGTGCGCCGGCGTGTCGCACGGTCTCGACGTCGAACCCGTGGTGCAGGGGATCCCCGGTCTGCGCGCGTGGGCGCACGCCGTGCGCCGCGGCGCGCTGTCGGGCCGGACCGGCAAGAGGATCCTGCCGGAGGACCTGCGGGAGATCGTCCCCGAGCTGCTGCGCCGGACCGGGCCGTGTGACCACTGGCAGGAGGCGTTCCGGCACTGGCTCGGGGGATGGGAGACGGGCAAACGGCGCTAGCGACTAGAGTTCGGCGCATCCCGATCGCTGGTGAAAGGATGCCGAGCCCCATGCTGCGTCGCCGCCGCTCCGAACGCGAGAAGCGCGTCCCGCGCCCGCCGGAGCCGCACCCGTCCGGCGCGGTGCCCCCGCAGATTCCCGCCGAGTTCGTGCCGAAGCACATCGCGATCGTGATGGACGGCAACGGCCGGTGGGCCAACCAGCGCGGACTGTCCCGGGTCGAGGGCCACAAGCGCGGTGAGCAGGTCGTCGTCGAGGTCGCCAAGGGTGCGATCGAGATGGGGGTGAAGTGGCTGTCGCTGTACGCCTTCTCCACCGAGAACTGGCGCCGCAGCCCCGAAGAGGTCCGGTTTCTGATGGGCTTCTCGCGCGACGTGATCCACCACCGCACCGACGAGCTCGACGAGCTGGGCGTCCGGGTGCGCTGGGCGGGGCGCCGGCCGAAGCTGTGGCGCAGCGTCATCAAGGAGCTGGAGATCGCGGAGGAGCGCACCCGCGACAACGACCGGCTCAACCTCGCGATGTGCATCAACTACGGCGGGCGCGCCGAGATCGGTGACGCCGCCCGCGAGATCGCACGGCTCGCCGCCGCCGGGCAGCTCAACCCGGACAAGGTCGACGAGAAGACCCTCGCGCGCTACCTCTACCAGCCCGAGATGCCGGACGTGGACCTGTTCATCCGGCCGTCCGGGGAGCAGCGCACGTCGAACTTCATGCTCTGGCAGTCCGCGTACGCCGAGCTGGTGTTCCAGGACATCCTGTGGCCCGACTTCGACCGCCGCGACCTCTGGCGCGCCGTCGAGAAGTTCGCCGAGCGCGACCGCCGCTTCGGTGGTGCGATCGACAAGCCCGATTCGGAGGTGTCGTGAACGCGAGCGGTGAGGCTCTCGAGGCCGCGCGCAAGGCGTTGGAGCTCTTCCACGACGTCTCGGTGGACGACGACGGCGCGTTGAGCTTCCGGCACGGCGACGTGCCGTGCGCCGTGCAGGGCATGGAACTGGCCGACGGTCTGACGGTGCTCTCGCTGACGGTCGTGGTCGCGTGGGACCTGGTCGGCGACGTGGCCGTGTGGGTGGCCGAACGCGCTGGTCAGGGTCTGTTCGGCACGCTCGGCGTCATCGCGTCCGACCGGGGCACGGACGTGATGCTGCGGTACGCGTTCCCGGCGGACGGTCTCAAGCCGGAACCGCTGAGCACGCTGCTCATGCTGGTTGTGTCGACCGCGTCGCAGGTGCGCGGCGAGCTCCTCTCCCGCTTTTCTTGAGAAAGGACCCTTCGATGGGTGGCGTGATCATTTACGAGCCGGAAGAGGACTCGGACGTCAACGAGTTCCCGTGGACCGTCACGTTCGAGCCGTCGGGCGGCGACGACTGGGACTCGTTCATCTGCGGCCCGTACGAGCGTGACCACGCCGTCGCGCTGGCCGAGGCCGTGGCGCTGGACGACGCCGAGGGCGGCGTGCTGGCCATCGTGAAGCCGATGCTGCCCGCGCTGTCGGCCGAGGACGTCTCCGCCACCATCGAGGAGCTGCGTGAGGCCGCCCTCGAAGAAGAGGACGAGGCGGAGACGGTCAACGGCACGCCCGTCGACTTCGACGACGACGAGGACCTCGAGGAAGAAGAGGCCGAGTTCGCCGAGCCGCCGTCGCCGGAGGAGATCCGCGAGGGCATGGCCCGCACCTACCGCCGTCTGCTCGACCTGGATGCGGACGCGGAATGACGATCACCGGCGAGATCCGCTCGTCGAAGCGGCGCTCGGGCCCGCCTCGGCTGAAGATCACGTCGCTGGAGGTGCTGTGCGGGATCCTCGTTCTCGCACTGCTCTTCCAGTCACGGCTGGTCGACCTGCTGGACGTGCCGAAGCTGCGCACCGCGTCGACCGTGTTCGTCGCGATCTGCGTGCAGGCCATGCCGTTCCTGGTCCTGGGCGTGCTGATCTCCGGCGCGATCGCGGCGTTCGTGCCGGCTTCGGCGCTGCGCCGGTTGCTGCCTTCCAAGACGGCTCTGGCCGTGCCCGTGGCCGGTGTCGCGGGCGTGGCCCTGCCGGGGTGTGAGTGCGCTTCGGTGCCGGTCGCCCGGAGGTTGATGCAGCAGGGCGTCGCGCCGGCCGTCGCGTTGACGTTCCTGCTGGCGGCGCCCGCGGTGAACCCGATCGTGCTGGTGTCGACCGCGGTGGCGTTCAACGACACCCCGATGATGGTCGTCGCGCGGTTCGTCGGGTCGCTGCTGACCGCGATGGTCATGGGCTGGCTGTGGGTGCGGTTCGGCAAGATGGAGTGGATCGCCGAGCGAGCGCTGGCACGCCTCGGGGACCACTCCGGTCAGAACAAGTGGGCCGTCTTCGCCGAGAGCGCGCGCCACGACCTCGTGGACGCCGGCGGGTTCCTCGTCCTGGGCGGGCTGTTCGCGGCGGCGTTCAAGACGTTCGTGCCGGTCGCGTGGATGCAGACCCTGGGCGGCCAGATCGTGCTGGGCGTGCTGGTGATGGCCTTCCTGGCGGTGATCCTGGCGCTGTGCTCGGAGGCGGACGCTTTCGTGGCCGTCGCCTTCTCCGCGCTGCCGTTGCTGCCGCGGCTGGTGTTCCTGGTCGTCGGCCCGGCCGTCGACGTGAAGCTGATCGCGCTGCAGGCAGGTGCTTTCGGCAAGTCCTTCGCCTTCCGCTTCGCACCCGCTACCTTCGTGGTGGCGATCTTGTGCGCTGTCGTGACGGGAGTGGTGCTGCTGTGAGGCGGGAAACCCAGAACATCCTGCTGGTTCTGCTCGGCGGCGCGCTGCTGAAGATCAGCTTCTCGGGCCTGTACCTGCGTTACGTGCAGAAGGGCCTGCTGCCGCTGCTGATCGCCGCCGGCACGATCATGATCGGGCTGGCGGTGTTCGCGATCGTGCAGGACATCCGGCGGGCCAAGGCGGCTGCCGAGGGCGACCACGACGGTCACGACGGCCATGACGGTGACGAGCAACAGCATTCACACTCGCACTCGTCGCGCTCGACCTGGTTGATGCTGCTGCCGGTGATGGCGGTGTTCCTGATCTCGCCGCCCGCGCTGGGTGGCGACGTGGTCAGCTCGGCCGCCGACACGAACCAGACGCAGCGATCCCGCAACCTGCTCGGTGAACTGCCGTCCGGTGACGTCATCCCGCTGTCCATGACGGAGTTCGTCACGCGCACGGCGTGGGACGAGTCCGGCACGCTGGACAACCGCCGCGTGAAGCTGACCGGCTTCCTCACACGCGCGGACAGCGACACGTTCGTCGCGCGGCTCGCGATCTCGTGTTGCGCCGCGGACGCCCGGCCGTTGAAGGTCCGGCTGACCGGGGACGTGCCCGCGCTGCCCAACGAGCAGTGGGTGGAGCTGACCGGCAAGGTCGTGCCGAAGTCGGCGTCCGAGAAGAACTCGTGGGTGCCGAGCTTCACGGTGGAGTCGTCGACCTCCGTGGCCGAGCCGGTCGAGCCCTACGAGTCCTGACCCGAAACCCCGCTGATATCCGATATATCAGCTACCGCGTGACCGCTCGCCCAGCCCTTTGCAACGAGTCTTTTGCGGACGAAGTCCAAAGACCCATTGCTAAGGCGCAGGTGAGCGGCAGCGACGGTGCTGATATATCGGATGCGGGTGGCCTGCGCGGGGCTTGTGGCGCGGGTCAGGCCTGCTTGAGCTTGGCCGTGCACTCCGCGCACGTGCCGAAGATCTCGACGGTGTGGCTCACCTCGGAGAAGCCGTTCTCGGCGGCGACGCGGTCGGCCCACTTCTCGACGGCCGGGCCTTCCACCTCGACCGTGCGGCCGCAGTGGCGGCACACGAGGTGATGGTGGTGGTGCGCCGAGCAACGGCGGTAGATGGCCTCGCCCGAGTCGGTGCGCAGGACGTCGACCTGGCCCGCGTCGGCCAGGGACTGCAGGGTGCGGTAGACCGTGGTCAGGCCGATGCCCTCGCCGCGGCGGCGCAGTTCCTCGTGCAGTTCCTGGGCGCTGCGGAAGTCGTCCAGTTGGTCGAGCAGGTTCGACACGGCCGTGCGCTGCTTGGTGGACCTCAGTCCGCTCACAACTTCTCCTCGACGTGCGTCACAGCGTCCACGACGATGTGCGCCAGGTGTTCGTCTACCAGTCGGTACACGACTTCGCGGCCGTGTCTCTCGCCGTGCACCACGCCCGCCGACTTCAGCACCCGCAGGTGCTGGCTGATCAGCGGCTGGGCCACTCCCAGGGCCTCGACCAGTTCGTGCACGCAGCGGTCGTGCTCGCGCAGTTGCAGCACGATGGCGATGCGCACCGGAGCGGCCAGCGCGCGCAACAGGTCGCCGGCCTCGGCGAGGGTGTGCGCGGCGCGAGTCGGGGCGGGCGCGGGGGCCGCGCGTTCGGGGGAGTGCTCGCCGTGCAGCTGGACGGTCATGACGGCGCACCTCACCTGGTAGGGATTTTCACAACCAATTCTACGGTGATGACGACCAGTACCAGCAGGACCACCACGCGCAATGTGCGGTGAGCTGGTGAAAGAACCTTCCAGGTGGCCGCCAGCAGCACGCCGGCACCGATGATCAGCAGGCCCAGCAGGACCGCGCCGACCGTTCCGCCGACGAGCACACCGGTGACGAACAGCCCGAGCACCAACACGAACGCCACCACCGGGCGGACGCGGGCGAGAGGGCCTTCGCCGGGCAGGAGAGGGCGCTTGGAGGTCACCGTGCCATCCTTGCACCGTGCTGCTGGTGTGCCGGTTCCGCGTGTCCGATCCCGAGACGTTCACCTCGCGCGTCGAGCAGGCGTTGAAGCTCCTGACCGCGCAGCCGGGGTGTGAGCGGGGCACCTTGGCGCGGTCCACCGACGAGGACGACCGGTGGGTGCTCACGGTCGAGTTCGATTCCGTGGTGGCTTACCGGCGGGCGATGTCGCCGTTCCCGGTGCGCGAACACGTGATCCCGTTGCTGTCCGAGGCGCTGACCGACGAGCCCGCGATGTACGAGCCGACGCTGACCAGCGCCGGTGGCGAGGTCGAGGAGCACACGAGCCTGCTCGCCGAGGACGCGTTCACGGTGCGGCTCGGCGAGGCGGCGGGGCCGGCTAAGCCTCGCTAGCGATCTTGCGCATCTCCTCGAGGAACTCCTCGTCGGAGCCTTCCGGCAGCAGTTCCAACGCCTCGCGCGCGGCCTGGGCGGCTTCCGCGGGCCGGTCGAGCCGGTGCAGCGTCTTGGCTCTGCCGTAGGCCGCGTAGGGAGCGGGCGTCTTCTCGAACGCCGCGAGCGCGGCGTCGAAGCGCTCGTTCTCGAAGTGGTGCCAGCCGAGGTTGTTGTAGAGCGGCCCGAGCCAGTGCTCCAGCTCCGGGTGCTCGGCGATGAGGTCGAGGCCGACCTGCGTCCACTTCTCCGGGTCGTCGACCAGCGCGACCATGTGCGCGGCGTCGGCGGCGAGCCACAGGTCGCCGCGCTTCTTCGCGAGCACGAACGACGCCACGAACAGCGGCTGGGCCTTCTCGGAGTCACCGCCGGAGCGGAAGAGCCGCCCGCGTTCGAGCAGGGCGCGCACCCGGCCCGTGCCGTCCGCGTCGGCGAGCACGTCCGCCTCGTCGACGAGAGCGTGACCTGCCGCGAAGTTGTCCCGCAGGCCCTCGACGCGGGCGAGCTGGGTCAGCACCTCCGCGCGCTCGTCGTCGGTCTCGACGGTGTCGAACAACGCGCGGAACCTCGCCTCGGTGCCGTCCAGGTCGGCGAAGTCCCACAGCTCTCGCAGCCGGTCTTCCATTCGTGCAGCGTAAGGCCACGGTCGCCCGTTCGGGGCGCAACGTGACGGGCTAGGCTTGGGCCCCCGATTCTCATTCCCCCGATGGAGTTCCCGTTGGCCGCCGATCGCATCGAGACCGTTGTCAGCCTCTGCAAGCGCAGAGGGTTCGTCTACCCCTGTGGGGAGATCTACGGCGGTACCCGCTCGGCGTGGGACTACGGACCTCTGGGTGTCGAGCTCAAGGACAACATCAAGCGCCAGTGGTGGAACTTCATGGTCCGCGGCCGCGAGGACGTCGTGGGCCTGGACTCCTCGGTGATCCTGCCGCGTGACGTGTGGGTCGCCTCCGGTCACGTCGAGGCGTTCGTCGACCCGCTGGTCGAGTGCGAGTCGTGCCACAAGCGGTTCCGCGCCGACACGCTGTCCGAGGAGTACGCCGAGCGCACCGGCAAGGAGATCGCCGAGGGCGACGTGTCGGACGTGCCGTGCCCCAACTGCGGCGTGCGCGGCCAGTACACCGAGCCGAAGATGTTCAACGGCCTGCTGAAGACGCACCTCGGCCCGATCGAGACCGAGGAAGGCCTGCACTACCTGCGCCCGGAGACCGCGCAGGGCATCTTCACGAACTTCCTGAACGTGCAGACGACGTCGCGCAAGAAGCCGCCGTTCGGCATCGGCCAGATCGGCAAGTCGTTCCGCAACGAGATCACGCCGGGCAACTTCATCTTCCGCACCCGCGAGTTCGAGCAGATGGAGATGGAGTTCTTCGTCGAGCCCGGGACGGACGAGGAATGGCACCAGTACTGGATCGACGAGCGCACGCGCTGGTACACGGATCTCGGTGTGTCGAAGGAGAACCTGCGGCACTACGAGCACCCGAAGGAGAAGCTCTCCCACTACTCGAAGCGCACCGTCGACATCGAGTACCGCTTCCAGTTCGGCGGCCAGGAGTGGGGTGAGCTCGAGGGCATCGCGAACCGCACCGACTTCGACCTCACCACGCACTCGAACCACTCGGGCGTCGACCTGTCGTACTTCGACCAGGCCACGAACTCGCGCTACAAGCCGTTCGTCATCGAACCGGCGGCCGGTGTCGGCCGCCCGATGATGGCGTTCCTGCTCGAGGCGTTCACCGAGGACGAGGCCCCGAACGCCAAGGGCGGCGTGGACAAGCGCGTCGTGCTGAAGCTCGACCGCAGGCTTGCCCCGGTGAAGGTCGCCGTGCTGCCGCTGTCGCGCAACGCCGACCTCTCGCCGAAGGCCCGCGACCTGGCGACCGCGCTGCGCCGCAACTGGAACGTCGACTTCGACGACGCCGGCGCCATCGGCCGCCGCTACCGCCGTCAGGACGAGATCGGCACGCCGTTCTGCGTCACGGTCGACTTCGACACGCTCACCGACCTCGCCGTGACGGTGCGGGAGCGCGACACGATGTCGCAGGAGCGCGTGGCGATGGACCAGCTCGAGGCCTACCTGGCCGCTCGCCTGATCGGCTGCTGAGCGGTCGGTTCTCCCGCGGCGGTGGGACCCTCGGCCGATGATCGTCATCGGCCGGGGTGAGTCGCCGCAGTGGGTGTGGGTGTCGGCCGCGCACGTCCAGCGGGTCAGGGCGCGGCGGGCGCACCCGTGCTCGGCGCGGCGGTGGTGCTCGGGATCGCGCTCGTCGCGGTCGGACTCGCTTTGCCGAGCGCGGACAGCCCGATCAACGTGATCGGCGTGCTGATCGCGGGCTTCGCCGAGGTGATGAGCCCGCTGCCGGTCGACGCCTGGTCGGCGGTGTACCTGGTGTTGCTGGCCGCGGTCGTTGTGCCGGGCGGTGTCGCGTTCTGCGCCGCAGGCAACATCCTCGGGCGGTTTCGCGTGTAGAAGGCATGACGGGGGAACAGCTCAGGGGGCGCGGCCGGGTGGTGGCCGCGGTGGGGGTCGGACTCATCGCCTGGATGGTGGTGGCCGCGGCGCTGGCCGAGGTCGGGAATCCGCGCGTGCTCGTCGCCATCGCGGTGAGCGGCGGACTGGTGTGCCTGTGCGCGGTGGCGGGCGGTGCGGTGGCGACGCGGATCACCGACGCGGCGTCGGCCGCTCGGCTGCGGCACGTGTTCGTGGTGCTCGAAGGTACCGCGCTGGCGCTGTTCTTCCCGTTCTACTGGTTCGGGCTGGGCGTCGAGCCCGCGCAGGGGAGCGGAGTCTTCGCCCTGGGGGTCGTGCTGGCGATCACGGTGCCGGTGGGCATCTCCTTGGTGCTCGCCGTGCTGAACAGTCGAGCCGTGCACGTGTTCGTCGTCGACGCCTTCGGGCCGATCGTCACGGACTCCGGCTCCGGAGCGCCGGCGCAGCGGATCAGGCTGCTCGGCACGGTGCTCGTCACGGTGGGGGTCGCGCTGTCGGCCGGTGCGTTGGCGGTGACGTTCACGGCTTCGTCCGACTGGCTGTTGCTCGAGGTGATCGGACTGCTGGTGACGGTCACCCCGGTGCTGCTCGGGGCGCGACTGACGCGGGTCACGGACGTCTACTCGGCGAGGCGGCGCAACGTCGGCATGTACCTGATCGTCCCCGGCGCCAGCGGGTTCGCCGTGTCGAAGTTCGGTTCGGTGGGCGGCGTCGAGGGGATGCTGTTCGGAGCGCTGACCTTCGGCGCGATCGTGCTCCTCGTTGTCGCGCTCGTCGTGCTGCGCGAGTACACCGGTCAGTGGGACCGGCCCTGGCGCGAACCGAGGCGGGCGGCCAACCGTTGAGTCGGCCGTGTGCTCAGCTGTTGACGCCGAGCTTCACCAGGACGGCCTTGGTGACGGCGTCGATCGACTGCCTGGCGATGGTCCAGGAGCCGGTCGGGTTCGTGGTGAGCACGGCGACGGCGTAGCGGTTGTCGAGGACGCCCGCGCTGTGCAGGTAGACGTCGCTGGGCAGGTAGTACATCCAGCCCTGCTTGGCGTAGATCCCGGTGACGCCGAGCAGGCCGAATGCCTGGTCGAAGCCGTCGGCGGCGGTGGCCGGCGCGGACGACAGCGCCGCGACGATCGTGTCCCGCACCGGTGAGCCGAGGATGTACTGGTAGAGCCGCACCATGTCGTTCGCGGTGATGACGACCTCTCCCCACTGCGACGGGTCGTCCGGGGTGTGGGTGCCGGTCAGGCCGGCTTCGGCGGCGACACGGCCGATCGCGTCCATGCCGTCGAACCTCGTCCACAGCACGTCCATCGCGTTGTCGTCGCTCGCGCTCAACGCTCGGTGGATCAGGTCTTGGTCGTCGTCGGACAACGGCTGTTGCAACGCGTCGACGGCGAGGATCAGCTTCGACAGCGACGCCGAGTAGAACGGCTGGTCTCCCTGCTCCGAGACCACCTGGCCGGAGTCGAGATCCATGACGGCGACGCCGACGTCGGACTTGCCGCCCTCCGCGGCGGCAGCCGTCAGGTCCGCTGCCGATATATCGGATATCGCGGACGGTTCGGAGGTCACCGACACATCAGGACTCGTATCCGATATATCAGGGCTGGCCTGCGATATATCGGGATCGGATTCAGAATCCGTATCCAATACATCGGGGCCACGCGATATATCAGCTGACGGCTTCGCGTGCGCGAGGCACGGCGAGGCATCCGGGATGGCGAAAACGCCCGCCGCGAGCAAGATGATCAGAAGCCAGCGCACACGTCCAAGGTCCGTCTCACAGGAGCCTGGTGTCGAGCTTTTCCTCCTGTGCGGTTGCTGAAGAATCCTCCCTGACCACGACATATGCACCAGAACCGGGACGTTCCGTCACCGCCTCGACGAGTTCGGTGCCCCGATACAGCAGGCCGACACCGTCGTCGGTGCAGTAGGTCGTCGGCAGCACCCCGGTGGCGACGGCCTCGTGGATCTTCGGGCGGCGCTGCTCCTCGGAGTCGTAGTGCACGCCGTTGCCGTAGGGCAGGAAGCCGAGGCCGTTCGTGACGATCCGCAGGTCCGGGCCGAACGAGTCGGTCGCCCCACCCGCGTGCCAGCAGATCGAGCCCGCCGACACGCCGCTGAGCACCACACCGGCCTCCCACGCCTTGCGGAAGATCGCGCCGAGCCCGTGCACCTCCCACACCGCGAGCAGGTTCGCGACCGAGCCGCCGCCCACCCAGACGACGTCGTTCGACAGCACATAGCTCTCGAGGTCGTCGGTCGGCGGCATGGTGAAGAGGTTCAGGACGGACACCTCGACGCCCGCGATGCTGCCCGCTTCCGCCATGTTCGCGTTCATCCACCGCTGGTCGCCGCCGGCCGTCCCGACGTAGCAGAGCCGCGGCTTGCGGCCCTCGACACCGGACAGGTCCAGCGCGAAGTGGATCAGCTTGCCGAATTCGACGAAGGTCCGGTGACCGGAGCGCAGGCCGCCGGAGGTGGCGAGGATGGTGGGCTGCTCAGCAGGCATGACCATGATCCTCGCAGGAGCATCAAAGCAGGGTCGTCAAAGCAGGGCCCGCCCGGTTCTGGAACCATGCATGGGGTGCGGACCCCACCCCTCAAACCCTTGGCCAGAATTCGTCGGATCGTGTTGCGTCTGTTGTTCGGCGCGCTGATCGTCGGTGTGCTCGTGGTGGGCGGCACGGCTTTCCGGGTGTGGCAGGTCGCGCGGGTCGACGACTGGACGAAGGCCGACCTGGCCGTCGTCCTCGGCGCCGCCCAGTACAACGGCGTCCCGTCCGACGTGCTCGAAGCCCGGCTGGAGCACGCGCTCGGCCTCTACGAGGCGGGTGTCGTCGGCTACGTCGCCACGACCGGCGGCCGCCAGCCCGGCGACAACTTCACCGAGGGCCAGGTCGGCAAGCTGTGGCTGGTCAAGCGCGGGGTTCCCGAGGACCGCGTGCTGCAGGTCGGCGAGGGCGCGGACACGCTCGGGTCGCTCAGGGCCGTCGCGTCGGTCGCCAAGGAACACGACCTGACGACCGCCGTGATCGTCAGCGACCCGTGGCACTCGCTGCGCGCCCGCACCATGGCAGAGGACGCCGGTCTGCACGCGTGGACGTCACCGACCCGCAGCGGTCCGAACGTGCAGACGCGTGAGACGCAGTGGTTCTACATCAAGCGCGAGACCGGAGCGCTGCTGTACTACCGCCTGATGAAGGCGCACGCCGGCGTGTTCGACGAGCTCAAAATGCCTAAAATCGGCTGATGGGATACACCGGCCACGACGAGGAGCGGCTGCTGCCCGAAGACCCCAAGAGCGCCGCGCTGCCGGGTGCCCGCAAGGACACGCGCACGCCGTTCTCCCGGGACCGGGCCCGCGTGCTGCACTCCGCGGCGTTGCGCCGGCTCGCGGGCAAGACCCAGGTCGTCGGCCCCGGCGAGGGCTCCGAAGTCACCGGTGTCCCGCGCACGCGCCTCACGCACTCGCTGGAGGTCGCACAGATCGGCCGTGGCATCGGTGAGGAACTGGGCTGCGATCCGGACATCGTCGACACCGCCGGTCTCGCGCACGACATCGGACATCCGCCGTTCGGGCACAACGGCGAGAGGGCGCTGAACGAACTCGCGGGCCCGTGCGGTGGCTTCGAGGGCAACGCGCAGACGTTCCGCATCCTCGCCCGCCTGGAACCCAAGACCGCCCACGGACTGAACCTCACGCGCGCGGTGCTCGACGCGTCGACCAAGTACCCGTGGGCGCGCACGCCGGGCGTGGTGAAGTTCGGCGTGTACGACGACGACCTCGAGGTGTTCGACTGGATGCGCGCAGGCGCACCGGAACGAGCGCAGTGCATCGAGGCACAAGTGATGGACTGGTCCGACGACGTGGCGTACTCGGTGCACGACGTCGAGGACGGCGTGCTGGCCCACCGCATCAGCCTCGGCGCGCTGGCTCGGCCCGACGAACGCGGCGCCATCGCGTCGCTCGCCGCGAAGACGTTCTCCGACGAGTCCGTGACCACGCTCGAAGCCACCGCCGAGGAACTGCTCACGCTGCCGGTGATCGCGTACTGGACCGACCACGAGTACGACGGCTCGCTCGGCGCGCAGGTGGCGTTGAAGAACCTCACCAGCGAACTGGTCGGCCGGTTCGCGAGCGCCGCGGTCACCGCGACCCGCGAGGTGCACGGCGACGGCGCGCTGACCCGCTACTCGGCGTCGCTGGAGGTCCCCCGGCAGGTGGCCGCGGAAGTGGCGCTGCTCAAGGCGATGGCCGTCCGCTACGTGATGAGCGACCCGGCCCGCCTGGCCATGCAGGCGAAGCAACGTGACCTGATCGCCGACCTCGTCACCCGTCTGATGGAACGCCCGACGCTGTTGGACCCCGCGTTCCGCCCGGTGTTCGCGGCCGCTTCCTCTTACGCGGCACGGCTTCGCGTCGTCATCGACCAGGTCGCGCTGCTCACCGACGCGCAGGCCGTGGCCTGGCACCGCGCATCGGCGTAGCTTCGAAGGCATGGCGGACGAATCCAGACCGCCAGGCCGAAGATGGCCGTGGCGCAGACCAGCCAGAGAAGCCGTGCCCGTGGGCTTCGACGACCAGGGTGATGACGACGACGGTAGCGCCGGTGTGCGCGAACCCCGTCACCCCAAGCCTCTCGGGCCGATGGGAGGAGCGGGGGAGCGGCCCGTCCCAGATGATCCGATCGTGATGTCACTGCCAGATCCACGCCAATAGGGGAGTTCCCGTGACCGATCAGGCCGACTTCGCCCTGAGCATGCACCGCGTCGCCGTTCCTGATCCGTCCATCAACGCGTGCTGGTCGCCCTTCTCGGTGGCCAGCGCGCTCGCGTTGGCCCGCGAGGCCGCGCGCGGCGAGACCCGTGCCGAGCTCGACGCGCTGCTGACCGACTTCGACCCGTCGGACGCGCTGGACGTGCCGGAACTGGCCGTCGCGAACACGTTGTGGGCCGACGACTACCTGAAGTTGAACCCGGACTTCTCGCTGACCTCGTCGGTGCGCCGCACCGCGTTCTCCGACCCCGCGACGGTCCGCAAGCTCGTCAACACCGACGTCGCCGAGACCACCCGCGGCCTGATCCCCGAACTGCTGACGAGCCCGCCGTCCCCGGACGCCGCGGCGATCATCGTCAACGCCCTCTACCTCAAGGTGGGCTGGCGCAACCCGTTCACCGCCTGGGAGACCGCTGACCAGCCGTTCCACGCGCCCGGCGGCGACATCTCCGTGCCGACGATGAAGGTGACCGAGAAGTTCCGCTACGCCCACCGCAACGGCTGGCAGACCGTCGTGCTGCCGGCGGACTCCGGGGTCGAGGCCGTGATCCTGCTGCCGGACACCTCACTGGAGCAGCCGCTCGACCCGTCGGTCTTCGAGACCTCGAACCGGGTGAACCTGGAGCTGTCACTGCCCAAAGTGGACGTTCGGGAGAAGTTCCACCTCAAGGGCGTGCTGGAACGACTGGGGGTCCGGCGCATGTTCGCGCGCGACGCGGACTTCAGCGGACTCTCGCCGGACGAGCGCCTGTTCGTGGACGAGGTGATCCACGAGGCCGTGCTGCGCCTGGACGAAGAGGGGCTGGAGGGCGCGGCGGCCACCGCGATCACCTTCCGGACGGTGTCGTTCGAGATCCCGACCGAGCCGATCGTGGTGACCGTCGACCGGCCGTTCCTGCTGGCCGTGCGGCACGCCCGGTCCGGCGCGGTCTACTTCCTCGCGCAGATCGCCCGTCCGTGATCATTTTCTGACGGCATTCGCCCTGATGGGCGAGCGTTTCGCGCGGCGAGATCATGATCATGGCTTTACCGTTCCAGGCATGACCCAGCACGGTGCCGGCGAGCAGCTCGTCGTGCTCGCCGCGGCGGGCGCCACGCGGATCACCTGCTTCAGCGGCGTCACCATTCCCGTCCTCCTGCGGACCGAGTGCTACTCGAAGGCGCTGGCGAGCGCGCTCGGTCTCACACCGTCGCCGGAGCTGCAGCGCGACGGCGTGCTGCCGCAGTGCGTGTTCTTCATCCACGAGTACGCGTTGCGCACGGTCGTGGGCAACGACCGGTTGATGGAGGACCAGGTCCTGCACCTGCTGTTCCACGCGCCGTCGATCCGGATCGTGCCGGCCAGCGCGGGCGGGGCGGCGGCGGTCGGGCTGGACTACGCGCTGGTCCAGTACGAGCACGAGCCGCCGCTGGTCTACCTCGCGAACTGGGTGCTCGTCAGCGACACGGCGACCGTCGAACGGGCCGTGCTCGTCTTTCAGCGCATGCACGCCGTTGCGCTCGACAACGAGCGTTCGCGCGACCTGCTCATGGAGTACGTGGCCGTGTACGACCGTTAGTTCGGCGTGTTGCGACGCAGGAACAGCCGCATGCCGTCCTCGCCGGGCAGCGCGCACAGCAGCAGTCGGACGTTCTGGTGCCGCACCGGCACCGCACACGAGTCGCCCGCCAGCAAGGTCCCCGCCAGCAGGCCGGCCGACTCGTGATCGATGTCCAGCACGAAGTCGTTGCTCATGGATGGACCCTATGAGCTGGCCGCCTCGCAACCCAGTCACCCAAAGGTGTCACATTCTCTGTCACGTTCTTGGGGGCCGCCTCGTCCACAGGTCATGACGAGGATCAAGGGAGTCGCCAAGAAGGACGCGGGCCTGCTCACCAAGGCCCTGTACTGGTTCGCGCGGAGGGAGTTCGGTGCCGTGCCCGAACCGGTCACGGTGATGGCGCACCACCCGAAACTGCTGATCGCGAGCGGCCGGCACGAACTGGCGGTCAAAAAGGCGGTTCACGGGCCGTTGTTCGAGCTCTGTGTGTACCGCACGGCCGTGAAGCTCGGCTGCTCGTGGTGTGTGGACTTCGGCGCGATGCTGATGAAGCACGGTGGCCTGGACATCGAGCGGTTGAAGCACATCGACTCGTACGCCACCTCGGAACTCTTCACCGACGTCGAACGCAAGGCGCTCGCCTACGCCGACGCGATGACCGACACGCCCGTCAGCGTCACGGACGAGCAGGTCGCCGAGCTGGAGAAGCTGCTGGGACGCAAGGAACTGATCGCGCTGACCTACCAGATCGCCCTGGAGAACCAGCGGGCGCGGTTCAACAGCGCGTTCGAGATCAAGGACCAGGGATTCACCAGTGGTGACGCCTGCCGGGTGCCGACAAAATAGGCACGTGGAGAAGATCACCCTGACGGGTGCCCAGGAGACCATGCTCGCCACGCTGTACGGCCGGGCGGTGGACAGCGGGCGGTCCACCTCGGTGCTGCACGACGACGAGGCGCAGCGTGCGGTCGACCGCATCGACTACGACTTCAGCAAGACCGGGATGAACACGACGAGCGCGGTCGGCGTCGCCATCCGGGCGAAGACGCTCGACGACTGGACGCGCGACTTCATCCGGCGCAACCCGTCCTGCACGGTGCTGCACCTGGCCTGCGGGCTGGACACCCGCGTGCACCGGATCGAACGGCCGGACACGGTGCGGTGGATCGACGTCGACATGCCGGACGTCGTCGCGTTGCGGCACAAGCTGTTGCCGGAGCCGAGCGGCGACTACCGGCTCGTGGCGTCGTCGGTCACCGAGGACGCGTGGCTCGCGGACGTGCCCGCCGATCGCCCGGCGGTGGCCGTGTTCGAGGGCCTCTCGATGTACCTCACGCAGGCGGAGGGCCACGCGTTGATCAGCCGGATCACCAGCCGGTTCACCGGTGGTGAGCTGTTGTTCGACGTCTACGGCTCGTGGGGCATCAAGCTGCAGAAGCTCGTTCCGGCCGTGCGCAACGCCGGGGCGACGTTGCACTGGGGCGTCGACGATCCGCGCGAGATCGAGGCGCTGCGGCCCGGACTGACCACAGTGGACGCCTTGCGCAGCGTGGACCTGCCGCACCTGGACGCGTTGCCCAGGTCCGGCAGGATCCAGATGAAGATCGTCAGCGCGATCCCGAAGCTCCGCGACGTCGGGAAGTTGCTGCGACTGCGCTGGTGACTAGCTGTCGATGACGAAGTCGAACTTGGCGGTGTAGCGGTTTCCGACGAGCGGGCCCAGTTCGACCTCGCACTCGCGGTCGAGGTAGGCGTCGCGCCGGTTCAGCGCGGCCACGTTCATCCCGTACGCCTTGAGGTCGTCCGGGAAGAACAGCTGCGTGGTGAGGATCGGACCGCCGCGGGCCTGCACCTTGACGTGGATGTGCGGGGTGCGGCCCGGGTAGTCCTTCGGAACGATCGTTTCCAGCACGTACGCGCCGGAAGCGTTGGTGAACTGGTGTCCGCGCATCTTGAACGTGGTGTTGTCGTACGCGCCGCGATCGTCGGCTTGCCAGAAGTCCAGCAGTGCGTTGGGAATCGGCGCGCACTTCATCGTGTAGACGAACCCGGTGATGCTCAGCACGACGCCGGTGACGCCGGGCGTGCGCAGGTTCGTGCGTTGCGGGGAGTTCCGCTTGAAGTAGGGACCTTCGATGTTCGACGGTGTGTCGTCGTCATCGACGCAGGTCGGGGTGAGGGGAAGAGGGGCGCTGCGAGCGGTGGTGGTACCGGCGGCGGTCAGGGCGATCGCCGCGGCCGCACTGGTCGCCAGGAACGTCCGGCGGGTGGGGTGGTCGTGTTCGGGCATGATCGAACTCCGGTGGTTGCAACCCGCGGCAGGGGGCTTGGGCTGGACCAACGGCAAAACGTTAGCGTCGAAACGATTCCGGGACCAGTTACGGTCCAGACCAAAAGTCCACGTGCTTGAGCTTGTCCGGGTTCGCGATGTCGTAGACGGCAAGGACCTTGCCCTCGTGCACGGTGAACGACGTCACACGCGCGGACACCTCGCCGTACGCGGGCAGGGCCACGCCGAGTTCGCCGTTGACGAACACCGGCCGGTGCTCCTCCGGGTAGCCGTACTTGCGCATCAGGCCGAGGAAGAAGCGGGCGACCTTGTCCGCGCCGGTGATCGTGTTGACCGCGGTGCGCGCCTTGCCGCCGCCGTCGCCGATCATCACCGCGTCCGGGTGCAGCAGTTCGAGCACGCCGTCGATGTTCCCGCTCGCCATGGCCCGCAGGAACTTCTCCAGCACCTCCTGCTGCTCCGCCAGCGCGGCGCGGGGCGGTGGGTCGGCGTCCGCGACGGCCTTGCGGGCACGCGAGGCGTGCTGGCGCGCGGAGGCCTCCGACACCTGCAGCACCTCGGCGATCTCGTTGAACGGCAAGGAGAACGCGTCGTGCAGCACGAACGCGACGCGCTGGTCCGGGGTGAGCCGGTCGAGCACGACCAGCGCCGCCATGCGCACGCCGTCGTCCCGCACGACGGACGCCAGCGGGTCCGCGTCCTCGCCGGTGGTGAGCAGCGGTTCCGGCAACCACGAGCCCACGTAGGTCTCCCGGCGCACGGCCGCGGACCGCAACCGGTCGAGGCAGATGCGGCTCACCACGGTCGTGAGCCAG
Source organism: Lentzea alba (assembly GCF_011067745.1). Lineage (GTDB taxonomy): Bacteria > Actinomycetota > Actinomycetes > Mycobacteriales > Pseudonocardiaceae > Lentzea > Lentzea alba. Next base: position 71,715 of record NZ_JAAMPJ010000008.1, read on the forward strand.
CCGCGCACGTCCCGGATGCCCTCGGCCACCGAGAACCGCAGCCACGCCTCCTGCACGGCGTCCTCGGCGTCGGCAACGCTGCCGGTCAGCCGGTACGCGACGCCCACGAGGTGCGTTCGATGGAGTCCGAAGTCGTCGGCCGTGGTCACGGGTGGCAGTTTGCCAGGGGATTAGACTCGGGGACGTGGCAGGACGCATCAGGGAGAGCGACATCGCGTTGGTGCGTGAGCGCAGCCGAATCGACGAGGTGGTCGGTGACCAGGTCTCGCTGAAGCGGGCCGGTGGTGGCGCACTCAAGGGGTTGTGCCCCTTCCACGACGAGAAGACGCCGTCGTTCAACGTGCGCCCGTCGCACGGCACGTTCCACTGCTTCGGCTGCGGCGAGGGCGGCGACGTGATCGCCTTCGTGATGAAGGTCGAGCACCTGTCGTTCGTGGAGGCCGTCGAGCGGCTCGCGGACCGCGCGGGCATCCAGCTCGTCTACGAAGGCGGCGGTGCCACGATCCAGCGCGATCGCGGCACCCGCAGCAGGCTCATCGAGGCGCACAAGGCGGCCGCCGAGTACTACGCCGAGCAGCTCGCGACGCCGGAGGCGCAGCAGGCCCGGGAGTTCCTGGCCGAGCGCGGCTTCGACGAGGCCGCCGCGCGTCAGTTCGGCTGCGGCTTCGCGCCCGGTGGCTGGGACAAGCTCACCAAGCACCTGCTGGGCCGGGGGTTCGAGCTGCAGGAGCTGATCAAGTCGCAGCTCACCAAGGAGGGCAAGCAGGGGCCGATCGACCGGTTCCACCGGCGGCTGCTGTGGCCGATCAAGGAGATCAGTGGCGACGTCGTCGGGTTCGGCGCGCGGCGGATCTTCGACGACGACCCGATCCAGGCGAAGTACCTCAACACCAGCGAGTCGATGATCTACAAGAAGTCGCAGGTGCTGTTCGGGCTCGACCAGGCCAAGCGGGAGATCGCGAAGCGCAAGCAGGCGGTCATCGTCGAGGGCTACACCGACGTGATGGCCATGCACCTGGCCGGCGTGCCGACGGCGGTCGCGTCGTGCGGCACGGCGTTCGGCACCGACCACATGAACGTGCTGCGCCGGCTGCTGATCGACGACGACGTGAACGGCGAGGTCATCTTCACCTTCGACGGCGACGAGGCGGGCCAGAAGGCCGCGCTGAAGGCGTTCGAGGGGGAGCAGCAGTTCTCCGCGCAGACCTACATCGCGGTGGCGCCGGACAACATGGACCCGTGCGAGCTGCGGCAGGCCAAGGGTGACGTCGCGGTGCGCGATCTCGTGGCGCGGCGCACGCCGTTGATCGAGTTCGCGATCAAGGCGCAGCTCAAGGCGTACGACCTCGACTCCGTCGACGGGCGCGTCGAGGCGTTGAAGAAGATGGTGCCGTTCGTCGCGCAGATCAAGGACCGCGCCAAGCGGGACGGGTACGCGACGCGGCTCGCCTGGTGGGTCGGCTGGGACGACGAGGCGATGGTCGTGCGCCGGGTCCGGCAGGTCTCCGGCGGCAAGACGCCGGTCGCCCAGGCACAGCGCGTCGACCCGAACCAGATGGCGCTGGGCGTGGAGGTCGACGGACCGGCCCGGCCGAACCCGCGCGACCCGCGTCTGCTGCCCGAGCGCGAGGTGCTCAAGGTCGCACTGCGGCTGCCCGAGTACGCCGGTCCGCTGTACGACTCGCTGCCGGACGAGGCCTTCACGGACCCCGCGTACGTGGCGCTGCACCGCGCGATCCGCGCCGCCGGTGGCGCGTCCTGCGGGCTCGCGGGCACGGCGTACCTGGACGCGATCTCGCAGGCGTGCTCGCACGCGTCGGTGCGGTCGGTGCTGACCGAGCTCGCGGTGGAACCGTTGACCGTCAAGCAGAACGACGAGTTCCGCTACGTGTCGATGGTGATCGCGCGACTGCAGGAGGTGCAGGTCGGCAAGCAGGTCGAGGACGTGAAGTCGCGGCTGCGGCGGCTGTCCCCGATCAAGGACGCCGACGAGTACCGGTCGCTGTGGGGCGACCTGGTGGCGCTGGAGGAGTACCGCAAGGCGCTTCTGCAGCAGAGCGCTGGAGTGCTGTAGTGGGGCTGTTTCGGCGGTTGTTCGGCTCTGGTGCGCCGGACGGGTTCACCGGCACGTTGGAACCCGAGGAGACGGTGATCGCTTCTACTCCCGTGCGGGACGGTCACCTGGTCGTGACGTCGCTCGGGCTGTGGGTGCCGGGGCCGCGCCGGATCGGGTGGCACCTGATCAGCAAGGTGAAGTGGGAGGGCGCGCTGCGGGTGGTCGAGGCGACCGAGGCCTCGACCGAGGGCCCGGTCGTGCTGCTGGAAGACCTTCCCGCGCAACGGTTCGCCGTCGACGATCCCGGCCGCGTGCTGCGGGCGATCAGCCAGCGCGTGGAGGGGTCGATCCGGCACCGCGAACGCGTCGAGTCACCCGGCGTGTGGATCCTGCAGCGCAAGATCCCCGGTCAGGACGGCTTCGTGTGGCAGGCGCGCGGCGACGCCGGGGTGGATCTCGCCGCCGTGCGTGAGGCCGTTTCGACGTTCGCCGCGAAGCTTGCGGGCTAGCAGTACGCGTGTACTGTTAGTCGTATGTGGGATCCGGCGCAGTACCTGGCCTTCGCCGATCACCGGGCGCGGCCGTTCTACGAACTCCTGGCACGGGTGGGGGCCGAGGAGCCTCGCCGCGTGGTCGACGTGGGCTGCGGGCCCGGCAACCTGACCCTGTCGCTGTCCGCGCGGTGGCCTTCTGCCGTGGTCGAGGCGTTCGACTCGTCGCCGGAGATGGTCGAGGCCGCTCGTGCTGTGGGAGTGGATGCTCGGGTTGACGACGTGACGGCGTGGGAACCGTTGCCCGACACCGATGTCGTGGTGTCCAACGCGGTGCTGCAGTGGGTGCCGTCGCACCCCTCGATCGTGTCGCGGTGGGCTTCGGCGCTGCCTTCGGGCGCCTGGCTGGCGTTCCAGGTGCCGGGCAACTACGCGGACGCCTCGCATCGACTGATCCGCGAGGTCGCCGGCCCGTCGCTGGAGCACGTCTTCCGCGCGGAGAAGCCGGTGCTGGACCCGGTGGAGTACGCCTCGTTGCTGGCGGACTGCTCCGCTGTGGACGCCTGGGAGACCACGTACGTGCAGCGGCTGTCCGGACCCGACCCGGTGCTCGAATGGGTCAGCGGCACGGCTTTGCGGCCGGTGCGCGCGGCACTGTCCTCAGCGGACTGGGACGCCTACGTCGCGGAACTCGCGCCGCGGCTGCGCGAGGCGTACCCGCAGCGAGCCGACGGCACGACGTGGTTCCCGTTCAGGCGGATCTTCGCGGTGGCGCGAGTGTGAAGATCGTCACGCCCGAGGCGTGGCCGGAGGCGTGACAGGACGCCCGTTGGCCTCCTCGTGGTGACGCCACGGAGCCTTCTCGGCGGCCTTTTCCGCAGCGTCCGCAGCGAGGTCTTTTGCCTGGTGGGCCGCCTCGAACGCCTTGTCCTTGGCCTGGCTCGCCGTCCGGCGCACCGTGGGGTTGGAGGTGAAGCGGTGCCACAGGCGCACGATCTGGTCGTAGCGCTCCCGTCCGGCCTTCGCGCCGAGCACGTAGCCGATCGCCGCACCGACCAAGATGCCCTTCATGCGGGTCTCCTCTCACATCGTGCCTGGTCAAACCCCATCTTGCCGCACAGTTGCCACAAAGTGGGGGGTGGTTGCAGAACCCGTTTTGAGGCTCATGTAGAGTTACCCACTGTCAGGAGGAACCAAGCCTGACAGGCAAGACACAACAGAACATTCCCCCATAGCTCAATTGGCAGAGCATGCGACTGTTAATCGCAGGGTTACTGGTTCGAGTCCAGTTGGGGGAGCTTTCGAAGACCCTAGTCCACCGACTGGGGTCTTTTGCTTTGAGGGCCCGTACGTGACCTTGGGTGTGTGCCCCGCTTCACGAACCTCCGCCGCATCTCCTCCCTGGACCCGGTCGCCGACCACGAAGAGATCATGCGGATCTCGGCCGGCTTCGACTTCCCGTGGGACTACCAGAAGTCGTTGGAGATGGCGCTGTTCCGCACGTACTGCGTCCCGACGATCTCGGGCCTGCTGGAGCGCACCGGCGAGTTCGAACGCCGACCGCAGAAGCGTTATGACGACACCGCGGTCCTGATGGCCGAACTCGTGGAGCACGGCTACGACTCCCCACGCGGACGTGAGGCATTGCGGGTCGTCAACCGGCAGCACGGCCGTTACGACATCTCGAACGACGACATGCTGTACGTGCTGTCGACGTTCATCTACGACCCGATCGAGTGGTTGTGTCTGTACGGCTGGCGGCCGTTGACCCGCAACGAACAACTGGCTGCGTTCCACTTCTACCGCGCGGTCGGTACCCGGATGGGGATTCGCTCCATCCCGGCGGACTTCGACGAGTTCCGGGCCTTCAAACAGGACTACGAGCGGACGCACTTCGTGTTCGCCGAGTCGAACCGGCGCATCGGCCAGTACACGCTGGACCTGTTCTGCTCCTGGTACCCGTCGATCGCCCGCCCGGTGGTCTCCCGAGCCGTGGTCGCGATGCTGGACCCGCTGATGGTCCGCGCGTTCGGGTTCACCGCACCGCCTGCCTGGGTCGGTGCGGTGGGACGGCTGGCGCTGCGCGTGCGGGCCCTGGTGGTGCGGCGCCTGCCGGTGCGCCGTTCGTTGAAGCTCACGCGGGCGCGCAACCGCACGTATCCCGGCTACCCGGACGGCTACCGGCCGTCGGACCTCGGGGCGAGCTCCAGCACCGCGCTCTGACCGTTCAGCGTGAAGCCCATGGCCTTGAGGAACTCGTTGCCGGGCTTGAAGTCGTCGAGCCGCGCGTGCACGTGCGTGAGGCTCGGGAAACGCTCGGTGAGCGCCCTGACCATCTCGCGGCCGATGCCCCACCTGCGCAGATCCCGCGGCACGAGGAAGAACCCGACGCTGGCGTGGTTCGGCTCCGGGTGGTCCAGCACGAGGTCGACGAACCCGATCATGCCCTCGGCCTGGGCGATCAGCAGGTGCTTCTGCTCGAACACCACCCCCTCCGGCAACGCGTAGAAGAGGCTCTGCACGTCACCGGGCCCGGACGGGTGTCCCGTGGCAGCCTGGAACCAGTCGTCGCAGTCGGCGAACAGCCTCAGCACCTCGGGCTCGTCCGCCGGGGTGAAGTCGCGGAGGGTCAAACGCACGCGTGCAGCCTATGTGTCGCTCGCCACGGGGGCGCGCAAGGCCCGTTCGGCGTGATCGGTATCCTCCACCACGCAGCGTTAGCGGGTCGGGTCCGCCGCTGCGAGGGGGCAGTAGCTCAACCGGTCAGAGCAGCAGACTCATAATCTGTCAGGTTGTCGGTTCGAATCCGACCTGCCCCACCAGCTTCTCCTGAAGCCGCCGGGCCACCTCTTCGGTGATCTCCACGGCGTCGTCGGAGCGGTGCCCGAAGCGGATCTCGTAGAGCATGATCGAGCGGCGCCACCTGTTGACGTCCGGGTGCAACCTCTCCTCGAACGTGGTGCCGTCTTTGCCACCCCACGAGCGGAGCAGAGCGCTGGCCTCCAGCACGTCCTCGGTCGCCTCGTTCCAGACGATCGCCCAGTAGCGGTACTTGACGTCGTCCGGTCGTGAGAAGGCGCCGCGGTTGTCGATGTGCTCGATCAGTCGTTCGCGGGTGGCGTCGTCGATCGCCACGAGCTCGTACTCCCGCAGCGTCGTCCAGACGTTCACGACGTGCCAGTCGCCGTTGGAGTTGTACCGGCTGCCGCCGATGCCGCCGTCGTCCTCCAGGCGGAGAACCATCGAGGGTTTGCCCAGCGAGGGCGCCGCCTTGTCCAGACACGCGTAGTAGCCGGAGCGGTCGGGGCGCGGCCGCCAGCGCGCGGCGAGGCGGGCGGCGGTCTCCTCGGTCAGTCGGGTGAGCTTGCCGTCCTTCCGGTTGCTCCGGACGCTGTCGATCGCGCTGGAGCGGACCCAGGTGCCGTCGTAGCGCTCCTCGTGGACGGTGCCGTCGTCGTCGATCCGCTCGCGAGCGATCACGGGTGGGTCGTCCGGGTCCTGGTCGAACGGGGTGGTGATCGCGAAGTAGCGCACCGGGGCGTTGCCGAAAACGCGTCGTGACTGGATCTCCTCGAACGCTCGTGTGTCGTCCTGGGTGATGCGGATGCGTCTGCCGTCCTGCTTGGCCAGCCGCCAGACGAGGTCCGGTGTGAAGATCGACTCCTGGTCGCTGGTCCAGTGCTGCCTGATGACGGTCAGCGGATCGTCGAACGGGTGCTCAGGCGTCTCGATCGCGTAGTCGCTTGGCGTGCTCGTCGGTGATCGCGACGTTCACGAACCACGTGCGGTACACCGGATCGAGGCGTTTCCACTGCCCGCGGAAGAGGCCGGGCACGAACATCTCCTCGTGGCGGCCGTGGACGCGCACGACCAGCAACGGGTTCTAGATGGGGCGATCCCGGTCGAGCAGTGCGATGTACCTCATCAGGTCCCCCAGGACTGTTCGAAAACTAAGGCCCGCGCAGACCTTCCACGTAGATGGACAGGAAGCGGCGCCACTCGCCGGGCACGTCCCTGATCACCTGGGCCATCGCCCTGGTCAGGGTGGCCATGTCCGCGATCGAGAAGTCGGCGCGCAGGACCCCGGCCGTGATGGCCCGCATGATCAGGGTTTCGACGTGGCCGGCGCTGCGGTGACAGGCCGAGACCACCTGCGGGGCGTTCGGCAGGTCGCGCGCCAGGACGTCGTTCAGGCCGCGGTCCTCGGCCTGCAGGGCGTAGAGGTCGTCGAGGTAGCCGGCGAACGCGTGCCACGGGTCCGGGTCGGCCAGGGCCTTCTCGCCGATCACGTCCAGGGCGGCGAGGCGCTCGGGGAAGATCGCCGTGACGAGGTCCTCGCGGGTCGGGAAGTGCTTGTAGAGCGTGCCGATGCTGACTTCGGCCTTGCGGGCGATGTGTTCCATCGGCACGTCGAGGCCGCGCTCCGCGAACAATGCCGTGGCCGCTGCCAGCAGCTTCTCCCGGTTGCGTGCCGCGTCCGCACGCAGGGGCCTCGACGCGGTGACCATGTGCGGATCCTACTCAGCGACTAAGTCGAGGGTGCCCTCGAATTCTGTGGTAGCGTCGACCGCATAAGTCGAGGGTTGCCTCGAATTAGCGTTTGGAAGGACGAAAGCCATGTCTCCCAAAGCACTTGTGCTCGGGGTTGGTCCCGGGCTCGGCATGTCCATCGCACACCGGTTCGGACGTGAGGACTATGACGTCGTGCTGGTGTCGCGCAGTGGTGACCGGCACGCCGGTTACCTGGCCGAGTTGACCGGTGCGGGCGTTCGTGCGACGGCGTTCGCCGTTGATCTCAAGGACCGTGTGCGGCTTCTGTCCACTTTGGACGAAATCGGGCCGGTGGACGTCGTCTACTACGGGCCGGGGGGCACGAACCTCGACGACATGCCCAACGAGATCACGACGGCCACCTCCGCCGAGCTGCGCACCGCGATGGAGTGGGTCTACCCCGTGGTGGACGTTGTTGGGCACGTGTTGCCCGGCGTGGTCGAACGCGGCGGTGGCGTAGTGATCGCCGGTGGGCTGAGTTCGGTGGTGCCGTTGCCGATGCTCGGTGCACTGGCGCTTTCTTCGGCAGCGCTGCGCAATTACGCGTTGACGCTCAACGCGGCGCTTGCCGACAAGGACGTGTACGCGGGCACGTTGACCATCGGTGGTGTCATCGAACGCGGCGACATCCACAAGCTGGTGGAGTCCAGTCCCGAGCGGTTCGGCGGTCTGGCCGGGCACACGCTCGACCCCGACGACATCGCCGAGGCGGCTTGGCAGATGTTCGTCAAGCGCGACCGGGCGGAGGAAGTGTTCAACGTCCTTTAGAGGTACGAACCGGGGGTGTGGCCGAGCGAGCGGCGGAAGACGTCGATGAACGCGCTCGCGGTGGCGAACCCGCACTGCTGGGCCACGGTGGTGACCGGCCGGCCCTCGGCCAGCAGGCGCAGTGCGTGGTAGAGGCGCAGTTGTGTGCGCCACTGGGGAAAGCTCATGCCGAGGTCCTCGCGGAACAGCCGGGTCAGCGTCCGGCCGCTCGCGCCCGCCTCGCGGCCGAGCGCTTCGAGACCGCGTGAATCCGAGGGGTCGGTCTCGAGCAACGCGCAGACCGCCGCGAGCCGTGGGTCGCTTGCGGCCGGCACGCGCACGGGTTGTTCGGACGCGGTGGTGAGCTGGTCGAGCAGCACTGAGCGCATCCGTTTGCCCGCAGGGGTTTCTCGGTCGTTGAGGGATGTGTAGGCGATCAGCAGTTCGCGCAGCAGAGGGCTGACTGTGAGCGCTGTCGGTTCGTGGAGCTTCAACGGGTTCTGGGTGAGTCCGAGAAAGTGCAGCCGTGTGACGCCATACGCGCGATGTGCGTGCACGGTGCCGGCGGGGATCCACAACGCACGGTGGGCGGGCGCGATCCAGCGCGACGTCTCGGTGTGCACGGCCACGACACCACGGCTGGCATAGACGATCTGGTGCTCGTCGTGCCAGTGCGCGGTGACACCGGCCGCAGCCGCCAGTTCGCGGATCGCGGTCGGCGCTGTCGGCTGGTGGCGAGAATTCGACATACATCGGCAGAATATCGGAATCGCGAACATTCCTGGGGCCGCGACGATCGATGCGTGAACACCTCTCGTTGGCGGATGACGGTCCTGGTCGCCGGGCACGCGGTGGACGACCTCTACCAGGGAGCCGTCCCGGCCGTCGTGCCGTTCCTCGTCGCCGAACGGTCCTACAGCTACCTCGCGGCGGCCGGCATCACGGTCGCCGCGACGTTGCTGTCGTCGGTCGTGCAGCCGTTGTTCGGCGTGCTGACCGATCGGCGCCCCATGCCGTGGCTGGTCCCCGTCGGCATGATGGTCGCCGGCGTGGGCATCGGGCTGTGCGGCCTGAGCGACTCGTACGTGGTCACGTGGCTCGCGATCGCACTGTCCGGCCTCGGGGTCGCCGCGTACCACCCGGAGGCGGCCCGTCTCGCCCGCCGGGTCGCCCGCGACGGTCATGTGGGGATGAGCTGGTTCGCTTTGGGCGGCAACGCGGGGTTCGCGTTGGGACCTGTGCTCGTGACACCCGTGCTGGCGATCGGCGGTCTTTCGGCGAGCCCGTTGTTGATGATCCCGGCTCTGATCGGCGGTTTTCTGACGTTGGCCGCGCTGCGCGGTGTGCGGGGTGTGGACGCTGTTGTGGCACGTAGTGGCCGAGACGACTGGCGGCAGTTCGGACGCCTAACGGTCGTGGTCATCGCACGGTCGATGGTGACGTTCGGCCTCGGCACGTTCCTCGCGATCTGGGTATCGCAACGGGTCGGCGGCTTTATCGCGGGTTCGGTCGCTTTGGTCGTGCTCTTCGGCGTCGGTGCTCTCGGCACGCTGCTCGGCGGCGTGCTCGCCGAGCGTTGGGGTCGGATCCGGGTGGTGCGCACCTCGTACGTGCTCGGCATACCGGCAGTGGCAGGCATCGCGCTGGTGCCGGGACCAGCCGTGTACGTGTTCGTCGCGCTCACCGCGTTGACGTTGTACGTGCCATTCTCCCTGCACACGACACTCGGCCAGGACTACCTGCCGAACCGGCTCGGCACGGCCAGCGGCGTGACCCTCGGCCTCGCCGTCAGCGTCGGGGGACTGGCCTCGCCCGCGATCGGCGCGTTCGCCTCAGCCGTGTCGCTGCAGTGGGCTCTGCTGGCGTTGTTGGTGTTGCCGCTGGTCGCATGGGTGGCCGCCCGAGGCCTGGCCGAGCCGGTTCGATGCGCGCTCTAGATGCGGTGACTACGGTTGGGTGCGTGCGAGTGGTGACCTGGAACGTGAACTCGGTCAAGCAGCGCGTGCCTCGGTTGCTTCCCTGGCTGGACCAGCGGAAGCCCGACGTCGTGTGCCTGCAGGAGACCAAGCTGGCCGACGACGCCTTCACTGCCCTGCTGGGCGACGCGTTGGGGGAGCGCGGCTACGAGTTCGCGTTGTTCGGCGAAACCCAGTGGAACGGCGTCGCCCTGCTGTCCCGAGTGGGCCTGGACGACATCGCGGTCGGTGTGGCCGGCGCACCGGGCTTCCCACACATCGAGGCACGCGCCGTAGCGGCCACGTGCGGCGGCGTGCGCGTGCACTCGCTGTACGTCCCCAACGGCCGTGAGCCCGAGTCGGACCACTACAAGTACAAACTCGAATGGCTCGCTTCGTTGCGCGATGTCCTGGAAGCCGGGCCCGCGGACGCCTTGGTGTGCGGCGACATCAACATCGCCCCCACCGACGCCGACGTGTTCGACCCCGAGGCCTACATCGGCCAGACCCACGTCACCGAACCCGAACGCGCCGCGTTGGAGGCCATCAAGGCGTTGGGGTTCCACGACGTCGTGCGCGACCGGTGGCCGAACGAGCGGGTCTTCAGCTACTGGGACTACCGCGCGGGCATGTTCCACCGCGACCTGGGCATGCGGATCGACCTGATCCTCGCGAGCGACAGCGTGGCGCCGCGGGTCCGGGCGGCGTGGATCGACCGGCACGCGCGCAAGGGCACCGGGCCCAGCGACCACGCGCCGGTGATCGTGGACCTGGACGAGGCGCCGGACGGGGACATCGGGCCCGTGGTGCCGCCACCGTCGTCGCCGGGTGGGAAGAAGAAGGTCAAGTTGCCGCAGGCAAAGTGACGGTGAAGGCGGCCCCGCCTTCCGGTGCCGGACCGGCCTTGATCGTGCCGCCCATCCGCGTCACCAGCCCGTGCACCAACGCGAGCCCCACCCCGGTGCCCACCGGCCGCGACTCCTGGTACCGGGCGTGCAGCACCCCACGATCGAACGCCACGGCGTAGTCCTCCGGCGCCAGCCCGGGCCCACCGTCGCGCACCTCCAGCACGGACGACAGGGCGAGCACGACCGGGCGTCCGGCGGGGGTCACGCGCAGGGCGTTCTCCATCAGGCCGTCGATGACCTGACGCAGGCGCCGCGCGTCCGCCAGAGCGACGGGTGAAGCGGAGATTTCCAGCGAGAAGAGCACGCCGCGGGCGTGGGAGCGGGCGTGCCAGACCTCGGCGGCCGAGCGGACCACGGGTTCCAGGGCTACGGCGGCCAGGTCCAGGCGGAAGTCGTCGGCGCCCAGGCGGGCCAGGTCCAGCAGGTCGGTCACCAGGCGGTCCAGGCGGCGGGCCTCGTCGAGGATCACGGTGCCGACCGGGGCTACCTGGGTACCGGACACCACGCCGTCGGCCAGCGATTCGGCGAAGCCGGTCACGGCGGTGAGAGGGGTGCGCAGTTCGTGGGAGACGGAGAGCAGGAAGTCGCGTTGGCGGGATTCGCTGCGCTGCAAGGCATCGGCCAGCGCGTTGACCGAGCCGGCCACCTCGGCTAGTTCGTGAGGGCCGGAGATCGGGACGCGCAGGTCGCGGCGGCCGGTGGTCATCGCGTGGGCCACGGTGGCGACGCGGCGCAGCGGGCGGGCCAGGAAGGTGCCCAGGGCCAGGCCCGCCAGGCAGGCGACGACCAGGCCTATGCCCAGGGCGAAGAGGATGTTGCGGACCAGTTTGCGGTAGGTGCCGCTGGTCTCGGTTTCCTGCACCAGGGCGAAGGCGCCCGCGCCCGACTTGCGGGCTTCCACGTTCAGGCGGCCGCTCACCTTGGACACCGCGGAACCCGAAAGCGCGTCGCCGGCGCCGACTTCACGGGCCGCGCGGACCGCGGCACGGTCCGTTCCCGACAGCTCGCCCGAAGGAGAGATGCGGACGATCGCTATGCCCTGGCCTTCGAGGACCTGTTCGATGCGGTTGTTGGAGATCTGGCCAGCCACCACGTCGGCCTGGGAGCGCAGGAACTCGCGGCTCACCTGCTGTGAGGTGGAGAGCACCAGACGGAGGGAGACCACGCCCGCCACCAGGACGGCGACGAACGCCACTCCCAGGCACAGCAAGGCGATCCGGGCGGCGAGGTTCACGACGCGTCCGCCGAGTAGCCGACGCCGCGCACCGTCCGAATAGGACTCGACGCACCGAACTTCGCTCGTAGCTGGGCCACGTGCACGTCGACGGTGCGGGTGCCGGCCACCGAGGAGTAGCCCCACACCGCGCTCAGCAGCTGCTCGCGCGAGAAGACCTGGCGCGGGGACTTCATCAGGTAGGCGAGCAGGCCGAACTCCGTCGAGGTCAGCGACACTTCGTCAGACCCAGCGAAAGCGCGCCGTTCGCCGACGTCCAGCCGTACGGAACCCACCTGCAGTACGTCCGACACACCCCCGGACGAACGTCGTAGGACCGTGCGCACGCGGAGGGCGAGCTCGCGAGGGCTGAAAGGCTTGGTGATGTAGTCGTCGGCGCCCAGTTCCAACCCCAGCAAGCGGTCCACCTCGTCGTCGCGGGCCGTCACGAACAGCACCGGGGTCCAGTCGCCGGCGGCGCGCATCGCGCGGCACACCTCGATGCCGTTCAGGACGGGCAGGCCGACGTCCAGGACGACCGCCACCGGCGACAGGGAGCGGATCGCGGCCAGTGCCGCGTCCCCCGAGGACTCCAGGTGCACGCCGAAACCGTCGCGGCGCAGGTACAGCGCCACGAGTTCGGCGATCGCCGGTTCGTCCTCCACGACGAGCACCAGGCCACGTTCCACGCGTTCACCCCGGCTGGTTGATGTCCGACTCGATGCTGTTCAGCGTTGATTCCACATCATCGAGGTCCGGCACCGGCGCCTCGCCCCGGCACGCCGTCAGTGACACCAGCAGGACCAGGGCCGCGGCCCACCTCACTTGGACCCGCAGTGCTCGGACTTGAACTTGCCGATCCGCTCGCCGGCCTTCGACAGCTTCACAAGTTGCGCGTCACGCAGCTTCAGCCGTGCGTCCAGCACGTCGGCGCGCGCTGTGTTGCCGGCCTTGCGCGCGTCGGCGGCCTTCTGCTCGATCCACTTCTTCGACCCCAACGTCTCGGGCGTGCCGTTGATGCGGTCGGTCAGGGCTTTCACACGCGCCTCGACGCGCGGAACGCGGTTCGAGCAGATCTGTTGCACCTTCTCGGGGCTGATCGTGATCGGTTCCTGCGCCGACGCGGTTCCCGCGCCCAGCAGCAGCATTCCCAGCACGAGCCCACCGATTCGCGAAATGTTCATGGCACAGAACGATGACCGCGCAGCGTCAGAGACGGGTCCGCCGAATGTTCGGGTTCTGCAAAGATCACCCCAGCGATCACCCCAGCGATCACCGCAGCGCCACTCCGCGCACCGCCGCCGCCTGCATCATCGGGCGCATCCGGTCCCACACCCGCTCGGACCGCAGTGCCTCGGCCGCGTGCACCGCCCGCATCCCGATCACCTGTCCCTGATCCGTGTCACCGTCGAGGAAGTGGCACGACGCCAGCGCGATCAGGCAGAACGTGCCGCTGCGCGCCATCGCCGGTCCGAACCGCTCGATCGCCGTGGACAGTGCCGGAATCGCCTTCCGGGTGTCGCCGAGCTCCGCGTAGATGGTGCCGATCATCGCGGTCAGGTCGGTCTCGTCGTGGAACCGCGCCCAGTCCGGCACGTGCGCCAGGTCGGCGCTCGCGAACGAGTCCTGCGCCTTCCCCATCGCCCGCAACGCCTCCGCGGAACGGGCCTGGCGCGCGTACGCCCACGCCTCGTTCGAATGCATGATGCTGGCCGCCAACGGCGCGAAGGCGCCCCTCTGGAAGTACGCCAGCGCATCACCCGGTGCGCCGTGATGCAGATGCACGCGCCCACGCCGGTAAACGATGTTGGTCGTCAGATCCTCGTCGTGCCGCGCGAAATCCAGCGCACGGTCGAAATGGTGGTACGCGGCCCCGACCTGACCGCAGTCGAACGACGTCCACCCGGCCAGGTTGTGCAGATCCGCGACGGCCGACAGCAAACGCGCACGCACGGCATCGGTGGCTTCGGCCGCCAGCAGCTGGTGCGCCCAGTAGATCCGCACTATCACGGCGTCCCGGCACGCTCCTCCGCCGAACTGGTAGTCGACCGACCTGAGGGAACGCGTCTGCGACTCCAGCTGTTCCACATCGCTCATGCCGATGCGGGCGGAGTGCGGGGGAGGGAAGTACGCAGGATCAGCCATGTGGAATACCTCTGCTCCGCGCCGTTGGATTTCGAGCGTAGGGTGCCCGCGCGCGAGTGAGAAGAGGCTTCTAAGTCGCGTGGAATTCGACGCAAGCCGCGATTAAACAGGTATAAATGCGGGTATACCTGCCCCGGCCACCAGGGGCATTGTGCTCATCATGAGGCGACGCGCCCACTTGCGGCTGGTGACCTCCCACGAGGCCGGAGATCCGACGTTGACGGCGGTCCTCAGCGCCGAGGACCTCGCGGAGGAGCTCGGTCTCGATCCCCACGCCCGAGTCACCTGCGGCCTGCATCGTCGCTGGTTGCACGAGTGCGTTGGCTCGCCCGACCACGTCATCCCGGTCACGGGTCATCGCTGGTGCCGCCCGTGCGGCAGCCCTCTCGAGGTGTTCGTCGACGAGACGACCGCACGCCTTTTCTGTCCCAGGTGCGGCACCGGAACGCCGGACACGGCGGCGAATCGCCAGGTCGTCAGGGCGTGCCGCACCAGCCTCGCGGCGAGTCACGCCCATGTACGCGCACTGTGAACGACCCAGAAGTGTTAAGCCTGGTGGGTGAAGACGGCAGCCTCCGGGAGATAGCTCGGAGGCCGCTGGCTGTTCTCCGGCACGTCGAGCAACGCCCAGATGATGTGCCGGCCACCGCCCGCAGGCGTCTCGCCCATGCTGAAGTTGCAGACGGCGATTGACGCGACGTTGCGCCGCATCACGTGCCACTGCCTGAGGTCGAGACGTGCGGTCGTGCGTACGGCAACGGACAACTTGTCGCCACGCATGCGCAGCAGCAGCGCGAGAGGGTTGTCGTCCTCGACGTGCGACACGAGCTCAACGGCGACCTGTGGCGCGACGTCGAGCATGGACTGAGCGCCCCACCGCTCGCAGGCGCGTTCGGTGATCCGCTCGGCCACGTGCGGCAGGCAGCGGCACGTGGGCAGCGCCGCGTCCACCCGGTCCTCGTGCCGCAATCGGACGACCGAGGCCACGGCGGCGGACGTCGTCGAGTGCATCGGGATGTGCCGGGGCAGGCCGCGCGACTCCAGCGTCGCCCGCAACTGGTGATCACTCACGACGAGGCTCAGCGAGATGCCCGGCCAGCGCGCCGCGGACAGCCACACGACGTCGAACACCACGAGCAGCGCGGGAGACTCCGCGACGAGCCCGTCGAGCTCCACCACGACGCCGACGAGTTCCTTTGTGGCGCAGTCGAGCAGCACGTCCTGCACGCGCATGTACGTCGACCAGTCGAGGCGCCCGCCGAACCTGACGACGAGCACGCCGTTCTGCTCCCGGACGTCCACTTCGAGACTGCCGTCGACCATGATCCGTCCCCTCTCGCGAGCGCGCCCCCAGCCTCAACCCTGGCGACGTCACGACCGGAGCCCTAGGGGGTAACTACCCGTGTTTCGGCGTTGGTGCCTACGGGGGACCGCGTTGCAGCGGGAGATCGCGCCGACCTAGGGTGCCGCTGTGGGCGGTTCGCTTTCCCCAAGTCGTAAAGGCAATTTGCCTGCTGACACAACTACTTTCGTCGGCCGCAGGCACGATGTCGCCGAGGTGCGACGACTGCTGTCCGAATCTCGCCTTGTCACTCTTACGGGTGTTGGTGGGGTCGGAAAGACGCGGCTGGCGTTGCGGGCGGCCGCCGAGACGCACCGGGCTTTCCGCGACGGGGTGTGGTTCGTCGACCTGGGCGGCGTCACCGATCCCGACCTGGTCGTGCACACGGTCCTGGAGCAGTTGGGAGTCCACGACGACACGGTCCGCCCGCACCGCACGGTCCTGGTGGAACACCTCCGCGACCGGCAGATGCTGATGGTGCTGGACAACTGCGAGCACGTCGTCGCGGCCACCGCCGGCTTGGTGGACGCGTTGCTGCGCAGTGCCCCCGGTCTGCGCATGCTGGCGACGAGCCGGGAACGCCTCGGCGTCGACGGCGAACACCTGTGGCAGGTGGCGCCACTGCCGCAGGACCCCGCGCTGGCGTTGTTCGCCGAACGGGCGGCGGCCGTCGAGCCGGGTTTCGCGCTGACCGAGGAAAACCACGACAAGGTCAGCCAGATCTGCGCGCTGCTGGGCGGAATCCCGCTGGCCGTCGAACTGGCCGCGGTGCGCCTGCGGGTGCTGACGCTCGACCACCTCCTGTCCAGATTGGACGACACGTTCCGGGTGCTCGCGGAGGGCAAGCGCGGCGGCGACCCGCGGCACCAGACGCTGCAGGCCGCGGTGGACTGGAGCTTCCACCTGTGCACGCGGTCCGAACAGATCCTGTGGGCGCGGGCGTCGGTGTTCTCCGGCACGTTCGACCTCGAGGCGGCGGAACGGGTCTGCTCCGGAGACAGCGTCGAGCAGCGCGACGTCGTGCGCTCCTTGAGCGGACTGGTCGACAAGTCGGTCGTGGTCGCCGAACAGCACCCGTCCGGCACGCGCTTCCGGCTGCTGGAGCCGTTGCGCCAGTACGGCCTGGAGTTGCTGCGCGGCGCCGGCCGGGAACAGGTGATGCGCGAACGGCACCGCGACCACTTCATCGAGTGGGCCGAGCGACGGGAGAAGGAGTGGTTCGGCCCGGCGCAGCCGCAGATCTTCGCCCTCACCCGCCTGGAACACGCGAATCTGCGGTCAGCCCTGGACTTCTGCTTCGACCACGACGGCGAGGATGGCGTGCACCTCGCGAGCACGCTGTGGTTCTACTGGGCGGGCTGCGGCATGCTCGGTGAGGGACGCCATTGGCTGGACCGCGCCCTGGAGAGTTCGGCGCCGGGACCGCTGCGTGCGAAGGCCCTGTGGGTCAACGGGTACGTCGCGACGTTGCAAGGAGACCTCACCGCCTCCACCCGAATGCTGAAGGAATGCTACGAGTACGCCGTCGAGTCCGGCGACGGACCGGCGCTGGCCTACTCGACCCACCGCCTCGCCTGCACCCATCTGGTCGGCGACGACCTCGACCTGGCGGACGAGGGGTTCGCGAAGGCCATGAGCCTCTACCGCGGCCAGGGCACGGTCAACAGCCACACCATGCTGGCCGGCATCGAGCTCGCGATCTCGGCGACGTTCCAGCACGACTTCGCCACTGCGGAACGGCTCTGCGTCGAGGCGAAGGCCGTCGGCGAGGAGCACGGCGAACTGTGGGCGCAGGCGTATGCGATCTACGTGCTGGCGTTGTGCGCGTGGATCAGCGGTGACTTCGTACGAGCCGACCGGCTCGGCCGGGAGTGCCTGCGGATCAAGCGTTCGTTCCACGACCTGCTCGGCATCGTGCTCGCGATCGAGGTGCTGGCCTGGATCGCGGCCTCGCAGGGCAACGCGGCGCGCGCGGCGACGCTGCTGGGCGCCACCAACGAGATCTGGCAGTCGGTGGGCTACCCCATGTTCGGGTCGCGGTACTTCGGCGCCCCGCACGGCGAATGCGAGTCGGCGGCCATCCTCGCGCTGGGCGAGCAGGAGTTCCGCGCGATGTTCCGCAAGGGCATGGACCTCGAACTGGAGGACGCCATCGCGCTCGCCATCGGCGAGGAGCTGATCCCAGCGCCGCGGCCGACCTTCGAGCCGCCCACCCCGTTGACGCGGCGCGAGCAGCAGGTGGCCGACCTCATCGCGGGTGGCATGTCCAACAAGGAGATCGCGGCCAAACTGGTCATCGCGCGCAGGACCGCGGAGGGGCACGTCGAGCGGATCCTGCAGAAGCTCGGCTTCACCTCACGCGCGCAGATCGCCACCTGGGTCACCGAACGCCGCAACTAACCCGATCGGGTGGTTGATGAGGGGAGCTTTCTTAAACCTGGGGTTTAAGAAAGCTCCCCTCATCAACGTCAGTCCACGCAAGGAATCCCATCGTTGGGTGGTGGGGGCGGTGGGGCGGTGGCCAGTTCGGTGACCTTCGCACGCACCTTGTCCCGGTCGACCTTGTTCACGTTGAGAGGGCCGAGAGTGGCGCCGCCCTCGATCGGCAGCGTGTCGAACCGCACCTCGGACGGCAGCCTGCGGGCGAACTCGGTCAGGTCGAACCGCGCGTCCAGCACGACGTCCTGCTTCGCCATGTCGATCAACGCCTGCACCGCGGCCAGGTCCGCGCCCTTCACCCGCTTCGCCACGGCGGACAGGAACGCCTGCTGCCGCCGCGTGCGATCGAGATCGCCGTTCGGCAACCCGTGCCGCTGCCGCACGAACGACAGCGCCTGTCCCGCGTCGAGGTGCTGCGGCCCGGCCGGGAAGTTCGCGCCGGACAACGGATCCGCGGTGGCCTTCTTGAGGCACACGTCCACGCCGCCGAGCCCCTCGGCGATGTGGAAGAACCCGATCAGCGACAGCTCCACGAGGTGGTCGATCGGCTGGTTCAGGAACTCCGACACCGTCCGCGCCTGGGCGCGGCGCCCGGCCTCACGCCCGGCGCGTTCCAGCTCCCGCCGGTCGTGCGTCCCGGCGGCGCGCAGCCGGTTCTCCTCGGCGACCTTGGCCCGCCCGTAGGCCTCCTTGATCTTGCCCTCGCCGCCGGAGGACAGCGGCACCAGGTCGTCCCGCGGCACCGACATCGCCACCGCGGGCCCGGAAGCGGGGATGTGCAGCAGCATCAACGTGTTCGCGTTGTAGCCGCCGCGGTCGCTCTCCCCCGCCTGCAGGCGCCGCAACACGTCGTCCGGCAGCGGTTCGCCGTGCAGGTCCAGCCGCGTGGTGAGACCCATGATCAGGATGTTCGTCCCGGACACCGACCGCGGCGCGTCGTCCGGGATCGCGTACGACCGTTCGACGCCCGTCGAGATCGTGGACACCGTCGACCACGCGATGCCGGCGGCGGCGAGCACGGCCGCACACAGGCACGCCCAGACGGCGCGGAACAGGACGTGAAAGCCGGTGCGGTGATGGCCACCACGTGATTGCATGAACCTGAAACCGTTACCTGAGTTGTGAGCGAGTGTGAGTTCGCTGTGTTTAGGCAGCCGTCGCCTTGCGGCGTCGGCGTTGGCCCGTACCGGTTGGTGCGGGTCTTCCCGTGGCGGTACCCGTTGCCCGCGTGGCGCGGGTCTTACGTGGGTTTCCAGCGGGCTCGTTTTGTGTCGCCCCGCAACTCGGGGAGGACGTCTCGCGGTGCACGAGCGCGGCGAGGTTACGCGCGGCATTGAGGTCGCGGTCGCAGACCAGGTCGCACTCGTCGCAGCGGAAGGTGCGTTCGGACAGGCGCAGTTTGGCTTTCACCACGCCACAGCCCGAACACGTTTTGGAGCTGGGATACCACCGGTCGGCAACGTGCACATGCACGCCAGCCCACTGGGCCTTGTACTCGATCTGGCGGCGCAGTTCGGCCATGCCGACACCGGCGATGTGGCGGGCCAGCCGCCGGTTGCGCATCATGCCGGCCACGTTCAGGTCCTCGACCACGATCGTGCCGTGGGTGCGGACCAGCCGGGTTGACAGCTTGTGCAGACAGTCCCGGCGGGCGTTCGCGACCGCTGTGTGCAGCCGCGCGACGCGGGCCTGGGTCCTGCGCCACCGGGCCGAGGGCCGCCGCTGGGTACGTCGGTCTGGGCTGACGCGGCGCGCGGCCTGACGTTGCAGGCGGCGCAGTTCCCGTAGCGCGGTCTCCAGGTGCCGCGGGTTCGGGATCGTCTCGCCGCTCGACAGCACCGCCAGGGACTTCACGCCCACGTCGACACCCACCGCGTTCCTGGGCCGTGCGGGCGCCGGATCGGATCGGGTGATCTCCACGGAGAACGACACGAACCACCGCCCAGCCCGGTACGACACAGTCGCGGAGCGGATGCGGGCGGTGCCGCGCTCGACGTGGCGAGCCAGTTTGCGGGTGGACTCGTGGGTGCGGACCAGCCCGATGCGGGGCAGCTTCACGTACCGTCGGTCGTCGGCGAGACCGAACGCGCCAGTGGTGAACCGGCACGACACCCCAGACCGGCGACCCTTGAACCTCGGGAACCCGAGCCTGGATCCCTTTCGTGTGCCCTTCGTGGAGCCGGCCCAGTTCCCGAGCGCGGTCGCGAGGTTGGCCAGGCCGGACGAATAGGCCTCTTTGGAGTTCTCGCCCCACCATGCGGCGACGATGTTCTTGGCCTGGTTCCAGTCCTTGCGCAGGTTGTAGGCCGACCACGACAACGACGGGGTGAGCTGATCGTCGGGTAGATCGTAGGTCTTCTCGGCGGCCCGCTGGGACAGGTTCGCCTTGATCCTGGCCAAACCCCAATTGAACGCGTACCGCTGCGCACCACAATGCGACCGCAGGGCCACCTGTTGCCCCGCAGTCGGATCGAGCGCAAATCGATACGCCTGGATCACCGTGACCATCTCACCGACACCGTAGCGGCCAGCACCGACAACCCCGCCCGGCCACGCAGACACTCACGACTTCGCGTTGCTCACGCTCCACCAAGCAGCTACGACCCCTCATCTATTCTACGCGGTCATGGGGGTTCAGCTGCCGACTCTCGCGGCGGTCGCGATGCTGGCGGTCTTCGCGCAGACGGGTGTCTGGGTCGACGGCGACGACCTCGGCTGGGCCTTCGGCGGCTGGCTGGTGGCGGGCGCGGTGATCGCTTCGGCGCTCGTGCGCCGGGTCGGTCTGTGGACGGTGGTACCGGCGCCGCCTCTCGTGTTCGTCGTCGTGGCGGTGGGCAACGCGGCCTGGGAGCGGCAGTCCCGGCGACAGGCCTGGTGGGGGAGTACCAAGGAGCTCGCCGCGGACGCGGTCCCGTGGTTCGTCAACGGGTTCCCGTGGATGGCGGGTGCGGTCGGTGCGGCTCTGCTGGTCGCGCTCGTCCGAGGCATTTGTGGGGGGAAGAGGAAATGCAGGTCTTCGTCGACGACAACGGCGCTAGACGGGTAGTCGCGCGGCTGGTGAGCCTGATCGTCGCGAGTGGACTGATCGGGTTCGCCGCGGTGGTCGGCGGCGCGCTGCTGGGAGCGTGGTGACGCGCGCCCCGCGGCTGCACTGGATCTCGATCCTGTTAGGGCTGCTGGTGTTGATGGGCGTGGTGTCGTTCCACGCCTACACCGCGATCAGGCCCGAGCCCGTTCGGCACTCCCGAGACGTCCTGGAGCTGCCGGAACGCACGCTCGCGCTGGCGTTCCACGGCGGCCCTCATCCGAAGTGGACCCCGCGGGCACTGGACAGGCTGCGGGACTCCGGCGTCCAGGCGACGTTCTTCGTCACCGGCGTCCAGGTCACCCGCAACCCCGAGGTGGTCCGGCGGATCGTGGCCGAGGGCCACCAGATCGGCATCGACGGCTTCCGCGCCGAGGGCGACTGGGCGGACTCGCTGAACCTGGCGTTCGCGCAGGCGGCGCTCGCCGACGTGCTCGGTGTCCACGCGCGACTGGTCGGCGCGCCGGTCGAGGTCGACAGCGGCGACCGCACGCACCAGGACATCGGCGCGCTGGTGCAGATGTCGTTGCGCGAAGGCAAAGGCGTGGTCCGGCTGCACGACGACGGCAGCATCGGCGGGGACATCGCCCGAAGGCTGGCCAAGGAGCCTGGCTACCGGTTCATCCCTGTTCCCGGCGGTGGCACGGCCGAGGTGACCGGGCCGCAGCGGTTCGCCGCCTCGGTCACCACGTGGTCGCAGCGCAACGGCGGCCTCGTGCTCACGCTGCTCGGCACGGCCATCGGGATCGCCGCCCTGCTCGGCCTCCTGCGCACGCTCATGCAGCTCGGCCTCGCGCACACCGACCGCCGGCTGCGGCGTGAGGGCGAGCAGGAGCCGCCGCCGTGGATCGCGCCACCGGTCTCGGTGGTCATTCCGGCGTACAACGAGGCGTTGAACATCGCCGCCACGGTGAGGTCGATCGCCGCGAACAACCACCTCGCCGACGTCGAGGTGATCGTGGTCGACGACGGTTCGACGGACGGCACCGCGGACCGCGTCGAGGAGTTGGACCTGCCCGGCGTCACCGTGCTGCGGCAGGACAACCAGGGCAAGCCCGCGGCGCTGAACGCGGGCATCCGCCAGGCGAAGCACGACGTGCTGGTGTTGCTCGACGGCGACACGATCTTCGAGCCGGACACGATCGGCCAGCTGGTGCAGCCGTTCGCGGACACCGATGTCGGCGCGGTCGCCGGCAACGCGAAGGTCGGCAACCGGCAGGGCCTGCTCGGACGGTGGCAGCACCTGGAGTACTGCGCGGGGTCCAACCTGGACCGGCAGATCCTGCACGCGCTGCGGTGCATCCCGACGGTGCCGGGCGCGGTCGGGGCGTTCCGCAAGGCCGCGCTCACCGATGTCGGCGGCGTCAGCGACCACACGCTCGCCGAGGACACCGACCTCACGATGGCGGTCACCCGTGCGGGCTGGCGGGTCGCCTACCGTCCACAGGCGAGGGCGTGGACCGAGGCGCCGGTGACCGTCCGCGGCCTGTTCCGGCAGCGTTATCGGTGGTCGTACGGGACTTTCCAGGCGATGTGGAAAAACCGTGGCGCGTTGGTGGAGAACGGGCCGATGGGCCGGTACGGACTCATCTACCTGTTGGCGTTCCACCTGCTGCTGCCGCTGCTCGCTCCAGTGATGGACATGTACGTGCTGTACGGGTTCCTCGTGGCGGACGCACCGCTCGCGGCGATCGTGTGGACGGTGTTCCTGCTGATCCAGACCGCGAGTGCGGGCTACGCGCTGAGGCTCGACGGCGAGTCGCTCAAACCGTTGTGGGCGTTTCCGTTGCAGCAGCTCGTGTACCGGCAGCTCATGTACGCCGTGGTCATCCAGTCGTTGGTGACGGCGCTGCACGGCACGCAGCTGCGGTGGATGTCGGTGCGGCGCACGGGTCGGCTCGCGGACGCACCCGGCGGTACGGTGCACGTCACTTAGTCCCGGCATTTCAAGGAGCACGGTGGGCCGCACGCCCCTGGACACGCCTGCCCGTCAGCAAGAGGTCTTCTCCGCCGTGCTCGGTGTGCTCGCCGAGGTCGGCTACGCCCGGTTCAACATGGACCTCGTCGCGTCCAGAGCGCGCGCCAGCAAGGCGAGCCTCTACCAGCGCTGGCCGTCCAAGGCCCGGCTGATCACGGACGCGCTGAAGGCGAACCTGCCCGACCTGCCGCAGCCGGACGAGGGCACGTTCGCCGAGGACGTCCGCCAGATCCTGCGGTCGTGGGGCGAGCCGGTGCCGTTCGACATCGCCGGGATCTTCCTCGGGCTGCTCGAGGGCAGCCGCCAGGACGCGGATCTCGCGGGCCTGCGCGAGGAGTACGTCGACCGTGCCTACACCGAGCAGCTCCAGGTGGCCGTCGACCGGGCGAAGAGCCGCGGCGAGCTGCCGGAGTCCCTCGACGCCGGCATGCTCATCACCGCGCTGATCTCGACGTTCGTCCTGCGCTCCGAGGAACGGGGCGTGGTCGATGGCATCGTCGACGGCCTGCTGAGGCCGTTGATCGGCACCTTTCGGGCCAAATAACTCGTCAGGTCGTAGTTTCTTCGCTACGTTCGGTCATGGTTTCAAAAGAACAGTTTTGTTCTGTTGAGGGGAACTTCCGTGACCGAAGCTGCCGTCTGCCCCGTCCTGCACGAACGCGACCACCCGCTGCACGGCCCGACCGGATTCGCCGAGGCCGTCAGCGACGGACCCGTGAAGATGCTGTGGCCCAACGGTGTCGAGGCATGGGTGGTGTCGAGCTACGCCGGTGCCCGCCAGGTGCTGTCCGACCCCCGCTTCGTCACCCGCAAGGGCGGCCATCCGGAGATGCGCACGGACTCCGGCGAGCCCGTCCTCGACGCCGACCAGCCGGGCAACATCAACGCCATCGACGGCGAGGCGCACCTGCGGTTGCGCCGTCCTCTCTCGCGCGGCTTCATGGTCAAGCGCATGAACGCGCTGCGCCCGCGGATCCAGCAGATCGTCGACGAGCACCTCGACGTCATGGAGGCCAAGGGCGCGCCCGCCGACCTGGTCACCTCGTTGTGCCTGCCGCTGCCGTCGCTGGTGATCGCCGAACTGCTGGGCGTGCCGCCGGAGCACCAGGAGCTGTTCCAGGTGACCGCGACCGACATCTTCGGCAAGAACGGGTCGAAGGACGAGTACGTCGCCCACGCGACCAAGCTCGCCGACGTGCTCGCTCCGATCGTGGCCGGGAAGAAGGACGCCGGCACGAACGACGACCTCATCGGCCTGATGGTCAACGACACCGACTTCAGCATGGACGAGCTGATCTTCCTGTGCATCGGGTTGCTCGCCGCCGGGCACGAGACCACGTCGAACTTCCTCGGCCTGTTCACGCTGCACCTGTTCGAGCAGCCCGAGCAGCGGGCGATCCTCCAGGGCGATCCGGCCCGCGCGGACGTGATGGTCGAGGAGCTGATGCGCTACACGGTCGGCCATCTCGGCGGCGCCGGCCTGACTCGCCGGGCGACCGCGGACGTCGAGGTCGACGGTGTGCTGATCAAGGCAGGCGACTGGGTGAGCGTGTCGCTGCTGGCGAACCTCGACGAGGAGCTGTGCCCGCGCGCCGCGGAGCTCGACCTGGACCGCGAGACCGTGTCGCACCTGGGGTTCGGCTTCGGGCCGCACCAGTGCCTGGGCGCCAACCTGGCGCGGGCGGAGCTGCAGATCGGGCTGCGGACGCTCTTCACCCGGTTCCCGAACGTGCGCCCGGCGGTGCCTGTCACCCAGATGAGCTACCGCACCGACATGATCACCTACGGCGCCGCGTCGATCCCGGTGGAGTGGTGAGCGTGACGGTCCGGATAGACCGGACGAGGTGCATCGGATCTGGCCAGTGCGTGCTCGCCGCACCGGACGTCTTCGACCAGTCGGACGACGACGGGCTCGGCTTCGTCATGATCGCCGAACCACCCGCTGACCTGTTGCCGGGCGTTCGTGACGCGGTCGACAGGTGCCCGGCGCAGGCGGTGGGCCTGGAAGAGTGACTTGATCGGCCGATCCGGTGAGGCGCCATCACCGGGAATTGATTCAGTGCCTCTGTGCTGACACCTCGTTGGCCCCTTTCCGATCACGCTGTTCGTCCAGAATCGTAAACGCGGCCACCACGGCGTTGTGGTGGCCGCGTCCATGCGCTGGTGGAGAGTCGAAAGACCCTTCCCGACCAGGCCGAACAGCGGGATGGTGGCGACGGCGCGGTGAATACCGGCGGTGTGTAGCGGGTACCTGTGCAGCGGGTGCGCGGCGCACGTCAGGAGGACCAGCTATGTTCAACGGCGATGCATTTCCAGCTCGCGTGGACAAAACCGACGTGCGGCATGTCGAAACTCTGACCAGCGCACTGCGGGCGTTGGACTACGAATATGGCGGCGGCGCCTGTCGCGATGCCTGCGTCGCTTTGCTGAACTGGGCGAACCCGTTGCTCGACACCGGCTCGTCCGGACACGTGCTGCAACGGCTCCAGGTCGCCATCGCGGACCTGCACAACCTGGCTGGCTGGGCGTCGTTCGACATGGGCTTGCTGGAATCCGCACATCTGCACTTCGGCCGTGCGATGGGTCTCGCGCGTGCGTCGGGCAACAGCGCGTTGGAAGCGAACATCCACTACCGCATGGGTCGCGTGCATCTGCACTACGAGCTGGCTGAGGACGCTTTGGCGTCGTTCCAACGTGGATTGCCCATTGCACAGGCCAGTGGGTCCACCTTGGCCGTGTCGATCCTGCACGCCAACGAGGCGTGGGCGTTCGCGAAGATGGGCGCCGAGCGACAGGCGTTGCGTCAGTTCGCCCGCGCGGAGGAGGAGTTCGAACGCGCGGAAGCCGAAGACGCACCGCCGTGGGCGCGGTTCTTCGACCTGGCCGATCTGGTGTCGATCGGCGGCATGGTCCACACGGAACTCGCGCGCACGTGCGACGTGAAGTACGCGCGGTCCGCGATCCCGTTGCTGACCAGGGCCATCTCCGCCGGGGGAGAGGAGACGTCGCGCAGCCAGTCGTTCCGGCTGGCCGCGCTGGCAGTGAACTACCTGGTGCAGAACGAGGCCGAACAGGCGCGGGACATCGGGGAACAGGCGATCGCGGTGTCCGGGCCGATCCGTTCCGCCCGCACCCGCGACCGGATGCGGCCGTTGAAGCAGGAGGCGGACCGGTTGCGGGGCAACGAGGCCGCGGACGAGTTGGCGTCGAGGCTGGGGAAGTTCATCTCGGCGTCGCAGGGAGCAGCCTGAGCTGGAAGGCGCCGCCGGGGCCCGAGGAGAGGTTTGGGCTTCGGGCCCCGGCGACACCATGTGCCCGAACAGCGCCCAGCTGGGGGGCCTCAGCGCTGCTCGGCGTCTGGTGTTTTTCCTCAGCAGCGGACGTCGGTGTGCACCGCACAGGTCGTGGCGCCGGAGTCCTGCCCGACTCCGAGAACCGACGCACCGGCGGCGTTGAAGGTTGTCCGCTCCATGGGCGAGAAGCATCACGTCACCCGCTGACATTTCGCTGACACCTGGGGTTACCGGCTGGTTAGGATCTGGCCCATGCAACGGCGGTGGGGGTTCAGGGTTCTCGGATCGTTGCAGGTCATCGACTCGGGCCGGGTGGTGGAGCTCCGCGCGGCCAAACAGCGTGTCCTGCTTGCGGCGTTGCTGATGAAGGCCAACGCGCCGGTGTCGTCGTACGAGCTGATGGAACACCTCTGGGGTGAAGAGCCCTCAGGCGCAGCGCGCGCGACCCTGCAGACGTACGTCATGCGTTTGCGACAGTCGCTGGACGACCTCGCGGACCGCAAGCTCGTCCGCACGTGGCCGACCGGCTACTCGATCCACGTGGACGACGACCAGCTCGACCTGCTGACGTTCCAGCGGTTGCGCGCCGAGGCCCGCCGCGCGCCCGACCTGGAGACCGAGGCGCGGTTGCTGGGCGAGGCCGCCGCGTTGTGGCGGGGGCCCGCGCTGGACCAGATCTCGTCGCTGCGAATGGAACAGACCGACGTGCAGCGGCTGAACGAGCAGCGCTGGGAGGTGCTGGAACGCCGCAACGACGCCGAGCTGCAGCTCGGCCGCCACGACCAGATCGTCGACGAGCTGCGCTCCCTGGTCGCGCAACACCCGCTGCGCGAACGCTTCTGGTACCAGCTGATGCTCGCCCTGCACCGCACCGGCCAGCAGGCGCAGGCGCTGGACGTGTTCCGCCGCGCCAGCGAGGTGCTCGCCGACGAGCTCGGCATCGACCCGAACGCCGAACTGCGCGCCCTGCACATGGAGGTCCTCGCCGGGTCCTCCGCGCCGATCGCCGTCCAGTCGGGGCCGTCGTGGCTGCCTCCCGCGGTCGGCGACTTCTCCGGCCGGTCCGACGAGGTCGTGCGGCTCACCGCCGGCCTGCGTTCCGGCGGGACGTGGACGATCACCGGTCCCGGCGGTGTGGGCAAGACCTCGCTGGCCGTGCACTGCGCTCACGTCGTGCGGGACGCGTTCCCGGACGGGCAGCTGTACCTGAACCTGCGCGGTGGCGAGCAGAAGCCCGTCGGACCCGCCGCGGCGCTGGACCGGTTGCTGCGCGGCCTCGGCGTGTCCGGCGGCGCGATTCCGTCCTCTGTGGAGGATCGAGTCGATCTCTACCGCGATCTGCTGTCCGACCGGCGGATCCTGGTCGTGCTGGACAACGCGATCAACGAGGCCCAGGTTCGGCCGTTGCTGCCCGGCACCACCTCGGGCGCGGCTCTGGTGACCTCCCGGGCGGCGCTGGCCGGCCTCGAGGCCGCTCACGTCGTGCCGTTGGACGTGTTGCCGTCCACCGACGCGCTGGCGTTGCTGCGGGCCGCGGTGGGCGAGGCTCGGATCGCCGCGGAACCTGTTGCGGCTCAGGCGATCGTGACCTACTGCGGGCAGCTGCCCCTGGCGTTGCGGGTGGCCGCGGCCCGGTTGGTGGCGCGTCCGCACTGGCAGCTGGCGAAGCTCGCCGGGCGGTTGTCCGACGAGCGGCGACGGTTCGACGAGCTGTCACTGGGTGATCTGGACGTGCGGGCTTCGCTGGCCCTGTCCTACGACGGCCTGGACGAGTCGCACCGCACGGCGTTCCGGTTGCTGTCGCTGGTCGACACCCCCGACTTCCCGGCCTGGATGGCTTCACCGCTGCTGGGGCTGGATCTGGACGACGCCGAGGACCACGTCGAGGCGTTGGTCGACGCCCGCCTGGTCGACTACGCGGGACGCGACTCGTTGGGGCAGGTGCGGTATCGGCTGCACGACCTGCTGAGGGCGTTCGGACGGGAGGCCGCGGACGAGGACCCGGCGGTGGCGCTGAAGGCGTTGTTCGAGCAGTGGCTGGACCTGGCCACGCGGGCCGACGTGGAGCTGCCGCACCAGGCGATCCGGCCGGAACCGCTTGCGCTGGAACGCTTCGACCTCGGTGACGCGGCCGAGTGGTTCGACGCCGAGTGGCAGAACATCCACGCCGTGATCACCCAGGCCGCCGCACTCGGCCTGGGCGCGCTGGCCGCCGAGCTGACCATCCGGTCGGCCGCGTTCTGCGATCTGCGGGCCCGGTTCGACGACTGGGAGCAGATCAACGAACTCGGGTTGTCCTGTGCACCGCCGGAGCGCAAGCCGATCCTGTTGCAGCAGCGGGGAATCCTGCACGGCCGCTTGCACAGGTACGTCGAGGCGTCCGCCGACTTCGCCGCCGCGCAGGAGGGTTTCGCCCTCGCCGGAGACGTGTGGGGTGAGGCCTACGCGTGGTACGGCATGGGGTGGATGCACGAGTGGAGCGGCCGTTCCGCCGAGGCCCGCGAGGCGCACCGCGAGGCCATGACCCGGTTCGTGGCATCGGGAAACCCGCACGGCGAGGTCGAGGTGCTGTGTTCGCTGGGCGCCATCGAACGACGTGCCGGCGGCCTGGCCGCGGCGCAGGAGTACCTGGAGCGGGCCCGGCGGATCGCCCGTCAGCTGGGCGACGAGCAGAGCGAACTGATGGCGACGCTGGAACTGGGACGGTTGCACCAGTTCACCGGCGAGCTGGAGATGTCGGCGGCGTTCCTGCGGTCGTCACTGGCCGCCGCGCAGAAGCTCGGCGACCCGGACTTCGCCGCGAACATGCGGGTGTTCCTCGCCGACACGCTGATCCGCTCCCGCCAGCTCCCGCTCGCCGAGGAACAGCTGCGCCAGGCCTGGGAGTACTTCGAGGAGCACAACGACCAGCACGGCCGCATCTGGGTGTGGCGCCTGAGATCCGCGTTGGCCGAGACGCCCGAGGAGGCGGTGCGGCTGGCCACGCTGGCGATGGACCAGGTCCGCGAGATGGACTCGCCGCCGGAGTTCGGGCGGTCGTTGCGGGTGCTGGGCGACGCGCTGGAACGGGCCGGGCGGTTGGAGGAGGCTCGGGAGCACTGGCGGCAGGCGGAGGAGACGCTGACGGCGGCGGGGTTCCAGGCGGAGGTCGACGAACTCCGCCTGGCGATGTCCTGACCCAGGCTCAGCCCTGGTTCTGGCTCAGCCCTGTGTCAGCTCTCCATCGGGTCGAGCAGGGGGTGCCACCTGCCCAGACGCATCAGGGGAATTCGACCACGGCGGCGTTTTGGCGATGTCTCCGTGCGGGCCGAGTCTTTGCGCGTGAAGTTGGGACAGGGACGCGCTACCCCTGGTTCTGGCTGAGCACCGTGTCCACGGTGACGCCGGACGCCACGATCATGCTGAGCAACGGGTCCGGCACCTGCCGGTGGAACTGCACGACGTAGTTGTCGGCCGTGGAGAACAGAGCTTTCGACATGCCCTGCCACGTCTTGGTGATGCGCGCGACCTCGGTCTCCGTGTGGTCCTGCAGCGAGAAGTTCCACGCGCGCCAGTTCTCCGCGTAGATGCCGCCGACCTTCATCCCGTTGCAGACGTAGGCGAAGCGGACCTTGCCGAACACGTTCTCCTGGACGATCTCGCCGATCGGCATGCCGTCACCGCGCTCGACGATCACCTTGGACTTCCACATGGTCGCGGGCCGGACCAGCCGGAGCAGCGGATGCCCCTGCACGTCCCGGATCTCCAGCCGGACGTCCAGCATCGAGTCCATCTTCGTGAAGGCGCGCAACGCTTTGGCGGCCCCGGACTGGCCGACCTGTTCCACGGTGCCGATGTGGCGGGCGTGCTGGTCGTAGATGACGTAGGAGTTCGACATCTCGATGAGCTTCGCCTTCTGGTTCACCACCAGGACGGGCTCGGTGAACAGCGTGCCGCCGCCACCCTGCACGGGTTGCCCGATGCCGGCGCGCTGGACCTGGTGCGCCACGCGGTCCTGGCCGGTGCCGCCCATCTGCATCTCCATGTGATGGGCGTCGGTCTGTTGCTGGCGCGGCTGGGTGTGGGGCGTCCACTGGGCGCCGTCCCACCAGCGGACGAAGCGCGGATCGGCGTTGTCCGGGTACCAGCCTGGCGCGGTGTTCATGTCGTGAGCGTACGACTTGACGACAGCCGTTGGTGCCAGGCGACAGGGCACATGTTGTCGCCTGGCAGCTCTCCAACGGTCAGCGCGTCAACTGATCGTGATCGCGCTCGCCGGGCACAGGCCGGCCGCCTCCTTCGCGGTGGCCTCGTGCGTGGCGTCGGGGTGCTCCACCAGCAGCACGACCGTGCCGTCGTCTTCGTTCTGGTCGAAGAGATCCGGGTCGGTCAGCACGCACATCCCCGAACCGCAGCACTTCGACTGGTCGACGGAAATCCTCATGACGACCACGCTACTGGCAACGAGTGGACTCCGTAGATCCCCATGTCCGTGCGCAGCGGCACCTCCTCCGGGGCGATGTCCAGCCGGAGGTCGGGGAAGTCCTGGAACAGCTTCGTGAACCCGATGCGCATCTCGATGCGCGCGAGCTGCTGACCCAGGCACTGGTGGATGCCGTGCCCGAACGCGACGTGGCCCGACGCGGGGCGGCGCAGGTCGAGTTCCTCGGGGTTGCCGGGGAACTTCTCCGGGTCGCGGTTCGCCGTCGGCACGTGCATCAGCACGGTGTCGCCCGCCTTGATCAGGTGGCCGTCGATCTCCACGTCCTCGGTCGCGGTGCGCACCGGTCCGAAGTGGATGA
The DNA here is from genome assembly GCF_011067745.1 of Lentzea alba. Lineage (GTDB taxonomy): Bacteria > Actinomycetota > Actinomycetes > Mycobacteriales > Pseudonocardiaceae > Lentzea > Lentzea alba. The sequence continues at coordinate 102,699 of NZ_JAAMPJ010000008.1, forward strand.
TCGACAGGTACCGCATCAGCTCCTCGACGGCGTTGTCGATGACCTCGGGCTCGTCCTTGAGGATCTTGAGCTGGTCGGGGTGCTGCAGCAGCGTGAACGTGCCGATGCCCAGCATGTTCGCCGTGGTCTCGTGGCCGGCGAGGAGGAGCAGCAGCGCCATGTTCGACGCTTCCTCGTCGGTCGGTTCCCCGGTGGCGAGCAGATCGCTGATCATGTCGTCGCCGCCGGGGTTCGCCTTCTTGCGGGCGATCAGCTCGCGCATGAAGTCCTGAATGCGCGCCATTGCGTCCATGGCCTCCTTGAACGTGCTGTCCAGGCTCAGCATCTTCGCCGTGTCCTCCTGGAACCTGTGCCGCTCGTCGTAGTCGACGCCGAGCAACGCGCAGATCACCAGTGACGGCACCGGTAGCGCGAACTCCTTGACGAGGTCCGCGCGGTTGCCGAGCGACCGCATGTGCGCGAGCTGGTCGTCGACGATCGTGGCGATCCACTCGGACAGCTGGTTCATCCGCCGGACCGTGAACTGCCCCTGCAGCATCTTGCGCAGGCGGGTGTGATCCGGCGGGTCCTGGCTCAGGAACATGCCCGGCTCGGCCTTGCGCTTGTCCTCGGGCACGTCGCCCTGGAACCGCTTGTCGAGCAGGTGGTGCTTCTCCGGGTTGTTGGTGAACTTCGGACTGCCCAGGATCTCGCGCACCTGGTGGTGGCCCGTGACCAGCCAGCCGAGGTGACCGTCGGCGAACTTCAGCCTGCTGATGCGGGCCTGCTCGCGGATGCCGGTGATCTCGGCGGGCGGGTCGAACGGGTTCTGGCGCGTGGTCGGCAGTTCGTCGGAGATCAGTTCGGTCATCTCGCACACCTCCCAGTGCTCACTAGAGGACCTACTTCCGAAGCTACAGAATTTTCATGACTTCGTGAAGGTGAATCGAGGGTCACGGACCGCCACGACCGGAAATCTGTCCGCATCTGCCGGTCGTGGGTCGCGACGGCCACGGCCGCCTTCGTCTGGTGCAGCGCTTCGGTCAGTTCGTCGACCAGTGCGATGGACAGGTGGTTCGTCGGTTCGTCGAGCAGCAGGACGTGCGGGCCGGTGCTCAGCAGGATCGCCAGCTCCAGCCTGCGTCGTTGTCCAGTGGACAGGCGGCTGACCGGGCGCGCGAGGTCTTTTCCGCTCAGCAGACCGAGTTCCTCCACGCGCGAACACAACTGTGCCGCGGTGGCGTCCTCGTTCTCGAACGACGACTCCTGGGCGAGCAGGGCCACCCGGCCGACGTGGTGCACCGTTCCCGTCGCCGGGGTCAGGCGGCCCGCCAGGACGGTGAGCAGCGTCGACTTGCCGGCGCCGTTCGGGCCGGTGATCAGCAGCTTCTCGCCCGCGCTGAGCGAGATCGGCTCGGTGAGGTTCACCCGTCCGGGTACTTCGAGCGGGGTGGCGTGCAGCAGGTCGCCGCTGGCCTCCAGTTCGGGCGGGGTGAAGCGCAACGGTGGTGGGGGAGCGTCCAGCCGGTGGCCGTCCAGCTCCTCCAGCCGGCGGGCGACGTTGCGCATCTTGTTCGCCGCGCGCGTGCTGCGCTTGTGCTTGAACGCGCCCTTCGGCGGGCGCCAGGCGTCCTTGAGGCGTGACTGGGCGCGCTCGACCTTGTCGGTCAGCTCGTCGTGCTCGGCTTCCTCCTGGGCGAACCGCTGTTCCCAGCGCTGGCGTTCGGCGCGCTTGGCCTCCTTGAACGCCCGGTAGCCGCCGCCGTGCAGGTGCACCTCGCCGTCGGGCGTCGGGTCGAGGTCGAGCAGCTGCGTGCAGACGTCGTCCAGCAACGTGCGGTCGTGGCTCACGAGAACCACGACGCCGTGGTGTTGCCGCAGGCGTTCGGTCAGGAAGTCCAACGCGTTCGCGTCGAGGTGGTTGGTCGGTTCGTCGAGCAGCAGGACGTCCGCGCGTTCGGCGAGCAGGCAGGCGAGCCGCACCCGATAGCGTTGTCCCACGCTGAGTTGCCGCAGCCGCGTGGACCTGGGGTGGTCGGCGCCAAGCGCTTCGAGTGCGATTTCGGCGCGGCGTTCGGCGTCCCACGCCTCGATGTTCTCCGCGTGCGCCAACGCTTTCTCGTAGCGTTGCTCGTCGAACGGCTCCGCCGCGCTGTCCAGTTCGGACAGTGCCTTACGGCTTTCGTGCAGCGCCTCGTTCAGCAGGTCCCCCACCGTTTCGCTTTCGTGGAACGGCATTTCCTGTTGCACGAGGCTCAACGAACCGTGGCGCGTGACAGTTCCCTGGTCCGGTGTCAGGTCGTCGGCGAGCAACCGCAGGAGCGTGGTCTTGCCGCGACCGTTCTCGCCGATGATGCCAAGGCGTTGGCCTGCGGAGACTTTCAGCGAGATGCCGTCGACGACAGGGCCGGCCTCATAGCCCTTGGTGAGATCTTGGGTCGTCAAATGAACATGCGAGCGCATGCGGGATCCTCTTTTGGGTACGCGAAATCAGGACGTGATGCGTGGTGGCACACGTCCTGAATCAGAGGTAGAAGACCCCGTACCCGAATCCCATGAAACCCACCGTACCTACGGTCGCAACGCCTTTTCGACCGCGTTCTTGAGATCCCGCACGCTCTCCTCGGTGCCCGGCGCCGGCCCGGCCGTGCTGCCCCCGCCGACGAGCCGGTAGAAGAGCAGGCCCTCGATGAACGCCGTGAAATGCGCTCCCGCCCGCTCCGGATCCTCGTGGCCCAGGGCCTCGGCGAGCGCTGTCGCCTGTTCCCGCGGCGAGTGGACCATGATCGTCTTGAGCTCTGGGTGGTGAGTGGCCTCCAGCATCGCCGCGTACCTGGCGAGCGTGCGGTTCCGTTCGACGAGCCAGCCGTCGATCGTCCTCGCGATGCCGCCCGCGAGGTCGGTGGGATCGAGGACGATCTCCTGCTGCTCCTGCTCGGCGAGCCTCGCCACGAACCCCTCGATCAACGCCTTGCGCGTGCGGAAGTACGCGCTGGTCGAGCCCTCCGGCAGGCCGGCCCGGCGGTCGACCGCGCGGTGGGTGAGCCCGCGCATGCCGTGTTCGGCCACGAGTGCGATCGCGGCGTCGGTGATCAGGTCCCTGCGCACTGTGCTCCTCGTCTCGCTCTACAGCTGTAGTCTACAGGTGTAGAGTCCTCTACATCTGTAGAGGAGGCTGGGATGAAGGCGATCGTGGTCGGTGGCGGCATCGGCGGACTGGCGGCGGCGGTGTCGTTGCGCCGCGTCGGCTGGGAGGTCCAGGTGCTGGAACGGGCCTCCGCTTTCGGCGAGATCGGCGCCGGCGTGGGCGTGATGCCGAACGCGTTGCGCGCGCTGGAGTGGATGGGGCTCGCGGACGAGGTGCGCCGGCTCGGCACGCCGCGCGTGTCCGGTGGTGTTCGCGCCTCCGACGGCCGCTGGCTGGTGCACTTACCGGACGTCGGCCAGGAGAAGGTCATCGCGATGCACCGGGCCGATCTGCACGGCGTGCTGCTGCGCGCACTGCCGTCCGAGATTCTTTTCAACGACGTCGAGGTCACCGGCGTCGAGGAGCTGGACGCGGACCTCGTGGTGGCGGCGGACGGCATCAACAGCCGCCTGCGCGGGGTGCTGCTGCCCGACGCGCCGGGACCGGTGTACGCGGGGGCCACGGCGTGGCGAGGGGTGGCGCCGGGTCCCTACGACCTGCCCATCTCGCAGACGCTCGGTCCCGGCGGCGAGGCGGGGATCCTGCCGCTGGGCGACGGCAGGGTCTGCTGGTACGTGGCCGCGGTGGCGCCCGCGGCGGCGGACCTGGACCCGCTGGAGCTGTTCGCCGGCTGGCACGAGCCGCTGCCGTCGTTGTTGAGGTCGACTCCGGACGTGCTGCGGCACGACATCTACGAGCTGCCGCTGTTGCCGACGTTCGTGTCCGGACGGGTGGCGTTGCTCGGCGACGCGGCGCACGCGATGACGCCGTACCTGGGGCAGGGGGCGTGCATGGCACTGGAGGACGCGGTGACCTTGGCCGTGTGCAACGGTGATCTCGCCCGGTACGACGCGTTGCGGAGGCCGCGCACGCAGACGGTGTGGAAGGGCTCGCGGATGGCGGGGAAGTTCGGGATCGAGGTGCGGTCGCCGATCGCGTCGGCGTTGCGCGACTTCGCTTTCCGCGCGTTGCCGCCAACGCTGGCGGTGCGCGGGATGACGCGGTTCTCCGCCTGGGAGGTGCCCGACCAAGTTCACTCGAACGGGTCGAATCCACCAGTGAACTAGATCACTGGTCAATGTTTGGTTTCGGGCAGATAACAGTCCAAAACCACCCTTTGTCGCGCCCTTTGTCACCCGGTTGCGGTATCAAGCACTCGCTGAGCGTGTCGGACGCGGTCCAGTGATCCAGATGGCGTAGCGCTAGAGGCGGTTTCCCGTACCCGAAAGCGCAACTACGGTGCCTCGCCATGACCCCCGTCCCGACTGATGTGATGCCCCGTTCCCTCACAGCGCTCCCCCCGGCGCAGGTCGAGAAGCTCGGCGAGATCGACATCCCCGAGGCAGAGGACTTCGTCCGGCAACACCACGCCGAACACCCGGACCTCGGTCCCGTCGAGGCCAGACTCGCCGAGGTGCACGCGGAGATCGCCGCGACCGGCACCTACCGCCACACGGCCGCCGAACTGACCTTCGGCGCCCGCGTGGCCTGGCGCAACAGCTCCCGCTGCATCGGCCGCCTGTACTGGCGCAGCTTGAAAGTGCGCGACCAGCGTGAGACGTCCACACCCGCCGACGTGGCCGCGCAATGCGTCGAACACCTCCGCGTGGCCACCAACAAGGGCAAGATCCGGCCCGTCATCACGATCTTCGCCCCGGTCGAGCCCGGCATGCCGGCGCCGCAGATCCTCAACGAGCAGATCGTCCGCTACGCCGCCTACCGCGGCACGGACGGCGGCGTGCTCGGGGACGCGCGGAACCTGGCGCTGACCGAGCTCGCGTTGAAGCGCGGCTGGCAACCCCCGGCCAACCGCGGCCCCTTCGACGTGCTGCCGCTCATGGTGTCCTGCAAGGGACACGACCCCGCACTCGTCGACATCCCCGCCGACGCGGTGCTCGAAGTCCCGCTCTCCCACCCGGAACTGCCGTGGCTGGCCACGCTCGGCGTGAAGTGGCACGCCGTCCCCGCGATCAGCAACATGCGGCTGCGCATCGGCGGCATCGACTACCCGTCGGCGCCGTTCAACGGCTGGTACATGGGCACGGAGATCGGCGCCCGCAACCTCGCCGACCACGACCGGTACGACCTGCTGCCGTACATCGCCAAACGAATGGGCCTGGACATGTCGTCGGAGGCGACGTTGTGGCGCGACCGAGCACTGATCGAGCTCAATCGCGCCGTCCTGCACTCGTTCGGCGAGGCCGGGGTCACGATCACCGATCACCACACCGAGTCGCAGCGGTTCCTCACCCACCTCGAGAAGGAGGAGGCGGCCGGGCGTTCGTGCCCGGCGGAGTGGTCCTGGATCGTGCCCCCCGTGTCGGGCGGGATCACGCCGGTTTATCACCGCTACTACGACTCGGGTGAACTGCTGCCGAACTTCTTCCCCGCCGCGAAGCCTTCCGGATGTCCTGTCACACAATGACCGGGTGCAGCTGACTCGAAGCCTGAACCTGTCCGACGCCGTCTTCGTCGGGCTCGGCTCGATGATCGGCGCGGGTGTTTTCGCGGTGTTCGCCCCGGCCGCGGCGGCGGCCGGGTCCGCACTGCTCGTCAGCCTCCTCATCGCGGGCGTGATCGCCTGCTGCAACGCGTTGTCGAGCGCCTGGCTGGCCGCGAAGTACCCGCAGTCCGGCGGCACCTACGTCTACGGTCGCGAACGGCTCGGCCGGATCTGGGGCGACCTGGCCGGCTGGGCGTTCGTGCTCGGCAAGACGGCGTCGTGCGCGGCCATGGCGCTGACGGTCGGCACCTACGTTGGTGCCCCCAAACTCGTTGGCGTTGCCGCGATCGTGGCGCTGACCGTGCTCAACCTGACCGGCGTCCAGAAGTCCGCGCTGGTCACGAGGATCATCGTGATCGCGGTGCTGCTCGTCCTCGCGGCCACCGCGGTCACCGCGCAAGAAGCCACGCAGCCGGCGGAGTTCCTGGGCTCAGGAATCCTTCCCGCCGCCGCGCTGCTCTTCTTCGCGTTCGCCGGCTACGCGCGCATCGCGACGCTCGGAGAGGAGGTCAAGGACCCGCAACGGACCATCCCCAGAGCGGTGGTCATCGCCCTCGCGATCACCCTCGTCGTCTACGCCGCCGTCGCGCTCACCGCCCTGAGCGCACTGGGCGCGGACCTGGCCACGAAGACCCTGGCGGACGTGTCTCCCGCGCTGGCGCCCGTCATCCGGGTCGCCGCGTGCCTGGCCGCGCTCGGCTCCCTGCTGTCGCTGCAACTGGGGGTCAGCAGAACCGCGCTGGCGATGGCTCGTGACCGCAGGCTGCCTGGGTTCCTGGCCGACCTGCGCCTCGCCGAGATCGCCACCGGGCTCGTCGCGATCGGGCTGGTGCTCGCCGTGGATGTCACACGCGCGATCGTGTTCAGCTCGTTCTGCGTGCTGCTCTACTACGCGATCGCCAACGCCAGTGCGTGGACGCTCGGTAAACGCGTCGTACCCGCGATTGGGCTGGTGGGGTGCCTGACGCTCGCCGGTGCGGTGCTCTGGCAACTGTGATGTGGCCCAGGTCACCTTTGATCGCGTAACGTGCGTACGGTGAAAGTGGGAGCTCCCGCAGAGTCGCGGCCCGCCGAGCGCCGAGTCGCCTGCGTACCGGAAACGGTGTCGTCGCTGGTCGACGCTGGACTGACCGTGCACGTCCAAGAAGGTGCCGGGCGTCATGCCCACGCCCCCGACGCCGCCTACCGCGCGGCCGGGGCGACCGTGACGCCCGAGGATCCGACGCCGGAGTCCGACGTCGTCGTGTCCGTGCAGCCGTTGACCCTCGACCAGGCCGGATTGCTCAAACCCGGCGCCATCACGATCAGCTTCCTGCAGCCCGCGAACGAACGCGCGTTGCTCGAGGTCTACCGCGACCGCCGCGTCACGTCGTTCAGCTTCGACCTGCTGCCACGGGTCACGCGTGCCCAGAGCGCGGACGCCCTGTCGTCGCAGGCGCTGGTGGCGGGCTACCGGGCCGTCCTGGTCGCCGCCGAACGACTACCGCGCTTCCTGCCCATGTTCACCACCGCCGCGGGCACGGTGCCGCCGGCCAAGGTGCTCGTCCTGGGCGCCGGTGTCGCCGGGCTGCAGGCGATCGCGACCGCACGCCGTCTCGGTGCCGTCGTCGAGGCGTACGACGTGCGCAAGGCCGCGGGCGAGGAGGTCCGCAGTCTCGGCGCGAAGTTCCTCGAGCTCGACCTGGAGACGCAGTCCGGTGTCTACGCGTCCGCGCAGTCCGAGGAGTTCCTGGAACGCCAGCGAGAACTCATCGGCGAGCACGTTGCCCAGTCCGACGTCGTGATCACCACGGCCGCCATCCCCGGCCGCAAGGCCCCGGTGCTCGTCACGACCGACATGCTCAAGGCGATGGCGCCCGGTTCCGTGGTGGTCGACCTGGCCGCGGAGTCCGGCGGCAACTACGCCGGTTCGGTTGCCGGCGAGGAGACCTGGGTCGGCGAGGTGCTGGTGCACGGCGCGCTCAACCTGCCGTCGTCGATGCCCGTGCACGCGAGCCGGCTGTACTCGCGCAACGTGCTCAACCTGCTCAAGCTGATGATCGCGGACGGGACGGTGGCGCCGAACCTCTCCGACGAGGTGCTCGACGGCTGCTGCCTCACCCACGACGGTCAGATCCGCAAGGAGTCGCCGTGATCGACCTGCTGACGATCTTCGTACTGGCCGTGTTCGTGGGCTTCGAGGTGGTCTCGAAGGTGTCGACGATCCTGCACACGCCGCTGATGTCCGGCGCCAACGCCATCCACGGCGTGATCCTCGTCGGCGCGATCCTGATCACCGGGTCCGCCGAGAGCACCCTGGAGCTGGTTTTGGGGCTGCTCGCGGTCTTCCTGGCCACGGTGAACGTGGTCGGCGGGTTCGTGGTGACCGACCGGATGCTGGAGATGTTCCGCAAATGATCGTCCAGCTGATGTACCTCGTCGCGGCGCTGTGCTTCATCCTGGCGCTGAAAGGCTTGAGCTCGCCCAAATACGCGCGCTACGGCAACTTCATCGGCGCGTTCGGCATGCTCGTCGCGGTCGTCACCGCGTACGTGCACGGTGTCGTCCACAACGGACTGTGGATCCTGATCGCCGTCGCACTCGGTGTGGTGGTGGGCATTCCGGCCGCGCGGTCGGTGAAGATGACCGCGATCCCGCAGATGGTGGCGCTGTTCAACGGTGTCGGTGGCGCCGCGGCGGCTCTGGTGGCGTTGGCGGAGTTCTTCGCCGTGCCGGAGACCGGCGTGCTGTTCCGGCTCGCGACCGTGCTGACGGTGCTGATCGGCTCGGTCAGCTTCTCCGGTTCCGTGGTCACGTTCCTCAAGCTGCAGGAGCTGATGACCACGCGGCCGGTGTTGTTGCCGGCCGGGCAGCAGCTCGCGATCGCCGCCGCCGTGTCGTCGGTCGCCTTGTGCGCCTTGACGATGGCGGTGCCGAACGGGTTCCTGCTGTGGTTGCTGGCGGCCGTCGGGCTGGCGCTCGGTGTGCTGTTCGTGCTGCCGGTGGGTGGCGCGGACGTGCCGATCGCGATCTCGTTGCTCAACGCGTTCACGGGTCTTGCCGTGGCCGCGTCCGGGTACGTGCTGGCGAACACGCTGCTGATCGTCGCGGGCACGCTCGTCGGCGCGTCCGGCACCATCCTGACCCGGTTGATGGCACAGGCGATGGGGCGGTCGCTGGCGAACATCCTGTTCGGTGCTTTCAAGGTCACCGCGGTTGTCGCGCAAGGGGAAGAGCAGCGGACGGTCAAGTCCGGCACCGTCGAGGACGTCGCGATCCTGTTGGGGTACGCGAACAACGTCGTCGTGGTGCCCGGATACGGGCTGGCCGTCGCCCAGGCGCAGCACGCCGTGCGTGAGCTCGTGGCGCAGCTCGAACGGCGTGGAGTGTCGGTGTCGTACGGGATTCACCCCGTCGCGGGCCGCATGCCGGGCCACATGAACGTGTTGCTGGCGGAGGCAGACGTGCCGTACGAGCAGCTCAAGGAGCTCGACGACGTCAACCCCGGGATCACGTCGGTCGACGTGGCCGTGGTGGTCGGGGCGAACGACGTGGTGAATCCGGGCGCGCGGGACGAGCCGGCCAGCCCGATCTACGGCATGCCGATCTTCGACGTCGACCGCGCGAAGTCCGTGGTGTTCATGAAACGGTCGATGCGGCCCGGGTTCGCCGGTGTGGACAACGAGTTGCTGTACAACCCGAAGACCACGCTGCTGTTCGGTGACGCGAAGGAGTCGCTCACGAAGCTTCTGGCGGCGGTGAAACAGCTTTAGTCAGCAGGTCGGTCACCTCGGCGGCGGCGAGGGCGGGCAGCAGCCCGATCACGCCGTCCGCGCCGGCGGACCGCCAGTGTTCGGCGTCCTCGAGGGTGTGCACCTCGTCGACGCCGAACCGCACACCGAAGCTGTGCACCGCCGCGATCAGGTCGCGCATCGCTTGGTACAGCGGGGAATCCGGGTGCGGCGCGGGCGCGCGGGTGATCACCGTGCGGACCGGCACCTCGGTCAGCACGGTCAGTTCGTCGTGTCCGCCGTGGAACCCGTCCAGCGCCGTCACGATGCCGCTGTCGTGCAGCACCACCGCGTTGTCGTCGCCCGCCAGCACCGACGAGATGTCGAGCGCGATCCGCAACCGCTCCGGCGGCAGGCCGGTTTCGTCGAGCGCTCGCTTGACGTCCCCGACCAGGTCCTCGTCGCGGGACTGCAGCGCGCCCAGCGCCAGGTGGAGCGTCGGTGCCCCGTCGCCGAACTCCGCCACCCATCGCGCGGCTTGAGCGCACGCCTCGCGCAGCAGCCACTTGCCGATCGGCAGCGACAGGCCCGTCGAGTCGGCCAGTGCCATGGTGTCGTTGTGGCTCAGGTCTTCCCAGTGCAGCCTGGCGACGGCGCCGAGCACCTCGCGGGTCTCGAGGTCGTGCACGGGCGCGTAGACGATCTCGATCTCGCCGTGCTCCCACGCGCCCGGCATCGAAGCGGCCAGCGCGTAGCGGCCGCGGCGGCGGGCGTCGTCGTGCGGGTCGTGCAACGCCCACTGCCGCTTTCCCCGTGCTTTCGCCTGGCGCAGCGCGGCATTGGCGCACCGCATCAGTTCCGCGGCGGTCGTGAACGCCGGGGGCCGGTCCACCACACCGATGCTCGCCGACAGCGCGATGCCGTGATCGTCCACAAAGGTCGGTTCGGCGAGCGCGTCCTGGATCTCCTCGACGGTCGAGGTGACGTTGTCCGCGATCGTCAGGAGGGCGAACTCGTCGCCGCCGATCCGGGCGACGATCGCCTTCTTCTCGTCGGCGAGCTTGCGGAGCCGGGCCGCGACGATCTTGAGCAGCTTGTCGCCGGTCTCGTGGCCCAGGCCGTTGTTGACGACCGAGAACGCGTCCAAACCCAGGTGGTACAACGTGATCGGATCGCTCTCGACCCGGCGTTCCACCTGGGTGACGAAGTGCTGGCGGTTCGACAGGCCGGTCAGCGAGTCGTGCAGCAGCTGGTGGTCGAGACTGCGTTGCAACAGGTGCAGCTCGCTGATGTCCTCGACCATCGTCACGAAATGCGTCGGCTCGCCGTCCGCGTCACGCAGCAACGACACCGCGAGGTGCACCCAGACCGGCTCGCCGTCCGCGCGGATGAGCTTGCGCTGGTCGCGGAACCGGTCGACGTGCCCCTCACGCACCTTCCGGTACGAGGCGCTCAGGGACGCCACGTCGTCGGGGTGGTAGAAGTCGGTCAGGTCGCGTTCGTGCAGGTCGGCGCCCGACTCCAGGCCGACGATCTCGGCGAGCGCGTCGTTCGCCTCGACGCACCGGCCGGCGAAGTCGGTGATCGCGATGCCCAGCGCGGCGGAGTCGAACACCTCCTGGAACCGCGCCTGGCTGACCTTCAGCGTGCGCTCGACCCGCTGTTTGGCCCGCACGATCGCGACCTTGATCTGCTCCTGCTGGTCGAACGCGTCCATCCGCATGGCCTGTGCGTACGCGGAGCTCAACCTCGCGAGCACGGGAAGTTCGAACGCCGACGAAAGAACGTCGATCGTGACCTGCAAGGAGTCCGGGCCGGTTGCATGCAGTGACACCAATCGATAGCCAACCGATTCAGGTTCCGCCGGCAACTCGATCAGCGAGTCGAGCAGGGCCTGCTCGATTTCGGCATGGGACAGCGGGATGTACGCGGTCGCGGTCAGCGCGTTCATCCAGCGGCGGGCGAGGTCCGGAAGTTCCATGCTGTGACAGAGCGTACGGACCTCGCGCGGTCAGGCCAACATCAGCAAATCGCGCTACAACTTGCGGCCCACCGCCGCGTAGATGCCCGCCTTGTCCGGATCATCCAGGTTCGCGCCCTCGGGCTGCCACAGCGGCAGTGGCACGATGCCGGGCTCGACGAGCGCGAACCCGTCGAAGAGCCCCTCGATCTCCGGCTTGGTGCGCGGGAACATCGGGTTCTGGCTCTTCTTCATGACCTCGACGACGCCGGCCATCTCCTCGGGCTGCAGGTCCTGGGTGAACTGCGAGAACCCCAGGTAGCTGCCCGCGGGCACGGCGTCGCGGTAGGCGGCCACGATCGCGCGCGGGTCGGCCTCCGGTGGCACGAAGTGGAAGACCCCGACCGTCAGCACCCCGACAGGCCGGCCGAAGTCGATGAGACCGCTCTCCTCCGCCGCGTTCAGCACGGCGGCCGGCTTGGTCATGTCCTCCTGGATGATCGTCGCGCGCGGCTCACCCTCCAGGATGAGCTGGCTGTGCGCGACCGCGACCTCCTCGAAGTCCACGTAGACGACGTGGGTCTCGGGGTCGGCCTTCTGCGCGATCTCGTGCACGTTGCCGACCGTTGGGATGCCCGAACCGAGGTCGAGGAACTGGCGGATCCCGTGGTCCATCATGAACAGCACGGCCCTGCGCAGGAACGCCCTGTTCAGCCGCGCGATCGTGCGGGCGTTCGGCTGGGCCTGCAGGAACTTCTCCGCGAGAGCCCGGTCGCCCGCGAAGTTGTGCCCGCCGCCGAGCAGGTAGTCGTAGAGTCTGGCCGCGCTGGGCTTTCCGGTGTCGAGACCTTCAGGAACCCAGCTCACCCGTTCGGACATGGCCGAAGGCTACTGGAACGCGTGCACCAGCACCGTCGCGACCGCGACGCCCAACGCGGTGCCGAGTCCTCGCGCGACGTTCACCAGCCCGCTCCCGACCCCCGCGGACGCCTCCGGCAGTGCGCTCATCACCCGTTTCGTGCAGGCGGGCGCGACGATGCCGAGCCCGATGCCGGCCGTGAGGAGCTGAAGCACTTGCGGCACAGGGAGGATCAACGCCGTGGCGGTGATCAACGCCCCGGTGACGATGCCCGGTTTGTGCAGAGCCGTTGCCGCCAGGGCGAACCCGAGCGGCAGCACCGCGATCGTGAGTCCTATCTGTTGCAGCGGTTGCTGCATGGTGAACGGCAACAGCGTCATCGGCGCGAACAACGCGGCGTAGGCGAGCAGCACACCCGTCAGTCCGGGCAGGACCTTCCAGTTCGGCTTCCCGCGTTCGGGCTTGGTCTTCGTGCGGGGGAGCAGGTAGTGCCCGGCGATCAGGGCGATGACGCCGATCGGCACGTTGATCGCGAACACGGCCTGCCACCCGTGGTGCTCGGTGAGGTACCCGCCGAGGAGCGGGCCGGCGGCGAGACCTGCTGCCTGTGCGGCGGCCTGGACACCGAGTGCTTTTCTCCTCTGCTCGGGCGCGACCGCCGTGGTCACCAGCGCGACGCTGTTGGCCTGCAACATCGCCGCGCCGACCGCCTGGGCCACGCGGGCGGCGATGAGAGCGTCGAACCCCGGCGCGTACACGCACGCGATGGACGCTCCGGTGAACAACGCGAACCCGTAGATGTAGACGATCTTGCGGCCCACTCTGTCCGCGATCCTGCCCATTGGGACGAGCAGCGCCACGAGCGTGATCAGGTAGCTGAGCGAGATCCACTCGGGATCGGCGTCGAAGTGCGTACTGATCGCGGGGAACGCCAGCGTGACGATCGAGGCGTCGAGCTGCCCCATGAACGCCCCGAAGCAGACCGTCGCGATGACCAGCCAAGGCGCGTACGACCGGCGTGCGATCCACGCCGGCCTGGGCGACTCCGTGACGAACCAGTTCATCGTGGTCCGATTATATCTGACACAGAGCTATTGTCGTGAGTTCAGTACTATTTCTGCATGTCAGACGAAGCCCGCACGCTCACCGACGTCGTCACTCGCCTGCGCCGGGCGCTGCGGACGAGCATCCGGGCGGACTGGCCGTGGGAATCCCTGCCGATGGCGCAGGTAGAGCTGCTGCAGACCCTCGCGGAACGCCCGCCGATGAAGGTCGGCGACCTTGCCGCGATCTTGAAGCTCGCCCCCAACACTGTGTCCGGGCTGGTGTCCCAACTGATCGACTCGGGTCTCGTCGTACGCGGCGGAGACCCCAAGGACAGACGGGTAGCACGGCTATCCGTCTCACCCCGTGGACACGAACAGCTGCTCGTCTGGCAGCGTGAACACGAGAAGCGGATCGGCGCCGCCCTGGGCAAGCTGGAGGCTTCCGAGCGCGAGGACGTGGTGCGCGCCCTGAAAGCCTTGGACCACCTGGTGGAGCACCTTGCCGAACCAACCTGATCCGATCGACTCCGACGTCGACCTGCACGTCCCGGCCCAGCGCGCCGAGCTGCACCTGCCGTTCGTGGCGCTGGTCTCCTTGGGCGGCGGGCTCGGTGGCGTGGCGCGCTACGGGCTGTCGTTGCTCGTGCCGGGCGCGTGGGGGCTGTTCGTCATCAACGTGCTGGGGTCGTTTCTGATCGGTGTGCTGATGGGGACGGTCCCGAAGCCGTTGGTGCGGGCGTTCTTCGGGGTGGGGATCCTCGGCGGCTTCACGACCTTTTCGTCGTACGCGGCGTCGTGGTCCTGGGCGTTGGTGGCTACGCCGGTTTGTGCCGTGGTGGCGGCGTTCGCCGGGGTGCGGGTGACGCGATGACCGTGCTCGCGGTGTTCTTCGGGGCCGCGCTCGGGGCTCCTTGCCGATACCTGCTGGACCGGTTCGTGCAGTCGCGGCACGAGTCCGATTTCCCTTGGGGGACTTTGACGGTCAACGTTCTTGGTTGCTTTCTCATCGGGTTTCTCGTTGGGACGTCTTGGATGCCGCTGCTCGGGGTCGGGTTCTGCGGTGGGCTCACGACTTATTCGACGTTCAGCTACGAGACGGTGAAGCTGCTGGAGACGGAGAAGTACCGCGCGGCACTGCTCAACGTGGTGGTCAGCGTTGTGCTGGGAATAGGGGCCGCGGCGGTGGGTCTTGGTGTGTCAAGTTGAACTCACCGCGTTCCCAGCGCAGCAGGAACTCGCGAACAGCGGGCGGAACACCGCCAAGATCGAGCCATTCGACCGGCAAGATCCTTTTGTGGAAAGCCTCGATCTCCAGATAAGGCAGTGACAGCATCATCCTGAGGCTGTCGCTGTCGCAGGTCAGTTCCTTGTTCCAGTCCAGCCGCCTGAACAGCTCGCGCTCGGCCCACGGCACGGGAAGCGAAGCAATCGTCGTGGCAAGGCGGTCCGCTGCGGCCTGGGGAAACTCATACCGGTCGCGTAGCAGCGAGTAAGCAGCTCCGACGTACGTGTTCGTGCCGTAGTTGCATCTCGCGTACAGGGACCTTGCTCCGAAGCTGCGGACGATCGCATCCAGGGCATCCGGGTCCGAAACCGCCCAGAGCGCCCACGGCGAGGACTTCCTCAGTTCCAGCAGGTTTGCGTGGTGGCGTTGCCGCAGGTCGTGCAGCAGTTCGGTCCAGGGATTCTCTTCGTCCACGGGTGCGAAGTGGGGAAGGGTGTCCAGCAACAGAGTGGTGCCGGCGTCACCGCGTGAGATGAGCACGTCGAAGTGATTGACCAGGGTCTGCTGGACGATCGGCAGGTTCGCAGAGGAGGAGCTGAAGACGCAGTCGTACAGCGGTTTGTCCTCGGCCACCCCTTCGAAGGCGTCCCAGTTGGCGCGCGCTTCTGGCGGGGCGTGCACAGATCTTTCCAACGCCGCAATGGTGATCGCACGGACCGTGCGATCACTCGGGTTCAGGTGATGCAGTGCGCGGGCCGCGAAGGCGAGTCCGCCGTCGTCGAGCGCTTCGGTCAGCAGTTCGTCGGCTCCGCCGTCGACGTTGCGCTCGTAGAGCTGGAGCACGATCTGGGCGACGACGTCCCACTGGCTGATGTTCGGTTTGAGCGTCGCCCACAGGTCGGCGGCGGTGCGGTGGGTTCGTGCGATGTGCTCGGCCGCGAAGTACTCCAGGAACGTGCGATGGGTGAAGCCGAACTGCGGTTCGGACGCCGTGGCGCCGACGTCGGTGAGGATCCACGCACGTCCTGTGCAGAACAGCAGGAACTCCTCCGCCATCGCCACGGACTCGTCGTGGTCGTCGAGCTTGGTGTCCAGATAGGTGGTCAGGGTGTTGATGATCCTCGTCCGAGGAAGGGGCTTGCCCGACTCGGCCGCGGTGAACATCCGCCACGCGAGGTGCTGCACGGCGCCCCGCAAACGGCCCTGAAACCGCAGAGGTAAAGGGATGCCGCGCTTCGAGTCCCACTGCTCGAACAGCATCAGCGCGCACCGTTCGTACACCTGCGCCAGGTTGACCGGCAGATACCGGTCACTGGAGTACATGGCGCACAACAAGGTCAACAACAACGGGTTGCTGCGCAGCTCGGGGATCTGCGCGCTGTCCTCCATGAAGGAACGGGACAGCAGTTCGCGCTCAGCCGGCGAGGTGGCCTCATCCAGCTCGAACCACCGCGTGACGTAACTGGAGACCTGCTCCGCGTCGAACTCCGCTATGTGGCTGGGAACGAACAGGTCGCCGCTGAGCGGCGCGTCCTCGTAGCCGACCCTTCGCGCGGTGACCAGGATCGGCACCAACGGGTGCAGGTGTGCGAACCCCTCGACCAGCGAGACGACTCGGCGGCGCAACTCGGTCTGCACCAACTCGTCCAGTCCGTCGAGGATGACGACGGCACGGCCGGTGCGCAGCAGGTACTCGACGCCGTCGCGCGGTGGTTTCACGTTGTAGGGCGCCTGGCACAGCTTCTCCAGGTAGTGCAGGAGATCGCGCCCACCCTCGTCGAACGAGGTGGCGAACTCCCGCAGCACCAACAGGAACGGCACCCGTCCAGATCCGTCGACCGCGATGTCGTGCGCGAACTTCGCGGCCAGCGTCGACTTGCCGGCGCCGGGGTCGCCCTGCACCAGGACTCGCTCGCCGGGTGCGCCGAGCCTCACCAGGGCCGGCGAGGTCAGCGTGGGTTCCACGTACAACTGGTCGTACCGAACGGATCTGCTGACGCCGATGTGCGGCATTCGGATTCTGCTGTGCAGCGCGGCCACCTGCCCCCGCATGCGGGCCGCGAAGGCGTGGATCCGGGTGAGCGACTTGAGGCGCTTGAGCATGACGCTGTTGACGGAGGCGGCGGTGTAGAGGTCGCTTTGGTCGATCTTGGTGTTGGGGTCGCCGAAGTGCGGGGCCGTTTTCTGACAGGCGGCGACCATCACGTCGTGCACGACGTCGGTGACCCGCGTCAGCAGGTGGCTGGACAGGCCGGCGAGCCGGAGTCCTTCGCGCAGCTGGTCTTTCGCTGCTTTGCCCATCATGTTGCCGATGCGCTTTTGAACGACGACCGTGGCGAAGTCGGGGGAGTCGAGATAGGCCTCCAACGCTTCCACGTCCGGACGAGGCAGGTCGACGAAGAGTGCTTCGGTCGCCGCCGTCGTGGCCGCGGGCCGGTGGAGTTCGACCTCGCCCGCCAGCCGTGGGGACAGCTGGTCGCTCACGTTCACGACGACGCGGATGACCGCCGACTCGATGCTGGGCAACGGAAGGCTCCTATTCGAAGACGTTGAAGTCCCTGGTGGTCCACAGACCCAGCAGGTCGGCCACTTCCCCGGACAGGGCTTCGAACAGCATCCAGTGGAAGGCCGGGCCCCTGTGTTCCGCAGCGCGGCTCTCGGCGAGTTCGCTGAGCACTGTGGTCGGCGCGAACGGCAGGGTGAAGCCGAAGTCGACGTAGGCCTCCAGGTAAGGCAGGCACAGCAGGAACTCGAGGTCGGGACACAGCTTGCCGCGCGGCGCGAGCCGCAGGGGCAGCGCCAGGTCGTGGTTGAGAATCCAGTCGTTGTAGGAGATCCACGCCTGTTTGGACCGGGCCATCTGTGCGGCCAGCCGGCGTGCCTCGGCCTCGTCGACTGAGCTGGCGTCGTCCGGGGAGAGCAGGGTCGTGACCGGTGCCGGGATGATCTCGCCGAGGAACGAGACGTGCTCGAAGAGCGAGTGATTGCCCCGGAGCGTTACGAGTGTGTTGAGGTCGGTGAGGTCGTCCATGTCGCGCAGCCAAGGCCACGGCGTGCGGGGCGAGTCGCCATCGGGTGCGCGCCAGTAGATGTCGTGGAGTTCCGAGCGCAGCTCCGCGTCGACGCCTGTGCATCCGAGCAGCCCGCGGACGAGCACGGGAATGCCGGGGTTGCGTTCGTCGTACAGCCGGGCGGCGTCCTCGACCACCGCCCGGCGAACGTTGTCGCGGTTGGTGGGCAGGCTCGTCGACAGGCAGTACTCCAGGGCGATGTCCTCGACGAGGATGAAGCTGAACGCGGAGTACGAAGTCCGGCTGTCGTGAGGGGCGGCGACGGCTTGGCGGAGGGCGGCGATCGCGATGCCGCGCACGACGTCCGGTCGAGGAGTCAGGTAGCCGAGTGTGCGAGCGGCGAAGTCCAGTTCGCCGTCGTGGATCGCGTGGGACAGCACGTCGTCGGCCCCGTCCTCGACGTTGCGGTCGTGCAGCTGCAGAGCCACTCGCGAGACGACGTCCCAGGCGCCTTCGTTGACGTGGGAACGCAGAGCCGACCACAAAGAAGAAGCCGTGGTGTGCTTGCGCACCAGGTGTTCTGCGGCGAAGTACTCCATGAAGGTGCGGTGCGTGAAGCCGAACAACGGCTCGGAAGCGTTCGCGCCCACGTCGGTCAGGATCCAGGCGCGGCCGGTGCAGAACTCGGTGAAGCGTTCGGCGGCGCCCTCGGCCTCGTCCGGGTCGAAGGACTTCGCCACCAGGTAGTTGGTCAGCAGCCGCACGATTCGGCTGCGCGGCAACGCGCCCGCGAGCTCAGGGCCGTCGAACAGGTACCAGGCCAGGTGTTGCACGGCGGCGCGCAGACGGCCCTGGAACTGCACGGGCAGGGTGATGCCGCGCATGGAGTCCCAGCGGTCGAAAAGCATCACGGCGCAACGTTCGTAGACCTGGGCGAGGTTGCGCGGCAGGTAGTGCTCGCTGGAGTACATGGCGCACAACAGGGCCAGCAGCAACGGGTTGCGGCGCAGCTCCTCGATCTCGGTGCTCTCGCTGAGGAACGCCTCGGCAAGCCGGGCCCGCTCGTGGGCGGGCGTTGCGGCGTCCAGGGCGAACCAGCGGGTGGCGTAGTCGGCCACCTGGCCGGAGTCGAAGTCGTCGACGGTGCCCGCGGTGAAGAGCGTCGAGCTCAGGGGTGCTTCCGAGTAACCGACCTTGCGCGCGGTCACGACGATCGGGGTCAGCGGGTACTGGTGGGCGAAGCCCTCGACGAGACGGACCACGCGGCGGCGCAGTTCGGGTTGCACCAGTTCGTCCAGGCCGTCCAACACCACCACCGCGCGGCCGTTGCGCAGCAGGTATTCCACGGCGTCGCGTGGGGGAGTGAGGTTGTAGGGGTCGCTGCAGATGTGTTCGAGGTACTTCAGCAGCTCGCGGCCGCCGGTGCGGAACGAGGCGGTGAAGTCGCGCAGCACCAGCAGGAACGGCACGCGCTCGGTCGCGTCCAGGGCGATGTCGTGGGTCAGTTTTCCGGTCAGCGTGGACTTTCCGGCGCCGGGGTCGCCGAGCAGCACGGTGCGGCGGCCGGGCGAGGTCAGGGAGGAGACGGCGAGGTCGGGCGACAGGGTCGGGCGCACGTACAGCTCGTCGTACGGCACGGAGCGGCTGACCCCGATGTGCGGTAACCGCATCTCGCCGTGCATGGCCGCCACGCGCGCACGCAGCTGCGCCGCGTAGGAGTGGAAGTCCGCCAACGTCGGCGCGCGTCGCAGCACGAGCGTGTTGTTCTTGACGGCACTGGCCAGGTGCGCGACGCCTACCGCGGTGGGGGTGTCGAGATCGTTGGCCTGCAACGGCTCAACCGAGACCAACGCCTCGAACAGGCCCTTGGGATCGGCCGACGCACCGGACAGGCGCAGGCCCTGGACGATCTGTTCGCGCAGGTCGGCGGACAGGCCGGGATCGACCGAGCCGCGCATCGCCCGCCACAGCACCACCTGGCGGGCGATCTCGGCGAAGTCCGGGGACTCCAGGTAGCTCAGGAGGACCGGGTCGAGGTCGGGCGGGGGAGGAACGAGCTGGGAGAGCCTGGGGGCGAGCTGGTTGCTGACGGACACGACGATGCGGCCGACCGCCGCGTCCAGACTCGCCACCCA
This sequence comes from Lentzea alba, assembly GCF_011067745.1. GTDB lineage: Bacteria > Actinomycetota > Actinomycetes > Mycobacteriales > Pseudonocardiaceae > Lentzea > Lentzea alba. The sequence continues at coordinate 122,314 of NZ_JAAMPJ010000008.1, forward strand.
GGCCTCCAAACGTTCGTTACGAAACGTCCTTCAGCCGGGATAGCACATCGGGCAGCGTTCCGGTGTGCACGACGCCGAGTCGTTGTGTGGCCCGGGTCAGCGCGACGTACAGGTCCGACGCGCCGCGCGGGGACTCCTCGAGGATTCCGTCCGGGTCGACCACGACCACCGAATCGAACTCCAGGCCCTTCGCGTCGGTCACGCCGAGCACCACGACCTGGGCCTCTTCCAGGTCGTTGCCCAGCGACGACCCCGGCACGGCGGAGACCACGGCCTCGCCCACCGGCGACAGCAGGGCGGCCGGCACGATCACCGCCACCTTGCCGTCACCGACCGCGGCGACCTCACCGGAGATCAGCGCGGGCACCTCGGCGGCGAACGACGACACCGACGAGACCCAGGGCGGCACCCCGGTTTCGCGCACGGACGTCGGCGGCACCAGGGCGGAGTCCACCGACGCGAGCACGTCCGCGGCCACCTCCATGATCTCGGCGGGCGTGCGGTAGTTGACCGAGAGCTCGGTGAGGCGCCAGCGGTTCTGCACGTAGGGGGACAGCACCGAACCCCACGACGTGGCGCCGCCGATGTCACCGGTCTGCGCGATGTCGCCCACGACCGTCATGGACTTGCTGGGACAGCGGCGCATCAGCGTGCGCCACGCCATCGCCGACAGCTCCTGGGCCTCGTCCACGATGATGTGGCCGAACGTCCACGTGCGGTCGGCGGCGGCACGTTCCGCGGCGGTCTCGTAGCGGTCCACGCCGTGGCGCTCGGCCAGGCGGTAGGCGTCCATCAGGTCCGTGGCCATCAGGATGTCCGGGTCCGCGTCGTCCTCGAGGTCGAGGATGTCGAGAACGCCCTGGGCGTACTCGATGGCCTGGCGGCGCTGGCGTTCGGCACGGGCCTTGGCCTCGGTGTCGTCCTCGCCGAGCAGTTCGGCGGCCTCGTCCAGCAACGGCACGTCCGCCGGGGTCCAGTCGTCCGAGGTGCGCTGCAGCAGGTCGCGTTCCTCGCGGGTGAACTTCGACATCGCGCGATTGCGGCGCTTCGGGTTCGCGTACAGCTCCGAGAGCAGCGAGAACGGGGTCAGCACCGGCCACAGCGACGAGATCGCGGCCTGCACCTCCTCGGACTCGCGGAGCTCGCGGCGGATGTCGTCCATGTCCGCCTTGTCGAGCAGGTGCCCGCCCAACCGGTTGGCGACCATGCCGGACAGCGTCGAGATGATCTCGCGGGCGAACGTGCGGCGGGCCTCGTTGTGCGGGCGGCGCGTCCGGCGCGCCCTGCCTCGCGCGTCGGCGATCGCCCGGCGGTCCAGGCGCAGCACGTCGTTGTCGAAGCGGATCTCGACGGAAGGCGGCGCCTCCTGGCGGTCGCGCACGGCCGCGGCGATCACGTCCGCCATCTGGATCCGGCCCTTGATGGCCGCGGCGGCAGCGGACTCGCGACCGGTCGCCGTCAGGTTGGGGTAGAGCTCGCCGACGGTGGACAGCAGCACGCCGGTCTCACCCAGCGACGGCAGGACCTGACTGATGTAACGCAGGAACGTCGTGTTCGGGCCGACCACGAGCACGCCGCGTTTCGCCAGCTGCCGACGGTGCGTGTACAGCAGGTAGGCGGCACGGTGCAGGGCCACCGCGGTCTTGCCGGTACCCGGACCGCCCTGCACGACGACGACGCCGTTGAGCTCGGACCGGATGATGACGTCCTGCTCGGCCTGGATCGTCGCGACGATGTCGCTCATCTGGCCGGTGCGCGACTCGTTCAACGCGGCGAGCAGCGTCGCCTCGCCGGTCAGCGACTCGCTGCGGGTCACGTCGGCCGAGTTGATGTCGAGCACCTCGTCGTCGAGGCCGATCACCTTGCGCGAGCGCGTCCGCAGGTGCCGGCGCCGCCGCACGCCGTCGGGCGAGGCCGCGGTGGCGAGGTAGAACGGCCTGGCGGCGGGTGCGCGCCAGTCCATCAGCAGCGGCTCGTATTCCTTGTCCTCGTCGAAGAGACCGATTCGGCCGATGTAGAAGCGGTCACCGTTGTGAAAATCGAGCCGGCCGAACGCCAGGCCGTTCTCCACCGCGCTGTACTGAGCCAATTGATCCGTGTACATGGCGACGGAGGTGTCTCGCTCGGACCGCATCTGGTGCGTGCCGCCAGTTTGTCGCAACGATTGTGCGAGTCGTTTCGACGTCTGTTCGCGGAGGTCGTCGAGCCGGCCGTACAACATGGCCACGTATTCCTGCTCCGGCTCCATTTCGGCGAGCCGGAGGTCATCGGAGGGGCTTGACAACTTGCCTCATTTCTCGATACAATACGGCGTCGAATTCCGAATCCTCGGCCGTATGCAGTTAATTAAACACTGCCTGCCCGCACCCCGTCCCGCGTGAGCGCAGACTGTCTAATCTACACGCATATCGGCGTGATGCAGGTACGCCTTCCGCAGCAGTGTGGTGAGTTCAACGCGCTCCTGCGTCGTCAACGGCGCCAGCAACTCCTCTTCATGTGCCCGAGCCGCGTCCAGGCGGTCGCGTAGTGCCTCTCTGCCCGCGTCGGTGATCGCCACGGTGAACCGTCTCCGGTCCCGGTCGTCCCGTTTGCGCTGGGCGAACCCCTGCCGTTCGAGATCGTCGAGCACCGACACCAGGTCGCTCGGGTCCATCCGCACCCCGTCGCTGATCCGCTTCTGCGCCACCGCCTCCTGGTCCACCAGGAACGCCAGCACCGTCACGTGAGGGCCGCGCAGGCTGTTGCGCGCGAGCCTGCGGGCTTCCCTGACCAGCTGGAGCATCAGGTAGCTGGGGAGATGCAGAAGCTGATCAATGCTCATGTAGTCAGCATAGAAAAGATCTGTCCCCCGATCGTGGATAGCGCTGCGTGATGAACGCGCCTGGACCAGCGCCGTGCGGGTGAGCGTTGGGGTGACGTTTCTCCGCAAACCACCTGGAGGCGGCATGGTGGGGGTATGACGCGTGCGGAGATCGTCCGGCTCGCCCGTTGCGTGGTGCGCCGGCCCAGGTGGCAGCTCGTCGTGGCGGTCCTGCTCTCCGCGTGGACACTCGCGTGGGTGCTGGGCCAGCTCGCCGAGCGCCCTCTCACTCCGCTCGGCGTGCTCGCCTGGACCGGCATTCCGCTCGATTCGGCATCCCTATGGGCGCGCGAACGCGTCGAGATCCTCGCCTGGTTCGCGACGATAGGGGGTCTGAGCTGGGCGGCCACCACCGAACGAGGTCAGCTGCCGGCGCTCGCGGGCTGGTTCGCGGTGCTGGTCGCGGGGGAAGCGGCGGGATACCAGCACGCGGTCCAGCGGGCGATGCTCAGCATGGTCGTGTTCCTGGTCATCCTCGCGGCCGTGTCGCTCACCGGGCGGCGCGCGTTCGTCGTCGACCGCGTCGCCGTCATCCCCAAGGACGTGCTGCGCGCCGGCATCACGGCCGCCGTGCTGACCGCCGTCGTCCCCCTCATCGCGCCCGGTCTGGCCCTGACGCGTCTCATTAGGCCCTATGTGACGAAACCGCCGCGGCCGCTCAGGCGGGTTGACGCACCCCTGCTGCGGGAAACCGGATGACGTGAACGACTACCTGCCACCCCCGGCGCCCCCGCGCAGTGCGCTGACACTGCGGTTGTGGCTCGCCGGGTTCGGGCTGGTCTTCAACTCGGTCGCCGGGTGGCTGGCGCTGCGAGCTGACCTCGTCTGGCTCGGAATCGTGCTTTTACTACTCGCCTTGGTTTGCGTTGTGGACTTCGGTTGGGTAGTTCACCGCAAACGTCGTGGCGATCCTGGCTGAAACCTGTCGGGAACCTGTGCTTGGGCACATCGCTCGTATGGATAAAGATGTTCGTGTGCATGAAGACCCGGCCAAAGGCAGATTAGCCAGGGTGATGCGTCGACAGCCGGTGCAACAGCGTGGCGCGGCAACTGTCTCCGCGATCCTTGACGCTTGCGCGAGCCTGCTGAACGAATACGACTACGACGACATCACCACGGCGCGCATCGTCGATGTGGCCGGCGTACCCATTGGTTCCTTCTATCAGTACTTCCCGGACAAAAGGTCCGTTGTGCACGCTTTGGCACTTCGCGGGATGGAGACCTATCTCCGCGAGGTCGAGGGGCTGTTCGCCGATGATCTGATCGCGGACACGTGGCGCGAGGCCATGACCCAGATCATCAGCGTGTACCTGAGGATGCTGACCGAGGTGCCGGGCTTCGGGCGGGTGCGGTTCAGCGACATGCTGGACAGCCACCGGCTCGACTCCAGCGTCGACCAGTACGAGCTCATGGCGGAACGGCTCGCGGAGATGTTCGTCAACCGGTTCGGCGCGCACGGCGACGCCCCGGTGACGCTGACCTTCCGGATCGCCGTGCAGACCGCGGACGCGCTGTTCAAGCTCGCCGAACGGGTCGACGAGGACGACCGCGCGTACGTGGTCGGCACGGCGAACGAACTGCTCGCAAGCATGCTGGGATCAGTGCTGGAGGCGCCCCAGGAACGGGCTCAGAGACCGTAGGCCTCGAGCATCCGCAGCCAGACCTCGCTGATCGTCGGGTACGAGGGCACCGCGTGCCACAACCGGTCCACGGTCACCTCTCCGACGATCGCGACGGTCGCCGAGTGCAGCAGCTCGGCCACGTCCTGACCGACGAACGTGACGCCGACCAGCGTCCGCGTGCGCTCGTCCACGACCATCCGCGTCCTGCCCTTGTACCCGTCCGCGTGCAGCGACGAGCCGGCGACCGCGATGTCGAGGTCGACCACCTTGACGTCCCGCCCGGCCTTGCGCGCTTCCTCGGCGGTGTGCCCGACGAACGCCACCTCGGGATCGGTGAACACGACCTGCGGCACCGCCACGTGGTCCGCCCACGCCTGGCCGGCCGACCACTGCTTGGGTTCGAACCCGCGTGAGCGCTCCAGGATCGCCGTGCCGACCGCGCGTGCCTGGTACTTGCCCTGGTGCGTCAGCAACGCACGTCCGGTGACGTCACCCGCCGCGTACAGCCAGCGTCCGTCCACACCGGACACCAGGCCGGAGTCGTCGATGGTCAGCGGCTTGCCGTCCTTGGTCGCTGGCACGCGTCCGGTGGCGACGAGGATCTCCGACCCCTTCAGGACCCGGCCGTCCTGCAACGTCAACGCACCCGGCGCGACAGCCGACGCACGGGCGCCCAGCAGCACCTCGACGCCGTCGGCCCGCAGGCCCTCGACGACCAGCGGCCCGACGAACTCCTCCAGCCGCGGCAACGGCCGGTCGCCGGACACCACCAGCGTCACCTTGGACCCGAGCCGCGCCCACGCCTGCGCCATCTCGACGCCGACCACGCCACCGCCGAGCACCACCAGCGAGTCCGGCACCTCACGGGCAGACGTGGCCTCCCGCGAAGTCCACACGGGAGTGTCCGCGATGCCGTCCAGCGGCGGCATCTTCGGCACGCTGCCGGTGCACACCACGACGGCCTGACGCGCCCGGTACACCTCGTTTCCGACGGTGACCTCGCGTTCGCCGGTCACCTCGCCGTCACCGCGGATGACGTGGATGTTCTCCGACTCCGCCCACTTGACCTGGCCGGAGTCGTCCCAGTTCGAGGTAAACCCGGTGCGCCGCGCGAGCACTTCCTTCGGGTCCAGCGAACCCGCGTTCACGCCCTGCACGCGCTGGGCGGCCGCGAGCGCGTGACCGGGCCGGAGCAGCGCCTTCGACGGCATGCAGGCCCAGTACGAGCACTCGCCGCCGACCAGCTCCTTCTCGATCATGGCGGTGGACAGGCCACCCGCGGCCGTCCGCCAGGCCACGTTCTCACCAACAGGGCCACCACCGATGACGATGACGTCGAAGTCCATGGCAGCCACAGTAGGCGCTGCGCCACGGGTCCGTGTTCGCGATAGCCGGGGCTGAGGCGGCCCCTGGCGGCACGGGCGGCTGACCCGAATACAACACCGGTATGCGGGTCAGCCGCCCGCACCACCAGAAACCACCTCAGCCGCGACTCTCATCGAACGAGACCCGTGGCGCAGCGCCTGCGCGTTCTAGGTGAGCCACACGAGGCAGAAGGTGTGCCCGACCGGGTCCGCGTAGACCCGGAAGTTGTCGTCGTCGTCCTTCTGCACCAACCGTGCGCCGATCTCCAGCGTTTTCTGTTCCGCTTCCTCGATGTCTTCGACCAGCACGTCGAGGTGGAACTGCTGCGAGCCGTGCGGATCGGGGAACGTCGGCGGCTGGTACTCAGGTGCGAGCTGGAACGCGATGCGCGTGCCGGAAGCGACGATCACCACCCAGGTGTCGTCCTCACCGGCGAGGCGTTCGGCGCCGAGCAGTTTCTCGTAGAACGACGCCAGCTCGGAGGGGTTCGGGCAGTCGAGCACGACAGAGCGAAGTTGTCCGACCATGCCCTCCACCCTCTACCGGGTGGCGGGCAGCCGCAACGCCTGCTTGGCAATCGGGTCAAGCGCTTGGTCCCCCGCGCCGCCGGACCAGATCACGAACGCCAGCTGCACGTGGCTGCCCTTCACGCCGCTCGCGAACGCCGCGTTCTGCAGCGGTTTGCCGTCCGGCCCGTGCACGCCGCCGGACCCCGGCAGGGCGACTACCGACAGCAACGCCTTCGCGCTCGGTGAGTCGAGCAGGTCCAGGTCCGCCACCAGCACGGTCGCCGGCTTGCCCTGCACCGTCGTCTCGTAGGTGGCGCGCAGGAGCTCCGCGCACTCGTTCGCGATCAGCCACGCCTTGACGTCCCCGAACGCCTGCGCCTGGCAGTCCTTGTCCTTCTTGGTCTCCTTCGGCACGAACGTCGTGCCGTCCACGACCACCGTCGTCGGCTGCGGCACCGTCGGTGCCGTCGTCGCCCCGTTCGCGTTGTCGTCCCCGCCGGACAACAGGGTCATCAGCCACACCAGCAGGACCAGCGTGATGATCGCGACGGCGCCGAGCCCCGCCAGCGTCCTGGTCTGCAGCAAGCGTTTGCGCGTGATCTTCGGCCGGGCCTGGACCTTGGGGATCAGCATCGTGCTGGCGGACGCGAGATCGGGGGAGACCGCGTCGCTGAAGCCCTCGGCGAGCAGGGCCCGCGCGTCCGGTGGTGTGCCGGTGGTCTGCAGGATCGCGAGGAGTTTCACCGCGTGGTCGGCTGTGCAGGGCACCGTCGACGTCGCGAGCTCACGAGCCGCGGTGAGCACAGTGGACGGTTTGGGGTGCAGTACGCGCACGCCGCGGTTGAGGTCGACGGTCGGCTGGACGACCTGGCTCACGAACGGGCCGACCGCCACGACCGTGCTGACCGGCAACGGCTCGGCGCGCATCGCCTGGATCCGCTGCGCCACCGCGGTCGCCGCCGCCACGGCCTCGGCCGCGGGGTTCGGCGCGCCGTCCTGGCTGACGAGCGGCCAGCCGTCGATCTTCCACTGACCGCCGAGCGGCGCCTCGAGCTTCACCGCGGGGTCGGGCAGGTCGACACCGACGATGACCAGCACACCCTTGGGCAGCACCACGATCGCGTCGAGCGGCATGGGGCAGTCCGGTGGCTGCACGCCGATCAGCGCGACACCACCCAGAGCTTGAGTACCCGCGCCGCAGGCCGTGAGGGCGGCGCGGACGTCCGCCCCAATGGCCGAAGGCTCAGCGCCCAGACGGATCAGCCGCACGAGTCCCTACCTTTCCGCACGGGGGGACACGGTAGCGGTCCGGGGTCATTCCGATGCAGCCAGTCGAGACGTTGCGTGATGCCCGTCACCGATAAGTGGATCACTCGTTAGATGGATTGCCTGCCTAAGTTCACGGAGGGTCCATGTACAAACGCGCCGCCCTGTTCGCCGTACTGCTCGTGGCCGCCTCATCCCCTGTCGCGACGGCCGCGCCGACCTCCACGGTCTACGTCCACGGGACCGACATCGCCGCCGCCGAACAGGCGGTGGCGGCCGCCGGCCTGCAGAAGCTGACCAGTTTCCGCAAGATCGGCGTGGTCGCCGCGCGGGGTGACTCCACGCGGATCTCGTCCGCCCGCGCCAAGACCGGGGTGACGCGCGTCGAGGTCCAGAAACCGATCAAGTTCCTCGGGTCGACCTCGCACACCGCCACCCGCGGCCTGGACGCCCGCAACAGCCTCGGGCTCACCGGCGCGGGCGTGTCGGTCGCCGTGATCGACTCCGGCGTCGACCCGACGCACCCCTCGTTCGGCGGCCGGATCGTCCGCAACCTCAAGAGCCTGTGCCTGGACGGGGCGTCGGACTCCAGCTGCATCGTGCCGGTGCCGAACTTCGTCGACACGGACACCACGTCGCTGGGCGGCCACGGCACCCACGTCACGGGCATCGCGATCGGCGGTGACGTGCAGACCACCGGCGGCCCGGTGATCCGCGGCGCGGCGCCGGGCGCGAAGGGCGTCGTGATCTCCACCGGTGCGGCGATCCTCATCCTCGGCGCGGACGCCGCGCTGAACTGGGTGCTGGAGAACCACAACGCTCCGTGCGGGGCCGGTGTCCCCGCGTCGACCTGCCCGCCGATCAAGGTGATCAACAACTCCTACGGGCCGTCCGGCGGCGGCGCGTTCGACCCGGAGTCGGTGACGGTCAAGCTCCAGCGCCAGCTCGTGGCCGAAGGAGTCGTCGTGGTGTGGGCGAACGGCAACGACGGTGGTGACGGCTCGGCGAACCTGTCGAACCCGCCCGGCACCGACCCGACGCCCGGCGTGATCTCGGTGGCCTCCTACAACGACCAGGGCACCGGCAGCAGGGACGGTGCGCTGTCGGACTTCTCGTCGCGCGGTCTCGCCACGAACTCCGCGACGTGGCCGGACATCTCGGCACCCGGTGAGAACATCACCTCGTCCTGCCGCCTGTACCTGCCGATCTGCGCGACCGGGCTGGACCCGCAGAACGGTCCCGGACTGCTCGACCTGGGCACGTTCAACACGATCAGCGGCACGTCGATGGCGGCACCGCACATCGCCGGCATCGTCGCACAGCTGTTCCAGGCCAAGCCTTCCGCGACGCCCGCCGACATCGAGCGCGCGCTCAAGTCGACGGCCCACAAGTACGGCACCGGTTACCAGCCGGTCGGGCCCTTCACCTCGTCGTTCGACAAGGGAACGGGTCTGGTGGACGTCGTCGCCGCGGTAAACGTCCTGTAGATCACGATCGCGCATCACTCGGCCGGGGAGATCGGGACTTATGGCCTGTATCTGCCCCGGTCGGGTGATGATCGAGCTGGTTCTTATGGCGGACATGGCTCAAGTCAAGGCAGAATGCAGCGAACGGGATTTCATGGAGATCACCTCACTCGGCAAAGGCGTAGGGGAAGACGTCCCTCGTCGAGTAGCGGAGGTCAGCAGTGAGCACCCGTGGCAGCACCAGTGGCGTGGTCTACGTCCACTCGTCGCCGTCTGCGGTCTGTCCGCACGTCGAGTGGGCGATCTCGGGCACCCTCGGTGTCAGAGTGGACCTCAGGTGGGCAGCGCAACCCGCGGCACCAGGCCAGTTGCGCGCTGAATGCGCATGGACCGGAGACGCCGGCACCGGCGCGAAACTCGTGGCTGCGCTGCGCGCGTGGCCAATGCTTCGCTTCGAGGTGACCGAGGAACCGTCACCTGGTCAGGACGGCGAACGCTTCTGCTTCGCGCCGGTTCTGGGACTGTGGCACGCCCGCACCTCGGCCAACGGTGACATCGTGGTCAACGAGGACCAGCTGCGTGCGCTCGCGGTCAGGGCCCGTGGCGGGGAGTCGTTCGCGCACGGTGTGGACGAGCTGCTCGGCGCCGCGTGGGACGACGCCCTGGAACCGTTCCGCCGCGCGGGCGACGGCGCGCCGGTCACCTGGCTGCACCGTGTCGGCTAACTGGATCTGTTAGTCCTGAGTGGACCCCGCTCACCGTTTGGGCAGCGGGGTTTCCTCGTGGTGGGTGGGATCCCAGGCCAGCATGAGCTGCCCGTAGAGCGGCGACGTCTTCAGCAGGTTCTCGTGGGTGCCCAGCAACGGCTTGCCGCCGTCCATGACCAGCACGCGGTTTGCCCGCAGCGCCGAGCTCAACCGGTGTGCGATCACCACGAGAATTCCTTCCCGTTCCGCGAAAGCCCGCTCGACGCGCGCTTCCGCGGCCGGGTCCAGGTGTGAGGTCGCCTCGTCGAGGATCACGACGCTCGCGGACGTGACGTAGACCCGTGCGAGCGCGAGAAGCTGGGCCTCACCAGCGGAAAGCCCCTCGCCGGCGTGACCGAGCGCGGCGTCCAGACCGCCCAGCCGGTTCAGAAGTGCTGTGGCGCCGACCTTCTTCACCGCTTCGGTGAGATCCTCGTCGGTCACCCACGGCGCGAGCAGGGTGAGATTTTCCCGCACGGTGCCGGTGAAGAGGTACGTCTCCTGCGGAATCAGCGCGATCGCGTGGTGCCTGATCGTCGGGGCGACCAAGTCGACCGGGGCGCCGCCGAACAGGACGCGGCCGTTGTCGGGCGGCATCAGGCCGGTGAGCAGACTGGCCATTGTGGACTTGCCGATGCCGGAAGGCCCGACCACGGCGAGGTGGTCGCCGGGGCGCAGGTCCAGCGACAGGCCGCGCAGCACCGGTTCCGCGTCCGGGCTCCAGCCGAACGTGACGTCACGCAGGGCGAATTCGCCGTTGGACGGAACTTCCTCGCCGACTTCCGTGCGTGTCTGCGGTGCAGCTTCTTGAAGTCGTTTGAGCGCAACCATGAGACGCATGACGACCGTGCTGGTGGTGCGCGCGAGGCCGTGCAGCGCGGGGTTCACGCTGTTGGTGAGGTACACGACCGCAGCCAGCGTCGCGCCTTCGGTGAGCTGGCCGGACGCGACCAGCGGGGGAGCGAACGCCACGAGCAGCACGATCGGTGCGAAGCCGCCGATGGCGATCACCGTGGCGCGCAACGAGTTCGCCCAGGCGACCGTGATCGTGGCGCTGGCCTGCTGGTTGATCTGCGTGGCGATGTCTTCGTACGCCTCGTCGGACGCGTCGCAGGCGGCGACGTCTCGCAGTCCGGTGAGCACCGCGCCGGACGCTTCGGCGGTGCGCTCGTCGGCCATCACGGCGTCGCGCTGGCGTTTCGCCAGTGACGGAAGCATGAGGCCGAAGAGCACCAGCGCGGCCACGATCGGGAGCACGACCAGCCAGATCAACGCGGCCGCCGTGGTCGCGAGGCCGATGAGCGCGGCGATCGTGGTGACCAAAAGGGCACGAGCCTGGACGAGCACACCGGCGGTGGCGTCGCGAACCACCTCGACATGCCGGGTGATCATGGCGACCGCGCTGGCGTCCGGGGTCCTGCGGTGCGTCGGGTCGTTCAGCACGCCCTTGACGATCCGCGTGACCAGGGCGTCGCGCATGGGTTCGACGACGTCGCCGAGCCGGGCGAACACCTGTCGCTGGCCGAGCGCTCCCACCACCGCGAGCGCGGCGAACGCGAGCAGCCACAGCACACCGGCCAGCGGGTTTCCCGCTGCGAAGCCCTTGTCGACGGCCGTGCCGACGAGCTTGCCGCTGAAGAACGCCGGTACGCCTTCGAGCATCGACCAGCCGAGCAGGATCAGGACACCTCTGCGGTGTCCGGCCAGCGTGGAGAGGTAGAAACGCATCACTCGCCCCCGGTGAACACAGCGCGGTAGTCCTCGTCGTCCCACAGCTCGGCGTGGGTGCCGGTGCCTCTGACCCGGCCGTTTTCCAGCCACACCACGACATCGGCCCGTGCCGCCGTCGCGGGGCGGTGCGTCACCACGACCCGTGTGCGGCCGGGCAACGCGGTGGTGAGCGCCTTGTCCACTTTGGCCTCGGTCACCGTGTCCAGACTCGCGGTGGCGTCGTCGAGCACGAGGACCTGCGGATCCCGCACGATCGCGCGCGCCAGGCCGATCCGTTGTGCCTCACCGCCCGAGAGCGGGGCGTCGGAGAGCGGGGTCTCGTACCCCTGCGGCAGGCGGATCAGCGCGTCGTGGACCTGCGCGGCCACCGCCGCGTCGCGCACCTGGATCTCGTCCGCGTCCGTTCCGTACCCGATCGAACGACCGATCGTCGTGCCCAGCAACGCGGGACGTTCGAAGGCGTAACCGACCTGGCCGTCCCGCGCGATGTCGCCGTCGTCCACAGCGGACAGTCCGCCGAGCACCGCGGCCAGCGTCGACTTGCCCGCTCCGGAGCTGCCGACGACCGCGGCGAACGCGCCTTCGGGGATCGTGAGGCTCACGTCGTGCAGGACGCCGTTGATGCTGACGTTGCGGAGTTCGATGCTCCCGTCGGAGGGCTGGGGGGTTGGTCGAGGTGCCGGCGGGGTGTCGAGGACCTCGGCGATCCGGGTGGCGGAGGCACGGGTGCGTTCCAGCGCGGTGAGCTGCGGGATCTGCCCGACGATGCCCATGCCGAGGGCGGTGTAGCCGAGGGCGGCGAGCACGTCACCGGTGCTCAGCCTGCCCTGGAGGATGCCGAACCCGGCGGCGACGAGCACGGCCAGTTCCACGGCCGGCAGCAGGAGTCCCGCGCGCCACATCATCTTCGCCTGGGTGCGCCACATGCCGCCGCCCGCCGCGGCGAGACGGGGAAGTGGCTGCAACACCCGGCCGGACTCGCGGTCGGCGATGCCCGCGGCGGCGATCGTGTGCCGGCCGGCCACCGCGTCGACCAGGCGGGCCGAGATCTCGCCGGAGACCTCCTGGTAGGCCAGCACGTCGTCGGCGGTGAGCTGCATGTGCGAGCGGACGAGGAGCATCGCCAGCGGCACGCTGACCGCGAACACCGCCGCGAGCCGCCAGTCCAGCAACGCCAGCGCCACGACCGAGCCGACCGAGGACACCGCGGCGATGATCAGGGACATCACGGTGACCACGACACTGCCCGCGTTGCCGCAGTCGCCGGTCAACCGGCTCACCGAGTCACCCGCGGCGAACCGCGGCGGATGGCCGAGCGCGAGCAGGTGGCGGGAGAGGCGTTTGCGCAGCCACGCGGTGGCGCGGGCGGTGATGCTCGCGGCGAGCACGATGCCGATCGCGTCGCCGATGATCTCGGTGGCCGCGAGCAGCAGCAGCCACAGGACGGTGACCAGCACGAACGTTCCGCCCAACGCCATGTCGACGGCGCCTGCGAGCGCGGTGGGGAGCAGCAGACCGGCCGTGGTGGCCACAGCGGCGTTGAGCAGCAACAGCCACGGGCGCACGTCTCGCCGCACGACGGAGAACAGCAGAGCGTCACCGGGTTTGGCCATCGGCTGTTCCTCCGGAGGTCATGAGGGCGCATCATGAGCGAGGGCCCGACAGCTGGCCGGCTGCCGGGCCCTGCAGTTGGCGGGTGAGCGGCATACTTCGCCTATGCCGCTCACTCACCGCGGTGTTTCAGTTAGGCGCAGATCAGCAGGCCAGCAGGCTGACGGTGCTGTGCGAGCAGGGGAGCAGCAGCGACGCGTTCGACGCGGTCGTGGAGCCGCCGCCACCGCCGCCGCCACCCGACGCCATCGCGTTGCTCGGCGCCTCGGGGGTCTCGAGCTCCTGCATGTCGAGGATGAAGCCCATGACAATCTCCTAATTTCGAGGGATCGATCTGTGTTTACTGCTACCGGTCGGTGAGAACCGGCGTTCGTGAGCCCAGGAAGGGCAGTGGTGGCAGGCCGTCCACAGTGGACGCGATGGCGAGCAGAACGCCCGCGCCGCCGGTGTTGAGGTCCATGGAGAGCCGGCGCAGCTGGACGCCGGGGAACGCGATCCCGGCACCGAAGCGCACGGCGTGCCAGCCGAGTGCTCGCAGGTGCGTTTGCACCGAGCGCTCCAGCTGTTCGTCCGGCCGGTGCCGCGTCGCGTGGGCGAGCGTGGCCATCAGACCGGCCCTGCCCAGCGTGAACGCCGGCTGGATGACGAACTCGCCGGTGCAGCCGCTGAGCAGTTCGGGCAGCTTCTCGACGCACGGGCGTTCGGGAGCCACTGCGGCGAACTCGGTGAGCGCCAACGCGATGCCCGCGCCGCCGATGCCGACGTACGGCAAGCTCCGGAACGTGCCGTCCCGCACCTGCAGCGAACCGTCCAGCGCGACCATCGTCTCGGCCAGGTCGCGTTCGAGCGCCTGCTCCGCGAGCTTGAGCCAGCGTCGTTCGGTGGTGTGGCCGAACATCCGCAGGAAGAACAACGCGGGTCCGGACCAGCCGTGCAGCAGGCCGGCCTTCGCCTTGTCACCCGGTCCGGGTGCGTCGGCCAGCTGCTTGGCGAGTCGTTCGGCGAGCTCCTCGGCCTTGACCGCGAAGCCGTCGTCCTGGCGGGTGTCCGCGAAGTGCAGCAGGTTGAGCCCGATGCCGGACAAACCCGCGCTCAGCCCGTGGTCCTGCGTGGTCGGAACGAGCGCGGCGTAGCTCTCGACGAGTTCGGTCGCGAGGTCGTGATGGCCGAAGTTCTCCAGCACGTGCGCGATGCCGTGGGCGCCGACGAAGAACCCCGCCTGCTTCGGCGGATCCTTCCGCACGGCCTTGATCAGCCAGTCCTCGTGCTCGGCATAGCGGCCTTCACCGCTGACGTCGAGGGCGTGCAGCACACCGGCCGCGCCGTACCCGAAGCATGTGCCGCCGACCTCGAACTGCTCGATGTCGCCGGGGAACAGCCGGTCCGTCCGTTGTGGAGTCGCGCTGTGCAGGATCGCGGTGGCGATCTCCTTGCGCACGACCGTCCAGTCCGGGTTCTCCTCGTCGAACTGCGTGAAGGCCGGGTCCGACGGCGGGTCGACGCGCGGCCTGAGCACGTCGATGATCGCCTGGCCGTATTCGTCGCTGAGCCCGAAGCGTTGCTGGATGACTTTGACGTGCTGGGGGAGTTTCGCGGGTGCGAGCTCCAGCACCGTGTTGAGCGGCAGGAAGATCCACAGCTTGAGCGCCGCGAGCGGGTGCTCGTCGATCTCGAAGCCCTCGCGGTCTTTGGGCGCCTGGAAACCGGGGGCGCCGAGCGTGGGCCGGTGCACGTCCTCGATCGTGGACGACAGCTCGAAGTCGATCAGCGAGATCTCGTCGTCCTCGTCGACCAGGATGTTGAGCGTGTGCAGGTCGCCGAACACGACCCCGCGCTCGTGCACCCGTGCCATCAGCTCTTCGACCTTGCCGACGAGATCGAGCGCGCGTTCGCGGTACTCGGCGAGCTTCTCGTCGTCGGTGTCCTTGTGCGTCAAGGGGTAGTTGTGGCCGAGCCACTGCCCGAGCGAGCGGCCGGGCATGAACTCCATCGCGACGAACAGGTGCTCCCACTCGATGAAGCGGTCGTACACCTCCGGCACGCCCTTGACGCCCTTGAGCTTGGTGAGGATCTCGTACTCGCGCTCCAGCCGTGCCACGGCGTCGCGGCCCTCGCGGTCGAGCCCGGCGTGCGGCCGCGCCTCCTTGAGCACGACCTCCTTGCCGTCGCTCTTGCGGGTCGCCAGGTAGACGCCACCACCGTTGGAGAAGTGCAGTGAATTCTTGATCTGGTAAGGGAACTGCTCGGGGTCGCCGGCGTTGCGCTCGGCGAGGTGCGGCGCCAGGAACTCCGGCAGCTCGACCCACTCCGGCACGCTGAAGACCGGCCTGCGCTTGTCGGCGACGAGCTCGCCGTCCGGCCCTTCGATCGCGAGCACCTGCTGACCGTCGATCTCGAGCCACTGCTCGGAGAACCCGCCGTAGCGCACGTACAGCGGTCCCTTGCCGAACCGCAGGTCGCTGAGGACGTAGGCGCCGTGCTCGCCGTCGAGGATCGCGCCGAGCTCGGTGCAGATCTGCCGGAGCTGGTCCGTGTCCGTCGGGTAGATCGTGATCAGCTTGCCGCTGCCCTCGCGAGGTGCGTACTTCGAGTTGCGGGCCAGCACGATCGAGATCGTCGGCAGGTACTTGAACGGGATCCGCCGCTCGACGCAGTAGTCGAAGGTGGCCTTGAGAACCCTGGCCGCGTTGTCGAGACCTGCGGAGACGTGAATCTTCCAGCCCTGCTTCGGCAGCTGCACCCCGTGCGGGTGCAGGTGCCTCCACACATTGCGCTCGACCTGCACCCAGTCGACGGGCAGTTCGGGCAGCTCACGCGAAAAGTCGTCGCCTGGGAGGTCGCTTTCGGTGCTGCTCTGCAGATCGTAGAACCGTCGATCTGCGAAGCAGAACGCCTCGTATCTGAGGTCCACCGAAATTCCCTCCTCGACCGTTTTGCGATTTCGTTGACGCCGAATATTCCCGCACAATTCGGCGGCTATGGCCAATCCGCCATTCGAGGTATATGGGTACCCTGTTCGTGTCCGAATGATGCAGGGTTACCGGTGCGTATGTGACGCTTTGTGACGAGGTTTGGAGCCATCTCACCCGCCTGCGAGGTTTGCTGATTGGCCAGTCAACGCACCTGTCTTGGTGTTTTGCTAAACGGGACTGTATCGTTCAGTTTCGGTGCGTGCCGGTGAGCTGCGATATTCCAAGTCGATCTCGACGTATAGTTAGGGGTGGGCAACCGTCATGTACGCACTGTGTTCCGTACTCTTTTCGAGTGAAGCCAAAAATGGCTGCCAATGCGTGTTTGATACGACCGATCGGCGGTAGGCGCTCGCCCGAAGGAACCCATCCGGAGTATGGGATTGCGCCTCTGCATTTGTGTATCAATCATTGTCTTGCTACATGCAAGTTGCATCTGCGTGGAATATAGTCTTTCGGCTGAAGTTTATGTTTTGATGTAACAGGCGCGGTTTTGTGAGCGGCCCTCTGCTGTGCGGTGCCCGGTGCGGGCTAGGCTGCGGGGGTGGGGAGCGTGGCTAGCCGCTGGCTGGTGCCGGCCGTGGTGGTGATCACCGGCGCCGCGGTGGCGGCCGGGATGGTGGGGCGGACGATCTACTCACGTCCCGCGGAGGCGAAGGGGTCGCCGGTCGTGCCGTCTTCGTCCGTTGCCGGGCCGTTGCCGGGGTCCGCGGAGGTTCGCTTGAGCCCGGACGCGTTCACACATCCCGATCGGACCGCGGTGCAGACGGTGCTGCAGAAGTACTTCGACTCGATCAACGAGCGGGACTTCGCCGGGTGGCGGTCGGTGGTGTCGGCTCAGCGGGTTGCCACTACTCGGGAGGCGGCTTGGTTGGCCGACTACGAGACCACCCGGGATGGCGGGATGGTGGTGCAGCGGGTCGAGTCTGATGTGGTGGGGCGGCGGTTGCGGGTGCTGTTGTCGTTCGTGTCCACTCAGGACGTTGCCAAGGCTCCGCCTTTGGTGCCGGAGCGGTGTGTTCGGTGGCGGGTTGTTTATGTGATGGTGTGGGAGGGTGGGGAGTTGAAGGTGGATCTGGCGCCTGAGAGTCGGACTCCCCAGATGGAGAAGTGTTGAGGGGTTGCGCAGGGTTGCGTTGTGGGGCGCGGCTTTGAGGGTGGTTGGCTTGCGGGCGGCTTGATGGCACGAATCGTGACGGGACCACCCCACCGGAACCGCACGAGTTTCAGTCAGCTCGGCTCCGCCGTCGCCTCAAGCACAACGCCCCGGCCCGCTGGTGCGGGCCGGGGCGTTGTGGGGGTGGGTCAGGCCGGAGTGAAGGCCAGTGCCACGTTGTGGCCGCCGAAGCCGAACGAGTCGTTCACGGCGGCTTCCAGCTTGATCTTGCGGGGTTCGCCCGCGACCACGTCCAGCGTGACGGCCGGGTCGAGGTTCTCCAGGTTCAGCGTTTGGGGAACCACGCCGTCGCGGATCGACAGGACGGTCACGATGGCTTCTACTGCGCCTGCCGCGCCCAGGAGGTGGCCCAGGGCGCCCTTCGGGGCGGTCAGGACCGGGTGGTCGCCGATCGCCTTGCGGATTGCCACGGTTTCCGCGACGTCGCCCACCGGGGTGGAGGTGGCGTGGCAGTTCACGTGGCCCACGTCAGCCGGGTCGATGCCGCCGGAGCGCAAGGAGGCGGCGATCGCTCGGGACTGGCCCACGCCCTCGGGGTCCGGGGCGGTGATGTGGTAGCCGTCGGCCGAGGTGCCGATGCCTGCCAGGCGGCCGTAGATCTTGGCGCCTCGGGCTTCGGCGAACTCGCGGCGTTCCAGGACCATTACGCCCGCGCCTTCGCCCAGGACGAAGCCGTCGCGGCCCGTGTCGAACGGGCGCGAGGCCTTTTCCGGCTCGTCGTTGCGGGTGCTCATGGTGCGGGCCTGGGAGAAGCCCGCCACCGGGATTGCCGTGATGCACGCTTCCGCGCCGCCTGCCACCACCACGTCGGCTTCGCCGGACATGATCATGCGGTAGGCCCACGCGATGGCCTCTGCGCCTGACGCGCAGGCGGAGACCGGGGCGTGCACGCCTGCCTGGGCCTTGAGTTCCAGGCCCACGTGGGCTGCTGGGCCGTTCGGCATCAGCATCGGGACGGTCAGTGGCGACACCTTGCGCAGGCCCTGCTGTTCCAGGAGGTCGTCCTGGGTCAGGAGGGTGATCGCGCCGCCGATGCCGGTGCCGATGATGACGGCCAGGCGCTGCTTGTCGACGGTGTCGTCGTTGTGGCCTGCGTCGGACCACGCCTGGCGGGACGCCACGATGGCGACCTGCTCGGAGCGGTCCAGGCGGCGGGCCTCGACTCGGGGGAGCACCTCGGTCGGGTCGACGACGAGCTGTGAAGCGATTTTGACCGGCAGGTCGTACTTCTCGACCCAGTCGTGGGTCATGGGGCGGACCCCGGACTTGCCGGCCAGGAGCGCGTCCCAGGTCGACGTGACGTCACCACCGAGCGGGGTGGTGGCACCCAGCCCGGTGATGACGACCTCGATGCCGGAAGTCACTTGTTGCTGGTGATGTAGTTCACCGCGTCACCAACGGTCTTGAGGTTGGCCAGCTCGTCGTCCGGGATCTTCACGCCGAACTTGTCCTCAGCCTGGACGGCGATCTCGACCATCGACAGCGAGTCGATGTCGAGGTCGTCCACGAAGGACTTCTCAGCGGTGACGTCGTCGGCGGCCACACCGGCGACCTCTTCGACGATCTCGGCAAGACCGGACAGGACGTTGTCGCTCACTGAAGTTCCCTTTCGATTGAAACGATGGAAAAACTCTGGGTGGTACTCACGGGCACCTGACCACCTGTCCCGCGTAGGACAGGCCCGCGCCGAACCCGACCATCAGCACCACGTCTCCGCTGGAGATCTCGCCCGCCGTCCTCATGTGGTCGAGCGCCATGGGGATCGAGGCCGAGGAGGTGTTGCCGGATTCGACGATGTCTCGAGCGACCTTCAGGTCCTCCCGCGCACCATACTTGCGCAGGCGCTTGGCGATCGCCTCGATGATGCGGAGATTGGCCTGGTGCGGGGCGAAAACGTCCACATCGGACAGTTCGACACCCGCGAGTTCGGCGGCGCGGATCGCGACGGGCGCGATCTGGGTCGTCGCCCAGCGGAAGACCGTCTGGCCTTCCTGGTGGATGAACGAGTCGCGGTCGTCGATCCTGATGACCTCGGACATCTCGCCGTCCGAACCCCACGCGACGGGGCCGATGTGGTTCTCCTCGCTGGCGCCCACGACGACGGCACCCGCGCCGTCCGCGAAGATGATCGCGGTCGAGCGGTCGTCCTGGTGGGTCCAGTCGGTGAGCTTCTCCGCGCCGATGACGAGGATGTTCTTGACCGTGCCCGCGCGGACGATGTCCGACGCGGTCGCGAGGGCGTAGCAGAAGCCCGCGCACGCGGCGTTCAGGTCGAACGCGGCGGCGGCCTTGATGCCGATCTTGGTGGCGACCTGCGCGGCGGCGTTCGGGATCGTCGACGGCATGGTGCACGTCGCCACGATCACGCCGCCGATGTCGGCCGGGGTGAGGCCCGCGTCCTCGATCGCCTTGGTGCCCGCGGCGACCGACATGTCCACGACGCCCTCGTCCTTGTTCGCGACGCGCCGGTTCACGATGCCGACGCGCTCGCGGATCCACTCGTCGGAGGTGTCCATGCGAGCGGCGAGGTCGTGGTTGCTCACCACCGTCTCGGGCTGATAGCTGCCGAGGCCGATGATGCGGCTACCCGCAGATGCTTGCGGGGCCTGGAAGGTCGTCACTGATTGGCTCCAACGGTGTCGATCAGCTCGGTGACCTTCTCGAGCTGGTCGGGGGTCTTGAGGGCGAGGGTGGCGGTGCCCTTCATCGCACGCTTGGCGAGACCGGTGAGCGCGCCGGCGGGCGGCAGCTCGACCGACCCGGCGACGCCCTTCTCGACGAGGGTCGCCTGGCAGACGTCCCACCGGACCGGGCTGGTGACCTGGGAGACCAGGCGGCTCAGCACCTCGGTGCCCTCGGTGACGGCCTGACCGTCCTTGTTGGACAGCAGCGGCATCGACGGGTCGTGCGTGGTGACTTCGGCGGCACGCGCGCGCACGGCTTCTTCGGCGGGCGCCATGTACTTCGTGTGGAACGCACCCGCGACGGCCAGCTTGCGGACCTTCGCCGTGCCCGGCGGGGTCGCCGCGAGCCCGTCGAGCGCGTCACGCGGACCGGCCGCGACGATCTGGCCGGCGCCGTTGCGGTTGGCGGGCACCAGGCCGAGCTCCTCGAGGCGCGCGAGCACCTCCTGCTCGTCGCCGCCGAGCACCGCGGCCATGCCGGTCGGCTCGAGCGCGCACGCCTGTGCCATCGCGGCACCGCGCACACCGGCCAGGGCGACCGCGTCGTCGGCGCTGATGACGCCCGCGATCGACGCGGCGGCCAGCTCACCGACCGAGTGGCCCGCGACGATCACGTCGGCGGGCAGCTCGACGCGGCGGCGCAGCTCACCGAACGCGAGCAGCGCGAGCGCCACGACCAGCGGCTGGGTGATCGCGGTGTCGACGATCTCGTCGGCCTCCGCGGTGGTGCCGAGACGCACCAGGTCCAGGCCCGTGATCTCCGACCAGGTGCGGACCTGCTTCTCCGCCCCCTCCAGTTCGAGCCAGGGGGTGAGCATGCCGGGCGTCTGGGACCCTTGTCCGGGCGCGAGGAGTGCGATCACGTCGATTACTAAAGCTGGTGAACCCACCGGTACCCCATGCCGTAAAGAACGAAGTACGGCGATCGTGTTTGTAGAGACCCTACAAAAGTGTCTGCCAGGTGAACTCAGCTCGACGTCTGCCCAGCTCAGCGGGTCACCTGGTCGTTTGGCCCTCACCCTAACGGATGTGTGCGAACTCCGTCACAGGCGGCGAGCTACCACAGGCCCCGGGAGCGTGCAAGGCGTCCTACAGACAAAGCGACGCGAAGCACAAGCGCGTCTCGAGCGTCATGTGCATTTCTTCCCGTCATTTCCTGAACGCGCCGAAGGCGATATCTGACCGTGTTCGGGTGCACGAACAGCCTTTTGGCGCACGTCTCCAGCACGCCACCGACCTCCAGGAACGCGTCCACCGTCTCCAGCAGCGCGCCGCCGGCGTCCTCCAGCGGCCGCGCGACCCGGTCGACGAGCTGCCATTCGGCCTCCGGATCGCCCGCCAGAGCCCGTTCCGGCAACAGGTCGAGCGAACGGACGGGACGTGGTGCGGCCGGCCAGCCCACGACCGCCCGCAGTCCGCTCAGTGCGTCACTGGCGCTGCGGTGCGCCTCGGACAGGCTGGCCACCGTGGGCCCCGCCACCACGGGTCCCTCGCCGAACCCCTCGGCGATGCGCCCCAGCACGTCCTCACCGGTCTCCGTCGGCCCGCCGAGCACGACCACCAGCCGGGAGCCCTGCACGGACAGCAGCACCTGCCGTCCCGCGCGGGCGGCCTTGCTGCGCACCGAGTAGACGATCGTCGGCGGGTCCTCGCCGCCGGGATTGCCGACCAGCACGGTGGCTTCGAGCGCCGGGTCCCAGCCGAGCGCCGCGGCCCTGCTGAGAAGTGACTCCTCGGGGTCGCCACGCACGATGCCGTCCACGACCAGCGCCTCCAGCCGGGCGTCCCACGCGCCGCGCGCCTCGGCGGCCGCCGCGTAGGAGGTGGCGGCGGAGAAGGCGATCTCCCGTCCGTACCGCAGCACGCCCTCCATCAGCAGCGCGCGTTCGGCCTCGGTCGCCGCCATCGCCGGCATCCGGTCCTCGAACAGCTCCAGCGCTATCCGGACGAGCTCGACGGTCTGGCGCAGGCTCACCCAGCGGGAGATGTCCTTCGGGGCCGACCGGAAAGCGTCCGCGGTGAGCCGGATCGCCTGCTGCCGGTCGTGCAGCCACTCGACGAACCCCGCCACGCCGTTCTGGATCAGCAGCAGCACGCTCGCGCGCTGGTCAGCGGGCATCCGGGCGAACCACGGCAACCGCTGTTCCATCTCGGACACGCTGGCCGTGGCGAGTGAGCCGGACGCGCGTTCGATCTTGCGCATCGTGCGGGCGGAGAGGGTGGGCGGGTGCTCCTCCTTCGCCTTCGTGGTGGTCATACCCGCAGCTTAAGGCGTTGGAGGTGACATCACCGGGACGGGTGACAGATCCCGTGGAACCGTTTGAACGGCCATACCTTCGCCGCAGCAGAGGTCTTTTCGTCCGGCGCGGAGGTTTTCGTCTTGCGTAGGTTCCCGGCTCTTGCTCTGAGCGTGGCAGCGCTGCTGATCACGAGCACGACCGCCACAGCCGATCCTCCCGACCCTCTCGCCGAGTTCCACGCCCAACCGGTCAAGTGGGCGCCGTGCGGCGGAACGCTGAGCGAGCTGGAGTGCGCGACGCTCGTCGCGCCGCTCGACTACGCCGCCCCGGCGGGCGACCGGATCAAGCTGATGATCAGCCGCAGGAAGGCGGCGGCGCAGGACCGCAGGCGCGGCGTGCTGTTCACCAATCCGGGTGGACCTGGGGGCTCCGGGGTCGGCGTGCCGCAGTTCCTGGCCAACTCGGAGCTCGCACAGGTCTACGACCTCATCGGCTTCGACCCGCGTGGCGTCGGCGGTTCCACAGCGCTGAACTGCCGGGCCGCACCGGCGATCGCCGAGCTGGACTCCAGGCCCGCGGACGCCGAGTTCGGCAAGTGGGCGGCCGAGGCGCGCGAGGCCGAGGAGGCGTGTCAGCGGTCGTCCGGCGGGATCCGCCAGTTCATCAGCACCGCCAACACCGCGCGGGACATGGACGTCGTGCGGACGGTGCTGGGTGAGCCGAAGATCAACTACTTGGGCTACTCCTACGGCACCTACCTGGGCGCGGTGTACGGGACTTTGTTCCCGAAGCGCCTGGACCGCAGCGTGCTCGACTCGGCGGTGCACCCGGAGTGGATCTGGCGCGAGCAGCTCCGCCAGCAGGCCGTCGCGTACCGGCAGGACGTCGACACGTGGGCGACCTGGGTGGGGCAGCGCAACGAGAAGTTCGCGCTGGGCAAGTCGCAGGCCGAGGTGCTGGCCGAGGTCGAGAAGGTCGCCGCGAAGCTGAACACCACGCCGATCGGTGAGTACAACCGGTCTTCCTTCGACGGGGCGATGGGTGTGGGTGCCCGCTACCGTCCACTGTGGTCGGACCTGGCGGCGATCGTGACCAAGCTGCGGTCGGGGGAGAAGCCGGAGAACGCCGAGGGCGCCAAGGCCGGGCAGGTGCTCGCGCGGACCAGCCTGCAGGAACTGCGGTCCGGGGTGTTCGACACGGTCACCTGTGAATCGGCTTGGCCGACCGACCTGCACAACTACTACGAGGACATGCGCACCTTCCGCGAGCGCTACCCGTACGGCTTCGGCGTCGTCCGTGCCGCCCCGATGACGTGCACGTTCCGCTCGTTCACGCCGCCGGAGGAGGCGGTGAAGATCGGGCGCAACGGCTACCCGGTCGGCGTCGTCGTGCAGTCCGAGGGTGACACGCAGACCCAGTACGCGAGCGGCCCGGCGATGGCGGCGCGGCTCGGGCACAACCTGATCACCGTCGTCGACGAGGGCAAGCACAGCATCTACCACGGCGGCAACCCGTGCGTCGACGGCAAGGTCAACCGGTACCTGATCGACGGGGTGCTGCCCGGCAGCAGTTCCGAATGCGCGGGCGACCCGCGGCCGGACGTGCCGAAGGACGGTCAAGCAGGGGCGGCCCCGGCGTTGTCCGCGGACCGGATCCAGACCTACCTGGACGGGCGCGGTCTGAGCGCGGGAAGGCCGTAGAAATGTGGAAGCGCCCGACACAGAGCGTGGCGGGCGCTTCCCTCTCCCCGGTCCCCACCGGTACTTCCACTCTGGACTGTATTGAGACAAAAATCCACGTCAGCCACCCTTTCGTGTAGCGGTGTCGAAGTTGTGGAGCGATGTGATCCACGAAACGATCAACTGGTCGGATCTTCACTCACCGCAACTTTGTTCTAGGAGGGCCCGTGGGCTCGCAAATCACCGAGGGCCTGGGCCAGGCGTGGGCGATGGTCGCCACGTTCGTGCCGAAGCTGCTCGGCTTCCTGCTCGTTCTGGTCATCGGCTGGTTCATCGCCAAGGCGCTCGCCAAGGGCGTGCAGTTCCTGCTCAAGCGCGTCGGCTTCGAGAAGCTCGTCGAGAAGTCGGGCCTGAACGGCGCGATGCGCCAGTCGTCGATGGACGCGACCGGCCTCATCGCCAAGATCGTCTACTACTTCGTGCTGCTGATCGCCCTGCAGCTGGCGTTCGGCGTGTTCGGGGCGTCGAACCCCGTCAGCACGCTGCTCAACGAGGTCATCGCGTACCTGCCGCGGATCGTCGTGGCGATGGTGCTCGTGATCGTCGCGTCGGCGATCGGCACGGCGTTGCGCGGCCTCGTGACCGGTGCGCTGGGCCAGCGCTCGTACACGAAGATCATGGGCAACATCACCTACGGCTTCGTCATGGCGCTGGGCGTCATCGCGGCGCTCAACCAGCTGGGCATCGCGATCTCGGTGACCATGCCGGTGCTGATCACCGTGCTCGCCACCGTCGCCGGCGTGATCGTCATCGGCGTGGGTGGCGGCCTGGTCCGCCCGATGCAGTCGCGCTGGGAGGGCTGGCTGAACCGCGTGCAGGACGAGGCCGCGGCCGCCCAGTCGCCGATGCCGCGCGCGTCGCAGGAGATGCCCGCCAACATGGGTGGCCGTGCCGGTGACGCGCCGACGCCGCCGTCGGGCATGCCGATGTCGGACAGGTAGTTCTTCTTGTGGGAAGGGGCTCGCGCGGACAGCGCGGGCCCCTTCTTCGTTGTTGAGGCCGTTCTCCAGTTGTGGTCCACCACGGGCGGCGAACCTCGATGCCACGTGACGGTGGAGGAGACGTTCCATGAAGGCCCTGGTGCTGTCCGGAGGCGCGGGAACACGCCTGCGACCATTCAGCTATTCGATGCCGAAACAACTGATCCCGATCGCCAACAAGCCGGTGCTCGAGTACGTGGTGGAGAACCTGCGCGAGATCGGGGTCACCGAGATCGGCATCATCGTCGGCGACCGCGCTCACGAGATCTCCGACGTGCTGGGCGACGGCTCCGCACTGGGCGTGGCGATCACGTACATCCCGCAGGACGCACCGCTGGGACTCGCGCACTGCGTGAAGATCGCCCGGCCGTTCCTGGGCGACGACGACTTCGTGATGTACCTGGGCGACAACATGCTCGTCGAGGGCATCTCCGAGATCGCCGACGAGTTCGCGGCGGTGCGGCCGTCCGCGCAGGTCGTCGTCTACAAGGTGCCGGACCCGCGGGCGTTCGGCGTCGCGGAGGTGGACGAGAACTCGCGCGTGACGCGGCTGGTGGAGAAGCCGCAGGAGCCGCGCAGCGATCTCGCCATGATCGGCGTGTACTTCTTCACCCCGCGCATCCACGAGGCCGTGGACGCGATCGAGCCGTCGTGGCGCGGCGAGCTGGAGATCACCGACGCGTTGCAGTGGCTGGTGACGCACGACCGAGACGTGCGGGCGCGGATCTACTCGGGGTTCTGGAAGGACACCGGCAAGGTCGAGGACGTGCTGGAGTGCAACCGCGAGGTGCTGCAGCGGATGCGCACGGACGTCCAGGGCATCGTCGACGAGGAGAGCACGCTCATCGGGGAGGTCGTCGTCGAGGAGGGTGCGCGCGTCGTGCGGTCGTGCATCGTCGGGCCCGCGATCATCGGCGCCGGCACCCTGGTCGAGGAGTCGATCGTGGGGCCGTACACGGCGATCGGCGCGGACTGCAGGATCACCGAGTCCGGGGTGTCCGACTCGATCGTGCTGTCCGGTGCCTTCGTGCACAACGTCTCCGGCATCGAGACCTCGTTGATCGGAAGGAAGGCCCGGGTCGGGTCGGCGAAACAACACCGGCTGGTCGTCGGTGACGACGCACATGTGGAGGTGGCGGCGTGAAGCTGCTGGTCACCGGAGCGGCCGGGTTCATCGGCTCGCACTACGTCCGCACGCTGCTCGACGGCGGGTACGCGGGTTACGAGGACGCGCACGTAACCGTGCTGGACAAGCTGACGTACGCGGGAAACCGCGCGAACCTGCCGGAGACACACCCGCGGATGTCGTTCGTGGAAGGCGACATCTGCGACCTGGAGCTGTTGCTGGAGCTGCTGCCCGGCCACGACGCGGTGGTGCACTTCGCGGCCGAGTCGCATGTGGACCGTTCGCTGACGGCGGCCGCGGACTTCGTGCTCACCAACGTTCTCGGCACGCAGACGTTGCTGGAAGCCTGCCGCCGGGCCGGCGTGTCGCGGGTCGTGCACGTGTCGACGGACGAGGTGTACGGGTCGATCGACGAGGGTGCCTGGACCGAGACGTGGCCGCTGCAGCCGAACTCTCCTTACGCCGCCTCGAAAGCGTCCAGTGACCTGATCGCCCGCGCGTACTGGCGGACGCACGGTCTCGACGTGTCGATCACGCGCTGCTCCAACAACTACGGGCCCTACCAGCACCCGGAGAAGCTGATCCCGTTGTTCATCACGAACCTGTTCAACGGCCTTCAGGTGCCGCTGTACGGGGACGGGTCGAACGTGCGGGAGTGGCTGCACGTGTCCGACCACTGCCGGGCGATCCAGCTGGTGCTCACCTCGGGGCGGGCCGGCGAGATCTACAACGTCGGCGGCGGCAACGAGCGCACCAACCTGCAGATCACCGAG
This sequence comes from Lentzea alba, assembly GCF_011067745.1. Taxonomy (GTDB): domain Bacteria; phylum Actinomycetota; class Actinomycetes; order Mycobacteriales; family Pseudonocardiaceae; genus Lentzea; species Lentzea alba. The sequence goes on from NZ_JAAMPJ010000008.1 coordinate 149,178, forward strand.
GCGCTGCTGGACCTGTGCAGCGCGGGGCCCGCGCTGGTCAAGCGGGTGGCGGACCGGCTCGGACACGACCAGCGGTACGCGCTGGACGACACGAAGATCCGCGCCGAGCTCGGTTACGAGCCGCTGGTGTCGTTCGAGCAGGGGCTGGCGGACACCGTCGCCTGGTACCGCGACCACCCGGCCTGGTGGAAGCCGTTGCGGGACCTCACGTCCTGAGCCAGTCCTGAAGGCGGTCGCACTCCTCGGCGACCGCCTTCTTCCTGCTTCGCGGCAGTTCGTCGATGTAGTCGACGGTGATGGTCTTGTCTTTGCTGATCGTCCAGGTGGCGACGACGTAGCCGTCGACGAGGACCGTCGGTTTGCCGCCGACGACCACGCCGAGCCGGTCGTCCGCGATCACTCGCCGGCGGTCGGCGTGCGCGAGCAGGATGTTGTCGAACTCGGGCAGCAGCCGGACCGGCAGCGGTGTTTCCGGGTCGGGGCGTGGCGCGTCGGGCAGGTCGAAGAGCTCCTTGCCGGCCTCGTTTCGGAACGTCACGAGCTGCGGGCGCAGTGCTTCGAACACCTCGGCGAGCTTGGTGAGGCCGGACCACTGCTGGGCGTCCATCACGGTCGCGGGGCCGAACGCCTTGAGGTAGCGCAGCACGAGCCGTTCGCGGGGCATGGCGTGCTGTTCCTGGTCGAGCCAGGTTTCGAGGGTCGTGCAGATCGCGCGGCCGCTGCGGTGCCACAGGCCACGCGGCGGGAGCTGGACGAGGGCGAGCTTGTTGCGCAGCGCGTTGCCGAGGACGGTGTGCTCGCGGTCCGGCCAGCGCGGCTGGAGCAGCTTGCCGGCGTCCGCGGTGCCCTGCGGGGCCTCGTCGAGGATCTTGCGGCCGGCTTCGGCGACCTCGTCGAGGTCGAGTCCTTCGAGTCTTTTCGCGAACGGGCCGCTTTGCAGCTCGCGGTCCAGCCGGAGCTGCATGTGCGGCCGGAGCGTGAGTGCGTCCTGCGCGCTGACCAGGTGGATCGTGCCTCGCATGAGCAGGATGCGGACGACGTGCCTGCTGACGAGCAGGTCTTCGAGCTCCTGAGGCTGGAAGTTCTGGAGCCGGGTCCACAGGCCGATGTAGGGCGACTTCGGTTCCTGCGCCTGGATGCCGACGAGACGTTCGATGGTGGCGAACGCGCCGAGGTCAGCGCGCTCGCGCAGCATCTGGCGTTCGATCAGCGCCCGGTTCAGGGCGTGCTGGCTCAGGATCCCCATGGGGGACAGGTTAGAACCTGATGAACGCGAAACCGGTGCCGTTCGGGCGTTCGCCGTCGTGCACCACGAGCAGGTTGAGCTTGCCGAGGACGATGTCGGCGCCGTCGGAGTGCTCGACGTCCTTGATCTTGAAGTCCTCGAGCGGCCGCATGTCCGCCTTGCGGTAGGCCACGAACCGCGAGTCGCCCTGGCTGGACGCGAGCAGCACGCCGTCCGCGATGGTCAGGCCCTCGGCGTCGGCTTCGAGCCACTGGCCGCCGAAGCCGGGGTCGGGGCCGTCCGCCTCGCACTCCTCGGTCTCGGGGTTGTACTTCTGCGGTGCACCCCACGAGCGGACCTTGTCGACCAGCTGCGGCTTGCCGAAGCCGTTGGCGCGCAGCGGGATGCGCCAGATGCCGACGTCCTCCTGCGCGGCGTACAGGGTGTTCGTGCGCTCGTCGATCACCATGCCCTCGACCTGCGGGCCCTCGCCGGGTTCGCCGCACACCGTCCACTGCTTGCCGTTCGGGAGGGTGAAGGTGCTCGGGAGGTCCAGAGTGGACACCTTCTTGGTGTCGTTGTCTTTGGTGACCTGGAGGAGCGCGATGGTGGTCTCGTTGCGCCGGCTCGTGACGACGACGTCCTTGCCGTTGACGTGCCCGGCGGCGAGGCCGTAGACGTTGTGCTGGTCGTCGACCTCTTGCTCGGTCTTGCTGAACACCGGCTTGGTGGCGGGGTTCGTGACGTCCTTCGCGCCGCGTTCGTCCACTTGGAACACCCGGACGCGGTCACGGCCGCGGTCGCTGACGAACGCCAGGTTCCCGAGGACGTCGACGTTGTTGTAACGGCCGGGCTTCGCGTCCGGCGTGGGTGGCTGCGGCGCCGGGTAGACGCCGATCGTGCGGCCGTTCAGGTCGAACGCCGCCAAGCCGCCTTCCTTGAGCGTGCCCAGGACCACACTGCGTTCGGTGTTGCGCGGGTTCGCCCAGATGGCCGGGTCGTCCGCGTCGGCGGGCTCTTCGAACGTCTGTGTGACCACCGTTGGGGTGATCACCGGCGTAGTTGGTCCAGAAATCGGCCCGGTGAGGAACAAAGGCACGAGCGCCAGTGCTAGGGAAGGTGACATGGTGGCAACGTAGGAAACGCCGGTATACGGCAACTGAACCTCGGGGGAACATGCCGTGTGGTACGAGGTGGGATTGACGATCTTCGGCCAGAAGATCGCGTACACGGAACTGGTCGGACAGGTGCTGGCGCTCGCTGTCGTGTTCCTGGCGCAGCGCCGTTCACTCTTGACCTGGCCCGTTCAACTGGTCTCGGTGGCCTTGCTCTTCACCGTCTACCTGTCCGCGCACCTCGGCGGCCTCGCGACCCGTCAGGTCGTCGTGGGCCTGATCGCCGTGTACGGCTGGTACGCGTGGGTGCGTCGCCGTGACCCGGTGTTCGGCGTCGTGGTGCGGGCGGGCTCGTGGCGTGAACGCGCTGCGGTGGCGGGCGTTTTCGTCGTCGGCACAGTGGCGTTCGCGCTGGTGCTCGATGCGTTGGACGCCTCGTGGGCGCCGTGGCCGGACGCCGCGATCTTCGTCGGCACGATCCTGGCCTTCGCGCTGCAGGGCCTGGGCCTGGTCGAGTTCTGGCTGGTGTGGCTGGTGGTCGACGCCGTCGGCGTGCCGCTGCAGATCCAGTCCGGCCTGTACTTCAGCGCGTTCGTCTACCTGATCTTCGCGGGCCTGGTGATCCACGGTTTCATCGACTGGACGCGTACCGCCCAAAGGTTGACAAAGGCGGCAAAGTCTCCTCTATGAGGGGACTGATCGCACTACTGGCAGCTGCTTCGTTACTGGTGCCTGTTCCCGCGCTGGCTGCTCCGGAGCCGCCGCGGACCGGGTTCGAACTCACCGGCAACTGGACCACCGAGGCCGAGGAACAGGCCTACCTGCGCGCCACCGGACTCCCCGTCTCGACGATCGGGACGACCGCCCAAGGCCGTCCCGTCCAACTGGTGCGCGTCGGCCCGTCGTCGGCCCGCACGGTCGTGCTCTTCATCTGCTCGCAGCACGGCGACGAGCCTGCCGGCCGCGAGGCGTGCCTCATCCGCATGCGCTCGCTGCCGCGCTCGTCCTCGGTGACGTACCTGTTCGTCCCGAACGCCAACCCGGACGGCCGCGTTCTCGACACCCGCGGCAACTCCGACGGCATCGACATCAACCGCGACCACCTGCTGCTGCGGTCGGCCGAGGCCCGCGCGATGGCCTCGGTGATCCGCGACTGGAAGCCCGACGTCATCCACGACCTGCACGAGTTCGGCCCCACCGCGCCCTACTACGTGAAGGACGTCCTCTGGCTGTGGCCGCGCAACCTCAACGTCGCCGACGGCGTGCACTCGTTGTCCGAGACGCTGTCCCGTTCGTACATTCGTCCGTCGGTCGAAGCCGCCGGCCGCACCTCGGGCGTCTACGGCATCTACGTCGACCCGGTGACCGGCGAACCGATCCGTCAGGTGGCTGGTGACCACCAGGAGCGCATCCTCCGCAACACCGGCGGCCTCAAGCACGGCATGGGGCTCTTGGTCGAGACCAACGTCGACGGCACCCCCGTCTACCGCGTCGACTCGCACCTGAAGGCTCTGGACGGCACCCAGTCGTTCGTGCGCGATCGGCGTGCCGCCATCGAGGCCGCCAACGCCGCGTCGCGTTCGGTCCGGACCGGACCGCTGTACTTCGGCGGCGCCGACAACCAGGCCCCGGACCCCTCGGACGTCCTGACGACCCCACCGTGCGGGTACGTGGTGACCGGCGCCCAGTACCGCGAGGTTTCCGACGAACTCGCCCTGCACGGCATCAAGTCGCAGTACCTCCGCGGCGGTGACCGCATCGTGCCGCTGAAGCAGGAGGGCCGCGCCCTGGTCCCGCTGTTGCTGGACGCCCGCGCCGACGGACCGCTCCTGGCAGCCCAGCCCGCAGCCCAGTGCTAGCCCTCTGACCTGCACTTTCTCCACCGGATGCAAAGGACGTTTGCGGTCGTCCGCAAACGTCCTTTGCATAACCAATATATTGGCGCACTGATATATCGGTTGTGTGCGCCCCGCGCAGGCCGGCTGAACGGCAATCTGGAGCCGTGAGCCTGCTCCGGCTGACAAGAAGTCCGTTGATCCCGTCCTGCGTCCGTTGGTGGTGTTCGCATGGGCGGCGGTCGCGTTGTCCATGACCGTCGGGGTCGGCACGGGAGGGCTGTTCGCGCTCTGGCTCGCGACGAGGCGTCAACGGTCAGCGGAGCAGACGCTGGTGCTCCAGCGCGAGGTGTCGACGACCACAGTTGTCGACAGCGCCGAGCGTCGCATCACCGAGCAGTGCAGCAAGGCGATCGAGCAACTCGGCCACGAGAAGGCAGCGGTGCGGCTGGGAGCGATCTATTCGCTCGAACGCCTCGCTCAGGAGCACGTCGGCCACCGGCAGACTGTCGTCGACGTCTTCTGCTCGTACCTCCGGTTGCCGTTCGAGCCGCCAGAGCCGGACCTGCCGGCAGGTCCGGACAACGCGAAGATCCGCGCCGAGCTGGAGGTGCGGCGCACGATCCAAGCCATGTTCTGGGAGCACCTGGGTGATCCTGACCAGCGGGCTGTGGAGCCGAAGCGCTGGGCGGACATGGATTTGAATCTTTCCCGCACGACGTTGGTCAACCCGATGCTGCGGTCGCTCGCAGTGCGCAGCTTGAACTGGGAGAACGGCGTCGTCCACGGGAACGCGGATCTCTCCCGCTTACGAGTCACAGATTTCGCGCAAGTTGGACGAGTCCTGTTCCACGGCGAGGTCAGCTTCGCCACCTCACGCGGACTGCGGCATCTTCGTGATCATGAATAGCGACCTCGAAGGAGCGTTCGTGAGCGAGGGCCTCAAGACGTCGCACGGTCAGATGATCGACTGCTCGTTTCGGGTGCGGCCGGAACGACATCCGGAGGTGATCGTGTTCGACGACATCGCTGACGCCGACACGATGTTGCGGAACATGGCCGAGCACCTCAGGCGGGATCCAGCCGCATTGACCGGCGGGCGGGCTCCCGAAACGCCGAGGGGCCGCCCCGTCGAAGCGGAACGGCCCCTCAAAGGGCTCTGAGAGCTACGCCAGGCCCGCGTCGCCCGTGGACGGCCCCGCGGCCTGCACGTCGTCGATGCGGTACTTGCGGGCGGCCTCGACGACCTTGGCCTGGTCCACCTCGCCGCGCTTGGCCAGGGCGGCCAGCGTGGCGACGACGACGGACTCCGCGTCCACCAGGAAGTGGCGGCGGGCGGCCGGGCGGGTGTCGGAGAAGCCGAAGCCGTCCGTGCCCAGGGTCGTCATGTCGGTCGGGACGTACGGGCGGATCAGGTCCGGGATCGCCGACGCCCAGTCGGACACGGCGACCACCGGGCCCTGCACGTCCTTCAGCACCTGCGTCACGTACGGCACGCGCGGCTCGGCGTCCGGGTGCAGCAGGTTGTGGCGGTCGGTGTCGACGGCGTCGCGGCGCAGCTCCGAGTACGACGTGGCGGACCACACGTCCGCGGAGACGCCCCACTCGTCGGCCAGCAGCTGCTGGGCCTTGAGCGCCCACGGGAGGCCCACGCCGGAGCCGAGGATCTGGGCACGCGGGCCACCGGTCTGCGGGCCCTCCTGGTAGCGGTAGAGGCCGCGCAGGAGGCCCTCCACGTCCAGGCCCTCCGGCTCGGCCGGCTGCACGTACGGCTCGTTGTAGACCGTCATGTAGTAGAAGACGTTCTCGGCGTTCTCGCCGTACATCCTCCGCAGACCGTCCTTGACGATGTGCGCCACCTCGAACGACCACGCCGGGTCGTAGGCGATCACGGCAGGGTTCGTGTGCGCCAGCAGCAGCGAGTGGCCGTCGGCGTGCTGCAGGCCCTCACCGGTCAGCGTGGTGCGGCCCGCGGTGGCGCCGAGCACGAAGCCGCGCGCCATCTGGTCAGCCGCCGCCCACAGGCCGTCGCCCGTGCGCTGGAAGCCGAACATCGAGTAGAAGATGTAGATCGGGATCATCGGCTCGCCCTGCGTGGCGTAGGACGTGCCGACCGCCGTGAACGACGCCGTGGAACCCGCCTCGTTGATGCCCTCGTGCAGGATCTGGCCCTGCTCGGACTCCTTGTAGGCGAGCATCAGGCCGGCGTCCACCGAGGTGTACGCCTGGCCGTTCGGGTTGTAGATCTTCTGCGTCGGGAACATGGAGTCCATGCCGAACGTGCGCGCCTCGTCCGGGATGATCGGGACGATGCGCGGGCCGATCTCCGGGTCCTTCGCGAGGTCGCGGACGAGCCGGACGAACGCCATCGTCGTGGCGACCTCCTGCTTGCCGGAGCCGCGCTTGATGCCGTCGTAGACCTTGTCGCCCGGCAGCACCAGAGCCTTGGACTTCGTGCGGCGCTCCGGCACGAAACCGCCGAGCTGACGGCGGCGCTCCAGCATGTACTGGATCTCCTGCGAGTCCTGCCCGGGGTGGTAGTACGGCGGCAGGTACGGGTCCTTCTCGAGCACCTCGTCGGAGATCGGGATGCGCAGGCTGTCCCGGAAGCCCTTGAGGTCCTCCAGGGTCATCTTCTTCATCTGGTGCGTCGCGTTGCGGGCCGCGAAGTGCGGGCCGAGCGAGTAGCCCTTGATGGTCTTGGCGAGGATGACGGTCGGCTGGCCGACGGTCTCGGTGGCCGCCTTGTAGGCCGCGTAGACCTTGCGGTAGTCGTGGCCACCGCGCTTGAGGTTCCACACCTCGTCGTCGCTCATGGCGTCGACGAGCGCCTTCGTCCGCGGGTCGCGGCCGAAGAAGTGCTCCTTGATGTACGCGCCGTCGTTGGCCTTGTAGGTCTGGTAGTCACCGTCGGGCGTGGCGTTCATCAGGTTGACGAGCGCGCCGTCGCGGTCGGCGTGCAGCAGCGCGTCCCACTCGCGGCCCCAGACGACCTTGATGACGTTCCAGCCGGCGCCGCGGAAGAACGACTCCAGCTCCTGGATGATCTTGCCGTTGCCGCGCACCGGGCCGTCGAGACGCTGCAGGTTGCAGTTGACCACGAACGTGAGGTTGTCGAGCTGCTCGTTCGCGGCGATCTGCAGCAGGCCGCGCGACTCCGGCTCGTCCATCTCGCCGTCGCCGAGGAACGCCCACACGTGCTGGTCGGACGTGTCCTTGAAGCCGCGGTCGCGCAGGTAGCGGTTGAACCGCGCCTGGTAGATCGCGTTCATCGGGCCGATGCCCATGGAGACCGTGGGGAACTCCCAGAAGTCCGGCATCAGGCGCGGGTGCGGGTACGACGGCAGGCCGCCACCCGGACCGGCGTGCGAGTACTCCTGGCGGAAGCCGTCGAGCTGGTGCTCGGACAGCCGGCCCTCGAGGAACGCGCGCGCGTAGACACCGGGGGAGGCGTGGCCCTGGATGAAGACCTGGTCGCCGCCACCGGGGTGGTTCTTGCCGCGGAAGAAGTGGTTGAAGCCGACCTCGTAGAGCGAGGCGCTGGACGCGTACGTCGAAATGTGTCCACCGACACCCACACCCGGCCGCTGCGCGCGGTGCACCGTCATCGCGGCGTTCCAGCGGATCCACGCGCGGTAGCGGCGCTCCACCTCCTCGTCACCGGGGAACCAGGGCTCCCGCTCGGTGGGGATGGTGTTCACGTAGTCCGTGCTGGTCAGCGAGGGCATGCCGACGTGGTTCTCACGCGCACGCTCCAGCAGACGCAGCATCAGGTACCGGGCCCGCTGCTGACCGCCACCCTTGAGCACCTCGTCGAACGACTCGAGCCACTCGGACGTCTCTTCGGGGTCGATGTCCGGCAGGTGCGCGGCCATGCCGTCGCGAATGACACGTACCCGCTCGGGGCCGGTGTTCTGCGGGCTCAAGGTGTCTCCTCGGCTTCGTTGGCGGTACCTCGCGTGGCCCGGAAACCGTGCCACGCGCTCCTATCGTTGTCCTTGCGCGACGACTTCGTCACCGCTACTGATCGGTAGTTCTGGATCGTGTCGCTCACGCGCGCGCGATAAGAGGTATGTAGAGCGTGCCTCATGCCGGTCCGGGGATCTCCACAGGGGTCCCTGTTACGGCGTGTCACGTGGTCAACAGTTGCGCCGGAGGTAGCTGACAGTGTTCGCTAGCGCGAGTAACGGACTTCGGCGGCAGTCTTAGGGCTGTCGCTCTTGCGTAGTTGGAGGAGTGAAAACCGTGGTCGCCGCGGAAGACGCCGGCAAGATCGGCGTCGCCGAGAAGCTCGGGATCGAATCGGGCATGGTCGTCCAGGAACTCGGCTGGGACGAGGACGTCGACGACAACCTCCGTGCCGCAGTCGAGGAGCAGATCGGGGGCGACCTCCTCGACGAGGATGCCGACGAGACTGTGAGCATCGTGCTGCTCTGGTGGCGGGAAGACGACGGTGACCTGGTCGACGCCTTGCTGGAAGCTACCGGCGTGCTCGCCGAGGACGGCGTGATCTGGGTTCTCACCCCCAAGACGGGCCGCCCTGGGCACGTCGAGCCGAGCGACATCGCCGAGGCCGTGCCCACGGCGGGCCTCTCGCAGACCTCGAACATCAGCGTGGCCGACGACTGGGCCGGCACCCGCCTGGTGTGGCCGAAGTCCGCCAAGGCCAAGCGCTGACGTCCGGCCGGCTGACATAGGGTTGATCCACGGGCGCTTTGGCGTCGCCCGTGGTTCGTCCTGGTCAACCGGAGGGGTCTGTTTTCATGGCGGTCGAGGTCGGTTCGGAAGCCCCGGACTTCACGCTCAACGACTACAACAAGCAGCCTGTGACGCTGTCGTCGTTCCGCGGCGCGAAGAACGTGCTCCTGGTCTTCTACCCGTTCGCGTTCAGCGGCATCTGCAACGGCGAGCTCTGCCAGCTCCGCGACGAACTCGCGACGTACGAGGACGAGAACGTCCAGGTGCTGGGTGTCTCGGTGGACTCCCCGTTCGCCCTGAAGGCCTGGGCGAACCAGGAGGGCTACCAGTTCCCGCTGCTGTCGGACTTCTGGCCGCACGGCGCCGTCGCGCAGGCGTACGGCGTGTTCAACGAGGCCGTGGGCATGGCGCTGCGGGGCACGTTCCTGATCGACACCGCCGGTGTCGTGCGCTTCGCCGAGGTGAACGCGCCGGGTGAAGCCCGCGATCAGGACGCCTGGAAGAAGGCCGTGGCCTCGCTCAAGGCATGATGTAGCTGTACCCCCGCGTCTTCGGGCGTGGGGTTGGGGCGTGTAGCTCAGCGGAAGAGCACTCGGTTTACACCCGAGCGGTCGCAGGTTCGATCCCTGTCGCGCCCACCACATGTTCTTGTTTCCGCCCTCTCGCTGGTCGCGATGGGCGACGCTCATCGGCTTTCAGTCGGATCGATGAGCGAGATGGAACTTCACGTTGGACGGGTCCGCAGTCAGCTTTACGGAACCCCACACATTGATGCTCAAGCTGAAAGTGTCCGAGTCCGCGGCCCCGCGAGACCGCGCGTTTTGTATGGTCTCGAAGACCGTGCTGGCCGGCATGTCCACCGTGAGCGTGCCGCCGTCCGTCAAGAACGAAACATCTGTCGACCGCCAGGTAGCGTTGCCGCCACTGGAAATGGTGATCGATGCAGGGGTGTCTGCTGGTTCTGATGTGTCGGAGCGCGAACGGATCCGCGTTGGCGTTTTGAGGCCCCGGAGGGAGGTGAGCTCGAAGCGGAGTAGAAAGTTCCTGTCCTGCTCGTCGCCGGCGAGGTCATCGATAAAAGCCTCAATTTGTCGCAAGGTCGCCCGCTGGCTCGTGTCCAGTCGTAGTACTTGCTGGTCTTCTGCAACCCGTGCCGCGAGGACCTTCTCGAACAAGCCGTCGAGCTGGAACTTGTACATCTCCCGAACCGCGCGCTTGCTTCGTCGCGACTGGACGGCGGTGGGGTCAAGCCTGACGAACTGCGGCGACCAGTCCTCGTTGAACCGGATGAACCCGCGCGGTAGCGGCAGCTTCCGGTTTGCGAACGGGTTCCAGAGCTTTGGGTAGTCCGGGAAAACCGGCGCATGGTCTCGTGACTCTGGTGGAGCTACTTCTTCGGCGAAGATCTGGTTGGCTCGCTTCTGGAACTCTCCGTACTCTGCTTCGTCGGTGAGGACGACGAGGACCACGTTGTGAGGCTTGCGGGTCCGCACAACCTGGCGGAGCTCCCACAGTGTGCCTTCGCTGGTGCCTGTTGTGAGCAAGATGAGCCGTGCGTCCTTGACCAGCGAGCTGACGATCTGCTGCCAGCCGTACATGGGGAGATACAGGCGGGCCGCACCCGGCTGGGGAAGCCGGTCGTCAGGTTGCCCGACGGCGATAAGACGGCCGAACAACTTGAAAGCGTCCGCCAATCTCTCCTCCACCGTCATCGTGCTGGCCCTTCCGAAGACAACCCTGCCCTGCTCCATCATTGCCCCGACCGCGTCGGATGCGAATGGCCTCAAGTACAGCACGTACGGTTCTTCCTTGGCGGATTTCAGGGTGCGCAGGACGGGGACGCTGTGCCTTCGGCCATGACGTCTCAGCATGCGGCTGAAATTGTAGCCGAGGATGCTGGCAGCGAAAAGCGCGAGCGCAATGAGAAAAGATTCGCCGGGGTCATTGTGAAGAAATGGGTTGGGGAAGACGGCCTGGCCCAGGTTGCGCGACGCCCCGAAGAACATGATGGTCGACAGGGGAAGCAGCACGAGGCCGATGAGGCGTAGGGACCACCCCATGAGCCTGTTCTGGCGCCGCCGTGGAACACCAAAGGGGATTTCGTCGTCCTGCATGGTGTAGCTCTTCTCCCTCTTCACCTGGGCACGCGGCGAGGTCGGGTCGGCGCGCTCTCGGGCCTGGAGCATGTCGACTGGGAGTGTCCGCGGCTGCCGAAAACGCCTGTGTCAGCCATTCAGCAGCCAGGCAGATGAGTTAAGGCGGAAGCACCAGCACCGTGATGACCTGGAGGTCGTCACTCCCACGCATCGCCCAGGCGCTGGTGCCGGCTTGGCGGCGCTCGACGAGCTCATCGACTCTTCGACGAAGTCGACCAACCGTTGGCCGGGCCGTGCATACTCGGCGCGTGGCGAGTGAAGCTCTGGTCGGCGTTGTCGCGGATGAACTCGATCGAATGGCACGACGTGACGGCGACAGCTCGCTCGAGTTGCCCGAACTGCGGAAGATCTGGGCACGATCCCATTCCGGGGAGTGGGACGGGGCGGCCGCGGAACGCGTGCTCCGTGATGGCATCGAGGCGCTCGACGGGCCGTTCGGGAAATTGAGCAGGACCGAAGCGGCGCTGATTCTGTTCAACCTGGACGCGCACGCGGAGCCCGAAGCCGATTATCCGGCCGTGCTGGGCCGGTTGGGGCGCATGGCCGGAATTGCCGGTGACGTCGCGATTCGGGCGCGGACGGGCGAGCTCAGGCGGTCGCTGGCCGCGGTTCTGGTCGGCCAGGACATTCGCATCAAAGTGGAATCGCGCGACAACGTGGCGTCGTTGCTGGCCAATCTGGACGCCGTGGAGGCGCCGGCCGGGCGCAGGCGCGTGGTCAAACCTGCCACCGCAGCTGTCGCGCTCGTCAGCGCCGTGGTCGTGGTGGTCGGCGCCACGCTCGTCGTCGCGAAGCTGGTGAGGAGCGGCGGGCCGAATGAGGGTGGCGACCTCAAGAGCACGTCGGCTTCGTCGGAGCCGGTGAAGATCCAGAACGTCACGGTCTTCCAGAACCGCGTCCGGGATTTGCGCTATGCGCTGTCCGAGCCGGTGGCCGAGCTGCCGCCGCCGGGCGCTCCCGCGGCCAACGAGACGGCCGAGAGCTTTGACTCGTGGTATCAGAAGCACGGCGGCACCGCGCTGGGGTCCGGGTACACCAACATCACGGTCCAGGGCAACGACAGCAAACCCGTCCACATCACCGACATGAAGATCGACGCGCAGTGCTCCGTGCCGCTCGACGGCGCGTTTCTCCAGGGGTACACGGCGGGCGGCGAACACGAGACGATCAAGATCGGGTTCAACCTGGACGACCCGAAGCCCTTCCCGGAACAGATGACCACCCTCGACGACGGGCTGCAGGGAATGGGCCGCAACTACTTCTCCGCGCACACCATCGAACTCGGCCCCGGCGAGACGGAAGTGCTGACCGTCGGCGCGTACACGAAGAACAGGTACTGCAAGTTCAAGCTGCAACTCGTCGTCGCGACGGCGAACGGGACTGTGGTGCAGGACGTGGACGCGCGGGACAAGCGGTTCGAGGTGACCGGACTGGCGCCGAAGAAGAATGCGGAAGCGCTGTATTCCGGCTATCAGAAGGTGTACCGCCAGGACGTCTCGCTTTCGTGGAAAGCCGTCGACCCGAATTCGCCGGAAGGGCCGTAGGGGCTGCTCTCATGTCGCTCAAGAAATTGGTTTTCCTCACGGTCGCCGCGTGCCTGGTCGCCGTGCTCGTGACGGTCGTGGTGCTGAGGTTCGACCGGACTGGTGAGGCGGATCGGCCTGAGGCCGACCTGGCGGCTCCCGCCTATGCGTACGCGTCGCTCACCGAACTCGTGGTGATGCGCGGCGACAAAGTGCTCACCAAGGTGAACCGGCCGTTCGACAAAACGGACTCGCTCAACAACCAGGTGGTCTGGTCTAACGACGGGAGGTACGTCGCTTTCCTCGCGGGCGCCCAGTGGCTGGGGGAGGACGTGGACAACGAACGGCTGGTCGCCGTCGACACCAAGACCGGTGACAAGCACGAGTTCCGGTGTCCGAGGTGCAGCTACATCGCCGCGGTCGGGGCCGACGAGGTCCTGGCCAACGACGGGAAGAAGTTCCGGAAGTTCGTCCTGAGCGACGCAGACCGTGCCGACGGGACCGAGCTCGACCAAGCCAAGGCCGACAAGTACCTCCGCGTCTTTCTCGCGGGCACGCGGGACCTGACGCTGACGGCCGGCCAGGTCTACACCGGCAACAGCACCTACGGAGCGAGACTGGAGCTTTTGTCGCCGGAGGGGGAGCAGCGCCTCGACGTCGGTGTGGTCGACTCCAACATCTACATCCCCGCCACGGGCATCTCCGGGCCCACCGCGGCCGACACGACCTTCGCCATCGCGGTGCGGAACAACCCCGGCCTGTGCGAGGCCGACTTCCCGATTCGCCTGCTGGATGCGGAAGGTCAGTTCGAGGACACCGACTGGGGCGCCGCCGCGCCGCCCGGATTCGTCCCCAACAAGGCGCAGGGGATCGACGTGCGCGACCTCTGGTGGGACAACTCACGGACGTTGCACGCCACGATCGCCTCGTGGACGTGTGACGAGACGAAGCAGGATCACACGAGCAAGAAGGTGCTGCACTCGCCGTCCAAGCTGTGGAAGCTCGACGGACGGAAGTGGGTCCTCGAAGACGACAGCCCCGCCACGGTCGTGCGTCCGCTCAGCGACAACAGCCGTGCGGTCCTGAGCATCCCGGACTGCGTCGGCCCGGTCACGGAGCCCGACCCGCAGAGCTACTGCCACCTCGGCAAGCTGCAGGTCGTCCGGGACGGCCGGCGGACCGACGTGGCCACCGGGGTGCTGAGGGTCTACGCGCCGCCGGCGGTGAGCAGTGAGCCGCTGCCCAAGCCCGACCTGTCGGCGGTGGAGAGGCTGAAGAGCGTTCGGGTGCCGAGCCTGTGCGGGCACGCCGAAGGCACCCTGCGGGACGGGAAGCTGCCTGACATTCCGGAGTCCCAGGGATTCGTGTCACTGGCGGCCGCGTCCGCGCCGAAACAGGCGAAAGACCTGATCGCGACCGGTGACGTCACCGGCGACGGCAAGGCGGAGATGGCCGCCGTCTTCCAGTGCTCTCAGGGCGGCGTCGGCTGGCCGGACAACGTCGTGCTCTACGACGACGGACTGGGCGTCCTGGGCCAGGTCGACCTGGGGAAGCTCTCAGCGTCGTCGGAGAAGGCCTCCGTGCAGCGACTGGAGGTGAGCGGCGGCAACTTCCAGGTCAGGTGGCAGTCCTACGAGGGCGCGGGTTCGTGCAAGAAGACCTGGAGCGCACAGCTCAAGGTGGTGAACAAGGCGGTCGAGGTCACCGCACAGACCCAGCTCGACGGGCCCAAGGACGAGTGCTGACTCACGTTGGAACGAAAGTCGATAGCCGCGCCTCCGCCGCGGTCGCCTGCGGTAGAAACGATCGCGCACTGCGGTAGTCACGTTTCTGGAGGCTGCGACCAATGTCCAACCTGCTGACCGGCGGCGATTTGCGCGCGCGTGAGCACCATCGGATCGAGGACGACGCACGGGCAGAGGGGCCCCTGCATCCCGTGACGTTGCCCAACGGGGTCGAAGTGCAAGTGGTCACGGTTGGGCTGGAGCTCACCCGCAAGCTGTTAGCGGACCGCAGGCTGTCCAAGGACAGCGATGCGTTGCAAAAAGAGATCAAGCGTCAGCTCGCCGAGCTCGGCAGCGCGCAGACGGACCTTGCCGGGCTGTTCGGGCCGAGCATGCTCAACAGCGACAACCCGAAGCACGCGCGGTTGCGAGCGCTCGCGGTGAAGGCGTTCAACGGCCAGGCGGTGCAGGAGTTGGCGCCACGCATCGAAGAGATCACCACGGAACTGATCGACCGACTCCCGGCCAACACGGAGATCGACCTCGTCAAGGCGCTCGCCGTGCCGATGCCGTTGCACATCATCGGCGAGGTGCTCGGTGTGCCGGAGCAAGACCGCGCGCGGGTTCGCACGTTGATCGAGACCATGATGTCGATGGACCACGAGGTCTCCCTTCCCGCGAGCGACGCGCTGGGCGGCTACTTCCACGGCTTGCTCACGGGTGGCGCGTTGGACGAGGGCTCGTTGTTCGGCGCGTTGGTTGCTGCCGACGACGGTGGTGACCACCTCACACACGACGAACTGATGGCGATGGCGTTCCTTCTGGTCGTGGCGGGACACGAGACGACGGCGGGCCTCATCGCGAACGTCGCCCACGACGCGTTGGACAACGGGCTGTGGGAGAAGGCGGCCGCTGAGCCCGGGCTGGTGCCGGCGCTCGTCGAGGAGACGCTGCGGCACAACTCACCGGTCCGCAGCGCCACGCACCGCATCACCACGGAGCCCGTCGAGATCGACGGCACGACCGTTCCGGAGGACACCCTGCTGCTGATCAACCTCGGCTCCGCGGGACGGTGCCCGCGGGCGCACGAGGACGCCGCGCAGTACCGGGTCGACCGCGACGCGACCGGGCACGCGACGTTCGGTCACGGCCCGCACTTCTGTCTCGGCTCGGCGCTCGCCCGGCTGGAGGCCGAGACCGTGCTGCGGCAGCTCACCGCCCGGTTCCCGCGCACCGTCTACTCGGGCGACGAGCAGCCAGAAGTGACGGACAACGACATCATGGTCAGCCTCAAATCGCTTCCCGTGGTGCTGCGTCGCTGACCTACGCTGGCCTGCGTGGAGATCATTCAAGGGGGACCGGAGCACGTCGACGTGGCCGCGCTGATCTGGGCGCACGCGGTCGCGGTCAGGGACGGCTACGACGAGGTTCCGACACTCGAACAAGCGCGTCCGGGCATCCAGAACGCGCTGAAGGACGAGCCGTCGCTGTTGCTGCTCGCGCAACAAAACGGTGAGGCGGTGGGGTTTCTCGCCGGCGGTCCACAAGAGACCGGTGTCGCCTACATCAACTACGTGGGCGTGCACCCCGAAGCGTGGGGGAAGGGTGTCGGGGAGGCGTTGCTGCGCGCGTTGCCTGATGCGTTGGTCAAGAACGGATACGGGGCGGCACAGCTGTTGGTCTACGTCGACAACGTCAGGGGTGTGCGGCTTTACGAACGCCTCGGATGGATCAAGGTCGGCGACCCTGCGCCGCATCCGCGCAACGGCCGGGTGGAGCAGCGATATTCGTTCTCGCTCGCGCAGCGGGACACGGGGCGTGAGAGCGTTTAGCCGGGGATTAGGGGATCAACCCCAATGCGTCTGACCAGGGCTATCCCCAGGTCCATTTGAGACGTAACTTTCTTCCATGTCAGTGCGCACCTTCGCCGTCGTGGTCGGCCTCGCCTTCTTGCTGGGCGGGGGAGCGATCCTGTTCGTGATGCTGGCCGTCGAGGCGCCGAACGGTGCGCTGGTTCCGTGCGGAAACGGGCTGGGCTTCGGTTTCGACCAGCCGGCGGCCGCGGCGGTCAGTCCGGCCTATGTGGACATCTGCGCCGATTTGAGGCATCGCAGACTGCTCTGGTCGTTGCCGCTGATCGGGTTCGGGGCACTACTGCTGATCGGCTCTTTGGTCGCTCCGCGCACCTCTACCCGCCGGTAAGGTCGCGGCATGACGTGGATGGTCTACGGGGCCAACGGCTACACCGGACGCCTCATCGCCGAGCTCGCGGTCAAGCGCGGGGAACGGCCGATCCTCGCCGGGCGCACGCGGGAGAAGATCGAGCCGATCGCGGCCGCGCTGGGGCTCGAGCACCGCGCGTTCGACCTGAGCCAGGCGCCGGCACACCTCGAGGACGTCGACGCCGTCGTGCACTGCGCCGGCCCGTTCGCGCACACCTCGAGCGCGATGGTCGATGCGTGTCTCAAGACCCGCACGCACTACCTCGACATCACGGGCGAGATTGACGTTTTCGAGTCCATCGGGCAGAGGGACATCGACGCGCGCAAGGCCGGCATCGTGTTGTTGCCCGGTGCTGGGTTCGATGTCGTGCCCACGGACTGTGTCGCCGCGATCCTGAAGAACGCACTACCGAGCGCCACGCACCTCGACCTCGCGTTCGTCGTCGGAGGAGGAGCGAGCGCGGGCACGACCAAGACGTCCGTGGAGGCCGCCGCCGTCGGTGGGCGGATTCGCGAGAACGGCGACCTGAAGAGCGTCCGCATCGGACACCGCAGGCGCACCGCGAACTTCCGGTCGGGGCCGCGTGAGGTGGGCAGCATCCCGTGGGGTGACGTGTCGACCGCTTACCGTTCGACCGGCATACCGAACATCACGACGTTCACGATCGTGCCCGGCGTGCTCGGACAGCTGCAGCAGCTGTTCGCGCCCGTGTTGCAGACACCGCTCGTGCAGAGCGTCGCGAAGTCCGTCGCCGGGAAGGTGAAGGGTCCCGACGAGCGCAAGCGCGCGAACACCAGGGCCGAGGTGTTCGGCGAGGCGTGGGACGCGCGGACCAAGGTCGAATACGCGATCACCACGCCCAACGCCTACAGCCTCACCGCGGACTCGGTGCTGCGCGCCATCGGCAAGATCAACGGCGTCGCGCCCGGCTCGCACACGCCGTCCAGCGCGTTCGGCGCGGACTTCGTGCGCGAGCTCGACGGCGTGGTCGCGAGCGAGGTCCGCATCGCCGACTGAACGTTGACTGTCGACATTCGGATACGATCGGAAACGTGAGCACAGACGCCCTGCCGAGCCTCGACCGTTCGACCCTGCGGGAGCGGGCGCTGGTGGTGCTGCGGTCCGCGATCTTCTCCGGGCAGTACGCGCCGGGCGACCACCTCGGCGAGGTCGAGATCGCGAGCCGTCTGTCGATCAGCCGGGGCACGGTCCGCGAGGCACTGCGCCACCTCGAACAGGAGGGGCTGGTCACGGCTGGGTTGCGGGGCATGTTGCGGGTCCGCGTGCTGTCGCCGGACGAGGTACGTGAGCTGTATCGGGTGCGCGGTGCCCTGGAGGCGCTGGCGGTCACCGAGCTCATCGCGTCGCCGCGCCGGCAGGAGGCGGTCGGGGCGCTGGAAGCGGCGCTGGTGAAGCTGAACGGCGCGACCGGCCTCGTCGAGCGGATCGATCTCGACCTCGGGTTCCACGCGCTGCTCTGCGAGCTGTCCGGCAACACCATGCTGCTCAAGGCGTGGCGGCAGCTGGAAGGACCGACGCGGGTGGTCGTCATGAGTGCCGCGGCCGGACAGGACCGCGAGGTCACGCTGTCCGCTGATCATCACCGGCCGATCGTGCGCGCGATCGAGCAGGGTGACGCGCAGGCCGCGCGGGCGGTCATCGACGAGCACATGCTGGAAGCGGCCGAGAGGCTGACCGTCCAGTCCTGATCACCGAGCTGATCGATCGGGGTGGCGCCTCGACTGTTGGGTGTTGACAGTCGAACACTCAGACGCGCAGACTCCCTCCCAACACTCGACTGTTGACACTCAACACTGAGCAAGGAGGCTCGCGTGGAGAGTTCTCAGAGACTTGCCGACGGCAGCCCTCAGAAGATGCGGGTCGCCGTCGGCTGCGGAATCGGCGCGACCATCGAGACCTACGACTTCATCGGGTTCGGGACGGCCGCCGCGCTCTACTTCGGCCACGCGTTCTTCCCGTCGTCCGACCCGCTGTCGGCGTCGCTGCTCTCGTTCGCCACGCTCGGCATCGGGTTCGCGGTACGCCCGATCGGCGGGATCATCGCCGGCCACCTCGGTGACCGGATCGGGCGCAAGCCGGTGCTGGTCGCGTCGTTGTTGCTGATGGGCGTGGCGACGGTGCTGATCGGCTGTCTGCCCACCTACGAGACGGTGGGCGTGCTGGCCCCGGTGCTGCTCGTCGCCGTGCGCGTCGTGCAGGGGCTCGCGTTCGGCGCCGAGTGGGGCGGCGCGATCCTGATGACGTTCGAGCACGCGCCGCAGCGGCGAAAAGGGCTGTACACCGGCATCACCCAGGCAGGCTTCCCGGTCGGGTTGCTGCTCGCGAACCTCGCGTTCCTGTTCAGCGCGCAGCTGCCCGGCACGTGGGCGTGGCGGTTGCCGTTCCTGCTGTCCGCGGTGCTGATCGTCGTCGGGATCCTGATCCGGCTCAAGATCGACGAGTCGCCGGAGTTCGAGGAGCTCAAGGAATCCGGTCAGCGCGCGAAGAACCCGCTGTGGGAGGTCCTGCGCGACGACTGGCGCAACGTGCTGCGGGCCTTCTGCCTGCGGATCGCGGAGACGGCGGGCTACGCGGTGTCGGTCACGTTCATGCTGTCCTACCTGAAGATGGGCGACGAACCGCTGGTGTCCGGCTCGCTCAGCCTGTTCGCGCTCACCACCGCGGCGGCCGTCGGCATCGCGGCGACCACGTTGTGGGGGCACGCGTCGGACCACGTCGGGCGCCGGCCGATCTACCTGCTCGGCTGCCTGATCACGCTCGCCTGGGGCGTGCCGCTGTTCCTGACGGTGAACACCGGTGCGGCGGCGCTGATCGTGGTCGCGTTCGTCATCAGCTACGCGGTCTGCCAGAACTCGCTGGCCGGGGTGCAGGGCGCGTGGTTCTCGGAGTTGTTCGACACCAGGACCCGCACGGCGGGAGTGTCGCTGGCCTACCAGATCTCGGCGGTCGTCTCCGGGTTCACCCCGCTGATCGCGACGGCGCTCTACGCGGGCACCGGGTGGATCGGGCCGGCCCTGCTGTTCTCCGGCTACGGACTTCTGGGACTGCTCGCCGCGACCACCACGCGCGAGACGTGGGGACCCGCCCAGCGGCAGAACGTGGTGACACGAAAGGAAGAAGCGGTTGTCTGAGCGAGTGCGCCGGCTCCAGGAGTCGGCACGGCGGATCCGGCGGTACGCGCTCGACATGGGGGAGGTGCAGGGCCAGGGCTACATCGGCCAGGCGCTGGGCGTCGCCGACGTGCTGGCCGTGGCCTACGGCGATCAGCTGAGGTTCCGCCCGGACGACCCGGAGTGGGACGGCCGCGACCGGTTCCTGTTGTCCATCGGGCACTACGCCATCGCGCTGTACGCGGCGCTCGCCGAGGCCGGTGTGCTCGACGTGGCGGAGTTGCGGACCTACGGCTGTGACGACTCCCGCCTGCCGATGTCCGGGATGGCCTCGTACACGCCGGGCATGGAGATCTCCGGGGGATCGCTCGGCCACGGACTGGGCGTCGCCACCGGCATGGCGCTCGGTCTGCGGTACCGGGGCAGCGACGCGCGGGTGTTCACCCTGCTCTCCGACGGTGAACTGGACGAGGGCTCCACCTGGGAGGCCGCGCTCGCATGCGCGCACCACGGCCTCGGCAACGTCACGGCGATCGTCGACGTCAACGCGTTGCAGGCGGACGGCCCGACTGCTGGTGTCTTGCGCACGGAACCGTTGCTGGACAAGTGGAAGTCGTTCGGCTGGCGTGCGGTGAGGGTCGACGGCAACGACATCGGTCAGCTGGTCACCGCGTTCGACCTGCTCGCCGAACACCGCGCCGCGCCCTCCGTGCTGATCTGCGACACCAAGATCGGCCACGGCGTGCCGTTCCTCGAAACCAGGCCCAAAGCCCACTTCATGCCCGTCGAGCCGCACGAGTGGCAGCTCGCCCGCGAGGCGCTGGAGGTTCCCGCATGACGACCCCGACGAAGAGGCTCACCACCTCGGCGATGATCGCCTCGTTCGCCGACGAGGGCCAGCGCACCGCGAAGGCGCCGTTCGGTCAGGCACTGGTCCGGCTCGCACAGGAGCGCACCGACGTCGTGGGCCTGTCCGCCGACCTCGCCAAGTACACCGACATGCACGTGTTCCGCGAGGCGTTCCCGGAGCGGTTCTTCCAGATGGGCATGGCGGAGCAGGTGATGCTCGGTGCCGCGGCGGGGATGGCCGAGGTCGGGCTGGTGCCGTTCGCGTCGACCTACTCGGTGTTCGCGACTCGGCGTGCGTACGACTTCCTGTGCCTGGACATCGCCGAACCGGCGTTGAACGTCAACGTTGTGGGAGCGCTGCCAGGGCTGACGACCGGGTACGGGCCGAGCCACCAGGCCACCGAGGACCTCGCGATCCTGCGGGCGATGCCGAACCTGACGATCGTCGACCCGTGCGACTCGCTCGACATCGAGCAGGCCGTGCCCGCGCTCGCCGCGGCACCCGGCCCCACCTACATGAGGTTGTTGCGCGGCAACGTGCCGACGGTGCTCGACGAGTACGACTACACGTTCGAACTCGGCAAAGCCGCGCTGCTGCGTCCTGGCCGGGACGTGCTCATGATCTCCACCGGACTCATGACCATGCGCGCACTCCAAGCAGCGCGACAACTTGAGCGTGACCACGTCGACGTCGCCGTGCTGCACGCGCCGACCATCAAGCCGTTCGACACCGGGACGGTCCTGCGGGAAACGGCGGGCGAACGGCTCGTTGTCACCCTGGAGAACCACTCGGTGGTGGGCGGTCTCGCCGAGTCGGTGGCCTCCTGCCTGGCGTTCGCGGGACGAGGCAGGCGAATCGTGCCGATCGCGCTGCCGGACGAGTTCCTCGCCGCGGGTGCGCTGCCGACCCTGCACGACCGCTACGGCCTGTCCGTCGACGCCATCACCGCGCGCGTGCGCGCCGAACTCTGAGCAGGAGAGCCCTCATGACCCCCATACGCACCGCTGTGATCACCGGCGCGGCGTCCGAACGCGGCATCGGCAGGGCCACGGCCCACGCACTGGCCGCGGCCGGGTGGGAGATCGCGGTCCTCGATCTCGACGAGGCCGGCGCGAAGGCCGCCGCCGACGAGGTCTCCGGTCTCCACGGCGTGCGTGCGATCGGCTTGCGCGCCAACGTGACCGATCGCGACGAGGTGGACGCCGCAGTGTCCACAGTGGAGTCGACGCTGGCACCGATCGGGGCGCTGGTGAACAACGCGGGCATCACCTCGCCGGTGCGCTTCCTCGACGTCGACGACACCGAGTGGGACCGGGTGTTCGAGGTGAACGTCCGCGGCAGCTATCTGATGACGCGGCGGATCGCTCCGGGCATGGCCGAGCGCGAGTTCGGCCGGATCGTCATGCTGTCGTCGGTGTCGGCGGAACGCGGCGGCGGTGTGTTCGGCGGCGTCGCCTACTCGGCGGCCAAGGCCGCGCTGCTCGGGTTCTCCCGTGCGCTGGCGCGGGAACTCGGCCCGAACGGTGTCACGGTCAACTCCGTCGCGCCCGGCCTCATCGACACCGACATCACCGCGGGCAAGCTGTCCGACGAGCGCAAGGCCGTGATGGTGGCCGGCATCCCCGTCCAGCGCACCGGCGCCGTTGCCGATGTCGCCGACGTCATCGCGTTCCTGTGCCGTCCGGACACCGGCTACGTCACCGGCGCCACCTACGACGTCAACGGCGGTTCGCACATCCACTGAACGCGGAAGAGGCGGGCCGGACCGCCTCTTCCGCGTGGACTCAGCGGGGTGCGAGCAGGCTGGTGATCTCCTGCGACGCCGACACGGTCAGCAGGTGCTGGAGGTTCTCCGGGAGGTCCTCACCGCGCGCCTGCTTCGCCTGCGCGTAGAGGCGGCCGGCGCGGTAGGAGGAGCGCACCAGCGGACCCGCCATCACACCGAGGAAGCCGATCTTCTCGGCCATCTCCTTGTGCTCGACGAACTCCTCCGGCTTCACCCAGCGCTCGACCGGGTGGTGGCGCGGGGAGGGGCGCAGGTACTGCGTGATGGTGATGATGTCGCAGCCCGCGTCGTAGAGGTCGTTGAGCGCCTCGGTGACCTCCTCGGGGGTCTCGCCCATGCCGAGGATCAGGTTCGACTTGGTGACCAGGCCGAACTCACGGGCCTTGGTGATGACCTCGAGGGACCGCTCGTAGCGGAACGCTGGGCGGATGCGCTTGAAGATCCGCGGGACGGTCTCCAGGTTGTGCGCGAGCACCTCGGGACGGGACTCGAAGACCTCGGCCAGCTGCTCCGGGACCGCGTTGAAGTCCGGGATCAGCAGCTCGACGCCGGTGCCGGGGTTCATCTCGTGGATCTGACGGACCGTCTCGGCGTACAGCCACGCGCCGCCGTCGGCCAGGTCGTCCCGGGCGACGCCGGTGACGGTGGAGTAGCGCAGGCCCATCGCCTGGACCGACTCGGCGACCCGGCGGGGCTCGTCGCGGTCGAGGTCGGCGGGCTTGCCCGTGTCGATCTGGCAGAAGTCGCAGCGCCGGGTGCACTGCTCGCCGCCGATCAGGAACGTGGCCTCGCGGTCTTCCCAGCACTCGTAGATGTTGGGACAGCCGGCCTCTTCGCAGACCGTGTGCAGGCCCTCGCGCTTGACCAGACCCTTGAGCTCCCGGTACTCGGGGCCCATCTTCGCCCGCGTCTTGATCCACGAGGGCTTCTTCTCGATCGGCGTCTGGCTGTTGCGGACCTCGAGCCGCAGCAGCTTCCGACCCTCAGGTACCACAGTCACCACCTCACCCTACGCTGCGCCGTCGCGTGTCCGGCGTCACGCACGTCTCACCGAGGATAAGTGCCAGAACCGGGCTTCCGGTCGAGGATTCGTTGTTCACGATCTGTTGTTAACGCACGTCGCGTCGAACATGAACAACATCGGCCGGACGAAGATGTGCGCAGCCCGGAGGTGACGACCGGGCCCCGCCGGCGCCTTCCCAACTCCCCCCAGGCGAGGGCGCCGGCACCTCAGGGCAGGTCGGGCGTGATGCCGGTCAACTTGATCGTGAGATCCCAGAGACGGCTCGCGGCGAGGTCGTCCCGGGCAGCGGCGGTCATCCGCGCGACGGTGGGGTGACCGCGGTACCCGTTGAAGCTGTCCGGGCCGTAGTACTCGCCACCGCGCGCGTCGGGGGACGTCGCCGCGTAGAGCTGCGGCAGCGCGCCCATCTCGACGGACTGCGAGAACAGGTGGCTGATCTTGCCGCCGATCCGCAGGAACAACGACCTGTGCGCGTCGGCCATGTTGTTGGTCAGCTCGGTGACCGTCACGCCGGGATGTGCCGCGATGGACGTGACGTCCGATGAACGGCGCTCCAACTCGCGCGCGAACAAGATGTTGGCGAGCTTCGACTGGCCGTACGAGCCGCGGAGGGTGTACGCGCGACGCTCCCAGTTCGGGTCGTCGAAGTCGATGCGGCCGTACTGGTGCGCGAGAGAGGCGACAGTGACGACGCGTGCGCCCGGACGTTGCCTCAGTGCGGGCAGCAGCAGCCATGTCAGCGCCGCGTGACCCAGGTGGTTGGTGCCGAACTGGCGCTCGAAGCCGTCGACGGTCTTGCCGAGCGGGACGGCCATGATGCCCGCGTTGTTGATGAGCACGTCGAGCTGGTCGACCTGCTCGGCCGCGGCGCGCACCGAGCTGAGGTCGGCGAGGTCGAGTTCGAGGACCTCGGCCGACCCCTGCACGGCTCGCCGCGCCTCTTGACCTCGTTGGACGGAGCGACACCCCATGATCACGTGGGCCCCTCTGCCCGCGAGCACCTGGGCGGTGCGCAGGCCGAGACCGGAGTTCGCACCGGTCACCAGGACGATGCGGCCGGTCTGGTCGGGGATGTCGGCTTCGGTCCAACGACTCATGGAGTCATTCCTACCGTCCGGTAACTGCCGAGCGATAGGTGTGCGTCGAGCACGGCACGCAACACCGGCTCGTCGGCGGCCAGTTCCGCGGTGACGACGTGCTCGTCCACCGGGCCTTCCAGCGCGGCGGCCTCCATGCGGGCGGTCAGCTTGTTCTGCCAGCGGTGGTCGAGTGCCAGCAGCAGTTCGTGCAGCGATCCGAACACGTCCGGATCCACGATCAGCGGAGCGGACGGGTCGCGACGGGCGTCGCGCAGCACGGCGTCGAGCGCGTCACGGCGGCGGTAGTGGTCTGTCCAGCCCATGTCTCGTACCCCCGGTCTCTCGCATACTCTCGGTATGACACGACCATACCACCGGTACGTACCGCCGGTATGTGAGATAGCTTTCGACCGTGCGAACACGACGCGCCGAGTACTCGGAGTCGACCAGGCAGGCGCTCGTCGACAGCGCGGTAGACCTCTTCACCAAACGCGGCTACGCGGGCACCTCCCTCGACGAGGTCGTCAAGCGCGCCCGCGTGACCAAAGGCGCGCTCTACCACCACTTCAGCGGCAAGCAGGCGTTGTTCGAGGCGGCTTTCACGCAGGTCGAGACCCAGTCGATCGAATCGCTGACCGCGGTGGTCACCGGCGAGGGCGACGCGTGGGAGACGGCGATCGCGGGTCTGCGCGCGTACGTCCGCAAGTGCCTGGAACCGGAGTACCAGCGGATCATCGTCCACGAGGCGCCGGTCGTGATGGGCTGGGAACGCTGGCGTGAGGCGGAAGAGCACTTCAGCTTCGGTTTGCTCCGCACGGCCGTGCAGCTGCTCGTGGACGCGGGGGAGATAGAGGACCTGCCCGTCGAGATCATGGCCCGGCTGCTGTTCGGAGCACTCTCCGCGAGCGCCAGCACCATCGCGAGCTCGTCCGATCCGAAGCGCACCGGGCGCGAGGTCGAACGCGCGATCCTGCGGGTTTTGGAGGGTTTGCGCAAGAAGTAGTCGAGTTCGGCCCTAGCGACCGGGCGCACCGTCGATCACCACGCGGACAACGAGGTGGTCAGCATCATGATCGAACCGGTCAACACGCGCCTGGGACTCGACGGCAAGATCGCTCTGGTCACGTCGGGAACGCACGGCCTTGGGCTCGCCATCGCGAGCAAGCTCTGCGACAACGGCGCACACGTCATCATCACCACGTCCCCCGGCGACGTCGACGCCGAACGCGCCCTGCTCGTGCTCGGGGGCAAGCCGGGTTCGGCGTCCGTGGTGCCGCTGGACATCCAGGACGAGCACGCGGTGCGGGTGCTCCTCGAACAGGTGAAGCTGGAACGCGGTCGGCTCGACCTGTTCGTGCATCACGCGGTCTCCCCGGACATGACGCCGCTGCTGAACGTCGTGGAACCGCTCGCGAAGGCGTTCGTCGACGGTGGCCGTGTCGTCATCGCCGGCTACACGGTGACGCCCGTGCACGGCGTGATCCGCACGCTGGCGCTGGAGATGGCCTGGTACCGGGTGGCGGTGAACGCGGTCGTGACGACCGTGATCGACAACGGCCCGATGAACATCGACCCGGAACTGGTGGACCGGCTCGCGATCAAGAGTCCGTCCGGCCGGGTGACGCTCCCCGAGGACGTGGCGAACGCGGTGGCGCTGCTGTGCGCCGACGAGGCCGCGTGGATCCAGGGCCAGGTGATCACCGTCGACGGCGGGCTCGAACTGCTGGAGCGGTGGGGAGAGACGCGCTGAACGATTCGCCGAGGCGTTCCGGTCCGGCCGATGTCCGTCGGCCGGACCGGTTGTCTTGTTCATCGGACGCGATGCGGGAGTCGTATTGCCGATATGGCCGGCCGCTGGAGTTCCGCTGGTGCGTGACCGGAGTCGTGTCTATGTGTCAGCGTGCCGTGACTGGACGTCATCAGCCTATAGACGTTGTGAATTATCTCTAGCGCATTCGGAGTAGTAAAAGGCGAGCTGCGCTCAAATGCTTGTCCGGTACGGTCACCGAGTGTAAAACTCGAAAAGTGGACAGGGGGACCGCGCAAGGGGGCTGATGATGATCAGGGTCTTACTCGCCGAGGACGTGCAAATGGTCCGCGGTGCATTGGTCGCCTTGTTGAATCTCGAACCAGATATTGAGGTCGTCGCCTCAGTGGCAACAGGTGACGAAATCGTGCCCGCCGTCGCAAAGAGTCAACCGGACGTCGCCGTCCTCGACATCGACCTTCCCGGTATGGACGGCCTTTCGGCCGCGACCGTCATCCACGACACGGCGCCCGGCACGCGCACCTTGATCCTGACGAGTCTCGGCCGCCCGGGAACCCTGCGCCGCGCCCTCAACGCCAGGGTCAACGGATTCATCCTCAAGGACGCCCCCGTCAACGAACTCGCCGACGCCATCCGCGGTGTCTCCGTCGGCCGCCGGGTCATCGATTCACAGCTGGCGCTCTCCGCGTGGGACACCGACGAGTGCCCGCTGACGCCGCGCGAGCTAGAAGTGCTCCGGCTGGCCTCCGACGGGGCGGACGCCATGGAGATCGCCACCACCCTGTTCCTGTCCGTCGGCACCATCCGCAACTACCTGACGGCGGCGACGGCCAAGCTCGACGCCCGCAACCGCGTCGACGCCGTCCGCATCGCCCGCAAAGCCGGCTGGTTCTGACCGCCTGATCCCCGCCTGGTGTTGCAACGATCGTTTGCGGTCGACCGCAACCCACAGTTGCATAAGCCCAGCTCGGAGCCCTGCCTGCCCACCCTTATGCAAAAGACGTTTGCGGACGACCACAAACGTCTTTTGCATAAGGGTGGGTTTGTGCAGGTCAGGGCGGGGTGGCGGGGAGCTGATATATCGGTGGGTGCGAGGGGGCCAGGGCGGCGGTCGGGATGGACGCGTGGACGTGGAAGCGGTCGCTGCCCACGTGGTGGGCGAGGAAGATGCCGCCGGCCGCCTGGACGCGTTCGGCCTGGTTGCGGACGCCGTTGCAGTCGGAGGAGATCGGGCGGTCGGCGGCGCCGTCGTTGACGACGTCGAGCTCCACCGTGCCGGCGGCCTGGCGGACGGTGATGGCGCAGTTCTCGGCGTCGCTGTGGCGCAGCACGTTGGTGACCGCCTCGCGCAGGACCGTGGCCAGCACGGTTTCGATCGCTTCCGGCAGCGGGGCGTGGTCGAGCTCGACGCGGACGACGATGTTCGCGGCGGCCAGCATGGTCTTCGCCGAGACGGACGTGTCGGACAGCGACAGGCGGCGGTAGCTGCGGGCCAGTGCGCGCACGTCGGAAAGGGCGCGTCCGGTGATGTCCAATATATCGGCGAGATGCTCCTGGGCGCGGTCCGGCTGGTCGGCGGTCAGGCGGTGGGCCAGTTCGCTCTTCAGCTTGATCGCGCTGAGGCTGTAGCCGAGCAGGTCGTGCAGGTCGCGGGCCAGGCGGAGATGTTCATCGGGGTGTTCCTCCGCCAGCGGCGCGCAGTCCGGCTTGGGTGAGGCGAGCGGGCGGAACCCGATGATGGAGACGAGCAGGCCCGTCGCGGTCGTCGCGATCGCGGCGACCAGCGCCGAAGACGGGTGGAGCGGGGTTTGCAGGAGGGTCGTCGCCGCGACCGTCACG
Organism: Lentzea alba; assembly: GCF_011067745.1. GTDB lineage: Bacteria > Actinomycetota > Actinomycetes > Mycobacteriales > Pseudonocardiaceae > Lentzea > Lentzea alba. The sequence goes on from NZ_JAAMPJ010000008.1 coordinate 177,154, forward strand.
CCGAAAGTGGTCCAGCCCGCGATCGGCGGGAAGAGGGCCAGTGCGTTGCCGGCGACCAGACCCGGCACCGCGATCCACATGTGGCCGACCAGCAGGAACGGCAGGAATGTGAGCAGGACCTGGGTGGCCAGCGCGATGCGGCGGGCGGGTGCGTTCAGTTGGCCGAATTGGAGTGCCTGCAGTGCGAGAACTGACGTCAATGCGATGAGATATATGGCGGAATGAGTCGTTTCCCGGTCGCTCAGAAGAAGCCGCGCGAGGTCGGCCAGACAGATCATCACCGCCGTACCCACTACTGGGGCGTGGATGATCCTGCCGGGTCTCGGCGGTTCGGACGACTCATTCACGATTCCCCCAAGGGAGCCGAGCTCGCTCCTCCGGCCACTCGGCGAACCCAGGGCAAATGCTAGACAGTGCGGTCCTGTCGCGGCTCAAGTTCTGAAACGGTACAGAGCATACTGCGACTGTTCATCGTCCGGGCAGATTTCGCTCAAAAGGACGAGTATTTTTCGGTTTGCTCACGAGGGGTGTTCGAGTGATTACCCATAGGGTTTGTTTGGGTACGTCCGGCCCCGTGAATATCTCACGCCTGCAGTGGTAGTTCGCCATCTCGGAGTCGTGCCGCGCTACGTGGCGTTCGATAGCCCGCCTCAGGTGAACTTGATGGCACAACAACAGCAAGCCGCCGCTGAAACTGGACGCTGAAACTGGAACTGGGGAGGGCTCCCATCATGGAGATCAAAGTTCTCGGACCGCTGGAGGCACGGGAGAACGGCATCTCGATCACGCCGAGCGCGGTCAAGCCGCGACAGGTGTTGTCCCTGCTCGCGTTGCAGGCCGGGCACGTCGTCACCGTGCCCACGCTGATCGAAGAGCTCTGGGGGGTCACGCCGCCGAGAAGCGCGCTCACCACACTGCAGACATACGTGCTCCAGGTGCGCCGTCGCATCGAGGCGGCGTTGCCGGAGGGCAGCGCGGGTGCTGCGAAGAACGTGCTCGTCACCCGCTACGGCGGCTACATGCTCGACGTCGCGCCGGAGACCATCGACGTGCGCAGCTACGAGCGGCTCGCCGTCGCCGGGCAGCGCGCGCTGGAGGTCGGCGACCTCGAGTCTGCGTCGCGGCTGCTGCGTTCGGCCACCGACGTGTGGCGCGGGCCGGTGCTCGTGGACGTGCAGATCGGTGTCCGGCTGGGCATGGAGGTCACGCGGCTGCAGGAGTCGCGGCTCGGCGTGCTGGAGGCCCGGATCGAGGCGGACCTGCGGCTGGGCAAGCACCAGTCGTTGCTGAGCGAGCTGTCCGTGCTGACCGCGCAACACCCGATGCACGAGAACCTGTGCGCGCAGTACATGCTCGCGCTCTACCGCGCTGGACGTCAGTGGCGTGCCCTGGAGGCGTACCAGTCGTTGCGCGACACCCTGATCGAGGAGCTCGGCCTGGAGCCGTCGGAGCGCCTGCGTCAGCTGCAGTGCGCGATCCTCAGCTCCGAGCCCACGCTGAACGGTCCGACGTCCGCATTTCAGCTGGAGCGTCAGCTCGCCGGTTGATCGGCATTCGATCGGGGAGAGCCAGAAAAGTGGATACCGTCACCGGTGCGAGCTCGCTGGTCCGCGCGCTCGAGGACGCCGGGTGTGAAGTGATCTTCGGCATTCCCGGCGGGGCCATCCTGCCCGCGTACGACCCGCTGCTGGACTCGATGAAGATCCGGCACGTGCTCGTGCGGCACGAGCAGGGCGCAGGGCACGCCGCGTCGGGTTATGCGCAGGCCACGGGCCGGGTCGGGGTGTGCGTCGCGACCTCGGGTCCCGGCGCGACGAACCTCGTCACGCCGCTCGCCGACGCCTACATGGACTCCGTGCCGATCGTGGCGATCACCGGCCAGGTCAGCAGATCGGTGATCGGCACGGACGCCTTCCAGGAAGCCGACATCCGTTCCATCTCCCTGCCGATCACCAAGCACGCGTTCCAGGTGACGGATCCGGCGGACATCCCGGCGGTGATCGCGGAGGCGTTCGCGCTCGCCGCGGGTGGACGGCCCGGTCCGGTGCTGGTCGACATCCCCAAGGACGTCCTGGCCGCCACCACCACGTACACACCCGCACCCCCTGTCCGGAACCCGCGGGTCACGCCCGCGGCCAACGAGATCCGCCGCGCGGCCAACCTGATCGCCTCCTCACGACGGCCGGTGTTCTACATCGGCGGCGGAGTGGTCCGCGCTGGCGCCGCCGCCGAGCTGCGGACGCTCGCCGAACGCACCGGCATCCCGGTCGTGACCACGCTGATGGCTCGCGGCGCGTTCCCCGACTCGCACCGCCAGCACCTCGGCATGCCGGGCATGCACGGCACGGTGCCCGCCGTCGCCGCGTTGCAACAGGCCGACCTGCTGATCGCGCTCGGCACCCGGTTCGACGACCGCGTCACGGGTGTGCTGGAACTGTTCGCCCCGAACGCCGCGGTGATCCACGCCGACATCGACCCCGCCGAGATCTCCAAGAACCGCAAGGCGGACGTGCCGATCGTCGGCGACTGCAAGGACGTGCTGGTCTCGCTGAACGCGGCCGTGCGGCGGGCCCCGGTGCTCACGTCGTGGTGGGCGTACCTCGACGGCCTGCGCGACCGGTTCCCGCTCGGCTACGACTGGCCGGCCGACGGCAAACTCGCGCCGCAGTACGTGATCGAACGCATCGGCACGCTCGTCGGCCCCGAGGCGATCTACACCGCGGGCGTCGGCCAGCACCAGATGTGGGCGGCGCAGTACGTCGGTTACGAGCGGCCGGGTTCGTTCATCAACTCCGGTGGTCTCGGCACCATGGGCTTCGCGGTACCCGCCGCCATGGGCGCGCAGTGCGGCGTGCCTGACCGCGCGGTGTGGGCGATCGACGGTGACGGCTGCTTCCAGATGACCAACCAGGAGCTCGTCACCTGCGCGCTGGAGAACATCCCGATCAAGGTCGCCATCATCAACAACGGCAACCTCGGCATGGTCCGCCAGTGGCAGAACCTCTTCTACCGCGGCCGTTACTCCAACACCGGCCTGTCCACCCATCAGCGCGTGCCCGACTTCGTCGCACTCGCCGAAGCCTTGGGCTGCGTCGGGTTGCGGTGCGCCGAGAAGTCCGAAGTGGACGATGTGATCATGCGCGCCATGGAGGTGCGGGACCGGCCGGTGGTCGTCGACTTCGTGGTCGGCGAGGACGCCCAGGTGTGGCCGATGGTGGCCGCGGGCACCGGCAACGACGAGATCATGACCGTCCGGGGCATCAAGCCCCTGTTCGACGAGGATCTGTGATGACCAGACATGCGTTGTCGATGGTGCTGAGCAACGTTCCCGGCGCACTCGCCAGGGTCGTGGTGCTGTTCTCCACTCGCGGCGTCGACGTGGAGTCGCTCAGCCTCGACCCCACCGAGCGCGGCGACGTCTCCCGGATGGACGTGGTGGTGGGGCTGCCGGCCGGACGTTCTCCCGATCAGCTGGTGAAGCAGCTTTCCCGGTTGGTCGACGTGAAGAGCGTCGTGGCGGTCGCCGATCCCGCACGGGACCAGATCGGCGCCTGAGAAGAAGCGGCCCACCACCCCAAGCCTCCGGGGTGGTGGGCCGCTTCGAATCGCTGCAGGGGTCACACCTTCGCGGGTGCGTGCTTCAGCACCGCCGTCGCGTACTTGGCAAGCGTGTCGCCAGGGCTGGGACCGTTCAGCGCGCCGAAGATCTGGCCGGCCAGCGGCTGGCCGTGGCGGTCCAGGTCGGCGTGCGTCAGCGTCACCTTCGTGGTGTTCGGGCCTACGGCCTTGAAGTCCACCTTGATGAACGACGCCTTGGTGTCCTCGTAGATCGGCTGCCAGCCGGGGCCGACGCGCCACGTCATGACCAGGCGGTTCGGCGGGTCCCACTCGGTGATCGTGCCCCAGGCGATCTCCTGGCCGTCGGCGCCGGTCTCGTAGTAACGGCCGCCCACGACGGGCTCGATGGTGATGGATTGCCGATCTTGCACGAAAACGTGCTTCTCCGGCCACCAGTCGAGCGGGTGCTCCGCGAAGATCGCGAACGCCTGCTCGATCGAGCACTCGACCGTGACGGACTTGGCGACATCGGGAGTTGCCTCCGACATGAGCCCTCCAGGTGTGATGGACAAATCGGACCCAGCTTCCGCGAAACCACTGCACGCCAACTAGAAGCGCCCTCGAACGAGACGTCCTCCACCGGTCTTCCAGCACCGGTGTGGATCGTCGATGGCACAGATCACAGGAGGAGGGAGTCGTAGTGTCCCCAGTCAGCGTGCACACCTACATCGAGGTGAAGACTTTCTACGCGCTGCAGATGCGGCTGCTCGATGCGCTCGACATCGAGGGGTACGCGGCTACCTTCACCGAGGACGGCGTCACCGACCACGCCCACCGCGGCGAGAAGGTCGAGGGCAGGGCAGCGCTCATCGCCGGCGCCAACGCCGCACTGCCGCGCTACGCCGGTGCCGCCGTGCGGCACTGGAACGACCACTACGTCATCGAAGAAGTCGACGAGAACACGCTCAACGTCTCGTACTGCTCGCTGGTCACCAGGACCGACAAGGCCGGCAACGTCACGTTCGAGCCCACGTTCTTCATCGAGGACGTGCTGGTCCGCGTCGACGGCGGGCTGCAGGCCCGGTCTCGCACGATCCACCGCGACGAGCCCTCGCCCGTCGCCATCGCCGCAGCGGCGGCGGCCAGGGAAGGAGCCGCATGAGCGACACCGGTCTCGTTCCGGTAGCGGAGAAGGTCGGCGCGCTCGCCGCCGAGCACGCCCAGGAAGCCGACCGGACGCGCAAGCTCGCGCCGGAGGTCGTGGCGGCCGTGCGGGAGGCAGGGTTCGCCCGGCACTTCGTCGCGAAGTCCTACGGCGGCAGCGAAGGCGGGTTCGGCGAGCTCACCCAGGCCGTCATCGCGGTCGGCGAGGGCTGTGCCTCGACGGCCTGGTGCGCGTCGCTGTCCGCGCTTTCCGCCCGATATGCCACGCATCTCCCGCAGCTGGGGCACGACGAACTGTGGGGCACCAGCCCGGACGCGTTCGTCGTCACCGCGCAGCCTCCGCTCGGCAAGGCGACGACGACCCAGGGCGGTCACCGGCTGAGCGGCCGCTGGGCGTACGTCAGCGGTGTCGACTTCGCGGACTGGGCGTTGGTCTGCGGCATGGTCGCGACCGGCGGTGAACCCGAGGCGCGCTTCTTCGCGTTGCCGCGCAAGGACTTCATTGTCGTCGAAGGCTGGGACAACGCGGGCATGCGCGCCACCAGCAGTCACACCGTGATCGTCGACGACGTGTTCGTGCCGGAGCACCTGTCGTTTCTGCGCGCGGACTTCATCTCCGGCCAGAACACCACGAGCGACCTGCCGGCGCACAACGCGCCGTTCCAGGCGGTCGGCGGCCTTACGTTCGTCGCTCCCGCGGTCGGTGCCGCGTACGGCGCGCTGAACGCGGCCGTGAACGCCATGCGGGGCAAGAAGATCAACACCACCCAGGGGGTCGACCTCTGCCGGGCGTCCGCGCAGATCGACTCCGCGCGGTTCCTGGTGGAGCAGAACGCACAGGTGCTCGACGAGCGCACGTTCACGCCGAGGCTGATGGCGCGCTGCGAGCGCAACGCCGCCTTCACCGCGGACAGCCTCGTCGACGCGGCAGGCACCCTCGTCAGGGCGGCGGGCACGAGCGGGTTCAGCGAGAACTCGCCGTTGCAGCGGTTCTGGCGCGACATCGTCAGCGCGTCGAGCCACGTCGCGTTGCGGTACGAGACGGCGGTAGCGCGGACATGGCCAGCGGCGTTGATCGGCGAGTGAGGCTCGGGGTCGTCGGCTGCGCGGACATCGCCCGCCGCCGGATGCTGCCCGCGTTCGCCGGACTGTCCGATGTGGACATCGTCGCGGTGGCGAGCCGGGACGGCGAGAAGGCCGGCAAGCTCGCGGCCGACTACGGCTGCGAGGCCGTCACTGGGTACGACAGGTTGCTCGGCATGGACCTCGACGCGGTCTACGTGCCGCTGCCCGCGGCGCATCACGCGGTGTGGATCGAACGTGCGTTGCGTGCCGGAAAGCACGTGCTGGCCGAGAAACCGGTCACGCCGTCGCTGGAGGAGACCGCCGACCTCGTGGCCCAGGCCAGGGAGCGCGGGCTCGTCCTGCGGGAGAACTTCCTGTTCCCGTTCCACTCCCAGCACCACGAGGTGCGCCGGCTCGTCCTCGCGGGCGCGGTCGGTGAGGTGCGGTCGTTCGAGGCTGCCTTCACGATCCCGCCCCGGCCGTCCGGGGACATCAGGTACCGCAAGGACCTCGCCGGCGGCGCGTTGCTCGACGTCGGCGTCTACCCGCTCAAGGCCGCGATGCTGATGCTCGGCCCCGGTCTGCGGGTGCTCGGCGCGAGCCTGAAGGTCGACAGCACCTACGGCGTGGACGTCTCGGGATCGGTGCTGCTGGGGGCACCTGGTGGCGTCACGGCGCAGCTCACGTTCGGCATGGAGCACACCTACCGGGCGAACTACGCGGTGTGGGGCAGCGAAAGCCACATCACCGTCGACCGCGCCTATGCTCCGCCGGCTGACCTCACGCCGATCGTGCGGCTCGGTGGCGAGGAGCTCTCGCTCGAACCCGACGACCAGTACACGAACGCGGCCCGCAGCTTCGTGTCCGCGGTCCGGACCGGCGGTCCCACCTCCGGCGAGTCGGTGGAGCTGGCCCAGCTCGTGGACGCGGTGAGAGACGCAGCCAGGTGAACACGAAGAAGGGGCCCGGATCACTCCGGGCCCCTTCTTCGTGTTCAGGCATCCGCGGGGATGTCCGGCCGCGGGGTCGAACCCGGCACGCCGATGCGTTTGTCCGGCAGCACACCGTCGACCAGGTAGGCGTTGACGATGTCGTCGAGCGCGGTGTTGCCCGCGAACGCGTACACCTCGTGGTCACCGGAGTCCTCGACGACGACCAGGTGGTGGCCGAGCCGCTCGGCCATCGCGACACCGCCCTCGTAACGGTCGTACTGATCACCGTCGGCCTGCACGACCAGCCCGACCGGGTAGCCGACCCGCTTGAGGTACGTCGGCTCCTCGAGGTTCTCGAACGTGCGGAACGCGCCGACCCACGGTTGCGCGCGCAAGACGCCGAAGCCGTACGGGTGGTGCTCGCGGTGGTAACGCATGTCGGCGAAGTAGACCTCGAGGTCGGTCGGCCACTCCGTTTCCATCGTGATGGCCTCCAGCACCCCGATCCGGAGCTCGCCGGTCGTGTCCTGCGGGCGCCACGTGCCGTTGCCCGCGATCAGCTTCTGCGCGGTGGCGACGTCTTCGGCCTTGCGCAGGTCGCCGACCAGGTAGCCCAGCGAGTCCCACTGCGCGCGGTCGGTGGCGCGCGTGCCCACGGCGCCGTCGAACAACGTGCGCAGGTGGATGGCGCCCATCTCCTCCAGCGCGGAGACGACCTCCTCGACGGTCTCCAGCACCGCGGCGGCGGATCGACCGAGTCCGAAGTGGACGTTGCGCTCGGCCGTCCACTGTGCCCACTTCTGCACGTTGCGGTACACGGCCTCGGCCTGCGTGACGAACTGCTCGCGCCACGTCCAGTTCGGGTTCACGCACGAGTCGAGCACGCTGCGGTCCAGGCGTGCCGGGAACATCGACCCGTAGACCGCGCCGACGAGCGTGCCGTAGGCGTATCCGACGAAGCTGATCCGGTCCTCGCCCAGCACGCAGCGGATGACGTCCATGTCCCGCGCGATGTTGCGGGTGGTGATGTGCGGGCGCAGGTCGCCACCCGCCCGCGCGCACGCCAGCTCGCGCTCGCGCATGTCGATGGCGATCTGGTCGAACAGCGAGTCCGGCGGCCGCGAGTCGAACGGCGCGACGGGCACCGCGACCTCGCTGTAGAGCTTGGTGGACTCACCGATGCCGCGCGGGTCGAACCCGATCAGGTCGTAGCACGCGCGCACCTCGGCCGGGAACTCCAGCGGCAGCTTGATCCCCTCGCCGTTGTCGCCGCCGGGGCCGCCGTTCACCGAGAGCAGCACACCCCGGCGCTTGGCCGGGTTCGTCGCGCGGAGGCGGGAAAGCGCGATCGTCAGCTGAACGCCGTGCGGGTCGTTGTAGTCGCGCGGCACCGAGATGGTGGCGCGTTCGAGTCCGTCCTCCGCCGACGGCGCGGACCATTGTGGTCGCTGTTCGTGGAACTCGTGCAGTGCGTCGGGCACGGTAAGACCTCCGCGTCGGTTGCGTCGGGTTGTGAGGGTCGCAAAAGGCCCTAGAGGAGGTCTCGAACGCGTTCCAGCGCGGTTCCAGGCGATCCCCAGGGCGGGTGGGCACTGTGACTGGAGTCCGGCGAGCCGATTTCCGTGGGGAGACACCGCGATGGCCAAGATCACCTATGTCCACCCGGACGGGACGTCGTCGGTCGTCGACGTCGAGCCGGGCAACTCGATCATGCGGGGGGCCAAGCTCGCCGGCGTCGAGGGCATCCTCGCCCAGTGCGGCGGTGGCGCGACGTGCGGGACCTGCCACATCTACGTGGACAAGGACAACACCAGGCCGTTGCCCGCCATGCACGACCTGGAGGACGGGCTGTTGTGTGTGACCGCGAGCCCCCGTCAGGACAACAGCCGGCTGAGCTGCCAGATCCCGGTCACCGAGGAGCTGGACGGGCTCGTCGTGCACCTTCCCGAGAAGCAACTCTGAGGAGCGTTGAACCATGACTCGACGGGTCGCCTTCGTCACGGGCGCAACCAGCGGAATCGGCCTCTCCGTCGCGGAGTCGCTCGGCGCGGCGGGCCACGCGGTGTTCGTGGTCGCGCGCGACGCGGAGAACGTCGCCTCGACGGTCAAACAGCTCCGCGAGGAGGGGTACGAGGCCGACGGCACGACCTGTGACGTCAAGTCCACAGAGGACATCCGCAAGGCCGTCACGAAGGCCGTGGAGACGTTCGGCCGCATCGAGATCCTCGTGAACAACGCCGGTCGCGGCGGCGGTGGCGAGATCGCGACGCTCGACGAGGACATCTGGACCGACGTCATCGACACCAACCTGCACAGCGTCTTCCGCGTCACCAAGGAAGTCCTGTCCACCGGCAGGATGAACCAGGGCGACTGGGGCCGGGTCATCAACATCGCGTCCACCGGTGGCAAGCAGGGCGTCATCTACGCCTCCCCGTACAGCGCGTCGAAGCACGGTGTCGTCGGCTTCACCAAGGCCGTCGGGCTGGAGCTCGCGAAGACCGGCATCACGGTCAACGCCGTCTGCCCCGGCTACGTCGAGACGCCGATGGCCGGCAAGGTGCGCCAGGGCTACGCCAACCACTGGGGCATCACCGAGGACGACGTCCTGGAGAGGTTCAACGCCAAGATCCCGCTCGGCCGCTACTCCACCCCCGAGGAGGTCGCCGGCCTGGTCACGTACCTGACCACGGAGACCGCGAACTCCATCACCGCGCAGGCGCTCAACGTCTGCGGTGGCCTGGGGAACTACTGATGACCGACGGTCCTGACTCGGCTGTTGTCATCGTGGGAGCCGGGCAGGCGGGGTGCCAGGCCGCGGTGTCCCTGCGAGAACGGGGACACCGCGGCACCATCACGCTGATCGGCGACGAGGGTGTGCTGCCCTACCAACGTCCGCCGCTCACGAAGGCCTACCTGCAAGGGGACATCGGGTTCGGCGACCTGGTGTTCCGCCCGGAGACCTACTACGCCGAGCACGACATCACCCTCGTGCTCGACGACGCCGCGGTCTCCGTCGACCGCGCGGCCCGGTGCGTGGTGCTGCGCTCCGGCCGTGCCGTCGGGTACGAGAACCTCGTGCTGGCCACGGGATCACGGCCGCGGCCGATTCCCGGTGCGCACACGATCCGCACCATCGCCGACGCCGACTCCGCGCGTCCTGAGGGTCGGGTGGTCGCGATCGGCGCCGGGTTCATCGGGCTCGAATACGCCGCTGTGGCAAGCGAAGCCGGGTGTGACGTCACGGTGATCGAGGCACAACCTCGTGCGCTGTCAAGGGTGTTGTCCTCGGAGACCGCCGAACACGTCGTGCAGGTGCATCGGCGGCGCGGGGTGAAGTTCCTCTTCAACGCCACCGTGTCCGAGGTGCGGCCCGGCGAGGTCGTGCTCGCGGACGGCACGGTGCTGCCCGCCGATCTCGTCGTGGCCGGCATCGGCGTGGTGCCGAACGCCGAACTGGCCGCCGAGGCCGGGCTGACCGTCGACGACGGGATCGTGGTCGACCCGTGGCTGCGCACGTCCGACCCGGCGATCTTCGCGGTGGGCGACTGCGCGCGGTTCCACCACGGGGCGCGGCAGATCCGGCTGGAGTGCGTGCAGAACGCCGTCGACCAGGCCAGTGCGGTCGCCGCGGTCATCACCGGATCGGCCGAGCCGTACGCGCAGGTGCCGTGGTTCTGGAGCGACCAGTACGCGATGAAGGTGCAGATCGCGGGAGTCACCGACGGCCACGACAACGTTGTGGTGACCGGAGATCCGACGACGGGCGCGTTCTCGGTGTTCTGCTTCGCCGGCGACAAGCTGCTCGGGGTGGAGTCCGTCAACAAGCCGGTCGACCACGTCCTCGCCCGGCGGCTGATCGCGGCGAACTGCCCGATCCGGCCCGAGATGGTCGCCGTCCCCGGCTTCGACCTGCGCACCGCGGCGTGAGCCCTCAGCAGCTCAGCGCCGACCGCCGCGCACCACGTAAGCGGTGACACCGCTCAGGAACAGCACACCCGCCGTCCACATCGCCACCGCGTCGTCAGGAGGACACTGCGGCCACGTGAGAACCCGGCCGGACACCGACCGGGTGGGCGGCATGATCGCGCTCACGGCCCACCACAACACCGGTGCCGCGGCGGCGAACCTCGCCCCGATCACCGTCGCGGCCAGCCCCGCCAGACCGACCATGCCCGCCGTGTCGCGCACGACGAACTCGAAGCCGAACGTCTCGGGCCCGAGTTCCTGCACCAGCAGCACCGGGATCGCCGCCAGCACGCCCGCGAGCACCAGGTGCCAGAACCGCCACGCCGGCCACGGCACCGCGGTGGACCGGTCCAGCTCGGGGTCCTGACCGGCGAGACCGGCCGTGATCACCAGCACCGCCGCCAGCGATGTCAGCGACGCGCTCAACGGCGTCCACGGCGAGTGCATCGCAGACCACGCGAGGAACACCACCACCGGCAGTGCCGCAAGGGCAGCGGGCACACTGCGAGAGCGCGCGTACAAAGCAACCGGCCTCATCGCGCCACCAGCACGTCGTGGATCCGCGCGGGATCCTGGCACGTCAGCAACATCTCCCGCACCTTCGCCACCCGGCCCAGCTGCTCAGACGGCGACTGGCTCCGGAACGCCCGCCAGTCCTCCTCGACGGCGGAGCGCATGGACGAGCTGCCCCAGACGTACGGGTCCGACGGCAGCGCGGTCAGTTCCCCGGTGAAGTAGGCGGCGGTCAGGTAGCGCACCGCGGACTCCCGGCTGTCGGAGGAGTTCGGTTCGGCGCAAGGAGGAACTCCCGCTCCGGCGAACATCTCGAGCCGCATCTGCTCCGGCGACATCGTCAGCACGGAGGGATGGAGCTGTGAGTTCAGGTAGACGACATCGCCGCTGCGGCGCGGCACCTCGAAGTGAGCCATCGCCGACGTGTCCTCCCGGACCGCGGTGGGCGGATGGGGCAGCACCGACAGCTTCTTCAGCACGTCGCGGCCCACCGCGGCGGCTGCGGGAAGCCCGGCCTCGTGCACCCGGCTCACGCACACCTCACCGTCGCAGACCAGCTGTCCGGCGATCGAGTCGGTCACCAGCACGTCGGACAACCTGGCCGGCAGGATCGAGACCGCGAGCGCCAGCGCGAGCCCGGCGGGAACCAGCGCCACCAGACGTCCGCGCCACGACCGCGACACCAGCAACAGCAACGCCGTGACCCCGAGTCCGGTGAACCACACGATCTGACCGAGGTCCACCGACGTGGAGGTGGTCACCAGGTCCGAACTCGGCGGGTTGAGAACGGGCACCAGCAGCGCCAAGCGGGGTATCACGCCGTCGGAGGACCGCACGTCCTGCGCCTGGGCGGCCGTCATGGCCAGCGTGAACGTCGCCACCAACGCCACCGGCACGGCCAGCGGGTGCGGCAGCAGCCGTCCCACCGCGAGGCCGAGGACGACGCTGCCCGCCAAGGCGAGCACCACGGTCAGCATCAGCGGGACGAACCCGGCCGAGACGAACCCGCCGCCGGCCGCGACGCGAACGATCACGCCGACGCACAGCAGCAACGTGGCCGCAGCGACCACACCCGCCACCGCGGAGGCGAGCGTGCCGAGCCGGACCCAGCCGGGACGGGAGGTGGTGGCGAACAGTTCGTTCACCCGTGCCCGGCCGTCCCGCATGCCCTGCAGAACGGCCAGACCGACCACGAGCGCCCACACGTACGCCAGCGGCTTGCGCAGCTCCAGCACCGCCGAAGTCGAGTTGTCCTGCCACTTCGCGGCCGTCGTCGTGAGCAGCAGCAGCATCGCCGTGCCGGACACGACCACGAGCAGCCCGGCCCAGAGCGCGGACGACCGCCGCAGCTCGATTCGCAGCCCCATCACCAGCCACTCCTTCCCGGCCCCGCGCTGAGCAACGCCGTGTAGCCGCGCTCGATCGGGCTGTCGCCCACGTGGTCCGTCGTCCCCGCGGCGGCGAGCTCGGCGGGAGTTCCCTGGAACACCAGCGATCCCTCCGACACGAGCACCACGTCCGTGCACGCCGCCGCGACGTCCTCGACCAGGTGCGTCGAGATCAGCACGCACGCCTGCTGCCCCAGTTCGGCCACGAGCTCGCGGAAACTCAGCCGCTGCGCCGGATCCAGGCCCACGGTCGGTTCGTCCAGCAGCAGGACCTCGGGGTCGTTGACGATCGCCTGCGCGATGCCCGCGCGGCGGACCATGCCACCGGACAACGTCTTGAGCCGGTCGTCGGCGCGGTCGGCCAGCCCGACCTTCTCCAGCGCGCGCTGCACCGCGCCCGGGATCGCCTCCGGCGGCATCTCCTTCAACCACGCCAGATACTCGACGAACTCCCGCACCGTGAACCGCTTGTAGTAGCCGAAGTGCTGCGGCAGGTAACCCAGCCGCCGGCGCAGCGGCCGCAGTCCGGTGGCACGGCCGAGCGGGGTGCCGAGCAGCGACAACGAGCCCGCGCTCGGCTTCTGCACCGTCGCCAGCGTCCTGATCAGCGTCGTCTTCCCCGCGCCGTTCGGGCCGAGCAGTCCGTGCACGCCCCTGCCCAGTCGCAGGGTCAGCTCGTTCACCGCGTTGCGGCCACGCCTGCCACCCACCCGTACCACCAGGCCGTCGGCCTGGATCTCCCAGGGATGGGAGGTCGGTGCGACCTCCTCGGCTCCCACTGCACGCATCACGAACTCCTCGACTGTGTACGGAAACGGACGGCGATCACGATCAGCCCTGCCGCGAGGACGGCCGCCCACACCGGTGTGGCGGCGACGTCGAGCGCGACGGACGTGCGGCTGAGCGCGATCGTCGGCAGGACGATCCCGGCGGCCCACCCCGCGATGAGCGTGATGGCGGCACGGGTGATGCCGATCAGGCCACCGAGCGCGAGCGTGCACGTGGTGAACGCGAGGCACGGCAGCATCCACTGGGTGAGCGAGGCTCCGGTCAGCTGACTCGCCACCAGCAGACCCGGCACGACCACGGCGAGCACCGCCACGGTTCGGCGGAACACCAACGGCAGACCGGCCCGCGGCGTGGCGGCGGTGAGTTCGTGGGCGGGGTCCATGGCACGGCCCCAGGACGCGGCGACACCGAGCACCGGCAGCACCGGCGCCACCAGCAGCACCAGTGAGATCTGCCCGCGTGCCACCGATCCCGCTTGGTCCAGAGCCACGGCGACGGCGGTGACGAGGAGGATCATCGCGAGCCACGGCCCGGCCACGGGGGACACCCAGTGGCTGACGTGCCGCAACCAAGATCGTGCCGGCGGCATCTGCGGGGTTCGGTCCAGCACAGGTGCGAGATCGGCCCACACCTGCTCGGCGATCGGGTCGGGAGCGAGGCGGCCGCGGCACGGAGCACAGCTCTCGAGGTGCGCCTCGACCGCCCACAGTTGGTCGGCGGGGACGTCGTCACCTCGCACGTATTGGCGCAACAGCTGCTCGCCGGGGTGGTGCGCGGTCATGACAGGGCCTCCCGCAACGCGATTCGCGCCCGCCTCGCACGGGTCTTGACGGTGCCCTCCGGCACTCCGAGCAGGGCCGAGGTCTCCCGCACCGACAACCCGTCGAGCACCATTGCCCGCAGGACCTGTCGCAGCTCCGGGGCGAGCGTCCGCAACGCGTCGCCGATCTCGTCCCCGAGCACGGCGTCGAGCGCCTCGTCCTCGGCGGCGCGCACGCTGTGCTCGGGGGCCGCGGTGGCGGGCGGCTGGGCGTGGTGCGCACGCCGGCGAAACGCGTCGACCAGCCTGCGGGCGGCGATGGACCACAGCCAGCCGACCGCGCTGCCGCCCGCGGCGGTGCCGGCGAACGCGCCGGCGGCCCGCCACACCGCGAGGTAGGTCTCCTGGAGCACCTCGGCGACGATCTGCTCGTCCGAACACCGCCTGCGCAACCGCACCGTCAGCCACGGCGAGGTGCGGCGGTAGAGCTCTTCGAACGCCCTGCGGTCACCTCGTGCGACACGGCGCACGAGCTGCTCCTCGTCCAGGCCGACCGGCTCACCCCGGATTGCTCTCACACCCCGCAAGACGCGGAGATCCGCAATCAGGTTCTCATTCTGCTGTGGTGTGCGTCACAGTCTGTTCAGCGGACGTGGCGGAAGAAGGTGCGGAGCTCGGAGACGAGGACGTCCGGGCGTTCGATGCCGGGGAAGTGGCCGCCCGCCTCGGCGTCGTTCCAGTAGCGCAGGTCGGCGAACCTGGCCTCGATCCACGCCTTGGGCATGCGGGCGTCCTTCGGGAAGATCGTCACGCCGGTCGGCACGGACACCTGGTGCATCGGCACGCGGTTGTGCGACTCCCAGTACAGGCGGGCGGCAGAGGTGGCCGTGCCGGTGAACCAGTAGATCGAGACCGCGTCGAGCAGCTTGTCGACCGGGACCAACTCCTCGAAGGGGCGGTCGTGGTCGGTCCAGGAGTAGTACTTCTCGGCG
Organism: Lentzea alba; assembly: GCF_011067745.1. Taxonomy (GTDB): domain Bacteria; phylum Actinomycetota; class Actinomycetes; order Mycobacteriales; family Pseudonocardiaceae; genus Lentzea; species Lentzea alba. The sequence goes on from NZ_JAAMPJ010000008.1 coordinate 192,281, forward strand.
ATCCACGCCAGCAGCGCGACGGGGGAGTCGTGGAGGCCGTAGCCGATGGTCTGCGGCTTGGTCATCTGGATCGCGGAGTAACCGGCTTCGCGAGCCTGGAACTCCTTGAGAGCGGCCAATCCGGCGTAGTCGCGCTGGGTCAGCTCGACCTGCTCCTCAGGTGGTCCGGCGAACACCATCGTCAGGTGGATGCCGATGAGCCTGGAAGCGTCGACGTGGCCCAGTTCCGCGGTGACGAACGAACCCCAGTCGCCGCCGTGCGCGGCATAGCGCTCGTAGCCCAGCCCGGTCATCAACGACGACCAGGCGCGCGCGATCCTCTCGACGCCCCAACCGGTCTCGGTGGGCTTGTCGGAGAACCCGTAACCCGGCAGGGAGGGCACGACGACGTGGAACGCGTCGGCGGGGTCAGCGGGGTTCGTCAGGGGTTCCAGCACCTCCAGGAACTCCAGCACCGAACCCGGCCAGCCGTGCGTGAGCAGCAACGGCGTGGCGCCGGCGTGCGGGGAGCGGACGTGGAGGAAGTGGATGCCCAGCCCGTCGATCTCCGCGCGGAACTGGGGCAGCGCGTTCAGCCGTGACTCGACCGAACGCCAGTCGTACTTGTGCTCCCAGTGCTCCGCGAGGGACCGGACGAAGGACAGCGGCGCGCCCTGCGACCAGTCGGACACCGTCTCCGCGTCGGGCCAGCGGGTCAGCGACAGACGGCTGCGCAGATCGTCCACAGAGGACTCAGGGACGGCGACCTCGAACTCGGTGACGTTCATGCGTGGGCACGTTACGGACGTGGCCTCGAAGGGCCCTCGAAAGCGGTTGAGCGGACATCCAGGGCATCTCCACGCGGGGCTGGCACGGTCAAGCGCGGCTGACGAGAAGGGAACCGCCATGACCAACGCCGAGACAGAGCTGACGCCTTTCCCCTGGCACCGCAAGTGCCCGTACCAGCCCCCGGAGGAATACGCGCAGCTCCGGCCGGAAACACCCATCGCGAAGGTCGGGCTCCGCACCGGTCGCGAGGCGTACGTGGTCACGAGCTACGAGCACGTGCGCAAGCTCCTCACCGAGCCGAACGCGAGCTCCGACCGCGGCCACGAGGGTTTCCCGTACTACATCGACATCCCGCCGCAGTTCCGCACCGAGGGCTCGTTCATCGGCTGGGACCCGCCCAAGCACACGGCCTACCGCCGGATGGCCGCCGTGTCGGGTGAGTTCACCAAGCAGCGCGTCCGCGCGATGCTGCCCCGCATCGAGCAGATCGTCGACGAGCGGATCGACGCGATGCTGGAGCAGGGGCCGGTGGTCGACCTCGTCACGGCGCTCGCGCTGCCGGTGCCGCTGACGATCGTCTGCGAGATCCTCGGCATCCCGCACCAGGACCACGACTACCTGCACGACCGCACCGACAAGCTGTTCGGCGGCAAGTCCTCCGCCGAGGTCCGGATGGCCGCGATCACCGAGCTCAACGGCTACCTGGCTGACCTGCTCGAGAAGAAGCTCAAGGAGCCGGGCGAGGACCTGATCAGCCGCATCGTCGTCCGCTTCCACGAGGCCGGTCTCTACGACAGCCGCGAGCTCGTCAACCTGGTCCGCCTGCTGCTCAACGGCGGCCACGAGACCAGCGCCGCGATGATCGCGATCGGCGCCATGACCCTGCTGGAGCACCCCGACCAGCTGGAGAAGCTGAAGAACGACTGGAGCCTCGCGCCCAACGCCGTCGAGGAGCTGCTGCGCTACCTCACGCCGGGCGACCTCGCGTCCTCCCGTGTTGCCCTGGCCGACATCGACGCCGGCCCGGTCACCATCAAGGAGGGCGAGGGCATGATCATCTGCGGGGGCGCGGCCAACCGCGACCCCGAGGCCTTCCCCGAGCCCGACAAGTTCGACATCACCCGCCCGAACGCGCGCAACCACGTCGCGTTCGGCTACGGCGTGCACCACTGCATCGGCGCTGAGATCGCCCGCGTCGAGCTCACCGTGGTGCTCACCAAGCTGTTCCAGCGCATCCCGAACCTCAAGCTCGCCAAGCCGTGGAACGAGCTGCAGTACAAGGACGGCGCGGTCATGTACGGCGTCTACGAGATGCCCGTCACCTGGTGACGGAACGAGAAAGGCCCGCCGGTCCGACCGGCGGGCCTTTCTCGTGTCCTGCTCAGCGAACCGCGCCAACGACGTCCTCCTGCGGCGAGGTCTGCAGGGGCAACACCTGCGTACGGCCGAACCGGCGCATGAACGGCGTCTCCACCCAGGAGAACAACGCCCAGGAGAGCAGCAGGGACACCGCGAAGGCCGCCACCAGGAACGCCAGCGCGACCGGTGCCGACCAGGCCTTGCCGCCCAGCGCGCCGAACGCGTTGATCTCCGTGCCGAACGCCCAGTGCCCGTACGTCAGCACCAGCCGGTGCACCAGGTAGAACGCGAACGACACCTCACCCAGCCACACCATGCTCGGCCGCGCGAAGAACGTCCTGCGCCCCTTGACGTCCGCGACCGCGGCGGCCGGGATCAGCAGGGCCAGCGGGATGATCGTCGCGCCGACGAACGCGTACAGGAACGGCACGAACAGCGAGGCGACGTAGCCGGCGAACGCGAGCGCGATGCCCCACTTGACGCCCAGGCCGATCCACCGCCCGGTCATGACGATCCGCGCCAGGATGATGCCGAGCGCGAACTCGAACAGGCGCGTGACCGGGAAGTTGTAGACGAACCAGATCTGGGCGTAGGAGGCGGGACCCCACGGCCACACCGGCGTGGACGGCAGCAGAGCCTTGGCCAGCAACGGCACCAGCAGCACCGCGAGGACCGTGAGGCCGGCGTAGAACCACAGCCGCGACGGGCGGATCTTGTTGATCAGCACCAGCAGGAACGGGAACGACAGGTAGAAGATCGCCTCGACGGACAGCGACCACGCGACACCGTTGCCGGACAGCAGCACGTCGTAGTCCGGGATCCACGACTGCACCAGGAACAGGTTCGCGACCGCGGAGGCCGGGTCGACCGCCTGGCGGAACACCAGCAGCAGGACGATCGCCGCGACGAAGGTGACGACGTGGTTGGGCAGGATCTTCGCGAACCGCCGCCGGAAGAAGTTCCCCTTCGTGTCGCCGGGCCGCGCCGAGTAGGTCAGCACGAACCCGCTGAGGATGAAGAAGAACGACACGCCGACGAACCCGGCGGTGCTCGTCGCGATCATGTACAGGAAGCCCACTTCAGGAGTCCTGAAGAGGAACTCCAGGCTGCCGTGGAAGACGAAGACCATTGCCGCGGCGACGAACCGCATGCCCGTCAGCGACGGGAGTCTCGACGAACTCGCTACTTGGCTCGACACGGTGGGGACCTTTCGGAAACGACGATGTTGGGTCGCCCGATGGTGAGAACCCGCCAACGCGAATGGCTCGCGACCTGCTCGAAACCCTTTTCCTCAGCCACTTCCCGATTCACGCTCGAGCGCGCGCGGACACCGTTTCGGAGTCGAGGGAGTCCCCAGGAGGTTGCCGTGACACCGTCCACCACGGAGCTGCGCAGGCGGGAGGACACCGACCTCCCGACGAGGCTCGCGAAGTCCGCCGCCACCGAGCAGGGCGCGTTCCTGCAGACCGAGCACTTCGACCTCTGGCTCACCGAACGCTGGCTCGCCAACGCGTTCCGCGTCGAGCGCATCCCGTTCGCCGACCTGGACCTCTGGTACACGGAGCAGGAGACCGGCAACATCCGGCACCAGAGCGGCAAGTTCTTCACCGTCGAGGGCCTGAAGGTCGACACGCCGACGCGGTCGTGGAGCCAGCCGATCATCCGGCAGCCCGAGGTCGGGATGCTCGGCATCCTCGTCAAGGAGTTCAACGGCGTCCTGCACTGCCTGATGCAGGCGAAGATGGAGCCCGGCAACCCGAACCTGCTGCAGCTCTCCCCGACCGTGCAGGCCACCAAGTCGAACTACACCCGCGTGCACAAGGGCGCCAAGGTGAAGTACCTGGAGTACTTCGCCGAGGGTGCCCAGCGCGGCAAGGTGATCGTCGACGTGCTGCAGTCCGAGCACGGGTCCTGGTTCTACCGCAAGAGCAACCGCAACATCGTCGTCGAGGTGACCGAGGACGTCCCGCTCGACGACGACTTCTGCTGGCTCACCCTCGGCCAGGTGAACACGTTGCTGCACCGGGACAACCTCGTCAACATGGACTCGCGCACGGTGCTCTCCTGCCTGCCGGCACCGGGTTACGCGGAGCCCGCGAACGACTTCCAGGCCGCGCTGCTGGCCTCCCGCGACCCGCACGCCGGCGCGCTGTCGGCGACACCGGACGTGCTGAGCTGGTTCACCGGGCAGCGCGCCGACCACGACATCGACGTCTCGCGCGTGCCGCTGGGCGAGGTGCCCGGCTGGATCCGCACCGAGGACGAGATCAGCCGTGAGGACGGGAAGTTCTTCCGGTGCGTGGCGGTGCGGGCGATCGCCGGCAACCGCGAGGTGACCAGCTGGACGCAGCCGCTGTTCGAGCAGCACGGCAGGGGCGTCGCGGCGTTCATCGTGAAGCAGTTCGCCGGCGTGCTGCACGTGCTGGTGCACGCGCGGCTGGAGGGTGGGTTCCTCGACACGGTGGAGCTGGGGCCGACCGTGCAGTGCGTGCCAGGCAACTACCACGACGCCGAACGGCCGCCGTTCCTCGACCACGTGCTGGCCGCGGAGAAGTCGAGAATCCACTACTCGACGGTGCATTCCGAGGAAGGTGGGCGATTCCTCGACACCGAGAGCGACTATCTCGTCGTCGAGGCGGACGAGGATTTCCCCGCCGATGTCCCGCCGCAGTACACGTGGGTCACCGTCGGGCAGTTGACGGATCTGTTGCGGCACGGCCGTTACGTGAACGTGCAGGCCAGGACGCTGGTGGCGGCGCTCAACGCGCTGGGCTAGTCGAAGCGACCGGAAATGGTACCGCTCCCAGGTCCGAAAGACACGATCGGGTTATCCGGCTCCAGTGCGGTTCGAGTGCCACCCGATCCGGCTTGAATAGCGTGGTCAGCATGAAGATCCTAGTGAGTAGCGGTCCGTCGTTCGGCCTCTACTTCCCGGTCGTCCCGCTGGCGTGGGCCTTGCGGGCGGCGGGTCACGAGGTGCTCGTCGCGAGCCCGGAGAGCATGGCCGCCACGGTCAACGGCTCCGGGCTCCCGCACGTGGCCACCTACGGGCCCATGCACATGCGCGAGGTCATGCTGCACGACCGAGCGGGCAACCAGCTCGCGCAGGCCGGCACCGAGGAAGGCCTGCTGGAGCAGGTCGGCCGCGGGTTCGGCCGGCTCGCCGCCCGCACGATCGACGGCATGCTCGCCATCACCGAGGCCTGGCAACCGGACGCGATCATCGGCGAGGCGCACGCGTTCTCCGCCGGTGTGGCCGCGAAGCTCCACGGGATTCCGTGGTTCGAGAACGGCATCGGCATCGGTTACCGCTCCGACATCGACGGCTGGACGGCCGTGGAGTTCGCCCCCGAGCTGGAGAGGCTCGGGTTCGACTCCCTGCCGGAGCCGGACATGGTGCTCGACACGTGTCCCGCGCTCATCCGTCCGGAAGATGTCGTTGCGGGACAACCGATGCGGTGTGTCCAGTACGACACGCCGGCCCCGGTCCCCTCGTGGGTCTTCGAAAAACGCGACCGCCCGCGCATCATGATCACGCTCGGCACCATCCTGCCGAACTCCCCCGCGGGCCCGGCCATCTTCGACGAGCTGGTCCGCACCCTGCCCTCGCTGGGTGTGGAGCTCGTGCTCGCGATGCCGGACGAGGCGGTCGCCAAGCTCGCTCCGCTGCCCGACGCCGTCGTCGCCGCCGGGTGGATGCCGCTCACCTCCGTGCTGCCCGCCTGTGATCTCACGGTGCACCACGCGGGTGGGGGATCGACCATGTCCTCCCTGATCGCCGGACTTCCGCAGCTGCTCGCTCCGGGAGTCATGGCGGAGCAACGGGATTCCGCACGACGTCTCTGCGACTTCGGTGCTGCCAGGCAGCTCCAGTCACAGGAGGTGGAACCGGCCGAGGTGCTCGAGGCCTGCCGGGCGTTGCTGGAGGACGCGTCCTACCGGGATCGGGCGAGCCGGTTGAAGCAAGCGATAGAGGAAATGCCCTCGCCCGGCGCGGTCGTGCCGGTGATCGAGGACTTCGTCCGTCACCGCGCCGTTGGCGCAGCGGAAGAAACTGAGTGAGGAGCTATGACCCAGAACATCGACGCGGCGCCGGATTCGGGTGCGCAGGGTTGGCCGGGAGCCAACGCGAGCCAGGGTGAGCCGTTCAAATGGCGCTGGCTGGCACTCGGCGTCATCCTGCTGGCCACCGCGATGGACATTCTCGACTCGCTGATCACGGTCATCGCCGCTCCGTCCATCGTGGCGGACATCGGCGGTGGCGCGACCTTCATCCAGTGGCTGGGCGCCGGTTACACGCTCGCCATGGCGTGTGGTCTGATCATCGGTGGACGGCTGGGCGACATCTTCGGCAAGAAGCAGATGTTCGTCGTCGGTGCCATCGGCTTCACCGCCGCTTCGGCGCTGTGCAGCGTCGCGACGACACCGGCCGTCCTGGTGACCGCCCGCGTGTTCCAGGGCCTGTTCGGCGCGATGATGCTGCCGCAGGGGCTCGGCGTCATCACCGAGGTGTTCCCGCCCAAGGAGATGGCCAAGGCGTTCGGCGCCTACGGCCCGATCCTCGGTCTCGCGACCATCGGCGGCCCGATCCTCGGCGGCTGGCTGATCAACCTCGACCTGTTCGGCACCGGCTGGCGGATGATCTTCCTGATCAACCTGCCGCTCGGCCTGCTGGCGATCTTCGGTGCCATCAAGTGCTTCCCGAAGGCCACCAAGACGGCCAAGAAGCTGGACCTCGTCGGCGCGTTGCTCGCCTCCGGCGGTGCCGCGCTGCTGGTCTTCCCGGTCGTGCAGGGACGTGAAGAGGGCTGGCCGGCGTGGACCTTCGTGTCCATCGTGGCCGGTGTGCTCACGTTCTTCGTGTTCGGCTGGTACGAGGGGCGCCGCGACAAGTTGGGCGGCGAGCCGCTCGTCGTGCCGTCGCTGTTCAAGAAGAAGGCGTTCAACGGCGGTCTGGTCGCCGGTCTCGCGCTGTTCTCCGCGCTCACCGGTTTCTCGCTGGTGCTGAGCATCTACCTGCAGCTGGGCCTCGGGTTCACCGCGCTCGGCGCGTCGCTCGCGGTGCTGCCGCAGGCGATCGGTTCCACGTTCGGCTTCGCCGCGTCCGGCGCCGGGCTGGCCGCGAAGCTCGGCCGTCGCCTGATCCACATCGGACTCGCGGGCATGATCGTCGGCCTGGTCGCGTTCTACCTCACGATCAAGCTGGGCGGTCCGGACGTCGGTGGCTGGGCGATGTCCCCGTCGCTGTTCTTCGCGGGCATCGGCATGGGTCTCGCGATGGCGCCGTTCTTCGAGCTGATCCTCGCGGGTGTCGACCCGCAGGAGACGGGTTCGGCGTCCGGCACGCTGACCTCGGTGCAGCAGTTCGGTGGCGCCTTGGGTGTCGCGGTCCTCGGCACCGTGTTCTTCGCGGTGGTCGGCGGTTCTGGTTACCTGCCGGCGATCGAGACCAGCATCTGGGTGGTCGTGGCCCTGGAGGCCGCGGCGGCCGGGCTGATCTTCTTCCTGCCGAAGATGCCGAAGCCCGCGTGGGACCCGTCCCAGTGGGAAGGCGGCGACGGTGGCGGTGAGTGGAGTGCCGAGGCCGCCGCGCAATGGGGCGGTGGAGACAGCAACGACACTGCTGCCGCCGCCGAGTGGAGCGCGGACGCCAAGAAGTAACTGACACACCGGATTTCCGGAAGGCTCGCCGATCATCGCGATCGGCGGGCCTTCCGCCCGTGATGGGCTCTTTTCCAGGAATCTTCGAGGGAGACTCAAATGACGGCCGTCACAGAACCTTCTGTGGACGTCGCGCTCGCCGCGACGTACCGGAAGTCGATCAGCGAGCACTACAAGGACCTCGCGCTCAAGCTCCAGGTCGCGTTGAACACCCAGGACCTCAGCCTGGTCGACGGGCTCATCCACGACGACTTCTTCGACGTCACCGGCCCGCCCGGAATGTTCCCCGACGGCCCGGAAGGCGTGCGGCAGCACATCCTGTGGCTGAACCGCCGCTTCAAGGACGCGAAGTGGGAGGTGCAGCAGGCCGTCGCCGAGGGCACCACGGTCGTGCTGCGCGTGCGCTTCACCGGCACCGAGACCGAGGAGGGCCAGCCGGCTCCCGTCGGCACGCGCTTCACCTACGCGCAGGCGCACTTCTTCGAGGGCCGCGACGGTCTGCTCGTGCAACACATCGGTGTCCGCAGCGAGCAGGACATCTCCCAGTAAGGGACTTCCATGGACGTCATCGGGCGTGGCTTCCTGGCCATGAACCTCGCACGCATCGCGGGAAAGCATCATGACGTCGTCGCGTTCGCGGCCGGATCCTCCTCGACCGTCGCCACGTCGTCGGACGAGTTCGGCCGCGAAACCGGCATGCTGCACCAAGAGATCCGCAGATGCCGGGCCGAAGGCAAGCTGTTCGTCTACTTCTCCACCGCGTCCGCCGCCATGTACGGCTCACCGGACTCGCCGGGCACGGAGGACGGGCCGGTGTTCCCCGGCAACGCCTACGGCCGCCACAAGCTCGCGATGGAGGCGCTGATCCGCGCCTCCGGGGTGGCGTACCTGGTGGTGCGCCTGGGACATCTCGTCGGTCCCGACCAGCGTCCACATCAGATGATGCCGACTCTGGTGGCACAGGTGCGTTCCGGCGAGATCGAGGTCTGGCGGGGAGCGCACCGCGATCTGATCGACGTGCTCGACGTGGTGCGGCTGCTCGACGCGTTGCTGACCATCCGGATGTCGGACGAGGTCGTCAACGTCGCCAGCGGCGTGCCCGTCCCCGTCGAGGACGTGGTGGAACACCTGGAAAACCGGCTGCGCGTGCCGTTGCGGAAGACCTACCGCGAGGCGTACGCGCGGCACGACATCTCCCTGGCCAAGCTCACCCGCCTCGCACCAGTCGTGCGCGAGCTGGGCTTCGGCCCCGACTACTACCGGCGCGTCGTCGACCGCTATCTCAGCGCCACGACCGGCGTGCCGCTCGAAGACCTACCGTCAGCCGGATGAAGGAGCAACGGCAATGCGAGTACTGATCAGCACGTGGCCGGCGAGCGGGCACCTGCAGCCGATCGTCCCACTGAGCTGGGCACTGCGCGGTGCCGGTCACGAGGTCATCGTCACCACACCACAGCACCTGGTGCCCTTCGTGAAGTCCACCGGCCTCGACGCGATCGCGCTCGGCGAGGAGCAGGACCAGAAGATGATGCTGCAGGGCATCATCCAGCAGGCCGGTGAGAACGCCTCCCCGGCCGAGGCGCTGCCGCGGCCGGACCGCCAGTTCTGGGGCAACATCGCCTACGGTCCCGCCGGCCGCACCGCGGAGATCCTCCCGCTGCAGCTGGAGAAGGCGAAGGCGTTCGCGCCCGACCTGATCCTGACGGACCCGATGGACCTGTCCGGGCGGCTGCTCGGCGGCGTCCTCGGGGTGCCGGTCGTGCGGCACCGCTGGGGCGTCGACCCGTTGACCGAGGCGTTCGAGGAGACCGCGCACATGGTCCTCGACCCGGTGGCGCAGCAGATGGGCCTGACCGGGCTGCCGGAGCCGGAGCTGACCATCGACCCGTGCCCGCCGTCGTTCCAGCTGCCGGGACTGGAGAAGGGCCGCCCCGTGCGGTACCTGCCGTCCAACGGGTTCGGCGCCGTGCCCGACTGGGCGCTGGAGCAGCCGTCGAAGCCGCGGATCTGCGTGTCGTTCGGCTCGATGCCCAAGGAGCTCGGCATGCGCAAGGTGCTGGGCTGGGTCTACGAGGCCATCGCGCGCCTCGGTGACGTCGAGGTCGTGCTCGCCGTGCCGAACGGGATCGACGCCGAGGACCACTCGGTGATCGCGGACAAGGTCATCTCGTCCTCGCACCTGCCGCTGAACCTGTTCATGCGGACGTGCTCGGTGATCGTGCACCACGGCGGTTCCGGCACGGGCCTCACCGCGCTGAACGCCGCCACGCCACAGCTGGTGCTGCCGCAGTTCGCCGACCACTTCCCGTGGGCGGAGCGGCTGGAAGCCACCGGTGCCGGTGCGTACGTCGAGGGTGTGGAGAAGCAGCGGGACGTGAGCTTCATCCAGGACCGCCTGGAAGAGCTGATCCACAAGCCCGAGGCCAAGGAGGCTTCGTTGGCACTGCAGCACGAGATCCACAACGCGCCGTCCCCGGCGGCGTTGGTGCCGGAGCTGGAGGCCCTCGCGGGCGTCTGAACTCCGGACGCGAAGAAGCCCCCGGTTTCGGCCGGGGGCTTCTTCGTGAGGTGGCTCAGTCGTTGAGCTGGAGCACGACGGTGCCCGCGTACTTCTTGTCCAGCAACGCGATGAACGCCTCCGCCGCGACCGGCACACCGCCCTTCACGACGGTGTGGGCGAAGGAGATCTTGCCCTCGTTCAGCCAGGTGGCGAACGTCTGGTTCCAGGCCGCCAGCTGCTCTTCGGTGTCGAAGGTGGCGAACCCGCGGAACGTCAGCTGCTTCGCGATGGCGCGCATCAGGGCGAGGCGCGGGTGGTCGCCGTCCGTGCCACCGATCTGGCCGCTCAGCGCGCCGCACAGGGCGAACCGGGCGCCGGGCTGGGCGTGTTCGACGGCGGCCTCGAACTGGTCGCCGCCGACGTTGTCGAAGCACACCGTGATGCCGTCGGGAGCGAGCTCGCGCAGCCGGTCCAGCACCGGGCCGTCGTGGTAGTCGAACGCCGCGTCGAAGCCGGCCTCGTTCAGCAGGAAGTCGACCTTCTCCTTGCTGCCGGTGGAACCGATGACGAGCTTGGCGCCGCGGGCCTTCGCGATCTGGCCGGCCAGCGTGCCGACCGCGCCGGTCGCGCCGGACACGAACACGACGTCACCCTCGCCGGCGTCCGCCATCTCGACGATGCCGCGCCACGCGGTGGGGCCGTTGGCGAGGTAGTACTCCGCGCCGGGCAGCAGCGAGCGGTCGAGCTTCTTCACGCCGAACCCGGGGCTCACGACCGCCCACTCGCGCCAGCCCTCGTAGTGCAGGATGAACGTGCCCACCGGGAGTTCCTCGTTGTTGGACACCACGACCGTGCCGACGGTGGTGCACCACGGGGTCTTGCCGATCTCGTAGTTGGGGATCGGCAGCGCGGTCTCTGAGTTCATCAGATCGCGGTACACCGAGCCGAGGAACATCCACTCGTTGCGCACCAACACCTCGCCGTCGCCGGGGGTAGGTGTCGGCACCTCGACGAGCTCGAAGTTCTCCTGGGTCAGCCGGTCCGCCGGACGCGAAACCAGGCGCAGCTCCCGCGACGTCGCAGGAATCGCTTCGGCGCTCATACGGATCTCCTTTTCACAGTGGGGTTTCCACCGTCCCCGGCCACGGCATTGCGTGCCTTGAGAGGAACCTGAGCCATCTCAAGGCACGTGCGAGCCGGGATGCAGAGAACACTGGCTGACTAGGGGCCATGGCTGACTTCGACGTCATCGTGGTCGGCAGCGGCTCGGCGGGCGGCGTTCTGGCGGCACGGCTGTCGGAGGACCCATCTCGGCGCGTGCTGCTGCTGGAAGCGGGACCGGACGACCCCGTTGCGGGCCCGACGCACAACTGGATGTACCGGTCCGAGCCGCAGATCGGCGGCGAGCCGCTGAACCTGCCGCGCGGCAAGATCGTCGGCGGGTGCTCGGCGGTCAACGCGTGCATCGCCCTGCGCGGTGCGCCTGCCGACTACGACGCGTGGCCCGGCTCGTGGTCGTTCGACCTGGCACAGCGCTATTTCGAGGCCGTGGAGGCGGTGGTGCCGATCCGCCGGCCCGCCGAGGACATGACGTCCACCAACCGGACGTTCATCGAGACCGCGGTTTCTCTGGGCATGGAACGGGTCGAGGACCACAACGCACCCGGCGCGATCGGTGCGGGACCGGTGCCGTTGAACGAGATCGACGGCGTGCGGCAGAGCACCGCCGTCACCTATCTCGCGGCCGCGAGGTCCAGGGGCAACCTGACGATCCGGCCGAACTCCCTGGTGTGCAAGGTGCTCGTCCGGGACGGCAGGGCCGTCGGCGTGGTGCTCCTGGGCGGCGAGACGGTGTCGGCGCACAACATCGTGGTCGCCGCGGGCGCGTACGGTTCGCCCGCCGTGCTGATGCGGTCCGGGATCGGGCCGGCCACGGCGTTGTCGGCGCTCGGCATCGCGGTCGTCGCGGATCTGCCGGTGGGGCAGGGGCTGCAGGACCACCCGCTCGTCACGGTGAAGCTGATGGGCCGCGGCCCCGCGCTGTACCAGGCGGTCGCGACGACGTCCTCCGGCCTGCAGTTCCTGCCGGGCACGCCGTCACCCGCCGAGACGACCGGCGCGAACCTGATCATCTCGGTGGCGCTGCTCAAGCCCTCCTCGCGGGGCAAGGTGCGGCTGCGGTCGGCCGACCCGACCGACGCGCCGCTCATCGACCTCGGCCTGCTGCGGTCCTATGAGGACAGGGCGCTGATGCGGTCCGGTGTGCGTGACCTGCTGCGGTTGGTCGGCACCAAGCCGTTCGCCGGGGAGATCGACGGCCCGCCGCTCAACAGCCCACCGGCCGACCTCTCGGACGACCAGGCGCTGGACCGGTGGATCTTCGCGAACGTCGGCACGTACCACCACGCGGTCGGCACCTGCGCGATGGGTTCCGTGGTGTCACCCGACGGGCAGGTGCTCGGCGTGAACGGCCTGTGGGTCGCCGACGCCTCGGTCATCCCGGAAGTTCCCGCCGCCAACACGAATCTGCCCACCATGATGCTCGCGGAGCGCATCTCCGCGGTACTGATCGAGGAGTCGCGCCATGTCGCTTGAGCTGGACGCCGCCGCCCAGGACCTGCTGTTCCGGGAGGCCCGCACGGCCAACACGTTCTCGTCCGAACCGGTCTCCGACGAGACGCTGCAGGCCGTCTACGACCTGGTCAAGTACGCCCCGACGTCGATGAACCAGCAGCCGCTGCGGATCGTGCTGATCCGCTCCGAGGACGCCCGCGAACGGCTGGTGAAGACCATGTACGGGCCGAACGGCGCCAAGGTCGCACAGGCGCCGCTGGTCGCGATCCTGGCCGCGGACCTCGAGTTCCACGAGCTGATGCCGAAGCTGTTCCCGCACTTCCCCGAGGCCAAGGACATGTTCGCGGACCCGGCGATCCGCGAGGCCTCCGCCGTGCAGAACGGCACGATGCAGGCCGCGTACTTCCTGCTCGGCATCCGCGCCGCCGGACTGTGCGCGGGTCCGATGATCGGGTTCGACGCCGACGCCGTGAACCGCGAGTTCTTCCCGGACGGCAAGCAGAAGGTGCTGCTGGTCATGAACATCGGCAAGCCGGGGGAGAACGCCTGGTGGCCGCGGTCGCCACGGCTCGAGTACGACGAGGTCGTCACCGCCGCCTGACCTGTCGTACGAAGAAGGAGCCCCCGCCGGTCCGGCGGGGGCTCCTTGCGCTACCTGGGGCGGGGAACCGCGATCGACGTGTAGGCCGTCTCCGGCGTGGCCTCGGTGGTGAACCTGCCGTTGATCACGTACAGCAGGTCGTCGTGCAGGGCGAGCGAGCTCGGGATGTCGAACCGGGGGTCGCTCACCCGGCGCAGGATCTTGCCGACCGTGCCCTCGTGGTTGAGCCGCACGAGCACGACCTCGTTGCGCACGCCCATCGCCACGTACAGCAGCTCGCCGTCGAGCACCATGCCGTCGCAGTCCATCAGGTCCTCGCCACCGAGGTCGACGCTGGTGGCGCGGCCGGTGGTGGTGTCCACGTGGAACAGTCCGCCGGTGTTGGACTGGTTGACGAGCAACGCCGTGCCGTCCGGGGTGCGGCAGATCCCGTTGGCGTTGAAGCCTTCTTCGAGGTACCGGATGTCGCCGGTGAGCTCCAGCCGTTCGACCTGCTCCGGTTCGGGCAGCTCGCCGTTGCCGCCCAGTGGCAGCTTCCACAGCACCGGCAGCACCGAGTCGGTGGCCCACGCGGCCGTCGGGGTCAGCGCGAAGTCGTTGACCAGTCCCGCGAGCGGGTAGGACGCCAGGGTGGCGCCGGAGGCCGCGTGGATCACGTGGGCGTCGCCGGCGAAGCCGCCCGCGATGAACAGGCGGCCCCGGCGGTCGATCTTCACGCCGGCCGCGGCGGTGCCGGGTCCGGGGTGGATGGTCCGGCCCTCGCCGGTGATCAGGTCCGCGCGGTAGATGGACCCGTCGGCCAGCGAACCGAAGTACGCGAACGGACCGGGCCCGATCGTCATCGACTCTGGCCGGAATCCGTCCGGCAGCGCGATCGTCGTCATACCGGCCAGAAAACCGCAGCGTGCTCTAGGTTTGCTCGAACACCACGGCGTGCCCGGCGTCCGGTGCGGCAAACTCCAGCAACCGGCGTCCCTCGGCCTCGACCTGGGCGCTGTCCCGCTTGGGCAACCGCTGGTACGGCGCGATGAGCAGGGTCCCCTTCGCCACCTTCCAGGTACCGCTGACGAACCCGTCGACGGTGAAGCTGCCGCGGGTGGACGAACCGTTGAAGCCGGGGGAGATGATCCGGGTGCGGCCGGCGTGTGAGAGCGCGATGTTGTCGAACTCGGGCAGGAACCGCGGCGGCGCCGGGGTGTCCTCGTCCGGCCGTGGCGAGTCCTCGTGGTCGAAGAGCGTCCGGCCGTTCTCGTCGCTGAACTGCCTGAGCGGCAACCGGTCGAACACCTCGGACAGTCTCGTCAGACCGGACCACGTCTGCGCGTCCTGGACGCTCGCCGGCCCGAACGCCCTGAGGTAACGGGAAACCACCTCGGTGATCGACGGTTCGGGCAGGGATTCGGCACCCAGCCAGGTGTTCAGGGTGGCGTGGTCGCCACGGCCTTGCGCGACGCCCCAGACGCCGCGTGGCGGGATCTGGGCGAGCGGGACGAGTAGTTGCACCGCGTAGGCCAGCGCCGTCGCCTGGTGGCCCGTCCAGCGCTCCTTCAGCAGCTTGCCGAGGTCCTCGCGGGTGCACGGTTGCGCTTCGAGCAGCTCTCGACCGCGTTGTGCGAGCTCGTCGGGATCGATGCCCGCGATCTGCTTTCCGTTGTGGCCGGTGAAGTTCACGCGGTCCAGCACGGGTTTCAGCAACGGCCGCAACAGCAGCGCGTCGCGGGCACTCACGAGGTGGATCGTGCCTCTCATCAGCACGATCCGGACCGTTTCGCGGCTCTCCAGGGTCCCGGCGAGGTCGGCAGGCTGAAAACCGCTCACCCGCGACCACAGGCCCACGTACGGCGAGAGCGGGACCTGGGACTGCATGCCCACCAGGTGTTCCACGACCTCGATCGGGGTTTTCGCAGCGCGTTCCAGGAGGAACTGCCGGGCCAGCAACGCCCGGTTCAGCTGCCGTGCGCTGAGCTTCACTCGACCACGAACTCCCGCGTCGTCGCGTCCGGTGCCGCGAACCGCAACACCCCGTCGGCTTCCTTCTCGACCGCCTTCAGATCCTTTTTGGACAAGGGCTGGAACAGAGTGAGCGTCAGGGTCGCGGTCTTCTTCTGCTCCTTGAGCTTCCACAACCCGCGCACGAACCCGTCGACCAGCAGTGTGGCCGCGATGCCCGCGCCGACGCAGACCCGCTTGCGGACGTCGTCGTCCATCACCCGCGTGCGGTCGAAGTGCGACACCATCAGGTTGTCGTACTCGGGTAGGAACCGGACCGGCGCCGGCGTGTCACCGTCCGGCCGCGGTGCGTCGGGCAGGTCGTAGAGCTCCTGGCCGGTGTCGGAAACGAGGACCTCCAGCTCGTCGCCCATGTCCTTGAACACCTTGGCCATGAACGTGAGACCGCTGAACGCCTGGAGATCCTTCACGGTGGCCGGGCCGTACGCGGCGAGGTAACGGCGCACCAGCTGCTTCGGGTCCGGATCCGAGACGAACTCCTGGTCCAGGAACGGTTCCGCGAGCGTCGACGGCACCGAACCGCCCTTGCCCCACGGCGGCACGTGCACCAGCGGCACCAGGTACTGCACGGAGTAGGCCAGCGACAGGGGATCGCGGCCGGGGAACCTCTCGCTCATCGACTCGCGCAGCTGCACCTGGGTGAGGGCCTTGCCGCGCAGCAGCTTCCGGCCGTGCGCGGCGATCTCACCGAGGTCCAGGCCCTCGGTCTGGCGGCCGAAGAAGCCTTTCTGCGCCCGGTTGAGCACCGGCTGGAGCAACGGCCGCAGCCACAGCAGATCCGGCGTGGTCACGAGGTGCATGGTGTAGCGCATGAGCGACGACCGCACGATCTGGCGGTCCAGGATGAGCTTCGACAGCTCGTCGTGGTCGAAGCTCCGCAGGCGCGCCCACAGTCCGATGTAGGGCGGGAACGGCAGCTGCGCCTGCAGCCCGACGAGCTGTTCGGTCGCTTCGAGCACGCCCAGGTCGTGACGCTGCAGCAGAAGTTGGCGCGCGAGGGTGGCACGGTTGATCGCGCGGCGGTCCAGCACGGGATGGCCTTTCTGTAAACGCGGAAACGCGGCCGTCACCGGAATCTACCGGTGACGACCGCTCTGGTGACGGTGCTGATCAGGCCGCATCGCCTTCGAGGCGGGAGCGGAACCACGACATGAACAGGTGGTCGGTGCCGGCGGTGAGGTCCTGGCCTCCGTCGATCGTGATGATCTGGCCGGTGACCCAGGAGCTGGCAGGGCTCGCGAGCTGCGTGATCCACGGCGTGATGTCCTCGACCGTGCCGGTGCGGCCGAGCGGCATGATGTCCGCCAGCGTCGCGAAGATGCCGTCGGTCTCCTCCTCGTTGAGCCCGTTGGCCGCGTAGACCTCGGTGCGCACGCCGGCCGGGGCGACGGCGTTGACCCGGATCCCGAGCGGGGCGAGCTCGCGCGCCCACGTCAGCGTCAGGCTGTGCATGCCCGCCTTGCTGGCCGCGTACAGCGCGGCGCCGGGCTCGGGGTTGTGGCCCGCGACCGAGGAGACGAACACGATGTTGCCGCCGGGCTTGGCGAGGAACCGGTACAGCGCGCCGGTGAGGCGGACCGGGCCGAGCAGGTTGATGTTGAGCAGTTCGTTGCTGGCCTTCTCGTCGAAGTACTCGGCGAGCGTGTTGCGGAAGATGCCGGCGTTGTGCACCAGCACGTCCAGCTTGGCACCGTTGGTCTCGACGGCGTCGGCGACGGCCTGCGCGCCCTCGGCGGTCGTGACGTCGGCGGCCACGGGAACGATGTTCGGGTGCAGCTCGGCGACCTCGTCCAGCCGAACCTTGCGGCGACCGGTGATGATCACACTCGCGGCACCGAGCTTCGCGAACTCGACGGCCGCGTGCTTGCCGATTCCGGTGCCACCACCGGTGACGACGACTCGCTGGCCTTCAAACGGCTGGTCGGACATGGTCTGGGTTCCTTTCGAAAGCCAACGGGTGTGGCACCTATCCAGCCAAAACCGTCTGGTATCCCGCTTGAACGGCGCTCAGGCCGCCCAGGACGGCTTCGCGTCGATCTCGATGACGGCGCATCCCCAGCTGTAACCGGCACCCACGCCGAACAGCACGATCCGCTGTCCCGGCCGGGCCTGTCCGGTGTCGACGAGGTGGCCGAGTCCCGCGAACTGGTCGCCCGCACCGAGATGCCCGATCGTGCGGCTCCACTCCCACGTCGTGCGCGCGGGGTCGATGTCGTAGGGCCGCAGGTAGTTCACGTCCAGGCGGCGCCGGCCGAAGTGCGGCAGCACCACCCAGTCCGCGTCACCGAGCTTCATGTCCGCGTCCGCCAACGCCTCCTCGACCGCGGCCGCCTGTCCCGCGTTGGCCCGGTTGATGCCGAAGGAGAGCCCGAACCGCTTGGCGAACGCGTGCTTGGCGGCCTCGAAGTCCACCGGCATGCGGTGCTCGAACGGCGCGAGCCCCATCGGTTCGTCACCGCGGTGCAACGGCTCCAGCTCGGAATCCGCGTTGATGGCCAATGAAAGCAGTCGCGCGTATCCGCCGCGCCGGGACAGCACGACCGCGCTCGCGCCGTCGGCGTACGGCGTGCCGGGGTCGGTGCGCCACCGGTCGATGCCGGGCAGGCAGAACCGGTCGGCCGTGGTGAGCAGTGCGTCACGACCGGGGCTCAGGTAGCGCACGGCGAGGTCCAGCGCGGCCATGCCACCGTTGGACATCTGCCGGATCTCCAACGCCAGACAGCTGTTGCGGACGGTCTCGCGCTGGATGTAGCTGCCGACCGGCCACAGGTCCTGCCCCTGGTGGTAGGTCGTGGCGTGCAGGATCAGTTCTACGTCCTCGCCGGTGCTGCCGGCCCTCGTGAGCGCCTGCTGGGCCGCGCGCACGCCCATCTCCGCGGCCGACTCGTCGGGGGAGTACGCGACGCTGGTGACGTCCGTGCGCGCGACCAGCTTCGGTTCGCACTCGCCGGAGTCGATGGCGTCCTGCACGTTCAGCGTCGCGGGGAGCCGGATCCCGTTGCCCCGCAGGTAGATGCCGTCGACGCGCACTCAGGCCTCCTTCAGCGCACGGGCGACGCGCACGACCCGGTCGGCCTGCACCCGAGCCGACTGCAACGCGATCTCGCTGACCGGTGCGCTGTCCGAACCGAGCACGTGGGAGGTGCCGTACGGGTTCTCGTTCAACCCCGGCGGCACGATGATCCCGCCGAAGTGGCAGACCATGTTGTAGATGGACACGATCGTGGTCTCCATGCCGCCGTGCGTGCTGCCGCCGGAGGTGAAAGCGCTGTACACCTTGTTCGCCAGACGTCCCTGGAACCACGCGGGTCCCAGCGTGTCGATGAACTGCTTGAGCTGCGCGGACATGTTGCCGAACCGCGTGGGCGTGCCGAACAGGACCGCGTCGCCCCACAGGACGTCGTCGACCTGGGCGATCGGCACGTCCTCGGTCGCCTTCAGGTGCTCCGCCCACGCGGGCCGCGAGTCCACGGCGGCCCGTGGCGCGAGCTCGGCCGCCCTGACCAGCCTGACCTCGGCTCCCGCCTTCTCCGCCGTCTCGGCGATCTCGGTGGCGATGCGGTGGATCGTCCCGGTGGACGAGTAGTACACGACGGTGACGTTGACGCTGCGTTCCATGGCGGGATCCCTTTCGCAGGCAGGTCCCCACCACCGTTGCCGGTACACCTCGACGCGGCGTCGAGCGCGGCCTGAACGCCGCGGGATATGGTGTGTCGCCGGAGGGCGCAATGATCAGGGTTCTGCTGGCCGAGGACATGCACATGGTGCGCGGTGCCCTCATCGCGCTGCTCAACCTCGAACCGGACATCGAAGTCGTCGCCGAGGTGAGCTCGGGGGACAAGATCCTGCCGATGGCGCGGCAGCACAAACCGGACGTCGCGGTGATCGACATCGACCTGCCGATCCTCGACGGGCTCAGCGCCGCCGCGAAGATCCGGGAGACGATGCCGGAGGTCCGCACGCTGATGCTCACGTCGCTCGGCCGCCCCGGCACGCTGCGCAAGGCGCTGGCCGCCCGCGTGGACGGCTTCCTGCTCAAGGACGCCCCGCCCGGCCAGCTCGCCGACGCGATCCGCGACGTGGCCGCCGGCAAGCGGGTGGTCGACTCCCAGCTGGCGCTCGCGGCCTGGGACCGGGGGGAATGCCCGCTGACCGACCGCGAACTGGAGGTGCTGCGGCTCGCCGCGGCGGGTTCGGACGCCCCGGAGATCGCGACCGCACTGTCGTTGTCGACCGGCACCATCCGCAACTACATGACGACCATCATCACCAAGCTGAACGGCCGCAACCGCGTAGACGCCATCCGCATAGCCGAAGAAGCCGGCTGGATCTAACTCCCGCCCCAACTCCCAACCCGTTCACCCACACGAACCCCACCAGCCCCACTTTTCGGCACGCGGGGCCCTTTCGTACTACGTGACAGTACGAAAGGGCCCCGCGTGCCGACCGGCAGCAGGGTTAGGCGAGGGGGATTTCGGCGTGCAGGCGGAAGGTGCGCTCGGACGTGGGGCCGGCGTCCAGGCTCCCGCCCAGCGCGCAGACGCGGGTGGTGAGGTTGCCGATACCGCTGCCGTTGCGGGAGTTCCGGTCCGTCGCCGCGAGCCCGTCGTTGATGATGTCCATCGTGACGAGCTGCGGTGAGCTGGACAGCACGATCTCGCAGCGCTCGGCCTTGCTGTGCCGCAGCAGGTTCGTCACGCCCTCGCGCAACACCGTCGCGAGCGTCACCCGCACGTCCGTGGGCAGCTCGTCGCACGCGTCGATCCGCACGGTCACCTCGATGTCGGCCGCGCACAGCAACGCCTGCGCCGACTGGGTCTCCTCGTTCAACGACAGCTCGCGATAGCTCAACGCCACCGACCGCACGTCCGCCAGCGCCTGCCGGGAGATGTCCAGCACCTCGGTGAGCTCCTGGCGGGCCCGGCCGGGGTCGATCGTGAGCAGCCGGTGCGTGAGCTCGCTCTTCAACGTGATCGCGGACAGACTGTAGCCGAGCAGGTCGTGCAGGTCGCGCGCGAACCGCAACCGCTCCTGCGTCACCGCCGCCGTCGCCAGTTCCTCCCGCGCCTCGTGCAGCTCGGTCACCATGGACCGCAACCGGCTCAACGCGTACAGCACCAGGCCGTGGTTCATCGTGGCCATGACGCCCCACGCGATGTACACGGGGCCCTGACCGAGGACGCCGAAGACGACACCCTGCCCGGCGACGACGGCGATGAACCCGACCCAGCCCGCCGCGCGGGGCAGCAGGAGCGCCGCCGACCCGGCCACGAAGCCCGGCACCCCGATGAACGGGCTGCCGTACACGAACTGCGGCGCGTACACGCAGATCGCGACCCCCGCGAGCACCGCCGCGGTCTGCACCGGGGTCAGCTGGAGGTGCGGACGGCTGACGATGCCCAGCACCAGCGCGACCATGCCCGCGACGCTGACCGCGGCGACCGCGATCCCGAGCGGCCCGAGCAGGCTGTAGTCGTGGAACGCCAGCGTGGTGGCCATCAAGCCGTAGCCGATCACCACGGTCGTGAGCAGCACCTGCGCGAACTGCGTCGCGATCGGCGGACCCGCCGCACCCAGCTCGCTCGCCGGTTCCTCCGGCGCGGGCGTCGCCGGCACCTCCGCGTGCAACCGGTACGTGCCGTCCGGGGACGCCTGGGCGTGCAGGGATCCGCCGACGGCCGTGGTGCGGGCGGCGAGGTTGGTGAGACCGCTGCCCCGGTCGGCCGCGGCCTCGCTGGGCGCGCCGTCGTTGGTGATGTCGATGGACACCAGCTGTCCGTCGCAGGAGATCGTGATCGAGCAACGGGTGGCGTCGCTGTGCCGCAGCAGGTTCGTCACGCCCTCGCGCAGCACCGTCGCGAGCACGGTTCGGGAGCGCGGCGACAGTTCGGCGCACTCGCCCTCGATCGTCGTCGCGACCCCCGCCGCGGCCAGCACGGACCGCGCCGACTCGATCTCGTCCGACAGCGACAGCTCCCGGTAGCTCGACGCCACCGCACGCACGTCCGTCAACGCCTCGCGGGCGATGCCGAGGATCTCGGCCAGCTCGCGCAACGCGCGTTCGGTGTGTTCGCCGACCAGTTTGCGAGCCAGCTCCACCTTCAGCGTGATCGCGGACAGGCTGAACCCGAGCAGGTCGTGCAGGTCGCGGGCGAACCGCAGCCGTTCCTGCGACACGGCCAGCTCGGCGAGTTCGGACCTGGCGGTCTCCAGTTGCCGGACCAGCGAGGGCAGCCGGGACAGGCCGTAGACGACCAGGCCGGACACCACCGGGGTCAGCACGTAGTAGACGAGCTCGGCGACGTTGGCGACGTGCACGTACTTGATGAAGCCGTTGGTGACCGCCACCGCGCCGAACACGAGCCACCGCACCCGGCCGGGCAGGACCAGCAACGCGCTGCCCGCGAAGAACCCGGGCATGCCGGACCACGCGTTGGGGAAGAAGAGCACCGGCACGAAGACGAGCAACGCCATCGCGCCCAGCGCCAGGTGTGCCTGGGCGGACCGCAGGTCGGCGCCCGGCCGCGAGAACACCCGCAGCTGCAGGTAGCCGATCGTCAGCAGGCAGGCGAGCGAGGCGACGATCCGCACCGGCGTCGTGCCGGCCTGCAGGACGTAGAAGAAGGCGTTGCCGAGGTAGTTGGCGAACACGATGCTGATCACGACGTACGCCAAGCGACGGGACACCGATGAGCGTTCCTGTCGCAGTGTCACAGCAGCAGCTCCCGCGCGAGGGTCTGGACGCGGCCATGATACGGGCGCTTCCTGGGAAATCTCGCGTTTCGCGAACCTCGTTCGGAGCAACATGACTACGGCTCAACACCTCGCCACGACGAGTTGCGCACCGGCGAGGTAGGCGACGACGTCGGCGACCAGCGTCCGGCTGATCTGCAGCGCGTCCGCGATGTGCGTGATCGTGGTTTCGCCGCCGAGCAACGACTTCGCGATCTCCGTCGCCGGCGCGCTGTGCAGGATCGCCTGGTACTGCTGGCCCACGCAGGTCAGCGCCTGGTCGCCGTTCAGCCTCTCGATCTCGGTACCCGGCCGCATCGTGACGGCCTCGTCGTCCTCGATGTGCGGCAACGTGAACACGGCGTCACCGGTCACCGCCACGACCGAGAGGATCGGCCCGGCGCCGTCGTCCATGCCGAGCGACGGCACGACGCAACCACCGAGCTGGTCGAGCGTGTTCTTCAGCCTGCGCCAGACGAGGCACGGTCCGCTGCCGGTCTTCCAGCGCACGAAGTTGTCGTGCAGCGCGGAGATGTTCTCCAGCGCGACCGGGCCGAGGCTCATCCGGTGCAGCGCCTCCCGGACGACCGGGCTGGTGTCGGCGAGCTGGATCGCACCCCACCGGCCGTGCACGGTGAGGTGCTCCGCGCCCTCGTCGACGAACGCGTCCTCGAGCAACGACCACAGCGGGCGACCCGTTGGGATGTGCGATTGCGTGGGCACCACGGCGCGCCTCCGCTCCGGCAGGTGATGAGTCACATGAACAACGGGATCGGGTTGAGCTCAACGTATCTTCGAGGCCGGTCCAGTCGACCAAGTTGTACCGGCACGTCGTAGAGGCGCCCTTGAGCGAACCTCGACCAGAAGTGGCGCAGTCCCGGCACGACCACCCGGACGACGGGAAGCCCGATGTCGGGCCTCGTCTGGTCGAGCACCAGCACCTCCATCCCGCGGCTTTCCAGGGTGTCCTGGACAGCGCGGACGTCGTCGGCCAGGTCGCGCCGGTGCTGGTAGCCGTGGTGCATCGCGTGCCGCGGCGGCACGGCGGGGTCGGGGACCAGCCAGGACTGCTCGGCGACGCGGGCGTGCTCGAACCAGAACCGCGTGTCGACGTCGAACTTCTCCAGCCGGACCGGCTCGCAGACCATCGGCATGCACTGGTTGAGCTCGGTGAGCGCCCGGCGGGCCGCGATCCGCGGATCCAGATGGGCCCCGCAGCCGAGCATGATGTCCTCCCGCGGGCCGTTGGTGCGCCGCGACACCGCCACCATCACCGGCACGCCCAGGTCGGAGGTGACGTCGAGCAGCCACATCTCGCGGCCGAGGCGTGCGTGCACCTCGCGGCACTCGTCGATCCACCGGTCGTGGAACGAGTCCAGGTCCACGCCCGGCAGCGGCGTGCGGTTGTACCACCAGATGGCGACCGCGTCGCGTTCGACGAGCTCCAGCAGGGCCTGCAGCACCGCGTCCTCCAGGCTGCTGCCGGCGGCGCAGCCGTTGGAGTTCGACGTGACACTCGGCGGGCAGGGGGCGCCGAAGTAGGACATGCCGGTGGGCAGGAACTTGTGCCTTTGTTCGGTGAGCGACCAGTACGGGGTCCAGCTCATCACCTCGTCGTCGTCGAACGGGGTGGTGACGTGCTGGAACTTCGAGTGGCTCGCGTTCCAGGCGTCGCGGTCCACGAACTGGCGCGGGTGGTACTGCTGCACGGTGTCGGGATGGATCGCCGGCTCGCCCAGCGACCGGTAGCTGCCGCTCACCTGGGCCTCGTCGCCGCAGAACGCGCCGCTGCGTCGTTCGACGGCCTCGCACAGCGCGCCGACCTCGGCGTCGAGCGCCGTCACGCCCTTGCCGCCGGTCTCCGCCCGCAGGGACGAGCGCAGTCCTTCGAGGCCTTCACCCGAGGCCGCGATGTTCGAACCGGACCAGAAGGAGTTGAAGAACGCGGGTCCGTCGTCGTTGCGGCGGATGTCCCGCACGATCCCGGTGAGCGGGCCGATGAGGTGCCGGTAGGTGCCGAGCACCTCCTGCGGCGACGACGACCGGTGGCCGCCGCCGTCGCAGGAGCGCTTCACCCGGCTCGTCAGGACGACCGGCTGGAACGCCCTGCGCGCGACCATCTCCGGATCACCGCAGCCGGGGCACTGCGGGCGTGCCCGCACCTCGTGCTGCGTGACCTTCATGGTCAGGCTGTCGTAGCTCCAGACGGACCGCTGCGTGTCCTGGCGCAGTCCCGCGAGCCACTTGATCGCCTCGACCGAGGCGATCTCCAGCGCGGTCGCCCGCAGCGACGGCAACCCGATCGCCGCCCGCGGTGCGGGGCCGCGCTCTCCGCAGCGCGCCCGCACGTGGGCCTCCGCCGACCGGTTGGCCGACAGCCGGGTGGCCAGGCAACGCCAGCACGGGCCGTCGCCAGGGGTGAAGAAGGGACCCACGCGCACCTGCGCGCCGACCGGCTTGACCAGCAACCACGGCGTGCCGGCGGCGCGGTGCGCGGCGTCGATGTCGCGGAGCTCGGGT
The DNA here is from genome assembly GCF_011067745.1 of Lentzea alba. GTDB lineage: Bacteria > Actinomycetota > Actinomycetes > Mycobacteriales > Pseudonocardiaceae > Lentzea > Lentzea alba. Next base: position 217,006 of record NZ_JAAMPJ010000008.1, read on the forward strand.
GCCAGGTAGTCCGCACACGCCACGACCGTGAGGTCACCACTCCCCGAGGTGACCGTGAGTCCGTTGCGGCACAAGGCGTCCACGAGCGAGTCGCGATCGATCTCGCCGATCGCGACCACGGAGACGAGCGACGTCGTTGTCGCCGCCACCGCGTCCGCGGGATCGAGGCCCGCCGCGTCCCAGTACGCGAGTGAGGCCTCGATGTCGGCCGAACCGTCCTCCGTGCCCCTGCTGCCGATCAGGCCTGCCGCGGCCAGCCGGGCGAGCATGCGCTCGACCTGGTCCGCGGTCAGGTCCGCGGACGCGTCGCGGAGCAGCCCGGCGAGGTCGCGGGTGCCGTCGAGCAGGAGCGCGAGCGTCTCCACGTGCGGGCCCTGGATCGCGGTGACCCCGGACTCCCCGAAGAGGTACACCGCTTCGCCCCGCACGATCTGCGGCCGGAGGTGTCGTCTGAAACCGATGCGTTGCTCGCCCGGTTCGGCCAGGTCTCTTCTCATGCCGCGAGGACTTCTTCGTACCTGACGAAGGACCTGCCGCCGGGCATGGTGGCCGACCAGCCGCTGCCGAAGTCCACGGTGGTCTCACGGTCGAACTCGTAGATCTTCAGGTCGTCCGAGGCGTCGGTGGCGGAAACGGAAGCCAGGTGCTCCACGGTGACGGTGGGGTACATGTGCATCTCCGATGTTTACGTGTCGAGTGTCGGGGGTAATGGTGCCGACCAGCGGTAATGGATCGGTAGTTACCGGCTAATGCGCCCCGGTATGAAGTTCTCATACCCGCGCCGGGGAGAACTCACCTGACATCGATGGCTGGTGCACTAACGCCGCCCCCACCTGCGGACCACACTGGTTCTCAAGTTCGAGCAGAAGGGGGACGGCGATGCAGATCAAGGTCCTGGGGCCGGTGGAGGCCAAGGTGAACGGTCGATCGGTCACGCCGTCCGCGGCCAAACCGAGGCAGATCCTGGCGCTGCTCGCGTTGCACTCCGGCTCCGTGGTGTCCGTGCCGACGCTGATCGAGGAGCTGTGGGACGACCGCCCGCCGCGCAGTGCGCGCACCACGCTGCAGACCTACATCCTGCAGCTGCGCCGGCTCATCGGCGACGCACTGGCAGAGTCCGACGAGAACGGCGCCAAGGAAGTGCTCGTCACCCGGTACGGCGGCTACCTGCTCGACGTGCCCGAGGACGCGGTTGACGTGCACGAGTTCGAACGACTGGCGCGGTCCGGCCAGAACGCCTACGACGCCGACGACTACGCGTCCGCGTCCCGGCTGTTGCGCTCGGCGCTGGAGATGTGGCGCGGGCCGGCCGTCGTCGACGTTCGGCCGGGCATGCCGCTCAGCGTCGAGGTCGTGCGCCTGGAGGAGTCTCGACTCGGCGTGCTGGAGATGCGCATCGAGGCGGACATGCGGATGGGCAAGCACAAGGCGTTGCTGAGCGAGCTTTCCGTGCTGACGGTGCAGAACCCGATGAACGAGAACCTGTGCGCGCAGTACATGATCTCGCTGTTCCGCGCGGGACGGCAGTGGCAGGCACTGGACGCGTTCCGGGCGTTGCGCCGCACGTTGGTCGACGAGCTCGGCGTCGAGCCGTCGGCACGCCTGCAACAGCTGCAGCACGCGATCGTCACGTCCGATCCGCGGCTCGACCGTGCGGAAGCCCGTCAGCTGCAAGGACTTCTCGCCTGATCCAGACTCCAGCGGCCCCCGCCACACTGTGGCGGGGGCCGTTTCTCGTTGTGTGGCAACGTTTTCTTGGCATGTTGTTCGAGGAAACCTCCACTGGCCTACCAGTGCGCCCTGGCAACCTCACTTCGTGGGCGAGCGGAAACGCCCGGTGAGGAAAGGAAAAAGCCGTGAGCGCACTGACCATCGAGGCTCTCAAGGAGATTCTCAACGAGGCCGCCGGCGAGGACGACTCGTTCAAAGCCGGCCAGGACATTCTCGACACTCCGTTCCTCGAGCTGGGCTTCGACTCGCTGGCCCTGCTGGAGACGGTGGCACTGATCAAGCGCCGGTACGGCGTCGGTGTCGGCGACGACGAGCTTGCGGACATCGAGACCCCGCGCGAACTGCTGTCCAAGGTCAACGGAGACCTCGCGGCCTGACCGCCGGCGAGCCGAGAACGGAGACACGGGGACATGACCCACACCACCACGCACACGGTCATGATCGGTGCCCCCGCCAAGGTGGTGTACGACCTGATCGCGGACGTGACGCGCTGGCCGTACATCTTCGGGCCCACGGTGCACGCCGAGGTGTTCGAGACCGACGGGACCACCGAACGGTTGCGGCTGCACGCCTTCGCCAACGGTGACGTGCGCACGTGGACGTCTCGCCGTGAGCTGGACTCGGCGAACCTGCACGTCAAGTTCGAGCAGGAGCGTTCGGCGGCACCCGTGAAGTCGATGGGAGGGGAGTGGCGAATCGTGCCGATCGCCGACTCGGCCACCCGCGTCGACCTGCTGCACCACTTCACCACCGCGCAGCCGGAAGCCGTCGAGCTGGTCCTGAAGGCGGTGAACAACAACAGCGACGCCGAGCTCGCGGCGCTCAAGCGCGCCGCCGAGCTCGGCGACGACTACGACAAGTACGTGCTGTCGTTCTCGGACAGCATCACGATCCACGCGACCCGCAGGGACGTCTACGAGTTCCTGTACCGGTCGGACCTGTGGCCGCAGCGGTTGCCGCACGTCGCCCGGCTCGACCTCACCGAGGCCGTCACCGGTGTGCAGTCCATGGAGATGGACACGCGCAGCCCGGACGGCTCGATCCACACGACGCACTCCGTGCGGGTGTGCACTCCGCACGACACGATCGTCTACAAGCAGACCAGGACGCCGCCGATCATGGCCGCGCACGTCGGCCGGTGGACGTTGCGGGACATCGGCGACGGCATCGAGGCCGGCATCGAGGCGACCTCGCACCACACCGTGGTCATCCGGCCTGAGGTCGTGCCGGAGGTGCTCGGCCCGGACGGCACGATCGAGCGCGCACGTGAGCTGATCCGCCACGCGTTGGGGACCAACAGCCTCACGACCCTGAGGCACGCCAAGGAGTTCGCCGAGAACGGCTGATCTGTGAGGTGAGTGGGCGATGGGGTTGGTCGGCGTGGACCTGTTGACCGCCGCGGCCCGTGCCGCGAGTCGCAACGGTCTGTACGTGGTGTCGATGTACCTGGAGAAGGCGGCGGTCGAGCACCAGCGCAAGGGATGTCCCTCCGAGGTGGCGCCCTGTGCTTACGAGATCGAGGCCTCCCGCGTACTGCTGTCGGGGTTCTAGATGAGGCTCTACGACATCTCGCTGCGTCGCACCGGTCTGTCCATCACCGACAGGCTGGTCGCGGCGCGGCGTCTCGACGCGCTCGGCGTCGCGTTCGTCGACGGAGGCCGGCCCGGCCGGTGGTTCTACGCGAGGGCCGCGATCGAGCTCCGGCTGCGGGCCGCCACCCTCGTCGCTTCCGGCGGTGCGCGGGACCTCACCGCGTTGCTCGCCGCGGAAACCCCCGTGGTGACGATGGTTGTTCAGGAGCACGGCTTCTCGGTCCTCCGCGAAGCCGTACGTCAACTCGTGCGCGCCGAACGACGAGTGATCGTCGAGGCGCGGGACTTCTTCGACGGCTGGCTGATCGACCCCGAACACGCTTTGGAGGTCGTGCTGACAGCCGCGGAGGCAGGGGCGGAAACCGTGTTGCTGCACGACACCGCGGGTGCGTTGTGGCCCGACCAGATCGGCGAGATCGTCGAGACGGTCGCGGAAACCGGTGTGCCCCTTGGTTTCGGTTGTCCCGACGGCGGCGGATCGGCGGCGAAGCAGCTGTTCGCGGCCGATGCGGGGGCTGGGCTCGTCCAGGGGTCCTACGCCGTCGTTCGAGGTGGCCTCGATCGGGCCGTCTCACCATCGGTTCATTCGGCAGAAACAGGTATCGCTCCCGTGCCCTGTCCGAGATTGGAGCAGACCGTGTCCGCACAGAAGGCGATTGGAGGTGTCCGATGAGTCGTCGCGCCGTCATCACCGGGGTGGGCGTGGTCGCACCTGGTGGCATCGGAACGAAGGCGTATTGGAAACTGCTGTCCGAAGGGCGTACGGCGACTCGCATCATCACGCACTTCGACGCGTCTCCGTACCGCTCGCGCATGGCGGGTGAAGCGGACTTCGACCCAGTCCGCGAAGGCCTTACGCCGCAGGAGATCCGCAGGCTCGACCGGGCCGCGCAGTTCGCGGTCGTCGCGGGCCGGGAGGCGATGTCCGACTCCGGCATCGAGTTCGACCAGCTCGACCCGGGCCGCATCGGTGTCTCGCTCGGCACCGCGGTCGGGTGCACGACCTCGTTGGAACGCGAGTTCATCGTCGGTTCCGACCGGGGCAAGTACTGGGAGGTCGATCAGTCCTACGCCGTCCCGCACCTCTACGACTACTTCACGCCGTCCTCGATGGCGACGGAGCTGGCGTGGACCGTGGGCGCCGAAGGTCCGGTCTCGGTGGTCTCGACCGGCTGCACCTCGGGGTTGGACTCGGTGGGTTACGCCGCCGAGCTGATCATGGAGGGCTCCGCGGACGTCGTCGTGACCGGCGGCACCGAGGCCCCGCTCTCCCCGATCACCGTGGTGTGCTTCGACGTCATCCGCGCGTCCAGCACCCGCAACGACGACCCCACCACCGCGTGCCGGCCGTTCGACAAGACCCGCGACGGCCTGGTGCTGGGCGAGGGTTGCGCGATCATCGTGCTCGAGGAGCTGGAGCACGCCCGTGCTCGCGGTGCGCACATCTACGGTGAAGTCGCCGGCTTCGCCTCGCGGTGCAACGCCTACCACATGACGGGCCTGCACCCAGAGGGCATCGAGATGTCCGACGCCATCAACATCGCGCTGAAGCAGGCGCGGGCGGACGCCACGGACGTCGGTTACATCAACGCGCACGGGTCGGGCACCAAGCAGAACGACCTGCACGAGACGGCGGCGTTCAAGCGTTCGTTGGGCGCGCACGCGTACAAGACGCCGGTGTCGGGCTTCAAGTCGATGATCGGGCACTCGCTCGGCGCGATCGGTTCGCTGGAGATCGTCGGCTCGCTGCTGGCGTTCGAGGAGGACCTCATCCCGCCGACGGCGAACCTGCACGAGCCGGACCCCGAGTGCGACCTCGACTACACGCCGCTGGTCGCGCGGGAGAAGAAGGTCGACACGGTCCTGACCGTGGGCAGTGGTTTCGGTGGATTCCAGAGCGCGATGGTGCTCAAGAAGGTGGAAGGGGCAGGCCGGTGACTCGGGCGGTGGTGACGGGAATCGGCATCGCGTCGCCGAACGGGCTGGGGCCGACCGCGTACTGGCGGGCGACCCTGCACGGGGAGGCGGCGATCAAGCCGATCACCCGGTTCGACAGTGCCAACTACTGGGCGAAGATCGCCGGTGAGGTGCCGGGCTTCGAGGCAGGCCGGCACCTGCAGGGCCGGCTGCTGCCGCAGACGGACCACATGACGCGGTTGACCCTGGTGGGCACGGACTGGGCGTTGCGCGGCGCGGGTGTGCAGCCCAACGACATCCCGGACACCGACATCGCGGTGATCACCGCGGCGACGGCGGGCGGGTACGAGTTCGGTCAGCGGGAGCTGCAGAAGCTGTGGCACCAGGGCCCTGAGTACGTCTCGGCGTACCAGTCGTTCGCGTGGTTCTACGCGGTCAACACGGGCCAGATCTCCATCCGTCACGGCACACGCGGTCCTGGCGCGGTGGTGGTGTCCGAGCAGGCCGGTGGCATCGACTCCATCGGGCACGCCCGTCGTCAGCTGCGCAAGGGCGTGCAGCTGGCGCTGACGGGTGGCATGGACTCCTCGCTGTGCCCGTGGGCGTGGGTGGCGCACCAGGCGTCGGGTTGCCTGTCCCGCAACAACAACCCTCGCCGTGCGTACCTGCCGTTCGACCGCGACGCGTCCGGGTACGTGGCGGGCGAGGGCGGCGCGATCATGGTGCTGGAGACGCCGGAGTCGGCGGCCGAACGTCCGGGCACCCGGATCTACGGCGAGATCGTCGGGTACGCCTCGACGTTCGACTCGCGGATGCCCTCGCGGGAGCCGGGGCTGAAGCGTGCGGCCGAACTGGCGTTGCGCGACGCCGGCATGGACGCCTCGGAGATCGACGTGGTGTTCGCCGACGCGGCGGGCATTCCCGAGCTCGACAAGGCAGAGGCCGAGGCGATCAAGGGCATCTTCGGGCCGTTCGGCGTGCCGGTGACGGCCCCGAAGACCATGACCGGACGGCTGTTCGCCGGTGGCGGGTCCCTGGACGTGGCGTCGGCGATCCTCTCCATCTACTGGAGCGCGATCCCGCCGACCGTCAACGTCGAGAACCCGGTGCCGGAGTACGAGATCGACCTCGTGATGAACGAGGCGCGGCACGGCAAGGTCAAGGCCGCTCTGGTGCTCGGGCGCGGCAAGGGCGGGTTCAACTCCGCGATGGTGGTTCGCGAGTACAGGTGATGTCATGCCTCAAGGCCGTGAAGGTGTTCCCTTCACGGCCTTGAGCCGTTTCTGGAGGCGTGTTGTGGACGTAGCACTGATGTTTCCGGGCCAGGGCTCGCAGTACCCGCGGATGGCGGCGTCGCTGTACGGCACGGACGCCGTGTTCACCTCGGTGATCGACGAGGTGTTCGAGCTGTTCGGTGAAGTCGGTTCGGTCGCTTGTGAGGACTGGCTGTCCGGGGCTGATGTCGATCACGTGTCCCGCGCGCAGCCGTTGCTGTTCGCGGTCGACTACGCGTTGGGGCGCATGGTTTTGTCGTGGGGAGTGAAGCCCGTCGCGTTGATCGGGCACTCCGCGGGTGAGGTCGTCGCGGCGACGCTGGCGGGCGTTTTCTCGTTGGAGGAAGCGGTGTCGCTGGTGCGGGACCGGGTCGTGTCGGCCGTGTCGATCCCGTCCGGCGGGATGCTGGCGGTGGCGGCTTCCGAGGCCGAGCTGCTGCCCTATCTGGCTGGCGACGTGGCGATCGCGGCGGTGAACTCCGCGCGGCAGACGATGCTGGCGGGGTCGGACGAGCCGTTGGCTCAGGTCCGGGCGCGGTTGGAGGCGGACGAGTTCATCGTGGTGACCGTGCCGGCCACCACGCCGTTCCACAGCCCGGCGATGCAGCCCGCCGTGGATTCGGCGCTGGCGGCGTGGAACGTCTCGCCGCGCGCTCCGCGGATGCCGGTGTACTCGGGGTACACGGGCACGTTGATGACTCCGGAGGACGCGCTGTCCGCGCGGTTCTGGACTCGTCAGCTGACCGACGCCGTCTACTTCGGACCGGCGTTGAACGACCTGCTGGCGATGTACGACGTGCTGCTGGTCGAGGCCGGCCCCGGTCAGACCTTGACGTCCTTCGCGCGTCGCACGAAGGCGGTGCGGCACGGGGCTTCTCAGGTGTTGCCGTTGCTGGACGCCACGGATTCCGTTGAGGCTGCTCGCGCTCGGTTGGTCTAGAACGTATAAAAGGGCCGCCCTCGGCTGGAGGGCGGCCCTTTGGCGGGCATCTAGTCGATGCCGCGGACGATGTGGTCTTCGTTCTCGGGTGGTGTTTCGTTGTTTTCCATGCTTTTCAAGGTAAGTACGGTGATTCAGCTCTCACTTGAGAGCTAGTCGTCGAGAAGCGCGACGGCCCTGGTCCAGCCCGCGCCGGCGCCCTTGATCTTGACCGGGAACGCGACGACGGTGAACCCGAAGTCCGGCAACGCCTCCAGGTTCGCGAGCCGTTCGATCTGGCAGTACTCGCGGTCGCGGCCGGCGAAGTGCGCGGGCCACAGCACGCTCTCGTCCTTGGTCGTCAGGTAGCGCTTGACGATGTCCGGGAACGGCGCGTCGAGGCTGAACGCGTCGGTGCCGATCACCTTGACTCCCAGGTCCAGCAGGAAGTTCGTGGCGGGGCCGTCGAGTCCGGTGTAGTCGGTGAAGTAGGTCTGGGTGCCCGCGTGCTCGGCGGCGCCGGTGTCGAGGATGACGACGTCCATCGGCTTCGGCGTGTAACCGATGCGGGCGAACTCCTTTTCGAGGACTTCGGGCCCGATGACGCCGGTGCCGTGACCGCGGACGTCGAGCTTCACGCCGGGGTTGTGGAACCACTCCAACGGCATCTCGTCGATGTGGCGCGGGATTCCGTTGCCGTACGTGGTTTTCGAGCCGTAGTGACTCGGGGCGTCCACGTGCGTGCCGGTGTGGGAGGTCAGGCTGATCCGGTCCAGCGTCAGGAACTCGGAGTCCCGCAGCACGGACACGTCGAACTCGATGCCCAGCCGTGCCTTGAGCTGCTCGGCCATGTGTTCGGCACCCTGGGCGGCCGTGAGCACCTCGTGCGTCACCGGGTCCGCTTCGTACGCGGCTGCGTCAATGTGGGAAGACAGATCGATGATGCGCATGGACCGAGAGTGGCGGGCGTTCCTTGAGCACGTCTCAAGACGCGGTGTGCATGGTTTTGGTGCAGCTGACACCGTTTCCTGTAGGGGAGTGCCTGGCATGATCACCTTCGTCAACCGCTTCACGCTCACCGGTGACCCCGAGGAGTTCGAGAAGGCCTTCGACGAGACGGCGGCGTTCCTGCGGGAACAGCCGGGCCTGATCAAGTACACGCTGTCGCGACAGCTGGACGACCCGGCTTCGTACGTCAACATCGCGTTGTGGGAGAGCGCCGACGCGCTGCGCGCCGCTCTGGCGCACCCGGACTTCGGCAACCACGCCAAGGCGATGCGCGGTCTGGCCGAGTCGTCGGGCGCGATCTTCGCCCCGCGCCTCTCGTTCGAAGCCTGATGGCTCCTCTGGAAGGTCTGAAGGTCGTCGAGTTCGGCGGCATCGGGCCCGGTCCGCACGGTGCCATGCTGCTCGCGGACCTCGGCGCGGAGGTCGTGCGCGTCGAGCGTCCGTCCGGCGGGCTGTCCGTGGTGCCGGACGCCTCCCGCGACTTCCTGTTGCGCGGCAGGCGTTCGGTGTCCGCGGACCTGAAGTCGGCGGAGGGCCGCGCCTCGGTGCTGTCGCTGATCGCCGCAGCCGACGTGGTGATCGAGGGCTTCCGGCCCGGCGTGCTGGAGCGGCTGGGGCTGGGGCCTTCCGACTGTCTCGCGGTCAATCCCGGACTGGTCTACGCGCGGATGACCGGCTGGGGCCAGTCCGGGCCGCTGGCTGATCGGGCCGGCCACGACATCAACTACCTGTCGGTGACCGGGGTGCTGCACGCGATCGGCAAGCCGCCGCTGAACCTGGTCGGCGACTTCGGCGGCGGGTCCCTGTACCTCGTGCTGGGCGTGCTGGCGGCGTTGTGGGAACGCCAGCGCACCGGCCTCGGTCAGGTCGTGGACGCGGCGATCGTCGACGGGGTGGCGTCGCTGGCGCAGATGATCTGGTCGATGAAGGCGCAGTCGGTGTGGGAGGACGCGCCGGACGCCAACCTGCTCGACGGCGGATGCCCGTTCTACTCGATCTACGAGTGTGCGGACGGCCGTTCGGTCGCCGTGGGGTCTTTGGAACCGCAGTTCTACGCGTTGTTGTTGTCCGGATTGGAGTTGTCCGCGGACGATCTTCCGGCTCAGCTGGACCGTGACGGGTGGCCGTTGCTGCGCAAGACGTTCGCCGAGGTGTTCCGCACGCGCACCCGCGACGAGTGGGCGGAGGTGTTCGCTGCTTCCGACGCCTGCGTGACACCGGTGCTGACCTTGGAGGAAGCGGCCGCGCACCCGCATCTGGTGGCACGCGGCGTGTTCACTTCGGACGGTGCCGCTGCCCCGGCACCGCGCTTTCTCTAGCTTGGCCGCCGGGGTGTGCCCTCGCCGGATGTCGTTCGCAGGACTAAGTTCTTTGTCGTGGAACTGCGCATCTTCACCGAGCCCCAGCAGGGGGCGAGCTACGACGACCTGCTCCGCGTGGCCAGGACGGCCGAGGACGCCGGGTACGGCGCCTTCTTCCGCTCCGACCACTACCTCAAGATGGGACCGGTCGACGGTCTGCCCGGCCCGACGGACCCGTGGATCACCTTCGCCGGCCTGGCCCGCGACACGACCACGATCCGCCTGGGCACGCTGATGACGGCGGCGACGTTCCGCTACCCCGGCCCGCTCGCCATCAGCGTCGCCCAGGTCGACCAGATGTCCGGCGGCCGGGTGGAGTTCGGCATCGGCGCGGGCTGGTACGAGGGCGAGCACACCGCGTACGGCATCCCGTTCCCGTCGCTGGGTGAGCGCTTCGAGCGCTACGAGGAGCAGCTCGCGGTCATCACCGGCCTGTGGGAGACCCCGCTCGGCGGCACCTTCTCGTTCGAGGGCAAGCACTACACGCTGACCGACTCGCCCGCACTGCCCAAGCCGGCGCAAGAGCGCGTCCCGGTGCTGATCGGTGGCATGGGTGCTCGCCGGACGCCGGCGCTGGCCGCGTCCTACGCCACCGAGTTCAACCTGCCGTTCGCCGGCGTCGACGCCGCCGTCGAGCAGTTCGCCCGGGTCGACGCCGCCTGCGAGGAGATCGGCCGCGACCCTCGCGAGATCATCCGCTCGGTCGCGCTCGTCGCCTGCGTCGGCCGCACCGACGCCGACGTCGCCCGCCGCGCGGCCGCGATCGGCCGTGAGGTCGACGAGCTCAAGCAGAACGGCCTAGCCGGCACTGCTGCCGAGGTCGTCGACCGCATCGGCACCTGGCGTGAGGCGACCGGTGTCCAGCGCGTGTACCTGCAGACGCTGGACCTGGCCGACCTCGACCACATCACCGAGATCGCCGCGGACGTCGCGCCCCAGCTCTAATACATCGGATTCTGGATATCGGGTATCGGATATCAGATGCTGGATATTGGATATCAGGCGAGCGCTTTGCGCACCTCGGCCGGCATCGGCATGACGTACTTCGCGAAGCGCCGCCGATATCCGATATATCGCAGCTGCAACGCGGGATCGTCGAGGAAGCGCTTTTCCAGCCCGTCCTCCCCGAACACCAGCTGCAACCCGCGCCCGAGCATGGACGGCGAGTCGAGGTCGAAGCGGTCGCGCAACACGTCGGCGGCCGCGTGGTCGCCGAACTCCAGCGCGGCCCGCCGCACGGACTCGACCGGCACCGTCAGGTACGGCTCGTCCGCGCGAACGCCGTCGCGATAGGCGATGTCCAATGCGCTGAGCGCCTTTTGGTGAGCTCCACCGTCGAGCCCGAGGTAGTACTGCTCCCAGTCGCCGACGCTGATCTCGCCACTCCAAGTGCGCACGGGTGCGGTGACTTTCTTTGGCGCCGCCGCCGCACCCGAGAACGTTCCTGATGACGCGAGCGCCGTGACACCGGCAGCCGTGAACAACTGGCGTCGAGAAAGTCTCACGACGCACCCTCCTCCGCGATCCCGCGAGCTCCCCGCCGCGGGGCTACGGAATGCTAGCGAAGGTGATCCCCGGCGCGACGGGGCCACTGCGGGTCAAAGTGCGGTCCGTCAGGGGGAGAGTTCCGTCGAGCGCCGCGAGCACAGCGTCACGGGCCAGCGGCAGCACCTCGGCCACCGTGACGTCCCGGCCCAGCTCGTGCGAGAGCGAAGCGACGCCCGCGTCCTTGATGCCGCACGGGATGATGTCGCCGAACGCCTCAAGGCTCGCGTTGCAGTTGATCTCGAAGCCGTGCATGGTCACGCCGCGCTGCACGCGGATGCCGATGGCGGCGACCTTGCGCTCGGGACCGCGGTCGTCGGCGGGAATCCACACGCCGCTGCGGCCCTCGATCCGGCCGGTGTGCACGCCGAGCCGGTCGCAGACGTCGATCAGGCCCTGCTCGATGCGTCGCACGTACTCCACGACGTCCATCGGCTCGGCCAGCCTGACGATCGGGTAGCCGACCAGCTGCCCCGGTCCGTGCCAGGTGATCTTGCCGCCGCGGTCGACGTCGATGACCGGGGTGCTGCCACCGCGCGGGCGTTCCTCGTCGAGGGTGCGCCGGCCGCAGGTGTAGACCGGCGGGTGCTCCAGCAACAGCAGCGTGTCCGGACCAGTGCCGGCGGCGCGCTCCTCCGCGAGCTCCTTCTGGAGGTCCCACGCCGCCATGTAGTCGATGAGCCCCAGCTCACGGATGACGACGGGGTCTGACGAGGTCCGGCACGAGTTCACGACCCGACGTTACCAACCCCAGCGCGAGCGCTGCCACGAGTCCAACACCCGTCACACCCAGCACCGCGCCGATGACGTCGGTGACCCAGTGCATCTCCAGCACGACCCTGGCGAACCCGGCCACGAGCACGGCGAGCACAGCCGACAAAACTACAGCCCACAGGACACCGCGTCGGAGCAGCACCACCATCGTGAACCCGACCGAGGCGACCGCCACCGTGTGCCCGCTCGGGTAGCTCGGCAGGTGGTACTCGATTGGGCGTACCCGGTCGAACAGCCACCGCGTCAGCAACGTCGCGCAACACAGTCCGTGCAACGCCAACGCCTTCCACAGCCGTAGGTCGCGCCGCCGCCACGCGAGCACGAACAACACAGCCGCGAACGCCCACCCGAGCGTCGGCCCGAGCACCACGGTCACCACGGCGGCCGTCGCGCGCAGCCACTCCGGACGCGGAAGCGCGTCGTGCACCCACACGTCGAGCGCGGTGAGCTCGGGCATTCCGAGCAACACCCACGAGATCACCAGTACAGCCGCCACCACACGCGTCATGCGACCGCCGCGTTCAACGCCGACGGCAACGCCGGATGCATGAAGTGGAAGCCGCGGCTCTCCAGCACCTTCGGTGTCAGCCCCGGCCCGCTGAGCAGCAACTCCTCGGCCATCTCACCGCCGAGCAACGTCTTCAGCGCGAACGCCGGCACCACCCACGGCGTCGGCCGGTGCAGCGCTGTGCCTACTGCCTTGGTGAACTCGGCGTTCGTCACCGGCGTCGGACCCGCGACGTTCACAGGGCCGCTGATCTCCTCGTTCTCCACGACGAAGCGGTACGCGGACACGACGTCGTCCAGCGACACCCACGGGAAGAACTGCTCGCCGGTCCCGAGCTTGCCGCCCAGGAAGAACTGGAACACCGGCTTCAGCCGGCCGAACACCCCACCCGACGGCGAGATGACGACAGCGGTGCGCATGAGCACGACCCGCACGCCGCCTTCCTGCGCCACCGACGTCGCCGCCTCCCAGTCCTGGGTCAGCCGCGACATGAACGTGTGGCCGCCGGGTGCGTCCTCGTCCGCGAGCCGTGACCCGGTGTCGCCGTAGAAGTGGGCGCCCGACGAGTTCACCAGCGTCGGCACGCCGTGCTCGACGACCGCCGCCGACAGCACCTCGGCCGGCACGACCCGGCTGTCGTGCAGCACCTGCTTGCGCGCGTCGTCCCACCGCTTGTCGCCGATGCCCGCACCACACAGGTTGACGACGGCGTCGACGCCCTCGAACGTGCCCTCGTCGATGCGCCCGGCGTACGGGTCCCACCCGCGCTCGTCAGGAGCGGCGGCTTTGCGGCGCACCAGCCGCAGCACCTCGTGGCCGGCGGCGCGCATCGACGCCACCAGGCTCGTTCCGATCAGGCCCGACGATCCCGCGATGACAACTCGCATGTGTAGATCGTTCCCCACTCCAGCACCGCATGCACAGCCACAGATCCCCTACGTGACCCAGGATGTGCTGAAGGCCACCCCGGCAAACCGGAGTGGCCTTCAGATCACACTCTTCGCCGATATCCGATATATCGGATATCAGTACTGCTCAGCGGCTGTCAGAGACCGAGGTCGGCCTCGAACGCGCCCTCCTCGAGACGGTTCTTCACCGTCGTGAGGAAACGGCCCGCGTCGGCACCGTCGACCAGGCGGTGGTCGTAGGTGAGCGCGAGGTACATCATCGAGCGGATCGCGATGGTGTCGTTGCCGTCCTCGTCGGTCATGACGACCGCGCGCTTCTTGACGACGCCGACGCCCAGGATGCCGACCTGCGGCTGCTGGATGATCGGGGTGTCGAAGAGGGCGCCGTTGCTGCCGAGGTTGGTCAGCGAGAACGTGCCGCCGGTGAGCTCGTCCGGGGTGAGCTTGTTCGAACGGGCGCGCCCGGCCAGGTCACCGATCTTGTGGGCGATGCCCGACAGGTTCAGGTCACCGGCGTTGTGGATCACGGCGTTGAGCAGGCCGCGCTCCGTGTCGATCGCCAGACCGAGGTGCTCGGCACCGTGGTAGGTGACCTCCTTGCGCTCCTCGTCGATTGACGCGTTGAGCACCGGGTGGGCCTTGAGGGCCTCGATGGCGGCCTTGGCGAAGAACGGCAGGAACGTGAGCTTCGCGCCCTCACGAGCCTCGAACGCCTTCTTCGCCTGGTTGCGCAGCCGGGCGATCTTGGTCACGTCGACCTCGAACACCTGGGTGAGCTGGGCCGACATCTGCAGCGACTCACGCGTGCGCTGCGCGACGATCTGGCGCAGGCGCGGGAGCTTCTGCACGGTGCCGCGCTTGCCCGAGTTGTCGACCGCGGCCGGGGCAGCGGTGCGAGCGGCCGGAGCGGTGGCAGCCGGAGCGGCGGCGGGCGCCGGAGCCGGGGCCTTCTTGGCCTCGACGGCGGCGAGCACGTCCTGCTTGCGGATGCGGCCACCGACGCCGGTGCCCTTCAGCGAGCCCAGGTCGATGCCGTTCTCCGACGCGAGCTTGCGCACGAGCGGAGTGACGTACGGCGTGCCGTTGGCGTCGTCGGAAGAAGACGCGGCGGGCGCGACCTGCGGAGCCGGAGCGGCCGGGGCAGGTGCCGGAGCGGCCTGCGGGGCAGGAGCTGGGGCGGGCGCGGGAGCCGGAGCAGCCTGCTGGGGAGCGGGCGCCGGGGCAGGGGCGGGAGCGGCGGCCGGAGCCGGGCTGCCCGAACCGATGACGGCGAGCTTGCCGCCGACCTCGACGGTCTCGTCCTCACCGGCGGTGATCTCGAGCAGCGTGCCCGCGACCGGCGACGGGATCTCGGTGTCGACCTTGTCGGTCGAGACCTCGAGCAGCGGCTCGTCGACCTCGACGCTGTCGCCGACCTGCTTGAGCCAGCGGGTGACGGTGCCCTCGGTGACGGACTCGCCGAGCGCCGGCATCGTGACGTCGGTGCCCTCGGCGGAACCACCCGACTGGGCGGGAGCCGGAGCTTCCTGAGCGGCCTCGGCGGGCTGCGCGGAAGGCTGCGTCTGCTCGGGCTCGGGCTGTGACGTTTCCTGGGGCGCGGACTCCTGGGCCGGAGCCGGTGCCGGCGCGGCGGAACCGCTGTCACCGTCACCGATGACCGCGAGCTCGCCGCCGACCTCGACGGTGTCGTCCTCCTGCGCGACGATCTTCTGCAGGACGCCGGCCGCCGGGGACGGGATCTCGGTGTCGACCTTGTCGGTGGACACCTCGAGCAACGGCTCGTCCACCTCCACCCGGTCGCCTTCCTGCTTCAACCACCGGGTGACCGTGCCCTCGGTGACACTCTCACCGAGTGCGGGCATCTGGACGGAGAAGGCCATTGTTCGCTGACTCCTCGTGCTCTCGTGTGGCTGACTTTGTGTGGGGAACGGTCAGCCGTGCACGTGCAGCGGCTTGCCGGCCAGGGCGAGGAAGGCCTCGCCGAGGGCTTCAGTCTGGGTCGGGTGGGCGTGGATCAGCGGAGCCACGTCCTCCGGGTAAGCCTCCCAGCTGTAGATCAGCTGGGCCTCACCGATCAGCTCGCCGACGCGCTCGCCGACCATGGTCACGCCGACGACGGGGCCGTCGGGCGCCTTGATGAGCTTCACGCCACCGGCGGTCTTGAGGATCTGGCTCTTGCCGTTGCCCGCGAGGTCGTAGATGAACACCTCGGCGGAACCGTACTTCTCCTTGGCCGCGGCCTCGGAGAGACCGACGGAGGCGACCTCGGGCTTGCAGTAGGTGACGCGCGGGATGCCCGCCTCGTCGATCACCTTCGGGTTCTGGCCCGCGATCTCCTCGGCCACGAAGATGCCCTGCTGGAAACCGCGGTGCGCGAGCTGCAGGCCCGGCACGATGTCGCCGACGGCGTAGACGTTCGGCAGGTTCGTGCGCAGGCGCTCGTCGGTGATGACGAACCCGCGGTCGATCGTGACGCCGGCCTCCTCGTAGCCGTGGCCCGCGCTGTTCGGGCCGCGGCCGACCGCGACGAGCAGCAGGTCGGCGTCGAGGACGTCGCCGTTCTCCAGCGTGATCGACACGCCGGAGTCGGACTGGGTGGCGCCGGTGAACTTCACGCCGGTCTTGAACTTGATGCCGCGCTTGCGGAACGCGCGCTCGAGCTGCTTGGACGCGTACTCGTCCTCGGCCGGCACCAGGCGGGGCAGGGCCTCGACGATGGTGACGTCCGCGCCGAACGACCGCCACACGCTGGCGAACTCCACGCCGATGACGCCGCCGCCCAGGACGACGACCTTCTCCGGGATGAAGTCCAGGTTGAGCGCCTGGTCGCTGGTGATGACCCGGCCGCCGATCTCCAGCCCGGGCAGGCTGCGGGCGTACGAACCGGTCGCGAGGACCACGTTCTTGCCGACGTAGCGCTGACCGTTCACGACGACGGTGTTCGGGCCGACGAACGTGCCCGCGCCCTCGACCAGGGTGACCTTGTTGGCCTTCGCGAGCCCCTGCAGGCCCTTGTAGAGCCGCGAGATCACGCCGTCCTTGTACGAGTTGACGCCCGCGATGTCGATGCCCTCGAGCGAGCTCTTCACACCGAACTGGTCGCCTTCACGCGCGTTGTCCGCGACCTCGGCCGCGTGCAGCAGCGCCTTGGTCGGGATGCAGCCGCGATGCAGGCACGTGCCACCCAGCTTGTCCTTCTCGACCAGGACGACGGACAGGCCGAGCTCAGCCGCGCGGAACGCGCAGGCGTAGCCACCTGAACCACCGCCGAGGATGACGAGATCGGCGTTGGTGGCCGACTCCAGTTCCGGCGAAGTCACTTCGGATCTCCTCGGGATTACTTACTACGCGCGGGTGCGCGCGAGGTACGCGGCCATCTTGTCACTAGTTGCCGGAGCATGGTGATCCGGCATGGGACACCATGCCCGTCTCTGATCATTCACCTACTCATAACACCCCTACCTGGCACCATGGTGGAGGGAAGCGCAGGAGGTGCCCGATGGGGCTGTTCGATCGTTTTCGCAGGAAGCCGCGTCCAGGAGTGCTCAGGACCGCCTCCACCCAGGACACGAGCCACCTCGAGCAGTGGACGAAGAGCCGTCAGGGCGTCGAGGCCTATGTGGAGCCGAAGACGACGGTGACCGAAACCACTGTGGTTTTGGTCGCTCACGACGGCGAGTGGACCCGCCGCCGAGTCGCGTCCCCGGACGCCGCGCGTTCGTTCGCCCGCAAACTCGGCATGCCGATCTACGACGCCGGCATCGTCGGCTACCCCAAGCGCATGCGCGACTACACCGCGCGCAAAAAGGCCTCGGGCGATCTCTAAACCTTCACCGACGGTTCGTGCCGCACGGGAAAATTGACGCTCGCCGCGATGAAGCACATCGAGTGAGCTTTCTCGTGCAACGCCTGAGCCGTCTCCCGAGTCGTGGGATCGGCGATGGTCACCACGGGATTGAGAATCACCTCGGTGAACCGCCCGGACCCGTCCGGGTGCTCGGCCATCGTCCCGGTCGCGTGATCGCTGTAGTCGGTGACGACGACGCCGTTGACCGACGCGAGGTGCAGGTACCAGAGCATGTGGCACTGCGACAGCGACGCGACGAGCAGCTCCTCGGGGTTGTAGCGGGAGCGATCACCCCGGAACGACGGATCCGACGACCCGAGGATCATTTCCTTGCCCTCGGCCCGAACCTCGTGCGCCCGCTCATAAGCCTTGTACCCGGAAGTCCCGCTCCCGGTGTTCCCGGTCCAGACGACGTCAACTTCGTACCGATGCGTCCCCATGTGGAAATTCTTCTCTCACGGAGCCCTGTCGCCTAGTCCGGTGAGAGGTGTGTCTCCGATCAGCCGCCCGCCGTCAGCGCTCAGTCGAGCAACTTGCGCCGCAACGCCTCCAACCTCACGTCGTTCTCGGTCATCTCCCGAACCGGAGGCGGATCCGGCTGCAGCGCCTTGAGCGAGACGCACACCTGCCTGCGCCGCTCATCGACGTCGATCACCACGCCGCGCACGCGATCACCGGTCGCGAGCACCTCCTCCACCTCGTCGAAGTGGCGCCAGGTGATCTCGGGAACCCGGACGAACCCGATCGGATCATCGGGATCGGGCTCGCCGTCGAGGTGGACGAACACCCCGAAGTGGTGGATCGACCCGACGGTCCCGCTCACCACCGAGCCCCTGCGCATGCCTTTCAAGAAGTTGCGAACAGCTGACACGCAGCCGAGTAAACCGCCTCGCCCACTCCAGCGGCACCGATATATCAGTTTCGCCCACCCCTGCGACCTGCACCTTAGCAATGACTCTTTGGACTTCGTCCGCAAAAGACTCGTTGCAAAGGCCTGGGCAGGCGTCGGCCGGAGGCGGATCGTCCTCGTTGGACGGTGCAGGAGGGTTCGTCCAACGAGGACGGTCACAGCGAACGGGCGGAGTCCCCGAAGGAACTCCGCCCGTGTCGAAGAAGGGAGATCAGCCGTTGGCCGCGATGTCCGCCAGCACGGCCGCGATGGTCCGCACCGGAACGCCGGTGCCGCCCTTCGCGGTGTACCCGTACGCGCCACCCGTGTGGTACGCCGGGCCCGCGATGTCGATGTGCGCCCACTGGACGCCCTCGGCCACGAACTCGCGCAGGAACAGGCCCGCCGCGAGCATGCCGCCCCAGCGGTGGCCGGTGACGTTCGCGAGGTCCGCCAGGCGCGAGTCGAGGTCCGCGCGCAGCTCCTCGGGCAGCGGCATCGGCCAGGCCGACTCGCCGACCGCGGTGCCGATGGCGGCCACGCGGTCGCGGAACTCGTCGGAGCCCATGACGCCCGCGGTGCGCTTGCCCAGGGCCACGACCTGCGCGCCGGTGAGGGTCGCGGTCTCGATCAGGTAGTCCGGGCCGTCCTCGCACGCGCGCACGATGGCGTCGGACAGGATCAGGCGGCCCTCGGCGTCGGTGTTGAGCACCTCGACCGTCTTGCCGCCGTACATGGTCAGCACGTCGCCGGGGCGGTAGGCGTCACCGGACGGCATGTTCTCCGCCATCGGGATCGACGCGATGATCTCCAGCGGGTACTTGAGCTTCGCGGCCAGCACCATCGTGGCGACGATCGCGGCGGCGCCCGACATGTCCGAGGTCATCTCGTCCATGCCCGCGGCCGGCTTGATCGAGATGCCGCCGGTGTCGAACGTGATGCCCTTGCCGACGAGCGCGACCTTCTTCGTGGCCTTGGCGCCCTTGTAGGAGATGCGCACGAGCCGCGGCTGGCGCGTCGAACCGCCGCCGACGCCCAGGATGCCGCCGAAGCCCTGCTTCTTCAGCGCCTTCTCGTCGAGCACCTCGACGTCGAGACCCGCGGCGGTGGCCAGCTTCGAAGCGCGGTCGGCGAACGAGCCGGGATAGAGGTCGTTCGGCGGCGTGTTGATGAAGTCACGCGCGATGGCGACGGCCTCGGCGATCGCGACGGCGGCCTTCAGCGCGGCCTTGTTCTCCTTGGAGCCGGCCGCGATCAGGTCGACCTTCGCGACCGGGCCCTCCCCCTTGTCCGACTTGTACTCGGTGAACGTGTAGGCGCCCAGCAGCGTGCCCTCGGCCGCGGCGGCCACGTGCAGCGAAGCCAGCGTGTTCAGCGCGCGCTTCTTGCCGGCCAGCGCGCGGGCGGCGACACCGGACGCGCGCCGCACCTGCTCCTCACCGACACCATTTTCTGGCGACTTGCCGAGCCCGACAGCCAGCACGAGCGGGGCGGCGAGCTTGCCGAACGTCGGGACCTTCACGAGCTCGTCGGCCTTGCCCGACGCGCGCAGGGTGCCCAGCACCTCGAGCAGCGCGCCGTCGAACGCGGCGTTGACAGCGTCGGCGCCGGGCGCGAGCTCCAGACCGTCCGCACCCTGCAGGGTTCCCACGACGACTGCGTCAGCGGCGGTGGTGCTCAGGTCACCTTCGGTGAGGGCCAGCTTCGGGGCTGTCACGTGCTGCTCCAGGGTTGTACGTGGTAGGGGTGCTCGGAATCGTGACCCATGCTAAAGGTCGGACACTCCCACTAATGCCCAGGCCCGCCACGTTCGCCGCAATCCGTGACGTTGACAGTTGCTCACGGTGGCGATTCGCCCGTTTCCCGCATCAGTCGACCGGGTGGTTACGGCCGGATGCCGCATCTGCGACTGTGTACCGGTGACCCACACGCCTCGCGAGATCGTTGCCACGGTCGCGCTCGGTCTTCCCGCGGTGCTCGGTGCGGGGGTTTTCGCCGGATTCGCCCCAGCCGCAAGCCTTGCGGGCTGGTGGGTGCTCCCGGCGCTGGCCATTTCCGCGCTCGCCGCGTTGTGCTCGGCCTTCTCGACCGCGGACCAGTCCCGTGCCTATCCGGACGTCGGCGGCGGTTACGGACATGTGCGCGCACAGCTCGGTTTGTGGCCCGCACGGATGACGGCGAGCGCCCACCTGCTCGGCAGAGCGGCGATGGCGGCGGCAGTGGCGTCGATGTTCGGCGCGTACGTCGTGCCGGACCAGCCGGTGATCGGCGCGCTCGCCCTCATCGTCGCGACGGCGGTGCTCGGCGCGGTCGGGTTCCGCTTCAGCACGGGCGTCAGTGTTCTCGTGTCCCTGGTCGTACTCGGCGTGCTGGCTCTCGTGGTGGCGTCGAGCTTCTCGATCGAACCGGTGCCGTCGGCGGGAGAGACCGGTTCGGTCAACGAGCTCGTCGGCGTCGCGGGCCTGATGTTCATGGCGTTCGCGGGTTTCGAACGCATCACCGCCCCGCACCGCGGTGAACCGCACCGCTCGCCGGCCGCGCTCAAGGTCGCGATTCCAGTCCTCATCGGACTGTCCTTCGTGGTCTACCTGGCCGTGGGCGCCGGTGTGCTGCGACAGCTCGGCAGCGCGCGCCTCGCGTTGTCGCCCGCACCGCTGCGAGACGCGCTCGTCGCCGCGGACGCGTCCGCGTTGGTGCCGCTCGTGCAGATCGCCGCGGCGGTGGCCGGTGTGTCGGCACTGCACTTCGTTCTCGCGTCCGCACACCGCACGCTGACCGGTCTCACCGAGGACGGCGACCTGCCGACGCGCCTCAAGCCCGGTGCGCTTTCCCTCGTCGTAGTCGTCGCCAGCGCTCTCGCGGTAGTCCTCATGCCGATGGCGACAGCACTGGGCGTGGCGGCGTGCGGGACGTTGTTCTACTACGCCTTCAGCAACGCGTCGGCGCGCGTCCTGCTGCAGAACGACCGCACGTGGCCCATGCGCACCGCTTGTCTCGGACTGGGGCTCTCGGTGCTGCTCGCGATGAGCATGCCGGTGCCCGCACTGCTCATCTCGCTCGCGGGACTGGGCGCCGGCACCGGCATCATCAGCCTGACAGCGTTACTGAGAGGAAAACGAGCAGCGTCACGCCAACGCACACCGCAAGCCCGATGATGCGGCCGTTGGTGGACTCGCTTTCCTTGGTGAGCGCCCAGTAGACGACCAGGAAGATCGCGGCGGCGAACACGGCGCCCACCACACCGCCGACACCGCCGAGAACCCAGCCGTCCAGCAAAGTCATGCCGGTGCCCAGAACGAGCAGCGCGGCCTGCAGCACGGTGCGGACGTCCGCACCCCTCGAAGATCTTTCCGCCTCGGTCATGGGCGGGCACTCTAGCGAGTCCGAGTTAGTAGGACGTCCGAGTTTTGGGAAGACGATTTTCCGTATCCCGACCAGCGGGTTACCGTGCTCACATGACGAGCGCGTTGCCTTTCACCCGGACTCCCCACCCGCACCCGGCGACCCCGGAGCGCGTAGCGGAGGTACTTGCCAAGCCGGGCTTCGGGCAGCACTTCACCGACCACATGGTGACGATCCGCTGGAACCGCGAGAAGGGCTGGCACGACGCTGAAGTCGGCCCGTACTCCACCCTCGCACTGGACCCCGCGGCAATGGTGCTGCACTACGGCCAGGCGATCTTCGAAGGGCTCAAGGCCTACCGGCAGCCCGACGGTTCGATCGCGTCCTTCCGCCCTGAGGCCAACGCCGAGCGCTTCCGCTCCTCGGCCCGCCGCATGGCGATGCCCGAACTTCCCGACGAGCTCTTCCTGGAGTCCGTCCGGCAGATCCTCGCGGTCGACGACCGCTGGGTGCCGTCGGCCGAGGAGGAGTCCCTCTACCTGCGGCCGTTCATGATCTCCACGGAGAAGGGCCTCGGCGTGCGACCCGCGTCCGAGTACCTGTACGTGCTGATCGCCTCACCCGCCGGCTCCTACTTCGCGGGCGGCGTCCGCCCGGTGAGCGTGTGGCTCTCGACCGAGTACGTCCGCGCGGCCCCCGGTGGCACCGGCGCGGCCAAGTTCGCCGGCAACTACGCCGCGTCCCTCGTGGCGCAGGCCCAGGCCGCCGAGAAGGGCTGCGACCAGGTCGTCTGGCTCGACGCGGTGGAACGCCGCTGGGTCGAGGAGATGGGCGGGATGAACCTGTTCTTCGTCTTCGGCGACAAGGTCGTCACCCCGGAGCTGACCGGCACGCTGCTGCCGGGCATCACCCGCAACTCGTTGCTGGCGCTGGCCTCCGACCTCGGACTGTCCGTGGAGGAGCGTCGCATCTCGACCGACGAGTGGGAGAAGGCCAACGCCTCCGGTGAGCTCACCGAGGTCTTCGCCTGTGGCACGGCCGCGGTCATCACGCCGGTCGGCCACGTCAAGCACGCCGGTGGCGAGTTCGACATCGCCGACGGCGGCACCGGTGCGGTGACGATGAAGCTGCGCGAGCGCCTGACCGGCCTCCAGCACGGCCACGTCGCCGACACCCACGGCTGGATGACCAAGCTCTTCGGCTAGGCGATCACCAGCACGGCCAGAAGCGCGATTTCGGCGGCAGCACCGAGCACATCACCGGTGATGCCGCCGAAACGCTTTCCGGTGTGCTTCACGAGCCCCCACACCAGTGCGAACGCGATGACGACGGCGACGACCGCGCGCCAACCGAGCGGAACCGCTGCGGCGGCGAGCGCCACCCACGTTCCGATGACCATCAACGGATGTTGTGTGCCCGCAACGAGCGCACCCAGCCCCTCAGGCCGTGCGGCGGGCACGCCATGCATGCAGCAGATGCCGAACGCCGCGCGGCTCGTCGCGAACGCGAGGAGCACGACACCCCAGTGAGCGTTGGGAAGTGCCGCGGCCTGCGCACCCAGCACGACGATCAGCGAGACGACCCCGAACGGCCCCGCGCCGCCGTCCTTCATGACCTTGAGCGCGCGTTCCGGCGGCCCGTAGCAACCGAGCCCGTCGGCGACGTCGGCGAGTCCGTCGAGGTGCATGCCGCGCGTGGACAGCGCGACGACGCCGACGACCAGGAACCCGGCCACCAGCGCCGATATATTGGATATCGCCAGCAGCTTCAGCACGCCGACGACGAACGCGCCGAGCACGACGCCGACGACCGGCGTCCATGCGATGGCCCGTCCCGCCGCTTTGCGGTCGACGTCGTCGACGCGCAGCGGCAAGACGGTCAGCCAGGAGAACGCGAGCTTCATTCCTTGTTCGTGACGCCGGCGCTGTCGAAGGTCGCCATCTCGGCGAGCACCTTCACCGCCGAGATCAGCAACGGCAGCGCCGCCACCGCACCGGAACCCTCGCCGAGCCGCATCTCGAACTCCAGCAGCGGCTTCAGGTTCAGGTGCCCGAGCGCGATCGCGTGCGCGGGCTCGGCCGACTGGTGCCCGGCCACCCACCACTCGCGCGCACCCGGCGCCAGCTCCTCGGCGACGACCGCGGCCGCACCGACGACGACGCCGTCGAGCACCACCGGAGTCCGTCGCACGGCGGCCTGCGCCACGAACCCGGCCATCGCCGCCAGGTCCGCGCCACCGGCCGTGGCCAGCAACGCGATCGGGTCGCTGATCACCAGGCGGGCCCGGCGCAGCGCGTCGCGGATCGCCGCCGTCTTGCGCATCCACGCCTGGTCGTCGATGCCCGTGCCGCGGCCGACGACCGCGACCGGCTCCGACCCGGTCAGCGACGCGATCAGCACGGCGGCCGGCGTCGTGTTGCCGATGCCCATGTCGCCCGCGACGAGCACGTCGGCGCCCGCGTCGACCTCCTCGTCGGCGATGGCGCGGCCGGCCGCGATCGCGAGCTCGCACTCCTCACGGGTCAGCGCGTCCTCGCGGTCGATCGACCCGGACGAGCGCCGCACCTTGTGCGCGCTGACCGCGGCCGGGGTGTCCGCGTCGACGGCCATGTCGACCACGCGCACCGTGGCGCCCGCGACCTGGGCGAGCACGTTCACCGCAGCGCCGCCGGTGAGGAAGTTCGCGACCATCTGGCCGGTCACCTCGCTCGGGTACGCCGAGACGCCCTGCGCGGTGACGCCGTGATCACCCGCGAACACGACGACGCGAGGCCGCACGAACGGCTTCGGCGGCACGACGCCCTGGCACGCCGCGATCCAGTTGCCCAGCTCCTCGAGCCGTCCGAGCGAGCCGACCGGCTTGGTCAGCACCGCGTGCCGGGCCTCGGCCTCGAGCAGAACGGTCTCGTCCGGCGGTTCGACGGGCGGGAACTCGGTGCTCACCTGTGGCTCCTTAGCGCAGTTTCAACGGGATGCCCGCGACGAGCAGCGTGACCTCGTCGCACACCTCGGCGACGCGCGCGTTGAGCGCACCGAGGTGATCGCGGAAGAGTCTGCCTGAGCGCGTCGACGGAATGACGCCGAGGCCGACCTCAGCGGTCACGAGCACCAGCCGCGTCCGGCACGTGGCGACCGAGCGCACGAGTTCGTCGACGTTGCTCTCCACCGCTCCCGCGCCGTTTTCTTCCCACGCGTCGGCATCGTCCAGCACGCCGACCAGCCACGTCGACAGGTCGTCGACCAGGATCGGCGGGTCCTCGTACTGCGTCGCGGTGAGCAACGCGGGCAGGTCCGACGGCGCGGACGCCTCGACCGTGTGCCAAGTGGACGGACGCCGCGCGACGTGCAACGCGATGCGCGCGTCCCAGTCCGGGTCGTCGGGGTATCTGCGAGCGGTTGCGACGTAAGTCACGGCCGGGTCGGTGAGCAGGCCTTCCGCGTGCGCTGACTTGCCTGAACGCGCTCCGCCGAGCACCAGAGTCCTAGATGACAAGAGTTAGCCTTCGTCCATGGAGTTCCGCTGGCGCTACCAGGATGCACAAGGCCGCGACGTCGCGGGCCCGGATGTGGCGTTCGCCGACCAGACAGAGGCTGAGGAGTGGTTCAGCGCCGAGTGGCGTGACCTGCTCGACGCCGGGGTCGAGCAGGTCACGCTGCTGCGCTCGGAATCCGAGGTGTACGGCCCGATGAGCCTCCACCCCGCCCAGTGAACTAGCCCAGTGAACCAGCCCAGTGAACTAGCCCAGTGAACTAGCCCTGGGCGGTGAGCCTCGGGTCGTCCGTGATGACGCCCTCGAGGACGTTGTCGATCTGCTTGAGCACGTCGTCGTCGAGTTCGACGTCGATCGCCTTGACGTTCTCGAAGACCTGCTCGGGACGCGACGCGCCGATGATCGCGGACGCGACGTTCGGGTTCTTGAGCACCCACGCCACCGCGAGCTGAGCCATCGTGATGCCGGCTTCCTCGGCGATCGGCTTGAGCTGCTGCACGGCGTTGAGCACGTCGTCCCGGATCCAGCGCGAGATCATCTGCGAACCGCGCGCGTCGGCCAGGCGCGAGCCCTCCGGCACCTCGGCACCCGGCAGGTACTTGCCGGTCAGGATGCCCTGCGCGACGGGGGAGAAGACGATCTGGCTGAGGCCCTCGCGCTCGCACGTCGGGATGACCTGCGGCTCGATGACGCGCCACAGCATCGAGTACTGCGGCTGGTGCGACACGAACGGGACCTGCAGCTCACGGGCCAGCGCGGCACCGCGGGTGATCTGCTCGGCGGTCCACTCGGAGACGCCGACGTAGAGCACCTTGCCCTGGCGGACGAGGTCGGCGAACGCCAGCATCGTCTCTTCCAGCGGCACGCTGTAGTCGTACCGGTGGGCCTGGTAGAGGTCGACGTAGTCGGTCTGCAGGCGCTTCAGCGAAGCGTTGGCCGACTCCATGACGTGCTTGCGACCCAGCCCGCGGTCGTTGGGACCGCCGGGACCGGTCGGCCAGTAGACCTTGGTCAGGATCTCCAGAGACTCGCGCCGCTCGCCCTTGAGTGCCCTGCCGAGCACCGACTCCGCGGCGGTGTTGGCGTAGACGTCGGCTGTGTCGAAGGTGGTGATGCCCGATTCCAGGGCCGCCTTCACACAGGCGTGCGCCTGCTCTTCCTCAACCTGCGAGCCGTGGGTGAGCCAGTTGCCGTACGAGATCTCGCTGATGGACAGGCCGCTGCGGCCGAGTCGACGGAACTTCATACATCGGAGCTTAAACCGAAATCGTTCGTGCTGCTAATGAACTTCGGGTGCGCGCCAGACCAGCGAGTACCGCCAGAACAGATGCCTGCGGATGCGCGCGCCGGGCACGATCTCCGCTGCCGCCGCGCGGATCTCCGGCAACGTCGGCGCGGTCATCACCATCGGCATCTCGGTGTCGTGCGGCTTGCCACCGGTGCCGTTGATCGCTTTGGCGAGACCGACGACGGCGTTCGCGGGCAACGTCACGAGCTCCATCGCCATGTCCGCCGGCGTCGCCGTCAGGTAGAGCCCGATGATGATCAGCGTGCCGCCGGGCTTGGTCAGCTCGGCGAGCCTGGTGAGACCCTCTCGCAACGGCAAGTGGTGCAAGCTCGCCTCAGCGGTGACGAGGTCGTAGCGCCCGAGGTCGTGGGTCAGCACGTTGCCGTGGATCCACGTGATCCGGTCGCTCGTGGCGCTCGCCCGTTCGATCATGCGTGCGCTGGCGTCGATGGCGGTGACCCGGTCGGCTTTCAGCGATCGAGCCAGATCACCGAGGCCGCAGCCGACGTCCAGCGCCGACTCGACCCGGGACGGCAACTGCCGGAGCAGCCAGCGGCGGTACCACTCGTTGTGGTTCCACCGCAGCTTCTCCGGCAGCTGAAGCTTGCGCTGTTTCCTGCGCACTACTTGATGGCTTCGCCCGGCTTCACGCGCGGCTTCGGGACGCGCAGGCGACGCAGCTGGCTCGCGCGGATGAACGAGTACCAGCCGATGGAGATGCCCTTGATCGGCTCCGCCGGGAACTTCGCCCGCACCTTCTTCGTGACGAGCCGGCCGAGGACGAGGCCCTCGATGACCATCGCGATCAGCATGAACGTCGTCGCCAGCGTCGCGTACCGCTGCACGGCGAGCGACGGCGTCAGCAGCGCCACGAACACCAGGATCGCGAGCGGCATGAACAGGCCCATGAGGTTGCGGCGCGAGTCGACGAGGTCGCGGATGTACGCCTTCACCGGACCGCGGTCGCGCGGCAGCAGGTACTTGTCCTCACCGGCCATCATGCGCTGCCGACGCTCGGTGGCCGCGGCACGGCGCTCTTCCTTGCTCACCTTGTTGCCGCGCATGCGCTTGAACGCCTCGCGCTGCGTGCGGGGAGGCGGCGGAACGGGCCCGGTACGCCTGCCCTGCGCCTCACGCCGCTTGGGCGTGGGCCGGCCCTTGCCCGCCGTGCGGGTGGAGTCGGTGGCGTCGTCGGCCGCGGCCTCGGTGGCCGGGGCTTCGGTGTCGGCGGAGTTGCGGCGCAGGAACCTCACCGCACAAGGGTAGGACAGTGGTTCTTCTGTACCTTTCGCGAGGTGCGCGTACTCATCGCTCCGGACTGCTTCGGCGGCACCCTGACCGCCCGCGAGGCCGCCGACGCCATCGCCACCGGCTGGCGCGAGGCCAAACCCGACGACGTCGTCGTCGAACGTCCACTGGCCGACGGCGGCCCCGGCTTCGTCGACGTCCTGCACGCCGCCCTGCCTGATGTCGGAGGGTCTGCTTCCAGGGGCGGCGATATCCGATATATCACCGTCACCGGCCCGCTCGGCAAGCCCGTAGAGGCGCGCTGGCTCAGCGTGCACGCGGACGGTCGACGCGTTGCCTACATCGAGTCCGCCGAAGCCTGCGGTCTCCACCTCATCCCCGCCGAACTCCGCCCGCAGTCCTGCGAGACGGCGACAACGCGCGGCGTCGGCGAACTGATTGCGGCAGCCGCGCTTGACAACGATGTCATCACGGTCGGTCTCGGCGGCTCCGGCACGACCGACGGCGGCGCCGGCATGCTCGCCGCGCTGTCCGACGCGGAAGTAGACCTGACTGATATATCGCTGGTGGCGGCGTCCGACGTCGAGAACCCGCTCCTCGGCCCGCACGGCGCCGCGCGCACGTTCGGCCCGCAGAAGGGCGCGTCCCCGGAAGCCGTCGAACGCCTCGAAGCGAAACTCGCCGCGATGGATGTCCTCAAACCCGTGTCCGACATACCGGGTGCCGGCGCGGCAGGCGGCCTGGGCGCGGCGCTCCTCTCGCTGGGGGCGACGGTGACGTCGGGCGCCGGACTCGTCCGCGAACTCACCGGCCTGGACGCCGCCCTCGACGACGCCGACGTCGTCGTCACCGGCGAAGGCAGCTTCGACTGGCAGTCGCTGCGGGGCAAGCTCATCACCGCCGTCGCGGGCGGTGCCGCCGAACGCGGTGTCCCGTGCATCGCCATCGCAGGCCAGGTCAGCGTCGGCCGCCGTGAGATGGGCGCCGCGGGCGTCCAGGACGCCTACTCGGTGTCCGACCACGTCGGCTCCGTGCAAAAGTCGATTGCGGACGCCCGCAAAAGTCTCATTGCAACGGCACGGCACGTGGCCACGCAGTGGTCGCGTTAGTCGAGCCCGCTGATATATCGGTTGGCTTGAGGGTGGTCTACGTGACGTTCGACATGAGCCGGCGCTGTGGGACCATAGAAGTGGAACAAAGCGGGGAACGCCCGTGTTGTTGAAGGGCGAACCGCCCGCAAAGGACCTCTTAGGAGAGCCATGACGACCGCTCAGGATGCCGCTTCGACCTCCGAGGCGCCGAGCCACGGCGTGACGCTGACCGATGCGGCCGCCGTCAAGGCCAAGGCGCTGCTCGACCAGGAGGGCCGCGACGACATGCACTTGCGCATCGCCGTCCAGCCCGGCGGTTGCGCTGGTCTGCGCTACCAGCTGTTCTTCGACGAGCGCTCGCTCGACGGTGACGCGCTGGTCGACTTCAACGGCATGAAGGTCGCCGTTGACCGCATGAGCGCGCCGTACGTCGAAGGTGCTGTCATCGACTTCGTGGACACGATCGAGAAGCAGGGCTTCACGATCGACAACCCGAACGCCGGCGGGTCCTGCGCCTGCGGCGACTCGTTCCACTAAGGCGAACACGCGCGAGGCCGCGTTCCCCGATCAGACGGGAACGCGGCCTCGCGCTGTGTCCGGCAAGAACCTCTTGGTCGAACTGGACGTCAGTCCAGTGTTCAGACGCCATACTCGGCGAGGCCCTCGACCTGGTGCGTGCACCGGTCGTCGACCTGCCAAGGCGCGGCCGCTCGAGGGGAGGGCAAGGGGTGCTCGGGATGGGTCAGCGCGAAGGGGAGCTGTGCGCAGTCGTCGATCAGCTCACGCATCGTGGTCGCCTCGGGGATCGTCACGTCCTGACCGTATGTCGGCGGTCTGACCTGCGGTAGCCCTACCAAACGGTAGTCTTCACAGCTGCACTCATCCGGGTGAGTTGTCACGTAGCGCAACAAGGTAAAGGGAGAGCCGACGTGCCGGTAGCCGTGTGCGGCAGCATCGCGACCGACCATCTGATGCACTTTCCGGGCCGATTCGCGGACCAACTGGTCGCGGAGCGTCTCGACCGGGTGTCACTGAGCTTCCTGGTCGACGACCTCGTGGTCCGTCGCGGTGGCATCGGCGCGAACATCGCGTTCGGCCTCGGCGTGCTCGGCGTGCGGCCGGTGCTCGTCGGCGCCGTCGGCAAGGACTTCGACGACTACCGCTCGTGGCTCGAGCGGCACGGTGTCGACACGTCCGGCGTGTACGTGTCCGAGGTCGCGCACACCGCGCGGTTCGTCTGCACGACGGACGACGACATGTGCCAGATCGCCTCCTTCTACGCCGGCGCGATGGCCGAGGCGCGCAACATCGAGCTCGCGCCGATCGCGAACCGCGTCGAGAACCTCGAGCTCGTCGTGATCAGCCCCGACGACCCCGCGGCGATGCTCCGGCACGCCGAGGAGTGCCGTCAGCGCGGTTTCACGTTCGCCGTCGACCCGTCGCAGCAGCTCGCCCGCATGGACGGTGAGCAGGCACGCGCGTTCGTCGAGGGTGCCGAGTACCTCTTCAGCAACGACTACGAGTGGGAACTGCTGCTGCAGAAGACCGGCTGGACCGAGGCCGACGTCCTCGCCCGCGTCGGCAAGCGCGTCACCACGCTCGGCGCCAAGGGTGTCGAGATCGTCGACCGCGACGGCTTCTCGCTGCACGTCCCCGCGGTCCCCGAGGTCGCGAAGACCGACCCGACCGGTGTCGGCGACGGTTTCCGCGCGGGCTTCCTCGCGGGCATCACCGCGGGCCTGGGCATCGAACGCGCCGCTCAGCTCGGTTCGCTGATCGCCGTCGAGGTGCTCGAAACCGTCGGCACGCAGGAGTGGGTGCTGGAGCGCGAGTCGGCGCTCGCCCGCATTCGTGGTGCGTTCGGCGACGAAGCTGCGGAGGAGATCGCCCCGGTCCTGCCGTGATCGGAGCCAAGATCGATCCGTGATCGGGTCCAAGATCGGGGTCCAAGATCGGGGACAGTCCTGCCATGATCGGACAATGGGGACGTACCTGTTCGGTGACGCCGGTGAATTGCACGGTCCGCACTTCGACGCGCTGAGCGCCTTGCTCGACGCGGGCACGTTCGCCCGCGTCGAGCAGCTCGGCGTGGCCGACGGCTGGCGCTGCCTGGAGGTCGGGGGTGGTGGGGGATCGGTGGCGAACTGGCTCGCCGACGTCGTCGCCCCGTCCGGCCACGTGACGGTCACCGACCTCGACGTGGCGCGACTCGAGGAACGCGACAACGTCACCGTCCTGGAGCACGACGTAGTATCCAATATATTGCCGGGAAACGCGTTCGACCTGGTCCACGCCCGTCTGGTGCTGTTCCACCTCCCCGCCCGCGACGCCGTCCTGCGCAAGCTGCGCGACTCGTTGCGTCCCGGCGGCTGGCTCGTGCTGGAGGAGTTCGACTGCCTCCCGCTCGAAGTGCTCTCGGCGGCACCCGACGACGCAAAGCTGATCATGCGGGTGAAGAACGCCCTGCTGACGTTGCTCGACCACGCCGGCGCGGAGCTCGCGTGGGGCGCGCGCATCGAGAAGGCGCTGCTCGACACCGGCCTCAACGACGTCAGCGGCTCCCGCGAGGTGCAGGAGTGGGAGGGCGGCTCAGCGGGGTGCCGCCTGCTCGCCACGACCGCGCGCAAGGTACGGGACCGGCTGCCGCTCTCCGACGAGGAGTTCGACCGCTATCTCGAGCTCATGGCGTCACCGGAGACCGTCGTCAGCTCGTACGCGATCTGCAGCGCGCAAGGTCGTCGATAAGAGCTAGGGACGGAGATGAGAAAGGGCCCCTCCGCAGAGGGGCCCTGATCCGCTAGAGCTTGACCGGGTAGTGCGGTTCCGGCACCACCGGCTTGATGCGGTCCTCGACGAAGATGCCGTGCCAGATCATGAACACCAGCAGCGCCCAGATGCGGCGGCTGTGGTCGAGCACGCCGGAACGGTGCTCCTCGATCAGCCGCAGCACCGCGGTCTTGTCGAGGTACTGGTCGGTCTGCGAGCTGCGCACGACGTCGACGGCCCAGTCGTGCATCTCGTCCTTGAGCCAGTGCCGGATCGGCACCGGGAAGCCGAGCTTGCGGCGGTTCAGCACGTGCGCCGGCACGATGTCGCGGATCGCCTTGCGCAGCGCGAACTTCGTGGTGTCCGGCGTGATCTTCAACTCGCTCGGGATCTGCGAGGCGATCTTGAAGACCTCGGGGTCCAGGAACGGGACGCGCAGCTCCAGCGAGTTCGCCATGGTCATCTTGTCGGCCTTGACCAGGATGTCGCCGCGCAGCCATGTGAACAGGTCGACGTGCTGCATGCGCGTGACCGGGTCCCAGTTGCTCGACTCGCGGTACGGCTGAGCCGTGACGTCCATGTGCGACACGTTCGGGTCGTACGTGCGCAACACCTGGCGCAGGTGGTCGTCGAGGAAGATGCGCGCGTTGCCGTAGTAGCGCTCCTCCAGCGTGAGCGCGCCACGACGCAGCAGGTCCTTGCCGCGCACGCCGTGCGGGATCTTCGTCGAGACCTTGCCCATCGCCTTGCGCAGCGCACCGGGCACCTTCTCGAACGCCGACAGCGACAACGGCTCGCGGTAGATCGTGTACCCGCCGAACAGCTCGTCCGCGCCCTCACCGGACAACACGACCTTCACGTGCTGACGCGCCTCACGGGCGATGAACCACAACGGCACCAGCGCCGGGTCGGCCACCGGGTCGTCGAGGTACCAGGTGATCAACGGCAGGGAGTCCATCATCTCCTGCGCGCTGACCGTGCGGACCACGTGCTTCACGCCGATCAGCGCCGCGGACTCGGCGGCCACGTCGACCTCGGAGAAGCCCTGGCGCTCGAAACCGGTGGTGAACGTGATCAGGTCCGGGTTGTGCTCCTTGGCGAGCGCCGCGACCACGGTCGAGTCGATGCCGCCGGACAGGAACGAGCCGACCGTCACGTCCGCGCGCATGTGCTTGGCGACCGAGTCGCGCAACGCCGAGGTGATCTCGTCGTACAGCGCGTCCGCCTCGGCCTCGCTGCGGACCGTGCGCACCCTGAAGTTCGCGGGGAAGTAGCGCTCGAACTGCGGCGTCTCGCCCGGCACCAGCGTGAACGAGTGGCCGGACTCGACGCGGAAGATCTGGTCGTGCAGCGAGGCGGGCTCGGGCACGTACTGCAGGGTCAGGTAGTGCTGCAGGCCCTTGACGTTCATCTGCGGGTTGATCGCGAGCGTGCGGGCGAGCTCCAGCAGGATCTTCTTCTCGCTGGAGAACCCGACGCCGAGCTGGCCCTGCGCCCAGTACAGCGGCTTGATGCCGAACGGGTCGCGGCCGCCGAACAGCATCTTGCGCTCGGCGTCCCAGATGATGAAGGCGAACATGCCGCGCAGCTTCGTGATCGCCGCGGCGCCGAAGTAGTGGTAGGCCGCGACGATGGTCTCGGTGTCGCCGTCGGTGTGGAAGACCGCGCCGTACTTCTCGGTGAGCTCGGCGCGCAGCTCCAGGTAGTTGTAGATCTCGCCGTTGAAGTTGATCGTGTACCGGCTCGGCGACTCCGGCGGGCCCCACGTCAGGGGCTGGTGGGAGTGCTCGATGTCGATGATGGCGAGGCGGTTGAAGCCGAACACGACCTCGTCGACCCGCCGGGTGCCGCTCTCGTCGGGGCCGCGGTGCCGCATGCAGCGCAGAGCGGCCTCCACCGCCGGGCGGGCGCTCTCGGCCTCGTTCTCGCTAGGGCAAACAAGTCCTGCCAGGCCGCACAAGGCTCTCGCACCTCTCAAGAAACACGACGGGGAAGTCCACGGGGAGACCTCAGTATGCCGAAGCGGCTCTGTGTGACCGAAACTGCACCGCAGCGGCGGTGCCCCCAAGGGGTGAGCGCGGTTGCGCTGGGCTACGCTCCCGCTTGATCCGTTGGCACGGCCAGTAGTTGTGAACGAGGAGGCGGGCGAGCAGTGGGCCTGAAGGAGGGCACCAGGGCATCCCGGCTGGCGAAGACCGCCGGGCTGGTCGGCCTGGTCGGTATCGGGGCCACCGGTTGCTCCACGGACGAGGTGCTGCGCTTCGGATGGCCGGAGGCCGTCACGCCGCAGGCCGACAAGATGCGCGAGCTCTGGACCTGGTCCGTGATCGCCGCGCTCGTCGTCGGCGTCATCGTGTGGGGCCTGATCCTGTGGTCCGTGGTGTTCCACCGCAAGAAGTCGGAGGAGCTGCCGCGTCAGACGGCGTACAACCTCCCGCTGGAGATCGTGCTCATCGTCGTGCCGACGGTGATCGTGGCGGTGCTGTTCTACTTCACCGCGGTCACGCAGAACTACGTCACGGACAAGTCGGGCAAGCCCGACGTGAACGTCGACGTGATCGCGTTCCAGTGGAACTGGGAGTTCCAGTACCCGGACCACAAGACCGAAGAGGGCAAGGTCGTCAGCACGGTCGGCACCTCGGGTGAGGTCCCGATCATGGTGCTGCCGGCGCACAAGCGCATCCAGTTCACGCTGCGCTCGACGGACGTCATCCACTCGTTCTTCGTGCCGGAGTTCCACTTCAAGCGGGACGTCTTCCCGCAGCCGGAGAAGAACAACCAGGACAACGTCTTCCAGATCGACCAGATCGACCGTCCGGGTGCGTTCGTCGGCCGTTGCGCCGAGCTCTGCGGCTCGTACCACGCGGTGATGAACTTCGAGGTCCGCGCCCTGAACGAGGCCGACTTCGACAAGTACATCGAGCTCCGCAAGGAAGTGAACGCCAAGACGGGCAAGCCGTACACCACGGCTGAGGCGCTCTCGCAGGTCAACTGCGGTGAGCTGTGCGCGCCGCTGGCCACGACGACCACCCCGTTCAACACCGACCGGACGGCCCGTGAGGCCTCCGGCGCGGGTCAGAAGTAGGGACACGCCCCGCGATGAAGATCGAAGCTCGCGTATTCGACCTGGTGATGGCCTTCTCGTTCCTGATGGCCGTCGTCTACGGCTACTGGACGCACCTGGCGACCGGCCACGTCGAGCCCACCGGCACGGTGGCGCTCGCGCTGACCGGTGGCCTGGCCCTCATCACCGGCACCTACTTCCGGTTCGTCGCCCGCCGCATCGAGGTGCGGCCGGAGGACAACCCCGACGCCGAGGTGTCCGACGGCGCTGGTGAGCTGGGCTTCTTCAGCCCCGGCTCGTACTGGCCGGTCGGTCTCGCGGCCGCCGCGGGAACCGCGGCTGTCGGCGTGGCGTTCTGGCACGTGTGGCTGCTGGTGATCGGCGTCGTCCTGGTGCTGATCATGGTCGGCGGCCTGGTGTTCGAGTACCACACCGGCCCGAACCACGACTGACAACCGATATCCGGTATATCGGATATCGCTTGGCTGAGGCCCTCTCCGTTCGCGGAGGGGGCCTCAGCCGTTTCCGCGAACCGATATCCAGTATGTGATGTATTGCATATCGGATTGCCATGCCCGATATGCCGTGTCCGATATATCGCATATCGCGAGAAAGGCCCGTCCCGCCATCACGGCGGGACGGGCCTTTCTCGGGTCCTCAGTGAGCCTCTGCAGCGTTACGCGGCGACCGGCGTCTTTTGGTACGCGTCGACGTACTCCTGGCCACTCAGGTCCAGGATGCGGTAGATGATCTCGTCGGTGACGCTGCGCAGGACCGGCAGCGACTCCTGCATGCCGTCGTAGCGGCTGAAGTCGAGCGGCTCACCGAAGCGGACCGTCACCGGGACGATCTTCGGGAACCTGCTGCCGACCGGCTGCACCTTGTCCGTGCCGATGATGCCGACCGGCACGACCGGAGCCCCGGACTCCAGTGCCATGCGGGCGACGCCCGTGCGGCCGCGGTGGAGCTTGCCGTCGAGCGAGCGGGTGCCCTCCGGGTAGATCGCGAAGGCGTCGCCGCGCGCGAGGATCTCGGCGGCGGTGTCGAGCGCGGCGCGCGCGTCACGGCCCTTGCCGCGGTGCACCGGCACGTGGCCCATCGAGGAGAAGAACCAGCGAGAGAGCGACCCCTTCACCCCGGTGCCGGTGAAGTACTCCGCCTTCGCGAGGAACGACACACGCCGCGGCACCACCATGGGCATCACGACGCTGTCGATGAAGCTGAGGTGGTTCGCCGCCAGGATGACCGGGCCGTCGGTGGGGATGTTCTCCAGCCCTTCCACCACAGGGCGGTAGACGACACGGGCTGCGCGCGCGACGACATGCTTCATCACCGGGTAGAGGACCATGCCTCCAGCATTCCAGGTGGCGATTGCCGCCGCGTTACCACGTGGTGCGCATCTCCGGCCCGTCACTCGCTCGGACTACCCCGATGCGGCGGCCGTGCGAGGACGGTCACGCGCCGACGACGACGCGTGACCGAAACGCCCGCTACCCCTTCAAAGAGGCTGAGAGTTCCACCCAGCGGCTCAACAGCGTCGCCGCGTTACCTGAGTCGATGGCGTCGGCCGCGCGGCTCAGCGAGGCCGACAGGTCGGCGTGCAGGTCGTCGGAGAACCCGCCGTGCGCCGCGATGGCCCCGGCGGCGTTCACGAGCACCGCGTCGCGCACCGAACCGGCCTTGCCGGCCACGAGATCGCGGACCACCTGAGCGTTGACGGACGCGTCGCCGCCCTTCAGGTCCTCCTCGCGAGCGGGCTTCACGCCGAGCACCACCGGGTCGATGGTCTCCGCGCGCACCTCGCCGTCCTGCGCGAGCCACGCGGACGTCGTCGTGGTCGTGGTGATCTCGTCGAGGCCGTCGTCGCCGCGCACCACCAGCGCGGTGTGGCGGCGGCGGGCGAACACGCCGGCGATCAGCGGCGCCGCGGCGGCACGGGCGCAG
Source organism: Lentzea alba (assembly GCF_011067745.1). Taxonomy (GTDB): domain Bacteria; phylum Actinomycetota; class Actinomycetes; order Mycobacteriales; family Pseudonocardiaceae; genus Lentzea; species Lentzea alba. The sequence goes on from NZ_JAAMPJ010000008.1 coordinate 253,513, forward strand.
CCGATCAGGCCGACCTGGGGCTGTGCCGGGTTCGTCAGCGGGCCGAGCAGGTTGAACGACGTCGGGATGCCGATCTCGCGCCGCACCGGACCGGCGTGCCGGAAGCCGGGGTGGAACACCGGCGCGAAGCAGAAACCGATGCCCAGTTCGGCCACGGTCGCCCGCACGCCGTCGGGCGGCAGGTCGATCGCGACGCCCAGCGCCTCCAGCACGTCCGCCGTGCCGCACTGCGACGACGCCGCGCGGTTGCCGTGCTTCACCACCGGCACACCGGCGGCGGCCGTGACGATCGCGGCCATCGTCGAAATGTTCACCGAACCGGAATGATCACCGCCGGTGCCCACGATGTCCGTCGCCCGCACGCCCACCTCGAACCGCCGGGCGTGGTTGAGCATCATCGTGGCGAGGCCGTCGATCTCCTCCGGCGTCTCGCCCTTGGCGCGCAACGCGACGACGAACGCCGCGATCTGCGCGGGCGTCGCCTCGCCCGACATGACCCGGTCCATGCCCCAGGCCGTGTCGTCGGCGGTCAGGTCGACACCGTCCAGCAGTCTGTTGAGCAGCGAAGGCCACGTGCGCACCGGCGCACTTTCTGACGCATCTCCTGGCACGGCTCAGCCCTTGACGACGGGAACAGCCGAGCCCCGCAGCACCTCGGCCACGGTCTCGGCGGCGGCCAGCGGGTCGAGCGGGTGCACGAGCACCGCGTCGGCCTGTGACCAGGTCGCGAGCCAGCGGTCGTCCTTGCGGCGCACCGCCACGACGATCGGCGGGCAGTTGGTGATCTCGTCCTTGAGCTGACGGGACAGGCCCATGCCACCGGTCGGCTGCGCCTCGCCGTCGAGGATCAGCAGGTCGACGGTGCCGTTGTCCACCTCGTAGAGGACGTCGGCGATCGCACCGGCCTCGACGAAGTCGACGCGCGAGAGGTCCGGCGCCGGACGGCGGCCGACGGCAGTGATGATCGTCTCACGCACCTCGGGCCGGTGGCTGAACACCAGGATCTTCGTGGTCTGCGTGCTCATCTCACGATCCTCCAGAAAGTGACCCCAAAGAGAGTGACCCCAAGAGCGGTCAAGGTCGCCGCGATGCTATCGGGCGGGTTGCAGCGCGTCCCACCCCAGGGCTTCCCCGCCCAGTCGCTGGGCGAGCGACGCCATCCGCGAACGCTCCTGGGAGCAGTGCAACGCATCCAGTTTCTGCACTCGACTGATATGCGATATATCACCTTCGACAAGCACCCAGCCGTCCGGCGTCAGCAACTCTCGCGCGCGTTCTACCTGGTCAGCGGGGATGCGCACGTGGTGCCGGAGCACCGCGAGCTCGTCGGGACGCCACCGCGGGGAACGGGCCAGAGCGGCCGAGTCGGCCTCGACGATGTCGAACGCCTCGACGACCACGACGAGCGTCGGGTCGTCGATCGACAACGCCGGTTCGTCCTCTCGCCCCACGAGTTGGCGCAGCATGTCCCGCAATCGGCCCAGCAAGCCCATCCGTTGATCTCCCTCGCGATCACCCGCCGTGTGACCCAGCCGACCCATGATCCGCGCAGGACCCGATGGGCGGACGGAAATTCCGCAGGCAATAATGCTGCGCGTGACCACGGCAGCGCCTTCAATCGGCCAGCGCGTGCACTCGCTGAACCGCCCGAACATGGTCAGCGTCGGCACGATCGTCTGGCTGTCCAGCGAGCTCATGTTCTTCGCTGGCCTCTTCGCCATGTTCTTCACGGTGAAGGCCCAGAACGAGGGACCTTGGCCCCCGCCCCCCACCCACCTGAACGTCCCCTACGCGTCGGTCTTCACGATCATCCTGGTCGCGTCGTCCTTCACGTGTCAGTGGGGCGTCTTCGCGGCGGAGCGCGGTGACGTCTTCGGCCTGCGTCGCTGGTACATCGTGACGCTGATCATGGGAGCGATCTTCGTCGCCGGCCAGGCGGGTGAGTACATCGAGCTCGTGGAGCACGGCACCACGATCCCGTCGTCGGCCTACGGCACGGTCTTCTTCCTGACGACCGGCTTCCACGGCCTGCACGTCATCGGCGGTCTGATCGCGTTCGTCTTCCTGTTGATCCGGACGAAGCTCAGCAAGTTCACGCCGGCACAGGCCACCGCATCGATCGTCGTGTCGTACTACTGGCACTTCGTCGACGTCGTGTGGATCGGCCTGTTCGCCATCATCTACATCGTGCCCTGACCTAGTCAGCACGCAGCCAAGCCACGAGCTCCCGAACTGACAGCAAGGGTTGCCGCACACCATGACCACCACTACGAAACGCCCGCGCGGCGCCCGCACGAAGCTGCGTCGCAGGGTCGCCGGTCTGCTCGCGCTGGGCTTCGCCCTGCTCAGCGCCGGCATGCTGTTCGCCGCGTTCGCCCCCCAGGCGCAGACCGCCTCGGCGCAGCAGCAGGACGCCCTGGTCCGCCAGGGCGAGCAGATCTACCTGAACACCTGCCTGAGTTGCCACGGCGAGTCTCTGCAGGGTGTCAAGGACCGCGGGCCGAGCCTGGTCGGCGTCGGCGACGCCGCGGTCTACTTCCAGACTTCCTCCGGCCGCATGCCCATGGCGCGGCAGGAGGCGCAGGCCATCCGCAAGCCCGCGAAGCTCTCCCCCGAGCAGATCAACGCGCTGATGGCCTACATCACCGCGAACGGTGGCGAGGGCCCGAAGAAGCCCTCCGAGTCCGGTGAGGGCCTGCGCGGCGACAACCCGGCGCGTGGTGGCGAGCTCTTCCGCCTCAACTGCTCGAGCTGCCACAACTTCACGGGTCGTGGTGGCGCGCTGTCGTCCGGCAAGTTCGCGCCGGCGCTCGACGGCGTCACCGAGGACCAGATCTACACGGCGATGCTGACGGGCCCGCAGAACATGCCGAAGTTCGGCGAGCGCCAGCTCACGCCGGAAGAGAAGAAAGACATCATCGCGTACGTCAAGTCGGTCACCGACGGGAACAACAACTCCGGCGGTAACCCCCTGGGCGGGTTCGGACCCGTCTCGGAAGGCTTGATCGCGTTCATCGTGGGCATCGCCGCGCTCATCGGCGTGACCCTCTGGATCGGAGCCAAGGCATGAGCGGCGACAAGCCGATCGAGCTGCCCAGCGAGGCAGAGCTCGCGGAGATGAGCCGGGACGACCTCGTCAAGCTCGGCACCAAGATGGACGGCGTCGAGCTCGTCCACTACGAGGAGAAGTTCCCGGTTCCCGGCACCCGCGCCGAGCGTCGGGCCCAGCGCACGGTCGCGCTGTGGTTCATGATCTCCGCGCTGTCGGGTCTCGCGTTCCTCGGCGTGTTCCTGTTCTGGCCGTGGCAGTACGAGGCCCCCTCGAACGAACACGGCCACCTGCTGCACATGCTCTACAACCCGCTGATCGGCCTGTTCCTGGGCCTGTCGGTGGTGGGTCTGGGCGTGGGCGCGCTGCTCTACACCAAGAAGTTCATCCCCGACGAGCTCGCGGTGCAGCAGCGGCACGACGGCCCGTCGGCCGAGGTCGACCGCGCCACCCTGGTCGCGGAGCTCGCCGACGCCGGTGAGCGCAGCGGCATCGCCCGCCGCAGCCTGATCAAGCGCACCGCGGGCCTCGGCGCCGGCGTGCTGGGCCTGGGCGTGGCGGCCGTCCCGCTGGGCGCGCTCATCAAGAACCCGCACTCGGACAGCGAGACCAAGAACTCGCTGTGGCACACCGGCTGGAAGGCCGAAAAGGGCGAGAAGGTCTACCTCCGTCGCCACACGGGCAACTTCCACGAGGTCTCGCTGGTGCGTCCCGAGGACGTCGAGCCCGGCGGCTTCGAGACGGTGTTCCCGTTCCGGGAGTCCGAGCGCGACGACGAGCACGCCCTGGTCGCGGCCCTCAAGCGGGCCGACGCGCCGGTCATGCTCATCCGCCTGCGCCCGAACCAGGCGGTCACCAAGCGAGCCGGTCAGGAAGACTTCAACTTCGGCGACCTGTACGCGTACTCCAAGATCTGCACGCACCTGGGTTGCCCGACGTCGCTGTTCGAGCAGCAGACCGGTCTGCTGCTCTGCCCGTGCCACCAGTCGCAGTTCGACGTGTTCGAGTACGCCAAGCCGCGGTTCGGTCCGGCAACCCGTCCTCTGCCCCAGCTTCCGATCACGGTGGACGAAGACGGATACTTGGTTGCCCGCAGCGACTTCATCGAGGCTGTGGGTCCGGCGTTCTGGGAGCGGAAGTCATGAGTGCCATCACCACGCCGACGAAGCCGGCCAACGCCGCCGCGCGCGTCGCAGGGGCGGCGGCCAACGCTGCCGACGAGCGGTACCACGCGGCCTCTGGCCTGCGCAAACAGCTGAACAAGGTCTTCCCGACGCACTGGTCGTTCCTGCTCGGTGAGATCGCGCTCTACAGCTTCATCGTGTTGCTGTTGTCGGGCACGTACCTCGCCCTGTTCTTCGACCCGTCGATGACCGAGGTCACCTACAACGGCGCGTTCGAGAACCTGCGCGGCATCGAGATGTCGCGCGCGTTCGCCTCGACGCTCGACATCTCGTTCGAGATCCGCGGTGGCCTGTTCGTCCGCCAGGTGCACCACTGGGCGGCGCTGCTGTTCATGGCCGCGATCGTCGTGCACATGTTCCGGATCTTCTTCACCGGCGCGTTCCGCAAGCCGCGTGAGATCAACTGGGTCATCGGCATCGTGCTGTTCATGCTCGGCGCGATCGAGGGCTTCCTCGGCTACTCGCTGCCGGACGACCTGCTCTCGGGCACCGGCCTCCGCGTGATGGCGGCGCTGCTGATCTCGTTCCCGGTCATCGGCACGTGGCTCAACTGGCTGATGTTCGGCGGGGAGTTCCCCGGCACGGACATCATCCCGATGCTCTACACCGCGCACATCCTGCTGATCCCGGCGATCATCCTCGGCCTGATCGCGGCGCACCTCGCGCTGGTCTGGTACCAGAAGCACACGCAGTTCCCGGGCGTGGGCCGCAAGGAGACCAACGTCGTCGGCGTCCGCATCATGCCGGTGTTCGCGGCCAAGGGCGGCGGCTTCTTCGCCATCGTCGTCGGTGTCATCGCGATCATGGGTGGCGTCTTCCAGATCAACCCCATCTGGAACTTCGGCCCGTACAACCCCGCGCAGATCTCCGCCGGTTCGCAGCCCGACTGGTACATGGGCTGGACCGACGGCCTGGTCCGCATCTGGCCCGCGTGGGAGTTCTACCTGGGCAACTACACGATCCCGGCGCCGTTCCTGCCGTTCATCCTCGGTCTGCCGCTGCTGACCGGCATCGCGGCGGTGTACCCGTGGATCGAGCGCAAGATGACCAAGGACTACGCGCACCACAACCTGCTGCAGCGCCCGCGTGACGTCCCCGTCCGCACCGCGCTCGGCTGGATGGCGATCACGTACTTCATGGTCCTGCTGCTCATGGGCGGCAACGACATCTTCGCGTACCAGTTCGACATCTCGTTGAACCTGACGACGTGGATGGGCCGGATCGGCATGCTGATCCTGCCGCCGATCGCCTACTTCGTGGCCTACCGCATCTGCATCGGCCTGCAGCGCGGCGACCGCGAGGTGCTGGAGCACGGTGTCGAGACCGGCATCATCAAGCGCCTGCCGCACGGCGAGTTCATCGAGATCCACCAGCCGCTCGGCCCGGTGGACGACCACGGCCACCCGCTGCCGCTCGCCTACCAGGGCGCGTCGGTGCCGAAGAAGATGAACAAGCTCGGCTCGGCCGGTCACCCGGTCGCCGGCAGCACGTGGTCGCCGGACCCGGTCGAGGAGACCGTGGCGCTGGAGAACGCGCGCAGGAAGAAGCACGTCTCCGAGGAGATCAGCGCGGAGGACAAGGCAGGCGAGCTCGCGGGCAAGCCGGCCGACCCGAAGGCCTGACCTTCAGCTGGACAAGCGAAAGGCCCCCGTGAACTTCACGGGGGCCTTTCGCTTGTCCGGACTTACTGGGCGTCGTCGAGGCCGATGGCGAACGCGGCCTCGTCGTCGCGCTTCGAGTAGCTGCGGAAGGCGATGTGCGTGTCGGTGTTCAGCACACCCGCGACCTTGCTGATCTTGCCGGGCACCAGCGCGGCGAGGTCCTCGTGCTTGCTGACCCGCACCAGCGCGATCAGGTCCACGTCACCTGCGCAGGAGTACACCTCCGTGACTCCGTCGATGTCGGCGATCTCCTGCGCGGCCTCGGGAATGCGTTCGGCGGCGGCCTGGATCAGCACGATGGCGGTGACCACGGCGTCCTCCTCGGGGTTTCTGCACGGGTGTCCAAAGCACTCGTAGTCTGCCCTACCGGCCGCCCAGCTGATTCACAGCTCGCGCAGAGCGTCCGCACAACTTCGCTCATTACGTTCCGTGTTCACCTGTTCCCGAACAGTGAGGAATGTGATGGACAACGACGATGAGCTCGTCGGCCGCGTGCTGGGCCGGCGGCAGGCTCTCGCCCTGCTCGGCATGTCCGGTGTGGCGCTGGCCGTCGCGGGCTCGACCGGTGTCGCCCAAGCCGATCCCGCCGACTGCGTGGACTGCGTCGTCCGGCCGGAGATGACGGAGGGCCCGTACTACGTCGACGAGCGGCTGAACCGGTCGGACATCCGTGAGGACACCTCCACCGGCGTGGTGGCGGAGGGTGCCACGTTCGCGCTGGCCCTGCGCGTGCTCCAAGTCGCCGACGGTCGGTGCACGCCGCTGAAGGACGCGGTGGTCGACGTCTGGCACTGCGACGCGTCAGGCCTCTACTCGGACGTGCCGCGGGAAGGCACCGACGGGCGGAACTTCCTGCGCGGGTACCAGGCCAGCGACCGGGCCGGGTGGGCGCGGTTCACCACCGTCCTGCCCGGTTGGTATCGCGGCCGCACCGTGCACATTCACGTGAAGGTCCAGACGACCGGCACGGACGGCAACCCGTACGAGTTCACCTCGCAGCTGTACTTCACCGAGGAGTTCAAGGCGGGCTACCTGGCGGCGGCGCCGTACGCGGCCAAGGGAACGCCGGACACCACCAACGCGCAGGACGGCATCTACAGCGCGAACGGCGTCGGCGACCAGATGCTGCTGCGGCCGAACCGGCGCGGGCGTGGATACGCGGCGACCTTCACCGTCGGGTTGGACCTGTCCGACACCGCGGTGGGCGACGACGACAGTCCGCAGGGCGGCCCTGGTGGCCCGCCTCCGGGTGAGCCGCCGGTGGCCTGACGGCCCTGTTTTTAGACGGCCTGGTTTTCAGTTGTGTGCGGGCGCTCGCCTCCTCAGTTCCACCGGTCGTGCAGGGGGCGGGCGCCCGCTGCCTGTTCTGCCCACGGCACCCACGCCGCCGCGGCACCGGCGGGGGACGACCACGGCACGTCCGCGTACACCAGGCGGGTACCGGGCTGGTCCAGCCAGCGCAGGACCACGCCGGTCTCCTCGGGCGGCGCGCCGCGGAGCGGGCCCGCGGTGGGCACGACCGTCTCGGCCGAGGCGACCAGGGCGTCGACCACCGGCATCGGGCGGGTGCCGCGGCGGGCGATGCCGGCCGAAGCCAGCCGGCCGTAGCGCACCACGGAGAACTCCCAGCCGCCCTCCCGGTCGGGGCGGGCGGCCACGAGTTGGGGCAGAGCGGCCAGGGCGGCCAGACGCTGGGCGCGGTCGAGGGAGCGGACCAGGCCTGCCAGGCGGTCGCGGCGGCGGGCGGCCTCCTCGAAGCGCTCGGCTGAGGCCAGGCCGCCGAGCTGGCTGATGAGGGTGCGCAACGGGTCGGCGCTGCGGCCCACGACGAGGTCCTGCACGGCCACCACGGCAGGGGAGTACTCGTCGACTGTCTGGCGGCCGGCGCAGGGGGCCTGGCAACGGTCCAGTTCGGCCAAGGCGCAGGGGGACGCGCGCTGGTTCGTCGCGGGGATCTTGATGGTGCAGGAGCGCAGCGGTACGGCGTCGAGCAGCGCGTCCGCCACCGACTCTGCTGCCTGGCGGGTGCGGAACGGGCCCAGCGCGCCGTCGCGCGGGTTCCTGACCATCGAGAGGCGGGGGAAGGGCTCGTCGGTGAGCACCAGCCACCACGCGTGATGCGGGTTCTTGGAGCGACGGTTGTAGGCGGGACGGTGTGCGCGGAGCAGCCGCAGCTCCCGCACTTCGGCTTCCAGCGAGTGGGCGCATTCCACGGCGTCGACGCGGACGGCGAGAGCGACCATCTCGCGCAGCCTGCGGCGGCCTTCGCTGGCGGTGAAGTACTGCCGCACCCGGCGGCGCAGGTCTGACGCGGTGCCCACGTAGAGCACCTCTTCCTTGGGGCCGCGGAAGAGGTAGACGCCCGGTTTGGACGGCAGATGGGCGGCCAGGGAGCGCTTGCGGCGTTGTTCCGGCGTCACCTCAGGCAGGTACGCCAGCAGCTCCTCCAGGGAGTGCACGCCGACGTTGCCGACGCGCTCCAGCAGTGCGTGCAGCACCTCGACCGTCGTCCGCGCGTCGGCCAGGGCGCGGTGTGTGGGTTTGGTAGAGGTGTGGAAGAGGTCGGACAGGGCGGAGAGCCGGCACGACGGCGCCTCGTCGCGGCTCAGCACGCGGCGGGCGAGCTTCACCGTGCAGACCACCGACGGTTTCGGCCACCGGTAGCCCTGCCGCTCGCAGGCCGCCTTGAGGAAGCTGATGTCGAAGCCGGAGTTGTGCGCCACCAGCACCGCTCCCGCCGCGAACTCCAGGAACGCGGGCAGCACCGTCTCCAGGCGGGGCGCGCCCGTCACCATCAGCTGCGTGATGCCGGTCAGTTGCGCCACCAGGGGAGGGATGCCGCGTTCGGGGTCGACGAGCGTGGCGAACTCGCCGAGCACCTCGCCCGCGCGCACCTTCACCGCGCCGATCTCGGTGATCGCGTCCTCCTCGGCACTCCCGCCCGTCGTCTCCAGGTCGAAGACGACGAACGTCGTGTCGCGCAGGGGCGTGCCGAGCTCGTCGAAGGACAGTTGACCGGTCACCGCGCTGACGTTAGCGACGGGGTCTGACAATTTTCGGTGGTGATCTTTCGAGCTGCTCTGACCTGCGGTTGCTCCATTGGAGTGGCGGGCGGGTGATCTTTTCCAGATCGTTGTTCCGAAGGGCGGTCACGTCCGTGCGCTGCTCAAGCACGAGGGCTCTAGCCTGTTGGGGTGCCAGACCCGATGCCCGAGCCCGAGTTCGACCAGCCTGCCGAGGAGGTAGGCGAGTCCGCTGTGGACTGGTCGGCCCTGCCGGAGCCGTTGCGGGTGAGGCTGGCGGAGTTGGGCGCCGACGCGCTGGGCGAGATGGCGAAGGTCGACGTGCCGCAGCACCTGCGGCCGGTCGCGAAGTTCGCGCCCACCAAACGCGCGCGGCTCGGTGGCGCGCAGGTCGTGGCGGGTCTGCGGGGCTCGGCGAACTTCCGCACCGCCGTCGTGGAGTGGTTGCGCAAGAACAGGCCGTCGACGCTGGAGGTGACGTCGCCGGACCCGGTGACGGCCGCCGCGGCGGCGGTGCTGACCGGTGACGACGTCGCGCCGCACTACGTGGAGCTAGTGTCGCGACGGGTCGGCGACGCGACGCTGCGGGCCGAACGCGACGCCGCGGTGATCCGCTCGGAACGGCTCGAAGGCGAACTGGAGCGGCTCCGGACCGAACGCAGCCAGCTCGACGGCGCCGCCGAACGGATCCGCGCGGACGCCGAGATCGAGCTGGAACGCCTGCGCAAGCGGTTGCGCGAGCAGGGCGTGAAACTGCGCGAGGCCAAGGACGCCGCCGAGGCCGCGGCCGCCGAGGTCGAACGGGTCCAGGTGCGCACCGCGGACGAGGTCAAACGCCTCACCGCCGAGCGCGACCGGGAGCGCGAACGGGCCGAGGCCGAGCGGGGCAAGGCACAACGGGCGATCGCGGACGCCGAGGTCGCCCGGCAGTCCGCCCGAGAGGCCCGGCAGGCGGACGAGGTGCGGCTCGCGTTGCTCGTGGACACCCTCGACGGCGCCGTGACGGGCCTGCGCCGCGAACTGGCCCTGGGGGGCGGCAGCGGCCCACGTCCCGCCGACCTCGTGCGGGGAGCCAGCGCGTCGCAGGGGGCCGTGGGACGGGTGGAGGACCCCGCGGCGCTCGACCGGCTGTTGGCGTTGCCGGCGGTGCACCTGGTGGTGGACGGCTACAACGTCACGAAGACCGGCTATCCGGAGTTGTCGCTGTCGGACCAGCGCGATCGGCTCGTGCATCAGCTGGCCGTGCTGGCGGCGCGCACAGGGGCAGAAGTGACGTTGGTGTTCGACGGCGCTGGGGTGGTGGCCGTGCCCGCAGCGGCGCCTCGTGGCGTGCGCGTGCTTTTCAGCGACCCCGGTGTTCTGGCTGACGACGTGATCCGTGCGCTGGTCACCGCGGAGCCGGAGGGGCGGCCCGTGGTGGTGGTGACCTCGGACCGAGCGGTTGCGGACTCGGTGCGCCGACGTGGTGCGCACCCGGTGCCGTCCGCAGTGTTGCTGGCCCGTCTCGGGCGCGTTTGATCACCCGGTAGCCTGACGCCCGTCGATCTTGACGGTGTTGTTCTCGCGAAGGGGATCGGCGACCTCTATGTCGCTCAAACTCACCCGTGGTTTTCTGGTTGTAGTGCTGCTCGCGGCCATGCCCGCCGTTTCTTCAGCCGCCCAGCCGGCTGATCCGGCGCGCCAGTACGCCGATCTGACGGCGCAGGCGACGAAGCTCAACGAGGAAGTCCTGCGTGCGCAGGAGGATCTCGTCCAGCGGAGGGCCGAACTCGACCGGGCGACCGGGACCGTTGCGGCGGCGCAGCAGATCGAGCGGCAGGCCAAGGCCGACGAGGGTGACTTCCAGAGCCAGGTCGACCTGATCGCCCAGGCCTCGTTCGAGGGCGCGCGGTTCAACCAGCTGTCGGCGCTGCTCGTCGCGGACTCGCAGCAGGACTTCCTGAACCGCCTCGAGATGATGCGGATGCTGGCCGCGGACAAGGCGGAGTCGCTGGCGCGGCTCTCCGGCGCGGTGGAGAAGGCCCGGCAGGCGCACCAGGTGGCGGAAGAGGCGCGCACCCGTGCCGCTGAGGCCGCCGCGGCCGCCGAGAAGCTCAAGGCCGACCTGGACGCGCGCAACCAGGCGTTGCAGGCCCAGATCACCGAGGTGCGGGCGGCCCTCACCCGGCTGCCGGCGCCGGTCACCGCGCAACTGCGCGATCCGGGCGACCGGTCGGCGATCAGCGTGCCCGCCGGGACCGCGGGGATCGCGCTGACGTTTGCACTGGCGCGCCGCGGCGACGCCTACCGCTACGGCGGCACCGGACCGAACGAGTGGGACTGCGCCGGGCTGACGATGAAGGCCTACGCGGCAGCCGGGTTCTCGATTCCGCGCACCTCCGGTGGACAGGCCGGCGTCGGACGCGTCGTGACCCGTCCCGAGATCCGTGCGGGCGACCTGATCATCTACTACTCGAGCCGGTCGCACGTCGCCATGGCGGTCGACAACGCCAGGGCCGTGCACGCCTCGACTGAAGGTCAGCCCGTGAAGATCGCACCGATCGACGCCATCGGGCCCATCGCGACCATTCGGCGCATTGAGGGCTAGCGTTGCGCCGGTGAAGCACCTCCGGACGTTGATGGCGGTCACCATCGCCATGACGTTCCTGCTGGGCCTCAGCATTGCAATGCGGCCCGTTGAGTTGCGGTCGACTGAAACGGTCCATTGCAAAGAGGCTGTTCAGAGGGTTGCGACCGGCAGTGTGACGAGCAGTTCGTGTGACGCCGAGCTGGCTGGCCGGTTGTCGGGGTTGCTGGACGAATCGGTGCGCGGGGTCGCCGATATATTGGATATCAGCTGGGCGAAGCGGGTCGACGTCGTCGTTCCGGCGTCCGATTCGGAACTGGTGTCGCTCGTCGGACCGGCCTTCGCGGACATGGCCGGGATCGCGATTCGCGACGGTTCCGGGCAGCGCGTGGTCATCAACCGGGTGCGTGCGGCGTCGTTGTCGGACATGGAGTTGCGCGTGCTGTTGCGGCACGAGATCACGCACGTCGCGACGCGTGACCTGACGTCGGACTCGGCGCCGCTGTGGCTGGTGGAGGGGTTCGCGGACTGGGTGGCGTTCCACGGGCTGGGGCTCTCGCTGCGCCAGGCCGCGCCGAAGCTCACCTCGGACGTCTCGGCGCTGCCCGCGGACTTCGGCGGCCCCGGACGCGACCTGGCCTACCAGCAGGCGTACTCGATCATGGTCTACCTGGAGTCACGGCTGGGGGAGCGCGGTGTCGTGGACTTCTTCCTCCAGCACGCGGCGATGTCCGCTGTGGACCCCGGCCCAGGAAGAACGAGCGCGATCGACCTGGCGGGCTGGCGCGAGTTCCTGAAAACGAGCATCGGATAGCGTTGGGTTCGTGCGCCGAACCTTGCTGGTGACCAACGACTTCCCGCCGCGTCCCGGTGGCATCCAGTCCTACCTGCACGCGTTGGCGACACGGCTGCCCGCGGACTCGCTCGTTGTGTATGCCCCGAAGTGGAAGGGTGCGGAGGAGTTCGACGCACAGCAGCCGTTCCCCGTGGTGCGGCATCCGACGTCGTTGATGCTGCCGACGCCGGACGTGCTGAACCGCGCCCGTGACATCGCCCGCGCCGAGGCGTGCGACGCCGCGTGGTTCGGGGCGGCGGCACCGCTCGCGCTGCTGGCTCCGAAGCTCGGCCTGAGCCGCGCGGTGGCGTGCACGCACGGCCACGAGGTCGGCTGGTCGATGCTGCCGGTGGCGCGGCAGGCGTTGCGGGCCATCGGGTCCGGTGTGGACGTCGTGACGTACGTCAGCAAGTACACCCGTTCGCGGTTCGCCGCGGCGTTCGGTCCGATGGCAGCGCTCGAACACCTTCCGTCCGGTGTGGACACCGAGCTGTACCGCCCGGATCCCGCCGCACGCGCCGAGATGCGGCAGCGGTACGGGCTCGCGGACCGTCCGGTGATCGTGTGCGTGTCACGCCTGGTGCCGCGCAAGGGACAGGACATGTTGATCCGCGCGCTGCCGTTGATCCAGCGCGCCGTGCCGGACGCCGCGCTGCTGATCGTCGGCGGCGGACCGTACCGGGGAACGCTCGAGAAGCTGGCCGTCGGCAACAAGGACGTCGTGCTGACCGGCTCGGTGCCCTGGGAGGAACTGCCCGCGCACTACAACGCCGGCGACGTCTTCGCGATGCCGTGCCGCACACGTGGTCGCGGCCTCGACGTCGAAGGCCTCGGCATCGTGTACCTGGAGGCCTCGGCGACCGGGCTGCCCGTGGTGGCCGGACGGTCCGGTGGCGCGCCGGAGACCGTGCTCAACGGCACCACCGGCAACATCGTCGACGGCCGCGACGTCGAGGACGTCGCCGCCAGGGTCACCGCACTGCTCGCCGATCCCGAGATGGCGGCCAAGATGGGCCGCGCCGGGCGGGAGTGGGTGAGCGAGAACTGGCGGTGGGACCAGCTCGCTCACCGCCTCGAAGGCCTGATCGGCTAAGTGATATCCGATATCCGATATATCAGCTGAGTTCGAGGGCCCGGTTCTCCAACGCGCGCAGCCCCAGTTCGGTACTGCGCCGCACGGCCTGCTCGGCGGCGGAACGGGAGTCGTCGGGGCGGTCGAGATCCCGCCACACCACGGCCAGCCCGATCAACGCCCGGACCTCGCCGGAGGCGTACCCGATCCGCCGGGCCGTCGCCAGCGCCTGCTCGAACAACTCCGCCGCGCCGCGGAAGTCGGACCGGGCACGCTGGACCTCACCGAGCGTGACCCGCACCGACGTCGCCACCTGCTGGTCCCCGCCGTCCGCGACCAGCGCCAAGGCCCGGGAGGCGAGCGAGAGCGCGGCCTCGTGATCGCCCGAGGAGAGTGAGAGCGCCGCGAGGTTCTCCAGCGTCTCGGCCTCACCGGCGGGGACGTTGCCGAGCTCCAGGGCCCGCTCCAGATGGGCGCGCGCGTCGTCCAGCCGCCCCTGCAGCCGCAGCGCCATGCCGAGATAGGTGTGGCTGTCGGCGTTCGGCGCCAGCGCCAGCGCCTGGGAGAAGTGCTCGACCGCCTCGTCGATCTCGCCGAGTTCCACGGCGAGCTGACCGAGGTTGTGCAGGCCGATGGTGACGCTTTCCTCCGAGCGCAACATCTCCAGGCAGCGGACCAGCGCGTCCTTCGCGGCCCTCAGCTCTCCCGAGCGGCGGTGCACGAGGCTGAGGTTGTTCAGCACGCTCGCCTCGGCGTCCTTGTCGCCCAGCGCCCGGTACAGCTCGATCGCCTGGTTGTGGTGCTCCACGGACAACGCGTACTCGCCCAGCCGCAGGTAGAGGGTGCCGAGGTTGGCGTGCATCGCGGCCTCGGCCGGGCGGTGCGCGGACGCCTGGGCGGCCTGCAGACCGTGGTGCGCCGTCGCGAGCCACTCGCCGACGTGCTGGCCGATCCACAGGTACCCGCGCAGCCCGTCGGCCAGCTGCCAGGCCAGGGGGGCCGGACCGTGCTCGGCCGCGTGCCGGATCGCGGCGGTCAGGTTCGGGCGCTCGGCGTCGAGCCACGCCAGTGCCTCGGCCGAGGTCGTGATCCGCGGCGGCGGGCCCGAGGCGGACGACGGCAGCCGCACGATCCCGGGGTAGAGCAGCTCGGCGCACCGTTCGACACCGAGCACGTAGTGGTTCATCAGCGCCGTCCACGCCGCCCGCTGCTCGGCGGGGCTGTCCGACTCCTCGCGCAACGCGGCGGCGTAGCGCATCAGCTCGTCGTGGAACCGGTAGCGCCCAGGTGCTGAAGTTGATTTCGGGACGGCGACCAGGTTCGCGATCGCCAGCACCGTCAGCAGGCCCTCGGCGTCCACGTCGGCCAGCGCGGACGCGGCCTCCGCGGTGAAGTCCGGCCCCGGCACCAGCGACAACAGCCGGAACAAGCGCTGCGGCGCGGGCGGCAGCGCGGCGTAGGCCAGCTCGATCGGCGAGCCCGAGATCGTCACGTCGTCCCGCCCGGCCAGATACGCCGCCGCCACCCGCAACGCCAGCGGCAGGTGCCCGCACCGCGCCGCCAGCTCCGCGTGATCACCCGGCCCCAGCAGCGCCGACAGCAACGACGCGGACTCCGCGGGGGAGAACACGTCCACCGGCACGGTCCGCGCGCCGTTCATCGCGATCAGCCCGCGCAGGTCGTCCCGCGACGTCACGATCACCCGGCACGACGCCGTTCCCGGCAGCAGCGGCCGCACCTGGTCCGGTGCCGAGGCGTTGTCGAGCACCAGCAGCATCCGCCGGCCCGACAGCAACGACCGCAGCATCGTGCTCTGTTCGTCCGCGTCCGGCGGGATCTCGTCCGGCGGCACGCCGAGCGCCCGCAGGAACCGCGACAGCACGTCCATCCCGTCCGCGGGCGGCCCCAGCGCGTACCCGCGCAGGTCGACGTACAGCTGACCGTCCGGGAACCGGTCGCGCAGCAGGTGCGCCACGTGCACCGCCAGCGTGGTCTTGCCCACGCCGGGCTGTCCCGCCAGCGTCACGATTGGCACCGCACCGCCCGTGATCAGCCCGGAGATCCGTTCGACGTGCCAGGCGCGCCCGGTGAAGTCCGCGATGTCGTCCGGCAGCCGCATCGGTGCCGCGGGCACGCGTTCCGGTTCCCGCCGGGCCGTCGGCGCCGCCAGTTCCGGCGATCCCACCAGGATCGCCTGGTGCAGCGCCCGCAGCTCCTCCGACGGGTCGATGCCGAGCTGCTCGTCGAGCGTCCGGTCGAGCTGCCGGAACGCCTCCAGCGCCTCCGCCTGCCTGCTGCTGCGGTACAGCGCGATCATCAACTGACCCCAGAACCGCTCGCGCAACGGGTGATCCCGCGTCAGCGCGAACAGTTCCGGCACCAGGTCCGCGTGGTCGCCCAGCGCGAGCTCCACGTCGATCCGCTGCTCGTGCACGGTCATCAGCAGCTCGGTGAGCCGCGGCGCGTGCTCGGCGTACAGCGTCTCCGACGGCACGTCCGACAGCACCGGCCCGCGCCACAGCTCCAACGCCTCGGCAAACGCTTTCCGCGCCGTGACCAGGTCGTCCGCCGCCGCTGCCGCACGTCCGCGAGCAGCCAGGTCCGCGAACTGGTGCACGTCCACGGCCAGCGGGTCGACGCGCATCCGATAGCCGTCCGCGGCCGTCTGGATCAACGACGGGTCGCCCAGCGCCGCCCGCAGCCGCATCACATAGGTCTGCAACGTGCCACGAGTGCGCGCGGGCGGTGTGACGCCCCACACGTGCTCGACGAGTTCCGTCACGGGCACCACGCGGTTCGGTCGCAGCAGCAGCGCCGCCAGCAACGCTCTGTGCTTGCCCGCGCGGAGCACCACCGAGGTGCCGTCCAGGCGCACCTCCATCGGGCCGAGCAGCCGGAACTGCGGACCCGAAGCCATTGCCGTCCCCTCGCGCCCCTAGTGACTCACTGCCGGTGATCCCCGTCTACCGGACAGCCTATTAGCGCACTGTCGCCGAGTGACATCGGCGCGTCAGCGATACGTCAGCGCCGTACGGCAATCTTCTTCATGTCCCGGTCGGGGGGCCGGGGCAACAAACTTCTCGGGTTCCGCGAAAGCTTCGCGGATCACGATCGCTGGGGGTCGAAAGGCCCAGGAGCTCTTCCGAGCTCCTGGGCCTTTCGCGCATTGGACCCTCTTACTTCGCGTAGATCGCGTCGATGTCCGACGAGTAGGTCGTCGCCACGACAGAGCGCTTCAGCTTCAGCGACGGCGTCATCTCGCCACCCGCCTCGGTGAAGTCGACCGGCAGCACGCGGAACTTGCGGATCGCCTCGGCCTTGGACACCGACTTGTTCGCCTCGTCCACCACGGCCTGGATCTCGGCCAGCAGGTCCGCGTCCTCGATCAGGTCGGGGACCTCGGCCGACGCCGGCTTGCCGTGCGACTCCTTCCACGTCGGGAAGAACTCCGGGTCGATCGTGATCAGCGCGCCGATGAACGGCTGCTTGTCACCGACGACCATGCACTGCGAGATCAGCGGGTGCGCCCGGATGCGGTCCTCGAGCTGCGCGGGGGAGACGTTCTTGCCACCGGCGGTGACGATGATCTCCTTCTTGCGGCCCGTGATCTTCAGGAACCCGTCGCCGTCGAGCTCACCGATGTCACCGGTGTGGAACCAGCCGTCCTCGAGGGCCTCCTTGGTGGCGGCCTCGTTGTTCCAGTAGCCGGTGAAGACGATGTCGCCCTTGATGAGGATCTCGCCGTCCTCGGCGATCCGGATCGACGTGCCGGGCACCGGCAGGCCGACCGTGCCGACCTTCTCCTGGCCGCGGAAGGTCACGCACGCCGCAGCCGACGTCTCGGTGAGGCCGTAGCCCTCGTAGACGGGGATGCCGCAACCGCGGAAGAAGTGCGACAGCCGGTCGCCCAGCGGCGCGCCACCGGAGACCGCCGCGATCGCGCGGCCGCCGAGGGCAGCGCGCAGCTTCGAGAACACCAGCTTGTCGAACACCGCGTGCTTGAGCCGCAGCACCAGGCCGGGGCCGCCGTTGTCCAGCGCGCTCGAGTACTCGACGGCGGTCGCCTCGGCCGCGTCGAAGATCTTGCCCTTGCCGCCCGCGTGCGCCTTCTGCTTGGCGCCGTTGTAGACCTTCTCGAACACGCGCGGCACCGCGACGACGAACGTCGGGCGGAACTGGCCCAGGTCCGCAACCAGGTTCTTCACGTCGGCGGTGTGGCCCAGCGTCGCACGCGAGTACACGCACGCCAGCGCCAGAGCGCGCGCCAGGATGTGCGCGAGCGGCAGGAACTCCAGCAGCGAGTTGCCCGCGGTGAGGATCTCCGGGAACCGCGACAGCGCCGACCGCACCTCGGACAGCAGGTTGCGGTGCGTCAGGGTGCAGCCCTTGGGACGGCCGGTGGTGCCGGACGTGTAGACGAGCGTCGCCGTCTCGTCCGCCTTCACCTGCCCGCGGCGCTCGTGCACCTGCTCGTCGGTGATCTCGGCGCCCAGCGCGGTCAGCTCGTCGACCGCGGCGGCCGAGCCCTCGATCTGCCACACGTGCCGCAGCTCCGGCAGCTTGCCGACGACCTCGTCGACCAGCGCGCGGTGCGACGACGTCTCGACGAACACCGCCTTCGCGCCGGAGTCCGACAGGATCCACTCGATCTGGTCCGCCGACGACGTCTCGTAGATCGGCACGGTGACGCCGCCCGCCGCCCAGATGGCGAAGTCGAACAGCTGCCACTCGTAGCGGGTCTTGGAGACCAGGCCGATGCGGTCGCCGTGCTCGATGCCGGCCGCGATCATGCCCTTGGCGACCGCCGTGACCTGCGCGGCGAAATCACGCGCCGTGATGTCGACCCAGGTGCCGTCGACCTGCCTGCGGAAGCTGACGGCGTTGCCGAAGCGCTCCGCGTTGGCCCACACCATGTCGGTGAGGTTCTCCTCCGGAGCCACAGCGGCGGTGGCGGGGACGCTGAACTCGCGCACGTCAACCTCCGTACGGTGAAATGTTACTGGTGGGGAAACCTAGCGTGTGATTCCGGCGATACAAAGGCTGGTACGCCCTTCCGTTACCTTTTGTCGTCATGGCCAGCGTGGACGTGGTTGACGAGACGTTTCTGGCGGTGCCCCCCAGCGTGGTCGCCGCCGCCTTCGCCGCGCCGTCGTCGTGGCGCGGTTTCTGGCCCGATCTCGAACTCGACGTCTACGCCGACCGCGGTGACGAGGGACTGCGCTGGACTGTCGGCGGCGCGCTCGTCGGCACCATGGAGATCTGGCTCGAGCCCATGCTCGACGGCACCGTGCTGCACTACTTCCTCCGAGCTGATCCACCGGCGGGCTCGCTCACCCCGCGCAACGCCCGGCGTGAGGTGCAACGCCGTCAGCTCGACGCGAAGTCCGTCGCGCTGGGCCTGAAGCTGACTCTGGAGGACGGTCGTCCGCCTGGCTGCCCGCCGCAAGGGTGATCTTGCTTGACGCGCGTCTCAGAAACCACCCTTCTCCCGGTGAACTAGGTTGGGAACCGTGCGGGTTCACGTGGTCTCGGATGTGCACGGCAACGCGGAGGCGCTCGCGCGCGCCGGTGACGGGGCCGACGCGCTCGTCGTGCTCGGCGATCTCATCGACTTCGTCGACTACCACGACCATTCCAAGGGGATCCTCGGGCGCGTCTTCGGGCCCGAGAAGGTGGGGATCTTCGCCGAGCTGAGACGCGGCACCAAGCGCGCGGACACGGCGGGCTACATCCGTTCGCTGTGGGACGGTCTCGCGGACGCCCGTTCCGTGGTGGAAGAAGCGGTGCTGGAGCAGTACCACGCGTTGTTCGCCGCGATGAGCGCGCCGACGTACGCCACACCGGGCAATGTGGACAGTCCGCACCTGTGGCCGCAGTTCGCCGGCGACGGGGTGCACGTGCTCGACGGCGAGGCCGCGGAGATCGGCGGGTTGACGTTCGGCTTCGCGGGCGGCGGGCTGATGCTGCCCGGTCACGTCCGCAACCCCAGGGCGCCCTGGTACCCGTACCTGCGCACGGAGGCCGACCTGGCGGCCGCGCTGGAGCGGATGGGCCAGGTCGACGTGCTGTGCACGCACATCCCGCCACTTGTGCCGGAACTCGCCTACGACGTCGTCGCGCGGCGTCCCGAGTGGGGATCGCGGGCGGCGCTGGAGAAGATCGTCGCCGAACGTCCGCGCTGGTCGGTGTTCGGGCACGTGCACCAGCCGTTGGCCCGGCGAGTGCGGATCGGCTACACCGAGTGCATCAACGTCGGGCACTTCCAGCGCAGCGGCAAGCCTCACGTCCTCAACTGGTAAAGACGCGAGTAACCTCCTCACTCATGGCCGACGAGTCCACTCAGTCCATCGTCATCGACGCTCCGCCTGAGAAGATCATGGCGATCATCGCGGACTTCCCGTCGTACCCGGACTGGGCGAACGGGATGAAAGAGGTCGAGGTTCTCGACACCGGTTCCGACGGCCGTGCCGAGCAGGTGCGGTTCGCGATCGACCAAGGTCCCGTGAAGGACGAGTACACCCTGAAGTACGACTGGGCCGCCGACGGCCTCTCGGTGAAGTGGGAGCTCGTCA
The DNA here is from genome assembly GCF_011067745.1 of Lentzea alba. Taxonomy (GTDB): domain Bacteria; phylum Actinomycetota; class Actinomycetes; order Mycobacteriales; family Pseudonocardiaceae; genus Lentzea; species Lentzea alba. The sequence continues at coordinate 273,475 of NZ_JAAMPJ010000008.1, forward strand.
AGGGCACCATGCAGAAGGCGCAGCAGGGCAGCTACGTGCTGGCGCCGTCCGGCACCGGGACCAAGGTGACCTACACGCTGTCGGTGCAGCTGGTGATCCCGATGATCGGGCTGTTCCGCCGCAAGGCCGAGAAGCTGATCCTCGACACCGCGCTCAAGGAGCTCAAGAAGCGCGCGGAGAAGGCGGCTTGAGCCGGGTCCTGCTCTTCACCGGCAAGGGCGGGGTCGGCAAGACGACGCTGTCGGCCGCCACCGCGGCCTCGTTGGCCGCGCACGGCCGCAAGGCGCTCGTGGTCTCCACCGATCCCGCTCACTCGCTGGGCGACGCGCTCGACGCGCGTCTCGGCTCCGAACCGTCCGAAGTGGATGGTTCGGACGGCTTGTTCGCATGCCAGATCGACCCGCGCGGCCTCGTCGACGAGGCGTGGGGCGAGCTGCGCGGCCATCTGCGGACCGTGCTGGCGGGTGCTGGTGTCGACGAGCTCGACGCCGAGGAGCTCACCGTGCTGCCCGGCGTCGAGGAACTGCTCGCGCTGGCGGAGGTGCGGCGGCTCGCGTCCACCGGCCCGTGGGAGGTCGTGGTCGTCGACTGCGGGCCGACCGCGGAGACGTTGCGGTTGTTGTCGCTGCCCGAGGCGTTCGCGGGGTACCTCGAACGGCTCTTCCCGACGCACCGGCGCGTGGTGCGCGGGCTGCTCGCGGGTGTCGCGGGCACCGGGACCGTGGAGAAGTGGGACGCGACCGCGGACGCGTTGAGTCGTCTTGCCGAGAGGCTGGACGCGTTGCGCACGATGCTCGCGGATCCTTCTTCGTGTTCGGTGCGGCTGGTGCTGACGCCGGAACGTGTGGTGGCCGCCGAGACGCGACGGACGTTGACCGCGTTGGCGCTGCAGGGAATCCGCGTCGACAGCGTGATCGCGAACCGGCTGGTGCCGTCGCCGGGAGCCGCGCGGGGTGCCGCCGCCACGTGGTTGCGCACGCGCCGGCACGAGCAGGACGCGGTGCTGGCCGAGCTGACCGGCATCGGTGAGATCCGCACGGTCGACCACCGCGCGTCGGAACCCGTGGGGGTGCCGGCGCTGCTGGAGGTCGCCGAGCAGCTGTACGGCTCCGAGGACCCGCTGCCCGGAGCCGCTGTGCCTGCTTCTGATGTTCGAGGGTCGTTGCTGGAGGTGTCGGGCAGCGGGCGTGGCCTCGACGCCCGATACTCGCTGCGGATCGCGTTGCCGCTGGCCGACGACACCGAACTGGACCTCGCCCGCGTGGGCGACGACCTCGCGTTGACCGTCGACGGCCGGCGTCGGCTCGTGGCGCTGCCGTCGTTGCTCAGGCGCTGCATCGTGACCGGTGCGGAGATGGACTCGGGCGGCGTGACGGTGGGGTTCCGCCCGGACCCGGCGCTGTGGCGTTGACTCGGGCGCTGATCAGGAGTTCTCAATGACCCAGGACAACACCGGCAAGCTCGCCGAGGAGCTGCGGCTGCTCATCGACACGGCGGCTGAGCGCATGCAGCCGTGGCTGCAGCGCGTGGCGGAGGCGGGCGACGGCTCGCACATGCCCGAGACGTGCGGCTGGTGCCCTCTGTGCAACGGCGTGGCGCTGCTGCGCGGTGACCGTTCGGAGCTGGCCGCGAAGGCGGCCGAGCACGCCGCCGGCCTGGTCGCGGTGCTGCGGGCCGCCTTGCGCGAGCCCGGCACCCCGCCGCCTCCGCCCCCGGCCGGTGATGACGAGCCCGCTCCTGACGCCGGGCAGCGGGTGCAGCACATCAAGGTCGTCAGGAAGACCGACTAGTGCTCACCGTCGGAGTGGACATCGGTGGCACCAGCGTGCGCGCTGGTGTCGTGGACGCGCGTGGTTCGGTCCTGGACACCTCACGCGCACCAACGCCGGCCGGCGAACGCGCTCTGGAAGACGCGATCGTCGCCGCCGTGGAGGAAGTGGCGAACCGGCACGCGGTGAACGCCGTCGGTCTGGCTGTGGCGGGCTTCATCGCCTCAGATCGCCGCACGGTGCGTTTCGCGCCGCACCTGGCGTGGCGGCAGGCCGACGTGGCCGACCGCATGAGCGACCGCCTGGGCATGCCCGTGGTCCTGGAACACGACGCGAACGCCGCCGCCCTGGCCGAACACCGCTTCGGCGCGGCCCGTGGAGCTCGCACGGCCGTGTTGGTCGCCATCGGTACGGGCATCGGCGCCGCTTTACTGCTCAACGGCGAGGTCTTCCGCGGCGCCCACGGCGTGGCCCCCGAGCTGGGTCACCTGCGCGTGGTGCCGGATGGCCGCCCCTGCCCGTGTGGCAAGAACGGCTGTTGGGAGCGCTACTGCAGCGGCACCGCTCTTTCGGCCACCGCGGTGGAACTGCTGGCCAAGCACCCCGGTGTCTCCACCGTGCTGGCGCGTGAGGCCGCCGGTGACTCCCGCGCGGTGACCGGCCGCCGGGTGGCCGGAGCGGCCCGTGACGGCGACCCGCTGGCCCAGCGCGCGATGGCCGACCTGGCCCGCTGGCTCGGCGAGGGCCTGGCCCTGGTCGCCGACGTCTACGACCCCGAGGTAATCGTCATCGGGGGAGGGGTGTCGACCTCGGCGCCGCTGTTCCTCGACGACGCCCGCGAGCGCTACGCCTCCGTCGTGACCGGCGCGGGCCACCGCCCGCTGGCCCGGATCCGCACCGCCCAGCTCGGCGACGACGCCGGCATCGTGGGCGCGGCGACCCTGGCCCGTGAGATGGCGACGTCGATGACTCGGAACCACTCCCGCCGCTCCTGAAAACGCGGCTGTTCCGCCCGCTGGGCACTTAGCCGACGCGGTGCACAAGCCGTTCGCCCTACGCCCTCGTCGCGCCCCCGTCGTCGGGCTGAGATCGGGCCTTGGCGGCGCCTTAGCAATGAGTCTTTTGCGGACGAAGTCAAAAGACCTGTTGCAAGGGTGCTGGTCAGCGCGACTGATATATCGCTTTGAGGAGTGTCGCGGCGGGCGTGTCGGGGTCTGTTCGCCCGCCGCGAACACCCAGCTGGAACGACCGGCCCATCTCGGGCCGGCCCAGGGGCTAGCGGCCGAGCAGGCGCAGGATGCGCGGGCGGCGGCGCTTGGCGCGCTCCGCGTCCTTCTTGCTCAAGGTCGCCATGGCGCGGGCCATCATCAGGTGCTGCATCTGGTCCATGCCCGACACCGTAAGCATGACCGAATCGTTATCTGAAGGTTTGAGTGGCCGTTATCACGTCGTTACCAAGTGGGACGTGACGCGTCACACCTGAGCGCCGTCGTCCCATCCCGAGTCGGGCGGCGGGGTGTTGCGCATGCGCAGGATCAGCCAGCCGACGCCCGCGCACAGGGCCACGAGGGACAGCGGGGTGCCGATCCGCGGCTGCAACCCGAACAGGCCCGGAGCGACCAGTAGGACGATGCCCAGCACGAACAGGCCGAGCGCCGCGAGCGTGGACGCGCGGAGCACCGGGAAAGGCGGCGGCTCCGGGGGCACGTAGTGGTCCTCGTCGTCCCGATCTCGGCGTTCGGGCTCGTCCACGAGGTCGGTGGTGACGTCGGAGGCCGTGACGTCCACCAGGTCGTCGGCCGGTTCGCCGCGTCGTTCGCGGTCCTGGTCGACGGCATCCGGGCTCGCCTCGTCGAGGTCGAGCCAGTCCTTGCCGACCCCGTCCCGTTCGAGACCCGCGACGATCTCGGCAAAGAGCTCGTCGACGTTCTCGGGGCCGTCGGTCGAGTCGCGCCGGGCGTTCATCCAGAGCCTCTCCATGTGCCGCAACCCTCTTGACCCCACATCGTTGCACGGGCGGGATGTGTTGCGGGTTACGGCAGTCGGCTCAGTCGTACTCCCTGGCGTACTCCCTGGAGCGCTCCCCGTCGTGTCACTGATCGCGCTCCTGGTCACACTCTCCGGCACGGCCGTGACGCACTAACTTGGGACTCGTTGTGTGAGGTGCGGTCGGCTCCGTAGGCTGGTTGCCGGGATCAAGGTTCGCGGGGTCTAGGGAGGCGCTTCCCAAAGTGCTGTACTGGTTGATGAAGCACGTCCTCCTGGGACCGATTCTGCGGCTGTTCTTCCAGCCGAAGATCATCGAGGGTGCCGAGAACATCCCCAAGGAGGGCGGCGCGATCCTGGCGAGCAACCACCTCGCCGTGTCCGACTCCTTCTTTCTGCCGCTGATGCTGTCGCGGCGCGTGACCTTCCCCGCCAAGATCGAGTACTTCACCGGCACCGGGCTCAAGGGCAAGCTGCAGAAGTGGTTCTTCTCCGGCGTCGGCCAGGTGCCGATCGACCGGTCCAGCGCCTCGGCCGCGCAGGGTGCGCTCGACACGGGCGTGCGGATCGTGCGCGAGGGCAAGCTGCTCGGCATCTACCCCGAGGGCACGCGTTCGCCCGACAGCCGGCTGTACAAGGGCAAGGTCGGTGTCGCGTGGATCGCACTGGAGTCCGGTGCGCCGGTCATCCCGGTCGCGATGTTCGGCACGGACAAGGCCAACCCCATCGGCTCGAAGATGTGGCGGCCGTACCCGATCCGCATCAAGATCGGCAAGCCGCTCGACTTCTCCCGCTACGAGGGGCTGTCCGGCGACCGGTTCGTGCTGCGGTCGATCACCGACGAGATCATGTACGCGTTGATGGAGCTCTCCGGTCAGGAGTACGTCGACGTCTACGCGGCGAAGGCGAAGGAACAGGCCACGCCGGTGCCGGAGCAGGGCAAGGGCGCCGACCGGGTGCCCGAGAAGAAGGCGAGCTGACCGCACCCCCTAGGGTGTCGCGGTGCGGTTCTTCTACGACTGTGAGTTCATCGAGGACGGGGTGACGATCGACCTGGTGTCGATCGGTGTGGTCGACGAGGAAGGCCGCGAGTTCTACGCCGTGTCCACCGAGTTCGATCCCGAGCGCGCGGGTCCCTGGGTGCGGCAGAACGTCCTCAACCAGCTGCCCTCGCCCGCGGACAAGGCCTGGCGCAGCCGCGATCGCATCCGCGAGGACCTGCTCGACTTCCTCGGTGCCCGCAACGCCGCCCGCGACGAGGTGGAGCTGTGGGCGTGGTTCGCCGCCTACGACCACGTGGCGCTGGCGCAGCTGTGGGGTGCGATGCCGGCGTTGCCGCGTGCCCTGCCCCGATTCACCCGCGACCTGCGGCAACGCTGGGACGACGTCGGCAGGCCCAAGCTGCCGTCCCCTCCCGCGGACGCCCACGACGCCCTCGCCGACGCGCGCCACAACCTCGCGCGGTGGAAGGTGATCGAGGAACATCGGCGGAAAATCGGGTTTCCTGTCCGGTAAGTGAGACCCGCGTTGCTGCACCGATACAGCTCGTGAAAGTCTGAGTGACACAGAACACGAGAGATTGGGCAAGCAGATGCGCATCGGTGTGCTCACTGGCGGTGGTGACTGCCCCGGTCTGAACGCCGTGATCCGGGCCGTGGTCCGCAAGGGCATCAAGGCACACGGCTGGGAGATCGTCGGGTTCCGCAACGGGTGGCAGGGCCCGATCGAGAACCTCACCAAGTCGATCGACCTCACGGACGTCGAGGAGATCCTCACCCGCGGTGGCACGATCCTGGGCTCGTCTCGCACGAACCCGTACAAGGTCGAGGGCGGTGTCGACCGCATCCGCGAGACCATCGCGGAGAACCAGATCGACGCCATCATCGCGATCGGCGGCGAGGACACCCTCGGTGTCGCCAAGCGCCTCACCGACGACGGCATCGGCGTCGTGGGTGTGCCGAAGACGATCGACAACGACCTCGGCGCCACGGACTACACGTTCGGCTTCGACACGGCCGTGCACATCGCGACCGAGGCCATCGACCGCCTGCGCACCACGGCCGAGTCGCACCACCGTGCGCTCGTCGTCGAGGTCATGGGCCGCCACGCGGGCTGGATCGCGCTGCACTCCGGTCTCGCCGGTGGCGCGAACGTCATCCTCGTCCCGGAGCGCCCGTTCAGCGTCGACAAGGTCGTCGAGTGGGTCGAGCGCCGCTTCGAGAGCGAGTTCGCGCCGATCATCGTCGTCGCCGAGGGCGCGATCCCCGAGGGTGGCGCCGAGGTGCTGCACTCCGGTGAGCGCGACGCCTTCGGTCACGTCCGCCTCGGTGGCGTCGGCCAGTGGCTCGCGGAGGAGATCGCGGACCGCACCGGCAAGGAGTCCCGCGCGGCCGTCCTCGGCCACATCCAGCGCGGTGGCACGCCGACCGCGTACGACCGCGTGCTCGCGACCCGTTTCGGCCTGCACGCCGTCGACGCCGTCGCCGCCGGTGACTTCGGCACCATGGTCGCGCTGCGCGGCACCGAGATCGTCCGCGTGAAGCTGTCGGAGGCGACGGCCGAGCTCAAGACGGTTCCGGCCGAGCGCTACGAAGAGGCCGAGGTCTTCTTCGGAGCCTGATATATCGCATATTGCTTCAGGGGTGCCGGGTGCTGACGAACTGTCGGCACCCGGCACTTTCGGCGTGTGAGGTCGAGGTCGGTGAGTCGGCCGCCCCGCTTCACTCTGCTGAGCCCACCGATATATCAGTTATGCAAAAGACGTTTGCGGACGTCCGCAAACGTCTTTTGCATAAGGATGGGTTTGCGCAGGTCAGAAGGTTTTGCTCAGAAGGCCTTCACGTCGAGGTAGGCGCCGAACGTGCCGAGCCAGTGGTCGGCCATGTACCCGTGTCCGCCGAACACGTAGGTCCACCCGGCCTCGCGGTGCGCGGCCGAAGCGGCTCGGGCGAGCTCGACGTAGCGGTGCCCGGCCGGCAGCGCCTCCGCGATGGCCTCCCAGTTCCAGGCGCGCGACAGGGCGAGGCCCGCGAGGTGCGAGCCGTAGGGGTCGCTGGGATCGTCGACCGGGTAGGGCTCGCGCAGCACGCGCCACCGTTCCGACTCGAGCTCAGGCAGGTACGCGTCCAGCCACGCGGCGAACTCCGGGCCGTCCAGCGCGCGGCGCATCAGGTCGGCCGTCGTCAGCGCGGGCGAGAGGAAGTCGGCGGCGTCCGGCTCGAACCCGCCGTACGCGACCTCGTCCCGGTGCCACCGCAGGGCCGCGTCGATGCACGCGGAGGCCAGTTCGGAGTCGCCGGTCACCTGCGCGGCGTCGAACACCAGGCCGGTCGCGAAGGCGGTGTTGCTGTGGGTGCCCGTCCGGATCGGCAGGCGGGCCGCCGAGATCCACTCCAGCCACCGGTTGCGCAGCACGTCCGCGATCGGTGCCACCGACCACGCCAGGCCCGACGTCCGCAGTTCCGCGTCGAGCAGCAGCAGCCACGCCCAGCCGTAGGGCCGCTCCCAGTACCGCCCCGCCGGCGAGGCGAAGAACTCGGCCTCCACGACGCAGTTGTCGTGCGTGATCAGCTTGTCCAGCGCGTCACGGGCCAGGTCGGCGCCGGAGAGCGACGGGCGCAGGCGCAGCAGGCGCACGGCGAGCCACGTCTGGTGCACGCAGGAGTGCCAGTCGAACGACCCGGCGAACACCGGGTGCAGCACCCGCTGCGGCACCAGCCGGTGGTCGCCGTCGATGACGTGCGTCCAATGCACCGGGTGGTCGCGCTGGATGTTGTCGATCGCGATGCCCAGCAGCCGGGTCGCGGTGCTGTCATCCAATCGGGTGGCGTTCATGGCCCACATCATGCAGTGCGATGTCTCAATAGGGCAGAGGTCGACAGTTGACAAGTAACAGACTTCACTCGCCGGACGCGCTCGCGGAGAGCCTGTCGCTCGCCTGACAGGCCCGGCCCGGTCTCTCAGTGTGGGACAACTAGGATGAGCAGCGTGAACTGGACCGTGGACGTGCCCATCGACACGCTTCCCGAGCTTCCGCCGCTGCCTCCCGAGATGCGCAAGCGCCTGGACGACGCCCTGTCGCGCCCGGCTGCCCAGCAGCCCGAATGGCCTGACGCCGAACAGGTGCGTCGCGTGCGGACCGTGCTCGAGAGCGTGCCGCCGATCACCGTGCCCGCCGAGATCGACCGGCTGCACACGCAACTGGCGCAGGTCGCGAACGGTGAGGCGTTTCTCCTGCAGGGCGGTGACTGCGCGGAGACGTTCGCGGACAACACCGAGCCGCACATCCGCGCGAACATCCGGACCCTGCTGCAGATGGCCGTGGTGTTGACCTACGGCGCGAGCCTGCCGGTGGTGAAGGTCGGCCGCATCGCCGGCCAGTACGCCAAGCCGCGTTCGTCGAACATCGACGCGCTCGGCCTGCCGTCCTACCGCGGCGACATCATCAACTCCCTGGTCGCCACGCCGGAGGCCAGGATCCCCGACCCCGGTCGCATGATCCGCGCCTACGCCAACGCCGGCGCGGCCATGAACCTGCTGCGGGCGCTCACCGGCGCGGGTCTGGCCGACCTGCACCGCGTGCACGACTGGAACCGCGACTTCGTGCGCACCTCGCCCGCGGGCGAGCGCTACGAGGCGCTGGCCGGCGAGATCGACCGCGGCCTGAAGTTCATGTCGGCGTGTGGCGTGAACGACCAGTCGCTGCACGGCACGGAGATCTTCGCCTCGCACGAGGCACTGCTCCTCGACTACGAGCGCGCGCTGCTGCGCCTCGACACGACGGGCGACGAGCCGCGGCTGTACGACCTGTCGTCGCACTTCGTGTGGATCGGTGAGCGCACCCGTCAGCTCGACGGCGCGCACATCGCGTTCGCCGAGATGCTGGCGAACCCGATCGGCCTGAAGATCGGCCCGACGACGTCGCCGGAGCTGGCCGTCGAGTACGTCGAGCGCCTCGACCCGCGGGGCGAGCCGGGCCGCCTGACGCTCATCTCGCGCATGGGCAACCAGAAGGTGCGCGACGTGCTGCCCGCCATCATCGAGAAGGTCGAGGCGAGCGGCCACAAGGTCATCTGGCAGTGCGACCCGATGCACGGCAACACGCACGAGTCGAGCACCGGTTACAAGACCCGGCACTTCGACCGGATCGTCGACGAGGTCCAGGGCTTCTTCGAGGTGCACCGCCGCCTCGGCACGCACCCCGGTGGCATTCACATCGAGCTCACGGGTGAGGACGTCACCGAGTGCCTCGGTGGCGCCCAGGAGATCTCCGACGACGACCTCGCCGGCCGCTACGAGACGGCGTGCGACCCGCGCCTGAACACGCAGCAGTCGCTGGAGCTCGCGTTCCTCGTCGCCGAGATGCTGCGCTCGTAGGTCTTTCCTGAAGACGAGCTGAAGAACGAAGGGCCCCGCGTCGAGAACGCGGGGCCCTTCGCCTTTCCGTGCCTAGAGACCGACGATCGTGATCTCGGTACCGCGCTTCGCACGGGTGCCCGGCGGGACCGACTGGTTCACGACGGTCGCGTTGTTGCTCTTGTTGAACTCGACCTTGACCCTGAAGCCGGCCCGCTCGAGCTCTTCCTTGGCCTCGCGCACCTTCTTCCTGGTCACGTCGGGGACCTCGGCCTCGCGGTTGTTCTGGAAGAACACGGTGACGCGCTTGTTCCCCGTCCCCTCCAGCACCGTGCCCGCGGGCGGATCCGTCCGCGCCACACGTGAGTCACCGTTCTCGGCGGCGTCCTCGCCGCCCGCCTCGACCGGCTCCAGCCCGGCGCGCTGCAGTTCCGCGAACGCCTCGTCCTTCGTCTTGCCCGAGACGTTCGGCACCGGCGTGCGCGGCGACGGGCCCTTGCTGAGCACGAGGGTCACCGGGTCGTTGATCTTGAGCGACGTTCCCGGACGCGGGTCCAGCGCCACGACCTTGCCGATCGGCACGGTGTCGTGGAACGCGTCCTTCGTGGGGTCCGTGACCGTCTTCAGGCCGGCTGCCTCGATCTCCTTGGTCGCGGCGGCCACCTCGGCACCGACGTTGATGAACGGCACCAGGGGCCTGCCGCGCGACACGACGAGCTTCACCGACTGGCCCTTGCGCAGCTCCGTGCCCTCGCCGGGCTCGCTGCTGATGACCTGGCCGTTCGGCACGTCGTCCGACGGGACCTTGTCGATCAGCGCTGTCAGGTCCGCGCTCGTCATCAGCCGTGTCGCGTTCGTCTCGGACTGGCCGACCACCGCCGGCACCGCCGTCCAGCGGCCCGCGCCGAGGTACCAGGAGAACAAGCCGACGATCAGCGCCAGCACGGCGACCACGGAGCCCCAGATGATGAAGAGCCTCTTCCGGCGCTTGCGCTCTTCCTCGACCGGGTCGACCTTGGGCTTCTTCTTCTGCGGGGGACGACGCCGCGGCTGCTCCGGCCGCTGCATCGTGCGCGTGCCCGCGATGCCGGGTGGAGGCGTCGGCGGGCCGGTGTTGATGGTCGTCATCGCCGACGCCATCTGCTGGGCCATTGGCGGCTTCGGGGCCACCGGCCTGGTCAGCTCGGCGGCCGACGGGGGAGTGGCGCCGACCGCGACCGGGACCGGCCGCATGACGACCGTCCTGTCGTTCTCGGGCGCACTGCCGGGAACGGGCACCGGTTGCGGGGTGAGCCCCAGTTCCGCGCCCACGCGCTCGAGTTCGCCGAGGAACGCTTCGGCGTTCGGCGGACGCAACGACGGATCGCGCCGCGTCGCCTTGCGCACCAGCGTGTCGAGCGCCAGCGGGATCTCCGGAACCGACGGGACGTCCGAGTTCACGTGCTGATAGGCCACCGAGATGGCCGTCTCGCCGCGATACGGGGCCTGCCCCGCCAGCATCTCGTAGAGCACGATGCCGGCCGAATAGACGTCACTGCGCGCGTCCGCGGCGCCCGTTTCCACCTGTTCGGGTGACAGGTAGGCGACGGTGCCGAGGATCTCACTGTCGCTCGTGACGCCGTTCTCGGCGATCGCGCGGGCGAGCCCGAAGTCCGCCACCTTCACCTGGCCACCCGGCCCGATCAGCACGTTCTCCGGCTTCACGTCGCGGTGCACCAGTCCGGCGCGATGAGCGGCGCCCAACGCCGACAGCACCGGGCCGAGGACGCTCAACGCGATCGCGGGAGCGAGCTTGCCGCGCTGGTTGAGCAGGTCACGGAGGTTGCCGCCGTCGATCAGCTCCATCACCAGGTACACCTGGTCACCGTCGACGCCCTGGTCGTGCACGGACACCACGGCCGGGTGATGCAACTGGGCCGCCGCGCGTGCTTCGCGCTCGAAGCGCGCGACGAACGCCGGGTCCGCCGTCAGGTGCGGATCCATCACCTTGATGGCCACATCGCGATCGAGGCGAGTGTCGCGACCTCGATAGACGGTGGACATGCCACCGCGCGCGAGCACAGCGTCCACCCGGTAGCGCTGCTCGAGCAGTCCACCCATCACGTTCGAAACCGACCTCTCCACAGTGCGAGATGGTAAAGCTCAGGATGACCCGGTTGGCGGAAGGGCGTTCCCAGTTCGGTTATGGCATCGTGACCCCCGTGAGTGCGATTCCTGCCGCTGCGGATGTACTGGCTGCCGACCTGGAGGTTCTTCCTCTCCCCGAGGTGGCCGACCGAATGGGACTTCCGGTCACCCGGGTCCACCAACTGCTGCGCGACGGGCAACTGCTCGCCGAGCGGCGGGACGGCGTCCTCGTCGTTCCCGAAGCGTTCCTTGCCGCCGGAACGGTGGTCAAGGGTCTGCCCGGCACCATCACGGTGCTGCGCGACCAGGGCTTCTCCACGGACGAGATTCTGCGCTGGCTCTTCACGGAGGACGAAAGCCTCCCTGGCACTCCGATCGAAGCATTGCGCGGAGACCGTGGGCGTGAGGTAAAGCGACGCGCGCAAGCCATGGGCTTCTAGTTCACCCGATGCAGCGGTTCCAGGCGTCTCCGCAGGCGAGAGACGTCTGGAACCCCTGAACTGGTGTGCATGATCACCAAGACACTGCTTGCCGGTCTCACCGCTGTCGGCATGCTCCTCTCGCCGGTCGCGGCGCCTGGAATCGCTGGGGCGGCCCCCACCGTGCAGGCCAAGCCGACCACCCTGGAACTCGACGCGGGTGGCGCGAAGGTCAAGCTGAAGAAGGGCAACCAGCTCCAGATCAAGGGCAAGCTCGGCGCCCAGGGCGCCCAGCGTCAGCTGACGCTGGGACTCGACGTGTTCGCGCAGATCAGGGTCGGAGCCTCGACCTGGTCCAGCATCTACACCAAGAGCTGTCAGCCGAACTCGACGTTCACCGCGAAGCTGACCATCGACGCGTCCGCGGACCTGCGCCTCTACTTCCCCGGCACGAGCGTCTACGCCTCCGCGACGTCCAACATCGTCGGCGTCGTGATCATCTAAAACCGGTCTCATCTCGTCATCGCACGTGCGAGCAGTGCCCGGCCGGCTCCGGGCACTGCCACCGCGAGCCTCCTGGCGTTCGGCACCGCCACCCGTCGCCACAGCACCTCGCAGCCGACGAGCGCGAGGATGTCGCGATACAGCGTGTACGCGGTCCGCATGCAGGGCCGCGACGACGGCGACAGCATCTCGATCCCCGGCTCGGCCGACTGATATATCGCATATGAGTGCGCGACGAGGTCGTCGAGCGCCCTTTGCACCCGGTCGTTTGCGCGACGATGACGACGACACCATTGCAAAAGCTCGCGGTCGACGCCGTGCGCGTCGAGGACGTCCTTCGGCAGGTAGACCCGGCCGCGATCGAGGTCCTCGCCGACGTCGCGCAGGAAGTTCGTCAGCTGGAACGCCACCCCGAGCCGGGCGGCGTACGGTTCGGCGTCCGCGCGGGGCACGACGGTGCCGAGCACCGGCAGCATCTGCAGCCCGATGACCTCCGCCGAGCCGTGCATGTAGACGCCGAGGGCGTCGAGGTCGGCGTACTCGGTGACGTCGAGGTCCATCCGCATCGACGTGAGGAAGTCGGTGAACAGCGACCGGTCGATGTCGTAGCGGCGCATCGTGTCCGCCAGCGCGTGCAGGACCGGGTTCGACGGGGCCTTCTCCAGGAGCCGCTCGAGTCGATCGAGCTCACCCGCGCGGTCGTCGACGCCGGCCGCGTCGACGATCTCGTCGGCCCACCGCGCGAACGCGTACAGCGCGTGCACCGCGGGCCGTTGTTCGGGCCGCAGCAGGGTCGTGGCCAGGAAGAACGTCTTGCCGTACCGCGCGTTCACCCGGCGACACGCGGCGTAGGCGGAGGCCAGGCTCGCTGTACCTGGGTTTGTTCGCGGCGGGCTCATTCGTAGCGCGTGGACAGGCCGAACGGGTCCGGCTTCACCAGCGACCGCGCCGCCAGCACCGACACCATCAGCGCGAAGAACAGGTAGCCCCACGAGTACAGGGCCGTGTCGCCGTTCGGGAATGTCACCAGCAGCAGGAAGACCGACGCGACCGTCATCGTGACGAGCGCTCCCGTGCTCCACGCGAACCCGGCCGCGAGCGCCAGCGGCCAGCTGAAGTACCACGGCAGCGTCGCGGGGGAGAGCAGCGCCACGGCCAGCATCGTGAGCGTGCCGCGCCGGATGCCGTCGCGGACGTCACCGTCGCGCGCCGCCCACCACTGCGTGTACGCGATCCAGATCAGCACCACCGAGCCGAGCGCCCGCGCGACGCCGATGAAGATGCCGCCGTCGACGTAGACGAACCAGTTCACGACCATGCGCACGAAGTCGCCGACCGCGCTCGGGATCGACAGCCAGTTGATGATCATCGACGAGCTGCGCAGCGCCGGGATCCAGCCGAGGCTCACCCCGGCGACCAGCGTGCACACCGCGAACGTCCCGAGGAACGCCACCAGGCCCGGCAGGAGCGCCTTGCGGAACTGGGCGCGCTTGTCGCCCTCGAGCCGCGCCGCCCAGATCCAGACGAGGAACGGCACGATCACGATCGCCGTCGCCTTCACCGAGAACGCGAGCGCGAGCAGGACGAACCCGAGCACGTGCCGGCGGTCGAGCACCAGCAGCACGCCCGCGGCCATCAGCCCGATCATCAGCAGGTCGTTGTGCGCGCCGCCGACCAGGTGGATCAGCAGCAACGGGTTCGCCGCCACCAGCCACAGCGCGATCGCCGACTTGCCGCCGAGGTGCCGGCTCAGGCCCGGCAGCGCCCAGCACAGCAGCACCAGCCCGCCCGCGAGCGCCAACCGCATCGCGACGACGCCGAGGATCACGCTCGCGTTCGTCACCCAGACGATCGCCTTGGCGACCAGGATGAACAACGGCCCGTACGGCGCCGGCGTGTGCTGCCACACCCAGCTGACGTTCTCGCTGAGCGTGCTCTGCAGCACGGACGGACCGACCACGTACGGGTCGTACCCGGTCAGCGCGAGCTGGCCCTGCGCCAGGTAGCTGTAGATGTCCTTGCTGAACAAGGGCGGCGCGAACAGCAGCGGCAACGTCCAGACCGTCACCGCGACCAGCACCGCGAAGTCGCCGATCTCACCCCACCGCACGAGCCGGCCGAGCCGGACCCACGCCCAGATGACGAGGCCCAGGCCCAGATACAGCACCATGCTCGCGAGGTCGTGACCGTGGCCGTAGCGCAGCCAGCTCAGCCCGACCTGGGCGAGCAGGGGGTCGCGCTCGAGGATCGCGCCCGCGCCCATGCCGCCCAGCGCGATCAGCGCCACGCCCAGCAGGCCGAGCATGGTGGTGCGGATGGGGATGGCGTAGGTGTTCGCGCGCACGACAGGTGAAAGCTCCTGTGGAGACGCCTCGGAGCTCGTGCGGGGGAGGGACGGAGTTGCTGCCATCGCCCGAACATCGTTGCACAAGGCGCGGAAGCGTCAGCAAGCAACGGCCCACACGGTCACGAGGAGTTAATCAACCCTGGTAGTTCGGAAAGCGCCGAGACTTCAGAAAGCCCCGCCCTGGAAAGTGCGCCCTAGAAAGTGCGCCTGGTGGAACTGATCGCGAGATCGGCCAGCTTGGTCGCCGCGGGTTCGGGCACCGCGGCCCCGTCCAGTGCGGCCAGAGCGCTTTTCGTCAGCTCCTCGATGCGCTCCTCGACGGCGTCGACGGCGCCGACCTTCACCAGCGCGCGCCGCACCTCTTCGATGGTGTCGAGGTCGAGGTCGGGCTTGCCCAGCGCGATATCCAATATATCGGCACCGAACTGCATGCCCAGGGCCACGAGCAGGGTGCGCTTGCCCTCGGCGAGGTCGTCACCCGCGGGCTTGCCGGTCACCTCGGGGTCCCCGAACACACCGAGCAGGTCGTCGCGCAGCTGGAACGCGACACCGATGTCGGCGCCGAACGCCCGCAGCCCGTTGATCAGCTCGGGCGAGCCGCCCGCCATCGCCGCGCCCATGTGCAACGGCCGTTCGACGGTGTACGCGGCCGTCTTGAGCCGGTCGATCCGCAGCGCCGCGTCCGGGGACGAGTCGCCCCGCGCCTGCGTCAGCACGTCCAGGTACTGGCCGGCGAGCATCTCGGTGCGCATGTCCCGCCACGGCTCGCTCATCCGCCGCAGCACCTCGGACGGCAGCCCGGCGGCGAAGAGCATGTCGTCCGCCCACGCCAGCGCGATGTCGCCGATCAGGACCGCCGCCGACATGCCGAACCGCTCCGACGAACCGAGCCAGCCCTGCTCGCAGTGCCTCGCGCCGAACGCGATGTGCACCGTCGGCTTGCCCCGGCGCACCGACGAGGCGTCCATCAGGTCGTCGTGGATCAGTGCGCACGCCTGGATCAGCTCCAGCGAGCTCACCGCCGTGAGGACCTCGTCCGCGAGCTCACCGTCGGGGTCGCCACCGGCCGCGCGCCAGCCCCACCACGCGTAGGTCGGACGGATGCGCTTGCCACCGCCCAGCACGAAGTCGGAGAGCGCGTCCACCGCACTCGCGAAGCTCGGGTCCATCGCCTCGCCCGACGCGCGCCGGGAGGCCAGGTACGTGGTCAACGCTTCTTCGACGTGCTGGGGCAGCGCGACATCGATGGGGTGGTGGGGCACACCCCCATGGTCCGCTGTGTCCCGGGCCACCCGCATGGCGGGGCCTGGATACCACCTCGGCGGGGCCGCGATACCACATGCTGAGCGGAAGTCTCACCTGGCGGAAATACCACTAGGGTTGTTCCCATGACGTCGGTGGTCGAGCGGCTCCAAGGGGAGTCACCCAAGTTCTCGGTGGAGTTCCTGCCACCGCGGGACGCCGAGGACGAGAAGATCCTCTGGAAGGCGGTCCGCGAACTGGAGGGCCTCGACCCGGCGTTCGTGTCGATCACCTACGGCGCCGGCGGGTCGCGCCGGGACCGCACGATCCGCGCCACCGGCCGCATCGCGCAGGAGACGACGCTGCTGCCGGTCGCGCACCTGACCGCCGTCGACCACTCGGTGGCCGAGCTGCGCAACGTGATCGGCTGGTACGCGGCGATCGGCGTGCGCAACGTCCTCGCGCTGCGCGGCGACCCTCCCGGCGACCCGATGGGCGAGTGGGTCGCGCACCCGGACGGCCTCAACTACGCCGACGAGCTGGTGCGGCTGGTCCGCGAGCTCGGCGACTTCTGCGTGGGCGTGGCGGCCTTCCCGTACGGGCACCCGCGTTCGGCCGATCTCGACACCGACCTGAAGTTCCTGCTGCGCAAGCTCAACGCGGGCGCGGACTACGCGGTGGCGCAGCTGTTCCACGCGCCGGAGCCGTTCCTGCGCATGCGTGACCGGGTGGCGGCCGCGGGCTGCTCGGCGGCGATCCTGCCGGGCATCATGCCGATGCTGTCGCCGCGCGGGTTGTCCAAGATCGTGGAGCTGTCCGGCGCGGACCTGCCGCTGGACGTCTCGCGCCGGCTGGAGCCGTACGCCGACGACGTCGCGGGATTCCGCGCGACCGGCATCGACATCGCGACGGAGATGTGCCAGCGGTTGCTCGACGAGGGCGTGCCGGCGCTGCACTTCTACACGATGAACCGGTCGAAGGCGACGAAGGAAGTGTTGGGGCGCCTGGGTTTGGTGGCCCGCGCCTAGACCGTCACGTTCCGTTTGTGCGCGATGAGGGCGAGCACGACCACGATCAGCGCCGCTCCGCCGGTGAGCCCGGCGACGAGCAGCGTCCAGCCGAGGAACGAGGTGGACTCCTCGCCCGCGTACTGCACGGTCGCCTGGAGCATCGACGCCTGACCGGGTTTGGGAGACCACGCGATCGTGTTGTTCTCCTCCTCGCGGCCGTTGGTGTTCACGATCTTGCCGGGGAAGCTCACCTTGATCTGGATGTCCGCGCGTTCCACGGGCACCTGGGTCAGGTCGACCGACCCCGACAGCGTGACAAGATCACCCGACCGGCGGAAGTTGAGGCTGTAGCGGCTGTTCGACGAGCTGGTCGACATCGACAGCGTGCGCATCTCGTCGAACGACAGGCCGTTGAAGAACAGCTGCGTGCCGGCGTACGCCTCCACCCGGTACGGCTTGGTGGTGACCCGGCTCGCGAGCTCCGGCGGCACCTTGAGCTGAGGCCCGGGGTCGTTGTCCTGCGTGGGCGGCGTGGCCGCGACGATCTCCCCGGAGATGCGGTCGTCGTCGGACACGGCCATGGCCGCGTACACGCGAACACAACCACTCAGTGAAAACAGGGTGAGCAGCAAGAAGACCGGCAGCAGCAGTGCCCGGGATCGACGCACGGCGGACATCCTGCCAGCACGGTCCAAACGACGCAGGCCCCGTCGGAAGTCGTGAGCTTGACTAACTACCTTTTCGCGTCGAGAAGCGCGAGGTAGCGTCTCGGCGCATGGCATCCGTGCACGAAATCAGCAACAAGTACGTCAGCGACTACGTTGCGCTGGACCCGATCACCGCCACCAACCTGGGCTTCGCGGGATCCGATGACAAGCTGACGGACCTCTCCCCGGAAGGGCACGCGGCGCGCGACGAACTCGCCGTCCGCGCGCTCGCCGACATCACGGCCGCCGAGCCCGCGGATGCCTCGGAGGACGCCGCGCGAGCCGTCTTCCTGGAACGGACAGGCCTGGAGCACGAGCGGTACGAGGCCGGTGAGACCGAGTCCTCGTTGAACGTGATCGCCAGCCCGATCCAGTCGGTGCGCGACATCTTCGACCAGATGCCGACCGACACGCCCGATGACTGGGCCACGATCGGTCGTCGTCTCTCGGCCGTGCCCGCCGCACTGGAAGGTCTGCGCGCCTCTCTCTCGCACGCCGCGTCCCGTGGTCACGTTTCCGCGCTGCGCCAGGTGACCAAGGTCGCCGATCAGTGCGACGTCTGGGCCTCGACGTTCTTCACCTCGTTCGTCGCGTCGGCCGACGTCGACGGTTCGGTGCGGTCGTCGTTGGACGCCGGCGCCGCCGCGGCGTCCTCCGCCTACGCCGAGTTCGCTTC
Source organism: Lentzea alba (assembly GCF_011067745.1). GTDB lineage: Bacteria > Actinomycetota > Actinomycetes > Mycobacteriales > Pseudonocardiaceae > Lentzea > Lentzea alba. The sequence goes on from NZ_JAAMPJ010000008.1 coordinate 291,617, forward strand.
CTTCCTGCGCACTTCGCTGGCTCCCAAGGCACCGGCGAAGGACGCCGTCGGCGAGGAGCGGTACCGCCTCGGCTCGCGCTACTTCACCGGGTCGCGGCTCGACCTGACCGAGGCCTACGCGTGGGGCTGGGACGAGTTCCTCGGCATCGAGGCGGAGATGAAGAAGGTCGCCGCCCGCCTGAAGCCGGGTGCCACCCTGGTGGAGACCGCCGCGTTCCTCGACGAGCAGCCGCGCTACCAGGTGCACGGCAAGGACGGGCTGCGGGCCTGGATGCAGGAACTGTCCGACAAGGCCCTGCTCGACCTGCGCGACGTGCACTTCGACCTGCCGGACGCGCTGATGAAGCTCGAGTGCAAGATCGCGCCGCCCGGCGGTGGCGTCGGCGCCTACTACACGCCGCCGACCGCCGACTTCTCCCGCCCCGGCCGCATGTGGTGGTCGGTCGACGAGGGCAAGACGGTGTTCCCGACCTGGCGCGAGACCTCGACGGTCTACCACGAGGGCGTGCCGGGCCATCACCTCCAGTGCGCGACGGCGGTGTACCAGTCGGAGACGCTGAACGACTTCCAGCGCCTGATGTGCTGGGTGTCGGGCCACGGCGAGGGCTGGGCGCTGTACTCGGAACGCCTCATGCGCGAGCTCGGCTACCTCGACGACGACGGCGACCTGCTCGGCATGCTCGACGCACACCTGTTCCGCGCGGCCCGCGTGATCATCGACATCGGCATGCACCTGGAGCTCGAGATCCCGGCCGGCACCGGCTTCCACCCCGGCGAGCGCTGGACCCCGGAGCTGGGCCTGGAGTTCATGCTGACCAGGACGCTGCAGGAGCCCGCGGCCTCCCGCGACGAGATCGACCGCTACCTCGGCTGGCCGGGCCAGGCGCCGGCGTACAAGCTCGGCGAGCGCCTGTGGCTGGCCGCCCGTGAGGACGCGCGGGCCCGCAAGGGCGCCGACTTCGACCTCAAGCAGTTCCACAAGGACGCCCTGGAGATGGGCTCGATGGGCCTCGACACCCTCCGGGACCGCCTCGCCGCTCTCTGACACGTCTTCCGGGCCGACCTCGTTGCAACGCTCTGACCAGCGCTGACCCACCCTTATGCAAAATACGTTTGCGGACGTCCGCAAACGTATTTTGCATAACCCATATATCGGATATTGGATATCGGGGGATCAGGCCCAGGGATCAGGCCCAGGGATCAGGCAGGGTCGGCCCAGCGCACGCGGACGCGGTTCGTGATGGGTTCGGGGTCGTCGGTCCGCACGAACTCGAGCCAGGGACCGGGCTCCGGACGTACCGAGGCGAACCCGTCACCGCTGCGCACCACCGGGTGTCCGGTGGCCTGAGCCGACGCGAGTGGATCCGGGGAGTCGACGACCACCGCGGCGATCACTCCGGGGTACTCGGGCCGGGGTTCCAGGACGCAGAACTCGTTGCCCTGCGGATCTCGGAGCACGATCCACGGGACGTCGCGCTGGCCGATGTCGGCGTGTTCGGCGCCGAGCTTCACCGCCCGCGCCACGAGGTCGGCCTGGTGTTCGGGCGAGGTGGAGGCCAGGTCGATGTGGACCCGGTTCTTCTCGATCTTCGGGGCGTCGCTCCACACGAACGTCAACTCGATCTCGTCGCCGGCGAACTCGGACCAGAACGCGGCCAGGGCGGGAGGATCGGCGGCCTCGAACGTGATTTCCACCCGTGCGAGGGTACTGTCTCGCGGGTGGCGAAGCTGGTGCTCGGACCGCTCCTCAGGTATGTCAACGAAAAGTCCGCGACCGTGTGGGTCGAGACGGACGAGTCCTGTGATGTCACGATCGCGGGCCACACCGCGCGCACGTTCCAGGCGGGCAGCCAGCACTTCGCCCTCGTCAGACTGGAAAACCTCGGCCCGCGCACGGAATACGACGTCCGGCTGAACAACGACGTCGTCTGGCCGGAGCCGGACAGCGCGTTCCCCAGGCCGGTCATCCGCACCGCCGAGGTCCGCAGGATCGCCTTCGGGTCGTGCCGTGCCGCGCCGCACCAACCGGTCGGCCCCGACGCCCTCGACGCCTTCGCGCAACGGCTGATGAGCGCCCCCGAAGAAGAGTGGCCGCAGGCGCTGATCCTGTTGGGAGACCAGGTCTACGCCGATGAACCCACCGAGGCCACCAAGCAGTGGTTGCGCGACCACCGGCACGGCACGGAAGAACCCGACGGCGAGGTCGTGCACTTCTCCGAGTACGCCCGCCTCTACCACGAGACCTGGGGCGACCCGGAGATCCGCTGGCTGCTGTCGGTCGTCCCGACGTCGATGATCTTCGACGACCACGACGTGCGCGACGACTGGAACACCTCCGCGGTGTGGCGTCAGGAGATGGCGGGCAAACCCTGGTGGCGCGACAGGATTCGCGGCGCCATCGCCTCTTACTGGGTGTACCAGCACCTCGGCAACCTCGGCCCGGACGAGCTCGCTCGGGATCCCTTGTACGCCAAGGTGAAGGCTCAGGGCACGGACGTTTTGCCGTTGCTGGAGGAGTTCGCCGAGGAGGCGGACAAGGAGGTCGACGGCCGCAAGTCCACGTGGTGGAGCTTCCGCCGCGACTTCGGCCGCGCCCGGCTGCTGATGGTCGACACGCGCTGCGGCCGCATTCTCGCCGACGACAAGCGGCAGATGGTCAGCGACGAGGAGTTCGAGTGGATCGAACGCAACTCCGAAGGCGATTTCGACCACCTGCTGATCGGCACGTCGTTGCCGTGGCTGATGCCACACGCGCTCAGCCATCTCCAGTCCCTCAACGAGGTCGGCGCGCGCAAACCCGGCTGGCAGGGCAAGGCCGCCGAGGCGATCCGGCAGGCGGCCGATCTCGAGCACTGGCCGGCGTTCCGCGCGTCGTTCGACCGGCTCAGCCGGATGATCGAGAAGGCCGCGAACAACGGCTCCGCGACGATCTGCGTGCTGTCCGGCGACGTCCACCACAGCTACGTCGCCGAAGCCGAGTTCCCCACGCCGACGAAGGCCACGGTCGCGCAGCTCGTGTGTTCGCCGGTGCACAACGAACCGCCGAAGGTGTTCGAGCCCGCCTTCCGGTTGTCGTGGTCCCGCCCCGCCGCGTGGGTGTTCCGCCGGCTCGCGACGCTCGCGGGTGTGCCGGAGGACCTGATGCGCTGGCGCAAGACCAGTGGGCCCCACTTCGGGAACTCCGTGGCACTGCTGGACTTCGACGGCCGCCGCGCCCGCTACCGGTTGTTCTCGGCAGCGGGCCCAGGAAATGTCACGGAGACGGCGTCGGTGTCACTTGGTCGCGAGCCGCAGTAGCGCCCACAGCTGTGCGATCGCGTCGTGGTCGCCGATCACCTCGACCATCCGGTCGGGCAGTCGTCCCCACAACCAGCGGTACATCGTCATCGGGCTCGCCGACACCTGCGCGTCGGCGACGTGGGCGTCCTCCGGGTCGACCACCCGCCACGCCGACGAGCCGTGCGGACCACAACGCGTGAGCCACACGTGTTCCCCGACCTGGACGGCGACCAGACTGTCCCGCGACCCTCGCACCCCGAGCACGTCCAGCTTGTGCCCCAGCCACAACGTGAGCACCTCGTCGACACCGTCGATCGCGACCTCGTCGGTGACGGCGCCGACCTCCATGCCGGCGGCGCCCTGGACGTCCATGCGGTGCAACGTGGTCTCGTGCGCGAGCCGTCGCCGCCAGAACCCGTAGTTCTGCCGATCCGGCCACCACGTCGCGCACGGGTCGTCTTCTTCGTGTGCGCCGAGTTCCGCGAGCACGGCCTCCGCACCCGACCGCATGAACTCCAGCGGGTCTTCCCCTTGCACGGGATAGTCCTGCCACTCCCCGTCCTGGGGTTCGCGGCCGAGCGTGATCCACGCCAGCGCGCTGCGATAGCCGCTGCCGACGTGCCGCACGGTCTCCCCGAGGTTCAGCCCCGGGCAGGCGGGCACGCCCTTGTGCGGCGGCTGGCCGATGGCGGACATCGCGAGCAGTTCGGCCTCACGCCGCAAGATGTCGAGCGAGTTCACCGCCTCGCCTCACTCATCACGCGGTCGACGAGCGTCACGAACTGACCGGTCTGGCGCACCAGGTCGTCAGCAGTGCGCCCGTTGACGTTCCGGGTGATGCCCGCGAGCACGGCGGCCCTCGTGGACGACCACGACGCGAAGAAGGCCGCCCACTCACTCATTTCCGGCGCCATCGCGGCGAGCAGCACCCACGCGCTGGTCGGCCTCGAACGCCCGCGATGGGGCCGTCCACGTAAGGCGAGCACCGCGGCGGCAGCACGCAACGCGGCGAGATAAGTGGTCGCGAACCGTTCGGACGGCTCTGGTGTGCGTTCGGATTCGGCGAGCGAGTCGCGGGCCTGCTGCAGCAGCGCGAGCGCGGACGCGGGTGGCAACGGGATGGGGAAGGCTGCCGGATTCGAAATCTCAGCTGTCATCTCGGCCTCCTCGTGGCGTCGGTGAACGACGTCACCGCCGAGGGGAAGCCGGCGGCTCTCGGAGGTGGGGTGCTTCCCCCACCCCACCTCCGAGGCATGGTGCGACTCGAACACATGTTCGAGTCCTGCTCAGCGTAGCTCCCGGCCGATGGATTCCTCAACCCGCCCCACCACGTGGGCGCGAGTCGTGGTCTGATGGTGATGTGAGTGCGCTCGAACACCCCGGAATCCGCAAGGTCGCGGACGCCCTGCCACCCGCGACCGCCGAACGCATCGTCGTGCTGCCGGACGCGGTGCGGACCGCGGCGGCAGCGGCAGAGGCGGTGGGGGTGCAGGCGGGCGCGATCGCGAACAGCCTGCTGTTCGCCGCGGTGCGCGACGGCGTGGCGGCCCCGCTGCTGGTGCTGACCTCGGGCGCGCACCGGGCGGACACGTCGCTGGTCGCCGAACTGGTGGGCGCGGACGCGGTGAAGCGCGCCGACCCGGAGTTCGTGCGCGAGCACACGGGCCAGGTGATCGGCGGTGTGTCGCCCGTCGGGCATCCCGCGCCGATCGAGACCCTGGTGGACGAGTCGTTGTCCGGGTACGAGGAGATCTGGGCGGCGGCGGGACATCCGCACGCCGTCTACCCCACGACCTTCGCGGAGCTGGTGGCGCTGACCGGCGGACGCGTGGCGGTGGTGTCGGCGTGACGGCGTCGCCGCGCCTGGAGCGCATCGTCGAGATGACCGCCTCCGAGCTGAACGTGCGGCTGGGCGAGGCGCTGGCGCTGTACGTGACCGCGATGAACTACCCGCCCGGCACCGTCGAACAGCGCGCCCCGATGTGGCTCGCGCACATGATGCGCGAGGACTGGCGTTGCGTCGTCGCGCTGGGGGAGCAGGACGAACTCGTCGGCATCGGCTACGGCTACCGCGGCGCGGCTGGCCAGTGGTGGCACGAACAGGTGCGGCGCGGGCTGATGGCCGTCTCGCCGCTCGCCGTCGTCGACGACTGGCTCACCGACTACTTCGAGTTGACCGAGTTGCACGTGCTGCCGCGCGCGCAGGGACGTGGTCTCGGCGAGGACCTGTTGCGCCGGCTGCTGGAGGGCGTGTCGTCCTCCCGCGTGCTGCTGTCCACGCCCGAGGGTCCGAGCAAGGCGTGGAAGCTCTACCGCCGCGTCGGCTTCGTCGACGTGTTGCGGCACTACCAGTTCACCGGCGACCCGCGTCCGTTCGCGGTGCTCGGACGCGTTCTGCCGATCGTCTAGTTCATCCACTCGCAAGCCCCCGAGTCGCGACGCGGCTCGGGGGCTTTGCTGTTGCGATCACCTGGACCACGACCTACGCTGACCAATATGCAATATATTGGATATGGGTCACTGAAGGAGCGGGCGGCGGCCGAGATCCGATCGGCCATCGTGCGCGGCGACCTCGAACCCGGCACGGCCATCAAGGACGTCGAACTGGCGGAGAAGCTTGGCTTGTCCCGCACTCCGGTGCGCGAGGCGCTCGCCACGCTGACCGATGAGGGCCTCGTCGAGACCAAGCCGCACGCGTACACCCGCGTCACCGCGCTGGAAGCGGAGCCGGTGCGCGACGCTCTCGTCGTCGTGCAGGCGATGCACGCTCTCGCCGTCGGCCTGGCCGTGCCGAAGATGACGGCCGAGGACATCGCCGCGATGCGCACCGCGAACAAGGCCTTCAAGAAGGCGCTCGACGCCGACGACGCTGTTGCCGCGCTGGCCGCCGACGACGAGTTCCACGCGGTGGCGGTCCACTGCTGCGGCAACTTCGCAATCGCCGCGACGATCGACCGCTTCACCCCGCTGGTGCGCAGGATCGAGCACAGCCGGTTCTCCTCACCGAACGCCCGGCATTCCGTCACGCAGCACCAGCAGATCATCGAGGCGTGCGAGCAGGGCGACTACTCGCTGGCCACGACCTTGGTCGACCAGAACTGGAGCACCTTGCAGGAGGAACTGTGAACAGATATCCGCTCCTCTTCGGACCCTCGCCGATCCACCGCCTGGACCGCCTGACGACCCACCTCGGTGGCGCGGCGGTCTGGGCGAAGCGCGAGGACTGCAACTCCGGTCTCGCCTACGGCGGCAACAAGACCCGCAAGCTCGAGTACCTCGTCGCCGACGCGCTGGCCACCGGCTGCGACACGCTCGTGTCGATCGGCGGCATCCAGTCGAACCACACCCGCCAGGTCGCGGCCGCGGCGGCACGCGCTGGCCTGAAAGCCGTGCTGGTGCAGGAGAGCTGGGTCGACTGGACCGACGTGGGCAGTGACCGGGTGGGCAACATCCTGCTCAGCCGCATGATGGGAGCCGACGTCCGCCTGGTGAACGCCGAGTTCGGCATCGGCGTGAAACCCGCCTGGGAACAGGCCATCGAGGACGTCCGCGCCTCCGGCGGCAAGCCCTACCCGATCCCGGCCGGCGCCTCCGACCACCCGCTGGGCGGCATGGGCTTCGCGAACTGGGCCGACGAGGTCCGCCTGCAGGAAGCCCAGCTGGGCGTCTTCTTCGACACCATCATCGTCTGCTCGGTCACCGGCAGCACCCAGGCCGGCATGGTCGCGGGGTTCGCGAACGACACCAACCGCCGCGTGCTCGGCATCGACGCCTCCGCCAAACCGGCCGAGACCCTCGACCAGATCACCCGCATCGCGCACAACACCGCCAAGCTCCGCGAGGTCGAGGTGTCCGAAGAGGACATCCTCCTCGACGACCGCTTCCACGCCGGCACCTACGGCATCGCCGACCAGTCCACAGTGGACGCCATGCGCCTGGGCGCCAGCCTCGAAGGCATGATCACCGACCCGGTGTACGAGGGGAAGTCCCTGGCAGGGCTCATCCACCTGGTGTCCTCGGGCGAGATCGACCGCGACTCCACGGTCCTCTACGCCCACCTCGGTGGTCAGCCGGCGTTGAACGCCTACAGCTCGCTCTTCCCAGCCTCGTAGTCGGGTAGTTCGACGCCGTCGAGCGCGCGGTCGACCAACGCCATGAGCGCATCTATGCCGCGGCTCTGCGCGCACACTGGCGGCAGCTCAAGCTCTCAAGCGCAGTCCCTTCGGCGTGGCGCGGAAACCCGCCTCTTGGAGCACTGTCGCGAGGTGCGAGGTCAGCGCGACCTCACCGTCGGCTCGCTGGACCGCCAGCTGGCCCAGCCAGCCGTCGCGGACCGCCCGGCTCAGGGCGTTCGCGGCGGTGCGCAGGGTCGGGTCGTCGTCGGTGAACGACAGCAGGGACTTACCGCCCCGCTCGACGTACAGCGCCGGCGTGCCGTCGACCAGCACCGCCAGCGCACCGGCTTTGCGGGCCGGCCGGTGTTTGCCCTCTCCCAACGGATCCGGCCACGCCAGCGCGGCACCGTAGGGCTGGGCGGGATCGGCCGCGGCGAGCACCACCGCATCCTGGTCGGACTGCGCGGGTTGCCCTGGTGGGCGCGACAACGCCCGCAGCCGGTCCACCGCACCCCGCGCCGCGAACTGGGCGGCGCCCAGCCCCTCGACGACGTAGCCGCGGATGACCTGACCCGACTCCTCCATCGCCCGCAGCACCTTGTAGACGCCGCTGAACCCACCCGTCACGCGTTCGGTGTCCAGGGCGCCGCGGGTCAGCACGCCGTGGCGTTCCAGGAAAGCCTCGGCACGGGCGTGCGCCCGGCGGGTCGGATCCTCCGCCGGTCTCACGGCCAGCGACCACCGGCCCGCGGCCGTCGGCGGGCCCGTGCGCGAAGGCATGTCCGGGCGAGCGGCGCGCAGCCGGGCGTAGCGACCCCGCGGAGCGCTGCGGCGAGGCTTGTGGGCCGCGCCGCCACCGGACACCAGCGCGCGCAACGGCGACAGCGTGTCGTTCGTGATCAGGCCCGCCCACACCAGATCCCACAGCGTGCCGACGACTTCGGCGTCCGTGCACGTCACGGACAGCGAGGCCCGGTCGACCACCTGGCGGAAGAACAACGCGCCGCCGGACAGGGCTTCCAGGACCGCCGTGTGCAGCGGTGACTCCGGGATCGACTCCGGCACCAGATCCGGCAGCAGCAGGTCGGCCACGTCGGTCGGTGCCAGCGCGATCCACCCGTCGCCACCGGCCAGCGCGCCACACCCCGTCCAGGTCACCTCGCCGGACGCGGTCAGCTCGTCCAGCAGCGCGGGGTAGTAGCCCGGCAGCCGGGACGGGAACAGCAGTGATTCCAGCGCACTCGCGGGAAGTGGTGCTCCCGCGAGCTGTTCCACCACCGAGAACACGTCATCGACCGTGGGCGCCGAGCGCAGCCGGCGACCCAGCCCGTGCCACGACGGCAGGAACCGGCCCAGCGCCGCGGGTTCGACCGGTTCCACCTCGGAACGCAGCCGGGCCAGCGAGGCCCGGCGCAGGCGGCGCAGCACGTCCGCGTCGCAGTACTCGGTGTGCGTGCCACCGGGCCGCAACTCGCCGCGCACCAGCCGGCCGGTGGCGGCCATCCGTTCCAGGACACCGGTCACCACGGCCACGCCCAGCCCGAACCGGGCAGCGGGCTCGGCAGCGGCGAACGGGCCGTGCGTGCGGGCGTAGCGGCTCAGCAGCTCGCCCAGCGGATCCGCCACCGGTTCGGTGAAGGCCTCCGGGACACCGACGGGCAGGGCGACCCCGAGCGCGTCGCGGACCCTGCCCGCGTCCTCGATCGAGATCGAGCGTTCCTCACCGGCGATCCGCACGCGGATCACCCGGCGCTGGGCCACCAGCTCGTCCAGCCACTCGCGGGGCACGCCGCGGTCGAGCGCCTCCGCGTCGGAGAGATCTCCCAGGAACCGCAACAGGTCCGCGGTGTCCTCGGCGTGCCGCGGCCGGCGGTCCTCGGTGAGGCGCTGCAGGCTGCGTTCGACCTCGGCCACGACCTCGGGGTCGAGCAGCTCGCGGATCGCCTCCGACCCGAGCAGCTCGGCCAGCAGCGTCGAGTCCAGGGACAGCGCCGCCGCACGGCGTTCCGCCAGAGGAGCGTCCAGCTCGTAGAGGAACATGCCCACGTAACCGAACAGCAGGCTGCGGGCGAACGGCGACGGCGACTGCGTCTCGACCTCGACCACGCGTACCCGGCGCGCGCGGACGTCCGACATCAGCTCGCGCAGGCCCGGCACGTCGTAGACGTCCTGCAGGCACTCGCGCATCGCCTCCAGGACCACCGGGAAGCGTTCGTACTTCGCGGCCACCGACAGCAGCTGGGCCGAGCGTTGCCGCTGCTGCCACAACGGGGTGCGCCGCTTCGGATCACGGCGGGGGAGCAGCAGCGAACGGGCCGCGCACTCGCGGAACCGGGCCGCGAACAACGCCGAACCACCGACCTCCGCGACCACGATCTGCTCGACCTCGTCCGGATCCAGCAGCACGTCCTCGGCGCTCGCCGTCACCTCCAGGCCCTCGAAGTCGAGCGCGTCGGGCAGCCGCAGCACGATGCCGTCGTCGGAGTGCGCCGCCTGCACCTCGACACCACGGCGTTCGCGCAGCCGCGCGGCGATCGCCAACGCCCACGGCGCGTTGACCTGGGCACCGAACGGCGAGTGCACCACGAGCCGCCAGTCGCCCAGCTCGTCGCGGAACCGTTCCACCAGAACGGTTCTGTCGTTCGGGACGTGCCGCGTGGCCTCCCTCTGCTCGCCCAGGTACGCGAGCAGGTTGTCCGTGGCCCACTCGTCGAGACCGGCGGACACGGCCCGTTCGCGAGCGGCCGAATCCTCCATCGTGGACACTTCGCGCAGGAACTTGCCCATCGCCCGGCCGAGTTCCAGCGGACGGCCCGGCGCGTCGCCCTTCCAGAACGGCATCCGCGCGGGCTGACCGGGAGCAGGCACCACGATCACCCGGTCGTGGGTGATGTCCTCGACCCGCCACGACGACGTGCCCAGCAGGAACGTGTCGCCGACCCGCGACTCGTAGACCATCTCCTCGTCCAGCTCACCCACGCGTGAGCCGGGACCGTTCTCCGACGGCGGCGTCATCACCGCGAACAACCCGCGGTCGGGAATCGTGCCGCCGGACGTGACCGCCAGCCGTTGCGAACCAGGACGCCCGCGCAGCTCGGAGTTCACCCGGTCCCAGGTGATCCGTGGCCGCAGCTCGCCGAACTCCTCGGACGGGTACCGCCCCGACAGCATGTCGAGCACCGCGTGCAGCGCCGAGTCCGGCAGCCCCGCGAACGGCGCCGCCCGCCGCACCAGCGCGGTCAGCTCCTCGACCGTCCACGTCTCCATCGCCACCATCGCGACGACGTGCTGCGCCAGCACGTCCAGCGGGTTGCGCGGGAACCTCACGGCCTCGATCGCGCCGTCCCGCATCCGTTCCGCCACCACCGCGCACGACACCAGGTCGCCGCGGAACTTCGGGAACATCACGCCTCGCGACACCGCGCCGACCTGGTGCCCGGCGCGACCGACGCGCTGCAGGCCCGACGCGACCGACGGCGGCGCCTCCACCTGCACCACCAGGTCGACCGAGCCCATGTCGATGCCGAGCTCCAACGACGACGTGGCCACCACGCACGGCAGCCGGCCGGACTTCAGATCCTCTTCCACGGCCGTGCGTTGCTCTCGCGACATCGATCCGTGGTGCGCACGGGCCACCGAAGCGGTCTTCTGCACCGTGAGCCCCGACTGGCCGATGGCCTCGGCGGGGAACGACTCCAGCTCGGTGGCCTCTTCGGCGAGCTCGTTGAGGCGCGCGGTCAGCCGTTCCGCGAGCCGCCGCGAGTTCGCGAACACGATCGTGGACCGGTGCGCCCGCACCAGTTCGAGCACCCGCGCCTCGACCGATGGCCAGATGGAGGTGCGTTGCTCGGCTCCGGCGGCCGATCCCGACACCTCACCCGTCGGCTGGCCGAGCAGCGCCATGTCCTCGACCGGCACCTCCACCTCGACCTGGATGGTCTTGGGCGTCTTCGGCTGCACCACCCTCACCGGCCGGCCGCCGGAGAGGAACGTGCTGATCTCCTCGACCGGCCGCACGGTCGCCGACAGCCCGATCCGCTGCGCCGGCCGGTCGAGCAGCGCGTCCAGCCGTTCGAGCGACAACGCCAGGTGCGCGCCGCGTTTGGTGCCCGCCACCGCGTGCACCTCGTCGACGATCACCGTCTCCACGCCGCGCAACGACTCGCGCGCCGACGACGTGAGCAGCAGGAACAACGACTCCGGGGTGGTCACCAGCACGTCCGGGGGAGTGCGCCCGAACGCCCGCCGTTCCTCCGGAGACGTGTCACCCGTCCGCATGCCCACGGTGATCGAGGGTTCGGTGAGGTTCAGCCGGTGCGCGGCCTGCCGGATACCGGCCAGCGGCGCGCGCAGATTTCGCTCGACGTCCACCGCCAGCGCTTTCAACGGCGACACGTAGAGCACCCGGCACCGTCGTTTCGGCTCCGGGACCGGGGGAGAAGAAGCCAGCCGGTCCAGCGCCCACAGGAACGCGGCCAGCGTCTTGCCCGACCCCGTCGGGGCGATGACCAGCGCGTGCTCGCCCGCCGCCGCGGCCGCCCACGCACCCGTCTGCGCCTGGGTGGGCGCGGCGAAGGCCCCGGCGAACCACTGCCTGGTCGCCGGTGAGAATGCCTTCATCACGTCCATGGCGACCATCATGACGCCGGGGTCTGACAATTTCTGATTGCGCAGGTCCGGGCACCCGCCGAAGCCCGCTGTGGCACGATCACCCGGTACGTCCTTCGAGGGGAGCACGGTGCGCGTCCTGTCCGTCGACCTGGGCACCGCCAACACGGTTGCGGTGCTGTCCGACCACGGTGTGGTGGATGTGGACGGTGGGCCCACCATGCCCTCGTCCGTCTACCTCGACGAGGACGGCACCCTGCGCGTCGGCAGGGAAGCCGAGCGGCGGTCGCGTCAGGACCCGTCGCGCTACGAGCCGAACCCGAAGCGCCACATCGACAAGGCGACGATCAAGCTCGGCGAGCAGAACCTGCCGGTCAACGACGCGCTCGCGGCCATCTACGCGCGCGTGATGGAAGCCGTCACGCCGTTGCTCGGTGACGCCGGGCTCGACGAGATCCGCCTGACGCACCCCGCCGAATGGGGCCCGAGCAGGCGCAACAAGCTGCTGTCCTCGGCCAGGCTCGCGGGCATGACCGGCGAGCTGGTGCCCGTTCCCGAGGCCATCGCGGTGGCCTCGCTCGGCGGCGGCCGCCCGCTCGCGGTCTACGACTTCGGCGCCGACACGTTCGACGTCTCCATGCTCGACTCCCAGCACCGCATCCTCGCCGACGGCAGCCTCAGCGACGTCGGCGGTCTCGACATCGACCAGGCGTTGCTGGAACACATCGGCCGCAGCGTCTCGCACAAGGACCCGGCAGGCTGGCAGCGGCTGCTGCGGCCGACCACCGTCGACGACCATCGCGCCCGCCTCGGCCTGCGTGAGGAGCTGCGGCTCGCGAAGGAGGACCTCTCCGAGCTGCCCCAGGTCGAGGTGCTGATGCCGGAGCCGTTCGAGAAGGTCGTCGTCACGCGCGGCGAGCTGGAGGCGCTGATCCGGCCGAGCCTGATCCGCAGCGCCGAGCTCCTCATCTCCACCGTCCGCAAGGCCGGCATCACGCCCGAGCACGTCTACCTCGTCGGCGGCTCCTGCCGGATGCCGCTGGTCGCGCAGGTCATCGCGGAGAAGGTCGGCATCGTCCCGACCAACCCCGACCACCCGGAGACGATCGTCGCGTCCGGCGCGCAGGTCGTGGACCGGGCGATGATCACGCTCAAGCCCGAGGACGACAAGCCCAAGTTCGTCGAACCGCCCACGGTCGTGACCGCGCCGGTCAGCCCCGCCGTGACCGGCCCGCACCCGGTCAACCCGAACGTCAGCGGCCCGAACCCGGTGATCAGCGGGTCGTTCCCCAACCCGAACGCCAGCGGCCCGAACCCCGTCGTCAGCGGATCGTTCCCCAACCCGAACGTGAGCGGGCCGTACTCGGCGAGCGGCAGCTACCCGGTGACCGGGCCCTACCAGGTGAACCCGAACGTCAGCGGCAGCTACCCGATGAACTTCCCGCAGCAGCAGGCCCCGAAGAAGGACAACAAGAAGGTCCTGTTCGGTGTCGGTGCCGCGGTCCTCGTGCTGGCAGGCGTCATCGGCGCGGTGTTCGCGTTCTCCGGCCCGGACCTGCCCACCGCGGACGAGTGCAAGGACGACACGGCCCAGGACGGTCAGGGCTTCACCAAGTGCCTGCGTCAGCTCGCGGGCCACGTGCCGGACGGCGGCGGCTGCGAGAAGGCCGACTCCGCGCAGATCACCGGCATGGAGGAGATCAAGGGCACGGTCGTCAGCTGCACGATCCGCGACGGTTACTCGGTCCAGTACATCCTCACCGACAGCGTCACCGGCGCCGAGAACAACGCCGCCGCCATCGCGAAGTCGTTCCAGACCGACCGCGTCGAGGCCGACTGGACCGGCAACGGCCTGGAGGGCGACTACCGCGCGGCCACCTCGAGCGGCACCGGCGTGCTGGTGTTCACCGCCAAGGGCCGGCCCATGTTCGGCATCCTCACGAAGAACGCCGAGGAGAACGCGGACGAGCTCAAGCCGGACGAAATGGCCGATTTCTTCGAGAAGTCCGTGCAACCGGGTGACTAACCGCCCCTGATGGACCTGTCGGCAGCGGGTCGCCGCGTGCCACCATCGCGATCATGGTGACCGTCGCGCCGCAGGTCGAACGCGTGCAGCGCAAGGTCGTCCGCGTGCTGACCGGCACCCAGATCCTGGGGTCGGCGGCGGTGACGATCGGCCTCGCGATCAGCACGCTGATCGCCGCGTCGCTGTCCGGGTCCGACGCCGTCGGCGGGCTTGCGCAGACCGCCGCCGTCGCCGGTGCCGCGGTGCTCGCCCTGCCCGGTGCTCGTCTCGCGCAACGGCGTGGGCGCAGGCCCGCTCTGATTCTCGGCTACGGCATGGGCGCACTTGGTGCGTTGGTCGCCGCCGTCGCCGTGAGCTTCGGTTTGTGGCAAGTGTTGTTGGTAGGGCTCCTTCTGTTCGGAGGGGCGTCCAGCGCGAACTATGCGGCTCGTTATGCCGCAACGGATCTGGCGGATCCTCAACGCCGTGCGCGGGAGCTCTCACGCGTGGTGTGGGCGGCCATGATCGGCGCGATCATCGGGCCCAACCTCGCCGACCCCGCCGGACGGCTGGCGGCCTGGCTGGGCCTCCCGGTCGGGGCGGGGCCGTTCCTGCTGGCCGCGCTGGTGCTCGGGGTCGCCGTGCTGGTGATCCAGTTCGGGCTACGGCCGGACCCGCTGGTCGTCGTGAAGAGCACCCGACCGGTTGAATCCCCGCACTGCGCCGGAGGCAGCGGATCCCCTGGCGGGCTGCGGATCTGGGGCTCGCTCGGGCCGATGGCGCGACTTGCACTCGTTGGTGTGATGTTGTGCCACACCGCGATGGTCGGGCTGATGTCGATGACACCCGTGCACATGAACCACGCAGGGTCGTCGTTGCGCGTGGTCGGCGTGGTGATCAGCCTGCACGTTGCCGCGATGTACGCCGCGAGCCCGTTGTTCGGGTGGATGGCGGACCGGCTGGGCCGCGTGCCGGTGCTCGCGATCGGCGCGTCGCTGGTGGTGGCGGCGTCCGGGGTCGCGGGGATGGCCCCGTCGCACGACGCCCCGCAGCTCGCCGCGGGACTGGCGCTGCTCGGGTTCGGCTGGTCGGCGGGGCTCGTGTCGGGGTCCGCGCTGCTGACGGAGTCCGTGCGGGTGGAGGACCGGCCGGCCGCGCAGGGACTGTCCGATCTGGTGATGAACGTCGGCGGGGCCGTTGGTGGCGCCGTGTCGGGGATCGTCGTGACGGCGTGGTCGTACGCGGCGCTCGGGCTGATCGTCGGGTTCACCGCGCTGCCGTTGCTGGTCGTGTGCCTCTTCGCATCACTGCGCAGGCCCGTTCGTTAGGGTCTGCGGGTGCGCATCACCATGTTCCGCAAACTCATGGCCGGAGAGTTCGGCCAGGTCAGAGCCGAGATGATCGCCCGCGACCACGTGTTGTCGTCACTGGGAGGGCGCACCGCCGACGAGGCGCTGGAAGCGGGGCTCGGCGCCAAGGAAGTCTGGGTCGCGGTCTGCGACGCGTTCGAAATTCCTGAAAATCGGCGTTGAGCTGCCGGTTCGGTGTGTCACGTGTGCTCGAACACGTGTTCGGCTACAGTGGCCCCGACCCCGGCTTCGCAAAATTGTCAGACCCCGCCAGTAGCGTCAGGTCCAACATGACGAAGCAACGGCAGACGACAAAAGGTGGACCCAAGATGGCACCCGCAGCACCCGACCGGGACAAGGCGCTCGAGCTGGCCCTGGCACAGATCGACAAGCAGTTCGGCAAGGGCTCCGTGATGCGCCTCGGCGAGGAGGGCCGCGCCCCGATCGAGGTGATCCCGACCGGTGCCATCGCGCTGGACGTGGCGCTCGGCATCGGCGGTCTGCCGAAGGGTCGTGTCGTCGAGATCTACGGTCCGGAGTCCTCCGGTAAGACCACCGTCGCGCTGCACGCCGTGGCGAACGCGCAGCGCAACGGCGGCATCGCCGCGTTCATCGACGCGGAGCACGCGCTCGACCCCGAGTACGCGAAGAAGCTGGGCGTCGACACCGACGCATTGCTGGTGTCGCAGCCCGACACCGGTGAGCAGGCGCTCGAGATCGCGGACATGCTGGTCCGCTCCGGCGCGCTCGACATCCTGGTCATCGACTCGGTCGCCGCCCTCGTGCCGCGCGCCGAGATCGAGGGCGAGATGGGCGACAACCACGTCGGTCTGCAGGCCCGCCTGATGAGCCAGGCGCTGCGCAAGATCACCGGTGCGCTCAACGCGTCCAACACCACCGCGATCTTCATCAACCAGCTGCGCGAGAAGATCGGCGTGATGTTCGGCTCCCCGGAGACCACGACCGGTGGTAAGGCGCTGAAGTTCTACGCCTCCGTGCGTCTGGACGTGCGCCGCATCGAGACCCTGAAGGACGGCGGCGAGCCCGTCGGCAACCGCACCAGGGTCAAGGTCGTGAAGAACAAGGTCGCGCCGCCGTTCAAGCAGGCCGAGTTCGACATCCTCTACGGCAAGGGCATCAGCCGCGAGGGCTCGCTCATCGACATGGGCGTCGACCAGGGCATCCTGCGCAAGTCCGGTGCCTGGTACACCTACGAGGGCGACCAGTTGGGCCAGGGCAAGGAGAACGCCCGCAAGTTCCTGCTGGACAACCCGGACATCGCGAACGAGGTCGAGAAGCGCATCAAGGACAAGCTCGGCATCGGCGCCACGCTCGACGCCGACGAGTCGGCTCCCGCCGCGCCCGTCGAGTTCTAAGAGGTCGTGAGGTTTGGACGAGGCTGAGGAGCAGCGCAAAGCACGGGACATCTGCTACGCGCTGCTCACCGCTCGCGCCCGTTCCCGGCAAGAGTTGCACGACGCGTTGCTGCGCAAGGGAATCAGCGCCGGCGCCGCCGAGGTCGTCCTCGGCAAGTTCGACCGCGCCGGCCTGATCGACGACGCCGAGTTCGCCGAGATGTGGGTGCGCTCCCGCCACAACTACAACGGCCTGGGCCGCCGCGCCCTGGCCATGGAGCTGCGCCGCAAGGGCGTCGCCGACGAGGTGGTGGCCGAAGCGGTCGCCGCGGTCGACGGCGATGCCGAGGAGGAGAAGGCGCGCGAGCTGGTCCGCAAACGGCTGCGCACGATGTCCGGCGTGGACGAGACGGCGAAGATCCGTCGCCTCGTGGGAGCGTTGGCGCGCAAGGGATACGCGGAGGGCCTCGCCTACCGGGTGGTGCGCGACGAACTGCGCGCGGCCGGTGACGAGGCGTCGGCGTTGGACGAGCCCTGGTCGTAGGGCGGGGCTCGCCAGGCCGACCGCAGCGCGTCCCGACGGCATCCCGTTGACGTTCCGTAACCAACTTCGCCGCTTGGCCGGTTCGCCCCGAGTAGCCTGACAGCTGTGAGCACCACTCCCGACGCGCCGTCCACGGAGACCCCCACAGTCTCCGACCTGCTCTGCTTCGACCTCTACACGACGTCGCGAGCGGTCACCGGCTTCTACCGCCCAATCCTGGACAAGGCGGGCATCACCTACCCGCAGTTCCTGGTGATGCTCCTGCTGTGGGAGCGGGACTCGAGGCCGATCCGGGAGCTCGTCCAGGAACTCGACCTCGAGTACAGCACGCTGTCGCCGTTGATCAAGCGGCTGGAGAAGAGCGGCCTGCTGGTCCGCGTCACGCACCCCGACGACGAGCGTTCCGTGCTCGTCCAGCTCACCGACAAGGGCCGTGACCTGCAGTGGATCGGTGCCGAGATGACCACCCAGCTCGGCAAGGCGCTGGGCATGACGGTCGAGGAGATCACCGTTCTGCGCAAGGCGTTGAACCGGGTCAAGCACGGCGCCGAACGCTGACCGCGATGCCCGTGACCAGCGGGTGACCTGAAACACATCGCACACGAGGTAACTCGTCAGGTAACTTACATCGTGCACGATCTAATCGAGCACGACGCACCTCCATCAAGGTGCCTGACGAGAGTGAGAGACCGATGCGAGTTCGTAAGGTGTTCGTCGTTCTTGGAGCCCTGCTGGCCCTGGCCGCTTCCGTGCCGTCGGGTGCGGGTGCCTCGGAGGACGCGGAGAAGTCCGGCGCCAAGAAGCCGACCATCGTCCTGGTGCACGGTGCGTTCGCGGACGCGTCCAGCTGGAATGGTGTCGTGGAACGCCTACAGCGCAAGGGATTCACGGTAGTCGCGGTGGCGAACCCGCTGCGGTCCCTCACCGGTGACGCGAACTACCTGCGCGAGGTGCTGGCCTCGATCGACGGGCCGATCGTCCTCGCCGGACACTCCTACGGCGGCATGGTCGCGTCGCAGGCCGCGCTCGGCAACCCGAACGTGAAGTCGCTCGTCTACGTCGCGGCGTTCGCGCCGGAGAAGGGCGAGAGCGCGCTCGAGCTGTCGAACAAGTTCCCCGGCGGCACCCTCGGCGACACGCTGCAGACCATCGACATCGGTGACGGCAGCAAGGACCTGGTGATCGGGCAGGACAAGTACTGGCAGCAGTTCGCGGCCGACGTGTCCCGCAGGGACGCGACACTGGCGGCGGCGACACAGCGGCCGGTCAACGACACCGCGCTGACCGAGAAGGCCGGCGAGCCCGCGTGGCACAGCATCCCGTCGTACTTCGTGGTGGCGGGCAAGGACAAGAACATCCCGGTCGCGGCGCAGAAGTGGATGGCCGAGCGCGCCCACGCCCGTGCCGTCGTCGAGGCCCGCGACGCTTCGCACTCGGTGGCCGTGTCCCAGCCGGAAACCGTGGCTGACCTGATCGTGCGCGCGGCGCGTTAGTAGAAGCAGAAAGCCCGGGATGCTGCAGGGGCATCCCGGGCTTTCGCCTGTCTACGACTTGGCGACCTTGCAGCCCGGCAGCGACAGGTCGAGCTTCCGGTCGGAGTTGAAGCAGGAGAGGAAGTCGAACGTCTGCTGGCCGTAGTTGATGCCCTTGCGGACGGTGACCTTGCCGGCGGCGTCGACCTCGCACGGGTTGTTCATCGTGCAGCGGCCACCGCTCTCGTTGCCGGTGTTGTTGACGCCGACGACCTTGCCGCTCGCGTTGTCGATGATCGGCGAGCCCGAGGTGCCGCCGATCGTGTTGCACGACGGCGTGTAGCGCAGCGAGTCGCGCCAGGTCCAGTCGCCTTCCTTGAGCTGGTGCACGAAGCCGTCGACCTGGCAGGAGTAGATCCGCTTCCAGTAACCGGAGACGACGCGGATCTCCGTGTTGGCAACAGGATGCGTGCCCGACAGCTCCAGCCCGCGGATCCCCGTCTGCTGCTGGATCTGGCCGTAGGTCGAGTCGAGTTGGTAGAACGCGGCGTCGGTGCCGGTCATCGTCGCGTAGACGATCTTGGTGCTGCTCAGTGTCGCGACCGTCGAGGAGGAGCCGTTGAGCAACTCGAAAGTGCGCCTCTTCACCGTCTTGTCGACGATCACCTGGCCCGCCTTCATGAGTTCGACGCAGTGCCCGTTCGTGAGCACGAGCGCCTTGTCCGTGGAGGTCGAACTGGGCAGGCGGACCAGGGATCCGGAGCAGTTGCTGAGTTTCACGGTGCCGGTGAAGTCGACGGCGGCCTGTGCGGGTGCCGTCGTCACGCCCACCGCGGTGATCGCCGCGAGCAAGGAAATGACGAATCGTAGTGCCATGCGCAGGGTTCCTTTCAGGGATGGCATCCGCCATCAAGCCTGTACGGATCGTATCCATCTCGCTACCGACGGAAGTCGGCTGACGTGCCGCTCGTAACTCGATCGAGTGACGCTGTAGTTGAGGGCTAACGGGTAAAGCAGACCGATCGACGTCGTGGTCACACATCGCAACCGCCAGGAGCCGTGATGACCTATCCGACGCAGCCCGTCTACGCACCGCCTCCGGTCGCGCCGCCGAAGCCCACGAGGTTCGGTGCGCTCGCCTGGACCGCGTTGATCCTCGGGATCGTCGGTGTCGTCGGTTCGCCGATCATCATCTTCAACAACCTCACCGTGATCGCCGCGGTCGTCGGACTCGTGCTCGGCGTCATCGCGTTGTTCGGTACGCGCAAGGTTCTGGCGATCATCGGCGTTGTCCTTTGTGTCGCGGCGATCGTGTTCACCGTGTTGGCGCAGCAGTCCGCGGTCGAGGAACTCGACAAGATCCTCGACGGCACCAACCAGGGACAGACCGGCGTCGGAGGTGAGACCCCGAAGCCGGACGCGCTCGTCGATCCTCCGACCTGGGGCGAGCGGCACACGTGGGCGAACGGTCTCTCGATCGACGTCGTGCCGCCCGTCGCGTGCACGCCCGGCCAGTACTCGGCGCCGCCGAACATCGTCCGCGCGGTGAAGTTCAAGGTGACCATCACCAACGGGACGAGTGCCGCGTTCGAGACAGCGCTGCTGTCGCTGGGCAACGACGCGCAGTTCAACGGGCAGAAGGCCGAGCGGATCTTCGACACCAGCGGCGCTTGCGGCGGAACGCTCGACACGGCGACCGTGTTGCCCGGCAAGACTTACACCTACGAAGTCGCGTACTCCGTCGGCGCGCAGCCCGGTGAGATGCAGCTCGTGTTCGAGCCGAGTTTCAACTCCGACAAGGCCGCGTTCGTCGGTCAGGCGTAAACCGTTCGCCAGCGGGCGCTCGAACGGGTTACAAATCGGGGCATGTTGCGCAAGTATCCGCGGACGCCCCACCTCGAGGGCTCGCGCCTGCAACCGGGCGACGAGGACCTTGACCAGGTGCCGTTCCGCGTGATCGCGGGACGGCACCTCGTCGTCGAGGAGAAGCTCGACGGCGCCAACGCGGGCATCAGCTTCGACTCAGGTGGCGCGCTGAAGTTGCAGTCACGCGGCCATTTCCTGACCGGCGGACCTCGAGAGAGGCAGTTCGCGCCGTTGAAGGCGTGGGCCGCGACGCACCAGGGCGTGTTGTGGGAACGGCTCGGCACTCGCTTCGTGCTCTACGGGGAGTGGTTGTACGCCAAGCACACCGTGTTCTACGACGCGCTGCCGCACCACTTCTGCGAGTTCGACCTGCTCGACCGGGAGACCGGCGAGTTCCTGTCCACACCGGAACGTCGTCGGCTGCTCTCCGGTACGCCGGTGGTCTCCGTGCCGGTGCTGCACGAGGGGCCGTTGCGCGGGGTGAAGGACCTCACCGCATTGGTCGGACCGTCGACCTGCCGCACGCCCGGCTGGCGTGACGTCCTGGTCGAGGCGGCGCGGGCGGCGGGGCAGGACCCGGATGTCGTTGTCGCGGAAACGGATTCGGACGACGACATGGAAGGCCTCTACATCAAGGTGGAAGAGAACGGGCGCACGGTCGAGCGCTACAAGTGGGTGCGGCCGACCTTCCTCACCGCCGTGCTCGACTCGGGCAGTCACTGGCAGGACCGCCCGATCCTGCCGAACCGGGTGGTGCCCCGTGTTTGAGTCACTCTGCCCGTCTGGTCCACAGTGGACGCTCGATTGGAACGCCGTGCGCTCGGCGTTCGCCTGGGTGCGCGCCCTGGAGGGCGTGCCCCAGGACCCGGTCCACCACGCCGAGGGGGACGTCGCCACGCACACCCGGATGGCGTGCGAGGCGCTCGTGTCGTTGCCGGAGTGGCGCGCCCGTCCGGAACCGGACCGGGTGCGGTTGTTCGCCACCGTCCTGCTGCACGACGTGGCGAAGCCGTTCCGCACCCAGATCGACGACGGCCGGATCACCGCGCACGGCCATTCCCGCGCTGGGGATCTCCTGGCGCGCAAGGTGTTGTGGGAGATGGGACGGCCGATCGCCTGGCGCGAGCACGTCGCCGCGCTGGTACGACACCACCAGGTGCCGTTCTGGGCGCTGGAGCGACCGGACCTCGACCGCATCGCGTTCCGGGTGAGCCTGCTCGCGCGCAACGACGACCTGGCGACGTTGGCCCGCGCCGACATCCTCGGCCGGATCTGCGGCGACGCCGAGTCGGTGCTGGAGAACATCGCGCTGTTCGAGGAGTACTGCCGCGATCGCGACTGCCTGGATCGGCCGCGCGTGTTCCCGTCCGACCACGCGCGGTTCCAGTACTTCCGCACGCCGGGCCGCGACCCGGACTACGCCGCGTACGACGACACGCGCGTCGAGGTGACGGTGTTGTCCGGCCTGCCAGGTGTCGGCAAGGACCACTGGATCGCCACGCATCGGCCGGGCTGGCCGGTGGTGAGCCTCGACTCGGTGCGTTCACGACTCGACATCGCCCCTGACGGCGACCAACGAGCCGTGGCGGCCGCGGCGTTCGAGGAGGCGCGGACGTTGCTGAGGGCGGGGGAGCGGTTCGTCTGGAACGCGACCAACATCTCGCGGCAGCTGCGCGAGCGGTGCATCGGGCTCGCCGCGGACTACCGCGCCCGGATCACCCTGGTCGGGCTCGAAGCGCCGAAGGACGTGATCCACGCCCGCAACCGCGCTCGCCCGGAACCGGTGCCGGCCGCCGTGATCGACCGGCTCGGCGACAAGTGGGAAGCGGTCGACGTCACCGAGGCGCATGCCGTCGAACGGGTGGACACAAGACAAACCTCGACACGTACCTAGCCCCGGCGCCGATGCCTCCTAGAGGAGACCTGCCCGAGCAGTGTCCCGATGTGGGGAGGAGCTCGCCATGCCCGACGGCGTGCCGGCCAGATCCGTCCGCCTGATCTTCGAGTTCGGCCCGGACGGCGTCCGGCTGCTGGAACAGCACCCGGTCAACGTCCCGAAAACCGTACCGAAAGACATAACTGTCGGTGCCTCCCGAGATCAGGCCGGTGACTACGTCGAGGTCCGCAACCGCGAGGGCCGGACCGTGAACCGCGTACCGGTGTGGACGGGCCTCGGCAGCAACGTCGAAACGTTCCCCCAAGATCCATATATCAGTGAGGACGCCCCACACGTCCTCACCGTCGTGGTGCCCGCACCACCGGACGCCGACCACGTCGCCGTCGTCCGCGACAACCGCGACGGCGGGCGGACCGGCATCGAGGTGCTCGGCACTTTTCGCCTTCAACCTTGACCACAGCAACCCCGGCAGCCCGCTGACCTGCTCCTTAGCAATGGGTCTTTTGACGACGTCGTCAAAAGACCCATTGCTAAGGCCGGCGTGGGCGGTGATATATCGGTTGGCGAGGGCGGCAGCCGGTATATCAGTGGGTCGGTCGGCAGGGGGCTAGCGTCGGTGTTCGCCGCGGTGGCCTACGGCGCGGACGAGCCAGAGGGTGCCGGCGGCGGCGGCGACCAGGACGGCGATGCCGGTGAGGAAGCCGATGCTCGTCGGGGAGTCGTCGGGCTGGGGTTGCGGACTGGAGTTGGGCTTCGGCTGGGCGATGGCCGGGTCGGTCATCTGCAGCGAGTTCGACTTGACCAGGCCGGTGCCCTCCAGCAGCAGCATGTGCTTGAGCAGGAGGGTCAGGCCGGTCTGCGCGGCGGTGCGGGCGGGCAGGTTCTTGGTCGTCGCGCGGGCCTGAGCGACCTGGACGATGAGTGAGCCGTCGGCCGCTCGCAGCAGGTTCGCGTACATGCGGTCGAGCTCGTCGCCCGAACTGGACGAGACGGCGTTCGCCCACGACTTCTGCTCGGTCGTCGGCTCCGACGGGAGATCCACGCCCAGTTGCCGGGCCGATTCGGCGACCGTCGCGGTGAGCTGGCTGTGCTCGGCGGCGAGCTGGCCCGCGACCTTGCGGACCTTGGCGTCGCGGGCCCGGTCAGAGCTCTCGCGGCTGGCTGGTTTCTGCCACAGCGAGTGCTGGGCGAGCAGAATGAGCAATTCCCGATCCGACGGTTCCACGCTCTGGCCGATCACCCGAACCGCGTTCACCTGCGCCTTGGCCGTCACCAGTTCGAGCGCGGACGGGTCGACAAGACCGGTGTTCTCGAGGGTCGTCATCGTGCGGATCAGCATCTGCAGGGTTTGGTGGGCGAGCGTGCGGATGGTGGTGTTCTGCGTTGTGGCTCGCGTCTGCGTGGCCATTACGAGAAGCCCGCCCTGGGCCTGCCGGACGATCGTCGCGTAGGCGCGGTCGTGGTTGTCACCAGTGCGTCCTGCCATCTCGTTGATGAGTGACTGGTGTTCACTGCTCACGTCGTTCGGCAGCACCACGCCGAGATCGGTGGCGGCTTTGAGGAGATCGACGTCGAGGCGTGAGTGCCCTTCGAAGATCTCCCTTCCGGCGTTGCTGATGCCCGCATTCGTCGTGCGCGTGGGCACTTCTTTGCTCACCGGTATCAGCCAGGAGTCGGCCTGGCGCAGAGACACCATGAAAGAGCGGTCCGACGGCTGTACTTCCGTGGACTGCGCATTTGCCGGGACGGCTCCCACAACGGCCCCGAGAAATACGAGAGCTAGGGCGGTAAACAGCGCTGCGTGCTGTCCCAGTGTGCCCAACCGGTAACGCATAGTGCCCGTTCCTCCCCGCGATCGAGCTGCCTTCGAAAGAGATACGCGCTGGTGGAGCTGTGGTTCATTCGACATGCGGAGATGTCTATGTGATGTGGATCACAGTAGAACTTGCGAACCATTCGGACTTGATTTACGTACCCGAGAGGATTTTGTGTTCACGATGTAGGATCCAATGGATTCCACGCTCGGCCACCGAGTCGCTAGGTCTGCCGCCCGAAGCGAACACGTCGCCGATATCTGGGGAGGGCGCAAGCTTCATGGCTGATCAGGGCAGGGTCGCACAAGCCCATCAGGACGAGGAATTGCTCACGCTGCTCTACGGGCAGTTCCAGCGGATGTTGTTCTCGCAGGTCCTGTGCCTGACCAACTACGACCGTCAGTGGACGGAAGACGTTGTTCAGGAGACGTTGATCAGGGCTTGGCAGAACTCCGCACATCTCGTTCGTGAACCGGGGATGTTGCGCGGTTGGCTTTGTACTGTGGCTCGTCGCATTGTGATCGACGGATGGCGCAGCCGACAGGCACGTCCGCAGGAAGTGGAATTGCTTCGCCCGGACATCGCCGAATCTCCGGACGACACCGAACAGACACTTTCAGTGATGGTCATTACCGATGTGGTACGCCAATTGAGTGATGAACACCGTTCGGCTATCTACGAAACGTATGTCATGGGACGAACGGTGAAGGAGGCCGCGATCGTTCTCGGAGTCCCGGAAGGAACCGTCAAGTCCCGGTTGTACAAGGCGATGCACACGATCCGCCGGGCGCTGCAGGACAGGAGCTAGCGAGATGGTGATCCGTCAACCACATCATGAGGACGCGCACGTAGTAAAAGACGAAAACCGCACGAGCCCGGAAGGGCCGTGCGGTGATGTAGCGGCGTATGTGCTCGGGGTTCTCGAGCCCGCCCAGCACGTGATCTTCTCCCGGCACCTAGCCGGGTGCGAGAGCTGCCAGCGCGACGCGGCCGACTTCGGCATGTTCGCGCCGGTGCTGCGTCAGGTGGTCGGCCAGCCCACGGGGCGTCCGCCCTGTCGCATCACTCGCGGCATCCTGCTGGTGGCGGCCGGCTTCGTGGTGGCCCTCGCCGCGGTGTTGTCCGTCGTCGAGTCGTGGTCCTCGCAGCTCGAGAACCCGGTGGAGATCAGCGACCTCACGCGTGCGGAGTCCGTTCGCGATGAGTCGTTTCCGCTGTTCTGGCGCGTCTGAACCGATGACGGGGGCAGTGCCCGGGTCAGCGAGCAGGCAGGCGAGGCGGAGCCACCCGCGCACCAGCCTGGCCCAGATCATCGCTCGCTCCCGCACAGCTCACAGTTCCGTTCACCGTTACCTGTGGGTAAGTTTGCCCGACGACGAAGCGCAGGTCTCTACGGTCCTCACCGAAGGAACACCGAAACGTTCGACCTGCGGTCCTCTCGGTACCGAAGGCAGGGGTAGACAGAGGTGACATCTCCACTACTCGGCCGGGACGCGGAACTCGCTGCTCTCGGACGTTTGCTCGACGACGCGGTGCAGGGAACCGGCTCGTGCGTGGTCGTCACCGGCGGGTTCGGCATCGGCAAGTCCGCGCTGCTGGAGGCCTTCACCGCCGAGGCCCGCGAGCGCGGCTTCACCGTCCGGCTGGCCAAGAGCGCGCGCCTGGAGAGCCACCTGCCCGGCGCGGTGGTCCGCCAGCTCGCGCCGTGCCTCGCGAACGAGCACGACCTCGAAGAGCTGTACGCGCGCGCCGCGAACTCCGCCCGCAGGGCACCGATCCTGATGGTCATCGACGACGTGCACGTCGCCGACACCTTCTCCAAGCGCGCGCTCGCGTACCTGCGCCCGCGGCTGCAGCACATGCCGGTCGTCATCGCGTTCGGCGCGTCGCAGGGCTACCTGTCCACGGACGAGGTGACGCTGCCCGAGATCGCCGGTGGCCACCCGCACCGCATCGACCTCGACGGCCTCGACATCGCGGCTGTCGAACGCCTCACCGAGAACCTCCCGGACCGGGACGCGGCGCGCTGCCACGAACTCACCGGCGGCAACCCCTATCTGCTACAAGCCTTGCTACGTGAGGAAGGCGAGGGGTCTGCCGCCGTCGGCGAGATGATCGGCATGCGGTTGCGCGAGTACACCGGGACCGCCGAGGTCGCCCGTTCCGCCGCCGTGCTGGACGGTGACGCCGGCCTCGAACTGCTGTCCGCGCTCACCGGCTTCGACGCGTTGCCCGCCGTCGACACGCTCGTCCGTCTCGGTGTGCTCGCCGACACCGACCCGCTGACGTTCAGGCATCCGTTCGTGCGCAACAGCATCCTCGCCGACATGCCGGTCGCGGTCCGTTCCGCCGCGCACGCCCGCGCCGCCTGGCTGCTGTTCGAGTCGGACGCCCCCGACGAGCGTGTCGCCGAGCACGTGCTGAAGGCCAGGTCGGTCCGCTTGCCGTGGTCGGTCGACCTGTTGCGGGAGGTCGGCGGTGTCGAGCACCTGGAACGGGCGCTCGAGGAACATCTGTCCGACGAGGACCGCCTGTCGATCGAGGTCGAGCTCGGTCACGCGGAACACCTGAAGAACAACGCCCTCGGCCGCGACCGCGTCCGCGACGCGCTGGTCAAGTGCGAGGACCCGCGGCTCGCCGCGAGCGTCACGCTGTCGTTGATCCAGCGCATGTGCACGGGTTCGGACGCGCACTTCGCGGTCTCGCTGGCGATCATGGTCATCGCCCGGCTGCTGCCCGAGGACCGCGACCTGGTCTGGAACCTCGTCTGCACCACCTATCTCCTCGCCGCCAACCGCGACGCCCGGATGGCGAACTGCGCCGGCAAGTACTTCGGCGACCTCATCGGCGACATCCCGCAGGACCCGAACCTGAAGCGCGCGCGGTCGGCGTTGCTCGCCGTCGGCAACGCCCGCAACGGCGACTCGTCCGCGGACGCCGTCAAGCACGCGCTGGAGGCACTCGACGGCGAATGGGTCGACGTGTTCGGCGAGTCGTACCTGTTCACGTTCCTGGTGCCGGTGCTCGGCGACGATCCCGCGCACATCAACAAGCTCTGGCTCTCGCACAGCACCGCGCCGGTCTCGCACGACCCGCACCTGCGCCGCGGCATGCTCAGCATGATCGCCCGCGCCACCGCCTTCCACAACAGCGGTGACCTCGCCCGCGCCTACACGTTCCTGACGCCACCGGTCTCGACCGGCAACCTCGACTGCCCGTCGGTCCTGCTGGCGAGCGCGAAACTGGCCGAGGTGTGCGTCGAGATGGGGCAGTTCGACGAGGCCGCGCCGCTGGTCACCGAAGACGGCGATCTGTTGCAGCACATCAACGTCGTCTACGCCCGCGGCCGGCTCAAGCTCGCGTCGTGCCACGCGGAGGGCGCGCTCGAAGACCTGCTCGAAGCGGGACGGCGGCTCGCCGCGCGGGAGATGCCGAACCCGGCGCTGGTCGCCTGGCGGCACCACGCCGTGCGCGCGTATTTGGCGTTGGGCAACCGCGACGACGCCGCGCGGCTCGCGCACGAAGAGCTCGACCTGGCCAAGAGGTGGGGCTCCACCCGTGTCGTGGGAACCGCGCTGATGAGCGTGGGCATCAGCACCGACGACGTCGACGTCCTCGCTGAGGCAGAACAACTTCTCGCCTCGTCACCGCACCGGCTGCTGCACGCCCAGTCGTCGTACTGGCTCGGCCACCACCTGCGCCGCAAGGGCCGCACCGACGCGGCCGCCCCGCACCTGCGTCAGGCGTTCGAACTGGCCCGCCACCTCAGCGCGCACCCGCTGGCCAAGCTCGCCGGTGACGAGGTCCGGGACGGGGACGACCAGGTCCAGGGCCTGACCAAGCAGGAGAACCGCGTCGCGCGGATGGCGGTGCAAGGTCTGACGAACCGGCAGATCGCCGAGACCCTGCACCTCACCCGCCGCACGGTGGAACTGCACCTGTCGAGCGCCTACCGCAAGCTCGGCATCACGGGACGAGCTGAGCTCGTCGCCGCCTTGTGGTCCTGACGACGATCAGCAAGCCCGCCAGCAACGCCATCAGGATCACGGTGACGACGGACGACAGCACCAGGAACTCGTTGAGCCGCCCGCCGGCGAGGTAGACGCCGAGCACGACTGCGACGACCGCGCACACGGCACGGTCCATGATGGACTCCATCGACAGAAGCGTTGCGCGGTAGCGGGAATCCGGGATCGCGTCGTTGAGCAGCTTCTTCTGGATGGGGAAACTCATGCCCGCCGTCACGGAGAACAGGCACAGCAACACGATCGTCACGACGCCACCGGACGGCACGATGAAGCCGATCGCCAACGCCATCACGACGGTCAGCAGGAACACCGACTTCGCCGGCCCGATCTTCTTCGACAGCCAGTGCGGGCGCGCGGCGGCGACGGCCTCGAAGATCGTCATCGCGGCGAGCACCGAGCCGTACCAGGTGACCGAGACGTCCTTCGAGTCGAGCACCGGCTGGAACAGGTTCACCTGCAGGATCCGCACCAGCGTGAACATCGCGATGCCCTGCACCATCAACAGCAACAGCCAGCGTGAGGCTTTGAGTGAGCTGAACGCACCGCCGACGCCCGCGAGCAGCTTCGACGTCTTGCCTTCAGGTCGTTGCCAGCCCGGAATCGGTGGCAGTTTCAGCGCCAGCACGACCGCGATCGCGGCGTTGATCGCGGTGAGCCAATACGGCGACGGCATGTTCCACTGCATCAGCAAACCGATCACCGGCCAGTACACGATCTTGCCGACGAGGCTGTAGGACCGTCCGACGCCCTCGACCTTGAGGTAGAGGTGCCCGGCGTTGTGCGCGTTGAGGTACTCGTACAGGTACGCGCTCTGGGCGCCCGAGATCAACGACCTGGCCAGCGCGATCAACAGGAAGTGGACCAGGAACCCGGTGTAGTTGCCGGCGAACACCGGCACCATGTTCGCGAAGACCAGCACGCCCGCGCCGAGCCACAACGACGTGCGGTAGTCGAAGCGGTCCGCGACCATGCCGGTCGGGATCTCCATGAGGCAGAACGCGATGTAGTAGATCGACTGGATGCCGAAGATCTCGGCGTCGCTCAGCCCGAGCTGCTTCTGGTACTCGTAGAAGATCGGGATCCACAGCAGCAGCCCGAAGAAGAACTGGAAGCCGTACGTCAGGCGGACGGCACGCGCCACTTCCGGAGTCGCCGGTACGCGAAGACCCAGCATCAGATCGAGTACGGCCGGAGCTGCAGGACGTACAGGACCTCGTCGGTGGCGAGCCACTCGATGTCGACCGGCGAGTCGAACGTGTAGTCCGGCGAGAAGTGCGACTGCAGCAACCGGCCCACGATCGCGAGCCGCTGCAGCTGCGCGTGCCCTTTTGTGGTCAAGTCCTCCTCAGCGTCACCGAGGGACACCGTGCGGCCGCCACCCTCCACAGTGGAGTAGAGGTACTGCATCGGCTGCTTCGAGCCCTCGACGACGTCGGTGACGTTCGGCGAGACGTTGATGTAGACGTTGCGGAAGTCGTTGCGGTTCATGGGATTCGTCGTGACCATGACACCGCCGAAGTCCGCCTTGACCTGCTCCTGGATCACGACGCCCATGAAGCAGTCGTCCAACGAGATGCCGGCCTGCTGCCGCAGGCGCACGCTGCGCGCCGACACGAGCGAGGCCCACACCTCCTTGACCGACGCCACGATCTTCTCGGCGTTGGTGACGTGGTTGTACGACTCGTAGATGCCCGCGGCGGAGAACCCGGCCAGGTCCTCGGCGTTCGACGAGCTGCGCACCACGAAGGTCCGCACGCCCGCGAGGTTCTCGACGAGCGCGGTGTCCAGTTCGGACAGCAGGTAGTCGGGCACGCGGGTCTTGCGGATCAGCTGCTGCAGCTCGACGCACAGCGGTTCGATCTCGCGGGCGTTGAGCTCCAGGGCCATCTTCAGCTTGCCGATGGCCTGTTGGATCTTCGGCGACGACTCCAGGAAGCCCTGGTGCATCGAGAAGGGGAGGGCGATGCCGCGCGGCACCCGGACCCGTTCGGCGAGCAGCTGCTGAGAGGCGGTGAGCAGGTCGCCTTCACTGTCGAGCAGCTTCGCGAGGTACGGCATGAGGTTGTCACGCGGCGGGCGCGGCACCGAGAAGAAACCGAGCAGCCGACGCGGCGATTCCGCGGCGAGCACGTGGTGCAGCTCGCCGAGGTTCGCGGCCTTGGTGCCGTAGCGGTGGCTGTCGTTGTAGCGGATCTTGCCGAGGTCGAGGATCGGGTTGTAGGTGTCCTCGGGCTCCTCGAGCGTGACGCGCTGCGCGTACCAGGCGGGGCGCTGGCCGATGTCAGCCGGCTCGTCGATCAGCCGCAGACCGACCTCGGCGCTCTTCGGCGACACCTCGTACTCGACCCACTGGCCGTCGAGGTTCTCCCGGTCGATCAGGTCGAACGCGCCGAGCTGGATGGCGTTCGGAATGGACCATCCGGTCGCGAGAACGTTCGTGTGCGACAGGGGAGTGGTGTGGCTCGCGTTGATGATGCCGGCGAGTCGCGGAATGTCGTCGGGAACGCGGTGCATCACCACGATGTCGAACCACTCCAGCGAGTTCTCGCGATACTCCTGCTCGGTGCGGAATGCGCGCAACCGGCCCTTCGTCGTGCCGGGGTTCAACGCCACGAACTCGGCGGTGGAGAACAATTCGTGCGCAAGGATTCGTGGAAGCCTTTCCAAGGGAAGCTCCGCCACGGCCTGTTCCTGGAGGTGGTTGGCGGGCTTGAAGAACAACGGCGTCGCGGAGTCGACGTTCTTGCGCACTTCGGCGTAGAAGTACTCGATCATGTCCGCCGACATGGTGTCGACCTCGACCGTCTCCAGCGAGAACATGCGCTTGTCCTCGCGCTTGTGCAGCGACAGGACGCCGAGGAAGAACCGCCGGTCAGAGGCGTGGTAGAAGCTCTGGTTGAACTCGTCGATCCGCGCGCGCATCTCCTCGCCGCCGATGCCGAGAACCTCTTGCCCGATGTAAAGGGCGTGGAACTCGTGACGCGCGTTGTTCAGAAAATGGATCGTCTCGTTGTGTCGGTCGACGACCACCTTGACGAAGGAATAACCACCCAGACTGCCGGACAGCTGGTTGAATGCCGACATCGTCAGCTGTTCTCCGACCAGCCCCGCCACGTCGGCTTCCTGGACAGCCACACCCGCTCCTCTCGTGCGCCATTGCAACGAGCAAGTGTGACACCGGGGTGCTGATCGTTGTTCCCGGAAGAAATCTCAACAGGTGATGGTTCCGTTCACCTTTCCTCAAACTCCCGTTAATTGGAGACCGGCGTCACCTCCTGTTGGGTGAAGAATCCAACGTGGTGGGACGCCGGTCTCGTGATGCGAGCCGAATTTCCGGTCCGTGACCTGGATTACCCGAGCCGGCTCGCTTCCCGGGCGAGCGTCTCGATGCGGTCCCAGTCGCCGTTCGCCAGCGCGTCCTTCGGCGCCAGCCACGAACCACCGACGCAGCCGACGTTCGGCAGCGCGAGGTAGTTCGGCGCGGTCTGCGGCGTGATGCCACCGGTCGGGCAGAACTTCACGTGCGGGATCGGCCCGCCGATCGACTTCAGGTAGTCGACCCCGCCCGCCGCCTCGGCCGGGAAGAACTTCAACGCGCTCAGCCCGCGCTCGGCCAGGCGCATCACCTCGGACACCGTCGCCGCGCCCGGCAGGTACGGCAGACCGGTTGCGTCGGCGGCGTCGAGCACCCGGTCGGTCGTGCCGGGCGTGACGAGGAACGCCGCTCCGGCCTTCGCCGCCTGCTCGGCGTGCTCGGGCGCCGTGACGGTGCCGGCGCCGATCACGATGTCCGGCACTTCGCGCGCGACGTTCTCGATCGCGGCGAGCGCGGCCGGCGTGCGCAGTGTGAGCTCGATGACGCGAACGCCACCGCGCAGCAGCGCCTGGGCGAGCGGCACCGCGTGGTCGGCGTCGTCGACCACGACGACGGGGATGACGGGCGACAGCGTGAGAAGGTCCGCGCCGGTTGTCACTGCTGCTCTCCTTGATCGGAAACCGATATATCGCATGCTGTCACACCTGCCTCGCGCCCACCCGGATGCAAAAGACGTTTGCGGACGAAGTCAAAAGACTCATTGCAAAGGCTGTTGGGCAAGCCCTGCAGGGTCGGACTGCCGGGGCCGATGGGGCGGGTACGGCGACGGGCTGGGTCGGCGTCGCCGCCTTTGCAATGGGTCTTTTGCGGACGAAGTCCAAAGTCTCATTGCTAAAGGGCAGGTCAGCGGTAGTGGAAAAGTAATATATTGGTGGTGCAGGGGGTCAGTGGTGCGTGACCGGGGCGAAGTGGTCGGCGGTGATGGGGCCGAACACCGTCGCGCCGCGGTCAGCGGGGCCGACGGTGCGGCGCAGTGCGGCGAACAGTTCGCGGCCCGTGCCGACCCATTCGCGGCCGGTCGGCGGGAAGTCCACGAGGGGCCGCGACGCCAGTTCGCCCGCGGACACGTGGGCCTCCAGCGTTCCGGCGGAGGCGTCCAGCCGCACGACGTCGCCGTCGCGGACGCGGCCGAGCGGGCCGCCCACTGCGGCTTCCGGGGTCACCTGGATGGCGGCCGGGATCTTGCCCGAGGCACCGGACATGCGGCCGTCGGTCACCAGGGCCACCTTGTAGCCGCGGTCCATCAGGACGCCCAGCGGCGGGGTCAGCTTGTGCAGTTCGGGCATGCCGTTGGCCTGCGGGCCCTGCTGGCGGACGACGACGACCACGTCGCGGTCGAGTTCGCCTGCCTGGAAGGCCTCCTGGAAGGCTTCCTGCGTGGTGAACACGCGGGCAGGCGCCTCGACGACGTGGTTTTCGGAAGCCACGGCCGAGACCTTGATGACCGAGCGGCCGAGGTTGCCGGTGAGCATCCGCAGGCCACCGTCGGCGGCGAACGGGTCGGAGGCGGGGCGCAGGACTTCGAGGTCCAGCGAGCGGCCGGGGCCGTCCACCCAGACCACCGAGCCGTCGACCAGCGTCGGTTCCTGGCGGTAGCGGTCGAGGCCGTGACCGGCCACGGTGTTGACGTCGGCGTGCAGCAAGCCGGCGTCCAGCAAGGTGCCGACGACGAACTGGACGCCGCCCGCGGCCTGGAAGTGGTTGATGTCGGCGCTGCCGTTCGGGTAGACCCGCGCGATCAGCGGCACGATCGACGACAGGTCGTTCAGGTCGTCCCAGCTCAGCTCGATGCCCGCGGCGGCGGCGATGGCGACCAGGTGCATCGTGTGGTTGGTGGAGCCACCGGTGGCCAGCAGGGCGACCACGCCGTTGACCACGGCCTTCTCGTCGACGATGTGCGCGATCGGGGTGTAGTCGTCACCGCGGGCCATCTCGACGGCGCGGCGGCCGGCGTGCTCGGTCAGCGCGCGTCGCAACGAGGTGCCCGGCGGCACGAACGAGGCGCCCGGCAGGTGCAGGCCCATGACCTCGACGACCATCTGGTTCGAGTTCGCGGTGCCGTAGAACGTGCAGGTGCCGGGGGAGTGGTACGAGGCGGCCTCGGCCTCCAGCAGGTCCTCGCGCGACGCCTTGCCCTCCGCGTAGAGCTGCCGGACGCGGGCCTTCTCCTTGTTGGACAGGCCGGACGACATCGGGCCCGCGGGCACCAGGATCGACGGCAGGTGCCCGAACGACAGCGCGCCGATCAGCAGGCCCGGCACGATCTTGTCGCAGACGCCCAGCAGCACCGCGGCGTCGAACATCTCGTGCGACAGGGCCACGCCGGTGGACATCGCGATGACGTCACGGCTGAACAGCGACAGCTCCATGCCGTCCCGGCCCTGGGTGATGCCGTCGCACATCGCGGGCACACCGCCCGCGAACTGGGACACGCCACCCGCCGAACGGACCGCGTCCTTGATCCAGGCCGGGTACTCCTGGAACGGCTGGTGGGCGGACAGCATGTCGTTGTAGGACGACACGATCGCGACGTTGGACTTGCGCAGCGCCCGCAGCGCCGCCTTGTCGCCGCCGGTGATTCCGGCGAAGCCGTGCGCCAGGTTGCTGCACGCGAAGCCGGACCGGGACGTGCCGTCCTGCGCGGCCGCGGCCACTCGTTCGAGGTACACACGACGGGAATCGGCGCTTCGGGCGGCGATCCGGCGCGTGACCTCTGTCAGGACAGGATGCAGTTCGGTCATGGTGGTCTCCGGGTCATCACGGGCCGTGGTGGGGCCCTTACGAGACGACAACGGTGGCGTCCCACGGACGGGCGTGACGCCACACACAGTAAGTCATGGCTGGTGGTAAGCACAAAAACGATTCAGTAACTGGGAGGGAACCAGTTTTGAATCTTGGCGTGTGGTGCTTGTCACATGGCTTGAGATTGGGCAGAGTGCGGGGCACGACCTTGGAACGGAGGTGTCCCATGACGTCCACGGAGATCGTCGAACTGCGCCGGGTCATCGGTCAGATGCGGCATGCCGTCAGCGCGCTGCGTGCCAGGTATGGCGACGTGGCAGCGGTTCAGCGCCTTGCCAACGACGTTGAACGCATGGACATCGACGCCACCGAACTCGTCGACCTCAGCACCCCGAGGCAGCGTGAAGCTCCTCGAGTGGAACGCGAGGTCGTGGTCGTGCCCGACACGCCCTACGACGAGTCGCTTTGGAAGGACGCAGACGACGAAGGACTCGGTGGCTACCGCAACCGATCCTGAGCCGACGTGACCACACGGCCCCCGCCTGACGCGGGGGCCGTTCGGCGTTTCTTCCACAACGACGTGGACCCCCAGAAAGGTGAGTAATGGCGAGGGCAGAGATCGCCGCCAGGACTCTGCGCACGGACCGATGGTGGTTGCCGCCGCTGACGACATTCGTCGGCCTGCTGCTCATCTCGATCTACGCGGCGTTCCGCACGTTCCAGGGGGACTACTACTGGGTCGACCAGTACCACTACCTCACACCGATGTACTCGCCGTGTCTCACCGAGGAGTGCGTCCCGGCCGCCTCGCACTTCGGTCAGTGGTTCCCGGCACTGCCCGGCTTCCTGACCCCGCCGGTGATCATCATCCCGTTCCTGCTGGGGTTCCGGATCACCTGCTACTACTACCGCAAGGCCTACTACCGGGCCGCCTGGGCGTCACCGCCCGCGTGCGCCGTGGCCGAGCCGCACAGCAAGTACACCGGTGAGACCCGGTTCCCGCTGATCGCGCAGAACCTGCACCGCTACTTCTTCTACGCGGCCTCGCTCCTGCTACTGATCAACATCTACGACGCGATCCTCGCGTTCGGCACCGGTGTCGGCCTCGGCAACATCATCCTGCTCGCGAACGTCGCGCTGCTCGGCGCGTACACGCTGTCCTGCCACTCGTGCCGCCACATCGCGGGCGGGCGGCTCAAGCACTTCTCCAAGCACCCGGTCCGCTACTGGATGTGGACGCAGATCTCGAAGCTGAACAACCGGCACATGCAGCTGGCCTGGGCTTCGCTGATCTTCGTCTGCCTCACGGACCTGTACGTCGCGCTGGTCGCCTCGGGAACGATCTCCGACCTCCGCTTCATCAACTAAGGAGTGGTTTTGCCCGAGCTGGAAAGGCACTCGTTCGACGTTCTCGTGATCGGCGCCGGTGGTGCCGGACTACGTGCCGCGATCGAGGCCCGTGAGCACGGCATGCGCACCGCCGTTCTCTGCAAGTCGTTGTTCGGCAAGGCCCACACGGTGATGGCCGAGGGTGGCATCGCCGCCGCCATGGGCAACGTGAACTCGAGCGACAGCTGGCAGGTGCACTTCCGCGACACCATGCGCGGCGGCAAGTTCCTCAACAACTGGCGGATGGCCGAACTGCACGCGCAGGAAGCACCGCAACGAGTTTGGGAACTCGAGACGTACGGCGCGCTGTTCGACCGCACGAAGGACGGCCGCATCTCGCAGCGCAACTTCGGCGGCCACGAGTACCCGCGCCTCGCGCACGTCGGTGACCGCACCGGTCTCGAACTGATCCGCACGCTGCAGCAGAAGATCGTGTCGCTGCAACAGGAGGACTTCAAGGAGTTCGGTGACTACGAGGAACGCCTGCGGGTGTTCCAGGAGTTCACCGTCACCGACCTCGTCAAGGACGGGGACCGCATCGCCGGCGTGTTCGGCTACTGGCGCGAGTCCGGCCGGTTCGTGCTGTTCGAGGCACCCGCGGTGATCCTCGCGACCGGCGGCATCGGCAAGTCGTTCAAGGTCACCTCGAACTCGTGGGAGTACACCGGCGACGGCCACGCGCTGGCACTGCGCGCGGGCGCCTCGCTGATCAACATGGAGTTCATCCAGTTCCACCCCACCGGAATGGTCTGGCCGCCGTCGGTCAAGGGCATCCTCGTCACCGAGTCCGTGCGCGGTGACGGTGGCGTGCTGCGCAACTCCGAGGGCAAGCGGTTCATGTTCGACTACATCCCCGAGGTGTTCAAGGACAAGTACGCCGACAACGAGGAGGAGGGCGACCGTTGGTACACCGACCAGGCGAACAACCGGCGCCCACCGGAACTGCTGCCGCGTGACGAGGTCGCGCGTGCGATCAACTCCGAGGTCAAGGCCGGCCGCGGATCACCGCACGGCGGCGTTTTCCTCGACGTGTCAACGCGTCTGCCCGCCGAGGAGATCCGCAAGCGGCTGCCGTCCATGCACCACCAGTTCAAGGAACTGGCCGATGTGGACATCACCGCGCAGCCGATGGAGGTCGGCCCGACCTGTCACTACGTGATGGGTGGCGTCGAGGTCGACCCGGACACCGGATCCTCTTCGGTGGCAGGGCTTTACGCCGCCGGCGAGGTGTCCGGCGGCATGCACGGCTCGAACCGCCTGGGTGGCAACTCGTTGTCGGACCTGCTCGTGTTCGGACGCAGGGCCGGTGCGGGTGCCTCGGAGTACGTGCGGGCACTCGACTCCAGGCCGGCCGTGCCGGAGGAGACCGTCACCGAGGCACGGGCCACCGCGCTCAAGCCGTTCCAGCAGGAAGGCGGCGAGAACCCGTACACGCTGCACATGGAGCTGCAGCAGTCGATGAACGACCTCGTCGGCATCATCCGCCGCCAGGGCGA
This sequence comes from Lentzea alba, assembly GCF_011067745.1. Lineage (GTDB taxonomy): Bacteria > Actinomycetota > Actinomycetes > Mycobacteriales > Pseudonocardiaceae > Lentzea > Lentzea alba. The sequence continues at coordinate 328,952 of NZ_JAAMPJ010000008.1, forward strand.
GATGGAAGAAGCCCTGCAGCGCCTGGAGAAACTCAAGGAGCGGGCCCAGTCGCTGACGGTCGAGGGACACCAGCAGTTCAACCCCGGCTGGCACCTCGCGCTCGACCTGCGCAACATGCTGCTGGTGTCGGAATGCGTGGCGAAGGCGGCACTGCTGCGCACGGAGTCCCGCGGCGGTCACACCCGCGACGACCACCCGTCGATGGACGCGGAGTGGCGGCGAAAGCTGTTGGTGTGCAACGTGGACGGGGACCGTGTCTCGGTGGAGGAGAAACCGCAGATCCCGATCCGCGGCGACCTGCTGGACCTGTTCGACCGCACCGAACTGGAGAAGTACCTCACCGCGGAGGAGTTGTCATGAGCTACCAGGGGAAGTTCCGGGTGTGGCGCGGTGACGACTCCGGCGGTGCGCTGGAGGACTTCACCGTCGAGGTCAACGAGGGTGAGGTCGTGCTCGACATCATCCACCGGCTGCAGGCCACGCAGGCACCGGACCTCGCGGTGCGGTGGAACTGCAAGGCGGGCAAGTGCGGCTCGTGCTCCGCGGAGATCAACGGACGCCCGCGCCTGCTGTGCATGACCCGGATGTCGGTCTTCGAGGAGTCGGAGACGATCACGGTCACGCCGATGCGGACGTTCCCGATCATCCGCGACCTCGTCACCGACGTGTCCTTCAACTACACCAAGGCACGCGAGGTCCCGTCGTTCGCGCCGCCGAAGGACCTGGCGCCCGGCGAGTACCGGATGCAGCAGGTCGACGTCGAGCGCTCGCAGGAGTTCCGCAAGTGCATCGAGTGCTTCCTGTGCCAGAACACCTGCCACGTGGTGCGTGACCACGAGGAGAACAAGGAGGCGTTCTCGGGACCGCGGTTCCTCATGCGGGTCGCCGAACTGGAGATGCACCCGCTCGACACCGCCGACCGCGTCGACCAGGCGCAGGACGACCACGGGCTCGGGTACTGCAACATCACCAAATGCTGCAGCGAGGTGTGCCCCGAACACATCCACATCACCGACAACGCGCTCATCCCGATGAAGGAGCGCGTCGCCGACCGCAAGTACGACCCGATCGTCTGGCTCGGCAACAAGCTGTTCAGGCGGTAACGGCCTGCGGTACGACCAGCCGGGACTCGTAGGCCATCACCACGGCCTGCGCCCGGCTGGTCAGCCGCAGCTTCGTCATCACGCGGTTCAGGTGGGTCTTCACCGTGCCCTCCGTGACGGTCAGCCTGGTCGCGATCGCGGCGTTCGTCAGGCCGGTGCCGACGAGCCGCAACACTTCGCGTTCGCGGTCGGTCAGCCCGTCCAGACCGACCGAGCCCGACGGGGAGACGCCCGTATCACCTCGCAGGTACGCGGCCACGAGCCGCCGCATCACCGTGGGGCTGAACTGCATTTCCCCGGACGCGACGGCGGCGATCGCGGCGATCAGCCGGGCCGGTTCCGACTCCTTCAGCACGAACCCGGCGGCGCCCAGGCGCAACGCCTCGTGGACGTGCTCGTCCAGGTCGAACGTGGTCAGCACCAGCAACCGCGCGGCCGTCGCGACGCGTTTGAGCGCCACGATCCCCGGCAGGCGGATGTCCAGCAGGATCACGTCCGGACTCGACGACTCGGCCAGCCGCACGGCGGTGTCGCCGTCCGCGGCCTCGCCGACGACGGTCAGATCAGGTGAAGCGTTCAGCAACGCGACCAGACCCGCTCTGAACAACGGCTGGTCGTCGACAACGAGCACGCGCGTCACAATGCCCCTCATTCATGTGACGTCACCGCGGTAGATCCCCCAACTCAGAGCGTACCGCGAAAGTTGACGGGAGATCCACTCTTCGTGAGACGACCCGGTTCCGCTCGCGTCGATACGTTGCGCTGCATGCGCACCGCATCGGCCGACCTGCTCGCCGTCCGCACGATCACCGTCGACGGCTCGGACGTCTACCTGCGGGTCACGTCCAGTCCCGTCGACCTGGAGATCCGCTGGTACCGCGACGGCGACCGCCGGTTGGCCGGCAGTCCCGTGCTGTTTCCCGCCGGGGATCGCTCGCGCCGCTGCCTGGGGTCGAACTTCCGCGCCGGCACCACTTTCTCGCTCGACGTCGTGGGGTCCGCGCAGGACTGGTGCGGTGTCGTCGACTGGAACGTCCACGGCTGAGTGCGCTGGAACCGAAAGAGGGGTGTGTCCGATGTGGACACACCCCCGTTCAGCGGTTTCGGCGTCAGACGGCGAGCCCGGCGCCGACCGTGGTCGACGCGTTGCCGAGCTGGACCTGACCGGCCGCGTCGTCATCGAGGTGGATGACCTTCTTGTTGCGGCGGTTGCGCTTCTCCAGGTAGGTCGCGAGCCACGTCAGCAACAGGCACAGACCGATGTAGATCAGCGCGACCACGATCATCACCGAGATCATCGGGCGACCGAAGTTCACCGCGTCACCACCGATGCGGGTACCCCACCTCAGCAGCTCCTCGAAGGTGATGAGGAACCCGAGCGCGGTGTCCTTCAGCAGCACGACGAGCTGGCTGATGATGGTCGGCAGCATCGCCCGCAACGCCTGCGGCAGCAGCACGAACGTCATCACCTGCGTCTTGCGCATGCCCAGCGCGTACGCCGCCTCGCTCTGCCCCTTCGGCAACGAGTTGATGCCCGCGCGGAAGATCTCCGCGAGCACCGAGCCGTTGTAGAGCATCAGGCTCACCACGACCGCCGTGAACGCGCTCAGCTTCACGCCGGCCACGGGAAGGCCGTAGTAGAAGAAGAACATCATGATCACGAGCGGGATCGCGCGGAAGATCTCGACGATCACCGCCGCGGGCGCGCGCACCCACGCGTGGTCGGAGAGCCGGGCCGCGGCGAAGATCGCACCGAACGCGAGCGCGAGCGCCGCGCCGACGGCGAACGCGCTGAGCGTGTTGCCGATGGCCTCGACGAGCGAGAGCTGGATCTGCTTGTAGTTGATCCAGTCGAGCCTGCGGGAGGAGAACTGGTTGGTGGCGATGAAGCGCATCGCCACGTACACCAGGCCCGCGAGCACCGCCGCGATGCCGATGACGGCCATGATCTTGTGACGAGCGCGGGCCTTCGGGCCGGGGACGTCGAACAGCACCATGCTCATCGGGCCACGCTCCACCGCTTCTCGAAGACCTGCTGCACGTACGTCAGCGGCATGACCAGGATGACGAATCCGAGTGCCACCCACAGGAGTCCGAACAGGACGTTCTCACCCTGCTCCGACAGCGAGTCGCGGATGTTGCCGGCCTGGGCGACGGCGAAACCGGACGCCACCGTCGTGTTCTTCAGCAACGCGATCATGGTGCTCGTCATCGGTGGCACCACCGAGCGCAGTGCCTGTGGCAGCACCACGTTGCCGAGCATCTGCACGAACGTGAGCCCGAGGGCGCGGGACGCCTCGGCCTGGCCGACCGGCACGGTGTTGATGCCCGATCGCACGACCTCGCAGACGAAAGCCGCCGTGTAGAGCGACAACGCCACCACGGCCGCGGTGTAGTTCTCGATCTTCAGGATGTCCAGCAGCGGATACGCGAAGACGAAGAACACGAACACCAGCGTCAGCGGCGTGTTGCGCAGCACGGTCACGTATCCCGTGCCGATGCCCCGGAACACCGGTACCGGGCTGACCCGCAGCGCGGCGAGGATCGTGCCCAGCACCAGCGACAGCACCGCGGAGACCGCGAAGAGTTGGAGTGTCTTCCAGAACAGGTCCAGGAAGAGCGGGAGGTTGTTGGTGAGGACGCTCATCGGTTTCCTTGCCGTCGTCCGCCTTCAAAGGAACGGCCGGTGGACCCACGTGGGATCCACCGGCCACGTGAACTCCCCCGGTCAGTACCGGTCGATCTTCGGCTTCTCGGCGGGCGAACCCGACTTGCCCAGAGTGCCCTCGTAGATCTTCTGCCAGGTGCCGTCGTCCAGCGAGGCCTGCAGGATGTCGTTCACCTTGTCGCGCAGGGCCTTGTCCTCCTTGGGCAGGCCGATGCCGTACGGCTCGCTGGAGAACGTCTTGCCGACGACCTTCAGCTTGCCCTCCTCAGCGGCCGCGTAGCCCTTGAGGATCGCGTCGTCCGTGGTGACCGCGTCGACCTCACCCTCGAGGAGCTTGGTGACGCACTGCGAGTAGCCCTGGAACTCGATGACGTTGGCCGCCTCGGTCAGGCCCTCGTCCTTGATGCGCTTGGCCGGCGTGGAGCCGGTCACCGAGCACACCTTCTTGCCCTTGAGGGTGTCCTTGCCGGTGATCGTCGTGTTGTCGGCCTTGATCAGCAGGTCCTGACCGGCGACGAAGTACGGTCCGGCGAAGCTGACCTTCTCCTTGCGGCCGGCGTTGATCGTGTAGGTGCCGACGTAGTAGTCGACGTCACCGTTGATCAGCGCCTGCTCGCGGGCGGCGGACTGGACCGTCTTGAACTGGATCTTCTCCGGGTCGAAGCCCAGCTTCGCGGAGATCAGCCGCGCGATGTCGATGTCGAAGCCGCTGTACTTGTTCGTCGTCGGGTCCTTGTAGCCGAGACCCGGCTGGTCTTCCTTGACACCGATGACGAGGTTGCCGCGCGCCTTGACCTTCTCGAACGTGGGCGAGCCCTCGACCTTGACGTCCTTGGCGACCTCGAAGAGGCCGGCGGGCGCAGCCTGGTCGGTCGGGCTGCCCTCCTTGCCACACGCGGCCAGGGCCAGTGCGCTCGTGAGCAGCACCGCCGCAAGGGTGCGAACCCTCATCGTCCTTCTCCTGCCATTCGTTCGAAAGTGGGCTGACTACTAGTGAGTCAGGATCTTGCCAAGGAAGTCCTTCGCGCGGTTGGACTTCGGGGCCGAGAAGAACTCTTCCGGGGTCGAATCCTCGACGACCTCGCCGTCGGACATGAAGATCACCCGGTCCGCGGCCTTGCGGGCGAAGCCCATCTCGTGCGTGACGACCAGCATCGTCATGCCGTCCTTCGCGAGGCCCGTCATGACGTCCAGGACCTCCTGGACCATCTCCGGGTCGAGCGCGGACGTGGGCTCGTCGAACAGCATCACCTTGGGCTTCATCGCGAGCGCGCGGGCGATCGCGGCGCGCTGCTGCTGTCCACCCGAGAGCTGAGCCGGGTACTTCTCCGCCTGGTTGGCGATCCCGACCCGCTCCAGCAGTTCCATCGCGGTCTTGCGCGCTTCGGCCGCCGGGGTCTTGCGCACCTTCGTCGGAGCGAGCATCACGTTCTCGACGATGGTTTTGTGCGCGAAAAGGTTGAACGACTGGAACACCATGCCGACATCGGCGCGCAGGCGGGCCAGTTCTTTTCCTTCGGCGGGAAGCGGCTGCCCGTCGACCTCGATGACACCGGAATCAATCGGTTCGAGGCGGTTGATGGTCCGGCACAGGGTCGACTTACCGGAACCCGACGGCCCCAGCACGACCACGACCTGCCCCTTCGGCACTTCCAGCTGCACGTTCTTGAGCACGTGCAACGGGCCGAAGAACTTGTCCACGCCCGCCACACGAATCATCGGCGGGGCAGAGGCGGCAGTCATCCAGTCCTCCATTTGGGGTCGTCGGCGTTGGCGGAAACCTAGGTGTCCGCCACCACACCAGTCCAGGACATTGAGCAAGACTTAGGGTCTCAACTCTGTCACAGGCAGACATCGGTTGCCCGGGAGGTAGCGAAAGTGCGCGTGCTGCTCGTCGAGGACGACGACAGGGTCGCAGAGGCCTTGGTCCCAGCCCTGACCAGACGGGGTTTCCACGTGGATCGGCAGGCCACGGGCCGCGGCACGCTCGACCGCCTCACCGGCGTCGACGTGGTGCTGCTCGACCTCGGACTGCCCGACATGGACGGTGTGACGCTGTGCCGCGCCATCCGCGCGGCGTCGGACGTCGCGATCATCGTGGTGTCGGCGCGAGGGGAGATCGACGACCGGATCCTCGGCCTGCACGCCGGGGCCGACGACTACCTCGTGAAGCCTTACGACGTGGGAGAACTCGTGGCGCGCGTGCACGCCGTCCGGCGCCGTCGCGGCGCGGATCCGGTGGGCGTGGGCGCGGTGTCCACGGAGGTGTTCGAAACCGGTGACGTGCGGGTCGACCTGGGGCGGCACGAAGTCACCGTCGCGGGTGAATCCGTCGCGCTGTCCCGCAAGGAGTTCCAGGTGCTCGCGCTGGTGATGGCGGCGGGTGGCGCGGTGTGCACGCGGGAGCGGATCCTGGCCGAGGTGTGGGGCCGGACGTGGTCCGGCGCGAACCGGACCCTCGACGTGCACGTCGCGACGTTGCGGACCAAGCTGGGGCGGCCCGCGCTGCTGGAGACCGTGCGCGGCGTCGGATACCGGCTGGGGCAGGTGTGAACTCCATTGGGTGATCTTTCGTCGGCGTGTCGTCGCAGGGCGGGGTGACGGTTCGTGAGGTCCCGACTGCTGGGCGTGGTGCTCGCCCTGATCGTGCTGGTGCTCGTCGGTCTCGGCGTGCCGCTGGGCCGTGGCGTGGCGGCCGCGGAGCAGCAGGAGATGTTCCTGGACCGGCTCACCGACACCAGCCGGTTCGCCTCGCTGGCGCAGCGGCCGCTGATCGACAACAAACCGGATCTGCTGCGGGCCGAGCTGGAGCGCTACGACGAGCTCTACGACATCGGCGTGGCGGTCGTCGCCCGGGACGCGCCGACCGTCGCGGTGGTGGCGTCGCGCAACGACCTCGCGCTCGGCGACAACGCGGTGCAGGACCTGGTGAGCAAGGCGCTCGCGGGACGGCTGCCGGTCGCGCCGCCGTTCTTCATGCCGTGGAGCGACACGAAGATGGTGCTCGCCGAACCCGTGCTGGTCGACGGCGAGGTGCGCGGGGCGGTGATCACGTTCTCGCCGACGTCGAAGACCAGCTTCGAGGTGCTGGCGTGGTGGGGTTTGCTGCTGGCGGCGTCGCTGCTGGTGCTGGCGCTCGCGGTGCTGCTGGCTTTACCGGTGGTGCGCTGGACGTTGCGCCCGGTGCAGGCGCTCGACGACGCGACGGGCAAGCTGCTGGGCGCGGTCGTGTCGGGCCGGCCGGTGCCGCCGGTGGGCGCGGAGAGCGGGCCGCCGGAACTGCGGCAGCTCTCGAAGTCGTTCGACCAGATGGCCGCGAACGTGAGCGATGTGCTTGCCGCGCAACGGGCCTTCGTCGCCGACGCCTCGCATCAGCTGCGGAATCCGTTGACCGCCTTGAAACTGCGACTGTCCAACCTGGAGGGTCACGTCGACGCCGAGGCCGAGGTGCACCAGATCGAGGCGTTGAGCGAGACCGACCGGCTGAACCGGATCCTCGACGAGCTGCTCGCCATGGCGCGCGCCGAGTCGAGCTCCGTGGACCCGATGCCGGTGGACGTCGACAAGTCCGTGGCGGCGCGGCTGTCGGCGTGGCAGGCGGCCGCGGCCTCGAAGGAGGTCCACCTCGTGCTCGACGGGCAACGCGTCGGCATGGCCCTCGCGCCGCCGCGCGGGGTCGAGACGATTCTCGACGCGCTGCTGGACAACGCGCTGAAGTTCACGCCTGAGGGCACGCTGATCGTGGTGGACGTCCGCAAGTCCGACGGCGTCGTCCGGCTCTCGGTCGCCGACCACGGGCCCGGTCTGCAGCCCGACGAGCTCGAACGGGCGACCGACCGGTTCTGGCGCAGCCCGGCCCACCAGAACGTGCCGGGCTCGGGGCTCGGGCTGTCGATCGTGCGTCTGGTCGTCGAGCGCGTCGACGGCAACGTCCGCCTCGAATCGCCTGAGGACGGTGGCCTCAAGGTCGTGATCGAGCTGCCCGCGGCGACCTGAGCCGGAACTGATATATCGGATATTGGATATCGGGTCGAACTACACTTTGGCTTCGCGGTAGTAGCGCATGGCGCCGTTGTGCAGCGGCACCGGTGACGTCTCGATCGCGGACCGCTGCTCTATCGTCCGTGCCGCCGAGTGCGCTTTGACCAGTTCGGGCTGTCCTTCGAACAGCTGGCGCACGAGCGCCTCGGCCACGTCGTCGGGCATGTTCTCGTGGACGAGCAGGAAGTTGCGCACCACGAGCGTGATGACCGGTCCGGACTGCAGGTTGTAGGTGGACGCGGGCAGCGTGGCCGAGCCGTACACGGGATATTGCTGGCGGAACTTCGACAGCACGTCGTTCAGGTCGAGCATGCGCACGCCGAGGCCCTTGGCGAGATCGGTGATCTTCTTCGTCGGCAGCCCGCCCGACCAGAACAACGCGTCGAGCTTGCCCTCCTCCATCGCCTGGGCGGACTCGTCGAGGCCGAGGTTCACCTTCTGGGGCGTCACGTTCTCGGCCCCCAGCAGCTTGTTCGCGATGATCTCGACCCCCGAGCCCTTCGCGCCGATCGACACGCGCCTGCCCGACAGCTCGCTCAGCTTCGTCACCGGCAGGTCGTTGCGGATGATGACCTGCAGGTAGTCGTCGTGCATGCGGGCCAGCGCGCGCAACCGGGAGGCACCGTCCACCTCATCGAGCGCGTCGGCCTGCGAGAAACCGACCTCGGCCTGGTTGTTGACCAGCCGGGTGACGTTGTCGATCGACCCGTCCGTCGCGACGACCTGGGGACGCACGATGCCGAGCCGCCCGCTCCAGACATCCGCGAGGCCGTTGCCGAGCGCGTAGTAGACGCCGCTCTCGCTGCCGGTGGCCATCGTGATCTTGATGTTCTCCACCGTGCTGCCACAGCCCGTCAGGACCGTCGCGGCGGTCAACAGGCTCACGGCTGCATGCACTCGTCCCAGCACCACCGCATCGTGCCACGGCGGTGTCACCCGCTTGCACCCGACGAAAGGTCCACTTCTCGCGCTCACCCGGTCGTGCCTGGTCAAGGCGCACCTGCGTCCACCTCTGCCCGGTCCGCGTGAGTTGGGGCTCTGAGCAGGGGTTATGGTGTTGACCGTGAGTACCGTGCAGGTTCCGAAGACCTTCCAGATTCGCACGTTCGGTTGTCAGATGAACGTGCACGACTCCGAGCGGCTCGCCGGACTGCTGGAAGACGCCGGCTACGAGCGGGCCACCGGGGACGAGCAGGCCGACGTCGTCGTCTTCAACACCTGCGCGGTCCGCGAGAACGCCGACAACAAGCTGTACGGCACGCTCGGCCACCTCGCCCCGCAGAAGGCGGCGAAGCCCGGCATGCAGATCGCGGTCGGCGGCTGCCTCGCGCAGAAGGACCGCAGCGAGATCGTCCGTCGCGCCCCGTGGGTCGACGTCGTGTTCGGCACGCACAACATCGGTTCGCTGCCGGTGTTGCTCGAACGAGCGCGCCACAACGAGGAGGCGCAGGTCGAGATCCTCGACGCGCTGGAGACGTTCCCGTCGTCGCTGCCGGCCGCGCGCGACTCCGCCTACTCGGGCTGGGTGTCGATCTCGGTGGGCTGCAACAACACCTGCACGTTCTGCATCGTGCCGTCCCTGCGCGGCAAGGAGAAGGACCGCCGCCCCGGTGACGTGCTCGCCGAGGTCCAGACGCTGGTGGACGAAGGCGTGCTGGAGGTGACGCTGCTCGGTCAGAACGTCAACTCCTACGGTGTCGAGTTCGGCGACCGGCTGGCGTTCGGCAAGCTGCTGCGCGCGTGCGGTGACATCGATGGCCTGGAGCGCGTGCGCTTCACCTCGCCGCACCCCAAGGACTTCACCGACGACGTTATCGCCGCGATGGCCGAGACGCCGAACGTGTGCCACAGCCTGCACATGCCGCTGCAGTCCGGGTCGGACCGCCTGCTCAAGGCGATGCGCCGCTCCTACCGCACCGAGAAGTACCTCGGCATCATCGACAAGGTCCGCGCCGCCATGCCGGACGCCGCGATCACCACGGACATCATCGTCGGCTTCCCCGGCGAGACCGAGGAGGACTTCCAGGGCACGCTCGACGTCGTGCGCCAGGCCAGGTTCTCCTCGGCCTTCACGTTCCAGTACTCCAAGCGTCCCGGCACCCCCGCCGCGGAGCTGCCGGACCAGCTGCCCAAGGCCGTCGTGCAGGAGCGCTTCGACCGGCTCGTGGCGTTGCAGAACGAGATGACCCACTCGTTGAACATCGAGCAGGTCGGCCGCACCGTCGAGGTCCTCGTCGCCACCGGTGAGGGCAAGCGCGACGCCGAGACGCACCGCATGAGCGGCAGGGCCCGCGACGGACGCCTCGTGCACTTCACGCCCGGCGACACGGCCCCGCGTCCCGGTGACGTCGTCGAGACCGTCGTGACCTACGCGGCCCCGCACTACCTCGTCGCGGACGGCGAACCGCTGTCGTGGCGGCGCACCAAGGCCGGTGACCGGTCCGAGGCGGGCATCAAGCCCAAGACCGCGGGCATCGGCCTCGGCCTGCCGTCGTTCGGGGCGCCCGCGCCGCTGCCCGCCGTGTCCGGGTGCGCGGCCCAGTGAGCGACCCGAAGTCCGACGACGAGTACCTGCGCAAGGAGATCGACGCGGTGGAGCAGCAGGCGGCCAAGCGCATCGATCCCGGCACCGGCGCGTTGACGATCTCCATCGCCGTGCTGGCGTTGCTGGTGTCGCTCGTGCTGCCGTGGATCGGCGACAAGACCGGACTCAGCGTGGTGCTCGGCGAGTCCGAGAGCTTCGTCCCGCGGCTGTTCTCGTTCTTCGCGCTCGGCGTCGGCGTGCTCGGCTCCGGCATCACGCTCGCGGTGCGCCGCTGGGGCCTCGCGTGGGTGTGCTCGCTGGGCCTGTTCGCGGGCTCGGTGACGGGCGTGCTGTCGATCTGGACGCAGCAGACGACCACGAGCAACAAGACGATCGGACCGGGTCCGGGCGTCGGCCTGATCATCGCGGTGATCGCGGTGATCGTGCTGCTGGTGAAGTGGGTCAGGATCGCGGCTTCCCGCCCGCCCCAGCTCTGACCGCCGAACACGCTGAGGGCCTCCTCTCCGCTCGGGAGAGGAGGCCCTCAGCGCGTGCCGGACTAGCGGGTCGCCAGCGCCTGCTCAGCGGCGGCGAGCCACTCGCGCCACTGCGCGGCCTGCGCCTCGGCCTGCTCCGTGCGGCGCTTGTCGCCCGCGGCCCTGGCCTTCGCGGCCTGCGCCTCGAACTGCTCCACGCGCTCGCGGAACTGCGCCACGCGGGCCTCGGCCTCGGGGTCGGAGCGACGCCACTGCGCGTCGACCGCGCCGCGGACCTTCTCCTCGATCGCGCGGAGCTTGCCCTCGAGCTCGCGAATGCGCTCGCGCGGCACCTTGCCGATGGCGTCCCACCGCTCCTGGATCTTGTAAAGGTGGTTGCGGGCTGCCTCGAGGTCGGCCGACGGGTCGATCGTCTCGGCCTCGGCGAGCAGTTCCTCCTTCAGCTTCGCGTTGGCCGTGAACTCGGCGTCACGCTCGCTGAAGGCCTCGGAACGCTTCTGGAAGAACGCGTCCTGCGCGGCCCGGAACCGCTGCCACAGCGCGTCGTCGGCCTCCTTGGGCGCACGCCCGGCGGCCTTCCACTCGACCATCAGCTCCTTGTAGCGACCGGCCGTGGGGCCCCAGTCGTCGGAGTCGACCAGCTTCTCGGCCTCTTCGACGAGCGCCTGCTTGGAGGACTTCGCCACCGAACGCTGCCGGTCGAGGTCCGCGAAGTGCGAGCCACGACGGCGGTTGAACGCGTCGCGCGCCTTCGAGAACCGGCGCCACAGCTGCTCGTCGGTCTTGCGGTCGACACCGCGGATCGTCTTCCACTCGTCGAGGATCGCGCGCAGCCGGTCGCCGGCGACCTTCCACTGGGTCGACTCGTTCGCGATCGACTCGGCCTCGTCGACCAGCGCCTGCTTGCGGGCGACGGACTGGGCGCGGGCGGCCTCCTTGGCCTCCTTCGCCTTCTCCATGCCCGCCTCGGCACGCTCCAGCACGAAGTCCACGCGCCGGGCGAGCGCCGCGAGGTCGCCGACCACGGCGGCTTCCGCGAGCTGCTCCTTGACGTGCTTCGCGCTGGTCATCGCGTGCTTCGGGTCACCGGCACCGGACGCGAGCCGCGTCACCAGCAGCTCGACCTCGGTGCGCAGGTCGTCGAAGCGCCGCGCGAAGTGCGCGAGGCCCTCGACCGGTTCGCCCGCCTGCCACGACCCGACGGCGCGCTCGCCGTCCTCGGTCTTCACGTACACGGTGCCGTCGGCGTCAACGCGCCCCCAGCGGTCAGGGTGGTCCGACGCCACGGGGACGGCCGGAGGCGTCGCCTGCGCGGTCTCCTTCGGCGTCTCCTCGACTCCACCCTCGGCGGCAGCCGCGACTGCGCCCTGCGCGGGGGCGGTCTCGACCACGGCCTCCGGTGTGCTGTCCTGCTCCGACATCGCCGGTTCCTCCCATCTGACGCCCGTGCCTGCCACGGGCGCCCCGCCGCGGCGGGGCCGATGCAATACGGGCGCTGGAGACGTCTCCCGTCCCCATTCCCCGCGCGCATTCAAACAGGTCAGAGCTCGACTCGGTACTGGGAGTCCACGATAGGTAGCCTGGTTCGTCGTGATCACCCGTGCCGCGGTGGTGCCCCACCCGCCTCTTCTGGTCCCGGAGCTGGTCGCGGGAGCCGCCGCCGAAACCGCGCCCGTGCGCGCCGCAACCCTTGCCGCAGCAGGAAAACTGCCCGGTCCGTGGATCGCGGTCGCGGCCGACGACAGCGGACCCGCGACCGTCGTGCCGCCGTTGTCGGGAACTTTTCTCGGTTTCGGTGTTGATGTACCTGTGTCACTCGGCGGTGACCTGCGCCCGGACCCGCGAATTCCGTTGCCAGTGCTAATCACCGCGTGGCTGCGGGAACACTGCGCGGTCGAGGTGTCACGCGTTGAACTCGTGCCGCCCGATCTGGCTCCCGCCGACTGTGTCTCGTTTGGACAACAACTCGCCGCGGAAGACGCCGGGCTGCTGATCCTCGGTGACGGATCCACTCGACACGGCCTGCGTTCGCCAGGTTCCCACGACGAGCGTTCGGGACCGTTCGACGAGCACGTGCACTCCTTGCTGGCGGCCGCCGATGTGGACGGCCTGCTCGACCTCGACCTCGAACTCGCCCGTGAGCTGGGCGCCCAGGGGCGCGCGGCGTGGCAGGTCCTCGCCGGCGTGCCCGGACCGTGGCGCTGTGCCGGCGCCGAGTTCTTCGCACCGTTCGGCGTGGGCTACCACGTCGCCGTCTGGGAGCGCCCGTGATCACGCCTATCGCTGTTGTCGGACCCACCGCGACCGGGAAGTCCGACCTGGCCGTCGCACTGGCGGAACGGTTCGGGGGAGAGGTCGTCAACGCCGACGCCATGCAGCTCTACCGCGGCATGGACATCGGTACGGCGAAGATGACCCTGGCCGAGCGACGCGGGATCCCGCACCACCTGCTCGACGTCCTCTCCGTCACCGAGACCGCGTCCGTTGCGGCCTACCAGCGCGAAACCCGCGCCGTCGTCGAGGGGCTGCTGGCCGCCGGACGCCCGCCGATCCTGGTCGGTGGTTCGGGGCTTTACGTCCAGGCGGTGCTCGACGACCTGAAGTTCCCCGGTACCGACGACGCGGTGCGCGAGCGCTTCGAAGCGGAACTGGCGGCGGTCGGCCCGGAAGCACTGCACCAGCGGCTGCAGTCGCTGGACCCCGCCGCCGCGATCGCGATCCTGCCGTCCAACGGCCGCCGCATCGTGCGCGCGCTGGAGGTCATCGAGCTGACCGGGCAACCGTTCTCGGCGAACCTCCCCAAGCCGGGACCGGCGCGGTACGACACCGTCCAGATCGGTGTCGACCGCGAGGTGTCCGAACTGGACTCCCGCGTCGACCGGCGGGTGGACGTGATGTTCGGCTCCGGTTTGGAGGACGAGGTGCGCGCCCTGGTCCGGCTGGGCCTGCGGGACGGCAAGACCGCCTCGCGCGCGCTGGGCTACCAGCAGGTGCTGTCCGCAATGGACGGAGCGTGCACGATCGACTTCGCCGCGGAGGAGACCAAGCGCGCCACCCGCCGGTTCGTGCGCCGGCAGCGGTCGTGGTTCCGGCGTGACCAGCGCATCACCTGGCTCGACGGTGCGCGGCCGGATCTCTTGGAAGCCGCCGGTAACCTGGTGCCGTGGAGTTCGTGAAGGGGCACGGCACGGAGAACGACTTCGTCATCCTGCCCGACCTCGATGACCAGCTGGACCTGACGGTGGCGCGCGTGCGGGCGCTGTGCGACCGGCAGCGCGGCCTGGGCGCGGACGGCGTGCTGCGCGTCGTGCGGGTTGAAGGCAAGTGGTTCATGGACTACCGCAACGCCGACGGCTCCATCGCCGAGATGTGCGGCAACGGCCTGCGCGTCTTCGCCCGCTACCTCGTCGACGCGGGCCACCAGCCGCAGGGTTCGTTCGTCGTCGGCACGCGGGCGGGGGATCGCACGGTCATCACCCACCCGGACGGTTCCGTCACCAACGACATGGGCCCCGTGCGGGTGACCGGCACGTCCATCGCGGCGGTCGACGGTCACGGCATCGGCGGCTTCGCGGTCGACGTCGGCAACCCGCACCTGGCGTGCGTCACCGACGTCGACGTCGACGGCTTCGACCTGACCGTGCCGCCCGGCTTCGACCCGGTCTTCTTCCCGCACGGCGTCAACGTCGAGCTGATCAACGTCCTCGATCCGGGAGAAACCGACGCTGACTCGCCGCGCGGTGGTGCGTTGAAGATGCGCGTCTACGAGCGCGGCGTCGGAGAGACCCGCTCCTGCGGCACCGGCACCGTCGCCTCCGTCGCCTCCTGGCTCGCGGGCCAGGGCCGCACGACCGGCTCGGCGACCGTCGACGTCCTTGGCGGCCAGGTCTTCGTGACGATCGAGCCGACGACGTCGACGCTCACCGGACCGGCCGTGCTCGTCGCGCGCGGCGAGCTCGACAAGTCCTGGTGGGACGCTCTCGCTTAACCGATATCCGATATATCAGCCGAGCTCGTAGACCTCGACCTTCCCGAGCCTCTCGGGCTTGACCACGCTCGGGTTCGAATCCGGCGCCGTCAAGCACACGAGCTTGTCGTCGACGACGGCGACGGCGAAGCACGTCTGCGTCGTCTCGACCCGGTGCGTGATCTTCCCGCCCTCGGTCACCCGGAACACCGCCGCCTGCAACGCCGGCGCCACCCACACGCCGTCCCCGTCGCCCGCGATCCCGTCCGGCGCGATCCCGAACTCCTTCACGTCGGCCCACACCCTGCGGTTTTGCAACGATCCGTTTCGGTCGACCGAAAACGAAGTCAGCCTGAACGCAAGGGTCTCGGCGACGACCAACATGGTGCCGCTCCCAGAAGTGGATTCAGCCTCGCCCGTCGGGTCGGGCAACAGAGCCATGCCGTTCGGGAACTTGAGGTCCTCGGCGACGACGGAAACGGTGACGCCTTCTGGGCCGTCGGGCTGGACGAGCGCGAGCGCGGCGCCCGGAGGGTCGAAGTCCGGTTCGAGCAGCCGCGGGATGCCAACCTCGTCGATCAGGCCGTGCAGGTCGAAGCCGAAGTTGCCGACGTACGCGCGGCCCTCGCCGTCAACGAGCATGTCGTTGGCGTGGAAGGTCGCGATATCCGATATATCGGCGTGCAGGACCAGGTCCCCGTCCTTTGAGTTACCGCCCTCAAGGCGCCGCACCGTGCGGTCGAGCATCGAGACGACCAGCAGGCGTCCGTCGGGCAGCCAGCCGAGACCTGAGGGCTGGCCGTCGAAGGCGACGACGACCTCGTCCTCGCCCGTCGCGAGGTCGAGTGCGTGCACTTCGCCCGCGTAGAAGTCGGAGTAGTAGAGGCGACCGTCGGGGCCGCGTCGCGGTCCCTCGCCGAAGTGAAGACCGTCCCGCAGCACCGTGGTGTCAGCCATGGGCCTCGACGCTAGACGTGGCCGGCAGGTCACGCATAGACCGCAACGGGGAGAGCAGCAGCCACACCATCCCGAGCACCGAGCCGAGCACCGAGACCCACAGCGTCGGCACGATGCCGATCCACGAACCGAGCCCGCCGCCCAGCAGTGCGCCCAGTGGCGTCGTGCCCCACACCACCCAGCGGATCGAGGCGTTCATCCGGCCCAGCAGGTGGTCGGGGCAGATCGCCTGCCGGTAGCTCACCTGGCCGACGTTGTAGACGACGATCCCGAACACGTTCACCGCGAGGCCGGCCATCGGCAGCACCAGGCCCCAGCCGTCCGAGACGAACGGCAGCGCCAGGGTGAACGGCCAGGTCAGCAGGGGGATGAGCCAGATCATCCTGGCCTGTCCGACCAGTACGCCGATCCGGTACGCGAACGCCGCGCCGAGCACTCCGCCGACGCCGCCCGCGCTGAGCACCAGCCCGGCCGTGCCCTCGCTCAGTCCGACGGTCTGCAGCAGGAACAGCACCAACACGGCGTTCTGGATGCCGTGGAAGAAGTTCGACGTGCCGGTGCAGGCCACGATCATGCGCAGGGTGACGTTGCCGAAGACGAACCGCAGCCCCTCCGCGATCTCGCGGCGCAGATGAGGGTCGGGGTGACGTTCCGGCGCAGGCTCCACGGTCTTGATCCGGACCAGGAAGAACGCGGAGCTCAGGTAGCCGAGCCCGGTCGCGAGCACGCCGTTGGCCGCGCCGAGGAACTGTGCCGCGTAACCGCCGATCGCGGGTCCCGACACCTCCGCGACCGACAGGCTGGCCTGCAGCTTCGAGTTGCCCTCGACGAGCTGGCCGCGACCGACCAGTGAGGGCAGGTACGACTGGTAGGCGACGTCGAAGAACACCGTGCACACGCCCACCGCGAGACTCACGACGATCAGCTGCGGCAGGTCGAGCAGGCCCAGCCACCACGCGACGGGCACGCTCACCATCAGCGCGGCGCGGGCGACGTCCATCGCGATCATCAGCGGTTTGCGGCGCATCCGGTCGACCCAGACGCCCGCGGGCAGTCCGATCAGCAGGAACGCGATCGTGCTCGCCGCGGCCAGCAGACCCATCTCGAACGGTGTCGCGTTCAGCACACCCACCGCGAGCAGCGGGATCACCGTCATGCCGACGTTCGCGCCGAACTGGCTGATCGTGTCGCCGACCCAGAGCCGGCGGAAGTCAGGGTGCCCCCAAAGCGCCATGCCGACGAGTCTGCGCCGAGTGATTGGAAACTGTCAATCACTTAGACTGGGTTCGTGCCCCTCTCGCGCAAGCGCCGTCCCGCGACGACGGAAGAAGCCGCGGCCCTCAGCTCTGACCTGCGGCTGAGGATGATCCGCATGACGTTCGACCGCCCGCTCACCAACAAGGAGCTGGCGCAGCGGCTCGGCAAGGACCCGGCCACGACGCTGCACCACGTCCGCAAGCTCGTCGCCGCCGGATTCCTGGAGGCGATGCCACCACGCGCGGGCAACCGGGGTGCGAAAGAAATCCCCTATCGGTCGACCGGACTGTCGTGGCAGCTCGACAACAGCGAAAATGCGGTCGCCGTCGGTGAGGCGATGCTGCACGCTTTCCTCGGCGAGGTTGCCGACATCGGGCTCGAGAACGTGGATCAGAGCCGCCTGGTCGTCACGGTCGACCCCGAGGAACTAAAGCAGCGGCTCTCGTCGTTGATGGATGAGCTGGCCGCACAACCGGTCAAGCCGGATGTTCCCCGTGTGGCGATCTACCTCGCGGTGTATCCGGGGGACTGACGGTCCATGGGACGATGAAGGGCAAATGACGGAAAACATCCAGAGCACAGAGTTCGACCCCGAGTTCGACTCGACGTGGGAAGAAGACGACTTCTCGACGGGTGACTACGAACGCGTCGAACGTGCCGCGTTGCGTCGTGTCGCCGGGTTGTCCACCGAGCTCGAGGACATCACCGAGGTCGAGTACCGGCAGCTTCGCCTGGAGCGGGTCGTGCTCGTCGGGGTGTGGACCGAGGGCACGGCTGCGGACTCCGACGCCTCGATGGCAGAGCTCGCCCGCCTCGCGGAAACCGCTGGTTCCGAGGTGCTCGAGGGCGTGGTGCAGCGGCGCGACAAGCCGGACGCCGCGACGTACATCGGTTCAGGCAAGGTCTCCGAGCTGCGCGACGTGGTGCAGGCGACCGGCGCGGACACCGTGATCTGCGACGGTGAGCTCTCGCCAGGCCAGCTGCGTCAGCTGGAGGAGAAGCTCAAGGTCAAGGTCATCGACCGCACCGCGCTCATCCTGGACATCTTCGCGCAGCACGCGCGGTCCAAAGAGGGCAAGGCACAGGTCGAGCTGGCCCAGCTGCAGTACCTGATGCCGCGCCTGCGCGGCTGGGGTGAGACGTTGTCGAGGCAGGCCGGTGGTCGTGCCGGCGGCGGCAACGGCGGTGTGGGTCTGCGCGGTCCTGGTGAAACCAAGATCGAGACCGACCGCCGCCGGATCCGTGCGCGCATCGCCAAGCTGCGCCGCGAGATCGCCGCGATCGGCGTCATCCGCGAGACCAAGCGGGGCCGCCGCACGGCGAACGAGATCCCGAGCATCGCCATCGCGGGCTACACGAACGCGGGCAAGTCCTCGCTGCTCAACGCGCTGACGGGCGCCGGTGTCCTGGTGGAGGACGCGCTGTTCGCCACCCTCGACCCGACGACACGCCGCGCGGTGACGCCCGAGGGCCTGCCGTACACGCTGACGGACACGGTCGGCTTCGTCCGGCACCTGCCGCACCAGCTGGTCGAGGCGTTCCGCTCCACGCTGGAGGAGGTCGGCCAGGCCGACCTGCTCGTACACGTGGTCGACGGCTCCGACGGCATGCCGGAGAAGCAGGTCAGCGCCGTGCGCGAGGTCATCTCCGAGATCAACGAGGAGACCGGCACGCCGATGCCGCGCGAGCTGCTCGTCGTGAACAAGATCGACGCCGTGGGCGACCTGGGCCTGGCCCGGCTGCGGCACCTGTTCCCGGACGCGTCGTTCGTGTCGGCGCACTCGGGCCTCGGCATCGAGGAGCTGCGGGTCCGCATCGCCGAGCTGATGCCACGCCCCGAGGTCGTCGTCGAGGCCCTCGTGCCGTACGCGCGTGGCGAGGTCGTCGCCCGCGTGCACCGCGACGGCGAGGTGCTGTCCGAGAAGCACACGGAGTCGGGCACGTTGCTCAGTGCTCGCGTGCGCCCGGACCTCGCCGGCGTGCTCGAGGAGTTCGCGACGAACGGGACGCCTGCTTGATCCCGCCTCCGCCGGTGGACGTGTGCCCGGTAGCCATGCAGGAGCTCTCCGGGCTCACGTCCGACGGCAAGCAGTTCTTCGCCGTCAGCGACAGCGACAACGGCACGCTGCGCATCCAGGTCATGGGCCGCGACTGCGTGGTGACACGCACGATCACCGCGCCCGTCGACCCCTACGACGTCGAAGACCTCGCGATGACGCCGGACGGCACCCTCTGGGCCTCCGACACCGGCGACAACAACAAGTCCCGCTCCACGGTCGCCCTGCACAAGGTCTCACCTTCAGGCGCCGTGGAGCGGTACCGCGTCACGTACCCGGACGGCAAACACGACGCCGAGGCCTTGTTCATCGACAAGTCCGGCACCCCGTACATCGTCACCAAGGAACCCCTGGGCTCCGCACTGGTATATCGCCCCACAGCCCCGCTCCGAACCGATATATCAGTCCCGTTGGAGCAGGTGGCACGCGTGTCGCTGTCGACGACCGACACCCCAGGCGGCCCCCTGGAAGGCACCCTCGACTCGCGCCTGGTGACCGGCGCGGCCGCCATGTCCGACGGCTCCGTCATCGCCCTGCGCACCTACACTGACGCTTACCTGTACCCGGTCCCCGACGGGGATCCCAAAGACGCGATAGTCAAAGCTCTCTCCGGCGACCCGGTCCGCGTCCCCCTGCCGAACGAACCCCAGGGCGAAGCCATCGCCTTCGACCCGGACGGCACCCTGCTCTCGGCCTCCGAAGGCGCCGGCACCCCGATCCGCGCCGTGGCAGGCGCCGCCGCCCTGGCCCAGCCACCGGCGCCGACGACCACGGCACCCCCTCCGGCCGCCGACCAGCCCCAGTCCTCCGCGCCCGCGGACTCGTCGAGCTCGTCGTGGCAGAACTGGCCCCTGGCTCTGACCCTCGGCGGCCTCGTCCTCATCGCCGCCCTCGTCATCGGCCTCCGCTTCCGCCGCCGCGCCTGACCCAGCCCAAGCGCTTTCTCGACTTTCCCGAGCCCCCGCTGACCTGCCCCTTAGCAATGAGTCTTTGGACTTCGTCGTCAAAAGACTCATTGCTAAGGGTGAACGGGCAGGCTGCGGCGAACTGATATATCGGTTTCGGGTGGCTAGTCCCAGGCGACGGGCAGGCGTTCCAGGCCGCCGATCACCAGGCTCGCGCGGTGCGGCAGCTCGTCCTCCGGTACGGCCAGGCGCAGCTTGGGGAACCGGGTGAAGAGACCGGGGAAGGCGATCTTCAGCTCGATCCGAGCGAGGTGCTGGCCGATGCACTGGTGGATGCCGTGGCCGAACGCGACGTGCCCGGTCGTGCCGCGAGCCAGGTCGAGGACGTCGGGGTCGGCGTAGCGCGCCGGGTCGCGGTTGGCCGAGCCCAGCTCGACGAACACGGTGTCGCCCTTGCGCACGAGGACGCCGTCGACCTCGACGTCGTCCAACGCGGTGCGGGCGGTCGCCGGCGTCAGACTGATATATCGCAGGAGCTCCTCGACGGCGGCGTCGGGATTCGCCAGCAGCGCGTCCACCCTCGCCGACGAACGCATGAGTTCCAGCGTGCCGAGCGACAACATGTTCGTCGTCGTGTCGAGGCCGCCGCCGAGCAACGCCATGCCCATCGCGGCCATCTCGTCGTCGGTCAGGTCGCTTCCGGAGTTGACGAGGTCGCTGAGCAGGTCGTCGGTCGGATCGGTGTGCTTGGCGGCCACCATTTCCAGCATGAACCGCTGAAGCCGGTCGAACGCGGCGAACATCGCCGCGGCCTCGCCAGCCTCGGCGCCGCTGCCACCGGTCAGCACCATCGCGTCCTGTTGGAACTCCGTGCGGCGTTCGTACGGGACGCCCAACAGCTCGCAGATCATCAGGCCCGGCACCGGCACCGCGAAGTGCTCGACGAGGTCCGCGGGCGAGCCCTGCGCCGCGAGTGCGTCCAGGTGCTCGGCCGTGATCGCTTCGAGCCGCTCGGCGAGCAGCCGCATGCGGCGGACGGTGAACTGACCGGTCAGCTTGCCGCGGTAGCGGGTGTGGTCCGGCGGGTCGTGGTCGGTGAACACGCCGGGCGGCGACGGCGGCGCGTCGCCGGGGCTGCCGGGGCCGAACGGGTTGTGCATCAGGTCCGGCCTGACGCTGAAACGGTGGTCCGCGAGCACGGCGCGCACGGTCGCGTGGTCGTGCGCGCGCCAGCCGACGTGCCCGTCCGGGTACGTCATCGGACTGAGTGGCATTGCCTCCCCCTTGCAACGAGGTCTTTCCCCTTCTTGCAAGCTAAAAACGTTTGCGGACGAAGTCAAAAGACTCATTGCAATGGCTTGACGCGCAAGGCACGATGGGGTTGTGCCTGGTAAGCGGCTAGACGAAGAGGAACGGCAGCTCATCGCCCAGTTCCTGTGGGATGGGCTGGGCTACTCCGAAATCGGGAGGCGGTTGCAAAGGCCGGCGTCCACGATCCAGCGCGAGGTGGTCCGCAACGGGGGCCACAACAACTACCGGCCGGGTGCCGCGCACCGGGCGGCGAGCGAGCGGGCGATGCGCCGGCTGCCCGCTGTGGACGATCTCGACGTCGACGAAGAGGCGTACTCGTTCGGGCGCAGTCCGGGCGAGGTGCAGGAGTTCCACCTGAGGCTCGTCACGTCGTTCGCGCAGACCGGCATACCGAAGACGGCCGCGCGGATTCTGGCCGAGGTCTTCATGGTCGACAAGGGCAGTCTGTCCGCGACCGAGCTCGTGCTCAGGCTGTCGGTCAGCCCCGGCACTGTGTCGCGTTCGACGGCCTACCTGCAGAACCTCGGGTTGTTGCGCAGCGAGCGCGACGGCAAGCGCATGCGCTACTTCCTGGACGACGACCTCTGGTACCGAGCGTGGCTGTCCAGCGCCGAACGCAACTCCGTGTGGGCGCACACCGCACTGGACGGTGCCGAGATCTTCGGGCTCGACACGCCAGTGGGTGCACGCCTCAAGGACATGGGCCAGTTCTTCGCGTTCGTCGTGGTGGACATGGAGTCCACCAGGAAGAAGTGGCTCGACTTCTTCGAGAAGAAGAAACGGGCCTGCGAGAAAGCTACGGAAGACGCCGCAACACCGTGACGACCTTGCCGAGAATGGTGGCCTCGTCGCCGTTGATCGGCTGGTAGGCCGGGTTGTGCGGCATCAGCCACACGTGGCCGTCCTTGCGCTTGAACGTCTTCACCGTCGCCTCGCCGTCGATCATGGCGGCGACGATCTCGCCCTGGTCCGCGGTCGGCTGCTTGCGGATCACGACCCAGTCGCCGTCGGTGATCGCGGCGTCGATCATCGAGTCGCCGACGACGCGCAGCAGGAACAGCTCGCCCTCGCCGACGATCTCGCGCGGCAGCGGGAACACGTCCTCGATCGACTCCTCGGCCAGGATCGGGCCACCGGCGGCGATGCGGCCGACCATCGGCACGTACGCGGGCGTCGGCTTGGACATCGGGTCGAGACCGGGATCGATCTCGGGCGGCAGCATGCCCACCGCGCGCGGGCGGTTCGCGTCGCGGCGCAGGAAGCCCTTCCGCTCCAGCGCGCGCAACTGGTACGCGACCGAGGAGGTCGACGTCAGGCCGACGGCCTCGCCGATCTCACGCACGCTCGGCGGGTAACCGAAGCGGTCGACCCAGTCACGGATCACGTCGAGCACCTTGCGCTGGCGCAGGGTCAGGCCGGCGTTGCCCGCGATCTCGCTTACCTCTGTCTCAGCAAGAGCGGGGTCTGGGTCGATCGTCTTGCCTGCCACGGTCGCTGTCCTCCTTGCCGCCCCCAGTTCGAGTGGGATTCCGGCCTCCGTCGATCTTCGTGGTCGACGGTAGTCGTGTTTGCTGCACAGATCAAACACCTGTTCGAGGTATTTGGGCGCGTGTTGTGGCGTCCGGCGATTCGGCGTGGTAGAAATTCGCACGGACGTTCGATCGAACCCCTGTTCGATCATGGTGGTTGACCTGCGATGGAGGTCGTCATGGCGGTGCTCGTCGAGAAGCGGTTGCGCGTTGTCGAAGACGCGGACGTCGCAGCGGGACGCCCACTCCGTTCGGGTCCTCGTGTCATGCCGCGGCGCCCGGCGACCAAGCCGCGCCCGGTCGCGGTGCCCTCGTCGCGTGACTCCAGTTCGTGCGAGGTCCGGCCCAAGCGGGAGTCCGCGCTCGAACTTCTCGCCGTCGGTGTGCTGAGCGCGTTGACGATCATCGCCCTCGGCGTGCTCTACCTCCAGCAGGCCGGCGTCACCCCGTAAGACCGAAGCGAAGAAGACCGAAGCGAAACCGAAGCCTCGCGGAAGTGGTCCTGTCCACCATTCGGTGTGACAGTCGAGACCAGCGCGGAGGCACCATGACGAAGCAGACCGAGCACCCCGGTGACGCCCTGACGTCTCGATGAGACGCGCGATGATCGGCGTGGTGCCCGCGGTGAGCACGATCAGCGCTGCTCCCGCGCACGCCGCACCCAAGTGCTGCGACACCGACACGGACGAAGCCTGATCTGAGCATGGTTGTGAGCGGAACCCGCTCACGACCGCGCGGTGAGGCCTTCCAGGGCGCGTGTCGCACGTGCGGCGCCGGTGACGTGTCCGGCGTCGCGCCAGATGCGCAGGGCCTCCCGCACCGCGTGTCCGGCCTGCGCGCTTTCCCCGGAGGCGGACTCCACGGCGGCGACGGCGAGCAGTGCCTCCGCCTCCAGGAGCCGCATCCCGCCCGCGCGCGCCACGTCGAGGGCGGCGGTCGCATGCGTCCGCGCCGTCGGCGAATCGGTCGCGGAGAGGACGTGGGCGAGGGCGGCGGACGCCTCCGCCTCCGATCCGCGCAGGCCGGACCGCGCCGCGATTTCCAACGCCCGCACCAGATGTTCCCGTTCGGACGTCGCGCGGCCCAGTCCGATCAACGCCACCGCCTCGGCCTGCTGATCACCGTCCTGACGGGCGCACTCCAGCGCCTCGGCGGCGGTCAGGCGGGCGGTGTCGTGGTCGTCGCGGGCCAGGTGCACCGCGCTCAGCCCGCTGAGCGCGGTCGCCTCACCGAAGCGGGATCCCTGCTCGCGGAACGACTCCAGCGCGAGCAGGAGCGTGTGCTCGGCGTCCGCGACGTCACCGAGCGCCAGCAGCACCGAACCCAGGTCCGCCAGGTTGGCGGCCTCCCAGAAAGCGAGAGAGTTCTTGCGGCACAAGTGGATCGACTCGTCGAGGCACTCCCTGGCCTCGGCCAGCCTGCCGAGCTGCCGGTAGTGGCAGCTCAATGAGTTCAACGCGTGACTCTCGCCGGACGGGTTGCCCAGCTCGCGGAACAGCTCGATCGCGCGCAGGCTGTGCTCGACCGCCTCGGCGAGCCTGCCCGTCCAGTCCAGCATCGACCCGAGGTTCGACACGGCCGTCGCCTCGCACTCGCGCCAGCAGCACGTGCGACTGGCCCGCGCCGCCTCCTCGGTGTGCGCGACGCCGTCGGTGTGCCGTCCCTCTCGGAACGCGGCGCCGCCCATCGTCAAGCGCAGCAACGCTTCCGCGGCGTGCGCGCCATGTCGCCGGGCCGCCGGCAACAGCACCGACGCGAGCTCCAGCCACTCGGCACGCCTGCCGTGGTCGTGGAAGAACCTCCGCACCGCGTCGGCCAGGTACCAGACCTGCGGACGGGGGCCGGTCACCGCGGCCCGGCGCAACGCGGCGACCAGGTTGGGCGCCTCGACGTCCAGCCACGCCACGGCTTCCGCTTTGTTCGCGAACCGCACAGGGCTTTCGGCCGGTTCGTCGTCGCGGGGGAGCGACACGACCCGCTTGCCCAGCTCCGCCACGGCCGCGTCGGCAGTCGCGAGGTAACCGGCGAACAACCTCTCCCACGCGGGCGTGGTCTCCTCGGTGCCCGAACGCTCCTCGGCGTAGTGACGCACCAGGTCGTGGAACCGGTAACGGCCCGGCGCATGCGCCTCGACCAGGTTCGCGGCACTCAGACCCCGCAGCAACCGGGTCGCCGCGGCGGCGCCGGTACCGAGCAGCGCGGCCGCCTCGTACGGCGTGAAGTCCGGTCCCGGGACGACCCCGAGCAGCCGGAACAGCCGCTGCTGGTCGGCGGGAAGTGCTTGGTAGGAAACGGAGAACGCCGCGGCGACCGCGCTCTGCTCCGCGCCGTCGAAGGCGAGCAGCGGGTCGGCGCGCAGCTCCGCGACCGCTGACTCGATGTTTCTGGCTCCGATGCTCGTGCCCACGTTGGCCGCGGCGATGCGCAACGCCAGCGGGTGGTGCCCGCACACGTCGGCGAGCTCGGCCGCGGCAACGGGTTCGGCCGCCACGCGGTCCGCGCCGAGCGCCGCGACGAGCAGCGCGTGCGAGTCCTGTTCCGGCAGCTGTGCCAGGGTGATCGTGCGGGCACCGGTGCGGGCGACCAGATCGCCCAGCCGGTGCCTGCTGGTCACGAGCACGCGGCCGGACGACGGCAGGAGCGGCAGCACCTGAGCGGCATCGCGCGCGTTGTCCAGCACCACCAACGATTTCCGGTCCGCGAGCAGCGACCGGAAAAGTCCACTTTGGTCGTCCGATTCGGACGGTGTGGCGCCGAGCGCGCGCAGCAGCCGCGCCAGCGCGGCGGTCGGGCTGAGCGGTTCGTCGTCGGCGTCGAACCCGCGCAGGTTCACGTACAGCTGCCCGTCGGGGTAGCGGTCGCGCGCCGCGTGCGCCCACCGCACGGCGAGCGCGGTCTTGCCGACCCCGGCGGTGCCGGTGATCAGCCACACGCCGTCCTCGCCGTCCTCCAGCGCGGCCAGCTCGGCGGTGCGGCCCGCGAAACCCCGTGCGGCCAAAGGGAGTTCGGCCGGTCGCACCTCGGTGAAAGCCTGGGCGGGAGCTTGATCCTCGCCGCGCAGAACGCGCAGCTGTGCGTCTCGCAACGCCTGTCCCGGCTCGATGCCGAGCTCGGACGCCAGCAGGTCGTGCCCCTGCGAGTAGACCTCCAGCGCCTCGGCCGTCCGTCCGCACCGGTGCAGCGCGAGCATCAGCGCGGCGCGCAGCCGTTCGCGATACGGGTGCTCGTCGACGAGCTTGCGCAGCCCGCCGGCCGCTTCCGCGTGGTGACCTTCGGCGATCTGGAGCTCGTGCAGTTCCTCGACGATCGCGAGCCGTCGCTCGACCAGCGCCGGGCGTTCCAGTTCGGCCAGCTCGTCACTCACGCCGTCCAGCGGCGTGCCCGTCCACAACGCGAGTGCCTCGCGCAGCCGTGCGATGGCGGCCTCACCGGTCAGGATCCTCGCGTGGGCGACGGCGTCGTCGACCAGGTCGAGGTCGCGTTCGCCGGGCGCGACCTCGATCGAGTAGCCGGACGCACCGCGCGTGATCACGTCGGCGCCGAGCAGCTTGCGCAGGTCCGACACGTGCACCTGCAGCCGCCCGCGGGCGCTGCGCGGCGCCTGCTCACCCCAGGTCAGGTCGATCAGCCGGTCCTCCGGCACGACCCGGCCGGGGCTGAGCAGCAGCGCCGCCAGCACCGACGCCTGTTTCGGTCCGGCCGGGCGCACTGGCCCGGCCGGACCGAGGACCGTGACCGGTCCGAGCAGCAGATACCTCAGCGCAGGTTCGCTACGCCGGTGCACTTCGCGCCACCGCGGTCGGAGAACTTCACCTCGAGCCAGGCACGCCCCGAGATGGGCACCCTCGTGCCGTTGACGGCCACCTCGCCGACCTCGTCCGACTTCAGGCCGGACTTCGTCCGCTCCAGCATCGCGGTCTGCGTGGAGCCCACGCGGTGGTAGACCTTGACGCCCATCACGCCGGAGTCGGCGATGTACGGACCGGCCGCGCCCGTGCCCCTCACGAGCCGGTACTCGGTGCCGCGGTCGTACCGCAGCGTGAACTTGCCGCTGAAGTCTCCCTCCGTGCACTTCGCGGTCACGGACAGCGTGACGGCCTGTGCCGCAGGTGCCGGTGCGCCGCTCGCGACCACCAGCAGGGCAAGCATCGCCGCCCTCTTCACCCCAGCCCCCAAGATGATCTCCCTCTGTCGTTGCGCCACCCGAGTGACACGTCACAGGATTATCACGCGAGGGTCGCCTCGGAGGTTGCGCGAGGGTCACGTGCCGATGCCGGTGCGTAGTAGCCGCAGTTCACCCAGGATTCCTCCATCCGAGTGTCGCCCGACACGCCGTGTCGAGTTGCAACCTCTTGCGTTGCGATCTAGGTTCTACCCCTACATCTAGTGGTTACACCGTTGTAAGTAGTCCACAGGTTGTGGGTAACCCCGACCCTGTGTGACTGCTGCGACGGGTGCTGCGCCGGGGAGGGGTGAACAGGCGTGCGGTGTCCGTTTTGCCGTCATTCGGACTCACGGGTGGTCGATTCCCGCGAGGTCGACGAGGGGCAGGTGATCCGTCGCCGTCGCTCCTGCAACAGCTGCAGCCGCAGGTTCACCACGGTCGAAGAAGCGGTTCTCGCCGTGGTCAAGCGCTCCGGGGTGACGGAGCCGTTCAGCCGCGACAAGGTTGTCGTCGGCGTGCGCAGGGCGTGCCAGGGCCGCCCGGTCGACGAGGACGCGTTCCAGCAGCTCGCCCAGCGAGTGGAAGAGTCGATCCGGTCGACGGGTTGCGCGGAAATCGCCAGTCACGAGGTGGGCCTCGCCATTCTCGGCCCCTTGCGTGAACTCGACGAGGTCGCATATCTGCGCTTCGCGAGCGTTTACAGATCCTTCTCGTCCGTCGAGGACTTCGAGAAGGAAATTCTTGATCTTCGCACTGCGCGGGCCGAGGAAGCACCGGCCGAGCAGTGATCTACACGCGTGAAAGCGCGTGCTGACAACAACTTTCGAAGCACCAGCACGAGGGAGATCCACCGTGACCGAGACCGTCGGCGGCTCAGCCAAGAAGACAGCCGCACGGGCGGCTGCCAAGCCTGCCGCGCTGAAGGTCCAGCGCGTCTACACCACCGAGGGCCGCCACCCCTACGACGAGGTCACCTGGGAACGCCGCGACGTCGTCATGACGAACTGGCGCGACGGCTCGGTGAACTTCGAGCAGCGCGGCGTCGAGTTCCCCGCTTCCTGGTCGGTGAACGCCACCAACATCGTCACCAGCAAGTACTTCCGCGGTGCCGTCGGCAGCGAGGTGCGCGAGCAGTCGCTGCGCCAGCTGATCGACCGCGTCGTGAAGACCTACGTGGGCGCGGGCAAGGAGCACGGCTACTTCGGCTCCGAGCAGGACGCGGAGATCTTCGAGCACGAGCTCACCTACATGCTTCTGCACCAGGTGTTCAGCTTCAACTCGCCGGTGTGGTTCAACGTCGGCACGAGCTCGCCGCAGCAGGTCAGCGCGTGCTTCATCCTCGCGGTCGACGACACCATGGAGTCGATCCTGAACTGGTACCGCGAGGAGGGCCTGATCTTCAAGGGCGGCTCCGGTGCCGGCCTGAACCTCTCGCGCATCCGGTCGTCCAAGGAGCTGCTGTCCTCCGGCGGCACCGCGTCCGGCCCGGTGTCGTTCATGCGCGGCGCCGACGCGTCCGCGGGCACCATCAAGTCCGGTGGCGCCACCCGCCGCGCGGCCAAGATGGTCGTCCTCGACGTCGACCACCCGGACGTCGTGGAGTTCATCGAGACCAAGGCGCGCGAAGAGGACAAGATCCGCGCGCTGCGCGACGCCGGGTTCGACATGGACCTCGGCGGCGCGGACATCGTGTCGGTGCAGTACCAGAACGCGAACAACTCCATCCGCGTGTCGGACGAGTTCATGCACGCCTACGAGAGCGGCGGCGACTTCGGCCTGCGCGGCCGGCAGACCGGCGAGGTCATCGAGCGCGTCGACGCCAAGGAGCTGTTCGGCAAGCTCGCGAAGGCCGCGTGGGAGTGCGCCGACCCCGGCATCCAGTACGACGACACGATCAACGACTGGCACACCTGCCCCGAGTCGGGTCGCATCACCGCGTCCAACCCGTGTTCGGAGTACATGCACCTCGACAACTCGAGCTGCAACCTCGCGTCGCTGAACCTCATGAAGTTCCTCGGTGACGACGGCCGCTTCGACGCCGTCACGTTCGCCAAGGCCGTCGAGCTGATCATCACCGCGATGGACATCTCGATCTGCTTCGCGGACTTCCCGACCGAGCCGATCGCGGACACCACCCGCAAGTTCCGCCAGCTCGGCATCGGCTACGCCAACCTCGGCGCGCTGCTGATGGCGACCGGCCACGCGTACGACTCCGAGGGCGGCCGCGCGCTCGCCGCGACCATCACCTCGCTGATGACCGGTGTCTCGTACCGCCGTTCCGCGGAACTCGCGGGCACGGTCGGCGCGTACGACGGTTACAAGCGCAACGCCACGGCGCACCAGCGCGTCATGCGCAAGCACGCCGCCGCCAACGACCTGATCCGCACCTACCACGCGAACGACTCGTCGGTGCACAAGGTCGCGACCGAGGCGTGGCAGCAGGCGCTGGAGATCGGCGCGAAGAACGGCTGGCGCAACGCCCAGGCGTCCGTGCTGGCCCCGACCGGCACCATCGGCCTGATGATGGACTGCGACACCACCGGTATCGAGCCGGACCTGGCCCTGGTCAAGTTCAAGAAGCTCGTCGGCGGCGGCTCGATGCAGATCGTCAACCAGACGGTGCCGCGCGCGCTGAAGGCGTTGGGCTACCAGGAAGAGCAGATCGAGGCGATCGTCGAGTTCATCGGCGAGCACGGCCACGTCGTCGACGCGCCGGGCCTGCGCCGCGAGCACTACGAGGTCTTCGACTGCGCGATGGGCGAGCGTTCGATCGCGCCCATGGGCCACGTGCGGATGATGGCGGCCACGCAGCCGTTCCTGTCCGGCGCGATCTCCAAGACGGTCAACATGCCGGAGACGGCGACGATCGCCGACGTCGAGGAGATCTACTACCAGGGCTGGAAGCTCGGCCTGAAGGCGCTCGCGATCTACCGCGACAACTGCAAGGTCGGCCAGCCGTTGTCGGCGGGCAAGGGCGCGAAGGCCGCTGAGGAGAAGAAGTCGGACACGGTCGTCGAGTACCGCCCGGTCCGCAAGCGGCTGCCGAAGAAGCGCCCGTCGCAGACCGTGTCATTCACGGTCGGTGGCGCCGAGGGCTACCTGCACGCCGGTTCCTACCCGGACAACGGCCTCGGCGAGATCTTCGTCAAGCTCGGCAAGCAGGGCTCGACGCTGGCCGGCGTGATGGACGCGTTCTCGATGTCCATCTCCGTGGGTCTGCAGTACGGCATCCCGCTCGAGTTCTACGTCTCGAAGTTCCAGAACCTGCGTTTCGAGCCGGCGGGCATGACCGACGACCCGGACGTGCGCATCGCGACGTCGGTGCTGGACTACCTGTTCCGCCGCCTGGCGCTCGACTACCTGCCGTACGACAAGCGCGCGCAGCTCGGCATCTTCACCGCCGACGAGCGTTCCGCGCAGGTCGCCGGCGAGTACGGCGCCCCCGCGTCGTCCGATGTGGACCTGGAGGGTCTGCGCGGTTCGGTGGAGGCCGCTCCGAAGCAGGTCGAGGCCGCCGTCGAGGCTCCGAAGCAGGTGGGCAGCTCGACCGAGCTGCTGGAGCTGCACCTGGGCAAGGCCGCTGACGCGCCGCTGTGCATGACCTGCGGCACGAAGATGCGCCCGGCCGGCTCGTGCTACCTGTGCGAGGGCTGCGGCAGCACGTCCGGCTGCAGCTGATCGAACACCCGGCGGACCGTCACGGCAGCTCGATGCCGTGGCGGTCCGCCAGTTTCTTCTCGATCTCCGCGATCACGCACGCGATCGTCGACGGGTTGAGCCGCCCCTCGCCGAAGTGGATGACGGTCTTCGCGAACTCGTCCGCCGCCAGCGCACGGCATTCGGCGTTCAGCGAGCGGTGGTCGATCTCGGCCTCCTTGAAGCACTCCAGCGGTTTGCGGCCGAAGATGACCTCGAACTCCTTCCAGCCGCGCATCGTCCAGTAGGTGTCGTAGGACGAGACGGACGTCGCCCGCAGCCACCTCCACAGGTACTGCGGGTCCTGGTGGCTGGGGGCCTCGCGACGGCACCGCCCGCACAGCAGGACCAGGTTGTCGGCCGTGTCGGTGCCGCCCAGTGCCGCGGGCACGACGGGGCACTGCTCCAGCTCGGCCTTGTACCCGCAGCGCCAGCACCGTTCGTGCGCCTCGCTCCAGTCGATGGCCAGGTCGATCTCGTGCTCGACCCAGTACCCGACGATCTGCTCGTTGCCGACGCTCACGTGTCCTCCCCAGTTGAGTTGACCTTCCTGTCGGTGACCACGGCGATTGCGTTTCACCCTCGCTCAACTGATAGAAAAACGGCGGAGGGGAACAGATGCGCTCGTTCGACGATTTACGCCGCTACCTGCTCGGCCAGCTCAACGCCGCTGTCCGGCGACCTGGCATGTACGGCGGCGAGGCGGTGATCCTCACCCTGCTCGACGCGCTGGCGTTCGCCGACGACCGCACGGACCGGTGGCAGGTCGAGCTCGACGCGCTGGTGGCACGCGGTGCGGCCAACGCGGCGATGGTGAGCGGCGCGGTGCACGAGGTGCTCGGTCACCGCAGTGAGGACGTCATGGCCTCGGTGTACGCGGATCTCGCGCATCGGCAGGGCTGGTTGTCGCTGGACGCGGACAGCCGGATTCCCGGTGTGCTGGGCGAACGGGACTGCGTGCTCGACGACGTGATCGCCGAGTACGGCGAACCGCCGTTGTGGCTGGGCGGCACCAACCCGAAGTACTCGAAGACGCTCGCCTATCCGGATCGGTCGGGTTCGCTCGTGTTCTTCCACTTCATGCCGGAGCTGCGGCTGATGGCGACGCGGCGCGGTGACGGCGGGTTCCGCGACAGCTTCGTCTTCACGCCTGCCGGGCAACTGCGCTGAAACCTGTTGCCCGCCAAGGTAAAATCGCAGGTGATGCGCATTGTTCTGCATGCACGTGCGCGCCTGGACCTCGCATACGACTCGCTCGACGGGCTCTCCGTCGGTGACGCTCTGGGCGCACAGTTCTTCATGGTCGGCCGCTCGCTGCCCGACCTCGTGGCCGGCAAGCCGCCACGAGGGCCGTGGGAGTGGACCGACGACACCGAAATGGCCTGCAACCTCGTCGCCGAGCTTCGTGATCACGGCGACGTCGACCAGAACCGGCTCGCGGCGATCTTCGCCGACCGCTGCGAGCCCTATCGCGGGTACGGCGCGGGAGCGTTCATCATCCTGCGCAAGATCCGCCAAGGCACGCCGTGGAAAGAGGCGGCCGGCAGCGCGTTCGACGGGCAGGGTTCGTGCGGCAACGGCGCCGCTATGCGGATTGCGCCGCTCGGCGCCTACTTCGCCGACGATCCGAAAACCGTGACGGAGCAAGCGATCCGGGCGAGCGAGGTCACGCACCAGCACCCGGAGGGCATCGCGGGCGGTGTGGCCGTGGCGCACGCCGCCGCTCTCGCGGCGAGGGCCCGGCTGTCCGGATCACCACCGCGGGACCTGCTCGGCAGCGTTCTCGACCACCTCGAAGACTCGTTCGTGCGCAAGGGGATCGAGAAGGCCCGCAAGATCGAGAACGCCGAGGAGGCGGCCTACGTCCTCGGCAACGGCTCACGCGTGACGGCGCAGGACACCGTGCCGTTCACGCTCTGGGTCGCCGCCCACCACCTCGACGACTACCGCGCCGCCATCACGGCGTGCGTCAAAGCGGGCGGTGACGTCGACACGACCGCCGCGATCGTCGGCGGCATCATCGCGACACCTCCGCCGGAGTGGCGCCGGGAACGCGAAGAACTCCCGGACTGGGTGCGCCGCCTCGGGTAGCTAGTCCTTGTGCCGCTGGTAGTACCGCGCCACCCGCACCCGGTTCCCGCACGTCGCGGGGTCGCACCACCGGCGTCGCGGGTGCGCGGGCACGAACAGCAGCCGGCATCCCGGCCCTTCGCACGTCTTCACCTTCCGCACGGCCGGTGACGCCAGCAGTTCGCCCGCCGCGCCCGCCAGCAGCGCGAGCGCCCGCGCGACCTCGTCACCGTCCCGTTCGCGGGCGACCTCCACCACGCCGGACCACGACAGCACGTCGTAAGCCGGAGCGCCGCGCAACGCCGCGTTCAACGGCGCCAGGTCCGGCTCCAGACCCTCCCGTGCCGCGAGCACCGCCGCCTCGACGTGCCCGCGCAGCTCTCTCAGGGCTTCTGAACAGGGCAAATCCCGCGAGGACAGCCACTCGTCCAAGTGGTCTTCCTCGGACGTCAGCGTGTTGACGAACTCCAGCGCGAGCACCATCTAACTGTACATCACGACAAGTACCCATTAGTCTAATGCAACATGACGACAAAGACGCATGTGACGAGGCATCGGTTCGTCGACGTGGACGGCATCAAGCTCTTCTACCGGGAGGCGGGCGACCCGGCCGCGCCCAAGCTCCTGCTCCTGCACGGCTTTCCGTCCGCCTCACACCAATACGCGCGGCTCATCGAGGAGCTCAAGGACGAGTTCCACGTCATCGCGCCCGACCACCCCGGCTCCGGCCACAGCGACGCTCCTGAGCGGCCCTGCACGTTCGACTTCCTCGCCGACACGATCGAGAAGTTCCTGCTGGCCATCGACTTCACCGGCTTCTCGATGTACGTCTTCGACTTCGGCGCCCCGGTCGGCTTCCGGATCGCGACCCGCCACCCCGAGTGGATCAAGAGCCTGATCGTCCAGAACGGCAACGCCTACGAGGACGGCCTCTCGGACCTCGCGCGGGACTTCATCGGCAACCGCGACCCGCAGGTCGCCCGCGACATGCTCGCCCTGGAGTGCACGAAGTTCGGCTATCTCGAAGGCGTGCGCGACCCCGAGGCGATCTCGCCCGACACGTGGACCCTCGACCAGCACTACCTCGACCTGCGTCCGCAGCCCCAGATCGATCTCGCCCTCGACTACCACAGCAACGTCGCGAAGTATCCGGAGTGGCAGGCCTACCTGCGTGAACACCGGCCGCCGACGCTCATCGCGTGGGGCCGCGGCGACCCGTTCTTCCTCGAGCCCGGCGCGAAGGCGTACCTGCGCGACCTGCCCGGCGCGCGGCTGCACCTGTTCGACACCGGCCACTTCGCGCTGGAGGAGAACCTGGCCGAGATCGCCGCGCTGATCAGGGCGTTCATCCCAACGGTGTGATTTATTCATCACGTGTTGAGTTTTTGGTCGGACGCTCGTAGCCTCAGAGCCATGGACGACTACTGCGCGGATTTCGTGGTGGACTTCGGGGCCGTCGACGGCACGATGCTCGCGACCGTGGGCGGCAAGGCGGCGAACCTGGGTGAGCTCACCAGGGCGGGTTTGCCGGTGCCGCAGGGCTTCTGCGTCACCACCGGGGCGTACCGGGCGGTCGCGGCGGCCGACGAGCTGGCGAGCACCACCCCGGAGAACGCCCGCAGGACGTTGGTCGAAACCCCGGTGCCGCAGGAGATCCGGGACGCGATCGTCGCCGGGTACCGCAAGCTCGGTGAGAACGTCCCGGTCGCCGTGCGGTCGAGCGCGACGGCCGAGGACCTGCCGTTCGCGAGCTTCGCCGGCCAGCAGGACACGTTCCTCAACGTCGTCGGCGAGGACGCGGTGGTCGACGCCGTGCGCCGCTGCTGGGCCTCGTTGTGGACGGACCGCGCGGTCAGTTACCGCGAGACGAACGGCATCGACCACACCACGACCTACCTCGCCGTTGTGGTGCAACGGATGGTGCAGTCCGCGGTTTCCGGCGTGATGTTCACGGCGAACCCGGTCACCGGCACGCGCGACCAGATCGTCATCGACGCGAGCCCAGGTCTGGGCGAGGCGGTGGTGTCGGGCGCGGTCAACCCGGACCACTTCGTCGTCGACGGGTCCGAGATCGTCGAAAGGCGGTTGGGGGACAAGAAGTTCGTCATCCGCTCGCTGCCGGGCGGCGGCACCGAGCACGTCGAGGTCGGCGAGAACGACGAGCCCTGCCTGACCGACGGGCAGATCCACGCGCTCGCCGTCCTCGGCCGCAAGGTGCAGCGGCACTACGGTTCACCGCAGGACACCGAGTGGGCGATCGACGCCGACGGCGAGCTGCACCTCACCCAGGCCCGGCCGATCACTACGCTGTTCCCGTTGCCGGACAACCCCGACGGCGGTGCCCACGTCTACTTCTGCTTCAGCCTCGCGCAGGGCCTCGAACGCCCGATCACGCCGATGGGCCGCGCGGCGTTCCGCGAGATCGCCAAGTCGGCCTTCGAGATCGTGATCGGCGACCCGAAAAGCCAGTCCTATGTGGAGAACGGTGAGCGCATCTTCTTCGACGTCACCAAGGTTCTGCAGAGCCGCGTCGGCCGCGAGTTCGTGACCCGGCTGCTCGGCGTGATGGAGGCGCGTTCCTCCGAAGTGCTGCGCGACCTGTTCGCCGACCCGAGGTTCGCGATCAGGAACTCGTCGCCCACGCCCGCGCTGAAGCGAGTTCTGCGGCTCGCGCGGCGCTTCCACGTGCCGGTGACGGCCGCGAAGGCGTTGGTGAACCCGGAGAAGGCGGTGCGGAACGCGTTGCTGATGGAGCGCGACATCCTGGAGAAGTCCGCGAACCTCTCGATCGAACAGGCGTTGCGGCAGTGCGTGATGCCGGTGCTGCCGGGACTCGCGCCGACCGCGCTGATCGGGTTCGCGATGCTCGCGCTCGTCGGCAAGGTGGTCAAGGTCAAGCCGGGCGAGTTGCAGACCGTCCTGCGCGGCCTGCCCAACAACATCACCACCGAGATGGACCTGGCGATGTGGGATCTCGCGCAGGAGATCAGACGTGATCCCGTTGCGCTGAGCCAGTTCCGGAACGGCGAACGCCCCGCGGCCCTCGACCGCTTCCTCGCGAAGTGGGGGCACCGCGCCGTCGCGGAGATCGACCTCGGCCTGCCCAGGTGGTCCGACGACCCGACCTACGTTCTCGGCGTGGTGCGGAACTTCCTGCGGCTGGAGGACGAGAACGCCGCGGCGGATGCCGTCTTCGCGCGGGGAGCCGCGGAAGCGGAAGCGATGATCGAGACTCTGGCCAGGCGCGCCTGGGGCCGCGGCTGGTTCGTGCGCTTCGCGTTGCGCCGCACCAGGTTGCTCGCCGGTCTGCGGGAGTACCCGAAGTACCTGATCATCACCCTGTTCGGGGTACTCCGGAAGCGCGTCGCAGACCTCGGTGCCGCGTTGGTGGACCAGGGCAGGCTCGCCCAGACCGACGACGTCTACTTCCTCACCTTCGAGGAAATGCGTTCCGCGGAAGGAGATCTGCGTTCGATCGTGGCACGGCGGCGTGAGGTCTACGACCGCGAGATGCGGCGCAGGCACATCCCGCGCGTGCTGCTCTCGGACGGCACCGAGCCCGAAGCCGTGCACCACGGCGCCCCGGCGGAGGGCGACCTCGTCGGCACCCCGGCGTCGGCGGGCACGATCACCGGCATCGCGCGGGTCGTGATGGACCCGGTCGGCGCGCACCTCGAACCCGGCGAGATCCTCGTGGCGCCGTCGACGGATCCGGGCTGGACACCGTTGTTCCTGACGGCCGGCGGGCTCGTGATGGAGATGGGCGGCGCGAACTCGCACGGCGCGGTTGTCGCCCGCGAGTACGGGATTCCCGCGGTGGTGGGTGTGCGCGAGGCCGTGACGCGGATCAAGACCGGTGAGCGGATCACCGTCGACGGCAGCACGGGCGCCGTGACCACACTCGCGGACCTGACCGCGTAACCTCGGGTTTGTGGCTGAGTCCAAGGGTGAGCTGAACAAGGTCCAGCAGGGCCTCGCCGACTACCTGCTGCGGGCCGGCGTGGACGGGTTCGGCCCGTTCAAGAGCGCACGTGACGCGGCGTCCGACGCGCTCGTCAAAAAGGGCGACGAGAACGACGCCATCAAGCACCTCATCCGCACGCACGTGGCGCTGGCCGGCGCGCAGGGTTTCATCACGAACCTCGGCGGGCTGATCACGCTGCCGATCTCCCTGCCGTCCAACGTCGCGGCCGCGTACGTGATCCAGACGCACCTCATCGCGTCGATCGCGTCGGTGCGCGGTCACGACGTGGACAGCGAAGAGGTGCAGACGGCCATCCTGCTGTGCCTGCTCGGCAACGCCGGAACCGAACTGTTCAAAAAAGTCGGCATCAAGCAGTTCACCAAGAAAGCCGCCGCGGCACTCATCACAAAATACGGTACAAAGAAGCTCGGCACGATCGCCGCGAAGGGTGTTCCGCTGCTGGGCGGCGTCATCGGCGGTGGCGTCGACGCCGCCTCCACCAGAGCGGTCGGCGCATTCGCAAATCGCTACTTCACTCACACGGACGTGTTGCCGAAGGTCATCGACGGCGAGGTGCTCTCGGTCGAGATCGAAGAAGCGGACGGAATGACCGATTCGCGCTAGCTCAGCCGGTCCAGCGCGGAGGTGAAGGCGTCCGGCTGGATGTGCACACCGCCGCTGAACGGGTTCTGCAGTTGGTAGATCGCGAACAACAGCAGAACCAGCGTCGAGCTCAGCGTGATGGTGATGAGCAGCTGCGAGATCAGGTTCGGCCCGCCGAACAGGAACGGGAACAGCAGCGACAGACCGGTGCCGATCAGCAGCGCGAGCCACACCACCGGGTTGACGCCGTTGCCCGCCGCGTCCAGCCGTTCCTGCCTGGCCTGGTAGACCTCCCACAGCTGGTTCGCCGCCTCGGCCTTGCGGTCCTCCTGCCAGCCACCGTCCGGTGCCGCCGTCGCGATCGTGTCCCTGAGCTGGTTCAGCGTGGTCCAGCCCCGGTTGTCCACGTCCTGGCCCTCGCGCATCCGCGGCCACTCGTCGTCCACGACGGTCGAGACGTAGTCCCGGATCAGCTGCTCCACCTTGGTCTTCGCGGGTTCCGGCAGCGAGTCGGACGACCAGTCGACCGCGACGAGCGCGTTGGCCTCCTTCTGCACCTGCTCCTCCGCGCCGTTGGACGCGTCGAACAGCGAGATCAGGATGAACGCGACCAGCACGGCGTGCAGGCCGGCGACGATGCTGAACACCGATCCGCCCGCGCCGAGGTTCTTCTCCCCGACTTCCTCCGAGCCGAACCGACGGGTGACGACGACCAGGACGGTGGAGATGACGGCGGCGCCGACAACCCAGAGCGTGCCGGTGAGGTAAATGCTCAATTCGGCTCCTTTCTGGTGTGGGATTAGACCACGGTCTACTGTGGCCGGTACAGCACGGTCTGGTTAACGAGCAATGGTCAGGTGGGAATGCGCGGCAACAGCAGTGATACCCGGTTGTCGTATTGGACTGCTCCATTCCGGTGGCGCCAGGAATTGCTGGCGTTGAGCACCGTCTCGTCCCTGTTGGTGCTTTCCGCGCCGTTCACCAGCGCCGTTGCTCATGCTGCACCGCCGAACTGTGACGCATTTCAAGTGCGTTCATCCAATCGTGGCGAGTTCTCCACGTTGACGAAGTTCGACGCGTCATCCGGTGGGGTGACGGAACTAGCTCGGCTGGACTACGCGGTGAACGCGCTGGGGTACTCGTCGGCGTTGGGCCGTCTGGTTGGTCTCACGTCGAAGGGCCACCACTGGTGGAAGAACCCGTCGCACGTCGTGCTGATCGACACCAAAGGCGTGGTCAGCGATCTCGGACCCGTTGACGCGCACTGGTTCCGCACCGACGACGTGTCCGCTGGCGCAGTCGTCGGCACCACGTTCTACGTGCGCGACAACGCCCGGCTGCACGCGATCGACATCGACCCCGCGAGCGCGTCCTACCTCAAGATCGTGCGCACCGTCGTGCTGGACTGGCCCGCGCTGACCCTCGACGACTTCGCCGTGGACCCGGCGACCGGCAAGCTGACCGGGGTGTCGGCGGCGGGCGGGGGACCGGGCGAGGTCGTGACGTTCGACCCGGTGTCCGGACGGCTGCTCAGCCGGACGGAAGTCGCTGAGCTGCCAGGGAAATCCACCTACGGCGCCGTCGTGATCGACTCGGCCGGCACCGTCTACGCCACCAACAACGGCTACCACGGCCGCAGCCGCATCTATCGGGTGTCCGGTACCGCGGTGGAGCTGACGGCGGGCCCGCAGCTGGGCATGATCGACGCGGCGGGCTGCCTGCCGAACCCGATGCCGCCCCGCATCGACCCGCCCGCGCCCCGCCCCGAGGTGCCGCCACCCCCGCCGCCTCCCGCTCCCGCGCCGACACCGGCGCCTGTCGCGGCACCTGTCGCGGCACGTGTTCCGTCACCGGTCGTCCCGCCGCCTCCGGTCACCACGCCGCCGCCGTCTTCCGTTGCGCCGCAACCGGTTCCGGTGCGTGCGGCGCGCCAGAAGACCGAGCCGCGCAAGGACCTTCCGCTCGACGCCGAGACCACGCCGCTGACGAAGTCCCGCAAGTGGGCGATGGTGACGATCATCCTGGTGATGCTGGGCGCGGGAGCCGCCGCCGCGAGGGCCCGCGGATAAATCGGTTGGCGTGACTCGGCCGCGCCGCTAGCGTTGCGGACATGTTCTTCATCTGATGAAGCCCTGCGGCGCTCTTGACGCTGCTCCGCGACCTCGTTGTCGCCCAGGTGACCCTGTTAGCGGGTCCTTCTCTCACGGCTGTCTTCCGCCGTGTCCTTGCACGCCCTCGTCACGAGGAGGTTTTCGCATGCCTGCGACCACCCCGCCCGAGCCGTCCAACCGCGCTGCGCGTCGTGCGCAGAAGCGGGGCAAGAACGATCAGAACCCGCACTTCCAGCTGCCACAGCAGCGGGTGCCGGTAGTCCAGCCGCGCCAGTTCATGGCCCGTCGCCGCGGTGGATCCGCGTAGCCGACGCCGAACCGGGCGCGACACCGCAGGGGATGCGTTCACTCGAGCGCATCCCCTGCTCCCTTCGTGGTTCGATCTCCCGTTCTGTCGTGATCCGATCTAGCCTGAGGTGCTACCGGACCGACAGGATCGGAGGCGCCAGGTGAGGATCGCTGACGTTTTGCGGACCAAGGGATCGGCGGTCGCGACGATCGACCCGGACGTACCGGTGTCCGAGCTGCTCAGATCGCTCGCCG
Organism: Lentzea alba; assembly: GCF_011067745.1. Classification (GTDB taxonomy): domain Bacteria; phylum Actinomycetota; class Actinomycetes; order Mycobacteriales; family Pseudonocardiaceae; genus Lentzea; species Lentzea alba. The sequence continues at coordinate 368,921 of NZ_JAAMPJ010000008.1, forward strand.
AACACAACATCGGCGCGATCGTCGTCGTCGGCCCGTCCGGCATGGCGGGGATCGTGTCCGAGCGCGACGTCGTGCGCCGTCTGCACGAATCAGGTGCTGACCTGCTGTCTTCCCCCGTGTCGGCGATCATGACCGCCGACGTGTTCACCTGCTCGCCGTCGGACACGGTGGACAGCCTGACGGTCGTGATGACCGAACGGCGCTTCCGCCACGTACCTGTTGTGTCCGACGGGCAGCTGGTGGGGATCGTCAGCATCGGCGACGTCGTGAAGAGTCGCATCGGGCAGTTGGAGCAGTCGCAGGACCAGCTGCAGGCCTACATCGCCCAGGGCTGATCCCGCCAGGGAACCACACCAACATCCAGTCCGACGGCCCCAGGATGATCAACAACACCGCGTGGTCGCCGGCTTCGACGACCCGCTGCCGCTAGCCGACACAACGTCCACCGAGGCGCGCAACCCCGCGTTGTCCGTCTCGGTGGCGTCGTCGTGCGCTGCCCACGCCGAGAGCAGCATCACCAGCGACCCCGCCGCCAACCAATATATCGGTTTGCTGCCCCGCCTGACCTGCTGCTTAGCAATGAGTCTTTGGACTGCGTCGTCAAAAGACTCATTGCTAAAACAGGATTCGCGTTTCAGCCGGCCTGATCGATGCCGGGCGGCTCGGGGACGTTCTCGGTCTTGGTGTCCGACGGCATCGCCCACATGAAGGCGCGCATCATGGCGTACTGGAGCTTCAGGCCGGTGCCGATGTCGCCGGACTCGACGACCTGCTTGAGCGCGGCGAGGATGCCCTTCCAGGTGGCGTCGACCTTGTCGAGACGCTCGACGTCCGCGGGCCAACCCGAGTTGCGCAGCGTGACGCGCGTGCCGCCGTCGACCTCTTCCAACTCCCACGAGACGACGGTCCACGGGTCGTCGCGCATGGTGAGTCGTTGCGTGTGGGAGAGCAGTCGCGGCGGCTCGACCTCGACGACACGCCCGACGACGAAGACCCGTTTGCCGTCGGTCGACCGGTAGTACAGCGGCGCGCCCGGCTTCAGTTCGGAATCGAGAACGGCGTCCATCATGGCGCGCTGCTTGCCGTCGAGTTTGGTGATCTCCGCCCACACCTTCTCGATGGGCGCGGCGATCACGATGCTGTGCACCAGCTCGCTGCCGGGTTCAGCCAACGTCCTCATCCTCCTGTTCGGCGCTCTCGACCGCGTGCTTCAGGCCGACCAGCGCCGCTGCCCAGTTCTGTTCGTACTGCGCGACCCACCGCTGGTGGATCTGCTGGATGGGCACGGGATTCAGGTGGTTGACCCGCTTCCGGCCCCGCGGCTCGACGAGCACCAGGTCGGCCTCGCGGAGCACACCGAGGTGCTGCATGACGACGTGCCGGCTCGTCTCCAGCGCCTCCACCAGCTCACCCGTGGTGCGTGGGCCGGCACGCAGGACGTCGAGGATCGCGCGCCGCAGCGGGTTCGCCAGGGCGCGCCAGACGGCGTCGTCATCATGTGGCAACTTCATTACGTAAGCTTTTTAGCACCTGATCAGGTCACAAGTCGAGGCCCTGTCTCGTCCGTACGGCATGAGCACTCTTCGCGCAGGTCTTGCGTTCCTCGCCCTCGTCCAGGCGATCATCGGTGGCTGGCCGCTGCTCGCCCCGAAGCTCTTCTACGACAACTTCCCGCTGCCGACGAACCAGTGGGTGGCCTACTTCCCGCCGTTCAACGAGCACCTGCTCCGGGACTTCGGGTCGCTCAACCTCGCCTTGTGCGTGGTGCTCGTGTTCGCGGCGGTGACGATGGAGCGCAGGCTGATCCAGGCGGCGCTGGTCGGCTATCTCGTGTACGCCGTGCCGCACCTGATCTTCCACCTGGGGCACCTGTCGCACATGCCGTTCGCCGACCAGGTCGGCAACGTCGTCTCGCTGGTCGCGGTGGTGCTGATCCCGCTGGCGCTCCTGCCGTTGACGCTGAGGACCGGCCGGAAGATTGACTCCCGAGTCAGTCAGTGATGTGATCACGCCCGCACCCGAGTTGGTGCAGACCTTTTCCCTAAATCCGCCGCCATGGATGTTGGGGAGGAACGGGCGTGGAGATCTCTCGGCGTTCGGCGTTGATCGGTGGGATGGCGGCAGTTCCACTGTTCATGGCTGGTTCCGGGGTCGCGCGGGCGGCCACCTGGAAGCTGAAGTGGAACCCGCAGGCGAACAAGGACGGCCTCGGCGCCTTCGAGGGCGTCGAGGACGACCGGGCCGGCTCGCATCCGGGCACGAAGCACATCTACGTGTCGGGCAACGACTACCGGTTCGACATGCACACTCGCGATCGGGACACGTCGACTGACCGGCAGCGCAACGAGGTCCGGGGCATGAGAGCGGGCGGCCAGAACCTCGAGATCGACAACGGCGAGACGTGGAAGTGGACCTACTCCATGTTCATCCCGAGCTCGCTGAAGTCCACGACGTCGTTCTCGCACATCATGCAGACGAAGATGCCGGGGCTCGGCTCCGCGCCTGTGACGGTCATGTCGCTGCGCCGCACCGGTGGCGTGCAGAAGATCGAGTTCAAGGTGACCGAGGGCAACGTGCTCGTCGGCGAGGTGAACCTCGAGCCGCTGCACAACAAGTGGATCGACACCGAGGTGGAGATCAAGGTCGGCAACGGCACCGGGCGCGTCCGCTGGGTCGTCCGCGAAGGCGGTCGCACGGTGCTCGACGCGACGAAGAACGACGTCGACACGTGGCTCGACGACCGGTTGCGCCCGAAGTGGGGCATCTACCGCTCACTCGGCGACACTTCGGGCGCGCTGCAGAACTGCTACCTGCTGCTGCGCAACCTCAAGGCCTATAAGTTCGAATGATGCTGCACGACGTCGCTGACGCCACGCACCAATATATTAGTTTGCTCGCTGGTGACCAGCGCGAACACGCGATTCGCGCGGTCACCGACGACGACCTGAGGCATCGCTGGGCGTACACGCCCGGTGCACGACCCGGCCTCGTGCTCGGTGACCTCAGGCGCGACCAGCGCAAGGCTGTGCACAGAATGCTCGCGACCGTGCTCAGCCCACACGCCTATGCGCAGGCCGCGGCGGTGATGGCGCTGGAAGACGTGCTTGACCACCGTGAGGGCGGGCACCGCGACCGCCACAGCGGCGACTTCTGGACGGTGCTCTTCGGCACGCCCGGTGGCGACGAGCCGTGGGGATGGCGCGTCGAAGGGCATCACCTGTCGGTGAACGTCGTCATCGCCGACGGACGCGTGTCGGCGACACCGTTCTTCCTCGGCGCGAACCCTGCGCGTGTGACGTATCGCGGGCACGTCGTCGGCCAGCCACTACGACTCGAAGAGGAACTCGCCCGCGAACTTCTCGATCGCATGGGCCCGACCGCCCGCCGTCTCGCCGTCGTGTCCGACACCGCGCCGCACGACATCCGCAGCGGCAACTCCCCGCGCGTCAGCCCGTCCGAGCCGGTCGGCGTGACGCCGGCACAGCTCGGCAAGCCCGCCGCCGAACTGCTCGTCGACATCGTCCGCTTCTACCTCGACCGGCTCGCGTTCGAGCTCGCCGACGAGGAGTTCGCGCGCATCGACCCTGAACACCTGCACTTCTCGTGGGAGGGCTCACTGCGTCGCGGCGAGGGCCACTACTACCGCGTCCAGGGCCCTGAACTGCTCATCGAGTACGACAACACGGCCAACGAGGCCAACCACGTCCACACCGTGTGGCGTCGTCATTCGAGTGACTTCGGCGACGACCTCCTCGCCGCCCACTACGACGCGTCACGGCACACTGTCGCCCGTGGACTGGCCCAAAACGGTTGAAGACGCCGTCGCCCTGCAAGAACGCCTGCGCACTCAGGTGATCACCCGAAGCGCCCCTGACCTGCGCATAGACACTGTCGCGGGCCTGGACGTCGGCTACCGTAGCAATGACACAGTTGCGGGCGTTTGCGTGGTGTTCGATGCAAAAACGCTGGTCGTCCTCGACGAGGTTGTCGTCGAGGACACGACGGACTTCCCATATATTGCCGGGCTCTTCGCGTTCCGGGAGATGCCCGTGCTGCTGCGCGCTCTCGATCGGGTGACCGTCGCGCCGGATCTGTTGGTCGCGGACGGTCAAGGCCTCGCGCACCCGCGGCGGTTCGGTCTGGCGTGCCACCTCGGCGTGCACACGGGCATCCCGAGCATCGGCGTCGCGAAGAACGCGATGGGGACGTTCGACCCGCCCGGTCACTCGCGCGGGTCGATGAGTGACCTCGTCATGGAGGACGCGGTCGTCGGCAGGGCGTTGCGGACGCAGAACGGCGTGAAACCGGTCTTCGTGTCCGTCGGCCACAAGATCGACCTGGACCGGGCGTGCGCCGAAGTGCTGCGTCTCGCTCCGCGCTACCGGCTGCCGGAGACGACCCGCCGCGCCGACACGCTCACGCGGCAGGCTGCTTCGTCGGTGTGAAGCTCAGCAGCACGAGCAGGATCGCGCCGCAGACGAGCGCGATGTCCGCGACGTTGCCGACGAACCAGCCGTTGTAGTCGATGAAGTCGACGACGTGCCCGCGCGCGAAGCCCGGCTGCCGGAACAGCCGGTCGAGCAGGTGCGTCGTCGCGCCACCGAGCATCAACGCGAGCGCGGCCGCACGCAGCCTGGTCTGCGGCTGCATGCCGTACCGCGCGAGCAGCACAACGGCGACGGCCGCGACGATGGTGAAGACCCACGTCGACCCCGCGCCGATCGAGAACGCGGCACCGGGGTTGTAGAGGAGCCTGAGCTGCAGGAACTCCCCGAGCACGGGAATGGGCGCGCGACCAGTCAGCGCGCTCTCGGCCCAGAACTTCGTGGCCTGGTCCAGCAGCAGCACGAGCACGGCGATGCCCATCACGAGCGGCACGCGGCGAGAGGTGGTGGTGTCCATTTGCGGTCGAGCGTAGTTAAGAACGCCACCGCTCGGCATCAGACCCCGGAGTCAGGCGCTGGTCACGCCGCGAACGCGTCGACGTCGTCCACATCGATTGCCGCGAGAAACTCCTCCTCCAGCGTCGCTGACCGTTCGTCGGTGTCGTAGTCGACGCAGATGCGCCCCCGTCCGTCGGTGCGCCGTGCATATGTGTGGAAGCGGCCGTAGAACGTGCGCCCGTCCCCGTCCGCACGCTTCGACACCATCTGGAAGATGCCGCGCTCGCTCGCGACGTCGTTCGAAGCGATGCGCTCGACGAACCGGAACGAGATGCTCACCGAGCTGCCGCGGTCGGCGAGGTCGGCGAACCACTTCTCGATCTGGTCCGAGTAGTCGGCGAACCCGAACACCTGCTTCGCGGGTCCGCCGGCGCGAAACACGCGTGAAGTAGTGCGCAGGTACTCGTCGGGACAGCGCCCAGTGTCCGCAGCCAGTCAGTGCCGAAGAGCTTGCCTTCCTCGAACGATTCCAGCCGTTCGGTGTCGGCGAGCAGGCCCGGCAGCACATCGCGCCCGCGCACGCACTGCCTCGTCGAGGACACCGCGGGCGGCCGCGAGCCGGGTCGCGTCGCCATCGTGCTGCACGACCTCGTGACGTGGCCGGGTGACCGGTCAGCGAACACCTCCACTCCCGGTTTTCTGCAGTGCGGACTGCGTCCCCGGATCGCACATTTCAGGTGCGGTGCGAAGAATTGCTGGAGGCTGCACGGCTGGACGGGTGCACATTCTTGCCGAAGCGCTGGTGGATCCGGTTGCGATGACGGTGCCGACGCTGCAGGTGAGGTCACGGCAGCTCAGGGGGTCGCAATAGGGGTTCCGCGCGCGACTGATCCGTGATACAAAGAATGGCTTTGTATTTTCGGAATGAATTTTCCGGGAAGACAGAACTATTGTATCACAGGGGGCAAGGTGTTGGCGAGCGAACAGGCACGGATCACCTCTCTGTATGAAAAGCTCGATCAGGAACGGAACAAAGCGGCTGCTGATCTTGCGGCCGTGCTGAGAGACACCATCACCCAGAGACTGGACCGCGAAGCCGCGGCCGGTGTGCTGACCAGGGAGGTCGGGAAGTACCGGGCGGCGGAGGAGGGGCTGGTCTTCGGCCGCATCGACTCGGAGAAAGGCGAACGCACCTACATCGGACGCGTCGGCTTGTTCGACGAGCACTTCGAACCACTGCTGCTGGACTGGCGGGCGCCGGCGGCGCGGCCGTTCTACACCGCGACCGCCGCGAATCCGGAAGGCGTCGTGTTGCGTCGGCACTTCCGCGTACGTGACCGCGAACTGCGCGACTTCCACGACGACGAACTGCTGACTGACACGACCGCATTGCTCGACGCCCTCAACGCGCCGCGGACCGCGACGATGCGCGACATCGTTTCGACCATCCAAGCCGAGCAGGACGAGATCATCCGTTACTCGGGCCCCGGCGTGCTGGTGATCGAGGGTGGCCCCGGCACCGGCAAGACCGCCGTGGCCCTGCACCGCGTGGCATACCTGCTGTACACCCGCCGTGAACGCCTGTCGCGGCACGGTGTGCTGATCGTCGGACCGAACACCGGCTTTCTCCACTACGTCGGCGACGTTCTGCCGTCGCTGGGGGAGACCGACGTCGTGTTCGCGACGCCCGGCGAGCTCTATCCCGGAGTTTTCACCGACGTCGAGGACGTCCCGTCGTTGCAACGGCTGAAAGGCGATATATCAGTTCTGGACCTGCTCGCCGTCGCCGTCGCCGACCGGCAGGAGCTTCCCGACGAGCCCGTCGAGATCGAACTGGAGGACGTCGTCGTCCCGCTCGACGCGCACATCGCCGCCGTCGCGCGCGAGAAGACGCGCTACTACGGACTGCCCCACAACGCCGCCCGCAAGTACTTCTTCCTCGCGCTCGCCGAGGAACTCGTCGCGCCGGCGTTGCGGCTGATCGGCGTCGACTGGCCGGAGATCGAGGACGACGTGCGCCACGAACTCCGCAACAGCACCGTGTTGCGCGACGCCGTCGACCGGCTGTGGCCGCTGCTCACGCCGGAGCAGTTGCTCGCCGACCTGTACGCGGGCCGTTGCTTCCGGATCGGTGTGCCGGAGCTGTACCGGGAGGACGCCGAGGCGTGGACGGTGTCCGACGTGCCGCTGCTCGACGAACTCGCCGAGCTGCTCGGTTCAGACGGCTCGGCGGAACGGGCGGCGCGGCGTGAGGAGGAGGAACAGCTCGAATATGCCCGTGGCGTGATGGACGTTCTGTCGATCGACAAGCGCGCGGACAGCGACGAGTACATCGTCACCGACTTCGTCAACGCGGAGGTGCTGGCCGCACGGCACGAGGTGCGCGACCACCGCACCCTCGCCGAACGCGCCGCCGACGACCGCACGTGGACATACGGCCACGTCGTCGTCGACGAGGCACAAGAACTGTCTGCAATGGACTGGCGCGTGCTGCTGCGCAGGTGCCCCAACAAGTCCATGACGGTCGTCGGCGACCTGGCCCAGCGTCAGGCCGCGGGTGGCGTCCGCAGCTGGGGCTCGATGTTCGACCGGTTCACCTACCGCCGGCTCGAGGTCAACTACCGCACGCCCGGAGAGATCATGGCCGTTGCCACGCCGGTCCTGAAGCTCGTCGACCCCGACGCGTCGGCGCCGGTGTCCGTGCGCAAAACCGGCGTGCGCCCGTGGGCCCGCCGCGTGACTGATATATCGGCGGCCGTGCGCGACGAACTCGACGCGCACGGCGAGGCATGCGACGGCCGCACGATCGCCGTCATCGGCGATCGCTGGATGCCGCCGCGCGCGTCGAAGGGCCTGGAGTTCGACGTCGTCCTCGTCGTCGAACCGCAACGCATGTCGCCCAGCGAGCTGTACGTGGCGTTGACGAGGGCGACGCAACGGCTCGGCGTCCTGCACACCGAACCGTTGCCGCGTCACCTACGAGGTCTCCTCTGAGACCCATGCGAGGTAGTCGTCGTTGCCCCCGACCACGGGGGTGACGACGACCTCGGGCACGTCATAGCTGTGGTGGGCCTTGATGTGCGCGACGAGTTCGTCGGCGCGGATGGCGGACGTCTTCACAACGCACTGCCACTCCGCGTCGACGCGCACCTCGCCCTCCCACCGGTAGACACTGCGAACAGGGGCGATCTGCACGCACGCCCCGAGTCGCGCCTCGACGATGCCCCTCGCGAGCGACTCCGCCACCTCGGCGGAGTCGACGGTCGTCGTCACCACGACGGCACCGCTCATAACGCGTCGATCTCCTTCAACAACTGATCTTTGAGCTCAACGGGCGCGAACGACGCGCGCACCGCGGCCCGCGCGAGGCCGGCGAGTTCGTCGCGGCTGAACCCGAACCGTTCGTGGCACAACAGGTACTCGCGGTCGAGATCGGTGTGGAACATGCCAGGGTCATCGGTGCTGATCGTCACCGGGACCCCGGCTTCCACAAGTCCTGGCAAGTGGTGCTCGTCCAGCGACTTCACCGCGCCGGTGCGGAGGTTCGACGTCGGGCACACCTCGACGACGACGCCCTCGCCTGCGAGATGCCGCAGCAACTCGGGATCCTGCACTGCGCTGACACCGTGCCCGATCCGTTCGGCACGCAGGTCGCGCAGCGCGGACCAGATCTCGCTGGGCGGCGTCGTCTCGCCGGCATGCGGCACCATGTGCAGTCCCGCGTCCCGCGCCATCGCGAACGCCTCCCGGAACTTGGCTCTCGGCGAGTCCGACTCGAATCCGCCCAGGCCGAACCCGACCAGTCCCTCCGGCCGGTACTCGGACGCGAACCGCGCGCTCGTCATGCCCCAGTCGCGATCCCAGATGCCGGGCACGTCGAAGATCCACTGCAACGCCACGCCGTGGACCGCGAGCGCCTCCTCGCGCCCTGCCGCCAAAGCCTCGACGAGTTCGTCGGGCGCGATCCCCGCCCGCAGGTGGCTCGTCGCGCTGATCGTCAGCTCCGCATATCGGATATTGGTTCGCGCGGCGTCACGGGCGTACCCGACGACGAGGGTGCGGACGTCCTCGCCGGTGGTGACGAGGTCGTTGACGACGCCGTACACGTTGATGAAATGCCGGAAGTCCGTGAACTCGTAGAACTTCCGCAGCGCGGCCTCGTCGGTCGGCACCGGCCCGTCGGGGTGGTTGCGGGCGAGCGCGAGAACGGTGTCGACGGAAGCCGCGCCCACGAGGTGGACGTGCAGCTCGGCCTTCGGCAGCGCGTGGACGAAGTCGGAAATGTGCACGGCCCATGCTCTCAGGTCAAGAGCCGTTCGACGGGTGACATGTCTTGCAGTCAAGGGGAAGGGTGCAGGGCGAATCCCTGTACCTGGCCTTGTATTGGGGGTGCCTCGTGAGGGGCGCACGAAGAGTCGCACTGCTGACAGCGGTGCTTGTCCTGCCTTTCCTGCCGACGACGGCCCAAGCCGCCGAAGGACCGGTCTTCTCCGACGGCGAGGCGCAACCCGTCTTCGACCCGAAGGACGTGGTGAAGGAGAGCCTCTGGGTTCGGGCACCGGTCGACAGCGACCGCGACGGCAAGGACGACGAGGTCTACGCCGAAGTCGTCCGGCCGCGGGCCACCGAACGCGGCCTCAAGGTGCCGGTCGTGTACATGGTCAGCCCGTACTTCTCGGGCGGCAACGACGTCGCCAACCACAACGTCGACGTCGAGCTTTACGTGCCGGACAAGCGCAACGGCCGTTTGCTGAAGTCCTCCTCCGACGAACGCATCACCGCTGCCCTCGGCCCCAACCCGATCACGTCGGGTCGCTACGAGGCCTACTTCATCGCACGCGGCTACGCCGTCGTCTACGCCGAATCGCTCGGCACCGGCAAGTCGACGGGCTGTCCGACGACCGGAGACGTCAACGAGACGATCGGCGCGCGCGTCGTCGTCGACTGGCTCAACGGCCGTGCGTCAGCCCGCACCGCAACGGGCGAGGCGATCAAGGCGACCTGGTCGACGGGCAAGACCGGCATGATGGGCGTCTCCTACAACGGAACGCTGCCCAACGCCGTCGCCTCCACCGGTGTCCGCGGCCTGGAAGCGATCGTGCCGATCGCCGCGATCTCCAGCTGGTACGACTACTACCGCGCGGACGGCGCCGTCGTCGCGCCCGGCACTTTCCAGGGTGAAGACGCCGATGTGCTCGCCGAGTACGTCTACACGCGCGCGGACAGGGAGATCTGCAAGCCGATCATCGCCGAGATCGCGAAGGACCAGGACCGGATCACCGGCGACTACAGCAAGTTCTGGGACAAGCGGAACTACCTGAACGACGTCCACAAGGTCCGTGCGGCCGTGCTGGCGGTCCACGGGCTCAACGACTGGAACGTCAAGATGACGCACGTCGAGCAGTGGTACTCGGCGTTGAAGAAGGTCGGTGTGCCACACAAGATCTGGCTGCACCAGTCCGGGCACACGGACGCCGACACGCTGCGTTCGGTCGAGTGGCGCCGCACGCTGAACCGCTGGTTCACCCAGTACCTCTGGGGCCATCGCAACGGCGTCGACAAGGACCCGAAGGCGACGATCCAGCGCGAGGACAAGACGTGGGTCGACGAGAAGGACTGGCCGGCGCCCGGCACGTCCGACGTGCGGCTGCGGCTGTCCGCGGGGGGATCCGCCAAGGGAGGCCTGGGGATCTGGCCCGGCCGCGGCGTCGAGAAGCTGACCGACGACGCCACGAAGACCGCTGAGTCCTTGATCGACCAGGCGACTTCGCCGAACCGGCTCTCCTACACCTCGGAGCCGACGCAGAAGCCGTTGCGGTTGTCCGGCAAGTCAACGGCGCATCTGCGGCTCGCGTTCGACCGTCCCGCGGCGAACGTGACGACGCTGCTCGTCGACCGGGCCCCGGACGGCAGGTCGCACGTCATCACGCGCGGCTCGACCGACCCGCAGAACAGGGAGCGGCCGGACAGGACGACGCCGATCAAGCCCGGCAAGTTCTACGACGTCGCGGTGCCGATCGTGCCGGACGACTACATCCTGCAGACGGGGCACCGGCTCGAGTTCGTGGTGATCTCCAGCGACTACGACTACACGTTGCGCCCGAAGCCCGGTGCCGGTCTGTCGCTGGACCTCGCCCGGACGTCGGTGGAACTGCCGGTCGTCGGTGGCTGGCGCACGGTGTTCCAGACGTTCTGACGTCATGTCGCGCTTCGGTCCTCGCTCGCTCGGGGACCGAAGCGCGACAACCTAGCACACACCCCCGACCAAACCCCGTCCCCAGGCGCTCCAAGATCTCAACCTGTCCACAACCGCCGAGTTGTCCACAGTTTCCCCGCCACCCCGCTGCCGACCCCACTCCACCCACCACTGTGGGCCCATGCCCACAACCGTCCCGAAACCCGTCCGAGTCCGAGCCCCCGGCGACCTCTACGCCGCGATCCCGCACCTGATGGGGTTTCACCCGACCGACTCACTCGTCGTGCTGGTGCTGAAAGACCATCTGATCAGCATGACCATGCGCGTCGACCTGCCGCGCCCACGACACAGGGGCATGCTCGCCGCCCAGCTGGAAGCGCCGCTGCTCGAACAAGGCGCGACCGAGGTGATCCTCGCCGTCGTGTGCGCGCCGTCGGAGCACATGCCCGAGGAACTACCGCACACACCACTGGTCGACGCACTCAAGCACAGGCTGGGCGGCGTGGGCATCGAGGTCGTCGAAGCCGTCTGGCTACCTTCGTGTGAGAAGGACGCGCCGTGGCTCTGCTACCTCGACATCGACTGCCACGGAACCTTGCCGGACCCCCGGTTGTCGGCGCTGGCCGCCGCATCGGCGCACGAGGGCAACGTGACGTTCGAGTCGCGCGCGGCCATGGCCGCGATCGCCGCTTTGGACTCACCCGACGCGCTGGAACGCAGATCCTCGTTGCTCGACGACCTCATGACGAACTCCGGTGAGCCCGATCCGTGCACCGAACTGCACCGGGTGCGCGATGCGATCGACGCTGTGCCAGAGCGCAAGGGACCGTTGCCGGACACGGAGATCGTCGCGTTGGCGAGGGCCTTGGCCGTGCCCGAAGTGCGTGACGCGAGCATGGGTTTCGCCGTGGGGGCCAGGTCCAGGCAGGCCGAGCATCTGTGGCTGGAGCTCACCAGGTCGTGCCCGGCACCGGAACGAGCGGAGCCCGCGTGCCTGCTCGCGTTCTACGCCTATCAGCGTGGTGACGGCGGGATCGCGTCCATCGCGCTCGACGCGGCCGATGAGGCCTGTCCGGGCCATGCGTTGAGCAAGCTCCTCCGCACTGCCCTCAGCGCCGCGTTCCCGCCGGAAGAGATGAGGGCGCTGTCCACGAAGTACATGGACAGCGCCCGTCAGTTGCTCGCGACCGGCTCTCAGAGCAGTTCTGGCCGCTCCCAGTCCTGATCCAGGACGTGCTCGGCCAGGAACGCCCACACCGTCTCGTACCAGACCCGAGAGTTGCCGGGGGTGAGGATCCAGTGGTTTTCGGTTGGGTAGTAAAGGTATTTCGCAGTGACCCCGTGTCGGACGAGGTCGAAGTACAGCCGATGCCCCTCGCCGATGGGAACCCGGTAGTCCTTGTCCCCGTGGATGACGAGCATCGGGGTCTTGATGTCGGCGACCCGCAGGTGCGGGGAGTTGGCTTGGATCCGCTCCGGCTGGGTGAGGGGGTCGCCCATCTCCCGCATCCAGAAGTAGGAGCTGTCGGTGCCGCCGGAGAACGCGTCGAGGTGCCACAGGGACGCGTGCGTGACGATCGCGCGGAACCGGTCGGTCTGGGTGGCGATCCAGTTGGCCATGTAGCCACCGAACGACCCGCCCATGGCGGCGGTGCGCGAGGCGTCGATGTCGGCCCGCTCGACCGCGACGTCCGTGATGGCCATGAGGTCGGTGTAGGGCTCGGCGCCCCAGCGGCCCCAGCCGGCCTTGATGAAGTCGGGTCCGTAGCCGGTGGACAGGGCGGGGTCGGGCAGCAGGACGGCATAGCCGCGAGCGGCCATCAGCCAGGGGTTCCAGCGCCAGGTCCAGCCGTTCCAGCTCATCACCGGACCGCCGTGGACCCACAGGACCAGCGGAGCGGGGGAGTCGGCCGAGGCACCTTCCGGCAGCACCAGCCAGGAGCGCACGGTCCTGCCGTCGGCGACGACGGTGGAGATCTCGGTGAGTGTGCCGGGCACCTCGGGGATAGCGCCGGGAGCGCGCAGCCGTTCTGGCTCCTGGTCGGCTCCGGTGGGGGAGAACCGCACGGGCTGTGGCGGGTGGTCGACCGAGTTGCGCAGTGCGTACAGCGCCTTGCTGTCCGGGCTCACGACCAGGTCGCTGTAGTAACCCGAGACCGTCAGCTTTGTGATCTCGCCCGTGGCCAGATCAAGCCGCCAGAGCGGCTGGTGCCCGAGGTGGCTGGCGGTGAAGAAGACCGCCGACCCGTCCGGGCTCACCACCGGATGATCCGGCTCCTCCTGGAAGCCGGGCGCGATTGGTGTGATCGAGTCATCGGCCAGGTCGATGCGCACCAGGTCACGCCGGTATGGGGAGTCCGGAGTGGACTCGCGGAACCGGATCGCGATCACAGCGGAGGAATCGGGCATGAACGTGGCGTCCGAGAAGGAGAACCCCTCCTCGGAAGCGATGACCCGCGACGTGCCGCCGGTCGTGGCCACGAGCCGCAGTTCGATCCTGCGACCGTAAGCGGCGCTGACGTCCACGGCGTGGCCGTAGACGGCCCACTTCCCGTCTGGACTGAGAGCGACGTCCTCGTCGCTGAGCCGGCTTTCGGAGTCTTCGCTGAGGGTGGTGACCTTCTCGGCACAGACGTCCGTGAGAGGAGCCGCGAACAACCGCGGGTAGGCGGGACCGAGATCCGCGTCCCAGTACCGGATCGGGTACGACTCGTGCAGGATCGCTGTCACGCCCGCGTCCTCGCGAGCCTTGCGCTTGGCGTTGTCGTCGTCGCCGAACTCCGTGAAGCGGTACGCCGACGACGTGAACAGCACCGTCTCACCGGCGGCCCGCAGCTGACCGACTCCGCTCCCCGGCCGCAGGATCTCGGCGGCCTCACCGCGGACCGGAAGCCGCCACAGCGCCTTCTTGTCGTTGCTCTCACCCGGTTTCGCGAGCGGATCCGGGCGGGCCGACAGGAACAGCAGCGATCCGTCCGCCGCGAACACCGGGGACGAGTCGCCCTTGGCGGAGCGGGTCAGCTGGACGGCGTCCCGCTCGCCGGTGGGGTCGACCTCCCAGAGAGCGCCCTGCCACGTCTTGCCGTCCGGGGCGAGGGAGGAGACGACCGTGACGAGCCGGGTGCCGTCCGGGGACAGCGCGAGCGATGCGAGTCGCGGGGTGGAGTTGTAGCTCTCGAAGGAGGCGAAGTCGGTCATGCCGGCTCAGGCTCCGTGCCGGGCGCGGGTGAACTCCCACGCGTCGCGGACGATGCCGGCGAGGTCGGCGCGCTCGGGCTTCCAGCCGAGGTCCGTGCGGGCCCGCTCGGCGGAGGCGACGAGGACGGCCGGGTCGCCGGCGCGCCTGGGGGCGACGACGGCGGGGATCGGGTGGCCGGTGACCTCGCGGCAGGTGTCGATGACCTGCTTGACGGAGAAGCCGGTGCCGTTGCCGAGGTTGTAGATCCGGTGCTCGCCCGCGGTGGCGTGGTCGAGTGCGAGGAGGTGGGCGTCCGCGAGGTCCGTGACGTGGATGTAGTCGCGGACGCAGGTGCCGTCCTCGGTGGGCCAGTCCTCGCCGTAGATCGAGATGTGCTCCCGCTGCCCGAGGGCGACCTGGAGCACGAGCGGGATCAGGTGGGTCTCGGTCGCGTGCCGCTCACCGATGCTGCCGTAGGCGCCGGCGACGTTGAAGTACCGCAGACTCGTCGCCGCCAGGCCGTGCGCGGCGGCGTACGACGTGATCGCGTGGTCGATGGCCAGCTTGGTGGCGCCGTAGGTGTTGGTGGGCGCGGTCGGCGCGGTCTCGGGGATCGGCACCTCCCGCGGCTCGCCGTAGGTCGCGGCAGTCGAGGAGAAGACGAGCTTCGGCGTGCCGTGATCCTTCATCGCGTCGAGCAGATGAATCGCGGTAAGGACGTTGCCCGTCCAATACTTGCCGGGGTCCTGCATGGACTCGCCGACGAGGGACTTCGCCGCGAAGTGCAGAACTCCGTCGAACCCTTCCGCGAGGACATCGCCGATCACCTCGGCGATGTCACCCCGGATGAAGCGCGCTCCCGCGGGGACGGCGTCCTCGTGGCCGGTCGAGAGGTCGTCGAGGACGACCACCTCGTGCTCGGCTTCGAGCAGTCTGGCGGCGCACACGCTGCCGACGTATCCGGCTCCGCCCGTGACGAGCAGCTTCACCACAGTCCTCGCATTCCTGGTAAAGATCGTTGTTCGCTACCGGTCCCTGTCCGCACCTGCGGACGGAACCGCCGTGAAGAGCCTCGGTCGCGTGAGCGAACGCGAGGCGAAGCCGGCGAGCACGGACCGTTCGACCTCGTCGTGCCGTTCGACGGGCACGAGGGCGATGGCCGAACCGCCGAAGCCGCCGCCGACCATCCTGGCGCCGAGAGCGCCCGCGGCCATCGCGGACTCGACGGCGACGTCGAGTTCCAGGCAGGAGACGCGGTAGTCGTCCCGGAGGCTCGCGTGGGAAGCCGAGAGGTGGGGGCCGACGTCGGCGAGCTTGCCCGCGCGGAGCAGTTCGACGGTGCGCAGGACTCGGTCGTTCTCGGTCACGACGTGCCGCACCAGCGGACGCAGCTCTTCGGGCAGCCGGACGAGCGCCTCGTCGAGCTCGGCGAAGTCGACGTCGCGCAGCGCGGGAACGCCGAGGATGCCCGCGGCACGTTCGCAGCCCGCCCGCCGGGCGCCGTAGCCGCCGTCGACGAGAGCGTGGCTGGCACGCGTGTCGACGACGAGAACCTCGAGCCCGCTGGCAGCCGCGTCGAACGCGACCTGTTCCGGCTTGCCGGAGCGCACGTCGTAAAACAGGGCGTGCGCTTCGATGCAGCACAGCGACGCGGTCTGGTCGAGGATGCCGGTCGGCGCGCCCACGAAGTCGTTCTCGGAGCGCTGCACCCAGCGCGCGATGTCCGGCCGCTCGGCGTCGACGCCGGCGAGGCCGAGCAGCGCGAGAGCGACGGCGCACTCCAGAGCGTGCGACGAGGAGAGACCGGCCCCCGCGGGCACGTCGCCCGCGATGACGAGGTCGGCACCTCCGGTGACGGGAATCCCCTGCTCGCGCAGGGCCCAGGCAACGCCGCTGGGGTACGCGGCCCACCCCTTGACGGTTCCGGGGACTAGGTCGGCCACGACGACCGGGTCCGCGCCCTGCACCCCGCCGTCGTCGCCGAGCGTGCTGACGGTCATCACGCCGTCGGCACGCGGCGACGCCGCGACCGCGATGCGGTGGGGCAACGCGAACGGCAGCACGTAGCCGTCGTTGTAGTCGGTGTGCTCACCGATGAGGTTGACGCGGCCGGGTGCCGACCAGACCCCTTCGGGGGCGCGTCCGTGTAGTCGCTGGAAGGCGTCGGTCGCCTTCGCCGCCGGTGTCGTCGTCTGGGTCACCGGGCGAGCACCAGGACTGCGTGAGCGACCGCGGGGTCGAGCTCGGCGGTGTTGCCGTTGCCGCCGCGCACCTGGACGACCTTGGCGCCACCGAGCGCCCCGACCTCTACGGTGCCGCCCGGCACGACGCCTGCGTCCTTCAGTTCGGCCATCAGGTCCGGGTCGAGCTGGACGTGCTCGGCGATGCGGCGCACCTCGACGCGTCCGCCGCCGCGGCGGGCCACCTCGTCCACGCGCACCAGGTCCGCCTCGGCGGGCGGGGCGGGCTCGCCGTCGCCCAGCTTGTCGAGGCCGGGGATCGGGTTGCCGTAGGGCGAGGTGGTGGGGTTGCCGAGCAGCTTGATGAGCTTGCGTTCGACCGCCTCGCTCATCACGTGCTCCCAGCGGCATGCCTCGCTGTGCACGTGCTCCCATTCGAGCCCGATGATGTCCACGAGGAGGCGCTCGGCGAGCCGGTGCTTGCGCATGACGGCGATCGCGAGGTTGCGGCCCTGCTCGGTGAGCTCGAGGTGGCGGTCCTCCGCCACGACCACCAGGCCGTCGCGTTCCATGCGGCCCACCGTCTGGCTGACCGTCGGTCCACTTTGGCCGAGCCGCTCGGCGATGCGGGCGCGCAGTGGCACCACGCCCTCTTCCTCGAGCTCGTAGATCGTGCGGAGATACATCTCCGTCGTGTCGATGAGGTCGTTCACACCCGCTCCCCTTCTTATGGTGTCAATGGTAGTCGTGCCGGGGGACACAGGTGTCCGCGCGGGTGCAGGATGTGAGCCGTGCATCCCTTGATCACTCCTGAGGCCCTCGCCGATGCGCTGCGTGCGCGTCCGGCCACTGTCGTGCTGGACGTGCGGTGGCGTCTCGGCGGACCACCCGGACGCCAAGACTACGAGGTCAGCCATGTGCCTGGCGCGGTGTACGTGGATCTGGACACCGAGTTGTCCGCTCCGCCCGGTGTGGGTGGCCGGCATCCGCTGCCGGATCCGGAGCGGCTGCAGGAGGTGCTGCGCCGCGCGGGCGTGCGCGAGGGCGGCCAGGTCGTGGCGTACGACGCTGGGGACGGTTCGGTCGCCGCGCGGGTGTGGTGGCTGTTGCGGTGGGCCGGTTACGGCGAGGTGGCGGTGCTGGACGGCGGGTTCGCCGCGTGGGAGGCGGCCGGGCTGCCGGTGACCGCGGAGGAGCCGGTGCGCCTGACGGGTGATGCGGCCGGGGACGTGGTGGTGCGGGCGGGGCAGATGCCCGTGCTGGACGCGGACGGGGCGGCGGCGCTCGCGCAGGAAGGCGTGCTGCTCGACGCACGGGCGGCGGCGCGGTATCGCGGCGAGACCGAGCCGGTGGATCCCAAAGCCGGGCACGTTCCGGGTGCGCTCAACGCGCCGTCGACCGGGCACGTCGGCGCGGACGGGCGGTGGCTCGGCGGGCCGGAGCTGGCCGCGCGGTTCGCCGAGCTCGGGGTGTCGGGTGACGTGGCCGTGGGCGCGTACTGCGGGTCTGGTGTGACCGCGTCGTCCGTCGTGCTGGCGCTGGAGGTTGCCGGGATCACGTCGGCCGAGAAGCCGGCGGCGCTGTACGCCGGGTCGTGGTCCAACTGGTGTGCGCTGGACCGGGAGGTCGCTACCGGCGGCTGAGGTCGTTCGGCTGAGGTCGTTCTGCTGGGGCGTTCTGCTGGGGTGGTCAGGCGGCGGGGATGCGGTTGAAGCCCTCGGTGGCGAGTTTCAGGGCGGTGGCGCAGGTGTCCAGGTCGTCGATCGCCAGGACGCTCACCGAGAAGGCCGGGGTGATGACCGTCGGGTCGTCGGTCAGCATGACGGTGACCTGGCAGTCCTCCTTGGAGGCGGCGACCTGCCACGCGGTGTTGCCACCGATCTCGATCTGCTTCTTCTCGCCGTCCGAGCCCACCACGTCGGGGACCGTGACCATCTGGGTGATGACGGTGGACGGGCCGGTGGTGCTGTGGATGCAGCCGCCGTCCGCTGAGGACTTGCCGCCGGTCGCGGCTTCGATGTCCGCGGCTTTGAGGACGCCGCAGGTTTCGAGGCCCGCGGCCTTCTTCTTGGTGGTGATCTTCACGTCGCCCGGCTTCTGGGTGGTGGGGTCGGCGGGCTTCGTGGCCGAGGTGCTGACGGGCGGCTTCTTCGAGGTCGAGGTGGGGTCGGCGGGTTCCGGCGCCGCGTTGGTGTCGGCTATCGCGGAGCCCTTGACCTGTTCGCTGCAGCCTGTGACGGCGGTGAGGGTCAGACCCAGGGAGAGGCCCAGAGACAGGTACAGCGCGAGGGCGTTGGCCGCTGGTCGCAGGTGCATGTCGCGTCTGACCCCTGTTCGGTGAGTTCGGTTCCGGGTTCGGGGCCCGGCGAGTGGGGACTGTAGGCGGCGGTGCGGCTGTGGGCACGGAGCGGCGGGCGCGCGGCGACCAATCGTGATCACCGGTTGAGCCGATCGGTGGGTAGGTTGCTGGGCATGGGTAAGCCAGCCGCTGTTGTCTGGGATCGGTCCTTCCTCGGGTACGACCTCGGTGGCGACCATCCGCTCAATCCCGTCCGGCTCGACCTGACGGTTCGGCTCGCCACGGCGCTCGGGGTGCTCGAGGGCGTCGAGTTGCGGGTGCCCGAGGCGGCCAGTGACGAAGAGATCGAGCTGGTGCACAGGCCCGGGTACTTGAGCGCTGTGCAGGCGGCGCCCACGGCCGGGTGGGACGTCGGCCACGGGTTGGGGACGCCGGACAACCCTGTCTTCGAGCGGATGCACGAGGCTTCGGCGTTGGTGGTCGGCGGGTCGTTGGCGGCGGCGCGGGCCATTGCGTCGGGTGAGGCGGACCGGGCGGTCAACATCGCCGGTGGCTTGCACCACGCGATGCCGGACAGCGCGGCCGGGTTCTGCGTTTACAACGACTGTGCGGTGGCGATCGAGTGGTTGTTGCGCAGCGGGGTCGAGCGCATCGCGTACGTCGATGTTGACGTGCACCACGGGGATGGGGTGCAGACGGCGTTCTGGAACGACCCGCGGGTGCTGACGATCTCGTTGCACCAGCATCCGATGAGCCTGTGGCCGGGGACCGGGTGGGCCGGTGAGGTCGGCGGCGCGGGCGCCGAGGGGAGTGCGGTCAACGTTCCGTTGCCGGCCGGGACGCGGGACGGCGGGTGGATGCGGGCGTTCCACGCGACGGTGCCGGCGTTGGTGAAGGCGTTCAGGCCGCAGGTACTGGTTACCCAGTGCGGTGTGGACACCCACAAGGAGGACCCGCTCGCGGATCTGGCGTTGAGCGTGGACGGGCATCGGGCGATCTACCAGGCGTTCCGGGAACTGGTGAACGAGCACGGGTTCAAGTGGCTCGCGCTGGGCGGCGGTGGGTACGAGCTGCTCAGGGTCGTGCCGCGGTCGTGGACGCACCTGCTGGCGACGGTGCTGGACCGCGACGTGGACCCCAACCGGCCGTTGCCGGCGGAGTGGGTGGCACACGCGACACGCATCGCGCCCGACTGGCCGTTGCCCACGTCCATGACCGATGGATGCGACGCTGGACACCAGCCGTGGGGCGGCGACACGGAGGAGCCGGTGGACAAGGCGATCCGTGACACTCGCCGTGCGGTGTTCCCGCTGCACGGACTTGATCCCGACGACCCCAGGGACTGAAGCCGAATGCCGGAAACGGACGCTGTCAACGACGGTCACGGGGACGCTGCCAGAGATCCGTTCGACTTCCCGCGGCAGTGGGAGGCGGACGTCGTCCTCAGCGACGGCGGCACCGTCCACCTGCGACCCATCACGCCGGGCGACGGCGAGAGACTCAGGGAGTTCCACGGCCGGCTGTCCGAGCGGACGCGGTACTTCCGCTACTTCGGGCCCTACCCGCGGATCCCGCAGCGGGACCTCGAACGGTTCAGCACTGTCGACCACCACGACCGGGTGGCGCTCATCGCGTTGCTCGGCGACGACATCGTCGCCGTCGGCAGGTTCGACCGGCTCCACGGCGGCAACCATCAGGGAAACAGCGCCGAGGTCGCGTTCGTCGTCGAGGACGGGCACCAGGGGCGTGGGCTGGGCAGCATCCTGCTCGAACACCTCGCCGCGGCGGCCAGGGAGGTCGGGCTGACGCGGTTCGAGGCCGAGGTGCTGGCCGAGAACGGGCAGATGGTCCGGGTGTTCCGCGACGCCGGCTACCAGGTCAGCAGGGCGTTCGAGGACGGCGTGCTGCACCTGGAGTTCGCGATCGACCCCACCGAGGAGTCCGTCGCCGTCGCCAGGGCCCGCGAGCAGGCCGCCGAGGCCCGCAGCGTGCACAACCTGCTGCACCCCAGGTCAGTCGCGGTCATCGGCGCCTCCACCGACCCGACCAAGATCGGGCACGCGGTCCTGAAGAACCTCCTCGAAGCCGACTTCAACGGCCCCGTCTACCCGGTCAACGCCGAGCATCGCGCCGTCAGGGGCGTCAGGGCGTACCCGACCGTGCTCGACATCCCCGACGACGTCGACCTCGCCGTCGTCGCCGTCCCCGCGGCCAGCGTCGACGAGGTCATGGACGCGTGCCTCGCGAAGGGCGTGAAGGCGCTCGTCGTCGTGAGCTCCGGCTACGGCGAGACGGGCCCGGACGGTCTGTCAGCCGAACGCAGGCTCGCGGCCGAGGCGAGAGCGCACGGCATGCGCGTTGTCGGACCGAACGCACTCGGCGTGCTCAACCTCGACCCCAAGATCCGCCTCAACGCGAGCCTCGCCCCGAAACTCCCGGCACGAGGCCGCGCGGGCTTCTTCTGCCAGTCAGGCGCCCTCGGCACGGCCATCCTCGCCAACGCCGCCGGCTGGGGCCTCGGCCTGTCCACGTTCGTCTCGGCGGGAAACCGGGCCGACGTCTCCGGCAACGACCTGCTGCAGTACTGGGAGACCGACCCCGCCACCGACGTCGTCCTGCTCTACCTGGAGTCGTTCGGCAACCCCCGCAAGTTCGCGAGGCTCGCCAGACGGCTCGGCCGCACCAAGCCCATCGTCGCGGTCAAGTCCGGCCGGCACGCCGTCGTCCCGGGCCTCGCCGCCACCGCCGCGAAGGTCGACGAGGCGAGCGTCCAGGCGTTGTTCGAGCAGGCCGGCGTGATCAGGGTCGACTCGCTGGCCCAGCTGTTCGACACCGCTCTGCTGCTGGCTCACCAGCCGCTGCCCAAGGGCAAGCGCGTCGCCGTCGTCGGCAACTCCACCGCCATCGGCCTGCTCGCCGCCGACACGCTGCTCGCCCAGGACCTCGATCTCGCGGGCGACCCCGTCGACGTCGGCGCCCAGGCCACCCCCGAGGAGTTCGCGAAGGCGGTGGAGGAGGCCCTCGACCGCGCGGACACCGACGCGCTCGTCGTCGTGTTCGTGCCACCGATCGCGGTCCCCGGCGCCGCCTACGCCCGCGCGCTCAAAGAGGCCGCGCACCGCACGAAGCCGATCGTCTCGACGTTCCTCGCGGTCGAGGGAATTCCAGACGAGCTGAAAATGCCGGGGAAGGGCTCGATCCCCAGCTACGCCAGTCCGGAACGCGCCGTTCTCGCATTGGCCCGCGCCGTCCGCTACGCCCGCTGGCGTGCCGCGCCCCAGGGCAACTTCACGCGACCGGAGGGCATCGACGTCGACCGGGCCCGGTCCATTGTGGACAACACCGACACCGAACAGTTGCTCGACGACCACACCGCTGTCGAACTCCTGAACTGCTACGGCATCGACGTCGTCCCGTTCCGCATCGCCCACAGCGCCGAAGACGCAGCCGAAGCCGCCGACGAACTCGGTTACCCGGTCGCGATGAAGGCCACCACCGAACGTCTCCGCCACCGCACCGATCTCGTCGGAGTGCGACTCGACATCGCGCAACGAGAATCGGTCAAGGCCGCCTACCACGACCTCGCCGCGCTCAGCGGCAAACCCGGCGTGTACGTGCAACGCATGGCGCCCAAGGGAGTCAGCTGCGTCCTCGGCCTGCAGGACGACCCGAGCTTCGGCACGCTGATCTGGTTCGGACTGTCGGGTCTGGTCAGCGACCTTCTCGGCGACCGTGCCTACCGGGCGGTACCGCTCACCGACACCGACGCCGCCGAACTCGTTGCGGCACCGAAAGCCGCGCCGCTGCTGACTGGTTACCGCGGCGACGAACCCGCGGACCTGAAAGCACTTCAGGATCTGGTACTCCGTTTGGCGGCACTGGCCGAAGACCTTCCGGAGGTGCGGTCGTTGAAGCTCGAACCTGTTCTTGCTTCTGCCGCAGGGGCTTTCGTCAGCAGCGCGCGCATAGTCGTCGGCCCGCCGCCGTCCCTGCACGACGCCGGCCCGCGACGCCTGCGCTGACCTGTCCACCGCAACGATTCCGTCGTTTCATTCACCCAGAGGTATGGACATGCGTCCCATCGCCGCTTAGGTTTCCGGCATCGCCGAGCAACATTGCCCATGGTGCGTCGGCGCATGCCCGCGATCCACGCTGTAAGAGGGACGAATGACGCCGAGAGCGCTCCTCCGCCTGCTGGCGACAACATGTGCGGCCGTGCTTCTTCTCGCCTCCTGCGCGGGAGGCGACAAGTCCACCATGGTGGGAAAGGTCAGCTCGAACGACCGCATGACCATCGCTGTGTCGTTCGACCAGCCTGGCATGGCGGTGCGCAGGCTCGACGGCAGCTACCGCGGCTTCGACGTCGACGTCGCCAAGTTCATCGCGAACGAACTGGGTGTCGACGAGCAGAACATCACCTGGAAGGAAGCACAGCCCGGCAACCGGGAAACGCTGCTGACCAGCGGTGAGGCCGACATGGTCGTCTCCACCTACTCGATCACGGACAAGCGCAAGGAGATCGTCGACTTCGTCGGCCCGTACTTCGTCGCCGGCCAGGACCTGCTGGTGCGCATGAACGAGACGCGCATCGACGGCCCCAAGTCGCTCAACGCGAGCCTGCGCCTGTGTTCCACCGCGGGCTCCACCTCGGCGGCGTACGTCAAGGAGCAGTTCGCCAAGGACGTGAACCTGGTCGAGTACGCCAAGTTCAGCGACTGCGTCACCGCGCTGCTGGCCGACAACGTCGACGCCGTCACGACCGACGACGTGCTGCTCGCCGGTTACGCCGCCCAGAACCCCGAACTGCTGCGCGTGGTCGGTGACCCGTTCAGCAAGGAGGAGTACGGCGTCGGCCTGCACCGCGACGACCCCAGCAGCAAGGCCAAGGTCCAGGCAGCGCTGCAGAAGATGATCGACACGGGCGCGTGGCGCAAGTCGCTGGAGACGAACATCGGATCTTCCGGCTACAAGATCCCCGATCCGCCGAAGCTCGCGTCCTGAACACACGGGGCGTGACGTAGGCTCACGCCACGTGAACCGCGTCCCGCCGCACCGCGCTGATCGACCCGTTCGCGCGGGCATTCCCGAACACGGCCGAGTCCCGCGCTACTACGCGGTCAAGGCCGAGCTCTTCGACCTCGTCGAGACCCTCGGCGAAGGCACCGTCCTGCCGTCCGAACGCGAGCTCGCCGAACGGTTCTCCGTCTCGCGCGTCACGCTCCGCCAGGCCGTCAGCGAACTGGTGCTCGAAGGGCTGCTCATCCGCCGTCAGGGCAGTGGCACTTTCGTCGCGCCGCCGAAGCTCGTCCAGCCGCTGTCGCTCGTCAGCTACACCGAGGGCATGCGCCGTCAGGGCGTCGAGCCGAACCGCACGGTGATCACGGTCGAGGAGATCGGCGCCGACGACGGCCTCGCCCGCGATCTCGTGCTCGAACCCGGCGACCCGGTCGTTCACCTCGAACGCGTCCTGCTCGCCGACGACGAGCGCATCGGCCTCGAATCGACCTATCTCAGCCTCGGCCGCTTCCCGGGTCTGCTGGAGAAGCTCGACCCCGCCGGGTCGCTCTACGCATGCCTCACCGAACGCCTCGGCGTGCGTTTCGCCGAGGCCGAGGAGCGCGTCGAGACGGTGCTCGCGACGCCGCGCGAGGCGTTGTTGATCGGCACCAACCCGGCGCTGCCGATGTTGCTGCTGCACCGCGTCTCCTACGACGTCGAGGGTCACCCGATCGAACGCGCCCGGTCGCTGTACCGCGGTGATCGATTCAGCTTCGTCGCGAGGCTGCACGCGGATCGTTAGGAACAGATTCGCGTGCAGCTCAATGCGCGAAGAAAATGCACTCAAGTGTCCAAAATAGACACTGTGCGCGGAATTCCTTTCGGGCCCCAACGGATATGTGCCGCGCACTTTGCGTGACTCCCCGGCGCGTCCGGGAGGCTGACGGTCGCCCGTCCCTGAGCGAGCGGCACGTCCGGTGTGCACCGGCCGACGAGCTGGTCGGGGCCAGATCGTCAAGCTCAGCAACGGGTTTCTCGTGTCTCGGCACGCCACGAACGAACGTGGGTGACCAGTGGGTGAAGTGACTGCGGGTCACCGGACCCTCTGCGGGCACAAGAAGATACCGCCCGTTCGCACTCGTTTCCGGTTCAGGCTGCGGAGGTACTGTTGACGCTACGAATTCAGAACGTCCGCAACGGTGCGGAGGAGCGGGGGTGTGCCGTGTCCTTCAAGGCGGAGTTCCTCGCTGAACTCGAAGACTGCCTGCGCGGCTACGGCGCGGTCCCGGTGAGCAATCCCGACGCGTTGGCGTTGTTCATCGAGTTCGTGCGGGCTCTTCCGGAGAGCGACCAGAAGCTGCGCTGTCTCGAGGGCGTCGACCAGGGTTCCGGGTCGTTCTGGAACAACCCGGCGGTGTGGTGGGAGCAGGTGCCCAGGTTCGGCACGGGACTGCCGCGTTGCGGATCGGCGGAGTGCCGCAAGTTGCTCGACGACATGCTCGACGAGGCCATCAGCGACGAGATCGACGTGCTGGAGATGGAGATCCGCGAGCTGCCCAGCTGATCAGACACAGCTGATCAGACACAGCTGATCAGACACAGCTGATCAGACACAGCTGAGGACATGCCTGCCGGCGCCGCCACCTGTTACGGCCGCGGCGCCGGGGCTGCCACATCTATTTGACGGCGACGAGCGACTTGAACAGTTCCCGATAACGGTGGAGAGCCAGTCGCAGGTCCTCGGTCTGTGGATCACCGTTTCCCTTGAGCTGGTCGGTGAGGGAGCGGTGACGGGTGTTGAGCTCCTCCAGCGCTCGCGTCACGAGCTCGTCCGCCTTGCGCACGGCCGCCTTCGGGTCGTCGACGAACTCGTACTGCACGGCCTGCCACTCGTCTTCGAGCCTGCTGGACGTCCGCTGCTCGCGCTGTTCTGTGCGCTGCTCACGCTGTTCGGTGCGCTGCTCGCGCTGTTCCTGGCGCTCGGCGCGGTGCTCGCGCTGGTCGGCACGCGGCGGCTGGGACTGAGTCTGGGTCTGTGACTGCGGCGTGCGCTCCTCGTGCCGCTCAGCCTGCTTCTCCGCCTGACGTTCCGCCTGCTGCACGCGTTCGGTCTGCGGGGAACGCTCAGTCTGCTGTGGCATCTGCTGAGGATTCTGCTGCGAAGTCTGCTGGGGGCGAGCCGGAACCGCCGCCGAGTGGGTAGGTGCCTCAGACATCCGTCTTCTCCTTCCGCACGGCCTCACGGTCCTTGTCCTTGCGTGGCGCCGCACCTCGTTCGAGCAGGTCGGTGAACAGCTCGCGGTAGTGCACCATCGCGGTGCGCAGGTCCTCGGTGCTCGCCTCGCCGATCTCCTGGCGTTCGGAGATGTCGTGCGCCTTGCGGTAGTGCTCCAGGGTCCGTGCGTGTTCCACGGACAGCACGCTCAGCTGCGCTTCGTAACCCTCGGTGGGATAGCCGCGCTCGGCCATCAGGTCCGTCACCAGCCGGTCGGCGTCCGCGATGGCGCTCTCCGGCGAATCGACGAACTTCGCCTGCACGTTCGCCCAGTGCCGGCGGTAACTGTCCTGCGCCGTAGCGGAAAGCGGCTTCAGGTCGAACTCGCTGTGACGGTGCTCCCGCTCGGCGAGCTCCTTCTCCGCGGCCGTTCTGCTGTCGTTGCGCTCGACCGCGTGGTCGTACTCGGGGCCGAAGCGATCGCGCAGCTTCTTGCGCTGCATGGCGGGCCTCAGCACGAACACGAGGACGACCAGCACCACGAGAACCGCGACCACCAGGCCGATGATGGCGCCCGTTGACATGGAAAACCTCCAAGACAGGCAAATGTCTCTGCTGTCCTGGAGGCTTTCCCTGCTTCCCGAAAGGGAAACATCAACCCTTGATACAAACCACCTGCTTGAGCTTGGCCACGACTTCCACGAGGTCGGACTGGTTCGCCATCACGGTGTCGATGTCCTTGTAGGCGCCCGGAATCTCGTCCACCACGCCGGAGTCCTTGCGGCACTCGACACCACTTGTCTGGGCGGCGAGATCCTGGGTCGTGAACGTCTTGCGGGCCTTGTTGCGCGACATCTTCCGGCCGGCGCCGTGCGACGCCGACTCGAACGAGTCCGGGTTCCCGAGACCGCGCACGATGTACGAGCCGGTGCCCATCGAGCCCGGGATGATGCCCAGCTCGCCGCGTCCGGCCCGGATCGCGCCCTTGCGGGTCACCAGGACGTCCTCACCGAAGTGGTTCTCCTCGGAGACGTAGTTGTGGTGACACGAGATCGGCTCCTCGAACCGGATGTGCGGGAAGTCGGCGCGCAGCACGTCGCAGACCAAACGCAGCATGACCGCGCGGTTACGCCGCGCGTAGTCCTGCGCCCAGTACAAGTCGTGCCGGTACGCCGCCATCTCGGGCGTGCCCGCGAGGAACACGGCGAGGTCCGGGTCCGGCAGCTCGGCGTTGTGCGCGAGCTTGCGCGCCGCCGCGATGTGATGCTGCGCCAGCTCGTTGCCGATCCCGCGCGACCCGGAGTGCAGCATGACCCACACCTGCTGGTCGGTGTCCAGGCAGACCTCGAGGAAGTGGTTGCCGCCGCCGAGCGTGCCCATCTGGTGCATCGCCTTGTCGGCGCGCGCCTTCACGGCAGGCGTCAGGTCGTCGAACTTCCTCCAGAACGGCGTCCAGTCGGCCGCGTCCCTTTCGGTGAAGGCGGTCGCCTTGTGCTGACCGAAACCGACGGGGACCACGGCCTCCATGCGCGACCGCAGGCCGCGCAACGTCGCCGGCAGGTCGCTCGCCGTGAGCGAGGTGCGCACGGCGGCCATGCCGCAGCCGATGTCCACGCCGACCGCCGCGGGGGAGACGGCGTCGCGCAACGCGATCACCGATCCCACCGTGGCGCCCTTTCCGTAGTGCACGTCGGGCATCACGGCGATGTGCTTGACGGCCCACGGCAACGCGGAGATGTTCTGGAGCTGTTGCATGGCGAACTCCTCGACCTCGTCCGGTCGAGTCCACATTCGGATGTCCACGTTCTGGCCGCGGACCACAGTTGCTGCCATGCCTACGAGGTTAGGCGGCGTTTTGCTGGATCCACAAAGGAGTTTCTTCTGCGCCGACGAACTCCCAGGCACCCTTGCGCACCTTGGCCTTGCTCATGTCCCCGCCGATGTCGGTGACGAACGCGCGCACGGTCGGGAGGTCGTTGACGTCCGCGATGAGGATCGCCTTGTTCCGCAACGTGACGCTGCCGCCGCCGAGCTTCTCGCGGGCGACGGCGTCGTTGAGGAGGCCCTCGCGGACCTGCTGGGCGGTGATGCCGTCGACCTCGACCTGGACGGCGTCGACCTTCGGCGAGTTCGCGGGCAGGAAGCGGAACGTGAGCACCGACTCCTGCCTGAACTGCTTGCTGATCGTCGAGGCCGTGTGCCGCAGGCTTTCCTCGTTGAGGGTGACGTCGAACTTGCGCGAGCGTTCGAACGTCGTCTGCCGCAGATCGCTCGACCAGAACACGCCGTCGAGCAGCGTGGACCGGGTGGTGACGCCGCCGTTGGCGCGCACGATGCCGCGCACCTCGCGGTCGAACTTGACCAGCTTGTCCTGCAGGCGCGGATCATCGGGGTCGGTGATGATCGCGGTGTTGTTCGTCGCGAAGATCTCCGGGCACGGCAGCGGTTCGCCCGCCGCCGTGCCCGTGGAGACCGTGATCGCCAGTACCGACGTGACTGCCACCAGAAGCTTTCGCATGGGGCACAACGTATTGGCCCGGGGTGCCTCGGGCATACCCCGTTCCACTCAGCGGGCCACCGCGCGTTTGTACTGGTAGTTGGCCAGCGGAACGAAGACCAGCAGGAAGATCACCACCCAGCCGAGTGACGCGAGCACCGGGTGCTGCAACGGCCAGGCGTCCGGCGGTGCCTGCAACGGCGAGGTGTTGCCGAAGAGCTCGCGGGCGGCCAGCGTCACCGCCGACACCGGGTTCCACTCCGCGATGTGCCGCAGCACCGACGGCAGCTTCTCCGACTGCACGAACGTGTTCGCGATGTAGGTGATCGGGAAGATGAAGATGAAGCTCGCGTTGTTGAACACCTCGGGGCTGCGCACCAGGAGCCCGATCCACGCCATCGCCCACGAGAACGCGTAGGCGAACAGCAGCAGGATCGCGACTCCGGCGAGCGCCTCCAGGGGTGACGAGTGGATGCGCCAGCCGACGATCAGACCGGTGATCATCATGATGACGACGACCAGCGCGTTGTTGACCAGGTCGGACGTCGTGCGGCCCACCAGGACAGCCGAGCGCGCCATCGGCAGCGAGCGGAACCTGTCGATGATGCCCTTGGTCATGTCCTCGGCGAGTCCGCTGCCGGTGATGGTGGCGCCGAACAGCACGGTCTGCGCGAAGATGCCGGCCATCAGGAACTCGCGGTAGTCCATGCCGGGGATCTCGATCGAGCCGCCGAACACGTAGGCGAACAGCAGCACGAACATGATCGGCGCGGCGGTCGAGAACACCAGCAGGTCCGGCACCCGCTTGATCTTGATCAGGTTGCGCTTGGCGACGACCGACCCGTCGGCGAGCGCTTGCAGCAGCTTCACTTCTCGTCCTCGTCTTCCGCGTGGTGGCCGGTCAGGGTCAGGAACACGTCGTCGAGCGTCGGCCTGCGCAGTCCGACGTCGAGCACCTTCACCGACTCGGCGTCGAGCCGCCGGATCGCCTCCATCAGCACCGAGGACCCGCCGGCGACCGGCACGGTGAGGTGGTGCTGGCGTTCGTCGGACTCCATCGCGCCGACGGCGAGATCGGCCAGCGCTGTCCGGGAGATGCCGAGTTCGGCGTTGGTGGCGACGGAGAGTTCGAGCCGTTCGCCGCCGACCTGTTCCTTCAGTTGGTCGGAGGTGCCCTCGGCGATCACCTTGCCCCGGTCGATCACGGCGATCTGGTCGGCGAGGCGGTCGGCCTCCTCGAGGTACTGGGTGGTGAGGAGAACCGTGGTGCCGCCTTTGACGAGTTCCTCGATGACGTCCCACATGCCGAGGCGTGAGCGGGGATCGAGGCCCGTGGTGGGTTCGTCGAGGAACAGCACCGACGGCTTCGCGACGAGCGCGCCCGCGAGGTCGAGCCTGCGACGCATGCCGCCGGAGTAGCCCTTCACGGGACGGTCGGCGGCGTCCTCGAGGTCGAACCGGGCGAGCAGTTCGCGGGCACGTTCGCGACTCCTGGCGCGCCCGAGGTGGTAGAGGCGGCCGACCATGTCGAGGTTCTCGAACCCCGTCAGGTTGTCGTCGACCGCGGCGTACTGGCCGGACAGGCCGATGCTCTTGCGGAGTTCGCCGGCTTGCTTGCGGACGTCGAGGCCGGCGACGCGTGCCGCCCCCTCGTCGGCGTCGAGCAGGGTGGTGAACACCCGCACCGCCGTCGTCTTGCCCGCGCCGTTGGGGCCGAGCAGACCCGTGATGGTGCCCTCGGGCACTTTGAGGTTCAGGCCGTTGAGTGCGACGACCGACCCGTAGCGTTTGACCAGGCCTTCGGCCACGATCGCGTCTGTCATGCGGGCATCATGTCGTTCAGGTCCGACAATTTCGTCCGGTTTCGGCATTTGCGCCGGGGCGATTGACAGCCGGTCTGAACGTGAAAATACTTCATCCTCATGGACCGCGTGTGCGTCATCGGGGCAGGCTCTTCCGGCATCGCCGCATGTCAGGTGCTCAGCGCCCGCGGCATCGAGTACGACTGCTTCGAGTCGGGTTCCGAGATCGGCGGCAACTGGCGCTACCTCAACGACAACGGCATGTCGTCCGCCTACCGTTCGCTCCACATCAACACCTCGCGGCAGATGATGGAGTTCAAGTCCTTCCCGATGTCCGCGAACCTCCCGGCCTACCCGTCGCACTTCCAGATCGCCGAGTACTTCGACGACTTCGTGAAGCACCACGGATTCCGCGACCGCATCCGGTTCCGGACCGAGGTCGTCTCGGTTTCGGCAGCTTCGGGTGGGTATTCGGTCACCACGCGCGACCGCGACACGGGTTCGGAAGGTTCGTCCTCGTACAGCTCGGTCATCGTCGCGAACGGGCATCACTGGTCGCCGCGGATGCCGGAACCCGCCTTTCCCGGCTCGTTCGACGGCGAGGAGCTGCACGCGCACTTCTACAAGACGCCGGAGCGTTTCGCGGACAAGAGGGTGCTGGTTCTCGGTATCGGGAACTCGGCGTGCGACATCGCGGTCGAGTCGTCGCGGGTGTCTTCCCGGACGTTTCTGGCGATGCGCCGCGGCGCGCACATCATGCCCAAATACCTGTTCGGGATGCCGACCGATCATCTGACGACCTCGCCGCTCGCCCGGTTCGCGCCGGCCTGGCTGCAGGCGCTGTCCCTGCGGGCGATGCTGCGGCTGGCGCGGGGCAAGCTCTCCGACTACGGGCTGCCCGAGCCCTCGCACGGGATCTTGGCGGCGCACCCGACGGTGTCCGACGACCTGCTGACCCGGCTCGGGCACGGCGACATCACGGTGAAGCCGAACGTCGCCCGGCTGGACGGGTCCGGTGTGGTCTTCGCTGACGGCAGTCGTGAGGACGTCGACGTCATCGTTTACTGCACCGGGTACAAGGTCGAGTTCCCGTTCCTGGACTCCGCCGCGTTCCCCGCCGTGTCGTCCGCGGACAACGAGGTGTCGCTGTATCGCCGGGTCGTGGATCCGGCGCACCCCGGGCTGTACTTCCTCGGGCTGATCCAGCCGCTGGGGGCGATCATGCCGCTGGCCGAGGCGCAGGCGGAGTGGATCGCCGATCTGGTGTCGGGGCGTGCGGCGTTGCCTTCGGCGCCGGAGATGAAGGCGGAGATCACCGCTTACCGGGAGTCGCTGCGAAGCCGGTACGTGAAGTCCAAGCGGCACACCCTGGAGGTCGACTTCCTCGGGTACCAGCGGGAGCTGCAGGAGGAACGCCGGGCCGGCGCCGCCCGCCGCTGACCCTCTTTGCAATGAGTCTTTTGACTTCGTCCGCAAACGTTTTTTGCATCCGGGCGGGCCGAGGCAGCGATATATCAGTTGCGAGACGGCTGTGAGCTGGGGTTTAGCAATGGGTCTTTTGACGACGTCGTCAAAAGACCCATTGCTAAGGGCGTGGCGGGACGGCGAAACGGATCGTGGTGGGAGGGAGGCGTGGGTACGGTCGGCCGGTGGATGTCGAGGCGGCTAGTGCTCAGGTGATCGTGCTCAACGGCGGGTCGAGCTCCGGCAAGTCGGGGATCGCGCGGTGTCTGCAGGCCCTGTTGCCCGACGCGTGGCTGGCGATCGGGGTCGACACGTTGATCGACGTGATGCCCGCGCGGTTGCGGCTCGGGTCCGAGGGGATCGGGTTCGCGCAGGACGGTGAGGTCACCGTCGGGGGCGAGTTCCGGTTGCTCGAGGACGCGTGGATGGAGGGGGTCGCCGCGATGGTGCGCGCGGGGGCGCGGGTGATCGTGGACGACGTGTTCCTGGGTGGGCCCGAGTCGCGGCAGCGGTGGGAGAAGGTGCTGGACGGGTTCGTCGTGCTGTGGGTCGGCGTGCGGTGTGATCCCGCTGTCGCCGCGGGCCGGGAGCTTGCGCGCGGCGATCGGGTTGCCGGGATGGCCGAGGTGCAGGCCGATCTGGTGCATCGGGGGATGACCTACGACGTCGAAGTCGACACCGCGCGGTGCGAGGCGATCGAGTGCGCGAGGGTCATCGCCGCGAGGCTCTAGAAGCGGATGGGATGGCCACGGCACCGTGACCGCCGATGAACAGCCGAATCCGGCGGGCGCCACGCCGGATTGGTGTCAACCGTCCGAATCGATCGGCGGTCAGCAGCAGTCGCAACTCGTGCAGCAGTCGTCCATCCCGTTCACCTCCCCTCCGGCGGGCACCACGGTGGACAGTCGGTACCGACCATGTCCACCAGATCCGAGCGGAGTCGCGCGAGCCGGGCCATTTCGGCGTCGATCTCGTCGATGTGCCGCCGCAGCAACTCCCCGGCCGGCTCGCACGGGCACTCGCCGGTGTCGCGGACGGCGAGCAACGACGAGATCTCCCGCAACGTCAGCCCGAGGCGCTGGCAGTCGCGGATGAACCGGATCCGATCGGCGGCCGACGACGGGTACTGCCGATACCCCGACGACGTGCGCGGCGGCGGTGCGATCAGCCCCGCGCGTTCGTAGTACCGCACCGTGTCGGGCCGGACCCCGACCTGGCGTGCGAGCTCGGCGACTCTCATGCACCCAACGCTAAACCTGTGAGCGCACTCCAAGGTCAAGCGTCATCCCAACGAAAAGCGGGGCCGCCGACGTCACGTCAGCGGCCCCGCTCGCAAAACCGATCAGTGCACGCCCAGCACGCCGTCGACGCGGCGCGGGATGCCCAGCGGGTTCGCGTCCTGCAGTTCCGGCGGCAGCAACGCGTCCGGCCACGACTGGTACGTCACCGGGGCGATCCACCGGCGGATCGACGTGGCGCCCACCGACGTGTGCAGCGGGTTCGTCGTCGACGGCCACGGACCACCGTGGTGCTGGCCCCACGCCACCGCGACACCGGTCGGCCACGCGTTGAAGATGATCCGGCCCGCGACATGGCGCAGCACCTCCGCGATGGCACCAGCCTCCGCGTGGTCCGACTCCTCGGCGTGCACCGTGCCGGTCAGCGTGCCCGGCAGCTTCGCCAGCACCGAATGCAGTTCCTCGGGCGACGAGTACGTGATGGCCAGCGCCGCCGGACCGAAGTGCTCCTCGGTCAGCTTCTCGAGGTTCTCCTCGAACACCGACACCGGCACGCTGAACAGCCGCGGCGCCACCGCCCACGCCTCGTCCGGACGCGTACCCGTGGACACGACGGACACCAGGTCCGACGCGGCCAGCGCGTCCGTCGAAGCCGTGTAGGAGTCGCACATCCGCTCGTTCAGCATCGCGCCACCGGCGGTCGCCGCGACGGCCTCACCCAGCGCCGGCACCAGCGACGCGGGCGTGAACACCAGACCGGGGTTCGTGCAGAACTGCCCCACACCCATCGTCAACGACGCCGCGAACCCCGCGGCGATGTCCTCACGCTCAGCCGCACCCGGCAGGATCACCGTCGGGTTCACACTGCCCAGCTCGCCGTAGAACGGGATCGGGTCCGGCCGGCCCTGCGCCAGGTCGAACAACGCCCGCCCGCCACCGGTCGACCCGGTGAAACCGACCGCGCGCACCGCCGGGTGCTTCACCAGCGCGACACCGGACTCGGTGCCGTACACGATGCCGAACACGCCCTCGGGCGCACCGGCCTCGCGCAGCGCGTCCACGACAACCCGAGAGGTCTCCCGAGACGTCGACGGGTGCGCGGAATGTGCTTTCACCACAACGGAACAGCCGGACGCCAACGCGGACGCCGTGTCACCACCGGCCACCGAGAACGCGAACGGGAAGTTCGACGCGGAGAACACCGCCACCGTCCCAAGAGGACGGAGAACGCGCCGCAGCACCGGACGCGGCGGGATGATGTCCGGGTTCGCCGTGTCCAAAGTGGCCTCGACGTAGCTGCCCTCGCGCAACACCTCCGCGAACAACCGCAGCTGGTTCGTGGTGCGCTTCAACTCGGTGGTCAGCCGCGGCACACCCAGCGCCGTCTCGCTGTCGGCCGTGGAGACCAGCAACGACGACTCGGCGTCCAGCGCGTCCGCGACCTTCTCCAGCGCCACCGCGCGGTCCGCCGCTGGAACGACCGACCAGGCGGAGAACGCGACGGCCGCGGCCGAGGCGATCCGGTCCACCTCGCTGTCGGGGGTCTTCGCAACCGGCTCGCCGAACGGCTCACCGGTGCGCGGGTTGTATCCCTGAACGACGTGGCTCAACGCCCTGCCTCCTTGACTGCCGTGTCGTAATCGGGGCCGCACCAGGCCCCGCCCACGTACTTCGCCGCGTACGACGAGGGGTCGAGTTCACCGCCGTGCTTCTCCAGCACTTCCGCGGCGTACACCTCGGAGTCGTCCTGCGGCTCGTAACCCAGCGCGCGAGCCTCGTCCAGCGAGAACCAGCCGCGCTTGTTGTCCGAAACGCCCCACACGATCCGGAACCCCGGCGACGCAACGGAAAGACACGCCTCGAACAGGCGTGCGCCGTCGTCCGGCGACATCCACGTCGACAGCATCCGCACGTCACGCGGTTTCTCGAAGCACGAACCGATGCGGATCGCGATCACGTCCATGCCGTAGCGGTCGGCGTACAGCGACCCCAACGCCTCCAACGCCACCTTGGACACACCGTAGTAGGTGTCCGGGCGCGGGAAGACGTAGTCACCGGCCTCGCCATCGGCGCGCTCCACGTAGCCCACGGCGTGGTTGGAGCTGGCCAGGATCACTCGGCGCACACCGGAACGCCGCGCGGCCTCCAGCACGGTGTGCGTGCCGTCGATGTTCACGCTGAGGATCTTGTCCCACGCCTCCTCGAGGCTGTGGCCGCCGAGGTGGATCACGGCGTCGACGTCCTTCATCGCGGCTTCCATCGCGTCCATGTCGGTCACGGTGGCCTGGACGAGCTCGACGTTCTCGCCGTCGGCGGCCGCGGGTAGCTCCGCGATGTCCAGCAGCCGCAGGACGCGGCCCTCCGTCGCGAGGCGGGTGCGCATGAGCGTTCCCACCCCGCCACCGGCGCCGGTGATCAGGATGCGTGCGGTCACGGGTTGGACCCCTCCGTCTTGTGCAGATGTTTCGGCGGTGCTCGGATCAGCGACCGAACTGGCGGAGGAGCTCGGTGATCGTCCGGGCGGCGTCCAGCAGAGCGGAGATGACCTGCCGCTCGTGCTCGGGGTCCAGTCTGCCCAGTGGGACCGAGCAACTCATAGCGTCCAGAACGGGGTTTCGGTACGGCAAGGCGACGGCGAAGCAACCGAGCCCCGGCGTGTTCTCCTCACGTTCGTGGGCATATCCGACATTCCGGAAGCCGGCGAGCTGCTCGTGCAGCGCCGCCCGATCGGTCACGGTGTTCGGGGTCAGCGGCGTCAGCATGTCCGGGAGGATGCTGTCGACCTCCTCCGGCGTGCGCGTCGAGAGCACGGCCTTGCCCAGCGACGTCGAGTGCGCGGGCAGCCGGCGGCCGACGCGTGAGACGACGCGCAGGTGGTGCTCGGACTCGCGGCTCGCCAGGTAGACGACGTCCGCGCCGTCCAAACGGGCAAGGTGCACGGTCTCGTTGATGTCCTGCCGCACCTGCTCCATCACGCGGATCGCCGCGCGCACCACCGGGTCGTGGTCCAAATAGGACGTACCGACGAGCAGCGCGCGCACGCCGATGCCGTACGTGCCCCGGTCCGAGTCGACCTCCACCCAGCCGCGCGCGACCAGCGTCTGCAGCAGCATGTACAGGCTGGACTTGGGGTAGCTGAGCTCGCGGTGCAACTCGGTGAGCGTCAGCCTGCGGTCGGACGCGGAGAGCACTTCGAGCAGCTCCACCGTGCGGTCCGCGGACTTCACCGCGCCCGGACGGGCCGTGCCCTTGTCGATCGGCGACGCCACCTGGCCTCCTCGGCCGTCTTCTGGAAACCGGTAAGCAACTTGCCCAACTCACCCTTGACACGTTGCTGTGCTGATTCTTACAGTCCTGCATCAGGTTCACAAGTACGACCCCAGTTCATATATCTGAACATGAAGGGCTCCGACGATGCGCCGTAGAACCGCCACCACAATCGCCACGCTCGGCGTGGCATTGCTGCTCGCAGGCTGTGGCAGCAGTGGCAACACGGCGGCGTCGACCAAGGACCCGAACAAGCCTCTCGAGGTGTGGACCCGCTCGACGGAGGCAACGGCGAAGGTCTACGAGAAGATCTTCAAGTCGTTCACCGAGAAGACCGGTGTGCAGGTCGACTACAAGCCGATCTTCAACGACTTCGACAAGCAGGTGCAGCAGCGCGCCGCGTCCAAGGACCTCCCCGACGTGGTCGTGACCGACACCGGTTCGCTCGGCAACTTCGTCAAGCAGGGCTGGACGACGGAGATCAAGCGCGAGGACATCGCGGGCGGCGGCGACATCGTCGACCGGGCCTGGAACAACGGCAAGGGCGCGGACGGCAAGTTCTACGCCATCCCGTACTCCACGCAGGCGATGGTCACGCTGATCCGCAAGGACTGGCGGGAGAAGCTCGGCAAGCCGATCCCGACGACGTGGGAAGAGTTAGACGATCTCGCGCGTGCGTTCACCCGTAACGACCCTGATGGAAACGGGCAGAACGACACGTACGGCATGCTCGTCCCCGGAACGGTCGACCGCGGCTACCTCGCCTGGTGGGCGGCCAGCTACATCTGGCAGGGCGGCGGCGACATCCTCGACGAGGACGGCGGCGGCAAGTTCTCCGTCGGCATCGACTCGCCCGAGTCGACCAAGGCGATCGAACGCCTGCGCAAGCTCTTCTGCGAGGACAAGGTCATGCAGCCGGGCTCGCTGACGCTGAGCACGAACGACGCGCACCCGCTGTTCGAGTCGGGCAAGAGCGGCATCTACCTGACCGGCCCGTACATGATCGGCCGCTTCGACAAGTCGGTCGGCAAGGACAAGTACGAGGTCATCGCCTCCCCGCGCGGCCCGGCCGGTGCCACCGTGCTCGGTGAGGGCGAGGACATCTACCTGATGGCCGGCTCCGCGAAGACCGCCGACCAGAAGAAGCTCGCCGAGTACATGATCACGCCCGAGGCGCAGCAGGCCGGCATGAAGGGCGACCCGCAGCCAGTGGTCCGCCTGCCCGTCAACAAGAACGTCGACGTCAACGCGACGTACAACGACCCGCGCTGGGCGACCGTGGCGGGCGTGTACAAGAGCGAGGCGCGGCCGTTCCCCAGCGTTCCGAACTTCACGCCCTTCCGGCAGAAGACCTCGGAGACCCTGAACTCGATCTTCGCCAAGTGCCCAGCCGACTCGTCGGCCGAGCTCAAGACGCTGGCGGAGGCGCTGAAGAAGGAACTCGAGAACCAGAAGGCGTCGCAGTGACGGCAGTTCAGCATCACTGGGACACCCAAGACGTGGGCTCGACGGCTAGTGGCGGCGGTGCCGTCGAAACCCACCCCGTGAGGCGGCGCCGCCGGCGCCGCCTCACGGGAGCCACCCCAAGAGGAAATGTCTGGGTCCCGTGGTTGTTCCTGCTCCCCGCCGCGCTGATCTTCCTGGTCTTCAAGTTCATCCCGATGGCCGAGGGAATCCGGCTCTCGCTGTTCGAGGTCCGGCCTTTCCTCGGCGACATCTTCGTCGGCTTCAAGAACTACGCCACGATCCTGCAGGACGAGAAGTTCCTGACGGCCTCGTGGCACACCCTGGTCCTGGCCGGTGGGCAGACGCTCGGTGCGATGCTCATCGGCTTCTTCCTTGCCCTGCTGCTCGAAGGCCACGCCAAGTCGTTGTGGTTCGTGCGCTCCGCGGTGTTCCTGCCCGTGGTCGCGGCGACCGCCGTCATCGGTGAGATCTGGCGGCTGTTCTTCTACCCGGCGCCGGAAGGCTTCCTCAACGAGGTCATCTCGTGGATCGGCCTCGGTCCTTGGGAGTACATCCACAGCACGGACACCTCGCTGGTGTCGGTCATGTTCGTCGGTATCTGGAAGCACGCGCCGTACGACATGGTGCTGATCCTCGCCGGGCTCGCCGGTATCGACCGTCAGCAGTACGAGGCCGCCGCGATCGACGGAGCCTCGACGCCGCAACGGATCTGGAACGTCACCCTGCCCGCGCTGCGTCCCGTCATCACGATCCTGCTGACGCTGGCGGCGATCCGCGGCCTGCGCGTCTTCACCGAGGTGTACGTCCTGACCGGCGGCGGTCCGGCCGGATCGACGGACGTCTGGATGACGCGCGTCTACACAACGGCGTTCGAACAGTCCGAGGCCGGTCTCGCCTCGGCTGGTTCCGTGCTGTTGTTCCTGGTTACCTTGGTTCTCACGGTCAGCGTGCAGTGGTACCGCCGCAGGAAGGAGGCGCGGTGAGCGTCAACTCGAGCCGCTTCGACAGCGCCATCGGCTGGTCCACCCGTCCCGACGCGTGGATCAGCAAAGGCGTTCGGCTGCTTTTGAGCGCCCTCGCGGTAATCCTTTTCTGCGGTCCGCTGCTGGTCATCTTCTCCGGCGCGTTCGACCACAACCCGGACCCGACCAAGCTGTCGGTGATCCCGGACAACCCGTCGCTGATCAACTTCCAGGTCGCGGCGGAGAACAAGATCTGGCACTACCTGACGAACTCGTTGATCATCGCCGGTGGCGCGCTGCTGTTGCAGCTGGCGGTGAGCGTGTTCGCCGCTTACGCGTTGGCGCGCAAGAAGTTCCGCGGTCAGGCCATCGCACTGCTGGTCATCCTCGCCACGATGATGTTGCCGGAGGAGGTCATCGCGATCCCGCTGTCGCTGGTGATCGGAGACCTACCGCTGGTGCACGTGAGTTTGAAGGGCACGCTGCTCGGCGTCATCCTCCCGCTGGGGGCGTGGGGTTTCTCCATCTTCGTCATGACGGAGTTCATGAAGGAGATCCCCGCCGAACTGGAGGAGGCGGCCAAAGTGGACGGTGCCGGGGAGCTGCGCCTGTTCGCGCAGATCATTCTCCCGCTGTGCAGGCCCGCGCTCGGTGTGATCGCCGTGTTCGGCTTCAACATGATTTGGGAGCAGTACCTGCTTCCCCTGATCGTCGCCGCTGACCCCTCCGATTACACGCTCACGGTCGCACTTCTCGCCCTGCGGTCCGACGACATGGTCGGGACGGGCATCGTGCTGGCCGGAGCGTTGCTGGCGCTGGTACCGAGCCTGGTCGTGTACCTGTCGCTGCAGAAGTCCTTCCTGCGTGGGATCACCACCGGAGCGATCAAGGGATGAGTGTCTGGTATGCAACTCGATGGTGTGCTGTTCTTTCCGGTGACCCCGTTCGACACCGAGGGGAACATCGCGTTCGACGTGCTGGCTGAGCACGTCAAGCACGGTGTCTCCGCCGGGCCAGGCGCGGTGTTCGTCGCCTGCGGCACCGGCGAGTTCCACGCGTTGGGGCTGGAGGAGTTCGAGCGCGCGGTGGCCGTCGCGGTCGAGGCGACCGCCGGCAAGGTGCCGGTGTTCGCCGGCGCGGGCGGGTCGGTCGTGGCGACCAAGCAGTTCGTGCAGGCCGCCGAACGCGCCGGTGCTCAGGGCATCCTGCTGCTGCCGCCGTACCTGGTGACCAACCCGGCTGCCGGGCTCGTGCGGTACGTCGCCGAGGTCGCGGGCGCCACCGAGCTGCCGATCATCGTGTACCAGCGCAACAACGCGCGGTTCACGCCGGAGACCGCCGTCGAGGCCGCGCGGATCCCGAACGTCGTGGGCTTCAAGGACGGCATCGGCGACCTCGACCAGATGCAGCGGATCGTGCTGGCGGTCCGTGCGGGCGTCGACAAGCCGTTCCAGTTCTTCAACGGCCTGCCGACCGCGGAGATGACGCAGCTCGCGTACCGGGGCATCGGCGTCGAGCTGTACTCGTCCGCGGTGTTCTGCTTCGCGCCGGAGATCTCGCTGGGCTTCTACAACGCCGTGCAGGCGGGTGACACCCAGCTGGTGAACCGCTTTCTTCTCGAGTTCTACAAGCCTCTGGTCGAACTGCGGGACAAGGTTCCCGGATATGCGGTTGCCCTGGTGAAGGCCGCGGTGCGCGCGAACGGGCTCGACGTCGGTGGCGTCCGCCCGCCGCTGATCGACCCGCTGGACGAGCACCTCGCCGCCCTGGACAAGATCATCGCCGCGGGTAAGGCTCTGCTGGCATGAAGATCACCGAGATTGTTCTGACGCCGATCGCGTTCCGCGATCCGCCGCTGCTGAACGCCGCTGGTGTGCACGAGCCGTGGGCGCTGCGCACGATCGTCGAGGTGCACACCGACGAAGGCATCTCGGGGCTGGGGGAGACCTACGGCGACCTCGCGCACCTGGAGCGCTCGCGGTCCGTTGTGGACTCTCTGGTCGGGCTCGACGTCTTCGCGTTGAACGAGATGCACGCGCGGGTTGCTTCGGTCCTGGGCGGTGAGGTCGGGCCGGACAAGCACGGGCTGACCGGGAAGATCACGGCCGAGAGCACCGTCGACCGCGTGTACTCGCCGTTCGAGGTCGCGTGCCTGGACATCCAGGGCAAAGCTCTGGGACGTCCGGTGCACGACCTGCTGGGCGGCGCGATCCGGTCGTCCGTGCCGTACTCCGCTTACCTGTTCTACAAGTGGGACGGGCACCCCGGCGCCGAGCCGGACGAGTGGGGCGAGGCGATCGACCCCGCCGGCATCGTGGCGCAGGCCCGGAAGATGATCGGTGAGTACGGGTTCGGGTCGATCAAGCTCAAGGGCGGCGTGTTCCCGCCCGAGCAGGAGATCGAGGCGATCCGCGCGCTGCGCGAGGCGTTCCCGAACCACCCGCTGCGGCTCGACCCGAACGCGGCCTGGTCGCCCGCGACGTCGTTGAAGGTCGCGGCGGAGCTGGACGGCGTGCTCGAGTACCTGGAGGATCCGGCGCCCGAGATCTCCGGGATGGCCGAGGTGGCCGCGAAGGCGCCGATGCCGTTGGCCACCAACATGTGCGTGGTCGCGTTCGAGCACCTCAAGCCGTCGGTGGAACAGGACGCGGTGCAGGTGCTGCTGTCCGACCACCACTACTGGGGCGGGCTGCAGCGGTCGCGGCAGCTGGGCATGATCTGCCAGACGTTCGGCATCGGCCTGTCGATGCACTCGAACTCGCACCTGGGCATCTCGCTGGCCGCGATGACGCACCTGGCGGCCGCTACGCCGAACCTGAACTACGCGTGCGACACGCACTACCCGTGGAACGCGGCCGACGAGGTCGTCGAGCCGGGCGTTCTGTCCTTTGTGGATGGTGCGGTGCCGGTGTCCACCACGCCGGGGCTCGGTGTGACGCTGGACCGTGACGCGTTGGCGCGCCTGGCCGAGAACTACGTTCGCTGTGGCATCACTTCGCGAGACGACACGGGCTACATGCAGAAGTTCGACCCGAGCTACGAGAGGAAGCGTCCCCGGTGGTGAAGTCGGTTGTCCACGCCTATCCGTGGGACCTGATCGGAGACCCTGAGGCCGTTGCGCGGTATCAGGGTCTCGGAGTCGACGCGATCGCGCTTGCCGCCTCGTATCACACCGTGCGGGCAGCGACGCCGTTGCACCCGCGGCATCGGTTGGTCGATGCGCGGCACGCGGCGTTCTACCTGCCGGTCCGGGAGGCGAACTTCGGCCGGTTGGTGCCGGCGGAACCGTCCTGGATGGACGGTTCGAACTCCTTCGGTGAGGCAGCGGACCTGGTTCGCGCGGCCGGGTTGCCGGTGTACGCGTGGACTGTTCTGACGCACAACTCGCGCCTGGGCGACCTGCACCCCGATGTGACCGTGGTGAACGCCTTCGGGGATCGCTACCCGTACGCGTTGTGCACTTCTCAGCCCGATGTCGTCGAGTACACGTCGGTGCTCGTGTCCGAGGTGCTGGAACTCGGTGCGCCGGACGGGATCATCCTCGAAGCCTGTGGTCCGCTGGGGTTCTTCCACGGCGGTCACCACGAGAAGACCGACGGCACGGACTGGAATCCGGTGCAGCAGAAGCTGTTGTCGCTGTGCTTCTGTTCTTCGTGCACCGCTTTGTACGCCGACCCGGATGCCCTGCGTGAAGCGGTCCGGGCCGGGGTTGATCGCGGTGCACCCAGAGAAAGTCGCAGCGTCGAGGAAGCGCTGGGTGCGCTCGCGGAGGACGTTCAGGCCGTGCGCACCGGGATCGTGCGGTCGTTGCGGCAGAGGCTGGTCGGCGAGATCCGTGCCGCCGCGCCGTCCGTTCGGATTGGCATGCACGTGACGGCGGACCCGTGGGGCACCGGGCCGTTCGCCACGGTCGCGGGTGGTCTGGACGCGGACGTCGACGTGCTGACGACGATGTGCTGGCCCGGCCCGGACGTCGCGGTTCCCGGCATCGAGGCACTGCGTGCGGCCGCACCGGACACGCGGATCGCCGCGTACGTGCTGGGGTTGCCGCCGAAGCCCGCGGACGGTGCGGCGCTGGCGAAGGAGTGGCTGGCCTACCTGGACGCGGGGGTCGAGGAGTTCCACCTCTACCACGGTGGTTTGGCCTCAGCCGCTCGTCTCGAAGCGTTGCGCGAG
The DNA here is from genome assembly GCF_011067745.1 of Lentzea alba. Classification (GTDB taxonomy): domain Bacteria; phylum Actinomycetota; class Actinomycetes; order Mycobacteriales; family Pseudonocardiaceae; genus Lentzea; species Lentzea alba. The sequence continues at coordinate 411,743 of NZ_JAAMPJ010000008.1, forward strand.
GCCGTGGCCGCGGTATCCCGGTAACTGTGAAGCGAAGTCACTGCAACCCGCTGTGAGCGCGGTTCCGTCCTCTGACCATGAGGCACATAGGAACCGTAGTTGGCACTGGCGTCCTGCTGCTGGTGATCTCGGCCTGTGGCAGTGCGCAGAACGCGGGCACTGGGGCAGGTGGCGGTCCGACGTTGCCGACCGCCACCTCACCCTCTGAAGTGCCACCGGGCGTCGCGCCCGGAGAGATTCCGCCGGACGGCAAACCCGTGACGAAGCTGGACACCAACGCTTTGTCGTCGGAGTATCCGCGCACTGTGTGGACACAGGGCGACGGGAAGACCGTCGGTGTCATCGGCCAGGAGGGCGGGTGCGGGAAGGCCAGCGCGTCCGTGCTGGAGCAGTCGGCTTCGGTGGTGAAGATCGAGCTCGTCGAGACGCTCCCGCTCGACAAGAAGGCCTGCACGATGGACATCCGCTTCCCACCGCTGACGGTGCAGCTGACCGAACCCCTCGGTGAGCGCACGGTCGCGCTGACGTCGCGGCAGGAACAGAAGTAGACCTTCCTCCCACGGTGCCCGGTCGGCATCTGCCCCGTCGGCCGGGCACCTCTTTCCTCCGCCGTGTTGTTTCACCTGGCCCCTTGGCCTGGTTTGCAAGGATGGTGCGCATGAGACACGTCGTTGCTGCCGTTGCTCTCGCCGCTGTAGTCACCACTGGGCTTGCCGGCTGCTCGTCCGGCACGCAGTCCGGCGCGCCGGGATCCTCCGGCTCTTCCCACGGCGCGCCCACCACGGGCACGTCCGCGCCCGGTTCCACCGGTTCGTCCGGCGCGAACCCCACGGCCCCGGTCCAGCCTCCGGTCTCGATCTCGGAGGAGAAGCCGGTCGTGCCACCCGGCGTGACGCCGATCCCCAAGGAAAAAGTCGACACGACAACGTTGTCAGACACCTACCGCGATGAGGCCTACGTCTTCGGCGACGGCCGGGACGTCGAGGTCTTCGGCGTGGGCGGTGGCTGCAAGGAGGCTCGTGCCGAGGTGACCGGGCAGTCCGCCGAGGTCGTCCAGATCACGCTGGTCACGATCACCAAGCAGCCTCCGGGCACGTTGTGCACCCAGGAGATCCGCCAGGTGCCGCTGACCGTCCGGCTGGACGCGCCCCTCGGTGACCGCCGGTTGGTTCTCGAATCCCGTGAGGAGACCGGCTGACGGTGAGATCCTGAGTTCGTGGATCTTCAACTGGGGGAGCGGCGGCTCCACGTCCACGACGTCGGCGACGGTGTGCCGGTGTTCTGGCACCACGGCACACCCAACCTCGGCCTGCCCCCGGAACCGCTGTTCCGTCCGGGCGTCCGCTGGATCTCCTACGACCGCCCCGGCCACGGCACTTCAACGCCCGTACCAGGCCGGACGGTGGGATCGGCGGCAACTGATATATCGCATATCGCGGACGCTTTGGGGCTTGGGCAGTTCGCGGTGTTCGGTCACTCAGCCTGTAGTTTTTAAGTACAAGGCACCACACGCCCTCGCGTGCGCAGCCTTGCTGCCGGACCGCGTGACCGCCGCCGTCGCCGCTGCCTCTGTGGCACCGTTCGACGCCGCAGGCCTCTCGTGGTTCGAAGGCATGATCGCCTCGGGTGAGGCTTCGCTGCGGGCGGCGGCTGCGGGCCGTGAGGCGAAAGAGGCCTACGAGACTTCCGGGGCTCTGTACGACCCGGAGTTCATTCCGGCTGATCTCGAAGCGCTGAGTGGCCCTTGGTCGTGGTTCGGCAAGGTGGTCGGTCCCGCCCTGGCCAACGGACCCGGCCCGTCGATCGACGACGACCTCGCCTACGTCACGCCGTGGGGCTTCGACCCGGCCTCCATCCGCGTGCCGACCCTGCTGTTGCACGGCGAGCGCGACGGCATGGTCCCGGCCTCGCACAGCCGGTGGCTCGCCTCCCGGATCCCCGGCGCCGAACTCCGCCTGAGTTCGGACGACGGCCACATCTCAGTGCTGAACCACGCCGACGCCGCCCTCGACTGGCTTCTGGCTCGCTAGGAACTCGACGCGGTTGCCGACCGCGTCGAACGTGTGGAAGCGGAGTCGGCCGGGGATCTCGGCCGGGTCGGCCCACACCACGGGATGGCCTGCCGCCTCGACCGCCTCGGCGACCTGCTCGACGTCGACGACGAACGCCGGGTGAGCCTTGCGCGCGGGCCGGAAGTCGTCCTCGACGCTCACGTGCACCTCGCCACCGCCCGGCACCTCGAACCAGCACCCGCCTCGCGCGGCGAGCAGCGGCGGCTTCGGCAGTTCGGTCCACCCGAGCACGCCTGTGTAGAACCCGCGCTGCTCGTCCTCGGCACCTGTCGGACAGGTCACCTGCACGTGATGAATCACCACGACACCTCCACTCGGCCGTATACAGGACAAGCGTACGGTTTGCTCGGCCGTTCTGTCCGCGCCTTCGCTTGCCTCACCCTTCCGTCCGTCGGATGCAAAAAACGTTTGCGGACGAAGTCAAAAGACTCATTGCAAAGGTCTCGGGCAGGCGTGGAAGCACGACAGCCGGGTCCACTGATATATCGGATATCAGTGGACCCGGCTGTCGGGGATGACCGGCGGCTAGCGGCGGAAGCTGATCTGCAGGGTCGGAGTGGACGTCTCGGCGAAGAAGTCGTTGCCCTTGTCGTCGACGACGACGAACGCCGGGAAGTCCTCGACCTCGATCTTCCAGACGGCTTCCATACCGAGTTCGGGGTACTCGAGCACCTCGACCTTGCGGATGCAGTCCTGGGCCAGGCGCGCCGCCGGGCCGCCGATGGAGCCCAGGTAGAAACCGCCGTGGGTGTTGCAGGCCGAGGTGACCTGCTTGGAGCGGTTGCCCTTGGCCAGCATCACCAGCGAGCCGCCCGCGGCCTGGAACTGCTCGACGTAGGAGTCCATCCGCCCGGCGGTGGTCGGGCCGAACGAACCGGAGGCGTAACCCTCGGGTGTCTTGGCCGGGCCGGCGTAGTAGACCGGGTGGTCCTTGAGGTACTGCGGCATCTCCTCGCCGGCGTCGAGGCGTTCCTTGATCTTGGCGTGCGCGATGTCGCGGGCCACGACCAGCGGACCCGTCAGCGAGACGCGGGTCTTCACCGGGAGCTTGGTGAGGACCTCGCGGATCTCCGCCATCGGGCGGGTGAGGTCGATGCGGACGACCTCGTCGGACAGGTCCTCGCCCTCGATCTCGGGCAGGAACTGGGCCGGGTCGCGCTCCAGCTGCTCCAGGAACACGCCCTCGGGCGTGATGCGGGCCTTGGCCTGGCGGTCGGCCGAGCACGAGACCGCGACACCGACCGGCAGGGACGCGCCGTGGCGGGGCAGGCGGATGACGCGCACGTCGTGGCAGAAGTACTTGCCGCCGAACTGGGCGCCGATGCCGAAGTTGCGGGTCAGCTCCAGGACCTGCTGTTCGAGGTCCTTGTCGCGGAACGCGTGGCCCGACGGCGAGCCCTCCGTCGGCAGGTTGTCGAGGTAGCGAGCCGAGGCGAGCTTCGCGACCTTCAGGTTCTGCTCGGCGGACAGACCGCCCACCACCACGGCCAGGTGGTACGGCGGGCACGCTGCGGTGCCGAGCGAGCGGAGCTTCTCGTCGAGGAACGACGCGAGGCGCTTCGGGTTCAGAACGGCCTTGGTCTCCTGGTAGAGGAACGTCTTGTTCGCACTACCGCCGCCCTTGGCCATGAACAGGAACTCGTAGACCGGTTCCTGGCCCGGCTTGTGGAACACCTCGATCTGCGCGGGCAGGTTCGTGCCGGTGTTCTTCTCGTCCCAGAACGTCAGCGGCGCCATCTGCGAGTAGCGCAGGTTGAGTTCCTGGTAGGCCTCGAAGACGCCCCTGGCGAGGGCCTCCTCGTCGTCGCCGCCGGTCAGGACGGTCTCCGAGCGCTTGCCCATGATGATCGCCGTGCCGGTGTCCTGGCACATCGGCAGCACACCGCCCGACGAGATGGCCGCGTTGCGCAGCAGGTCCATCGCGACGAAGCGGTCGTTGCCCGAGGCCTCGGGGTCATCGATGATCTTGCGCAGCTGGGCGAGGTGCGACGGGCGCAGCAGGTGCTGGATGTCGCGGACGGCTTCCTTGGCGAGCAGCGTCAGCGTCTCGGGGGCGATCTCGAGGAACTTGCGGTCACCGGCCTCGATCAGCTTCACCCCGTCCGACGTGACGAGGCGGTACTCGGTCTCGGTGTCCTTCGCGAGCGGAAGGACGTCGGTGTACTCGAAAGTGGTGGGCACGGCGTACACAGCTCCAACGGTGTGCAGTTCGGATCAGAAAACCGTACCGCCATCAAAGGGACGTATTGATGTGATCCCCGACCACCGCGCTGTTCCGTGCCCCACAGGAGGGTGCAAACGCGGAAGGCCGCGGCAGCCCCCGGCTGCCGCGACCTTCCTTCGCGTGCGAAACCCGACTCACGGCGGGCGTCGCGTGGCTCTGGTAACGCCCGACCGTGCCGTGAGTTGAGTCACAAGTCAATACTGCCGGACGAGTGACACCCGACCGTAACTCCTCTTGGAACTCCTCTTGGAACTACGAGGCGTACGCGCGCAGCTTCGCGGCGCGTTCGCCCTGGCGGAGCTTCGACATGACCTCGCGCTCGATCTGCCGCACCCGCTCCCGCGACAACCCGAACCGCTTGCCGATCTGGTCCAGGGTGCGCGGCTGACCGTCCTCGAGGCCGTAGCGCAGCCGGATCACGGCCTGCTCGCGCGGCTCCAGCGTGGCGAGCACGCGACGCAGGTCGTCCTGCAGCAGACCGGAGATGACGGCGCTCTCGGCGTCGGTCGCGTCCGAGTCCTCGATGAAGTCACCGAGGGGAGCGTCCTCCTCCGTGCCGACCGGCATGTCCAGCGATACCGGGTCACGCGCGTGGTCGAGCAGGTCGGCGACCTTGTCGACGTTGAGACCCGCTTCCTTCGCGAGCTCCTCGTTCGTCGCCTCGCGGCCGAGCGTCTGGTGCAGGTCGCGCTTGATCCGCGCGAGCTTGTTCACCTGCTCGACGAGGTGGACGGGGAGACGGATGGTGCGGCCCTGGTCGGCCATGCCGCGGGTGATGGCCTGGCGGATCCACCACGTCGCGTAGGTCGAGAACTTGAAACCCTTGGTGTAGTCGAACTTCTCGACCGCCCGGATCAGACCCAGGTTGCCTTCCTGGATCAGGTCCAGCAGCGGCATGCCGCGGCCGGTGTAGCGCTTGGCCAGCGACACGACGAGACGCAGGTTCGCCTTGAGCAGGTGGTCCTTGGCGCGGCGACCGTCGCGGACGAGTTCCCCCATCTCGTCGCGGCGGGTCGGCGTGAGGCGCTTGGCCGTCTCGAGGACGTGCTGCGCGAACACACCGGCCTCGATGCGCTTGGCGAGCTCCACCTCCTCCTCGGCGGTGAGGAGCGCGGTCTTGCCGATTCCGTTCAGGTAGACTCGAACGAGGTCGGCTGCTGGACCCTGGGCGTCGAGTTCGTGCTCGACGACGGGCGTGTTCTCTCCGACTTCACGGTCGGAGATCCTCGTGACGGTCATGGATCTCCCTCCCCCTGCTGCGGGCCACGCTGCTGTCGGTCAGGACAGTCGCGCTAGGTGGTCAAGGCGGCGCGGCGCTGCGCCCTGGCTGCCGGTTGCGGCGGGCCCGCTCGGGATCCCATCGCTAGCTGGCTGATACCTGGGTAACGAAGACGATTCCGAATTCGTTCCCGACTTCCATGACCTGAAGACGTCACCGCAGTCACAGCGGTTGCGCGACTAATCTGAGGATTGGCTGAGAACCGTTTAGTCACACCTCGACGAGCACGGTGAACGGACCGTCGTTCACGCTCCGTACCTTCATCTCGGCCCTGAATCGTCCCGTTTCGACCCGCGCGCCCTTTTGGCGGAGTTCCTGCACGACGGCGTTCACTAAAGGCTCGGCGTGCTCGGGCCGCGCGGCCGCCGTCCAGGACGGACGGCGGCCCTTGCGCGTGTCTCCGTAAAGCGTGAACTGGCTGACGACCAGCAGCGGAGCGCCGGTCGACTCACATGACTGCTCGTCGCCGAGGATGCGCAGCCCGTGCAGCTTCTGCGCCATTTTGCGGGCGTGGTCGGCCGTGTCGTCGTGGTGGACGCCGAGCAGCACCAGCAATCCGGGCTCGTCGATCGCGCCGACGATCGCCCCTTCGACTTCGACGCTCGCCTCTGTGACGCGCGCCACAACTGCTTTCACGAGGGAATCAACATTCCGTGCCGGATGAGATCACGAACGATCGGCAAGGCCGCTTCCGCGTCGATTTCCCCGTAAGCGAACTCGAGCAGTGAGAGCAGGTCCTCCAGCGGCAGCGCGCCGTTGCAACCGGCGATGAGCTTGGCCGTCGCCTCGTCCACCTCGTGCTGCCAGCCGGGCCCGTCGGTGCGGTGCAGCCGGGCGACGACCTTGCGCCAGCCGTCCTCGCTCGGCTCGGACACCTCTTCGAGCAGCACGGTGTCCGCCACCCGGAAACGGTGGCTCAGCAGGTCGGGGTTCGCGCGCAGCCACGCGACGTTGTCGAGCCAGCGCGCGGCCTCCGGACCCAGCGGGTCGTCGTAGGCGTGGCGCAGGTCTTCACACACGACCTGGGAGTGCATCTCGTCGGTGCGCCGCAGCGTGACGTAACCGAAGCCGACGCCTTCGACCTGGTTCTCCTCGAACCAATCCAGCCACGCGGCCGCCTTCGCCCGACCCTCGGGGCTGCGCGGGTCGACGCCCGCGTCCTTGAGCCACGTGCCGACGTACAGGGCCGGCTCGGCGATGTCGCGCTGCACGAACCACGCGTCGATCCCGCCGCGCGGCAGCCAGCCGGAGACGCGCTCTTCCCAGTCCTCGCCCCTGCGGTGCACCCACGACGCGAGCAACTGACCCACGCCGCCCTCGTTGAGGAACGCGGGCAACTGCCGGATGACCAGCGCGGACGCGTCGTCACCGCCGAGCCCGGAGTCCCGGTACACGTAGTCCACCCGCGGCGGGCCGACGACGAACGGCGGATTGCACACGACCTGGTCGAACCGCCGGTTGCGGACCGGGCCGAACCACTCGCCCTGCAGCGTTTCGACATCGAGCCTGTTGATGCGGAACGTGCCCTGCGCGAGCCTCAGCGCACGCTCGGACAGGTCGGTCGCCGTGATGCGTTCGGCGTGCGTGCTGGCGTGCAGCGCCTGGACGCCGCAGCCGGTGCCGAGGTCGAGGAGCGTGCCGACCGGCGTGCGCTTGGTCGCGCGGGCGAGGCTGATGGACGCGTGGCCGACGCCGAGCACGTGGTCCTCGGAGACCGCTCCGCCGCGCAGGTCGGAGTCGAGGTCGGCGATGACCCACCAGTTGTCCTCGTACGGCCGCACGTCGAGCCCGGCCCGGAAATCTCCGGCGTTGGTGTCAGCAATGAGGATCTCGTTCTTGACGGCGTCGTCGATGTCGACCCCGTCGAGTGCCTTGCGGACGTCCTGCTCCGGCTCCTGGTCGCCCAGCAGGAACAGGCGGATCAGCGTGCCGAGCGTCCCGGCGTCCTTGCTGGCGCGGCGGGCGGGCTCCGGCTCGCCGCGGCCGAGCGCGGCGTGGGCCTGCCCGCCGAGCGCGTCGACGACGCCGTCCGCGGTGTAGCCGGTGTTCAGGAAAGCCTCGCGCAGCCGGGCGCAGAGATCGGCAGAAAGATCGGGGTGCACGGGTGGAGATGCTGTCACGCCCCGTGGTTCACCGCGTGATCTGGAGGGCGATGGCCATCGCCAGCCGTTGAGCGGGATCGTCGAGGGGGAGCGGTGTCACCTCGGTCATCTTCTGCATGCGATACCGCAACGTGTTCGGGTGCACGTTGAGCTCCCGTGCCGCCGTCCGTACGTCGCCCTGGGCGGCGAGCCACGCTCTCAACGTCGTCGCGTACTGCGTCCCGTACTCGGCGTCGTATCGCAATATATTGGATATCGGTCCACGGGTCGGGAGACGTCCAGCCTCGGCGACGGCCGCGAGCCGGTGCAACAGGACCTGCGCCCAGGCGTCGTCGTACACAACCGGTGCACCGGTTGAGAGCGCGAGGCATTCATCAGCCTCCTGTCGCGAAGTCGGCAGTTGCGTCGCCTCGGCCGGACCTCCGATGCCGGCCAGCACGGTGGCCTCGGCAGGCAGCTCGCGGACCAGCGAACGCACCCAGCCGACGGCATCGTCGGCGGCGGGGATGACGGTGTAGAGGACGTTGCCGAACAGCGCGCTGCGTCCAGGCCGCGACCAGCCGAAGCCCGCGGTGGCCCGCTGGAACGCGAGCACCGCCGCGCCGTGCTCGCCCTCGCCGGCGTGGGCCTGCACGGCGATCACTCGCAGGTCGGCGGACGGCAGGCCGAGGCGGGCCACGTCGGCGGACTCCGGATGTTCGAGCAGCCTGATCACCAGGTCCGCCTCGGCCTGGCGTTCGAGATCCGTCGACGCCCGCGACCGCAACAGGTGCAACGCCGCCGTCCGCGCCCCGTCGACCAACGCGGCCGAACGCGCGGCGTCGACCGGTCCCGTCACCTCGACCCAGACCGACCCGAGCAGCTCACGTCCCGCACGCACGGCGGCGACGAGCCGGTTGCCCAACTGCGGGGTCAGCTTGGGGACGAAGATCGGCTCGTCGGACGACGCGAGGTGCGTGAACACCCCGAACTCGTCGAGTGCGCGCCGCGCCTCCTCCGGCACGCGCCGGCCGAGGATGGTCTGCACGCGCACCGGGTCGACGTCCTCCTGCCGATAGGAGTACGCGAGCACGCGGGACTGCTGGTCCTCGATGGTCACCGGGCCGCCCACCACACCCGCGATCACATCGGCGAGGCCGAACAGGTCTCCGGTGCGTGTGCCGCCGTTGACCAGCGTCTGCGTGACGTTCGCAAGCTGGCTCCACGGCACAGACGGATCCACGAGCAACACGGCCGCACCGGACTTCTTCGCCGCAGCGACCACACGCTCGTCGAGCGGCGGCTTGCCGTGCAGCACCACCGCCGACGCCGCAGTCGAGGACACGAGACGCACGGCCGCGGCGACCGAAGGCGTGCCCAGCCCCAGAAGTACGTCTCCTGCGGCGGCCGGCACGTTTTCCGCCGGATCGTGCAGGGCAACCCCACGGAGTTCGGCGTCACGGCCCTTCGGCGCGCACGCCAGATGCGTGCCCAGACTGCCGAGCACGTCCACGAGGCGATCAAGGGCGACCACTCGCGGATGTTAACCGCCGACCGGGTGTCCCGGCCGTCACTCGGACGTGGGACCATGGAGCACGTAGCCAGAAAGAGTTAAGAGGGTGGTGTCGTGAGCAGTCCTGACCGGAACGACACCCCGGTGTTGATCACCGAGGCGGCCCCGTCCTACGAGGAACAGCACGCCGCCCGGCGCAAGAAGTACGCGATCATGATGAGCCTGCGCTTCCCGTGCCTCATCCTCGCGGCACTCTTCGCCCAGACCTGGTGGCTCGCGCTCTTCTTCATCGTGCTGTCCGTGCCGTTGCCATGGATGGCCGTGCTGATCGCGAACGACAGGCCGCCGCGCAAGACCGAGAAGGTCAACCGCCACGAGGCCGAGCGCCGCGCCATCGCCCCCAAGAGCACCACCATCATCGACGGCTGACGCGCGCCGAATCCCGCCGCCGAACCCATCGTCGACCCGTCTGCGAAGTCCTCAAGTCCGACTGTCGCCGAACGCTGTCCGCCCCTTAGCAACGAGTCTTTTGCGGACGAAGTCCAAAGAGTCATTGCTAAGGGCCTGCTCAGTCAGCCTTTGCAATGAGTCTTTTGACTTCGTCCGCAAACGGTTTTTGCATCCGGGTGGGCGGGCAACTGATATATGGGAACTGATATATCGGTGCGGGGGCCTAGCGGGGTGGCTGGGCGCCTACGACGCTGACCGCGCGAGAGCCTGCGCGGACACCGCCGAGCAGGGCGTCGTGCTTGGAGGCGCCGGAGAGCCAGGCGGCGAGGAAGCCGGCGTCGAAGGCGTCGCCCGCGCCGGTCGAGTCGACGCACTCGGTGGCTTCAGCGGGGACCGAGATGAGTTCGTCGGAGTCCACCCACGACGCGCCGTCCGGGCCCGTTGTCACCACGACGGTGCCGACGTGGGTCAGCAGGTCCTTGCCGGCGGTGGGGTCGGACGAGCCGGTCAGGGCGAGCAGTTCGTCGGCGTTCGGCATGAGGATGTCGACGCCGCGCACGTCCTCCAGGAAGGCCTCGGCGGAGTGGATCAGCACTGCCGCCTGCGGGTCCACCGACGTCGTCCACCCGGCGGCCCGCGCTGCCTCCAGCGCGGCCAGGCCGGCCGGGCGGGAGGTGGCGTCGAGCAGCACGTAGCCCGACAGGTGCAGGTGGCCGTGCGAGGCGGCGAGCAGGCCCGGGTCGAGGTCCGCCGGGGAGAAGCGGGCGTTCGCGCCGCGGTCGGGCAGCATCGAGCGTTGGCCGTCGTCGTCGACGAGCACGACCACGCAGCAGGTGGCCAGGTCCGGGTCGACGGCGAAGGCGCACTGGACGCCCGCGGCGGTCAGTTCGGCGTGGACCTGGCGGCCGGCCGAGTCGGCGCCGACGCGGGCCACCAGGATCGGCGACGCACCGCACGCGGCCAGCCACACGGCCGTGTTCGCGCCCGCGCCGCCTGGCTCGATGGTCACCTTCGCGCGCACGTCACCGCCGTGGGCGATGGGGCCGGAGTGGCGGGCGACGACGTCCAGGCCGGCGTCGCCCACGACGATCACAGGCCTCACTGGAACAGCTCGACGGCGACGGCGGCTGCGACGGAGGCGTTGTTGACGACGAGTTCCTCGTTCGCGTCGAGGCTCACGCCGGCGCTCGCGGTGTGGAAGTGCTCCAGCAGGACGGGGGAGACGTCCTTGCCGCGCACGTTCTCGTCGACCAGCTTCTGCAGGCCCTCGGCCAGCAGGCGGTCGTGCAGGGCGGAGTCCATCTCGAACGCGGCGGGGATCGGGTTCGCCAGGAGCATGCCGCGACCGCCCTCGGCGAACACCGCGGCGGCCTCGGCGGCGTTCTCGACGCGCCACGGCACCTCGAACTCGGACTCGCGGCGGTAGAAGGCGGGGAAACGCGAGGTGCGGTAGCCGACGACCGGCACCGAGCGGGTCTCCAGCACCTCCAGGGTCGCGCCCATGTCCAGGATCGACTTCACGCCCGAGCAGACGATCAGCACCGGCGTAGTGGCGACCACGTCGAGGTCGGCCGACACGTCCCACGTCTCGCGCGCGCCGCGGTGCACGCCGCCGAGACCGCCGGTCGCGAAGACGCGGATGCCGGCCTGGTGCGCGAGCGCCGTGGTCGACGCCACGGTCGTCGCGCCGCTGCGGCCGAGCGCGTAGGCGGGGCCGAGGTCGCGCAGCGAGAGCTTCGCGAGATCGCCCGCGGTGCACACGTGGTCTAGCTGGGCGGAGGAAAGGCCGATGTGCGGTACGCCGTCGAGCACGGCGATCGTCGCGGGGACGGCACCGGCTTCCCGGACCACCTTCTCCAGGCGTGCGGCCACGGCGAGATTGCGCGGGGCAGGCAGCCCGTGGGACAGGATGGTGCTCTCAAGAGCGACGACAGGCCGGTTCTCGGCCAGTGCGGTGGCTACTTCGTCGGCGATGTGCAGCGTGGTCACGAGGGGACATCATCCCAGGTACTCTGGGCGGGTGAGCACCCAGACTCTCCCCGAGGTCGACGTCCGGCCGGAAGGCACCGACCACACCGGGGACGACACCCCGAAGATGTTCCACTACGTGCGCAAGGCGAAGATCGCCGAGAGCGCCGTCATGGGAACGCACGTGGTCGCGTTGTGCGGCGAGGTCTTCCCGGTCACGCGGTCGCCTAAGCCCGGTTCGCCGGTGTGCCCGGACTGCAAGAAGATCTACGAGGGCCTGCCCAAGGGCGGCGACGGCGGCGAGTGAGCCGCAGCAGGTAGAACTCCGCGAGCTTCGACGAGCAGCGGGGGTGGCTTCGGCTACCCCCGCTGTTTTTGTTCTTCGGGCGAGGTCGGCGGCTCCTGGATCTTCAGCGGGGTGGTCAGCTGCGTGTCGGCCGGGGACGGCGCCGAGTAGCTGGTGGTGGTCTCGGGTTCGGGGTCCTCGGCCTCGGAGCGGATGCGCGACGCCGCGCGCTCCATCTCCAGCCGCCGCCACCGCCGGCGCTGACGGCGGGTCATCCGGGCCGGCCACTCGTCCTGGATCGCGCTGTTGAAGTACGCGCCGATCGTGATCGCCAGGCCGATGAAGAACACGAACAGCAGGAACGCGATCGGGGTCGCGAGAGCGCCGTAGGTGTAGCCGGTCGTGGTGATCCACTGGATGTACAGCCGCAGGCCGATGGACGACAGGATGAACACGGCCATCGCGAGGACCGCGCCGGGCAGCACCCGGTGGTACGGCAGCCTTCGCGGCAGCGCGACCTTGTAGAGCAGCGACAGCGACAGCACGAGCAACAACGCGACGCCGGGGTAGTAGAACCGGCCGACCCACGTCTCGATGTAGGGCTGCCAGGACGTCGGGAAGAACTGCGGCAGCACGTCCGGGCCCAGCGCCAGCACCGGCAGGCCGATCACCAGTGCCACCAACGACACCATGTAGAGCAGCAGGGCGAAGATGCGCTGCCACAACTCGTTGCGCACGCCGTACTGGCCGTGCGCGACCGTGATCGCGTCGACGAACGACGACATCGCCGACGAACCCGCCCACAGCGAGATCAGGAAGCCGACGGAGACGATCTCGCCCTTGCCGGTCGTGAGGATCTCCGCGACCGTGGGCTGGATCACGTCGTTGACGACGTCCGCGCTGAAGATCGTCCGGGTGAACCCGATGATCTTCTCCTGGACGGCGGACACCACCTCGGCACCGAACCAGTCGCCGAAATAACCCATGGCGCCCAGCACTCCGAGCAGCAGCGGGGGAAACGACAGCGTCTGCCAGAACGCCGCCTCGGCGGCTTCTGAGAAGATGTTGCCCTGCCACGCCTTCGACAGCGTGCGCGCGAGTAGACGCAGCGGCCCCTTGCGGCCGGACCTGCGTGCGTCGTTGTCGGTAGGCGAACCCATCGCAGTGACAAGCATGGTGCATGGGGCCACGTTTCGCGGCATCGACGCCCGGAACAGGTAGGCTCTCGTTGCCCTCGGCCACGGTCTGCCTGAGGGCACAACCATGTGTGACCTGCACAAATGAGGAGAAACACGTCTGTGACAGCGACAGCAGCAATGCGACCGCTGCGGGCCTGGCAGCGCCGCGCGCTGACCAAGTACCTCGCCGCCAAGCCGCAGGACTTCCTCGCCGTCGCGACGCCGGGCGCGGGCAAGACGACCTTCGGACTGCGGGTGGCCGCCGAACTGCTGGCCGACCGGACGATCGAGGCCGTCACGATCGTCACCCCCACCGAGCACCTCAAGCACCAGTGGGCGAAGGCCGCCGCCGAGCAGGGCATCCACATCGACTCGAACTTCCGCAACACCAACGCGATGACCTCCCGCGACTACCACGGCGTGGCCGTGACGTACGCGCAGGTCGCCGCCCATCCGACGTTGCACCGGGTGCGCACGGAGAACCGCAAGACGCTGGTGCTGCTCGACGAGGTGCACCACGGCGGCGACGCCAAGTCGTGGGGTGACGCGATCCGCGAGGCGTTCACGCCCGCCACCCGCCGCCTCTGCCTCACCGGCACGCCGTTCCGCTCCGACGACTCGCCGATCCCGTTCGTGCAGTACGAGGAGAGCAACGGCGGCTTCAAGACCTCCAAGGCGGACCACACCTACGGCTACTCCGACGCGCTGCGCGACGGCGTCGTCCGGCCCGTGCTGTTCCTGGCGTACTCCGGTGAGGCGTCGTGGCGGACCAGCGCGGGCGAGGAGTACACCGCACGCCTGGGCGAACCGCTGACGCAGGAGCAGACCGCGCGGGCGTGGCGCACGGCGCTGGACCCGGCCGGCGACTGGATGGCGTCCGTGCTGCGCGCCGCCGACCAGCGGCTCACCCAGAAGCGGGAGAACGGTCTGCCGGACGCGGGTGGCCTGGTGATCGCCACCGACCAGACCGTGGCGAAGGCCTACGCGCAGGTGCTGCAGCGCGTCACGGGCCAGATCCCCACGCTCGTCCTCTCCGACGACCCGAAGGCGTCCGGCAAGATCGCGGAGTTCTCCGCGACGAACGAGCGCTGGATGATCGCGGTCCGCATGGTGTCCGAAGGCGTCGACGTGCCGCGGCTCGCGGTCGGCGTGTACGCCACGTCGTCGTCGACCCCGTTGTTCTTCGCCCAGGCCGTCGGCCGCTTCGTGCGCAACCGGAAGCCCGGCGAGACCGCCACCGTGTTCCTGCCGTCGGTGCCGGTGCTGCTCCAGCTCGCGTCCGAGCTGGAGGCCGAGCGCGACCACGTTCTCGGCAAGCCGCACCGCGAGAAGGACGGCTGGGACGACGAGCTCATGGCCGCGGCCAACCAGGCCAAGGACGAGCCCGGTGAGGACGAGCGCGCCTTCACCGCGCTGGGCACCACGGCCGAGCTCGACCAGGTGATCTTCGACGGCTCGTCGTTCGGCGCACCGACCCACGCCGGCTCCGAGGAGGAACAGGAGTACCTCGGCCTGCCGGGCCTCCTCGAACCCGACCAGGTGCGCACCCTGTTGCTGCAGCGCCAGGAAGAGCAGATGGCCTCCGCGGCCAAGCGCCCCAAGCCCGAGGTCGCCGTCCGGGAGGCCAGGCCCGTGGGCGTGCAGGAACGCCTCACGTCACTGCGCAAGGAACTCAACACCCTCGTCGCGATGCACCACCACCGCACGAAGAAGCCGCACGGCAAGATTCACAACCAGCTGCGCGAGTACTGCGGCGGCCCGCCGACCGCGATGGCCACCATCGAGCAACTGGAAGAGCGCATCGCGACGCTGCGTTCCTGGTAGGGCGTTCCTGGGTAGGTCAGGCGCGCGTGACGGCGACCGCGAGCGTGTCGTAGCTCATCGTGAAGCTCCCGCCGACGGCCTCGATGGCGGTGCCGAGGCAGTCCAGCACTTCGGTGACCTGCTCCTTCGTGAGCAGGCCCAGCGGGCTCATGGTGAGCATCAGATCGACGTACTCGGCGGTCGTGTAGGTCTGGTCCCACCGGCCGCTCCACTGCTCGGAGCCGGAGAACTCGCCGGTGCCGACGAACGTCTCCGCGGTCTGCTCACAGCCCGACCGGTAGGCCGCCAGCGCCTCCGCGCCGTTGTGCCCGATGCGGAACGGCATCTCCGGCGCGATCCTCCGGTAGACCTCGGCCATCGCCTCCGCGACCGAGTCCGGCATCGCGAACACGTGCCACAGCGCCACGAACACGCCGCCGGGCCGCAGCACTCGCGCGACCTGGCGCCGTCCCTCCTCGGGGTCGACCCAGTGCCACGCCTGCCCGGCGACGACGGCGTCGAACTGGCGGCCGGCGGGATCCCAGGCCTCGAACTTCGACACCTCCACCGGCACTCCCGTGCCACGGGCGAACTCGGCCATGAGCTCGTCGTGCTCGACTCCGATCACCTCGAACCCGGCCGCCTGGAGTTGACGGGACAGCTTGCCGGTGCCGCAACCGATGTCGACGACGCGTGGTCCGGGGCTCGCCGCGACGATCCGGTCGATCAGCTCGTCGGGGTAAGGCGGGCGGGTGCGGTCGTAGCGAGCGGCCTCCGCGCCGAACGAAGCGGCGAGTCGCTTGCCGGTCTCATCGTTTAAAGTGGGCATGCGCCCACCGTAGTGGGCAAGCGCCCACTTCAGCTAGGAGATTTCCGCGTGCCCACCGGTGTGCACCTGCGTGACGTGCGGGAACAGCTGTTCGGCGCCGCCGATCGCCTGCTGGTCGAAGGCGGGCCGAGCGCGCTCACCAGCCGCGCGGTGACGACCGAGGCCGGTGTCGCCAAGGGTGTCCTGCACCGGCACTTCGACGACTTCGACGCGTTTCTCGCGGAGTTCGTCCTCGACCGCGTCGACAAGATGGACGCGCGGGCGAAGGCGCTCCTCGGGGCGGCGGGCGCCGGAACCGTCGTCGACAACCTCGCGGAAGCGATCACCGCCGTGTTCGAGTCGGTCGCCGTTGCGATCGTCGCTCTCGTGACGTTCCGCGACGACCTGCGCAGGCGGCTGCGCGACACCTGGCCCGCGGGAATACCGGTGCTGACCGACGCCGCGATCATGATCCAGGACTACCTGGCGCGGGAACGGGAGCTGGGCCGCGTCGGTGACCTCGATCCCGAAGGGGTCGCACCCGTGCTCATCGGGACCGCGCACCTGCTCTTCGTCGACCGGGACGCACCGCCCCCTCCGGACGTCGTGCGCCGAATGGTCGCAAGCGTTGTAGCGCCGTGGTTACGCTCTCACAACTCTGAGTGACTAAATGACGCCACGGTTACCGCATCGTTGCGACTTAATCGATCCAGTGTGGTTCCGGTCACGCATATGTCGGGCATACGTTGTGCGCCACAACATTCTCTGTGACACAGCGCAGTGAAAGGGATGGCGGATGCGCAGCAAGACTCTCGCTTCCATCGCCGTTACCGCGGGCCTCGCCCTGGCGGTCTCGGCGTGCGGCGCCAACACGTCCTCCAACACCGGAGGAAGCACCGACACGAACTCTGGCAGCGGCAATGGCGCGAAGGTCGGCGTGATCCTTCCTGAGACCGCCTCCTCCGCTCGTTGGGAGGGCTTCGACAAGCCGCTCCTGAAGGCCGCTCTGGAGAAGGAGGGGCTCGTCCCCGACATCCAGAACGCCCAGGGTGACGTCCAGAAGTTCAGCACCCTGGCCGACGGCATGATCAACGCCGGCGTCAAGGTCCTGATCATCGCCACGCCCAACAGCGAGGTCGGTGCGTCCGTCGCCAAGAAGGCGCAGGCCCAGGGCATTCAGGTCATCGACTACGACCGCCTGAACACCGGTGGCTCCTCGTCCTACTACGTGTCGTTCGACAACGTGAAGGTCGGCGAGCTGCAGGGCCAGGGCCTCGCGGACGCGCTGAAGGAGAAGCCGCAGGGCGCCAACGTCATCGAGATCGAGGGCGCGCCGACGGACAACAACGCGACGCTCTTCACCCAGGGCCAGAAGAAGGTCCTGCAGCCGCTCTACGACTCGGGCAAGCTCAAGCTGGTCCAGTCCCAGCCGATCGACAACTGGGACAACCAGAAGGGTGGTCAGGTCTTCGAGCAGATCCTGACCAGCAACCAGGGCAAGGTCGACGGCGTCGTCGCCGCGAACGACGGCCTCGCCGGCGCCGTGATCACGGTGCTGAAGAAGGTCGGCCTGAACGGCAAGGTGCCGGTCACCGGTCAGGACGCCACCCCGGACGGTCTGCAGGCCGTGCTCCGCGGTGACCAGTACATGACCGTGTTCAAGCCCATCAAGGACGAGGCCGAGGCCGCCGCCAAGCTGGCCGCCGCTCTCGCCAAGGGCGACACCGCCGCCGCCGACGCCCTCGCGACCGGCAAGACGAAGGACGACAAGGGCAACCGCGACGTCAAGTCCGTCCTGCTGTCCGCGCAGCTGATCACCAAGGACAAGGTCAAGTCCGTCGTGGACGCCGGCTTCGTCAAGGCGTCGGAGATCTGCGTGGCCGACACCAAGGCCGCCTGCGACCAGCTCGGCATCAAGTAACACCGCTCGCGGTGAAGGCGGGACGCGTCCGGCGCGTCCCGCCTCTCGCCGCGTGGTAACCACGGAGGAACCCCAGTGAGCGAGCCGATTCTCGAGCTGCGCGGCATCAACAAGAGCTTCGGCCCCGTGCACGTCCTGCACGACATCGACCTCACCGTCAACCCAGGCGAGGTCACCGCCCTCGTCGGCGACAACGGCGCGGGCAAGTCGACGCTGGTCAAGTGCATCGCGGGCATCCACCCGACCGACTCGGGTGAGGTCCTGTTCCAGGGCGAGCCGGTGCACATCAAGGGCCCGCGCGACGCCGCGGAGCTCGGAATCGAGGTCGTCTACCAGGACCTCGCGCTGGCCGACAACCTCGACATCGTCCAGAACATGTTCCTCGGCCGTGAGCGCACCAAGGGTGGCCTGCTCGACGAGACGGACATGGAACAGGCGGCGCGCAAGACGCTGGCGTCGCTGTCCGTGCGGACGGTCAAGTCGGTGCGCACCCAGGTCTCGTCGCTGTCCGGTGGCCAGCGCCAGACCGTCGCGATCGCCAAGGCCGTGCTGTGGAACAGCAAGGTCGTGCTGCTCGACGAGCCCACCGCGGCACTCGGCGTCGCGCAGACCCGGCAGGTGCTCGACCTGGTCCGCCGGCTCGCGGAGCAGGGCCTGGGCGTCGTGCTGATCAGCCACAACATGAACGACGTCTTCGAGGTCGCCGACAAGATCGCGTGCCTCTACCTCGGCCGCATGGCCGCCGTCGTGGGATCCAAGGAAGTCACACACGGCCAGGTGGTCGAGCTGATCACCGCCGGTCGTTCCGGTGACCTGGGCATCGCCCGCCCCGAGGCGGCGACGATCTGATGAGTTCCGAAGAGGCGAGCATGACCGACACCACCGAAAAGCACGAGCAGGAGACCCCGCAACCGGGCGCCATCTCCGACTTCGGCATCGACACGACGTCCCAGTCCACCGGCGAGGCCGTCCGCGACTACTGGGCCAGGGTCCGCGGCGGCGAGCTCGGCGCACTGCCCGCGCTGCTCGGACTGATCGTGCTGCTCATCGTGTTCAGTTCGTTGTCCGACACGTTCTTCACCCTCGGCAACCTCGCCAACCTGCTCCAGCAGGGCGCCAGCATCACGATCATCGCCATGGGCCTGGTGTTCGTGCTGCTGCTGGGCGAGATCGACCTGTCCGCCGGTACCGCGTCCGGTGTGACCGCGTCGGTGATGGCGCTGCACCTGATCCACAACGGCAACCTGCTCGGCGGCATGGGCGACACGGTCTTCTACGTGTTCTGCGGCTTGCTGGTGCTGGCGATCGCGCTCTCGGCGTGGATGAAGATCTGGGCCGGTACGGCGCTGTCGGCCGTCGCGCTGATCATCGCCGCGGTCGGCGTTCCCGCGAACGCCTGGCTGGAGATGCTGCTCGCGGTCTGCGTCGGCGCGGCCATCGGCTGCGTCACCGGCTTCCTGGTCGCGAAGGTCGGCATCCCGTCGTTCGTCGTGACCCTGGCGCTGTTCCTCGTCTGGGGCGGTGTCGTGCTGCAGCTCATCGGCCAGGGCGGCACGCTCGGCCTGCGCGACGACACGATCTTCAACGTCGCCAACGGCAACCTGAACTTCGTGGGCTCGTGGGTGTTGTTCGTCGTCGCCGTCGGCGGTTACGCGGCGGTCGTGCTCACCCGGCACTTCTCCCGGCTGCGCAAGGGACTCGTGGCCCAGCCGACGTCACTGGTGCTGGCCAAGATCGGCGCCCTCGCGGTGCTGGCCGCGGTCATCACGTACGCGTTGTCCCTGAACCGGGCAGCGAGCAACCTCATCGTGATCGAGGGCGTGCCGTACGTCGTGCCGGTGGTGCTCGTCCTGCTCGTGATCGGCACGTTCGTGCTCGACCGCACCTCCTACGGCCGCCACATCTACGCCGTGGGCGGCAACAAGGAAGCCGCGCGCCGCGCCGGTATCAACGTCGAGCGCATCCGGATGAGCGTCTTCGTGATCGCCTCCTCGGCGGCCGCGATCGGCGCGATCGTGTACTCGTCGAAGGTCGGCTCGGTCGACCCGAACGCCGGCGCCGGCAACACGCTGCTGCTGTCGGTCGGTGCGGCGGTCATCGGTGGCACGTCGCTGTTCGGTGGCAAGGGCCGCCTGCGCGACGCGGTCATTGGTGGCGCGGTCCTCGCGATCATCCAGAACGGCATGGGCCTGCTCAACCAGCCCGCTGCCGTCGTGTTCATCGTGACCGGCCTGGTCCTGCTGCTCGCCGCGAGCGTCGACGCGTTGTCTCGTCGCCGGGCAGCGAACTCGGCTCGCTGACGCGGTGACGGGACCAATCTCCGGCACCCGTCCCGACGAGATCCGCAGGCACAACAGGACGGCGCTGCTGCGCCGCCTGCACGTCGACGGACCGTCCACCAGGGCGTCGCTCGCGGCTGAGCTCGGGCTCAACCGCAGCACGATCAAGGCCCTGGTGGACGGCCTCGCCGAAGCCGGTGTGGTCGCCGAACGCGTGCCCGCTCTGCGCAGCGGAGCGGGCCGTCCGTCGTTGCTGGTCCTGCCCCAGCCGCAGGCCGCGGTCGTCATGGCGATCGACGTGCGGGTGGAGCACGTGGCGATGGGGTTCGTCGGCCTCGGCGGGGAGATCCTCGGCCGGGACAGCTGGAACCTGCACCGGACACGTGATCCGGGTGAGGTGATCACGCACATCGTCGAGTCGGCGCGCCTCATGGCCGAAGACCTCGACGTCACCGCGGTCGGCGTCGGGGTGTCGGTGCCGGGCGTCGTGCGGCGGGCCGACGGCCACGTGCACGAGGCGCCGAACCTGCACTGGACGGACGTGGCCCTCGGCAAACGCCTGGAAGCGGTGCTGAAGCTGCCGGTCCAGGTCGGCAACGACGCGGAGCTCGGCGCGCTGGCGGAACACGTGCGCGGCGCGGCCCAGTCGTCGTCGGACATGGTCTACATCTCCGCGGACGTCGGCGTCGGCGGCGGAGTGATCCTGTCCGGGCAACCGTTGCGCGGCACCGGCGGCTACGTCGGCGAGCTGGGGCACATGGTGGTCAACCCGAACGGCCGGCGCTGCTACTGCGGTTGTGATGGCTGCTGGGAGACCGAGGTCGGCGAACCGGCGCTGTGCCGGGCACTGGGCCTGCCGGACGACGCGCCGCGCGGTGCCGTGGTCGCGACGCTTCGGGCGTTGGACGATCCGGCGGCGCTCACCGAGTTCGCCGGCTGGCTGGCACTGGGGCTCGCGAACATCGTCAACGTGCTCGGCCCGGAACTGGTCGTGCTCGGCGATCTCTACACGGCGCTGCCGGACTCCGTCGTCGAAGCGGTGAGCTCCGCGGTGCAGCGACGCAGCCTCGTGTCGCGCGCGGTCGGCGGAACCCAGGTCGTGACATCACCGCTGGGCCGGGACGCGAAGCTGATCGGCGCGGCGGAACTCGCGTTCGAGCCCGTTCTCGACACCATCTAGAAAAGCGAAGGGGGCGGAGATCCTTTCGGATCTCCGCCCCGAGCGGCTAGGTGGGGTGGAAGTCAGCCCTGCTGAATCTCAGCAGCGAGTTCGCGCAATTTCTCACTGTGCGCCCGGGCGTGGTGCCCGCAGAACAGCAGCTCGCCCCCGGACGGGAGCAAAGCGCGAACCTGGGCAGCAGCCCCGCAGCGGTCGCAGCGGTCGGCAGCGGTCAACTCGGGGCGGGTGAGTGCTGCAGTCATGATGAATCTCCCTCCGTCCCAGCAACGGAACGAAGTGTCCCGGTGCCCTCTTACCAAGCTGCGACCACAGCGCCCCTGGCTGGTGCGCGGTGCTCGCTGGCTCCACTCTGACAGACGTTCTCGCGATAGTCAGTGTTCCCGTGTGCGTGGCGACTCGCGTCACTATGCGATTTACCCGCCTGCAGCAGACTTACACACGTGTTCGCCACCGGTTCACCGTCTTGACAGGCACTCTGCGCAATCGGAAACCCGCTGGTGGAGCAGCAAGTTAAGGCCGTTCGGTCGGTTGCGTGCGACCGGGAGTGTGATATCGGTTGCCTTTGTCCGCCCGCAGCGAACAGGTCACGAACGTCCCACGATTCGGACGCGGAACCGTGATCGAACTCCCGGCCGTGCGCTTTTCGATCAGCTCGCGAGGGCCGCGCTGATCGCCCGTGCGGCGTGCCCGACAGCCTCCCGCAGGGCGGTGGCGCTGCGCCCGTTGTCGAGCACCGCGGACACCGTGCCGATGACACTGCTGGTCGGCGTGCGCACCGGAGCGCTGACGAACTCCATGCCCGCCGGCACCGTCGCCCCAGGCCGCAACCGGGCCACGTCCTCGGCCCGCACGATGCTCGCCGCCGCGACGAGCACCCGGTCACGCCGCGGCACCGCGAGGATCGTCGACGTCCTGATCGTCGCGGACAACGCGCGCAACGGCTGCCGCGCGACCTGCAGGACGCCCGCGGCCGGCTCCCACGCGTGCCCGAGCCGGAACATCTGCGCGCCGATGCGGTAGCGGCCGCGCACGTTCTCCACCGCGCCGAGCACCTCCATCTGGTCCAGAAGGCGGTGCACCGTCGTCTTCGGCATCTCGCAGCGGTCGGCGAGTTGCGTGAGCCCCAGCTCACCCTCGTCCATCAGCTTGTCCAGCAGCGAGAAAGCCCCTTCGAGTACTGACCTGCCCATGTTTCCTGCCCCCTCGTTCCGATGTCCGGAACTGTCCCTGTGCACCCCTCCGGCACAGCCACACACTGATGCTGTCGCGGATGCATAGGCGGCACATGAGTACATGGGTACTCATCTTTTGCATGCGCACGATCACGCCTGGTCACGGCCAGGGGAGGATCGTGAGTTCCGGCCACTGCCCGCGCCATCGCCGGGTCTTTGGTCTCGTACACGTCGCGGGGGCCACGCAGCACGTGGTTGCCGCGAACGAGTCGATGGCACCTCGGTAGATGGGTAGGGCGCAGGGAGCCCCGAAGCGCTCCTCCTACCAGAGGCCACATGTGCCTCGTTGCAGATCTCGACGACCGCGGGCAGTCCGGCGAAGGCGCGTTCGCCGGCGTGGATGACCTCGGTCTGGAACACGCCGCATGAAAACACATCGGGAAAATCACAACAGCCCCGCACCGAACCGGTGCGGGGCTGTGTGCGTATGCCTGAGTGAGACCTAGTCGAGGTAGTCGCGCAGAACCTGCGAACGCGACGGGTGACGCAGCTTCGACATCGTCTTGGACTCGATCTGGCGGATGCGCTCACGCGTGACGCCGTAGACCTGGCCGATCTCGTCCAGCGTGCGCGGCTGGCCGTCGGTGAGGCCGAAACGCAACCGGACGACGCCCGCCTCGCGCTCGGACAGCGTCGCGAGCACGGACTGGAGCTGATCCTGCAGCAACGTGAACGAGACGGCGTCCACCGCGACGACGGCTTCGGAGTCCTCGATGAAGTCGCCGAGCTGGCTGTCGCCCTCGTCACCGATCGTCTGGTCCAGCGAGATGGGCTCACGCGCGTACTGCTGGATCTCCAGCACCTTCTCGGGCGTGATGTCCATTTCCTTGGCGAGCTCTTCGGGAGTGGGCTCGCGGCCCAGGTCCTGCAGCAGCTCGCGCTGGATGCGACCCAGCTTGTTGATGACCTCGACCATGTGCACCGGGATGCGGATGGTGCGGGCCTGGTCGGCCATGGCGCGGGTGATCGCCTGCCGGATCCACCAGGTGGCGTACGTGGAGAACTTGTAGCCCTTGGTGTAGTCGAACTTCTCGACGGCGCGGATCAGACCCAGGTTGCCCTCCTGGATCAGGTCCAGGAACGCCATGCCGCGGCCGGTGTAGCGCTTGGCCAGCGAGACGACGAGGCGGAGGTTCGCCTCGAGCAGGTGGTTCTTGGCGCGCTCGCCGTCGCGGACGATCCAGCGGAGGTCGCGGCGCAGCTGCGGGGTGAGCTTCTCCTGCTCCTCCTCGGAACGGCGCACGCGCTCGGCGGCGTACAGGCCTGCCTCGATGCGCTTGGCGAGCTCGACTTCCTCCTCGGCGTTGAGGAGGGCGACCTTGCCGATCTGCTTGAGGTAGGCGCGGACGGAGTCGGCCGAGGCGGTGAGCTCCGCGTCCTTGCGCGCCTGGCGCAGGGCCTCGGACTCTTCCTCGTCCCAGACGAAGTCACCCTCGTTCTTGGGGTCCTCCGCCTCCTCGGGCTCGTCGACGACCGGCTCGTCGACGATTTCGACGTCTTCGACCAGGTCCTCGGCGCCCGGAGCGCCTTCCATGTCCTCCGGCTCTTCGCCGTCGGCCTTCTTGGTCGTCGCGCCCTTGGCGGGAGCGGCCTTCGTGGCCGGCTTGCGGGCGCCCTTGGCGGCTGCGGCGGCGGGCTTCTTGGCCGCGGCCGTCGCGGTCGTCTTGCGCTTCGGCTTCTCCTCGGCCTCGCCGGCCGCGGTCGCCTTGGTCGTCTTGGCGGCGCTCGCGGCGGAGCTGGAGCGTCGGGATGCGGTTTCTGCGGCTGCCACGTACGCCCTTTCGCGACGGTCGTTCAAGGCAAACCAGAGGGCGCGAAACCTCGGTCGCCAGAGTTCAGGGGATCTCCCCGCCGATCTTGCTTGGCGGGTGTGCGTTCCATTGTAACGACGTCGGTGACGCGGTGTTGCGCCCCGAGGTGGTTCGAGGCGCTCTCACCTGCGTTCTCGCAGCTAGATCGAGTAAGGCGAGTCGGACACGTTTCGGTGTCGAATGGTCGCGGAGCCCTTGTTCAGGGCCTGATGCCGTGCGCGGCCGCCCACGCGGCCCCGACGATGCCCGCGTCGTTCTTCAACGCGGCCGCGACGACCTCGGTGCGAACCTTGAGCAACGGCAACCATTTCTGCGCCTTCTTGCTCACACCGCCGCCGGCGATGATCAGGTCGGGCCAGATGAGGTCCTCGAGCACGTTGATGTACCGGGTGACCCGAGGCGTCCACTCCTCCCACGACAGGCCCTTGTCCTCCTTCACCGAGGCGGCGGCGCGCTTCTCCGCGTCGTGCCCGTCGACCTGGAGGTGACCGAACTCGGTGTTCGGGACGAGCTTGCCGTCGAGGAACACCGCGCTGCCGATGCCCGTGCCGAACGTCAGCAGCACCACGGTCCCGTCCTTGCCGACGCCCGCGCCGAACGACATCTCGGCGATGCCGGCCGCGTCCGCGTCGTTCATCACGACGATGTCCTCGGGCTTGCGCTTGAGACGCTCGGCGAACAGTTGCTGCGCGTCGCAGTCGATCCAGCCCTTGTCCACGTTCGCGGCACTGAGGGCGACACCGTGCTTGACCACGCACGGGAGCGTGACGCCGACCGGTCCGTCCCACTGGAACTTCTCGACGATCTCGGCGACGACCTCCGCGACCGCTTCCGGTGTCGAGGGCTGAGGCGTGGGGATGCGCAGGCGTTCGCCGTCCAGTGCTCCTGCTTCGAGGTCGACCAGGCCGCCCTTGACGCCGGAGCCGCCGATGTCCACACCGAACCCGCGGGTGATGCCCATGCCCCGTGGTCCTTCCTACTCGATCCTGCTTGCTTCGATTCAGTAACCGTGGTGCGCAGACATTAGCCTGACGTTGTCCGATAGTCCCGTGCTAGTGACGCAGGAGGGAACCGGTCGTGTTCGATCCCAGGCCACTCGTCGACATCGCGACGGCGATCGGACGGGAGGCGGGCGCTCTTGTTCAGCGCATGCGTGCTTCCGCCGTCGTGTCGTTCGACACCAAGAGCACTTCGACGGACGTTGTGACGGCCGCCGACCGCGCTTCAGAACAACTCGTACGGACGCGTCTGTCCGAGTTGCGTCCCGGCGAGCCGATCCTCGGTGAAGAGGAGGGCGGGCCCGACGGTGATGCGGACGTCGAGGGACTGACGTGGGTCGTCGACCCGATCGACGGCACCGTCAACTACCTCTACGGCATCCCCTGGTACTCGGTGTCGATCGCGGCGCAGCTCGACGGCGAGTCCGTCGCGGGTGCCGTGGTGGAGCCGGCGACCGGTCGCGTGTGGACCGCCGCGCGTGGCCACGGCGCTTTCCTGGACGGCGAGCCGTTGCACGTGTCCGCCACCACAGATCTGTCGCTGTCCTTGCTGGGGTACGGGTTCGCGTACCGGCCGGAGCGCCGTCAGCGTCAGGCCGACACGTGGGCGTCGATGGCGACGCGCGTGCGCGACCTGCGTCGTGCTGGTGCGGCCTCGCTGGACCTCTGCTCGGTGGCCGCCGGCCGGCTCGACGCCTACGCCGAGCACGGGCTGGGCCGCTGGGACTGGGCGGCCGGCGGGTTGATCGCCGCCGAGGCCGGTGCCGTGGTGCGGTTGCCGGGGTCGTTGCCCGAGCTGGGGGAGGACGCGACGTTCGCGGCGGCGCCGGGCATCGCCGACGCCATGTACGGCGCGCTGGTCGAGTCGGGGTTCGGCAAGGTCTGAATCAACGCCTGAATCAACGCCTGAATCAACGTGGAGGATCAACGTCGAGGTTGACTGAATCAACATCGACGTTGATTCAGTCAATGTTGACGGGTGTCCGTCCAGTCAACGTTGAGAGCAGGTTGACGACTTCACGCACGTCGGGCACGTGGAGCAGTTCGGTGACCGTGCGGTGCTGGAACCCGTCGGGCATGATCCGCCGGTCCACTCGTACGTACCCGGAGCCGTCTGGTTCTTCCACCACCATCAAGGCGTCAACCGCTGTCAGGCGTGTGGCGCGCGTTCGCCTACCGGGTGTGGACACGACGCGTTGGTTGGTGACGTAGTAGGTCGTGCGGTGCAGCGTGAAGTAGCGCCACACGAACGGTTCGGTGAAACGGACGACCTCGGGCGCGACGAACGCGACGAGGAGTACCTGCACGTTGAACCAGGGCTCGCTCGCGTCCTGCCACAGGTGCAGCAGAGCGGCGACGGCCGTGACGACGACCAATGCGACTGCGTTGAACTTCAGACTGAACCGCATCCAAGGGCGAGCGGGAAGTCAGTTGCAGGTGACGTCGCGGGCGCCGGACAGGTTGTCCGCGTTCAGGGTGGGCGGAGCGGCCGCGGCGACCTGGCCGCCCTGCTGCTCCGGCTGCTGCTCGGCCCACTCCTTGAGCTGGTCGAGCACCTTGCGGGCGTCGCTGTTCGGCTTGACCTCGTCGAACTTCTTGCCGACGGCGACGTCGACCGTCGCGTCCTGGCGGTCGTCGCGCACGAGTTCCAGGCACGGTTCCAGCAGCGACAGGGTCCTGGCCGCCTGCGAGCCGGGCGCGCCGAAGCGGATCTGGCCGCGGCAGTTCATGTCGCCGGCGGGGTAGATCGCGTCGTTGCCCGGCTCGGCCGCCTGCTTCAGGCCCAGATCGGCGAGTTGTGTCGCCACGGTCTTGGCGTGGTTGCGCTGCGTCGAGGCGTTGACGACCTTGAAGTTGACGTCACCGAGCGGCACCGGGTTCGTGCGGTCCAGCGCGTCGTGTTCCAGCACGGTGCCCAGGGCGGGCGGGGGCGCGGTCGGCGTGCCGCCCGCGTTGGCCACCGGATCGGCTGCGGCGGTCTCCGACGTCTGGACGTGACCGGGCGCGTTGCACCTGATGGCGGCGTCCACGTCGCTGGCATTGCCCAGCACCTTCACCCACACGAACACGGAACTGACCAACAGCACCGCGAACAGGACGAGCGCGGGCACGGGCCGACGCCGCTTGTAGGGCGTCAAGCTTCCCGAACCGGGTCCCACGTCCGAAGCCCTCCCCGTGTTCCGTCCCCTGTGATCAGCCTAGGCCTTGCCCGGCTGTCGCGCGCCCCGACGGGCGTGACCCAACGCACCCTCCTGATTGCTCACAGTCAGGACGGTACCGGCCCGGCGCCAGGTTGCACGCCGGGGTTCACGTGCTCCCGCACAGGGTATCGGTCCAGCGTAGAAAGGTTGTGTCACCCGTCCGGTCGGTAAGGGGTAACCCGATGTCGAGTCACTCGGGCAATGAGCTACCCTCTGCGCGCTCCGCACACATGTGGATCAAGCCGACGGTCACGTCACGGGGGTTGGCTTGGCGCTCGGGTGTGAGAGACCTACGTCACCTTGACGTGGGGCACAAAAGAGGTCGCTGGAGCGTTAACCAGCGACACGAACAGTCTCCGTAGACCGCAGGGGTGAAGAAGATGGCGACCGACTACGACGCGCCGCGTCGCAGCGAGGCGGACGAACTCGCTGAGGACTCCCTCGAGGAGTTGAAGGCCCGGCGGAACGAGACGCAGTCCGGCGTCGTCGACGTCGACGAGGACGCGAGCGCGGAGAACTTCGAGCTCCCGGGCGCCGATCTGTCCGGCGAGGAGCTCACGTTCAAGGTCCTGCCCAAGCAGGCCGACGAGTTCACGTGCTCGAAGTGCTTCCTGGTGCACCACCGCAGCAGGCTTGCCGAGGACAACGGCGGTGTGTACATCTGCCGCGACTGCGCCTGATTTTCAGGGCCTGACCACCGTCCGCCGACAAACACTGGGCGCTCACCCGCACGGGTGGCGCCCAGTTGTGTTTTCCGGCCGGTCGTTCAGGACTTGATCGCGGCGGCGAGCTCTTCCGGGCGCCGCGTGCTGATCAGCCAGTAGGGCGTCGGGTCCTCCGGGTCGGTCACGCGCACCCGCACGAGCGGCTTGACCCAGCCGCGGTGCACGACGAACGCCGCCGGGTCGAGGTGCGGGCCCATGGCCTTGCGCCGGTCCTGCGGGGCGATGATCTCGACGTCGCCCAGCAGGGCGAGGGGGATGTGGGCCTCGCCTGCCCGCAGCTCACCGTCGGCCACCTCGACCTTCGTGGACCCCATGCGCACGATCAGCACGATCGTCAGCGGCAGCAGGATCACGTACGGCAGCCAGGACCGCACGCCGGGGAAGCCCATGTGCACCTCGGCGGCGAGCAGCCCGGCCGCCAGCAGCGGCAGCGGCCAGATCCACCACGTCACGTACAGGCGTTCGCGGAAGGTCGTAGGGGCGGTCACGGCAGTCTCACTCACGTCGTCAGGGTAATCTCGGCCGCCGTGTCCAGCGTCGAGGTGTTGCTGACCCGGCTCGATCCGGGGGTTCCCGTGCCCGCCTACGCCCGTCCCGGCGACGCGGGCGCCGATCTGGTCACCACGTCGGACGTGGTCATTCCACCAGGCGAGCGCGCCGTGGTCGGCACCGGTGTCGCCATCGCGCTCCCGGTGGGGTTCGCCGGGTTCGTGCACCCCCGTTCCGGACTGGCCGCGCGGGTCGGGCTGAGCGTGGTCAACACGCCCGGCACGATCGACTCCGGCTACCGCGGTGAGATCCGCGTTTGCCTCGTGAACCATGATCTCCGTGAGCCGATCGTGCTGTCGCGGGGTGACCGGATCGCGCAGCTCGTCGTGCAACGCGTCGAGCACGCGGTGTTCCGCGAGGTCACTGAGCTGCCGGAGACGGAGCGCGGTGCGGGAGGCTATGGCTCGACCGGCGGGCACGTGGTGCTCGCCCGGATGAAGGCGGAGGGGTAGGGGCATGTTCGGAAGGCGCCGCAAGCGCGGTCGTCACGCCACCGGAGCGGTCGACACCGGCCCGGAGCTCGACGAGGAGTTCGAGGACGTCGACGGTCCGTGGGACTCGACGGTGGCGCCCCAGGACGACGTGGACCGGCTCGACCTGGGCTCGGTGCTGCTGCCGATGCCGGCCGAGGCCCAGTTGCAGGTCGAGATGGACCAGCAGAGCGGTTCCGTGCGCGCGGTGCACGTCCTCACGTCCGTCGGTCAGCTGACGGTCAGCGCGTTCGCCGCGCCGAAGTCGGGTGGCCTCTGGCGGGAGGTCGGCGCCGAGCTGATCCAGGGCCTCAAGGAGGACGGCGCCCGCATCAACCGCGAGAACGGCGAGTGGGGCGAGGAGATCACCGCGCGCAACCAGGGCGTGCAGATCCTCTTCGTCGGCGTCGACGGGCCGCGCTGGATGCTGCGCGGTGTCGCCGCCGGTCCCGAGGAGCACTTCGAGCAGAACTCCGCAGCGCTGCGGGAGATGCTGCGCGGCACCGTGGTCGTGCGCGGTGAGCAGCCGATGCCGCCCCGCACCCCGCTGCCGGTCGAACTGCCGGAAGCGATCGCCCGGCACATCCAGCAGCAGGGCTAACACGCTTCTCGCCACGCCTGCACCGCACGCCCCAGCGCGTGCGGGTAGGCGTTGAGCGTCGTTGTCGTCAGCACGGCGCGTGGAATCGCGTCCGCCCACTGCTCGGCGACCTCGATCGGGTGCACCGGGTCGTCGGTGCACCCGACGATCCCCGTGGGCACGTTCAGGCTCTTCAGCTCATCGAGCGTGGGGGCCGGTGACCCGGCGGCTTCTTCGAGGTGCGGCACGAGCTGGTCGCCATAAGCACGCCAGGCTCGGGTCAGCTCGTCACGCAGCCAGCCCGTGGTGCCTTCGAGAGCCGTGTCGAGGCCGTGGTGCGTGACGATCTCCGCGCTGGCCCTCGCGGCCTGGGCCGCGGGTGCGTCACCGGGATCGCCGGTCCACGCCGGGAGCGCCAGGATCAGCCCGGCGCACCTGCCCGGATTGCGGGCCGCCCACCTCGCGGCGACGTGCGCGCCGAGTGAGACGCCGCCCACCACGATCGGGTGGCCTGCCGAGGCATTTTCGAGGGCCGTCAACCGTTCACTGAGTGTGCGCACGCGCGGAGCGGTCAGAACGGCGCCGACCTGCGACAACGGCTCGGCGAACACGGAACGGACAAATACCTCGTCAGAGGCGGTTCCGGGCAGGAGGAGGACAGTCTCGGCAGGCACAACCGAGATTGTCGGCCCTCGTGCGTACCCTCACTCACAGACGGTCCACACCACGGGGCCACTTGAGCAATGCAGGAGTCGGGGATGAGCGGCTATTGGCGCCGCTTGGTGCGTCGCTTGACCAGTGACGTCGCCGAGCTCGACGCGGACGACCTCTCGCGAAAAGCGGAGGCCGTCGGCGCGGTGAAGGCCTGCGACTGCAAGTCCGGTGAGGAGGTCACCGTCCTCGGCAGGCTCCGCAGCGTGGAGCTCTGCCCCCGGGACGCGGCCGCCACCCTGGAAGCCGAGCTCTACGACGGCACCGAGGGCGTGACCCTCGTCTGGCTCGGCCGCCGTCGCATCGCGGGCATCGAGCCTGGTCGGACGATCAAGGCTCGTGGCCGCATCGCCGTGCGCGACGGGCGCAAGGTGCTCTACAACCCCTATTACGAGTTGCAGAACGCTTCATGACCTCAGCTGAGACCGAAGAAAAGCAGCCCACCGTCCTCGAGCAGATGGGCGGCGTGAGCGGAATGCTCTACTCGTCGCTGCCCGTCGTCATCTTCGTCATCGTCAACTTCGCCACCAAGAACCTGATGGCCGCGATCATCAGCGCGCTCGTCGCCGCTGTCGTGATCGGCGTGGCCCTGGCGATCCGCAAGGGCACCATCCAGCCCGCCATCTCCGCCGTGTTCGGCGTGGGCATCGCGGCGTTCATCGCCTACAAGACGGGTGAGGCCAAGGGCTTCTTCCTCTTCGGCATCTGGCAGAGCGTCGTCTACGGCGGCGCCTTCCTGCTCTCGATCATCCTGCGCTGGCCCCTGGCCGGCGTGATCTGGACGTTCCTCAACGGCCGCGACCGCTCCTGGCGCTCCGACAAGGCCACAGTCCGCGACTACGACATCGCGACCTTCGTCTGGGCCCTCGTCTTCTTCGCCCGCTTCGTGGTGCAGCGCTGGCTCTACGAGGAGGACCAGGTCGGCTGGCTGGCCGTGGCCCGCCTCGGTATGGGCTACCCGCTGATGGCCATCGCGCTGGTCGCCACGGTCTGGGCGGTCCGCCGGGCCGACAAGCGTCTGAAGGCGGCCGAGGAGGCCCGCGAGGCCGAGACTGCCGCGGAGGAGGTCCTGGCCCGTACGGCCGACGACCTGCTCACCCCGGACATGGACGAGCTCCAGCGCGTGGTGGAGAAGGAGTCTCGCGACAAGTCCCGCGACTGACCGCTTTTCGTGTTTCTCCGCGGCCGGCGCCTCTTTCGAGAGGCACCGGCCGTGTTTTTCGCCGTGGTCAGGACGGGCCGAGCGCGGTGCGGAGCTCGTCGCGTCCCGTCACGCCGAGCACGCCGTAGATCGCGTGCAGGTGGTTGTCGACCGTGCGCTTCGAGGTGTGGAGCTTCTCGGCGATCTGCTGGTTCGTGAGGCCGGACGTCGCGAGCCGGGCGACCTCCACCTGGCGGCGGGTCAGGTGGGTCAGGCCGTCGACGCGCAGGGCCGGGGTGCGGGCGCCGTCGAAGTCGCGCATCAGCAACGCCTGGCGGGCCGACGCCTGGGAGGCGGCGCGGGGGTTGTCCTGGGCTCGGTGCAGACGGGCGGCGGAGGCCAGGGCTTCGGCGGCGTAGAGGGTGGCGCCGAGGCGCAGGAAGTCCGTCGCCGTGGCCTCCAGGACGGTCGGTGCGGTGTGCGCGAGTGCGGTCGCGTGTGCCGCGTAGGCCGAGGTCATCGGGTCGTCCATGGTGGAGGTGAGGGCCGCCAGGCGCAGGGACGTGTCGACGCCGAAGCGGGCCGCGTCGTGCAGGGCCATGGCCTCGCCGCTGTGCAGGCCGAGTTCGGCGCATTCGTCGGCGGCCGCCATCGCTGCGTCGGCGGCGGCGTGGACGTCGCCCACGCCGGCGAGCACCCAGGCGCGGGCCACCGACACCGTCGTGCCGGTCAGTCGCCACGCTGGGCGGCGGGACTTCTTGGCGCGGGCCAGGGCTTCCGTCGCCAGCGCACCGTCACCGCAGAGCGCCGCGGCGCTCGCCAGGCCGACGAGCCCGATCGTGTCGAACATCAGCGGACTCACCGATGAGTTCGGCCTGCCTTCGCGGGCCAGGCGCAGGGCTTGCGCACCGTGGCCACGCATGCGCGCGCAGAACGACAACACGCTGTAGACCGATGTCGTGCCGGTGAAGGCCAAATCGTCGAACAACGAGTCGTGCAGCTTCAGCGCGAGGCTCTCCGCCGCGGCGAGACGGCCGCTGTACGCCAGCGCGAAACACCGCATGCGCATGGTGCCGTAGTCATCGGGCGACTCATCGCCCGCCGCGAGCGCCTCACAGGCGGCGACCTCGACCTCGACTTCGCGGTAGCGGCCCGCCTGCAGGAGACACAACGCCCTGGTGCGTCGCATGTGGATGGACAGCTGCGGCGCCACCGGCTGGTAGGTGCTCTCCAGCACCTCGGCGACGTGCCGGTGCTGCGCGTCCTCCAGCGTGCGGACGACCTTCAGCCAATCCCGCAGTTCCTCCGGCAGATCGGGCACGTCGACGGCATCGAGCATCGCGGCCGCGGCGTCCGCGTCGCCCAGTCCGAAGTGGAGGTTCATGGACCTGGTGGCGCCCAGGCGGCTCAGGTCCGCCGTCGACAACGGTCCGGTCATCACGTCCGCGAGCGTCGCCTCGGCCTGGTCCGGCGCACGGCCGTACATCAGCACCTGACCGAACACGTGCCCGACCTGGACCAGACCGCCCGCGTCGACGGCGGCGCGGCAGAGGCGTTCCGCGAGCGTCACGTCCCGCGCGGCCCACGCCTGTTCGGCGGCCGCGGCCAGGAGGTCCAGCGAGATCGGCGAACCGCCGTCGAGGCGCCACGTCGCGATGCGCATCAAGTCTTCACGGCGGCGTGCGCCTGTCGCCTCGAGACCGGCGGCCAACGCGCGTTGGTGCGACTGCGCGCGCAACGCAGGACACGTCGCGCGAAGCAGGCTGCCGTACAACGGATGCCCGAGCCGCACGACCGTGCGGCGCCCCGACGATTCCACCCGGATCAGCGAGCGGGTCTCCAGGTCGTCGAGCGCCTCCTCCTGCACCAGCGACGCCAGCAGGTCCAGTTCCACCGGCTCGGAATAGGCGAGCAACTCCAACGCGTGCCGGTGCGACGGCTCCAGTCGGCCGAGGTTCTCCTGCACGAGCTCCCCGAGCCGTCCGCCGAGCTCGATCGCGCCGTGCCACGACCAGATCCCCTCGGCCACGCGCAACGCCCCCACCGCGCGCCCGGATACCACGAGTTCCCTGAGGTACAACGGATTCCCGGCGCTGCCCGACCACAGCAACGCCGCCGAGCGCGTGTCGACCGGCCCGTCCAGCGCCCGTTCCAGCAGGAGATCGGACTCGGCCCGGGACAGGTCGCCCAGCGGATAGCGCCGCAGCAGCCCCTCCTGCCACAGCTCAGCGCGCTCACCGGGCCGTGAGGTCACCAGCACCCGTGCGAACCCGTGCCGGATCACGTGGTGCAACAACGCGATGGACGCGTCGTCGAGCAGATGCGCGTCGTCCACCACGATCGCCAACGGCTGCGGCTCGGCCACCAGGTGCTCGACGGCGCGGCCCAGCGGGTTCGCGGTGCGCATGTCGGCGGGCAGCATCGCGGCCAGCGCCCCGAACGGGATCGACGACGTCGCCACGGTCGCGTAGCAGCGCCGCACGGTGCAGCCGGACTGCTCCAGCCTGGCCACGGCCTCGTCCGCGAGCCGCGTCTTGCCGACACCGGCGGGACCCACGAGCGCGGCACCCTTCGCGTCGGCCGACGTGAGCGCGGACATCACGTCCTCGAGCTCACGCACCCTGCCCACGAACGGCCACACAACTCGCAGTGTGCCGAAGTCCCGGCCCACGGCGCACATCGTTTTGCCCTCACCCTTGGCCGAACAACGCCCGCAGTCCGCCCCGCCCGGTGACACCCACCGCCGCGTAGGTGGTGTGCAGATGGTTGTCGACCGTGCGTTTGGCGATCGCCAGACGTTCTGCGATCTCCACGTTCGTCAGCCCCGCCACGGCCAGACGCGCGATCTCCAGCTGACGCGGCGTCAGCGCGGCGAGCGTGCTCGTCACCACCAGACCGGGCGTCGTCGCGCCGTCGAACGACTCCGCGAGCGCCGACGCCTGCCGCTCCAACCGGTCCGCGTCACGTGGCCGGTCGTGCAACCGCGACAGCCTGCTGGCCTCCGCGAGCGCCTCTGCCGCGTACAAGGTGGCGCCGCACGCCGTGAACGCCGCAGCCACCTCCTCCAGCCCCGCCGGGTCACGCAACGCGCGCGCCTGAGCGTGCGAGGCATACGCGGTCGTTAGCGGGTCCTTGCGTGATTTCGCGAGCTCCAACAAACGCGGCGAGGTGTCCGCGCCGAACCGTGCGGCGTCGTGCAGCGACACGATCTCCTCAGAGTGCGCGCCGTGCGCACGAGCGGTGGCGGCGTTGTCCAGAGCGGCTTGCATCGCCTCGTTGACGCGCCCACCACCAGCAAGCACCCACGACCGTGCAGCCCCCACGGCGAACTGCGCGATCCGCCACGCCGGCCGCAACCCGGCCTCAGCGCGTGCCAACGCTCGTTCCGCACGTTCTGACTGACCCTGCAACGCGGCACCGGCGGCGAACTCGGCCAGCAGCAGCACGTCCCACATCATCGGCTGCACACCGGACTCGGGAACACCCTCCGCGGTGATCCGCACCGCCGAAGCGGCCTGACCGCGCAAACGCGCACTCTGGCTCAACAGCACCCGCGGCGGCACCTGGGTGACCGACCAGCGGTCTTCCTCGATCACCTCGGCCAGCGCCTGCGCGGCCCGTGTCTCGGCGCCCGCCAGGTCACCGCAGCGCAGCGTGCTCTCGTTGCGCACCCCGGTCGCCGCGTTGATCAGCGACGGGAACCGCCCGGCCGTCGCCAGCACGGCCTCGTGGTTGTCCTCGATCCGCGCGATCGCCTCGGTGTAGCGGCCGGCGAACTGGTCGGCGAACGCCAGCACCTGCCGTCCCGCCGTCTCCGCCCAGCCGCCCTCGGCGATCAGCAGCTCGCCACCGAGCCGCGCGATCCGCAACGGCGCGGCCTCCAGCGCGAAGGTCAGCGCGAAGAACAACACCGCGTGCTCCAGCTCGGCCGGCAGCTCCTGGGCGGTGACCTCGTCCAGCACCGCCACCGCCGCGTCCTCGTCGCCGAGACCGAAGAACAGGTTGAACGCGCGCGTACAGCCCACCTGGATCACCGTGAGCATGTCGCCGCCCGCCGCCATCGTCTCGGCGAGCACCTCCTCGGCCTGTGCGCACTGACGTTGGTACATCAGCACGAGCCCGAGCACGAGCCCCACGCGCGAGGTCGTTCCACGCGCCACGGCCGCGCGCGAGAGCCGTTCGGCGAGCTCCCAGTCCTGCGCGGACAGCGCCTGCTCAGCGGCCCGCGCGAGCACGTCCGGCGACTCGGCCGTCCCGCTGTCCAGCCGCCACGTCGCCACCCGCACCGCGTCACCGCGCCGGGCCGCGCCCTCCGCCTCCAACCGGTCCGCCAGCGATCTTCGATGCGCGCGAGCTCTCAACGTCGGACACGTCGCCCGCAGGCGCGCGCTGAAGAGCGGATGCGCGATGCGCGCGCGTCCGTCGTCACCGACACGCACGAACCCCATGTCCACGAGATCAGCAGGAACCGGCATCAGCTCCGGCTCCAACGGCTCCCCGTACGCGAGCAGCTCCAGCGCCCGCCGTTGCGGTTCCGCGAGCCGTCCCAGCGTCAGGTCGACGAGCTCGGCGAGCCGCCCGGACAGCTCCAGCGGCCCGCTCCAGTTCCAGCCGCCCTCGGTCTCGGTGAGCGCGCCCGAGTGCAGCCCGGCCGCCACGAGTTCCTTGAGGTACAACGGGTTTCCCTGGCTGTTCGCCCACACCAGGTGCCGGGTCGACGCGTCCGCGGGCCCGCCCAGAGCGGACGCCAGCAACGTGTCCGCGCGTTCCCGGTCGAGCGCGTCGACGTGGACGACGGTCAGTCCTTCCGCGCCCCAACCAGGCCGCGCCGTGCAGACGACACGCGTCAGCTTGTGGCGCACAACGTGCTGCAAGACCAACAACGACGTGTCGTCGAGCAGATGCGCGTCGTCGATCGACAACACCCGTCGACCGCCACGAGAGAGATGCTCGGCTGCGGCACGCACGGACGATGAGGGCAGGATCGTCCCTCCGATCGCAGGCAGGTCCGTGGGGACGAGCGACGCGATCGCGCCCAGCGGGATCCGGGACGTGGCGACCGTGGCGTAGCACCGCACGGCGGGGTGCGGCGCGGCGGCGAGCACCTCCGCGGCCAGGCGGGTCTTGCCGACCCCCGGCGGACCGGACAACAGCACCGCGCCGTCCCCGGCCAGCGCCCGCAGCGCGGCCCGCAGCTCACCCTCGCGCCCGACCAGGGGCAACTGATCGCTCACAGCTGGTAAGTGCTCGCTTCCGTTGCGCAGATACCCAAGTTGAGCACGGTCGTGTCCAGGAAGACACCGCGTTGCCCCCAAAGGATGTCGCCGGTGCCGGAATCAAGCACAAAGTGTGTGTATCAGCGCGTGTGCGGCGAGCGTCGGGACCGCATGAAACCTTTCATGCGGAAAGTCGCACTCCTGGCCTCGCTCGCGCTCGTGTCGGGCGGCCTGATGGTCAGCACGTCCGCCTCGGCGGGCGCGCAGACGGGGAACTACGTCCAGTCGCGGTTCAACGGCCGGTGCATGACCGCCGCCACCGGGCAGAACGGCGCCGGCGTCATCATGGTCGACTGCGTGAACGCGCTGACCCAGCGCTGGTACTGGGACGGGCTGCGGTTGCGCAACGCCGACGGCGGCAGATGCCTCACCGCCGCCTGGGGCAACGGTGACAACGGCGCCCACCTGCAGATGTACGACTGCGACCCGAACAGGCCCGGCTACCAGACCTTCTACCGCCCGGCCTCGAACAGCTCCGAGGTCGGGCGGATCCGGGTGATGATGCCGGGCTACCGGTGCGTCGAGATCGCCGGCGCGAACTGGTGGCAGGGTGCGTCCGTGCAACTGTGGGACTGCCACGGCGGCGGCAACCAGTACTGGTGGGTCTAGTACCCCAGCGCGGTCTTGATGTCCTGCTCGACGGCGGCGGTGGTGACGAACAACAGCTCATCGCCGCCCTCGAGCGTGTCGTCCGGCTGCGGCACGATGACCCGCCCGCCGCGCAGGATCGTCACGAGCGCGCAGTCGCGGGGCAGCGTCAGCTCCGAGACCGCCCGGCCGGCGAACGGCGTCGACTCGTCGAGCGTGATCTCGACGAGATTCGCCTGACCCTGCCGCAACGTCAGCAGCCGCACGACGTCACCGATCGTCACGGACTCCTCGACCATGGCGGCCAACAGCCGTGGCGTGGAAACCGCGACGTCGACGCCCCACGACTCGGTGAAGAGCCATTCGTTCGTCGGGTCGTTCACGCGCGCGACGACACGACGCACCGCGAACTCGGTCTTGGCCAGCAGCGACACCACGAGGTTGACCTTGTCGTCACCGGTCGCGGCGATCACCACGTCGCACAGCTGCATGCCGGCGTCCTCCAAAGAGGACAGCTCGCACGCATCGGCCTGCACCCACTCGGCCTGCTCGACCGAGTTCGGGTCGAAGTGCGCCCGATCCCGCTCGATCAGCATGACCTGGTGCCCGTCCTGCACGAGCTCCTGCGCGATGGACCGCCCGACGGCGCCCGCACCCGCGATCGCGACCCGCATCAGCTCTCCTCCGGTGCCTGCAGCGCCGCCGCCGCGACGTCGGTGATCGTGCCGGACAGCGCCGCCACGTAGATGGTGTCGTCGGCCTGCACGATGGTCTTTGCGTCCGGCAGCACGCCCGTGCCGAACCGCATCAGGAACGCCACGCGGGCGCCGACGGCCGCCTCCAGTTCGAACACGGGACGCCCGACCCAGTCCTCGGACACCTCGATCGGCAGCACCGCCACGGTGCCGGACGGGTCGCGCCACGCGGTCGCCGCGCCCTCGGGCAGCAACATCCGCAGGAAGCGGTCGGTCGACCACGGCACGGTCGCCACGGTCGGGATGCCCAACCGCTCGTACACGGCGGCGCGCTTGTGGTCGTAGATGCGGGCCACGACGTGCTCGACGCCGAACGTCTCGCGCGCGACCCGCGCCGAGATGATGTTCGAGTTGTCGCCGCTGGAGACCGCCGCGAACGCGCCCGCGCGCTCGACGCCGGCCTCGATCAGGACGTTGCGGTCGAAACCGTTGCCGATGACCTGCTGCCCGTGGAAGTCGCTGCCCAGCCGGCGGAACGACTGCGGGTCCTTGTCGATCACGGCGACCTGGTGGTCGAGTCGCTCGAGGGCCCTGGCCAGGGACGCTCCCACCCGGCCACACCCCATGATCACCACGTGCACGACATGCCTCCTCAGGCGAACTCTGCGCAGAACCTACCGAGCATTAGCCCGTCCCGGTGAGCGGACCCCTTACGCTCTGGCCGTGTCCAAGCTCGCCACCGCTGCCAAACGCCTCCTGGTCGGACGGCCGTTCCGCAGTGATCGCCTCGCTCACACCCTGCTGCCCAAACGAATAGCCCTCCCGGTGTTCGCCTCCGACGCCATGTCGTCGGTCGCGTACGCGCCGGAGGAGATCCTCCTGATGCTGTCGGTGGCGGGGCTGAGCGCCTACGCGCTGGCGCCGTGGGTGGGCGTCGCGGTCGTCGTGGTCATGCTCACCGTGGTCGCCAGCTACCGCCAGAACGTGCACGCCTACCCGTCGGGCGGCGGCGACTACGAGGTCGCGACGGTCAACCTCGGACGCAGAGCAGGGCTCACCGTGGCGAGCGCCCTGCTCGTGGACTACATCCTCACCGTCGCCGTGTCGATCTCGGCGGCGGCGGCGAACATCGGGTCGGCCATCCCGTTCGTCGCGGAGCACAAGGCGTTGTTCGCGGTGGCGGCGATCGTCGTCCTCACGGCGATCAACCTGCGCGGCATCCGCGAGTCCGGCAGCGCGTTCGCGATCCCCACCTACGCGTTCATGATCGGCATCATGGTCCTGATCGCCTGGGGCCTGTTCCGCGGGCTCGTGCTGGGTGACGAGATGCGTGCGGAGAGTTCCGGGTTCGAGATCCACGCCGAGCAGGACCACCTCATGGGCCTCGCGTTCGTGTTCCTCGTGTTGCGTGCGTTCTCATCCGGCTGTGCGGCCCTCACGGGCGTCGAGGCGATCAGCAACGGCGTGCCCGCGTTCCGCAAGCCCAAGTCCCGCAACGCCGCCACCACGCTGCTGATGATGGGCACCATCTCGGTGACCATGCTGATGGGCCTGATCGTGCTCGCTCAGCTGACCGACGTGCGGATGGCCGAGTTCCCGCAGGACCAGATCGCGAACGCGCCGAAGGACTACGAGCAGAAGACGATGGTGGCGCAGGTCGCGCACGCCGTCTTCGACAACTTCCCGCCCGGCTTCTACTTCATCGCCGGCGTCACCGCGCTGATCCTGGTGCTCGCCGCGAACACCGCGTTCAACGGCTTCCCGGTGCTCGGCTCGATCCTCGCCCAGGACCGCTACCTGCCGCGCCAGCTGCACACCCGCGGCGACCGGCTGGCGTTCTCCAACGGCATCGTCTTCCTGGCCGGGTTCGCGATCGTGCTGGTGATCGCGTTCGACGCCGAGGTCACCCGGCTGATCCAGCTCTACATCGTCGGGGTGTTCGTCTCGTTCACGCTGAGCCAGCTCGGCATGATCAGGCACTGGAAGCGGCTGCTCAAGACCGAGGAAGACCTCCAGGCGCGCAGCCGGATGCGCCGCTCGCAGGCGATCAACACGTTCGGTCTCGCCATGACCGCGACCGTGCTGATCGTCGTGCTGATCACCAAGTTCACCAAGGGCGCGTGGATCGCCATCGCCGCGATGGCGGCCATCTACGCGTTGATGACGGCGATCCGCAAGCACTACGACACCGTCGCCGAGGAGCTCCGCAAGCAGGAGCGCGTGCGCACGATGCCGGCGCGCAACCACGCGATGGTGCTGGTGTCCAAACTGCACATGCCGACGCTGCGGGCGTTGTCCTACGCCAAGGCCACGCGGCCGGACGTGCTGGAGGCCGTCACGGTCAACGTCGACGACGGTGACACGCGCAAGCTCGTCGCGGAGTGGGAGAAGGAGAACTTCAAGATCCCGCTGAAGGTGATCGAGTCGCCCTACCGGGAGATCACCAAGCCCGTTCTCGACTACGTCAAGCGCGTCAAGTCGGACAACCCGCGCGACGTTGTTACGGTGTTCATCCCCGAGTACGTCGTCGGCCACTGGTGGGAGCAGCTGCTGCACAACCAGAGCGCGTTGCGGCTCAAGGGAAGGCTGCTTTTCCAGCCGGGTGTGATGGTGACCAGTGTGCCGTGGCAGCTCGAGTCTTCGGTGAAGGTCAAGGACAAGGACGTCATCGCGCCCGGCGCTGTCCGAAGGGGACTTGACGACCGATGAGCTCGGCCAAAGAAGACTGGACCGGCCAGCAGTTCGAAGTAGAAGTGGGCGCTGTCGCACACGGCGGGCATTTCGTTGCACGGCATGAGGGACGCGTTCTGTTCGTGCGTCACGCACTGCCCGGTGAGCGCGTTGTGGCGTCGGTGTACGAGGACAACGGCGGCTCGTTCTGCCGTGCGGACGCCGTGGAGATCCTCTCGCCGTCACCGGATCGAGTGGAGCCGCCGTGCCCGTTCAGCGGACCGGGGCTGTGCGGTGGCTGCGACTTCCAGCATGTGTCGTGGGAGGCGCAACGGGAGCTCAAGGCCCAGGTCGTCCGTGAGCAGCTGAGCCGCCTGGCCAAGATCGAACGCGACGTGGTCGTGGAGGCGCTGCCGGGTGGCCCGCTGGAGTGGCGGACCCGGATCCGGATGGCCGTCGACCGCGACGGAAGGCCCGGTTTCCGCGGCACTCGTTCCCACGATGTGATTCCGGTCGACCACTGTGTGATCTCCCGGCCGGGCATGGTCGAGGCGGTGGCGGACCGAAAGTGGCGAGCCCAGGAGCTGACGATCGTCCAGGACGGTGACGGCAACCGTCATGTGGGTGAGGTGCGTGGCCGACACACCGCGCGACGCGCCGGAACCGGTACGGCCGTGGAGACCGCCGCCCAACGAAAGTGGCGAATCTCCGCGGAAGGTTTCTGGCAGGTCCACCCGGCCGCCGCCGACACGTTCGCCACGGTCGTGGGGGAGTGGGCTGCTGCTGAGCCGGGCCAACGCGCGTGGGACCTCTACGGCGGTGCGGGACTCTTCGCGTCGGTGCTCGCACGGCAGGTCGGCGAGACCGGATCCGTGCTGGTCGTGGAGTCTTTCCCCGGTGCCGTGGAGGACGGCCGGCGCAACCTTCGCCGCATGCCCAGGGTCGAGTGGGTGGTGGACAAGGTGGAGCGCGCCGTGACGCGCCGACTGCCCGTTGAGGACCCTCACGTCGTGGTGCTCGACCCGCCTCGCAAGGGTGCGGGGAAGGTCGTTGTGGCTGAAGTCGCACGACGCCGTCCTCAGCGGGTCGTCTACGTGGCTTGCGACCCCGCCGCGCTGGCGCGTGACCTGGCCGAATTCACTGTTCAGGGGTATCGGCTCGAGGAACTGCGCGCGTTCGACGCGTTCCCGATGACCCACCATGTGGAATGCATCGCGCTGCTCGTTCCTGGCACCAGGTGACAAAGCCTCTCAGGTGAGTCTCCGTAGACTGAGCCGAAGTCTTCAGGAGTGAGGTGGGCGTGGTGACCCTGCTGGAGTCCGTGCACGGACCGGCTGATCTGAAACGGATGAACGAGGCGGAGCTGCAGCAGCTCTGCGCCGAGATCCGGCGTTTTCTGGTCGACAAGGTCTCCAAGACCGGCGGGCACCTCGGCCCGAACCTGGGCGTGGTCGAGCTGACGGTGGCGTTGCACCGCGTGTTCGACTCGCCGCAGGACCCGATCGTGTACGACACCGGACACCAGTCCTACGTGCACAAGATCGTCACCGGCCGTCGCGACGGCTTCGACGACCTTCGGCAGAAGGGCGGGATGTCCGGCTACCCGTCGCGCACGGAGTCCGCGCACGACGTGCAGGGCAACAGCCACGCGTCGACGGCGCTGTCCTACGCGGACGGCCTGGCGAAGGCGAAGCAGCTCAACGGCACCAACGGCCACGTGATCGCTGTTGTCGGCGATGGCGCGCTGACCGGCGGTATGTGCTGGGAGGCGTTGAACAACATCGCGGCGGACAAGACGCGTCCGGTCGTGATCGTGGTCAACGACAACGGCCGTTCGTACTCGCCGACGATCGGTGGTCTCGCCGACCACCTGTCGTCGCTGCGGCTGCGTCCGGGCTACGAGCAGCTGCTGGAGAAGGGCAAGAGCGCACTTCAGCAGACGCCGTTCTTCGGCAAGCCGCTGTACGCCGCCCTGCACGCCGCCAAGCGCGGCATCAAGGACGCACTGGCGCCGCAGGCGATGTTCGAGGACCTCGGCCTCAAGTACATCGGCCCGGTCGACGGCCACGACATGGCGACGCTGGAGTCCGCTCTGCAGCGCGCGAAGTCGTTCGGCGGACCGGTGATCGTGCACGCGGTCACCCGCAAGGGCATGGGGTTCGCGCCGGCCGAGAACCACGAGGCCGACCAGATGCACGCCACCGGCGTCATCGACCCGATCACCGGCGAGAACGTCAAGCCGACCAAGCGCACCTGGACGCACGTGTTCTCCGACTCCCTGGTGGAGATCGGCCGCGAGCGTTCCGACGTCGTGGCGATCACCGCCGCGATGCAGGGGCCCACCGGCCTGGACGCGTTCGCCAAGGCGTTCCCGGAGCGCTTCTACGACGTCGGCATCGCCGAGCAGCACGCGATGACGTCCGCCACCGGTCTGGCGATGGGCGGCCTGCACCCCGTCGTGGCCGTCTACGCGACGTTCCTCAACCGGGCGTTCGACCAGCTGCTGATGGACGTCGCACTGCACGAGCAGGGCGTGACGGTCGTGCTGGACCGTGCCGGCGTCACCGGCCCGGACGGCGCGTCGCACCACGGCATGTGGGACATGTCGATCCTCGGCGTCATCCCCGGCATCCACGTCGCGGCCCCGCGGGACGCCGGCACGCTGGCCGAGGAGCTGCGCGAGGCCGTGGCGATCTCGAACGCGCCGTCGGTGATCCGCTACCCCAAGGCCTCCGTCGGCGCGGACCTGCCGGCTCTTGAGCGCGTTGGTCCCGTTGACGTGCTTCGCCGGTCAGGCAACGACGTGCTGTTGGTGACCGTCGGTGCGTTGGGCGAGCTCGGGCTCGAGGCCGCGCAACGGCTGGAGGACCAGGGCATCGGCGTGACCGTCGTCGACCCGCGGTGGATCTACCCGATGTCGGTGGACCTCGTGGAGATGGCCGCGTCGCACAAGCTCGTGGTGACCGTTGAGGACGGTGGCCGGCACGGTGGTTTCGGTTCGGCGTTCGCTGCCGCGTTGCGCGACGCCGACGTGGAGGTGCCGTTGCGGGACATCGCGCTGCCGCAGCAGTTCCACGACCACGGCGAGCGCGCCGAGGTGCTGGCGTTGTGCGGCATCACCGCGCAGGACGTGGCACGCCGCGTGACGGAGTGGGCCGCTCGGCTGGAGTGCCTGCCAGTCGAAATTGACGCGCCCGCGGAGAAGTAGTTCGGCTAACGTCTGCCCTCGTGAGCGTTCGCCGCAAGCGGCCCAGCAGGTCTTCCTGGCTTGGGTCCCGCGATTGGGCGGACGCGTTGGTTCTGTAAAGACCAGGTTCAAATCCTGACGCCACGACCCCGGTCGCACACGGGGGTGCGGAACTTTGCGAGTCCCATGTGGACTCCCGTTCCTCGCCTCGCCGACCGGGGTCGTGGCCTGTCTGGACGGGGGGAGACGATGAAGCGCATGTTGTACCCGTGGGAGCGGGGCGTCCGGTTCGACCGCGGTGTGCTGGTCGGTGAGCTCGGCCCCGGCCGGCACCGGATGCCTATGCGGACCGTGCTGACCCGCGTCGATGTCCGATCACGCACGATGACCCCGGCGGCTCAGGACGTTCCGACAGCCGACGGTGTCCTGGTGCGAGTGACGGTTGTGGTGCGATGGGCCGTGACCTCGCCGACGAAGTTCGTGATGGAGTCGGCAGAGCCTGAGGCCGACCTGTACACCGCCGTGCAGCTGGCACTGCGCGGTGCGGTCGTCACGCGTGCGCACACGGCGGTGGACCCTGAGCGGGAGGCCGTCGCGGCCGAGATGATGGCTGGTGTCGCGGCGCGCGCGGAGCAGTTGGGGATCACTGTTGACGACATCGCCGTTCGTGATGTCGTCATGCCCGGTGAGCTGCGGCGGGCCGCGCTCGCCGAGCTGGTGGCGGCGTCCGAGGGACGTGCGGCCCTGGAGCGGGCGCGTGGCGAGACGGCCGCGTTGCGGTCGTTGCTGAACGCGGCCCGCCTC
Source organism: Lentzea alba (assembly GCF_011067745.1). GTDB lineage: Bacteria > Actinomycetota > Actinomycetes > Mycobacteriales > Pseudonocardiaceae > Lentzea > Lentzea alba. Next base: position 456,423 of record NZ_JAAMPJ010000008.1, read on the forward strand.
GCGGAGGAGCACCCGGCGTTGCTGGAGCTCCGCGCGCTGCAGGCGGCCTCGACCGTCGTGGTGGACCGCCCCGCCCGGAAGTCCTGATCACTGCCCGCGCAGCCAGACGAGATTGTTCCGCAACTCGCGCAGCCGCCAGCCCGCAGACGTCCTGACCACGACACAGCTCAGGCGTAGTCCTGCGGTCCGGAAGGGCGCTTCGCCGTCACGGAAGAAGTAGACGACCGAGTTCGCCGAGGCGGCGGCCTTGTCGCCGTCCACGTCCACCAGCAGATCCGTGGTCATGTGCTGGGTGTGCTCGCCGGGGTTTTCGGCTCGTCGCAGGGCGCCGATGATTTCGTCGATGCCGTTCAGCTCGCCGTTGCGGGGTGAGAACACCGAGCAGTCCTGGGCGTAGACGGTGTGCGCGTCGTCCCAGCGCTTCTCGTCGAGCAGTCGCGAGAGGCGGCTGAACAGGTCGGCGATCTCGACGCGGTCGGTCGTGGACACGGGAGCTCCTCAATGGTTGGTGGCGCCAACGTTGGCGCCACCAACATACATGCCGTTGTTGGTTGCGCCAACGATTTAGGATGACGGCGTGGAGGAGACCCCAGAACGCCTTGCCGGTAAGCCGAGCTGGCTGCTCACCCAGCTGGCGGTGCACGCGCACCGGCTGGCCTCCGAGGGCTTCGCCGAGGCGGGAGCGCGCGGTTACCACTACCGCGTCCTGGCCGCCCTGGACGAGTTCGGCGTGGCCAGCCAGGCCGAACTCGGTCGTCGCTGCAACATGGACCGCAGTGACGTCGTGGCGGCCGTGACCGAGCTGGCCGAGCGGGGATTCGTCGAGCGGACGCAGGACCCGCAGGACCGCAGACGAAACATGGTGACCCTCACCGAACTCGGCAGAACTCAGCTGTGCCGCCTGGACCGGGCACTCGACCAGGCGCAGGAGGATCTGCTCGGGCCTCTCGCGGCGCAGGACCGGCAGACGTTGACCCGGCTGCTCGGAGTGCTGCTCACGCACCACCAGCGCGCTTGAGGCCGACAGGTCGCGTGAAGGTGCCGTTAAGCGCCCTCTCAGGTCCGTATGGCACCTTTGTGGCGTGCGGATTCTGGTAGTCGAGGACGAGGCGCCCCTGGCCGACGCGATCGCACGCGGCCTGAGGCGTGAAGGTATGGCCGTGGACGTCGCCTACGACGGCGAGACCGGGCACGAGAAGTCGACCGTCACGCGGTACGACGTGGTTGTGCTCGACCGCGACCTGCCCGGGATGTCCGGCGACGAGCTGTGCAAGGAGATCCTCAGCTCCGGCGCGCTCACCAGGGTCATGATGCTGACGGCCAGCGGGTCCATCGAGGATCGCGTGTCCGGGCTGTCACTGGGTGCGGACGACTACCTCGCGAAGCCGTTCGCGTTCCCCGAGCTGGTCGCGCGCGTACGGGCGTTAGCTCGGCGTGCGACGCCGGCGACCCCGCCCGTGCTGGCCGCTCAGGACGTGGAGCTGGACCCGGCGCGTCGCACCGTGTCTCGCGGTGGGCAACCGATCGAGCTGACGCGCAAGGAGTTCGGCGTCCTCGAAGTGCTGCTCGCGGCCAAGGGATCGGTCGTCAGCAGCGAGGAACTGCTCGAGCGGGTGTGGGACGAGAACGCCGACCCGTTCACCACGACCGTTCGCGTCACCGTCATGACGTTGCGCAAGAAGCTCGGCGAGCCGGGCATCATCGACACCGTCGTGGGCTCCGGGTACCGGGTGCCGAGTGCGTCGAACGGATTCGCCGAAGATTGATTCTTGGGGACTGAGCATGCGTCGGCGCGGGCCTGGACTGCGTCTCCGGATCACTTTGCTCACCACCGCGCTCGTCGCGGTGGTGAGTGCTGTGCTGCTGTTCCTCGGGTGGACGCTGGTGGGGCGGGTCTTCGACTCGTCGCCGTCGTTCCCCTCAGACACTCAGGTCACGGTTGACGGAGTCAACGTCGACGTGACGGTGTTGACGGACGCGTTGACGGTGGCGGCCCGGCAGGACTTGCTGCGCGCGGGGGTGATCGCGTTCGCGTGCATGGTGGTGGCCGCCGCTGTGATGGCGTGGACGTTCACCGGCCGTGTGCTGAAGCCACTGCACGACGTCACTGGTGCCGCGCGCCGGTTGTCGGCGGAGTCCTTGGGATCGCGGTTGCGCCTGGAAGGGCCGCGGGACGAGGTCGCTGAGCTCGCGGACACCTTCGACTCGATGCTCGACCGGCTCGAAGCGGCCTTCGACTCGCAACGCCGGTTCGTGGCGAACGCGTCGCACGAACTGCGCACCCCTCTCTCGGTGGTGCGCACGGAGCTGGACGTGACTCTGTCCGATCCCGACGCGGATGTTGAAGAGCTGCGGCGCATGGCCGGCGTCGTGCGCGCGGCGGGGGAGCGCGCGGAGCAGTTGGTGTCTGCGCTGCTGCTGCTCGCACGCACGGACGGTCTTGGGCTCGCGGTGCGTGAGCCGGTCGATCTCTCCGCTGTCGTCGAGTCCGCGTGGAGGGCCGTGCGCGCGGAGGCCGAGGCACGCAACGTGCGCGCTGTCTTCCGGTGCGCGCCCGCGCTCGCGGTAGGGGATCCCGCGCTGTTGGAGCGCATCGCGGGCAACCTGCTGGAGAACGCCGTCCGGCACAACCACGTCGGTGGGTGGATCGAGACCGTGGTGGAGACCGGGCCGCAGTGGTCGGTGTTGAGGGTGTCGTCGTCGGGTCAGGTCATCGCGCCGGACCGCGTCGAGGAGCTGTTCGAGCCCTTCCGCCGCGGAGGCAAGGACCGCACGAGCCAGTCCGGCACCGGTCTGGGGCTCTCGATCGTGCGCGCCGCGGTGGCCGCTCATGGCGGGTTTGCGCAGGCAGTGGCCGTGCCGACCGGTGGTCTGTCGGTCACCGTGCACCTGCCGGCCGCACCCCGCTGACACCGGATACAAGATTGTCGGCGTGGTCCCGGTCACACTGTGCGTCGATCTTGCCGGGTTTGGGCTGTCCGCGTGGCGTCTGACCTGGGGTTACGCCGTACGTGACCCCCGATTTGGATGTTGGAAGACCGCCGTGTAAATTTCTCTCTGCCAGCGCGGAACGGGCCGGGAAACACCGGAACGGAGCGCGGCGAAAGACTTCTAAGCCTGACACAGCCCCGGAAGTGACTCTCCTCGGAGATGAGCTGCGGTGTGCGCGTGTTCTTTGAGAACTCAACAGCGTGCCGAAACACAGCCAGTAATATATGAATTACCTCCTCGTCGAGGTAGTTCCTTTGAGAGTAATACCAGATTGCCAGACATATTCCGTCTGGAGCGATC
>NZ_JAAMPJ010000009.1:0-434062 GCF_011067745.1 Lentzea alba
CCCGGTACAGCCTGACCGCTCGAGCCCTCAGCTCATCGGGGTACTTCTTCGGTGGTGCCACGGACGACTCCCTTCAGGTCCTATCGGACCATGCTTGAAAGTCTCCGAGCTACCGGGGGAACCTCACAGCTCTGGTCGATCACTGTGCTGCGCGGACTGCAGGTGGCCGGAGCCGTGCTGCGCGGCAGGTGTGCGGCATGGCACGAGAGCGCATCGTTGGACCGTTTGGTGGTGGGCGTAACCGCCCAGCGAAACGACGCGATAGGCGGATCGTGACTTACGAGTTTGACGAACACCGGTGGGGCCTGCGCCGTATCGAGGCGCCTGCCCGGAGGATTATCGATGCCGGCCTGGGTGAGAGCAGGTCGGCGATCGAGCCGGAGTTGCTCGCTTGGGACGCCCCGGTGGTCGTAGAACTCCGAAGGCGGATCGTCGACAACGCTGATGCCGGGCGTGGGACGTTCCTGAAGAAGCTGCGTGAGCAGTTGGTCGGCGCAGACCGCGAAGTCGTGCTGCTGATGGCGGAGTTGCTGGCGTTGCACGCCCTGCCGTTGGGGAATCTCAGCGGGGCGGTGAAGACAGGCAGGGTCACCACGGTGTTGGCGTGGACGGACCCACCTGCTGTGGTGCCCACGGACATCAGCATGGGTCTCGAGGGACCAGGCGTGTTTCACGGTGGTGTGGGGTTCAATGTTCAGATCTGGCAGCAGCTCGGCTGGTTGCTGTCGTTCGTCGAGGAGTGGCACGAGCTGAGTCCATCCGATCGGCAGGCCGCTCTGGAGGAGCCATGGATGTTCCGGGAGTTCGTTGACCGCCAGGACACCGGCCAGATGGCGATTCGGAACTCGTTGCTGTATCTGGCGTTTCCGGATACGTTCCTGCCGATTGCCCGCCAGGCGGACAAGGTCGCGATTCGCAACGCCTTCGAAGCGGAGATCGGTGGCCGGACCGGAGCCGACGCCGTCGCTGTCGACCGCGATCTCTTCGCGATCTATCGCGCGCATCGAGAGCGAGCGGGTGGTGAGCGCGTTCACTACTACAGCGATGAGTGGGAACCGAGGTGGCGCAAGCAGAAGCGCAAGCACACCGACGATTCCTCCCGAGCCTGGCTCGTGCGCGATCCCGATATCGGCCAGGCCGAGCGCATTTCGATCGCCGCGGATCATCTGGGTGACCTGGATCCCTCGATCGACCGCGAACAACTCGACGCGGCGGTCGAGGAGGGGTACCAGCACCTCGATTACGTGCAGCGCAGGGCGTTGGCGACCGATTACTTCCACTTCCTGTCCACGATGAAGGTCGATGACCTGGTGGCGGGGATCGCCGACGACCGCGTCTACACCGGCGTGGTCACGGGTGAACCAGAGCGCATCGGCGGGAGCCTGTGCCGTGCGGTTTCCTGGTCGCCGCAGAGCGTCGCCAGCGTCCGGGCTTTGTCAGCGGATCTGGCCAGGGAGTTCGAGCAACAGGGCGCGGTGGTGGACATCACGGGAGCCTTCGCTGCGCTCACCAGCCTCGCCGGCGCTCCCGACGCGCCCGAGGAGCCGCAGTCGGTCGGCGAGCTCTCGCTGCGCATGGTGACCAGCGAGCTCGCCGACTCGTTGCACTTCGATCAGGAGTGGTTGCAGAAGGTCGTGTCGGCGCTGCAGGACCGCAAGCAGATCGTCCTCTACGGCCCGCCGGGGACTGGAAAGACTTATCTCGCGCGGGAACTGGCTCGTCACATCACTGTCCCGACGGCGATTCGCTTGGTGCAGTTCCATCCGTCGTACGCCTACGAGGACTTCTTCGAAGGCTTCCGTCCGCGCTCGCACGGCGAAACCGTCAGCTTCGAACTGGTACCTGGTCCGCTGCGCCGGCTTGCCGCGGCCGCAGAGGCTGACAAGGGCCGTCCGTACGTCCTGATCATCGACGAGATTAACCGCGCCAACCTGTCGAAGGTGTTCGGGGAGCTGTACTTCCTGCTGGAGTACCGCGACGCGACGATCGACCTGCAGTACTCCCCAGGCGACCGGTTCAAGCTGCCCCCGAACGTGTTCGTCATCGGCACGATGAACACCGCCGACCGCTCGATCGCGCTGGTGGATGCCGCCATGCGGCGGCGATTCGCTTTCTTCGAGCTGCATCCCGACCACCCACCGGTCCGCGACCTGCTGGCACGGTGGGTAGCGGCGAATGCCAAGACCGACGACCGGGCCGAGCTCCTCGCCAAGCTGAACAGCGCGATCGGCTCGGACCGTGAATTCAAGATCGGCCCTTCGTACCTGATGAAGCCGGACGCCGACCGCGGGCTCGAGCTGGTGTGGGAGCAGTCGATTCTGCCGCTCTTGGAGGAGCACTACTACGAGACGTTGAGTCGGCAGAACGTGCATGAGAGGTTCGGTCTCGACGTCATCCGCGGTATGCAGTGATTGTTCTGAAGGAGAACGCCTCCGCAGGCCCGACTGTGCCGCTCACCGCGGCACAAGTCGCATACCTGCGCGACAGCAAGCTGGTCACGATCCGCGGCACCGGTCCGTACACGATCACCCCCAAGATGAAGCAGGTCGGCGCCGTGCACGCGCACGGACTCGACGTGGTGGTCACGCCCAAAGTGAGCATCCAGCGCTTGCTGTTCCTGCTCGGCTATGCGGCCAACCCGGGCTTCCTCTCCGAGGACGTCGAGGGCGTCCAAGCTGACGGCCTGTGGCCGATCGTCGCGGAAACCTTGTGCCGCAACGCTGAACGCGCACTGGCTGGCGGGGTGCTGCAGGGTTACACGACCGATCAGACGACCAGCAGCGTGCTGCGCGGCCGAGTCCGGGTCGCCGATCAGATAGCCCGCCGCCCAGGCCGGATGATGCCGTTGGAGATCACTCACGACGAGTACACAGTGGACATCGCCGAGAATCGTTTACTGCGCGCTGCGGTCCGGCGGATGTGTCGCGTCCCCCGCGTTCCCCAAGCGCTGCGCACCCGCTTGCGTCACCTGGACAACCGTCTGGACGGTGCGTCAACGCTGCGTACGGGCGCTCCGCTGCCACGGTGGCGTCCGCACCGGCTCAACGCCCGTTACCACCCGGCACTGCGCATCGCGGATCTGGTGCTGAACACCCTGTCGTTCGAGGTCGGCGAGGACGGCCTGGCCATCGCCGCGTTCGTGGTCAACATGGAGCGGGTCTTCGAGGACTTCGTGACCACCGCACTGCGCGAGGCTTGGCGCGCCGATCAGGGACGCACTCACAGTCAGTACCCGGCCACCCTCGATACCGGCGGCGCTATCGTCCTGAGAGTCGACGTGGTGCACCTGGTGGACCACAAGCCCCGATTCGTGGTGGACGCCAAGTACAAGCTCGAAGGTCGCTCCGGCGGCTACCCGAATGCCGACGTCTATCAGGTGCTTGCGTACTGCACCGCGCTGCAGGTCGATCGTGCTTGGCTGGTCTATGCGAGCGGCACCGGCGGTTCGGCACCGCGGGCGATCCGCAACACCGGCATCACGATCACCGAGTACCCGCTGGACCTCGATTCCGCGCCTCGTGATCTGCTCGCCCAGGTCAACCAGCTCGCGCGCTCGGCTTGGATCTGACAACCATGACAACGAACAAGCGCCCTACTACGACCTACGACGCTTTGATGAAGCCTTCCGCACTTCGCGCAGGCGCTCGCGATCCCCAAGGAAGCGGACGAAGACTTCGACCAGGCACTGGTGAAGTTTGCGTGACCTCGAGCGCGAGGACCCCGCCCCGCGGCCGCGTCAATCCGCAACTGAAGTACCGCAGCCAGCGACTCGCCAATCGCTCGCCCGCTCATGTCATGAGCCGTTTGAGACTCAACGTCGGTGGATTCGGTTTGTCCGAAGGCATTGAGCCGTAGACTTCGGCGGTCAACGCCGACGAGGTACGGCCGTTGCGCGCCTGTGGGGAGAAGATCGCATGCAGGACCGTTCGGACTCGATGGAGATCGCCGAGCCTGAGGAGAACGGCCGGCGAGATGCCGCCAATATGCCTGTTGCGAACGATTCGACGTCCGACTCGGGCACCGAATCGACGACGTCGACGGTCTTGGTGGAGGTGCTTCCAGGAGTGGCTGTCGTCGCCGGCGAGGTCCCGCCGGAACTGAAGCCCGACCTGATCGACTTCGGGATCGTGCCAGCGGCCGACCGCAAGCAGATCTCAGCAATCCTTGCCTCGATCGGAAACGCGGCGACCGTGGCCGGCAATCTCGGAAACGCGTTCGCCAGCGTGCAGGGGCTCTACAGGATCGGCGACACGGCACAGGCCCTGCTGAAGAGTGGCGCGACGCTCGCCGTCAAGGACGGCGGGAACCTCGGAGCGGTGATGGGCCCCGGTGGCATCCTGCATCAGGCCCGCTTCTACCCCGTGACTGCGGTGAGCAAGGCGCAGATCGCGGCCTCGGTCGGGCCGGCACTGGCCATGGTCGCGTTGCAGATGATGCTGAACGAGGTCTCGGGCCTCGTCAGGACCAACCTCGCGGTGACAAACCAGGTCCTCACCGTCATCCGCAAGGATCAGTGGGCCGAACTGACGGGGCTCGTCGCCGCCGTTGATCGCGCGGTCGACCAGGCGCGAGAGATCGAGTCGGTTCCGACGTCGTTGTGGGAGGACGTCGCGGGCAGCGGAGCGTTGCTGCAGAAGCAGCTTGAGCTCTATCAGGGAAACGTCCGCCACCACGTCAAGCGGATCGATCGGGCCGACGCGCGCAGTCACCGCGAGTACCTACAGGCCAACGTCGAGGTGATCGCCTTCGACGTCCACGCCCTGCTGTCCTCTCTCAATGCGTGGACGGGGTATCACGCGCTTCGCGCCGCAAGGGCGAGAGCCGCTGGACGTGAAGACGCTGCCGAGGCGCAGTACGCAGAGGTGATCGCCCGCGATACTCGCGTGGAGTTCGACTCGACCCTCGCCGAGATGACGAGTCTCGTCGACGCGCTGGTCCGGGAGCTTCGGATCACAGCCGAGCTCCGCGACCCGGACGTGTGGCCGCTGTTGGGAAAGCGGAAGGACGTGAAGGCAGCGCGCGAAGTTTCCGCCCGGCTTCTGGAGGCGATCGAGCCTCTTGCCGACTCTCTCCACCCGCCGGTTCCTCCGCTCGACGTCCCTGACGTCATCTGCGGACTCGAGTCGCTGGACTCAGAGCCGTACCTTCGCGTTCTGCGGTGGCTCTTCGACGACGGTGAGACTCTGCGTGCCCTTGGCTTCCCCGAGCAGCTCGACGACGACGGTCCCATTTCCGCGCTCGTCGGCGGAGCGATGGGGGTGTTGGCGGCAGCGATGGACAAGACCACGGACAGGACACTGGTCGCCGTCACGGATCGCCGCATCATTCTGGCCAAGACGAACACTTTGCTTGAGCAGGCCGAGACCCACCAGGACATCCCGATCGACCAGGTGCGCTACGTCCGAGCACCAACCGCACCGGACAGCAGTTCACGCCTGGTGATCGACCTCATCACACGCGACGAGAACATCCGGTGGCTCTTCCACCCCGACGTCGACAACACTCAAGTAGACGCGCTCGCCGCCGTGCTCGCCGAGTCGATGACGATCCCTGACACTGAACGCGATGAGCTCCAACGGCGGCGCTACGCCTCCATTGAGGCGGGCGAGAAGAGCGAGAGTACCGGCACGAGGTCTACCAAACCGATTGGATTCGAGGCCACGACCTGCGATGCCCAGTCGGCGCCGAGCTGATCGAACAGTTCGTGGCCGGGTGAGCTTCCCGGTATCCCGAGTCTTTCCAGAAGCGATGTAGCTGAACGATCAGATCGTCGCGGGCGCGGACGGTGTTAGGCACCCTGCTCTCGCGCATCTTCGTCGACCGGCGCGTCTGCCGCGCTTCGTCTAGCTGGGCGCCATACCGTCCTGAGACTGGAGCCGCACTTCAACAACACTCGGCAGGCCGGTCTTGGCCGGTCTGCCCGCCGAAGGAGCCTTTCTTGATCGGCTGCCGCTGACCGCTTTCACGACGGTCGACTTGATCCGCCGCGTCGGCCTGCATGCCTGACGTGCGAGTCCCCTCGTTCCTACCGGGATGGGGTGAGATTAGCCAGTAGACACCCGAGCCTCCTGGGCACCGTGAACACGGTCAGAGTGATCATGAGGGAGCGTTGTCGTGGGCATTCAAGAGCAGGCCAAGAACTCCGGAACGCCCCTGTCGCGGTTCCGGGATGAGCACCTGCCGAACAGGGGCGCCGGGCTTCTGGCGCGGGTCAACGCTCTGGAGATTCCAAACTTGTGCTCGGTCGGCAGTACTTGCCGAGTGCAGGCCTACCGATTAAAGACAACCTCCACCACCCGTGTCGGTTTGATGGCGTGCTGTTCAGCTGCGCGGCTTGCGTCGCCTCCGCCACCAAGTGTTATGTGATGTCTGTCCTCGTCGGAAAGCCAGCTGTGATCGCCGCATCGTACGGAGTTGTACGGATCCTTTCCCTGCGGGCGCGGAAAGTGTACGGACAACGCCTTTTCCCTGGTCGTCCTCCGTTGTGATCACTACGAAGAAGTGTGGGTGCAAGGGCTGCACCTTCGTTCATTCACCGGGAGGAACTGTGCCTGGACGGAAGTTGAATGTCGTCGCGGTGGTGATTCTGCTCGCTGCCGGGATGCTGGTGAACGTGTCGCCTGCGTCGGCCGTCGACGTGGGCGGCAACGGCAATCCCTACTACGACTGCCCGAACGCGTTCACGGTCGCCTCGACGAACATCACCCGCAACGGGCAGGTGATCGGGCTGGTCGAGATGCGCTGGTCCTGGTCCTGCTCGGGCAACTGGACGCGGACGACGTCGTACATCGGCGCACGAAGCCTGTACTCCGCGATCGACAAGAACCCCAACGAGAACACGGCTTACGGCTTGGACTACGCGACCCAGAACTGGTCTCCGTACTGGCGGGTGGCGGCCTCTCAACCGATGTGCTCGTACGCCTCGATCCAGGACGGCGGCACGTACTACTACGGCACGGTCTGTGCCTAGCTGAGTGACGCGAACGGTTGATGGCTGGGCAGGTGGTCCGGCCATCAACTCTTCGAATCGATTCCCGGCGTAGGCGAATTTGGTGGTTGCGCCGTTTTGCCGCTGTGTCGCGGGCCGCGGATCCATACCGTTGATTGCTTGGCGCACGAGGAGGTCGCCTTGGACATCCGCACTTCTCGCGAGTTCGCGCACGCCCTGGAGCTGATGCGTAAGGCGGCGGGCAAGTCGTTGCGCAGCCTGGCGTCGGAGTGCGATCTGCCTTTCACCACGATTTCCGGGTGGTGCAAAGGCAGACACCTCCCGCAGTTGTCGATGCAGCGCGAGTTCGGCCGTCTCCTGGACGCGCTCGGTGTGGACGGGGCCGGGCGCAGCCAGTGGTTCGAGGTATTGACCCGGGTGCGGCAGGCTGCTCGTCGCGCCGGCTCGGTGGTGAACCCCTACCGGGGGTTGCGCGCGTTCGAGTCGGATGACGCCGACCTGTTCTTCGGGCGGGAGGAACTCACCGCCGAACTGGTGACTGCGTTGGGTACGGGACCGGTTCTGGTGGTCGGCCCGTCCGGTTCCGGCAAATCCTCGCTGTTGCGCGCGGGCGTGGCCCCGAGGCTCGACCGCGTCGTCGTGATCACACCGACCGCCGAGCCGCTGCGGCAGCTCTACGACGTCCCAGAGGACGCGGCGTTGGTCGTGGATCAGCTGGAAGAGTTGTTCACGCTGTGTGCGGAACAACGTGATCGAGATGCGTTCCTCGGTTCTGTGCTGTGCCGAACCGGAGCGGTGGTGCTCGGTCTGCGCGCCGACTTCTACTCGCACGCGTTGCGCCATCCGGAGCTCGTGAGTCTGGCCGAACGTCAGGTCCTCGTCACACTGATGAACGAGGACCAGCTGCACCGGGCCATCGTCGAACCGGCTCGGTCGGTGGGGCTCGATCTGGAGCCTGGCCTCGTGCAACTGTTGCTCCAGGAGACCATGCAGCAGTCCGGCGGTTTGCCGCTGTTGTCCCACACGCTGCACAGCATCGTCGAGTTGTGGCGCGAGAACGGTGCCGCAAAACGAACGATCGGCGTCGATCACTACCAGCGGGTGGGCGGTGTGCGAGGTGCGATCGCGCGGACCGCCGACGCGGCATACGAATCGCTCACAGCCGACCAACGAACTGCGGCCCGCAATCTTCTCCTGCGGATGGTGCGGGTAGACGACACCGCCGCGGACACGCGTCGCCGGGTGACGTTCGACGAGCTTTTTGTCCAGCGCGACGAGCTCGATGCTGACGACATCGGCGAAGTCCTGGAAGTCTTTGTGGCACACCGGTTGTTCACCGCTGACCGGCAGACTGTCGAGATCAGCCACGAGGCGCTGCTCACGGCGTGGCCGCGCTTGCGGGAGTGGCTCGCGCACGACCGGGTCGGCCATCACCTGCACGGCAGGCTGACCGCGGCCGCCCAGAGCTGGAAGGACAACGGCTGCCGCGACGAGGACCTGTTCCACGGCGGCACGCTCGTGGCGACGCTGGAATGGTCGAAGTCTCCGGGGCCGCAGGACGCCCTCAACCCGCTGGAGCGTGAGTTCCTGAACGCCTCGGTAAAGCGCAGGGACGCCCAACGCGCGACCGAACGGCGGCGCGTGCGGAGGGTCTACCAGCTGATCACGATCGCGGTGGTGCTGTTGCTCGTCGCCTCCGGCATCGGCCTGTACGCCCGCCAGGTGTCCGTGGTGGCGGCCGAGGACAACCGCAAGGCGTTGTCCAGGGAGATCGCGGCGAAGGCGGATCGGTTGCGCGACAAGGATCCGGCGTTGGCGGCGCAACTGACGTTGGCGGCGTACCAGTTCGCGGAAACACCGGAGGCGCGGTCCGCAGTGCTGGACTCGTCAGCGCGACCGCTACCGGGTCGGCTCAGCGCGCGCAACGGTACGGCGCAGGTGATGGCGGCCGGCGCGGCCCTGGTCGCGATCGGCACCGACACGGGCCAGGTCGAGTTGTGGACGCGGGGCGGCCAGCCGGTCGCGGACCTCACGGCCGGTCATCCGGTGGCCGCGATCGCGCTCAGCGCCGACAGCGCTCTGCTGGCCGCGGGAAGCGAAACCGGCGCCGTGACCGTGTGGCGGGTGAGTGATCCCAAGCGCCCGGTGATGGTCGGAACAGCCGGGTTCGGGCCCTCACGGCTGTTCTCGCTGGCCTTCAGCCCGGACGGCCGGCTGCTCGCGGCGGGCAGTGGCGACGCGATGGTGCGCACGTGGCCGGTTGGCGGCGCGGAGGCCCCGAGCGTGCTCTCCGGCCCGACGCAGGCCGTCAAGGACGTCGCTTTCACGCCGGACGGGCAGAGGATTGCCGCTGGCTCTGACGATGCGACGGTGCACCTGTGGCGGGTGACAGCACCGCAAGACCACGTGGTGCTGCGCGGCCCCACGAGCCGGATCTTCGCCATCGCCATCGCCTCCGATGGCAAGACGCTGGCGGTGGGTACGGCGGCTGAGCACTCGGCGTTCACGTGGACTCTCGACGATCCGGCGCGCCCTCCCCGGCGGTGGACGGGACCGGCGAGCTGGGTCAACACCGTCGCCTTCAGCCCGGACGGCACGAAGCTCGCCGGCGGCAGCTCGGACGGCCTGCTGTGGCACTGGGATCTTGAGACCAGCGAGGTGCTCGGGAAACTCCCGCATCCGAAACCGCCGACGGCGATCGAGTACCTCGACCGGCACACGCTGCTGACCCTCGCCACCGACGGTTTCACGAGGACGTGGACGGTGCCCGGTCCGATGCTGACGGGTGCCGGGACGCAGGTCTATTCGGCGAACTTCGACGTGAGCGGCAACCGTCTCCTCGTTGGCGCGGGGGACAACAGCTTGCGGCTGTGGGACGTCTCGGATCCGAACCGACCCGTCCTGGCCGAAGAGAAGACCGTCAACGAGCAGTCCGGGGCGTCGGCACTCAGCGGTGCGTCCACGGTGACGTCCGACGGTGTCATGCTGATCTCCGGCTCTCTCGACGGCACCGTCACCCTCTGGCACGGCAAGCCACCTCGGCAGCCCGTGCGAGTGAGCGCGGCGACCGCCACGGTCCAGGCCCTCGTCATCAGTCCGGACGGTACGACGCTGGCCGTCGGCAGCGATGACAAGACCGTTCGCCTCGTCGACATCACTGATCGGATGCGCCCGAAGCTGGTGTCGACGCTGGAAGCGTCCACGAGCATCGTCTACGGGGTGCGGTTCAGCCCGGACGGCATGCTGCTGGCCGCCGGCAGCGCTGACGGCAAGGGCTACCTGTGGGACATCGCGGACAAGACGCGGCCCAGCCTGCGCGCGACGATCACCGGGTTCGGAGGTCCGGTCTACGCGGCCGCCTTCAGCTCGGACGGCGCGGTGCTCGCCTTCGGCAGCTCGGACTACTCGGTCCGGCTGGTCGACGTCAGCCGACGTGACGAGCCGCGCACCCTGCCAACGCCGCTCATCGGACCGGTGGGCGAGGTCTACGAACTGGCTTTCCACCCGCACACCAGGCAGCTGGCCGTCAGCAGCACCGACCGGACCGTGTGGCTGTGGGAGATCCAGAACCCCGAACGACCGATCCATCTCGGTACGCTGTCCGCTCTGGACGGACTGCTGACGGTGGCGTTCAGCCCGGACGGACGCAGGCTCGTCGCCGGGGGACGGGATCGGACCGTCCGGCTTTGGAACATCGACGTGGCAGCGACCTCCAGGTGGGTGTGTGAAACCGTCGGGAAACCGATCACTCCCACGGAGTGGGCGCAGTTCGTGCCCGGCGAGCCGTACCGCCCGCCCTGCCGCTGACCCGCCTACCGCCGCTGGCCGGTGATGCCCCAACACAGGCGCCGGAGCGGGCCGGACTCCCGCACGGAGTGCCGGAACCGGACGTAGTTGAGCTGGCGGAGCACCATCAGCTCCGGCGGCGGCTCCGGCACACCCGGCAGCAACACCGGCACGACAGGGATCGCCTCGGTCGCACATCGTTCGACGAACGCCCGAATCTCCAGCATCTGCCACCTCCCGGCACCCCTCGGCCCGAGGAATACCGCGGCGGTGCGGACGGCGCGGATCGCCGACTGGATCGCGTCCTGTGCCCATGTGCCGGGACGGACCTGCTCCACGTCGATCCACGGTCGGATGCCGTGCCGGCGCAGTGCGTCGGCAATCTCGAGAACGTTGGCGAGGTCGTGGGTGTTGTAGGCGAGGAAGACGTCGAACCACTCGACTGCATCGATCTTCGGCAGGTCAGGTGTGGCGGTCTTGACCACCGCACGCGGGCTGGGCAGGGAGAGAACGTCGTCGGGCTGGCCTGCCGTCCGTGGTGACGCCTTCATCGGGAATCTCCTGCTCGGGACTGAGGACTTTTCCGCAGTCAAGCCCTCAAAGTTCAGGACCGAAAGCACGACCGGCAGCTTCGGACGAAACCCGAGCGGCTCGCAGCGCTTCAGCACAGGTCCGTACGCCGCAAGGAGCTTCTGGGCGGGTGTGCCGTGAGATGATTGTTGGCCCGGTGCGAGGCGTTCGCGCACTGAGCATCGTGTGAACGCGTCTCGGCGATCCAGAACGCGCTAACAGCAAGCTGAAGGCTTGGTGCGTCTCGTCGAGACGGAAGGTGACCGTGCTGGGTCGCCGTCTGCAGACCGCTTACGTCCGTGCCTCGGGTGCAGTCCGGGCACGAAGCTGGTCGCCGGTGAGTTGAACAAGGCGATCTCCCAGGCAGTGAGCAACGATGAGCTCATCAAGGACAACCCGCTTGGTGAGAGTGGTGTCAAGCCGCGCACGTATCGGTGCCCGACCAGTCGGAGTGCGTGTGCGCCAACTGGGACCGCGATCCCTTGAGGAGGTACCTCCGGCTGAGTTGGCCGCGATGCTCGACCACGTCGCTGAAGGAGTCGGTGACGTCAGCGAGGAGGCGTTGCCAGCGTGTTGTCCTGGAGTTGCTCGACTCGAGGCGGTTCACGGACAACGTCAAGAGCCGTTTCGCTGCAGTCCACGCCATTCGGAGTTGGACCCGTGGCGTTGACCGCCATGACGGTCCTATCGGACCGATGGTGGCGGCTGGGAGTGGGAGCCAAATGGGAGGATCCATCGCGCGTCAACGGTGTTTGACTGCATCGAACGGCAGTCAACGGCACCGGCGCGACCTGCGGTTTCAGTGTTTCCGCTGGTGCCGCACTTGATCGGGCGGCCCTGGGGGTCAAGGGGTCGCAGGTTCAAATCCTGTCGTCCCGACGGTCTGAATCAGCCCGCTGATTCTGGGTGAAAACCCAGAATCAGCGGGCTTTTTCGTGCGCTCGAAACGATCTTCGCTTGATCATCGTTTTCATGATCAACAGGCCGATGAAGGAGCCAAGAACTCCTGGCCATGTCGCGTCAAGGCGACGAACAACACCGTCCTGAGCGGGAACTCCCGCCGGACTCGTCCTTGACCGTTGAGGTGAGACCATCTCGAGGACGCAGGTGGTCACCGGCCCGATCTGTTCGCTGCCGCCCGGCCGGGTCCAGTGCAGGTGCAGATCACCAGGGCCGCCGATGTTATTTGTCCGCTGACGCCTTGCACGGCAGGATGATTGCGGATGGCCGTGCCGGGTCGTGGTGGACGGTCTGGTCGGCGGCGCGGAGTTCGATGGCGGTTCCGATCGGTTCGCCGGTGCCGTGGTTGCGGGCGTATCGGGGGAAGGCGCCGCTGGAAACCTGCACGCGGATGCGGTGGCCGCGCTTGAAGCGGTGGGCGGTTGCCCACAGGTTGACCTCTGTGAGGGTCGGGATGTCGGCGCCGGTGAGCCTGGTCAGGCCGTCGCACACGTTCGAGGACTTGCCTTCCTCGTCCACATCGCACAGCCGCACGAAGACGTCGGCGAACGGCAGGCTCGACTGGAACCAGATCTCGGCGCTCACCTCGCCGACCACTTCCACATCTGCTTCGAGCGGGGCGGTGGTGAAGGTCAGTACGTCGGGCCGTGACTCCAGGGCGCGGTTGTCCTTGCGTCCGCCGTGCATCATGCTGATACCGCCCACTGCGGGCGTGGGATCCGCCGGGTCGTACCGGTACTGGGAGGGTTCGCCCTCCGGCGGCGCTTCGGCCGACAGGCCGCCGCCGGACTGCAAGTGGAACCGAAGCGGCTCGTGGCCGGGCGGGGGCCAGGACTCGAAGTCGCGCCATGCCTCCTCGCCCATTACGTACAGCCGCACCGGAGCGCGATCGGGTGGGGCTTCGCCGCGGGCGTGCGCGAGTCCGAATTCCAGGGCTTCCATGATGGCGACGTTGTTTCTCTCCGCATGGGTCCAGGGCCCGATGGTCAGGCGCGGGTTCTTTCCCGCCTCTTGCAGCGTCCGGAAGTCGCGCAGTTGTCCGGCTAGGAAAATGTCGTACCAGCCGCCGATGGAACTCACCGGGGCGGCGGTCTTCGCCACGCGCTCACGGTGGTCCAGCCGGGACCAGAACGGGTCGTCGGCGTCGTGCGCGAGAATGTCTTGAAGGTACTGCGATCGCTCCCCGACCGCCTTGACGTCCGCGTCCTTGAGCGGAAGCGTCCGCATCGCGCGTTCGATGCGGCGGCTCTGGGAACGGATGCGCAGCAGTCGCAGCGGGCGCTCCTGCGTAGCGACTACCCCGCCCCACGAGAACGGCGTTTCCAGTGAGAAGCCGTCACTGCGCAGGAATTCCCGAGTGAGGGCCGACTCGCTCACCTGCGGGATCATGGCCTTGACCTGGGGCGGGAGTTCGTCCGCGACTGCCCATTGCACGAAGCCCATGTAGCTGGCGCCGAACAGCACCATCGCCTCTCCGAACCAGGGTTGGGCGATCACCCAGTCGAGGGTGTCCAGGCCGTCTTCGCGCTCCTGGCGCAGTGGGTCGGACACGCCGCCGGAGCCGAAGCTGCCGCGGGTGCTTTGGATCAAGACCTGGAAGCCGCGTTCGGCCAAGGGGGTAACCATGGCGTTGCTGATCAGGCCGGCGCGGCCGTAGGGGGAGCGCATGAGGAGGGTCGGTAGGCCTTCGGCACCCGAGCGCGGCGCCCACCGGTCGGCGAGAAGGACAGCGCCGTCTCGCATCGGCACGCGCAGGTCCCGGTGGACGGCGAGGTCACGGGTCTGGGGTGGCGGTAGCTTCAGCGATCGTTCCAGGATGCGGCTCGTCAGCTTCATAGTTGCGGACTCTCTGTTGCGATGGTGCCCAAGGCGGTCGTGACCCGGATGAGCCGATCCGCGAGGGCTTCAGGATCGAGTGGGTCGTCGGACTCGACGACCCACACATTGAAAAACGCGGACGAGCCGCCGGTGATGAAGGCCGCGACATCGTCGACCGTCCGTGAATCCAGGTCGTTGCCGCAGCGCCGCGCGACGTTGGCGCGGGTGAACGGGAGGAAGAAGTCCGACAGCGCTCGGTTCAACGCGAATCCGCTCGGACTGGTGAGCATCGCCCGATAGAAGGGCCCGTGCTCGGCGAAATGCCGGGCGAGGATCAACACGTGGTCTCGATCGCTCATGCCGGCGGACTCGTCGGGCGGCGAGGGCTGCAGAGCACTGCGCAGGAGGTCGAGCGCGGCTTCGAGCAGGAGCGTGTCGCGGTCGCCGAAGTGCTGATAGAGGGCCTGCCGGCTGATATCGGCGGTCTCGGCGATATCACCCACGGACACATTGGCCGTGCCGCGCTCGGCCACCAGCGAGACCGCGGCTCGCATCAAGGCTGTCCGCGATCGCCGCACCCGCCGGTCCACTGAGGGCTCACTTGCCGGTTCCCGCTCCATGGGACCATGGCTAGACGTCTGTCAGTAAATTGACAACTGTCATTTTATGGTCACTTGTTGCCGTACTCGATGTGACCGACGAGGCCAGTGAGTCTGCTGTTGCGGGAGCGAAGTCTTGTCGTCTTGAGGCGTCCTTGATGACGTAGATGGGCGGCTTAGCGCCCTCGTCCGATGGTTGACCGCGCGGGAGTGCTGGCGCGGTGCGTGTTGTCGCCGTGGACGGGCCGTGGTCGCGGATGGTGTCGGACTCCGAGTTCGCCGTGGTCGCCGGTGGAAGAATTCCTGGCGCATCGGGCGCCGGTCGAACACATGGAGAAGCATCCGACCGGAGCACTTCGGTCGGTTCGTGGGATGACTGCTGCCGCCGGCGCGGTCGGGTTCAGCGACGCCCTTGCGGCCATAGGGGCGGTCCGGATCGAACGCCGCGAGCACGGGGCGGCGATATCGCCCGGCGGTGGCGAACGGGATTCCCCACCAGGACCGCACCCCCGGTCGGGGCCGTGGGTGCGGTGGCAGTCATGACATGTCCTTCCCGCACGGTTCAGATGTTCGCGCGGCGTGTCGGCGGCTGGTTGCTCAAGGGGAACGCCCGCCCATCATTTCCCGGGATTCGGCAAATCGCCCGGTGGGCTCACCTGTTCAAGCGGTTGATCTCTGCGCACGAACTCGGTTGTTCGCCGGTGTCGAAAGGGGACATCAGTCGGACTTGATACGTTGACGGGTATCCGTTTGCCTGGCCCAGGAGCGTTGATTCGTCAGCAGGATGCGCCGATTGGTGAGCGGCAAGGGCGGACGGCGCCGTCTGGGGAATGTGCGGGCAGGGCTGCCGCCGGTCCGGGGGACGTCAGCGCGCTCGGGGGAAAAGTCGTTCGACAGCGGCCACCACCGCGGCGCGGCGGGCGGCGACAGTGGGGTCCACGGCGTGCACGGCGGCGGCCTTGCTGAGTTCGGGTTGCGACGCCCAGGTCATGGCGATCTGGTTGACCAGGGCGAGGACATCGGCCGGGTCCCAGGCGGGGTCGAGCTGTCCAGCCTGTTGCACCTGGCGGAGCCGGTCGATTTTGTGGGCGAGCAATGCCTGGGCGTGATCGTCGGCAGTGGCTGTGGTGCCCGGCAGTTCGAGGCGGCCCCAGGTGATCAGGCGGTGGTGGTCCGGACGGGCGGCGAAGTAGTCGAACAGGCGGCCCGCGTAGCCGGGGAGGTCGGACGGGTCCAGCTGGGTGGCCTCGGCGATGACGACGTACTCCCGTGCAGCGACGTCGGCATAGAGCGCGTCCTTGCTGCGGAAGTAGGCGTAGACGCGTTCTTTGCTGGTCTTGGCGAGCTTGGCGATGCGGTCCACGCGGGCGCCGGCGATGCCGTAGCGGGCGAACTCCTCCATGGCGGCGATGAGAATGCGCTCGCGCGTGGTGTCGCCGGGGGCGGGCGCTGCGGTCTCGCCGGAGTCGCGGGACTGGGACATGACCCCAGGATAGAGCACCAAACCGTTTAGTTTGGCAACCGGGCAGTCGGCGCGTAGAGTCACACCGAACAGTTCGGTTTGACCTCTGCGAGTGAAGCCGGCGAAACACTGAGGAAGTGAACTCATGCAGCATCGCAATCTGGGCTCTCAGGGTCTGCGCGTCTCGGCGCTCGGCCTGGGAACCATGGGCATGTCCATGGCCTACGGCGCCTCGAACGACGACGAGGGCATCGCGACCATCCGCCGCGCCCACGAGCTCGGGATCGACTTCTTCGACACCGCCGAGCTGTACGGCGCCGGTACCGGCAGCAACGAGATCCTCCTGGGCAAGGCGGTCAAGGACTTCCGCGACGAGGTCGTCCTCGCCACCAAGTTCGGCTTCGACATGAGCGCCCAACTGCTCAGCCCCGGCTTCGACAGCCGCCCGGAAAACATCCGCAAGGTCGCCGAGAACAGCCTGCGTTACCTGCAGAGTGACCACATCGACCTCTTCTACCAGCACATCTCCGACCCCGACATTCCCGTCGAGGAGGTCGCCGGCGTGGTCGGCGAACTGATCACCGAAGGCAAGGTGAAGTACTTCGGCCTGAGCAACGTCGGCCCCCAGTACATCCGCCGCGCCCACGCCGTCACCCCGGTCTCCGTGCTCCAGTACGAGTACTCGCTCTTCGAGCGGGAGGTGGAGGAGAAGATCCTTCGCGCTCTGCGGGAGCTCGGCATCGGCCTGGTGCCCTACTCCCCGCTCGGCCGCGGCTTCCTCGCCGGTCAGGTCAAGCCCGCGAGCGAGTACCCCGCGGACGACATGCGCAGCTGGGACGACCGTTGGCAGGGCGAGAACTACACGTACAACGTGCACGCCATCGAACAGCTCAAGAACCTGGCCGACACCAAGGGAATCACCACCGCCCAGCTCGCGCTGGCCTGGCTGCTCGCCCAGGGCGAGGACGTCGCGCCCATTCCCGGCACCCGCAGCACCAAGCGCCTCGAGGAGAACGCCGGCGCCGTCGACGTCCAACTCTCGGCCGCCGATCTGGCCCGCATCGCTGAAATCCTTCCCCACGGCTCGGCAGGCAGCCGCTACCCCGCCGCGATGCTGTCCAGTTTCACCACAGACTGACCGCGCCCGCGACCCCGAGCCCGTCGGCCGAGGAAGACCAGCGTGGGGATCGGTGCGATGTTGCAGCGCGGCGATCCGATCGAATCCCAGAACGAGGCCCGAGGTCGTGCGGTCGCAGCACAAGACGTTCAAGGAGCTGTTCAGGCGTGCGAACAGGTGCGCTGGGCCGACTTCGGATCGGTCCGGCCAGCTCCCGCTCGAGTCCCCTGAGCCTGCGGACCGAACGCCGGACTCGATCAGTCCTTCGTCACGCAGTTCCGCCCACAGATCCGGTGGAGGGGCACCGAGAGCGCCGCGACGTTCGCGCGGACCTCAGCCTCGGCGCGCGCTCCGATGACAACACCGGTCACCGCCGGGTGTCCGAAAGGGAACCACAGCGCGACCGCCTGCATTTGGTCGAGGCGGACACGCAAAGCGCCACTGTCACCGCATAGCGCGAACTCCAGGCATGTCAGAGGAGACACAATGGACAGAGCGCTACGGCATGGTGATCCGGCTGCGCCCGGAACGACGTGAGGAGTACCTGCGGCTGCACTCGGCCGTGTGGCCCGCTGTCGAACGGACGACATCGGCAACGATCACGACGCCGACCAGACCCGCATCGCGGCCGACCCGAGACGCAGCGCTGGTGGACCCTCACCGATCCGTGCCAGGAGTCCCTGGCAGAGCGCGGTTCCGGCCACTGGTGGGCGCCGATGCAGGAGATCTGGCACCTGGACGCCCCAGGTCTTCCTGATCCGGCCGCGACGGCGCCGGAGTCGCAGGCCGATTCTCGTGCTGCCGTTGACCAGGGCGTTCACGGTCCAGCACAGTGAGCGCGTGCAGAGGACGCTGAGCATCCTGACGGTCGTCGCGTGCGCGACGCTGCCGCTGGGCTCGTCGGTTTACCACCAGCAGCTCGTGCCGACGTTGCTACTCGGACTGGTCTTCGCCCTGCTCGCCATCGTCGGGTTCCGGTTCGTCGAAAGCCGCGCCATGGCGTTCGCCGTGGTGTACGTCGGAATCCAGCTGACGCTTGGTTTCCTGCTGTTCTGGATGTCGGGCGCGGCGCTCGGGTCGGTCCTGCTGCTGGTGGTCCTGGTCGTGCAGAGCGTGCTGCTGCTGCCACTGCCCGCCGCCGTCGCGGTGGCCGCGGTGATCCCGTTGGTGCACCTGGGCATGGACTGGGCCGCCGGCCTGCGTGAAGGTCTCGGCACGCTGGCTGTCACCACCTTCACCGTCGTCGTGACCGAACTGCTCGTGCGCGAGCGGCGCGCCAGGGCCGCACTGGCGGCGGTCAACGAACTGCTCCGCGGGTACGCCGCCCAGGCCGAGCAGCTCGCCACCACCCAGGAGCGCAACCGGGTCGCCCGCGACATCCACGACGGGCTGGGGCACCACCTGACCGTCGTGCAGATGCTCCTGCAAGCCGCGCGCGCCGTGATCCACACCGCCGACGTCGAGCGGCTCGACGGAATGCTCGCCAAGGCGCAGGACCAGTCGAAACAAGCGTTGGCGGAAGTGCGCCGCTCGGTCGCCGCGCTGCGCGAACCCCGGCCTGCTCCGCTGGTGGACGCCTTGCGGGCGTTGACCGACGAGGTTTCCGAGGCGGGTGTGCCGACCGAGCTGGAGGTGCGCGGCGCGGCTCGCGCGGTCCGCGCCGAGGTCGAGGAGTCACTGTTCCGGGCAGCGCAGGAGGGATTGACCAACGTCCGCAAGCATTCGGACGCGACGGCCGCCACTGTCGCCCTCGACTTCGGTCACGTCGACGTCGTCCGGCTGGAAGTGCGCGACGACGGCCGAGGCCTGCCGGAGAACCCGTTGCCGGACAGCGGGTTCGGCCTGGTCGGCCTGCGAGAGCGGATCGCTGGTCTCGGCGGCCGGGTGTCCGTCGACTCGGCGGCCGAGCGCGGCGTGACGCTGACCGTGGAGGTGCCGGGGTGACACCACCGGATTCCCCTGTGCGGATCCTGATCGTCGACGACCAGGCCCTGTTCCGGGAGGCCTTGGCGGCGCTGTTGGAGGTCCAGCCCGAGATCGAGGTGGTCGGTGAAGCCGGGAATGGCGAGCAGGCCGTCCGGCTGGCCGCCGAACTTCGTCCCGACGTGGTCCTGATGGACCTGCGAATGCCCGTGCTGGACGGAATCGCCGCGACCGCCAGGTTGCGGCTCGAGCAGCCGGAGGTGCGGGTGCTGGCGTTGACCACGTTCGACGACGACGCGGACGTGTTCGCGGCGCTTCGGGCGGGCGCGGTCGGCTACCTGCTCAAGGACGTGTCCTCGACGCGGCTGGTGGAGGCGCTGGTCGCGGCCCGGCGTGGCGAGTCGGTGTTGCAGCCGTCGGTTGCGGCGAAGCTCGTGGCCAGGGTGGCCCGGTTGCCGCACGAGGAGCCTCCGCCGCCGGCCGTGCCGTTGTCGGAACGCGAGCTCGACGTCGTACGGCTGCTTTCTGCGGGGCACAGCAACCGCGAGATCGCCGGGAAGCTGTTCCTGGCCGAGGGCACGGTGAAGAACCTCGTCACCAGCGTGCTGTCCAAGCTGCAGGTGCGCGACCGCACCCAGGCGGCGCTGCGGGCCAGGGAGCTCCGCCTCTTCTGATCGGCGCGGTCATGACCCCGGGCATGACTTTCGGCACCTGACGGCGTTGTCCCGATGACAGATGATCAGCCGCACAGCAACAACACCTCACTTCGAAGGAGCGCTCATGAGTGCGGAGCAGACCACCGAATCGCCGCGGCGGGCACGTCCGGTGGTGCGCTTCACGCTGCACTTCCTGGAGATGGTCGTCGCCATGGTGGTGGGGATGGTCGCCCTGGCGCCGGTCTGGTCGTTCGCCTGGCCAGGCCTGTCCGGCAACATGACCGCACAGGTGCTGGTGATGGCCACCAACATGTCGCTGGGGATGGCGCTGTGGATGAAGATCCGCCGCCACGGCTGGGCGAGCATCGCCGAGATGTCCGCCGCGATGTACGTGCCGTTCCTGGTCCTGCTGCCGTTCTACTGGGCCGGCGTGCTGCCGGGGATGGCGCTGATGGCCGCCGGGCACGTGCTGATGCTCCCGGCCATGCTGCTCGCGATGCTGCGCCGTCGCCACGAGTACAGCTGCTGAGAAGGCGCGCCAAGCGTCAGTCCGGCTGGGCCCGGGTACGGCGGGCGTAGGCGCGGGCGGCTCGTGCGCGGTCGCCGCAACGGGTTGAGCACCACTGGCGGCGGCCGTGGCGGAGCAGGTAACGGTTGCACGGACTGGACTGGCAGGCGGTGAGCCGTTCCGCGTCGGGCCCCGTGAGCAGGTCGGCCGCGTTGGCGGCGAGGGTCGCGAGGGCGTGGTCGACGATCTCGGTGGTGGGGTGGGGCGTCGCCCGGTAGGGGCCGTTCTTCTCGTCCCAGTGCAGCAGCGGTGCCGTGGGAACTCTGGTCAGCGCGTCGTTGACGGCGGCCAGGGCGGCGGGCAGGGCAGGCAGCCCGGCGACGCGGGCGTCGAACAGGGCTCTGATCTGTTCGCGCAGCGACCTCAGCTGCGAGGCGCACATTTCCCGCATGCCGATGTCGACCGGCGCAAGGCCGTGTTCGGTCAGCCAACGGTTCGTCTGCGCGGGAGAGTCGAGGAGGTCGAGAACGCGCCTGCCCGGCAACGCGATGGCGCTGTTGGCCAGGGCGAGCGACGAGTACTGCTCCTCACCCGGCACGGGCGTCCAGGCGGCTTCCGTCGTCACGCTCTCGTCCACGACCTCATGGTACGACTTGCCTCAGTCCGTGAGAATCACTACCGTGACTCTCACGGATACCGCACACCCAAACCGTGAGGAACCCTGCTCATGACTTCCGGTCCGCTGGCCACCGAACCGTTCCCCGTTCACGTCTTCGGCGGTCCGACCGCCCTCTTCGAGTACGGCGGCCTGCGGTTCCTGACCGATCCGACCTTCGACGGACCGGGTGACTACCCGGCCGGCGGCGGCTCGGTCCTGACCAAGACCGGGCACTCCCGAGTCGCACCCGCC
The DNA here is from genome assembly GCF_011067745.1 of Lentzea alba. Classification (GTDB taxonomy): domain Bacteria; phylum Actinomycetota; class Actinomycetes; order Mycobacteriales; family Pseudonocardiaceae; genus Lentzea; species Lentzea alba. The sequence continues at coordinate 21,259 of NZ_JAAMPJ010000009.1, forward strand.
GACCTGGGCCGTATCGACGTGGTGCTGCTCTCCCACGACGAGCACGCCGACAACCTGGACAACGCCGGGCGAGCCCTGCTCGCGGACGTCCCGCTCACCCTCACCACTCCCGGCGCCGAGCACCGCCTCGGGGAGAAGACCAAAGGACTGGCCGACTGGGAGTCCGTCCAGCTGAACCGTCCTGACGGCGGCACGGTCACCGTCACCGGTGTACCCGCCGTCCACGGCCCCGGCAGCCGCGAGGACATCGAGCCGTTCACCGGCCAGGTCGTCGGTTTCGTCCTGACCGGGAACGGCCTGCCGACGGTCTACGTCAGCGGTGACAACGCCTCTCTCGACGCCGTCGAGCGGATCGCCGAGCGATTCGGCCCGATCGATACCGCCGTGCTTTTCGCAGGTGCGCCGCGATTCGCAGGTCTCTTCGACGGCGAGCCGCTCGTACTGGACAGCGCTCAGGCCGCGGAGGCCACGAAGATCCTCCGCGCTCGCCGCGTGGTCCCGGTCCACTACGAGGGCTGGGCCCACTTCACCGAGGGCCGCGACGACCTCGATGCAGCTTTCGCCGCCGCGGGACTCTCCGACCGTCTGCAGTGGAACTGAGCGAACCGCGCAGAAAAGTACGGCGTTCCAAGGATTACCTCCCGATGAGAGCCCTCTCATGAGTGGCCGGCTCGAACCCGTCGGCAGTTCCGGCCGAACCGGTGTCACTCCAGGCCGATGTCGGCCAGCCACTGACTCGTGCTCCGGGGCGTCACGCCGAGCAGCTTCTGGGCGGAGCGTTCCGGTGCGATCGAGCGATCCGGGAGTGCGGCCGATGCCCGGTAGCCTTCCGCAACGTCCGCGGCAGGGCCTTCTCCCAGCATGGGCGCGATGAACGCGCGGAACTCCTCCGGGGTGATGGCGCGGTAGACCACGTCCCGTCCGAGCCGGTCACCGAACGCCTCGGCCAGCTCTGGTCCGGTCACCGCCGGGTACTGCCCGACGGCGACCACACCGCCGACATCCGTGCGCTCGAACAGCGCGACCGCGGCGTCGGCGATGTCCAGATGCGACGCCCACGAGACGCCGAACCCGACCGGCAGCGGGTAGCCCAGCACGCCCTGCTCACGAACCGGTCCGACGACCGGCGGAAGCAGCAGGTTCTCGAGGAACAGCTCGGGGGCGATCACCGCGTGAGAGACACCGCTGTCCGCCAGCAGGCCCGCCAGCGTCGAGACCGCACTCGCACCGTCGCCGGGCGCGTCGACCGGGAAACCACTGGTGGAGAACACCACACGGGCCGGCCGGGCCGCCCGGACCGCATCGGCGATGTTGCGCGCATAGGTCAGACGATCTTCTTCCGGCACCACGGGGAGGTGGACGAACACACCGTCGGCACCACGGTAGGCCTCGGTCAACTCCGCGACGGAGGAGCAGTCCGCGGCCACCACCCGCGCACCGGGCAGGACGACATCCACCTTGCGGGTCAGGGCTGACACGGACTTGCCCGCGGCGATGAGTGCGGCGGCGACGGGGCCGCCCTGGGCGCCGGTGGCGCCGTGGATCACGTAGGTCATGGATTCATTAGTGCATACGATGCACTAGTTACATCAAGTGCACTATTGGCGGTACACTCAAAATGTGACGAACCCCTGCCTGCCGGAGTGCGGCGTCGCCAGGTTTCTCGCCCTGCTCAACGGGCCGTGGGCGACCCTCGTCGTGCGCGAACTCCTGAACGGCCCCCGCCGGTTCACCGAACTGCGCGAGGCACTGACGGGTATCAGCCCGCACACCCTGACGAGCCGACTGCGTCAGTTCGAGAAGTACGGCATCGTCACCCGCACCGCGTACCCCGAGATCCCTCCGCGCGTCGAGTACCGGCTCACCCCACTCGGCGAAGGACTCCGCGAAGTCCTTGACGCGATGGGCACCTGGGCCATGTCGATCCCGGAGCCCGTTCCCGCGGAGTGACGCGCCAGGCGCTCTCAGGAGGCCTGCGCCTCCAGTTGCTGCCGCAGTACCCGCGCCAGGCTCGTTGTTGGCCAGCAAGGCGAACACGAACGCGTCGAGTTCGTCGCAGTTCAAGAACCGCACGCGAACTTGCGACACAGCCCCGCAGCTGGGCCGCCCGGAGGCGGTGCAGCCCGTCGACCACGCGCATCGTGGCCTGCTGCACCACGATCGGCGGCAGCTCTCGTTCAGCCACGTCCACGAGTCGCCGGACGTGTACCGCGTTCACCTGGTTGACTCGCACCGATCGCCGTCTCCCATCACACCGATCGGCAGGCTTGCGACAGGCCCGGCTTTCCAGCGGAGACCGAGCGACAGGCTCGATGACCGCGCGATCGCCATGGGCATGCTTTCCTCGATCCACACTCGCCGGCTGACAGGGTCTCCACTGTCAGCCGGCGCTCCGCGCAACTCAGGCAGCGCCCCAGAAGGCGTCCTCGGACTCAGGGTCGGAGGAGAACAGCCACACTTCGGCGATCCGATCGCCCTCGACGCGCAGCAGGTCGACGCCGTCCTGGCCCATCGTCGCGTCCTCGCGCTTCCCGCTGAAGTGGATCGACGCCGCGACCACCGCGCCGTTGACCATCAGCGGGCCGGTCAGCGAGAGCTCGAACGACCCTTCACTGGCGGTCATCATGCCGCCGAGCAGCTGACCGACCGCGGCGCTGCCGCGATGAGTGCCGGAGAACTGGTTGTCACCCGGCTGGTGCCACACGACGTCATCGGCGAACAACCCGGCGACCGTCGGAAAGTCCTTGGCGGCCAACGCATCGAAGTACCTGGTCACAACGGCCAGCGGGCCGGTCGACTCAACCATCACAGATCCTTTCGAAGTTCGTTGCTATAGCCCTATGGTCACCATTGGTACCCAGTTACCTCAACGTAACCGAAGCGCCGCCGTGACCCACGTCACTCGACCTTGCCGGGCCGCGACGACACCGTTGAAAGTCCTTTGAGAACTGACTTGGACGCGCCACTAGCTCATCGCGAACGAGTCGAAGGTGGCCGTGCCGGAGATGGTGGCGGCGTGCGACGTCCAGATCATCCCGGCGTCCTGAGTGGCCGAGACTCCCGGCACGGTGACCGGGTTGCCGATCCGGTGCCAGTCTGCGCCGTCGCTCGACCAATGTCCGGTGTAGACACTGCCGTCGCGGACCAGCTTCAGGTGGAGAGGTCCGGTCGCCGGGGCGGTGGGGTCACTCACCCCTGACTCCAGGTAGCCGTCACCGTTGGCGTCCCATTGCAGTGTCGCGCGCATTGAAGGGATGTTGACCAGCACCACGTAACCGGGTGAACGTCCCCACGCGGTGAGGTCGTTGCGGAACACCAGACCGGCCTTGGTGTAGATGCTCGGGCGGTCGTACTCCGCCACCCGGACGGTAGCCGTGGCCTTCTGTCCGGCGCCCTGCTTGGCGTAGATCGTGCCGTACTGGTCGTCGTGCTGGGGCGGGCCGCCCCAGATGTCGCTGCTGGCATTCGTGATCGTGTACGTGCCGTTGAGCTCACCGAACCGGGTCGGCACGTTGCCGTACGCCGACAGGGAGGTGACCGGGCTGAGCGGAACGATGCGGACCGTCCGTGTGGCCGTGAAACGCTTTCCCTGGCTCACGTAGGTGACCGCGATGGTGAAGTCCTGCGGCTTCAGCGAGGAGAACGCCGACGGCGCGGTCACAGTCCATTTCGGTGTGGCCGTCGCACCAGGGGCCAGGGTCCCAGGCGATGGTGTGGTCGTGGTGGTCTTCCAGCCCGTCGGTCCGGTGATGGCAGCGGTCAGGGAGGTCAGGCTGCTCGTGGTGTCGAAGTTGGACAGTGGCGCCGTGATCGTCGTCGACGCGTTCGCCGCCAGCTGCGGGTCTGCGGCCGAGGCAGCGGCCCCCAGTGGCGGGCGCTGTGGATCCGCCGACGATCGCAGTGGTCGTTCCAGGCCGGACTGGTACATGATCCGGCTGGCCGCGGGTGGGAGGTCCGTGCCCAGCGCGATCACGTTGGTGGAGCTGCTGCGTGGCGCGTTGGCGAGGTCGCTGCCCGCGATGTCCGCGGAGGCGTAGTTGGTGTGGTCGTGCAGGTCGCCGGTGCTGGCCCCCCGGGGAGCGTTGGTGTGCAGGGCGAACCGCGTGCGGACGAACACGTTGTCGGTGAGGTTGACGAACCGTGAACCCTCGTCCAGGTAGACGCCGAAGGAGTAGTCAGAGGTGGGTGCGGTGCTGTCCCGGCAGAAGTTGCCGTCGATCAACGAGCCGGGCATGGCTGACAACGTGTAGATGCAGGCCCCGTCGTTCATCAGGGTGATCACGTTGTACAGGTAGTTCTGGCTGATGCGCACGTCTTTCAACGTCGTGGGCGTCTGGTAAGGCGGGAAGTGGTCGTATGTGCCGCGGGCCGCGTAGGTGCCGCTGCCGCCGGGGTCCATCATCCCCCAGCCCCAGCCCACGTTGATGCCCGAGTACGGCTGGTTGTAGACCTCGTTGTGAGCGATGGTGAGACCGTTGACGTACGTGGCGAAGATGCCGGCCTGTTCCAGGTAGTCGATGGCGGTGTCGTGCACCGAGTTGTTCGTCACGACGATGTTCTTGTTCGTCATCCGCACGTCGGACGGGTGGTGTGCGTCCGCGCCGACCCCGCCGATGATGATGCCGCCGCCGGCGTTGTGGGCGAAGGCGTTCCCGGTGATCGTGATGTCCTGCGCGGCGAGCCCGACACCTGACCCGTTGGACGCGGCGTCGTTGCCGATGCCCAGCGCGTCCGATCCCAGGTTGGTGAACGTGTTGTCGCGCAAGGACACGTTGGTGGCGACCGAGACCTGCACAGCACCGGAGATCAGCCGCACGTTCTGGCGGGTGCCTTCGTACCCGCGGCAGCCGGACCCGCACGTGGAGAACGCGTCCGCCGGACGGGTCGGCTGAACACCGGACAGCACGCCGCCGGACTGACTGGGCGCGTAGCCGTTGTCGCTGTTGGGAAGGAGCCAGGAAGTCCCGGTGAACGTCAGCCCTGTGAACTCCAGGTTGCGCACCGGCTTGTCCAGCGTGCCCGCCACCTGCAGCAGTGACTCCAGGCGTGGCAACTGCACGTCCGACCGCCGGATGTCCTCCCCCTCGGCCGGCTTGTAGTGGAGCACGCCCGCGTTGCCGTCCAGGTACCACTCGCCCGCGCTCAGAAACTGAGGTGCGTTCTGCAGCGAGAACCGTGCCGGACGGAACGGGGACTGCACGGTGTCCCAGCCGAAGGTGTTGTTGTCCCACGCCGGCTGGGCAAGTGTCACCTGGTTGCCGCTGATGCTCGCAACCGGCGTGTACCGGTCGGTGAAGGACAGCACAGCACGGAAGTCCATCGCGGACGGGTCACGCACCTGACGGAGTTGCTCGGCCAGAGCCGGGTCGTTCACCACGAAGCCCTTGGCGTTCAAAGTGATCGCCGACGACGCGACCGAGACCTGCGCACGCGGGGCCAGTTTGCCGTTCACGTACAGCTGACGGCTGGCGAACCCGGTGCCGACCTTGGCGGCGAAGACACCGTTGTGCAGGTCGCTCGGGGTCCACCCGGTCACCTGTCGGGCGCCGGTGAAGACCGGCCGCGCGCCAGGAGCCGCCTGCCAGCTCACGGTCCGCCCGGCGGCCCCCGAATCCCTCGAGTCGAAAACCAATGGCGTGGTCAGCTGGTAGCGGCCCGCACCCACCACCACCGCCACGTTTCGACCGGCCGCTGCAGCGCGTCGCGCCGCTTCTTGCCCGGTGCCGATCGCGCAGGGCGCATGGACTTTGCAAGCCGCGCCTCTTCCCTGCGGGGAGACGTAAATCGTCTCCGAGCCGGCCGCTGTGGCGGGACTGGCCGCGATGCCGGCAATCAGCAACGCAGCGCACACGGCCCCGAGCCGGCGTCTCCCGCTGATGTCCATTGGCCGCATTGAGGACTCCTTCGTTGGAGTGGGACGCGCTCGCTACGAGTGCCGGAACCGTAAGTCGTCATACGACTGACGTCAACAGTCGTATGACGACTGGCGTCTGATGACATCGGCCAATACACTCGTCGCACCTCAGACTTCGCCTGCGGACGGGAACCCGGTGACCAGCGCACGAGGCAGAAAAGCCGAGCCGACAGGCGGGTTGGCACCCTTCCCCCGGCGGCCGGCCAGGCTCGCCCTCCCGGTGGTCGAGGCTCTCGTCGACCAGATCATCTCCGGGCAGCTGCCGGTGGGCTCACAACTTCCCTCCGAACTCACGTTGTGCGAGATTTTCGGGGTCAGCCGGATCACCATGCGTGAGGCCGTCAAAAGCCTTGAGGACAAAGGGCTCGCGCTGGCTCGCCAAGGCTCGGGAACCACGGTCACCGAGGAGGACAACTGGCTCCTGCTCGACCCGATCGTCCTCGCCGCGGCCGTACGGCACGACACCCAGCTGACGCTGCTGAACCAACTGGTGGACATGCGCGCTCAGCTGGAGTCTCCGATGGCCGCCCAAGCGGCCAGAAAGGCGAGCCGCACTGATATCGCCGAGATGGCCGCGCTTCTCGCTCTGCTCGACAGCCAGGTCGACGAGCAGGCCAGTTTCCTCGAGACGGACGTCGCCTTCCACGACCGCATCATGCGCGCGTCCGGCAACCAGTTGTCGAGGTCGATCGTGCGCACCGTGCACGCCGAGGCACGCAAGAACTACCGCTACTCCGGTGACCCGACATCCGCGGAGTGCCGGGTCAGCAACGACGAGCACCACGCGATCTTCGAGTGCATCAAGAACCAGGACGAGGCGGGCGCGGAGCAGGCGATGTCCCAGCACATTCTGCGAGCCTGGGAACGCCGCCGCCCGAACCGCCCACCGGACTGATCTTGCGGCAACTTGGTCACGCGTGAGCTGGTAGTGAGCCTTTCCAACTTGTTCGTGCTGGTCCGCGATGTTCCCTCACCGGACAGGGATCGGTCTGCGACCTGGAAGCGCTCGCGCAGCAGGTTCAGGCGGCGCCCCAGAAGGCGTCCTCTTCCACCGGGTCGGACGAGAACAGCCACACTTCGGCGATCCGATCGCCTTCGACGCGGAGCAGGTCGACGCCGTTCTGGTCCACCGCGGCGCCGTGGCGCATCCCGCTGAAACGGATGGGTGCGGCCACCAGCGATCCGTTGGCGGCGAGCGAGCCGGTCAGTGAGATCTCGAAAGTCCCCTGACTGACGGACATCATGCCGCCGAGCATCTCGCCGACGGCCTCGCCACCGCGGCGAGTGCCGGAGAACTGGTTGACCCCGGGCTGGTGCCACACGATGTTGTCGGCGAACATTCCCGCGACCGTGGCGAAGTCCTTGGCGGACAACGCCTCGAAGTACTTGCGGGCGACGTCCAGCGGTTCGAGCGACTGCGCCATGATCCGTGTCCTTCGAAGTTCGTTCCATGCGGCGCCAATGGTCGCCATTGGCGCCCAGTCACCTCAACGTAACCATCAGCCGCCTGTGGCCCACGTCACATGCGACTGGGATGGTCCACATAGGACACAACGATCGGCTGCGCATCCGGCCGCGTTCAGGGCCAAGCTGATGTCATGCGAAAGATGTCGGCGGACGAAGCGATCGAGTTCCTCATGGCCGGTACACACGCGCGGGGAAGCTCGCGACCGCGTTGTTCAGCGCCGGCCGGCGTCGTAGGCCTCTCGCGCCTCGAGCACCTCTGCCGTGTGCTTCTCCGCCCAGCGGCCCAGCGCCTGCAGCGGCACGTGCAGGGTGCGCCCGAGTGCGGTCAGCTCGTACTCGACCCTGGGCGGCATCTCCGCGTACTCGTGCCGCGCGACGATCCCGTCTCGCTCCAGGTCCCGCAGTGTCTCGGTGAGCACCTTGGCGCTGATCCCCTGAACCACCGCACGCAGGTCACCGAAGCGCAGGCCGTCGCCCCGCCCGAGCGCGATCACCACCATGGCCGTCCACTTGTTGTCCAGGCGCGCCAGCGACATGCGCGTCGACCAGATCGCCGTCGCGGCAGCCCATCCCGGTTTCTGCGACAAGGGCCACATCCACTCATTGGTTACGTTGAGGTGACCGGTTACCAGCGGTGAGCATAGGACAGCACCAACGACAACGCACGTGGAGGCAGGTGATCAGCTTGTTGCGAACCACGTCGGCAACCTACAGTTGCCAACGGTAATCAACTACCCGAACGTAACCGACAGGGAGCCACCGATGACCGAGCACCCGGAGTTCAACGTGCTCACAGCGACCTGTCCATCACGTACCTCATTGGCCCGCATCGCCAACAAGTGGACAGCCATGGTGGTCTCCGCGCTCGGCGACGGCAGGCTGCGGTTCTCCGACCTCCGCACCACCGTGGACGGCATCAGCGGCAAGGTCCTCACGGACACGCTGCGAGAGCTGGAGCGGGACGGTCTCGTCAGCCGCCACGTGTTCGCCGAGGTTCCGCCCCGCGTCGAGTACGAGCTGACCCCGCTCGGGCACACCCTGCACGCACCGTTGCGCGCGTTGGGCGACTGGGCCGAGCAACACATCGAAGAAGTGCTCACGGCCCGCGAAACCTTCGACAAACGACGCTGATCACCGCACGACCGCTCGTCGGGCAGGTCGGCACACACTCGACTGCACACAACATATAGATTCCATGGAAGCAAGTTCCATGGAACTGCAGTTGAACGGCAGCCGGACGAGAGAGGCACTCATGGGTGACGACCAGCCTTTGGCGATCGAGGTGCGCGGGGCACGAGTGCACAACCTCCGCGACGTCGACGTCACGGTGCCGCTGCGCAAGCTCGTCGCCCTCGCAGGGGTGTCCGGATCCGGCAAGTCATCACTGGCGATGGGCGTCCTGTACGCGGAGGGGTCGCGCCGGTACATCGAGGCGCTGTCGACGTACACACGCCGGCGGATGTCACACGCCCCACGAGCGGCCGTCGACAGCGTCAGGCACGTCCCGGCCGCGCTAGCCCTGCGGCAGCGCCCCGGAGTTCCCGGCGTGCGCAGCACGTTCGGCACCTCGACCGAGTTGCTGAACGTCCTGCGCCTGCTGTATTCCCGACTGGGTGCACACTGCTGCCCGAACGGCCACCGTCAGCAGCCGACGATCGACGTCGCCCTCAACCTCAACCTGACCTGCCCGGTGTGCGACGTCTCGTTCTATCCGCCGGGCGCGGAGTCGTTCGCCTTCAACTCCGACGGCGCGTGCCCGCACTGCACGGGAACCGGGATCGTCCGGGAGATCGACGAACAACGGCTGGTTCCCGACCCTTCGCTCACCATCGCGAACGGTGCCGTTGCGCCGTGGTCCATGTTCGGGCTGACGGTGATGCCACAGGTGGTCGCGGAGTTCGGGGTCCGCACCGACGTGCCGTACACGGAGCTGACCGCTGACGAGCGGGACGTCGTGATGCACGGACCTGCGGAGAAACGGCACATCGCCGTGCCGTCCAAGAACGGCAAGCTGTTCGAGCTGAACTTCACCTACCGCAACGCCCGGCAGGCCGTGCAGGAGGCGTTGAACAACGCCACCAGTGAGCGAGGGCTGAACCGGGTGAACAAGTTCATCAGCACACAGGTGTGCCCGACCTGCCACGGCACGCGCCTGAGCGAACAGGCGCGGGCGTCGCTGGTCGACGGGATCAACCTCGCCCAAGCGACCGCCAAGACCCTCGACGAACTCATCTCCTGGGCACCTCGGATCGAGAGCACCCTGCCGCCGGACATGGCCACGATGACGAGGAGCATCGTCGCCCAGCTGCTGCAGATCGCGCGCCGCCTGGTCGATCTGGGCCTGGGCTACCTCAGTCTGGACCGGGCGTCCTCGACGTTGTCCACAGGTGAGCGGCAACGCGTCCAGCTGGCACGCGCGGTGCGCAACGAGACGACCGGCGTGCTCTACGTGCTCGACGAGCCCTCCATCGGCCTGCATCCCTCCAATGTGGACGGACTGCTGGGCGTCATGCGGGATCTGTTGAAGGACGGTAACTCCGTGGTTCTCGTCGACCACGACGTCCAGGTCCTGCGCGAGGCCGACTGGCTCATCGAGATCGGCCCCGGCTCCGGCACCGAAGGCGGACGCGTCCTCGCCACCGGCGAGGTGGCCGACCTCGCCGAGCACCCGCAGTCCCTCCTGGGCGGCTTCCTCGACCGGCGGGAACCGGTCGTCGTCCGCCCCCAGCCGGACGACGACGACGACGTGTTCGACCACGGGCGCATCCGCCTCTCCACCCGACCGCTGCACACAGTGCACGCTCTCGACGTCGACATCCCGCGTGGACGCCTGACCGCGGTGACCGGGGTGTCCGGCTCGGGCAAGACCACGCTGATTCTCGAAAGCCTCGTCCCGGCAATCGAAGCAACCGCCTCAGGCGGCCGACTGCCCGCCTGGGTCAAGACAGTCGACGCCGAGGGGGTCGCCAGGGTCAACGTCGTCGACGCGACTCCGATCGGCGTCAACGTCCGCTCCACCGTCGCCACCTACAGCGGCGTCCTCGACGACCTGCGACGTGCCTACGCGGCCACACCGGCAGCACGCGAACGTGGACTGACCGCCAGCGACTTCTCCTACAACACCGGATCACTGCGGTGCCCCCGCTGCGAAGGCACCGGCCAGGTGTCGCTCGACGTGCAGTTCCTCCCCGACGTCGACATCGCCTGCCCGGAATGCGAAGGCTCCCGCTACGCCCCGGCCGCGAACGACTACCGGCGCGCGAGCTCCACAGAGGACATCTCACTGCCCGAACTGCTCGCCCTCACCGTCCGGCAGGCGGTCGAACGGGTCCAGGACATGCGCCGGGTCAAGAACCGGCTGGAGACGCTCATCGACCTCGGGCTGGGCTATCTCACCCTCGGCGAAGCCACGACCGCGCTCTCGGGCGGCGAGGCGCAACGCCTCAAACTCGCGTCCGAGCTCGACCGGAACCAGACCGACGCCCTCTTCGTCCTCGACGAACCCAGCGTCGGCCTGCACCCTCTCGACATCCGCACGCTCCTGTCGGTGATCGGGCGCCTGACCGACAAGGGCGCCACGGTCATCGTCATCGAGCACGATCTCGACATGATCGCCAACGCCGACCACGTCGTCGACATGGGCCCAGGAGGAGGGGCCGCCGGCGGCACGATCGTCGCCAGCGGAACACCACGACTCCTCGCCCGCGATCCCCACAGCCTCACCGCCCGGTACCTCCGCGACCACCTGGCCGCCGCACAGGACGTCCGAGTGTTGTGACCTGGCCTGGAAATGACGCCGCGGTCCTGTAGTTCCTAAGCACTTGTACGACGTCTGAGGATTACGCGTGCGCACTCGCGCGATGAGCAGCGCGAAGACGCGAGAGAGCCGCGGCCAGCTGCTTGAGCGACCGCTCCGGGAGCACCGAACCGATCCGGATCTCCAGCTCGTCGTCGAAGACCTTCGCGGCCTTGGCCAGCAGGCGCCGGCCGGAGGCCGTGAGCTCCACGATGGACGAACGCCGGTCGTCCGGATTGGCGCGACGCCGGCAGTAGCCGGCGGCCTCGACCCGATCGACGACCTTGCTGGTGCCACCGACCGTGATCCGGAACTCCTCCGCGATGTCCAGCACCCGGCAACCGCCACGCTCGCCGAGCAACCGCATCACCTCGAACCAGGTGAGCTGCAGGTCGCACTCCGCCTGCAAGCGCGCGTCGACAGCACCCCACAGCTCGATCTCGAACCGAACCAGATCGCTGTACACCAGCCTCAGATCCACCACGGCGACTCCTCGGATCTCCTCGCTGGGGTCACATGTCCAGCGGTGGAGCCAACCACACGGCTTCCGCGGAACCAACTTCCGGGGCATCTTGGCCTGCGGGTTCAGTTCCTGGGGCGCATGATCAGCGCGGCCACGTAGTACGTGCAGGGTTCGCCGGTGGTGTTGGCGAACGCGTGCACCCGGTCTGCTTCGTAGTACGTCGAGTCCCCCGCCTCCAGGTCGATCACCTGCTGCTCCACGGTGAGCCGCAGCGCGCCCCGCTCGACCACGACGTACTCGTGCGAACCCCTGGCGTACGCCGGGAACTCGCCCGCGTCACAACCGGCCGGAAGCGTCACGCGAACCAGTTCGAAGTTCACCCCGGCGACCACCGGCGACACCACGACGCGTTCCCAGCCCGCCGGGTGCACCGTGCGCTCCTGATCTGCACGGCGGCGGACGACGACCCCGCGGTCGTCGTCCTGCAGCAGCGCGATCAGCGGGACGTCCAGCCCTTCGGCGACACGGGCCAGCACGGTCACCGTGGGCGCCTTCTCCGCACGCTCGACCGCGGACAACACAGTCACGGAGATCTACGCGGCTTACGTCCTGCAGACCACCGTGTCGCTCGCCGAAACGCCGCCCACGAGAGCGCAGTGGGGTGCGCGGTACTGGGACCTCGCAGGCCGGGGCTTGCCATTTCTGGTCGCCGAACCGGAGGGCGAGGTAGTGGGCATGGCGTTCTGCTCACCGTGGAAGACCAAAAGCGCGTACCGCTTCACCGTCGAGAGTTCGATCTACCTCGACCCACGCGCGGCAGGACGGGGAGTTGGCACCGCGCTCCTCGAGAAGCTGCTCGACCGCTGCACCACGGCGGGAATCCGCGAAGTGATCGCCGTGATCGTGGACAACGGCAACACCGCATCGCAGAAACTTCATCTCCGCTGCGGTTTCACCGAAGCCGGGCGCCTGCACGGCGTCGGCACAAAGCACGGCAGCACCCTGGACACCGTGCTGATGCAGCGGCACCTGCCGACGGCTGTCCGGTTTCCCCACCCGGGTACCTCAGCGCAGCCTGCAGGGGTCGCTTCGTAGGTACAGGCTGAGCTTGCCGGAAGCGCGCCCGCGCGGCACTCCCTGCGCCGCCAGGGAGTTCTCCCGTCGTTGTCTCACGGCCGTGAGGATCTTGGCTTCGAGCACCTCACGGGATCGGCGCACGGCCCGTTGACCTCGTCGCTGCTCGATGCGGTCAACACGGTCCCCAGCCCGAACTTCTGGTTGGCTGTCACGATCACCGAACCGGCATGAAGAAGCCGTCCCAGGAAACGCCTCGAGGCGGGTCTGGCAGAAAACCCGCCTGACCAGCGAAATCGCCAGATCAGACGGGTTCTACCTTACGTCACGTGCTGCGCCCGGCGGCCAACTCCACCGCCGGTGTCCCGAAGTGCAGCCAGGCCGCGGACGGGGACCTCGGAGTCCACGACGAACGAGCCGTCGGCGATCAGGCGCCGGCGGGCGTCGCCGAAGTCGCGGATCGCACCAATGTCGGTGGCGCGATCCCTCTGTGCCGTTCGAGAAAGGACGTGTCGCGCAGGGTCACGCTCCTGGGTGCAGACCAGGCCAGCCGGGTGTCGGGTCGCCCTTGACCTCGCCGAAGTACAGGGCGAAGGTCTGCTTCAGCCGCTCGGCCTCGGCTCGGTCCTCCATGAACCGGGGGAAACCGTCCACGTTGGCGTTCGGGTACTCCCAGATCGGCTTCAGGCCCTTGGGCGCGGCGATGTCCGTGCGCACCGACCAGCTGTTGGAGGTCTGGCGTTCGGTGGAGAGCTGCCAGTTCAGGTACAGCTTGGCCGTCGTCGGGTTGGCTGCCTGCTTGAGGATCGCGATCCGCTGACCCCATGCCATGAACGGGTGCCCGTCGGGCATTCCCATGCGGACAGGGCCGGTGCTGGTGGGGTTGCCGCCCGTGCCGATGCCGATGACCGCCGACTTGTTGTTGATCGCGGTGCTCGGCGAGAAGGAGCCGCGGGCGAACTGCGGTTGCTGGGCGGCGAGGCGCGATCCAGTCCCAGCCGTAGGTCTCGACGTAGAGGGAGTAAAGGTAGAGCACCGCGTCGTCGTCGTGCGGGTAGGACGAGGCGACGGCGCCCTTCCAGCGCGGGTCGACCAGGTCCAGCGGCGTCAGTGGCGGGTTGGCCCCGGCCGCTGCCACGTCGTACAGATAGCTGAAGGCGATGACCATGCCGGCGATCCAGGCGCCGTCGGGATCCCGGAACTTGTTGTACAGCTTGCCGAAGCCGGCCGGCTTGTAGTGCAGCAGCCGGCCCTCGCGCTTCCAGCGGGTGAAGTCCTGCAGCGTCTGCAGCTGCACGACGTCAGGGACCAGGGTGTCGGTCGCCAGCTGGTTGTCCACGCGGACGTCGTGGTACTTGCTGTAGTCCACGATCAGCTGGAGGTCGATCGCCGGGAACCGCTGACGGAAGGCCGTTCGCGCGCCCGCGCCGCTCCCCGAATCGGCGAGGTCTCCACCCGCGTAGACCACGAGCTTGCCGCTCTCGGCGAGAGCGTCCCGGTACAGCTCATCGAGGGTCCTGGTCTCCTCGCGGCCGGAGCCGCGCGACGAGTCGGCGGGAGCGGCCGCAGCAGTGGAGGCGGTGGCACCGAGCGTGCCGAGTCCGAGCGCGGCACCCGCTCCGGCGGCGAGGAAGCGCCGCCGACTGGGAAGGCTGGTCACTGGTAACCCTTTCTGGGCGTTGGACAGAGAAGGGAACGCCGGCCCTTCGGAACGACCAGGGCAAGCATTCACCTGACAAGACAGTATCTGCTTTGTCAGATACCGGCGAGCACAAGTAATGTGAGTGGTGCTCGCGCATTCGCAGCGGACTGCGGCGTCGAAGAAGTCCACGAGCCCATGCACTTGTCCGGTCGACCTGCGGTGAGTGTCCTTTTCGGACAACACACGGCAAGCGGACCGAGCGCTTTCCGGCGACGATCACCGGTCACGGAGCCAGCGTCCGCCGCGGTCTGCCGAATATTGGCCCCGTGCGCCGACAGGCGCCTGCACGACACCCTTAGCGAGACGGACGAGTTCCGATGCCACGTCGAGCGGCGAGATCCGAGATCGACCCGCGAGAGCGGCTCTGACACCGCAGCTGCACATGATCGATGGTGAAGAGAGACGACATTGGCCAGCCACACACCGGCGATTGACCACACGGGACACAGCGCATGACGCCGCGGGACGACGTCGCGATCGTGGCGGAGAAGTTGATCGCAAGGGTGGCGGCGAAGGATTCGGTCGGACTGGGTCTCCTGTTCGCCCCTGATGTGACGTGGTGGACGACCCCGATACCCAGTCCTCCCTGGCCCACTGAGATCCGCAGTGGCCGGCAGGTCGAGGCGTTCGCGCTGGGTTGCCTGTCCGTCTTCGACATCACCGCGATCACGATGCGACGCGTGGCCGTCGACGCTGACGACGCCGTGTTGCTGGGACGGCTGCACGGACGCGCTCTGACGAACGTTGCCGACTTCTCCTGCGACTTCGTGGTGTGGCTGACCGTGCAAGGCGGTCTGATCACCGGATTGCGCCTGTTCTTGGACACCCTCGCGATCACCTCGGCACTGCGTGCTGGTCACTGAACGTGCACACGAGATTCCTCGGGTATCACCAGAATGCCTTCGAAGCCAGGTGACCGCTGATGGCAAGATTGCTTATTTCAGGGAGGCGAGGCTGATGACGGGACAAAAGGTGTCCGACGTGCCTCAACAAACCGCGCGGAAAGAAGTGGATGAGCCGCCGGAATCACTGTGCACCATGCTCCGTGAACTCAGAAGCCGGCACGGGCTGAGCCAGTGCGGCCTGGCCGGGCAACTCAACGATGCCTCCGGCAACAGCAGCATCACCAGGGAGAACATCTCCCGCTGGGAACGCGGCAAACGCATACCAGGGCCTTACTGGCGGAAGTGGCTTTGCGCCGTGCTCGACCTGCCGCAGCAAGACGTGGACCTGGCGGCCGCCGTCGCCCGTCGCACCCGCCGGGCCTGACCACGACCACCCCTGTGAAGCGGTGTGACGCAGGGAAACGCCGCTTCGAATGCGGGCGCTCCGGCGTGCGGCCGCCGGAGCCGTCCGCTGGAAGGGTGCCATGCCTGCCGGAAGCACCAGTACGAATCACACGAGGGCCGATCTTCTCGCCGCAGCGGCGGTCGTTTTCGAACGAGACGGCTATGCCCGCGCGAAGGTTTCCGACATCTGTCGTGCGGCCGGGGTCACCAAAGGCGCGCTGTACTTCTATTTTTCGTCGAAGAAAGCTCTCGCCGCGGAGGTGCTGAACCGGCAGACGCAAGAGTGGAACCACGCGCGGCGGCAACTGTCGGTGGCACGTCACAGTCCACTGCAGGTTCTGGTGGACCTCGGCTACGCGGTGTCCCTCCGCACCGGGCCTGATCTCACCACCGCGGGCGCACACCGTCTGCTCTTCCAGTCGCCTCTGTGCGAGGAGTTCGCCGAGCAGCAGATCGACCAGTGGATCGGGGTCGTGTGCGACCTGCTGCTGGCGGCGCAGAGCGAGGGTGAGCTGTACGCCGATCTCGACCTGCGGCAGGCCGCGGCAGCGGTCATGACGGCCCTGATCGGGATGCGGGTCACGTTGATCGCGATGACCGATTTCGACGACGTGACACAACGTGCGGCCGCGGTGTGGCGGATGTGGATTCCGGCGCTGGCGCCACCGGACGTCCGCCGCACGCTGCGACTGCAGCCGCCTTCCAGCCACATTCACTCCACAATCACCGATACGCGCTGGGTGCTCGTACCGGAGTCCGGGTAGGAGCCGATTGAACGACCTGGCGAATGGGCACCGCACCAGGGAACGCCTGATAGCCGCGAGCATCGAGTTGTTCGACCGCGACGGGTTCCCGCGCACCTCCCTGGACGCGGTGTGCCGGAAGGTGAGGGTCACCAAGGGTGCCCTCTATCGTCACTTTCCGTCCAAGCGCGCACTTGCGGCGGCGGTTGTCGAGGAGTACTTCCAGATGTCGCACGACGTTCGTGCCGCGGTCGAGGCTGTCAGCCCGACCCCGCTGCAGGCGCTGATCGACCTGACGTACCTCATGTGCCGGCTGGTCTGCACGGATCGGACGGTGCGGGTGAGCGTGCGTCTGCTGTTCACCAGCGAGCTGTTCGATCTGCTGGCGGGCACGTACTGCGTCAGCGTCGCCGCGATGATCCGCGACCTGCTGCGCGATGCCGTCGAGGTGGGCCAGGTTCAACCGGACGTCGATGTCCGCGAAGAGGCAGAAGGCCTCATGATGATGATCATCGGTGGGCAGCTGCGCACCGTCGTGTCCGCTGACAAGTCCGATGTGGACGGTCAGCTGACGATGTTGTGGCGGGGTCAGGTCGACCGGCTCGTGCCGGCCGAGCAGCGCGACCGTCTGCGCACCCAGCCACCACCGTTCGACCGCGTTGTGGACTGAGACCGCTAGCCGGCGGTGCGGATCGGTGCGACCGGCCGGGCTCCCCCGGCAGCGAGGAATTCCGCCACGGGCAGGGTCGCGGCGCCCAGTGCGACCGACTCGGGCCCGAGTTCGCACAGCGCGATCGACGCCTGGGCGAACGGTCTGCGCAGGGCGTGGCGCGCGGCTTCTTCCCGGATCTCGGGCAGCAGACGCGAGCCGAGCAGGAGTCCCGCCCAGCCGCCCACCAACACCCGCTCGGGGTTGAAGAGGTTGATCAGGCTGCCGATGCCGATACCCGCGTGGCGTGCGACCTCACGAAGCACTTGCCGCGCTGGTGCGGTGTCCGAAGCAACCAGCGACCGCAGCGTTGCCTCCTCGTCCGCGGCGACGGTGCCGCCCAGCGCGCGATACCGGTCGACGACGCCCTTGGCGCCGATGTAGGCCTCCAGGCAGCCGAGCGCTCCGCAGCGGCACTTCCGGCCGTCGAGGGCCACCGTCGTGTGCCCCCACTCCCCCGCGCCGCCGGACGTGCCTCGGTAGGGCACGCCATCCGCGATCACGCTCGCGCCGACGCCGGACCCGATCAGCGTGATGACCGCGTCGTCGATGCCGCAGCCGGCGCCGAACCACAGCTCGGCCTGGCCGGCCGTGTTGGCGCCGTTGTCCAGGTGCAGCGGGACGTCCGTGTCCGCACGCAGCATCCGTTCCAGCGGAACGCCGTCCCAGCCCACGGTCTGCCCGTAGACCAGTCCGTGCTCCACCAGACCCGGCAGGCCGATGCCGACGCCGAGCACGTTGCCCTGGCCGGCCCCGCATTCGGTGAGGCAGCGCCGGAGCCCCGCGTGGATCCACCGCACGACCTCGTCGGCCGGGTGGTTGCCGGGCCGCAGGGCGAACTTCGTCGTCGCCAACCGCCGCAGTGTCAGGTCGAACGCCTCGACCAGCACGTGCGTCTCTCCGACGTCCACTCCGACGACGACGGCGTGGCGGGGGTTCACCCGCAGGAGCACCCGCGGCCGTCCGCCGTCGGAGTCGACGTGTCCGGCCTCGACCACGACCCCGTCGGCGATCAGCTCGCCCGTCACGTTGCTGACCGCCCCCTGGCTCAGGCCGGTCACCTCGGCGAGTTCGTGCCGGCTGCGCGGGCCGTCGAGGTACAACGCGCGCAACACCCGCGCCCGATTGCCGGCACGCAGATCACGGACAGTCAGCTTGCCCCGGTGCACGGTGTCCTCTCCTCACGTCGGCACGTGTTGGCGCCGTGTGGTCGTCATGGCGTTCAGCAGCGTGCCGTAGGGCGCGGTGAACCGGACCCCGCCCGCTGTCACGCTCGGCGTGATCGAGGAACCGAGGTGCCCGTTGCGACCGGTGACGAGCGCATCGGTGACCACACCGTCGGCGAGCCGGACGAGGGCCGCGCCACCGGCACACAGATCCAGCGCGACCGAGCAGGACGTGCTGGTCTCGACGCGAACGGTGCCGCCACCATCGGCGTTCGCGAGCACCGCGAGGTGGTCCACGCCGCCGGGACACCGGCGCAGGTACACGTCGGCGACTCCCTCGACGACCCTCGCGGCGGGCGGCGCCCATTCGGTGACCCGCCGGGCGGCGACGTCCGCTGCGTCCACAACGGACGGATCCGGCCAGTGCAGGACCCGGTCCGGGTCCGCGGAACGGATCACGTCGTCGAGCAACAGGCACGACCTGCCGTGGAGGTCGAACGCCGGCATCTCGCCGACGAGGATCAGCCGTCCACCCTCCGCGACGTGACTCGCGAGCAGTCGTTGTTGCGGGCGCGGCAGGTAGCGCCACGTCGGCACCACCAGCGGAATACCCGTGACCCGGCCCGACGCGCGTCCCGCGGCGTCGGCCGGATCGGTGCCCGGATCATCGAGATCCCACAGGCCGAAGTCGAGCTGGTACCTCCGGGCCGCGTCGTGCCAGGCCCGCAGGAACTCCCCGCACGCGGGCACCGTCCAGTCGTTCCTGCGGCCCGCGAGTCGTGCGTTCCACGCGGCGGCGGCCGCGTGCGGCGCCCAGTAACCGATCACCGCCGACCGCACGGGACGGCCGATGGACCATTCGGTTCCGTGGCGGCGCAGGTAGTCCGCGAGCGCCCGCGCGGCCATCGCCTTCTCCGTCTCCTCGCCGTTGGCCGCGATCGGAGCGCAGTCCGGGTAGGGCCGGTCGTGGAAGCGGTCGAGGTCGGAGTCCCAGGTGCTGGTGGCGACACCGGTGTAGAGGTTGTAGCCGGTGGCGCCGCAGGCCAACGCGAGCACAGTCTGGTGCAGGCAGGTCGTCGGATCGGCGAACGCCTTCTCGTAGAGCACCGAAAACCCCCAGTTCTCCTCGTAGTTGCAGCCGGGCGCCAGTTTGGCCGCGATCACGTAGCGAGCACGGGACTCGTCGTTCTCGGCGACCGGTCCGACCCAGTTGGTGAAGCCGTAGCGCACGCCGGCCCAGCGCCACGGCTGCGTCCGGGCGAGCCAGGAGTCCAGCGCGCCCGGACCGGCGGCGGGCGGGTTCAGGTTCACCACGGTGGGCACTGCCGCACCGACCGTGGCCGACCATCGCCGGAACAGTTCGGCGAACCGCTCGGCCTGCGTGTGTCCCCACGCCATCCGTTGCAGCGGATCGATCTCGGCGGCAACGGTGGTGGGAGGAGACGGCGGACCGCCGCCGAGTGGAGCGTGCAGCCGGTGGTGGGCGGCCAGCGCGGATGCGCTGAAGTCCATGTCCCACAAGCCGAGCGCACCGTCGGTGTAGATGCCCTCGTTCGCGATCTGCACCGCGACGATCGGACCGTCCGGCGCCGAGTGCGGCCGCACGAGTTGCTCGCCGACCGCTCGCAGCCAGGACAGCACGAGTTCGTCGAACACCGGGCACAGCGGCGCGGGCAGTGGCCAGTCCACCGGCTTGCCGTCGGGCCCGCAGCGCGAGCCGGACCAGGTTCTCGGCGCACCGGAGACGTCGAGGACCGGTTCGATGCGCCGGTCGTAGATCGGCGACACCCAGTCGGGCAGGCCGCCGTAGTTGGTCTCGGCGTGGATGAACGGCCCAGGCTTGACCACCGCGGACAGACCGGCCTCCGCGGCGAGCCGGACGAACCGCGCCGCGTCGCGTCGGGGGTCGGTTCTGCCGACCAGATCCGGAGGCCGCTGCGCCAAGGGCTGGTGGTGTCGCCACGGCACGTACGTCGTGACCGCGTCCACTCCCATGCGTGCCAACGCGAGCAGCCGGTCGCCCCAGTTCCTCGGCTCGTCCCGGTAGTACGGGTAGTCGGCGGTGACGAACGGCCGCGGCTGCCCGTCCTCGATGAACCATCCCCCGCGCATCGACGGGATCTGAAATGACGTCGTCACGTGCATCCTTTCGACAGTTCGACTTTCGAGGTGCGGGGAATGGCCGGGGTCAGCTCTTCAGCCCGGTGAGCTGTATTCCGTCGAGGATCCTGCGCCCGAACACGAGGAAGATCCCGATGACGGGCATCACGGCGATCACCGCGCCCGCCATGACCAGGTGGGGCTGTGCGACCCGACCGGCCGCGAGCGCCTGCAACGCGAGCGGCAGGGTGTACGCGTCCTGATCCGAGAGGATCACGAGCGGCCACAGCAGTTCGTTCCAGTGGAAGATGAAGCTCGTGATCGTGACGACCGCGAGCGCGGGCTTGGCCAGCGGCAGCGCGACCGACCAGAAGATCCGCAGCCGCCCAGCCCCGTCGATCATGGCCGCTTCCTCCAACTCCCCCGGCAGCGTCAGGAAGAACTGCCGGAGCAGAAAGATGTCGAAGGCCGAGACGAGGCTGGGCACGATGACGCCGGCGAGACTGTCGCCCATGCCGAGCTCCTGGGTGACGAACACCTTGGGGATGAGCAGGGCGATGCCGGGCACCATGATCGTGGCCAGCACGACGAGGAACAACGCGTCGCGTCCGGGAAACGGGATGCGGGCGAACGCGTAGGCGGCCAACGCGTCCAGCAGCAGCTTTCCCGGGATCAGCACGACCGCGACGATCACGCTGTTGAGCAGGGCCACGGCGAACCCGCCGAGATCGAGGACCTGGAGGTAGTTGGCGAAGGTGCCCGCCCACTGGCCGGTTCGCGCGTCCGTCGGCAACAGGCCGGGTGTCGGTGTGAACACGTCCTGCGGCTGCTTGAACGACGTCGCCACCATCCACACGAACGGCGCCAGCGCGACGACGACCCCGCCGATCAACAGCACGTGGGCGGTGGCCCGCAACGCGATCGGCGCATCGCGGCGCCGTTGTCTCCTGCGTCGCGGTGCGGCCAGGTCCGTCGGTGGCGCGGTCACGACCGCGGTTTCCACGGCGTCCGCTGTTCTGGCAGCGCTCATCGGCTCACCCTTCGTACTGTCGCGGAACCAGGCGGAACTGCGCCGCGGTCACCAGCAGGACGGTCACGAACAACAGAACGGACATGGCGCTCGCCGCACCCATCGCACCGTTGCGGTAGCCGAACAGGTAGAGGTGCAGGACGTAGCTCAGGCCGGAACGCTCCGGTCCGGCGTTGCCGCCGAACAGCACGTAGACGATGCCGAACACCTGCAGGGCCGCGATCACGCCGGTGACGACGAGGTAGAAGGTGGTGGGACGCAACAACGGCAGCGTGATGTGCCCGAGTTGCCGCCACCGGTTCGCACCATCCACTTCGGCCGCCTCGTAGTAGGTGCGCGGGATCCCCTTCAGACCGGCGAGGAAGATGAGCATCGCCGTACCGGACTGCCAGGCCGCGATGAGCGCCAGTGCCGGGATCACCACGCCGGGGGTGCCGAGCCAGTCGGGCCCGCGGACGCCCACCACCTCGAGCCCGGCGTTGATCAGACCGAACTGCGGGTCGTAGAGCCACTTCCAGATCGCCGCGACCGCCGCTTCCGCGGTGATCACCGGCAGGTAGAAGACGAGCCGGTAGAACGCCTGCCCCCGGCGGAGGAGATCGATGAGGTAGGCCTGCACGAATCCGGTCACCAGCGACGCGGGCACCGACAGCAGCGCGTACAGGGCGGTGACGCGAACCGACTTCCAGAAGTCCGAGTACAGGTCGGAGTCGAAGAGGATCTCCTGGTAGTTCCGCAGTCCTGCCCAGCGGGCAGGGGAGATCATGTCCCATTCCGTGAAGCTGAAGTACAGCGCCGCCCCGGCGGGCACGAGCATGAACACCAGGGTGTGCAGCATCGCGGGTGCGGTGAAGGCGAAACCGGCCAGCGCGTCCCGCCGGCGCCGATCCCACGAACCCGATCGGTGGACAGCGTTCACTGCCACCCCAGCAGCTTGCGGGCCCTGACCGCGGCGTCCGCCAGGGCGTCGGCGGGTGACCTGCCACCGTCGACGCCTTCCTCGATCGCCTTGGCGAGGTACTCGTCGTTGATCTGGATCCACTCCGGCACAGCGGGACGCGCCTGAGCGGTCTCGAGCTGGTCGACGAACACCTTGAACGCCGGATCGGTATTGATCTTCGCGGCCCGCGCTGACTTCCTGTTCGTCGGGAAGTTGCCGGTGATGTTGCTGAACTCGGCGTTGTGCGTGGCGTCGGACAGGAACCGCAGCCACTTCCACGCCGCATCGGGATTGCGGGCCTTGCTGAACACCACACCGTTGTCCCCGCCGATGTTGCTCGCCGCGACGTCCTTTCTCGGCAACGGCGCCACACCGAAGTCGAGCTGCGGGAACTGCTGCCTGATCGCCAGCACCTCCCACGGGCCGGAGAACATCATCGCGGCAAGTCCTTTGTGGAACGGGTTCTCGCTGTTGGTGATCTGGCGCGGCGAGCTCTCCAGCAGCTTGCGCCACATCGCGAGTGCTTCCTGCGCCGGCGGATCGGCGAAGGCGATCCTCCTGTTGCCCTCGTCGAGCATCGTGCCGCCCGCGGAAGCGACGAACGCCGGGAAGACCCAGGCTCCGAAGCCCTCACCCTTGGGAACGTTCACTCCTGCGAGGTCCGGGTTCTCCCGGCGCACCCGTGCGGACTCGGCGACCAGCTCGTCCCAGGTCACCGGCGGCGTGCTGATGAGTTTTCTGTTGTAGAACAACGCCACGGTGGTCTGCTGCAGGGGGATTCCGAAGAGCTTCCCGGAGATCTTGTTGGTGCGCAGTGCGCCGTCGTAGAAGTCGGACTCGGTGATCGTGCCCGCCGGGACCTCGGCGAGCTGTCCGGCGTTCGCGTAGCGGGCCATCAGCGGCTGGTCGAGGTAACCCGCATCGGGGCCGCGGCCACCACCCAGTGCGGAGGAGAGCTTGGTGTTGTAGTCGTCCTTGGGAATCTCGGTGAGACGGATGGTGATCGTGGGTTCCGTCTCCTCGAACCGCTTGAGGAGTTCCTTCACCTGCTTGGACTGCTCCGGGGTCGGTTGGTAGTACCAGAACTCCACGACCTTCTCGTCCGTCGGCGGGTCACCGCCGCAAGCGGCCGACGCCGCCAACGAGACCGCTGCGGCGGTCGCCGCGACCCACTTGGCGAGAGCTCTCATCGTTCCTCCTCGTGGTCACGCAGTCACACTGTCCACATAGAACCGCTGCCCCCTGGCGACGTGGTCGTCGGAGATCGCCATCGCGAGGTGCACTCGTTCCACCCGGCCGAGGTCGACCCCGGCGAACCGGGACGGCCGGACGCACACCGTGGTCCACCGGTTCGCCGGAACCGGGTCCGGCACCAGAACGTCCGCCTCGACGCGGTTGACGTCCCGGACTCCGAGCCGCACCTGGTACCCGCCGACCGAGGCGAGCACCCGCGCCCGGAGCTGGGCCGCTTCGCGCAGGTCGACCGGGTGGCGGTACAGGTAGATCCCGATACCCGGCCACGAGCCGAGGGCGGTCATCCGCACGGCCGACCGATCCGAACTCGGCATGACCAGGCGGTCGACGACCGCGTTGTGCATCGGGTGCGCACCGTCCGGGCAGGCGAAGTCCGCCAGGGTTCTCGGGTCCTCCGGAAGTCCACAGTGGACGAGGGCGAGCCCCGGGGACGAGCGCGGTCGCGCGGAGCACAACGGCCCGGTGATCGCGGAGGAGACGGATCGGTATCTCGACTCGAGTGCGTCTCGCACCGGCCGCCGCCGCTGCCTGCTGATGTCGCTGAGACCGAAGGTGTTGACTCCGGCGATCGGTGTGCGCCAGTCGTACGCCGCCCACCAGATGCTGCCGACGAGCCAGCCGTCCGGCCGGGTGGCGAGCCGGCGTTCGTACACCGGCCAGGTGTGGTCGAAGACCTGACGTTGCCGATCCGCCAGCGCGTCGTCCTCCTGTGCCCACATGCCGAACTCGGCGACGAGCACCGGCTTGTCCGGCCACGCGGCGTGCGCCTGGTCGAGGAACCGCTCGGTGAGATCGGCCTCCGCCCCGGCGTCGGTGGATCCGAAGACACCGAAGTAGGTGGTCCATCCCGCCACGTCGACCAGGCTCTGCGTGGGGTCGTGCGGGCCTGGCCTATCAGCCGCCGCGGCCTGGGTCACCAGCCGGCCGTCGTCGTAGCACCGGAGATCGTGGACGACGCGACGCAGGAACTCGGCGCGGTGCTCGACGCTGATCGCCTCGTTCGTGGCGCTCCAGAACAACACGCTGGGCCGGTTGTAGTCGCGGAACACCATCTCCCGCCACATCTGCTCGGCTGTCCCGCGGTGCAGCTGGTCGGCGAAGTGGTAGGTGTCGAACCACCAGGTCGGGATCTCCTCGACGACGGCCAGCCCGACCCGGTCGGCGACGAGGTAGGTCAGCGGGTGGTTCGGGTAGTGAGCGGTGCGCAGCAGGGTCGCGCCCGTTTCGCGGATGTCGACCAGGTCGTCGATCACCCGCTGCGGCGAAGCGACGGTACGTCCGGTGTCCACCCAGTCCTCGTGTCGTGCGACGCCGTGGAACGCCGCCTTGCGCCCGTTGAGCAGCACGGCCGGTGAGTCGGCGGCGACAGCGACGGTGCGCAGACCGATCTGCGTGGCGAAGCTGTCGACGACCTGCCCGCGGTCGATCAGTTCGACCGTGAGCACGTAGAGGTTCGCGGTCTGCGGGGTCCACAGCCGCGGCTGGTTCACCACACCGGCGAACCGGACCGTTCCGTCGCCGGTCTCCGGGTCGATGACGACCTCGTGCGGCCCCTCGCCCCGCCACACCGCGGGCGCTCCCTCCAGGTCGGCCGGCGCCGAGGTGCCGAGCAGGCGGCGCGGAACCACTGCCTCGGCAAGCCTCGCCCGGACCGTGAGGCCGGCACCGGCCGCCGCGTCCGTCCGGTCGACGACGACGGTCGCCACGAACTCCGCACGCTCGGGCGGATCACCGATCACGGTGGTGGGGACGACGTCGACCCTCGCCACCGAGACGGCGGGCACCCGCTCCAGGTACACGTCCTGGACGACCCCCGTGTAGTTCCACCAGTCGGAGAGCACCGCGGGCACGATGTCGGTCCGGCTGTCCCAGGGCGGGTTGTCCACCCGAACCGCGATCAGGTTGTCCCCGTCCACGACCGCGTGGGTGACGTCCAGGCTGAACGGGCTGTAGCCGCCCTCGTGGCAGCCGATCCACCTGCCGTTGAACCACACGTCGGCGATGTAGTTGACCGCGAGGAAGGTCAGCCGGACCCGTTCGCCACGACCCGGTGCCGCCATCGGCACCACGCGCCGGTACCAGACTCCGTCCTCGTACCGCTCGGTCACGTTCTCCGGCAACGGAATGCGGTGCGTGCACCATCCACTGTCGTCGTGGTCGACCCGGTGCCGCCCTCGCCCTTCCTCCTCGATGGCCGGCAGTGACACCCGCCGGTCGGTCAGCGAGAGCTGGTGGTCCACGGTCGCCCGTTCGGCTCGCCACACACCGGCGAGGTCGACGAACTGCCTCGAACGCTGCCGCTCGATGCCCGGCATCGGTCCGCCGTACGCATAGGGCACCACGAGACCGTTCAGCCGGCGCAGCTCGACCGTCGGAGCCAGGGTGCCGGCTCTCCACGACACGAACGGCGAATCCGGGTGCTGATGCCGCCGCACCGTCCCACCTCATCTCGGTCCACCACGCGGTCAGCCCACCAAAACCAGACCATAGTTCAAGACTTATAATAAGTCGAGTGCGTATCTCCCGGTGATCAAGAGTTCGAAGCCGGACGACCGCGTCCGCGCACCCCTCCCGGCGAGCTGCCGGCAGCACCACAACAGCGTCCTACTGACCTCGAAGCAGCGTCAGGGGGCCAATTTGTGAGCGGAGAAGCAAACCGTGACCCGCGTCATAATTTCCCACTTGATTCATCGAGTGAATTTACTGCGGCGTAACATTATTTTTCGCATTGGACCAGACCGCTTCGCCAGCCATACCGCCGGTATCAAACCCACGGACTAGTGACTGAAGCTCAAAAGTGCCGATACTTTTCTGTCGGGTGCAGTGAATTCACCTGCAGCCGCCTCCTCGGATTTCGTCCCGAAGGGAATATTGTGTCGGTCAATCAGGTCAGTCGCCGTGAAGGCGCGGCCGCGGTCTTGTCACGGCCACTCGTGTACGAGGCTGAAAGATGGCGTGACATCGCGTGGCACGTGCTGGGCGTGCGCGGCCGCCGCGCCAGCCGGACCGTGGTCGCGGTGGTCCGCCTGATGGAGCTCGCCCAGGTGGAGGCCCGGTTCGGCAGCGATGGCGTGGACACCGTGCTCACCCAGCTGGCACATCGGATCACGCCGCAATTGGCACCTCGCGAGCGAATCGGGTATTCGGGCAACGGAAGTCTCATGTTGTTGCTACCGGACACGGCCACTCGCCGGGTGAAGGCCCGGTTGGACCGGATCGGGCGGCAGATCTCCGCCGCCCGGTTGACCGTGGGCACCGAGCAGCTGTCCGTCACACCCGCGATCGGCTGGGCAAGCGCCGAGGAAAAGACTGACCGTAAAACGGCCGGCGCCGAAACGACCGGCACCGATGACCTCGACGCGCTGGTCGAACGCGCGGAACAGGCTGCGGGCGTCGCCGCGCAACACCTCGATTTGACACCGCGAAACTGGGCGTCCACCACTCACCTGCCGCGCAGGAAACTACTGCCCGGCATCCTGCGCACACCGCTGCAGATACTGGCCACACTGGCGATCGGATTGCTGTTGCCGTTCCTGGTGCTCGCCGAGTTCGGCAAAGCCGGAGTCGACCTGGTCGCGCCCGCGTACGTCGCGGTCTGCCTCGCGCTGGTGCTGACCGCGCTGGTGATCAGGTGGGAGACCTACTGCGCGCTCGATCCGCAGCGCCCGCCGAAGGAGCCCGCGACGCCGTACCCGGCCGCGTCCGCGATCATCGCGGCCTACCTGCCCAACGAGGCGGACACCATCATCGAGACGATCCAGCGGGTGCTCGCGGTGGACTACCCGGCGCCGTTGCAGGTCGTGCTCGCGTACAACACGCCGAGAAGGCTGCCGGTCGAAGACGAACTCCGCGGGCTGGCCGCCGCCGACCCGCGGCTCGTCGTGCTGAACGTGCCCTACAGCCACTCCAAGGCCCAGAACATCAACGCCGCGCTCTCGGCGATCACCGGTGAGTTCGTCGGGGTCTTCGACGCCGACCACCACCCCGACGCGAACGCGTTCAGCCGGGCGTGGCGGTGGCTGTCCCACGGCGCGGACGTGGTGCAGGGGCACTGCGTGATCCGCAACGGCCACGAGTCACCGGTGGCGCGCATGGTCGCCGTCGAGTTCGAGTCGATCTACGCGGTGAGTCATCCCGGTCGCACGCAACTGCACGGCTTCGGTCTGTTCGGTGGCTCCAACGGGTTCTGGCGGACAAGCGCGCTGCGCGAGACCCGGATGCGCGGCGAGATGCTGACCGAGGACATCGACTCCTCGATCAGGGCGCTGCTGGGCGGCAAGAAGGTGGTCACCGACCCGGCGTTGCTCAGCCGGGAACTCGCGCCCACCACACTCGGTGCACTGTGGAACCAGCGGATGCGATGGGCCCAGGGCTGGTTCCAGGTCTCCTGGCGGCACCTGCCCGCCGTGCTGCGTTCCAGCACGCTGACCACGAAGAACAAGATCGGCCTGCTGTACCTGCTCGGCTGGCGGGAGATCTATCCCTGGATCTCGTTGCAGATCATCCCGTTGCTGGCCTTCATCGCCTGGCACGACGGCGCGCAGGCCATCGAGTGGGACATCTCGATCTTCGTGCTGGCGTCGCTGTTCACCCTGTCGGTCGGGCCGGCTCAGGTGCTGTTCGCCTACCGGCTCGCCGCGCCCGAGATCCGCAGGAACCGCCGATGGTTCTGGTCCTATCTCGCGGTGTCGCTGTTCTTCTACACGCCGTTCAAGAACCTCATCGCGCGGGTCGCGCAGGCCAAGGAGCTCTCCGGCGAACGCCGCTGGGTGGTCACACCGCGGACCGCTGCCGTGCCCGCCGCGATCGCCGGGGAGCGCGCGTGATCCGGCCTGGAAAGCCCGCGGGCACCGACACCGCTGTCACGGCAACCGGTATCGCACACGGCCGGTTCTCAGTCGATGCGATCAGGGCATTGGCCGCCCTGCCGGTGTTGATCTTCCACGCCTACCAGTACAGCCGCTACGGCCCTGATGCCGCCTGGCCGCTGGACGGCGTCTGGCATCGGATCCTGATGGCGTTTCCCTTTGGTGTGGACCTGTTCTTCGTCCTCTCCGCGTTTCTGCTGGGCCTGCCCTACGCCAGGGCCGCGCTCGACTCCGGCCCACCTCGCCGTGCTCGTGTCGTGCTGCTGCGGCGAGCGGCGAGGCTGCTGCCGCTCTACTACATCACGGTGCTCCTGGTGTGGGGCTTCACCAACCCGACACTGCCGGGTGACTGGCGGGATCTGTTGCTGCACTTGACGTTCACCCACGTCTACAGCGACGAGAAGATCTTCTTCAGCAACGGCCCCGCGTGGTCGCTCGCCGTGGAGATGCACTTCTACCTGCTGCTGGTGGTGATCGGCACGATCGCACAACGCCACGTGCCCCGGCTGGAGTCCCGGCGGGCGCGCCTGACCGCCCTGTACGGCGGGATCGCGGCGCTGGTCGTGATCAGCAACGCCTACCGCTGCTGGGCCGTGTACGTGGCGGACGCCCACTACGAACAGTGGTCCTACTGGTTCAACCCGCTCGCCAAACTCGACGTGTTCGCCATCGGTCTCGCGTTCGCCGTCCTGATCGCGGACGGCAGGGAACTGCGCACCAAGCCCGCGCGTTGCGGCGTTGGCCTGGCCGGCGCGGGCATGATCGTGGCCGTCGCGCTCACGCAGCCACTCGGCACGCCGATCAGCACGTGGTGGCATCCGCTGTTCGCGCTCGCCGCCATGCTGTTGATCGCCGCCTCGGCCATCAGCGACGCCGGCTCGGTCCCCGCGGTGCTCCGGTGGCGGCCGCTGGTCTGGACCGGGGTGATCAGCTACAGCGTGTACCTGTGGCAGGAACCGATGCTGCGGCTCCTCGACAGTGCCGGCCTGCTGCCCGCACCTGGCCAGCCGCACACGTTCCCGGTCGCGGGCGTCGTGCTGACGGCCGTGAGCCTGCTGGTGGCGTGGATCAGCTACTGGTTGGTCGAGCAAACCGGTCTGAAGATCCTCGCCGCGTTCGACCGGGAAGGCCGGAAACGGGACTACTACGCGGAGTCGTGACGCTTGCCGGCGCGGTGGGTGATCCGGTCACTCGGCGTCGAGGCGCCACCGGTGGTGAGGAAGTGTTCGACCGGGAGCGTGGCGGCACCCATCGCCACCGCGTCCGGCCCCAGCCGGCCCAGCTCGATCGACGTCTGGGCGAACGGGTGATCGAGCGCGTGCTCCGCGGCGGCCGCGGTGATCTTCGGGAGCAACCGCGATCCGAGCAGGAGTCCCGCCCAGCCGCCCACGATGATGCGTTCCGGGTTGAACAGATTGATCAGGTTGGCGATCCCGGCGCCGAGATACGTGGCGGTCTCGTCCAGCACCTCGGCCGCGACCCCTCCGCGCTCGGCGGTGTCGAGCAGCTCGGCGAGGGCGGCCTCCTCGCTCACTCCGCGCCGGCGACGACCACGCCTCGCCTCCTGGTACCGCTCCAGCACGGCCTCCGCGCCGACGTACGCCTCGAGGCAACCACGGGCCCCGCACCGGCACCGCCTGCCACCGACCTGGACCGTGGTGTGCCCCCACTCACCGGCGCTGCTGGTCGCGCCGCGGTAGGTGGTGCCGTGGGTGATGATGCTGGCTCCCACACCGGAGCCGATCAGCACGACCACCGCGTGCCGGCAGCCGCGACCGGCGCCGAACCACATCTCGGCCTGCCCCATGTTCTTGGCACCGTTGTCGATGTGCAGGGGAAGATCCGTGCCCGCGCGGAGCAGTCGTTCCAACGGGACCGCGTCCCAGCCGAACGTCTGGCCGTGGACCAGCACCTCCGCGCCGTGCTCCACCACGCCCGAGACGCCGATGCCAACGCCGAGGACGTCGCGTTCGGAGACACCGGCCTCGGCGCACACGGCCTTGATCCCGGCCAGAATCCGGTCCACGACGAACTCGACGTCGTGCCCGTCCGCCAGCTCGTAGGACACCTTGGCGCGCAAGGTCATCGCGAGGTCGAAGAGCTCGACCCGGACGCAGGTCTCTCCCACGTCGACCCCGATGACCGAGCGGTGCCCGGCGTTGACGCGGAGCAACACGTGGGGGCGCCCACCGTCGGAGTCCATCGAACCCGCCGTGATCACGACACCTGACGCGATCAGGTCGCTCACCACGTTGCCGACCGTACCCGCGCTGAGGCCCGTGAGCCTGCTCAGCTCCTGACGGCTGGCGGGACCGTCGAAGTAGAGCTGCCACAGGATCACGGCACTGTTGCCACGACGCAGGTCACGTACGGTGCTCCGCTGGTGCGGTACCACGCCCACCTCTTTTCTCACCGGCCCACAGTATTGCCGATCAAACGACTGGCGCCGAGTCGCCACGTCGTTGACCTCCACTTTGCCAGCACGTTAAATTAACACTTGAAATAAGTGTTTGGCCTCGGACGATGACGCCCGACGACAGGCTTCCTCAACGGTTGGCGTGCAGCCACAAGCCGCACCCGCCTCTGTCGGCCCCTCGGTGCCCAGCCGTGCCGAGTTCTCGAACCCCCGCGGAAGATCCCGAGGAGGAAGTCGTGCACACCCGTCTGGATTCCAGGCGACTACGGGTCGCCCACGTCACGACCGCTGTCGGCCTCGCCCTGTTCGGCATGAGCGTGCCAACCTCTGCCGTGCCAACCTCTGCCGTGCCACGCTCTGCCGTGCCGGCCGAGCAGCACGCCGCCGATGCCGGAGGGGTCGGCTCGTGGATCACCACAGCCGATCGCTCCCAGTTGCTCAACCCGCAGCCGGCCCTCGCCTTCCGTTCCGGGTCGACCGGCACCGCGGACACGATCACCATCGACCCTGAACAGACCTACCAGACGATCACGGGGTTCGGGGCGTCCTTCACGGACTCCTCCGCCTGGCTGATCTGGAACTCGCCGCATCGCGACTCCATCATGACCACACTGTTCGACCCGAGGCAGGGCATCGGACTGAGCACGGTGCGCCAGCCCATTGGCGCGTCGGACTTCTCCCGGTCGGCCTACACGTACGACGACGTCCCGAAAGGACAGACGGACCCGAACCTGACCCGGTTCTCCATCACCCACGACGAGCCCTACGTGCTGCCCCTGCTCCGGCGCGCCAGGGAGATCAACCCGCACACCACGTTCATGGCGTCGCCGTGGAGCGCGCCGGCGTGGATGAAGACCAGCGGCGAGTTGGTCGGCGGCAGTCTGAAACGCGAGCACCACCAGGTCTATGCGAACTACTTCGTCAAGTTCCTGCAGGCCTACCGGGACGCCGGTGTGCCGGTCTCCCTGGTGACACCCCAGAACGAACCGGAGTTCTCGCCCGGGAACTACCCGGGCATGCTGATGTCCGCGCAGGATCAGGCGGACTTCATCGGCGGCGCGCTCGGTCCGGCGATCGAGAGGGCCGGGCTGGACACCCGCATTCTCGCCTTCGACCACAACTGGGACCGGCCGGGTTATCCGCTCGACGTGCTCCGCAACTCGACCGCCGCCCGGTACACGGCGGGCTCGGCCTTCCACTGTTACGCGGGTGAGCCGGGCGCACAGACGAACGTGCACAACGCGTTCCCCGGCAAGGACGTCCACTTCACCGAGTGCTCCGGAATCAAGACCGGCGACGAGGCGAGGACGTTCGCCGACACGTTGAGCTGGCAGACCCGCAACCTGATCATCGGCGCCACCCGGAACTGGGCGAAGAGCGTCGTCCTGTGGAATCTGGCGCTCGACCAGAACGGCGGGCCGACCATGAACTGCACCACCTGCACCGGTGTGGTGACGGTGCAGGGCAACGGCACCGTCACCTACAACGCCGAGTACTACGTTCTGGGTCACATCAGCAAGTTCGTGAAGCCCGGCGCGGTGCGCATCGGCTCCAACACCTTCGGTCAGGGCAACATCGAGAACGTCGCCTTCCGGAACCCGGACGGTTCCACCGTTCTCGTCGTCCACAACAGCGGGTCCGGCACCCGGACCTTCGACGTCACCTCCACCGGCCGGCACTTCAGCACCTCACTGTCCGCGGGCGCGGTCGCCACGTTCACCTGGTCGGCCGGCAGCACTCCTCCGCCCGGCGGCGGAGAGTCCGCATTGGACCGGTCAGGCTGGCGCGTCAGCGCGTCGTCCACTCCCGCCGATGCCTGCTGCACCGCGGACACCGCCGCGAAGGCGATCGACGGCACCTCCTCCACCCGATGGTCCACAGGCCTTGCCCAACAGCCCGGCCAGTGGTTCCAGATCGACCTCGGTACCCCGCGGAAGCCAACCAAGATCGTTCTGGAGAACGGCTCCAGCACCGGAGACCATCCGCGGGGCTACGCCGTGCACGCCTCCGACAACCCGTCCTCCTGGGGCGACCCCATCACCACCGGACAGGGCAGCGACCCGACCACCACCATCCACCTCCCCGCCATCACCGCCAGATACCTCCGCATCACCCAAACCGGCAACACGGGCAACTGGTGGAGCATCTCCGAGCTGAACCTCTACTCCCCCGCGACGTAGGCCTGGTGCGGCGGTCGTGGCGTCGGGTACCGCGACCGCCGCAAGTTCCTACGAAGATCCGCTGGCGATGGCCTTGGCGGGAATCCCCCATCCGTTGTTCACCGCGGGCTCCTTCGCCCACTCACCGAGCCCGTGGTCGCAGCCGAACACGTCGGTGATCCGACCGCTGGCGTGCCAGTTCTTGTAACTGCGGACCACGAAGAGCGGCCCGATGTCGAGGCGGTCGAGGTTGTACGGGAGGACTCGCAACCGGCCGGTGTAATTGGGACCTGACCACACGCAAAGCTTGTAGTACTTCCCCACCTCACAAGGCGGCCCCGGCTCCGGCGGCGCGGCCTCGGCGGGCGCGGCCGCCACCAGTGCGATCGCCCACGCGATCAAGGTCGCCTTGAGGGTGAACCCACGAGAGCTGAGCACCGAACAAACCTCCAGGAAAAGTCCGGAATGGACAGAACCCCACACCTGTTTGCTTCCGACGACTTCGTCGAATTCCGCGGTAAAGTTTGGCGGCATGTCCGGCTTCATCGCCTGATCGCCTGACCCGCTTCCAGCTTGGCACGGAAGGCGTCTCTCAACCCAGGGGCCGCTTTCGCCGAGCCGGGAGAAACAGCTCCCCGACTCCGTGCAGAACGTCCAAAGTGGACTTCCCTTCGGTCCGCACAGTGGAAGCGGGCACGAAGGCGCGGGATCCCCGCACGACGAGATCGAACCGATCTTCGCCTGATCATCATTTTCATGATCAACAGGCGGATGAAGGGGCAAGGAGGAGGCGCAGGCTCCTTCATTCTGCCGCATTTCGTGTCAGTTGCCAGCGGTCCGCGACGCGGTCTGCATGTTCCCGGTGAGGGGTTCCGGTCGCCCTCGGCTCCGCAGATGGCCGGCCCGTGGATGCCGAACTCCGCGCCGAGCCGTTGGCCCGCGGTGATCATGCAGGCATCGGCGGCAGTGTTTTCTTCGACGCGCGTGACCCGCCGGGTCCCGGGAATGGGGGGCGATGTCGTCGCCGCGGGTCAGCAGCCACGCCAGCGCGGTCTGTGCCGCGATGGAGCGCAATCCAGATGTCGCGGTGCCCGATCCCGGACCGGCAGGTACCGAGGGCACGAAGGTGATCGCAGAACTCCGCCCTGCGAGCTGACCGTGCCGACGCCGAGAACCCCAGGCAGCGCCGGCCGGGGACGAACACGACGTGTCGTGCACACGGCCGGACGTCTTGCGCGTGTGCTGCCAGCCGGCACCGAGGCACGCGATGATCGAACGTTGTCCGGACAAGGGAGTATCGTTCCCAGAAAGTGCCCTGGACCCGGCATGACGGCATCCGACCGGGGGATTCCCATGGCGCATCTCGATCAGCTTCCCGCTACCACGGCGATCGCGGGGATCGCGGGGATCGCGGGGATCGCTGAACCCCACCAGAGCACGGTCGCGTCCATCCAGCACGCGGCCGGGCTGGGCCTGTTCAGCGCGGCGGAAGCCGAACTGGTCATCGACCGGATCCGCGCGCTCACCACCGGGGACCCAGCGCAAGCCCTTCCAGTCAGTCCTAATGAGACAGTCGCGTGACTGCCGTGTCCGCGAACGTCCGGCCGCGGGCGATCCGCCCCACCTGTGCCCGGCACGACGTGTCGCACGGCCAGATCGACAATTCAGCCGGAGTGATCTGGATCTTCGACGAGCACGACTGGGCCTCGGCGGTGCGCTCGACCATCCACCTCACAAGCAACGGACAGGCGCAACCTGCCCGATCAAGGAGATGTCCCATGACACCCCTCCTCCAACGCGTACCGGCGGACCATCCGGCACGCGCAGCTGCTGTCCGGCCAGACTTCCAGTCAGATGGGGAGGTTCTGACTGGCACGGTGTGCCAGGCCCCGCCAGACGTGGTCGTACTCGCGGTGTGCGGCGAGGTGGACTCGTCCACCAGCCCGCTGCTGCGTGATCGTCTCCTCGAGCAGTTGCGACCCACTTGCCCACAGCTGGTGGTAGACCTCACCGAAGTGAGTTTCTTCGGTGCAGCCGGTATCACCGTCCTGGTCGCTGCCAGGGAAGCAGCGGAGACGGCGGGGATCAGGATGTGTCTGGTCGCCCGTACGCGCGTGGTGCTGCGGCCACTGACGATCACCGGACTGGACAGCGTGTTCGACGTCTGCCCCGACATCGCCCACGCCCGGCTGCGCATGAGCGAGGTCGCCGCGCAGATCATCGATGGGTCCCTTGACGATGACGGCATCCTGCCGCGGCCACGCGCGGGGCACGGTGCACCACCCCCGGCGTGACCTCGGAAACCAACATCATCAACAACGTCGTCTACCTGGACGGGCGGCAAGCCGCGTCCCCGGCCACGCTGGCCGACACCTTCCGAATGCTGGAGCGGCAAGCCGACAGCGTGGCCTGGATCGCCACTAGTTCGGTGAGCTGCACCTGTTCGTGGGTCCCGATTTCGTGCTCACCGTGCGGCACAACGACACACCGGACTTGGCCGGCGTGCGGCGCGGATGGTCGCGACGATTCCGGTGATCGCGCGGCGCAGCAGGTTCAGTGCCGGGGTACCGAGGCCGGTGGCGAACTGCCGGGTGCGCTCAAGCAAGATCCCGACAGGGCCTCTGCCTCCGCGAGCATCCGCGATCATGTCCGGCGGCCGGGTCGCCAGCTGTGTGCCCTGCTCGGCCAGCGGTATGGCGAAGAGGGTGAGCACACCGCCGGATGCCAGGAAACCACGAGGAACACGACCAGCGTCGCCAGCGAGCGGCGGCACCACCTCACCTGGCTCTGCAGCGAGTTCACCACAGGGTAGAGCGCGACGGTGAAGACGGCCGCGATGAGCATCCACACGAGCACTCGTTGGAGGTGCATGACGAACACCACGGCCACAGCTGTGTCCAGGGCCGGCCCGATGGTCGCGAGGATGGTCCGTGCAGGAACCTTGTAGGCGCGCTGGTTCGGCAGCATGCCGACCCCCCCGTCCCGGTCGGCGGACAACCGTTCACGGGGGACGCCGAGGACGGCTCCGGTCCGGCTTCGGCGAAGTGCTCCCGGTACCGCCGAACTCACGCCGTGGGCTGTGCGGCGCCTCTCTACGTGCGTCAGGCTTTGCCGGCCTTCATCATCCTTGCGACCTCCGGCGATCGCGCGATCACCTGCTGCGCGACGTCCGACAGCAGCTGGTTGCTGTTGCGGGCGTAGGTCCGCAACAGGGAGAACGCGTCCGCGACACCGATCTGCAGGCGCTCGGTCAGGATGCCCTTCGCCTGCTCGATGACGATGCGGCTGTTGAGCGCGTTCTGCAGCTGTTCGGTGACCATCTCGCTGTGCCGCAGCGCCCGGACCTGCAAGATGCTGATCGTCGCGACGTTGGCGAAGGACTGGGCCAGCTCGACCGCGTCCTCCGGAATGGCGCCGGGCGCGGTTCGGAACAGGTTCAGCGCGCCGACGATCTGCTCGCGCAGTCGCATCGGCACCGCGTGGACGGCGGAGAATCCCTGTTCGCGTGCCGCGACGGTGAACCGGGGCCAGCGCTGCGGCTCCTGGTTCAGGTCGGCGCACGCCACGGGCTGCCCGGTGTGGAAGCAGTCCAGGCAGGGGCCCTCCTCGTCCTGCAGCTGGAACAGCTCCAGCATCCGGGCCTGTTCGGTGGACGCGGCCACCAGGTTCAGCGCACCTCGCTGATCAGCCAGCAGGATTCCGACCGCGTCCACCTCGAGCAGTTCGACGCAGCGTTCGGTCAGGGTGTGCAAGAAGTCGATGGCGTCGAACTGCAGCACCAGCGTGTCCGCCAGCTCGACGAAGGTCTGAGTGATCCGCCGGTCCAACACGTGACTCACCTCTGTTTCTCATGGTTGGTATCCGGGGTGAATCTCAGTCTGCGCGCGACCACGTCGGCTGCCACCTCCGACAGACGCAGGCCGCTGAGGTACGCATGCGCACGCAACCGGAGGAACGCCTCACCGAGATCGGTGTCCAGCTGCACCGACACCATGCCGGTGGCCTGGTGCACCACCGCCCAGCGCCGCTCCGGCTCAGCACCCCACAGATCAGCGCCGTCCGGCGCAGCCGGCGCCGCGGACCGGCCGAGCAACAGCGCTGTCGCCGTGTCCGCGAACAGCAGCGCATCCGCGAGCTCATCCGGCGACAACGGGCCGTCGACGTCCCGGCAGATCTCCAAGGCGCCCAGCGCGATCGCGCCCAGCGTCAAGGGAATCACGAACACCGCCGCCACCCCCGCCGCGACGGCGGCCGGGGCGAACACGGGCCAGCGCTGCGCACTCCACCCGTTCGTCAGGTCGGGCACCAACACCGGCTGGTTCTGCCGCAAAGCCTCCGATGCGGGCCCCTCCCCCATCGTCACCTGCAGCTCGGCCATCTCCTCGCCCGCCGTCCCGACGACCTCGAGCGGTTGCGCGGTACCGGCCAGGTAGACCCCGACGCCGGCCGCGTTCAGGCCGGCCCGGCAGGCAAGACACACATGACGGACACCCATGGGCTCCTGGTTCGCTCTGGCCATCTCATTGATCACCACGAGCAAGTCGAGATGCCGATTCGTGCCCACGCTGGTCACTCCTCGCCATTGTGATCTCGTGCGAACGAAAGCCTAGCCCTAAGTGACCTGCCAAGCGGGCGGACGCGCGAGATCAGGTGGTTCGACGGATGTCGGCGCCCAGAAGGAGGAACGCGTCCTGACCTCGGGTGCTACTCCTGCGCGGGCAGCCGGGGCACAGACCTCAGCGCGCGGTTGCCGCGTGGTCCAGTCCGGGTCTTGGCCTCGTCGACCTGACGGACGAGTTCGTCGCGTACCTCGTTGAGCGCCTCTGACAGGTCGCGCTCCGACGACGTGACGACCAGATGCACGCGGGGAGTGCGGTTGATCCAGCATTCGAGGGTGACTTGCTGCTCGACGCCGTGGCGGTCCGTCACGCTGACTTCCAGTTCGATCTGGTCGTCGCGGAACGACCGCAGCCGCGAACCGAGTGCGACGAGGCGTTCCAAGACCCATCCGCGTTCTGACGCGAGGAAGCCGGTGGCGAGGTGCAGGGCGACAACAGCGGTGTCGTCCCGGGTTTCCTTCATGCGATTACCAGTCCTTTGTAGATGGTTGTGCTCGGCGGACACGGCGGCGCGTGCAAGGTTCGCGCTGGCCGGGCCTGGGCTGCGCCCGGCGCCATCGTCCGATGAAGGACATCACTCCGGCTCAGGGCACGCCATGAGCTGGGAACGGGCGCGACCGTTGGAGGAATGGGCTGGGCAGTGGCCGACGGGGCCGTGTCGGAGGATTGCGACTGCAATGGTGGTCGCGGTGGAGCTTTCGCATGACTACTTCTGCTCCTGGAGCAGATTGTTGTACGAAAAAACCTCGGCTCGCGTCCAACGCGTTACCGAGGTCTTGAGCAACAACCCATGACCTACTCCTCCGAGATGTTCCTGTACACCTCGGTGACTCGCACGGCTCTGTCGTGAACTGCGGTCTCTTGAGAATCTTCTGCCGATTCCCGATGGCGTAAAACAGGTGGACGGGCCGCATCGATCAGTACCTGTCGTTGTCGTACGGGGCTCGTGGCTGGACGGTCGGCGTCGGCGCGGACCGCAACGGTGTTCACGGACCGGTGGTGGCGTAAGTGGCAATGCGCGTGGCGAGTTCCTGCGCGCCGGCGTGGGTGACGTGCCGTTCCGCTTGCAGGCCGAGCGGACGGATGCGATCGCGGACTCGTGTCGAGGCCAGGGTCTCGGCGGATGCCAGCGCGCGGAATCCGATTTCGACGCCGATGTCTAGGTCTCGGTCGAGCAGGTGGTTGATCGACAGCAGGACGAGGCTGAACACACGGCTGCGGGCCATGCCGTCGTCGTAGTCGTCGATCGCTTCGATGAGCAACGGAATCGCGATTCGGGTGTGGCGCGGGCTCACTGTTCGCGCGAGATCCGTGTGCACGGCACCGGCCACGGCTGACAGATCGGTCGTGGTGAAGAACCGGGCCCAGTCGGGCACCTGGGTGTGGTCGGCGGTCGCGAACTGGTCCCGGCCACGGTCGAGCTCGGCGAGTGCCTGGTCGCCGGCCCCGTGCTTGGCATGGGTCCACGCCGAGTTCACCGACAGGATGCTGGCCGCGATCTCGTTGCCAGGCCGGGTCGCCGCGAGCTGGCCGAGCCGGAAGTAGTCCAACGCCTCGTCAAGGCTCTCGTGGTGCAGGCATACGCGGCCGAGCCGATAGCAGATGTTGGCGACCAGCCCGTCGTGCCGGCCCCACCCGGCGAACACAAGTGCTTGGGTGAACTGCACGCGGGCATTGCTGACCAGACCGGCGTCGAAGCACACCCAGCCGGCGAGGTTGTGCAGGTCGGCCAGCGCGACGTGCAGCCGCCGCCGCACTTTCTCGGTGGCTGACGCGTCGAGCATCGGCAGCGCCTCCCGCATCCGGGCGCGGACCGCGTCGAGACAGGAGTCACCGCCTTGCCGGTAGTCCAGCGCGCGCAGAGCGTGCGTGTCCGCCTCGAGCCGAACGACGTCGGAGACGTCAATCGATCGCGGTGAACGTTCGTCAGCAGGAGAGAAATCCGGGATGGCCATGGCGGCACTCCTGACAGCGGGACTGAGAAGTGGGCGCCGCCGGGGGCCAGAGCGGGTAACGCAGCCATCTCGCCGATGACCGGGTCGTCACCGGGCCTGGAGCTTGACCTGTGCCTTCGCCGAAGGGACTCGGCTGCTTTCGAAAATAACCGAGCTGCGCCGTGAATGCTGCCAC
This sequence comes from Lentzea alba, assembly GCF_011067745.1. Classification (GTDB taxonomy): domain Bacteria; phylum Actinomycetota; class Actinomycetes; order Mycobacteriales; family Pseudonocardiaceae; genus Lentzea; species Lentzea alba. The sequence continues at coordinate 61,098 of NZ_JAAMPJ010000009.1, forward strand.
CGAATGGTGTGGCTGCGGATGACGCCAAACGGGTGTGGGGTCAGGAAGTGGTGGTCTTGAGGTTGCGGGCGAGTCGTTCCGGCCTCGGCCAGCGGACTTTGGTGGCCCATCCGAGCTTCTCGAAGACCCAGATCAGTCGCGCGGAGATGTCGATCTGGCCCCGGCGAACACCGTGGCGGGCGCAGGTGGGGTCGGCGTGGTGGGAGTTGTGCCAGGACTCGCCCATGGACAGGATCGCCAGGGGCCAGAAGTTCGCGGATTTGTCGCGCGCCTCGAACGGCCGGTCGCCGATCATGTGGCAGATCGAGTTGACCGACCAGGTGATGTGGTGCAGAACCGCGACGCGGACGAGACCGGCCCAGAAGAACGCGGTCAACGCTCCCCACCAGCTCCAGGTGGCCAGCCCGCCGATCAGCGCGGGTGCGAGCAGTGTCACGGCGGTCAGCGCGGGGAACCAGCGGTTGACGCGCTGGATGTCCGGGTCGGCGAGCAGGTCGGGTGCGAAGCGGGCGGCATTGGTCAGTTCCCGGCGGAACATCCAGCCCATGTGGGCGTGCCAGAACCCTCTGGCCAGCGCGGTGGCCGAGGTGCCGAAGAGCCACGGTGAGTGCGGGTCGCCTTCGCGGTCGGCGTAGGCGTGATGGCGGCGGTGGTCGGCGACCCAGCCGATGATCGGGCCCTGCATGGCCATGCTGCCGGTCACCGCGAGCCCGATCCGCAGCGCGCGGTTGGCTTTGAAAGCACCGTGCGTGAAGTAGCGGTGGAATCCGATCGTCACGCCGAGACACGTGAGGGTGTAGAAGAAAACGGCGAGACCGACGTCGACCCAGCCCAGACCCCAGCCCCATGCCAGCGGAACCGCTGCCGCCAGTGCCAGCGCTGGTATGACGGCGAACAACTTGACCAGGAACATCTCGGCCGGGGACTTCTCTCCGGCCAGCATGGGCTGCGGCGCGGCGTCGGCTCGACGGACGTTTGATTCGACTTGCGTACTCACGCTCGTACCTCCGGGAACGGCATACGTTCTCCGTCGCCGGGGGCCGGGGCGATCGGTGTGGGGTTTGGCGGGTGCCGGATGTCAGGCGACCCGCGTCAGGTCGTCACACGGCTTGGATACCCGTGGTGTGGCGGTGGCAAAACCGGTGCGCTGAGGCCGGTGCCCCTCGGTCGGGGGATTGTCGAGGGGCACCGGGTCGGTGTCTCCGTCAGCGTGTGTCAGCTGGTAGGAGAACGATGTGAGGTCAGATGGCGCGGACGGGCCCATCGGCCGGCCGGAGCAGACAACCGGACGCCTTCGGTTCCCCGTTGCAGCAGCAGCCGCCGCATGGCCGCGAGGTCGGGCACCCGGTCCACGTCGGGGCTGAACGTCCATCTCGACGTGCTCATTTCGGTACTCCGCACCCCGGTTGCGTGAGCTGGCCGGGTGTTGTTCGAGCAAATGGTCCGATATGGATCATCAGGCCATTTCAGGAAGGATCGAGGAGACCGTTGGAAAAGCAGCACTTTTGTCTCCATGCTACACGCACCACTGACACAAGTGGCCGAGCCCTGTGTGATCAGAAAATCCGGCCTACGTCATCCTGAGAGTCAGCTGTGAGTATCCGAACTGCAGGTTTGGCTCACTGAAGGAGTTTCCGCACTTCGGTCAGGCGCGCGGGTGTGTGATCCAGAATTTGGCAACATTTCGGTCGATCATGACTGAATCGGTGTAGAGTCAAGTTTCCGAGAACAGCGCGCATATGGGCAACCGAGTTCATGCCGTGCTCGGCGAAACTAGACCGGCTGTTTTCCGGCCGGGGACGGGAGTCCTGACATGACGTCAGCACCCCACCTTTCCGACGCTTCACCTGCCGCTGCGATCCCCGAGCAGTCTCAGCTCTCGCAACGACTGCGGCTGCGGCCGAAGGTGCCCACGACGGGACACGTCGACGGGGCCTGGTGGCCGCGTTCCCGGGACCTCGCCGCCGAGCTGCCCGCGTTGCTCGCAGCGCTGGGAGCTCGCCTGGGCGACATCCTGCGAGTGAGCTACAACCTCACCGAGTGGGACTCCGCGCCCCGCCGCATCATCGGCGACGGCCGCCAGATCCGGCTCGACGGGTTCCTCTCCAGGCCCGCACACACCGTGGACGTGCTCGCAGCGGACAAGCACCGTCTCACACTGCTCGTCGTGCCGTCGAACACCGACCCGGCCGCCGCGCACCAGACCATGACGATCACCGCGAATCGCGGCAACACCCAGACCGTCGAAGACCTGCTCGCCGCAGGCGTCAGCGTGACCGCGTCGACACAACGCACGGCCGATCTGACCCGGATCGCTCTCGCGGGCTGGGAAGCAGACGGCGGCCGAATCCCGGAGCACGTCCGCTGATCGCCGGCTGGTCGCGTTCCAACAGCCCGGGCAACCCGGGAGGACTTCGCGCCGGCGGTCACCGGCCCCACGTTCCAGCCGACCCGGAAGGTCCTTTGTGCTTCGCACGTACGGTTTTCTGAGCACGTATCCACCCACGCAATGCGGACTCGCCACGTTCACCGCCGCGTTGCTGCATCATCTGACCGCGGTGACGCCGGGCAGCAAGGGCGAGGTGGTCCGTGTTCTCGCGGAGCCGGATCACGAACCCGCCGCCGTAGCGGGAACATCAGTGGTGCACCAGATGCCCCCCGGCGCGGTCGAGGCCGCGGCCGAGGCGCTCAACCGCTGCGACGTGGTGGTGGTGCAGCACGAGTACGGGATCTACGCCGGCCGTGATGGTGAGGACGTGCTCGGCGTGCTCGCCCGGCTGCGCGTCCCGGTGATCATCGTGCTGCACACGGTGCTCACCACGCCGACTCCTGGCCAGCGGCAGGTGCTCGAGGAGGTCGTCGGCTACGCAGACGCCGTGGTGACCATGTCCGAGGCCGCACGGCAGCGGCTCGTTGACGGCTACACCGTCGAACGGCCCGATGAGGTCGTCGTGATTCCACACGGCGCGCTCCCCGTCGACCCACCCGCCCGCGATCCGTCCACAGACCGGCCGATGATCCTCACCTGGGGCCTGCTGGGCCGTGGCAAGGGCATCGAGTGGGGAATCTCCGCCCTGGGTGCGCTGCGCGACCTGAAGCCGCGCTACCTGGTGGCCGGCCAGACCCATCCCAAGGTGCTGGCGCACGAAGGCGAGACCTACCGCAGGAACCTGCGCAACCGCGCCGCCGCGTTCGGCGTCGTGGACCTGCTCGAGTTCGATTCGACCTACCTCGAAGTGGACGCACTGGCGGAACTGGTCGGCCTGGCAGACGTCGTCCTCCTGCCCTACGACTCGTCAGAGCAGGTCACGTCCGGCGTGCTCGTCGAAGCCCTGGCCGCTCGCAAACCGGTGGTCGCGACCGAGTTCCCGCACGCCGTCGAGCTGCTGGCGGACGGGGCCGGGCTGCTGGTGCCACACCGCGACCCTGCCGCCATCACCGCGGCGTTGCGGAGGGTGCTGACCGAACCGGGACTCGCGGCCAGGATGAGCGACCGTTCGGCGAGTCTCGCCCCGGCACTGAGCTGGTCGGCGGTCGCGAGCCGGTATCGAGAGCTCGCTGAGCACCTGCTCGCCGCCCGCGTCGCCGTGACCGCGTGACCGGCCCGAGTTTCACCCACCTGGCCCGGCTCAGCGACGACACGGGCCTGTACGAGCACGCCCGCGGGCCGTTGCCCCGCCGAGAGCACGGCTACTGCCTGGACGACGTCGCCCGAGGTCTGGTCGTCCTGAGCCGCGAGCCGGAGCTGTCCGTCGATCTGGTCGTCCTGCTGGAGCGCTATCTCGCCTTCACCGCTCACGCTCAGGCCGATGACGGGCGGTTCCACAACCGGCTCGGACCCGACCGCAGCTGGCGGGACGAACCGGGACTGGGTGACTGGTGGGGACGCGCGTTGTGGGGACTGGGCACCACGGCTGCCCGCTGCCCGGTGCCTTGGATGCGCACGGCTGCTCTCGACTGCTTCGAGGCAAGCGCCCACCACCGGCCTCCGTCGGTGCGGTCGATGGCCTTCGCCGCGCTCGGCGCCGCCGAGGTGCTCAGCGCCGATCCCGGGCACCCCCTCGCGGCCAAGCTGCTCGGTGACATCGCCTCGTACGTCGGCGAACCCGGCGACGTACCGGACTGGCCGTGGCCGGAGAACCGGCTCTTCTACGCCAACGCCGTGCTGCCCGAGGCGTTGATCGCGGCAGGTCATCTCCTCGCGGACCGCAAGATCCGCGACGACGGGCTGCGACTGCTGGACTGGTTGCTGACCGTCGAGTCATGTGATGTCCGGCTTTCGCCGGCCCCTGCCGGTGGCTGGCACATCGGCGAGCCTCGCCCGGCGTTCGACCAGCAACCCATCGAGGTCGCGGCGCTCGCCGACGCCTGCGCCCGCGCCCACCAGGTCACCGGCGACCCGGTGTGGCTCACCGGTGTCGGCCGTGCGGTCGCGTGGTTCGACGGTGACAACGACCTGGGCGTGCCCATGCACGACAGCGAGACCGGGGGCGGTTACGACGGACTCACGCACGGAGGCCCCAACCGCAACCAGGGCGCCGAGTCGACCCTGGCGCTGATCTCCACTCTGCAACACCGCCACACTCTGCTGGGGAGCACCGGATGAACGCCCGTGTCACTCGCGCCTCGCTGCGGCTGCGGCCGGATCCGCGCCGGGTCATCACCAAACTGTTCGTGCCTGGAGAGGAACGGCCCGAGCACGAGTCGCGATCGGCGGCCGTGATCCGGCGAGTGATGGTGCTGGACGAGGTAACCGTGTGCGCCACGCTCGACCGCACCATCGGCCTGTTCGCGGGACGCCACAGGGATGTCAGCGTGACTTTCGCCGATCACTTCGCGAGCGTCAGCCACCGCTTCCCCGAGGGCGTCGAGCTGTCCGAGTCCCGCCGGCTGCTCATTGGCGCGTACTTCACGCATGAGTACGCCATCGAAGGCGCCGCACTGTGCAACCCGTCCATGGTCGCGCACCCGGATCAGAGCGGGTTGGCACCGGGGCATCTGCGGTTCGTGCTGAGTGTCCGAGGCATCGGTGAAGGTCACCTGTCGTCGATCGGTTTCCGGACCGGGGTGGTCGGTCCCGATGGTGTGCTCACAGTCGACACGCCCCCGAACGTCATCACCACTGGACTCCATCGGGAGGCGGTGTACGAGAAGAGCCTCTTCCTGGGCAAACTCGCCGAGCTCGGCCACGACGACGAGGTCTCCGCCGTGCTGAACCGGTGGCTGCCCGCGCGGTTCACCGACGCCGACCTGAACCTGGTGCTGGCCGATCTGCACCCGAGTCTGGTCGCCCGTCAGGAGGCACACCGGACCGTGGAGCTGATCCGGTGGATCGCCGCGTGCAACTACACCTCGGAATTCCCCGACGACACCGTCATCAGCGGCCGGGTGCTCTGGCCGACCGGCCCGTCCGAACGCCAGGGCATGGAAGACGCCAGGTTCGTGCGCTTCACCGACGATGACGGCGACCAGACCTACTACGCCACCTACACCGCGTACGACGGTGTGGATGTCGCACCACAGTTGTTGGAGACCAAGGACTTCCGCACCTTCCACGTCACACAGACGACCGGGTCGGCCGCACGCAACAAGGGCATGGCACTGTTCCCCAGGAAGATCGGAGGCCGGTACGCGGCGTTGTCGCGCGGCGACGGGGAGAGCACGGCCGTGGTGACCTCCGACGACATCAGGACCTGGAACGAGCCACGACCGGTGGAGGCGCCGGCCAGGGACTGGGACCTCGTCCAGGTCGGCAACTGCGGCTCCCCGATCGAGACTCCCGAGGGCTGGCTCGTGCTGACCCACGGAGTCGGTCCGATGCGGGTCTACTCGATGGGCGCGATCCTGCTCGACCTGGACCATCCGGAACGGGTGCTGGCCACCCTGCCCGAACCGCTGCTACTGCCCATAGCCGCAGAACGCGACGGCTACGTGCCCAACGTCGTCTATTCCTGCGGTGCCCTGCTGCACGACGACACGCTGGTGATCCCCTACGGCGCGAGCGACTCGACCATCGGCCTGGCCACCACGTCCCTGCGCAGCCTGCTGGCTGCCCTGACCGGGGAAAGCAAGCCCCAGCACGCGGTTCCACACGCTGGCGGTCTGTTGTAGCAGCGGCCCAAGCTGTTGCAGGGCAGGCCGAACCGGTGAGTTGACGCAGCTACCACTCGCCGCGGGTCTGGCCGTCGAGCTGCTCCTTGGTGAAACCACTGCGCCATCAGGAAATGGCCGCAGCAGATGATCGTGTACTGACCTGTGCCGAACTACAAGCCGACGCCGCTCAAGCTGCGGCAGGGGTTCGAGGATGTCAACGCGTGGCGAAGGACAACGCTCAGCAGCAACACCGAAATCGCTGCAATTGCCTCCACCGTGGACACAGGTGCGTACTTGGCCTCGGGGCTGGGCCAGCTGCGGTTGGAGTCCCGTAGGGCGCGTGCACCAGGGCTCGACGTGCTCGCTCTCGCATGCTCAACGCAAGCCGGAAGCAACCAGGCCGGCGGCCAGCAAGGCCACGCTCACCAGTGCGCTGAACAGTTGGACTGGCACCAGTCGTCGGCGGGCCCATCGGGCGAACGCAAGGTTCACCGCGACATGTGCGGAGGCGGTGACCAGCACCCACCACGGTCCCATGGTCAGGAGCAGTGTGGCGCCGAGGTGGAACGTGGTTGCCGCGATGCCGCGGACGCCACTGTGTGCCGGATGTGTGCTGATGAACCCACCCTCTGACCTCAGTTGGTCCGCCGCTTCACGTCCTATGGGCCAGCTGAACTGCGCCAGGTGTGTAGCTACGACGAACACGAGTTCCGCGAGCGCCCAGCCGAAGCCCGCCCAGAGCGCGGAGGCGTGTCCGCTGACGACGATCAGCACAAGTGCGAGCCGTACAACTTCGTCCGTAACCGCTAACGCTGCTGCGAGGATGGTGCGGCTGCGCCCGGGATCTCGGAGCCTGCCCGCGGAGGCGAGCGCCGGCAGCCGCGCCGCCAGTGCGACCAGCCACCCGAGAACACCCAGTAGCGCCGCACCTGCTTCTGCGACACCGAGCAACATCGCCAGTGTCGCCGCGAGCAGTACGAGAACGACCGACATCACGGCGGCGCCCGCTCGGATCCTCCCGCTGACCTGAGCCGAACTCGTCACGGGTTGTTCTTCGCCTGCTGATCGATTGATAGCCCGACGTTACTCCTCACCCGCATGCCCGGCACCGCTTCCTGCACCATCGCAAGTCCGCACGTCCTGGCGTCACTGGTGCGATCATCGGCGAAGCGTCTTCCGTTCGTCGGCCGCGACCGAATGGGCGTTTTCGGCATCTGCGCCGGAGGCGGCCACGCCCTCAGCGTGGCGCAGACGGAACGCCGTTTCAAGGCAGTGGCCACGGTCAGTGCGGCCCCGATGGGCGAGAGCTCCAGGGCGTTCATGAGGCATGTGGTCCGCGGCCGAGAACACCGCGGCGATGGAGATGGCTGCCAAGCAGCGCACCGCGGAGGCAAGAGGAGCTGCGGGAGGGATACGCCTACTACCGACTCCCCCGGGGCGCGCACTCCAATTCGAAGGGCCGGTTCCTGCTCACCAGCATGGACAGGATGTGTGCCCGAGTACGTTGATCAAGCGATCATGCAGCTGATGATGCACTTCGTCGTCCTTCAGCGTCGGCGGAGTGCATCACCGGGTCGCCTGGGCGCCGCCCTGGCCTGCGCTCGCGCGGTCCTCGCCGAACACCTCATCGGTCTGTCCGGTTCCTCATTCGCAAGCCGCCGGCACCAGGCAGAGCAAGTTGCTTCGGTCTGGCACCACGGAGACGTTCCAGTTCGCCGCCGCGATCCGACAGGACTCGCCCCGTGGGATCACGAGCATGGTGACGTTGAGCCGGGACGCGTCGGAGTCCTCACTCACTGCCTGGGGTGTACGGGGTGGTGCCCACGTGCACCGCGGCTGCGCGCGGACAGTTCGCGGTGATGTGGTTAGGGTGGCCCTGACTGCTCGGAGGTTGCCGTGGACGTTGATGTGCTGCGACCGGGTGATGTGCTCGCGGCGGCCGAGAGCGCACCGCCGGTGGAGTCGGTCGAGGTCGTCGCCCGGGACCTGGCGAAGCGGTTCGAGGCCGTCGACGTGTCGTTCTTGTTGATCGACGTCGGTGACGAGCGGCTGGTGCGGCTGGCCTCGACCACGCGGCACCTCGGCGGGGGCAGCGCGGAGAGCGTTGATCTGCGGGGCAGCGTGTATGAGGAGGTGCTGCGCACCCAGCAACCGTGGCAGGAGCAGGACGGCGACGGGATGCGGGTGGTGCTGCCGGTGACCAACCGCGGCGACTGCGTCGGTGTGCTGGAGGTGACCGTGCCCTCGCTGGACGAGGACGTACTGGCGCAGCTGGGCGAGGCGGCGCACGCACTGGCCTATGTCATCGTCACCGACCGCCGCTTCACCGACTTCTACCACTCCGGCAGGCGCACCACGACGATGAGCCTGGCGGCGGAGATCCAGCACCAGCTGCTGCCCACGGCGTCCTGCTGCGAGGCTGCCCAGTTCACCGTCGCCGGTGCCCTGGTGCCGGCTCACGACATCGGCGGCGACACCTACGACTACGCCCTGGACCGCGACGCCCTGCACCTGTCGATCACCGATGCCGTCGGTCATGACGTCGCCTCGGCGTTGACCGCGACCCTGTTGGTCGGTGCGCTGCGCAGGGCCCGCAGGGCCCGCCACGACCTGGCGGAGCAGGCACAGCAGGCCAACCACGCGCTGCTGGACCACCGCCTGGGATCACTGGCGACCGGACTGCTGGTGCGGGTGGACCTGCGCGACGGAGCGGTCGACCTGGTCAATGCCGGTCACCCCGCCCCACTTCTGCTGCGCGACGGCGTGGTGGAGGCGCTCGACCTGAAGATCGACTTGCTCTTCGGCGTCAAACCGCATCCCTACCGGGTGCAAGCGCTGAGCTTGCGCCCCGGAGACCGGCTGATGCTGCTCACCGACGGCATGTTCGAACGTGACGCCGAAGCCGTCGACCTGCCCGCGCTGCTCCGCAGCACCGAAGCACTGCACCCCAGGGAGGTGGTCCGGGCGGCGACCAGGGCTGTGAGGCGGGCTTACCGTGATCACCTCCAGGACGACGCCACCGTGCTCTGCCTGGACTGGCACGGAATCGGTCGCACCGCACGCCACGCCGACAACGGTGCCGACACGGACTCCGCCTCGCCCTCGCGCCCGACCTGTCCATCTGCTCAACCGGACGAACATCCTGTCCAGGATCATCAGGAAAGTCGCTGACGACCGGACGGAGATGTGCAAGCCGGTAGCTTCGGCTGCTCGCGCATGCGGAGCTCCTCAGGCACCGATCCCACGCACACCCGACGAGCCGTACCCGCCCGTTGCGAGGCGTGTGCGCGCCAAGACCGTCGCCCAGCGCTCGGCTGGGTTGGGTTGGCGCAGCCGGAGACAACGCCGCCATGAAAGCCTCTTCGCGTTGCTGCAGAACAATGTTCTCGACCGCCGCACCTGGCCCATCCGCGACGAACTCCGGACGAAGATCGTCACCTGGATCGAACGCACCTACCACCCGCCGCAGACGCCGAACTGTTCTGGCCGGTTGACCCCGTCGAATACGAAGCGATCATGACCGCGCCAGCCAGTCAGGCTGCGTGATCACAACTGTCACCTGCTCGAGCCGCGAGTTTGCTCGACAACGTGGTCAACTCACTTCTGCCGGCAGCTCGCGCATCGTGCGCATGGGCGAGAAGTAGATCCAGAGGAACGAAAATGTGGCGCCAGTGGCCGCGATCCACAGCACGTATCGGGTGCCGAGAGCCGCCGCGAACGCGCCTCCGAGCACGTTTCCCAGCGGCATGATTCCCGACCTGAGCACCCAGCCCGAGGCTGCGACTCTCCCCAGCAGTCTTGTGGGCGTCACGGCTTGCCTGAAACTCAGAACCGAAACGTTGTAGACGATGTGGCTCAGCGCCGAAACGAAGAGTGCGGCGGCCAGCAGCACCAGCCAACCGCCTGGTTGCGCGAGCGGCATCGACATCGCCATGAGTCCGGTCAGACCGGAGCTGATCCAGATCGCCCGGCCCTGACCGAGCTTGGCAACCAGCCTGGTCGTCAGCATGCCACCCACGATTCCGCCGATGCCGGTGGCAGCGAAAACGAGGCCCATCGAGGACGCCGGCACTGCGAGGTCCTTCGCCAGCAGCACGATCAGCATGGGCGCGCTGATGCTGCTGAAGAGGTTCATGCTGGCCGAGCACGCCACCGTGGCTCGCATCACCCGGTCACCGACGATGAACTGGAGCCCTTCTGCGATCTCACGGAACAGATGGCGGTCCTTGTCGGGCGCTACGGCCTGCTCCGCAGTCCTCATAAGACGGACGCAGAGTGCGGACCAGAGGTAACCCACGACTGCGGCAATCATCGCGAACGGCGCTGTGAACACGTGGACGACATAGCCCGTGAAGCCGGGCGCGGTCGTCTGTGCAACGCCCTGCACTGTCTGCAACGCGGCGTTGCCCTCGACCAGCCGATCGCGATTGATCAATTGCGGCAGATAGCTCTGGTAGGCGATGTCGAAGACCACGCCTGCAGCGCCAATGCCCAGCGCCACACCGTAAAGCTGAGCCATCGACAGCTTGTCGAGCCACCAAGCCGCTGGGATGGTGAGCAGCAACGCGGCCCGCAGGACGTCACAGACGATCATCAGCATCCGGCGCCGCACCCGATCGACCCAAGCCCCTGCGAACAAGCCGATCACCAGGAGCGGCAGCGTTCCGCACGCCGCCAACAGCCCCACCTCGAACGCCGTCGCGTTCAGGGCGCTGAGCGCGACGAGCGGCAAGCCCAGCAGAACAACCTGAGACCCGATCTGGCTGATCGTGTCCGCGCTGAACAGCAAGCGGAAGTCGCGATGGGTGAACAGAACGTGACGCTCACGAACGCTGGACACGGCCTGTTCCTCTCAGGACACCGGACCGGCTTCGGCGGCCAGTAGCTGGTGCACCCATGCGAAGACGTGCTTACCGACCTGTTCCCGCTCGCGCTCCGGCAGGCCGGTGAAGCCGCCGAACCCGGTGCTCCACTCGCTGAGCACGGGGCCGTCGCTGGTCAGCAACCAGTCCACCCACAGCAGAGATGCTTTCAGGTCGTCAGCCACGAGCTTGCTGAGCTTGCGGACCGTTTCGGTCACGACCTCTGCGGTGGCGGAACCGCCCTGGGCCACGTTGGCGAGATAGTTCCCCGCCTTGGGTCGGCGGTGCTGGCCGGCGACGATCTCGCCGTTGATCACGTGGACCCGGAGGTCGCCCTCATTGGGGATGAACGGCTGCACCACATACCCGATTCCGCTCTGCCCGACCAGGTCGACCGTGGCGGCGAGCTGCTCGACGGAATCGGCTTTCACCACACAGAACCCCATGCCGAGCTCACGCGGTTTCAAGATGTACGGCCCGTCACCGAAGGCCTCGCGGGCGACGTCGACGACTCGCCGCGCATACCGGCCGAAGGGAATCGCGATCGTGCCCACCGCCGGAATGCCGAGCATGGTCGCTCGCTGGGCGATCGACAGCTTGTCGGTGACGAGGTGTGGCGGTCCGGTGAAGGAGTCATTGAGCAACACCGAGTCGCTGGCCTCGATCGTGCGGCGGACCGCGGCCAGGAAGTGGGACGCCTGCGGGTCCCAGCTGAAGTCGTCGATCTGGAAGCACTGCCTGGTGGCGAGAAGGTCCTCACCGCGCCACCACAGGCGCGGACGGTCCACGCACGTGGGTTGCAGCTCGTTCACCGGCACCATGCGGAACATGAAGCCGGCTCGCTCCGCGTAGGCTCCGTAGGACTCCATCGCCTCGGGCTGCGCCTCGGAGACGTAGTCGGGGTCGAAGTCGTCCGGCCGATAGACGAACGTCAGGATGGGCAGGTCAGTACGCACAGTTCTCCTCAAATCGCCAAACCCCGTCAGTGGTGCCCTTTGCGACGAACGCTTTGAACCGAGCCAGGTACGACCCGAATCGCGCTCTGGTGGTGGCGAAGTCGTCGAGCGTGCTTCCGCCGTCGATCTCGACTTCCGACAGCCACCAGTCGTCGTCACCGGCCATGAGGAAGTCGACACACACGTAAGGCATTCCCATTGCCTTGGCTACCTTGCGTGCGGGATCACGCAGGACCTGGGGGACCGTGCCGAGCGACATGGCCCCGCCTTGACCGAGGTTGCCCGCCACCGCATCGCCCACTGGACGCCGACCCAGCGTTGAATGCGGTTCACCGTCGATGCAGAACACCCGGAAGTCTGTCACTTCCCGGCCCAGCCACGGCTGAACCACCATCGTGAACTCGGCCGCCTGTGCCGTCTTCAACACCGTGTTCAGCTCGGTCTCGTTCTCGGCGACGAACACGCCGTGCCCGGATCCCCAGTGCGCCGGTTTGACGATCACGGGGTACTCGATGTCCGCGGCGGTGAGTGCGACCACGCAACGCCGCAGGGCTTCGGAGTCGTAGCCGCGAGTGGTGACGCGCACCGTCGGCACCCGCCGCAGGCCACTCGCGAACTCCGACAGGCCGGTAAGGATCTTGTCGTTGTTGATGACGCTGTGCAGCGTCGGAACCGTTACGAAGTAACCCGCGGCCTCCAGGGCCGCGTAGACCGTGAGGTGCTGCCAGATGTCGAAGCGGTCCGTGGGCCAGGTCCAAAGCATCGTGTGGAAAAACGCCTCGTCCGGTCGCACTCGCACACCCCGGACGTACACAGCGGGTCCGTCGTCCGTGCGGCCGACCACGATGTTCTCCGCGCTGATGGGCTGCACGGTCATGCCGAGATCACGGAAGATCTCGTCGTACATCGCGTTGATAGGGGCGTGTGCCGGGTTCGGCCTCTTGCTTTCCCGCTCGGACCGGATCCAGTACATGGTGGGTGGCGTTCGCGTCGAGTCTGCTGCGGTCACTGCGCACCTCCGATGAACTGCCAGGTCCGCTGGTCCGCACCGGTGCGGACGAAGTCGGCAAAACGCTTGCGGTACGAGTCGAACCTGATCGCGGCCATGGGCACGTCGGGCGATCCGGCGTCCAGCTCGGCCTCGGAGAGCCACCACTCGTCGCCCGCCACGAGGAAGTCGACCGACAGATAAGGCAGAGCGAACACGGCAGCGACCTTTCGAGCGGCGGCCGCGAGCTCATCCGGAACCGGAACCAGGCCCCATGCCCCACCCTGCGCGACATTTCCCGCGATGTTTCCATCGACGGGCCGCCTGATGTTCATCACGAACGGCTCACCGTCCACGCAGAACACTCGGCAGTCGACCGTGTCGGAACCGAGGTACGGCTGAACAACCATCGTGAGGTCCGCACTCCCGGCTATGCTCAGCAACGCGTCAAGTTTTTCCTGGCTCTCCGCGAGGAACACGCTGTGCCCGCCGTCCCAGTCAACCGGTTTCACCACCGCCGGGAACGAGATGCCCGCCGCCGGGAGGACGTCCTCGTCGACTCGAACGCCGTTGGTGCCCCAACCACGCGTGTTGATCCGCACGGTCGGCACAGCACGGCCCGCTCCGCGGAACACCTGCAGGTTCGTCAGCATCTTGTCGTCGTTCATCACGCTGTGCATGAACGGCACGGTCACGAAGAAGCCGGCCGCCTCCAGCGCGGCATAGGTCGTGAGATGCCGCCACGCGTCGATACGATTGTGCGGCGACGACATCAGCATGGTGTGGAAGAACGCCTTGTGCGGGTCGACGCGTTCTCCGAAGACGTGCACGGATGGCTTGCCGCCTGTGCTGCCGATGACGAGGTCGTCGACGCTGATCCACCGCAACTCGACGTTCACGCTGGCGAAGGCCGCCGCGTACTGCTCCAGCATCGGCCCGAAGATCGGGTTGGGATTCCTGCTGTCCCGCTCGGACCGGATCCAGTACATGACGATCTCGGTACCGCGATCGTCGGTCATGTCTTCCCCCAGGTTGATCGGCTGACGCTCGGTCACACGTAAGCCCAGCGCCGCACGCCCCGCTCACCGGAGGAGAACCGGTCGAAGTGGTTCCGGTAGGACTGCAACTGCTTCGTGGCCGTCTTCGCGTCGGTGTCGGCGGAGAACACCCCGAGGTCCACTCCGGACAGCCAGAACTCACCTTGTGCCTCAACGAAGTCGAGGCACAAGTAAGGGAGACCGATCTCCTGTGCGATCTTGCTCGCTGACGCGACGACGTGATCAGGAACAGTCTCGCCGGTGTCCTCCGGCTCGCCGGCGAAGCACTGAATCCGATGGCTGATCGTGTCCTCACCCAGCCACGGCTGCACAAGAACTGTCGTCTCCGAAGCTCCGGCCAGTTGGAAGATCGTACTCAGCCTGCGGCTGGTGTCGGCCACGAACGCACCACCCGCGCCACCGTCCCAGTGCGCGGGCTTCACGACTACTGGAAAGTCCAGTCCCCACTGCGAAAGCTGGAAGCGGTTCTTCTCGTGGACCTCGATCTCGCGGGTGCACACGCGTACGGTGGGCAAGCTGGGGACACCGTGCTCGCCGAACCGAGTGAGGAACACGAACGAGTCGCTGTAGGCGATGCCGTGCTGGGTGGGCACCGTCACGCAGAACCCGGCGGCTTCAAGGATTCCGGTGGTCGTCACATAGCGCCACATGTCCGGCATGTTGGCCGGGGTGCTCGCCGGCGCGGTGTGGAAGACGGTGCGACGCGGGTCGATCTCCCGCCCGGCGACACGAATGACCGCCGCCTCTTCGGCGTCCGTGGCGGTGATGTCGTCGACCGTCACAGGTACAAGTGTCATCCCAGCGGCGTGAGCAGCCTGCTCGTACACTTCGAGGGTGTGCGCTCGGAACCCGTCGGAAATCCTGATCGAGTCACGCTCGGTGCGCAGCCAGTACAGAACGACATCGCCATCCACCCGTTGAGTGGCAGCTGAACCAGTTGTCACCACAGTTCTCCTCGTTCAACGTGCTGAGAAAACGCTGGCGCGCCTGACTCGCTCGATGAGCACACTGCCAGGAAAGCGAAGCAGAATCCCCCCAGACTCAAGGCACATCACGAACGACGTCGTGTGACATTGCCTACCTCGCGAAGAAGCTTACACAGCACGCCTGCCGCGAACAAGAGCTGCCACGGGACGTGACATCGCACACTCGCTGATCAATTCCGACAATTCGAAGGAGGCCGATCGAGTTTGCCGACCTTTATGTCCGGTGCCGCTCAAAGTGTGCGCGACAAATCACACTGAAGCGCTGGTGGTGCGAGCGTTCCTCCCGCACCACCAGCGACGGACACTCGACCGCTCAGACAGCCGTGGCCGCAGTGTCTCGCAGGGAGACGTTGGCGTGACTTTCCTGGAAGCTCTGCTCGGAGACGAGCGTGAGCCGCGCCGTGGCCTGAAACTCCGGCAGCGTCATGGAACCGCACGAGACCATGGTCGCCTTGATCTTCGCGATGGTCAGCGCGAGTCCCTCGTTGAGGTCACCCGCGTAGGGAACGTAGCCGTCCACACCTTCTTCGAAGATCAGCCGATCGCCTTGGCCGTAGCGCTGGAAGTTGCGAGCACGATTGGAGCCTTCGCCCCAGTACTCCTTGACGAAGCCGTCCCTGGTCGGCAGTTTCGCGCCAGGTGCCTGGTCGAAACGGGCGAAGTACCGGCCCATCATCACGAAGTCGGCGCCCATCGCCAGCGCAAGCGCGACGTGGTAGTCATGCACCAGGCCGCCGTCCGAGCAGATCGGGACGTACTCGCCGGTGCGCTCGCGGAACTCGTCGCGAGCGGCGGCAACGTCCATCACGGCGCTGGCCTGACCTCGGCCGATGCCCTTCTGGTCGCGGGTGATGCAGATGGAGCCACCGCCCACGCCGACCTTCACGAAGTCGGCACCGGCCTCGGCGAGGAAGTTGAACCCCTCGCCGTCAACGACGTTGCCACCGCCGACCGGGATCTCCGGGTAATGCTTCTTGACCCAGGTCAACGCGTTGCGCTGCCAGTCGCTGTAACCGTCGGACGAGTCGAAGCACAGCAGGTCCGCGCCGGCCTCGAGCAGGGCAGGGATGCGCTCCTGGTAATCGTGGGTGTTGATGCCCGCGCCGACACGCAAACGCTTGTTCGCATCCACTGACTGGTGAGGGAACCGCTTGTTGTCCGTGTAGTCGGAGCGGAACACGAGGTGCTGCAGGTGCCCCTTCTCGTCCACCACCGGCAGGCAGTCCAGCCGCTGGTCCCACAACTGCGCGTTGGCCTCGGAGAGGGAGACTTCGTGCCCGGCGTGGGGAAGCTCGGCGATCGGGGTCATCCGGCTGCTGACGGGCTGGTCGAGCGCGTGGCGCTGCGGGTGGAAGTCCCGGGAGGTCACCATGCCCAGCAAACGACCGGTTGCGGTGCCGTCCTCCGTGACAGCGGCGGTGCTGTGCCCGGTGCGGCGCATGACTTCGACCAGGTGCCCCAAGGTGTCGTCAGGGCGGACGTTCGTGTCGCTGGTGATGAACCCGGCTTTGAACCTCTTCACCTGACGGACCGCCGCAGCCTGGTCCTCGATCGGCTGATTGTGGTGCAGAAAGCTCAGGCCACCGTTGCGCGCGAGGGCGATCGCGAGTTCGGGAGAACTGACCGCCTGCATGATGGCCGAGGTGAACGGCGAGAGCAGCTCAATCGCCGGCGCCTCCCCTGGAACGTGCCGGACCAGTGGTGTGCGCAGATCAACCGTCTCAGTGGAGCATTCGATGCGGGTGCGATTCGGCAGGAGCAGATATTCGTTGAACGTCCGCGAGACCTCGGGGATGATCTTGGCCATTTGATTCCTCCAGGTCACCTCGGCCACGCAAGGCGCCCACCAGTCGTCACAAGGGTGTGCTGCAGCAAGCCTCCAGCCTATCTTCGCCGCTGTGACCGGCCAAATCGAGCAGATCTCCACGACGGACAATCCCGCAGGCGAATGTTCGAACGCGAACGCTGCCGTGGCTGGCGTCAGGGGAGGCGTTCGGCACCAACGAGGGTGGCGGAACCCGCCGAGTGAGCGTTGGTGAGTCGTTTATGCCATCGCCAAACGGACAGAAACAGCCAAAGGGAGTCGGTGTCGACCGTGTCCATCCTGCCCTTCTCGGGAAGTTGGAACATGCTCGCCACGAGCGGATCGGAGCGCAACTCCGGCTCGTGTTCAGTCGCAAGCGCGGTGAGTGCCGCGTGCAGCCGCACCGAGTCGGGATAGGGAAAGACCTCCTTGCGCCGCTGCAGCAGCTCCTGCGGCAGGACACCGTTCATCGCGGCGCGCAGCACGGACTTGCCGCGCCGCTTGGTCGTCTCGATGTGCATGTCGAACGGACGAGAGAAGCACCACTCAGCGACGCGGTGGTCGAGGAAGGGAAAGCGCGCCTCGACCGTCACCCGCATCGCGAGGAAGTCCTCGAACTGCACCACACGCAGCAGCTGGGTGTGCACGAGCAAACGGTGCACTCGTTCCACCGCGCCACCTGTGAGTCCCGCGAGGTAGTCGAGCACTCTTTCATCGGCAGTTCGCCGGTACCGCAGTACATCGGCCGACAAGGAGCCTGCCTGCCGGGAAGCGGGAAGCCTGCGCACTGTCTTCTCGTCGGGTGCGAGGACGTCCACGATGTTGGCGACGAAGTTCGGGCGTCCCACGTAACCGCCCATGAGCTCGTCAGCGCCCTGTCCGTTGAGGACGACCTTCAGTCCCATGTCCCGGATGCTGCGGTAGTTGGCCAGTATGCCGACGTGGCGGACGTCGTCGGCGAGCGACGCCAGGTCGCAGACCGCGTCGATGTCCGCCAGGCTGACATCGGCGGTCTGCGGGACAGTCCTGTGGTCGACGCGTTCGCCAAGGTGCCGTGCCAGTGCCTCGCTGTAACGGAGATCGCTGTCACCGGACAGGCCCTCACGGCTGCGAGCGGCGGAAGGGTGGGCGACCGTTACCGCGGGCATGCGTTGCCGCCCGGCGGCCAGGGCGGTGATCGCGGATGAGTCGAGCCCACCGCTGAGGAACGCGGCCACAGGCACGTCGGACACGAGCATCGACTCGACAGCGTCGCCCAGAAGCAGGCGGAGCTCGACCGCCGGGTCTGGATGTTCCGCTGAGCCGGCGGTGTCGGGAAGTGCCCAGTACTTCGCCGACCGCGTGATCCCGTCAGCGGACACGGTCATGATCGTCGCCGGAGGCAATGCCTCGACCTGGCGCACGACGGTTCGGCTCTGATCAGGTTCCAGGGTGGACGAGCAGAGCAGTCGGTGGCGCAACGCGTCGACGTCGGGTTCTCGCGGCACGCCCGGAAAGCGCAACAGCGCCTCGACCTCGGATGCGAACATCAGCGCGGACGCGGAGCGATGCAGGTAGAGCGGTTTGACGCCGAGGCGGTCACGCACGAGCGTGAGAGAACGGCTCGCCTTGTTCCAGAGTGCGAATGCGAACATGCCGTCGAACCGGTCGACGGCCGCCCTCCCCCATCGCTGCCACGCTCGCAGGATCACCTCGGTGTCGGTGTCGGAGGTGAAGACGAAGTCTCGGCTGAGCTCTGATCGCAGCTTGCGGTAGTTGTACAGCTCACCGTTGTACGTGATCGCCAAATGATCACGGACCATGGGCTGCGTACCCGACTCCGCCAGTCCGATGATGCTCAGCCTGCGGTGGCCGAGCATCACGTTGTCCTGCTGCCAGAAGCCTTCAGCGTCCGGTCCGCGGTGCGCGAGCGCCTCGACGACCTGTCGCAGGTCGGCCAGGCGGGGTCCGGTTC
The DNA here is from genome assembly GCF_011067745.1 of Lentzea alba. GTDB lineage: Bacteria > Actinomycetota > Actinomycetes > Mycobacteriales > Pseudonocardiaceae > Lentzea > Lentzea alba. Next base: position 79,799 of record NZ_JAAMPJ010000009.1, read on the forward strand.
GGTCGAAGCTCAGCGCCCCGGCGATGCCGCATCCGGTGAACACGATCAGCCTTCCCCGTCCACTCGCGCGAGCAACAGGTCGGCGAGCGCGACCACGCCCGGTCCTGTCAGCATCGAGAAGTGGTCACCTGGCACGGTGTCGACGCCGACCACGCCGCGACTGTGTGGTGCCCACAGGTGCGTTTCGTGCTTGCCGCTGTCGCTCGTAGCTGTCGACAGAACGATGTTCATGCTCGCGACGGTGCCATCCGGCCGCCAGCGGCGGAGAGCCTCGTAGTTGCCGAGCAGCAGTTCGAGCTGGTCGGTCACCAGCGCCTGCTCGGCCTGTGGTGTGTGCTTGAGCAGCCTGACCCGAATCTCGGCGAGCCGGTCACGCGCTGGGAGCCCCGCTGTGCTGTCGACGACGTCAGCGACAACGCCATCGGGTGCCGACGCGACGAGCTGGGTCAGCCAGGACCGCAGGTCTGCCTCATATCCACTGCGGTCGAAGACCAGTGGCGGGTCGACGAGCGTCAGCCGGGTCAGCTCGATTCCCTCCACTTCGAGCAGTTGGGCCAGTTCGAACGCGACGGCCGCGCCGAAGGACCATCCCGTGAGCGCAACCGGTCCGGTGATCCCCCGCCGGCGGAGCCTGGTCAGATGGGTGATGGCCGTGTCGCGGACCGTGCTGACCGCCGGCGTGGACATCTGCGGCAGACCAAGACACCGCCACTGAGCCTGGACGCGGCGCGACAGTTCCTCGTAGCGCGTGATCGTGCCGTCCACAGCGTGAATGAACAGGTGCGGCTCGGCGTGGTCGGCTCGCCTGGGCGTGAGCTCCACAAGACCCGCCGCGTCCTCGAGATCGGCGGTCATCCGATCAAGGACGACGTCGACGAGGTCTTCGGGGAAGACCTCACTGTCGTAGGAGACGTCGACAGACATGCCACTGCCGGTGTCGGACACGGTCATGTCGAACGCGGTGGGCAGCACGTTGCTGCCCCCGATGCCCGTGCCGAGCGGCACCGGTGCTGGACGAAGCAGATCAGTCAGGGGTTGGTGCTGGCCGAGGAAGTTGAACGTCACCTGCGGAGCCGGCAACTCGGCGAGCAGGCGGCCGAGATCGGAACCGGGGTCGAGGTAGCGGGCCTGTCCGTAGCCGACGCCACCGCTGGGTACCGCGGCGATCGCACGATCGACCACGGCGGCCGCGTGGATGAGGCTGCTCGCGTCCGTCGTGCGCAGCAGCACCGGGTAGAGCGAGGTGAACCAGCCCACGATCTCGTCCGCGTCGGGCAGCCGATCACGTCCGTGCCCTTCCAGGAACGCGTACAGCACGCCCGTGCCGGGATCCATCGCTCGGGCAAGAGCGCCGAGGAGCAGTGCCCTGGCCGCGACTCGGTGCACGAGTGGTGCGTCGTGCAGCAGGAACCGGCGCACGTGGGCCGGGAGCGTCCGGCGGGTCGCCGTGCGATCGGCGAGGGTGAGCGATCCGGTGCGCGGTGGCGTGAGTTCGCCGGATCGCACTTCCTCGGCGAGCTCGTACCAGTGGGCTGCCTCACCGAGTTCGGGGGTGGGTGCGGGAGCATCCGGCACGCCGGGGGCCCGCCGATCCTCAAGAGTGGCTCCCGACCGAAGCCGGGCGTGGGCGTGCGCGATGTCCTGCGCGATGACGTCCCACGACACCGCATCGACGATCAGGTGGTGCAGGACCAGGCCGAGCGACCGAGTCGGCGCCGCCGCGTCCTCGATCAGGACTACGCGCCACAGCGGACCCGTCTCGACGTTGATCGTGTCAAGGGCCGCCCTGACCGCGTCGCCGACGTTGCCGGAGGTGTCGACCTGATCCCACCCGACCGGATCCGGCGCGTCGATCAGCACCGCATGCCAGGCGCCACCGCTCTGCACGAAGCGTGTTCGGAAGGCCTCGTGCCGAGCGAGTGTCCACTCGACGGCCTGCCGCACCATCGCGACGTCCGCATCCGAGGGCAAGTCGAACACGCGAACCTGCGCGAAGCAGTCCGGCTCGTTGAACTCCTGTGCGAAGAACCAGCCCTGGATCGGGGTCAGCCGGAGCCGGGTACCACCGGGACGATGCTCGACGGTACCCGTGGCCCGCGTGATTGGCCGGACGTGTGCGCTGAGAGCACGGATGGTGCGTGTGCTCAGCAACTGCGCCACCGTGATCGTGAGGCCGCGAGCCCTGGCCTGCGCGACCGCCCTGATGGACTGCAGGGAATCGCCACCCACAGCGAAGAAGTCGTCGTCGATGCCGATGTCAGACCGGCCGAGCAGCGTTCGCCACACGGACAGGAGCAGTTCCTGTTCGGGGGTCTCCGCGGCCGTGCCCGTCCCGGCGTCCAGCGCGAGCACAGCGGATGGTCGAGGCAACCGGTCGCGGTCGATCTTCCCGGTACCGGTCAGCGGCAGCCGGTCGAGCACCGCGATGGAGGCGGGGACCATGTAAGCGGGCAGCTTGGCGGCAACCCAATCGCGAAGTTCCCCGGCGAGCTCCGCATCCTGGCCGCTGGCGGCAACGTAGGCAGCCAGGACATGGCTGCCGTTGTGCTCAGCCACGCCGACGTACGCGGCGCCGACCAATGGATGCTCGGCCAGGCACCGTTCGATCTCGCCGGTTTCGATGCGGTAGCCACGCACCTTCACCTGACCATCAATCCGCCCGAAGAGTTCGAACTCCCCCTCAGAGGTCAGCCGGGCGTAGTCACCGGTGCGGTAAAAGCGGCGTCCGGCAAGGGGACCGGTGGAGAAGGTGACGAACGACTTCGCGGTGAGGTCCGGGCGATCGTGATAACCGAGCGCGACGCCGTCGCCGCCGATCCACAGCTCCCCGCGGGCGCCCACCGGTGCGGGCCGGTCGGCATCGGTGAGCACCACCATTGTGTAGTTCGCCAGCGGCCGACCGATGGTGACTACAGGCGTGGGTGGCTGTCCGGGCGCATGTACACACGTCGCCGAGCACCACACCGTTGCCTCGGTGGGGCCGTATTCGTTGTGCAGGGACGCAGAAGGCAGCCGTTGCGCGTGCAGCGCAACGAGATCCGGCGTGCAGGGCTCTCCGCCAATGGCCACGACCCGCAGCCCGGACAGGGAGCCGACCGGCACGGCTTCGGCGAAGTGCCGGTAGAACGACGCGACGAAGTTGACGTGGGTGACATGTTCCCGTTCGGCCAGCGACCTGATCTGGTCGACGTCCCTGACGTCCGCGCCGGGGTCAGGGAACACGACCACTCCACCACGCCACAAGGTCCACCACACCATGGAGCCGGCGACGTCGAAGATGATGGGCAGCGTCACGAGCGTGCGCGGGGGGGCTTCACCGAAGTACTCGGTGCGTGCGTGGATCGCCGTAACCGCGTTGCGGTGCGAGGTGACCACTGCTTTGGGAGCACCTGTCGAGCCTGATGTGTAAGTGAGGTAGGCAGGACTCGTCGGAGCGACCGCGGTGGCCCGACGCTGCCGCGGGCCCGGATCTGAACCCGCCTTGAGCGGGATCGTCGGCACTCCGATGCCGTCGAAGGTGAAGGTGTTCTCGGGCGGGCACAGCACCGCGGACACCGCGGCATCGGCGAGCAAGCCGGCCAGTCGCTCAGCGGGTTGTCCTAAATCGAGGCACACGTAGGCGGCACCCAGCCGCGCCGTGGCGAGCCACGCCGCCACGAGATCGGGAGTCTTGTCACTGGCAACAGCGACGACGTCGCCCGCAGCGACACCGCCGAAGCGCAGGACCTCCTCAACCGCGCGTGCGAGGACATCCAGCTCGCCGTACGTACAGGATCGGCCGTCATGCCTGATCGCCACGCTGTCAGGGGCGGCGGCGATCTGCCGGTCGACCCCTTCGTGCAGGGTGCCGAACGGCGATTCCGAGGAAGGGCCTTCTCCCGCGGCGAGGATGTCGTGCAGGCCGGCAGGACCGTGCAGGTCCGCAGCGCCGAGCTCGGTGTCCCACTGGGAAACCACCAGCTCGACGATGCGCACGAACCCTTCAGCGTGGCGCTGCGCTGTCGCGTGGTCGAAGAGGTCGGTGTTGTACTCCCAAAGGACGCTGATCCCAGCGTGAGACAACGTCGACCCCGGTTCCGGCGGATTCGGCACGCAGACCACGTTGACGTCGTTCTTGGCCGAGCCGTTGTGGTCGATCCTCAGCCGCCCGCTGAGACCGTCGAGCTCGAACCGGGGACGAGGACTGTCGTGGAACGCGAACATGAGCCCGAACAGCGGGTTGCGTGCCCGGTCGCGCGGAAGGTCCAGCTCCTTGATCAGGTCGATGAGCGGGAACTCCTGATGATCCTGTGCCTCCAGCAGGGTCGTCATCGTCGCTCGAACCGTTGAACTGACGGGCGCTGTCGGGTCGACGGTGAGCCGCAGGGGCAGTGCGTTGACGAACATGCCGAGCAGGCCGGCGGTCTCGGCCTGGCGTCGGTTGGACAGCGCCGATCCGATGACCATGTCGGTCTCGCCGGTGTGGTGCCAGACCTGGGCGGCGAATGCGCTCAGGAACACCGCGAACCGCGTGACGCCTCGGGCTTGACACAGCTCGTCGACCCGCGTCAGCAGGCCAGTGGGAACCTCGATCTGCACCCGGTCGCCCGCGAACGACTGTGCGGCGGGGCGAGGGCGGTCCGTGTCGAACGTGACGCCCACCTGTGGACAGCCGGCGAGTTTGCCGAGCCAGTACTCCTTCTGCTGCCGGTAATCCGCAGTCTCTCGCCAGCGGTGGTACCACCGGGCGTAGTCGCGGTACTGCACCCGAAGCTCGGCAGCGCCGGGAGTGTCGCCCGCAGCGATCGCCCGGTACGTGTCCCGGATCTCCCGCAGGAAGAGCGAAGCCGACCAGCCGTCGTGGACGAAGTGGTGCTCGACCTGGAACAGGTTCCACGACGAGTCACCGAGCCGGTACAGCCGCCAGCGGACCAACGGCAGCTCGGACACGACGAACGGGGTCGTCATCAGGCTCGTCATGTCGCGATGCACGGCGGCGGCGCTGTCCTCGACGCCGCGTAGATCCACCACGTCGACCGCGACCTGCCATCCGGAATGGACAGTCTGGTGTGGACCGTCAGCACCCTCGTGGAACGTGGTACGCAGAATCTCGTGCCGTTGCACGATGTGTGTCAGCGCGGCGTTCAGCACCAAAACATCGATGTCGCCGGTGAGCAGCAGCGAGAACTGCGTGTTGTAGGCGAGTGCCTCCGGCGAGAGGTGGTTGAGGAACCAGATCTGATGTTGCTGCGCACTCAACGGCGCATCCGAGCTGTGGCGCGCCAGCGGCACCAGCGGCGGTCGGTCGTTGGTGCCACCTGCCCGCACCCGTTCCGCGACCGCGGCCATGTCCGGCAGGGCGAACAGCTCACTGACAGGTACCTCGACGTCGAAAACCTGACGGATCATCGCGGCCGCGCGGACGAGCCCGAGCGACGTGATACCCAGTTCGGCGAGCGATACCAGGTCGGCTGGCGCGTGTTCCAGCCCCAGCACCTCGGCGAAGATCGCGGCGAGGCGGGGATCGGCGGCGCCGGTCGAATCGTCCACAGGTGGCGTACCTGTCACCGGAGCGGGCAGCCGACTTTCGTCGATCTTGCCACTCGGGTTGCGCGGCAGGCTTGCAACGATGACGAACGCGTGCGGTACGAGGTAGGCGGGCAGGGACTGCGCCACGTGGGCCCGCAGGTTTTCTGCCGAGGTGTCGGCCGCACTCGGGCGCAGAACTGCGTAAGCCACGAGGCCAGAGCCCGAGTCGCCCCGCTGCACGGCCGTGACATGGGCCTGCTCGACCGCAGGGTGGGTCATCAGGGCGGTCTCGACGTGTCCCGGTTCGATCCGGTTGCCCTGCACCTTGATCTGCCGGTCGGCCCGGCCAACGAACCGGTAACGTCCGTCGGGCAACCGCTCGACCAGGTCGCCCGTCCGATAAGCGCGACGACCGTCCGGCAGCTTCACGAACCGCTGCTCGGTGAGCCGCGGCTGGTGCAGGTAGCCGATCGCGACGTTGCGGCCGGAGATGTACAGCTCTCCGTGGCCCGGCTCGTCCGCGGGGAAGAGATCGTCCGGCGAATCCGCCAGATGGTACTCCGCGCCGGCGATCGGTCGTCCGATGGTCATCGTCTCGACCGCACTGGTTCGTCCGTTGTAGACACACCCCGCGCTGGTCCAAACGCATGCTTCGGTTGGCCCGTACTCGTTGTGCAGCGAAGTGGTGGGCAGGATCTCGGCGTGTCTGCCGATCAGCAGCTCGCTCCAGCGTTCGCTGCCGATCATGACGTGCTCGATCCCGAGCGGCGGGCGCGTTCGGGCGTACTCCAGGAACGTGGAGTAGAGCGAGGCCGGGTACACCAGGTGAGTCACGTCTTCGCGGTAGATCATCTCCAGTGTTCCCGGCACGTCCGTGAGCGGAACCGGATTGATGATCAGCGTTCCACCACTGAGGAGCGCCCAGAACACCACGCCCGACGAGAGGTCGAACGCAACCGAGTGGATCAACGGCATCCGGCGAGGCACGCCGTAGGCGCGGTCGCGCGCGTCCGTGGAGTTGATCATCGCATCGTGGCTGACGACAACGCCTTTCGGGCGCCCTGTCGAACCCGAGGTGTAGATCACGTAGGCGGGTGCCGTCGGCGCCACGCTGAGTCCGGGGAGATCACCGTCGAACGGTGTGCGCAGGTCGTCGAACGCCACGGCCGGCCGGTCGGGGCTCGTGTAGCCGGCAACGTTCTCCGAAGTGGTGATCACCAACGCGGGACGGGCTTGTGCGAGAAGATCGGTGATGTAGTCGTCGGGGTGCTGCGAGTCAATTGGCAGATAGGCCGCACCAGCTCGGATCGTGCCCATCACGGCGGCGATGAACTCGATCGACGCCGGCAGTACTACCGCGACCACCGGCACCTGACCCGCCGGTGCCGCCGCCAGCGCGGCTGCGATACCACCACCAACGGCGGCGGTCAGCTGGTCGAGCTCGGCGTAGCTCGTCCTCCGCTCCCCGTCGATGACCGCCCAGTCGTCGGCATGCCGTGCACACGAATCGACAAAAGCCGTGGCGAGGTTGGGGTGCTCAGCCGTCCACACAGGACTCAGCTCCTTCCGTCGGCGCACTTGGCCGTCGCCACGAGGCTCTCCTCGATCTGTCCACGCGTCCCCTCAGGAAGTTGATCCCCAACGTGCCGCAGGTAGCTGCGCAGGTAGGCCTCCCTGTCCTCCGATGGGATCGCGTCGTTGTCGAGGAACAAGCGGTCGTGCACGCTGAGAGCGCGAACGGCGAACATCGGCACCGGCGACTCCATGACGAGGAACTGCGGGTTCCGGACACTCGCCACGGTGCTGAGCGGATGGAACTCACCGAGCATGAGTCCCCGCCTGACGAAGCTCATCCGCAGTCTTCGGTGGCCTTCGTCGATGAAGTCACCCGCGCGCCCAGGATCGAGGTCTGGGAAGAAACCGATCAGTGAGGCCGTCCGGAAGCTGGGGCCATCTCCGAACAGCTCGACGAAGAGATCGCCGAGGTAGGGAACCTTTTCTTCTGCCTCAGCCGCATCGCCGACCGCAGTGCGGACGGTCACCAACTGGACGACGTCCTGCCGGATCGCCGGCAGCAACCGGGGACAGACGTGCCCAGGCCGAGGCATCAACCGGTGTGGTTGGGCGACGAACTGGAGCATCCAGTCAGCACCCATGCGGTACGCGGGGAAACGGTCGTATACGGCCTCAGCGGCCGTCATGTTCACCAGAGACCCAGGCTCGAAGGGATACGACTCCGACAGGGACACGAATTATCACCTTGGAGTTGGCTGCAAAGGGCGACAGTTGATCGAGTTCCGCACTTGAACACGAGATCAAGGCAGGACCGAATCAAGCAAGGCGCCTGTGCGCAGCTGCCCGTGTGATCGATTTCCGAACCTTGATGAATAAGGTCACCAAGGTTCGGAAATTCCATGATCACAGAGCGCGACGCACGCGCCGAGCTGATCTTGACTTCAGCGGAGAACCGGAGGTGACAGCAGCGGCACGTCGCCACGCTGCTGCAACGCCGGATCTATGACCGGCAACCATCTCAACGGTTGAAAAACCATGCGACCCCCCAGGTAGCGCACACTGAACGCGGATCAGCCAGGTGGTCCTCGCTGATCCGTCAGCCAGACTAAACGTGTCTTTCTGGATACGCAAGGAAGTCAAATGTGGTGGCGAGCACGTGGAATTCTCATCCGTTGACACGGCGCGACAGCCTTGATATCCAGAGTTGGCGTTGCGGACTTGGCTGGCAGCTTGTTAGATGCTCACTGCAGCCTGTAGACCTGGGGGAAGAGTTGCCCGAACATGACGCTGCTGTGCCCACGGACAGCAGGTATTCAGCTGTTGCTGAACATGTCGCACGGTATGTGGAGACCAACGGCGAAATCGGACACATCTGGCGAGATGTGCCCACGCTGGTTCTGACCACGCGCGGCAGGCGGTCCGGCACGCTTCGCCGGACAGCGCTCATCTACGCCAGGACCGAATCCGGCCTCGTGGTGGCGGCCTCGAATCTCGGATCAGACCGACATCCTGACTGGTACCTGAACCTCCTCGCCGAGCCCAAGGTGACGGTCCAGGTCAAGGACGAACGCTTCGACGTGATCGCGTCTGTCGCGAGTGGACCGGAGTATGATGCTCTCTGGGATGTGATGGTCGGCGTCTGGCCCGACTACGAGGACTACCAGCGCAAGACGCAGCGGAGAATTCCTCTCGTCGTGCTCAGCGCGGCGACCGAGGACGCTCCCGCATCGTCAAGGTCGTGACCGAGTGCAGCCGTTGAGTCGAGATGTGCTGGAAGCGGCGGAGCGTGAAGCCGCACGCTCCGAGGCGCAGGGCAGCCTCACCGAACCGATGGTCAGGCTGTTGCGTACCACCGGGTTCGCCCGGTTGTTCGTGCCTGCCGCATGGGGTGGCAGTCAAGGAACGTTCCTGCAGCAATACCGCAACGTTGCCACGCTCGCCGCCGCGGACGCCTCCGCAGCCTGGTGCGCGGCAGTGGCTTCATCGGCCGCACGCAAGGCCGCTTTCCTTCCCAAGAGTGCGCAGCACGTGGTCTGGGGCAAGTCGCCGGACACGTTGCTGGCCAGCACGTTGCTGCCAAGCGGGATGGTCCGGCAGGTGGCCGACGGATGGCTCGTCGACGGCACCTGGCCTTTCGTCAGCGGTGTCTCATACGCCGAGTGGCTGATGCTGACCTGCCGGCGGGCAGAGGAAGCATCCACTTCGGACGCTCTCTTCGCACTGGTACCCCGATCGGCCTGCCAGGTGCACAAAACCTGGCAATCGGCCGGACTCCGTGCCACAGCGAGCGAAACCGTCGTCGTCAGTGCCGCCGTCGTTCCCCATGACCATGTCTTCCAGCGAAACGAGCTGTTCACCGGCAAACCTCAGGAAGCATCCGGCGCGTGTTACGACGTCGCCAACGACGCGGTGAGCGGAATCGCCTTCACCGCGCCGCTGGTCGGCGCCGCACAACGGGCCATCGAGCTGGCCTTGGAAACGGTGTCGGGGAACGACAACCGCCGCGCGTTCAGCCACCACGAACAGGCGATCCTCACCCTGGCCGCCGGGGAAGTCGACGCTGCGCAACTGCTGCTCGAGCGCGTCGCTGTGACCGCGGACTCGGGCGCATTGGACCGGTCCGCGGTCGTCAGAGCACGCCGCGACTTCGCGGTCGCAGGTGGACTGGCCGTCAACGCGGTCAACGCCGTCCACCGCACGGTAGGAGCCCGCATGACCGCTGCCGGGGGCCACTTCGACCGCATCTGGCGTGATGTCAACGCCGGATCAGTTCATCCGGCGATGAGTTTGGGTGCGGCAGCGTCCGTCTACCTCGGCTCAACCGCCGATGCCTGAACATCCGCAGCGAAAAACGAGGTTGTGCGCGAACCGCACCGGGCATGTTCGGCAGCCAGCCAACTCGCACGTGATTGTCACCGACCCGGTAGAGCTACGGAGGGGGATCTGTTGAGCACCACACTTGAACAGTTGGACGGGGTCTCGCTAACGCCGTTGGCGGGCCACATCGGCGCCGTGGTCACCGGCGTCGAGCTGGGGCCTCAGCTCGACGCCGAAACCAGGCAGGCGATCTGGCGATCGATGCTGCAGCACAAAGTCCTCGCGTTTCGCGGTCAGACGCTCGACCACGACACCCATGTCGAGCTCGGACTGTCGTTCGGCGACCTCACCCGCAGGCCAGCCCCCCACAACGGCGCTGCGCCGGAGGGCTATCCCGAGCTCCTGACCGTGGACTCGAAGGTGGAGGACGAGCGGTACGGCGAGGACTTCGAGGAGCGGTACCGGCTTCGGTGGCTGGACTACAACGCGGGCTGGCACACCGACCTGACCCCGGCCGTGAACCCACCCGCAGTGTCGATCCTGCGGGCCGAAAACGTCACTTCGTTCGGTGGTGACACGCAATGGACCAACCTCGAAGCGGCCTATGAAGGCTTGTCCCCCGCTGTCCAGGACTTCGCCGCCAGCCTGCGGGCGGAGCACGCGTTCTTCGCCGGCTGCCAGATGCTCCAGCACGACGAGATGGACCGGTACGTGCTCCAGCTCAACAACGACCACCCACTGGTGGCCGAGCACCCCGTCGTGCGAGTACATCCGGAGACCGGGGCGCGATCCCTGTTCGTCAACCCCGCTTCCACCAATCGCCTGGTCGGTTTGAGCCCGTCACAGAGCCGGCAGTTGCTTGAGCTGTTCTTCGAACAGATCACGAGGCCGGAGTTCACGATGAGGTGGCGCTGGGCACCAGGCGACGTCGTGTTCTGGGACAACAGGAGCACCGCGCACCTGAGCCCAGGTGACGCTGGTGTCGCCGGCGAACGCCGCACTCTCTACCGCGTCACGATCAACGGTGACGTCCCGGTCGGCCCAGACGGTGTCAAGTCGAAGCTGATCGCCGGTGAACCCTTCAACGCGCTTCCCGTCCGTGCAAAGGAAACCGTCTGATGGCTACTGACACGATCGCTTCCGCGGCTGATCTCGACGTGCGCCGCGTGGCCGGCTACATCGGTGCGGAGATTCACGGTATCGACCTGAGCAACACGCTTGACGACGCGACCGTCGCGGCGATCAGGACGGCTTTGCTGACCCACAAAGTGTTGTTCTTCCCAGGCCAGAAGCTCGACCACCGCACCCAGATCGCGTTCGCGAGTCAGTTCGGCGACCTGATGGCGCGAGCCCGGCCACAGAGCGGTGGCGAACTCGACGAGTTCCCTCAGGTGTGGACCATCTCTCCGGAAAAGGACGTCGAGGCTTACGGTTTCGACCACGAGGAGCACTACCGTTCGCGTCAGCACAGCGGCTTCGGCGGCTGGCACACCGACCTGTCAACCGCAGCCAACCCGCCGGCTGCATCGGTGCTGAGGTGCGATCGCGTGCCCCTCTACGGCGGTGACACCCAGTGGGCCAATCTGGTTGCGGCGTACGAAGGTCTCCCTGGCTCACTGCAACGGTTCGTCGACGGCTTGCAGGCGGAGCACACGTTTTTCGCCGCCTACGACATGAACCCCTTCGACGAGAGGGACCGCACGATTCTCGACCAGGTGAACAAAAACCCGCAGGTCGCCGTGCACCCGGTGGTTCGCGTCCACCCGGAAACCGGCGAGAAGGCGCTCTTCGTGAACCCAGCGCGGGTCAACCGGATCGTCGGCCTGAGCCCGGTCGAGAGCAGGCACGTGCTCTCGATGCTCTTCCGCGAGGTGACGCGGCCCGCGTACACGGTCCGGTACGCGTGGACGCCGGGCGCCGTTGCCTTCTGGGACAACCGCAGCACTATCCACATGGGAATCGGTGACTACGCGCACACGAATGACCCCCGGACGCTCCACCGCGTCACGTTGCTCGGCGACAAGCCAGTAGGCCCCGACGGGTTCACGTCGCACAAGGTCGCCGGGCGCGAGTTTACGGCCTACCGACCGTAACTCACCGTTCTACAGGCACGGCCACTCATCGAGGATTGCCTCGCCTGCGTTCGGCGCAAGTTGTGCACAGCCTTGACGATGGATCCGCCCGGCAGGACTTCCGTGCCCGGGCGGATCCATCGGAGTGACCAGTATCGACGGGACGGAGATCGTGACCGTGTCAACGCAAGTAGAACCGATGACACTTGTCGGCCTGATCGGTGGAGTAGGACACCATCAAGGTGCCTGGCGCCTACCAACCAGCAGGGCCGAGGAGATCGCATCACTTGACCTGTACAGCGATATTGCCGCACTGGCCGAAAAGGGCAAACTCGATGCCCTCCTGATGGCTGATGGACTGGGGCTGGACACCAAGAGGTTGGCGAGCGCGTCGTTTCCTCATCTGGAACCACTGATGATGTTGTCGGCGTTGGCTGCACGTACGACGCACATCGGCCTGATCGGCAGTGTTTCGACGACGTTCAGCGAACCATATAATGTGGCGCGTCACTTTGCCAGCCTGGACCATTTGAGCAATGGTCGTGCAGCGTGGAACATCGTCACCTCGGCATACGGCGAAGAAAACTTTGGCGGGTCTCCGCTGCCCAGTCATGCCGACCGGTATGAGCGGGCCGACGAGCACGTTCGCACAGTTACCGCACTCTGGGACAGCTGGGATGACGATGCGATCCTTCTCGATCGAGCCAAAGGCATCTATGCGGACGCCGGTAAAGTTCACAAGATCAACCATCGCGGGAAGTACTTCGGTGTCGCCGGACCGCTGAACGTGCCTCGGTGCCCGCAAGGTCGCCCGGTGATCGTGCAGGCCGGTTCCTCTCCGCGCGGACGAACGTTCGCAGCACAACATGCGGAGATTATTTTCACTGCACAACAGACCTTGAGCGGGTGCCAGAACTTCTACACCGACGTCAAGGCGCGAATCGGAGCGGCAGGCAGAGATCCGCGGAAAGTAAAGGTTCTGCCCGGTGTTCATCCCTTGCTCGGCAATACCGAGTCCGAGGCTTTGCGCATGGAGAGGGAGCTGCGGCACTTGATCCAGGTCGAGACTGGACTCGACTGGTTGTCAAAGCAACTCGGCGGTGTCGACTTGTCAGGACTCGATCCGACCAAACCGATTCCCGAGGAGCTGTTGCCTGAAGCGCACACTTTCCAGGGCAGGCAAAGCCGATACGAGCTTTTCCGAAAGCTTGCGGTGGAGGAGAAGTACAGCATCAACCGACTGATGGAGGCGGAGGTGGTGTCCGCAGGGCATTGGGTCACCGTAGGCTCGCCAGAGCAGATCGCCGAACGTTTCATCCAGCATGTGGCCGAACGGGGAGCGGACGGATTCATTTTGCTGCCTTCGTACTTGCCCGACGGCTGGCAACTTCTTGTCGACGGTGTCATCCCGGTTCTGCAGAAACGCGGCGCATTTCGCACCGACTACGAAGGCTCGACACTGCGTGACCACCTGGGGCTGGAACGGCCGGCAGTAGGGAGCCGGTCCGGCGAGTCGGCATTCTGAGGATTCCGCGGGCTTGGCGCCCCAAATCGACGTCATCATCGGCACGTAGGATCACGTACGCACCTTACCCGCACGTTGGTCCAGGAGGTCGATCGCGCCGATGCCCATCGAGTCCCACGACGCCGCACTGCCGTCAAATTTCACACCAATCGGCCTGACCTTCGACGACGTTCTACTCCTCCCTGCAGAATCAGGAGTCACGCCCAGCGACGTCGATACGAGCACCATGCTGTCACGGAACATACGCCTCAACGTTCCGCTGATTTCTGCAGCCATGGAGACGGTGACCGAATCGGCCATGGCGATCGCCATGGCCCGCCAAGGCGGTATCGGCATACTTCATCAAAATCTCCCCAAGGAAGAACAGGCTCGCCAAGTTGAGACCGTGAAACGGTCGGAAGCCGGAATGGTCACCGACCCGGCCACTTGTTCGCCTGATGACACTCTGGACGATGTCAACAGACTGTGCGCCCGCTTCAAGATCTCCGGCGTACCAGTCGTCGACGATGGCAAGCTCGTCGGAATCATCACGAACCGCGACATGCGTTTTCAGGTTGATCATGCCCGAAAGGTCGGCGAAGTCATGACCAAGGGCCCGTTGGTGACAGCACCGGCCGGAGTCTCTGCGGACGACGCGTTGGCGCTACTGCGACGGCACAAAATCGAGAAGCTGCCCATCGTCGATCACGCGGGCCGACTGCAGGGCCTCATCACGATCAAGGATTTCGTCAAGGCCGAGCAGTATCCCCAAGCCGCTCGCGATGCAGGAGGACGGTTGCTCGTCGGTGCCGCAGTCGGCATGGGCACGGGCGCTGTCGAGCGAGCCGAGCTCCTCTTCGAGGCGGGTGTCGACGTCCTCGTCGTGGACACCGCACACGGACACCAGAGCGATGTCCTGCACGCAGTCGCGAGCATCAAGCAGGAATTCGGCCGCGCTGTCGATGTGATCGGCGGCAACGTCACGACTCGTGCTGGCGCCCAAGCCCTGATCGACGCCGGAGCCGATGCCGTCAAAGTCACTGCCGGACCGGGTTCGATCCGGCCCGCACGCGCGGCGGCAAACGTCGGCGTGCCGCAGGTCAGCGCCATCCACGAAGTGAGTCTCGTGTGTGCGGCCGCTGGCATTCCCGTCATCGGAGGCGGCGTCCGGAACCCCGGCGACATCGCCAAAGCCATCGCCGCAGGAGCAGGCTCGGTCATCCTCAGCAGCCAACTCGCCGGAACCACAGAAGCACCCGGAGATCTGATCTTCTTCAACGGCGAGCAGCACAAGGTGTATCGCGATGCAGGACCACTTGACGCTGGGCAATCTCGCAACGGCACCGAGGCGTACTCGAAGGACCGGAACCGCCAAGACGACGTCCTGGCGGAGGAGAACCTGGTCCCTCACGGCATCGAGAACCGCATCAACTACCTGGGCCCCGTCGCGCATGTCGTTCACCAGCTGATTGTCGGCCTACGGGCCGGCATGAGCTTCACCGGTTCCCACACGATCAGCAAACTTCAGCAAGCGCAACTCATCAGGCTGACAAGGGCCAGCTTGAGGTAGAACCACATTCACGGTACGCATCACTCCGATGCTCGGATTCCAGCTCAAACGCAGCCGCCACCGTGATCATGATGTGGCCGGCTGCGGCTTCGGAATCACCAGCACGCACAGGATCATGATCACCGGGGCGAGGATCGCGGTCAGGAACCCCACCTGGTAGCCGCGGGTGGCGGCTTCCTGCGCGGTTCCGTGCGCGCCGAGTGCCACTGCCACGGCGACCGTGTTGAGCGCCGCGACGCCTAGCGCACTGCCCACCTGCTGCGCCGTGCTCAGCAACCCGGACGCCAGTCCCTGGTCCTCGTTCGCGACACCGGTGGTGGACACGATCATCGCGGGAGCCAGGCTCAGGCCGGAGCCGATGCCCACGAGCATCAGGCCGGGCAGCACGTCCACGAAGAACGAGCCGTCGACCGGGACGAAGCTCAGCAGCAGCAGTCCTGCCGCGACGATCAGCGCGGCTGCCACGATCAGCTTGCGCACGCCGAACTTGCCCACCAGCGCACCGGCTTTCGTCGAGATCACGACGATCGCACCCAGCACCGGGATGAACCCGAGGCCGGTCTGCAGCGGGGTCAGGCCGATGATCTGCTGCACGTAGAGGGTGCAGAAGAACAACGCGCCCGCGGACGCACCGGCCGCGACGACGGACGTGATGTTGCCGTAGCGGACGTTGGGGTTGCGGAACATCGACAGCTTCAACACCGGTTCCGCGGTCTTGAGCTCGACCAGCACGAAGGCGACGAGCAGGACCACACCGGCCACGGCGAACACCCCGACGACCGGGTCGAAGCCGCGCACCGCCGCCTGGGACACCGCCGTCACGACGCTCACCACGGCCGCGGTGAGCAGGACGGCACCGGGCAGGTCGAGGCGCTGACGGGCACGCGGCACGTCGGCGGGCACCTTGCGCATGATCAGCAGCAGCACCACGAGCCCGATCGGGATGTTGACCAGGAAGATCAACCGCCAGGTCGCCAGATCGGTCAGCACGCCGCCGACCAGGTTGCCCGCGATACCACCGATCGACGCCACCGCGCCCCAGATGCCGAGCGCCTTGTTGCGGGCGTCGCCCTCGGCGAAGTTGGTCGTCAGCAACGCCAGCGCGGCCGGCGACACCATCGCGGCACCGACGCCCTGCAGACCGCGAGCGACGAACAACGTCACGGGCTCCTGCGCGGCACCGCAGATCGCGGACGCCACCGTGAACACCAGCAGTCCCCAGAGCAGGATGCGCTTGGGGCCGAACAGGTCCGCCATCCGTCCGGAGCTGACCAGGAAGCCGCCGAACGTGATCCCGTACGCGGTGGTCACCCACTGGATGTCCGACGGCGCCACGTGCAACGCGGACTGCATCGACGGGATCGCCACCGCCACCACGGTCACGTCCAGGATCAACATGAACTGCGCGAGGCACAGCACGGTGAGCAACGTGCGCGATCCCGTCGCCTGCCGCTGCGCGTCAATTTCGTTGGTCACGATCTTCAAGCTCCCAGCTCTGGACACAGCTTCACTGATCGTAATCAGCCGCGTACGCTACGTACGAGCCTGTTGAAAGATCCCTGACACACCTGGCGCCTCTGGCGCGTTGCCCAGGCGCGGCCGGAACTTCATCGCGGGTCGTTCCACCGCCACGTAGCTCACCAGCGCGGTGACGATCGTCAGCGCCAGCACCGCGCCGAGCACCGGCCAGAACCCGCCGCTGCCCGGCTGTCCCCCGGTCCAGCGGTAGTAGTACTCCAGGTAGACGACGTGCCAGAGGAAAACGCCGTAGGAGATCCGGCCGAGGAACCGCATGACGGGGTTGGCGAGCGTCGCCTCGACCAGCCGTTCGCGCTGGAACGGCGCGGTCAGCGGAGCGATCAGCAGCAGGGTGAACAGCAGGTACAGCGCCTGCACGGTCAACGCCACCGGCATGGTCGCGTAGTCGATCGTGTGCGGGCCGGTGAGCGGGGAGCACGCGACGAGGAACACGACCCCGGCACCCGCCCAGCACAGGCCTGGACGGGCCATGGCGATCCGGTACGGCGCCCAGACCTGCTGCGAGACCTCGGCGCTCGCGGACAGCGCGGCGAGGATCATGCCGATCGCGAGGAATCCCACCCACTCCAACGGCCACAGGTGTTGCGCGGGGTACGGCCCCATCGACGGCAGGTGGGTGTAGACCGCGAACCCGAACCCGAACACCACGAAGCCGAGCAACGGCACCACGATGCGCCGCGTCCGCGCCGGTGCGTCCTCCGCCTTCGAGGCCCAGCGGTGCAACAGCCACGCGAGCACGGGCAGGCTGAGGTAGAACGCGACCTCGGTCGCGAGGCTCCAGGTCTGGCCCATGCCGGCCGGGATCACGTTGTGCTCGTACACCTGCAGCACCAGCAACGGCCGCACAACCTCCCAGACGCCGTGCACGGCGTCCCGGTTGAGCGTCACCAGCGCGACGACGGTCAGCACCCAGTAAGCGGGCAGGATGCGCAACGCGCGGCGCCAGAAGTACGGCCCCGCCGCCGGTCGGGGGGTGCCGGAGATCGTGCCCAGGGCGTGCGGCCGGTAGAGCAGCACGCCGGACAGCACGAAGAAGATCGGCAGCCCGACCTCGGCGACCGACAGCACCGGAGCCCAGATGGCGTTGCCGGGCTGGCCGAACAGCTGCGAGCCGATCACCCCGGTGTAGACGCCTACGTGGTTGAGCAGGACGAGGAGTGCCGCGACGCCGCGGATGCCCTCCAGCTCGGGAAAGAAGCGATGTACGTTCTGCACGCGATCCCCCGGTTCATCCACACCACTGCCGAATTCGCATGTCCAAAGAGGACTTACCGGCCACGTCTCCCGCCCACGCGACGTAGCCGTCCGGGCGGACGAGCACCAGCTCCGGCCAGTCCGGCCGCCCCTGTGCCTTGCTGTGCACCGCGGTGAGGCGGGCAGAGCCGCGATCACGCGCGACGGCACCGTCGATCGTCTGGTCCAGCAGCACGAACCGCCGGTCGCGGAACAGCTCGTACAGCCGGGTGCCCCTGGGCACGCCGCCGTGCAGCGGCGCGTCCGGGATCCGCCTGCCCACCAGGCGGTGGTCGCCCCGCAACCGCGGGTACTTCAGGGTCAGTCCTGCGAACTCGCGCATCACGTTGACCTGCAACGACTTGCTGGACATCGCGGTGTTCACCAGCCGCCTGCCGAGCCGGGCGGCCGGCGAGTTGGCCGTCTCGAACCGGAACGCCAGGTCGGTCTTGCGCAGGGTGTCGACCGCGACCGGCATGCGTTCCTCGTCGTAGGTGTCGAGCAGGCCGGGCGGTGCCCAGCCCTCCAGCTCGGCGATCAGCTTCCACGCGAGGTTCAGCGCGTCCTGGACGCCGACCTGCAAGCCCTGTCCTCCGGAGGGGATGTGCGTGTGCGCCGCGTCGCCCGCGAGCAGCAACCGGCCGGACCGGTAGCGCTGCGCGTGCTTCTGCGAGCTGCGGAACCTGGACGTCCACACCGGGCTGTGCGCACCGAACTCACGCCCGGTGATGCCGAGGCAGGACTCGTCCAGCTCCTCGACGGAGACCGGCGTGCTGATCGGCACGGCCATGCGTTCGCGGTCCAGCACGATGAGCCTGGACGTGCCGTCGCCGAACGGGTAGATCGCGACCATGCCGCGCGGTGCGATCCGCGCCCACACGTCCGACTCCGGCGGGCGGCGCAGCCGGACGTCCGCGATCACCAGCGACTGCGCGTACTCGCGGCCGGTGAACGGGATCCCGGCCGACGCGCGCACCACGCTGTGCACGCCGTCGCAGCCCACCGCGAAGTCGGCGCGTTCGACGGAACCGTCGGACAGGTCGGCCTCGACGTGATCGGGGTACTGCCGCACGCACGTCACCTCGACGCCGCGGCGGATGTCGGCGCCGGCCTTCACCGCCCAGGACTCCAGCAGTTCCTCCGACCGCTGCTGCGGCAGGATCAGGATGTACGGGAAGGGCGTGTCCAGCCGCGAGTAGTCGAGGTGGCTCTTGCCGTCGCCGACCGGCGGCAGGGAGCACGGCAGACCGGCGTCGAGGAACGGCTCCACCTGCCCGCGCAGGTCGAGCATCTCCATCGTCCGCGGCATCAACCCGAACGCCCGCGACCACGGCATGCGCTCTTCGCGCTTGTCCAGCACCAGAACGCGGATCCCGGCGCCGGCCAGCTCGGCGGCGAGCGTCAGCCCGGTCGGTCCCGCACCGACGACGAGGACGGTGCTCATGCCGCTGGGTCGCCGTAGCGGTCGATCGACTCGCGGGCCAGGCGTTCGAGCACGTCCCAGTTCAGGTCCGGCTCGGTCAGGCCGTAGTCGCGCAGGTAGTTCGCCGAGTTCTGGGCGAAGACGCGGAACGCCTCCTCCCAGTCCGGTTCGCCGAAGTTGGACACGATGGGCTTGCGGTCGATCTCGATCTCGAGACCGTCACCGGTGAGCCGGGCGGCGCCGAACAACGTGATGCTCGCCAGGTCGAAGAGCACCTCGTCGTGCCGGTGCCACAGCAGGCAGCAGCGCTGTCCTTCGGCGGGGGTGGCCGCTTTCGGCGCGGTGACGCGGAAGCGCACGTCGCCGTTCCACTCCGCGCGCACCCGGACGTTGACCGGGTAGCCCTCGTCGTCGACGTAGCTCAGGATCGGGAACGCCGGGTTGCCGGTGAGCTCGCCCAGGTATCCCACGACGGTGCCGAGACTTTCGTCGCTCATGCCACTTCCTCGATCTCCTGTGCGCCCGCGTCGCCGCGCAGCACGAACACCCGCTCGGGCACGACCTCGATTCGCGCCCTGAGGTAGAAGAGCCGCCGGTCGTCCTCGCGCAGGCCGACGTCGAAGGCCGCCGTGCGCTGGTCCGGTTTCTTGCGCAGGTTGCTCGCCCAGAAGTCCTCGAGCCCCGCCACCCCCGAGGCCTTCTTGGTGACCTCCGCAGTGCCCTGCACCAGCACCGCGTCCGGCGTGCCGAGCCCGCTGCCGGTGAACTCGGTGAAGCTGAGCGACACCTTCCGGTTGTGCTGCAGGCGGTCCAGCTTGAAGCGCACGCCGAGCGCGCTGCTGAGCACGAAGATCCCGCGCTCGGCGATCCACGCGTGCTGCATCGGCGTGGTCACCGGGCCGTTGCGACCGATGGTGGTGAACTCGCACAACAGTGTGTTGTAGAACAGATCGCTGAGTTCGCTCGACACTGCCTTCATGACACCCGAGCCAAGCACAACGTCAGGGCCGGAAAGGCTTGCTGTGCAATAGTCCGGACAGATTGTCGCTACCGCGCCGCGCGGACGAGCGCGGCGCCGCCGTCGACGTTCACGGCCTGGCCGGTGAGGTGCCGTGCGGCGGGTGAGCACAGGAACGCCACGGAGGCTGCCACATCAGCCGCGGTCTGCTCCTCCCGCAGCGGGACCCGGTCCGCCACCACGCGCTCGAACTCGTCGTGGTCGATCGCCGCCCACTGCCTGCTCCAGACGAACCCCGGCCGCACCAGGTTCACCCGCACCCCGCGGCCGGCCAGCAGCACGGCCAGGGAGCCGCTCCAGTGCTCCAGCGCCGCCTTCGCGGCACCGTAGGCGGGGCAGACCGCCCACGGCATGGCCGCGGCGATCGAGCTGACCGAACAGACCGCCGAACCGCGCGTCAGCCGGTCGCGCAACGCCCCGGTGACCACGAAAGCGCTCGTGGCGTTGAGAGCGAAGATGTCGTCCCACACCTCACGTGGCGGCCACGCGGTGTCCTCGACGGGGCGCACCGGTGGCCTGCGCTCGCCACCGAGGACGTTCACCAGCACGTCAAGCCGTTGCGGCACCACGTCGGCGAGTCGCGCGACCTGAGCGGAGTCGAGCAGGTCGCAGCAGTGGAACTCGGCACCGTCGGGCAACGGCTCGCGCGGCTCGGCGCAGTCGACCGCGATCACCCGTTGCACGACCTTCTCCGCCAGCAGCCGTTCGACCACCGCGCGGCCGATCTCACCCGCTGCGGCCGTGACCAGAGCCGTTGACTCCACGTGGTTACCTCCAGTCGGTGAGCGTCCGGTAGTCGGCGACGAGCCGGTCCAGCGTGTACCCGCGCGCGACGTGGGCGGCGGCGTTGACACCGAGCTCGCGCCGTCGTTCGGGATCGTCGAGAAGTGCCAGCAGTGCTTTCGCCACCGCGGCGGGATCTGTCGGGTCCACGAGCAGCCCGGTGCCCGTGACGACCTGCGCACGCAGGCCACCGACATCGGCCGCCACCACGGGCTTGCCCTTGGCCATGGCCTCGGTGACCGTCAGGCCGAAACCTTCCTCGATGCTCTTCTGCAGGACCACGTCCGCCTTGCGCTGCAGGGCGTTGATGAGCAGCGCGGCGCGTTCCGGGTCCTCTGTGGACGTCAGCACGAGATGGACGCGGTCGCGTTGGTCGAGTTCGCTGAGCGCCGCACGCACCTCGGCGAGGACCGCGAAACCCTCTGGATCGTCGGGGATGTCGTCCGGGTTCGTGCCGGCCAGCACCAGGTGCACGTCGTCCGGCAGGTGGCGCAGGCAGCGCAACACGCCCGGCATGTCCTTGAGCGGATCCCAGCGCGAGACCTGGAGAACGGTGCGGACGTGCGGCGGGATGGGTGCCTGCTGTTCGACCGCGGCCAGCGCGCTGGAAGCCTGGGTGGTCAGGCCGATCTCGGCGAGCAGTGCGGAGATCTCGCCGTCGGTCAGCTCGCGGTTCTTCGGCGCGCCGGGATCGATGGCGGGGGCCACCACGAACGTCCTGACGTCCGGCGGGGCGAACTGCGGCAGCGTGCAGATCACGCCGTCCACCGCGGGCAGTTGCTCGGCGAAGAACCGCCAGACCGCAGCAGGTCCCGGCGCGTTCTCGGTGCACGTGCCGATGTGGCAGTGCCAGAACACCCGGGCGTGCCTGGCCAGTTCCGGGGCCATCCCCAGGGTCTGCGGGTCGTGCAGGACCACGACGTCACCGCGGTCGAGCTGTCCGGCCAGCCACTCCGCCTGCGGTGCCAGCACCTCGTCGTAGGTGGCCCTGGTCGCCGGGTCCGCGAGCACAGCGGGATCCGCCCGGTCGTGCAGCAGGTTGTGCAGCTGCTTGGTGATGGCGAAGAACTCCGCGGTGCCGTCGATGACCGCCCAGCTCGCGTTCAGGGCGGGGACCAGCCGGTGCAGCAGTTCGGCGACACCGCCACCGGTCGCCGTCGAGTTGACGTGCACCATCCGGGGTCTGACCGGCGACGTGCGCACCCAGCGCGGGGTCACCACGTCCGTCCCTCCGCCCTGGTCGCGGGAATGAGGGAGCGCAACAGGTCCAGGCTGAGACCGATGCTCTGGGCGCGCGGCAGCAACGCGTCCTCGTGCTCGACGTAGAGCACACCCCTGAACCCCTCGTCCTGCAGCGTCGACACCAGCACCGGCCAGTCGAGCTCGCCGAGACCGAGGGCCCGGAACCGGATCGGTGGCTGCGGCCCGTACCGGCTCCACCCGGCACCGGTGCCGTTGCCGCGTTGCAGGTCCTTCGCGTGGACCGCCACCATCCGGTCGCCCCAGCCGCGCACCGCGTCCACCGGGTCGTGGCCGGTGGCGGCGAGGTTCGCCGGGTCGATGCAGAGACCGATCACGTCCTGCCACTCCGCGGTGGCGTCGAGGAGCAACTCGATGCTCCGGCGGTCGTAGACGACCTGCTTCGGGTGCGGTTCCAGCAGAATCCGCAGCCCGGCGTCACGGGCGGCCGTCAGCAGTGGTTTCGCGTGCTCGCTGAACGCGTCCACGTTGTCCTGCCAACCGACGTCGCTGCCCCACCAGGACAGCCAGCGCCCGAAGTCGGGACAGCCCGGCAGCAGCCGCACAGAGCCCGCGTTCACCCGTTCCGCGAGCCGGATCGCGCCGAGCGAGCAGCGGATCGCGTGCGCCCGCTTGGTTTCCGCGTCACCGGGGCACACCGGATCGGTGTGCCGGTCGTGCGGGCCCAGCAGCAACTGCGCGTCCCTGCTGTTGCTGACGCACGTCACGTTGTGCCCCTTGAGGTGTTCGGCGACCTCGTCCAGATACCGGTCGTCCTGACCGCACCGCACCGGGTCGACGAGACCGAGCGTGGTGTCCGTCGGTACGTCGAGGCAGAGGCCGCCCGCCTGGTCGAGCGCGGTGCGCAACCCGCTGCCGCCGAACGCCGCCAGACACAGTCCCAGCAACAAGTCCGTTCTCCTTCCAGGTCAGCCTGCCAGCAACCACGCGTGCCGCCCGGCGATCCCCTCCGGCAGCGCGGGCCGCCGATCCGCGTCGACGAGCCGTTCCAGCGCCGCGAGCACGACCCGTGCCGTCTCCTCGACCGCCACGACCACACCCGCGTCTGCTTCCGCACGCAGTCGCGCGGTCAGTTCTCGTTGCAGCTCAGGGCATCCGGTGAGCACACCGCCCGTCGTCGCGACGGCGAACCCGTCCGGCAGTCCCAACCGGTGCCGCACCGCGCGCACACCGGCGACGAGCTCGCCGACCGCGGCATCGACGACTTCACCGGCGACGTGGTCACCTCGTACCCACGCCGCGCACACCGCTCCGGCGAGATTCGCCAGGCCCTGCTTGGGAAAGGGCCGCGCGGCGAGGTCCCTGGCGAGTCGTGTGACGTCACCGCCGAGCGCGTCGACCAGCGTGGTGGCGCCGCCCCTGCCGTCCAGCGATCGCACCGCCGCGCGCAGGCCTCGCCACCCGATGTCGACGGCGCCACCCTCGTCGCTGCCCAGGTACTCGCACCCGCCCGCACGCGCCACGCGACCACGGCCGTCGGCGCCGAGAAAGCCGGATCCCGTGCCGCACACGGCAACGACGCCACCACCGGCCAGCTCCGGCACGCCCCACAGCAACGGCACGACGTCGTTCGACACCACCACGTGCCCGCCCACCCCGGACGCCGCGCACCGGACGCGCTCGAGCTCGTCCTCGACGTGCTCGGGGTCGACCGACGCGCTGGCGAACCACCCGGCGACCGCTCCGTTGTGCCGCACCAGCTCGAACACCTCGCGCAGCGCGTCGTCCGCCAGATCGCCGGTGGCGTGCCGGTTCACCGATGGCAGCTCGACCACCTCCTTCCCGGCGAGCAGCACCCTCGTCCGGCTGCCTCCCGCGTCCACCGCGAACAACGTCATGCCGCGGCCTCCCCCAACATCCGGGCAAGACCCTCTTCCGGCGTCATCGGAAGATGCCCGAAGTCGTCGCACGCCAACGAGGAGAACCTCGGCCGCGAGGCCCACTCGGTGTCCGCGCGCAGGCACGGTCGCACGAGCGCTTCCGGCGCACCCGCCAGGCGGTAGGCGGTGCGGGCGAAGTCGAACCTGCTCAACTCGAGCGGCCCGGCCAGGTGAGCCAGGCCGGTGCGGCCGTCGCGGCACACGGAGGTGAGCACGCCGGCCACGTCGTCGACGTGGATCGGGGTGAAGGACTGGTCGGCCGGTGCCGGCAACTTCTGCCTGCTCGCCGCAGCCTCCAGGCACCGCTGGCCGTAGGTGGTGCGGTGGGCCGCACCGGTCCACCCGTACACGAGGCTCACGCGCAGAACGAGGTGCCCGCCCGCGCCGAGCAGCACGCGTTCGGCCGCGGCCTTGACCCTGCCGTACGCGTTGGCCGGTGCAATGGCGTCGGACGGCCGACGCCGCCCCTCGGCGCCGGAGAAGACGTTGTCGGTGGACACCAGAACCGTTCGAACACCCTGCTCCGCAACAACTTCCGCGGTACCGACGTGTGCTCGCGCCGCCTCGGCCTCGTTGCTCTCGATCCACGTCACGTCGGACGGGCCGTGCGTCAGGATCACGGTCTCCGGGCGCAGCCGGGACAACGCCGTGCGGAACCCGTCCGGATCCGCCAGGTCCAGACAGACGTCCGCACCGGTGCGGGCCATCGTCACGACCTCGTGCCCGGCCGCGCGGAGCCGTGCGGCGGTGAGGGCACCGATGAGGCCACGGCCCACGACCACCACCGCACCGTCAGACATCGCCGGCCCGCTTCACCGGTCGGATCCGGCCACCGGCGGCCGCCGCCGCCACCCCGGACAGGCTCGCCATCCCGGACAGGCCGGCCACCACGACCACGCGGTCAGACATCACTGACCTGTCTCACCATCAGCCGGATCAAGCCGCCCACTGCCGCCACCGCCAGCCCGGCCAGATTCGCCACCACCACGTCGACCTCCGCCACCGAGCCCAGCGACGGCCCCTCGATCCCCACCACCCGGCACCCCGCCGCACGCGCGGCAAGCACCCCGGGCCGGGCGTCCTCCACCACCACGCACCGGGACGGGTCGAGCCCGAGCCGGGCAGCGGCGGCCAGGTAGCCCTCCGGATCAGGCTTGCCGTGCCGCACGTCGTCCGCGGTGACCAGCACCCCGGGCACCGGCAACCCGACGCCGCGCAACCGCGAGGTGGCGAGCTGCCTGCTGCCCGAGGTGACCACGGCCCACGACGACGCGGGCAGCGCCGAGAGCACGGCCGCCGCACCGGGGCAGACGCGCAGGGAGGCGGTGTCGGTTGCCTGCAACGCTTCCAGGCGTTCCGCCTCGGCCCGCGCGTCGAGGTGGGGCGCCACGGCCGCGATGGTCGCCGCCGACGTGCGGCCGTGGCAAACGCGGAGCACTTCCTCCTCGGCCAGGCCCTGCCTGCGCGCCCAGTCGCGCCACGAGCGCTCGACCGTGCTGCCCGAGTCGACGAGGACGCCGTCGAGGTCGAACAGCACGGCCGCGCAGCGCAGTTCGCCGTTCACCTGGTGCCCACCGCGAGGCTCGCGAGCATGGCGTCGCGGACCTCGGCGTTGGTGACGTCGTCGGCGATCACGGTGCAGCCGAGCTCGACCGGCAGCACGAAGCGGATCTTGCCGTCCCTGATCTTGCGCACCTGGTCCAGTGCCGCCACCACGGCCGCCGGGTCGACCGGGACCGGCAGGTCGGACAACGACGTGGGCAGGCCGACTGTCCGCAGCAGCGTGACGAGGCGGTCGCGCACGCCGCTGTCGAGCAGGCCGCGTGACACCGCGATCTGCGCGGCCACGGTCATGCCGAACGCGACCGCCTCGCCGTGCAGGACCGGGCCGTAGCCCGTGACGGTCTCCACGGCGTGGCCGACGGTGTGGCCGAAGTTCAACGGGCGCCGCAGGTCCTCCTCGTAGGGGTCGCGGGACACCAGCTCGCACTTGATCACGCTCGCGGCCCGCACGACCTCCTCCAGGCAGACGAGGTCGCGGTTCAGGACGTCGGCGGCGACCTGTTCGATCAGGCCGAACAACGCGGGCGAGCTGATGACGCCCTTCTTGATCGCCTCGGCGAGGCCGGCCGCGAGCTGCCTGGTGTCGAGCGTCGACAGGTAGCCGACGTTCGAGACGACTGCTTTGGGCTGGTAGAAGGCGCCGATCAGGTTCTTCGCCGACGGGTGGTCGACCGCCACCTTGCCGCCGAGTGCCGCGTCGACGTGCGCCAGCAGGGTCGTCGGCACGTTCACGTACGGCACGCCGCGCATGTACGCGCTCGCCACCCAGCCGACCGTGTCGATCACGACGCCGCCGCCGACCGCGAGCACCACGTCGCGGCGCGCGATCGACGACGACGCCAGCCAGTCGAGCATGTCCCACGCGGTGCGCAGGCTCTTGTTCGCCTCACCCGCGGGGAAGGAGGCCATCGCGAGGTGCACGCCGTGGTCCCGCAGGACGAGCGCGAGCCGGGTCGCGTGCAGCGTGGCGACCGTGTCGTCGGTGATGATCGCGACCCGGCGGCCGTCGATCTCGCGCAGGAGGTGCCGTACACCATCGCCCTCGTTGCGGCACACGTGCACGGGATAGGTGTCCGTGCGCGTGGCCGAGACCGCGAAAGGGCGGTCGAGTTCCAGTGCCGGCAGCGGAATCCGATCGGAGATCCGAACGTAAGAAGACATGCGAGAACTCCCCGAGTTCGCCAACGAGTTCATGGAGAGACGCAGAACACGGGCCCGGCAATTGCGACCGGAACCCCGTCACCACGTCACCCAATCACGTCACCGGACCACCCCGTCAGTTCCTGAAAGGGACGCGCAAGAATTCAAATCAAAGGTTACGAGGTGCTCCAGCCGTCCGAACGCGAAGCGCGGGTGAAGTCGTGCGACTGGGCTTCGACGGGACGGCCCTCGAACTGGGTGGACAGCACGACGGACACACGGGTCTTGCCGTGCTGGCCGATGCGTTCCAGCGCGCCTTCGAGATGTTCGAGCGACAGCGCGCGCACCTTCAGCATCACGCAGTGCGCACCGGTGAGCCGGTGGATCTCGACGATCTCCGGGTAGTCACCGACCTCACTGGTGGACAGCAGGCACCTGCCCGGTTCGCAGTCCATCTCGACGAACGCGGACACCGGGATGCCTGCTCTCGGTGCACTGACTGTCGCCCGATAGCCAGTGATGACACCCGTTCGCTCTAGTCTTCGAACACGCTCCGCGACAGCGGGCGGCGACAAGTTCACTCTCTTGCCCAGCTGCGAGTACGACAGGCGGGCGTCCGCCTGCAGTTCTCGCAGGATCGACCAGTCGATCTGGTCAAGAGTCCTTTCGGATCGGAAATCCATGTGCCCCCAGAACCTTCCCTACGCGTGGCGATGGCTCCACCGAACCATCATGCCGTAAGGATCCAATCGGCGAGGGCGTTCTAGAGGGAACCTCAGTATCGCTTGAACTTCGTGACTTCCCGACCTGGCCGCCACAGCTGGATGAGCAGGTGCTTCTGGTCGTCACCGAGTGCCGTGTAGACGATTTCCTCGATGTCCAGTCGGAAGAGGTGGCTGCCGCGCTCCTCGGCGCTGGGCTCGGTGACCTCGACGGCGACGCCGGAGATCTTGGCGTCGCCGCCTTCCGCGGGCTGCGAGTGCAGGGCGAACCTGCGGTCCCGCAAGAGATCCCGCACCTTGACCGCGCCGGTCATGGAACCGAAGGTGAGGTCCGGTCCCGAGAACTGCACCTCGATCCCGCTCACCCTGGGCGAACCGTTCCGGCGCAGTGTCGCGAGCACGTGACTGGTCGACTGCTCGAAGACCCGCCGCACCTCGACCGCGAGCTCGCTCGCCTCTTGTTCAAAACGCTGCCACGTAGCCATGGTCATCAGCATGGCACGGGCGGCCACTGCGCACTAACCGTCCTCATTGGACAGTGCTGAGCTGCGGCACCACCTTGTCCGCGATCAGTTCGACGTGGTCGAGGTCGGCCAGGTCGAGCAGCTGCAGGTAGATGCGGCTGACCCCGGTGCGACGCACCCACTCGGCGATCCGGTCGACGACCTCGGCCGGCGTGCCCGCGATGCCGTTGGCGCGCAGGTCGTCCGGCTCGCGGCCGATCGCGGCGGCCCTGCGGGCCACCTCGGCGTCGTCCGCGCCGACGCACACCGTCTGCGCCACCGAGAAGACCACCTCGGACGGATCGCGGTCCACGGCACGACACGCCGCACGCACGCGGTCGAACTGCTCGGCCGTCGTGCCGATGTCGCGCAGGGACACGTTGAACTCGTCGCAGAACCTGGCCGCGAGCGCGGGTGTCCTGCGCGGACCGCCACCACCGATCAGGATCGGCGGACCGGACGGCTGCACCGGCTTGGGCAGTGCGGGCGAGTCGGTGATCTGGTAGTGCTTGCCCTCGTAGGAGAACGAGTCGCCGACCGGAGTGCGCCACAGCCCGGTGATGATCTCGAGCTGCTCCGCGCACCGCTCGAACCGTTCGGCCACCCGGGGGAACGGCACGCCGTTCGCCTTGTGCTCGCCCTCGAACCACGCGGCGCCGAAGCCGAACTCGACGCGGCCACCGGACATCTCGTCGACCTGCGCGACCGCGATCGCGAGCGGGCCGGGGTACCGGAAGGTCGCCGCGGTCATCAACGTGCCGAGTCTGATCGTGGACGTCTCGCGCGCGATGGCGCCGAGCGTGACCCACGTGTCGGTCGGTCCCGGGCTGCCGTCGACCGGGCCGGTCTTCATGTAGTGGTCGGAGCGGAAGAACGCGCCATAGCCCGCGTCCTCGGCGCAACGCGCCACCCGCAACTGGTCGGAGTAGGTAGCCCCTTCCTGGGGCTCGACAAACATTCGCAGCTCCACGGCTCACCACAGTATCGACGCGCGGACCGCCCGGCTGCGCTCTTTCCGGATCTGGAAAGAGCTGGATTCCACTGCCTTTCAGGAGTCTGTTCCGACCGGCACCGCGGTGAGCCCGATCGCGTTCAGTATTGCGTCCGAACTTTGTTTCACCTTCTCGGGGGATTGCCGCATGAACCAGACAACGACAACCGAACGACCCGGCACACTAGTCGCCGGCTTCGACAACCTCGACCTTCGCTGGTTGCGGGCGAAGTCCGGCGCGAAGTGGCGGGTGCCGCCGGCCAACGTCCTGCCGGCCTGGGTCGCGGACATGGACTTCCCGGTCGCGGAGCCGATCAGGCGCAGGCTCGCCGCGCTCGCGCTGGAGGGCGACCTCGGCTACCCGGACTGGCCGGACGGCCGAACGCCGCTGCGCGAGGTGTTCAGCGCGCGGATGGGCGCGCAGCACGAGTGGCACCCGGACTGCACGCAGGTGAGGGAGTTCACCGACGTGACGCAGGCCGTGCAGGTCGTGCTGCAGCTCGCGACGGCGCCGGGGGACGGCGTCGCGCTGCACACGCCGTGCTTCGCCCCGTTCGCCCGGACGATCACGCGGATGGGCAGGCGTCTCGTCCCGATCCCGGCGATCGACACCGACGACGGCTGGGTGTTCGACACCGAGCGGTTCGCCGCCGACGTCGCCGCCACCGGCTGCCGGGTGCTGCTGCTGGTGAACCCGCACAACCCGACCGGCCGGGTGTTCACCGAGGAGGAACTGCGCGCGCTCGCGGAGGTCGCCCACCGGCACGACCTGCTGGTGATCTCCGACGAGATCCACTCCGACCTGGTCTACGCGCCGCACCGGCACCTCCCGTTCGCCGCGCTGGGCCAGGACGTCGAGGCGCGCACGGTCACCGTCACGTCGGCCACCAAAGCGTTCAACCTCGCCGGCGTGCGGTGCGCCGTCGCCCACGTCGGACCGTCGTGGTTGCGGGACGCACTGGCCGCCCAGCCGTCCGACCTGTTCGGCGTCGCGGGACTCTTCGGCGTGCACGCGACGATCGCCGCGTGGACCGAATGCGACGAGTGGCTGTCCGCCGCGGTCGGCTACCTCGACGACAACCGGCGGATGGTGGCGGACTTCGTGGCCGAGTCGCTTCCCGGTGTGCGCTGGCACGTGCCGGAAGCGACCTACCTGGCGTGGCTCGACTTCCGGGCCGCGGGGCTCGGGGACGACCCGGCGGAACTGGTGCGGCGGCACGGCCGGGTCGAACTGAGCCCCGGCCCGTCGTTCAACCCCGGCGGCGACGGGTTCGCCCGGCTGAACTTCGCGACGTCGCGGAGGGTGCTGCGGGTGGTGCTGGAACGGCTGGGCAGGAGCGTCGAATGCTGATCACGGCGGGGACCATGCTGCGCGGACCGGTGGGCGACCGCGTCGAGGACGCGGCCGTGCTGGTGCGCGGCGGAACCATCGTCGCCGCCGGGCCGCGCACCGAGGTCGAGCACCTCGCCGGCCCCGGCACACCGCGCCACGACCACCCCGGCGCGACGCTGTTACCGGGGCTGATCAACGGGCACGTGCACTTCTGCTTCGACGCGAGCGACGACCCGGTCGGCGCGATGCTGCGGGAGGACGAGACCCGGCTGCCGGAACGCGCGCGGGATCTGCTCACCGCCGGCGTCACCACGGTGCGCGATCTCGGTGATCTCAAGGGAAGGGCGTTGCGCCTGCGGAACGCGGTCGAGGCGGGCGCGGTGCCCGGCCCGCGGATCCTCGCCGCCGGCACTCCCCTGACCCCGCCCGGCGGGCACTGCTGGTTCTTCGGCGGCGAGGTCGCCGGCGAGCGCGCGATGCGGGACCTGGTGCGCCGCAACGCCGACGCCGGTGCCGCCGTGATCAAGGTGATGGCCAGCGGAGGCCACATCACCGCGGGCGGCGCGAGCATGTGGGAGTCGCAGTTCACCACCGCGGAACTGGCCGCGGTGGTCGACGAGGCGGACCGGTTCGGTCTTCCGGTCGCCGCGCACGCGCACGGCACCGAGTCGATCGTCCGCTCGATCACCGCGGGCGTCAGCACGGTCGAGCACTGCACCTGGCTGGACGCGACCGGAACGCCGGAGCGCCGCGACGACGTGGCGCGCACCATGGCGGAACGCGGGATCGCCGCGTGCTGCACCACGTGCGGGCGGGACTGGCGCGGCTCGGTCGAGCGGCTCGGCGAGCAGGCGGCCCGCGAGCTGTACGGGCGGCTGGTGTGGATGCGGGAGCTGGGCGTACCGCTGCTGCCCGGTACCGACGGCGGTGTCCACGACGCGGTGTTCGACGACTACGCGGGCATGCTGGAGCTGTACGAGTGGCTCGGTTTCCCGGCGGCGGAGGTGATCGAGCTCGCGACCACGTCCGCCGCCCGGCTGCTCGGGCTCGCCGGCGTCACCGGGCGGATCGAGCCCGGTCTGGACGCCGATCTGATCGTCGTCGGCGGCGACCCGTCCGCGGAACTGGCCCACCTGCACGACATCCGCATGGTCGTGGCCAGGGGACGGGTCGCCGGACGCCCGGTCAGGACGTGACCGGTTCCTCGAGCCGGTCACGCTTGAGCTCGTAGACGTACGGGAACGCGGCGAGCCCGGCGAGCGAGTCGAACAACTCGCCCGCCTGCTCGCCGCGCGGGATGCGGGACATCACCGGTCCGAACAGCGCGGCGCCGTCGACGTGCAGGATCGGTGACCCGACCCGCAGGCCGACCGGGTCCATGCCCGCCTTGGTGCTGTCCTTCAGCAGGCCGTCGTAGGCGTCGGTGCGCCCGGCCTCCGCCAGTTCGGCCGGCAGGCCCACCTCGGCGAGAGCCTGCTCGATCACGTTCTCGAAGTCCTTGTCGCCGCCGACGTGGATCCGGGAACCCATCGCGGTGTAGAGATCGCGCACAGCGCTGTCGCCCGCCTGCTTCGCGGTCGCGGCGAGCACCCTGACCGGTGCCAGCGCCCTGCGCATCCGGTCGAGGAACGCCTCCGGCTCGTCCCGGTACTGCTCGGGGATCTCCTGGCCGGAGTTGAGCAGCGACACGCTCAGCACGTGGAACGTCAGCTCGACGTCGCGCACCTTCTCCACTTCGAGCAGCCACCTGGACAGCACCCAGGTCCACGGGCACAGCGTGTCGAACCAGAGGTCGACCTTCACAGGAGTGTTCTGAGTCGTCATGTCCCTCGACCCAACCAGGTGCACGCCCGCCGGTGCGGAACGCGGACAGATAGACGCAAGAGATCACTTTTCGAACCGAAACCAACTCCGCCGATGCACCTTTCCGACTACGCAGCCGCATCAACTGATTGCCTTCGCCCTCCAAACGAGTGTTACAACACCGCCCCATCGGGCCATTGCACTACCTACCGTTGTGTGCATGGGGAACACTTTGCTGGTGGAGGGGGAAACATCGCGGACGCGGCCGATGGTCGCGCTCTTCGGGGGCGTGGCGCTCACGAACACCGCGATGGTCGGAGCGGCGACGGCGGGCACGCTGATCGCCGGTGAGACCGCGGCGCCGTGGTTGAGCGGTGCGCCGAACGCGGCGAACGTGCTCGGCACCGCGATCGGCACGATCTGGCTGGCACTGCACATGGCGCGCCGCGGCAGGCGCAGCGGACTGGTGCTGGGCTACGGGATCGGCGTCGGCGGCGCGGTCGTGGCGGTCTCGGCGGTGCAGGCGGGGTCGTTGCTGTGGCTGATCGCCGGCATGGTGCTGATGGGCATCGGCAACGGCGGCGCTCAGCTGTCGAGGTACGCGGCCGCCGACCTGTACCCGCCGGAGCGCAAGAGCTTCGCGCTCGGCGTGGTGGTGTGGAGCGGCACGATCGGCGCGTTCGCCGGGCCGGCGCTGATCTCGGTCACGGCGCACACGGCCGGCGGGCTCGGTCTGGAGCGCATGACAGGACCGTTCCTGTTGGTGCTGCTGACTTCCGTGCTGGCAGGAGGGATCACCGCCCTGCTGGTGGGCGCGCACCGCCCGGCCACCACGGCGGTGGCCGAGGCACCGCCGGTCCGCACGTTGCTGCGGCTCCCGGTCACGCTCGTCGCGCTGACGGCGATGATCGCGAGCCAGGTCGCCATGGTCGCGGTGATGACGATGACACCGCTGGAGATGCACCAGCACGGCCACGGTCTGGGCGAGGTCGGCGCGATCCTCACCGTGCACCTCGTCGGGATGTTCGCGTTCGCGCCGGTGTCGGGCAGGCTGGCCGACCGGTTCGGCGGCGCTCGCGTGGCACTGGCCGGACTGGTCACGCTGGTGGTCGCGGCGGTGAGCGCGTTCCTCGCACCGGACGTAGCCGGGTTCGTCTCCTACACCGCGCTGTTCCTGTTGGGCTACGGGTGGAATCTCGCGTTCGTCGGCAGCAGCAGCCTGCTCAGCTCCGGTATGCCGGAGGCCGCCAGGACTCGCCTGCAGGGCGTCGTCGACGCGCTGGCGTGGACCGCGTCGGGACTCGCGAGCATCGGCGCCGGTGTGCTGATGGCGGGTGGCGGATACGCGACTCTCGCCGTGGTCACCGCGATCGGGTTGGTCGTCACGGTCGTCGTCGTGGCCACGATGGTCCGGCGCGCCGCACTGCGCTGATCCCCCGCCCTTTCAGGTGTCTTTCGTCCGCCTTGCCCGGTTCGCGAGTGTCTGCTGACCATGACTCGCGAGCGATCAACCCGATCGCGAACCGGATGGGGGAAGTGTGGGCAGTTCTGCTGGCATTGACCGTCGCTCGTTGCTGCAACTGGGAGCCGGCGGCCTGGTCGTGGCCGCCGGTGTCGGCGGCGCTGCCGATCCTGCCGCCATGGCTCAGGGAGGCGGACGGATCAAGGAGTACTGGATCCAGGTCGACTCGTTCCACTGGAACGTCGTGCCCAACGGCAAGGACAACATGATGGGCATGACGTTCACCCCCGAGCAGACGAGCTACCACGCGCTCGGCTACCGGGCGTACACGCCGGGGTGGAAGAAACCGTTGCCCGGCAACGACGACATCGGACCCAACACCGGAGTTCCCGGCCCGATCATCCGCGGCCAGGTCGGCGACACCATCAAGATCCACTTCCGGAACAACGACACCAAGTGGAAGTTCCCGTACAGCATGCACCCGCACGGTGTCGAGTACGGCAACGACTCCGACGGCGCCTGGTTGGCGGACGACCCCGACCGGCCGGGCACCGCGATTCCGCCCGGCGGTGAGTACACCTACACCTGGAGGTGCGTGCCGAGCTCGGTCGGCACCTGGGTGTACCACGACCACTCCAAACCGATGCCGAACCTGTCGCTGCCACCGGACGGCGGGCACGGCGAGCACGGCGCGCACTCGTCGAGCGAGCACCGGGCGACCATGCAGGCAGCCGCCGAGAAGATGCCGGTCATGGAACTCGCCGTGATGATGGGACTTTACGGATTCGTCGTCGTCACCGACGCGAAGACCAAGCCGGTCGACCGCGAGTTCTTCCTGTTCCTGTCCGAGTTCTGGACGACGCTCATGCCGGTCAAGACGAACATGATGGGCTTCAACGGCTACGCGTTCGTGGACAACACCCCGACGCTCACCGCGCGCGTCGGGCAGCGGGTGCGGTGGCACATAGGCACTCTCGGCCTGCTGCCCCACGTGTTCCACGTGCACGGGCACCGTTGGCACGACGGAAAGAGGTACGTCGACTCGGAGGCGATCGAGGCGTCGGAGACGCTCGTGCTGGAATGGGTCGAGGACAATCCCGGCAAGTGGCTCTACCACTGCCACTACGCCGACCACATGGCCATGGGGATGGCCGGGCGGTACGTCGTCTCCTAGTGGCCCGAAAGCAGCTCGCTTTCCTTTCTCTGTCAGAGGTTCGCTCGATCCGGAAAGAACTTCTTTCGAGTGAACGGGCCGTTCCTAGACTCGATTCATGTCATTGCTGAGCTCCGGCGGGCAGCACGCGCTCTGCACACTCCACGAACTCGATCCGGACAATCCCGGATCGGTGCTCGAAGTGGTGCTGCGGCTGTCCGCCGGTATCGACGCCGACGCCGTGTCCCGCGCGTTGACCGAGCTGGTCCTCCGGCACGACGCGCTGCGCACGCGGTTCGCGCGGGCGGAGAACGGCTGGCACCGGATCGTCGACCGGTTGCCGGACGACCGCTGGCTCACCGTGACCGGCGAGTTCGATCCCGTGCGCAGGCCACGACCCGTGCTGTCGATCGACACCGGACCGCTCTTCACCGCGACGGTGGTGCGCGGCCGGCACACCGACGTGTTCGTCCGGGTGCACCACGCCGTCGCCGATCTCTGGTCGGTCGGCCTGCTGGTCGGCGAGTTCGCCGCACTGCTGAACGGGAACACGCTCGATCCGCCGGCCACGCCCGCTCCCGCC
This sequence comes from Lentzea alba, assembly GCF_011067745.1. GTDB lineage: Bacteria > Actinomycetota > Actinomycetes > Mycobacteriales > Pseudonocardiaceae > Lentzea > Lentzea alba. The sequence continues at coordinate 115,174 of NZ_JAAMPJ010000009.1, forward strand.
GCCGATCCCGCGCGGCTCGACCGGGCGTGGCAGTTCTGGTCCCGGCTGCTCGCCACCGAGTGCGAACCACTCCGGTTGCCCTCCGCGAGCGGGATTCCGCCGCGCACCGGCAGGACCCGATCGAGCCACCACGCCACCTTCGACCTCGGTCCACATCGGACGGAGGCGCTGGACGCGCTCGCCAGACGGTGCGGCGTGAGCCGGTACTCGGTGCTGCTGGTGGCGCAGGCGATCGTGCTCGGCCGGTTCTCCGGAAGTGTCCGGGTGCCGGTCGCCGTTCCGCTGCACGGCCGGACTTCCGGTACCTACCGCGCCGTCGGCTACCACGTGTCGACCGTGGCGTTGCCGGTCGACCTGGGAGGCACCGTGCAGGAGGCCGTCGCGGAGACCGCGCGACGGTTGCGCGGTGCGCTCGCGCATCAGGCCGCCGGCTACCCGGAACTGGTGGCGAGGGGCGGTTCCGCGGTTCCGGTGCCGTCCGCCGCGCTGGTGCTCCAGCAGGACACTCCCGGTGCTCCCAAAGGACTTGCCGCCGCGTTGCTCGGCCACGGCACGGCTCGGATCGGTGCTGTCGGTGTGACGGCCACGGTCGCGCCGCCGTCGATCGGCCCGTTCGGACTCGCCACCCTGTTGGTGGCACACGGCAACACGCTCACCGGCCGGGTCGAGGCCGACCTGGCGGCGCACCCGGCGTGGCTCGCCGACCGGTTCGCGGACGCGTTCGCCGCCGCGGTCGACGCGATGACCGCCGACCCCTCCGCCGCGGTGGCGGAGCTGACGCTGACCGGTCCGGCCGGCCCGCGGTTCGGCGTCTCCCCTTTGCCGCCCAACACTTCCGGCGCTCTGCACGAACTCGTCCTGCGCGCGGCCGCACGTCATCCCGGCCGGATCGCGGTGCGGTCCCAGGACGGAAACCTCGGTTACGCCGAACTCGCCGCCAGGTCGGCCGCGGTGGCGGTGCGGTTGAAGGCCGCGGGAGTGCGGCCGGGTGACAGGGTCGCCGTGCTGCTGCCCCGCCGGCGCGACCTGATCGCCGTGCTGCTGGGCATCCTGCGGTACGGCTCCGCGTACGTCCCGCTCGACCCGTCCAGCCCACCGGCCAGGCTCGCCGAGATCGTGATGGACGCAGGCTGCGCGGCGGTCGCGGTGACCGGGCAGACCGCGGGTCAGCTGCGCGGCACCGGCATTCCCGCCCTCGTCGTGGACGAGCTGGGCGAGGCGGAGCACGAGGTTCCGCCCACCGGCCGGGACCAGGCGGCGTACGTCCTGTTCACCTCGGGGTCGACCGGGCGGCCCAAGGGCGTGGTGATCCCCCACGGTGCTGCCGCGAACCTCGTGCACTGGGCCGGCGAGGAGTTCACCGCGCCCGAGCTCGCCCGCGTGCTGGCGGTCACCCCGATCACGTTCGACCTGTCGATCTTCGAGATCTTCGTGCCGCTCGCCCATGGCGGCAGTGTGCGGTTGCTCGACGGCGTGCTCGACCTGGTCGACATCACCGACGAGCCCACGTTGCTGAACACCGTGCCGTCCGCGGTGGCGAGCCTGCTGGACAACGACGCCCTGCCGCGGAGCCTGCGCGTCGTGAACATGGCGGGCGAGCCGTTGCCCGCCGAGCTCGTGCGCACCGTGAAGCAACGGCTGCCGCACGCCCGCGTGCTCAACCTGTACGGCCCCAGCGAGACCACGACGTACTCGGCGTTCGCGGAGCTGGACGAGACCACCACCGATCCGGTCCCGATCGGCCGCCCGGTCGGCGGGACGAGCCTGCACGTCGTCGACGGCGACCTGCGCCCGGTCCCGGTCGGCGCGATCGGTGAGCTGCTGATCGGCGGTGCCGGGGTGGCGACCGGGTACGCGGGCAGGTCAGGGCTCACCGGCGCGCGGTTCCTCGCCGCGGCCGGCGGGCAGCGGGTCTACCGGACCGGCGACCTGGTCCGGTGGCGCCCGGACGGGCAGCTCGACTTCCTCGGCCGCAGTGACCACCAGGTCAAGGTGCGCGGGTTCCGCATCGAGCTCGGTGACGTCGAGCACGCGCTGCGCCGGGTGACCGACCTGCGTGACGTCGTGGTCGACGCGGCCGGCGAGACCCAGGACCGCAGACTGGTCGCGCACCTCGTGCCCGCCGGTCCGGTCGAGGGTGCGCAGGCGGACTGGCTGCAGGGCGTGCGGCACCGGTTGATGGCCGAACTGCCCGGATACATGGTGCCCGCGGAGTTCGCCGTGCACACCGAGCTGCCGCGCAACCGGCACGGCAAGGTCGACCGGCACGCCCTGCGGGTGGCACCGACCACCACACTCGCACGCGGCGAGCGGGTCGGTCCCCGCACCCCGACCGAACGCAGGGTGGCGCGACTGTGGACCGTCCTGCTCGGTGAGTCCGAGGTCGGTGTCACCGACGACTTCCTGGAGCTGGGCGGCCATTCGCTGATGCTGGCGAGGCTCGCGGGACTGCTGGCCGACGAGTTCGCGGTGCGCGTCGTGCTGGCCGAGCTGTGGGAGAGCAGAACCGTGGCCGCGCAGGCGGAACTCGTCGAGCGACTGGCTGAGCTCCCCGCCGTCGCCGCCGGTCCGCGCCGCGTCGACCGCGCGCGCTTCACCGCAGAGCCCTGATACGAGCCCTGATTCGAGCAACGAGGAGCATCGCCGATGCTGCGGTTCCCCGCTTCCCCCGGCCAGGAACGACTGTGGTTCCTCGGCCAGATCGCCCCGGCGTCCACCGCCGCCTACACCCTCGCACTGCGGATCGAGCTCGACGGGGTGCTCAACGTCGTGGCGCTGCAGTCCGCGCTCAACGCGGTCGTCACGCGGCACGAGGTGCTGCGGACCGGCCTGCACGGCGCGGACGACGGTGTGGTGCAACAGGTCTCGCCCGGCCTGACCGTGGCACTGCGGCTGATCGACGTCAGCCGCGAGGCGCGGCCGCTGCTCGAAGCCGACCGCGTCAGCGCGCAGGAGGTGCGGCGTGGCTGGGACCTGACGCAGCCGCCGCTGATGCGCGCGGTGCTCGTCAGGACCGCGCAGGAGCAGCACGTGCTGGTCATGAGCGTGCACCACGCAGTGTGCGACGGGCTGTCGTTGCTGCTGTTGCTGGAGGAGATCTTCGACGGCTACCAGCGGATCACCGACGGGCGCCAGCTCCGGCGTGACCCTGACGAGCTCCAGTTCGCGGACTACGTGCTGTGGCAACGAGATCAGGACCGCACGGAGCTGCGGGCGCAGTGGGCACAACGCCTGCGCGGGGCCCCGATGGTGCTCGAACTGCCGACCGACGCCCGCCGCCCGCCCCGCCAGTCGTTCACGGGCGCACGGCACGACGTCGTGATCGACGCCGACCTGGCCGACCGGGTGCGGGTGTACGCGGCCCGCCACGGCGTGTCGGCCTCCTCCGTGGTGCTCACAGCCTTTCTGGTGGTGCTCAACAGGTGCAGCGGCGCCGACGACCTGCTCGTCGGCCTGCCCGTCGCGAACCGCGACCAGCCGGAACTCGCCGGCGTCATCGGGTACCTGGCGAACCTCTGCGTGTTCCGCGGCGACCTGCGCCAGCCGGCGACGCTCGGTGAGCTGGTCGGCCGCGTACACGCGGACCTGGTGGAGACGGTGAAGCACAGCGGCCTTCCGCTCGGCGAGCTGATGGACGCCGTCGCACCACCGCGTCTGGTCGACCGCAATCCGCTGTTCCAGGTCATGTTCGGCTTCCAGCAGGACGTGCGGCGCTCGCTGCGCCTGCCGGGTCTCGACGTGCGGATGCGGGAGCTGCACAACGGCACCGCGAAGGTCGACCTCTCGCTGTTCCTGTTCGAGGAACGGGCCGGCGCGATCACCGGTTTCCTGGAGTACTCGACGCCGGCGTTCGAGGCGGCGGGTGCCCGGCAGATCGCCACCATGCTCGTCCAGGTGCTGCGGTTCACCCTCGACGCGCCGGGCCTCGACGTCAGCACGTTCGAGCTCTCGTCCAGCGGCCTGCTGCCGCTGCCCGGTGACGGCGGTCCGGCGCCTGCCGATCAGCACCCGGTGGCGACGCGGATCAAGCACCTCGCCGCCCGGACGCCTGATGCTCCCGCGGTGCTCGACGACACCGGAACCGCGCTGGACTACGCGACGCTCGACGCCCGTGCCACCGCCGCGGCCGCACTGTTGCAACGCAACGGTGTCCAGCCGGGCGACCACGTGGTGGTGCTGCTGGAGCGGACGGTGGCCGCGGTGGTCGCCGCGCTCGCGTGCTGGCAGGCCGGAGCGGTGTTCGTGCCGCTCGACCCGTCCGGTCCCGCCGAGCGCCACGCGGATGTCGTCGACCGCGTCCGACCGGCGCTCACGATCGGTGTCGACCTCTCCGCCGCCGAGTTGCTGGCGGCCGAACCCGCCTCTCCGGTGACGGTGCTGCGCGGTGCGGACTCCGTGGCGTACCTGATGTTCACGTCCGGTTCGACCGGAAGGCCCAAGGGCGTCGGCGTCACCCACCGCAACCTCGCGGTGTTCCTGTCCGCGTTGACCGACCTCGTCGGCCTGCGGCCAGGAGACCGGTTGCTGGCGCTGACGACGTTCGCGTTCGACATCTCCCTGCTGGAGCTCTTCGGCCCGTTGGCCGTCGGCGCGACCACCGTGATCGCGGGCGAGGAGGTGCAGCGCGACCCCCTGGTGCTCGCGGCCCGGCTGGACGACTCGATCACGATCGCCCAGGCGACACCGGTGACCTGGCGCCTCGCGCTGGACGCGGGCTGGCGGCCGCGCAGGTCGTTGCGCGTGCTGTGCGGCGGCGAGGCGATGCCGTCCGATCTCGCCGATGTGCTGTCCACGGAGGACAACCGGGTCTGGAACCTGTACGGCCCCACGGAGACCACGATCTGGTCGTGCGCCGCCGAGGTCACGGCCGGGCGGCCGGTGACGATCGGACGGCCGATCGCGGGCACCAGCGTCGCCGTGCTGGACCGCAACCTCGTGCCCGTTCCTGTCGGCACCGTGGGCGAACTGGTCATCGGCGGCGCCGGTGTCTCCACCGGCTACCTCGGCGACGCGGCCACCACCGCGCGGCGGTTCCTGCCCGATCCGGACCGGCCCGGCGAGCGCATGTACCGCACCGGCGACGTCGTGCGGTGGCGGACGGACGGCTCGCTGGAGTACATCGGCCGCTGCGACGAGCAGGTGAAGGTCCGCGGGCACCGCATCGAGCTGGGCGAGGTCGAGTCGGTGCTGCGCCGTGCGGAGGGAGTGCGCGACGCCGCCGCCGTCGTGCTGGGCGACGGCCCGACCGCACGCATCGCGGCCTACCTGGTCGCCGAATCCACAGTGGACGGATCGTGGGCGGGTGCCGTGCGCCGGCTGGCGAGCGCGTCGCTGCCCGCCGGTGCCGTGCCCGCCGAGTACCACGTGGTCGACGAGATTCCGCTGACCCCCAACAGGAAGGTCGACCGGCGCGCGCTGGCCCTGGTGAACAGCTCGCTGGCAGAGCCCGGCGACCACGTGCCGCCGCGCACCGCGGTCGAACGGGAGATCGCCGAGATCTGCGCCAAGCTCCTCGGCCGCGCCGATGTCGGCGTCACCGACAACATCTTCCTCATCGGCGGTCACTCGCTGCTGGTGGCCCAGCTGGTGCTGCGCGTCGAGCAGGAGCTCGGCGTGCGCGTGCCGATCGTGGAGATCTTCGTGGAACCGACGGTCGCCCGGATCGCCGCGACCGTGGCGCAGCTGCGGGGAGATCGTTCGCAGGCCGGTCTCGTGGACGACGAGCCGGGCTGGCAGTTCGAGGCGATCGACGTGACGCAGTCCTGACCTCCCCCACCCGCTCCCGACACCGAGGAGAAGCATGTCCGTCGCAGACGCCCCGACCTCGTTCCGCCGCCTGCTCCTCGCCGCCATGAACCAGCACGGCGCACTGCGGGCCGTGCCGCTGTCGGCGGCCCAGCGCAGGACGTGGATGCTGACCCGGATGTCCGGTTCCTACCGGCCGATCGTGGTCGGGCGCTACCGGGTGTCCGCCGCGGTGGCGCCGACCGACGTCCAGCTCCGGCTCGGCGCGCTGACCGCGGAGCACGAGTCGTTGCGCAGCGTTTTCGTCGAGCTGGGCGGCAAACCGGCGTGCCTGGTGCTGCCGTTGACGGACGTGCACGTGCGGGTGCTCGACGCTCCCGGCGATGCCGAGGTACGCGCGCTGGCCACCGCACCGTTCGCCACCCGGACCGGTCCGCTCGTGCGGGCGATCCTGATCCGGTTGCCGGACGGGCACACGGATCTGGTGTTGTCCGGCCACCGGCTGGTCGTGGACGCCACCGCGCTCGACCTGATCGCCACCGCGCTGCTCTGCGGGCCGCAGACACCCGCAGCCAACGGGACGCGGGCGCTCGCGATCGAGCAGGACCCCGATGCCGGGATGCAGCGGAAAGCACTGCGGCTGGGCGGACTGCTGGGCAGGCCGGCGGCGACCGAGGTGCGCGGGTACTGGCCGCGGCCACCGGTGCGCGGGCATCAGACCGAGTCCGTTCGGCTGTCGTGGCCCACCGCCGCGTTCGAGGAACTGACCGAGGCAGAGGCGCGTGCCCGGATCACCGCCGCGTGGCTCGCGTTGCTGCACCGCAGGCACGGCGGTGGCGCGGCCGCCGCGGGTGTGCATCTGGCGCGCAGGGACGACCGGCGGTCGATCGGGCCGTTGGACGACATGCGGGTGGTGCGGTGCGACATCGGGGACGCGACGACGTCCGGCGACCTGAGGGCCGCCGCGACGGGCGTGCTCGACGGTGACAGCGTGCCGTTCGCGCACCTGCTGGAGGTGTGCCCACCGCAGCGGGACGTCAGCCGCACGCCGTACGTGCAGACGTCGCTGCGGGTGCTGGACGCTCGCCTGCCACTGGCCAGGACCGCGGGGAGCCGGGTGTGCCGGGTGCCCAGCGAGGTTCCCGTCACCGAGCACGACCTCGAGCTCGTGGTGTTCCTGACCGGCGACGGTCTGCAGGTGCAGGCGGACTACGACAGCGACGTCCTCGACGGCGAGACCGTGCTGGATCTGGTGCGGTGTTTGCAGACGCTCGTCGAGGCCGACGACGACACCCCCGTCGGGCTGATCGACCTGGGCGGCGACGCCACCAGCGGAACCGGGGTGCGCACCGGCGTGCCGGAAGGATCACTGCCGGGAGCGATCCAGTCCGTTGTGGACACTTCACCGGACTCCGTCGCGCTGCGAGCGGGCCGGGTGGAGCTGACGTACGAGCAGCTGTGGCGGCGAGCGGGCCTCGTCGCGGGCGCCCTGCTGCGCCACGGTGTCCGGCCGGGCGATCGGGTGGCCGTGTGGTTGCCCCGCGGCCCGGAGGCCGTCGTGGCGCTGCTCGGCACGTGGCGAGCGGGTGCGGTGTACGTGCCGCTCGACGTGCACCACCCGGCAGAACGAATCCGGTGGCAACTCGAGGACTGCGGCGCGACCGTCGTCATCGCGGAACCGCACCGGCGCGCCGAGGTCACCACGACCGTGCTCGCGCTGGCCGACGTGGACCAGTCCGACGCCGAGGCCGAGCTGCCGGCACCGGCCGGAGACCACCCCGCCTACCTGATCTACACCTCCGGCAGCACCGGACGCCCGAAGGGAGTCGTGGTCCGCCACGGCAGCGTGCTCAACAACGTGGCCTGGCGTCAGCGCCGCTGGCCGCTCGCGCCGGCCGACCGCGTGCTGCACAACCACCCGTTCAGCTTCGACCCGTCGATCTGGGCGGTGTGCTGGTCACTGGTGAGCGGGGCGTGCATCGTGCTCGCGGGCAGCCACGAGCTGGACGATCCCGCCGCACTGCTGAAGTGCCTGTCCGGCAACGGGGTCACCGTCGTGGGCGGAGTGCCGTCGCTGCTGACGGCGCTCGTGCAGCACCCGCTCGCGGAGGTGTGCACCAAGGTCCGCCTGGTGCTCAGCGGCGGCGAGGCGCTCACCGACGCGCTGGTGAACCTGGTGCACGAGACCTGGTCCGCGACCGTGGTGAACCTGTACGGCCCGACCGAGGCGACGATCGACTCGCTGGGGTACGAGCTGCCGGCCCGGATCGGCGCGCGGGACACGCGGCCCGCACCGATCGGGCACCCGGTCGACAACACGGAGGTCCGGGTCGTCGACGCCGAGCTGCGGCCGCTGCCCGTCGGGGTACCCGGCGAGATCGTCGTCTCCGGCGCCGGGCTCGCCATCGGGTACCACGACCGGCCGGGCCTCACCGCGACGAGGTTCCTGCCCGACCCGTTCGGCACCGCGGGTTCCCGGCTCTACCGCACGGGAGACCTGGGCCGGTGGCTACCCGGCGGTGCCGTCCAGTTCCTCGGCCGTGCCGACCACCAGGTCAAGATTCGGGGCCACCGGGTGGAACTGGCCGAGGTCGAGTCGGTGCTGCGCGGATGCGCCGGGGTCGACGAGGCCGTGGTGCTCGCGCTGGACGCCTCCACCGAGGCCGCCCGGCTGGTGGCGGTCGTCGTGCCGGAACACCGAGCTCCGGACGAGCTGCGCGCGGAACTCTCGCGGAAACTGCCCGACTACCTCGTGCCGGATCGCGTCCAGCCGTTGCGCGAGCTGCCGTTGACCGGCAACGGCAAGATCGACCGGACAGCGCTGGAGGACCTGTTCGCCACCGCGGAGGCCGTCGACGAGGTGCGCACCGAACCGATCTCCGAACTGGAGCGGTCGGTCGCGGAGGCGTTCGCCCAGGTGCTGAAGCGCGCCCGCGTCGGCGTGCACGAGGACTTCTTCGTGCTCGGTGGCACCTCGATCATGCTCGCGAAGCTCGCGACCCTGCTGTCGACGCGGCACGACGTGGAGATCCCGCTGCACGAGTTCTTCGCGGTCCCGACGGCGGCCGCGGTCGCCGAGACCATCGAGCTCTACCGCGCGGAAGGACTCGCGGTCGTGCTCGGCAGGCAGCACGCGGCCACCCTGGAAGCGGACGCCACGCTGCCCGAGACGGTCCGGCCGGACGGGCTGCCGAAGGCCGACTGGGCGAACCCGCGCCGGGTGCTGCTCACCGGTGCCACCGGGTATCTCGGTCTGCACCTGCTGGAAGAGCTGCTGCGGCGCACCGACGCCGAGGTCGTCTGCCTCTGCCGCGGCGACGATCCCGAGCACGCGCTGCGGCGCATCCGGGAAGGCCTGGCGCTGTACGAGATCGAGGCCGAGTCCGAGCTGCACCGGGTCACCTGCGTGATCGGCGATCTCGGCGCGCCCCGGCTCGGCCTCACCGACGAGCAGTGGGACGACCTCGCCCGCACTACCGACGTGATCTACCACAACGGCGCGCTGGTCAACTTCGTCTACCCGTACTCGGCGCTGAAGGAACCGAACGTCGGTGGCACGCAACGGGTCCTGGAACTCGCCTGCACCACCCGGCTCAAGGCGGTCCACCACGTGTCGACGATCGACACGCTGCTGGCGACGCACACCCCGCGGCCGTTCATCGAGAACGACACCCCGCTGCGGTCCGCGGTCGGCGTGCCGGCCGGGTACACGGGCAGCAAGTGGGTGGCGGAGAAGGTCGTCGACGTGGCACGCCGGCGCGGCATCCCGGTGACGATCTTCCGGCCCGGCCTGATCCTCGGCCACACCCGCACCGGCGCCACCCAGACGATCGACTACCTCCTGGTGGCACTGCGCGGTTTCCTGCCCATGCACATCGTGCCGGACTACCCGCGGATCTTCGACATCGTGCCGGTGGACTACGTCGCGTCCGCGATCGTGCACATCTCCCGGCGGCCGGACGCGCTCGGCGGGTTCTTCCACCTGTTCAACCCGGATCCGGTGCCGCTGCGCACGTTCTGCGACTGGATCGCCGACTACGGCTACGACTTCGACGTCGTGCCGTTCGAGGAAGGCCGCCGCCGCGCGCTCCAGGTCGAGCCGGGTCACCCGCTCTACCCGCTGGTGCCGCTGATCCGCGACGCCGAGGTCGAACCGCACCGCGCGCTCGACCCCCGGTTCATGGACGAGCTGCAACCGGCCAACGAGTGCGCACGCACGCTCGAACTGTTGCAGGGCAGCGGGATCACCTGTCCGCCCACGTCACTCGCCGACGCCCACGCGGTGCTGGACTACCTGGTGCGCGTCGGCTTTCTGCCCCGACCGGAGGGAGTCCGATGATCCGCAGGAGGTCGCTGCTCGTGGCGAGCGCGACGACGGCGGCCGCGCTGACGACAGGTGGCTGGTCGCGCGGCCCGGACTGGGAGGCGTTGCGCCGGAGCCTCGCCGGTGACGTGGTGCTGCCGGGCGATCAGGACTACGACGTGGTGAGGTCTTTGCCGCTCAAGCAGTTCGACCACGTTCGCCCCCGCGGGCTGGTGCTGTGCGAGACGCCGGAGGACGTCGTCGAGTCACTGCGTTTCGCCCGCCGGTACGGGCTGCACGCGGTTCCGCGCAGTGGCGGCCACAGCTTCGGCGGCTACTCCACGACGCCCGGCGTGGTCATCGACGTGTCCCGGTTGAACGAGGTCGCGCTGCGCGGCGGCGTGGCCTCGGTCGGCGCGGGTGCCCAGCTGGTCGACGTGCACGACAAACTCAGCGCCCACAACACCTCGGTCGCCACCGGCTGGTGCCCGACCGTCGGCATGGGCGGTCTCACGCTGGGCGGCGGGCTGGGACTGGAAACCCGCAAGTACGGCGTCACCAGCGATCGCCTGCGCGCCGCGGAGATCGTGCTGGCCTCCGGTGAACGCCTGTGGTGCGACCAGGGCAACCACCGGGACCTCTTCTGGGCGCTGCGCGGTGGAGGCGGCGGCAACTTCGGCATCGTCACGAAGTTCGAGTTCGACCCTGTGCCGGCGGCCGAGACGACGAGCTACACGCTGACCTGGCCGTGGCGAGCAGCCGCCGCGGTGTTCGACGCGTGGCAGCGCTGGGCGCCGTTCGCACCGGACGAGCTGTCCGCGGTGCTGAGCTTCACCACCAACGACGCGGCGCCGGGCACCGAGCACACCGTCGTGGTCACCGGCAGCTGGCTCGGCGCGGCGCACGAGGTGGAGGAACTGCTGTCCACGCTCGTCGCGCGAGTGGGCGTGAGTCCGGCGACGCACTCCCTGGTCACCCTGCCGCACCGGCAGAGCATGATGCGCTGGTTCGGCTGCGAGAACCTGACCGTCCAGCAGTGCCACCGCGAAGGACCGTGGCCGGGCGGCACGATCCCGCGGTACGCGTTCGCCGCGGCGCGCGGCAACTTCTTCTCGCGGTTGCTGCCGGACCACGCCATCCGGCGCGTGCTGGCCGCGGTCGACGCGCAACGCGTGCGGGGGCATTCGCGCAGCATGGACATCCAGGCGCTCGGCGGCGCCTGCAACCGGGTCTCCCCGCACGCGACCGCGTTCCTGCACCGCGACAGCCTGTTCTACGCCGGATTCTCCGTCGTGATCGACCCGAACGTCACGGAGGAGGGCAGGCGGGCCGCGTACTCGTGGGCCGACGCCGCCTGGCGCACCGCCCGGCCGTACGCCAACGGGCACGTCTACCAGAACTACATCGACTCACGACTGCACAACTGGCAGCACGCCTACTACGGCACCAACTACCCCAGGCTGTCGGCGGTCAAGCGGCGGTACGACCCGAGCGGGTTCTTCCGGTTCGCGCAAAGCATCCGCTGACGAACGCCGAGGGCCCGTCCATGCGGCGGACGGGCCCTCGTACCGTTCGATCACTGGTTGGACGCACGCGCCATGTCGTTGTTCTCCACGGTCAGGACATAACCGCGCCCCCAGGCGGTCTGGATGACGAGCCCGAGAGGGGCGATCCGGCGGCGGATCCTCATGATGTGCAGGTCCAGAGCGTTCCTGCTGGCCGCACCCGGTTGGATCGACAGCCGGTCGCGCAACGTCTCGCGCGGCACCAGCACACCGAAGTTGAGCGTGAGCAGTTCGAGCAGATCGGCCTCCGTCGGAGAGACGGCCGCCGACTGTGCCCCGTAGTGGATTATCCCGCCGCGATCCACGCGCGGCGAGCAGTGGTCAACCGTCTTCGCCCGGAGCGCCTGCATCCGTGCGATCAGGTCGCTGTGCGTGATAGGCGCACGTATCCAGTCTTCCCTGATGTCCGTGCAGATCGGTGCCTGTGCCCCTCCTTCGACCACGAGCAGCCGCAACACCCCTAATTCGTGGTACTTCTCCCTCTTTTCGAATTCCGCAGGCCAGCGGACGAGCTTGACATCTTGTTCACCCTCCAGTAAGGCCACTGCTCCCCCCAGAAAGAAGATTCTTGTTCTTCCTTCAACTACTTCCTTCTCCAGCGTCCGCATCGGCGAGGACTCGATATTCTGGAAGCGCATTCGACGGTACCAAGACACAAACCACCGACTCAACGCGCCAACGGGTTACCGCACAGAAGGATCAGATCGTTCGGTAACAGAGGCTTAGAACTTTTTGATCACGACGTTTAGAGGGTGATCCACTTTCAGGGCTCAAAGTCGGCTCAGGTCGACGCTCTGCCGGATGTTGCCGCTGACCTCCGGCGGAGGGATCCGCGCACCCGCCGGAGCGAGCACGACGGGCAAACCGTTGCCGGGCACCAGCGACACCCTCATCACCCGGTCGACCGCCGTGCCGGGCACCAGGGTCGGCCGGAACCGCTGGAGCAGCACGGCCAGCACGACCTTCATCTCCAGCATCGCGAAGTGCCGGCCGACGCAGTTGTGCGCGCCGGCACCGAACGGCAGGTACTCGTAGGCCGACGGGCTCGGCCCCTCCCAGCGGCTCGGGTCGAACCGCAGCGGCCGGGGGAACCGCTCCGGGTCGCGATGCGTGACGTACGGGCTGAGGAAGACCATCGTCTTCTCCGGCAGCGCCACGCCGCCCAGCTCGGTCTCCCCGGCCGTGTAGCGCAGCAGCATCGGCGCGGGCGGCAGCAGCCGCATCGTCTCCTTGAGCACGGCGTCGAGCAGCGGCAGCCGGTCGAGCGCCGCCTCGTCGGGCGCCGCACCGCCGAGCACGGACAGCTCGTCACGCAGGTCCGCGAGCACCTGCGGGTGCTGGTCGAGCAGGAAGAGAGCCCAGGTCAGCGTGGCCGTGCTGCTGTCGTGGCAGAACGCCGTGTAGGCCTCGCTGACCAGCTCGTCGTCGCTGAGCGCCGCACCGTCGTCGTCCCGCGCGGCGATCATGGTCGACAGCATGTCGGTCCGGTCGTGCGCGGTCGGCCTGCGCTCCGCGATCAGCCCGCGCAGCACCGTCTCGATCTCCTCGCACGTGCGCAGCGCCGTGCGCATCGTCGTGCCCGGCAGGTCGAACGGGAACATCAGGGTCATCGGGGACGCGGCGACCGCGAGCAGCCTGCCGATCAGCCCCTGCAGCCGGTCGACCTCGTCGGGTGCCTCGATGTCGAACACGCTGCGCATAGCGATCAGCAGGACGATCCTGGCCAGCCGCTGGTCGATCGGCAGCGTGTCGCCCACGCGCAACGACCCGAGCTCGCGCTCGACGACCTCCTGCACCGCCCGCCGGTGCGAGAGCACCCGGCGCGGGGTGAACGTCGGCTGCATCAGCCTGCGGTGCCGCCGGTGCCGGTCGCCGTTGAGCCGCAGCAACCCGTTGGTGAGCAGGTGGAACGAGCTGCCCTCCGGGATCTTGACCTCGCGGAACGCGTCGGCGACGAACACGTCCGGCTCGGTGAACACCGCGCGTTGAGGTTCCGCGCCGAACGCGAACACGTGCCGCGGCCGTGCGGGCTGCCAGGTGCTCACCTCGCCGTAGGTCCGGTACTGCCGCATGAAGTACTCGGCGGGATCGCGCAACATGCGCAGGCCACGCGCTCTCCAGCCCCCCGCCAGATGCGGCCCCGGACCCGGTAAGCGCAGATCGGTGCGCGTGTCGCCGGACGTCTTCATCGCATCCTCCCCTGATCGCGTGGATATGCGATGTTACGAGCGGGCCGAGTCCCCTCCAGCTTTCCCGGACAGTCTCCTAAAAGGAACGAACGGCCGATCCTTTGCCCATTCCGCCGATTTCCCTTCAGTCCTTGGAAAGACCCGCCACGATTGCGCCGCGCGGTTCGTAATGTCACGGCCAGTCGAGCCGAACACCTCTGGAGAGGGCGATGACCGCTTACCTGACGCATGTCGCCGATGTCCCCTTTCCGCTCGGCCGCCCTGAGAACCTTCCCACGCGTCGCGCCGAGCTCGTGCGGTACCGCGGGATTGCGGCGGCCGGGTCCGCCGCGCTGAACCACGAAAGCGCCGAGGAGCTGCTGGAATCCGTTCGCGCGACCCGGTCGAGGCTGGCCGTGCCGGTCGGTGCCGAGATCTCCGGCGACCCCGCCGAGTCGGAGGCCAACCGGGACAACGACCTCGCGTTCGGGATCGTGCGCACCGACGGAGACGCGGGCGCACTGCTGGTGAACGCGGCGCTGGCGGCCCTCGCCGGGGTGCTCGACCTGGCGGTGCGGCGGGGCGTCGGCGTCCCGCACTCGTCGTGGACCGACCTCGTCGCGGGCTTCCGCACGTTGTTCGACTGGTTCGCCGGCGTGGAGCGCGGCGCCGCGAACGTCCCGCCGGTGACGACCAGGCAGGCACCGGAACCGCTGGACGCGTTGCGCCGCTGGGTGCGCGGCCACCACGTGTTCATGGTGTTCGCCGAGGCCTGCGCCGTCGCACACGCCTGCGTGCGGACGTGCGCGGAGGACGACGACCTGGAGGGTGCGAGGACCGCGGCGACGGCCGCGACCAGGCTGATGATCGCGTCCAGGGCGGCGTTGCAGTTCGCCGGTGACGTCGACCAGCTGGAGTACCGCGAGGAGATCCGGCCGACGCTGATGCCCCCGATCGCACCGCCCAAGATGAGCGGCCTGCACTGGCGCGACCACGAGGCGCTGGTGGACCAGATGGCGGCGGCACGCGACGGCTGGGCGTGGCTCGCCGCACGTGATCCCCAGCCGCTGCACGACTTCCGGGTCGCGCTCGACGAGACCTACCTGGCGCACCAGGGGGTGTGCGAGCACTTCGTCGGACCGGACTCGCCGAGCCTGCTGGCCACCGCGCGGTCGTCGCGGCCCGCCGTCGGAGTGCTGCGCCAGTTCCAGACGCTGCGCGCGGAACTGCTGCCGGAGGAGGCGCGGTGACCGAGTTCTCCGTCGAGCGTGCTTTCGAGCACCTGCACGGCATCGCCACCGAACCCCACCCCGCCGGCTCCGCGGCGAACGACCGCGTCCGCGGGTACCTCGTCGAGCAGCTGACCGAGCTGGGCCTGGAGGTGCAGGTCCAGGACAGCGTGGGCGTCGGGGTCAGCACACCCACGCCGTACGGGCCGAGGTACCTGGGTGCCGGCCGCGTGCAGAACATCGTCGCCAGGCTGGCGGGCAGCGAACCCGGCCGTGCCATCGCGTTGATGTCGCACTACGACTCCGTGGCGCAGGGGCCCGGCGCCAACGACGCGGGCGTGCCGGTGTGCGCGATCCTCGAATCCGTCCGGGTGCTGAGCGAGCGCACCCGGCGGCGCGACCTGGTCGTCGTCTTCACCGACGGCGAGGAATGCGGACTCCTCGGCGCGCGGGCGTTCTTCGCCGAACACCCGCTGGCGAGCACGATCGACGTGGTGCTGAACCTCGAAGCACGCGGCGATCGCGGACCGTTGCTGATGTTCGAGACGACACCGGGCAACGGGCCGGTGATCAAGGCGCTGTCCAGGGCGAACCGGCCGGTGGTGACGAGCTCGCTCTTCTACGAGGTCTACCGGCGGCTGCCGAACGCGACGGACTTCTCCGTCAGCAAGGAACACGGCGTGCCGGGGCTGAACTTCGCGCACATCGGCGGGTTCGTGCACTACCACGGTCCGCTCGACGACATCGCGTCCGTCGACCGCCGGGTCCTGCGGGAACACGGAGAGCTGGTGCTGGGGCTGGTCCGCGAGCTCGACGGCGTGGCGGCACGGCAACTGCTCGGCGGTGACGACGTCTTCTTCTCCCTGTTCGGCAAGGTCGTGCGGTACCCCGTGACGGCGGCTGTGCCACTGGCCGTCGCCGCGGGAACAGCCTGGCTCGCCGTCACTTCCGGACGGCGTGCGGGCCTGCTGAAGGGACTCGGCGCGCTGGCGGGCAGGCTGGCCGCCGGTGGCGCCGGGGCGACCGCTCTCGCGTGGGCGCTCGGCAGGCTCAGCCCGGAGTTCCGCCGCAGCGGCGACTTCTACCGGTCGGACGACGTGTTCGGCGCGTTGGTCGCGTTCTCGGCGGCGGGCAGTCTGCTCGGCGGGGATCCCGGCCGGCGGGTGCTGGCGGCGAGTGCGCCACTGGCGCTGGCCTCCGGTGTGGTGGCGGCGAAACTCGCGGGTGGCAGCTACCTCACCGTCTGGCCGTTGCTCGGCGCCACCGCCTCGATCGCCACGTCCGGGAGCAGCTCCGCCGTCGTGCGCCGACTCGGTGGTGCCGCGTCGGCCGTGTCCGGTGCGGTGCTGCTGGGACCGTTGTCCCGCCTGCTGTTCCAGGGCCTCACACCGCGGATGTCCGGCACGTCGGCGGTGGTGCTGCAGCTGCTCGGCGAACTGGCCGCGCCCGCGGCCGGCGCGTTGCCGGCGAAAGCCAGGAAACGGCTGGCGATCGGTGCCGCGCTGACCGGTGCGGCTTTCGTGGCACGGGCGGCACTGGCTCGGCGCGGTGAACGCCAGCCGGAGCCGGAAACGTTGAGCTACCTGCTCGACGCGGACACCGGCACGGCGCGGTGGCTCAGCAGCGATGCCGGGCCGACGTCGTGGACCAGGCGGGTGCTCGGCGAACGACCGGAGCGCGGCACGCTGCCCGCGTACTTCCCCGGCTGGACCAGGGAGTTCCTGCACGCATCCGCTCCCGTGCTCGACCTGCCCGCCCCGCAGGTGCGGGTGTTGTCCGAGGAGGTCGTCGACGAGACGCGCGGCATCCGCCGGGTCAGTCTGGAGGTCAGGTCCCGGCGCGGGGCCCGGCAGATGTCGATCTCCGCACCGGATGGCGGCGTGCACCGCTGGGCCGTCGACGGCCGTGCCGTCACCGCGGAGCAGGCCGGCGTCGGTCGGCACGGGCAGGTGTGGGAGCTGTGGCTGCACGCGCTGCCGGACAAGGGTTTCCGGCTCGACCTCGATCTCCCGGCCCAGCCGGTGCCGGTCCGTGTCGCGGACCGCTCGGACGGACTGACCGGTGAGCTGCAGGACCGGCTGCGCGACGGCGGGCCGGAACCCGCCGGCCGCGGCTGGGCGCCCGCTTTGGACGTGGACTCATGGGGGAACGCGACCTTCACCCTCCTCCGGCTGGAGCTGTGACGGTGCGCGCCGCGTGAAGAGAAGGGACTGAGGTGTTGACAACTTTCGTCGGCGACGACGACTCCGTGCCGTGTCAGGTCGTGATCAACAAGGCTGGCCAGTACTCGATCTGGCCGCCGCAGCGACCTGTACCGGACGGCTGGGAACCCGTCGGCTTCGAGGGAAGCCGCGGCGACTGCATCGCCTACATCGACGAGGTGTGGGCCGACCCCACCGCGATCGCAGCCAGCGGCACGTGAACGCGCGCGCCATCCACCAGAACGCGACACCCGCCAAGACAAGGAGAACCGTGCGATGACGTCGACGGTCGACCGCCCCACCACCACCGCCGCCCCTCAGCTGCCGCTCGACATGGACGGGCTGACGTGGATCCTCTTCGGACACGCGGCGTTCCAGTACCTCAACGCCGCGTCCGAGCTCAACCTGTTCGAGACACTGCGCGACCGCGAGCTGACCAGCGACGAGATCCGGGCCGAACTCGGGCTCGCCCAGCGCGCGAACGACGTGCTGCTGCTCGGCTGCACCTCGCTCGGCCTGCTCAGCAAGTCCGACGGCCGCTACCGGTTGTCCGGCGTGCTGGCCGAGCTGATCACCACGGACGACTGGCAGCGGTTCAAGGACACCGTCGCCTTCGAGCAGTACGTCGTCTACGAGGGTCAGCTGGACTTCACCGAGTCGTTGCGCGCCAACACGAACGTCGGCCTGCGCCGGGTGCGCGGCAGCGGCCGCGACCTGTACCACAGGTTCGCCGAGAACCCGCACATGGAGCAGGTCTTCTACCGGTACATGAAGTCGTGGTCCGAGCTCGCGAACCGGCACCTCGTGGCGGAGCTCGACCTGAGCGGCACCACGAAGCTGCTCGACTGCGGTGGCGGTGACGCCGTGAACGCGATCGAGCTGGCGGCGGCGAACCCCGAGCTGCACGTCACGGTGTTCGAGATCCCGGCGTCCAAGGCGATCGCGGAGAAGAAGATCGCCGAGGCGGGACTGAGCGACCGCGTGTCGGTGCTCGACGGCGACATGTTCGCCGACCCGTTCCCGGAAGGCTTCGAGTGCGTGCTCTTCGCGCACCAGTTCGTGATCTGGACACCCGAGGAGAACACGGCCCTGCTGCGCAAGGCGTACGACGTGCTGCCGGAGGGCGGCCGGGTCGTGATCTTCAACTCGATGTCGAACGACGAGGGTGACGGCCCCGTGATGGCGGCACTGGACAGCGTCTACTTCGCGTCCATCCCGTCGGAGGGCGGCATGATCTATCCCTGGTCGACGCACGAGAAGTCCTTGCGCGACGCGGGGTTCCGCTCCGTGCAACGCATCGACTGCGCCGGCTGGACTCCGCACGGAATCATCATCGGCACCAAGTGATCCCGTGCGCCCGGTCCGTCCGCACCTCACTCCCCCCGGCGGACGGACCGGGTTTCCACTTCGCCTGAGCTTGGGAGCGACCATGCTGCCGAACGACGTCCGCCCGCACGCCACCCGCATCCGCGAACTGCTCTACGGGCATCTGGTGTCCAGGGCGATCTGCGTCGTCGCCCAGCTCGGTGTGCCGGACGTGCTCGCCGCGAAACCCCTGCCGGTCGAGGAGATCGCCACACGCGTAGGCGCCCATGCGCCGTCGTTGCGCCGCCTGGTGCGCTCACTCACCTGCTTCGGCATCTTCACCGAACCCGAGCCCGGCCTGGTGGCGCTGACCCCGCTGGGCGCGACGTTGCGCGACGACGTGCCGGCCACAGCGCGCCCGACCGCGTTGCTGCTGGCCGGCGAGATCGGCGCCACCTGGGCCGAACTGGCCGACACGATCCGCACCGGTGAACCCTCGTTCGACCTGATCCACGGCGGCTCGCTGTTCGACTACCTGGAGCGCAAGCCCGAGGTGCGCACCACGTTCGACCGCTCGCAGGCAGAGGGGCTCGCGCTGGAGCTGGACGAACTGATCAGCCGCGTGGACTTCACCACCCCGAAGTCCATAGTGGACGTCGGCGGCTCGGACGGCGCGATGTTGCTGCGCCTGCTCGAAGACGCCGCCCCCCAGGCCCGCGGCACGGTGTTCGACCTGCCGGGCACCGCCGCACTGGCCTGGCAGCGCATCGCCGAACACGGCCTGTCCGAACGCTGCGAGGTGCGGTCCGGCGACTTCTTCGAGTTCGTTCCGGACGACGGCGATCTCTACCTCGTCTCACACATCCTGCACGACTGGAACGACACCGACGCCGTGCGGCTGCTGCGGACCTGCCGCGCCCACATGCCTTCCACCGCCCAGCTGATGGTCGTCGACCTGCTCCTCGACGGCGGCCAGACCCCCGCGCTGATGGACCTGTACATGCTGTCGCTGTTCGGCGGCGACGGCGGCCGTGAACGCACGGCCGAGGAGTTCCTGCACCTGCTGGAGCGGGCCGGGTTCACCGGCGCGGTCGTCCGCAGGTTGCCCAGCGGGATGGGCGTCATCACCGCGAGCCCGGCCGGCTCCCCGTGACGGTGTGCAGTGAACCGTCGCGGAGCTCTCCGGCCGCGGTCATCCGTGTGCTGTGCCGACTGCCGTGAGCGGCAGCCGCAGCCGCAGCTGGAAGCCACCGTCGGGCATGGGTCCGGTGTGGAGTTTCCCGCCCAGCAGTGTGGCGCGCTCCTGCAGTCCGACGAGCCCGTGCTGCGCGCTGGGCAGGGCGAGGTTCGGCCGGGTGGGCCGGGTGTTGGTGACGGTGACGGTGAGGTCGGTGTCGTCGTGGCTGATCTCGATGCTCGCGCTGGCGCCGGGGGCGTGCTTGCGCACGTTGGTGAGCGCTTCCTGGATGGTGCGGTAGATGGCCCGTTGCACGGGTGGTTCGAGCCCTTCCGGCGCGGTGCCGACCAGCCGGGCGTCGATCGCGCTGTTGCCGATCAGGCGTTCGAGATCGGTCAGCGTCGGCTGCGGGGTGAGCTCGGTCGCCGGGGTGCCCGAGGCGCGCAGCAGGTTGACCATGTGGCGCAGCTCGTCGAGCGTGTTCACCGACAGCTGGCGCACGTTCCCGGCTGCCTGCTTGGCGTTCGGGTCCCGGGTGCTGACCATGAGCGCACTTGCCTGCACCGCGATCAGGCTCACCTGGTGGGAGACGACGTCGTGCATTTCGCGGGCGAGCTGGTTGCGTTCGCGAGCGAGGATCGCCTCGGCGTCGAGTCTGCGCTCGTGCTCCCGTGCTTCCTTGACCTCTTCCAGCCGCAGGGCCAGCTCGCGCCGGGACTGCAGGAACTGGCCGAGGAGGATCGGCGCGAGCGCGGTCATCGTGGAGTAGATGACGCCGAGCAGCGTGTGGAAATCCCAGATCGACGGGGCGAACTCCGACATCGGGAAGACGAAGCCGGCCGCGGCGAGGAGCCCGCACCCCGCGAGCAGCCGCGAGTCGCGATAGCGGCTGGAGACCACGTAGAGCGCGACGATCGCCGGAACTATCGTGCCGGGGAACAGCACCGCCGGCAGGGTCGCCAGGAAGGCCGGCAGCGGCCGGCGCTCGCGCAGCAGGAGGGCGAGCACGGCGATCGCGATCGTGACGAGCCCGTGCGGTTCGTCCTCGGCGATCGTGGTCAGCACTCCCTCCGCCACGACGACCGCGAGCACCGCGGCGTCGACGAACCGGCTGGACGGACGGGAGCTCATACCGGCTCCCCGCTGCCGTCGAGCAGACCGGCCCGCTGCGCGACGAGGGCCGCCTGCACCCTGCTGCCCACGCGGAGTTTGGTGAGGATGGCGCTTACATGGTCCTTCACGGTGCCGACGCTGACGTGGATCCGGGCGCCGATGTCGGTGTTGGACAGCCCCTCGGCGATCAGCACGAGCACCGTGCGTTCGCGTTCGGTCAGCAGCTCGACCTGCTCGGTGGCTGCCGAGCCCGCGCCGGAACCGAGGTAGCCGTCGACGACCGTGCGGGTGACCTTGGGTGAGAGCACCACACCGCCGCTGACGAGTGTGCGCACCATCTGCGCGAGTTGCTCGGGTCCGGTGTCCTTGAGGATGAACCCGCCCGCACCCGACCGCAGGGCCATGGCGATGTACTCGTCCGAGTCGAACGTCGTCAGCATCGCCACGACCGGCGGCGGCTTGAGACCCCGCAGCTGACGCAGGATCGTCAGGCCGTCCACGTCCGGCATCCGGATGTCCAGCAGCACGAGGTCGGGCTTGTGCAGACTGATCTCGCGCACCGCCTGCGCTCCAGTGGGCGTCGCCACGACCTCGATGTCTCCAGCCGCCTGGAGGATGAGGCGGAAACCGGTCCGCACGAGCTCCTCGTCGTCCACGACGACCACCCGGATCATGTCACGCTCCTTTGTGGATCCTGCACGCGTGCAGTCTCGCCGAGACCGGCACGGCGGCGCCATCCGGGAACCGGCGGGTCGGGCCTGGCCGACCGGCAGGTTCTGACCAGCCGGTCGGCCGGGGCTCAGCGGATGTGCTTCGCCGGCTTGGTGGCAAGGTTGAGCAGGTACTCCAGCGGTCCCTTGCGGAAGAAGCGGGACCAGATGAAGGCGAACACCATGGCGCCGAAGATGAACATGAGCACCGGCGTCCAGGACGTCTGGGACTCGGACCCGGCGGTCACACCGGTCGCGGACGCACCGGAGGCTCCGGACATCTGCGACGACAGCAGGAAGTGTCCGACGTAGGCGGTCAGGGACATGGTGCCCACGGCGATGATCGGTGCGGCCAGGCGCTGCAGCAGCGGCAGGCGATCGATGGCCATCATCGCGAGCACGATCACGGTGATCGCGACGCCGATGCAGCCGATGACGTCGAACGGCATTCCGCTGTGCGGTCCCGAGGTCAGCAGTGACCAGGCCGATCCGGTGGTGCCGGATGGCGGTGCCATGCCACCGATGGCGTCGGACTGTGCCAGGTCACCGGCGGGACCGAAGTCCTTCGGTCCCTTGCCCGTACCCGAGCCGCCGGGGCCCCTGACGCTCTGCATCTCCGCGGCTTCCCGGACGCCGTCGATCAGCTGTGCCAGCAGCCAGGAGGTGCCGTAGGCGAACACGGCGAGAGCGGGACCGAACACGGCCAGCCGCTTCCGCACGATGCCGGAGGACACGTCCAGCCGGCCCAGCGCCATGCCGGCGACGATGAACGCCATCCAGGGAATCGCGGGATAGAAGCCGGTGAGCACGAGGTCCAGCAGTCCCGCGCCGCCGAGTTGGGCGAGCGGGTCGTAGGCCTTCACGGCAGCCCCGACGGGCTCGGTGATCAGGGACTTGAGGCCGAAGGCCAGCAGCGGCCCGACAACGGCGATCCCGGCCGCGATGATCGCGAGCGTCCTCGCGCTCAGCCGCAGCAATGGCATGGCCAGCAGGAAGAAGAGCCCGTAGGAAGCGAGGATCACCACGTCGCCGTAGAACGTGATCATCACGGTGCCCAGGACGAGCAGGACCACGGCCCTGATCGCGATCCGGGCCTTCGCCTGCCGCCCGGCCACACCGGTCTTCGGCTCGAGGCGGCCGGCGATCAGCATCAGCGAGAACCCGGCGAGCGTGGCGAACAGGGCCGACGAACGGCCCTCCGTCAGGTGCCGCACCCAGGCGCCGATGCCGCTCGCGTTGGTCGCCGAGGGGCCGAGGTGCACGACGTACATGCCGAACACGGCCAGCGCGCGGGCCAGGTCCACGCCGACCAAGCGCCCCAGCGACGGGCCGGGCTCCGCCGGCGCGGCGGGCTCTGTCGGCGTTCGGGCTCCGGGAGGCGATGTCTCCGGCGCAGCTGAGGTGTCCTGCGGTGGTGGCATCTGTGTCATGCAACAACTTTGGCGGTGCGGTGGGTGGCGGGGCCATCCGTCAGGTCGGGGTGCCGACCCCGCCACCCGGCCGGACGTTTCCGGCCGATCGGCTCGGTCCACTGTGGCCGTTCAGGAGCGGCCGAGCATCCTGGCGGCGAGGCGGAAACCCTGTCGTGGGGTGACGTGAGGCAGGTAGGCACGGCTGACCGCGTTCGCGATGCGGGGCAGCGCGGCCGCGTCCGGACAGGCCATGTACATCGGCCGGTAGACCGGCTGGAACTTCGCCTTGAACGCGAACAGCGAGCGAAACCCGTAGACCGGTTCCATCACCTGTCCGGTGACGTCCAGCACCCGCTGCAGCAGCCGAGGACGTTCACCCCGGTCCAGCCGGGCCAGCGGTGCGCCGGACAGACTCAGGAACCGGGCGCCCTCGTTCTTCAGTTCCAGTGCGGCCGAGGCGATCAGGAACTCCATCGTGCCGCGGAAACCGTTGGCACGGCGGCGCATGAAGTCGAGGGTGTAGCCGATGACCGCGCCGTCGGAGTACACCGGCAGCCAGCTCGTGACGCCGTGCACGGTGCGGTCGGCGTCGATCGCGAGCAGGCACCGCACGCCGTCACCGGTGAGCTCCTCGAGGCCGCCGAGCGTGAAGCCCATCTCGGGCAGACCCTTGTCCGCCACCCATTCCGAGGAGATCGACCGGATCTGGTCGGTGATCGCGAACGGCGCGTCGGCGTAGGTGCACCACTCGGCGGTGATGCCTTCCTTGGCCGCCTTGTTCAACGCGGTGCGCACGTCCTGCCACTTCTTGCCAGCGCGAGCACACCGGCGACCGTTGCGGTGACGGGGATCGGCCCGTTGATCAGCGACAGGTCCATGGAAGTGGTCTGCCTTCTCAGCAGGGAGGTGCGTGAGAGGCGTCCCGAGGGGAAATGACGCCTGTCACGCGGGTCTCGTCGAGCGGCTGAGTCATCCCTCGTCGTCGCCGAAGAACTCGTCGGCCATGCTGCTGATCGCCATGCCGCCGAGCACGCCGCCCGCGGCACCGGCCGCACCGGCGGCGAGCATGCCGCCCATGCCCGCCCCGCGCCGTTGACCGTGCTGGTCGTGGTCGTCGTGGTCGAAGCCGCGGCGACCGTACCCGGGCTGACCGCCGTACCCGGGCTGTCCGCCGTAGCCCGCCTGTCCGCTGAAGGCGGGGTTGTGGCCGTTCTGGCCGCCGAACGCCGGGTTGTGAGCGGCACCGCCGAACGCGGGGTTCGGCTGGCCGCGTTCGGCGACCTGCGCGAGCCAGCCGCTGATGGCCGCGGCCCAGTCGGTGACCTGCGCCTCCTGGTGGGAGAGCCGAAGGTGGCCGGACGTGTCACCGCCCGACGAGAACCCGCCGCGGCGCCGGTCGGCCTCCAGGATCACGTGCAGCTCGTGCGCGGTGGCCACGAAGGTCAGCTCGACCTGGTTGACCCTGCCCGCGAACCGGGCCGGCGGGAAGAACTCGAGCTCCTGGTAGAAGCCCAGCTCGTGCGGCACACCGGGCAGGCGGCCGGCCTCGACGTCGGCGCCGCGGAACGAGAACCCGAGCTGACCGAACGCGTCCAGGACCTTGTTCTGCGAGGGCAGCGGTCCGACCAGCACCGGGTCGAGGTCGCCCTTGTCGGGGGCGCCCGCGACGAGCAGCTCGGTGCGCACGCCCACGCTCAGCCCCGGCAGGGCGGCACCGCCGACCGCGGTGATCGGCGTCTCCCACGGCACCGGCAGCTGGAACGGGATCGAGACCAGCTGCCCCGCGGGCACCCGCAGCCCCTGCTGCACGACCATCCGGAAGAACTCCGCGACGTCGCCGTGCTCGTCATCGCCGCCGAAACCGCCGAAACCGCGGAAACCGCCGCGCTCGGTCTCGACCTGGGTGACGAGGGACAGCACGACCTGGCCGATCTCGGCGTCCGAGCCGCCGCCCTGGATGCGGACCTGTCCGGTGATGGTCTGGCCGGGCACGGCGTGCGGCGAGTCGAGCACGGTGTCGACGGACGGCCCACCGATGCCGAAGGCGCTCAGCATCCGATTGAACATGACGAAGTCTCCTCTTTGGACGGATGAAATCAGTTCTGGTGCAACGTTGTTCAGGCGTTGGAGAGTCGTGTGCCCGCACGACCCCGCCGGTCGGCCGGGCAGGCGGAGTGGCACCGGGGCAGGTTGCGCGGTGGGCGTCGTCGAGGGGGTGGGGCGACGCCCACCGCGCGGGCTCGGGTTCGGCTGGACGTGCGTCAGCGGCTCAACGAAGTCGTTCGAGAAGACACTCTCTTTTCGCTGCAACGTCTTCCCGGAATGCCATGACACAAGTGTCGCGGATTTCGGCTAGGTGTCCCAGCTGCCGGGCGTCTGGAGCGACCCCGCCACCCGGCTGGAGCTGACTCCGCCGGGTGACCGGGTTCCACAAAGGACCTCGACGGCGCACGGGGAAAGTCGGGTGTGCCGAGCACCCGAACCATGTGACCCTGGCGACGTGCTGCTGAAATTGACGGGGTCGAGTTGTTCGGGCAAGTCCACGCTCGCCTTTGCCGTGGCCGACCGGCTCCGGGACGTCGTCGTCCACGACTTCGACGAGGTCGGTGTGCCGCGGGACCCCGACCACCATTGGCGCCACCGCATGACCGAGCTGTGGGTGCGCCGCGCACTCGAGTACCAGGAACGCGGACTGGACCTGTTGCTGACCGGACAATCCCCACTGGGTGAGGTCCTGGCGGTCCCCTCCGCACCGAAGGTGGACGGGATCGCGCTCTGTCTGGTCGACGTAGCCGACGAGATCCGTCGCGCCCGGCTCGCCTACCGCGACTCCGGCCGGTGGGACGCCTCGGCGGTCGACGCCTTCCTCGGCTGGGCCGCCTGGCATCGCGGACATGCCCGAGATCCTCGGCACCGCCCCGAGGCCATCACCAACGGCAGCGCCCCGGACATGGTCTGGCACCGCTGGATCGACTGGACCGCCGACGATCCCCGGTGGAGCACCCACACCCTCGACACCACCGACGAGCCCATCTCCCGGTCTGTCGACAAGATCGAACAGTGGGTGGTCGAACAGCGCGCCGCACACCGATCCGGCCGGCTTCCCCTGACACTCGGCTGGGTCGGTCGAACACACTCCGGATGACGCCGGCTTCAGCCCACAGCGCACGGCCGGCTTTGTGAAAGCTTGCGTTTCATCGATCCGCTGATGGCGCGTGTTCAGGTGGGACAACCGCGGGATTGGGGGCAGCGAGATGACGGTGGAGATCGTTGTGCACCTCAGCGGTCACCACGCCGGCGCCGTCGGCCACTACCAGCACGCCCTCGAGCTCCTCCGCGACCTCGGCCACAGCTACCACACCGCCGACACCCTCGACAGGCTCGGCCAGTCGCTCGCCACCCTCGGTCGGCACGAGCAGGCGCGGGAGGCGTTGCGGGAAGCACTGGGGCTGTACCGGGCACAGCAGCGGGTGGAGGAGATGACCCGCGCCCAGGAACAGCTCGACGCTCTCGGATGAGACCGCCAACTGCTGTTTTACTATGCCACTAGTAAACCAGCAAAGGGGCTGCCGTGTTCGTCTTCCGGCTCGACACCCACTCCGGCGTGCCGCCGTACCTGCAACTCGTCCAGCAGGCCCGCCAGGCGGTGCTGCTGGGCTTTCTCCAACCCGGCGACCGTCTCCCGCTCATCCGCGAGGTGGTCGAGGAGCTGGCGATCAATCCGAACACCGTCGCCAAGGCCTACCGGCAGATGGAGCAGGAGAACCTGGTCACCGGCCGGCCCGGCCAGGGCACGTTCGTCAACGAACAGCAGTCGGCCGTGATGTCGGCAGCGACGTACACGTCGCTGCGCCGCGGCCTGGTGACCTGGTTGCGCCGCGCCTACGAGGCCGGCCTCGACGAGCAGGCGGTCGACGCGCTTTTCGCTTCCGTCCACCAGCAGACGAGGAACGAGGGCGTGGCGTGACAGCGACGGAGTTCGCGCTGCGCACCGACGGCGTGGGCAAGCGGTACCGGAAGGGCTGGGCGCTGCGCGACTGCACCCTGGCCCTGCCGGCGGGCGGCGTGATCGCCCTGGTCGGACCGAACGGCGCGGGAAAGACCACACTGCTGCGCCTGGTCGTCGGGTTGCTGGCACCGAGCACCGGCACGGTGGAGGTCCTCGGCCACGACGTCACCGCCAGCACCCCGCACACCCTGTCCCGGATCGGGTTCCTGGCCCAGGACCACCCGCTGTACAAGCGCTTCACCGTCGCCGAGATGCTCCGCTTCGGCCGGGCCTGCAACCTGCGGTTCGACCAGGGGCTGGCCGAGCGCCGGCTGGCGAAGCTGGACATCCCGCTCGACCGCAGGGCCGGCACGCTCTCCGGCGGGCAGCAGGCCCAGGTCGCGCTGGCGCTGGCCCTGGCGAAGCGGCCGGACCTGCTCGTCCTCGACGAGCCGGTGGCGAGCCTCGACCCGCTGGCCCGGCACGAGTTCCTGCAGGTCCTCATGGGCGCGGTGGCCGAAGGCGGGGTGACCGTCCTGTTCTCCTCCCACGTCGTGCACGAGCTGGAGCGCGTCTGCGACCACCTGGTCGTGCTCAACCGCGGCCGGGTCACGCTCACCGGTGACATCGACACCCTCCTCACCGAGCACCGGCTGCTCGTCGGCCCGCGCACGGCCACCGACCTCGACCGGGCCGGCACCGTCGTGGAGGCCGTCCACAGCGACCGGCACACGACCCTGCTGGTACGCGACGGCGCGATCCCCACCGCGCCGGGGTGGCAGGCCCAGCCGATCTCGTTGGAGGATCTGGTGCTGGCGTACCTGCGCCGGCCGTCCGAGCCGGGCGCCGCGGTCACGTCGGAGGTGGCGGCATGGCGTGGTTGATCTGGCGCCAGCACCGGACCGAGGTCTGCGTCCTGGGTTTGCTCGTCGGCCTGTTCGGCATCGCCCTGCTCGTGCTCGGGACGCAGGCCCACGACCTGTTCCCCGGCGGTCCCGCCCGGTGTGCGGGAGCGGCCGGTGCCGACGAGGCCTGCACGGCCTCCTTCCGACGGCTCGACGAGCAGTACGGGTTCGTCGAGAACCTCCTGGCGGCCTTCTACCTGGTCCCCGTCGTCATCGGCGCGTTCCTCGGTGCGCCGCTGCTCGCGCGTGAACTGGAGGACGGCACCTGGCAGCTCGCCTGGACGCAGGCCGTGCCGCGGATGCGCTGGCTGGCGGTCAAGCTCGCGGCACTGGCCGGCGTCACCGTCGCGCTCACCGGGATCTTCACCGCGGTGCTCACCTGGTTCCGTCAGCCGTTCGACGCGTGGGAAGGGCGGTTCCAGTACGACGCCTTCGACCTGGAGGGACTTGTTCCGGTGGCGTACGCGCTGTTCGCGTTCGGCGTCGCCACCGCCGCGGGGGCGATCCTGCGGCGCAGCCTGCCCGCGTTCGGCGTCGCGTTCGGGGCGTTCCTCGCCGCCCGGATGCTGGTGGCGCTGCTGGCCCGTCCCGCGTACGCCACGCCGCTCACCACCACGGAGCCGATCTCCGTCGGCGGCGCCAAGGACCGGTCCGTGGCCGGCTTCGCTGACTGGACGATCGAACACGGCTACGCGGATGCCACCGGCCGCAGACTGAGCGCGACCGAGTACTACGACCTGGAGGACGCCGCCGACCGGGCCGGCACCAACCTCAACCAGTTCCTGCACGCGCGGGGCATCCAGCAGTTCGGGGTCTACCACCCGGCCGACCGGTTCTGGACGTTCCAGTTCATCGAGGCGGCCCTGTTCGTCGCCGTCGCGGCGGTCCTGATCGGTGTGGTCGTGTGGCGGGTACGGCGCCGCCTGATCTAATGGCCGGGGTCGACTAATTCGACGATTCACGACTGAATTCGACGACCGAATTCGAACGGGCTTCAGATCTCACCGCCTGTGCGCTAGGCTAATTCTGGGAGCGCTCCCAGACCGTTGGAGCAGCGGCTTCCGCCTGCCGGTATCCACTGCACAGGTCAGAGCTTGCAATTCGGCCAACAATTTCCGCGACATGACTCCGAAACCGTTTCCGGGCGAATTCCCCACCAGCGCGGCGGCGGACTGGACATCACGTGCACAAGGGAGTGCTGATGTTGGGAAGAGCCAGGAAACGAGGCACCGCGCTCGCCGCTCTGGGCGTCACCGTGGCCACGGCGTGCACAGTCCTGACCGCAGCGGCGGGTCTGCCGAC
The DNA here is from genome assembly GCF_011067745.1 of Lentzea alba. Lineage (GTDB taxonomy): Bacteria > Actinomycetota > Actinomycetes > Mycobacteriales > Pseudonocardiaceae > Lentzea > Lentzea alba. The sequence goes on from NZ_JAAMPJ010000009.1 coordinate 144,297, forward strand.
CGGTGAGGCGAACGCGGCGGCCGCGTTCGCGTGCAAGGTCGACTACTCGGCCAACGACTGGGGCAGTGGTTTCGGCGCCAACGTGACCATCTCCAACCTCAGCGGGTCGGCGGCCAGCGGCTGGACGCTGACGTACTCGTACGCCGGAAACCAGACCCTGCAACAGGGCTGGAGTGGCGTGTGGTCCCAGTCCGGCAAGCAGATCACGGTGACCAACGCCAGCTGGAACGCCACCATCCCCGCGGGCGGCAGCGTGAGCGCGGGGGCGAACTTCTCCTACAGCGGCAGCAACGCCAAGCCAGCGGACTTCGCGGTCAACGGCGCCACCTGCACCGGCACCAACCCGCCGACGACCACGACGACGACCACCACGACGGGCAACCCGCCGGTCGGTGGTCCGGCGCCGGCGCTGCGCGTCTCCGGGAACAAACTCGTCACCGCCGCCGGGGAGACCTACCGGCTGCTCGGCGTCAACCGCGCCAGCGGCGAGTTCGCCTGCGTGCAGGGCAAGGGCATGTGGGACAGCGGCCCGGTGGACAAGGCGTCGGTGGACGCGATGAAGGCCTGGAACATCCGCGCGGTGCGCATCCCGCTGAACGAGGACTGCTGGCTCGGCCTGTCCGGCTCGCCCAGCGGCGCCGCCTACCAGCAGGCGGTCAAGGACTACGTGAACGTTCTGGTGGCGGGGGGCGTCAACCCGATCCTGGACCTGCATTGGACGCACGGGCAGTACACCGGCAACATCTCGGCCTGCTCGGACGTGAACGCGACCTGTCAGAAGCCGATGCCGAGCATGCAGCACACGCCGACGTTCTGGACGCAGGTGGCCACCGCGTTCAAGGGCAACAACGCAGTCGTCTTCGACCTGTTCAACGAGCCCTGGCCGGACGCGTCCAACAACTGGTCGGACATGGCGGCGGCGTGGCGGTGCCTGCGCGACGGCGGCACGTGCACCGGTATCGAGTACCAGGTGGCGGGCATGCAGGACCTGCTCGACGCGGTCCGCGCGACCGGAGCCACGAACGTGGTGATGACCGGCGGACTGACGTGGACCAACGACCTCAGCCAGTGGCTGGCCTACAAACCCAACGACCCGACCGGCAACCTGATGGCGTCGTGGCACTCCTACAACTTCAACGGCTGCGTGACGGTGTCGTGCTGGGACAGCCAGATCGGCGCGGTCGCCGCGCAGGTGCCGGTGCACGCCGGTGAGATCGGCCAGGACACCTGTGCCCACGACTACATCGACCAGGTGATGACCTGGCTCGACTCGCGCCGGCTCGGCTACACCGCCTGGACCTGGAACCCGTGGGGTTGCAGCGGCGGCAACGTGTTGATCGAGGACTACAACGGCACGCCGACCAAGACCTTCGGCGAGGGCTTCCGCGCCCACCTGCTCACCGTCACACCGTAACCATTCGGAGGCACAGCTGCCGACAGCGCGAGTGGTTCTGCCAGGCGGGACTCCGGCGTACGCTTGACGCCGGAGTTCGTCGGCTGCCCGTCTCTTCTGGTGTGGAGCTGCAGGTGCGACATCGCCGAGCATGAGAGACCTGTGCTGCCGGGTACTCGGTCACGGTCGCGTGAGGGCGGTCTGCCCGCCGAGGTCACCACTTTCGTGGACCGCAAACACGAAGTCGCTGAGGCCAGGCGGCTGTTGGGGGCCGCCCGGTTGCTGACCCTGACCGGGCTGGGCGGGATCGGCAAGAGCCGGCTGGCGGTGCGGGTCGCGGCTGGAGTGCGGCGGGCGTTCACCGACGGGGTGTGGCTGGTCGAACTGGCCGCCCTCGCGGACGGGACGCTGCTGGAGCAGACGGTCGCCGACACCGTTGGCCTGCAGGACCAGTCCGCACGCTCACCGCTGGCGGCCGTGGTGAGCTACCTGCGCGACAAGCGGTTGCTGCTGGTGCTGGACAACTGCGAGCACCTGGCAGACCGATGTGCCGCGATGGCGGCCACCCTGCTCTCGGCGGCGCCAGGACTGCGGATCCTGGCCACCAGCCGGCAGGCCCTGGGCACGGCGGGTGAGCAACTGCTGGAGGTGCCACCGCTGCCTGTACCGGGTTCTGCACGCCCGCCACGTCCGCAGGAGCCGCACGGGCATGCGGCCGTTCGCCTGTTCGTGGAGCGCGCAAGGCTTGTGCTGCCCGGTTTCGAGGCCACCGAGGACAACCACGCCGTGCTGGCCGGGATCTGCCGGCGGCTCGACGGGTTGCCGTTGGCCATCGAACTGGCCGCGGCACGGCTGCGGGCGCTGACGCCCGAGCAGATCCTGCAGCGGCTGGACGACCGGTTTCGGCTGCTGCGGGCGGACTCCTGGACGGGACCAGCCCGCCATCAGACCCTGCGGGCCGTGGTCGACTGGAGCTACGAGCTGTGCTCGCCGGCGGAACAGATGGCCTGGGCCAGGATGTCGGTGTTCGCCGGCGGGTTCGACCTGGACGCGGCGGAAGCGGTCTGCGCGGGGGACGGCATCGGCCGTGACGCGATGCTCGATCTCGTGGCCGGTCTGCTGGACAAGTCGATCCTGATCCGCGAGGACCACGGTCCCACGGCCCGGTACCGGATGCTGGACACCATCGCCCACTACGGACGGGAGGTTCTCCAGGAGTCCGGGATGGCGGCGGTGTTGCGCAGGCGGCACCGGGACCACTACCTCGATCTCGCCGAGCGCGGCGACGCCGAGTGGTTCGGCCCCACGCAGCTGCAGGTCGTCGCCCGCACCCGGCCCGAGCACGCCAACCTGCGCCTAGCTCTGGAGTTCTGCCTCAGCACGCCCGGCGAGTCCCAGGCAGGGCTGCGACTGGCCGCCGCCCTGTACTTCTACTGGTACTGCGGTTTTCTGGCTGAGGGACGTCATTGGCTGAACCGAGCACTGGCACAGGACACCGAGCCGACCCGGACACGAGCCACCGCCTTGCGGATCAACTGCTACCTCGCCATGGCGCAAGGAGACCTCACCGCGGGCGCGGCGATGGTGCGGGAGTACCGGGACTGGGCGCAGTCACAAGGCGACGAAACGGCTTTGGCCTACGCCTTGCACATCCAGGCGGGCATCGCGCAGTTCAACGACGACCTCCAGCGCGGCCTCGCGTTGTCGGAGGACGCCGTGTCGCGGTTCGCCGCCCTGGGCGAGCTGACCTCCATCGTGATCATGGCGTGTGCCAACCAGGTGGTGCCGGCCGTGTTCGGAGGAGGCGACCTGACCCGCGCTGTTGCCCGCACGGAGCACGCCCGCGCGCTCTGCGAAGAGCACGGCGAGCAATGGGCACGTGCCCACACGCTCATCGCGCTGTCCCTCGCCGCGTGGAAGCAGGGAGAGATGGCACGGGCGAGAACGTACGCGCAGGAGGGCCTTCGGGTCATGCACGCCTTTGAAGACATCTTCGGCACGGCGACCTTGGTCGAACGGCTGGCCTGGATCGCCGCGGCAGCAGGTGAGAGCGAGCGGGCAGCAGTGCTGCTCGGCGCGGCCGGCACCCTGTGGCCCCTGGTCGGCGCACAGCCCATGTGCGGGTCCAAGCCCCACCTAGCCGTGCACGACGACTGCGAGCGGCAGATCCGCCATTCCCTCGGCGATCACGACTTTCAGATCGCGTTCGGCCGTGGCGCCGCCTTGGACGCCGGCCAGGCCGTCGCCTACGCGCTGGGAGAAGAGGAGGAGCCGGCTGTCCGCACTTCGGCCGGTTCCGGGAGAACACCGTTGACCCGCAGGGAACAGCAGGTCGCGGAACTGATCGCGCAGGGGTTGTCCAACAAGGAGATCGCCGCCCGGCTGGTGATCTCCCAGCGCACCGCCGAAGGCCATGTGGAACGCATTCTGGCCAAGCTCGGGTTCTCCTCACGCACGCAGCTCGCCACCTGGATCGTCCGGCGGGAGAAGGACCAAACCACTTTAGACAATCTGTGAGCTTCGCTGCGGCCTGCGGCTTCGCCATGCGCCCCAGCGCGGATCACAGCGAGGTCAGCAAGCGCTTGGTCTCGACTGCGCGTGGTCAGCGTTTGGCGAACTGCGCTTTGCCGGGCTGGTCGACGCGCTCGCGGATCGCGATACCCGTGTCGGTGAGGGTCTGCCCGTAGATGTCCGTGATCCGGATGTCGGCCCCGCAGCCGGCGCCCGACTGCGAGACGAAGTAGTTGTACTCCAACCTCGGCAGCGCCATCCAGCCGGACGCGGCACGGACCTCCAGTTTCGCGACCGGGTTGCGGTGGTTGCGCACCTGGATCCCGCACCACCACTGCGACGATCCCTCCTTGTAGCGGTAACTCACCGGACCGCTGACGTCCGGGCTGAGGAGCCGCCAGGAGATCGGCACCCGCCCGGCCACGGGGTTCGCGATCTTGGCGAACGCGGCCTGGCTCAGGTCCACATCGCCCTGCGCGCACTCCGGGCACCGGTCGACGATCTTCACGGTGACCTCGCCGAGCGGCCCGGTGACGCGGAGATACGCGCCGCACATCGCGGAGTTGCCGTAGTCCGTGTGGTTCAGCGCCGCGATGCCCGTGTCACTGGTGGCGTCGTAGGAACAGTTGCCGACACCCGTTGCGCCGTAGAACGTTCCTTCTCCGCGGTAGGTGACGCCCGGTACGACAGCCGCGTTCGCCGGCGTGACCGTGAGCACCAGACAGCAGATCATCATCAACGCCATGACCGACGGTCGCCGCATGACCTCGATGGTCCCAGCCGCACGGCGGAACGCAGCCACCGAACAGTCCAACCCATCACTGTCCACATCGGACGGTGTCGATCTGCACAAAGGACGTTGAGCAGCGGGATTCGATCCGTTCGACAACGCTGGTGTCGAACTGGGCCTCCGCCCCGGAACTCGTGCGCCGCGGCGGAGGCCGTCGTGCTCGTCAACTCGTCGTGCTGACGATCCGATCGTCACCGGCGAGCGGGCTGCCGCGCCCGTCACGGTTCGACGTCGAGAACCACAGCGTGCCGTCCGGCGCCGAAGCGACCGCGCGCAACCGGCCGTAGGTGCCGGAGAACAACGCCTGCGGCTGGCCGACGCCGCCGTTGGCGTTGACCGGGATCTTCCACAGTCGCTGGCCGCGCAGCGCCGCCATGTAGAGATTGCCCTGGTGGAAGGCCAAGCCGCTGGGCGAAGCCGTTGCGGTGGACCACGTCAGCAGCGGGTCGACGAACCGGGGGTTGTTGCACGCACCTTCGCAGGTCGGCCAGCCGTAGTTGCCGCCAGGCTGAATGCGGTTCAGCTCGTCGAGCCGGTTCTGCCCGAGCTCGGCGGCGTACATCCGCCCCTGGGCGTCCCAGGCCAGGCCCTGCACGTTGCGGTGGCCCAGGCTGTAGACCAGTGACGAGGTCGGGTTGCCCGGTGCGGGCCTGCCGTCCATCGTCATGCGCAGGACCTTGCCGCCCAATGAGCTCGGGTTCTGCGCGTTGGCGGTGTTGCCCGCGTCGCCGGTGCCCGCGTAGAGCAGTCCGTCCGGGCCGAACGACAACCCGCCGCCGTTGTGGATCGACTGGCCGCGCGGGATGCTGGTCACGATCGGCGCAGGTGTCTCGCCGATGCGGAACCTGGCGATTCGATTGTCCGAAGTGGACGTGTAGTAGACGAAAACGTACCGGTCGGTGGCGTAGTTCGGCGAGACGGCGATGCCCAGCAGGCCACCCTCGCCCTGCGCCGAGACACCAGGGATGCGAGCGACCTCGCGGGTCGTCCCGTTGCTGATGGACAGCACGCGGGCCGAGTTGCGTTCGGTCACCAACGCCGAGCGATCCGGCAGGAAAGCGATGTCCCACGGTACGACCAGGTTCGTCGCCACGTCACGCTCGACAGCGGCGGCGGTCCCCGGTGTCAGCGACAGCCCCATGGCCGCAGCCGCTCCGAGCAGCAGAACTCGATGGAATCTCATGCATGCCTCCATGACCTCGTTGACGCGATGTCGGCGGCGGCGGCAGCAGCGCGAGACCTCGATTCCATGTAAGCACGGTGAGAGCGTGTCCAACACCGTCAGCCGTAGGATCCCGGCCGGAGTGTCGCAGTGGTGCGTTGGCGCTAATCGCGTTGGTGTTGGGTCGCGGCAACATGGCTCGGTACATCTGGCGGTGCGCGGGCGGGTCGGGCAGTGGCTGTGCGGCTGAGGCGGCGCAGGACTGCAGGAGGTAGCCGGTGCCGAGGCGCTGGTGCGACGGCAGGCTGAGCGTGAGGTCGCCGGAGAACTCTGCGGCCCCGTCTCCGTCCGCCACACCGGCAGCGGGCTCGTACCGACGGCCCATCTGGGCTGATCATCCGCGTTGTCGGCGGGCACGCGAGACAGCCCAGTGGCGCAGGCGCTCGGTGATCTCGGCTTCGTAGCCGTTTTGGGTGGGCTGGTAATAGGTCTCGCGGTCCATGCCACCGGGGAAGTAGTCGGCGCCGGAGAAACCGTCGGCGGTGTCGGGGTCGTACTGGTAGTCCTTGCCGTAGCCGAGGTCCTTCATCAGCCGGGTCGGGGCGTTGAGGATGTGGGCGGGCGGCATGAGCGAGCCGGTGCGTCGGGCGGCGCGATGTGCCGCGTCGAAACCGCGGTAGACGGCGATGGATTTCGGGGCGGTGGCGAGATAGACGACTGCCTGGGCGATCGCCAACTCTCCCTCGGGGGAGCCGAGTCGCTCGTAGACGTCCCAGGCGGCGAGCGTCTGCTGGACGGCGTGCGGGTCGGCCATGCCGATGTCCTCGGTTGCGAAGCGGACCAGTCTTCGGGCCACGTACAGCGGGTCCTCGCCGCCGTCGAGCATGCGGGCGAGCCAGTACAGGGCCGCGTCCGGGTCCGAGCCGCGCATCGACTTGTGCAGCGCGGAGATCAGGTTGTAGTGGCTTTCCTGCGCCTTGTCGTACAGCGGGGCGCGCTGCTGGATGTGGTGGGCGAGCGCGGTGGTGTCCAGGGGTGTCTGGGTATCCGGGAGGGCCTGGAGCTGTTCGGCCATGTTCAGGAGGTAGCGGCCGTCGCCGTCGGCCATGGCGATCAGTGCTCGGCGGGCGTCGTCGTCCAGGGGCAGGCGGTGGCCGGTGAGCTGCTCGGCGCGGGTGAGCAGTGTGGACAGCGCGGCTTCGTCGAGGCGTTTGAGCACGAGGACCTGGGTGCGGGACAGGAGGGCGCCGTTGAGTTCGAAGCTCGGGTTCTCGGTGGTGGCGCCGATCAGGACGATCGTGCCGTCCTCGACGTAGGGGAGGAAGCTGTCCTGCTGGGCGCGGTTGAAGCGGTGGATCTCGTCGACGAACAGCAGGGTGCCCTGACCGACATGACGCCGTTTTTGGGCGGCGGCGAAGACCTTCCGCAGATCGGCCACGCCGGAGAAGGTGGCCGACACCGATTCGAAGGTCAGGTTGCTGCCGGCCGCGAGGAGCCGGGCGATGGTCGTTTTCCCGACACCGGGTGGTCCCCACAGGACGGCCGAGCCGAGGCGCTGCTGGGCGACCATGCGGCCCAGCGGGGCGTCCGGGGCCAGGAGGTGGTCCTGCCCGACGACGTCGTCCAGCCGCCGGGGGCGCAGGCGGTCGGCCAGCGGCCGGGCGGGTTCCTCGTCGAAGAGCGGCAGGGTCGGTTCGATCGGTTCCATCGGACTCTCGGATCGGAGGCGGGACGTGTGCGGCCAGCGTTGCACGGGACCCTGACAAAAGAGGGCTCAGCCGCTGCCGTGGGTGCGCGGATCGACGGGCTCGTCCTCGGCAGGGTCGATCCGTTCATGGGCTCATCCTCTCCCTGAGAACAGACCCAACCGGCAGTAGGCTGCGGACACGTGATGGTCAACAAGCGACACCTCAAGCCGGGCGAACCGGCCGCGGTTCCGCTGTACGGTTTCCAGCCCCCGGTCAGCACTCCGTACGGCCTTGAGGTGCGCACCGTCGAGGACTTCTTCGCCGAGCACGACGACTGGCCGTGGAACCCGCCCCGTCCGGGCCGCGCCACCTTCCACTACCTGATCCTGGTCACCGAGGGCGAGCTGCGGCACGACGTCGACCACGTCACGCGGACGATCGCGCCCGGCCAGTGGCTGTGGGTGCGTCCCGGACACAGTCAGTGCTGGCATCCGCCCGGTGCCGTCCGCGGCCCGTTCATCCTGTTCGAGCCGGACGTGCTGACGCCCGGCACCGCCCGCCTCCTGGCCCCGCTCACCGCGCACGAGGCCCCCGCCGTGCTGAGCCCGCACCCCGATGACGTCGACTGGCTCCAGCAGACGGCACTCCAGCTCCTGGACGAACACCGGGCACTCGGGCGCCGCCCTCTCGACGTCCACCACGCGCTGCGCCGCAGCCTGCTCGAATCGCTGCTGTTGCGCCTCGCCAACGCCCCCGGCGTCACGCCCTCCGACACGACAGCGGGCACGGGCCGTCGTGACACCTACGGACGGTCCGTGGACGCCCTCGAGCTGCACTTCCGCGAACTGCGCCGAGCCGCGGACTACGCCGAACTCCTCGGCTGCTCGGTCCGCACCCTCAGCCGCGCCGCCCAGGACGCCACCGGCCACGGGGTGCGTGAGCTGATCAACGAACGGCGGCTGCTCGAAGCCCGGCGCCTGCTGGGAGGCGCCCGGTGGGACGCCCGGACGGTGGCCGCTCACCTCGGCTTCACCGATCCCGCGAACTTCGGCCGCTTCTTCCGCGACCGCACCGGTCTCACCCCCGCCGACTTCGCGGCAGGGTCTCAGTCGACTGCCTCACCAGCTCTCGGGTGAGAACGGCTGGACAGCCACCCGTTGGTGCGGAGTAATGAGGTGATCCGGCTCAGCGCCTCGGGAGCATTCCTTGTCCGACACCGACACCGACACCGATTCCGGCTCCGGCTCCGGCTCCCCCACCAGACTCGATCGCCGCGGCTACCGGCGGGTCGTCGCGGCCGCGACCGTGGGCACCCTCGTCGAGGTCTACGACCTGCTCGTCTACGGCTACTTCGCCGGCATCCTCGCCGAGCAGTTCTTCCCGCGCCAGGATCCGACGGCGGCGTTGCTGTCCACGTTCGCCGTCCTGGCTCTCGGCTCGGTCGTCCGCCCTCTCGGAGCGATCCTCTTCGGGCACATCGGAGACCGGCTGGGACGGCGGACGGCACTGGTCGCCTCGGTGTTGCTGATGAGCGGCAGCACCATGGCGTTCGGCCTGCTGCCGACGTACCACTCCGTCGGCATCCTGGCTCCGGTGCTGCTGCTGGTGTGCCGGGTGTTGCAGGGCCTGTCGGCGAGCGGGGAGCTCACCGGAGCGAACGTGCTGGTGCTGGAGCACGCTCCGCGGGATCGGCGAGGCCGGGCGGTGGCGATGGTCAACGTCGCGGGCAATCTGGGGGCCTTCACCGCGGCGGCGGTCGGGTTCGGCCTCGCCAGGCTGCTGGAGCCGGAGCAGCTGGCCGCCTGGGGCTGGCGAGTGGCCTTCCTCATCGCCGGGCTCATCGGGCTGGTCGGGTTGTACGTGCGCACCCGCGTGCTGGAAAGCCCGGAGTTCGTCGCGCTCGGCGACGCGCCCAGACGTGGCCGAGCGCCGTTCGTGCGGACGCTGCGCTCGGCCAAGCGCCGGCTGCTGGTGGTCACCGTCTGGACGGCGGCCTCGTCGCTCGGCGGTTTCATGCTGGTCGGCTTCCTCCCCACCTATCTCATGCGGGAGGGCCGGATGTCACCGGCCGACGCGTTCGCCGCCAACGGTCTCTCGATCATCGTGCTGGGCCTGTCCACGATGCTGGGCGGATATCTCGTCGATCGCTTTCCGGTGCGCCGCGTGGCGATCGGCGTCGTCATCGGTGCCGCGCTCACCTCGGTGCCCGCGTTCCTGCTCATCGTGCGGTCAGGCAGCTTCGCCGGTGCCGTGGCCGGGCAGAGCCTGTGGGCGCTGTTCCTGGGCGCCAGCGGGATGCTGGGCGCGGTCCTGAGCGTGGTGTTGTTCCCGGTGCCCATTCGTTTCACGGGCACCGCCCTGGCGAGCAACCTCGCGGTGGCGTTGATCGGCAGCAGCGCTCCGTACGTGTCAGCGTCCCTGATCGCCGCCACCGGCAGTCCGCTGTCGCCCGCGATCTACGTGCTGGTCGTGTCGGCAGGAGCCCTGTTCGCCGCGATCTTCGGACTGTCGGCGGGAGTACGCCTCTCCCGTGGACCTGGGGATGTGCGGACGGCAGAATCGTCGTGAAGCCGCACACCTGACGTCAGGGGGTCGTGCCAGCCGTGGATCGGGTCCACGTCGGCGGTCTTCCCGCCGAGCTGACCAGCTTCGTCGGACGACGGCGTGACGTGGGGGCCGTGAAGCGGCTTTTGGGTGAGGGCCGGCTGGTGACGTTGACCGGGGTCGGTGGCACCGGGAAGACGCGGCTGGCCCTGCGGGTGGCGACGGAGCTGCGACGAGCGCTGCCGGACGGCGTGTGGTTCGTCGACCTGACCCAGCCGCACGGGTCGGATCTGCTCACCATGGAGGTGCAGGACCCGAACGTGCTGGCCTACCTGGTGGGGTCCGCGCTCGGGTTGCGGGAACAGTCGGCCAGGCCGCCGCTCGAACTGCTGGCCGACCAGCTCGCCGACCGGCACCTGCTGCTCCTCCTGGACAACTGCGAGCAGCTGATCCCGGCCTGCGCCATCATGGCCGACACGCTGCTCCGGTCGTGCCCGAAGCTGCGGATCCTGGCCACCAGCCGGGAACGGCTGTGCATCGCGGGCGAACTGACCTACGAGGTACCGCCGCTACCGGCGCCGGAGCCGGAGCCGGAGCGGCGTCCAAGCCTCAAGGAGCTCAGTCTCAACGAGTCGGTGTCGCTGTTTTCCGCCCGCGCCGACGTCGCCGGACCCGGCTTCCAGCTCACCGAGCAGAACAGCCTGGCGGTGGTCGGGATCTGTCACCGGCTGGACGGGCTGCCGCTGGCGATCGAGCTGGCCGCCGCCCGCATCCGGGTGCTGACGCCCGAGCAGATCCTGGAGCGGCTGGACAACCGTTTCGCACTGCTCAGCCGCGGCCTGCGCACCTCCCCACCACGACAGCAGACGCTGCGGGCCTGCGTGGCCTGGTCCTTCGACCTGTGCTCCAAGCCGGAGCGGCGGCTGTGGGAACGCCTGTCGGTGTTCAGCGGCGGGTTCGGGCTGGACGCGGTCGAAGGCGTCTGCGCGGACGAGATCCTGCCGGTCGACTCCCTGCTCGACCTCGTCACCGGCCTGGTGGACAAGTCGATCGTCACCTTCGTCGACCAGGGCGAGGTCGCGCGCTACCGGATGCTGGAGACCATCCGCGAGTTCGGGCAGGAGGAACTGGAACGGCGTGGTGAGGAAGCCGCGCTCCGCCACCGGCACGCTGCCTGGTACCTGAACCGCGCCGGTGTCGCGGAACAGAAGTGGTTCGGCCCGGACCAGGAAAAGTGGTGCCGGTGGTCGAGGACCGAACACGGCAACCTGCGGATGGCGTTCGACTTCTGCCTCAGCACACCGGATGGCCGGCCACAGGCGTTGCGCCTGGCCGGAACCCTGTGGTTCTACTGGCTGGTCTTCGGTCTGGTGCTGGAGGGCCGTGACTGGCTGCGGCGGGCACTCGAGGTCAACCCCGCGAACACCGCGGACAGGGCTGTGGCGCTGTGGATCGACGGTCACCTCGCCAGCGTGCAGGGCGATCTCGACGCGGCGACCGCACGACTGGAGGCGGCCTTCGACCTCGCCCGGGACGTGGGCGACGAGATGACCCAGGCACGCGCGATCAAACGACTCGGCGCGGTGGCGATGCACCGCGGTGACTACCAGCGGGCCACCGCGTTTCTGGAAGACGCCCTCGCCCGGTTCAGCGCCCTCGGCGAGGAGGGCGCCGGCACCGTCCACGCACGGATCGCACTCGCGATGAACTGCTACCTGCAAGGCGATCACCCCGCTGCCGCACGACAAGCCGAGCAGATCCTCGCCCTCTGCCGGCCACGAGGTGATCGCTACCTGTTGGCGCACGGGCTGAACGTCCTCGCCAGGGTCGAGTTCGCCCTGGGCGACCTCGACTCCGCCGCGGCCTGGGCCCGGGAAGCCCTCGGTCTGCGGCGCAGCCTGCCCGACGCGATGACGCTGGTCTTCTCGCTCGACCTGCTCACCGAGATCACCGCCGCCATCGGCGACTACGAACGCGCGGCCACGCTCATCGGGGCGGCGCGCAACAGGTGGCAGACGTTCACGACGTCGGTACGTCGGTGGAAGGTCATCGCCGAGCCTCGCCGGAAGTGGGAAACCCGGATCCGCGAAGTGCTCGGCGACGCAGCCTTCGAAGCCGCCGTCCGCCGCGGCGCCGAGTTCACCACCGGCGACATGATCTCCTACGCCCTGGGCGAGGAAGTCCAGCCCGCACCCGACGCCGATCGCCCTGAGCCGGACGTGCGGCTGACCCGCCGGGAGGCCCAGATCGCCGATCTCGTCGCACAGGGCCTGTCCAACAAGCAGATCGCCGCCAAGCTGGTGATCAGTCAGCGCACCGCGGAGGGTCACGTCGAACGGATCATGCAGAAGCTGGGAGCCACTTCACGCACCCAGATCGCCCGGTGGCTGCACGACCGATGACCTGACGCCGTGTGTCCGATGTGGACGCCGCAGGTCGGTCAGCGACCCAGGTGGGCTTGCAGGAGGTTGGGGTCCTTCGCGGTGAGGTAGGCGGCGCTGGGCACGTGGACGGTGCGGCCGCGCACCGCGATCGAGGTCGGACCCTGGAGCCCGTCGGCACCGGTCAGGACCACGGTGTGGGTGCCGTCGGGCTTGACCAGCGCGACCTGGTTGGCGGTGTGCAGTGCGGCGATGATCTCGTTGCCCCTGCCGGTGAAGGCGAAGTCGTCGACTCCGGTCAGCCCGGTGGCCGTGACCTGGGCGGGACCCGCGTTGCCGTTGGCGCGCACCGGAATGCGCAGGAGGGTGCCCCGGTCGAGGTTGGTCACCCACACCGCACCGTCGCGGAACTTGAGACCGTTCGCGCCGAGGAAGCCGGCCGGTGCGAGCTCTCCGTCGGACGACCAGACGGCAGCGGCGCCGGCACCGGTGGTGGGCACCCGCCAGACCACACCCGTGGAGTCCGCGACGTAGAGCGTGCGGGTGCGCTGGTCCAGTGCCAGCCCGTTCGGCAGGCTGGTGGCGGGCAGAGGTGCGATGCGCCGCGGTGTGCCGCCGGGACTGAGGCTCCAGACACCGGTCAGGTCGGCGGTTCCGGTGGCGTACAAGAAGAACAGCGTGCCGTCGGGCGCCCGGTCGATGCCGACGGTGAGCGGAAAGCCCAAAGCGGGTGTGTTGACTCCGCCGTCCGCGGGCGCGGGCAGCGTGGCCAGGACGCGAATCACGCCGGTCGGCGAGATCTCGGCGATCTGCCGCGCCTTGGCGAAAGCCACGTGGGCGGATCCGTCCGGTGACAGCACGATGCTCTCCGGCGTCTGGCCCTTGGCCAGGTCGAAGTGCTGGACGATGCGCGCTCCGCAGAGCGGGAACGAGACGGCCGACGCCGGCGTGGCGCCGACCGCGACGAGGGAACCCGCGGCCAAGACCGCAGCTACGAACGTGTGCCTGACAGAGTTCACGGAGATGCTTTCCTCACTGTTTTCGGGCATGCGGCAGCGCGGTGGAGGTGCGCGGCCGTGCGAAAGGGGGGTGACGGGTGGATCAGCCGATGCTGAGCAGGTTTGCCGACGAGGCCGACGTGCTCGGCGCGATGGCTTGGGCGAGCAGGGAAAGCGTGGTGTGTGAAGGCGAACCCGCTGGTGCGGTGGCGACCACGATGCTGGGCCCCGGTCCGTTGCTCAGGGTCTGTTGCGTGACGGTCAGCGAACCGACCAGGGGATGCCGCATCTCGTAGTCGGCCGTGGTGCAGGCTTTGACGCGGTGGTCGGCCCACATCGAGGCGAACTCGGCGCTCTTCGCGCTCAGCTGCCCCACCAGTTCGTGCAGCGCGGCGTCGTCCGGATGCTGCCCGGCCATCAGGCGCAGATTTCCCACCACTGCCTTGGCCTTGCTCGGCCAGTCCACGTACAGCTCACGGGTGTGCGGGTCCAGGAACACCAGTCGGGCCATGTTCGGACGTCGTGCCGCCTGCAGTGCGCCGAAGTCCAGATGGCCCGCGAACAGCGCGTGCCCTTGCCTGTTCCAGGCGAGTACGTCGCTGCGGCGGCCCAGCACGATCGCCGGGACACCAGCCAGCGCGTCGAGCAGCTGTCCGGTCGCCTCCGACACGCGCTCGGGTGCCGAGCGACGCGCCCGGCGAGCCTGTTTCGCCGGGCCTGCCAGGGCGTGCAGGTGCTGCCGTTCAGCCTCGTCCAGTTGCAGGGCGGTGGCGAGCGCGTCCAGCACCTCGGTCGAGGCGCTCGTCGAATGCCCTTGTTCGAGCCTGGTGTAGTAGGAGCAGCTGACACCGGCCAGGCGCGCCAGCTCCTCCCGTCGCAGACCTGGCACCCGCCGCCGCTCACCGTAGGTCGGTACGCCGACGTCCTCGGGACGAAGCTGCGAGCGCCGCGTCTTCAGGAAGTCCCCCAGTCCCGCAGTCATGGAACGAGTATGTGCCGGATCCGAACGCGTTACCTGTCCCAGCCAGGGATACGCAGAGCAGGGAATGGTGCGCACGCGGGGACGGCGATTGAACTGGGCCCTGCCGGAGAAGAGCCGAACAAAGGATCACCATGAGCACCAACACCGATCTGCACGACTTCACCTTCACGCGTCGTGCCTGGGTCGATGCCACACCTGCCGACCTCTACCGCCTCGTCAGCGATGTGTCCTCGATCAGCCGGTGGAGTCCGAACGCGAGCGACATCGTCTTCGACGAGGGTTCCGGCCCCGAGATCGGCGCGTGGTTCAGCGGCCGCAACCGCAGGGACGGCAAGGAGTGGACGACGCGCTCGCAGGTGGTGAAAGCCGAACCGGGTGCGGCGTTCGCCTTCGTCGTCGGCGGAGCGGAGAACGGCATCGTCGAGTGGAGCTGGACGTTCCGCCCTCAGGGCCGCGGCTCCGTGGCGGAGCAGTCGTGGCGGTTGCTCCGCCTGGACCCGGTCCTCGGCAGCACTCGGGCGGAGGTGGACGAGCTGCGCGAGTACATGGCGGCGAGCGCTGAAACCACGCTCATCCAGCTCGCCGAATGGATCACGACCAACCGGTCGGCTTGAGCACGGCGGTGGGCGCGGTGTCACGTTCACCGCTCTCAGGACGACCTAGGAGAGGTGACCCCTGGGGAGAAAGGTCGGCGTCGATGAGTCAGGCCGGTACGGACTTGCACGAGCTCAGCGGTGAGGGCACGCCGTCGGTGACGGACGTCGACCGGATCGCGGCGCACGCCGACCCCGTCGTCCGCAACCTGCAGATCACCCATTGCTACCACCGGTTGTCACGGGCGCTGGCCTCCCACACCGGCGGGGCCGCGAACTGGTGCACCTTCGCGGTGTGGGCGTCCAAGCAGGTGGGGCAGACGATTCGGCAGGAGGACGTGGCGCGCACGGTCGAGCGCCTGCTGAAGTCCTCACCCGAGGTGGCTGCCGGGGTCGACCTGGTGGCGCAAGGTCTGAAAAAGGCCGTGCCACCCGAGCTGGTGCGCCGGGCCGTGGTGACGACCGCACGGCTCGACGACGTGAGTGCCGCGTCGGCACGGGGGAACCTCAAGGTCTTCGAGGAGATCGCGCGGGAGTTCGCGCGTTTCCTCGCCGAGGTCGCCGACGATCCGTCCAGCGCCGAGCGGATCGCCGAGTTCTGCGACGCGTTGCGGCCCGGTGAGCCGCCCGAGGGGCAGCGCTACCTCCGGCAGGCCTTCACCCGGTACCACCGTGCGATGACCACCCACGACCCGAAGCAGCGGGCCGAACTGCTGCTGCTGGCGAACATCGAGATCGGCCTGCACGAGCAGACTCGGCTGCAGCCGGAGATCGCCGCCGCGCTGGAGGCACCGGTGGTCGACCCCGGCGAACTCGAACGCCGCCTGCTCGACCTGCTCCTGCCGGGCAACCGGGTGGTCAGGTGGGTGCGCCGGACGTTGCTGACCGTGCTCGGCAGACGGGGCGCCGTGCGGGCCGCCAGTGAGCGGCTGGCGAGCCAGGCGCGTGTGCTGGTTCGCCGGGCGGTCACCAAGCACCTGATGACCCTCGCGCTGCCGGGCGGTGAGCTGCTCGACCTGAGTGACGATCTGCCCGCGACGTTTCCTCCGCTGCTCGCGAAGCTGTCCGACCGTGAACTGCTGGCGATGCTCGACATCATCGACCCGACGGCGGACAGCCTGCTCGGCACGGCCGCCCGTGACTGGGCCGATCTGCCGGACCGCATGCACTACATCGCGGACATGTTCCGTTGCCACGCCCTGCGCGGTGATCTGCTCGACCCGCCGTTCACCGCGGAGCAGGTCGAGGCTCTGACCGCCGGACGCCGGCCTGGCGGAGCGCTCTGAGCCGCACCGGGAACCGGATCACGACTTCGGGCAACAGGAAGCATGACCACGTCAAAACCTCCTCGGCGCGGCGAGCCGCCGCCTGAGATCTCGGACGAGGACCTGCTCACCGAGTCGCTGGCCACGCCGGAACGGTTCGCGACGATCTTCGACCGGTACGCCCCGGTCGTGCACGGGTACCTGTCCCGGCGGGTCGGCGTGCTGGCGGACGACCTGGTGAGCGAGACCTTCCTGCTGGCGTTCCGCGGCCGGACCGGCTACGTGCCCGGCCGCGCGCCGGTGCGGGCGTGGCTGTTCGGCATCGCCACCAACCTCGTGCGCCGGCACGCCCGCGACGAGGAGCGGCGGTACCGGGCGTTCGGCCGCGCGGCCGGGCACGTCGAGGCCACGACCGAACTCGGTGAGGTGGCCGGCCGCGTGGATGCCCAGGCGCTGCGCGACGAGTTGGCCGAAGCACTGGCCGCGCTGACCGACGAGGACCGCGACGTGCTGCTGCTGTGGACCTACGCGCAGCTGTCCTACGCCGAGATCGCCGTCGCGCTGGACATCCCGGTCGGCACCGTCCGATCCCGGCTGCACCGCGGCCGCGGCAAGGTTCGCGACCGCCTCAGCGACCTCTGGCTGACCACCGAGGAGACAGCATGAACGAGTTCACCATGATCCGGGAGCACGGCCCGGAGCCGACCCCGCTGTCCGCCGACGTGCTGGCCAAGGCCCGCGCCGACCTGCTGGCCGAGATCCACGCCGCCACACCCGCCACGACCAGCCGGCCGGTGCACCTCCGTCGCCGCACGGTGGTCGTCGCCGCCGCGGCTGTCGCGGTCGCCGTCGTCACCGGGGTCATCGCGACCGGCGGCACCGACACGCCGATTCCCACCTACGAGGCACCAGTGCTGATCAAGTTCGACATGCCGGCCCTGCCGCCAGAGCTGAACCCGGTCCCGGACGGCGTGACCGCGCCGGGCTTCACCGCGGAACCCGGATGGCTCGCCGCGGTCTACAGCGACGCTGACAAGAAACCCGGCGAGGAGATGAGCGCCATCTCCGTCATCGTCTCCTCGAACCGGCGGAGCAGCGACGGTGCCCGGACGACGTACGCCGGCAAGCCGGCCGTGCTCGAGAAGGTCGACCAGAAAGAACCCGCGTTCCGCCAGGTGGCCCTCACCTGGGAACGGTCACCCGGCCAGTGGATCAAACTCACCGGTACCGGCCGCTACGCCGACGAGCACACGGTCCGCTCGCTGGCCGACACCCTGGTCGACACGGACAAGCGGTTGAGCCTGGACATCAACGTCGCCCCGGCCGGGTGGGAGCTCTACGCCTTCAAGGGCGCCGCCCCGGACGGCGCGGGAGCGGTCACCTCGCTGCGAGACCCGAACAACCCGAACCGGACCATCCACGTGAGCACCATGCTCGGGCTCGTGCCGAACTACGGGCAGGCCGTCGAAGGCGGGCCCCGGGACACCATCGGTGTGTCCGTCAACGGCCGGCAGGGCGACCTCGTCCAGATCCCCGGAAAGCAGTGGATGCTGCAGGCTCCCCTGCCCGACGGCAGAGCCTTCCAGCTCCAGGTCCCCGCCGACTTCACCCAGCAGCAGGTGATCGAACTGGCCGAAGGCGTCAGCTGACCCCGACTCCCGTGGCCGTCCACACCGGACGGTCACGGCGAGCGCGGTGCTCTCACCTGGCCGCGTCGTAACGCTGCCGCGCCTCCATCACGTCCGGCATCTGCGACTCGACGTCCTGGATGAGGCCGAGCAGCAGTTCCGCGGTGTGCCGGCCGCGGTCGGTCAGGCTGTACTCCACCTTGGGCGGGATCGTCGGCTGTGCCTCGCGGTGGACGAACCCGTCCCGCTCCAGCGCCTGCAGCGTCTGCGCGAGCATCTTCTCGCTCACCCCGTCGACCCGGCGGCGCAGCTGGTTGAACCGGAACGTGCCCTCGTGCAGGGCCACCATCGCCAGCGTGCCCCACTTGCCGGTCAGGTGTTCCAGCGTCGAGCGGGACGGACAGCGCTGCGCGAACACGTCGAACAGGAACTTGTCGTGCTCGTCCGCGGGTCTCGTCACATCGCTCACACCTCCCATACTACCCATTCCGCCGCACGATCCAAGAGACGGTACTCACTCAGGGGTTGCACTTTCTAAAAGTTTGTACAAACCTAGTGCCAGTACAGACACGAAGGAGAACCTCGATGATCGTCGTCACCGGTGCCACCGGACACCTCGGCCGCCTGGTCGTGGAAGCACTCGCACGCAAGGTCCCGGCGGAGGAGATCGTGGCCGCGGTGCGGACGCCCGAGAAGGCCGCTGACCTGGCCGCGCTCGGTGTGCAGGTGCGCGTCGCGGACTACGACCAGCCGTCCACGCTGGCCGAGGCGTTCGCGGGCGCGGAGAAGCTGCTGCTGGTCTCCAGCAGCGAGGTCGGCCAACGTGTTCCCCAGCACACCGCCGCCGTGGAGGCCGCCAAGGCCGCCGGCGTGGCGCACATCGTCTACACCAGCGTCCTGAGCGCCGACACCACCGCGATCGTCCTGGCTCCGGAGCACAAGGCCACCGAAGAGGTCATCCGCGACTCGGGCATCCCGTTCACGTTCCTGCGCAACGGCTGGTACACCGAGAACTACGAGCAGGCCGTCGCCCAGGCGCTGGCGACCGGCGCCATCCTCGGCAGCGCGGGTGAGGGCAAGCTCGGCGGTGTGCCGCGCGCCGACTACGCCGGTGCCGCGGTCGAGGTGCTCACCGGCACCGGCCACGAGAACAAGGTCTACGAGCTCGCCGCGGACGAGGCGTGGAGCTACGCCGACTTCGCCGAGGCGATCGCCCGGATCTCCGGCAAGCCGGTCGCCTACCAGAACGTGCCCGCGGAGCAGCACCGGAGCATCCTGCTGGGCGCGGGCCTGCCCGAGTTCGTCGCGGACATGCTCGTGGACGCCGACCGCGCGATCGCCGACGGTGAGCTGGCCTCCGACAGCGGCGACCTGCGCACGCTGCTCGGCCGTCCCACCACCAGCCTGGACGACGCGGTCACTTCGCTGCTCAAGAACCTGGGCTGACCGTCGTGGCCACGAACAAGATCAACGTCATCCTCGGCGTGCTGGCCACGATCGTGCTGGCCTCCGCGGTCAACACCGCCGTGTCCTTCGCCGCTCAGGAACTCGGCGCCTCGGCCGAGGTGATCCAGGGCCTCGCGCCCCAGGCCTACGTGTTCCTCACCGCGATCGGCGTGGTGGTGGCCGCCGTGGCGTGGGCCTTGATCCGCCGCAGGGCCGCCCGGCCGAACGCCGTGCTGCGCAAGGTGGTGCCGATCGTGGTCGCCGTGTCGCTGGTGCCCGACCTGCTGCTGTTCGGCATGCCCGGCGCGAGCCCGGTCGGCGTGATCGCCCTGATGCTGATGCACGTCGTGGTGGCCGCGGTCGCGGTGCCGATCTTCCGCAAGGTGTTGCCGTTGCCCGCGGACAGGTCCCAGGACGCGACCGTCCGAGCCTGATCAAGCCTCGAAGGGGGTCTTCGTTCCGCTACTGCGGAGCGAAGACCCCCTTCTGCTCGATCAGGCGCCGGGAGCCAGGTACAGCAGGCGGTTCGGCGAACCCGAGCCGGCGCTGGTCACCTTGCCCGTGGTGGCACCGGAGGTCAGGGCGCTCGCGACCTGGGCGGGCGTCGCCGACGGGTTGTTCTGCAGGTAACGGGCGATCGCGCCGACCACGTGCGGGGTGGCCATCGACGTGCCGCTGATGGTGTTCGTCGCGGTGTCGCTGGTGCTCCAGGAGGACGTGATCGACGAGCCGGGCGCGAAGATGTCCAGCACCGAACCGAAGTTCGAGTAGCTGGCGCGCGCGTCCGTGTTGGTGGTAGCGCCAACGGTGATCGCGGCGGCCACCCTGGCCGGGGAGGTGCTCGACGCGTTGACGTTGCTGTTGCCCGCCGCCACCGCGTAGGTCACGCCCGCGGCGATGGAGCGGTTGACGGCGGCGTCGATCGTGGTCGAAGCGCCACCGCCCAGGCTCATGTTCGCCACCGCGGGCTTGATCGCGTTCGCGGTGACCCAGTCGATGCCGGCGACGACACCGGCGGTCGTGCCGCTGCCCGCGTTGTCGAGCACGCGGACGCCGTACACGGTGGCGGCCTTGGCGACGCCGAAGGTGCTGCCCGCGATGGTGCCCGCCACGTGCGTGCCGTGACCGTTGCCGTCCTGCGCGACCGCGTCGTTGTCGACGAAGTCGTAGCCGTTCTTCGCCCGGCCGCCGAAGGTGGAGTGGCTGATCCGCACGCCGGTGTCGATCACGTAGACGTTCACGCCGCTACCGGTCGAGGTGTAGTTGTAGGAGCTGCTCAGCGGCAGCGACGCCTGGTCGATCCGGTCCAGTCCCCACGACGGCGGGTTGGTCTGGGTGGTGTCGGTGTGGAAGACCTGGTCCTGTTCGACGTACTCGACCGCGGGGTCAGCCGCGAGGCGCTTGGCCTGCCGCTCGGACAGCTTCACCGTGAAGCCGCGCAGTGCGCTGCCGAAGACGCGGTCGACCCCGCCGCCGTTGCGGGCCGCCACGGCATTCGCGGTGGCTTCGGTGGCGTGCACCGAGGCAGGAGTGTCCTTCAGCTTGACGACGTAGCTGTTCGGAACCTTTTCCGCGGCGTCGGCGGAACGGATCTCGCCCTCCGCGGCGTGCGCGGGCACGACCAGGATGGAAAGGGCGACGGTGCTGGTCATCCCGAGCCCGGCCAGGAACCGGACGTTTCGTGACTTTTGCATGTGTGTTTCCGTTCTCGAACAGTGACGAGACGCGCCCCAGGAGGTTTTCGCAGGGTAGGGCGCATCTGCCACGTGTTCGTCCTCGCCCCAGAGGCACAGTGCCCTGGGTTCGTGCAGAGCGTAAGTATCCGGTTCCCCGAAAGGAAAGGAATGAAATTTGCCAGTTTCAGCAGATGTCAAAACATCGCTGACGTGCTTCTTCTCGCCATTCGGACACGCCGACCGGCATTCTGTGAATTTGCTGTGAGCGACCTATGTCGGAATTGTCACTCGCCGCATTACCGCGAGGCCGGCCCGAAGAACGTGTGCAGGTCCTTGGTGGTCGAGATGATCTCACCGGCGCTGGACGCCCAGGAGGGGTTCTGGTGGGTGATGTCGACGACCTTGAACTGCCCGGTGAGGACTGCAGCAGTCGGGCACTGTTCTTGTTGGTACGCCTGGTCATTCGCAACTCGGTCATGGCGGTGACGATCATCGACCTCCCTGACACGGGACAGTCACCGCGCTGACGCCACCTGCTCGGTGGCACGAGATCGAGGTCAGGCCGTCGAGGAACCCGTTCTCCACCAACGCTCGACGGCCTGGACGAGCTCCTCGCCGATGCGGTCGAGGAACTCGGCACCCTCGGTCAGCCGGGCGCCGGCCGGAGTGGCGGGGCCGAGGATCGTCGCGGTGCGGCGGGCGCTCGCGGCCAGTTCGACGTTGCGCTGGGCAGTCGCCAGCAGCGACCGGTACCACATGTCGTCGCCCAGGACGTACCGCTCGCGACGGCCGGAGGAGTCGCGCTCTCTCCGGATGAGACCTTGCGATTCCAGGAATCCCACCGCTTTCGACACCGACGCCGGGCTGACCCGCAACCGCCGCACCAGCTCGGCGACGGTCAAGCTGCCGGAGTCGGTGACGTAAAGGGCGGCGAACACACTGGACGCCATCTGAGGCAGGCCAGTGTGCGCCAGCATGGTGGTGAGTTCCTCGAAGGCGTCGGCCACCGCCTCAGGGGTGCGCCCCTGCGGATCCGCCGGCGCCGGGCGCGCGGAGGAGTTCTTGGGGCGACGCGCGCGCCGCACGGAAGCCCGCTGCGCCTCCCCCGGCCGGTAGTCGGCGGGTCCGCCGTTGCGCGCCACTTCGCGGGTGACCGTCGAGGTGGGCCGGCCCAGGCGCCTGGCGATCTCGGTGTACCCGTGCCCGGCAGCGAGTCCGGCTGCGATGCGCTGCCGGTCCTGCGGGGTCAACCTGCCCTGGGTCATGGACGCTCAACTCTCCTGCGGCTCGTGCGCAGAGGCTATTCGCACACAGGAGTCATCGCAACGCCGACTGTTGCATTCATCGTCACGGCCAACGCACGAATCGCATGCATACGACCAGCTCATATGCACTATCAGCGCTATCTAGATCGTTGACCGTTTCGTAAACGCTACCTACTTTTCGCAGGAAGTGAAGATCCGCATCCGAACAGGACACGAGCTGACATGACAACCGATCCCGTCCCGACCGGCCGTTCACTGGCTCCCGATCTCGCGCGCGGCCTGATGCTGTTGCTCATCGCGCTGGCGCATGCGCCGGGATTTCTGAGCTCCTGGCGGTCCGGGATGCCGTTGCTCGACGACGTCACGCTGTTCGTCAAGTCGCTGGTCGCCGACAACCAGGCGCGCGCGATGTTCGTGTTCCTGTTCGGCTACGGCCTGGGGCAACTCGCTCACCGGCACCACGCCCGCGGCGGCGACTGGCCGGGGCTGCGCGGGCTGTTGCGGCGCCGCAGCGTCTGGCTCGTCCTCATCGGGTTCGCGCACACCGTTCTGCTCGTACCGATCGACATCGTCTCCATCTACGGCCTCGCCCTGCTGCTGTTCACCCCGCTGGTGCGCGCCACGGACAAGACGCTCACCTGGACCGCCGCGTGCACGTTGGTGCCCGCGACGCTGCTGCTCGCCTGGCAGAGCGTGAACGCCCAACTCGGCCTCGAAGCCGGTGCACCGGTCACCTTCGCCGCGTTCATGGAACCCAGCTACGGCGCGCACGTGCTCGCCAACGTGACCAAGCCCGCGCAGGCGCTGCTGGGTGTCGTCATGGTGCTGCCCGGAATGCTGCTGGGGATCCGGGCCGCCCGCCGCCAGTTCCTGGACCGCCCTGCCGAGCACCGCACGACGTTGCGCCGCGCCGCCGTCGGACTGCTCGCCCTGGCGGTGCTCGGCCGGCTGCCCGCCGCGCTGCTGGCCGCCGGGGTGTGGCACAGCAACGCGATCGGCGTGCAGTGGGCAGTCGCCGTCGCGCACGACCTGACCGGGTTCGCGGGCGGCATCGGCCTGGCCGCGGCCGTCGGTCTGGCCGCCGCCCGCATCGGGGACAGGCCTGGACCGGTGACCACCGCTCTGGCCGCGCTGGGCCAGCGGTCTCTGACGTTCTACCTGTTCCAGTCCGTCGTGTGGCTGGCTTTGTTCTACCCGTTCACCCTCAACCTGAGCGACAACGTGAGTTTGGCCGGTAGCTACGGCATCGCCGCGGTGGTGTTCATCGTCTCGGTGCTGCTCGCCGAGTGGATGCGCCGCACCGGGCAGCGCGGACCCATGGAGGTCCTGCTGCGCCGGATGTCGTACCCGCGCGCCACCGCTCAGCCGGCCGCGTAGCCCTTCGTGGCGACGAGTTCGCGCACGGCCTGCGCGACGGCCGGGGAGTCGTTGCGCAGGATCTTGCTGTGGTTGCTCGGGACCTTCGCGCTCAACTGGACGTTGGGGTTGGCCGCGAGCACCTCGTCGAGCACCTTGCGGCCCTGTTCCATCTCCCCCGCCCGTGAACGGTCTTTCACAGCTGGAAGCGGTAGCCCATGCCGGGCTCGGTGATCAGGTGCTTGGGGTGCGCGGGATCGTGCTCCAGCTTGCGGCGCAACTGGGCCAGGTACACGCGCAGGTACTGGGTTTCGTTGACGTGCATCGGTCCCCACACCTCCTGCAGGAGCTGCTTCTGCGACACCAGACGGCCGGGATGGCGGGCGAGGATCTCCAGCAGTCCCCATTCCGTGGGCGTCAGGTGCACTTCGCGGTCCTCGCGGTGCACTCGCTTGTCCGCGAGGTCGACGGTGAAGGTCGACGTCCGCACGATCGGCTCGTCCACCACCTGCGTGGTCTTCCTGCGGACGGCGGCGCGCAGTCGCGCCAGCAACTCGTCCATGCCGAACGGTTTGGTCACGTAGTCGTCGGCGCCCGCGTCCAGCGCCTCCACCTTGGTCGAGGAGTCGGTGCGCGCGGACAGCACGATGATCGGCATCGACGACCAGCCGCGCAGGCCGGCGATGACGTCCACACCGTCGATGTCCGGCAGACCGAGGTCGAGGACCACCACGTCGGGTTTGCCTTCCACGGCCACGCTCAGTGCGGTCTTCCCGTCGAACGCGGTCAGCACGTCGTAGCCGCGGGCGCTGAGGTTGATCCGCAGTGCCCGGACGATCTGCGGCTCGTCGTCTACGACCAATACCGAAGTCATGCCCACGTCTCCTTGTGCGCGGGCAACGAGCCAGCCGCTTCTAGAGAAATGATGACTGTAAGGCCGCCGCCTGGCGTGTCCTCCGCGCTGATCTCACCGCCCATGGCTTCCGTGAATCCCTTGGCGACGCTCAACCCCAGGCCCACACCAGGTGTCGCGTCACGATCGCCCAGCCGCTGGAACGGCGTGAAGATCCGGTCCACCACCTTCTTGTGCAGACCGGGCCCGTGGTCGACGATCCGCAACTCGACGTGGTCACCGTGGGCGCTGGCGCGTACGGCGATCTCCGGTTCGTCGAGAGCGACGTGCCCGTCTCCGTCCACATCGACGCACCGTCGTGGCGACAATCGGCCGTGCCGCAAGGCGTTGTCGATGACGTTGGCCACCACGCGTTCGAGCAACCCGACATCGGCTCGCACGGGTGGCAGGTCCTCGTCGACGCTGACGGAGATCGTGTTGCGCTCGTCGACGCCGGACAACGCCCTGGCCACGACCTCGTAGTAGCCGACCGGGCGGATGATCGGTTCGACCGAGCCGGTCGCGAGGCGGGACGAGTCCAGCAGGTTGTCCACCAGGCCGTTGAGCCGGTCGGCGGACTCCTCAACAGTGGCCATCAGTTCTGCGGTGTCCTCTTCGGACAGTTTCAGCTCGGCGTCGCGCAGGCTGCCGATCGCGGCCTTGATGGACGTCAACGGGGTGCGCAGGTCGTGTCCCACCGCGGAGAGCAGGGCGGTGCGCAGTTCGGTCGTCTCGACCTTCCGTTGCGCGTCCAGGGTTTCCGCGGCCATGCGTTGTTGCCGCAACGCCATCAGCGCCTGGCCCGCGGCAGCCTCCAGCACCCGCTGGTCGCTCGCCGGCAGGGTGCGCCCGCGCAACGCCAGGTGGATGTCGGACGTGACGGCCACGTCGGCGTCCGCTTCGTCCGGCTCGTCACACGGCCGGGGGCCGACGCAGGACACGCGTTCCCAGCCGCCGCCCCGGCGCTCCAGCAGCGCCACCGACTCCAGGCCGAAGTTCTCCCTGATCTTCTCCAGCAACCGCGCCAGCGGATACGGGCTGGTCAGCACCGTGCGCGAGTAGGAGGCGAGCAGCGCGGCCTCGGTGCGGGCGCGGGCACCCTGCTCCCCCAGGCGTGCCGCGCGGTCCACCACCAACGCGACGATCATCGCCACGATCACCATGGCCGCCAAGGTGATCACGTTCTCCGGCGTGTTCACCGCGAGGCTGTGGTACGGCTCGGTGAAGTAGAAGTTCAGCAGCCCGGCGCCGAGGAAGGCCGAGACCAGCGCCGGGCCGAGGCCGCCGATCAGCGCCACGACACAGGTGGCGAGCAGGAATCCCACCAGATCGGTGGAGTAGGCGATGTCGTCGCGCCAGAACAGGCCCAGGACGGTGACGACCGCGGGCAGCACCGCCGACGCCGCCCAGCCCGCGAGCAGCCGGGCGCGGCCGAGCGCGTTGCGGCCGATCTTCCAGCGCAGGCCGCGGCGTGCGGCGTCGTGGGTGACCATGTGCACGTCGATCGGGCCCGAGTCGTGGATCACCGCGGCCCCGATGCCCTCGTCGAGCGCCCGCGCCAACCGGGAACGTCGTGACGTGCCGAGCACGAGCTGGGTGGCGTTGACACCGCGCGCGAACTCCAGCAACGCGGTCGGCACGTCGTCACCGACGACCGAGTGGAACGTCGCGCCGAGGTCCTCGGCGATCTTGCGGCACTTCGCCACGACCTCGGGTGACGCACCGGTGAGCCCGTCGCCCCGCATCACGTGCACCACCAGGAGTTCCGCGCCCGCGCGCAGAGCGATCCGCCGGGCGCGACGGATGAGCGTCTCGCTCTCCGGCCCGCCGGTGATCGCGGCGACGACCCGTTCGCGGGTCTCCCAGGTGTCGGTGATCCGCTGGTCGTGCCGGTAGCGCTGCAAGGCGACGTCGACCTGGTCGGCGACCCACAGCAACGCCAGTTCGCGCAGCGCCGTCAGGTTGCCGACCCGGAAGTAGTTGCCCAGCGCGGCATCGATCTTGTGTGCCGCGTAGACGTTGCCGTGCGCCAGGCGGCGCCTGAGCGCTTCCGGGGTGATGTCGACGAGCTCGACCTGTTCCGCACGGCGGACCACCTCGTCCGGCACAGTCTCCCGTTGCGTGACACCGGTGATCCGTTCCACCACGTCGTTGAGCGACTCGAGGTGCTGGACGTTGACCGTGGACAGGACGTCGATGCCGGCGTCGAGCAGTTCCTCGACGTCCTGCCAGCGCTTCTCGTTGCGCGAGCCGGGCACGTTGGTGTGCGCGAGCTCGTCGACCACCGCGACCTCGGGCGCGCGGGCCAGCAGGGCGTCGACGTCCATCTCGGTGAACTCGACGCCACGATGGTGAATCTCGTTGCGGGGCAGTATCTCCAGGCCATCGAGCAGCGTCTGGGTCTTCTGCCGTCCATGCGTCTCGACGAGGCCGACGACCACGTCGGTACCGCGTTCCCGGCGCCGGTGAGCCTCGCCGAGCACGGCGAAGGTCTTGCCGACCCCGGGAGCGGCACCGAGGTAGATGCGCAGCTCGCCGCGGCGCTTCTCAGCCGGCGTCGATGGCACGGTTCAACGCCGTCACGTTCACGGTCCTGGTGAACGTGCCGCCGGTGTTGGCGGCGACCAGTTCCCGCACCTTCTCCACGGACAGCCCGGACGCCCGCGCGACCCGCGGCACCTGGATCGCCGCGTACTCGGGGCTGATGTGCGGATCGACGCCGGACGCCGACGCGGTGACCGCGTCCTGCGGCACCTGGTCCTCCGACACGCCTTCGCGTTGTGCCACAGCCGTGCGGCGCTCGGCGACGACCTTGTCGTAGTCCTCGTTCAGCTCGCCCTTGTTCGAGCCGCCCGACGCGGGCAGCGTCGCCGCGGACGGGCGTGGCTGGAAGTACCTGTCGCCCTCGCGAACGACCGCCACCAGCGTGGTGTCGGTGGCCTCGGCGTTGCCGTGCAGGCCGGGGAGGCGGGACACGCCCCACACCGCCATCGGGTACAGCACGCCGCAGATCACCGTCAGGGCCAGCAGGATCCGCAGGCCCGCCCACGACTGCTTCGCAAAGTTGTCCATGTCAGTCGATCCCGGGGATGAGTCGCACGAGCAGGTCGATCAGCCAGATCCCGGCGAACGGCGTCACGATGCCGCCGAGGCCGTAGATCAGCAGGTTGCGCCGCAGCAACGCCGAAGCGCTGGACGGCCGGTACCGAACACCCTTCAAAGCCAACGGGATCAGCGCCACGATGATCAGCGCGTTGAAGATCACCGCCGACAGGATCGCCGACTGCGGTGTCGCCAGGCGCATGATGTTGAGCTGCCCCAGCGCGGGGTAGATCGCCGCGAACATCGCGGGCAGGATCGCGAAGTACTTCGCCAGGTCGTTGGCGACGCTGAAGGTCGTGAGCGCGCCACGGGTGATCAGCAGTTGCTTGCCGATCTCCACGATCTCGATGAGCTTGGTCGGGTCCGAGTCGAGGTCGACCATGTTGCCGGCCTCCTTCGCGGCCGACGTGCCGGTGTTCATCGCGACACCCACGTCCGACTGCGCCAACGCGGGCGCGTCGTTCGTGCCGTCACCGGTCATCGCGACCAGCCGCCCGCCCTCCTGTTCCTTGCGGATCAGTGCCATCTTGTCCTCGGGCTTGGCCTCGGCGAGGAAGTCGTCGACGCCCGCCTCGGCCGCGATCGCCTTGGCGGTCAACGGGTTGTCGCCTGTGACCATGACCGTGCGGATGCCCATCGCGCGCAGCTCGGCGAAGCGCGCCTTCATGCCGGGCTTCACGACGTCGGACAGTCGGATGACACCCAGCACCTCGTCGTTCTCGGCGACGACGAGCGGCGTGCCGCCGTCCTCGCTGATCTTGTCGACGATCGCCTGAACCTCGCCGGAGGTGGTGAACGCACTGGCGGCGCCCTTGCGGATGCTGCGGCCGTTCAGATCGATGCCGCTCATCCTGGTCTGCGCCGTGAACGACACGAACTCGCCGACCTTCTCCGCGTCCGTCGGTTCAGCCGACAGGCCGTACTTCTCGACGCACAGCTCGACGACGCTGCGGCCTTCAGGCGTGCCGTCGGCGAGGCTGGACAGACGGCAGGCCTCGGCCAGCACACGTTCGTCGGTGCCGTTGGCCGCGATGAACTCGGTCGCGCGCCGGTTGCCCCACGTGATCGTGCCGGTCTTGTCCAGCAGCAGCGTGTCGATGTCGCCGGCGGCCTCGACGGCCTTGCCGGAGGTGGCGAGCACGTTGCGCTGCACCAGCCGATCCATGCCCGCGATGCCGATCGCGGACAGCAGCGCGCCGATCGTCGTCGGGATCAGGCACACCAGCAGCGCGGTCAGCACGATCACCGACTGCTCGCCACCGGAATAGATCGCGAACGGCTGCAACGCCACGACCGCCAGCAGGAAGATGATCGTCAAGGTCGACAACAGGATCGTCAGCGCGATCTCGTTCGGCGTCTTCTGCCGCTCCGCGCCCTCGACCAACGCGATCATCCGGTCCACAAAGGACTCACCTGGCTTCGTCGTGATCCGCACGACGATCCGGTCGGACAACACCGTCGTGCCACCGGTGACGGCACACCGGTCGCCGCCGGACTCGCGGATCACCGGCGCCGACTCGCCCGTGATGGCCGACTCGTCGACCGTGGCGATGCCTTCGACGACGTCACCGTCGCCGGGGATGATCTCGCCCGCCTCCACGACCACCAGGTCGCCGATGCGCAACTCGGTGCCGGGAACCCGTTCCTCCGAGCCGTCCTCGGTGAGCCTGCGCGCGATCGCGTCCTTCTTGGTCCTGCGCAGCGAGTCGGCCTGCGCCTTGCCGCGGCCCTCGGCCACCGCCTCGGCGAGGTTCGCGAACAGCACGGTGAACCACAACCACAGCGCGACGGCGATGGAGAACACACTGGGGTCGGTCACGGCGAACACCGTGACCAGCAGCGAACCGACCCAGACGACGAACATGACCGGGTTGCGCAGCTGGTAGCGCGGGTCGAACTTGCGCAGCGCGTCCGGGAACGACGTGAGCAACTGCCGCGGGGTGAAGATGCCCGAACCGACCTGGTGGCCCAGGTTCTCGGCGTGGCGGTCGCGGATCTCCTCGGGAGTCCGCTGAAGTGTGCTGGTCACAGCAGTGCCTCCGCGATGGGACCGAGTGCGAGAGCGGGAACGAACGTCAGAGCGGCGACCAGCACGATGCTGCCGCCGAGCAGCGTCGCGAACAGCGGCCCGGTGGTGGGCAGCGTGCCCGCCGTGACCGGCACCTTCTTCTGCGCCGCAAGGGAACCCGCCAGTGCCAGCACGGCGATGATGGGGATGAACCGGCCGAACGCCATGCAGATCCCGAGCGAGGCCTGGAACCAGTCGTTGGTCACGGTGATGCCGGCGAACGCGGAGCCGTTGTTGTTCGACGCCGACGCGTAGGCGTAGAGGATCTCCGACAGACCGTGCGAGCCAGGATTGTTCAACGCCGCCTGCGTGCTCGGCAGGATCGCCGCGATGCCCGCGCCGATCAGCAACACGGTCGGCATCGCGAGGATCGACACCGCCGCCGCCGTGACCTCCTTGCGCCCCAGCTTCTTGCCCAGGTACTCCGGCGTGCGCCCGACCATCAGTCCCGCCAGGAACATCGCGATGATCGCCATCACCAGAATGCTGTAGAGGCCGGTGCCCACCCCGCCGGGCGTCATCTCGCCGAACAGCATGTTCAGCATGGTGCCGCCGCCACCGAGTCCGGTGAAGCTGTCGTGCAGCGAGTTGATCGCGCCGGTCGACGTGCCGGTCGTCGAGTTCGCGAACAGCGCGCTGGCCGGGATGCCGAAGCGCAGTTCCTTGCCCTCCAACGGACGCAGCCCGTTCGCCTCGGCCGCCCAGATCACCGCCAGCATCGCGCCCCAGATCAGGCCCATGACGCTGAGCAGCACGTAGCCCTGCTTCCTGTTCCCGACCAGCTGACCGAACGTGCGGGTCAGCGCGACCGGAATGACCAGCAGCAGGAAGATCTCGATCAGGTTCGACCACTCGTCGGGATTCTCGAACGGGTGCGCCGAGTTCGCGTTCAGCACACCGCCACCGTTGGTGCCGAGCTCCTTGATGGCCTCCTGCGAGGCGATCGGCGCGTTCGCCACGGTCTGTCCGTCAACGTCCACACCGGACTTGAGCGACATCGTGACGCCCAACGCGATCAACGCGATCGCGAAGAGGAACGCGAGCGGCAGCAGGATCCGGATCGTGCCGCGGACCAGGTCGACCCAGAAGTTGCCGAGCCGATCGGTCTGGCTCCGCACGAACCCCCGCACCAACGCCACCGCGACGGCGAGCCCCACCGCCGCGGACACGAAGTTCTGCACGGTCAGACCGACCATCTGGACCGTGTGGCCCATGACCGTCTCGGGGACGTACGACTGCCAGTTCGTGTTCGTCACGAAGCTGACGGCCGTGTTGAACGCCATGCCCGGCGGCACGTTGCCGCGACCGAAGTCGAACGGCAGCACCGACTGGATCCGTTGCAGGACGTAGAGCAGCACCACGCTGACGAACGAGAAGCCCAGCACGCCGTAGGCGTAGGTGCTCCACTTCTGCTCGGCGTCCGGGTTCACCCGGCCCAGCCGGTAGATCGCGAGCTCCAGCTTCGAGTGCTTCTCGGACCCGAACACGCGCGCCATGTAGTCGCCGAGCGGCCGGTAGGCCGCGGCCAAGGCCACGAGAAGGATGCCGACCTGCGCCAGGCCGGCCACCAGAGGTGACATCAGAACTTCTCCGGCCTGATGAGAGCGACGAACAGGTAGACGATCAGCAGCAACGCGAGCACGCCGCCGACGGCGTTCGCGAGCAGACCGGTGCCGCTCACAGCTTCTCCAGTCCGCGCACCGTCAGCGCGAGCACGAGGAACGCTCCGATGAGCAGCGACGCGTAGGCCAGATCGGCCATGACGCGCTCCCTTCCCGACAAATGGTCTTGACGGGCGATAGCGTGCATCACGGAAAGCACCAGATCAGGCGGCCTGACGGCACCTTGACACCCTCGGTGGCCGTCTTTACGCGTTCTTGATGGCCCGAGAGATCCGGGCCTCATTCCTTCGTGGCACGGCGGTGACGCTCAGCTGGAGTGGAAGACGAACCTGATCTCGATCGTGGTTCCGTCCGGGCCGGTGTGCATCCGGACGAGGTCGGCGACGTGGTTCACCATGAGCAGCCCGCGACCGGACGTCCGATGGGGTTCTCGCGGGGTGCGTCCGACGAGCGGGTCGGTGATGTGCCCGCGGTCGCTGACCTGGCAGACGAGCTCCGGGCCGTCCGCCCAGAGGTGCATGGTGCCGGTACCGCCACCGTGCTCGATGCTGTTGCTCGCCAGCTCCGTGACGGCCATCAGGAGGTCGTCGAGCCGGTCCGGTGGGAAACCGATGCGATGACCGCACTCCGCCGTCAGCCACCGCACCGTCCGGAGGCTGCCGGGTTGCACCGTCATCTGCTGGGCCGTGAGCGGTGGCACGGCCAGTGGCAGGTTGTAGGAGTCGACGATGCGATCGGGCGCGTAGCCGTCGCTCGCCCGCTGCCCGCTGGAGTCGATCAGGATCGGGTGGGTGGCGACCGCGTCCCGCAGGGCCTGCTCGCTGAGCCCGGCCGTGTCGTAGGGGCACAGGATCGACACTTCACGGCCGGTGAACGCGTGGTTGATCAAGGCCTCGTGCTGGACGCACGCCGGATACTCCGTGTCGGTGCGAGTCGGCCAGATCGGTTCGCCGATGATGCGCACGCGGCGTCCGGGGTGCTTGTCCGCGAACGCCCGCAGCACACCTGGGATGATCCGCCCCGGGTTGCGTCCGACCTCGGTCATGTCGAAGAACTGGACGCGGTCTTGCGCATCGCCGAGCTCGGCGCGCAACAGGCGCAGCTTCGCCCCCGGCACGGACACCGCCACCGGCTCCCCCGCCTCCAGGCCCTCGGTGATGAACCCGACGGTGCCCGCCAGGTACTCGGCGTCGTCCCGGTAGAACAACGCCGGGTGGACGAACGGGTCTTCCAGCTGAGTTGCCGCGGTTCTCATCGATGCCTGCGCTCATTTCACGTGGATGTGCCTGGAAGGGTCATTGCCCACCTCCAGACTTACCCTCGTCCAGCGGGATTCACGCCTTGCGGCCGACCGCCGCGAGTCCGCTGAACCGCTCCGGGTGTTCGTCGACGTCGTCGAGCGAGACCGGCCTCCACAGCGGCAGGAACACCACACCCGGCTCGACCACGTCGAAGCCCTCGAACAGAGCGGTGACCTGAGGCTTTGTCCGCATGGTCATCGGGGTCGGGGTGCGGCGGTAGAGGTCCTGGTGCTCGCCCGCCTGCTCCGGCTGGCCGTCCTGGCTCGCGTGGGAGACGGCCAGGAAGCTGCCGGGTGCCATGACCTCGCGATATCCGGCGACGATGGCCGCCGGGTCGTCGCTGTCGGACACGAAGTGCAGCACCGCGACCATCATGACCGCGATCGGCTCGTCGAAGTTCAGCAGCGAGTGGACTTCCGGGCTGTCCAGAACCTGTTCCGGTTTGCGCAGGTCCGCCTGCACGGCGGCGGTCAGCGGGTTCTCCGCGAGGATGCTGCGGCTGTAGGCGACGGCGACGGGATCGCTGTCCACGTAGACGACCCGCGCGTCGGGCGCCGCCGCCTGGGCGACCTCGTGCACGTTGCCCGCCGTCGGAATGCCGGAGCCGAGGTCGAGGAACTGGCGGATGCCGGCGTCGACGCAGAACCGCACGGCGCGGCGCAGGAACGCCCTGTTCGCCTGCATGATCAGCGGCAGGTCCGGCCACAGCCCGATCGCCTGTTCGGCCATCTCCCGGTCCACCGCGAAGTTGTGCGCCCCGCCGAGGTAGTAGTCGTACACCCTCGCCGCGCTGGGCCGGGTCAGGTCGACTTCGTCCGCCATGCTCGTTCCATCCCCGTCGACGTCCGTTCGGCGAGACGCTACCGGTACCGGCGCGGCGGGCGAGTGGTGGTCGCCCGCCGAGCCGGAACCTGAGAACCGCGGCAAAGTCCCGTCAGGTCATCCGCCTGGCTGCAGATGGCGTCTGCAAGTACCGCCAACCCAACATCAACAAGCACTTCGCTACTACCAACTGGCCCTGCCGATCCCACCGCGCCCGGCTCAGCATGTTCGGCAACTACCGAACATGTTGGGTGCAGTCAGCGGCGATTTGATCAAGGGTTGGTAGTACTTGCAGACGCCCCACCAGCAGAAACGACTTTTGCCGGGGCCCTGAGCCGGGTGCCTGAGCGCGGTGAGTCACTCCTCGAACGCGAAGTCGCCGCCGTCGTCCTCGAAGACCTCCTCGACGACCTCGCCGAGGACCATGCCGCCGACGACACCCGCCGCGCCCGCCGCGACCACGCCACCGATGCCAGGACCGCTGCGGTGGTGGCCGTGGTGCCCGTGCTGGCCGTAACCCTGGTGCCCGTAGCCGGGCTGACCGCCGAACGCCGGGTTGTAGCCCGCGTGGCCGCGCTGGGCGACCTGCGAGAGCCAGCCGTTGATCGCGGACGCCCAGTCGGTGGCCTGCGCTTCCTGGTGCGACGCGCGGAAGTGACCGAACGCGTCACCACCGGAGGAGAACATGCCGCCGCGCTTGTCGGCTTCGAGGATCACGTACAGCTCGTGCGGGTTCGCCACGAGCGTCAGCTCGACCTGCGAGACCTGGCCCGCGAACTGGCCGGGCGGGAAGAACTCGATCTCCTGGTAGAAGCCGAGCTCCTGCGGCACGCCGTGCAGACGGCCCGCCTCGACGTCCGCGCTGCGGAACGAGAAACCGAGCTGCCCGAAGGCGTCCAGCACCGCGTCCTGCGACGGCAGCGGGTGCACCAGGACCGGGTCGAGGTCGCCCTTGTCCGGGGCGCCCGCGATCACGAGCTCGGTGCGCACGCCCACGGTCATGCCGGGCAGCTGGCCGCCGCCGACCGCGGTGATCGGCGTCTCCCACGGCATCGGCAGCTGGAACGGGATCGAGACGAGCTGACCGGCGGGAACGCGCACGCCCTGCTGCACGACCAGGCGGAAGAACTCCGACACACCACCGAACTCGTGGTCGCCGTGCTCGACCTCGACGCGGGTGACGAGCGACAGCACGACCTGGCCGATCTCGGCGTCCGCACTGCCGCCCTGGATGCGCACCTGGCCGGTGATCACCTGGCCGGGCGCGGCGTGCGGTGAGTCCAGCACGGTGTCGACGGACGGTCCGCCGACGCCGAACGCGCTGAGCATCCGCTTGAACAAGTCTCCTCCTGCGGGGACTGGGTGTGAATTAGATCTGGCGCACCGCAACGCGCGGTGCGTCGGTCTCGTCGTCGAAGTCGCCGATGAGCTCTTCGAGCAGGTCTTCCAGTGCCGCGATACCGACGACGCGCTCGCTGTCGGACACGAGCGCGAGTTGGGCGCGGTCGGCCTTCATCGCGGTGACGGCGGCGGCGACCGGCATCGAAACGGACAACGTGAGCACCGGGCCCATGAGTTCCCGCGCGGTCGGGTCGTTGCCGGCGGCGGTGGCGCGCATGGCTTC
This sequence comes from Lentzea alba, assembly GCF_011067745.1. Classification (GTDB taxonomy): domain Bacteria; phylum Actinomycetota; class Actinomycetes; order Mycobacteriales; family Pseudonocardiaceae; genus Lentzea; species Lentzea alba. The sequence continues at coordinate 179,406 of NZ_JAAMPJ010000009.1, forward strand.
CCGGATGTGCACCAGACCGACGAACTCGCCGCGCAGGTTCGTCACCGGGAACCGCGACCGTCCACACCGGAGGCTGCGACGCTCGATCGCGCGGGCCTTCGTGTGCTCGGTGACGGTCGAGGTCTCCCCGATCGGCACCATGACCTCGCGCAGCGTCGTCTTCTGCACCTGCAGCATGCGGGTCAGCAGCCGTTGCTGGTTCTCGGGGATGAGCCCGTGCTCGGCGGACTGCCGCACCAGCAGGCGCAGGTCCTCCGGCCGGTGGGCCTGAGCCAGCTCGTCCTGCGGCTCCACCTTCATCAACCGCAGCAGGCCGTTCGTCGTCCGGTTGAGTCCACTGAGGACCCAGCGGACCGAGTGCGCGAACGCCCGGAACGGCAGTGCCAGCAGCAGGGCGGACCGCTCGGGGTGCGAGATCGCCCACGACTTCGGCGCCATCTCACCCACGACCATGTGCAGGAACACCACCAGCACCAGGCTGATCGCGAACGCGATGCCGTACGCGACACCGTCCGGCAGGCCCGCCGCCGTCAGCAGCGGGTCGAGCAGGTCGGCGACGGCGGGCTTGGCGAGCGCGCCGAGCCCGAGCGTGCACAGCGTGATGCCGAGCTGGGCACCCGCGAGCATCAGCGACAGCTCACGCACACCGGCAACAGCGGCTCGTGCGGCGCGCGACGTCTCGGCCTCCTGCTCCAGCCGGTGCCGCTTGGACGCGATCAACGCGAACTCGGCGGCGACGAAGAAGGCGTTGAGCGCCAACAGAACGAAGGAGATCGCGAGAGACGTTCCGGTGCTCATCGGGCCTCCTCCGGAACTCGTGACGTCAGGACCACGCTTTCCGGCACGTTGCGCGCCACGGCGGTGACCAGCACCGTCACGGCACCCAGCTCGATCTCGTCACCGACCTCGGCGGTGCGGCCCAGCTGGTGCAGCACCAGGCCGGAGACGGTGTCGTAGGCGTCATCCAGCGGTAGCGCGACGCCGGTCGTGTCCTCGACCTCGTCGAGCCGCATGCGTCCGGGCACCTGCCACCTGGTGTCGTCGAGACGTTCGATCGCGTCCTCGATCAGGTCGTCCTCGTCGTGGATCTCGCCGACGAGCTCCTCCGCGAGGTCTTCCAGCGAGACGATCCCGGCGAAGCCGCCGAACTCGTCCAGCACGCACGCGAGCTGGCGGCGTTCGGTGCGCAGCCGTTCCAGCACGGCCGGGAGCGGCAGCGTCGACGGCACCACGAGCGCGGGCGAGGCGATGTCGCCGATCGGCGTGACAGGCCGCTGTTCCGGGGTGAGGGTCAGGACCTCGGCCAGGCCGACCACGCCCCGGATGTCGTCCAGGTCGTTGCCCACCACGGGAAAGCGCGAGTGGCCGGTGTCCAGCAGCTCCACCACCCGTGCGGCGGGCTCGTCGAACCGCACCGAGTGCACGTTCACGCGCGGCGTCATCGCCTGCTCGGCCGCCAGCTCGCGGAAGCCGAGACCGCGGTCGAGCAGCTGGGCCAACTCCGGGTCGAGGTGACCCTGCTCCCCCGCGTCGCCGACGATCTGCTTGAGGTCCTCCGGCGTCGCGCCTTGCGGCAGCTCCTCCACCGGCTCGATCCCGATGGCGCGCAACAGCTTGTTCGCCGCCGCGTCGAACAACCGGATCACCGGTCCCGCGATCTTGAGGTAGACCAGCGTCGACGAGCTCAGCCACTTGGCGAGCGGTTCGGGCTCGGCGATCGCGAGGTTCTTCGGCAGCAGCTCGCCCAGCACCATCTGCACGACGGTCGCGAAGATCAGCGCCACGGCCATCGACAGCGGCACGCCGACGGACTCGGGCAGTCCGAGCAGGTTCACGAGGCCCGTGCCGAGCAGCGGTTCGGCCACGTAACCGACGAGCAGCGCCGTCACCGTGATGCCGAACTGGGCGCCGGACAACATGAACGAGAGCTTCTGCGTCACGCGGTAGGCACGTGCGGCGGCCTTGTCGCCGGCCTCGGCCATCTGCTGCAGCCGACCGCGGTCGACCGCCATGTACGCGAACTCCTGGGCCACGAAATAGCCGGTGGCGGCGGTGAGCGCCACGATCGCCAGCAGGCCGGAGAGGATCAACATGCCGCACCCGCGTCGAGCAGGACAGCGTTGAGAACGTTCAGCCGGGCTCGCCCCGGCGTACTACTGCAGCCGTCTACGTCGGCTTCTTCAGGCATGACCCAACACTAGCACGTGGCACTGTATGGTTATCGGGAGGAGGTGCACGTGAGCGAAGCGTTGCTCAAGATCGGCGAACTGGCCGCGCGAGCGGGCGTCAGCATCCGCACCGTCGACTACTACACGACGCTCGGCCTGATCAGCCCCGCACAGCGCACCGCCTCGAACTACCGCCTCTACTCCGCCGCCGACGTGGACCGGATCCACCTGGTTCAACGTCTGGAAGTCCACGGTGTTCCCCTGGAAGAGATTTCCACGGCGTTGAGCACCCGAGCGTCCGACGTCACAGCGATCCTGGACCGCATCGACACCGACCTGCAGACGCTGCAGACGGCCGCGGAGGGCGCCGCACCGGAGATGCAGGGGCTGCTCGCGATCATCGCGACGCGGGTGCACTCGTTGATCACCATCGCGCTGCAGATCCCGCCGGACACGATGCTGCCGTAGCGCGCCCACACCGGTTCGGTTCCCTCGCTCGAAGGGGTGCAGCCGTCGAAGGCGGCCTGGCCGTACCATTCGCGGTGAGCGCGTTGAGCCTGCAGCGCCGCGAACTCGTTCTCGGCGAAAGGCGACGCGACATGGACGACCTCAACACGGTGACCGGGCGCAGACACGCGCACTCCGCCGACGCGGACCGGCAGGACCCGGTGGAGCGCCTGGACGAGGCGACCGCCGCACTCGCGATGCTGCGCGACGGGTTCTCCGCCGAGGAACCTCTCGACGAAGTGCTGCAGCGACTGGCCGAGACCGCGACCAGAGCGATCCAGGACGCCGACGCCGTCACCATCACGGTCAGCCCCGCGCAACCGAGAACCGCCGCCGCCAGCGACAACACCCTCATCGAGGTCGACGAGAAGCAGTACGGCGCCAACCGCGGCCCCTGCCTGGAGGCCGCCCGCACCCTCCACGCCGTCCGCGCGGTCGTCGGCGAGAACAAGGACACCTGGCCGGAGTTCGAGACCGCCGCGGACCAACACGGGGTACGCGCCTACCTGTCCGTCCCCATCGTGCTCCCGGCCTCGGACCACAACGACGCCACCCACATGGGATCACTCAACATCTACAGCTACACCGCGACCGCCTTCGACCCGTTCGACGAAAGCGTCATGCGGCTGTTCACCACCGCCGCCAGCGCCGCGATCACCAACGCCCACCAGTGGCAACGCTCCCGCGAGCACATCAAGCACCTCGAAACCGCGCTGACCTCACGAGCGGTGATCGAACAAGCCAAGGGCGTTCTCATGGCCGTGCACTCCTGCACGGCCGACGAAGCCTTCACCATGCTCGTCCAGCGCTCCCAGCACGAGAACGTCAAGCTCCGCGACGTCGCGAAGACCCTGCTCGACAACGCCACCCAGCGTTGAGGCCTTGTCCTCCTCGGGCGCGATCACGACCCGCTGTGTCCTGCCCCTGGACACGCGGGCACGAACTGCTGGCCGCAGACCAAGGTCGGTTCGATCCGGAGGTAGGCCTTCGGGTCACCGTCCAGCCAACGAGACAGCGCCGGGTCGTGAGCGAAGCTTTCGTCGCACACGCTGGTCGCCTCGTGGGCCTCGCTGGTGATGGTCACGCTCCACGCCGACAGCGGATCGTCGACCTCGACGGCGGTCACCGAGCCGATCACGTGCGTGAGGTGCTCGACGGCGCCGAAGTCCAGCGCCAGCACCATCGTCCGGCCGCACAGCACGAACGGCAGCACCCGCACCGCGGGCAGCGCGGACCTGGTGTAGAGCAGCCGCGCGAGACCGCTCTGCGGCAACAGCGACCACGCGTCGTCATCCTCGATCAGGACGACGCGGCCTTCGAAAGCCACCGGACACCAGCCTCGTCGTATCGATCCGAATGGCCACCATGCTCCGAAGCCGTGCCGCGGTACAGAGCACAAGGTCCCGCAGCTCGACGTCACGGTGCGGGCTCGGCTTCGTGGTCCCGCAGCCAGGGGACACGCCAGCTCACGAGCGTCCCGCCGGCCGGATCCGCGGCTGCGGACAGCACACCGCCGAGGTTCGCGGCACGCCAGGCGAGATCCACCAGCACGCCCTGGCCCGCGACGGTGGCGGACGGGGGTCCGTCGTCGCGCACTTCGACGCTGAGCACGTCGGTCATCTCGACGGTCACCACGAGCTCGGTGGCCTGGGCGTGCCGCACCACGTTGCCGACGGTCGCGCGTATCACCGCCTCGGCCTCCGCGGTCAGTTCCGGTTGTGCCCAGGTGTCCACGCACCCGGACATGCCCACGGTCAGCGTGATGTCGGTGCCCTGCACCAGTTCGTTGGCGGCGTGCAGGAGCCGCTGCCGCAACGTGGGTTCCGAATGTGTCGGGTGGAGGTCGAACACCGCTTCTCGCAGGCGCCGCACCGTCTCGTCGAGCTGATTGATCGCCGCGTGCATCCGGGCCCGCACGTGCGCCTGGGGGGTCAACCCGATCATTCCCTGCAGGCTCATCCCCACACCGACGAGCCGGTGGACGACGTCGTGGTAGAGACGCTGCGCGATGCGGGCGCGATCGTCCACCACGTCCGACCACCGCCGGGCCTCGTGCGCCTCCGCGACGTCGATCGCGACGGCGGCGTCGTCGGCGAGCGTGATCAGGTCGGCGACCTGACGGGTGGTGAACCGGGCGGCCCCGCTGTCGCGCACGGCGAGCAGCACACCCAGAACGCGAGATCCGACTCGGACCGGCACCGCCGCCGCCGGACCGAGCGAGCAGTCCGGCACCCGCAGATGATCACAGAAGTCGTCCAGCAGCACCGGCACTCCGGTGGACAGAACGTCGGCGACGCAGGAGCTCTCGATCGCGGGCCGCAACAGCTCCAGCTCCTCCGTTCCCACTCGCGTGCAGGCCCTGAACCGTTGCGTGCTCCACGCGGTGCGCAGGATCAACACGTGCGAGGCGAACAGCTCCCCCGCCCGCCGAGCGAGCAGGTTCCACGCGTCATCGGCACATCGTGTGGTCATCAGCGTCGTGCCGAACTCCGACACGAAGGCCACACCGGCGCGGTCGAGACGGTCGCGCCGGAGGAACAACCCGACCTGGGCCGCACCTCCGAGTGCCCCGAACACCAGGCACAGCAGGAGATCACGCAGGTCGGCCGCGCGAAGTCGATGTGCCTGCCGCGTGAGGTCGTCGGCGAGCGCTTGCTGGGCCATCCGCAGTTCGTCGATCACTGTCGTCATGACCGCCCACCACCTGCTCGCGTCCACGGGACGCTGTAGTCGTGCGCCCGCGTCGGCGAGAGCGACCTGCTCGTAACCGGCGGCCTCGCGCGCGTTCGGCGAGTCCAGCGCGGCACGGAGGCGGGCCCGCTGATCCTCCGTCGCCATCCGCTCGAAATCCGCGAGCCGATCCTGCTTGATGGCCCGGACCGCGGCGAAGCGCCAGTGCTCCTGCGCCGTGAACTCGCCGGCCGCGAACACCCCGCCCAGCAATCCCCTTTCCTGGGCGGTGGATTCCTTCAGCAACGCCAGCTTCTCCAGCGCTCGCAAACCCTCGTGCAGCGCGGGATCGCCGACCCGGTCCACACCGGTGATCCGCTGACTGAGCAACGCGATCCGATCGGTGTAGTCCTCGAACTCCGCCGTCGGCGGTGCTTGTCCGGCCTCGGCAGCGTGAAGTATCGCTCTACCGCGTTCCTGTTGCAGCTCGTGGATCTGCCGCTGGACGTTCTGCACGTCGGCCACCGCGCGGATCGCCGTGTCAGCACCCTGGTAGCCCATCGCCTTCTCGGCCATCGCCACCACGACCACCGCGACCGTGGTGGCGAGCGCCACCACCAGCACAGCTCCCCGGCGCGTCCGGTTCAGGCGCGGCGGCACCCGGCTACCAGCCCCACGTCGACTCCGTTCTCCGCAGCCCGAGCCAACGGTGGCCCCACCCGCGATCAGCGACAAGGCTGCGAACGAGTGATCCGACGCCGACCGCGGTTGAGCCATCCCAGCGACTCGACCGCCGGGCTTGCCCTTCAGCCGGCTTCGGGTGACGGCACCGCGTCCCGAGGGCCCGGCGCGTGGCCGGGCCCTCGGTGTCTCGTCAGATCACGGTGTGAATGTTGGTGATTTTGTGCCGGCATTCGAACCGCTGCGTCGACGAACCGTCGATCACCCACTGCCCGCGGTGGATGTCGCGCTGATTGTCGCAATTCGCGTACACGTCCGAGAACACGTAGCGGCCGCCGGTGCTCGTGCAGGTGATGTTGCCGACGGTGTGCCACATCTTTTTGGTGCAGGTGACCGATGCGGCATTCGCGACGGCCGGGAAGGTGATCGAAGCGGCGAGCACGGCCGCTCCGAGTAGAACCGCTGCCTTCATGACGACTCCTCGGTTGGAGTGAACAGGACGGCACCGAGGATGCGCACAACCCGATCGGGCGGACCAGCCGTTTGGGGCCTTCAGGTTGTCGGGGAAATGTCCCCGACAACTCCTACACTGCGTGATCGATCGGGCACTCAGTGGAGGCGATGTGAACACCAGCGGACCCGCGTCGGTCGCGGAGTTCGGGGCGGCGCTGCGCGAGTTGCGCGGGCGCAAGACGCAACAGAACATCGCGGACCACGCCCAGCGCAACCACTTCTACCTGCACAGACCTGATCTGTCGGCGATCGAGCGCGGTCATCGGCTGCCCACCGCGAACGAGCTGCGCGCGATCTTGCAGGCGTGCGACCGGGCGGATCTGGTCGACGAGTTCATCGGCGCGCGGGAACGGCTCGCGAACCCCGTGCCGGCCAGCAGGACGATCCGGCCGTGGAGGTGGGTCGCGGTGGTGGCGGCGGTCGCTGTGGTCACCGCTGGAGTCTGGTTCGTGGCCTCGCCCGGGGAAACGACCGCTGTTCACGACCAGCCCGTCGTGATCCGGGCCGGCGATTCCGGGCTGCGACTGACCGTGGTGGAGGATCCCGGCTGGAAAGGCGCGCACACCGTGTTGAGGGAATCACCGTCACGGGAACTCGGAATGTGGCGAATCGCCGATCCGCACAAGTCCGATCCGAACTTCTTCCAGGTGCGCGCGGTGGGGCGGCCGCGGGCGTGTCTGGAAGCGTTCCAGCAAAGCATCGCCGAACAGTCGTACGTCGTCCAATGGGAATGCAACGGCGGCGAAAACCAGTTCTGGCGATTCGAACAGGATTCGGGGGCGCTGCGGATCGTCAACATGCGCAGCCGGTTGTGCGTGGGGGCGCCGGGACCGGAGCTCCACGACGGCGTGCGGATGGTCCAGCGTGACTGCGACGACGCCCCGGGGTGGCTGACCGTGCCGGAGTAGCCTGGCGTGGTTGACGAAGGCAGAGCATCGGGGGGTGTTCGTCATGGGAATCGGGCAGTTTCTGCGAGGACTGGTCAGCCGACGTCCGAGAACGCTGATGCCCGCGACTGCCGGAACGCGCAAATGCGACTGCTGCAACGTCGCTTTGCCCGCCGGGCCGGCGTATCAGCTCACCACCAGCGAGGTCGTGCGTTCCGAGGCCTACTGGGTGTCCGCGTTCACCTCGTTCAAGCGCATCAACGACGGCATTCAGCTGAGCGAACAGCAAGAACTCCAGTGGTTCTCGGACTTCGTGCATTCCATGGCCGGTCAGTCCACGGCGTGGGGAATCTGCGAGGACTGCAGCGAGCTTTTCGTCGTGGACCGTCACGAGGCACGTGCCCACGCGCGTGACGGAACCTCGCCCGACGGGTGCGGGCCTGTCGACACCCGCGGGTGCGTGCATTGGGCGGCGCAGGCCTGGGAACAGGTCTTCGGTCGCTGGCCCGCGTCGGTGACCCAATGGGCCGTCGTCGACTCCTGCGACCAGTGCCGCAAGAAGATGTACGTGAACGAGTCGTACCTCGTGGTGCCGAAGGCGAAGATGGCGCACTATCGCGAAACCGGTCTGGTGGACCACGATCCGGTGCGTCCGCTGCGCCTGCAGGACGAGCAGCCGGGCTGGCGTTTCTGCGTGTCGTGCATGGCGCGGTTGTTCGCCCGGATCGACCGGCACGAGGTGCGCGGAGGGGCATGAACGACCGGGGCCGCGCAGTGGCGGTGGATCACGCGCTGGACGTGGCCGCGGCGTTGTTCGAGCACTACCAGGCGACGGGTGACCTCGGTGCCCTGAACGCCGCGATCACCGGGTTGCGGGTGGTGGCGGAGCAGGTCCCTCCCGGTGCCGCTGAGCGGGCGGGGGTGCTCAACCACCTCCAGGTCGTCCTGGGCGCGGCGTACCAGCGGACCGGCGAGCCGCGGTTGCTGGTCGAAGCGGTGGACCTGGCACGCGAGGTGGTGGCCGTGCTCCCGGCGGGCCATCCTCGCCGGCCGGTGATCCTGTCCAACCTGGGCTCGCAGTTGATGGCGCTGTTCGACCTGGACGGGACCCCGGCCGTGCTCGACGAGGCGGTGGCGGTCAACCGGGAAGCGCTGGCCGAAACGCCGGCCGGCGACGCCGTGCGGGCCACGGTGCTCAACAACCTCGGCCTCGTGCTGCGCCGGACGGCCGTGCGGACGGCCGACGTCGCAGTCGCGGCCGAGGCGGTGCAGGTCGCGCGGCAGGCGGTCGCTTCCGTTGCCGCGGACCACCCGAAACGCGCCATGTACCTGAGCAACCTGGGAGCCGCGCTGCGGTGCGCCGGGGAGCTCGGCGGGGATCGCGCGACGCTGGCAGAGGCGGTCGCGGTGAGCCGGGACGCGGTCGCCGCCACACCGATCGGGCACCCGGCGCGGGCGGGCCGGCTGGCCACCCTCGCGATCGAGTTGCACACGGTGTTCGACCTGAACGACGACCTGGCCACGCTGGCCGAGGCGGCTCGGACAGGGCGGGAGGCCGCGGTGATCATGCCGGTCGACCACCCCGACCGGAGGCACGTGCTGGATCACCTCGCCCACGTGCTCGGACTGCTGGCTGACCGGACCGACGAGCTGACAGTGCTGGTCGAGGCGGTGGAGGTGACCCGCGAACTCCTGGCGGTCACCCCCTCCGACGCTCCCGAGCGAGTCGAGCGCCTCACCGATCTCGCGGACCGGCTGTGGACCTTGTCCGAGCGGACCGGCGACTCTCACGTGCTCCAGGAGCGGGTCGAGGTCGAGCGCGCTCTGCTGGCGGCCATCGGCGGCGACGAGTCCGGCCGGGCCCCCCGGACGTCCCGGCTCGGGTGTCCCTGGTCCAGCTGTTCGACCACACCGGCGACCTGGCCGCGATCAGCGAGGCGATCTCCTTGGGGCGCACCGCACTCGCTCACGCCGACCGGGCGCAGTACCCAGGCATCGCGCACAACCTCGTCCAGGCGCTCGTGTCCTCGGCCGTCGAGACCGCGGACGCCACGACAGCGGCCGAAGCGGTCGCACTGGCTCGTCAGCTGGCCGAGGCGGCGGAGGGCGACACGAAGCGGGCGGAGGGCCTGTACAGCCTGGCCATGGCGCTGAAGTCCTGCTCCCCTCTGCTGGGTGATCCGGCGTCGCTCAGCGAGGCGATCCGGTGCGCGCGGGAGGCCGTCGCCGCCACGCCACCGGATCATCGTCTGAGCCACGTCCGGTCCAACGGCCTCGCCAGTGCCCTGGTCCAGTTGTTCGAACACTCCGGCGAGCACGCGGTGATCCGCGAGGCGATGGAGGTCGCTCGCGACGCGGTGGCCCTGGCCCGGGCCGCGGGCCGCGCGGCCACGAACGCGGCGAGCATCACCCTGACCGGTGCCCTGATCCGGCTGTTCGAGCGCACCAACGACGTTTCGGCGCTCACCGAGGCGGTCGACATCGCGCGAGACGCTTCCGCTTCGTGCGAGGGTGTCCTGTCCCGAGCCGTCCTGCTGACCAACCTCGCCGGGGGATTGCTGCTGCTGCACCGGGCGACCGGGAACGAGGCGCTGGTCGCCGAGGCGGTGGACGTCGCACGGGAGGCCGTCGCGGTCTCCCCGCCCGGCACGGCCAGCCGGCACCGGGCCACCAACAACCTGCTGGCCGCGCTGGACCGGTCGTTCGACGAAACGGGCGAGGTCGGCACGTTGCTGGAGGTGGTCCGGCTCGGCCGGGAGGTGGCGGCCACCCCGGCCGCGGAGCAGGACCGCGTCACGGCGGCGGAGTACCTGGGCACCGCCCTGATGGCGTTGTTCCGCCATCGCGGTGACACGGCGATCCTGACCGAGGCACGGGACTGCTTCGCACGCGCCGCCGCGTCTTCGGCGGCTCCGGTCGCGATGCGGGTGCGACTGTTCCGCAGACTGGCCAACGCCGCCATGCACGCCGAGGCGGCCGGTGCCGCGCTCGACGCCGTCGAGGCGGCCGTGGAACTGGTGCCGCAGCTGACACCGCGGGCCTTGGCGCACACCGACCGCGAGCACGGCGTCGGCATCATCGCGGGGCTGGCGTCCCAGGCTGCCGCCATCGCTGTCGCGGCCGGCGAACCCGCACGAGCCGTGGAACTGCTGGAGCAGACCAGGGGGCTGCTGCTGGGTCAGGTGCTCGACGACCGCGGCGACCTCACCGAACTGCGCCGGGCCCGGCCGGATCTGGCCGACGAGTTCGAGAGCCTGCGCGACCAGATCGCGGCCGCGGACGCCGACTCGGACCCGCCGTTGGGCGCCCCGGCGCGGATGCCGCACCGGCCTCCACTGGAGCTCGGCGAGCGACGCAGGCAGCTGTCCGAACGATGGGCGGCACTCGTCACGCGCATCCGCGCCACGCCGGGGTTCGACGCCTTCCTGCGCCCACCCCCGGTCGACCGGCTGCGCGCCCAGGCCGCGGACGGTCCGATCGTGATGGTGCACGCGGACTCCTGGGGTGCCGGTGCGCTGATCCTGACCGGCGATACGGGGACCCCGGTCCGGGTGGTGCCGCTGCCCGATCTCACCCCGCGGGGCGCCGCACGCCAGGTGGAGCGGCTGCGTGCCGCCCACGCCGCGGCCTTCGGCGAGCGCGCGGGCCGGGCTCGCGGCCACCGTGCGGTCCACGACGTGCTCGCCTGGCTGTGGGACGTGGTCTGCGCGCCGGTTCTCGATTCGCTGGGCTGCACCGGTGAGCCGCGCGGACGGATCCGGTGGTGTCCGGCTGGTGTGCTGGCGGCCCTGCCCCTGCACGCGGCGGGTCACCACCTCGACCGGCCGGAGACGGGTGCGCCGCGAACCGTTCTGGACCGCGCCGTGTCCTCCTACGTCGTCACCGTCCGGGCCCTGGAACACCTGCGCGGTCAGCGCGATCCGCTCCCGTCGCCGTCGGGATCCGCCGTGGTCGTCGCCATGCCCGCCACTCCCAGGGCACCGGAGCTGCCCGGTGCGAAGGCCGAAACGGCGGTGCTCGCCAGGCTGCTCGACTCACCAACGGTTCTGGCCGGGGCACAAGCGACCCGCGAGTCCGTAGGTGCCGCACTGCCGCACTATCGCGTCGCCCACTTCGCGTGCCACGGCCTGCACGTGCCCGACGCGCCGGCGAGCAGCCGCTTGCTGTTGCACGACCACGCCGTCGCGCCGTTCACCGTCACCGCCGTCGCGCAACTGGATCTGACCGGCACCGAACTGGCCTACCTGTCCGCGTGCAGCACCACTCTGGGTGGCGACTGGCTCGCCGACGAAGCCCTGCACCTGACCGCGGCGATCCACCACGCCGGCTACCGGCACGTGATCGGAACCCTGTGGCCGATCAGCGATGCCCACGCGACCCGGATCACCGAGGAGTTCTACACGCGGCTCACCGGGAACGGCGCGCATCCGCCGCGGCCGGAGCTCGCCGCCGACGCACTCGCCGACGCGATCCGGTGCCTGCGTGACGACCACCCCGCGCTGCCCGCGGTCTGGGCAGCACACGTGCACTTCGGGCCGTGAGAGCAACCGAGCACACGTCGACCTGTTGTCGGGAAAGCGCTGTCCTGAAACAGTCCACACGGGACTGATCACAGCCTGCTGACCTGCGCTCCACGGTCCGTGAAGTAGATCCATACCTGACCGATAGCCGGTCGACAGCGGTGATCCCGATCGTTGCGGAGGTAAGCCCGCCGCGAACGAAAGAGGCCGAAATGGGACGCCCCTTCGTCTTCCCCGTCTCATCTTTTGTCGCCAGGGCCGGCCCGCGCCCAGAGCGCTGACTGCCGAGAACGAGACGTTCGGTGGAGACATCGACTCCTGAAAGGAAAGCCATGACTGACTTCGTCCCGCGAGCGGGCCTCGACGTGGTGATCGTCGGCGCGGGTCCGCGAGGACTCTCCGTCCTGGAGAGGCTGATCGCACGCCTGACCGACACGCCCAGGGAGGGCGGGGTGCAGGTGCACGTGTTCGATCCCGACGAACCGGGAGCGGGCCGGATCTGGAGGACCTCGCAGTCGACGTGTTTCCTGATGAACACCGCCGCCGGCGAGGTGAGCGTGTTCTCCGCCGAGCCGGACGACGGTCCGACGCGAGCGGGTGCCGGGCCGTCGTTCGCGGACTGGCTCTCCACTCATCCGCGCTGGTCGAGCATCGGGCCCGACGACTACGGGCCGCGGGCCGTGTACGGCGAGTACCTCCGGATGGCGTTCGAGGCGATCGTCGCGAACGCGCCGGCGGGAGTGACGATCCGGCACGTGCCGGAGAAAGCCGTGTCGCTGACCCGGCAGTTCGGTCTGACAACGGTGACAGGGTCCGGTGGCACGGCGGTGACGGCCGACAAGGTGGTGCTGACCACCGGTCATCCTCGGGTGAGACCGGACGACGGTGAGAAGGAGCTCCTCACGTTCGCCCGGCACCGGTCCGGCCTGACCTACCTGCGCGGGGACTCCGCCGCCGACATGCCGCTGGGCGTGATCGCCCCCGGTGAGCAGGTCGGGGTGATCGGGCTCGGGCTGACGTTCTTCGACGTGCTCGCGGAGCTGACGGTCGGGCGTGGCGGCAGGTTCGTCGAGCGCGACGGGCGTACCGACTACCTGCCGAGCGGCAGGGAACCGCACCTGGTGGCCGGTTCGCGCAGCGGGCTGGTGATGCTGGCGCGCGGCCGCAACCAGAAGGCGCCGACCTACCGCTACCAGCCGAAGTTCGTCACCGAGGACGCGATCGTGCGGGCCCGGCGAGGCGCCCAGCGGGTCACCGGCTCCGCGCAGCTCGACTTCGTGCGGGACGTGTTGTCGTTGCTGCGACTGGAGATCGAGCACGTCTACTACACCGCGCACGTCCGGCGGCGGCAGGGAGACGAGGCGGCGCAATGGTTCGCGGCGAGCCACCTGACGTCGGACGACCGCGAGGGACTCCTGGCGGCGTGGGACCTCGGGGACGTGCCACCGCTGGACCTGGAACGGATGGCACGCCCGTTCGGCGACCGGGTGTTCGACAGCCCGGACGCCTTCCACGGCGAGCTGTTGGAGCTGTTGCGCCGGGACATCGCCGAGGCGGTGGAAGGCAACGTTGACAACCCGCTCAAGGCGTCGCTGGACATCCTGCGCGACACCCGTGCGATGGTGCGGCAGGCCGTCGACTTCGCCGGGCTGCGGCCCGAGTCGCACCGCGAGTTCGTGACCTGGTTCAACCCGATCAACACGATGGTGTCCGCCGGTCCGCCCTACCTCCGGGTCGAGCAGGCGTCCGCCGTGATCCGCGCCGGGTTGCTGACCGTGGTGGGACCGGAGACGTCCGTCCGGGCGGATCACGTCAGCGGCGCCTTCGTCCTCGAGTCGCCTCGCGTCGCCGGATCACGGCGGCAGGTCACGACGTTGATCGACGCCCGCATCCCGCGGCCGACGCTGTCGTCCAATTCGGACGCTCTCATGGCCGGTCTGCTGGCCGACGGGCTGATCACCGAGCTGGTCAACGTCGACTCGTCCACCGGCGAGCGGTTCCCCGCCGGAAGTGTCGCGGTCACCCGTCGCCCGTTCCACGTCATCGACGTGCTGGGCAACCCCGACCCCGATCTGTACGCGTTGGGCGTGCCGACCGAGAACACGCGGTGGTTCACGCAGATCGGCAACGGCAGGCCCGGTCCGATGACCGGCTTCCACACCGACGCCGACGGCATCGCCGCGGACATCCTGCGCCACCGCGCGGTCGTCCGGGCACCCATGACGCCCGCCCTTCCGCACCCGGCCGCCGCGATCTGAGGAGAAAACCCAGTCATGTCACCGAGAACAGCCACCGAGAAGTTCCGGGCCGCCCGAGACCTGTTGCTGGAGTTGCGGCACGACCACGACCGCGCGCACGCCGAGTTCAGGTGGCCGGAGTTCGACGAGTTCAACTGGGCGCTCGACTGGTTCGACGCCGTGGCACGAGGCAACGACCGCACGGCACTGCACGTCGTGGGCGGCCAGTTCGAGGAAGCGGTTTCCTACGCGGAGCTTTCGGAACGGTCCGACCGGCTCGCCAACGGCCTGCGCGCCGCGGGTGTGCGGCGCGGCGACCGGCTGCTCATGATGCTCGACAACCAGCTCGCCGTGTGGGAGTCGCAGCTGGCGGCGATGAAGCTGGGCATTGTCGTCGTCCCGACCTTCACCACCGTGTCCGGTGCCGACCTGGTCGACCGCGTGGAACGAGCCGACGTGCGGCACGTGCTCACGACGCCGGAACTCACCGACAGCTTCGAGTGGTTGCCCGGCCACGTCACGAAGATCTGCGCGGGCCGGGTGCCCGGATGGCTCGCCCTCGACGATCTGCGGTCGGCCCCGGCAGGGTTCACGCCCGACGCGCCGACGCGTGCGGACGAGACGTTGTTCCTGTACTTCACCTCGGGCACGACCTCGCGTCCGAAGCTGGTGCGGCACACCCACGTCAGCTATCCCGTGGGGCACCTGTCCGGCATGTACTGGAACGGTGTCCGCCCCGGAGACGTGCACCTGAACGTGTCCGCACCGGGTTGGGCGAAGCACGCGTGGAGCTCGTTCTTCGTGCCGCTCAACGCCGAGGCGTCGGTGCTGAGCGTGACCACCCCCAACGGCAAGGACCTGATGGACCGCATGGTCCGGCACGGCGTGACGACGTTCTGCGCGCCGCCGACGGTGTGGCGGATGCTCATCCAGGAGGACCTGCGCCAGTGGCCGGTGTCGTTGCGCGAGGCGGGCAGCGTCGGTGAACCGCTCAACCCCGAAGTGATCGAACAGGTCCGGGCGGCGTGGGGCGTGACCGTGCGGGACGGGTACGGGCAGACCGAGACGACGGCCCAGATCGGCAACAGCCCGACGTTGCCGGTTCGGCCTGGGTCGATGGGGAAACCGTTGCCCGGCTACGACATCGTGCTCGTCGACCCCGCCACGGGCGCGGTGGGCGACGACGGCGAGGTCTGCGTCAGTCTCTCGCCGCGGCCGCTGGGCGTGATGCCCGGTTACGTCGACGACGAGGAGAAGAACGCCAAGACGTTCGCCGGCGGTTACTACCACACCGGTGACATCGCGCACCGCGACGAAGACGGCTACCTGCACTACCTCGGACGCACGGACGACATGTTCAAGTCCTACGACCACCGGATCTCGCCGTTCGAGCTGGAAAGCGTTCTCCTCGAACACGACGCCGTGGCGGAGGCCGCGGTGGTGCCCGCCCCCGACCCGGTGGGCCTGGTGGTACCGAAGGCCTACGTCGCGCTCGCGGCGGGCGAGATGCCCGACGCTGAGACCGCGCGGCGAATTCTCAGTCACATCAGCGCGAATCTGGCGCCACACCAGTGGGTTCGGCGCCTGGAGTTCGCGACGTTGCCGAAGACCACGTCCGGGAAGATCCGCCGCAACGAGCTGCGCGCCCGGGACGTCGAGCGGGCCGCGGGGGTCGAGTTCCCCGGCTCCGTCGAGTACCTGGCCGACGAACTGCTGGAGACCGCGTTGCCCGCGGCTCCCGGAATCGGCTGAGCGACAACAGTTCCACCACCATCCGCACCAACCCGATCAAGGAGACAACTGTCATGCGCGACATCAAGATCTACTCGTCCCTCTTCGCCGGCGGCCTGCACAACGGCCAGATCAAGTGGGAGGAGTACGTGCAGCCGGGGCGCAACGCGGTGGACGTCGAGTGGCTCTACACCGCGGCCGACACCGGCCCGACCGGTGCCGAGGCCTACATCGCCCACTTCAAGCCCGGTTCGCACGGTGATCTGCACGAACACCTCGGTTTCGAGCTGTTGCTGATCCTCGAAGGCGAGCTGCACAACGACAACGGCGACCGCTATCCGGCGGGGACGTTGTTCATCGAGAAACCGGAGAGCGTGCACCAGGTGTCGTCGCCGACCGGTTGCTACGCGCTCGTGGTGCGGGAGAAGGGCACCAGGCGGCTCACCGACGACGAGGTGAGCGCTGCCGCCGCCGTCGGCGCCGCGGCCGAGTAGGTCCCCTTCGCGGCGGGGCCGGCCTTCCGGCTCCGCCGCACCACGCCCGTGTCCTCTCGACCGGCGATTCCGTGCAACGACCCAGGAGAACTTCCGATGTCCCAGCAGACGCAGGACCGACCACAGACCATTCTGCCCCCGAAAACCGACGACATCGTCATCGGGCGCACCGGAAAGAAGCACTCGTCCCGTTACCGCTGGGGCATCCTCGCCATCGGGATCTTCGCCCAGGCGGCGTTCAGCGCCGCGTTCCAGGGCATCCCGACGTCGGGTTCCATCCTCGCCGCCGCCTACGGCTACTCGCTGTCCGAGCTGGGCGTCGTGCTCGCCGCCGTGACGGCGGGCATCTTCATCACCGACGTGTTCTGGGGCATCCTCTCCGACCGCATCGGTGAGCGCACGGTGCTGATCGTCGGCCTCGGTGGCACGACCGCCACCCTCGCCTACGTCACCGCGTTCCTGGTGCCCAGCACCGACACGGCTCCCGCGGCCTGGGCGCTGGCCGCCGTGCTGTTCCTGTCCGGTGCGCTCGGTGGCTGTGTCAACGGCGCGTCCGGCCGAGCCGTCATGGGCTGGTTCCCGGCCAACAAGCGGGGGTTCGCCATCAGCCTGCGGGTCGCTGCCGTGCCGCTGGGTGGCGCGCTCGGTGCCGCCATCCTGCCTTCACTCGCGCTGGGTGCCGGCTTCCGCTGGGTGTTCGCGTTCCTGACGGTGTTCATGCTCGCGGCGACCATCGCGGTCGTGCTGTGGCTGGACGAGCCGCCCATCGCCCGCACCAAGGCCTCCGCGGGTATCGCGGCGACGACGACCGTCAGCCCGTTGCGGCGCTGGGACATCTGGCGCGTCGCGATCACCGCGTTCCTGCTCGACCTGCCGCAGTTCACCGTCCTCACCTTCGGCACGGTGTTCCTCACCTCCGAGATCGGCCTGCCGATCGAGGGTGTCGTGGTGGCGCTCGTGGTGGTCCAGGTGCTCGCCGCCGCCTCACGCGTGTGGAGCGGTCGCTGGACCGACAACCGGGGCGGCCGCTACCGCAGGACTCTCGTGCGTGGCTACAGCTGGGCCATCGCGGCCGCGTTCGTCGGTGTGTCGGCCTACGCGTTCGCTCCGACGTGGCTGGTGATCACTCTCTTCGTCGCGGCC
Source organism: Lentzea alba (assembly GCF_011067745.1). Taxonomy (GTDB): domain Bacteria; phylum Actinomycetota; class Actinomycetes; order Mycobacteriales; family Pseudonocardiaceae; genus Lentzea; species Lentzea alba. The sequence continues at coordinate 196,957 of NZ_JAAMPJ010000009.1, forward strand.
GGGTTCCTCGCCTGCGGCTGGCACGGCGTGCACTACGCCGAGATCGCCACGATGGCCGGCGCGGAGCGGTCGGGTACCGCGCTGGGGCTGGAGAACACGATGGTGTTCGGCGGTGCGTTCGTCACGCCGCTGATCATCCCGATCGTGCTGTCGATGTCGTCGTGGCCGGTGGTGATGCTGGTCGTCGGTGCGGTGCCGGCGGTCATCTCCGCGCTGATGATGCCTCGCGAGCAGCCGGTCGGCTGAGCCTTCTGAAGCTGGAAACGGCCGGGAAGCATTCGCTTCCCGGCCGTTTCGTCGTCTTCTCGGTATGAACCGCAAACACGAAAAACCCCCGTCCTGAGGGGCACAGGACGGGGGTTCGGTGGAGCAAGGTTCACCAGTGGGTGTCCTCGACGCAGATCTGGAGCTCGGCGTTCCAGTGGGTGTCGGCGGGGCAGTCGGTCGGGCCCTGGGTGGTGACGGGGACGGTGTTCCAGTGGGTGTCGTCGGCGGAGGCAGTTCCGCTCGCGATTCCGAGGATGGCGAGCGTCGCGATGATGAGCGAAACCAGCGTCGAGGCGGCGGACTTGCGGCTGGTGAACATTTCTACCTCCGGTTTTGTCGGGGGCGTTCCCCCTGGCTGACACCAGTTCAGCCACCGGCTCCTTCGGTCCTCGATTCATGCTCTGTCGGTGTGTGCAGAGCGGTTCGATAGCGATTTGAAAGAGGGAACGGACCGGCCATTCCGGTCAAAAAAGTGAGTTGAGCGTGCCGTAACCGACGCCCCCTTCCAGCTCGGTGCAGGTGCCCTTGACCAGCAGTTCCGCCGCGGCGCGCTGGGCGACGGCGTACGCGGCCTGGGCGACGAGCGGGCCGACGCTGAGCCTGCGCGCGCCCGCCGCCTCGAACTCCGCCGAGGTGGGCGAACCGGGAAAAGCCAGCACGTTGAGCGGTAGCCGGCACTCTTCGCTGATGCGGCGGATCGCGTCGAGGTCGGTGAGGCCGATGACGTACAGGCAGTCCGCGCCGGCTTCCGCGTACGCGGCGGCGCGAGCCAGCACGTCGTCGAGCCTTCCTTCCGGTGGCCCGATCTCGAGCGAGTACACGTCGGTGCGCGCGTTGATCACCAGCTCGGGCAGGCCCGCCTCGACCGCCGCCGCACGGGCCGTGCGCAGGCGGTCCGCCTGCTCGGTGATGTCGAACAGGGTGCCGTCGTCCTTCGCGTCCTCGATGTTGACGCCGACCGCACCGGCCCCGATCACCTCACCGACGGTGGCGGCGAGGTCGTCGTAGCCGCCCTCGACGTCCGCGGTGACCGGTACTTCGACCGAGGCCGCGATCCTGCCGACGGCCTGGACCACCTCGTCCCGGGAGAGTCCGTGTCCGTCGCGGCGGCCGAGCGACCAGGCCACACCGGCACTGGTGGTCGCGATCGCTTTCGCTCCTGCCCGCTCGATCAGGGCGGCGCTGGCCGCGTCCCACGCGTTCGGCAGGATCAGCAGGCCGTCTTCGTGCAGGGCGCGGAACGCCCTCGCTTTTTCGTTCACCTTCATCGCCTCATTCGGTGTCGAGCTGGGGCCAGGCAAGGGCTGCCAACGTCTCGTCGACCATGGCCTGTGCCGCACCCAGATAGCCACTGGGACGGGTGAGGTCGGCGAGTTCGGTCTCGGTCAGGTGCGCGGTCACCGCGGGGTCCGCGGCGAGGACGTCGTGCAGTGGTGTCTTCGTGTGGTGGGCGGTGAGGGACGCGGCGCGGATCGCCGTGGCCGCCTCGGTGCGGCCGAGCAGCGGCACCAGGGTGGCGGACAGGCGTTCCGAGACGATCAGCCCGTGCGTCATGCCGAGGTTGTCGCGCATCCGATCGACGTCCACGGTCAGGCCTTCGACGAGCTCGGCGGCGGTTTCGGCGGCGCCCGCGGTGAGCCGGAGCAGCTCGCGCAGCGGGTGCCACTCGGCGTGCCAGGCGCCCGCGGGACGTTCGTCCTCCGCGGGCAGGCACGACGCCAGCGTCGCGGCCAGGCCCGGTGTCTGGGTGGCCGCCGCGCGAATGAGGGTGGCCAGCGCCGGATTTCGCTTGTGCGGCATGGCGGACGACACCCCGCGGCCTTCCGCGAAGGGTTCGGCGGCTTCGCCGATCTCGGTGCGCGCCAGCACCTGGACGTCCACGGCGATCTTGCCGAGCACGCCGGTGACGAGTGCCGCGGTGAACCCGGTGTCGGCGATGGGGATCCTGTTGGTGTGCCAGGGAAGCAGCGGTGCGGACAGTCCTGTCTGCTTGGCGAACTCCTCGCCGAGCAGCCGCGCGTAGTTCTCGCCGACGTCTCCTGCCTCCACCTTCGCGCTTTCCAGGTAACCGGCGAGGGTGCCGGCCGCGCCGCCGAGCTGGATGGGGAGATCGAGTCGGCTCAACCGTTTCGCGGCGTCGTGCACGGCCGTCGCCCAGCCCGCGGCCTTGAGACCGAACGTGACGGGAACGGCGTGCGCGCCGAGAGTGCGGCCGGCCATCACCGTGTCGCGGTGTGCCGCGGCGAGGCGCAGCGCGGCGGCCTCGACCCGCCGAAGATCGGCGAGGATGACAGCGCTCGTGCGCGCGACGACGAGCATGGCGGCGGTGTCCAGGATGTCCTGGCTGGTCGAGCCGCGGTGCACGTACTGCGCGGCGGCCGAGTCGACCGCCGCCACGGCCGCGCCGAGCGCACCCACCACGGCCACCACGGGATTGGCGGCACCGCGGGCCGCGCGGGCCAGGGCGACGACGTCGAACTCCGTGGTGTCGACGACCTTCGTGATGACGTCGGCCGCTTGGTGCGGCGCCACGCCGAGCGTCGCCTGCGCCCGCACCAGGGCTGCCTCGGCGTCGAGCATCGCGCGCAACCACGCGACGTCATCGGTCAGGGACGCGGCCGCGACGCCCGCGCGCACGGGGGCGAGGAGACCGCTGTCGATGGGAGCGCTGTCACGGAGGGCGCTGTCGGGCATGACGGACTCCAGGTAGGGGTCTGTGGTCGAGTGGGGGGTCAGGGGGTGCGGCGGAGTCCGGTCAGACGACTCCGTTCTGTCGCAGGGAACGCGGGGCGCCGACGAGGGGATGACGCCCCGCGAACTGCGAACTGGGGGGATCCGGTCAGGTGACTCCGTTCTGTCGCAGGGAACGCGGGGCGCCGAGGGGGTGGGCGGCGCCCCGCGAGGTTCGAGGTGGAACTGGGCAGCCTGCCGAAAGTTGTGTCCGTTACTCGCCCGGTGGACCTGCGCCCGGCCCCGACGGCGTCTGCAAGTACCACCAACCCAACATCAACAGGCACTTTCCTACTACCAACAAGGGCCGTCCTGGACGAGGGCACGCGGGGGCGGTTCGGCGAGCGGCGAACAGGTTGGGTGTAGTTGACGGCGATTCGATCAAGGGTTGGTGGTACTTGCAGACGCCATTCGGCGACGGCAGGTGGTGGCTCCCTTCTGTGGGCAGGAAGGAACGCGGGGCGCCGAGGAGGCGGACGGCGCCCCGCGAGATCCGGGGTCGAGCCGGCTCAGAAGCCGGCGATGAGCGAGGACCGCGGCACGGCCACGGCCACCGCGAGGCTCGCCTGGGCGACCGCGTCGGCGTCGGCGAGGATCACCGAGTTCACGCCGGGACGGATGCCCGCCGCCGTCACCCAGTGCACGGTCTCGGTGGGCACACCGAAGGCGAACCGGCGCGGGTGCGGCACCCGGCCCGGGCCGAGCACGGGGTACGGACGCGGGCCGACGGCCAGGCCGCCGGTCTCGTAGTAGCCGCCGCCGGCGCTGGGGATGCGGTGCAGCACGCACTCGCCGCGCGCCAGCAGGCCGCCCAGCAGCGGGTCCGTGGTGGTGCGGATGTCCGGCTCCGGCAGTCGCGCCTCGATCAGCGTGGTGACCTGCACCGGCTCCCCCGGCACCTTGGACGAGCTCACCAGGAAGGCGGAGCCGTCCGGGGCCGGGCGGACCTCCATGCCCGGACCCATCACGCGCAGCACGCCCGCTTCGATCAGCGCGATCATCTCCTCGATCCGCCGCACGGGCGGGCCGATGGACACGAAGGCGTTGAACGGTGTGTACCACTTCTGCAGGTCGTCCCGGTAGGACTCGCCGCTGATGCCGCAGTGGTCGACGATCTGACGGATCTCGTTGCGCAGGTCGCGCATCGCGTCCAAAGCGGACTTGACGGGGCTTTGCACGTTGCCGCGCAACGCTTCCCGCACGTCGTCCCGCAGGTATGACACGAGCCACGCGCGGTAGGCGCCGGCGTCCTCGAACTCCATGTCACCGTACGGCTTGGCGATGGTGTTCCAGTCCCAGCGATCGGCCTCGGCGATGCCGAAGCGGTCGAGGAGCATGTTCTCGGCCTCGGACCTCGGCTGGTCGAACGGTTCGCCCATCGGGGTGTTCGCGAACTCCTCCTCGCACACCGCGCGGTAACGCCGGGAGAACACCTCGGCCTCGCAGGAGCACGAGCGCTGGGTGACCAGCGCCGTGTAGTACACCGAACGGACCTCGCGGTCGATCAGCGGCCACACCTCCGTGCGGAAGTCGGCGGGGCGGCCTCGCTCGGCGCGGCGGCGCAGGGTGCGGATCACCCACGGGGTCAGGAAAAGCGGTTCGTGCCGGCCGAAAGCCCCCTTCTGGTTCTCACCGCGGGCGGTGTACGGGACGCCGCGCCGGGAGCCCGCGATCAGCACCGGTTCCGTGCCGGACGGGTGGTAGGTGAGCGATCCGTCGTCGGCGCGGGCGAAGCGGCCGCCGCGTCCCGTGGTCAGCAACGCCATGTGGTCGAAGAAGTTGAGACCCATGCCGCGCAACGCGACCTCGTCGCCGGGCTTGATGAACGACAGGTCGGCGTTCGCGGGGTTGCCGGGCGCGACGTAGTTCAGCCCGTTGCGGGCGGCGTGCTCGGCGAGCTCGAGTTCCGCCTCGGACATCATGGTCGGCAGGTGGCCCTGGGTGAGGACCACCGAGTCGAGTCCGTCGAGAACGGTGCCGTCGCTGAGCTCGACGACCTGCGTGCCGTCGTCGGCGTCGGTCAGGTTGACGGCGGTGACGGTGTGCAGCGTGATCGTCAGGTTGCCGGCGGCGGTCCGCAGCAGGTGCCGCAGCACCCAGCGCAGGTAGTGGCCGTACAGCGCGCGTGTCGGGTAGGAGTCGGGACCGAGGTCGCGGCATTCGGCGCGCACCCAGTCCGGCAGCTTGTCCTCGGGGCCGAGGTGTTCGGTGAACCGCGCCCACTCGTGCAGGCTCGGTCCCGGCACGATCGGTCCCGCGCAGGTGACGGTCTCGTCGGCGAACATGGTGATCTGCGCGGCGACGGTGTTCATCAGCAGTTCGCGCGACTGGTCGACGCGCCACACCGCGCTGCCGCTGAGCAGGTTCGGGTCCACGACGTGGACGGTGATCGGCTGGGGTGGGTTCTGCGCCGCGGCCGTCGAGTGCAGGCGCTCCAGCACCGATAATCCGCGCGGGCCCGCGCCGATGATGCAGATGTGCGTCACGGTGTCCTCCAGTGGGGCACGACCACACTCGACCCCTCGCGGCGGGGGGAGTCGGTCGGAAAAGGGTTTGGGGAGTAGGAAGATCAGCGCTCGGAGTCGGCGAGAACGGGGCGCATGACGCCCGCCATCTTGCGGCCGAGACCCATCGCGAGCAGTTCGAGCTTGCCCATGAGCGAGCCGAAGTCCGTCGGCAGCAACGCCTGCTTGCCGTCGCACAGCGCCTGCTCCGGCGCGGTGTGCACGTCGATCAACAGGGCGTCCGCGCCGGCGGCGGCCGCTGCCATCGAGACGGGCTCGACGAGCGACGGGATGCCGACCGAGTGGCTCGGGTCGACCATCACCGGCAGGTGCGAACGCTGCTTCATCAGCGCCACCGCCGAGATGTCGAGCGTGAACCGGGTGGCGTGCTCGAACGTCCTGATGCCGCGCTCGCACAGGATGACCTGGTCGTTGCCCTGTGCCAGCACGTACTCCGCGGCGGCCAGCGTCTCGTCGACGGTGCAGCCGAAGCCGCGCTTGAGCACGACCGGGCGGCCGGACCTGCCGACCTCGGTCAGCAGCTCGAAGTTCTGCATGTTGCGCGCGCCGATCTGCAGACCGTCGGCGATCTCGGCGACCCGCTCGACGTGGCGGGGGTCGAGCACCTCGGTGAGGATCGGCAGGCCGGTGTGCTGGCGGGCTTCCGCGAGCAGTTCCAGACCGGCCCACTTGAGGCCCTGGAAGGAGTACGGAGACGTGCGGGGCTTGAACGCGCCGCCGCGCAGGCCGACCGACCCGTAGTTGGCCGCTATGTCGGCGCAGGCCAGCATCTGCTGCTGGTTCTCCACCGCGCACGGACCGGCGAACACGTTGAGCGAACCGTCGCCGACAGCCGCGTCGCCGATGCGCACGATCGTGCCCCCAGGGCGCAGCTCCCGGCGGCCTAGCCGGAAGTCGCCTGTGACCGCGACTTTTGCGACCGGTGCCGCCAGGGCGGCGGGTGCCTGGGTATCGACGCCCGGACCGTGGGCGATGATGACTGGCGTGTCGCCGAGGAACTGCTGGGTGGCGGTCGTGCCGTTGGTGTCGAAGAACTGCAGCCACTCGTTGAGGCGGGCGGCCGGGGTGCCGGGGGCGAACGACAGGATCGACTGGCTGGACATGGTGAGCCTCCGTGGCGAAAGAAAGTCTGAGGGCGAGGAAAGTCTGCTGGGGAAGAAAGTCTGAAGTGGACACTCGTGCCCCGCGGCAGCAGACCGCCGCGGGGCACGAGTAGGGGGTGGGACCGACCGGTCAGGCCGGCACAGCGGCGAACGACCGGGGGTCCGCGGACTTGGTGTAGGCGGGCAGATCGGCGTACTTCTCGCGGAGGTTCCGCTTGAGCACCTTGCCGGTGACGCCGACCGGGAAGTCGTCGTCGGTGCGGGCCAGTTCGAGCGCGCCGAGCGTGAGGTGTCCCGCGCGAGCGAGTTCCTCGTTGGCGAACCGCAGCATCTTGTCCGGGTCGGGATCGGTGCCCGGCTGGGGCACCACCACCGCGACCGGCACCACGACGCCGTCGGCCTTGCCCGCGACGACCGCGCAGTCCACGACGTCGGGCACGTCGGCGAGCATGATCTCCTCCATGAACACCGAGTAGCCGGTGCGCTCGGGGGTGATCAACGCGTCGACGGTCCGGTCCACCAGGAAGTGGTCGCCGTTCGAGTCGCGGTAGCCGTTGTCGCCGGTGAGCCAGTAGCCCGACAGGCGGCTGCGGTAGTTGAGCTCGTGGTTGTCCCAGTAGCCCGGTGTGATGGCCGGCCCCTTGGCCGCGAGCAGACCGACCTCGTTGTCGTCGGCGAACGTGCCGTCGGGACGCAGGATCGTCACTTCCGCGACCCCGACCGGCTTGCCCGCACACCGGTCGTTGCGTTCGGTGTCGAGCGTGCGGATCTTGAGCAGCACGCCCCAGCCGAGCTCCGTGGTGCCGAGCCGGTCGAAGAACGCCGACTGCGGCAGGTGCGGGCTGCGTCGGCCGAGGATGTCCTTGATGTGCGCCTCGTGCACCGCGTCACCGATGGACACCCACACGTTCACCGAGTCGAGTGCTCCCGGCGCCAGGTCCAGCGCGGGAATCTCGGAGTACGCGTGGGCGAACGACATGACCGTGGTCGGCTTGTACTCGGCGACCACCTCGGCCAGTTCGTCGCCGGGACGGTCGAAGCCCGCTGTCGTCTGCGAGCCCGACAGCACCGCGTACACGGTGTAGGCGATGCAGCCCAGGTGCGACTGCGGGAGGCTGGTCATGGTCATCGAGCCCGGCTGTTCCTTGAAGTCGACCAGCCGGAACTTCGGTCCCGCGACGATGGAGCCGTGGGTGTGGATGGTCGGTTTGGGCAGGCCGGTGGTGCCCGACGAGTGCAGGACCGTGACCGGGTCCTCGTCGTTGTGCCGGAACCTCATCTCCGCCGGCATTTCGGCGTGCGGCGGGAAGGGCTGCTCCTCCGCCACCTGTGTCCACTTGACGGACGGCATCGTCGCCGCGAGTTCCGCCAGGTCGTCCATTCTGGACTTTCCAGCGAAGATGCCGACCGGGTTCGTCTGACCGGTCAGCGACTCGGCGATCTCCTTGGAGGCCTTGGTGTTGATCAGCACCGCGATGGCGCCGATCTGGGCCAGGGCGTAGAAGTGCACGTGGTAGGCGAAGGTGTCCTCGATCCACACGACGACGCGGTCGCGTGGACGGACCCCCATCTGGTCGTAGTACCAGACCGACCAGCTCTGCACGAGCTCGTCCAGCTGCAGCAGGCTGAACTCGGTCTGCGGCTCGCCCTTGGTATTCAGGAGGGGCCGCAGGGTGCGCAGAAACGGCTGGTCCGGCGCCGGGCTCGCGGCGATGGCCGCGGGCAGCAGGTTGCCGCCACCGATCGTGGGGTCGGCGGCGACGGCGGCGCGCTGTTCGACGTTCAGGACGGTGGGAGCGAACTTGGTCATGTGGTGTCCCTTCTCGCGGTGCTGACAGGTACTTCGCTCTGGCCGGCTGACCGCAGCTGCTGCGCCTGGAACATCTGGGCGCAGAAGGCGCCGTACTCGGGCAGGCGATCGCCCAGCACGGCACGCAGAGCCGACAGAAGATCGGTGAACTCGGCCTCTCCCGCGCCGACCGCGGCGGCAAGGGTGGCCGTGCCCGCGCGCAGTGCGTCGCGGGCGGTCTCGGCGAACGGGTTCGCCGACTGGACGTCCCAGTAGACCTCGGGGGTTCCGCCCGCGATCCGCGCCAGCAGGGCCAGCAGGGTCGCGTGCGGGGGTGGGGCGAGCGCGGCGAGCTCGTCGACGGTGACGTCGAGCTCGGCCAGCGCCGCGCCGAAGGACAGGACCGCGGCGTGGGTGAGCGCCTGGGTCGCCGCGGCCAGCCGGTCGTGCCGGTCGGCCGTCACGCGCACGACGCGGGCACCCGCGCCGGTCAACAGGTTCAGCAGTTCCTCGGTGCGCGGACCGCCGCCGTTGAGTTCCACGGCGGCCACCGGCCGGTCGGGGAAACCCAGTGAGGGAGCGAACATCGGGTTGAGCCCGAGAAGCTCCACATCGGACCGGACAGCGTCAGCCGCTGCGGCGTAACGCGACTTGACCGACAGCGTGTCGACGAGCAGCGCGCCGGGCGACAGCGTCGCCGTGACCGGGCCGAGTGCTTGCAGCGCAACGGTTTCCGGCACGGCGAGCACCACGACGTCGGCCATGGCCAGCTCGGCTGCCAGCAGCGCGTCCGGAGCGGTGATGTCGGCTCCGGCCGAGCTGTCCGCGACGTGCACCTCGGCGCCCGCCGCGGTCAGCAACTCGACGAACAACGTGCCCACCGCGCCGGCGCCGCCGGCGACGACGCAGCGGGTGGTCATGCCACGTCCTCGAGAGCGGTCTCAAGGGCGGTGTCGACGACCGCGGTCACCATGGCGCGGGACTTCACCGCGGTCTCGGCGAACTCCTCCTCGGCGTCCGACAGCGCGATGATCGCGCCACCGACGCCGAAGCGGACGCCGGACTCGGTCGCCACGAGCGTGCGGATGACGATGTTGAGGTCCACCGCGCCGCTGAGACCGAACCAGCCGATCGCGCCGGAGTAGACACCGCGCGGGCCGTCCTCGAGCCGGTCGATGATCTCCATCGTGCGCAGCTTCGGCGCACCGGTCATCGAGCCGCCGGGGAACGCCGCGCGCACGCAGGCCACCGGCGACTGTCCTTCCCGCAGCGTGCCGCGGATCGTGGACACCAGCTGGTGGACCGGGGCGTAGGTCTCGACGTCGAACAGCTTCGGCACGTGCACCGAGCCGATCTCCGACACCACGTTGAGGTCGTTGCGGATCAGGTCGACGATCATCAGGTTCTCGGCCTGGTCCTTCTTGTTGGAGAACAGGTCGGCCTTGAGCGCCGCGTCCTCCTCCGGCGTGTTGCCGCGCGGCCGCGTGCCCTTGATCGGCTTGGCCTCGGCGACCCGGTCCACGCCGATCGACAGGAACCGCTCCGGCGAGGCGCTCATGACGGAGACACCGGGGAAGTCGAGGAACGCGCCGTACGGCACGGGGCTGATGTTGCGCAGGTACGTGTAGGTGGTGAGCGGGTCGATCCGCACGTCCATGCTCACCTCGTTGGTGAGGCAGACCTCGTACGACTCGCCGTGGTCGATCTCGTGGAAGCACTCGTTGATGCGCTTGAGGTACGCGTCGTGGTCGTGCCGCAGTGCGGCGATCTTGCGCGCGGCCGGCGAGTTCATGTCGGTCCACTGCGTCGTCCGCGCGGCCTTCTCCCCCGCCCTCGTCGTGGCGGCGACCTGGTCCCCGATGACCGAGAGCCACGCCAGTGCGTCGGCGTCGGCGCCGTCGAGGCTCAGTGCCAGCAGGTAGGTCTCGCCGGCGACGTGGTCGACCGCGACCAGCCGGTCGGCGAACACCATCGCGGCGTCCGGTTCCTCGGCCTCGTTCACCTTCTGCGCACCCGACTCGACCTTGAGCTCGTAGCCGAGATAGCCGACGTAGCCGAGGTTGAAGTCGAACGGCACGCCCTCCGGGGTCGGAATGGCGCGCTGAGCGAGCTGCTCCTCCAGGTAGGCGAAGAAGGGCGACTCGACCTTCGCGACACCGTCGGCGCGCTCGATCGTGACCGTGTTCTCGGAGATCCGGTAGCTCAGGTACTCGGCGAGCGGCCCGGACGCGTCACCCATGTAGGAGAAGCGCGACAGGCCGTCGATCACCGAGCTGCTGTCCAGCCAGAACGGGTGGCTGCCGCCGGCGAAGAGCTTGCGGAACAACGCTTCGGTGTCCGGCAGCGCCGCGACCTTGCGCACGTGCACCTGGTAACCCCGCCGGCGCGACAGCGCCAGGTCGCGGAAGTTGGCGAGGAGCTCGCGGCCGTACTCGCTGCTGATGGACTCCGGGTGGAACTGCACGCCCCAGATCGGCAGGCTGCGGTGCCGGACGCCCATGATGATGCCGTCGGTCCAGGCGATCGGCTCCAGGCAGTCGGGCAGCGTCGTCGCGGCCAGGGAGTGGTAGCGCACCACGTTGTACGGCGAGGGCAGCCCGGCGAAGACGTCCACGCCGGTGTGCTCGACCGGGAACACCCGTCCGTGCACCGGTTCCGGTGCCAGGCCGACCTTTCCGCCGAAGAGGTGGCAGATGCCCTGGTGGCCGAGGCAGACGCCGAGCACCGGCAGGCCGCTCTCCAGGATCGCCCTGGCGCTCACGCCGAAGTCGGTCTCGACGTCGGGGCTGCCCGGACCGGGTGAGATGACGACCGCGTCGAACTCGCTCACGTCGATCGACGACCAGTCGACGTCGTTGCGGACCACGGTGGGTGCCACGCCGTTGACCTCGCCGAGCAGCTGGAAGAGGTTGTAGGTGAAGGAGTCGTAGTTGTCGATCAGAAGCGTGCGCATGGTGGGGCCGCCCTTTCGCAGCTCTCTCGGTGGCTTGGCTCAGGAGCCGATGACCTCGTCCTCCACGCGGCAGGTCTCAGCGATGATCAGGTCATAGAGGTTGCGCAGGAAGTCCAGGTCGATGCCGTGCTCGAGGCCGTAGTCGGCCGCACGGCGCTGGACGATGCCTATCCGGTGCGGCTGCATCATCGGAACGCCGTGTTCGCGCTTGTGCACCGCGATGTCCACACACACCCCGATGCGCCGGCGCAGGGTGTCGAGCAGCACGACGTCGATCGCGTCGAGCTTGGCGCGCAAGGCTTCCAGGGCGTCTGGTGCCGCGGTGGCGTCCGAGGCAACGGGAACCGTGCTTGCAGCGGTCATGTCAGGACCTCCGAATGTGCGACGAGGCCCCCGGCTCGTGCGTCCGGAGGCCTCGTCGGCTGGATGTGGGGTCTGGGTACGCGACGAGGCCCCTGGTTTGTGCGTCCAGGGGCCTCGCCGGTGGGGTGTCAGCTGAAGTCGAACTCGCCCGTGCGGGTGCGCTTCAGCTCGAAGAACTTGGGATAGGAAGCCATTTCCACCGCGGCGTCGAACAGGCGGGCGGCCTGCTCGCCGCGCGGGATCGACATGAAGACGGGGCCGAAGAAGGCCACGCCGTCGATGTGGATCGTCGGCGTGCCGACCTCCTCGCCGACCGGGTCCATGCCGCGGTGGTGGCTCGCCCGCAGCTTCTCGTCGAACGCGTCCGAGGTCGCGACCTCGGCGAGAGCGGGGTCCAGGTCGAGCGCGGCCAGCGCCTCGGCGATGACGACCGCGTAGTCCTTGTTGCCACCGTTGTGGATCCGCGTGCCGAGCTCGGTGTAGAGGTCGCGCAGGACCTCGTCGCCGTACTTCTCGGCGGCCGCGATCGCGACCCGCACCGGGCCCCACGCGCGGTCGCAGAACTCGCGGTACCAGGGCTCGATCTCCTTGTGCTCGTTGAGCACCGAGAGGCTCATCACCTGGAAGGACAGGTCGATGTCGCGGTGTTGTTCGACCTCGAGGATCCAGCGGGACGTGATCCAGGCGAACGGGCAGGCCGGGTCGAAGTAGAAGTCGACGCGCGGTTTCTGGGCCGTCATGAGGGTGTTCTCCGGTTCCGTTCGGGTTCGGCGGCTTCCTTCACGACGCGGGCGAGCCTGCGCACGCCGATCGTGATGGCAGCCGGTTCTGGATATGAATACGACACCCGGAGGTGGTCGTCGCCCGAACCATCGGCGAAGAAACCCGTTCCGGGGACATATGCCACACCTTCCTGGATCGCCCGCGGCAGCATCGCCTTGGCCCCCACACCGTCCGGCAGCGCGAGCCACAGGAAGAAGCCTCCCTCCGGGACCCGCCACCGGGTACCGCGGGGCATCAGCGTGGACAGCGCGCCGAGCATGGTCTGGCGGCGTTCCCAGTAGAGCTCGCGCAGTGCCTTGACGTGGTCGATCCACGGCTCGTTGGCCAGGTATCGGGCGACGGCGATCTGGGCGAGCCCGGAGTGGCAGAGCATCGCGGCCTCCGCGGCCAGCACCAGTTTGGCGGTGACCTCCGCGGGGGCGAGTGCCCAGCCGACCCGCAGGCCCGGCGCCAGGATCTTCGAGAACGACCCGAGGTACACGACGCCGGAGTGCGCCGCGCGCAACGCGGGCAGCGGCTCGCCTTCCAGACGCAGCAACCCGTACGGGTTGTCCTCGACGATCTGCAGCCCGATCCGGTCGCAGGTCGCGAGCACCTCGGCCCGCCGCGCCGCGTCGAGCGTGACGCCGGACGGGTTCGCGAAGTTCGGCACCGTGTAGAGGAACGCCACCCGCCGGCCGTCCCGGCGCGCCCGGTCCACCGCTTCGGCGACGGCGGGACCGCTGAGGCCCGCGCCGTCGTCGGGGACGTGCCGGACGTGGACTCCGTGCGCGGAGAACGTGGCCAGCGCGCCGACGTAGGCGGGCGACTCCGCGAGCACGACGTCGCCGGGGTCGGCCAGCACCGCGGTGACCAGGTCGAGCGCCTGCTGTGCGCCGGTGGTGACGACGACGTCGTCCGCGTCCGCGGAGATGCCCTCCTCCGCCATCACCGTGCAGATCATCTCGCGCAGGCCGGGAGCGCCCTGCCCGGTGGCGTACTGCAACGCGCCGGGCTCCGCGGCGACCTCGCCGAGGATGCGCGCCAGCACCTGGCTGGGCAACGCGTCCGCGGCCGGCATGCCGCCTGCCAGCGACACCACGCCGGGGCGTGCCGCGACGGCGAACAGCGCCCGGATCTCCGAGGCGCGCAGGCCTTGGCTGCGATTGCTGAATCTGTCTGTGGGATCCATCGCGGTCTTCTCCTCTCTCCGTTGAGCGGGGAATCGTCAGGGCCGCCCGCACGTAGCCCACCTAGGTGCGGGCGGGCCCTGACGACAGCTGCGGGGTCAGTGGCAGCGGGAGTAGAGCTCCGCTGCTGCTAGGAAGGCGTCGTTGGCGTTGGGGTCCCCGATGGAGACGCGGACGCCTTCGCCGGGGAAGGCCCGCACGGCCACCCCGGCCGCCGCGCAGGTGGCGGCGAACGCGACCGACTCCGCACCGAGAGGGAGCCAGACGAAGTTGGCCTCGGACTCGGGCACGGTCCGGCCCTGGTCGAGCAACGCGGCCCGGACGCGAGACGCCTCCTTGACCGTGGCCTCGACGCGGGCGGTGAGCTCGTCGCCCGCCCGCAGGGACGCCACCGCGGCGGCCTGCGCGATCCGGTTCACCCCGAACGACAAGCTCGCCGTGCGCGCGGCAGCGGCGAGACGTTCGTCCGCGATGACGTAACCGACACGCAGGCCGGCCAGGCCGTGCGCCTTGGAGAACGTGCGCACCACGGCGAGCGACGGCCGCCCGGCCAGTAGGTCCAGGCCGTCCGGTGACTCCGGATCGCGGACGTACTCGAAGTACGCCTCGTCCAGCAGCACCAGCACGTCCGGCGGCAGCGAGTCCACAAAGGACTCCAGTTCCGCACGGCGCACGACGGTCCCGGTGGGGTTGTTGGGGTTGCACACGATCACCGCGCGGGTCCGCGGTGTCACCGCGGCCGCCATCGCGGGCAGGTCGTGCCGTTCGTCGCGCAACGGCACCGGCACCGGGTTCATGCCGGCCAGCTTGGTCATCGTCGGATAGGCCTCGAACGACCGCCACGGGAACACGACCTCGCCGCCGGGCTCCTCCACCGCGGACAACAGGTTCGCGATCACCCCGCACGATCCGCAGCCGACCGCGACCTGCCCGGCGGCGACACCGAGCGAGGAGGCGAGCTCGCCGACCAGCTCGGCCGAGGTGTAGTCCGGGTAGCGGTGCACGTCCGCGGCGGCGCGGGAGATCGCGGCCGCGACCGACGGCAGCGGGCCGTCCGGGGACTCGTTGGCCCCCAGCAGGAACGTCTCCCCCGAGGGCGAGACGACCGGCGGGCCCGGTTTGAAGGTGGGCAACGACTCGACGACGGGACGGATCATGACGGCACTCCGACCTGTTGTTCGGCGACCGGCCGGCCGGCCAGGACGAACCGGTACTGCCGCACGATCACCGCGCCGAGCACGAGGTACAGCGCGGCCATGCCCCAGGCGGGCAGAACGGCCCCGAGCGTGACGCACCCGGCGGCAAGTCCTTGTGCGACCCGGATGTTGAGGTTGTAGACGGCCATGTAGCGGGTGCGGCTGTGGTCCGGCACCAGGTTCGCGAGCAGCGCCTGCTTGACCGGCACGCTCATCAGCTCGCCGACGGTGAACACCAGGCCGGCGGCCATCAGCACCCAGCCGGACGTGCTCACCGCCATCACCGCGTACCCGCCCGCGAACAGCGCCGTGCCGAAGTACAGGCCGGTCCGGTCGGACACCCCGCGGAACAGCACCGCGGAGAACAACGCCAGCACCACGACCAGGATCGTGTTCTCCGCCCGCAGCAGGCCGATCATCCCGACCCCGTCCACCGCAGGAGCCCACGACAGCAGTTGCTGCGCCGGGAAGTCCGTGGCCAGCCGGACCGCGATGTGGTTCACCAGCTGGAACTCGATGGCGAGGGTGAGCGTCCCGGCGACCATGAGCCGCAGGAACGTCCGGTCGCGCAGCACCAGCCGGTAGCCCTCGCCGAACTCCCGCAGCACCGCGAGCACGCCCTGCGGACGGTCGCGCGGTACGTCGGTGTCCGGTTTGGTCTCCGCGATCAGGAAGTACGTCGTGGCCAGCACGGCCAGCGTCGCCCCCGCGGCCACCGCGAGCACCACGGCGAACCGCGAGTAGAGCGCCGCACCGACGAGCGCGCCGATGGCGAGCGCCAGGTTGGTCGCCCAGAAGTTGATCGTGTACACGCCCTTGCGGGTCTCCGGCGAGGTCAGGTCCACGATCATCGCGTCGTTGGCGGGCAGCGCGACGCTGGCGGCGAACTTGTTCGCCACGTACGCCAGGTACACCAGCAGCGCGCTCGCCAGCACCGGCGAGTCGGCCAGCGCCATCACGCCGAACGTCACGGCGGCGCCCGTCTCGGCGACGAGGAGGGTGCGCCGTCTGCCGTGCAGGTCGGCCACGTGCCCGCCGACGAGCATGCCGACCACGCCGAGCGCCACCACGACGATCAGCAGCACGCCGGCGGCCACCACACCCCAGGCCAGCGCCAGGTGGACGGCCATGAACGAGGTGATCATCGAGTCCACGAGCCGGTTCACGAACCCGACGCCGATGCGGACGCGCAGGCTCGGGTGCAGTCTCATGAGGTTCACGACCTCACCTCCAGGAGACTGTCCACGGACACCTGGAGCAGCGACTCCACCTCCGTCACCCGCCACGCCGCTTCTTCGTGCGAGGGCGCGGACACGACCACGTAGCCGTGGCGCGAACGCCAGTCCACCGTGACCGGGATCCGCCCACCGGGCTCGAACGGGAACGAGAACTCGTCGACGAAGGGCAGCGCCCGGATCGCGTCGAGCCCGTCGACGGACCGCAGCACGCCCGGTGGCAGCGCGAAGTAGTGGATCCACGCCACGTCCGGCCGCGAGCGCGGTGCGGGGGAACGCCCGGCGAGCGCGGCGAACACCGAGCCCTCCAGGTCGACACCGGTGGCGAGCTCGACCAGCCGCGGGATGCGGTCACCGCCCAGGCGGGCCTGCGACTCGATGATCCGCGGCCCGGCGGGGGTGACCCGCAGCTCGGTGTGCGCCGGTCCCGTGCGGTATCCGGCGGCGTCGAGCATCGCCACGACCACCGCACCGATCGCGGCCTTGTCGTACGAGTCCGGCGCGGGGTGGGCGTGCCCGGCCTCCACGAACAGCGGTGGCGGGCCGAGCCTCTTGTGCGTCACCCCGATCACGTGGTGCCGGCCGTGCACGCTGATCGTCTCCACGCTGAACTCCGGGCCGGTGAGGTACTCCTCGACCAGCACGGGTCCGGTGTAGCCGGTCTCGTCGAGCGCGGCGCCCCAGGCCTCGAACTCGGCCAGGTCCCGCACCAGCACGACCCCGCGGCTGCCGGACAGCTGGGTCGGCTTCACCACGACGGGCAGTTCGAAGCGGTCCAGCAGTGCCGCGGCCGACCGCCAGTCGGGCGCGTCCGCGTGCCGGACCGGGGAGAGCCCGTGCTCGTCGAGCAGGCGGCGCAGCGCGACCTTGTCGTTGAGGCGGTGGACCGAGTCCGCCGAGTTCGCCGCGAGACCGAGGTCCTCGGCGACCCTGGCGGCGAGGCCCATGCTCTCCTCCTGGCCGACGTGGTGGATCAGCTCCGCGCCGAACTCCCGCGCCGCCTCGCACAGCACGCGTTCGTACCCCGCGGCGTCGGCGAAGTCGGCCTCCCAGTACGCGTCGGCCTGGGCCCGCACGTCGTCGAGGTACCGGTCGGCGAGGCCGCCGAAGATCTCGGTCGCCACCTTCGGGTCCCAGACGGCGCCGACGCGGAAGCCCTCGGCCTTGGCCTTGGCCAGGTAGGCGCGGTACGGCATGACCATCAGCAGGTTGCTCATCGCGCTGCCTCCTCGGCCGATACGGGCGTCGTGCGGATGTCGATGGCGCGCCGGACGCGTTCGGTGATCTCGTCCAGCTCCGCCGGGGTCGGCGCGTCGACGAGGAACGTGACGGAACGGTCCTCGGAACAGGTGATCGGCCCCAGCACGGCGCCGCGGTCGGCGTGCACGTGCACCGCGCGCAGTGCGGCGGGGGCGTCCGCGGGCAGCGGTTCGGGCTGCTCCCACACGCCTGCCTCGCCGACCCACTCGACCTGCACCTCGGGCCAGTCCACGACAACGTCGGAAAGAACGCCCTCGGGGTGCTCCAGGTAGACCTGCCGGGTGTGCCGGCGCGGCGCCGGGTAGTCGGCGTGCTCGCCGAGCGCGATGCGCAGCACCTCGGTCTCCAGCGGCCGGCCGGTGGCCAGCTCGTAGAGCGAGCACAGGCCGTCGCCCGGCGGGCGGGCCGCGATCTCCATCATGATCGCGCGGCCGTCCGCGGTCACCCGCCACTCGGCGTGGGTGATCCCGTCGCGCACGTCCAGCCGGTCGAGCACCCGCTGGTTGGCGTCCAGCAGGAGCTCCGTGACGGCCGCGTGGTCGCTCGGCACGGTGTGCGCGAGCTCGACGAAGTGCCTGCCGTCGTGGTCGTTGGTGTCCTTGCGGGTCACCGAGGCGAAGATGGCCTTCCCGTGCTGCACCAGGCTTTCCACCGAGTACTCCGGACCGATGATCTTCTCCTCGACGAGCACCGTCTCCTGCTCGCCGTACCCGGACAGCTCGGCGTGCAGCTCCTCGGCGTTCGCCACGGTGACGACACCGGAGCTGGAGTGCCGGCCCGACGGCTTGACCACCGCGGGGAACCGCACACCGGACAGGTCGTCACCGGCGAAGGCCACCTGAGGGCTGAACTCGGGCAGGTACCAGCGCTGCAGGTACTTGCTGCGGCACACGCGACTGGCGCGCAGGCCGGCCCCCGGCAGGCCGAGGGCGTCGGCGATGAGCCCGGCCGGTTCCACCATCGTCTCGCCGACCGCGTACGCGCCGACGATGTCGTACCGCCGCCGCCACGCGAGTGCGGCGGCGACCGGTCCGGCGAGGAGCGACCCCTCGTGGCGCACGCCACCGTCCACGAACGCGATGTCCTCGACGCCCGCGAGCGGGTGGCCGGAGTCCCCGGCCACCCGCTCCGCCTCGGCACGCCAGTTCGCCGAAGTGATCAGCAGTACCCGCAGTCCGCGCTCGCGCAGTTCCGCGAGATAACGCGGCGCGCGGCAGACGGCCAGCAACGAGCCGGCCAGGATGAATGCTCTCGGTCTCGACGGTTCGGACATGGCGGCGCTCCAGATGGAATGAATTGAATGCTGTCGTCTCCGCGACGCGTCAATCGCGTGGGAGGAAGGGAATCAGGGTCACTTGCGGTGTCTGTCCGCCGTGCGGGCAAAGCGGTGCCCCGAGAACAGCGTGACATCTACGACCAGAGGGGTCAACCCTTTGTTCGAGAAAATCGCTGTGGAGTTTTTCTGCCTGTTTCCGGACACGCGAACAGGGGCCCTCCCAAAAGGGAGGACCCTGTTCGTGGCGTGTTCAGCTCGCAATCTTCGCCGCATTCGCACGCAGAATTTCACGCAACTCGTCGAGACTGTATTCAGCCTTGTTGCGACTGCCGTACCTGGTGAGCTTTCCGCGGCTGGCCCATTTGCGGATGGTGGCGGCCGGGACTCCGGCGGCGAGCGCCGCGAGCTCGGTGGGCACGGTCCGCCCGCGCGTTCGCTGTTTCATGACGCGGTCCCCTGCGCGGAGTGCTGGGCGGCCGCGCCGTCCTCGGACTCCTCGAGCAGCAGCCACTGGCTGGCCGAGAGGTGGTGGCCGGCACCGCAGGAGGCGGCGTGCGCACCGGCGTCGGCACCCGCGCCGACCGCCGCGTAGACGGTCATGCCACAACCCGCCTCGCCGCAGGGGCCGAGGTCGATGCGCTCGCTCATCGACGGGTCCAGCACCGCCCGCGCCGCGTCGGCCAGGTCGGTGATCTCCTCGGCGAAGTCCTGCGCCGCCTCGTGGTTCAGGATCCAGTCGAGGTTGCGGTACAGGAACGTCGACAGCACGTGCACGCGACGTGAGGGCGGCTTCGCAGCGCCGGTCTCCTCGATCACCATCGACGACCACGAGGCCAGCACGCCGAGGATGCTCGTGCGCACCGAGACCGCGGTCAGGTTGAGACTCAGCCCGCCCGGCACGCGGGTGTTCTTGATCTGCACGATCTCCGGCCGGCGGCCCGGTGTGAGCGACTGAGCACACTGTTCGTGCAGTCCGGGCAGCGCCCGCAACTCGTCACGCAGGGCCTGGCGGCACTGGTCGCAGCTGCGCGTGCCGGAGATCGCAGTCGCGGTGCAGGAAGGGACGATGCGCAACTCGCAGTGGGTCTGGGACACGGACATGGTCGACTCCTCGGGTATCGGCTGCTCGCCGCGAACGGACATTTCTCTGTGGGATTCAGTTGCCAACGAAGGTTCCAAGTCCGGCCGCGGCGGCGGCTTGGTGGATGCGGCCCGCAAGGACGGGGTCGAGCTCCGTCCCGCCGCCGATCAGCTCGACGAGCAGGACGTGGTCGTGGTCAGTGCGTCCGGGGTGCTCGCCCGCCAGCACCCTGCCGAGGTCGGCGACGACGGACGGGGACCTGTGTCCACGGCCGAACCGGCGCCTTCCCGGGTGGGTCCTGACGAACGTCCGGTCGCTGTCGGCGAGCCCTTCCGGGTCGTCGACGAAGACCGCGTGCACGCCGTCGAGCAGGGCGGGCGGCAGGTCGACGCCGGTGGCGTTGACGAAAACCGCGCCCTTCGCCAGCCGCGTCGTGCCGAGCCGGGTGGACCCGGCCAGAACGACGAGGGTGGCGCCGAACATCGCGTCGGCCGGGGTCTCCACGAGGGAGTACCCGATGCCGTCGCGGTCGAGCCGGTCGAGCACCGCCTGGTCGAGCGGCTCGTCCCCGATGACCGCCACGGCGACGTGGCTGACGTTGGGAACGTGTGTGCGCAGAACCGCGAGCTGCAGTTCCAGCGCGAACCCCGAGCCGATGACCGAGGCGGTCACGACTCCGGGAACCAGCAGATGGCGAGTCGCCAGCGCGGTGAGCACCGCGAGCCGGTAGTCACGCAGGCCGGCTGCGGGCATCACGCACCGCTCGCCGTCCTCCGGTGTCTCGTAGATCGCGGTCTCACCGTCGTTGCGGACGGCGGCGCCCTCGGCCGCGAGGCTGCTCAGGTCCTCGCGTCCCGCGGACCGCGTGATCAACGCTGTCGCCATCGCCTGCACCGCGTCGACGTCCTGGACCACGTGCCGAAGGTCGTCGTTGCTGAGGCGGAGCGTCAGGGCGTTCATCGCCGGTCCCTCCCGTGTTCGTTGAATTCGATGCGACGAACGTTGCCGGGAGGGGCTGTCGATCTACTTTCGAGGTTCTATCGGACCGTTTAAGGCGGCGTGATGGCGGACGGAACGAGGACCGAAGGAGCCGGTGGCTGAACTGGTGTCAGCCAGGGGGAACGCCCCCGACAAAACCGGAGGTAGAAATGTTCACCAGCCGCAAGTCCGCCGCCTCGACGCTGGTTTCGCTCATCATCGCGACGCTCGCCATCCTCGGAATCGCGAGCGGAACTGCCTCCGCTGACACCCACTGGAAGTCCGTCGACGTCACCGTTCAGGGCCCGACCGACTGCCCCGCGGACACCCACTGGAACGCCGAGCTCCAGATCTGCGTCGAAGACACCCACTGGTGATCACGCAAAAGATGAAAAGGACACGAACCCGCGTCCGTGCAGTCGTCCAGCTAAACGGTGGACGAAAGCGCGGCGCGGGTTATCTCCACTTCCGCCAGCAGCTGAGCGGATTCCTTGGACTGGATCGGCACGAGCAGGTCGGCCGCGCGTTTCACGGCCACCAGTGCGTCCTCCCCCGCCTCGTAGGCCTCGGACAGCGCGAGGAGGGCCTTCGCCTGCCACAGCGCCGACCCCAGTTCCTCGAACAGCTGCCGCGCGCGCTCGAGATGCGTGGTGCCGGCCGCGCCGCCGCCACGAGCCAGTGCGATCTGGCCCAGCGCGTACAGCGTCTTGGCCTCGATCAGCCGCTCCCCCATCTTGCGGGACAGGTCGAGCGCGTGAACCAGGGTCGTCTCCGCGTTGTCGAGACGACCTTCCTTGTGCCGCACCACGCCCAGGCTGTACAGGGCGTAGGTCTCGCCGATGCGGTCGCCGGTGTCGCGCACGATCTGCAGGACGCGGTGCAACGACTTGCGCGCCTGGTCGATCTGACCGATCGCCACGTGCAGCTCGGCCACGCGGTGCTCCACCTGGGCCTCGGCCCGCAGGCAGTTGACCTCGCGGGTGATGCGCACCGCGTCGTCGAGCAGCTCCCGCGCGGTGGCGGTGTCGCCCTCCTCCATGTGGTGCTTGGCCAGGCTGCGCAGGATGTGCGCCTCACCGATGCGGTCGCCGGCGGCGCGCATGGTCATCAGCGCCTCGGCGTACTTGGCGAGCATCGACGCGACGTCGCCGCGCAACCCGTCGACGTGGGCGTCGTTGCGCAGCACCAGCGCCTGGCCGTGTTCGTGGCCCTCCGCCCGGAAGCCCTCCAGCGCCTCGCGGAAGCACTGCGCGGCCTCGACCAGCCGGGTCTGGAACATGTGCAGCGTGCCGAGCGAGTACCTCATCGTCGCCACGCCGATGCGGTTGCCCGCACGGACGGCGACGGCCTCGGCGGTCTTCGCGCACTCCAGCCAGTCGTCGAAGTAGCCCTTGGACTCGAACAACGTCACCGACGTCAGCGCGAGGTCCCAGCACAGCTCGTCCAGGCCCGCCTGCGCCGACTGGCGGACGGCGGCGACGAGGGAGCGCCGTTCGCTGTCCAGCCAGTCGATCGGGTTCGTGGTCAGACCCATGTTCGCCCAGGTGGCGTCCGGCCAGCGAGGAGCCTCGCCGTGCATGATCGTGTAGTCGCCGCCGTACTCGCGCCGGTGCGCCTCCTCGGCCAGGGCGAGCCACGCGCCCAGCAGCCGGGCGAGGGCCTCGGTGCGTTCCTCCTGCGTGGTGGACTCGGTGAGCTTCTCCCTGGCGTAGACCTGGATCAGGTCGTGGAATCGGTACCGCGGGGCGGTCGCGTCGGCGTACTCGACGGTGTCGACGAGCTGCGCGTCCACCAGGCTTTCGAGGATGTCCTCGGCGTCGTAGATGTCGATGTCCAGCAGCGCGGCGGCCGTCCACGCGGGGAACTCCGGTGCCCGGATGAGGGAGAACAGCTGGAACAACCGCTGGGCGTCGGGGTCGAGTCCCTTGTAGGTCAGGCCGATGTTGGACCGCAGCTCCAGCCCGTGGTGCTCGAACTCGTCGAGCCGGCGGGCCTCGTCGCGCAGCCGGCGGACCAGTCCGTCGATGCGCAGGTGCGGCCGCGACGCGAGCCGGGCGCCCGCGATGCGCAACGCCAGGGGCAGGCCGCCGCAGAACGTGATCAGCTCGACCGCCGCCTCCGGCTCGGCGTTCACCCGTTCATGGCCGATGATCCGCGCGAGCAGGTCCGCGGACTGGTCCACGTCGAACACGTCCACGTCGAACCACTGGGCGCCCGGCAGCCCGGACAGCCGCACCCGGCTCGTGGTGATCACCGCGCAGGACGCGCTGCCCGGCAGCAACGGCAGCACCTGGGCCTCGCTGGTGACGTCGTCCAGCACGAGCAGCAGCCGCTTGCCGGACACCTTGCTGCGGTAGAGCTCCACCCGTTCGTCGATGTCGTCGGGCACCGCCGTGCCGGGCACGCCCAGCGACCGCAGGAACCGGGCGAGCAGTTGCCCGGTGCGGTCGTCGCCGCTGTGCACGCGCAGGTCGGCGTAGAGCTGGCCGTCGGGGAACCGGTCGGCGACCTCGTGCGCCACCCGCACCGCGATGCTGGACTTGCCGACGCCGCCCTTGCCGGAGATGGCCATGATCGGCACGGCGTAGCGGACGTCGTCGGACTCGGTCTCGAGTCCCGCGCGCAGCACCTCGATCAGGTCGTGCCGCCCGGTGAAGTCGGTGATGCTCGCGGGCAGCTGGCGCGGGATGGTCGCCGGGGGTTCCGCGACGGGAGCCGCGGGCGTCGCCTGGCCCGCCGCCGCCTTCGGGGGCGCGGGCGGGGCGTTGAGCGACGGGGCTCGGTTGAGGATGGCCTGTTCCAGGTCCTGCAGCTCCTGGCCGGGCTCGATGCCGATCTCCTCGATCAGCACGTTGCGCGCGTCGCGGCCGACCTCGAGCGCTTCCGCCTGTCTGCCCGCCCGGTACAGCGCGAGCATGAGGAACCCGTACAGCCGTTCGCGCAACGGGTTGTCCTGCACGAGGGTGCGCAGTTCCACGCAGATCTCCTCGTGCCGGCCGAGCGCGAGGTCCAGCCGGATGCGTTCCTCCACGGCCGCGAGGCGCTGGTCGTCCAGCGGCAGTGCGGCGCGCTGGACGATGTCGCTGGCAACGCCGGACAACGCCGACCCGCGCCACAACGCCAGCGCGGTGCGCAGGGTGGCGGCCGCCACCTCGACGGAGCCGGCGTCGCTCTCCTCGCGCGCGCGGGCGACGAGTGCGGAGAACTGGAGGCTGTCGAGACCGTTCTCGGCCATCTCCAGGATGTAACCGGGCGGTCTGGTGCGGATCGCGTCCGGGAGGCCCGCGTCGGTGAACACCTTGCGCAGGGCCGAGATGCAGATCTGGATCTGGCCCTTGGCGGTCGAGGGAGGGGAGCTGTTCCACACCGCGTCGATGAGCTGGTCGACCGGTACGACGCGGTTGGCGTTGAGGCCCAGCATCGTCAGCACCACTCTCTGACGGGGCCCTCCCAGGTCGAGCGAACGCTGGTCGATCACCAGCTCCACCGGTCCCAGAAGTCTCAACATGACTGGTCCGCCCCTCAACTACCCCACCCCTGGCACTGCGACTCGCCCCTTCGGTTCCGAACGAAGTGGCGCTGTGTTCACTCTGTGATCTGGTGATTACAATCCGCTCACGACGCCATCCGTTCGCCCTGAGCGATGATGTCACGTGACGAGGAAAAAGGAGCGGCATGTTAAGAAAATTGCTCCCTCCGGCTGGCCCATCCCGAAGTTTGGCCGTTGCGCAGCTGACCAATGCGATTGGCGATGGTGCCTATTATGTTTGTTCTGTCTTATATTTCACCCGAATAGTCGGCTTGACGCCCACGCAGGTGGGACTGGGTCTGACAACGGGCTGGGCGCTGGGAACGTTTGCGAGCGTGCCGCTCGGACATTTGGCAGATCGGCGTGGTCCACGTGGCGTCGCGGTGACACTCGCGGTGGCGACCGCGATTGCCGTCGCGGCATTCGCTCTGGTCCGTTCCTTCCCCGCGTTCCTGGCCGTGGCGTGCATCTATACGGTTTGCCAATGCGGCCTGGTCGCCGCGCGGCAGGCGCTCCTCGCGGGAGTGGTCGACGCGGCCGGTCGGACCAAGGCCCGTGCGTACATGCAGTCGACGGCGAACGCCGGCATCGCCATTGGCGCCGTGATCGGTGGCGTCGCGCTGCAGTTCGACACCCAAGCCGCCTACTTGACCGCTTTCGTGCTTGACGCAGCAACATTCCTGCTGGCGGCAGTTGTGCTGCGGCGCCTGCCGCATGTACCGGGTGTCGCCCGGCCCGAGAAAGGCGAGCCCGCACTCGTCGTGCTGCGTGATCGCCCGTACGCGGTGCTGACGGCGCTCAACTCCGTGCTCATGCTGTACATGCCGTTGTTGAGCGTTGTACTACCGCTGTGGGTCGTCGGACACACCGGGGCGCCACGCTGGATGGTGTCCGCGTTGATGGTCATCAACACGGTATCGGTGGTGTTGTTCCAGGTCTCGGTGGCGAACCGAGTTCACGACCTCACCAGCGCCGTCCGAATTGTCCGCCTTTCTGGGTTGGTCCTTCTTGCCGCGTGCGTGGTGTTCGCTTTCTCGTCGGGGGACAAGGCCGCCTGGATCGCGGCCGTCGTGCTCGTGGCGGGCGCCGTGCTGCAGGTCGCGGGCGAGATGATGCTGGCGTCGGGCTACTGGGAGATCAGCTTCGGTCTCGCGGTGGAGGGGAAGCAGGGCCAGTACCAGGGGTTCTTCAGCAGCGGCATCTCGGTCGCGAGGATGCTCGGCCCGCTGGCGCTGACCGCGCTGGTGATCGACGGCGGAGTCGTGGGCTGGCTGGTGCTCGGCGCGCTCTTCCTGGCCGCGGCACTCGCGACCGGCCCGGCGGTCGCCTGGGCCCAGCGCACCCGGCCCGTAGCGTCTGACCAGGTGATTTAGCGCTATCGATCCGCTATCGGCCGGAGCTTGATCGGCAAAAGCCGACCCAAAGGGCCTCCGCCCACCCTGAGGTTGCTGACAACCGACGGATGGGAGGGGGCCCTCAGATGGAGCGGGTCACCACAGCCGCGCCGGCACCGGGCACTGAGCCCGGACTGCTGCGCCTGTGCGGCGAGGACTGGGACACCGTGGTCGAGCGGGATCCATCGATCCGCGGCCACGTGGAGGGACTGCTGCATCCGGCGCTGCCGGCGATGTGGACGCATCGCATCGCGCACCGGCTGCACAACCGCGGACTGCGGTTGACCGCCCGTGCACTGATGGTGTTCGTGCGCGCGGCGACGGGGGTGGAGATCCATCCCGGCGCGCGGCTCGGCCGCCGGGTCTTCATCGACCACGGCGCGGCCGTCGTCATCGGGGAGACGGCTGTCGTCGGTGACGACGTCACGATCTACCACCAGGTGACGCTCGGCGCGGTCGGCTGGTGGCGCGACAACCTGCGCCCGTCCGGCGAACGCAGGCACCCCGAGATCGGCAGGAACGTCGTCCTCGGCACCGGTGCCACCGTGCTCGGCCCGATCAGCGTCGGCGACGACGCCGTCATCGGGGCCTGCGCTCTCGTCGTCAACGACGTGCCCGGCCGGGCCGCCGCGCTCGCGCCGACCGCGGCCGTGTCCACCAGCCACACCCTTCGGAGGAACGCATCATGACCGCAACCCTGGGCGCCCGGCGGGTGGCCGAGTCCATCGACGACCTGGTCGGCAACACGCCTCTGCTGCGGCTGCCCGCCACGAACGCGACGGTGCTCGCCAAGCTCGAGTCGGCCAACCCCGGTTCCAGCGTCAAGGACCGGGCCGCGCTGTGGATGCTGCGCGGCGCCGAGCGCGACGGCCTGCTCTCCCCCGGCTCCGGCACGGTCATCGAGGCGACCTCCGGCAACACCGGGATCGCACTGGCCGCGCTGAGCGCCGCCCGCGGCTACCGGTGCGTCATCGTGCTGCCCGACAACGCCACCCGCGAACGCATCGGACTGCTCAAAGCCCTTGGCGCACAGGTGGAACTGACTCCGGCCGAACTGCGTTACCAGGGCTGCATCGACCGGGCGAAGGAACTCCACGACGCGACGCCCGGCTCCTGGTTCCCGCAGCAGCACGCCAACCCCGACAACCCGGCCGCGCACTTCGAGTCCACCGGACCGGAGATCTGGGCCGACACGGCGGGCACCGTCGACATCCTCGTCGCCGGCATCGGCACGGGCGGCACGCTCTGCGGCACCGCCGCCTTCCTCAAGTCCCAGAACCCGTTGGTGCAGGCCGTCGGGGTGGAGCCGGAGGGTTCCCCGTTGCTGTCCAAGGGTTACCCGGGCAGCCACGCCATCCCCGGCCTCAACGGCGGGTTCGTCGCCGAGACCACCGACGTCGCGCTGATCGACGACGTGCTGGCGGTGAGCGACCGGGAGGCCGCGGACACCGCGCTGTGGCTCGCCCGTCAGGCCGGTGTGCTCGCCGGGATCTCGTCCGGTGCCGCGGCGTTCGGCGCGCTGCGCGTCGCGGAACGGCCGGAGAACGAAGGCAAGACGATCGTCACCATCCTGCCCGACACCGGTGAGCGCTACCTGAGCGTGCTGGCGACGGCCGACATCGCGAAGGGAGCGGACCGATGAGCGTTCTGCTGCTGGTCGGAGGAACCGACGACACCGTCGTCAAGGCGAAGGAGCTCGGCATCACGGTGCTGCTCCTGCAGCACCCGACCAAGATCTCGCCGATCCAGGAAGCCGCCGCCGACGAGATCCGGATCGTCGACTTCACCAGCTGGGCCGAGGTCGAACCGGTGGCCGAGGAGCTGTGGGACCTGCACCACTTCGACGTCGCGCTGTCGCTGACCGAGCCCGGACTCGACAACGCGGGCCGCATCAACGACAAGTTCGGCCTGGGCGGCACCGGTCTCGCGGTCACGCGACTGTTCCGCGACAAGCTCGCCATGCGCGCACACCTGGCGTTGCACGACCCCGCGGCGGTGCCTGCCGCGCCGTTGGCGGAGCGCGCCGACCTCGATGCCTACGCCGGGCGCCACGGTTTCCCGTTCATCGTCAAGCCCACCGACGCGACCGCGGGGATCGGGGTGCTGAAGGTCGAGGGACCGGAAGACCTCGACCGGGCGTGGGAGCACGTGGCGCGGCTGCGCGGCACCCGCACCGACCGCGTCTCGACGCTGTTCGTGCTGGACGACTTCCTGATCGAGCGGTACCTCGACGGCGCGGAGTACAGCGTCGAGACGTTCAGCTTCAACGGACGCCACGTCGTGGTCTCCGTGACGGAGAAGTGGGTCGACCCGCGGTCGTTCGCCGAAATCGGGCACGTCGTGCCGGCCAGGACGAGCAGCGCCGACGAGGAGCTGATCCGCGCGGAGGTGCCGCGGTTCCTGACCACCATGGGATTGCGCGACGGCGTCGCGCACACCGAGGTCCGGGTCGGCTCACACGGCGTGTCGGTGATCGAGAGCCACAACCGGGTCGCCGGTGACGCCATCACGGACCTGGTCGAGGGCGCCTACGGGATCGACCTGATCACGTACTCGGTCGGCTGGCCGTTCGGGCTCGTGCCCGAGCTCCCGGACCGTCCCGTGGCGCACGCGGGCGCGAGCACCCGGTTCGTCGTCGGCACGCCCGGCCGCGTCGTGTCGGTCGCGGGTGTCGAGGCCGCTGCCGCCGCGCCGGTGGCTCTGGTGGTGCGGGTGAGCGCCAAGCCCGGCGACGAGGTTCGCTCGCTGCGCGACAACTGGGACCGGCTCGGGCTGGTCGCGGTCACCGGTCTCGACGCCGACGACGCCATCGCCAACGGCGCCCGGCTGATCGAGTCGGTGATCGACATCCGGGTCGAGACCGAGGACGGCACCGTCGTGCGCGCGGGTGCCGCGGAGGTTGCGGAGGCGGTGCCGGCATGAGCGTGCTGATCATCCACCGCAACCCGTTCGAACCGTTCCCCTACCGCGACTGGCTGGCCGGGTACGACGCCGACGTCGTCGTCCTGGCCGCTCGGGACCGGATCGTCGGCGCGGGCGAAGCGGTTCCGGCCGATCATCTCGGACTCACGCACCTCGAGGTCGTGCCGGACTTCCACGACGAGGAGCTGTTGTTCGAACGGGCGCTGGCGCTGGCCGAGAAGTTCGAGGTCACCCACGTCGTCGCGCATCACGAGGCCGACCTGCTGGCGGCGGCGCGGGTGCGCGAGCACCTGGGCCTGGCGGGCGCGTGGACCGCGGACACCGTGCCGTACCGCGACAAGTCGGTGATGAAGCGCCTGCTCGTCGCCGCCGGGATCGAGGTGGCGCGGCACGCGGTGGTCTCGACCGCCGCGGAGGTGCAGGCGTTCGCCGAGAAACACGGCTTTCCGGTCGTGGTCAAGGACGTCGCCGGGTTCAACGCGATCGGCCTGCGGATCCTGCACGGCCCGGAGCCGTTGGAACTGACCGGTCCCGTGCTCGTGGAGTCGTTCGTGCCGGGCAAGATGTGCCACGTCGACGGTCTGGTCGTCGGCGGACGGGTCGTGCTGGCGTGGGCGTCGCAGTACCAGTACTCGCTCTCGTCGTTCGGCTCCGATCCCGGTGCGCGCGTCGACCTGACGCTCGACGTGTCGGATCCGTTGTCGGTGCGGTTGCTGGATCTGGCCGGGCGGGCGGTGGCCGCGCTGCGGACGTCGGACCGGCACCTCGACCACGCCTTCCACGCCGAGGTGTTCCACACGCCCGACGACCGGCTGGTGGTGTGCGAGATCGCCGCCAGGACCGGCGGGGCCAAGATTCGCGAGGTCGGCGCCGCGATCTTCGGCATCAACCACGGCGAGTACCTGACGCGTGCGCAGCTCGGGCTGTCCATGCCGAAGCTCGCCGCGACGCTGGCGGGCGGGCCACCGCCGACGCCCGCCCGGATGTCCGGGCAGGTGCTGATGATGAAACGGCCAGGGCTCGTGGAAGCACTGCCGTCGACGCTCGTCGAACCCTGGGTGGCGCGGTTCTGGCGCTACGCCACCGTCGGTGACGTCATCCCGCCGGCGGCCGGGTCGGCGGACTTCCTGCTCGCCGCCGTGGCCACCGGTGCCGACCGGGCCGAGGCGGAGTCAAGGCTGCGCAAGATCGGAGTCAGGTTCGAGTCCCAAACCCGCATATCCCAGGAGGGATCGTCATGAGGAAGCAAAACCTGCCGGAGATGGACGTTCTCAAGCCCGTCGACCTGCTGCTGGTCGCGGCCAACCCGAGCGGTGCCCGCGTGGTGCGCCCCGCCGTGCAGATTCCCGAGCAGCGGCGAAAGGACCGGCGATGAACGGCTGGCGGACCCGGTACCTGACCGGAATGGTCGTCGACGCGACCGGCGCGGGCATGTACCTGCCGTTGTCCCTGCTGTACTTCCACCACGTCACCGGGTTGCCGATCGAACGGGTCGGCGTGCTGATGACGGCGGGCGCGCTGTTCGCGTTGGCGGGCAACCCCGTTGCGGGGATGCTCGTCGACCGGTTCGGCGCCAAGGCCGTGGTCGTCGGCGGGTACCTGGTGCGGGCGTTCGGGTTCGGGCTCTACCCGTTCGTGGACTCGGCGTTGGGGATGTTCTTCGCCGTCGCACTGGTCGCGGTGGGCGACGGTTCGTTCTCGCCGTCCATCCAGTCGTTGGTGGCCGACATGGCCCGAGGTGCCGAACGCGACACTCTGCTTGCCGCGCAACGGAGTCTGCGCAACGCGGGACTCGGTGCGGGTGGCCTGATCGCGGCCGGGGCGCTGACGCTGGGCAGCGACGCGGCGTACCAGGTGATCGTGCTCGGCACGGGGGTGGCGTTCGTGCTGGCCGCGGTGATCGTCGGGTCCATCCGGTATCGGCCGGTGGCGCCGCAGGTGCGAAACCTGGCGCGCGGCGGATATCGGACGGTGCTGGCGAACCGGCCGTTCCTCACCCTGACCGCGCTGAACGTGCCGATCGCGTTCGGGTACATGGTGCTGGCGGTGGCGTTGCCGGTGTACATCACCACGCAACTCGGTGCGCCGACCGGGCTGGTGGGCACGTTGTACGCGGTGAACACCATCGGGATCGCGTTGCTGCAGATACCGGTCACCCGGTTCCTGGTGCGGTTCCCGCGCACCAGGACCACGGCCACGGGCGCGGCGGTGATCGGTGTGTCGTTCGTCGTGTTCGCGGCGCTCGGTGTGGTGTCGTCGTCGGCCGCGGTGCTGCTGGCCGGCGCGTTCGCGGCCACGGCGTTGTTCACGCTGGGCGAGCTGATGCACGGGGCGACCGCCTCGGCGCTGGTGTCCTCCGCGGCGCCCGCCGAGACGCGCGGACGGCATCTGTCGGTGTACCAGTTCTCCTGGGCGATCCCGACCGCCACGGCGCCGGCGGTGCTGACCTGGCTGATGACGTTCTCGGCGACGGGCATGTGGCTCGTGCTGGCAGCGGCGGTGACCGCGTCCGCACTGGCCCTGGTGCGCCTGGAACCCCGGCTGCCCCAGGAGGCGGTGCGCACCACCGCACCGGTGCTGCAGCCCGCCTGAAAATCCTTTGTGGACAAAAACGCCCGATGGGTTCGCCCGTCGGGCGTTTTCGTCTCTGCGCCGTCCATACCGGACCGATAGCGCTTCGACAGCGTCCTTTCTGAACCTGAGGGGGAGAAAGGCCGCTGCAACGAAGGGGGTCGACGTGAAACGCGCCTTGCTGGACGCCGATGCGCACACACGAGAGTTCAACCGGACGCGGCGGGATCTGCCCGAGCGGACGCTGGTGGACCTGCTCGACGACCAGGTGCGCCTGCGTGGTCGTGAGATCGCGGTGGCGCACGGCGACGAGCGGCTGACGTTCACGGAGCTCGCGGCGCGGGCCAGGGCGGTGGGGACCCATCTGCGGAACCTGGGCGTGCGCAAGGACGACTGCGTCGGGCTGTTCGTGTACCCGTCGTCCGATCTGATCGTGGGTGCCTGGGGGGTGCTGCACGCGGGCGGTGCCTACCTGCCATTGGCGCCGGAGTACCCGGAGGACCGGCTGCGCTACATGGTCGAGGACTTCGGCGGCGACCTGATCCTCACCCAGCGGGAGCTCGCCGGGAAGTTGCGCGGCCTGGTGCCGCCGCACACCTCGGTCGTCGTCATCGACGAGATCCCCACCGGCGCGGGCGATCCACCGCAGCCCGCGCCGGGGGACATCGCCTACGTGATCTACACGTCCGGCAGCACCGGCAAACCCAAAGGCGCGATGATCGAGCACCGGGCGATCGTGAACCAGCTGTGCTGGCTCGCGGAGACGCACGGCATCGACCACCGCCGGGTCGTGCTGCAGAAGACGCCGATGAGCTTCGACGCGGCCCAGTGGGAGATCCTGGCCAATGCCTGCGGCAGCACCGTCGTCATGGGCGCACCCGGCGTGTACCGCGACCCGGAAGCGCTCGTCGACACCATCAAGGCGTACGGCGTAACGACTTTGCAGTGCGTACCGACCCTGTTGCAGGCCATTGTGGACACCGAGCGGATCACCGAGTGCACCACGCTCGAACAGGTTTTCTGCGGCGGCGAGGCACTCTCCCGTTCGCTCGCCCAACGGTTCTTCGCCGAGCTTCCCGACCGCGAGCTGGTCAACCTCTACGGGCCCACCGAATGCACGATCAACTCGTCCTCGCACCGGGTGGATCCGGCCGTGGTCGCGGACGGTCCACCCACGGTGCCGATCGGCAAACCCGTGCACAACACGCAGTACTACATCCTGGACGGCGACCGCAGACCCGTGGCGATCGGCGAGATCGGTGAGCTGTACATCGGCGGCCTGCAGCTCGCCCGCGGCTACATCGGCAGGCCGGACCTGACCGCGGACCGGTTCGTGGACAACCCGTTCCGCGCCGACTTCGACTCGCCGAAGTTGTACCGCACCGGTGACCTCGCGTACTGGAACTCCGACGGCACAGCGGTTTTCGTCGGCCGCACGGACAACCAGGTGAAGCTGCGCGGGTTCCGGGTCGAGCTCGACGAGGTGCGGCTGGCGCTGGAAACGCACGAGTGGATCAAGCACGCGGCCGTGGTGGTGCGGGACGACCCGCGCACCGGGTTCCAGAACCTCGTGGCGTTCGTCGAGCTGAACCCCAAGGAAGCCGCGCTGATGGACCAGGGCAGCCACGGCGCGCACCACCAGTCCAAGGCGGGCCGGGTGCAGCTGCGCGCGCAGCTGTCCGACCTCGGCTGCCGGGAGTCCGACGAGCTGGACGGCAAGCCGGGACTCGACCTGCCCGGCCGCGAGCCGACGGCCTTCCAGCGCCGCACGGTGTTCGCCCGCAAGACCTACCGGTTCTACGAGGGTGGCGAGGTCACCCGCGACGACGTCCTCGCGCTCCTGCGGGCGCGGACGACCGCGACGACGTCACGTGACCCGGCTTCCCTGGGACAGGAGGAGTTCGGCCGCATCATGCGGTTCTTCGGCCAGTTCCGCAGCGTCAAGCGGCTGCTGCCCAAGTACGGGTACGCCTCGCCGGGCTCGCTCTACGCCACCCAGCTGTACCTGGAGATCGACGACCTGTTCGGCCTCGCGCCGGGGTTCTACTACTACCACCCGGTCGAACACCGGCTGTACCTCATTCAGCCGAAGGCAGCCGGTGGACCACCGCGGGCCAGGGTGCACTTCGTCGGCAAGCGGCGGGCCATCGAACCGGTGTACCGCACCAACGTCCTGGAGGTCCTGGAGATCGAGGCCGGGCACATGGTGGGCCTGTTCGAGCAGATCCTGCCGGAGCACGGGCTGACGGTGCGCGCCGCCGGCCACGCCCCCGAAGTCATGGCACACCTCGAATGCGTGGACGAGGACTACTACCTGGGGGCGTTCGACTTCGTGCCCGCGCATCCGGCGCCGGCCGAGGAACCGATGGACGTGTACGTGCAAGCCCACGGCGACCGCGTCGCCGGTCTGCCGGGCGGCCTCTACCGGTTGGTGGGCAACGACTTCGAGCCGGTCGCGGACGGCGTGATCGAACGCAGGCACGTCATCGCCATCAACCAGCAGGCCTACGAACGCGCCAGCTTCGGCGTCGCCCTGGTCAGCCGCACCGGGCAGGAGTGGCGTTCCTACCTGGAACTCGGCCGCGTCCTGCACCGGCTGCAGGCGGTGCGCGGCCTTGGCCTCATGTCGTCGGGCTACAGCTCGAAGAGCGGTCACGACCTGCCCTCGCACCGGCGGCTGGCGTCGTTGCTCGACGAGCGGGGACTGCCGGTGGGCCCGTCGTACTTCTCCATCGGCGGCAGGGTCAGCGCCGAACAGATCCGCCACCGCGGCATGAAGGAGGACGCGGTGCACATGAAGGGTCCCACCGAGCTGATCCGCGACGACCTGCGCTCGTTCCTGCCGGACTACATGATGCCGAACAAGGTGGTCGTGCTCGACCGCCTGCCGCACACGGCGAACGGCAAGATCGACACGCGGTCGCTGGCCGAGTCTGACCTCGCCGAGGTGGATTCGTCCGACCAGGTGGTGGTCGAACCGCGCACCGAGACCGAACGCCGGATCGGGGAGATCTGGGGCCGGCTGATGAAGGTCGAGGTCGTCTCGGTGCAGGCCGACTTCTTCGCCTCCGGCGGCAACTCGCTGCTGGCGGTGGGCCTGGTGAACCGGATCAACAAGGACTTCGGCCTGTCCCTGCCGTTGCAGGTGCTGTTCGACGCGCCGACGGTCGAGGCCCTGGCCAAGGTGGTGGAAGGCGACACCGCGGACGCGGCGTCCCGGCTCATCCGGCTGAACGCCGCGGGCACGCTCGAACCCGTGTACTGCTGGCCGGGTCTGGGCGGCTATCCGATGAACCTGCGTCAGCTCGCCGCGCGCGCCGGCCGCCCGTTCTACGGCGTGCAGGCGCACGGCGTGAACGCCGGCGAGACCGCGTATCCGTCGATCGGCGAGATGGCGGCACGTGACCTGGAACTGATCCGCCGCAAGCAACCGCGGGGCCCGTACACGCTGTGGGGCTACTCCTTCGGCGCGCGCGTCGCGTTCGAGGCGACCCACCAGCTGGAGCGCGACGGGGAGCGGGTGGAACAGCTCTTCCTGATCGCGCCGGGCAACCCGAGGGCCGGCGGCACCGACCGCACGCCGAGCTGGCGCAGCCGCGGTTACGTCACGATCCTGTTCTCGGTCTTCGCCGGCTTGGTTTCCGGTGACCTGCTGGAGGAATGCCTGCGCGCGACGCGGGACGAGGCCACGTTCACGGCGTTCGTGAGCGCCCGGCTCGACCTCGACCCCGAGCTGGTCCGCCGAATCGCCCGCGTGGTGCACCGGACGTACCGCTTCGACCACACCGACCGAGAGCTCGCGACCCGTGCCATCGCGGCCCCCGTGACGGTGTTCCGCGCGGCGGGCGACCAGCCGTCGTTCATCGAACGACCCGCCGTGCGCGCCCAGGTGTCCTTTGTGGACGTACCGGCGGATCACTACGGAATGCTCCGCCTCCCGCTCGTGGATTCCCTCGTCGATCACATCCGTTCCACCCAAGGAGGACCCTCATGCCGCACGTGACCATCAAGCACTTTCCCGCCACGCTCTCGCCGGACCAGGCCGCGGCGCTGTCGGACGCGTTGACCGCGGCCGTCACCGGCGCGTTCGGCTGCCCGGACACCGTCGTGTCGATCGCGCTGCAGCCGGTGCCGGCCGAGGCCTGGGACGAGCAGGTGTACCAGCCCGAGATCGCCGGGCACGAGTCGCTGCTGAAGCAGCCGCAGTACTGACGTTCACACTGACGGCGCCGTGCCGGTTCCCGCGGCCAAGAGGGTTCTCGCAGGTCAGATACTGCGGGGACCCTCTTCGTGATCTTGGGACCCAAGAACTTCTTGACAGTTCAACCAGGTCGGCTCATGCTTTCAATGTCAGGATTCCTGATATTCAAGGTCGTGACGCTGACCGCTCGACGAGGAGCTGAACATGCGTGGTGGCTAGGGCCTGTATCGAAGTCTGGGTTCGATGAGAGTCGCGCCTGAGGTGGTTCCTGGTGGTGCGGACGACCGGTCCGCATACCGGTGTTGTATGTGGGCCGGTCGGCCGTGCCTCCAGGGGCCGCCTCAGGCCCGGCTATCGCGGATCCGGACTTCGATACAGGTCCTAGTGATCGGCGAGAGCCGCACGGCACCGGTTGAGCATGTCGTGCAACGAGGTTCGCTCCTCCTTGCTGAGCCTGCTCACCATCTGCTCCTCGATCGCGGCGAACGCGGCGGCGTGCTCCTCCAGGAACGTCCTTCCCTTGTCCGTCAGGCTGATCAGCAACCGCCTGCCGTGCGCGGGATCCTGGGTGCGCACGATCAGCTCGCGTCGTTCCAGCGCGCCGACCATGTCGGTCATCGTCTGCGCCGTCACGAACGAGTTGCGCGCCAGTTCCGCGGAAGTCAGGCCGTCACGACGGGCCAGCACCGTCAGCGCGGTGTACTGCAGGGCCGTCACCCCGGTGGGACGCAGCACCTCGTCCATGAGCGCACGCACCGCCAGTTCCACCTGCTTGATCTCGTACATCAGCGACGGTCGCACAACGCCTCACCTTCTCCGCCCAGCTCGACGATCATCCGAAGCCTTGCACAGAAAGGCAAACACATCATGACGACAGTCGACGACCGGCCGGCCGCAACGGTGCGCCGTCCCGAGGTCGCGCCCGGCAGGTTGTTCATCGGGGGGCAGTGGCGGGAGTCCACCGAGGACGGCCGGATCGCCGTGGCCGACCCGGCGACCGGTTCCGTCGTGACCACCGTCGCCTGGGGCACGACCGCGGACGTGGACGCCGCAGTCGACGCGGCGAGGGCGGCACTCGATGGCTGGGCGGCGACACCGGGGCGGCAGCGCGGGCGGATCCTGAACCGGGTCGCGGAGGTCGTGCGGGCCAGGGCGGACGAGCTCGTCGCGGTGGAGAGCCTCGACGTCGGCAAGCCGATCTCGTTGTGCCGCGCGGTCGACGTGGAGACGACCGCCGAGCAGTACGAGTACTACGCGGCACTGGCGCAGACCCTCGACGGAGCGACGCGGCAGATCCCGATTCCGTCGCACGCCTACACCCGCCGCGAGCCGATCGGGGTGGTCGCGGCGATCACGCCGTTCAACTTCCCGCTGATCCTGTCGAGCTCGAAGATCGCGCCCGCGCTCGCGGCCGGCAACACGGTCGTGCACAAGCCCGCGGAGGACACGCCGCTGAGCGCGTTGCTGATGGCCGAGATCCTCGCCGAGGCGGGCGTGCCCGCCGGCGTCGTCAACGTGGTGACCGGCTACGGCGCCGAGATCGGTGAGCACCTGATCCGCCACCCCGGCGTGGACAAGGTCGCGTTCACCGGGTCGACCACCGTCGGCAGACAGGCCGCGAGCATCGCGGGCTCCCAGCTCAAGCCCGTGACCATGGAGCTGGGCGGCAACGCGGCGAACATCATCTTCGAGGACGCCGACCTCGAGAAGGCGATCGGCGCGGCGATCAAGGGTTTCGTCTTCAACACGGGTCAGTTCTGCATGGGCGGCCCCCGGTTGCTCGTCGCGTCGCCGTTGTACGACGCGGTCCTGGGCGCACTCGCCGAGGCCGTGCCGCACGTCCCGCTCGGCGACCCGTTCGA
The DNA here is from genome assembly GCF_011067745.1 of Lentzea alba. Classification (GTDB taxonomy): domain Bacteria; phylum Actinomycetota; class Actinomycetes; order Mycobacteriales; family Pseudonocardiaceae; genus Lentzea; species Lentzea alba. Next base: position 234,144 of record NZ_JAAMPJ010000009.1, read on the forward strand.
CCCGGCGACCGTGATCGGCCCGATGGCGGCCGAACGCCATCTGTCCAAAGTGGAACGCTATGTCGCGCAGGCGAAGGCCGACGGCGGCCGGATCGTCACGGGCGGCCACCGGGTCGACAGGAAAGGCTGCTACTTCGAACCGACGGTGATCGCGGACCTGCCGGACAACTCGTCCGTGGTGCGGGAGGAGATCTTCGGCCCGGTGCTGACGGTGCAGCGGTTCGACACCGAGGACGAGGCCGTCGCGATGGCCAACAGCACGCCCTACGGCCTCGCCGCCGGTCTGCAGACCGAGAACCTCGCCCGCGCCCACCGGGTGGCGGCCCGGCTCCAGGCCGGCATCGTCTGGATCAACGACTGGGCGATGCTCGACCCCGCGATCCCGTTCGGCGGTGTGAAGGACTCGGGCTACGGCCGCGAGTACGGCCCCGAGGCGCTCGCCGGCTACACCAGGACCAAGTCCGTCGTCGTTTCCCTGGCCTGAGTTCCCCGGCCTGAGTTCCCCAGCCTGAAGTCCCCAGCCTGAAGTCCACCGGAGGAAGAGCCATGCCCACCACCACGACGGCCGCCGTCGTCGAGTCCGCCGGCGCCGCGTTCGCGCTCTCCGAGGTCGTGCTGGACGACCTGCGGCCCGACGAGGTGCGCGTCCGGGTCACCGCCGCCGGGGTCTGCCACACCGACCTCGGGGTGGCGGCCGGTCACCTGCCCTTCCCCCTGCCCGGTGTGCTCGGCCACGAGGGCGCCGGGATCGTCGAGGAGGTCGGTTCCGGGGTCACCTCGGTCGCGGTCGGTGACCAGGTGCTGCTGAGCTACACCTCGTGCGGCCGGTGCGCGAACTGCCGCGCCGGCCACCCCGCCTACTGCGACACCTGGCTGCCGTCGAACCTGATCGGCGGCGAACGAGCCGACGGGACGTCGCCGATCTCCCGCGACGGCGTCCCGCTCGGCGGTCACTTCTTCGGCCAGTCGAGCTTCGCCCACCACGCCGTCGTCGACGAACGCAGCCTGGTCAAGGTCCCCGCCGACGCGCCGCTCGACCTGCTCGCCCCGCTCGGCTGCGGGATCATGACCGGTGCCGGCGCGGTCTGGAACGTGCTGGCCCCGCGGCCCGGCGCCACGCTGCTCGTCACCGGCGCGGGCGCGGTCGGGCTCTCGGCCGTCATGGCGGCCAGGCTCACCCCGGCGACCCGGATCATCGCGGCCGACCGCGTTCCCCGGCGGCTGGCGCTCGCCGCCGAGCTCGGCGCCACCGACACGATCGACACCACCCGCCAGGACCTCGGCGAGGCGGTCGCCGCGCTCACCTCCGGCCGTGGTGCCGACGGTGTCGTGGAGACCACCGGGAACGCCGGGGTGCTCGGCACCGCGGTGTCCTCACTCGCCGCCCGCGGCACCGCGGTGATCGTCGGCGCGCCCGCGTTCGGCACGCAGGTGCCCGTCGACGTGAACTTCATGCTGCCCGGCCGCCAGGTCGTCGGGCTCACCATGGGCGACGCCGAGACGCAGTCGCTCATCCCGGCGCTCGTCGGGCTCATCACCGCGGGCAGGCTGCCGATCGACCGGCTGGTCACCCACTACAAGTTCGAGGAGATCGGGCAGGCGGTGGACGACGTGCTGGCCGGCGTCACGATCAAACCCGTGCTGCGGCTGACGTGACGCCGGCCGCCTCGGCCTCGATCACCACTCCGGCCGCGACGACCACCCAGCCCACGCCTACGACCACCGGCCAGACCACGGACTCGACCACCGCGATCAGCACGTTGACGACGCCGGACGACAGCAGCGCCGCCACGGCGATCACGAGCACCGCTTGCGCCCGGTGTCCGGTCAGGTCCCGTTCGGCCTTCACGGTCGCTTCCCCCATTCCGCTCGACGTGGAGATGTATCGCCCGGCGTTCCGTCCTGGTTACGGAAGGAGGTAGGTGTGCAACCTTCCCGTCCGCGGTCGCGTGACCGAAGGTCATGTCCGTCCACAGTGGCACCCAGGTGATCCACTTAGGACACCGCGGACGGGTTCTGCTACCGGGGAACTGCACTGGGTGAACAGGGCCAACGACCCCTCGCGGCGTCCGGCGGGCGGTCGTAGCATCCGCTCGACGATGAGCAACCCTTGGGGGTCCCCGAAAGAAGAACCCGATGCGCAAACTGATCATCGTCCTGGTGACGGTCGCCACCGCGCTGTTCCTGGCGACGGCGACCGCGGGGGCGGACGCCCCGAAGTTCCACTCGGCCACCGGCAGCGTCACCAGCACCGGCGGGTTGACCGTCTCGTTCGACGAGAGAGGTCTCGGCAACGAGAACATCGACTACACGCTGACCGCCGACGCCACAGCGGTGTTCGCGTGCATCAACGGCGGCGGCAACCACCCGCAGGCCGCCAACAAGGAGACGATCAACTCCGAGGTGTCGGCCACCGGCTCGTTCGAGGCCAAGAACGGCCGCGTGCGGGCGAGTCTGACCACGGGAACGCCCTCCGCCGGCGGCTTCGCCTGCCCGCGCGGTCAGCGGCTCGTCCTGGCGAGCGTGACCTACACCGACATTCTGCTCACGGACACGACCAACGGCGTGAGCACCTCCGTCCCCGGCACGTCACGGACGTTCTTCGCCGTGTGAGCCGGGCGGATGTGATCGCTAACAGATAGGAGCCGAGTCGAACAATCGACAGATTTGTCGATCTGCGAACACCCTTGCTAAAAATGAATATTCCGCTTCCCCTTGTCTAGCGCCTCACTGTTAGCGCTAACATTGCGCACTGCTCGACCGGGTCCGTTCACGATCCCCGTCGGAGGGTGCAATGACGCTACGCCTCAGGCAACGCACGATCGCAATACTGGCCCTCCTGACCCTGGTGATCACGGCGACCGTCGCGGTCGACGAGCCGAAGACCGCCGCCGCGTGGGACAACGGAACGGCGGACACCCCGCCGATGGGGTGGAACAGCTACGACGCGTTCAACTGGAGCGTCACGGAGTCGGACGTCAAGGCGAACGCCGACTACATGAGGACCAACCTCAAACCGCACGGCTGGCAGTACGTCGTGATCGACTGGGCGTGGTACTACCCGGGCAGGCACAACAGCAGCCCGAACCAGGACGCGAACCTCAACCCCCGGCTGCGCATGGACGCCAACGGACGGCTGCTGCCCGACACCACGCGTTTCCCGTCCGCGGCGGGGAACAACGGCTTCAAGCCGCTGGCCGACTACGTCCACGCCCAGGGCCTGAAGTTCGGCGTGCATCTGATGCGCGGCATCCCGCGCCAGGCCGTGGCCGACAACGTGCCGATCCTCGGCACGAGCTGCCGTGCCAACCAGATCAACAACAACACCACCGCGGCCTGGCTCAACCTCATGTGGGGCCTGAACATGAGCAACGCATGCGCGCAGGCGTACCTCGACTCGATGTTCCAGCTCCTGGCGGGATGGGGCGTGGACTACGTCAAGGTCGACGACATCGCCGCGCCCACCTACCGGCAGGCGGAGGTCGAGGGCTACCGGCTGGCCATCCAGCGCAGCGGACGGCCGATGGTGCTCAGCCTCTCCCCCGGCCCCACCCCGCTGGCCGCCGGTCCGCACGTGCAGGCGAACGCCCACATGTGGCGCATCGTCAACGATTTGTGGGACGACTGGCCCGGCGTCAACAACCTGTTCGACCCGTTGCGGGACTGGACGCGGTACCGGGCGAAGGGCGCCTACCCCGACCCCGACATGATCCCGATCGGAAGGCTGTCCAAGTTCGGCCCCAACGGCCCGTCCCGCTACTCCAACCTCAGCCCGGACGAGCAACGCACCCTCATGACGTTGTGGACGATCAACCGTTCCCCGTTGATGTGGGGCGGCAATCTCGTCGAGAACCGCGCCTCCGACCTGGCGCTGATGACCAACGCCGCAGTGATGTCGGTCGATCAGAACAGCACGAACAACCGTCAGCTCGTCGGCGGCTCGCGCCAGGTGTGGGCGGCCGACATCCCCGGCAGCAACGACAGGTACGTCGCGTTGTTCAACCGCGACAACACATCCGGCACCGTGTCGGCCACCCTCTCCGCGCTCGGCATGGGTTCGGCCACCGTCACGGACCTGTGGTCCGGAGCGGGCCTCGGCACAGTCAGCACGACGTTCACCCGGTCGCTGCCCGCCCACGGCGCCGGTCTGTACCGGCTCTCACCGAGGACGACCGCCACCGTGCACACGTTGACCGCCGGGCACAGCGGCAAACTGCTGGACGTCTTCAACCTCTCCACCGACGACGGCGCGGACATCGTCCAATGGACGGCGAACGGCCAGAACAACCAACGGTGGGAGTTCCGCGACACCGGTGACGGCCACGCCCAGGTCGTGAACGTCAACAGCGGCAAGTGCCTGGACGTCTACGGCGGTGCCGGCGCCATCGGTGACGGCGTCCGGATCACCCAGTGGACCTGCCACAGCGACACCAACCAGCAGTGGCGTCTCCAGGACGCCGGCGGTGGCCGGCTTCAGGTCATCGCCAGGCACAGCAACAAGTGCCTCACCATCAAGGACGCGGCGACCGCGGACGGCGCAACCGCCGTGCAGATGACCTGTGGCAGCGGCACTGAACAACAGTGGCAACGCCAGCCGGCCTGACTTCACTCGATTCATTCGACGACATTCGATTGCCCGAACGACTTGCATTGACCACCAATGGAGATTGGTCTACTTTCCCCTGAGCCTCGCTCACCTATGTGACCGCAGCCCGGGGGAAGCAATGAAGCACAGGTGTCGGAGCATCGTGGTGGCGGCCGCGGTGCTCCTGGCCACGGCGTGCACCGCTGACGACGTGACCACTCCGGACGGTTCCACCCCACCGTCCTCAGCAGCGCCTGTCGCACCGCCGACCCTCTCCGATGCTTTCGTGACCGTGCGGGACGTGCTGGACGGGCGCACCGTGCTGCTGTCCGACGGGGCTCAGGTCCGCGTCGAAGGGCTCGCCGCTCCGGAAGAGTGCTGGGCCGGCGCCGCCACGACCTTCGCCAAGAAGTTCTTGCAGGACAAGGCCGTTCGCATCGACCCGGTCGACCGCGTGGTCGCCGACGCCTCTGCACTGCGACTCAAGGACGGCACCGACTACGCGGTGATGGCCGTGCGCCAGGGGATCATGCGCACCGACTCGCCGGACGATCGCGCGCTGATCGACGCCGAGGCCGAGGCGGCGAAGAGCGAACTCGGCCTGTGGGGTGCGCCCTGCCGGGGTCAGGCGAAGGACTCCCCGCACGGTTGCGACATCCGCTATCGGCTCACCCACCAGACGGCGAACGGTTTCCGGGCGGAGGTGACGATCAGCAACACCGGACTCTCCCCGATCACCGCCTGGACTCTGCGGTGGACGTTCGCCGACGGCCAGGTCGTGGCGGAGGCGCGGAATGCCGTGGTCAGCCAATCAGGTTCGCGGGTGAGCGCCACGAACGTCCCGGAGTCCGCCACGATTCCCGTCGGACGCTCGCAGCTCGTCGTGGTGACCGGTATGCAGCTGTCGGACAATCCCGCGCCGCGTTCCTTCACCTTGAACGACCAGCCTTGCACTGTCAGGTGACGTGCCGTCCTCGATGCTTTGATGGAGATCATGGATCTCTCTCAGCAGTTCCACTGGCGCGGTCGCACGGTCGCCTGGGACGTCCGCGGTCGAGGCCCTGCCGTGGTGTTGTGTCATGGCACGCCGTGGTCGTCGCGCCTGTGGGAACCGTATGCGGACGCCCTGAGCAACGAGTTCACCGTCTACCTGTGGGACATGCCCGGCTACGGCGCTTCCTCGAAACATCCTGACCACGCGGTCGACCTCGCCGTCCAAGGTGAGCTGTTCGCCGACCTGCTCACGTACTGGAAACTGGCCGAGCCGCACGTGGTGGCCCACGACTACGGCGGAGCGGTGTCCTTGCGCGCGCATCTGTTGCACGGCGCCATTTACAGGTCACTCGCGCTGGTGGACGTGGTCGCGCTGCGGCCGTGGGGCTCGGACTTCTTCCGGCTGGTCGCCGCCCACGCCGACACGTTCACGGCGCAGCCGCCGGCGGTGCACCGCGGTGCGCTGGAGGCCTACATCCGCGGCGCCAGCCACCGCGGCCTGACCGACGAGCAGCTGGCGACGCTGACCGGACCGTGGCTGACCGCCGAGGGCCAGGCCGCGTTCTACCGCCAGATCGCGCAGGCCGACGAACGGTTCACCGACGAGTTCCACGACCGGCTTCCGGCGGTCACCGTGCCGACCCACGTCATCTGGGGCGACCAGGACACGTGGATCCCGCCGGACCGGGGCCACCGGCTCGCGGACCTGATCCCGGGCGCCAGTCTGGAGATCATCGAGAACGCCGGGCACCTGGTGCAGTACGACGCACCGGTGCAGCTGGCGATCGCGCTGCACCGATGGCTCAGCACCCGTACGCCCGAATAGGCAAGCGCTATGCGTCCGAATGAGTGACTTGGCGTTACGTCGATCGGCGCTGGACGACTACCTGCGTACAGATGTCGTACGGCTCCGAGGGAACGATCATGAAGGTCTACACAGCCCGCGCCGACGCCAGTCGGGCGCTCGAAATCGCCGCGACCACGTCGCCGTTCGTCATCACCGTCCAGTTCGGAGATGGCCTGACGGCTACTCAGCAAGCTGCTTTCGCTCAAGCGGCCGATCGCTGGGCCAAAGTCATCGTCGGCGACCTGCCGGACGTGATCGTGGACGGCGAAATCATCGACGACGTGCTGATTCTCGCCGAGGGCGCGGATCTGGGCGGGGTGGGCGACGTCCTCGCGGAGGCGGGGTTCACGCACATCCGCGTCGGCGGCTTGCCGTGCAAGGGAATCATGCGGTTCGACACCGCCGATCTCGAGCAGATGGAGGCGGAGGGCACGCTCCACGACGTGATCACCCACGAGATGGGGCACGTGCTCGGCATCGGCTCGCTGTGGGAGGAAGTGGGCCTGGTTCAGGGCATCGGCACCAACGACCCCCAGTTCACCGGGCGGCTGGCGATGATCGAGTACGGCCATCTCCTCGGCGGTCTGGCCGAAACCGTGCCCGTGGAGAACGTCGGTGGCGACGGTTCAGTGGGCAGCCATTGGCGGGAGTCCAAGTTCCGCACCGAACTGATGTCCAGCACCATCGGGGGCAAGGGCAACCCGATCAGCAGGCTCACCGCGGGCAGCCTCATCGACCTCGGCTACGAGGTCGATCTGGACGCCGCCGAGCCCTACGTGCTGCCCACTCCGGTCGGACCCGCCGCCGTCGGCGCTCCAGGCCCGTACAAGTGCCTGGAGCGACCGAAGAAGGTGCACCGGGTCGTGCCCGTCGAACCAGCGGCCTGATCAGGAACTGCTCACCGTGGTTCGCGGTGCGTTCCGGCGGCCGCGCACCACGCCGACCGCCACCACGACCGCCGCGACGAGCAGGCTCAGCAACAACTGGGAACGGGCGTCGGCGTCGAACAGCATGCCCACGAGCAGAGCCACCATGCCGACGATCGTCGCCCACGTCAGGTACGGGTAGCCCCACATGCGCAGCGTGAGCTGGTCGGGGGTCTGCTGTTCCAGCTGCCGCCGCATCCGCAGCTGGGACACCGCGATCGCCAGCCACACGAAGATCGCCACCGCGCCGGAGGAGTTGACCAGGAAGAGGAACACCGTGTCCGGCGAGAGGTAGTTCAACGCCACGGTGGCGAACCCGACGACGGTCGAGGCCAGCACCGCGGCCGTCGGCACTCCTCGCCGGGAGACCTTGCCGAGCACCGCGGGCGCCTCACCGCGCCGGGAGAGCGAGAACACCATGCGGGAGGCGGTGAACAGCCCCGAGTTCAGGCAGGACAACACCGAGGTGAGCACCACGGCGTCCATGACCACCGCGGCCGCGGGCAGGCCGAGCGTGTCCAGCACCGCGACGTACGGGCTCTTCGCGACGTTGGCGTCGTCCCACGGCAGCAACGTGACCACGACGGCGATCGAGCCGATGTAGAAGACGAGAATGCGCCACACCACCGACTTCACCGCGGCACGCACCGCCTGCACGGGGTTGGCCGACTCCCCCGCCGCGACGGTGGCGATCTCCGCGCCGAAGAAGGAGAAGACCACGACGAGCATCGCGGCGAAGACCGGACCGGTGCCCTGCGGGAAGAACCCGCCGTGGCCGGTGAGGTTGTCGAGCCCCGGCGAGGAGAAGCCCGGCAGCAGGCCGCCGATCGCCAGCACGCCCAGCACGAGGAACACGGTGATCGCCGCGACCTTGATGCCGGCGAACCAGAACTCGAACTCGCCGAAGGACTTGACCGAGTACAGGTTCGTCAGCGTCAGCACGACCGTGAGCACGAGAGCCCACGTCCACTGCGGCACGGCCGGAACCCAGCGGTGCACGATGGCGGCGCCCGCGGTGGCCTCGATGCCGACCACGACGACCCAGAACCACCAGTACAGCCACCCGATCGCGAAGCCTGCCCACGGTCCGATCGCACGTTCGGCGTAGGCGGAGAAGCTGCCGGTGTCGGGGTTGGCCGCGGACATCTCCCCCAGCATCCGCATCACCAGCACGACCAGCAGGCCGGCGGCGGCGTAGGAGAGGAGCACGCCGGGTCCCGCCTTGCCGATCGCGGCACCGCTGCCGACGAACAGCCCGGCGCCGATGACGCCGGCGATGGCGATCATGCTGAGGTGCCGCTTGCGCAACGACGGTTGCAGGTCCTGCGACATCGGCCGTCCTTCCCTCGAGGAGAACTCCCGGACTGGGTTCGATCAGTCTGGGAGTGGCACCGCCGCGAGGAACAGTCGACAATTCGTCGAAGTCACGCCGCTGAATTGTCCAAATCCGACAGTTACCTCGACTCCAGACCACGGAGGCCGGGCAGCGGATCGCCCGGCCCGAAGTCGATCTCAAGCCCCAGACACGCCGCGATCACCTGAGCGGCTTCCGTTTTGCCGTAATCATGTGCTTCCACGAGTACCAGACCGAGCCAGCGCCAGAAGGGCTCGCCCAGCGGGGCCGGCACGACGCCCGCGTCGTCGAGCCCGGTCACCACGCACGTTCCCCGGATGACCTTCGCCCAGTCCGTGCTCGCCAGCTGCCGCGCCGCCCTGGCCCGCGAAACGACGTCGAGCTCGTACTTCCCGGCGGCCACGTCCTGCAGCAACAACATCAGCATGAGGCTCGCCCCGCGGTTCACCTCACCGTCGGGCACGCTGTCGCCGACCCAGAACTCCAGGCCGGGCAGGGCGCACCTGCGCGCCACGACAGGATCGCCGAGGAGGCCGGGCAGGACCGCACCGGCCTGGCCCGCGCTGATCTCGACCATCGACAGGCCGCCCTCGGTGGGCAGCACGAGCACCCGCATCGACGAGGTGCTCGTGCTGCCGAACCGGCCGGCGACTCCGCTTGTCATCAGCATCTTCCGCTCCGATCGGGCAGTCAGTCCGGATTGGACAGATCACTCACCACTGGTCGGTCCGCGCCGGCAGGCCGAGCAGGATCCGTCCGGTGAGCTCGAACGTCACGGGGCTCACGAGGAAGTGCGCGGTGGCGGTGTTCGCGTCCCGGAAACGGCGCTGCAACGGCGAAGTCTCGTAGATCGCGGTGCCGCCGCCGAGCTCGTACATCGACGAGGCGACCTCCGCCGCGACCCGTGCCGCGTGCGTCGAAGCCAGCCGCAGCGCCGCCTCGGCACGGGCGAACTTCTCCTGGGTGGCCGACCGCTCGGCCAGCACGCGCGACGATCCGGCGGACTTCTTGGTCGTCGCGAGGACGCTCAGGTCGCGGACCGCCCCGCGCGCGTTGCCCAGCGCCGCCGCGGCGACCGCGGCCGCGAAGAACCCGTTCAACGGAAACCGGTACAGCGGTTCGGCATCCGCCGCCGGTCCGTCCACAATGGAGAACAGCCGGTCGGCGGGCACGAAGACCTGCTCGGCCACGACGTCGTGGCTGCCCGTGCCGCGCAGTCCGCTGGTGTGCCAGGTGTCGACGACGGTCAGTTCGGAGGTGGGCAGTGCCGCGATGCGCAGCACCGGCGGTTCGGAGCCGGAGCCGGAGTCGACCACGACTCCGCCGAAGAACCACTCGGAGTGCTTGACACCGCTGCAGAACGTCCACCGGCCGGAGACCACGAAGCCGTCGTCGGCAGGACGCGCGCGACCCGTGGGCGCCCACACTCTCGCGGCGGACGAACGCGGGTCGCCGAACACCTCTTCCGCGCCGTCCTTCGGCAGGTAGTGCGCGAGCAGGCTGCTGGTCGCGGCGATACCGACGCACCACCCCGCCGAGGCGTCACCGAAGGCAACGGTTTCCGCGGCTTCGAGGGCCGTCCGGGGCGCGGCCTCACTGCCACCCAGCGCACGGGGAACACCGGGGTTCAGCAGGTCCGCGGCCTTGAGGTGCCGGACCACCTCGGGTGCGAGCGACCGCTCCGCCTCGGTGACGTCGGCCCACGCCGCCGCCAGTTCGGCGGCCAGTTCGGCCTGGCGCCGCAGTTCCTCGTCGTTCAAGTCGTGTTCCCCCATCAGCGCATCAGTTCCTGGCCCGCGGACACCAGCCGCTCGCTCCACGGCGCGGGACGCAGCGTGCCCGGATCGAGGCGGATGACGGTGCGCGTGCCGTGGGCGTGGGTGAGGTCTCCGTCGGCGGCGCAGAAGCGGAACCCGTACGTCAGGCTGGTCGTGCCGATCTGCTCGATCCACAGCTCGACCGCGTACCGGCCGTGCCGGGTGACCGGTGCCTCGTAGGTCATCCGCAGCTCCTTGACCACCACGCCCGAGATGTCGGCGGCCAGCCGCGGCTCGCGGTCGACGAGGGCACCCGGTCCGTGCCACAGCTCCATCCAGGCTCGCTCCACCAGCAGCGGGTAGCGCGAGTTGTGCAGCATGCCGAGCGAGTCCAGCTCGTCGAAGTGGACGACGACGGGGATCAGCCGAGCGGTCATCCCGAGTAGCCGTCGGCGATCATCGCCGCCACCAGCGTGTGGCCGCCCCGCCCGCTCGTCGGGTCGCAGCCGGTGATGCCCGCGATCCGCTGCAACCGGTAGTCCAGCGTGCTGCGGTGCACGAACAGGTTGCGCGCGGTCTGGTTGCGCTGAAGATCGGCGTCGACCAGCGCGACCAGCGTCTCCCACAGCACGGGGTGGGCTCGCAGCGGGTCGAGGATCGAGACCAGGCTCCGGGTCACGTGTTCGTGCCGGGTCACCGCGTACTCGACCAGCACGTCGGAGATGTTGTAGACGCCACCGGGACGGCGGCCGGCCACGACGAGGCGCATCACGTCCGCCGCCTCCCGGTAGCCGTCGGCGATGTCGGCCTTCGGCCGCGCCGCGACGGTGAGCCAGCCCTTGCCGTCGAGGTGCCGTGTCAGCTGCCGGGTGATGGCGGGCGTGCGTTCCGGGTCCAGGTCGGGCACGAGGATCACCAGACCGGACTCCTTGCGCGTCATGAACGCGCCGGGGCCCGCCGCCTCGTGCAGCACGGGCTTGGTCCTCGTCACGTCGGACAGGCGGACGACCACGATCAGGTAGCGGGCGGCGAGCGCGTCGTACACGTCCGGCGCGATCGGGTGGCCGTCGACGAGGTCACCCGCGACGTCACCGCGGCGGGCCGACGCGATCCCCTCGTTCCTGCGGCGGTAGCCGTCCAGGAACTCCGTCAGAACGGGCCCGCTCGCCCGCACGAACTCGGCGAACGCCGGATGTCCCTCGGCGGCTTCCTCGAGCACGCCGAGCAGGTCGTCGTAGCGGCCACCGGCCCAGTTCTCGCCCGCCGCGCGGATCTTCGCCCTGAACTCGGCGAGCCGCACGTCGTCCTCGCCGGCCAGCCGCGGCGCCCGGCGGACGCGGCCGGGCGTCGAACTCCAGTTGACGGCGACTTCCGTCATGTCGCCCCCTTGTGAGAATTGCGGAAGATCAGAAACCGAATATTTTTTCGCCCTTTTCAGCGATATTCGGAGGTTATTGAGTCAGCCACGCACGCGTCAACAAAACTCACTTAAGACTGTGGTGCTCAGCGCCGTGGTTCGGGTGGTCGGCGCGTTCGGTCGCGAACGGTACGGTCAGCCGTCGAGCTGCAGCACAACGGCGTACCGGAGGGCGTCGCCGAGTTCGGTCCGGCCGCCCACGCCGAGCTTGCGGTAGGCGTTGGTCAGATGTTTCTCCACCGCCCGGGACGTGACCGAAAGCTTTTCAGCGATTTCTTGATTGGCTCGGCCGGCGGCGGCGAGCATGGCCACCCGTCGTTCCGACGGGGTCAGCGAGGCGAAAACAGGGGAAGTGCCGTCGAGTGCGGCATATGCACGTTTCGCAATGTTGGTGGCGCCGATCTCGACGGCCAGGTCGAGGCAGCGGCGCCACACCGCGGTGTCATCGGCCATCCGCGCCCACTGCTGCAACGCGCGCGCGAGTTCCAGCCGGTGTCCCGACCCCTCCAGCACCTCCACGGCACGCCGGGTCAGAGCGATGCCATGCGTCCCCTCGGTCACGGCGCCGAGCACCCGCCACGCTCGGCCGATGCCCGACGCGGCACCCCACTCCTCCGCGATCAGCCGTTCGGTCTCGGCGAGCCGCAGCGCGTCCTCCCGATCACCGAGCCGGTGTTCGAGCAACGCGAGCGAACTGCGCCACGGCACCATCACCGGGTTGCGCCACCCGGACCGGTCCAACCGCGTTCCGCAGTCCAGCAACAGCTCCACGGCACCAGGCAGGTCCCCGCGCAGCACCGCCGCCGACCCGCGCAACAGGCCGACGATCGCGGCGAGGCAGGCGTTGACCGGTTCGCCGGCCGCGGCGAGCACCCGTTCGGTGAGCACGGGGTCGCGCAGCTGCAACGCCACCGCACCCGACACGAACGCCGCGGCGCTGCCGGTCGTCTGCCAGTCCCAGCCGCCGAGCTCGAACGCGTCCGCCGCGGCCTGCCCGGCCTCCGCCAGCTGCCCGGACAGCAGGTGCACGAGCGACTGCTCGGTGCGGATCATCGCCTGTTCGACCAGATCGCCCCGGTGCCGGGCGACCTCCAGTGCCTGGTCGAGCCACCCTGCCGCGGCGCCGGGCGCGTCGGCGGCCGCGAGCGTGGACACCAGCAACGGCGCCATCCCCGCGGAGTGCGGCGACGTCGCCGCCTCGTTCGCGAGCACCCGGTTCGCCAGCGCGACCACCTCGGCCGACGGCAGCCGCACGCCGAGCATCACGTTGTGCAGCAGCACCGCCACGAGTTCCCGATCGGCGGCGCTGTGCAGCGGCGGTTCGGCGCCCAGTCCCAGCAGCCGCGTGCGACAGCTGTCCAGTTCGATCGCGCTGGACGCGGTGGCGTACCTCAGCCTCGCCTCGACGCGCAGGGTCAGGTCGCGCTCGACCCCGGTCAGGCCCTCGGCCTGACCGCCGGACATCCGCAGCAACGGCACCAGGCCGGGCGGCGCGTCGCCCATCACCACCGGAGCCAGCCTGATCACGGCGGCCGCGCGGTCCAGCGGATCGGCGAACAACGTCATGGCGGACACCATCGTGCGGACCGCGGCGGCCAGGTCGAAAGTCCGTTCCGCGGCCGCGAGGTCGACGAGCGTCCGGGCCCGGTCCTGACCGTCGCGACTGCAGTCCAGCAGGGCCCGGCGCAGGTAGCGCGCGGCGGTGTGCGGTGCACTGCGGCTCATCGCCACGTCGGCGGCGGTGCGCAACACCGTCACGGCCCACGTGCCCTGCTGCGTGGTGATGCTGAGCAACTGGCGCGCGATCTCCTCCGCAGGCCTGCCGCGGTCGTGCAGCAGACGCACCGCGCGTTCCTGGAGCAGGGTGCGTTCGGCGGACGCCATCGTCTCCTCGACCGCCTCGCACACGGCGGGGTGGGCGAACCCGTCACCGCGGAGGAGACCGAGCTTGCGGGCCGGCCTGACCGCCTCGGCGGCGGTGAGCTCGTCGAGCCCGGCCAGTTCGGCCGCGAGCCGCGGTTCGTCCGGCAGCACCACCATCGCCTTGAGCAACGCCTGGACGTGCGCCGGTTGCGCGCGGACGCACGCGGCCACCCGGTCGCGGGCTTGAGAGGTGCGCGAGGAGCGGACCGCTTCGGCGGTCACCGGCCGTCCGCCGACCGCCAGCGCGAGCACCAGCGCGGAGAGCAGCATCGGGTTGCCGCCGGTCGCCTCGTGGCACGCGGAGGTGAACTCGTCGTCCCCGTCCCGTGCGAGCCGTTCGCGGACCACCGCCGCCGTTCCCGTCACCGTCAACGGTTTCGGCCGCAGCGTGCACGTCGCGTTCGAGAGGACGGACGCCGCCGCGGGCCGGTCCGCACCCGCCTCGCCTTCACGGACCGTCATCACCACGACGGTGCGCAGGTCGTGCACGCGCCGCACCAACCGGTCCAGTTCGGACAGTGACCTGTCGTCCGTCCACTGCAGATCGTCGACGAGCACGAGCAGCCGGTCGTCCCGACTGAACGGCAGCGCGAGCGTCCCGTCGCCCCAGTCGAGCAGCTGGCGGACGACCCCGAGGTCGAAGTCCTGTTCCAGCGGCGAAGCGGACGCGCGCAGGACCGTGACGCCCTCCGCCTGTCCCGCGAAGGCTTGCACCAGCGCGGTTTTGCCGATGCCGAGCGGGCCGGCGACGACGATCGCACAGCCTGATCCGTCGGCGGCCTCGCGCAGTGCGCGGGCGACCAGGTCCAGTTCGGCGTCCCGTTCCACCAGAGTCGTCATGTGCCCGGCACCCACCCGAGCGCTCTCGCCCGGTCGACCAGCTCGACCGCACCCGCCCTCGACGAGAGGTGCGCCGCCTCCCGCACGAGCGTTTCCGCCTGCGACGGATCGACGGTCTCGGCGAGATCCAGCAACGCCGTCGCCCGCAGCGTGGTCACCGGGGAGTCCCGCAGCAGTTCGACCGCCTCGGTGAGATGTCGCCGATCTCCCAGCACTTTCGCGCACACCAGCTGCGTTCGGGCGATCGGGGAGGGCGCGCCCCAGCGGCGGACGAGCGCGAGTTCCTCGTGGCACAACTCGGCCGCCCGTTCGGCGTTGCCACGGGCACTCCAGGCGACGGCGGCGAACGTGCGCCACGGCAGCACCGCCGGGTTCGGCGTCTGGCCCGGCCGCCACCGGCGTCCGGCTTCCTCCAGCCGTTCGATCGCCCGGTCGAGATCTCCGGCCCGCAACGCCACCACGCCGCTCGCGTACAGGAAGCCGGTCCAGGTGAAGCCGGGTCCCCACTCGGAGTCGGGCACGCTCGCGTCGAGTTCCCGTGCCTGGTCGAGCAAGCCGAGGCCGAGGCTCACCAGCATCTCGGTCGCGATGACCATCGGCCGGTGCTGCGGATGCCAGTTGGGCCGTTGCGCGGCGGCCAGCGCCAGGTCCGCCGCCGCTTCGCGGTAGTGGCCTCGGCGGAGGTTGACCCTGGCGCGCAACACCAGCGCGTAGGCCGCCACCGCAGGAAGGCCGCAGTCACGAGCCGCGGCGAGCGCCGCGTCCAGACCGGCGATCCCCCCGGCCAGGTCGTCGGTGAACGACAACGCGACGCTCGCGACGATCCGGCAGAGGATCGACACCGCCGGGCTGCCGAGCGCGAACCGGGCCAGCGAACCCGCGAGTCCGACGTCCATCCCGCGCGACACGGCCTCCCAGGCCGCCACGCCCGCGCGCTCCGGGTCGTCCGGCCAGCGCGGCAACGCCTCGACGTCGAGCACGCTCAGCTCGGGCATCTCCCGCTGCACGTCGCCGGTGAACCAGAACAGCGCCGTGATCCCATCCCGTTCCACCCCGGTCGCCCGCATCGCGGCGAACGTCCGGCGCGCCAGCATCCCGTCCCCACGAGCCAGCAACTGGTCCGCCGCCGCGAGCCGCACCTCCGCGCACCCCTCGGGCTGCGGTTCCAGCAGCATCCTCGCCAGTCTCTGATCCCCGGCCTCCGGCGCGCACCGGCTCTCGGCCACCGCGAGCTCCAGCGTCAACTCGACCCGCGTGCGCGCGTCGACGGGTTCGCGCAACGCCCGCTCGCAATGACGCGCCGCGGCCGCCGAGTCACCACCCTCGTCCGCGCGCCGGGCAACGGTGCGCAGCAACGGCACCACCCACGGCTCACCGAGCGGCGGCGCCATCGCCACGATCCTGGCCAGCTCCACCTCGTCGACCGCACACCGATGCCCCAACCGTGCGGCGCGCGCGTACAACTCCTGCCGCGCCTGCGGTGCCATGCCGTCCAACACCCGGTCGACCGGGTGCACCGGCTTCCCGTCAGCGGTGACCAGCCCGGCCCCGACCAGCACGTCCACCGCCCGCGCGGCCGACCAGTCCCCCAACTCGACCAACGAACAAACGAGATCGAGGTCGAACGCGGGCCCGCACACCGCAATCGCCCGCGCCAGCCCCGCCACCTCCACGGGCAACGAACGCACGGCCCGCGCCACCGCGTCGCCGACCACCTCGCCCGCCGCGTCCCCGCGCCGCTCCAACACCTCGCGCACCAGCCGCGGCCTGCCCCCGGTCAGCTCAACGAGCTCCGCCAACGCCCCGGCCTCAAGCCGATCACCGCACACCGCCTCCGCGAGCACCGCGACATCGCCGCGCTCCAACGGCCGCGGCGTCAACACCACCGCGTCATCAAGGACCGGCCGCACACCATCGCTCACCACGACGATCATCAGAGACGTGCCGGCGGCCCGCCTGCCGAGCGCCGCGAGCCACGCGCGCGCCTCGTGGTCGAGCCGGTCGCCGTCGTCGACCGCGACCAGCACCGGCCGGGTGCGGGCGAGGGCGAGCACTGCGGAGGAGGCGGCGGAACCGGTGACCTCGGTCCCGCCCGTCGTCTCAGCCGACACCAGCCGCGCCTGCTCCGGCAACGTCCCGACCGCAGCAGCGGCGGCGGAACCGAAGTGGTCACCACCAGACACAGAACCAGAGGCTTCTCTCGCCACCACCCGCGCTCGTTCCGGCAACCGCCCAGCCGCGACCACGGCGGCAGAGGCAGCCGACCCCAGGCCAGCACCACCAGGCACGGAAGCGGAGACCTCGGCCTCTCCCGTCGCCTCAGCCGCCGCCACCCGCACCTGCGCCAGCAACTCCCCCACCACAACCGCACCCCCGGCGCCAGCCGCGTACAGCACCACCGCCCCAGCCCGCCGAGCAGCCGCCACCGCGTACCGCACCAGCGCGCTGCGTCCGACCCCGGCCAGCCCTGCGATCTCCACCAGCGCCGACGTGCCGGAAGCGAGCGACGCGGCCGCGCGGTCCAGCGCCGCCAGCTCAACGGATCGGCCCAGCAGCGGAGTTCTCACCCGGCCGCCGAGGCGACCTGGACGGCGAGTTCCGCGCGGGTGCGCACGCCCAGTTTGCGGTAGGCGTTGGACAGGTGGCTCTCCACCGCGCGCACGGTCACGAACAGCGCCTCGGCGATCTCCCGGTTCGTCAGGCCCTGGGCGACCAGCTCGGCTACCCGGCGTTGGCCGCCGGTGAGCGTTTGCAGCGGGGTTGCCGACACCGCGCTCATGCGGCCGCCGGCGAGGGTCAGCGCGTCGCGGGCGGCTTCGGCGGCGGCGGTGTCGCCGCAGCGGACGGCCAGGTCCACGGCGGCGCGAAAGTGGGTGCGGGCGGTCTGGTCGTCACCTCGGCGCAGCAGGCCGGTGCCCAGTGCCAGGAGTGCCTGGACCTGCTGCAGGCGCGCGCCCGCGGCCGACAGCTCGGTGACGGCCCGCTCCAGCACGTCGATCTCGCCGGTGGTCAGGCCGGCGGCCAGCAGGGCGTAGCCGCGCGCCCGTGCGGTGTCCCACGTCGGCGACCGGAAGCGGTCGACGAGCGCCTCGGCCGAGCGGCCCAGTTCGACCAGGAGCGTGACGGCGTCGAGCCACCACGGCACGAACACCGGGTTGCGCACGCCCCAGTCGTCGAACTCGCGGCCGCAGTGCAGCAGCTCGGTGAGCGCGGCCTCGCGGTCGCCGCGGTTGCGCAGCCAGCGGGCCCGTGCAACCAGAGCCACGCCGCGTTCCAGCGGGTCCTGGCCGTCGAGGCCGACCAGCAACGGCTCGGCGCGGTCGTCCTCGCCTCGGCACACCAGCGCGTACGCGAGCACCGCGCGGTTGCGGGGGTGGTCCGCGATCAGGATCGCCTTCTCCGCGTCCACGACGGCGTCGACGAGTTCGCCGCAGTCGATCCGCACGAGCGCACGCGTGGCCATCGCCGCGCCGCCGGGGTCGGGTACGCGGTTCAGCACCGCCACCGCTTCCTCCGACGCGCCGCAGTGGTGCAACACCTGCCCCGTGAAGAGGTCCGAGTAGGAACACGCGCCGCTCGGCACCGCGGACCGGGCGAGCTCCAGCGCTCGGTCGGCCCGCTCACCCGCGTGCGCATCGGCTCTGGCCAGCTGACCCACGAGCCGCCGGCCCGGCGCGCTGAGGGAAGCGGGCGGTGAGATGTCCCGCGCCAGCTCCACCGCACGGACCGCGGTGCTCCGGTCGATCAGGCCGAGGGTGAGCAGCGTGGCCTCGACCGGTACGCGGTCGGTCACCTGCGGCAGCAAGCCGGACAGCACCTCGAACCCCTCGCGCGACCGGTTCGCCCGCATCGCGGCGAGGCCGTACCGGAGCAGGGCGGCGTCCAGCAGTTCCTCGTCCTCGACGTGGGGAAGCGCCTCGGCGTACATGTCGCAGGCGGCGTGGCAGTCGGTGTCCGTCAGGACGTTCGCGAGTTCGAGCCGGGTCTCCACGCAGGCGGGCGCGGCCAGCATGGCCCGCCGCAGGTACGTGGCGGCGACGTCGGCCGGCGACTCCTCCGCCGCCCTGCGCAGCGTCACGATCATGCACATGTCGCTCAGCTCGCGAATCGGCACGATCACGTCGGCGATCTCCGGGCACGACCGGCCCTCGTCCCACATCATCTGCGCCCCGCGGTAGCGCAGGTCGTCCAGCTCCTCCGGCGTGCACAGCCCGAGCACGGCGTCACGCAGCGCATGCGTGCGGTACCGGCCGTCCTCGTCGAGGATGCGGGCGTGGCCCAACATCGCCCTCGCCGGCTCCACCACGTGCGGAGGCAGCCCGCACAACGAGGCGACGGACCGCGGTTCGGCGCTCCCGATCACCGCCACCGCCGTGGCGTACCGAAGGAGGTCGGTCTCCTCCGCCAGCCACGCCATCGTCAGCGCCGTGGCCTCCGCCGTCGCCTCGGCGCGCAACAGCGCGGCGGTCGCGGCGTCGGGCAGCCTGCCCTCCTCCCGCAACCGGGGGAACCACCGGCTCACGATCTGGGGATGGCCCGCGCAGACCTCGCCCCAGACGCGCAGGAAGTCCTCGTGCGGTGCCACGCCGAAGCACCGGCGCACGTGTTCCCGCATGTCGGCCTCCGACAACGGGCCCAGCTCCAGTTGAGACGTGTCGAGCACCCCGGTGAGCTCGGCGAACAGCGACTCGATCACCGCCCGCGCGGTGAACGGGTACGCCAGCACCACGCACACCGGCTGCCCGGCCGCGCGGCGCGCGAGCAGGCCCAGCCAGCGCGCCGTGGCGGGGTCGCAGTGCTGCGCGTCGTCGAGCACGACCACCAGCGGCCGGGTGGTGGCGAGGTCTCCCACGAGGCACTGGAGGGCTCGAGGAATCGTCCCTGCGTCCGGTGCGGTGGTGAGCAGGTGATCCGCGCCCGGACCGAACAACCCGCGCATGCCGTCGTAGTCCGCGCCGCCCTCCGCGCAGGCGGTGACGAGCATCGTCGCCTCGTCGCCCAGCGCCTGCCGCAGCAGCGCGAGCAACGACGACTTCCCGATGCCGGGTAGGCTGCCGACCAGGTGCACGAGCCCCGGCCTGCCCGACGCCGCGTCGCGCACGCGCGCCACCAATGCCGCCACTTCGGTCGCTCGTCCGATGAGGTTGTCCGGTGCCGCCTGCGACATTGTGTCCCGCCCCGAAGCGTTCAGCATTTGGTACGACGTACGACTGTTGGTCCGCCGTGACCTGATGGTAACGCAGGGATGAGCCGATCAGAGTAGGGCCGTTCGCCGGTGCCGGGCCGCGCTGGAACTCAGCCGACCCGGAGGCCGCGCAGCTTCTCCGCGACAGCGCCCAACCGGGGATCGCCCGGCGGCACGTCGATCTGGAAGTGCGACTCCTTCACCGGCCGCAGGTCGCCGCCCCACCGGACCACGCCCTCGCACTCGGCCAGCACGTCCCGGATCACCGCGAGCTCGTGGCCGAAGAACCCGCCGCCGATCCCGAGCGGGTAGCACGACGGCCGGATCGCGATCGCGGTCCCGGACAGGTGGTTGCTCTCGTACTCCGCGGCCACGGCGCGGTCGGTGGTGTGCCCGCGCAGATCACCGTCGTGCCAGCGGCCACCGGCCCGGTAGCAGTACCGGCGCACGCAGTGCAGCAGCACCGCGGCCACGTCGCCGGGCAGCACGGACACGGCGAGACCGCTGCCCTGCACCCAGATCGGCGCGACCTCGGGCACGACCGGCCAGCCGTTCTGGGTGTGCGCCGCGGTCCACTCCCGTGCCGCCGGCGCACCCTTCACCGCGGGCGCGCTCTGTGCCGCGGCACCGCGGGTCCCGAGCAGCGCGCCGCCGAAGACGCCCGCTCCCCCGGCCAGTGCCCGTCGCCTGCTCACTTCACGCCCCACGTGCGGGCCTCCCGTCCGTTTCGTCCACAGAGGACACAGCCGCGTCCGTGCCGGGGCGGCAGGTGTTCGCGTCGATCTCGATCTTTCCGTCGCCGTCGCCGGTGGTCAGCGTCCGCACCTGGTTGAACGCCCAGTTCTCCGGCAGCCCGAACCCGAGGTTGCCCGAGTAGCCGATGGACATGCCGGCGACGAACGACCACCGCGCCTTCGTCTGCTTCGTGACCTGGGTGCAGACGTTGCGCGAGCCGTAGACCCCGTGCCGGTACCTGCCGCCGGCGGCGTCCAGACCGGCGACGACACCGCGGAAGTACGGCACGACGTGGGAGTCGACCTCGTCCTGGGTGGCGTCGTAGTCGACCGCGAAGAAGATGACCGTGCCGGGCCGGAACCCGTTGCGCAGCGCGGCTGTGTGGGCGTCCCGCGCGTCCTGCCGGCCCTGCGCCTCGGTGAAGTAGTCGCGGTCACCGCCGTAGTACTGGGAGATCGGGAAGACCTGAAGGCCGTGCTCGAAGATCGTCTTCAGCTCGCCGGGCTTGATCTCCTTGTCGAGCGTCCCGTTCGGACGCTCGTCCAGGTAACGCCCGACCACCCGGTAACCGGCGGCGTGCAACGCCTTGGCCCGCGCGGGCGTGATCGTGGTGGCGGTGTCGCACGCGGCCGCGGGCTGGTCCGGGTCACCGTTCGAGGCGAGCAGCAGCGCCCACGTCGGGTAGTCGCCGCGACCGGTGCGCGGCAGGGCGGCGAAGTCCTGGAACTCCTCGGTGGCGCGGACGAGCGAGCGGTCGAAGAAGTCGGTGAACGTACCGAGGCCGTTGACGATCAGACTCGCGCTGTAGAGCCGCACCCACCGGCTCGTGTCGCCCTCGCCGACCGCGTGCTCCTTCAACCCGGCGCGGGTGCCCGGACCGAAGTTGCCGGTGGCCTGCTCGTCCGACAGCCCCAGCTCGAACTGGACCGCCAGGTACAGCGCGAAGTACACGTCCCGGGACGGCACGCCGTCGCAGGCGATGACGAGGAAGTTCTTCCGCTCGGCGTAGGTTCCGTTGAGCCAGCGCTGCACGGCGCGCACCCGGCGGTCGCCGCCCGGCACCAGCACGTGGGAGTCGGGCGACAGCAACGCCTTGAGCAGCTTGGGTTCCATCGCACCGTTCGGCGCGGGACTCAGCCCGGCGTCGAACCGCAGTGCCGCCGCGGCCGCCTGCGCGCGCGGCCCGAACGTCCCGTCGATCTCACCGGCGGCGTAACCGTGGCAGAGCAGGCCGGCCTGCACGACGCCGACGATGCCGCGGTTCTGCTCACTCGGCCGGACCCCGCCCCGTTCCTCGAGCTTGCCCAGCGTGCCGGGGCCGAAGTTGTCCGAGAGCGCTGTGATGCCGAGTTCGTGCTGCAGCGCGCGGATCAGGGCGTACCAGGTGGACGGACCGGCCTCGCCGTCCTCCGGGCACCTGGTGTAGCCGGGCACGGCGCCGTAAGCAGCGTTTACCCAGCGTTGGGCGAGCACGACCTTGTTGTCCATCACACCTTCACCAGTTGCTCTACAAAGGACATGGTGTCCCGGCTCCAGACCTTCGCACGGCACAAGGAGTAACGCATGCCGACCCCGGGCGCTTCACCGGGTCCGCGTTATCCGAAGAACGAGGAATTTGCTCCGCGTCCTCCAAGAACGTGATCGGGCCGCTCTTCCCCATCGCACACTCGAACCGCCGCCGTCAACGAGCAGGAGTGTCGTCTTGTCCAACACGATCACGCGGGCCGGGGTCGCGGTGGTGCTCGCCGCCGCGCTGAGCGCCTGCGCCGCCGCGGCCCAGTCACCAGCCCCTCAGGTTCCCGACCAGAAAATCGTCGGCGATCTGCTCGTCGCGTGGAAGAACGCGCTGGCCAGCGGTTCGGCCGAGAAGGTGGCTGACCTGTACGCACCGGACGCCGTGCTGCTTCCGTTCAACACCAACGACATCCGCACCGGTCGTCCGGACGTCGTCGACTACTACGAGCGGTTCCTGCTGAACTACCCCGTCGCCAGTGTCGAGCAGCAGCGCGTCGACATCCCCGACACCCACACCGCCACCGACACCGGCGTGCTGTCCTTCGTCCTGCACCAGGAGGGGAAGGAACCCGTCGTCCGCGCCCGCTACACCGTCATGTACGCGAAGGCCGGCGACAAGTGGCTGATCATCAACCACCACCTGTCTCAGCTGGTCACTTCGCAGTAGCGCCCGGCACGGGCGATCACCCCACGACGAGATTTCCGCACTCTGCGGATACCTTTCCTCAGTCTGTCCACTCGGGCAGGCCGACGGCCATGCTGGGGCCATGAGTGGCCGTGGTCTCATGGACGTCTATGCGGAAGTTCTCCTCGAGTCGGTGCGCAAGGCGCTCGCCAGAACGTCCACCGACATGCCGGTCCTCACCGGGCGGGCGGCAACCAGGCTGAGGTGGGGCCAGAGTCCGGACCTCCCCCGCGACCGGTTGTTCGCCGTGGTGGTGGCCGGCGCCATGTGCGGCCGGCCCGCCCAGGCACTGCCCGTGAGCACGCTTTCAACGCTGTGGTGGACCGGCATCGGCAGCGAGCTCAGCGACAGCACCATCCTCGCGCTGGGGCACATCGGCCGGATCCGTGCCCCGAAGGAACGCAAACTGGCGTGGGTGGACGACCTGACCTCGTCCACCGCGTCCGTCGCGGAAACCAGGCACGTGGCCAGCGCCCGCCGCTTCGCCCTGCCCCGCCGGGAGGACGTGCTGTCCGACCACCTCGGTGTCGACGGCGCCGCCTACGCCCGCGACGCGGTGATGGCCGCGCGGATCTGCGCGCCGCGCTCCATCGAGGCATGGCGCAGGTTCGGCGCCTTGTACGGACTTCTCCGCAGGCTCAACCAGGACCAACAGCAGTCCACAGTGGAACAGACCGCGAATCCCCAGCTGCGCGTGCCCGGCCTGCTGATGGCCCACGCCGGTGCCCTGGCCACGAGTGGCGTCCGCGCCGTTCTCGGCGACCTTCTCCGCGCCGCACCGCAGGACGTGCGGACGCGGGCCACTGCGCGCGCCGTGCTGCGTTCTCCCGAGGTGGTCGCCGCGTATCGGACGGACCTGCTCGCGCTGCACCGCCGCGCCTGCAAGCGACTCGACGAGCTGGCCCCCGAACCGGTGTACGGGGAGCTGCTGCGGTCGGCGTTGGACGAGGTGCTCGACGAGAGCTCACCGAAGCCGCGCGAACTGGTCGCGCTCTGACACTGCTCGGCCGGAGCGGTGAACGTCCGGCCGAGCAGCGACAACCGGCTCAGCGCACCGGCGTGATCACCTCTGGCTTCTCCACCGGCCCGGCCGATCGCTTCCGCGCACCGCTTTCGAGCGCAGCGGCGATTTGATCAAGAGTTGGTAGTACTTGCACACGACCCACCAGCAGAAACGATTTTGCTGGGGCCCTGCGGCGGGCGCCGGCTCAGCAAACGCTTGCGTCGGCGCGTTGCCCGCAACCACCCCGCGGTCAGCGCCGCAGGAGCCGCCAGTAGCGCCCCCACGGCACCATCGCGACCCCACCCGCGATCAGCAGGCCGAGCCGCACCTTCACCGTGCCCGGCAGCCGCGGCCAGAGCCGTCTCGCCCGCACCGCGGTGGCGGCCGTGGCGGCCACCGTCGCCGCCGCCGTCCCCTGCAGGGCCAGCCAGGGCAGGGTCCGGCCACCTAACGTCGGTCCCAGCGCGGGCTCTTCCGAAGCGGTGACGCGGTACAGGTACCCGAGCCAGCCCCCGACGGTGACCGAGCCGAGCACGGCGGCCCAGCGGCCGTGCCGCCCCAGACCGCCGGGGAACGCGGCGAGGAACAACACCACGGCGGCGCACTGGACGCCGGTCGACTCCCACCACGCCAGCGGCTCGATCGCCCTGCTGCGCACGGCCTGCCGCGGTGGCGGAGCGTTCACGCCGGACCGCGCGGTCGCCGGCAGGCCGGTGATCCACGACGTCACGAGCTCGACGTAACCAGCCGCGAGGGTCGACGAGCCCCGTGCGCGCACCCCGTGATCCGCCCCCGGGATCACCTGGAGGGTCAGCAGACCGTTGTCCGCCAACGCCTCGCGGAAGATCAGCAGGCTCTCCGCCGGCGGCACGACCCGGTCGTGCTCGCCCCAGATCGCCAGCACCGGCAGGCGCAACGCCCGGAGCACCGGCAGGCCGTCGTAGTCCGCCTCAGGAAACACGCCGGCCGCGCGAAGCTGCCGGATCCCCACGTCCGCCAGCGCGTCCACCATCGAGCCTCGCACCCCGTTGCGGCGCAGGTAGGACTCCAGCGCCCACGCCTGCTGGCGGACCGGTGGCAGCCCGCTGGCCCCTACCAGCACCAGGAACGCGATCTCGTCCGAACGGGACGCGGCAAGTGGCGCCACCCAGCCACCTTCGGAGAACCCCCAGAGCCCGACCCGCGCCGGGTCGGTCTCCGGTTGCGCGGCGAGCAGCCGGACCGCGGCGAGCGCGTCCCCGGCGAGCAGGCCGTAGTCGCGGCGGGTGGCGCTGTACCCCTCGGTGCGCTTGTCGTAGGTCAGCACGACGATGCCCGCACGGGCGAAGGCCTCAGCGTGTGCGGCGAGCGAAGACCGGCGGCCCGGCCCCGAACCGTGCACCAGCACGACACCGGGTCTGCCGGTGCCGCGGGCCGGTAAGTGCAGCGTGCCGTGCAGGGTCGATCCCGCGTTCGCGAAGGACACCTCCCTGGTGAGGATCACCTGGCGCCCTCCGCCACGGGCAGCGTTCCGGCCGGCCGGAACGCGAGCATGACGCGCTCCAGCGACAACACGACCTCTCCCCCGACCGTGGTCTCGCCCGAGACGATCACGGTGCCGGGCACCACCCGCACGATCCGGACGTCGTGGTGCAGCACGTCACCCGGAACCACCCGGCGGCCGAACGTCAGCCCCGACAGCTTTCCCGCGAGCATGACGTGACCGGCGGGCACGTCGACCTCGCCGGTGAGGCAGAGCACCACCCCGGCGGCCTGCATCCACGACTCGACGAGCAACGTCCCGGGATAGCCGTGGTCATCGTCGTCACCGATGTCGTCGTACCAGGGTTCGTTGCAGGTGATTGCCTTGACCACCACCAAAGCGCCATCGTCCGTCCACATGGCACGGTCGACCAGCAGCATCGGATACCTGTGCGGCAGCAACCTCTTGATCTCCGCGACACCGATCACGCCGTGCTCCTCTCCCCGATCCCGAGCCGGACCACCGCGGCCGTCCCCCGGACCGTGTCGACCTGAGCCGCACAACCGCGCCCATCCCACCGCAGCGAGACGGTGATCACGTCGTGCGGGAACACCGGCGCGTGGAACCTGATCGAGTCCACGACGCCGAGCGTGGCCGGACTGTCCGGCACGACCTGGCGGACCGCCAGGTGGACGCATTCGACCAGGCAGACGCCCGGAAAGATGGGCAGGTCCGGGTAGTGCCCGGCGAAGACCGGCTCGAGCGGTGAGATCTCGAACTCCGCCTCCGCCGTCCAGACACCGTCCACTTCGGACGGCGGCCGGGTGAGCCGGGGCCGCACGCGCACCGGGCCCGTCACCCGGCGACCCGTTCGACGTGGACCGACCGGTCCGACAAGGCGTTCGCCACCTTCATCCGCGTGTCCGCCGGATCGATCACCTCGTCCACCGCGTCGGCCTCCACCCCGGACGACGACCAGGCGTACACCGTCGTCACGCCGGCAGAGCAGGCCTTCGCCACGAAGTACGCGCCCTTGTAGCACTCACGGGTGATCAGCACCGTCCGCGGGACGGACGTGGCCGCGAACGCGTCGAGAAGTTCCGCGCCGGTGCGCAAAACGTCTCCCCACCGTTCGTCGATCCCTGGCAGGACAGCGGGTACGTCCACGATGACGAGCAACGGCACGGAGAACGCGTCGCACATCCGCACGAACTGCGAGGCCTTCCGCGCCGCAGCCGCGTCGAGCATGCCCCAGCGGCGGCTCGGGTTGTTCGCCACGACGCCGATCGGGCGGCCACCCAGCCTGCCGAGACCGACCACGATGCTCGGCGCCGTCCCGCTCTTGAACTCCTCGAACACGCCGTCGTCCAGCAGAGCGCACACCAGCGGTTTGACGTCGTAAGGCACTTCCTCACTGGCCGGCAACAACTTCCGCAGGTCCTGGTGAGATCCGGCGCCGTCGCCATCGCCCGGTGACGTCAGCAACCGCAGAACGCGTGCGGTGGCAGCACATGCGTCCCGTTCGTTCGCCACGTCCAGGTGCGCCCCGCGCCCACCGACGGAGATCGCCACGTCGGCGAGTTCCACGCAGGCGGCCATTCCGCCGGCCGACGGTCCGGCGACGGTCAGGATCTGGGGAATCCGGCCGGACACGCTGATCATCGCCGCGTACACGTGCACCAGTCCGCCGGACAGCTCGTCCGTGGTGACGGCCGCGGGGTCGATCCGCCACAGGCCGATCACCGGAAGGTCCTCCCGGTCGGCGAGGTCGATCGCGGCGACGACGTGCCGGGATCGCACCTTCTCGAACGTGGCGTTCTCCCGGTCGAGTTCGACGACGTACAGGACAACGGGAACGCCGCCCAGCACGCCTCGCGCGGTGTACACACCCGCGCGGTCGTCGTCGACGAGCACAACGGCACTGCCGGGATCAAGCCAGCTGGTGGCGTCGCCGCGAGGCGTCCCGCCAAAAGTGAGCTCACCGACGACGTGGCGAGCCACGCCACTGGCGCGAAGTGTTGACCTCATGACCGTCCTCCGTATCGGTCGAGCTCGTCGAAGAAGCCGGGCACCGTGCGCAGTTCGCCCCCGGCGTCGAGCTGCTCGTGGACGTGCCTGGCCAGCGCCAGGTCCAGCACCCCGAGGCCGAACGGGGAGAACACCACGGGCCTGTCGGCCGGCAGGACCGCGTCGCCGGTCAGCAGTTCGGGCAGCGTCGCGTGCACGAAGTCGCGATGGCCCGCCTGCTGCTCGGCCAGGTGCGGTGAGGTGTTCGCCCGCAGGCAGTGATCGACGTCGTCCACCACGTTGATCGACGACAGGATGATCTCGGGGGCGAGATCGCGCAGCGACAGGTGCAGCACCAAAGGGTTGTGCCGCAACCACGACGGGTCGTGCACGTGCGGCGTCGAGGCCACCGTCGCGAACACCACCACGTCGCTCGCGCGGACCAGCTCGCCCAGATCGGTGTGGACGCGGGCCTGGCCACCGGACCGTGCGACGTACGAGGAGAACCCGTCGGCGTGCGCCGGCGCCGTGTCGTACACGCCGATCTCGTCCAGGTCCCAGCCCGCGGCCTGGAGATACGTGTGCACGTACCTGGCGATGAGACCGGTACCGACGAACCCGACTCGGGGCGCGTCCGGTCCCGCGCGCAGCAGCACTCCCGCCGCCACCGCGGCGGAGGCGGCTGTGCGAGCGGCGCTGATGACCGACGTCTCCAGGCACGCGAACGGATAGCCGTTGACCGGGTCGTTCAGCACGATCACGCCGGACGCCCTCGGCAGGCCGGCCGCCACGTTGCCGGGAAAGCTGGAGATCCACTTGATTCCGTCCACAGTGGAGTCACCGCCCAGCGAGGCCGGCAGCGCGATGATGCGGTCGGCGGGCCGGTCCGGGAACCTGAGGAAGTACGACGGCGGGTTGACCGTGTGCCCGGCGCCGTGCAGCCGGTAGGTGTCCGCCACGATGCGCATCACCTGTTGTTCCTGCCCGTGCAGTACCTTGCTCACCTGTTCGCCGGTGATGACGGCGAAGGACGGCGCCGCGGACTCGGTCATGCTGTCTCCTCCGGGATGCGGAAAAGCCCACACCCGACGTGACCATCGGGGTCGGCGGAGGTCACGAGGGCGATGGAGCCGGACGCGCCACCGCGGGCGATCGCCATCGCCAGCTGGAAGGCCGCCGAGGCCCCGTCCGTGTCACCGATCAGGCTCGCGGGTTCGCTCACCCGCCGGTCGGCACCGAAAACGTCCGCGACCGCGAGGAGTTCCGTCCGGGCGGAGCCGCGCGACACCACGACGGACGACACGTCGGCCACCGACGTACCGGCGGCGGTGAGCGCACGGCGGATCCGGGTGGCGAGCACCTCGGCGGCCGCGTCCGGGTTCGGGGCGACGCCGAGCTCCAGCGCGAGCGGTTCCGCCAGCGGCACGCGTCCGTGCTCGGCGGCCGCCTCGGCCGACTCGACGAGGAAGACGCAGCACCCCTCGCCCAGCGGGTCCGTCGCTCCGGCACCGTGCCCGTGCCAGGTGAGCCACGAACGCTGTGGTGTCAGGTCCTCGACCGCGGCGGCCAGCACGACCGGTGCCCGGCCCTGCCGATGCAGCCGCCGTGCGTAGGCGAGCACGGACAGGCCCGTCATCCGGCCCGTCGTCACCGTGGTGTTCGGGCCGCGCAGGCCGAACCGGATCGCGCACTGCGCCGCCGAGTTGTTCATGACACTGCTCGGGAACGCCTTCGTGTCCACTTGGAACGGTTGCGAGCTGGTCATCGACTGGCGGGTCAGCATCATCGCCCGGTCCGTCCCGATGAGGTCGCCCCCGAGCACCACGGCCTTGGCGATCGCGGGGTGTTCGGCGAGATCGTGGCGCCGCAACAGCAACCCGGCGGTCCCGACCGCGAGACCGGCCGCGCGGCCCGGCGCGGTGAGGTTCTTGGAGTCACCGATGATCGCTCCGAGGTCGAACTCCTCGACCACCCCCGCCGCGGTGTACGGCAACCCGCCGGACGGATCCACAGTGGACAAAGCCGTCCGACCGGCGAGCACACCGCTGGTGAAGGCGTCGGCACCGAGCCCGAACGGGGAGATCACCGACATCGCCGTGATGACCGGGTTCATCCGCTGATGCCACCGTCGATCTCGAACACCGCGCCGGTGACGTAGGAAGCCCGGCCCGAGCTGAGGTAGGCGACCAGGTCGGCGACCTCCTCGCCGGTTCCCGCGCGGCGCAACGCGATCCGCTCGACCATGCGCGCGCGGACCTGGTCGGACAGACCGGCCGTCATGTCGGTCGCGATGAGACCGGGCGCGACGACGTTCGCCCGCACGCCGTACCTGCCGACCTCCTTGGCCAGCGCCTTGGTCATCCCGATGATGCCCGCCTTGGCCGCCGAGTAGTTGGCCTGGCCGGGGTTGCCGTGCACACCGGACACCGACGACAACGTGACGATGCTGCCGCACTTGCGCTTCATCATCTTGAACGTCGCCGCCCGGCAGACGTGGAACGTGCCGTCCAGGTTCGTGCGCAGCACGTCGTCCCACCGCTCGTCGGACATCGTGGCGAACCCGCCGTCCGCGGTGACACCGGCCGACGTGACGACCGCGTGGATCGGGCCGAAATCCCGTTCCACCTCGGCGACCCACGCCGTCACCGCGGCCGCGTCGGTCACGTCGACCTGGGTCGCGGACACCCTCGCCCCGTCCAGTTCCTTCACCAGCAGCCGCGCAGCCTCGGCGTCGGACCGGTAGGAGAACGCCACGTCGAACCCGTCGGCCACCAGCCGCGCGACGCACGCCCTGCCGATGCCGCGCGAACCTCCGCTCACCAACGCGACCCGCGTGCCTTCCGCCATCACGCACCTCCCAAACGCAGCAACGCGCCACTCACGGCGCCGTTCGGATCCGTTGCCATCACGAGCACGTGCCGTCCCGCCGCCTCCGGCCACCTGGTCGCGATCCCCAGTGCGGTGGCGACGGCGAAAGCGGCCGACGCGGCACCGGTGTCCCCGATGCCGTCCGCAGCGGGGATCCTGGTCAGCGCGTCCGGTCCGACGAGCCCGGCGACGGCCGCGCGTTCCCGCAGCGAGCCGCCCGCGTCGAGCACCGCCCAGACGTCACCGGGAGCGACTCCGGCGCGGTCCAGCAGGTCCTGGGTGCACGCCACCACGGCGGCGGGCAGATCGCAGCCGAGCGCGACCCGTCCGCTCACCGCGAGCACGTGCGCCAGCGGCTCCCGCGCTCCGGGCGGTTCCAGGCGGAACAGCACGCCGCCCTCGCCGAGCCGTTCCAGCCTGCGGCTGCAGGCGTGGTGGGTCAGCCAGGCCCTGGCCGGCGTGTACTCCTCGACCGCACCGGCGATCACCCGACCGGCGCGGCCCGCGGCGAGCAGCCGGCCCGCGTAGTCCAGCGCGTGCAGTCCCGCGGCGCGGCCACCGGCGATCGTGGTGTTCGGGCCGGTGATGCCGAAGCGGATCGCACACTGGGCGGCCGCACAGTTCATCGTGCCGCTGGCCAGCGTTTTCGGGTCGAGCAGATGCGGCCGGCGGCCCTTCAACGAGGCGCGCATGTGGTCCATCTCGGTCTGCACGCTGCCCAGCGCCGTGCCCAGCACCAGCCCGGCGCGTTCACCGGTGTCCAGGTCGTGGTCCACCAGGTCGCTCAGCGTCGCGAGCGCGAGCTGGCTCGCGCGGTCGAGGTGCCGGACCCCCTTGCCGTCGAGGATCGCCGCCGGGTCGAGACCGGGCACCGTGCACGCCCGCGCGTCGGGCAGCGCGGACCCGTCGCCGCCGACCGGCCTGGCCGTGTCGCCGCCACTCAACAATCCGTCCACATAGGACTCACTGCCGAAGCCGTACGGTGACACCACCGACCAGCCGGTGATCACCGTCGCCGTGTCGTTCATCGTTCCTCCCGGCCGTACCTGCCGAGCACGACGACGGCGTTGTCGCCGCCGAAGGCGAACCCGTTGTTCTGCACCACGTCCACCCGAGCGGGGCGAGCCACGTTCGGCACGCAGTCGACGTCGCAGGCCGGATCGGTCTGCCGGTGGTTGATCGTCGGCGGGATGAACTCCTCGGTCATCGCCAGCGCGCACGCGATGGCCGCGAGGGCACTCGCGGCGCCCATCGTGTGGCCCAGCATCGACTTGAGCGAGACCACCGGAGGCGTGCGATCGCCGTAGACGTCCCGGATCGCGTCGCACTCGGTGATGTCGTTGAGCTGGGTGCCGGTGCCGTGGGCGGAGATGAACCCGACCTCTTCCGGTTTCACCCCGGCGTCCTCCAGCGCGAGCCGCATGCAGCGCCCGACGCTCGCCCGGGAGGGTGCGACGGGATGTTCGCCGTCGCAGTTCAACCCGTAGCCGAGCACCTCGGCGTGGACGCGGGCCCCGCGGGCGGCCGCGTGCTCGGCGCTTTCGAGCAGCAGCACACCGGCTCCCTCGCCGGTGACGATGCCGCGCCGTTCCGCGTCGAACGGACGGCACGCGTCCGGGGCGACCAACCCGAGCCGGTGGAACGCGGCGAACGTCTTGCGGCTCACCGCGTCCGAACCGCCGCACAGCACGTAGTCGGCGAGGCCCAGCCGGATCGCGTCCAGCCCTTCACCGATGGCGTAGTTGCCCGCCGAACACGCGGTTCCGATCACCCGTGCGTCGACATCGGACAGTCCGAGCTCCCGCGCGACCGAGGTCGCGATGGTCTGCGGCGGCACCCGGCGAGCCAGTTCCGGACGCATGCGGTCCGGCCCCTCCCGCACGTCCGCCGCGGTCAGCTCGTCGACGTCCTGCGACTCGCCGTTCGTCGTGCCGATGGTGACGAGTCCCCTGCACCGCGCCAGCGTCTCCGGTTCGAGCCCGGCGTCCTGCACGGCCATCCTCGCCGCGGCGGCGGCGAACTGCGCGGCCCGTCCCAGCCGGGCTGGATCCAGCGTGCGGATCCAGTCGCCCGGGACGAAGCCGCGCACCTCGCACACGATCTCCGAGGGAAACCCCGTGGTGTCGAACGAGGTCGCCGGAGCGGCCGCACTGCGGCCGGCCCGCAACGCGTCCGCGAACTCGCGCAGTCCGACACCGATGCCGGACACGGCACCCATGCCGGTCACCACCACGCGGCGCCCGGCGACCGGGGCCGTCACCGGCTCGCCGCGTTCTCGTCAACAGGCCAGCCGGCGACCTCCGCCACGAGCTCGTAGACGGCTCCGACGCTGGTCATGCGGCGGATCGACTCCGGCTCGATCTCGATCTCGAACTCGGTCTCCAGCGCGGCCAGCAGGTCGATCGCGTTGAGCGAGTCGACGCCGAGGTCCTCGACGAAGTCCGTCTCGTCGTTCATCTGGTCCGGTGCGACCTCGAACGAGGCACAGGCCAGCTGCTTGATCCTGCTCTTGCGGTCACTGATCAACGTGCTCATCTCATGTCCAATCCGTTGCGTAGTTGGTGTGCAACCAGTTCTCGTCGTAGACGGAACCGAGGTAGCGCTCCCCCAGATCAGGTGCGATCAACACCGCGGTCGGGTGTTCACGCCGGTCGTGCCCGGCCAGCCAGCGCAGTGCACCGGCGACGACCGTGCCGGTGGAACCACCGAAGAGGAAGCCGTGCGCGGCGAGCCGGTGGCAGGCCCGGATCGCGTCCGGCTCGGCCACGTGCACGACGTCGTCCACAAAGGACGGATCGAGGATCTCCGGACGCCGGCTGGTGCCGAGGCCCGGGATCAACCGGCGTGCGGGTTCCTGGCCGAACGTCACCGATCCCACCGCGTCGACCGCGACCACGGTGACCGGCAGGCCCTCGTCGCGGAAGAACCGGGCGCAGCCCATCAGGGTCCCGGTGGTCCCCGCTCCGACGAACAACAGGCCCAGATCGGGGAACTGCTTGAGGATCTGCGGCGCGGTGGTCGTGTAGTGCGCCCTCCAGTTGCCCTCGTTCGCGTACTGGTTCAGCCACACGTACGAGTCGTCGCCGGCACACAGCTCCCGCACCCGTTCCAGCCTGGCGCCGAGCAGGCCACCCTCCGCGTCCGGGCGGGAGACCACCTCCACCCGCGCCCCCAACGCCCGCATCATGCGCACGGCGGGTTCGGTGCACCTGGTGTCGGTGACGCACACGAACCGGTAGCCGCGATGGGCGGCGATCATGCTCAGGGCCACGCCGAGGTTGCCCGACGACGACTCCACGAGCGTGTTTCCCGGCCGGAGCAGCCCCGTGGCCTCGGCGGCCTCGACCATGCCGGCCGCGGCCTTGAGCTTGATCGAACCCGCGAGGTTGAGCCCCTCGCACTTGAGGTGGAGGTGGTGCCCCACAACGCCGTGCAGGTCGACGTACAGATCATCGACCGTGAAGGCGTCGGGGGCGGAGATCACCGGCACGCCCGGCCACCGGCCTCGACCGCGACGGGCACTTCGGCCACGGCGCGGCCGGCCAACCGCGGCACGTCCTTCATCAGCGCGGCCAGTTCCGGCATGTCCTCGGGTCCCAGCGCCTGCGGGCCGTCGCACAGCGCCACCTCGGGCACGGGGTGGCACTCGATGATCAGCCCGTCGGCGCCGACCGCGACGGCCGCCCTGCTCAGCGGCAGCACGAGATCGCGCCGTCCACCGGAGTGCGACGGGTCGACGATGACCGGCAGGTGGGTCATCTTCTGCACCACCGGCACCGCGCTGATGTCGAGCGTGTTCCTGGTCGCGTTCTCGAACGTGCGGATGCCGCGTTCGCACAACACGATGTTCTCGTTGCCGGCGGCCGCGATGTACTCGGCGGCCAGCAGCCACTCGTCGATGGTGGCGCTCAGTCCACGCTTGAGCAGCACCGGGCGCCTGGTCGTGCCCACCGCGCGCAGCAGCGCGAAGTTCTGCATGTTCCTGGCCCCGATCTGGAGCATGTCGGCGTGGTCCGCGACGAGGTCCACGTCGCGCGTGTCGAGCACCTCCGTGACGAACGGCACCCCGGTCGCGGCCCGCACGTCGGAGAGGATCCGCAGCCCGGCCGGGCCCAGTCCGTGGAAGGCGTAGGGCGAGGTGCGCGGTTTGAACGCGCCGCCCCGCAACAGGGAGGCGCCCGCCGAGACCGCCATCTGGGCGGCCTGCAGCGTCTGCTCCGCCGACTCCACCGCACAGGGTCCCGCGATCAGGGTGAACGTTCCGGGCCCGATCTCCGCCCCTCCCACCTCGACCGTGGACCGCCCGGCCCGTCCGTGCGCGCCCACCAGCTCAATTGGATCGGCCATCACCAGCTCCTTGACATGTGTCGACGTAGAGCGATCTGTGTGCGGCCGGTCTCGCCCGGCCCTCCGCGTCACGCGGAATCTGACTTCGGTTCCTGGCGAAAGGAGCGCGTTCCTGGGCTGATCGCGGCGAACAGGACCAGCAGGAACATCACGCCCATGGCGGCGATCACGGTCTGCCGGACGCCGAGGAGGTCGAGCGCGGCACCTCCGAGTGCCGAACCGACCGCGAGCGGCCCGTAGGCGAGCAGCGTCACGGCACCGGCGATCCGGCCGCGCATGTCCTCCGGCGCCACCCCGAAGAGGTAGGCGCTGATGGCCACCGCCCACACCCCGGCGGCACCGGCGGACAGGGCGAAGGCGACTCCCAGCACGACTGGCGCGGTCGCGAACGCCACGACGAGCAAAGCGCACGCCCACAGCAGGTTCGTCGTGATCATGAGGCGCGGCAGCGTGGTCCTGCGCAGCCACCAGGGCGTGCTCAACGCACCGATCACCCCGCCGACTCCGGCGGAACCGGTGACGAGTGCCGCGACGAACTCCGAGCCACCGTTGCCGCGCACCACGACGAGCACCGCGAGCTGCATGATCGGGAACAGCAGGTTGGTCACCGCGATCAGGCCGATCGCGATCCCCGCGAACCGCTGCCCGCGCAACCACCGCAGCGACTCGGCCACCTCCCGCCACACGTTGCCGTGGGGCGTCTGCCGTTGCGACTGCAGCGGCACCCGGATCCTCAGCAGCATCAGCAACGACAGGACGTGGGTGATCGCGGTGAACAGGAACGGCGCCCAGGCGGACAGCGCGGCGAACAACCCGGCACCCGGTTGTCCCAGCAGGCCGGCCGCGCGTTCCCTGGCCTCGTTGCGCGCCGTCGCCGCGCCGATGAACTCCGTTGCGACGACACTCGGCAGCGCGGCGCGCTCGGCAACCCGGTACACGACCGTGAAGCTGCTTTCGACGAAGCCGAGCACCGCGAGAGGCACCGGGTGCACGCCCTTCATCAGGACGTACGCAACCACGAGACCGACGACGACAACCCGGCCCACGTCGCAGATGACCATCAGCTTCCTGCGGTCGACGCGGTCCGCGAGCACCCCGGCCGGCAGCTGCACCACCAGGTACGGCAGCTGCGCGGCCGCGGCCACCAGACCGGACGCCGTCGCCGACCCGGTGGCCCACAACACGATGAGCGGATAGGCGTAGGCGCTGACCCTGGACCCGAGGAAGGACAACCCGGCGCCTGCCCAGAGCAGCAGGAAGTCCGTGTTCCCCTTCAGTCCCGGCGTGGGCGGCCGGGTCGCCGTCGCGGTCATGGAAGGATCACCGTCCACTGTCTTCTGTGGACAGTTGCCCGATCACCTCGCGCAGCACCGCCGCGAGCTCCGGCACCCGTGCCGCCGCCAGCACGTCCTCGTGCCCGCCGGACACCCGCCGCACGTCGAGACCGCCGACGGCGAGCTCGGTCCAGTGCTGCACGTACTCGGGGTAGAGGCGGCCGCGCAGCACGCCGTGCCCGCGCTCCGCGCAGTCGTCCGTCGCCAGCAGGAGAACCGGCGTCTCGATGACCGGGTAGTGGTAGGAGTACATGGCTTTGGTGAGCATCCGCATCCGGTTCAGCTGCAACCGCACGGTCTCCCGATCGGACTCGGCGCCGGACAGCCGCGCGAGCCCGAGCAGCACGGCGACCTCGTCGTCCGTCACCGCAGCACCGTTCGTCATCAGCTCGACGAGCCGCTCGACGACGGGATCGGTGGTCACGACGCCGGACAGGCCGGCCGGATCACCGGTCGGGTCGACCAGGACCACCGCCGCCGCAGGGGTGCCCGCCGCGGCCAGTTGCGCGGCCATCTCCCAGGCGAGGGTCGCGGCCGAGGACCAGCCGAGCAGGATCCGCGGACCGTCCGCCATCTCACCGATGTAGCGGCCGGCGAGCTCGCGGAGATCGATCGTCCTCTCGCCGAGCGACACCGGTGCCTCGAACGCCGCCACCGCGCAGTCGTCCCCGACGGCGTCGGCGAGCGGGACGAACCAGTGGGCGCTGCCGCCCTGCGGGTGCACGCAGTACACGGCGGGCTTGCCCTCGCCCGGACGCAGCCACACCAACGCCTTCTCCTCGTCGGACGCCCCGTCCTGAGCGGCGAGGCCCGCGATCGTCCGATGCGCGAAGACGTCCCGCACGGTCAGCCGGAAACCGTTGGCCCGCATCGCGGACACCAGTGTCAGCGTGCGGATGGAGTCACCGCCCACGGCGAAGAAGTCGTCCTCGACACCGATCTCGTCGACCCCGAGCACGGTCCGCCACACCTCGACGAGACGTGCCTCGGCGGGCGTGCGGGGTGCGACGATCTCCCCCGCCCCCAACGCGCTGCGGTCCGGTGCGGGCAGCGCCTTGCGATCGACCTTCCCGTTGGCCGTCAACGGCAGCACGGGCAGTTCGACAAGCGCGGACGGCACCAGGTGCTCCGGCAGTGCCGCCGTCAGCAGTCGCCGGATCTCCGCGGGATCGGCCGGCCCGGCGAAGTAGCCGACGAGACTGCCGGCGTGGACCTTCGCGGCGGCGTCCGTCACGCCGGGGCACGCCCGCAGCGCCGACTCGACCTCACCGAGCTCCACCCGCTGGCCGCGGATCTTGACCTGGTTGTCGCGCCTGCCGATGAACTCGAGCTGCCCGTCCGTCCGGTACCGCACGCGGTCACCGGTGCGGTACATCAGCCCGCCGCCGAAAGGGTCCTCGACGAACGCCTGCGCGGTGCGCTCCGGGTCGTTGAGGTAGCCCCGGCCCACGCCCGCGCCCGCCACGTGCAGCTCGCCGGGAATGCCGACGGGCACGGGCATGCGGTTGGGGTCGAGCACGTACAACTTGGTGTTGCGAATGGCCTTGCCGATGGGCACGATCGGCCCCTCGATCGGTGTTGCCGCGTCGAGGAACGCGTGCGTGACGTCGTCGGAGCACTCCGTCGGCCCGTAGGCGTTGACCATCGGCACGTGTGGGAAGAGCGCGAACCACCGCGTGCACAACTCCGGCGGCAGCGCTTCACCGGTGACCATGAGCCAGCGCAGGGACGTGAGGTCCGGCAGCGGCGCGCCCGCCTCCCAGTCGTCCAATGCCGCGCGCAGCAACGAGGGAACCACTTCCAGCACCGTCGCGGCCTCGAAGGTCACCGCGCCGAACAGCGCGGCCGGGTCCGCCGCGGCCGACCGGTCCACCACGTGCACCGTGCCGCCGACGACGAGCGGGGCGAGCATCTGCCACACCGACACGTCGAAGGTGAGCGGAGCGTTCTGCACCACGATGTCGTCCGCGGTCAGCGCGAGGTCCTCCACCTTGGCCAGCAGGTGGTTGGCCATGCCGCGCCGGTGCACCATGGCGCCCTTCGGCATGCCGGTCGACCCGGAGGTGTAGATGACGTACGCAAGATCGTTCTCGTCCCCGATCGGGGTGGACCACTCCGCCCGCGTGTGCCCCGCCGGCACCATCACCAGCACGTCGACGGGCAGGCCGGCGACCGCGGCCCTGGCGTGCTCGACGTGCTGCGGAGCCGCCAGCACCACCCGTGCACCGCTGTCGGCCAGAAGCTTGGCCGTCCGCGGCACCGGCGCCGCGGTGTCGAGCGGGATGTAGGCGCACCCAGCGCCGATCACGCCCAGCACGGCGGAGACGAAACCCACGCCGGAGTCGGCGAGGACCGGCACCACCGAACCGCGCGGCAGACCGGCGAGCCGGGCGCTGACGACGCTGGCCCGGCCGGCGAGCGTCCGATAGGTCACCCACTCGTCGCGGTCCACCACGGCGATCTTCTCCGGCGTGCGCTCGGCGAAGTCGCGCACCCGCTCGACCACGCCCCGCGCGCTGAGCTCGCGCTCGGTCCGGTTCCACTGCGCCAGCACCAGAGCGCGCTCGCCGGGCGGCAGGTAGGTGGCCTGCGCGTCACCGTCGAGATCGGCGATCATCGCTTCGAGCACCGCGCGGAACATCGCCATGAGGCGTTCACCGTTGGCCTTGCTGAGCACGCTCGTGTTGGTGTGCAACAACAACACGTCGCGCATGTTCGCGATGGTCAACGCGAACTCGTTGGGGCTGTCGTCCATCACGGTGTCGGGCTCGACGAGGTCGGCGTCGACCACGTGGAAGTCGAGGTAGATGAAGAACGTGTCGATCAGCCGGCCGGTCGCGCCCGCCTCGCGGTGGATCTCCGGCAGCGGGAACCGGCGGTGCGGCCACAGTTCGACGTGCTTGGCGAAGGTCTGCTTCACCAGATCACGCCACGTCTTCGCGGACCTGTCGTAAGAGAACGGCAGGGTGTTGAGGTACATGCCCGCGACCCGGTCGGCGCCGAGCACCTCGGGCCGGGTGTCGCACACCAGTCCGGTGAAGAACTCCTCCGAGTCGGTGAGCGTGCTCATCACCTTCAGGTAGGCGCTGTGCAGCACGGCCTTGACGGACACGTCCGCGCGCCGGGCGATGTCGCGCAACGAGTCCATGATGTCGCGGCAGGACAGGTCGAGGCGGTAGCGCTCGGCCGGTTCCTCACCGCGCCACGCCGACGGCAGCTCGAACGCCGGGAACCGGGTGACGACGTCTCGCCAGTACCCTCTGTCCTCAACGGAGGCGACGGACTTCTGTTCCGCGGCCACGAAATCGGCGTAACGAACGGCGGGCGTCGGTGGCTCGACCGGCGCCGGGCGGCCGGCGCTCAGTTCGAAGTAGGCCCCGAGCAGCTGCATCAGCAACGAGTGGTAGCTCCAGCCCTCCAGGATCGGGTGGCATTCGGTGATGGACACCCACCAGCCGTCGTCGACGACGTGGGCGAAGTACCGCAGCAGCGCGGGACGTCCGACGTCGAACCGGCGTTCCCGTTCCTCCAGCGTCCACTGCCGGATGGCCGCCTCCGCCGAGGCCCGGTCCATCCCGCGCAGATCACGGGTGCCGATCTCCATCTCGGCGTGCGCGTGCACCACCTGCATCGGCACGGAGAACGCCTCGGGGTGCAACGAGGTGCGCAGGATCTCGTGCCTGGCCACCAGCAACCGTCCGGCTTCGAGCAGCGCGTCGTAGTCGAAGGTGTTGGGATCCTTGACCTTGAACGAGCTCACGTTGTGGTAGAGGTTGGTGTCACCGCTGGCCATCATCTCGATCAGCATGATCATCTGCAGCTGCGACATCGGGTAGGCGTCGGTGACGCC
Source organism: Lentzea alba (assembly GCF_011067745.1). Lineage (GTDB taxonomy): Bacteria > Actinomycetota > Actinomycetes > Mycobacteriales > Pseudonocardiaceae > Lentzea > Lentzea alba. Next base: position 273,777 of record NZ_JAAMPJ010000009.1, read on the forward strand.
CGGCCCCAGCAGCGCCCGGTCCTCCGGGGAGATCAGCGCGAACCGTTCGACCGGCGGCTCCTCCGGCGCGGGCGCGGTCTGCTGTTCGAGGTGATCGGCGAGCCGCGCGACCGTGCGGTGTTCGAAGACGTCGCGCACCGAGACCGCGAAACCCTCCGCCCGCAGCGAACCGACGAGCGACACCGCGCGGATCGAGTCCCCGCCGAGGTCGAAGAACCCGTCGTGCACGCTGACCGTCTCGACGTCCAGCACGTCCCGCCACACCGCGGCCAGCCGCGCCTCGGTGACGGTGCGCGGCGCGACGATCTCGCCACGGGCCCGCATCGCGCTCTCGTCCGGTGCCGGCAGTGCCCGCTGGTCCAGCTTTCCGTTGGGCGTCAGCGGGATGGCGCCGATCGTCACGAACGCGGACGGCACCATGTAGTCGGGCAGCCGGCCGCCGGCCACCGCCCGCAGTTCACCGGGGTCGGGCGCCTCCTCGCCGGCGGGCACGACATACGCCACGAGCCTGCGGTCGCCAGGAGAGTCCTCGCGCAGCACCACGACCGCCTCACGGACGCCGGGGTGCTCGGCGAGCGCCGCGGTGATCTCACCGAGCTCGATCCGGAACCCGCGCAGCTTCACCTGGTGGTCGATGCGGCCGAGGAACTGCAGGCTCCCGTCGGGGAGCCTGCGGGCCAGGTCGCCACTGCGGTACAGCTTCGCGCCGGGGGCGTACGGGTCGTCGAGGAACCGTTGCGCGGTCAGCTCCGGCCGCTTGAGGTAGCCGCGGGTGACACCGGGACCGCCCACGTGGATCTCGCCGGGCACCCCGATCGGCACCAGTTCGCCGTGCTGGTCGAGCAAGTGGATGCGCAGGTCGTCGAGCGGGTAGCCGATCGGGTTGCCCGCGTTCGGCGCGAGATCGGTCTCAGTGACGCGGTGGAACGTCGAGTGCACTGTGGTCTCGGTGATGCCGTACATGTTGACCAGCGCGGGTTCGGCCAGACCGAACCGTGTGATCCACGGCGCGAGATCGGCGAGTTCGAGCTTCTCGCCCGCGAAGACGACCGCGCGCAACCGGAGACCGGCGAGCCGGCCGGGGTCGTTCTCCGCCAGCGTGACGAGCCCGCGGAACGCCGACGGCGTTTGCGAGAGGATGGTGACTCCGTTGTCCACCAACAGAGCGCAGAAGTCCTCCGGAGAGCGGGACACGTCGAACGAGACGACGACGAGCTTTCCGCCGTGCAGCAACGCCCCCCAGAGTTCCCACACCGACACGTCGAACGAGTACGAGTGGAACATCGACCACGCGTCGTGCTCGTCGAACCCGAAGTACCGGTCACTTGAGGTGAACAGGCGCAACACGTTGGCGTGCGTGACGCAGACACCCTTGGGACGCCCGGTGGAGCCCGACGTGTAGATCACGTAGGCCAGGTCGTCCGGGGTGCTCACCACCTCGGGATCGGTGTCCGGCCGCGCGGCCAGCGCGTCGGCGTCGGTGTCGACCACCACCACGAGTCCGGAGTGGACGGCGGCGAGCGCGGGCAGGTGCCGCGAGGTCGTCACGACGACCTCGACCTCCGCGTCGGCGAGCATGAACCCGAGCCGGTCGGCCGGGTAGGCAGGGTCGAGCGGCAGGTAACCGGCACCCGACTTGGTCACGCCGAGCAGCGCGGGCACCAGCTCACCGTCGCGATCGAGGCAGACACCGACGAGCTTGCCGGGACCGGCGCCCAGCTCCAGGAGGTGGTGGGCGAGCCGGTTCGCCCGCGCGTTCAGCTCCGCGTACGACAGCACCTCGCCCTCGAACGCGACGGCCGGCGCGTCAGGGGTCCTCGCGACCTGCTCGGCGAACACCTCGTGCAGACAACGGTCCGGCAGCGGCACCTGCACACCGGAGCCGCTCGTCAACAGCTCGCGTTCCGCCTCGCCGAGCAGGTCGAGCGAACGCACCGACGCCTCCGGTGCGGCGGCGATCGCGTCCAGCAGGCGGACGAAGTGGTCCGCCATGCGCGTGATCGTCTCCGCGGTGAAGAGATCGGTCGCGTACTCGAACACCGCGCCGATCGAGCCGTCGGGCAGCTCGGCGAGCCTCAGCCCGAGGTCGACCTTCGCGACGTTCCAGGCCAGGTCGGCGTGCTCGATCCGCAGCCCGGCCACCTCCACCTCGCCGGGCGGGAGGTCGTGCATGGTGATCGCAGCCTGGAACAGCGGCGTCACCGACATGTCGCGTTCGGGCTGCAGGTCGTCCACGAGCCGCGCGAACGGCACGTCCTGGTGGTCGAACGCGTCGAGCACGGTGTTGCGCACGGTGGTGAGCAGGTCTGTGAAGCTCGGCGCGCCGTCGATCCTGGTGCGCAGCACCAGGTTGTTGATGAGGTAGCCGACGGTGCCCGCGAGGCGCGGGTCGGTGCGCCCGGACACCACGGTGCCCACGGTGATGTCGTCCTGGCCGCTGTAGCGGGCCAGCAGCACCTGGAACGCGGTCAGCAGCGCCATGAACGGCGTCGCGCGGCCGGCGATGGCGAGCTCGCGCAACGACTTGGCGGTCGCGGCGGGCACGACGATCTCGACCGCCGCACCGTGCCAGCCCCGCACGGCCGGACGCGGGAGGTCGGTCGGCAGCTCCAGCCTGGGCACCCCGGCGAGCTGGGCGCGCCAGTACCGCAGGTCGCGTTCTACCCGGTCGTCGGAGAGCCGCTTCTGCTGCCACACCGCGAAGTCCGCGTACTGGACCTCCGGTTCGGGCAGCGGCGAGGGCAGGCCCGCGCTGAAGGCGTGGTACAGGGCGCCCAGTTCGCCGAGCAGCACCTGTTGCGACACCTGGTCGGACGCGACGTGGTGGAAAGTCGCGACCAGCAGGTGGTCGTCGGCGGCGAGGCGCACCAGGGTGAGCCGGAGCGGGTGGTCGTGCTCCAGGTCGAACGGAAGCCGAGTCTCGTGGGCGGCGAGCGCCAGGGCGGCGTCCTCGCGTTCCGCCGCGGCCACGTGCGTGAGGTCCGCGACGGCCCACCGGGGCGCGGCGGGCGGGTCGATCACCTGGATCGGCTGGTCGCCGTGCAGCTCGTACCGGGTGCGCAGGATCTCGTGCCGCGCCACCAGTTCTGTCCACACGCGGCGCAACGCGTCCTCGTTCAGCACACCGCGCAACCGCAGCACCAGCGGGACGAGGTACTCGGCGCTGTCGGGCGCGAGCCGGTTGAGGAACCAGAGCTGTCGCTGCCCCTCCGACAACGGCAGGGGGCCGGTGCGGTCCGCTGTCCACTGTGGATCCCGCTCGGACCGGACGAAGCCGATCTCCTGCATGGTCATGGCAGTTGCCTTTCGTCGGCCCTGGTCTCGTCTTCCAGCACGGCGGCCAGCTCGGCCACTGTCGGTTTGTCGAACAACGTGCGGACGCCGATGTCGGCGTCGAACTCCTGCCGGAGCAGGGCCGTCAGCTTCGCGGCGCTGAGCGAGTGCCCGCCGAGCGCGAAGAAGTCGTCGTGCAGACCGGTTTCGGCGCCCAGCACCGCGGTCCAGATCTCGGCCACCCGCCGTTGCACGGCCGTCCAGTCCGCCCGGTCGCCGGGCTCGCCGGCGGAACCGGACTCCGGCACCGGCAGCGCCTTGCGGTCGACCTTGCCGTTGGCGGTCAACGGCAGTTCCTCCAGCCAGACGAGCAGGTCCGGCACCTGGTGCGCCGGCAGGCGTTCGGCGAGGAACTCCCGCACCTCACCGGAACCTTCGCCCACGCAGTAGGCGACGAGCCGCTGCCCACGTCCGCCGTTGTCGTCCAGCACGAGCACCACTTCGCGCACGGCCGGATGCCGCAGCAGCGCGGCTTCGACCTCCCCCAGCTCGACCCGGTAACCGCGGATCTTGACCTGGTTGTCGGCCCGGCCGCGGAACTCCACGTCCCCGGTGGCGGTCAGCCGGCCGAGGTCGCCGGTGCGGTAGAGCCGCGAGCCCGGCGGTCCGAACGGATCGGGCACGAACCGGTCCGCGGTGAGTTCGGCGTTGCCGTGATAGCCCCGCGCCACCCCGGTTCCGCCGACGCAGATCTCGCCGAGCACACCGCGCGGCACCGGCTGCAGGAACTCGTCGAGCACGTACATCGTGGTGCCGGGGATCGCACGGCCGATGGACAGGTGCTCGCCTTCCCACGGCTGGTCCGCGTCGAACGCCGAGTTGCCGACGGTGATCTCGGTCGGGCCGTACTCGCCCATGAACCTGGTGTCCGGCTGACCGGTCACCTCACGCCAGCGGTCGCGCATCGTGGCCGGCACCCAGTCGCCGGCGGCGCTCACCACCGCGGCGAGCGGCACCGGCGGACGGTCCGCCAGCTGTCCGATGATCAGTTCCAGCTGCGCGGGCGCGAGCTTGATGAACGAGAAGGGCCCGGCGTCGGCAAGTGCGGCCCCGAGCTTGGCCAGGTCGAGGTCCTGCGCGAACACGTGCACGGGCTGCCCGGTGAGCAGCGGGGTGTACAGGTTCGGCACGCCGAGGTCGAAGGCGATGGAGGACACCACGGGCGCGCCTCCGGTGCCGTGCGCGGCGTAGGTGTCGACCGTCCACATCAGATAGTTGGCGAGGCCGCGGTGCGAGACCGCGACGCCCTTCGGCCGTCCGGTGGACCCGGAGGTGTAGATGACGTAGGCGAGCCGGTCGAGGTCGTCGGCGACCTCCGGCGCGGCCGCGGACTCGGCGGCGATCTCGCGGCGGTCGACGTCGAGCAGCACGCGGTCACCGGTGAACCCGTCGGCGAGCTTCACCAGGCGGGAGTCGCTGATCAACGCCTCGGCGCGGGAGTCGGCGAGCACGACCCGGACCCGTTCGGCCGGGAACGTGGGATCCATCGGCACGTAGGCCGCCCCCGCCTTCCAGATGCCCAGCAGGCACGGCAGGAGGTCGGTGTCGCGGTCGAGCAGCACGCCGACCACGGACTCCACCCCGACACCACGGGCGCGCAGCACGTTCGCGATCCGGTTCGCCCGCGCGTCCAGCTCGGCGAACGTGAGCGTGCCACCGGGACCGGTCACGGCCGTCGCGTCCGGCCAGTCGGCCGTCCGTGCGGTGATCATGGCGTGCGTGGGCGCGAGCGGACCGGTGGCCGCGATGTCGTTGGGGCGGCGCACCACGAGGTCGTACTCGGCCGCACCGATCATCGGCAACAGCCCGACCGGCGTCTCCGGTGCGGTCACGAGTGCCGTGACGAGCCGGGTGTAGTTCTCCGCGAGCCCGCGGATCGTCGCCTCGTCGAACAACGCCGTGGCGTACTCGAGAACGCCCTGCAGGCTGCCGTCGGCGTGCCGGCGCATGATCAGCGTCAGGTCGGTCTTCGCCGTCCGCCAGATCTCGCCCATCGCCGCGTCGTCGGCCGCGGTCGTGGCCGCCAGGTCGCCCTCGTGCAGGTCGAAGATGACCTGGAACAACGGGGTCCTGGACAGGTCGCGGTCCGGCTGGACCTCCTCCAGCACCCGCTCGAACGGGATGTCCGAGTGGGCGAACGCCGCGGTGCTGACCTCACGGGTCCGCGCCAGGGCGTCGGCGAAGGTGTGGTGCGGCCGGATCCTGTTGCGCAGCACCAGGGAGTTGAGGAAGAAACCGACGGTCGCCCTGGTCTCCTCACCGGTCCGGCCCGCGACCGGGGTGCCGACCGCGAAGTCCCAGCCGCGCTGGTAGCGGCCGAGCAGCACGTCGAACACGGTCAGCAGCGTCATGAACGCCGTGGCCCCGTGCCGGCGTCCGGCGTCGAGCAACGGACCGGCGACCTCGGGTGGCAGCACGAAGTCCAGCGCCGCGCCGTCCGATCGGCGTTCGGCCGCGCGCGGCCGGTCGGCCGGCAGCTCCAGCGGCGGCAGACCGGCGAGCTCGTCCCGCCAGTGCGCCAGCTGGGCCGACGCCACGTCACCGGTGAGCGCGGCGCGTTGCCGTGCGGCGTGATCGGCGTACTGGACCGCCACCGCGGGGAGTTTCTCCCCAGCGCACAACCTCGCGAACTCGTCGGACAGCACGGCGACGGAATGGCCGTCGACCGCGATGTGGTGGACGGTCAGCAACAACCGGGCGTCTTCGCGTTCCGGCCGGATCAGCAACGCGCGCAGCACCGGGCCGTGTTCGAGATCGAAGCCCCGCGCCAGTTCCGCGCGGAACTCCTCGACGTCCTCGTGCGCGGGACCGTCGGTGGTCCTCAGCTCGACGGGTGCCGGTGGATCGACGACCTGGCGGGGTTCGCCGTGCCGGGCGGGATCGTTCTGGGCGGGATAACGGGTCCGCAGCACCTCGTGCCGGGCGACGAGCTCGTCGAGTGCCCGGCGGATCGTGGCGGTGCTCGCCGCGGGCGGCACTCGCAGGAACACCGGGACGACGTACTCCTTCGTCCCCGGCGTCAGCTTGTCCAGCACCCACAACCGCTGCTGGCCGAACGACAACAGCGATCGGTCGGCCGGTTCCGGCACGGCCGGGGCGTCCTCGTCCGCGTCCGACAACAGCAAAGCCTGTGCCCGCACGGTGGTCGCGGCGAACAGCCGCCGGACCTCGATCTGCCGCCCGGACGCGGCGCGCAGACCCTCGGCGAGCCTGGTGATGAGCAACGAGTGACCGCCGAGCTGGAAGAAGTCGTCGGTGGCGCCGACGCCGTCCACGCCGAGCAGTTCCCGCCACAGACCCGCCACCAGCCGTTCGGCGTCGGTTTCGAGCGGCACGTCCCCCGCGGCCGTCGTGTGGGGCGCGAGGTCGATGCCCCGCAAGGCACTCCGGTCGATCTTGGCGCCGACCGTCAGCGGCATGGCGGCGAGCGGCACGAAAACGGTGGGGATGAAGTAGTCCGGCAGCCGGTCGCGCAGATACGCGCGCAGCTCGGCGGGACCGGGCACGTCCTTTCCGGCGACTGCCGCGACGTAGGCGACGAGTCGTTTCTCGCCGTCGATCTCGATCGCGAGCACCGCGCAGGACGCCACGTCGGGATGACCGAGCACCGCCGACTCGACCTCGGCGGGTTCGACGCGGACGCCGCTGATCTTGACCTGGCCGTCCATCCGGCCCAGCCACTCCAGCCGGCCGTCCTCCCGCCAGCGAACCCGGTCACCGGTGCGGTACACGCGCGATCCCGGTGGTCCCAACGGATCGGGCAGGAACCGGTCGGCTGTGAGATCCGGGCGTCCGATGTACCCGCGCCCGACCTGCACACCGCCGACCCACAGCTCACCGGGCACGCCGACGGGAAGCAGCTCGCCGCGGTCGTCGACGACGATCAGCCGACAGCCTTCGATCGGGCGGCCGATCGGCACCGGTCCCTCGGTCTGCGCCCGGTCGCAGAGGTGCTCGGACTGTTCGACCGCGCACTCGGACGGGCCGCAGGTGTTCCAGATCTCGACGTCCGGCAGCCGGTCCCACACCTGGTGGCAGAGCTCGGCGTGCAGCAGTTCCCCGCCCGTGGTCAGGAAACGCAGGCTCGTGCACTCGCCGAGCAACGGGTCGGCGACGAGCATCCGCAACACCGACGGCACGAGCTGCAACACCGTGGCTTGGTGCCGGACGACGGCGGCGAGCATCGTGGCCGAGTCGCGTTCGGCGCCGTCCGGGGCCATGACGACCACACCGCCGGAGATCGGCGGGGAAAACAGTTCCGTGACCGAGGCGTCGAAGCTCAGCGCCGACTTCTGCAGCCAGCGGTCGGCCGGCCCGAGGTCACGGCCCTCGACCGTCGTCACGATGCGGTTCGCCACGTTTCCGTGCGTCACCACGGCGGCCTTGGGACGTCCGGTCGAGCCGGACGTGTAGGTGACGTACGCGGCGTCGTCGTCGGTGACGGCGACCGCGGCCACGGGCTCCCTGCCGTGGGCGAGCGCGCCGACGCTCTGCTCGGTGAGCACGAACCGGCAACCGGTGTCGGCGATGATGCCCTCGATGCGCTCGGCCGGGTGGTTGGGGTCGAGCGGCACGTAGGCCCCGCCCGCCTTCCAGATGCCCCACACGGCAACGGCGAGCGCGGTGCACCGGCGCATCCGCACGCCGACCATGGCGCCCAGGCCGTGCCCGGCCTCGATCAGTGCGGCGGCCAGCCGGCCGGACTCGCGGTCGAGCTCGGCGTAGGTCAGCTCGCCCTCGTCGTCGACGACGGCCACCGCGTCCGGCGTCCGTTCGACCTGGCGCGCGAAGAGTTCCGGCAGCAGCGCGGTCACGCCGGCTCCCCGGCCAGTCGCCTGCGCACGCTCAACGGCGTGATGTCGTGCCACACCTGGCCGATGTGCTCCAGGCACTCCTCGCGGGTGCCCTCCACGCCCTCGGCCCGCCAGCCGTCCGGCAGTTCCCGGTCGAGCCACCAGACCGAGTACTGCTCCTCGTCGTTGACGACCACCCGATGGGTGAGACCGCTCTCACGTTGCGCTGTCATCAGCTCGCTCCTTCGGCGAGGTGGGACCGGCCGGTGGCGAAGGCCAGCAGCCGCTCACGTTCTGTCTGATCGACCAGCCCGACCGCGGACACCCTCCGGCCGGGGTTGTCCGCGGCGGCGCGCAGGAGCCGCACGAAGTGCTCCCCCAGCCGCCGGATGGTGCCGGGCAGGAACAGGTCCGCGTCGTACTTGACCGCGCAGTGCACCGAGGTCCTGCTCCTGATCACCTCGAGGGTCAGGTCGGACTGACCCGCCTGCTGCGGCATGTCCAGTGCGGTGAGGGAAAGACCGGCGTGGTCCACCGCGGAACCGTTCGACCGGGTCGCCAGTGCCACCAGCGGATCGGCCGGGTTGACCGTGATCATGCTGACCGCGGCCTGCGCCAGCGCGGCACCGGAGCGGCTCGACAGGCCGAGCGCGCGGTGCAGCATCGAGAACGGGAAGTCCGTGTGCGGCGCGCCTTCCGTCAGCTGCCGGTGCACCCCGGTGACGAGGTCCGCGAAGGTGGTGAACTCGTCGCACCGGGCGCGCAGCACCACGCGGTTCGCGTAGTAACCGGCAACTCCCTTGTGGGACAAGGACATCCCCGACGCGGTGTCGCAGCCGACCAGGAGGTCGTCCTGACCGGTGTAGCGCTGCACCAGTGCCTGGAACACACCGATGAGGTGCCGCACCGGCGTCACCCGCATCACACGGGCGGCGGGCTGGAGACCCGCCACGACGTCGGCGGGGAGCTGGAACGTGTGCACCGCACCGCGGTAGCGGCGCTCGGCCGGGCGTGGCCGGTCGAGCGGGAGTGCCAGCTCGGTGGGAGCACCCGCCAGCGCGGAGCGCCAGTAAGCAGCCATCTCCTCGCCTCGCGGCGAGTCGAGCAACCGCCGTTCCGCGGTGACGAAGTCGTCGTAGGTGTGCCGCAACGGCCGCCAGTCCGGGTCGGTGCCGGCCAGCACCGCTTGGTAGGCCTCGAAAAGCTCACGCACGACCAGGGAGAGCGACGCGAAGTCGGTGGCGATGTGGTGCGTGACGAGCACCAGTGCCGCGTCCTCGGGCCCCACCGGGATGAGCACCAGCCGGGCCGCACCACCGGTCTCCAGCTCGAACGGCCTGGCGATCTCGTCGTGCACGAGCTCCCGCAGCCGCTCGTCGCCGGCGCCTGACCCGTCCCTGATCTCCAGCGCCGTCAGCGGCTCGGCGCACACGATTCGCCGCGGCACTCCCCCGCGTTCGACGAACCGCGAGCGCAACAGGTCCTGGCGTGCTGCCACCAGACCGAAGGCCCGGCGCAACGCGGCGACGTCGAACGGGCCGCGCACCCTCATCGCCCACGCGACGTTGTAGGCCGCGGAGCGCGGAGCCATGCGGTACAGGAGCCACAACGCTTCCTGCCCCACGGACAACATGCGTTCCATAGCGATCCGATCTCCCAGCCGGCCTGCCGACAACCTGCGAGCAGGGAGAACCATCGCCGCGCGCCATCGAGGTCACATCACCCATGTGGCTACGAGGATCCGCAATTCCCCGAGCTCTGGTCCTTTTCGGATCGAGCGGTTGCGCGGTGTGTCCACATGGGTGATGTGACCGCACCGGGCGCCTCACCAGGCTGATCCCAACCCCGGCGAGGAAGGAGCTGCTCCATGACGACGCGGCTCGGCAACAACGACCCGGCGCTCGACGAAGGCCCGGATCCCGCAGCGGTGTTCGTGCTCGACGAGTCGGACGGACTACTGCTCGGTGACCTGGTCACCGAGCTGACCGCCGATCCGGACGCCCGCATCGACGCGGACGGCTGGGCCGACACCGCCCGCACGCTGTCCAACCAGCTGCCCGTACGGCTGCGCCAGGCCGTCCGGCGGTTCCGCCGCGACCCCGGTGTGGACGGCGTGCTGCTGATCCGCGGCCTGCCCGTCGCTGCGGAGACCCTGCCCGAGACGCCGAGGGATTCCGGCTCGGTGGAACGCCGTGCCACGACGTCCGCGGCGGCGCTCATGCTGGTCAGCGCGCAGTTCGGCGAGATGGGCGCGTTCCGGCAGGAGAAGAGCGGCGCGCTGGTGCAGAACATCGTGCCGATCGCGGGCAACGAGTCCTTCCAGGGCAACGAGGGCTCCGCGAACCTGAAGATGCACATCGAGGACGGCTTCCACCAGCACCGGCCGGACTACGTCGGCCTGCTCTGCCTGCGCAACGACCACGACAACGTGGCAGGGCTGCGCACCGCGAGCATCCGCCGCGCGCTACCGCTGCTGCCGGAGAAGACCCTTGCGATCCTGCGCGAACCCCGCTTCGTCACGCACGCGCCGGCGTCGTTCGGCGCCGGGCTTCCGCCCGCCTCTCCCCGTCCGCTGCTCGAAGGCGATCCAGCGGACCCCGACATCCAGGTCGACTTCGCCTGCACCGAACCGCAGGGCGCCGAAGCCGAGGCGGCGATGGCCGAGCTGTCCCGCGCGCTCGACGAGGTCGCCCTCACGTTCGTGCTGGAGCCCGGTGATCTGGCCGTGCTCGACAACCGCCTGGCGCTGCACGGCCGCACATCCTTCCGCCCCCGCTACGACGGCGCGGACCGATGGCTGCAGCGCTCTTTCATGCACCTCGACGCGCGCCGCACCCGGCCGGTCCGCGAAGCCGACGGCAACGTCCTGGCCTGACCGGCCTTCGACCACCAAACGGAAGTCATCATGCACCTTCTGCTCGAACGCAGCCGGCGCCCGCTGACAGGCGAAATCGTCGTTCCCCCGTCGAAGTACCACGCGCACCGGGCGCTCATCCTCGCCTCGCTCGCCGAGGGCACCAGCCGGATCAACGGCCTGTGCGACGCCCGGCACGTGCGCTACACCGAGAAACTGCTGCGCGACCTCGGCACCGTCATCCGGCGCGACGAGTCGGGCTACACCGTCCGCGGCGGCCCGTACCGGCCCCTGCGCGACACCGTCTCGGTTGGTTCTTCCGGCACCACGCTGTACTTCATGCTCGGCCTCGCCGCGCTCGCCGACCGGCCGGTGACGATCAAGGGCCAGAAGTACTTCCAGCGCAGGCCGGTCGGCCCGTTGCTCACAGCGTTGCGCGACCTCGGCCTCGACGTGAGCAGCACCGGCGACCGACCTCCCGTACTGGTACAGCCCGGCAGGCCGGCGGGCGGGCACGTCCAGATCCCCGGCACGTTGTCCCAGTGGATCTCCGGACTGGTGCTGCTCGCGCCGTTCGCCACCGGCCGCACCGTCGTCGAGGTCGACGGCGAGCTCAACGAACGCCCGTACGTCGAACTGACGGTGGAGATGATGCGCCGCTTCGGTCTCGAGGTCGAGGTGTCGCCCGACTGGCAGCGCTTCGAGATCGAACCGAACCAGCGCGCGACCGCCACCGAACTGACACTGCCGCCCGACCTCGGCTCGGCCGCGTTCGGTGTCGTCGCCGCCGCCATCCAGCCCGCCGACGTCCTGTTGCGCGGCATCACGGCGTTGGACGGCGACGCGGCGGACCACCCGGAGTCGGCGTTCCTGCGCATCATCCGCGACATGGGCGTGCCACTCGCGCTCGAACCCGACGGACTGCGCATCCGCCACGACGGCGTGCCGCTGCGGCCGACGACGATCGACTGCCGCGAGGTGCCCGACATGCTGCCGGTCCTGAGCACCCTGGCCTGTCACGCCGAGGGCGAGACCGTCTTCGAGAACGTGAGCCACGTGCGGCTGAAGGAGTCCGACCGCGTGGCCGCGATGACGCAGCTCAACCAGATGGGCGGAGACCTCCGCGAGGACGGCGCCGACCGGCTGGTCGTGCGCGGCGTCCCCCGGCTGACCGGCGCCGCGCTGTCCTCGTTCAACGACCACCGCGTGCTGATGTCGTTGGCACTGGCGGGATCCGTGGCCGACGGGCAGACCAGGCTCAGCTACCCCAACGCCTACCGGATCTCGTACCCGGACTTCCTGCGCGACATGACCGGCATCGGCATGCGGGTCTTCCCGCGTGACGGCGGCTTCCGCGCCCCCGCGGCGTCGCTGCCGGAGCTGCTGCGGAGGTGGGCCGTCGAACGGCCCGACGACACCGCCGTCGTGGACGTCCGGCCCGAAGGCACCCGGCGCACGACCTGGCGGGAGCTCGACGCCGGCGTGGACCGGGCCGCGGCGGCGTTGCTGGCGCTGGGCGTGCGTCCCGGCGAACCCGTCGCGTGCCAGCTGCCCAACTGGACGGAGTTCGTCCAGGTCGCGCTGGCCACGCTGCGGATCGGCGCGGTGTGCTGCCCGCTCATGCCCATCTTCCGCAACCGGGAGATCGGTTTCATGCTCCGCAAGGCGGGCGCCAGGGTGCTGGTGACCACGGACGAGTTCCGCGGCCGGGCCCACGCGACCGAGATCGCGGCGGCGCTGGTGGAGAACGGCGAGGAGCTCGCCTGCCTGGACCACGTGATCGTCGTCGGCGCCGGCCGGGGGCCGACCTCGGTTCCGCTGCGCCTGGGCCACGTGCGCTGGCACGACTGGCGAACCCTGCTCGACAAGTCCACTGTGGACAGTGACGCAATCGAGGCCCGCCGCCCGGCACCGGACGCCACCGCGCAGCTGCTGTTCACCTCCGGCACCACCGGCGAGCCCAAAGGCGTGCGGCACCGGCACGACACGCTGGGCCGCGCGGTGCTGGCCCAGACCGAACGGCTGAAGCTCACCGGCACCGACGTCGTCTACATCCCCTCACCGCTGGCCCACCAGACCGGTTTCCTCTACGGCATGTGGCTGGCCCTGACCCTGGGCACCACGTCACTGCTGCAGGCGGTCTGGGACGCGGCAACGGGATTGCGCGCGTTGAACGAGCACGGCGGCACGTTCGTCCAGGCGGCGACACCGTTCCTGGCGGACCTCACCAAGGCGGTCGAGGAGGGCGAGCCGCCCGCACCGTCCCTGCGGATCTTCGTCGCGACCGGCACGACCGTGCCGCGCACACTGGCGGCCCGTGCGGTGAACCGGCTCGGCGTCGCGGTGTGCGGTGCGTTCGGCACCACGGAGACGTGCCTCGGCTCGCTCTCCGGCCCGCACGACCCGCCCGGCAAAGTGTGGTCCACCGACGGGCGGGCGATGGACGGCACCCGCCTGCGGGTCACCGACGACGACGGCAAGCTGCTGCCACCCGGCACGGAGGGCAACTTCGAGCTGCGGTCGCAGACCTGCTTCGAGGGCTACCACGACAGTCCGGACCTCACCGCGGACGCCTACACGCCCGACGGCTGGTACCGCACCGGCGACCTGGCCGTCATCGACGCCGACGGCTACGTCCAGATCACCGGACGGGTGCGCGACGTCATCAACCGCGGCGGGGAGAAGGTGCCGGCGGCCGAGATCGAGGACCTCCTGCACGGCCATCCGGCCGTGGCGGACGTCGCGATCGTCGGGATGCCCGACGAACGGCTCGGCGAGCGGGCGTGCGCGTTCGTCGTGCTCGCGCCGGACACCCGCCTCGACCTGGAGGACGTGCGCAAGCACCTCGACCGGCACGCCGTGTCCAAGTACTACTGGCCGGAACGGCTCGAGATCGTCGCGCGGCTTCCCCGCAACCCCAGCGGCAAGGTGCAGAAGTTCCTCCTCCGCGAGCAGGCCAAGTCCCTGCGTCCGCAACCACTGATTCCCGAGGTGCAGAGCGCATGAGTGTCGACATGATCGAGCGGACGGCGCGGTCCGCGGGCATCGCCGCGGCCGAGCTGGACGAACTGCTGACCGACGTCGCGGCCTACGTCGCGGGTCCGGGCGAACGCTGGGCCGAACGGATCGAGCGCACCGGCGAGGTGCCGGAGGAGCTCTGGACGGAGCTGCGCGACCGGGGCTACCTGTCGCTCGCCGCTCCCGTCGAGTACGGCGGCCGCGGCGTCTCGTTCCCGCAGTGGATGCGGCTCATGGAGGTGTTCGCGCGGTCGCACGGGTCGTTGCGGATGATCGTGCACGTCGTGAACGGCACCTGGCGGGCGATGGACGAGTTCGCCACCCCCGAGCAGCGGGCCAAATTCGTGCTGCCCTCGATCGCGAGCCGGATCAAGGTCGCGTTCACCCTCACCGAGCCCGGCGCGGGTTCCGGCGCGGACATCAGGGCGACCGTCGAACGGTCCGGCGACCACTACCTGCTCTCCGGCGTCAAACACCTGATCACCTTCGGCGTGCGGTGCGACTACTGGCTCGTGACGGCGCGGCTGGACGGGAGCAGCGGTCACAACGGCACGGTGGCGCTGATGGTGCCCCGCGACAGCGCGGGCGTGACGGTGGTGGACACCTCCGAGACCATGGGCGTCACCGGCACCGACCACGCGCACCTCACGTTCGACCGCACCCCCGTGCCGATCGCCAACCGGCTCGGCGAAGTGGGCCAGGGCCTGGCCGTCGCGCTCGGTGGTTTCCTCACCCCGTCCCGGATCTCGGTCGCGATGAGCTGTGTCGGACTCGCCCGCCGCGCGCAGGAGCTCGCGGTGGACTACGCGAGGGAACGCGTGACGTTCGGCAAACCGCTGACGTCCCGGCAGGCCGTCCAGTTCATGCTCGCGGAGAACGAGGCGGAGATCGAGGCCGCGAAGCAGCTGGTGCTGCACGGCGCGCAGGCGTGGGAGGACGACGATCCCGCCGCCCCGGCGCTGTCGTCGATGGCGAAGATGATCGCCGTCGACATGCTCACCAGGGTGACCGACAAGGCGCTGCAGATCCACGGCGGTTCCGGTTACTGGCGGACCAGCGCGATCGAGCGCGTGTACCGCGACGCGCGGGCGCAGCGGTTCGAGGAGGGCACCAACGAGGCGCAGAAGTCCGTGGTGTTCCGGGAGATGCAGGCCCGTTGGGAGGACGCGCGATGAGCCGCCGGGTCGCGGTCATCACCGGGGCGTCGCGGGGCATCGGCCGGGAGCTCGCGCTGCAGCTGGCGGGCTCCGGGGTCGACCTGGTGATCAACTACAAGAAGAACGAGGAACTGGCCGAGAAGACCGCGGCCGAGGTGGAGGCGCTCGGCGCCCGTGCCGTGGTGGTGCGGGCCGACGTCGAGACGGAGGAGGGCACGGACTCGCTGTTCGACGCGACGCACGCGGCGTTCGGCAGGCTCGACTACTTCGTGTCAAACGCCGCGGCCAGCGCGTTCAAGAACATCATGGATCTGAAGCCGCACCACCTCGACCGGTCGTACGCGATGAACCTGCGATCGTTCGTGCTGGGCGCTCAACACGCCGTGCGGCTGATGGACAACGGCGGCCGGATCGTCGCGTTGTCCAGCTACGGCAGCATTCGCGCCTACCCGACCTATGCCGCGCTCGGCGCGATGAAGGCCGCCATCGAGGCGTGGGTGCGGTACATGGCGGTCGAGTTCGCGCCGTACGGCATCAACGTCAACGCGGTGAACGGCGGGCTGATCCAGTCGGACTCGCTCGACTACTTCTACGGCGTCCCCGGCATGCCGGACATCGGCACCGTGCTCGACCGCGTGCCCAAGGGACGCCCCGGCACGCTGCCGGAGGTGGCGGCGACCGTCGCGTTCCTGCTGTCGCCGCAGGCCGAGTACATCACCGGCCAGACCGTCGTCGTCGACGGCGGGCTGAGCGTGGTCGCACCGCCGTTCTTCGCCGACGCGACAGCACCGCTGCGCCTGCCACCGCGCCCCGCGCGAACGGAGTGATCCGTTGCTGCGGCGAGTGTTCCAGCCGGGCATGATCGGGCGGATGCGGCTGCCCAACCGCATCGTGATGGGCTCGATGCACCTCAACCTCGAAACACGTGACGACGGTGGCGCGGCCGTGGCGGAGTTCTACGCGGAGCGCGCGCGTGGCGGGGTCGGGCTCATCATCACCGGCGGTTGCGCGGTGAACCGGCAGGGCTCGGGGGGCCGGGGGTACGTCGTGCTGAGCGATCCCGCTCAGCACGACGCCCTCGCCCGGTGGGCCACCGCCGTGCACGCGGAAGGCGGCCGGATCGCCCTTCAGCTGTTCCACGCCGGCCGGCTCACCTCCAGCCGGTACACGGGCCTGCCGCCGCTCGGTCCGTCCACAGTCGCCAGTCGGATGTTCCCGGACGAGCCGCCGGTCGCGATGACGACCGGGCAGATCGAGGACACCATCGCCGACTTCGCCCGTGCCGCGGCGCTGGCGGGCGAACTGGGCTTCGACGCGGTCGAGGTGATGGGGTCGGAGGGGTACCTCGTCAACCAGTTCGGGTCGCCGCTGACGAACACCCGCACCGACGCGTGGGGCGGCGACGCGCGCCGGCGGAACCGGTTCGCACTGGCCGTCGTGGCGGCGATCAGGGACCGCGTGGCCGGACTCCCGGTGCTGTTCCGGATGTCCGGCGACGACCTGATGCCCGGTTCGTCCACAGTGGACGAGCAGAGGGCGTTCGCGGTCGAGCTCGCATTGGCCGGCGTGCACGCCGTCAACGTGGGCGTCGGCTGGCACGAGTCACGGGTCCCGACCGTGCAGGGGATGGTGCCGCCCGGCACGTGGAGCCACTACGCGGCCGGCGTGAAACTGGCCCTCGCGGCCGAACGCCTCGCCGTGCCGGTGATCACGGCCAACAGGTACACCCGCCTCGACCAGGCCGAGCGGGCGCTGGCCGAGGGGCAGGCCGACTTCGTGTCGATGGCCCGCCCGTTGCTGGCCGATCCCGCCATCGTGGCGAAGGCCCGGACGAACGAGCCGGTCAACACCTGCATCGCCTGCAACGAGGCGTGCATCGACAGGTCGCTCGGCGACGAACCGGTGTCCTGCGTGGTGAACCCCCGCGCGGGCCGGGAACTCGTCTTCCCCCGCCTCACCGTGCGCCGCGCCCGCCGGTACGCGGTCATCGGCGGCGGCCCGGCGGGCATGGAGGCCGCGCGCGCCCTGGCGTCGCTCGGCAACAGCGTCTCGCTCTTCGAGGCCTCCAGCGAACTCGGCGGCCAGTTCCGCCTTGCCCGGCGCGTGCCGGGCAAGGCGGACTTCGGCGCGACGATCGGCTACTTCACCGACGAACTCACCCGGCTAGGCGTAGACCTGCGCCTGGACACCCCGATCACCACGGCCAACCTCGCCCTGATCGAGCAGACCGACGGCGTGGTGCTGGCGACCGGCGTGACACCCCGCGAACTCGACCTGCCGGGAGCCGACCTGCCGCACGTCGTGCGCTACCCGCGCGCGTTCCGCGAACCGGAGTCGCTCGGCGAGCGAGTGGTGATCATCGGCGGCGGTGGCATCGCGGTGGACCTGGCGCACCTGCTAGGCCACGTGCCGAGCCCGCTCGACGCGCGGACGCGGTTCCTCGTCGACCACGGCCTGACCGAGGGACCAGCTCCAGCGCCCCCATCACGCTCGCTGACGATCCTGCGCCGCCAGGGCCGCATCGGGACAGGCATGGGCCGCAGCACCCGCTGGGCGGCCGTAGACGCGCTGCGCCGCCAGGGCACGGAACTGCTCAGCGGCGTCCGCTGCGAGGCCATCACCCCCGACGGCGTGTGCGTCACCGACGAAACCGGAACCCGCCGACTGATCCCGGCCGACTCGGTGGTCGTGGCGATCGGCCAGGAACCCCGCGCCACCCTGCTCCCCTTGCTGGCCAATACCGGCCTCCCCCTCCAGTTGGTCGGCGGCTCCGCCAGCGCCACCGGCCTCAACGCCACCCGCGCCTTCGAAGACGGCCTACGCGCCGCCCACACCCTGGGCCGCTGACCGACCCCGCACGCGGGGCCCTCCCGTGCCGCAGCAGTACACAAAAGCTCCCCGCGTGCACCACCCAACAACGCAAACCAGACAAACCAGCCACCACCCAACCCACCACAGCCGCAGCATCCCGAACTGCACGCGGGGCCCTTCCGTACCGTCAGACAGTACGAAAGCTCCCCGCGTGCACCACCCCACAACACAAACCAGACAAAACGGCCACTGTCCGAGCCGCCGCGGCCGCAGCATGACTGACCGCACGCGGGGAGCTTTCGTACTGTCACGCAGTACGGAAGGGCCCCGCGTGCGGTCAGCGGTGGTTAGGGGGTGTAGCGGCCCAGGACTACGGCGGCGTTCGCGCCGCCGAAGCCGAGAGCGTTCACCAGCACGACGTCCGGCCGGCCGGCCCGTGAGGTGTTGGGCACGCAGTCGATCGGACACTCCGGGTCGAGCACGCGGTGGTTGATCGTCGGCGGCAGAAATCCTTCCTGCACCGCGAGAACAGCGGCGGTGCAGGCGTGCGCCGCCGCGGCCCCCATGGTGTGGCCGATCATGGACTTGATCGCGGCGACGGGCGGGACGGCACCCTGCCCGAAGACCTCCGCGAGCGCCGCGCACTCCATGGGGTCGTTGGCTTTCGTGCCGGTGCCGTGGGCCAGCACGAGACCGACCTCGTGCGGCGCGACACCCGCGTCGGCCAGCGCGCCGCGCAGGCACTCGGTCACCATCTCCTGCAGCGGCCGGGTCGGGTGGTACGCGTCGCAGGTCAGGCTGTAGCCGAGCACCTCGGCGTGAATGGTGGCGCCACGGGCCAGCGCGAAGTCCAGCGCCTCCAACACGAGCACCGCCGCGCCCTCGCCGAACACCACGCCTTTCCGGTCGGCGTCGAACGGCCGGCACGCGTCCGGTGCGAGCGCTCCCAGGCGGTACATGTTCGCGAAGACCTTGCGGTTGGGCGTGTCCCCGCCGCCGCACAGCGCGAAGTCGACCTCGCCGGAACGAATCGCGTCCAAGCCGTAGCCCACGGCGTAGTTCCCGGCCGCGCAGACGTTCGGCAAAGTGATCGCCTCGACGTCGGACAGGCCCAGGTCGGCCGCCACCGCCAGCGGCATCCGGCTCATCCGGAACCTCTTGGCCAGCAACGGATCGAGGTGCGGCAACCCCTGCGCCAACTCCATCTCGGTCAACACGTCGACGTCGCGCGCGTCGCCGTCGGTGGTGCCGATCGAGATGAGCCCCGGCACGTCACGCAGCTCCCCCAACGAAACCGCGGCGTCCTCCACCGCCATCCGGGCCGCGGCCACCGTCATCCGAGTGGCCAGGCCTTGTTCCGAGTCGCCGTCGGGGAAATCGGGCACCTCGCACATCCGGTCGTGCGCGAACCCGGTCGTGTCGAAGAACGAGATCGGGCCCGCTCCGCTGCGGCCTTCCCGCAGCCCAGCGCCGAACCCGCTTCTGCCGTTGCCGATGCTCGACACGACACCGAGCCCGGTGACGACAGTCCTGCGTGCGGTCATTCCTGCTCCTCGTCACGCGATCCGATGACGCAACCCGGTCAGCTCGACGCGGGAGGTGATGCCGAGCTTGCGGAAGATCCGGCCGAGGTGCGCGTGCACGGTGTGCGGGGACACGAACATCCGCGCGGCGACCTGACGGTTGGTGAGTCCTCCCGCGACGAGCTCGGCGACCTCGCGTTCGGTGTCGGTGAGGCTGTCCCAGCCCGTCGACGGCCGGTCGGCGTAGCTCCAGTGCCTGCGCCGGACGCCGGCCTCGCGCAGCTTGCTCCTGATCCTCGCCGCGTCCCTGGTCGAGCCCGCCGCCGTGTAGCCGGTCATCGCCGTCTCCAGCGCCGCCACGGCCCCGGCGCCGTCCACCGCGGCCAGGTCCTCGGCGGCCGACGCCCGTGCCCACGGGTCGCCGTACTGGTCCAGCGCCGCGGTGAGCGACGCGGCGTCTCCCCTGGCCACGCCACGGGCGTGCGCCGCCGCGGCGGCCAGCACCGCGACGCCGGGATTGCGCCTGGCCACCTCGGCCGACGCGGCGACGACCATCCGCACCAGGTCCCGGTCGTCGGCCGAGAGGGCCGCGCGAACCAGCCAGGCGGCCGCGCCCGGCTCCAGCAGCAACGGTGCGGGCTGGTCCAGCAGTTCGGGATGGCTCGCGGCCAACGCCGACAGCGCCTCGCCCGGACTCGTGCGCGCGGCCTCGACCTGCAGCGCCGTCCACACGTGACCGGCGCGGAAGTACGGCAGGTGACACTCGGGCGCCTGGCCGAGGTGCAGCCGGGCGGCGGTGACGTCCCCCCGGCGCAGGGCGGCCGTGGCGAGCACCGTCGTCATCAACGAGGCGGGCCAGGTCACCCCGAGCTCCTCGGAGAGCTCGAAGGCGGCCTCCACCACCTCGGTGGCCTCCGCGACACGGCCGGTCCGCGCCTTCACCCTGGCTCCCACCACCCGGAGCAGCAGCTCGCTGCCGACGTCGGTCGCGTGTCCCACCAGGCTTTCCGCCGCGGCGAACGCCTCCTCGGCCGCGCGCAGGTCGCCGACGCCGGCCAGCGCGACGGTGAGCACGAGCTGCGGATGCGGCACCGGCACGTCCCGCCACCCACCCGGCCCGCAGCGCATCGCCTCGTTCAGCAGGTCGACACAGGCCGTGACGTCGCCGGCGGCCCACCGACGGGTCGCGAGCACCAGCCGTGCCGTCCCGGCGAGCACCGACCGGTCCTCGGCACCGGCGAGCGCATCCTCGGCGAGCCGGCCCGCGTCCTCGTCGTCACCGTTGGCGAGGAGCGCGAACAGCCGTGTGGCCTGCAGCCGCTCGTCGTCGGCGCCACTGGCCAACAGCTGTTCCGCCACCGCGACCGCCGACCGGTAACGGCCGTTCAGCACCCGCACCGTCGCCAGCGCCGTGCCCAGCCGCACCGCCTGGTCCTCCGGCGGGGTCACCGCGAGCCCCGCCGAGGCGAGCTCCTCGGCCTCGGTGAGCCTGCCCAGCCGCAGCAGCGCGGTCACCCGGAGGTCGAGGAGCCGGTGGTGGTCCGCCGCGCCGGGGCGGGTGAGCCGCAACGCTCTCAGCGAGATCTCCGCGGCCGCCGCCGGCGCGGTGTCGAGCGCCTGCGCCGCCGCGTCGGCGAGAGCCCGGATCGCCTGGGTGTCCCCCGGCAGCGCGCCCCGCACGAGATGATCGGCCGCGTCGGCGGCGGTACCGGTGCGGCGCAACAACAACAGGCCGATCTCCCGGTGCAGTGCGGCGGCGACCGACGGCGTCACCGACTCCCGCAGCACCCTCCGCATGAGGTGGTACCGGAACGCCAAGGTGTCCGGTTCGTCACCGGGGACGACCATCCCCGCCCGCATCGCCTCGCGCACCGCCAGCAGGATGTCGCCCGCGGACCGGCCGAGCACGTCCGCGACGTCGGCGACCCGGAACGTCGCGCCGAAGAGCGCCGCGACCTCCAGCACGGAGATCACCTCGTCGCTGCCCCCGTCCAGCATCCGCCGCACGACGGTGACGACCTTGCCCGGCAACGGCCGCGACGACCAGGCCGCGGCGCTGTCGCCGCGCTGCACGTCGTACTCCTCGCGAAGACCGTCCAGCAGGGCGTTCAACAGGGCGGGGTTGCCGCCCGCCCCGGCCGCGAGCAGGACCAGGCCACCGTCCGGGCGGCCACCGGCGAAGTCGGTCACGATCCGCTCGACCTCGGCCGCCGACAACGGCCGGACCCGCAGCCGCGTGGCACCTTCGGACTCGAGGTGGTCGAACAGCCGGTCCACCTCCGTCGCCGCGCCGATGCCGTCGCGGCGCACCAGCAGCCACAGCACCGGGCGATCCCCCAGCACCGACGGAAAGGACCTCAGGGCCGAGAGCGTCGTCGGATCAGCCCAGTGCAGGTTGTCGAGCCCGATGAACACGGGTCCGGAGCCGCTGCGCCCCTCGATCGACCGCAACAGTTGCGCCGCCTCCGCTTTCCAGGCCGTTTCTCCGAGAGCCTCGGCGAGAACGGCGAGCGGAGCCCACCTGGCCAGTTCGTCCGCGCGGGCCGAACAAATGGACACGCCGTGGGAAAGCGCCAGGTTCCGCGCGAAGGCGAGCAGGCGGCCGCATCCCACGCCCGCCTCGCCTTCCACCAGCACGACACCGCCGTGGCCCTCGGCAACTGCGGAAAGCGCTGTGCGCAGACATGCCCGAACCTCTGCCCAGTCGTCCCCGTTCACCACCGCGACCCCTTCCCTGGCGAGCCGTCACCCGTGCGCGGAAGTGAACGTCCGTCGAATTCGACGGACGACAATGCGAACACGGATTCGAAAAAGTCACCTGATAGTGGCGAAAACCTATCAGAGTGATCTTCTCGCAAACCGGGGGAAACATGACTCAATTGGTAAAACTGTGGTACGGGACAGCAGGGGTTCGGTACCTTCGAATGACCACCCCCAGTGTCTGAACACACCGAAAGCCGGGGCCGGACGTGGATCGTCCGACCCCGGCTCAAACGGGGTTCACAACCAGGCGGTCGTTCAGTTCGCCGCGTTGTTGTTGTTCGCGTTGTTGTTGTTCAGGTTGTTGTTGTTCAGGTTGTTGTTCGGGTTGTTCGCGTTGCGGTTGTTGTTGTTCATTTCAGCCACCTCGTGCTCGAAGGGAACCCAGCGGACCGTCGACCGGGCCGCGCTAAGAGCCTCCGGTCCACGCCGAGCACCGCACATCACCCGAGTTGGCACGGCGAACGGAGTGACAACGCCCAGGATTTCGCGGCACCGCTGACAGGTTGGGCGATGTGACCGGTTGGCGGGCCGCGCGAAGCTGACGCCGTCCCGACCCTCGAGAGGGGAAGTCAGCCATGACGTCTCAGATGGACGCGCCCGTGAACACGGACGGCACGATCTCGTTGGAGCTCACGGAAGACGAGCGGCACGCCGTCCGGCGGCTCACGACCACCCTCACCGCGAACCCGCTGGCGCTGATCGACGGCACCGAGTGGGTGCAACAGGCGTTGGACCTGTCGTGCGAGCTTCCCCTGCGACTGCGTGAGGCGCTGCGCCGCTTCCGCAGGCATCCCGGCGCCGAGGCGGTGCTGCTGGTGCGCGGTCTGCCCGTCGACGAGAACGACCTGCCGCCCACTCCGAACGTGCCGGGTTCGGTCGAGAAGCACCCGACCACGCCGGCCGCGGCACTGGCGCTCACCAGCCTGCAGCTGGGCGACGTCACGGCGTTCCGCCAGGAGAAGGGCGGCGCTCTGGTGCAGAACGTGGTCCCGGTGCCGGGAAAGGAGGACTTCCAGGGCAACGCGGGCTCGACCACGCTGACCATGCACGTGGAGAACGCCTTCCACACACACCGGCCGGACTACGTCGCGCTGCTGTGCCTGCGCAACGACCACGACAACGTGGCGGGGCTGCGCACCGCGAGCGTGCGCACCGCACTTTCCTTGCTGTCACCCGAAATGCGGGCCGTCCTCGGCGAACCCCGGTTCATCACGGACGCGCCGCCCTCCTTCGGGGACAGCGTGCCGTCGGCGAAACCGTGCGCCCTGCTGAACGGCGCTCCGGAGGACCCTGACATCGTGGTGGACTTCCACGCCACGCAGCCTCAGGACGAAGTCGCCGCGGCCGCGTTCCGCGCGCTCGGCGACGCGCTGGACCAGGTGCGGCGCACGTTCATCCTGCGCACGGGCGACCTGGCGATCGTCGACAACCGGCTCGCGCTGCACGGCCGCACCGCCTTCAAACCCCGGTACGACGGCAGGGACCGCTGGCTGCAGCGCACCTACATCCACCTGGACGCCCGGCGCACCAGGCCGTACCGGGAAGCGAACGGCAACGTGCTGTCCTGACCGGTCAGCTGGCGGCCGCGCGCCGCGCCCTCGGCGGCCACTGACCGAGCTCCAGGACACCGAGCGAGTACGCCTTGGACACCAGCGACGCCCGGTTGTGCACGCCGAGCCGGCGGATCATGGCACTGACCCGGTACTCGACCCCCTGCTGGCTCAGGTGCAGCTTGCGCGCCAGCTGCGCACCGGACTCACCGGCCGCGATCCCTTCCAGGATCTGGGTGTCGGCCTCACCGAACAGGGCGGAGGGCGCCGTGTTCCCCGCGACGGCGGGCTCCGGCTTCACCAGCACCACAACGCAAACAAGGCGTTCGAGCGCGTCCCTGACCGGCACCGCGGCCACCTGGCACCGGAACGCCGGTTCGCCGGGCGCGGCACCGGCGGCGGCCATCCGATCGAGCATCTGCGGCCGTCTGCTGTCGGAGAGGCGGGCGAACTTCCGGCGCGCCCGGACCTGGGCGCCGGGGTGCAGCAGATCGAGGAACGGGCATCCGTAGAGATCGCCGGGGGTCTTGCGGAACTGCCTCAGGAACTCGGCGTTGGCCTGGACGATCCGCATCGCGCCGTCGAGCCGGGCGACGCCCGCCCCCGACTCGACGGACAACCACCGGAACAGGTCGACCCAGGCGTCCGGGTGGCTGGTGGTGTCCTGGGTCAGCAACGCGTCGGCGACGGCTGCACTCGCCTCTGACAGTCCGGCGGCCACTTTCATCTCGACCTGACCTTTCGGGGGGAGGAGGCTTTGTGGTGAGAAGGCTAGAAACCCGTTCTCCGTGCGGTCAACGACACTGCGGGAAGCGAACGGCAACTCTGTGGGAGCGCTCTCTCGGGGTACGGAGCCCGCACTCCGGCGTCGCGGACATGTCCACACGACTACTCGGTGAGCGGTGCCGTGCCGGACCCCTGTGCGAAGCCGAGAACGTCGAGCAACCCCGTCCTGCCCGCGACCCCGAGCTTGCGATAGCAGTTGGTGAGGCGCTTCTCGACGGCTCGTCTGCTGACCTCGAGCAGTTCGGCGATCTCCCCGTTGGTCAGGCCCTCCGCGACGAGTTCGGCGACCCGGCTCTCCCCTTCGGTGAGCGCCGGGATGCCGGACGCGGAGTCCGCACCGGAGGGCAGCGGCCCGGCCGCGAGGGAGTCCGGGTCGCTCAACGCGAGGCGGTGGGCACGGGCGGCCGCACGTTCGTGGCCGGGCAGTTCCGCGGCCCGCAGCCGGTTGGCGAGCGACCACACGGTCGCGGCGACCTCCTGCGGGCGGACAGCCGACTCCAGCACGTCGACGGCGTCCTGCAACAGCGCCACGCCACGCGCGCCTTCGGTCATCTCGCCGAGCAGGCGCAACGCCCGTCCGTGGGTCCGCGGTTCGCCCCACGTCGCCGCGAGACGACGTTGTTCGTCCGCGAGCCGCCGGGCCTCCGGCAGGTCGCCGAGCCTGCGGTGCAGCCGCGCCGCCCAGGCCCGCCACGGGACCAACGCCGGATTCCGCCAGCCGAGCCGCTCGAACTCGCTCCCGCACTCCAGCACGTATGAGAGCGCACCCACGTCGTCCTCGCCGTCGGCCAGCGACGCCCGCAGCAACCGCACGGCCGCCGGCACCGGCCGGTCCACCGGAACGTGGGCCTCACAACGCTCCAGCACCAGGCGGGTGAGGTCCGGGTCCTCGCACTCGATCGCGGTCAGCACCATCGAGCGCACGAACGGCGACTCCGGTACCGCCCAGTCCGGCACCGGCGCCCGCGCCGCGGCGACCGCCAGCGCGACCGCGTCCGCCGTCGCACCCTGATGCGCCCGCACCAGAGCGCGATCGGCGTCGATCAGCGCGAGCTCCAGACCTCCGTCGAGCGGACTCGCCAGGTCGGCCGCGGTGTCGAGCCACGACAACGCCTCGTCGAGCGCTCCGGCGGTGACCAGAACTTTGATCAGCAGACGTGCCGGGGTGTGGACGTGGCCCCGTGCGGCCGGTTCGCGGTCGAGGATTCGCTTGGCCGTCCTGGCCGCGTCGGGTGCGGAGATCCGGACCGAGAGCATGCTCGAGTGCAGCAGCACGATGAGCAACTCCCGTTCCGCGCCACCGGTGATGGCGGGTTCGCTGCCGAGTTCGGCCAGTCTCCGGGCCGAGGCCGCGAGCACGTTCGGGTCACCACAGCCGAGGTAGCGGGTCCTCGCCTCCAGCCGCAACGCCAGGTCCCGGTCGACGCCGGTGAGCGTGGCGACGTCGCCGAGCTCCGCCGTGACACCGCGGATCAGGTCGGCCACCGGCTGGGGTGCCCTCGCGAGCCAGGACGGTTCCAGGCGCATCAACGCCGCGCCGCGTTCGCGTGCGGAGCCGAGGTGGGGAAGGGCCGCGACGATGTGGCGGGTGGCGACCGCCGGGTCGGTGTCGCGGATGGCCACGGCGAGATCCACCAGCAGCCGTGCCCGCCGCGGACCGTCCTCCGGTACCGCGAACACCGCCCTGCGCAGGCACCGCGCGGCCAGCACGGGCTCGCCCCGGTCGAGCGCCAGCCTGCCCGCCTCCCGCAACGCCGAGATCGCCCACTCGTCGAGCGGCATGGTCACGGCGAGCAGGTGCGCGGCGACCTGCTCGGCGGGGCGGCCCCGGTGGTGTCCCAGTTCCGCCGCCCGCAGGTGGAGGACTTCCCGTTCCCGCGCCGGCATGGCGTGCTCGACCGCGTCGGCGGCGAACACGTGGGCGAACCGCGGCCGCAGACCGGCGGCGAACAGGCCGAGGCGGGTCAGCCGGCGCACGGTGTCGCTCCAGCGGATCGGATCGAGCCGGGCCAGCAGCCGCGCCGTCTCCTCGTCCGCGTCGTCCCCCAGCGCCGCCACCGCGTGCACGACGGCGCGGGTGGACGCGGGCAACGCGCGCACGCACGAGACCAGCCTCGCCCGCAGCGATTCGGGCCGCCTGGCCGACAGGTCTTCCACGCTGCTCACCGCCGGGCGGATCCCGTCCGCTGCCAGGTCCGCGAGGAGGGCGGTCAGCGCGATGGGGCTCCCGGCGGTGATCTCGTGGCACCGCCGCACGAACTTCTCGTCACCCGGCTCGCCGAACGCACTCGCGACCAGCTCACCGGTCGCGGCCGGCGACAGGTCCCGCGGCCGCAGCACCACCGCGGCCGCGTCGAGCACCTCCCGCACCAGCGGCGTCTCCGTGCCGGGGTCGCCGTCGCGCACGGTCACCACCAGCACCACGGGCAGCCTGCCGATCCGGCAGGCCAGCCGCGCCAAGGCCCGCAACGAAGCCTCGTCACTCCACTGCAGGTCGTCGACGAGCAACGCGAGCGGCTCGCCGGTGCTCAGCGCGTGCACGATCGAGTCCACAGTGGACTCACTGACCGCGGGCTCACCGTGCTGACCCAGGGCGAGCAGCTGGAGCACGACGCCGAGCACGAAGTCGCTCTCCAGCGGCGACGCGGCGGCCCACCGGACCTGGTACCCCGCCCGTCGCGCCCAGGCCGCCCCGGCGAGCAGCAGCGCGGACCGGCCCACGCCGAGCGGGCCGCTGATCACGACGGTCGCCCCCGCACCCGTCCGCGCTTGGTCGAACACCGCGGCGAGGTGGCCGAGCTCGACGTCACGCTCCAGCGTCATCGCGCTCCCCCTCCTCGACGACGGCCAGGTCGAGCAGGGCCCTGAGCTGGTGCCGCCGCGTGACGCCGGTCTTGCGGTAAATGCCGCTGAGATGCCACTCGACCGTGCGGCGGCTGACGGCGAGCTGCGTTGCGATGTCCACGTTGGACAGTCCGCAGCCGGCCAGTTCGGTGATCCTGCGCTCGGTGGGGGACAACAGGTCCCCGATCCGCGCCGCCGTGGCGCGGAGGTGCTCGGCGAGGTGGAGGGAGCCGAACTCGCCGGCCAGCTGGTCGGATTCGAGCAACAGGTCGAGCGCCTCCCCGATCGCTCCGGACGACACCCGGTACCTGGCGAGCTCGGCGAGCGCCTGCGCGTACCGGAACCTCCACGCCGAGCCGCGCAACAGCCGAACCGCCTCGGCGCAGTGCTGTTCGGCCTCGGCCCCCGTGAGCACGAGCGAGGCGACCAGGTGTCCGCTCCCGACCGCTGTGCGCGTCCCCCACCGCCCGGCGAGCCCGAGTTCCTCCATGATCAGTGCCGCGGCCTCCTCCTGCCGGCCGAGTGCCCGCAGTGCGATCGCGGTGAGCGCGCGCCAGCCGAGCAGGGCCGGGTTCGTCCAGCCCCGCGCCAGCAGCCGCCGGCCGCACTCGCGCAGGTGGGTCACCGCGTCGGCCGGCCGGTCCCGGTGCAGGTCGAGCACGCCCTGGGCCAGCAGGACCTGCGCCCAGCCGAACCCGCGCCGGGCCCTCGGCTCCCACTCGACGTCGAGCAGTGACTCGGCCAGGGAGACGTGCCCCCGTTCCAGCGCCAGCACCGCCTCGAACGCCACCAGACCGGGCAGCGCCACGGGATGCCAGCACTGCCGCGGATGCTGGGCCAGGGCGGTCTCGAGGTCCGCGGCCGCCTCCTCGAACCTGCCGTCGCGGGCGTGCACCTTGCCTCGGGCCAGATGCGCCACGGCACCGAGCACGCCGGAACCTCGCTCCTGCGCGAGTGCGATGGCCCTGCCCAGACCGGCCAGGGCCTCGGTCGAGTCGTCGGTCAGCATCAGCGTGCGGCACACCAGCACCTGCGAGGTGACCAGCCGGGTCTCGCCCTCCAACGCCGTCATCGCCAGCGCGCGGGTCGCGGCCAGGTCGACGCCTCGCACCGCGAGCTGCCACGCCGCCACGCCGGCCTCGTCCGGCCCGTCGGGGCGGCCGGGCTGGTCCACCGACACGGGCAGCTCGAACTCGGTCACGTCGTGCGAGGCATCGTCGGCGATCCAGTACAGCGCCGACAACGCCGCCCGTTCGGCCGGCGTCACCCCGGCCCTGCCGCAGGCCGTCCCGATCGCCGACCGGGCCTCGACGTCGTCGCCCTTGGCCACCAGCAGGTCGGCCGCGTCCAGCCGGACGTCCACCAGGTCGGGCCCACCCTCGCGCAGCAGCACTCGCCGCAGCAACCGTTCTCCCGCCAGGGGAGAGTCCGGTGTGCTGGCGATCGCGAGGTCGATCTCCAGCACGGCCCTGCGCAGGTCGTCGAGAGGTTCCCGCAGTGCCCTGGCGAGCAGCTCGACGGCGGTGCCGAACTCGCGCACGTTCCTCGCGCGCGTCGCCTCCCGGCACAGCGTCTCGACCACCCAGCGCTCGCCGATCGGCCGGGCTCGCAGCAGCAGCCGCGCGACGTCCTGGTCCGGCAGCGCGCCGCGGTGGGCGATGGTCGCGGCCCTGGCGTAGAGGTCCGCCCTGTGCTGGGCGTCCAGGCCGGTGAGAATCCGGTCGGCGGCAGGTGCGAGCGGGGTGCCGCCCGCGCCCAGTGCCAGGCCGCTCACCAGTTCCCGCGCTTCGGCCGGCGACATCGTCCGCACCCCGGCCAGTGCGCAGACCAGCTCGAAGTCGAGGTTCCCCGGTTCGAGCGCGAGCACCCGGACGAGGTCGGCGAGCTCGGTGGGCAGTCCGGCGACGAGGGCCGCGGCCCGGTCGGCGAACGCCTCCGCACAACGCCGGACCAGCTCGGCCTCCCCGCACGGGTGCGGACCGGCGGCGAGGAGGTCGGCGGCGTCGTGGACCAGTGCGGGACGTCCTCCGGTCGACTCGGCCACGACGTGCGCGGTCCCGGGGTCGATCGTGTCTCCCGCGCGGGCTCGCAGCACCGCCAGCACCGCGGGTTCGCTCAACGGCCGCAGCCGCCGGACGGTCATCGCCGCGGGGAGGCTGCGGATGCCGTACTCCTGCCAGTCCCGCGCGAACGGATCGGTGACCGCGAAGACCACGGCCACCGGCCGGTGGGCGGGCCTGGTGATCATGGAACGCAGCCACCGCGCCGAAGCCCGGTCGATCCACTGCACGTCGTCGAGCAGGAGCAGCAACGGCCGCCGCGCCGCGTCTTCGAGCAGGGTGGCCTTCATCGTGGTGGCCAGGTCCTCGGAGTCCCCCTGGCGCAGCGGGTCCAGCTGCGCCACCAACCCGAACCGCCTGGCCGTCTCGCCGCGGGAACACCGGCCGACGAGGACCCGGCACCCGGCCGTCTCGGCGTGCGTCCGAGTCCAGCGCAACAGGGCGCTGCGTCCCGCCCCGCCGGGACCGCGCAACAACACCGTGCGTGGTGTGCCCGACACCAGATCGCCCACCACGCCGCGCAGCACGTCGATTTCCTGCTCTCGTTCGACCAGAACGTGCCCGCTGCAAGGATCCGCGGTCCGTCTTCGGCCCTTCTCCGCCACCGCCGTCTCCATGCCCCTCACCCCCGGGACCCGGAGCCCGTGCGGGGGACGAGCGCTCCGGCGAGCTGCCGCCGTCCGCTCACCCCCAGCTTGCGGTAAGCGCTGGTCAGGTGGATCTCGACGGTGCGCAGCGACACCACCAGCGACTCGGCGATCTGGCGGTTGGAGGCTCCGGCGGCAGCCAGGTCCACGATCCTGCGCTCGCTCGGGGTGAGCGAGCCCGTCCACACCTCGTCCCGCCGTCCCATCCGGCCACCAAGGCTTTCGAGGCCGGCGCGCGCCCAGGACGCGTGTGCCAGCTGGCCCCAGCGCACCGCGAGATCGACCGCGTGCCGCAGGCGTGCGCGTCCGGCTCTCAGGTCACCACCGCGGGCCAGTGCGAGCCCGAGGAGGTGCTCGGCCTGCACCTGGCGCACCCGGTCCCCCGCGGCGGCCAGCAGTTCGACGGCCTCGCTCAGCAGTGCGGGCGCCCGGTCGTGACGGGCGATCGCGCCCTGCGCGAGCCGGGCGAGTCCCAGTGCCTGCCGCGTGCCCCAGCGGCGGGCCAGTTCCGTTCCCCGTTCGACCGCCTCCACAGCCTCGTCGGCTCGGCCGAGATCGGCGAGCAGCCGGGCGAGATCCACCCACCACGGCGCGAAGACCGGGTTGGTCACGCCCACCTCGCGCAGGCTGTCGCCACAGGCGACCAGGTCGGTCAGCGCCGCCTGCGCATCTCCCTGGGCCCAGCGGATTCTGGCCCTGGTCATCAGGTACTCGTAGTACTCGCGGACCCTGCTGGTCGTCGCCTCGCCCAGCACCGTCTCGGCCGTGTCCGCCTCGTCGAGCAGCACCAGCACCGAGGCCAGTGCCACGCGCGGCGCGACGGTGTGTTTGCGGCCCGCCGCACCGGAGAGTTCCACCGCCCGGCACGCGTCCGCGTAGGCGCCGGAGAGTTCGTCGGACTCGGCCCGGATCATGGCCCGCATGGCGAGTGCCGCGCTTTCCGCCCGAGAGTTGTTCGACGCCGCGCTGTCCTCGATCAGACGGCCGAGCGTCGCCAGCGAGGTGGTCCGATCGCCGGCGAGGTAACACACGAAAGCTCCCACGGACGAACCTGCCGTGGGCTCGCCCGGTCCGATGAGCCGGACCGCCGTGGTCGCGTGTGCGAGTGCGATGCGAGCCGGCTCGCCCTGGATGGCGGCGAGCGCGCTCCGCGCCGCCGCGCTCAGCCGTTCGGCGACGGTGTCACCACCGGTGCCGAAGTCGGCGGGCAACAGGGCCCGGGCACTCGGCGCCGCGGTTCCGATCGTGGTCAGATCCGTGATACCTCCGAGGACCCGGATCGCGGTGAGGTAGCCCACGAGGTCCCGATGAGCGGCGTCGCCGGCTTCGGCCACCGGCCCCAGTTCGGCCAGCACCTCGTCGACCTGGTCGAGCACCTCGGGCGCGCGGCCGGCGGCGAGCCCCGCGGCGGCGAGCTTGCCGACGACCGACGCGCGCTCCCTGACGTCCGCGGTGAGCGTCAGCGCCTCGCGCAACAGTTCCAGGGCGCGGTCCGGGTCGCTCAGCCCCACGACCGCGGCGAGATCGATCCGGTTGCGCGGATCGCGCGGACCGGACCGGTACACCGCGAACAGGAAGCGGCGGCGCGACTGGAGAGGAGCCTGCCGGGCGGCTTCCCGCAGGATGTCGAGCATCCACGGCGGTGGCTGTTCCGGCAGCGGCAACAGCTGCTCCGCGACGTGCGTGGCCGGATACCCCGCAACGCTGAGCAGCCACCCGGCCCGGCCGCGGAGCTCCTCGCGCCGCAGCGCGGACAAGCCGTGCAGCACCGGTGCGACCACCTGGACCGCCGATCCGCGTTCGTCGAGGAAGTCGTTGCACCGCAACAGCTCTACCACCTCCTGCACCCGGACCACGGGCACCTCGGCGAGCATGGCGACGAGTTCGGCGTCCGTCGTGCCCAGCGCACCCACGGCCCTGGCCACGTCGAGTGCGTGGCCGGTCTGGCCGAGCACGGCGAGCACGTCCCGCGGCGCGACCGTCCTGCCGATCTCCGCCACCCGCGACGCCTCACCGTTCACCGGCGGGACGCGCCGGCCGTTCAGCACCTCGATCAGGCGCGACAACGTTCCGGGGTTCCCGTCGGCGACGCGGGCGCACTGCTCGGTGAAACCGGCCTCCGCCCTCGGTCCCAGCGCGCTCGCGGCCAGCACCGCCGCGTCGGCGGGCGGCAGCGGGCCGAGGTCGAGGACCGTGCCGCTGTGCCGCTCCAGCAATCCGAACGGCGGGGACGCCGACGCGAACGCCTCCGTGCGCAGACCGAGCACGACCAGCAACGGCAGTTCCGCCGCCCGGCGCAGGGTGAAGTCCAGCCAGCGCAGCGTCGCGGCGTCGCAGTGCTGCACGTCGTCGATCACCAGCACGAGCTCACCCGCGCGATCGACGGCGTCCAGCACGACCCGGTGCAGCAGGCGCAGGATCGACCGGAAGACGGCCTGTCTCTCGCCGCGGTGGTCCTCGTCGCCGGCACCGTCGTCGAGCGAGCGCAACACCGGCAGCTTCCAGCGCAACGGTTCCGCGCCGGGAGTGGAGCCGAGCAACCCGCACGCCGCGTCGAAGGCGGCTGTTTCGGGAGCACAGGTCGTCCTCAGGACGGCGCTGGGCCGCAGATCCTCCAGCGCGGCGTCGAGCAAGGCCGACTTGCCGATTCCGCTCGGTCCGCGCACGAGCACGACTCGCGGTGTGCCGGCGCGTACCGCGGCCGCGGCGTCAGCGAAGAGACGTAATTCCCGATCTCTGCCGACCAGCGTGCCTCCGGTCATCATCACACACCTTCATCCCACCCTGGGGGCATCTCGATTGGTGATTTTCACCGATGACGTGACCGGTCACGCACATTGCCGGAGGCTACCAATCAAAAGGAACCAACCACCTCAGGTCGCAGGGTTTTACCTGGGAAACCCTTATACCACTGAACATCACTTGCACAAACGAACAGCACCATCTGAGAAATACGTGAAAAATGTTCACGAACAGTTCTTTCGATTCGTTCGACGACCGGTCGTCGAACAGGTTCGACAACGCAGCGTGCACATCCCCCAACAGCTACTACGCTGCGAAATCACGTTCTCGGCCACTCATGGTCAGCAAGCCCCCCGGGCAACCCCGAAAAACAAGGAATGGCTTCCGAAGAACGCGGACGACCGAGGTCGTCTCAGACGGATCCGGCCGCCGCCGGACACTCGCCCAACTGAGATGACAACAGTGGAGAACATTCCAGTTCCGGCGCGTTCGGGATGCACACCCGTCCACCTGGGATCCATGCGCACTTCATCCAACGTTTTTCTTCGAACTTGAACGGCGCGATCCCGGTGGATCCGACTCACACCGCTTCGCGGACCGCGTGGAACAGGTGATGCCGAACCGACGACCGGGCGCCCGCCGACATCGACACCTTGAGCGCGAATCCCGCGGCCCGCAGCGCGGATTCCCAGACACCGCCGTCCGGGAAGATCTGCCCTCCGCGCAGGACCTCACCGCCCGGCACCGGCGAGTGCAGGAAGTGCGTCGAGACGAGAGCGGCGGGATCGTCCCCGGCCGGAACGCTGAACACCAGTTCACCGCCGGGCACGAGCAGGCGGTGGATCCGCATCAGCGCGCGGCCGATGTTGGTCGCGTGATGCAACGAGTGACCCGCCACGACCACGTCGGCCGAGGCGTCCGCGAAACCCTGGTCCGCGAAGTCCTGGTTGACGTCGAGAATCTCGGCGCGAAGCTCCGGACGCGCCCGCACCACGGCCCACAGGACCTCTTCGCAGACGTCGGTGAACCGGTAGCACGCGATCGCGGAAGGCAGCACGTCCAGCAGCGCGTCGGTGGTCCGCCCGGTGCCGCCACCGATCTCCACCACCCGGACCGCGCGCCGGCGGACCAGGGCACCGGAGCCGACGAGCTGCGCACAGTCCTCGTCGAGCTCATCGGTGCAGGAACTCAAGCCCTCACCCGCCAGCGCTGCGCACGCCGAGCCGTCCGGTGCGAGCAGTGCTCCCGCCGTGACCTCGTCCCTGAGCAGTTCGGGCAGACGCCTGACCGCCCGCTCGTGCAACCGCGCCGCGTTGCGCGGAATCCTCAGCCGCCGGTACGACGAGCTCAGATCCTCGGGCCTGAGGCGGCGAACCTCCCCGAGCACGCGGTACCCGCGGCCGTCGAACTCGATCACCCCGCGCAACGCCAGGGTGCGCAACCACCGCAGCACCAGCCACTCGTGCCGTGGTGCGATGCGCAGGGCTCGTGCGGTCACGTCCAGCGACGCCCGCGCACCGGGCTCCAGCTCCAGTGCCGAGACCATCGCGGCAACGCTGACCTCGTCGAGGTACGTCAGCGACGCGGACCTGCGACCGAACACGCGCGGGAGCACGATCGGCAAGTTCATCCCAGGAACCCGAACCTGATCGGGCCCGCCGACTCGAGGCTGGAGTGCAGCAGGTCGGCGTGGAACTTCACCCGCGCAGCATCCTCACGCGCCAGCGCACACACGATCTCGTCGGCCGCGACGGTCGCCATCATCAGGTTCAGCACCTGGTCCGCGCCCGTCAGGTCACCGCGCGCCGCAAGGCCCGCCCGCATCCGGTGCAGGCAGGCCACCAGCTCCGCGCACGTTTCGGAAAGTTCACCCATCTTCGGAGAGTCCCACGTGGACGGCCCGACGAACGTCCTGTTCGGACACTGTCGGAACTCCGTCCGCAAAGCCCGGAAAACCCGGAAAACACAGCCGGCGCACCGGCCGCGGCTCAGTACATCGTGACCTTGGCCGTGGCGAGGTCGTACGACGCGCCGACCACCCGCAGCTTGCCCGCCTTGATCGCCTCGGCGAGCGAGGGCGTGCCCTCCAGCGTCGCGACGACACTGCGCACGTGCGCCTCCAGGGCGGAGGCGTAGACGTCCTCGCCCTTGGCCGCCTTCGCGGCGGGCAGCAAGGCGGACACCAGCGCGCCCAGCGCACCGGTCGGCAGCTTGCTCGGGTCCTTCATCGCGTCCACGGCCGCCTTCACCGCACCGCAGTTCTGGTGCCCGAGCACCATGATCAGCGGCGTGTTCAACGCCAGCACCCCGTACTCGATGGTGCCGATCGTGGGCTCCGACAACACGTTCCCGGCCGTGCGCGTCACGAAGACGTCACCGAAGTCCTCGTCGAAGACCACCTCGACCGGCACGCGCGAGTCCGCGCACCCGAACACCTGCGCGTACGGCGACTGTCCGGTGGCGTGCTTGCGGATGTCCGACAGCGTCTGCACGTGCAGCCGCTCGTTCGCCAGCAGTCGCTTGTTGCCCTCCAGCAACCGCTGCAACGCACCGTCGGGCGTCTTGGGCAGGTCCGTGCTCTGCGGCGCGGGCACCGTCGTCGCGGCACCCTCTCCAGCCGCCTTGCTGCCGCCGGACGCACAGGCGCTCACGGCGACCGAGATCCCGCCGAGAGCGAGGCCGCGCAGCAGCGTTCGCCTGGCGGAGACGCCCTGCGGGCGTTCTTCAACAGTCATGTCAACAGTTTCCACAGTGGACATGCTAAGCAGTCGTCCACAGTGGACCATTCGACGTCTGTCGCACGATCGCGTGACGTACTACGAGGAAAACCCGCCGGATTCAGGGCTGAATGTCCGAATTTCCAGACGTTACCGACGTCGGGTGAGTTCCTCGATCCCCGGAGAACCTTCCGCGAACCGAGGAACCCGGGGCGGCCGCACGACGGCAGGCAGCACCCCGGGAACGCACCCGCGGCCGGCCCGCCGCTGACGGACCGGACCGCCCACCTCTCCAACGAAGCCGAGTTCTCAAAGGACGCGGAAAAGCAGTCAGCCCTGCTCACGACGCAGTGCCCTGCGCAGCGCTTCCGCGATGTCACACCCGTCACCGGGGTCGAGACAGGCGTGGATCAGCGCCTCGACGGACGCCACGAACAGGTCGCGGTTGTCCGCGGTGTCGTCACCGGTGCCGGCGATGTGCTGCGCGAAACCCGACGTCTGCGCGGACACCATCATGCTGAGCTTCTCCGGTGTGACGCCGGGCCGGAACCGCACGCCGAGCAGCTTCAAGCCCTCCTCGTACACCGGCGCCCAGCGGGTGGAGTACGCGTCGAGCATTTCGCGGTAGGCGGTCGTGGCCACCGACTGCCACTTGGCGTCGATCGTCAGCGAGAGCTGGAACAGCCAGTACCTCGCCAACCGGATGCGCATGCGCAGGTCGTGCGTGGCGATCTTCGCGATGAGATCGGTGAGTTCGAGCTCGCCCTTGCGCACCCTGGGCAGTTCGGCGAGCGCCCGGCGCGGGCCGTAGTCGAGGAAAAGGCCCCAGCGCGGTGCCGTGCAGGTGTACTTGATGAGGCACGTGAAGAAGTTCGCCATGCCGCCGCGGCTCGGCCAGCGGTCGCGGAACGCTCCTTCCCCGGCGCTCACGGCGCACGGCAGTTCGGCGGCCATCGTGGCGGCGCGGCGCACGATGATCTTGCGCGTCAGCCGGGCGCCCGCGAGCTCGTCGCGGCTGCGCGAGTTGCGGCCGGACAGCTGGTCGTCGATCTCCTTGAGGCCGGCTTCGAGGAAGACCATCGTGGTGACGTAGGCGGAGCGGCGCGGATTGCGCGGATCGGCGAGGCCGGGTCGGGAAATGTGCTCTCGGAAGACTTCTGGCCAGTCGACTTCGTCGTTGAAGTGCACGGCACCCCCTAAAAGGATCACCTCATTCGAGCACGACGGCCGCGGCACCGGCAACGGTCACAGCCCATCCTGACCAGGAGGATGACGGGTCCCCTTTCCCGCGTCATCGTGGAGTCACGCGGATTCGGCTGAAAGGGGAAGTCCGATGCGAATCGTGGTGGAGACGTCGTTGTTGTCCGCTCGGGTCATCGAGGTGCTGCTGGTCCTGCTGACCGCCACCGTGTGCGGAGTGCGCCGCCGCAAACCTCCTCCGCGATGACGGCCGCGGATCAGCGGTTCACCCGCTGGCGCCGCACCGCGACGACCACCGCCGCCACGGCGATCACCAGGCACAGCCAGGCGAACCAGTCGCCGAGGCGGGTGTACGCCGTGGCTCCGGGTCCCGCGGGCAGGCCGGCGACCACCGTCGTGAAGGTGTCCGGCCCGCCGGTGCG
Source organism: Lentzea alba (assembly GCF_011067745.1). Taxonomy (GTDB): domain Bacteria; phylum Actinomycetota; class Actinomycetes; order Mycobacteriales; family Pseudonocardiaceae; genus Lentzea; species Lentzea alba. The sequence continues at coordinate 310,997 of NZ_JAAMPJ010000009.1, forward strand.
GGCCTCGGCCACGATCCGGCCCATCCCGTCGGACACCATCAGCACGCCCGTCCGGCCGGACCAGGCCACGCCGAACCCGTTCTCCACCCCGCGCAGCGACGCCACTCTCGCGTGCTGCCAGCCGTTCGCCTTCTCGTCCGCGGCAGGGATCGCCATCGTGCGCGCACCGGCGGCCGCGTAGTCCCGGCTCGGGTTGGCGAGGTTGACCTCCCCGCAGATCTGCACGCCCGCACCCGCCGCGTGGACCAGTTCACCGGTCCCGCGGACGTACGCGTTCGGTGCGCCACCGTCCGCGGGGATGGCGAGCGCGGTGTTGAGCTTCGCTCCCCCGGACCGCCGCACGTAGCCGACCACGACGTCGGCACCCCGGTCGCGCGCGGCGCGGGTGAGCGGCGCGACCAACGACGGCAGGCTCGCGTCGTCGACGCCGAACTCGCCCTCGGGCAGCACGACCAGCCGGACTCCCTCCGGCAACGTCGCGATCCGGTCCGCGTAGGCCTTGACCAGTCGCTCGCCGTCCGCCGTCGCGACGTCCACCGCCCAATGCCCCTGGTTCGGCGCGATGAGCGCGACCTGGTGCGACGGCCCGGTCTCGCCCGCCAGCCGGACGACTCCGAAGCCCAGCACGCCGACGAGCACCACGCCCAGCGCCACCCCGATCCGCCACCGGGACACCGTCGAGCCGACCATCGCCGCGATGCCCGCGGGCACCAGCAGCAGCACGAACTCGATGCCCCAGAACCCGGTGACCGACGCGATCTGCAGCACCACCGGCACGTCGCCCATGCTGTTGGCCGGAGTGCCCATCACGCCGGTCGGGTTCGTCACCCCCACCAGGTACAGCACACCGGTCCACACGGCGGGCGCGCTCACCGTGGCCAGCAACGGCATGCCACGCACGACCAGGGCGCGGAAGAGCAACACCGCGGCAGTCAGCGTGGCCGCCGAGCCGGCGCTGATCCCCAGCGCCATCGGCAGCGGAACGTCGGTGGAGTGCAGGGAATGCGCCCAGTTGTTCGACGACCCCAGCACACCGGCGAGAAAGGCCGCGGCCGCCGCCAGCCGGGCCGACACCCGAGGCGCCAGCAGCAACACCGGCAGCGGAGCGAGCCAGGTCAGCGCGGGTACCGGCGTGAAACCGGTGCCGAAGAAGGACAACAACCCCGAGCAGAGCGCGGCCCCCAGGCCAGCTAACAGCCGATCACGTTTCGAGTCCATCGAGAATCCTCCCCACCGTCCGCGCGCACAGCGCACGGAAGTCCTTTTCGGACAGACCGATGCGCCCGCTCAGGTAGAGCTGGATCAGGCCCTGGGCGGACGAGGTGAAGATCAGCGCGACCTCCAGCGGGTCGTCCCGGCGCAGCAGACCTTCCCGCATGCCGAGGTCGACGAGCGCGAGGATCGGGCTGAACGTGGGCGAGCCGCCGTCGCGGAAGTCGTCCGGGAAACGCCGCGCGGACTCGCGCCGGTCGGCGATCAGGAAGTTGTACAGGTGCGGCTGCCCCAGCGCGAAGTCGAGCAGATCGTCCAGCAACCCGAAGACCCGCGCGCGCAGATCACTGGTCTCCGCACGCCGCCCCCAGTTGCCGGCCACCTCCAGGAAACTCGCGTCTGCGACGGCGCGCAGCAACGCGTCCCGGTTCGGGTAGTGCGAGTAGATCGCCATGGGCGTGATGCCCACGGCGTCGGCGACCCGCCGCATGCTGACCGCCGCGGCGCCCTCGGCGAGCAGGATCGCCCGCGCCGCCGAGGCGATGCGCTCGGCGGTTCCCCCCGTACCCATACTATACAGCGTATAGGAGAACTCCCCGGCGCACAGCCGGATCAGATCCAGCCGTGGTCGCGGGCGATCCGGGCGGCCTGTCCCCGGCTGCGGGCGCCGAGCTTGGTCATCGCGGACGACGCGTAGTTCCGCACGGTGCCCGCGGACACGTGCATCACCCGAGCGATCTCGTTGGCGGTGACGGTGTCGTCGACCAGCCGCAGCACGTCCAGCTCCCGCTCGGTCAACGGACAGCGGACCTCGGCGATGGCGTCCGCGGCGAAGTCCGGATCGACGTAGCGCAGCCCGGAGTGGACTCGCCGGATCACTTCGGCCAGCAGGGACGCCGGTGCCGTCTTCGCCAGGAACCCCTTGGCACCGGACGAAAGAGCCTGCCGCAGCACGCCGGGACGGGCGTGCCGGGTCAGCATCACCGACCGGACGTCCGGGTAGGCGGCGGACAGCCGTTCGAGCACGGCGAGACCGTCGAGCACCGGCATCTCGTGATCGACCACCAGCACGTCGGGATGGTGCTCGGCGACCGCGGCCAGCGCCGCGGCCCCGTCCGGCACCCCGGCCACGACCTCCAGGTCCTGCTCCAGGTTGAGCAGCGACTCGATGGCCTGACGGGTCAGCTGCTCATCGTCGGCCAGCACCACCCGGATCATCGGGGTACCTCCGCTCGCACCTCGAAGACGCCGTCGCGGGCGCCGGCGCTGAACACTCCCCCGGCTTCGGTGATCCGGCGGGCCAGCCCGCGCAGTCCGGAGCCCTCCCGATCGTCGCGGCGCAGCGGCGCCACCCCGTCGTTGCCCACCGTCAGAACGGCCTTGCCGTCACCGGTTTCCAGCTTCACCGTGCAGCGGCTCGCTCCGGCGTGCCGCAACAGGTTGGTCACCGCTTCTCGCAGCACCCGGCCGAGCAGTTCGCTCGCTTCACCGTCGAGTCGCTCCGGATCGCCGGTGAACTCCCAGCCGATTCCGGCCGAGTCGAGCAACGCGCGGACGCCGGCCAGTTCGGTGGCGAGTTCGGTGGACCGCCGGCCTTGCACCAACGCCCGCACGTCGTGGATCGCGCCTCTGGCCAGCCGCTGGATCTCGTCGAGCTCGGCGCGGGACCGAGCCGGGTCGATCTCGCTCAGCCTGCTCGCCAGCTCGCTCTTGAACGACACGACTTCGAGCGCGTGCCCGAGAATGTCGTGCAGGTCCTCCGCGAACCGCAGCCTTTCCCTGGTGGTGGCCAGCTCCGCGGCGTCGCGCCGCGCCTTTTCCAGCTCCAGCGTGAGATTCCACTGCCTGAGCAGCGTCACCTCGGCGTAGGTCATCGCCAGCACCAGGAGCAGCGCGAAGCCGCCCTGGCGGAGCACGTTCCCGACGGTCTCGTTTCCGGTGAGCGCCATCGTGGTGACCGCGGCGAACGCGACCAGCAGCGCGAACGGCACGCTGAAACGCCAGCCGGCCCGGGGAAAGCGGGCGATGCGCAGATCGTGCCCGAGCAGACCCGCGGCCAGGGCCCAGGCGACGGTGTGCCCGGTGGCGACGGAGACCACCACCATCCCGACCGCGACCAGGGCGATCACCCCGGCCTGCCACCACGGCATCAGGCCCGTCGAAGCGGTGATCGACCGGAGCGTCCAGTACCGATGGGACAGCACGAGCACCGCCAGCCCGACGGCGACCACCACCGCGCGCTCGATCGTCAGCGGATCACCGAGCTCGGTGAGCACGAGCACGACGGCGATCATGCCCACCGCGACGATCACGTTGTACCGGCTGTAGCGGCGGAGGGACTCGAGGGCGCCTTGATCCGCTGACCTCACCCGCCGCCGGCTTCTCCACATCCGTTCAGGTTAGCCACCCATGACAGCTGTCACGTCGTTCGCGGACGAGCGTCATCTCCCGTCGTGACAGCGGCGACTGGGGCGGCGTTCGCGGTCCGGGGATCGTTCGTGGGCATGGAAGACGACATCGTGATCGAGATCTCCCTGCTGAGGTTCTCCTACGACACCTTCGCCGCCGTCGACGGGGTGGACCTCACCGTCCGTCGTGGCGAGATCTTCGCTCTGCTCGGCACGAACGGCGCGGGCAAGACGACCACCCTCGAACTCGTCGAGGGCTTCCGCCGCCCGGAATCGGGCACGGTCCGGGTGTTGGGGCACGACCCCGCGCGGGCCAGATCGCTGCTGAAGCCCCGGATGGGCATGATGCTGCAACACGCGGGACTGATCGAGGAGCTGTCCGTCTTCGAGACGCTGAAGCTGTGGGGCTCGCTGACCACCCGCTCCGACGACGTCGAGGAACTGCTGGACCGGATCGAACTGGTCCACCGCCGGGACACCCGCGTCGAACAGCTCTCCGGTGGCGAGAAGCGGCGCCTGGACTTCGCGCTCGCCATCTACGGACGTCCCGAACTGATCGTGCTGGACGAACCGACCACCGGGCTGGATCCCGAGTCGCGGCAACGGTTGTGGCAGACCGTCGAACGGTTGCGCGACAGCGGCAGCACGATCCTGCTGACCACGCATTACCTGGAGGAAGCGGAGTCGCTCGCCGACCGGGTGGCGATCATGCACCAGGGACGGATCTCGGTGGCGGGCACGCTGCCCGAGGTGCTGGGCACACGTCCGTCCCGGATCACCGCACGTGTGCCCGCCTCGGCCTTGGAACGGGCACTGCCCGCTTTCGCCGGCGCACTCAAGTCCACTTTGGACGACACCGGCGCACTGCTGGTGCTCGAAACCACCGCCCTGCAGGAGGATCTCGGCGCCCTGCTGCGCTGGGCCGGCGACGGCGGCATCGAGCTCGACCGGCTGACCGCCAGCCAGGCGTCACTGGCCGAGATCTTTCTCACCGTGGGAGCGAACCGATGAACATGGCGATGCGGCACGGCGTTCTCGAGATCCGTTTGCTGTTCCGGCGCAAGACCACCGCGTTCGCCGCGTCGGTGCTGCCGATCGGGCTGTGCGTGCTGACCTGGTTCACCGTGCGCAACCGCGCACCGGAGAGCTGGGGATCGCTCGTCAGCGACCGGTTCGTGATGCTGATGCTGCTGTCGGTGTTCATGACCAGCATGACCGTGTACACCGCGCGACGGCAGTCGCTGGTGCTGAAACGGCTGCGGACCTCGGAGCTCACCGACGCCGGCGTGATCACCGCGATCACCATGCCGGTGGTGACGATGGGCGTGGCCCAGGTACTCGTCTACGTGGTTTTCTGCCTGGTCGTCGGCGCACCGATGCCGGCACACCCGTGGCTGCTGCTGCTCGGGCTCGCGTCCGGGCTGCTGACGACGGTGGCCGCCGGAATGGCGATCGCCGCGGTGAGCCGGAGTGTCGAGGCCACGCCCGTCACCGCGTTCCCCGTCATCGTCGCCACGCTGGCAGGCCTGTTCATGCAGGACGCGCCGGACGCCGCGGTGGTGGCGTCCGGGGTGATGCTGCCGCTGATCGGTCCAGCTGACCTGGTCGCGAAGGGCTGGTCCGGTTACGACGCCGGCGCGACGCTCACGTCCATGCCCCCGCCGTTGCTCGGTCTGGCCTCGACCTTGTTGTGGGCGGCCGTGTTCGCCGCGGTGATCGCCCGTTTCTTCCGCTGGGAACCCCGCGCCTAGGTGTGCTGACCACTGGAGTGCCGGCCCCGGTCTGCTTCCCCCTGCGGTGACGCTCACAGCGCCTTCGGTGCCATCCGGCGGGTAACGTGACCGGAGCTCCACAGTGGATTCATGAGCTCCGAAGGCGGCGGACAGTGATCGAGTCGGACGGCAGCACCGACCAGAGCGTGGCGCGCATCGCGGAACGCCTCAAGGAACGCATCTACGCGGAGCTCGCGGTCATCGCGGTCACGCTCGGGCTGGCGCTGGCCGGGTCGAGCACCCACCTCTCCGCCGCCCTGTCCGTGCTCGGCGCCTCCTTCGGCCTGTGGCTCGCGACGATCGCGGCCGAGGTGCAGGGGCACCGGTTCGCCTACGGGCAGCGGATGAACGGCCCGGAGCTGCGGCACATGCTGGTCGTCACCAGTCCTCTGATGACCGCGGCCGCCGGGCCGTTGGTCCTGATCCTCTTCTCCGCCTTCGGTGCCTTCTCGCTCACCGCCGCGCTGTACGCGTCGGTCGCTGTGGACACCGCGACCATGTTCGTGTGGGGCTACACGGCGGGCCGGCGGATGCGGGCGAGCGTGCTGATGTCAGTCCTCAGCGGAGTCGTCAACCTGCTGATCGGTGGGGTCGTCATCGTGGTCAAGGTGATCGCCGGCCACTGAGACCTCCAGCACGACACCGTCGCCGGACACGTGCAGCGTGCCGTCCGGAGCGACGGTGAGCCCGGCGAAACCACGCGGACACCCCGGCATGCCGTGCGTGAACAGCGCGCGGCGCTGTGTTTCGAGTGGACGGAGGTCGAGCTCTCCGGCCTCCGTCCTGATCTCACCGGTCACGAGGCTGATGGCCAGCAGTCGCCGCCGACCTGCCTCCACGACGACCAACTCGTCGCCGCGGACGGTCAGACCTTGGGGCGCGGCAAGACCTTCGGCGATCGGCACCGGTCGTCCGTCGTCGATCCGGTACACGGCGCCCTGCTCGTCGCTGACGTAGCAACGCCCGTCGGCGTCGAACGCCACGTCCACCGGCTCGGAGAACCCGTTGGCCACCACGGTGATCGTGTCGCCGGCGTCGACCGCGACGACCCTCCCCGCACCCGTCTCCGCGACCACGAGCGCACCGTCGGCACGCACCGCGATGCCGAGAGGGCAGCTCAACCCCTTGGCACGCACCTTCTTGCCCGTGCGCACCTCGCCGTACTGCGAGGTCGTGTGCAGCTCGTCCCCGTCGGCGACGATGCCGTGCGTGGAGCGCATGGTCCGTTCACCGGCCACGCGATAGTGGTCCGCCACGTGGACGGTGCCGCCGGAGACCGCGAGGCCGTAGGGCCCGACGAGGCCCTGCGGCACGATCTGGCGGATCCGGCCGTCCGGGTGCACCTCTGCGATGCCGCCGCTCGCGAAACTGGAGACGTACACGCGGTTGTCCTCGTCGACCGCGGCGTTGTCCAGCCCGAACAGACCGGTGGTGACGGTCTGCCGGCTCCCGTCGGGAGAGATGCGCGTGATGTCACCGTCGGCGCCGGCGGAGAGGATCAGCAGCACGCCCGCACGGTCGAAGCGGACCGCGACCGGTATCTGCACGTCCTCGGCCACGAGTTCCGGTGTGCCGCCCTCCGGCGAGATCCGGTGGACCTCGCCGGAGAGCATGCGCGGGTAGTACAGGTAGCCGTCGGGGCCGAGTTGCATCGCGTTGCCCATCGGCAGATCACCGGCGAGCACGACGGGCGCGCCGCCGCCGGGGAACAGCTCGAGGACCCGTCCGCCGGGTCGCATCTCGTTGACGAACAACCGGTTCCCGGCGCACGCGATGCCGTTCGGCACCTTCACCTCGTCGGTGACCAGCGTGAACTCACCGCGCGGGTCACGGCGCCACACCCGGCCGGGCACCAGGTCGGTGATGTACATCGACCCGTCCGCGCCGAACGCGAGGTCGTCCGGTGACTGGACGACGTCTCCGGCCGGCACGATCATCTCGACCTCCGCCGTGGGGAGGTCGACGGCGCTGATGCACCCACCGAGGAAGTCGGCCACGTACAGCCGTCCGTCCGGCCCGAAGGCGATGCCGTTGGTGCCGTGGAAGGAACTCATCCGGCGATCACCATGACGTCGTCCATGCCGCCGTTGTCCCGCCAGTCCCGGAGCATGGCGTGGAACGCGGTGGCGCCCTTCGCGTAACCCTGGCGCGGGTGAGGCTTGCCCTCGTTGTTGTAGTAGCCGGGAGTGCATTCGAGGTGGAACTTGTAGAGCTCCTCCGCGTTCTCTCCGAGAGCCGCCGCCCAGGCGTCCACCGACTCCGCACTCGGCTCGACCCACCGGGCACCGCGCTTGCCCGCCTCCGCCACGACCGCCGCGATGTGGCTCGCCTGCTCGTCGAGGATGTGCGCGTAGTTCACCGAGGCGGCGTTCTGGAACGCGCCCAGGGTGAGCAGGTTGGGGAAGCCGTCGCTGTAGAAACCGTGCAGCGTCCGCGGCCCGCGGCTCCAGTGCTGCAACAGGTGGACGCCGTCACGTCCGTACACCGGCAGCCGGCCGGTGATCATGTCGGACATGGCGACCTGGAAACCGGTCGCGAAGATGATGCAGTCCACCTCGTACTCGCGGTCGCCGACCACGAGCGCGTTCTCCGTGACGCGTTCGACGCCGCCGTGATCGGCGGTGTCGACCAGGGTCACGTTGGGGCGGTTGAAGGTCTGCAGGTACTCGTCGCTGAAGGTCGGCCGCTTGCACGCGTAGCGGTACCAGGGCTTGAGCAGCTCGGCCGTCTCCCGGTCCCGCACGATGTCGTCGACGCGGGCGCGGACCTGGTTCATCTTCCGGAAGTCGAGGATCTCCTCGGCGCGCTCGCGTTCCTCCGGCGTCAGCGAGTCGGCCTGCCCGCCCGCGGTGATCTTCCGCAACAGCCGGGCACTGCCCGTCCACGCGTCGCCCACCAGGTCCTCGTCGACGGAGCCGCCGCTGACGATCCCGAGGAAGTTCTCCATCCGCTGCCGTTGCCACCCCGGTTCCAGCGACGCCGCCCATTCGGGGTCGGTCGGCCGGTTGTCACGGTAGTCCACAGTGGACGGCGTGCGCTGGAAGACGTACAGCTGCTGCGCGTCGCGGCCGAGGTGGGGCACGACCTGGATCGCCGTCGCGCCGGTGCCGATCAGGGCGACGCGTTTGCCGGCCAGCCCGGTGAGGTTCCCGCCTGCGTCACCGCCGGTGTAGCCGTAGTCCCAGCGGCTGGTGTGGAAGGTGTGTCCCTTGAAGGTGTCGATACCGGGGATACCGGGGAGCTTGGGCCGGTCCATCGTCCCGTTGGACATCACCACGTACCGCGCCCGCATCCGGTCGCCGCGGTCGGTGGACACGATCCATCGGGCCGCGTCCTCGTCCCAGCGCAGCTCGGTGACCGCGGTCTGGAAGCACGCGTCGCGGTAGAGGTCGAAGTGCTCACCGATGGCACGCGCATGCCGGCGGATCTCCTCGCCGGGCGAGTACTTCCACTCGGGGACGTAGCCGAGTTCGTCCAGCAACGGCAGGTAGACGTACGACTCGATGTCGCAGTGGATTCCCGGGTAACGGTTCCAGTACCACGTGCCACCGAAGTCGCCGCCCTTCTCCACCACCCGGATGGAGCCGACGCCGGCCTGTCGCAGCCGGGCCCCGGCGAGCAGGCCGCCGAGCCCGCCGCCGATGACGACGACCTCCACCTCGTCGTGCAGGGGTTCGCGGGTGAAGTCCGGATCGGCGTGCGGGTCGTCGGCGTAGAAGCCGAACTCACCGGCCACGTCGCGGTACTGCGTGGCGCCGTCGGGACGGATGCGGCGGTCGCGCTCGGCCCGGTACCGGGCGCGCAGCTCGTTCGGGTCGAAGTCGAGGTCCTCGGAAACAGGCAACACGGGAAAGCCTTTCGCTGAAGAGGGTTGCTCAGACCGCGGACCAGCCGTTGTCGACCGGGAGGACGACACCGCTGATGTTCGAAGCGGCGTTCGAGGCGAGGAAGACGATGGCGGCGGCCTGCTCCTCGGCCTGCGAGATGCGGCCGATGTTCTGCATGTACTTGCCGACGACCTGAGGCCCGTGCGTGTCGGGATCCACGTTGACGGAGATGCCCGTGCTCACCCCGCCGGGCGCGATGGCGTTCGCGCGAATGCCGGAGTCCCGGTACATGACCGCGACCGAGCGCGTCAGTCCGATGAGGCCGGTCTTCGACGACGTGTACGCCAGTCCGGCGGCACTGCCGCGCAGGCCCGCCTCCGACGCCGTGTAGACGATCGCGCCCTTGCCCTTGGCGAGCATGTGCGGCAACGCGGCGCGGGTGAGCCGGAACGGCGCGGTGAGGTTGACGCCGATGACGCGCTCCCACTCCGCGTCGGAGACGTCGGCCGCCGCGTTCATCGAGTCCATGATCCCGGCGTTGCACACCAGCACGTCCAGGCCGCCGAACTCCTCCACCGCCGTCGCGACCACCTCGTCGACCACGGCCGAGTCGGTCAGGTCCCCCGCGACGACGACCGCGGCACCGCCGGCGGCGGTGATCTCCTCGGCGACGACCTTGGCGGCGTCACCGTTGATGTCGGCTACCACCACCTTCGCGCCCAACCCGGCGAACTGGAGGGCCGCGGCCCGCCCGATTCCCGATCCGCCGCCGGTGATGACGACGCTGCTGCCACTCAGATCACTGTTCGAGGTCATGTGCTCACCATACTCATTTATTGTCAGTCAGTGCCACAATGTCACCCGAAGACAAGAAGTAAGATGCGGAAGCCCTGGGACGGAGGTGCCATGCCCAACGAACAGCAGACCCGCACGCCAGAACGGACCGGACGACCGCCGCTGACCGAACGGCGCAAGGCGGAGACCCGGCTGGAGGTCGCGCGCGCGGCCGTCCGCCTGTTCCTGGCCAAGGGCCTCGCGGGCACGTCCGCCGAGGAGATCGCGGCGGAGGTGGGCATCTCCGCGCGCACGTTGTGGCGCTACTTCCCGAACAAGGAGAGCTGCGTCATGCCGCTGCTGACCGGCGGGATCGAACACACGGCCGCGTGCCTGCGTTCGTGGCGCCGCGACCAGGGCGTGTCGGACCTGCTCGGCATGCTCACGTCCGGCCGCGTCGGCTCCCGCGAGGAGATGGCGGCGATGATGAACCTGGTCCGGCTGACCCGGACCGAACCGGGCCTGCGCGCGGTCTGGCTGGAGGCGCACCGGGAGGCGGAGCCGGCGTTCGCCGAGGCACTCGCCCACCGCGCCGGCCTCGCCGAACCCGACCTGGTCATCGCGATCCAGGCGGCGATGATCAACAGTGCGTTGCGGGTGACCGTGGAGCACCACGCGTTCAACACCGAGAGGCCGGAGTCCCTGGCGGAGGCGACGGCCGAGGCCCTGGTCATCGCCGCGCGCGGCCTCCCGAACTGACCAAGACCAGCTCGTCAGCCGTGGTTGATCGCTTCGGTGGCCTCGGTGATGATCTCGCGCATCGCGGTCTCGGCGCCGACCGGATCGCCTGACCGGATCGCCTGCGCGACGTCGGCGTGCAGCCGGATGGCGACCGGGTTCGGGAGGTGCGGCATCAGGCCGTGATGGGTGCGCCCGATGAGCACCTCGTCGGTCACGCCGGTCAGCGCGGCGAGCATCTCGTTGCCGGACGCCGCCAGCAGCGTCCGGTGGAACACCAGATCCGCCTGCAGGTAAGCCTCCAGGTCACCGGACTTGCCGTGCACGGCCATGTCCATCACGGCGCCGGTCATGACGCCGCACTGTTCCGGGGTGGCCCGCCGCGCGGCCAGCGCCGCGGCCACCGGTTCGACGCCCGCACGCAGTTCGCCCAGGGACGCCAGCTGCGCCTGCCGGTCCGGGCCGTCCAGCCGCCAGCGGATGATCCGCGGGTCCAGGACGTTCCAGGCGGCGCGTTCGGCGACGGTCACGCCGACGCGACGACGGGTGGTCAGCATGCCCATGGACTCCAGCACGCGTACCGCCTCGCGGATCACCGAGCGGCCGACCTCGTAGCGCTGGGCGAGTTCCTCGATGCGCAGCACGTCGCCGGGCGGGATCGCGCCGGAGCTGATCTGCGTGCCCAGGTGATCAAGGACGGTCTCATGCAGACCGCGTTTGAGCTGCTCTTCGGCCACCACGAGCGCAAATCATCCCATGATTGCCTAGCTGGGGCTACATGAGCGATTAAGACCTGATCAATCGAGCTCCGGTCTTGTAAAAAGCAGATTATTAACTCAAGATGTTGCGCACTGCGCTCACCGCCAACACCCCAACGGAGGGGCCGTGTCGCAACTCATCGCCGTCATGGGCGTGTCCGGATCCGGCAAGACGACCGTGGGCGCCGCGCTGGCCCAGCGCCTGCGCGTGCCCTTCGCCGACGCCGACGACTTCCACCCGCAGACCAACATCGACAAGATGTCCGCCGGCATCCCGCTCGACGACGCCGACCGGCTCCCCTGGCTCGTGGCCATCGGTGCGTGGCTCGCCACGCACTCGGCCGACGGCGGCGTGATCGGCTGCTCGGCCCTCAAGCGCTCCTATCGCGACGTCCTGCGCGCCGCCGCGCCCACGACGTTGTTCGTGCACCTGGCCGGCGACCAGGACGTGGTGCGCAAACGCGTCGCCGGCCGACCTGGGCACTTCATGCCCGCGAGCCTCGTCGCCACCCAGTTCGCCACCCTCGAACCGCTCGAACCCGACGAGAGCGGGATCGAGATCGATCTCGACCAGCCCGTGGACCGGGTCGTCGAGGCCTACCTGCACGCCGCCGTGGAGGCACTGTGAACGTCGCACTCGCCGCTGTCTCCAGCGGACGCCTGATCCCGGCCGCGCTGATCGGCATCGCGCTGCTGGTGCTGCTGATCACCCGGTTCCGGGTGCACCCGTTCCTCGGCCTGACGATCTCCTCGCTGATCGTCGCGGTGATCGCGGGCATGCCCATGGAGGCGTCGATCGCCTCCTTCGCCAAGGGCTTCGGCGACACCGCCGCCGGCGTCGGCACCCTGATCGCGCTCGGCGCGATGTTCGGCAAGCTGCTGGCCGACTCCGGCGGCGCCGACACCATCGTGGACACGATCATCGGCCGTTCCAGCACGCGCACCCTGCCCTGGGCGATGGCCGCGGTCGGCGCGTTGATCGGCCTGCCGATGTTCTTCGAGATCGGCCTGGTGCTGATCATGCCGGTGATCCTGCTGGTCTCCCGCCGTTCCGGGGTGTCGTTGATGCGCCTGGGCATTCCGGCGCTGGCCGGTCTGTCGGCGATGCACGGGCTGGTGCCGCCGCACCCCGGTCCGCTGGTCGCGGTCACCGCGCTCAAGGCCGACCTCGGCATCACCCTCGGCCTGGGCGTGCTGATCGCCCTGCCCACCATCGCCATCGCGGGACCGCTGTTCGCCCGGTTCGCCGCCCGCTGGGTCGACGTGCCCGCCCCCGCGCTGTTCGACACCGAACCGCGCGACGAACGGCCGCGCCCGACGTTCGCCGTCACGCTGGCCACCGTGCTGCTGCCGGTGGTGCTGATGATGGGCAAGGCGCTGGCCGACATCTTCATGGCCAAGGGCAACCCGGTGCGCAGCGCACTGGACTTCCTCGGCGCACCGCTGATCGCGCTGCTGATCGCGGTGATCGTCGCGATGTTCACCTTCGGCCGCGGCGCGCGGATGGACGTCAAGGCCGTGGCGAAGTCCGTCGAGGACGGTCTGCCGCCGATCGCCGGCATCCTGCTCATCGTCGCCGCCGGCGGCGGTTTCAAGCAGACGCTGATCGACACCGGGATCGGCAAGCTGATCGCCGACTGGGTCGCCGGCAGCGGGATGTCGGTGCTGCTGCTGGCCTGGCTGGTCGCGGTGCTCATCCGGCTGGCCACCGGCTCGGCAACCGTCGCCACGGTCACCGCGTCCGGCATCCTCGCCCCGCTGGTGTCGACCCTGTCCCCCGGCGAGACCTCGCTGCTCGTCCTCGCGATCGGCGCCGGCTCGCTGTTCTTCTCCCACGTCAACGACGCCGGGTTCTGGTTGGTGAAGGGCTACTTCGGGCTCAACGTCGGGCAGACCATCAAGACCTGGTCGATCATGGAAACCATCCTGTCCGTGACCGGACTGGTCTTCACGTTGCTGCTCAACCTGATCATCTGACCGGTGCGCCGAACGCGGACGCGTGGTCGCGGGCCCAGTCGGCGAACGTCAGCGCGGGCCTGCCCAGCAGGTCCTCCACCGTGCTCGTGGTGGGGCCCGCGCTGACGGCGTAGTCGGCCAGGGAGCCGAGCAGACGGGCGGGAACCTCCTCGGGCAGTCCCTGCGCGAGGAGGCCCTGCCGCACCTGTTCCGGCGGAAGTTCCTGGAAGGACAACGTCCGGCCGACAGCGGCGCCGACGATCCGCACCTTCTCGTACTGGTCCAGCGACTCCGGTCCGGTCAGCGTGTGCACCGACCCGGCGTGCCCGTTGCCCAGAAGTGCTTGTGCGGCAACCGTTGCGATGTCGGTTTCGTGGATCGGCGACGTGGCGGCCTTGCCGTACGCGCCGCGCACGACGTCACCGGCCCTGACCTGCGGCACCCAGGCCAGCGCGTTGGCGGCGAAGTCGGCCAGGCGCAGGACCGTCCACTCCAGACCGGAGCCGGTCACGAGCTCCTCGGCCCGCCGGAACTGGTCGGCGAACCGGGCTTCCCCCGCCGGATGCTCCACCGTCGTGGCCGACAGCAGCACCGCCCGCCGGACGCCCTGCTCGACGGCCAGGGCCAGCAACGCCTCCAGGCCAGGACCGGTGGCCCGCGGGCTGATCTGGATCGCCTCCACCCCTTCCAGGTCCGGTTTGATCCACTGTGGACTGAACAGGTCACCCGTCTGGCGGGTGACAGTGGTGACGGGCACGTTGTCCTGCAACAGCAGTTCCGCCACGCGCCGCCCCACGACGCCGTTGCCACCGGTGATCAGGATCATGATGCTTCCACCCCTTGGCCGAGCTGCCGCAACTGCGCGAAGACGTCGACAACGCCCCAGATCTCGGCGATCCGGCCGTGGGCGAAGCGGATGATGAAAATCTCGTCGTACCTGACGGACCTTCCGGTCGCCGGCAGGCCGCGGTACTCGCCCTGATGGGTGCCGGTGACCGTGTTCCGGTAGACGACCTTGTCCCCCTCGGCGACCACGTCCTCGATGGCGACGCGAATGTCGGGGAACGCGCGCAGAAGCGTCACCCACACCTGCTTGAGCGCCTGCACCCCCGTCACGCCACTGGGTACCGGGGCGTGGAACACCAGGTCCGGATCGACGACTTCGTCGATCACCTTCGCGATGGCCTCCACGTCGCCGCTGTTGACGGCGTCGTGGAAGCGGCCGAACGTCTCTTGGTTCGTCATGTGCACAAGACGACGGCTTCCGCAGGGATGTGACAGGCCGTGAGCGGCGTCACAATCACTCAGGCCGCGGCCTCGGCGCCCAGGCGATCAGGTTCGCGAAGATCCCGCCGAGGATCACGACGCCCAGCATGACGCCCACGACCCAGAACGCCTGGTCGTTGTCGGCCAGCGCGGCGTCGACGACCTTGCCGTTCTCCAGGTCGTAGCGGACCGTCACGCGCTCACCGGGGTTCCGGGCCGGGCCGTTCTCCGACAGGGTCGCGACCTGCTTCGTGCCGTCCGGCAACGGGTACTCGACCTTGACCGAGGCGCTCTTCCCCGATTTCAGTCGCTCCTGCACCGTCCCCTCGGCACTGGCCCAGGACTGCTGCTCGGTCGCCGAACTGATCACGAACGCCAACCCCGCGACCGCGCCCGCCAGCACGAGCCCCGCCACGAACCGGCCGGTGCGGGACTTCAACGATTTCGCCACCACGCCTCCCCTCGCCCACGACATCGCGGCAACCGTCCCGAACGTCACACGAGCGGCTGGATGAGCCCATTAGCCTGTGTGGAGCAGCACAGTCGGCTACTCTCTGGTCGCGTTCAGTGAGAAAGCGACCCTGGGGGACGCGTGATAGATCCCGAGCAGCTGCTCAGCCAGTACGAAGGCAAGCTCGCCGAGGCACAGGCCAAGAGCGACGCCATCCGCGAGAACCTCGCGAACCTGCACGTCACCGAGCGCAGCCCGGACGGGCAGATCACGGTGACGGTGAACGACGCGGGCAACCTCGTCGGCCTGCAACTCGGCCAGGCGCTGCAGCGCAAGGACGGTGCGGCGGTCGCGCAGGACATCATGCGCACCTTGCAGGCCGCGCAGAGCCGTGTCGCGAACACGGTCCAGGAGTCGATGGCGCCTCTTCTGGGCGAGGACTCCGAGGCCATGCACATGATGATGGACAAGCTCCGCAGCGCCCAGCCGCCACCACCGCCGGAGCAGTACGGGCAGGGAGGCGGGAGCTGGGGTCCGACCGAAACTCGCCTGGGGACCATCGAGGACGACGGCGCGCCGCCTCCTCCCCCGCCGCCCGCGCGCCCGCAACCGCCCCAGCAGCCGCCCCGCCGCCGTCCAGTCGAGGACGATGACGACGACTTCGGCAACGGAGGGTTCCTCCGATGAACTACCGCATCGACCTCAGCGAGATGGACAACCACGCCAGGCGCGTCGACGAGATCGGCGGGCGCATCGGCACCGCCATCGGCGCGGGCACCGCGGCGTCGAACTCCGAGGCGTTCGGCTTGCTCGGCATCCCGCTCGCGGCCCTCTGCTCGGCCGCGCAGCACATGGCGATGAACACCCTCAACGACGCCGCCGAGGCCGCGCTCGACCACCACAAGCGGGTGCTGGCGTGGCGCGAGGCCGTCAAGGCGAACGACGAGGACCAGGCCAGCCGCTTCAAGGTGGGTGAGTGATGAGCACGCCGAGCATGGGGCCCGCTCCGGCGCCCACCGAGAACCCGCTGATCCGCAAGGGAGAAAAGACCAAGTGGTCTGAGGGTTCAGGCCTGCTCCACGACGTCTCCGAGGCGGTGGGCGGCTTCGCCGACGGAAACTGGGCGGAGGGGCTGCTGAACCTCGCCAGCGCGGCAGGCGACATCGGCAAGGTGCTGACCGATCCGCTCGCCTACCTGTTCAGCGCGGGCTTCGGCTGGATGTTCGAGCACATTCCTTTCCTCAAGGAACCGCTCGACTGGTTGACCGGTGACCAGCAGACGCTGGACGGCATGGCGCAGACGTGGTCGTCGGTGTCGAGCTACCTGGACGAGATCTCCACCGACCTCAAGGACGCCGTCAACAAGGACGCTGGCCAGTGGGTGGGCAAGGACTCGGAGAAGTACCGCGAGTTCGGCGCCGATCGCGCCGACACCTATGGTGCAGTCGGCACGGCGGCCCGGGGTATGTCGATCCTGATCACGATCTGCAAGACGATCCTCAAGGTGGTCCGCGACATCGTGCGTGACCTGATCACCGAGGCAGTCGGCAAGCTGATCAGCATCTGCATCCGCTGGGCTCCTGCCTTCGCGGCGTTCGGCGCGGGTGTCGCCGGTGCCGTCGCCGAATGTGTGCCTGTGGCGGTGCGGTACGCGCAGAAGTGCGTCGAGTGGTGCCGCAAGCTCACCAAGGCATTCAGCAAAGCGGGCGGCCTGTTCAAGAAGCTGGACGATGTTCTCGCCAACGCCAGCGTCAACCTCGCCAAGCGCGGCGACGACTTCGTGACCGTGCTGAAGCAGGGCGCGAACGCGGACATCGCCCGCGCGATGAAGGACTTCAACTTCGCCGGGATGATGAAGGATGCCGGCGCCGGTGCGAAGAAGGTCATCGTCGACGGCGTCACGGGCCTGCCGAAGGACATCGGCCCCGCCATGGCCGAGGAGTTCCGCAAAGAAGGCGCGAAGATCGTCGACAACCGAGGTTGGCTGTCCTGGCGCGAACTACGGGAAAAGGAAAAGGAAGAAGAGAACGGGTGAAGGTTCTTCGGCGTGTCCTCGTCTACCTGATCCTGCCGCTTCTCGGTTACCTGATCGGCGCCACGATCTTCACCCACTTCTACAACAAGATCGAGCGCGGTGACCTGCAGAAGGCCACGCTGGTGGCGGAGGCGAAGTCCTGCGAACGCCTCAGCCCGGTGTCGTGGCGGGGATTCGGCTATCACTACGAGTGCAAAGCCGAGATCCGTGTCGTGTCGGACCAGACGACCCACATGTCGACCGTGACGGGGTGGCTCACGCCCGAGGACATCGGCAAGGAGTACGCGGCCCATACCCAGCGGGTGGGCAAAGCGTTGTATCCGGACGAGCGGAACCAGTGGCAGCTTCTGCTGGGCTGCGTGCTCACGTTCGTCTTCGCGATCGTCTACCTCATCGCGTTCGCCAACGTCGCGTACCGCATCCTGCCCGACCGCGGCCCGCGCAAACGACGCAGGCCGACCCGGTACGAACCACCCGCACAGTGATCCGTTCCGGGTCGTGACCGGCCGGCGCCTACTTCTTCCCGGCGCCGGCCTTCTTCTCGCGCACGCGCACGGAGATCCGGACCGGGCTGCCCTCGAACCCGAACTCCTCGCGGAGCTTGCGCTCGATGAACCGGCGGTAGCTCGCCTCCAGGAACCCGGTCGTGAACAGCACGAACGTCGGCGGCCGGGTCGAGGCCTGGGTCGCGAACAGCACCTTGGGCTGCTTGCCGCCGCGCACCGGCGGCGGGGTCGCGGCGATCAGGTCCGACAGCCACTGGTTCAGGCGACCGGTGGGCACGCGGGTGTCCCACGAGTTCAACGCGGTGCGCAGCGCGGGCGCCAGCTTGTGCACCGCGCGGCCGGTCAGCGCGGAGATGTTGACCTTGTCCGCCCACGGCACGCGCACCAGGCCGCGTTCGAGCTCGCGGATCATCTCGTTGCGACGGTCCTCGTCGACGAGGTCCCACTTGTTGAACGCCAGCACGCACGCACGGCCCGACTCGACCACCATCGTGAGCACGCGGAGGTCCTGTTCGGACAACGGCTCGTGCGCGTCCAGCAGCACGATCGCGACCTCGGCGGTCTCGATCGCGGACTTCGTGCGCAGCGAGGCGTAGTACTCGGCGCCGCTCTCGAACTTCACCCGCTTGCGCAGGCCGGCCGTGTCGACGAAGCGCCAGATCTCGCCGTCCAGCTCGACCAGCGAGTCGACCGGGTCGACGGTGGTGCCGGCGACCGAGTCGACGACCGAGCGGTTCTCGCCCGTCAGCCGGTTCAGCAGCGACGACTTGCCCACGTTCGGCTTGCCGACCAGCGCCACCCGCCGCGGGCCACCTGCTCCGTTGCGGAAGTCGTCGCGCGGGGTCTCCGGGAGCTTCTGCAGGATCACGTCGAGCAGGTCACCGGACCCGCGGCCGTGCAGACCGGACACCGGGAACGGCTCGCCCAGGCCGAGCGACCACAGCGAGGCGATGTCGGCCATCAGGCGGTCGTCGTCCACCTTGGACGCGCAGAGGATCACCGGCTTCTTGGAGCGCCGCAGGACCTTCGCGACGGCCTCCTCGGTCGTCGTCGCGCCGACCGTCGCGTCCACGACCACGAGGATCACGTCCGCGGTCGCCATCGCGAGCTCGGCCTGCGCGGCCACGGCGGCCTGCAGGCCCTGTGCGTCCGGCTCCCAGCCGCCCGTGTCGACCACGGTGAACTTGCGGCCGTTCCACAGCGCGTCGTACGCCACGCGGTCACGCGTGACGCCCGGCACGTCCTGCACCACGGCCTCTCGCCGGCCGATGATGCGGTTGACCAGCGTGGACTTGCCCACGTTCGGCCGTCCGACCACCGCGAGCACCGGCTGAGGCGGCTTCGAGTCCTCGCCGTCCTCCCCGTCGAGGTCGTCGAAGGCTGACCAGTCGGCCTCGTCCTCCCAGGTGCCGTCCAGGTCCGTCATCGTCTTCCCTCACTCTTGCGATGTCCATCGAGTTCGGCGACCAGTGTCGCCAGGCGATCGCGCACCTGCTCGGTGGCAACGCCGAGGGCCGTCCGCCCCTTCCCCTCGGGAAGGTGGAACGGCTCACCGATCAGCACGTCGACCTCGGGCCGCCAGCCCTTGGCCTGATAGGTCCCGCGACAGGCGACCGGCAGCACCATCGCGCCGGACGTCTTGGCCAGCCACGCCGCACCGTTCTGCGCGCTCGCCACGTCGCCCTCGCCACGGGTGCCCTCGGGGAAGACCCCGATCACGCCACCCGCCTTGAGCACGGACAAAGCGCTGGTCAGCGCGGTGCGATCGGCCTCTCCCCGCTTGACGGGGATCTGCCCGATCTTCAGCAGCAACATGCCCACGACGGGCTTGAACATCTCCTGCTTGATCAGGAACGTCACCCGCCGGGGCAGGACGCCGAACAGAATCGGCCCGTCCGCCATCGAGCTGTGGTTGGCGACGACGACCACGCCGCCGCTCAAGGGTACGCGGTCGCGCCCGTGGACCCGAATCCGGAACTGCCACGCCCACGGCACGCGGGCGATCCACCTGCCGATGTCGGTCAGCCACGGCAGGCCCTCGGGGGGAAGGGTCACCCTGTCACCCTCAGCCCACGGCTTTCCACGAGGTCCAGCAACGCGCCGACGGTGCCCGCGAGATCGAGGTCGGTGTTGTCCAGCTCGACCGCGTCGTCCGCCGCCTTGAGCGGCGACACCGCCCGGCTGGAGTCGTAGGTGTCGCGCCGCCGCACGTCCGCGAGCACAGCGTCCACAGTGGACTCGCGCCCGGCCGCGTTGTCCTGCTTGGTCCGGCGCGCGGCCCGCGCGTCCGCCGACGCCGTCAGGTAGACCTTGAGCGGCGCGTCCGGCGACACGACGGTGCCGATGTCGCGCCCCTCGACCACGATGCCGCCCACGGTGTCGACGGCGTCCGCGATGATCGCCCGCTGCTGCGCCACGAGCAGCTCCCGCACGTGCCTGGCCGCCGACACCGGCGACACGGCCAGCGTCACCTCGGGTCCGCGGATCTCCACCGACACGTCGTCACCGTCGAGCACGATCCCCGGCTTCTCGGGATCGGTACCCACGACGAGCTTCGCGTTGTCCGCGACCTCGCCGACCTTGACCTCGTCAGTCGGGTCGACCCCGGCCCGCAGCACGGCCACGGCGATCGCCCGGTACATGGAGCCGGTGTCGAGGTAGCGCGCGTCCAGCGCCATCGCGAGGCGCTTCGCGACGGTGGACTTGCCGGTGCCGGCCGGTCCGTCGAGTGCCACCACACCGCGCAACTGACCCTGGCCCACCACAGCTCCCTCCGAGACACCCACGGCCCACATTGTGCCTGGTGCGGACGCTCACACCGCAGGCGGTACGGCCCACCCCGGCTCCAGCGCGACGATCTCGGCGCCGGCACCACCGAGATCGTCCGGCGGGGACAGCCACCAGGACAACGCGAGGAAGTCCTTCCCGGGCTCGATCATCACCACCGCGCCGTCGCCCGGCCCGTCCGACACCTGGTCGAACAACCGGACGTCGATCCGGCCGTAGCTGTCGCGTTGTGTCTCAGCCAGCTCGTCGTGCGGACCGGCGAGGAACGCCGCGTGGTCCTCGGCCGAACGCCAGAACGCCAGCACGTGCGCGACGCCCGGCCCGCTCCACCCGCCGCACTGCCCGAGGAACCCCGGCACCTCCGCCAACGGCCCCCAGCCCCGCTGTCCCCGGTCGAACGCGACCGGATCGAGCACCTGGCAGCGCACCCACTTGATCAGCACGACCCCGACGGTATCGATCGGTGCAATCAGCAACAGGCCCGAGCCGTCGCGGCCGATCTGGTGTGGCATCCCCCGATCCCGGCGGGACCGTTCCTCGCCACGCCCATTCACACGATCAAGCTCACGGTGGCGCGTCACGGACATCCACAACGCCCGGCAAGGACTTCAGCGCCTGACCACGCGCTGCCTGGATGGAATCATGTCGCGGTGCACTTGGGCAGACGCTGGTTCGTCATCATCGCGTTCGGCTTGACGTTGCTCGGCTTCGTGGTCTGGCTGGCCACGTCGGACAACGGTCTGGACACCGGCGACAAGGTTGCCAGCATCGCCGGCGCGCTGATCGGGTTCGTCACCTTGCTCGTCACCCTGCGCCCCAACGCTTCCACGACCACTCGGGACCCCGGCGAGGCTGTGGAGGATCTGGCCCGGTTCGTGACCAGGCAGTGGGAACGCGAAGCCGACGCACGAGGCCTCACCCGTCACGAACCCCTCGACGTCCGCTGGGCGTCCACCGAACGACCTGTCGCACCGAGCGCGGCGGAGGTCGTCGGGACGGACGCCATGGCGGCCAGGCCCACGCGGCTCAAGCTGCACGGCGGCGTCGAGGACCTGGCGGACGTCCTGCGGAAATTGCCAGGACGTCAGCTCGTGCTGCTGGGGGAACCCGGTTCCGGCAAGACCAGCGCGGCCGCGCTCCTGACGCTGCGACTGCTCGCCCGGCGACAGGCCGGCGAGCCCGTGCCGGTGCTCTTCCCGCTCGCGTCCTGGGATCCGAAGACCCAGGACCTCGAAACCTGGATGGCGCAGCGGATCTCGGTCGACCACCCGGCGTTCCGCCGGCGCGGCGTGCACGGGCCGGACGCCGCGCGGGACCTGGTCGAACGCGGGCTGGTCCTGCCCGTGCTGGACGCGCTGGACGAGGTCGCGTCGAAGGTCGGCGCGGTGCAGGGCATCGCGCAGGTGGTCGGCCGCCGCAAGCCGATGGTTCTGACCTGCCGTGCCGATGACTACGAGGAGATCATCCGCGAGACCGGAGTTCCCGTCGGGCGCGCCGCCGTGGTCGAGTTGAAGCCGGTCACCGCTCGCGAGGCGGCCCGGTACCTCGCGACCGGAACCCCGGACGGCGACCAGCGGTGGCAACCGGTCGTGACCACCTTGCGCGAGGAACCGGAAGGAGTGCTGGCACGGGCGTTGTCCACGCCTCTGTCCGTGTACCTCGCGAAGACCGCGTACACGCCCCCGTCGACCAACCCCGCCGACTTGCTCGCGCACTCGACCTCCACCGCCGTCGAACACCACCTGCTGGAGGCCTACCTGCCTGCGCTCTACCCGGCACCGGAGGCGGTGAAGGCGCGGAAGTGGCTCGCCTTCCTGGCCCGCAGGCTCGCCGCGAGTCCTGTCGCCGGCAACCTCGCGTGGTGGCGGCTGTTCCTGCTGCTGCCCAAACCCCACGTGGTCACCTCCGCGACGCGAGCCGGGTTGGCGGGCGCGGTGCTCGTTGCCGCGATCGTCATCGAGTCCCTGGCCACCGGGGAGTTGTACCCGCTGCGGGACGCCCGCTCCTTCGTGAACTTCTTCGGAGTGCTCCCGTACTTCCTCCTCCTGAGCGCGATCGCCCTGGCACCGGTCGGGGCCCTGGTGGGCGCAGTGGCGACCGTGTTGGCGGCTTTGCGGCCACAGGCCGGCAGGGTGCTCGTCCCCCTGCCCAGGAACCTGGTGCTGACTTGGAGGACCACCACCCGCGTGATGGCCGTCCAGCTGCCCTTCGGTGCCTTGCTGATGGTTCTCCTCGGCACGTTCCTGTGGCCTGGGTTGCAGTTGAAGAACCTGGTGCTCCTCGGCCTGCTGGCCGGTGTCGCCGCGTCCGTGTACTCCTTCACGACGACGATCACCGTCGATGCTCCGGTGGACGGTCCCAGCGCCCTGGCGAGCGATCGCAGGACCACCCTGAGCTACCTGTCGCTGTGGGTGGTCGTGTACACCGGCCTGGCGGTGGTGCTGTCGAGCAAAGGCGGCCCCGTGTCCCCGGACAACACCGTCTCCGCGGTCCAGCTGACGGTTGCGTTCGCGACCTGGTTGAACTTCTCGGGCGCGTGGGCGAGGTTCGGCATCGCGCGGCTCTGGTTCGCCCTGTTCCGCAAGCTCCCCTGCCGCCTCATGCGCTTCCTCGACGACGCCCACCGACGCGGTGTCCTGCGCCAGGTCGGAGCGGCGTACGAGTTCCGCCACCAACGCCTGCAGCAGTACTTCAGCCAGCGCTGATCAGTGGTTGAGATCGGTTCTCAACGCCGCCGCCCCGCGCAGATACACGTGTTTGACCGACGCCCGCGGCAGCTCCGTCTCGACGTGGGCGAGCAGGCGGATCACCCGCGGCATGGCGCCGGGCACGGCGATCTCCGTGGCGGACAGCAGCGGCACGTCGGAGAGACCGGCCAGCCGCGCGGCGTAGGCGGGGAACTCCGAGGTGAGATCGGGTGTCGCGGTCAGAACCACGGAGATCAGGTCGTCCGCGGTCAGGGCGTTGCGGTCCAGGACCTCCCGCACCAGCTCGGCCGTCGCCTCCAGCAGCAGGTCCCGCGAGTCCGCGTCGATCTGCGTCGCTCCCCTGATAGCTCGTACCGCCATGACTTCGACCCTAGCGCGGCGAAACCGCGTGCGCCGCGATCGTCCTCATAGGACGTCAGCCGTCGACCACGATGTTGGGATACCGCAGCGTGAGGTCGAGCAGCTTCACCACGTAAACCGCCCAGCCGCCGCCGAGCAGCACGAGCCGCCGCTGCCCGAGCATCGTCGCCGTCTCGATCAGCACGTGCAGGCCGGTCGACCCGATGAACGTCAGGCCGCTGAAGTCGATCACCACGTCCCCGGCCGCGTCCCCGAACGCACAGGCCAGCGCCAGTTCCGACCGCAGCAGATCGCTGGTGGTCAGGTCGACCTCACCGGTGAGCGCCACCACCGCGCCCCGGCGCCGCACCTCCAGCAAGCCTGATTCGGGATCCATCGTCGGTGCCTCAGGAGTCGGGAGACAACAGGTCGCGCACCGCCGCGAGCACGCGGAGCGGGTGCGCGGGCTTCGGCAGGTACGCGTCGGCGACGTGCGCGGCCGGTTCGATCGCCGAAACGGCCACCACCGGCACGCCGAACGTCCGGGCGACGGCCGCGAACCGGGTTCCCTCGCCATGAGACGTCAGCAGGTCCACGATCGCCAGTGCGGGCGGGTTCCGCAGCGCCGACTCGGCCGCGGCGACCGTCGTCACGAGCGTCACCTCGTAGCCCTCGGCCTGCAGGAACGCGGCCAGCGACTGGCCGGAGAACCGGTCGCCGTCCAGCAGCAGCACGCGCGGGCGTCCCGGCGGCGCGGGCAGATCCGGGACACCCGCACGCGACCAGACCCGCACGAGCGCACGCACGACCGTGCCGGGCCAGGTCGGTTTGCCGGGCCGCACCTGCACCTCGTCGGCGATGCCGAACAGCAGCCGCAACCCGAGCGGGCGGGCGGAGGCACCGGCCTCGTGGTCGAACACGCCGTCGTCCTCGATGGTCAGCAACACCGCGTGGTCCCGCGGCTCCCACGTCACCCCCACGATGGACGCGCCCGCGCGCCGCACCGCGTTGTCCGCCGCCTCGGACACCGCGAGCAGCACGTCCCGCGCGTCGTCACCGTTCAGGCCGGACTCACCGGCCAGATCGCGCACGAAGGCCCGGATCTCGGGCAGTGACCCCGGGACCGCCGGAAACCACCGGGTCTGCGCGCTCATCACGCCGCGTATGCCGGAGCCGCCAGCAACGGCGTGATGAGTTCCCTCAGCGTCGTTGCCCGGCGTCTGTCCGCTTCCGCGTGCAGCGGTACGAGCTTCTTGCGCGTGCGTGCGGACAGCATGTCGCCGGTCTGCGCCACGGCCAGACCCGCGACCGCCGCCGCTTCGTCCGCATCGCCCTCCATGAGGTGGTTGAGCGACAACGCGATGAGGGCGAACGTCCGGCTGCGGGCCATGTCGTCGCGATACCCCGTCACGGCCTGACGCAACGACGTGATCGCCGGCCGCGCGAAACTCACGTCCACCGTGCGTGCGAGAGCCGTGTAGACGGTCCCGGTGATGCCCGCGAGATCGGGCGCGTCGAAGAAGGCGGCCCACGGCGCTGCCTCGGCCACGTCCGCACGGGCGAACTCGTCGTGCGCCCGTCCCAGCAACGCCAGCGCGGGCACCCGCTGCCCCAGTTCGGCGTAGCACCACGCCTGGTTCGCGGCCAGGATCGCGTTCGTGTGGTGGCTGTTCGCGACGAGCCCGGCGAGCCGGAACATGCCGAGCGCTTCGGCGGGTCCACCGTGGTGCAGGTGGACCCGCCCCATCCGATAGCGGATGTTCGCCACCAGATCACCGTCCTGGGCGAAGTTCAGGGCGAGATTGAAGTGGCGGTGCGCGGACCCGCCGAGCCCGGCGTCGAACGCGGTCCAGCCCGCGAGCGCGTGCAGTTCCGCGATGGCGAAGCGGAACTCACGACGCACGACGGTGCTGGCCGAATGTGCGAACGCCTTGTCACACCAGGACAACAGCGCCTGCGCCTGAGTGCGGCACGCGCCACCGCCGTAGCGGTAGTCGACGGCACGCAACGCAGCGGTCATCGCCCTCAAGTGCTTGACGTGCACCAGTCCAATCTTGGAGTGAGGGGGCGGCAACGAGGGTGATGGCTCGTAGCGCATTCGCAGTTCTCCACAGCGGCTCGGGGACCGTTACTGCGAGTTTGTTCCTGGGATTGTTCGTCCGACAGGGCCGAACGAACCCGCCTGACAGGGCCCTACGACGTCAGGTCCGCGAGCAGGAGTCCACTGCGCGGCTTCGGCGTGAAATACGTGCTCTTGCGGGGCATCTTCGAGCCCTCCAACACCTCTTTCAGCGGTACCGGCGCGATGAGCAGCACCGCCTCGGCCTCGGCCGCGGGATCGGTGACCGCCCGCACGAACGGGCTCTCCGGATCGAGCCCGAGCGCCCGGTCCAGCAACAACGACTCCACGACGGCGTGGTCGATCCCTTGCCCCGCAGGCAGTTCGACCCGCAACACCTCGTCGGCGCAGCGCACCACGACCACGCCCGGCTCCGGATCGACGACGTACGGCAACGACGACACCGTCAGCCCCACCCGTTCCCACGCCGTCACCAGATCGGACGCGCCCAACCCGGTGCCGGTGATCGCGCGGTGGATCGGCCCCACCCGCAACCCCGGCCCGGACGTGATGAGCGCGAGCAGCCCGGACAGGCCCGCCTCCCTGGCCGCGGCGACCCGGTGGTTGCCGTCCGCCACGAGCAACGGATGCGCGCCCGCCGCTTCGAGGAACGCGTCCTGCGACTCCCCCGGCCCGACCAGCCACACCCAGTGCCTGCGCCCGCCGGAGTCCACAAGCGACACCGCCGGCTCGCCGGTCATCCCGAGCACCAACGATGTCAGGCCGTCGTGAGGACTGACCGGGACGAGCATGGCCGCGCTGGTGGCGATGCCGAGCGAGGCCAGCACCCGGCCGCGTTCGGCGACCACGTCCGGGTAGACGTCCTCGGTGTGCGCGATCGCGTCCGGGTCGACCAGGCACAGCAGCCCGCACGCCGTCCCGTCCGGTCCGTCCACCCGGTACGGCGCGACCACGTCGGTCACCTCGCGGTACGCCCGCCGGATCAGCACCGCGAGCTCGGCGCGGGCGGCCGGCAACGCGTCGAGCAGCCCCGTCCCGGCCGCCAGCGCCGCCGGCGTGCGATGGGGGTGCTGCACGGCCAGCAACGTGCCGTGCGGGGCTCTGGCGAGCGCACCGATCACCTGTCCGGGTTCGGCGAACTCGTCGACGTCCGGGCCGGGCACGCGGTCGCGCACCACCCACCCTCGTCTCACTGGGCGTACGGTCAGAGACATCCACGTATCATGATCTGTGTGAACGTAGAGATCACGCCCCTGCCGGGTATCGGAACGCGCCAGGACTTCATGATCCGCGCCGGACGCCGCGTCGGCGTGATCACCTACCGGGACGGCCGGTTCGAGCTGATCGTCTCCAAGGCGAACGATCCCGACTCCTGTTCTGCCTCGATACCCCTCTCACCGGAAGAGGCGAACACGCTCGCGGGCCTGCTCGGCGCGCCGCAGCTCGTCGCCCACCTGCGCGAGGAGCACCGCGACATCACGGGCATCACGACCCGTCAGCTGCCGGTCACCGCGTTCGCGAACCACACCCTCGGCGAGACCGCTCTGCGCACCAGGACCGGTGCGTCCATCGTGGCCGTCGTGCGCTCGGGCAACGCGCATCCGTCGCCCGGCCCCGACTTCATCTTCGAAAACGGTGACCTCGCTGTCGTCGTCGGCACCGCGGCAGGCCTCGACGCCGCCGCAGAGATCCTCCACGGCGGTTAAGCACAGTGCACGAGACGACCATTGCCATGATCCAGCTCGGCGCGGTGTTCTTCGGCCTCGGCCTGCTCGGCCGCGTCGCTCGCCGGATCGGCATCTCGCCCATCCCTCTCTACCTGATCGGTGGTCTCGCCTTCGGCGTCGGCGGCTTCGTGCCGTTACACGGCATCGAGGAGTTCACGCACATCGCCAGCGAGATCGGCGTCGTGCTGCTGTTGTTGCTGCTGGGCCTCGAGTACTCGGCGTCCGAGCTCACGACCGGGCTGAAGAAGTCCTGGATGGCGGGCGTGCTCGACCTGGTGCTGAACGCGGCACCGGGCGCGATCGCCGCGTTGCTGCTGGGCTGGGGCACGGTCGGCGCGCTGGCGATGGCCGGCGTCACCTACATCTCGTCGTCCGGCATCGTCGCGAAGGTGCTCGGCGACCTCGGCCGGCTGGGCAACCGCGAAACGCCGGTCGTGCTGTCGGTGCTGGTGTTCGAGGACCTCGCGATGGCCGTGTACCTGCCGGTGCTCACGGCGGTGCTGGCGGGCGTGAGCTTCGTCGGCGGACTCACCTCGGTCGGCATCTCCCTGCTCGCGATCACCGTGGTCCTGGTGGTGGCGTTGAAGTACGGCCGGTTCATCTCGGCCATTGTGGACAGTCCGGACCACGAGGTGTTCCTGCTCAAGCTGCTCGGCTCGGCCTTGCTCGTGGCCGGCATCGCCTCGCAGCTGCAGGTGTCCGCCGCGGTCGGCGCGTTCCTGCTCGGCATCGCGATCTCCGGCTCGACCGCCGAGAACGCGACGCGCCTGCTGGAGCCGTTGCGCGACCTGTTCGCCGCGATGTTCTTCGTCGTGTTCGGACTCAACACCGACCCGGCGACGATTCCACCCGTTCTTGGAATCGCGGTGGCTCTGGCCGCGATCACCACCCTCACCAAGGTCATCACCGGCTGGTGGGCCGCCCGCCGTCAGGGCATCGGCAAGATGGGCCGCATGCGTGCGGGCGCGGCACTCGTGGCGCGCGGCGAGTTCTCCATCGTCATCGCCGGGCTGGCCGTGGCATCTGGCCAGGTGGACGACCGGCTCGCCGCGCTGGCCACCGCGTACGTGCTGCTGATGGCGATCCTCGGGCCGATCGCGGCCAAGTACGTTGAGCCGATCGGTGAATTCTTTCAGCGCAGAAGGCAAATGGCCTGAAACAAGTGCCTCCGGATGACGACTCTCTCTAGTAGGGCTAGACGGAGAGTAGGGGCGAATCGTCATGACCGAACCCGCGGAAGTGGAGACCACCGGCCGGTTCCTGGTGCTGCTGCAGGAAGACGCCATCGAGGAGGGGGTGGCCGAGCTCGGCGCGATCGCCGGGTTCGACCCGAACAGCGGCGATCTGGACCCGGAGACCGTGCAGGTCTTCCCGGAGCTCGGCGTGGCGGTGGTGTCCGCCGATCCGAACCTGCTGGCCGAGCTGAACGGCGCCGCCGAGCGCCCCGGTCCGATCCAGATCGTCGAACCGGAACGCGTCGTGCACGTGTTCCAGGACGACACCGCCGCGCCCGCCGAGGAGGTCGAGGCGGCGGCCGACGAGTCGGTGCTGACCTGGGGCCTGCAGGCGGTCGGCGCGGACGTCAGCACGGCGACCGGCAAGGGCATCAAGATCGCCGTGCTGGACACCGGTTTCGAGAAGAACCACCCCGACTTCGCGGGCCGCGCCATCACCACGAAGTCGTTCATCACCGGCGAGGACGTGCAGGACGGCCACGGCCACGGCACGCACTGCATCGGCACCTCGGCGGGCCCGCGCAAGCCCGCCACGGCCCCCGGCTACGGCGTCGCCCACGAGGCCGAGATCTTCGCGGGCAAGGTGCTGTCCAACGCGGGCTCCGGCTCCGACGGCGGCATCCTCGCGGGCATCGACTGGGCCGTGAGCAACGGCTGCGCGGTCATCTCGATGTCGCTGGGCGCCGACGTCCCGGCCGGCACGCCGTACTCGCAGATCTACGAGATCGTCGCCCAGCGCTCCATGGCCAAGGGCACCCTGATCATCGCGGCCGCCGGCAACGCCTCGTCCCGCCCGGCCCGGATCGCCCCGGTGGGCCACCCGGCCCGCTGCCCGTCCATCATCTCCGTGGCCGCCATCGACGTGAACCGCGCGATCGCGTTCTTCTCGTCCGGCACCGCGGACAAGATCGGCCAGATCGACGTGGCGGGCCCCGGCGTGGACGTCTACTCGTCGTTCAAGCTGCCCGAGAAGTACGCCCGCCTGCGCGGCACGTCCATGGCGACCCCGCACGCGGCCGGCGTCGCGGTCCTGATCGCCGAGAAGACCGGCGCCCGAGGCTACGAGCTCTGGGCGCGCCTCGCCCTGTCCTCCCTGCGGCTCCCCCTGCCGTCCACCGACGTCGGCGGCGGGCTCGTCCAGGCGCCCTAGGAAAAGCGACGATGACCACTTCGGTGGACCAGGTGATGGTCTCCGTGACCGAAGGCAGCCTCCCGCGCGTCCTGAACGACCTGCGGGAGGCCGGCCTGGTCGTCGACACGGTGCTGGAGGCTCTGGGCGTGGTGACCGGCACGGTGGAGGTCCGCGCCATCCCCACCTTGCTCTCGGTATCCGGCGTCCTGGACGTCGAACGACAGTGGCGCGTACAGCTCCCGCCGTACTGACTAGGCTCTCCGGCGACCCCATTCACGCTCGATCGAACACGTGTTCTAAGATTGTGCGCGGGGCCACGTCGTTGCGGAGAGAGGAAACCTGATCGTGTCGGACACGCTCACCGAGGTGCAGGCAGTCGAGAAAACCGACGTGGAGGAGACTCCGGCGCCGGCCGCCGAGGCGACGAAGCCGGTCGAGGCTCCGGCCGCGGAGGCCCCGAAGGCGGAGGCCCCCAAGGCCGAGGCCCCCAAGGCCGAGAAGCCGAAGCCGGCCGCCCGCGCCAAGAGCACGGCGAAGAAGACCCGCACCGTGGAGCTCACGCTCACGGTGACCGGCACCGCCGAGGGTGAATGGCAGGCCGACCTGGTCCACGGCACGCAGCGTGTCGTGTCAGGCCTGGTCATCCCGGCCATCGCCGTGGCCAAGGCGGCCAAGGAGCTGCACGACGACATCGCGGAGGGCATCGAGTCGGTGCTCGAGGCGGCGCGCGACCAGCACCGCACCCGCATGGAGGAGCTGGAGGCCGAGCTGGCCAAGGTGAAGGCCCAGCTGGCCGAGCTCTCCGAGTAACAAGCACGCACCGAGAAGGGGCGGCCCGCACAACGCGGACCGCCCCTTCTCGCATGCTGAAAGTCACGCGGGGGCCCCGCGTTACCTTCCGGGTAACGCGGGGCCCCCGCGTTACCCGGGAAACGGCTAGCGCGACGGGTCGAGCAGGAGCTTGCCGGCCGTGCGGCGGGAACGCAGGTCCTCGTGCGCCTGCCGGATCTCGCCCATGCCGTACTCCCCGCCGGGCACGGCCTTGAGCTTGCCGTCCACCACGAGCTGGAACAGCTCGGCCATCGCGCGGTGCGCCAACGTTCCGTGCTCGGCGTCGCGCACCTTCAGGGCGTGCGGCAGCCACATACCCGCAACGGTCGTGGAGTGCACGAGCAGTGCTCCGAGGTCGACCGGCTTCGGCCTTTCCCGCGAGGCCATGCCATAAAACGCAAGCCGCCCGAACGGAGCCAGCGCCACCAAGGACTGATCAGTGGTAGCCCCTCCCGTCATGTCCAGCACGACATCGACCCGCCGGCCACCGTTGGCCTCCTTCAGCGCCGCGGTCATGTCCTCGGCGCGCGAGTCGATCGCCACGTCCGCACCCAGGTCCAGCGCCAGCTTCCGCTTGTCGTCGGACGAAGCGGTGGCGATGATCCGCCCGGCACCCCACAACTTGGCCAGCTGCACGGCGATCGTGCCCACGCCACCGGCCGCGGCGTGCACCACAACGGACTCGCCAGGCTCCATGTGCGTGGACTTGCGCAGCAGCAGCCACGCCGTGGCGCCCTGCACGATCAACGACAGCGCGGTCAGGTCGTCC
The DNA here is from genome assembly GCF_011067745.1 of Lentzea alba. Classification (GTDB taxonomy): domain Bacteria; phylum Actinomycetota; class Actinomycetes; order Mycobacteriales; family Pseudonocardiaceae; genus Lentzea; species Lentzea alba. The sequence continues at coordinate 342,308 of NZ_JAAMPJ010000009.1, forward strand.
ACGCCGTCCGGCACGTCGAACGTCGTCAGCGCCGGCGCGACGGCCTTCTCCGCGTAGCCGCCGGAGTTCTTCGTCAGCGCCACCACGCGGCGGCCGTCGGCGGTGGTGCCGACGACCTCGCCACCGGGCACCAGCGGCAACGTCATCTGCGCGAGGTAGGAGTTCTCCGCCTGGTGCGTGTCCGCGTAGTTGAGCCCGGCGCGCGAGACGTTGATCAGCACCTCGCCCTCGGCCGGCACCGGGTCGGGCAGCTCCACCTGCTGGAGCACCTCGGGTCCGCCGAACTCGGTGATCTGGATGGCACGCACGTCAGCTCTCCTTGAGCGCGAGGGAAATGGGGTCCTTCTGGGCGGCCGCGACCCGCGAGCCGTCGGCGGCGCGCGGACCGGGCGGGTTGCGGAAGCCGAACGGCTCCGACGGACGGCCTGCCTGCACGAACCACGCCTCGCCGGTCCCCGAACCCTCCACGATGGACATGAAGGTGTCCACCACGACCGACACCGGCAGGATCGGCATGCCGATCTCCTCCAGCGTCGACCGCAGCGGCGTGATGATGTTGGTGTCCGCGAAGGCAGGACACAGCGCGTTCACCCGCACGTCCGGGTACGCGCCGCCGAGAGCACGCACCAGACCGACGACGGCGGCCTTGTTGGCGCCGTAGACGGGGTCGCCGGGCGTCGGCATGAGACCGGCCATCGACGCGGTGGCGATGATCTGGCCGCCGGAGGCCTTCAAGGCGGGCAGCGCGGCGTGCACGCCGTACACCACGCCATCGAGGTTGATGGCCATCGCACGACGGTACTTCTCGACGTCGAAGTCGTCGCCCAGCGAGCACCCGGTGCCGATGCCGGCGTTCAGGAAGGCGATGTCCAACCCGCCGAACTCGCGCACGGCCAGAGCCACCGCGTCCGCAGAGTCCGCGGGACTGGTCACGTCGCAGCGCACGAACACACCGCCGACCTCGTCGGCCACGACTTTGCCCTGGTCAGCGTCCACGTCCGCGACCACGACCCGCGCGCCAAGCGAAGCCAGGCGCCGGGCGGCCGCGGCACCGATGCCGTTCGATCCGCCGGTGATGAGCGCGACCTTGCCGCTGAGTTCCACGGGCACCTGCCTCCTCGCAGTAGCACCTTCCGGAGCAACTTCCAGGTAACATTCCGACCAGTCGGTATGGTCGTCCGCGCGACGCTGGACGTCAAGCGGACTGATAGGTACGTTACTAAGCGCTTGCTTAGCTCACCATCCCCCAACGAAGGAGGACCCGTGGCCGACAGGGTTGCGATCGTCACCGGCGCGGCTCGTGGCATCGGTGCCGCGGTCGCGCAGCGTCTCGCCGCGGACGGCCTGGCCGTCGCGTTGCTCGACCTGGACGAGCAGGGCGTGCTCGACGGCGCCGACAAGATCGTCGCGGGCGGTGGGCGCGCCATCGGCCTCAAGGTCGACGTGTCCGACGAGGAGCAGGTCAACGCCGCGGTCGAGAAGGTCGCCGAGCAGCTCGGCGCGCCGACCGTGCTGATCAACAACGCCGGCGTGCTGCGCGACAACCTGCTGTTCAAGATGTCCACCGCCGACTGGGACACGGTCATGAACGTGCACCTCCGCGGTGCGTTCCTGATGAGCAAGGCCGTGCAGGCGCACCAGACCAAGGAAGGCTTCGGCCGCATCGTCAACCTGTCGAGCACGAGCGCGCTCGGCAACCGCGGTCAGGCCAACTACTCCGCCGCCAAGGCCGGTCTGCAGGGCTTCACCAAGACCCTCGCGATCGAGCTCGGCAAGTTCGGCGTCACGGTCAACGCGATCGCGCCCGGTTTCATCGCCACCGAGATGACCAAGGCGACCGCCGAGCGCATGAAGATCTCGTTCGAGGACCTGATCAACGGTGCCGCGCAGACGATCCCGGTCGCGCGCGTCGGTCAGCCCGAGGACATCGCGCACACCGCGTCGTTCCTCGTGAGCGAGGGCGCCGGCTTCGTGTCCGGCCAGGTCATCTACGTCGCCGGCGGACCGAAGGACTGAGGGCCACCCCATGCGCGCTTTCGAGAACATCGAAGAGCTGGTCGCCGCCAAGGGCGAGCACCTCGGTTTCGGCGAGTGGCACGAGGTCACGCAGGAGCAGGTCAACCTGTTCGCCGACGCGACGCTGGACCACCAGTGGATCCACATCGACGTCGAGAAGGCGACCAAGGGCCCGTTCGGCGGCCCGGTGGCGCACGGCTACCTGACGCTGTCGCTGGTGCCGTTCCTGGTGCGGGACATCTACACCGTCAAGAACATCAAGATGGGCGTGAACTACGGCAGCAACAAGGTCCGCTTCCCGCAGCCGGTGCTCGTCGGCGCTCACGTGCGCGCGGGCGTCGAACTGCTGGACATCACGGACATCTCGCTGGGCAAGCAGCTCGTGACCAAGGTCGTCGTCGAGATCGAGGGCAACGACAAGCCCGCGTGCGTGGCCGAGATCGTCAGCGTCATCGTGCCCTGATGATCAAACGCCGATGATCAAACACTGAGGCTGTGGATCAGCAGATCCGCGTAGTGCTCAGCCAGCCGCCCGGCCGGGATCTCCCCGTCCGGGCGGTACCACGTGCCCAGGTGGTGCAGCGAGCCGAAGAAGTAGTGCGTGGCGAGGTCCGCGGGCACGTCCGCCCGGAAGATCCCGTCCCGCTGGCCTTCCTCGACCAGACCGCGGAACTTCTCGTGGTAGCGCCGCCGTTCCGCCCGCACTTCCTTCTGCTTCTCGGCGGACAGATGATCGATCGACCGGAAGAACACCTTGGCGGCGTCGAAGTTGTCGACGCTCGTGACGATCACGTCGATGGCCGCGTCGCGCAGCCGTTCGACGACCGAGCCGTCGGCCGAGGCGATCTTCTCCAGCCGTTCGGTCTGCATCCGCAGCAACCGCCCGTAGATCTCGTGCAGCAGGTCGTCCTTCGACCCGAAGTAGTGGTACATCGCGCCTTTGGTGACACCGGCGCGTTCCACGATCTCCTGCACGGCGACGCGCTCGTACCCCTTGTCCGCGAACAGGCGGGTGGCGGCGTCGATCAGTCTTTCAGGCACGGTCACGACCGGAGCGTACCTCCAGAACAGGGAGAATCCAGGCAATGATCAGTCGCTGGACGGTTGTCGTGGACCGCGACGACCTCACCAAAACCGAAGTCCTGCACGACGAACTGACCGCCGAGCTCGAAGACTGCGAGGTGCTGCTGCGCGTCAGCCACGTCGGCCTCACCGCCAACAACGTCACCTACGGCGTGATCGGTGACCTCATCGGCTACTGGCGCTTCTTCCCCACCACCGCGGAAGGCCGCGGCGTCATCCCGCTGTGGGGCTTCGCCGACGTCGTCGAATCCACTTTGGACGCCCTGCCCGCCGGCACCCGCGTCTACGGCTACCTGCCGATGTCGAGCCACCTCGTCGTGCGCGCCAAGCTGACCTCGGCGGGCTTCGTCGACACGGCCGACCACCGCGCCGATCTGCCCGCCGTCTACAACAGCTACCTCGTCACCACCAACGACCCGGCCTACGACGAGCAACTGGAAGACCTCCAGGTGCTGTACCGGCCGCTGTTCATGACGTCGTTCCTGCTCGCCGACCAGGTGGCGGACAACGACTTCTACGGCGCCCGCACCGTGGTCATCTCGTCCGCCTCCAGCAAGACGGCGTTCGGCACCGCGCAGTGCCTGCGCGACAAGGGTGTGCGACTGGTGGGCCTCACCTCGCCCCGCAACGTGGAATTCACGTCCGGCCTGGGCCTGTACGACACCGTGCTCCCCTATGACGCCGCCGTGGACGTAGAACCCAGCGTGTACCTGGACTTCAGCGGCTCGTCCGACGTGCGCGCGACCCTGCACGACCGCCTCGGCGCCGACCTGGTGAAGGACATCTCGATCGGCCTCACCCACCAGGCCGCCTCGCAGGACCCGCGCTCGCAGTTCTTCTTCGCCCCGGAACAGCTCCGCAAGCGCACCGCCGACTGGGGCTCCGACGGCCTGGCCGAGCGCTTCGGCACCGCCTGGCGGTCGTTCACCGCTCAGGCGGCCGGCTGGGTCGGCATCGCGCGGCACAGCGGCCCGAACGAACTGGTCGACGTGTGGCAGTCCGTGTTGCAGGGCAAGGCGAACCCGGACACGGCCGACGTGATCACCTTCTGATCAGTCCGGCGATGGTGCAGACGTCGTGGCCGCGGTGGTGCGTGCCGTCGAGCTCGTGCTCGGCGAACCGCACCGCCACTGGCCCGCCTGATGCTTCACCTGAGACCGTTCAGCGAAGTCAGGATTGCGTCAGCCTCAACGACATCACTGCGAACGTCGACCCGCCACTCCGTGCTGTCGTCTGCTTCGACGGCGATCACCCGGCCGGCGGCGTCCTGCGCGACGATCAGACAGTCGATCGTCTGTTCCAAGCCGTGCGCGAAATCCTTCAGCTCTGCCCACGAGAACGGGACACCTGTTGCCCGCGCCCGGCGTCCGAACTCGGGAATCCCTTCCGGCACGCTCCCGATCCCGTCGAAGTCGTGCACGCACCAGTCCCAGCCGTTGTCGGGAACTGCCGACAGGATGTCGGCAAGCCCCAGGAGGGGCCGGGCTTCTCGGTGCATCAAGAGCGTCAACGATTTCATCATGTGTAGTCCAGCGGTTCGGCCGGGCCTCGTTTCGGAGTGCCACCGGTCTCGTTGGGGAGCCACCTGTGTTGGTGGGGTTGTCGTGGTTTGCCGGACGGCCGTGGTCGGTGAAGTCGATGTCGCGAACCGGCCTGCCGTCCGCGTCGAACTCACGCGCCTGCGGGTACGGCCCGTGCCGACCGTCTTTCGTCCCGAGCTGGGTGTGAGGGTAACCCTGCGCCTCGGGGTCCGGGACCGGGTTGCCGTGCCTGTCCCTCGGCAGTTCCCGGTCGGGGAAGGCGTCTCCCGGCTTCGGCTCGGCGTCGTCGTCCTTGCACGACATCAAGCCCAGCGGATCAAGCCAGTTCACCGGGTTGGGGACGTAGGCGTGCTGGTTCAGTCCGGCGGTCAGCCCGAGCGGGTCACTGGACTGGTAGCCACCGGACTCCGGGTCGTAGTACCGGTGGTGGTTGTAGTTCTGCCCCGTCTCGACGTCGTGGTACTGGCCGGGGAACCGCAGCGGACAGTACGCGCGTTGCCTCGCCGGGGTGAGCGGCGTTCCCCACACCGTCGTCACCTGCCGCCACGCGAGTTCACCGGAGGAGTCGACCAGCTCCATCGGTGTGCCGACCAGGTCGGTCACGATCGCGTAGAACTGCTGGTCGATCCACTCCTGCGACGCGGTCTGCGTCCGCTCGGCCTGCGTCACCGGCGTGAAACCGCCCGGCTGGTAGTTCCACGTCGTCGTGTGCCCGCCGGACCGCGTCTGTTCGGCCAGCGTTGTGCCGTCCCAGATGAAGTCCACCCGTTCCCGCGGCCCCGTTTTGGTGATTCGACGCCCGAGTGCGTCGTACTGGTACCGCCAGGTCGCACCGTCGGGCGTCGTCACGGACACCAGGCGGTCCTCGGTGTTCCAGGTGTACCGCCAGGCCCTGGTCTGGCCGGACAGCGTCCGGGACACCCGCTCGATCACCCGGCCCTGCGCGTCGTGGGTGTACCGCGTGCGGCCCGCGGCGCGGATCAGGGTCCCCTGGTGGGAACGCGGACCTGGTGCGGGGAGCGGACCGGTCGCGTGGCTGATGTTGCCGCTCGGGTCGTACGCGTACTCCTCGCGATGATCCGGCCCGTGCACGCCGGTGACCCGTCCGAGTGCGTCCAGGTCGAACCGGCGCACGCCCGCGAGTTGGTCCACGATGTTCGTCACCGCGCCGTCTCCGCGGTAGGTGTAGGCACGGCGTTGCACCAGCCGTCGCTGGTCGGTCACCGCCTGGGTGTGCAGGCGGTGGTTGGCGTCGAAGGTCTGGGTCAGCCCGAATTCGCCCATCCGTCGCGACACCTCGCGCCCGGCGCCGTCGTAGCCGAACGTCAGGTGCTGCCCGGCGGCGCGAAGGCCCACGGGTTGTCCCGCGGCGTCGTACTCCCACAACGACTCGGCGCCGCTGGGCGTCACTCGCCGGGTGCGGCGGCCGAGCGGGTCGTGATCCGACGTCGTGGTCCGGCCGTTGACGGTCTCCGCCACGACACGGCCGAGCACGTCACGGCGGAAGCGCACGTCCGCGTCCCGGTTGGTCGCGCTGACCAGGCGACCGGCCTCGTCGTAGCCGAACGCGGTCACGCCGTCTTCGGAGCGCCGCTCGGTCAACCGGCCCGACGCGTCGCGGAGGAACGTCGTGGTCTGGCCCGCGCCGTTGGTGCGGGCGACGAGCTCTCCCGCCGCGTTCCGGGCGTACGCCAGGGTCCGGCCGTTGAAGTCGGTCTCCGTCACGAGATTGCCCGCGGGGTCGTAGTCGTAGCGCCACGTCAGGCCGGCGGCGTTCGTGACACCGACGATCTGGAGGTTGGTGTCGTGGTGGAACTCGAGTCGTGCACCGTCCGGTGTGGTCTTGGCGCTCGGCAGGTCGAAGTGGGTGTACTCGACGCGGGTCGACTGGCCGAGCACGTCCACGTGCTCCACCATGTTGCCCTCGCCGTCGTACCGCCAGCGCTCGCTCGTGCCGTCCGGAAACGTGCGTCGGGCGAGCTGCCCCTCGATCGTCCAGGAGAGGCTGGTCACGCCGCCCACCGGATCGGTGATCGAGACGACCCGGCCGAAGACGTCCCTGCGGTAGTGGGTGGTCGCTCCGTCCACGGTGGTGACCGCGATCGGCAGTCCGACCGCGTCGCACTCGATGCGGCGGGTCCCGCCCATGGCGTCGACGACCTCCGCGAGCCGACCGCGCTCGTCATGTCGGTAACGGGTCAAGCCACCGGCCGGGTCGATCGCCGCTGTCGTGTTTCCACGCTCGTCGTACTCCCACTGCCGAACGGATCCGTCGGGCGCGACGATCTTCGTCGGCTGCCGGAGCTCGTTGAACTCGGCGACCGAGCGACTGCCGTCCGGACGCACGAGCTCGACGAGGTTGCCGGCGTCGTCGTACGTACAACGGGTCGTGCGCCCCAACGGATCGGTGGTCGAGAGCACGCGGTCGTACCGGTCGTGCTCGGTGACGGTGACGTTGCCGAGCGGGTCGACCTCCCGCACGATCTGCTTCAGCTCGTTGAGGTGGTAGGTCGTCGGGTGCCCGAGCGAGTCGGTGAACACCGTCTCGTGGTCGCGATACTCGAAAGTCCCGTCGAGGAATCCTCCCGATCCCACGTTGCGCACGCAGCGGCCCAGCTCGTCGTAGACGTAGCGGTACCAGCTGCCGTTGCGGTCCTGCCAGCCGGTGATGCGTCCGTCGCTGTCGTAGTCGAATCGGACCGGGAGGCCGGAGGAGTTGCGCACCTCGGTCAGTCTGCGTTCAGCGTCGTAGGTGAACCGCACGATCGGCACGTCCGGCTCGGCGTTCGCGAGCCACAGGCCGGTGATCAGGCCGTCGGTGTGCTCGGCCCTGACCCGGTAGCCGCCGGAGTGACGGATCTCGGTGAGCAAGCCGTTGTGGTCGCGGTCGAGGTCGATGCGATCCCCGGTCAGGTGAGTGATCGAGGTCAGCGGCAGGGTCGCGCCGGTGGACGCGGTGAAGTGCCAACTCGTGCCCGCGGCCGGATCGGTGATCGCGTAGCCGTCGTCGATCCGGTGCAGCGGCAGGCGTGGGCCGACCTCCGGCAACACCGGACCGGCGGTCGGCCGCGGGTAGACCAGGCGCATCCCGTCCGCGGCGACGAACACCAGGCCCAGAGCATCGCCCTCGATCCGCTGGTCCACTGTGGACGCCCAAGACGGCCCGAACGACAGGCCTGCGCGATAAGAGGACACGTGGGTGCGGCGCAGCACCAGCGGCAGCACGCCGGGCAGGTCGACGTCGACCTGGCCCAGCACCATCTCACCGCTCGCGACGTCGACGGGGTCGTTCTCGCACCTGCGTTCGCGCTCCGGCGTCCTCGTGTCGTTCGGCTTGTCCGGACGGTTCGGCGAGGTGTTCGTCTTCGTGCTGCCCGGTGTGGTGGTGTCGGTCTTGGCGGTGTTCGGCCGGCTGGTGTCCGGTGAGCTGGTGCTGGACGGGGCCGTCGAGCTCGACGGGGACGTGGAGTCCGGCGAGCCCTTCACGTCCGGCGGAGGACGGGTGTCCGGCGCGGAGGACGTGGTGGTCGTGTCAGAACTCGACGTCGTGGTGCTGTCGCTGGGTTTGTCGGTCTTCGGCGAGTTCGTGTCGACCCGCGGCTTCGTCGACGGCAGGCCGGCCTTCGCACCGCGCGGGGGCTTGAGGCGCTTGGCCACCTCGGTGAGCAGCTTGATCAGCTCGGGCAGCTTCTTGGCCAGCTTGGACAGCGAGCGCACCAGTTTGCCGATCAGCTTCACGACCTTCTGCAGGACGTTGCGGATCAGCTTCACCGCCGCGCGGGCGGTGCCGGGGCCCGGCGGGAGCACCGCCTCGATCAGACCGGAGACCAGTGCGGCGATCAGGTCGCGCACCATGATGCGCACGGCAGCCACGACTTCACCGGCCATCATCACCGCGGACGACACACCGGCACAGGTCTCGGCGGCGGTGCGCAGGGCATCGGCGCGATCAGCGGCGGCGGCACGGTAGGCGTCGGCGGCGGCACCGGTCCAGTCGGCCAGGTCGTTGTTGACGTCGGCGGTGTAGTCCTCGGCGACGGCGGTGAGCCGGCCGGCGACGTTCTGCCAGGTCTGACCGAAGGACTTGACGACCTCGGGGTTGCCGGCGAGCTTGTCCAGCGCCTCCTTCAAAGGCTCCAGGTGCTCCATGATCCAGCCGACCGCGGCCTCGATCACCATGCCCAGCGCGGCGGTGGGGTCGGTCAGGCACGCAGCCACGTCCGCGCCCAGGGTCACCGCACCGATGCCCGCTTCCAGCCAGTCGCCGCTCTCGACGGCGTCCTTGACCTCCTTGGCGTCCTCGAGCTGTGAGATGCCGCTGTACCACTTGGTCTCGTCGACCGGCTGTGCGACCAGATCCCCTGTCATCGAGTCATCCCCTCGCGGAACCCGGCGGCGTTGGACTCGTCAGAAGCGCGGTAGGCGGCGGCAGTGGAACGGATGTCCTGCGCGTCCTCCTGAAGGCACTCGACGGCGGCCTTCAACGCGTTGATGCCTTCGTCCTCCACCGGGTTGATGCACGGTGGCAGAAACTGGCAGATGATCCCGTAGGCGTCCTCGGAGACGCTCACCGACGTGGCGGCGGCCAGTGCCTCCGACACCGCGGACGCCCGGTCGTCCAGATTGCGCGCGTGCTTGTCCAATGCCTCGACGGCGACGTCGTACCCGCTGGCCATGCTGTCCCCCCGGACCTCGGTCAGTCGTCTTCCAGCTGTCCCAGCTTCAACGTCCGAGTGCCGTCCGGCTTCGGAGTTTCAGGCTCGGGCGCGGGATAGCGCTGCCGGTAGGACTCGATGACGTGCCGTGTCATGTCGTCGTCGCTGCCGGTCTGCTCGGCGGCCTCGCGATACCTGTCCGCGATGCGCGACTGCGCGCGCACAATGCAGGCCAGGATGGTCGGACCGATCTGCTCGGCCGGCAGCCGGGTGATCTGCGGCGTGGTCATCAGCTCCGTCACCTGGCCGTCGACGTTCACCGTGGCCGTCACACCGGCGGGGTCCACCTCGGTGATCCGCATGCCCTCAGCGACCTGCTCGAGCTGCTCGTAGCTGGCCTGCGCCTGTTCCATCTTGCGGTCCAGCTCGTCGAGCCGCCGCGCCATCTCCTCCGGATCCCCCAGATCGAGAATCCGGCTCAGGTCTTCACCGAACACAGCGTCTCCCCTCCGCTTCAGAGGGTAACCAGATGATCAGCGGCGCCGGGTCAGTTCGGTGAAATCCGATTCAGCAGCCCGGCCAGCAGCCCGGCGATGTTGTAGGCGTCGTCGTGGCCGCGGTGATGTGTCCCGTCGAGCTTCCGCCCGGCGATCCGCACCGCCTCGGCCATGCCGACCTCACGCGGCAACGCGTGCGCCAGCGCGAACAAGGTCTTGACGTTCACGTGCCTCGGCCCGAACGGATAACCCACGCCCAGGTCCTTGCACTGCCGTTCGAACATCTTGCGGTCGTAGTCGCCGTACGAGGCCCAGACCCGGCGATCCGACCGGAACTCCTTGCGCAGCACCGCGCACGCCTCGGCGAACGAGACGCCGGCGGAGACCTGCTCCTGCGTCAACGTCGTCAGCCGAGTGCAGAATGGACTGACGGACGATCGCGTTGGCCGCACCAGCACACTGCGCCGCTCGCCCCGGACCCCGGAACCCACCTCGAGCGGGCAGATCCCGATCTCGATGATCTCCGAGACCTCGCCGGGCGGCGGCGATCCTTCCCAACACGTCGATTCCACGTCGACGACCAGCACCTGATCCAGCGATATCACGTGCTGATCGTCCCTGACGTGTCCAACGACTAAACCCAGATGATCAAACCCAGATGATCAGACGATGACCGCGCCGCCGTCGACCACGAGCGTCTCACCGGTCACGTACCCACCAGCAGGGGAAGCCAGGAAGACGACGGCCGCGGCCAGCTCCTCCGGGTCGCCGATGCGCCCGGCGGGCAGCACGGCCTGCATCTTCTCCATGTACCCCGGCGGGTACTGGTCGGTCATCTCCGAGCTGAAGAAGCCGGGGCAGATCGCGTTGACCCGGATGCCCTTGCGTCCGGTCCACTGCTGCGCCAGGTCACGCGTGAGGCCCAGCAGACCGGCTTTCGACGCTGAGTAGGCGGCCTGCGGGATCCCGCCGGTCACCAGCCCGAGCACCGAAGAGATGTTGATGATCGACCCACCGGACTTCATGACCGACGCGGCGGCCTGCGCCATCCAGTACGCGCCGTTCAGGTTCACGTCCATGACGCCGAGGAACTCCTCGGGCGTCTCCCGCGAAGCCGGCACCGCCGAAGCCACACCGGCGTTGTTCACCAGCACCGAAACGACACCGAACTCGGCGGCCGCCCGCGCCACCTCACGGCAGTCGTCGGGCTGCGAGACGTCGGCCTGCACCACGAGCGCACGACGACCTACGGACTCGACCAAAGCCGCCGTGTCCTTCAGCTTGTCCGCACGACGAGCGGCGAGAACAACATCCGCGCCGGCCTCCGCCAAACCCTTGGCGAACGCCACACCGAGACCAGAGGACGCGCCGGTGACGATCGCGACCTTCCCGTCGAGCCGGAACTTGTCCAGGATGCCCACTACGAAAGCCTTTCCAGGATGATCGCCATGCCCTGACCGCCGCCGACGCACATCGTCTCGAGACCAAACTGCGCGTCGCGGGCCTGCATGCCGTTGATCAGCGTCGTCATGATCCGTGCGCCCGTCGATCCGAACGGGTGCCCCAAAGCGATCGCACCGCCGTGCACGTTCAGCTTGTCGATGTCGATGCCCAGCGCACGCTGGCTGCCGATCACCTGCACCGCGAACGCCTCGTTGATCTCCACCAGGTCGATGTCCGAAATGGACAGACCGGCGTGACCGAGAGCCTGGCGGGTCGCGTCGACCGGCCCGAGCCCCATGATCTCCGGCGACAGCCCGGAAACACCGGTCGACACGATGCGCGCCAACGGGGTCAGCCCGAGCTCGCGAGCCCGCACATCGCTCATGATCACGACAGCGGCCGCGCCGTCGTTGAGCGGGCAGCAGTTGCCCGCCGTGATCGTGCCCTCGGGCCGGAACGACGGCTTCAGCGCCGAAACAGCCTCGTAAGTAACACCGGCACGCGGTCCGTCATCGGTGGAAACGACCGTACCGTCGGCCAGCACCACCGGAGTGATCTCGCGGGCGAAGAACCCGTCCGCGATCGCCTTCTCCGCGAGGTTCTGCGACCGCACGCCGAACTCGTCCTGGTCGTGCCGCGAGATGCCCATCTGCTTCGCGACGTTCTCGGCTGTCTGGCCCATCGCGATGTAGTAGTCGGGCAGCTTGCCGTCCAGCCGCGGGTCGGTCCACGGAGCATTGGACGCCGCCGTGTCCTGAGTCCGTTGCTGTGCCTCGTCGAACAACGGGTTGAACGACGGCGCACCGGAGTGCATGTACCGCGAGACGCACTCGACGCCGGCGGAGATGAACCCGTGCCCCTCCCCCGCCTTGATCGCGTGGAAGGCCATCCGCGCGGTCTGCACGGAGGACGCGCAGAACCGGTTGACGGTCGTGCCGGGCAGGTTGTCGTAGCCGAGCTGCACGGCCACGCGGCGCGCGATGTTCTGGCCGTGCTCGTCCTGCGGCTCGGCGCAACCGAGGTGCAGGTCGGTGATCTCGGACGCCGGGATGTCGCCCAGCGCCGCGGAGATCACCTGTGCGGCCAGGTCGTCCGGCCGCAGCGACACGAGAGAACCCTTGCGGGCACGGCCGATCGGCGACCGGGCGGTGGAGACGATGACTGCTTCAGCCACAAAACACCCCTTACAGGCCCAGGTCGCGGCCGATGAGTTCCTTCATGATCTCGTTGGAGCCCGCCCAGATCTTCGTGACGCGGGCGTCCATCCACGCGCGAGCGACGCGGTACTCGGTCATGTAGCCGTAGCCGCCGTGCAGCTGCACACAGGCGTCGATGACCTCGTTCTCGACGTCGGCGCTCCAGTACTTCGCCTGCGCCGCCTCGACCGAGCTCAGTTCGCCGCGAACGTGCTGCATGGTCAGGGTGTCGATGAACGCCTGCGAGACGTCCAGCTTGGTGCGCAGCTCGGCGAGCTGGAACTTGTTGTGCTGGAACTTGCCGATCGCCTGACCGAACGCCTTGCGCTCCTTGACGTACTCCAGCGTCTCGTCGAAAACGCCCTGCGCGTGCGCCAGGTTGGAGATCGCGCCGCCGATCCGCTCCTGCGGCAGGCGTTCCATCATGTAGATGAAGCCCTGACCCTCCTCGCCGATGACGTGCTCCTGCGAGAGCCGCACGTCGGAGAAGAACAGCTCCGCGGTGTCGGACGGGTGCTGGCCGACCTTGTCGAGCTTGCGGCCGCGCTCGAAGCCCGGCATACCGGTCTCGACGGCGAACAGCGTGATGCCGCGCGCGCCCTTCGAGGGGTCGGTCCGGGCCGCCACGACGATCATGTCGGCGGTGTAGCCGTTGGTGATGAACGTCTTGGAGCCGTTGAGGATCCAGTCGGCACCGTCGCGCACGGCGTTGGTCTTCAACGCGGCGAGGTCGGAGCCACCGGAGGGCTCGGTCATCGCGATGCCGGTCTTGATCTCACCGGTGCACATGCCGGGCAGCCAGCGCTGCTTCTGCTCCTCGGTGCACAGGTCGACGATGTAGGGCGCCACGACGTCACCGTGGATGCCCAGCGACGACGCCACCGCGGCGTTGACCCGGCACAGCTCCTCGGCGAACACCGTGTTGAACCGGTAGTCGTTCGCGCCGCTGCCGCCGTACTCCTCGGGGATCTCCAGACCGAGCAGACCCTGACGGCCCGCCTCCAGCCACACGTCCCGGTCGATCACCCGCTGCTCGATGAACTTCTCGACGTTCGGCGTGATCGTGCGCTCGACGAACGCCTTCGCCGACTCCCGGAACGCGGCGTGATCCTCGTTGAACAGCGTCCGCTGCACGACTACCTCCATACTAAGCGGTTGCTTAGCGCTAAGCGCCCGCTTAGCGTGCAGTACGATCCATCACCTGTCAACACGCGAGGAGCAGCCCGATGACCACTGTCGGCCTGGACGAGTTCGCCCTGCTCGACGAGACGTGGCGCTCGGTCACCCCGGACGCCGCCCGCCGCATGCTCATCGCCGCCGCCCACGCGTTCGCAGGCAAGGGATATCACGCCACGACGACCCGTGACATCGCTTCTCTCGCGGGAATGTCACCCGCGGCCGTGTACATCCACTACCGGTCCAAAGAGGAACTTCTGTTCAACATCTCGTACATCGGCCACGAGACCTCGCTGACCATGCTGTCCGGCGTCCAGGGCGCCGACGCGGTGGAGCGGCTGAGGAACGCGGTGGCGGCGTTCGCGGGGTGGCACGCGGAGTTCCACACGACGGCGCGGGTGGTGCAGTACGAGCTCGGCGCACTCACCCCCGAACACCACGCGGAGGTGGCGGAGCTGCGCCGGCAGATCGACCAGCGGATGCGGTCGTTCATCGCGGACGGGGTCGCGGAAGGCGTGTTCGACGTTCCGGACCTGAAGGGCGCGACCCTGGCCGTGCTGTCGTTGTGCATCGACGTCGCGCGCTGGTACCGGCCGGACGGGAAGCGGACCCCGGACGAGATCGGCGCGTTGTACGCCGATCTCGTCCTGAGGATGGTTCGCCCGGCTGCCTAGCCCGGGATCAACGGACCGATTTCCGCCCGTACACCCCTGCCACGATCGAGACGCCGACCGCGGCCAGCACGATCTGGAAGAGCAGCTCCCACCAGTCGAACCAGCCGGTGGTCTCCTGCACGCCGAACCAGCCGGCGACGAGGGAGCCCAGGAACGCCGCCACGATGCCGACCACGATCGTCAGCCACAGCGGGATGGCCTGCTTGCCAGGCGCCACCAGCTTGCCGAGCAGGCCGATGATCAGGCCGATGATGAGCGCGCCGAGAATGCTCTCGATGGTCACGGACGCCTCCTCCGCTACTCCCCGATGCGCACGGGGATCTCGCAGAAAATCATCCCGTCACTCGGCATGATCCGCAGCTCGGGAGCTACCAGCGGCTACCGGAGACCTGGCTCATCCACTGGTTGATGGTCGCGGTCCAGTCCGTGCCGACCGCCTGCTGGTGCGACACCGCGAACCGGCCGTAGGCGTCGCCACCCGCCCGGAGCAGCCCGGCGCGCTTGTCGGCCTCCAGGATCACGTGCAGCTCACCCGGCGTCGTCACGAACGTCAGCTCGACCTGCTTGACGCGGCCCGCGAACTGCGGCGGCGGGTAGAACTCGATCTCCTGGTAGAACGGCAGCTGCTGCGGCACGCCGTGGATGCGCCCCTGCTCGTTGTCCGCCTTGGTGAAGCGGAAGCCCATCTGCCCGAACGCCTGCAGCACCGCGTCCTGCGACGGCAGCGGGTGCACCCAGATCGGGTCGAGGTCACCGGGGTCGACGGCGCCGCGGACCTCGAGCTCGGTGCGCAGGCCCAGCTGCATGCCGGAGAGCTGCATGCCGCCCACGACGTTGAGCGGGCACTCGAACGGGACCGGGATCTGGAACGGCAGCGAGAGGTTCTGGTGCGGCTGGGCGACGATCCGCTGTCCCACGGAGAACTTGTGGAACTCCATGTTGGTGTTGTACTCGTTGTCGCCGCTCTCGATCTCGACACGGGTGAGCAGCGCCAGCGTGACGTGGTCGATCTCGGCGGGGTGGTCACCGCCGGCGATCCTGACCTCGCCGGAGAGGACCTCGCCGGGACGCACGTTCGGGTTGGTCAGCACCGTGTCGACAGTCGGCCCGCCCACGCCGAACGCGCGCATCATCCTCTTGAACACCACTGCGGCCTCCTGGAGCCCTTCGCAAGTTTGCGGGGAAGTCTGCCAACTGAATCGCCCGAATGCGGCGAAGCGTTCCGTTGACGCCTCAGCCCCACGATCGGTTCCGTATGGACTTCCGTTCACTTCAGATGGCAACATGCGACCGCCGTCACATACTAAGCGGTCGCTCAGGAGGATTGCCGTGCTGCTCGTCGCCAACCGGGGTGAGGTCGCCGTCCGCGTGCTGGGCGCGGCCGCTGACCTGGGCATACGCACCGTGGCGGTGTACGCGGAGGACGACGCTTCCGCCCTGCACGTGACGCTCGCGGACCGCGCGGTCGCCCTGCGTGGACCTGCTCCGTACCTCGACGTCGAGCAGATCCTGGACGCCGCCGAGGGGTGTCAGGCCGTGCATCCGGGATGGGGCTTCCTGTCCGAGAACGCTTCGTTCGCTCGGGCGTGTTCGGAGCGCGGGCTGGCGTTCGTCGGGCCGTCCGCTGACGTTCTGGAACTGCTCGGCGACAAGCGGCGAGCACGGGACTTGGCGGCGTCGCTGGGAATCCCGGTGCTGGACGCGGCGCCGGGCGAGTTCCCCTTGATGGTCAAGGCGGTCGCCGGTGGTGGCGGCAAGGGCATGCGGGCGGTGTTCGCGCCCGAGGACCTCGACGGCGCGGTCGAGGCGTGCCGGGCGGAGGCGCTGGCGGCGTTCGGGGTCGGGGACGTCTACTTCGAACGGTTGCTGCCCTCCGCCCGGCACATCGAGGTACAGCTCGTCGGCACCTCGGTGATCGGCGACCGCGACTGCTCGCTGCAGCTGCGGCACCAGAAGGTCGTGGAGATCGCTCCGGCGCCGTTGCTGGATCCGTCACTGCGCAAGGCTTTGCACGAGGCAGCCGAGGCCATCGCGGTGGCTGTCGGCTACACCGGCGTAGGCACGGTGGAGTTCCTGGTGGCCGGGGACTCGTTCGCGTTCCTGGAGGTCAACCCGCGGCTGCAGGTCGAGCACACGGTGACCGAGATGGTGTCCGGTGTGGACCTCGTGCGCACGCAACTGCTGTTGGCCTGGGGCGGCGACGTCGACTACACGCCCGTTGACCGCGGTGCGGCCGTGCAGGTGCGTGTGAACCAGACCTCGGGCGGCACGCTGTCGTCGTTCGCGCTGCCTTCCGGACCCGGCGTTCGCGTCGACACGCACGGGTACGTGGGCTACCGGGTCGGCACGCGGTACGACGGGCTGCTCGCGAAGCTCGTGGTGCACGGCGAGGACCTGGACGTGGCGCTGAACCGGGCGCGGCGGGCGTTGCGCGAGTTCCGGATCGAGGGCGTCTCGACGAACCTGGAGTTCCTCCGCTCGCTGCTGGCCCGCGACATCGTGGGCGCGACGACCGATTTCGTGCTCGAGGAACCCGCCGACGGCATGCGGGCTCCGCTGGCCGGCACCGTGGTCGCGGTGTCGCCGGACGCCGTGGTGCTGGAAGCGATGAAGATGCAGCACGAGGTGCGGGTGTCCGGCGACGTGCTGGTGTCGGTGGGCGACACGGTGTCCGAGGGCCAGGTGCTGGCCTCCGGCGCCGGTGAGTCCACCGAGGACTCGGCCGAGGTCGATCCTTCGGTGGTGCGCCCGGATCTGGCCGAGGTGCTCGAACGGCATCAGTTCGACCGCCCCGAGGCAGCGGCGCGACGGCATGCGGCCGGCGGACGGACCGCGCGCGAGAACATCGCGGACCTCTGCTCGTCGTTCGTCGAGTACGGCGGCCTCGCGATCGCCGCACAACGCCAGCGCCGCTCGCTCGACGAACTGATCGAACGCACGCCCGCCGACGGCATGGTGGCGGGCATCGGCGTCGTCAACGGCCAACGGATCGTGGCGATGTCCTACGACTACGCCGTGCTCGCCGGCACACAGGGTCTGCGCAACCATCAGAAGAAAGACAGGTTGTTCGCGCTGGCCCAGCAGGAGAACCTGCCCGTGGTGCTGTTCGCGGAGGGCGGCGGCGGACGGCCAGGCGACACCGACCACAGCATGGTCAGCGGCCTCGACTGCGGCTCGTTCCACGCGTTCGCCCAGCTCAGCGGCCAGGTGCCGCTGATCGGCGTGGTCGCGGGCCGGTGCTTCGCGGGCAACGCGGTGCTGCTCGGCACGTGCGACGTGATCATCGCGGTCGAGGGCGCGAACATCGGCATGGGCGGCCCGGCGATGATCGAGGGCGGCGGCCTGGGCACGTTCCGTCCCGAGGACATCGGCCCGTTGGACGTCCAGGTGCCCAACGGCGTAGTGGACATCGCGGTGGCGACCGAAGAAGAAGCCATCGCCGTCGCGAAGAAGTACCTCTCCTACTTTCAAGGCCCTACAACCGATTGGTCGTGTGAGGATCAGCGCCTCCTCCGCCACGCCATCCCGGAGAACCGCCTCCGCGCCTACAACATCCGCACCGTCATCGACACCCTCGCCGACACCGGCTCAGTCCTCGAACTCCGCCAGGGCTTCGGCAAGGCCATCGTCACCGCGCTGATCCGCGTCGAAGGCCGCCCCATCGCCCTGATCGCCAACGACCCCAACGTCCTGGGCGGCGCGATCGACGCGGACGCCGCCGACAAGTGCGCCCGTTTCCTCCAGCTGGCGGACGCGTTCGACCTCCCGGTCGTCTCCCTCACCGACACCCCGGGCTTCATGGTGGGCCCGGATGCCGAGCGCACCGCCACCGTCCGCCACCTCACCCGCATGGTCGTGACGGGCGCCAACCTGACCGTCCCCTTCGGACTCGTCGTGCTGCGCAAGGCGTACGGCCTCGGCGCCCAGGCGATGGCCGCGGGCTCCCTCAAGGTCCCCCAGTTCGCCATCTCCTGGCCCACCGGCGAGTTCGGCCCGATGGGCCTCGAAGGCGCCGTGAAGCTCGGCTTCAAACGGGAACTGGACGCGATCGAAGACGAGGCAGAACGCAAGCAGCGCTACGACCAGATGGTCGCGAGCGCGTACGAACACGGCAAAGCGCTGAACGTCGCGAGTGTCTTCGAGATCGACGACGTGATCGACCCGGCCGACACGCGCCGTTGGATCGCCACGGCGCTGGCCCCCGCAACTTCCCGCCCAGCAGGGAAGAAACGCCCGTTCATCGACACCTGGTGAAGGAGAAGCCGTGGTCAGTGTTGCCCCGACTGAACAGAAGACCTTACGCAGGCTGATGGCAGCCGGACTCGTTGGTTCGTCTCTCGAGTGGTACGACTTCTTCATCTACGCAACGGCCGCGGCCCTGGTGTTCCCCAAACTGTTCTTCCCCGAGGCAACGCCGATCGTCGCGCTGCTCCTGTCGTTCAGCACGTTCTGGGCGGGCTTCATCGCGCGCCCCATCGGCGGCCTGGTCTTCGGCCACGTCGGCGACAAGTTCGGCCGCAAGCCCGCCCTCGTCATCTGCCTCGCGCTGATGGCCGCGGCGACGTTCCTCATCGGCCTGCTGCCCACCACGGCGTCCATCGGCGTCGGCGCGCCGCTGCTGCTGGTCCTGCTGCGGTTCCTGCAGGGCATCGCGGTCGGCGGCCAGTGGGGCGGCGTCGTCCTGCTGCTCACCGAGTCCGCGGGCCCGAAGAAACGCGGCTTCGCGGGCACGTTCGGCCAGGCCGGCGTCCCGATCGGCGTGCTGCTGGGCAACATCGCGTTCATCAGCGCCACCACCTCTCTCTCGCCGGCGGCGTTCGCCTCGTGGGGCTGGCGCGTGCCGTTCCTGGCGTCGGCGCTCCTGTTCCCCGTGGTGCTGTTCATCCAGCTGAAGGTCGAGGACAGCCCGGTCTTCCGCGAACTGCAGGAGCGGCGCGCCTCAGGACCCGTCGTGGCACACGCACCGCTGAAGGAGGCCCTGCGCACCCACCGCAAGCCGATCCTGCTCGGCGCGGGCCTGATGTTCGCCTCCAACGCGATCTTCTACGTGTCGATCGCGGGCGTCCTCTCCTACGCCACCACCACGCTCGGTCTCAGCCGCGAGTCGGTCCTGGTCGTGAGCCTGCTGTCGTCGATCGTGAGCATCCCGGTGATCCTCTACGCGGGACACCTGTCCGACCGCCTGGGCCGGCGTCCGCTGATCATCGCGGGCACCGTCGGTCTGATCGTGTGGGCGTTCCCGTACTTCCTGCTCGTGGACACGGGTTCACTGCTGTTGCTGTTCGTGGCGTCCACGGTCGGAGGCATCGCGTCCTCTCTCGTGTACGGCCCGATCGCCGCGTACCTGGGTGAGCTGTTCGAGCCGCACGTGCGGTACTCGGGCGCCTCTCTCGCCTACCAGCTGGCGTCGATCCTGGTCAGCGGTGGCACGCCGTTCGTGATGACAGCGCTGCTCGGGGCGACGGGGACGTCGATGTCGGTGTCGGCGTTCCTGCTGGTCATGGGCCTGTGCACGCTGGTGTCGGTGATCAAGCTGCCGGAGACGCACCAGCCGGAACGGGTCTGATCAACAAGCAACGGGATTGGTGCTACCGTAGTAGCACCAATCCCGTTAGCATCAGGAACATGGCGGTGGAGAAGTTGAGCGTGTCCATGCCAGGCGTCGTTGTCGCCAGGGCACGGCGCGCTGCGGACCGGGCAGGAGTGCCGCTGTCCACCTGGCTCGCCGAAGCAGCGGAAGCGGCCGCGGACCTCGCCGAAGCCCAGGCGGCCGCGCAGGACTACGCCGACCGGTTCGGCGAGCCGGACCAGGCCGAACTGGAGCAGATCCGAGCCGAACTCGCGGAGGCGGGTGTCGGCGCTCCCGAGTCGTCGGCGGACGCCGCGGCTCGCACCGCCGCGCTGGCCCGGCTCCTGGGTCTGCCGGAAGAAAGGCAAGCCGGTTGAGCGCACGAGGCCTCGTCCTGGACGCGGGCGCGCTGATCCACGTCGAAGGAAACCCGCGAGGACGGGTCTACGGAGCGTGCCGCGACGCGTTGGACTCGGGTACCCGTGCTCTACTGCCTGCCGTCGTCCTGGCACAGGTGTGGCGAGGAACAGCCCGGCAGGCACCTGTGGCGATGCTGCGCCGGATGTGCAAGCCCGTCCCGTTCACCGAGGACGTGGCGGAGGCTGTCGGCAGGCTGCTCGCCGTCGCCGGAACGTCCGACGTCGTCGACGCGGCGGTGGTCATCGCCGCAGTCAGCCACAACTGCGCCGTGCTGACCTCAGACCCCGGCGACCTGGGCAAACTCGCCGATGCCGTCGGGGTGCGGGTTCCACTGATCGTCGTCTGACCAGGCCGCGGGGCGGATAGCGTGCTGGCCATGCCGGAGTACGCATGGGTGGAGTTGGACACTGGACTGTGGCGTGCGTCATGGCAGGACTTCGTCAACGAGTTCGGGTTTCGCCGCGCCACCTCGCCGGTGATCAACGAGCCTGTCCCCTCGGTCGTGTGGGCGCTGCCGCCCTGCGGGACACCAGGCGCCCCATTCCCGGAAGCCGCTCGCCCCTTGGCTCAGTTGGTGTGTGACGTCCTGCGGGAATGCGTCGAGTACTGGGACTCGGTGTTCCATCACGACGCCGTCCATCCCTCCTCGCAGTACCGACCCCACCGAGTGACGGACGTCGACGAGCTCGAGGATTGGGAGTACTCGCACCACCCCAACGGCAACTACATGATCTTCGTGTCGAAGGACCACTCGTTCGGCGTTCTCGGCGACCCCTTCGAGAAGACCATCTGTTTCTTCGGCGCACCGGCGGTCACCGCGGCCATCGCGCTCAACGACGGCGTGCTGACCAGGATGATCCGCCGCGACGGAAAGCCCCCGGCCGCGTGACCGCCATCGCTAGGCTCCGGAGATGAGCCCTGCCGGCCGCACCTTGAGCGCAGACGTGATCGCGGCACTGACCTATTGGCCGGGCAGCATCGGCCCGGGCCGGAAGTTTCCACCAGACCCGGTCGATCTCACCGTCCTGCCTTCCTTCTTCACCGGCCTGTTGCAGGATCTGCCGTGGTGGAACCGCGACTGGAAGGTCACCGACGTCGAGCCAGGTCTCCCCGTGGAAGTCGCAAGCGATCACGTCAGTTCGGTCACCAGGTTCACCGAGGTGTCCGTGCCAGGCACTGTCTGCTCCGACAGCGGTGAGACGTTGCCGTTCGTCGCGAAGGTCAGGTTTGCCGGCGACCAACTGATCCGATTCCAAGCCAAGATCGGCGACGTGGTCGTGGGGCCCGCGCAGACACCCGCCGGCCGGCTGGAACCACATCCCTTCGCGGGGGTGTTCACCAGGCTGATGACTCTGCGCGGGATCCAGGTCAGGGACATGGCGATGGAAACCGGTCGGGCGATGTCGACCATCCACATGCTTCGCAGCGGGCGTCTGAATCCGCATCCTGTGCTCGTCAAGGACGTCGCCGCGGTCCTGCACATGTCCCAGGCGGACGTCACGGCGATCGCCGGACTCGACGACAACACCCGCTGATCCGGCTCGGTGAGACATCGCTCCGACCAGGTCCCGGTGAGGGATTCCCCCGGCACCGGCCGGACAGCTGCGCTCCGGGCATGCCTGATCACACTCCGTGCCTCACTGTGAGGTCCATGGCGAACAACCTCCTGCGCAGCGGCGTGACCGCGAGCGTCCTGGCCGCGGCGATCCTCAGCCTGGCGGCCGCCCCCGCCTCCGCGGCGGCCTACCGGGAATTCAAGGGGCCCATCCGTTCGGGCAGCGACACCAAGCTCGCGTTCTACGACAAGCGCGGGTTCGAGGAGAGCTGCCGCCAGGCCCACGGCCAGGTCGCGAGCAGCGGGATCTACGCGGTCCGCCAGACCGATCCGGACGAGCAGGAGCCCGGCCACCTCGCCGGTTACCAGGCACGGGTGAAGTGCAAGCTCCGCGACTGACGAGCTGAACCCGGCATTTCCGGCTTCACTGTCAAGACCTCTGCGGAACCTGCGGCCGATGCCGTACGTTGCTGCGTCGTGACCACTCTCATGGCGCGCTTCAAGCAGCGGATGCGCAGGTTCGCGCAGAAACCGGGCTCAGTCGACCTCGCCCCGTTCCAGGCACTGCTCAAGGACGTGGAGAAACACGCTGACGCGTTCAAAGCGTTCAGCGACGAGGAGCTGACGGCACACGCCGCGAAGCTGCGCGAAGAGAGCGACGACACCGAGCTGGTGGCCCTCACCCGTGAGGCGGCCGAGCGCGCCATCGGGCAGCGGCCGTTCGACGTGCAGGTGCTGGGTGCGCTGGGCATGCTCAGCGGGCTCGTCGTCGAGATGGCCACCGGTGAGGGCAAGACGCTCGCGGGCGCCATGGCCGCGGCCGGGTTCGCGATCAAGGGCAAGCGCGTCCACGTGGTCAGCGTCAACGACTACCTCGCCCAGCGCGACGCGGAGTGGATGGGGCCGCTGTACCGGCTGCTCGGCGTCACCGTGGGCTGGATCAACGGCAGCTCGAAGGCCGAGGAGCGCCGCGAGGCGTACCAGTGCGAGGTCACCTACGCGCCGGTCAGCGAGATCGGGTTCGACATCCTGCGCGACCGGATCGCGACCCGTCCCGAGGACCTGATCGTGCCCGAGCAGGAGGTCGCGCTGATCGACGAGGCCGACTCGGTGCTCGTCGACGAGGCCCGCGTGCCGCTCGTGCTGGCCGGCTCGACCAGCGCCGAAGCCGCCGACCCCGTCATCGCGGACCTCGTGAAGCGCCTGCGGCAGAACCTGCACTACGAGATCGACGACGAAGAGCGCAACGTCTTCCTCACCGGCGCGGGCTCCGAGGCCGTCGAGCGCGCGCTCGGCGAGATCGACCTCTACTCGCAGGAGCACGTCACCTCCACGCTGTCGAAGGTGAACGTCGCACTGCACGCGCAGGTGCTGCTGCACCGCGACGTCGACTACATCGTGCGCGACGGCAAGGTGCACCTGATCAACGACTCCCGCGGCCGCATCGCGAAGCTGCAGCGGTGGCCGGACGGCCTGCAGGCCGCGGTCGAGGCCAAGGAGAACGTCCAGACGACCGAGTCGGGCGAGATCCTCGACTCGATGACGGTCCAGGCGCTGCTCGGCCGCTACCCGACGCGCTGCGGCATGACCGGTACCGCGGTCGCCGTCGCGGAGACCCTGCGCGAGTTCTACGAGCTCGAGGTGCTCGTGATCCCGCCGAACAAGGAGAACATCCGCGAGGACGAGCACTTCCGCCTCTACGCGACGCTGGAGCAGAAGGAAGACGCGATCGTCGAGGAGATCAAGACCGCGCACGAGACCGGGCGGCCGATCCTCGTCGGCACGCTGGACGTCGCCGAGTCCGAGCGGATCTCCTCCAAGCTGCGCGAGGCCGGGCTCGAGTGCGTCGTGCTGAACGCGAAGAACGACGCCGAGGAAGCGTCGATCATCGCCGACGCCGGTTCGTACCAGCGGATCACCGTCTCCACGCAGATGGCCGGTCGCGGTACGGACATCCGGCTCGGTGGGCACGAGGGTGAGGACCACGACCGGATCGCCGAGCTCGGCGGCCTCTACGTGATCGGCACCGGCCGGCACTCGTCGTCACGGCTGGACGACCAGCTGCGCGGCCGCGCCGGACGCCAGGGCGACCCCGGTGGTTCGGTGTTCTTCTCGTCGATGCAGGACGAGCTGATCACCCAGTACGCGCCGGACGCCGAGGATCCGTCCGATGTGGACGCCGACGGCCGGGTCAACGACAAGGGCCTGCTGCACACCTTCGAGCACGCGCAGCGCGTGGCCGAAGGCGTGAACCTGGAGATCCACCGCAACACCTGGCGCTACAACAAGCTGATCGAGCACCAGCGGCAGCTGCTGCTCCAGCACCGCGACGTCGTCCTGCGCACGGACGCGGCACTGGAGAAGCTCGGCAAGAAGGAAGGCGTGTCCGACGAGGTGGCCGGCGAGGCCGCCCGCAAGATCACGCTCTTCTTCCTCGACGACCTGTGGACGCACCACCTGACGTTCCTGTCGGACCTGCGCGAGGGCATCCACCTGCGCGCGCTGGCACGGCAGAACCCGCTGGACGAGTTCCACCGCGAGGCCATCCCGGCGTTCAACAAGATCGTGCCGGAGTCGTGGGAACTGGCGGGTGACTCCTACGAGGCCGCCAAGATCACCGACGACGGCTTCGACCTCACCGACGCCGGGGTGAAACGCCCGAGCTCCACGTGGACGTACCTGGTGCACGACAACCCGTTCGGCTCCGGGCTGGAGGAGACGATGAAGGGTCTCGTCAAGATGGTGCGCGGCCAGCGCCGCTGACCGTCACAACTTCCCGGGGACGACGAGATCGTCCGCGGGTCTGGCGGGCCGGGGCAACGCCTCGGCCCGCTCGTCTGCGAAGTGCCTGCCTGTCGTCATCTCCTCGGAGAGCATTCTGATCTCCGCGAGGATGTCCAGGTGTTCCTGCGACGGCGGTGGTCCCACGAAGTTGGACCGGTTGTGCGCCGTCCGTTCCGCTCGCTCGGCCAGTTGGCGGATGCGGCGGAGGAGATCGTGCTCCCCGTCCGGGAGCAAGAAGTCCGTCTGCTCCATCACCCGTGCCAGCTTTCGCGTGCACGGGTGACGCGTCGATCCCCTAGTCGGCTGATTCCAGTTTCTGGACGAGCCACTCGTGGAACCCGCCGATGTGATGCTCTGAGGGCACCAGCACTCCGCCGCGCGCGTAAGCACGCGAAGCCATCGCCGGCTGACAACGCTCACAGGCTTCGAAGTCCTGCTCGTTCACCCGGTGGAACAGCTCGACCGAGCGAGAGACGTCACGCCCGGTGTCGACCACTTCCTTTGCGTACAGCCAATCGCACTCGACGATCGTCCGGTCGACCGCCACCGGGTACATGCGGTGCAGGATCACGTGGTCCGGCACGAGGTTGATGAAAACCTGCGGCTTGATGGTGATGGCGTAGTACTTTCTGTCTCTCTCCTCCTCCAACGCCGCGAGTTTTTCGAAGCCCTCGCTGCCGTCGACCGTGAAACCCTTGATGTCGTCACCGAACTCCGCACCGTGCCCGACGTAGTACTGCGCCGCGTAGCCGTCGGCGAACTCGGGCAGCACCTCCGTGAGCTCGGGGTGGATCGTCGCGCAGTGGTAGCACTCCATGAAGTTCTCGATGATCAGCTTCCAGTTGGCCTTGACGTCGTAGACGATTCGTCGGCCCACGGACAACTGGTCGATCTCGTACCCGTCGATGCCCTCCAGCGAGCCGAGGCGTTCCGTCACGGCGCTCAGCACGTCGTCGGAGAAGCTGGGCGGATCGTCGGCGAGGTTCACCCAGGCGTAGCCGAGCCATTCGCGCAGATGCACCTTCGTCAGCCCGTACTCGACCCGGTCGACGTCCGGCATCGAGGTGAGGTTCGGCGCGGCGATCAGCTTGCCGTCCAACGCGTAGGTCCACGCGTGGTACGGGCACTGGAACGCGCGCTTCACGCTGCCCGCCTCGTCGACGCAGATGCGCGCGCCGCGGTGCCGGCAGACGTTGAGGAACGCGTTGAGGTTGCCGTGGCGGTCCCGCGCGATGAGCACGCTTTCCCGCCCCACCTGCACGGTGCGGAAGTCGCCGGGGGCCGCGAGGTCGCCGGACTTCACCGCGCAGAACCACATCTTCTCGAAGATGTTCGCCTGTTCCCGCGCGAAGATCGCGGGGTCGGTGTAGTAGCGGCCCTCGAGGGTGGAGATCAGGCTGCCGGTCATGCTTGGCCTCTCAGGCGAGCAGGGTCGAAAAGTGCGATCGGGTGCCGCGTGGCCCCGTCGATCGTGAGGTCGGCCAGGATCTCGCCGACGACGGGCACGAACTTGAAGCCGTGCCCCGAGAAGCCGCACGCCACCGTGACGTGGTCGTGGTCCGGGTGGCGGGCGATGACGAAGTGCTCGTCCGCGGTGGTGGTGTACATGCAGGTGGCGGCCCGTTCGAACCGACCGGTGACGCCCGGCATCACCGGTCTGGTGGCGGCGGTGATCGCCTCGACCTCGTGGGGGTGCACGGTGCGGTCGATGGTCACGGGCGTACAGGGCTGACCACCGGTGTGGAACGCGACCTTCACCTCGCCGTCGATCTCCGGGAACCCGTAGAAGTGGCTGCCTTCGCGTTGCCAGATGTAGACGGGATGGTCCTGGAAGCTCTCGGCCGGCGTGAAGTAGTACTGGACCTGCCGTTCGATCTCAAACGTGATTTCCAGGTCCCGCAACAGTTCCGGCGCCCACGGACCGGGGCACACGACGACGTGCCCGGCCTCGTAGGTCGCCTCGGCCGTGGTGACCCGGCCGGCCTCCCAGTGCGTCACCGGCTCCTCGAAGTGCAGCTCGGCGCCCGCCCTGGCGGCCAGGGCGAGGTGCGCCCGCACGGCCGTCTCCGGCACCACGAAGCCCGCACCCGGCTCGTACAGCGCGACCTCGTCCGGTGACGGCCTCATCGTCGGGAAGCGCTCGCGGATCTGCTGCGCGTCGAGCAGTTCGTGCCCGATGCCGAACTGCTCGGCGCTCGCCCGGCTGCCTGTGATCGTCCGGCTGCCGGGCGCGCCGACCAGCACGCCGCCGACGCGGTGGAAGATGCGTTCGCCGCTGTCGCGCTCGATCTGGTCCCACATCTCGTGGGCCCTGAGCAACAACGGCACGTACGCGGGGTCCTCGAAGTAGGCCTGCCGCGTGATGCGCGACCCGCCGTGGCTGGACCCGAGCGCGTGCGCGGGCGTGAACTTCTCCAGTCCCAGCACCCTCTTGCCGCGCTGGGCGAGCCGGTAGGCGGCGGCGCTGCCCATGCCGCCGAGCCCGATGACGATGGCGTCGTAGACCGTGCCTGAAGACATGCCTGAAGACATGTCAGCCTCTGAGGCGCTTCATCTCGGGGTCGAACAACGGCTCCTGCGCCGGCCGGGCCGTGACCCTGCGGCCGAAGTACTCGATCTCCACCTCGCCGTCGACGTCAGCGGGCAGCCACGCGTAGGCAATGTTGAGCCCGGTCGTGTACCCGTACGCCGCACTCGTGACGTAGCCGGCCGGCTCGCCCTGGTGGAAGACGGGTTCGCTGCCCAGCACCACCTCGTGCGGGTCGTCGATCGTGAGGCAGGTGAGCTTCCTGCGCGGTTCCCGTCGATGCAGCGCTTCCATGCCGACGTACCGCTTGTTCTGGGCGAGCGCGAAGGCGAGGCCCGCCTCGTGCGGATCGTGTTCGGTCGTCATGTCCACGCCCCACGACCGGTAGCCCTTCTCCAGCCGCAGGCTGTTGAACGCCCCGCGCCCGGCCGCGATGACCCCGTGCTCCTGGCCCGCCTCCCACAGCGTGTCCCAGAGCCTGCCCCCGAGATCGGCCGTCGTGTACAGCTCCCAGCCCAGTTCGCCCACATAGGACAGTCGCAGTGCGGTGACCGGCACGTTGCCGACATGGGCCTGCTGACTGGTGAAGTAGCCCTTCCTGGTGTCCAGGGTGGACACCGGCGCGATGAGGTCCCGTGCCTTCGGCCCCCACAGCCCGATGCAGCACGTGCCGGCGGTGATGTCCCTGACCTGGACGCCCCGCCACGCGGCGGCGGCCCTGGTGAGCCAGTCGAGGTCCAGGTTGCCATTCGCGCCGACCTGGAACGTCTCCGGTCCGAGCCGTGCGATGGTGAGATCGCTCCTGATTCCGCCCCGGTTGTCGAGCAACAGCGTGTACACCACCGCGCCGGGTTTGCGGTCGAGGTTGTTGGTCGTCCTGCGCTGCAGGAACTCCAGCGCTTCCGGCCCGCTGACCTCGAGCCGCTTCAACGGCGTCATGTCGAACATCGCGACCCGCCTGCGCGTCACCAGCGCCTCGGCCCCGCAGATCGGCGACCAGTACCGGGATGCCCACTCGCCGCGGCCCGGCACCTCCGCGACCTCCGGCAGGTCCGCGTTGGCCTCGTACCAGTGCGGCCTCTCCCAGCCCGACGCCTCCAGGAAGAACGCGCCGAGCTGCTTCTGCCGCTCGTAGAACGGACTCGTCCGCAGCGGCCGCGGGCTGTCCATCGGCTGCAGGGGGTGCAGCACGTCGTAGACCTCGACGAAGTTCTGACAGCTGCGCTCCAGCACGTAGTCCGGCGCCAGCTGCACCTGCTCGAACCGGTTGAGGTCACTCGAATGCAGGTCGAGCTTCGGCTGCCCGTCGACGATCCACTCGGCCATCGCCCTGGCCACGCCGGCGGAGTGCGTGATCCACACCGCCTCCGCGACCCAGAACCCCTCCAGCCCGGGATGCTCTCCCAGCAACGGCATGCCGTCGCTCGTGAACGAGAACAGCCCGTTGAAGCCGCGATCCACCCCGGCCTCGGCCAGCGCGGGAATCAGCTCGACGGCCGCGTCCCACGACTGTTCGAAGTCCTCCTTGGTGAACGGCAGCTCCGACGAGGTGATGTCCTTGGCCGCGATCGGCATCGGCCGGTGCCCGTACGCTCCGATGCCCAGCGCCTGACCGTGGGACCGGAAGTAGAGATCCGCTTCCTGGTGCCGCAGGATCGGCTGCCGCGCCAGCGCTTCGGCGTCAGCTCCGACGTTCCCGGTGAACACGTACTGGTGCGCCATCGGCACCAGCGGAACGGTCAGCCCGACCATCTCCCCCAGCACCGGCCCCCACATCCCGGCGCACGACACCACGATGTCGGCGGGGAAGACGTCGGTCTCGGTCCGCACGCCGGTGACCCGTCCGCCGGAGGTCTCGACCGCGACGACCTTCTGCCCGAACGCGAACCGCGCACCACGCTCGATCGCGCGCCGCGCCTGCACCTCCGCCGCGGCGACCGGCTTCGCGAGGCCGTCACTCGGGATCAGGAACCCGCCGAGGATCTGCTCGCGGTCCAGCAACGGGTGCAACCGCGCGACCTCGTCCGCGTCGATCAGGCGGCTCTCCACGCCCCACGACGTGGCCCAGCCGTGCCGCCGGGACAGGTCGGCCAGGCGGGCGGGCGTGGTGGCGATCTCCAGGCCGCCGATCTGGTCGAAGCAGCCGAGCGCGGTGTACTTCTCGACCGTGTAGCGGGCGAAGGCGGTCATGCTGCGGCAGGAGTTCGTCTGGAACACCAGGCCCGGCGCGTGGCTGCTCGACCCGCCGACGGCGAGACCCGGCGCCTGGTCCAGGACCGTGACGGTGCAGCCGCGCTCGGAGAGCTCGTCGGCCAGTGCACACCCGACGATCCCGGCCCCCACGAGCACCACGCGAGGCATTTCCCCAGGCATCTGGACACCCCTTCGCCGCCGTTGCGCGAAACGGAACCCGTTCCGCGATCAGCAACAAATTGCGGCCAGCACGACCCGCTGTCAATACCGCGTTCGGCCGCCACCCCCTGCTGCCGCCCGGCACGCGGGGGCCCCGCGTTTCCCAGAAGGAAACGCGGGGCCCCCGCGTGCCGAAAAATGGGGCTGGTGGGGTGCCTGTGGGTGAACAGGCAGCAGCTAGCCCGCGAAGTACCCCAGTTGCGCCGAGAGATCCGCTGCCGCCGCCGCCATCGTCGGCACGATCTGCTCGACCCGTTCCCGGGACAACCGGTACGACGGACCGGAAGCGCTCATCGCCGCGACCACCTCCCCGCGATGCCCGCGGACCGGGACGGCGACCGCGTGCAGGCCGAGTTCCAGCTCCTCGAAGCACGCCGCGAAACCCTGCCTGGCCACGCCCTCCAGTTCGGACAGCAGGCGTGAGGCGTCCACGACGGTGTTCTCGGTGTAGGAGTCGAGCGGCAGCGAGACCAGGCGCTTGCGCTCGGCCAGGTCGAGGTACGCGAGCAGGATCTTGCCGGACGAGGTGGCGTGCAGGGGCGTGCGCTGGCCGATCCAGTTCACGGCGGAGACGGCCGCGGAGCCGCGCGCTTGGGTGATGTTGATGGCGACGCCGGCGTCGTGCACGGCGATGTTGACGGTCTCTCCGAACTCGTCGGCGAGGGTCTGGCAG
Source organism: Lentzea alba (assembly GCF_011067745.1). Classification (GTDB taxonomy): domain Bacteria; phylum Actinomycetota; class Actinomycetes; order Mycobacteriales; family Pseudonocardiaceae; genus Lentzea; species Lentzea alba. The sequence continues at coordinate 372,529 of NZ_JAAMPJ010000009.1, forward strand.
ACGGGCTGACCGAGCTTGGTGAGGTCCATGCGACCGGTGGCGGCACCGGCCAGCCGGACGACCCCGAAACCGATGGCGTACTTGCCTCTTTCCCCGAGCTGCTCGACCAGGCCACGCGCCTCCAGCACGGAGACGAGTCTGGACACCGTTGACTTGTGCACACCCAGCTCACCAGCGATTTCGGTGATACCGGCCTCGCCTTGCGCCAGTAGTTCGAGCACGCTGATGGCTCTGTCGACGGACTGCACCTGAGCTGCCGAGTCGGAGTTGCTCATCGCGCAACAGTAACCGGCAGGCAAAACAACCCGCTCGAACTCTTGACGGCGCGTCATTCGAGCCGCACATTGTGTTGCGTCATTCGGAACGCGTGCCGCGTAACGCAACGGAGGCCGACGATGATCCGCGCCTGCGCTCTCATGGACCTGCCCCCGGGAGAGGCGGTGCGCATCGTCGGCCCTCATGCACCGATCGCGGTGTTCAACGCCGACGACGTGCTGTACGCCATCGACGACACCTGCACCCACCAGGACGCCTCCCTGAGCGAGGGATGGCTGGAGGGCTGCTTCGTGGAGTGCCCGCTGCACGCCGCGAGCTTCGACCTTCGCACCGGCGAGCCAACTTGTCTGCCCGCCAAAAGACCGGTGAAGACCTACCCCGTCTTTGTGAAAGATGGAGTGGTCTATGTCGATGTCGAAGTGAACAAGGACGTGGCGTGAGGACGATCGCGATCATCGGCGCATCACTGGCCGGTTTGAGGTCGGCGCAGGCACTGCGCCAGCAGGGGTTCGACGGACGGCTCGTCGTCGTGGGCGACGAGATCCATCTCCCCTACGACCGGCCTCCCCTCTCGAAGGACTTCCTCCTCGGCAAGGTCGAGGCCGTGCCGCTCGCGGACCAGGAGGACCTCGACGCGCTCGCCGCGGACTGGCGCCTCGGCGTCCAGGCGACCGGGCTGCTCTCCGCGCGGGAGGTCGCGCTCAGCGACGGCACGACGGTCGAGGCCGACGGCTTCGTCATCGCGACCGGTGGTGTTCCGCGCACGATCCCCAACACACACGTCCTGCGCACGCTCGACGACGCGATCAAGCTCCGCGACGCGTTCGGCGCCGCACAGCACGTCGGTGTCATCGGCGCGGGGTTCATCGGCGCCGAGATCGCCTCCAGTGCGCGCGCACTGGGCAAGGACGTCACCGTCGTCGAGGCTCTTCCCACACCGCTCACGCGCGTTCTGGGCGCGGAGATGGGCACGGCATGTGGACATCTGCACGGCGACCACGGATCAACGTTGATTACGGGAGTCAATGTTGATTCAGTCAACGTCGATGCCGGAATCAACACCAGAATCAACCTCGCGGATGGACGCAGGGTTGACGCCGACGTCGTCGTCGCGGGCATCGGCACGCGCCCGGCGACGGGCTGGCTCGCCGGTGGACCCGTCAAGGTCGACAACGGCGTCGTGTGCGACGCGGGCGGCGTGACCAACCTGAAGAACGTCGTCGCGGTCGGCGACGTCGCGAACTGCGCCGGGCACCGCGCCGAACACTGGACGTCCGCGACCGAACAGGCACAAATCGCCACCCGCAACCTGCTCGCGGGCGAGACGGTCGCTACGCACACCAACGGCGGCTACGTCTGGTCAGATCAGTACGGCGTGCGAATCCAGTTCATCGGACGGGCGACGAACGACGTTCGCGTCGAAGATGGGTCCATCGAGGACCGGAAGTTCGTGGCGACCTATCGAGACGGTGACAATCCGGAAGACGTCGTCGGCATTGTGGCCATGAGCAATGCTCGGCTTTTCACCCGACTGCGCAGGAATTTGAAGTAGAGACGGTCGTCACGGTTTATCGCTCGCGGCGACCGGCTACACCCCAGTGTCCTTCGTGGACACACGAAACAGGGAGGCGTCCGTGTCGCCGGTGCGGCAGATCATCAACCCCTTCGATCAGAGTGTTCTCACCGAGGTCGAGGACCAAACCCGCGAGCAGGCGATCGCTGCGATCGCGAGAGCCCGCCACGCCTTCGACCACGGCGATTGGCAGCACGCGGCGCCCGAGCACCGGGCCGCCGTCCTGAACCGCGTCGCGGACCTCCTGGAGCGCGACAAGGAGGAGATCGCCCGCACCGAGACGCTCGACACCGGCAAGACGCTGGTCGAGAGCCGCATCGACGTGGACGACGTCGTCTCCGTGTTCCGCTACTACGGCAACCTCGCCGGGCTGTTGCACCCGAAGATCGTCCAGGGTGCGCCGGCGGACGTCGTCAGCCGCGTCGACTACGAACCCGTCGGCGTCTGCGGCCTGATCGCGCCCTGGAACTACCCGCTGCTGCAGGTCTCGTGGAAGATCGCGCCGGCTCTGCTCGCGGGCAACACCCTGGTGGCGAAGCCGAGCGAGATCACCCCGCTGACCACCATCAAGCTGTTCGAACTGCTGCAGGAGGCCGGCCTGCCCGACGGCGTCGCGAACCTCGTCCTCGGCACCGGCCCCGAGGTGGGCGCACCGCTGAGCGAGCACCCCGACGTCGACCTGATCTCGTTCACCGGCAGCCTCGCCACCGGCCAGCGGATCATGGCGGCGGCGGCGAAGACCGTGAAGAAGGTCGCCCTCGAACTCGGCGGCAAGAACCCGAACATCGTCTTCGCGGACACCGACTTCGACACCGCCGTCGACTACGCGCTCACGGCGGCGTTCTTCCACGCGGGCCAGGTCTGCTCGTCCGGCACGAGGCTCATCGTGCACTCGAGCATCTACGACGACTTCGTCGACGAGGTCGCGCGCAGGGCGGATCTCATCAAGCTGGGCAACGGTTTCGACGAGGACACCGAGTCCGGGCCACTGGTGAGCGCCGAGCACCGCGCCAAGGTCGAGAGCTACGTCGAAATCGCCGCGCAGGAAGGCGCGACCCTCAAGGCGGGTGGCAAGCGACCGGACGAGCCCGAGCTGCAGAACGGTTTCTTCTTCCGCCCCACCGTCTACGCGGACTGCACCAGGGACATGAAGCTGGTCCAGGACGAGACGTTCGGCCCGATCATCACCGCCGAGCGGTTCGAGACCGAGGAAGACGCGATCAGGCTCGGCAACGACACCGAGTACGGCCTCGCGGGCGGTGTCTGGAGCCAGGACCTCGACAAGGCCCAGCGCGTCGCGAAGAAGCTCCGCCACGGCACGGTCTGGATCAACGAGTTCGGCCCGTACCTGCCGCAGGCCGAATGGGGCGGCTTCAAGCGCAGTGGCGTCGGACGCGAACTCGGCACGGCGGGCCTGCACGAGTACACGGAGCCCAAGCACGTCTACCAGAACCTCAAGCCCCAAGCCCAGAACTGGTTCGCGCGAAAGGACTCCGACAAGTGACCGCATATGACTACGTGATCGTCGGCGGCGGTACGGCGGGCTGCGTGCTCGCGGCGAGACTGACCGAAGACGAGAACGTGACGGTCGCGGTCATCGAGGGCGGCCCGTCCGACGTCGGTGACGAGAAGATCCTCAACCTGCGCAACTGGATCAACCTGCTGGAGACCGAGTACGACTACGACTACCCCACGGTCGAACAGCCCCGCGGCAACTCGCACATCCGGCACAGCCGCGCGAAGGTGCTCGGCGGGTGTTCCAGCCACAACACGCTGATCTGCTTCAAGCCGTTGCCGCAGGACCTCGACGACTGGGGCCACGGCTGGACGTGGGACGCGGTCGGCCCGTACTACGACAAGGTCCAGCTCAACATCATCCCGGTGGTGGAGAAGGACCGGAACCCGATCGCCAAGGACTTCGTGGCCGCCGCGCAGAAGGCCGTCGACGTCCCGGAGATCGACAACTTCAACGCGACGCCGTTCGAGGACGGCGTCGGCTTCTTCTCCATCGCCTACCACCCGGAGAAGAACAACCAGCGTTCCAGCGCCTCCACCGCCTACCTGCACCCGATCCTCGACAGCCGGAAGAACCTGACCCTGCTGCTCGACACCTGGGCGAGCAGGATCGAGTTCGACGGCAACCGCGCGATCGGCGTGCACACCGACAAGGGCTACGTCGAGGCCGGCAAAGAGGTTCTGCTCTGCGCGGGCGCCATCGACACCCCGCGGTTGATGATGCTCTCGGGCATCGGCGACGCCGAACACCTCAGCAAGATCGGCATCGAGGTCAAGCACGACCTGCCCGGCGTCGGCGAGAACCTGCTCGACCACCCCGAGTCGGTCATCGTCTGGGAGACCACGAAACCGTTGCCGGAGAACTCGGTGATGGACTCCGACGCCGGCCTGTTCATCCGGCGCGATGAGTCAGACCCGCGACCGGACCTGATGTTCCACTTCTACCAGATCCCGTTCACCACCAACACGGAACGCCTCGGCTACCCGAAGGTGGAGCACGGGGTCTGCATGACGCCGAACATCCCCAGGCCGCACAGCAAGGGCAAGCTGTGGCTGAAGTCCAGCGACCCCACCGAGAAGCCCGCGCTCGACTTCGGGTACTTCACCGACCCCGACGGCTACGACGAGCAGACCCTGGTCGACGGCTTCAAGATCGCCCGCCAGATCGCCGAGCAGGAACCGCTGAAGTCGTGGCTCAAGCGGGAGATCGCCCCCGGACCGGACGTCACGAGCGACGAGGCCCTGTCCGAGTACGGACGCAGAGCAGCCCACACCGTCTACCACCCGGCCGGCACGTGCGCGATCGGGTCCGTTGTGGACGGTGACCTCAAGGTCATCGGGCTGGAAGGCCTGCGAGTGGTCGACGCGTCCGTGTTCCCCACCATGCCGACCGTGAACCCGATGGTCACGGTTCTCATGATTGGAGAGCGCGCCGCCGACCTGATCAGGGAGACTTGGTGATTTCGCTGTGACCGCCACTGCCCCGAAACCGGTGCTGACGGAGGAAGACCGGCTCAAGGACCTCGGGTACACGTCGGAGTTCAAGCGGGACATGAGCCCGTGGGCGAACTTCTCGCTCGGCTTCACGTACCTCTCCCCCGTGGTCAGCACGTACACGTTGTTCGGCACCGCCCTCGCCCTGGGCGGTCCGCCGATGATCTGGAGCTTCGTCGTCGCGGGCGTCGGCCAGTTCCTGGTCGCGCTCGTGTTCGGCGAGCTCGTGGCGCAGTACCCGGTCGCGGGCGGCGTGTACCCCTGGGCACGCCGCCTGTGGGGCAAGCGCTGGGCGTGGATGACCGGCTGGGTCTACATGATCGCCCTGCTGGTCACCATCGCGTCCGTCAGCTACGGCGCCGGCCCTTATCTGGCAACGCTTCTCGGCTACACCGCCACCGTCGGCAACACCGTGCTGTGCGCGATCGCGATCATCGTGGTGTCCACGCTGATCAACTACGCGGGCACGAAGGTGCTGTCCTGGGCCGCCATCTTCGGGTTCGCCGCGGAGATCGTCGGCGCGCTCGCGGTCGGCATCTGGCTGCTGGTGGACAACCGGATCCACGGCCTGGGCGTGCTGTTCGACAGCTTCGGCGCCGGCGGGTCCGGCAGCTACCTGCCGGCGTTCTTCGCGGCGGGCATCATCGGCCTCTACCAGTACTACGGCTTCGAGGCGTGCGGTGACACCGCGGAAGAGGTCAAGGACCCCGGCCGCGTCATCCCGAAGGCCATGCGCCGCACCATCTACATCGGCGGCGCGGCGGCCACGTTCGCGTGCCTGTCGCTGCTGCTCGCGGTGCCGGACTTCGGCAAGGTCATCAGCGGTGAGGACGCCGACCCGGTCACGAACGTCCTGACAGGCGCGTTCGGCCCGGTCGGCTACAAGATCGTGATCGCGGTCGTGCTGATCTCGTTCCTGTCCTGCACGATGTCGCTGCAGGCCGCCGCGTCCCGCCTGACCTACTCCTACGCCCGCGACAAGATGTTGTTCGGGCACAAGGCACTCGCGAAGTTCAACCAGAAGCGGCACATCCCGCCGTACGCGCTCGCGCTCGCCGGTCTCATCCCGGTGGTCATCGTGTTCGCGTCGATGCTGTCCACGAACGCGCTGGACAAGATCGTGTCGTTCGCGACGCTCGGCATCTACCTGGGCTTCCAGATGGTCGTGTTCGCGGCGCTGCGGGCAAGGCTCAAGGGCTGGACGCCGTCCGGCGAGTTCACGCTCGGCCGCTGGGGCCTGGTCATCAACGTCCTGGCGCTCGCGTACGGCGTCGCGGCGATGGTGAACATGGTCTGGCCGCGCACCCCGGACGCGCCCTGGTACGACAACTACGTCGTGATCCTCAGCGGCGCGCTCGTGGTCGGCATCGGCCTGGTCTACATGCTGATCGCCAAACCGTTCGGCAACTCCGATGCCCCGGCCGGAGACGCGGTCAGCTCAGTCCGGGCGTGAACCTCGTTCGTCCACAACGGATTCGAGCACGTCCGCGGCCAGTTCCACCGCACGTTGCGCCCACCCGTGGCGCAACGTGCGGAACCGTTCCGCGGCCCGCGTTCCCGGCCAGCCCTCCGGCAGCAGCACGGACGGCAGCACCGGGTCACGGCGGATCAGCAGCAACCACTCCGCGTCCAGCAGGATCCGCCTGGACAGTTCGTCGAGGTGCTCGAATCCCCCGTCCTCCCAGCGCAGCAGGAAGCTCTCGTATCCCGCGGCGATCGCCGGCAGGTCCCAGGCCTCCGCGGCGATCCGCACGGGGTCGGTCCACCTGAACGCCTCCGCCCGGAACACCTCGGCGTGCTCGAGAAGGTCGAGCTCCGCCAGCGTCGCCGAGACGTCCGCGTCCGACGTCGAAACCCACAGGCCGCTGCGCAACGGCCCGAACCCGAACCAGCCCAAGCGGGTGCGCAGCGCGTGCCGGTCCGCGCGCCTGCTCTCCGGCACCGAGAACGTCAGCAGCGTCCACCGGCCGTCCCAGTGCCGGTCGACGATCTCGCCGTCGAGCTTGCGCTGACCGTCGCGCAACACCGCGATCCCGTGCTCGGTGAGCCCCAGGAACGCCTGCCGCCCTTGACGGACCGTGCGGAGCAGGCCGCGACGCCCCATCCGGGTCAGGGCCGTCCTGATGGCCGCCTCACCGAGACCGAGCCGCCCGAGCGCGGCGACGACGCCGCCCGTCGACACAGCCACCCGCCGGTCGAGCACGTGGTCACCGAACAGGGCGAGGGCCGCGGCTTCCGGGCGCACGGGCGACCCGGCCACGCCACCGTCCGGAGGAGTCACAGCTGCTGACATCGGCCCATTATTCGTCGAACGCCGCCCCGCGTCATTCGGCAAAATATTGACGGCCGTCACCGATCTGAATACTTTTGGTGCCCCGGAACCCTGACCGGAGGTCCACGATGACCACACGCAAAACACTCATGACGCTCGTCAGCACCCTGCTCACCATCGCCGGCGTCCTGCTCGCACCGCAGGCATCCGCGGCGTCCCTCGTGGAGGTGACCGGCTTCGGTGACAACCCCGGCCGGATGCGCATGCACGTCTACGTGCCGGACACCCGCCCGGCCAAGCCCGCGATCGTGGTCGCCATGCACGGCTGCGGCGGCTCAGGTCCCGGCTTCTACTCGGGCAGCGAGTTCGCCTCGCTCGCCAACAGGTACGGGTTCATCGTCATCTACCCGAGCGCACAACAGCAGGCCGGGTTCGGCAAGTGCTTCGACACCTGGTCCGACGCCGCGAAACGTCGTGGCGGCGGCAGCGACCCGGTGTCGATCATCTCGATGGTGACCTACTCCCAGCAGCGCTACGGAGGCGACCCGACTCGCGTCTTCGCCACTGGATCGTCGTCCGGCGGCATGATGACCCAGCACATGCTCGCCCTCTACCCGGACGTGTTCAAGGCGGGCGCGGCGTTCATGGGCGTGCCCTTCAACTGCTTCGCCAACGCCGCCGACTTCCCGCCGCCCGGCAGCAAGTGCACCAACGGAACCATGAACCGCACCCCGCAGCAGTGGGGTGACGCGGTCCGGCAGGCCTACCCCGGCTACACCGGTCCCCGGCCGCGAGTCCAGCTGTGGCACGGCACCGCCGACACCCTCGTGCCGTACTCCCTGCTGCAGGAATCGATCGAGCAGTGGACCAACGTGTTCGGCCTGAGCCAGACACCGACGTCCAGCGACACCCCGCGCGCCAACTGGAACCGCCGCCGCTACGCCGACAAGGTCGAGGCCTACAGCATCCAGGGCGCCGGCCACAGCCTGCCGTCGACCGGCATGGCCGCCGTCGCACTGGAGTTCTTCGGCCTCACCCACTAGCGCTGCAAACGCAGTAGCCGCAAGGCGAGCTGCACCTCCAGCACACGGTCCGGCGACTGCCAGTCGCCGAGCAACGACGACACCCGGTCGAGCCGTTGCGTGACCGTGTTGACGTGGAGGTGCAGCTCCGCCTTGGCACGACTCAGGTTCGCGCCGCAGCGGAAGTAGATCTCCAGCGTGTGCACCAGTTCCGTGCCGCGCTCGGCGTCGTAGTCCAGCACCGGTCCCAGCACCGACCGCACGTACCCGGACACGTCCGCGCGATCCCCCAGCAGCACCCCGACGAACCCGAGGTCCGACATCGTCGCGGCGTCCTTCTCCCGCCCCAGTTGCAGCAACGCCCGCAGGCACCGCCGCGCTTCCTCGTAGGCCGCCGCGATGGCCACCGGCCCCACGACCGGCCCGCACGCACCCACCGTCGCGTCCAACGCCTTCGCCACCTCACGCGCGACGCTCGTGGACGACGAAGGCAGCGCCAGCACGACATCACGGTCGCGCGATCCGGCAAGTCCTCCGTAGACGGACGCGTAATGCGTTGCGGCGGAAAGGTTCCCGTCCGCCACCAGCACCACGTGCGGTTCCGACAGCTCGACGCCGACCCGCCGCGCCCGAGCCGCCAGCCCCACCGGGTCACGTCCGTCCAGGATGTCGGTGATCAGCTCGCCGCGGACCTTGTTCTCCGCCTCCGCCACGGTTCTTCGCAGCAGCAACAACAACGCGGTCACTGCCGCCGACCGTTCGAACACCCGCCGGTCCGCGTCCGAGAGGTCCGGTCGTCCGGCCAGCGCGAGGCCACCCAGCAACTCCGAGCCGGCGAGCACCGCGCACACCCACACGTCGTCGATCAGCACGGCCCGCCCGTTGGCCCGCACGACCAGCGACGGCACGGTTTCCAGCACCTCGACCGGTCCGCCGAGCAACTCCCCCACGGCCGCCGCCACCTCGGCCGACGAACCGCCGCGCAGCACCAGGTCGGTGAGCCGGTCGTGCGCCTCCTCGGCCCGTTTCATGGCCTCGTTGTGCGACTGGATCGTCGCGAACAACGACGCCGTGTCGATCGCGATGGCCGCGTGGTCGGCCAGCGACTGCAGCAGCGCGACCTGCTCCGGCGGGAACTCCCGCGAGGTCCGGTCGGCCGCGTACAGCACGCCGATGACCGTCGAGTCGAGCTTCAGCGGCACACCCAGGATCGCGACCAGGCCCTCGTCGTGCACCGCGGAGTCGATCGGCCGAGTGTGGTTGAACCGGGCGTCGGCGAAGTAGTCGGACGTCGCGTACGGCCGCGCGGTCTGCGCCACCAGCCCGCCCAGCCCCTCGCCGAGGCCGAGCCGGACCTTCTGGAACAACGGCGAGAACGACCCGTCCGTCACCCGCATGTAGGTGCCGTCCGGGTCGTCGTTCATCGACAGGTACGAAACGTCCGTCCCGAGCAACGTCCGGGCCCTGCGCACGATCGAGCGGAGCACCGCGTCCGGGTCGCGCATGCCCGCGAGCTCGGACGCGGTCTCGAACAACGCCGCCAGTTCGGCCTCACGCCGTCGTGTCACACCCCAACCCTGTCACGTTCCTCCAGATCCGCACCACGGGTCTCCCGCGCCATCAGCACCGCGACCACGGTGATCACGCACGTGATCACGACGTACACCGCGATGGGGAACGACGATCCGTAGGCCTTCAGCAACGCCGTCGCGATCAACGGTGCCAGCGCACCTGCCGCGATCGACGCCAACTGGTAGCCGACCGACGCGCCCGAGTACCGCACCCGCGTCCCGAACAGCTCCGAGAAGAACGCCGCCTGCGGCCCGTACATCGCGCCGTGCAGCACGAGTCCGACGGTGGTGGCCAACGTGATCAGCACCGGGTCCTTCGTGTCGAGCAACGCGAAGAACGCGAAGATCCACGCGCCCATGCCGACCGCACCGACCAGGTAGACCGACCGCCGCCCGAACCTGTCCGACAGGTGACCCCACACCGGAATCGTCACCAGGTGCACGGCCGAGGCGATCAGCACCGCGTTGAGTCCCACCGACTTCGACAGCCCCAGCCCGGTCACCACGTAGACCAGGATGAACGCCGTGATCACGTAGTACGACACGTTCTCGGCGAACCGCGCACCCATCGCGATCAGGACCTCGCGCCAGTTGTGCTTCAGCAGCTCCAGCACCGGCGCCTTCTCGCGCACGTCCGACTTCTGCTGAGCCTTCTCCTGGGCCACCTTCTCCTGGGCCGCCAGGAAGATCGGCGACTCGGACACCGACAGCCGGATCCACAGGCCGATCACCACGAGCACACCGGAGAGCAGGAACGGGATCCGCCAGCCCCACGCCAGGAAGTCCGCGTCCGACTGCACCGACGCCAGCACCGCGAGCACCGCCGTGGCCAGCAGGTTCCCGCACGGCACACCGGCTTGCGGCCACGACGCCCAGAACCCTCGCCGCGCCGGATCACCGTGCTCCGACACGATGAGCACGGCCCCGCCCCACTCGCCGCCCAGAGCGAAGCCCTGCACGAGGCGCAGCAACGTCAGCAGCAACGGCGCGAGGACACCCACCGACGCGTACGTCGGCAGCACACCCATCAACATCGTCGCGCCGCCCATCAGCAGCAGCGACAGCACGAGCAACTTCTTGCGCCCCAAGCGATCCCCGAAGTGGCCGAAGACCACACCGCCCAGCGGCCGCGCCAGGAAGCCGATCGCGTACGTGGTGAACGCGAGCAGCGTGCCGGTCAGCGGATCAGCGGTCGGGAAGAACAGCTTGTTGAACACCAGCGCCGCGGCAGACCCGTAGAGGAAGAAGTCGTACCACTCGACAGTTGTCCCGATGAGTGAAGCGCCCACTACCTTTTTGATCATCGACAACTCCTCCGAGAAATGCTCACTGAGCAGTCCAGCCGCCGTCGACGGCCAACGACGTGCCGGTCACAAAACTGTTCTCGCACAACCACAACACGGCGTCCGCCACCTCAGAGGGTTCGATCAGCCGTTTGACCGCGCTGCGCTGCAAGAAGATCTGCGAGGAGACATCGTCCTCGGAAATGCCGTGCACGCGTGCCTGGTCCGCGATCTGCTTCTCCACCAACGGAGTTCGCACGTACCCAGGAGCCACGCAGTTCGACGTCACGCCGTGCGGCGCGCCCTCGAGAGCCGCGACCTTGGAAAAGCCTTCCAGGCCGTGCTTCGCGGCGACGTAGGCGGACTTGAACGCGGACGCGCGCAACCCGTGCACGCTGGAGATGTGGACCAACCGGCCCCACCCGCGCGAGTACATGTGCGGCAACACGTGCCGGGACAGCCTGAACGCCGCTCCCAGCATGAGCTCGACCATCGCCGAGAAGCGCTCGGCGGGGAACTCGTGGATCGGTGCGACGTGCTGGACACCTGCGTTGTTGACCAGCACGTCGACCTCGGCGGGCAACGCGGAGACCGAGGAGGTCAGATCGAGCACGTGCCCGATCCCACCGACCTCGGAGGCGATGTCCCGCACGCCGGGGTCGAGGTCGACCAGATGGACCTTGGCGCCGGCGGAGGCCAGCGCGCGGGCGCAGGCCAGGCCGATGCCGCTCGCGGCTCCGGTGACCAGCGCGGTGTGACCCGTGACACTCGACATGACCGGAAACGGTAGGCGTCACGCGGCGTGATCAACATGTGGCGGATCCACATAACGCCTGGTCACAAGATGGTGTTAGCCACCATTTAGCGTTGTGGAGGCATATCGCGCCAGAAGAACGGGTACAGGGGCGTAAGCTCCCGTCACCTGAACGGGGGAAGATCCAGACAGAGGGGGACGACGATGTCCACGACGCCCATTTACGACGACCTCCTGCGCGAGCTCGACGAGATCGCACAGGAGGCCGGGTTGACCAGCTCGGAGCCCACTTCCGAGCCCGTCAAGCAATAGGGAACTACTTCGGAGGGGCGATCAGCTCCGCGGGCACCGGCTCGTCCTTGCTGATCAGGTCGAAGAGCTGCGACGCCTTTTCCTTGTTCCACTGCACGACCGACTGGCCGCCGATCGTCGGAGTCCCTCCGACCGGCACGGTGCCGGAAGTCGCGTCGCTCATGTTCAGCGCGACGCTCGCCAGGTGCCACACGTGGTCGTCGGTGTTCACCGAGACCGACCCGGACGCCGCGTTCATCAGCGGGATGACGCGGAACGGGTTCGCGAGCGTGGCCGGGCTCTTGACCTTCTCGAACAACGCCGACAGGAACTTGCGCTGGTTCTGCACGCGCTGCAGGTCAGCGGTCGCGAACGCGCGGGTCCGCACGAACCCGAGCGCCTTCGGGCCGTCGAGCTCCTGGCAGCCCGCGGGCAGGTCGATGCCGGCCAGCGGGTCCTTGATCGGCTCGTCGATGCAGATGTCGACCCCACCGACCGCGTCGACCATGTCGGAGAACCCGCCGAAGCCGATCTCCATGTAGTGGTCGATCCGCACGCCGGTCGCGCCCTCGACGGTCTTCGCGAGCAACTGCGGCCCTCCGAACGCGTAAGCCGCGTTCACCTTGCCGCGGCCGTTGCCCTCGATCGCGACGTACGAGTCACGCGGGATCGACAGCAGCACCGGCTTGGCCGCACTGTTGTCCGGCAGGTGCAGCATCATGATGGTGTCGGTGCGCCGACCGGCCGCGTCGCCGGTGGCGAGCGCGTCCTTCTGCTCCTGCGTCAGGCCCTCTCGCGCGTCCGAACCGACGAGCAGCCACGTGGTGCCCGGCGTGTCCGCGGGCCGGCCCTCGTAGTCCGGCAGCGCGTCGATCCGCTTCAGCGTCGAGTCGACGTAGAAGAAGAAACCGACGGCACCCAGCACGATGACGAGCAGCAGCACCAAGATGACGCGCCCAGGACGCCTCTTCTTCTTCATCGGCCGCTGCGGCGGCATGGGACGCCGCGGCTGCTGGTAGCCGTGGTGATACCCAGCGCTCATGTGTCGCCAACCCCGATCGCTTTAGATTCGCTTTGCAACTAGGGACGCAATGCGCCCGTTCAGGTTGCGACGAACCTACCGGGGCGGCAGCACCAGTGCTTCGAAAAGGCGCGTGACCTCGGCCGACGGGTTTTCGGTGAATCCGGTATGCGCAGGTGAGGTCTGCACGATCGTGCTGCGCGGTGCGGTCAGCCAGCGGAACCGTTGTCCAACCGTTGTCCGGCTCACCGGACCGGCGTCGGGAGTGCCGTCGCACGAGTTGGCGAGGTGCTTCAGCGACGTTTCCAGCGTCTCGACGTCGAGCTGCGGGTCCAGCGCCCGCAGCCGCTCACCGTCCACATAGGTCTTGGCGCACAGGAAATCCAGTTCACGGCAGTAGACGATGACGCCCACGTTCATGAACTCGCCCCGCTCCTGCCGCGGCACCGCCCGCAGCAGCGCGTACTCAAACACGTGCGGCACGCGCGGCCTCCAGCGAGTCGACCCAGCCGCGGTTGGCGAGGCGGTAGGTGAAGAAGTCCTTGTAGCGCTGCCGCAGTTCGGCCGGATCGCCTTCCAGCCACTCGTCCGGCACCAACGCCAGGACCTCGTCGAGCAGCTCCGGCGTGATCCGCTCCGCCATCTCAGCGTCTACTTCGGACACCGAGGCCGCGTTGGGCAGCATCGCGTGGTCGGACGAGTCGTACCGGTAGTCCTTGGTGGCGGGCCGCTCCTCGCTCCACGAGTAGTGGAAGTACAGCGCGGCGCCGTGGTCGATCAGCCACGGTTCCCGGTGCCACAGCAGCATGTTCGGGTTGCGCCAGCTGCGGTCCACGTTGAGCACCAAGGCATCGAACCACAGCAGCTTCGTCGCGAGCTCGACGCCGGGGTCGCGCACGATCGGGTTGAAGTCGAACGAGCCGGGCAGGTAGTCGAGGCCGAGGTTGAGGCCGCCGCTGGCCCGCAGCAGCTCCTGGACCTCCTGGTCGGGTTCCGCGCGCGCCAGTTCCGGGTCGAGGTGGACCAGGACGATCTCGGGTATCCGGAAGCCCAGCCGCCGGGCGAGCTCGCCGACGACGATCTCGGCGACCAGCACCTTCACGCCCTGTCCGGCGCCGCGGAACTTCACCACGTACATACCCAGGTCGTCGGCCTCGACCAGCCCCGGCATCGACCCGCCCTCGCGGAACGGCGTCACATACCGGGTGGCCGTGACCTCCCTCAACGAATTCACTGGCGCATGATCACACGAACGCTTGCTGGAAGCCGAGCAGAATTCCGCCCCAGCCGCCCTCTCCACCGACGCCCTCGCGGACCCGTTCCGGCTTCGTGAAGTGCCGCTCGAAACCACGATGCACCAGCTCAACTCGGGTGCCGTCGCCCTCGGACGTGAAGGTGATCTCCACCTCGGACGCCCGCGCCGGGTCTGGGTCGTAATCCCAGTCACCGTTGAGGTGCCAGGCGAGCAGCAACCGCGCCGGCGGCTCCCAGGCCTTGACCTCACCCCACTCGCACTCGGCGCCGTCGGTGCCGATCTCGTACCAGCGACCGCCCTCGCGCGGTTCGACGACGACGTCCTTCAGGTCCGCCTCGCCGATGTGGTGCGCCGCCGGCCACCACGTCACGAACTTCTCCGTGAACACCTTGAACGCGTGGTCCGCACCGGCGTTCACCAGTACCGATCTCCGAACCCCAGTCATTGCTCCTCCATCACCGCAGCAAAGTTCGCGAGTGCCTGACCCCACACGTCGTCGAGGTAGTCGCGCATCGCGGCCACCCCCACGTGGTCGACGGAGTACCGCCGCCGGGTGCCTTCCGCTTCCACGCGGACCAGCCGTGCCTCCTTGAGCACCTTGAGGTGCTGGGACACGGCCGGCCGCGACACGGGCAGCTCGGCGGCGATCTCCCCCACCGCTCGTGGCCTGGCCACGAGCAGCGTGAAGATCTCGCGGCGGGTCGGGTCGCCGAGCGCCGCGAACGCCGTTTGGTAAGTCTCCACGAACGGTAAGCTAGAACTTACCAAGTCACGCTGTCAACGCCGTGAAGTAAGCGGCCTGTCCGGCCCTGTTCGGGTGGTAGGAGTCTCCGGTCGGGTTGACCAGCGCGTTGATCCACGGCTCACGGGAGCAGACGCCGTGGTCCGCAAACGCTTCCCGCACGTCCACGTACCGCGCTCCCGCTCGGCCGGCCGCCTCGCTGATCACTCCGGACAGCTCGTCCGCCGCGTCGTTGAGGGAGACGCGCTTCATCGTGGACAGCGCGCGGCACCCGTCGACGTGCGTGAACAGCCGCGGATAGCCGAGCACGACCAGTTCCGCGTTCGGCGCAGCTTCCCTGATCGCGGTGTAGGTGGCGTCGAGCCGGCCCGGCAACTGGTCACGGGCAAACTGCCGAGCTTTCTCCACCCGCTTGTGACACGCGTGGTCGCTCTTGAGCACGCAGGTCGTCAGGACGTCGACGAACCCGAGGTCGTTGCCACCGATGGTGATCGTGACCAGCGTGGTCGCCGGGGTCAGCGCCCGGAACTGCGACCTCAGCGACTTCGTGGTCGCCCCGCTGCACGCCGCGAACTTGAACGACGGGAAGTCCTTGCCCCGCAATGCTGGATAGGCGTTCGCACTGCGGCGGCAGGCCCCGTCCACATAGGAACCGGCGCCCGCCCCGGACGCGTAGGAGTCGCCGAGTGCGACGTACTCCGGCGCGAACGGAGCGGGCGCCAGCAGAGCTGCAACCAGTACCCCAGCCATGAGACCCATAGAGGCCGGAGTACCACTGTGGACGATCGACTAGAAGGGCATTAACCCAGTCGGGTGGGCAGCACGCAGACCGGGATCGCGGTCTGCAGCGGCGTGCCGGACGGGGTCAGCTTCCCGGTCGCCCGGTCCACCGCGAACGACGTCACGTTGTTCGAGTTCTGGTTGGCCGCGAACAGGAACGCCCCGGACGGGTCGAGCGTGACGTGCCGCGGGTACTTGCCGCCCACCGGGGTGTGTCCGACGAGCGACAGCTCCGAGCCGTTGACCGCGAAGTGCGCCACGCTGTCGTGCCCGCGGTTCGACAGGTAGACGTTCTTGCCGTCACCCGACACCAGCACCTCGGCCGGGTAGTTGCGCACCCCACCGGACGGCGCGGTCTTGAGCACCTGGCCCGGCGTGAGCTTCCCGTCGGCGTACGCGCAGGCCACGATCGTCGAGTCGAGCTCGTTCGCGACGTACGCGGTCCGGCCGTTCGGGTGGAACGCGATGTGCCGGGGTCCGGCGCCGGGCTTGAACTTCGCCGTCGAGACCAGCTTGAGCTGACCCGCGACGAACGAGTAGACGAACACCGAGTCCGCGCCCAGGTCGACCGCCAGCGCGTACCGGCCGGCCGGGTCGAACACGATGTGGTGCGCGTGCGGGCCTTCCTGACGTTCCTTGTCCGGCCCCGACCCCTTGTGCTGCACCTTCTGCGTGCGCGCGCCGAGGCTGCCGTCGGGCTTGACCGGGAACACGCTGAGCGAGCCCGACGAGTAGTCCGCGGTGATCAGGAACTTCCCGGACGGGTCAAGCGTCAGGTGGCACGGGTCCGCGCCGCCGGTCGCCTGCTTGTTGATCACCTTGAGCGTGCCCGCGTTGATCGCGGTGACCTCGCCCTTGGTGTTCTCGTTGACCGCGTACAGGAACCGGCCGTCACGCGACTCGATCACGAACGACGGGTTGACCACACCCGCGATCACGCCAGTTGTCTTCAGCTGGCCGTTCGCCGTGTCGTAGGTGCCGATGCCGATGCCCTTGGCTCCCCCGTTCCACGTCGTGTAGGTGCCGAAGAAGACTCTCCGGGTCACAGGTGCCGCCTCGGCGGTTCCTCCGGTCATCAGCAGTCCAGCTCCCACACCCATGGCTCCGAGAAAACGTCGCCGGTCCACACCCACCGTCAGCACCTCCGGATAATCTCGTCGGCGGCGCAGCCCACAGTGGCCTAGACCGTTACAGTCAGGCAATAGGTGCAATGAAGATTGCGTCTAGCGCAACGGGTCGTTCGAGATCAGCCGGGCCTTCTCGGCCTCGATGTCGTAGGCGGGCGGCGGGAACTTCGGGTCCATCGCGCGCATGGTCTCCAGCAGCAACCGGCTCACCGCCCAGTTGCGGTACCACTTGCGGTCAGCGGGAACGGCGTACCAGGGAGTGTCCGCGCAGTTCTTCAACGCCTGGGTGTACGCGTCCTGGTACTTGGACCACTTCGAGCGTACGTCGATGTCGGCCGGGTTGTACTTCCAGTGCTTCTTCGGGTCGTCCAGGCGGGCGATCAGCCGTTCCTTCTGGACCTCGGGCGAGATGTGCAGAAAGCACTTGATCACCGTGACGCCGGAGTCCGCGAGCTCCTGCTCGAACGCGTTGATCTCCCGGTAGCGCGCCCGGATCTCGGAGGCCGTCAGCAGCTTCTCGACCTTCGGAACGAGCACGTCCTCGTAGTGCGAGCGGTCGAACGCGCCGATGCGGCCCTTCTCGGGCAGCACCTTCCTGATGCGGGTCAGGAAGTGCTGGCGGCGTTCGGCGGGAGTCGGTTTCTTGAACGACGCGATGCGCACGCCCTGCGGGTTCACCAGGCCGACGACGTGGCTGACCACGCCACCCTTGCCCGAGGTGTCCATGCCTTGCAGCACGAGCAGCACCGCGCGAGAGTTCTCCGCGTAGAGCGCTTCCTGCAGGCCGTCCAGTTCGGCCCCGGTGACGGCGAGGTCCGCGGCCGCCTCCTTCTTGTTCCTGGGGCCGATCGGACGGCCGGCCGGGTCGAGGGTGGAGAGATCCACCTCATCGAGTCGCAGAGCTTCACGAACCGACTTCTTCGCCATCATCTGACCGTAGCGATTCGCCGTCGATTCCGCCCGCTGTGCAAAGATCACGCACTGACTGGTGAATCTACGCAACGAATTGCTCCAGTGCGCAACAGTTCACGGTCGAAATCGCTTGTCCACGCCCTTAGCCTTGGAGGATGACCGCCATCGCTGACCACCACACCGCGGGAACCATGAATCTGGCTAGCGCTGACTACGTCGCTCTGGACGAGGAGTGGAGCACGCACAACTACCACCCGCTGCCGGTGGTCCTCTCGCACGGCGAAGGCGCGTGGGTCACCGACGTCGAAGGCCGCCGGTACCTGGACTTCCTGTCCGGCTACTCGTCGCTGAACTTCGGCCACCGCCACCCCGCCCTGGTGGCCGCCGCCGTCGAGCAGCTCGGCCGCGTCACGCTGACCAGCCGCGCGTTCCACCACGACCAGTTCGGCCTGTTCTGCCGTGAGCTCGCCTCCCTGACCGGCACCGAGATGGTGCTCGCGATGAACTCCGGCGCCGAGGCCGTGGAGTCCGCGATCAAGGTCGCGCGCAAGTGGGCGTACCAGGTCAAGCGCGTGCCGGAGGGCACCGCCGAGATCATCGTGGCCGGGTCGAACTTCCACGGCCGCACCACGACGATCGTGTCGTTCTCCACCGACGAGACCGCGCGCAACGACTTCGGGCCGTTCACGCCGGGCTTCAAGGTCGTCAAGTACGGCAACCTCGACGAGATCGAGGCCGCGATCTCGCCGCGCACCGCGGCGGTGCTGATCGAGCCGATCCAGGGCGAAGCCGGCGTCGTCGTACCGCCCGCCGGGTACCTGGCCGGGATCCGCCGCATGTGCGACGAGCACAACGTGCTGATGATCGCCGACGAGATCCAGTCCGGGCTCGGCCGCACCGGCGAGCTGTTCGCCCTCGACCACGAGGGTGTGCGCGCCGACCTCTACACGCTGGGCAAGGCGCTCGGCGGCGGCATCCTGCCGGTGTCCGCCGTGGTCGGTTCGCGCGCGGTGCTGGGCGTGCTGAAGCCCGGTGAGCACGGGTCGACGTTCGGCGGCAACCCGCTCGCGTGCGCCGTGGGCCGCGCGGTCGTGCGCCTGCTGGCAACCGGTGAGTTCCAGGAGCGCTCGCGCTCGTTGGGCGCGTACCTGCACGCCGAACTGAACAAGCTGGTCGGCTCCGGCGTGGCCGAGGTGCGCGGACGCGGCCTGTGGGCCGGCGTCGAGATCGCGCCTGGAGGCCCGATCGGCCGTGCGGCCTCCGAGGCCCTGTCCACGCGAGGCGTGCTCTGCAAGGAGACGCACGCGTCCACGTTGCGCGTAGCACCACCCCTGGTGATCACCCGTGACGAGATCGACCTGGGCGTCCAAGCAATCGCCGAGGTAGTTCGCCCCACTTTGGGGTGATTTTCGCTCTTGATGAGGGGAGCTTTCATAAACCTGAGGTTGATGAAAGCTCCCCTCATCAATTTTCCCTGAGGCATGATGCTCGTATGGGTGAACGGGTTCGGGCTGAGGCGGCTGCGGCGCTGGGCACGTGGACTGAGCCGGAAGAGGTTTATGCGCGGGGTCGCGCTTTGCGGTCCTCTGTGGACTTCAAGGCGCATCGGGCCGCGACGCTCGCCGCCCGCCGGCCGTCCGTGCTGGAGTTCATGAACGCCAGCAACGCGGGACGGCTCGAGCACCTCATCCCGTTGCGGATCGGGCGGATGCTCGCCAACCCGTTCGCGTTCTTCCGCGGCGCCGCCGGGCTCCAGGCGGGCGATCTCGCCAGCGGGTGCGCGACCGGCCTGCACGCTCAGTTGTGCGGTGATGCACACGCAGCGAACTTCGGCCTCTACGGCACGCCCGAGGGCCAGATCGTCATGGACATCAACGACTTCGACGAGACGCTGCCCGGCCCGTGGGAGTGGGACCTCAAGCGGCTCGTCGCCTCGCTGGTGCTGGCGGGCCGGGTCGGTGGCGTGTCGGACAAGGGCTGCCGCGACGCCGCCGAGGACGCGGTGAGCGCCTACCGCGCCGTGATCACGCACCTCGCCGAGATCCCGTTCCTGGACTCGTGGACGGCGCTCGGCGACGAGTCCACGCTGTCCAAGGTCAAGGCCGACGACCTGGTCAACGACTTCTCCAAGGCCGCGGAGAAGTCCCGCAAGAACACCAGCGCCCGGTTCGCCGCCAAGTGGACCGCGCACGACGGCGAGCGGTGGCGGTTCATCACGAACCCGCCGACCTTCACCGACGTCTCACCTTCGACGGAAGAAGCGGTGATCGCCGCGCTGCCGTCCTACGTGGACACTCTGCGCGAGTCGCGGACGAACCTGATCATGCGCTACGGCGTGTCCGACGTGGCGTTCCGCGTCGTCGGGACCGGCAGCGTCGGCCTGCGCAACTACCTGATCCTGTTGCACGGCAACGGCTCTGAGGCGTTGGTCTTGCAGGCCAAGGAAGCCAGGCCGTCCGCGCTGCAGCCGTTCCTGGACGTCGAGCCCGCCAAGCACGAGGGCAAGCGGATCGTGCACGGCGCGCGGCTCGTGCAGGCGGAGTCGGACATCCTGCTGGGCTGGACCACGATCGAGGGCCGGCCGTTCATCGTGCGCCAGTTCCGCAACCGCAAGGGCGAGATCGACGCGACCACGTTGAAACGCGACGACCTCGACGACTACGGCCGGTTCGCGGGTGCCCTGCTGGCCCGCGCGCACACGCGTTCGCTCGACCCGCGCCTGCTCGCCGGGTACTTCCAGAACGGTGGCGGCGAGGACCTGGACGAGGCGTTCGCGAAGTACGCGTTCGACTACGCCGACCAGACCGAGGCCGACCACGCCTCGTTGGTCGAGCTGGTCAAGAACGGGAAGCTGCCCGCTGTGGTCGAGGACCGCTGACGCGCCTTCGGGCTTCTCCAGGAAAGTTCACCTAGCCTGGCGGTATGAAGATCCGCCGCGCCGCCTCCCCCGACGACGTGTTCGCCGCCGGGCACCTGTTCGACGCGCCTCCCGTGCCCGAGGCGACCGCGCGGTTCCTGGCGCAGGATCACAGCCATCTGCTGATCGCCTACGTCGACGACCAGCCCGCCGGGTTCGTGTCCGGTGTGGAGACGACACATCCGGACAAAGGCACCGAGATGTTCCTCTACGAGCTCGGCGTGGACGAGGCGTTCCTGCGCCGCGGCATCGGCACCGCCCTGGTGGAGGCGTTGAAAGCCCTTGCGGCGGAACGGGGTTGCTACGCGATGTGGACCGGCACCGCCGCGGGTGACGCGGCGGCGCAGGCCACCTACAAGAAGGCGGGCGGGGCGATCGACGACGGCGCCTTCGTCTCCTGGGACCTGGCTTAAGTCCAGACCGGCTCGTCCACTTCGGACACCTTGCCGTCCGCCCGGAAGTGCAGGAACCGGTCGAACGACTTGGCGAACCACCTGTCGTGCGTGACCGCGACGACCGTGCCCTCGAAGTCGTTCAACGCGTGCTGCAACGCCTCCGCCGACGCGAGGTCGAGGTTGTCCGTCGGTTCGTCGAGCAGCAGCAACGTCGCCCCGGACAGCTCCAGCAGCAGGATCTGGAACCGCGCCTGCTGCCCGCCCGAAAGGTTTTCGAACCGCTGGTCACCCGCCTTGTCGAGGCCGTAGCGGCTGAGCACCGACATCGCGGCACCCCGGTCCTTGCCGGCCCGCTGGCCCTCGCCGTG
Organism: Lentzea alba; assembly: GCF_011067745.1. Classification (GTDB taxonomy): domain Bacteria; phylum Actinomycetota; class Actinomycetes; order Mycobacteriales; family Pseudonocardiaceae; genus Lentzea; species Lentzea alba. The sequence goes on from NZ_JAAMPJ010000009.1 coordinate 394,097, forward strand.
CCAGAGGATGTCCACGAGCGTGCGGCCGATCCACTCCGGGTGCTCGTGCGTCTGCGCGAACAGTCCGGGCACAACGCGCGCGCCGAGCTTCCACGCGCCGTTGGTGCGAACTTGATCGCCGCCCAACAACCTGAGGAAGTGGCTCTTGCCTGACCCGTTCGAGCCCAGCACCGCCACCCGGTCGCCGAAGAAGATCTCCTGCGAGAACGGCTTCATCAGCCCGGTCAGCTCCAGCTCTTCGCACGTGATCGCGCGCACGCCGGTGCGGCCGCCCTTGAGCCTCGGGCTGACCTTCTCGTCGGAGGGAATCTCCGGCGGCGGTCCGGCTTCCTCGAACCGTTCGAGCCGTCCGCACATGACCCGGTACTTGGGCGCCATCGACTCGTAGTACTTCGCCTGTTGTTGGAGGGTTCTGACGAGTTCCTTGAGCCGTTCGTGCTCCTCGTTCCAACGGCGGTGATCTTCTTTGAGCTTCTCGATGCGTTTGTGGCGCGCGGCGTGCCAGGTGCCGAATGAACCCGCATGAGTCCACGCGGAGTGCGCTTCGATCGTGACGACGTGCGTGGCGGCGTTGGCCAGCAGCTCGCGGTCGTGGCTGACGACGAACACGGCCTTGTCGGTGGCCTTGAGCCTGTCCTCCAGCCAGCGTTTGCCGGGAACGTCGAGGTAGTTGTCCGGCTCGTCGAGCAGCAGCACCTGCTCGTGCCCGCGCAACAACGTTTCGAGGACCAGGCGTTTCTGCTCGCCACCGGACAGCGTGCGCACCTCGCGGAACCGGGCCCGGTCGTAGGGCAGCCCGAGCGCGGCGACGGTGACGGTGTCCCAGAGGACCTCGATGTCGTACCCGCCGGCCTCGCCGTAGCTGGTGAGAGCGTTTGCATACCGCATCTGGGCGGCTTCGTCGTCGGTGTCCATCAGCGCGAGCTCGGCGTCGTCGAGCTCCTGGGCGGCCTTGCGCAGCGCTTCAGGTGCGACGGACAGCAGCAGGTCGCGCACCAGTGACTCATCGCGGACCGAGCCGATGAACTGCGGCATCACCGCGAGCCCGCCCTGCACGTGCACGCTGCCCTGCTTGGGCACCAGCTCGCCGGACAGGATCCGCTGCAGCGTCGTCTTGCCCACGCCGTTCGCCCCGACCAGCGCCACCACGGTGCCGCCGCTCACCTTGAACGAGACGTCGCGGAACAACTCCCTGCCGTCCGGCAAGGCGTACGCGAGCCCGTTCGCTTCCAGATAACCCACACCGGAGATCGTCGGACCTCACCGGGTCCGGACGCCAGCGAGTTTCCGTCAGCGAGTTTCCGTCAGCGAAGTCTGAGCGGGTACCTGCGCAGCACCAGCGCGCCGGCCGTCACCAGGAGGCACTGGAAGGCGGGGCCGAACGCGCCGATCACCGTCAGCAGCACCGTGAGGCCACCGAAGACGAACAGGCAGGCGTAGAACAACCACGGCCGGACCCCGCGGTTCATCGTCCGGGCGAGTCTCGGCTCATCGGCTAACAACCGCTGCTCGATCTCCTCGAGCGAGCGGCGTTCGGCTTCACTCAGCATGGGTGCCTCCGGAAGACGTCGGGACGTCATCATTCCCGCTCGTCATCCAGTGGATACTCGAACGCCGCCGGAGTCAAACTCGTCGCCCGCCCAATCCTGCATACTCCCGCGCATGCCAGGGGGATATTCCAAGAAGCTCGCGCTCAGACTCGACGCTCAGCAGTACGCCGCGTATGAAGGCACCCCGCCCACGCGCCCGGAGTGGACGGCCGCCCGTGCCGCGCTGATCGCGTTGTCCGCGGCGCTGGTCGCGATGGTGGCCGGCCTCGCCGTGCTGGGCGGATGGCTGACGCTGCGGGACTTCCCGTCGTTCTCGATCCTCGCCGGGGTGCCGGTGCTGCTGGTGGCCTGGGCGCTGCGGCCCCGGCTCAACCCGGAGCGGGAGGCGTGGCACGAGATCCGCCGCGACAACGCGCCGACCCTGTTCGCGTTGCTCGACCGCATCGCGTCGGCCGCCGACGCGCCGATGCCGCACCGGGTGGCGCTCGATCCCGAGTTCAACGCCTCGGCCGAGATCTGCGGACTGCGCCGGCGGCGGACGATGACGATCGGGCTCTCGATGTTCGGGGTGATCGCGCCCCGGCAGCGGGTCGAGTTGCTGAGCCACGAGTTCGGGCACTTCGTGAACGGCGATCCGGCACGCGGCCTGTTGACCCAGCCCGCGCTGAGGACGCCACTGATCTTGGCGGACCTGATGCGCCCGGCGGGGTCGATCGGCACGGAGGGGCCGTTGATGCAGATCACCTCGCTGCTCATGCGCCCGTTCCAGCTGTTGCTGGTGCGGTTGTTCTGGCTGATGGCACTGGGCGTGCGGGCCGTGGCGGCGCGGGACCACCAGCGGGCGGAGTACTGCGCCGACGCGCTCGCCGTGCGACTGGCCGGCACCGACGCCGTGGTCGCGGGCATGGTCGACTCCGCAGTCACCGAGCGGTTGGTGGCAGCGATCGCGGCCGCCGAGCGCGGAACCCAGTCGAACCCCGAGACGGCGCGGCGCAACCACCCCGGTGCGGCCCGGTGGCGGGAGGCTGCGGACGCGGTGCGGGCGACGCTGAACATGGACGAGGAGCTGGACAAGTCCGTCACCGAGGACGCGTCGCTGTGGAACTCCCACCCGCCGTCGGGACTGCGGGCGCGCATCGCCCAGTCGTGGCCGCACACCGATCCGTCCGTCGTGCTCAGCGACACCGACTCCGCGGAGATCGACGCAGAGCTGCACCGGTTCTACGCCCGTGCGGGCCGGGACATCGCCTGGTCAGCGGCTTAGCGCGACCAGCCGGGAGACCGCGCGGAGGTACTTCTTGCGGTACCCGCCGCGCAGCATCTCGTCGGTGAACAGCTCCGAGAGCGGCTGCCCCGACACCGCCACCGGGATGTCGCGGTCGTAGAGCCGGTCGCCGAACGCCACGAGCCGCAGCCCGACGTTCTGGTCCGGCGCCGGCTTGACGTCCTTGAGGTGGACGGCGCTCACCCCGTCCAGGAGCCGCCCGTACTTCGACGGATGGATGCGGGCGAGCGCCTTGCAGAGGTCGTCGAAGTCGTCGATGGTCGACCCCTGCCGCGCGGCGGCCTTGGCCTCCAGCTCGTCGGAGGACATCGGCGGCGGGGCGTCGGGCAGGCCGCGGTGGCGGTAGTCCGGGCCGTCGACGCGCACGACGTCGAACTTCGAGGACATCGACTGGATCTCGCGCAGGAAGTCGGCGGCGGCGAACCGGCCCTCGCCGAGCTTGTCGGGCAGCGTGTTCGAGGTGGCGGCGACGAACACGCCCGCCGCGACCAGCTCCTTGATCAGGCGCGTGACCAGCATGGTGTCGCCGGGGTCGTCGAGCTCGAACTCGTCGATGGCGAGCAGCTTGTGGGCGCTCAGCCGGTTGACGGCCTCGGGGAAGGTCAGGACGCCGACGAGGTTCGTGAGCTCGACGAACGTGCCGTACGCCTTGGGGCCGGGGACCGCGTGCCACAGCGACGCGAGCAGGTGGGTCTTGCCGACGCCGAAGCCGCCGTCGAGGTAGAGGCCCCGCTTGCCCTCGTCCTCGCCCCTCGACCCGAACAGCGACCACTTCTTCGGCTTCACGCTGACCCGCGCCGCGAACAGGCGGCCGGCCTCGACCGCGGCGGCCTGGCTGGGCTCGTCCGGGTTGGGAAGGTAACTGTCGAAGCTGACGGTGTCGAACCTCGGCGGGGGCACCAGGCCCTCGATCAGTTCGTCAGCCCCGATCTGGGGATCCCGGTCGGACAAGCGCATGCCCGCAGCCTATCCGCGTGATGGGATGTGTCCGTGCAGATGTTGTGGCCCTCACCGGGCGTTGAGATGACCGACACAGCCCTCGCGTCGCTCTACGCGTATCCCGAGGACCGCACCTGGGTGACCGCGAACTTCGTGTCCAGCGTGGACGGTGCGGTGTCGGTCGACGGACGCTCCGCCGGACTCGGTTCGCCCGCCGACAAGCAGATCTACGGGCTCGGGCGCGAACTCTCCGACGTGGTGCTGGTGGGCGCCGGGACCGTGCTGATCGAGGGGTACCGGGGCGCGCGGCGGGAGCGGCCGTTGCCGATCGCCGTGGTGACGGCACGGGGCACGCTGACGCCGGATCTGCCGCTGTTCACCGACACCGCGGTGCCGCCGATCGTGATCACCTGCGCGTCCGCCCGGCTCCCGGCGCTGCCCGCCGAGGTGATCGTCGCCGGGGACGAGGAGGTCGACCTTGGAGTGGCTGTCGCGGAACTCGCGGCGCGCGGCCTGCACAAGATCAACCTCGAGGGCGGGCCCCGGCTGTTCGGGACGATGGTCGCCGAGGGGCTGGTGGACGCGCTGAACCTGACGGTGTCGCCGTTGCTGGCGGTCGGTGACTCCTCGCGGATCGCGCACGGCGCGGTGATCCCGCCCGTGGACCTGACGCTGGCGTCGGTGCTGCGGGCGGACGACGTGTTGTTGTTGCGGTATCAGCGGCGCGATTCCAGCTGAAGAGGCAGGATGTCCGCGTGGACCTACCGCTGACGCCACCTCTGCAGCCGATGCTCGCCACCGCGGTCGACGGCATCCCCGACGACGCGAACCTGTTCTTCGAACCCAAGTGGGACGGTTTCCGCTGCGTGGTGTTCCGCGCCGGCGACGAGGTGCTCCTGCAGTCGCGCAGTGGCAAGCCGCTCAACCGGTACTTCCCCGAGGTCGCCGCCTCGATGCTGGACGTGCTGCCGGACCGCGTGGTCGTCGACGGCGAACTGGTGGTGGCGAAGAACGACGAGCTGGACTTCGACGCGTTGTCCGAGCGCATCCACCCGGCGGCGTCGCGGGTCGCGCTGCTGTCGGAGTCGACGCCGGCCACGTTCGTCGCGTTCGACCTGCTGGCGCTGGGTTCCGAGGTGCTGCTGGAGTCGCCGACGATCGCCCGGCGCGAGGCGTTGCTCAAGCTGCCCGGTCTCAATGTCACGCCCGCGACGACGTCCGTCGAGACGGCGCGGCAGTGGTTCACGCTGTTCGAGGGCGCCGGTCTGGACGGCGTGATGGGCAAGCCGTCGGACGGCCCGTACACGCCGGGCAAGCGTTCGATGATCAAGGTGAAGCACGCCCGCACCGCCGACGTGGTGCTGGCGGGCCTGCGCTGGCACAAGGACACCGAACCCGGCACCGCCGTCGGCTCGCTGCTGCTCGGCGTCTACGACTCGAACGACCTGCTGCACCACATCGGGGTCTGCGGCTCGTTCAAGGCCGCCGAACGCCGCGAGCTGGCCGCGGAGCTGGCACCGCTGATCACCGAGTCGCCTGCGCACCCGTGGGCGAATCCTCAGCCTGGCCAACGGATTCCGGGCGAGATCAACCGGTGGCGCGGCAAGCAGGCGGAGTACGTGGCGCTGCGGCCCGAACGGGTGCTGGAGATCCACTACACCCAGACCGAGGGCGAACACCCCGTGCGGCTGCGGCACAACGGCCAGTTCGCGCGGTGGCGGCCCGACCGCGAGCCGCTGTCGTGCCGCTACGACCAGCTGGAGATCCCGGCCCGTTACGACGTGGCGTCGGTGCTGAAAGGCGAGCTCCGAGCACGTTAGACGTCCGGTTTCGCCGACCGGGTGGCCCCGACCGACGCGATCACGACACAGCAGACGGCGACCCACTGGGCCGGTTTGAGCTGCTCACCCAGCAGCACCAGACCGGCCAGCGCGGCCACCGCCGGTTCCATCGACATCAGGATCCCGAACACGCGCGGCGGCATCCGGCGCAGCGCCTCCAGCTCCAGCGAGTACGGGATCACCGACGACATCAGCGCGACCGCGAACCCCGCCGCGAGCACCACCGGGTCCAGCATCGCGGTACCCGCCGACGAGATGCCGAACGGCAGCGCGACCGCCGCGCCCACGACCATCGCGAGCGCGAGGCCCTTGCCGTCGCTCGTCTTGCTGCCGAGCTTGGCCGTCAGCAGGATGTACGCCGCCCAGCACGCGCCCGCGGCCAGCGCGAACAGCACGCCCGTCCACAACAGACCGCCCTGCACGCCCGTGAGCAGCACTACGCCGATGCCCGCGAGGAGCACCCACAGTCCGTCGAGCCACCGCCGTGAACCAGCTACGGCCACCGCCAGCGGACCGAGGAACTCGATGGTCACGGCCGCGCCCAGCGGAATGCGTTCGAGCGCCGCGTAGAAGCACAGGTTCATCGCGCCGAGGACCACGCCGTAACCCACGACGACCGCGAGCGTGTGGCGGTCCATCCGCAGCGACGGACGCCAGATCGCGACCAGCACGAGCGCGGCGACGACCAGCCGCAACGTCACGGTGCCTGCCGAGCCCGCGATCGTGAACAGCTGCTTCGCGACGGCCGCGCCGACCTGCACGCTCACGATGCCGAGCAGCACGAGCGCCGTCGGCGGGATGCCGCCCATCAGACGCGCGACGGGGAGCCGATCAGCGTGAGCCATGTCCCCCATCCTGACTCACCTTCAATTCACCTGGCGCATGCCAGGCTCAACGTTCCGGAGTGTGAACGAGAGTGAGGAAATCTGTGCGTCGCGCTGCCTTGGCCCTACTGGCAGTGAGCGTGCTGACGGCGTGCAGCGCGGGGCCCTCGAACCGGCCGGTGATCGCGGTCAAGGGCGAGGAGAACCAGCCCGTCGACCAGAGCGCGCTCGCGGGACCGCAGCCCGTGCCCCCGCTCAGCGAGTACAAGAAGGACTCGCTGGCGTGGTCGCCGTGCAACGAGCAGATGAAGGACCGCTTCGGCAGCAACCCGCCCCAGGGCGAGCAGACGTACGAATGCGCACGCATGACCGTCGTGCTGGACCCGCCGGGCCGTCCCGGCCGCGGCACGCTCGGCATCGCACTGATGCGCGTCGGCACGGGCAAGAGCGCGCTGGTCGTCGTCAACGAACCCGGTGGCGAGCCCGGCACGATCAAGGCCGCGCGGCTGGCGGCGACGTTGCCCAAGGATCTCCTCAGCACCTACACGATCATCGGCGTGGACCGGCGCGGCACCGGCCGTTCGGACGGCATGTCGTGCGTCCCGCAGGCAACGCGCGCGCAGCTCGTCGAGTACGACCCCACCGAGACCGAGCAGTCGAACCTGGTCGTCGCCGCGGGCGACGCGGCGCAGGAATGCGTGCTCGACCTCGAAGGCAGGCTGACCGCGTTCGACTCGTGGCGCGCGGCCGCCGACCTCGAACGTCTCCGCGACTACCTCGGCACCGACCGCCTCAACGCCATCGGCCTGGGCGAGGGCTCGCGCGTCATCACGACCTACGCCCAGCGCTACCCGAACCGCATCGGCCGCACCGTCCTCGACGGCGCCCCGGACCCGACGCTCGACCAGGTCGGCGTCCTGGAGTCCCGGGCCGCGGCGGCGGAAGCGACGTTCGCCGCGTTCGCCACCGACTGCAAGACCCGCGGCTGCGCCTTGGCGAACCCGCGCGAGGACGTGCAGGCCCTCCTGGGCCAACTGCGGACGAACCGGGTCCGCGGCGAGTACGTCGACCTGACGGCAGGCTCGGCCCTGAACGCGATCCTCACCGGCCTGGAGGACCGTTCGCGCTGGCCCCAGCTGGCCGACGCCCTGGTCAAGGCCCGCGCGGGCGACACCAGCGGCCTGTTCGCCCTGCTCGACCCGATCGTGAACGACCTCGACGACAACCCGCCCCGCTTCGACGCGGGCCTGGTGATCGGCTGCAACGACACCGCCACCCGCATCCCGCCGGACCGGGTGAAGGCCCTGACCGCGGACTGGCAGAGCAAGCACGCCCTGTTCGGCGCCGTGTTCGCCCGCCAGCTGCTGCACTGCAACCCGTTCCCGCCCCCCAAGGCCGAGAAGGTCGACGCGCTGAAGAGCGCGCCCCCGATCGTGGTCCTCAGCACGGCCAACGACCTCTCCACCCCCGCGGCCGGCACCGAGCACGCGGCGCAGCGGCTGCCGGGGTCGGCGTTGGTCGGCTGGCAGGGCAGCGGGCACGGCGCCCTGGGCCTGTCCGGGTGCGCGACCACGGCGGTGCGCGACTACCTGATCGACGCGAAGGTGCCGTCGAACGGCACCGTCTGCCCGCCCTGATCGCCGTAGCCTTGCGGGAATGGACGGCGAGGCGACGAACCAGCTTCACGGCACTGCGAGCAACGTCGTCCAGGTCCGGGACGTCCACGGCGATCTGCACCTGAACCAGCCTCGGCCGACGATCCGTCCGGTGGTGCCGCACCAGCTTCCGGCGGACGTCCGGCAGTTCAGCGGCAGGGACGACGAGCTCCGGCAACTCGACGCGCTGCTGGCCGAAAAGCCTTCCGCGGTGGTGATCTGCGCGATCGCCGGAACCGCCGGTGTCGGCAAGACGGCGTTGGCGGTGCGCTGGGCACATCGGGCACGCGACCGCTTCCCCGACGGCCAGTTGTACGTCGACCTGCTCGGGTACTCGCCCGACGCACCGGTCCAGCCCGCCCAGGCCCTGGAAGGCTTTCTGCACGCGCTCGGTGTGTCCGGTGACGCGGTTCCGCCGAGGCTGGACGACCAGGCCGCGCTCTACCGGTCGCTCCTGGACGGCCGCCGGATGCTCGTCGTGCTCGACAACGCGAGCTCCCCGGACCAGGTGCGCCCGCTCCTGCCAGGTTCGGCCAGCTGCTTCGCCCTCGTCACCAGCCGCAGTGGCCTGGCCGGCCTCGTCGCCCGCAACGGCGCCCAGCGCCTCACCCTGGACCTCTTGTCCCACAACGAATCCCTGCGCCTGCTCCGCGATCTCGTCGGCGTCGGCCGGGTCGACGCCGAACCGGAGTCCTCCGCGACGCTGGTCGACCAGTGCGGCCGGCTGCCTCTGGCGTTGCGCGTGGCGGGTGAACGAGCCGCGGCCGAGCCCGACCTCACGCTGAGCGAGCTGGTAGCGGAGCTGGCGGACGAACGCGGTCGCCTGGACCTGCTGGGCAGCGACGACGAGGACGCGAGCACCGCTGTCCGAGCGGTCTTCTCGTGGTCGTACCGCAGTCTCTCGCCGCCCGCCGCGAGGTTGTTCCGGTTGCTCGGCCTGCACCCCGGCCCCGACTTCAGCGCGCCGGTGGCGGCCGAGCTCGCCGATGTCCCGTTGCCGCAAGCCAAACGGCTTCTGCTGACGCTCGCGGGGGCACACCTCGTCCAGGCGAACGGCCCTGGCAGATACCGTTTCCACGACGTGCTGCGGCTTTACGCAGCCGAACTCGCCGAGTCGGACGAGCGACGTCTCGAAGCAGCCCGCCGCATGCTCTGTTGGTACCTCCACTGCGCGACCATTGCCGACAGCCTTCTTCTGCCGCTGGTCACGACACCCAGGGTCAGACTGCCTGATCCCCCAGCCACTCCCCCGCCCTTCACCACCCGCAGTGAAGCCCTGGCGTGGTGTGAGAGTGAAGCGGCCAACCTCGCTGCGGCGGCCCGTCACGCGCATCAGCTCGGCGAACATTCGTTGGCGGCGCAGTTCCCTCGAGCCCTGTGGGGCTATTACGACCTGCGCAAACCGTGGTCCGACTGGATCACCACCTACGAGATCGGGCTGTCGTCGGCTCGTCTCCTGAAAGACGACAGCACCTGCGCGGGGATCATCAGGGCGCTCGGCGTGGCCTACTACGATCTCCAGCGCTTCGACGAGGCCGCCGCGCTCTTCGAGGAGTCCTTGGTGATTCGCCGTGCCATCGGCGACTTCGCAAGCACCCCCGGCAACCTCGACATGCTCGGCTCCACCTATCGCAAACAGGGGGACTTCGCCGCCGCCCTCGACTGCCACCGGCAGGCACTCGCGATCAGGCTCGAAAGCGACCACAAACGGGGTATCGCTGTCACGCTGAACCGGCTGGGTTCCACCTATCGCGACCTCGAACGCTTCGACGAGTCACTCGATCACCTGAACAGATCCCTCGCGCTGCGGCGGGAGATCGGCGATCTGCACGGACAGGGTTTCGCGCTGCACAGCATCGCGGCCACCTACGAGCAACTCGGTCGGCTGGACGAGGCGATGGAGGCGTACCGGGAGTCGCTGGTCGTCCGCCGGGAAATCGGTGACCGGCGCGGCGAGGCGGAGATCCTGCTCTGTCTCGGGAAGATCCTGGCGCGCAGAGACCGACCGGACGAGGCACGCGACGTGTGGACCGAAGCTCTCGCCACCTTCAGCGATCTCGGCGCGCCGCAAGCCTCGGACGTGGTCCGGATGCTGGAAGGTCTCGGCCACGGGGAAGAGACATGGCGCGGGGAGCCTCCCGCGTGACCACAACGCGGAAAACTCCCCCGCCGAATCTTGGTGTCAGCAGCTCGAACAGCAGCCGCAGCCGGGACCCGTGCACCCGGAACAGCACCCACACGTACCCATCAGGGCCTCCCCGTCCTCCAAGCCGGACCTGCGCGGGACATCCGCGCATCCCACGGTCCGCCCCGGCACCAGCCCTGGGAACCCCTCTCACCCGAACGCGGACGGACAACCACCGGGGCGTCGCAGCGCGTAACTTCGCTACGCGCCCAGGTCGTTCAGAGCCTTCTGCGCCGCCTCCAGTTCGGCGCGCAGTTGCTCCACGCGGGCCAACTGCTGGGCACGCGCCGCGTTCAGAACACCCTCGACGATCTCGGAGACCTCCTCGGTCAGCAGCTTCGCGGCCTGGGCCACGGCGGCCGGCGAGACCGGGGTCGGGCGGATCGTCCTGCGGGTGCCCTGCAGCACCTCCACGGTCCACTCGCCCTCGCCCGTCGTCACCAGGGTGACGGTGACCTCGGGGGTGGCGTTCTTCGAACCGGACGGCTTGCGCGCCGGCTTCGCGGGTGCGGACTCCGCGGGAGCGGCCGCGGGTTTCGGCTTGGGGGCCGCGGGCTTCACCGGCGCCTCCGGGACGTAGGGGTAGAGGATCTCAGTCTCGCGCGGCGGCTCCGGCGGCGCAGGAGGCGGGGTCGCCGGCTTCTTGCGCGGCGGGGGTTTCTCCAGCGTCAACTCGGCCGGGGAGAAGGACATCTCGTCCTTCGAGCCCGTCGGCCGGACCTGGATGAAATCACCCTCTTCCGGGTCGGTGAAGGCCAGCAGCTTCGCCGACCTGCCCGCCTCCATGCCCACCGCGGCCGCCGTGAACCAGACCAGCGGCTGGGTGCCTCCGTCCAGTTGCGAGCGCAGGCTGTCGACGTCGTCCGCCGACAGCCCGCTCTTCTTCGCCATCGCGCTGCCTCCCCACCGTTCGAACACCTGTGCCCCAGCATGCCCTACAGCCCTGACATTTCTGAGCACCGGGTAGGCAGCAAGATCATCAGGGGTTGCCGTCGGTCCCGCAGATGTAGCCCGCGTTGATGCAGTTGCGGACCCGGCGTTCCAGCTCGGCGGGGTCCCACGCGTTCATGAAGTCACCGTGGAACGTGTACCCCGGCGCGCTGGTCACGTTCGCCCCGCCGACCGTGCCTCCCAATGACAACCCGGTCCCGTTCACCGGATAGGTGATCAGGAACTCCAGCCGCGGCACCACCACCGGGTGCGACGACGGGCAGACCAGCCCCACCGCGAACGCCATGTGGTCGCGATGGTTCGCCGAGTCGAGATCCCTTCCGTTCCAACAGGTCGGGAAGTCCAGGTAGGTCTCGACCTTGGTACCGGGCGGGCACACCAGGAAGTCGCGGTTCGACGGCGACTGCGTGGTGCACGACCACCGCGCCGCCGGGTTCTGCTCCGGCGAACTCGCCTTCACGTTGCCCACCACGTACCGCAGCCCCTGCGGATGCGCGACCGCCCGAGTGCGGTCGTGAATGCCCTGGTAGTAGATCGTCACGCTGTCCGGCGCGACGGGCTGACCGTTCTTGTACAGCGTCGGCACCCAGTACGCCGACTTGTCGGAGATCGGATCGCAGTTCGTCGCCCCGGCCCGCAACGACGTCAGCGTCGAGAACGCGTTCGTCGTCCGGTTGCCGAAGAACTCGTGCATGTGGGAGACACCCGACTGGTTCGGGAACACGATCGGGTCGTTCTGCCCGCGGTGACTGGACGCGCAGGTCACCCGGAACTCGGACCCGGGAATCGCCTGCTGCTCCACCATCGCCCGCGCCTGTTCGGCGCCGTACGCGTAACTGTGCCCCGCGTGCGACACCGCCGGCCGGTGCCCCACCACGAGTCCCGCCGCCACGAGCGACACCGCCACCGCCGCGATGCCGATCGCTCCTCGAATCCGCACGTGCATCGAAACTCCTCTCGCACCACAATGTGTGAGAGCGCTCTCATGACAGGTACGGTAAACCCGATTGCCACCACATGTCCACGCGCGGTGTGCTCAGCGCATCAGGTGCTCGGTCACGACGCGCGCTAGGCCTCTTCGACCTCGGCCCGCAGCCGGTACTCGCACCCGTACTCGACCGCGTACGACAGGTCGTAGACGTGCACGATCTTGGGACCGCCGTGCAGGTGCACGTACGTGACGGTCTGCTTCGGGTCCTCCGGCGTGGACGGCAACGAGTCGACCCGGCCGTCGAGGGGACCGCCGACGTACCGCACGACATAAGGCTGGGACATCGCGACCTCCTCTCGTGTTCGTCTCATTCTACGAGGTCGCCCACTGGATCCGATTCCGATACAGCCGGTTGGCTCACTCACCGAACCACGTACCAGCGCATAACTCGTTGCCGCAGGCGACGGCGAAACACGATGATCACAGCATGGGCCCAACTCCCGCGGACGGCCGCGCCGGCATCGACGCCGCACTCGTGAAACGTCTGATCGCCGCACAGTTCCCGCGGTGGAGCGACCTGGAGGTGACCCCGGTCGAGGTCGACGGCTGGGACAATCGGACCTACCGCCTCGGCGACGACATGACGGTGCGGCTGCCCACCGCGGCCGGCTACGTCCCCGCTGTCGCGAAGGAGAATCACTGGTTGCCCCGGCTGGCGCCATCACTGCCGATCACCGTGCCGACCGTCCTGGCCGAGGGCGTTCCTGGCGAGGGATACCCGTTCCCCTGGTCCGTGCGCGGTTGGTTACCAGGACGGACGTCCGATCCGAACCACATCGACGACATGGCGCAGTTCGCGATCTCGGTGGCCGAGTTCATCCGTGCCCTCCACCGCTGCGACACCGCTGACGGCCCGCTCGCCGGGGCGCACAGCTTCTACCGAGGAGCCCCTCCGGCCCACTACGACGAAGACACCCGCCGTTGCCTGGCCGCACTAGCCGGCCGCGTCGACGTCGACCGGGCCGCGGTCGTCTGGGAGGCCGCCCTGACCACCGAGCACAGTGGACCGCCGGTGTGGTTCCACGGCGACGTGGCCTCCGGAAACCTCCTGGTCGCGGACGGAAAGCTGACAGCCGTCATCGACTTCGGCACCTGCGGCGTCGGCGACCCGGCCTGTGACCTGGTGATCGCCTGGACGATGTTCTCCGGCGACAGCCGACGAGCCTTCCGGCGAGCGGTCGACCTGGACGACGGCACCTGGGCCCGCGCCAGAGGCTGGGCGCTCTGGAAAGCCCTGCTGAACCTCGCCGGGTGCATCGACAGCGACCACGAACGGGCCGTCGAGAACCAGCGCGTGATCGGCGAGGTCCTGGCCGACCACGACAGCTTCGGTTAGGGCTTGCGAGCCCGTGAAGGCTGCACCCGCATCGGCTCGCCCGGCATCTTCGGGGTGCCAGTCGCTAGAGCGCTGTGCTCACAAGGGAAAACCCACGTCGTCTCGGAACGCACTGCACCAGGTTATCCGGTGAGATCAAGCGGCCCGCCGAGGTGATGGCACACCACGACGGGCCTTGATCTCGACCTCACGCAGGAGGACGAGACCCACGATGGATCCTTCCATCAAGAGCAAAGCCCTGTCAGCACGGCTCATCAGCGACACGGCGGTGACGCCATGAGCATCGAGGCCATCAACTGGGCGCTGAACTTCGCGCCGATCCCTACCGACCGCAAGGACGCCTCCGCGCTCGCGATCACGCTGATCGCACTCGCCAACCACGCCGGACCTGACGGCACCGAAGCGTTTCCGTCCGTCGAACGGCTCACCGTCTACACGCGACTTTCCCGGCGTACCGTTCAGCGCTCGCTGCGGTCGCTGGAGGAACTGGGCCTGATTCGGCAGGGCAATACCCGTTACCGGGATGCCCGGATCGAGCGCGCCGACCTGCGCCCGCAGGTGTACGACCTCGTGCTGACGGCCGGGATGGAGACGGGGCGTCAGCACGACACCCCGGTCCCTGCAACGGGGCGTCAGCAGCGCACGAACGGGGCGTCAGCAGCGACGCGACGGGGCGTCAGCATGACGCCCGAAACGTCCTTTAACCATCCGAGAACCAGGCCCGCGCCGAGCGCGCCCGATGGGCGCTCGGCGGTGCCGCCGCCGTGCGGTCGCTGCGACGCCCGTGCGTCAGACCCGGTCAGCGCTCGGGTCATCTGGCTGGACAACGACCGGACCCGCTCGACCCTGTGCCCGCACTGCCACCCGGCGGTGGCGCGATGAACGCCGACGCGAAGCGCCTGGAGCGCACCGGCCGGATCGTGGCCTCCAGCACGTGGGTGATCGCGGGCGTGGTGATGGTCTACGGCGTGCTGACGGTGACGCCGTGGCTGGTGCAGGAAGGCATCCCGGAGTGGTCCGCGTGGATGCTCCCGCCCGCCGTGGACGCCGCGCTCGTGCTCGCTCTCGTCGGTGATCGCACGCTCGCGCAATACGGCCGCACCACCGGGTGGGGCACGACGCTGCGCGCCGTCACCGGCCTGGTGACCCTCGGCCTCAACGTGGCCCCGAGCGCACTGGAGAAGAACGTCGTCGGCGTCGCCCTGCACGCGGTCGGGCCCGTGCTGCTGTGGGTGGCGACTGAGGCGGCCGGGGCCTACCAACGCGCGTTCACCGACCTGGCGCGGGAGCTGGCGGACCATGCTGGCGCACCTGGCGCCAGCCTGGTGACCGGACCTGGTGAAGACCTGGCGGCAGCTGGTGAGCACCAGGTCCAGGCCGACCTGGTGGCGGTGCCGCACCAGCCTGGCGCCACCGTCCCGCGCCAGTTCGCCAGGTGGCGGACGCGGACCTGGTGGAGCGCACCCGCCAGGTGCTGGCGACCGCCCGCACAGAGGGCCGCCAGGTCGGCCGCACCAGGCTGGCACGGGAACTGGGGATCACCGAGAACCAGGCCCGCCAGGTGCTCGCCGAAGCCCGGCGCCCGCGCCTGGCGACCGTCCACGTCGACCCCGCCGAGGAGGTGGCAGCACATGCCTAAGCCGATGCCGAAGGACGACGCGATGGGCGAGCTGGTGCCCTTCCCTGGCGCCACGCCGGGGCCAGGGTCACCGGCTCCGGCCGCCGAGGTCGAACCGGCCGGGACCGTGCTGGACGGTGAACTTCTCTCGACGAGGAGAGCGCCGAACTGAACCGCCCCACCCTCCGATACATGCCCGCCCTGGTCGTGCGCGTAGTACGTCAGCACGAGCCGACCGTGAAGACGACGCGCGTGGTGCTGGCAGTCGGGCTGAGCGTGGCCCAGGGTTTCCAGTCCTGGGCGACGCGCGCCTGGGACGCGGGCACGTTCGGGGTGTACCGGCGGCAGATCCGTGCCGCCGAGGTCGCAGGGGATCGCGAGGCGCTCGCCGAGTGGATCGACCGGCGCGAACTGGCCACCGAGCGCCGCCACAAGCGACTCATGGAGGCGCCGAAGCTCGCGGCCGGCATCGCCCGCGTGCTGCTCGGCTCTCTGGTCGCGGTCACGCTGCTGATGCTGGTCACCGCCCTGGTGGTAGAGCTGACGGACCTGGGCTCGTTCGCCGCGTTCTTCGACGGCGTGCTCGACGTGCTGCGGTTCGCGATCACCGCCGTCACCGTCGTGTGGACCCCGTTCGTCGCGGCGACGCCGCTGCTCATCGGATTCGCCGCGTGGCGCGAGGGTCGCAAGACCGGCACCGTGCCGGATTGGGCGCTCTCGCCCGCCAAGCGCCAGGAGGCCAGCGTGATCGTCACCCCCGGTGGCATCGCGCAAGCGTTGGCGCACCTGGGAATCCCGACGCTGAACAAGGCCCTGAAGGACGGGTGGACGGTCGAGTTCGCCACGCCGCCGGTCCGGGTCAACAACCGTGGTTACGCGACGGTTTTCAGCCTGCCCCTGGGCATCACCCCCACGATGATCGCGGACAAGCGCGCTGTCCTGGCCCGCAACCTGCACCGCGACACCATCGAGGTCTGGCCGACCGGAGCCGAGCGCGCCGGGTACGTGGACCTGTGGGTTGCGGACGCGGGATCAGGCAGCAAGCCCGCCCCCGCGTACCCGATGCTCACTGCGGGCACGGTGGACGTGTTCGCCAGCGTGCCGTTCGGTGTCTCGCAGCGCGGTGACCTGATCGCCCCGCCGCTGGTGGAGGCGAACCTGGTGTTCGGCGGCCTGCCCGGTCAAGGCAAGTCCAACGCCGTGCGCGTGGTCATGCTCGGCGCTGCACTCGACCCGCTCGCCGAGCTGTGGGTGTTCGTGTTCGCGGGCAACGGCGACTTCGACGCCTACACGCCACGGCTGGCCCGCTACGAGCGCGGCACCCGGCCCGAGGTCGCGGAGGCGGCACTGGCCGCGTTGCACGAGCTGTATGCCGAGGTCGGCCGTCGGGAGGAGAAGCTCGCGGAGCTGGGCGTCAAGAAGGTCACGCGCGCGCTCGCGGAGAAGCACAAGGACCTGCGGCCGATCGTCGCGGGCTTCTCCGAGTGCCACGAGCTGTTCGGCAACCCGGACTTCGGCAAGGAGGCGGGCGAGGTCGCGGTGAACATCGTCAAGCGCGGGCGCAAGACCGGCGTCATCCTCGCGTTCGACACGCAGTCCTCGCGCGCGGCGGCGATCCCGCCCGCGCTCGTGGAGAACGTCGCGATGAACGTGTGCTTCTACGTGAAGACGTGGCGCAACAACGACGGCTTCCTCGGCGACGGCTCGTTCCAGGCGGGTATCCGCGCGACCGAGCTGCGCTTTAACGTCGACCGAGGCACGGCCGTCGCCACCGGCACCACGGACGAGACGTTCGAGCTGCTGCGCTGGTTCTACATCGAGGCCGACGACAGCGGCTTCGACGCAGCGGCCGACGTCATCGCCCGCGCCATGACTGCCGTGCACCCCAGCGTCGCCACCGGCGGCCAGCCCCAGAAGATCGCGCCGACCACACGGGACCTGCTGGAGGACCTGGACGAGGTGCTCGGCACGGACCCCGTGCCCGCCGCCGACGTGCCCGCCCTGCTGGCACGCCACGCACCGGGCTGGGCGCCGTACCGCACGCTCAACGGCAAGGCGCTCGTCGCGCAGCTCGCCGCGCTCGGGGTGAAGGTGCCCAGCACCGGCAACCGCTGGCCGGTACGCCCCGAGGACGTGCGCGCCGCCCTCGCCCGCGCGGCCACCGGCCACCTGGACGAGTGAGCGGAGTTAGGTTCCAACGCCCGCCGGATGGCTCCCTTCAGGGGCTGTCCGGCGGGTGTTTTCGTAGGCCGCGGCGACCTAACTGCCATCACTTCCCGCAGGTCACACACCACTTAGCGGCCGAGTTAGGAAGCTAACCCGATCACTGCGACCTCACCCGATCGAGGGTCGCTCTGCCGGAGCGGCCTGGTTTTGCCGGTGGCCGGCCTTAGCCTCTCGCCAAGTCAGAGACGCGCCGAGCTGACTCGGTGAGACAAGGAGAGTCGATGGGCGCAGCAGAGTGGATCGCAGTCGCCGCGGCCTTGATCGCGGCGGGGTCGATGATCGCTGCCTTCCGGCAGGCCCGGGAAGCACGCGAGTCACGTCACGCCGCACAGGCCGGGGCGGCAGCGGCCAGGGACCAGGCGGAGATTGCCGAGGCCAGTGTTGCGCAGGCCAGACGCAGCGCGGAGGCCGCCGAGGCGAGCGCGGCCGAAACCCGTAGGGCCAATGACTTCGCGTTGGAGAAGGACGGCCGTGAACGTGCCGAACGATTCACCGAACGGCATGAGCGGGACCAGCCAAGGTTCTCCCTGACAGCGACGGAGCGGACCCACGTCCGAGTCACGATGTCAGAAGGGCCTCCGGAGGGAGTGCACGTTCGTGTTGAGAGCGTCGCAATCGTCACCCAAGCTGGTCAGTCGTTGCAGGTGCCCATTTCGCTTGCAATCGACCCCAACATGTACACGTTCGTCAGGAACGCGACACGGGACTTCGCTGTGGACATGCGAGCCGAGAAGGGCGCTGCGCAAGCACGCCTCGTACTCCTGAGCGAAGAGATCGAAGGCAAGCGTTCATGGCGGTGGATCGAAGATGTGGAGTTCCCGGCCCCTCCCGCTACGTCATCAGTCCACACCGCACAAGTCGACCATCAGCCCCCCAGAGGCCTCTTCAGGTGACACCGCCTGCCTGCTGGACAGCTAACGCAGGTCCGCACCAAGACCACTGACGACACGGCTGCCGTAGGACTAACTCAGAGACGCGCCGAGCTTGTTCGGCGAGACAAGGGACCGGAATGGACAAGGGCGACATTGCAACCTGGGTCGCCGCGCTCGTCGCGATCGGCATGGCGTGGATCGCACTGCACACGGCGAACTCGGCGAAGCGCCAAGCCAACGCGGCCGAACAGGCACTGGCTCAGGCCCGGCGCAGCGCGTCGGCCGCCGAGGAGCAAGCCAAGGCCGCGGCCGAACAAGTGGCGATCATGCGCCAAGAACTGGAACGGCAGGACGTACCGCGCTTCAGCGTCGAGGAGATCGAGGAGTTCCGGGGTGGCCCGGTCTTGCCCATACGCGTGACCATGATCAGCGGAGCAGACCTCTCCGAGGTGACCATCAGTGCTGAGGGCAGCGCGATCCGAGGGTTGGCAGGCGGCCCAGACGGCCCGCCCGCCCCTGCCGTGCTGCGCGAGAACTTCACCGAAGGCAGTCAGACCACGGTGTACCTGCACTTGCACGAGAAAACGGCGACCGCGTCGGCAACCTTCACGTTCCACTGCACCGCACCGGAGAACGGGACGACGTGGGATGCGCTCCCTCCGAAGACGCTGGAGCTCATCCATAAAGCAATCCGCACTCAGGGGCAGATGTGGGGCCGCAGGGGCTGACTACTCCGAATATGGCGGGTGGCAAGCCCTACACCACGCCACCCGGTTACGTGTCCGACCGATGACCGGCCCGCACACCGCGCCGCAGTGCGAGAAGTGCAGGCGGTCACCGGGATTCGGCAACCGCATTTTCCAGATCGGCCAAGCCCATGGCGATGTTCATGAGGCAGCACAACCGCGTGGCTGGCCCTGCCTTCGCGGTGCGCTCGAACTGTCGGGGCTCGGTCGTACCCTGCTTCTCAACTGAGATGCACCGAGCTAGCTCGGTGAGACGAGGAGCTGTGAGTGGACGCGGGAGACGTTGCTGCTTGGGTTGGTGCGCCTATCTCGGTGGGCGCCGCGTTCATCTCGCTCATAGCCGTGAACTACGCCCGCAAGCAGGCAGAGATCGCGCAGGGGGCACTGGCACAGGCTCGGCGAAGCGCGAAAGCCGCCGAGGAAAGCGCTGCTGAAACCCGCAAGGCGAACGAGTTCTCACGAGAGAAGGACACCCGCGAGCTGGCCGAGCGCGACGCAGCAGCAGTTGCGGAAGCGAGCAAGATCAGAGTGACACGGCACGGCGGAGGAGAACTCAGGATCGACGCCACGAACCACTCGACCGCGAAGGTGTTCGACATGTGTCTGATGAGCGTCGTGCCCATCGACGAGCCAGATCACCAGTGGTTCCACAATCCCCGAGTCGCCTCTAGGCCGGCCGTCGTGGCAGTCGTCAACCCTGAGAACCACGCGCGTTGGTACGTGAACTTCCGGTCTCCAACAGGAGGGGTAAGGCCCTTGGTGGGAAACGGCTACGACATCGTGTTTCGCTTCACCGATGGCAGCGGGCAACGGTGGCAACGCACCAACGACGACGTCCCAGAGCGAGTGGATTCCACTGTGATCGAGACGCGGCACGCCAGCCAGGCAGCAGCCGCTCCGACGGAGGAGGACACCAGGTTCCAGCTGCTCAGTCTGATCGTCGAGCGCAAACGCAGCGGAACACGGATCGAGGTTTCGGTGCTGCACGAAGAGCTCGGTCTGGACGAAACCCTCGTTCAACGGTGCCTAGCTCATCTTCACGCCGAAGGCATGATCATCGCGATGAGGGGCGGCGACCGCGTTGCTGCCGTACAGGGGCCGACACCGGGAGGCGAGCGAATCATCGACGGTATCGACTTCTAGCTCCGCCGGGCCTTCCGCTCCCGACAACTCGGCCATGTCAGTTCGGCCCCATGCCTTTCGCCAGACGAGGGGCCAGCCGGTCGCCGGGGTGCGGCAACACCAGGAACTCGTGCACGACGTCGGCCAGCGACCCGCTGTACTCCCAGGTGATCGCGTTGTCGCGGTCGGTGCGGATGCCGAGCGCGTCGTCCTCGTCTTTGAAGCGGAGCGAGTCCGTCCAGCCACCGGGCCACTTGTGGAATCCATCGAGGTAGTCCTGCCCGAACTCCATGGGCAAGAACCGCCAGCCGCCGTCCGTCAAGTCGAGAAGGTGTTGCAGGACCGGATAAATCGCGATGACCGCAGCGCTGGGAACGATCAGGCTCACGACGCACGCTCCACGCGCATGGTGGAACCGTCCAGGGCGGCCGGGTCGGGGTCACCGGCCGCTCCGGACGGGGTCGGGTAGCGGGGCATCTCGTCCGCGCCGCAACGCTCGCGCAACTCGGCAACGCTCGTGTGGCCGGCCAGAGCAGCGCGCACGCGAGCGACCTGGCGGCGGCGCAGCGTCTCGCGGTGGACGTGGTGGCCGAGCCAGCAGATCAAGCCGATGGCGACGGCCCCCAGCAGCATCACGATCGCGATCGCACCCATACCTCTATGGGTCGGCTGATCCAAAGGTCGCGAGCAGGGCATCACACGGGGCAGATCGGGGCACGCAGCGCCATGACTCACCGAGTCGCGGCGGTTACGCTCGAAGCCGTGCCGGAGCCGAACACCCTCCTCCGGGCGGTCCGCGAAGCCACTGCGTCCCGCCAGGTGACGGGCGCGCGTATGAGCCGCCGCGAGCTGGCCGAGGCCGCGTGCGCTTGGCTCTGGGAGACCACTCGCGAGCGCTTCCCGCTGGACGCGCACTACATCGCGAAAATCGAGCGCGGCGCGGTCGGGGTGCCCTCCGATCACTACAGGGCGGCGTTGCGCGCGGTGCTCGGCGTCGCGACGGATGCCGACCTCGGCTTCACAACGACCACGAAGACCACGCCCGCGCCGGTCGTCACCACGTCGCACCTCGCGAGCATCAAGACGGTGACGGAGGTGTTGATGAGCGCGGCCGACGAGTCCGCCGAGTTTCTCGCGTGGGCCGAGTCCACGAACGTCGGCGAGCTGACGATCGAGCAGATGCACTCCGAGGTGCGGCGCATCGCGGCCTCCTACCTGAAGATGCCGACGCTGCCCCTGTTCGCGAGAACAAAGGCGTTGCGGGACAGGGCGTTCACCCTGCTGGCCGGGCACCAGGCGCCGCAGATGTCGCGCGAGCTGTACGCGGCAGCGGGCTGGTCGCTGACCGTGCTCGCCTGGATGTCGGTCGACCTCGGCCGGCCACCGGCGGCCGAGGACCACGCCCGCGCCGCGTGGCTGTGCGCCGAACGCGCCGCCTACAACCCGCTGCGAGCGTGGGTGCGCGCCACCCAGCACACCGCCGCGTTTTGGCAGGACGACTACCTGACGGCGGCCGACTACGCAGCGGACGGTTTGCGCTACACCGCGACCGGCTCCGCCGAGCTGTATCTCTCGAGCGCGCTCGCGCTCGACCTCGCACGTGCCGGTGACGCAGGTCCCGCGACCGAAGCCCTGCGCCGTGCACAGGACGCGGCGAACAGGCTCACCCGTGCCGATGACGAGTTAGCCGGTCCGTTCACGTGCTCGCTGGACCGCGCGGGATCGCTCTGGGCGGACACGCGGCTCTCCCTCGGCGAAGCAGACGAAGCGCTGGCCTACGCGGACCGCGCGGTGGCCGCGTTTGAGGCGACGCCCGCGCACCTGCGCAACCTCGGCTCCGAGCGCATGACCAGGCTCGTGCAGACGAAAGCGCACCTCTTGCGCGGTGACATGGGTGGCGCCGAGCACACCCTCGGGCCGGTGCTGGAGACCGCGCCACAGCACCGCGTCCGGCCGCTGCTGCTCCGCGTGGCCGAGGTCGACATGATCGCTGCGCAGACCGCGAAGCCTCTCGACCCGATCGCGCGCCGCGTCAGGGACTCGATCACCGCGTTCCAGCGTGAGACGGTGGTCAGGGAGCTGTCGTAGAACGCTGGGAGGCACGAACCGTGGCCGAGCTGGAACCGATGCGGAACCACTGGTGGTGGCGGCCAGGCTGGGAGGTCGGCCGGTCGTTCTTCACCTGGCACGTCACGTTCGCGGACCAGCCGCAGGCGCACGCGCTCGTGGAGCACTACGCGCCAGTGCTCGCGCAGCTCCCCCAGCTCGACCCCGTGCCCGTGAAATGGCTGCACCTCACGCTTCAGGGCATCGGTTTCACCGACGAGGTCAACCGCGGCGACGTGGACCGGATCGTGGAGTCCGCGCGCACCAGGTGCGCGGAGTTGAAGCCGTTCACGCTCACCATCGGCCCTGCTCACGTGGACAGCGAGACGATCCAGATGGCTGGCCGGCCACTGGAGCCGGTCGCCGCGCTGCGCCTCGCGATCCGGGCCGCGATCGGCGACGTGTGGGGCGTGGAGAACATCCCGGAGCGCGAGGACGGGTTCCGCGCGCACGTGAGCCTCGGGTACTCGAACTCGGCCGGTCCGACCGAGCCGGTGCGCGACGCGCTGGCCGCGCACCCCGGCACCACGGCCGAGGTGACGGTCTCGTCGGTGGCCCTGATCGACCTCAACAGGGACCGCAAGGCCTACGAGTGGGACGACGTCGCGACGGTCCAGCTCGGCGAGTAGGCACTGCGGAGGGTGGCCCGACAGTCGAGTTACCGCAGGTAGACCGGTTGGCACTGAGTTGATGGCATCCATGATGGAACCGCTGAAGTGCAACGAAGCGGGAACGGCAAGCGGAACAACAGCGGGAACTATTGAGGGTTTGAAAGTGCGTTAAAGAGCGCGAAGTTGTATCAAGACTAGAGATGCACTTCAAAGACTCTGATGTGAACTTGAAAACCATGATTGAACATAGAATGTCATAGTGTGACAGACTATGTCATATAGAGATGATGACATGGTCCGGGCAGCCACCATTAAGTCGCAAGTTACGACACTAATTAGTGCGGCGATGCGAAGTCACCCTGCGCACATGGCGGTCACGTAGAGCAATCGGATGCCGCTTTACCTGCGCAAACGTCACTGCCTCGCATCTCGATAGGCAGACACTCGTAGCTAATTGAGAGGAGGATAGCCACCTCATTCACGCTCCGAGATGACACGGCGCGGCTCGATACTCTAGATTCATCGCACCAGCGCGCACGCCGGACATCGAGGCCAGCTGCGCCGATAGACAAGGGACGCAGAATGGCGGGGTCACGAGCCCTGCTACAGGCGTGCGCTGACGAGCTCAAGCAACGCTCAAAGACACGACATAGAGCGATCACTTCGCAATGAGCACCGTGATCGTCCCGAACGAGTTCCCCGGCAAGGCGGCATCCGCACCCACATCCACAACCCAGCCCAAGCGGACATCCCACAGACGGCACCACGACCTGAAAGAACCATCCATGCCAGACAGCGGCAACAACATGGATAGCGACGACGCGCCTCGTTGTCGTACCCCGGCGCTTACCCCTAGAGCGATTGCCCCGCACGCAGGCAATCGACGGCAGGCTACGCACCGCGCACTCGCTCCCGCATCACATGCCTCAAGGCCTCGACATCGAGGCTCTTCTCGGCAGCGCCTTATAGCAGCTATCCAAGACGATGTCACTGTCCCGACGAGGTAGTTTCAGGCGATTGCCTTACCCGTGCGGAACAAGGCCCCTGGTCCGGGGCGTAGCGAAGCAGATGACTCGCCGAGTGCTACCGCAACCAACCAGCCCTGTCCAGAACCCCAGGGTCAGTTTCGGTCAAATTTCTTATCCCGCACGAACAATCGTCCTGCATGGAACTGTTCGACCGAGGTCTACCTGGATGGTAGCCGCTTCAGGTCTAGTTGAAGTGCAACCCAAGCCTGCACAACCGATTGGGCGAGCACAAGAGAGGCCGGCCCTTCTTGCACAAGGACCGGCCTCAGCGTCACCAAGATCCTCCAGGCTAGGAAGGTTCAGCGACATGTCCATGTTAGAAGCCAGAGCACGCCGAAAGCGAGAGGTTAGGGTTGCCTTTGTAACGGTGTTCACACTGGTAGGGACATTTGTCCTCCCAGTCACCTTCCCCGACGTACACGTGGACGGGGAACCTTGGGCATCCCACCACCTGACAACAATGACTGCGTGGGCCGTCCGATACGTCGCGTTCTTCGCCCTTGGTTGCTTGGCGAGGCCCTTGATCACCTGGGTCGCGGCTCAGGTTCGGCACCTCGTCATCACGAACCTGACCAAGATCCGCCGCCGAGTCGCGCAGTGGCTCTTGCAGGATCTGCACAAGTCCTAGCAAGAGTCTGAACCGCTCGAACGAGCGCCCCAGCTAGTTGCGCGGCGTCTCTTCGGCCG
This sequence comes from Lentzea alba, assembly GCF_011067745.1. Taxonomy (GTDB): domain Bacteria; phylum Actinomycetota; class Actinomycetes; order Mycobacteriales; family Pseudonocardiaceae; genus Lentzea; species Lentzea alba. The sequence goes on from NZ_JAAMPJ010000009.1 coordinate 418,670, forward strand.
CAACAACCAGGACGCGGAACGTCGACTAGCACGGCCCGCCGGGTCACCGGCGGGCCGTTGCTGTCCGACTACTCGTCGTCGCCCCTCCGGCGGGGCCAGCCGACGATCACAGCGGCCAACCCGGCAAGTGCGGTCGTGAACTCCAGCATCGCGGTGGGTCCATCTCCGGTTCTGGGCCGGGAAGATGCCGGCCTCACGCCTTCGGAGCGTCAGGGGCACGTGCGACAGGACGGGGCAACGAGGTGAACCGAGTCAAGCCGGATAGCCACGAACTGAACGATCACGCGAGGTGCTCGGGCAGCCCCTCGCCTTCCCGGCGCCACCGGTACCCCTCAATGTCCGTGAACTCGATGACGATGGAGTACTGAGGCGAGATCACGAGCCCGTAGAAGTTCCCGTCCGAAGCCTTCCCGAACATCGGCCTCGTGCCTACCTGCTCGCCAGGCATGAGCACAGCGTGGATGGGCCAACTCCCGGATGGGGGCACAAGGGGAGCCAAGTCACCGCCCTTGACTGCGACCACCTGGACGTTCACAACGGGGAACTGGCTGTCGTTGACGATCGACACAAGGTCGCGCGCCTCGGAACTGGGGTACTCGCCGTGCACGAGCATCGCCGCCGCGCGTTGCCGACGCTGCTCTCTCGCGGCGGCCTCGCGAGCGCCCTGCTCGGCAATCTGGGCGGCATCGCGGGCGCCCTTCTTAGCGATCCACAGCGCTGCGACCACCGCGGCGACACTGCCGAGTGCCCCCGCCCACTGCCCTGCGGCTCCCCACCAGTCCGCGTCCTTGCCCGTGAACCAGCGGAGCGCCGCGAGAAACCACGGACCGAGCACGAGCACAAACTCACCCACCGCGATGACGGCGAACGCGACACAGCGAACGATCCGCACGTGACCTGGCACGTCTAACCCTGTCGACACCGTTGGATTAGAGCATTCCCGCTCCGGCTCATTGCGGAGAGGCTTGCACTACCAGGAGAAGCAGAAGGCTCACTCCGCCAACGTCTTCAGCCCTCGGAAAGCCTTCGTCACCCTCATGATCACGCAGTCGATCGCAGCACCGTCTCCAGATCAGCCCCGAACAGATCATCGTCCCGTCCTGACACAAGCGACCGCAGACCACAGGCCTTGAAGAACTCCACTCGGTCTCTCAACTCAGTCGACCAGTCGACCATCAGGGCGAGGTGCGAGCACCCATAGCGTTGCGCTTCCGTTGCCGTCTCGCGCATGAGCAGCTTGCCGACGCCGGACCGGCGCGCGGTCGGCAACACGGCGATCTTGTCCAGCATGCATTGCGGACGTGGCAGGCCCTCAAGCTCGCCGAACCTGTTGTTGTAGGTCTCCAGGTTGAACCGCGCGTGGACGATGCCGACGACCTGCCCGTGAGAGTCCTCCGCCAGAGCCACGGCGCCGGCCAACGGTCGCGAGGGAGATCCATACTGACCTGCGTTCATACCTACAGCCGTAAGCACGTCCCGCACCTTCAAGCCCAACCCGGGCTCGTTACGCGGGTTGGGCCACCGCACGTTGATCATCAGCCCGCCGTTCGTCGTGCCTGTGGAGGCGTCGGACATTACAACGGGCCGCCTATGCCCAGCCGGTAACGCGTCTGTAGAGGCCATCGACGTACAGGCCAACGTCAACACCAGTCCGGCAGCAAGGGACCCTGCATGCGTCTCGTCATCATCTTCGCCGTGATCATCGGGGTGCTCGTCGCGTGCAACGTGGGCGGAGACGACGAGCCCGTACGGAGCGGCCCATCCGGGATGTACACCCCGCAGGAGTGCCTGGTGTTCCAGTGGAACGCGCTCGACGACTCGCAACCCGAAGACGTCCAGACCGACGCCGCGGCGAAGTACCAGGTGCACTGCCAACCATAATCAGCCGAATAATGCCCACCGTGGACGCACCTCTGCGGCACCACCGCAGGGAGTCGTGGCCGACGTCAAGAACATCGGCCACGGCCGCCCTCTGATCTAGCTGGTCATGGCAACGCACTGAGGGCAATGCCAGAACGCTGGCCCGCATGAGCGATAGCCGTCCAGGGGCTTGATCATGCATCCGGCGGGGAGGTCGTGCCGCGGCAATCCCCGCTGATCGAGGGCGTGGTCGCGCCCGAAGTCGAGACGGCCGTCTTCACCTCGGCGAACTTCTCGACCTACGTCCCACACTCGAACGGCGGGCGCGGCACGACGTTCGGGCTTGTGATCATCCATCTGCGGCTCCAATCGGAGGTGGAGGCGCCCAATGCGGCTCCACCCCTTACCGCGTTCTCACCGCGGGTTTTACAGGACGCGGGCGCGACTTCGGCCGTATGACGGTCGCCACACCGACGCCACCTGGTCGTCGCGATCGTGTCTCCCGCCCAAAATCGGGTCACGCGGAGTGTGTTTGACGAACCAGGCCAAGTCGGCGCGACATCCATCTAACGGACTGCTTGGATGCCCAGGTGCCGTTAGCTGAGCAGTCTCCACCCGCAGCGGAGCCCTTCTACACCTCGGGCACGTTCTGGACGATCGTCGGGATCCTGGTGGCGATCGCGTTGGGCGCCTGGGCGGTGTGGGCGGCCTTCCGCTCGGCACGGCCGCAAAGGGCGCTCTACATCAACGTGGACCAGGCGGTGTCCTTGCTGCGCGCCGCGCCAGGTCTGCACGGCAGCGGCATCGCGGTGAGCCTGCATGGCCGCGAGTTGACCCGGCCCTACGTCGTCACCGTGGACGTGGTCAGCGACAGCTCCCTGGACATCGGCCCGTCCGCGTTCGGCGAGGCGCCGCTGGAGCTGGAGTTCGGTGTGCCGGTCCTGGCTCTGCTCGATCAGGAGTCGGATGCCGGGCGCCCGGCGGTTCGGGCGCCCAAGGTGGACATGGCCGGGACAGCTCTGCACATCTCCCCATCACTACTGACTCGCCGCCACCGGCTGCGCTACACCGTCCTGCTGGACGGCAAGCCAGACTTCCAACCAGTTGGCGACCTGGTGGACGTGGCCGTCCACATCGGGGAGGTGCCAGCACGAAAGCCATTGATGCTGAAACTCATCAGCGTCGCCCTGCTGATCCCGGCGGCTGTTTTGTCAGTCTTGGGCTTCGTGGACATCGCAGAGGGGGGATCCACAAGCCAAAAGCTGCTCCCCTTGCAAGCAGGCTTGCTCGTCACTGCGACGATCGCGCTGATTGCATCACGGGTCAGCACCAAAAACGGTGGCGCGCCCGCACACCGCAGCTCATCGAGCCGAGGACAGTCCGGCGGTTGAGTCGACGTCGCCGAGCACCAAGTACAACGTCGCGCGCGAGCAGCTCAGCACCTCCGCGATCCGCTAGCGCGGCTGAGGTTCCTGCCGCTGAACGATGTTGCGAACCGCCATCGCCGACCAGGACGCGGCCCGGCGCGGCCTGTGTCCCTCGGCGTCCAACATGGATGCGATGACGCGGTACGACGCGCCCGTCTCGCGCAGCTCCACGATCCGGCGCACGGCGACCTGCTCGGTCGGCTCCGGCGCGGCGTCACGCTCGCGCCCCTGCCCTTGGCCGGCGAACCCGTACGCGTACTCACCGACCGCCTTGCGGCCGGTTTTGGCCTTTTCCTTCCGGCCGTCGCGCAAGCGCTTCACGACGGTCTTGCGGTCCAGCTCGGCGAAGACGCCTTGCACTTGGCGGATGGCCGTGCGCATCGGGTCCTCAGGGTCGTCCTGCTGGACCTCGCCGTCCTCGGCGGTGAACACGCTCGCGCCCTCGCGCCACACGAGCGCCAGGATCGCCTCCTGGACTGTGAGGGCGCGGGCGAGCCGGTCGAGCTTGCCGACCACGATCCCCTCGGCCTGTGCCGGGCGCCGGATCATCTGCACGGCGTCGGTGAGGCCGGGACGGTCAGGGGCGTCGTACTTGCCAGTGACCGCGTCGGTGAACCACTCCACGATGCGGTGGCCGTTCGCCTTAGCCCAGCGCTCAATGTCGGCGCGCTGGACATCGAAGCCGTAGCCGTCCAACTGGCCGGTAGAGCTGACGCGGAGGTAACCGACAAGGCGCATGTTCAAAGCCTAAACGCCATGACCTGCGGTGTAAATATTTCCACAGAACCATTTACGGACGTCGGGCTCCAAGAGGCCCGGAGCGAGCGACGGCGGCAGGCCGAGCACCGCCTCCACCGCCGTGATCGCGCCCTCCAGCCGGTGCCGGTAGTCCCCGCTCACCGGCAACTCGCCCGACTCGGCCGCCGCAAGCAACTCGCGAAGCTGATCGAGAAGCACGGTCGCGCGGCGGTGGACCTCCGTCGCGGACGAGCGCACGTTCTCCGTCATGCGCACCAGTGGTTCAGCCACGCCTCGACTTCCGTAAGCCCGATCGCTACCGGCTGGCCGCGCCAGTGAGCCACGAAAGCGTCCCGGATGTCCTGGTCGCCCTGATCGATCTTCCCCTTCGGGCTCGCCTTCACCTGGGGCAACCGCGACTGGTCCGAGACCCACCGCAACATCGGAGCGACAAGGCCCGCACCCCACGGCGCCGTACCCCACGCACCGATCGTGCCGACATGATCCACGGCCGCAAGCTCTACGAGGAGGTGCACACCCTTGTTGGCCGCCCACCTCGCAGCCTTGATCTCCGCGGGCAGCTTGTCCTTGTCCGGATAGCCGCTCAGAGCCGGGATGCCATCACTCCCCCGCGCCGCGTCGTCGAACGCCCGGGCCCAGAGCAACGCCTCCACCGCCGTGGCGTGCGCCAGGTCGAGCAGCTCCGTCGCCTGCGCGCTGTCGAGCGGCACGAGCCGGCCTTGATTCAGCTCGGGCACGGCACGCCACCGCGCCAACGCCCGATCGAAGGCTGCCTTGGCGCGCTTGTGCTGCCCCGTCACGCTGCCGCTTCCGTCAGGCACCGGCGACAGACGACGGACTGCCCGCGCCCCAGCGCGTCGGCCGCCGGGCCCGCCTTCTGGCCGCACACGCGGCACAGCTTGTCCTTGGCCATCTCCGCGAGCGCCTCGTGCCACACCTCCTCCGGTGTGAGGATCGCCTTGCCCTCGCGGATCCGCTGCACACAGCTCGCGCACGCCGTCCTGCGCATGTCGATGTTGTACCCAGCCTCCGCGATGCCGCAGCCGGAGCAGAACCACGACTTCCAGCGGGCGTCATGCCCAGGCACAGCGGCCCGCCCTGGGAGGGTCGCAACACGCGCACCGCGCTGGCCGTCCTTGGTTTCGATCTCGAAGCCGCTCATGTCGTTCAGGATCACCCGTGCTGGCAGGAGTGATCGGCCGCCGCGCCGAGGTAACGGCGACAGGCACGCCGCGATGCCACAGGCAGCCGATGAGGAGGTCCGCGTGAACAACCATGAAACGTGGCCACCGATCCGCGGAACGGGGTGGACCAACGTGGGCCGCCGTGGTGTTCGCCAGGTTCAGCGCCGTACCGGTGACGCCGGGGTCGACTCGAAGATCCAGGACCTGATCGAGGACGCCGCCACGTCACCAGATAAGGCCGCCGAGTACATCCGACAGGCGTGGGAGCTGCATGACGCCCACGGGAGCACCCGCAAGCGCCTCGTTCGCGAGGTGCGCATGGTCTTGTCGAGCACGGTGTACCTGGTGCTGTGGCTCGTGATCGGCGCGGTCCTCGTGATCATCTCGGCTCACATCTGGGGCTGATCGGCGTCCAGTTCTGCAAGCGCGTCGCGCACAAGCGCATCCACGGCCAGGCGGGCGCGCACACGGCGGCGGCTGACACGGACCGCAGCGCGAAGGAGCTCGCGGCCGGCCAAAACTTCCAGCTCGGCATCGGACGGCGTCGGCCCAGGCCAGCGGCCCCGCAGTTCGCTTCCCCGTTCAGTCACGTTGCTGCTCCAGCAGGTTCAGCAAGTGGTTCGTGTACGGGTCGCCCCCGCTTGACCGCGCGGCAGCAAGAGCCACAGCGTCAAGACGATCGCGCCGCCGCCGCGTCCGGTCGGTGACACCACGCAAGCTCGCCCCCGCCGCCTCGTGCAACGCGACCTCCAACGCGAGCACCTCGCGCTCACCACATCCCGTGCGAAGCGCGCGGGACAACCGCCTGCACATCGAACTCGTCGGCCGCACGCGGCCCGCCTCCAGCCTGCTGATCGCCGTCCGGTCCGTCGCGATCAGCTCCGCCAGGTCGACTTGGAGCAGCCCTACCGCGACGCGCTCTCGGCGCACGAGACGGCCGAAACCACCACGCAGGTGCTCGCGTTCCGCGCCAACGACCTCACCACGGCGAGGTGCCGAATCTGGTCGTGCGCGTGGCGTTGCGTCACCCCTCATGGCATTCAGCTTGCGCGCCAACACGTTCGGCGCGATCGAGGCACGCCGGATACATCTACAGGTCACTCAAGCTCGTCGCGCCATTCCTCACCAGGTTCGGCACGTGGCTTGTTGCACTCCCAGCAGGTCTCCAAGCCGATGGCCCACCTGCGCGGTGTATCCCCGAAGTGAGACTCCGTCGGCAGCGGCGTCCACTCGACGTGCTTCCGGCCCTCGTGCCCGTTCTCGCACGGGGCGGGCACGTAGGCGTCCTTCTCGCGGCTGGTGAACTCCGATTGATTGGTCGTCACTGCGCACCTCCGGGCTTCGGCGCTCGTCTCCCGCACCAGGATGCGCCGCTCGGTCCCGATCCGCTTGGCCTCGCTCCGCACGACGACGGTCGGCCTGCACGTGGGCGCTTGGGACCGGGCGTCGGACATCGGCGGGAGTTGACCTGTGGCGGACGTTCGCGCCGGTGTGGACTCGATTGTTCTTCGTACGCGACTTGGGCGCTGTCGGCACGCCTCGTCACTCCTCGGACTTGGGGACCTCGATGAGCGTGAGTTCCCAGTGACGGCCATGAAGCGGCAACGTCAGGACCCAGCGAACGCAGCAGTCGTAGACGCGCACGTTCTGGTGCAGGACGGAACGGTGCCAGTTCGTCCCCTGAAACGGCACCTCGTCGGTGTGCGTGACAAACGCGGAGCACGCCGGGCAGGTGAGCACCTGCGAGTTGCGCGCGGCGATCCACTTGTCGATGCGCGGGGCGTGTGCGCGGGCCCACTTCTCGACACCGGAACGGCAGGGCTGGTTCACATCCGCCTTGCACGTCCGGCACGGGTAGTCGAGCAGGGAGGGGCGCCGGATGCGTTCGCTCCACCCGTCGAAGTTTGTGGGGTCAGGACCCAGTACCCAGCGGCCTGGGACGTCCGCACGCCAGTGCTTCACCAGCTCCCGCCGGCCGAAGTGCACTTCCTGCTCGGTGGCCACCTTCATGCGCATCCCGTCTCTAGGCGAACAGCACACCGTACCTGGTCTCGCCGGGCCACCTCGGAGCGAGAAAACCCTTCTGCACAAACGCTTTTCACACCCCGCGCCCCTGTCCGTGTCCGGCCCCTCCCTCTTAAGAGGGAGGGCGGACGGACACGTCCGGCGGCTAGGCGGACACAGCGGACACGGCGGACATGTGCAAGGTCTTTCTAGGCCGTTCCAAGGCGGTAGTGGTCGCGTGTACCCGTGCCGACCTTGACGAGCTTCCCGCCGTCTACCAGGCGATTCAATGTGCGATGGAACGACGAAGACGGCATACCCGCCTCGTCGCGAAGCTGCTTCATCGTGCAGCCGGTGGCGCTGAACGCGGACATGAAGGCGGACATCAGCAGTTCGTCGTTGTCGGGTGCCATGTCCGGGGGGCGGACATGGTCCAGAACCCCGGATTCGCCGACCTGGCGGAGCCGGAGCGCCAACTCGTCATCGGCCGCGCCGTCCTTGCGCTTGGTCCTCGCCAAGGTCACGGCGGCGGCATTGCCCTTGGTCATGTAAACGGTGTCCATTCCGGCGCCGAGGCTGGTGGAGCCCCGGATCGTGCCGTCCTTGCCCGCGTGGTGCACCACGAACACGGACCCACCGGCGGTGGCGCGCTGGATCTCGTACATCGCGTTGACGACACGGCCCATGTCGGTCGCGCTGTTCTCCTCCATGCCGACCGCGCACCGGTTGAGGGTCTCCAGGATCACGAGCACGGGCTTGTGCTCGGCGACCAGTTTGCAGAACTCGGCGACCTCTGAGGCGCGGCCGAAGTTCACGGGCAGCGGCAGCGTGAGCAGGTTCGTGTCCGGGATGTCCACGCCCGTGTCCGCCTCCCAGGCGGCGAGTCGTCCGTTCAAACCGGAGGCGCCCTCACCGGCCACGTAGATCACGGGCCCCGGTGCCGAGACCTCGCGGCCGAACCACGGGTGTCCGGTCGCGATGGAGGCCGCCCAGGACAGCGCGACGAACGACTTGCACGAGCCGTACGGTCCGGCGAGCATCCCGAGTGTGCCCATCTCGATCGTGTCCGCGATCAAGTGGTACAGCGACGGAAGTGACGCGAGCTTCGCACGCGTGAGGATCCGGTCCCGTAGCGGAGCGCCTCTGGTCGACTCCTCGGACGCGACGAGCGCGGCGGCTTCCTTGCGGACGCGGAGCCGGTCGGCCTCCACCCGCACCTCAAACTCGTGCCGAGCGGCCCGCTCCTTTGGGCTCTCGGCATTGCGCTGCATTCGCGCGTACACGCGATTGACGTTCGCGCAGAGGTCCGGCAGGTCCCGAAAACGCCGCGTCGCTGGGTGATCTTGACGCAGTACTGCACAAGCCTGAGCCTGCGTGAATCTGGCCTCGGCACAGGCCTGGAGGACGTCTCCTGCCTTCAGGGTCGGGTCGGCAACAGCATCGAGCACGGCCGTTGGCAGCACATCCGGCAACACAGCCGTCTGGTGGCGGCACTGGACAACCGAGGTGCCGTCATCTGCGGAAAACGCCACCGCTGCTGGTTGCGGGGCCACCGACACAACCGGCGGCTTCTCGGTGACTCCGTCCGGCGGCAGGGACCAGTCCGCTGCGAGCGCGGTGCCGTTGATCATGAGGTGCTGCCCGTCGCGGCTTCGGTCAGCGCCCATCCGGCGAGCGTGAGCGCCGCGGCCTCGGCGACTTCCGGCATTAGCACCTCGTGTCGGCCGATGAGGTCGAGGTCGGCTGCTTGGGCTGCGACGACGGCGGGGACGAGCCGTACGAACTGTGCGCCGTGCTGCACTTGGACCAGCACGCGACCGTCGCCGTCGACTTGGAAGGCCCATTCGCGCCGCAGGTTGTTGGCGATCATGCGGGCCTTCTCGGCGCGCTGTGCCTGTAGGACTGCATTCGATACCATGGTGATTGGTTGCTTTCTCGTGCGCGCGACGTCCTCCCAGGACACACAACCGCCGCGCGAGTTGGACAAGAGCGACGACAGCCCGGTGGTGACGGTCACCGGGCTGTTGTCGTGTCAGGACTTCTTGCGCCACATGGCTTTCGGCGGCGTGGGCACAGTCCGAGCGACCACGGCCGGAGCCGGGGCCGCGTCCAGTTCGGCGAGCGCGCGAAGCAGATCCGCCTTGAGTTGGGCTAGTTCGGCATCACGAGTGCGCTCTCGACGGTCGTCGTCGGCTCGTGCGTCATCGGCGACGGCCTGGCGTTCGGCTTCGGCACGTGCGCGCCGGGCGACGACAGCCAAGGCCGCGGCCAGGTCCGCCGCAGTGGGCTCGATGCCAAGCTGGCCGGCCACGTCAGTGCGCCGCAGCACCGCACGCACAGTCGGGACGGTGACCTGCACGTTGTTGCCGTCGCGGCGGCCGTGAAGGCTTCCGTCCGGGCCGATGCTGACGGGCCAGAACCAGTCTTCGACGAGGCTTGCGAGCGTCGCGGAGAACGGCGTCACGGACGCGCGGCCCGCGATCCGCTCGACGTCCTGGCGGAATTCGTGGTCCGACTCAGGGCCGCCGAGATCGGGCCGCGTGCCACCTTCGAGGAGGTTGCCGCGCGGCGTCACGGCCTGCGTGTTCGCGGAGAAGAAGCTCACGCGGCACCACCATCGATCTCGAAGCCTGCCTGAAGCGCAGCCTCGGTCCGCGAGACGGCTTCCTGCGCCTCGCGGGCTTTCCGGCGGGCCGTGACCGACTTGAGGGTCAGGCGGGCGAAGTGCGCCCGGCGGGCAGCCTCCGCACGACGTACACGTTCGGGTTCAGGAAGCTCTCGTCGAGGATCGACCTCGTCCTCGAAGCGACGGTCGAATGCCGCACGCGCTGCTGCGGTGGACTCCGTGCTGTTGGACGTGCGTGACCACCGCGTGTGGGCCGCGAGCCGGGCCCTCAGTGCCCGCTCGGCAGGTGATAGTGCCATGGAAATTCCGTTCTACTAGCCGACTTTTCGGCACCGCAGGGCCTGAAGCCGCATCCCTTGGGGCGTGGCCAGACGAGCGTGGAACGGAACAACTCCATCGTACCCGAGCGCTGTGCTCACACAAATCAGCAACCTTGACGCTCCGCTTTGGACTGGAGCGAGAAAACGTTGCGGGACAGAAACTTCCTAGAGTCGATCACCGAGACGGAGGCGCTTGTGGGCGGCACGCGCGCGTTCCTCGGCGGCGGACGCGCCATAGCGGTCAAGCATCGCCTCACTGGTCCAGCCGGCCAACCTCATCAGGTCGCGTTCCTGACCTCCGGCCGCAAGCCACGAATGCGCCCAAGAGTGCCGGAACCGATGTGCGTGCAGGTTTGCGACCCCGGCCTCTTTGGCCCTTCCCTCCAACATGTTCGCCACTCCGTCCGTTGTGAAACCGCCGCGCTGCCCCAGCCACAGCGCCTCCGCACTCGCGTGACGATGCGTCCTGCGGATCCTGACGTACCGGTCCAGCGCCCGCGCGGTCTTCGATCCGAACGGCACGACGCGCGGACGGCTTCCCTTCCCGATCACGAAGAGCACTTCATGATCGTCCAGGTCCACGTCCTCAACCCTCAGACGCGTGCACTCGGAGATCCTCAACCCGCAGTCGAAGAGGACGCGCAAGATCGCATTGTCACGACGATCCACAAAGGATGATCCGGAGCATGTCTTCAGCAGCCGGGCGACCTCGTCGTCGGTGAGGATCGGCACCGGCTTTGACGGAGCCACCGGCTGCTCCATGCTGGACATCGGATCCGCCGCGATCTCCCCTTCGGCCGCTGCCCACCGGGTGAATCTGCGCATGCCCTTGAACCTCGTCAGCACGGTCTGCGCGCTGTGCTTCGCGTGCAACGTCTCGAACCACGCGACGAGCGTGTGCTTCGTCAACGCGTCGGTGTCGGGACGGCGCCCTTCCCGCTCCAACCAGTCCGAGAAGAACCTGATCGCCTGCCCGTAGATCGTGATCGTGCGCTCGGCCTTGCCTGCGGCACGCAGCTCACGACGGAAGGACGCGGCAAGGTCCGCGAGAAGCTCAGCCATCCATCTAGGTTATCCGGCGAGTGAGCGCTAAGCTAGATCACGCAGGACGTGAGTTCGACGAGTTTTCCCAGCTCTAGCGCTTTTTTCGGGATGGTTGAACCCGTAGCGGCTCGCCCGGCATCTTCGGGTAGTCCGGCGGATACGGCATCTCCCCGCGCGGATCCGCGGCGTACCACTCCAGCAACGTCTCGATCCCGAACGCCTCGGAGTCCAGCCCGGCGTGCAGATCGCCGCGCTCGTCCAAGAGCTTCGGCACGGTCAGCACGTCGAAGTCATCCGGGTCCACAGTGGACAGTTCATCCCACGTGACCGGCGTCGAGACCGTGGCGCGCGGAGTCCCCCGCACCGACCAGGCCGAGGCGATCGTGCGGTCGCGGGCGGCCTGATTGAAGTCGATGAACACCCGAGAACCGCGCTCTTCCTTCCACCAAGCCGAAGTGGCCAACGAAGGCGCCCGCTTCTCCACCTCGCGAGCCAGCGCGATCACCGCGTGCCGCACGTCGATGAAGTCCCACGACGGACGGATCCGCACAGCGACGTGAACACCGCGACCACCGGAAGTCTTCGGATACCCGACCAGACCGGCGTCAGCCAAAACCTCCCGCAGCACCAGGGCGACACGGGCGGCGTCGGAGAAATCCGTCCCGGGCTGCGGGTCGAGGTCGATCCGCAGCTCATCGGGGTGGTCGACGTCGCCACGCCGCACCGGCCACGGGTGGAAGTCGAACGTGCCGAGGTTGGCGGCCCACACGATCACGGCTTCCGAGGTCGGGCAGATCTCGTCGGCAGGACGGCCGGACGGAAAGCGGACCTGCACGGTTTCCACGTAGTCAGGGGCCCCCTTGGGCACGCGCTTCTGGTAGAACGCCTCCCCCTCGACGCCGTCGACATAGCGCTTCAGGACTACCGGGCGGTCGCGCAACACCCCCAGGAGCACCGGCGCGACGGTCCGGTAGTACTCCACCACCTGCCCCTTGGTGATGCCCCGCGCGGGGAAGTACGGCTTGTCCGGGTTGGACACCCGCACCAGCTGGTCACCGACCTCGAGCTCGATCGCCTTCGACTTCGCAGCAGCCACGCCCAGACACTAAAGGCCGCGCACGAACGCCGCGAGCGCCAACTCGAAGCTGTCGCGGTCCAGCTCGTGCGCGACGGCCGGCAGCAGGTGGGCGCGGTCGAGGTGCGGGTAGCGGCCGGAGTAGTCGGCGGGATCGGCCGAGAAGCCGGACGAGAACGAGCTCAAGGCCGAACCGAACACGATGTACATGAGGCCGGCGGCGATCATCGTCGCCTCGCGGCGCGACCAGCCGGCGTCGACCAGGGCGCCGTGCAGGAGGTCCAGGCGCTGCAGTGACTCCGCGCGGCCGGCGGGTCCGTACGCCAGAAAAGGCACGATGTTCGGGTGCGACGACAAGGCCGCACGGTACGAGCGCGCGCACCGGATCAAGCCCTCCCGCCAGTCCACCGCGAAGCCCGAGACGTCGACGGACGACAAGATCGACGAGGCGATGTCGTTCAGCAACTGGTCCTTGGTGCGGACGTGCCCGTACAGCGACGCGGCCTGCACGCCCAGCGAGGCGGCGAGCTTGCGCATCGACAGACCGTCCAGCCCGTCCCGGTCGATGATCTCCAGAGCGACCGACCTGATGCGGTCGGGGCTCAGCAGGGGGGTGCTCGGCCGGGGCATGTGGGTTAACCTAACACTGTTCGGTTAATCGGGAGGCCCCGTGGACTTGATGCTTTCGGACGAACACCGGCAGCTCAGGGAGCTCGCGCACCGCTTCACGGAGGAGCGGATCGTCCCCCACGCCACGCGCTGGGACCGTGACGAGGCGATCGACCGGGACTTGGTGCCCGCGCTCGGCGCCACGGGGTTCCTCGGGCTCGGCATCGACGAGCGGTACGGCGGGTCGGGCGGCGACAACCTCGCCTACTGCCTGGTGCTCGAAGAGGTCGCCCGCGGGGACAGCGCCGTCCGAGGCATCATCTCGGTGTCACTCGGCCTGGTCGCGAAGTCGATCGCGAAACACGGCACCGAAGAGCAGAAACAACGCTGGCTGCCGGGCCTCACCGCGGGCACCCAGGTCGGTTGCTTCGCGCTCACCGAACCCGGCACCGGCAGCGACGCCGGCAGTCTCGTCACCAAAGCCACCAAGACGGACAACGGCTACCTGATCAACGGCCGCAAGGTCTTCATCACCAACGGCACGTGGGCGGACGTCGCGCTCGTGTTCGCCCGCACCGGCGGGCCGGGGCCGAAGGGCATCAGCGCGTTCCTGGTCCCCACCGACACCGAGGGCTTCACCGCCACCGAGATCAAGGGCAAGCTCGGCATGCGCGGCCAGGCCACCGCCGAGATCACCCTCGACGGCGTCGAGGTCCCGCACGACGCCCTCCTGCGCGAGGAAGGCTTCAAGCTCGCGATGGGCGCCCTCGACAAGGGCCGGATGTCCGTCGCGGCGGGCTGCGTCGGCGCCGCCAGAGGTGCCCTCGAAGCCGCGCTCAAGTACGCCAAGGAACGCGAGCAGTTCGGCAAGCCCATCGCGGGCTTCCAGCTCGTCCAGGAGCTCCTCGCCGACATGGCCGTCGAAACCGACGCCGCGAGGTTGCTGACCTGGCGAGTGGCCGACCTCGCCGACCGAGGCCAGAAGTTCAGCACCGAAGCGAGCATGGCCAAGCTCTACGCCAGCGAAGCCGCGGTCAAGGTCGCCAACAACGCCATCCAGGTCTTCGGCGGTTACGGCTACGTCGACGAGTACCCGGTCGGCAAGTTCCTGCGGGACGCCAGGGTCACCACCCTCTACGAGGGCACCAGCCAGATTCAGAAACTGCTCATCGGTCGCGCGCTGACGGGCATCAACGCGTTCGTCTGAAGGGAAAGAAATGGACTTCACGCTCGACGCCGAGCAGAAGGAGATCCGCGACTGGGTGCGGACCTTCGTGCGCAAGGAGATCGTCCCGCTGGAGCCGGAGGTGCTGCGCCGCGAGCGCGCGGGCCAGCCGGGCCTGCCGAAGGACGAGCTGAAAGCGCTGCAGGACAAGGCCAAGCAGGCCGGGTTCTTCGGGGTGCTGACGCCGCAGGAGTACGGCGGCATGGGTCTCGGCGCGATGATGACCGCGCTCATCGAGGCCGAGCTCGGGCGCAGCTTCGTGCCGTTCCGGTTCGGCGGATACGCGGACAACATCCTGTTCCACGGCAACGAGGAGCAGAAGCAGCGCTACCTGCTGCCGACGATCTCCGGCGAACGCGTCTCGTGCTTCGCGATCACCGAACCCGGTGCCGGCAGTGACGCCAAGGCCATCCGCACGTCCGCCGTGAAGGACGGCGACGAGTGGGTGATCAGCGGCGAGAAGACGTTCATCACGCAGGGCAACGAGGCCGACTTCGTGATGGTGTTCGCCGTGACGGACAAGGAGAAGGGCGCCGACGGCGGCGTCACCTGCTTCCTGGTCGACCGCGACATGGGCTGGAAGTCCGAACCCATCCCGACCATGGGCCAGTGGGGTCCGGCGTCACTCGTGTTCGACAACGTCCGCGTGCCGGAGGAGAACGTCCTCGGCGAGGTCGGCAAGGGCTTCCACCTCGCCATGCAGTGGATCGGCCAGGGCCGCTACCTGCTGCCCGCCCGCGCGCTCGGCAGCGTCGAGCGGCTGGTCGAGATGGCGATCGAGCAGGCCAAGAACCGCGTCACGTTCGGCCAGCCCATCGCCGAGTACCAGGCCATCCAGTGGATGATCGCCGACTCCGCGGTCGAGATCGAGGCGCTGCGCTGGCTCGTGCTGCACGCCGCGTGGCTCGTCGACCAGAAGCAGGACTCGCGGCAGGCGCAGTCGATCGCGAAGCTCTACGGCGGCATCAAGGCCAACGAGATCGTCGACCGGGTGCTGCAGATCCACGGCGGCATGGGCTACACCCGCGAACTGCCGATCGAGCGCTGGTACCGCGAGCTGCGGCTGCTGCGCATCTACGAGGGCACCGACGAGATCCAGCGCCGCACGATCGCCCGCAACCTGCTCAAGGGCCACGCGAACATTCGCGGAACGCTCGGTTAGTTCTATCTTGGGCTGATGCTCAACCACGACATCCTCGGCGTCGGCGAACGACACGTCCGCCCCGGGGCGGTCGACCACGCCGCCGTGTACGGGGCGGC
>NZ_JAAMPJ010000009.1:434072-435496 GCF_011067745.1 Lentzea alba
CACACCCCCCCCACCCCGGGGGTCTTCAACCGCAGGCGCCCCCGGGTTCGTCCCCCCCACGCCGAGGTGTACGGGGCGGCGGTCGGCGGCTACTCCCCCGCGTTCGCCATCCCTCTGCTGCAGCACGGCGGCCCGCAACTGGGGCTGACCGGCGCCGACATGACCCAGGTCCTGCACGCCGAGCAGTCGCTGTGGCTGCGCCGCAGGGTCCCCGCTCGCGGCTCCGCGGTCGTCACCAAGACCGTCACCGACATCTACGACAAGGGCTCCGGCGCACTCGTCGTCAGCACGTGGGAGTCGGACCACGCGCGAACGCGGTCGTCGTGCTTCATCAAGGGCGAGGGCGGTTTCGGCGGCGAACGCGGCGAAACCCGCACGTTCGAGGTGCCGGACGCCGAACCGGACGTGAGCTTCTTCCGAACCTCACCTGACCAGGCACTGCGGTATCGCGAGACCGGTGACGTCAACCCGATGCACCACGACCCCGAATTCGCCGCGAGAGCCGGATTCGGAAAACCGATCCTGCACGGCCTGTGCACGCTCGGCATCACCGTGCGCGGCATGGACTTCACCGAGCTGCACGCGAGGTTCACCGCACCGGTGTTCCCCGGCGACGAGCTCAAGATCGAGCATTGGCCGACCGGCGAGTTCCGCACGTCGACAACGGCCGGACAAGTGCTCATCGGATCAGTTCGGTTTTCCGAAGTGGACAACCGCGGAAAGTCCGCACGATCGGACTCATGAGCTCAGCCCTGGCGACCGTGGACATCGGGATCGAACCGGTGCGCGTCGCGGTCGAATCCCGTGATCTGATCAGCGCCGCCGGTGTGGCGCACCTGCTGAAGAACTCCCCACGCGTACGAGTGGTGCAAGACCGCGCGGACGCACAGGTGCTGCTCGCCGTCGTCAACGAACTGTGCACACAACAAGCCGCACGGCTGCGGGCCATCGGTTCGACCAGGATCGTCGTTATTGCCGCACGGGTGCACGACCTCACCCCGTCGATCGCCGCCCAGGCCGGGCTCGCGACGCCTCTGCGGCGGGCCGACGTCAACGCCGAACGCCTGATCAGGCTGCTCGTCGGCGGGCAACCGGTGCAGGAACGGTCGCCGATGCTGAACGACCGCGATCTGCAGCTGCTGCGACTGCTGGCCGATGGCGCGACGATCGCGGAGGTCGCCGCACGGCTGTTCTGCTCGGAACGGACCGTGAAGTACGCACTGCACCAGCTGCTGGAACGGTTCGGGCTGCGCAACCGGGTGCACGCCGTGGCGTGGGCGATCCGTTCGAACCTGCTCTAGTGTCCTGCGCCAGAAATTCGCCTACAAAAGCGTGCGAGTGACTCGAGGATCTCTTCGGCGGTCTTGGTCCAGATGAACGGCCGTGGGTGGGTGTTCCAGTCGGCGATCCAGGCGCGGATGTCT